>CAVXII010000001.1:0-1382500 GCA_963761785.1 uncultured Cytophagales bacterium
CAGTGATCCTTACCCTGATTGTCATGTGGTTGGGACTGCTTTGGTTAGGGTTATTTCTCGTCCTATTGGGTGACTACCATTCAGTAGTGACATCTTCGAAGAGCCTTCCGGCCTCGGCTTTAGATAAGCTTTACTATAGCGGCTACGTGCTGTCCACCCTGGGCAACGGGGATTTCAAACCGGGAAGCGTAGAGTGGCAACTGGTTACGGCGGTCTTTTCGTTCGCGGGGTTTATTTTTATCACTACCGCTATGACGTACGTGATCTCGGTGGCTTCTGCCATTATTGACAAACGAAGTCTGAGTCTGTTTATCGCCAACATGGGTGATTCGCCCCAGGAACTGCTAACTAACGCCTGGGACGGCGGAAGCCTTTCAGGGTTAACCTCGGTGGCCACCGAACTACGACAAATGATTAACCGACATGTTCAGAACCACCGGGCGTATTCTACGCTACATTTTTTCCACAGTGGTCGCAAAAAAAGTTCAATAGCCATTAATATCGTTAAACTCGACGAGGCCTTGAGCATCGCTTTGTTATTGTTCGATCCGGTGATAGAGAAAGATCAACGAAGCTTGCGTCCCCTCAGAAATGCGCTAAGCACGTATTTGGATACCTTGGACAAGACGTTCGTACACTCAGCACGAGAAATTGATGTACTGCCTGATCTCTCGGAACTAAAAGGGGAACGCCTGGTAGTGCTGACTGACCCCGCCGCTATAAAGAAAAAATGGCGTGAGCTCACACCGCGGCGAAAGCTGTTAGCCGGGTTTCTTTATAACAATGGTTGGAAGTGGGAAGATGTGTACGTCAGCCGATAAAGTAGTAATCCACTAACATGTAAAGATCGTGACTCAAATAAAAAACAACGCTCCCCATCAAAACCAGCGGGATTTGCCTTCCATTACGTTGACTCCTGAAAATTTCAGAGAGATCAAGTTTAGCAAATCGTGCCTGGATGACCGACTATTTCAAGAAAGGTAGACGATAGACCGTGGCAGGTGATCGCTCGCCATACTTGGTTCCTGTACACTGACAGCGATCTGTTTGATTACCCGGTTTATCTGGAGTATCAAATCAGTGCATTCTGATGGAACTACCGATAGTTATTATCTAAAGGCTTCCCTCAGAGGCACCAGCAGTTAGCAACCCCGACATCATCAGTTAGAAGAGCACGGCTTGGAGATCAATACGAACTAATACTGAAGTGTAGTGTGTGCTACGCTTCACAATCTACTATCTATTGTTTACCGCTGTAGAATTTCTATTTCCGCTTCTCTCCGTCAACTTCTCTTCCAGCATACTCATATCCTCGCTAAGTTTCTGCTCCACTACCTTAGCATACACCTGCGTGGTACGCAAGCTGGTATGGCCGAGCATTTTGCTGACGCTTTCAATGGGTACCCCGTTGGACAGGGTTACGGTTGTGGCGAACGTGTGCCGGGCTAAGTGATATGTCAAATTCTTGTCAATTTCACAGAGTGTAGCTATCTCTTTAAGATACGCATTCGTCTTTTGATTGGTGTACACTGGCAATACTTTACCATTTGACTGGGCCAGCGGATGCTCTTGATACTTTTCTACAATCGCTTTCGCTTGGGGCAGTAGAGGTACTTTAAACCATTCCTTGGACTTCCGACGCCGCCCTTGAATCCAAAGCTTACCATCTAAACCGGTGATAATATGGTCGGAAGTTAGATCATATACTTCAGCGTACGATAGCCCGGTGTAGCAACTGAAAATAAAAATGTCGCGGGTTTGATCCAGTCGGTCAATCCGAAATTCTTTTTCCTCAATACGCTGCAATTCATTCTGGGTAAGAAAACCTCGTTCCTTCTTCTCAAATTTCAGTTTAAACTTTACGAAAGGGTCTTTGATGAGCCATTCTTCTTTCACGGCTAGATTTACCATCTTACGTAGCCGTTCCACATGCTTCATCGTTCCATTCTGAGTACAAGGCTTTTGGTGGCCGTCCGGAGTGCGGTTCTTGATATACTTCTCGAAGTCCTTAATGAACTTGTAGTTCAGCTCATCCAAGTAGATATCGGAAGTCTTACGCTTCTTTTGTAAAAACTCGTAGGCGTAGCGTTGGGTGGTATGGTAGTTTTTCTGTGTACCCCAGGCTAGTTCATCCTTCATTTCTTCGTTATGATACTCGATGAGTTCTTTCAGTGTCTTACCCCGCTCGTCCTGTCCTAGGTAGCGATTCTTGATTGACTCAGCGGTAACCAGTTTTCTTTCTTTCTCCAGTTGCTGCTGGCATTCGTATAGCTGGTTGCGTATTTGTTCCAGATAAGCGTTCAGTGTTTTGACATCCTGCCGGTTGCCTTTGGCCATACCCCGGCTCTCATCCCATCGGTCAATAGCTACTTTGCGCTTAATAGATAAGTCGATTCGTTTGCTATCTACCGTAATACGAACGTAGATAGGGGCTTCTCCGTAAGAAGTGCGGTATTTCTTGACAAAGAAGGTGATACTAAAGGTGTTAGAAGATCGCATAGCAATACAGTTTAAAGGGTTTTGAATACATTTGGCTGTGTCCATCCTGGAATAGGCACAGAAACTATATCAAACCAGCACAAAAAAGACTAACTTTTATGAGTTTAAGTTGCTGTATTTCAGATACTTAAACTCATTTCTGTGCCCAAAAGGTAAGAAGAAAAAATGGGCCATGATATGGGCACATTTTTCTTGAGATTCTATGCATGTATTGGGGGGTGGAAAAACAAAAAACCCCTCAAATCCTGCGATTTAAGGGGTTTTGGTGGTTTTTAGGCTTGTCTAAGTCGGGATGACTGGATTCGAACCAGCGGCCCCTACGTCCCTAACGTAGTGCGCTAACCGGACTGCGCTACATCCCGATCACTTCCTCAGCATAGCTCACTGAAAAACTGAGGCACAAACTTAGGATTTTCTTATCATTTTTCAAGCATTCGCGCCCGCTTTGTTGAAGATTTCGTTACAGTGTGCTACCTTTCCCCCTTCATTGATCAACGAATCGGCTCTTTAACCCATGTCTATACGTCTACCCGCGTGCCTAAAAGTCGGACTAACATTTTCTTTTTGCAGCACCCTACTGCTCTCCTGCGGTGGAATTAAATCAGCCCTGTCCCGACTGCAAAAGCAACAGTACCCCAAAGCTAGCGCCCAACTTGGCAAAGCAGTAGAAAAAGATACCCTGCCCGTCGCCGCCTATTACGGCTATTCCCTGCTCTACACCGACTCCGCCTACGCTTCCTACAACATCGATACCGCTTATCAATACGCACAGTTGGCCATAGCCACCTACCCCCAACTGTCCGAAAAACGGCAAACCAAACTGCTTCGTAAACTCGACCTCGATACCACCCGGCTGCAACAACAGAAACTGCGCATCGATAGCCTGGCCTACGCCCGGGCCACCCAGCAGGATAAACTGCGCTCCTACCAACGCTTCCTGGTTGATTTTTCTACCGCCCCGCAGATGCCCGGCGCCATCCTCCGGCGCAACGAACTGGCCTACGACAGCATCCGGCAGGTCGACACCTACCCCGCCTACAAGTTCTTTATGGACACCTATCCCGAAGCAGCCCAGTACGCGCAGGCCCAAGAACGCTACAATACCCTAGCGTTTCAGGGGCTTACCCAAGAGGACGATCTGGCCAGCTACCTGCACTTCCTGGAAACCTACCCAAACTCTCCCTACCGTCCGCAAGCCGAACGGGCCATCTACGAGATCAGTACGGCCGACGGTCACCTGCTGAGCTACGCCCGCTTCGCCCGACAGTACCCGCGCAGCGCCCCAGCCCGACCTGCGGTCAACACCCTGTATCACCTCTACCGCACGGCCTATCCGCCCCGTAACTTCCTGCAGGATTTCCCCGGCTTGCCCTACGCCGATTCGCTGCGCCGCGCCATCCGCACCGAAAATCGTTCATTGGCCCCCGTGCTCGAGGAGACCAGCATCGGGCCGTCTGGCTTTGGATTCATTGATTCGCAGGGCAATCCGCTCTCGGAGACTCCCTACGACTTTCTGCCCGACACCTACTTCTGTGAGGGAGTGCCCACCACCTTCGTGCACGCCGCCCGGCAGCAAAACCAGCAGTTGCAGCACGATATTCTGACCAAAGCCGGGGCCGTGATTTTTTCGTTCAGCGAAGATTTCACACCCGCCGACTCGGCAGAAGTGCGGCTCGACGAAACCGTGGTGGAGCGGGAGGCCGGGTTGCTGGAAGTTACCGCCAACGGAAAGTTCAAACTGATGCATCAGGGCGGACACGCCATCATCGCTCCCCAAGAGCAGATAGAAGCGATCGAGCTGGTGGCGGCCGACGAAACGACTAGTGACTCCTGGCCCGTGCCCTACCAGTTTATTAAATTTAAGGTGAACGGCCGCTGCGGACTGAAAGCTTTCTCGGGCCGTACCGTGCTTGATCCTGAATACGCCTTCATCGAAGAATTTGGGCCGTTCCTGATGCTGGAACGTAACGGACTGCTGGCCGTCACCACCCGGAAGCAAATCTTAGAGAACCCTGGCTCACTCCCCGAACTGCGTTACCGCTTCGACGACGTGGCCGGGCTCAACGACGGCCTGCTGCTGGTCTACCAAGGAGAAATGGAAGGAGTGTTAGACAATCAACTAAACGAGGTGGTGCCGCTGAAATCCCACGAGGTGGTGCGGCGCTTTCGTAGCGACTCGCTGGCCACCAACTACTGGTTGCTGAAGCACTCCGACACCCTGCAACAGGTGGTCGGTGATACGTTAAGAACCGCAATCCGCACCTCGTACTCGCTCTATGAACCCGGTAGCCCTTCGTCGGATACCCTTCGGTATGAGCAAGCTTTCTATAACGATCGTTGGCTCGCCCTAAAAAATCAAAGCAATTTCTGGCTCGTCGACGACGGCCGCAAAGAAGCGTTCGAACTCCGTACAGATTCTAGGCGACCATTTTGTGCTTACTTTGTCCGATGACGCTACCGGTCGTGACAGCGCGAACGTGCGGTTGGCCACCGGGCAACAAATCCGGTTTCCGCGTTCCTCAACAAGGGGCCCGGCCACCTTCCGCCTGCTGCGTACCGAGGGAATTGTGCCAACCGATCAGTTGCGGGAGTTTTTATGGGTTCAGCCGACTACCGGATCTTCTTTGATCGTCAACCAACAAGGTGAAACTATCCTGGAACGGCCCTTCGCCGGGGCAACCGTTTATCCGCAGGGACTCATCGTGACGGAGCAGGGGCGGCAGCAGGGATTGGTAGATAGCCTAGGGAACCAATTGCTCCCCGCCCGCTACGAAGGCATCGGCAACTACGCCCCCCCCGGCATGCTTAGCTTATTCAACCGGAAAAAATTCGGATTGTACATTCACCCAGCGGGCATCACCCTGGAGCCAACCTACGAAAGTGCGCTCACCCTCTATTGCGAAGCCGACTCGGCCGCACAGTGGCGGTTCGTAGCGAAGAACAACGAAAAGTACGGCATCGTCACTGCCACCAACGAGCGACTAACTCCTTTTGCCTTCGAGCGGGTAGTGTATTGGAACGATACAAGCGCTCTGGTGAAGGCCGACGGCCGATGGCTGATCTACCGACTCACTCTCACCACCCAGTGGAGCAGCCTCAACCCCGATAACGTGCTCTACGATGGCATCGACGATTTTTCATTTTTTCGGGAAGAAAACGGAGATGGTGAGCAAGAGCAACTGCTGCGCATTTACTCCCAACGGGGCTACGGGGTGTTGAGCAACCAACGGGGATCAGTGATCGCGCCTACCTACGATGGCATCACGCTACTTGGCGACCTCGCTGCCGATAACTACCTCTACCTCACCGAGAAGTACGTACCCGAGGCTGATTTGTACATTCTGATCTACCTGGACGCTACCGGAAAACTGATCAGACGGCAGGCGCTCACCGCCGAACAATACGACCGCCTGTATTGTAGTTATTGATTGCCGGTAGGTACAGGTCGCGACTTGTACCTACCACCGGCAATCTTTACGCCTCAACCTTCTCCCGTTTGATCCGCTTCAGAAACGATTTCATGTCTTGCTTCACCAGCGGTGCCAAAATGTAACACCCGATAATGTTGGGCAGCGACATGGCAAAGAGCATCCCGTCACCAAAACCAACCAGAGGCTCCCGGTCTACCGAAGCGCCGACGATGATAAAAAGGCAAAAGATTACTTTGTAAATGATAATCGAGACCGGAGCACTGCCAAAAATATACCCCCAGGCCTTTGTTCCGTAGTACGCCCAGGAAATCATGGTGGAGAACGCAAAGAGCAGCACGGCAATCGCTAACAGGTAAGGGAACCACTCGATGACCGTGGCAAAGGCATCAGAGGTGAGGGTAATTCCTTCGGCACCGCCCCGGTGCTGCCCCGAAATGACAATCACCAGGGCAGTCATGGTGCACACCACCACCGTGTCGATGAAGGGCTCTAGCGAAGCTACAAATCCTTCGGTGACGGGCTCGCTGGTTTTGACCGCGGAGTGCGCGATGGCGGCAGACCCGACTCCCGCCTCGTTGGAGAAGGTGGCGCGCTGCATTCCGACAATCAACGTGCCGAGCAGGCCACCGCCCAGTGCCTCGCCCCCAATAGCCCCGGCCACAATCTCCGCAAAAGCCTCGGGGACTTGTCCGATGTTCACGACGATGACCGCCAGGGCGGCTAACACGTAAATACCGCACATAAAGGGTACAATCTTTTCGGTCACCCGGGCAATGCTTTTGATGCCTCCGATGATCACCGCAGCAACCAGGACAGCCATCCCCAAACCGAACACCCAGGTGCTTTGACCAATAAAGGTATCTTGCCCGCCGGTGATCCCGATGAACTGCTCAGCAGCCTGGTTCACCTGAAACATGTTGCCCCCGGCAAAGGAAGCTCCAACCGTCATCACCGCGAAGAAACCCGCCAAAACCACTCCGAGCTTACCCAATCCCCGCTGAGCGAGTCCTTTGCGTAGGTAGTACATGGCCCCACCCGAAACTGTCCCGTCGGCGTGCTCGTCGCGAAACTTTACGCCCAGTGCGCACTCCACAAATTTGGCCGACATACTAAACAGGCCAAAGATAATCATCCAGAACGTGGCTCCGGGGCCGCCGGTAGAGATAGCAATCGCCACCCCGGCAATGTTACCCAAGCCTACGGTACCCGACAGGGCGGTGGCCAATGCCTGGAAATGCGTCACCTGTCCGGGATCGTCGGCATTCGTATACTTTCCATTGATGATGTCGATGGCGGTGCGGAACCCCCGGATGTTGATAAACTCGAGATAAAAGGTGAAGAATATTGCGCCGGTAATCAGCCACAGCAAAATAAACGGCACCTCCACCCCTTGGATCGTCAGCAGGGGAAAGAAAATGACGGAGGCAGCAAACTCCGAAACCGGGGTGAAGATGGAGGCGATGAGTTGATCCACCGTTCCCTCTTCCGCAGCTTGAGAAAACCCGGGAAGGGACGTGAAGAGCAACAAGAAAACCAGAGGTAGCGATTTGCGCATAGATTGGCAGTTTCCGTAGAAAAGGCGGAAATATACAATATATCGCGAAAAAGCCAGGAAAAGATGCTCAGAGAAGCACCAGTATCCGCCAAAGATTACTCAATCAAATCAAAAATCCTGTTCCAGCGAATTTTGCTGAAAAAGCTTTCGTTGGGGTCGATGGAAAGCCAGATAAAGAAGGCCTTGCCGACAATATGATCTTCGGGCACAAAACCCCAGAAACGCGAATCTTCGGAGTTGTGCCGGTTATCACCCATCATAAAGTAGTAGTTCTGCTGAAAGGTATAGGTATCCGCGGCCACGCCATCGATATAGATTCTACCCTCACGCAGCTCCACCTCATCATGGCCCTCGTAGTGCTTGATAACGTACTCGTACTTAACGATATTTTCTTCGTTGAGCTCGATCTGTTGCCCCTCGGCGGGTACTTGCAATGGCCCAAAGAAATCGGCATTCCAGGCAAATACCTTGGCGTCGGGATAAATGCGGGGCGCTACCTGGTCTTTGGTCGCTCCGGCTGCTTTCACACTTTTCACGAAGGGTAGTTTCTCGAACTCAGCGGCAATTTCGGGGGTGCACAACACAATAGAGCCGTCGGGAGTATCATTGTGCTCCCACACGCCGAATTTGTCAAAAATGCGCTCGTTGATGGTCTGATCGGTCTGGATAAAGTAGCGGTACTGCACCCCCGGTGGGTCAGGATACACCTCGTCGTTCACGTACACCTGACGGTCAATTACCTGCACCACATCGCCCGGGGTGCCTACGCAGCGCTTGATGTAGTTGGTCTTTAGATCCGTCGGATACTGGTGCTCAGTAGGGAAGTTAAACACCACCACGTCGCCACGCTCCACGTCAGTGAAGCCGGGCAGACGGTACTGCGGCAGCTGAATCAGGTCGCTGTACGACGGGATATCAGTGCCCCAGATTTTCTGATGCGTAAGCGGCACCTGCAAGGGGGTCTTGGGCGTCCGGGCACCGTAGTGCATTTTACTTACGAATAAAAAGTCGCCCACCAGTAGCGAGTTCTCCATCGAAGGCGTAGGAATGGTGAAGGCTTCCATGAAGAGCCAGCGGATTAGCGTGGCGGCCACCACCGCAAACACGATGGCGTCTACCCACTCGCGGGACTTCGACTTGGGAGCGGCCGGTCGGGTGGTATCGTTATCCGTGCTCCGCCTCTTAAGAAATGTTGCCATGTACTTTGTTGGTTTATTCAACGCGAGCTGGTTCGCAAATAGTAACGGGGTAAATATACGGTTTTTTACAACCTACCGCGGCAGGAAATCATTCATGCCCAGCACGCCTTTCTGGTTGGGTAACCACTCGGCCACCCGCAGCGCACCCTGGGCGAAGCCCTGCCGACTGTAGGCTTCGTGCCTGATCTCAATGTCATCTACCGCCGAGCGGTAGCGCACAATATGCGTGCCCGAAACCTGTCCTTCGCGCACCGAGCGCACCACGATCTGTTCATCCGTGGTGTCTATTTGCTGATCTTCTTCCTGTAGCACCCAGGCGGTTTTATTTGGCAGGGCGGGTAGTATTTCCTCTGCTAAGGTGATAGCCGTGCCACTGGGAGCGTCCTTTTTTTCAGTATGGTGAATTTCTTCGATCGAGGGCTGGTAGTCGGAGTAGGAGCCCATCGTTTCGGCCAGCCATGCGTTGAGCCGAAAGAACAGGTTCACCCCGATGCTGAAGTTCAACGCGTAGAAAAACGTGCCATTTTGCTGGCGGCAGTAGTTATCTACGGTGGGTTTTTGATCGAGCCAGCCGGTGGTGCCCGACAGTACCGGAATACCTCGGTCGAGGCTCCGGCAGATATTATCTACTGCCGCATCAGGCTGGCTAAATTCAATCGCCACGTCAACGGGTTGATCGTCCAACGATTTCCAAGCAGCCGCTGAGGGGTCGTCGATAGCCACGGTAGTGTGGTTACGGTCCCGGGCCAAGGCCTCAATAGTGCGACCCATTTTTCCGTATCCTAATAGCAGTATCCGCATTCTATTTGATGTGAACGGTGAAGGCCAGCCCGGCGTAGGGCAAGGAAGGAACTGAGTGATTATAAGCCAGCCGAGAACCGGCGGTGGGTTCAAGATTAAATGATAAATCCGGGTTCACATCGAACTCAATGAGGTGCGCATCCACAATAGCGTCCATGATGTTGAGTCCGTACAAAGCAGCAGTGAGGATAACCATATAATCCCGGTCTCTGTGAAAACGCTCGAACGAGTTGTTCCAAGCGGTTTTGTTGCTCATATTGGTTAATCTGAAAACCAGCCAATGGGTTCTGTTCGGATTGATTATTTGTTACGGCATTATTGGCTCTCCTAAATAGTTGATATCGGTCATTATTGAGAATAATCAGGTAACCCATAATTCCCAATCCACCGTAGATAATCGGCACTTTCCAGTACTTTTTATTATAGATCTGGCCTAAACCGGGCAGCGCAGCGGAGTATAACGCGGCGCGGCGCGGCGAGTGTTCGGGGGCCACCATATCGATGACTACCGTGTCGGGAGGGGCCACGTCGCCCGGTCGGTTCGTACCTACCACCCGTTGATCGTCCAACTGTACGCTATCTATTTCCTGGCGCAGACTATCCAGTCCGGGACTGTCCAGCTCGGTTTCCTGCGCCCAGCCCGGCACACCAATTAGTAGCAATATAAACGCCCCAACCAAGTATAGCGCCTTCATCACACTTCCAGTAGTTCTAAAATACGCGTCAGATCTTCGGTCAACACGAAGGGGATTTTAATCTCGCCCTTTTCGGCTCCCTGTCTCTTCACCTGCACGCGGGTGCCGAAGTGCGACGAAAGTTTACCCTGCAACTGTTGCAAGTAGGGCGACGGTTCGGTGGGTGTTGCCGCCGATTTGGCCGGTCGGCCCGTAGAAAGTTCGCGCACCAGCGCTTCTACCTGCCGCACCGAGAGGTCTTCGTCCACAATGCGGTGGTGGATGTGCAGTTGCTGCTCTACATTATCAATATTAATCAGGGCACGGGCGTGGCCCATTGATAGCTTCTTGTCGCGCAGTGCGGCCTGAATATTGGGCGGCAGTTTCAGCAGGCGCAGGTAGTTGTTGATCGTAGAGCGGTTCTTCCCTACCCGCTCGCCCAACTGCTCCTGCCGCAGGTCGCACTCCGAAATGAGGCGTTGGTAGCTCAGGGCCACCTCCACGGCGTTCAGGTTTTCGCGCTGGATGTTTTCAATGAGCGCCATTTCCAGCATCTGCTGGTCGTTGGCCTGCCGCACGTAGGCCGGAATGCGCGTGAGCCCGGCCCGCTTGGAGGCCTGCACCCGCCGCTCGCCCGAGATCAGTTGGTACCGGTCGCCGCCCATGGCCCGCACCGTGACGGGCTGGATGATGCCCTGCACCCGAATCGATTCGGCCAGTTCTTCTAACGCGGTCTGATCAAAATCAGTACGGGGCTGGTAGGGGTTCACCTCGATAGCCTCCAGCGCAATATCATTCATGGCCCGCACGGCCTGCACCGTTTCCCGACGTACCGAGCCGTCTGGCCCCGAATCGTCGAGCAAAGCGCTTAATCCCCGCCCTAAGGCATTTCTTCGTTTCTGGTTGGTATTTGTATTGGTAACACTCATGGATTATCTTTTATTCAGTACGTACAAACGGTAGATTTGGTATGCATTGACCGGCTAGTGCAGCTGACCATTGCGCTGCAGCACCTCTTTAGCCAGGTTCAGGTAGCTGATGGCCCCCTTGCTGTCGGCGTCGTGCACAATGGCGGGCAACCCAAAACTAGGCGATTCACTGAGTTTAATGTTGCGCGGAATCAGGGTGCTGAACACCATCTGCTGAAAGTGCGAAGTGACTTCTTCCACCACCTGGTTGGCCAGCCGCAGGCGCACGTCGTACATGGTAAGCAGAATACCTTCCACCTCCAGGCCGGTGTTGAGCCGCGACTGGATGATGGTAATGGTGTTCAAAAGTTTGCCCAGCCCCTCCAGGGCGTAGTACTCGCACTGCACCGGAATGATTACCGAATCGGCCGCCGTGAGGGCGTTGATGGTAATCAGCCCCAGCGAGGGCGAGCAGTCCAGGATAATAAAGTCATAGTCGTCTTTCACCACTGCCAGCGACTCGCGCATCTTAAACTCACGGTTATCCAAGCCCACCATTTCCACCTCGGCCCCCACCAGGTCAATGTGCGAGGGCAGTAGATAGAGATAATCGAGATCAGTGGGGGTGATGGTCGTTTTCACGTCCACGCCATCGACCATGCACTCGTAGATGCTGTTCTGCACCTCCTTGGGGTTGTAGCCGAGTCCCGATGTAGAGTTGGCCTGGGGGTCGGCATCCACTACCAAAGTTTTACACTCCAGCGCAGCCAGGCTCGCCGCCAGGTTGATCGCGCTCGTCGTTTTGCCCACCCCGCCCTTCTGGTTGGCGATTGCAATTATTTTACCCATAAACGCTTGGTGATTAGTGGTTGCCGGATGGAAGCAAATATAACGGAATCCTGCTTCTTTTTTCAAGAATGCCCCGCGGGGAGGAAAAAAACTGCCGGGGCGTTCGGGAAACGCCGAAAGCTGATTAACTTTAGGCATAAACCCGAAATTGATGGAATACCTAGTGATTATCGAAAAGAACCGCGGACGGCTACAGCGCGTACGTGCCTGACCTACCCGGCTGCATCACCGTAGGAGACACCCCGGAGGAAACCAAGTATCATATGGCAGAAGCCATCCAGCTCCATCTGGAAGGAATGCGGGAAGATGGCCTGGAAATACCCTCGCCCAGTACCGAAGCGGTTACTATAGCCGCATGAAGGTTAAGCAAATCATCAAGGTTCTGGAAGCAGACGGCTGGTATCAGGTAGCTCAGAAAGGAAGTCATCGTCAGTTCAAACATCCCGAAAAATCGGGTAGAGTCACTGTTCCCCGCATGGAATGCCCGATCACGGGCAAAACAAAGATTTGGCTAAGGGGACTGAGAATAGCATTATGAAACAAGCAGGTTTAAAGTAAGATAAACCCCGCATCCCCTCCCATCCTCCCCAATTCTCCCTACCTTCGCCCCATTCAATCATTCATTCAATTAACTTCCCTCATGAGCTTACTCGTTGTTGGCACCGTGGCCTTTGATGCCATCGAAACCCCCTTCGGAAAAACCGACAAGATCATCGGCGGCTCCGGCACCTTTATCTCCCTGGCCGCTTCCTATTTCACCAGCTCCACCCGACTGGTGGCCGTGGTGGGCGACGACTTCGCCACGTCAGACATCCAAATGCTACAAAAGCACGGCGTCGATACCGAAGGACTGCAAATTAAAGAAGGCGAGAAATCATTCTTCTGGTCGGGACGCTACCACAACGACCTCAACAGCCGCGACACCCTGGCCACCGAACTGAACGTGCTGGCCGACTTCGACCCGGTGATTCCCGAGAGCTACCAAAACTCCGACTACCTGATGCTGGGCAACCTGACGCCCTCGGTGCAGCAAACCGTGTTGGACCGGCTCACCCGGCGCCCCAAACTGGTGGTGATGGATACCATGAACTTTTGGATGGAACCGCAGTTCCTCGACCAACTCAAAGCAGTGATCGGGCAGGTGGACGTGTTGTCTATCAACGATGAGGAAGCCCGTATCCTCTCAGGTGAGTACTCGCTGGTGAAGGCGGCCCGGGTCATTCGGCAGATGGGTCCGAAGTACATGATCATCAAAAAGGGCGAGCACGGGGCCCTGCTGTTCGGCGACGATGAAATCTTCTTCGCCCCGGCCCTGCCCCTGGAAGACGTGTTCGACCCCACCGGGGCGGGCGACACCTTCGCCGGAGGCTTCATCGGCCACCTGGCCAACACCGACGACATCTCTTTCGATAACATGAAGCGGGCGATTATTTACGGCTCGGCCCTGGCCTCGTTCTGCGTGGAAAAGTTCGGCCCCGAACGGCTGATCAACCTCACCACCGAACAGGTGGAAGAGCGGGTGCAGGAGTTCGTGGATTTGGTGCAGTTTGAAATTACCTACTAAAATACGTTCAATGGCTCGATGGCTCAATTGTTAATGATAGCAAGCGAGCCATTGAGCAATCGGACTGATAACTTTTTCTATGGATCTATTCACCATCACCGCTATTCTGTCGGTCATTGCCGCCGTGTTCGGCTACATCAACGTGCGCTTTCTCAAGCTGCCCACCACCATCGGGCTGATGATCATGGCCATTGCCGCCACCTCCGTCGTACTCATCGTGGGCAGTTTTAACCAGGCCGTTCTCACCACCGCCAATGAGCTGATTCAGCAGATTGACTTTCAGGGACTTATTCTGGACGTGCTGCTCAGCTTTCTGTTGTTTGCCGGGGCGCTGCACACCGACTGGGACGCGCTCAAGGAGCAAACCGGTCCTATTCTGGTGTTTGCTACGCTGGGAGTGCTGGCCTCCACCTTCGTGGTGGGCGGACTGTTCTACCTGCTTGCGGTGCACCTGCTGGGCGTGTCGGTGCCCTTCATTCACTGCCTGCTGTTTGGCGCGCTCATCTCTCCCACCGACCCCATTGCGGTGCTGGGCATCCTGAAGCAGGCCAACGCGCCCAAGCAGTTGGAGACCAAAATTGTCGGTGAGTCACTGTTCAACGACGGAGTGGGCGTGGTCATCTTCCTGACCATCTACAGCGTTGCGCAGCAAGGCATCGAGAACACCACGGTGGGAGAAGTAGGTTTGCTGTTTGCCGAGGAGGTGATCGGTGGGGTGGGACTGGGCTTCGCGCTGGGGTATATCACCTACCACCTCACCCGCACCATCGACCACTACGAAACCGAGGTGATGATCACCCTGGCGGTGGTGATGGGCGGCTACGTGCTGGCCAGCGCCCTGCACTTCTCGGGTCCGCTCGCGATGGTGGTGGCGGGCTTGTTCATCGGCAATAGTGCCCGGCAAACCGCCATGTCGCAGATCACGCAAAACTATTTGGATCGCTTCTGGGAGTTGGTCGACGTGTTTCTGAACGCCGTGTTGTTTGTGTTGATCGGACTCGAACTGCTGGTGATCCAACTAGCGCCAGAGTACTTGATTGCCGGACTAGCGGCTATCGTAATCGTGCTGGTGAGCCGCTACCTGGTGCTCAAAGCCCCCATTGCCTTCTTTAAAGGTCGTCTTGATTTCGCCCCGCACACCGACCTGATTATGACCTGGGGCGGACTGCGCGGCGGCATCTCCATCGCCCTGGCGCTGTCGCTCACCAACGAGATGAATAGGGAGTTTTTCCTCACCGTCACCTACGTGGTGGTGGTGTTCTCGATCATCGTGCAGGGACTCACCGTCGGTCCCCTGATAAGGCGCCTAGGAGTGGCCAAAGAGGCAACCGAGCCGCAGGTTGGACATTGATTGAACAGTGCTTGCTTTCTGCCTGGTGCAATAGTCCCGGACTACGCGCCCCGGACTACGCGCCCCGGACTACGCGTCCTGGGAATCAGTCTTTTTCCTGGTCTTTCGCTCGAAGCGCTTGCGCAGGTCTTCGTACACCGGCTGCGCGTTGGGCACGTTGGCTTTGGCCGCTTGCTTCACCGCGCTGTAGTAGGCCAGGGCGGCGGTGTAGGCTTCGCTACCCGACAGCGTGATGGTATCGTTTAGCGACTGGCACAGTTGCTCAGCCTCGCGCAAAATTTGCTTCAGGTCGTTCACCGCCTTGAAATCAATCTTTAGCTCTTCTGGCGATAAGTAGAACGGAACAAATTCCGGGCGGGAGTCAACGTAGCTAACGACCTTCTCCACGAAGGGCATGGTTTTGTCACTCATCTTGGGCAACTCATGGCGCTCCTTAGGTTGCAGCGCGATCAGCTGGCCGTTCAGTTTTTCTTGAAGTGCCTTGAGCGCCTTAACAGAATCCGCTATTTCTTTCGGGGCTAATTCTACTGATACTACGTTGTCGTTGATCATGTTCTTGGGGGTTTTGTTTGGTACAGCGGCAAAAGTACGGGCTGACCCAGAGCCAGGCAATAGCATTAACCTCTAAACATTACGCACGTGCTATTTCAGAAGAAAGTGTAATTGTAAAAGCAACCCGACCTAGTGCCATATATTATTTGGAATAACGCCCAAAATTTAGTCTTTTAGTGTCGCGTTTGACTCTTTTTGCTTAATTTTTGATACTAATAGTGTCAAAGGTGAGACTTTTTGCTTGGGCGACGGGGCAGATAGTCTCATCTACATATCTTTTAGTTGCAGTTTTGCGACGCTGCGTAGCAAATGCCAGACTTTTTGTACTAACTGAGGAACGCTGAGCTACGTATTTCTTTCACTAAGTGCTTAATTGTGGCTTCTAAGCGTGCCCGACAGTTGGATGCGTGGGGCTCGGCGACAATGTGGTTCCAGGCATTGTACAAATGTTTACAAACGCTTAACAATACACTAAACATTTACAAACGTTTAGCAACGGTTTTCTCAGAATAATCTATTAAACCATTAGCTTTTGTGCAATATATGAAGACGGTACCAATCAAGTCTTGGTCAATTCACCATCCTGTCGCTATATTGCAAGTATACGCAATCGCGTATGTACAGATTTAGGGGGTATAGAAAATGAAAACAGCAATCACAATATTGATCTTATTACCAACATGGTTGTTTGCCCAATTAACCAACGAAATGCCAGAATGGGGATTTGAAAGGTTTAACAAACATATGCCATCTGGAATATTTCAGATCAGTGAATTTGTTGATCCACTGTTTCTGGAAGCCGATTTTACTGGCGATGGGGCTGAAGATTTAGCAATTCCGATTGAAAGAAAGGATAACGGTAAAAAAGGAATTCTCATTCTATGTAAATCGGAGAATACGCATTTTCTTGCGGGAGGGGGCAATACTTTTGGTCCAGGAGGAAGTGATTTCAAATGGATAGATATATGGAGCGTCAACAATGATGAAATAACCTATGTGACTACTTTTTATTCCAATGGTGATATCAAAGGAACGGAAGAAGTAAGGTTGGACCATGCAGCAATATCAGTAAGAGAAGAGGAAGGATCAGGTGGATTGATTTACTATGATGGTGAGAAATTTGTATGGATTCATCAAGGTGATTGAATACACCCCCTAACACTATGCATATTTGAGCCTAGCAAATACAAGCGAGCAAGCTTTTTTCGCCAAGTTACAATACTGATAAAGAAAACCAATTCGCAAACAATCTCGGCCCACATATGCATCGGCCGGTTGGCAAACATTTAAAACGAACCGAATAATCAGTTATCGCTGAATGAAAATGAATAAGACTTTAAGAATATTATTGATGTGGTTGCCTTCAGTGATAATTACATTGTTTTATATCCCAAACGCTTTGGATAAAATCCTTAACTCAAATCAAACGAGTAAAATTATAGCTAATAGCAGTGTAATGACTGCTACTGGAGTATTCCTTTTAGTTTCAACAGCAATGTTCTTGTACAATAAAACAATACTACTAGGAACTACTCTTTTAGCTCTTTATATGACTTTTGTCGTGTTTGTTCATATGTACAAAGGAAAACCCTATGAAGTAGCGATCTTAATTGTAATGGCAACAATATTTGCTTCTTACATTAGAAAACCACCATTACTTGATCAGGAACAAGAAATGTAGATTTATGAATAATTGGTCTGATTTAGCAACTGATAAACTGAATAAAATCAGTACTGAAAATCATTATTTTACGGACTGATAAAATTGTAAAAGGAAATGAAAAACGATTTGCCAACACAAGCTATCCCCAAGCCTTATTTGAAATGCAATTTGAAAGTTTTATGCGCCAAGCAAGGAAATTGATACTTGAAAGATAATCGCAAACATGGTCGGCCTGGGGCTAGCAAAGTCGTTGTGCGTCATTAACAAACCAATGAATTATAAAAAATACAAGGAATATAAACCAAAAACTATTTGCTCAGTCGAAACCTGCAACTCGAAAGCGGATTTCGAAGTTACTTTGTACGATTACTATCAACATCATTCCGAAACCTTTTACGAACAAGATTTCACTTGTCCCTTCCTATGCGAAAAGCATATGGATGAAAACGAAAAACAAGCAGAAGGAGAGAGGAGACCAAGAGGCTATGTCCAATATCCATTCACAAATAAGCACGGAGCACAAGGTTATTCAAAATATAATCCCTTAAAGGAAGTTTATCCTCAACTTTATAATTCAGGAGACATTGAAAATAATGAGGAGCTTCAGATTGACCTGAATGAAATAAATGCTGAACTCATAAAATACTTGACGAAACATCCAGAATTTATGAGGGAAATGAATCCTCGAAAATTTGAAGAACTAGTTGCCGAAATTTTAAAAGACAAAGGTTATGAAGTCACACTAACACCAAGCTCAAGAGATGGTGGAAAGGATATCGTTGCAGTGTATAATTCGCCTTTTGGACATCAAATGTTTATAGTTGAATGTAAACGTTACAATGAAAAAAATAAGGTCGGAGTTGAAATCGTTAGGGGATTGTACGGAGTACAGATGGCTGAAAATTACAATCAAGGTATTATCGCAACCACATCCACATTTACCAAAGGAGCAATTGATTTTGTAAAACCACTAAGATTCCAGCTTGAACTAAAAGGATTTGCTGACATTAAAGAGTGGATAGGAAACTATGGTAGCTGAAAATAACGACGCACAAAACGACTATACGCAATGCGGGCTTAGGTACCGTATTCATTGGTCTGGGCGTGGCGAGCGGCAGCGCAAAATCTTTTGGATTTTGCTTTTACGCCGGACAAGATAAAAACAAAACAAAAAGATTTTTGCTATGGCGTAACGGAAAGGTAGGTTCGTGCCTGCCCCGCACTGCGCATAGCCAGACCGTTGTGCGCAAGCCAAAAATGCTAAATAAATGAAAAAGACCTTATATGAATTGACCAAAGACGATTGGAATACCCTGTTCCCGATTGAACTGGTCAACCATAATCCTGAATGGAAAAACATTTATGAAAACGAAAGAAAACTAATCCTAGAGAAAATCGGAGCAAAATCAATTTTACGGATCGAACATTTTGGGAGTTCATCAATTCCAAGTATCAAATCAAAGCCATACATCAATATGTTGGTTGAAATCCCTACAGAATTACTATTTGACGAAAAACTGATTTCTAAATTTACTGAATTAGAATATTCTCATTTTGTCGTTCCCAAACGAGAAGATATTGAGGCTTACTCATCTTTCGGCAAAGGTTATAATCTTGATGGTAAAAAGGATCAAATTTTTCATATTCATATGTGCCCAAAAGAAAATATCATGTGGGAACAGATTGATTTTCGGGATTATTTGAATTCAAATGAAGAAAGAGCGAAGGAATATGAAAGTTTGAAACTAGAACTAGCATCAAAATATAGAAACGACCGTGGAGCCTATGTTTTAGGAAAAACTGAATTCATAAACAAAACGTTAAAACAGATGAAAGAAAAGCCAGCGCACAACAAAACGCAGCCACAAGCCTAGTAAAGACTAGCTTGTATGTAAGCTTCACCAAGTACAAATATTGATATCTGGAAGATAAATGCAAACAACCTCGGCCAGTGGCTCGCGCCGGTCGTTGGGGGCAACCTGAACAAAGAGAAGAAATCCGTATCATTGCGCAAAGAAAATGGCGATATGGAAATAGGATTTGATCTCAGAGGCAATTTGAGACCATATGAGAAAATAACGACTAGCTTAGATGACTTTAAAAGCTATTTTGTGAACAGTTTTGCCGGTGAGAACCAAAAGCGGGTTGAAATCTTTGATAATTATATGCATTTTATTCAAGCCATTCAACAAGAAATAACCAAAGACTTTATTCATTAGATTGATGGAAGTTTCGTCACCAGGAAAACGATCCCCAGAGATATTGACTTTGTGAACCTAATAGATTACAAGACTTATGAAAAGTTTGAAGCCCTCATTGAGAACAAATACCGAAGGCAAGCGGCACGAGATGCCTTTGGGTTAGTGGATGCTTATGTGGTCAAAATGTATCCTTCCACTCATTCCAAACGTTGGGTGAGTGAATACGACTTGATATATTGGAGGGGGTGGTTTAGTGAAACGAGAAAGAACAGAGCAAAGAAGCGATTTTCTTAAGGATTTATTGAGATTCAGTTTGGCAACCCTAAAGCGATAAGCGATGCGTAGTTCAACGGCAGATCAACAGGTAATAGATGAAAAGACCGCTCGTGTGTCAGATATTTTGGAACAGATTGAGCGATTAAACCATATGATTGATTTTCACAAAGATCAATCAGGTGAGGCAAGTATGATGCGTCAATATGAAGACATGCGTAGTGAGTTTCTCAAAGAGCTTGAGACGCTGCTTGCTAGTTTCAAGATCAATATCCAGTTCAAAGATACAGCGGCTTGATTGAAAAGGCTGCCCCTAACACCATGCAGCCGCGGGGCGGCCCCGCCAGCCGGATGAAGCGATAGCTTGGAAGTTTGGTTTCCCCAAGTCAGCGTGTTGATACTCGGAAGATCAAAGCAAACAAGCCCGGCAGTCGGCTGCATTAGACGTTACCGCACCTGATTCTCCCACAAAAACAGTTCGGTAGCCATGTGCCCCGGGTAACGCAGGATGTCCGTATCCCCGTCGCCGTCGTAGTCGAAGGACTGCCCATTGTAGATGCCATCTTCGCCAATCACCATCGGGCTCCAGCGCGTGTTGTTAACCCATCTTAGAAGTAATACGAATAGTAGCCCTTCTTCCCCTGGGCATTCACCCCGTCGATGCGCACCTTGCCGCGGATGCGGGTTAATATTTCTTCCAGCTGCTCGGGCGAATCAATCGTACGCTGATTGATGTGCGTCACCACGAAGCCTTCTTCCACGCTCAGGCGCCTCATCAAGCCGCTGCGCACCTCGTTGACCCGTACTCCCGAAGGAATCTTCAGCAGATCAGCTTCGACCTTAGAAACTCGCTCTAAGTCGGCTCCGAGCGGTTCGGATGAATAAATCGACCGGCGCAGCAGTTCGGTGGTGCCCTCGCGGTTGGTGAGCGTCAACGCGGTGGTGCGCTCCCGCTGCTCGCGGCGGTAGGTGACGCGAAGCGCGTCGCCCGGACTGTAGTAGCTAATCAGTTCTTCAAAATCGCTGTGCGACTCAATAGCCCTTCCGTTGATTTCAACGATCACATCGCCCGCTTGCAGTCCGGCGCGTTCGGCCGAGCCGTCGGGTTGCAGGGAGCGCACGGCCACGCCGCTCAGGTCGTTCGTCTTCAGTTGTTCCGCCAAACGAGGCGTCACGTCCGCCACCTGCGCTCCGAAGAAGGCTTTCTGCACTTCGCCGTACGCAATTAAATCTTCGACCACCTTTTTCACAATATCCACCGGCACCGCAAAACCATAACCCGCGTACGAGCCAGTCTGGGACAAAATTGCGGTGTTGATGCCCACCAGTGCCCCCTCCCGGTCGACCAGAGCGCCGCCGCTGTTGCCCGGATTGATAGCCGCATCGGTCTGAATAAACGACTCGATCGGAAAGTTGCTGCGCAGAATATTAATGTCGCGTCCCTTGGCACTCACGATCCCCGCTGTGACGGTTGAGGTCAGGTTGAACGGGTTGCCCACCGCCAGCACCCACTCCCCTACCCGCACGTCGCGCGACCGACCCAGCGTGATGGCTGGCAAATCGTTGGTTTCTACCTTGAGCACGGCCAGGTCGGTGGAGGGGTCGGTGCCCACCACGGTGGCTTCGTAGGTGCGGCGACCGTGAATGACCTCAATGCGGTTGGCCCCGTCGATCACGTGGTTGTTGGTCACAATGAAGCCGTCGGATGAGAAGATCACTCCCGAGCCGCTGCTCACCTGCTGACCGTTGCTGCGCTGGTCGAAGAACAGTTCCAGCCAGCTCATCCGCTCGTAGCCGCGCGAGGCAACGGTTTTGATGTATACCACGCTGGGCGTGCTCCGAGACGAGGCCAGGGCGAAGTCTTCGCCCACCAAGGCCCGGCGGGTGACCGGGGCTTCTTCATGGCGCGTCCAATGGGCCACCGGCGGGGATGCCCTCCACTGATCGGTCACCAATGAAGCCGTTGAAGGGGCGGTATCGACCAGAAACTGCTGGAACGCCCAGGCTCCGGCCAGTCCGGATAAAAAACTAGTGAGTACAATAGCGACAATATTTCTCATAGCGATCAATTCAGTATGCTGTTTATAGGGCAGCTAACAAAGGCGGTGCCAAGCTCCTGCTTCGGCCAGTTGCTGCTTATAAAACGAAAGTGAACGCACTTCGTATGTGTAGGTATGACAGAAACCAAACAAGCCATTCAGCGCACTACCCACGAAGCGACGTACCAAGAGATTCTACCCCAGATTGAATCGTTACTTGATGGGGAAACGAACCTCATCGCTAATCTGGCTAACGTGAGCGCCGTGCTCCGCGAAGCGTTTGGTTTTTTCTGGGTGGGGTTTTATCTGGTAGAGGAAGCGGAACTGGTGCTGGGTCCGTTTCAGGGGCCGGTGGCTTGTACCCGCATCGGCCACGGCCGGGGAGTGTGCGGACAAGCCTGGGCCACGGCGAAGACTATCGTGGTGCCTGATGTGCACGCCTTTCCGGGGCATATTGCCTGTAATACTGCTTCGCAGTCAGAGATTGTGGTACCGGTGGTGAAGAATGGTAAGGTGGTGTTGGTACTAGACGTAGATAGTGATCGATTGGATGATTTCGGAGAAGTGGACGAACGGTATCTGGGTGAAATAGCGAACTTGATTAGCGCTACCCTCAGGGGATTTTTGAATTCCGTCAAAGTCCGTAAGTGACTTCTTATGGCTGAAACCGTCTTATTTTTAAGCAACTACCTACGCTTGAACTATATGCTGTTCAACCGTCAAATATTTTATACTCATGGTTAAACTAGTTTCCGCTGTCGTTCTTCTTAGCTTGTTTCTCATCTTCATCCTCCAAAATGCGGCTCCCATTGTGGTCGATTTTCTGGTATGGGAAGTAGAGAGCCCCCGGGCAGTGGTGCTGTTTCTCGTGTTTTTAGCAGGGTTGCTTACCGGCGTTCTCATTACCCTATTCGTCCGTCGCAAGCGGAGGAACACAGTTTCGGCCCCTCCGATCCGGTACAGTTAATGGCTTCTTGGTAGTTTGCACCGGGCAAACCGTGGCTAACGGGTTGGACACCAAGAAAATTAAGCCGCTGCTTTTTTCTCAGAAATCACCGACTCGATCGGTGTTTCGCCAAGGATCTTCAGCATCTTAATGTGTGACTGTAAAGCGCTGCCTAAAGTGGGTTTCACATGATACGGCACATTGAATTCGTTAGCCGTCTGCTCCACAATACCCGAAATCTTACGGTAGTGCACATGGCACATACTCGGAAACAAGTGGTGCTCGATCTGAAAATTTAATCCGCCAACGTACCAGTTCAATAATCGGTTATCGCGTGAAAAGTTAGCGGTGGTCTGCAGTTGGTGCACCGCCCAGGCGTTTTCTACGTCCCCACTTTCGTTAAGTACCGGCTGCTCCACCCCTTCCACAATGTGCGCCATCTGAAATACAATGGTCAGGATGTAGCCCGCAGTGAAGTGCATCGCCAGCACCCCAATCATCACCTGCCACCACAACAGGGGTGTGATCAGCATGGGTAGCGCCACGGTTAAGAAAATGTAGGCGATCTTGGTGAAGAACAGGCGAAGCAGTTCCCAGTGCAGGGCCGACTTCTGCCGCTTGATCATGCCGGTGCGGTGATAATTCATCAGTTTAATCAGGTCGCTGATGATGAAGAACAAAGTATTGAAGCCGTACAGAAAGAAAACGTATACGTGCTGATAGCGATGAATCCACTGCAAAGGGGCGTATTTGGACAAGCGAATCACCAGCTTTGTCTTGATGTCCTCGTCCAGACCGTGAATATTGGTGTAGGTATGGTGAAAGATATTGTGTTGAATCTTCCAGACAAAAGCATTGCCACCCACCAAGTACATTGTGTTTCCCAGGGCGGTATTGATCCAACGGTGCTTGGAGCAGCTTCCGTGCAGCGCGTCATGCATCACCGACATCCCAATGCCCGCCTTAGCTGCTCCCATCAGCACAGCGAACAGCAGTAGGAACCAGGGGTTGATTGGAAGAAAGAGAATGGCGAGGTAAGCCCCCAGGTACAGGCCAATTAGCGTAGCCGCCTTTACGTACATCTCACGGTTGCCGAATCGGGTGATACTGTTGTCTTTGAAGTAGGCGTTAACTCTTTTTTTTAGGGTAGGAAAAAAATCAGATTGTTCGTGATTAATAAACTTTACGGAAGAATGCATACACGTGTTTATGGTGGTTAGGAAATCTAAGGCGAACTTGTTGTACTAGGAGGGAATTGGGTAGCGATACGACTGCTACTCTTTATGATGCCGAAAGGTAATTATTGCTTCTAATATAACAGAAACTTTTACAACATATTTGAGGATATACAGATTAGTTTCCGATTTCCGGATTTTTGTACGACACTGGCTAAGCATTTACACCCCGCGTTTGGGCAAACCGCTGCAGCGCTTCCTGCACTGCTTCCGGATTGTGCCAAAACTGTCAACTGTAGATATACTTGAACTTCCAATCCTTCTTCCGATACAAGATGGGCCGATAAGCGTGCATCTCCTTGGCCGATTCGCTTTGGTAGAACAGATCGTCGTCGGTGTTAATGAGGCCGACGTAGCGCACAGGATCGATTTCCTTCTCCTCGAGCGTGAGGTCGGCAAATGGTAACGAGCGAACAGCCCGGTAGTCCTCCAGATGCTGGTCGGTATACTGGTGCAGGTGATTGAACAGGAACCACTCGTTGGCGTGGTCCGAAGTGTTTGTCACCGCGGGGCGGTAGTTGCCGTCCGATACCGCTTGCGCGTAGGCCAGGTAGCTTTTCAGCAGTTTGGGGCCCGCGTTTTTGGTCGAACTCACTTCCAGTTGAGTAGGTAGAATACTAGTGACTACGTACACCTGCTCGCGGGCCCGCGTTACGGCTACGTTCAGCCGGTTTTCGCCACCCGCGGCGTTCAGGCTCCCAAACTGCATGGCCATTTTTCCCTGGGCGTTGGGAGCGTAGGCCACCGAGAAGATGATAATGTCCCGTTCGTCGCCCTGCACGTTCTCGATGTTTTTCACGAACAGCGTATCCGGAATCGCCCAGCTCTGCGCCTGAGCCTCGTGCTCTAAATCATCCTGGATACGCTGCTGCTGCTGTCGGTTAAAGGTGATCACCCCCAGCCGCTTGTCGGGCAGTTGCTGCGTTAGCTCCCGCACTAGCTCCACCACCACCGCGCTCTCTCCGGCGTTTGATTGGTTTTCCCACACTCCCTCCACGTGTCGGTAGTGGATCGCCGGTTCGTGCCGGTTGGCCTGGGCAAAGTCCGGCAGCATCTTGAGACGCCCCTCGTAGAAGTGCTGGTTCGAGAAATCGATCAGATCAAGCGACTGGCTGCGGTAGTGGCCCTCCAAGCGTACCGACGGCAGGTAGTGCTGCGCCAGATCGAGCAACGAAACGGCCTCTTGGGCGGTTACATCTTCTTGAATACCAGCATCTTCGGTCGGCTCCTCCCAGCGGGCGGCGTACAGATCGTTGGGAGTGAGCTGCTGCTGGTCGCCCACCACCACCACTTGCTTTCCGCGGTACATGGCCGGGATGCCCTTTTCGGCAAAGCACTGCGACGCCTCGTTGAAAATAACCAGATCGAAGAGGGGATTTTCGTCCATCGGAAAAATGGCCGAGGCGGTTTCGGGCGACGTCAACCAGCAGGGAACCAGGTTGAACAGTTCGTTCTGAAAGTTCTCGACCACCTTGCGCAGGGGCCAGATCTTGCGCTTTTTGTTAAGTTGATGGTTCAGATCCCGGTAGGTAACCATGTTACTCAGCCGGTTATACTCCACATCGTAGTAGGTATTCTCCCGCAGCTTCATCAGCATGATTTCCTGGCTGATGGCAAGCTTGTCTTCAATGGCCTGTTGTAATTCTTCTTCTAACGCTGATAGTTTGCCCGACGACACGATACGCAGCACCGGATACTTGGTTTCGATGTGGTCAATCCACGTCAAGCGGATACTATTGTCGAACAGGCGAACCAGTTGGGCCTCGTCCAAAGTATTTGGCTGGTCCAAAAGGCGTTGAATCACGGCCACCTCGTGGGGCTCCAAGTCCTGCTTCAGGGTATCGAAGTCCACCAGCGCATCAAAGTCTTGTTCTAGCACGCGAAGCAACTGCTGGCTTTGTGGCGGGGCGTTTAGTTGCGCTACCTGCGCCGGGGTAAAGTACTGCTCCCAGCTCTGGGTACGCTCAGGAATCTCGGCCAGCTCCTTGAGCAACTGCTTTACTTTGGCGCGCAATGCAGCGTACGTGCTATTCTTGATTGCAAAATACTCGTTGAAGTTACGAAACGACTGAAACAACAAACTTGCCGCCAGCGCTTGTTTCTGGAAATGGAACCACGTTGTTACGGTGGACTGCTCGTAGCTATCGGGTTGCCCCCAGGCGGGCACCTCTTGGGTCCAGGGTTGCTTACGCAGCTTGGTTAGGTTATGCTCTAGGTTAAGACGGGCATCCAAGCGACCTGCCATCCGGGTGAAGTCTTTTTTGCTTAGGGTGAGGTCATTGGCTTCAAACACCTGCTGCACGTACTTTCGATCCTGCGAAAAGTACTTCCACCAGGCCCACTGGGCTTGCCCCATACGCGCTTCCTGCGCCTGCGATAAGATCCCCTGAAACTTTCCTAGCTCATCGGGCGGCAAACTTGCTTCGGGTTGCTCTTCATGGTAGCACTCGTTCACGATCCGCTCAACATTAGCCAACCACAGCGAATCTACTTCCGGGCTCACGGCCGCGTAGCCTTCCTGGAAATACCGGTAGCTGTCCGCTTCGTTCAGCAGATCTATAAACTGGTCAATATCCTCCGATTGGTGCTGAATATTCTCGCAGGTCACAAAGTCGATATCAGTACCCAGCAGTTGGCTCACTTGTTCGGTGAGAGCAGCTTTGAATACCGGAATCTCTTCGGCTAGCTTACGCATACTTTGGTAATCACTCACCCCGTAGCTGGCGAATGATTTTCGGGCGCTCAACGGATGTCGTTCGTCGTCCAAGCGCTGGGCGTGGTTGATGTATTTGCGCAGCTTCCGCACGAAGGGGGGCAGTTCGGGCAACCGAAACCGGTGGTACTCCTGCTTTACGTTGATGGTGTCGCCTGCGGGGTCGGAGGTTAGGTACAGCTCTTTGACCGAAATCCCCGCCTCCTGCTGGTCGAACAGGGCCACCTTAAACTCATCCAACTCCTCGCAAATTTGCTCGATGCGGCGGCTGTACTGCAAGAAGTTACGCTCCATAAAGATGGAGTCCAAGCTATTATTCTTGAGTTGATATTCATACAAAGCATCAACCTGCTTACTGATTTGTCGGTACACTGCCGGTCGGTCGTTTTTGAAGTCATGCACCAAGGCCACAAAAGGATGGGCGTCGCGTTCTTTAAGTCGATTGTACACTACGTCCAGGGCAGCCCGCTTTTGGCATACCAGCAGCACGCGCTTCCCCTGGGCGGCGTAGTCGGCAATAAGGTTAACGATTAACTGTGACTTTCCGGTGCCCGGCGGGCCCTGCACCACAATAGAGTTTCCCTGCTTCACCTTTCGAAGGGCTTTCTCCTGGTAGGCATCTAGTCGGTAAGGAGCGAATATCTGCTCCTCCTTGACGGGTTGGGTGCGCCGAAGCTGGAGCAAATCTGAATCTTCTCCAATTGAGCTGCCTTCGGACAAAGCAGATGCATGCGTTGACGAACGGCGGGCAAAGAACGATTCTACGTCGGGCACCCGCTCGCTGCCCATCAGGTGCAGGTAGTCAGGCACTAGGTACGAACCGGCCTGCGGGAAAATGCCCAGTACAGCTTCCGGATACAATTTCAGTTCCCCGTCCTTTTCTTGCTCCTGCAAACCCGCTTTGGTAAGCGCTTCGAAGGGAAGCAAGGTATCTACGAACATCTCTTGGTTAAAATTTAGCTCTATCGAGGCTTCTTTAAACAACTGATACAACGAGGTCCGGAATATTCGGCTATCCTGGTCAAAGTCGTCAAAGGTGCGCTCGGCCAATGCTTCTTCGTAGGGCAGCTGGTTATAGTGGGCGTAGGCCAGGATAAAGCTTTTGTTTAGGGCCAGGGCCACCTCGGCCCGCGGTTGCAATACCCACTGGGCGCCCAGGGTAGAATCTCGGTGCTCCTGAAGGGTTACCGGAAAAAACAGCAACGGACAGCGCACTAAGGTGCCATCGGCGAATCTGCCCCGTACGAAAGGCCAGGCGACGTACAGGTCTCTGACCCCTTGCTCCTCGAAAAAAAAACGTTTCGGAGCGAGACAATTGCTTCAACTGCCGACTCATGGTGTTGCTGGCTTCGTGCCGAGGGTCTAATACCGGACACAGCGGCACCACGCCCTGATCCACTCCTTCCAGCTCGTGCTGTCCTTCGGCGATGAGCCACTCGATGATTTTAAACGAAGGAAAGTTGTTTAGATGATCCAGGGCGTGAACATCAACGTACTGCTGACCCGACAGCCGAGGCAGGTAGAGCGAACGGTTACTGCTGTTCAGGTTGGTGAGGCGGCGGAGGTAAGATTGAAGAAGTTGGTGCATACGAGCGGAAGAATCGGTGGGGTTTAAATTTCCAGATAGGGCGTTAGCTTAGCAAACAGTTCTTCGTCAATAAGGTACACTTCGCGTAAATCTTCCAGCGTCTGGTAGTTGCCGTAGTCCCGACGATGGTTCACTACCGCTCGGGCCACCTCCCAGGAAATATACGGATGTTGCGCGAGAGTTTTGACGTCGAGGCGGTTAATATTGAGCGGCGTCACGGTGTTTCCTTCCGCAACATAGGCTTCACTGCGCAAACTGGCCGCTCCGCGTTCGCTCATGTGATATACTTCCTCAAGCTGCTCTAGCCGATGAAATCCGCCGAGCAGTTGCCGATACTTTACGATCCGAGCCGATAAGGTACTTCCGATTCCCGGCAGTCGCTTTAGCGAACCGGTATCGGCTACGTTAATGTTCAGTGGTTCGCGTCGTTCGGCGGCATTGTTTCCTCTCTCGAAGCTAGACGCCCCTGATTTCTCTTTCCGGGACGTTTGCCCCTTCGCTGCTGTCGAAGCGGAAGCGCGCTTCTCTTCCGGTAGTTGTATGTAATCGTACAATCGTTCGTAGGTAGCTTGCGGAAGACCGTACATCCTCTTAAAGTCTGACTTTATCCGAAACACTCCGCCCTTCGCCCGGTAGCGAAGCACCCGGCGGGCTATCCAGGGAGACAATCCTAGTTGTGTTAACGTGGCCGAATCAGCGGTGTTGGGGTTGAATGGGTGCAGGACAACTTTCTTCTCGGGTCGGGCGTAGGAGAAAGACGCTTGGTTACTATCTAGTTGCGCTACCAATGCCTCAAGTGTTTTCCAATCGCGGTCGGGTACTGGGGTGGTTGATGGCTGGTTGGTGTAAAACGCTGACAATCCGATGATGCCTAGGGTAAACAGCAGCAAGAACACCATACCCCGCACCTCGGTTTGAGAGAAGGCATAGTATTCGTGTATCCAAGCATTAACCTTCTTCATAGTAGCTCGTCCGACGCAGCGTCAGCCCGCTTCAGATGAAGCATGAGCTTGTGGTAGAGTTCGCTGGGAACAAAGGGCTTGGGCACGTAGTCGCTCATCCCAACTTCCTCCACGCGGTCTTTCACTTCTAGCATGGCTGAGGCAGTCAGGGCAATGATGGGCAGGTCGGGAGCGAACTTTTTGATGTTCAGTGTAGCAGTGAACCCGTCCATCTCAGGCATCTGTAGGTCCATGAGAATCAGATCGTACGGTTGCGCGCGCGCTTTCTCAACCGCCACCCGTCCGTTCTCAGCAATATCAAATCGGATGCCCCACTTCTTGAGGTACTGCCGGATTACTACCACGTTCATCTGATTGTCTTCTGCTACTAGGATATTAACTCCCCGCAGGCCGGTAAACGATTCTTTATCGGTCAAGCTATCACCATCAGCCTCCGAAGGTTGCGCCTTGAGCGCACGCTGAAGCGTGAGGGTAAACGAAAAGGTAGACCCTTCATCAACTTTGCTGACAACCTTAATCTGACTACTGTGCATCTCCAGCAACTTTTTGGTGATCGCCAGTCCCAGACCAGTGCCCCCAAACTTACGGGTGGTGTCGGAGCTGGCCTGCGAAAAATTATCGAAGATGATGTCCAGTTTATCGGCGGGAATCCCAATACCAGTGTCAGTGATAGAGAAGGTAACGACGGCCTCCCTTTGGGTAGCCTTTACTAGTTGAGTGGTAAACGTCACACTGCCGTTAAGCGTAAATTTGATGGCATTACTGACCAGATTGTTTAGTATTTGCGAGATGCGCGTGAAGTCACCCAGTAGGCGCTCCGGAATTTTAGGATCTGTCTGGCAGACGAAAGCAATGTCTTTCTCAGCTGCATAAAGGCCTAAGGTTCGCTCGATCCCACTGACCAAAGCACTCAACTGAAATTCTGATTTTTCCAGATCGATCTTACCTGCTTCGATCTTGCTGAAGTCCAGGATGTCATTGATCAGGGTGAGCAAATTTTCTCCCGAGAACTTCAGGGCCTGTAGATTTTCTACATGACTTTTCTTAGGATTGTCCTCAATGAGCAGATTAGTGAGCCCAATCACCGCGTTCATGGGCGTGCGGATTTCGTGTGACATAGTAGAGAGAAACTGCGCTTTGGCCATAGCGGCTTCTTCGGCTATCGTTTTAGCTTTTTCCAAGCTAGCGGATATTTCTTTCTGTGAGGATAGCGCCCGACGTAGTTCCTCCTCTACTTCAGTAAGTTCTTTGTTGAGCGCTTCTTGTTCCTGGTAGGCACTTACCAGCGCATCGTTGTTTTCGGCGAGGGTGCGGGAAGCTGGCCGAAAGATAAAGCAAAACTCGAACAGTAACACCACTAACGAAAAGATAGCTAACCCCAGCGCCACGCGGTGTAGTCGGGTGAGTTGCCGCGCTGCTTCCGATTCTAAGTGACTTAGCAGTTGCCCTACGGTTGCTTGATAGTTACTATTGGCTTGCTGAATGATTTTGGCTTGCGAAACCCGGTCTTTAGCAGAATTAGTGTTCACCAAAGTAATCACGGCGTTCGAGATGCTATCCCGATACGGTTGCATCTGCGCGTATAGCGCTAGTAACGAATCGCTGTTGCAGGCCGGAATTGCGGCGGTATCATTGCCCATAAGCAAACCAATGTGCACTTCGTTCCACTGCTTATTGAGCCGGTCGAGTTCAGTAGTAAGCAGCTGATTATTAGTGGGCTGTTGCTGCAATGTTACCGACAATTGATTGATCTCTTGGTTCAGGGCGGGCAGGTGGTTGGCCCACTTCAGCACCCGGGCACTTTTGGCCTGTTGATAGTAAATAGCCTGTGTGATAACCTGCGAAGAAACGATCAGGACGATTATTGTGCCAATCGCCAGCATCCCTAGCTTATTGTGGTTATACATAGGGCTGATAAAGTTCTTCATGAACAGAGGATGGTATACCTACCTTGCCCAACCTTCGTGCCACCCGCCAATAGGTAATTTTACTTATGGTTTAAAAAAGCACATCCCCTATCTATTTGATAGGTCAACTTCATGAGGAGTGGCTAGGTGCATAAGCGTTCGGCCGTTGTGATAGTTTCCTTTCCACTGTTGCCCTTTGGGAGCGAGTCGGGCGGTGGGCGCGGTATCTAAACCCTGCGCGTACCACCCACCGTGCTTCGGATCGATAACGTGCCGCTGAACGTACTGCCACAGCTGTTGAAAGGCGGTACGATAGCTAGAATCTTCTGGGTAAAGATCGGCGTAACGCGATAAAGTATTGAGTCCTTCGGCCTGCGACCACCAAGCTTTATGGTCGTTCACAATGATAACCGAGTCGGTGCCTGGTTGGTAGTATCCCTGATCATAAATGCCACTACGTTGAGGATCAAAACCATGCTTCAGCGTATGTTTCACTAACTTTTGGGCCACTCTCCGGGTGTCTTCATCCACGGTGCCGTACAGCGCCTCGGCAGCCTCGCGCAGCAAGAAGGCTGTTTCGATATCATGACCGAACGAAACGTGATCCAGGGCGTAGTTCGCCGTTCGAACGGTCTGTGATGAATCGCGGTACGATACGAAAGTCCAGTTAGGCTGAAAGTACAACTGCAAGTAACCCAAATCGGTTACCATGGTGTCTCAAACCAGCACCAGCATTTCCTCCAAACGCTGGCGCAGCAAAGAATCGGGCCACTCGTGGTACAAATCGGTGAAGGCTTCCAGCAGGTGAATGCTGGTATTTTGGTCTTTGTAGGTAGCGTGGATGGGTAGATTGAGCTGGCTAGCCAATTGTGCATCGATCACCCTTCCCGTCTCGGTGATCGCGCTGAAGTACCCCCTGTGAAGCGGGTCGTAAGCGTGCTGCTCTAGCCATCGAAATGCCTGTTGCGCCAGCGTTAGACTTTCGTCATCCAGCCGATAGGCATGGTACGCGGCCAACGCATAAATGCCAAATGCGTTGCCGTAGGTGCGCATCATATGATCCGACGCTTCAGTGGATAGGGGCGCTCCGGCTCGGTCTACCCGCCATCGAAATCCGCCGTGCTGCTTGTCCCATAGCTGATCACTCAAAAATTGGTACCCATGGTCCGCGGCCTGTCCATAGAGCGGCTCTTGCGGATAACGCATCGCCGCTTGAGCGGTAGTCCATAAGTGCCGCGCCTGGGTAACCACCATCTTGTGCTGCTGCGGCAGCGGTTGCCATGCAGCGTCAAGGTTAGCCAAGTATCCTCCGTATACGGTATCCACGGCCTGCGGATACCATCTTCGTAGCAGATCGTTCCACGAGGCCCGGAAGCTATCTGAATAATTAAACGCCTGGAACAAGGAATCGATCTGTTTGTCCGGTAGCTCGTCCTGATAGATCACCAGGCGGTATTGTATCACCGTAGGTTCTTGTTCTGATACGGGCACGGGCTCACGTCCCGGATACACTGGGTTCTGCATGCTGCTGGTCTTGCGAAGAATCCATGGCTCCGGATGGGTAGGATTGGTCTGATGACTCATCACTACAATCCCGCCCTTCCTATTACCCCTGCTTCGCTTTCCTGAGATATTCATCCATGGCCCGGCGTTCACGGCGTTGGTAGTGGGCGTTACCTCGCCCTGGGCATCAGCAAAATGAATACCCTCTGGCAGTCGCACTCTGATTGAAAAACCACCGTATCCTTTCTCATCATCCGATCCGCCAAGCCGTAGATGGGGCACCAACGCTAGCAGTGAGATCTTAAAATCAAGTACGCGGAAGCGTGTCTGCCGAGGATGAACGGTGATTTGAACCTTTTCTGAAAGAAAGGGCAGTTGTTTTCCCTGCTCCTCTGTCCACCGGGGCGACTTCCAGTAGGTATTAGCATGTAACAACAGTGCCCCATCCACTGTCGGCTCAGTCTCAGCAGAATACACTTCCCACTCGATATCTTCACAAGACCAGCCGTCGCCCAGGGCTGAATCGCCGACGAGCACCTGGTGCCACGCCCAGAAAATTCCCCGGTGGTGCAGATGGTCGTCTGGAAAGTCTTCGGTCAGAACACATCCTTCCAGTCCGTAGAGCGGATGCACGTAATTGGCCCTTGGGTAGGTGCCGTACTGAGAAGTGGTGCGCTTTTGATAAAACAGGACCGTATCAACTCCTTCTTGAACAAGTATGCCCTCCGGAGTATTTTCAGCGGTAAGCGATTGCGCGTGAGTTACCGTTGGCAGAAAGCCGGTTAGTAGAACAAGGCAGTTTAAAATATATTGCATAGGGAGCGCAGTGTCAGGGGCAGTAAGTTATGCGGTGAGGGGCTCAAATGCAACCAGAGAACAAACTGAGCTATCACGCTAGCTAATCATTTTAATTAGTCGTATCTCATTATATAATAATTTGATTTATTGAGTGACTTTTTTGGCGCATCTTCGTATTAATAGTATGAATTGTTTCATCCTAAACCAGAACAATATGAAAAATCTACTACTTGCTGTTATCGCTTATTGCATTGTTGGACAAGTTAGTGCCCAACAATACGTCGCTTCCGAACAGGAAGTGTCAATGGATAAATCCATGTCCAACGCCTGGGTGATCCCAGCGGGTGAAGCGCCTATCAAAGACTTACGAAAAAGTTACGCGCGCTACGCAAAAGAGCAACTGAACGTGAAAGCCAAGAAGGATGGTCGCGACATGGTGGTGGCTAAAGAGGCCAGCATACCACGGATATCTCGACGCGTTGGCGACCTAAAAGCAATGTTTTTTACTGAAGGACAACAGACCCTGATGGCAGTGGCCTTCGCGCCTGGCTACGATCAGTCGCTCAACACCCTGGACGATCCTAGCGAAATGGACAACCTGCGCCGGTTTGCCAAAGACTTTGTGAAGCATTACCAAACTGAGAAGTTAACCGCTCAGTTAGAGGACCAAGAAAAGCGGCAAAAGTCGCTGGAGTCAGATTATAAAAAGAACCAGCGTGAGCACAAAAAGCTGGATAAAAACTTAGACAAGATTGCTAAGAAACTAAATTCTGACAAAACCGACGAAGCCAAGAAGTTCGAGCTCGAGAATGAAAAAATCGCGGACGAAGCTCGGATTATGGCCCTGGACGAGATCATGGCCAATCAGGACCAAGAGATTAGTGCGGTGGAACAGTCTATTCAAGATTTCCGAGTGAAGATTGGCGAGTTAGAATCGTTGTTTGCTGAGCCGATGGCGCAGCAGGAGGAGACGTATCCGCCCCTCACGGCTGAACCCACCGAAACCCCCGCTCCTGACCGCCAGCGTAGTGGCAGTCCTGATGTTGATTACTAGAAAAAACTTATATTATAAGGGAAGCCCCTTTTTTAGTACACGACCAGCTTGCGAGCAGTTTCAAATGATCCTGCCTGTAAGCGATACAGATAGGTTCCAGCCTTTAAGTACGACACATTGATTGCGTACTGATATTCACCCGGGTTCTGCTGTTCGTCTACCACCTGCTTTACCACACTGCCGCTCAGGTTAACGATAGTTAGCGAAACGGGCAGGGTATGATTTATGCGGTACGAAAAATTAACTAGTCCGTGAGCCGGATTGGGATAACAGGGCTTTAGATAATATCGCTCGTTGATGAATTGCTCCCGTTCGCTCGAGGTGACAGTGCCGCCCACCAGGGGTAGTTTCATGCCGGGTTGGGCGTACTCGGTGAACCGAGTCGCCGTCATGGCGTCGTCGGAAGCTTCCATCCAATCCTTAAGCAGCGTGCCATACACCTGTTGATAATCATGTTGCTCAGGCAGATTGTTGCGTTTGAGGGCGCTCAGATCGGGATTGGTGCCCACCACCCCCGGGTTCACGTGGCTCCCGAAAACGAACATGGGGGCCGTAGTGCCGTGGTCAGTACCGTAGCTTCCGTTGGAAGCGGCCCGGCGCCCAAATTCTGACATGGTGACCGTCATTACCCGATGATTGATACTCAGTGCCTTCAAGTCGTCTTGAAAGGCCTTCACCGATTCCGATAGATGGTACAATAGCGCCGCGTGGCTGCCCATCGTACTGTCGTAACTTTCTACTTGCGAAGCGTGCGTATCGAACCCACCCAGCCGAGCCACAAATATCTTGGTCTGCGAACCGCCGCTCAGCAGTCGGGCGATCATGCGTAGTTGACCCGCCAGCCGGTTTTTTGTTTGTGAGATAGGTGCGTTGTAGGGATATTTTTCCGGGTAGATTACGCTGCTGGAATTGCTTCCTTTCTCGTACAAATCTTTGAGCCGTCCGGCATACTGGTTAGACTTCTCCTCAATATCCAGAATCCACCGCAGCTCCTTTCCGTAGTGCGAGTTGGCGATGCTTTCAGGCGGGTCCACTCCCACACTATTGATCAAATCATAGAACTGATCCGGGTTGCTGATCGATATGGCAGCGGGAATGCCATTGGCCCGGTGAAAAGCCAACGACACTGAGTTTCCTATTTCAATGCCGAGCGGGTCGGGCATGGCCTCGCTGGGGTAGGCTTCGGGGTAGCCAGGGTACAGATGATCCAGATAACGACCCGCCCAGCCTGAGTCGAGCTTGTCATCGTAGTCTCCTCCCATAAACCAGATGTCACGGCTACGGAAGTGTGAGCCGTTGATATTCTCATAACCCACGCCCTGCACTACGGCGGCCTCGCCCCGGTCGTAGAGTTCTTTCACTCCAATCATATCGGGATGCAACGCCACCTGATCTTCTATTGATATGGTGCTATCGAGTGGGATAAAGCCGCGCTTGCCGCGGTTCGGAATGGCGATATTGGGTCGTAAATGGTAATACTGACTGTATTGATCGACCGGAATCAGAGTATTGAGTCCGTCGTTTCCGCCGTGTAACTGGATAATGACCAAAACCTTGTCATTGGTGCTGGTGGCGGCCATTCGCTGAAGAGACCCAGTGCTGGCCAAGGCGGCAATGGGAAGGCCATTGAGTATAAAGGGAGCACTTGCTGCGGTAGGCAATTTTTTAAGGAACGATCTGCGTTTCATAGAATTATTGTTGATGGTTATCGGTCAACTTTTGTGATTCGCTTGAATCTTATCAGAAAGGATTTGACTGAGGAGATATATACTCCAGCAATTACATTATGAGAGTTGGTACTCGGGCGATTGTAGTACGGTATTAAACAACTTCTCCAGTTGCACCCGCACCGCGGTATCGTTACCGCTCCCCAGGTATTTTTGCCACTCGGTTTGCCAGTTTTCCTCCGAAAGGTCATCGAGTAAGATACTTTTCAGAAAATAGGTGAAGCGCTCTTCGGTGATGGCTTCGGGAAGTAAGTAGTCGGTTAGCTCCCGTACCAGTCGTTCGGCGTCGAACGGATCGGAAATATTATTATTGTCCTTCACGTAGGCCACCACGTCGAGGTGCGCCAGCAGTTGATCATCGTCCCGAACCCCTTCAATTAACTTTTTAGCGAATTCGTAGCGCCGGGCTAGATAGTTGGCGCTGATCCAGTTACGGTGGTAGCTCGGACCCTGGTGGTAAGCCGGATAACCGGCAACTTCAAAAGGTTCGTATAAATATAATCCCTGATCGGTGAGCCCCTTGAGAACCACCTCCCGGTAGGCCTGGTAGTGCAATTCCAGATTTCCCGAAGAGTCCGGGAGCACCGTTCGGAAAAATCGCAGCGTGCCAATGATTAGTTCTAAAGGAGATTTTATGATTGCACCTGTATTATCATCCTCTACTACGGCGTTATCGTTGTCATAGAAGTGCTGACTGCTGAGCAGCGCGGTGAGCACGGGCTGCAGTTCGTAGTTGTTGCTTAGAAAAATTTGGGCTAAAGGCCCGATAACGGTTTGTTCTACCTCATCCGTGATTTCGTAATACACAAAGTAGCGATACAACTTGCGGCACAGGTGGCGGGCGGTGGCGGGCTGCGCAAACACCATTTCAACCAGCTGATCTATTTCTTCGGCAGCGGCCGCTTGCGTAGCCTCTTTACCTATCATCGCCGAAGGACTGATGGTCTGGTTCTGAAAAGCAGCGCTAAACTGCTTGGTGCTGGCGTCGTGGCGGGCGGCCACCCCAGGATTGTCACCCTTGAGAATAGCCTGGGCCGCGCCGGTTTCAGCATCGATAGTAGCGAACTCTTTGTCTTGCTGCCATCCCGAGAAGACCTTAGCCGCCGCCTGAACGTCCTGTTCAGTATAGGTAGTGTAGTTATCCGCTCCGATCTGAGCTCCTTTGCCGATCGAGTAAAGCTCCAAAAATTCCCTGCCGAAATTTTCGTTCACGTTACCCACGTCATTAAGATGTCCGTCTAAAAAACGAAGCATCGCATTGTCGGTACAAATTTTCCGAGCTAACGACTTAATATTACCCAGCGCGTAGTGGTGAAATAGTCGTAACTGGTGGTAGAGGGCTGGCTTCTGTTCTACCCGGTTAGAAATGGTGGTAAAATGAGTATGCAGAAAAAATGATGCTTTCTCGTGCATAGACAGTGGCTGCGTAGCCATTTGGTGTACCCACCAGCTGTTCAGTTGGCGTTGTAGGTCACCGCCGTCGCTATTGGCTTCGGTAGGCTTAGGATTTACCCAAGATTGCCCGGTGGCGGGGTCTACCGGAGGCGGTGGTAGAAGGTTCATCTTCAGTAGGCGCGCCATGGCCGCCGGGGCGGTGAGCTTCGCAAACTGGTCTATTTGCTGCTTGGTTGCACCTAAGGTAGCCCTCCGAAGCAGGTGAGCTGCATTCTGCGTACCAAGTATTTGATCATAGGGGGATATACCGGCCATAGGATGTGCGTTGGTTCATCCCACTGCTGCAATTATGGTGCAATAGGATCACACTATGGCGTTGCAAACCACTTAATTAGTACAATGTATATAATTTATATTATATTTCTGGTTAATTATACACAATAGGTGTTTGTACAACAGTTAGTATCCATACTTTTCGAGCCATCGGGCGCGGAGGCGCTGTCTGATCTCTTGTTCACGCGGATTGTTGCCAGGTTGGTAAAACGTGGTACCTGATAGTGGTTCCGGTAGAAACTCCTGAGCTATGAAATTCTGCGGATGGTCGTGAGAATACTGGTACCCAGCACCGTACCCTTCCTCTCTCATGTAGGCAGTAGGAGCATTTCGCAGCGACAGTGGTACAGGTAGATCGCCAGTTTGCTGTACTACTTTTTTAGCTTGCTTAATGGCAACGTAACTGGCGTTGCTTTTGGTGCTGCTCGCCAAGTATACGGTGCACTGCGACAATACAATCTCGGCTTCGGGCCACCCGATGAAGGCTACCGCCTGGAAGGTGGTGGTGGCAATCACCAGGGCGGTGGGGTTAGCGTTGCCAATGTCTTCTGACGCTAAGATAACCAAGCGGCGCGCAATGAACTTGGGATCTTCCCCGCCCTCAATCATCCGGGCTAGGTAGTACAGTGCCGCATTAGGGTCGCTACCGCGCATCGATTTGATAAACGCCGATATAATGTTGTAATGCTGCTCTCCTGATTTATCGTACCGTGCCACCCGTCGTTGCGCCACCCGTTGCACGTCGGCCTCGGTAATTTTATTGGCGGTGACCGACTGAGCCACTAGCTCCAGCAAGTTAAGCAGCTTACGGGCATCGCCCCCCGACAAATCGACCAGAGCGTTAGAGGCCACCGCGCGAAAGTTTCGGTTCTTAATTTGCTCATCTTGGGTCAACGCCCGATCTAGGAGACCATGCAAGTCGTCAGCAGTGAGCGAATTGAGTCTGAATACCTGGCAACGAGATAGCAGTGCTGCGTTGACTTCAAAGGACGGATTTTCGGTGGTTGCACCAATCAGCGAGATGGTTCCCCGCTCCACGGCCTGTAGCAACGCATCCTGCTGCGATTTATTGAATCGATGGATTTCATCGATGAACAGCACGCAGTGGTTCATCAGCTTGGCCTGGTTGATCACCTCACGGATCTCCTTCACTCCACTGTTGATCGCACTAAGGGAGAACATCGTGGCGTTAGACTGATGAGTAATTATCTCAGCCAGCGTCGTTTTCCCGGTACCGGGCGGCCCCCAGAAGATCAGAGAAGGGATCTTACCTCCTGCCAGCAGTGCCGGTAATACACCCTGGGGGCCAGTGAGATGAGGTTGCCCAATCACGCCAGTGAGTTCTTGCGGCCGTAATCGTTCGGAAAGGGGTCGGTTGTCGGTCAAAATATAGGATAGCTTGGCTTTTCGTAGTCAAGTTAGAAATTAATTCAAAACGAAAGAACATTCTTACAAATACCTCGTACTATTGGGGATTGGTTTTAGCGATTGTATGAACAGCAAACAGAAGATCAAACAGCAAATTTCTCTCTTTATTCAACGACTGGCCAACGAGCACAGCTCACCTCATTCTATCGCGCTCGGATTTACCCTGGGCACCTTCATCGCCATTCTTCCTACCCCTGGTTTTGGGGCCTTTCTGGCACTTTCACTCACGCTCATCTTTAAAAGTATCAACCGCTTAGCGGTGATTGTTTCGGTGGCCATCTGGAACCCACTATTGCTCGTCCCCTTCTACTACGTGTGCTACTTGCTCGGTAGCATTTTGCTGGACCGGCCCATTCAACTCGAGGAGCTTTCGTTATACCAACTGCTCTATCAGTACACGAATGCTTTTCTACTGGGTAATATCATTTTAGCTTGCACCATGGCGGTGGTTTCTTACGGCGGCGTCTACTACCTGATGCGTCTTCAGTTACGTAACCAGCAGTTGCACAAGCTCATGGACTGGTACCGCCTGAAGCGATCAAAAGCAGCTTAATTTGCCATCTTCTAATCGAAAAAAAGCACGTTCTTGTCCGGCAGATGGGCTCACCGACTCCAAAACTAGCAATCACTTAGATAGGATGTCCGGAAGTTACTTATCTTACTGACGGTTAGGGGAGAGAAACCCTGTTAGCAGACTGATCAAGTAACCAATTACCATACAAGAAGCGATACCGGTGGCCGCGTTCGTGCTACTGTCTAAACTCAACATGGCGGCAGCAAATACTCCGGCAATCAGCGGCTTCGATACTCCAGAGGGGAGCTGGGTGACAATATAAAACAGAAAGATAGCGTCCAGATTCGTTAGACTATCGTCAAGCAGGCTTCCTTTTCCCATGTGTCTTCAAGTAAAGTTATCGCTTGAAGTTTTTCACGTGGCGGGCAATTACCCGCATTGCTCGCTCCGGTTCGGCTACGCTGCGGGGATAGTAGTAGTAGATGAGTTGGTCAATATCGTGCGACAACACTTCGGGCAGCCGCCGGTCCATCAGCGCAATGTCTTCGGTGGCCAAGTTGTGATTCTCGATGAGCCACAGCGTTTTGCGACCGTTCTGACGCGCCACCTCCAGAAACAACTCGCCTGCTTCGGCTCCGAGTAAGTTTTTACCATTGCTTTCTTCCTTCCCCCCATCAGTGCGGTACCAAGGGCGGCCGTCGCAGCCCAGATAGTCCAGGAATGGAATCTGGGCGATTGTTTGTATTAATCCACCTTTGTGAGCTTGCTCAAAGAGACAGGTGGTTACTTCCGGATAATTTTTTTTCACGAACTGATTTAGGCGACCGTGGAAATCAGCGGTAGCCCGCAGATGCGCTTCAAGCGGGGCATCTTCGCCCAGTTGTTCAATTGCCTTCGGCGAGTAGTCGTAGCCGTAGGACTTCGGCTCGTCCCACATAATGCCCCGAATGGGCCACAGTTCAAACGCTTTGGCCAACGACTCGCAGAAGAACGTGTAGGTTTCGGGGTAGTGCGCACTACTGGTCACGCCCGATACCTGGGATATTATCGGAGAACGGTCTTTCTGCAACACCCAGGTCTGAGGATTCTTGATCGAGAACAAACTCGGTACTTTGGGGGCTCCGGCAAACATACCGCCCCAGCGGGAAGGCACCGCAAAGACCTGCATACCAACCCGTTCAGCCTCTTGGCAAATGATCTCAACGTTCTCGACCGCAGCAAATAAGTCCTGCTCCAAAACGGCAACGGACACCACGTCGGTGCCTATATCCGCCATCCACTGCATATCTTCCCGCACCTGGCGCGGCACCATGGTGTACATATGGGCCCGGAAATAATACGCATTCAGGAGCTTGTTGGTAAGTCTTCTGGCAACGGGAACCCGCTGCGGAGCGGTGCCCAGAAGTAATCCTGCGGTCTGTAGGCTCTTTTTCAGAAAGTTTCTCCGAGCGGGTAACAAAGGCAAATCGGCGTTCATGGTGAAGGTTTTATTCGGAAGTGACGTATTCAAGGTACTAAGTTTCAGTCAGGCACTAACTTTTCGGGCGGCACTCGGGTATCCTGTCCGTGAAAGACCACTAAGTGCGCCGGAACGCTGGGTTCTATCATACGCCGTTCATCCCCCCCGATGATCAGGTCTAAATACCCATCGTTGTCCCAGTCCATCACACTGGGCCCCGCCAGATGACTATACAGGGGCACCAACAACTGCTCCGCCTCGAACGTATCATCACCCGCGTTGCAAAACAGAAACACCCCCCGGTGAAACTGGTAAACAATCAGGTCACGATGCCCATCGTTATCCCAATCACCGACCGCAAATCCTGAGCGGTTGCCTTTCTTTCGTTCCCAAAAGTCTGCCAGCACAATAGGCTGGCCGTTGGAATGTTTTAGGGTGTCGGGTTCGCCCAAATCAAGCGATGGGTCACCCGGATATACGACTATGTGCCCAGGGTCATTGGATACCATGATATCTAACCGCCCATCGCCTGTCCAGTCGAGTACGGCTGGGAACAGCCGATCGGGCAGCACCAGTTCGTTCCCTCCGTAGCGAAAGTTTTTCGGTCGCCCAAAGCGCAACTCTCCCCCTACCGACTGTCCCCGAAAGAAGTAGAGCCGTCGTCCCATAGCGCCGGTGATGATATCTAGCGTCCCGTCGCCGTCCCAATCGGCGGCCCGGGGCGCGATGCGGTCGGAATACCACTCCATCGGGCCCCAGTACGAGCCGTCGCCTTGTTCTATCGAGAAAGTCTCTAGCGGAGTACCATCAACGTACGCTAATCGCTGGGCTGGTTCGAAAACCCGCTGTTGTTCACTTCCCTTGTTAATGACAATGGTTGGAAATCCACCTTCGGCACCCAGTAGCAAATCGGTGTCTCCGTCGGCATCCCAGTCTACGGGATCAATTGTACTGTTTCCCATACCGTATACCGGCGTGTCTTCATCGGCCTGGATTGACAGGTAGCCTTGATCTTTCCATCCTTGCCCCTCCCGTTGGTACACGACGTAGCGGTTCTGATTCCCGTAGTAGGAAGCACTAATGAGTTCTTCCTGTCCATCGCCGTCGGTATCTGCTGCGGCAACGCGAATGGTGAGGATGGTTCGGATAGGCTTGCCATCCGGACTGGAAAGCAACCCCTCCTCTTTTAGCCGGGGTTGGCCAGCTGTTCCTCGGTTAATAAATAGTCTGATTTGGGTATTGTGACTTCCTACCAGCAAGTCCGGTAAGCCGTCCTGATTGATATCAAACGTCGTAGGATACGGATTGATGTACGTCACGATGGGCTGGTTGTCGGCGGTCATACGGACCGGTTGCTCAAAAACGGGCTTCCCGATACTTTTCGTGCAGTTTAGCAGCAACCATAGCTCACCCGTATACGGCTTATACACCGCAGGATCACGGAACCCCGCCATTCGGCTTCCCCCAACGGTTGGTAGTTCGGCGGGCACGGTCTGATTCCGGTGCTCAAATGCGACGACAAGATCAGGTTTCCCGTCATTGTTCCAATCCCCCACGCTCAGCCGGGGGGCACTGTTCACGTCGTCCGGTGCCCTGATGGTGTCACCCATCAGGGTAGTAGCGATGACGGGCTTCCACTGGGGGGCTTGTTGCGTACCGTCGTTGAAGTACACCGTTAGCGCTTGGGAAGAGTGATCATTTTCCTTGCCGTAACCAATAAGCTCTACTTGGCGGTCTTGATCTACGTCTAACGCATCAAAATACCGTCCTAGCCCGACGGTGGCAGGTTGCATAATTCGGTCGTTCTTCTGAAGCGAACGAAACAACGGCTCCTCCTTGCTACCGATGTTCTTATAAAAAACAATACCTCCGCCCCGCCGCACGTTGGCCAGAATATCGATAAGTCCGTCGCCGTCCCAATCGGTCAGCTTGTAGTTGTAGGCCAATCCGGGCAAAGGAGCCCGCACGGACTGTCCGTAGGTAATCGGTTCGTACGGAATAGCGTAGCGGTCGGCGGGTCCTTCGTCGTTGTGCGCACCGGTTTCAACCACATTTTCCGATTCGGCGGAGGGAGGTGTGGAGACCCGACAGGAAAGGGCAGTGACACTTAGCCCACCCAGACAAAAGAGATAAACGATCGTTTTCAATCTCATTTAGACTGTAGCACTTATTGTTTTAACCTACGCGTTATCGGTTGATAAGTAGTTTGCAATTTCTAGGGTGTTTTGAGGTTTGAAGATGCATAAGATACGATCTTTTGCTCGAAGAGGAAACAGCTACCGATTCACCGGATTTTACTGAAAGGAGCTACGGTGTAGGCTCTTTGGTGGCTGCAATGCGTTTCCAACCGGGGCGTACAAACCAATTGTACTTTTATTTCAATTTTCGGTAGTTTTGTGCGAGCAAAAAGCCGATTCTTACCAAATCTGCTCATGCCCGTAGGCGTTGTCTTTCAATAAAATAAGCCACACTAAATATGCGCACTAAACCACAAAAGGTAGCCGGTTGGGGAAACTATCCGATGGTGACCACCCGGGTGGCATCGCCCAGAGATACAACCGCCTGGCAGGCCTCCACCCACAAAAACCCGTTGGTGGTACGGGGGTTGGGCCGAAGCTACGGCGATCAGTCCATCGATTCCGAGGCCACGGTGACCGACACCAAGCGGTTAAACCACCTACTAAGTTTTGACGATGTTACCGGGGTGTTGGTGTGCCAAGCCGGAGTGAGTCTGGCCGACATCATCTCCACCTTGGCTCCGCGCGGGTGGTTTCCGGTGGTGAACCCCGGCACCAAGTACGTGACGGTGGGCGGAGCCATCGCCAACGACATTCATGGCAAAGGGCACCACCGCGACGGTACATTCGCCCGCTACGTACGCTCGTTTACTATTCTGCTGGCCGATGGCCGCCTACTTACCGCGAGTCGCGAAGAATATGCTGACTTATTCTGGGCAAATTTTGGTGGATTAGGCTTGTTGGGAATTATTCTGACGGTCACGCTGCAACTGGAGCGGACTGAAACGACTTACTATGAGCAGAAAGCAATTCGGGTGGGGGGGCTTGATCACATGCTGGAAGCACTACAGGCCTATGATCGGCACTACCGCTATTCGGTGGCCTGGATTAACCCACAGGCCCGTAAAAAACGTCTGGGAGAAGGTGTGCTTACCGTCGGAAATAAAGCGAAACTGAGTGACTTGCCCAGTAAATTTTTTCAGCAACCCTTAAAGGTGCACGAAAATCCGCGCTTACAAGTGCCCTTCTTTTTACCAAATTTCTCGCTGAACCCGGCAACGCTCACTGTACTAAACCAGCTTATCTTCCAGATGCAGAACAGCAGCAATCCGATCAGCCACTACGATAAATTCTTATTTCCGCTGGATTTCGTTCACTACTGGAATCGCGGGTACGGTGCGCGGGGGTTTGTGCAGTATCAGTTTGTAGTTCCTACCGATTCGGTGGCGGCAGTCCGCCCTATACTGCAAACGATTGCCGATTCAAGATGCTTGCCTTTTTTGAACGTACTCAAGAAGATGGGACCCAGTACCCACGATAATGCTACCCTATCGTTCCCCCAGGAAGGATTTACCCTAGCGATTGATTTTCCGGTGACGCATCATCTTTCGGCACTGGCCCAAACCCTTGATCGGATGGTGCTAGACGCCGGGGGAAGGGTTTACTTAGGCAAAGACGCACTACTCGATGCGGCAACTTTTCAACAAATGTACCCCCAATACGTTGAATGGCTATCGGTGAAAGCACAGTATGATCCGGAGAATCGATTTACATCTTCCCTGGCCAAACGCTTAGGATTGGCAAATCCGATTTCGGTTAATTAATTGGCAGCACTGGCCCGAACTTCAGCTACTTCTTCAGTAGTGATTTCGCTGTAGTCGTTACCGAAGGATTGACGAACGTAAGTGAGCACCGCTCCGATTTCCTCGTCGCTCAGAAACCCGTGGGCGGGCATGGCATTATTGTACGTCTCACCCTTCACGACAATTTCTCCTTGCATTCCGTTTAGGATTACGGAAACTAAGGTGGCTTTGTCACCCGCTACCCACTTGGTTTGGGTCAGCGGCGGAAACGCACCCGCTACTCCGTTTCCGTCCCCTTGGTGGCAAGCCAGACAGTACTGGTTGTAGATGGTCTTCCCTTTTTCCAGAGCCTGGGTTGGCACGGCGGGAGTTGTTTCGGGCTCGGTGGTAGCCGCCGATTCGGTATTCTCTTGACCACCCGAGGAAGAGCAAGCCGCTAAGGTTCCTATCCAAAGAAATAATGTCAACAATCTTAAACTATTCATAACAGATGCCTAGGTTATTCTGGGTTAACGAGAAGTAAAAAAACGATTATTAGAACACAAGGTTATCGCATCGCCACCGGGTTTCCCTGGTAGAATACCCGCCAGATTCTTCCGCCCTTGTCATCGGAGATGTAGAGCGACCCGTCGGGACCGACGGCCAAGCCGGTAGGGCGGTACTCAGCATCGTTGGCGTTTTCAATTACCTCACCTGCTCCGGCAAACTGGTCAGCGAAGCGTTCGTACTCACCCGAGGGTAGGCCATCGGCACCAAAGGGCACAAAGGCAACCAAATATCCTTGCTGTGGTAGGGGAGCCCGGTTCCAGGAGCCATGAAAGGCGATAAACGCACCGTTTTGATATTGTTCGGGGAAACTTTCTCCCTGGTAAAACACCAAATCATTGGGGGCCCAGTGCGCAGGAAATGCCATAATCGGCTGATCTTTGTCCGCGCAGCGGCCCACTTCCTGACCGTTGCCACCGTACTCGGGGGCCAGCACTTTTTTGCTCTGGGTCGGATCGTAGTAGCAGAAGGGCCAGCCGAAATCGGATCCTTCATTGACGCGCAAAAATTCTTCGGCCGGCAGTTCGGCACTTTGCTCGTTGGTGTAGTACTCCGGCCAGAGGGTGGCGAATTGATCGCGCCCGTGCTGGAGCGCGTAGAGTTGATCCTGAGCGTCATTCCAGTGCAGGGCAAAGCCGTTGCGGATGCCGGTGGCGTAACGCTTTCCGTCCGCTATCTGGGTCTGGTTGGTCTGGTTAGCATTGAACTGCCAAATTCCTCCCTGTCGATCTAACTGCGGGCAAGGGTCTTGGCCGGGCGACCCGGGGGTGCGCATCTGCTCCTGGCAGGCGTTGGAGGGGCCGCCTACGGTGACGTAAATATGCCCATTGTCATCAAAAGCGAATGACTTGGCGGCGTGTTGGGGCTGGGCCAAAAAGTCACCCACCACCAGTTCGGGTTGGGCCATGGGAACTAGGGCCTCTTCGTCTAGTTTCACCCGGTACACGGACGTATCAGTAGAGAAGTAAAGGTAATCGTTGTAGATATCAATACCCGAGCCTGCCATGTCGGTGAAGTACTCTTTCACGTCGGCCCGGCCATCGCCGGTGGTGTCACGCAGGGCCACGACCCCGCCGCCGTCTTCCGTATCCTTGAGCTTCACGTATACGTCACCGTTGTCTCTTACGACCAGATGGCGGGCTTTGCCGAGGTTATCAGCCACCAGCAAAGCGGCGAACCCCTGGGGTAGCACAATAGAACCATTGTCGGCATCGGCACTGAGAGCAACTGGAGTGTCCTGGGTGGTTTCGGTGGGACTAGAGCTACAGGAGGCAATCGTTGCGGAAATAGCTCCGATGGCTAGCCACCGGAAGGGCTGTGATAGGTGAGAAATGTGTGGCATAAAAGGCAGGGATGGTGGTGAGAAAATAATAACTACTCTTCAGGCGTTTTGGCACTGTTGGTTTCTTCTTTGTTGGTTTCGCTTTCGCGTGATTGCTGTAGACCCCGGAACACCTTGAGCAAGACAAACACCAGCACCACCAACACCGCTACGGCAGCCAGGATAAGCAGCCAACTCGGACCCTCCAGAGGAGTATAGGGAATTCCTTCTTCGGTAGAGAGTTTCTGAAACAGAAGGGGAACCGTGTTTGCGGTTAAAGAAAGTAATATATTCATGCTGATGAAATTTTTAAGTACAACTCGCTCCCGGTTTTAATGTTGTCGGTAACCACCGGAAGCGTGAGCAAATTTAGCTAACTAATTCATTAATAAGTATTTATACGTTCACTAATTTTAGCAATGAAGAAGAAGTATCGGATTATCTTAGTGGTCGTGCTGGTGCTCATTGGCCTGCGGCTGGCGCTTGAACCCATCGTTGAGCACTACGCCAACGCTAGTCTCCAGGACATTGAAGGGTACTCGGGAAGCATTAACGACGTGGACATCAATTTGTACCGGGGCGCCTACCAGGTTGAGGGCCTGCGGCTGGACAAAGTGAACGGGCAAGACCAGGTGCCCTTCTTCGCTATCGATACCCTAGACTTATCCATTGAGTGGGGAGCGCTGTGGGATGGGGCTTTGGTGGGCGAAGTGATTTTATCTCACCCCATGCTCAATTTTGTCACCTCGCAAGACGATCCTGATACCACCGAAACCCAAACCGGTGAAGAGGTGAACTGGCAGGAACAGTTGGAAGATTTTATGCCGCTGACGCTCAATCGTTTCGAGGTGAGGCACGGCGATGTCACCTACCGCGACCGCAGCATGGAACCCGCCGTGGATGCCACCATGCGTCAACTAAACCTGGTAGCCACCAACCTGAGCAACGTGAACGACACCAGTTATCTGCCCGCTTCACTGAAGGCGCAGGCCATCACCATTGGTGGCGGAGAAGTGGACTTGGCCATGAAAATGGATTTTCTTCAGGAAATACCCAACCTGCGGGCTGACTTTAAAATTAACCACGTGGACCTGACCCAGTTGAACGATTTTATCAAGGCCTACGCCAACTTCAACGTGCAGAAGGGTTCGTTTACCTTGGTCAGCGAGATTACCATCGACAGTGGACGGATCGACGGCTACGTGAAGCCTTTCTTTGAAAACCTGGATGTGTTTGATTTTCAGAAAGACGTGATAGAAGACAAGGGCTTTTTCGGAAAACTATGGGAGGCGTTAGTCGGAGTGGGGGCTGAGGTGCTCGAGAACCAGAAGCGTGACGAAGTTGCCACCAAAGTGCCGCTGCAGGGTGACCTTAACTCTCCTACCCCGGATGTTTCGGCTACGGTATTCAACGTGCTTCGGAACGCGTTTGTCGATGCGATTGAGAAGGAGTTTGATCGTCAGGCCCAATTGAAGGGGGCCGGGGGCCAACCGTCAGAGTAGATAACGTTCGGGCACCACGCAGCCGAGCACGTACCATCGGTCCCCACTGCCACACCTCCTTTCGCCAGTGTCGAATCAGTACCCAACACGAAGCGTCTCCGGCTTCTTGGAGGCGGCTCAGCCAGTATAAAGCTCCACCCCCCGCCACAAAAGACAGCAGAAAGAGAAAATCCCAGTGCTGCAGACTAATCAAAGATAGGGTACTGCCTTCAGTCAACGGACTCATAAATTCCCACGTCCATGTAGTAGTTACCAAATAGCCAGATAACCAACCACTGAGCACCGGCGCCACTCCGGCAGCCAGAGAGTTGGTGAAGCTCAGCATCGATAAGTACGCTACGGAATGCATACGTGGTGCTAACTTCAACCCAATACTGCTGGAGGCCAGCCCGGTACCCGCGGTAGCCACCCCCATCAGGGCATGCAGCACTATCAGCAGCGGCAGGGTTCCGGCGTGCGGACCGGGCGAGGTGGTAAAAACCATCCCAGCAATGCACAGCAAATATAGGGGGGCGCAGATGCCAAGCACCGTTTTGTTGCTGTAACGATCGGCATACCGTCCCCAGCGGCGGAAAAAGAAGACGTTAAATACCTGCGTAAGCGTAGTTAACGCAATCAAGTAGGCCATGCTTAATCCTAATTTCTCAAGCATATATACCGTAAAAAAAGGGGTTGCCAAATTCACCCCAAAGTTCCACGAAGCCCTGTAGGCCATGAGCTGCCGAAAATTAGCATGGCGAAACGGTAGCCTGATGAGCGAAGCCAGCGGAGCGCGTTCGGGGTGATAATCCGGTTCGGGAGTACGCGATAAAAAGTAAGTGCCCAGTAGGCCCGCTAAACTACGCACGAAAAACAATCCGCCGTAGGCCCATAGTTCAGCAGCGTCACCCTGACTTTCTGCCTGACTCAGCAGCAAGAGCGTGATTATACTCAGAAAAATAGAAAGCGTTTGCACGATGGCCAAGCGCTTCGAGAAGAAGGCGCCCATAATGTGGTGCGGCACCAAATCGCGCATCCAGGAACTCCAGCTTCCGTTCGAAACTGCCCCGAGACCATGCTGTAGGGCCAGCGCTCCCATCATCAGATACACTCCGTATCCCTCAGCGCACTAACCCTGGTCCACCAGCGCACCCCTCATTTGCCCAACCTGCTGGAGGGGCTGAGTCAGGTAGTGCGCTTACCCGATGCGGTGGTGATCGTCTGTATGAATGAGCGTATAGACTACCAATTACCTTCCCTACCCGGTTCGCACCGTTCACGTTCGCTCTGAAGCTACTAACCTACCGTTGGCCGAAGCTTGCAACCAAGCGGCGGCCCTGGCCATCCACGAACTGTTGGTTTTTCTGGACGTGGACTGCATTCCGGAAACGGACCTGCTCACACGCTACGCGCGGGCGTCCTGGTGCGACACGGTAACGTAATGGCTTCGTGGATTCTTGCGGATTAGGTTCAATGTACCGATGCCCTTCGTAGCTCAGGGCGCTTAGGCTCATTGGATCAAGGTTGAGGCATTCGTCAGACTCGGAGCTATACTAGACTTATCATCTGTCTAAAATGTTTGTCTGCCGATCAAATTGTGTTCACGTCTAACATTGAGGGCAGTAACACGTTGTTGTATCAAAAATAGCTACGCACGCTTATGCCTACCCGTACCCCGCCCGTTCAGGAGTTATTCGACGACGTTAAAGACTACGTGACCACCCAGAGGAATTTGTTATTTACCGTGGCCTCAAAAAAGGGTGCTGATGTGTTCTACCTCATCATCACCAGCGTTATTTTCCTACTGATTCTCTGGTTTTTTCTTATCATCTTTAGCTTTGCGGTGGCCTACGGACTAGGGTATCTGCTCAAGAGCCTTTTTCTGGGGTTTTTACTTGTTGCCTTTTTTTATGTGGTCCTCGGTATTTTAATGTGGACGTTTAAGGATCGGCTGATCAAAACTCCCTTGCTTAAGTTATTTTTTAACCTGCTAGCTGCCAACAAAACCCCTGACCATGAGTAAGTTACACAGCCAAGAAGAGTACGAAACCATTAAAAGTCAGCACAGGGCCATTGCCCGCGAAAAGGAAAAGAAGATTAAACGTGACCTGACCCGGCTGGTGAGCGATGCTACTCCGCGTTACCTTCGGGAGAAGCTAGTGACCAGTTGTATCGTGTTCGGGTCGGTATATCTGCTGGAAGAGATCATTTTCAAGAAACGCGTACCTGGCATTGTCAAGTTTGCCGGAGCGGTATCAGCGACAGCCTTTGCGCCCAAAATCTACCGGGCACTGTATCACAAATTTGCTGCTCAGTCACCGCATCTAACTACCTATCCGCCTTCTAGCAACGGCAGTACCCCCCTTGTTCCTCCGGTTCCTGTTCATTAAACCCGTTCCTGAAGCAACAGGTGGTTATCTTGCGTACTCAACGTACACTTCCCACGAAGGCATATCAACGGGCGAAAATTCTAGGGTGGCGCACTTTTCAAATAATTGCACCGCCTCAACTTTCTGATCCATCACTTCTTTAATATCAAGTCGCCAAATGTTGTGCTCGGCAGTGGGTTTGTTAATCGCAATTCCCCGAAGCTGTTGCTCAAGAAGTACGTACTCAATAATCCGCAGCGGGGCAGAAAATTGCTGAATCGCGTTGCGCAAAATTTGCCAGGTAGCAAGTAGGTCCGGTTGGTCGTGGGTGAGTTTGGGAATAAGTACCGTATCAGGCTCTAGGTTTTCCAGTTCGTTGACTACCAGTTGGGTTGACTCCACAAAACCCGGATCATTTTGGTGGGGAAAGAGGCCGTCTTGAATCCGTAAACAGGCACTGGCTTCTTCGCTGATCCCCAGTTGCGCAATAGCCACCAACGAAGTCACTTCACTAGCTTCCAACGGATCGAGCGTTGGGTGGGCGTCAGTGGGGGTTCTGCCCCCCAAAAAGAGAGTCCGCACCCGGTAACCCATTTGCCGAAGCAGAGCTAAACCTCCTCCGCATCCTAGAATTTGATGGTCCGGATAAGGAGCTACTGCCAGGGTAGTGCCCCAGTCGTAGACCTGCGCGGAGGGGTACAATAGTGGCTTGGTGCGCAAAGAACTGCTAACTTTTGTCATACGAATAGTCATTGCCTACCGGAATCTTCGTAAAAAACAGCCTCTAGCGCAACATTGAAGTCTACGGCACGGTAATTTTTAAACAATATACGGGATGAAACCGAAAAGCAAAGTAGAAGCCTAGTAAAAATACACTTCTATCCAGCGTACGATTTAGTATTATTCTTTTAGTGCACAAACCTTACTGGCTGAAAATCAGCAATCATCTTTGATATGAAGCGACCACACTATTTATCGTGATTACAGGGTTTAGGACAGTTTTGGAACAGTAATTTGTTCGTATCCAAACTTTTATGAGAAGCAGGCCCGTTTAAAATTATCGGTTCATCCGAGCGATTCGCGCCTTAGATTTGACCAGAAAAATGTCTACAACCCGCGGAAAAAGTACATTGGCCCAGCGGTTGATTTTTCCCAGCGTGGTAAGGGTCATTTTGAAACGTCGTTTTCTGATCAGGGTCAAGATCGATTTAGCTACTGCTTCGGGAGATTGCGCCCGTCGCTGGTCACGCTGTCGTAGGGTGATGCGCGTGCCATCGGCATCAATCACTTGTTTGCCGGGGTCGTTTCGGGTGATACCGACGTACACAATGCCGACGTGGATTTGGTCTTCCCACAGTTCTACCCGCAGCGATTCGGCCACGGAGGTGAGGGCCATCTTTGAAGCGCAATAAAGGCTGGTTTCGGGCAGGCCGCGAATCCCGGCTACGCTGGATATAAAGACCAAGCTTCCCTGACTCTCTTTCAGCGCCAACAGTGCGGCCTGGGTAGGATATAGTGATCCGAGTACATTAATACGAAGCGTGTCTTCTATCACCACCGGAGAAAGCGTATCAAAGTACCCCCGCGACGACATACCGGCGTTGTTGATCAATATGTCAATTTTTCCATACTGCTGTAGCGCGGCATTCACAAGGTGCTGCGCCCCCGCCACCGTAGCTACATCAGCGGCTACGGCCAGAACCTCTACCCCACTAGCCCGTAAGTCTTGCTCAGCCCGCGTCAGTTTTTCCGCACTTCGCCCGTTAATTACTACCCGCGCCCCCTGCTGTCCCAGCGCACGGGCAGTAGCTTTTCCGATGCCAGAGCCAGAACCGGTAATGATAACGACCTTACCTAGAAACGCTTTCTTTTGCATACGAACGTCCGAACTGCATGGAAGAATTATAGTGAACCGATAGATAATCGTTGCTTAGTGATAGGATCACGTGCACCACCACAGCTACCCAAATAGTACCGGTGGTCAGCGTGATGTAGCATACCAGCAAGCCAAATGGAATGGCCCCGATGGTTTCGGCCGGTCCCTTCGGAAGGTGTGTGGTTGAGTACAGAGCAATATTGATAGCGATCGCGGGCCACGTTCCTAAAACTGCCGTGCATACGCTGAGTAAGATGCCCCGGAACATCAACTCGTAGGCTAGCAAGTAGAGGAAGGTAGCCGCACTGTTGATGAGCACCAGACGGGGAGGCCAGTGTGGACTGCGGATCATCGGGTAATAGTTGAGGTTCTGAGGTCGGCGAGCCGCTCGAATATTCAGCGGGAAGATCACCATTGACAAGCCAAACACCCACAGCAGCGAAGTTCCGGTGTTTTGGAAGCCCAAACCGTAGTCGTATATAGAATAAGGAAGCACGGCTAATACGACAATCAGGGGAATCACCCCTAAAAAGAGAACGCCCAAGAGTTTCTGACAGACCACCCAGCGGGCTGAGGAAGTGGTTTTTGCGTCATTGCCCGTTACCCAGCGACGCACAACGGGCGATTCGGCCAGGAACCAGTAGGTGACGAATCCCACCGTAAGTAATAAGATCACCAGCACCACCGGAAGATCGCCCGGTTGCCAATCGAAGGTTGATGAATTCATTGGAGACTATTGAAGCGGTAGCATCACCACTGCCTCAAAGATAGCCACGGATAAGAACAAAAAAACCAGTGAACGCAAAAAAGCGCAAAGAATAAACTCTGCGCTTTAGGATACTAGCTAACTAACTATATTCTGAAAGCAGTTCTTGAATTTCCGAAACAGTTGGCGCTCTAATTAGACTTGGCACTTTATTGTTAGTAGCCAGAGACTATTCTACCACCACTTCCACCCTTCGACCGTAAGACACCTGGTCTTTGGTTAAAGTACGGTCGGCCCCAAAGTAGGCTACCGAAATGCGTTCATCCGGCACCCCGGCTTTGACCAGAAGTGCCCGCACCGCTTCGGCCCTTTTTTGTGACAGCAGTTGGTTGCGCTCGGGATTGCCGGTTGGGTCGGTGAATCCCCGCAGGCGCACCGTGGCTGCCGGTGCGTTCTTCACCAGCACTCCCACCTGCTGCAAGCGCTCGGTGCCAACATCGCTAACCGCCGCGGAACCCACTCCGAAGTACACTTCGGTGGTACCAAGCTCCTGCAGTTTGAGGGTACGCAAGCGTTGCTCAATAGAAGCAACCTGAGCCGCCGGTCGCGGAGCGCTCTCGAGGTTATTCAGTTGTGTCTTTAGTTGTTCTAACTCGCGCAGAATGCTGGTGAAGCTGGTGTCGTTCCGCTGACTCACCTCATCAAGGTAACCGGAAAACGTATCCATCCGGGCGGTGAGCGCCGTCACGTACGAACTATCCAACTGGGCCAAGGCGGAATCCGCTCCGGACGTTTCGCTGGGAACCACGGCAATTTCTCCACCGACTGACGGAGCCACCCGGATATTAGGCTGCGGCGAGGTTTTTACGGCAGGAGAATCCGCCTTTTGACCAGTCGGCGCCACCGAACCGTTTGGTTTAGAGGTAGGCTTTTTCTCAGCAACCGGCTTAGTCGGCGTCGCCTGCTTAGTCTTAGTAGCCGGGGTTACAATTGCCTTGGTGGTGTCGGCACTGGTTCGCTCAGCGATAGCGGGGCGGGGCGGCTGAGTCGTCTCCGACGGGGAAGGCAGCGTAGAGAAAGGAACCGGTTTTCCCTCAATGGGCACTTCAGCACCGCTCATAACGGGTTTCGCCGGGCGAGCGGTAGTCGTATCGGGCAAAGGATTAAAGGCCCCAATGGATGGAGGTTCGCGCATCGTTGCCCCCTCTTCAACCTCCACCAGGCGTAGCTCGGTGCCGCTATCAGTGGCCCGCGCCTGAATAGCCCGATCTACTGACAGGGGAATCAGCGACAGGCCGGTAGTATCCGCCGCCAGCGAATCGAAAGGTAGCCTAGCCAGATCGATAAGCGCCAGCGTATCCCCAAAGACGGGCGGGGTATTTGCTGGCGATAAGCTATCCTCGGGCAATACCGTAAACGAATTAGCGACGGGTTGCACGATAGCCAGCAACGTATCCTGCCCCGCCACGTGCGGAACGATGCGCAGCGAATCAGATAAAGGATACATTTCTTGTTCACGCAACGTGGGATCGATAGTGAGCGCGGCAATCGTGTCTACGACCGTCATCGGCCCGCTGGGAATCGGCGTAAACCGATCAACGCGGTCGGCCACGGCGTATAGTTTAGGGGCCCGATAGGCGGTTTTGCGACGGGCAAAACTGTAGTGCAGCGATACGGAAGGAAACGCGTAGAAATCATTCACGTTCGGACTGCTCCCCCGCTGGGCAACATCTTGCCCCGTAGGATTGGCCGCGCGTCGTTGTTCCGGACTGCTGTAGTCCGCCCGATAAGCACCGCTTACGTCGTCCAGCCGATCGGTGAAGGCGTAGCGCATCAGCAGTTCCAGATTCAGGTTGAGGTTGCTGCTCAAGCGAAATTTGACTCCCAGCGCCAGCGGCACATTGAAACTCTCGGTGGGATACTCCTGCTCAGTGGCTAAAGAAGACAATTCGGTTTCGTATACTCCATCCTGAGCTACCACGTTGGCTCCAGCGGCGTTGGGATTGGTTTCGGCGGTGCTGCGAATGGAGTAGTCCGACCAGTAATGATAATAGTCTCCGCTGGCATCGCGCAGGTCACCGTAGGCCGAAAAGTCGGTATAACCCAGTCCCAACGAGACGTAGGGCGACAGAAAGCTGCGGCGTCCCAGTTGCCGGTTGTTGTCCAGGTAGTAGGTGAATAACAGCGAATAGTCCTGCACCTCAGTCTTGGCGTTGAGCGAGCGAGCGAGAAACGTGTTGCGGTTTCTGTCGTTGGCAATCCACTGCCCTTGGGTGTACAACAGCTTGGCCGACCAGGCTTTGTTCAGCAGGCGTTCTACGGAAAAGCCAAACGCCGGGTACTCGGGGTTGGTCTCGGGAAACAACCGCTGGTTGAGGTCACCGTAGTAACCCATTGAACCTAGGTAGGCCCCCGCGCGCCAGCGGTACTGCTCCTGCTGGGCCAGCGCACCTTGACCGAGGAACAATACTACAATCAAACTAAGAAATAACCTTTTAGCCATCACTAGCGAGAAAAACCGGCCCAAAAGTTAATGTCGGCCGTGATGCCTACGAACGGACGCAGGTACAGTCCGTCGTCGATGTCAGGAGTAGGGGTTCCGTTGCCACTGCCGTTGACCTCGTTTTGCAGGAAGGCGACACCGCCCGAGATACGAATGAATTCGTACACTTTGTAGCCAAATCCGGCGTAGACGGGCTTGCCGAAGATCGGTCCGGTGGCCTTTACGCCCTGGTCGTTGTCAAAATCCTGAAAGTAGAACCCCAAGATCACCGCGGAGTTGCTCATCAGGCGGGGCGCAAAGGCCCGTTTTCCCAGCGGAAGCGTTAGACCGGCCATGCCGCTGGCACCGGTGTTGAGATCCGCCACCTTATCATTGAGAAACACTCCTCCGTATCCCACGTGCACGGTCAGCGTATTTTTGCCGCGCTGCGTGGGGTAGTTGTCCACCCGACGACTGTCGGCCAGGATCGAGTAGCCCGTGTTGAGCAGGTTGGCCACTTCGGCCTTCACCATGCTTTTCAGTTCTTCGGCTTGCTGACTGCGCGCGGCTTCATTGCGCTGGTCTTTTCGGAGCGGATTGCGCGTGACGATGCGCAGTTTGTCCTGCACGATGCTGGAGAAGCCATCGAACGATACGTTTTGGTTGCTACGGTAGTACGACAGCGCCGAATTCACCAGCGCGTTCATATCCGACACCATCGCCGGAACGCTTTTAACCAGGCGGATGCGCTTTTTGCTGAGCACCAGGCTTTGGTCTACGTAGGCTTCCAGCTCACTGTTCAGGCCCTCCTTGAGATTTACCAGTTCCGGCGGACTCACGTAGCGGTAGTAGTTAACCAAAATATCGTATTCGGTGCCCCCGCGCAGGTTGTAGTTGACCGGCAGCAAAAACTGCTGGCGGGTATCGTTGTAGCTCCGTTTCCAGCGGTTTTGGTAGAGTACAAAATCGCGGTTGCGCTTGCCGGGCTTGATGACAATCTCCACCATGCTCACCGCTTCGCTAATTTCGCCGGACACGAAAAAATGTTCTTCGGAGGGCAGGGGCTGATCCATGTTGAAGGACGAGCGTTCGTAATCGAACTGAATGGTTTGTTTTTGCGCCCACCCTACTGAAGCGAAAGCGAGCAGTAGCATTGAGATATAGGTTGTTTTCATTGGTTAGGATTTTCGGAGGTTACGGAGTGCGCTGGTTTGAGAAACTGCGCCGCTTCAATGTTATCAAGTGGCAACCATGATTCAGAGGAAAAGTTTTATCGAATTGATTAAACGACCGCCTTGACTATGAAGCTTCCCGGCCGGGCCGGTTCCCCGCCACCAGCACCGGCGGGGCCTGCGCGTCGAAGGTGAAGCGCAGGTAACAAATCTGCTTGCCCTGGGCCCGGAACTTCTGTTCGTAGTCGGTGGTGATCTGCTGCTCCACGCCGTAGAGCGGCGAAGTATACAAATCGTGGGTATACTCCAGATTGAGCACGTCGTTACGTTCCCGAAGGCTGTCCAGCGTGAAGTCGAACAGCGCCTGGTTGTCGGTTTTTAGGTGCACCGTTCCATTAGGTTGCAGGATCTGCCGATACAAATCCATGAAGCGCGTACTGGTGATGCGCCGCTTGGCGTCGCGGTCGCGCGGGCGGGGATCAGGAAAAGTGATCCACAGTGCCGCCGCTTCGCCGGGTGCCACGTACTGGTCAATGTCCAGTAAGCGAATGCGTAAAAAAGCTACGTTGATCAGCCCTTCTTCTTCGGCCTGGGTGCTGCCTACCCAGAGGCGCGCGCCCTTCACGTCAACGCCCACGAAGTTTTGCTCCCGATACAAGCGGGCTAGTCCCACCGTGTAGGCCCCCTTGCCACAACCCAACTCAAAAATGACGGGGTGCTGGTTATTAAAAAAAGATTGCCAGTTTCCTCTGATTTCTTTGATCACCGTCTTACCGGGCTCGACCACGTTCCGGCGTTCGATATTTACTCGGAACCGTTCCAGTTTATTTCTCATAATGCAGTTAGTTCGGCCACCACAAAAGAACTACCGCCCACCCAGATCAGGTCTTCGGGTTGGGCATTTCGTCGTGCTTGTTCGTAGGCAGCTTGCACATCCTCAATCACTTCACCGATCAGGGCGTGCTTCTCAGCAGCGGCGGCTAGCGTCGTGGCGGGCACGGCACGGGGGATGGCGGCCTGGCAAAAATAGTATTTTCCACCGCGTGGCAAAAGGCGCCACAAGGCTTCCAGGTCTTTTCCCTGACTCACCCCTAGCACCAGGTGGTATTGTTTTGCGGGGTAGCTGCGCAGTTGCTCCAGCGTTTGCTGCCAAGCTGCAATGTTGTGACCCGTATCAGCAATGCACAGCGGACGTAGACCAAGCACCTGCCACCGCCCCCGCAGTCCGGTAAGTTCTGACACCCGGGACAACCCGGTGGAAACAGCCTCGGCCGGAATCTGCCACCCCCGTCCGCGCAGTTGGTCAATAGTAAGTAGTATTCCACCCAGATTATGTCTTTGGTACTGCCCTCCCAACGAAAGAGACAAGCTAAACTCCCGCGCGGTAGGGCGATGATTCATCCGGATCCGTTGCCCCTCCGGCAGGTCTTCCGCACTAACGACAAGGTAGTGGTCTTCGGCAAAGAGAAGCGGAGCGGCCTGCGCTTGGGCTACCTGCTGAAACACTGCTTCGGTTTCGGGGTGGCGTTGCCCGACCACCACCGGCACGCCGGGCTTAATGATGCCGGCTTTCTCTCGGGCGATCTGGGGTAGCGTTTCACCCAGCAGATCCATGTGGTCGTAGTTGATATTGGTAATCAGGCTCACCTCCGGTGTGATGATGTTGGTAGAGTCTAAGCGGCCGCCAAGGCCTACTTCCACCACGGCAATGTCTACCCGCTGCTGGGCAAATTGCTGAAACGCCAGGGCCACCGTCAGCTCAAAAAAAGAGGGCAATACTTCCGCGATAAAATCCTGCTCGCGCTGAACAAATTCGGCGACGGCTGCTTCGGAAATTTCCTGACCATCGACTCGGATACGCTCGGTGAACGACTTCAGGTGGGGGGAGGTATACAAACCGGTGCGGTAACCGGCCGACTGTAGCACGGCTGCCAGGCAGTGCGCGCTGCTACCCTTGCCATTGGTGCCCGCGATGTGTACGGACGGAAACCGGTCGTGCGGATTTCCCAGGTGCTCAACCAAACGGCGAATGTTGGTCAGATCAGCTTTGAAAGCTGACTTTCCTATCCGCTGATACGCCGGAAGTCGTTGGTACAGAAAAGCTACCGCCTCAGCATAGGTCATCGAACGGTGTAAGGTTAGGATGAATAATACACGATAAACATAAATGAGAAAGCAAGGTTCTTTAAAGTTTAAAAGAAGTAGTCGGTATATAACCATAGATAAGCACTTGTCTTATCTGCTGATTTATAGCTTATAAATATTATTTTGTATTTTTTTATTAATCGCTACGCATGAGCTCGTAGTACAGATGAGGGTATTCACCCATCGTGCAGCGTAGCTAGGTGTAGTTTCGAGCGATCAAACCAGTTTTTTATCTGTAGATTTATGATTTGGTTGCTGACGTAGTCGTTCGTACGCTTACGCCAGCAATTATGTCGCTCCAAAACCTGTTCGGCAAGGCCAAAAATAGATTCGTCTCACCGAGCGGTTACACGTACAATAGTTACGAAAATCGCGAAGATTATTATCAGAACCTGTTTACCGAACGAAGCGGCAAAGTGTTGCTTCATTGGTTAGGGTTGAAACACCAGGCGATTTTGAACCCCCAGGTAGCGATTGGCTTTAGAAAAATTGAATTTCAGTGCTCACCTCAGGAAATACGTAAGCAGCTAGGCAAACCCCGGTTCGTCATTGCTAACCCCCAGATCGCCGATCACGAAATCTACTTTTATCGTTTCCGGGTAACGCACCTGTATTCAGTGATTGCCCTGCACTTTTTGGATCAGCAATTTTTCATGGCTAATCATTCGTTCCGGCAGTTAACCCAACAAAACTACCAGCAAATTGTCGAGGTGCTCACCGCAAAGTATGGCCTTTTGCCCCCTCCCGAAAGTGTGGCTATCAAAGACCAATGTAGCAATACTGTGTTGGTGACAAATGGACTGTTCCTCACCGTGAGGTATATTTCCGGGCACCCTTTTTTTCAGGAACGTATTTCAGCGTCGCTCCATGAAAAAGATAAGTGCCAACAGCGCCACCGCGCCAAGCACGTTACTTTTCTGAACGACTTTCTTTAGTATTCCATAGCATCTTTACGCGACAATACGCTATTTTGCCGATCAGTACGTTCGTAAGGAAGTCGGCTATCATCCATTCGCTAGGCGGGCTTCTTCTTGAATTTTCGTACTTACTTTTACTATGACAGACAATCCTAGTGCCGTTTTGCGCGGCGAAGACCTGGTAAAGAAGTACAAACGGCGTACGGTAGTCGATCACATCTCGGTAGCGGTGAAGCAGGGTGAGATAGTTGGTTTACTAGGCCCCAACGGTGCGGGCAAGACCACTACCTTCTACATGATTGTGGGCTTAGTGAAGCCCAATCAAGGCAAGATATTCCTTGATCAGGCTGACATCACTTCCTTGCCAATGTACAAGCGGGCCAAGCGAGGCATTGGCTATTTGGCCCAGGAAGCATCAGTATTCCGAAAGCTTAGTGTAGAAGATAATTTACTAGCGGTGCTGGAGATGACCTCCATGACTAAGATTGAACGCCGGGAGAAGGTAGATGCGCTACTGGAGGAGTTCAGCCTCACCCACGTACGGAAGAACCTGGGGATGGTGCTGTCGGGCGGTGAGCGGCGGCGCACCGAAATTGCTCGGGCGCTGGCGGTCGATCCTAAGTTTGTGCTGTTGGATGAACCCTTTGCTGGGGTAGATCCCATCGCGGTAGAAGAGATTCAAACCATCGTAGCTCAGTTGAAAAACAAGAACATTGGCATTCTAATTACCGACCACAATGTGAACGAGACCTTATCGATTACCGACCGGGCCTACTTAATGTTCGAAGGGAAGTTGTTAAAGGCTGGTAGCGCCGAAGAGCTAGCCAGCGACGAACAGGTGCGTCGGGTATACCTGGGGCAACACTTTGAACTCCGAAGAAAGGTCTAATCTTACCAAACCAATACTTATGGAAATTATCAATTCGGTGATGACCTGGCTGATGAGGAAACGAATTCATCAGATCGAGCTATTCAAGAAGTATCCGCAGGAAGTGCAGGCCGAATTACGCAATACGTTGGTTACCACGGCGAAAAATACGGAGTTCGGGAAAAAACATCGGTTCAATAGCATCAGCAGCTATGCCGATTTCAAAGAGCGGGTTCCGGTGGTCACTTATGAACAGTTTTTTCCTTACGTGGAGCGCTTGATGCGGGGTGAGCAGAATATCTTATGGCCTTCGCCTATCAAATGGTTCGCTAAGTCGTCGGGCACCACCAATGCTCAGAGTAAGTTTATACCGGTTTCATCAGAAGCCCTGGAGCACTGCCACTTTAAGGGGGGCAAAGACATGATGGCCATCTACGTGAACAATAACGCGGCAAGTCGATTGTTTACCGGCAAGTATTTAGCCATCGGCGGCAGCCAACAGGTGAACAGATTGGATGAGAACGCTAACTCGTTCACGGGCGATGTATCGGCGGTGCTGATGAAGAACCTGCCGTTCTGGATGCATTTTTCGCGCACTCCCAGCCTAGACATAGCGCTAATGGATGATTGGGAAGAAAAGGTGGAAAAGATCGCCCGGGCCACCGCCCACGAAGATGTGACCTCAATGGCCGGAGTGCCCACCTGGACGTTGGTGGTCCTTCGGCGGGTGTTGGAGATCAGAGAGGCCAACGACATTCGGGAGGTGTGGCCCAACCTGGAGGTGTTTTTCCACGGAGCAGTATCTTTTGCCCCCTACCGCCCACTGTTCGAGAAGCTCATTCCGCACCACAATATGCACTATCTGGAAACCTACAACGCCACCGAAGGCTTCTTCGGTATTCAGGATCAGCCTGATGTGCACCAATTGCTGTTGATGCTAGACTACGGCATCTTCTATGAGTTTATTCCCCCCGAGGATTTTGATAGTGAACATCCGCAGACGTTAGACATTAGTGAAGTGGAAATAGGAGTGAACTACGCGGTGGTGATAACGACCAACGCGGGGCTCTGGCGCTACAAGATTGGGGACACAATTAAGTTTACGTCCGTTAGTCCTTACCGCTTTGTGATCAGTGGCCGTACCAAGCATTTTATTAACGCTTTTGGCGAAGAACTGATTATTGAAAATGCCGAACGGGGCATTGCTGCCGCCTGTGAGGCTACCCAGGCTCTGGTAGAGAATTTCACGGTCGCGCCCCACTTCATGGGTGATAATGGCCAACGGGGATGCCATGAGTGGATTATCGAGTTCGACCAGTCGCCCGACAGCCTGGAAACCTTCACGCGCGTGCTAGACGAAACCCTACGCCGCATTAATACTGACTACGACGCCAAACGTACCAAAGATATTGCGGTTACTGCGCCCCTAGTGCACGCCGTGGGTTCCGGAACCTTTCATCAGTGGATGAAGAGGCGGGGCAAACTGGGGGGGCAAAATAAGGTACCCCGCTTAGCCAACAACCGGGAGTACGTAGAAGACATACTAGAGATGATCGCCTGAAAGAGGCGGGGCGGAGTAATTGTCATTGGGAACCGCACGCTGTAGTTATCCTACAAACAGAAATAATTGATGCGCCGGTTAACGCGCCGCTGCTCGTTAGGTTATTCCGGTTGGTTGGGCGATCCAATCTCATTTTCAGGTTGGGTAAAATCGCGGGGCGTGGGCAAATCTTGCAGGCTGTTGATCCCGAAGTAGTCCATAAACTGCTCTGAAGTGCCATAGAGTATGGGGCGACCGGGAGTGGTATCCTTTCCCTTGATTTCGATTAATGCTTTGTCTAACAATTTTTGCAAGGCATAGTCGCATCCTACACCTCGGATTTGCTCCACGGCGGCCTTGGTGATAGGCTGCTTGTAGGCCACGATAGATAGTGTTTCCAGCGCTGCGGTAGATAGCCGCTTCTTAGATTGCTGCTTCAGTAAGATGCCAATACTGGCCTGGTAGGCGGGTTTGGTGAGAAAGCGGTACCCTCCGCCGGTGCCAAAGACTTCAAAGGCAAACGAATCGTCCGAGTACTTCGTCTGAAGCAACGCTATGCTCCCAATAATGTCTTCTTCGGATACGACCGCGTCAAACATTTCCGACAAACACCGTTGAATCTCCACAACGGTGATCGGGTTTTTGGCACTGAAGATAAGCGCCTCGATGTGCTTGATAAGAAAATCCACGCGGAGGGTTTACTGCTGCTTGAGTTTGGCTTCAATGGAGTGCCGGGTGTGGGGCACGGCCCGAAGTCGTTCTTTAGCAATCAGTTTGCCGGTGTCTATACAAATCCCGTAGGTGCCGTTTTTGATGCGTGCCTTAGCGTTTTCTAGCTGTCCGATAAATTTTTGCTGACGAGCCGCCAGTTGGCTCAGGCTTTCTTTTTCCAGCGTATCGGCTCCGTCTTCCAGGAGCTTGTTATTGCCCGCCGTATTGTCGGTGCCGTTGTCGTAGATGCGGCCGAGTGAGTTTTTGATGGTGTCCAGTTCCTCCCGGGCGCTGGCCAGTTTTTGATCAATGATCGACTCAAACTCCTTTAGCTCATCTTCCGAATACCGATTCTTTTCTTCCGATTCCATGATCATCACAGTAAGATAGGTGTTGTATTGATGCCGCAAAATTAGGCATCGCATCGTTAAGTCAAAGCGGAACCGGGTTTATTTTGTCCATTCGTAAATTGCAAAACCCGCTTCGGGAAAGAGAAGCGGGTGCAAAGACAAAAAACGTATTAGTCCCCACGCTTACCGTGGTTGAAGGCAGCGTGGTGAGGGTTACCCCACCGTGACCGGGGCTTCCTTAAAAACCGCGCACTGCTCACGATACAGTTGGTAATCCAAACGATCATCAGGCACTTCAATATCATCAAAAGAAATGGCTTGACCCTGGGGGACGTTGCGTTTCAGTTGCACCCCCTGGGCCAGGCCAATAGGCAATAAGTTCTCCTCACGGCATACCGCAACGTTCTCACATTCTCCGTAGGCGGCATAACCGCCCATTCCGTCGAGGGTGTCGCCCGCCCGCAAATTTCGTTTGGCGATAGCGGCTACCTCCACTACTGGTCCGGCAAGGGGGGCCATCACCGGATCGTGAAAATGGGCTACGCGCGCAATAGAATTAGGCACCTCGAAGAAACACAGGTGATAAGGCGTATAGAAGCTATATAGCGGGCCTTTTCCTAGTTTAAGATAATTGAGATAGTCCTTAACCATCGGATCGTCGGTGGTAGCGAATACGTAGATACCCGGTCCGGGCTTGGGACCCACCACGTAGTTGACAATGCCCCCGGTGGCCAACAGCTGGTCAACGTCGTAGATAGCGGTGAGGTCGTCAATGTGATCATTAGAGCGGTAGGTACTCATACCCCGCTGTGCTACACCCATTCCGGTCGCGTTGGCCACCGAGGCCTGCTCCAGGTTCACCTTGGTGCCGTCGGTGAAGTTGGTGATCATCTCCGGACTCTGGTTCACGTTGCGGGCGTAGGCCTCCATGTCCGTGGGGTTTTTGTGCTGATCCAGGAAGCCCTTAATGTTACCGGCAACTAAGGGGGTGAGTCCGAGTCCCTTCACGAAGCGGTACTGGTTCATGATCACGCCCGGCTGGTCGCCATCGCTCTGGCTCAGGATGATCCCGGCGCGGTCGGCGTAGTGCTTCAGAATGGGCCCTAGGGTGGCGTCTACCTCCGCGTTGAGCAACACGACGGGCTTGCGAAGCTGCGCCGCGGTGAGCACCACCTGGGCGGCAAAGTCAATAGTGCCAGTGGCTTCTACAATAATATCGATGTTCTTAGCATGGCACAGCAGTGCAGGATCATGGCAGACGGTATATTCGCGCGCGTCGATGTTCTTGTCCAGGGCCACCGCGTCCTCAACCGTACTCACGTCGGTCACCCCGGCTTGGTGGTAACAGCGCAAGGCGCGGTCAAATTTGCGATTAGCAATGGCAGCTACCCGCATACCGGGCACGTATCGTTCTATTTGGTTTACCAAACCGGCCGCCATGTATCCGGCTCCTACCAGGCCAACCTGGATGGGATTGTCGGTGTCTTCACGAAACTTTAAGGCGCTGTCTACCAGAATCATAGCGTATTTAGTTTAATTTATGTAAATATCTTACGTTCAAAGTAACGAAATAAATATAACTATTTCAAATTTAATTTTACTTAACCCAATATTATTTTTGTGTTCTGTCTAGTTATACAGCGATGAATACCGCACGTAATTTCAGACACCGGCGGCAAAGTACATCATACTCAAATAAAGTACAAGCTGACAACTCGCAAAAAAAGTGGCTACCGGTTTTTTCAGTAGCCACTCGTATCGTTTTGGGATGATCTACAATCAGGTATCAGCTCCCGGATAACCCGAATTTTGAGGATAGCCCCCTTCGGTGCGGTCAATTTGATCCAGCGGAATAGGACGAACAATGTGGTAATCCTGGATATTGGGAGCCGCTTCCAGATTATGCAACCGCACTCGCTCTACCAGTTTGCCGGTTCGAGCCAGATCAAACCACCGCAGACCTTCGCCCAGAAGCTCGCGGGCCCGTTCGTCCAGGATGAAATCCAGCGTTACATCTCCGGCAGCAATCTGCATGGCAGCTTCATTGCCAGGAACCGCGGCACGGGTTCGAATCACATTGATATCTTCTGCTGCTCCGGATAGATTCCCTTGCTGAAACTTCGCTTCCGCTCGAAGTAAGTACGCGTCTCCTAAACGCATTAGGGCAAAGTCTCGTTGCCCTGGTTCGTGTTGCCGATCGGGGCGGGTGTTGTCAATCCACTTGTTCAAAGAAGGGAATAGCCGTTCGTTATACTCATCACCGGTGATGACCTGGTAAGGAGCGCGCGCTTGCCTGTCCTGATCCCACATTGCATCCCGACCGGGACCCGGGATATAAATTGCCGTATCTCCCACCGCAAATTTAGGATCACCCACACTTTTCCCATCGGGAATAAACGCAGCTTCTTCCTGGGTCCAGGTGGGAATAGTGGCCGCATTATTGGAAATCCAGGTGTGTTTAAACGTTTCGTCGTAGCGGCGATCAATGTCTCGATTATAAAGATCTAAGCCAAAAGTAGTTAGCCGAAATCGCTTCCAGGGTCGACCATTCTCTATATCGCGCGTCATACCCGGCCGCACATCATACTCCATCAGGAAGTATAAGTGCCCCCGGTTGCCGTTATTATCAATGCGGGGGTCCGTCTGTGACTTGGCATTTTGTACCATAAATATATATTCCTCATTGTCTTCAAACGTGCTGATGCCTACCGGAACTCCGGCCGGGTTGTTGCCAAAAAGGGCGTAGTAGCTTTCGGCCAGTTCGAACCCGTAGTTGTCAATAACACTGGTAAACAAGGATTCGGCGCGGGCGGCATCGTTGCCATCCGCAAAAGGCTGGTAGCTACGGGTAAGTAGTGCCTGCCCCAAGAGAAACTCAGCCGCCGGTTTGGTAGCCCGGCCTAAATCATCCTGGGTATCAGGTAGCACGGCAATAGCCGCTTCCAGATCCGGAACAATTGCCTGACTGTAGATTTCAGCAGCGGAAGTTTTATTGGCGGTAATCTCTACGCCTTCTGTTTCTTCTAGTGACAGGTGAATATCTCCGTAGATACGCGTGAGCGTAAAGTAATAGAGGGCTCTCAAGAACTTCACCTCAGCAATACGCTGATTTCTCACCTCCTCATCGAGACCTTCTACTCCTTCGGACCGGTTAATCACCGAATTAGCCTGGTTGATTCCCCGGTAGAACAGGTTCCAGGTATCCCTGATAAAATTCTGATTTGGACTAAGCTCTACATCGTACCGGTTGATCGGCTTGTGGCTACCATCGGCCCCGTTGGTGTATACGTCGGTGCCAAATACGGTCATGGTAAAGCCCATCTCGACTCCCCAAAAGGATTTCATGGGAGCGTAGGTAGCTCTAACCGCATCTTCCCATCCCTGCAAGGTAGAGTAATAAGTAGCGGCTGATACATCAGACACCAGTTCTTCTTCTAAATAATTTTCGCAAGACTGACTAACGAAAGCCACCATCAAAAGCGTGATTCCAATTATTTTTGCCTTCATGATTACTATTGTTTAGCGTTAAAGTTGGCATTGATTCCTACTGAGAACAGACGGCTGGTAGGAACAACCCCGGAGCCAATTTGACCAATGTTGTTATTTTCATCAGGGTCACTAATTTCAGGATCGAATGTGTCATATCTGGACCAGAAAATAGGATTCTGCGCTGACACATAAACCCGCAAACTGTTCATCCCCAAACGTTGCGCAAAGTCTTCGGCGAAATCGTAGCCCAGCGTAACGTTTCTGAGTTTCACAAAAGAACCGTCGAAGTAGGTCAGCGTAGAACCGTTGCGTGGGAACTCCTGGTTCTGGTTGGGCCTAGGATTCGCATTGGTCGGATTATCGACGCTCCAGTAGTCAACGTCCAGATTATTATAGCGAGCGAATAAGGAATTATTGCCACTGTTGAATAAACTCTGAATGGTATTTCCTACGCGGAAGTAGAAGAAAAAGCTAAACGACAATCCTTTGTATCTGAACTCGTTGGTTATTCCACCCAACACGTCGGGAATGTCGGTGCCTATAATCACCCGATCATCCGGAGTGATGAGTCCATCCCCGTTCTGATCTTTCAGCTTTATCTCACCGGGCACCTTTTGTTCCCGACTGTCGGCCAAGTCCACTTCATCAGCTTGGTAGATGCCTTCCTTTTCGTAATCGAAGAACACTTTGATAGGCTGACCAATAAACCATCGGTTGCCCGCGTCATCTAAAGACTCACCGTTTTGGTCTTTAAGGGCTAGTTCGGTAATCTTCTCGGTAAAGCGGGAAGCATTAAACTTTATATTCCACTGAAAGTCAGAAGTAGGGCTACCAATGACATTAGCTTTTAATCCAAGCTCGATCCCCTCTGATTGCGTGGCCCCAGTATTCTGCAGAATATTGAAATAACCGGAAGTCACCGGAAGGTTTCGTTCGAGTAATAAGTCGGTTGTATTTGTTCGAAACCAATCTAGGCTTCCGGCTAATCTTCCGCCGAAGAATCCAAAATCGATACCGACATCCACCGTAGAAGACACTTCCCATCCCAACTCGGCATTAGGTATTTCATCCAGGGCGTAGCCAAAGGCCGGGGATTCATCCCACGCGTAGACGGTTCTACTCAGGCGACCAAAAGTCTGGTAGGGCCTTACGGAGGTGTTGCCTACCGACCCGTAGGAGGCCCTGAGTTTCAACTCGGCTAATCCGGTGTTAGCCAGAAAGGGCTCGTCGCTGAGGCGCCAACCAGCAGATATTCCCGGAAAATACTGCCATTTGTTTCCTTCGCCCAAGCGAGATGATCCGTCAGCCCGTAAAGACGCCTGAAACAGGTACCGCCCATCTAAGGTATAATTGATGCGTCCCATATAGGAGGCCAACTTCCATTCCTGAAGGCGGCTATACACTTCGTTTATCTGTTCGGCGGTTCCCAGGTTGAAGAAGCGTTGTGACTCGTAGGGCAAATTAGACACATTGCCAAACTGCCCTTCGAAGCGAAGCGCCTGAATACTCTGCAAACCGGTTAGCTTGATTTCGTGAATGCCACCCAGCGTTTTATCCCAGGTCAGCAGGTTTTCAAACGTATACCCAAAATCCTCATTATTAAAGATTGCGGCATCGGCCGGACCTCCGCGGTTGGTATTGGTGAGACTAGCAGCAAAGAAGCCCCGGCGGTTGTAGCGAATATCCGGCCCAAAAACCAATCTGTACTGTAATCCTTCCGTGATTTCAGCCTCCAAATAAAGAGGGGCGAAAATTCGGGTTACCTTTCGTTCGTCAATAAAGGCGTCCTCGACCAGCTCGTTCAGCGGATTGGTACGAATACCGTCGTTGGTCGGGAGGAAGCGTAACGATCCATCATCCTCATAAGGATTCCCTAGAGGATTGTTGGCCAGCGCTTCGCCCATAATGTTTCCGTTTCCAAAATTCTGGGTCGAGAACGACAAGAGAGTAGATATTCCTACTTTGATTCTGTTGGTGATCTGGTGGTCCAGGTTGATCCGTCCGTTGATCCGCCGGTAGTCCATTACCTTGATAAGTCCCTGCTCGTCGAAGTATCCTAAAGACACGTTGAACTGCGTCTGTTCGCTTCCTCCCCGCACACTGACTGCATGGTTAGTTTGCCAGCCATTGTCCAACACCAAATCTTGGTAGTTAATAGACCGGCCGCTTGCGATCGACTCTAATTCGGTAGGATCATCAAATACAACATCGTCGGCCGGAATCGTTCCGTTCCAGGCAACTTGCCCATCGGCGTCTACGCGACGGGACTCTCGTTTGAGTTGAGCGAATTCCGTTCCGTTCATCATATCCACCTGATTCGCCACATTAGACACGCCGTAGTACCCGTTATAGGTAACTTGATATTCGCCGGGTGTCCCCCTTTTGGTCGTGATTAGTATCACCCCGTTTGCCCCCCGCGAACCGTAGATAGCGGTGGAAGCCGCATCTTTCAGGATTTCCATAGACTCAATGTCGTTGGGGCTAATGTTGAAGATTGCGGCGGTACTACTAGTCTGGGGCACTCCATCAATCACGTACAACGGATCGTTTGATGCCGTAATGGATCGTCTTCCGCGAATTCGGATCGAGGGGGCTTGGCCGGGTTGACCGCCTCCTGAAAGCACATCCACACCGGCCACTTGCCCCTGGATGGCCTGCACACTACTCGCCACCGGAATTCTCTCAATGTCTTCGGCTTCTACTGACACAATGGCAGCGGTTACGTCTCGCTTATCCTGCGTGCCGTAGCCGACGACCACCACTTCGCTAAGTGACTGAACGTCAGGCACCATGCGCATGTCGATGGTGGTACGGTTGCCGATTTCTTCCTCACGCACACCGTAGCCTACCGAAGAAAACACCAGGGTTTGCGCATCGGCGGGAACGCGGAGTGAGTAGCCACCTTCAATATTGGTGACGGTGCCCAGGGTGGTGCCTTTCACCACGACGTTGACTCCGGGCAGAGAACCGCCGCCGTCTTCATCCGTGATGGTGCCACTAATGGTTGTTTGAGCGTAGGTGAGGCCGGTGGTGCAGAGCACCGCAATGAGCACCGACCAGCACCGCATTGGTACATGTTTGAGCATGAGATTAGGGTTTAGGTGTAATGAACAACAGTCCTATTACTCCAACCAACTGCAGGATTCTAGCGAGCCGACCCTTTACAATTTTTTCAGAGCAATAAGCGAATGTTTGGCTAACATTGCCATTTTGTCCGACATTAACAAATTCAGATTGAATTTTTTCAAAATAGTTTAATTGTTGGATAAACCGGTCCCGATCATTTTTCGGCCAACGAATATTCCGTAATTTTACGGTTTACTTCATGCCTCAACTCTACCTATGAGAAATTCTGATATTCAAATATTCGCAGGTCCCGATTCGCTTGATGACTTCAACCTGGAAGAAGTTTACAAAATGGCGGAGATTACCGCTAACAACCAGCCTGCCATTTACGGGGCCCGCACCGTGGGACTGAAATCGCGCACCAAGCTCGACCATGATAATTCGGACGCGGGTTTTATGGGCTACGACTTTGAGACGATCATGCGCAACTTTAATATCTTTGGCCACGGCGGCAACGCTAGCGATTTGGAGCCGCTCCCCACCGTACAGATGGCCGAAAAGCTCTACCGCGATACTGGTCTGATCGGCTCCTCTGAGATTATGCTACCGGCTATACAGTTGGCCTGCATCAAAAAGTCTTTTCCAGATGACCCGTTTCTTATCTGGAACTCGGCGGTTGACCAACTAGGCTGGCATATCCGGCAAATGGCTGGTTTCGCCAAGGAACACGGCTGGCTGGTGGGCCTCAAGAACGGCAAGTGGCTGGGTGAGGAATACAAAAAATCAGAAACCGCCGATTTCGAGGGCAAAACGAGCATTGAAACCGTATGGGACGGATTGGTAGATTATGCCTCAATGGCTCCGAAAACCATCTTGATTCAGCGGGGCTGCGACCTACCTGCCAAAGGTGAGTATCGCAACCTACCAATCCACCACGCCGCCCGGCGGACCAAGCAACGGCATTTGGACAAAAACGTAGCGCTGTTTTTCGATCCCAGCCATTCACTGGGTCCTAAAATGCGTGACAAGATTGTTGAAGAAACGGTGAAGGCAATGCGAATGACACTCAACGACGAGCACTATCTCTACGACGGCATTCTGATCGAGGTGGGTACCGCCAAGTGTGACACCCACCAGCACATCACGCTTGACGAGTTGCAGCAGTTGGTTGACGAGCTGGGCGAGTTCCGCACACTGGCCAGTCGGCGGGTGAAGGAAACCACTTAGCACTCCCCCTTGTTTCACTGGTAGTGGTCTGCCAGGAAGGCGACACTTGCTCGGCTGACCCCACGGTGCTGGGCTTGCGTGTTTTGGTGGAGGAAATTTTTGAATAAACTTGATAGATGTTATTTTGACACCCTAAGAAGCCACTCCTTCCTTGCGCGCCAACGCTTCCTCAACGTACTGAAATGTACTCAGAATCTCGGGTTTCCCATCCACAATAGCCACATCGTGCTCAAAGTGCGCTGAGGGCTTACGGTCAGAGGTCACGATAGTCCACCCGTCAGATAATTGTTTGATGCGGCGCGATCCCATATTTATCATCGGCTCAATGGCGATCACCAACCCATTCTTCAGTTTGGCTCCCTTGCCCCGCTTGCCGTAGTTGGCCACTTCGGGCGATTCGTGCATGTGTTTGCCCAGACCGTGCCCCACCAGTTCGCGCACCACCCCGTAGCCATTCTTCTCGGCGTGCTGCTGAATGGCGTAACCCACGTCGCCCAATCGGTTCCCTACCCGGACTTCCTCAATGCCCATATACAGGCACTCCAGGGTGACGTCGAGTAACCGTTGCGTTTCGGGGGCAATGTCACCAATAGCAAAGGTATAAGCGTGGTCACCGTAGTAGCCGTTCATTTTAGCTCCGCAGTCAATGGATACGATGTCGCCTTCTTGCAGCGGGCGCTTGTTAGGTAGGCCGTGCACCACCTGTTCGTTCACCGAGGTAAGCAGGGTGCTGGGACAGTCGTAGAGCCCTAGAAATCCGGGTATGGCACCCTGATCGCGAATAAACGCTTCGGCACGTTGGTCGAGGTAGAGTGGAGTAACTCCCGGGCGAATTTCTTCAGCCAGCATCCCCAGAGTGCGTGAAACCACCAATGCGCTCGCGCGAATGAGTTCGATCTCCTCGGCCGATTTGTAGTGTATCATAATGAATCCTTCTACAGTTAGAAGTAGCTTTCTTCTAAAAAGTTTAAGGAACCACCAAAAATCGGACTTAGTTGGGAAGAATTTCGCCGTTATAGTTCGTGCGCAGTTTCTTCATCTCCTCCATCATGGTTTGCAGATTGTCCTGCAGATGATCAATATCGGGACTCACCTCAGGTAAGTGCGAGCGTAGATGCCACTCTACCTTCCACACTTGCAACAATTCTTCTTCCGGAATGTCGAAGGTTTCGTGCTTGGGATTGTCCGACAGGCAGCGCAGCACGCCGTACTGGTGTAGGCGGTTGCGTACCCGTTTCACCTGTATGCCCTTTTGTTGGGACACCACCACGTATACTTCGCCATCGCTCAGGTAGCGATACTCATCACTGTCGAGCAGTTGACAGATGACCCAATCGTCTTGCAAGAGCGTAGGCTCCATGCTGTCTCCGCTCACCTGTAGTGCGTAGCACTGCCCTTCTTTGATCATATAAGAAGGCAGCAGAATACTGTCTTGCTCCTCAAACCACTCCTGCGACTGGTAACCGGCCACGAAGGTAGCGGCAGCCTTATGATTTATGAGGGGCACGGTGGTGTTACCGGTGGTATCCTGGGTGGCAACCACCACCACTTCCCGGGTTTTTACCGGCAGTGGGATCACTGCCCCATCGGCTGGTTTCACGAACGGATGCCCGGCCCCGGTGATAATGTACGCACTGTTAATCCCGAAAGTATCGGTTGCCCGGTTCAGAATTTCAATGGTTACTGAGCGGCGATCCGCTTTAATGTCGCCTAAGTTAGAAGGAGAAATTCCGATACTCAACGCAAATTCCCGATCTGAGTTGATTTGATTACGACTTTTAAGCATAGCAATACACTCGAAAAATCGCTGGTTAACAAACTTTTTGTATTGATTATCAGGCATTTGCAAAAGGTTATGCTTAAATAAAGAATGAATTACTTGGAAAGTACTTAATTAAAGTAGTTACTTGTACTTAAATAAAGTACGAATATGAAAAATATCCGCGAAATAAAAAAATATTTGGGCCAGGAACACTACCAGCAAATTAGCATGCTCACCGGCTATTCGATCAGCTATATTGAGGATTGCTTGTCCCACCGGCGTAACAACCAACTGATCGTGCAGGCGGCCGCCACTTTATCCAGTGCAATGCGCATGAGCGCGTAGCGCGTTTGCTACTAAGTATTAAACACCACCTCACGCGACTGTTTCACCAGTCGAAAATACCTTTCAAACTCTCTCTTGCTGAGGTGATGGGCCTCTTCTCTCCCCCAATCAGCCGAAACTTGGTATAGCCCGTTATAACAGCGGCCGTTGTATTCCTCTCCTACCCTGAATGCACCCTGCTGGCTTTCAAATGACGGAACGTGATGACACTCGTAAATGATCTTAAATGGGTCGTGACGGCGACGCTGTCGCCATAATAAAAAGTCGCTATTTTTCATAGATAGTACGTAGGTAAGATTTAAGCAAGAACTTCGAAAATACGCACTAATTATGTTTTTTCAAATTATTACTTATACTATGTTTCGCTTAAAATTCCCTACAAACCGCAAATTATCGCTAGGTTGCAGTTAGTGTAGGGCAAAAAGGAACACGTACTGATTAAGCTAAAAACTTAATTTATCTACTATACTGGGGAATTAAGTCCTCATCCAGTGTCTACACTAACTCATTGTTACATGTTTTCAATGAATGTTTTTCTAACTAAGCTATTGGCTATCAGCTTCTTATGATTTTGTGCATTATCAAGGCTACGGCTGGCAGAGTTATTTCACAGCATTAAGATGACAAACTTATGTCATCAAAATTATTATTTACCATAACGTACATCACAATGAGCAGCCAAAGCAAAGCAGTAGTTGATAGCTTACACAACCTGGTTCAATTGAATAAGGACAGCGATCGCGGATACAAAGAGGCTTCTGAGAATATTGAAGATCCTGAATTGAAAACAATACTCTATCGTTTGTCACAGCAACGTGCCGAATTTCGAGGCGATATTGAAGAAATTTTAATTAAGGACTATAGCGATCATGAGAACATCTCGGACTCAATCTTGAGCAAACTCCACCGGGGTTGGATGGACTTCAAAACGAAGTTATCGTCTAACGACAACGAGGCGGTGTTAGACGAGTGTCTTCGCGGCGAAAAGCACGCTATTGAGAAGTACAATGAGGAGTTGGCTACCAAATTTCCGGATTACATCCAAGAAAAATTAACGGAGCAGCTAGATCTAATCAGAGGAGCTTTAGGACAGATACAAGAGTTCAAAGCTTCGGCAAAGTAGGCCCAAGCGTAACGACGACTTTAAAATAAAAGCAGGAATCACGTGGGTGATTCCTGCTTTTTTGTGTCTCAAATGTTTTCCTTTCGGAAACGATGTCAGACTTTTCGTTTACTACGCTACCTGTCCAACCCGTCTTGAAGATTCTACGGATTTGAGTGGAAGCACCTTCTTTTCTAGAAAATAGGCCGTCAGAATCAGTACCAGTGCTACGAAAGCTCCCGCTGCTTGTCCATCGCCCGCATTTAGGTGCGCCGAGGCCGCCAGAATGATGTTAAAGGTGAATCCGGCGTGGGTTTACACAATGCTACTTTTTGATTGCGGTGCTGCTCATCTTCAGGTATACGCCGTTAGACCAGCCGAAGCCGTCCTGTACCGGATACTCTCCTCCCCCGCTTCCAGCGCAATATCATCCACGTTGTACTTTTCCACCAGTTTGCCCGTGTTATTGTACACCCGCTCGTTGTTGGCGCGCCACCGCTGACTGATTTCCGCGGCCAGATGGTCGTATCCGTACTGCTGGAGTCCGTAGGCGGCTACCCACTGCAAGGGGGCCCAGCCGTTGGGAGCGTCCCACTGCTGCCCAGTTTTTTTCAGGGTCGTGCGAAGTCCGCCGGGTCCCAAGAATTGTTCTTCCAGCAGGCGGGCTACCGCCCGGGCTTCGCTCTGCCGCGCCAGTTTGAAGAACAGCGGATAGGCCGCCGCCAAGGTGCGTTGCCCCGTGGTTTCTCCCTTCACAAAGTCATAGTCGAAGTAGAAGCGCTCCGTTTCGTTCCAGCAGTACTGCTGAATGGCCCGCCGCCGTAGCTGGGCTTTCTTAGCCATCCGATCCCGTTGTGTTGCGTTTCCTTGCCGTCCGTAGGCATCGGCTAGGGTCGTTTCCAGGTGATACATCAACGAATTCAGGTTGACCGGAATCAGCTCGGTGGTGCGAATGGTAGCAAAACTTTCTCCGTCGGCGAACCACCGGCTGCTGAAGTCCCAGCCCGACTCGCAGGCGGCCCGCAGGTTGCGGTACACCTCTTCCTCCTCGCGGTCTTCAGCCTCTGCCACCAGGTCAATATCTTCTTTGTAGGCTTCGGGACGGGGCACCGGACGGTCGTCCCAGTAGCGGTTGAGCACCGCCTCCCCTACCCGCACCACCCGCCGGTGGGCTGAGTCAGATGCTGTGAGCTGGTCGGCACCGTCCATCCAAAAAGCGTATTCTTTCTCCAGTTGCGGCAGATATTCAACCAGTATGTCCTGATAGCGTCGTTCGGCCAGCAGCCGTACCATCAGCGAGAAAAAGGGCGGTTGTGAGCGGCTGGTGTAGTACGTGCGGTTGCCATTGGGGATAAATCCGATGGTATCGACCAGGTACGCAAAGTTCTTCACCATGTACTCAATCAGGTCATCCCGCCCGTCTTCGGCCAGTCCGAGCATGGTGAAGTAGCTGTCCCAGTAGTAAATTTCGCGAAACCGCCCGCCGGGCACCACGTAGGGGTTGGGCAGGCCAATGAGCGAGGAGTTGCCGCCCGCCGAAGGAGCACGGGTGAGCACCGGCCACAGCTCCTGAACGTGCTCCTCGATGTTATTGGTAGTATCGGTGCGAAAGCCGGAGGAAGGGTTGGGCGGCAGCGCAAAGTGATCCAGGACGAATGCTTTCAGGTCAAAATCAGCCTGATCTTTTTGGGCTTGGTAGTCAGCTAGAATTGCCTCCGGTTTCTGCTTGGGAAGGCAATCGGGGAAGGTTTTAGAGTCTTCGAAGACCGGGGCCAGTTGCACCGCCCGAAAGAGGTCACCGTAAAGAATGTCGGGACTCGGCTGGGCGTGTCCGACCGCGGTGAGTACGAAAAGGAAAAAGATAGAAAAGCGAAGGAGCATACGGGCAAAGTTTAGTGAAACAGTGCCGTAAATCTACCAAAAGTTTTGGTTCTCCTTTTACAACATGAACCCGATACCCAACGAAACCCGCCGGTAGGTTCGTTTTTCGGCTACCGCTGAGTCTATCCACCACCGCTGCCGGTAGTTTATCTCGGTCTGCTGCGACTTTAGTCCTACGTGAATGAGCAGGGCCGACCGGTTAAGGTTAATCTGGTAGCCCACCCCGGCCTGCAACATCCAGCCACCGCGGGCGCTTAGATCGGTGAACAGTTCATCAGAATCGCTGGCCCAGCCCCGGCTTCGTCCGGCATTGGCAAAGTAATAAGGAGTCACCTTCCACTTGGTCACTGCCCCCCGCACGCTCACGTACACCGGCAGCAGGTAGATGGGGTCGTACCAATCCACCCCCACTCCCAGACCAACTCCCAGGTGCGGACTGAAGTGATAGCCGTTCACGGTATGCACGCCAACGCCGGTGGCGGAGGTGTAGGGGCGATTGTTTTGCATCACATTCAGCTCTCCCAAATGAAAAAACTGCCGTTGCTGCCGAAGAAACACCCGCGGGGCCGTCGGAACCCGCTCGGGGTCGGTGCCGAAGTAGATATAGCGAATTTTCCGGTAGGGAATGTGCAGCAGGGGCTGGTTCTCGCGCATCAGGGTCAGGTAGTCTTTCTGTACACTCACCGCCATCTCTCCGGCGAGGGAAGTACCGTTCTTCAGATCTACCGTCACCGTTCGAGGGGTTTGGGCCGAAGCCGGACTAGCTAGCAGCAGCAGCACGAATAGCACCGGCAGCATCCAGAACGTTATTATCGGAAGGGTAGCGAACCGTTTTAAAGGGAAATCGGCAGCCCTCATCGCGACACGGGTTGAGGACGGACGATGTCGAGCTTGCTCAACTGCCGCACCTGGGCCGGATCAGAATAATCGTACTGGTATAAACCGTCGTCGCCCACCATCATCAGAATTTCTCCCAACGGAATCACGTCGTAGGCGTGCACGTCTTTGAAGTGATCCAACCCGGTGATGTTACGCGAATTGGTCGCATTGAATACTTTGAGTCCGAAGTCTCCTTCACAGATAAACAAGGTGGTGCCGCTGATGCCCAGCCCGTGGGGGTTCTCCATCGGATAGGTTTTCACCAGTTTGGGGCGGGTCACATCGCGGATGTTCGATCACGTTGAGCTGGTTGATAAAGCCCTCGCAGGCGTTGCCCGAGCGCAGCGTCACGTAGGCCATGCTGTCGTTGGCCACCACCGGGTCGCAACTGGTGGCGTGCTGAAATTCGGATATTAGTTGCGGCCGGTCCGGATTGCTCTGATCGTAAATGAACATGCCACTGCGCGATCCGATGAACAGCTTGTCCTTGAAGGGAAAAATGGTCTCGATGGAAAATCCCACCCGCACCGAGTCGCCCTTGATCGGGTCGGTCGGGTTCTCAATAGAAAACACCTTGATCTGCCAGTCGTCGATGGTGTACAAGCGCTCGTCGGCGATGGCAAAGCGGGCCATGGAGCCCCCGATGCCCGCGCCATCGGAAGACACGCTGCTGCCCTCCGCGCTAAAGGACATCGTGCTGGCATTCTGGAAGAAAACGGCATCGTTGCGGGCAATTCCGCCGCGGAATTGGAACAAGCCCGGCGCGTTTAGCGCCGTGAGTTCGTCCTCAAACACCTCCACGGCCTCTTCTTCTTCCCAGCGGGTGATGATGCCCGCCTCCTCATCCCAGTAGAAACCCCAACTGTTGTAGGCCGGAAACGCCCGCTCGAGCCGCTTCACCACGCGCACGTTGTTCACGTTGCTGATGTCGATGGCCAGCAGATCGACGTAGCTGTCGGCGTACATGGTATTGCCCAGCACGGCCATATCGAAGTTGCCCGGTATGTTGACAAAACGCTCATTGACCGGATTTTCCGGATTGGTGTTGTTGATGATGTGCACCCCTTCACCGGGTTGATTGATGAAAACGTAGGGAGCGCGGTAGTAGATCTTGCCCGTTCCAGTGAGCGTACGCGGCGCTTCTACGGCGAAGCTGTTGCGAATTTCGGCCGTGGGCGTGTAGACCGGCCGCATAAAGGTGTAACGATGCGTGATTTCTACGTTGTCGGAACAGGCCGTGCCGAGCAGCAGTAGAGAAGCGACCAGCCAGAGGCCGGTGCGAAGGCGAAAGGGAAGCGAGCCGGAGGGATTCATGAGGGGTGGGTTTAGGGTGATTAACTTGAATAATCGTAAGACACCAAAGGGATAGGATTTGGTTGGAAGGAATCTGATTTTTTTGAACATATTTGCTGACCAACACTGTTGATTACAATATGAGCGATTCGCACCAGCACTCCTCCTCCTGCCACCACGACCACGGTTCTCCCCCGGGGGCGCACGTGCACCCGGTGACCAGCAACCTGAAGGTCGCTTTCTTCCTCAACGCCACCTTCACTATCATCGAGTTTGTGGGCGGCATCATGACCAACTCGATGGCTATTCTGGCCGACGCGGTGCACGATCTGGGCGACACGCTGGCGATTGGCTCGTCGTTGTTTCTGGAGTCGTACGCGCAAAAGGGGCGCAGCAGCACCTACTCGTTCGGCTACAAGCGCTTCTCGCCGCTGGGAGCGCTCATCAACGGCATCATTCTGCTGGCCGGTTCGGTGGTGATTATGATTGAAACCGTGCCGCGCCTGCTCAGTCCCGAACCCGTGAACGCCCAGGGGATGCTCTACCTGGCTATCTTGGGAGTGCTGATGAACGGGGCGGCGGTCTGGAAGCTGCGGCGCGAGAAAGACTCGCTCAACCAGCGCACCGTGATGCTGCACCTAATGGAAGACGCCCTGGGCTGGGTGGCAGTGCTGCTGGGCAGCGTGGTGCTGTTGTTCACCGACTATTACTGGATCGACCCCCTGCTCTCGCTAGGCATCGCCGGGTATATTCTGTGGAACGCCTTTAAGAACCTGCGGCAGGTGCTCAAGATCTTCTTGCAGGCCACGCCCGACAACGTGAACATCGAAGCCATCCGCCAGGAGGTGCTGCAACTGGACGAGATCGCCGACGTGCACGACATGCACGTGTGGACGCTCGATGGCAACTACCACGTGCTCAGTGCCCATTTGGTGCTGCACCAGAGTCGCCCGGTGGATGAGCTGGCCACCGTGCGCGGGCGGGTGAACCAACTGCTGAAGCGGCATAGCATTGATCACATCACCGTGCAGTTTGAGGTGGCCGGCGAAGTGTGCGAACTACAAACCCACTAACCCATGAATACCCTACAACAACCGGAAACGACGCAGCAACTACGCCTAGCCTTCTGGCTCAGCATGGTTACCATTTTCTACAACCTGCTGGAGGGTGTGGTGTTCGACCTACTACGGCCTGGCCGACGATACCCTGGCCCTGTTCGGGTTCGGGGTGGATAGCTTTGTGGAGGTGCTGTCGGGCATCGGCATTGCCCACCTGGTGTATCGCATGCAGCAGGGAGCCATTGAGCCCGGCTCCACCGACCGCGACCGCTTCGAGAAGCAAGCCCTGCAGTTGACGGGCTTTAGTTTCTACCTGCTGGCGGTGGGCATCGTAGCCAGTTCGCTGCTCACCATCTACACCGGCGAGCAACCCACCACCACCGTGGTCGGCATCATCATCGCGTCGCTATCGATCGTTACCATGTTCTTTCTGGCCCGCTATAAGGAGCGCGTCGGCCGTGCCCTAAACTCCGACCCCATCATCTCCGACGCGCACTGCACCAAAACCTGCTTGTATTTGTCGCTACTGCTGCTGGTTTCCAGCGTGCTCTACGAGGTGTTCCGCATTCCCTACGTAGACGCGGTGGGAGCGCTGGGCATCGCCTGGTTTGCCTTCAAGGAAGGACGGGAGGCGTTTGAAAAGGCGAAGGGAAAGTCATGCGGGTGTTGATTGAGTAACCAACCGGCGAAACTCTGCAACTCGACGGTCTCTTTGTGTCGCCAAAGCACACAAGGTAGGATATCGGCCGCCGCTTCGGGATTTTGCTATGCCGTGGCTAGTGCATTGTCAAGCTAAAGAATTAGGGTAGACTGATTTGAGTTTGCAGCGGGCCTGATCAATTTTGAGTTGCCAATCTACCCCTCGTTGGCTTTGGTTCACATCTTGAGACCAAGCGTTGATTTCCTGTTGAAGTGTTTTTATATCACCCATACGCCGATGGGCTAGACACTGGCGAGTCATAGCGCTTAGTTCGTTTTCAGCTACGTTCAGCCAGGAGCCATGTTTAGGGGTGTAACAGAATTGGATACGCTTGACCAACTGCCGGGCCGTTTCCGGATCAAACGCTTCGTAGAACGCCCCTTTGGTATGTGTATTCAGATTATCACAGACTAGGATTACCTTCTCAGCTTTCGCATAGCGTGCTTGTAGCAAAGCCGCTACTTCTAAGGCCCAGTCAGTTTTAGTGCGTTGTGGACGGGCGCTCGCTTGTCGCGGGGCGACCCTCGCCATCCCGATAAGGGCTCGGTAAACATGAAGACACTAGCCGTACCGGCTCGTTCATATTCGTAGCCTACCCGTCGGGGGTGGCTTTTTGTGGCTGCAATGGGGGGGCGGGTTTCTTTAACTAACTCTACGGGCTGTTCATCCATAGCAATGACCGGATGAGCCGCATCATAGGGCTGCTGGTAGACATCCAGCACCTCTTCCATACAAGCCACAAATTCAGCGTCGGCTTCAGGTGGAATTACCCAATAAGCGATCTTACGCTTAGTCATGCCGTTTTTTTGAGCGTTTGCCGTACCGTCTCATGACTGATCGTCTCTACTACTTCCAACTCAACGAGTTTGCGGGCTAACAAACGTAATGTCCAATGAGCGTACCCAGTCGGCGGACTACCTAAGCGCATGGCGATCACTTTGGCTTCCTGTTCACCGTTCAGCAACTTGGCAATTGGGGGATTTGCTCGCTTTTGGCCATTGAGCGCAGTCTCAAAGCCCTGCTCTACAAATCGTCGGCGCAGGTTCTCTACCGTTTTAATGCGACAGTTAAACGCTTCGGCAATGCGCTGGTCTGTCTAGCACGCCCCGTCAGCATCTGCCTTTAGCAATAGTTGAGCGCGGCGTACTTTTTGGCTGCTTCCCTTGAGCCTTTTGACTACCTCACACAGCGTGTCTCGCTCGCTTGAACTGAGACGCACAATATACTTCTTATTCATCAATAGTCTGTAGAGTTTTAAGCGGCAATGCAGCCATAGTTGTATAGCATTTGATACTGTGGCGAATTTTGATAGAATTCGGCAGCTATACCGAACTCGCTAAAAAACCTGTGTAGCAAATGTTCATTGAAGTACTGGATTTTGATGCTGGAGAGGGAGAAAGGCTTTCTTGGTTGTCCTGGCTCAGGCCAAGCGTATACTGCTTTGGCTAGTGATACGGCCGTCAGGCTGGCATTGATGTGGGTATGTATCTTCTGCTCACTACGGGCCTGGCATTCCGTCAGGCCAGTGTGCTGCTTAGCATCCCGATAGAGAAACTCTATCTGGAAACGTAAGCGATAGCATTCTAGCACTTTAGCTCCATCCATAGTCGGATCAGTAGCAAAGAAAGCTTCTGCTCTCAGAGAACCATCTTTTTTGGTTATGTGCACGATGACGCACTTGACTAAACGATCCAATGCTTTCACATAGACTTTGCCTTGATAAGCGATCATATTATTTTCTTGTAGACAGGGGGTAAAGTGCGCCCTATCCAAAGCCAGCCGGTTAACGCGCCCTTGATACTTGCGGGGTCGGCCTCTACGTTTGGGCTTGGGCCCTAGATGAGGATACTGCAAGACCGCATTGCTGGGCAGTTTGCTAATCAGCGTGAAGCCTTGCCCGCTCACTGCATCCACGAACGGTCTGCGCCAGAAGTAACCATCCGCTACTAAAGTAGTAGAAACAGCTTTCAATCGGTTGGCTTGCTCTACCACCAGACCAGCATAATAGTCCAGTAGCGAACCGTAGCGGTCTTGACCGATGGTTTGCTTGGCATACAAATGCATGGCCGTACGACTCTCTATGCCCACGCTGGCAAAACCGCTAATCTCTAGGCCGTACTTAGTCGCATTAGCACACCCTGACCAAAAGTAGCTCGTACCTGGGGTATGCTTACCGCTTTTGGGCAGGTAACTAGGATCGAAAGCAATGATACGTTCCTCAGTGGGCATAGACAAAATCAATTGCTCGTTGAATTGCTCAAAGGCAAAACTTTTCTCATAGCGCGCCCGATAGGTCGCCTCGTTGGAAGAACCATAACGGGATAAGTTCTCAAAATTATGGCGACCACGGATGGTCAGCAGTAGGGGCATCAAATGAATCATAAAGTCTCGTTGCCATTTGCCTATGTCAGGCATTTTGTCCATTATTATACGCGTGAGTGTTTCTACATTCATAGGTGAAAGTCTTTGTTTTGTAGTTTCGCAAAACCAAAACTAGACTTTCGCCTTTTTAATTTATTTCCCCCTTAAAACTCTACGGAGTATTGAAGGACAGGTCTTAGTGCAATTCCCTACCTAGGAGATGCGCTCAGTGTGATTGACTTCTTTACGGGGGGAGGCAAGAAAGCCAACGCTCTCCAACAGGTAGAAATCATGCCGATGAGTATCAACATGACTGGAAAATATACTGGTTTGATACAAACACTCTATGATTATAACACTATCACGTTTCGCACCCCCGGCTCCAATGTGAGCGGTGCCCCGGATAGTGAGTACCCTTACTATAACGAGGTAATGGGCATCTTTAACCTGCTGAGAACTCCTCATTTGCAAGTGAGGCACTACACCATGTCCCAGCAGACAATCTACTTAAAAATGGCCAGCGATATTCAGTACGTAGTTAACCCCGCTTCGGGCCTTGAAGTGCAGCAGATTCAAGCGGCTATAGTAGGAAATAGCATTGGTGGACTAAACGGCAATAGCCTGGGAAGTGAAGCATTTTACGAAGGTAGCAACGCTACTTACGGAACGCAGTACCGCACTAAATACAAGGACATTGGCTGTTTACCTCGAACTCCTTTTATTCTTACTCGCCCTAGCACTGGTTCGATCAATACTTACCAATGGCGGCTGAAGGTGGTTGTTAACCTAAAGCGAAAGGATGCTACGGCAAGTACGCAAAACGTGCTCTTCGTAGCCACATACCCTATTACAACGGATATAGTCCAGTATTCTTCTCCCCAAGATCCGGCGTTTATCGCCTTTATTGAAACATTGTCTTCTTGTGGGGGACTTCCACCCGCGGTCAGTGCCAGTGCGGTGACTACATTTTGTAACAGTAGTACCTACAAAACACCCCAGCGTAAGTTTTTGCGGTACTATCAAAATTTACAGAAGATGGAAGAAGAAGAAAGACGGCAGCAGGATGACGTCATCAATATGCTTCTTAATCCACAAGAAAATGAGCTAACTGTTTATCCTAACCCCGCTACTGACTACGCGACGTTGCAGTACCAGGTTCCGGTGAAGAGTGCAGTGCGAATTACCTTGCAAGGGGTTATATTGAACCGAGCCGACGTATTAATTGAGGATGACCAGCACCAGTTGGGGTACTTTGAGAAAAGAATTGATATATCCTCGTTAGCCAAAGGAGTGTACTTCTGTACGCTTACGATTGACGGGAAGATGACAACCAGAAAACTTATAGTAAGGTAGCTTGGTGCGTCATGACGAAGTATGCTATTCTTCTTCTTTCTATCTTAGTAGGGAGCTGTCACTCGGAAGAGCAATCAGACACAGATACGAAAGCCAAAGTAAAAGAATTGAATGCAGTAGCCAAAAAGTACGGGTTTACGATTGATCCTGGTTCAGAAAACCTCAGAGAGTCCATACTGGACACCATGTCTTTGGAGGAAGCCAAGCAAATGCTTCTAGATATGAAAAATCACGTAGATGAAATGCAGAGAAACAACCCTGACTGGGTAGATGACTTAGGCAGAGAGCTAAGAAATGCTAAAACGCAGGAGGAGAAAGACAAGGTGATGGGTGAGTACAAAGATAAAATACAGCCTTAACTAAACTACCCCGCGAATAAAAAAGCCCGCCCCCAAGCGGGCTTTTTTATTGTGCCTACTTGGGTACTGTAAGCGGCAGCAGAATAGGTGTCCGACTTCGGTTTTATTGCTGCTCACCTTTTTCAACTAGCTCCTCAAGACAGCCTCTCCGGGATTGAGCTAGCAATAAATCTTTCGTGTTAATGCAATTAACTTGACTTAAAATGCTTTTCTTTGCGAATATTGTAAAATTACATATTTTTTGAGATTTGTTCGTGAGATTTTTTTTAGCTACCCTCCTTTAGCTACGTAAGTCACCGGTCAATCGGTCATTGAACTGAGTTGCCGGGCTAACCTACTGTATCAACCCGTTTAACCTTAAACAACGTCACAATGAAGCGTCTTCTACCCCTCCCAATTCTGACCGTTTTGTTATTCTTTCAGTCCGTGAGCACACAAGCGGCTGACATCGTCAAGGTGGTACCTATTACTAATAAAGTGATAATGGTCCATTTTGACGAAGGTTATGCTAACTACGGTACCAGCTTCAAATCGTCCCAACTGTTTCAGTTTCCCCTGGACGTAGAGGCAGCGCAGATAGCGGCCAATTATGCCATTAGCAGCCCTAATGACCCCAATTACGGTGCGGGACAAAATCCAATCGGCCCGGTAGGGAGAAAGTCCAAGGCAACCGACTTTGGGGATATGTACAAAACCACTTACTACGTGAAAGAGCACTGGATCTACCTGGAGTTGCCCGACGCCATGCAGGTAGGAAAAGAGTATACCGTGGTCGTCAATAATGTTAATCTTGGTAATAATCCCTCCTTCACCTTCACTTTTGATCCTTACCAAATCAGGTCCAACACCATCCACGTTTCTCAGATCGGTTTCACGCCTACCGCCCCCAAATACGCTTACCTGTCGCACTGGATGGGGGACAAAGGCGCGGTGAACCTGGACGATTACTCCGGCGTCCCCTTCCGTGTCGTGAAGACTTCCGATGGTAGTTCAGTCTACAGTGGAGTAGTGAGCAAAAGAAAATCACTGGCGAACGGTGGTCCACAAACTTCCACCTTTGCCGATGGTAACATGACCTGGTTCGGAAACGGGGCACTGACCAAGAACTACACCGAAGCGGATGTGTGGGAATGCGACTTTAGTACCTTTAGCACTCCCGGCGAGTACAAAATTGTGGTGGAAAATATGGGGTCTTCGTTGCCCTTCAAAATCAACGCAGATGTGTATCGCAGTGCCTACCGTACGGCCAGCAAAGGATTGTTTTGGCAGCGGTCGGGTATTGAAAAGGAAATTGAACCCGGCAAAACCTACCCTCGGGCGCACAATCCGGCGGATGGTCTGGTCCAGACCTACTATCAGGCGGACTGGCGGTGGATAGATGATCCTAATCACGATCATGCAGTCTCCACGGCCAATCCTTTGGATGTATGGGGTTGGTATAATGATGCTGGTGACTGGGACGGCTATCCCCGCCACGTTGACGTGCCCTTCTCTCTTTTGCTCCTCTATGATCTGGCTCCCGAAAAATTCAAGGACGGTGACGTCAACAACCGTTATGTGGACAATACCGGCGGACAGTGGTATGATGAAGGAAGCAACGGCATTCCCGATCTTCTGGATGAAGCCATGTGGCTAATTGACTACTACAAGCGCGCCAAAGACGCAGGGTTAGCGACCGGGCTTACTACCGGAGGGGTGCCCGGTTCCTACTCCGGGGTAGACGCCGGTGCTGGCGGAATCCCTTCCTGGCAGGATTCCCGGGACCTAAAAATCTCGGCCGAAGACCCGATAGCTACTTATAATTATGCCGCCTGTGCCGCTTGGCTGGCGTCTTGTCTGGACGAATCCGAAAGCGGAACCCACCCCGCTAGCGCTGGCTGGGTGGCCGAAGCAGAAGCCGCTTACATCTGGGCCGCTAACAATACGCTGCCGGGAGATGAGCAATTGAAAAATTTTGTTGAAGCTAGAATGTTGGCCTCACTAGCACTTTATCGCTACACCCAGCAACAGGAGTACCACGATCAGTTCGCATCAGATATCAACAGCAATTCTAGCTTTAATAGCAAAGAAAACGGATGGTTTGGTTTTGCCGACTGGGAGATGGCCGCGGGCATCTACGGGTTACTGCCCGCTGGTTTTCCGTTTTTGGACCTGCCGCTTCAGAATGACGTCAAAAATGCTATTGTGTCAGTAGCCGACGGAGAATTTGTGCAGACGGCCGATGAACGGGGTTACCGCCTGGGTTTCGACTGGATCAAAGCCAGTTCTAACGGTACCACCACCACGCCCATGTTTTGCCCCCTGGCCATTGCCTACGAGATTACCGGCAACCCCGACTATCTGGACGTAATGCATACCACGGCCAGTTATTATATGGGAGGCAACCCGCAGGATTTGGTGATGATGACCGGCCTGGGCCATAATCACATCACTTCTCCCTTTCACATAGACTCCTGGCACCTTTCCAATACCGACAACAAGGTGATCAACTACGAAAACTTGCCGGGGTACACTACCTATAATTCCGTGTTCTGGGATTTAAGCGGGGCCAATAAGGTGACCGACCTGGGCTGGTCGGGCAACGAGGCGTTTAGCCAGTATTCGGCCTATCCCTTCAGCCCCAAAGATACCTGGCCGGTAAGTGAAATTAGGTTCGAAAACCGGGAAAGTATCCTCGGTGGGGAGTTTACCGTGAACGAAAACAACGCTCCGATGATCTTTGCCTACGGGTATCTGTCGGCGGACAACGGCACGGCCACGCCCAACCAGGCCCCGACAATTACCCTTAGTGCTCCCGCCGCCGGTGGTGAACTCAACGAGGGTACCCCCACCACCTTTTCTGCCAATGCCTCCGACGACGAAAGCATCTACAAAGTAGAGTATTTTATGGGTTGGCATAAACTGGGTGAGTCCTACCAAGCCCCTTACAGCATCACGCTGGACCAGTTTCCCAAGTCCTACGGAACGGTAGAGATCATGGCCCTGGCCACGGATAACGAAGGCAAACAGGCATTTTCTGCTGAGATTACGATGACCCACAATAACAGTCTGGGTTCGTTGCCCTTCGGTGGGCAACCGGCGGCCGTTCCCGGCATCATCCAGGCCGAAAATTTTGACGAAGGACCCAACGGGCTTGCCTACTACGATGTGACGCCCGGCAACACAGTGACCGATATTGATAGCAATCTAGTCCCCTCCGATTACCGGGCCAGTACGGATGTAGATATTTCTACCCTGTGGGATGATGAACTGTCGGCCACTCACATCATGGTGATGCAACCGGCCAACGGGGAGTGGCTAAAGTATACGGTCGACATAGCCGCTACCGACCTCTACGATATTTCTATGCGGATACTGAATGGGCTAGGCAATAACCAGATGAGCCTGATCCTGGACGATACGGATACTCTGCTCAATAAAGCCAAAATGCCCCAGTCGGGCTGGTGGCCACTGAGAGAAGTAGATTATGTTAAGTGTTTTGAACTACCGGCCGGTTTGCACACGCTCACTTTTGTGATGGATAAGGTAGATAGCTACGTAAAGCTCAACGACATCAGAATCAATAGATCCATTCGGGTAGCTTCCGTAGCCATTGACCAGGATGAGACCGTTTCGGCCCAGGTCGGCAAAGAGACCCAACTCACCACAACCGTGTTGCCCGACAATGCCTCCTGCCCTGATGTCAGCTGGTATGCAATGGATACCAGCGTAGCAATTATCAATAGTGAGGGTTTGCTTACCGGAAAAAGCGTGGGTGCGGTCAAAATAGTCGTCGAATCACAAGACCGGGGATTTACCGATACGCTCAATGTGAACGTGAGTCCACCGGCTTCTATCACTTCGCCCGTACCCGGCATCACCCAAGCTCCCGGCACCAGCATCACGGTCACCGCCGAAGCGGTACCCCCGGCAGGTTTCACTGTCAATAAAGTGGATTTCTTGCTCAACGGTAAGGCTTTTTCCACCGACAATGCCAGCCCCTACGAAGCTACGCTGGAAAACTTGCCCGCTGGTTCCCATAAGCTGCGGGTAGAGGTGCAGTACGATCAGGGATACACCTCCTTTGACGAGATCAATGTGTACGGCAGGGCACCCTATACAGCAGATTTCACGCCCAATCCTATCCCCGGTCGTATCCAGTTTGAAAATTACGACCACGGCGGCAACAATGAGGCGTATTATGACCTTACGCCCGGAAACAGCAAAGGGACCTACCGCGACGATGACGTGGATATTGAATCCAATGCCCGGGTCACCGGGTTTGATACCGGGGAATGGTTGGAATATACCGTTAATGTCTTGCAAAGTACCGACTACAATTTTACCATTCAGTATACCGGTACGGGCGTAGGATTAGAGCTATCCCTAGACGGTACTACCCTTGATACGGTGAACCTAAATAGGGTAGGCTGGTGGCCCCCCAAAGATACTACGGTGGTCGGCATCAGCCTGACGGCCGGTGAGCACGTACTACGGGTGAAAAAGGTGAGCGGATCGGCCACGGTGGATTACATGGAAATTAAAAGAAGCGGATCGTATGACCTGACCGCGTTTAATGCCGAAGTGTCTGGTTACCCGAGTGATACTATCTACGGCGTCCCCGGTGATTTCCTGGAAATCGGACACTTTCCCATCCCTTTTGATGCCTCCATCGACAGCGTGAAGAGTAGCTTCCCCGGAGATGCCTGGCAGGTGGTGGTTGAGCCCCAGCCGGGTAGCTCAGTGGCTTTTACCTCCGAGCAGTTTTTGAACGACGTTACTACCATGGGTATCTATACCGCCTATAGCAGTGGCGTAGCCTACGCGGATACTATTTACTTTATCAAGAGAGGTACCTATGACTTCCCGGGTTCGGAGCTGGTAGAGACACTACCCCTGACCGAAAAGATTGCGATGCTGCATTTTGATGATGGCCAAGCCTACTTGCACGGACAAAACGAAGCTAAGGAAGATTCCGTGGCAGTAAAATCATTCAATACCGAAGACAATACCCCCGGACTGGCTTCCTCTTACCTGATTTCCAGTCCCGATGATGCCAACTACAGTACGGCTCTGAACCCGGCTAACGTCTACCGGAAGTCAAAACCTACTGAGCAAGGACAAAACCCGTCCCAATCGGTATTTGAGCACTGGATTTACCTGGACTTGCCCTTTGCCATGCAGTCCGGCAAGACGTATCAAATCACGATAGCACCGGGAATTGCCAATAACGGGAACAGCACCACCCTGGTTTTTGACGAATACCAGTTGCGCTCGGAGGCCGTTCATGTGAACCAGGTAGGATACGTGCCGAGTGCCGGGCTGAAGTACGGTTACGTTGCCGAGTGGATGGGCGATGGCGGAGGCTTGGACTTGTCCGACTTTAACGGCAGATCCTTCCATATTGTAGACGCCAGCAGCTTAAACCCCGTGTTCTCCGGAAATCTGGCCAAAAGAAGAGCTTTGTCGGATGCGCAGGTAGATAATGGCAACATGAGCTTGTTCGGACCATCCAATAACTACTACGGATCGGACGTGTACGAAGCGGACTTCTCGTCCTTCGCGGGCACCGGCAAGTTTTACCTGGTGGTAGAAGGCATGGGAAGATCTTTTCCTTTTGCGATGAACGAAGATATTTACGAGGAGCCATTCAAAATGGTCACCAAGTTTTTGTACACCGAACGGGCCGGTATTGCCAAAGAAGCAGCTTATACGCCCTTTACCACCGCCCGGGACCACCATCCCGATGACATCCAGATTGTAAGGACATCGGTGCGGTCAGTAGACCCGCACAGTACGGCTGCCGTGCAGGGGGGAGAGATGGGTGATCACTATACCTACGGCTGGTACCACGATGCCGGGGACTGGGATGGTTACCCTAGCCATATGTTTGTGCCTACCGCCCTGTTGGCTACCTTTGAATCAGCTCCCAACGCGTTTAGCGATGGCGCATTGAATATTCCTGAAAGTGGCAATGGTTTGCCCGATGTACTGGATGAAGCGGCCTGGTTGATCTCTTATTTTAGGAGAAATATCAATCCCGACGGGTCAGTATTTGGTGCCCGGGTCACGGCGGATTATGCCGGAGGTAATAATCCTCCCGCGATCAACGCCTCTCAGGATACCCGAAAGTGGCACGTATTTGCCGCCGACCCCCATACCAATTTTGTGTTTGCCGGACTGGCCGCTAATTATGCCTACGCCCTGGAACTGGCCGGAGTAAACGACTCATCGGCCGCCTTGTTGTCGGAAGCGGTAGCTTCCTATCAGTGGGCCAATAACCCCGCCAACCAACTGGCCGGTGATGCCGACAAAGGGATCAGCCACCTGGGAAGCAAACTAGCGGACTTAAAACTCTTCGCTGCTGCCTCGCTGTACAAGTATACCGGCGATGCCCAGTATCAAAACGATTTTGAGGATGCGCTGGTCATTACATCCCCCACCGATGATCTGGAGGGGGGCAATAACCAGCAGTGGGGCGTATGGACCTACGTAACTGCCCCCGACCGGGCCAACACCAACAACGGCCTGAAATCCATGTTGAAACAGGCCACCGTCAACTGGGGCGTGAAAAGAATCGTCGACAATGCCAAAATAAGGTCAGGCCGCCAGGGAAGCGTATATGATATGCCACCGATCGTCGGTTCGGAAACTACCCCCCGCATCTTTGAAGCGATATTCGCCCACCGGGTAGCTGACGATGGCCTACAGAAAGACGAACTGCTGGACTACATGTACACGACGACTGACTATTTTCTGGGTAACAATCCATTGAACACCGCCTGGGTATCAGGACTGGGCGAGCGGCATCCTGAGCAGGCCCTGCACCTGGATAGCTGGTACAATGACGCCGGTATCAAGGGAGAAATTGTGGATGGTATTGTTCCTTACGGTCCCGTCTGGCACGGCGTGTTCGACGGTCCCAACTGCCACTGCGAAGCCGATGCCAGTATCATTACGGCCGTCTGGACCCACGATGCCGACTGGGGCAAGATGCAGTCTTACCCTAACCGCTTTGACTGGCCCATATCGGAAATGTGGTTTGATACCCGGTATTCGGTACTGGACGGTGAATTTACCGTTCATCAGAACAGTGCCTACGCGCTGGGTGCTTATGGATATTTGGCAGTAGTCCACCTGGGTTCGACGCCCGTAGCACCTCAACCTGTGACGGGAGTCTCACTCAACGCGGATTCTATCGCTATTGATATAAGCGAAACTAACCAGCTTGTTGTAACAATCACGCCAGCCGATGCTGACAACCAACAAGTAACGTGGGAATCATCCAACCCTGCTATAGCCACGGTTTCTAGCAACGGTCTAGTGACAGGCGTTGGCTCAGGAGAAGCTACCATCACCGTAACTTCTGCGGACGGCGGATTTACTGATCAGGTAAACGTGTCAGTCAGTACGCCTAGCGGTGGCTCAACTGAATACGTAAAAATTAATTTTCAGAAGTCTAACTCGCAGACCCCATCGGGCTATACCGCCGATGATGGAGCAACGTACGGAAGCCGGAATGGATTTGCCTACGGCTGGGTAGGAGGGGCCAATGATAATAGAACGCGTGACCGAAATGTCCATCCCGATCAGCGATACGACACCTTTAATCATATGCAGGGTAAAACCTGGGAGATTGCTCTGCCCAACGGTGATTATAAACTGGATTTGTTAATGGGCGATCCATCGTATACCAACCAAAAAAATACGGTGTTGATAGAAGATGTGCAGCTTACTGACCCCGATGGGAATGATAACTTTGATTTATACGAAGCGGTGGAGGTAACGGTGACCGATGGTAAGCTCACGATCCAAGAAACTGGTGGTGCTATCAACGCCAAAATTGCTTTCGTAGATATTTATAGTCTGAATGCTGCTCGGACAAATTTTTCTGCTGGAAAAGATGAAAAGATGATCGATTCCGAATATAAAGTGGATCAAACCATCCGAGTATATCCCAATCCCACCGAAGCAGAACTCTCTGTCGTACTACCCGCCTCCGAGTCCGAAAAAGTAACGCTTCAACTCTTCAGCCAGACGGGAGTGAAAGTGATGGAACGAATCGTTTCGGGAAAAGACCTGGCCGAACCCGCCCGATTAGACCTAAGTAAGTTGAGCAAGACGGTCTATATGCTTCGGGTAACCGACAATCAGCGTACCTGGAACCAGCGGATTATTGTACGTTGAACAATGCGAATGACGGCTAGAAGCAAAAAACTTTCTAGTGTAGCACTGAATGCATTTCGCCAGCGTAGGGCTTGAAGCCCTACGCTGCGAAACCTAAACCACGTTTGCAGGAATTCTATTGAATCCACCGGAGCTTTGCTTTTTTTCTACCATGAACCGTGAGATACTGACCCTTTACTTCCTTTATGTATACTAATTAACAACCCCTTGGAACATACTTACCTAAATTACACCGTAGAAGACTTCGTACAAGATACTTTCTTCTACGAATGGGTCACTAGCCCGAGCGATCAGCACCACGCTTTCTGGACGGCTTGGCTGGAGCTGCACCCCGAAAAAAAATCTACCGTAGAAGAGGCACAGGCGATCCTGCTTTCGCTTACTACGCAGTCCCTTCCCTCCGTTTCCGAGCACATGCAGCAGGATTGGCCGCGCATTCGGGCGGCCATGCAAGAGGCCGATATCCACCCGGTATCAATGCCTGCCCGGCAGGCGCGCACTTGGTACGCCGTAGCGGCCACGGTGCTACTACTCATCGGTGCCGGAGTGGCCTTTTGGTGGCTAACGGTGGCTAACTCCTGGACAAATATCCGTACTGCTTACGGCCAAACCCAGACCGTTCAGCTTGCGGACGGCTCTGAAGTGATTCTCAACGGAAATTCCCAACTGCGCTACGCTTCTGCCTGGGAAGATACCGCAAGTGTGCGGGAGGTATGGCTGGCGGGTGAGGCGTATTTCTCGGTCGTGCACACCGCTACCGACCAAAAGTTCATCGTGCACCTGGACGAGGTGGAGATAGAAGTGCTGGGAACCGAATTCAACGTGCAAAACCGGCCCGGCAAAACCCAAGTGGTGCTCAGTGAAGGAAAGGTACGCCTACAAGCCAAACAGGCCGGAAAGAATGACACGGTAGTGATGCAACCCGGCGATCTGGTAGAATTTACCCAGGATCAGGCTTTCTTGAAAAAGGAAGTGCAGCCCGACACCTACTCTTCCTGGCGAAAAGGCCTGTTGACCTTCGACCAGGCCACGCTGGGCGAGGTGATCGCCGTACTGGAGAACAACTACGGGTACCAGATAGACCTGGACAATCCGGCGTGGAACGACCTGGAATTTACCGCCCAGGTAGCTTCCGATAATCCGGACTTACTGCTGGAGCTCCTGGCCGAGTCGTTTGACTTCGCCCTTGTTCAGCAAGACAATACAATTACCGTCAAAAAGCGCTCGGTACTGCCTTAGTCCAGGATGGGCCGCCACACTACTATAATGTTTAACCTAAAATGATCAGTAATGAAAAACAGTCTACTTAGTTATGGGATAGCGCTATTACTATCCTTAGGAACGCTCACGCTCGCTACTGCGCAGGACCATGCGTTGGCACTAGCCAACGAAAACCCTCAGTCGGCGGTAGTCGATCAGGATCAACAGAAGACGCTGAAGGAAGAACTGCAATTGTTAGAGACTCGTTTCCGGGTAAAATTTGCCTTTAACGAAGAAGTAGTGGAAGGCAAACGCATCCGGGAGCGTGCCCCGGAAACCGAAGACGTAGAAGAAGCATTGGCTACACTGCTGCGCCCGTTGCGACTCCGGTACGTGAAAGTAGACGAAAGAAACTACGTCATTAAATCCGCTAGCAGGAGAAAAGGACTGAGGAAAGTGAAAAGCCAGGCTTTGCTAGTATCTGAGTCGGAGCTGGGGAGCTATTCTTCCCGAACGACCCGCCGCCTCCCGGTATCCTCCGTGCTACTCCGCAGCTGGGAGCAGACCATCACCGGTACGGTCAGCGATCTGGAAAACAACGAGCCGCTACCGGGAGTAAACGTATTGATCAAGGGCACGACCACCGGCACCGTGACCGACGTGGAGGGAACCTACCGAATAGAAGCTCCGAACGCCGAAAGCGTGCTGGTATTCAGTTCTATCGGTTACCTTTCGGAAGAGGTCGTTGTCGGCAACCAGTCGGTGATTAATATGGTGCTCTCGCCCGACATAAAGTCGCTGGAAGAGGTCGTCGTGATCGGTTACGGAAGCCGGGAGAAGAAAGACGTAACGACTTCCATCTCTTCTATCGACGCGGAAACTATCAACAAAAGTACCGTGTCGATGAACCCCGAACTGGCAATGCAGGGCCGGATGACCGGGGTACAAGTTTCAGGAAATACCGGCAACCCCATGGACCGACCGACGGTGCGCATCCGCGGGGTGAACACCTGGGGAGTTTCCGAGCCTTTGTACGTGGTGGATGGTATTCCAATCACCGAACTGGGAGCGGGCATTGAAGGGGCGGAAGACGGCCGGGTGCAAGACGTACGCGGTCCGATCAACATCATGACCATGATCGACCCCAATGACATTGAGTCTATCTCGGTGCTGAAAGATGCTTCGGCGGCGGCCATCTACGGGGTTAGAGCGGCCAATGGCGTGGTGCTGATCACGACCAAAAAGGGCAAAACCGAAACCCCATCCATCGACTTTAGTGCCCGCTACGGAATACAAAACCTGCCCCGAACCTGGGACGTGCTCAACACCCAACAGTACGTAGACTACTACGCTGCCGCCTACGCCGCTAATCCCAACCAGGTGCTGGACCCGGAATTTGACCCAACCAGTCCCCGCTACCTGGGCAATACAACGGAGACGTACGACTGGCAGACTCCTTTGGTAAACAGAAACGCAGTGAATCAGGACTATTCGGTGCGCGTATCGGGCCGTACCGATAAAACGGACTACTACGTCTCGGCTGGCTACGCTGAAACCGAGGGTGTCCTGATCGCGGAAAGCCTGGAGCGTTATTCCATGAACCTGAAGCTAAATACCAATATTAACAAGTGGCTGAAAACCGGCATCAACTACCGCTTGGCCTACGTAGAGGGGGTAGACAACAATGGTTCTGATTTGGTCGACCGGGCCCAAACACCCCCCTGGCAGCCTATCTACGATCCGAACGGACCGGCCTTTTTGCGGGGTTACGCCCCGGTAATCGTTGGCTACGACGAAGAGGGAAATTGGAGCACTCAACAACTCTACGGTGAGGGTACCCGAAACAATGTACTCGGCAGAACGGCGCTGAACACTGAAGACTACGAATCGCTACGTAACCTGGGCAGTGCCTACGTAGAGATTATGCCCCTGAGCGGACTATCTATCAAAGGAAACCTCAGCATTGATGCCTATGACAATGAACAATTTACCTTCCGGGACTGGAATGCCGACTATTTCTCCTATTCCAACTCCTCCGATCCTAATTCTTGGGCGGGCGGACAGTCGGTAGGAAAATATGCCGAACGAACGACTACCAACGTTAACGTTATCAAAGAGATTACGCTTAACTACAACAAGTCGCTCGGTAACCATAATTTTGACCTGCTGCTTAACGGCATGGACCAGCAGTACAGTGCCAAGTACGTGAACGGTAATACTGAATTCATCACTACCCGCGAACCGTCTCTTTGGCGCTTGGGGGGTAACAATGAGTTTACCCTACTGGAGTCCGATCTGTTTCGCTGGTCGCTTCAGGGCTTATTAGGGCGAGTAAGCTATAACTACGACTACAAGTATTACCTGGATGCCACCGTTCGCCGGGACGGCAGCAACCGCTTCGCCCCGGAAAACCGCTGGGGTACGTTTCCTTCGGCCTCGGCGGCCTGGCGTATCTCGGCCGAACCCTTCATGCAGTCGCTGAACTGGATATCGGACTTGAAGTTCCGGGCCGGCTGGGGCCAACTAGGCAACCAGGAAGTGCGCACCCTGGCTTACTTGTCACCGGTGAGCAAAAGTCCAACCTACGCTTTCGGTTCTAATCCCGGCGGCGACGGACGGGGTAACTACGGAATAGGAGCCGCTTTGTTCTCCTTCCCGAATGCCGAGCTGCAGTGGGAGAAAACCACCACCACCAACATTGGTTTTGATGCATTATTCTTTGATCGTCTGTCCGCTTCCTTTGAGTACTACACCAAATCGACCGACGGGATTTTGCAAGAAACCACCATTCCGCCCAGCGTGGGCAGTAAGCAAAGCCCGGTGGCTAACATTGCCTCGGTAGATAACAGCGGCTTTGAGCTGGCCTTATCCTTCAACAGTGCCGTTGGCGAACTTAGCTATAACATCGGGGGGAATTTTACCACCGTAAGAAACGAGGTAATCAATACCTATGAAGACATTCCTTTCGGCAACGAAGACGAAAGAATTGAAGCGGGCTATCCGATCAACTACATCTTTGGCTATCAGGTAGCGGGCATCTTCCAGAACCAGGCGGAAATTGACGCCTGGTTGGAAAACAACGAAGATCAATCGGTTTCCCAAACCTACCAGCCGGGCGACCGTTACTTCCGGGATATCAACGGGGCCCCTGATCCTGAAAATGGCTACCGCTTCTACACCCCCGGTCCCGACGGGGTTATCGACCAGTACGACCGCACGTACCTGGGCAAAACCATTCCTGGCTACTTCTACGGATTTAATTTCGGATTGGGCTGGCGAGGGTTTGATATGTCAGTCTTCTTCCAGGGAGTGGGCGACGTGCAGAAGTACAACAACGCCCGCTCCACGCTGGAGTACCTAAGCAGCCGCGGGGCCAACATGAGCACCACGGTACTGGACGCCTGGACGCCCGAAAACCCTAACACCAACATCTCCCGCGCCGTGATCGGCGACCCTAGCAACAGCTTGCGCTACTCCTCTAACTTTGTAGAAAACGCCAGCTACCTCCGGCTGGGCAATGCCCAATTGGGCTATACCCTACCCCAGTCGCTGCTGAACCTCACCGGAAATTCGGTGAAGCAATTACGAATTTACGCTAGTATCGCCAACGCTTTTGTTATTACCCAATGGCAGGGTCTGGATCCGGAAGACGACGGAAACCCCGTTCCCCGCGTGTTCAACCTAGGCCTAAACGTAAAATTTTAACTCAAAAAATTCTGACTACAATGAAAAATAGAATATACCTACTGATGACGGCGGTACTGATGGTAGTGGCCACCGCTTGCGACGAAAATTTGGATATAGAGCCTACCGAGGAGCTAGAGAACGATTTTTTTGTTGACCAGCAGCGAATGCAGGCTGGGGTGACAGCGGTCTACGCTAAAATCACCGATCTGTACGGTTACAATGCTAACAACCCCCGCCATAAGTTCTGGCTGCTTCCCGGCGACGACCTGCGGGCCAACAATCCCCGGTCGCTAGATACATTCAAGGGAATCACCGGTAGCGATGGTGACGTAACCTTCGTGTGGGATCGCCTGTACCAACTGGTAGCCCGCGCCAACACCATGCTGGAAAAGATCGAGGAAAACCCCGAGGTTTATACCGATGAGGCAATGATGGACTACAACACCGGCGAAATGTTATTTCTGCGTTCCTGGGCGTTCTACAAGCTCTGGTCGTGGTGGGGCAAGGCCCCACTTGTCACCAACCGGATTGTCGGTTTGGAAAACGTGTACAAAGAGCCGTCCGAAGGACTGGAGATGCTCAACCAGGCGATCACCGATCTTGAAACCGCGGCGGACTTACTGCCCGAAAGCTGGCCTACCGAACTGGCGGGTCGGGTGACCAAAGATGCCGCCTACGGCATGCTGGTTAAAGCCTACGTCACCCGCGCCAACTACAGCGGGAATGACACGGAAGATTACAACCAGGCGATTGCCGCCTTTGAAAAGATATCTTCCTCCCGCCAACTCGTAGAGCAGTTTGGGCAAAATTTTGACTACCGCTTCGAGAACAACGCCGAATCGCTCTTTGAATTCCAGGCCAGCCTGAAGACCGCCGAAAACCCCTGGCTCGACAACGACTTTACCGATGCGGTGGGCACGATGGGCGCCTTTTACCGGCATTTTCTGGACCACTGGACGAACCAGGGCGCACTCATTGCTCCCACGCAAAAGCTGGTGGATGCCTTCGATCCCGAAGACCCAAGGATAAGAGAGACGTTCGATACGACCAGCGCCCCCGCCTGGTCGTTTAACGATGGGTATAAAATGATTAAGTACGTAAAGGACGAGCGCAACGAATTTGCCGGTATCGCTAATGTCAATTCTGTCAACAACACCCGGCTGCTCCGGCTGGCCGACGTAAAATTATTAGCCGCCGAAGCATATTTGCAAACCGGCCAGGAGGAGAAGGCCCTCGGGCAGGTTAACGATGTTCGCCGACGCGCGCGTTTTTCTACCCCGGACGGCACGGAGGCGGCCCAACCGGCTGACTTAGCGGCGCTGAACATGCAGGATATCATCGACGAGCGGCTTCGGGAACTGGCCGGGGAAGACGGGCACCGCTGGAACGACCTGCGCCGCTGGAACGAAGCTGGATTTATTAGCTTAGGCGACTGGACAAAAGTTGACTTTGGCTTTCCGGAAGATTACGACGATGCGCTGTGGGGATTTGAGGCCGATACTCACGTCCTCATGCCCATTCCCATTGCGGAATTGGATACTAACCCCGAAATGCTGGAAAGTGGTCAGAACCCGGGGTATTAATAAAAAACTAGCTTCTTACGCTCTCGTACAGTTGATTGTCAGCAAACTATTACTACTGCTTTTCATGGTTACTGCTTGGCCTGGTCAAGCGCAGGAAACTCCGCGACGCTACAACGTCGTCTACATCAGCGTGGAAGATATGTGGCCCTCGCTGGCCTGCTACGGTGACCCGGTTGCCTACTCGCCCCACCTAGATCGGTTTGCTGAAGAAGCGGTTTTGTTCGAAGATGTGCATTGCCAGGTAGCCCTGTGCACCCCTTCGCGCACTAGTATTCTTACCGGAATCCGCCCTTCTACCAGTGGCATCGTCAAGATTGATGACGACTGGCAAGCGATATTGCCAAATGCTACCTCGTTGCCCCGTCACTTCCGCAACCAAGGATACTACACCGCCCTGGCTGGTAAAATTCATGACTTGCGCTCCGGGGGCACCGATTCGGCCTACAGCAAGGTCTACGAAGCCCACGGGGTGGATAACAATGACTTCCCGCTGCAAGCGCTGGAAGATGTGGCCACCCGAGATCAACCCTTCTTCCTGGCCATTGGCTACAGCCAGGCCCACGATCCCTGGACACCCACCCCGGGCGCGCGGCAGCACTACGCACCCGATCAGTTTACTGTTCAAGGTCGAGAAAATAACTACCAGGGTCAAGAATATACCGACGAGGGCGTGCGCGAACTGATGCAAGGCTACTACGGGGAAGTCACTGAAGTAGACAGCCTGATTGGCGGCTTGCTCGCCCGGATCAAAGCATTAGATTTGTACGATGAGTCAATCATCCTGGTCGGAGCGTTTGACCACGGATATAGCCTTGGGCACCGCGAGCACTGGGGCAAGGGTAACTGCTACGACGACGAGACGATGGTGCCAATGCTCGTGCGCATACCCGGCAACGACTCCAACGGACAGCGGACTTCCGGATTGGTAGAACTCGTCGATGTCTATCCGACACTGCTTGACCTCTGTAATCTACCTCCCCCTCCGCAGAGCCTGGAAGGAACGAGCTTTCGTCCCTTACTGGAAAAACCTAAGCAAGATTGGAAACACGCTGTATTTACCCACCGGGCCTACGCAGTAGACATTGTGGGGGTAAAAACTAAACAGTACAATCTAATCAATTTTGCCGGGGATAGCGTGCAGTTGTTTGATCGTAAAGCAGACCCGTTTAATTTACGGGATATTTCCAACACCTATCCAGAGATAGTCCGGCAAATGCAGGAAATACAGGAAGAAGGCTGGAAGAAAATGAGTCTGCTGCACTAATCAGATGTTTATGAAAAGATTAATGGTCGGCCTGATTGCTGCGATAGGTTTGAGTACCGGCATTCAAGCGCAAAACACTCCGGAATTTTCGGATTCGGTAGCTGCTAACCAAGCCTCGTTGCTTCGGGGCTGGAATACCTGGAATAATCCCAGCGTACTGTCGCACGTGAAGATGCCGGAAGCCCTCAATATCCAATTGCTATTTCGTAAGCAGCGAACGGGGCCGTACTGGCTTCGGGACAGTTACATAGCTAGCCCAAAGACTAACTTCCCGGAGAAAATCTACCCCGGCCAGCACGCTTACGATGGTAATTACACCCAACTGGAACTGAACTGGGAAGGGCAGAAGGCCATCGTAGAAACCGCCTCCGACGGGAAGGATTTCTATTTACTGTATCAACCGATAGAATCCCCAGAACTGCCTCACATTCTGGTGGCTCAGACCGGCTTTTTGTGGAACAAAGCGGGCGTACTGACCAAAGAAAACGAGACGATTACCGCTGAGTGTGGTCAAACGACCTATCAAATTACTACCATCCCTCGAGATACTGCTTTTGCCCTGCCTCTGAACACTCCCTACTTCTCTTTTCTCTCCGACCAGCGAGTCGCGATCTACACCGGAAGCGAAAAGTCAGCGAAACAAATAGAGGAAACAATAGCTCAAAAAAAGCAGGCCTACCAACGGTCGCTGGAAAAGTACGGTGAACTGGCTGAGGCCTACGAGGCGATGCAGTCGGTGATGGCCTGGAACCTGGTTTACGATGCGGAGAATCAACGCGGTATTGCCTCGGTAAGCCGAATTTGGAACGAAGCCTGGGGTGGCTACATCATCTTTGATTGGGATACCTACTTTGCCGCCCTGATGGCCTCAGTTGACTTTAAAGCGCTGGCCTACTCCAATGCGATTGCCATCACCAATGCCCTGACCGAACGAGGCTTTGTTCCCAACCTGGAAGCTACCCACGGACTCAAGTCGTTTGATCGTTCTCAACCCCCGGTGGGTAGTATGGTGTGCCAACTGATCTACGAGCGCCACGGCGACCGTTGGTTTCTGGAAGCCGTGTACGACCAACTGCTCACCTGGAATCGCTGGTGGGACCAAGAGCGTAACAACCAAGGCTACCTTTCCTGGGGTTCTGATGCCCATCCCCGGGGTATGAACGGTCTTTCGTTGCAAGGAGCCAAATGGGAGTCTGGCCTGGATAATTCTCCGCTTTTTGACGAAGTGGTTTTCAATGAGGACAAAGAAATGCTGGAGTTGGCTTCCGTAGGATTGATGGGCCTCTACGTAGCAGACTGTAATTACCTTCGCGAAATAGCGACGGTACTGGGAAAGAAAGAAGATGCCAAAGAGCTGGCGCAACGGGCAAAGCAGTATCGCGAAAAGCTACAGGAACTCTGGGACGAAGAGAGCGGCATCTTCCGGGATAAAAACCTGGTGACCGGAGAGTTTTCTCCGCACCTGGCCCCGACCAACTTTTACCCGCTACTGGGCAAGGTGGCTACCCCACGGCAGGCCCAAAGAATGATCAAGGAACACCTCATGAATCCCGAAGAGTTCTACGGCGACTGGATGATTCCCTCGATTGCCCGCAACGATTCGGCTTTTGTGGACAATTCTTATTGGCGAGGAAGAATCTGGGCGCCCATGAATTTTTTGGTCTATATGGGTTTGCGCCACTACGACCTGCCCGATGCGCGCAAACTACTGGCCGAAAAGTCCGAACAACTTATTCTCAATGAGTGGACCGGCAAACGGCGGGTGCACGAAAACTATAATGCGGTGACCGGCGTGGGAGACGACGTGCGCAACAGCGACAGCTTTTATTCCTGGGGCGGCTTACTCGGACTTATTCCGCTGATGGAAGAAGGTTTTTATTTTACCAAAAAGCCGTGATTTGTTGTGGAAGAATAGCAAGCAAAAGTAGTATCTTATGCACTTTCAGCGGTGCTTAAATGGGTAGTAAGAAAAAAATCAATCAAGTGGTACGCTTCGTGTTCTGGTCTCTTCTTTTTCTGGTGCTGACAGATTTTAGTGCGGCAGGGCAGTCTACCCGACCTTTGCCCAATATCCTCTGGATCACCTGCGAAGACGTCAATGCTTTTTTGGGTAGCTACGGCGATAGCTTAGGTATTACGCCCTATCTGGACGAACTGGCGCAGGCGGGGGTCCGATATACCAACGCTTACGCAACGGCCCCGGTTTGTTCGCCCGCCCGGTCTGCCCTCATCACCGGCATCTACGCTACGGCTTTGGGCACCCAACATCTCAGATCGGAAGTGCAGTTGCCCGATCATATCAAGACATTGCCATACTACCTCCGGCAAGCAGGGTATTACTGCAGCAACAACGATAAGGAAGATTATAACCTTGAGGATAGCACGCTCTGGGACGAGTCTAGCAAAAGTGCACACTGGCGCAACCGGCCGACGGGCAAACCTTTTTTCTGTGTGTTTAACATCGGCACGACCCACCAATCTCAAAGCTTTGGATCAGATGAAGCTTTTTACGAAAAGTATGGACACCGGCTTTCCAAAGCAGAACGCCATGATCCTGAGAAGATGAAGCTGCCTCCCTACTTCTTCAACACGCCGGTCACGCGGAAGATGTGGGCCCGGTACTACGATTTGGTGACCCTGATGGACCGGCAGGTTGGAGATATTTTGCAACAACTGAAAGAAGATGGTCTGGAAGAGAATACCATCATTTTCTTCTTTTCGGATCATGGCACCGGCATGCCCCGATCCAAGCGAGCGCTGTACGATTCCGGCCTGAAAGTGCCCCTGATTATTAAAGCCGCCGGTGGGTACCAAGAATCGCTCGATCTAAGGCCGAACACCACGGAGGATCGGCTGGTGAGCTTCGTTGACTTTGCGCCTACGGTTCTGAGTATCATTAACCGCCCGATGCCCGATGCCATGCAGGGAACGCCGTTTCTGGGTAAGCGAACGAGTGCCGCTCCCGACTATATATATGCCACATCCGACCGGGTAGACGAAGCTTTTGAGGTAGCGCGTAGCGTGCGCAATGAACGTTACAGCTACGTTCGTAACTATTACCCTCATCTGCCCCTTATCCAGCCCAATTACTACACCGATCAATCGGAAGTGATGATGGCCCTCTACGAAGCGTTGGCGGAAGGTAACCTGACGGCCGCCCAGCAAAGTATGTGGCACCCTCGTCGAAGCGCGGAAGAATTGTACGACCGGCAGGCAGACCCGTACGAAGTGAAGAACCTGGCGGACGATCCTGCGTACCAGGAAGTGCTGCAACAAATGAGGCAGGCCCAGCAGCAGTGGGCACTAGAAACCCACGATTCGGGAATGATCCCCGAGCCGATGATGCACCGCATGGCCCAAGGCAGCACTATATACGAAATGGTACGGAGCGACCACGTGTTTCCGATACCGGAAGTGCTCAAAACGACCAACCTTATGCTTCGAGAGGACAGAGCGCAGTCCCGGTTAACGGGGCGATTGAATCATGAGAATCCCATCGTCCGGTACTGGGCGGTGGTGGGTCTTCAGGTGCTGGAAAAGAAGGCGATGGCCTCTAACAAGAAATTAACCGAACTACTGGACGATGAGTACCTTTCGGTGCGTATACCGGCGGCCGAAGCCTTGTGCGCTTCCGGGGACTGTGAACAATCACTGCCCGTACTCCTCAACCTTGCCGAGCAACCGGGAGCGGCTGGTTTGATGGCCAGCCGAGCGTTAGAGAATCTGGCGGGCACCGCTTTCACCACCAAGACGGATATCCAAGAGCTGCAAAAAAGTACCTGTGAACTGGCGGACGGCAAATGGTACGGCTACGACCTATACGCGTGTTGGGCTCTCACCGAGGCCCTGAAGAAACTGGATGATTAACCTGCTCCTATTGCGTTAAACGCTTTTTTTATTTTCGAATTTTCAGGAGAACGAATCAGATAAAGACCATCTATGAAGCTAGGATTGCAAATTGCCATTGCCTGCCTATTCATATTCTTATCCCCTATCTCAAATGCTCAGAACGCATCAGATGCCTGGACCCGTATCGCCCGGCCGGGCTACGAAGAATACGCACCGGTCACCCTGGCCAACGGGGTGTACGGCATCACCCTTTCCGAAAAAGCCCTGAGTGGAAACCGCGTCCAACTGAACGGAATATTTGACAAGTTTCCGGGCAACGGGGTAGAAAGTGCGATCCAGGCGATTGACTTTTCCCACCTGGAACTTATCGTTATGCAACCGGAAGCACAGCCAACCGAACAAGCTGACTTTTTGAAAGGGAAGTCGTTCTCCAAAGCAAACCTGGATGAGCTAGAAAACTGGCAGCAGGAACTCAACTTCCGCGAGGGTTGGTTCAAGACGAACTTTGATTTTGAAGGTCTGGCGGTCGAGCACACGGTCTACGCCCTGAAGCACATGCTGCAAACCGGAATCGTCAAAGTGACCATCCGCGCGCAGGAAGATCGCTTTTTCAGTATCAAGAACGTACTGAGCATCGATCATCCCTACGTTTTCCAGTCTTCACAGTACCTCAACCAGTTGCGCGAACGACAGATTCCCCTGTTTACCGCTTCGGCCCGCAGCCCGACCGGAAAGTACACGCTGGCCACCACCACCACCTTCCACTTTGCGGACGACCAACCACCACTGCACTACACCGATGATGGCCAAGGCCGCCCCTCCCTCGGTTTCGAGAAGCTGCTCCGCCGGGGAGAAAGCTTCACTTTTTACCTGATTGGCTCGGTGGGCACCACCTACAATTATTCCGATCCGATGGCCGAAACCGCCCGGCTCAACATCTATACCTACCTGACCGGTCCCGAGAAAATCATCAAGCAGCACCAAGCCACCTGGCAGGCCTTCTGGCAGAAAACCGATATCGTGACTGAAGGGGCACCGGAGGTCAACAAAGACATCCGCCAGATGATGTTCAGCATCAACTCTTTTGTGAGCGAACGTACCGCGTTCAGCAGTGCCTGCATGGGACTGGGTATCAACTACTGGGGCTACAAAACGCTCTGGGACGCTGACTTCTGGATTTATCCGGCCCTGTTGCTTATCAACCCAGCGGCCGTGCGCTCCATGCTGGAGTACCGCTGGAACCGGCTGGCGATGGCCCGGCAGAACGCGGCGGCGCACGGCTACCGGGGAGCGATGTTCCCCTGGGAATCGGGCAGCACCGGTGAAGAGCAAACCTCGCTGTTGTACCTAACCGGTCCTTTTCAGCACCACATCAGCAGCGACGTAGGACTGGCCTTCTGGCGGTACTACTGCGTCACCCAGGACACCGTCTGGCTCCGCAACCGAGGCTATCCTCTGTTGAAAGAGGTAGCTGACTTCTGGGTGAGTCGTTCGGAACAGAACGGTGCGGGCCACTACGAAATCAAGAACGTGGTCGGCTCCGACGAGTACGCGATCAACGTGGACAATGATGCCTTTACCAACGGCAGCGCCCGGCAGGTGCTAGCCGCAGCCGTGAGCGCGGCGAAGTTGGTAGGTGAAGTCCCCGACCCGATGTGGCAGGCAGTGGCCGAGCAGCTGGTGATCCGGTACTTTGCCGACGGCACCGTCCGGGAGCACGACACCTACGCCGGGGAAATGATCAAGCAGGCCGATGTGAACCTGATTTCGTTTCCGCTGGACGTGATCACCGATCCTGAAATCATCCATCAGAACCTGGCCTACTACGAAGACCGGATTGACGAAGAGGGACCCAACATGAGCTTTTGCATGCTGGCCGGAGCGGCGGCCCGTTCCGGCGATGCACTGAGAGCCACCCAGCTGTTTGAAAAAGCGCTGAATCCGTACCGCAAGGGGCCGTTCCGGATTCTGTCGCTGCGCCAGCAACGCCCCAGTACGTACTTCGGCACCTCGGCCGGGGGGCTGCTCCAAGCGGTGATTCTGGGCTTCGGCGGGCTTCATTTCACCGAGCAGGGGTTGGTGCAGAAAGATCCGCTACTACCAGAAGGATGGACTTCCATTGAGCTTAAGGGAATGGGTATGAACCAGAATTTTAGGGTGGAAAAGAAAGCTAACCTAGGGTTATAGGGTGGGATTCAATACGTTCAGTCGTACAGTTCGCTTATTGGTAGTAAGTACCTAACGTCTTTGCACCCATCAGATGAAGGGTGGTACTACGATATGAACTTCGCCGATTCGGGGGCTTTTGCTTGCTTAGCGGCAGTAGCTTTCGGACATTGCCCACTCATTGGTCCGTTGTTCACTGCCCAACCCTACTGCGCCATGAGAAAAATCGTTTATTACGTAGCCACCTCGGTAGACGGATTCATCGCTGGTCCCGGTGGCGACATCAGCGGATTTGCCCAGCAGGGGCCGGGCGTAGAAAAGTACCAACAGGATTTGCAGCAGTTCGACACAGTAATCATGGGACACCGGACCTACGAGTTTGGCTACCAGTACGGACTGCCGCCGGGGCAACCCGCGTATCCGCACATGGAGCACTACTTGTTCTCGAGCACGCTCACGTTTGAGCACGCTCACGAAAAGGTGCACGTGCTTCCGCCCGATCTAGCCCACCTCATGGCGTTGAAAGAACAATCAGGGTCGGATATCTACTTGTGCGGTGGCGGAGAGCTTGCGGGGTGGTTGCTGGATCAGCGACAAATTGACGTACTGAAAATCAAGCTCAACCCCGTGATTTTGGGCGAAGGAATACGCTTATTTTGTCCCTCGTCAGTAAAGTGCCAATTGACCCTCACTGAGCAGGAAACGTTTACCGATGGCCCTCAAATTCTGACGTATGATGTTGTGTATGAGTAAGGGTTAGTTAGGTGGTGTCTGGTGTTTGAAAAACACTAGCTGAGTACTATCTTTTCTATTCAATAAAAAAGTCCAGCACTATGCTGGTATCGAGCTATGCGGCAACTCACCAGCTATACCTTCTGCCTGATACTTGTCTTAGGCTGCGTTCCTGCATCAGCGCAGGATAGAGTGGATAGCCTGCGTCATGCGTTAGATAAATTTGAGGAGAAAGACACTGCCTACGTGATGACCCTGGTCAGGTTAGCGGACCAATTATTTCAGCGAAACACGACGGCAGCAACGGCCTATGCCGAGGAAGCGGTAATCGTGGCGCAGCAACTGGCTGATAAAGAGGTGCTGGCGCAGGCGCTCAAGATCAGAGGCACCTGCTACTTGACCGAAGACCGCTTTGCGGAATCAATTCGGTCGTATGTCGGCGCCATTCCACTATTTCGGGCGACTCAAAATAGCGTTAGTTTGGCGAATATCTACAACAATGCCAGCCTCGCGTATAAACACCTGAACGATTTTGTGCAAAGCTTAGCCTACCTCACCGAGGCCGAGCGCCTATTTGATTCTATCGGCTATCAAACCGGTATAGCCCGCGCGAATAATAACCTGGGTAGTTTGCTAAGGCTACAGAACAAACCCCGCCTTGCCGAACAGCACTACCAGAAAGCGCTCCGTACGCATAAGACAATGGATAATGCGTACGGAAAAAATGTTGCCCGGTTAAACCTGGGGCTGCTATACGCTGAAATGAAGCAGTTTGGCCAAAGCCGTACGTTTCTGGACAGCGCGTTGGCTTACTTTACGCTTAACAACCTAGCTACTCAGCGCGTAACCACCCTGATTGGCTTAGGGGAACTAGTGCTGGAAGAGCTCAATGATGGTGAGGGGCAATACAACACATTAGTTGCCTACGCCCAAGCAGAAGAGTACTTCCGCACCGCACTCGTAGAGGCCGAGCGGTTACGTATGCCCAAATCCAAACTCAGTGTACTCAGAAATTTAGCAAAAGTAAGCGCGAGCCAGGGAGATACTAGGCAAAGTATTCGGTTTGCTCAACAGGCCCGTGCGATTGCCGACTCACTGAATACCCCTCACGATAAATCCCGCGCTGAAGAAACGCTATCGTACGTATTTCAGCGGGCCGGGCAGTGGGAACAGGCGTTGGCGCACTATCAGCAGTACAAGTCGTGGGAAGACAGCGTCTATAACCAACGTACCGCCGCCCTCTACCAATCGCAGCAGGTGCAGCGAGAGGTAGCGCAGAAAGATCGGGAGATTAAGACGCAGACCACTCAGTTGGCAGCACTCAGCGAACGGATCACCCTGGAAAATCGCTGGAAGTGGACGCTGGGTGCGGCTAGCGTACTATTGCTGGTGGCGGGGGTGCTCTACTACCAGAAATACCGCTTTCGGAAGCGTTACGCTGAACAGTTAGAGGTTCGTAACGAACTGATCACCAACCAGAAAAAGGAAATTGAGGCGACGAAGCAGCAGTTGGTAGCTACCGACGATACCATCAATTACTTCGCTACTTCGCTCTTCGGAAAGAACACCGTAGACGAAATTCTCTGGGATGTGGCTAAGAACTGCATTGCTCGCCTTGGTTTAGAGGACTGCGTGATCTACCTGGTGGATGAAGAACGACAGGTGCTGGTACAGAAGGCCGCCTACGGCCCTAAGAATCCGAAGGATTTTACAATCCACGAGCCTATTGAAATTCCGGTGGGGCAGGGCATTGTGGGCGCAGTGGCGCAGACGGGCGAAACCCTCGTGATTGGTGATACGTCTCAGGATCAGCGCTACATCGTCGATGATAATACTCGCCAGTCGGAGTTGGCCGTTCCCATTAAGCACCGAGGAAAGGTGATTGGGGTTATTGATTCGGAGCACTCCGAAAAGAATTTCTACTCGGACTACCACCTCAAAGCCCTAAAGACGATCACGGCCATCTGCGCCAGCAAGATTGCCCAAGCTTTAGCCGACGAAGAAGCAAAGAAAGCCGAAGAAGCGCGCCGGGAAGCCGAGCACATCAAAGCCATGGACTTGATGAAGTCGCGCTTCTTTGCGAATGTATCCCACGAGTTCCGCACGCCCCTGCACCTAATTCTAGGTCCCCTGCGGGCGCATCAGGATGAGCAAATTCCAGAGCAAGAGCTCGGGATGATGCAGCGCAACGCCGACCGCTTGCTGCGCCTGGTGAACCAACTAATGGACTTGTCCAAACTAGAAGTAGGAGGGTTGCCACTGGAGTACCAACAGGCGGATATTTTTGCGTTCCTGCGCTCCATCGCCGATAACTTCCTGCCGATGGCGGAAGAAAAGCAGATCACCTACCAGGTTGATATTCCCATCCGCTCGCACCCGCTGCGGTTCGACGCCGATAAACTGGAAAAGATTGCTTACAACCTACTGTCTAACGCTATTAAATTTACGCCTCCCGAGGGTAAAGTGAGCCTGTACGCAGCCGTAGAATCACCGTCGCAGCTTCGCTTGTCCGTTTCGGATACGGGACTGGGGATTCCTCCCGAGCTTCAAAACAAGGTCTTTGATCGCTTTTATCAGGCTGACGGTTCTAACACGCGGGCATTTGAAGGCACTGGGATTGGCCTGTCGCTTGTCAAAGAGCTGGTTGATCTGCACCACGGTAGCATTACGCTGGACAGTGCGAACCAGCAGGGCACCACCTTTGTCGTCGTGCTACCGCTAAAAGCAGCGGAGGGAGATCATCTGGAGACGCTCGCCGTCCCCAAACTGCCTTCCCTAGAATTGGCCGAGCCTGAGAAGAATTCATCTGTCCCGGATGTATCTGGACTGGCCGAACTGCCTCAGCTTTTATTGGTGGAAGACACTCCTGATTTACGACGGTATATCCAGAATCATTTGTCGGGCCAGTACCAGATCCGGGAAGCGGTACACGGAAAGGAAGGGTGGGAAATGGCGACCGAACAAATCCCTGACATCATTATCACCGACGTGATGATGCCCGAAATGGACGGCGTAGAACTGACCCATCGGCTGAAGAACGACGAGCGCACCAGCCACATCCCCATCGTGATGCTCACCGCCCGGGACGATACGGCGACCAAACGAGCTGGGTTTCAGACCGGGGCTGACCAGTACCTGACCAAACCCTTCGATGTGTCGGAGTTGCACGACCGGCTGCAGAGCCTACTCAAGCAGCGTAACAAACTGCGCGAGAAGTACGGCCGGGAGGTGACGCTTCGTCCGAGCGACATCACGGTGAACGACCACGACGCTATTTTTCTGGAAAAGTGCTTCCGCACCGTAGAAGATCATCTGGGGGATGCTGCGTTTAGCGTAGAGCAGATGCAGCGAGCCATCGGAATGAGCCGAATGCAACTGCACCGCAAACTTAAGGCGCTTACCGACCAGTCAACGACCGAGTTCATCCGGGGCATTCGCCTCCAGCAAGCGGCGCGGATGCTGGAGCAGAACGGAGTACAGGTAACCGAAGTAGCCTACGATGTGGGCTTTAATCACCTTTCGTACTTTGCAAAATCCTTCAAAGAAAAATTCGGACAGTCTCCTTCCGAGTACGCCCGATCCCGCCAGAAAAGTCACTAATGATACATGCGTGTTAGCATTGGTTACCCCCGTGTTAGCCAAATTGCCACTTTGACCTGAGGGTTTTTTTCTGCTTTACAAGCGTGTTACAGTGCTGTTTGCCGTTGGGAGCACCGTGTTAAGCCGATAGCCCTCGTTGCCCCACCTTTGTGACATCACGTTTTCAAAAACTCAATCTCTCAACCCTCAAAACGTACTGTGTTATGAAGACCCCCTATGAACAACGCCGCGAACTAAGCATCCACACCCGCCACTTCGGCGAGGCTAGTCCGCAAGCCTGCCTGATGTACGGCATCCTGTTGACCCTCTTCGCGCTAATCATGATCCTAAGTAGTACCGTGTCGGGCGCCCTAAATTATCGCGGAGCTGCAGAACCGGACCAGGTAGTTTGGGAAGCACCTGCTCCTGTAGCCAACCGGCACACCCCTAACTAATGCCGAGTATTCTTCAATCAATTTCTTATACCAAATCACCAATCAATTAAACGATGAAACACGCAAAAAAAATCTCATTACTCACGCTCACCGCCCTCTCACTAGCCCTGGCCGCTTGTCAGGAAGAGCCTGAAGACCTAGGGCGAGGCGACCGAACCGTACTGAAGCAGCCCGGTGGCCCCGGAGGTAAAGTAGTAGCCCCCGGAGGGGAGCACCGACCTCTACCTACAATTATTGAGCAGTACTACCCGGCTGAGTTAGCGGACTACGTAGGAACTAAAGCTTGGCGCATTGAGTGGCCCGCGGACGCAGCAGGAGTTGATCCCGAAAAAATACGCACCTTTTTCTCCATCAGCACCGGAGGCCTCAACAACCTACAGTATATGAATAGCATCGATCCGCTCAACAAGAAGAAGCTAAGCTTCTCCCTGTTTACCGATACCCGTTTGAAAGCAGCGGCCGTAGAGGAGGAGCTCTGGGGAGGGGGACCTCACTTCGCTGATGTGGTGTACTTCGGTAAAATTGACAAGTCGCTAGACGCCATAAAGGGCTGGGTAACCACCCGCCCCAGTGCTTTTGAACATAGCTGGGCGGATACCGAAGACCTAAGCTACGATGTAGAGTATCAGGAAGGCGACTTCTACATCTATCAGATATCCGATCTCACTCCGGTTCAGTACGGGGGGATCCGCATCGTCTCGGAGGACCCACGCATCATTGAGGTGTACCACGCCGTGAATAGGTAATCGCCAGTAAAATTTCTCAATCCCAACGTAAAAATCAACACACTATGAACATTGCAAAGAACGTATCATTCATCGCTATGATGGCCCTGGCGCTGGCCTTCACGGCCTGCCAGGAAGACGTAGAAACCCTAGGCAGAAACGATAAAGCCATGACTAAACATCCGGGCGGACCCGGTAATAAGGCCACCCCTCTGGGCGAGCTAGGGACACCAAAGGTTATTGCGCGTACGTACATCCCCCGGTATGACCACTTTGCTAATGAGCTTTGCCGCACGTGGCGCATCGAGTGGCCTACGTACGAAGCGGGGGTAGACCCGGCCCGGATTCCCAGCTTATTCGCTAGTGGCAATGGTACGTTAAGTAGCATTAACCACCTGAGCGGGGCTACGGCCGAAGACAAAGCGGGGCTTGACTTCTCGTTGTACTACGACAACATGCTTAAGATACCCTTTAGCGTAGGTGAGATCTGGCCCATTAGCGGAGGCTACACTGCCGAAGTCCCCTACTTTGTTAAGTACGATTTGCCGCTAAGCACGATCATACACTGGGTCACCGAGCGCCCGTCGCAGTTTGAAAACTACTGGGACCGTATCGAGGGTGAAAGCGATGAAGTATCCTATCAGGAAGGAGACTTTTTTCTGATGTGGCTGTCTGAAAGTAACCGCTACGGCGGCATTCGCATCGTGTCGGAAAATCCGCGCATCATTGAAGTGTACATCGCTGAACCGAACTTATAAATCAACTAAATAACCCAATTGGCGGGCCACCGTGCCCGTCTTCAAACCCTTTATTTATCAAATTTTAAAAAACTAAAACTCATGAAAAAGTTAACAATTTTACTCAACTCTCGTGTAGGCGGAACTCTCTTCCGCATCGGATCAATGCTTCTCCTTACTTTAGTAATTAGCAGCAATCTATACGCCCAGCGAGGTCCGGGCGACAAACAAGATCCCAATGGTGAAGACGGAGAATGGATTAGTGGTAATGGGAAGATTTATACTATGTCCGGGAAAGTAGGGATAGGCACTTCAACCCCACTGGACTTGCTCCACGTTTGGGGAGAGGGAGGCAGTCATCGCTATGCCCGAATAACCGCCGGCGGGGGTTATTTGTATTCACAAGTGGCGGCTGGGATTAAGCTAGAGCGCAAGATCATCGGCGGAAGCGCGCTTACCTGGGACATTGTAAACCAGGGTTCTTTCCGGATTCGGCGCAATACCGAAACGCTATTTCTGATGGAAAAGGATGAAGCCCAGTTAGGCTCCCTGTCTGATCCTATGCCACTCCACATTTGGGGTAAAGGCCTAGCTAAGTCCCAGGGTAAAGCAGTAGGTGGATCACTCATAGTGGGCACTCACAGCGTCGTTGGGGGCGACTCAGAAATTATGAGAATGGACGGCAATAGCATTGAAGCCGATAATGATCTGCACCTCAATTTTATCTCCGATAAAGATGTAGATCTCGTACGTGGTGGAGGTAACCTTGGTATTGGATATAGTGGTACTAGCAGCGCGAAAGTTGCTATCAAATCCGAGAACATGCATTTGCGAATGATGAATACATCATCCAACGGTATTGCCCAGTGGTATATGGGTGTATCCGATGAAAACTGGACAGTAGGAAGAGGCAAACTGGTTTTTTCCAAAACGCAAAACTCGGGTGATGCCTTAATGGTGATGACCGAGCAGGGCCGGGTAGGCATTGGTATGACCACTCCCAACCGCACCCTGGATGTGAACGGAACCACGCGCACCACCACGCTAGAGATTAACGGCGGAGCCGATTTGGCCGAACCCTTTGAAGTAAATGGTGAGAGTGCCATACAAGCCGGCATGATCGTAGCGATTGACCCGGCAAATGCGGGAGAGTTGAAAGTAGCTACTTCGGCTTACGACAAAACCGTAGCCGGAATTGTGAGTGGTGCCGGCGACATCCAACCTGGTATGGTGATGGGGCAAGACGGCAGCATTGCCAGCGGCGAGCACCCGGTAGCCCTCACCGGACGGGTATACGCCAAGGTAGACGCCAGCTACGGAGCCATTCAGCCCGGCGATTTGCTGATGACTTCAGATACCCCCGGCCACGCCATGCGGGTAAGTGATTCTAGCCAGGCCCAGGGAGCCATCATCGGCAAAGCCATGACCGCCCTGGAAGAAGGCCAAGGCTTAGTGCTGGTACTGGTTAGCTTACAGTAATTAATAGTACCACGTCATTGCGACCCCGGACTTGATCCGGGGTAAGCAATCTTCCCCTAAGTACCTATACGTTTACCGGGGGGAGATCGCTTCGCAAAGCCTCGCGATGACGATACTAAAAAAAAATACTTCTAACGAATAAATAGAATACGCATGAAATTACTTAAAACATTGTGCCTGATCGGGTGGGTGAGCTTCGTCTCACTCAGCCTTCAGGCCCAGAAAAAAGTGCCGCAGAGCTTCCAATACGCAGCGGAAGCCAGCGAGGAAGGAACGCTCAAAGAACTGACCCAGGTGAGCTACTCCGGCACCAGCAGCATCCGCCTCTACTTTGAGGATGTGCAACTGGGACCCAACAGCTACCTGCTACTGAAAGGCGCTGACGGGGCCGAGCAGAAACTCAATGCCGAAGCTCTGCAAAACTGGAGCAACAGCTCGGCCTACTTCAACGGACAGAGCGTAAAAGTCTCGCTCTACCAGGCCGCCGGAGAAGAAGTAGAAGTGAAGCTGAAGGAGCTAAAAGTGAACGAGCGGGCGACTACCCCAAAAGCCAACGCAGTAACTACGACTACGACCGCCCAGGCCCGTACCCAAGCTAACCAGGATATGCTCCCCTGGGCCGCCGCCGTAGGCCGATTTACTGATGGAGTAGAAGCCAACGGTACCGGCTGGATCGCCGCCAATGGAGCCATTGTAACCGACAATAGACACGGTGGTCTAAATGACGCTTACTATGCGGAAGTTGAAGATCATCATCTTCTTGATCAATTCAACATCATTGAGTTCAATGTTCCTCTATCCAACGCTGATGGCACGGTGAACCATCCTGGCCCGGAAGATCAGTACCCGCTGAATAAAGAAAATGAACTCTATCGTATAATATTGGGGACAAGCTCAGGTAAAAAGGGGGCTTTTATAATTAAGAATTATAGAGGCGTCGCAGACAATATTTTTAGAAATCAAACGAATGGTGGTTATACTATCATGGAAGCTTTACCGAATGGTACCGGAAAGCGACCGGGAGAACGAATTGGGCAGTACTTCCAAGTGCTACGCCACAATTCTGGTCGGGTAATGGATGGGATGGAGATGGAGATTTTTCACTACGGTTATTTTCAAAATGGTGGAGTGGGTAACCAAACCCGGCAAAAGGTTACCGTAGTACTCAAAAATCCAAACTCCTGGTTAAGGCGCGTAGATGACAAAGACCGCTTTCTGGTATATGATACTCCGGTACAAATTGAAGGCTTTTGGGACAATTTTATGGAAGGTGCCCCGGTTGTTTGGCCGGGTAGCAATGTCGCCATTGGAATTAATTCAACAGGGGCCTATTTCGAAGTACACCCTTCCGTCGGTACTGGTTTTCGGGATCAGGATTTACGGAAACACCTGGGCGAGTTCTTTACCACTGCCGTGACCTACGTAGACCAGGGAAGTGTGGCCAGCGATGGCGGGGGTAACGGCAATATTTATAAACCCTACCTCACGGTAGCCGAAGGAGTGCAGCAGGCGGCGGATAACGATATTCTGAACATTGCCCGCGGCACCTACAACGAAAGTGTGACAATCAACAAACCGCTTACGCTCAGTGCCCCGGTTGGTGCAGTCGTCATCGGTGCCGCGGGGGGAGCGAACAGCCGAACCATGCAAGCTAACATTCCGGCGGCTCTTTACGGCGATGATCCTTCTACCGCCTTCGCTGAGGAAGAAGATTTGCTGGTAGAGCAATCGTCACTCAAAAGCTTTCCCAACCCCTTCGTAGACCATACCGAACTACACTACCGCCTCACCGAGGAAAGTCCGGTACAGGTGAAAATCTACGATATGCTGGGCCAGGAAGTGCAGACGCTGGTGCAGGAGGAGCAAGCTCCGGGTAACCACGCGGTGTCCTGGGACGGGCGCAACGCTGTGGGCGGAGCCGTACCCAGCGGTTTGTACCTCATGCAGCTCAAAACTGCCGAAGGAACCTCTGCGGTGCGCGTCATGAAGCAGTAATTTTCTTACTTCACTTAATTCCAACGAGCCATGAGAATTTGACTGACCCTGGCCCTACTGGCCCTGCTCACCGCCCTAACGGGGAGCCTAAGCCTTCCCTCACTTCCGGCCGGGCCCACTGCCAATCCGGACGGGCGGGCGGCAGCGCCAGCAGCACGGTACGCGTCGCCTAATTACGGCACGGAGCACCCCGTACGGCTCCCGGCAGCCCTGCCTGATAGACATCGGTCGGGGGTGGCGGATCAGGAAGCGTTGCGCGCGCAGCTTCGGCGGGGGCGCCTGGGGCATTTCCCGCGCGTGTCTGCCCCGGAAGCTAGTGCCGGGGGCACTAGGGTAAGTAATGTATCAGAACCATTCAATCAGATTCCATGAAGTTCGTTTTTATATCCTTGTTCATGAGCGGTTGCCTAAGCGCGGTTGCGTTCTGGCCGCCGGGCGACCCCGTGCAGCGCTCGTACCGGCAGTACGAACGAGACCGCGACGTTATTCTGGAGGTGGTGGAGCAGGAAGCCTACGCTACCTACGACCAGGACGCCCCGCGCCGCTCCCGCTACTGGACTGCGGAGCCCGACGTCCGAAACCACGAAGAGCGAGTTGGTGTAGCCCGTACCCCGCCTCCCGAGCTACGCCAAGCTGCTCATAACATTCGTGCTAACCTAGACGATAACCTAAGGGGTGGCCATCCGAAGATCACCCTAAAGGATGTTCGTCTGCGTATCTACGAAGATTCTGCCTGGGTCAGGTACAACCTGCATCCGGCCAGGAGCGCTCATCAGTCAGAAACCCGCTTGCTGGAAAAGCACGGCCGACGGTGGCGGATCGTGTACCAGGGCTGGCTTTAAACTAATGCATCGTCCGACTAACTATTTCCCTCATTAAAATTCTACAAGTATGAATTCCCATTCAGAAAAAGCGCTCTTCGAACAAATTGGTGGCACCGTCGCGGTCAACGCGGCCGTAGATATTTTCTACACCAAAGTGCTGGCCGACGATACCATCAGCCACTTCTTTCGCTGGACGCATATGCGGTCGCAACTGGCCATGCAGAAAGACTTTCTGGCTTACGTATTTGGGGGACCGCAGGCGTACAGCGGCAAGAACATGCGCGAAGCCCACGCCCACCTGGTAGAACGGGGGCTTAACGAGCACCACTTCCGCACGCTCATGGTTCATCTGGCGGCCACGCTGCACGAGTTAGGCGTGCCGGAGCACCTGATTGTCCAAGTAATCGCAATTGCCGAAAGCAACCGCCACGACGTGCTCGGGCGGCAAACGAGTAGTTAAGGGTAGGTAGAAGCCAAAGTAAGTAAGAGCATCCTGCTGGGATGCTCCTACTTTTTCTCTTCGTTCGCTACGGATGCTCCGGGCGTATCTAAGATTAAAACCAAGGGTAAGTGATACCGCTGATCGATTTTAGGCGAAGACATCTGGAACTTGTCTACGTACGCTACCAGGATTGCTCAAATACTGATCTCGAATGCCAACGGAGGGACCGTAGCCTTCGATAATATAAAGGCCCCGTGCCCGCGTACTAGCGCGTTAAAATACGAACCGAATATAGAATACTTCACCGGCTCAAGGCTGCCAAACTTTGCTGGCCCAAGCTGAAGATAAACGAAAAAATAATGGAAGAAATAGCTGCTATAGAACCCCTAACTTATTCCGCGCCCTACGAAGCGCACGACGAGCGGACTATGCGCCGCCTGCAAGCTTTCGTAGAGGTACTCAGCATGCGATATCATCAGGGTGAACTACGGCCGCAGCAGGTAGATACCCTGTATCAGCAGTTTGGGCAAGATTTCTTGCACCACACGCTACAGGGACACAGCTGGCGCAAACCCTTCGGCTACGCGGGGGATTTTCTGATGATTGATAAAATTTATACCTACCACCGTTCCGACCGACCGGAGCTTCGGATTTGGGACGAATACTTCCACCGGCAAGCGGCACCCCGCGCGGTGCGCAATCGGAAGGACTACCTTGGCAGCGTGGTTGGTAATCAGCTGGCCGGACGGACGTCGGTGCGGCTGCTCAACGTGGCGAGTGGGCCGGGCCGCGACCTACAAGAAGTTTACGATCGCCTGGCCCAACCCGAACGCTTGCTAACGACCTGCGTGGAGCAAGATGCACGGGCGATTGCCTACGCGAAAGCGCTTACCAATCAGTACCAACCCCTTATCGATTTTGTCCACAAAAACGCCTTGCGATTCAGTAGTCAGCAGCGCTACGATCTTATTTGGTCGGCCGGACTGTTCAACTACTTCGACGACCGAGTATTTGTGCGGCTATTGCGCCGTATGAAGGATCAATTAGCACCGGGTGGGGAAATCGCTATTGGAAACTTCAACGAAAACCATAACCCCAGCCGTACCTATATGGAGGTTTTGGGTAAGTGGTTCTTGCACCATCGTACCAAGCAGCAACTGATAATGCTTGCCCAGCAAGCCGGGTTTAGCAAACCACAGATTGCAGTACGCCAGGAACCCGAGGGCGTCAACCTGTTTCTGCACATCAGAACCGATGGCTGAGTCTGCCGGTAGACCATTGATATTTAGTTTTAATATTCATTCAACAGTAAATCCGATACGCTCATGAACCTACTGTTTGTTCTATTACTTGCTTTGAGTCAGCCTTCCCCCGAGCGGGGCACGACAACCGCTGCTACTCCGTTGATCGAAATCTGCTGCGATTCAACGGCTCTCTTTGGGCAACCGAAGCGGTACCAGGCTACGCTCGACCATCTCCGAGCCAAGCGCAAAAAGTACCGCCGCCCGGTGTCCTTCCTCCGGCACCTGTTTTACTACGTCCACCGCAAGCACCTCAAGCACTACCAGAAGTACAGCGGACTAGTCGATGTGGGAGCGCGAGGCACCTACGACTGCGTTACGGGCACGGCGCTGTACGCGCTACTGCTAGACCGGCTGGACATCCCGTACCAAATCTGGGAGATGGACCACCATGCGTACCTAACAGTGATCGTCGACGGTAAAGCGGTCGTCTTTGAGGCTACTAACCCCGTATCCGGGTTTATCACCAAGTCCGATCAGGTGGCGATGCACTGTAGCGGATATCAGGAAGCCGCTCGGGCCTTCAAAAAAGCGCACGGTCAGTATGATTCGCTCATCCATCGGTCCATTACGCTGAAGCAACTCATTGGATTGCAGTTTTACAACCGCGCCCTAAAAGCGTTTGCGGATAAGAAGCCGAGGGAAGCCCGGCGGTATACGCAGCAAGCGCTAGATTACTACCCGGCCCCGCGTATTAAGCGACTGCTGACGGCAAACGTCTACTGTCGGCTATTAGTAGTTGATTAAGCACTACCGCAGGGAAGAAATGGAACAGAAATAGTATCTTCAGTAATCCATAACTACGAATAAGCCTTATGCTACGACTACGAGAAGCCACTCCCCACGACTTAGCAATTCTTACTCACTGGGACGAGCAGGAACACGTTGCTGCCTCTGATCCCAATGACGATTGGAACTGGGAAACCGAACTGGCCCGCACCCCGGAGTGGCGGCAGCAGTTCATCGCTGAGGTAGACGGCAAACCCATTGGGTGCGTGCAAATTATTGACCCGGCGAAGGAGGAAACCCACTACTGGGGCCACGTTGCGGAGAACAAACGGGCCATTGACATTTGGATTGGGGAGAAAGAAAACCTGGGGAAGGGGTACGGAACCAAGATGATGAATATAGCGCTAAAGAAGTGCTTTGCGAATGAGAATGTTACTGAAGTACTCATTGATCCGCTTACGACTAACCAAAAGGCCATCCGCTTCTACCGACGACTAGGTTTTGTGTTTTTGGAGAAACGGAAATTCGGATACGACGAATGCGCCGTGCACGCCATGAGCCGAGAACAGTGGCTAACGCGGCAGTAAGCTCCTACAGGTCAACAAAGAATGATCTATCCTTACGCATGCACAGTTGAGCAGAGATCAACCGGTGGTTCGGTTGCCATGCACTAGGCCCCGTAGTTTCTCCCTGAGTCCCGCCACGGCCAACGTAATGCCTAAGCTCCGCGCGTTAACAAAAATGGTTTTTCCGAAGGAAAAAGCCCGCCCCCGCCAATTCCGAATCCGACCCCACGGTGCGGCCGATCGTATAAATCTGGCCCTATGGGCTGGTGCCCCGAATTTGTGAGTCGGCACGATCTTCCGCAAGCAGCACGTCGCCCAAGGGCGCTACAGTCAGGTTGTCGCACGATTGCAGCAGAGTGGTGTCATTGGGCTCGGCAGACTACACTTCACCGAGCGGGGTTGGTGCAGAAAGACCCGCTGCTGCCGGAAGGATGGACATCCATTAAGGTTGTGGGAACAGGCATGGACCAGAACTTCAGGGTGAAGAGCGAGAGTAAACCAGGGTTGTAAAGTGTGTTACAGTAGCTGGGACGTCACGCCAGCACATCGTTTTTTGATTGACTCCGGAAGCTTATCTTCGTACATAATCGCGGCACTGGCTGTTACACTGTAAACGGTTAAAAAACAACTGGTGTGAATTTTTCGTACTTTATGAGAGATCGTTTATCTACTGAGTTATGAAGGATACCCTATTAAAAAGAATTACCATGAATCCAAAGGTATGTTTCGGGAAACCAACAATCCGAGACATGCGCTACCCAGTAGAAATTATGCTCAACCTGTTAGCGGCGGGAATGACCATCGAAGAAGTGCTCGAAGATTATCCTGATCTGGAAAAAGAGGACTTACAAGCTTGTATCCTCTTTGCTAATGAGTCAATCAGAGTGAAAAGCCGACGCGATCTGGTAGTATGAGATTCATCATTGACGCCCATCTTCCTATGCGTCTCGCTTATTGGCTAAGGGAACGCGGGCACGATGCAATCCATACCCGTGAACTTCCTCACCGAAATAAAGCGATAATTTTTCATTTCTAAAACATGATCATCACCACCGCCCATCCGTCCGATCACGCGTTGCTTACGCAGCTTACGCTGGATTCTAAGGCCCACTGGGGATACGGTGCGACGCAGATTGAAGCGTGGCGAGAAGATCTCACAATTACCGCCGAGCAGATCGCTACCGGCAACGTTTACTGCCTGCGGCTCAACGAGCACATTGCTGGATACTATTCGTACCGTACGCTGGCGGACAAGACGGTGGAGCTAAGCAACCTGTTTGTTGCTCCCGCGCACATTGGGAAGGGCGCAGGGCGTACCCTGCTGTACGACTTTCTGGAGCGAGCTACCACCGAAGGTTTCCGTCGGGTAACGCTCAATGCCGACCCCAACGCCGAAGGGTTCTACGCCCGGCACGGCTTTGCGGTAGTCGGCCAGCACCCGTCCTCCATTCCCGGCAGGTCTTTACCCATTATGGAAAACACCTTACCCAGCCCCACCAAGTAGTAAGCGACTACCTTGGTCCATCAATCTTGTTCTACCCGCTCCTCGAGCACCTTGCCGTCCATGTCAATCTTTAGGTGCACCTCCGTGTCCGCATCTTCCAACTCCACATAGTAGCCCTGGAACTCGGGGTCGTCGGCGTAGCGTACTCCGTCCAGTTCGTAGCCGGGATGCCGCGCCAGCACGTCGTTTTGAATTGACTCCGGTAGCTTATCTTCGTACGTAATCGTGTTGTCGTGACGGCGGACTGCCACCGCCTCTTGCTGCCGCTCTACGAGGCGGTTGGGTCCGTCGCCGGTCGGTTTGATCAGGTCGAAGGCGTCGTAGAGCTCACCGGTGGCGGTGTAGGCCTGGTACGAGAGCGTATCACCATTCACATTAATTACCTGAAAAAGCTGAGTGTTTTCGGCTGCTCGATCACGCTGAGCTCCCAAGTCCTCCCAGCCGTCGCGTAGTTCATACATCTTGCCCCCGCTTACGGATACAACGTACATGGTACCCGTCTGGTCACGGGTGTTCACTCCGGTTACCAGGTTCTCGCCTCGTGGCGCAACCCCACCGCGGGCGTAGCTGTGGTCGTGCCCCTGTAGGGCAATATCTACCCGATACTTATCGAAGATCGGTTTCCACAGTGCGCGAAGCTCATTATTGTTACGCCCGGCGGAAGCGGAGAACAGAGGGTGATGAAAGGTGGCGACGGTCCACTTGTTCGGATTGTCAGTGAGCACTTCTTCTAACCACGCGGCTTGATCTTCCTGCTGCTCGCTACTGTTAAGGGCAAGAATACGCACCCCCTGATAGTCTACGTAGTAGGATGTTTCATCCAATCCTTCAGGACCGTTGACGGGTAGCGTAAACTGGGGATTCCACTGCACCGACAAGTGTTCGATGTCGTTTTCGTCTTCCTCTTCGGTGTAGGGCTCAAACTCGTGGTTGCCGGGTACCGGAATGGAGGGCAGCATGGAGTGAATCCACCCCCCGGCGGTGAACCACTCGTGCCACTGCCGTTCGCTGTGAGCTTCACTGACCAGGTCACCGGCGTGAATGATAAAGCGCGCCTCGGGGGCGGTGCGATAGCCCTCGCGAATGAGGCGCGACCACAGTTCTAAAATGTAATTCTGGGCGTCGCCCACGTACAAAAAGGCGAAGGGCTCGGGCTCGGCACTGGCGGTGCGAAAGTGAATCCACTCGCTCCAGATCTGGCCGTTGCCCACTCGGTAGGCGTACAGCGTGTCGGGCAGCAGCCCGGTGAAGGTGACGGAATGATAATTAGACACCACCTCGGCGGTCATAATCTGCGAGGCGTCCATGGTAGTGGTTTCAGCCTTGATGGTTTTGGCGTTGCGCCAGAACTTGGGGGCGGCATCGGCCACCGCGATCTCGGCGTAGCCCTCGCTGATCTCCGGACTGGTCCGCCAGGTTACGCTGGCGCTGGTGGCGGGGTCGGCGGTGAGGTTGAGCACGATGTGGTCGGGGTGCTCGCCGGGCTTGCTCCAATTGGCGGCAAACTCGGGCACTTGATAGGCCCGCTGCTGGGCGCTCACGGTAGAAACAGTAAAAAGAGTGACGAGAATAAGCAGAGGACGCATAGTGAAGTTTGGTTAGTAGGCAAACCGAGGGGTTAGATGATGTATCCCTGATTTAGAAATTCAACGAGGCTCCCAGGAAGTAGGTTCGGCCCACCAACGTATGCCGGTCGTAGCGATTCCGGTTTCCCTGGTAGGCCGCCTCCGGTTCGTTGGATAGGTTTCGGGCTTGCGCTAAAATCTTTAGCCTGCGGTTCGGAAAGGTATACGCCCCCGTGATGTCCACGGTCGTGCGCACGTCTTCGTAGCGATCAAAGTCCGCGACAGCAGCCCCTAGCTCCACTTCGTCATCGTACTGAGTGGGTAGCGCTGCCTGCAACAGAAAGTCGCTGCGGTGGCTAACCGCTACGCGAAACTCCCAGCCGTTTCTTTGAAAGTAGGGAATGATGTTGTAGATGTTGCTGGGCTGACGAAACAGCGGCAAATCATCCTCCTCACGCCCCTCGACCGTTACGTCGGAATTGATCAGGGCTACGTTTGCGGTTATACCAAACCCTCCCCAGAAGCCGGGCAAAAAGGTAAACGCCTGGTCGTACGAAGCCTCCAGCCCGTAGAGTTGAGCTGCCTCGGCGTTCACGTCTCGCTGGTAGGCTAATTCCTCGAAGAAACGCCCGGCGTAGGTGGTGTCCCGAAAGTTGGTTTCCACCTCATAAATTTGGTTTTTGATGTCCTTGTAAAAGCCACCCACTGCCAGGATACCCCCGCTAGGAAAATAGTACTCCAGCGAAGCGTCCAGGTTCATCGACTCAAAAGGCTTTAGGTTGGGGTTGCCCTCCTGTAAGCTACCCTCGTACACCCCTTCGGTGGTAGTTGCTACGTACTCAAACTCAGTGGTAGCCGACAGGTCGGTAAAGTTCGGGCGACCGATGGTGTTGGTCCACGAGGCCCGAGCTACCAGTTGGTCGGTGAGGTTAGACCGAAGAATGATGGCCGGCAGCAGGTTGGTATAGGCGTTGCTAAAGGTTTCTTGCCGAAAATCAAAGGTCTCGGCGTCGTCGTCAAACGAAGAGATCAGGCGGGTCGAGGTGGTCGTCGTCTGCTCCACCCGAACTCCGGCCGTAATATTGGTGCGCACGAAATCTACCGAAAACATCGCGTAACCGGCTGTTATCTCTTCGCTGTTATTCAGATCGTTTTCTACGTTTTCGAAGGCCGACTCAAACGGTTGAAACACAATGCGGTTGGGGTTTAGATTAGCTGGGTTCGCAAAAAAGCCAATAAACTTCTCAGCATCTCCGTTCACCAGCGGGGTGGTGCCTCCCTGTACGGGGGAAAAAGGCTCCAGATAGAATCCGTCCGAAAGTCGGTAGGGGTTTTCTGCTTCGGCAATATCGCCCCCGCCATCGCCGCCGTCGAGTCCGTACTGGTCGCGCGTAACGTCTACGCTGATAGTTCGTCTTCGGTATCGCCCTCCTACTTTGATGAAGGCCGCCAGGTCTCCCAGGCCGAGGTCGTAACGCAAATCCAGCGAGCCCTCAATCGCATCCTGCGCAACATCTGAGTTGATAAAGTTAAGCGAGCGAAGCAGGTGCACCGAGGGGTCGGTCGCCACCTCCGGGTTTTCGGGTTCAATCACAAAGAAGTAGGGGGCGGTATTGTACGTGTTGGCAAAATCAGGTTCGGTATCCTCGGGGTTTTCAAAGGTGCCGTCGGTGGTGTTGTTCAGGCTGGTGGCCAGTGAGTAGGTACCGTACGCCTCGGCGGTGAGGTTACCAAATCGATTCTTCCCCCCCAGGGTTAAACTGACCAGGTTCTCAGTCTCGTCCTGACCGCTCAGGTCCAGCTCAGAAGAACCCAGGCTGAACCGACCCGAGGTGGGAGTTTGGTTGGTGAGGTCGCCGTCTTCAATGGTGAGTTCGGCTTCTGAATTGAGGGTCTTCTCGGTCGTACGGGTGTACAGTCCCCGCAGGTAGATGGACGAAAACGGGGTAGGACGGTACTCAAAGTCGGTGGTGAAGCCCAGGCGGTCGCGCTCGTTGTCTTCTATCTGAATCTCAATCTCGTTGGGTACGAAGTAGGCGGGCGAACCGTCGCCCTGCGAGATGTAAATCCACTCGTCGGGGTCCTGCACCGAAGCCGAGAAGTCGCGCCGAAAGAAGTTGGCCGATATCACCGCCCCAAACCGTTCCTTTTCGCCAAAACGTTTCCCGGCGGTCACGGCGGCCCGGAAGGGAAGTTTGTCGTCACCATACTCCGCCTGCTGCTCCTGCAAAAGGGCATCCACCGAAGCGATGACGAATGGCTTTTGGCGGTCGAAGGCGGAAATCGTGTTAATATTTACCGCCCCGCCCACCGAGTTGGCCTCCATGTCGGGGGTCACTACCTTGGTCACCTCAATACTGGAGATCGACTCTACGGGCACCAGGTCCAGGGCGGTCGCCCGTCCGTTGTTGCTCGAGGCCAGGTTGGTATTGTTGAGCGTAACGTTGTTAAGCGCGGGCTGAATGCCCCGAATGGATACAAAGCGCCCTTCGCCCCGGTCGGTCTCGATGGATACTCCCGACACCCGCTGGGTGGCTTCCGCCACGTTAATATCGGGCAGGCGGCCAATATCGTTGGTGGTGAGCACCTCTTTGGTGTTGATGGCGCTACGCTTCACATTAATGGCGTCGATTTGGCTCTTCCGCAGGCCCGTAATTACCAGGTCATCCAGTTGGGTAGCGCTTGCTTCTAATCCTATCGATTCAGTTACCGAAGCTCCCGAGGGTACTTCTACGGTCACTTCCTGCTCCTTGAACCCCACGGAAGTAATCACCAACGTCTGAGAGCCCGCGGGGACGCGGCTAATCAAAAATCGGCCGTCGGTACCAGTGGCCGAGCCAATGGCAGTGCCCTTAATCATCACAGTGGTGCCGGGCAGCAGGTCGCCAGTCTTGCCGTCCGAGATAGTGCCCTGTACTCGCCCGGTCTGGGCCAGGGCTTCCGGGGCGCCTAGCAGCAAGCTGCCAATAAGCAGAAAGAACAGGGAAGGTAAAGTGGTGCGTTTCATTGCGTACGGGTTAAGGATAGGAAAATCCAAAACTACGTACCAGTGCCACCAACTTTGTTACCGGAAGATCATGATTAGATTAATCTTGCGTTATCAATGTTAAGGTTCGGTTATTATACTTCGAGCCCTTGCTAATACAGCAGAAAATTTGCACACACGCGTTTATAGCAGCATTTCACGTAGCTATGAGCGTCGCTCGCTTTTAGCAAATAACCGCTATCCTCGTCCACCAAAAGTGTTCAGCTACTTGTAATTCTACTCCCTAGTTTAACTTGATTCTCAGCGTAGGAAGCATATCATCCTGGTACCGGTGTAGCAGGTAATTAGGAATCTTATTGTTGCTCACGTCCAGGTATTTCAAGTTCTGAAGCTGGTTGATCTGAGTGGGTAAATCCTGAAGAGCATTGTTGTTCAGAAAGAGATACTCGAGCGACTGAAGCTGGCTGATCTCCGTAGGGAGCTGCGTGAAATTATCTCCCTCCAGGTGCAGCTCCGACAGGTCGGGAAGCTGCCGCAGCACATTGATGCTCTTCCGAAAGTCGAAGCGCTCGTCGTTAACGATGTAGAGCGTTCGCAGTTTCTTTAGCTCCGAGAATTCGGCCGGAAGCTCTTCCACTTCACTGTTGAGCAGCTCGAACGTTTCCAGACTTTGCAGGGAGCCAATGGCGGCGGGCAGCTGCTTGATCCCCTTCCCCCCCACCTCCAGCACGCTCAGCGAAGGCAGTTGCGCGAGCACCCGGAAATCGTGCTCAAGATCTCGGGGAGTGGAGTAGTCCACGTACAGATTGCGGAGCGACCGCAGGGCGGAGAAACTGTCGGGCAACTCAGCTATTGCGTTTCCGGACAGATCCAAGTACGTTAGCTTAGTGAGCGAGCCCAGGGCTTCCGGAAGGGCTTTGATCCGGTTACCCGCCAGCTCCAGATGCGTCAAGTTCTTAAATTTCAAGATTTCTTCGGGAAAGCTTGTTAACCCCTGTTCGTTTAGGTTAAGCGTTTCCACCGCTTCTGGGTTTTGCTGCGCCGTGGCCAGGTCGGTATACTCCATCGGGGAGTGCTGGCCCAGCAAAAGGGTTCCTATGAAACTAAAAGCAAATACTAGCGATGCCTTTCTCATGGTGTTCGGATTATGCTAAACGTTGGGGAATAAGATCATTCCTATCTTAAGGTACACGGACGCCGCCCTAAACTGTTCCTCCGTAAAAAAGATTGCGGGGGTAAAACAGGCTTACAACAGCACGAACGGATGATCCTTGATGGGCTGCTTCAGTTCGGGCGGCAAGCCGAAGTTGTCGTCGATGAAGCGATCAATTTCCCCCCGAGTTTTCTCCGACAGCAGCTCCGACATAGCGTCTACCGCTTCGTGGCTGATCAGGTAGGGCAGGTACGAAAACAGGAAGCGATCTCCCTGGCAGTGGCCGTAGACCTGGTACTCCTGTAACTCTGCCTTGGGCCGCCCCGTCACGATGCAGCGATCGAGCCAGGCGTCGTGGTTCAGGCCGTGTTCGTACAACAGCTCCTGCCGCCGCCCGTAGAAATCAACCCGCTCGTCGAAGAACTGCTGGATGTTGCGCATCGACTCCACCGACATTTCTTTCCGCATCCGCTCGGCGCACCCCAGGCACATGGCGTACTCGAAGATCACATCCTGGGTATCGAAGCCGGGGTAGCGGCGAAAGGCTTTTTCAATCAGATACTGCGTATTGTTTGCCAGCAGATCGCTGTTGCACGAAATGCAGTGAGAGAAAGGCTTCTCCTGCGAGAACGAGTGAAACTCAACCGGGATATCCGTCGTCTCATTCACCGGGAAAGGTTCAGCCGCGGGTTTCTTCTTTGCCATAGATGCAATCCAATCAGTTTGTACGAAGCCGCAAGTTAGTCAAAATCTAACCAACCCGGGAACCGTTTGGGGCGGGATATAGACCGACCGACTACTTATGATTGGTTTGTGCCTTCGCCACCCTATCCGTTCTGGTTCTCCTTTTTGTCATTCAGGAAGAACCTTGCTACTTCTCGGAACAATGCCCCTCTGAAACTACAAGGTAAATATCTCACGGACTACTTTTGCGAGTGAAGTACTCTTCCACTGTCCTCTTCGAACGGATTTTTTGCCTCTATGCCATATCTCTCCGAGAAGCGACAGGTTTCCTGCTGAATGACAGCAGGATAGACGTCCTTAATCCCCGGTTCGGGTCGTACGAACCGGAGGAGAATGCACGCCACCGACAACCCTACCCGACCTAAAGCAGTACACTCCCTAAACCTGCCTTTCTGCTTCGTGACTCCACCCCCCGCGACCACCGACATTCGCCTGAATTCTTCCACCGGCCGGTGGATTTTGTCCTCCACCATTCTGGCCTCTAGCATGGCCTTTATCGACAGCACCGCCCTCAACGTGGTGCTGCCCTCGCTGCAGCAAGACCTCAACGCCCAGGGCACCGATATCTTCTGGATTCTGAACGCCTACCTGCTCATGCTGGCGGCCCTGATTCTGGTGGGCGGAGCGCTGGGCGACAAGCTGGGACGCAAGCGGGTGTTTATGGTGGGCATCGTTATCTTCGTGCTGGCCTCGGTGGCCTGCGGACTCTCTCCCTCCGTCACTTGGCTGATTATTGCCCGCGGGGTGCAGGGGCTGGGCGGTGCCCTGATGATTCCGGGCAGCCTGTCAATTATTTCGGCCACCTTTCACGAGAAAGAGAAAGGACGCGCCATCGGCACCTGGTCGGCCGCCTCCACGCTGGTCACGGTGGGCGGACCCATCCTGGGCGGAGCGTTAGGCGACGCCGGGCTGTGGCGGGCCATCTTCTACATCAACGTGCCGCTGGGGCTGGCTACGCTCTTCGTACTTGCCACTCGGGTGCCCGAAAGCTCCGACGGTTCGATCGATCATCGTCTCGACTACGCCGGGGCCGCTGCGGTGGTGCTGGGACTGGCCCTACTCACCTTCGGCTTTCTGCGGATTCCTGAGGTGGGCGGCACCTGGCCGGTTTACGCTTCGCTGGGGGCGGGCGCGCTCGCCCTGGTTGCTTTTGTGATCATCGAGCAGCGCAGCGACCACCCGATGGTGCCGCTGGGCCTGTTCAAAAACAAAACCTTTACCGGGGCCAACGTGCTCACCTTCTTTTTGTACGCTGCCCTGGCCGCCGCCCTGCTGTTTTTGACCCTCAACCTGGTGCAGATTCAGGGTTATAGCCAGTTGCAGGCTGGGCTATCCTTTTTGCCCTTCACGCTGCTCATGGCCACCTTCGCCCGCTCGGCGGGAAACCTGGTGGACCGTTACGGGCCGCGCTGGCTACTGATTATTGGTCCGGCCATCGTTGGCATCGGATTCCTGTTGCTGTCGGGGGTGGGGCGCACCGCCGGTCCGGCAGACTTCTGGACCACCTTTTTCCCTGGTATTGTGGTGTTCGCGGCGGGCATGACGCTCACGGTGGTGCCCCTCACCACCACGGTGATGGGAGCGGTGGCTGATCGGAACGCTGGCACCGCCTCGGGGGTGAACAACGCGCTTACCCGCACGGCCAGCGTGTTTGCTAACGCGGTGGTGGGAGCGCTAGCCATCGTCTTCTTCACCCAGGACCTGGAAAGATCCACCGCAAATCTAACCCTTGCCCCCGAAGTAGAGCAAGCGGTGCTAGCCGAAGCCACTAATCTAGGCGACGCCCAGGTGCCCGCTGCCGTTGGGGCAAGCACCCGAGCCACGGTGGCTGATGCCTACCAGCAGGCATTCGTTACTGCTTTCCGGCAGATCATGTATATTAGCGCCGGACTAGCCTTCCTATCGGCAGTGGCGGCTTTCTTTCTGATCGCCCAGCGCGTGAAGGCACCAGCGTAGTATTGCCAACCTCAAAAAATTTCCATCTTTTTCATCTCTTCCCTTAGCAAATTTTCATCCTTCCCAGAAAGTTGTATATTGGAGTGCGTTGTGGTGCTTTCTATTTAAGAGGAAAGCCTATGATTAAACCGTACTCACTTTAACCCAACCTGCCATGAAAACTTTTCTCACCCTTGCCCTGGTGTGCTGCCTGGCCTTTATTTTCGCCAGCCACACCGATAAGAACTCTGCCCCCGAGACCTACGCCAGCCGAACGCTGGAAGCCGTTCCTTCGCCCCTGCCTACCGCCCTTACGCTGTTCACCGATCCGGGAAACATCGTAGCGGTGCGCGACATTACGCTGAAAGAAGGAATAGAGGCCATTGACTTCGAGCGCTTTGCGGTAGAGAAGTTTACCCCGGTGTTTGAGCATCAGGTGCCTGGCGTCAAAGCCTTTATCATGAAGGGCGACCGGGGCGATAAGAAGGGCAGCTATTCCTACGTACTGATCTTCGACTCGGCCAACACCCGCGATTTCTATTATCCCTTCGAGCACGGTGGCGAAGAAAGTGTGCCCGCCACCTCCGAAAAGCTTTGGCTGCCCGCCCGAGAGGCCATCTACCAAGAACTGGTGAAGTACGTTGACGGCATTGGCGAAACCAAGGGCTACACTGACTATATTGTGCTGGGAGCCGACACCGAATACGCTCCGGCCGCGAAGCAGTAGACTGGTCACTGGTCACATTTACGAAAGTCAAACGACAAGGGACAAATGACCTGGGACGAAAGACTAGTAACTAACGTCCAAATGCAACTCTGGGGGGCATCGCTGCGTTGAGTCGCTTTTAGCAACCTGGGCTCCGTATGCGTATTTCTTCATGGCGAAAGAACTCCGACCTCATCGGTATCGGCAGCTCGGTGCTGTGCATTATCCACTGCTTGTTGCTCCCGATACTCATCCTGGCGGGTAGCCTATCGGGCGATACGCACCGCTGGGCGTGGTTGGATTACCTTTTTATACTTCTGGCTACCCTGGCCGTTTACTATTCTACCCGTCGGCTTATGAGCGCTTTTCTGCGGCGCGGACTCTGGCTCACGTTGGTGGTTTTTAGCGGAGCCATTGTGTTCCACGAACACCACCCCGCGGCCCTGTATATTTCCGTAGCCTCTTCCCTGTTGTTGGTCGTCTTCCACATCGGTAGCTACCGCGAAAAGCACGCCTGATGCGCCCGCTCACCCTTCCCCTTCCCCCTGCGTTTTCGTTTGACGAGTGCCTGCGCTACCTGAGCCGCTCGACGCGTGAGCATCTGCATCGTGTGGAAGATGGTGCGGTGAAGAAGGTAATTGACCACGCCGGATCACCGGTGTTCCTGTCGGTGCACGCACCACAGGCCGGGTGGCTAACGATTGATTACCAATCGGCCACTCCTAATGTCGACCGGTTCGTGCTGGACTACGTTACTGATTGGTTCGATCTGGCGTGCGATCTGCGTCCGTTCTACGCCCTGGCCGAGAACGACCCGCTGCTGGATGCCGCCGTGAAGCGCCACTATGGCCTACGGCTGATCGGCATCCCGAGCCTGTTCGAAGCGCTCTGCTGGGCCATCATTGGGCAGCAGATCAACCTGGCCTTTGCCTACATGCTTAAGCAGCGTTTTGTGCAGACCTTCGGCCTTGCCGATCAGTACGAAGAAGCGATCTATTATCGTTTTCCCACTCCCGAAAGAGTAGCCCAGCTTCAGCCTAGCCAGCTGACTGCCCTACAGTTCTCGGCCCGCAAAGCAGAATACGTGGTTGGAGTAGCGCAGAATATTGCTGCTGGCAAGCTATCGAGGGAGCAACTGCTGGCCATGCCCACTGCCGAAGCACTGGAAACGCTGATTCGCCAGCGGGGCGTGGGAGCGTGGACGGCCCACTACGTGCTGCTCAAGTGCTTGCAGTGTCCCGACGCTTTTCCCGCAGCCGACGTGGGACTGCACAACGCCATCAAGCAGGGCTTGGGATTAGCGCAGAAGCCCGACCTACCGGCGGTGCACCGGTACGCCGCGCCGTGGCAGGGGTGGCGGGGCTACGCCACCTTCTATCTGTGGCAGACGTTGCTTCCCTAAAACTGGTACTGAAACCCAATGTTGGTCGACCAGAAGTTGCCGATAAAGTTGTTCGGGCCACCGTGCACCACCTGGGCACCCAAGCCCTGTTGCCAATTCAGGGTGAAGGCCACATTGCGGACGAATTCATAATCGAACCCAGCGTGCAGGTAGGCTTTCACGTACTGGCTAGCCTTGGCGCGTAGTTCGTTCGTTTCTAAGCGGGGCACGCTAGAAGACAGTACGAACAGCACGTTGTCGAAGGTACTGCTTAGTTGCCCCCCGGGACCAGCGAAGAGTTGCATTCGCTGGCGCGGACCCCAAGTGGTTTTGAACAGGTAGGAAGCTGAAACCAGCAACTCGCTCTCGATCAGACAGTAGGTGATGTAGTCGCGCGCGTAGCTATCTCGGTCGGGGCTGTAGCGCTCGTAATCAACCATCGCTTCGCGGTTGGGCGCGTAGGCGAATCCCAGCCGGAGTTCCTGCCGGGTGTTCATGGCTCCCAGCCGTCGGCTACGGGGGTTGAGCGAGACGTAAGCTCCCAGATAGGTACCCATCACATCCGTGTCGTACTGGGCCGCTCGGTCAAAGCCCTCAAGCTGGCTCCCGATTTGGCCGGGACGCGTTGACAGGCTGGTGAGCCCCTGCAGGGTTATGTTCGGGAAGTTATAGCCATACGGAGAAATGTGCACGCCAATGTTGGCTACCTGCCAGCGGCGCAGCTTCTGGGGAGCTGTTGGAGACAGGTCGTCGGACGCTTGATAGGAAAACTGGTAATCGGAAGAAGACTGGGCGTAGGCGCCGGAGAAGAAACAGCCGAGAACGGCCAGGAGTAGAAGCTTTTTCATGATAGGTTTATTTAGGTGTGTAAGATATGCGAAGAAATTACAATATCTGCACCAAATAAACAAACGCCGTATTAATGCTTAAGAGCACTTCTCCCGAAGGTTGGCTCGAGCGATTATAGGGTTAGCATGGCCTACGCCACTTTCACCGCAGTGCCGCTGGCGGTCACCATGAGCATGCCGCCGTCCTTGCCCACGGTTTCGTAATCCAGATCGACGCCCACGATGGCGTCTGCTCCTAGTTTGGCCGCACGTTTTTGCATTTCGTCCAGCGCAATGTCTTTGGCCTCGCGCAGCGCCGACTCATATGAGCCCGAGCGTCCGCCAACAATGTCGCGGATACCGGCGAAGAAGTCGCGGAAAATATTGGCCCCGATAATTGCCTCGCCGGTAACGAGTCCGAGGTACGTGGTGACGGGCCTTCCTTCAATGGTGGGGGTGGTGGTAACGGTCATAGGGTTATAGGTTAGGAGTGGCATAGACGCGATTAATCGCGTCTGTACAAAAAATAGGATTTAAAAGGTAATAATTCCTCCGATCACCGCGTAGTGGATTAGGGAGAAGTTGTAGACTTCATCGTTGTCGGCCCCGCCTTCCAAGACGCGATAGCCCAGTTTGAGGGTTACGAGTCGGTTGGGATAGAACAGCGCCGCGAGCAGCACATCTTCGGCCCGCCCCTGGGGAGCTACCAGCGCGTCGCCACGCAATATCAGCGACAGCTTTTCTTTGGCAAACCACTCGGCGCGAAAGTTAATAAGCGGTACAAAACCAACATTGGTCTTGGTCACTCCGTTTACCTCTACTTCCGCATCCCGGATCTTGGCCGTAACCCCCACCCCGAACTGAAAGCGCTTTGTACGGGGGAAGTTGTAGCGGTAGGTGAGGCGGTAGGAGTTAAACTGATAGCGAACATCGAGCGGCTGCGTGGCTGCGAAATTGGTGCCGAAGAACTGTAGCTCCTCACCAAATGTACCGCTGTAGCGGATCGTAAGCGGGGCGAACAAGGCTGAGATTGTGTGCTTCTCGTTGATAGTATAAGAAAGCCGCAGCCGGTAAAATGCGGTAGGCGTGGGCTCCAAAGCTTCAGCAAAGTTGATAAAAGTGCCGCCCTCACCCGGAATGCGCACTTTGTTATAGCCCGATAGAGCGGCCCCGGTTTCAAAGTCGAGCTGTAATTGAGCATGAGCAACGGAAGTGCTCAACCCGAAAAGAGCGGTTAGGGTAATACCAATGAGAGTAATTTTACGCATAAAAAGACGGGCGGATAATAGTATAAGTACGCTCTTAACTCCGAACCAGACTAATCGTTTGACGCTAGCCATATCATATCTACTCAGCCTGCTTCTCTGGCCTACTACTTCGCCTGAGTTAGGGGCTGATGGAGTGCCGTGGCAATTACTTTTGGTACAGTGGCTGGTGCAACTGTTTGAGTCGAGCCGGATCTATTTTGATCACTTTGCGGTCGTAAGTCATCAGTCCGTTGGTTTCTATCTCCACGTCGGTGGTTTGGGTATACACCGCCGCCGACAAACCTTTGGCAATGAGCGGCTTCAAATCCTGAATCAGTTTCTCGTAACGCGCTAATAGCTCCGCTTGATTTTTAAAGCTTTGGTAGCCCCAATTGTTCTTTTCCTGCCAGGTATGGCCCTCTTGGGGGAGGCCCAGTCCGCCGTATTCACCGAGGACCAGCGCCCGCTCTTTGCCGAAAAGATCCGGGCGGGGCATTTCAGGATCCGGGTAATTGTGGATGTCTAAGATGTCTCCTACCGGAAAGAAGTTACCGCCGCTCGCGCTATTCACCAGCCGGGTGGTATCGTACTGCATCGTCCACCGGGTAATGTCTTCAGTTTTGAACTGCCCCCAGGCCTCGTTAAAAGGTACCCACACCACAATGGACGGAAAATTGTAGTTGGCATCCATAATCGCCTGCCACTCAGCGCGGAAGATCTCTTCTGACTCGGACGTACGCTCCCGTTCGGTGCCCCCGATCACGCCGGGGCGGGAGTTCCAGTCGTTGCCCATATCGCCGCTGGGCATGTCCTGCCACACCAGCATTCCCACGCTGTCGCAGTAGTAATACCAGCGGGCGGGCTCCACCTTCACGTGCTTGCGAATCATGTTAAAGCCCATCTCTTTGGTCTTAACGATATCGAACAGCAGCGCCTCATCGGTGGGGGCGGTATATAACCCATCAGGCCACCAGCCCTGGTCGAGCGGACCATACTGAAAGTACACCTCGTTGTTAAGTAGCATGCGCTGGGTGCCTTGTTGGTTAGGAGCCATGCTACTCTTTCGCAGTGCGGTATAGCTTTTCACCGCGTCTACTACCTTACCCTTGCGCAACAGCGCGATCTCCAGGTCGTACAAGTGAGGGTTCTCCGGCGACCAGGCGAGGGGGTCTGCAATTAATAACCGAGTCGAAGCATCAGCAGCTACGGTTTGTTCGGCCACGGTTTGTCCTTGGTCTAACACCCGCACGCGCATTTGATCCTGGGCTTGCGAATTTTCTACCTGGGCACTCACCGTGATGGTCGCGTTATCCAGGTCGGGCGTGTTTTTCGTGGAAGCAATGTAGGTATCAGGCACCGTTTCCAGCCATACGGTTTGCCAGATACCGGTGACCGGGGTGTACCAAATACTCTTAGGTTTCTTTAGCTGCTTGCCGCGGGGCTGTGGACCTTCGTTGGTAGGGTCCCACACGCGCACTACCAGTTCCTGCTCACCGGAGGTTAGTTGTGGGGTAATATCAAAAGAGAACGGATCGTAACCTCCCCGGTGGGTGCCCACTGAAGTACCGTTTACCAACACCTCTGCTTCCCAGTCGACCGCTCCGAAGTGAAGCAGTACCCGGTTATTACGTTTTCTGCGGGGTGCGGTAAACGTGGTTTGGTACCACAGGTCCTGATCCTGACCAACCGAGTCACCTACGCCCGACAAAGAAGACTCTATAGCGAAGGGCACCAGTATTTCTCCCCGAAAGCTCGTGGGTGGTTCCGCTGACTTGGCCACAATGGCGTAGTTCCACAGTCCGTTCAGATTTTGCCAGTCGGGGCGCTGCAGTTGCGGTCGGGGGTAAGCAGGTAGCGGATTGGTTGGGTCTATCTTGCTAGCCCATTCGGTGCGTATTTTATCACCGGCGGGTTGCCAAGACGTATCTTGGGCGGATAAAGAACCGGAAAGAAGAACGGCCAGTAGAACCAGTAGAACAAGAGACTTAGTAGATTGAATCATGAATTGACTGATGATAGGTTAGGGCACGAAGTAACAAGAATTAACCGTTCCTGCCAAGAAAACGAGTCTTTCAAATTTACCGGACTTTGTCAGTCCGACATCTGGTGACAGAGTAGTAAAGGCGTACGACTGGTCACGCGGTGGCAGGGTTTCATGGGCGTATTAGTTCATCTAGGGCGATCTGCTGAAACACCAGATCGGCCCGGCTGCTTTCGTACAGAATGCCAATGGTATTTTCATCAATATATATTCCATATTGACTAGCTGCTAGGAGTTGTGGCTGGAAAGCTGAGCTATATCGTCAAGTCGTCCGTATATAGTTTGAGAATTGTTTGCAAATGAAAAAGGCACCTACGAGAATAAACTCGCAAGTGCCTGATAATCAAGTCGGGGCGGCAGGATTCGAACCTGCGGCCCCCTGCTCCCAAAGCAGGTACGCTAACCGGACTGCGCTACGCCCCGAACTATACAATTTACTAACAACTGAGCTTTCCACAACCGCAACAGACTACATCTACGTTGGAGGCTGCCCAGCGAGACCTCGCCCAGCGGAGAGGGGGGGATTCGAACCCCCGGTACCTGTTACAGTACGCATGTTTAGCAAACATGTGGTTTCAGCCACTCACCCACCTCTCCAGTTGAAGTGCTTGCCTCAATTGGAAGGGCAAATATAACACAAGTTTTTCTCAACATCCACCCCCAATACCGAAAACTATCCTTCGTAGTCCTAAAAAATATCCCTTTCTTTGAATCGGTAAATCAATTGATATATTCAGCGCGTACTTCTTTCCTTCCCCATTCGTTATTCCATAAATTACTTGGCACTGCATGAGTTGGTACAATACCTTAGACACCACTGAATTTATCTTTTTGGCTACCTTCCTAGCCGCTTACGGGCTCTATGTTTTCAGAATCATCCGTATCAATCGCTTCTTGAAAGTGGGCGCTAGTGCCATTATTAGCAAAATATTACTACGTACAATCTACTTTTCTTTATTCCTAGTAGCCTTGATGGGTCCGCTCATGGGCAGTGCCACCAAGGAGATTCAGGCAGTTGGCAAAGATATTATGATTGCTATCGACTTGTCCCAATCGATGAACGCTACCGATGTGCAGCCAAGCCGCCTGGAAAAAGTGAAATTTGAGCTAAAGAACATCGTGAAAGCCTTTGACGCTGACCGCATTGGTATCATCATGTTTTCTTCCGAAGCATTCGTGGCCTGCCCCCTCACTTACGACCAAAGCGCCCTAATGATGTTTATCGAAACACTCAATACCCGACTGATGCCCAACACCGGCACCGACTTTGCCCCCCCGCTTCGGATGTCTTACTCGAAATTAGTTGGTGATAACGATGTGCCAGGACAGCAAAAGTCCAAAGTCATTATTTTGATTAGCGATGGGGAAGATTTTGGGCAGGACTTCAGTGAGATCTCCGAGGAGATCATTGAAAGCGGGGTAAAGCTGTTCACTTTGGGAGTAGGTACCGAACAGGGGGGACAGATTTTGTCTCGGGGCGTGCCCAAAACGGACCGCGAGGGCAATATCGTGGTTACTCGCTTGAATAGCCAATCGCTAGAGGCATTAGCTAGCCAAACCGGCGGACGCTACTATGAGATTAATAGTCAGCAAAACGATACCGCCCGGCTCATCAGTGCCATTGGGCAAATAGAAGGCGAATTGCGCGATAGTAAGCAAATTGATACCGCCTCAAACAAGTATGGTTACTTCCTGCTGGCAGGCCTACTTTTGTTTATTGCTGACCACCTCATTAAACTTAAGACCGTCCGTTTATGAACTTTGGAGCAGTACTACTGGTACTTATCGTCTGGATTGGTGGCATAGATGATATCGCCACCGTTAATCGTTTAAAAAGCCTGGCCAAAACCGCGCTGGAACAACAGGACTACACCCGGGCAGCAGGTTATTATACCAAGCTGGTCGACTCGCTACGCGTAGATGATGAGAACATTCGGCTTAATCTGGCTCACGCACTACTGCTCTCCGGCGATACTGCTCAATCTCAATTGCGCTATAGTCAACTTACTAGCAGTCAGTCCGCGTCGCTCAAGTCAGTGGCTTATCAGCAGTTGGGAGTGCTTGCCAGCGGACAAAAGAAGTATCCCGAAGCGCTGGCTATTTTTAAAGAATCGCTTAAAGCTAACCCCGCCAACGAAGAATCGCGCTACAACTACGAATTGGTGAAGAAGCTGCTAGAGCAACAGCAGGAGCAAGAACAGCAAAAAGACCAGTCACAAGACGATAAGCAACAAGAATCTGAAGAGAAGCAAGAGAAGCAAGAACAGGAGGGCGAGCAACAGAAAGAAGAAGGCGAATCGGGAGAGGACCAAGAAGGAGAGCCGCAGGATCAGCAGTCAGGTGAGCAAGAATCTCAAGATGCTGAAGAACAAGAGGCGCAGGAAGGCCAGCAGAGCGAAGGAGAAGAAGATCAGGAACAATCCAGTTCCCCGGTATCTGACAAACTAAAGGAAATGAACATCAGCGAAGAAAAGGCGCAGATGATTCTGGAAGCCATGCGCAATAACGAAATGCAGTACATTCAGCAAAACCGCCGCAAGCCCCAAAAACCCCGCGACCGCACCAAACCCGATTGGTAGGAACATCATTCACCCGTAGGAACGTCATTCACGATGTTCCACCAACCATCCATTCATGAACGAAGTATTTATTATCTCCGCCGTCCGTACCCCCATCGGCTCGTTCGGGGGCAGTTTGTCTGCAATGAGCGCTACCGAACTGGGATCTATCGCGATTCGCGGAGCGTTGGAACGCGCTAGGGTTTCGGCCGAAGCGGTGCAGGAAGTATTGTTGGGCAACGTGGTGTCGGCCAACCTAGGACAAGCCCCGGCCCGGCAAGCTTCCATCGGCGCAGGAATTTCGTACAGCGTGCCCTGCACCACCATTAACAAAGTGTGTGCTTCCGGCATGAAAGCCATCATGTTCGGAGCCCAGTCTATCATGCTGGGCCACCAAGACCTGCTGGTGGCGGGCGGCATGGAAAGTATGTTGAATATTCCCTACTATGTGCCTAAGGCCCGTTTTGGCTACAAGTACGGTGGGGGCGAACTGGTAGACGGACTGGAGAAAGACGGATTGTTTGAGGTATACAACCAGTTCGCCATGGGCAACTGTGCCGACCACACCGCCCGCGAAATGCACATCACGCGCGAAGAACAGGATCAGTACGCGATAGAGTCCTACCAACGCGCCGCTGCCGCCACCAAGCAAGGCTTCTTTCAAAATGAAATTGTGCCCGTGCCGGTTCCCCAACGCAAGGGCGATCCGGTGATAGTGGACCAAGACGAAGAGTACCAAAAAGTGAACTTTGATAAAATTCCTGCCTTGCGTCCGGTGTTTTCCAAAGAGGGCACCGTCACGGCAGCCAACGCCTCTACCATCAACGATGGGGCTTCAGCCCTAATACTGGCCAGTGCTGCTAAGGTGAAAGAGCTTAACCTCACCCCGATCGCCAAGATCAGGGGGTTTGCTGATGCCGCCCAGGATCCGCTCTGGTTCACTACCGCCCCGTCGCTGGCCATTCCCAAAGCCATCGAGCGCGCCCAGGTGGACCAAAAGGAGGTTGATCTATTTGAAGTAAACGAAGCCTTCGCCGCGGTAGCCATTGCCAATAACCGACTGCTCAAGCTCAATCCCGAACAAGTGAACGTGTTTGGCGGTGCGGTTGCCCTGGGCCATCCGCTGGGCTGCTCCGGTGCCCGCATCACCACCACCCTAATTAATGCCTTACAACAGCGCAACGGCCGTTTGGGCGTCGCGGGAATCTGTAATGGAGGCGGGGGTGCCTCGGCCCTCGTCGTTGAGCGTTTATCGTAATTTGGTTTTGGCCTTACAGTGTAAGCTTGCTAGGGGTTCAGACCATTTTTCTTCATTCAACTTTCGTTTTTTTGCTCTTTCACCACAAACGAATAAAGGAATGAACTTACAAGCGTACATGCAGTCACTGGCCGAAGGCATCAATGGCAGTTTTTCTGAATATGATGAGCACACCTCCGTAGTAGTTGTTCCTCTGGAAGACGGTAGATATCAGTCCGTTAAGGGCGAATTAAAGACCCTGGAAGATGGCAACACCCAAGTGGTTTGTTTTTCTTCTTACGTGTGCTCCTACCACGACAAGCTGAATTTCCGCAATTTCTTGTCTGAGAACCAGAAGCTGCATTATTCCAAGTTTTCTATCAACGAAGAATTTGTTCAGGTAGAAGCCTCCGTGTTCATTGAGTTTCTAACTGGTGACAATCAAGATTATCTCGTTCGGATGATCCGCGAGATTGCCCAACAAGCTGACGTGTGGGAGCACAAACTCACCGGGCTAGACGTATTTTAAAATAGTCCACAGTTTCATAGTCCACGGTCGACAGTCAACAGCTTATCGTGGACCGTAGACTATAAAACGGTGGACTCCTCGCCGTAACCTTTTTCACTCAGAATCAGTCTATACCACCAAAGGCAAGCGGTCTTGTCGCCTCGGCATCATTCGGGGAGGAAAGTCCGGGCAACACAGAGCACCATACTTCCTAACGGGAAGGCTTTTTTTTCGCAAGGAAAAGAAGACAGACAGTGCCACAGAAAATAAACCGCCCCCTGGTGGGGTAAGGGTGAAATGGTGCGGTAAGAGCGCACCGCTCCGGCGGCAACGTCGGGGGCAGGGTAAACCTTATGGGTTGAAAGGCCAAACAGCCTCGTTGCCAATACACCGTTTCGGCGGTCATCGGCACTGCGCGGCTCGCGCAGCCCCCGGCGGGGCGGGTAGGCCGTTGGAGGTGACAAGCGATTGTCATCCTAGATAAATGACAAGATTTCGTCTGGATGCTTTGCAGTCCGTCGAAAACAGAACCCGGCTTATACGCTTGCCTTTTACTTCTATCCCCTCTATCTTCGGGCATGACGAAAATACTTATTATCGACGATGAGAAACCGATTCGCGGTTCGCTTCGCGAAATTCTGGAATACGAAAAATATACGATCGAAGAAGCGGCCGACGGGGAAGAAGGGCTCAAAATGATCGCCGACGGTCAGTACGACCTGGTACTCTGCGATATCAAAATGCCTAAAGTAGACGGCATCGATGTTCTACAGAAGGCCGTGGCCGAAGGCTTCGACGGTCAATTTATTATGATCTCAGCGCACGGCACCATCGAAACCGCGGTGGAAGCCACTAAGATGGGCGCCTACGACTTTATCCAGAAACCGCCAGATCTAAATCGCTTGCTGGTGACTGTAAAGAACGCCTTAGAGAAGACCAACCTGGTCACTGAAACCAAAGTTCTCCGCAAAAAGGTGTCTGGGGTCAGCGAAATCATCGGCGATTCGCCAGCCATTCAGGCCGTGAAAGATACCATCGACCGCGTGGCCCCCACCGAAGCCCGTGTGCTCATCACCGGCCCCAACGGCACCGGAAAAGAACTGGTCGCCAAGTGGCTACACGCCCAGAGTAGCAGGGCACAAGCGCCTTTGGTCGAACTCAACTGCGCGGCCATCCCGTCAGAGTTGATCGAGAGCGAATTATTTGGTCACGAAAAAGGCTCCTTCACCTCGGCCATCAAGCAGAAAAAAGGACGCTTTGAACAAGCCAACGAAGGTACGCTCTTCTTAGACGAAATCGGTGACATGAGCTTATCAGCGCAGGCCAAGGTACTGCGGGCACTACAGGAGTATAAAATCACCCGAGTAGGCGGAGACAAGGCTATCAAAGTAGACGTACGGGTGATTGCAGCTACCAATAAGGACCTAAAACACGAAATCAAGGAAAACCGCTTTCGCGAAGACCTCTATCACCGCCTGAGCGTAATTTTGATCCACGTTCCCCCCCTCAGCGAAAGAACCGAAGATATCCCCTTGCTTGTTGACAAATTCCTTGACGACATCGCTGCTAGTTATCAGACGGTTGCCAAAAAGATTACTCCGGATGCGTTAGAGGCGCTCAAGGGCTTCGAGTGGACGGGTAATATCCGAGAATTACGTAACGTGGTCGAACGCCTCGTGATTATGTGCGATACCGAAATATCGTCCTCTGATGTAAAAAGATATACGTAGGAAAGCTTCGAAGACGGTGGTTGTGACGCGATGCTTTCACTTAAAAAACTTTGCCTTCTTCAACAACCAACCAGTCTGAAGCATTAATAAACCCAACGCAAAGATCTTATCCGCTTATTTCCTTTGTATCCATTGGCTTCTCAACAGAATAAGCCGGACAAGTAACTTTAGGGGCACAAGCAGTGAATCCAACAATCAACAGTAGCAGTAGTGTAGTTTTAATTTTCATATAAACTATATTTAGTAAGAATCAATACTAATATAGAAAAAAAGTTACATAAGACAAAATTATAGTATTAAAACCATATTATTAATGATCATCAAGCATGGTGTTGCATCCTCGAATATCAGAGTTGTCTAATCTGCCCAGCACCTCAAAGGTTGAGTCATTGTGCAAGTGCCCCCGGTCTTTGGTCTCAATGAAGCTGCACGAATGCGCATTGGCCAGATCAATAATATTCACGCCTCCCGAACCATAGGTGCCTATTGCAAACGGATCATTGATTTCACGAATTAGTATCCGCATCCAGGGGGGCGAAACAAATGTACCCGACGCTGCTGAGTAAGCTTGCGAAAGTAACTCCGTCATGCCGTATTCCGACGAAATCTGCTTCACCCCCGTCTGTTCTCGTAGCTGTTGATAAACTTCCGACCGGGTCAACTCCCGCCGCATACCCTTCATCCCACCGGTTTCTAGCAATAACACCCGGCCCAGATCGGGAGAATAACGCTCAGCCAATTGCAGCAACGCGAACGTAACCCCTATTAATAGCGTTCGTCGATCGCTTCGCTTCGTTGCTTCGATCGCTTTGAGCAGTTCTTCGTAGTTATTCAAGTAGAAACCTGAGGCTGGTGAGCCTGACTGCCGAACAAAATAATCGACCATATTAACCAAAGAGGCATTGTTTCGCTCCAGATAAGTTGGTAGCAAGGCGAGCACGTGATAAGACCTAAGCGGGCCAAAGCGCTGCTCGAAAATATGCTGACTCACCCGTTGATAGTAGTCTAAGTTAGTTATATAGTGGTGACTTCGTAACTGACCAGTAGTACCGCTACTTTCGAACACAGCCTCCACTGCGGTATCGTGACAGGAAAGTACTCGATGGCGCTTAAAAAAATCGATGGGTAGGAAGGGAATTTCAGTGGTAGTATTAACATCAAGGGGATTGATGTTTAGCTCGTTTAGGTAACGGCGATATATTGGATTGTGAACTGCCTGCCAACGAAACTGAGCGATAGCCCGCCTCTCAAAATTTTCTGAAGTAACGGTGAATACACTTTCTTGATAATGCTGTAGTCGATGCATATAGAAATATAGGGTTGCTACGCATTATTAAAAGTCTTTGTTCGTTATATTGGTGGTTAATCTTAAAGAATTTCACCATACAGTTGCTAAAAAGCCGATACACGCTATGAGATACGTCCGCTCACTGTTTTTCCTTGTTGGTTTCACGCTGATGTTCACGGCCTGTTTAGAAGCACCTAAATTTGGTGATCCGCCCCGGCTTACCGATATTGAAGTGTATTTCAAAGAAGTGGATAGACAACCTGATTCGCTGGTGATACGCGTAGATTTTGAGGATGGCGACGGTGATCTGGGAGTAAGTGGAAGAGAAAATGATGCTAACGAGTACATTCCGATCGCTAATCCGGACGATGGAGGCTTCTGGTTTTACAACGCAAACGATCCTGACCCCCGCTTCCCCGAGTATAATTGCCGTCAGTTTACCGACATTGACCTAGACCTCACCGACGGAATACCCAATAGGGATACAATCCGGGCCGATTACAACGAGGCGTACTATAACTACAGCATCACCCTCTACACTAAAGAAAACGGGCAATACGAAGAGTACGACTTCTTAATTGAGCGTTGCAGCGCTCCTTTGGGCGGGCGCTTTCCACCACTTCGGGACGATTTTTCGGTAGACCGCCCACTAAAAGGCACGCTTCAATGGGGTTCGGTCGATTTTTATAAGCTACTGTTCCGAAACGATACCCTGCGTGTGGATGTTACTATCCGCGACCGGGCGGGTAACGTGAGCAATGTGTATACCAAAGAAGATTTCACACTTGAAGATATAGATCGAACTGGGCAGGACAACTAGACTGCTCTTTCCTGGTAGGCGAACATGCGCTGTAGCATCAGTTCTCAACTAATCAATATCTCCTGAGAGAGTCCACCCACCGAAATCCAGGAGGTTTTCGCTTCCTCCATTGCTTCAAGAACCCGGAAGATAGTGGTTTCTTTCGGTACCCGTAGAGGACTTGCAACCGATGGGTTTCCGGGTGGCTTAGCAGTTGGGTCGGATACCAAGTCATTGATAGTGATTACTTCCATGGCCAAGCGCAACCGCTGCGTTTGAAAAAAAGACCGTACAAAATCGTTTTTTGGGCGAAAAAGCAGTTCTTTGGGAGTACCTCCCTGCTGAACTACTCCCCCGTTCAGGAGGTAAATATGATCTCCCAGGGCAAAAGCCTCCAGCACATCGTGCGTTACCAGAACTACCGTTTTTTTGCGAAGCATCCCCAAAGAGGCAAACTCCTGCGTCATCTGTTGTTTGGTGATTGGATCTAAAGCACCGAAGGGTTCGTCCATCAGTACCAGCGGCGGATCTGCTGCCAGCGCCCGGCCAATGCCTACCCGTTGCTGTTGCCCCCCGCTGAGTTCGTGGGGATAACGTTTGGCATACTTGGCAGACAGGCCTACAACATCAAGCAAGGTTTGCACCCGCTGGCGGATTTTACCGGTAGACCAGCCAACGAGCGTAGGTACCAGTGCTATGTTTTCGTATACCGTATAGTGCGGAAACAAACCGGACTGTTGAATAACATACCCTATTTTTCGCCTGAGCACCTCAGGTTTCACTTGGCTGATGTCTTCTCCGTCTATTGAAATACTTCCCTTTGTAGGTTCTACCAGTCGGTTGATCATCTTTAGGACGGTGGTCTTCCCAGAGCCGCTGGTACCGAGTAGAACCAGGGTCTTGCCCCGCCCCACGGTGAACGAAACGTCAGAAACCACCGCCTGCCCCCCGTATGTTTTGCTCACAGACGTTACGTTGATCATAGTTGAAGCTGTCGGGTGATATGAGAAAATGAATAAAGTGGGCTCATTCCCTACCTGAGTATAGAATGCCCTACTTGTAGTTACTTCTATAGTAAAATAGGTGCCACTTTGCGTATCTAAATAAGTTGATACTGCCCACTCGAAACGTTCAAATATATGACTAGAAGTTTACGAACCCTAGGTCCGGTTGGTTGCCTGGTTTTATCTTCATTATGGCTAGCGGGTTGCTTACCCGAAGATGATCTAAGCGAACTGGAGATTAAAGCACCTTCCCCTTCCATTGCCCTGCCCCTGTTAAATACCAACCTAACGGTGTCTGATATCATCACCATTGATGAGGGTGAAGGACTCCTCACTGAAAACGAAGATCAGACGTATAGCGTTCTGTATCGTTCTCAGTCATCCTCCCAAATAGCAGAAGCTATTCTGCCTCCTATTCCGGATCAGGAAAGCTACCCTAGCTTCTCGCTGGGCATCAATTCACCGGCCTTTAACATGAAGTCTCCCCCCCAAAAATTTGAAGGGAGTATGGAAATGGATATGGCAGGTCTAAGCGTATTCTTCTTAGAAAGTAAAGCAGGAAGACTCAGCCTTACGCTGAATTCTGAGTATCAGCACGATTTAGACATCAAACTTACCTTCCCCAGCGTCAAAGACCGAATCACGGGCAATCCTTTGGTGTGGAATGTGACCATTAACGCCTGGAGTAACAAAGTAGCTAGTCAAGGATATGAACTGGCCAACTATTCACTAGAACTGGTTGATGATGAAATCAGCTACGAGCTTGAAGTAGCCATTCAAGGTTCGGGCCAACCAATTAGCGAAGGTCAACAACTCAAGTTGTACATCAAGATGGCGGACATAGCGTTTAGTTACCTCAGTGGCAGCTTCGCTGGCATTGACGTATCTATTCCCGCTGACACCCTTCAAATCCCGCTGCTAGACGGTGCAGTGGATGGCACCCTGAGCCTCAATCCTACCCTACACTTTCAGTTCGCTAACTCGTTTGGCGTGAAGGTTGCCGCCGACTTAAATAACTCTTTCGTGGTGCAGAAAGACGGGAAAAACGTACAACTGAAGGACAAACCCGAATATACTTTCTTTGGCGGTGGGTACGTGCTTCCTTTCATGCAACGGCGTGACGACTCAACTGCTATTCAAACCCACGCAGTTGATGAGTCTACCTCTAACATTAGAACCGCCTTTGCCAAACTGCCCCGGAGCTTTCTTTTCGGCCCGCGTTTCACCCTCAACGACGCTCCCGAAGACACCAGCTTCATTACGGATCAAAGTCAAATTGAAGTGAGTACAGAGATTGAACTTCCCCTAGAGGGCACCTTTGATCTTGTTCTCCAAGATTCTATTCCGGTAGACTTCACAAATTTGGAGGATGTGGAAGAGCTGAAGGTGTTGATCAAGACCGAGAATAGTTTTCCCCTAACGGCTAATTTGCGCATATTTTTCCTGGATGAGGACGGACAACTGATTCTGAACGATGCCCAACAACCGATATCTCTGTTTGGGGAGGAAGACCAACTGCTGGTAGCGGCCGATCTGATCAACAGTAGCACCGGGAAAACCCGCCCCGCCACCGTTGATCTACCGATTGCCGCCACGCTTGATCAAGACAAGTTCGAACGGGTGCGTTCGGCTACCCACCTGTTGGTTCGCACCGCGCTAAACAGCGTAAGTGACGCTAACAACCAAATTAAGATGTACTCATTCTACAGCGTTCGCTTTAGTCTGGCAACGCAGATAAAAACTTCCCTCAACTAACATTCGGCTCAATATGAACTACCGCTACTGGCTGATGAGCGTCTTCGCACTGCTCTCAGTTTCGGCTATGGCCCAGCAAGAACTAACCTTGCACCTGATGAACAACGTTCAGCAGGCGTCGTATACCAATCCGGCATTCCGGCCTCGAAATAATATCCATATCAGTGTGGCACCTATTCTTCCATCGATACAAGTGGGGGTCAACAACTCGGGATTTACGTATAATCAGATAGTTTCTCAGGTAGAAACTGGTGAAGACGGGCAGAAAACGCTAGACATCGGCAAGCTCTACCGAAATACCAAGGTGGGCAAACGAAGCTTCACCAATATGAATGCGTCTTTAGATTTACTGGCCGTGAGCTTTCGGACGGGCAACGCGCGTTTTTCATTTAATGTCACTGAGCGTTTTCAGGCCCGAATGGGTTACTCCGATGCCTTGCTGCGAACCGCAGTAGAAGGGAATGCTCCTGGCGAAACAATTGACTTGGGCGGATACTGGCTCCGGGGGATGCATTACCGGGAAATTGGCCTGGGCTACAACCGCAAAATGTTGGAAGATGATAAGTTAGTGGTAGGAGGGCGTCTCAAGACGCTGTTTGGTCTCGGGAATGTTACTACGCGAAGAACAAATTATGGCATAACCACCGGAAGCGAAGCGGATTTGTACGCACTGACGCTGGAGGCCGACATGCTGGTGCAAACTTCAGGGCTAGATGCATTGGATGATGATATTGAACCTTATATCACCAACACTGAAAATTTCGGTATGGGTGTGGATTTAGGAGCTACCTACCAGTTAGATGATAAACTGTCGTTTTCGGGGTCAATAATTAACTTAGGATTTATTAGCTGGAAATCTAATGTGCTGAACCAGCGTTCGGAAGGATCATTTCGTTTTGAAGGAGTCGACGACAACGATGCGCTTACCGGCGGCGGTTTTGATATTGACTTAACTGCCCTCACTGATTCCATTGCTGACATTTTTGAGGTGACTGAAGATTCTGCTTCTTACACCACCGGTTTACCCACCCAGATGTACGTCACGGGACATTATCGATTAGCTCCCAATACCAAGGCTTCTGCCACGCTATACACCGATTACATCGGCTCTTTCCGCCGTGGCTTATCACTGGGAATCAGCCAACAAGTGGGCCGCTGGCTACAGGCAGCCGCCACCTATTCCGTGCAAAGCCGGTCATTTAATAATTTGGGACTGGGCTTTACCATCACCACCGGCCCGAAAGGATTGCAGCTTCACTGCGTTACTGACAATCTGGTAGCGGCATTTAATCCGGGAGCAGCTCGCGTGGCCAACCTTCGCACTGGCATTAGTCTCGTTTTCTGATCAGCTGATAGAGTAAAACGGCTAGTATACTGCCCCCCAGCACTCCGGCGAGAACGTACCATTCTTTCGATTCAGAACCAGAAAGGGTATTGTTGAGCAAAAGAGGCGCTAGCTTAGCATACTTTATCACGGGATTATCGTAGCGCCCCAGTATCACCCAGTCTTCCTGATTCACCCGTAGCACTACCGGCTGCTGCTCTTTCTGAAGCGCTTTGTTCACTCGATTCAGTGAGCTAAAGTCAGAACTGAGGGCAAACCGTGTTTTCATAAACTTCCCCAATATTTGTTTATCCGGGAAGTTTATGATCAGATCGCCATCGCTGTCGTTGGTTACCTTCACTTTATCCCCATCTAACTCAATGGTTAGGTCAGCGATTACGTCGATCGTCTTAGCCATAATGCTTACTTCTTCTGGGTGTCCTTACTCTGGTCGTCGTTCGTGCGAATACGCAGAGTGCCATTCATTTTCCAATGCGCATGCTCCACACTACCTTTTGCTCCGACTTTGCTGGGAACGAACAGATCAAAATCATCGAATTCGTAAGTAATTTCAGCGTTGCGTCCGGTCAATTTGTCGTACAATCCGATGGCTAATTCGGGCCAGGACTTAGTTTCTTTGGTATCTTGTGCCATTGTCGTTTAAGGTTAAATTATGAACTCGTTTAGTGTACTACCGGCTGCGTGCTGAATTGTTTTAAGAACTACTAAAACTACTTTGGCGTTGCTGTATATAACTGCTACGCTGCAACTAGCCAACGAAGCACGCATCTATTATTCTGCTCAGCGATTTTACCGCCTAACCGAAGCACCGATGATCTTACCTAGCTTGAAGCAATCGTTTTTTACCTTTCTCTGTGGAACCCTATGGTTGTCAGCGCACGCGCAGTTCGAGCTGCGGGGATACGCCGACTACATGCCTTCGGGCTGCATTATGCTCACCCCCGATGAGCGATACGCCGAAGGGATTGCCTACAGTACCACCACCCTGGACCTGACCGGCTACTTTGAGATAGAGTTTGATATCTACCTGGGAGATAAGAATGACCTGGGAGCCGACGGAATCACGTTCGTGGTGCACAACGATGAGCGCGCCTACGATGCGTTTGGCACCTACGGTGAAGGACTAGGCTACGGACGGTTCAACGCCAATTTTGCATCGGGTAACTTTATCGCTCCTTCGGTAGCGGTTGAGTTCAACACCTACCAAAATCCGTATCAGAACGACCCGGCAAGCGACCACGTAGCTTTTCTGATCAATGGAAGCAGCTACCACGAAACTTACTGGAACAACGAAAACGACGATTATGACCTGGAGGACGACCGGATGCACAACTTTCGCTTCGCCTGGAACCCCGACACCCAAGAGGTAACTGTACGGCTCGATAACAGTGTGGTATATCAAGGGAAGCACGACCTGATCGGCGAGATCTTTGAGGGCGTCACCGACGTAATCTGGGGATTCACTGCCTCTACAGGGATGAAACACAACCTTCAGTATTTTTGCTTTCGCCGCATTGCCTATCATCCGAAAGCACCTGATGCTAAGCCTTCCTTTGCGCGAACTGACGAGTCGGCGGGGCAATAGCAGGGCAGGAACAAGAAAAGAAGGTTGATTTGGTACAGCGCGTGGTTTACGCGCGTTTCAAGTAGCGCTTGAGCGGGACCGTCGGTATCTTCCGGCAAAAACAACTATGTTTCGCTGGGCTCCCTACCCTTTTCTTCGGTTCACCCCGGCCCTTATCTTGGGTGTTCTGGCCGGGTTTCAATACGCAGTGTCAATTTCAATAGTGACTATTGCGTTGTTGATTTCTTTATACGGAGTAGTGGTTGTAGCGACTCCTGCCCGCTGGCAACAGCGCTTCAACGTGCTGCTCGGGATAGCAAGTCTGTTGCTTATCGCCGGTGTTGGTATTGTTCGGGTCAACCAATATCAAGTCAATCAGCGGACGAATCACCTGTTACAGTATCAGCCCGCCTACTCCCACTACGTAGCCACCGTCACCTCTGGTGCCGACGAACGCCAGAACTCCTGGCGCACCATCGCCCGTTTGTCTCAGGTGCTCGTGCGCGACAGCACTAGCATGATCCACCCTTCGCCATCGCTAGAAGCAAATATTATCATCTATCAGCCCAAAGCGGATAGCCTTCGTCTGCTGCGCTACGGTGATCAGATTGTTGTCAAAGGCACTCCTCAAATTATCGCTCCCCCGGCTAATCCCCAGGCATTCGACCAGCAACGCTACTGGGCCAACCAGCAGGTCTACCATCAGCACTACCTCCGCGCCGAACAGTGGCAGTTAATAAAACAGGTGCTGCCCAACCGGGCTACGCATGCCATCAACCAGATGCGAAGCCAAAGCAAAGGGCAAATTATCCAGGCGGTCGCTGATCCGCAAGCCCGGGGCATTGCCCTAGCATTGGTGCTGGGCGTCAAAGATCAACTGGCCGATCAGGTCCGGCAAGCCTACAGTCGGGCTGGAGCCATGCACGTACTAGCCGTATCGGGGCTGCATATTGGCATCGTATACGGAGTGGTGGCGTTTCTGCTCAGCTTTTTACAACGCACCCGACGGGGACGGGTGCTGCACGCCCTAGCCTGCGTCGCAACGCTATGGTTGTTCGCGCTGGTAACCGGCGGCTCGGTATCGGTGATGCGCGCGGCCACTATGTTCACCTGCGTCATCGTGGCCCAAGCTTCGCAGCGGCGCGCCAATATCTTCAATACGCTGGCGTTATCAGCGTTTTTGCTACTACTTATCAATCCTTACTACCTGCTTTCGGTTGGCTTCCAGCTGTCCTATCTGGCGGTCTTGGGCATCGTCTACCTACAGCCGCGCATCTACGGACTATTAGAATGCCGGTTCTGGCTCACTGATAAACTGTGGGCCCTCACGGCGGTGTCAATCGCAGCACAACTGGCTACATTACCCATCAGTTTGTACTACTTCCACCAGTTTCCGACGTACTTCTGGTTAGCCAACATCGTAGTGATTCCGGCAGCGTTCGTCATCTTATCGCTAGGTCTGCTCACCATCGCGGTGGGAACATTGGTTCCGGTCTTGCTTCCCATCGTAGGCAAGGTACTGGAAACGGTGATTTCGGGAGTCAACGCGTTGATCTACGGACTAGAACACCTTCCGCTCAGCTACGTAGATGGCTTGTACGTAGATATCCCCCAGGTGTTGATGCTGTACGGATCGCTCTTCACCACCGCTCTGTTTTTCCACTATCGTCGGTTTTCCTATCTACTCGCTGGCTGTAGCTGCCTGATGGCCTTCGCCGGGCTGCGCATTAATTACCATTGGTCACAGCAACAGCAGCAGACGATCACCTTCTATCAGGTAAATAAGCAGTCGCACGTTGACTTTACCAGTGGACACTCTAATTATCACTGGGGCGGCTGGAACGAGAAGGCGGCCTATCAGATCGAACCAAACCATGTTCAGGCAGGACTGACCACTATTTTTTTAGATACAGCTGTCTCGGTCCGTCAGCCGCTTCCCCTGACACGACGAGGCAATGTGACCCTCGCGGTGTGGCAGGGAAAAAGACTGGCTTTTGTCGATGGCCCGTTGCCAACCAGGGAGGGTACCACCCGAACCGTAGCGGTCGATTATCTGGTTGTTAGCAACAATGCGGTTCGCCGTCTCAAATCGCTGGATGCGCATTTTTCCTATGAGCAGTTGATCATCAACAGCTCCAACAGCCGATGGCAAGCACAGCAACTGGCCAAGGAGGCCCTTACTCAATCTGTTCCCTGTCATTCGGTGCCTACGCAGGGGGCCTTAAAGTTGTCTCTCTGATTACGACGCAAACTTGCGTCACCCTTGACATTCGTGCTTTTTTTCATTAAAACGGTCAATTCCACAGCCAAATATTAACAATATTCAAGAAATAAAAGGCGTCCCTGTCATTAGCCTAAGAACGCTAACCAGGACAATATCCGTCGTATGAACAGTGATCTCTAGCCGCAATAGCGGTAGAAAGAGGAAAGTTAGCGGACACGAAATAGGCTAAACTCCATAAACAGTACTTTTAAACGCACCGTAATGGTAAAAAATTACTTCTTATCATTCTTCTTTATCTCAGTGTTAGCAGTTGGAGGATTAAGAACAACCGTTCAAGCACAAACCGTGATTGGTATGGGCACCGACCAACCCAACCCCAATGCGGTGCTAGAGTTGGTTCCCGAAAATGGAAACCAGGGTTTTCTCGCCCCCCGTCTCACCACCGCGCAGCGACAAGCTTCTTCTTTCACCAGCAAACTGACGCGTGCCGATAATGGCTTGCTCGTATTTGATGTTAATGAGGGGCAATTTTACTACTGGTTCGACGGCGCGTGGCGTGCGGGCACTTCCGGCGGAGCGGAAGGAGGCAGCCCAGGAGTTTCGGGCACCACCTGGTATACCGGTACCGCTGCTCCCGACGGGGTTAACGCCACCGAGGGGGATTTTTATATCAACGAGAGCACTGGCGAAGTATTCAGATTTAGTGGTAACACTTTTGCTTCGATCGGTAGCCTGGCTGGGGTAGCGACTAGTGCCCCCAATTTATCTTCGGTACTACAGCAAGGAGCTAGCGCTGAAAACCAAAAGATATCCAAAGTGGGAAATCCCACCGAAAGCGATGATGCGGCCACCAAAGGTTACGTAGATGCAGAACTATCAAGCGTTTCTTCGCTTAATCCTAATTTGAAGGCGATTCTTGATCAAGGCAGTGATGCTGATAACAAAAAAATAACGAACCTAGGCAGTCCAACGGATGACAAAGATGCTGCTAATAAGAAATATGTAGACGATCAAGTATCGAGTGTAACCATTATTGGCGGCTCAACTCCTAATTTGGAGACCGTATTGGGAGAAGGTAGTGATGCCAACGGTAAGATCACTAAATTAACGTATCCTACGGATGTCCAAGATGCAGCGAACAAACAATACGTGGATGACCGAGAAAGTGCCACCCGAACCTACGTTGATCAAGAAATTCTGGCTATGCCGGGCGGCAATCCATCGCTGGATGATGTATTGAACAACAACAACAATGCTAGTAACAAGCAAATTATCGGTTTGCTCGATCCTACTGAGGTTCACCACGCTGCTACTAAGGGTTATGTCGACAACGAAATTAGCAATGTGGTTCTGACGGCCCAGCCGCCGCCTGGTTTGGGAGTTGTTCTAGGAGAGAGTAGTGATGCGAATAGCCGGATTACTAATCTAAGCACGCCAACTAGTCCAAATGATGCGGCCAATAAGGCTTACGTAGATAGTAATGATGCTGACGATCAGCCGTTGGATGACGTGCTAAATAAAGGCAACGATGCGCAAGGCTTACAGATTATCAATTTGGGTACTCCTACACTTGCCAACCACACCGCCACCAAAGCGTACGTAGATTCAGAGATAACCAGTGCCACTTTGCCCGGCGGGAGTGTTCCCACCTTGGAAGATGTTCTCAATAAGAGCAACAATGCTAACAATCAGAAAATTATAGGATTAGCCGACCCCGACGACCCGAAGGATGCGGCTAATAAAGAGTATGTAGACAACCGAGGTTTAGATGATGTGCTTAACACGAGTAACAATGCTGGAAACAACCAGATTATTGGATTAGCGAGTCCTTCCGCTGCTAGCCATGCTACCAACCGAAAATACGTAGACGATCGGGATGAAACGCTCAAGCAGTACGTAAACGATGAAAGCATCATTACCGCTGTTAGCATCACTGGCTCCAATATTCTTAATATCACCGAAGGGCCAACAACCCACACCGTTACTATTAGTGGCGCTGGAACCCCAGCCAGCTTAGAAACAGGAAAGTTTTTCATTGGCAATACTTCTGATGACCCTGTTCCGGTAACTATTTCCGGACATATCACCATCAGCGCAAGTGGAGTGGCAACCATCACGGACGCCGTCATCACTAAAGAAAAAATCAATGCCGATGTGGCGGGTCCTGGTCTATCTAAAAACACGACAAATGGCAGCTTACAAGTCAATGCTGGCAATGGTCTATCTGTTTCTGGTGACGAGATAAGAATAAACCCTTCTCCCAAGGGGTGGCTCGGGGTAGGACAGGGACTCGCTAACAATATGGGTTTTAAAGAAGTAGGTGGAGATGCAACGCTCAACGAAGACGCGAAGCTTACTGTCAAGGGATTGCTCGGTCAGCCTATTGGAAGCACCGCAACAGCAATTGGTCAGGTATTACGATGGAACGGAAGCAGTTGGGTACCGGCTACTATTTCCGGAGGTGGAAGCACCGCAGATGGTGCGCGACAAGACGGTCGTATCAATATTACTCAACCTACCTCGGCAAATAGAGCGGTAGGAACTCTTTGGCTTGATGAAAACGGGGGCGTCAACAACAAAGGTTCACTTAAAATTTGGAACGGAACCACATGGGTAGAAATATTAAAGGGCGACAAAAATCAGTGACATGATCGGAGTATTAAATCACTTTTGTACGCTAGTTTTGGTTCTTAGCATAATAAGCCACTGTCCATCTTTTGCTCAGCTAGTCGTAGCTGATGGAATATTTACCATAAATTCTGCTTCCAAACTACACGTCTCAAGCAGTATAGTCAACCGAGGTATTATAAAAATGGACGGCGATTTGGGTCTGGTGGGCAATCTACAAAATAGTGGGTCCTTGTCGGGTATATCAGGCACATTATCACTAATAGGAACCAGCCAAACGATAGTTTCTTCACCCTTTGATCTTGCTGTTCTCACCATTCAAGGGGGCGGAGTAAAGTCACTCGATGTAGCCCTATCAATCCACCAGAAACTAACCCTACGATCGGGTATTCTCTCTGCGAAAAAAACACTGGTTATCTATCCAAACGCAACTGTATTCGAAGGCTCCACCCAATCTTACGTTGATGGCTTTTTATATCACGCGGGTACCGGCACCAAGTTTTATCCGGTCGGAAGCAACGGCACCTACGCCCCGGCTACCCTTCTGAACGTAACCGGCGCTGACCCTACGGTGGGTATTGCCTACTTCCCCCGCACCGCCATCAACGGCACGCCGTTCCACTGGCAGGTGCAGACCCTAAGTGGTAACTACACCGGGGCACAAGCCGAGCTTACTTTCGTTGCCCCCAACGCTGACTACTCTTCCTACCGCGACGAGGTGATGGTGCTCGGAGCCGAACGTTCTGGGTCTGGTTTTACCTCATTAGGCAAATCGTCGCTCAGCGTACGAGGCGACCGCTTCACCATCAGCAGCGATCAGCCTTCCACTTTGCCCATCCTCACCGTAGGCTTCGATATTGCAGAAGACACTAAAAACCTCTACCTCCCCAACGCCTTTTCTGCCTCCGCGCCCAACCCCGAAGACCAGTGCGTAAAGGTATACGGGCAACGTATCTCACCCAATAATTTTTACCTCACCATCCAGGATGTGTGGGGCAACATCGTATACGAAACGCGCTCGTGGGAAGAAGCATCTACTCAGGGGTGGCGTGGCCCAGTGGGCGCCACTGAGGTGGCGACAACTTACCGGTATCTGCTTAAGGGCTCGTTCGTCGGCGGAAAGCCTTTCCAGCAGAGCGGAACCATTCTTCACTACTAACTGACCTTGGTGATTATTAACGCTACCTTTGTTCTTCTGCACGTCAAGCCCCAAACGCTGCTAGTGGTTCTGCTGCTGATGGTTGCCCAGCAAGTCTCCGCGCAGTCAGCGATGTTTTCGCAATACTATTTTTCTCCCCTTAATGTGAACCCGGCCCTGCTGGGCACCCAATCGCACGGCATGGTCGGAGTGCAGCACCGTACGCAGTGGCGTAACTTGGCTAATCCTCACCAAGCCAGCGCACTATCGCTGGCCAAACCGATTTTCGTTCCCGGTGGACGCCGACAGGCGGGAGGTATCGGGCTTTCACTGGTGAACGAGACGGTGGGTACTGATCGTTTTTATCGCGCTACGGGCGTTAAACTGGGCGCGGCTTACAATCTAAGCCTGGATCAGCAACAGAAGCGTCTGCTGTCGTTTGGCTTGCAAGGTGGATTTACCCAGCGGCGGCTCTACCTGAATCGCTTGCAGTGGGGGTCGCAGTACGACCCAGCGGTGGGATACAATCCCGAAATCAGCCCGTCGATCGAATCACTCAACGACCGGGTGGGGTTTGCCACCTTCACAGCGGGGCTAACGTATCATTATAACCCGTCGCGCGAACTACTACTGCGCCGTCTTAGTGGCTTCACTGGCTTGGCAGTGGCCAATCTGAACCGACCCTATTCTTCGTTTCGACAGACAAGCCGAGGTCGGGAAGCACTACTGGTGCGCTGGCACTCCGGCTTAGAGTTCCCGGTGTCTCCCTCCGTCCGGCTTTTGCCCCAGATGCTAGTGGCTTACCGCAACGTCCGACAGCATCACGTCAACGTGGGCACCTATGTACACTATTCGTTTTCCCCACCGTATCAGGCCACCGAAGAGCACCTCCAGTTGCTGGCCGGAGCTTGGTACCGCTGGAACGACTCCTGGGTAACTTCGGCGGGCTTATCCTACCAAAATTATTTGCTGGCGGTTAGCTATGACTTCAACACCCAACCAGTAGCCGCGGGCGCTTTCCGGGGCGGGGCCTTTGAGGTATCGTTGGCCTATCGCTGGTTCAATAAAAAAGGGGGGCTCCGCAACTTTTCTACTCCCATGATCTGATGCCCATTCTCAAAAAATATTTATCTCTCGGAGCGTTACTACTCGCGTCTTTGTTCGGCGCCCAAGCGGGACAAATGATGCAAATGAATGCTGATACGGTACCACGGTTCGTTCATACCCCCCCTGGAAAACGCTTCCAAGCGTTGCTTCATGCGGGCCAGCAACTCCTACGAGAGAAACGGTTCTACGAAGCGGAAGCCTACTTTTTGGAAGCGATAACGGTAGACAAGCAGCGCGCCGACGCTTACTATTATCTTGCCGAGTGCAAGCGGCATCGGTTTCGCTACGCTGAAGCCCTGGAGCTGTACCGAACCGCGCAACCCCTTGCCCCTACCCTTCCCGAGGCTGAGTTTTACCACGGCCTGATGCTAAAATACACCGGGGCTTACCGGGCTGCACAGCAGGCGTTGGAAGACTTTACCACCAGCTATCAAGCATCCGAGAATCCGTCGGTTCAACAACTCACCCAGCGGGCCAAGACTGAGGCGGAAGGGATTACCCTGGCGTATCAGCTTTTTCAACAACCTTCTTCCGAGTTTTCGTTTCAACGGCTCCCGCCCCCCGTCAACTCTCCTTTCCACGACTTTGGGGCTCTGCCGTGGCAGCACGACTCCAGTTTAATTATTTCCTCGACCCGCAGCACCTCGGGGGAGGCCCACGAAGGACAGTACGGAACTCCGCTTAGTGACTTCTTGTGGTTGCAAAAGCAGTCACAGTGGCAGGCCAATCCCACCCCCCCGGAATTGGCCGCGCTCAACTCACGCTTTAATGAGGGAAGCGGCACCTTCAATCAAACGCGCGACCAATTCTACTTTACTGCGTGCTACCAGGATAGCACTTGCCGTATCATGCGCAGTTCGCTCTTTGGTAAGGAATGGTCGGCACCGACGGCCCTCAGCGAAGCGATTAATCAACCGGGGTACAATGCGAAGCATCCGGCCCTCTCCCCAGGAAACGACACCCTGTATTTTGCCTCGGACCGGCCCGGAGGATACGGGCAGTTTGACCTCTGGATGAGTACCCAAATCGGGGGGGCGTGGCAACCGCCAATCAACCTGGGCACTTCTATCAACACCGCATTTCAGGAGGTTTCTCCTGCCTATTTTGAGGATGAACGCACTTTGGTGTTTTCCTCTAACGCACCGACTGGTTTGGGAGGTTACGACCTCTACGCTGCCTACGGTGCCGCCGTGACTAACCTGGGGTATCCCTTTAACTCTAGCCAAGACGACTGGTATCTTCGACTTGGGGAGCGGCAGGCATTCTTGACATCCAACCGCGGTAATAAAGACGGCAATTTCGATGTGTACACTTTCCGCATTCAGTCCGATACCATTCATGCCCTGACGCGCCTCCGTCCGGTGATAGAAGCCGACTGGTACGAACTGCAGTTTGCTTCGGCGGACCTGTTCTCGGACGGAGATTTTTATCATCGACTGCCTTACGCCGATAAAGTGAAGGTGAATCAGTACGTGAATCGCCGGGCCTTTCAGGAGGTTTTAATGGATCAGCTTGCCCAATCGGATACCGAGCAGTACCAGTACGAATCACTCTCTCAACAAGACCAGCAGCTGGTGCAACGACTGGCGCGGGCTAAACGGCAATTTCTGCTTCGCGAGCCAGTAGAAGTTTTATCCGAAGAGGACCAACGCTACTACCAACAACTAGACCCGTCGGAACGAACCAAAATTGCTTATTTAGTAGACGAACAGTTATTTAAGATGCTACTACAGGAGCGCAGTACGATGGATCCTGAGATTGTCTTCTTTTACGAAGCATTGCCTACCAAAGACCAACAAAAGGTGGATCGCGCCATTGTCGGCCAGCGAACTTTCTACCAGCAAACGCTCACGCAGCAACCCACGCTGGAAGATTTGTTCTACTATCAATCGCTGCCCGAGGCGGAAAAGACCGAACTAAACCGAATGATTAGTGCGCAACAGTTTCTGGAGAAGGCATGGGATACGCAACAGCCGGACGAAGATGTTGCTTACATGTATCAATCGCTCAATTTAGCCGAACAGCAGCAGGTGGATCGCTACGTTCAGCGGCGCTCTTTTCAGCAAGCTGTAACTGAAAGCACTACGCTATCAGAACCGGAACAGCAGTATTACGAGAAGCTTTCATCGAAAGAAAAGGAGACCGTTAACCGATTAGCACGGGCCAAGAAGCAGTTTCTGCTCAGAGAAACCTCTGACGCTTTGTCTCTTGCTGACCAGCAGTTTTATGAGCGGTTGCCTACCGAAGAGCGAGCGCTCGCGTCTCGCATTATCGATGCTCAAGTTTTTTCTTTGATTGCAGCAGCCGACGCTCCGGTAAACGATGAGGCCAAAGTGACCTTTTCTAAGCTCTCACCTAAAGATCAGGAGCGGATTGAGCGGGTGGTGGATCGGAAGAATGTCTTTCATCAGCGCACATTTGAGCAATTGCCTACTACGGATGAAGTATTTGCCTATCAAACACTTTCGGAGGAAGAGCAAGCGCGCGTGGGGCGCTTAGCCAACGCCCGACAGTTTACCCCGCGTGAACCACGCTTGGCTTCGCTCGACGAAGAAGTAAGGCATTTCTACGAGACGCTGCCCCGTTCAGACCAAGAGAGTATTCAACGTTTGGTAGCCCAGCGTAAGCAGTTTCTGGTAGAAGAGCCGCAGGATAGCCTCTCGGCAGAAGATCACTACTTTCTGGAAACCCTTTCTTCCGAAGACAAACAGTTTGTGCGGCGGATTATTGACGCCTGGGTGTTTGACGAGATCATAGCCGAAGAGAGCCAGTCTGTGCAACTTGCCTTCCGTTACCAAAACTTGAGCGAACGCGAGAAAGGTCGGGTGGCTCGCCTGTCACAATCGCGTCGTTTCTTTAAGAAGTTGCCCGAAGTAGACACAAGCACCCCGCCCGACCGCTTTTACGTCCAGAAAATCGCTGAAGAAGGTACCGAACGCGTTACCCTTAGTGGCCGCCTTACCACTGAGGGCGACTTTCCGCCTAAAGTGTTTTTAGTTAATGTGCAGAACGATACACTGGCAACCGCCTTGGTTGATAATTCGGGAGGCTTCACCTTTACTAATATTGCGTATCACGAGAGCAATCGGGTTGCGTTTCAGCGCCCGTCGCGGTCTTTTGTTTCCCGCCCTAATTATAAGCTAGCCGAACTCACCGTGGTTCCGATAAGTGAGCCCCCCAGTATCGCTGTTCACTTTAATAACATTTATTTTGCTACCAACCAGCATACGCTACCCATTGGTGCAACAGCCACGTTGGATAGCTTGACTGCATTTCACCAGCAGCATCCTGAGGTAGCCATCGAAATTCGGGCGTTTGCAGATTCAACCGGAACGCGCCGGTATAACGAGCAACTTACCCAATGGCGGGCTCGCTCGGTGCAGCGTTACTTGTTAGCGCAGGGGGTGGTTCCCCAGCAACTCTCTCAACTAGCGATGGGGTCAGTTCCAGGCGATAATCTAGCGCATTGTCGGCGGGTAGAATTGCGACTTGGCACTACTTCTCAACTGCCCCAATCGGCGCAGGCCATCTACATTATCCAGGCTCAGCCCAATTTGCAGCAGATTGCTGAGCGGTATAACATTTCCTTAGATGCACTAAAAGGATGGAACAAGGGCGCAGAAACACTCCCCCCCTACACACCAGTGCGGGTGATCCCCTGAATAAGACAGTACCATGAAGTTGATATTACAGGCTGGAGGTCTATTCTGGCACAGATAGGTCGTAGCACTGAATACGTCTCAGGCCGGATTAATTACCATTGTTGGGGCTGATGACCGATCACCAGGACCTCGCTTATCTAACAAGCCGCCAATAAGGATCTCTTGGAGCTTATGACTAAGAACTCAGTGCTGTAGAAGTGCTTTAATACAGGACCGTTGATAGTAAAGAAAGGTTCCCGGTTAGACCTAGTTGCTGCTTATAGCGTTGATACGGGCTTGGACTTGAGCGTACTTTTCTTGTTCATTAAGGTTGTAGTAGATGCCTTCCAAGGCTTTAAGCGCATTGAAGTTATTGGGATCTAGCTGATTAGCTTTTAAAACGAAGGGCAACGCTCTTTGAAATAACCCGGCGCAAACGTTGAGCAGTTGGTCAAACTCAAATATATCCTTCTCGAAGACTTCTTCGTTATTAATCAGCTCCACGCCTTTGTTGTAGTAAGTAATGCCTAAGTTGTAGTTCGCAAGCAGGTTGTTAGGTTCTAACTTTAGAATTTTTTCGTAGATAGCTATTCGCTTCTCAAAATGAGCTTCTTTCTTGTCAGGTTTGCTGTCAAACAATCGCCCCTGCACGGTTCCGTAGAGTAACATAACCTCGGTATCTTTCTTGTATGAAGAGAGGTACTGCTCGGCCGCCTGCGCTGCTCGCTCGTAATGCTCCTCCTTCATCAAGATATTTAGCTCAGCAATTTTTAGCCCGCGGTCGTCAGCAAATAGAATTTGCCCCATATCAACCATGGTGCGCGCTTTGCCCACCTCATTAGCATCTAGATAGGTGCTGGCAAGCGTTTCATAGATTAATGGATCGCGATATCCGGCGGTGAGCGCCTGCGAGAAATAGTGCTGGGTAGAGTCAGGGAGGTGCAACATCAAGTAGGCATAGCCTGATAGGTAGGATGCCTCAGCGTAGAACTCGTTGAACGACCGGCGGTCTTGGGTGAGTGCTTTCAGTTTGATCAAGGCCTCTTGGTAGCTTTCGCTATTGAGAAGCGTCACCGTTTGGTTGTAGTAATTAGTGTAAACAAATGATGCAATAGCCTTACACTCTTTGTGATACTTTTCTTGCTGATCGAGCTCCATACTAGTCTGGCTAGCATCAAGCGCCTCAGTCCCAAAACTAACGTTTTTCTGCGGATTCGCTTTAAAAAGCTCTTTACTTACGTAACTTCTTACGTACCAAGCGCGGGGGTCGCGGGCTGTTTCTTGATTTTTGGTAGCCAACTGAATAGCTTCCCAACTTTTGTCGAGCTCTTTCTTCTTCAGCAGTTCAAAAGCCTTCTCCACCATCAGCGTCTGGCCACTCGCCTTGTTATCACCACCAAATAGGTAAAAGACGACGATTACAAGACTACTTAAGATGTTCCGCACTAGCTTATTTGACTGGATTACTTCCAAATCATTTATGGTTTACCGGTGACTACCCATATCGATTATGCACTCCGCATTAAAGTCAATATGGCACAATTATCTTTATCCGCTTTATGGCAAGACTAAGAAAAACTACCTATGTACTATTCAGGCTAGTTGTTTGTTCTCTACTGTTGTTAGAAGAAGCCATTGTATCACGCAAATTCAGTGTTTTTTCCGGGCGTAAGGTGATTATATTTGTAGCTTACGCTCTCTTGAAACGCAGTTCATTTTATGCAACCATTTAGTTTTCGTGGAAAGGCGGTACTTGTCACAGGCGGCGGCAGCGGAATTGGTAAAAGTATCTCAGAAGTTTTTGCTAAGCAAGGCGCATTTGTTCACATTTTTGACCTTGATGAGAATGCCTATACAGCTACGGTGTCGTCGATTCAAAAAGCCGGAGGAAAGGTAAAAGGATACCCTTGCGATGTGTCTGATTATGCACAAGTGAAGCAAGCGTTTGCTGATGTACTTCAGGATAACAACCGTTTGGATGTGCTTATCAACAATGCCGCTATCGCGCATGTGGGAACCGTGGAGACCACCACCGAAGAAGATTTAGACCGAATCTATCAGGTCAATATTAAAGGGGTATTTAACTGCTTGCGGGCTGCTGTTCCTACCATGAAGAAGCAGGGAGGCGGAGTGATTCTCAACTTGGCCTCAGTGGCCTCAATGGTAGGCATTTCCGAACGCTTTGCTTACTCTATGAGCAAGGGAGCAGTGCTCACAATGACCTACTCAGTGGCAAAGGATTATCTTGCTGATAATATTCGGTGCAACTGCATTGCCCCGGCCCGGGTGCATACTCCATTCGTGGACGGTTTCATCCAGCAGAACTATCCTGGTCAGGAAACCGAGATGTTCGAAAAGCTTTCGCGTACCCAACCAATTGGCCGCATGGGCCGCCCCGAAGAGATTGCGAACCTAGCCCTCTACCTTTGCTCAGACGAAGCAGGCTTTATCACTGGCACAAACTACCCAATAGATGGGGGCTTCGTTCACCTAAACAGCTAATTCACTTATTCTAATCTAACCTAACCAACCAGTATGAAACTACTTCGCTTTGGCCCGTTGGGCAACGAAAAACCGGGAGTCCTGTACCACGACCAACAATTAGACGTTCGGGGATTTAGCGAAGACTACGCTCCCGAATTCTTTGCTAACAATGGCATCGCCCGCTTGGCCGACTGGCTATCCGACAATGCTGACCAGTGTCCGGCGGTGCTCGAAAATGAACGAATTGCACCCCCCGTGCAACGTCCAGGCAAAATCATTTGTATCGGGCTCAATTACCGCGATCACGCGCGCGAGAGCAAAATGGATCTACCAACCGAGCCAATTATTTTCTTCAAAGCCACCTCAGCAATCGTCGGCCCGAACGACGACCTGCTGCTGCCCCGCGGCGGTGAAAAAACCGATTGGGAAGTGGAACTAGCCGTAGTCATCAAGAAAAAGGCCACCTACGTCACCGAGGAAGAGGCAATGAACTACGTAGCGGGCTATACCCTGCACAACGACTATAGCGAACGGGCTTTTCAGTTGGAACGCTCGGGACAATGGGTAAAAGGAAAAAGTTGCGATACATTCGCCCCGCTAGGTCCCTATCTAGTCACCCCCGATGAGCTAGATGACGTGCACAACTTGGGCATGTGGCTCACCGTGAACGGCGAAATCAAACAGCAGGGCACTACCTCGGATCTGATCTTCCGAATTCCGTATCTGGTGAGCTACCTGAGCCAGTTTATGTCGCTGCTACCGGGCGACATTATTTCTACCGGCACTCCGGCTGGAGTAGGATTAGGCTTTGATCCGCCCCAGTTCTTAAAGGCGGATGATGTGGTGGAGCTTGGCATTGACGCACTAGGCAGCTCAAAACAACACGTTCGGCAAAGTTAAGGCTCGGTATGATTCGCATTGACAGTCACCAACACTTTTGGCATTACGCACCCGTGACGCACGGCTGGATCACCGATGAGATGAAAGTGCTAAAGCGGGATTACCTTCCGGCTGATCTAAAAGAGGAACTGGACGCCAGCGGAATAAGCGGTTGCGTGGCGGTGCAAGCGGCGCAAACCGAGCAGGAAACCCAGTTTCTGTTGGACCAGGCTGATAACTACGATTTTATTCGGGGAGTGGTCGGCTGGGTAGATTTACAGCGTGACGCGGTGGAAGAACGGCTAGCCCACTGGGCCCAGCATCCTAAGTTTGTTGGAGTACGGCACATTGTTCAGAGTGAGGCAAACGAGTATTTTCTGACGCGCCCCGCGTTTCTGCGGGGGGTTCGGCTTTTGTCGGAGTTTGATCTAACGTATGACTTGCTCATTCGGGAAGATCAGCTACCCGTAGCGCGATCGTTCGTAGACCAGTTGCCCGAAATCAAACTAGTGGTGGATCATCTCGCAAAGCCAAAGATTGCCGCGCAAGAACTCTCGCCCTGGAAAGAAAACATTCGAGCCCTGGCCCAGTACCCCAACGTATACTGCAAATTGTCGGGCATGGTGACGGAGGCTAACTGGAGCACATGGCAACCAAGCGATCTTTACCCCTATCTGGATGTGGTTTTGGAAGCATTTGGTACCGAGCGGGTAATGGTGGGCTCAGACTGGCCGGTATGCCTCCTGGCCGGTTCTTATACGCAAGTAAAAGAATTGATTGATCGATACTTTGCATCATTTACCACCGCCGAGCAAGGGAGCGTATGCGGAAAAAACGCTATTAAATTTTACCAGCTAAGCAGTTGAGTTATGGATCTTCACCTACAAGGAAAAGTGATTTTAGTGACCGGCGGTGCCAGCGGCATTGGGGAAGCGATCGTCCGCGGGGCGGCCCAGGAAGGTGCCATTCCGGTGATCGTGAACCGCAGCACCGAACGCGGTGAAAAGCTGGCTCAAGCGCTGCGTGAGCAGAAAAAAAACTGTTTGTTCGTGCAGGCCGATCTGATTGACCCGAAGCAGTGCGAGCGAGCCGTAGCAATAACCATTGCGGAATTCGGACAGTTAGATGTGCTGGTGAATAACGCGGGAATCAACGACAGTGTTAGCCTGGAGCACGGCTCTCCTGACGAATTCAAACAGTCGTTTACCAGTAATCTAGAGCACTACTACGCCATGGCGCATTACGCCCTACCCCATCTGGTAAAAGTCGTAGGCAACATTGTTAATATCAGTTCCAAGACGGCGCTTACCGGGCAGGGCGGTTCTTCGGGTTATATTGCCGCCAAAGGGGCGCAGTTGGCCCTCACCCGCGAGTGGGCAGTGGAACTGCTTCCCTATGGCATTCGGGTGAATGCTGTGCTACCAGCCGAAGTGATGACGCCCATGTACCAACGCTGGATGGACACTTACGACAATCCTCAGGAAAAGCTGGCCGAAGTTACCCAACGCATTCCGCTGGGGCAACGCATGACGACCCCTCAGGAAATTGCCGACACAGTACTCTTCCTAGCCTCCGGCCGCGCTTCACACACCACGGGCCAGTATCTATTTCCCGACGGTGGCTACACGCACTTAGACCGCGCTATTGGGGCATGATGGATACTTTTTTTACTAAAAATAAACGTTCTTCCTCAAAGGTTGCCCCGGTTCAGGCTCGGGGTTTAGGGACCTTTGGAGGCGTCTTTACTCCCTCGCTACTCACGATTCTGGGAGTAATCATGTACCTTCGTTTTGGTTGGGTGGTAGGCAATGTGGGGTTGGTCGGCACCTTAATTATTGTTACGCTTTCCACCAGCATTACTTTTCTCACCTCCCTTTCTATTGCCTCTATCGCCACTGACCAGCAGGTAAAAATTGGTGGCGCCTATTACATGATCAGCCGGTCGCTGGGTATCGAGACGGGCGGAGCGGTAGGTATTCCGCTATTTTTAGCGCAGGCACTGTCGGTAGCCCTGTATGTGATCGGGTTTGCGGAAAGCATGGTAGAGGTACTTCCTCAACTCAATGAAAAAATGGTCGGGGTAGCAGTCACCGTACTGGTTAGCCTGCTAGCGCTTTTTTCTACCCAGGCCACCATCAAAAGTCAGTATTTCATTCTGGCCGCCATCGGCGTTTCGTTGGTTTCGTTGGCTTTAGGCAAACCACTGGAACCTATGTCAACCGAAATTATTACTCCTCCGGACCTACAGGAGGGCTTTTGGGTGGTGTTTGCCGTGTTTTTTCCCGCCGTTACTGGCATTATGGCGGGAGTGAACTTGTCGGGCGACCTGCGCAACCCCGCCCAGTCGATTCCGAAGGGCACCTTCTACGCCGTGGGCGTAGGCTATCTGGTCTATATGACGCTGCCACTGATCCTGGCGTTTCGAGTGGACAGTGACACCCTGATCAGCGACCCGTTGGTGATGCGACGTATTTCGCTGTGGGGAGACGGGATTCTACTGGGAGTGTGGGGGGCCACACTGTCGAGTGCGGTGGGTAGTATCCTGGGAGCACCTCGAATCTTGCAAGCCCTGGCGAAGGACCGTGTTTTACCCCGCCAACTTAGCTGGTTAGGAAAGGGTAGCGGGCCAGACAACATCCCCCGGGCGGGTACAGTGCTGACGATGGCGATTGCCCTGCTGGCCGTTTTGCTGGGCGACCTGGACCTAATTGCGCCCATTCTGACCATGTTTTTTCTTACCACCTATGGCGTGCTTAACGTAGCAGCAGGCACGGAGGGCTTGCTGGGTAGTCCTTCGTTTAGACCTAGCTTTCGCGTGCACTGGATATTCTCATTGCTAGGAGCTTTGGGCTGCATTGCAGTTATGTTTCTGATTAATCCCCTGGCTACGCTCATTGCCATTCTGTTCGTGACCTTCCTTTTTGTGTGGCTTAAGCGACGTGGGCTCCAAACCGCCTGGGGCGATGTGCGGCGCGGACTGTGGATGGCGCTCACCCGCAGTGCCCTCATGCGACTGGACTATCACCCAGACCCCAAGAACTGGCGTCCACATATTCTGGTGCTGTCAGGAGCCCCCACCCACCGCTGGCACCTTATCGAACTGGCCGACTCGCTTACTCGGGGACAGTCGTTGCTATCGGTAGCCACCGTGCTCACTTCAGAGGTGACCTACGAACGTATACAGTCACTGGAAAACAACATCCGCGACTTTCTGCAAGGACGGGGTGTGCCTGCTTTTGTGCGGGTTATTCCCGATGAAGACCCGTTTAAGGGTGGCATTCAACTCGTCAATACCTATGGATTGGGTGCTTTGGTCCCGAACACCATTATGCTGGGCGACACCCGCCAGTTGGCGCACCATGCTCCCTACTGCGATATGATCAGCTACTTTCACGCTGCGCAGCGAAACGTTATCATCGTGCGCGATGATGAGGATACTGGTTTCGGTGACCGGCAGCGGATCAATGTCTGGTGGGGCGGACTTAACAAGAATGGCGGTTTGATGATGATTTTAGCGTATATGCTGCGCAACAGTGATCGCTGGAAGCGCGCTACGGTTACCGTTAAGATGCTGATGCCTACTGCCGCGGCGGCCGAAGGTACCCGAGCCAATTTGAGTAGCATGATCGATGGCATGCGCATTAACTTCGAGCAGAAGATCATTATCAGCGACGGGCGCCCCTTCTGGGACGTGCTTCATGAAGAATCAGACCAGGCGGATCTGGTGATGCTAGGACTGGCCGAACCCACTGAAAACTTTCTTGCGTACTACGAAGATTTATCGGAACGCACCCAAGGGCTACCCGCTACGCTATTTGTACTGGCTGCCCAGCAGATGGCTTTCAAGGATGTGTTGTTGTGATGGGTATAAAAAAAGACTTCCACTCAATGGCGGTATTTTTGGGCTTTAATACTTCGAACTTCATCATTCCTTGTTCGGTGTTCAACATTTTTTGATATAGAATATCAAACAAGGAATGATGAAATGCAGCACTGACCTGAACATTACATCTTGTCAAGCACTTCCATCACTTCCCGTACGTGTCCTTCCGAGGTTTTGAGCAACTCCATTTCCTCATCGTTGAGTTGCAGCTCGATGACCTTCTCAATGCCATTTTTCCCCAGGATAACCGGTACCCCCAGGTAGCAGTTGTCAATACCGTACTCGCCCTCCAGCTTCGCACATACCGGAAACACCCGCCGCTGGTCGCGCACGATGGCTTCCACCATTTGGGCGGCCGCTGAACCGGGAGCGTACCAGGCCGACGTGCCCATCAGTTTCACCAGTTCGCCACCGCCCTTCTTGGTGCGCTCCACAATGGCATCAAGCTGCTCGCTGTCAATGAGTTCGGTTACTGGAATACCCCCTACGGTGGTGTAGCGGGGCAGGGGCACCATGGTGTCGCCGTGGCCGCCCATCAGCACCGCCTGAATGTCCTTAGGTGATACGTTGAGCGCTTCGGCCAAAAAGGCTCGGTAACGGCCCGTGTCTAAGATGCCCGCCATGCCCATTACTTTGTTGCGCGACTTTTTCGAGGCAAGGTGCGCTTGGTAAGTCATTACGTCCAACGGATTAGACACCACAATGATGATGGCATCAGGGGAGTGCTGCACCACGTTTTCAGTGACGGTCCTAACAATGCCTGAGTTGGTGCCGATCAGATCATCACGGCTCATACCAGGCTTGCGGGGCAGTCCGGAGGTGATCACCACCACGTCAGAACCTGCCGTGCGGCTGTAATCATTGGTACACCCTACCGTACGGGTATCGTAAAGGTTGATGGGCGCCTTCTCCCAAATGTCTAAGGCTTTACCCTCGGCCAGCCCTTCTTTGATATCGACCAGCACTACTTCGTTGACAACTTCTCGATACGCTAGCACGTCGGCACAAGTGGCCCCTACGTTACCGGCTCCTACGACGGTTACTTTCATAATTATTGATAGTTTTAGAATGGATAATGATTGCGGGTAAGGTACTAAGAAATTTGACTAGTTCCAGGTTTGGATGGTTCTAGGTTGATTGGTTCTGAGTTCTATGTTGTGGGGTGGAGGGTTCGAAGTTAGAGGTTTTGAGTTGGGAGTTTCGAGGTTGAAGAGCTTCATCTACTGAAGGCCGCTCTACATCATGCGGTCCATCCGGTCCAGACTAAAGAAACCTTTTGATGAGCGATATGAGTCGTATAAGTCGCAGACGTGCTCTTCGTACATTTTGGCGAGCGCTCCGAACATCTTGGCCTGCACCTTGCGCTTTTCCTGAAAGATATCGTTGATGTTCACATGGGGGATCACGTATAGTTCGGCCTCATCCGACCGCACCACCGCACTGTACAAGCGCTTGGTCCCTTCGATAAGGGCATTGTTTCCAAAGCTATGTTTACTAGTAATCACCGCCAGTTTTTCAAAAACTTGATCCACATCCAATTCTAACTCTATCGTCCCTTGATTAATTACGTAGAGTGCGTGTGCCGGGTCGCCCCGGAAGAAGACGACCTCATCTTGTTTGTACTTGCGCAGGTATAGATACGGTAGAAAGAGCGATTTCTGCTCATTGGTTAGTCCACTAAACAGGCGCACCTCTGCTAAAAAGTTGAAAATGCCCATTTCTTCGGGGGAGTATGATCGCTGGAAAGGATTCCTCATGAACGAGAAGCTACGGGGCGGTTTAGTCGCAAAAATACGATTTCTGGTCACTATCGAGCTGCTGTGCTAAGAATTTCGTAAACTTTCTGCGTCTTTTCGGTTACCCGCATCCGGTGATCGATGCGCCAACCGACTACCCAAGCGATTTTTTCTTCCGAGGTAAGCACGTAAACCGAGGATTTGCGGTGACGGGGCACCTTCTGGTCAATCAAAAAATCGCTCAGTTTTTTGCGATGCTCCATCCCCAGCGGATAAAACGAGTCGCCCGCTCGCCAGGGACGCAGTTGCAGGGGGAAACGCAGTCGATCGGCATCCAGAGCAGCGGCCTCTTTGTTTCGGGACAATTGGTAGCCCTGGGCCGACCGCATGGTCATAACCAGGGCCAGCGACGGCAACTCAACCCGGATATCAGAAGCTTGGATAGCTCTTTTGACCCTCTTTTCCTCCTTTTTCTTTACAATAACAAGATGCTGCCGCTCCACAAAAAGGGTATAATGCTTTGACAAAAATTGCTGTCCTATGGCCACGTCAGACAACAAACACGTTATCACGCCGCGGGCCTGCTGGTACGAAAACCCGAAGGGGCGAACCATCTCGGCCAGAATAAGTGCCGACTGCGGATGGCGGAGAAGCACCGATTTGTCGAGCCACACCTCGTCGCCAGTTTGCTGACGCGCGTTTTGCTCAACGCGTTTCACCTCAGCAAGCAATACCTGCTCGGTGGCTCGAAGCCGTTCGTGGGTGCGTTCGAGCGTGCTGAGCAGGTTAGGATTTAGTTGTTGCAGTACTGGCACCACATGGTGACGCACTTGGTTACGGCGGTAGGCATCCGAAGCGTTCGATTGATCTTCTCGCCACGCTATTTGGTGCCGTTTCGCGTAGGTCGCCAGGGCCTCACGGGGGGCATAAAGCAGCGGACGAACCAATGTGCCTCGCTGGGCCAGCATGCCGCGTAGTCCGGCGACGCCGGTGCCTCGCACCAAATTAAGCAACGTAGTTTCCAGTTGATCGTTTTGATGGTGGGCGGTAGCGATGCAGGTATAGCCGTGCTCAGAACGAACCTCTTCTAGCCACTGGTAGCGCAGACGGCGGGCCGCCATCTGGGTGGATAAGCCGTGCCGGTCGGCGTAGTCTTTGGTTGCAAAACAGTGCGTATGCATCGGCACCCCGTAACGTTGGGCCAAAGCAGTCACCCAGCGCTCGTCTTCGTCAGAATCGGCGCCACGCAGCCTGAAGTTGACGTGCGCAATGGCAAAAGAGTACGCACTTTGCGCCAATAGATGCGTCAGCACCGTAGAGTCAAGTCCCCCGCTTGCTGCCACGAGCACCGTGTCATTTTGGTTGAACAGGGCTTCGTTCTCGATAAATGCCGTAAATTTGTCGATCATGTTCAACATCGAACCGCTGAAAGGTTCGTTAAGGTACTAAAATTGCTCATGGATGCTACGCCCAGACGGGTTATGATGTTGGATACTATGCCTATTTTCTTTCGTTGGATGCCCCTTGCCGGACTGCTCTTATTGTTGATGACGGGAAGGTCGGGCTACGCCCAGGAGAAAATCAAGATTGATCGGGCGGATGCCCTGGAAGGAGGGAAAACCAAACAAGGCACAGCTTTTCAAAAGCTGATTGGCGATGTGAAGCTGGTGCAAGAAGACACCCGCATCTACGGTGACTCGGTGATCCTGTACCGCGATCGCAACGTCACCGAGGTGTTTGGCAAAATTGTGCGCATCGAGAAGGGCGACTCCATTACCATCACCGGGGGGCGGCTGCTCTACGACGGCAACCAGAAACTAGCCGAGATGCGCCGCAACGTGGTGTACCGCGACCCCAGCATGACGCTCTACACCGACTACCTCAACTTTGACATGCAGCGCAACCTGGCCTACTACGAGGAGGGTGGAAAACTGATCGACACCGTCAACGTGCTCACCAGTCGGCGGGGGTCATACAATACCATTACGCATCTGGCGGCCTTCAAAGACAGTGTGCTGCTTGACAACCCTGACTATGACCTGCGGTCGGATACGCTGGAGTATAACACCGAAACGCAAATCGCCTACACCCGAGGACCCACGGTGATTATCTCAAACGAAGGGGATATTGCCAACGCCGAGGCGGGTACCGAGTTCAAGACCACCGAGAAGCAGACGGTTTTTAACCTGGGCACCATCGAGACGGGAGACTACATCATTCGGGCAGATTATTTATTCTTAGATGATATTCGGAAGCAGTATGTAGCCCGGCAAAACGTGGAAATGGTGGCCAAAGACAATGATGTAATCATCACGGGCGACACCGCTATCTATGAGCGTGAGTTAGGCCGCGCCACGGTCTATGGGCACGCCCTGATGAAGCGGGTGATGGACCTGGATACGCTATTTATGACGGCCGACACCCTGGTGAGCATTGAAGATTCTATTCCGGCCAACGAGCGTATTCTCGCTTACCAGCACGTGAAGATATTCCGTGAAGATTTACAGGGCGTGGCCGACTCGCTGGCCTACCGCATCACTGATTCTACGCTGTACTTTTACCAGGATCCGGTGCTGTGGTCGCAAGAGAATCAGATCAACGCCGACTCTATTCGGATTGAAATAAACGGGGGAACAATAGACGCGCTGTATACGGTGGATAACTCTTTCGTGGTTTCGCAAGATACGTTGCTTAACTACAACCAGATCAAGGGGCGCGATATGAAGGCATCGTTTCGGGACGGAGCGATATCTCGGGTCGATGTGTACGGTAACGGAGAGAGCATTTATTATATTCTGGAGAATGACTCATTGATGGTAGGCATGAATCGGATTCTGTTCGAGCGACATCCGTATTGATTTTTTGGATAATGCGCTGGATATGATCCGGACGCAGCCTAAGACAGAAGGGTCGTTAATTCCGCCACACGAGATAGTAGAAGAGAATGAACGGCTTAGCGGTTTTGAGTGGCGGGCCGAGCGGCGCCCAACCAAAAGCGAAGTGGTCGGGGCCGAATCGGAGCAACAGGATGAACCTTTGGGAGGGAAAATAAGCCTTCCGCCCGTCAGAAATCCCCCTACCTTACCGAGCAGTCGATAAGGGGTTGATAAGCAGCTTCTACTTGAACAGTCCTCCCAGCCCTCCTAGATTTTTAAGCACCCCGCCTAAGCCGCTATCACCGCCCATCCCTAGTTTTTCTACCAAATCTTGCTCGTTGCTGGCTTTGCCGGTTTTATCAGAACTCAGCATATTCATTATAAAGGGAATAGCAATGGCTGCCACTTGTTGAGCTACCGACTCTGATATACCGATCTTAGCAGCCAGATTACGCACCAAATTACTGGTGATGCCACTTACGATGGGGTTCGAAGTAGTGGTAGGGGCATTGCCGTTGAACAAGTCCATCACGCCACTGAAATTACCCTTCATCAGTTCATCTTTCAGGCCATTGCCAACGGTGTCTTTAGTGACTTCTACCGCTTGGTCGGTTTGGTTTCCCTGTAGTCCAGTTTGCTCACCGAGCATTTTCTCCAGTTGGCCCTTGCCCATCGATAAAATTGAATCTAACATGTGTCTTTTGGTTAGGTTTAATTTATAACTCACGGTTAAACTATTCAGGCGCAGAATAGTTCTTAGCTAAACTAAAACTAAACCATCACTACAATGGGACTTATTGATTTTATGAAAACCGCTGGCTCGAAACTTTTTGGAGGCGACGATGACAAAGAAGTAAAAAAAGAAAACCTGGTGAAGCACGTTCGATCGTTAGGTTTGCCCGTTGACAACCTTAATATCAGCGTTGAGGGCGATATGGTACGCGTAAGTGGCAAGGTAGACAGTGCCGCCCACGCTGAAAAGATAGCCCTGGCTTTGGGTAATGTAGAAGGCGTGAGCAAGGTTGACAATGATTTGGAAGTTGAACAAAAAGAGGCTGCCAGCCCCAAACCAGCCGCCTCTAAAGCTCGTTTTTACCAAGTGGAGAGCGGTGACAGCCTATCAAAGATCGCTAAGCAGTACTACGGCGATCCTATGAAGTACAATAAGATTTTTGAGGCCAATAAGCCTATGCTTAGCGATCCGGACAAAATTTATCCTGGTCAGATGCTCCGCATTCCGCACGAATAGGGCTTGATTCTTTTAGCATCGGCATGCCGTTGCAGCATATTGTTACCAATGATGCTACAACGGCATTTTATATATACCCCCCCTCTATTCAGCCAAGATGTTAGCGCATCAAACCATTGGCCTCTATGGGTTTTTATCGTACTTTTGGCGCGCTACCTTCATGCCTGTACTCATGCGCACCCCAACTAACGAAGCTCTTCTCAGCCAAGCCTCCCGTATTCACTTTATTGCTATAGGTGGGGCAGTAATGCACGACCTGGCCCTCCATTTGGCACAAAAGGGTATCGAGGTAACCGGTTCTGACGATGAGATTTATGATCCTGCCCGTGCGTCACTAGCCGCCCAGGGGCTACTGCCTGAGCAAGAGGGCTGGTATCCCGAGAAGATCACTACCAATGTTGATGTGGTCATTCTGGGTATGCACGCCCGCCCCGATAATCCTGAACTAGCCCGGGCACAGGAACTGGGGCTCACCATCTATTCGTACCCCGACTTTATCTACGAGAACAGTCGCCACAAGCAGCGCGTGGTGATTGCCGGGAGTCACGGTAAAACAACCATTACCTCCATGGTGCTGCACGTGTTAAGCCACCTCGACCGAGAGTTTGACTACGTGATCGGGGCCCAGGTAGCCGCCCTTGATGGACGCGTCCGACTGTCTGACGCCCCGGTAATTGTCATCGAGGGTGATGAGTATTTGTCCTCACCCATCGACCGTACTCCTAAGATTTTAAAGTACCACCACCACATTGGACTGATCAGCGGCATCGCCTGGGACCACTACAACGTGTTTCCAACCATGGAAAACTACGTGGAGCAGTTCGAGCGCTTCGCCGATAAAACTCCCAAGGGCGGAAACCTAATCTATTGCGAAGAAGATGATCTGGCCGACATGATTGGTCGCAAGGAACGCGCTGACGTAAACGCCATTGAGTACCGGGCCCACCCCTACGAAGTGCATGATGGCACTACCTACTTACTTACTGATCAAGGCAAGCTAGCCATTCCGCTGCTAGGCCGACACAATATGCAGAATCTGAGCGGGGCTTTGCAAATATGCCAGCGCCTCGGTGTGACGCTAGAGCAGTTTTACACCGCCATTCCCTCGTTCACTGGCGCCAGCCGCCGCCTGGAGCTGGTCGCTCGGAACGACACCACCGTAGTGTACAAAGACTTCGCCCACGCTCCCTCTAAACTACAGGCCACCACCCAGGCGGTGAAGAGTCAGTTCCCAGACCGCGAACTAGTAGCGTGCGTGGAGCTGCATACCTTTAGTAGCCTGAACCGCGAATTTATTCATCAGTATCAGGGAGCGCTCAAAGCAGCAGATGTTGGAGTGGTTTATCACAATCCTACGGTATCACGCCATAAGAAACTTGAACCCCTTACCGACGCGCTCATTAAAGATGCTTTTGACCAGCAAGACCTTAGGGTATTTACTAACCACCAGGACTTAGAAGCTTTTCTGCAAGGTGTCTCCTGGAAACAAAAAAACTTGCTGATGATGAGTTCTGGCACCTTCGGCGACATCGATCTAAACTCCCTCGGGCAAATGGCAACGGGAAACGAATGAACGACGAACAGAGTAATTGGACGAAATACATTCACTTATTCTTTGCCCCTCGGTTACGCTATCCTTCATTCATTCAATAACTCATTCTTTCATGATCCGCCTCAACCTCAAATCACCGCTGGCTTTTTTCGACCTAGAAACCACCGGAGTCAACGTTACCCAGGATCGCATCATTGAGTACTCTGTGATCAAAACCATGCCCGATGGTCAGGTGCGCCAACTGACGCAGCGCGTGAATCCTGAACGGCCCATTCCTACGGAATCGAGCCTGATTCACGGTATCTATGATGAAGATGTGAAGGATGCGCCTCCGTTTAGGGCAGTGGCCCGCGAGCTGCTCCGCTTTTTAGAAGGCTGCGACCTAGCTGGTTATAATATTATTCGCTTCGACGTGCCCGTGCTGGTAGAGTCGTTCGCCCGCGTAGGGATTGAGTTCTCTATCAGTCACCGCAAACTGGTTGACGCTCAGAAGATCTTCCACCTGATGGAAAAGCGAACGCTGGCGGCGGCCTACGAATTTTACTGCAACAAAACATTAGAGGGGGCCCACGGCGCCCAGGCCGACACGCAAGCAACACTAGAGGTGCTACAGGCGCAGGTCGATCGCTACTTAAACAAAAAGGTAGTCGACATGAAGGGCAACGAACTGGGCACAATACGCGACGACGTAGCGGCACTGCACAAAGTATCAGTGGCTAACATGGTGGATTTGGCGGGCCGCATGAGCTTCAACGATAAGGGCATAGAGGTGTTTAACTTCGGCAAGCACAAGAACAAGCCGGTGTCAGAAGTGCTGGAAAAAGAACCCAATTTTTATGATTGGATGATGAAGGGCGACTTCCCCCAAGACACTAAACAGAAGCTGACCGAGATAAGACTACGGGCGATGCGGGCTAAATTATGATAACAAAAAAAGGGTTTGTGTGGTCTTTATAACGTATAATTGCTCTGGTGCATTTGCAACCTCAATGTGTTGCTTTGCGCATTCAAACGCTTTGCAACAGTAGATCAGAGCGTCCTCATCACAAACTAGCGTATAACCACACCACCAATCCACACCATGGGCAAAACTATTATCGTCTCGAACCGGCTTCCGGTAAAAATTCAGCGTAATGAGCAGGATGAACTAGAGTACCACACCAGCGCGGGCGGATTAGCTACTGGTTTGGGGTCCATTTACAAAGAAGGAGATAACCTATGGATTGGATGGCCCGGATTGGTGAGTGATGACGCTGAAGAGCGCAGCGAAATCACCCAGGCCATTGCCAAAGAAAGCATGTATCCGGTGTTTTTGACGCAGGAAGACATTCGCGATTTTTACGAAGGCTTTAGCAATGAAACCCTGTGGCCCAATTTTCACTATTTCATTCAGTACGCTATCTACGAGCCCCACCTGTGGGAGGCCTACAAGCGCGTGAACCGCAAGTTTGTGGAGGTGATCAAAGAGAAAGCCGATCCTGATGACACGCTGTGGATTCATGACTACCAATTGATGCTGGTGCCCGGTATGCTGCGTGAAGAGTACCCCGAGGTGAGCGTAGGCTTCTTCCTGCACATTCCCTTCCCCTCGTACGAAATCTTCCGGCTCATCCCCTGGCGACGCGAACTGCTCAACGGCATTCTGGGGTCCGACCTAATTGGTTTCCACACCTACGATGATATGCGCCACTTCTTAAGTTCAGTGAGCCGCATCGTGGGGGTGAGCAACTCCCAGGGACGGGTGGTGGTGAACAACCGCACCGTGATGGTAGATTCGTTTCCGATGGGCATCGACTACGCCAAGTACGCCGAGGCGGCCGCTTCGCCCGAAGCGCTGGAGAAAGAAGTGCACTACCGCATCTCACTAGGCGATCAGAAGCTCATTCTTTCTATCGACCGGCTGGATTATTCCAAAGGCATTCCCACGCGACTGGAAGCCTTCGAGCTGTTCTTCGAGCGTTATCCGGAGTACCGCAACAAGATTTCGCTTATCATGGTGGTGGTGCCCTCCCGCGATTCGGTGGGCAAGTACAAAGAACTGAAGGAGGATGTAGACCGGTTGGTAGGCCGCATCAATGGCAAGTACGGGCGCATCAACTGGACGCCCATCCACTTCTTCTACCGCTCGTTTCCACTCGAAGAACTGTCGGCTTTCTACCGGATGGCCGATGTAGCCCTGGTAACTCCGATGCGCGACGGAATGAACCTGGTGTGTAAGGAGTTTGTGGCCAGCAAAATTAACCGAAAAGGAGTGCTTATTCTCAGTGAGATGTGCGGCGCTTCTAAAGAGCTTTCGGATGCCATTCTGATCAATCCCAACGATCTTAATCAAATGGTGGAAGCGCTGCAGCGGGCCCTAACCATGCCCGAAGACGAGCAGATTATGCATATTACCAACATGCAAAATTCACTGAAACGCTACAATATAACTCACTGGGTTAACCTATTTATGGACAGTTTGAAGAACATCAAAGAAATACAGCACGGTATGCAAACCCGCCATCTGGATGAGTTATCCCGGGAGAAGATGCTTAAGGATTTTGGGCAGGCCAAAGAACGACTTATCTTCCTGGATTACGATGGCACCCTCACCGGCTTTCATGGTGACCCCCGCGAAGCCAAGCCTGATGATGAACTGAAGGAGATCATGACGCAGCTGGTCGCCGAAGAAAAAAACAAGATAGTCGTAATCAGCGGGCGCGATAAAGACACGCTGGGAGAGTGGATGGGACATTTTCCCGTCACCCTAATTGCCGAGCACGGAGTATGGATTCGCGAAGTGGACCAAGACTGGCGTACCGTGGTTGCTATGCGCAGCGACTGGAAAAAGGAGATTTTTCCCCTGCTGGAACTTTACGTGAACCGTACGCCGGGCTCTTTTATTGAGGAGAAAGATTACTCGCTCGCTTGGCACTACCGCAAGGTTGAAACTGGGTTGGGCGAGCTTCGCACCCGCGAGTTGACTAGTCACCTGAAGTACATTTCCTCCAACAGCAACCTGGTGGTGCTGGAAGGTAACCACGTGGTGGAGATCAAGGACCGGGAAGTAAACAAGGGCCGGACCGCTCAGCAGTGGCTACACCAAACCTCGCACGATTTTGTTATGGCCATCGGCGATGATGCCACGGATGAAGATACGTTTAAGGTGATGCCCGAAAGCGGTTATACGATAAAGGTGGGGAGCACCACTTCGGCTGCCCGCTTCAACGTGAACTCTTATGAGGACGTTCGGGAGCTGCTAAGAGCTATGATTGCTTACTAAGACAGTATTATACTGAGCATTAAACAACTCAACGCTTCCTTGCCTCGAATCAGAAGAACGGGGAGGTAGGGAGCCATCTAATCGCTTAAAAATCACCGTTACCTTACCCTTAGTTTGTTCAGCAGGCATATTTTGTTATTTTGCCTGAAACAGTGCAACAATCAAGAACCACTTTTTCTATGCTGAAAACGTATCGCAGTGCAAAGGTTATTCCCTCCGCGCTATCTGGGTTTTATACCAACCAGGTGGTCAATGAGATCAAGGACTATGCGATTTTTACGATGGATGCCGAAGGGTACTTTACTTCGTGGAACCAGGGAGCTGAAAAGATATTTGGTTTCTCTCCTGAGGTGATTGACGGACAGCATTTCCGCTTTATTTTCCCTGAGAACCTCCGAGAACGCAACCTACCCGAGCATGAGCTAGAGGTGGCTGCCCGAGACGGAAAGTACGAAGCGGAAGAGTGGCACCTACGCGAAGGGGGCAGTAGATTTTGGGCACTCAATGTGCTCACCGCGGTACACAACCAGGAGGGGGCGTTGGTGAGTTACACTAAAATAGTTAAAGACCTCAGTGAACGGAAGAAAATAGAGGATTCACTCTACGAGCAAAGCGAACAATTGGCGCGTGTGAAGCACGATCTGAACCAGTTCATCTATAATGCATCGCACGAACTGCGTGCCCCCGCCTGCAACATTGAGGGTCTGCTCAATGTGCTGGACGTTGACCGGCCCAAAGAAGAAATTGAACAAATTGCCGGTTATCTTCGTGATTCCCTAGCGGTGCTGAAAGCAAAAGTTGATGAGGTCTGCCAAATGGCCAACTTTACCCATCGCCTCGAGCAGCAGCATCCCGAAGAAGTGGTGCTAGAGAAGCTCTTTCAGGACGTCATGTACCTTATCAGAGACGAAGTGAAGGCAACCTCTGCTTCGGTACACCATGCCTTTGCCATCAAGACGTTTAGCTTTGTGCGCACCCAACTGCACCTCACCTTCCAACAATTGCTACTCAACGCCATCAGCTTTAGTCAAGCAGAACGAGACGTTGCGGTGACGGTGAAGATTGAGCCCCATAGGCAGGGTATTTTACTGGAAGTATCGGATAATGGGGTTGGTATTCCATCCGATCACTTGGACAGTATATTTAGCCTATTCGCCAAGGTAAGTCCTTCTTCGCCAGGATACGGTTTGGGTCTGTACTATGTGAAGCGGATTGTGGACCAGGCAACAGGCACTATTGCCGTAGAAAGCGAACCAGAAGTGGGTACCACCTTTAGAATCTACCTTCCTTCGTTAACCGAATCGAAGTAGGTTGCCTCCTTTGTAAGATGAAGGTTCTCGCCAAAAGGAACGGCCCAGAGGGCATCACTTCAACCACCATGTACAAAATGCACCTTCAAAAAGTAGTTTTAGGCATCTTGCCCTTGCTATCCTCTTTGGCTTCTGTAGCACAAACCCCTTCCCCTTCCCCTTCCCCCAACATCATCTACATTCTGGCCGATGACCTTGGCTACGGTGATGTATCCTCTTACAACGAGCAAGGACAACTATATACTCACCACATTGATCAATTAGCCCGATCGGGAGTGCGGTTCACCGATGCGCACACCAGCTCGGCAGTGTGCACTCCTACCCGATACGGCATTCTTACCGGACGCTATAACTGGCGCTCAACGCTTAAAAGCTCGGTCCTCAGCGGCTACTCCCCCGCCCTCATTACCCCTGATCGTCTCACCGTAGGTAAGCTATTACAAGAAAACGGTTACCACACCGCCTTTGTGGGCAAGTGGCATCTGGGCTGGGACTGGAGCTTCATTGGCGACCCTGGTGAGGTGAACCGGTTAAGCAGCAACCCTGCGGTGGATTTTCGCCAACCGATCAAGAATGGCCCCACTGCGCGAGGATTCACCTACTCTTACGGATTCAGTGGCTCGCTTGATATGCCGCCCTACGTATACGTACAAAATGGCCAACCCACCAGCGTTCCAACTGATTCTACCGTGAACGTGGATGACAAGGGCTTTTGGCGCAAAGGAATTACCGCACCGGATTTTGTTCATGCCGACGTGCTCTCTCATCTGACAGACCAAGCCGTTCGCTATATCGAGCGGCGGGCGAAAGGAACGAGCCCCTTCTTTTTGTACTTCGCGCTACCCGCTCCGCATACCCCAATTCTCCCAACAACCGAATTTTTAGGAAAGAGTAACACCAACTTCTACGGTGATTTTGTACTGCAGGTAGACGATGTGGTGGGGCAAGTGATGGACGCTCTTGAGAAGCGAGGCCTTGCTGACAACACCTTGGTGATATTTACCAGCGACAACGGTTGCTCCCCAAAGGCAAACTTTGAAGAATTGGCAGAAGTGGGGCATGACCCCAGTAGTGGATACCGAGGCCATAAGGCTGATATCTACGAGGGGGGACACCGGGTGCCGTTCGTAGTGCGCTGGCCCGCCCGAGCAAAGCAGGGATTGGTAACCGATGAAGTAATTTGCACGACCGACCTGATGGCTACGGTAACGGAGATCATTGGCACCTCACTTCCCCCGGGGGCCGGTGAGGATAGTTACAGTTGGTTGCCAATCCTTACGGAAACCGCTTACCCAAAGCCCCTCCGTGAGGCCACCGTCCACCACTCCATCAGCGGGCAGTTTGCTATTCGGCAGGGTGATTGGAAGCTTATTCTGTGGCCCGGTTCGGGTGGATGGAGCTACCCCAACATGCCTGAAGATCTACCAGGACTGCCGTTGGTACAATTGTATAACCTAGCCAACGATCCGGAAGAAGAAGAGAACTTGGCAGGTGCCTACCCCCAGCGTGTCAACCAGCTTCAAGCATTGCTCGCCCGCTATGTAGAAGAGGGGCGTAGCACTCCTGGGCCAAAGCAGCAGAATGACGGTCCCTCCCACTGGCCGCAACTAGATTGGATGAAGGCAGAAGGGAAGTAATATCCGCATTAATGCTGCTACCGTAGCGAAACACTTTATGCCCTACGAAACTCCATAGTTCGTCGGTTTCGCAGTCATGTCGAACGAACTCTATTTCAGTGTCTTCGGGGACCGAGCAAGCCAAGTCATCAGGGACCTCTTGGTACAACTCATCCATATAACGATAAAGCTGATGCTGCTTAATTTCCATAATCCGACAGATAGCTTCCAGCAAGATACGCTCGGCTAGCATGAGTTCCACACGACGTTTGCACTCTGAAGAAAGTGACTTATAAGTTCTTCTTTTAACAAACTGCCGCTGGCAGCTAGTGCATTTCAGCAGCCGCCGCGCGGGCGAGCTTTCCCAAAATAGGTTGAGCCATTTTTTACTACATTTCTTGAGCCACAGGCCGGGCAGTCGTGTTGTTGAGGCATGATACAGTAGGTTTGAGCTTGGTAACCCAAAACCAATACCTGCCAGTGGCTTTTTCTACTCATCATTACTTTTTAAGGACTACCACAAATTATTCTCACTCACCCAGGCACTCAGAATATAGAGTCCGCTATTGCCTTTGCTGGTAGGGGAAACCCCACGTAGCTTCTTACCATCCAGAATGATCTGCTTCTCATTGAGCGGGTCTAACAACGCCTGCCCATCTTCGCTAAGACACCCTTACTAGGTTTTCGGCTCTATACGTTGTATAACTCGGTTGAATGTATCGTGAGCAGGAATGCCCTGCGGAAGTTCTAAAATCTTGCTTAGCCAATCGTAGCGTTGATGGGCAAACTCAACCATGTCCGCGCGGCGGCCGCTTCAAAATCTTCCCCGCTACAGATTAGCGTACTGAGCGCAATGAATAGAATATCAGACAGTTTGTGGCTACAGCGGTTCACTACCCGAGGGTCTGCAACCCCGAAAAACAAATCTTGGATGTTCTTTTTCATTCACAAAAATAACCGTTTGCCACCTTTCTTACCGTTTGATGCGTTTGCCCTAGCTAATGAGTGAAGCCAATCATCATTGACTTGACCGAACCTAGTTGAGCTATCATAGGCTCTAATTAGTAGACCTAGCAGGGCAACAGATCCGGCAGTGGATGGTGTTATCTTTCTTTCTACGTCCACTTTCCAGTCTAGGTAGGAATCAAAGATTTGAGCAATTGGATTTTCTAGCCATCCATTGGCCTCTTCGGCCTTCTTTAAGAGTTGGAGTAGTAGATAAAAACGGCTCCTCGGATGACTTTGACTTTGCTTAGCATGATGGATTTTAGTTACTGCACAACTAATACCATGCACATACTGCATATGACAGCATAAAAAATGTCCAAAAACATGCTTCTGCGCATATTGTGGGCCTATCTGTAGCAACTTTGTAGTCCGTAGGGGAATCGAACCCCTGTTACCAGGATGAAAACCTGGCGTCCTAACCCCTAGACGAACGGACCGAAAATTGACCAGATCAAAGTGACCGGGTCACGGTGACCGGGTCACGTTTCAAAAAACCTTGTTCCTGCCCAGAAGGGCAGGAAGGTGCAAACAGTGAAGAAACAAATAAATAGTAGTCCGTAGGGGAATCGAACCCCTGTTACCAGGATGAAAACCTGGCGTCCTAACCCCTAGACGAACGGACCGAAAATTGACCGGGTCACGGTGACCAGCTTTTTTCAGAGTGCAAATATAAAGGCCGACTGCTACTTTGCCAAAAAAAAGCAGCAATTTCGGAGTGTCTGCTCAATTCTCTGCATAATTTTTTACTTTCGCCCCCAACAAAGCGAGAATAACCACAACCCAACTTCCCGCGAATTAGTTTATTATTCTAACAGTAGTATCCACCCTAACTAAGCATTCCTATGAAAGTTGCCATCAACGGCTTTGGAAGAATTGGCCGACTCACCTTCCGAAACCTGCTCAAAAACGAAGATATTGAAGTAGTAGCCATCAACGACCTCACCGACAACGACACGCTGGCCCACCTGCTGCGCTACGATTCGGCCCACGGGCGCTTTCCGGGCGACGTTTCTGTGGAAGGCGAATCTATTATTGTGAACGGCACCAAAATCGCCGCGCTGTCCGAACGCGATCCCGAAAAACTTCCCTGGGGGGAGATGGGCGTAGACATAGTACTAGAATCTACCGGTATCTTTCGCGACGAAGCCGGGGCGGGCAAGCACCTGACCGCGGGAGCTAAGAAGGTGATCATCTCGGCTCCGGCAAAAGGTGGCATCAAAACAGTGGTTCTGGGTGTGAACGACGACACCTTGACCGGCGAAGAAAAGATTCTTTCTAACGCATCTTGTACCACCAACTGTCTGGCTCCCGTGGCCAAGGTGCTGCACGATAGTTTCGGTGGCATTCAGAAGGGCTTCATCACCACCATCCACGCCTACACTGCCGATCAGCGCTTGCAAGATGCCCCCCACAGTGATTTACGCCGGGCCCGCGCTGCCGCGATTAATATTGTACCCACCACCACGGGTGCTGCTAAAGCGGTTGGCTTGGTACTTCCCGATCTTAAGGGTCGCTTAGACGGCAACGCCGTGCGCGTTCCCACCATCACCGGTTCCATGACCGACCTTACTTGTATCCTGGGACGAGAAGTGAGCGCGGAAGAAATTAACAAAGCCATGAAGGAAGCGTCCGAAGGGCCGATGAAGGGCGTGCTGGCGTATACCGAAGACCCCATCGTTTCTTCCGACATCATCGGCGACCCGCACTCGTCTATCTTTGACGGGCTGTCGACCAACGTAAATGGCAGCATGGTGAAGGTGCTGTCGTGGTACGACAACGAGGCTGGTTACTCAGCCCGCACCGCCGACCTGATCGCTAAAGTAGGTGGAATGATGTAAAAGGATTCAATGTATACGAACACTCCGTGTAGCAGTGGATCATGCTCAAAACTAATAATGTCTTCGCTAATTGGCGGGCGTTGTTACTTTTCGTGATCTACTGCTATTTCTTTTTTCCTCCACGATCTAACGACAGACCTTACATTGGTGCCTAAACGCACTAGCTTGCCTTCCTAAAGCTACCCGGAGACATTACCTTTCTTCGTTTATCAACGAACCGTCTCCATGTCGCACTACCGAGCAAAGTACCCTTGCTATTTCATTCAAAAGATCCTTTTCGGATGCTTGCTGCTGCTGTCAACGATTAGCACCGTCTGTGCGCAAGCTCCGTACATTCGTGACATCAGCCAGTCGCACGGCACCGTCAACGAGGTGATCACCATCAGGGGTTCAGGCTTTGGCAATTCGGCCAGCCAGATCGTAGTTTTCTTTGGGGCTGCGGCTTCGGAGTCCATCACGGTTGAGGATACCAGAATTCGGGCTACTGTTCCCGCCGGGGCTACCACCAGCAGCATCTCAGTGATTAACCTTACCACCGGATTGATGGCTTTCTCGCCCGAGGTTTTTACACTTAGCTACGATGGTTTTGAGTTTGATAAAACGCAGTTGGAAGCCCCGGAGACTTTTGTTACCGAGGGCGATGAACTCTATAATTTTTGCGTATGCGATTTCAATCGCGACGGTCGCAATGATATTATCACCACCCATACGGCCACGCAAAAGGTGGGCATCTTGCAAAACAATACCACCACCATCGATGCGGTTAGTTTCACTCGACCAAACCCCGCTAGCATTAAAGCAGGGCGAACTCGTTGGGTACGTTGTGGTGATTTGAACGGCGACGGAATGCCTGATTTGGTCTTCACCTTCTCGAACCAAAGCAGCAATAAAAACCGGATTGTTATCTACCAAAATACCGGTATTGCCGGGCAGGACATTACGTTTGAATCCGAAAGCGAAGCAGCCTTCTACGCGCTCAAAGGAACCCAAGGAGGGCGCATGGACATCCGCGATCTGGATGGGGACGGAAAGCCGGAAGTAGTGGTCGCCGATCTGAATGGCAACGGCGGAGTCTCTATCTTTCAGAACAATAGTACGCTGAGCGACATTAGTTTTCAAACCCAACCAATCCTCCCTTTCGCCAACCACAGTATCAATCCGGTAGGCGTAACGGGAGTAGACGTAGATGATTTAGACGGCGACGGAAAGCCTGATCTGGTGGCCAATAACGGAGGCCAAACCGTGTTAGCCTTCGCCAACACCAGTATGCCAGGCACCATTGCTTTTTCGGCCCCGATTGAGCTTGCATCCAGTGAGATCAGAAACCTTAAACTGGGGGATATGGACGGTGATGGAAAAACCGATGTGGTAGTGAGCAGCGAGGGTTACGTAGGAGTGTTTCGCAACGTGACCGATACCGCGGGGGTGGCCTTCACCCGAGAAGCTAAGTTCAATGCAGGAGGGCCGAAGCTACTGTACTTAGGACTCGACTTGGCCGATATGAATGGCAACGGACTACTAGATGTGATTATCGCCAACGAAAACAGCTTTCCGAAATTGGTATCCGTGATTCTCAACAACAGTGCGCCTGGCACGCTGAAATTTGATAACTCAGTGAAGATTCTTACCGAGCGGACGCGTACCGCCCGGGGAGCCGATTTTAATGGTGACGGAAAACCAGATTTGGCTTACACTGATATTGATACGGACAAAATCGCTATTCAACTCAACCGCAACTGTATTCAGCCCATGCTTGATCCGGTAAACGGACTAAGCGTCTGTGATGTGTTACCGTTTCAACTGAAGGCTACCAAAGGAACTGATATTGAGCATGAGTGGGAGGTTTCTGATGACGGAGTCAATTTCCTACCCATTGTTGATGCCATAGACTCAACGGACACCTATACTACATCGCTAGAAAAGCACTACCGAGTGTGGGTCTCTTCGCTCCACAACGGTGTAGCGTGCGCCCGCCGGGTATCCAACGTCGTGAAGGTGGTGCGTCCCGATGGCTTCGTGCCTGACCGTCCGGTTATTCTTGATCCTAATCCGGTCACCCCCTACTGCTTCGGTGAAACCGTGACCATTAAAGCGGAAAATATTAATGCTGAATTTATTTGGACCGACCCGCAGGGAGCAGTAATTCCCGGAGCCAGTACTAACGTGCTCACCATAGAGAAGATCACCGCTGCCCAGGCCGGAGCTTATACAGTTTACGTGCAAGCCAGCGCTGACCAGGGCGGCTGTGTTAGTGACGATGCTACCGCCACCATCAAGGTCAGCGAGCCTCCGGCCATTCAGATCAGCTCCAACCAACTACCGGTGCTACTTAATGAGCAAACGAACATCACTTTATCCGTTCCAAACACTGAGGATCACACTTACGCTTGGTTCAAGGATGGTCAAGTCGTAGCGGGGGCCACTGCTAACGCACTCACGGTGAGCGAAGCCGGTTCGTTTATCGCCACGATCACCAACGTTTTATCGTGCGTTCGGGAGACCCCCCCCTTTGTGGTGGCTACTGCCCAGCCCGAGATTCCGGCCACTGTGTGCCAAAACCAGGAGGAAAATTACCTTATCCTACCCGACTCACTCAACGGGGTGGCAATGCGCTACCGCTGGACTTTCGGCGATGGCGGCACTCTGGAGGGGAACTCGGTTAACTACGCTTATCCCGAGGCGGGTAGCTTTACAGTAGCGATAGAAGTACTTTCGGCCGACAACCAGGCAAGCAGTCGTCACGAGCAGGCGATCACGGTGTTTCCATCCCCAATATTTACGCTGGCACCCGAAGGAAAAGCTAATTTGTGTCCCGGCGAAACGGTCACTTTAGTAGGCAGTGAGGGGTTTGCCACTTATGCCTGGAATAACGGCGAAATAACTCCCAGCATCACTGTTTCTCAGGCCGGAGTTTACTCACTTACGGTAACCACCAGTGACGGCTGCACGCTAACAAAAGAGATTGAAGTGCGGGATGTGCCCAACCCTGAGCCTATTATTGAGGCCAGTACCGAACGCGTGGATCTAGGTGATACCCTACAGTTGCAGGTTTCAGGCGGGGATACCTACCTATGGCGCCCGGCCCAGGGTCTAAATGATACCACTATCTCCAACCCCATTGCCCGCCCCCTAGTGACCACCACCTATACCTGTGAAGTAACCAACAACGAAGGCTGCTCAGTCACTGCGGAATACATTGTCTACGTGGACCGGTCACTTGACGTAGTGCCAGACAAAATTTTCAGTCCAAATGCGGATGGGCAAAATGATACCTGGCGCATTGAAAAAATGGAGTTGTATCCTGATTGTCGTATGACCTTATTCAATCGGCAGGGAGTGCAGGTTTTTAAGCGGGAAAATTACACCAATGACAATCCCTGGGACGGTTCTAACAACGGCCAGTTTATTCCGGCGGGAGTGTACTTCTACCTCATCGACTGCGGCGACGAAGCGGGGCAGCAGACGGGCAGCGTCACCATAGTGCGGTAGCTTACTGAGCCACGAATGAGCAACTAAGCTTGCGCCTTTTTCCGATGGTCGGTAATTGGCTTCCGATGCTTCTGAAAGGGAATGGCCAGCAGATTTCTTAGTCGATCGTTTTCCTCAGCCTTCATGTGCGTATCAATGCCGTAGGTGAGTGATTGCAGGTCGGGTACGTAGGCAAAGGTGCCGAAGAGCCGGTCCCACACCGAAAAGATATTACCGAAGTTGGTGTCGGTGAGAGGTTGCTGATAGTGGTGGTGCACCTTGTGCATTCCGGGAGTCACCAACCCCCACGAAAGCCACCGGTCCACACGGCGGGGCAGGTTAATGTTCGCGTGCGTGATATGGGCAAACAGCACCGATAAACTTTGGTACAGCATCACCACTCCGATGGGAGCGCCAATGATCAGCACCGCCAGAATGGTGAACCCTACGCGAAAAACGATCTCACCCGGATGGTGGCGCAGGCCGGTGGTCACATCCACGTGCGTATCGCTGTGGTGCACCAAATGAAATTTCCACATCCAGGTTACGTGGTGCTCTACCCAATGCACGAAGTAGGCTCCGATCAAATCCAACAGCAGAATACCCAGAATCACCTTTGCCCAAAGGGGCATTTCTACCAAGTACAACAGTCCTATTTGCCGGGAAGAGGTGAAGTCGGAAGCCCACAACAGCGCTCCGGCCAGCCCAAAGCCAACGATGGTAGTGGTGAGGGTAAAGAAAAGATTCATCCCGGCGTGGCGCACCTTCCGGTACTGAAAAGCAAAAAGAGGGAGAATGCCCTCCAGCACCCAGAAGAAAACGATGCCGCCCATGAGCAACAATGCCCGATACGGCGAAGATATATTCTCAAAATAAGAGATGAGCGCTTCCATCGGTAACGGGTTTAATTGGGCAAAAGCTGCGCTCTAACGCGAGCGCTTCTTGGCGAACTTCTTCTTTCCACCGCCGCCCTTAGAGCGTCCGCCACCACTGGACTTTTTCCCCGGCTCGTACGTAGGGGCTTCACCCAGATAATCCGGTAGCTTGGCCGTGGTAATATTCTCGTTGCCGATTAGATCGACGATACGGGAATATGAATACTGGTCCTGAGGTTCTACAAACGTAAACGCTGCACCGGAAGCATCAGCGCGAGCCGTGCGTCCAATCCGGTGTACATAGTCTTCCGGATCATTGGGCAGATCGTAATTAATTACCAGCTCAATGCCTTCCACGTCGATGCCCCGCGACAAAATGTCGGTTGCTACCAAAATTTGTAACTGCTTGCTCTTAAACTGCCGTAGCACTTCTTCGCGCTCATCCTGTTCCAGATCAGAATGAATCGCCGCTACGTTGTAGTTGAGTTTGTTCAGAATTTTGCCTACTTCCTTCACAGTGGTTTTGCGCGAACAAAAGACGATCAGGCTATTCACCCGTTTGGCCTTGAGCAGATGCTCAATAAGCGGCAACTTTTGGTTACCATACACATGAAAAACCACCTGAAGAATATTCTCGGCGGGAGTAGAAAGGGCAATATTAATTTCTTCCGGGTCTTCCAGCAGTGTTTTGCTCAACTGTTGAATTTTGGGAGGCATGGTGGCTGAAAACATCAGCGTGTGGCGTTTTTCGGGCAAGAACGACGCGATACGAATGATGTCCTCATAAAACCCCATGTCTAGCATTCGGTCAGCCTCATCAAGAATCAAATACTTAAGTCCGCTGGTGTCTACGTACCCTAAATTGAGGTGGGAAATCAATTTACCGGGGGTAGCAATAATTATGTCGGTACCCCGCTTCAGGGCATTCTTTTGCACGTCAAAAGCAGCACCGTCTTTACCTCCGTAGATGGTAATAGAACTCAGAGAGGTGAAGTACAGAAATCCCTCCAGCTGTTGATCGATCTGCACCGCTAATTCGCGCGTTGGGGCGATAATAACCGTTTGGATGCCGTGTGCTCCTCCTTCAATGAGGTGGTGCAGCATGGGCAGCAGGTAAGCCGCAGTCTTTCCGGTGCCGGTCTGGGCACAACCAATTAAGTCTTTGCCCCGCATCACCGGGGGGATGGCTTGTTCTTGAATGGGGGTGGGTTCTTCAAAACCCATCGCTTCCAGGCCGCTAATTAGCTCGGAGTGCAGGTGAAAGTCACTGAATTTCAAAATGGTGGTCGGTTCTTCGTAGATTGGGGCAAACGTATGAATAAATAAACAAAAACCCGCAGGTTTGGTTCGCCGACATAAAAAAAGCGGACCGTGGTAAGGTCCGCTTTTCTTCAGTATCAATTTTATTCCCTATCTATTACAAAACAACGGGCTCGCCCACTCTGGCAGTTTCGCGTTCTTGGGCCACCATAAGAAGTTTGGCGATGATGACATCGCTAGGCACCTCCTGGTCTACCGATTCGCCAATCACCCGCACAAAATCGTTCAACAAACTCTGACCGAAGTTCTAATCGTTCGGCATAATCCTTACAGACCGACATCTCCTGATCATGAATTTCGCCATCGATAAGCATCATGCTTACCAACTGATGCAACTGATCGAAGCGTTCACGGTCGTTGGTAGGTGGATTGTATGGCACCCCGCTTGGCTGCTCCTGAATGCGTTTGAGTTCTGCTTCCGTTACGTTAAACCGTCCGGCAAGAGAGAGCAAATAATTTACTTCAATGGGGTCGAAACTTCCATCTGACTCGGCAATTTTCATCAGGTTACTCAGGTGAGCTTTAGCCCGCTTCTTTTTACCCCCTAACAGCAAATCTCGTAAATCCATATTGATTATATTTTGTAGCTTTATTTTCATAATCAATATAGTAATATTTATAATGATTGAAGCGTCAAAATATTGAGAAACATACATGCGCCTAAAAACCGGTTATGTAGATCTAATTGCCTATCGGCTTCTCAAGGTTCCCACCATATCTCAACCCTTCCTATTCCTCCTTTTAATTTATTATCTTTGTGACTGCCTTCATCCTATTGCTTCGGGGTTTACCTAGTCGGTTGAAGGAATACAACCTAGAAGCGTTTTCCGCACATATTGTCCATAATATCAGTAGTAATATGTTTGATTCATTAAGTACCCGGCTTGATCAAGCCTTCAAGACGCTAAAGGGGCAGGGCGCCATCACAGAAGTGAACGTAGCCAATACGGTGAAGGAAATTCGTCGGGCATTGATCGACGCCGACGTTAACTACAAAGTGGCTAAAGATGTTACCGACACCATTCGCGAAAAAGCGATGGGCGAGAAGGTGCTCATCGCTGTATCGCCCGGCCAGTTGCTTACCAAGATAGTTGAAGAAGAGCTAGCCGGATTGATGGGCGGCGAGCGGGTAGGCCCTAACCTTACGGGCGACCCCGCGGTGGTGCTGATTGCCGGATTGCAGGGATCAGGAAAAACCACCTTTTCGGGCAAGTTTGCTAGCTATCTCAAGAAGCAAAATCGAAACGTACTGCTCACCGCTTGCGATATTTACCGCCCGGCCGCTATTGATCAACTCAAGGTACTGGGCGAGCAGGTAGGCGTAGAGGTTTACGCTGAGCCAGAGAACAAGGATGCAGTCTCAATTGCCCGCCGGGCGGTGGAACACGCCAGGCAGAATAACAAAAAGGTTGTAATTGTGGATACGGCGGGGCGTTTGGCCATCGATGAGGCCATGATGAACGAGATTGCCGCCCTTAAGGAAGCCTTAAACCCGTCAGAAACCTTATTCGTAGTGGATGCGATGACGGGGCAGGACGCGGTAAATACGGCCAAAGCCTTCGACGAGCGACTCAACTTCGATGGGGTAGTGCTAACCAAACTAGATGGTGATACCCGGGGCGGAGCGGCCTTGTCTATCAAAACCGTGGTGAACAAACCGATTAAGTTTGTGAGTAACGGTGAAAAGATGGACGCCATTGATGCTTTCTATCCCGATCGCATGGCCCGCCGAATCCTGGACATGGGCGACGTAACTACCCTGGTAGAGAAGGCCCAGCAGGTGTTCGACGAAGAAGAAGCAGAGCGACTAAATCGCAAGATTCGCAAAAATCAGTTCGATTTCAACGACTTTTTATCGCAGCTCCAGCAGATCAAGAAGATGGGCAACATCAAAGACCTGGTAGCGATGCTTCCGGGCATGGGCAAAGCCTTGCGCGACATTGACATCGACGACGATTCGTTCAAGCCCATCGAGGCCATTATTCGGTCAATGACGCTGGAGGAGCGGGCTAGTCCGGGCATTTTGAACGGCAGTCGGAAAAAACGCATTGCCAAAGGCAGCGGCACCACAGTGCAGGAGGTCAATAGCTTGCTCAAGCAGTTTGAAGACATGCGTAAGATGATGAAGATGATGAACAAGGTGAGCGGCAAGCGCAGCATGGCCGGCATGAACCCGTTTGGGTAAATATTGCAGAGACGCGATTGCAGAGACGCGATTAGTGGCGTCTCTGCTATACGTACAGCACGTCCTTACAGGCCTCCAGCGTTTTCTTTACATTGGGAAGCACAGGCTCGATCAGCGTGGGTGCGTAGGGAAGCGGCACGTCCCAGTTGTTAATGCGGCGAACCGGAGCATCCAGATAATCAAAGGCGTGGCGCTGAACGTGGTAAGTGATTTCGCTGGAAATAGCTCCCAGCGGCCAAGCTTCTTCTACCACCACCAAACGGTTCGTCTTCTTCACTGAGTTGACTACGGCTTCGTAATCAATGGGTCGGATGGTGCGCAGGTCGATCACCTCAGCGGCAATGTCATCTTTGGCCAACTCCTCAGCAGCTTCGTTGGCTACTTTCATCATCTTTCCGAAGGAGACAATCGTGATGTCACCACCCTCGCGTACCACATCGGCCTTGCCAATGGGGATAAGAAAATCATCGTCCTCCGGCACCTCGCCCTTATCACCGTACATCAATTCTGATTCCATAAAAATCACCGGATCATCGTCGCGCACCGAGGTTTTGAGCAGTCCTTTTGCGTCTTTGGGATTGCTAGGAACCACCACCTTGAGGCCGGGGGTGTTGGCATACCAGCTGTTGAAGTTCTGGGAGTGCTGCGAGCTTAGCTGACCGGCGTTACCAGTAGGTCCCCGAAACACGATAGGCACGGGAAACTGGCCGCCGGACATAGACATCATTTTAGCGGCCCCGTTGATGATTTGGTTGATGGCAACCAGCGAAAAGTTGAAGGTCATAAACTCAATAACTGGTCGCAGACCATTCATGGCTGCGCCAATGCCAATACCGGTGAACCCTAACTCTGAAATAGGAGTGTCGATTACGCGTTTAGCCCCAAACTCGTCAAGCATGCCCTGACTCACTTTGTAGGCTCCATTATACTCAGCGACCTCTTCGCCCATCAAAAATACTTTCTCATCACGGCGCATCTCTTCGGACAGTGCCTCGCCTAACGCTTCTCTAAACTGAATTTCTCTCATGAAGTGGGTGTGTAGTGGGATTCAAAAATAGGCAGTGCCCGTTTCGAAACAAAAGGATAACATAAAAAAAGCCTTCCGGTTTGGGAAGGCTTTAATATTTGAACAATTCAGACCTACTGAAGCGCGTCTCTAAATCCTTGTACTTCCTGGTAATCAGTGAATACTAAGTCATTGAGCGCGGTTTCGCGTAAGTTGCCGTCGCCAGCCACTGCTTTCTTCAGGGAATCAAATACTCCTTGTTCGTTCTTCAGATAAGCGTTAGCAATAGCGATACCGTAGTTGGCTTTGCTATACTCCGAATCTAGTCCTAATGATTCTTCGAAGCTAGTGATCGCGCTCTCATAGTTGCCGGTGAGCACCTGGGCCAACCCAAGGTTAAACAGGTTAGAGGCTGACTCGTTGGCGTTGGAGAGTGAGGATACTGCCTGATCGTATTTGCCACGAGCGATAGCAATTGCGCCCTCAATACCGCTGATTCCAGCTGAGGCTTCGGGCATGGATGGTTGCATACCAGTAGCTTCGGAAATTTCTTCCTCAGCCTTTTCCTTATTACCCTGCATCATATAAACAGTGGCTAAGTTAGCGTGGGCTTCCGCGTTGTTCTGACGCTGGGCGGCTAGTTCAAACTGAGCTACAGCTTTCTCAAGCATATCAGACTGCCCACTTTCGCCGACTTCAATGGCTTGCGCTAAATATACCGCACCTAAATTGTTATGAGAAGTGTAGCTATCTTCCTTTTTGGTAGCAGCCATGTAGATTTTCTCACGCTCTTCCAAACTGGGCGTCAGGGTACCGCCGTAAAGTAGCTCTTCGTTAGTCAGCGTATCAGTATCGACCTGATCGTTAGATAGCAGCTTAGCTAGGGTGGCGATCAATCCGTCGGGCTTCTTTTCCTTTACGGTGAGCACTTCAGTTTCAGCCAATCGCAGGTTGGGATACACGTCGCGGAACACCTGCTGGTAGGTAGGCAGTTGGTGCAATTGATCTTCTTTCTCCTCAAAGCTACCTGAACCATCGATAATGTCAAAATAAGCCTGCTTTTCACTTTCTGAAATGCCGGTATAGCTTTTCAGCGTATCACGAAAAGGGCCCCAGTTTTCTACCACTGGCTTGAGGATAAAATCAATAGAGTCGGCCGCGCCTTTATAATCGTAGCGATCCATCTGCTGCTGATAGTATTCTTCAATACGCTTGGCGCGATCTCCTGACAGGTTTTCGTTCACCCGTTCCGAACCCTCGGGAGAGTGCGTTCCGGTGATGGTGACCGAGCGGGTGACGTTCTTCTCAGCGATAAAATTCTGAAAACGGTTACCCCGGTCGCTGCGTACTTCAGAAGTGCGCAATACTGAGCTGCCCTGCGGGAAGAAGAAGCTTACATTATTGGGAAGCAATTCTTCCTGATTGTTGTAGCCGTGGTTTGAATAAACAACAAAAGTGGGAGATGCCACCATATTTTGTGTAGTAATCAATCCTTTGGCCACTTCCATTTCAGGGGTTTCAGCCTGCTTGTCTTTGTTGGGATCAGAGGCTACTCCTTGTACCATCAAAGTACCGTTATCCATCTCCTCGCCCGTGTAAGCAAAGGCCATATTGCGACTTTCGGTAGGCTGCTGCTCAGCACCATTGGGAAAATCTTCGGCACGGAACTCCATGCTACCCACATCGGTACGCTCGTCGCCGTACTGATAGAAGGTATTCACGGTATAAACCTTACCTTTTTTAAGCATCTTAACGGGAAGTTTAGCGCTCATATTGAAGCTCACGCTATCTCCCTGAAGCTCCAGGGGTGACGGCTCAACAGTTAGCTGCTGATCTTTAGCAAGCTTTACCATTTTCTTCAGAGAGTTACACCCAGAGAAGGCGAAAGTTCCCAGAATAATTGCGGTAAACAGTATTTTTCTGACTTGATTCATAATTTGAGTTTATAAGTTTAGTTGGTGTCGCGAAATTATAATCTTAAGATCAATATTACAATCTTGTGGAAATAATTGTTAAATTCATCCCTCACTGAACCGCTGCATACTGTTCATTGTTTTAACAAATTTGGCAAAGCATGAAGAAAATTCAATATTTTTTTGAGAAACAAGCCTTTGGGGTGTGCACCAAGATTGGCAAAACTTTGGAAATCCCCACGGCTACCATTCGACTTTATTTTATCTACGCTTCTTTTCTCACGTTTGGCTCACCCATTTTGGTTTATCTGGGCATTGCCTTCTGGATGAATTTTAGAAAACACTTGCGTAAAAGTAGAAATCCGCTGTGGTATTACTAGTCTTTTGGACTGAAATTTAGCGCAGAGAATGATTTTTTTCTTTTCAGGTACCGCTCAACCACGAGCAAGCGGGGCATCATCATCGGGCTGCTGCCTAGTTTTTGAACCACTTGGTTGCGGCTGCGCTTCCAGTCGTTGCGATGGCGAATGAAATCAATCGTGGCACGCAACACCGCCCAGGCATCCGGCAGTTTTCCCTGAAGTAGAAACCGCAACGCTGCCACTCCATCAAGACTTAACTTTAGCAACACCCGGCGCATAAGCTGTTAACGGGGAGTGTTCTTGTACAACATTCCGGTGCTGTTTCTGAAGTTAAGGTAGGTCTTGCGCGGATTAGTAGCAGGCATAGTGCCTCCCCCAACGTGATACACCACACTCTGAGGCAGAAAACAGATTTTGTAATTGGCTGCCTGCATGCGCCAGCACAAATCTATTTCTTCCATGTGCGCGTGAAATAAGGGATCAAAACCGCCGAAGCGACGGAAAGCCTCGGTGCGGACAAAGAAGCAAGCTCCCGAAGCCCAGAACACGGGTACACTGCCATCATACTGCCCTGTGTTCGAGCTCCGTCTGATCAAAAATCCTCCCGCGGCAAAAGGGATAGCCTAAGTAATTGACGTACCCACCGGCAGCACCAGCGTGTTCAAAATGATTTGGATGGTGATACGCTCGCACTTTCGGCTGAGCAGCCACTATGCGAGCGTCGCGCTCCATGCTCTCCAGCACCGGTTCAATCCATCCGGCGGTTACCTCCACATCGGAGTTAAGCAACACGCTGTAGGGATTGTCAATGTTACGCAGTGCCAGATTATAGCCCTGGGCGAAGCCATGGTTGTGATCAAAGGACAGTACTTCTACCTGAGGATAAGTTTCGGATAGAAAAGCAAGTGAGCGATCCGTTCGAGGCGTTGTCAGCCACAATCAGGCGGTGCCCTTGACTGTGGGCGACCACCGAGGGCAAAAATTTTTCTAGAAAATGGACTCCGTTGTAGTTAAGAATGATAACGGCGGCTGGACTCATCCCGCAAAGTTGCCCAGGTCAAAGCCAGGGATGTCAGGCAGCACGCCACTGGTCGATTTTTTCATTTCTTCCTTTACCTGAACGTCTACGGCTTCCAGGGCCTTGTTCACGGCGGCAATGATCAAATCCTGCGCCATCTCCTTATCTTCGGGCTTAAGCAGGTCAGGATCAATTTCCAGATCAACCACCTGTTTCTTACCATTCACCACGGCCTTCACCATACCCGCCCCCGACTCACCGGTGGCGGTGACGTTGGCCAGATTCTCCTGGGCCGCTTTCATTTTCTCCTGTACCTCCTTGACCTTCTCCATCATTTTGCTCATATCAAACATAGCCGTGTCATTTAAGTGGATTGTAAAATTAAACCCGCTTGTCGGGCCCCTTAGAGATTAACCTTGGTTTGAGCAGAAATGTTAAACCATTTGATATTGAGCACTGAGCCGGGGGCCGGGCCTTAGCAGGCGAATATCGAATAATGATCAAGGAATGACGAATGCAGAAGTAAAAAAAACGTCCCTGCCGTAGCTGACTAAGGATTTAACAAAACAAAACGCCCTTGCTTGATAAATTGGTTACCGAGTTGGTCCACCCCATCGGCGCGATACAGGTAAGTGCCCTGCGGGACCGTGGCTCCCTGGTAGCTGCCGTCCCAGCCTTCTTCCAGCGTGGTGGTTTGGAATAGCAGTTCGCCCCAGCGGTTGTAGATACGCAGCTCGACGCGCTCCACCAGGCGGGCGGTGTAAACGAACACATCGTTGCGTCCGTCGCCATTGGGCGTGAAAGCATTAGGAAAGTGCAGCTCGCCTCGGGTAGGAATGGTTCCACACACCGGTTCGCTGCGCGCCGATTCGTTACCACACCCGTCTAAGTAGGTCAGTTGGTAACAGTAAGTTTCGCCAACCGCTACATTCTGGTCTTGGTAGGCCCGTCAATTAATGTCCTCAACCCGAATCGAATCGTATAGCATGGTGTCTTGTTGGTTCTGAGACCGGTACACGTAGTAGCTGTTTATCTCCGGTGCAAGCCGCCAAGTGAGCTGAAGTTGGGTTTCCACCGGTTGCACCATCACCGAGTCGGGGGCCGGAGAAACCACTTCGCTGATGGCGGTGAGGGTGAGCGGGGCCGATGTGCTGGTACCGTTGGCGTCCTGAGCTTGCACCTGGTACTGATACTCTTGCTGACACACCACGTCCGTATCCACCCATTCGCGGTCAGAAGTGGTGGCAAGCGTTACGCCGTCGCGCAACAGTTGATACTCCGAGAAATCAGGGTTTTGCCAGGTAAGCTGATTCTGCTGGTTTTGCGCTTCTCCCTGTAGCGCGATGCTGCAGATCGTATTTGATTCCAGGTTCAGCGCTTCGTCGCAGCGGTTCACGGCTACGATGCGGAAGCAGTAGGCTTGCTCGGCGAAACGAAGGGCCGGGTTACTTATCTGAAGCCCTTCCGGATCGTTCAGGTTATACTGCGCCAGCGTAAAATCGTCGGTGCCCGCTTCGGCCACCTCCAGACGGTACGATACCTCAGCGTTGGGCAATTCGTAGTCGACCCGAACTGTGTTCGCGCTTACTACCGTCACGGCGGACAGACTGGCGGTGGTTAGCGTGTTGATGGTGGTGATGGTGGTGTCGCCCACCGCGCAGGACTGGGAGTCGGCGTTATCGAACAGGCCGCGGACGGTGAGGGTGTAGGTGCCGGGGGCCGCATAAGGGTACACCGTCTCGCTGGCGGAAGTTTCAATGGTGATCCCGTCGCCCAAGTCAATTTGCAGTCGGTCGTAGTAGCTGCCGGTGCGCTCTATCAGAATACTATTATTGATGCAGGTATAGACCCGAAACTGCGGCGGCCGCGGTTCGAGCACCTCGATGGTTATTGAGTCGGTGGGACTGCCCAGAATCCACAGGATTTTATAAGTGCCCGGGATGGCGTAGGTGGTGTCGCGGTAATCCTGGTCGCGGTTGAAGTTGATGGTTCCGTTGATATCCCCCCCGTAGTCAAAGGCATAAATTGAGCTATTAGTGTTACCGGGCGGAATGTCTTCGCTGAGAATCTCTACGTTGAGCGGAGCGCAGCCGCGTATCTGGCTAACAGTGAACCTCTCTTGATCGCTTAGATATTGAGCGCAGACGTTCCCGTATCCCGCTAGGAAAAGCAGCGTAACGAGGACATTGAATCGAAGCAACGGAAAGGGCGGCAAGGTTAGGGAGTTTATGAAATAAACCATCAGAGCGGCGCATTATTGCTTCACTCGCTCAATAATCACCTCCATCGGCAAACCTTCCTGCTCACCCGTGCGCAGGTTTTTCAGACCATACTGCTCGCTGGCCAGTTCGTTGCTGCCCACCACCACGGCGTAGGGAATGCCTTTCTTGTCGGCGTAGGCAAACTGCTTCTTCATCTTCACCGGTTCGGGATACATTTCGGCCGCCACGCCCGCCCGCCGCACCTGCGATAACAGCGGTAACACCTGTGCCTCCAGGTTGCGATCAAAGTTAACAAACAGCACCTGGGTGCTCACGTGACTGGCTGTAGGAAACAGATTCAGTTCGTCCAGCACGTCGTAGATGCGATCGACGCCGAAGGAAATGCCCACACCCGACACGCCAGGCAGGCCGAAGTTGCCCGTGAGGTTGTCGTAGCGCCCGCCCCCGCTGATGCTGCTGCTAAGCGAACCCTGATTGGCCTTCACCTCGAAAATGGCCCCGGTATAATAGGACAAGCCTCGCGCCAGCGTAAGGTCAAACGACAGGTACTCGAGCGACGAGCCCAGCGCGCGGGCGGTGTCCATCACCTCGCGCAGCGCAGCAACGCCCGCTTGCCCCACAGACGAATCCTTAAGCAATTCAGCCACGGTGGTGAGTTGTTCGTCGTTGGTGCCGGACAACCGGAACACGGGTTTCAGTTGCTCAATGGCGTGATCGTCAAACCCACGCCCACGTAGTTCGTCCAGCACTTTTTCTTCGCCAATCTTGTTCGAGCTTGTCGATGGCCACCAGCAAGTCGGTTTCCTTGTCAGGGACGCCCAGCACCTCCACCAGACCGCTCAGCAACCGTCGGTCGTTGATCTTGATGGTGTAGCCTGCCTGTCCGGTAGGCAGGTCGGTGAGTTTGAGTTGGGCGAAGACTTCCTCCAGCATCAAAATAATTTCGGCTTCGCAGAGCAGAGAGTCAGTGCCCACCACGTCGGCATCGCACTGGTAGAACTCGCGGTAGCGGCCCTTCTGCGGACGGTCGGCCCGCCACACCGGCTGCACCTGGTAGCGCCGAAAAGGGAAGGTAATATCGTGCTGATTCATCACCACGTAGCGGGCAAAGGGCACCGTGAGATCATAGCGCAGGCCTTTTTCCGCAATTTTAGGCAATAGCCCCCGCGCCCCTTCTCGATAATCTGCTTCGGTAGTGCTAGACAAAAAATCCCCACTATCCAACACCTTATATAACAACTGGTCGCCCTCGTCGCCGTATTTGCCGGTGAGCACTGATAAGTTCTCCATGGTGGGCGTTTCCAGAGGCTGGAAGCCGAACCTCTGAAACACTTCCTTGATCGTATCTAATAGATAGGTACGCTTGCCCATCACTTCGGGACCGAAGTCGCGGGTGCCCTTGGGCAACGAAGGCTTTTGGTTACTCATTGATCTGGGGCGATTTATCGGAATCCGGGTTGAAGTCCCGAAAGGTGTCTTGAATGTTTTTGTCGCTCGCCCGCTTGGAATTCTTCCAACTTGCGTCTAGTTCTAGTTCGGTTACCTTCTCTACTTTCAGTAGCAAAACCAATTTTTTAAGGTCCTCGCTAAACTCTGCACCGCGGCGGTTGGCTGATAGCGCGTACTTACCGGCGAACAAATTACCCTGGGTTTGCAGTTCGTTCAGTTTCTGATTAATGTAGCTCAGCTTTTCGTAGAGGCTGCTCGGGTCTTTGCCAATCACTTTGCCCGCTTCCAGGCTGCCGATGGTTGCCGAAGCGGTGCCTCCCACCCCCGATACGTAGCGTTGGCTGTTCGCATCGTTGCTTAATACCACCGGCGAGAGCCCCGTTACCGCTCCGAGGGAGGCCGTGGTGAGCACCCGGTACTTCCTGCCCCGCCGCGCCTGTTTGTAGCTGCGGCTCAGTTCCTTTTCCTTTTCTTTCAACTGCGTTATCAGATCCCAGATGCGCATCAGGCCGGTGCGGTACTGCCGGTACAGCAGTTGATCCTTCTCCACCAGGTTTTCGGCGTCCTGCACCGTCACCGTCACGCTCCGTTCCTGCCGCTGGTTGGCGCGGTCCATCACAAAAAACGTAATCTGATAGGTGCCAGTGTCTCCGGGTTCCACAAAGAAGTCGTAGCCGGGCTGCCACACAAACTCCCACTGCGTAGGTTCGTTGCGCAGCAGCGCACTGCGCGGAATGCGCTGATCCGACACGAAATCGAAGCCGACAATATCCTCGTCGCCGTTGGGGTCGGATAGGTAAAACTTCAGGTTCAACGATTCGTCTTCGCGGATGTAGAAATGGTCCTGGTTGGGCACCACCGAAATGTTAGGCGGCAGGTCTTGCTGCGTAACTTCAATACGTAGTTTTCCCACCTGCTGAGCCTCGTAGGGTTGGTCTTCTACTACAAACTCCAGTTCGATAGGCTCGCGCTTGAGGCGAGCGTACTGCATGAGCGACGGTTTCCACGAAAGTTCGCCCTGCGCCGAAAGGGTCATGCTCTGCGGCATCTGGTTGACTAGCGGCTTAAATACAATAGGGTCGTCGTCAGGATCGGTGATGGCGGCGTCGCTACTCAGTTGGTAGACATTATCGGTGCCGTACTGCACGTAGAACTTTTTTAGGTCACCAATCTCGGGGGGGCGGTTGGTGTGGTATACTTGGAGGCTCACCTGCTGCTTGTCGCGCTGGCCGTTCTGGTTGCGCACCTCAAAGATCAGCGGAATCTTAGTGCTCTCCTCCAGCCGATCCACTACATCGTACGACGGTTTCCAGTATACGTTACCCAGAGTATCGTAGCTCAAACCCATCGCTTCGCCATTCAGCACCCGGTAGGCATAGTTCTGGTCAATGCCGCCGGTGGCCGACAGTTTCAGATTCAGCACTTCGCCCTCACGCACCACGTTCCAGTCGCGGCGGCGCGGAAACTGCAGGCGCACGGCGTTGTCGGGGTCCGAGGCCCGGGGTGGTTCTTCCTTGGCCGAAGCAGCGGGCAGCAGGTTCACCGAGGCGTTCAGCACATCGCCATAGGTTTGGTCCCGAATAGCAATCTTGATCGGAAGCGGCGCTTGCCGGAGCTGCTCAAACTGTTCATCGGTGGGGTTCCAGGTGAGTTCGCCGCCGGACGACGTACGCATGCCTTCCGGCAGCGTGTGTGGGCCGGCGGGCACCGCGAAGTCCGGCGGTAGGGTCAGCTGGTATTGGTTGTTCGTTTGTTGCCTAACGAAAAAGGGTGGCAGGTCGGTAGGGGTGGGAACGCGCGCTTGGTTGAAGACGATTAGCTCAGCCGACTGGAGCGCGGTTTGTCCGGTGGTAGTGCGCACCGCAAAGCGTACGGTAACGGTCTTCTGTACCTCATCCGGGCCCACCAGGTCGTAGTTGGGTTGCCAGCTAAAGTCGCCAGAGGGACTCAACTGCATTCCGGCGATACTGTCGGACATCAGCTGAAACGAGGCTTCACCACTTGAACCAGGGGTGGCGGACAAGGAGAAATTCAGAGACTCACCCTCGCGTACTTCGTTCCATCCGGTGGCAGTCGGCAGTTGGAGGCTCAGAGGATCAGCGTCCTGAGCGAGCACTAGCCGCGGGTATCCGACCAGCATCCATAATACTACTGCTAATAAAGTTTTTTTTCGCATAACTCAATGCTCATTCAGCGTACTAACGCTGGTGCTTTCTCTTATCGCGTAAAATTAACGCTAAGGTGTACCGTTTAGGGTGTAATAGCACGGTTCTTGATATCGTGTCGCTCCAAGCAGGTGTATTTATTGGTGTTAGGAAAAAAAGCAGACGCTTCTTTAGGAAAGTTGCTTTCACGATTGTCTATCTAATAAATCACTTACCCAACTACCTATTCTTTATGAAACCCCTGCTATGGCTCCTGTGCTTGGGAGCACTCCCCTACGCGTCGGCCCAGGCGCAAAAATACACAATCAGCGGCTACATCAAAGATGCCTCGAGCGGAGAAAGCCTAATCGGGGCCAATGCTTTCGAGAAAAGTTCGCTGAGTGGCACCAGCAGCAACACCTACGGATTTTACAGCCTTACACTTCCGACTAGCGACAGCATTACCTTAATCTACTCCTACGTAGGCTACGGAGCTCAGGTGGTTCGCATGGTCCTTCGGCAGGATACCACTATCACGGTGGAGTTACAAGACAACGCCTTGCTCGATGAGGTGGTGATCACCGCGGCGGAAGCCGATAAAATTCAGGAGGTAACGCAGATGAGTGCCGTATCGGTGCCCATCGAGCAGATAAAATCCATGCCCGCGTTTTTGGGAGAGGTAGACGTGCTCAAGACGCTGCAACTGCTGCCGGGAGTGCAGTCGGGCAACGAGGGTACCAGCGGCATCTACGTGCGCGGCGGCGGTCCCGACCAGAACCTCATACTGCTCGACGGCGTGCCGGTCTACAATGCCTCGCACCTGTTCGGCTTCTTCTCGGTGTTCAACGCCGACGCCATAAACAGCGTGAATTTGATCAAGGGAGGTTTCCCGGCGCGCTACGGCGGACGATTATCGTCGGTGATCGACATCAGTATGAAGGAGGGCAACATGAAGGAGTTTCACGGCGAAGGTTCGCTGGGACTCGTGGCCGGAAAGCTTACGCTGGAAGGGCCGATCATCAAGGACAAAACCTCGTTCATCGTGTCGGCCCGCCGCACCTGGATTGATCTGCTGGCGCGCCCGCTCATCAAAGCCCAGACCGGAGGCGACGAGACGGTGGGTTACTACTTTTACGACCTGAACGCCAAGGTGAATCACCGTTTCTCGAACCGCGATCGTTTGTACCTGAGTGCATATCTGGGCAGCGACCGCTTTTACTCCCGGTTCAACTACGATAATGAGCAGAACGGAATTTCTCTGGAAGACGAGAACGAAACGGGGCTCAACTGGGGCAACGTCACTTCAGCGCTGCGGTGGAACCATACCTTAACCCCAAAGCTGTTCAGTAATCTGACAATGACCTACAGCCGCTACCGCTTTAATATCTTCGACGACTATCGTTACGAAATCCTGGATAATAATCAAAATGTGGTGAGACGGCAGGAATCGGTCCGGTACTTTTCGGGCATTGAGGACTTTGGCGCTAAGCTGGATATGGACTTTATTCCCTCACCGCAGCACTATGTGCGTTTCGGGGCCAACATTATTCGTCATAGGTTTAAGCCGGGAGCCCTCAACTTTCAGTTTGAAGGAGGGTTCAACGCTGCTCAGTTAGATTCACTATTAGGTTCGACTGATACCTACGCCACCGAATTTGCGCTCTACGGGGAGGATGATATTGAGCTGTCGCGTCGGTTAAAGCTCAACGTAGGTATTCACTTGTCGGGTTTTTACGTGGACCAAGAGTTGTATACCTCACTACAGCCACGCTTGGCGGCCCGTTACTTGGTTTCGCCGCAACTATCGCTCAAAGCATCGTACTCGCGCATGACGCAGTTTATTCATTTGCTTACTAACGCGGGCATTGGCTTGCCTACCGACTTATGGGTGCCCACCACGGCCCGCATTCGTCCGCAAGACGCGCAGCAGTTTGCCCTGGGGGCCGCTCGAGAATTAGGTAAGGGCTACGAGGTGAGTCTGGAAGGCTACTATAAAGCAATGAACAACCTGATCGAGTACCGCGAAGGTTCCAGCTTTATTGATGTGAACAGCGATTGGCAAGATAAGGTGACCGTGGGCGACGGAGAATCGTACGGTGCCGAACTGTTGGTGCAAAAGAAGGAGGGGCGCACCACGGGGTGGCTAGGATACACGCTGTCATGGAGTATGCGGCAGTTTAATGACCTTAACTTCGGCAAACGTTATCCGTATCGCTACGACCGACGGCACGACCTTGGGCTGGCCGTGATGCACCAGTGGAAGGAGCGGGTAGATGTTTCGTTCTCGTGGGTATTCGGAAGCGGCAACGCCATTACGCTGCCCACCGACCGCTACGCGGGCACGCAGTTGCGCTTCAGCAACTTTGGATCCGGGGCCACGCTGTATAATTACGGCGAGCGCAATAGCTTTCGGATGCGCGCTTTCCACCGGCTCGATGCCAGCATCTCCTTCAACAAAAATACCCGCTGGGGCGAGCGCTCGTGGGTGCTGGGGGTGTACAACGCCTACAGTCGGCGCAACCCGTTCTATCTGTATCTAGACGGAGGCAACGGCCCTGGAGAACCCAACCGCTTCCGGCAAGTCAGTTTATTTCCGATCATTCCTTCCATTAGCTACCGCTTTAAATTCTAACCAACCATGAAACGAATCCACACTTTACATTTTATTGTTTTTGCTCTTGCTTTTAGCGCTTGCGAGATGGTGGTGGACATAGACGTCCCCAATCCACCTCCGCGGTTGGTCGCTAACGCCTTTCTACAGGCCGATAGTATTGTGGTGGTGGAGTTGACCCAGAGCCAGTTGATCCTGACCAACACCGAACTGAAATCGGTGAGTGGCGCGGTGGTTACGCTGCTAGAAGAAACGCAACTGGTAGCCACCCTAGAAGAAAGTGAAACATTGGGCATCTACTTTTCTACCTTCACCCCTTCGGTGGGCAAAACCTATACACTGCGCGTGAGCAAAGATGGTTTTGAGTCGGTTGAGGCTTCCGCGTTCATCGCTCCTCCGGTAGCCATCCGCTCGGTTGAGTTAGACACTACCGTGTTTCTAAATACGTACGTATTTTCTGAGGATAGTTTGGTTACAGATCGAAGGGTAAATATAAAAGAGGTACGCCTCACTCTTGATGACCCGGGGGGAGAGCGCAACTACTACGAAGTTTCGGTATACCGTAATGAGCTTCTGTTACAGCCGCGTTTCGATGACGAGGGAAACTACTCAGGTGATGACACTGTGCGCTTCTTAAGACAGCAATATTTGCGCAGCGAGGATCCGGTTGTTGCCAATACGGCGAGTGACCCATTATTAGGAGAATCAGGTTTTTATGGATCCACCTTGTCGTTCAACGATGACCTTTTCAACGGTAAGTCGTACACGCTACGGTTTATACCGGAAGTTTATGTATCTAGTTTCGAAGGTAGCGAAGGACGGTTGTACGTCATACTCAGTACCGTTAGCGAAGGGCAGTACCGCTACACGCGTTCGGTAGATTTGCAGTACGAAAACGACGGCAACCCGTTTGCCGAACCGGTGCAGGTGTACAGCAACGTGAAGAATGGTTTCGGCATTGTGGCGGGGTCCAGTGCGAGCCAGGTGGTGGTGGAGTTGGAGTAGGAAAGAAATCAACGCGAGGCATTCGCTTCTTTGTCGATAATTCTTATCTTTGCCCCTCGTTTTTAAACTCAGAAGATATCCCGTCATGGCCGTTACCCGATTAAAGCGCAAAGGACTCCGCAACAAAGCCCGCGCCAAGCAGCGTCAGGAAGCAATCAAAGAATTCACCCGCCTGCCTCCCATCAAGAAGGTGGACGTAGAGGCCATCAAAGCTGAGTTTGCTAAGAATGGCAAGCCCAGCCAGCCGAAGAAAGAGACTTCCGCTAGCGCGTCTGCCGACAAGCCGAAAACCGAGCAGAAGCCAGAGGCGGCCCCACCGGATGCGGCCCCCAAAGCTGCTCCCAAGAGCGATAGCGTATCCGACAAGAAAGCCACTCCTGACACCACCGCCGAGGTGCGCGAACCCGCCAAAGGCTCAGTAGAAGACGCCGAAATGGTGGAAAAGAAGCTAGAAAAGGAAGAAGAAGCCTCCCCCCAAGTGGCTCCCGACGTGGTCTCATCCGAAGCCGGAGCTCCCGACGAAACTCCTTCCGAAGCCGACAAGAAATAAGCACCCCCGCAAAGACGCGGAAAGCGTTAAGACAGCGTAGAAGCGAATCGAGACTGCCCCCCCTTTAAACGTCATTCCCGGCGAAGCATTAGCGCAGACCGGGAATCCCCTAGTTGTGAAGGAGCGAACGTGCAATAGCAATTGTTTTTTCTTCGCATTGAAGGGATTCCGGATCAAGCTTTCGCTACGCTATGGCTCGTCCGGAGTGACGGATTCACCGGGACGCTTTTCTCGTTTACGCCTACCTTCCCCCCAACTCCACTGCTTCCAGTTCGCTCACCTTGCCTTTTGCCAATGTGAAGCGCAGCAGGGTGCGCACCCGGTGAAAGCCGTGACGGCCCGCCGCGCCCGGATTCAGGCAAACCATTTGCTGCCGTTTGGGGTCTTTGATCACCTTTAGGATATGGGAATGGCCGCAGATAAATACGTCCGGTTGCCGTTCGGCCAGCACTTGGCGCACGCGCGGGTTGTAACGCGGCGGATAGCCGCCGATATGCGTCATCCACACCACTAGCCCTTCTCGTTCCAACCACAAATCTTCCGGGTAGCGCGAGCGAATGTCGGCCCCGTCAATGTTGCCGTATACCGCCTGAAAAGGCTTAAACGCCGATAGCTGTTCGCTCACCACCAGGCTCCCGACATCGCCCGCGTGCCAGATCTCATCGCAGTCGGCCAGGTAGCCAAACACCTGATCGTTGAGGTAGCCGTGGGTATCCGAAAGCAGTCCGATTTTCATAGTGGTTACAACCTTTTCCCCTCAACGCGGGTCGTGGTAAAAAAAGTTGCTATGAAACGTACTCTACTTGCATTCTTGGGAGGACTGTTGCTGCTAAGCGCTTGTGAAGAAGAGCTCGATCTGGCTTTCATTCAAATTGTTAACGGAAGCAAAGTAGATTTCGATTATGTATCATTTTACGAACGGTGCGCTTGCTCCCGGAGATACGAGCGTTTACCGACGTTCTCCGGCTAATTCTGCTTTACCCACCTTGATTCTACGGATTGGGTCCGATAACGCCTCATCAATCTATACGATCTTTCAAATGGCCCCGGTACCACCCTTGGAGCCCGAATACTACACCTACGAATTGGGTTTAAGCAGTGGCGATACAACAGGAGCGTATGAGTACCGGTAGCGCTCCTGAACCTTAGATATTGACTGATTATAATTCTACTGTTTCAACTTTTTCCTTTAGAAACAAAATGCGATGTTCCATCCGGCGCGGGCGCCCCACTTTTGGTAGCGAACGGTGCCGAAGGGCTTGTTCCTGTCTCGTTCGTCCTCTCTTCCGAACCGGTACTTTGCCCCGGCGTAGAGTTCCAGGTACCATCGGGAAGAAAATCTCAGATTTTTACCTAAGATTCGGTATCGCCGTCGGTGGCATCCGTGCTGTATCCATAGCTATTGAGCAAAATCTGACCGGAAAGACGATCGTTGATCAGGCGCTCGTACCCGATGCCGGCCGAGTAAGCATATCCGAAGATGATGGGGAAAACGATCGCTCTTGCTTTCACTACGTTGGGCTGTGCTAGCGAGGCACGGAAAGCAAACGTCATCAGCAGCGTTAAGATGTACTTAGTACGTATGTTCATGTCACCAAGACCCGCCCTACGCACTAAAGGTTGGTAACCTTGGGTGACAACACGAAATTAACTTACCGCCACCGTTGTCTTTGCCTCGTCCAAAATCTGCTGCAACACCCCCAGTAATTTGCCCAGATCGGTGATTAAGTATCGATCTTCATCCAAGGTTACCGTGCGGTCGGTCAGTTTCAAGAAACGCCACTCAACACCGGTGGTAGAACAGCCGTATAGGGTGGTAAGCGGCGGATTGCCTTCCAGTTTGTTGAGCTCTCTAGCTCCCAGCAATTGAGCGGTGCACTGCACTGTGCCTTGTTCTAAATCTTGCTTTTTGGCTTCGGTGATGCAGAAGATAGGAGCCGAGATGAAATCCTGTACCCGGCTGAGCGAGAACACAAAATCGCACTCTCCCTTTAAACCGGATGCTTCGTCCGTATCCAGGTTCATCCCTGAGTAGATAGAAAAGCTATGCTGATTACGGTCGCTAAGCTCCAGCAAAATGGGAGTTACCAATCGTTCGGAACGAGACTTTTCACTGGCGAAGCCCTGTTCTTGCCCTTTGCGTAAAGCTTCGGTGAGCCACGGCGAAGGTGGTATCTCCGGCGTGTCGGCAAACAATTCGCTTGCCACGAATTTAAGGCCAAAGCGGCGAATCAAATCGGTTGAAGTAAAATCGCTGTAGGCCATGCTTCTTTGGGTGGTGTCTTCCGAAAGATACGGAAATATTGACTACTTGCTGCGTTGGCTTGCTCTAAATAAACCACTATCCGTCTAGCTTAATCACCACCGAATCCTGGCTGAAGCTGCTGAAAATGCCGTAGCCGCCGCGCGCGTTGGTAGGGATTTGCACCGGTTCGTAGAACAATTGGTCAGGGTGGTGATTTCCTTGTTGCTGCTCTTTGGCGCGTTCGTAGCGATAGGCGTCCGGGTGGTAGTTTCGGAACAGCACGATCAGTTTGGTACTTAACTCGCTATCCACTACGGTGCAACGAAAAGTATACGCTTTCCCGCTAACCAGCTGGTCGGTGAACGGAAGGTTATCGATGTACAGGTTCTCGTACTGAGCCGCCAGTACCGCATCCTCGGCGGTAGCCACCGTCAGATCATTTGATCGGAAATTGAGACGCGTAGTGGAAGGGCGCAACAAAATAGTATCTAAAGCGCCTAGTGAGTCAAACGACAATACTTCATAAAGGTAATCCTTCCAACCCATTACCTCGTAGTAATTCTCTTCCGGGGCAGGGTCCTGGAACGTGAGCGCTAAGTGATGGTAAACGGCCGAATCCCAACAGTCCGTACAAGCCACCGAAGACTTTACCACTTCGGACGCATAGTCAGTCAGCTGCACCGCCACCGGCTGGGGCACGCGGGTGCTGGCCGCTACCGGCGGAAATCCTTCCGCGCTTACCGACAGCTGATACGTTACCCCCGCTTGCGGCCGAAACGTCCCCTGGTACTTCCCTTCTTCAGCGTGCACCAGCGTCAGGCGCTGCGGAGTTTGTCCTTCGGGAGTGATGAGCACCTCGGCTTGTTGGGCAGACAGAATGGGAGAGCCGTCCAGGGTGGACTGGGTTTGGGTGACCCACACCGCCGCCAGGCTGTCGGGTTGCAGCATTGCGTACACCGCTAGTCGGGGCACGTGAGGGGCTAATTCAACGGTTATATTCCGCTCGCAGCCGAGTCCCAAAAGGGCGAGGACAAGGATAACAGATAGTTTGGTAGGATTTATCATAGCTAAAAGGTAAAACGGTAGTTCACGGATGGCACGATAGGAAACAGGCTTCGCTGCGAAAACCGATAGCGGACGCCATCTGTATTGCCCCAGGAACTTGCGGTGACGAGCAAGGGATTTTTACGGCTATACAGGTTGTACAAGCCAAATTCCCAGGTTCGTTCGCCCCAGCGGGTCGGTTTACGAAAGGCGATGCTCACGTCGAGTCGGTGCGTGGCGCGGGTGCGCTGTCCGTTGCGAGGACCGTAGGCCGTCAGCAGGTCGCTACCAAAATAATTATAGTTATCACTACCAATGGCTACCGGCGCTTTTTCCGTATACATCACGGTGGGCGCCGTGAAGGCAAAGCCCGATGCCAGGCCCCACCCCCAGCTAATGTCTACTTGTTCTTTCCAGTGGAACACTCCGCCGAAATCCACTTCGTGCCGCCGATCGTAGCGGAACGGAAACCAGCTTCCGTCGTCCACCTCCGCAAACTGCCGCTCACTGCGCGACAGGGTATAACCAAGCCAGGCGGTGAGCCGCCCGGCGGTACGTTGCGCCAGCAGCTCCAGGCCGTAGCTTCGTCCCCGCCCGCTCACCGTCTGTCCTTCGTTTAGCACTTCATCAAACACCTCAAAACCACCCTCCCTGAGGGTGACCACGTTCCGCATATCTCTAAAATAGGCCTCGGCCTGCACGCGGTAGGGTCCGCCCAGGGCGCGCTGATAACCAATCGATGCTTGTTGCGCGATCTCGGGAGGCAGGGAGCGGGTAGTCGGTAGCCAGAGGTCCGTTGGTAAACTAACGAACGGGTTGGTTAGTAAGTGCATGAACTGGGCCGTCCGGGCGTAGGAAACCCTCCAGGTGGTTGCCGCCGACGGTCGGTACTGTACCGAAACCCGCGGCTGAAATGCTGAGTAGGTCGCTCGGTCTACCGCAAATCCGCTGAACCGTGCTCCCAGGTTGGCCGTCACGGTTCGGCTCACTGTCACCTCATCTTCCATGAAGACATCACTCTCTATTCCACGCCGAATCAGGTCACCGAAGGTGGTATCCACGGCAATTTTCTCATTAAGCCAGAGCGTACTGGTCACCGTACCAGGACGGAAGGCGTGGTAAATCGTGCTGATTCCGAACCGCAGGTGATGACGGGGGGCGGGGCGGTAGTCAAAGTCTACTTTGGCCGCCCAGTCGCGAATTTCGGATACACGTTGCTCCTCCGTCGCGCGGCTGCCGGTAAGCGTGTCTTCCACAACTCGCTCACGCTCGGACTGGGTTCCCCCAAAACGATACCGACTGTGGGTAAGGGTCAGGTTGCTGAACAAGCGGCGGGAATACGCGTGGTTCCACCGGAAAGCGGTGGTTGCGTTCCCCCACCGAAACTGGTCTTGCCAAGCACTATTGTGCTCGTAATACTCCGTAGCGTTTTTATCGTTGCGGTTGGTGTTCTGAAAGCTACCTCGATCATCCAGATAATCGTTTCCCCGATACGTGCTCAAGTATACTTGGTCGCGAGACGAAAAAGTATGATTTAACTTGGCTACCAGATCGTAGAAACTGTAGATCGTACTAAAGTCGTTGCCGATCCCGGTCAGTCGCGTCACCGGCCCGAGGTGGGAGTAGCGGCCCGATACCAAGAAGGAAGTCTTATCACTAAGCAGCGGACCTTCCAGCATGAGTTGGGACGACAGCAACCCGATGGCCCCGGTGCCCTGGAACCGCTCACGGTTACCTTCCTTGAGTTGCACGTCCACCACTGAAGACAGTCGCCCACCAAAGCGAGCGGGCACGTCTCCCTTGTAGAAGTCCACGTTGTTGATCGCATCGGCACTGAACACCGAGAAAACGCCGAACAGGTGGGCAGCGTGGTAGATGGGCACTCCGTCGAGCAGTAGCAGATTGTGCTCGGGTCCGCTGCCCCGCACGTACAGTTGGGCGCTACCATCCACTCCCGACTGCACCCCCGGCAACCGCTGTAGTCCTTTGAGCAAATCAACCTCTCCCAGCAGGGCAGGCATCGCCAGGAGGTCGGAGGCGGAAACTGGTAGGTCGAAGCTGGTTGCGGAGGCAAGCGGTGTACCGACCGCGTGCACGGTGAGTTCGTTGAGCACCTCGTCGGTGAGGTTCCAGTGGATCACCGTATCTTCGCGTAATACCCACGCCACCCGCTGGGTGGCCCGCCCCACGTGCGAGCAGTGCAGCCGGATGGTGTCGGTATCAGACAATCCCCTGCTGGGCAGCGTCAGGCTGTAGAAGCCGTAGGAATTGCTGCTGGTGCCTATTCTGGCGTGGTCGCTCCACAGGTTAGCCCCGATCAGGTCTTCTCCGCTGGCCGCATCCCGAATGTAGCCGCTGATGGTGTAAGTGGCCTGCCGCTGGCGGAAGATAATCTGCCCGTTGCGCAGTTCGTAGGTGGTGTTGGTGGCCCGACTGATGGCATCGAGCAGTTCGCGCACGGTGGGGTTAGTGGTGGTCAGTCGTATGCGCTGCTCTAGATTCAGGTAGCTCTCACTGTAAGCTAGCCGAAGTCCTTGTTCGGTTTTAAGCTGGTTGAGCAGTAGCTGCACCGCTGGGTTGGTTGCGTTCAGCGAAACTGATGCGTCCAAATTTTCCTGTGCCAGGCCGGACAGAGGCGTACTTAATAGTAGGCAAATCAGATAAATAAGGGGTAAAAGGTGGGGGGTGAGGTTCATAATAAGTAGTAGAAGGATAGGAGATATTGACTTTTAGCGGTCTGGTTAGACTTACTGCTGCTCTTTGCCAAATCGGTAGCGAATGCCCCAGCTTCCGCGCAGCAGGGTGGCTTCGGTCAGGAGGCCCGCCAGTTCCATCTGAAAGCCAAAATTCTTATTCTCAAAAGGATAAATGTTTAAGCCCAGCGGCACTACCGCCCCCTCGAAGATAGATGATCGCGCTCCCAACCCGACGTAGGCGCTGATCTGCTCACTCTTTTTGAAGATGTAGCTCACCGTAAACTCCAGACTGGTATCCTCAAAAAAATTGTCCGTCCCCACCCGGAGTTCGGGCAAGAGACGGCCTAGTATCTCGTAGTTAATACCCGCGAACGGTAGGTTTGATTGATGCACGCTAACTCCAAACTGGGCGTAGGCTACGGTTCCGAATGAGGTTAGGAGGAAGGTGAAACAAATACTTTTCATTAGAGGAAATTATGCTGAGGATAAAACGTCTTTTTTATCGGTTGTCTGGTGGTAAGACAGCGGAACGCGCACCACCCCTAAAGAAAAGCACAATTATTTTTTTATCTCCTCAAGAATGATCGTGTCGTTCTGCACGCGATGGCGCACGTCCAGCGTCAGGCCAATCACCTCCAGCACTTCTTCAAGCGGCTGGTCGTCGAAAGCAGCGGTTAGCCGCAGATTAACGATTGCGGAATCAACCACCACTGGTTTCTGGTAGACTTCCTCCAGCACCGCAGCCACTTCGGACAAAGACTGGTTTTGAAAGTTTAACCGACGGGTGCGCCAGGCCAGTGCGTTCGCCGTGACCGTAGCCATCTGGCTCACGCTTCGGTCATCTATCCGATACGCTCCCTGCTCCCCTTTTTGTAGAACAATGGAAGATTGCTGATTGTCTTGGTTCGCCAAGGATACCACTCCGCTCGCCACCGTCACCACCACGGCGGTATCCTGGGGCACGGCCCGTACGTTGAACGAGGTACCCAGTACGCGCACCACCGCTCCCGCGCTGACAATTCTGAAGGGCTGCTCTTCATCGCGCACCACGTCGAAGAAGGCTTCACCCGACAGATACACCGCCCGCACCGAGTCATCGAGGGCTTTGTCGTAGCGCAACGTGGTGCGTTCGTTCAGCCATACCCGGGTGCCATCCGACAGGGTGATCTGCTTGGTTTCGCGGTCACCAGTACTTGCTTCGGCGAGTTCCGGGGTACCGCTCAGATTGAGCAACCGGACCAGAAACACCAATCCTAGAGCGATTCCAATTGCTGCCGCGGCGCGGAGTAGCCAGATGCGGCGGCTGGTTTTTGTTGGCAGCTCAACCACCGGAGTATCTTGGGTACGCCGGGCGACGTTACGCCAGACGATGGCTTGCCAGGCCGCGGTGGTGTCGGGGGTGTAGGCTTCGTACACGTTACCCGATGCCCACCACGCCGCTTGGGCGCGCTCCAGCAACTCCTGATGCGCCGGGTCTTCGTCGAGCCAGACTTGCATCCGTTGCGCTTCGTCGGCATTGGCTTCGCCCTGCACGTATTTGGCCAGTAAGTTCCAGTCGGTAGTATCCATCGTATTCACTTTCGGTTATGACAAGAAAAAAGGGCCTTGCCCTAAAAGAAGTTCGAGAAAGTTTAGTGTCGCCAGACCGTAACCGTAGCGCACCAGGTGCTGACGGATGAGCCGGAGGGCCTTGCCCATGTAGTATTCGATGGTTTTGACCGACACGCCCAGTTGGTCGGCAATCTCTCGGTACGAGTGTTCTTCGTAGCGGCTCAAGCTGAACACCAGTCGGCACTTCTCGGGCAGTTGCGGCAGAATTTGCTCTAGGGCGGCGGTGAGTTCGGCCACCTGTAGCGTGTCGTCTGGCGCAGCATCTGCCGGAGGCTGGTAGTCCTGAATTTCCTGGGACCAGTCGTAGCGGGCCGCGCGGCTCTTGAGGTGGTTCAGGCAACGGTTGCGCACCGCCCGCGTCAGATAGGCTCCTACGGACGTGTAAATCTGGTAGTCGCCGCGCTTCTCCCACAGATACACGAATACGTCTTGCCCGATCTCTTCAGCAATTTCGGTACGGTGCACGAGTCGGAGGGCCACCCGGCAGAGGGAGACGTAATGCTGATCGAACAACTGCTGCAAAGCGGATTGGTCGCCCTGCGCCAGTCGTCGTAGTATCTCTGCTTCGTCTTGTTCCATAAGCGGTTCGCGGCCGTCAAGATGGAGAAAGCCGGGGAATTAACAAAAAGCAGCGGTTATTCGGGCCACGTTGACATTTTTCGTGTTTCTATCGAATATTTCGAGTCTTTCTGCTGTTGTGAAAGTGTCAGATGCCAAGTAGCGATTGGTATTTCTACGGAAAGGAACTACCTTTGCTGTTTAATTCAGGCTATTGAAAAAATCAATTTTATATATTGTTCTCAGCAGTTGGCTGTTGGTGACTTCCTGTAGTGACTTTCGGAAGATCATGAAGAGCACCGACTGGAAAGAAAAGTACCAGGCGGCGCTGAAGTACTACCAGGAAAAAGACTATTACCGTTCCACCCTGCTGCTGGAAGACGTGATGCCGATCATTAAAGGCACCAAGACCGCAGAGGAAGCGCAGTTTTACTACGCTTATGCTCATTATTACCAGCGGAAATATATCCTGAGCGCCCATTATTTTAAGCAGTTCTACGATACCTACTCGCGCAGTGAGAAGGCGCAGGAAGCCATGTTTATGCACGCCTACTCATTATATCTGGAAGCTCCCAACCCCAGTCTGGATCAAACTAGTACCGGCGAAGCTATTCAGGCCATTCAGCGCTTCATCAATCGCTATCCGTACAGTGAGTATAAGGAACGGGCCGAAGTGGTGCTGGCCGAAACCCGCAGCAAACTGGAGAAAAAGGCCTACGACAATGCCCTGCTGTATTACAAACTTTCGCAGTACAAAGCCGCCATCATTGCGTTTAACAACTTTCAGCGCGACTTTCCTGACTCTGACTACAACGAAGAGATCGGCTACTGGAAACTGGCGGCGCAGTTTGAGCTGGCCGAGCAGAGTATCACCGCCAAGCAGAAAGAACGCTACTACACCACCATTGAGTACTATCAATCATTCGTAGACCGCTACCCCGAGAGCAAGTTTGTGCAGGAAGCCGAGTCGATCTATGAAACCTGTTTAACCAAAATTCGCAAAGAACCTAGCGACAGCAAGGCATCAACCACCCCATTATGACTAAGAAACCCAACGTATCCGCCTCTATCGTCACCCGCCACCTGGATGACCTCAACGAACCCACCGGTAATATCTACGAATCGGTAGTAGTGATGTCGAAACGCGCGCGTCAGATTGCCATCACCCTCAAGGAAGAGCTCAATGGTAAGCTGGCCGAGTTCGCCTCAACGGTCGACAACCTGGAAGAAGTGTTTGAGAACCGGGAACAAATCGAAATCTCTCGTTTTTACGAGCGTATGCCTAAGCCTACCAATTTGGCGGCAGAAGAGTTTCTGAACGATGAACTGATGTTTCGGAAGGTAGAAGAAGATCCCGAAGACTAAGCACTTGGCACTGCGGGGCAAGAAGATACTGGTAGGCGTCACCGGCAGCATCGCGGCCTACAAAGTCGCCTGGCTGGTGCGCGGGCTCGTTAAAGTGGGAGCCGAAGTGCAGGTAATCATGACCCAGGGAGCCCAACAATTTATCACTCCGCTCACGCTCGCCACCCTCTCCAAACGTCCCGTACTTACTGATTTAGTGGCCGACGTATCGCAGGGCACCTGGAACAACCACGTTGAACTCGGCCTGTGGGCTGATGCGTTTCTCATTGCCCCCGCCACCGCTCACTCGCTGGCCAAACTGGCGACCGGATTGGCCGACGACTTGCTTACCGCCGTTTACCTGTCGGCCCGCTGCCCGGTGCTGGTGGCCCCCGCGATGGACCTGGACATGTACCAGCATCCTACCACGCAGCATAATCTACAAACCCTGCGCTCCTACGGCAACCGGGTGCTCGACGCCCAGACGGGCGAACTCGCCAGTGGGCTGTCAGGAGTGGGCCGGATGATGGAACCCGAGGACTTGGTGGAGGCGTTGGATCAGTTATTTCAGACAAAAAATTCACTTACCGGAAAACAGGTGCTGATCACCGCCGGTCCTACCCACGAACCCATTGACCCGGTACGCTACTTGAGCAACGCTTCGAGCGGAAAGATGGGTTACGCGCTGGCTGAAGAAGCTGCTTACCGCGGGGCTGATGTCCAGCTGATCAGCGGCCCCACCGTGCTGACAATAGATCATCCTAACGTTCAGATAGTGCCGGTGCGTACGGCCCGTGAGATGTACGAAGCAGCACAATCTGTATTTCCAACCACAGACTTGGCAATCTTCGCGGCGGCGGTGGCCGACTACACCCCGCAGCAGGCTGCCTCGCAGAAAATCAAGAAAGCAGACGATACGTTGCCCCTTACGCTGACCAAAACGGTAGACATTGCGCAAACGCTCGGTGGGCAAAAGCAAACCAGGCAGCGGACGGTGGGCTTCGCCCTGGAGACCGAAAATGAACTGGAGCACGCCATTGCCAAACTTAAAAATAAGCACCTTGATATGATTGTGCTCAACTCCCTAAACGACCCCGGGGCGGGTTTCGGGCACGATACGAATCAAATTACGATCCTTACGCAAAATACGCCGGAGGCGATCACGTTTCCTTTGAAAGACAAGCGCGCCGTTGCCACCGATATTTTTGACACCATTATCTCTGCCTATTATGCCTAAGTATCTGCTATTGGGATTACTTGTATGCTTTGTTTCCGGCCCGCTAGCTGCCCAGGAACTTAACGCTACTGTGAGGGTCAACGCCCAGAATGCCCAGTCGACCGAGCAACGAATCTTCGAGGAGATGGAGACTGAGTTTCAAAACTTCCTAAACAATAAGAAGTGGACCGATGATACCTACGGCCCCAAGGAACGCATCAACTGTAATTTTGCGATCAACATCACCCAGGTGCCGTCAGCCGGACGCTACGAGGCCACGGTGCAGGTGCAGTCGTCGCGCCCCGTGTACGGTAGCGGCTACGAAACGATCATCCTCAACTTCGCCGACCGCGATTGGTCGTTCGAGTACATAGAGTCGCAGCCGATGAACTTCAACCCCAATAACTACCTCAACGAGATCACCAGTTTGCTCGCCTACTACGCCTACATGGTGCTGGGCTACGACTACGACTCGTTTAGTGAATTAGGGGGTAGTCCGCACTTCGAGCGGGCGCAGCAGGTGGTGCAAACCGCCACGTCGGGCAATGGTGGATCGGGTTGGGATCAGTTTAGTGGCAACGCCGGGCGCAATCGCTATTCGCTGATGAACGACATGATCAACCCCCAAATGCAACCCGTTCGTCGGGCGAACTATGCGTATCACCGTCAGGGACTAGATCTGTTTGCCGAGAAAGACGAAGAAGGGCGAAAGAACATTCTGGCGGCAGTACAGGAAATTCAGAAGGTGAGTAAGCTGTTTCCGCAGGCCATTGCGGTGATCAGCTTTCTGGACGCAAAAAAAGACGAATTGATCAGCGTATTCACTGAAGGCGACACCCCGGTGCGGCGCGACGCCTACAACGCGCTGGTAGAAATTGACCCCTCGCAAACCGATGCCTATCAGGCCATTCTGAAGAACTAAAAGGCGTCACTTCTTCCTAAATCTTACCCGGGTAGTGTCTGCGTGGTCTGAAGCTTTTAGCCATTAACCTCCCCAACTAGTTTTGCCTCCTTTAGCAACGGACAAGAACCACAACGCAAAGGGTGAAGTTACGGGCAATGAACTACCGAAGAGGCCGGTGGCTACTGCTATCACTAGTGCTGCTGTTTAGCAGACTTAGTTGGGCGCAGCAGACCGACATGCCCCTCAACGACCTGGCTTTCGTGCTGGGTAGGGGCCCGGCAGCCGCGGGACAGTACAGTAGCCGCATCACGGTGCTGGACAGTTTGAGTGCCTTCAATAAACGGCACGCCCTGCGGGTGTCGCTTTATACACTGTCCGAAGAAGACCAGCTCTACCAAACCACCGTCCAAGAGGAACAAACCCAGTTACTAGCGCAAGCGCTCCCCACACTGGTGATCACCACCTGGCACCGGGGGGACATCAAAGCGCACAGTCGCACCCAGGTGCAGGTCAACGAAGCACTCAGTACCCGCTTATCGCAGGCTACCGCTGAGCAGATCATCACCGAGTGGCTCACCTACTGGTCGGACAACACCCCCATCGCCGAAGACGCGCTGCGCGAAGGACTGTTACTTGCCCTACTCAAGCTAGAAGCCTACCTCAACGCCCTGCCCCCGGCCGGGGAAGTACCGACCATCACCTTTGCAAACTCTGCAGCAACTACCGCTTCCCCCGCCCTGGGACTGGATGCGCTACGCTACCCCGCCCACCGGGGCAACTACGAGCAGATTAAAGCCAACCAAGCAGACTACTCCGTCGCCTGGAAAGCCCTGCCCAGTGGTGCGCCCACGACCGTGCTGGCCCAGGTGGACCGAGAAACATCGTTTCCCCCCGGGGTGGTCTTCCGGCAGAATAACAATTCCGTTCCTGCCCAGCCGGGCAGTGAGTCGCACCAGCAGCAGTTGATATTGACCGGACAGGTCCACCAGCAGGAAGGCAGCCTGGAAGTGTACGCCAGTGGGGACGAGGACGCCGAACTGGTGGGCAAGCTCAACACCATCAGTTACGATGCGCTGCCCAAAAACCTGGTGCTCATTGCCCTGGATCTGACCATCGACGAACAGGGGGCCGAAGTGCAGCAAACGGGGGAAGCGGTGAAGCGCATACTGGCCCAGGCGGGAGTACAACTCAACGTCACTTTCCAGCACTTCCGAACCGTGTGGGGCAACCGGGACGTGCCTTTGAAAGACGAAACCAGCGGCATGCTGTCCAACTACCCCAAAGAACTCAAGCAGGTCATTAAGGACTACCGCAAGACCCACGAAGAGGAATCCGAGACCGCCTACATCTTTCTGGCCGGGGAAAGTAGCAGTGGCCGGAAGGGCTACATGCCCAAGAAGCGCAACTACGGTTTTGTGTTCGTGCACCAGCACGGGGCCCGCGAGTCACTGGCCCGCACCATTGCCCACGAGCTGGGCCACGGCTGGTTCCGCTTGGAGCACAGTTGGCAGACCTACCCTACCCTCACGCAGGGCAGCAGCGACAACCTGATGGACTACGGCGCGGGCGCCCGCCTGCACAAATATCAGTGGGACTTCGTCCACGACCCGGTTAGTATGCTGGGTTGGTTTCAGGATGAGGACGACGTGTCGGACTATACTTATGATACCGATAAGGAATGGATCGTTGAAATCTACAGTCCGTGGTATTCCAATGAGTTTGCAACTGCCCTAGAGGCCAAAGATCAGGCGGTGATGAGTAAGTGGATCAACAAGGGGCTCACCACCGCCTTCACTCCCGACCAAGTCAGTTCGCTAGCGACGATCAGCAAAGCGCTGCCCCGCAAGAAAGACGGTTCGGTACCGGTAGCCATCCTGAAGCACTACCCCGCGGCCAAGCACAAGGGGCTCTACGTCTACTACTGTGAAAAGAAAGGGGCGGTAGTTCAGGCAGTCAAGGAGCCAATCGTATTCACCACTGATCTTCCGGTAGACCTCAGCTTGCATACCGGGGAGTTCAACAATACTGGTGAAAAAGCGGCTCCTATGAAAGAAGAGACCGTGCAGGCCTACGCGAACCTACCCTACGATTTTGTGTGGCAGACCACGACCGAACAGGGGGTGGTAGACAAGACAGCAAACTTACTCAAGGAGATTTTAGACCATCCGAACGTAGGGCGGGAGGAAGGGGTGGTCCGGTACCTGATGGATGCTATCGCCAAAGCCGAGTTTGGCAAGTCCCCGAAGTACTCAATGGGTAAGAAGGTAATCTACACGTATGAATTTGAGCTGGACAAGAAGAAAGTGCCCCTGGCGCTACACATTCTGGAAGATGACCCTAGTTTCAAGCGAAACGATCTCATTGCGCTAGACCTGGGTAATAACGAAGAGAAACCCTACGCGGTGTTGGCCTTCTGTGAAGACAAGGACCCAACCAAAGCGAAGTTGTTGGTACAGGTGGGAAAAGAGTATGTTGATGGAGTTAAGGATTATTTTTCTTCCGACAAGGAAAAGCTGGCGAGTGAACGGGTAAAGCGGATAAACGATGCGATTACTGAGATGCAAGTGCATCTTGGTAAGGATTATGAACAGGAATCAGAAAGCTTGAGAACCGAAAATACTAAGAAGGCACTGAAAAAAATGGACTGTTCTGAATTCGTAAGCCGGTATCTGCAGAAGGTAACAGAAGCTGAGAAGGTGCCAAAGTATACGACAGCTTCGTTAATTGAGTTTTACGATAATAAATCTAGCGATCTCATTACGTACATGATAGACAGTGATAAAAAAGATTTTAAGGATATTCGTACCGGGGATATATTTCTTTGGCGAGGTATTAGCGGAGGACATACTGGGATTGTTATTACTTACAACGAAGAAACTGATAAAGTAACAGTAATTGAAGCAATTGGAAGCAGCGCATCAAGCGAAGAGAGCTTGTCAAAGGCCATAGATGGCTACTGCAAGGGATGCATCAGAAAATCAATATACACAAGAACAGGAAGAGCACTGTATCAACACGATGGCTGGTACGGCTATTTTAGACCCAAAACTTCTGTAGAATGATGATATTTAAACACTTGTATTTTTATACGCTCGCACTCATGAATCTTTCATGTATAGGGCAGAGCACATCAGATGAGGTGCTGAAGCTAAATGTTCTAAAAGATTCTTATAATAGACATTTACATATTTTAGGTTTAAATAATGAGTACAGGGGCAAACAATATAGTATGAACCTATTTTACTATGAGCTTCACGTTGAAAGAATTAAGGTAGGTCAAGCGTGTATGTTTGCGATTTCAAAGAAGTATCCCGAAGACTGGGCATTGACAACTAAGGAAGATAATTGCAAAGAAGAAAAAACATTAAGATCCAAAACTATTTGTCAAGTAGAAAAGCTGTTTGAAAACGACACCACTGCACTTAAAGAAAAGCTTGATTTGTATCTATTTCTTGTTGATAAAAGTGAGCTTGACGGCCCATTTATTGAGGAGGCAGAAGGCGGAAAAGTATATAATTATTATCCTAACAAGGGAAGCACTTTTATAATATACAAGTACGTTAATAGTCGTTGGAAAAAGATAGGTCAGCACACGCAGGAGGAAGATGATATTCCTAGATCATTTGGTGCAGATTATATGGAGCAATTGGCATTGAAAAAGATCAAAAAGTATGCTACCAAAAACTAGCATTTTTTTGAATATTTGACCAAATTGGTTGTAATTGTATTGGAAATCTGAGGAGTTGATTGGGGGAGACGAAGGCCATATTGTGATGATCACTCCGGGGGGGATTGATTGAAATAGATGAGAAGACAACAGAACTGTTTCCCCTATCCTTCATTAATAGGGGTATAAAGAAGGTTCTACGTGTTTTGGAGTGTGGTGGCTCTTTTAGAGAAACAAATGGCCCGCTGTATCTTAGAGTTGATGGTAAGGGAGCTACAAAGAGAATGAAGTGGTTTAAATATATGAAGTAGTAAGATGTTGTGAAATACCAAAGGCAATACATTTATTCTATAGCACTTGTCATGCTATTCCTGGCTAACACATCCTGCGCTCAGGACAGCGTTGCAAAACTCAACAGCACAGTGGAAACAATTAAAAACTGACCTTTCGCTTGCGAAAGATTTGGATAAATGATTTACTATGTTAGGGCATCTCATGCTGTTTGCCAACTTTGTAGTTCCTCGAAAGCGGCTTGAGCCATTTTGAGATGCAATTTTGCTTTCAGGGCAAAGTGATTGAGTTTTTCTTTGATTTTCAAGCGTTCTAGTTTGACAAAAGCCAACATAGCGGCGAAGATGTGATTGCACTGCGTCCGCTCCATTTTGGTGGGCGACTTGCCTAGCAGAGCGTTTTGTTTTAAGGACTTGTGCATCTCCTCGACTTTCCATCGTTTTTCATAGATTGTCGTAATTTGTTCGTAGTCCAATGACATATCGTTGGTAGCCAACCATAGTTCGGCCTCAGAGCGATCTTTGTTTATAAAGACCTGTCGGGTGAGTTGAAGAGGGAAATCTACCCCCGCGCGGCGGCCGCCTTGATCCAAACTTTCCGAACTTCCTGGCTTTTCAGGGGCACTTGTGATACGTGCATGAACTTACCTTGCTGCTTGTCTTGCTCATTTAGAGCCACCAAGCGGTTATGCTTCAGGGGGCAGACAAAGAACTTTTTGAGCTTGTGCTGGATGTACTTGAGCGTCTCTGAGGCAGAAAACCAGCTATCAAACAAGATGTATTTGAACTGGACTTTGTTCAAAAACACAATCCGGTGTAGGTGTTCCAACACCATTTCGTTTTTGGTCTTAGGACTACGCCGCTTTTGCTGAGCTGCTTTGTCAAGGTAGAATTCCGTTTTACGAATCACTTCCCAGGCTAACGGGCAGTTTACCAACGCATCGTCCGTAGAGCCACTGAGCATGAAATTCAGAATGTTAATGCCCTTGACGGTTCTGCCTGTCGTATGGTCATAGTGATAGCAAATCAGCTCATTCTCACTGGTATGTGGTTTGGCAACAATCACATCATCAATAGAGAGATACGCCTGAGCATGTTCAATTTGGCGGACAAACGGCTTTATCTCTGACCAGAACGCTTTACTGTCTAATTCATCTTGGGCTAAGCAATCACTGATATAGTCGTGCTTCATCGCATTATCCAACACCGCTGACAAACCCGTGGCCGTAGCCGTGCGCGGGGAAGACAGCAGGTAATCAACGTAAAATTCAAAGGCGTCGCGTCGTTCCATCCTCAAAGATAAATCCTCTTATTGAAAAATCTCAGCTTTCAAACTTTTGGGTGAGCGAAAGGTCAGTTAAAAACTACAAAGATGTCATCAACCTGGATATAATAGGTAAACTAGCTTATACTGATGCTGATAGTACTTCCCTTTATGACTACCAGAGAGATGGGAAAGCATTAACGTTTTACGCAATAGATGAGAAGAATTACAACGTTCGGAAGCTGTATCGGCAATTTGACAACAGCAATGAGCGTCTTCATATGCTTCATTGTACGGACTCTATGCTGATCTACGCTACAACCTATTTTACCACCCCGGATATGGAAGATGACGGTTATACTCTACTAGAATTTTGGTATCAAAATCAAACTCTTCGCTTAGATAGTTTGCATTACGCTGATAAGAACATTAATGCTAGCTTTTCTACCGATGTCAAGTATCTGTTGGTCAATACCCTGCATGAGCTTACCGATTACTATGAACCGGCCATAGATAATCAAATTTACGTTTACTCAGTGGATAGTCTGAAGCAGGGTAAAATAAGCCGCCAAACCATTCCTTGTCACCTCTGCGCGGATAGCTATTTGGTGGGCGATCAGCTTTTCTTTACTAAATCCATCGTTCCTGATGACCTGTGGGGTGGCTTCGCAGAGCCGGACGTATACGTAGCTCCCTGGGGACGAATAAAAGATTCAGTGAAAGTGGTAGCGTCCAGTGACATTGCAGCAGTTAGTTCAGATGGAAAGTATGTACTGGCCTACCGAAGAGATATTGCTAACGGAGCACTGGCTATCGTGGATGTAGCGCAGAAAAAATATCAATTGTTGTTGGGACGCGAGTATCAACGGTACAGTAGAAGGCCGTTTTATTCGCACCTTTACAAGAAATTTGCTTTTATTATGGACGGCCACATTATCTACGTAGAATTCCCCAACGAATACCCATTCAATGCCCTACGGCGCGACAATCCGCTGGTGCCCTTTGACCTCAATATCACTCCCTACCAGCACGCTCCTCTAAAGTAAATCGTCCCAAAGGTCGAGGGAAGCATTATACTACTGTATCATCTCCTTGGATCAGCAAAATCCGCCCAACTTTCTCACTCAAATCGCCTGAGTAGCCTAGCCCCAGATGTCTGAGTAGTCAACCCAAGCTCCCTGAGTAGTACAACCCAAGGAGGCTGAGTAGTCAACCCAAGATGCTTGAGTAGTGCAGCCAAGACGCCTGAGAAGTCGACCCAAGCCGGTTGACTAGTGCTCGTTGGCCTAAATCCTCACGAAACAGCCGACCAACCACTCCCCAAACCAGCAGAAACTTTCACCGCCCTTCCCCACCCTCCCTCATCAATCATTGCCTACCCTAAGTCACTAATTTCTGAGTACTTAACTTTTCCAGCCCTTTTTCTCACTTTCGGAACATTTAGGTACCTCGCTACGGTTGTAACCGTACTTGTCTCAACGGCCTGGTCTTGAGACCCAAAGCACCCTTTTTTCATTCTAATCTATTTTTCATGAAAGTTGAAATCAACGAAAAACCGTTCCTAGAAAACGGTCGGCATACGGTTACCATCACCGAAGTGGAATCCGGTAGCAGCGAGTATAAAGACGTTCCGTTCTTTAACTGCCGCTTCGAGAACGAAGATGGTTTTGTGAACAACCGTTTCTACCTGAGTGAGCCCGGACAGCCCATTATGGCAGAATTATTTCACGCGGTGGGGATTGAGAGCAAGGAACCGGATACCGACGCGCTCAAGGACAAGCAACTCTCTGTAGAGGTGCACGAGCGAACCTACGACGACCCCCAGACGGGTAACGAAAAAACCATTAAAGCGGCGCGCCACTTCCAGCCTATCGGTCAGTCCGACACTTCTGATACCCTTGATCATTAGCCTCTCCACATCCTTTAAGACTATCCTATGATTCAGTTGTTGAAAGAAAAAGTGGCCCTGATCGCCAGTGCCTCTGAAACAACCACGTTCCGGGTGGCGCACCTGTTTTTGCAGCACGGCGCCTCGGTGATCACCGTGGGCAACCACCCAACGTTTCCCGACCAAGAGCCGGAGTTCGGTGACGCTACCCGCTGGCAGGAAGTGTCGGCCGATTTCGGACTTCCTTCGGGAGTGCGCCGGGGGGTTCAGGAAACCCTAGAACGCTTCGGTCGGCTCAACGTATTGTTCTACCATCCCGGCATTTCCGACGAACAAGCGCTAGACATGGCTGCCGCTTCTTACCTGCGCGATGTTTGGGCCAGCCTGGTGGCTGACCTTCCGTTGCTCAGCGAGTCCGGCACCGGTCACTTGGTCGTGGTTTCTGAGGTACCCGACGACACCGAACTGGTACACGTAGGCGATCTGAAAACGGCCGACTATCAGACCAGTCTGGACTTAATCAATGCCATTCAGACCTACCAACCCAAGCGGCAGCAATCGCTCACTGCTCAGAAGCAGCTGACTCCCGAACGTATCGCGCGCCTGGCCTTGTCGATCTTGCTGAAGGGGAAAGACGATGAGGTGGAATGGAACGAAGTGATGAGTTGGACTTCCGAGTATCTATACCCCAGCTAAGGGAACCTGCCTATGAACTTCAGTTCCTTTTTAACTGAGAAATTGACAAAACAACCCCGCAGTACGCTCGTTAGGGCACTTATACACTCCTCTTCGTTTGCTTATATTGTGCGGATCACTTATTTGCCGTCCCTGCTTGCTCTGACGCATTTGAAGAACTTTTTTAGTGCCTATGCCCGACCAACCAACCAACGAGTCTGAAAACGCGCTATTTATCGTTGGTGTAGGAGCCTCCGCCGGGGGACTCGACGCCCTTGCTAACTTGGTAGCTACGCTGCCCGACAACGAACGATTGGCGGTGGTGGTAGTGCAACACGTGAGTCCCGACCACGAAAGCAAAATGGTGGGACTGCTCAGTCGCCACGCGCGCTGGCCCGTGGTGGTGGCCGAAGACCAGCAGCCCATCCAGGGAATGCACGTCTACGTGACCCCGCCCAACCGCGAGATCACGGTGGTCAACGGATACATCGTGCTGAGTCAACAGCAGCGCACGGTGCACGCCGTGCCTTCGGTCGATCGCTTTCTGACCTCGCTGGCCGAAGACCGAAAGCAGCAGGCCATCGCCATCATTCTTTCCGGAACTGGCAAGGATGGGTCGCAAGGCGTGGCCGATATTCAGGAGCACGGCGGCTACGTGATTGCCCAGCAGCCTACCGAGGCGCAGCACAAGGGTATGCCCGAGTCGGCCATCCAAACCGGTCAGGTGAACACGGTGCTGGAAGTGCGCGAAATGGGTGCGCGCCTGAACGAGCGCGTAAACAATCCCCAGGTGGCCACCGGGCACGCGTCAGAAACCAGCCTGCAGGGCATCTTTCGGCTGATGACCAGCCGACTGGGAACGGACTTCTCGAAGTACAAACCTTCCACCATCAGTCGCCGCATCAACAAGCGCCTGGAAGCGCTGTCGATCGACTCTATTAATGATTACTACTCACATATTCAAGATAATCCGGATGAGATAGATACGCTTTTCCAGACCGTGCTTATTGGTGTAACCCGCTTCTTTCGGGACGAATCGACGTTTAAGCAAATCAGAAAGTACGCGGAGGAACTTATTGCCGACAAAGAACCCGGAGAAGCCATCCGGGCGTGGTCGGTGGGGTGCGCCAGCGGTGAAGAACCCTACTCTATCGCCATCATGATTGCCGAATTGCTAGGGGAAAATATCGGTCAACATCCCATTCAGATCTTTGCTACCGACATTGATGAGAAAGCCCTGGCCACCGGCCGACGGGGTTTCTACTCCGAAGCGGTGACCGAAGACCTCACGGAAGAACAGCGTGATAAGTACTTTATCCGAACCGCCAACGGATATGAGATCAAAAAAAGCCTCCGGCAGTGGGTTCTGTTCTCTAAGCACGACATCAGCAGTGACCCTCCCTTCGTGCGACTTGACCTCATTCTCTGTCGCAACCTGCTCATCTACTTTGACAATGAGTTGCAGCAAAAAGTCATTCCACTCTTTCACTACGGACTTCGTTCGGATGGGTACCTGCTGCTGGGCAAATCCGAAAATATCACCCAGCTTTCTAACCTGTTCGGCAAAGAGGACAGCAAACACAAAATCTTTAAAAAACGCGAAGGAATTGAACTCAACACCCTAAGCTACGGCGATTTCAGACAGTTTGACTCGAAGAGGATTCGAAATAAGAATACTTCGGTACGGTCTACCGACCTTACCCTGGAGGAGCTCACTAACCAGGCGCTGGTATCTACCTACGAACACCCGTTCCTGGTGGTGAACGAAGCAATGGACGTGGTTTATCTGCGGGGTAAGCTGCAACCCTACATCAACCTCAGCAAGGGCTCACTCAAGGCCAATGCGCTGAAGATCATCAACAGCGCCTTGCACATGGAGTTGCGCACTACTTTCGTCAAGGCAAAGCGGGAGTCCCAAACGCACAAAAGCCGAATTGTTCGCTTTGCTTCCTACGGGCAGGAGCATTTGGTCTGCGTTGCGGTGCGGCCTTTTGCCTACCAGCGAGACGGGCGGGATTATTTCTTGGTCATCTTCGAGCGGGTCAACCCCCTGTCGCAGTATCCGTTTTCCGCTGATGAGTTTATCACCGATCGGGGGCAAACGCAGGATGCCCTGCGGGTGATGGAGCTGGAGCACGAGTTGGCCAGCACCAAGGAGCATTTGCAAACCTTCACCGAAGAGTTGGAAACCAGCAACGAAGAGTTGCAGGCCATGAACGAAGAGTTGCAGTCGGCCAACGAAGAACTCAAGTCATCCAACGAGGAGTTGGAGACCAGCAACGAGGAGCTACAGTCGGCCAACGAAGAGCTGCAAACGGCCAATTCGGAACTGGCCATATCCAATGAAAACCTGGTGGAGCAGGAGGCCGAACTGCTGCGTACCCAAGAAGATCTGGAAATGAGTCGGGACCGCTTTCGGTTGGCCCTGGACAACTCTCCGATCGCTTTGTTTTACCAGGATCACTCGTTGCGCTACACCTGGCAGTATAACCAACTGCTGGGCTTTGACTCCACCACCGTGGTGGGCAAAACCGATCACGAACTATTTTCTCCTGAGTATCAGCACCTGATTGATCTGAAGAAAAACGTGCTGGACACCGCCAACAGTGCCCGCATCGAGGTGATGCGCCATGACCGGTGGTATGATCTGATCATTGAGCCCGTTTACCACCGGCAAGCCGTGGTGGGAGTAAAGGGCATGGCCATCAACATCACCAAACAAAAACGGGCGCAGCAGGAGATGGAGCAGAGCCAGGCGGTGGTCCGTAGCATTGTGGATGAATCGGACGAAAGCATTCTGGCCATCGACCTGGAGTATCAGGTGCTGCTCGGAAACCCCAATCAGAAAAGGGTGTTTATGGAGTTCTTCGGCCAGGACCTGAATCCCGGAGATAACATTCTGCAACTGCTCAAAGACTATCCGGACCTGCAGGCCAACACGCACAAGATGTTTGCCAACGCCTTCCGGGGCGAGCGCAGCAGCCTGGATAGCTACCAAAGCGCCCGCACCGATGAAGAAAACAATCCTCGCTATTACGATATTGATATCGTGCCCATTCGCAAAGCGGACAATACGGTGCTGGGGGGAGCGCTCATCAGCCGGGAAGTAACCCAAAAGGTGCTTTCCAAACAGCAGATGGAGGGCATCATTGCCCGAAGTGCCAACCTGATCGGCGACGAGTTCTTCAAGAACCTGACGCAGCAGGTCACGTCGTTGTTTCAGGTTAAATACGTCTACGTGGGGCTGCTCGACGAGCATAAGCAAACGGTGCACACCCGGGCGCTGCGCATCGACGGTAAACTGATTCGCAACTTCTCGTACACCCTGCAAAACGTGCCTTGCCAGGCAGTGGCCAATAGCCAGGAGCCCTGGTACATCGAGCAGGTGAGCCAGCAGTTTCCCGACGACCCCAAGCTACAGCGCTGGAACGCCGAAAGCTACCTGGGCATTCCGGTAACTTCTCCGCTAAGTGGCGAAACCCTGGCCATTCTGGTGATGATCGATACCAAACCGCTGCGCGAAGTGCCCGACTCCGACTACGTGCTCAAAGTATTTTCGCTGCGCGCGGGGGCCGAAATAGAGCGCATGCGGGCCGAACAGCAGCTTCAGGAAAAGGAACGGCAGATCAGCAACATCACCAACAACGTAGGCGATGTGATCTTCGAGTCGGTGACTCCTGCCGAAGGCGAGCCCTACTTCCGCTTCGTGAGTCAGGCTATCCAAGATGTTTACGAAATTCATCCGGACGAGCTGTCGGCCAGTGCCCAGAAAGCGTTCGAGGCCATCCACCCCGAAGACCGCCCCGAGTTTATGCGCCTCAACGACGAGGCATTGCAGCAAGGCAGTGGTACTTTTATGTTCGAGGGACGGGTTATCGCGGCTAAATCGGGCACCCTGAAATGGGTATACATATCGGCCAAGGTGGAGCGGCAGGAAAATGGTGACGTAGTATGGTACGGCTCCATCACCGACGTGACCAAACTCAAGCAAACGCAGCAGGAACTCAACGAAACCAAGGAACAGGCTGAGCAGGCGGCGCGGGCCAAGGAAGACTTTTTGGCTACCATGAGCCACGAAATTCGCACCCCCCTGAACGCCATTATTGGCCTATCGGGGCTGCTTATCGATCATGACCCGCGCCCTGAGCAGCTCAACAACCTGCGTGCCCTGCGCTTCTCTTCCGAAAGCCTGATGGCCCTGGTGAACGATATCCTGGACTTTAGCAAAATAGAGGCGGGCAAGGTCGAGGTAGAGCAGATTCCCTTTAGCCTGGCCTCGCTGCTCACCAGTTTGCAGCAAGCCCACCAGATTCACGCGGAGGAAGGCCGCAACGAACTGAAAATCGAACAAGCACCCGATGTGCCGACCCTGATAGTAGGCGACCCCGTGAAGTTGGGACAGGTGCTTAACAACCTGCTCAGCAACGCCCTGAAGTTCACCAAACACGGACGCGTGCTTCTTTCGGTATCGCTGGAAGAAGCGCACGAGGATGAACGCACGCTCTTGTTCTCAGTACAAGACACCGGGGTTGGCATTGCTCCGGACAAAGTGGCACGCATCTTCAACAAGTTTACCCAGGCCGACAACTCCACCCAGCGCCACTTCGGGGGCACCGGCTTGGGGCTGAGCATCACCAAAATGCTGCTCGAGCTGATGGGCAGTGCCATCCAGGTAGAAAGTGAGCCGGGGCAGGGAGCCCGCTTCTATTTCTCAATCACGGTGCGGCGCACCGAGCAGAACACAGTTGCGCCGGAGACTCCGGCCGGTGCTCTTCCCGATTCTCAAAAATCTTCCTCCGATCTTCGGTTGTTGATTGTTGAAGATGTGGCCGTTAACCGGATGATCTTGCAGCAGTACCTAGAAGACCGCCTTGGCATTACGGCCGATGAGGCCATCAACGGTGAAGGAGCAGTGAGATTAGTGTCGGAGAACGACTACGATTTGATTCTGATGGACGTGCGCATGCCGGTGATGGATGGCTACGAGGCTACCCGCCTAATCCGGGCAATGGATGCCCGGAAGCAAGACCTGCCCATCATTGCGCTCACTGCCGACACCTCCGAAACCGTGAAGTCGAGCAAGGCCGCTTACTTCACCGACGTGGTTACCAAACCCTTTAATCCCAATGAACTCTTCGCCAAAATCTCCCGGTACGGTCAGTCCCCGGTAGCCGAGCCTACCAACGGAGTTGACAAAGTGCCAGCGAAGACTTCCGAAATGCAGATTGACTTCGAGAACGCCGAACAGCAGTTTAGAAAGAATGAGCAGCGAGTGAGCTTTTACCGCATCGTGAGTAATGTTTTCCAAGAGCATAAAACCACCCTGCAGCAAGCAGTAGAAGAGCGCGACGCAAAACGGCTGGAAGACTTGTTGCACAAGCTTCGCACAACGGTCGCACTGCTGGGACTGGATACGCTGGGCCAGCAGTTGGAATACTGCTTTGCCTTGTTGACTGAAGATAGCCCCGCCGCTGAAGTGGATCAAGCCTATGCGCAAAGCGTTCTTTTGTTTGACCAGGTAATTGAGCGGGTAGATCAACGCCGTCGGGCCCTGGAAGAAACGTCACAAGAAGCGTAGGGGAACAAATTTGCTTATTATCGGTTCTAGCGACCTACCGTGATCAATCTATTCTGCTATGAAGAATATAAGAATTATTGTTATTGGCGCCTCTATGGGCGGCATTGACTACTTCACCCGGCTTATTCCTCAATTTTCTTCCGACTGGCCTGTTGCTGTGTTTATTGTGCAACATATCGCTTCCGGTCACACCGGCCAGTTAGACCGTATTTTGTCGAAGTTCACTTCCTTCAGCGTGAAGAAAGCCGAAGACGGAGAGGCCATCCAGCCCGGTTATATCTACGTCTCTCCTTCTGATCAGCACCTGATCGTGGGGGAAAATATAGTGAAGACGTCCTACGGACCAATGGAAAACGGCTCCCGCCCCTCGATCAATACCTTGTTTCGTTCGGCGGCGGTTGCCCACCAGCACCGCACCATTGGTATCTTGCTCACCGGACTGTTGTCGGATGGTACTCGGGGCCTGAAAGCAATCCAGGAGTGCGGTGGAATCTCCATTGCGCAAGATCCCGATGAAGCTCCGTACCCGGATATGCCCACCAACGCGATCAACAAAGGAGCCGCAGATTACATTTCCGAGGTAAATGAAATGGGAGCGCTCATCAAGGTGCTACTGAAGAAAACACCCGCCGCAGCGGGTGAGCCACCGTTTAATTTGAAGAAGCAGGTAGAGATTGTTACCGCTCCGGTGATGCAGGCTTCCAACCAACAGGAAAACAATCTAAACCACCACGCACCTACCACCGAAGCCGTTAGCCTGGAAGGTTCGTTGTGGTCGGTGCTACAGTTTATGCAGGAGAGAACCAATATGCTGGAAAACCTGGTGGCGGGTGAGGAGATAAAAGGAAGGCCGCGGATGGCCGACAACTTCCGGCGCAAAGCAGAAGAGTCCCGCATTCACACCGAGAACATGCGATCTCACTTGGTAGCGCTCACCGGCTCCATTGCTAATCCTGATGATTAAGGAAAACCTAAACTAGGCTTCTAATACCCCGTTGAGCATCGTGTAAAACGAACTGTTGCGCAGCGAGTTCATCTCCTGAGGAGTGAAGGTGCGCCGACGAATTTCATCGCGTAAAATACTGGCGTACAAGTAACATTCGTGACGCAGCGCAGCGATGAAGTGAAGAAACAAATCAACCTTGGGCAGACGCTGAGCGCGTTGAGCAATGAATTGTTTGCGGCTGTTACTAGGCATAAGAATATGGTTTTAAGGATTAGAAACCAACTCTTACAATTTTGCTGCCTAAGCCAAATATTTTCTGATCGAAAATATCAAAAAAGGCAGGTAGCCATAAATTACAACCGCCGAACCACTCCTTCTAGCGTGGTGAGTTTAGGAAGTAGTTCCTGGTCGGGATGGCTTAGGATGGATACTTCGCCCGACGATTCCAGTACCACCGCCTTCACCTGAGCATAGTTGTATACGTTACTGCCTCGTAGCTTAGCCCGCAGCTCATCTTCGGTGATTCGTACGGCGCGAAGATTGTCGTACAAAACCTGACCGTCTTCCATGAGCAGGGTTGGTTCGTTATCAATCACCTTTTTGATCCATCCCCAACGGGCCCGGGTAAGAGAGACAGCCATTTGCAGCACGAACAACGTAAATATCGCCGTAAAACCTTCTAGCAGGGCCACCTCCTTACTCACCACTGTGCTGGCCAACAGGGCACCCATTGACAGCGTGATTAGAAAATCGAAACTAGAAAAGGTAGTAAAGCTGCGTAGCCCCACGATTCGGGTAGTGATGATTATAAATACATAAAATACGATACACGATATAACCACCCACATCAATGAGTGCGCCGAGTCAAATAACCAATTCATGTTTTTAATAATTCGTTATTGTAGTGCACATCCAGGTCGGTAATATATTTTTCGCCGTGCATGTCTTCCCACTGCCAGCCGTCCATCCGGAGGTCAGCATAGAGTAGCTTTCGCCGTTTGGCCAAGGCTCCGTACAGTTCATCGCAAGAAGGGCCGTGCGTGCAATCTAGTTGCAATCCGGTAAACTCTTCAATCATCTCGAAGCGGGGCAGCGGCGGCGGTTCGTCCGTAGGGTCCATGTAGGTGATCGTCTTCAGATAAGCAGTGATCGCCCGACGCACCGATTGCACCTCTAGCAAGTTGGGGCGTATCTGTTTAGGAACGTGGTACAGAAAAACAGTAAGCGCTTCGTCTAGCGCTACCAGCTTGAGGACGATATTCTCGCTGGGGTTGTTGCTGTGCATGTGGTGCAGAATGGGGTAAGCCACATGGTTCTGGGTGTATAAGAATATTCCAGCAGACAAGTCACTGAGTATATTGCTTAGATCGCTAAAATCTTTACCGTTGTAGCTATTAATGACCATCTGTTCCGGCGTTTCGCCCAGGCTACTAATCTGTAAACTTAGCGACCGCTTTTGAATGGCATTAGAAATTACCGGTACCAGGTAGGTGATTGACATGGTAACGGTAACCAAACCGATGAAAGAGACGAACGAAGTAAATATGCGCCAGAAATTATTGCCGGGAACGTAATCACCGATACCCAGGGTAGAGAGCGTATAACCCACGTGGTAGATCTTCTCAAAAGTATCAGTAGGTGCCTTGCTGGAGCCTACCAAGACCGAATTGGGGTCGGAAATGTAGATACAGGAAAATCCGATCCACAGCAAAACTGTCCACGTACTGATGGTCAGCAAAATGCAAAACAGGCCGATATAATTGAGAATCCGTTGGTTGCCTTTTTTACCGGCAAGGAACATGAGTGCTTTGAAGCACAGGCGGCCTATCACTGCGGTAACCTTACCCTCACCGGTAGGAACAAAAGCGGTGATGGCAAAATCACTAATGGCTATACTAACAATCAAAATCCCTAATGCAAGAAGAAGTACGTGTTCGATCATAAATGACAAAGGGGGCACTAGTAACCCGTGCCCCCCCTTGTTTTATCAAAACAAAGTATTAGATAATCGCAATCCATCCACCAAGGGCAGCGGCGACTCCTGAAACCACTGCGGTGGCGAACAACCACCAAGCGGCTGAAGCGGCCGTCTGACGGGTGTTTTCTGCCTGATGCAATGCCTCTTGCTTGGCCCTTTCTAGCGCGATAGCTGTTTCTCTTTCAATCTCATCTACCTTACTCAACACACTGCTTTTACTTTCATCAATCTTGCCGCTCAAGTTTTCAATGTCGCGACGTGATAGACGATCATTAGAAGTTAGTAGTGCCATCAGCGTTTCACGATCAAAACTAGACAGTCGATTCTTAATCACTTGGGGAGCTACTTTCGGATCGTTCATAATCTTCTCCATGTCCCACTTCAAACGCTCATACTGCAATTCCGGACGGTTTAAACCATCGAGGTAGTTCTTCAGTTTACCTTCTGCCTGGGGGGAAAGCTGACCGGCTTTTCCACTGGCTTGATCCTTCTGTTCAGCCACCGAGGTTTGAGCACCCTGGGCTGACTGTTTCGCGTCGTCGGTCTTCTTGGATACATAGTAAATGGCCTGCTCCACGTAACCCACCACCTTTTCAGCACGGTCGTGATCCATCCGTTTGTCTTTTTCTAACAGAGCTACCCAAGTAGAGCGGTCTAATTTACCGGCACGGTTTGAAAGGATTTCCTGCGCATTTTTTGGGTTCTCAATGATGCGCTCAATGTCATCACGAATAGCATCGGGATTCACTTCATCTTTATCGGTGCTGCGCAAATATTCTTCAATCTGCTGCACGTATCCTGAAATCTCTTCTTCGCTCTTGCCACTAAGTTGAGAAGCTACTTTCTTGGCCTTCTCTTCGTTGGTACCACCTTCTTCAACCGCCTTCTGGGCATCCTGGAAGGCTTTGCCTAGTTTCTTAGCATCTTTCTTACTCACATTAGGTTGCTGTGAAGCAAATTTAATGAACATCTCAGTATCAATTTCCCCCCCTACCTTTTTCTCACTCTTTTCTTCAATTCGGATATCCTTTAAGATACCGATCATATCGTTCTTTACCTTTTCGTAGTCAGGACCCGACTCTTCTACGCGCTTCACGTATTCGTCAATTTTCTCGTTGATCTGGTTTAGGTCTAAAGAATCACTGAGCTCATTTCTAACCTTTTCAATAGTATGATCAGCGATATCCTCAATTTTACTGTAGGGTGAACCTTGGAACATACTACCAATGGCCGACGCTGATGACTTTACCCCTGTAGTAACCGTATTGATTAAGCTTCCTACCAGGGTACTTACCGAAGTTATTTCTAAATACGCTAGTGCGGTAAAAAATGCGGCCCAAATAACTAGTCCTAGCGTGATACCAATAGCTGCATTTCCAATCAGGCTAAGTTTAACCGCGAGCATAGCAGCAAAGAACAAGGCGATGCTGGAAGTGATTAGGGTAAACAGTCCTAATCCAGAACTGATTTTTACTCCCATCGGAGTATCAGAACCGCTAGAATTGTTTTTATCCTTGTCTGAATCGTGCGAGGGATGATTTGCCTGATGTTGTACATTACCAATAGCACTGATGCCGATGGCAACCGACAGTGCGGTAAGCAGCACCTGAAAACCAATGGCTAGTAACACACCAGCCAGTAGGCTTACGAAAAACTGGGGGGTTGCTACCACGTCAGTGAGGAACAACGACTCTTGAGCGAACGCGCTAGTGCTTGCCAATGATAGCACCAAGCCTAGTGGTAAAACACGTTTAGTAAATTTCATGTAAAACTATAGTTAAAAGGTAAAAAAAAGGGCATCCGAAATGGATACCCTTAAAACTCATTTGCAACAAAATTGTTTACTAATTGTCGGTGTCAACATCTTTGGTAACGGTTTCGGTATCAACGTCGGTATCGACCGTCTTGTAATCACCCCTCAATGTTATGCTTGGTTTTCAGGTGAGCGGTAAGTGATCTAAAACACAAAAGGCAGCACCGCAAGGGGCACCGCCTTTTCATTGTGTAATAAATCAATTAGGTATGGGCTATGCTGAAAAAATTGATGTCAGTCCAAAAAGTGGCACAAAGGCCAGACTGTAATCAGTTATTCACAAAGGTACAAAGGCCTTGCCAATGCCCCTCTGGCCGTATTTTAGCCAAGCGAAGCGATTTTCTGGGGAATTTATTCCCGATTCTTCCTTTTTGCATGGGCGGGTATTCCCCGCCCACCACTGCGCTAGATAATCATTTCTGCTGAGGCACGTCCGTTGCTCCAATTTTTTGTTCCGATAGTCAAATGATGGCACCCGTGAAAAAGATTTATCCGTAACAGGTACTTGCAAAAAGTATTCTTTCTACCTTTACGTCACCATTTCAAGTATATGATTCATGGACGGTGACCGCTCCCCGTCGATGTTTTGTGTCCGTTGTGAACATCTACCCCCCCAATTTGCGTTTAGTCTTTCCACCTGTCGATGATAGTGTATGCTCAAGAGTCTTACTATAAAGAATTATACGCTGCTGGAAGAGCTCGAGATGCGGCCTTCCGAAGCGCTCAACATCATCACCGGCGAAACCGGAGCAGGTAAGTCTATTATGCTGGGGGCCATCGGTTTGCTGCTGGGCAACCGGGCTGATAAAAAAGCCTTGTATAACGAAGAGCAGAAGTGCGTGATTGAAGGAATATTCACCATCAACAAGTTCAGCTTAGAACCGCTTTTTGCCGAAGAAGACCTCGACTACGATCCTATCTGCATCCTTCGCCGCGAAGTGTCGCCCAACGGCAAATCGCGCGCTTTTATTAATGATACTCCCGTCCGCTTAGAAACTATGCGTGGAGTGGGCAACCTATTGGTGGATATCCATAGTCAGCACGACAGCCTGCTGCTTGGCGACAATTCGTACCAACTAGAGATTATTGATGCTTTTGCTGGTAATGAGAAAGAGAGAAAGCGCTACCGACAAAGTTTCCAGCAGTACCGCCGGGCGGCCATCGAGTATGAGCAACTGCGGGCTGAAGCCGAACGCCTGCGGCGCGAAGACGACTTTAACCGCTTCTTGCTCGAAGAACTCAATAAAGCTGAATTGATAGAGGGCGAACACGAACAACTAGAAGAACAGTTGCGGGTTATGGAGAACGCGGGCAACATTCAGGAGCAGCTCGGATTGGTACAGTCGCTACTCAACGGCGAAGAGGTGGGAGTAGACACGTTAATGAATCAGGCAAACCAATCGCTCCTCAAAATAGCGCGCTATTCGACCAAATACGAAAGCTTTTACCAGCGCCTGAGCAGTTGCCTGATAGAGTTACGCGATATCCAAAGCGAAGTTGAAGACGAGCTCCAGTTGGTTGACTTTGACCGCGACAAGGTGGAAGCTACCCGCGATCGGCTTAATAACTTATACCGCTTGCAACAGAAGCACCAAGTAGCCTCTACCGCTGAACTGCTATCTATTCAGCAATCGTTAGAGGACAAGGTAAACGAGGTAGATAATCTGGACAGTGCTTTGGCCAGTCTGATGACCGTGCGCGATACGGCCCAGCAGGAGATGATGGCCGAGGCGGCGCAACTCACTGCTTCTCGAGAAAAGGTGGCCGGTAAGTTCTCGGACCAGATTGCTCGTTTGCTGCGCAACCTGGGCATTCCTGACACTGCCTTGCAGGTAGAACGACTACCCATTGCCCCGAATGAGTCGGGAGCCGATGAAATTGAAATTCTGTTCAGCGCTAACAAGGGGATTTCCCCGCAGGAGCTAAAGCGGGTGGCCTCCGGAGGCGAGTTCTCCCGCTTGATGTTTTGTATCAAGTATGTGTTGGCGGGTAAAACTTCGCTTCCTACCATTATCTTCGACGAGATTGATACCGGGGTATCGGGTGAGATCGCCATCAAAATGGTGAACATGATGAAGGAAATGGCGAAGAATCACCAGGTATTAGCCATCAGCCACCTGCCGCAGGTGGCGGCCAAAGGCGATGCGCACTATTTTGTGTATAAAGACAACAGCGCTACCAAATCAGTGAGCCGCATCCGGCAGCTGAGTGAGGACGAACGGATTGAGGAAATTGCCAAAATGATCGGCGGCAACAAGCCTTCTACCATTGCCTACGAAAACGCTAAAGAGTTGCTAGCGATGTAGTGGCAGCACAGTAAGTGGGGTTTAGCCTCCGCATGTCGCCTTATTCCAACGCTATCCCCCCGTTGAATCTATAGGAGCATCTTTGTACGGGTGCTTTTTCTCCTGCTTCCGGGCCCCGTCTTTTCCCTCCTTCAAATTATAGTAGATGCGCTGGGTAGGATAAGCCAAATCGATGTCCTCGTGCTGGGCGAACTGCCGAAGCACATCTTCCCAAATATTATGGGCCGTGCCCCGTCGCTTTTTGGGGTTACACAAGTAGCGCATGGTGAGCATCACCCCACTGTCCTTAACCGAGGTGTAGACGATGGGCGTGAGATTAGAATAGAAGATCATAAACTTCTTTGAAGCCTCGGTGAGTCGTAGCGCCGCGGCCTTGGTCAGGTGCTCAGTATGCTCTTTCAGAATGGCGTTCAGGATATCCTTGGCCTTTTCCCAGTTACTCTCGAAGGTTACCATCACCCCGATTTCATGCCAGATGTGCGTGAAGCCCTGGGTATAGTTGGCCTGAGGCTCTCGAAACACCACACCGTTCGGAATATGAATCACCCGGCCGGTACTTTGGTCAGCATCCACCCAGTTGCCAATCTCATTGATGGTGAACTGGTAAAACCGAATATCAATTACGTCACCAGCGTGTTGTCCCACCTGGATTCGATCGCCCACATCGAAGGGCCGACGCACCAGAATGAACAACCACCCGGCCAGATTAACAATCGGCGACTGTAGGGCAATGGCTAGTCCGGCGGTGGCTAACCCCAGATAGGTAGCCAGCGAATCTACCGTATTGATCCAGATGGCTGAGATGATAATGATCATCAGCACCGTGTAAGCGTTCTTGATGCCGTTCTTCCAGTAATACTTATCACGCACGTCTTTTACGCGCTTAAAAATAAGCTTCAAGCTGAAGTAGCGCAGCACCCCTAACGCCACAATAGCGATCAGTGAGTACAAGAGGTTGAATTGGGTAGTACGGGCGATATGCCAATGGGTATCAATCCATTCGGTGATATTCATAGGGATCATTTGTTGCTACACAAAGATAAGCGAGTGCGCACCTACTACACTAAAAATTGCTAATTCGTTTATAGGCACTGGTATTGATGGCGTTTAAAAAGCCAACCACTCCTCCTAACAAATGCGATTCCCACGATACTCCCGCCTGGGTAGGCAACACTCCGTAGAAGATACTCCCGTAAAAGATCACGATAATGATAGAGATCAGCAGCGACCGAAAATCGCGGCGAAACAGTCCGAAGAACATCAGGAAAGATGCCAATCCGTAGATGAGTCCGCTCGCGCCAATATGGTAAAAAGGACGACCAAATAACCACACCAATAAACCCGTCAGGAAGTAGCACTGCAGGAACACGCGGCCCGCAATGCGGTCGTAAAACATGTACAACACCGTGCCCAGGATCAGCAACGGCATGGTGTTGGAAACCAGGTGCGCTACCCCACCGTGCAGTAGCGGAGCCGTCACAATACCAATGAGGCCCCGTAGGGTACGGGGAAGTAGCCCGTACACGGCAAACTCCCCCGGAAATAAGCGATCGACGTAGTATACCGCCCACATGAGGAATACCAGCCGGGCGGGCACAATGATACTACTACTGATTGAGTTCATAGGAGGGCGAAAATAGGTTATTTTTCCGCTACTTCCGCCTTTCGCGGGCTCAGTTGCAGGTATACCGGCCAGTGATCGCTGAAGCCTCCCTGATACTGATAACCTACGTAGGTGCGGCGGGGACGAAATCCCAAATGCTTCACGTCTTCCTCAACCAACCAGTCGGGGCGGTAGCACCGGGCTTGCCCGTCTTTTATCCGCATACGACTACCGTTCAGCAGGTTAGCAGTGACGATAAACTGGTTGAAAGTATTCCACTCACCCTGGTACTTATGCGTACCGGCGCATTCGTACTGGCTGATATTGATCAGGGACGGAACCGTATCTTTTGGTTCGGTGAGCGTCCGCATACTTGCCTCAGCAGGACCATCGTTGAAGTCGCCGGTGATGATGATCAGGGCATCGGGACATTCTTGCTGCAGCGAGCGAATTCGGACTTGTAGTACCTCGGCCGCGCGCTGCCGCCGGGGAGCGCTGCTGCTCACTCCACCGTAGCGCGAGGGCCAGTGGTTGATGAAGCAGTGCACGGTATCAGCGCCAAAAAGCACCCCCCGCACGTACAAAATATCGCGGGTAGGACGGTCACTTGAAGAACCCAAATCTAGCGGTACCGCTTCGTGCGACAAATACCGAAACTGCGCAGGGTCGTAGAGCAGCGCCACGTCAATGCCCCGCTGGTCGGGCGATTCTTCGTGCACGATCCGGTAGCGCCGCCGGTGCAACGGCGTATGGCGCAGCAGCCCCTCGAGCACCGCGCGGTTTTCTACCTCGGCCAAACCCACCAGGGCCGGAGGTTGTTCGAACTCTCCCATCCCGGCGATTACCTTGTAGATATTGCGGTACTTGGCCTGCAAACGTGAAGGCGTCCAACCCCGCACTCCGTAGGGCAAAAACTCTTCGTCCTGCTTGAGCGAATCGTCCTGGGTGTCAAAGAGGTTTTCAACGTTATAGAACGCCACGGTGGCTTGCTGGGCGAGCAATGGATGAACGCTGAAGGTAAGAACCAAAAGAATCGTTTGAAGGTACCTCATGTTGGCTGGAAATGTTGAGCAAAGAATAAAGAACACCAAATGATGAAGTGCGTTGCGAGCAGGGCAATCGCGTTTAAAACTTAGACGACGTCATTCCGGAATTTTTCTACACTTCGTTCCGAAAAATTCCGGAATCTCCTCCTTCGTAGTGGGAGATTCCGGACAATTCGCTTCGCTTTGCTGCGCAAATTTCCGGAATGACGTTTTAAAAAATTAAACGCGATTGCCCTGGCACTACGGGAGAAATATTCAGGGAGTCAAGATATCTGCTCTCCGTATCCTTTTCTTACCCAAACCGGCTCTGAACTTACTCACGCACTTTTCAGTGTAGTTTTCCACAGACTGCCAACTCCCATTCCCAAGATGCTAGCCGCCAGTCCGTACAAGATTGGGGGAAAGTTGCTCTCCAGATATTCCGCTACCAGCCAAGCGGTCATGCCCAGCACAATTGCCGCTATTGCCCCCCGTTCGGTTGCTCGCTTCCAGTACAAACCGGCCATCAAGGGCACAAACAATGACACCAGACTAAGCGACGACGACTGGGCCACCAGATCGTAAATGTTGGTTTGCCAGATGGCCATCAGGGCCGAAGCCCCCCCCACCAACACCACCGAGCCCCGTAGAACTTGCAGCAGACGGCGGTCGCTCTGGTCGCGTAAGCGCGGACGAATCAGGTTCTCGGCCAGAATGGTGGCGGGAGCCAGTACGGCCCCGCTGGTGGTGCTCATAATCGCCGACAGTAGTGCTCCGAAGAATAAAATCTGTAATCCCGGTCCCGCGTGGTGCATCACCACGGTGGGAAGTGTAAGCTGCGCATCAGATACGGTTTGCACCAACCCAGGATACAGTTGCAAGGCGCACAAACCGATCAGCAACGGAATCATGCCGACTGTCACGTACATGCCCGCCGCAATGTAGGAAGCGCGAACGGCCACGCGTTCGCTCCGCGCCGCCATCACCCGCTGGAACACGTCCTGCTGCGGAATAGACCCTAGCCCAATGGTGATCCAGGCGGCCACGTAGTGGGATACGTTGGTAAGGTTAGCCTCAGGCCAAAAGCGAAAGAAACCCGGCGCGGGCCGGTCTAGTACCGTTTGTAATCCCCCGGCCGCGGCGGTTAGGTCTACTGCCAACCAGATTAGTCCCGCCAGAATAATGATAGTCTGTAAAAAGTCCGTGATCGACACTGCCCACAGGCCGCCTACGTAGGTGTAAGCCACCACGACGACGGTACCGATCACAATCCCCCATACGGTTGGCACTCCGGCCACCACGCGAAAGATGATGCCGATGGCCACCAGCTGAGCAGCAATCCAACCAAAGTAAGAAGGCACCATACACAGACTAGATAGTAGTTCGGTACGGGTGCCAAAGCGGTCGCGGTAGTAATCACAAAACGTTAAAATCTGAAGCCGATACAACGGACGCGCCACCAGCAATCCTACCAACAGCAAACACAAAGCCGCCCCGAACGGATCTTCCACCACTCCGATGAGTCCGTGCTCCACAAACTCCGAAGACGCACCAAGCACGGTTTCAGAACCAAACCAGGTGGCAAACAGGGCAGTGGAGGCCAGCATCAATGGCAAACGTCGGCCCGCCAGCACAAAATCGCGGGAGTTTTTTACCCACCGTGAGGCTACCACCCCGATGAGCAGGGTAATCAGAATATAGGCGATGATAGCAGCAATCAGCAAGGCATAGGGAGAAGCGCTGAATAATGCGCCAACCGGATCGGGCCGGCTGTTTCAGGTAAATACTCCAAACTACTCACTTGGTCGCCGAAGCTTGGGCATCTTGCTGCTCTTGTTCGTGTTGCCTCTGTTCTTTGAGCCTGAACTCTGCGGTGCGCTGGGCGTAGCTGTTGGGCTCGATGCGCTCGCCGTAACGCCGCGCGTACACTTGCGTAAACTCAGCACCGAACAGAAAAATAAGGGCCGAGTAGTTGACCCATAGCAGAATCAGAATAACCGAACCCGCCGCCCCGAAAGCCGAAGCCGGGTTTGACTTCCCGAAATAAAACCCAATCGCCGACTTGCCAATGGTAAACAGCAGGGCGGTTACCAAAGCGCCAACCCACACGGCGTGCCAGGATATCTTCACGTCGGGCAACACCTTGTAGATCAGGGCAAACAGCAGCGTGACCACTCCAAACGACACCAGGAGATTCAGCACCTGAAAGAAATAATACATAAAATCGGGCAATTGCCGTTCAATCCAGTCTCCCAACGCCGTAAGACCCGCAGTGAGCGCCAGAGATACCAGCAGCAGAAAGCCAATGGCGAGAATGACGCCCAGCGAGGTAGCCCGGTCGATGGCCAATTTCGCGTAGCCTGTATTAGGTTTTAACTCTACTTCCCACACTTGGTTGAGCGACTGCTGCAATTGATAAAAAACGCCCGTGGCTCCGAAGAGAAGGGTTCCCAGCCCGATGACAATCGCAATTACGTTATTGCCTTGCTGGCTCACGTTAGCGATCATCTCCTCTACCTGTAAGGCTGCTTCGTTACCCACCAGATCGCTAATCTGCGCGGAGATGTTGCCTTGTACTGCATCTTCACCTAGCACGATGCCCACTGTGTTCACAATGATGATCAGCAGGGCGGGGAGTGAGAAGATAGAGTAGTAGGCGATCACCGCACTTTGGCGGAACGGTTCATCTTCATTCCATTCCAAGTACGTGGCCTTCAGTAAGGAAAATATGTTCTTACCTCGCTGCTTAAAATCCATAGTTTTACGTAGTATGCGGTCCTATTTCTTAGCAATTTTGGTTACAAGTGATCGGGATTCAAACCTTGTTCTTGTGGTAGCTTCTTTTGGCACTCTTTACTTTCTCGCCTCAATTTGCTTTATGATTCTCTGTAACATAATTGGCACAATAAGCTTGTGAAAAGGCTTTGCAAAGAAGAAATAAAGCTTTCCAAGCCAGTTGTTGAAATTGTCAGCTTTTTCAAGCCAGTTCTTTCGTTGCTGCTTCCTTTTAGTAGTGATATTCTGAAGTTCAAATGCTGATCATCTTCGCCCAGAATCACTTCATCCTGAGTTTTGTCGTAGACTCTGAACAAACCTAATCTTTCACTCGGTTCGGATTTGAAATTGTTAAATGATTCTTGCCTGTTACTCTTTTTGTCTGGCACTTTTAGTCCGAAAATTGATACTAACTTGTTGCTCAAGTAGAACAACACAGCGGTCCACTCGCAGTCACCCTTTTTGCAGCGCTTCAATCTGCTGCGCCACCGCTTCGGCTTCAGCGGTCTTCTCATCACCGGCCCGGCGGTCGCGCTGGGACAAAGTGTGCGCCTCCGACAATAGCTTTTTGTACTTGTCTTGTAACTTCTCTACTTCTGACTTCTTCTTGAACAGACCAAACATACGTTTTATAAGGGGTTATTGGTTTAACACATTTTTTCCGCGCAAAAAAGCCACAAAGTCGTGAAACCGCTGCTTGGAAGTGAACACCGAACCCATCGTCCGCACGTAGTCGGCAGAGGTAGGTTTCGACAGTGAAGTACTAGAAGGTTTTAGGGGTGGTGGAGGCAGCGTCACTTTGGTAGAACCCGGTCGCAACGCATCCGCGCGCGCAAAGCTGCGCTGAGCCCGCTGCTGATACCCCAACTTTTCTTCTACCATGCCGCGGTTGTTGTAAGCAATGGCATCTTCGGGATCAAGCTCAATGGCCCGCGTGTAATCGTCAATAGCCCCTTGGTAATTTTGCATCCGGTCTTTGATATAGGCCCGGCTCGAGTAGCGGTAGGGGTTGTCCGGTTCCAGCATTACTCCTTCATCGAAATCCTCTAATGCCCCGTGGTTATCGCCCGCCAGGTGCCGGGCCACGCCCCGCTCACTAAAGTAAATAGCGTTCTTCGGAATGAGGTTGATCAATCGGTCAAAGTCCGCTACTGCCGCTACATGCTGCTCCAGTTTGAAGCGCGCCCGGGCCCTGCCGTACAAACTCTCCGGATGGGTATCGTTCACCGATAACGCCCGCTCAAAATGCGCAAGCGCCCCCTGGTAATTCTCCTGCGCTAGCTGTTCGTATCCCTGGGTAGCCCATTGTTCTGCTGTCGTATCCATCGCTTCTGTGTAAATTGACTCCTATTTAGTGAGTCTGAACCAGCTTAAGCGCTGCTTCCAACTCCTCATCCTAAACACATTGTGTCCCGATAAGTTTGCTAGTCATGCTAAAGATCGGAAATACCAATACGCTCACCGTGGCCCGCGCCTCGGACTTCGGACTCTACCTAGCCTCTAGTCAGGGTGATATCTTGCTGCCCAATTGATACGTGGCTGCGCATATGGAAGTCGGACATGCCATCGAGGTATTCGTTTACACCGATTCGGAAGACCGGCTGGTGGCCGTCACTGACTTCCCTCCCGCGCAAGTGGGCGAATTTGCCGCACTTCGGGTAAAGGAGGTTACCTCAATTGGAGCCTTTTTGGACTGGGGGTTAGAAAAAGACTTACTGCTTCCTTTTAAAGAACAACTGAATACGCCGCAGGCCGGACAGCGGGTGGTGGTGCGGGTATGCCTCGACCCGCGTACCCAGCGGGTGGTTGGGATCGCTAAGCTTCAGCCCTTCTTTGAGCGTGACGTATCCGAACTCGCCGATAAGCAGACCGTAACAGCACTGGTATTTCAAGAGACCGACCTGGGATACAAGGTGTTGGTGGATCAACGCTACGAAGGACTGATCTACCGCAACGAGGTGTTTGAAGCGTTGTCGATTGGTGATGCGCGCGCCGGTTACGTGAAGAAGGTAAGAGACGATGGGAAACTAGACATCAGTCTCCAGCCCATTGGGGTAGCAGGCATTGACGCGGCCCGTGAAACGGTGCTGCGAAAACTTTCCGAAGCCGAAGGCTATCTTCCCTATCACGACAAAAGCGATGCTGAGGATATCCAGCAGGCCTTCGGACTGAGCAAAAAAGCGTTTAAGCGGGCGGTTGGGGGATTGTATAAAGACAAAAAAATCGCGCTGGAAGACAAAGGGATACGGTTAACCAATCCTTGACCTTATTTTTCTTTTATGAAAAAGCCGTGTCATCTCTGGTTGGCATAGTCGTCCGTGACTTTTTCAATTTCCTAATTTCTACCAATTTCCAGTATTATCATTCTACCCGCGTCCAAGTTTGCGAGCGGCCTAACAATGACAAGCCAATGAAACCCCGCACTTCCAAGGTATTTTGGTCTTCCAGTTCCAGACGGCAAGAATACGTTTTGCCCGACTCGGGATCGTAAATCTCACCGTCTTCCCACTCATCGCCTCCATCGTATTCCAAAGCGGTGAGAATATTGGTGCCCACAATGGTGCGCGAGCGCAAATCCTCGTTCGGATTTTTTGTATCCCGCTTGGTCGTTCCGTCCGGATTCTTCGGTTCTTTCAGCCAGACAATTTTACCGCAGTAGCTGCTTTCGCAGGAGTAAATTTCTATCTTAGCTTTGCCTTCTTCGGTATACCATTCACCAATAATGGCGTCGGTATCCTGGGCCCACGCATTGGAAAGAGCAGTGAGGGAAAAAATTGCTCCGGTCACTGCTTTTAGTAGCACTGAATGGTAAAAAACGTACGTTGCCATGTCATTAAAATCAGATATACTTTCTTTTGGTTTAAAATCTTCTGCTCTCTAGTAGCCTTTATTCTGCTTTTTGAGAGAAAGACAATTCCAATAATACGACAAATACTTTATACTGTGCCTCAGGAAATTGTAAAAACTACTAAAAAGACAGCGACCCTTTCCGCCGACTATTCACTATGCGCGCAAACCCTAACGTTGCTGCCCGAGCGGGCCATCTTTTGGCAAGAGCGACATTACCTACTGCTGTCGGATGCCCATTTGGGCAAGGCCGGGCACTTCCGAAAACACGGGGCGGCCATCTCCGGGGCCATTCATGACAAAGATTTAGCCGTGCTCACCGGTTTAGTATCTCAGTGGCAACCAAAGGCTTTGGTGATACTAGGAGACTTGTTCCACAGTGACCTTAACAACGAGTGGCTAGCCTTCGAGCAGTGGTTGCAGCAACACGCTGCCCTGCCGGTGGTGCTCGTCAAGGGCAATCATGATATCTTGCCCGAGGCGGTGTATCAACATCCTAACTTAACGGTCTACCCTGAATCGTGGACCGTTGAACCCTTTTTGCTTACGCATGAACCGGTTGCCGAGCCCTTGCAGCAACGCGGCGGATTGCGCTTTCTAGCTGGGGTCCGTTCCGAAGGCGAGCTTTACAACCTCGCCGGTCACGTACATCCTGGCATACGCGTTGATATCGGGATGGGGCAGCGGGTGAAACTTCCCTGCTTTTACTTTACCGAGCAACTCGGTATCTTACCTGCCTTTGGGCAGTTTACCGGCTGCGCCATTGTGCACCCGGGTGCCAAAGATCAAATATTTGCTGTGCTCAACCAGCAACGTGTGCTCCCTATCAGACGTTGACTAGCAAGTCAGCGCTGGCCACTCTATTTTTATAAAATTCCTTCACTATCACTGTACCTCTGCACTTTCCTCCGATCTGTTCAGGTCTGGGTCAATTGTTCGATGGGACCAGGTCTGCATAGATAAGCGTCATATTGTCATTATATTATGATCATAACTAGTCAATTGAGACACTTTGTCATGTATTTTGGTCCAAATCGATAGAATTATCAAATGGTATTGCCTTTGTTTATACGGATATGTATTCAAACATAACGTTCACTTAAACATTATACATCATGACATTAGTACGATATAATAACCGATTACCACGATTCTTCGACGATTTCTTTACCCGCGATATGGATCATTTCTTTGGTGGTGTAGAGGCCAGCAACAAGTTGCCTGCCGTCAACGTGAAAGAAGATGAACATGGCTTCGCCGTAGAGGTAGCTGCCCCTGGTTTTGACAAAGCCGATTTTAAGGTTGAAGTTGAGCAAGATGTGTTGACCATCGCAGCCGAGAAAGAAGCCGAGAACGAAGAGAACAAAGCACTGGGATACGTGAAGCGTGAGTTTAGTTCACAGGCGTTCCGACGCAGCTTCCGACTACCGGAAAACACGGTAGACGGTGATAAGATCGAAGCCCGTTATGAAGCAGGGGTTTTGTATCTAACGCTTCCGAAGCGCGAAGAGGTGAAGCCTAAACCGGCTCGACTCATTGACATTGCCTAACACGACGAAGGCGGGAAATCCCGCCTTTTTTATTTCACCAACATCCGAAAGGGCGTTCTGATCGTTATTTATATCATGCCCTTTGATAGGTAGGGTCTCTCGCTCGAAGTGATGAGACCCTTTTGGATTTAACTTAACTGTGGATGGAATACAAAGATTATTACAAGACATTAGGAGTTGCCAAAACGGCCTCAGCGAGTGAAATCAAGAAAGCCTACCGCAAGCTGGCGGTAAAATATCATCCTGATAAGAATGAGGGTGACAAGGTCGCCGAAGAAAAGTTCAAGGAGGTGACTGAAGCCTACGAGGTACTCAAAGACCCCGAGAAGCGCAAAAAGTACGACGAACTGGGCGCTAACTGGAAAATGTACGAGCAGCAGGGCACCAACGGACGGGGTGGTTACGGCTCTCCGTTCGGGGGCGGTCGTACGCAGCAGGAATTCAGCGAAGAATATTCAGATTTATTTGGTGGCGGTGGGTTTTCCGATTTCTTTCGAGAGCTTCTTCGGCGGCAGGGGCGGCAGCACGCAGGGGCCCTATACTTCGCAGCGCGGATACGCCGTCAAGGGGCAAGACCATCAAGCGAGCATCACCATTCCGTTGCAACAAGCCTATCAGGGCGCTAACCCAGTGGTCAACGTGTCGGGCAAGCGGTTGCGTATCAAAATCAAGCCCGGCATCGAAGACGGGCAAACGCTCAAAATTGGCGACAAGGGCGGAGAAAGCATGCAGGGCGGTCCGGCGGGTGACCTGTTTCTCACCATCCACGTAGAGCAGCATCGGGACTTCACGCGCAAGGGCAACGATCTTTACACCGACGTGCCGGTAGATGTGTATACCGCTATCCTGGGAGGCAAAGTCACGATCAACACCCTCAAGGGCCCCGTATCCATTAGCGTCCCCGCGGGTACCGACAACGGGAAAGTGCTTCGCCTCAAAGACATGGGCATGCCCTACTACAGCAACGCCACGCAGTTCGGCAACCTGTTTGCCACCGTGCGCCTCACCACTCCCAAAAACTTAAACGACGAAGAGATCGAACTGGTCCAACAGCTGAAAGCCTTGCGCGAAACAGCCACAGCTTCGGTAGCGTAGGGCACCATGCTGGGCTGAACTATTCGCCCCGTTTTTCGCTTCTTTAGCCATCGGCGATCGCGCAGAAATCCCTGGGCTTTTCTGGGATTTCTTTTTAGTTGTCGTACTTTCATCCGTCCATCTTCTCGCCTGACTTTCTATGCGCACCAACTCGCTCTGCTCACTCATTATCGGCGGCATCCTTCTTTTTGCCGCGGGCTGCAACCAATCCGAAACCGACCTTCGCATCAAACAAATGGCTCCCGAGCAAACCGCCCGGCTCGCCGACTCCATCGCCGCCACTGTCAACTTGAAGTTAGCTGATGGGTTCACCATGCGCCTGTGGGGCGTAGACTCGCTGGTGGCTGACCCGATCGCGCTGGACATTGATGATCAGGGACGGGTTTACTACACCCGAGCCAACCGGCCCAAGCACTCCGAATTTGACATCCGCGGCCACCAGGACTGGGAGATCCCTTCTATTCAGTTGCAGTCGGTGGACGACCGGCGCGCGTTTCTGCGGACTACTTTCGCGCCCGAGCGCAGCGTTCAAAACGCTTGGTTGGCCGACCTCAACGATGATGGTTCGCACGACTGGAAAGACTTGGCCGTTGAAAAAGAACGCATATACCGCGTAGAAGACACCAACGGCGACGGAGTGGCCGACCAAACCCAACTGGTGATTGAAGATTTTGACGAAGAGGTGACCGACGTGGCCGGTGCTGTGCTCATTGCAGGCGAAGACCTCTTCGTAGGCGTGGCTCCCGACCTATGGCGCACCCAAGACGAAAACGGCGATGGGCTGGCCGACAAAATCACCTCCATCTCGCACGGCTACGGCGTGCACGTGGGCTTTGGCGGACACGGTATGTCAGGACTGGAGATGGGTCCCGACGGACGCATCTACTGGGGCATCGGCGATATCGGCTTCAACGGCAAAGGACCCGACGGTAAAGCGTGGAAATATCCGAACCGCGGCGTGCTGGTGCGATCCAATCCCGACGGCAGCGATTTTGAAGTATTCGCCATGGGCCTGCGCAACACCCACGAGTTCACCTTCGACGACTACGGCAACCTGATCGGACAGGACAACGATGGCGACCACCCCGGCGAGAGCGAGCGCTTGGTCTACTTGGTGGACGGCTCCGACACTGGGTGGCGCATCAATTGGCAGTTCGGCAAGTACAAAGACCCAAAAAACAACGAATACAAGGTGTGGATGGACGAAAAAATGTACGTGCCGCGCTGGGACGGACAGGCCGCCTATATGCTTCCCACCATCAAGAATTTTGTGAACGGCCCCACCGGTTTTGTGCACAACCCCGGTACCGCCCTGAACCCCGACTGGAGGGACCGCTTCTTCGTGGCCAGTTTTGTGGGTAACCCAGCCCGCTCGGGTATTCACTCCTTTAAACTTGTGCCAAAAGGCGCTGGTTTTGAACTGGGCGAGCACAAAGAAGTGCTCAGTGGTATCGCCGCCACCGGTCTCGACTTCGGTCCCGACGGCGCTCTGTACGTAGGCGATTGGATTGAGGGTTGGGAGCCCAAGAACGACGGCCGGATATGGAAGCTCGATGTGTCGGATGATGTCAACGAGGAAGAGCGACAGCAGACTCAAGCTTTATTAGCCGAAGACTTCAGTGAGCGTAGCGACAAAGAACTCGGCGAAATGCTTGCGTACATCGATCAACGCGTTCGAACAGAAGGCTCAGTTTGCCCTGGTAGAACGTGGCAAAGATGGTGCTGAGGTGTTCCAGCAGGTAATCGCTCAACAAGCGTTTCAACTAGCCCGCATCCACAGCATCTGGGGCCTGAGCCAATTGGCCCGGCAAGCGGCGCACTACGCTGAACCCCTCTTGTCACTGCTCACCGACGATGATCCTGAAATCCGCGCCCAAGCAGCCCGTTGGCTGGGCGACATGCGCTACGAAAAAGCGGCCCCCGAACTGATACCGCTGTTAGAAGATCCGTACCCCCGCGCCCGCTTCTTTGCCGCCGAAGCACTGGGACGCATCGCATACGACCCGGCTGTTCAGCCTATTATAACTATGCTGGAAGCCAACAACGACGAGGACGTTTATCTCCGTCACGCCGGAAGTTTAGCGCTAGCGCGTATCGGACAGTCGCGACCCGTGGTGGCACTGGCGCAGCATCCCTCTCGTGCCGTGCGCATTGCCGCTGTGGTGGCCCTGCGCCGTTTGCAAGACCCCGGAATTGTAGCATTCCTCAGTGATGAAGACGAAGGCATAGTCACCGAGGCGGCTCGCGCCATTAACGATGATTACTCTATTGAGAAGGCCCTGCCTGCCCTGGGTGATCTGTTAACGACCACCTCCTTTAGTAACGAACCTTTGGTTCGGCGGGCCGTCAGTGCCAACCTACGAGTGGGCACCGAACGGGCCCTACAAAACCTCATCGACTACGCTCAGGAAGAAAGTAATCCGCTGCCCATGCGGGCCGAAGCCCTGGATGCCCTGGGCACCTGGGCAGAACCGTCGGTACTTGATCGGGTAACCGGTCGCGACCGCGGCACCGTCAAGCGCGTTCCCGAACCAGCCATTCAGCAGGCCGCGCCCATCCTTACGCAGCTTGCTCAGAATCAAGCCCCCGCGGTGCGGATCAGTGCCGTCCGAGCCTTAGGACAGTTAGGCGCTGATGAAGCCTCCCCTATCCTGCTAGCGCACCTCAAGAAAGACCCGGAAGTGAACGTGCGCATTGCCGCCTTGGAAGCGCTGGTTCAACTAGATAACGAATTGACCGCCCCGGCAGTCACACAGGCACTGTCAGACTCTGAGAAGCAGGTGCGCGCCGTGGCCCTAGACCGCCTGACTGAGACTAATCTTCCGCCCGAGCAAATGACGACGCTACTCAGTGAAGTGATTGACACCCGCACTACGGAAGAAAAACAAGCGGCCCTGCTCACCCTGGGCACCCTTCCGCTGGCCAACGCTGAGCCGGTGTTGGAAAATTTGATTCAGCGTTTGGAAGACGGAAAGCTTCCGGTCGGCATTCAGCTTGAATTAGCCGAGGCGGTGGACAGTTCGCGGTCCGATGCGCTGAAGGCCCGGCTGTCGCAGGTTCGGGCTAACGCCTCGGACCTCACCGGTGATGCGCTCCTAGCCTCGTATGAAGACTGTCTGGAAGGGGGCGACCCCGAGCGCGGGCGGGCCATTGCCTTCCGCAACTCCACCGCCCAGTGCATGAAATGCCACGCCTACGACGATTACGGTGGCAATGCTGGTCCGCGCCTCAATGGGGTGGGCTCGCGTCTCACCAGAGCGCAGCTATTAGAGTCTCTGATTCTTCCCAGCGCCCGCCTGGCTCCCGGCTACGGAACGGTGATCCTGGCGATGAAAGACGGACGCAAAATCAGCGGGGTGTTGCAGGCCGAAGACGAGCAGCAACTCACCGTGCAGGTGGGTAATCAGGAACCAGTGGTGCTACCCAAAGGCGAGATTGCCACGCGCACCAACGCTCCCTCCAGTATGCCCAGCATGACCAACTACCTCACCAAAAAACAAATCCGTGACCTGGTAAGCATGCTGGCGACGTTGACGCAAGAAGATGTTTAACATTTCCATAGCCCAGCGTTTAAACGCTGGGCTATGGAAATGTTTATGAGAAATTGATACCATGGTGGGTCACTTTTCTCGCTCCCTTGCCACCTGGCCGTCGCTTTTAGCCACTGGGAGCAATCCACCCTGCTCCTTGAGCATTCGGTAGTACGTTGTTACTCCTTCTTCTAAACTGGTGAACGGAGGGCGGTAGCCCGATTCGCGCAGGTTATGCGAGTCGGCCTGGGTGTAGGTCTGGTACTTGCCGCGCAGGTGGTCGGGGAAGGGAATCGCCTCAATTTTTGCGTCAGGCTCCAAGCGCTGAATGATGCGGGCAATGTCGGAAAAGCTGCGGGCTTGTCCCGTGCCGCAGTTGTAGATGCCGCTTTGTCCGCTGGCGTAGAAGTGCATGTTCACATCCACCACGTCTTTAATGAAAATGAAATCGCGACGAAAGTCCTCGCTGCCCTCGAAGAGCTTCATAGTGTTGCCTTCTTGCAACTGCCGGTAGAAGTGATACACCACCGAGGCCATGCTGCCCTTATGTTTCTCCTGGTAGCCGTAAGCATTGAAGTAGCGCAGGCCCAGCACCTGCGAGGTGGGCCTCGTGGTTTCCCAAAGTCGGCGTACGTAGTTGTCGAACATGAACTTCGAGAAGGCGTACACGTTGAGCGGGTTCTCGTTGGCGCGCTGCTCGCTGAAGGCGGAGGTGCCCGCTTCGCCCTCCCCGTTTCCGTAGACCGAAGCACTGGAAGCGTACAGGAAGCTGATTTTATGGTCCAGGCAATGGTGCAACAACTGTTTAGAGAAAGCATAGTTGTTATCCATCATGTAGCGCCCGTCGGTTTCGGTAGTTGAGGAGCATGCTCCCTGGTGAAAGATTGTCTCTACCTTACTCAGCCCGGGCAGTTGCTCCAGAAACGCCCGTTTGTTGAACAAAGTCGGCGATAAAAAGCGCGTTCAGGTTACGGTGCTTTTCGGACTTATCCAGATTGTCGACCACCAGGATATCCTCGTGCCCCCGCTCGTTGAGCGCCCGAATAATGTTGCTGCCGATAAATCCGGCCCCTCCGGTAACGATGATCATAGGTTTCGTATTAAATGTCGTTACAAATATAGCCATTCTTGCGTTTCAGCTATCTTTGCTATTTATGATCAGACTAAAGCTTTTTGAAGTTGACGATTGGAAATATCTGCGGAAGTGGATCGCCAACGAAGCAGAACTCATTCAGTTTGCCGGGCCAATTTTCTCGTTTCCAGTTGATAGAGTCCAGGTTAAAAGCTACCTGTCTAACCCGGATCGAGCGGTGGTTAAAGCCGAGGACGGGAGTAATCAGGCAATTGGCATGGCAGAAATCAGCGATGAAGGGGAAGGGGTTGCTAAGCTAGCGCGGATTCTGATTGGCGAGAGATCAATGCGTGGAAAGGGAATTGGGACTGAGTTGATACATAAATTAGTAGACTACGGATTTAATAAACTTGAGAAAAAGAAGCTCATTCTGAACGTTTACTTGTGGAATCTCGGAGCAATCAAGTGCTATGAGAAGGTAGGGTTTCACCGAACGGATAAAGGGCCAACCCTAACTACTGTTGGCGGTGGAGTTTGGGAAGCGATTGAGATGGTAAAAAGTTAGTATGCATTATTAAAGGGTGATCAAGAAGTGAACACCGCATCTACGAATGCTTTGAGGTACTGGCAATCGTTTGAATACGTATTGATTCCCAAAGTTTAAAACTATTGAATAAGAAATCGTGATACAAGTAGTTGTACGCTTTCACCCTAACCATAGGCCCGTTATTGGCTTGCCGCTTAACTTTTAAGCATCACATCCGTTTCCTTGGTAGATGAAAAGAAATTTTTTTGCCGCGTTTGCGCTAATGATACTTTGTGGACAGTTCGGGGGGGCACAGTCGCTTCGTTATACTGAGCGCTTGCCGCAAGGAGGATCTTACGTGGGCGATAATACATTGCACTTAGAGGTCACGACCGCTCAGCGTCCCTACGCATATACCTTTCCCAATATGCTGGCCCGCATCGACCGGCGGCTACAGCAGTTTATCCTGGCAATCCCTACCATTGAGCCCGACCTGGCTGATCGCACCGTGCTGGATACGACAACCCCGGCGGAGCGAGAATTCTTGGCCCGTCTGGTGCGCATCGACCGGACTAATCCGATCATTATTCGCCTTTCTTTTCCCCCAGGGATAACGGAGCTTAGTGAAATGTTGACCAGTGATCCCGTTTTGATGGATAGTGAGATACAGATGGGTGGTATGCGTTATAAAACTTCCGCCCAGGTACAAGGAATATATCAAGACGACCAAATGCTGATGAGCTTTTCCTTGCTGATTAACAACACGGTTTTGGGCATTCCGCAGCAGGCCATCGAAGACATCCAGTTGTATGCTCAAGGAATACGCTTGCCCGGCGAGCCGAATACCGGCTATTAGCCGTCGTTTCCGGCAACCAACCGTACTGAAGTCCGGAACCCGGACAAATCAACTCCGGTAGGGTATCCACTTAAAGTGATTGCCCAGGAAACAGTTTGCGTTTCTCACTAAAAACTAGTCCATGACGTGAAATCGGGAGGATTTTCCACCAAAACCTTGTTCAGCGTAAGAAATCGACAGAATCAGACATCATGAACTACTTCGCCACCACCAACGCGAGGCGCGCGCGACCTACTGTTTGCTGAGCAAGGCTGTTTCCCGCCGTTTGGGGCACTTTTTCTTCATCCGGCACGGTGGCTTTTTGGGCTAAAGCTTACGGGGGGTTAAAAGGTGGGGAAGCGGCTCGTCTTTTACCCTGGTAAGCTTCGCGTCCATTTTGCCGATTGGTACGCTTGAGCCGAGGCACATGGCCTAAGACCAGACTGAAGTACAATACGTGATTTTACGCTATGGCAGATCAATAGAAAAGCTGATCTCTGCCAGGAACACCAACGCGTTGGCGCTGATGCGAAGCGAAAACTCCGAAGTGCCCCTCAAAATCACCGTAATGAAACACTTTCTCTACTTTTTTATCCTGCTAGCCGTCTTCTCTTGCAACCGAGCGGACGAAGCGATGCTTGACGAAGCCACCAACGGAATCGTAGCGAACGACCCCACCTTAAATACCTTTTTGATCACGAGCCGAGAGGAAAGTGTCTTTACGGTGGATGCCCAAACGGGGCAAGAACAAGAAATATACACCTTCGCCGACCTCACTGATATTGAGATTCTGGCAGAATACGATAACGGTAAAATCTTTGTCATCACCGACGACAACTCGGTGAACGCCCTTGATCCAGGTGGCCCGTCATTTTTTACGGCCCCCCCCAATGCTCGAGTACAAGTTTAGTAGTCTGGGTCTCACCGCGCCGGTTTGTTTAGACGGTACCTGCTACGCATCCGGAGGGTTTGGGGTGGTGGTGGCGCTCGATGAGAACTCCGGAGGGATTAAATGGTATTACTCAACCGATCCAGGTGGCGAATTAGACAACGTGCTGAACGAGAACGAGATCCCTATTGTGCACAATGATAGGGTGTACATTTTTTCAGAAGAAGGCTTTATCAGCGATCTACCCCCCTACGTTCATATCCTTGACAAGCTGAGCAGATGGAGAACAACTTTTGTTTCGCGACGACGTGCAGGTAGACCACAGTCCGGTATACGCCAATGGCCGCCTGTTTTTTCACGGGCACGCTATCTTGCGCTCAGACGATACGGACCAAAACGTGGGGCTGATGAGCATCGATGCCAATACAGGCGAAATCCTTTGGCTCAACAATTTCTTTAGAAGGGGCTTCCCCATTGCCCCGCTGGTGGTGGCCGAAAACGGGGTTTTTGGTCCGTCGTATTGCCGGGGTAACTGAGGGTGCAGCAACGTAGCTATGTGATTGCCCCCACCCCAGCCTTATCCGATCCCACAAGTCATCCGCGCGGCGGCCACTAGTAGCTAGCATCCAGCCACTTACACTTTTAATTCCCTTAAATCCACCGGCACCACGCGCGACACGCCCTGCTCCACCATCGTGACCCCGTAAATGATGTCGGTGCTGGCCATGGTGCGCTTGTTGTGCGTGACGATGATGAACTGTGACTCGCCCGAGAACTCGCGGATGATGTTGTTGAACTTGTCGATGTTGGCATCATCCAGCGGGGCGTCCACCTCGTCGAAGATACAGAAGGGCGCGGGCTTCAGCAGGTAGATGGCAAACAGCAGCGAGGTGGCCGTCAGCGTCTTCTCGCCGCCCGACAACTGGTTGATCGTGAGCGGACGCTTCCCCTTGGGCTGCGCGATAATGTCAATGGCCGAGTCCAGCGGGTTATCCGGTTCCACCAGCCGCAACTCGCACTTGTCTTCTTCGGTGAACAACGAACGGAACACCCGAATAAAGTTCTCCTTGATCTGCCCAAAAGCGTCCAGAAAGGTTTCCCGGGCCACCGTGTCAATCTCGTCGATGGTGAGCAGCAGCGATTCTTTGGCGCCTACCAAATCGTCTTTCTCGCGGGCGATGAAGTCGTGCCGCTCCTTGATCTCGTCGTAGGCCTCCATCGCCATCGGGTTGATGGGCCCCATCCGTTGCAGCTTATCGCGCACCTTTTCCAGCTGCGCCTGTAGCTCCTCTACGCTCAAGGAATCCTCTTCGGTCGTTTCCTTGAGCAGGTCATCCAAGTTTACTTCGAACTCCACCGACAGTCGCTCCTTCACGCTGCTCAGCGCTAGTTTAGTATTGTTCAGCTCCGTTTGGGCTGCCATGATCAGCGTATCGCACTGCTCGCGCTGCCGCTGCAACTCCCGAAGCGACTTCTCTAACGTATCAATGTCACCCCGCGCCTGGTAGTAGTCACGTTCGGCCTCATTGACGCCGGCCTCGAGCGATTCTTTCTCTTCGTACAAGCCCAACAGTTCGTCTTCGCTCACTTCATTACTATCCAGCAGCGTGCGGATGGCATCATTGGCTTCCTGTAGTTCTTGCTCGCTGGTTTCCATCCGCTCCACGATTGTCTGATGCGCCTCCTCCTTGTAATCAATCTCCTGAGCGACGCTCGCCCGCTGGTTCTCCAACTGAAAGAAGCTGATCTTCGCTTGATTGTAGGTGGCCGACTTCTCACTGAATCGCTCGCTTTCGGTGGCTAAGTTCGCGTTGAGCTGGTGGGTGTTCTGCTCGTATTCGCGAAGGGTCTGTTCTTCCTCCGCCACGCGGGGAGCCAGGGCCATACACGCTTCCTCCAGCTCCTGCATCAGTTCCACCGCGTCCTCACGCATGCGATCGTTTCCACTGAGCACCTCGGCCAACTGCTCCTTGCGCGAGCGGTAGGTGACGTGCTCCTGGTTGAGGCGGTTAATCTCCCGTTGCAGCTCAGTGATCGTATTCGTCAGTGAGCGCTGTCGCAGTGTCCGCAGTTGTTGTTGCTGTTCGGCCAGTCGCGTTTCGTGTGCCTCGATGTCGGCCTTCCGTTCCTGAAGGGTTTCCTTAAGCTGCTCCAGGTTCTTAGCCCGACCGATTCGCTTGCCCTCAAACGCTCCCACCGATCCGCCTGACAGGCTGTGCGGCCGCTGAATCACCCGTCCGTCCTGCGTGATGTAGGTGCGGGTGGTCGGCATTCCGGTGGTCGGCATTCCGGAATCCGACTCGGGTAGCATAAACTCTGCGTCGGTGATGTAGGCATTGTTAAGTAGGTGCTCGATCAGGCGGGCGTAGTGCGGGTCGTACTCGGCTACGGTCGCCGCGGCCACCGCGTGATCAAGCGTCTCCACCGGGGTGGGAGTAAAATCGGCCAGCTGCTCCAGCACGAAGAAGTGCGCCTTGCCCCGCGCGGCCTCGCTCAGTAGATTGATGGCTTCCCAGGCTTCGGCAGCGGTGTCCACCACGTAGTAGTTCATATACGGACTCAGGAAATTCTCGATACTCACCCGGTAGGCCGCCGGGCAAGTGATCACGTCCGACAACAGCGGCGCGTTCTTGGCCCACTGCGCGTTCTTCTTTAGAAACTTGATCGCCTCGGGAAAGCCCTCCAGGTTGTCGACCAGCGACTGGGTGAGGTTGTACTCGTTTTGGGTGGCGTCCTGGGAGCGGTTGAGTTGCACCAGGGCTTCTTTGGTAATATCAATCGCCTCCGTTAAATGATCTACTTGCTGCTGCCAGGCTTCTTCTTCCTGTTCGGCGGTACGCAGATCGGCTTGTCGTTGTTCCACTTGCTCGGCCAGGGCGGCGGCTTGGGTGTCGAACTTGCTCAGGTCGGCACTTTGGGCGGCGGCATCGGCCGCACTCTTCTCCGACGCCTGCCGCGCGGTGTTCAGTTGCACCTGCTTCACCTCGTGCTCCTGGCGAAGTTGGTACACTACGTCTTGCTGTTGGCGGAATGTCTGACTGGCCTCGGCCGCGTCTCCTTTCAGGCTTTGCGCCCGTGCTTGGTACATTTGGTACTCTTCCTCCAACGCGGCCACCCGCTGCCCGCTCGTTTCCAGTTGCTCTTGCACCACCGCCTTCTGCCGTTGCAGATCATCTAGCCGGTGCAGAATCTGGTCCACCGCCGTGCGGTCATCCTGTCGTTGCTCGGTCAGGCGCTGGTTCTGCTCTTGTAGCAGCCGCAACCGCTCGTTCTTTACTTGCTTCTGACTTTCGTAGGTGCGCACGCGCTCCACGTGCTCGTTGAGCGTGCGCTGCCGCGAGGACAAGCGCTTTTCGTGCTGTACGTTTTCCACCTTGCCCTGCTCCAGTTGCGCTTCCCCTTCGGCCAACTGCCGCGTGAGGCTGGTCTTGCGGTCGTTCTCTTGGTCCAACTGGGTTTGGATACGGTCGAGCGCCTCTCGCTGGGCCTGCACCCGGGTTTTAGCCAGGCGCACGCTCACATCTTTATACACCTCTTTGGTGCGGTAGTACTTCTCAGCCTGCCGGGCTTGCTTTTCGAGCGACTTCAGGTTCTTATTGATCTCAAAGAGCAGGTCGTCCACGCGATCGAGGTCGGCATCGGTACCCTCTAGCTTGCGCAGCGTCTCTTTTTTGCGCACCCGGAACTTGCTGATGCCCGCTGCCTCTTCAAACAGGTGACGGCGTGAGTTGTCCTTGTCGTTGAGCAGGTCGTCGACCATCTTGAGCTCAATGATAGCGTAGCTGTTCGAGGCGATGCCCGTGTCCATGAACAGGTTGGTGATGTCCTTGAGCCGACACGTGACTCCGTTAAGCTGGTACTCGCTGTCGCCCGACCGGTAGTAGCGGCGGGTGACGGTTACCTGGGTATATTCGGTGGGCAGCAGGTTGCGCGTGTTGTCAAAGGTGAGCGAAACCTCGGCCAGTTGGGTGGGCTTGCGCTTCTTGGTGCCGTTGAAGATGATGTTCTCCATCTTGTCGGAACGCAGGGCGCGGGTTTTCTGCTCGCCCAGCACCCAGCGGATAGCATCAATAACGTTGGACTTACCGCAGCCGTTGGGTCCGACGATGCCGGTGATGCCGCGGTCAAAATGGATGGTAACTTTATCGCCAAAACTCTTGAATCCTTTTAGTTCGAGGGTGGTTAATTGCATACGGCTTTTCCAGTTCCGGCAGAGAGGAGGTAGTTTTGATAAATAGATGATTGATTTCTCCCTGCGCTTGCGTTTCAGGGGCGAATATAGCCGAATTATAGGAGAAAGGAAGGATAGTTTGCCGGAATGAACATTTCGGTCGGTGCTGAACTAAGGGCGTCGATTAATGCTTATCTTTACGAAGGGACTGCCAATCGACGATTCGTCGACTAAGTAGTTCAGTTTGTCACCTGTTCATTGGTCGGGATATAATTTATGGAAAAGTATATTGAGGTACTGGTCTTTCTGGCGTTCGCTGCCTTCTCGCTGCTGTCGCAGTTTTTGAACCGCAAGAAGAAAGCCGTGACGCGTGCGCCGGAGGAAGAAATGCAGCGCGACTTCCGTCAACCCCGCGCCGACGATCCGCCCGTGACGGCCCGTCCCCCGCGGCCGCGTCTGGGCGGCAATCCGCCTTCTCCTAGTAAAGAACCTACGCTGCGCGACATTCTACGGGAGCTAACCGGGCAACCGGAACCCGAAGCGTACGAAGACGACTACGAGTTGCCACCCTACTTGCAGGAGAAGCAAGAAGAAATCGGTGCTCCGCCCCCACCCCAGTTGGTAGACCCCGTTCCAAAGAAGCTGGCCGATAAAGTATCGTTGGAAGACGACGGCAAGCGCATCAACCCCCTGCGCCACGATGACGTTCGTCGGGTCAAGAAGTCGTGGGGCGCTTCTATCGTGCGTTCGTTGCGCAATCCCGACAGTGCCAAGAAGGCAATTATAATAAGTGAGGTGCTACAGCGGAAGTACCAGTAGGGTGTATGCGTCTTCGCATCACGTAGGTTCCTCTTTGAGTGACCCTACGGTTGCTCGTTAAAATGAGAGACCCAATCTAGAGTCCACACCTATGATCCTTCCCTAGGCTATCCATACCCCTATCGGTCTGAGGGGGTCACTCGATAGAGGACTCCCGACCGGGTGGAACCGCTTCTCCCCGTCGGATTACAAATCCAGATAGTGCTTCGGCTCAAAGTGCTTCACCTCCTGCCGCTCATAGTACGACGCGCTACTGTGTTCGTAGTCGGTATAGTCCTCAACTAACTGCCAGTGCTCCTGCACCGGATTGCGGTGGATGTAGTTGAGCTTTTGCTCCAAAAATGGGTGGGTATAGACGGGCTTGGCGTCAAACGACCGCTCGAAGACCTTGTGAATCTGCCCCTTCCCCCGCTCAAGTGGCGACACCCCCGCCCCCAACAAGCCTAGCAGTCGGCGATCGTGTAATTGCCGCAGACGCTTGAGCAGGTCATAGGCCATAAACCGCTTCGCCTCGCTGATCATCGTATTGAGGTTGAAGTCTTCTTTGCGCATGTGCAATATCCCATGAAAGTGGTTCGGCATGATGACGTAGGCCACCACCTGGGTCGACTGCTTGTCTCGCAGATAATGAAACCAGCGGTATACCAAATCATAGCCCTGCGTGATCTCAAAGAGCGGTATCCATCGGTAGCAGGTGAAGGTGATGAAGTACGTAGGGTACTGGTTGGAATGCGTAATGCCGACGGCCATAGCGTAAGAAGTATAGTGTCCGATCACGCAGGGTCCTCTATCGAGTGACCCTACTCATGCTCGTTACAATGAGAGAAGAACCCCGCACCTTCTAATCAACAGGCATAAGGGGGTCACTCGAAGAGGGCCCCCGCCCCTCGTCAAAAGACGTAGGGTCCTCTTCGAGTGACCCTACTGGAGCTCGTTGGAACGAGAGACAGTCTGAAAGCCCCCCACCCGTGTGGAGCTCCCCTCTATGCCCTATACCTTCTGGCTGCGCACCTGCACGCCAAGCACTTCCATAAGTTGGGGCTCGTCGTTGAGGGCCAAGCGGGCAGCCTTCTTGAACTGCGTCATCCACAGGCGCAGCTCCCGGCGCTTCTTGTCGCGCTGTTGGGTGGCGTGCTGGGCATCTCCTTTGCAGTGAATCCGATCCTGGTACAGGCTGTGCGCCGCGTCTACCATCGCCTGGGTCTGCTCCAGCTCTTCGGGGGCAATTTTAAAATTATCCATCTGTTCCGTGTACAGCCCGATCAACAGGTAGAATATCTTCAGGTTCTCTAGTCGACCCATGATGTCGGTTTTCTGCTTGCCACTCATCTTCAGTTGCTTCATGGCGCTTCGGCGGTCGCCGAGTGCCAGCCGGGCAAACAGCCGGTGCTTGCGGTGAAGCTCATCAATCTCGGCCATCTGCTCCCGAAAAGCATCGATCTGCCGGTACTGCTGCACATACTTGTCTTCCTGCAACGATTGTAGCATCTGCGTCTCTTCGCTCAAAACCTTGCCCTCGAGCATCTTCTTCCGGTCGTACGAACAGGCAGCCAGTCGCTTCTGGATCAGCTTATGTTTCATGGCATTCTCGATAGCCAACCGGGCTCCCGCAATCTCAGCGGTGATGGTGTTCTTTTTCATGGGGTTATTTAGTTTACGTTTCTCATGGCGCAGGGGCTGCTGGCCGCATAACATCTTCCCGCACTCCCGCAAACTTGGCCGTTACGTCCCGTAAAGAAAAGCGAGGCACGCCCGATTTCTTAGCCAGGTAAGAACGCAAGCAAAGTGTCACTAAAAGTCGTAAGCGAAAGTGCAGCAGATACCAGAGAATGGGCAACCCATTACCTCCAAAGAATTGCTCCGAACCGGTCTTGACGCACATTTTGGCTCGAAAGAATAGCTCCGAGCCGGGTTTGAGACGCTCTTTTGGTCAGAATTGTCCTCCAAACCAGGGTTTACGCTACTATTTTGATCGAATAAGTACTTTATGACCGGTCATGAGGCATTTTTTCGATCAAAAGAACGGCTCATGACCGGTCATGAGCCATTCTTTCAACCAAAAGAATGCTTCAGACGGGCTTTTGGGCCATTCTTTCATGCTAAGTGGTGCCGAATACCAAGGTAGGTTCTGCGGATAGAAGCAGACGAATACCTCCGGAGGCTGCCCGGCGAAGACGTGCTTTTTGAAGCGTAGGAAGCAGATTCTCTTTCTTAAGCTGATCGGTTCAGTAAATCATCGGATGTCCAGCACCTCCAACGCATTGATCTCGAACGGACCGCCTTCGCCGCAGGAACTGGTAATCGTGCGCCGCAGGTTAAGGTACCGCATTGTCACAATAGTGTCGAAGGGGGGATTGATTAGCGCAGAATCCAAAAAGGCGGGGTTCACCGGTCGGTAACTTATACTATCAACTTTTACAAAAAACCCGCACCCATCCACGGCGAAGTCGCCCTGCCAGATCACGCGCACCGGCCGGTAGTCGACCACCACGGGGTCGGGGGTGCGCACCCGATCCTCGCAGGCAAACAGCCCTCCGATCATCAAACCAATAATGGATAGTCTAGTTAACATTCGTTCGTAACGTTGGTCTATTCATAAGACCCTACCGCAGGGTGAAAGGTTGGAACAGGCGGTGCATTGGTGTTGAATGGCAGATTGTTCTACTCTAGGAAACCCCACAGTGCTGGCAGGGGTCCCTAAGCATCCACCTTTACGCTACCAGCTAGTTTACTATATTTACTCCCGATCCCTATTATTCATTCACTATGCACCGACGCACCTTTATCGAACTGCTTTCCGTCCCTGCCGCGCTCACGCCGTTGGGTTTTTCTACCCTGGCCTCTCCCCTCAGCTGTGCCTTCCCGACGAGCGAGGCCTACGCCGCTGATGTGGTGATTGCGGGCGGTGGAATGGGCGGATGCGCGGCTGCCTTGGCCGCGCTGCGCCACGGACGGCGCGTGATCCTAACCGAAGAAACCGACTGGATTGGTGGGCAGATGACCCAGCAGGGCGTGCCGCCCGACGAACATCAGTGGATCGAGACGCACGGCGCTGCGCAGTCTTATCGCGACCTGCGCACCGCTATCCGGCAGTACTACCTCGACCACTATGCGGTCACTGCGGCAGCGCGGCAGCAGCCCTACTTCAACCCGGGCAACGGGGCGGTATCACGCTTGTGCCACGAACCCCGAGTGGCCCTGGCCGTACTACAAGCCTGGCTGGCCCCCTACCTGAGCAACCGCCAACTCACGCTGCTGCTCCACCACCGCATCACGGCGGCCGACGTGGACGGCGACCGGGTGCGGGCCCTCACCGCCACCGACGTGCGGACGACCGATTCGGTGGGGCTCAGCGCTCCCTACTTCGTGGATGCCACCGAGTTGGGCGACCTGCTGCCCCTCACCAGCACCGAGTACGTGACCGGCACCGAGTCGCAGAAGCAGACGGGCGAACTGCACGCTCCAGAGCGGGCCGACCCCACCAACCAGCAGGCCTTCACCATGTGCCTGGCGATGGACTACGTGCCGGACACCGATGCATCGGCCGCCGAAAACCTGATTGACAAACCCCGGAACTATGATTTCTGGCGAGGGTTCGTACCAAACCTCGCGCCTTCCTGGCCGGGCCCGCTGCTGTCGCTCACCTACACGCACCCCTCCACCCTGCAACCCAAGACGCTGGGCTTCGATCCCCGCGGCGGGGCCACCGGTGAGGTGCTCAACCTGTGGAACTACCGCCGCATGATCTCTCGCGATAATTTCGTGCCAGGCACCTACGCGGGCGACGTGACGGGAGTGAACTGGCCGCAGAACGATTACTTTCTGGGCAACCTGGTCGACGTGTCGCCCGAAGAGGCGCAGCGCCACGTGGAGCAAAGCAAGCAACTGAGTCTATCGCTGTTCTACTGGCTACAGACCGAGGTGCCGCGGCCCGACGGCGGACAAGGCTGGCCTGGCCTGCGGCTGCGCGGCGACGTGCTGGGCACCGACGATGGGCTGGCCAAGTATCCCTACGTGCGGGAGTCGCGCCGCATCCGGGCGCGGTTCACCGTTTTGGAAGAGCACGTGGGAAAAGAGAATCGCGCCTTGGTAGCGGGAGCTGATGCTACCACCGCCGCTCGCTTCGATGACAGCGTGGGGGTGGGCTACTACCATATTGATCTGCACCCCAGCAGCGGGGGCGACAACTACATCGACTTTGCTTCGCTGCCCTTCCAGATTCCGCTGGGAGCGCTGTTGCCGCAGCGCGTGCAGAACCTGCTACCGGCCAACAAAAACATCGGCACCACGCACATCACCAACGGCTGCTACCGCCTGCATCCGGTGGAGTGGAGCATCGGCGAGGCGGTGGGCCTGCTGACCGTCTTTGCGCAAGACCGGAAAACCACGCCCCACGCGGTGCGGGAAAACGCGGATCTGCTCACGGACTTTCAGCGGTGGATTGGCAAACAGGGCATTGAGACGCGGTGGAAGGAATAATACTACGTAGGTACATGCCGCGTCCACGGAGGCCGTTATGTTCCTATTATTGGGTCTGGTTATCCAGCATGCGGCCTTCTTCCACTCCGAACACTTGGGTGAGTTTTCGCTTGGCCTCACCGTCACAGATGAGCACCAGGTAGTCGTGCTCGCCAATGGTGAGGCCCGCCGGGGGGTTTTTGTGCAGCACGCGGGTGCCGTCGCGCTGTCGCTGGTTGATGCCCACCAGTACGCAGTCGTGCTCCCGCTTCAGCTCGACAAACGCGTCGAAGTAATCGTATCCCCGATAAGGATTCTGCGCGGTGACACGGTACTCGAGCAGGTCATAATCTTCGCCGCCTAGAGCGGTGGTCATCAGCGCCTCGGCCATCAGCGCCACGTCGGGCTCGAAGGTATAGCTGGCCACCAGGCGGGAGGCAATCTCGGTTTGTGACACCACGTAGCGCACGCCCGCGCTCTGGAACGTCTCGCGCAGACTCGGGTTGGACAGGGAGACCACGTAGTTAAGGTCGGGATATACTTTCTTGAGATTGAGCAGGTAGATGAGCACCTCGGTGTCGTCGACAAAGTTGATAAATACGGTGGCCGCCTGGCTGATGTTGGCCTTCTCGAAGGTGTCGATGTTGTTGTAGTCGGCGAACAGGGCGAACACCTTCTGCTGGCTATACGCCTCGTGGATCAGGTCGATCTCGTTCTTGTTGTTGGTGACGACAGCCACTGGCTTGCCGGAGTGAATTACCTCGTCGACTACTTGCTTGCCGAACTTGTCCCAGCCGATCACCAGGATGTGGTTGCTAAAGGATGTTCCCAAGAGTCCTAATCGTTTTCGTTCGAGATACTGGTTCACCTGCCCGGTGAGTTGGCTAATCAGGTAGCCGATCACACCCACGCTGCCCAGCAAAAATAGCAAATTTGCGATTCTTCCCACGATTGTCACGGGATAGTAATCGCCGTAGCCCACGGTGGTGAGCGTGACCACCGAGAACCAGAACGCCTCGGGCAGGGTGGTGATATTGGCTCCTTCCTGATTGCGCTCAGCGTAGTAGACTACTCCCACGATCAGCAGGTAGATAAGGAAGGCGAGGCCGTATCGGAGCCAGCGGGGGTTGCGCACGGTGCTTACTTTGTTTGCTCAAGTATAATTGTTTTCTTGGGAACTTGGTAGCGCCGCGCATTCAAATGTGGATCAGCTTCGTTCTTTCAACTCCTTTGGTTCTATGAAACTTCCTCTTTATCAGGTAGACGCCTTCACCGATCAACTGTTCGGGGGCAACCCCGCGGCGGTGTGTCCGCTCGATGCCTGGCTGCCCGACGCCCTGTTGCAGCAGATTGCGGCCGAGAACAACTTGGCGGAAACTGCTTTTTGCGTAAAGAAAGCCGATCATTACGCGCTGCGCTGGTTCACACCCACCGTGGAGGTCGATTTGTGCGGCCACGCTACGCTGGCGGCCGCCTTTGTGCTCTACGAACTGGAAGGGTACGCCGCTGCCGAACTGGCCTTTGAAACCCGCAGCGGCCGGCTCAAGGTGGCCCGGCAGGGTGCGCACCTGGTGATGGACTTTCCCGCCGATACGCTCAAGTCGGCTGAACTGTCGGCCACCGTGCGCTCCGGGCTGGGCAACGTAACCCCTGTGGAAACCTTCCGGGGCAGTTCGGACTATTTGGTGGTGGTGGAGAGCGAAGCCGAACTGCTGTCGCTGCAACCCGACTTCCGCCGGATGGCCGAAGATCGCTCGGTGCGGGCCATAGTTGTGACGGCCCCCGGCAATTCTCCGGAGGCAGACTTTGTGTCGCGCTGCTTTGCACCGCAGTCGGGCATCGATGAGGACCCGGTGACCGGTTCGGCCCATACTACACTGGTCCCCTACTGGGCCAAGCGGCTAGGAAAAAAGCAGCTCAATGCCCGGCAACGCTCGACCCGCGGAGGGACCCTGTACTGCACCTACCGCGGAGACCGCGTAGATATTGCCGGAGAAGCGGTGCTGTACCTGCGGGGTGAGATAACCGTTCCGGATGCCTAAACCGATCAGGGCTAGGCGTCCGCCGCGAACGGCGCCTGCCCTACGTACTTGTCGTCGGTTAGCTGCTCTACCAGAAAGTGCGCCAAGCTCGTAGCGCTTACCTTTTCGCCCAGACAGTCTTCCAGGCTGACAACTAGCTTGTTTTGCGCATTGGTTAGTTCAATGCGCGGAAGCCGCACCAGTGTCCAGTGGGCCTTACTGTTCGCAAGCAGCGCGTATTCTTCCTGCTTGTCGGTGGTGGTGTCGGGATAGCTGGTCTTCATCCAATCGGTAGCAGATTGGGTGAACGGGCCCTTCCGATCGGTTGGAGTGTCAACGTTTAACCCAGTGATAAGCACGTAGCGATGAATTTGCTGTTCCTGCATGGCCCGCAGCACGTGGCAAGTGGCTTCACTGAAAATGGGGGCTTCGCCCTGGGGCTGCCCCAGGGCGCTGATGACGGCCTGACAACCCGCTACTACCGAGCGGATGGCGGAGTAATGACGGGCATCGCCCACCACGGAGGTTACGGAGGGATGCTCTACGACCTGGGTGCCAGGGCGGTGCAGTAGTTTTAGGTGAAAGCTTTGTTTGATGAGTTGTTGAACGAGATACGTGCCGGCTTTACCGGTTCCCCCGATAACGGCCAAATTGGTTACTAGCTGCATGGTGCGCTTGATAAAGTTTAGACAAAAAGGGGTAGGTTCGTATTACCGGAAGGGCGAAACGAGCGGGGCAGAAGACCGAACGTCTTCGCCAGAAGAAGGGTGTGTCAAGCGCTTTTAATGCGTTAAATTTACGCGATAATTCTCAACGAACAAAAGCCAAAAGGTATCATGAGTAGAACTATGCTTGGTCTAGCCCTAGGGATACTACTGCTGATGGGTTGCAGTCGTCCCCTCATTGAAATTCCCACCGGCACCTTCTACGGAACGTTGCCGTGCGCCGACTGCCCCGGCATTCGCTACGAACTCACGCTCAACGACGATGGCACGTACGTGGAACAAACGGAATACCTGGAAAAATCCGTGACCGTGCGGCTCGATTCGGGCACCTACGAAGTGCAGCAGGACACGGTGGTGCAGTTGCTCAAGCAGTCCGGCGCAGGCATGGACCGCTGGGCGGTGGCCGACGGAAAACTCCGGATGCTTGATACGTCCGGTGCACCGATCGAGAGCGGTTTCACTCAGCAGTACGTACTTTCTCCGGAGAAACCCGACGAACCCGCTACCAAGTCCCCGCGCGAGGTTGATTTCAAAGCGACGGGCAACGAACCATCGTGGAGCCTAGAAATAGACTTTAATCAACAAATGCGTTTCAAAGATATCAACGGATCGAACCTGATCACGCCCATTCCGGCGGCCACCTTTCCGCAGGAGAACGTGGTTGAGTGGAACGCCACCACCGAGCAGGGCGAACTCTCGGTGACGGTGACCTGGGAAAAGTGCCAGGACACCATGTCAGGCGAAATATTTGACTATCAGGTGGAGGTACGGGTGGCAGATGCCATCACTTACGCGGGGTGCGGTCGTTACCAGGAAAATTACCAGTTGAACGGCAAATGGATGCTAAGCCACCCGGACGAACAATCCATTGACAAAGCCGAGGTTCCCTACCTAGAACTTCAGTTAGAGGAAAACCGCGCAGTAGGCTTCGGGGGGTGCAACCGCTTCACCGGGAGCGTTGAGCTGATTGGCGATAGCCTCAAGTTCGGTTCATTGGCATCTACCAAGATGGCCTGCCCCGATCTGACTGGCGAAGCCGCTTTCTTGCGGGCGCTCTCTAAACAAAAATTGTCGTTCCGCATAACAGAACGACAACTTCGGCTAAGTAATGACTCGACTACATTAAAGTTTCGCGCGGCAGACTGAGGATAGTTACTTCTTCAGAAAAGCCAGTAGCAGTTTGTTCAGTTGCTCGCGGTGGGTCACGTTAAGTCCGTGGGGGCCGCCCGAGATCACTTCGAACCGGTTGTCGGCGATGCCTTCGGCGGCTTGCTTCCCGGCCGTCTCGATGGGCACCACCTGATCATCGTCGCCGTGCACGATGAGGGTGGGCACGGTCACGTTCTTGAGTTCAGGACGGAAGTCGGTTTCGGCCCAGGCTTTAGCCGCTTGGATGGTGGCGCGGGGCGAAGCGTAGGAGGCAATGGACCAGTCGTAGTGCAGGTGCGCTTCGCTGATTTTGTCTTTGTTCTTATCGTAGTTATAAAAGTTCTTGTGGAACCCTTCCAGGAAGCCCACCCGATCGGTTCGCAGCGCTTGCATGATTTCGTTTAACGCTTTCTCGGGAACACCGTCGGGATTATCGTTTTTCTGCTTTACCAATGGGATGATAGAACTGATCAGGGCTGCTTTGGCGATACGGTCGGCGCCGTAGTCGGTGAAGTAGCGCACTACCTCTCCGCCACCCATGGAAAAGCCAACGATGATACAGTCGGTGAGGTCGAGTTGGGTGATAAGTTCGTTGAGATCGCTGGCCAGGGCCGAGTAGTCGTAGGACTCCCAGGGGGCCGACGAGATGCCGAAGCCGCGCCGGTCGTAGGTGATGCAGCGGAAGCCCGCTTCGACAATAGCGGGCACCTGCGGCTCCCAGGCGCGGTGGCTCAGCGGCCAGCCGTGAATAAGAATCACTGGTTGTCCTTTGCCATAATCCTGGTAGTGAATATCGACGGTTTCGGCGGCTTGTTGGTTGGTGATAAAGGGCATGAGTTGGTTGTTTTTGGGTTTTGGATAGGTTCACTCAACCGATCTAAATCACGATTGTTTGTCTTGCGAAAGGATTCGCGGAAGGCAACGCCGCTAGCTTGCTCAACAGGCACCGATTGGCTATCTTACTGTTTTTAACCACTTGAATGCTAAAGTCTATGAATGTTAAAGCCTTTCGCGACTGGAAGTTTGAGGAAGTAGAACTCACCTTTGGCATTGAGCAGGTATTTGAGCATCCCTTGCTCACCGATTGGTTGTTGGCTACGCACCCGCCCGACGATGAGGGTAAGCAAACGCTAGAAAAGCTACGCGACAAGTTATTGCGCGCTATCAACACGTATAATGAAGAAGAACTAAAGGCTTTTTTCATCAGTCCACTACTGTCACTTATCCCCTTTGAGGGAAAAGGAATGCGTCCGTTTATGGATCGTGCGTTCTCTTTTAAGTACGATCAGGACGAATCAGGCAACCCGCTGATAGCTTCGGGACGGGTGGACTGGCTGCTGGCTAAGGGGCGACAGGAACCCCGCGAACCTCGCGTTTTTCTGCATGAGTACAAGCGAGAGGTGGAGGCTACCGGCGAACCTATAGGACAGCTACTAATTGCCATGGTGGGAGCCTTGAAGCAGAACAAGGAGCCTATTCCCCTGTATGGCTGCTACGTGCTGGGGCGGAACTGGTTTTTTGTGGTGTTAGACCAGGATCGGTACGCCGTAAGCAATGCCTTCAACGCCACTGAAGACGATATCTTCCTTATCTACAGCGCCCTTTACGAGGTGCAGCGGCGGGTAGAAGATATTATTACTGTTTAAAGATCATGGAATGCGTGGGTGTACGACAAATTTCCCTTCAAGCGGCGTTTTTGCATAACTGGGTGATTCTATGGTTCTCTTTATTGGTCACAAAGGGAGTTAAAACTATGCACTTTCAGTGCATTTCGCTTTAGCTTCTAAAAATATATCTTTACGGTATGTCTTATCAACGCTCAAGCGGACATACCGTATCTAGGTTGACAGTACACATAGTATGGTCCACCAAGTATCGTTATGCAGTTCTACAGGGTGATATCAAAATACGGTGTAGGTCACTACTCATTCAGATATGTGAGGCAGAAGATGTAGTCATACTGAAAGGCGTAGTTTCCAAAGATCATGTTCATATGCATGTGGGGTATCGTCCATCGCAGTCTATCAGTGAACTGGTTCGGAGACTCAAAGGTAGAAGCTCACGAAAGATACAACAAGAGTTTCCTGAACTGAAAAAGCGATATTGGGGCAGGCATTTCTGGGCCATTGGTTTTGGGTGTTGGAGTACAGGTAATATAACTGATGAGATGGTTAATGAATACTTAGAACATCATCGCAAGCCAGGCGGGGACGATCAATCTGACTTCATCTTGGAGTGAGACTTTCAGTCTGAGCCAAAACTATGGCGCTTTCAGCCCATAGTCGTTTATTTTTGTAAACCACTCTGAGTTGGGCCATTTGCTCAAAGCCTGCTAGCGTCCAGCGTTGCCCGGATAGTTTCATTCGTTCTTGCAGCACGTCTCAATGCGCTGATTCTATGGCCCCTGATCCGATAAGCAGACCCTTTTGGACAAACTCATGATACTGCTGTGCTGGTTCTTGCTCAGATAAGCCAGTAGCTTCTTGCGTTTCCCCTGAGTTTGCTTCTGCCTGGGAAGTGCTTGCAGGGAAGTGATCACGGGGTTGACACCCTGACTGATCATCATCTCACTGATCTGCTCAATCCATTGGCTGCGTAGTTGCTCATCGCTGAGATAGCTTTTGGCAAAGGCACACAGATGCTCCTTGGCATGGTAGAAATCTACAATCTGCACACTCTCCGGATAGGTTTTATCGGCCCACTTCCATATCCAGCGAGCACCGTCAGCAATGAAGACCAGGTTGTTGAGATTTTCCAAGTGATAGTCCATTTTAGTGATAAAATGTAACTTGTACTTGCTACCTTTGAGTGGACATTAAGTTAAGCCTGATAATCCTTAACTTAGCCAACATGAGAAAAGAGAAAAGACACTTCGACCGAGCCTTTAAAGTAATGGCCGTTGAACTTTGCTTATCCGGTAAACCCACTGGTGAATCGGACCGCCGATGCGGTAGCATAAGAATTAGGTATCCGAGCCAACTTATTAAGCCGATGGAAGCGGGAATACAAACAGAAGAAAGAGGGCCATCGTGGCGCGATAGTTTCTCTGGACATGGCAAACCATCCCTAAGCCCGGAACAGGCGGAAGTTGCCAAGTTGAAAAAGCAATTACGAGAAGCAGAGACAGAACGCGATATTCTAAAAAAGGCGGGGGCCGCCCCGCGGTGAGCATCTTCTCCAAGAGCGACAACAAATATATCAGTTTGTGAAGGGGCACAGAGCTGTATTTGGGGTTGGGAAGATGTGTAAGACATTTAAAGTGAGCCGGAGTGGCTACTACAACTGGCTTGATAGAAAGCCTTCAGCGCGAAAGGTGAAAACTCAAGAAGTCCTTCGGCTGATCCGAGAGATTCACCGGGAAAGTAAGGGTCGCTACGGTAGCCCCAAGATTACTCGGGAACTTCGGAAAAGAGGCATTCAAGTGTCCAGGCCCAGAGCCGCCGGGGCCCGGTAGCTAGACTGATGAAGGTGGCTGGTATTAGAAGTGTTGTTCACAGAAAGTTCAGGATAAAAACTACCGATTCTAACCATAATTATGCAATCGCTAAGAACCTGTTAGACAGAAACTTTAGTCCTGGCGAGCTGGCTAAAGCGTGGGTCTCGGATATCACCTACATCAAGACTACTCACGGGTGGTTATATCTGACCGTCATCGTGGACTTGGCCGACCGTAAGGTAATAGGCGGCCGCCGCGCGGATGGGCGTTGAGTCAAACGATGAAAGCCTGTGATACGGTGATACCAGCTTGGAAAATGGCTATCAAAAACAGACCAATAGTGACCCAATTGATCCGCGCGGCGTCCGCTTCCATTCGGACAGGGGAGTACAATACGCTTGCCATGAGTTTAGAAATGTACTCAAAGCTCATCCACTGGTGGCACAAAGTATGAGCCGGAAGGGCAACTGTGGGGACAACGCTGTAGCCGAAAGTTTCTTTAAGACCCTTAAATCAGAACTCACATATACTACAGAACCAACCACAATGGCGGAGACAAAAATGAACGTGTTTGAATTTATAGAAATCTGGTACAAGGGCACCGGCCACCCGGCGGAAAAGAATGCACGCTTCCCTGGGGTATCTAACCCCCGTAGAATACAAAATAAAACTGAAAGTAAACCATCACCAAAATGTGGCTTAACTTTTTGTCCACTTTTTCCTTGCAAGTTCACGATTATTATCAACGGAAAGTAGGACAAGGCAAGGCAAAGATGGCTGTGTTGAACGCGGTCCGTAACAAGATTATTCACCGAGTTTTTGCCTGTGTCCGAGACAATTGAAAATATGAAAAAAACTATGACCATGCGCTTGCTTAATCCGTAGAAATCGGCGCGGGAAGAACAAAATGCTGGTTTTAAATGCAGTTCGTAACAAGATTATTCACCGGATTTTCGCTTGCATCCGTGACAATCGAAAATATGAAGAAAACTATACCACGCGGTGGCCGCCGCTACCCTTGTTTAAACCATAGGAATCTCGGATGACTTTCTGAGTGGCTATGATACTGGATACTTGCTACATTGCCAGATACTGAATGCTGGCTATAATTGTCATTTGTTCCTTGTCCTTTGACCAGTGACCAGTTCACAACTGCCCCTCACTCAGGGTCCAGCCTCCGTCCACGGCGATTACCTGCCCAGTGATAAAATTAGCAGCATCTGAAAGTAGACAGCTCGCCATGCCGTCTAAGTCCTGCGGATGGCCAATGCGCCCGCCGTCCAGTGGTTGTTTGGTCTTGATAAAATTCATGATAACATCATCCTGAGCAGCACGTTGGGCCATAGGCGTTTCTACCAGGGCGGGCGCAATCACGTTAACGCGAATGTTGTCGGAGGCGTAGTGGGCGGCAATGGCCTTCGTAAACCCAATAATGGCTGATTTGGTAGCTGCATAGGCATGGGTGGCGAAGTGGTGGGGCGAAGGGGAGTAGCCCAGAACTGAGCCCATGTTTAGGATGGCCCCACCTTGCTTCTCTTTTAGGAAATAATGCACCGCCGCCTGGTTCGATAGCATCAGGCTGGTAAGGTTTAGTTCAAAGGTTCGGTTCCAACCTTCCAACGTAAGCTCGTGAAGGGGGCCATCGCCAAAGCGCCTTCCGCTGCCGCCGGCCACGTGGTATAATCCGTGGCATGCGCCCCAGTGCTCCTCACACTGTTGGATGGCTTTCGGGGCGGTAGCCTCTTCCGTAGCGTCGCCGGTGAGGCCCAGCCCGTGTTCGCCGAGTTGCCGCTGGGCATCCTGTACGGTGGCCTCGGTGCGACCCACCACTACCACCCGCGCTCCCTGACGGACGAAAGCCAGCGCCGCTGATAAGCCCAGCCCAGTAGTGCCCCCGATAATCACGATGTTTTTGTCCTGTAGCATAAAATTGAAGTTGTCAGGCGCAAAGTAGTAATTATATTGAAATGCTCTTTCCTGAACAACCGTTTCAGTTGCCACTAATGGGCCATCGCCTGCTTACTTCTCAAGGAAGTAGTCCCCCAGCACCAAACAATCCATCTGCGTAGCGGTGAAGCAACAGTAGGCATCTTCGGGAGTGCACACAATAGGTTCGTCGCGGACGTTGAAGCTGGTGTTGACGAGCAGTCCGTAACTCGTTTTTTCCTTGAAACAGGTCAGCAGCTTCCAGAACCGGGGGTTGGTGGTGCGGCTCACCGTCTGCACTCGGGCCGAGTAATCCACGTGCGTTACGGCGGGGATCTCGGAACGGGCGTGGCCCAGTCGGTCAAGCAACGGAGCATCGGACGGAAGTTCCGGAACGGAGGTTCGCCGGTCGAGGCGCACCGGGTGCACCTGAAGCATGTAGGGCGATGGCGCGTTGAGGTCAAAGTAGTCAGCAGCATCTTCTTCCCGCACGCTGGGAGCAAAGGGGCGAAAGCTCTCGCGAAACTTGATCGAGCGGTTAATTTTTTGTTGCATTCGTGGGCGCCGAGCGTCGCCCAGAATACTGCGGTTCCCTAGCGCCCGTGGACCAAACTCCATCCGCCCCTGGAACCACCCGACGACTAGGCCCTTCTCCAACTGCTCCACCACCCGAGCAAGTAGTTCGTCTTCTTCGTAGCGCGCGGCGGTGACCCCGTACTTTCGTAATACCTTCTCAATAGCCTTATCGGTAAACGAAGGCCCTAAGTAGCCACCCTGCATAGCGTCCGGCAGGATAACCTTTCTCGGCTGGTCCAGCCCGATGTGCCAAGCGGCGTAAGCGGCACCCACCGCTCCGCCCGCATCCCCGGCAGCAGGCTGAATCCATATCTCACGAAAGGTGCCCTCCTGAATAAGCTTACCATTCGCTACCCCGTTGAGCGCCACGCCTCCGGCCAGTACCAGATTCTCGCTGCCGGTGAGTTCGTGCGCGGTGCGGGCCAGCCGCTTCACTACCCGCTCGGTGACGTGCTGAATGGCCCACGCCAGATTCGCGTGCTGCTGGGTGAGGGGCGCTCCCGGTGCCCGACGTTTCAGCCCGAATAACCGCTCCCACCGCCGGTCGTCCGTCATCCGCAGGTGGGTAAGGAAGCGGAAGTAGCGCATGTTCAGCGCGATAGAACCGTCTTCATGCAGCTCAACCAGTGCGCGCAGAATAGCATCTACCCACTGCTTGGTTTGCTCTGCTTCCGGATCGCCATAGGCAGCCAAGCCCATCAGTTTGTACTCACCACTGTTCACCCGAAAGCCCAGGTAGTAAGTAAAGGCCGAATAGAGCAGACCCACCGAGTGCGGGAAGTGCAACTCGCGCAGCAGTTCAATGCGGTGCCCCTGTCCGTGGCTGATAGTAGTTGTAGCCCATTCGCCCACCCCATCGATGGTAAGGATGGCCGCCGCTTCGAAGGGTGAGGGATAGAACGCACTGGCAGCGTGAGACAAGTGATGCTCAGGAAAGAGCAAGGGGGGGCGTCCCGCTCCCAACTGCTCCAGATGGCGGCGAAGCATTCGTTTAAATAGCAGCTTGTCCCTGATCCAACCGGGCATAGCGGTCAGGAAGCTACCTAGCCCGCGAGGAGCCACCGCGTGGTATGATTCCAGCAGCCGCTCAAACTTGATGAAGGGCTTCTCATAAAACACAACCGCACTCAACTCTTCGTAGCGCACCCCTGCTTCGCTTAGTACGTAATGACTGGCCTGCTGCGGAAACGAGGCGTCGTGTTTGATGCGGGTAAAGCGTTCTTCCTGCGCCGCAGCCACCAACTGCCCGTCCACCAGCAGCGCCGCGGCACTGTCGTGATAAAAAGCAGAGATACCAAGAACAAAAGAAGGCATGGAGGAAGAATGATTGAATGACTGAAGGATAGAATGTGCATTCAGTCATTCTATCCTTCAGTCATTCAAAATAGCGAATAGATAAACGGAGCCAGGGCCGATCCGCCCACCAGGAAGCTGAGCACGCTGAGCAGCACCAGCATCACCATGAGCGGCAGTAGCCAGAACTTTTTCCGGGACTTGAGAAAATCCCACAGATCACGCAAAAACTCCATGGTTAGTAGGGTTTGTCCAGGTCGGTCGCCAACCAGGTGTGCTCTCGGACTTTTAGGGTGCGGGCCTGATCTTGTGACGAACGAAGCCCCAGCGGATCGTGACCGCGCCACCGCCGCCAGATGCCTACCGGCACCACCAGCAGTACGAACAGCAAGGTAAGAATGATTCGCGAAGAAACCGCACTGAGCAGCTCCGCCAAGCCAAACCACACCACCGCCGCCGGTTTCCACAGCATCGGAATAGTCATCGTGATCAATAGCACCCCAATGGCTACCCGGTACCAACCCATCCATCCGGTGAACAAGCCCAGCAGCAGGGCCAGTAGGGTGAGCGCCATACCGGTGTCTACCGTTTGCCGATGGGTAATCTTTTGTAAGTCTAGGTTCATACACGTTATTTCTGAGCCGATAATTGGTCGATCTTCGCCTGCAACTCAAGGGCGGCGGCGTTGCGGGGGTCGGTGGCCAGGGTGCACTCCACGTAAGGACGGGCGGCGGTAGTGTTAGCAAAGCGCAGGTAAGCCGCCGCAATCTGAAGCGCCACCGTGCTGCGGCTGGTGTCCTGCGCGTACACCTGCTTTGCCTGGGCCACATGCTGCGCAAATGAGCGCAGTTCGGCGAATTTGCCGTGCGTCAGCACCGCATAGTCCAGATAGGGTAGGGCAGCTTCGGGCTGGTCCCGCTTCAGCAAGGCGACGAACAACGTCTGGGCCAGTTTCAGGGTAGGCGACCAGGCGAATGCCCGCTCTAGATAACGCAACCCCTTGGCTTCGGCCCCCGCTTCCAGGGCCAGTGCCCCGGCCCGTTGGTACCCCCGCGCGTCCTGCGGATGCTCCAGCACCAGCGCCTCGGCCACCCGCTGGGCCTCTGTTGGCTGATCGGTTTGTGCGTAGTGTTGCAGTAACTGCTGCATTGCCTCGTTCCAGTCAATCTGCTGCACGACCAAGCGACCGGCCAGGGCTTCCTCTACGGTTTTCTTTTGGTCTTCAACAGGCGGCATGGGTTCGTTGAAGGGCCAGCCTTCCTTGAGAATCATTGTTTCGTAGGCACCGCGCAGCGAGTCCACCGTGGTGACGGGCATCTGCCTGAGTAATTGCTCAAACGACAGCGCGCTTTGCTTAGGCACCGTCACCAGTCCGGTGCGCCGCAGTGCTTGATAAAAGGCGTCCGACAGTAGCGCGTAGCCATACAGGTTAGGATGCACGTGCTCCAGCAACGTCTCTTGCCCGAAAATGCCGTGCGGCGAATGCGTAGCGAACACCTGCTGCGCGTCTACGAGCATCACGTTTGCGTACCGCTCGACCAGTTGCCCCACCACCGTGTTCATGGCTTCGGGAGCGCGAAACCGCAGTTGGTCCCGCTCCTTGGCTTGTACGAAGTGATTCTTGGCCTTGGCGAAGTTCTCTTGGACGTAGGCTTGCTGCCCCCGTGCAAACTGGGCGGCGGCTGAGGCCTCTCCTTCCTTGCTGTCGCTCACGAAGGGCGGCAGGTCTTTCTCGTTGCTCACCAGGTTGCTCAGCAGTACCGGAATCTTATGCTCGCTGAGCACCCCCAGTAGGTCGTTGAGATTGGTCTCGTACTGGGCCACGCCCCGCGCGTAGAGCTCCGAACCCAGGGGGATGGCTTGCTCGGCGGCCAGACGCTGCATTAGGTTGGTCCGCAGGTCGGGTGATCCGGCCAGACTGCGGCGTAAGCTATTCGTCAGGTTGCCCAGCAGTTGCACCAGCCGGAAGTCGCGCAGCCAGATCATGGCCCGCACCAGGGTGGGGTTGCTGCCCAGGCGACTGGTGGAGCCAACGCCTAGCGTTCCGTAGTACTCGTTGTGCCCGGCGTACACTAGCACCGCGTCGGGCTGGTAGTCTACCAACTGCCGGGCGAAGTCGAGCAGGGTGTAGGTGGTGACGGCGGTGAGTGACAGGTTGATGATCTCGAAGCTGACCTCCGGCACCGATTGCATCAGGCGGTAGTGCAGCCAGCGGTGGAACGATCCATTGTGCAGGTAGGGGTAGCCTAATCCCGTGGATGCACCCAGCACGAAGATGCGGAAGGTACTGCTGTCTTTGTCGGCCAGAAACAGCTCCTGGTTGCCCAGCGTGGCGTTCTCGGGCGTGGCAAAATACTTCTCCGATGCATTCGGATTCATCATCCGGTAGCCAGGATGGTCGGGTGCGTCGATAAATAGTGCGTAGTCCCGCCCGTAGTCAACGATACGCAGCAAGCCCTCCACCAGCAACAGCAACACGAAGGGCAGCAGCAATGCAATCACCCGGAAGGCAATTCGACGAGCTGGAGAGCGGCGGGTGGTTGATGAGGAAGATTCACTCATAGAAGGCGGGGCGGGACGTAAAGCTACGTTGTAGCACTTCTTCAGTAGTGGGCTTCACCGGGGCGGTCAGATGCAACTGATCCCACTGAAGTTGGACGTGCTGCTCTTGTATGGTAGCCTGGGGCGCTGACCATTGCGTTAGATCCTCCTCGGTCCACAAACGGGTGGTCCAACTCAGGGCCGCCTGGGACATTTCCTTGAGGTCAAACGCTTTCTCTTCCCCAGCGTAGAGCACCACTTCCACCCAGCACCGCCCTTCGTCGTAGCCGGTTTCTATCTCCTGAGTTTCCTGCCGGTCAAACAAGGTCTGCAACAGCTTGATGTCCAGTTGCACCTCCCCATCGCGCAGGGTGATGGCCCGCCCGTCCACCGTCAGGCTGTCCAGCAGCGGGGCTCCGCCCAGCTCGAAGCGCAGGCGCAGGTCGCGCGCGCGGAAGACACCGTCGGGTAGCCGGTCAATGGAAATGTGGTAGTCGCCGCCGTCGGTAGCGAAGTTAAGGGTGGTGAGCACGGCATTGCCCACTTGCGTCGAGAAGATGTTACCCGCCGCGAACTCCACCCCGTCGTGCAGCAGCTTGGGTTGCAGGTAGCGCGGCTGCTCGGGCGTGCCCCAGTAGGCGACCAGTGGACGCCGTTGCTGCCAGGTGGTGGAGCGGTTCACCGAGCTGATGCAGTACTGCGGGTGCAGGTAGGTGTAGCCCACCACCGGGTTATCACCCGTGCTGAAGGTCGTTCGCTCTACGCGTGCCGCTGGCAATCGCCGGAATTTGTGCACCAGCGACTCGGGCATGCGGTGTTGCAGCTTGTAGTAATCTACCGGTAGTTGGGCCTGCTGATAATCAATCTGATCCTGCGAAGCGCCGTAGAGGAAATCATAGAAGCCTTTGCGGAGCAGGGTGGAGTAACTCCGGCTGTGCGGACCGGCCAGTTGTCCGCTGGGCGGGTGGAAGTGCGTTGCCAGCACTTCCCAACCTGCCAGGTAGCAGAAGTCAATCATCTGCCGCGCCTCTTCGTCCAGGATGTACTGCTGCATCCGACAGAGTTCGTCTAGCGCCACACGGGTGTAGGTAGGACTGTTGTACTCGGCAAAGCCCTGCAATTCGGTGGTGTAGTCATAGAAGCGCCGAAGTCGCATGGCAGCATACTCCTTGAGGTCGGGAAGATCGAACAGGTGGGCGCTCAGGTGGGTTGCCAGCGTGCCCATGATGGCAATATTGGTGTAGCCGGGCTTCACGTCCCGCCGCTCGATAGACCGGCTGGCGTGGATAATGGCTTCTTCCATTGACTGCCGCAGGGCGGGGGGCAGCGCAGCGTGGTGCTTCATGTAGGTTTCTAGCATCGGCACCGCGATGAAGTCGGCCCAGTTCCAGTCGGGCGTGTTCATCTGGGGCAGCATCTCTTCCAGGTGGTACGACCAGATGCCGTAGGTGTCGTGGGTGGAGTCCTGATCCTGGTGAGCGATAACGGTCCTGAAGATGTCAAAGGCTCGCTGCTGGTACTCCGGCAGGCCGCTATCCATCAGGTCGGCCGCGTAGTAGGTCAACTCCCGAAAGGGGTGCGCCGTAGTGTCGATCAGGTTGGTGTGGTAGTGGTTGGCCGTGGGCGGAATGTATTTCCTAAGCAGATGCACCGCCGTGTCGTAGTCTGCCTCGCGCTGCTGCAATTCGTAGATGAGTGCCTCCTGCTGCGCCCGGTTGGGCAGGTAGCGGCGAGCGTTGGTGAGCAGTCGTTTCTTCTCAGTGTCGGGTTGGCCAAGGCGGCTGGTCGAAGACGGCAGAAGCAAGCTAACGAAAAGGAGCGTAAGTAGGGAATGGTGAAGCATGCGAAGTATTTGCCAAAAGATACTACGCCTTCGCCAGAAATACCACTGTTCAAACGGAATACTAACGCGCATCAGCTACCGGCGTGCTTGTGCCACGGTCGTGTTTTCCAACCACAGCACGCCCGAGTGATCTTTCCACGCGTCTGGCGCGACACCAAACGGCGGGCCGATGGTATAGCTACCCAGCACAATATCAGTATCCCCATCCCCGTCCAGATCGTCGGCATCCATCGTGATCCATCGGCCGAGGGCATCAATAGGGCGGGTGGTGGCGGTAAAGTTAAGGGCTCCCTGGTTATCCAGATACACAAACCCCCGCTCGGGTTGGTGTACATAGTCGGCGAAGAAAGCAATTGCGGCAATGTCCAGGTCACCGTCCTGATCGTAGTCGCGCGCGATCGCCCGGTAGGCACCATGCATGGGGAAGAAGTACGCTTGCGCAAAGGTCCAGTCGCCCTGGTTCAGAAACAGGTACACTCCGTGGTAGGGCTTCAGAATCATGGAGTAATCAGCGTTGTCGCCACAGGTATACAGGATGTCCAGGTGCCCGTCGCTGTTAAAGTCGTGCAGTTCGAAGGAGGTGGAACCGTGCGCTGCCGGAAACCGCAACAGCACCCGTTCCTGAAACTGACCATTGCCCTGGTTCTTGTAGCGTACCAACTTCTCGTCGGCTTGGGCAAAAAGAGCGACGATATCGTTGCGCCCGTTCCCGGTAAGGTCGCGCGCCTCAGCCATCAGCGCGCCCGGCTCGTTCTTAAGCTCTGTTTCTTGGTACGCGTTGTCGGCTCCTACCTTCCAGTACGACAAGCGACCCGTGCGGTAGCCGAAGTTGCACGTGAGTAGCTCTTGCGTAGTATCGCCCACCAGATCAACCGACAGCGTTTGAGTAGGCCGCGCCAATGCTGACAGCCAGGGAGTGGTTCCGGCTCCAGCCAGCGATACGTAGCCCTCAGAGCTTTCCTTGGGGCGGACTGAGAACCCCAGGTGGGTGGCCAGCAGGTCGCGTGACGGCCCTACCCAGGTGAGGGAGCTGATGGTCGGTTGCTGCGGGATTATCCTCGGCTCGCCGCCGAAAGGGTCCACGTTCGAACAGGGTCTGTACTCCGGCATCGGCCGCGTACAGGCGGTGGGTCAGGGTGTCGATCCGCACGCAGGTGATGCCGGGCGGGGCGGGGCGCTCAATGGGCACTTCGTGCTCGACAAAGCGGTCGGTGAGCGGTAGCGGGGGTGCCGGTGGGATATCCAGCGTTTCGGGAGCGGCGGCTTCGTAGTAGGCTTTGATCTTCTCCCAATCAGCCATTGACAACTGTGGTTGGGTGGAGTAGCCACCCTCCAGGAGCAGCGTCTGAAGATTCTGTCGGGCCGCCTGGTTAGGTGCGTCCAGCAGACCCAGGTGCAACCCCATCACCGGCACCACGTCCTCCCGCCAGGTGGCCTTATCGAGCAACGCCGGTTCGGAGAACTGATGGCAACTGCCGCAATGCACACGGGCCAAAGCTTCGCCAGGGTGCTCACTGCCGGGGTCCGGTGCCAGGGTGCAGGCCGTTGCGGTTAGCCATAAGCAACCGCTTACGATCAGAAAACGATAAGATATGGGGTGCTTCGGGTTTCTTCTCACTGTTCAAACACTTCCGAGTTGAAGCCTTCTTCGTTTCTTAACTCCCTAACCCGTCTGGCCCATTCGCTAACGCCAGCCACGGTTCGCAGCGTTTCTGAATCGAGGATCTTGCCTACGTTGGCGATAAAGTAGTCTCTCAGTTTTGTTCGCGCGCCCTTCTTCTTTGCCGGTTTATTGTCCATCGATCAGCGCCTTCTTAATGGATTGTCCTATGGCTTCGGCCACAGGGGGAGGGAAGGCATTGCCCACTTGTCGGTAGGCGGGCGACTTTTTACCAACAAACTCCCACTCCTTAGGGAAACCCTGAACCAGCGCCGTCATCTTTAAGGTTAGACGCGGGTTACCTTTAAATCCGTTCATAGGTGGTTCATTGGCTAAACCCTTGCCGTCCACTCCAATTTTCTCCCATGCTTGTTTTGCTCGGGTTGGTCCCAAGTCTGCTCCGCCGTGTTTTTTTGAGCCACCCACCAAGGTAGGGGCAACTCCTTTGGCCCGGCACTTCCACTCATCGACGGCCTCCCAGCCCAGTTGGGCCATTTCTTCGTACAAAAGTTCACCCACCGAAGGCGGCTGGTTGCTGTGTTGCTGAGGCCACTCAAAGTGCTTATAGTACTTAGGGCGCAACGCCACTAAGATAGCCCTAGGCCGCAACTGAGAGACCCCATAATCCGATGCATTAAGTAGTTTCCACGTCCACCGATAACCCAAGCTTTCTAGAATAGAAACAATTTCGGTCCGATAGTCACTGAATTTAGGATCAAGAAGCCCACGTACGTTTTCTAACAGTACTGCCTTGGGCTTGCACTCTCTGATCAAGCGAAGTGCTTCGGGAAACAGGTCGCGCTCATCAGATCGGCCCAGCTGCTTTCCCGCCACTGAAAACGGTGGACAGGGAACCCCCCCCGCCAACAAGTCAATGTGGCCCTTGTACGGGCGGGCAGTGAACATCTGTAAGTCCGTTTGTACTACATTCCACGCGGGACGGTTTGCCTTTAGGGTCTTACAAGCCAACGGCTCAATTTCAACTAAAGCAATGTGATCAAAGCCCGCTTTCTCTAAACCAAGCGCTTGCCCTCCGGCCCCGGCACATATCTCGAGCGAGCGGCACTCCGCTGGGCGGCACTCCGCCGGAGTAAACCTGTCTTCTTTCATACGCAATAAAACTAGTGCATTCGGGCGGCGATTCCAACCTCACCGCAAACTACTTATCATTGAATTTCCTCTACCACTTGGGCCTGTTCGCGGATGAAAACCACCACGTAGGCCCGCACGGTTTCCATGCCCCGCCCCGGGCGTATGATAAACTCCTGTAGTTCCGGACTAGCTAAGTAGCCTTTAAGTTGAGCGACTGCCTCTTGCCGGACCGTGTCCAGTCGAGCCGCATCCTTTTTCTTCAGGTACTTGAGCTCGAACACAAACTGGTACTTGGGATAGTGGGGCGGACGATAGAGGAAAAGCACGTCCACGTATTTCTGTTCCACCTCCAGTTCGCTCTTCACGTAGTAGAGGTTGGTCAGATTGGCAAAGCCGACGAAGAGCACCTTGATGTATTTCTCGTCAAACTTGATGAAGTCGCGGTTTGACAAGCTCTGCAACGTCTGCTCGATAAGTCGAACGAAGGGCTGCACGTTGTTCACTTGGGCCATCTTAATAACCATCCCCCGGATGTCGGTAGCGGAAGCGGACAACGACCCCTGCTCGCCGACGAGTTGCATAAAGTATTCCGAGAACAGTTGAGCGATCACGTAGTTGGGTACGCGAAAGACCAACTGCCCCAGTTCTTCCCGCTCAATAGTAATAAAGCCCAGATAGAACAGCAAACTGATAAAGTCTTGCTCGTTGAAGCTTTTCTCGAAGCTAAACTGCGGGGTGAGCAGGGCAGTGACCCGGCCTTCTTTGATGAGTTTCTCCAGCGTACGGTAGTCTTGCTCCTTATCTTTCACCGCGAACAGCCGCCGGATTTTGCCATAGTCGCTGGCGATGTTGACGTCGATAATCTCACTGGGGTACTTCTCGCAACTGTTCTTCTGATACTCCTTAAGGAAGTAAAGGATCATGTCTGAGTTATAAACCCGCGATGTTGCCGATCCGCTGAATAAATACCCATTGTACCACTTTCTCAGGTCATCCCGTATAAGAGAAATATCGTGCCCGGAGCAAGCCACTTCAAACAGCCGAACGACCTCCTCCTCCGTGAAGCCCATCAGCTCGTTCAGGGGGCGGCTGGTGCTTAGGTGCGCCGCGATGTTGAAGCCGCTCGTCAGGCTGTCCAGCGTGATGGGACTTACCCCGGTGACAAACAGCCGGTCGACCACGCCCTCGCCGGTGCCGGTCTTGATGGCTTCGTAAAACTTGCGCACGAAGCCATTGCGACTCACGAAGCTGCCAAAATTGCTGAAATCAAAGGCAATCAGTTCGTTGGCGAAGTGATCGTACTCATCGATGAGTAAATACACCTTTGCGGAACCCCGGATGCGGATCAGGTCGAAGAGGATTTTCAGGGTATCGTCCGGCGATTCGGCCCCGAGCACCTGCCGGGTCTCTTCGGTCGTGAAGCCGTAAGTGTGCGCAAACATCCGCACCCCACTTTTCACGTTAGCAAAAAATCCCCGAAACGTGCTTTCGGGAGTGTCCGTATCGATGCGGCTGAAGTCGAACTTGAGCACCTGGTAGCGGTTGGCCAGGGGCGTAGGGTGTTGCCCCACGTGATAGGCTCCGAACAACTCGGCAAAACGGTCGCGGTACTGCTGCCCGTAGTAGTGCTCTAGCAGCGACACAAACAAGCTCTTGCCAAACCGGCGGGGACGCAAAAAGAAGACGTACTTTTCGGGGGATTCCTCTAACTGCGCCAGGTAGGGGGTTTGTCTACGTAGTAGTAACCGTCCTGCACAAGGGTGGGGAAATGGCTGATGCCGTAGGGAAGCTTCATGTCACCAAAGATACGCAAAAGCCCGGGCCGGTTCAATGCCTTTGCCATCGTGTTGCGCTACGCGGCCTTCGTTCCCCGATCAAAATCGCTAGCGGTTGACAGGCAAAACGAGATGTCCCGGAGGTGATGCTCCGGGAGCATTGGGTCCGGGAAGCTTGTACGAGCGCTCTAACCCGGCTGCTGCGGCTAATTTAGCCCTTGCCCGACGCCGGTGATGTAAGAAATGACCCCCGGAACGTCGGGTATGTAAAGAAACGCCCGTTTTTCAACGCCGGGAAGAGCGTCCCGACGGTGATGCTCCGGGAGCATCGGGGCCACGCCCCCCCTTTTTAGTACTTTGTCACTGATGGTACAGACGTAAGAGGGGGGGGCGTATCTGCTAAACAAAGCAGAAAAAGAATTTCCTCCTTTGTCCTAAACTAAATCCCAGAAAGTATGAAAGTAAGAGCATTTGATGATTTGCTAAAGGCCTCCAGTCTATCGGTGAACAACACCCTGGCCGACAAAAACGCGCAGCAAGCGCTGGCCAAGTATGGGTTCACCCCCAAGCACATTAATGAAGGTAAGGGGTTACTGAACAATTGTACGAATCAGTGCCGCGTCCAGGAGCAGTACTATCAAACCCAATGGACCCTGAACCACCGCGTCAAAGAAGAATTAAAGACCACCCGCGCGCAGTTCGTGGAGCACGTGAAGGTGGCCCGCTTTGTGTTTCGCAAGGATGCGCCCATGCTGCACCAACTTAACGTGCAACGCCTGGAGCGAACCGAGGCAGGTTGGATGAAGCAGGCCAGCGCCTTTTACGAGCGCATTACTCCGCACGTGGCGCTATTGGCACCGCAGGGAGTAACCCCTGAGGAGTTGGCCCAGACGCAAGCCTCGCTGCAAGCCATTGTTGACCTGCGTGAGGAACAGGCGCGCGTGAAAGGAGACGCCGAAGATGCCACCCAGCGCAAGATGCAGGCCCAGCAGGAGCTGAAAGAATGGTTGTCGGAGTTCCGCAAGGTGGCCCGCTTAGCCTTTAAGAGGTCGCCCCAGAAGCTGGAGGCGTTTGGTATCCGGGTGCGCTAACCGGTAGTCGTATTATCTATTTACTGAAGAAAAAATGAAGAAACGTACGTTATTATTTATAGCAGTAATAATTACGGGTACAGCGAGTGCTCAAGTAAGTCTTGGGGTGAAGGGGGGGGCAACTACTCCAAAATAACGGCGCTAAGTGAGGAAGATGGCTACGACTTCCTGGCGTCCGACTATAAAGACTCATTTCACGTTGGGGGATACCTGCATATCTCGTTGAGCGACAAACTGTATCTTCAACCTGAACTTCAGTATTCTAACAAAGGGGGTGCGTTTGAGAACAACAGGTTTGACCTATTATATCTGGTTCTTCCGGTCATGGTTGGCTACCGGCCAGTCGATCGGCTTGGCTTGGAAGGTGGACTAGAACTCGGCTACTTACTAAACGATGGCGCGTATAACAGTGCCCTGGATCTTAGCCTTGATTTGGGAGCGGTATTCTCAATCACCAAGGAGTTAAAAGCGGGGGTGCGTTACGTACTGGGAATAAATAGCGTCTACAAACAGGATTTTGAGTTTAAGGATGAGATGGGAAACCTAAGCAATGCAGTGGTTATCTTCCCCAATCGGGTGCTACAGCTTTCGCTCTACTATCGTTTGGCAAAGTTGTAGCATTGAACGTAGCCGGAGTCTCTCTGCCGGGGTGAATACGGTGCTTACACAAACAGTCCACCGACAGAAAGGCTAGTAAGGCCCTTTAGTCGGTGGACTGTCTATTGTAAATATAGTACGCTTTTGGCCCCAGGGGCAGAAGGTGTTCGGTATTCGGGGGCATCAACAAAAGAGAAGCGGCCTGATTGCTCAGGCCGCTTTCCTTAGGACTCATGTACTTCTTCCTCAGGCAGCCACAGAGTCACTCGAAGAGTCCCCGGTGACGAGCGAAGACATATAGGTAGCTGCCTGCCCGGGGGGCTTTCAGGTGACCGCCAAGGTGCCCGAAAAAAGGGTTAGATCAACCGCCGTCGCCACCGTAGCCGGTGCTCTGCTGCATGTTGGGGTTGGCATCCAGTTCATCCTGAGGAATGGGGAAGTAGTAATCCCGCTCGTTGAAGATCACCGGACCCGAGCGCACGGTGGGGTACTTGGCCACCTCTTCGGCGGCAATGCCCCAGCGAATCAGGTCGTACCAGCGGTGCCCTTCGGCGAACAATTCTAAGAACCGTTCCTCGCGGATGGCATCGCGCAGGGCGTCACCGGTAAGTCCGGTCAGGTCAGCCTCGGCCGACGGGGTGGCCGGATCGCCTCCGTAGGCGCGGCGACGCACCCGATTCACGTAGTCCAGGGCCACCGCATCGTTGCCCAGAGCGTTCTGGGTTTCGGCGTACATCAGGTAGGCACCGGCCAGGCGATACACGATCACGTTGGCTCCGAAGGTACGGTTGGTAGAGTAGACCGAGTACTCGATCGGCACGTATTTCTTGAAGCTCCAGCCCAGGGCACCTTCATCGCCCACCATACGCTCCAGAATCTGCCACTCGCCGTCGCCAAACACCACCGAGTCCACGCCGGGTTCCAGCATGTTCACGCGCAGGCGCGGGTCGTCGCCGAAGCGCAGCACGTTCACGTCGTGCGGATACACGTTGCTCCAGCCGGTGCCCTTGGGAGCAATCTGTAGGGCCAGATTGGTGCCCAGTCCTCCCTGCCACATATTCTCCTGCAAGTCGGTAGAGAAATTAATCTCCAGCAGCGATTCGGAGCTGAACTCATTCTCGCCGTTGAACAAATCTTGGTAGTCCGCAAAGGGTACCAGCGAAAACGCACCGTTGTTCACGATCTGCTCCAGGTAGCCGTTGGCGGTGGCGTAGTCGTTGAAGTTCATGTAAACCTCCGCCAGGGTCATTTTGGCCGCGAAGGCATCCACGCGGGCGATGTTCTCACCCTCCCAACTATCAGGTAGGGCGGCCTCAGCGGCTTGCAGGTCAGCGATGATTTGCTGATACACATCGCCCACGCTGGCCCGAGTCACGAACATATCATCGCGGGTGGGGGCCACTTCCAGAATCAGGGGAACCCCGGCCGCACCGGCATCCACGGCGGGTCCTTTTTCACCCCACAACCGAATGAGGTGGAAATAGTCGAAGGCACGCCAGTAGCGGGCTTCTCCTTTCATCACCTCGATGCGGGCCAGGTTATCGGGGGTGAGCGTCGCTTGGTTCTCTTCCACAAACGCGTCTACGTTGGTCAGGAAGTCGTTGGTCCGGGCCACGCCCCGGTAAAAGCCGCGCCAGAAGTTGTCGATCAGGTCGTTGCCGGGCGTCACTTCGTTGCGGTACATCTGGTTCCAGCCATCGGTGCCCAGCCAGTCCTGGTTGGCCGTCTTGGGCAACCCGTATGATACCTTAGGCAGAAAGTCTGCTCCGTAGGTTTCTTCGGACTTCTGAGCAGCGTACACGCTGGTGAGTACCAGTTCCAGATCGCTCATGCTCTGGAAGAAGTTCTGGGCATCAATCTCGTTCGGATTGGCCACGTCCAGGAAGTCGTCCTGGCACTGGCTGAACAGCAGCAGTGCGGCCAGGAGGCAACCGGTGGTTTTAAGTATATTTTTCATAGATATAGGAATTAATGATTAAAAACCAATTTGGAGACCAGCTGAAATCAGTCGGGTCTGCGGGTACTGTCCGAGTCCGTTGATGCCCTGCCGGGTGTTGTTATCGTTTCCGGCACTCAGCTCAGGGTCTATCCCTTCGTACTGGGTGAAAGTAAGCAAATTCTGTCCGTTCACAAAGATGCGCGCGTTGGTCAGACCAATGCGGCTGATCAGCGCTTCTGGCAGGGTATAGCCCACTTGGATGTTGCGCAGTTTCAGGTACGAACCGTCTTCTACCATGTAAGAAGAGGGGCGGCGGAAGTTGCCGTTGGGATCAGAAGCAATCAGGCGCGGGTGTTGGGTCGGGTTCTCGGCCGTCCAACTTTCGAACACGCGTTCGCTGGAGTTGTAATCGCTGAACACGGTGCGGTAGTAGGCCTTGGTGGCGTTGAAGAGGTCTACGCCCTGCACGCCCTGGAAGAACAGCGTGAGGTCGAAGTTCTTGTAGGCCACGTTGGCGTTGAAGCCGTAGATCATCCGGGGCCAGGGGTTACCGATATTGGTACGATCATCGGCATCAACAGTGCCATCCCCATTAATGTCGCGATAGCGCAGGTCGCCGGGTGCGGTTTCTTCGGTCTGGTAGAATTCACCGTCCGGCAATCCGGCATTGAGTGCATCGATTTCTTCCTGATTCTGGAAGATGCCTTCGGCCACCAGTCCAAAGAAGTAGCCAATGGGTTGGCCCACCTCGGTAAGGGCAATACTACCGGCATAACCAGGACCACCGCCGCCGTTGGCAATGCGCAGCCCCTCTTCGAGTTGCTGCACCTCGTTGCGGTTCCAGGCTGAGTTGGCGGTGATATCGAAACTCCAGTCGCCAATGCTTTCGCGGTAGTTCAGGGCCAGTTCAAACCCCCGATTCTCTACCGATCCGACGTTCACCTCGGTGCCTTCCGGGGTGCTACGCTCGCGCGACACTCCGAACGAAAGTGGCAATTGCACGCCGATCAGCATGTCGTTGGTGGTTTTAACGTAGTAGTCAGCCGTCAGGTTAAAGCGACCGTCTAGCAAGCTTGCGTCTAAGCCGATGTCGGTTTGCACCACTTCCTCCCACTTCACCTGTTCGTTCGGGAAGCGCCGCAGGTAATATCCCCGCTGTTTGGTGCCCCCGGCCTGTCCGGTAGCATCAAAGGCGTAAGTAGACCGGATGTTGGTATAGGTACGAGCGAAGATGTAGTCATCGATTCGGTCTGACCCTAATATTCCGTAGCTGGCGCGTAGTTTCAAGTCCGATAAGAAAGAAGCGCCCTGCATAAAGTCTTCCTCAATAATACGCCAGCCCACCGACACCGAGGGGAACACTCCGTATTGGTTCTCAGTACCAAAGCGCGAGGAGCCATCGCGACGCACGTTGGCGGTGAACAGGTAGCGGTTGGCGAAGGTATAGTTAATTCGTCCGAAAATCAACTCCAGGCGGTACTGGTCGGCGATGGTTCTTCGCTCGGTAATGTTAACCGCTCCGGCCGCCAGGGCAAAACTGCGGGCGTAGTTGACGGGAAAGTCCTGGGCATCCGTGGCAAAGTCTATTTCGTCCTGCTGAAAGCGTTCGTAACCCCCCAACACGGTGAAGTCGTGCTTGCCAATGCTCTTGGAGTAAGTTAATACGAGGTTGGTGTTGAGCGACTCTTCATCGGTGCTGCGGTGCTCCAGTGAGTTGATGGAGTTGGACAAGGCACCGTAGCTAAAGGCTTCGGAGAATTGCTCGCGACGCCGGGCGCGGACGTTGGCCCCTACGCTACCGCGCAAGGTTAGTCCTTCTAGCGGCTCAATCTCCACGTATACGTTGCCATTGAGGCGGTTCGTAGTTTCCAGGATGTGGTTCTGCAACTGGTTGGCCAGCGGGTTAGGTCCCTGAAAGTAAGAAGGAGCCGTTCCCCAACCACCAAAAGTGTTGCTAGGATCACGCACCGGCATGATGGGGATAGCGCGGAAAATAGTTGCCAGATCGCCGCCGATAGTAGGATTCTCGCGCGTACGCGATACCAACAGTGATTCACCAATGCGGATGTACTTGCCAATCTTGAAATCAGCGTTGGCCCGCAGCGAGTAGCGCTCAAAGTAGTTGTCTACCATAACGCCTTCTTCTTTGTCGTAGCCGCCCGAGACGAAGTAGTTGGCGTTTTCGTTGCCACCGGCCACTGACAGGTTGTAGGTCTGCTCCAGGCCGCGGCCCGAGAAGATCTCGTCCACCCAGTTGGTGTTGGGCAGGCTTTCGGGATTGTCCCAGGCGGGCTCGGGGGTGCCGCCCGCGTTGATGCGTCCGATGGAACTGGCCCGCACGAAGCCCTCGGTATCCAGCATATCGGGCAGTTGCATGGGGCTGCGCTGCCCGATGGATGTGTTGAAGTTGACCTTCACCTTGCCTTCGGTGCCGCGCTTGGTGGTGACCAGGATCACGCCGTGGGCGGCGCGGGCCCCGTAGATGGCCGAGGCCGAGGCGTCCTTGAGAATCTCGATCGACTCCACATCGTTCATGTTGAAGAAGTTGCCCGGGTTCTGCGGCACCCCGTCGATTACCCACAGGGGTTCGGTGTTGCCGATAGAACCGGCTCCGCGAATCACTACGCTGGAACCGGCACCGGGGGAGCCCTCCGTACGGGTGACCTGCACGCCAGCGGCGCGACCCTGTAGGGCGGTTTCTAAGCGGCGCTCGGATATGCGGTTAATGTCTTCGGGTGTTACCGATGAAATGGCTCCGGTCAGGTCTGACTTCTTCTGGGTGCCGTAGCCAACAACGACGACTTCGGAGAGTGATTGAATGTCGGGCAACAATGTGAGATCAATCACGCTCTGACTTCCGATGGTGACTTCCTCAGTGAGATAACCTACCGATGAAAAGACCAGCGTTTGAGCGTCGTCGGCCACCGTGAGGCTGTAATTGCCATCTATATCCGTAACGGTGCCCACGGTGGTGTTCTTCACCACCACGTTTACGCCCGGCAGGGACTCATCTTCCTCGTCGGTCACCGTTCCAGAGATGGTGCGGTCAACGGTTGCTACGGTTTGCATAGGGCGCATTCCGAGTCGGGCGATGAGGTCCACCTGTGCTGCGCGCAGGCTAGTGCGTTCCGCAGCCGGAGTCTTAGCTACCTTGGTAGGCTGAGGCACGCGGTAGATGCCGTAGATCTGTTCGCTCACTTTCTCGTGGCGAAGGCCAATTGGCTTCAGCAGTCGGATGAGCGTCTCCTCTAAATCAGCTTCAGAGGCAGTAGGTTCTTTCACTGACTGATCTTTTATTAATTGGCTGGCGTAGTTGAAACGCACGTTATGCTTTTTCTCTAGCTCATCGAGCACGATGGTCAGTGCTATCGCTTGTTTCTGTTTGGGCTCATCATTATGAACCCTGTTCGGGGTAAGGGAAGACAAAGCCAGAGTCTGGGCTGATCCGGTCTGGATAGACCCGAGGGCTGATCCTCCGCAAAGCGTCAGCAGCAATAGCAGCCGACGCAGGGTGGGTAAATTCCAATACATAGGTTAAGGGTTTTGTGTAGTAAAGTTGAATACAAGCCGTAGGTTCCTCGTAAAAAACCGTCGGCAGAATAGTGCTAGGGGGTTAAGAGGTATCCATCGGCATCTTGGTTAAGGGTGAGATCAAATGATTTTTGTATGGTCTTCAGTAGTATAGTGAGGTCATTGGTGGGGGCTGATCCGGTAAATCGCAGCTTCGCCAATGAAGGGTCGGCGAAGCGGAGCGACACATTATAGCTATCGGCTAGTTCCTGTTGAATGGCACCCAGTGTTTGGTCGTCGAAGTAGATTTCATTGTCCTTCCACGAAGTGTAGACAGTAGGTTCGGGCACTTGGGTGACTTCAAACTTTTCGGCGTGGTGCAGACGCACCCGGTCGCCGGGCCTCATGGTCAATACTTGCGCCTGATCCGCCTGTTTGCGCAACAGAACGCTGCCCGAGCTAAGTACCACGTCGGTGGTGCCGCGGCGGTCTTTCACGTTGAAGGTAGTGCCCAGTACTTCTACGTTTAGGTTGCTAGTGTGCACCGTAAACTTGACCGCTTTTTCATCTGCATCTTGCCGGGGCATCACATGGAAGTATGCTTCGCCGGTGAGCCATACCTCGCGTGGCCCGTCAGCCAGGCGTGTAGCAACGCGAAGGGTAGAATTTGTGTTAAGGTCCACCACCGTGCCGTCGGGTAACTCGATCTGCTTCACTTCACCGTAGGCGGTCTGGTAAGTATCATAAGCGGGAAATAGTAAAGCTTTCGTCAGCCATCCCACGAGCAGCAGAACGCTCACGGTAGCGGCCACCATCAACCAGGGGCGGTGGGTACGGCGGTGGGTAAGAGTCGCTAGTGCTGGAATGGAAGATGCTACTCCGGTGTAGATACGATCGGAAGTACGATCGTTCATAGCAGGCAGCGTAGCTAATTTTTGCCAAAGCTCAGCCAACAAAGGTTCGTAGTCTACTGCCTCGTCCGCCAGCAGATGATCATACAATTGCTGAAGTTCGTTCGGAGAACAGGTTTCCGTTAGGTATTTCCGTAAAAGATCTTGCTTGTTCATGAGTAGACTGCCGCTATTGATGGTATTACTTAAATGAACGCACGACGAATTACTGTGCTAACAAATGATAGCAATAATTACGATACCATTATGATTGAGGTAACTACTCAGGTAGGGTAGCATTTTTTGGTAAGTTAAGAAAAAGTTATTATTGTTGATTGTGGATGAATCTAACGAGATAGCGATACTGAGGGCGGAGAATGCCTCATTGCGCCAGCGGGTAGCTAGTCTGGAGGAGAAAGTAATGCTATTGTTACAACGACTGGAGGGCAAAGCAGTCAAGAAAGACAGCCACAATAGTCACCAGCCACCGAGTCAGCATAAGGCTAACAAAATGAGTAGAAGCCTTCGTCAGAAAAGCGGGCGCAAGTCTGGGGGGCAAGCCGGACATCAGGGGCACACGCTCAAGATGGTAGCCGTAGCCGATGAGATAGAGGAGTTAAGAAGTAGTTACTGTCAGGAATGTGGCAATGCTTTGCCCGAAGCGCAGCAAGTAGTCTCCCGCCGCCAAGTAGTAGACATTCCGCCAGTGCAGCCGGTTTATACTGAATATCGTCAGTATGGGTGTCAGTGTGCATGCTGTGATAACTTTCAGAAAGCAAGCTATCCGGCGGGGGTGAATGCCCCTATCCAATACGGTCCTCGCCTAGAAGCCTATACGGCTTACTTAAGTGTGTATCAGTATGTGCCTTATCAACGACTGGCTTTGCTTTTTCGGGACGTATTTGGCTTAGCGTTGAGTCAGGGCAGTTTGTATAATATGTTAGAAAGGGCTGCTCTTAAAGCCAGTCCCATCTACGAAACTATTCAAGCACAAATACAAAAGGCCAGCTACGTAGGCAGCGATGAAACCGGTGCGCGTGTGAATGGCAAGAATTGGTGGATATGGACCTGGCAGAATGTGAAGAACACTTTCTTGAAAGCTTCTGCTTGCCGAGGCAGCCAAGTTATCGAAGAAACCTTTCCCGATGGATTGCCTAAGGCTACCATAGGCTCCGATCGCTGGGCGGCGCAGCTCAAGATTACTTCCAACGCCAAGCAACTCTGTTTGGCTCACCTGCAACGAGACTTGATTTTCCTGGAAGAAAGCGAAAAAAGCCCCTGGTCCACGCATTGTAGAACTCTGCTGCATGATGCTCTGAAGCTCAACGAAACAGCACATAGACAAGAAAAAGCTTGGCGTAAGGGTCAGCAGGAGGTCTACGAGTTGGAAAATCGGCTCAATCGGTTACTACTCCGCCCTATTGATGGCAGACGGTTTGGAAAAAACCCACACTTTCCAAAAGTCTATGGTTAAGTATCGGGACTGCTTGCTGGTTTTCTTGTACGATTTGGAAGTACCCCCAGACAACAATGGCTCAGAGAGAGCCATTCGCAATGTAAAGGTTAAACAGAAGGTCTCCGGGCAGTTCAAATCCGGGCAAAGCACTTTCTGCATCCTACGCTCGGTTATTGATACCCTCAAAAAACGAGACCTTGATGTATTCACCTATCTAGCTCAAATCATGGCTAGCCCAGCTACCTGAGTAGTTACTGATTGAGCACTTAATAGTAAGGCGAACAAAAAAATACACGTTGTATATTGCAAAAATAGTAAAGATAGGTATCCTGGCTAGATGCTAAGTAGTAGGACAATGATCAGACTGACCTGCTGGATAAGCAGTAAACGAACGGTTTTTGTTGCCTTGACCAATTGCGATTTCACGGTATGAATGGATAACTGTAGTGCCTCGGCAATTTGCTGGTGGGTCATACCATCGTCGTAGCTCATGCGAAAGATGATCTGCCTTTTTTCAGGAAGCATCTCGATGGCCCGTTGCGCCAATTCAATGTATTCGTCCGCTGAGGAGCTATCTTGATACGAGGGAGCAACTAAAATCGATTGCAGGTCTTCTTTCAGGCGGGCGGCGCGGGCTACCTCTTTCAGGTAATCAAAAGCGCAATTGCGGACAATGCGGTAGACGTATGGATCCAGGGGGCGGTCAGGATCGATGCAATGTCTGAATTCCCATAAGCGGATAAATGACTGTTGGACCACCTCTTCGGCATCCGGGACGGATTTTGTAAATTTAAGGCAATAGATAAGTAGCTTATCCTTATAAACATCGTATACCTTGCGAAACGCCACCGGATCACCAGCAACAAAGCTTCGGATAGAACGCTTCTTTAAGGTAGCTTTTGGCTTCATACGTAAACGATTTTCAAAAACAGTCTGATTTTCAACCATAAACTTAAGTATTTGTTAGCATCAAACCAAAGAGTTGCTTTGGCGCTTGGTCTGCTGCTGTGGACAGTAGCTACGGTTAGGGCCGACTGTCCCCCACCTGGCGACTCAGCTACCCACTTGAACCGGCGGTGGCTCTTGGCCGGGGTGGGTTACGGAGTGGCTCAAGCAGGGCTTTATATAGCTTGGTACCATCAGCAACCCCGGCAACGGTTTCAAATCTTTGACGACGGCACCCAGTGGAAACAGGTGGATAAGGTAGGACACTTCTATTCGGCCTTTCAACTAAGTTGAGCTAGCACAAGGCTGGTCAAGCAGTTGAAAACGCGAAGGTCTCCCGAGCGCTTGGGCGGGCTCATTGGATTTTTATCTCTTTTGCCGGTAGAAGTGTTTGACGGATTTTCTCAGGCTTACGGGTTTTCGTGGCACGACCTGGCGGCTAACGCGGCCGGATCAGTGTGGTGGGTCGGTCAGCAGGCATTATGGAATGAAGTGCGTCTGGAACCTAAGTTTTCGTTTCGTCGCACCGCATTGGCCAGTGAACGACCTAACACGTTGGGCAGTAACCTACCCGAAGAAGTGCTAAAGGATTATAACGGGCAAACCTACTGGCTATCGGTCGACCTATACGCCTTCTTAAAGCGACGGTATCCGCGGTTTCCGAAGTGGCTCAACGTGGCGGTGGGCTACGGGGCCAATCAGATGCTCTACGCCCGCGAACCTGCCAACCGAGCCGCGGGCTACTTAGCCTACCGGGAGTGGTACTTGTCCCTGGATATCGATCTGCATTACTACCGCAAGCCTCCCGTCAGCTTTGGCAATAGATTGTGGAACGGTCTGCTCTACGCAGTCACGTTGGTGCACCTACCCGCTCCCGCGTTGGGCTATCGTTCAGGAAAAGGAATCACGTTTTACCCAGCCTATTTTTGAGCCTGATGGTGGGCGATTGAACAATGAAACAATTGAGCGATCAATTTCAAGTACTATAAAGCGTAACCCTACCACCACTAATTCGTCTATCCAGTATGAACATCGGCGATAAAGTGCGTTTGCTGCGGGGAAGCGAGGAAGGGGTGATCACCCAGTTTCTGGAGGGAAACCTCATTGAGGTAGAAATTGAAGACGGGTTCGGCATTCCGGTGATGCGTAGCGAGGTGGTGGTGGTCGCTCAAGAGGAAGACAAGTACTTCAAACGGGCTGATTTGCCCCAGGATTCCGCAAAACCAGTGGTAAAGCGCCATCCTGCTCCGCCGCTTACTTCGGGCGTCTACTTGGCTTACGTGCAGATTAACGACCAGCAGTTGTCTCTGCATTTAATCAATACCACTGACTTCGAGATGCCCTTCGTATTGGGTGAAGAGACCAACGGTAACTTCCGAGGAATATCTTCGGGTGTACTTGCTGCACAGAATACGGCGAAGGTTATGAACCAATCGGTGGCCGATTTTGACCGATGGCCTGTGCTGATTTTCCAGGGGCTATACTTCCGCTCAGGAAACTATGTCCTGCGCGAACCCCTGATGCGCCGTATTAAGCATAAGGCCGCCACTTTTTTCAAAAGCAAAGCTACTGCGCCGCTGCTCAACCAACCGTCTTTCCTGTTCTCGATTGATGAGGCCGCCAACTCAGTGGGAGGTAAACCCCTGAATCCCGAAGCTCTCAAGGAAAGTCTGCTGTCGCCAAAGGAGGAAGCCCAGGCTAAAAACCAGATCAAACTCACCCGCCCGCCCGCTCAGGTAGACCTGCATATCGAAGAACTCACTGACGCGCACGATACTATGAACAACGGTGATATGCTGAACTTGCAGCTACAGACGTTTGAGGAAAAGCTAGACCAGGCTTTAGCCACCGGCATGGACGAAATCACTTTCGTACACGGAGTGGGTAGTGGCACCCTGCGCCGTGAAATTCAGAAGCGGCTTTCGGGTCTGAAGAGCATTGTGCACTTTCAGGATGCCCAACGCGAAAAGTTCGGCTACGGCGCCACACTAGTGCGCCTCAAGTAGCGTTGTTTGGGGACTACTGCGTGATTGAAGCCAGCTTATGACCCGTTATTTGAGCATCGGAATGCTACTGCTGTCGGCAACTTTTGCCTTCGGGCAAGATACCACCCTGGTTGTTACCTACTACGACTCAGCTCAATTGGTGGTGAAAGAGCGGTATTTCGTTTTGGCTACCGACAGCACAGTAGCCCATGGGCTGTATCGAAAGTATTACGCTGAGGGCCCGCTAGCCACGGAGGTACGCTTCCGGCAGGGGCAGCCAACGGGCTGGATGAAAGAGTACTATCCTGAAGGTCCGGTACAGCGAAAAACACCCTACCAACAAGGGGTTAAAGAAGGGAAGGTAGTGGTGCTCATGCGGTCGGGCGACACCTTGCAAACCGCCACCTTTCACAATGATACCCTTCAGGGCCCGCTAACGGTCTATTACAAGGATGGCACACCTAAGAATAAAACTCAATTTGTGAACGGCACCCCGGATGGGTTGATTGAATCGTATTACCCCAGTGGGAAGTTAAGCGAGCAAATGGCCTACCGGCGGGGACAGCCTAACGGCCAGGTACGTAAATTCTACGAAGATGGTGCCCTGAAGACCGAACTCACCTACCGACAGGGAATCATCGAAGGTTTAGTGACTGAGTACTATCCTAAAGGGGAGGTGGCTGATAAAACCAACTTCACAAAAGGCGAACGCGATGGATCATCACAGTCCTTTAGTGAAGCGGGACAGTTGCTGCGCGACGAGCGGTACAACAATGGATTTTTAGAAGGGGTTAGCACCTATTACTATACCGATGGAACCCTTAAGGAAGAGCGGCATCATCAGCGCGGGCAGCCGGTGGGCGAACATCGTCGCTTCTTTACAAACGGAAAACCAGAGGTGGTAACTACTTATACGGACGAAGGGAGAAGCCTGAAAAAATATTATGTTGACGGCACACTGCGCGAAGAGAAACAGTTCGCCAACCAGGAGCCAACCGGCATATGGAAAACGTACCATCCCAACGGGCAGCTCGCGCAAGAGCAGCCCTACGCGGCGGGGCAACTACAAGGAACGGCGACAAGCTACTACGAGGATGGAAAAGTGAAGAAGACCGAAGAATTCCGGAAGGGGAAGAAGACGAAGACCGAGAAAGCGTATTACCCCTCCGGTGCGCTGCGTAGCGAAACGGCCTATTATTTTGGAACAAAACAAGGAAAACATACTGCTTACTACGAAGACGGATCAGTAAAGGAAGAAGGTGCCTATAATGGAGGTAAAAGAACGGGAGACTGGAAACAGTATGATGCAGAGGGAAATAAAATCCCGTAGGTGCCGGTCGCGACTGGCACCTACGAGATTGCGGCTAGCCATCGTTTGGCAAATTCTTCTTTAGCAAAATAACCGGCGATAACACCATTCTCTTTGAGGGTACTGGCTGATTTTTTCAGCGCTATTTCATCAAAGATATTTTCCGAGAGTACGATAGCAGTGAAACGTTCGGTGCCAATCTCCTGATTTGATCGGGGAACCCATTCGTCGTTGGTCCAACGCAGATCTTCAGTACTAATTCCCTTAAGGTCATGTTGATTGATGAGCCAGTGCCGGATATTATGGTTCTTAGCTAGCTCAAGTGATGCTTCCCAGGCAGCGCGGTAATCTTCTCCCTGGGCAAAACCGCGCCAGGTGTGCACTAGGATGGGCAGGGTATCGTCTAGCTCGATCTTCACGTACTGATTTTCGTACTTTATCATATCGCTTGTAGTAGTGAGCGTTTAAAGGATGAAATGGAAAGCTAAATTAGTCGGAAACCCGCTACTTTTGCTTCGGCATTTATCCAAAACCTTAGCCCGTAAGTAAAGATGAAAAAACGCAGTGCGTCTATGGAAGCTATCCTCATTGGCCAGCCCGGCGGAATCGACCAACTGCACCTTGGTCGATACGAAACGCCTGTTCCTAAACCGAACGAACTGCTGGTGCGGGTGGTAGCTACTGCGGTGAACCGGGCCGATCTGTTACAGCGGCAAAGTAAGTACCCTCCACCCCCTGGAGCCAGCCCCATCTTAGGCTTGGAAATGAGTGGGGAAGTGGTTGAAATTGGCGCTGATGTCACCCGTTACGCAGTAGGCAATTTGGTATTCGGGCTGCTGTCAGGCGGCGGCTACGCTGAGTACGCAGCGATTCACGAACGAATGGCTTTGCCGGTGCCCGACCCGCTCACGCTGATCGAAGCTGCGGCCGTGCCCGAAGTTTTTCTTACGGCTTATCAAGCCTTGCACTGGCTGGGAAAGTTACAAAACGGCGAACGGATACTAATCCACGCGGGAGCCAGCGGAGTAGGCACCGCCGCCATCCAACTGGCCCGAGCGATGGGCGCAGGCGACCTGATCGTCACGGCTTCGGCGGCCAAGCACAAACTTTGTCTTGGTTTAGGAGCGGACTATGCCATCGACTACCAAGCCTACGACTTTAAGGAGGAAGTGATGGAGTTTACCAATGGAGAAGGGGTGGACTTAGTGCTGGATTTTGTGGCTGCTCCGTACTTTGAAAGAAACATCGGGGTGCTGCGCACCGACGGGCGGATGGTGCTGCTGGCGCTGCTAGGGGGTGCCCACGTCGAGAATTTTAACCTGGGTAGCTTGCTGAAGAAGCGTCTGCAGATCAGCGCTTCCACTTTGCGATCGCGTAGCACGGACTATCAGATTAATCTCACGGAGGCGTTCGCCGACTTCGCCCTGCCCCTGCTGAGCGACGGAAGGCTGCGCCCAGTCATTGACCAGGTGTACGGTTGGAAAGATGTGCGTCAGGCGCACCAACGGATGGAAGCCAACCAGAATAGTGGTAAACTGGTGCTTAAGATCAACTAACGTAAAAGTAGGAGCTAATGATTGACGCTCATTGCTAAGGCAAAAGATTTTGGACAATTTTTCGTTACTTTGGGGTATGTTATCTCTTATACGCGATTGGGTTTTATGCTTGCTGCTTGCGGTAGGGATTGGATTGGGTGGGTGCTCTCCTATCAAAACTTTTGTTGAAACATCGCCCGATGCCAGCATTTCAGGATCTACCTACGCTTTCATGTCATTACCCGAAGGGGAGCTCGACCAAGCAAGTGCTATTTTGCGAGATGAAATTAGGCAACGTATCGAGCTAGAACTTCAGCCACGGGGTTACTCGATAGACCCAGAGGATCCGCAACTGCTGGTCGCTTTCAGTATCCTGACCGAAGAACAATACAAAGAGGTTACCAAATCAAACAACTCCTACGGAAGCTACAACCACATGTGGGCCAATACCTACTCCGGGGGCTGGTGGCCGCCGATGGACCGATCGCGTTATAAAGAGATTCGTATTGAGAAAACCGGTACGCTAGTCGTAGATTTTGTGGCCGCAGCGGAGAGGAAGTTGCTCTGGCGCGGTATGGGCACTGGTCCGGTGAACGATCCCGAAGAGCGGTTCGAGACCACCTATAAAATTGTGAACAAACTTTTTAAGCGGTTTCCAGCGGTTACTGCTTCTAATTATCAATAGCTTGGTTTTTAGCGAACTCTTTAGCTTGTTTACAGGATAAACTAATTGATTGTTGGCTTAGTGAAAAGGAACCCCGTCAAACCAAAATAGTGTTTCCTCTTCATATGTAACCCTAAACTTTTATTAGCATGGCCAAGCCTCGACTTGAACTCATCCAAGCACTTCGTCAAACTGCGAACAAAATCGTTCGTTCTAACCAGTATCAGTGGGGGCACATGGGTAGTTGCAACTGCGGGCACTTAGTGCAGGAAGTAACCCGACTGTCTCGGGCTGAAATCCATGAATACGCTATGCGCACCCGGGGGGGTGACTGGAGTGAACAAGCGCTGGACTACTGCCCCACCAGCGGTTACCTGATGGATCAGGTGATCTCTATTATGCTAGACGCGGGGCTGGAGGTGCAGGACTTTCAGCACCTAGAACGACTTTCGGACCGAGCGGTGCTGCGTTGCCTCCCTGAGCAAGAACGGTTTCTTCAGCACAATCAACGCGAAGACGTGGCTAAGTACATGCGCACCTGGGCTAGCTTACTAGAAGAACAACTGCTTAGCCAGGTAGAACTTCCCCAGTTTTCAGCACAGCTGCCGGAGAAGGTGGAGGCATAGTCACCTTTATGCTTGTGGTTGGCATTAAAAACATCGTAACTACTCAGGTAGCAGGACAGGCTGTACTTGCTACCTTTGAGTGGACATTAAGTTAAGCCTGAAAACCTTAACTTAGCTAACATGAGAAAAGAAAAGAGACACTTCGACCGAGCCTTCAAAGTGATGGCCGCCGCCGTGGCCCGGTCGAGCTATGCCTTTCTGGTAAACCGACCAGTAAAGTTGCCGAGGAATTAGACATCCGACCGGCGTCCCGGCGAGCTGATCTGTTGAGTCGCTGGAAGCGAGAGTACAAGCGAAAGAGAGAAGGAAGCTTCTCGGGACATGGCAAGCCCTCCTTGACCCCGGAACAGGCAGAGGTTGCTAAATTGAAAAAACAGCTACGAGAAGCAGAAATAGAGCGCGACATCTTAAAAAAGGCAGCCGCCGTGGCCCGGTGCGCATCTTCTCCAAGAGCGACCGCGCCCTTTAGATTAGCAATATAGAGTTAGTACTGGAAAAGTACTACTTTTGACAATAGCCAAGGTGAACTACGACCGCGCCAGAAACTTTCAGGTTCATACCGTGAATTAGTCCGCGCCGCGGTGGCCTTGGTTTTTGTTTCGATTGAACTGGAACCAATTAGAATATTAAGCTTTCAGGCTTACGAAAGGGATCAGTTGTTCAATCATTTTTTCTGCCCAATCTAACCCACTACCCACTATGAAGTTTACGTATTATATCGGTATAGACATCTCCAAAGACAGTTTCAATGTATGCTTCTGCTCTGAGCAGCAACCTGACCGGTTCATCCACGGAAAGTTTGCCAACTCAGCGGCTGGTTGCAAACAGTTACTTACCTGCGGTTCCCCGCCGGGACTCAAGAAGCACAAAATAGTATTGGAGCAGAGTTTCTTTGCGATGGAACACACTGGATGGTACACGCTAGAACTATGCGCCCGGCGCCCGGCTGCTTTCTACAAGATCAGGAGTTGGCTTTTGCTCTGTATTCACCTTTGCATTTGAAGCGCTCACTGGGACTAGCCAGGGGAAAGAATGACCGAGTGGATGCCCAACGAATAGCGCACTACGCTTTTTTGCATCGTCATGAACTCACCCCTACACGACTGCCCTCAGCTAGCCTACTCAAGCTCAAGAATCTGTTCGCCTTCCGAGAGCGGCTGGTTAAAAGCCAAACCAGCCTCAAGCAGACCATTCAAGACCTGAAAGATACGGCGCATTTAGTAGATAACAAGTTCATCGTCAAAGAGTCTGAGAAACAGCTAAAGCTCATCAAAGGGCAAGTTGAACAGACAGAAAAGCAGATTGAGGCTGCCATCAAAGAAGACAATCAATTGCAAACTACACTTAGGCTTCTCTGCTCTATTCCCGGTATTGGATTGGTCACTGCCGTAGCTTTAATTCTAGCGACCAACAACTTCACCGCTTTCAATGATAGTCGTAAATTTGCTTCTTACTGTGAGGTGGCTCCCTTCGAGCACACATCGGGTACCAGCATCCGAGGGCGAACGAAAACCAGCCATCTGGCCAACAAACGTATCAAAACTCTACTCAGCAACGGGGCGGCATCGGCCATTCAGTCAGATGAAGAACTAAAAGCCTACTTTCATCGTAAGGTCGCAGAAGGAAAGCCTAAAATGGTAGTCATCAATGCCATCAGAGCAAAGCTAATCAACCGCATTTTTGCCACTATCAACCGAGGTACCGAGTACGTTGTCTTAAGACAGTATGGGCAGGCAGCTTGAACTTAAAATTCCTAACAGGTCGTTGCTGTTACTAAGCTGTTGGAATGTGGGTAACTCCAGAGAGTTATCCACATTCCAACCGCGCGGCGGACCGCAGCCCACTGCGAAAATCACTTTCCTGAAAAAAATTATATACAGAAAACTTGTTTTAACCTTAGAATTCACGGTGGCCCACATATTCACAGCTCAATAGCAGTAACTGCTTTCTTAGAATTTTACTACAACACAAACCTAAAGGCGGCCGCCGCCAGCATCAAGTATCCAGTATGAACCAACCAGCCCTGGGCATTGATTTAGGGGGAACCCACATTAAGGGAGCACTGCTCTATGCAGGAGAAGTCGTTGACCACTACCACACCGATACGAACGATTTGCCACTGGCCGAAAACCAGTCGAGCAAGGTGCTTTGGCAGCAGGCCATGCAGACGATGATCGACGCGGCCCGGCAGCGGTATCCTGGGCAAGCCTTGACGATCGGACTTGCCGCGCCGGGCATCCCTGACGCTAACTACACGATGATTAAGTTTATGCCCGGCCGCTTGCAAGGCTTAGAAGGGCTACACTGGGCAGATTTCTTGGATGAACCACGTGTGCCAGTGCTCAATGACGCAATGGCTGCCCTGTTGGCCGAAAGTCAACTCGGTGCGGCACAGAACGCCCAAAACGTAGTGCTGCTTACGCTGGGCACCGGAGTAGGGGGCGGACTGCTCATCAACGGAAAACCTTTTGGCGGTAGCTTTCAGTGGGCGGGGCACGTGGGCCATACGGTAGCCGACAGCAGTGGATTTCCCGACATCACCCGCATGCCGGGTAGCATTGAGGAAGCCATTGGCAATGCGAGCCTTCCCCGCCGCTCGATGGGACGCTATCAGACCACCCACGAGTTGGTAATTGACTACGAGCAGGGCCATCCGTTCGCTAGTTTCTTATGGCTCACCGCGGTGCAGAATCTAGCCTGCACCCTGGCTTCACTGGTGAACCTAATCTCGCCCGACGTGATCGTACTGGGCGGCGGCATCACCCAAGCAGGAGATTCTCTTTATGGCCCTCTTGCATCGTTTATGGACGTGTACGAGTGGCGGCCCGGTGACCAGCGCACTCCCATCCGGCAGGCTCAATTTGATGCGTTTGCCGGAGCCGTAGGGGCCGCCCTATTCGCACTGGAAGGAGGCAGATAACGCAAAAATTCTTTTCTTTGCCGGAGCAATTTTCAATCATTGCTCTTCACACTAACCAACTGATGCATGCCTGTTATTCAGCAGTACCTAGAAAAGTGTCAAACAATTTTACAAACCGTTGAGGCACAAACCGAAGCCATTGAGCAAGCAGCAGGGTGGTTTGCTGACACCATTCTGGCCGGACGTATGGTACACCTGTTCGGTTCAGGACACAGCCGGATTATGGTAGAGGAAATGTGGCCGCGTTATGGGTCTTTTGCCGGCTTTAACCCTATCGTTGAGCTTTCGTTGTCGTTTCATAACCTAGTGGTGGGTGCCAATGGACAACGGCAGGCCATGTTTCTGGAAAATGTGCCAGGACTGGCCGAACGCATTCTGCGCAACTTCGATCTTAGTGGACAGGACTGTGCGCTAGTGATTTCGTCGAGTGGTTGCAATGTGGTGCCCATTGAAATGGGTGAACTGTTCCAGCAACACGGCATCAAAGTGGTGGCATTGGTCACCAAAGCACACTCGGCCGCCAGCACTAGCAAGCGCGCCGACGGCAAAAAACTCACCGACTTCGCTGACTTAATACTAGACACCGGCGCCCCGGTAGGTGACGCCATGGTGACGGTGCCGAATTTAGACACTCCGGTATCACCTGGATCTACGGTGGGCGGAGCAATGATCGTGAACAGCATCAAGGCGGTAGTGGCCGAACGACTCACCGCCGCCGGACACCCGCCGAAGGTGCTTAGCTCAGGCGTGGTGGTGGGAGCCGAACGCGCGGTGGAGCTGTTTGAGGGTGCATACGACGAGCACGCGCATCGGTTGGCAAAGCTATACCAACAGGTAGGTGGGGCAGATTAAAAATCTATTTTATATAGACTCTCGGGCGTGTTGTCCGAAAGAGTGATCGAACCATAAAATCAAAGACTTATGCATGACCACCCCATCCGTACTACCGTGATCGGCAGCTACCCTTTTCCAAGTTGGCTACTATTCGCGTCCGAAAACCTGGATCGCTTTGGTCCGTCCGACGTGGCCGAGATGATTGACGACGCCGTGGTAGCAGCCGTACACGATCAGGTAGCTGCCGGACTCGACGTGATCACCGATGGCGAACAAACCCGACTGGACTTCAATCTGTCATTCTACGGCTTCATTGAGGGTATTACGCCGAACGCTCTGGTGCCTCGAAAAGTGGGGTCCGCCCGCCCACGACCAACGCGGTAAGCACACTATCACCGAAGAACTGCGCGCCCCGCGAGGACTAGGAGCGGTAGAAGAGTTCGAGCGACTGAAGCGATTGGCTCCCGCCGGACCGGTGCTCAAGGCCAGCATTCCCGGTCCTTTTACGCTGAGTGGCCGATTGCTGCCCAACGAGCAGTATCCTGAACGCTACGCTATCACTGAAGCGCTACTACCAATGGTACAGCGGGAATTGGAAGGATTGGTGGCTGCGGGGTGCACCGAGATCACTATCGATGAGCCCTCGATGAGTTGCTACGCCTATAAGGAAGATACCAAGCGCTTTGTGGACATCTTTAACCGCACGGTGGAGCCGGTGGCGGGGCGCTGCCGCCTGGCGACGCACCTGTGCTTCGGCAACTTCAAGGGACACGCCGTAGGCTACCGCCGCATTGCCCCCATGCTGCCCGACTTCCTGGACTTCAAGGTGGACGAGGTGCACGTGGAAATGGCCAGCCGGGAGTTTGCTGAGATTGAACTGATCGCCAAATTTGCGCAGCGGATGGAGGTGGCGGTGGGTATCGTGGACGTGAAGAGCTACTACATCGAGACGGTGGAGGACATCGTTCATCGCATCAAACTATGCCTGGGGCACATATCGGCCGACAAACTGTCGGTGGCCCCTGACTGCGGACTCAGTCAAACCGCCCGCTGGGCCGCTAAGAAAAAGCTAGTTAATATGGTGGAAGGAGCCCGGCGGGTGCGAGAAACCCTATAGCCGGCGTCAGTTCTGCTGCTGAAAATCGCGGTAGCAATGGTTGATAGCCACAATGATGTCGTACTCGTTCGAACTCTTCGATGAACCGATCCTCTAATCGGCAGAAGAGAATAAACTCATCTAGGCGCTCCTCGTTCAGCCCGGTGACCTGCTCGATCATCGCGCGGTTGAACTTCTTGGACAGGGCTTTCTGGTAGGTAGCTTCCTGCTGGGCTTGCTGCACCTGCTGTTCGTATTTGGCGCGTTTGCTGAAGCGGTCCAAGATGAACGAGATCGGGCTGCCTACCGACGCCTTCTTCTCCTGGCGGGGTCCCTGATAGGCACCCGGAACAACTACTTTCTCGGGCTCGGGTAAGTCATCCAGCGCCAGTACCGCTCGCTTGAAGGCTGCCTCATCGCGAAACGCGAACACCGTCACGTTTTCCAGTTGGTAGGTTCTTTCGCTCAGGCGAATCTTTAAGTCGTAATTGGTAGCCCGAGCAGTGTCGCCGAAGTACAAGCGATAGGGTTCATAATTTACTGCCGACAGTTGCAGCGTATCCTGAGCTGGGAAAGTGAGATAGAAAAACCCTTCCTCGTCACTCACCACCCCCTGTTGGGTGCTTAAGTTAGTGACGGTGACAAACGGCAGGGCCTCGTTGGCCTCGTTCACTATCACGCCTGATAGTCGGATGGGTTCTTTGGCGGGAAGAGATTGACCAACTGCTTTGGACGCAATGAGCAGAGTAAACAAGAAGATCGACAGGCGCATATGTGGAAAAAAAGGTTGCTACGCAAGATACGAACAAAATCGGATTTCATTGGTGGATGCCACGTTGCGAATGGTGCGGCTACAGTTCCGAATGTTCTGCCAATCTGTCATAAGCAGAGCCGTTGGCACACCCATTGATAAAAGATAGATACAAAATATTTCGTAACGCAAACCTGAACAATCGATATCATGGGAAAAATTATAGGCATAGATTTAGGAACTACGAACTCGTGCGTGGCGGTGATGGAGGGTAACGAACCCGTCGTCATTCCCAATAGCGAGGGCGGTAGAACCACTTCGTCTATCGTTGCCTTTTTGGACAACGGTAACGGCGAACGCAAAGTGGGAAGCCCAGCCAAGCGGCAGGCAATCACCAACCCGCAGAACACCATCAGTTCGGTGAAGCGGTTCATGGGTAAAAAGTACTCGGAGGTTTCTTCAGAGCTGAAGAACATCTCTTACCAGATTGAAAAAGGAAACAACGACACTGTCCGCGTGAAGATCGGTGATCGCATGTATACTCCCCAGGAGCTCTCAGCCATGATTCTTCAAAAGATGAAGTCTACCGCGGAAGACTACTTAGGAACCACGGTAGACGAAGCGGTGATCACCGTACCGGCTTACTTTAACGATGCCGAACGACAGGCTACCAAAGAAGCCGGACAGATTGCCGGTTTGGAGGTGAAGCGAATCATTAACGAGCCTACCGCAGCGGCCCTGGCCTACGGTATGGATAAGAAGAACCAGGATATTACCATCGCGGTATATGACTTAGGGGGAGGTACCTTTGATATCTCTATCCTGGAGCTGGGCGACGGAGTGTTTGAGGTGAAATCCACCAACGGTGACGTGCACCTAGGGGGAGATGACTTTGATGCTAAAATTATCGACTGGTTAGCGGATGAGTTTAAGAAAGACGAGGGCATTGACCTACGCAAAGACCCAATGGCGTTGCAGCGCCTGAAAGAAGCGGCTGAAAAAGCAAAGATTGAGTTATCATCTTCTACCCAAACCGAGATCAACCTGCCCTACATTATGCCGGTAGATGGCATTCCTAAACACTTGGTACGATCATTATCGCGCGCTAAGTTTGAGCAGTTGGTGGACGACTTGGTGAAAAGAACACTGGAGCCCTGCCGTAAAGCCATTAAAGACGCCGGATTATCTGCTTCGGACATTGATGAGGTCATTTTGGTAGGTGGTTCAACCCGTATTCCCAAGATCCAGGAAGAGGTAGAGAAATTTTTTGGTAAGAAGCCTTCCAAGGGAGTGAACCCCGACGAAGTGGTCGCCGTAGGAGCCGCCATTCAGGGAGGTGTGTTCAGCGGTGATGTGAAAGACGTGCTGCTGCTGGACGTAACTCCGCTGTCGCTGGGTATCGAGACAATGGGCGGCGTGTTCACGCGTTTGATTGAGTCCAACACGACCATTCCTACCAAGAAATCAGAGACGTTCTCTACGGCATCGGACAATCAGCCTTCGGTTGAAATCCACGTGCTACAGGGTGAGCGTCAGATGGCCAAGGATAACCGCACGATTGGTCGCTTCCACTTAGACGGTATTCCCCCGGCGCCCCGCGGTGTGCCCCAGGTTGAAGTAACCTTCGACATTGACGCCAACGGTATTATGAACGTGTCGGCCAAGGACAAAGGAACGGGCAAAGAGCAGAATATCCGTATTGAGGCTTCATCCGGACTGACCGACGAGGAAATCGAGAAGATGCGCCAGGAAGCCGAGGCGAACGCCGAATCAGACAAGGTAGAAAAGGAGCGCGTAGAGAAGATCAACGCCGCCGATTCGCTGATCTTCCAAACCGAAAAGCAGTTGAAAGAGTACGGCGACAAGCTTTCGGAGGGCAACAAGAAGCCCATTGAAGAGGCCTTGGCCGAACTAAAGACTGCTCACCAATCGCAGGACCTGTCAGCGATTGACAGTGCTATGGAGAAAATGAATACAGCTTGGCAGAACGCTTCGCAGGAAATGTACCAAGCGGCGGGCGCTGATGCGTCAGGCGGTGCGGCGGCGGGTGGACCCGGTGCTACCGGAGGAGATTCCGGTGCGCAGGGCAATGCCGACGGCGGCTCAGCCGACGGTGATGTAGCTGATGTTGAGTACGAAGAGGTAAACGATTCTGATACTAAATAAGGTATCCTTCATTTCCTGATCTTAAATAAGCCCCTTTGAGGGGCTTATTTATTTCGAGCATATTTTTTTTCTGCAACTTTTCCCATTTCCTTTCTTAGGTACTGTTATACCTAGTTTCATACGAACTGGTTGAGAGAATTGTCGGTAGCTTTAAATTATAACATCAACAAATAAAACTTTACTATGTCGCATCACAACGTAGGTATTGACCACGTCAGTGAGTGATAAAAAGCCATCAAGGTAAATTCTGACACGATATTGTGCAAATACACGTTATACTAAAGTAATAGTTGAAATTAGCTTGGTTCAGAACTTGGCACAGAGTACTGTACTAGTTCTCAGTACATAAGGAGTAGATAATAACGTGCATTGCAGAAAATCAGCAACGAAGCACTAAAAATACCTTATATGGCACACCTTGTGTAAGTTACTATTATAGAATGACATGGACTAGTAGAGCATATTAGTACCAATGAGGCCCTTGGCATGATGACACTGCAAAACTTATTTAATACCCACCCGCGCAAAGGTTTAGTGAGAATTAAGACGCTACTAATCTTATTAGTGGCTGCATTAGTGCTTAATGTAATACTCTACGCAGGCGAAGCCTACGCCCTTTGGCAGCTAGTTGATTGGATGGTGCAATTGCTGAGTGCACTCACTTCACTCATTTCTCTATTTACTGTAGTGGCGGTATGGACTCTTGTTTCCCACTCATTGAAGCGTCCTTCCGTAGAGTCACTGCACGAAATTAATCTGAAACTACAGAATGAGATTAACGAGCGGTTTAAGGTTGAAGAAGAGCTACAATTTCACCGCGATCATTTAGAGGCGATAGTGCAAACGCGCACCACCAATTGGCAGAATACCGCCCTGCAGCTGAAAAATGAAGTGCTGGAGCGTAAAAAGGCGCAGGACCAGGTAGTCTTTCAGGCCTCGCTGCTCAATCAGCTAGAGAGCGCCATCCTTGCTAAAGACCAGCGCGGAAAAATTGTGTACTGGAACCAGCGGGCTGAGAAGTTGTTCGGCTGGAAGCGCGCGGAGGTGCTGGGTCGGCCGCTGCGCGAGGTCTTGATTCCTACCGACCAATGGGACAACCACAAGAAACGCATTGCCCACTTGGCTAAAGACAAGCACTGGGAGGGTGACTTGGAGATTCTTCATAAGAAGGGCACCCTTCTGCCCGTGCACGCCAGCAGCACTGTGCTTCGGGGAGATAACAACGAAGAAATTGGTTTCGCCTTTGTCTGCTTCGATATAAGCAGTCAGGTTCGCGTAGAGAAAAAGCTTAAGAGAGCAAAAGACAAAGCTGAAAAAGCAGTGCTTGCCAAGCAAGACTTTCTTTCTACCATGAGTCACGAAATTCGTACCCCCCTCAATGTGGTTATTGGTATGGCACGCCTATTAATGGACGAAGATCCAAAACCCGAGCAGCTAGAATATCTTAAGAGCCTTCAGTTTTCAGCCAATAACCTATTGGTCGTCATCAACGACATTCTGGACTTCTCTAAGATAGAGGCAGGAAAAGTGAAGCTTGAAAAAATCAGCTTTAGTATCCAGGAAGTGGTACAAGGCGTTATGCAAGCATTTCTGTTTCATGCGGAGGACAAGGGCGTTGATCTAAAGTTTAATATTGACGAATCAGTGCCTGAACGTGTGGTAGGCGACCAAGTCCGCCTTACCCAAGTACTAAATAATCTGGTCAGTAACGCCATAAAGTTTACGGAAAATGGCTTGGTTTCTATCAATGTAAAGCTTCTCAAGCAGGACGGCGAGCATATAAATGTAGCGTTCGAAGTGCGCGATACCGGAATCGGTATCAGTCAAAACAAAATCTCAACAATCTTTAATAGTTTCACCCAGGCCACACCAGATACCACGCGAAAGTTTGGTGGCACCGGGCTGGGCTTAACCATTTGTAAACGACTGGTTGAGCTTCAAGACGGAACCATAGCGGTGACGAGTCGGCAGAAAATAGGAAGTAAATTTACCTTTACCCTTCCCTATGTAGTTGCCGAACGGCAACGCGCTCAGCCGACTCCGACCATTGAGACCTTCCAGCTGAACGATGTGCGTTTGCTACTGGTGGAAGACGACTCATCTAATCGAATGGTGGCGACTAGCTTCCTGAATAAGATGGGAGTACGGGTCACTGCGGCTGAGAACGGTGCGATTGCCTTGGAAAAGGTGCAGCAGCAAGATTATGACATTGTGCTTATGGATCTGCAAATGCCCCAGATGGATGGTTACCAGGCTACTCAGGCAATTCGTAAACTAGGTGAAAAATACCAGCAGTTGCCGATCATTGCCTTAACCGCCGACGTGGTTTCAGATGCTAAAGATCGGGTGAAACAGGCTGGTATGAACGACTACTTATCAAAGCCTTTTAGTCCCGATGTACTCTATCGGAAAGTTAGCACTAATCTACATCTTCGGGTGCCGACCGACTCGCAAGATGATTATGTAGTGACGCTTAAACACATTATTGATAAGTATGATAACGACCTCAACTTCGCTACAAAACTATTGGATAGCCTACATGCGGGCTTTAGTGATTTGCCTCAACAAGTGAGCGCGGCGGTCAAAACAAGAGATAACCACCAACTGGGCCGAATAATGCATAAAATGTTGCCTACTATTCGGATGGTAGAAAACCAGAAGCTAGAGCAACGATTGGAGACACTGAGAAAGGTTCTTGGAGAAGAAATTCCCAACAAAGTTCGCCTACAGCAACTCACTGACGCTGTTCAATCTTCTGCGCAAGATTCGCTTCACTACATTGACACACTTTCGCAACGCATTGCCGCGCAAAAAGAGCAGCTTACTGAGCCTTCCTAACTTGTTTCGGGGCGGTTTTTTGCTACTTTTGAGCGAAAGACCATTCTATGAAAATCTACCCTACTTTGCTGCTTTGTGCAATTGTTTGTGCTTCGTGCAGCTCCTCCACGAGTACCGAATCTCCCGAAACAACCACCAAAACAGTTGAAAACCCGCCCGCGACGGGCTTTAACGCGGCGGCTTCCGACGAGCGGGCCATGCAGCTGGCCGACCAAGTGATGCAAGCGATGGGCGGACGCACCGCCTGGGACACCACGCGCTACTTTCAGTGGAACTTCCTCGGTTTTAGAACGCTGCTGTGGGACAAGCAAACCGGCGACGTACGCATTGAGGCGCCTGGCGATTCGGCGATCTACGCCATCAACATCCAGGACAACACCGGCAAGGTGCGGCTGAAGGGGCAAGAGATTACGCAACCCGACTCGCTGGCCAAGTACGTGCAGCGGGGCAAAGAGATCTGGATCAACGACAGCTACTGGCTGTTCATGCCCTTCAAGCTCAAAGATTCCGGCGTGACGCTTACCTACACCGGAGAAGACACCCTGACCGGCGGAAGCCCCGCCGAGGTACTCGAACTGCGCTTCGAGGGAGTGGGCGTTACCCCACAAAACAGATACAAGGTGTACGTCGACCCCGAAGATCACCTGGTGAAACAGTGGGCCTACTACCCCGAGGCGGCCATAGACACCCCGCGCTTTGTGCTCCCGTGGAACGACTACCAAACCTACGGCAGCCTCAAACTCGGCGGCGACCGCGGCGAGCGGGATATCAGTAATATTCAGGTGCTGGAAGAGGTGCCTACCGCGATGTTTGAAGAGGTTAGTTCGTTTGAATTAGGAAGTATCTAGCCTATTTTTTTGATAAGTGGCTCGTAACTGTATAATCGGAAAGGTCTCCCAGATTGGGAAAAACTAGGTTTCCGGTTCGGTTCTGTCGGTCAAAAAGGCACTTGCTTTTTTCTAAAACGTGCGTTTGCTTACACGGTAGCAAAAAATTTTCCGGTCATTTTTAGCCTTATCATTCAAAAAATTATCACCAACCGCAAGATATTGTTTGGCGCGGATTGCTGTTTTGTTTGAAAAGCACAAAATGTCATCCTGATGATCTTCTTATTATGCAATTGCAATACGTGGCTTATTCTTCGAGTTACCGCCAATATCTGCTACAAACCCAGCTCGGCCTTTAATTCGCTTGCTTTTAACTCCATTCCTCACTCCATTAATTCCTGATTGGCGGGCAAATTACTTCCAAACCTTACGCGAGCGGAAACCCAGTACAAAAGCGGTTCTTTATCTCTATGTGATCCTTCTATATTTGGCATCATGCGTATAGCCACGCTCCTGCTTGTGGCGGCTTAATACAACTATGAATAAACGCTCTTATGTTATATGGTTTGCCGGACTAACGCTACTCCTATGCTCGTGGGCGATATCAGAAGCAAAAGCTAACAAAACCGACAATTCTCGAGCAACCACCGCTCCCTTTCGTGCCAACGTACTGGAAGATACGGTTGCTATTGTCGGTCTTCGCTTTTCTTATACCTTCTCTGCCAGCGATTTCACCACCGTGAGCGGACCGGGCGTGAGCTACAGTGCTAGTGTGGCGGGAGGCGCACCCTTACCGGCTTGGCTAACTTTTGATCCTGCGACTCTAAACTTTTCGGGCGAACCCAATGGCATCCATACCGGATCTTTTGATGTAGAAGTTACGGCCAGCGATGCAACCACCACCGAAACGCAGACCTTCACCATTGCAGTGCGCGCGGTTCCTAATGCCGACATCAACGGTCCGTCCGAGGGGGAAGATCACGCCGTTCAGTTCACGGAAGGCAACCCTCCGGTTGAAGTAGCCGCTCCCATTGTGCTGACCGACCGAGACGGCAATCAGCTCACCTTTTTCGACCATCACCCTAAGACAAAGACCCAACGGCACGGATGAATACATCCGCCTGTCTCCTGCCGGAATTACCTTAGCGGCTCTCTACAACATTGTTCCGGAAGACTATAATACCCTTTCCGGAGCCATTGAACTGAAAGGCACTGCCACCCTAGAACAATACGAAGAAGTGATTCGTGAAATCGTCTACATGAACGAATCAGTAGATGTGGTGAGCGGCGACCGCGACGTGGCTATTCAGGTAAAAGATCCCGATGGCTATCCGAGCAACCTGCCCGTGACCAAAGTGCAAATCACTCCGGTAAACGATCCAACCGACATTGACCTGAACGGTCCTGATTCCGGAACTGATTTTGCGACTACTTTTACGGAGAGAGAGCCGCCCGTAGCAATTGCGGACAGCAACATTGAACTAGAAGATATTGACTATCAAAACTTTGCCATCGTCACGATCACGATAACCGACCGGCCTGATACGCTACAGGAAACATTAGAAATTATCGGAGGAAGCCTACCGGGCAGCATCAGCGCTTCGTTTGATAGCCTGAGCGGAGTGATGACACTGAGCGGAGCCGGAAGCCTGGACGACTACGAAGACGCCATCCAGCAGGTGGGCTATCACAATGCCTCTCAGAACCCTAACCTCACCCAACGAAACATTTCTATTAAGTTTGACGATGGCGACGGGGGAGATAGCGAAAGCACCGCAATAACCCGAGTGACGATCATTCCGGTTAACGATCCACCCGATGTTCATAACGATACTATTAATGTAGCAGAATACAGCCTATACAACATTGTTCAGGCTACGCTACCGTATGATGTTGACAACGAGCTGTCAGCGCTAACGATCACCGTCAAAAGCTTACCCGGTTTGGGAACGCTGACGTATGGCGATGGCACACTGGTGAAAGTTGGCGACCGCTTAGACTCGGCGCTGTTCGTCGGCCTGCAGTACGATACTCCCGATAACTACGATGGCACTACAGCGCCCGGCACCTGGAGATACGAAGTGACTGATCAGGACAATGAAACGGCAATCAGCACCGTCATCTTCCTGATCAACAATGCTCCCGAAGCCGATGACTTCACGGTGACTACCGACGAAGATATGAACTACGTTTTTACGCTGACTGATTTTGCCGACGGCTACTCCGATGTTGAGGGCGATACCCTGGCGTTTGTGGTAATCAACAGCTTGCCCGCCAACGGTTGGCTACTGCTTGAGGACGACACAGTGCAGCTAGACGATGAGATTCGAGTCACGGCGCTAGACAGCGGAAAATTGGTCTTCGCACCCGCGCTCAATGCCAACGGCAATCCCTACACTTCGTTTCTTTTTCGCGCCAAAGATGAACGGGCGGCGGTCAGTGAACCCTACGTTGCCAGTATTATCGTGATTCCAATCAGCGACCCTCCGGCGGTGGATACCGTACTGGTGGCGGGGGAAGAAAACGAAACGATCTACTTTTCGGCCGACGACTTCACCGCCCGGTTCAGTGACCCGGAAAACGATACGCTGACTAAAATAAGGGTGGAAAGCCTGCCCGCCAACGGGGTGTTGTTGCTCAACGACGAACCGGTTTCGGTGGGTGACGAAATTGCCGTAGGTGCGTTGGATCAGCTGAGCTTTCGGCCCAACTTCGGCTTCGATGGCACCACGCAGTTTCGCTGGAACGGCCACGATGGAATGGCCTACGCCGAGCGTTCGGCCCCGGTGATTATCACCATTGTGGAAGATAATCGCCTCTCGGCGGTCAACGATACCATCCGGCTGGTAGACGTGATTACCTACAACGAATCGTTGGTGCCGCAGGTGGTTAACCCAACCGGAGGAGAATTTGTCTTCTCACCGGTGCCCGTTATCGCCCCGCAGCACGGCACCCTCACCCTGCGGGAAGACGGTTCCTATACGTACGTTACCACCGAGGACTTCGCCGGAACCGATGCTTTTACCTTTGAGGTGTGCAACACCAACACTCCCGCCCAGTGCGCCCAGGCGACCGTCACCATTTTGGTGGCCGCCCCGCTGCTGGTCTACGAGGGCTTCTCGCCCGACGGCGACGGCACCAACGACGTATGGCGCATTCGTGGTATTGAGAACTACCCTAACAACAGCGTGCGCATCTTCAATCGCTGGGGCAGTGCGGTCTTCGAGATCACGGGTTACGACAATCAGGAGCGCGCCTGGAGCAGCCACTCCACCGTGGGCTTGGTGTCGGGCGATGTGCCCGATGGCACCTACTTCTATTTAATTGATTTGGGTAACAACCAACCGCCCCGCTCCGGCTACGTGATCGTGAATCGCTAATTATGAAAGAGAACCTCCTCTCCCACCCTCAGAATCAGGCAACTCGTCGCACTAATCTCACCCAAACGGTGGCCCGGCTGAACGCCGAGATTCGGTTCGCCACGCTGGTGTCCATCGCTACCAACCGCAAGGCTGGGGCGGCAGTGATGACCTTATTGGTTTGCCTGTGGCTTTCACCGGCGCAGGCGCAGCAGCGGATGATGTTCACCCAGTATATGTTTAACGGCTTGGCCATCAACCCCGCCTACGCGGGCAGCCAGGAGTCGCTCGACCTCACCGCGCTGGCCCGCGAGCAGTGGATCGGCCTGGACGGCGCGCCCAGCACCCAAACCTTTTCCGCCCATGCTCCTCTCCGAAACAAACGCGTGGCGTTAGGGCTGTTGATGACCCACGACCGCATCGGGGTGAGCGACCAGACCGGAGTATACGGCATCTACGCCTACCGCATCAAACTAAAGCACGGCACCCTGTCGGCGGGATTGCAGATGGGGTTCGATTCGTACCGAACGGGTTTCAGCCGCGTGAAAACCGAAGCCGACGGAGATCAGCATTTCTCGGTGGACAATGCGCAGGGGTTTCTGCCCAACTTCGGCACCGGAGTATATTATGCCACCAAGCGGTTCTACGCCGGAGTGTCGGCCCCTCAGTTGCTCAACAATTTGTATCCGGGAAATGAGCAGAGCAGAGCGCGTCAGTTTCGTCACTGGTTTGCCTCGGCGGGCTACGTGTTTGACCTCAACCGCGATCTCAAACTGAAGCCCAGCGTGCTGGTGAAAGCCGTGCAGGGCGCCCCGGCATCCATCGACCTAAACGCCAATCTGCTCATCAAAGAAACCCTTTGGGTGGGCATGTCGTACCGCTCGTTCGATGCCCTGAGCTGGCTGGTAGAGTTACAGGCCAGTCCGAAAATACGCATCGGCTACGCCTACGACATGACGGTGAGTCCGCTAAAGCAGGTGAACAGCGGCTCGCACGAGTTAATGCTCAACTACCGGGTGTCGTTGCACAAGTCTAAAATTATTACTCCGAGGTATTTTTAGAAGGTTTGAGTGAAAGAAGGATTGAATGGAAAAATGAGTGAATGAAATTGGTATGATACGTTTTGGGCTATTATGCTTTTTAGGATTGTTTCTGCTAACCGGTGGGGCGTACGCGCAGACATCAATGAGCAAGAAGCAGCAGAAAATCGTGCGCAAGGCGGATCGCTCATTTGAGTATCTTGCCTACCCGGCAGCGGCCGAAGGTTATATCCAGGTGCTGGAAGAGACTCCCGACAACGTTACCCTGATCCGGCAACTGGCGCGCTGCTACCACCATCTCAACGATGCGCCCCAAACCACCTACTGGTACCAACAGTTAGAAGACAGTCTGCCGATGTTCACTACGGACGACAAACTGCACTACGCCCAGGCGCTAGCCAGTGAGCAGCAGTACGAACGGGCCGGGCAGTGGTACGCCGCCTACGGGCAGTCGGGTGCCGCCCAGCGGGGTGCCGCCCAGCGGGGTGCCGCCCAGCAGTTGGCCAACCGGAAACAGGCCGCTTTTGATCAACTGGCTACCTTCTATCAGGATTCGGCCTTCTACACCCTGACTCCCGCCGAGGTTAATACCGAGCACTCGGACTTCGGACCGGCCTACCTGAGCGGGGGCATCGTCTACGCCTCGGCGCGCGAAGGAAGTTCATCGGGCAAGCGCTACGACTGGTACGATCAGGCATTTCTAGACCTCTACTACGCTCCGCTAGACTCCCAAAATAGGCTCGGTCCGCCCCAGCGATTGACCGACGCGGTGAACACCCGCTTTCACGAGGGCCCGGCAGCTTTCTACGCCGGGGGGCGCCGTATGATCTTCACCCGCAACAACTACTACGGTCGCCACAAAGGAAAAAGCAAAGATTACCAAATGAAGCTCAAGCTTTATACGGCGGTGCGCGACGATACCCTCACGATGGACTGGACCGAGGTCCACTCCTTCCCCCACAATTCCGACGAGTACTCCAGCGGTCACCCCACGGTGTCGGCGGATGGCAGTCGGTTGTACTACGTCTCGGACCGACGCGGTGGCCAGGGTGGCACCGACATTTATATGTGCCAATGGCAGCGCAACACCTGGGGACGGCCGGTCAACCTGGGCGAACGGGTTAATACTCCCGGCAACGAAATGTTTCCCTTTGTTCATCCCAGTGGCGTGCTCTACTTCGCCTCCGACGGGCACGGCGGCCTGGGCGGACTGGATATCTATCGCATCGACCTGAACAAAGAAAACGCTCCGGCGCACAACGTGGGCTACCCGATCAACTCGAGTCGCGACGATTTCGGCCTGATTGCCGGAAAAGACGAAGCGGACGGCTTTTTCTCAACCAACCGCGATGCTGGGCTGGGCAACGACAACATCTATCGCTTTCGCTACCACCCGAGCGCATCGATTAGCATTCCCGGAGTGGTGCGATCGGTGCAGGACAGTACGCCCCTCCTGGCGATGGCCCAGGTGATGTTGCAACGCGCCCCGGGCGACACGCTCGCCAACGTACAAACCCAGGCCGACGGAACATTCACGTTCACCCTCGACTGGGAGCACCGCTACCGAGTCACCGCCACGCGCGCCGGTTATTCACCGGATACCCTACGCTTCTCAACCCGCCGGGGAGCCGCCCGCCCCGACTCCTTGGTACTTTATCTGGATCGATCGTCGTTGGCGGGAGATAGTCAAAGCGGTGCTAACGTTTACGGATTGGACGGTCCGGAAGCAAATTTCGTTGATGGAACGCGCGACCCGTCGCTACGGGACGCGGCTCCGGCCCTGATGGTACGTGGCACAACCCTCAACCGCTCGAACGCAGCGACCGTTGCCCGGCACCACCGTGACCTTAGAAAACATCAAAACCAAAGAAATCAAGCATTACGTGACCGATAGTGCCGCGCAGTACCGCTTCGCCGTTAGTGCCAACCAGTCGTATCGCCTGCGGGCCGAGCGGGCTGCCTTCATTGGGGCCAACCAGATATTCGGCACGCGGGACACGACGGGTATTCTGACCTACGACTTGCTGCTGGATTCAATTGAGGTGGGTAAGGTGGTGCGGCTGGATCGGATCTTTTATGACTTTGACAAATGGGACATTCGGACCGATGCCATTCCGGAGCTGGAACATCTGCTGGCGGCACTGCGGGGCTATCCGAGCATGCGAATAGAACTCAGTTCGCATACCGACGTGCGCGGCAGCGATGCCTACAACCAGTATCTGTCCAGCCAGCGCGCCCAGGTGGTGGTGTCGTACCTCATCGCCCAGGGTATTCGTCCCGACCGGATGGTGGCCCGGGGCTACGGCGAAACCAAACTTGTGAACGACTGCGGAAACGGCACGCCCTGCTCAGAAGAACGGCACCAGGAAAACCGGCGGACGGAGTTTATGATTACGGAGTATTAATTGACGATGACAACCTGGTATTGCGCTACCTTCATTGCTCCCAGTTTTCGTCATCAAACACATCATCTATCAGCAACGCACCATCACCTCGTTCGTGCATTTACTGAACAACGCGCTCACACGCTATCCCAGGCCCGAACTTGATAGTATGTACGATCTTGATTCTCGTCTCCACCGTAAACCAAAGTCTGGTTCTTCACCTTTCCTTCGGAAATTTCCGAAAACCGATCCATTCCTTGAAACAGCTTGGGAAGAACCGTTTGGGTTGATTTGATCTCAAAGATACCCAGTCCGCCGCCCATTTTGGTTAGCAGATCTATTTCGTGTCCGTTAGAATCTCGCCAAAACCAGTAGTCGCGTAGCAAGTACTGGTGATGATTTTTTTTCATCACATTAGCCACCACCAGATTCTCAAACAGACTGCCTAGCAAGCTTTGATCGGTAAGGTCGCCCACTTGTTGAAACCCCAAAAAATAAGCAACCAGTCCGGTGTCGTAGAAGTACAGTTTAGGAGTCTTGACAACTCGTTTACTGAAATTCTTATGGTAGGGCGATAGCAGAAAAACAATGTAACTGCTCTCGAGGATAGACAACCAGGACTTTGCGGTGGGCTGAGAAATTCCGCATTCGTTGGCCAGATTACTTAAGTTGAGAAGTTGCCCGTTTCGGGCGGCACAGAGCTCAATAAAATTACGGAACCGACGGGTGTCCTGCACGTTGGTTAGTTCAGCCACGTCCCGATCAATATACGTCTGAATGTAGTTATTGTAAAAAACAGGAGGTGGAAGGTCACGGTCGTACACTGCGGGGTAGAACCCTCTGATAATCAGCGATCTCCAATCACTTGTTGGTAGGTTTTCCTGCTTTAGCTCGTCCGAGTCAAAGGGAAGAAGTTTGAAGATAGCTACTCTACCGGCCAGGCTTTGCGTGATGCGCTCCAACAAATGAAAGTTCTGTGAGCCGGACAGAATAAACTGTCCCATCTGTCCGCTATTATCTACAATGGTCTGCAAGTAGGAGAACAGAGCAGGGGCTCGTTGCACCTCGTCAAAGATCACTTGGGTGTTGTATTCTTTTAGAAATCCTACCGGGTCATCAGTAGCATAACTACGGTTGTCAGGATTCTCTAACGACACGTACCGATACTCAGGAAGAATAGCTCGTAGTAGGGTCGTCTTACCGGATTGCCGGGGGCCAGTGAGCGCTAAAATGGGGTACTTTGGCAGAAGTGCCTGAAGGGCAGTTGCCAACTGACGTTTAATAATTTTCATACGAACGGTCTATGACCGCAAAAATAGCTATTTTGGAAATACACGACGTTTATTTTGAAATTACATAAGTAAAATTTTTAAATTGTACGGGTTTGTGGCTGCTAATACATAGCAGTTAACTAGGTAAAATATGCTTACTGAGCAGTGGTTATAACAAATGTCCAGTAATGCCCTTTACAAGTCAGTTGCTGCCTGAGGCTACATCAATGACAATCTTGCCCTGTACCGAACTGGTTTCAAGCTCACAAAAGGCATCTTGGTACTCATCAAAGCTATACTCGCGATGGATGTTGGGGGCAAATGCACCCTTTTGTATCCACTCGATCAGTTGCTCAAGGTGCTTCCGATTCGCTTTTACCAACACGAAATCAAACTTCGGCCTGAAAAACAACTTCTTGAGAACGTACAGCGGGTTCGGTATCAGGCAGACGAAAAGACCGTCTTTGCGCAGCACTTTTTTGGCGGAAGAGTACACGTCGCCCCGCTTGGAGTACACCTGAAAGAAGGTATCGTACTTGGCCTTGGGGTCAAATACGTCTTCGGTGTCGTAGGCTACGAACGCGTCGGCTCCCTGAGCAAGACAGTAATCGCAGTTCCTCGAATGGCTCACTACGGTCACTTGTGCGCCCAGTTGCTTAGCAATATGAGTAGCCGCGGTTCCAACCCCGCCCGAAGCGCCAAAGATCAGCACGCTCTGCCCTTTGCGCAACGCCGCTTTTTGCGTTAGCGCCTGAAAAGCCGTCAGATAGGCACAACCAATGGCCGCCGCAGTTTTGTGAGTTATTTCCTTCGGCTTGACCGCCAGATATTGAACCGGAATAGCGCAAAGTTTAGCAGAAACTCCCCCTTTAACCCGCTCGAAGTAGCCAAAGACCTCGTCTCCTTCGCGAAGGTGCTTAACATCCGGAGGCAAGCTGACTACCTCTCCTGAGAAATCGGCCCCCGTGAGTTTGGGAAAGGAGCGGCCCGTCAAAAACTTTAGCTCGCCTTCCCTAATCGCAGTATCACGAGGATTAAGCCCTATCGCTTTAATCCGAACCAGTGCTTCGCCCTTTTTTTCGGCGGGTTCGGGAAGCTCCTTAATTTTTAGCGCCTCTACCGAACCGTACTTTTCAAAAACTATCGCTTTCATATCTTTCTGTTTATCGTTTATTCTTTTATCGGACTAGTCGGCGAACAATCCAAACGGCGGCTCCTACTGCGCCAGCCGCCGCTAGTTTGGCTACTGTGGGTTCACGCTTGGCCTGCTTGGCCGCAATGCCAGCAAAACCTACGCTAAACGGTACCAGATAGTAGGGATCACGCAGACGACGCGCCACGGCTACTCCCAACGCCAAGGTAGCCGGAAGCGCGGCACTCGCCCAGCGAACCGAGGCGGCCGAGGAAGGTTGAAACCCGTTCTCAATCAGCAGGTTGGCGCTACTCACCACCGAGGCAACGGTTAGCCACCCGGCGTACAGACTCACCGCCTTTCGGAACGTACGCTCGGGCTGAGCCACCTCAGTTTGACCGATTTCTAGGGCGTGGTGCAGCAGCAGGGCCGGGGGCAACGTAGCTATGGTAGTGATGCTACTTCCAATGCGAGCGGAACGGCTTTTCTTGGAGAAGTAGTAACCAAACAGCGCGTTGAGTGCGTAACAGACCAGCAGCCAGAGGCGCGCTTGTCGGTAGCGCGGGTTATTACGCTGACTTGGCAGGGCCTGGTGCACCGCCAAAGCAATCGTTCCGGTATAGATGACCGGCCAGATCAAAACGAAGGTGGCGTTGGCCGGAATGATCAGGTTTTTATCAAAAATCTTTTGTTGAATCTTGTACAGTTGTCTTCGGTTTTTGCGATCGGGATTACCACTAAAGAATGAGGTGGCTACCGTGCTGGCGGCTACCGATACGGCGGTTCCAATGCGGACTAAGTCATTGTTCATGTTAAAGGAATTTGAAGGGTATAATAAAATATTTTACAAATCGATAATAATCCCGATAATAGGCAGCACAGCGCTGTTGCTGGCCTGCGTTATTTCTACCAATTGCCGGGGATTGACCACTTGGTTGGCGTCGTCTCGGTTCAGCACGTACGAAGGCGGGGTGGGTAACTGGCTGCTGAGCACGTTTTGCACCTCCAGAAACGCGTTAAATGTCCAGGCGGTGAAGTTCCACTTCTTGTCAATCCGAATATCCGCTTGGTTAAACGCCCCCAGGCGAACATCCCCCAGTTGGTCGTAATCGAACAAGATAGTAGGATAGGTCACCGTACTGGCTTCAATGTCTACCGGAGCGAAGGGGGCCGCTCCCAGGTAGCGCACCCGCAGCCCTACCTCCCAGTTTCGGGGTAGTTTGTAGCCCCCGGTGAAGGTAAGCAGGTGCCGATTATCCCACTGCGAGGGTCGGTAGTCGTTCGGGTCTAGTCTGGTAAATTCACTCCAGTAGAGGGTGTAGGCGAGCAGGCCGTAGAAGTTACGCGACAGCTTCTGCTGAAGGAGCAGTTCGGCTCCGTAGGTGTGCCCCCGCCCGATGCTCAGAATATCTTCGTTGCCTAGCACCGAGAAGTCACCCCCCAGGTTGGCTAGCGACACCCCGTCGCGTACCGATACCGGGTAGTCGTCGTAGCGCTTGTAGAATCCCTCGAGGGTGACGCGCGTTGAGCGCCGGGGAAGAAACTCCAGCCCGGCTACGTAGTGGTCGCTCCGAATATACTCCCCGTCTTGGTTAGCGAAGTTGCCGTCCTGATCCTGGAAACCCAGCACCGTATACGGCAAAATCTTGTAGTAACGACCCACCGACGCGTTGGCAGTCCAGCGGGGAGCCAGGGCATAGGCTAGGGACAAACGGGGTGATAAGGTACTGAGCGGATTCATACCGTTGTCGGTGAAGGTGTTTCCGTCGGCCCGTAGTCCCAGCGAAGGAGTGAGTCGCCCTCCCAAAAGAGGCCGCGAAATTTGTCCGAACACGCCGAAGCGGTAAAAATTCAGATCGGTGTTGAAAGAGGCGTTGTTTACCACGTTGACGGTTGTGTTTTCGTAGCGCGAGCGCTGGGCTAAAAACCCACTGCTAATGGTCCAGTCGTTGATAAAATTAGTAAGCTCAAAACGGAGCTTGTTCTCGTCTTCTACCGACTCGTTGCGCAGCAGTTCACCGGTTTCGTTCACGTTGTCGGCGTAACGGCGGAAGTCGTTGTTGAGGATATTACCGCTGAGGGTGGTGCGGAAGAACCCGCGTCCGTTGCGAAAGCGCCGCCGCCAGCTCACTCCCACCGTGCTGGTCCACGGCTGAATCACCGGTACCTGATCCAATACGGCCTGCTGCTCCGGAGTGGCTTCGTCGGGCGGGTTGATCTGGAAGTTATCCAGCGAGCCGATACCGATCAGATTAATCTCGTTGTACTCATCAATTTTATGGTTAATCTTGTATTGGTAGTCCCAGTAGTCGGGCAGAAACGGTAGATCAATCAGTTGAAAAAGAAACTGGAGGTAAGAGCGGCGCACCGATACGATAAAGGTAGTGCTGGCCAGCGAATCTTCGGGAGGGAGCCGCAGCAAAGGCCCTTCGTAGGTCACCGCTGCCTCACTGGCACCCAGACGGAAGTTCAAGCGCCGCTCTTGGGGATTTCCGGTCCGCTGGTCAAACTGCAGTACTCCCGACAGCACGTTATCGTACTGGGCCGGAAACGCACTGCTGTTGAGAGTTACTCCCTCAATAAACGAAACGTTGAGCAAGCCCACCGGTCCGCCCGCGCTGCCCTGCGTAGCAAAGTGGTTGATGTTGGGGATTTCTACTCCGTCTAGGTAGTAGACGTTCTCGTTGGGAGCGCCGCCCCGGATAATCACATCGTTGCGAAACCCGACTGAACCCGACACGCCGGGTAACGACTGCACCACCCGGGCAATATCATTATTACCTCCGGGGTAGGTAGCAATTTCTTCCTGAGAAAGCCGCTGGATAGAGTTGGGAGTGTCGTCACTACGCTCGAAGGGACTAGCCTGCACCACTACTTCGCCCAGGGAGTCAAGCGCTTCGCTAAGGTTAAAGTTGAGGGCGGGGTTTCCACCAGACCGGACCACCACGTTGAAGCGAGTAGCGGGCTGATAGCCTACGTAGGTGGCAGAAACGTTGTACGTTTGGGCAGAAATATTTTCAAATTCGTAGAACCCCTTCACATTGGTCACTGCACCGATGTCGGTTCCCTCCAAGCGAATTGTTGCTCCGATCAAGGGTTCTTCGGTTCGGGCATCTCGAACCGTGCCGCTAAGAGACTGAGCTATCGCTGGACAACTTGTGACCACTAGCAGAACAAAAAACATATTTTTACTACAAAAATGCTTTAAAAGTATTGAATTTATGTCTTTTAGAGGCTTTAATACGAGCTTTAAAATTTATTTATTACAAATTTGTTACATATTATCCCTACGAACGATTGTCCTACAAATTTGTTTTAATATGGATGAATATTTATCCAAATACGTTTTAATATGCAGAAGTCAGGCAAGCAAGGGATCGAGTTACTAAAGCAGTGGGATACGTTTACCGACCGCCAGCCGGCGGGGACAATCACCGAATTTGCTCAGTGGCTGCTTTCCTCGGCCGACGCGGATACCGACCGCCAATCGTCAACGCCAGCGTCTGCTATGCCCGGAGACGCCCGCGCGGGGTTGTTACTGGGTCGGCTGGCTCGTTTCTCGGTTTTGTGGAGCAAGAAGATGTTTGACAACGTGCCCCTGCGCACCATAGAGGAATACGGTATTCTCAAAATTATTGAGCGGTCGCCCGGTATGCGTAAATCGGACGTAGCTTACCACGCGTTGCTTGAGCCTACCACCTGCTTCGAGATTCTCAAGCGCCTAAAGAAGATGGACCTGGTGGTGGACGAAGCCGACGAAACTGATCGCCGCTCCCGGCAGGTGCGCATCACTGAGGAGGGGGAGCGGTTGGCTCATCAGATCAACGCGCGGATTATGCGCCTGTCTACGCTTTTGCTTGGGCGATTAAACGACGAAGAGAAGGAAAGCCTAACTCAGCTACTCGAGTTACTTAACGGTTTTCACGAGGGAGTCTATTCCGAGAGTAGAGAGGCCTCATTAGAGGAAATTATGGCGACCCATTTACCCGAAGTGGCCCCGCAGGGTTGATATCCCCCCCTGCCTTCTCTATCTTGAGCCCTAATTCGTACCTAACCTCAGCCAGCGTAATGACTCGTCTACTGCTCACCTTTCTACTATCGGCTACTACGTTGTCCGTCTCGTTCGGTTGGGGCCAAACCGGGCACCGGGTGGTGGGGCAACTGGCCGAATGGCACCTCAGCCGCCGGGCCGCCAAGAATATCAACGCGCTGCTCGGTCCCACCTCGCTGGCCATGATAAGCACCTGGATGGACGAAATCCGCTCCGACACTACCTACGACTACACCAACACCTGGCACTGGGTAACCGTACCGCCCGGCAAAACCTACGACCCGACCATCCAGGAACCCACCGGCGATGCTTACGCCGTGACCCAGCGCCTCATCGGCAGTCTTAAGAGCGACACCCTTAGCGCGCCGCAGGAGCGTGAGTACCTCATGATGCTGGTGCACCTGGTGGGCGACCTGCACCAGCCGCTGCACGTGGGCACCGGCACCGACCGGGGCGGCAACGACGTGAAAGTGGAGTGGATGGGTGAGGCTTCGAACCTGCACCGGGTGTGGGACAGCGATATGATCAACAGCAAGCAGTTAAGCTACACCGAGTTGGCCCGCTACCTGAACCGCCGGGCGGACAAGAATTTCGTTCAACGGTGGCAGCCTACTCCGCCCCGCGACTGGCTCACCGAGGCCATGCAGTTGCGCGACACGGTGTATGATATTCCGGAAGACGGGCAGATTGGGTACCAGTACGCCTACCGCAACTTCCCGGTGGTGGAGCGGCAGCTGCTGCTAGCGGGGGTGCGGCTGGCGGGGGTGCTGAATGAGATTTATGGGTGACCTACGTTATGCTCTACATAGATACACTTGACAGTCACCTCAGCGAGTTGAGAGAAGCGCTTCAATCTTTGTTTCAGAAAGTAGAAAAGAACCAGGGTGATGAAAACGACTTGCTACTTGTGCTGCTCAATGGATTTCATAATGAGGGTCTGATAGGCTCTGGACAGAGTCCTTTCATATTTGGTCCTGGAGAAGAAAGCTATACAGAGCAAACTCAGTATGATTTTTTCCATTCGTTTAGAACTACTTATCTACGAAAATCAAAAGCGGAATTTTTAAAAGAGGAGCAACTTAACGATGAATGGTATAAAAAATATCACACTATAACTCAGCTTGAATTGCTAGTTTATCTCAAGCTGTGGGAGTCTGATCTTCTATTAAAGCAAATGTACAATCTATGTAGTCTATTGTTACATGGCAACTCTTATGACTGGTATAAAACCACAAAGGGGGAAGGAAGAAAATCTCTAATTGAAGATCAGATCATAAAAACATGTAAGAACAAAGCGCCTAAGTTTCACCGGTTCATTGATTCCATTTATAACAGACAAATTAGAAATGCAGCAGCTCATTCGCAATTTTACATTTTGGGAAATCATATTTCATTTACCAACCATGACCATGATAACGGTCACGATCTTTATCAATTAAGCATTGACGAATGGGAAACTACCTTTCATCGTACCGTTCTATTCTACAATAGTTTTATACGTACGAGCCAAGACTATTCTCGAAGATACAAAGATGAAGCAAAGGATAAGCACTTCGGCAAGAAGATCAGAACTACGCGATCGGACGGCACTCAAAGCTACGAATGGATAAAGTATCTTTCTGATAGGGACCGGTGGATATGGTATAAAAACTGGAGCGAAGCAGGCGGAATTGTTTAGTGCAGATCTTTCAAACCAAAAGCCCACCGATAACTAATCATCCGTCTTTCGCCCTCATTTTCTATCCACGCTCGCTCGCGGTGACTAATCTCGATAATCTCGGCAGTGCTCACTTTTCTGAACCGTTCTGCAACCTCCGTGAGGGTTTGAACCTCCTTCTCTTCAAATAGCTTCGCGTTAAATTTTCGCCCCGCCTGCGGCTTGAATTGCTCACCGATGCCGCCGTTCGGAAAATCGGTAGTCTGAATATCCACGGCATTGTTGTTCATCATGTACTCGAAGATGCTGTTGTAATTGTTGGGCACCGGTCCCATCGTGATGGCCCGGTAGCGCACGCCGCTCATCGAGAAACAGGTTTGCTGGAACAGTAGAAAGTCGGCGTAGAACAGTAGCTTATTCATCTGGGTCTTCCAGGGTTGCAGTTGCTCCGTAAAGAAAACTACCATCTCGGTAAGCCGGACCAGGCTGGGGGTTCGATAGCCAGAATATTCGTCAGGCAAGCTTTTGCTTAGTAAGTAATCTTCAACGTCGAAACTCAGCAAGCGACTTTCCTTCTCTTCTATCAAGTGGTCAATTTTTCGTAACAGCTTGGTTTTAGCTTCTTCGGATAAAGCGTCCGTGATTTTTACTAACGATCGAAACTGTCGGGGATCATTCGCCAGTTGGATCAACTTACCGTTCAACTGGTTAGGCACTTCCCCCTGTTCGTAATTACGATAGCTGTTTGCCCCAAATCCCAGTACGTCGGACATTTTTGTGGCCGACAACCCGTACGTTTCCCGGATACGCTGAATATCTTCCGGAAAGGGCAAATTGTGCCGGTCTCGGTATTGGTTATACAATTGCTGCGTATTCAGCTCGTCTAACTGAGTAGAAGTAAACTGCTCTCCGCTCGTTTCGCACCGGTAATAATGATACTGTATTGGAAAAGACTCCTTACGGAAAGTCATCTCCCTCTCTTCTCGTTGTAGGGTCATCTCCTGACCAGTAATCGGACTTTTCATATCATGAATTTTTAAAAGGATAACGCATCGGGTGCTCAGCGATATGAAACGAAATGCATAGCACACTTCCGCCAGCCAATCCTAGTGTTATCTTGATGTATATCTCGCTTTTCTTAACTTCCTTTCCAAAGACCCACATAGCGGTACCACCGTACATTGTTTCTTCAAGAGGACCCTGCGAATAGTCCTCAACTGCTAATTTTACTAAGACTTTGTTACGATCGATTGGCCTAAGTTCAAGATCAGCCAGCGTCTGCGTGTTCTTCCCGCGATCATCGCGGAATAGAACGTCCCACATCCTCATTTTCTCCTTAAAAGACCTAAGAAATTCGCTGACTTCATCTTTGGTAGGCATGCTACTAAGTTAGCAAGCAAATATAACATACTTAAACTGAGCATGCACGATAAAGTTGCTTTATGAGCAAAAATTTACTTGAATGCCACTTTAAAGTGAACTATTATCTGCGATTTCAAGATATGGAGCAGCGAGGGCTAGCAGAGTTCGGTAGGCGGGGGGATTAAACGAAATTTTTGGGCAGTAGGAAGCAGCTATTTCTGAGAGGGGAAAGCGACTTCAAAAATAAATGGAAGAGCTGTCGGCGGCCATTCTATGCCATCGCACCTGTTACCCTACCGACGCAGCAACCACACTCCCACTCCTGCCCCCAGTGCCGCCCCGAGGTACACCACGTAGTTGATGGAGCCCCCGAAGTAGTTATTAACCACGTAAAGACCCACCAAAAAGCCAATCGTGGCTCCGCACAGTGCTTTCACGATCACCGGCATCCGAATATGTTTGAGCATTGTATTCATCAGGCCAACTCTTTTTCTTTCGCATCCGCCACCCGCACGCTTTCATTGCCAATAATAATGGGCATACCAAACCGTCCTTCTTCTTTGCCGTTCTCCAGTTTGAGCACGCCGCGGGGACACACGGCCGAGCAGATGCCGCAGCCCACGCAGGAAGCGCGCACGATGTTCTGTCCGCGTTGGGCGTACCAGCGTACGTCGATGCCCATCTCGCAGTAGGTAGAGCAGTTGCCGCACGAAATACACTGCCCGCCGTTGGTGGTGATGCGGAAGCGCGACTTAAAGCGCTGCACGATGCCCAGGTAGGCGGCCAGCGGACACCCAAACCGGCACCACACCCGGTTGCCCATCAGCGGGTAAAAGCCGGTGCCAATCACTCCCGCAAAGCCCGCTCCAATGAAGAACCCGTAGGCCGAAGCCACACTGTAGGTGGGCACGCCCAACAGGCTACCGCTGCCGGCAAAAAAGGTGTAGATCATTCCAATAGTCATCAGCACGGCAAATACCAGTACGCCGTGCACGGTGTAGCGCTCCACCTTCCAGGCGCGCAGCGACTTGTCGGACAGTTGACGGTAGGGATCACCCAGGGTTTCGGCCAGGCCACCGCAGCCGCACACCCACGAGCAGTACCACCGTTTGCCGAAGAAATAAACCAGCACCGGCACGGCGATGATGATGAGCAGAATGCCCCAAACGATCATGAAAATGCCTAATCCGCCGTTCTCCAGCAATTGGTTCAGGCTGCTGGGAAAGAAGAAATCGTAGTCCAGCGGCCAGATGTTCTTGAAATCGTAGTACGGGTTGTTGAGCCGAATCAGGATTTCGGGAATCAGAAAAGCGAAGGCGGTCTGGAAGAACATCACCGAAAGCGTGCGAATGATCTGGTAGTTGTTGTGGCGGTAGTTGATGATCATCCGGGTGCCCATCACGGCAATGCACAGGGTGTACAAAAAGCCATAGAGAAAAAACTCACCGGCCGGATTGCCGCTCAGTTGCTCACTCACCGGGTCCACCATCAGAATCCAGTTGGTGAGGTAGTAGGGATAAAAGTACAGAAAGACGTAGAAGACGATCAAAAACGAACCGACCAGGATGCCCAGCCACCCCCGGTGCTTGAGCGCGCTGTGGAAAATATGATTGTTCTTGATGCCCGCGTGCTCTTCTACCCGGGGCAGTAAATACATCAACGCCCCAATGATGCTCGTCAGATAAACAAATAACAGCACCGCCACCGTATTATCCCGAATAAGCCCAACCGTTGAAGCCTTAACGATTGTGGTTTTCAATCCCTTCGCTTGGTAACGCCCGATGCCCTTCTGCTCAATCACCCCATTGTTGATGTTTTCTACCGTGCCATTAAGTTGACTGGCGAGTTCTTCCTGACTGTCAAAGGTTTTCCCCTCTAACCAGCCCGTGTAGTCACGCAAGCTCTGGGCCTTGGTTTCGCCCACCCCGTCCGAAGCGAACACCGAAGCCGCTACATCGGCCGAGTAGGTCAAATTATTATCGGAGGCAATCTTGTTAGCAATCTGTTCCACTTCCTCAGCCGTAATCCCGTACACTTCTTTGACTTGCTGGTTGGTGCGTGCGATCACATCGTCCAGATCGCTGATGAAGGGCAGATTGTAACGATACGTTTTGCCCAACATCCCATCGGCCTCCGCCAGAATCAAATGGTACGAACTGTTATCGGAAGAAGCCCCCTGCGATTCGCTTTCACTGTCATACTCCTGCGAAGCGGCATTCGCGGGCTCCCCTTCCGCACCAAAATTTTCGTACAGAATCTCATCCGTCAGCTGAAAGTCCGACAAGAAGAACGTGCCTACCCATAACCCAAACCCCACCAAAAAAAGCACTAAACCAATAACCTGAACTACCTTTCTCATAAGTCTGCATTTCATCTATGTAATCTGTGTGCGAAATCCGTGCGCTACCACCCCAACAAGGCCGCTACCCGCCCCCGTCGCTTCACCCGCACCGCCCGCTCTGGATACGCTGCGTTGAAGGCTCCTCGTATCTCATCCTCATAATGTTTATAAAACTCCGGATCGAAATTAGCCTCCCGCAGGTGTTCCATCACGTACCCAACATCCTTCTGCTCCTTAATCCACCGCTCGCACACCGCGTGCTTAAAGCGAATACCCATCAAGTTGAACCCCCGTACCGCGCCCGACGCTCGGTCAAAGACAATCCGGATCGCCCGCTCGCCTTTCGGATGTTCCCAGTAGAAATGTTCCTCACTCTTCTGCGGATCAGCGTTCACCTGCCCGTAGACCTGATACTCAATATCAAAGAATTTAGCGGAATTAAAGAACACTCCGGGAAGGTAGTGCATGCGTTCGTCGCAAATGGTTTTGGCCACGGTTTCGCCTTGCATGCGGCCGCTATACCAGATTTGCTCCAGGTTGCGGCGACCGGGCGGAGCCACCCGGTGCTGGGCACAGTCACCCACAGCGTAAACGTTCGGCACGTTGGTTCGCAAGTATTCGTTGACCAGAATACCCCGGTCAGTTTCGATGCCCGAGCCTTCCAGAAAATCAATGTTGGGGTGCACACCAATGGTGATGCCCACAAACTGGCAAGCAAGTTCTTCTTCCTCAACCGTAACAATTGATCGGACGCGACCCTGCGCATCACCTTTAATCTCTTTAAGACCCGACTCGCTGCGCAGGTCAATACCGTAGCTACGAATGTGGCGACTCACCATCGCGGCTTCTTGCAGCGGCAGCACGTTCTGCCAGTATTCTTTCTCACGAATGATCAGCGTGACCGGAATGTGCCGGGAGTGCAGACACTCAGCCATCTCTATTCCGATCAGCCCGCCACCGACGATCACCGCCTGCTGCGCATCCTGGGTATTCACCTCCATGGCCTCAATGTCCTGGTAGGCAATCATCCCCTGCGCCCCCTTCAGATCTTCGCCCGGCCAACCCGCCCGGTTGCCCGAGGAGCCGGTAGCTAGCAACAGCACATCGTACGACAAGTCTCCTCCCGCCTGTAGGTGCAACTTTTGCTGCTCGGTATCGACGCGCGTCACGTAGTCGCGCAGCAGATTAATATCGTTCTTGGGCCAGAATCCGTCCTCGTAGGGCTTGGTGTGCTCGTAGGTCATGTGCCCCATGTAAATGTACATGAGCGCCGTGCGCGAGAAGAAGTGATCAGTTTCGGCTGAAATAATGGTGATCTGGTAGTCGCCAGCCGACTTCAGCTTGCGAATATGTCGGGCGGCGGTGACTCCGGCGATGCCATTACCGATAATACAGACGTGGGTCATTTGAATCGGGGATTAGCCCCTGCAACAGTACACAGCAAGCAAGGTAAAAAATGTCATCGATATTGCAATAGTCAACAGTCCACAGTCGATGGTGGACTATTGACTGTAGTCTGTCGACTGTGGACTAGCTAACTGTGGACGCTTTCAGAAACTATACACCAATCCGCCCGAGAAGCGGGTAGCCAAGCCAACGTTGCGTCCGCTGACGTACCGCCCCACTCCGGCGGATACGCCAAACGACGACACAATGGGAACAAATACGGTTGCCCCTAGTTGGGTGTAGTTCACGCGGGTTAGGCTGAATGGACTGGTGGTTTCACTGAAAAAGGGTGCCTGGCCAATATCCGGAGCGTCGCTGTTGGAGATTTGAGTTTCTGACCATAGGTCAATGTAGAACTTCTCAGCCGCGTAGCCAAGCTTAGCCGATAGCAAGGTGGCGTTGGGCACCTCGTTAGAACGCAGCGAGTACCCGGCCTGTAATTCGCCAAAAATTCCGGCATTGGATATAAAGTGGGTAATAAGCCGCAGGTCGGCTCGGGTGGCTTGGTTGCCAATGGAGAGCACCGCATCGGCACTGTAATCGCTGAGCGGAGTGGCAAAGCCTAGTGCTCCCAGAAACGACAGGTTGCCCCCGCCCATCTCTATGAACAAAGGGCGCCATTTGAGAAAGAGCGAGGCATCCTGGAGGCCGCTCACTTCTTGCTCCGGCGGAGCCTGACCGTCTCCTTCTGCTATAATGAAAGGAACGTTAAGAATGATGTCTATATCGTCTGTTAGGCCTAAAAATCCGTACAGATTGATGCTCTGGGTGGTGATTTGCCCTCCGTAGGGCGGCGGCGCGTCTCGCTTGGTGTCAGCAAAGTAGAATTCGTCGTAGCGCTCCCAGGAGTAGGACACCACCAGACTACCATTCCCTTTTCCTTTCATAAAACCATCGGTTACGGGCTGGGCATAGGCAAGAGAGGTGGCTAGGATACCCGAGAAAATTAGGGAAGCGGTTAGTTTGGCATTGATCGTGTAAGGTATCATACAGGGTAGAATTAATAGGTAAAGAATACTGCTCTAAATAAGCCCTGCAAGTATCCGGGATAGTGACCAAAGGAAATGTCTAGTAGCCGACCTTTGAGGGGGAGGTTAGAACGCTGGGTTTCTGTTGGGTAGGCGATGAGGCAAGTATTTTCCTAGAATGTCTCCTATCCGACACCCGAAAGTATGGTTCGCTACGTAAGTATCTCTATCTACCGAAGTCGTCAACTTAAAATTTGCCGCCTCAATGATGAATTTTGTTCTTATTGTCAGCCTTCTGAGCACACTGAGTGTCACCATCTTCACCGAGCAAGCCGATGCCTTCCTAAGCCACCACGTGTCCGACGGAAAAGTAGACTACGCGGGCATTGCCCAAAACCACAGTCAGATTGATGAATTATACCAGCAAATCGGAAAAATGTCGCTGAAGGGCGCTTCGGATGCCGAGAAGAAAGCCTTTTATATCAATGCCTACAACCTAATCACCATCCATCAGATTACCGAACACTACCCCGTGAAGTCGCCGATGGATGTGAAGGGATTTTTTGATCAGAAAAAGCATACGGTGGCGGGCGAGCGGTTCACGCTTAATGAGCTAGAAAAGAAAAAGCTGCTGGAGCCCTACCAAGACCCACGCATTCACTTTGTGCTGGTGTGCGCCGCGGTGAGTTGCCCTCCCCTGGCCAATTTTGCTTACCAAGCCGATAAGCTAGACGAGCAACTGGACGAAAAAACCCGTCAGGCCCTCAACAGCGATAGCTTTGTGCGCGTGAAAAAAGACCAGAAAAAAGTGGAGCTTTCTAAAATATTTGACTGGTACCAAAGTGATTTCACCCGCGATCAGGCATCGCTCATTGCCTACGTGAACCGGTACCGCGATCAGAAAATACCGGCCAGCTACCAAGTGAGTCACTACGAATACGACTGGGACCTTAACCAGCAGTAGTTTGTATTACTGAGGCACTTCCATCACTGTGCCGCAGTTGTCGCAGGTGCGCAACTCCTCCGAACCGTGAAATTTATTGATCACCACCGGCAGTTGCTTCACAATATCTTCCAGCGGAAAGTATTCTTCGTACATTTTGTGATCACAGTTTTCGCAAAACCATAACAAGCCGTCGGTGTGCACTGCGTCGCGCTTCTTTTCAATGACAAGCCCAACCGTATTGGCAGGTCGCCGGGGACTGTGTGGGGTTTTCGCTGGACACAAGAATATATCTCCTTCGCTGATCACCACATCCTTGGTCTCATTGTTCTCTCGAATTTTTAGGGTAATACTTCCCTCCAACTGGTAAAAAAATTCTTCGGTTTCGTTATAATGAAAGTCCTTTCGGGCGTTGGGTCCTCCCACCACCATCACGATAAAATCAGTGGTATCATGATACATCTGGGCATTGCCCACCGGGGGTTTTAGCACATCGCGGTGTTCGTCAATCCAATTCTTTAGGTTAAACGGTTGGGTCATAGCTATAATTGATTGCGTTAATCAAGAGGGTCACCAATGAAATGGCAGACAAAGATGTTAACACATTTGTATTTTAAATAGTTAATAGGAATGGGTTGGTGACCATTCATTTCACGACCTAGCTCCTAAAATGTTCTAAAATGGTAATGATAATAGATGATGACGATGACACCTTGGCAATTTACCGTTTATTGGTAGGGAAAACCGAGTACGCCTCTTCTTTTGTCGCCTTCAGCAGTGCTGCCTCGGCTCTAGAGCAGCTTAAGCAAAGCGATGAGCAGGGTAAGCCATTTCCGAAATATATTTTATTGGATCTGATTATGCCCAATCAAGGAGGCATTGATTTCATTCGCTCGTACGAAGCGCAGTACGGCAACACGGGCCGCGATACTACCATCATGATTCTCACTAGTTCGGTACGTGGCAGTGACCACCAGGAGGCGCTTCAGTATAGTTCAGTGACCAAGGTGATTAGCAAGCCGTTGCCTAAGCAATTATTAGTCGATCTACTAATGGCGAGCGTGGTGACCTAATCTTGCAATGACACGTTATACAGTTTCTTCATCTGCTGCTCTCCTATCCACGAAGGCATCATCCTCGATAGCCATACCCGCGCCTTGTCCTAGATTAGGGGTCATCGCGTGCGCTGCATCCCCCGCCAGAACTACGCTATCAAAAGCATAATTTTCGATAGTTTTGAAGTCCGAAATATCGTTCCAGAGCAGTTGCTCATCCGTAGTATGTTCCAGAATTTCTGCTACTGGCGCATGATAATGCTGAAAGTTTCTCCGTAAGCCAGCTACCCCAAAGTTTCGCATTTCAGCATTATCCTGAGGGGCGCTCATGGTGGCAAACCAATAGACGCGATCGCTTTTAAGGGGCACAATGTTGAACCGCCCCTTTGTTCCCCAAGTTTCGGAAAAACGCTTAGGATATTGGCGAAACCAGTAAATACTCTTGATTTTATTCCTAATATTTTCTAACGCTACGCTGACAATCCGGGCCTCTTCCTTATTGCCTTTTACATTGCCGGTGTTGATGTTCCATCGTTCAGACTCAACCTTCTGGCCCATACTGATCTCAGCTCTTTTGCCATCAATTGTCACCCTAGCGTATATAGGCGCTTTTCCTAGAATGAAGTGCCTCGAAACAAAAAACCCCTCAAACGATAAAATTTGAGGGGTTTCAGTGCTATTTAGATCAATTTTGCAGAGAGTGAGGGATTCGAACCCCCGGTACCTCGCGGTACAACGGTTTTCAAGACCGCCGCGTTCAACCACTCCGCCAACTCTCTGTAAAACTAGTTTGCAAACTTATTGCTTTTCTTCCTTCTCACCAAACGCTTCGTCAGAAAAATGCGGGCGCAATAGTACTAACAACTGCTGGGGGGGGCGGCAAGGATGCATGCTGTCTGACCTGACAAATGCTAACTTAGTTTCGGCCGAGTGCAACAGGTCATGCTGCTCATTGTGAAATTCGTACTGAAAGCGAATAATCGCGGTAGGCATCGCGTTAACCGTTACCTCAATCGTGAGCAGGTCATCGTAGTGCGCCGGTCGGTGATAATAAGCGTGGTGCTCCAACACCGGCAACATCACTCCGGTTTCTTCCAACTGTTTGTAGCTGATGCCTAAACTGCGCAGCGACTCCACCCGCGCCACCTCACAGTAGGCGGCGTAGTGGCCGTAGTATGCGTAGCCCATCTGATCGGTCTCCCCGTAGCGAACCCGCAATTGTAGCGTATGCTGGTACATCTAGTTGTAAATGCCCGCTTCACTCAGCGCGCGTTGGTAGCGGCGGGCGTTGGCGTTGTGGGCGCGCAGGTTAGTGGCAAAATTATGATACCCCGAAAAGTCTTCTCGCGCGCACATGAAGATGTAATTGTGGTCCTGGTGATCAAGCACCGCTTTCACCGCCCCAATCGATGGAATACGAATGGGCCCGGGGGGTAGTCCGGGGTACTTATACGTATTGTAGGGCGAATCTATTTCCTTGTGCTTGTTGAGCACCCGCTTGATGGTGAAGTCCTGGGCAGCAAACACCAGGGTAGGATCTGCCTCCAGGGCAATGTTGCGGTCTAGTCGGTTGAGGTACAACCCCGCCACTACAGGTGCCTCGTCGGGCTTATTGGTTTCTGACTCCACGATGGAAGCCAAAATCGATACCTCTACGGGGGCCATCCCTAGCGAATCGGCCCGTTGTCGCCGCTCGGCTGTCCAGAATTTTTCGTACTCCCGCGCCATCCGATCCAACAGTTCCTGGGCAGTGGTGGTCCAGAAAAGCTGGTAGGTATTAGGCAAAAACATACACAAAACGTTTTCGGTGGTAAAACCATACTGAGCCACTGTAGCTTCATCATTTAATAAAGCTTCAAACGCGGCAGGGTCGGCCTGGAGGTTTTCACACAGACGCTTGGCCAGTTCGTGCTTCAACCGGACATTATTAAACGTTACGTTTACCGGAGTTTGCTGCCCCGAACGAAGCAGACGAATTGCCGATAGGTTACTCATGTCCGCCTTTAGCAAATAGCGACCGGGCTTAATGTTCTCATCGTACTTCATCAACTTGGCCAGCACACTGAACGACAGCAAGTCGTTCACGTAGCCTTCGCTATCCAGCCTATTTTGTAATTGCTTAAAAGTGGTCCCTTCCGGAACAAGCAATACTCTATCGGGCTGCTCCACCAACAGGTTAGGGGTTTGCACCGCTTGGTAGGCATAGAATGAGAAAGAAATGAAGCTTACTGCGAAAACCAGCAAAACAATAACCAGAATCTTGTGCTTTTTCATATCAGACCAAAATTAGTAATTTGCCGCAAATTCTGGAGCAGTAACATCCGCAATTTCACCACTGTACCTTTTCTTGGCGGATTTTCTGTTCAGCATAACGCAGCTACCCTTCAATAGGTTGTTTGATCGTTCTATAAATGAAATCTATGAAAGCCACCCTCCTTAAAATATACCCCGAAAATCCCGAAGGTCGTAAATTAGACAAAGTGGTGGAAGTGCTGCGTAATGGCGGCCTGGTGATCTACCCTACCGACACGGTCTACGGTCTTGGCTGCGACCTGTTTCAGCCGGCTGCCATCGAGAAGATTTGCCGACTAAAGGGCATCGACCCGCGCAAGAATCTACTGTCGTTTATGTGTCAAGACTTAAGCCAAGCTTCTGAATACGTGAAGAACTTTTCCACCCCGCTTTTCAAGCTGCTCAAGAAATCTCTCCCTGGTCCATACACTTTCATTATGACCTCCAGCAGCAAGGTGCCTAAAACCATTGATCCCAAGCGCAAGACGGTAGGCATCCGCATCCCGGATCACACAATTCCGCTGGAGCTAATCACCCGCCTGGGCCACCCCATCATCACCACCTCGGTGCACGATGAGGATAAAATCATTGGCTACCCAACCGATCCCGAACTAATCTACGAAAAGTATATCGACCACGTAGACATCGTTATCGACGGCGGCATGGGAGGCAACCTGCCCTCCACCGTATTCGACCTGACCGGCGATACCCCCGCCCTGGTCCGTGAAGGAAAAGGCGACGCATCGCTGTTCCAGTAGACGTTGGACGACACCCTACTTATTGAGCCACACTATTTTCCGTCGGTGGCCTACTTTGCCCTTATATCGAAGTACCCCAAGGTGGTGCTTGAGGTACACGAGCACTACCCGAAGCAGACCTACCGCAACCGATGTTATGTACAAGGGGCCAACCAGATACAACATCTCACGGTGCCGGTGCGCAAAGGAAAAGGAAAGTTGCCTACCCACGCCATACAGATCAACCACAGTGACCCCTGGATGGCACAGCACTGGCGAACGCTGCAATCCGCCTACGGAAATGCTCCTTTCTTCGACTTTTTTGCTTTGGACTTCCATGACATATTAATCCAGAAAAATCACTATTTGGTAGACTTGTCCTTGTCTATCCTGACAAAGTGTCTGGAAATACTACAATTAGACGTGCAGTCGCTGACACTTAGTCAAAAGTATCATCCAGTCGTTCCCAAGGGCTTTTTTGATGCCCGAAATACCCTGACTACGGGTTTAACCCCTGTTTTCCCACCTCACTTTCGCCCGGTTTCGTACCAACAATTGTTTGGCAACAACTTTGTGCCCAACCTCAGTGTAATAGATTTGCTATTTTGTGCCGGTTCGCGCGCTAATTCTATTATTCGCCAATCGATCAAGTAGCAGGGGTGAACAAATGCAATTCGCCCTACGTTGTTTTGTAAAACAAAGTTTCTATCTTGCTCGGACACGGATGAGGCACTGAACCGCTCATTTCGCCGTTTAATTCCTACATTTCTTATGGAAGCAAAATTTTCGAATAGAGTAAAAGAAGTAATATCACTGAGTCGTGAAGAGGCCTTGCGGTTAGGACATGATTATATTGGTACGGAACACTTGCTGCTGGGCATGATTCGCGAAGGCGAAGGCGTGGCGGTAAGTCTTCTTAAAAAGTTAGGAGTGCTGCTCAACGAGCTACGTGGTTCGGTAGAGCAGGCCACCCGGGGCACCGCCACGGGTAATGTCAAGAACCTAGCGAATATTCCACTGACCCGACAGTCAGAAAAGGTGCTGAAAATCACCTACCTGGAAGCCAAGATTTTCAAGAGCCAACTCATTGGTACCGAACACCTGCTGCTGTCTATTCTGCGCGACGAAGACAATATTGCCACCCAAATTTTAGAGAAGTTTGACGTAAACTATGATGTTGTGAAAGAACTACTGGAATATCAATCTGACCACCCGGTGGCCTCCTCGGACACCGATGACGCCGACGAAGATTCATCACGCATCTTTGGAAGCGGTTCTGGATCCGGACGCGAGTCTAAAGGCTCCGAAAAATCCCGCACCCCGGTGCTGGATAACTTCGGTCGTGACCTGACCAAACTCGCCAACGATGATAAGCTGGACCCTATCGTGGGTCGCGAAAAAGAAATTGAACGCGTAGCCCAGATCCTGAGCCGCCGCAAGAAGAACAACCCTATCTTGATTGGGGAGCCCGGAGTGGGCAAAACCGCCATCGCCGAAGGCCTGGCCCTGCGCATCACCCAGAAGAAAGTATCGCGGGTGCTCTTTAACAAGCGCGTGGTTACACTCGATCTGGCTTCACTCGTGGCGGGCACCAAGTACCGTGGGCAGTTCGAGGAGCGTATGAAGGCGGTAATGAACGAGATCGAGAAATCGCCCGACGTCATTCTCTTCATCGATGAGCTCCACACCATCGTAGGTGCCGGAGGTGCTTCGGGATCGCTCAACGCATCTAACATGTTTAAGCCTGCCTTAGCCAGGGGCGAAATTCAGTGCATCGGGGCCACCACGCTGGATGAATACCGACAGTACATCGAGAAAGATGGTGCTTTGGCCCGCCGTTTTCAGGTGGTAATGGTGGATGCTACCACACCCGAAGAAACCGTGGAGATTCTCACCAACATTAAAGACAAGTACGAGAGCCACCACCACGTAGACTATACGGTGGAGGCACTGGAAGCTTGCGTAAAGCTGTCTGATCGCTACATCAGCGACCGCTTCTTGCCCGACAAAGCCATCGACGTGATGGACGAGGCCGGAGCCCGTGTGCACATTAACAACATCCACGTACCCGACGAGATTGTGAAGCTCGAGGAAGCCATCGAGAACATCAAGGTGGAGAAGAACCGGGTAGTAAAGAGCCAGAAGTACGAAGAAGCAGCGCAATTGCGCGACCGGGAGAAGAAGCTGATTGATCAACTGGAAGGCGCAAAGCGCAAGTGGGAAGAAGAAACCCGCACCCGACGCTACAAGGTAGATGAAGAGAATGTGGCTGAGGTAGTGGCCATGATGACCGGCATTCCCACCAAACGCGTGGCGCAGAACGAGAGCAACAAGCTGTTGGGCATGACCGAAGAGCTTAGTGGTCGGGTAATTGGTCAGGAAGACGCAATTGTTAAGTTGACCAAGGCTATCCAGCGGACTCGGGTAGGACTTAAAGATCCGCATCGTCCCATTGGATCCTTCGTATTCCTTGGACCAACCGGGGTAGGAAAAACCGAACTGGCCAAGGTGCTGGCGACCTATCTGTTCGATAAAGAAGACTCCCTCATTCGCATCGACATGAGCGAGTACATGGAGAAGTTTTCGGTATCGCGTTTGGTAGGAGCACCTCCCGGCTACGTAGGTTACGAAGAAGGTGGCCAGCTTACCGAAAAAGTGCGACGCAAGCCTTACAGCGTGGTGCTGCTCGATGAGATAGAGAAAGCGCATCCCGACGTATTCAACCTGCTACTCCAAGTACTGGACGATGGTATCCTGACCGACGGTCTGGGCCGACGGGTAGACTTCCGCAACACCATCATCATCATGACCTCTAATATCGGAGCCCGTGACTTGAAAGATTTCGGTGCTGGTATCGGGTTCTCTACCAAAGCTAAGGAAGAGAACATGGACGAACTCATGAAGTCTACCATTCAGAATGCACTGAAGAAAACCTTTAGTCCTGAGTTTCTGAATCGTCTAGACGATGTAATCGTGTTCAACTCCCTGAAGCGGGAAGACATTCACTTGATCATTGATCTCACGCTTAATAAGCTGTTCGCGCGGATTATGGCGCTGGGCTACGAAGTGGAGCTAAGCGATAAAGCGAAAGACTTTTTGGCTGACAAGGGCTACGATCCGCAGTATGGCGCACGTCCGCTCAACCGGGCTATCCAGAAGTATTTGGAAGATGCAGTAGCGGAAGAAATTCTGAAGGGCGACGTGCAACCCGGTGATATCATTACCGCCGATCACAAAGATGACCAGGAAGAGTTGACCTTGTCGTTAAAGAAGAAGAAGCTAGAGAAAGAGAAGAAGGCGGATAGTTGATGCTTTCCTGGCACTTACTAACCGAAGAAGCTGTTCCTTAGGAACAGCTTCTTTTATGTCCTATTCATTTTCTGCTCAACCCAAGAATGATGGCACCCTCACCGCCCTCGCCCCCTCCTTCACGATACCAGATCTATTCGCTCAGCAGCAGCGACGTAGTCTTGCCCTGCGTCATGCGCCCGTGGCCGAGCGCATTGCCCGACTAAAAACGGCTAAAAAGCTGGATTCAAACCCACCGGCTCGACATTCAGCAAGCCATCTTTCAGGACTTTAGGAAACCAACGTTTGAAACGGATGCCTCCGAAGTGCTGGTGTACCTTCAGGAAGTGGATTTTGCCATTAAAAACCTCACCTCCTGGGCCCGCGACCAGCGGGTTTCCATTCCCATCACCTTGCCCGGCACCACCGGTTACATTCGCTACGAGCCGAAGGGCGGCTGCCTGATCATCGCTCCCTGGAATTACCCCTTTCAACTGCTGGTGGGGCCCTGGATTTCGGCCATCGCGACGGGCAACTGCGCTATTTTTAAACCCTCAAAAATGACGCTCCACACGGCCAACCTCATCGAGCGCATGGATGGCGAACTGTTTCCGACCAACGAGGCGGCAGTGGTGCAGGGCGACAAAGAAATAGCGCAGGAACTGTTGTCCCATCCGTTTGATCATATCTTTTTCACGGGCAGTCCGGCGGTGGGCAAGCACGTAATGGCCGCCGCGGCGCAATACCTCAGTTCGATTACCCTGGAGCTGGGCGGAAAGTCTCCGGCCATCGTTGACGAGACCGCCGACCTGGCCGTGGCCGCGGAGAAAATTGCCTGGGGCAAGTTCTTCAACGCCGGACAAACCTGCATTGCGCCCGACTACGTGCTGGTGCACGAATCGGTCCACGACGAATTAGCGGGGCGATTGACCACGGCAGTAGGGAAGGTGTACAATCCCGATGGGCAAAGAATAACACACTCGCCCGATTTTGCCCGTATCGTGAACCGTTCGCACAGCGAGCGACTGGTGCAGATGCTCGATCAGGGAGTGTCGCAGGGAGCCAACGTGACGCTGGGGGGCGAACACTCAGTAGGTGACCACTTCCTTTCACCCACCTAGCTTACCCAGGTGCCGGAAGAAACGGACCTGATGCAGGAAGAAATTTTCGGACCACTGCTGCCCATTCGTCCTTACCAGCACCTGTCGGAGGTGGTTGACTACGTGAACGCCAAACCAAAACCACTGACGCTATATATGTTCACGGAGCAAAAAGCCAACCGGGAGTACGTGCTACAGCGCACCTCCTCGGGCGGGGCGGCCATCAACGAGTGCATTATGCAGTTCAGCCATCCGGACCTGCCCTTCGGGGGTGTGAACTATAGCGGCATTGGCAAGGCGGGCGGACACCACGGTTTTCTGGCCTTCTCGAACGAGAAGTCGGTGTTTCGGCAGCTTTGGGGCAACAAGATTACGTGCCTCCTGCTTCCTCCCGTCAGCGATAAAATGAAAGAGCGACTAGGGCAGGTGATCCGTAATTTCTAGCGAGAAAAACCGCATTTACCTCCGCTATTTTGTTATTTTTGCCGACTATCCTGCCGTTTGTTGCGGTACCTAACCCCTTTGTATGAAGAACATTATTTTGCTGGCCAGCGCCTGTCTGCTGGCGCAGTTGCCCGGCTTTGCTCAGGAAACCATCTATCCGGTGAACGGAGTGCGCGATACCCGCCCGGCTGTCTACCTATTCACCAATGCAACGATCTTCTCCGATTATCAAACCCGTCTGGACAACGCCTCACTGCTCATTCGCGACGGTGTGGTGGAGGCCGTGGGCACCAACCTTACTACTCCTACCGGTGCGCAAGAAATTGATCTTCAGGGCAAGTTTATCTATCCCGGACTCATTGACTTGTACAGTGACTACGGATTGTCAGAGGTTCCGGATAAGAAGCCTTTCAGCTTTGGCAGCCGCGAACAGTTAGAACGTACCACCGAGGGGCCGTACAATACCAACGATGCCATTAAGTCACAGTACCAGGCGGTGGAGGATTTCCAGACCAAAGATGATGCAGCGAAAGCCTACCGGCAGCTGGGCTTCGGAGCGGTGCTCACCAACAAGCGCGATGGCCTGGCACGGGGCACGTCGGCCCTGGTGTCGCTGTCGGACGAACCTCCGAACAAGGTGGTCATCCGCCGCCGCGCCGGAGCGCACTATTCTTTTCGACAAAGGGAGCTCACCCCAGTACTACCCTATCTCCAAAATGGGCTTTCTGGCCCTGCTGCGTCAGACGTACCTAGATGCGGCCTGGTATCCCACGCAACGCAACGACGACTACCGCGACGAATCGCTGGAAGCCTGGATTGCCCAGCAGGAACTTCCTCAGTTCTTCGACGCTCCCGGCTGGATACAGCTGCTACGGGCCGACCAACTGGGCGATGAATTTGGCGTGCAGTACGTATTGCGGGGCAACGGCGACACTTATCAACGGCTTGATGCTGTCGCGGCAACCAAAGCATCGCTCATCGTTCCCCTCACCTTTCCCGATGCTTACGACGTGAGCGATCCGTACGACGCCGAGCACGTAGCACTGCAGGACATGACGCACTGGGAACTGGCTCCCACCAACCCCGGACGCTTAGCAGCGCGGGGGATCTCGTTTGCCCTCACCACCGACGGCCTCACGAAGGGAGATGACTTTTGGAAGAACCTGCGTAAAGCTATTCAGCACGGGTTATCCGAAGAACAAGCGCTCAAAGCCCTTACCGATACTCCCGCCCGCCTCGTGCGCGCCGAAGACCAACTGGGCAGTTTGCAGCCCGGCCGACTGGCCAACTTCATCATCGCCTCGGACAATTTATTCGACGAGGAAGTGATTTTGTACGAGAACTGGATTCAGGGCAAGCCCTTTATTATCAACGACCGGAACGCACCTGACCTCAGTGGCACCTATTCCCTGTCGGTGGCCGACGCTACCTACCCTTTGGAAATCAGCGGCAAGCCGGGTAAACAGAAGTTTACCATCAATCTGGCGGATACCATCCGGGTGACGGCCGAGGCCAAAGTAGACCGGACAACCCTTACTCTGTCCTTCCCGCCCCGGAAGGGGGCCAAAGAACGGGTCCGGCTGTCGGGGTACGTGGACGGGCAAACGCTCAAGGGGGGCGGGCAACTCGCTGACGGCACCCGGATAAACTGGCAGGCGGCCTACCAAGCCGAACTCGAAGCGAAGGAAGATACCACCAAGCAATCGCTTTCTGCCGTTGACCTGGACAGCCTGGCAAAGATCACGTATCCGTTTATGCCCTACGGCAACGAAGCCCTTCCCGAAGCGAACACCTATCTGATCCAAGGGGCTACCGTGTGGACCAACGAAGCCGACGGCATTCTCGAACAAGCTGACGTGCTGGTGGCCGACGGAAAAATTACCCAGGTCGGCAACAACCTGTCGGCCGATAGAGCGACCGTGATTGATGGCACCGGTAAGCATCTTACCAGCGGGGTGATCGACGAGCACTCGCACATTGCGCTGACCAGCATCAACGATATTGCCGTTAACTCCGGCATGGTGCGCATGAAAGAAGTGGTAGACTCGGAAGACATTAATATCTACCGGCAGTTGGCCGGAGGGGTAACCGCCGCCCAGTTGCTGCACGGTTCGGCCAACCCCATCGGCGGGCAGTCGGCGCTGGTGAAGCTGCGCTGGGGCGCTTCGCCGCGGGAGATGCTCATCGAGGATGCCGACGAGTACATTAAATTCGCCCTGGGCGAAAACGTGAAGCGCTCGTCCAATGAGGAGTCTATCCGCTATCCGCAAACCCGCATGGGAGTAGAGCAGGTGTACCGCGATGCCTTTAGGCAAGCCCAGGCTTACCAGCAGCAGTGGCAAGCCTACAACGCCCTTTCTTCCCGGCAGAAGTCCGATACTCCCGCACCCCGGCGCGACTTAGCCCAGGAAGCAATGGTAGAAATTCTGAACGATGCGCGCTTTATTACCTGCCACTCCTACGTGCAGTCCGAGATCAATATGCTGATGCACGTGGCCGACGACTTCGACTTTCGGGTTAACACCTTTACGCACATTCTGGAGGGTTACAAGGTAGCCGATAAGATGGCCAAACGCGGAGCGGGCGGCTCTACCTTTTCTGACTGGTGGGCCTATAAGTTCGAGGTGCGCTACGCCATTCCCTACAACGCGGCCCTGATGACCATGGCCGGGGTGACCACCGCCATCAACTCGGACGATGCCGAGATGGCCCGCCGCCTCAACCAGGAGGCCGCCAAATCGGTGAAGTACGGCGGCATGTCAGAAGCGGATGCCTGGAAAATGGTGACGCTGAACCCGGCCAAGCTGCTGCACCTCGACGACCGCATGGGCAGCATCCGGGTGGGCAAAGACGCTGACTTGGTGCTGTGGAGCGACAATCCGTTGTCGATCTACGCCGTGGCCGAGAAGACAATGGTCGACGGCCGAATCTACTACGACCAGGAAACCGATGCCCGTAAGCAGGAGCAGATTGCGCAGGAACGCAACCGCCTGATCCAGAAGCAACTGGCCGCCAAGAAGAACGGCGCCAATACCCAAAAGCCCAGCAGTGAAACGCGCGCCCTATTCCACTGCGACGACATCATCGGCCTCCAGTCCCAGTAAAGCCGCCGTGCTTCCATCGTGGGGCGAGGCATCTCTCCGGACGAAAAACTATCCAGCTTTCTGTGTATATTATCACCAACAACAAAAACCAAGAGCCATGAAAAATGAAGATCGAGTTGTAGAACTCTTAGCCGAAAGCCTAAAACGGCAAGATCAGATGGTGGAAGCGATCAGTGGATTGAATGAGCGGATGGAACGGGTTGAAAACGGCATCCTTAGTATGGTCAATTCATTAGATGCTTTAACTGATCTGGTGAAAGTTGCCCTGGATCGCACAAAACGCGTCGAACGATCTGGAGAAACGCGTAAAAAACCTAGAAAACCCTACTGACCAAGATTAAACCATGCCCCACCTACGCCTCTTCACCCTCCTTCTTCTCTCACTCCCCATCACCCTACTCGCCCAAGCCCCTACCCCCGCTCCGCCGCAGTCGCAACCCATCCTCTTGTTGGGAGGCACCGCCCACCTGGGCACCGGCGAAGTCATTGAAAATGCGGCGGTCGCCTTCACCGACGGCAAGCTCACCACCGTTGGCCCCGCTTCGTCGGTTCCTGACAACGAACGCGCTTCCTACGAAGTGGTCAACGTAAGCGGGCAACACCTTTACCCCGGTTTTATCTTGCCCGACACCGACCTGGGCCTGGTAGAGATCAGTGCCGTGCGCGCCACCCTTGATAATGCCGAAGAGGGTTTGATCAATCCCAACGTGCGCTCGCTAATCTCGTACAATACCGATTCGGAGCTGATCCCTACGTTTCGCTTCAACGGCATCTTGCTGGCGCAGATCGTGCCGCAGAGCGGGCTCATGCCCGGCACCTCGTCGGTGGTGCAGCTCAACGCCTGGAACTGGGAAGACGCCGCGGTAGCCACCGACAACGCCCTGCACCTGCACTGGCCCGGCCGCTTCCGCAATAAGTTCGATTTCGTCACCTTCACCGTAGAGCGGGTGCCGAACGAGAGCTACGATGAGCAACTTCGCGCGGTGCAAACCCTGTTTGCTGACGCCCAGGCGTATGGCCTGACCGAACCGAAGTCTCCCAATCTCAAACTGGAATCACTGAGCAGCCTTCTCAACGGTTCTCAGACCCTCTTCTTGCACTCCGACGATGCCCGTGAGATTATGGAAGCGGTGCTGTTCGCCGAAGCGTACGGCGTGAAGAAGATGGTGCTGGTCGGCGGAAGCGGCCTGCTGGCGGTCAAGGAATTCATTCAGGAACGCAAGCTGCCGGTGGTCATTGAAAATGCGCACGAACTGCCGCCCCACTCCGATAGCCCGGTGGACGCGCTATACAGCCTGGCCAATGATTTGCAGCAGGCGGGTATTCTGGTGAGTCTGGCCTACAACGAAGGCATGACCGCCCGCAGCCGCAGCCTTCCCTTTCTGGCGGGCACCGCGGCGGCCTACGGACTGGAAAAAGAGGAAGCGCTGAAGCTCATCACCGCCAACCCCGCTCAGATGCTCGGCATTGCCGACCGGGTGGGCACCCTGGAAGTGGGCAAGCAAGCCACGTTGTTTGTCTCGGAGGGCGACGCCCTGGATATGCGCACCAACCGCCTCACCCACGCCTTTATCGATGGACGCCAAATTACCCTGCCCGCCATGCAGCAGGAGCTGTACCAGAAGTACAAAACCAAGTACGAGAACGACCCCATCGTTCCGGCCAGCGGAGCTGGTGGGGGATGAGCAGGAGCGGCTTTTAGTGCGGGGGATACGCTTATTTTATCTTTAGCATTTCAACGGTTCGCAGAACGAATGACAATCCCAGTCCGATTGTAAACAGTAGCATTCCGTAGCCTTGAATATATTGCGCGTCGTGAGGTATTTCCGTGAGTCTAATAACCATCAGTGCAGACAACACGATACAACACAACCCAGCTGAACCTGCAACCACAATGGATGTCAGTTTTAGCACATCACTGCGGGTCGCGAGGCGTTTTAACCATGGTGCCAGAAGATTAACGACGGTCAGTATCAAGCCTATTATGATTAGCAAGAGGAAGTTGTGAATCACGACGTAGGTGTCGTGTATTTGTAAGTCCAGCGTCTCCTCAAACTGAAATTTTGTCAGTAGTCCAAAGACCGCTATAAGTAATCCGATAAAGAAGACTACCCATTTTAGTTCACGCGGTTTATTCATTTTCAGCGTTAATAATTAGTCATTCAAAATAAATTACAAAACGTCTAGGCGACCCCGTCATTCCAGAATTTTCTTCCGCTACGCTACAGAAAATTCTGGAATCCCCCTAATTCAGCGCCTAATCCACATCGCTGGATTGGTGGGATTCCGGGCCTCTCCGGGCGCCGGGCGCTACGCTCGCTCTGGACCGCGCCGCGGCGGCCGCGTCCCGGTCGGGCATGACCACGGTGAATGACGTTCAAAATTGTAATTAATTATGATTCGGTACTTAGTTGTGTCTTCAGTAGGTAATCACCACGTTTCCTGTCTTCTCTCCGCGCTCAACGTAATCGTAAGCCTCTTTGATCGCATCAGCTGGGTACCGGCGATCAATTACCGCTGTAAACGCCCCCTTCGTCAGAAGCTCGTTCATCAGGTTGAGCGTCCTTCGGATATTATTAGGGATTGGGAATATAACCCGCTTCCCGCCGGTTAACTTGGTGATCAGCGGTAGGTACACATTCTGAATATTGGGCCCCAGTTCCGACGAGATGTAAACGCCCTTGGGCAGCAGCAGAGGTTTGCACCTTGAGAAAGTGCTCTTACCCACGGCATCGAAGATAAAGTTGTACTGCCCACTGGTTTTGGTGAAGTCTTCCCGTTGGTAGTCGATCACTTCGTCTGCCCCCAGCGATTTGATCAGGGCGAGGTTGGGAGTATTACCCACGGCCGTGATGTGGGCACCGTAGTGCTTCAGCAACTGAACGGTAGCGGAGCCAATCGCTCCGGTGGCCCCGTTCACCAGAACCTTCATTTGCGGCTTGATATCGACTTTGTTGATGAAATTATAAGCATTATGGGCTCCCTCGGCGCAAGCGACTACTTCCTCATACGCTATTCCCTCCGGTATTTTAGCAACGCCCTTGTGTTGTTTAATCGTCAGATATTCAGCCTGAGAAGCCAATCCTTCGTCGTTGAAGCCCCACACGCGGTCGCCGACCTTAAAGTCAGTTACCAGCGGCCCCATCGCCTCGACTGTTCCTGCGAAGTCGGTGCCCGGAACGGGAGAACTAGGCTTTAGCAGTCCCGTAAACAGCCGAATGACAAACGGTTTACCGCGTAAAATCCCACAATCCGTTCGGTTGACGGTAGTGGCCCGTACCCGAACCAGCAGTTCGTCCTGCTTGGGGTTAGGCTTCGCTGTGGTTCCAACAGTGAGCACTTCCGGTGATCCGTATTTTGTTCGTAGAATCGCTTTCATCGGCAAGCAGTTGTCCTACTAATTATGATCATTGAATCACTTGTTCTTTAGAGACCAAATGACCAAAAAGGGTCTTTACTGGCACCCTAGTTTCTTTGGAAACAGGAGCCCCTCTATGATTTCCGACTTTATATTGATTACATCTGCTTTCATATTCTCGAGCACGTAAAATCTTTCTAGTAGTCCTTCTCACTTGCCGCTAACGCCAAGGCTAGCCAGCATACCGGGCCTTGTTGGTGCTTTCCTTTCAATTTACAGTTTTCCTTCGTTGGGGCGATAAGCAATCGCACTTGATTTTCTGCCCGGTTGGGGCTAAGTGATGTTGTGAGTAGTTTATTATTTTTCAATCGTAAATGATGTTGTCAAACCAACACTAAAGTTCATAGGAAGCTTATCAACTCCAAAAACAGCTCTTGAATGTTGACCTTTATCTTCCAAAATTTTCACGAATAAATCAGACGCTCCGTTAACTACCTTGGGTGAATCGTCCCAATTATCACCTGATTGGAAGTATGCGTCTATGTGATTTAATCCCGCAACTTTTTCAAATCCAACTTTCTTATCCAGTTGTGCCAAGACATTTAAAGCACATAATTCCATTGCTCTGTATCCATCATCTGTTGAAAGTTCATTTCCCAGTCTTCCTTGATATTTATATTCTTCGTTCAAAATCGGGAATTGAATTGCTATGTATGCAATGTTTCCACGAATGTTGACTGATACATAGTTTCCACCGGGTGTTGATACGTTTGGTAGTTTATAGCCGAGGTTATCTAAATTCTCTTTCGGTGTCATTATCTTTTTTAATTACTCACAACCGGTTTGTGTATGAGCAGTAGCGGGTTTTAAACCACTAAAATATCTGATAGCAAGATACTCATCTAAATGCAAAAACGGTTCAGATAAGCACCCAAACCGCTATTGCTTATACACCGTGTTAGGCGTAGTTATTTTTCTTTTATTTCAACTGTCATCTCTTTGCTTAACCAATCATTCGATTTATCAACAAAATCAGTCAAATACGGCATTTGATTATGCTTTTCAAAGGCTTCTTGATTTGACCATTTTTCATACATCAAGAATTCTGTTGGAATTGTCGTGTCTTGAAATAATGAGTATTCCAAATTTCCCGTTTCCTTTCTTGTAGGTTCTAAAAGAGCGGTTAATGCCTCTTTTACTTCTTGCACAAACGCCTCTTTAGCTGAGATTTTTGCAATCACCAATAGTTCCATAGTTCAAGATTTTGTAATGATTACTTTGCCCATCGTTTTTCCACTCTCAGCCCTTGCGTGTGCTTCGCCTACTTGTGAAAAGTCAAAGATCTTTTCATCAATCAGCGGTTTGATTTTACCACTTTCAATATACTCAGCCACTCGTTTCAGAATTTTACCGTGTCGCTCACGACCTAAATTGTGCAACATTGGAATAAGCATAAAAACAATGTGAAAGTCAAGCCCTTTGATGTGAGGTGTCGAAAGGTCTAAGGTATCTAACGCCAAGGTGGTAACCACTCTGCCACTTACTTTCACCGCCTGAAAGCTATTGTTCAAATTCTGATTTCCAACCGTATCGAAAACCGCGTCAAAGCCTTTACCGTCTGTATGTTTCTCTACAAACGCTTCAACGCTTTCAGCTTTGTAGTGAATGGTTACGTCTGCTCCAAGTTCCTTTGCGATTTTTTCTTGAGCTTCATTTGCCACCGTTGCATAGACTTTTGCTCCTGCGATTTTTGCAAATTGAATACCCAAATGACCAACACCGCCTATGCCACCATATACCAAAACTTTTTCGCCCGCTTGGACTTGCGCTCGTTCAAAAATAGCTTCATAAGCTGTAATGCTCACCAAAGGAATTGCACCGTATTGGCTCAAATCTGCTTTATCTGAAATTTTGGCAAAAAGGCGTGCATCACCTTTCATATATTCAGCCAACGCTCCGTGCAGACCATTGAGACCGCCTGCACATCCAAAAACGTTATCGCCTTTTTTGAATTGAGTGACTTCTGTGCCCACTTCCTCAACTATTCCCGACACATCACCGTGTAGAACCGCAGGAAAATCAGGCGACAAATCCGCCAACTCTCCACTTCTGATTTTATAATCAACAGGGTTTACTGAGGTAGTGTGGACTTTTACAAAAATCTCATTTGCACTTAATTTTGGCATATCCGTTTCTATTTGTTCAAAGACCTCCAAAGGGTTCCCAAACTTTTTAATGACTACTGCTTGCATATTTCTTCTTTTTTAAGTGAATCAATGATGCAAAGGTCAGAAATGGATAAGGTGATTTCTTGGTAAGAAAAGAGGGTTAATTGGTAAAAATCAATCTTTTAATGAATGACTGTTCTGTCTGAAGTCATTAGGAAGTATTCCCCTTATTTTTTGAAAAGTTTTGTTGAAATGTTGAAGGTCAGAAAATTGCAATTGATAAGCAATTTCGCTGAGTGACAAGTCTGTAAATATCAGCTTTTCCTTGGCTAAGGCGATTTTGTAGTTTAGAATATACTGCCTCAGCGGAATACCAAACTGCTTCTTAAAGTAGCTACCGAAATAATTCTTTGAGATATGAAATCGGTCGGACAGATGGGCGATAGTCAGTTTTTCATTTTCGTAAATGTTGAAATGGATGTATTCCAAAATGGAATTGTCTTGTCCTTTTGCTGAAATATTTGCACTTAAACTATTCTCTTGCAAGTTTCTGGCAATGATGCTGAGTAAAGAGAACAATGTATTTTGAACCACGATTTTGCAGTACGCTTGCCCCTTGAAATATTCCTCGATAGTGATTGAAATCAAATGCTTAAAGGTCTTTTTGTCGCTTTCTTTCCTGATAATAGGCAGATTCGTCCGTGAGTAGCTATTGAAAATGTATTCCAATTTACTGATCCAAGCATCCAATCGAAATGCCACATCCTTATTTTGCTGTGGTTGGTTGAAATAGACTTTTTGAAATTTGATGAAGTGGATTTTTGATTTTTCGTGCAGTTCGAGTGAATAATGCTCTTTGGGTGTCAGCAAAAAGAAGTCGGCTGACTGAAAATGGAACTCCATTTCTTCAATTCGCTGAATTCCTTTCCCACTTTCAATGTACACCAATTCGAAGAAGGTGATTTTCTCAAATTCGCAAGTGATTTTATCAGTTTCAAAGGATTCAATCTTGATTGGTTCTGTGATGATTCTTGGCATTTTTTCTAATTACGCCTAAAACCGGATAACGGAGACGAGTCTCCTTTATTTCTCTTATATCAGCTGCAACATAACGGATTTCTGATTTTATTAAAACGATTAACCGCTACATGAGTATAAATTTCAGTGGTCTTACTGGACCAATGGCCCATTAGGGTTTGAATATATCTCAGATCAGTACCATCCTCTAACAGGTGCGTGGCAAAAGAGTGGCGCAGAATATGCGGTGTTTCTCGCTTTCTTACCCCTGCCACTGGTGCGCGTTTGCAACGCGTTCATAACGCACCCAACCATTATACAACCTCTCAACCAACCTACCTCATGATTGCTAGGCTTGTGGCTGCATGGTGTTGGTAGCAGGTTTCATCCGTCTCACAATCCCCTTAACAGTCTGGCAGCATGGTGCACACGAGCGATTCCTACGTTCTCTTCCGATTCAACTCTATAAATGATGCGGTAGCTCCCTTCAATTAGTTCCCTGATCAGATCATTGTCAAATTCTGGTACTTTTCTTCCAATTTTTGGATGTTTTTCTAATACGTCAACCTTCTCGATGATTTTGTCCACGAGCCGATCAGCATATTTTGGTGAGTCATGCGCTACATAATCATAGATAGCCCGCAAGTCATTTAAAGCGACATTAGTCCATTTTACTTTCGCCATGATTTGATGATTGTCTTGGCTTCTTCGTTAGTTTTCGTCTCTCCTCTGTCCAATTGCTGCAATCCTTTTTCTACTTTATCAACGAAGATCAATCGCTCAATGAACTCATCCAGATCGAATTCTTGGGGCAGATCATTCACAGTTTCTATTACTTTGTCTTTAGTCATAATATTTAGCAGTTAGTCAGCTAATATAGTCATTTCTTTTACTTGCTACCAACAACCGGATAACGGAGACGAGTCTCCTTTATTTGTCTTATATCAGCTGCAACATAACGGATTTCTGATTTTATTAAAACGATTAACCGCTACATGAGTATAAATTTCAGTGGTCTTACTGGACCAATGGCCCAATAGAGTTTGAATATATCTCAGATCAGTACCATCCTCTAACAGGTGCGTGGCAAAAGAGTGGCGCAGAATATGCGGTGTTACTCGCTTTCTTACCCCTGCCACTGGTGCGCGTTTGCAACGCGTTCATAACGCACCCAACCATTATACAACCTCTCAATCAACCTACCCCCGCCTAACAATTGCTCCTACCGTAAAATAATGGAAGCCCCCTCCGCTTAGCGCTCGTCGGTATTTCGGGCTAAGCAAGCCTTCTCAAGCCCCGTTCCCCGAGGGATGTATGTTCAGCAAGCTTATTTCGCCTTTGTCCCTCAAGGGATATGAGCTCTGGAAGCCTACTTTGCCCCCCAGCCTCCGGGGGACACGTGCTGAGGAAGCTTACTCTGGTCGCATCCCCACCTAATTTGACCGCACTGGCGCCTTTCTTACTAGCCCGCCTCTCCGGCAAATTGCTCTTCCTGCCGGATATTGCCGTCTAACACTGTCAGTTTTAATCGAAATCAGCATTCTGTCCACATGATGTAAATATACTTTAACCATTAATAAATACAACGCATACGGGAATTATATTTGTTCAGATAATAATCGTACTAACTATAAAATTAAATCCATGAAAAAGAGCAACACCGTATTTCTAAACAATACCACCATTGCGCTCACCAACGCCCAGCGTTCGTCGGAAATTCTGAACGCCCTTATCCAGCACGGTGCCGACCAGCAAACGATCAAGCAACTGAGTGCACAGTTACAGGCGGTGAACGCGCTGGAACAACAGTACGATGATATTACGGCGGAGGCCAAAGCTGCTACGCACACCCTTAACACCGTCCGCGATCAGGGCAACAAAATGTACGGTCAGCACGTGCTGCTGGCACGGGTAGCGTTCAAGGATCAACCCGTGTGGCTCGCTAAAATGGAACTGGAGGGTCAACGCGAAAAGGCATTGCCCGCCTGGCTAAAGCAAGCCAGCAGTTTATACCGCCACGCCCCCGCCGTGCAGGAAACCCTGACGGCGTTTCAGGTACCCACCAAGGAAGTGGCCGAGATGCGCAAGTTGCTGACCCAGATGGTTGAACTTCAGACCCTGCAAGTGGACCTGAAAGGAAGCGCCCAGGTGATCTCTGAGCAGAAGAAGCAGGCCTATACTGTCCTACGGAAGGGCATGGCGCGCTTTTTCCGCATCGCCAGGATTGCCTTTGAGGCCCAACCGCAACACCTCGAGGTGCTTGGCCTGCCGGTGAAGGCGTCGGTATAGTTTATGCGTCACTTTTGAAGCTAAGAACCAAGAATGTTGGGTAATTGATTACTGATTTTAGCGTAGTTTTTCGCTTCTTTGTGTTTTAGGCTAACCGGTTTTATCGCCGTTAGCGGTGGACACCACTACGCCCTATGTACCGATTACTTATTCGTCCGTTGCTCTTTTGTTTGAAGCCCGAAACGGCGCACCAACTCACCGTGGCACTGCTCAAACTAGCCGCTACCCTACCCGGAGTAGCTACGCTGCTGCGCAGGTTGTATGCGGTTGATGACCCGCGGCTGGAGCGCGAGCTGTTCGGACTGCGCTTTGCCAATCCGGTGGGGCTGGCGGCAGGTTTCAACAAAGACGCGCGTCTGGTCAACGGGATGGCGGCGCTGGGCTTTGGCTTTGTGGAGGTGGGCACGGTGACGCCATTTGCGCAATCGGGCAATCAGAAGCCTCGGATGTTTCGGCTGCCCGCCGACCGCAGCCTGATCAACCGTTTGGGCTTCAACAACCACGGGGTGCACCGGGCCGCCCGCAATCTGGCGCGTCGTCGCTCCGCAGTGATCGTGGGCGGCAACATCGGCAAGAATAAGAGCACGCCCAACGAGCAGGCCCCGCGCGACTACGAAAGCTGCTTCCGCGAACTCTACGACTACGTAGACTACTTCACGGTGAACGTGAGCTCGCCTAATACGCCCGATTTGCGGGAGTTGCAGGAGAAAGAACCGCTCACCGAACTGCTGCGCGGCTTGCAGCAACTCAACCAGCAGCAACCTCATCCTAAGCCCATCCTGCTCAAGATTGCTCCCGATTTGTCTAACGGACAGCTCAACGACATCGTAGACATTTGCCAATCGCTGGGCATCAACGGCATCATTGCCACCAACACCACCACCAGCCGCGACGGACTGGCCACCCCCAGCCAGCGGGTGACCGCCGCCGGAGCCGGGGGGCTCAGCGGACAGGCGTTGCGGGAGCGCGCCACCGCGGTGATTCGCTATCTGCACCAACGCTCGGGCGGGCGGTTGCCGATCATCGGGGTGGGCGGCGTGGCTTCGCCCGAAGACGCGCTCGAGAAGCTTGCCGCCGGGGCCAGCCTGGTGCAAATTTATACCGGTCTGGTGTACGAAGGTCCGGCCCTGGTGAAGCGCATCAACCGGGCCCTGGCTGAAACGTCCGCTCAGCCCGTGCTTTCCTGATGCAACTGTTCTATCAGCCTGAGCTTGACCTGGCCCGCCCGGCGCTTCCTCCCGAGGAGTCGCGGCACTGCGTGCAGGTGCTACGGCGGCAGGTGGGCGACACCATCACGGTGGTAGACGGGCGGGGCACCAACTATAAGGCGGTGATCACCGAAGCCAACGCGAAGCGCTGCGGCTTCGCCGTGGAGCAAACCCGACGGGAGGCGGAACGGCCTTACCGGGTGCACCTTGCCGTGGCCCCTACCAAAAACCTGGACCGCACGGAGTGGCTGGTGGAAAAGTTGGTCGAGGTGGGGGTAGATCAGCTTAGCTTTATCAATTGCGCCCACTCCGAGCGTCGGGTGCTTAAGACGGAGCGCCTGGTGAAGAAAGCCATCGCTGCTATGAAGCAGGCAGGCCGGGCTACCCTGCCGATGATCGATGATCTGCAACCTTTCGCTGGGTTTTTGAAGAATTCACTCGGGGATCAGCAAGGCTTTATTGCCCACGTGGACTTTGACAATCCTGTGCTTCTCAAGCAGGCAGCGCAGCCATTAGGCTCGTACGTGGTGCTTATCGGTCCCGAAGGTGGGTTTAGCGAATTGGAAGTCAGTCAGGCCAGGCTGGCTGGCTACCACGGGGTGAGTTTAGGCAACTACCGGCTGCGTACCGAAACTGCGGGCTTGGTGGCCGGGCTTACGCTGAACTTATTGAATGAGCGGTAGCTATACGCTGGATAAACCTTTGTCTTTGAAAGGCATGCGCCAAACACGCGCGCTAGGAACGGTAATGTATTACTGCTGGTCGTAGTATCTAATCAGTTGGGCGAGGTCGCTTGGATTCTCAGGACTGATCGTCTCCTTGTTTAGGTACGCGCTAACGGCCGCCTTTTTGTCACTAAGCAATCAACGTACTGATTTCATCGTGGGCTTGAATTGGTAGGATCGCCCGTTGGATTTAACCAGGTAGTAGGAAGTCATAACCTCTCCGAACTCATCGTAGGGCCGGTTGGCACTGTACCCTCCCTGATAGTCTGCTTTGATTAGCTTCTTGGTGTGAACCGCTAGCAACGTGGATTTTTTCGGATCGGAAAGGCTTCCGTAGAGTACTTGCGCGAAGTGATTGGGAGGAAACTTCCGGTTATTAGGTAGATATTCTACGCGGACGAAGTGCAGCGAGTCATTGCCTTGCGCAGTAGCCATACTGAACCAATCAATCGTAAGCTTGTCCGGAATCACAGCACGGTCGTAGGGGTGCTTCACCACAATCTCATCTTGGTATAGATCGTACTTTAGCTCAACGCTGGTAAACACTTTACCGTTGCGCAGGGCAACCTTACCGGGGGTCCACTGCTCAAGCAAGAGTGGGCTTCCCTTAACCCCTTCGTAGCGTTCATCAAACGTCTGCACGGCGTTCTGGTTAAAGTTTCTCCCTACTTCTTCCACAATTTGCTGTCGCTCGGGAGCACTTTTGGTTTGAGCAAATGTGGTGGGTAGGGCAACGGTAGTTAGCAACAAAAGCACCGCACTTTTCATATACTAAAGTTTTGGTAACGAAGTCTGCTTGGTAGTTTACTCCTGATCGTAAAAGGCAATGAGGCGGGCAAGGTCGGCCACATTATCAAAATCAAGCATAGCTTCTTGAATGAACTTTTGCACCGCTTCCTTCTTGTCGCTGAACAACGCCAGCACCGCCTCACGGTTGGGTTCAAAGGTAGACACTCTTCCTTCGGGCGACACGTAGTAGTAATCCGTAACGGTGGCTCCTAGCTGGTTCGTCAACGCCTGGCTGGCTGAGGCAGCATCCTTGCGGTGCACGGCCAGCAGCGCAGATTCGCTTTGGTAAATCAGTTGCACAAATTGCTCGTCGGGCACCTCGTCGAAATCTCCCAGGTACTTGGCGCGTTGAAACCGGGCGAGGTTGGCGAGTCGGGGCGGGCCAATTGTGAAACTACGTACTTTCTCCGGGTTCAGGGGCGTGGCTTCCCCGTCTTTGCCCCGAATGAGCAGCCGGTTGCGATACATATCGTAACGCAGCTGAACGTTATCGTACTCGTCGCCGCCATCGAGGGTCACCTGCCCCTCGCTCCAGCCTTCGGCGAAGTACGGATCGTTGGCTTCCGCATCCCGGTCGCTGAGTGTTTCAACGGTGGCGGGGTAGTCGCCTTCGTTGAGTGGTTCTTCTGAAGAGCGGCGCTCGATCACGTCGTCGGAGGGGAAGTCTTGCGTCTGCGCAAAAAGGGGAATGGCTGCGACAGAAAGACTACTGATGAGTATTGATCTGAAAAGTTGCATGATTGTTCTTTAGTTTCCGTTAAAAATTGGTTTTCGTTTCTCGGTGAAGGCGCGAATGCCTTCGGCATGGTCGGTGGTGGTGGCAGCAATATCCTGGTTCTGAGCTTCCAGCTCCAGCATTTGTTCTAACGATAGCTGTCCGGCTTTATTGAGCATCTCCTTCATCACGGCAATGGCCACGGTGGGGGCGTTGGCGTAGTGGTCAACGTAGCGCTGCACTGCGTTGTCGAGCTGAGCGTGGGGCACCACTTCGTTCACCAACCCCAGCAGCAAGGCTTCGGACGCTCCCACGCGGGTGCCCATGGTGGCCAGCTCAAAAGCCTTGAGCCGCCCAACGATACGGGGCAGGAAATAAGTAGAACCCGAATCCATAATCAGCCCGATGCCTACGAACAGCTCCGATAGATACGCGTTTTCCGAGGCCACGATCAGGTCGCAGGCCAGCGCCAGCGAGCAGCCCGCCCCGGCGGCAATTCCGTTGAGCCGACATACGATGGGCTTGTTGAGCTTGCGCATCGCCAGGATCAGCGGATTGTAATAGGTACGGATGGCTTCGGAGTAGGGTTTGCCATCCATTTCGGTTTGAGCAGCTTTGAGGTCCTGCCCAGAGCAGAAGGCGTTCCCCTCCCCGGTGAGCACCACCACCCGTACCTCCGCGTTGTCGTGCAACTGTTCGAACACCGTGCGCAACTCTGTTTTAATACCGTTGTTTAGAGCATTGAACACGGCGGGTCGGTTCAGGGTGACGGTGGCGACGGGGCCGTCTTGGGAGAATTTTAGGTGTTGGTACATAAGATTGCTTTGCCACAAAACTTTCGGCAACCCTGCTTTGTTTGTTGCGCTGAATATTTCTAGTTTTGCGAAACTACTGGCGCACGTGGTGAAACCGGTAGACACGCTGTCTTGAGGGGGCAGTGCCCTTACGGGCGTGGAAGTTCGAATCTTCTCGTGCGCACAAGAAGCTTCTGTATCCACAGAAGCTTTTTTAGTTCTTAGGAGCAAAAAAGGCGATCCGAAGTGGATCGCCTTTTTTGCGTTTATGTAATAAAGGAGGATGAATTACATCATTCCGCCCATGCCGCCCATTCCTCCGGGAGGCATTCCGCCGCCAGCAGCGCCAGCTTCTTCGGGCTCGTCGGCGATCACGCATTCGGTGGTCAGCAACAGGGCCGCAATTGAAGCCGCGTTTTCCAGGGCCAGGCGGGTCACTTTGGTCGGATCAATTACTCCGGCCTCAAACAGATTCTCGTACTGATCGGTACGGGCGTTGAAACCGTAATCGTCTTTTCCTTCCAGCACTTTCTGGATAACAACCGATCCCTCTTGTCCGGCGTTCTCAACAATTACGCGTAGGGGTGACTCCAGTGCTAAGCGAACGATGTTCACACCAGTCTTCTGATCCGCATTTTCAGTAGTGATGTTATCCAGCGAAGAGATAGCGCGTACTAAGGCCACCCCGCCACCAGCTACTACTCCTTCTTCTACTGCAGCCCGCGTAGCGTGCAACGCATCATCAACCCGGTCTTTCTTCTCCTTCATTTCCACTTCAGTAGCCGCACCAATGTACAGGATGGCCACTCCACCGGAAAGCTTCGCTAATCGCTCCTGAAGCTTCTCACGGTCGTAGTCAGAGGTAGTGTTCTCGATCTGAGACTTAATCTGGTTGATACGTCCCTCGATCTCGCTTTTCTCACCAGCACCGTTCACGACAATCGTATTGTCTTTGTCGATGTTGATCTTCTCAGCGGTACCCAAATAGTCGATCGTAGCATTTTCTAACTTGTAGCCACGCTCTTCTGAGATTACGGTACCACCGGTTAGCACCGCGATATCTTCTAGCATTGCCTTGCGACGGTCACCAAATCCGGGAGCCTTCACCGCGGCGATTTTCAACGAACCGCGAATCTTGTTTACCACCAGGGTAGCCAGCGCTTCACCGTCTACATCTTCCGAGATGATCAACAGCGGCTTGCCAGTTTGCGCTACAGCTTCTAGTACGGGCAGAAGCTCCTTCATGGAAGAGATCTTCTTGTCGTAGATCAAGATGTAAGGATTCTCCAGTTCTGCCTCCATGCGTTCGGTATTGGTTACGAAGTAAGGAGACAAGTAACCACGATCAAATTGCATACCTTCCACAAGTTTCACCTCGGTTTCGGTGCCCTTGGCTTCTTCCACGGTGATTACACCGTCTTTGCCTACCTTCTCCATCGCATGAGCGATCATCTCGCCAATTTCCGAGTCGTTGTTGGCTGAGATAGAAGCTACCTGGGTGATTTCATTGGAACTGTCAATAGTTTTAGACTGCTTTGCCAAGGCGGCAACAACCGCTTCTACGGCTTTGTCTACTCCGCGCTTCAGGTCCATCGGATTGGCACCGGCGGCCACGTTCTTGATACCGTGAGCGAAAATAGACTGCGCCAGTACGGTGGCGGTAGTAGTACCATCACCCGCGCTGTCAGCGGTTTTAGAGGCTACTTCTTTTACCAACTGGGCACCCATATTCTCAATGGCATCCTTCAGTTCGATCTCTTTCGCTACCGATACTCCATCCTTGGTAACAGTAGGCGCACCGAATTTTTTATCGATCACTACGTTTCGTCCCTTCGGACCGAGTGTAACTTTTACTGCGTTTGCCAGCGTATCTACACCTTTTTTAATGCGATCGCGGGCAGCGGTGTTAAAATATATTTCCTTAGCCATTATTCGTTAATTTTTAGTTTTGATTAAGATTAGAATGAGCGTACCGACTACAGTACGGCAAAGATATCAGACTCCCGCATGATAAGGTAGTCGTTACCGTCTACGGTGATTTCAGTACCAGCGTACTTACCGTAGAGAATGCTATCGCCTACTTTTACGGTGAGAGGCTCGTCTTTTTTTCCATCGCCTACTGCGATTACAGAACCTTTCTGGGGCTTTTCTTTGGCAGTGTCAGGGATAATAATACCTGAAGCGGTTTTCTCTTCGGCAGCAGCGGGCTCTACCAGAACGCGGTCTGCTAAAGGCTTGATGTTTACTTGTGACATTGTGTTGTTGGTTACGTTTAAAGTTTAACATGATGTTAACGACAGTAGAGTGTACACTTCCTGTGCCAACGGACGAAAGCGCATCTCCTAGACCGGTTTCCCGCCAATTTTACCGAATTTACCAAAAAGGTACCCGTGTAAGCCCTGACTGTCACTGACATTATTGCAGACTTGCGCCGTGTTTGGTTGCTAAGTATATTATGAGCGATAAACCGCAACACGTTCTTATGACAAATTTGCACGAAGATTGGCTGACTAAAGGTCTGCTGGATTTTGAGTATAAGAAGTACCTGGCCTTGGCGTATATGCAAGGGGTGAAGCAAAAGTTCGAGGAAAAGAAGCTTTATCCGTTTATGTCAGACTTGGTGTTTCATTATAACAACCTGACAACGATCAAGCAGAACAAGCAGCTACTTTTTGAGAACTTTCCTAAAGAATTATCGCGCGCTGATTTTGAGCAGCTCAAGTTGAACTACCGCCGTATGGTAGAGGATGATCAGTTGATGGGCACGCTAAGCAGTATTGTAAATTTTGCGATTCCTCGCTTTAAAGAGCGTATGGATCAAGGAGTGGTATTGTACGAAGACATCGCTTGTCATATTAGTATAGAGCCCATTGGGATCACGCCTTTATATAAGGACGAAGGATACCTGCTGCTATTCGTTAACAACACCAAAACCGTTTACGTGCACCAGTACAAAATCACGGTTTTTGAGCAGGCAAACGAATCCTACCGGGCCATTCGCACAGAGTTGTTGGAAGAGATTCAGTGGAGCTTAGTGAATACCTTTGAGCATATCAAGCGGGACCTGATCAAGCGCTACCAACACCTACCCAATCCGGCAGCGTATCTAGCCCTATCGAAGTCGCATTATCCACTAAAAGAAACGCTGTTACCGATCACCAAACGACTGCTGGTGCAGCATATTGGGCTGGCCGCGTAGTCGGTCGCCACCGACACGTACGCGACGCAACCCCACGCGGGTCGATCAATTGGTCGTATCGGGGATAACGATCTCTTCCTCGCCCAGGCCTTCTAAATCATCAGCACCGCCCAATCCCTCTTCATCGTTAGAGATACCTGGATTAATGGGAGGCGGCACGTTGCGCTCCTGGGCGTTCTCGATGTTGGGGCTGGTATATCCCTCGTCGGGCGCTTGCAGATCGATGAGCAAACTGGAGGTCATACTCAGCAGCAGCATCAGGCTGGCGAGCACCCAGGTGGCCTTTTCAAGAAAATCGGTGGCGCGTTTAACCCCAATCATCTGCGTAGAAGACCCGGATCCACCAAATTGACTAGAGATTCCGCCTTTAGAATTCTGAGAGAGCACGACCAATACAAGCAGTACTGCGCAAATAATGGTAATTGAGATAACCGCAACCATTTAATTATTTTTTAATTGTTCAATTTTTTGCGCAAAGTACGCTTTTTTTTCGGGATACTTCAACACCAATTTTTCGTATAGATCCATTGCTTTGTCTGTTTTCCCCTGCTTTAGCATTATTTCAGCTAAATTTTCGGTAACCAGATCGTCCTGAAACGCTGAACTCGGCGCCGATAGGTCCGAAGCGTTCTCCTCAATAGATGTATCTCGATTGATCTGAGGATTGGCAGCTACGAAGCGATCAATGATTTCCTGCTGTCGCGTGCGGGGCACATCCGTGCGGGGCACATCCGTGCGGGGCACATCCGTATTGGATACTGCAGATTCCGGTTCCTCCTTTTCAACGGGATGTGACTCAACAGCCTGTTCTTTGCTGGCGCGAAGATCCTCTAACGTCTTGGCTAGTTCATCCCGCAGAGAGTCGCTGCCTTCTTCTTCGGTGCCTTGTTCGAGGGTGTGCTCAACTGAAGTAGCTGCTTCTTCATCCTTAGAGGTGGATTCAGCTACATCCTCGGTTGCGGTTGGCTCAGTAGTATCCACTGGAAGGATGTGCGGCGCAGGGGTGGTCGGTGTTGCTGCTCTGTTTTGCGAAAATTCTTCGGGCTTATCAGGTTCAGGTATAGCAACCACTAATGCATCATACAGAACGCGTCGGAGCAAACGTCGGTCGGGTGCGTAGATAGCAGCGTGCCCCAACGCAGCATAGGCATCGGCGGTTTGCTGATCGTGTTTGGCCTTGGCAATCAAGGTGTGAAGCAGTTGGAAGTAGGGGTACCGTTCCGCAACTTCCTCCATCTGTGCTACCATTTCGGTGCTTATATCCTGGGGACGTTGTGCAGCATCCCACAATTCAGCTTGTGTAAAAGACATAGAATTACCAGTTGGCTACGGTACCCGTGAAGATATCAAAAATTATCTGATCCAAAATTTCTTCCACCAGGTCATCTTCCACGGAGGTGGGGTCCTGGTCGGCGGGGAAGTCAGCAAAGAAGCTAAACGTCTTTCCGTCGAAGTCATACTGATCGTCGTAGGTGTTAATATACGTGGCCTCTACGGTGATGGTAAGGCGCATCTCGCTGGCCACATCGGCTACCTGATCACTCCCCGAAGACTGCGGGGCCACCGGCTCATAATCGTAGCGGACAATAGCTCCTTCAAGCTGTAGATCGCCATCATCGTCAACCAAGGCGAGGCTCGTGTTTTGCTGATAGTAATCTTTTACACTCTCGGTGAACTGCTGACTCATCACCGGAGGCCCGCCCCCCGAGTCATTGTAAAAGTTCTGAATAGAAATGGTCTTCACCTCCGGCGAAATAGCCGCGCCCGTAAAGGAGTAATTGACGTTGGCGCAGCCAAATGTGGTTAGCAAAATTAACGGCAGGAGTAATTGATAGCCCACAGTCATCAGTCGACCGACCACAGTGCACAGTGCACAGACAAATAGGCCCGGTGCGCTGTGGACTATTGACCGTCGAACTGTCAACCTCTTCATCCCCATAAGTGCTAGTCAATTTCATACTGTTTGATTTTTCGGTACAGCGTCCGTTCGGAAATTCCCAGGTCGTTAGCAGCATACTTCCTTTTGCTATTGTTCTTCCGCAACGCTTTGATGATTAGCTCTTTTTCCTTCTTCTCCAGCGATAAGTCACCATCGTCCTCCGTTTCGTGGGTGATATCCTCGATCACATCGTAAGAATCGTCGGTACTCTGCGCCTCCGGCGGGGCTGACTTAGCGTAGTAGAGCCGCTTGCGGGCAAGGTTGTCGGCGAGTTCGGCACTGCTCTGCTCCTGCTCCACGTCGTTGAATAGATGCTCATGCTCACGGATTAGCTCATCGCCGTAACCCGGGCGGGCGTAGTCCTGATCAGCGTAGCCAGCCGAGCGATTGGGGGGAACTGACTTTGGTGATTTACCCCCTGACGGTGAATAGTCATGCCCATTGAACCCTCCGTTCGACAAGCCCTCGGCTTGCAAAATCCGGTACACCAGTTTCTTTAACTCTGTCATATCGCGACGCATCTCAAAGAGCACCTTGTACAGCAAATCGCGTTCGCTGTATCCCGAGTTGCTCTCACCCTGGCCGCTAGCGTCTTGATACAGAGCAGGCAAAGTACTCACCGAGGGCATAAATCCGCGCATGGTGGCCGCGTCAATTTCGCGGTCTTCTACCAATAACGATATCTGCTCAACGATATTCTTTAGCTCACGTATATTGCCGGGAAAGCGGTAGCTAAGCAGCACCTGCTCAGCGTCTGGGGTGAGTGAGATGGGCTTCACCCGGTGGCGATCGGCAAAATCGGTGGCAAACTTGCGAAAGATCAGTTCTATATCGCTACCGCGATCGCGCAGGGGAGGCACAAAAATAGGCACCGAACTGAGTCGGTAGTATAGATCTTCGCGGAACTTACCTTTCTGAACTGCCTCGATGAGGTTCACGTTGGTAGCGGCTACCACGCGCACATCCGTCTTGAGCACCTTAGAGGAACCCACTTTAATAAACTCTCCGTACTCGAGCACCCGCAGCAGGCGGGACTGCGTGCCTAACGGCATCTCCCCAATTTCGTCGAGGAAAATTGTGCCCTGGTTGGTGGCTTCAAAGTAGCCTTGCCGGGAATCTTGCGCCCCGGTGAAGGCTCCCTTTTCGTGTCCGAATAGTTCTGAGTCGATGGTGCCTTCGGGGATCGCCCCGCAGTTAATAGCGATAAATTTGTTGTGCTTGCGCGGACTCAGGTTATGAATAATCTTGGAGAACGATTCTTTGCCGGTCCCGCTCTCTCCGGTGATTAAAACGGTCATGTCGGTAGGAGCTACCTGGGCCGCCACGGTTAATGCGTAGTTGAGGCGCTGGGCGTTGCCGATAATACTGTATCGCAGCTTGATACTTTGCAGGCTAGCTTCGTCTAACATCATGTTCTGGAGGGTTGTGATAAAGATTCGATTGTCCGATTGCTCAATTGCCGTCCTCAACAATTGAGCAATTAAACAATCAATTGATTTAAACGGCAGTTCCTAATAGCGTCGCGGCGGTACAGTCGTGCACCTGCACCGTTACGTATTCACCTTTTTGGTAATTCTCTCTAGGAAATACAATCACCTTATTAGCGCTATTGCGTCCCTGTAAGTCCTGATCCGACCGCTTAGAGAATCCTTCTACCAGCACGGTGAATGTCCGGCCCACATCGCGGCGGTTCCGCGCTAGCGAGATGGCCTGCTGTTCGATCAATAATTTCGCGCAGGCGTCTTTTTTTAACATCCAACGGAATATCATCGTCGTACTTACGCTCAGCCAGGGTGCCGGGACGTTCGGAGTAGTAGAACATATACGAGAAATCGTATTGCACGTAGTCCATCAACGAGAGCGTATCCTGGTGCTCGGCTTCGGTTTCGGTGCAGAATCCGGCGATCATATCTGACGAAATGCCGCAGTCTTCGCCCAGAATACGGCGAATAGCATCCACCCGATTCAGGTATTCTTCGCGGGTGTAGGTACGGTTCATTAGCTCAAGCACGCGGGAATTACCGCTTTGCGCGGGCAAGTGAATATACTTGCAGATGTTGTCGTAGGCTTGCATGGTGTGCAGTACTGCATCGGTAATGTCTTTGGGATGCGAGGTAGAAAACCGGATGCGCAAGTCAGGATGCACGCGGGCTACCATCTCGAGCAGTTGGGCAAAGTTGACGGTTTCCACTCCCGAAGCGCGCTCGATTTGCGCCTTGCCCTTGAGGTCCGCGTTGGGCGACCATTTGTAGGAATCTACGTTTTGTCCCAGCAACGTCACTTCGCGGTAGCCCCGCTCGAACAGACCACGCGCTTCGGCCACAATAGAATAGGGATCGCGGCTTCGTTCTCGTCCGCGGGTGAAAGGCACCACGCAGAATGAACACATGTTATCGCAGCCGCGCATGATTGAGATAAAAGCAGTAACCCCATTCGAATTGAGCCGAACCGGACTGATGTCGGCGTAGGTTTCTTCACGAGACAGAAACGTGTTCACTGATTTATGTCCTTCGTCCACCTGCCGCACCAGATTCGGTAGGTCGCGGTAAGCGTCCGGTCCGGCCACCAGGTCAACGATCTTTTCTTCTTCCAGCAGTTGGCTTTTGAGTCGCTCGGCCATGCAACCCAGCACGCCAATGAGCAACTCGGGCTTTGCTTCTTTTATTTGGTTGAACTGGGCCAGGCGCTTGCGCACGGTTTGCTCGGCCTTGTCGCGGATAGAGCAGGTATTCAAGAAGATAACGTCCGCCTGGGTATAATCGGCGGTGGTGTCGAAGCCCTCGTCCTGCATAATTGAGGTCACAATTTCGCTGTCCGAGAAATTCATCTGGCAGCCGTAACTTTCCACGTAAAGCTTGCGCGACTTTCCGGTGCTCTGTTCAGCGGAGGCGCGCACCCGCTCGCAGGCAGTCGCCGGTTCGGAAGGGGTGGCAGGAAGGATAGTAAGTTCTTCAATTAACTGAGGCATACTTCAAATCTTTAGTGCTGTAAAAGTACGGATAGTTTGCGAGGAATGACAAAATGACAGACTTTTTAGTTCGAGACTTTTTGGTCTAAACAACACTGAAATCAAACATTTAAGTACGATCGTACGTTTTCGACTAAGAAAAGCCATAAATCCTGCCATAATCCGTCTTTATTGTTGTAGGCCTAAAATAATGGTCTTTCCCAATAGCAATTGATGAGTGTATTACCGAATTTTATGAATAAATTTGGTTTATTCGAACAATTATCGTTAATTTCTTACTTCTTACTTTTAAATACTTACACTTACTTACTAAAATTAGTTAACCATGATGACAAGAACTTTATTTGCCGTTGCCCTTTTTATCCTAGTCTCAGTCGGCAGAACTGTTGCCCAAGACATCACTAACCAAGACCTGTATAAATATGCCGTGGTGATGGAAACGCAGGATATGTTCAAGGATGAGCTATCTACCCAGGTAACGGACTACATTAACAAGCAAGCACCGGAGATCAAAAACCGCTACAACGCCTTGGCGGGGGAGAGGCTCCGGCTAATGATGAAGAAAAGCAGTTCATGGGCAACGTGAAAAAGATGCAAAGCGAGCGCACCGGTGAGTTCAGTGATGCCTTTAAGACGATGATCAAGCGTGTGCTGGGGGCGAAGACCTACAGTTCGGTGAAGAAAGGAATTGCTAACGATACCGAAGTGAAAGAACGCTACAATACCATTGTGCAGGCGATGCGCTCCGCTGCCGACACGGCAAGTGCTTCAGCAGGCGAGTAGTCTTCTATTCCTCAAATCTTCTAAAGCTTAGGGCCACCATGAGGTGGCCTTTTTCTTTTAGCATTTAAATACCCATTGGTTTCTGCACACTTTTCCGAAAAGCGTAGTACAAGTTCACACCATCGCTCACCCGCTAAACCCATAGCGCAGCACCAACCGAATACCCACAAAAAACACCAACCCCGCCGTTGCCAGCCGGATGTAACGAGCGCTCAGTACGTTCACTCCCAACCGACTGCCAAGCTGCCCACCAGCTACTACAGCAACCAATAGCGCACCGGGCAACCAGCCGCCCGTCCGAAGCGTGCCTCCCACTCCTAAACCGGCTAGCCCCGCCAAGGAGTTAACCAGAATGAAGAAGCTGGACAACGCCGCAATGCGGATGCCCGTATCCCACCGCAGCAGATGCAGAACCGGCGACAAAAAGATGCCCCCGCCAATGCCTACCACTCCTGACAGTAGGCCAATGCCCCCACCCAACGCTGAGGGAACCAGGTGCGAGGACCCGATAGGGGAAGCGGAGGCCAGGCGTCCTGACTGGCTTAATAAAAGAAGGGCTGAGCTTACCAACACCCCTCCAAGGATGACAAAGAACACAGTTTCCGTGAGGTGTAGGGTTCCTCCTACGAAGGCCGCAGGTACACTAACCAGCACGAACGGCAGCGCCTTGCCAACGTTAAGCGACCCGGCGCGCCAGTAAGTATAGCAGTTACCCGCCACCACCGCCACGTTGCACAGCAAAGCTACCGTGCGGACAGTAGGAAGATCAATGAGTACCAAACTGAGCACCGCGAGGTAGCTCGATCCTCCGCCAAAGCCGACGGAAGAATAAAACAAGGCAATGACAAAGAAGACCAACGGTAACCAAATCAGGTCGGGCAAGAGCATGTTAATTTAGGAAACTGGCCGCACCCGGCAGCATACTGCACCGGGATGATCTGCCAACTTAAGCGCCTGGTTACCAGGAACCGGATTGCGTTACTTAATGGATTTCCTGCTCGCATAGCCAGTGGTACGTAGTGTACTGGACGCGAACCTTCGGTCCATTGGTAGGAATAGCCTGGTTGGGCAGGTTGAGAATCATAAGCCATATCTGGCTCATTGGGGAGGGGAAGTGAGAAGAGGTCTTTCATAAGGTGGTAGCGCCCACCGGGTCGTAGGAGTCCAGTTGAAACACGCGTTGCATAAGGCGGATGGATTTTAAGTAGGCTTTGGGTACCGTGGCTTCGCGGTGCACGTGCAGTCCGTGCGATTGCCACTCGGCAAATACCTCCGTGAAGATTTCACCAAACATCGAAAGGTGGCGATTTACCGTGGCCTGAATGCGAGAAAGCAGCTCGGAGGGTGGGTGTACCATGGTGCTCTGGTCGAGCTGATCCTCCACAGTGAGCGCCCGTCGGATAGTGGCTACCCGCATCCGGCAAAACTCATCCAGGTTAGAAGAATAGATCGCCAGAAACTTCACCCGCTCGCGCAGCGGCGTGGTAGGCTTCTGCGCTTCCAGCAGCACCCACTCATTAAAGGATAGACAACTCAGATCACGATCAAGGTAGGTCACTGCTTGGGCTTGGAGTTTAGTAGTGTAGGCAGAACGCCGCCCCGCCCAAATTGTTAGCCACCGCGCCCGCGTTTGTTCATCCACCAACAACGGAGCTCAAAGCAACGAAGCTTCCTCATTCTTCGGGCCAAAACTGAGCAATCTTCCGCCGCAGAAAGGCCACGCTCCGCGTTAGCTGGTCAATGCCTTCAACCCCATCCTCGATACTGATCCACCCGTTGAAGCCCACCCGGGTCAGTTCAGTAAAGATGGCATCGTAGTCGTTCAGTCCCTGCCCGATTTCGCCGTGACGCAAGAATTTAGCGTAGCCGGTGGCCCCGTCTTCGGCGTTTCGCAAATCTTCCAGGATGCCCTCGGTCAGGTAGCGGTCGCTGGCGTGCATGGTCACCACCCGGTCCGACACCCGGCGCAGCAACTCCAGCGGGTCTTCTCCGGCCAGATAAGTATTACTGGGATCGTAATTCACCCCAAAAGCGGGATGATCAATTCGATCTACCAACTGGCAAAACACCTCCATCCGCTGGGCAAACTCGGGGTACTGCCAGAAATCATCTTTGTAGTGGTTTTCCAGGATCAGCGTGATGTCCCGCTCCTGGGCGTAAGGGAGGCAAGCTTGAATGCAATTGGCCGCTAACGTCACTCCTTCTTCTATGGAGAGTTCAGGACGGCGCTGCCCCGACAGCACCCGGCAGTAGGTGCCACCCAGCGCGTGTGTCATGTCGATCCAGTGGCGCTGCTTGGCCATCTCTTTGTCCCGAAAAGCCGCGTCGGGGTGGGTGAAATCGGGCGAGCAGCACATCATGGGGATCACCAGGCCGTGGTCTTCTACCTGCTGCCTGAAGCGCGACCAGTTGGCCCGGTCTTCCATCTCCAGAAAGCCAGCGTACCACTCCAGCCCGTCAACGTCGAGCGTTGCCGCCAGGTCGATCCACGCACTGAGTTGCATTGTTCCGTCTTTGCAGAGGGCGGTCATATAAGCCTTGGGAAAGGCGGCGAGTTGGGGCATGGTGTTATTCTTTAGCGGGATTGCGTCCGATAAACGGATACTGTTCTAAATCTACCACCTGACCGCTCACCGGTCCGGCTTCGTCCGACAGCCAGTAGATGGCGGCAGCGGCAATCTCTTCGGGTCGCATGATGCGTCCCGACGGAGCGTTCACGCGGGAAATTTCTTCATACCAACGCTCAGCCAAGCCGTGCTCACGCTTACGGATGATTTCGTTGTCGGTGAGCACCCAGCCGGGGTTGATCTGGTTCACGCGCACGCCCATCTCCTGGTGCAGCGCGTCGCCCAGATTGCGTGTCATGGTCATCAGCGCTCCTTTGGAAATACTGTAGGCCAGCAGATTGGGTTCTCCGCCCCAGGCATTTACCGAGCCGATGTTGAGCACGCAGCCGTGGGTCGTGGCAAGGTGCGGCAGGGCGGCTTGAATCAGCGCCAGCGGAGCCACGGTGTTTACCTCCAGCACTTCCCGGAAAAGGGTTCGGTCGGTGGTGTGGATATTGGAAGAGGCGACCCGCGCCGCGTTGTTCACCACGGCATTCAGCCCGCCGAAGGTCTGCACGGCAAGGTCGATCAATTGCTGGGGTGTTTCAGATTGGGTCAGGTCAGCGATATGCAGCACGGCGCGGTCTTTCCCTAGTTTGCTCACCACCGCTTCACCCAGCTCCTTTTCCAGTCCGTGCACGACCACGCGCGCCCCTTCGGCCACGCAGCGCTCGGCGATGGCCTGCCCGATACCGGTGCAACTGCCCGTGACGATGATGGTTTTGTTGGCAAGACGCATGCGCTAGGCGGGTTTCAGGATACTTTTCACCACGTCGCCCCGGTGCATCTGCTCGAAGGCTTCATGCCACTCGGTGAGCGGCCACACTCCGCCAATGATGGGTTTCACGTTCGAGCTGACCACTGCTGAGCAGGGCAAGTACGCGCTCCCAGATCGTCCAGTGGTGGCTGAAACTGCCTTGCAGCGTCACGTTTTTCTGCACCAGCGGGTCGAGCGAGAAGTTCAGCGGCTGCCGACCCCACCCTACTTTAGCAATGTGTCCGTTGGGACGCACCAGGTCGATGGCCGCTTTCAGCGTGGCGCTCACCCCGGCGGCATCAATGATGCAGTCGGCCCCAAGCCCGTCGCGCTCCCGGGCCCAGTCGGTGGCATCACCCACAATGGGTTGGCAACCGTACTGGGCCGCAATGTTCAGTCGGTGCCGATCGGCTTCCAGTCCCACCATGGCCACCTCGGCGCCGCAGAGGCGGGCCACAGCACCGCACAGAATGCCGATGGTGCCCGGACCCAGCACAACTACCCGGTCGCCGGGCTTCACACGCGAGTTCTCTACCACGGCGTTGAAGGCCACGCTACAGGGTTCGGTGAGACAGGCATGCTCGAGGGCCAGTTGTTCTGGCACGCGGTGCAGACAGCGGGCGGGCACGCGCACGAAGCGGGTCATGGCCCCGTTCACCCCGTAGCCGAAGCCCTTGCGCGTCGGGTCCAGGTTGTAGCGCCCCTGCCGACTCATGGGGTTGTTGGTATCGATGACGGCGGCCGTTTCGCTCACCACCCGGTCGCCCTCCTGCCAGCCTGCGACCCGCGCGCCTAGTTGGGCAATGTGCCCGCCGAACTCGTGGCCCAGCACCACGGGGTAGTTCACCGGCCAACTGTGATCGGCCGTCCACTGGTGCAGATCGCTACCGCATACGCCCACGTTGGCCACCTTGAGCAGCACGTCCTCGTCGCCAATGGTAGGTTGTTCAATTTCGCGAAGCGCAACCGATCCGGGATCGGGAGCGAAGTTTACGACGGCAGCAGATTTCATGCAGTGGGTAGGTTGGTTGGTTTAGGAGTGGTTGCTACAATTTCATTAGAAAGAAACAGCCTATTGTTCCATTCGGTTGAATTTCCGGTTGAACGCAGAAGCCTAACCTTAGCTTTACTGAATAGTTTTCCCTTTTATCATAGGTACTGTACGAACTTACCTGGCTGCATTGGTTTTTCTTCCCGTCTTCAATCACTTTGCGCTGAAGTTGTTTTCCTATACCTTGGTTTCTACAGTCTTTATTGACCGCGAAGACATTTATTTTGGCTTCTGTTAGACTTATCCGATCCAAAATTACTGGAGAGGGTCTTTTGTTCTTGTCCAATATGTTGTACGCAGTATCGGATACACCCTATAAGTTTATCGTCATCAAACCAACCAAATGAAACATTTTTTCCGTGTTGAAAATAATGGCCTTCTACGAATTGTATCTGCTAGGGGGCAAACTCATCTAGAAACTCTATTACCCTGTCTTCATTTTTCACTCATCCATTGCCAGGTGTATCAGCATTGCCAGATCTATCTCTTTCATCTTGGCCGATCTGAGGAGACCCAATTTGTTGCCTATTCTTCGCTTATCAAGCTTACGTATCTGATTAGCTTTTACTTTAGAGGGTTTCTTCAATCCGCTCTCTTGCGGACTTACAATCACTTCGTATGGATACGCTTTGCTAACGTTGGACGTGACAGGCAATACGCTTACCGTAGCAGCATACTGGTTGGGTATTAATGTCGTTGGAAACAATGAGTACCGGACGAGTTTTGGCGATCTCGCTGCCAATCGTAGGATCAAGATTGGCCCAATAAATTTCCCTCCTTTTTGGATAATTGCTCATTTCCAATCTTCAAGATCAATCGATTCAAAATCGTTGGTAAGATTCAAGTCCTTCTCATAGGTAGCTTGATATCCTTCGATAAGACTTTCAGTAAGAGATTTCGCATCGGTCTCGATGGTCGTCTTCTTTTTCGATCTTCTCTTTAATCGCTTCTATAATAAAGTTTTACCGATCTTGACTCATTGAGTTTAGTTGTTCTTCTATGGCTTCAGACAATTCAATCTGTATAGCTTTCATAAGCTGATTGTTTTCTTAAGCATATCTAATATATTGAAGAGTTGTTCTTGTTTCATCTTATGGCAGGTAACGTATCGTGTATGGTGCGTATCTACTCTACCCGACGGTTTTGTAAAAGAGGTTAAATCTCATCCAAGCCATTTCAATTGCCAGTTGTAAAGGACTGCTTATCTGTTGTTTATAGAACTGTCTCAACAAATTCAGTCCTCTTCTAAAGACGCTGTATTGCGGATACCCGTGCTTTTTAGTTCTTACGGGATTAACTTTTCCATCCTCAATACCAGTGGCCCAACAAATAGTATACGCTATAGAGACGATAGCAAATAGTTTTCGGTACTTGACGATACAGCGCAGGCAGGAGTCCTCTAAATTAAAGCCTCTCTGTTTAAGTGCTTGAAAGAAAACTTCTATAGCCCATCGTCTTTTATACCAAGATCGCAGCGTCTGCGGTAGAGTAGTACCGATCAGATAGAGCAGTTCACCTTTTTCATCATAAGAGAGCGATAAGTTAACCACTACGCCATCAACAACCACATCTCGTTGATTGCAGTCTATATCATCGTCGGTAAGTGCTTCTTCAGCCCAAACTCTTTGCCCGTTGGCTAACAGGATGGAATGGTGCTTGGGTATCCGCACACAAAAAGGAATACACTCTCTTTTTAGCCACCTGAGCCAGGGTTGCCCAATAAACTCCCGATCCATCACTAGCATTTGAATGCGTTGCTTACCTACCACCCCAACCAAGGACTTAAACAAAGCAATCCGCTGGTCAGCATTACTATTACCACTGTTGTTATCTAGCATCTCAAAGTAAACGGGAACGGCCATCTTACCAATACTGACCACCGCACACAGTATATTGACCTGGGTCTGCCCAAAATCCCATTCTGTACGATCAATACTGAGCGTTACTTGATGATGAGGGACAAAACTCATTAAAAAGGTGGTCAACTGCTGATAGTCCAGACTCACCTTAGCAAAAAAGTCTTGTATCCTGCGTTCAATAGAGCGCGCTTGGATGGGCTTGTCTATCTTATCAGCAATCTCTGAGAAGATCACCGACCGACTGCTGATGATACCGCGCCGCGGTGGCCTTGAATCATATCACAGAGAAACTCTTGACGTTTTTTATGCCTCACCACTTTGGCCGTTCGTATCAATTCGTATATCTTTAGTACCGGATTCTTATCCATTGAAAAAGCTGTTTTTGTTGTGTAGGAACTACAAAATTCAGCTTTTTCTCTCTCCTATTCAACCCTCACCCAAAACCGTCGGGTAGAGTAGTGCGTATCCCGAAGAGTATACACTATAAACCTTGTTGTAGCACGTTTTATTCAGTTATTTCAAATTTTACATCATCAATAAACAGCTCGACACCAAATGGGGTTGGATTTGCAGTTGCTCCAATTTGGAATCTTTCATAGAATAATGGTTCCTGCAGTTCAAAATCAATTCCATTATTAGCAAACTCAGTTTCAAAGAGGTTCATATTCGGCATATTTATTCCACTTTCTAAGATGACTTTCTGATTATTTATTAGTAATTTATTGATGCCATCATTATTTTGAGATAACTTCATTTCCCAAACTACATTTACCCACTCATTTCTGGGAAAGGCGACATCTGATTGTACAATAGTAGAACTTAATATTTTACCTCTTTCTATAGATAAATGATCATTGTCCTTCATCATTAATCTTATACCGGGGCATTGATTATCAGGCACAGTTGGATCCCAGCAAGAGCAACATTCTAAGTCAATTAATAATAGGTTTTCTATGTTATCCGTGGATGCTATGTAAAAGTTTGCGCTAATTCTTACAGTTGAACCTTCTGGTGCATTAAATCCGCTTTTTTCTACGTCAGCTTTTGATAGAGTATTGTCAGATGTTTCTGCATAAATTCTTAAAGAGCTATTTCCCTCATAGGTTATAGTGCTTTCTATGTTAATTTCATTTTCTCCGATATCGGGATTCACCTGCTGTAAATTGCTCCACCTGCTTCCATCATCCGGGAATAACTCCAACAAATCATTCCCTGTGGTTTCAAATCCATCTTCAAATAAAAAACCTGCTTCATCTACAACTTTAGGGATTGCGTTGTTTTTTTCCGAACAAGATGTCATTATTAGTACAATCCCAATCAATATTATTTTTTTCATCATTTTAGAGTATGTGCTACAACATCCATACATACGCAATTGCATCTGTTTCTAATATAGCAATCGGATGGGCATGGGCATGCTGGCGATAACCGCTCAGATTGCTTTTAAAAATTACTTCATTCGTATTACGAATGCAATCTTTCGTGCAATGGGTCTGCAAGTAAACCCCGTACACTAAACGTTTGTAAATGACGACAAACGTTTAGCGTGCGGATCATTCGTAGCCTCATCGCTGCTTTAGGCGCGATTAATTGCTACGGAAGATAGCAATAAAAACGCGCTTATTTACTCACTTCATCGCGCACTTCCGAAGCAGCCTCCGCTTCCTCAGCTGCCACCTCGCGGGCCTGCTTGCGGCGCTCCACGATCTGGTTGAAGTGCTCTACGTTCTCATTCAGATGGTGACTGAACAGGGTGTACTCGGCCGAAGGCGTAAGCAAGGCGTGCGCCCCTACGTGCTCCACCAGGGTGCGGTAGGCATCGGCCGTTTGCTGCACCAGCTCGCGCACCCGCGGCTCACCAGTCTGGCCAGAGGCTTCCAGGTGGCGCACAAACTGCCGCTCAAACTCCTGGTTGGTCCGCTTGATCTCGGCAACCACCGCCTCCAGGTGCAACTGCTGCACCGCAGCGGCGCAGGTGGGGTCAGCCTGTAGATCTTGTACAACCTTCTTCAGGGCGGTCGTCTCGGCACTGTAGTTCAGGTCATACAAGCGGGAGCCGTACTTATCAATGCAGTCCAGCACCTGCTGACCGGCTTCCCGGTGGGCGCGGTTGGGGTGGCGGGTGTGTCCTTCGCTCAGCATCCGTAAGCACACAATGGCCTGGTCGCGGGCGGTGTCTAGTTGCGACAGTTCCTGGGTGAGCGCATTGTCGGTATTTTGCTTGTAGGCGCGCTCCAGTTGTTGGTACAGTTTGTTGAGCGCCTGGTACTGTGCTTTCACCCGAAGCTGGTCGGGGCCGTGCTGGCTCACAATCATCAGGGCGTTGCGCATAAACTGGATGAACTCTTTGATGCGGTAGCGGAATAGATACGCGGTGGTAATCATAATCAATCGTGGTTAACTTGAATAATAGTTAATTGTAGCGATGAGCACCGCAAACCACGGGCAGATACGTTGGATAAAATTGTCTTAAATCGGAATTATCTTACCCGGCTCAGAAAAAAGAGAAACTGTGCGGCGATTACGCGGCGAAAGACGGCAAAAAGCTCGTCAACAGCTGGCCCACGGCGTGGGCGGGCTGTCGAACAGCCGTGGACGGGTTCTCCACGCCGTGGGCGAGCTATCAATCGCTATCAACGGGCTCTCCGCGTCGTGAGCAGCCCATCAACGGTCATCAACGCCCCAATCGCCGCGTGAGTGGCCAATTGTTCGCCGTCAACGCCTCGCCCACGAATTGGTTGGGTCGTCAACGAGGAATAAGAAGGGAAATGAGCGGCGACGAAAAGATCAAATAACAATACCTCCCCCGCCAAAGGGTTTCACATTCCCGAAACATTTTATACTTTTAGCACAACCGACCTACCCCCTGCGCATTCTATGAAACCCTTCCTCGATCAAGACTTTTTACTACACAGCCCGGTGGCCCAGCGGTTGTACCACGACTACGCCCGGGAGACGCCCGTCATCGACTACCACTGCCACCTGCCGCCCCAGCAGATCGCCAGCGACAAGAAGTTCGGCAACCTCACCGAAGTCTGGCTGCATGGCGACCACTACAAGTGGCGGGCCATGCGGGCCAACGGCATCGATGAGCGCTACTGCACCGGCGATGCTACTGACGAAGAGAAGTTCATGAAGTACGCCGAAACGGTGCCCTACACCCTGCGCAACCCGCTGTACCACTGGACGCATCTGGAACTGCAGCGCTATTTCGGCATCAACACCCTACTAAACTCCGACACCGCCGCCGATATCTACCGCGACTGCACCGCCCAACTGCAGGAAGACCGCTTCAGTTGCCGCAACATCCTGCGGCAGCAGCGGGTGGAGACGGTCTGCACCACCGACGACCCAGCCGACTCGCTGGAGCACCACTGCAAGCTGCGCGAAGACGGCTACGAGGTGACGGTGCTGCCTACTTTCCGGGCTGATAAGTCGATGGGGGTGGAAGAAGCAACGACCTATAACCAGTACTTAGGGCGGCTGGAACGGGTGTCGAACGTATCCATTGATACCCTCAACGATCTGTATACCGCCCTGCAAAAGCGGCACGACTACTTTGCCAGCCTGGGCTGTCGGCTTTCGGACCACGGCCTGGAGCGGGTCTACGCCGCTGACTTCAGCGAATCGGGAGCCCGTCAACTGTTTCGTAAGGTGCGGGCGGGCGTGCCGCTGAGTGCCACCGAAACCGAGCAGTTGAAGTCGGCCATCCTGTACCAACTGGCCGTGATGGACCACGCGGCGGGCTGGACGCAGCAGTTTCACCTGGGGGCGCTGCGCAACAACAACTCCCGCCTGCTCAAGTCGCTCGGCCCCGATACCGGCTTCGACTCCATCGGCGATTTTTCCCAAGCCCAGTCGCTGTCGCGTTTCTTCAACCGGCTGGATAGCACCGACCAACTGGCCAAGACCATTGTCTATAACCTTAATCCGGGCGACAATTACCTGGTTGCTGCTATGTTGGGTAACTTCAACGACGGTTCGGTGGCGGGCAAGATGCAGTTCGGCTCGGGTTGGTGGTTTCTAGACCAAAAGGAGGCGATGAAGTGGCAGATAGACGCCCTGTCGAACCTGGGGCTGCTAAGCCGCTTCGTAGGCATGCTCACCGATTCGCGCAGCTTTTTGTCGTACCCGCGGCACGAGTACTTCCGCCGCATCCTGTGCAACCTGCTGGGCAATGACGTGATGGACGGCGAACTGCCCCACGATATGGATCTGCTGGGCAGCATGGTGCAGAATATATGTTATTACAATGCGAAGAATTTCTTTCAATTTGAGCCGTTGGCCGTTCCGGTGGCTTAGTAGGGTTTTTCCTATTCTGATGTTGATGTCGGCAGCGCGATTATGTTTTGAAAGTTCTTCTACTTCGCTATTCATGAGTCTTTGCGCCGGGCGCAAGAAACACCGAATGATGAAATACAATACAATCTTACTAATCGTAGACCAACACGAACCTTTGAAAGGATAATCTACATGATGATATTTTATAAAAACCTATCAATAACACTTTTGTAAACATTACTAATCTAACCTATCAACCCAATCCTATGAGCAAGAAAGTTGTCACCTTCGGGGAGATTATGCTGCGACTGGCCACGCCCGATTACCTGCGATTCATTCAGGCCACCGAATTTGAGGCCACCTACGGCGGAGGCGAGGCCAACGTAGCCGTATCGCTGGCCAACTACGGGCTGTCGCCCCAGTTTGTGACGCGCCTGCCCGACAACGACCTGGGGCGCGCGGCGCTGGCTACCCTGCGGCACCACAACGTGGGCACCGACCACATCGCCATCGGTGGCGAACGGCTGGGCATCTACTTCCTGGAGTCGGGCGCGGTGAGCCGGGGCAGCAAGGTGGTCTACGATCGGGCCGGTTCGGCGCTGGCGCAGGTGCAGTCGGGTATGATCGACTGGGACGAAACCCTGGACGGGGCCGAATGGTTTCACTGGACGGGTATCACCCCCGCCATCTCGCAGGGCGCGGCCGACGTGTGCCTGGAGGGCATCCAAGCTGCTAACAGCAAAGGCATCACCGTGTCGTGCGACCTGAACTACCGCAAGAACCTGTGGAAGTACGGCAAGTCGCCCGCCGACGTGATGCCCGACCTGGTGGACGGCTGCAACGTGATCCTGGGCAACGAAGAGGACGCCGAAAAGGTGTTCGGTATCCATCCCGAGGGAGTAGACGTGACGCAGGGGCACGTGGAAGGGGCGGCCTACGAATCGGTGGGCAAGCAGTTGCTGGAGCGCTTCACGCGGGCCGACAAAGCGATCATCACGCTGCGGGGCTCCATCAGCGCCAGCCACAACAGTTGGTCGGGCGTGCTGTACGACGGGCAGAAGCTCTACGAAGCACCGACCTACCAAATCACCCACATTGTGGACCGGGTGGGGGGCGGCGACTCGTTCATGGGCGGCCTGATCTACGGCTTGCTAACGTATAAAGACGACGCGCAGAAAGCGCTGAACTTCGCGGTGGCAGCTTCGTGCCTCAAGCATACCATTAAGGGCGACTTCAATTTAGTAACCGTCGGCGAAGTAGAAAAACTCATGAGCGGCGACGCTTCGGGGCGGGTTTCGAGATAGTTCAATGGCTCAATTGTTCAATGGCTAAATTGCCCCCGTAGTCAACAATTGAGCAATCGAACGATTACAAACCAAGGCGTAACGCTGTTAAAGTATCGTCCGTTAACACCCACAAATTAATTCCACTATACTAACTGACCAACCCCTATGGCTCGATCTTCTCGCATTAAAGTAGCAACCACCATGTATGACACCGGTATGGTTCCGGTATTTTATCACGCTGACCTGGAGGTGGGCAAGCAGGTGCTGCGGGCCTGCTACGAAGGGGGCGTGCGCGTGTTTGAGTTCACCAACCGCGGCGACTACGCCCACGAAATCTTTGGCGCACTTAATAAGCATGTCGCTAAAGAAATGCCCGATATGCTGATGGGCGTGGGCTCGGTGATGGATGCGGGCACCGCGGCGCTCTACATTCAGTTAGGCGCTGAGTTTGTGGTGTCGCCGATCCTGAGTGTTGACATCGCCAAGGTGTGCAACCGCCGGAAGATTGGCTGGTCGCCGGGCTGTGGTTCGCTATCAGAGATTTCGTATGCCGAAGAATTGGGGGCTGAGGTGGTGAAGATTTTTCCCGGCACGCAAGTGGGCGGCCCCGCCTTTGTGAAGGCCGTGCTGGGTCCGTGTCCCTGGACGAGCATCATGCCCACCGGGGGCGTGGCCCCGACCGAAGAGAACCTACGGGGCTGGTTTGAGGCGGGCGTGCACTGCGTAGGCATGGGCTCCAAGCTGATTACCAAAGATGTGACAGCCACCGGTGGCTACGATACGCTTAGTAAGACCTCAGCCGAGGCGCTGGCGATCATCCAGAAGTACCGATAGTCCGGATAGTCCGCGTATAGAAGTACCAATAGTTTTGTGCCCCGGCTGCCGTTGCAGTCGGGGCTTTTTGCTCCCTAACCGTGCATTTGCTTCCCGCCAGACTACCCGATAAATCCTACAGCATTACACCAATAAATCGCTGAAATTCGCGACATAAGTGCCAGATGACCCAGGCTAAAAGAGTCTGAAGCAGAAGCGGAGCTGACCGCCGTGACCGACGCGAATCTTTCGGGGCCGAACGCCGCCAAGACCAGCATTGTCAACAGTGGCGAAGCCAACTGGCAGCTGAATCCGGCGATTCAGCAAACCTTGGGCGATTTTGCAATCTACTGGGAAGAGCACTTTGCTCTGGAAACAGAACCCCAGCAGCTCACCTTCACCTTCGAGGCTTCGGCCACCGACGCGGATGTATGGTTCAAGTTTTTCGTAGGCGCCAGCAATATTGATCTGACCTTTGATCGCGTTGAGATGATCAACACCTCACTGTCTGAGGTAGAGAAGTATGTGGCCATCGGAAGCTTGTTAATGGGAAAGTGGACCAGATTCTACGGGTCCAAAGCGATTAACATAGAGGATGACGGTTGCTACCCGGCCGCCCCTACGGAGCAGGCACTCTTGTCTTCCTTTGAGACGCCCATCCCTGGTAATCAGGGAGAACTTGACTTAGTTGCGTATCAACTGGGGGGCGGAGTATTGCTGCGCTATAGGCAATCCGGGGAAAAACTTCAGTTAAGTGTCTCAACTTTTAAAATAGAGTTATACTTCTTAAAAGTTACCGGGCCTGAGGTTAATACGACCATCAGGTTTTACAAAAGGTAGCGGATAGCTAAGCCAGTCCGGTGGTTTGCTACCTGCATCGCAATTTCCAAACCACGTCAGGATAATTTGAGATTACCGTCTTGCTAAAAGAGGGCTCCCGTGGGTGCCCTCTTTTTGTTGTACTAAGGGGGCTGACCAATGGCCATAAGAAGCATCGGTGAGCAGAATTCAATGTAATATATAAGCGCGTTTTGTCATCTTTGTTTGGGCAAAACATGCCTCAACAGCAGTTTTGCTATTTTTCTCATCACTTTACTGGGTATATATTTAACTTTTCACCCATAGTTTTGTGTAAGTTTATTTTGCAAACGCCACATTTTTCCTACCTTTAAGCGGTCATATATAATTAGTAGTATCGCTCTATGGAAGATTTACAACACCTTGTCAAGATTGTTAAGAAAAAAAGCCAACGGAGTTTGCAACTTGTGAACTTTAATTTTAGAAAGAAAGAAACATCCAAAGACAACCTGCTTTATCAAGGTATTGTCAACACGAAATTCACCTCGGATGAAGACGCCGCCAAGGCAATCTTCAAGGTAGACCCAGGCAACCGCAACTACCGCAACGCCAAGGGCAAACTTCGTTCTAAGCTTCTGAACCATCTCTTCTTTTTAGATTACGAAAAAACATCTTATACCCTCTACGAACGGGTGCAATACGATAGTGAGAAGACTTTGTTACAGTGCAAAATTCTCATTAACGAAGGGGCCCCCGAAATTGCACTTCGCATTCTTCCTACCTTGTTACGAACCGCCAAAGAGTTTGAACTCTACGCGTTGGCCGTGAGCACAGCCCGCCTGCTGCGTGATCAATACGCGTTGATTGGCAAACTTACTCCCTTTGAGGAGGCGAGCGACGAGTTGCAACAGTATGAGAAAAAACTAGCGGCCTACGAACACTGCCAAACCTTATTCCACCAATCGCTGGTGCACGTGAATAAGTCGGTGAGTGCCCAAAAACGCATTTTAGACGAGATTCCCACGTCTATCGCGCATATCCGCAAGCAAGCCAAAGCCCATCGAAGTCGCACGTTGGATGTATTGGCTAGCGAGTTAGAGCTAGTACTCAACGGTATGGAACGCCGGTTTGCTGACAATATCAAGATATGTTCCCAGTTGGAAAGGCAGTACTTACAGGGCACCAACGATAGCGTTCGGGTGCCGCTGTCTAAAAAGCGTATCGCTTTCATCAAAGCGTACGCATATCTCAATGCTCCTGCGGGTGGTGACGGAATCGCCTACGTTAAGTCAGCGCTGAAGCTCTTCCGACCCAGTGGCACTGATTGGTTTAGTTTCGCTGAACACTACTTTCTGCTGATGATGCGAGAGGAACAGTACGAAGAGGCACAGGCGCTGTTTCGTAAGGTGCGTACCAACAAAAACTTCACCTCTCTGCAAGAGGCAGATGCCCAACGATGGTTTATCTACCGAGCGTATCTGATATTTTTCAATGATGCTAAAATCCTGCGCTGGGGCTTTAACCTTGACGAGTTTATGCAGCAGCCACCTCCGTTCGATAACGACAGTTTCACCATCGCCTCGCGCATTATTCAGTGTCTGTTCTTGCTCCGTGAGGGACAGGTCAACGCGGTGAAAACCTGCGTTGCCAAGCTTTCGGAGCACAAATCTGCGCACTTGGATAAGCGCCATAACTACCGCAGCAGTATCTTCATTCGTCTGCTCGAGGTTATGGTGGAGAAAGAGTTTGATTACGAGCGCGTGAGCGAGAAGGGCAATAGCTACTACAAAAAACTAACGCGTAACACCATCCCCAACGAGATTGCCACCGAGGTAGAAGTAGTCCCCTACCAAAAGCTCTGGACCCACCTGCTCAGCATCCTGCGGGTAAATAAAGTGTATCTGCACTACCGATTCTACCACACCAAGACCGATCAGATGGCTTAGATACCAAGTGCATTTTTTGGTTATCATCTTCGCTGGTTTTTCCTTACCTTCGCGGCATGAAATTCGGCATTATCGTTTTCCCCGGCTCCAACTGCGACGAAGATATTTTCTACGTGCTCAGTGAGGTGCTCCAGCAGTCAGTAACGAAGCTGTGGCACAAAGATACTGACCTACAGGGGTGCGACTTCATTGTGGTGCCAGGTGGTTTTTCGTACGGCGACTACCTACGATCAGGTGCCATTGCACGGTTCTCACCGATTATGCGGCCAGTAGTCGAGCACGCTGAGCGGGGTGGGTACGTGCTGGGTATCTGCAATGGTTTTCAAATTCTGACGGAGGCGCACTTGCTGCCGGGGGTGTTGCTGCCTAACTTGCGCCAAAAGTTTATCTGCAAAAACATCTTTCTCAAGCCGGTTTCCCGTTCTGCTCAAATGAGCAAAGAGCTCGATCCGCAACAGGCCTACAAAATTCCCATTGCCCACGCCGACGGTCGCTATTACGCCCCCGACAAGACCATTCGCCAGCTCGTTGATAACGATCAGATTTTGTTCCGCTACTGCACAGCCGACGGAGAAACCACGGAAGAAAGCAACCCCAACGGTTCGGCAGACAATATCGCTGGAATTACTAATGAGCACAAGAACGTGTTCGGCTTGATGCCCCACCCTGAACGAGCGGCTGATGAGGCGCTGGGGAATACTGACGGACGCTTACTGTTGGATGGCCTATTGGAGGTCGTGCCAATATAAGCGCACTAAAATCATTGAAATGGGATGTAGCCCCCAATAGAATAAAGAAGCATCACGGGCGGCTGTTCTATGTCTTCCGGGAAAGCTGGACCTTTGCCCAGGAGCTTACCCAGTCCAATCTGAGCGGTAAACCATTTTTGGCCGCGATAAACGAAACTAGGACCTACCGCATTCTGCACGAATGATTGGCCCGTTCCCTGGTTCCAGTACGTCATCGAGATCATAGAACTTCGAATGGTCGGTTTCAGGTGGACGTTAACTGCCGCGCCAAATCCAACCAGCCCGGCTCCTACCTGCAATCCTACTTGTTGGGTAAGCAGCACTTCCAAATCTGCCCCGATCAGGGAACCTCCTCCTTGCAAGATTCCAATGGTCAGCGCCGCTCTCTCGGGGGCTTCTTCCTGGTAATTTTCTTCGTAATACTGTGCGTAGCCACCGGTGAGCAGAAGGCTAAAGAATAAAACAAGTAGTGGTCTTTGCATATTGATTTTGTTTTACGAGAATTAATTTATACCCCTTCTTAATTAGAAAAGTTATATTTACAACCGCCATATAACAAAACACAAACCAATTGTGATGGGTGAAGCTGGCAATTTGCTTATTTAATTACACGCGCCAGCGCTAAGGCAGAAAAACGTTGGATCAAGCTGTTGGAATGACTAATTCACGCCGCAGTACATCCTCTAACAAATGACGGTTGCGGCGGGCTTCCCATATCTCCAGGTCAATCTGATCGGCGCCGATGGGGTTGATTGTCACCTTTTTGTCCGTTATTTCGCACTTCACCTTCTTCACCAACTGATTTTTGGTGTTATCAAGTCCGATGGCTATCCGTAGGATACCGGCCAGCACCGATACCGTCTGCTGATGCTCCTTAGAAAGCTTGCGAAACTTACCGTGCTTCTTCTTGGGGACTGCCTTGCGGTGGTAGCGCACCACGTGACCGATCAGGAGTACCTCTTCGTCAGTAAAACCCCGTAGGCCCGAATGAAAAATGATGTAGCGCGAGTGCTTGTGGTAGCGCTCGAAGCTAATATACTGCCCAATCCCGTAGAGCATCGCAGCGTGCTCAAGCAGGTCACGGGCAGATTTGTCCAGGCGGTGCGCCGCATTGAGCTGATCGAACATTTGTCCGGCCAGGTGCGCGACGTGCGCCCGCTGCTCCAGGTCAGAACTATACTTGCGGGCCAATTGGGCCACGCTGCGGTGCCGAAGGTCTTCGTGCAGCGAAAACGAAAAACCTTTGCCCGAGTAGCGCTGGATGTAGTCAATAATGAGGCCCTCCCGCAGTGAGGCGTCACACAGGGTGATCTGCGTGGATTCGGCCAGCTTCATCAGTTGCACCAGTAGCACTCCTCCCAGATGAATCGCATCGGCACGCCGCTTGTTAATTACATTGATTTCAGTGCGCTTTTTGGGTGACATCTCCAGCAGTTGATCGGTGAGTCGCTCTATATCTTCCAGCGACACCACTTCGGCATTGACCGTACGCAGGTCTTTGCCGCCAGTGCTCAAATGAGCCGCTTCGCCCAGGGTGCGAATGGTGCCTGAGGTACCAATCACCTGGGTAAAGTCCTGGGCCTTAGCGGCTTCCATCACTTCTCGGGCGGTATACTTAATGTGGGCTTCCAGCACTCCACGAGCCTCCTTACCCACCGGACCCTCGTTCTCGAACATATCGAGCAGGCGGCGCACCCCCAGCTTCATGCTGCTACGGTAGAGCACTTCGGTGGTGTTGCCCACTACTGCCTCGGTGCTTCCCCCACCGATGTCGATCACCAGTGCGTTTTCATTCTTAAGTTCTATGGCGTTACGCACCGCTAAAAAGATGAGTCTTGCTTCTTCTTTACCGGAGATCACCTGGGGAGACAGGCCCGTTTTCTCGATAACTTCATCCAGAAAATCACCGCCGTTGCGGGCTTCGCGAATAGCGCTGGTGGCCGCCGTGATAATCTCGTCTACGCCCAGCTGATCAGCCAGACTCACATACCGGCGAATGGTTTCTATTCCCGCCTGGTAGGCACGAGATGACAGGTGATTGGTGGAAAATACGCCCGATCCTAGCTTCACCATTTCTTTTTCTTGTTTGATTACATCAAAAGTATGGCGAGCGGTTACCTCCACCACCACCATGTGGATGGAGTTGGTACCAATGTCGATGGCAGCTAGTTTCATGGGCGGGTAGTGATGGTCAGGTTAAAGCGATTAACTCCAAAATTACTGATTTATGCTGGGTTAAACTATCGGGGGTAGCGCCCAGGAGGCCAATTGGCTTAGCTGACGGCGCAACATCTACCGCAAAATTTGTAATATTACCCCAATTCATTATTAACCTGAACCTAACCCTTGTTGTATGTACCAGCTGCTTTCCCTACTTCTTATTGGTATGAGCCTTTCCCCAGTGTTTGCCCAGCGCGCGTCGGTTATTTATGATGAGGCCCAGGTGCCTGACTACCAACTACCCCCGCTCCTGCGGCTTTCTGATGGCCGAGCCGTGACCAATCCTGAACAGTGGGAAGCGCGACGGACCGAGTTGCTTTCTCTTTTCGAAACGCAAGTATACGGGCGAAGCCCCGGACCGGCCGACACATTGCACTTCGAGGTAATCGCCGACGAACCAAACGCCCTGGGCGGAACGGCCATTCGGCGCGAGGTGGTCGTCTACTTCGCCGAGGATCAGGCCCAACCTTCCATGACGATTTTGCTCTATCTGCCAAATAAGACCGACGGACCGGTACCGCTATTTTTGGGACTGAATTTCTACGGCAACCACACCATTCATCCCGACCCCGGCATCACACTCTCGGAGCGGTGGATGATGGCCAATGAGGAGTACGGTATCGTAGATCACCGGGCAACCCAGGCCTCCCGCGGGGTGCGGGACTACCGCTGGCCGGTGGAGGAAATCCTGGTCCGAGGTTACGGACTGGCCACCATCTACTGCGGCGATCTGGACCCGGATAAGAACAACCCGGTTGACTTTCAAGACGGTATCCATCCGCTTTTCTACGCGCCGGGGCAGACGAAACCCAAGCCCGACGAGTGGGGAGCCGTCGGGGCCTGGGCCTGGGGCTTGCAGCGGGCGATGGACTATGTGGCTACTGATGCGCAGGTGGACGCTGAGCGCGTCGCGGTACTGGGGCACTCCCGCCTGGGCAAGGCCGCGCTGTGGGCCGGGGCGCAGGACGAACGGTTTGCGATGGTGATCTCTAATGAGTCGGGCTGCGGCGGGGCGGCGCTCAGCCGACGGCGGTTCGGAGAAACCCTCGAGGTGATCAATACGTCGTTTCCCCACTGGTTCTGCGACAATTTTAAGCAGTATAACGGACGGGAAGACCAGTTGCCAGTGGATCAGCATCAGTTGATCGCCCTAATGGCACCCCGCCCGGTGTACGTGGCCAGTGCCGAAGAAGACCGCTGGGCCGACCCCCGCGGCGAGTTTCTATCAGCCCACCACGCCGACTCCGTCTACCGTTTGCTGAGCACCTCCGGTTTGCCGGCCACCGGCTTGCCCGCGGACGAGATGCCTACCGTGGAAGAACCCACCATGGGCACCATCGGCTATCACGTGCGCCGTGGCCCGCACGACATCACCGATTACGACTGGGCGCGCTTTCTGGATTTCGCCGATCAGCACTGGCGTTCGGGGGGTCAATAAGCCCTCAGACAGCCAAGCGGTTGGTTTGTGCTTGGAATCAGCTAAATAAGCTATACTGCGAAATCTGTTCCACGAAGCTGCCGATTACCTGGGGCTCCAAAGCGATTGTGAAGACGATGCCGAATAAGGCTCCCAGCAGGTGGGCGTCGTGGTTGATGCCGCCCAAACCCTTGCGCCCCTGCTGATAGGAGTACAATAAAAACAACGCCCCCAACAAAAAGGCGGGCATCGGAATGATAAAGAACACCAGCAGCGTGCTGGTCGGGTCGAACAGGATGGCGGCAAACAGAATGGCTGACACCCCACCCGAAGCACCCAGCGAATTATACGCCGGGTTGTTGCGGTGCTTCACGTAGGTTGTGATGCTCAACACCACAATAGCCGTGAGGTACAATCCCACGTAAATCCACGGTCCGCTGGCACCGTAGAGGTAGGCGTAGACCTGCTCAATCAGGGTACCAAAAAAGTACAGGGTGAGCATATTGAACAGCAAGTGCATATAGTCCTGGTGGATGAAGCCCGAGGTGAGAAAGCGGTGGTACTCCCGGTTAGTCTGAATGCGGTGCGGATTGAAAATCCACCGCTGCATGAGTTCGGGCTTGTTCCAGGCCAGCAGGCTTACCCCCACCGTGACGGCGATGATGATGATCGTGATTGAAAATTGCATACGTTTCGGTTACTTTTCGCGGTGGATGAGGGGTTCGATAAACGAGCGAAGGGCTTGCTTACGCTCCTGGTCGGCCGACAGTTGCTGTAGTTGCTCTAGCCCCTGCTGAAAGTAGTGGTTCATAATGGTTTCGGTGAGCGCTTTGATACCGAGTTGGTCATAGATGGCTTTCACTGCCGCCACCTTTTCGTCTTTGTCGAAGGCGGGACGGCTAATCCAGTCTACGATTTGCACGTGCTGTTCGTCCTGAGCGTTTTCCAGTGCCTTGATGAGCAAAAATGTTTTCTTATTGGCGATGATATCCCCGCCCGCTTGCTTACCGAAAGCCGCCTGGTCGGCGTACACGTCGAGCAGATCGTCCTTCAACTGGAACCCGATGCCAATGCTGATGCCCAGCTCGTAGAGTAAGCGAACGGTTGCCGGGTTAGCCTCGGCCAGCAGTCCGCCCAGTTGCAGGCTAAAGCCGAGCAGCACCGCCGTTTTCTGCCGAATCATGCGCAGGTAGTCGGCCTCATGCACCTCCGACACCGTCTCGTAGTTCATGTCCCACTGCTGCCCTTCGCACACTTCGGTGGCGCAGCGGTTGAAGGCCGCCAGCACGGCGGGCAGCTGCGGGGGCGGGGTGTGCAGCAGCAGTTCGTAGGCCTTCACCAGCATCACGTCGCCCGACAGGATGGCCACGTTGCGGTTCCAGTGCTCGTGCACGGTGGGCTTGCCGCGGCGCAGCGGCGCTTCGTCCATGATGTCGTCGTGCATCAGGGTGAAGTTGTGGAACACTTCTACGGCCAGGGCCGGATTAAGCACGGCGGGCGTGGTGGCATCGTCGCGAAAGAGTTGGTAGGATAGCAGGGCAAGGGTAGGGCGCAGCCGCTTGCCGCCCAGGGCCATGATGTAGCGGATGGGTTCGTAAAGCTCGGCGGGTTGTTCTCCGTAGGTGTGTTGCGCAATGGCTTGGTTGATGGTCTCTCTCACAACGGATGACGTCATAAAGTAGCGGGTGATGAGTTAGCATAAACCCCCGGGCTGGGAGGCGAAAGTACACAAATTACCAGAAACTCGCCTAACTGTAGTGGCAGGTTTTGTTTGCGTCTACGATGGCACTTCGTTGGAGGGTATGCAGATGGCTAAAAAGCTCTTATCTCAGAACAGAAATGTCCGTAACGCAAAACTTATTTTCTGGAATATTAATGTAAATGGATTAATTGACAAAATTTACTCTTGGCTAATGGCGTGATAATTATTTTAATTATCGGAAAATGAATAATTTTAGAATAATTTCAATTTCGCGGAAAATATTGTTTACCTTACCAGAAATACGGGTATAAATGACTAAACAAATAATTTCATTCACCCTAACCAACCAATCCCCATGACGTATTCTCGTTTACTTTCACTCGTCCTGTTACTTACCTGTTTTGCTTTCCTATCTGCCTGCCAGGAAGAAGAGGATGCCAGTATTTTCAGCAACTCACCAAAAATCATTGACAAATACGAAGCTAGCAACCCAGATAAATCTGAGATCATAGCTAAAGCGACCTTGTACTCCGATAAACAGACAACCGAATTTTTGGGACAGCAAGGGCAGATATCTTATGTTATACGACGACGGCCAAAGGGTTGCCCAGTGAGAATCAGCCCACTCTGTTATCCTGACCTTGGATTCTTTTCTAATGGATTTGAGGGCCTTGACCCGACGCGCTTTAATTACGAAAAATTCAAAGGTTCAATCTATGATCCTGAAACCGGTTCGGTGGCAGCTAATCTAATAGACATTGATGCAGACCCTGAAACCGGAGCGGTTACCCTAATTTACTCACCAACCGAAAAAGCTGAGGTAGTATCCGATCAACTTCAGGTTACCTTTGGCTCTCTGTACGACACCGGTAAATCGATTGAACAGGTTGGATTTGAAGGAAAAGTTACTTCTGATATTGTTGATTTCTTGCGCTAGCAAAGTTTTATCTTCGGCATTTAATGGCACCAAGCGATCTACCATTGGTAGGCTGCTTGGTATTTTTATGTTTTTATCTTCCGGGGCGCTCGCCCAAACATCGCCAGCGCTAAGTATTAGTGAGCAGCTCGATCAAGTGGATCAGAATTTTTACTTTGCTGATCCGGACAGCGCCATTCAATTGTACCAAAAAGCGGCCAGTGCGGCTCAGCAAGGTGGTCACTATGATCTTTATCTGGACGCCCATTTGCGCATGGCCTGGTGTGCCTTGCAACACAGTTGGATAGATTCGTTCCAGTATTTTCTTCATCGGGCCGAGTTTATCGAGCAACACCATCAAGAGGCCCTGGACACGCTCGACCCCACGCGTGCACTGCGGGTGAACATTCCCTATACATGGGGCCTTTTCTACGATGAGAGCATGGGTGATCCGCTCAAAGCGATCAATTCCTTTCAACCCATCGTTGTCGACCCGGCGCAGTATCAGGACTCAATGCTGGTTTCCGATACCTATTATGAGTTGGGACTTTGCTACCACAAGTTAGAAAATTACGCCCAGGCGGTTGTCTATCGCCAGTTGGCACTGCAGTGGCTTCCTCGACAAACGCTTCGCGAAGAATTTCCGTATCACCAAGCGCTGCTTCAGTTGGCCATAGGATCAAGCTATGATCAGTTGGCCACGAGTGTGAGTTCGCCTGAATCACGAAAAGCCAGAAAATTTTACGATAGTTCACTAAAAATTCTTCAAAGTCACCCTTTTCCCGGTCAGGCCCGAGGAGCTATCGGTGCCAATTACCGACAGTTGTCTCACTGGCATCTGGCGCGTCAGCAGTACGATAGCGCGCTCTGGCAATTGGATCAGTTGGCTCGCTGGTACGCGCTTAGTACCAAGGAGACGGCTAACGTAACTCTCTGCGGAGATATTTATTTAGCGAAAGGTGACAATGCGCTGGCCCTGCGGTACTTCCACCGGGCGCTGGCGATTACCAATGATGATCATCCGGGTAAACACGTGGAAAAAGCTTCAATTTATAATCGAATGGGCCAGGTATACTTGCAGAATAATCAGGTGGATACTGCCCTTTGGCATTTTCAGCACGCACTGATCCAGCAATTGGATGGTTTTGATAACTCGGATTTGGCCAGTAATCCTACGCTAAGTGAGGTGAACATTACTAAGGATTTGTTAGAGTCGCTGTCTTCAAAAGCCTGGTCTCTTTATCTTAAGAACCAGACGACCCCTCGTGACACTGCCAGTTTGTTACAAGCCTGGGACACTTACCGATTGACAATTGAGGTAACGGACCAAATGCGCCAGACGTTTCCTTCGCTGGAATACAAGCAGTTCATCTCCGCTAAGGCGGCTAGTCTGTACGAACAGGCGATCCGAACCTGCCTACAAGCGGCTAACCTAAACCTTACGCAAGCCGACTTTCTGGCTGAAGCGTTCTATTTTTCGGAGAAGAGTAAGGCCGCAACCTTACTAGAGGCCGTTAGAACTTCCGAAGCCCGCTCCTTCTCGGCTATTCCGAACGAGCTCTTAGAAGAAGAAATTAAACTAAAGCAAAAACTAACTTACTGGGAAAATCAACGGTATCAGGCTGAAGATGACGCTACCCAGCAGAGACTGCGCAACCGAGCCTTCGAAACCAGGGAAACCTACAATGCCCTGATCAAACGCCTGGAGACAGAATACCCCAACTACTACCAACTCAAGTACGATACCAAAGTAACCGGACTCAGGGAGCTTCAGTGCCGCTTGCCCCGGGGCACCACCCTACTCTCCTTTTCCTACGGCGACAGCATGCTCTACACTTTTGCGGTCCAATCTGACGATGTGCAGTGGCAGACCACCCCGCTGGATAGTGGCTTCCATCAAAGCTTAGCCAACGTGCTGCGCTCCGTGAGTCAGTATGATTATCAGAAGGCCAGTGACCTATCAGCCTTTAGAACGTTCACCAAAGATGCCCACGGCTTGTACCAAACCCTGCTGGCTCCCTGGCTAGACGCGGAGACCGAAACCGAGCAACTTATTATCATCCCCGATGGCTTGCTCGGCTACCTGCCCTTCAACGTGTTGCTTACCGAAGCGCCCAACTCCACCCGCATCGATTATCAGTCGCTGCCCTACTTGGTGAAGCAGCTTCCGGTGAGCTATGAGTACTCGGCAACGCTACTATCAACCCCCGCACCACCCTCGGACGATGTACCCTACGCTTACCTGGGCTTCGCCCCCTCCTACCCGGAAGCGCCACTGGCCGAGAGCCGGGAGGTGCGCACCACCCTGGATGGAAAGCTACTGGGACTAGGGCAGTTGCGGCACAATCGGGAAGAAATTGCCTTTGTCTCCCAGCTGTTCCAAGGTAAAACCTTTGTCAACGAAGCTGCCACCGAAGCCCAGTTCAAGCAATATGCTCCGCAAAGCGCGGTGCTTCACCTCTCCATGCATGCCTATGCAAACGACGAAAACGATGACTTTTCGGGCTTGATCTTCACCCAGCAGAGCGATACCGTGCGCGAAGACGGTTTTTTGCACGCCAACGAGTTGTATAATCTCGCGCTCAATGCCGAACTGGCGGTGCTCAGCGCCTGCGAAACAGGCATCGGCACCCTGGCTCCGGGCGAAGGCATCATGAGCCTGGGCCGGGCCTTTAAGTACGCCGGGTGCCCCAACGTGACCATGAGTCTGTGGAACGCCGACGACCAGTCAACCAGGCAGATCATGCAGCGCTTCTTTGCGCACTTGCACGACGGGGACGCCAAAGACCAAGCCCTGCGCACGGCCAGACTGGACTACCTGGACGGGGCCCGGTCGGCGCAGGCGCACCCTTACTATTGGGCCGCCTTTGTGCAGGTAGGGAACAGTGATCCGCTATCGGCAACGGGTGGTTTCTCGGAGTGGTGGTGGGTGGTGGCGGGGGCCCTGGTTCTGATTCTGGGGGCGTGGGTTGTTCGGCGTAGGTTCATTTTGTAGCGACAGATTGCCGTAGCGACAGATTGCCGTAGCGACAGATTGCAATCTGTCGCTACTGGAGGTTACAATCGCGGTTATCAGGATGTACTATCCTAAAAACCACCCTCATGAACCAACCGTTCCGCATTCTTTCGATCAACGGCGGCGGCACTCGCGGCCTTATCCCCGCCACGCTGCTCAACGGTATCTACCAAGCCACCGGTCAGCATCCCACTGAACTGTTTGATCTGTTCGCGGGCACCTCCACCGGGGGGATTATTAGCATCGGACTGGCCTACGGACTGGAACCGGCCCAACTGGTCGACCTGTATTTGAATCAGTCGGAGAAGGTGTTTCACGATACCCGGCTGGACGATCTGCGCGACGGCTTCGGTAAAAATTTCGGGGCCGATTATTCTAACAAACCATTTAACAATAGTCTGTAGAGTTTTAAGCGGCAATGCAGCCATAGTTGTATAGCATTTGATACTGTGGCGAATTTTGATAGAATTCGGCAGCTATACCGAACTCGCTAAAAAACCTGTGTAGCAAATGTTCATTGAAGTACTGGATTTTGATGCTGGAGAGGGAGAAAGGCTTTCTTGGTTGTCCTGGCTCAGGCCAAGCGTATACTGCTTTGGCTAGTGATACGGCCGTCAGGCTGGCATTGATGTGGGTATGTATCTTCTGCTCACTACGGGCCTGGCATTCCGTCAGGCCAGTGTGCTGCTTAGCATCCCGATAGAGAAACTCTATCTGGAAACGTAAGCGATAGCATTCTAGCACTTTAGCTCCATCCATAGTCGGATCAGTAGCAAAGAAAGCTTCTGCTCTCAGAGAACCATCTTTTTTGGTTATGTGCACGATGACGCACTTGACTAAACGATCCAATGCTTTCACATAGACTTTGCCTTGATAAGCGATCATATTATTTTCTTGTAGACAGGGGGTAAAGTGCGCCCTATCCAAAGCCAGCCGGTTAACGCGCCCTTGATACTTGCGGGGTCGGCCTCTACGTTTGGGCTTGGGCCCTAGATGAGGATACTGCAAGACCGCATTGCTGGGCAGTTTGCTAATCAGCGTGAAGCCTTGCCCGCTCACTGCATCCACGAACGGTCTGCGCCAGAAGTAACCATCCGCTACTAAAGTAGTAGAAACAGCTTTCAATCGGTTGGCTTGCTCTACCACCAGACCAGCATAATAGTCCAGTAGCGAACCGTAGCGGTCTTGACCGATGGTTTGCTTGGCATACAAATGCATGGCCGTACGACTCTCTATGCCCACGCTGGCAAAACCGCTAATCTCTAGGCCGTACTTAGTCGCATTAGCACACCCTGACCAAAAGTAGCTCGTACCTGGGGTATGCTTACCGCTTTTGGGCAGGTAACTAGGATCGAAAGCAATGATACGTTCCTCAGTGGGCATAGACAAAATCAATTGCTCGTTGAATTGCTCAAAGGCAAAACTTTTCTCATAGCGCGCCCGATAGGTCGCCTCGTTGGAAGAACCATAACGGGATAAGTTCTCAAAATTATGGCGACCACGGATGGTCAGCAGTAGGGGCATCAAATGAATCATAAAGTCTCGTTGCCATTTGCCTATGTCAGGCATTTTGTCCATTATTATACGCGTGAGTGTTTCTACATTCATAGGTGAAAGTCTTTGTTTTGTAGTTTCGCAAAACCAAAACTAGACTTTCGCCTTTTTAATTTATTTCCCCCTTAAAACTCTACGGAGTATTGCTTTAAAAAGATTCTTACCTCGCTCTTCGGAAACGCTACCCTGGGCGACGTTAACGAGCGGCTACGGCAGCAGGGCGAAAAATCGTTGATGGTTTGTTGCTTTCACCTGAATCCTGAAACAGACGGGCAACCGATCAACTTTCGCCCCGCTATCTACCACTCTAACTTCATCCGCGACCGAGATATTTCGCTGGTTGATCTGGCGTTGCGCACCTCGGCCGGTCCCACTTATTTTCCGATCTATCAGAATCACATCGACGGGGGCGTGTCGATCAACCATCCGGCCATGGCGGCGGTGGCCTTCGCAATCAACCGCAACACCTCCGAGAAACCAGAGTACCGCTACATGGACGGGGCCAATAAGGGTTTGGGCAAGAGTCTGCACGAACTACAGGTGCTCTCGCTGGGCACCGGCACCTCGAACCGCAACCGGATTCCCACCGAAGTGATTGGCCGAAAGCGGCGAGGTGACTGGGGAAACTTCCAGTGGATTGAATACCTGCCCGACCTGCTCACCGAGTCAAACGTGCAGGCCTCTGATTACTACGTGCAGCAGGTACTGAAAACTAGCGGATCAGAAAATCAGTACCACCGCATTCAACTCTGCTTTGATGACCCAAGTGCCCCGGAAGCTATTCGGGCCGAACTGGCGCGGGGCAAGGTGCTGGGACTGGACGTACGCGATAGAAAGCTGCTGCGTGCGATGCATGCGTTTGCCAAGCAGTACTATCAAGAGCACGAAATGGACATTTTGTATTTTCTACGCTTAAAACCAAGCTTGGTATAGCCTTGGCAGTCTCTGCTGAAGGCGGGGTTGTCGCTCCAAGCCTACGCGAAATGTCAACTTAAATATTTGGATAAGCAGAGCTAGGTACGGTTGATTGAACAGAGTGTTCAGACTTTGTGGTGGGTTATCTGATCTTTTCAGCGTTCTTTAGACAACAACGACGATACCGGTGGCTCCCTCCTTTCATAAACTTCCCGAAAACGCAAAAGAAAATACCAATGGCTACCATATGAAACCATAGACTCGCAGAAAGAACTCGATGAAAAGCTAGAAGAAATCCTCAGAAACCTAGACCAAAATCACACTATTCACTTCAAGCTGCATCAACAAGAAGTGTCGAACATATTTACTTAGGAAAGGCGATAAAATAAAGTAACACCAATTTGTTTATCTTTGCTAGCAATAACCAAAGATAGTTCAATGACGAAGTACAATCAAGAAACAGAGCAACTGATGCTGCACTACTATAGTCACCTTCCTGAAAAAGAGCAGCGCCACTACGCGGCGCTGGAAGCTCAAAAGTTAGGGCACGGCGGCAAGCGTTACATAGGTGATTTGTTAGCTATCAGTCAAAAGACCTTGCGCAAGGGTGAGCGGGAACTTAAAGACCCTGTCTTTTATGAGCAGGTTCCCCCCGGTAGACAAAGACGTGTTGGGGGTGGGAGAAAAAAATTTTGTTCAGCATCCTGACCTTGAACAGTTGTTGCTGGGCTTCATAGAGCGTCACAGAGCAGGTAGCCCTACAGATGCTTCGGTTTACTGGATACATTGGAAGCCCCCGGAGATTGCCCGGTACTTTTTTGAAGAACACGCTCAAAAAGTAAGTCATAGTATGGTAAAACGAACGTTGCGCACTTTGGGCTATCGCTACCGCAAGATGGATAAGAATCTGCCCACGGGCTATTATGCACAGCGCGATCAACAGTTTAAGATTATCTTCACTTTGGTGGCTATGATGCGTATGGAAACCCCAATACTGAGCATGGACTGCAAAAAGAAAGAACGGCTAGGCAACCTGCATCGGGCAGGCCAATGCTACACTCAGGCCCCTATTGAAGTCTACGATCATGATTACGAGCACCTCTCTGAAGGCAAAGTGGTGCCTCACGGCATCTATGATATGCAACGCCATCAAGCCTACCTCTCTATTGGCAAGAGCCATGAGACCGCTGAGTTTATCGCCGATAACCTTTTATGGTGGTGGGACAACTACGGCATCCACCATTATCCAAAGGCTCGCACCATTCTTATCCTTTGTGATGCAGGCGGGGGCAATAGTTATCGCCATCACGCTTTCAAGAAGCATATGCTGCTACTAGCCCGTGAAATCGGCCTAGACTTTATCCTCTGTCATTATCCACCTTATTGCTCTAAATGGAACCCAATTGAGCATCAAGTCTTCCCGCATATACACCGGGCCATGCAGGGGGCAGTATTCACCAACTACGCTTTGGTGCAAGAAGTGATGCAAAAAACTACTACCAGTACGGGACTGAAAATCATTGTCAGAATTAATGACAAACACTATCCCACTGGCATCAAAACTACTAAAGAGCAAGTAGACTTCCAGCGCATTCAGTTTCATCAACAAATACCTAAACTATCTTACAGAATCGCCGCCTAAACTGATAACTTATTTAATTGCCGTTCCTTAAGTACTTACACCCCATAGGTGTCGCAAGAAAAAGGTACGGAGATGTTGATAATAACGAGATACGAAACGGCCCGATAGCTGCATGTTGGCACGGAGAATTAAGCGAGGTTTCTATGGTGGTGACTGTAATGGAACACGATGAAGGTGATCCGGATTACTATAAGAGAGAAATAGAACTTCTCGTAGAATCGGCAGCATATCTTGCCCTAATACTAGGATACCCAATACCAGATGTTGTACAACAATTAGCGGTTAGTGTGATTAAATTTTTAGTGGGTAGTGATGATGATAATATGGGGGTAGATACTATAATATTCACGCCTTATGATTTAAGGTATTATGCAACCCGACCAGGTGGTACGCGCGTCGGATCTAATAAAACATTGCCTTTTGACTATCACAGAAGCTCTTATCACGATGAAGGCGCAAAATATTACGTGTTTTTTAGTGTTGAAGCTGACAAACCGCCTTTAGACGAACCCGTGGTTGGACCAGTAGAAAGAGTTACCCGGGTATTTGATGCAACAAGAATTTTAGTATAAGCAAACCACTGTGGGCCGATGTACTATAGCTATGGCTTAGTGAAGGCTCATTATTCTAATCAGTATTAAGACCGAAAGCCCCTGAGGTCGGATCTATTCAAGATTCCATCCTTCAATTCAAAACAACCTGCGGAGATATTCCGCAAAGTATGAGGGTTCAAACGAAGCCAAAATTGATGCAAAAGAATGCAAACGTTCCACGCCGGATTCGAAAGCGCAAATATGTCACGCAATATCCTCAAACGCTTGCGCAAAAGTTTCCATATCCTCCTTGGTGCCAATGCTCACGCGGCAGTGGTGCTGATCGCGGTATAACACCCGCTTTAGGCCTACGCCCCGCTTCATCATTTCAGCCACAAAGCGATCGCCATCCATCCGAATTGGAAACAACACAAAGTTGGTATCGGAAGGAATGTACGCGTAGCCATTGGCTTCCAGCGTTTTATACAACTGTGCCTTGGATTGGGCGTTCATCCGGCGGCTGTAGTCCATAAACTCCGCATCTTTCAGCGTTGCCAGAGCGCCTAAAATCGCCGGACGGCTCATACCGTTGCCGTCGGTGCCGTATTTTTTCAACTGGGTGATGAGTTCCGGTGGGGCCACTCCGTAGCCCACCCGCATCCCGGCCATCGCGTGCACCTTGGAAAAGGTCCGGGCGATGATTACCGGGTAGCCTTCCTGCACCAGGTCAATCATTGAGTGCGCCGCCGCATCTTCCTGATAGTCGATATAGGCTTCGTCAACAAAAACGGGCTTGCGTTGGGAAGCTTTCCGGCAGAACTCCCGCAGTTGAGCGGCATCGGTGAGGCGTCCCGTCGGGTTGTTCGGATTGCAAATATAGATCAGGCTGGTATCGGAAGTGATCTTGTCCAGCATCTGATCAAAATCATAATCGTAGTCGCCCGTGAGTGGTACGGTCACCAGACCGGCCTGATAGTCGGTACACGCCCGGCGAATGAGCGACATATAGGTGAGATCAGCGGCCAGCAGAGAACTCCCCGGCTTGCCGAAGTGCTGGGCGGCGGCCATCAAGATCTCGGTAGAACCTGCCCCGAGGATCAGGTGATCTTCCGTCACACTCCAGAGTTCCGTCAAAGTCTTTTTAAATTCGTCCTTCCCTAGCTTGGGGTACATCCAACTGTCTTGAATGGCTTCCATCATCACCTGTTGCGCCCGTGGCGACGGGCCAAAGGGATTTTCATTGGAAGTAAGTCGCGCCTTCATCTTTGTGAAATCCCAGGGTGATATTTCGGGAGGACGGGCGGTGAATGCCTCGGCGGTAAATGCCTCAAATGGGTTGTGGATAGCCGCTAACCCGGTGAGCATCGCGGTGGACTTGAGCCAGTGACGGCGAGATTGAAAAGGAGCCATAGGGTAAGGTTTTAGTTCTGTTCTTGCGGCAATTAACGTAATAAAATTTTGAAATTAAACATAAATCAAAATAATATGAAATATTGTGAACGCTAGGCTACGTCGTCCACATCCTTCACAATAGTGACCAGCAACCCCGCCAGGATCATCAATACCCCGCCCAGCATGATCACGTAGATGGCTTGGCTATCGAAGAATTCGCGGGCCACCCAGCCCAGCAGCGCCGAGGCGATGATCTGCGGAATCACGATGAAGAAGTTGAAGATGCCCATGTAAATACCCATTTTAGCCGGGGGCAACGAACCGGCCAGAATGGCGTAGGGCATGGTGAGCACGCTGGCCCAGGCCAACCCCAACCCAATCATGGGCAGAATTAACAAAGTGGGGTCGCCAATAAAGTAGATCAACAGCAAACTCGCTCCGCCGACGCACAGCGCCAGGGTATGCACGCCCTTCCGGCTGATAAGTTTGGCCAGCACCGGCAACAAAAACGCCAGTAGCGCCGAGCAGCCGTTGTACACCGCAAACAGAATCCCCACCCAATCGGCCCCTTCGTTGTAGAGCGCCGAGGTGGGATCAGTGGTGCCGTACACGTGCGCGGTGACGGCCGAGGTGGTATAAATCCAGACGCAGAACAACGCCAGCCAGGTGAAAAACTGCACCACCGCCAGTTGCAGCATCGTCTTGGGCATATTGAGGAAGTCGATCCAAATCTGCTTCAGTCCGGCGTCGACCAGGTCGGTGCCTTCTTCGCCGTTGTAGCGGCGGAACTCGTCGGGCGGATACTCGCGGGTGCGCAGCACCGACCACAGCACAGCCGCGAAAAAGACCGAGCCGCCCAGGTAGAACGACCATTTCACCGAATCGGGAATCTCCCCGACAGCCGCGGTATTGCTCACCTCGAACCAGTTGGTTAGCATATACGGCAGGGCCGAGGCCACCACCGCTCCCACGCCAATAAAGAACGTCTGCACGGCAAAGCCGGTGGTACGTTGGGCCGAGGGCAGCATATCGGCCACCAGCGCCCGGAAGGGTTCCATCAACACGTTGATCGACGCGTCCAGAATCCACAGCATGCCCGCCGCCACCCACAGCGCGGGCGAATTGGGCATTACCAGCAGCGCCAGGCTGGCCAGAATTGCCCCAATGAGAAAGTACGGACGACGACGACCCAGCGTGGGCGACCAGGTGCGGTCACTGAAGTAGCCAATGAGTGGTTGCACCAGCAAACCGGTGGTCGGAGCGGCCAGCCACAGGATCGGAATTTCATCGGGTTGGGCGCCCAGTGTCTCGAAGATGCGGCTGGCGTTGGCATTCTGCAGCGCAAAGCCGAACTGGATGCCCAGAAAACCGAAGTTCATGTTCCAGATTTGCCAAAATCCCAGGCGGGGCTTTTCTACGGCGGCGGTGGCGGTGGTCGGAGTCATCGGTTATTCTTTAGCGAGTACGTACGACCCGTAGGCGGGTAGGGTGATTTCAGTTCCGGAAATTGCTCCTCCTTCTTCGGTGGCGAACACTTCCTGAGCGTAGGCCTCGTTGCGGGTCACGCTGAGGGGTTGGTTGGTCAGGTTATGCAGCACCAGCAACGAGTCCCCCTCGTAGCTGCGGTAGAACGAACTCAGTCCCGGCACCGCGTAGGCGGTGGTGTCAATGTCACCGAAGGTGAGCGCGGGCGAGCTTTCCCGAAAGGCAATCAGTCGGCGGTAATGGTTGTACATGGAATTGGGATCGTTGATCTGCTGATCAAGCGGAGTCACCGTTTCGGGGGTGGTGTACTCCGGCTCGATCCAGGTGGGAATGCCCGGATCGGAACGGCTCCACAAGAAGGGTTCCCGAATGTTGGGATCAGGCTTCTGGCCCAGCATCCCGATCTCTTCGCCGTAGTAGATGTAGGGCGCGCCCGGCAGGGTCATCAGTAGACTGGCGGCTACTTTTCCTTTATCAATATCGCTACCCAGTTCGCTCAGGATACGGTTCTGGTCGTGGTTGGTTAGAAAGATGCCATCGATAAAGTCCGGACGCACCGAGCGATAGAAATCGATGATCTTCTTGTGGGTTTGCACCAGTCCCGAGTCTACGCCCTGCTGCACGGTGCGGGTGATGGCGTAGCCGAGGTCAAAGTTGAACAGGGCGTGCAGCCCCTTCATGTAGGGGGCCACCGTTTCGGCATCGGCCCACACCTCGCCCACCAAGTACACATCGGGTTTGATGGCTTCCATCTCCGCCCGAAACTCCACCCACCAGGCGTGGTTGTCGGTGGGCCGGTCGTCGGGGAAAATATGACGTGCCGCATCCAGCCGAAACCCATCGATACCCACGTCTTCGAGCCAGAAGCGGCCGATATCGAAAATTTCCTGCTTCACTTTTGGGTTATCAAAGTTGAGGTCGGGCATTCCGGCGATGAAGTAAGCGTAGTAGAGTTCGTCGTTGCCTTCGGCCGGGTGCCACTGCGTGATATTATCCGAATCGAGGCGGGTTTCTTTCTTTTCGATCTCGTCTTTGATCTCGGCTTCGTCGGCCCACACGTAGTAATCGCGGTAAGGATTATCAGGTCCTTGCGAGGCCTGCACGAACCATTGGTGTTCATTAGAAGAGTGATTCACCACCAGATCGATCACGATGTTGATGCCGCGCTGGTGCGCTTCCCGCACGAAATTGCGGAAATCATCCAACGTGCCGTAGTCGGGGTGCACGTCGCGGTAGTCTACCACGTCGTACTTGTGGTAGGAGGGCGACGGATGGATCGGCATCAGCCACACGGCTTCTACGCCCAGGCTATCCAGATAATCCAGCTTGCTGGTCATGCCGTTGATGTCGCCGATGCCGTCGCCGTTTGAGTCGTAGAACGACTGCACGAAGATCTCGTAGGTGACGGCGTGGGGCCAGGCAATGGAGTCCGCCGGAGCGGAAGTGGCTTCCGCGGGCTGATCGTTTGGAGAGGTGCAGCGGACAATGCTGTTGAGGAGTAGCAGGATAGCCAGTGAGCGGAATAGGGTCATTCTTGGAAGGAAAGAGGAGTGAAGAAGTCGATTGGCAGTATGTAATAAAGCGCCCAATTTAGAACGATATGGTTTAACCGAAAAACCTTTTCCCTTAAATCTGACGCTTCCTGATCAAAACTCTTAAATATTGCCACTTCTGCTTGTCTTATTTTTAGGAATCATCAATTACCGCACTTTTCCTAACTTCCACTACGTTTGCCCTAAAATTGCACTGGTGGCGCAAAATGATACTAGTACATTAGCGCATCGTTTAACGCTAAAAACTAGACCAATGATCTTACATCAAACAAAAGGAGGGGAAATCTCTTACGACGAAACCAACCAAATCGTCGTTGCTCGATTCTTTGGCTTTATGAACAGCGAAAGCTTTCGCACCTTTATGCTTAAGGGGTTAGAGATTCTTCAGCAAAAACTAGCCCTCCACCATAACGTTATGTGGCTGGCCGATACCCGAGAACACAAGGTGGTTCAGAAAAAAGACACCGACTGGGTAGCCGAAGAATGGACGCCCAAGGCACAGCGAAGCGGCTTGACGCATATTGCCTTCATTCTTCCTTCGGATGTTTTCGCTCAAATGTTGATTGAAAACTATCAAGCGGTCACCGTCAAATCGGTTAAGATCAAGAACTTTGGCAACGTAGAAAGTGCCTGCGAATGGTATCGTTCCGAAGTAGCTACCGATTCGGTAACCAAGTAGTTGCTCGAGAGCGCATTGCAAAGGCATCACAAACTATTCAGCGCGCTTGTCATCTCTTTGGTGAGATTTTGTTATTTTTGCTGGTACTACTGAATTGCTACTGACACTACCTGATGAGCAACCCTACCCAGAACCAGCGAGGTTTTACCTACCAGCTCACCCACGTTGCCCGGGCATTTATTGATTACGCTTCGCAAACCACCTTGCCGGTGGTGGATATCGGTGCGGCCTACGGGGTAGCCACCGTTCCCCTCCTGGAGAAGGGCGCTTCGGTGATTGCCATTGATCTGAGCCAGGATCATTTAGACCAACTCTCCGTCAATGTTGCCGAGGCGGATCGTGCGCGACTCACCCTCCTTAACGGGCGTTTTCCCAATATTACTTTGCCCACCACCCCGGTGGCTGCGGTGTATCTATCCCAGGTGCTTCCCTTCCTGTCTCCCGACGAAGTTCGGCAAGGCGCACGGGTGCTGCACGAGTGGCTGGCTCCCGGAGGAAAAGTGTTCGTGGTCTCGTTTACTCCCTACCTGGCGCACGTAGTAGACTATATTTCGGTGTACGAGGAGAAAAAGGCAAACGGAGCGTTGTTTGCCGGTTACGTTGAGGAGCTGGATCGCTACTGTAGTGATGATTATATCCGGTCGCAACTTCCTAATAAGATCAACCACTTAGACGAAGACGATCTGCGCGATAGCTTTACCCGCGCGGGCTTCACCATTGAGCACCTCACCACTTTTGGCGATGAAAACGACGACCTTCCGTCGGGCATCAAGTTTGACGACCGAGAACGGGTTGGAATGATTGCTGCAAAGCAGTAGGAAAATCTTGCGAACGATACGAAGCGTAAAATTCTCGAAATTAGTCTAACTTCTTATCCCTCCCCTCCCCTGAACCGCGATTTTGGCGTTATCCCGTACACTATTTTTCTATTTCCACCTTAGGCCAAAGTATATTTTGTGTTCTTAAAAATTTTTTCCACTCAATTTAGGTCAGAAAACTTGAGTTTTGCCTTTTTTCTTACGTAATTGGTGCTACCAAAGCGCATTTATTACGCTACCATATCTACCGTATTATGACTACTACCGTCGACTCCGACTGGGTGGAAGAGGATTGTCTACCCATCACTGGTCACCCCTTTGCCTGGCTCACCAAGCCCAAAGTTTTAACGCTCGCCTTGGTCCAGGCCTACAACCTCCCGGTGTCGGTCGAGGTTCTTAACCAATCTTTTGATTTATTACAAGAAGACGAGTGCGTTGGCAACGACCATCGGGGCATGCTACGTGAAGTGTTCCTAATGGTGGACCAAGTTCCACGGGTATACGCGCGGGTGACAGTGGCCAATCCCCATCCGGAATTAATTTCTCAACTGCTGCTGCTGGGCAACCGTCCTTTGGGTAAAACCTTGCTGTATAACAACGCAGAAATTGTAAGGAGCACCTTCACCTACCGCTACTACGCCCGCTTTGCGCTGGGTGAATCCCGTAGGCACGCTGACTTCCACCAGGCTTCCCTGTGGGCCCGCCGGAGTGTGTTTGCTTGGAAGGAAGCGCGCGTGACGGTCAGTGAGTTCTTCTCGCCTACCATCAAAGAATACCCCCTCCCGCAAAGTGTGTCTTTCCGCTCAGCGTAGGGGTTCTTCCTCAAAATCCGAAGCATTCACCCAACCAGCTTTCAGATCTTCTCCAGCCGTGTAGCGCTCGTAGAAACCCTGCGAAGCACTGTCGGCGTATTCGTAGGTATCAAACATCGCCCCGTTGCCCAGCACCCGGGGGTCGCCCTGCTCCTCCAGATCAGCCAGCAGCCGCGTGCGCAATTGCTCCTTAATGCCCTGGTGTTCGGTGCTGTTGACCAGGTTCGTCACACAAGCCGGGTCCCGCGTAATCTGATACAATTCTTCCGCGGGTCGTTTACCGAAGCAAAGCTCCCAAAACTTCCAGTTTCCGTTTCTCCGTTGATTTAGAATCACCGTTTTGGTGGCTCCCCCGTCGGTATTCAGATAGCCCGTCTCGGGGTTCCCAGCGGGCCAGCGTTCCGGGGCAAAATTCTGCAAGTACAGAAAGTCATCGGTCACCATTCCCCGGATGGGGTAACCTGCATCATTCGGACGCCCTATGTCATGCCGTTCCTTGCCAATCAGCACCCGGTCGCGCTGGGCAAACTTGGCAGCGGGGTCGGCGGCCCCCAGAATGTCGGTGAGGCTATGGCCGGTGATGGGCTGCATACCGGCGGAATCAGGCAAGATTTGCGCCACCTCCAGAAAGGTAGGAGCAAAGTCGATAAAGCTCACCAGCGCATCCACGGTCGCCCCGGCCGTCGCAATACCGTTTTTCCACATCATCGCCAACGGCAGGTGGTTCGAGTATTCGTACGCCTGCCCCTTGGTGCGGGGGAAGGGCATGCCGTTGTCGGCCGTCACCACCACCAGTGTGTTGTCCAGTTCGCCCCGTTCTTCCAGCAACGCCAGCATCCGCTGTAGGTGCTGATCGAAGTACTCGATCTCGTAGGCGTAGTCCAGCATATCGGTGCGCACTGAGTCGTTGTCGGGCCAGAAGGACGGCACCGCATCGATGTCGCTGAGTTGCTTGTTTCCCTGTCGCAGGCCCGAACCGTATTCGTAGCGGCGGTGGGGCTCGGTAGACCCGTACCAGAAGCAGAAGGGGGCGTCGTCGGGGCGGGCGTCCAGAAAGTCGGTGAAATTAGCGGCGTAGTCGTTGTCGGACATGGCAGTGGTGGGGGGTGCGGCCTTCTGCGCGTTGTAGGGCGTTCCGGTTAACTCCCGGCGCTTGCCATCAACCAGACCGGGATTGCCCGGTGCCCATCCTTTGGCGGTGTAGCCCACGTGGTAGCCGTGCTCGGCCAGCACTTCGGCGTAGGTGGTGAACTTGGCCGGAAAGTGGGGCCAGTGGTTCACGGCCTCTTCCAGTTGCCACGAATTGCGCCCGGTGAGGATGCACGAGCGCGACGGCGCACACTTGGCGTTGGGGGTGTAGGCGCGGGTGAACAGCAGCCCTTCGCGGGCCACCCGGTCGAAGCCCGGCGTGCTGACCCACGAGCAGCCGTAGGCCCCCATGTGCGGAAAGGAAGCATCATCGGCGATACAAAACAAAATGTTGGGGCGGAGCGGAAGTGCTTCTTCAGATGAATTAGGCGATTGGCAAGCATTCAGCATTACCACGAGCAACAGAAGAAAAAGTAGTCTCATAATTAAATCGCTTGGTTAATCTAACAATTCTGCGTGGCGAAGTCAGCTTATTTTCGGGCGTTTCCCCGGTCACTCGCAGCCGAACCGGTTGGGGGGCTAAGTGGTTTTTAACGCTGCCCGCCCGCCCCCCCCCTTTCAGGTGACCGCCGGGGTGCCCGATTGGTACGACTACTTCGGCCAGGGCAGCACGCTAGATTGTTCTGCCCACCGTTGTCATAGGGTAGCCAGTTCCTGGACCACTTCGGGCTGCGCTTGGGCCAGGTTGTTGGTTTCACTACGATCGCGTTCCACGTTGTATAGCTCCCAGGGGCCCTCTCGCCCCTTCGCAACCAGTTTCCAGGGGCCGCGGCGTACGGCCCGGTTGCCCTCGTGCTCAAAGTAGATGGCTTCCCGGTTCAGGGTATCTTCGGCGAAAGCGGTTAACAAGCTTACCCCTTCCATCGGTTGGATAGCATTTCCTCCCACGTTTTGCGGATATGCGGCTTGTCCCACTTCCACGCAGGTGGCCATGATATCGATCAGGTGTCCGGGACTGCGCCGCCATGCTCCGGTCGCGCTAATGCCCTCCGGCCAGTGTACCACCAGCGGAGTGGCAATGCCCCCTTCGTGCACGTAGTGCTTGTACAACCGGAAGGGGGTGTTAGAAGCGTTCGCCCAGGGCCTGCCGTAGCTTTGGTAGGTATTCTCCGGGCCGGGCATCAGGTCAGTACGGTCGTTTCCTAAAATGACCGGTTCGTCGGTCAGGGTTTTTTCGGGAATGAAAAGCTGCTTCCCCCAGCCTTCCGAAAGCTCTTCGGCACAGCCGCCGTTGTCCGCCAGAAAGAAAATGAGCGTGTTCTCCAGCTGGCCTTTCTCCTCCAGCGCACGCACGATTCGGCCAATGCCCTGATCCATCCGGTCGATCTGCGCGGCATACACTTCCATCCGGCGGGCTTGCCAAGCTTTTTCTTTCGCATCGCTCCAGGCCACCACCTGCTCATCACGCTCGCTCAGGGGCCAGTCGGCATCAATCACTTCCATCTCCCGCATGCGCTGTAGTCGTTCCTGACGCAGGCTGTCCCAGCCAATATCGTAGCGACCTTGGTAGCGGGCAACATCTTCCGGCAGCGCGTGCAGCGGCCAGTGGGGAGCCGTATAGGCAATGTATCCGAAGAATAGGGTATCGGTTGGAGCTTCCTGAATGTATGCAACAGCCTTCTCCGAAATCGCGTCGGTGTAATAGTAACTGGTATCTTGTAAATCTATTGGAGTGTTGCCTTCAGTCAGCGTCACGGGATCATAATAACTGCCCGCCCCGAGAATAGTGCCGTAGAACTGGTCAAAACCGCGCTGCCGCGGCCAACTGTGCGTAGAAGTACGTGAACTATCCCCGGTCCAGTGCCCCATCTGCTTGGTGACGTGCCACTTGCCACTCATGAAGGTACGATAACCAGAATTCTTCAGCACTTCAGCAATGGTCACGCTGTGCTGGTTCAGATCTCCCCGGTAGCCGTCCGTTCCTCGGTCGGCGGTCATCAGTCCGATCCCCGCCTGGTGGGGATACAAACCGGTCAGCAGACTGGCGCGGGTGGGGCAGCAGCGGGCGGTATTGTAGAACTGCGAGAAGCGCAATCCGTTGGCCGCCAGGCGATCCAGGGCAGGAGTGCGAATCTCACTACCGTAGCAACCAATGTCCGAGTAGCCCATGTCGTCGGCCATGATCAACAAAATGTTGGGCCGACCACCCGGCGCATCAACGGGCTCCTTTTCGGAAAGGGAGGGCGTCTGACAGGCGATCCACAGCTGGCTTCCAATCAGCAAGACCAATAAAATACTTGGTGAGGGCATAACGGTTGATACTTACTGAAAAAGGTAAGGTAGTAATAAAATTGAGATGAGTAAACCGGGCTAAAGCACTCCCGCTGGAAGATTCAAATTATCGGATACCGACGAACATTTTTTGTTTCAGACATGTATTGATACCACGCAAAGCCATCCCTACTCCTATGGACCCTGAACTACTCGCGGTTGCTCCGCCCAAAACATCGTCAACCACCGACCTGCACCAACAGTACGTCAACGTACGCCGACAATCGGCCTGCCTGTGCGAACCGCTCAAGATAGAGGACTACGTGGTGCAACCCACCGAAGACGTGAGTCCTCCGAAGTGGCACCTGGCGCACACCACCTGGTTTTTTGAATCGTTTTTGCTCACCCGCTTCGTGCCGGGCTACCGGGTGTACGACGAGCAGTTTAGCTATATTTTTAACAGCTACTACGAAAGCAAGGGCGAGAAAATGCTGCGCCTCCACCGGGGCAACATGACGCGCCCCTCCACCGAAGAGGTGTACCGCTACCGCGACTACGTGGATGAGCACATGGGCGCGTTGATCGAGAATTTAGATTTATCGGGTAATGACGAACTGCGCTCGCTCATCGTGCTGGGGTTGCACCACGAGCAACAGCACCAGGAACTGCTACTCACCGACATCAAATTCATTCTGGGCAACAACCCCTTGTTTCCGATGTACCGCAAGCAGCACGCGGCCCGTCCCACCGTTAGCACGCCCCCCGCTGAGGCCTTTGTAGAAATTTTGGCCGGGCTTCACGAAGTGGGCTATCAGGGCGAAGGCTTCCACTTCGACAATGAAGAAGGGGCGCACCAGGTGTACCTGCCCGACTTCCGCATCCTGAACCGGCTGGTGACCAATGCGGAGTATTTGGCCTTTATGAACGACGGCGGCTACGAGAACTACGACCTGTGGCTGGCCGAAGGCTGGGCCTGGATCAATGAAAACAAAATTAAAGCACCGGCCTACTGGCATCTTATTGAAAATCAGTGGCTTCACTACACCCTGCACGGTTTGCAAGCGGTCGACCGGCAGGCACCGGTGACGCACGTGAGCTACTTTGAGGCCGAAGCCTACGCCCGCTGGCGAGGAATGCGCCTGCCGACCGAATTTGAGTGGGAGGTGGCCTGCCGACGCTCAGGCTACGACCAGGATTTTCACCGGCTGGCTTCGGCTAATCTCGTCGAGAGTGAACAGTATCAGCCTACTTCTCTGCAAGTGGCGGGCACCGATTTGGTGGCGGCCCAGATGGTGGGCGACGTGTGGGAGTGGACGCAAAGCGCCTACCTACCCTACCCCTACTACCAACGCGAGCGGGGAGCCCTGGGCGAGTACAACGGCAAGTTTATGGTGAACCAGATGGTGCTGCGGGGCGGTTCGTGTGCTACCCCCGAAAGCCATATGCGCATTACCTACCGAAACTTCTTTCAGACCGACAAACGGTGGCAGTTCACCGGTATTCGGCTGGCCGACTACCGGTAGTCAGATACTTATTTCGTTAAAACACTCCAGTGGAAAACACCGAAACTAAGGCAATTGCCGACCAAGTGAACCGGGCCTTCGCGGCCGACGTGTACGAAGGGCTGACGGCACCGGCCAAGTTTTTACCCTCGAAGTACCTCTACGACCAGCGCGGGGATGCGATCTTTCAGGAGATCATGGCGATGGATGCTTACTACCCCACCCGCAGCGAGGACGAAATTTTCCGTTCGCACAAGGAGGAAATGCTTAACTACTTCGGAGCGGACGGGAAGAAGTTTCAGTTGATTGAGTTCGGCGCGGGCGACGGCACCAAAACCAAGGTGCTGCTGCGGTACTTTTGGGAACAGTCGTCGGGACTCACCTACGTGCCCATCGACATTTCGGCTAACATCATCCGCGAGCTCACCGAAGATCTAAAAGAAACGCTGCCCGGTCTCAAGGTGCGGGGAATATGCGATGATTACTTTAGGGCATTCGATCAGTTGGCCGACGCTGAAGATGAAGGGTCCAGAAAAGTGGTGCTGTTTCTAGGAGCGAACATCGGTAACTTTGATGCTACCGAAAGCGTCGCTTTTCTGAAAAAAATTGCCCAGCAACTGTCTTCCGACGATCGGTTGATGATCGGCTTTGACCTGAAGAAGGACCCGCAGCGCATTTTAGACGCTTACTTTGATGCGGGCGGGGTTACCAAAGCGTTTAAGCTTAACTTATTGCAGCGGATCAACCGGGAACTGGGCGGCGACTTCGACGTAGATGCCTTTCAGTACTTTCCGATCTATCATCCGGCCGAAGGCAGTATTCTGAGCTACTTGGCAAGCACCAAAGCCCAGGAGGTTCGAACTTGACGCCCTGGACTGCATCGTGCACTTCGATGCTTGGGAAACCATTTACATGGAACGCTCCCAAAAATATAGCGAGCGAGATATTGCGCAATTGGCCGAAAAAACCGGCTTCCGCGTGCTGCATAACTTCTTTGATAGCGAACGCTTGTTTGCTGATTCGTTGTGGGCGCTGAAGGGAAGTGATGGATAGGAGACTGAGTGAGGTTAGGGTAGCCTAGAATCATCGATTAACTTTCGTTGCTACTTGCTCGAGATTGCTTCGGCTGGGTTGATTTTTCGTTTTTTAACCACCTAAACGATAGCAGATTAATTTGTGTTTTCTCTACGTCGTTGGCATTGGCCTCGCAATCGCGTCTTCGAGTACCCAGAAAATTTCCTAAGACCTAATCCCCCAACACCCTTAGCCACTTCCACAAATCACCCATCATCCATGCAAACCCGCCCCCGCCGCAACCGAAAATCTTCTGTGATCCGCCGCTTGGTAGAAGAAACCCGGGTCACGGTAGACGACCTGATTCTACCCCTGTTTTTGGTGACCGGCGAAAACCAACGGATCGCCGTCGATTCCATGCCCGGCATCTACCGCTACAGCATCGATCGGGTACTCGATGAGATTGCTACTTGCTATGATCTGGGCCTGCGTACTTTCGCCCCTTTCCCGGCCCTGCCCGACGGGGTGAAAGACCCCCAAGCTACCGAAAGTGCCAATCCCAACGGGCTGTTTCCCACCGCCATTCGTACCATCAAAGCGCAGTTTCCCGACGTATGTCTGGTCACCGACGTAGCGATGGACCCCTACAGCTCCGACGGGCACGACGGCTTAGTACGAAACGGCAAGATTCTAAACGACGAATCGCTGGATATTCTCAGTAGGATGGCGCTGGTGCAGGCCGAGGCGGGGGCCGATATGGTGGCCCCGTCCGATATGATGGACGGGCGGGTGGGCCACATTCAACGCACGCTGGATGCGCATGGCTTTTCGGAAGTGGGCATCATGGCTTACACCGCCAAGTACGCCAGCGCGTTCTACGGTCCGTTCCGCGATGCGCTTGACTCGGCTCCTAAGTTGGGCGATAAAAAAACCTACCAGATGAACCCCGCCAACCGCCGCGAGGCGCTCATTGAGGCTGACCTTGACGTGGAAGAAGGAGCCGACATTCTGATGGTGAAACCGGCCATTCCCTACTTGGATGTGGTCCGCTTGCTGAAAGATGCCTACGCCCTGCCCATTGCCGCCTACCACGTAAGCGGGGAGTACGCGATGGTTAAAGCGGCCGCCGAGCGCGGCTGGCTCAACGAAGAGCAAGCTATGCTCGAGAGCCTGCTGAGTATTAAGCGAGCCGGAGCCGACATTATCCTCACCTATTTTGCGAAGGCGTTCGCGCAGCGCCTGATTGTTGGGTAGCGTACTCAAGAAGTCTATTTCTTGGACCTTATCAACAGCCGCTATGCTCTGGATATTATTCTGTGTGTGGGCTGCGACTACGCCTCGATCGAGGAAGCGACCGTTGCCCTTTTGGAAGAAATCAATCGGCAAGCCACTACGGTAAACCCCGATGCCCTGATCGAGTATCGGCAGTTCTACACCAGCCCGGTGCCACAGCAGTACGCCACCATGTTCCGCTCGATTGATTGTCCCAACGACGTGTAGGAGAACCGGGTGAGAACCCTGGATACGCGGGGGATAAGCCGCACTCCCATCCACGCTGACCCCCTAATCTGGAACAAAACCAAGTCGGCCGAAGTCACCGCCCGGCAGTTGATCCACACCTTTCTTTCGGTTCCTCAGGTATCAACCGATATCACCCAACTGCAGCCCGAGCACAAGAAAACGCTCTCTTTTCTACTACGCACCTGGGACGAAAACAGTGAACTACTCACGCGAGGCACGGCCACCAACCACGGCGTAGATTCCTACTACTCCTGGTCGCGGGTTGACCATCAGGGCCAGACGGCACTGGTGGTGTATAAACCTGAGGTGATCAAACTCAACACGCTGTTCGATCAGGCTTTGCTACTAAACGGAACGTATCATCCGGACATAGTGCTGGACTTGCCTGATTCTATTGAAAAAAGGTCACTACCTTTGATTGCCAGGGCAATCAGATAGATTCGCAACGACTAACTTTTCAGGCGGGAGTGAATGCTGTTAATGTACCGCCCTCGGGGCTGGTCAAGATTGAATAGATAGTCTTTAGGGATAAAATTATGCTTGTTAGTAGCACCACAAACTAATCAGCTTGGAACAAAGCGTCGGGCAGGTCACACTCGAGCCAGCTACGCGCCAGAGAACGAATACTGGCCGTCGGCCCGATCCAGGCGTGTAGATAATGTTGCTCGGTTATTGTTTTATCGTGCGCCGACAGCGTAGGACTATGGCACTCAATCTCTCCAAAACCAAAACCATCCCACCAGTGCACGCACTGTTCACCCACCTGATCAGCGAAAAGGGCATCGCCGTAGTGCCCGCCGTACGAGGGCAAGAAGCGCCGGATCAGCAGCGCGTGTTGATCGGCCCCAATCCGCCGCAGCGTGGCGACGCACCCTTTAACTACTGAAACCGGCAATGAACCCTTGATCTCGCCCTGTCCGGTGACTTGCCAAGCAAAATGGTCGTCGGCCAGGTGCACGCGGCGCAGCAGTTCACCGTCCGCCTTTTCGGTGGACACGCCTACCGTTGGGCGCACCCGCGTGGGCACAATCAACCAAGTGCCCACCGACACCTGCGTAATGCTCCACAAGTCCATCTCCGTGTCGGGCATCGGGTTGGTGAGTTGCAAGCAACGCGTTTCGCGCAGCGTGACAGCCCGAACGTCCGGAAACCTTTCGGGCGGGGTTGGCTCGATCTGAAACGTCCGCTCTACCTGCGCGGTCACCCCGTCGCCCATAGTAACATCTTGGGCGAAGTGCACAGTCCCCGCCGTAGTTTGCAGCGTGTAGTGGCCCGGATCAATCTGCGGCGGCAACCGCCAGTTGCTCAGATCTGCTTGAGGAGTATCCTCAAAAAACCAGCGGTATTCGGGGCCCAGCCACAGGCGGTCGCCCCCCACTCCACCGGTATCCCAGCTGCTCCAACTGCCTTTGCCCTCGGGCTGCTTGGGCGGTTCGGGGTTTGTCCACAGCAGGTTGGGCTGTCGGGGGTCGGGCCAAAGTCCAACTAATCGTGCGCCTGAGGGGCAAAGTAAGGCCGTAGCACCATCGGGCGCTTCCAGGCGAGCCGTTTCGGCTCCCATTGCATGCAGATAGGCATCTAATTCGTTAGGGAGCATGGTCGTACAGTTTCAAAGAAATAGCTTAGGCGATTTTGGTTCGTTCTCCCCATTGCTTGCGCTGCTGGTAAATTACTCTGACAAAGGTAACTCCACCGGCACTTTGCGCCACATGGTACCACTATTTACTTCCCTTATTTTCATCGCTACTGGTTTGGCGTTTTGGAAAGAACAAACGAGTAGCGCCCGCCTGAGTTATCGGCCGAGGCAATTTCAATTTGGGCGCTAGGGTCTTCTCGTAAAAATCCGCTAACTTGCCTGCTTTAAGTACCAACTGTTGTCTCAAGTGACTGACCAAACCACCACGCTACAAACCGCCCGAGACCTGGGACTGCTCGAAGATGAGTACACAAAGATTAAAGAGATTCTGGGCCGCACGCCCAACTTCACGGAGCTAAGCATTTTCTCGGTGATGTGGTCGGAGCATTGTTCCTACAAAAATTCTATCGTCTGGCTCAAGCAACTTCCGCGCGACTCCGATCGCATGCTGGCCAAAGCGGGCGAAGAGAACGCCGGGCTGGTGGACATTGGCGACGGCCTGGCCTGTAGTTTCAAGATTGAGTCGCACAACCATCCGTCGGCCATTGAACCTTATCAGGGAGCCGCTACCGGCGTGGGCGGCATCAACCGTGACATCTTCACCATGGGCGCCCGGCCCATCGCCCAGCTCAACTCCCTGCGCTTCGGCGACTTATCCAACGAAAAAACGAAGTGGCTACTGCGGGGCGTGGTGAAGGGCATTGGTGACTACGGCAACGCCTTCGGCATCCCCACCGTGGGCGGCGAACTTTTCTTCGATCCCTGTTACCAGGTCAATCCGCTCATCAATGCCTTCTCGGCGGGCATTGTGGAAATCGGAAAAACCGCCAGCGCCACTTCCTACGGAGTAGGCAATCCGGTGTTTATCGTGGGTTCAGCCACCGGCAAGGACGGTATCCACGGGGCCGCCTTCGCCTCTAAAAACATTAGCGACAGCTCAGTCAACGATCTGCCCGCCGTGCAGGTGGGCGATCCGTTTCAGGAAAAACTGCTGCTGGAAGCCAGCTTGGAAGTAATCGCTTCGGGCAGCGTGATCGGCATACAGGACATGGGGGCAGCGGGCATCATTTGTTCCACCTCCGAGATGAGCGCCAAGGGTGAACACGGCATGGACATCTGGCTCGACCAGGTGCCGCTGCGGCAACCCAATATGCAACCCTTTGAGATTCTGCTTTCTGAGTCGCAGGAGCGCATGCTGGTGGTGGTGGAAAAGGGCAGCGAAGCGCGTATTCAGGAAATTTTTGCCAAGTGGGACCTCAACTGCGCTCAAATCGGGGAAGTAACCGATACGAAGCGACTGCGCTTCTACCAGCACGATGTGTTGGTGGCCGATGTGCCCGCCCACCACCTGGTGCTAGGCGGCGGCGCTCCGGTTTACCACCGGGAGTATCAGGAACCTGCCTACTTTCAGGAGTTCAAAAAGTTCTCCATCAACGACGTACCCGAACCTACCGACTACCCCGAGGTGGCGCGCTTCCTGCTGGGGCATCCCAACATTGCCTCCCGCGCCTGGGTGGCCGAGCAGTATGACTCCATGATTGGCACGAACACTACCACCACCAACGCTCCGGCCGATGCGGCGGTGGTGCGCATCAAAGGCACCACCAAAGCCATTGCCGTTACCGTCAACTGCAACGCCCGCTACGTGCACGCTGACCCGCAGCAGGGCTGTGCCATTGCGGTAGCCGAAGCCGCGCGCAACATCGTGTGCGCGGGGGGCGAACCCGTGGCGGTGACCAACTGCCTGAACTTCGGCAACCCCTACGATCCGGAAGTGTACTGGCAGTTTGTGCAGGCCATCCAGGGCATGAAGCAAGCCTGCGAGCGCTTCGGCACGCCGGTCACCGGGGGCAACGTGAGTTTCTACAACCAGTCGGACGATGGGGGGGCGGTGTTCCCCACTCCCGTGATCGGAATGCTCGGACTGTTAGAGGATTACCGGAACAAGATGACGCTTTCTTTTGAATCAGAGGGCGATTTGATTTACCTGCTTGGGAAGTCCGTTAACGACATTGCTAGCTCAGAATACCTGTATAGTTTCTACGGAGAAAAAGCCTCGCCTGCTCCTTATTTTGACTTAGAAGAAGAGTTTCATCTGCAGCAGACCGTAGCCAAACTAATTCGTAACCGGCACGTAAATGCAGTGCACGATGTGGCCGACGGCGGCTTGTTTGTAACGTTAGCCGAGTCAGCAATGAGCGGAGGGATGGGTTTTTCGGTTCAATGTCCAGAAGATCTCCGGAAGGACGCCTTTTTGTTTGGTGAGGCGCAAGGTCGGGTCATTGTGGGGGTTTCACCGGAGTCGAAGCATTCAGTGGAGAAAGAGCTTTCCGATAGTGACTTACCCTATACCCTGCTGGGTGAAGTATCCGGCAACGCGATGGTTGTTGACGGCACTAAGTTGGTAACTATTGATGAGGCTATTAGTATTCATCGTGATACTCTCCCGCACTATTTAGAATAAATTATTCTATTTACATTATTTACCATACTTGCATTTCTCTGGGCTGTGGCTACGGCAAACGAGTAGAAATACGGTCAGTATTGAGTATTGTATAGGTTTTCGCGGCATGTACAAGATTAAGATTCAGAATTAAAAGAATAATACAATTAATAATACGTATTATTTTACATTGATGTAATTTATCGTACATTTGTGTCATTACTGCTTTAAGTTGCGCCATTCGTCTTACCACTTCGTTATGAATAGAACAAATATTGCAAAGACCAGCCCTTCCACTGCTATCGCTTGGGTGCTTTTACTGGTTTGCGTGTCCTCCTGCTATTCTCGTAAAGAACTAATCTACTTACAGGACTCCACTTTTTCCGGCGACTACCCTACGCAAATAAAAAATCGTCGCCCTACTTATAAATTGCAGATAAACGACGTATTGCATATCGATATTCAGAATCCTGACACTGAATCGGCCCAGTTTTTCAACTATGGGCAAGAACAAATGCAAGGATTCGGTAACCAGTCCAATCTATTCATCCAGGGTCATTCGGTTGACGAAGGAGGCTACGTAACGGTTCCATTGGTTGGCAAAGTGAAGGTTGAGGATCTTACGGTAGATGAGGCGAAAAATCTGCTACAGCAAGAAGTGGATAAATTTTTGAGGAATACTACCGTTGATGTAAAGCTGATTAGCTTCAAGATTTCGGTGATGGGCGAGGTGAATAACCCTGGCTATTACTACGTTTACAACGGACAAGCCAATGTGCTGGAAGGGCTTAGTTTAGCGGGAGACTTGACTGATTTCGGCAACCGCAACAACATCAAGCTGATTCGTCAGAACGATAGCGGGGCGGAAGTTATTCTGCTTGACCTTAGCAGTTCGGACGTGATGAAGTCTAAATATTATTACCTGCTACCCAATGACGTGATCTACGTAGAACCGAGCGTGCGACAGTTAAGACGAGAGAATCTTGTTCCTATCGGAATTGTTTTCACCGCAATCACTAGTCTGGCGCTGCTCGCTAACGTGATCATCAACTTTAGTAATACCCGAAGTAACAATCCATAACTTCTCATAATGGAAAAATTTAAGAAACAAGGCGAAGAAAGCATCAACCTGATGCCCTTACTGTTCAAGATTCGTTCGAAATGGTATTGGTTTGCCGCCAGTTTGCTATTGTTCTTAGGAACAGCCTACGTGTACGCTACTTACACCGAGAGTAGATATCTGATAAGTGCTAAGATCCTCTTTGAAGACGTTGAAGTGGGTTCCACTTCCATCGACCGTGAGCTGGATGACTCTCCTAAGTCCGGTAGAGGGGCAGAACGCAGAATCGCGCTTTCCAACGAACTGGCTAAGCTGGTTTCAGACAACACTGTCCGCAGCGCGATCAACCAGCTAGACTTTAATGTGTCTTATTATACAGTAGAAAAGTTTTGGCCCCCCTTTCTGCAAAACTCGTGGCTCAATGAAAAATACCACGACTTCCCCTTCACCGTTGCTATAGACACAAGCAAGCCGCAGTTGGTTGGGTTACCCATCTACGTTGAAATTGTTTCTGAAAATCAGGTGCGCATTAGTGCAGAAGCCGATGAAGCAACATTGGTGGATTTTGCCAGTGGAAAAACAGTGAGCTTACTGAATGACGTCGCTATTAACGAAATAGTTACGGTGGGGCAACCTTACGAAAGCAAACTGCTGAATATTGAGATCACTGCATCCGAAGCCTCATTCAACTACGCTGACTACGAGCTCTGCTTTAAAGTCAGTAGCACTACCTCGCTGGTAGGTGGTTACAAACAAGGCATCATAGCAACTCCAGCTGATCAGGTGAACCAAGACGCGCGCGTGGTTAATCTTAGTTTTGAGAGTCCAATCCCCCAGAAAGGGGAGCTGTTTCTTAACACCCTGATCAACGCTTACTCCAACCAAGTGCTTGCGGGTAAAAATGACCAGGGCGAAAATTCTATTGAGTTTATCAACAACGAACTAGCCGCCGCCACTGATTCGCTCAACCAGGCGCGTCAAAACCTGCAGTCGTTTAAGAGCGGCGCAGTTTACGATCCGGCCAATGCCATGAGTAGCGTTTATAACCAGATGAACGACCTGGAAGATGAGCGGGCTGATTTACAGAATCAATTAGAGTACTACCAAAGCACGCTACGCGGTATTAAAAGTAGCAAGTCCGACGCCATTGTGGCTCCCTCCTACGCGGGCATCAACGATCCTAGTCTGAATAACTACATCAGTAAGTATATTGATATCAGCTCCCGTGCGCGGAAGCTCAACGCCTCGGCAAGTCAAGCGAACCCCTTGGTGAAGCAGGTAAATGAAGAGGTCGAGAACCTTAAATCAGCCATTGAGCAGAATATCAACGGCGTTATCTCCTCTTTGCAGATTAGAATGAAGCGGATTAACGGCCGAATATACTCACTGGAAAGCGATCTGCGCTCTTTGCCTCAGGATGAGCGTAAGATTCAGGTGCTACAGCAAGAGTTTGACCGGTATAACGAAAAGCAGGTCTACTGGCAGAAAAAGAAGAGCAATACTGAGATGAAGCTGGCTACCAACACCGCTAATATCAACACTATAGAGACGGCGCAAATGCAGGGTAATGCTCCAGTATGGCCTAAATCTGGCTTGATCTACGCTGGTGCCTTCTTGCTGGCCCTTATGCTACCGCTGGCACTTATCATCGGCAAAGATTTCGTTGACGGCAGTATCACCAACAAAGACGATATTGAAAGCAAAACCAAAGCTCCTTTACTGGGAATGATTGCCAACGGCAACAAAGACGCCAAGCTAGTGATGCTAGAATCGCCCAACTCGGCTATCTCTGAGTCATTCAAGTTTGCTCGTATCAACCTACAGTATTTTCATCAGGGCGAGGACAGCAAGGTGATCGGGGTGACGTCTTCTATTAGCGGTGAAGGTAAAACTTTTTGTTCTATCAATCTGAGTTCAGCATACGCTGAGGCTGGTCAAAAGACACTCTTCATTTGCTGCGACCTGCGTAAGCCTCGCGTCAACGAATATTTCAATATCCGTCAGGTTAGCATTGCCGACGTGATCACTGGGCGGTTAAGCATTGATGAAGCAATTCAGCCAGGTCATCAGAACCTGGATGTGTTGGGAGCCGGTGAGCCGCTTACTGACCCGATCCGCCTCTACGAGAGCAAGGAAATGGACAGTATCATGACAGAGCTACGGCGTCGCTACGACGTAATAATTATTGAGACACCCCCTATTGCTTACGTAGCCGACTATTTTGTCCTGCTCAAACACTTCGATGTCAATCTCTTTGTTGTTCGCTATAAATACACTAATAAGAACATTCTGCAGGGCATCAATGATCTTTACAGCAACAATAAAATAAAGAACTTAAACATCCTGTTCAACGACGTGAAGTATTCCGGAGATTACGGTTATGGTTACCTAAGCGATGGCGACGGGTACTATAACAACAAACAATCTTCTGTCAAAAAACTAAAAAATCCTTTTGCTTCATAAACAAAGCAAGATAAGTATTACAATAAAATAAGTACCCCTCTTTCAACCTTACCTGTAAGAACTGCTTAAACCCAGCATGTTATGAAAGAGTCAATTGCTATTATTGCCCCCTGCTTCAACGAGAACCGAACCGTGATCCGTTTCCTGGAGCAACTGGAAGAAATGCTAACCAACCTGCCGTATCATTTCACGGTGGTGATCGTCAACGACTGCTCCACGGATAACACGCTCGACTTACTTACGAGCTTTACCTTCCGTGCCAGTAATCTCTCGCTGGACGTTTTGTCGCTGGAATTTAACCTCGGACACCAAGGAGCTATCTACCAAGGACTGCTTTATAGCCAAGCGTTAGCAGCAGAAAAATTCATCGTTATGGACGCTGACGGGGAGGATGATCCGCATGCCATCTTCGGTTTGGTCTTAAATGATAGTGCCGATATTGTGCACGTGGTACGTGGCAAACGGAACGAAGGTATGTTTTTTCGGATTGCCTACTTCTTCTACCAAATTCTCTTTCGAACCATTACGCGTCGAGATATGAATTTCGGTAACTACTGTATGATCAATCGTGCAGTTTTAAATGCAACGATCCACACTTCCTTCGTTCACTTTGCAGCTTACTTATCAAAGATTAAGGCCAAGCATGCTTATGTGACCCACGACCGTATGAAACGCCTGGGTGGTGAGCCCAAGATGAACGTAGATAGTTTGGTAGCCCATGCTTTTAAATCGCTAACGGAGTACGCAGAGAGTCTGCTGCTTGTTTTTTTAAAGCTGTTCGTAGCGGTAGCTTCTGTATTTTTGGTACTCATCTTCTACATAATTTATCAAAAGCTATTTACGGATCACGCTATCCTGGGATGGGCCAGTACAATATCAGTCGGACTGTTTCATACTGCACTGATCGCTATTGGTTTTTACGTGATTGGCATACTACTGCTTAATATCGCGCATCACCAAAACCAGTCGTATAAAGCGCCAATGTACCAACGGGTGAATAATAAAACTCCTACATTGGAAGCGTTCAGAAATGAAAAAGCCAGGGTGGCCGCTTCCGCGACCGTCTTCTCTTCAACGCCGCCCTAACTGGCTGATGACCGATTGTCGCTTAAGGTGATGAAAACCCAAGCTTCTGGTGTTTCCTTTGAGAAAGCTACGCAATCCTCTTCAGTGGAACAGATGTCTACGTTACGTACCGGAGTACCTCGCCTCGTTGAAAGCCTCTATCAGCGGCTCGTTGATCATACCCCCCTGTTGGTTGTAATAATCGCTGCGGCTAGTCTACTTGGCATGCTCCTACTGCGGCTTCACCTCATTACTGCGTATATTCCGGAACTAGGAGGCATCGAGAGCAACGTGATCTACGCACTACAAAGACTTCTCGATGGCTACCCGCTATACGTTGACCCAGCCACTGCCCCCTACGCGATAACCCAGTATACTCCCCTCTACTACTACTTGTGCTGGCTGGTTGGTCAGATAGCCGGAGTTGACGCAGCCAACGTGCATCAGGTCTATATGCTATCTCGGGGAGTCTCACTAGCGCTCAATCTATTGTTCGCACTCTCGGCTTACTTGATTTTACGTAGCGTTTTTCGGGTAGATTTTAGGGTAAGTGTACTGGCCTTTGCCTACGCTTTTGTTTATCTGGACGAAGAGAGTTTTTCCCGTCCCGATAGTTTATTTAATCTATTGGCGCTGTTGGCGCTAGGTTTCTTTATGAAGCTACTGACTGTTGAAGAGCAGAAACAACCTCAGTTTTATCTCATTGGGTCCAGTATGCTGTCGGTAATGGCGATCTTTGCCAAACAGTCAGCAGTCTACCTTCCGGTACTGCTGCTTTTCTACTTGGTTTTCTACCTTCAGAATCTTCGGTGGAGCGCAATTGCTTTGCTGATAATGACCCTCACTTTTGGATTTTTGCTATTGATAAGTGCACCAGGAGGCTTATCTACGTTTGTGCAAAACGTTGTTCAGGGAGTGAATAACGGGGTGAGTTTTTCTTGGTTTACCAAGCATGTCATGATTGAACACTTCCAGAAGGAGCGCTTAGTAAATATTGTTGGCCTGTTCACCGGAGTGTTCTTTTTTGCGAAGGGTGGAACCCATGCCCTTCGGTTCTTGGGCCTTTCCTTGTTGGGCTCATTCACCTTCGCGCTGATTACGAGTGTAAAAGTTGGAGCAGCCCCTAACTACTTTACTGAATTTATCGTGCTCACGGTGATTGCTACTATGGTATTTCTTACGATCCACAATCCTTTCAATAGCCGGTCACCCTCGGGCAGAACTTCTGCCCAGACGTGGGTTTACGTGCCCTTTTTCTACCTCTTGTTGGTAGGCTTCACCCTGCCCCCACGTCTCGCTGGCAAATACGTGAAGAAGATAGTGGAGGTCAACGCTTTGGGAGAGCGGGGTTACCAAGCGAACCAAGAGATAGTTGACTTCTTATATCAGGAAAAGCATCTGGCACCCACCGAACAAGTATTTGTTACTACCCACGTACACGACTATCTCAATAAACTTCTTTACCGGAACGTTATTTTTCCTCAGAAAGAGATCGTGATCGCCAACCCACCCGGCGTTTACGACTACAGCAGCTTCTTTCAGGATGTTGAAACTGGACAGGTAGCTTATATCATCGCCAACCTCAGCGAAGGCCACGTTGATACAACCGGGCAGCGGCTTACAATCAGATTTAGCTTCATCGGTACAGACTTCTCTCCGTACATTGCTATCAAGAAATTCGGTGACTACGTGGTGTTTGAACACCAGGATCGGCTTCAGTAAAAGAAAAGGGCGAGACGAAGTTGGCGTTCCGTTTCGCCCTTAAAATAATTCTACCTACTACCGCTTAATAATCTTAAACGAGTGAGGCAACTGTCCTTCGGGGGCAACCGTCACGTGATACAGTCCCTTGCTTAGCCCTAAGTTTCTTAGGTTGAAGATGACGTTTTTGCCTTGGTTGGGGGCAATTGTTTCCTCAATGATCACCTTGCCCAAGAAGTCTATAAGTGAAACTCGAACGTTTTGCTTGGGCAAAGCCCCGCCTAAATCAATCGTTAGTTGATCACCAAAAGGAACGGGATAAACGTTGATCTGGGTCATATCCAAGATATGGCTGGCGTCAGTCTCTAAAGCATACCCTTGCTTTTTAGTAGCGGAAGCAGCTGTCCGCGCGTTGCCTGGCTCATCTAAGAAAAGCACCCCGTTAGGAATATTCTGTTTGCTGATGCCCGGACCCGCGTAGCGCACCTGGAGGATTTGACCTTCCGTACGCTCGAAGAACTGTACTTCAATACGATGCCTTCCCTTGGATAACGTCACCTTACCGCTGTTTTCACGAGGACCATGCAGGCCGTCGTTGTTGACCACTTGCTTGCCGTCAATGTAGAGTTTGCTACCGTCGTCAGAGGTTGTGTAGAACGTGTATGCACCGCTTGACTTTATGTCAATACTTCCGGTAAATACCAACCCAAAATTGTCACTTCGCTGACGTACCCCCAGATCAAAGTTAGAAACAGTTCCTTCTTTTTGCACCGATTGACTAGCAAAGTTGGGCAGAGAAGACCAGGAACCTTCGTAATATTTATACTGAAGCCCATTCTTACTGCTCACAGGGGGCGTTGGTTTAGGAGTAGGCTTGGGAGCTGGTTTGCTAGGCGGAGTGTTTCCGTCGGAATATAATACTCCGCTAGGAATAAGTTTTTTACTAATCCCTGGACCGGCGTAGTGCACCCGAAGATATTGCCCCACCGTGAGTTCGGCAAACTGCACCGCAATGGCATGACGCCCCTCAGAGAGCGTTACGCTGCCGCTACGTTCGCGGGGGCCGTGCGCCCCGTCGTTGTCCACCACTTGCTTGCCGTCGATGTAGAGCTTGCTACCATCGTCCGAGGTGGTATAAAACGTATATGTCCCGCCGGTATTGATCTGAATACTCCCGCTAAAGACGATACCGAAGCGGTCGTCTCGCTGCTTCACGTCCAGCGTGAAGTTGGTAACCGTGCCCTGCTTGATCACTTTCTCGTTAGAAAAATTAGGTAGCGTAGACCACGAACCCTCGTAATATTGGTAGTTTAAACCGTTTTTATTACTGGTGGGCGGCGCGGTAGGTTGAGGACTAGGCTTTGGACTAGGACTGGGCGGGTCCTTTTCCACGGCTGGTTTTACTAACAAGCGCACCTCGTCGGATGCAGACTTTCCGTTGGCGCTGGCCAGCACCGACAGCACGTAGGTTCCCTCCTCGGCATTTTGTAACTCCAGCTTGGCTGAGGTTGTATTGTTTAAGGTGGCGGCGGGCCCGCTTTTTTTAGTCCAACGATACGACACGCTGGCTCCGTTGGTGCCGCTGGCTTGGGCCTGAAAAGAAGCGCGGTTGGTGGGCAGCGTTATGGTCACATCGCTACCGGCGCTTACTGACAAGTTAGCAGCCGGGGGGGCGGTAGTTTCGCCCGGATACTCAAAGGCTCCGATATCGGGCTGACCAGAGATAGCTACTCCGGTTTGATCTCGCCGGTAATTAGAGATTTTGGTACCTTTATCAATTGCAGAAGACCCTTTGGCCAAACTATAGTCTCGTTTTGACGCATTAACGAAAAGGTTGGCTAAGCTACCACTCGTGTCACCCTCTCCCTGATAGCGCCCTGCGGCTTTGTTATTCAATAGTATGTTGTTTTTGCCTGCTACTTTTTTTGAGGTTCCGTTAACCACACAATTGATGTCAAATTTCTTTCCTTGCGTGATGTTATTATAGATAGTCACATTAGCAGCGTTGGAACCCGACGAGTACAGGTGAATAGCATCTTCACCGCAATCAAGCACCGTGTTGTTATAGACTTCCCAACCGGTGCTGTTTATCTGACCGGCAATCTTTATTCCTATTCCTTTTACGTTATAGACAAGGTTGCCGTACATTTTTCCACTGCGCGCACCGCTTGCGTCAATGGCGTTCACGTTTACTGTGTTTCCCCTGACGATACCATATACCTTGTTATAGCGAACGATAATATTCTCAGAATAAATTTCACCAATCCCAGAAGCAGTTTGCGCAGCACTATTATACCCTCCGGCCTTGATGCCTTTCCCCCCGATATTTGTGCTCAATGGACCATATACCTCATTATACTCAACGATAACGTTTTTCGAAGCGAACATTTCGATACCGCTAGCAACGTAGTTGTAAACCTTGTTTTTACGAATGACGAACCCATGAAAGTCACCACGATTGATCATGATGTTTTCCCAGGGCGCCTTCACAATGCTGTTTGGCGAAATAGGGTCTCGAGAAATGCAGTTTTCTATCAGGCCTCCCTTTTCAACACCGTGTTTCCCATCATAGGGCCACAGTTGCGTACCTAAATTCGCAAAGTAGTTAAACACCTCCGAGTTAAGTACTTGGGGGTAGGTAGTATTAGGAAGCCTGCCTACGGTTACACGAATTCCCCAATATCCGTGAGATGCGATACCTTGAGCAACGCAATTGGAGACCACTGCGTATTTCGCTCCATCTCCTATTTGTATGCCATCGTCTTTAGTTTTGTTGCTTCCTGTGCCGCTGGTCTTTACGTGAATGTTATCTATCTGAACGTAGTCTACGGCCCTGATTGTTATGGTAGCCATAGCTATTTCTTTTCCCCGCACTTTATCTACTCCGTATAGGGCAGACATGATGATAGGCTTTGCTCCTTTGCCGTAGGCAGCAAACGTAATGTATTTTCCCTCACTTCCTGACTTTTTAACAATCAACCGGGTGTTCCATTGTTCGCCTCTTTTAAGAAGGACGTAATCACCGGGTTTCATCTTCTCTTGCGCGCGATCAATACTTCTAAGCGGTTTCTGAGGGGATCTCCCGTCGTTTTGGTCGTTGCCGCTCTTGCTGGACACATAATAGATTGCGCCACTTCCATTGTACTTTCCTACTGAGTTGGTGACCTTGATGGGATCAGTGTCGGTTAGACTTCTTTTACCGACCACTGCATCGCCAAGTCCCCCCCAGTATTCCAGTGTAAACTCATCATCAGGTAAGATGTGATCAGTTAGTTGAAACTTCAATTGTTGAGTACCGCTACCTGAGATCAGTCGCTTAATCCTTGCAGCACCGCCGATCAGGCGAAAGCCTTCAGCGTTACTCACCGTAACCGGGCGATCAAAGTCTACAGTAATTTGGTTGCTTTGTTGGGTGCTTACTCGAGCTGAGGCGATGGGATCGGCAATACTCTCGAGTACTAGAAATACTGAAAAGCATACCGTCAGCATTAACTTTAAAATTTTTGTCATGACTCCTACGTTAATTTTGGTTGTTTATTCGTAGGGTCTTGACAACTTCAGTTCCAAGGTCTGTAAGAGATGTCTTATCAGTGACCGATAAAAAAGCTATTTAAGACCGTTTTACTGTCCATTTTTAACAGAATTGTTAATAATGGGGACAACGTGTTGAATTTTGGAAGGCTTTTCTTCTGTATAGGTAAAACTCTTTGGTCAATCATCCAGGGCACTCGAATCAAAAAACTAATTATAAAAAAATGCGTTTACGCTTCTACTTTATACAGTTGGCTTTTTATGTTATCAGAATCGCTCACTTTGATTGAATAGTATTCTCATACTGAGAGCAAAACGATCTTTGAGAGCGTCACAAATTATGTCAGTACATACACAACATAAAGCAATAATTCATTATATTGTATTATAATAACATTTAATTAAACTTATTACCTATGCAAGTTGGTATTCATACGTTTGCCGAAAACGATATTGCGCTATTTGAGAGGAGATACGAGCAGATTCTCTCATTTAATAATGTTCAAAGCACTTTCTTACACATCAACCAAGCTGATTTCTGGGATAAGCTTAATGAAGTAGACGTTTTTATCAGCCGCTGGATTGATACCAGTGATCATGAGCAAATAGGCCATACCGTCCTGCCAATCATCGCTACAATGGACGCTATCACTTGCTTTCCCGACTACGCTAACTTTTGGCCCTACGACGATAAGATTCGCCAGTATTACTTGTTGAAGCAGCATGGTTTTCCAGTCATTGAAACTTACGTATTCTGGAACAAAAAAAGTGCTTTGAACTGGATAGACACTGCCTCCTTACCTACGGTGTTCAAGCTCAAAGGAGGAGCTAGTTCCAGCAATGTCGTGCTAATCAAAACACGATCACAGGGCGAAAGGCTGATACGGGCTATGTTTGGAAACGGGGTTAAGTCCGGCAAACTACCCACGAGCGGACACGTGAAGTTCAAGCAGTTTGACTGGTGGAAGACCATCCGACATATGGGCGGTAACTTTTTGAGAACTTTAAAGGGTATTGAGGTTAACCAGCGCTGGCAACTCCATAAGAATTACGCACTTTTTCAGCGTTTCTTGCCGGGCAATACCTTTGATGTGCGAGTATCCATCATTGGGGGCCGCGCGTTCGCCTTCCGCCGCATGAACCGGGAAAATGATTTCAGAGCATCAGGAAGCGGTAATGCTGATTTTGACAGCGCACAAATTGACTTAAAATGTGTGCGCATTGCCCTTGACATTACCAAAAAGCTCAAATATCACACGATGAGCTACGATTTTCTGTACGGAAAGGACAATGAGCCCTTAATCAGTGAGATGTCGTATACCTTCGTAGATAATTACATCTTTCGCTGTCCGGGATACTGGGACGATCAACTGAAGTTCCACGAGGGGCACTATTGGCCTCAGTACTTGCAGTTGATGGATATGCTAGACAAGCCGGACCTCCTCCAGCCAGATATGGCTATTGAGGAAACAAGCATTAAGCAACGGTTTCAGCGACTCGTATAACGTCATTCTTTTAACAACCGGAAAGTCTGCGTCCCCAACTGTTGGCTATATACTTTGAGGACGTAGATACCCGACTTGAAGTACTTCTCAAAAAGCTTTATACTAGCCCGTTTGGCCTGAGGCTTAACCTCTCCCTCGTGTACTAGTTGCCCTTGCTGATTATATATCCTGAACGGAAGGCGTGACTCCCCCGAAGTGGTTGCCAAATTAATCACATCTTTGGTAGGATTAGGATACACATAAATTTTATGCTTTACATCCGTAGTAGACAACTCATTTCCGAGCTTGCTAGCCTGATACGTCGAGCGAGCAGTTTGATTACTTACCTCCAGACGTATCTCGTCTGACCCCTGATTGCCTTCACTGTCTACCGCGGTAAATCGAAACACATAAATACCTACTGCTGGTTTGTGCAAGTAAACGTTGGCGGTGTTTTGCCCAGTAGCACGGACATCCGGACCAGACACTTTTTCCCATAAGTAGCTACGGAAAGGGTACGGTCCGTGCCCTTGGCCGTGCAACGCTACGTTTTCTGTATCTGAAGACAGCTTACGGTCACCTCCGGCGTCGGCACGAACAATCTGAGTAGTGGCTATTAGTTCAGCTGGTTGATTTGGCACGTTGGTGAAGAGCACCTCACCAGGAATAGTCTGCTTGGCAATGCCCGTGGCTTCGTAGCTCACCTGCAAACCGTCGGCGTACTTACGATCAAAGAATGTCACCCGAATGGGATGGTAGCCCTCCGTCAGGTACACCGCTCCTAATCGTTCTTGCAAAGCGTGTAGCCCGTCGTTGTCTACCAACAACTGCTCGTTAATCCAGAGTTTGCTGCCGTCGTCCGACTTGGTGTAGAACGTGTACTTACCCGCCTGCTTGATCTGGATGTAGCCCTCATAGAGAAAACCGTAGTCGTCCTGCTGGGTACGGGGTTCCAAACTGAAGTCGGCCACCGTGCCGCTCTTCACCGCTTCCATCCCCGAAAAGTCGGGCAACTCATGCCAGCTGCCGTGGTAGTATCGGTAATGCAAGCCTGATACGCTGGCAATCGGTTCGGGTTGGGGGGCTTTCGTGAAGAGCACCTCACCAGGAATAGTCTGCTTGGCAATGCCCGTGGCTTCGTAGCTCACCTGCAAACCGTCGGCGTACTTACGATCAAAGAATGTCACCCGAATGGGATGGTAGCCCTCCGTCAGGTACACCGCTCCTAATCGTTCTTGCAAAGCGTGTAGCCCGTCGTTGTCTACCAACAACTGCTCGTTAATCCAGAGTTTGCTGCCGTCGTCCGACTTGGTGTAGAACGTGTACTTACCCGCCTGCTTGATCTGGATGTAGCCCTCATAGAGAAAACCGTAGTCGTCCTGCTGGGTACGGGGTTCCAAACTGAAGTCGGCCACCGTGCCGCTCTTCACCGCTTCCATCCCCGAAAAGTCGGGCAACTCATGCCAGCTGCCGTGGTAGTATCGGTAATGCAAGCCTGATACGCTGGCAATCGGTTCGGGTTGGGGGGCTTTCGTGAAGAGCACCTCACCAGGAATAGTCTGCTTGGCAATGCCCGTGGCTTCGTAGCTCACCTGCAAACCGTCGGCGTACTTACGATCAAAGAATGTCACCCGAATGGGATGGTAGCCCTCCGTCAGGTACACCGCTCCTAATCGTTCTTGCAAAGCGTGTAGCCCGTCGTTGTCTACCAACAACTGCTCGTTAATCCAGAGTTTGCTGCCGTCGTCCGACTTGGTGTAGAACGTGTACTTACCCGCCTGCTTGATCTGGATGTAGCCCTCATAGAGAAAACCGTAGTCGTCCTGCTGGGTACGGGGTTCCAAACTGAAGTCGGCCACCGTGCCGCTCTTCACCGCTTCCATCCCCGAAAAGTCGGGCAACTCATGCCAGCTGCCGTGGTAGTATCGGTAATGCAAGCCTTGGTTAGCATTTGGGCTTGGGCTGGGCGAAGGTTGCGGCGCTGGAGCGGGACTCGGACTCGGTGCAGGCTCCGGTGAAGGACTGGGACTAGGTTCTGGTGTCGGACTAGGAATTGGCTGTGGGGCCGGAGAAGGAGATAATTCTTCTTGTGCAAACTGATAGGCTCCTATGTCCGGTGCTTTAACGGTAGGGTTTCCATCTATTCCTTTATAGAAACCTTCAATTGAAACTCCTTTGTTGAGCGCGTACGAATTTGGCTTTAGTTGGTAGTTGTACTTTGACCTATCCACGAATAATGCACCCATATTAGGTTTACTATCACTTTTTCCTGCGTATGATCCTCTAGCCTTCCCGTTGAGCAACAGATTATTTTGGCCAGCTACCTTACCAGGCCCCCCGTTCAACATGATGTTGATATCGTTTAGTTTGCCTTCCAATATGTTGTTCTTGATACGTACATTAGCTGCATGAGGACCTGAAGAATACACCTGGATCGCATCTTCACCACAATCAAGTACCGTGTTGTTGTAAATTTCCCAACCGGTACTGTTTGATTGACCGGCAATCTTTATTCCTATTCCTTTTACATTGTAGACAAGGTTACCGTATATTTCTCCACTGCGCGCACCGCTTGCGTCAATAGCGTTCACGTTTTTTGTGTTTCCCCTGATGATGTTATATACCTTATTATAGCGAATGATAATATCCTCCGAATAAATTTCGCCAACTCCCGGAGCGGTTTGTGCGGCGCTGTTATACCCTCCGGCCTTGATGCCCTTCCCCCCGATATTCGTGTTTAATGGATCATATATTTCATTGTACTCAACAATAACGTTTTTCGAGGCGAACGTTTCAATACCGCTAGCAACGTAATTGTAGACCTTGTTTTTACGAATGACGAACCCATGAAAGTCACCACGATTGATCATGATGTTTTCCCAGGAAAACCCAACTTCATTATTAGGTGTAATAGGATCACGTGAGATGCAATTCTCGATCAACCCTCCCTCTTCAATCCCGTGTTTGCCATCGTGAGGCCATATTTGCGTGCCCATGTTTGCGTAGTAGTTAAATACTTCGCAGTTATACACTTCCGGGCGGGTAGTATTAGGCAAGCCGTCCACCGTCACTCGAATGCCCCAGTAGCCCTGAGACTTTATTCCTTCTACTGTGCAGTTGGATACCACTGCGTATTTGGCGCCATCTCCGATTTGGATTCCGTCGTCTTTGGTTCGGGCAGTTCCTTTTCCATCGGTTTTTACGTGAATGTTGTCTATTTGAATATAATCAGCGCCTCGGATAGCCACAGTGGCCATCTCTACTTGCCTACCCCGGAGCTTATCTTTCCCTATAAGCATTGAATGCACAATTGGTTTTGCGCCTCGATTATAGGCTGCGTAAGTGATGTATCGGCCAGGCTGCCCTGAGTTGGTGATGATGACTCGCGTGCTCCAGCGATCGCCTCGTTTAAGTAAGATAAAGTCTCCCGCTCCGGCAATAGCCTGAGCACGGGCGATGGTGCGAAGAGGTTCATTTTTGCTAAGGCCAAGGTTGCCATCATTACCTTGACTGCTCAATACGTAGTATAACTTACCATTCCCTTGGTAATCGCTCAGTGCGTTAGTAACCACCACATCCTCAAAACTTGCCAGCTTCTGATTGGCTAAGCGAGCATCGCTAAGTTCTGACCAGTGGAGCAACTTAAACTGATCGTCGGGTAGTACGTAGTCGGTGAGTTGAAAAACCAAGCGGCTGCTTCGGTTTCCGGAAAGCAGTCTGCTAATCCGGGCTGCTCCCCCAGTTAATCGAAATCCCTCAGCATTGTCAACGGTAACAGTTTCTTTAAACTCTACCACCAAGCGATCTCCTGATTGATCAATTTTAGCGGACACCACCGGGCTGTTAGCTAGCGCATTTCCGTGTAGAAACCAGCTAAAGAGGCAAATAAGTGAGGCTAGATGAAGAGTACTTTTCAAGGGTTTGCAAAGATACATGGTGGCGGTCTTTAGTTTGAAGTTAAATTGACTACAGACCAGAGATACAAGATAGGCTCCAGGGGCAAGCACTGATGATTGCACTGCCGCACAGGGTGGCGTAATGTTTTTACAGTGAACTCTGAAAAGCGCAGTGCTATTGCTACTTTTGCAGTTTAATTTATTTTTGATTAACGCATAGTGCCTAGATTTGGCTTAGATTATGGTGGGTTGTTTGCCCCTTTATTTGATAAATAAGACTCATAGCAAATAACTGGTTAAGGCCAAGAGAAACCAAGTATAACGGATAGGCTACGTTCATCAATTGCCCAGGACTTACCAGGATTTACAGCAACTCAGTGTGTGATAAGTCGGTGCTCAACTAGTTGATTTTCTTACGTAGTAGTGATAAGGACAGGTAGACACCTATCGAAGCTGGGCGAAGAAGTATTTTCCCAAGAGTTCGAAGGGCTGCTTGTCAATCTGAGAATTCATTTTGATAACCGGCTCTCTTCTTGTTCTGCTTAGCAGAAGAAAGCACACGGACAAACTCAGACAGACTTCCTCCTTGCCTTCGGTAGTCAAATTCATTGCGCGCGGTTTCTCTACCTCGTTGTCCTACTTGCTGCGCCTGAATAGGATCGGATAGCATTTTTATTATTTTTTTGGAAAAATCTTCAGCATTATCAGCCTGCGCTAGAAACGCACTGTGGTCATCGGTGAGGTAAGCAGGAATTTCGCCGACGCTAGTCGTTATCACCGGATTGCCAGTGGCTAAGTACTCACCCAATTTACTGGGGAAACAAAAGGACGCCTGTTGGTTGTCAGGCTTGGCCAAAACCAATGCTTTAGCACCGATCAGATAGTCGATCAATTGCTCTCTGGTGACGTACCCCGTCAGCAAAACGTGCTCCTGAAGTTGGTATTTTTCAATTTGCTCTTCCACTTTCTGCCGATCAGCATTGCCCCCCCCTCCGACCAAGTAAAGTTTCATTTGTGGGTATTGCTGATGAACCATGCGGAAGGCATCGATTAGCGTGTTCACTCCATCTTTCATTGCCGACAAGTTACCGGCATACGCTAAGTATGGTTCATTCACCGTAGATACCCGCTGCGAAAACTCCTCAGCATCCATAATAATGGGCACCAACAACAAACGAGTAGCCCGACCTACGCGCTGCGTATAGTAGGTACGTAAACTGTTTGATATAACAATTATTCCGTCGAAGCAATGATGGGCAAATTGATTGTATAGTTTCTTATAGATTGAGTGCAGCAAGCCTTTTTTCTTGTTGAAAACAAAAGGAAACTCACTTCTCTCGTTAAGATAGACTGCTGATACTGACAGGGCAACCAATTTGAAGAGCAGAATATGATACAGATAGGTGCTAACCAGCAGGATAGCATCCGGATTCTCTTTTCTTAGATAAAAAGCTACTTTTAGAGGCGAGAGCGTGTCGTGTAGTCGTCTTCCTAAAAAGCTTCTGCTACGTACGGGGCTATCGCCTGCGTAACGAAAATTTATTCCCTGATATTGACCTGCTGCTGCCTGATTTTTGACATCAGCAGGGTCTTCCAAGGGGATAGGAACGATAATCTCTACCTGATGCCCTTGTTCCTGCAACCCCTTGGCATAGTGGTGAATTCTGTTGGTACACGCCATCCCGTGTGGATATGGTTGGTTAAGGACAATCTTGATATTCATAGTGTCTTTTAAATGTTGTCTTTCTGTCAAGCTGCCGAAACTAGTTTGTTCACTTCGACAAGCTTCAGGTAGTTATCTTCATTCTTTGCCTCAACTGCTCAACCGCTGCTACCCTTCTTTCGAACTCGCTACCATCTCTTTCGTACCAAGGCAAAGCAGTAGCTTTTATTGATGCAGGGGTTCCAGCTAGTAGAATATTTGACTCGGAAAATGATTTGTTGACCATAGAATTTGCGGCAACAGATACATTGTCGCCTAACGTTGCATTTGGCCCCATAAAAATTGCTCCTGATGCTAAATAGAGCGCGTTGCCGATCATATTGCCAGCCCCACCGATGCATGTCAACGTATGCAAGACACAATACCTGCCCGCTCTTGTTCCGCTGTTAACTACAATAGTTCCATAGTGAGGAATAACTAACCCATAACCAAACGCGTTGGGTCCAATACTGAAACCTAGTCTCATCCCCAGCCTTTGGAAATTCCACTTATGGTAGAGGTATTTTATGATATTTGCTCCTTTCTTTCCGGTATTCGAAAAGTACGCAACGTACCTCATAGACCGCAAATAGCCTAAGACGTAACTTGGGTAGATTACATCCAGTAAGTATTCTTTCCACCCCTTTTCTACGGGCTTACCGGCCATTATCCTATCGGCACCGATAAAAAAGCGAAGTTCTTTTTTTGATGAGATCATAAAATCCTGGGTATGTGCCTAAAGTGCCAACCCCACCTACTCTTCATGTAAATCGCTGGTCAGCTTGCCATTCACAAACTGTCGATATTTCACGTAAAGATAAACAAAGTAAACAATGGTGCCCACCAGCAGGGTAAAGCAGGCCCCCGCGGTTCCGTATAACTTAGTGAGCACCACAAATCCTACGATATTGACAAAGCCTCGGACAAAAGAGGCATTGCGCAAGTCTTTCCCGATGCCGTGGGCACTTAAAAAACGATTGATCACTAAGAAAAAACCCTGAATCAAATAAGCAACCGAGACAATGTATATCAACGGAACCACTGGCAGAAACTCTTCAGAATAGAGCAGCACCACTACGTATTTGATAATCAGCATAAATGCCAAAAATGCTACTACCGAGATCCCAATGGTGGCGTAAACTACTTTATCAGGGATCTTTTTCAGGTTAGCAAAATCTTTAAAGAAGGCAGTACCCACCGCCTGCGGCACCATAGACAGAGGAACCGCGATGGTGTTCGCCAAGTTGTAAAAACCAACGTTGGTGTTATCCAGATAATAACTAATAACGAAAGTACCAAACTGGAAACTGCCATTACTGACTAGCGTGCCAATATAAATATGATATCCGTGTCCCTTATTCTCTCTTATGACCGTTTTCATATGCTCTTTGATTCGCTGAAACTTGGGTTTGAGAACCGGGGCTACTATGGCGATGGCAAGCGCATTAGCCACTAAAAATATGAGCAGAGCACTAGTGACATCGACCGTTATAAAGTAACCAGCTACCAGCAATACGGCCAGATAAAGGGCTTTGGGAGTGATATTGAAAGCAGATAGACTGTATATTTTATTGTCTCCTTCTAAAAATTTGATGGTCGCAATTTTAAAGGGAAAAACAAACAGTAGGGGAAGCATTAAACGAATCACGGGTCCCAAATCGTTGTCGTAGACTGCCTCTTGGGCGTAGGAGACAAACAGGGTGGTAATAATAAAAGCGACAGATATCGCCCCGGTCATTACGAACAGCGTGCCGATAATTTGCTCCTTATCTTTTTTGTACTTCTCGTAGGCAATGAGGCGTCCACCCGTATGGAATATTCCTACCGAGAAGAAAATCATCAAGAAGTCAAAAATAGTTTGGATAAACTTGTAATCACCGAAGCTGTCTGGCCCCAAGATACGAGTATTGATAACGCTGGTCCCGATTCCTAGGCCAATTCCGAGACCATACGAAGCCAGCAGTGACAGAACTTGTTTGCCTTTAACACCCTTTGTTTGCCTAACTATCGATTTGAAGGTGGGTATAGAAGGCATTACGAAGTGGTTTTTACCGTTTTTGACAACTGTTGGTTAACGTAGCGTTTACGTTGGCTAAGGGCCACCGCGCAGGTTATTCCTATCAGGATGCCAAAGTTGGAATAGACGGGTAGGGACAACGATAAATTGGCAATGACGAATGATAGAAGGCAGTAGAACGGGATGAGCATAGTCTCTTCTTCACGAACACCCAGCTTATAGAAATAGGCAGTCGCCAGAAGCAGAAAGATAATCAATACCACAGTGGCAATAATGCCGTGAAAGAATAGCGTTTCCAGATACAAATTGTGCCACCCGCCCGCCTCGCCGGTGGCCCAGCGGTTGGACTGGGTCACCTTAAACATGGCTTCGTAGTATTCAGGGTGCTCTGAAGTCCCGTAGCCAATCAGGAATGAACTAAAGCTTTTTATTGAAGATTCGATTGCTTGCCCATAAAGCTTACCTCTAATTTCGGCGGTTCCTTCGTCAAGCATCCTTTCTTGGGCCACGGTTGATTCCATGATTCCACTCGTAACCACCCACCCTATTGATACTACCGCCAAAATCACACTTGCCACAACAAGCAGTATTTTTAGCTGAGGATTTCCACGATACATAAAATAAAAGTAGTGGGTAAGCACCACAAAGATGACTACGTAGCCCATTCGCATAAAACCGAACAGAATGCCAATGAGCATAATACTAATAATTACTACTTTCTTGATGCCATTATTAACGGTAAAGAGCGCCCAGATTAGACCCACGATCACCACGTAAGCGTGCATATAATCGTCGCGAAACACCCCAGTTGACCGGAGCACTCCCCCAAAGGCAGGCCGACTAAAAGTAGGATTTACCCGAAGAAATGAGCTGTCTACCAGCAATTGTACTACCGCCACCAGACTAGAGATAACGGCAACCAAGATAACTGCATCCCGAATCATTCTGATCATGGCAGGGTCAGCCGTCTTCTTAACCGTCACGTAGATGACGTAGAAAGATAATACCGCAGATACCAGCACCACGAATTCAGCAGGACCTAACAAGCTGTAGTGAACCACGTAGACAATGAGTAAGATAACTACGTAGGCTTCTAAGTAAGCTTCGTAACTTGGTTTTACGCTCGTTATCGCCTCGTCCGATTGTTTGCCTTTGCGGTACTTATCCAGCACTCTTTTTATAAACAAGAAACCCAGAAACGTTAGCAACAACGTTCGTAGGGGCTGCAATTCAAAAGGCGCACCGGGAATTTTTATGATAAATTCTGGCGTATTAGCCAGATCGCTCACAAAAATCCAGAAACATACCATCAAAGATACCAAGGTGTGATGGGGACGATGCTTACGCAGCAAGTATATGGTGATGCCTAACGATAAAAAGAGGTAAACATATTTTGCTATCATAGCAGAACTTCTGTTAGCTTATACCCAACAAATTGCTATCCAAAAGAGTGAGCTTCAATTGGCAACACGTCATCGCGTACCAAAAGAATGAATTAGAAGCAAAATTGCTTTTAGCATCCTTTAGTACACCGCCGCAAACTTATTGAATTTTTTATTATTTTTATAAAACGTTAAACTATTAGGATGTAAAAGCGATGACCCAGTCCTCAGCACAAGTTGCGAACCACCCTTCACTTGATTGCAAAAAGATCCTCACGATTATAGACTCGTTTCACGCTGGTGGAAAAGAACGGAGACTACTGGAACTGCTCAAAGGCCTTATTGCTCGGGGGGTGCGCTGTGAATTGATCGTGATGTCAAAGGTGGTGACCTATCCCGCGCTTTATGATTTGGATATAGAGATTCACTTCGTGGAACGAAAGTCAAGGTTAGACCCTACCGTACTGCCGCGTATCTACCGGATTATCAAAAGGGCTCAGCCAGCTATCATTCAAAGCTGGTCATCTATGACTTCCGTCTACGTCTTTACGCTTGCCAAATGGTTTGGTATTCCGTTTGTAAACGCTATCATTGCTGATGCGCCTCGTTATGTAAAACCTTTTTCGCAACCTTGGCTGCGGCGCAAGCTTACGTTTCCCTTTTCTGACGCTATTATCAGTAACTCAGCTGCCGGAATAGTTGCCTACGATGCACCCCGCCAGAAAAGTCACGTAATGTACAACGGCTTTGATTTTAATCGTATTAAAAATACTGTTCCACCCGAAACTCTACGGCAACAGTTGGGCATTCACACGCCCAAGGTGGTTGGTATGGTGGGTAAGTTTCAGACTAGAAAAGATTATCACACTTACCTAAGTGCTGCTCTTCGGGTAATCAACGAACGATCGGACGTCACCTTTCTGGCAGTGGGCGACGGTGAGATGTTATCGGCTTGCCAGCAGATGGTAAAGGATCAAGACCAGCAGAGGATTATCTTTACCGGACGCCGCGAAGATGTGGAATCGGTTGTCAACCTTTTCAATATAGGCGTGCTCACCACCAATCATAGAGTCCACGGGGAAGGCATCTCGAACGCGCTGATGGAGTATATGGTGTTGGGTAAACCAGTGATCGCTACCCAAGGAGGGGGAACCGCCGAATTGGTTTTAGACGGAGAAGTGGGCTACGTAATTGCCCCGGCTGATGTAGGTGCCTTGGTTGAAAAGTTACACTTGCTGTTAAATGATGATAGTTTAGCCCAGCTTCTAGGGAGCGCTGGTAAGACGAGAATTCACGAGCATTTCAACCTAGATCGGATGGCTGAAGAGTATATTTCCCTCTACCAAAAACTTCTCAATCTTGAATCTATATAGATAAAATGACTAACTGATGTTACGCATCAACTTCAATGTTGAGTTGAGCTTTAATGTCGGATAGCTGTTTGAAAGCGGTTTTTACTGCATTTTTATAAAGCATTGCCTTCATTGCAAAATGGTTGAGGTTGGTTTTCATTTTCAATCGCTCCAGTTTCCAAAAGGCTACCATAGAGCAGAAGAAATGATTGGCCTGCGTCCTGACCGTTTTAGTTGGTGACTTGGGGTAACTGGCGTTGCTCTTGACTGATTTGTACATCTCTTCAACCTTCCAACGGTTGCTGTAAACATCCTTGATCTGTTCACCGCTCAGCGACAGGTTACTGCTCACCAGATAGAGTACCCCTTGGCTGCCGTCCTTGTTGTGGTAGACCGCTTTGGTAAGTAATAGGGGGAAACCCACTTGCTCAAGTTGGATTTCCACCGCCTGCCCTTCTTGTAGTTGCAGTTGATCTGTTCGCTTTTCTTCTCCGTTGCCCCCAACCATTGATACCTTCCGGTTGGTTTTCAAGGGCATGATGAATTCAGTTTTGTGCCCCTCCTTGATGTGACGCATGTTTTCGGCGGAGGCAAACCAAGTGTCAGCTAGCAGATAATCCACCCTAGAGAGATTTTGGCAGGCATTGCTTACTATCTGACGAAATAAGGTCTGTTTATCAGTGCTGGCCACTCTTTTCTGCTTGCCTGTTTTCTTATCGCTAATCCATCTGTCTTTTTTAACCAACTCCATACCCACTGGCAGAGAAACCCCAGCACGGTAGAGCAGGCAGCTTAACTGATTGACCCCCTTGACTGATTTGCCGACAGTGTGGTCGAAATGCCAGCAAATCAGTTCGCTTTCATCCGTATAAGGCTTGGCCTCTACCGTATCATCCAGGATCAGGTAGCTCGGCCCTGGCTGTTGCTCTATTTCCCGTACGGTAGATTTGACCAGTTTCCAGAGGTCTTTGGAGGTGAAATCATCTTTGGAAAGAAAACGGGTAATCTTGTCGTGGCTAAGCCTACCCTCCAACATATCAGACATACCAGTAGCTGTGGTCTGAGCAGTGGAAACCAAAAGGTAGTCCGTGTATAAATCTAATATCCCCTTATCCATGACTGGTTCTCTTGCTTGATAGTATCTTTTATCCGTAAATTTAACAGATCACTTGGCTTGCGTGCGTAACATCAGTGACTAAGTTTCATTTTGCCTTTTAGAAAGGACATAAAGATTTATCTTTGAGTCAATCAATATCTTTACAATTTAATAACTCTACTTATGAACATTACTCACACCTCTTCGAGTGTTGATGGGTTCGGTCGAGATGTGATTTATGTCGCACCTGATCTTGGGTGGAAGGGAGGAATATCGTCGGTGGTAGCTGAATATAAGCAGGCTATTCACCCATTTCAATACCAACCTAGTACCACTTCGGAGAATATTCAAGTCACTATTTTAAGCTTTCCATGGTTATTAATGCAATTTTGCTTTAAGCTATTAGTGTCACACCGCCACGCAAAGATTGTCCACATCCACGGATCTTCCCGCGGAAGTTTCTACCGAAAATATATATTCTTTTTACTCGCTAGCTACGTTTTTCGCAAGAAGGTGGTCTACCACATGCATGGCGGTACGTTTCATGTCTTTTATCGCGAGGCCTCAACCTTTGTTCAACAAAGGATACGGCATTTTATTAATACAACTGACTGTCTTATCGTACTTTCGGAACTATGGAAGGATTATTATTCCAAAGAATTTCACCCACGGATGATTCGTATAGTTCCTAACATTGTACGCGCAACCTCTCCCCCTCACTCAAGGAGCCACTTAATCCTATTCGATTCTTATTTTTAGGAAGGATTGGTGAAAACAAAGGGGTGTACGACATATTAGAAGTACTACGTACTCATAAAGATGAACTACAAGATAATTATATATTAGAATTGGGGGGTGATGGTGAAACAGACAAGCTTCAACGTTTAATTACAGATTATCAACTGGACAAGAGCGTTAAATTTCTTGGATTTGTCACTGGCCAACAGAAAGAACGTCTCTTGAAAGAGGCCAATGTATATTTGTTACCTTCGTATAATGAAGGGCTTCCAATTTCTATTTTAGAGGCAATGTCATACGGATTACCGGTAATTTCTACCAGTGTGGGTGGCATACCTGAAGTTGTGTCTACTAACGAAAACGGATTTCTCATAAAGCCTGGTGATCATAATGCGATCTTAACTTCAATGAAATTCTTTATAAATCATCCCGACAAGATTTCTGAATACGGCGCGCGCTCGTACGAAATGGTCTCTCAGAGTTACTTTCCCGCACCAGTTATGCGCTCTCTCGCCGAGTTATACCATACTTTGCTCAACTAGCGTCTATGAAAAATATAGTTTTTAGAAGCAGACGAAACGCTTTCCGAGAAGAAACCAAACTACTCGTAGAAAAGTACGGCTTCACTGATATTAACAATGGTGAACGGTCGAAGGGGTTAAAAAGCCCTACGGAGATGCTGTTGTTTTTTCTGGAAGACTGCTGGTTCGCATTAAAAAGTCGCAATAAGCTAAATCATGCTGATACTATTATTGTGATTAGTTACACTGCCCTGCCCATCAAACTGCTTATTAAGCTAGGCCTGATCAAATGCAAGCAACTGCTTTGGTTTGGTTTTTTTATTCATTCGGATAAAGCCTTTCGCGTTTTTCGTATTCTCTTGAAGCTTCTAAGCATTGAAAGTGAAAAGATTGTGCTTAATTCAGCTTACGAGATACCAATGTACGTCCGGAAGCTGGGTCTTGCCAGGCATAAACTGACCCATATCCCCCTAGGGGACTGGAAGGATGTTGACTTATACGATAAGAAATACGAACCCGGAGTAGATGAACCCTACTATTTTGCGGGGGGGTATACCAACCGAAACTATCCTGGGTTGATTGAAGCCTTTCGGCAGCTACCCTATAAACTCGTGATTGTCGGTTCTTATCTTAACAAAGAACTCAACGACCTAAACCAATTACCTGACAACATTATCGTCAAAAAAGATATTCCAAAAGAAGAGTTTGAGACGTTACTGGCTAAATCAAAGGCGTGTATTCTTCCGCTTAAGGATGATACCGGAGCTTCGGGCCACATGGTGCTTCTAGGATACATGAGAAACAAAAAAGGGATCATCGCTTCTGATATGGAAGCAATGCGGGAGTACGTTGCCCACGAAAAGTCAGCCCTATTGTTTAAGCATGCTGAAAAAGAGCTGCCAGAAATTATTCACGCGATTGAAGAAGGGCGGTATAATCTAAAAGAGCTCGGTGAGAATGCTTACCAGCAGTACCAAGCTAACTTTACGTATCCAGCATTATCCTCTCAATTAATTGCTATCCTTGAGAACAATCAGTAACACGATGACTTTTGTAATTAAATAATTTCTAGTGATAGTAATCTATAATCATAAAAGTTTTTTACTATACGCTACATTTATTATCTTATTGCGTGATTTCATTCGCTCATAAGGGTTAATTTTTATGCTTGATGCCGTCAAGTTCTTGTTAGAAAAAAAAGTGCGCTACAATTACCTGTTCACCAACGAACTTCGGGCCATTCGTGCGCAGCGAAACTCGGAGCCGCTTGCCTTGCGTACCCTTCAGGAGCAACGATTCGTTACTTTGGTTCAGAGAGCCTACCGCAAGTCACCCTTCTACCGCCACCTTTACGACTTACACGGAGTAGACATCAGCAAAGTGAAAGCGCTGTCTGACATTGAACGGTTGCCGGTGATCACCAAAGATACTATCCGCAACCATGTCGGGGCTATTTTTATCGGTAGCCGCTTGAACCGAAGCACTGCCCACACCAGCGGCACTACGGGTTCGCCCATGACCTTATTCCGCGATTATCAATCCATCACCAAGGAAGCAGCGTATCTGTGGGCCCACCGCATTAGTTTTGGCTACGAGGTTGGGATGAAGACCGTAACACTGCGGGGCAACTTGGGTAAAAAGCAAATGGAGCTATACGATCCACATAGCAATATCCTTTATCTGTCTAGCTATAACCTGAGTCCTAATAACGCAGAATGGTACTACGAGCGAATTCGTAAATTTGCACCACATGCCATCTTAGCCTACCCTAGTTCACTGGCTACCCTGGCTAATTACTTCGGCCTCATGGGAAAGTCGTTGCGCGTTCCCCTCTCCTTCACCTCATCCGAAACCCTATATACCCACCAGCGAGAAAAGGTCGAGAATGTGTTCAACACCCGAATCGTTGACTGGTACGGCAACGCAGAACGCACGATTGCTCTTGAGCAGAATGCGCTGGGATTATACGATGAACTGCCTCTGTACTCAATTAACGAATTTCAGGGAAACCATGCCATCACCACCGGATTGATTAACCAAAGTTTTCCGTTGATTCGCTACCAGGTAGACGACATTTTTGTGGTGAGTGATAGTGAAGCAAGCAAACCTAAGGTGGTAGAAAGTATTCAGGGGCGCAGCAACGACTATTTGGTGCTACCCGACGGATCGCATGTTGGGCTGCTGTGTAATACCATGAAAGGTATTAACCACATGTTATTCGCCCAGATTGTGCAACGGGAAGCCAGTGGTTTTACGGTGAACGTGGTGGTTGATGATGACTTTTGCCCGGAAGACGAACACCAAATACGATCTAATATTAGTCAACGCGTAGGTGATGACGTTCCTTTCAACATTGCTTATATCGATGAGAGCGAAATTATAAAGTCCCCCACTGGCAAGTACAAGCTTATCGTGAATCAACTAGCTACCCCTTCCGAGTCAGAACTATTGTTCTATTAAAGTCTACTTTAGCGAACAACTATTTGGATTCGTTTGCGATGATGCTCATTTTTGTGGGCCCAACCCTCCTCCCACCCGATGGCTTCACTTTCTTGGTACTTTCACCGCCTCCGGTCTATGTCGCTACCGGAAGTTGGTTTTCGCGCACGGCAGTTCGTTCAAAAACAACAGGAGAAACGAAGTCAGGTAGGTAAGTTTTCCTCCTATTCGCTCTCTGGCCTACCCCCCTCCCTACTCCCTATTGGTGAAACGTTCATAAACCTGGAAGACACCTGCCTGCCCATCTTCGGACTATCATTTGACTACAGTCAACCCATCGATTGGCATCTGGATATTGCTTCAGGAAGAAAGTTCCCCCTAGCTTTCGCTAAAGACATTAACATTCGAACCGAAGAATACGGTAGCGCGAAGCATGTGTGGGAGGTGAACCGTCTGCAGTTTCTACCTCTTATTGCCCTGCGCTATCGGCAAACAAAGGATATCCACTTTCTAAAGCAATTTCAAGCACTGGTCACGCAGTGGTCCGAAGCCAATCCGTACCTGATGGGCGTGAACTGGTACAGTAACATTGAGGTCAATATTCGGCTAATCGTCTGGTATTTTTGTTGGGAAATTCTAGAAGCAAGTTTTCTGGCCGAACAGGATCCGGCATTTGAGGCTTTTCTGAATCAGGTATGGGTGCCCACCATCTACCTGCACTGCCAATACAGTTATCAAAACCCTTCGAAAGTTCTCCTCGGCGAACAACCACCTCATCAGCGAGCACGCTGGTTTATTTGTGGCAGCCTCTTTCTGGAAGTTTACCGAGTCAACGCAGTGGGTGGCCCATGCCCGACGGGGTTTAGAGCAAGAGATCGTTGCCCAACACTCAACGCAGGGGGTTAACAAAGAAGAAGCCGCCGAATACATTCAGTTTATCACTGATTTTTTTCTCATTCCCTACGTAGTGGCTGAACGAAACCGGCAGCCATTCTCGCTACGCTACCGCCAGACGCTCGAGCACATTCTGGACTATATCTTTTCGTTGATGGACCAACGAGGAAACATCCCCTTCTACGGGGATGAGGACGACGGGAAGGTGGTATTTTTTGACAGCAATCCGCCTGACAATTTTCGTTCGCTGTTAGTTTCAGGCGTTATTCTCTTCGGGCATCCAGCCTGGAAGAACCGTACGGCAGGTATCGACAACAAAAACCTGGTGTTGTTCGGAGAAGTGGGTCGACAGACCCTCGAGCGCATGACAGCAGACACCACTCCGCCGCCGTCCCGGTTTTATGTTGCCCAAGGACATTTTATTATGCGTGCGAGCAGCCAAAAGCAAGAAACGTACGTGCATCTAGACGCGGCCCCGCTGGGCTTTTTGTCCATTGCAGCCCACGGGCATGCCGACGCGCTCTCGTGGGTGCTACACGTGGACGGACTGCCAATTATCACCGACGTGGGCACTTACACCTACCATACCGAACCCACCTGGAGAAGCTATTTCATAGGAACGTTAGCCCACAATACTGTGCGCGTTAACGGGCAAGATCAGGCAAAAAGTACCGGACCAACCATGTGGACCAATCACTACCAGGTGAAGGTGCTACGCAGCGAAACCAGCGAAACCCACGATCTGGTGGTGGCCGAGCACAACGGATACCAGCGGTTGGGGGTCACGCACCGACGAACTTTTTCACTTGACAAGACGAGCCATACCATACGCATCGTGGACGACATTGTGCTTGATCGCCCCGCGAAACATACGCTAGAACTCCCGCTGCACTTACACCCCGCAGTTTCAGTGGATCTCTCGGACAGCGCGTACAGGCTAGTGGCTTCCGGAGCGCGTCCCGTGCTTGTGCATCCCGACCCTGCTCTAACCCTTTCGGTGGTGCACGGAGAAACCGATCCGATTTTGGGGTGGTACTCACCTTCCTTTCAGCAGAAGGGGCCAACTTCGGTACTGTACTGCACCTGCGCCATCCAGCAGACCACGCAGCTAGTAACGGAGGTCGTCGTGGGTTAGCGGTTGTGGTTCGTTCTTAAACATTTTTATCTTATTTGGATTGATATACGTTAGATTGATCATTAATTTGGCTGAGTAATTGGTCGGTGCGCCTATTACTCTCTTGAACCCTACTGCACAAACACAACTACGTAAGATACTATGGCTGAAGTAATACGAATGCCCAAGATGAGTGATACGATGGAGGAGGGAGTAATTGCCTCCTGGCTTAAAAAGGTGGGCGACACGGTGGAGTCGGGCGACATCCTGGCTGAGGTGGAAACCGACAAGGCCACCATGGAATTAGAGTCGTTTGAAGATGGAACGCTCCTACACATTGGCGTGGAAGAAAGCGATTCGGTGCCGGTGGACGGCGTGATCGCCATTATTGGCGAAGAAGGAGAAGACATTGCTGACCTGCTCAAGGAGATCGAAGTCAGGGGGGAGCAACGGAAAAAAAGAAGAGAAATCAGAAAAAGACCAATCGGACAAAGAAGACGACACCACGGCGGACGATGAAGAGGCTAACCAAAGTAACGAAGACGACTCAGAAGAATCGGCAGATGCTTCGGACGTGGCCGCCAACGTGATCTTGATGCCAAAGATGAGCGACACGATGGAGGAGGGAGTGATTGCCTCCTGGCTTAAAAAAGTGGGCGACACAGTGGAGTCGGGCGATATCCTGGCTGAGGTGGAAACTGATAAGGCCACCATGGAATTAGAGTCGTACGAAGATGGAACGCTGTTGTATATTGGCGTGGAAGAAGGCGGCGCAGTGCCCGTAGACGGCGTGATCGCCGTGATCGGCGAAGAGGGAGCTGATTACGAAAAGCTTCTCAAATCCCGCTCGGGCAAAAAGGCCGAGAAAGAGGATAATGCATCGGATGATAAAGCCCCCGAAGCGTCTTCGGAAGAAAACGATGAGGCATCGTCATCGGAGGATGAAAGCATCGAGAAAGATGCCCCTGCTTTTGCCCCTAGTCGTTCTACCAACGGAAGCAGCAATAGTGCCAGCGCTGACAGCCGAATAAAAGCTTCGCCGCTGGCCAAGAAGATGGCCGAAGACAAGGGCTTCGAGCTATCCAGCATCGAGGGCTCCGGCGAAAACGGCCGCATCGTGAAGCGCGACGTAGAAAGCTTTCAGCCCAGCACTAAACCTGCCGAACAACCATCGGAAGAGAAGAAAACCGATTCTTCCAAAGCAACTTCCTCCGGTGCCCCTACAGCGCCGATCTCGCTGCCCCAGGTAGTGGGTGAAGAAAGCTTTGAAGAGGTGAAGGTATCACAGATGCGTAAAGCCATCGCCCGTCGGCTGGCCGAGAGCAAGTTCGGCGCGCCGCACTTTTATCTCACCATGGAGATCAACATGGACCGGGCGGTGGCGGCTCGAGCTAGCATCAATGAGTACTCTCCCGTAAAGATTTCATACAATGACATTATCATCAAAGCGGTGGCGGCAGCCTTGCGGCAGCATCCTAAGCTGAACGTATCGTGGCAGGGTGATACCATGCGACTCAATCAGCACATCCACATCGGAGTGGCAGTGGCCGTCGACGAAGGCCTTTTAGTTCCTGTTATCCGCTTCGCCGATAATAAATCGCTGGCCCACATTGCCACTGAAGTGAAAGAACTGGCCGGCAAAGCCAAGAACAAAAAGCTACAGCCCCAGGAGCAGGAAGGAGGCACGTTCGCGGTGTCTAATCTGGGCATGTTCGGCATCGAGGAGTTCACGGCCATCATCAACCCACCTAACTCCTGTATCCTGGCCGTCGGGGGCATCAAGGAAACTCCGATTGTTAAAGACGGAGCAATAGTACCGGGGCACGTGATGAAGGTCACCCTGTCGTGCGATCATAGAACCGTAGACGGGGCGCTGGGAGCGGCTTTCTTGCAGACACTAAAAGCTTTTATAGAAGAACCTCTGCGTATTATGATCTAACGGCTCGTAATTTCGCAACGATTTTCGTTTTTCATCTTGAAAAAGGCCCAACAGTTTGCTGGGCCTTTTTTATAACCCTTGCCTAACAAATCGCGTATCTTCATCTTTAAGCCATTTTACGGCTGCTTTTCTATTGATTCGTTTACCCTCTGCTATTCCGTATGAAACCACTGATCAAATCTACCACCGTCTTGGCCATTAAGCACAACAACCACATCGCTATCGGGGCCGACGGACAAGCCACCATGGGCAACACCGTGGCCAAAAGTAACGTCAAGAAAATCAGGAAGCTTCAGGATGGAAAGATTGTGACGGGTTTCGCGGGTTCCACCGCCGATGCGTTCACGCTTATCGAGCGCTTTGACGAAAAGCTTGGCGCCTACGGTGGCAACATGAAGCGCGCAGCCATTGAACTGGCCAAAGACTGGCGCACTGACCGCTACCTGCGTCGCTTGGAAGCCATGATGATCATCGCCAACCGGGATGAATTACTTATTTTATCCGGCACCGGCGACGTGCTGGAACCCGACAACGGCATTGCCGCCATTGGATCGGGTAGTATGTACGCCCAGGCGGCAGCGCTGGCCCTGAAGAAACATTCGTCGCAACTCAGTGCGCAGGAAATGGTGACCGAGAGTCTGCACATTGCGGCCGATATCTGTATTTATACGAATCACAACTTAGTGGTGGAAACGCTAGAGGAATAAATCTGACCCTGTTTGTAGGAGACGCCGGTTTCCGGCTCGATAACGTCTGGGATTTAAATCTCATCGACAATTGCCTTCACATTGACGTAGCATTTGTCCAACACCAAGATGTCTTGATCCCAATCCACGAATGTCCAGGGCTGATTGATTTCGGCGACAACCACTTTTTCGGTGTCGGTTAGTACCCAGATCACCTTCTTCACTCCAAATTTAAACAGTTCTTTGGTCTTTTGATTTACATAGCCCAAGCTGTCGCGCAAGCCCTCATCAGTTTCCAGATCAGCTTTGATATCCACCTCCACCACCACTTCGGGTGGAAAGCCTAAGTACTTTCGCTTGTCTTTGACTTTCTTCATTTCGTCGCGGCGTACAATCGCAATATCGGCCGCCCGGTACTTTCCTTTAGCTAGTTGGATACCCAATTCACTAGCAAGCGCCCAGTATTTCTTAGGCAAGGAAGAAGAGATGAAGTAGGCCATTCTAGTAACTAAAAACGATTGCAAAATACTACTTCCCACAATTTCTTCTAACGTTTGTGATCCATCGAGATATTCCCGGTAGCCACAGTAGTAGATAGGCCCTTGTTCGGTTCTTTCGTAGACCAGTTGTTCCGGAATAGTTTGCACAGGATGTTCCATCGCTACTTTTTTGAAGTAAGATACAATTTTTAGCACTGCGAACAATCAGGGGTAAAGCTCATCGGAAAGAAAACTTCAGCCTACGACGATGGGCGCAACCACATTCGCAATCCCGGCGAAGCTTCTACCCACAGCAGCGAATCATACCGGGCCAGCACCGGCACCGACGCCCCCGATAAGGTTTCCGGTAAGAAAAAAACTTCGTCCGAAGCGGCTTCATCCGAAGTGGCTTCATCCGAAGTGGCTTCATCCGAAGTGGCTTCACGAACAGTCCAGAAAAGATGGGTGTTTTCCGGGATTATCACCTCGTCAATCGCTGCTTCGGCCAAGCCGACCAGCGACTGGTGCATGTAGCCCCGCTGCCCATTTGGCAACGCCACCCGAAACCATTTTCCGGTTGTTCCCAACGGGCGAAGCAGCGTGTGCTGGGCGTAGGTACCCAGCACCGCCGAGCGGGTGGTCGGTGCTTCACGCAGGTTGGCTGACGCGGCGATCACGCGGGCGGGGTGCTTCAGCAACGCGGTATCAGTTTCCACCTCCGGCGGTTCTTCTGCCCCGTCATCAATAAAGGGAAAGGGGTCAATAGCCCCTCGCCCGAAGCGATATACTCCGAAATGCAGGTGAGGCGGCGTGAAGCGTGCGTTACCCGTGTTGCCTACCCAGCCCAGCGTATCGCCCGCCCGCACCCGCTGGGCCGGACGCACCGCCTGACTGTCCAAGTGGGCGTAGTACTGATTCATGCCACGCGCCTTCAGCCACACCACCTTGCCCCCCAGTTTACTGCCCGTGCGGGAACTCACCACCCCATCGGAGGCGGCCACCACTGGCGTGCCGCGGGAAGCAAAAATATCTACTCCCCGGTGACTACGCGCTCCGCCGTCACGCGGTGCCCCAAAAAAACTGCCCACCGCCCGGCTACCCTGGCCCGCCACCGGAAAGCCAAGCGTAGGGCTGGCCTCAACGGTGAGTTCGTAGCTTAGGTTCTGTAGTAATTCAGGTTGCAGGCGCAGGGCGTGTACCCCATCGCGCTCCACTTCGTAGGACAGTTGCCGCGTAGAATCGGCCGAGGTCACCGCTTGAAACGTGCTGTCGTTTATTGCTTCAAATGCGTCTAAGAAGAAGGACGCTGGCGAGGGCGTCTGCACAATTACCTCGATGCGCTGTCCAGCGCGCACGGCATAGCGGAACGCGGCAGCGCGGGGCTGCTCAGCCACAAAGTAGCCCACCTCCCGAAAAGGCAGTGCCACGGTGAGCGTATCGCGCAGGCTGCGCTCGGCGGCCGACAGCCAACTCTGCCCCAGGGCGGTCTGATCGAGCGCAGCGCTGCGTAGCGATTTTTCGTACCGCTCATGGGGCGTCAGCCCGGAAAAAAACGAACCCACGGTGCTGCGACGGCTGCATCCAACCAGCAAAGCAAGCAGCAGAAATAGAGAGAGTGAGAATTTCATACGCAATAGCTAAAAATAACGCTTTTCCTCAACGCTAAACCGGCCGCTTTCATTCCTCAGTGCGTATCTTTGAGATTATACTAAGGAAAAGACCGTGAAATTCGATGAAAACTTATTGGAGCGACTAAGCGCTCGCTTGGGTGGCCGAATTCCCGGCTGGTCGCTTCCCGGCTGGTTGGCCCAGCAACGCATGGCCACCGAAGTGCACCGGAACGCCCGTCTCAAACCCAGAGTGGATACTCCCCGAGTGGATGCTCCCCGAGCCGATGCGCGTCGGGCGGCCGTGTTAATGCTGCTGTATCCCCGGGCCGAGCAACTGTATCTTCCGATGATCGTGCGGCCGACCTACGCCGGAGTGCACAGCGGGCAGATCGCGCTGCCGGGTGGCAAGGTGGAACCGGAAGATACCTCACTGGTGGCCACCGCGCTGCGCGAGACCGAAGAAGAAATTGGGGTGCGGGTGCCCGAAGCGCAGGTCATCGGCATGTTATCCGAACTCTATATTCCACCCAGCAATTTTATTGTCACCCCGGTGCTCGCTTACACGGAAGCACAGCCTACCTACCAACCCGACCCAACGGAAGTTGCTAAAGTATTGGACTTCTCGCTATCCGCTTTCACCAATCCCGACAACCAGTCCACGGTAAGCGTTAAGGCGATGAAGAACGTAACCCTGGAAGCTCCGTGTTACGTTATTGACGGACGCGTCATTTGGGGCGCAACGGCCATGATGATGAGCGAGTTGTTAGAAATACTAAATACGTTACCGTAGCTAGGTGACCCGCTTTTTTTTCTGTCGTTGCTTCAGCGTCATGAGCAGGTACACCCCAATCAGCACCAAAGGAATGCTGAGCCACTGCCCCATGTTGAGCGGAATGCTTCCTTCCCAGTCCACCTGATCTTCCTTAAAGAATTCGTGCACGAAGCGCAGGCCGAACACCCAAATGAGAAATATGCCCAGAAATAAGCCTTCGGGAGTTTCTCGTTTCAAACGCGTCCAGAGAAAGAACAGCAATAGCGAAGCTAAGAAAGTAGTAACCGATTCGTACAGTTGGGCCGGGTGGCGGGGGATGCCGAACGTGCTGACGGTGGCCACGTAAGCGCCACGCCACTGCGAGAGTTTGGCGCGCACGGGAGTTTCAGGAGGTTCATAAATATGCTCACGCACGCTGGCGTAGCCGGTCAAAATTCGTTTTAAATCACTATCCACGAACCGTTGCACTTCCGCTTCCTGATAACCTCCCCTATTAAAGGTGATCTGTACTTCAACGGGTCGGTAGTTCTCACCCGCTACGGCTTCCGTCGATACTTCTTCAGATTCGCCCTTTTGTACTTCCACTGCATCAATCAGTGGACTATTTTCCAGAATATCAATCAGGTTGCGCGCGAACACCACGCCGTAGTCGCTGCCCGTGGGTTTACCAATAATCTCAGAGTTCATGAAGTTGCCGAAGCGGATCAACCCCCCGGTGAGCGCCACCACGATCACAATGCGGTCGACCACCCAGAGAAAACTCTGGCCCTGGCGGGGCCGCTTATTTATCTTCCCCTGGAACAGTTGAATGTCATAATTACTGTACAAATACAAAGCCGTCAGAATGCCAATGGCGGCCCCGTGACTCGCTAGTCCTCCTTCCCACACTTTCAAAATATCGATAGGATTCGCCAGATACTTGGCCGGTTCGTAGAAAAACACGTGCCCCAGGCGCGCGCCAATGATGGTGGCCAGCACCATAAAAACCGTAAGCGTTTCAACATCTTCTTCTTTGTGCCCTTCCGAACGAAAGATGTAGAAAAGGACCTGCTGAGAGATTAGAAAGCCTGCTGCAAACAGCAGGCCGTACCAACGGGGCGCAAAGTCAATGAACTTCCAGTCTAGGTGGAACAAGGTTGGATCGGCCGTCCATACGATGTAGTCGAGCATTGGGCGAGAATTTGTTCGGCGCAAAGATAGAAGAATAGCTGGAACCGGGCGGGGGAAACCCTATTTTTGTCGGCGACGGTCGGGTTAGGTGTTCCTGCTTTTTCTGCCTACTTTTGCTTTTGAACGATGAACCTGCCCGTTTCACCAGAAGTTTTAAGTACAATCCATTGCCATGCTGCCGACCGTCACACAAACATTTCAGGATCATTTCGCGGCCGAACCATCGTTACTCATCCAGGCTCCCGGCCGCATCAATTTGATCGGCGAGCACACCGATTACAACGACGGTTTCGTGCTTCCGGCCGCTATCGATAAGTATCTGTACTTCGCCTTTGCTACCAGCGACGATCGCCAGGCGACGGTTTACTCGCTCAACTATCACGAAACGCTGCACTTTGCCTTATCTTCCGCCGATGACCCAGAGCAGGGCGGTTCTGCCGGGGGGCAGTATCTGCTCACCGCCGTGCGGGTGTTGCAAGAAAAAGGGTACGAAGTGCATCCCTTCAACGCTACTTTCGGAGGCGATATTCCGCTGGGGGCCGGTATGTCTTCTTCGGCCGCTTTGTGCTGCGGATTTATCTACGGCCTGTCTGAGTTGTTCGATCTAAAAATCTCCCGTGAGGAGATTGCGCTGCTGGCGCAGGCCACCGAGCACCGGATTGGTATTCAGTGCGGACTCATGGACCAGTACGCGGTGTTGTTCGGGCGGTCGGATCAGGTGCTGTTTCTGGACTGCGAAAGTCTAGCGTACCAGCACTTTCCCCTAGCACTGGGCGATTATACGCTGGTGCTCATCAACTCAATGGTGAAGCACGAACTAGCGGCCGAATCGGGCTATAACGACCGGCGGGCCTCCTGCGAACGCGTTGTATCAGTCATTCAGCGCGGCCACCCCGGGGTGACCACCCTGCGGTACGTCACTTCCGAACTGCTAGCAGATTATCGCACCTCCCTGTCGGCCGACGATTACCAGCGGGCCCGCTACGTTTTGCGCGAAAACCAGCGGGTGCAAGACACGGTAAGGGCCCTTCAGCAGGGCGACGTACCCCGTGCGGGCGAACTCATCTTCGAGTCGCATGCCGGAATGCGAAACGAATACCAGATTACTACCCCCGAACTGGATACCTTGGTGGATTTGGCGCATCAACAAGGAGTGCTGGGAGCGCGAATGATGGGGGGCGGTTTTGGGGGGTGCACTATTAACCTGATGAAAAAAGACCAGCGTGCCACCATCGTTGCGGACATCGTGCAGCCGTATCAGCAAAAGTACGCCCTGGAACCGGAAGTGTACGAACTAGCCCTGAGCGACGGGGTAGGACGGGTATCTCTTTCGTGACCCACACTGGATGACCCACTCAGAATCGTAGTATGTCATTTGTCCCTGGTCCTTTGTCGTTGGTAATCCCAACGAATGACCAAGGACAAATGACCAAGGACAAATAACCCTAACCATGACCAACTTATCTCTTGCTGATGCTCCCCACCGTCGCTACAACATTCTGACGGGCGAATGGGTGTTGGTATCGCCGCACCGCACCAAGCGCCCCTGGCAGGGCAAGGTAGAAAAGAAAACCGACGAGCACCGCCCAACCTACGACCCCCAGTGTTACCTGTGTCCGGGCAACGAGCGCGCCGGGGGGCACGCCAATGAGGCGTATACCGAACCTTACGTCTTCACCAACGACTTCGCAGCTTTGTTATCCGATTCGCCAGATGCTTCGTACGAAGAGGGGCTGCTGCGTGCCCAAGGTGAGCGGGGCACCTGCCGGGTGGTGTGCTTCTCTCCCAACCACGCGCTCACCATCCCCGAAATGGACGAAGCAGATATCTGCAAGGTTATTGAAGTTTGGCGCAGAGAGTATCAATCGTTAGGCTGCCAGGATTATATTAACCACGTGCAGATTTTTGAGAACAAAGGAGCGGTGATGGGCTGTAGCAATCCGCATCCGCACGGGCAAATCTGGGCGCAGGCAGCGGTGCCACTGGAGGTGCTAAAGAAAACCGAAGCACAAACCAGCTACTACCGCCAGCACGAGCGCAGTTTGCTGGGTGACTATCTGGCACAGGAGTTAAAGCATGAAGAACGAGTGGTACTGGCCAACGAGCACTTTGTGGCGTTGGTGCCCTTCTGGGCAGTGTGGCCCTACGAAGCGATGATTATTCCCCGGCGCATGCAAGCTGACATTAGTGAGCTATTGTCCGAGGAAACGCAGGCCTTTGCCGCTATCTTTAAGGCCCTTACCACACGGTTTGATAATATCTTTGAAACTTCCTTTCCCTACAGTATGGGCATTCACCAACGGCCCACCGATGGTGGAGACTACCCGGGCTGGCACTGGCACATGAGCTTTTATCCGCCCTTACTCCGCTCGGCCACCGTGAAAAAGTTTATGGTCGGCTACGAAATGTTTGCTGAACCACAGCGCGATATCACTGCTGAAGCGGCTGCCCAAGCGATGCGAGAAGTTGGTGGTGAGCACTACAAAAGCAGCTAATGCCTTAGTAGCACTTTTGCTATTGCCCTACACTTACGCTCTCGTTTCCGAAAGAGCTGGCGGCTCCCCAGTTGGCCACCAGCACCAGTTGCGAGTAGGTGATATTCTCGTCCAGGTCGGTTCGCTTGAGGCGGTAGTAGCTCATGCCCACCGGAGGATTGGGATCGGTGTAGGCATCCTGTGTGTGCAACATACTATTTGCTCCACCCGGAATCACCGCCAGTTCGTCGAATACAGCTCCATTAGCACTTTTTTCAACAGTAAAGTTTGCGTAAGCAGCCTCGCTACCTGTCTCCCACTGCGTCACTACTTGCCCTTGCCGCAAAGTGGCAGTGAAGAAGATTGGTTTTAGCGCATCACTTTTTTTCTTAACTATTTTATAAAGCTGTCCGTGGGCTTCCTCCAGCTGTTGGGCTCCCTGTCCGAAAGCAATTTCCTCATCGCGGGTGTGTACTGCGCCAAAATGATACAGTTGATTTTTGTCGCCAAGAAAGTCGATTTTAGACAGTGAATGTAACTGCCAGTTTCCCCCTACCGCAATTGTACCTTCATTGGTAATTTTGCTCTTCTTATCTACAATGAAGTCGCCCGCTACCATCAGTACGCCACCCCGGTTCACCGTTAGATTTGATTTGTTCCCTAGCGTTAGGTTGCCTTCGATGACCAGGGTATCCTTTATAGTCAGTGTCTTGTTAGACCCTTTTTTGTAGCTCAAATGCCCGCGCCGACGGACGTAACCCAGAATTTCAATGTCATGCTTAATCTGCCCCGTGGGCGGCGCTAAGCTACCTTCCCACACGGCTGATTCTGACCACTCGCCAGGTTGGACGGCGTAAAACCGGGCATTAGCGGCATAACTATCTTCGCTGTTACCCACGTTTAGGTAAGCAAACAACGCTACACCCACCAGAGCCGCCAGTACGCAACCCGCGGCAGCATATTGCAATGTTAACTGAGACTTTACGGTTACCCGTTGATTCATTGATCGCCTTGATCCCATGATATTTTCTTTAGTGAGTAAATTGGGTGATTTTATAAAATAGTAGGCGAGAACATCAAATCGGAGGCCTCTATCTTTTCTCCCTCGCTGATTAGACCAGCGCGCTCTACGAAAGATTTTAGCTCACGAATGTTTCCCGGCCAGTTATGTGCTAACATGGCTTCCAACGCTTCTTTGGTAAAAGATGCCGATGGTCCGCTGCATTCTTGTAAGAAATACTTAGCCAGCACGATGATATCGTTACCGCGTTCGCGCAGTGGTGGTAGATGAATGAGAAACCCCTGAATCCGGTAGTATAAGTCTTCGCGAAACTTCCCCTGCTTCACCCGCTGCCCTAAGTCTTTGTTGGTGGCAGCCAGCACCCGCACATCCAGACTAATCTCTTTGTTGCTGCCAATGCGACAAATTTTCTTTTCCTGTAATACCCGCAGCAATTTGGTCTGTAGATTAATATCCATTTCGCCGATTTCGTCGAGCAGAATAGTGCCACCGTTAGCTTCTTCGAACTTGCCGATGCGCCGTCCGTTGGCCCCGGTGAAGGCTCCTTTTTCGTGACCGAACAGTTCGCTCTCGATCAAGTCTTCGGGAATAGCCGCTACATTAATGGCGATAAAGTTCTTTTTGCGGCGACGCGAGTTGTAGTGCACCGCCCGGGCGGCCACCTCTTTGCCCGTACCGCTATCGCCGGTAATCAGGGCCATTACGTCGCTATTCTCAATTTTCTGCATCAAGCGAATCACCTTAAGCACTGCCCCACTTTCGCCGATGATGCTGGAGTAGTTGTGGCGGTCGATGATCTGCTCGCGCAGCACTTCTACCTCCTTTTTCAAGTCGGTGTGCGCCGCTAGCGTCTTCACGCAGTGCGTCAGTTCCTCGAAGGTTTGCTTATTTTTGACGATGTAGTACTTGGCCCCGTGCTTGTAGGCCTCTACCGCCACCGTGACCTCTTCCTGTCCCGACACCACCACGATGGCGATATCAGGATCATACTGGTTGATTTGCTTGAGGATATCCAATCCGGTCATGCCCGGGAGGTTGTAGTCAAGCGTCACGATATCAGGCTGTTCGTGCAAGTGGTCAAAAAATTCTTCACCAGTGGTGAATACGGTAACATCATAGGTGTCTTCTTTTTCTAAGGTGTGCTTGATCATCTTGCCGAAGATCACGTCGTCTTCCACGGCAAATATCTTGGTCATTCGGGCCATAGTATTGATTTGGAGTCGTTCTTGCGATAAGCGTCAACATCCTTACCACAGCCGCCGCTTAGTTGGTACATTTAGCCAACAGCCTTACCTGGGCCGACTTGTCGCGTATCTCTTTCTTCAGTCGACTAACTAAGTATAACTACCTGCTTTCCGGACAGAAATTAGCGTATAATTACGGGTATTGAACGTGGTTTGCGGACTAATCCATTGGTTAAAGGTGGCAGAAAGTGTAATCTTAAGTTTCATCCTACTTTTAACGTTTTCTCTTTCGGGTATCCTTCTGAAACGCTCGGCAGGCAAACAGAGGACTGTACCGAAAGCGGACGGATGGGTGTACGGAAATGATACAGCGGGTAATCCCATTAAAGTAACATGATACTGACAATCAGAAGCTTACAGAGTAGAAATCAATTGGCAAGAAGCTTGAACCCCAATGAGCGAATGATTAGTATTCAATAAACAGAACCACTACGGCGGCCCCGCACTATGCTACGAAACCACCTGAGAATTTCACTGCGCAACCTCTGGAAACGCAAAACTAGCACCGTGATCAACGTGCTAGGGTTGTCGCTGGGGATTAGCAGTGCAATCATTGTTTTTTTGATCGTCCGCTACGAGCTTAGTTTTGACCGTTTTCACGAACGCGCGGATCAAATCTACCGGGTGGTGGCTGACTTCAAAACTCCGGATAGTGAAAGTGGCAACGCGGGAGTGCCCCGTCCGCTGCCCGAAGCGCTGCGGCAGGACTTTGCCGACGCGCTGGAACTGGTGGTGCCGCTCGAGGTGTACGAAGATCACCGGCAGGTGCAGGTAGCCGAAAAAACCCTTTTTCTGGACGAGCCAATCGCGTACACCGAACCGGGTTATCTACAGCTTTTTGACTTTCCCCTGCAAGCAGGCAATCCGCAAACGGTGCTCACGCTGCCCAATGAAGCAGTGATCACCGCTTCGCTCAGTGAGAAGCTCTTCGGTTCCCAAGATGCTTTAGGCGAAATTATCAATTTGGACGGTAAACACGAACTGAAGGTCACCGGCGTGCTAGCCGATCTGCCCCAGGACACTGACCTTACTTTTGCCATGCTGATTACTTTCAACACGCTGGCGCGCACCCGGGAGGTGGATCAGGAGTGGGATAGTTTCAACTCCTCTTTCCAGACCTACGTGTTGTTGGCTCCCTCGGTATTGCCCGAAACCATGCAGAATCAACTCACCAACTACTTGAGTCGGTACGTCCCCCAGGATGACGACGGATGGGATGCGTTTTTGCACCTGCAACCGCTGGCTTCCGTTCATTTTGGGGGGAAGTACGGGGGATTTCCTTATCGGAGAGTTTCCCGGAAGTTGCTGGCCGGTCTGGGGTTACTCGCTGGGCTATTGGTCGTGCTGGCCAGCATCAACTTCATCAACTTGACTACGGCTATCAGCGTACGTCGATCCAAAGAAGTGGGCATCCGCAAAGTGGTAGGCAGTTCTCGCCGGCAAATTGTCTTCTATTTCTTAGGAGAAGCCTTACTAGTCACGACTTTGGCTACCGGACTGGCGCTGGGGTTGGCTGAGGTAGGACTGTTGCACCTCCAGCAGTTATACGATCACCTACAGGGGGTAACCATCGGATTAAACCTTTCAACGGCAGCATTTCTGATCGTTTTGGTGGTTGGAGTTGCTCTACTAGCCGGAAGCTATCCAGCGATCTTGTTATCTCGGTTTCAGCCCGCTCAAATTGTGAAAGGCACCTTATCGAGTCCACGTCAAAACCGCGGAGGGGTACGGGGTGCGTTAGTGGTATTTCAGCTTTTAATCGCTCAACTATTTATCTTGTTTATGCTGATGGTCGAACAGCAGTTGACTTATCTGCTGGAAGCTCCGCTGGGCTTCAATCAGGAAGCGGTCCTCACCGTGGAGTTCCCGGATCAAGACCCGCCGACGCAACAACGAATCGTAGAAAGACTTCAGAACAACACTGGCGTGCAATCGCTCTCGCTTTCGCAGGCTCCGGCCATCTCCCAGTCAATGTACTCCACCGTGTATGGTTACGATGGGCAGAACCATAGCGATAGTCAGAAAAGCGTGCACCTTCAGTATGCGGATACCGCCTATTTTACGACATATCAAATGCATTTGCTGGCCGGTGAGGTGTATTCTCCTTCTGACTCGGGAATTGCCTGGGTGGCCAACGAAACTTTCATGCGGGAAGTGGGCGCTGCTTATCCCCATGAACTGCTAGGCAGGTACGTCTCGCTGGGCAATTCGGAACTGCCCATTGTCGGAGTAGTGGCAGATTATCACACGGCTACCTTCGGCAGCAAGATTCCGTCGTTGCTTATCACAAGTCGCTCAGCGCAGTACCAATATCTCAATCTGAAGGTGAACCTGACGCAGGCGAAAGAAGTGATTGAGCAACTACAGAAAGCTTGGCAGACCAGCTATCCGGACTTTCCGTTCGAGTACAATTTTTTGGACGATAAAATTGCAAACTTCTACCAGGACTACCGGCGTCTGCTCGCGCTCATTCAACTCTTTTCCGGAGTCACTATTTTCATCGGCTGCCTGGGACTATACGGCTTGGTGGTGTTCATGGTCGAGCAACGCACCAAAGAGATTGGCATCCGCAAGGTGCTCGGAGCCTCGGTGCAACAGTTGCTAGTGCTGTTCTCCGGGCAGTTTGTCAAACTACTCATCATCGCGTTTTGTCTGGCCGCTCCGCTGGCCTACTTGCTGATGCGGCAGTGGCTGCAAAGCTTTGCGTACCGCATCGAGATCAGCGGATGGATGTTTGTTGCCTGTTTGCTCCTATCGTTGCTGTTGGTACTGCTCACCGTTGGCTACCAATCGGTACGGGCCGCCCGGGCCAATCCAGTGGATTCGTTGCGAAACGAATAGTTGCAAACACTGCAAATACTAACAGTTTAAAAACCAAAACTATGCTTACCAACTACTTCACCATCATCCTTCGCAATTTCCGCCGCCGGAAGTTCTACACCTTTATCAACGTGTTCGGATTGGCCCTGGGGCTGGCCAGCAGTATGTTCATTGGCGCCTACGTGCTGGATGAACTGCGCTTCGACCGCTTTCACCGGGATGCCGACCGGGTGTATCGGGTTATTACCAACGGGGGAAACGACTACCGCTTAGCCACCACTCCGCCGCCGCTCTACGAAGCCATCAAAAATGAAATTCCCGAAGTCGAAGCGGTGGCGCGGGCGTTCAGCTGGAACCATTCTACCATGCGCTTGCCGGTAGAAGAAGACAGCAGCGGGCAAACCGTGTTCCGCGAAACCAGTATCTATATCGTCGACCCGGAATTTTTGCGGGTGCTGGATTTCAACGTAGTGGCCGGAGACGCCGCAACGGCGCTGCAAGAAGCCAGTTCCCTCGTACTAACCCGCGAAACGGCCGAACGCTACTTCGGTCAAGGAGCGGTGGAGCGGGGCGAGGTGGTGGGCAAAGAAATTCTGTTCGGCGGAAGTCGCGCGGTGCGGCGCGTAACGGCCGTGGTGGACCCCGGTCCGACGCATTTCCCTTTCGATATGCTTGTGGAACCGCAGGGATACCAGGAGATTACGGACGGCGGTAATTGGGGGTGGAACATTATGTTCACCTACCTGAAAGTGCGCCCCGGAGTGCGGACGGATGCCGCCCAGCTAGCTGCCTTGTCTCAGAAAATTGATCGCATTGCCCAAACGCACGCCCGGCAGTATTTGCAATCTCGCGAGATTGGGCCCGCAGCAAGCGATTCGATGCACTTTGAACTACAGGCAGTAGCCGACATCCACCTGCATTCCAATTTGCAGCGGGAGCACCAGGCCAATGGCAGCATCACCACGGTGTACACGCTCTCTGGAGTGGCTCTGCTCATTATTCTGCTGGCCTGCATCAACTTCATTAACCTGTTCAACGGCCCAGGCTACTCGTTCGAGCCAAGGAGGTGGGCGTACGCAAGGTGCTGGGATCACCGCGCCGGTCCCTGGTTTATCAGTTCCTTTCGGAGTCGATGGCCATCAGTCTGGTGGCCATGCTGCTGGCCCTGGGGATGGTAGAAGCGTTACGCATTCCCTTTAACGCTTTGGTGGGCAAGCAGCTTACCTTCGCGTGGTTCGCCCATCCCGAGTTGCTGCTTACCGTGGTGGGAGGAGTGCTTCTGGTGGGATTCGTGGCGGGCGGCTACCCGGCGTTTTACCTTTCTTCGTTTCGTCCGGCCGCGGTGCTATCGAGCAAAGCGGCTTCATCACGCGGGGCGGGCCGCTTGCGAAGTGCGCTTATTATTTTTCAGTTTGTGGTATCGATCACGCTGGTGGTCACCACCGCCGTGGTGGTGCAGCAACTGCAGTTTATGCAGCAGAAGGATGTTGGATTCGAGCGGGAGCAGGTGCTGGTAATCAACAATGATAAAGAGATTCAGGAGCGGTGGCTGGACTTCAAAGTGGCTCTCCGTCAGCAGTCGTCGGTGCAGCAGGTGAGTTTTGCCACGGGCGTTCCTACCCAGCCGCTCAAGGTAATGCGCGACGTTCGGGTAGAAGGATCAGACCAGAGTCGGGGCATGAACTGGTTCTACATCGACCCAGACTACGTAGCCACCTTAGGCTTGCAATTGGTTGAGGGGCGAGAATTTCAGCTGGACAGAGCTTCAGACCAGACCAGCGGGGTGCTGCTGAATGAATCAGCCGTGCGGACGTTGGGCATGGTGAACCCGGTGGGGGAAACCATCATCAAAAACCAGGGAGAAGACGACGAACAGCGCCTACGGGTGCTGGGGGTGATCAAAGATTTTAACGTTGAGTCGTTTGACCGCTGGGTGAAGCCCATTGCGTTTCAGTACTTCTCCCCTAGTTTTGTGAGCGACTACGCGTTGGTGCGGCTTACTCCGGGCAACGTAGCGGCCGGGGTGGAGCAGGTGGCCAAGGTTTGGAGTGAGTTCGAGCCGGACAATCCCCTGGTTTATTCTTTTTTGGACGAAGACTTTGACCGTCTGTTCCGATCCGAACAACGGCTGGCGGGTATTCTGAGTGTCTTTACTTTTTTGGCGACCGTGGTGGCCTGCCTCGGATTGCTGGGTTTGGTGGCGTTCGTCACGGCTCAGCGCACCAAGGAAATTGGCATTCGCAAGGTACTGGGCGCATCGGCCCGGCAGATTACCAGCTTGCTGTCGCTTGATTTTATGCGGCTGGTAATAATTGCGTTCGCGGTAGCGGTTCCGCTTTCGTACTGGGCCACAGGGCGTTGGCTCGAAAACTTTGTTTACCGCACTGAGGTCGGCATGGGTGTTTTTGCCCTGGCGGGCGGGGCCGCGGTTCTCGTGGCGGGTTTAACCGTCAGCGTGCAATCGTTGCGTGCCGCGCTGGCCAATCCAGTAGATGCGCTACGCAACGAATGATTGCCTTGGAGAACTACTTTCAGGAGAAATTTGCCACTGCTCATTGCTTCGGAACGCGTGGAAGATGACATTCCTGGCGAGGGTTAGACCAACTAATAAGTACGCGCGTAGAGCAGTACTGATTGGATTGCATTACGAGGAAAAGAGTACGACAATCCTTTATTGGTGTACGAGTTCTCTGGTTCGTCGATAAAATAAGCAGCCGAGTTAGGCACTTGAAAACCCCAGGTACCGGAAGGCTGCAAGCTGCCCGGCAGGATATAGGCCAACTGTCCAATGCTTGATTCGCTCAAGTAGATAGCCACCACCGCTTTTTTTTCGTTTGCCAGTTTTTGAGCGCCGGACAAGGCTTCTTGTTCATACGCTTTGCCTAATAAGGTCCAGCCTTTACTGTCTTGTAGATAGGCATAAATTTCGCTCACCAGCATATAACGGCCTTTGGCCGCCGAGTAGAAATCGTTGACCTGATAGATTGTTTGCAAGGTCTCACCGATGAAACTGTTGCAGGAGTTGACCCCGGCCACCGTGGTGTTTTCACAGGTTTTAAACTGACTGACGGCTTCTTCTAGTTGGCTCTTCCATTTTCGGTTAACTCCTTGTGCGTGCCCCCCGGCACCGTACAACATCATAAATATTATTATCAAATACTTCATCGGCCTGATTGCTACGAATGGTTTAAACTTTTACAAACATCCTCAGATTATTGGTACCCTTCTAACCCTTTAATTTCTCTTTGTTACGCCGTTGAATCCAGCGCGCTAATCAACATAAACTGGCTCGGATCTCACATTCACCCCAAATCTTACTTGATCACTGAATTCAAAGATAGTGAATTTAGCTTGTCATTATTTTTGATTTACTGTGGGGAAAAAACACGCTAGTAATAACAACTATGCCAAAGTTGCGTTGGTTTAATGTTAACAAATTGTTAAATTTATGTTAACATTGAGTAACATTAGCAGGGAGGTTAGTTATGGATCGGTTTTTTTTTAAGCGCATATTAGTAGTATTGGCAGCGTGTTTCGCTACAACAACTGGCGGCGTTTATGCTTATACAAGCGCTAAAACGCCTTTTACCGAATTGCCCACCCGCGAAGTTATTCTAGCTAAGCAAGTACTCACCACGCTGATGCGGGTCGAACCGAACATCGCCCAAGCTGACATTGAGCGCCAGTATGACGAACTCAGCGAATTTCTGGCACACCTTCGAAAGAAGCAGCAAAAGTATCGATCGGAAAAGCGGTTTCTTTCCTACTTTTTTTATAAAGTGCACCGTAAATTTCTTAAACAGTATCGTCCCCACACAACCTTTCATAAATTACTAGAACAGGGTAGCTACGATTGCGTTACCGGTACGGCGCTCTACGCTTTGCTACTGGATGCGCTCGGCATTTCGTACCAAGTCAGTGAATTTCCCTTCCATGTTTACCTTGAGGTGGTTACGACGAAAGCCGACACCTTTTTGATCGAGAGTACGGACCCGCAGGGGGGATGGATCACTAGTCCGGCCGAACAGAAGCGACGTTTTGCGTACTATAGCCAGGTGACTGAGCAAGAAGATGAAGAATACTTTCAGTATGATTTCACGATAGCAGAAACGATTAACCTCTCGCAACTTGTGGGACTTAGTTACTTCAACGAAGCAGTGGCGAATTACAACCAGCGAAACATCCGGCAGGCGGTTCGTTTACTGAGTCAGGCAGAACGCCTGTACGCTTCTCCGCGCATGGAGTCCTTCAAAACTCTGATCTCTGCGGTAGCTCAGAATCACTAACGCCCCTGCACTGCACAGTTTGGATCACCTTCAAGCAACAACGCACGAGTGTTTGTCAAAATAGTTTGTCACGATTCTCTTGCCCCTCACTCGTTTGTTTTAACTTTACCGCCTACCAATGTTACCACGTATGCGGTCTCTTCTCTTTATTATTCCCCTGCTGGTTGGTATGGGGGTAGTTATTCAATCCGGGGCTAATACCCAACTACGTTCCATCCTAGGCAACCCATTCCTAGCCGGGCTAGTCTCCTTTAGTGTGGGGATGACTACTTTGTTAATCATTAATTTTGTGTTCAAATCTGACTTTACAGCGCTAGGAATGCATTCGGTGCAACGAAGCAGCTGGTGGATGTGGCTTGGCGGCGTGATGGGCGCATTTTTTATTATGTCGGTAATATTTGTGGCTCCCCAGATTGGCCCCACCCGGTTATTTGGTTTAATTATCGCCAGTCAGCTCACTTTTTCGCTAGTAGTGGATCACTACGGATGGATGGGCTTCACGGTGCAACCTGTGTCGCTGAAGCGCTTGCTAGGGGTAGCTTTACTGATAGCGGGGGTCTTTCTGGTGCAATCCGGAAAGAAGTAGCTCAAGAAGATAAAATCAAGCACGTAAAGTCGCTCTCGCCAAGTATTGGTCCTGGTCGTCCTGAAATATAGTTTGCATCTGCCATCCGGCTTCTTGAGCGACTTGTTGCAACGTGGCCTCGTCTACGTAGAGCCAGGAGAACCATTCTCCTAAGCAGTCTCGGTATTCGTACTGGTAACGCACTTCCCCATAATACTCATTGGTAGGATGCTCAGCACCTTCATATAAATAGGCAATGTCGCTTGAATCAAATAACAGCTGTCCGGCGGGGCTGATCCAGTCCTTCGCTGATTGAAAAAAGTTACGCAGGCCAGTTAAAGTACCCGTTATCCCGATGCCATTCATCAGTAGCAATACCGTATGGAATCCTTTTTCGCGGTAGTCGTGATAGTCGGCCTGGACGGCGCGCTTCACACCCCGCGCCTGCTGAATTTGCACTCCTAGTGGCGATGTCTCAAGGGTAGTTACCGCCACTTCCTGCTGCTGTAGAAACAAAGCGTGACTTCCTACCCCCGCTCCTACGTCTAGCACCCGCCCTTGGCAGAGGCTCAATGCATATTGCTCAATACGAGGGAACGCATTAATGTTGCGAAAAAAGTAGTCAATGGGCATTTCTTCCACTGCGCCGTAGCTAGTGTTAACCAATAGCGGCGCGACGGGTCGTCCGTGCCAGTAGTCTAGCCAAGCGATACCTAATACATCAGTAGGTTTCACAAGGGCGAAAATAGCAAAAATGAGGAGCTGGTTTCAGAAAACTTGCGCAGAAGATGAGGGGGGTTACCGTGTTTGGACCAAATGATAGTCCAGACGAAAAAGCCCAGTTAAAAAATAAGAGATAACCCTATAAAAAATATCTTCGGCACCCAACGAATGACGGATAATCTCGGGGGTTTAGCAAGTTACGAAGCCGTAATTAGTACTTTATAACTAGTAGATTGGGGGAATTGTCTCACTTACCAAACGCTATAAGTAAGCGTTTCTTTTGGTTTGTCTTTAGTTTCCGGGCTGCCCGGCAGCCTCCTGACTGCAAACGTTCATGGTAACTTAACATTGGCTTAACCTGGAAGCAACATCCATCGCGTATATTTGCTGCTGTAGATTTGATTTTCATAATGGACGTTCGCAAAGGGCAGGGGGAGCAACCTTCGGCCTTTTGTTTTTTAATACAAGCTCATAACAGAATCGGATAAACACTATAGCTCCAACGGCTCACCTACCTCTAAAAACCGAAGTTCGTTGGTAGTAAATTCTCCTTCGGCCTGCATTGCCTTTAACTTACGCACAGGCTCTCCCGCCGGTTCATCTGACAAATCATAGGTGCCGTAGTGATCCGGTATTAGTGCACTTCCTCCCAGGTCGCGGAACGCCCGAGCCGCTTCGGAGGGATTCATGTGGGCCTCCTGCATCATAAACGGCGGCTTGTACGCTCCCACCGGTAGCAAGCACACTTCCGGCGCCCCCATCCACTGTTTTATTTCAGTAAAATGATTTGCGTAGGCCGAGTCACCCCCAAAATAGACCGACCGGCCTCCGCTACGGATCAAAAAGCTTCCCCAGAGTTGCTGGTTGAAGTCGTGGAGCCAGCGGCGGTTCCAGTGCTTGGCCGGAAGAAAAATAATTTCTAACCCGTCTTCAGTTTCATACTGCTGCCACCAGGCGGCCTCTTGGTAGGCTATGTTGGCCCGGCGGTGCCCCAGCAGTTCGCTCAGTTTCAGGGGCAACAGCAGCTCCATATTAGGGTTTTGCTCGATGAGTTGGTTCACGCAATTCGTGTCGTAGTGGTCGCGGTGACCGTGCGAAAGCAGCAGGTAGTCAATGTTCCGAAACTCGCTTATTGGGGCAGGCAGCCCTACCTTTCGGGGCAGCAGCGGCAGGTCGCTCCAGCAAGGGTCGGTAATCATCGTTACCCCTTGCATCCGAATAAAAAACGAAGCGTGCCCTAACCAGGCTAGCATATCTTCCGAGCTACTAAGAAATCCACTATCAGAAATGCACTGAAGTCGAAATGGGTCTTGCGCCTTTTCTGTCTTTTGGGGGTTGCCGGATAATTGCCAACGGAATACCCGGCTTAGTGACGCCTCCGCGCTCGCGTACTGCGCGTGGTGAAACTGTCCGTTTTGAAAGAAATTACCCGGAAAATCAGGCCTTACGAAGGACAAACGAGGATTATGTAGAAAAGAGGCCATACTGTTAAGGAAAAACCAGCTACTGAGTATCAGAGAGCGGGTGAAAGTTACTTCTTTGGTTGGTCGCTGCCAAGTAGATTTTTATTGCGCTTCTCTTATCGCACTGATTTTGGGCAATCTTAGAACATTTGGTACATCCCCGTCCTTGTTTCTTGCTGCCAACCCGGCTGTCCTTACATTTGGCAAGTAGAATCAGGCAGCACACACTGTTTGGTCACCTTTCCCTTACACAATTCGCTTCTTTAACTTCACTATGAATACAGTTATTCTCATCCTGTTTGCCTCATTAATATCAATTTGCCTGTCTGCTCAGAACCCTACAAATACTCTTGAGCCAAATATCGAGCCGCTGGTGCCAGATACCACTTGGCGCACTTCGGTTAAGTTCGCCCTGAACTTCAACCAAGCTGCATTCAGCGATAACTGGATTGGAGGAGGGGTTAATTCCATCGCCTTTAGTTCTTTTTTCAACTACCAGGCACATTATCGAAAAGAAGACTGGAGTTGGGACAACGAGATTGATCTACTCTACGGAATTATTAGCAGCAAGGGGCAGGAAAGCCGCAAATCACAAGACAGAATATATCTTGACTCGAAGGTAGGACGCCGCCTATCCGAAAAATGGAACGCGTATGCCTCGCTGAATTTCCTGACCCAATTTGGTCCGGGATACCGCTACGAAGATAACGCATTGGGTATAGAGCAGGCACTGTTGGTTTCCAAATTTATGTCACCGGGCTTTCTCACCGCTTCTTTGGGTTTTGAGTATGATCCGAACCAGCACTTCACCCTGCGGCTTAGCCCGTTTTCGTCTCGCCTCACTTTCGTCAACGACACGGCGGTGTTTCAGAACGTGGAGGCGCGCTACGGTTTAAACGCTGGCGAAAAAGTGCGACGTGAGCTATATGCCCTACAGATTCAGGCCGACTACGACAAGAACCTGACGGAGACAATTAACCTCAAGGCGCGTTACTTACTTTTTGCAAACTACGAAACGTTTAGTCCGACCAACTGGGATCATCGTTTAGAACTCTTGTTTTCGGCGCAACTTACCCGTTTCATCAACGTTAGTTTAGCAACCATTCTACTTTACGATCGCGACCAAGTGCCTGACCCGCAAATCAGTCAGTCACTGGGAGTGGGCGTGCTGCTTCAGCGAGAAGGAGCCCGTTAAGCCTCCTTTACTAACCAGTTCACTACTTCATTGACCTCTTCTCAAAACCACGTATTCATCGCTTTTTGGTGCCCTTATGCTGCCGGGGGGGCTCCGAGTCAGCGGTTTCGCTACGAGCAATATCTACCGTTACTAAAGCAACAGGGTATTTCGTACGCAATCTGCCCGTTTCTGGACGCTCGTACCAACCGAATACTCTACCAACCGGGGGGCGTTTTTCAAAAGACCATTGGAATCCTGCGTGGTTTTTTGCGTCGGTTGACCCACTTGTTCAAATATCGGCATGCCACCCATGTTTTTATTCACCGGGAGGCAACTCCCCTGGGCCCGCCCTGGGCCGAATGGCTCCTGGCGAAGGTACTGAGAAAGAAAATCATCTATGACTTCGATGACGCAATCTGGCTAAAAGATGCCTCTTCCGTTAACTCAATTGGTGCATTGCTGAAGTGGCACTCGAAGGTTCCGGCCGTTTGTCGCTGGAGTTACGTGGTGAGCGCGGGGAATGTTTATCTAGGTGAGTTTGCTCAACGTCACACGCCACGGGTGGTGGTTAATCCTACCACCATTGATACTGACCAGCATCATTGCTGCCTTCAGAATCAAAAAACCGTATGGCCCGTGGTGGGCTGGACGGGCTCGCACTCTACGCTAAAGTACTTGGAACCTCTATTGCCTGTTTTTCAGCAGTTGCAACGCACGCATGATTTTCGGTTGGTAGTAATTGCCAATCGCCCACCGACTGTTGACTTCCCTTTCTTAGAATTCGTTCCCTGGCAAATGGTTACCGAAATTGACGACTTGCTCCGCTTCCATATCGGCTTAATGCCTCTACCAGACGATCCCTGGACTCAGGGAAAATGTGGTTTCAAAGCGCTACAATACCTAGCCCTGGGCATTCCTGCTCTGGTTTCGCCAGTGGGTGTAAACACTGAGATCGTGGAGCATGGCAGCGAAGGTTATCATTGCACCACGGATGAAGATTGGTGTAAATATTTAAGCGAATTACTAACCAGCATGGAGCTACGAACCCAGATGGGAAAAGCCGGACGGCAGAAAGTGGTTGATCAGTACTCGGTACGTTCCAATAGCAAAAACTTTCTGAGTTTATTTCACGCTTAGAAGTCATAGTTGCGCTGCCGAATATTCCAGCGCAGCGCTAGCGAGGTAAAACGGTTTTGCTCATTCAACCCGGTTTCAGGGGCCGTGCGACCGCGGTGCAGATAACGCAGGTCAATAAAAATGTTATGCCACACCTGATACGAAGCGATCAGTTCGGCCACCAGTAGTTCGGTTGCCACACCCTGCCGCAACCGGTTATTGTAGTCCTGCTCCCGATCGCGGTTGTCAAGCAGCACGTTGCTACCCCAGTTGGTGCTGTCGCGATCAGCGCCGGAACGGGCACGGATCAACTTACCTTTCAGGCTGAGCCGGTTCAGTGGCTGGTATCGTACGATTCCCACCACCTCGTCGAAGTTAGCCCCTAGCGGATGGGCCAGCGGCTGTTCGTAATGGGTGTAACTGCGGTACAGGTCTTCGTGGGCGTAAGTGTAGGGACGGGCCCGGTTATATTCCACTTGAATATCCAAGTTACTCACATTCAGCATATTGATATATTTCCCCCCGAACTGAAGGGCGTACTTGTTACCCCACCAATCGGCTCCCGAATGAAGTTCGCTGATCACCAATTCGTCCAGCACCGCTTGTCCGTATAGTTCTATACTATTGCCCAAAATAGCGTTAGCGTCTAAACCTAGCAAAGCATTGCCGGTGCTTCCTCCCTGCTGCTCAACGGCCCGGTAGAAAATGATCGGATTCAGATAATCGAAGTCAAAATCTCCCGAACCATCACCGTGAATCACCGCCTCGAAGGCTCCTATGCTCACCCGCTTACCCAAGCGCACTCCTAGCCGGTGAAAGGCCAAGTACTTGGGAATGAATTCTACCGTGCCGAATAGTCCGGTTGGGTTACCCACGACATCAGAGGTGAGTTGAGCAAACAGGTTAGTGTAGTGCAACCGCCACACATCGGTGTCGATGCGCACGAACAAGTAGTTGTTTGAGAAGTCAGACAGAATCATCGAGCGGTAGCCTGACCCTACGAAGTGCTTCCCGTGTCCCAGTTGAAAGTGGATGTGGCGAGTGGCTTGGAAACCAACGTGCCCACGGGCGGTAAGAAAATCAACGCCACGCCCGTCGGCGATGCCCTTCCAAAATCCTTCGTAGGGCACCGTCAGCGTGCGCCGCACGTAGTCATTCACGTAATCAGGAAACACGATTTGGTTTTCGCCCAGGTAGCTGTAGAAATCCACTTTATCGTCAATGGTGCCATGCACTTGAATGCCCCGGGTGTTGGTGTAGGCCAAGCCTTCGCCGCTACCGTCCCGACCCAGTTCCCAGTGTAGCACCGGGTTCACGTGCAGCGTGATGTCCTTCCGCCGTAGGTGCCAAAAATCACTAGGCCGCCGAAAAAAATACTTTAGTAGCGACTTGTCGCTTGTCGAATCAGCAGTGCGCGCGTAGTCCCAGTTGTCGTTGGCCAGATAGCGGTGGTTGAAGTTGTCTTGGGTTGAAGGTTGAGCCAAGTCCAGCGAATCAACAAAGTGGCCGATAGCCCGTCGGCGGAAGGGCTTCAAGGCGGTTTCGAAGCCCATGCTCTGCTGGCCACTTCTAATCTCGTAGCGCTCAATGAGGTGATAGTAATCTTCGTTGAGAGGAGCGTAGCTGCTCTGGGCCAGCAGCGGGGCAGCTGATGAAACCCAGCATGCAACAATAGTAATGACAATAAACTTCATGCGTTTGCGGGGCGGGCGTTCTGAGTGAGCGTACGGGCGCGATATTGGGCAAAATACTGCAGAATAAATAATCCACTTAAGTAAAAAGGAAACATCGGAATTTTGTAGCGCACCAATGAGCCAAAGTTATAGGTACTAACTCCCACCGAGAAGCTAAAAGCGATGGCAAACAGCAGGCAAAACAAAATAATCGGACGCGAAACCACGTACCGCAGCGTCTTTCTCACACCCACTTGAAATAGAACATACACTGTCAGCAGCAGCGTCACCAGACTTTCCAGCGCCGACAGCAGCATCACCGGATTGTAAGCTTCCCACAGGTAAGGACGAAATAGGGTCACATTGACCGCCAGCGGAAACTTGCGCAGCATACCCACTGGACTAAAATCAAAGTCACCGCCCAAGGTATACACTGAGCCGCCCTGTTTTTCGCCCACGTAGGTCAGGTAACGCGCCGTAATCTCAGCCGTTTTTGATAATTTGTCCACCGCGTAGCGACTGTTGTCTTCGCCGATCTTTATCACCGCAAAGTAGCTCAACGTCACCACCACCACCAGGATGAGCGGGGTGACTAACCCTCGAAGCACCACCGAGCGCACCCGCTGAATATTGGCCAGAAAAACCCACAGCAGTGCCGCGGGCAAAAAGCACAGCACGATGTAGATTTTTACGGCGTAGATAGTGTAAAGCGCTAGCAGCAAGATCGCGGTGGCCACGAACATACCCTTTCGCTCCAAAAAAAGGCGCACAATCGCCCAGGTGGCCCAGCCTAGCGCACCCAGCGTAATTGAGTCTTTCAGAATTCCTGACCCCCAAAACACCACGGACGGCACGAATAGCACGGCAATGGCCAGTTTGGGATGCAACTCCGGAAAGAACTTGTAAAACGTGCGAAACAGGGCCCACACGCCGCTGAAACTCAGCAGGGCGAACAGCACCGCAATGGCCGAGTAGGTGTGAAAGGTAAACAACCCCAGCACGGCAATTACCCGGATCACGAAGTACTCGGTGGGCGAGCGGAACCAGTACATCCGTGTTGCGTAGGGGAAAATATCGGGCGTATAGGTGCCATCGGCCAGGAGCAATTTGAGACCGGTTTCAAACGAATCGCCGAAGGCTTCGTGGATGACGGTCGCGTTGGCGAAGTAGTTGAAGGTATCACCGCTGGGCCGTCCGCCGCCGTAGTAAAATTGGTAGATAAACCCTACGGCAATGGCTCCAATGATTTTCACAGTGAGGCCCGGCAGAAAGTAGCGGCGGATCACGGCATCGGTAAAGAGAGGACGCGTCGCGTAGGCGAGCAGGTACACGAGAAGCAGTACGACCGGGGTGATGAGCAGGTCTTGCGTCGTCATCGGCCAATCAGAAGTTCAGGGGTTTGCCTTGGTAGAAGTCCAGCACCTTGAGGCTGAACACGTAGTTGTACTTGGTGCGCACCAAGTCCGACTCGGCTCCGTTCAGGTCGTTCTGCGCTTGGTTGTAGTCCACCGCGTCGATGGCTCCGGCTTGGTAACGCGCTTCGGTGTTTTTGAAGGCTTCCTGCAACGAAGCCACCTGCCGCTGGGTGGCGGTATAGCTCTTGGCGTTCGATTTGGCGTCTAGATAAGCTTGCTCGATATTTTGCCGCACCACGTTGCGCTGGCTCAGTGCGTTGATCCGGGCATTTTCCAAATCGATCTTCGCATTGGCTACGCTAGACCGCACCCGCCAGTTGTTAAAAATAGGAATGTTCAGACTAAGCTGCACAAATCGCCGCAAATTGAAGTCCAGTTGATTGAGGTAAGTGTTTTCGGTAGTTTGGATGGGCACCTCGGTATTGGTTAGCACCGGAATGGGTTCTCCGGCTGGTATTGCTCCTAAGGCTATGGGTGATCGAAAGAAGCCATTTGGCCGCTCTATGACTCGGGTTTCGGTGCCTGCCTGCGGGATTACTGGAGGAGCTAAACTCGAGTAGCTTGACGCCAAACCACCTGCTAACGACAGTGATGGATAATAATCAGCGCGAGCAATAGCGATGCCGTAGGCTGCTCCGGCGATTTGTTGGTCGGCACTGCGGATGGCCGGAAGGTTGGCCGCGGCTTCATCGAACACCGCTTCAGCTGATGCGGGCAGTAAGGCTACTTCCGGCACCTCCACCTCGGGAATTATCACCTCTAGCGTTTGCTCCGCCGGGATTTGCAGCAACTGCTTGAGTTGCAGATGCGCCAGTGCTAGGTTATTTTCAGCATCCACCACCGACACTTCACGCTGCGCGAGTTGGGCATCGAACTGCAAAGCATCAGCCTGGGGCAAACTGCCCGCTTCCACAAGCCGCTGACTACGCTGTAGTTGTGACTGGACGGTTCGTTGCTGAAACTGGCTCGTTTCCAACAGTTCCCTGTTAAGCAGAATTCGCGTGTAAGCAGAAATTACGTCCAAAGTGACGTCATTCTTGGTAGCTTCCAGGTTCAGTTCACTTACCCCTACCCCAATGCGGTTGCGCTTGATGGTGTTTATTCGCTGTAGACCATTAAATAGAGTAACTTGTGCGGTAAGGCTTAAGCCTTGCTGCTGCACCGGAGCTTCCACAAAGTCATAAGTAAATTCATTGAGCGTTCGGCCAACACTATAGCTCACGTTGGTACTCGCATTAACCGAAGGCAGCAAATCGGCCTTGGATTGCTGGAAGGCCACTTCGCTTTGCACCACGTCCCAGCCGCTTTGGCGAACCGACAGATTGTTTTTTACCGCGTAATCCACGCACTCCGCTAGGGTGAAGCGAAGCGTCTCTGGCGGATCACTCAATTGAGCGAGCGCCGATACGCTCATCAGTAGCACTAAAAATATCCCGTAGCACCGGACCATAGGTGAAGGTTGTCATTGTGGGTAGCCAAAGTACGCACTTTTTGCGGGCAGCGAAAGAGGGACGGGTTTTTTCTGGTTCGTGTTCTGGCTTAGCTAGCAATAAAAAAATCCACCCGAAGGTGGATTTTAAACAAACAGAAAACACAGGTGAACAGAAAAATTTTTCGTTTAGCGCCCTACTTCTACCGCTGAATTAATCTGGTGGCTTACCACCTTACCGTAAGCAGTATTTCCTGCTTGGTCTATTACCTTGAGGCGATAAAATGCTACACCCGACAGGGGGTTTTGATCCGCCAAACGGTACGTTGCTTCGGCATTTTGATCAGACCGGGCTGATACGGTACCCACGCTTTTGAACTGCATATCCGTTCCCGCACGTTCTAATCCGAAAGACTGCACCGTGCTTTGCGCTGAAACTGACCAGTTAAAAGCTATTGCTTCACCCTGAACTTCCGACTGGAAATGCTTCAGTTGGGGAATGGTTTGTCCGTAGCTTAGGGTTGTTGCGGCTACTAGAATAAGGATGAATGAGGTGTTGCGAAGAAGCGAAGTAAAGTTCATATCATTAGTCGTTGGGTACACTAAGTCATGTACGAATTTCGTACAAACAAACCTTTTTTTTCGATAACTTGCTGAATATCAGTGCTATACATTTGAAATACTTTCTGCCAAGATAGAGCGAAAGTCTTATATCGGGAAAAAGCTGCGGTAATTCCCAAAATTAGACTAGTACTTCTCGTAGATCTGCCGGAGGATACGTTCCATCTCCACCTTGAATACTGAAGAAGACGTCACGAAGTTATTATGCATGAAGCTAAAGACGAGTTTCTTTCCGCTTCGGGTGTACAGAAACCCACTCAAACAGTGCTTGCCGCCCAGCGAACCGGTTTTGGCAAATACGTAGGGGTGCTGGTCCGGACTAGCGTACCAATCTTCTACTGTGCCCGACACCCCGCCCGCCGGGAAGATCGTGCGGATACGATCATCACTCAGCAGGCTATCTATTTTGAGTAGTACCGCTACAATGCTACGGGGAGTTTGCATGTTGTAGCGCGACAGTCCCGACCCATCTACCCATTGGGGAGCGTCAGGCAGGTCGTTGAGGTGTTGCTCAGTCACATAATCAATGGCCCACTGCGTGCTGAGCGTGTCCTGTTGAGTAGAGGAACCCAGCAGCAGGAGTTGCTCGGCCATAAAGTTATCACTCAACTGCATCATCTGCCGGTACACACTGTCCGACGAAATGCTATAGTAAGTTTGGTTGAGCGCTCGATAGGGTCCTGAATATTCCTCTACCGAGCGTTGCAGTGTATCCTTCAATAACCTTAGGAAAGTGGGAGTCGACTGAATAAAGGGCACATCGGTGGTAAACGCCAGGGTATCTCCTTTAGGACCGTAAGAAAAAGTATTCTCGTACTGAGCGCGTCTCAGATATGTTGAACCCAGTGTAGCATCGGCAAACCCCTGAATGTTAGCCGTAAAGAAGGCTGGATAGGCCAGCGGCTTGGCAAGGTTTTCCTTGAACTGAAACCGCACTACGTTGCCATAAATAGGCATCACTGATTTTTCGGTAGAATAATAGTAACCATAGTCGTCCCATGCCCAGCCCGGACCAAAATACGCATCGCGCATGGGACGTTCCACGTAGTACAGCGGCCCGGAGTGCTCCCGCAAAAACCGGTAAACAAACTGGTCGTGGGTGGTGTCAATCGATGCAATGTCTGGATGCAAAAACGTAGGATCTCCAGTGCCGGTAAAAAAAAGAGTATCGCCCCGCTGCTGATATTGGAAAGCTGGAACGGAATCTTCTAACAGCATCAGACTCGCAAAGAGCGTGAATATTTTGGTGTTAGAGGCCGGAGTGTAGTACTTGTCAGACTGATACTCGTGGATCACCTTCTCGCGCTCTGTATCGTAGATGGCAAAGCCAGTGAAGCTTCAACCAAAAACCGGCGACTCATCCACTAAGCGGCGAAACTCATTACTGCTCACTCCGGGGCGCGGAGCACAAGCGTTAATGCCTAACCCAAATAGCAAACAAACAATTTCCAGTGATCTATTCGCGGAAGAAAGCATAAGAAAGTAGCTTAGAAAGAAGTACAGCAAATCCACTTCTTTCAAGAATTGAAACTAGAGCAAACTTTTTCTGTTTATCTGAGTAATATAGATGGCTAAACCTTTTTTACGCGTCATCAATGAACAACGATCCGGAACTGAGCGGAAAGTATCTCGGTAGCATCACGCAGGATTTTGTGGTAGTATCTGATACTTTAAAAGAGGCGGCCTACCAGGTGCGCAAGCAAGATTTTTCCGATTATCCAATCTTTCCAATTGCAAAAGTAGAAATTCCGATCGGTCAGTTACTAGTGGCTCGCGGCGAAATGGCAACTCACTGGAATTACTATCTCACTTATCTTGACGAATTTGTGCAGCGCAAACTGGTAGAAGACGAGCAGGATTTCAGGCGAGCCTACAAAAATCCCGATGAGTTCTGCTGCCTGTTTGTGGTAGATGAGGAGTTCACTAACTTTGTGTTTATCCCTTATCCGGAAGATTAATCAGTGGCGGTTGCGCCCCTTTAATTTTTTGAAGAGCCAGTATCCGCCACCTGCTACCAGTGCCACTAAGATGATGGCTACCCAGAACCCAAACTCAAAAATGTCGCCGATGAGGTCACCAACTTGTAAGAAAATAGCGGAGAAAATAGAACTAGTCATAAAGTGAGTTTTGAAGTTAGTTTGGTTTTTCTCTAGAACCACCTTTGCTACGAAAGGTTTGTCTTCTCTATCTCGTTCGGTGCTAAAAATGACTCCACCCTTGGGCTTGGATAGGCACTAGCTGTTCATTTTGTGTGGCTAGTTGGGCTCCTAGTTCAGCATTCTGCACGTATCCAATTGGATGAATATCCGCGTGTTCCTTTAGTTGTTCAAAGTCAGACTGACGCAGGGTGAACAGCAATTCGTAATCTTCGCCTCCGTTCATAGCCAGCGTAACCGCGTTCATTTGAAACTCATCGGCAGTTTTCACAGTGAGCTCATCCATTGGAAGCTTGTCCTCGTACACCCGCATGCCCACGCCTGACTGTTGGCACAAATGCAACACCTCCGAGGCCAGTCCGTCCGATACGTCAATCATGGCCGTGGGCACAATGCCTTTCTCGTGAAAGTCGTGCACCATATCAGTACGAGCCTTGGGTTTCAGCTGCCGTTGCACCACGTAGTCATAGGCTTCCAGTTCGGGTTGGGCGTCAGGATTTTCGGCAAAAGTAATTTTTTCGCGCTCCAACACTTGCAATCCGGCGTACGCTCCGCCCAAATCACCGGTGACACACAGGATATCTCCGGTCTGCGCCCCCGAGCGCCGCACCAGTTGTGAGGGATAAACTGTTCCTAGTGCCGTCACTGAGATTAGTAAACCCGAGGGGGAGGCGGTCGTGTCTCCGCCCACCAGATCAACTCCGTAGTCGCGGCATGCGTAGCCAATGCCCTGGTAAAGAGCGTCGACCGCCTCGACCGAAAAGCGACTACTGAGCCCTAAACTTACGGTGATCTGCTGGGGAATACCATTCATGGCCGCAATGTCAGACACATTCACGGCCACCGCCTTGTATCCTAGATGTACCAGCGGGGTAAACGACAAGTCAAAGTGAATGCCCTCCACCAACATATCGGTGCTCACCAGTTGGTAGGCATCTCCGGTATCAATCACCGCGGCATCGTCGCCAATGCCTAGCACCGAACTGGAATTAGCCAGTGAAAACTGCTGACGAATCCGATCAATGAGCCCGAACTCGCCCAGGCTACTGATCTCAGTGCGGTCGGGCGGCACTTCATTGGACGGCACCCCGTTGGGTAGTTCTCGGTCAGAATTCATTCTTAATCTTTATTGCTTTCCTGGCATAACTCCACCAACACTCCGTTGGTTGACTTTGGGTGCAAAAAGCAAATTATTTTATTATCGGCACCAGCTTTTGGTATTTCATTGATGAAGGTGAACCCTTCCCCCTTCAAGCGCTTAATCTCCTCTAATATATCGTCTACCTCCAGAGCGATATGGTGCAGTCCTTCCTTTCAATTCTCAATAAATTTTTGCATCACGCTTCCTTCCGGCGCGTCTGCCACTAGCTCTAGCTTGGTATCGTCAATAGCGTAAAACGTAGTTTGAACGCTTTCGGAAGGCACCTCCTCGGTCTTGTAGGCCGATCGGTTTAGTAGGCGATCGAACACGCGCTGGCTAGCAACTGGGTCGGCCACTGCAATACCCAAATGTTCAATTCGGAGAATCATATCGCAAACAAAGTAGTGTGAGCAAAGTACGGCAAATTTTTAGGTTAAGACCTATTCTTACCGCCTAAAAGCGTACTTTTGCGGGGGATGGCACCTATCTGCCCCCTTTTTCGTTAATTAGAGTATAACCTAATAATTAAAAGCGATTTTACACGGGTAAGGTTCGCCGTGAACTACCAGAAAGAAACTCAGAGAATAAGCCTTATTTTACTATGATCTCAATTACTGACAGAGCAAAAGAAAAGATTAGTGCTTTAAGAGCAGAAGAGGGGCACTCGGGCAATCACAATGTGCGAGTGTCGGTGAAGGGAGGTGGTTGTTCGGGTCTGATGTACGATTTAGACTTTGATGACGCTACCCAGGAAGACGATCACGTGTATGAAGACCAGGGTGTCAAAATTTTGGTTGATAAGAAAAGCCTGCTGTATTTACTAGGTACCACGTTAGACTTTTCCGACGGACTCAACGGCAAAGGGTTTCAGTTTGTAAACCCTAATGCAACGCGCACCTGCGGGTGTGGCGAAAGTTTTGCCGTGTAACCACTCTTCACCTTCCGCCCATTGAAGCCGGTATCAATAATGATATTGGCTTTTTTTTGCGCCGCATTGCTTGCTCCGGACACTACTGGATAAAACGAATTTAAATAGTATGCACGCAGAACGGACAATAAAAATCTTTGCGGTAGAAGACGACCCTACGTACGTGAAGTTCTTGCACCACGTGCTAAGCTTGAATCCTGATTTCGACTACGACGTGTTTACCACAGGTAAGGCCTGCTTAAGCCAATTGCATCGCGAACCCCAAATTATTACGCTTGACTACTCCCTGCCCGATGCCACCGGCCGCGAACTATTAGAGAAGATCAAGGCCCACAATTCTGATATTCAGGTAATTATTCTCTCTTCCCAAGAAGATATTACCACCGCTGTAGAACTGCTTAAGCTGGGAGCTTACGACTACATTAATAAGGATCAGGATGCCCGCAATCGTTTGATCAATAGCATCAACAATGCGCTAAAGAATGTTCAGTTAGTGAATGAGCTGAATTTCCTGAAGCAGGAAATTACCCAAAAATACCACTTTGCCAATAGCATCATAGGTAATAGCCCACCCATGAAAAAAGTGTTTGCGCTGCTGGAGAAGGCGGTTAATACCAATATTATTGTTTCGATAACCGGCGAAACCGGCACGGGGAAAGAGGTGGTCGCCAAGGCAATTCACTACAATTCCAATCGAAAGAACCGCCCGTTCGTACCGGTGAACCTGGCCGCTATTCCACGAGAGCTTGTAGAGAGCGAGCTATTTGGCTACGAGAAGGGTGCTTTCACTGGAGCGGCAAGCCGCCGAATTGGAAAGTTTGAGGAAGCCCAGGATGGCACTATTTTTCTTGATGAGATTGGCGAAATGGAGCTTAGTCTACAGGCTAAGCTGCTGCGTGTGCTCCAAGAGCGTGAAGTAACGCGCATCGGCGGAAACCAAACAATTCCGCTTAACACCCGCATCTTAGTGGCGACCCACCGAAATTTAGCGGAAGAAGTAAAGGGAGGAAGTTTCCGAGAAGACCTTTACTACCGTTTGCTAGGTTTGCCCGTGCACCTTCCCCCGCTGCGTGAGCGGGGCAACGATATTATTTTGCTTACCAAATTCATTCTTAATCAGTTTTGTCAGGAGAACAAAATAAAAGGAATGTTGATCAGTCAGGAAGCACAACAGAAACTACTGAAGTATCACTATCCCGGTAACGTTCGCGAACTAAAGTCGATCGTTGAACTGGCAGCGGTTCTGGCAGAGGGCAATACACTGGAAGCCGCTAACGTCAATTTCAACAGTTTAGCCAAAGAACGTAACTTCACTAGTGAAGAACTTACCATGCGTGAGTATACCTTTTTGATCATTAGGCACTTTTTAGAGAAGCACGACAACAACGTCTTGCTGGTGGCTCAAAAGCTAGATATCGGTAAGTCGACGATCTATCAATACCTAAAAGAGATGGAAGAAGATAAGCTGGAAACGCACCAGGGCGCTGCTCTGGCAGAAGTTTAAGTCCATAAAACAAAACGTATGAAGACGAATATTTCAATAATCGACTTATCTTACTTGGTGGCGCTTTGCGACGGGGACGATGACTTTATGAACACTATCATCGCCAGCTTTGTGGAAGAAATGCCCGAAACGCTTCGGCTCATTCAGCATAAAATGCAAGAGGGCGACTGGGAAGCAGTGGGCCAGCTCGCTCATAAGATGAAACCTTCTGTGCAGTTTGTAGGTATGAATGAAACACTAGAAAAGGCCAAAGATATAGAACTTTCCTGTCGAAACGCCCAGATCTGTCCCGAACGCTTGGGCAGTTTAGTGCAAGACGTTGCTCAAGAAACCACTATGGCTATCGCTGAGTTGCAGATTGTGCTAAATAACCAGTAGCTTTCTTTTTTTGTGCTATCGCTAAGAAATTTTTCGAGGGAATTTCCATAGCGGATTTTTAGTTAATTTTGTGTTTGTCACCCTATCATTCCAACAACCGTGGACAAACACCGCCTGCTCTTTTTGGCTAGCTTGATTGTTATAACAGCCTGCGAATCGAACCCACCCCTGTTTCACCGGGTACCTTCTTCTCAAAGCGGTGTCACCTTTGCTAATACCATCGTTGAAAATGATAGCCTAAACGTCATTGACTACACTTATCTGTACAATGGCGGCGGTGTCGGAATAGGCGATGTAAACAACGACGGGCTAGACGATATCTTTTTTGCTGGCAACCAGGTATCCAGTCGGTTGTATCTGAACCAGGGCAACCTCACTTTCCAAGACGCCACGCAGTCGGCCGGAGTGGAAACCAGCCGCTGGGCCACCGGGGTGGCGATGGTGGATATCAACCAGGATGGCTGGCTCGATATCTACGTGTGCGTGGCTAGCAAATTTGGTCCCCCTCAGAGCCAAAATTACTTTTTTATCAACCAAGGAACGGATACTCCCGGTGGGGACGTCACCTTCATCGATCAGGCCGAGTCCCTGGGACTAGCCGACCGTGGCTATTCAACCCAAGCAGCGTTCTTCGATTACGACCACGACGGCGATCTGGATATGTATCTGCTCACCAACGGCCTGGAGGATTTTAGCCAGAACAACGCCCGCCCCAAGAAAACCCAGGGAGAAGGACTCAGCAACGACAAATTCTACCGCAACGTCACACCGTCCGATCGCCCCCACCAATTGGTCTTCACCGATGTGACCCGGGAAGCGGGCATCCTCACCGAAGGCTACGGCCTGGGTATCACCGTGAACGACATCAACCTGGACGGCTGGCCCGATGTCTACGTGGCCAATGACTTCATCACCAACGATTTGCTGTGGATCAACAACGGGGACGGCAGTTTCACGGACCGGGCGGCCGACTACCTGAAGCACCAGACTCACAACGGCATGGGCACCGACATCGCCGATTTTAACAATGACGGCCTGGTTGATATCATGGTGCTAGATATGCTGCCGGAAGATAACTTCCGGCAGAAGATGATGTTTAGCAAGCCCAATGACGAGCGCTTCCGGCTCAATCTGCGCTTTGGCTACACCCCCCAGTACGTGCGCAACACCCTGCAACTTAATAACGGATTTACTCCCGAAGGCGAACTTTCCTTTAGCGAAATTGGGCAGTTAGCCGGAGTATCCAATACCGACTGGAGCTGGAGTGCCCTTTTTGCCGACTTCGACAACGATGGCTACCGCGACCTGCTGATCACCAACGGCTACGCCAAAGACGTGACCGACATGGACTACGCCAGCTATAGAGCATCTGCCTCACAGTTCGGCACGGCCGAAGCCAAGCGCGAAAAGGCTGTGAACCTGGCCGCACTGCTGAAGGAGGCTAAGGTTCATAACTACGTCTTTAAGAACAATGGTGACCTCACTTTCAGTGATATGTCAGAAAGCTGGGGGATGACCACCCCCTCTTTCTCTAATGGCACCGCCTTTGCCGATTTGGACCAGGATGGCGACCTCAACATAGTCACTAATAACATCAATGACGAAGCTTTCATCTACGAGAACACGCTGGAAAAGTCTTCGCAACGAAACCGCTTGCGAATATCATTGGAGGGGCCTTCTAACAACCCAGCGGGACTACAGGCCACGGTGCGATTGCGCTACAATGGGCAACAGCAGTACCATCATCACACCGTCTACCGAGGTTACAAGTCCACCGTAGAAAACACCGTCCACTTCGGATCAGGTGCGCACATGTCGGTAGATTCCGTTGAGATCACCTGGCCCGACGGGCGGTATCAGCTGCTAAGAAACGTGCCTGCCAACCAGACGATCACGTTGCGTTACGAAGATGCCGTGGACAGCCCCCCGCCCCCGGCCCCCCGCCCTACTCCGTTACTCACCAACGTATCCGGCGAGCTGCAACTAAACTATCAGCACCAGGAAGAGGACTTTGTGGACTTCAAGTACGAACCCCTGCTGCCCCGGCGCTACTCGCAAGACGGGCCCTGCCTTGCCGTAGGCGATATAAACAACGATGGGGCCGATGACTTTTACGTAGGGGGCGCTAAACGACAGCCGGGCTACTTGTTCATACAGCAGGCAGATGGTCAATTTCTGAGGCAGATGTTACCTGGCGATTCACTATCTGAGGACCTGGGAGCAACGCTGTTCGATGCCGACCAGGACGGTGATCTGGACTTATACGTGGTGAGTGGCGGCAATGAGTTTCCTGCGAATGACCCCGCTTACTACGATCGGTTTTATCGCAACGATGGACAGGGCAACTTCAGTCCAGATCCATCAGCGATTCCCGCAACTGCTGCGAGCGGCTCATGCGTGCGGGCTGCTGACTACGATCAGGATGGTGACTTAGATCTGTTTGTCGGCGGACGGCTTGTGCCGAAGCGGTATCCTCTGCCCGCATCTAGTTACGTGCTACGCAACGAAGATGGGCGCTTTGTAGATGTTACCCACGAGGTAGCACCCAACCTGACCGAGCTAGGACTGGTAACCGACGCCCAGTGGACAGACTACGACCAGGACGGCGCGATTGATTTATTGCTGGTGGGCGAGTGGATGCCCATCACTTTCTTCCGTAACGAGGGCGGGCGCTTCGTCGATGCGACCCCCAGTACCCAACTATCGCATACCAACGGTTGGTGGAATTGTATACTCGCTGATGATTTTGACCAGGATGGCGACCCCGATTATATCATAGGAAACCTGGGCCTCAATTCTCGTTACCACGCCTCGGCCGACGAACCCTTACAACTTTATACCAAAGATTACGATCATGATGGGCGCATTGATCCAATTCTCACCTACTATATTATGGGTAAAGAGTATCCGGCGGCTTACCGCGACGCGTTGTCCGACCAGATGAACTCGATGCGCCGTCGTTTTCAAACATACGAGGCTTTTGCCCGCATCACGTTTGATGAATTGTTTACTACCACCGAATTGACGGATGCCGCCGTGCTGCAGGCTGAGCTCCTCACCACCAGTTACCTAGAAAACCAGGGCAACGGCCCGGATGGGTATCCCACCTTCACCATCCATGACATGCCAATGCTTACTCAGACCGCACCGGTGCACCGCATGGTGGCCGATGACCTGAACGGCGATAGACACCTCAATGTACTCATGGTAGGTAACAGTTACGCCCCCGACGTGCACGTGGGTCGCTACGATGCTTTTATCGGGCAAGTGTTACTCGGCGACGGGACGGGTCAGTTCCGTCCGCTTTCCTTAGCAGAAAGTGGCTTCTACGTAGATACCGACGCCAAAGATATAATCCAACTGAATCGGAACGGAAAGCCCGTCTGGGTAGTTGCTAGCAATAACGATAGCCTGCGGGTATTTGTAAAAACTCCGGCGAAGGCCGACGGGCAAGAAGTAGCTAACAAATGATATGTCAACTTATCATAGTAGGGTTTTCTTTTGGCGGTTCGGCGGTGCGCTTGGTCTATGTTGCCTGTTAAGCTGCCAGCCTTCGGCCGAGGAAGAAAGCCACGCCACCATGCTCCGTTTGTTACAGCAAGTGCAAACCACCACCGCCCATCCCAACAACTTCTACGCCAACGCCACGCGGATTCAACATTTTGACAGCCTGCTGCAAGCTGAGCCGACCAATGCTACTTATCGCTACCGGCGCGCCCTGGACTTGCTGCGCAACGGCGCTTCGCAAGCCGCTGCCGAAGAGCTAGAAGCGCTTATCCAAGCGCGTGACAATGGGCAGTTAGACCAGTACCTCAATTTGGACGAGCGAATATCACTGGAGGGCTATCTGGCGCTAAGCTACCTTCAATTGGGAGAGCAAGAGAACTGTATCATCAATCATACCGCTGCCTCTTGCCTCTTTCCGATTCAACCGGCGGGCTTCCACCAGCGACCCCAAGGTTCACAGCAGGCCATTGTGCACTACACTGGGTTACTAGAAAAAGACTCCAACGACCTGAGCGCCCGCTGGCTGCTCAACATCGCCTACATGACCCTGGGGCAGTATCCCGATAAGGTGCCGGAAGCCTGGCTCATCCCCGACAGCAGCTTTCGCTCCGACTACCCGGCCAAGCGGTTTTCGGACCGAGCGGCGGCCATTGGCTTTGATATCCGGGGACTGTCGGGCGGGCTGGTGGTAGACGACTTTACCAACGATGGTTACCTGGATATCATGGTCTCGGAGTGGGGACAAGACCGCCCCCTGCGCCTGCTGATTAACCAAGCCGACGGCTCGTTTGTCGAGACCACGCACGCGGCCAATCTGGATGGCTTATATGGCGGGCTCAACCTGCTACCAGCCGACTACAACAACGATGGCTGGCTCAACGTACTGGTGCTGCGCGGCGCGTGGTTGCAAGACTACGGCCACCACCCCAACTCACTGCTCAAGAACAATGGCGACGGCACGTTTACCGACGTGACCCAGGCCGCCGGGCTGCTCTCTTTCCACCCCACCCAAACGGCCACTTGGAACGACTTCAACGGCGACGGCTGGTTGGACCTGTTTATCGGCAACGAAACAGCCAGCGCATCCTCCTTCCACTACAGCGAACTGTACCTGAACAACGGCGACGGCCCGGATGGATATCCCACCTTTCGGGAGGTGGCTCAGGAGGCGGGGGTTACGGTGAGCACCATCGGCACCCGCGTGGGCCCAATGTTTGTCAAGGGAGTGACCTCGGGCGACTATAATAACGACGGCTGGCCCGACTTGTACGTTTCTACGGGCGGAGGCAACCACGTTGCCTCCAATTTTCTGTTTCGCAACAACGGCCCCGATGCCCAGGGCGTCCCTACTTTCACCGACGTGACCGCCGCGGCCGGGCTGGCCGAACCCAACTCCACCTTCACCACCTGGTTCTGGGACTACGACAACGACGGCTGGCTCAATATCTTTGCGGCTAACTACTGGAAGGCCGACGAGCCTTCGATCACCAGCGCCATGGCCGCCGAAGCACTGGGCCTGCCCCACCGAGCGGCCACCGGACGGTTGTACCGCAATCAGGGGAACGGCCCGGATGGACATCCCACCTTCGTTGACGTGTCGGATTCAACCCACCTCAATCGCATTCTTTATAGCATGGGCGCTAACTTCGGCGACCTGGATAACGACGGCTGGCTGGATATGTACCTGGGCACGGGCGACCCCACGCTGCGCTCGGTGGTACCCAACCGCGCGTTTCGCAACGCCGAGGGGCGCTTCTTTCAGGACGTGACCACCGCCACCGGCACCGGGCACCTGCAGAAGGGCCACGCCGTGTCGTTCGCCGACCTGGATAACGACGGGGACCAGGACCTGCTCATGTCGATGGGCGGAGCCTACCAGGGCGATGTCTTTCAGAACGCTTTCTTTGAGAACCCCTACCAGGACGACCACCGTTGGATCACGCTGCGGCTGGTGGGCACTGCATCTAACCGCTCGGCCATCAGCACCCGGGTGGTGCTGACGGTAGAAACACAAGGGGAAGAACGCAAGATCTACCGCGACATAGGTTCGGGCGGCAGCTTTGGCGCGTCGACTCTGCGGCTGGAGGTGGGGCTGGGCGACGCCGATCGGCTCAAGGAGGTCAATGTTCAGTGGCAGGTGTCGGGTGCGCAGCACTTCTCTGGCTTGGCCATGAACACCTTCTACGAGATTATTGAAGGAAATCCGGAGGCCCATCCCCTGCCCCTGGAGCGTCTGCATTTCACCGCTCCACCCTCGTCTCATGAGCATCACGCAACCCTCGCACCGTGAAGAAGTGGCTCATCGTTGGCATTGTTGTCCTCACGCTGCTTACCGTGGCGGGCGTCACCCTTTACTATCATAGCCCGGAAGTCAACTCCTGGAGTGTCACCCTGTCGGGCATCGGCAGCAGCTCGTCGCCCCGCCTCACCGACCTGACTGGCGACGGTGTGCTGGACATTGTGCTGGGCACCGGGCGACAGGAGCTGCACGCCAGCGACACCGCAGTGATTGCCCTGGACGGAGCCACCGGACAACTGCTGTGGCACGTGGCCGCCCGCGACCAGATCGTAGGCTCAGCTGCCTTGTTTGACGTGACCGGCGACGGCGTGGACGAGGTGTTCATCGGGGGGCGGCGTGCCGAGCTGATGGCCATCGACGGGCGAAGCGGCACGCTGTTGTGGGAGTTCTACGCCGCCGGTGACTCGCTGGACCCCGGCCCCGTTGCCGGACTTTACAACTTCTACAACCCCCAGCGCGTGCCCGATCAGGATGGCGACGGACACGACGACCTGCTGGTGGCCAACGGGGGCGACTACCTGGCCGAACCCCACAACCCCAACCGACCGGTGGGTCGCTTGATGGTGGTGAGCAGCCGCACCGGGCAGTTGCTGGCACAGGCGCTGGTACCCGACGGCAAGGAGACGTACCTATCGGCGGTCGTGGCCGACCTGGACGACGATGGTACCATTGACGTGATCTACGGCACCGGGGGTGAGACGATGGGCGGCCACCTGTACCGCACTACCTTGGCGGCCGTGCTGGCGCAAGACCTGAGCGCCTCGGTGGCCCTGGCCCGCGGGGAAGAAAAAGGCTTTATCGCTCCCCCGGTGCTGACCGACCTCACCGGCGATGGCGTACTCAACATTGTGGTGAACGCCGTGGACGGGCGCATGCTGGCCTTCGACGGCAACGACAACGCCCGACTGTGGGAGATTCCTATTGCCGGAGCCGAAGCCTACACTACTCCGGCCGTGGGCTACTTCACCGGCGATGACACTCCCGATTTCTTCGCCAACTACGGCAAAGGGGTGTGGCCCACCCTGCGCGACCCAATCCAGTTCCTAGTCGATGGGCAGTTGGGTGAGATTGTTCAAGAAGACACGCTGGGGCGCTTTCAGTACGCCTCGCCGGTGGTCGTTGATATCAACAAGGATAGCTACGACGACGTGCTGCTCAGCGTGAACTACGTGGAGCAGCGCTTCGAGGTGAACGTGCCCTACAATCGCCTGGTGGTCTTCGACTTCCACCGGCAGCAGGTGTTCCGCTTCAACGAACCCGAGCCGGGCATCAATGTGTCGTCTACCCCGTGGGTGGGCGACCTGGACGGCGACGGCTGGCTCGATGTTGTCTACTGCGTGATGCAGGTGGTCGATAACAATAGTGACCACCCCCGGCAGATCACCGTGCACCGGTTGGAGAAGGAGATTTACGCTCTGGATGGCATTGCGTGGGGAGCGTATATGGGCAGCGGCTACGATGGGGTATTTCGTGGTGACCAGCGAGGTGATTTGTGAGGGTACAAAAATCGGATAAATATTAGGAGTAAAGAGAACTTCAGACACCCGGGCGATGCAGGAGGCGATCAGCACAAACCTGCCGGATGCCCCATAAGCTGCAAGTTCATAGCGGTGTAAACCTTCGGCAAAGTGCATTGATGATGCCGGGAAAACAGAAAAGGGTCCGTTAGACGACAGCGAACCCTTTACATTACTCTACTTACGACTTGGCAATGCCTACGGAAGCAGCACCGAGTTGATGATGTGCACCACCCCATCAGTGGCTTGCACATTCAGCGTGCTATTATCAATTAAGTCAACGGTTTGTCCGCTACCGGTGGCCACCGTGAACACGGCATTGTTCACGTTGATCGTCTCACCCGACAGGGTTTCTACTACGCCGTTGGGCAGGTCGCTAGACAGTAAGCGTTCGCTAAGCACATGGTAGAGCAATACGGGGCGCAACAGTTCCCCTTCGGTGGCGGCTACGTCAATGCCCGCGGCAAGAAACGCCGCGTTAGAGGGAGCAAATACGGTGTATGGACCTCCGGCAGTAAGCACGGTATCCAGCCCGGTCTTTTGCAGGGCAAGCACCAGGTCCGATAGCTCAGCAACTTTTGAAGCCAGCGTTACGATGTTGTCTTGAGGGGGGCTGAGGATTGAGCCGATCTCGTGAATGTAGCCGTTGGTCCCTTTCAAGTCAGCAGCGACCACGGGGATTCCGTCTACGGTGACCCCCACAAGGGTAGAAATCGTGACCGATGCCCCGTTTAGCGTCTTGGCAAAGCCCGACATGATCGCGGTAGAAGCCAGAGAATCACCCACCACGTGATAGGTCAAGGTAGATGCAGCTACGGCGGCGGGGTCGGTGATTCCGGCCACAACGAAGGCGGCATTGTTGGGCGCGAATACCGTAACGGTGCCCGTGCTCAGGGGGGTGATCAGGTCTTTGGCCACCAAAGCCGCGGCCAAGGTGCTGAAGTTAGGATTGGTTAATAAAATGCCCGCCACCGTGTTCAGACTCGGAGGCACCAGCACTTCGTCAATTACCTGCACCACCCCGTTGGTGGCTGCCACGTCGGGAGTGGTGATGATTTTGGTACTATCATCCAGATCTAGCGATTCGCCACTGAGGGTGGTTTGTGCCCCGACCACATTGCTGGCATTAACTGATCCTTCTATTACGTGGTACTCCAGAACGGTGCGCAGCAGTGGATCGGGCACGTCGGCTAATGAGGTAAACCCCTGGCTGTTCAGAAACGCGGCGAAGGCCGCGTTAGTGGGAGCTAGCACTGTAAAGGCTCCGCTGCCGCCATCGATAGCGTTGACCAGGTCGGGAAAGCGGCCTACTGCCGCGGCTAGAGAAGTAAAGTCAGCCCCTCCGGCAATCTGGAGAATGTTCTGGGTCGGGAAGGTAGGGGGAACCAGCACGGCATCAAGCTCGTGCAGGTAGCCGTTGCGAGCCTCCCGGTCGGCCACAGTGATGGTGGCAGAGTTATTGGCGCCCGTCACAGCGGTAGCATTGAAGGTCAGTTGTCCGCCCTGCTCGGTGGCGGGTGCTGAGCCGAGTTCGGCCGAACTGTAGCTACCGCGCACTACGTGGTAATCGATCAGGCTGCGCAGCAACTCGTCCGGAATGTCGCCAAGCGAACCGTAAGTGTCATAATTAGCTAGAAAGGCGTCAAAGGCCGCGTTGGTTGGTGCAAAGATAGTATACTCATAAGAGGGTCCGCTGCCGTTAAACTCATCAGAGATACGAAGTCCATTGGAGCCGATAGCACCGTAGAACTGTGAGAACTTACCCTCGCTCTCGATGGAGTTCATCACTCCAATCACTCCGGAGCCACCCTTGTCGCGCACCTCCACGTCTTCTTGGCAAGCCGTGAAAAGCAGCACAGACAGGAAAGTGCCCTCCACTATTTTATATAGGTTAGTTGATATCATTGGGATAAAAGTAAGTATAAGAAGTAGGGTAGTAAATGCGGATAAGTGAACGCCCGCCCGTTGGCCATGAGCAACCAACGGGCGGGCAATACACTAGTATCCAGGGTTTTGGTTTTCCTGATTGATCTCAGGATTGGTTTCTATCTCCTGCAACGGTATGGGCCACAACTTATGTCGATCCGCGTACGGCTTGTTGTCAGCCTTGGCAATGTCGTCGTCCAATCCCCAGCGGCGCAGATCGTTGTAGCGGTGTTGCTCACCAGCCAGTTCCACGGCCCGTTCGTGCATAATAATATCCATCACCTGAGCGCGGGTGTCGGCCGGATACTGGGCCGTGGGATACAGCCTCAACACGTTGTTAAGGGTGCGGGGCATGTATAGCTCAATATTCGGATTGGTCTTTTGGGCAATGGCCCGTTGCCGCACCTGGTTAACCAATGCTAACACCTCAGGAATGGGTTTACCGTTGTTGAGCTTGGCCTCGGCGGCCATCAGCAGCACGTCGGCGTAGCGCATCAGGCGGAAATTGATACCCGAGCTCTGGTTGCTGTCGTCACGAATGTCGTAGTTGTGATACTTGCGCCAGGCGATCAGCCCGCCGAACTGGTCTTTGGTGAAGGTGCCGCGGAACCATTCTACGCCGTCATCATAAAAAGTTTGCTCGTAGCGCGGGTCGCCCAGTTCGAAGCGGTCAGCGAAGGCTTGCTTGGGGCGTACGTTGTTGAAGCTGGCGAAGGCATACTCCACCCCCCGGAAGGTGCTTTCACCGCCCCCCGCGTTGTCGGTGTTCCATTGGTTGCCCAATCCGTCTTGGAACTGCACCTCGAAGAGCGACTCAGCGTTGTTTTCTGCTTCGGCGACCTGTTCTTCACCAATGCCATTCCAGCGAAAGTTGTCTACCAAGCGGTAGCTGCCGTACTGTCCGTCGATGATCTTCATAAACTCCGCTTCGGCTTCAGCCCACTGCTGCCGGTAGAGATACACTTTGCCCAAGTAGCCGGTGGCGGCACCGCTGGTAGCGCGCCCTAAATCACCGCCACTATACTCTTCTTTGGTAGGTAGGTTGGCCTGAGCAAACTTAAGATCTTCAATCACCAGTTGATACACCTCCTCGGCAGGCGCACGGGGCTGCTCAATGGAAGCCACCGGAGGCTCGGTGATGAGCGGAACGTCGCCCCACTTGTTCACCAGGTCGAAGTAGAAGGTGGCCCGCAGGAAGTGGGCTTCCGCCAAGACACGACTCTTGAGACCTTCGTCCATTTCAATCTCGGGCACCTGTACCAGAATTCGGTTGGCCCGGCCCACGCCAGTGTAGTAGGCATCCCACATCCCGGCAATCACCTCATTGTTGGCGTCCCAGGTATAGTTCAGCATCTGGGCCAGGGTGGCTTGCAGGTTGTTAGTGCCAATGCTTTCGTCGGAGGGCATATCGTTGCCGAAGAAGTAGAACCGTTGAGCCAGGTTGGTGGCCTGCCAGGTAGCGTATACCGAGGTAAGTCCCAGCAGGGCATCTTGCGAGGTCTGGTAGAACGTGGCGGGAGTGGCCCGGTTGGGGTTGTCAATCTCCAGCAGTTCTTCATCGCGCTTACAAGACACCACAATCACCAAGTTGGCCAACACAAACACCAGCACAAACTTAAAAGCTGCATTATACTTTTTCATATCACTTATTCTTTTACTGTCTTGTTTCATTAGAAAGTTACCTGTATACCTAACATATAGGTGCGCGCTTGGGGAAATTGCCCGTTGTCGATGCCCCGACCCCGGCTGGCTTGGTCCGGGTTGTCGTCCTGTGAACCGATCTCCGGATCGTAGCCTTCGTAGTTAGTCAACGTAAAGAGGTTTTGGGCGGTAGCATAGATCCGGGCATTGGCAATAAATCCGCCGATGCTCTCCAGCGCGTTGAAGGGCACATTATAGCCCAGGGTAAGGTTGCGGCACCGCAAAAAAGATCCATCTCCGATGAAGCGATCCGACTCACGGGTGTTGTTGGCCGGGTCGCCGCCGATGGCACGGGGAATCTCGTTGGAAGTGCCCGGCCCGGTCCAGCGGTTCAGGGTGCGCTTTTCGTAATTGAACGGACGCAACATGCCCTCGGCAAAATAGCGGTAGCCGTAGTAGAGTTCTATTCCTTCCACCCCTTGCATGAACAGGTTAACGTCAAAGCCCTTATACGATGCGTTCAGGGTTAGTCCGTAGGTAAGGTCAGGGATTGGATCGCCAATGTACACTTTGTCTTCGGTGTTGATCTGGCCGTCGTCGTTTTGGTCTACGAAGCGTATATCACCGGGCTCAGCGTTGGGCTGGTTGGCGTGAGCATCCACCTCTTCCTGGGTTTGAAAGATTCCGTTGGTTTCGTAGCCGAAGAAGTGGCCAATGGGGAAGCCTTCGATGATACGGGTTACCCGGGTTACGTTCACTCCTCCGGCGATGATGGGCTGCCCGCCGCCCAGTGAGAGCACCTCGTTGTCGAGGGTAGCAAAATTTCCGGAAACACTGTACTGAAGGTCCCCGGCCGACTTGCGGTAGGTAAGGGCAAACTCCAGTCCCCGGTTACGCACCGATCCGGCGTTGAGCGTAGGGGAGTTATTCACCCCGGTGCTGGGAGTAGGCGGAACGGGCACCAGAATGTCGTCGGTTTGCTTGATGTAGTAATCAGCGTTGATAAGTATCTGGTTGTTGAATAGCCCAATATCGATACCAATATCGGTCTGGGTAGAGGTTTCCCACCGCAGATCGGAGGGTGCCAGGTTCCGTTGGGCCACCCCGGTGGCTACGTTTCCGTCAAACAAGTAGTTCACGGTGTTGTCGAGCACGGTTTGGAAAGTGTAATCCCCAATTTCCTGGAAACCGGTTTGTCCCCAGCTGCCCCGCAGCTTCAGGTCGCTCACGAAGCTCACTCCATCCATGAAACTTTCCTCGCTGACACGCCAGCCCACGGAAGCGGAGGGGAAGATACCAAACTTATTTCCGGGCGAGAAACGAGACGAACCGTCGCGGCGAATGTTGGCCGTGAGCAGGTAGCGGTCTCCGTAGCTGTAGGTAAGGCGTCCCAGGTACGATACCAAAGAGAATTGGTCGATGCTACCGCTCACGTTGGGCACATCATTGACCCCATCCAGTACCCGCACCACCGAGTTAACCGTGTTCCGACCACTGGCGTTGGCCGATGGTTGGGTATACGACTGCCGGGTGTAGCCTATAAGTAGCCCCAGGTTGTGTTCCCCAAAGTTTTTGGAGTAGTTCAGGGTGTTCTCTACTAAAGGAGAGATAGAGAAAGCATTATTGCTGGTGATGCCCGCAAACGGTTGGCTACGCCGGTCGCCGAATTTATAGGGAGGAGTGTAGATATAGCGGTTACCGTAGATGAAGTCAGCACCCACACTGATTCGGTAGGTGAGCCCGTCGATGATTTCGTACTCTCCGTAGATATTTCCGAGCATCCGGTAGCGGGTGGTACGGTCGGTAAAGAGATCGGCCTCGCCCACGGGGTTGTTGGCATCCTGCTCGTCAATGATGCGGTTGCCGGAGTACAAACTTAGGTTAGGTCCTGAACTACCTCCTACGTTTTCCGGATCAAACACGGGCCGGTTCGGGGGGTAGTGAATGATGGAGAAGAAAGCGGCGGTAAGATCGTTGGCCTGGGTGCGGCTCACGGCCAGCGACTGTCCGAACTTAAACTTTCCTTTAGTAAAATCAGTGTTCACGCGCAGGCTAAAGCGATCGAAGTCGGTTTCGCGAATAATGCCTTCCTGCCGCATATAGTTACCCGATACGCTAAACCGGGCGGCTTCACTCCCTCCCGATACACTCAGGTTCACGCTATTGATTGGCGCAGGGCCAAACATTTCGTCCTGCCAGTCAGCCTTGTTCACTAGTTCTTCGGGTCGTTGCAGTGCCACCACGCGGGGCAGTCCGGCGTTGTCGGTGAGTTCGTCCGAGATTTCTTTGTAACCGTTGATGTCAGTAAGTTCTAGCAGGCGCCAGGGTTCCTGAATGCCGGTGTAGGCATCCAGTTGGATAGTGGCTTCGCCTGCTTTGCCCCGTTTGGTGGTGATAAGCACCACCCCGTTGGCCGCCCGCGCACCGTAGATAGCGGCTGCCGAAGCATCTTTGAGAATTTCCATCGAGGCAATGTCGTTGGGATTGATAGTGCTCAGGGCGTTGAACTTGGCCTCGCCGGTGGCCCCGTTGTCGTTGATTACCGGGATGCCGTCTATCACGTACAGAGGTTCGGAGTTGCCAATGGAGCCGATGCCCCGGATCTGCACCTGCATGCCCGCACCGGGCTGCCCCGACTGCTGCACCACGTTCACCCCGGCCACCCGGCCCTGCAGCCCCTGTTCCACGGAAGTCATGGCCATGTTCTTGAAATCTTCGGCGTCTACGGAGGATACCGCCCCGGTCAGGTCGCGGCGTTCCTGGGTACCGTAGCCGATCACCACCACTTCACTGAGCGATTTGATGTCAGGCAGCATCAGCATATTAATGGTGGACTGGTTGCCCACCGCCGCTTCTTCGCTGGAGTAGCCTACGGCCGAAAACACCAGGATTGCGTCTTCACTGTCCACGTTGATGCGGTAGTTGCCCTCGATGTCGGTAACTGTTCCGACGGTGGTGCCTTTTACCAGAATATTAACGCCCGGCAGGGCACCTTCTTCTTCAGAAGTGACCGTTCCGGAAACAGTGCGGTCTTGGGCGTGGGTGGTGTGGATGACTAACAGGGCTAGGCAGCCAAATAGTAACCGCCAGCAGGAAGTAGAAGGACTCATAAGGAAAAGGATGTAGTGTAGTAAGCAGCAACAAATAAAAACATTTTAAACAATATACCAAGTATGACATGTAAATTTAAAACGCACGGGCTAATGTAGACATAAGTTTAGGTATCTTTTGATTTTACAGAGTGAATGCATCAAGATCTGGATATATTGATTTTAGAGATCATAAGCACTCCACATGAGTAAAAATAGGTAGAAGGAAAAAGGAGTCGGTTCTGTAATGTTCAACGTCACTTAACCATCCCCTTTGAGAAATAAACTTCGCAAAAAGAGAAGCAGAATATTTGAGAATGTAGATGCGCTGATGCCTTTAAAGCAGACCTAAAGGCGCGGCCGCTTAGCCCGTAAGAAGTTTATGACACTCTTTGTGGAAGTGTTGATTAGGGGGCGTAGCGTGTAATTCATTGAGATAGCTAATCATGTGTCCACCGCTGGTAGAAAAAGACGGCCAGACTCGCCACGCTGCTGACTGGCTAGGTGAGCGCAAAAGTTGTTTGTTGGATGGTGTGAGGATTCATAATCATTGGCGGCCGCCTCGCGGGTGAGTTTAGCTGTTAAGAGCGACAGGCCAAATTTAATCGCCAGTTAGCAACACCGTAAAATTTTTCATGTAGAGTGGGCAGGAACACCAAAAGTAGAATGGGTCTGTTTCCAAATAGTAAGAGCGTTTCTATGAAACGATTTGTCATAAGCAAAGCACCAAAGAAGCCTTCATTTTAGTTTTTTTGACACTAAATTCTGAAATATTCACGTATCCGCCCTTATTTTAAATTGAATAGTTAGAGAATTTGGAAAATATAGGTACTTTTAACACGAAGTTAACATATTCATCACTTGCCGTCGTTGATTATTGCTTTCTTCAAATTTGAAAATTGAAAATTTTTACGATGCAACTAAACATTATTCTCTTTATGAAAAACACTTTACTCGCTCAATGCTGGCTCCCCGTGCTACTTCTCTTACTAGGCAGCACTTCTGGCCTGCAAGCCCAAGATCGAACCATTTCCGGAGTTGTTACCTCGGATGAGGAAGGCGCGCTTCCGGGAGTGAACATTTTGGTGAAGGGAACTACCCTAGGAACTGTTACGGACATTGAGGGCAGTTACCGCATTAATGTCGACAGCGATGATGCGATCCTGGTTTTCTCAGCGGTTGGCTACACCACCGAAGAGGTTACGGTAGGCACCCGGTCCACCATTGATATGTTGATGCTGCCCGATATCCAGTCCCTCACGGAAGTGGTGGTGGTAGGCTACGGCAACCAGGAACGCGCCAAGGTAAGTTCTGCTATTTCCTCTATCAGTGGCGAGGAGATCAGCGAACTTCCGGTGACTAGTGTGGATCAGGCGTTACAGGGCAAGGTGGCCGGGGTGAACGTGATCGGCTCAGGGCAACCTGGCAGAAACCCTACCATTCGTATTAGAGGATTGGGCTCTACCCGAAACGCCGATCCACTCTTCGTCGTAGATGGCATTCCAATTGGGCAGGGCGGGTTGAACGACATTCATCCGGATAATATTGAAAGCATGAGTATCCTCAAAGATGCGGCCAGCACGGCCATTTACGGTTCACGAGGGGCCAACGGGGTGGTGTTGATCACCACCAAAAGGGGTGTAAAGGGACCGGCTAAATTTTCTCTAGATGCTTACTATGGCTCCCAAAACCTTCCTAAAAAGCTGGATCTACTTAACACCCAGCAGTACGTTGACTTCGCTCGGGATTACACCGCCCCCAATCCGCCCCCTCGTCTGCGGGATCTAGGTGAATTTGCTGGAAACGATACGGATTGGCAGGAAGCAGCCCTACCGGGCGGTCCGATTCAGGATTACTACCTACGGGTGTCTGGAGGCAACGATGACTTTATCTACAACGTAGGCGGTGGCTACTTTGACCAAGACGGTCTGGTGACCAACACTTACTTCAAACGGGCTTCGTTCAATATTAATACCGAGGTCAACCGCGGCAGATTAAAGGTAGGCCAATCGTTGCTGCTGGCACGTACGGCAACCAATTTTGAGAACGGCGGCACCATTACCCGGGCGGTGCAAATGATGCCTTATATTCCCGTGAGAGATCCTAGCCGCAAGGGTGGGTTTCGCGGTCCGGACGGTGCCGAGGGAGCTGATCCCTTTCAGCCGGTGCTATTTAATGAGCTTATTGAAGATGAGCAGATCACCGCTAAAATCTTCGGTACTATATTCGCCGAGTATGAGATCATCGAAGGACTCAAGTATCGCTTTCAGGGGGGCGTTGATTACGCTATTGTTAACGAACAAAATTTTACACCTACCTTCGACGCGGGCGAGGTGCAGTTCAATGTAAACGTGTTCCCGACACTTAGGAAGCGGAACACTGTATTTCTGACGCCGGTAATTACCAACACTTTGGCTTACGATCGTACGTTTGGTGAACATAGCATAGGGGCTGTGGTGGGCTACGAGCGCCAAACCAACACCTTTGAGCGATTTGAAGCCCGGACAGATTCTTTGAACAACGAGAACGTGCAGGATATCAACAATTCGCTTCCCAGCAAGCAGTTTGGTGATTCTGATCTGAGCAAGACTGGTATCGTTTCTTACTTCGGCCGCCTCAACTACGATTACCAGGGCAAATACATTGTGATGTTCTCGGTGCGTCGCGATCAGGCCTCAGTGTTCGGCCCGGAAAACAACGTGGGCATTTTCCCCGCCGTGTCCGCCGCCTGGCGCCCGATTGATGAACCCTTCTTAGATGGCATCAAAGGCGTATTCAGTGATCTGAAAATCAGAGGTAGCTGGGGAATCAACGGAAACACCTCCATCGGAGCCTATTCCTGGGACCCTACTACCATTTCTAATCTGAACTATAACTTCGACGGTCAGATTGTTTCCGGTCTATCGGTGAGCCGACTGTTTAACCAAGAAATTGGTTGGGAGGAAGTAGAGAAGATAAACGTGGGATTAGACGCTGAACTGCTGAATGGCAAACTGGGAATCACGATTGAATACTTTAATAACACGGTAAAAGATCTGGTAATTGAAGTGCCTGTTGCGGCTTCTTCCGGACTGGATCAGGGCCCGCTGGCTAATATCGGCGATGTGGTTAACCGGGGAGCCGAGTTGGTGGTTGGTTATGCCAACCGCGACGGAGCTTTCAAATGGTCGTTGGACGGCAATATTTCTTACGTGAACAATGAAGTACAATCGTTGGGCTTCAACGAGACTTCTACCATTGCCGGCCCGACTTTCCAAAACACGGGCGACCCCCAGACTTTCGCCGAAGCGGGCGAACCGATTGGTTACTTCTTCGGTTACAAAGTGGATAGAATCTACCAGAACCAAGGCGAAATTGATGACGATAACCAGCTGGCGGTAGAATTGAGCGGTGATGCTAATGCTAAGTACCAAGCCAATGCAGCTCCGGGCGACATTCGTTTTCAAGACCTGAACAACGATGGCACCATTGGCTCTGACGATCGTACTAATATCGGACATTACCTGGCCCCCATAACTTACGGATTGACGGGTTCAGGCAGCTTCCAAGGGTTTGACTTTTCGTTTACGTTTCAAGGTAACCAAGGCAACGAAGTGCTAAACTCACTGCGTTACTACCGAGAAGGGGCAACTCGTCTGTTCAACATGGGTACCGAAATATTAGACGCCTGGACACCTACTAATACTGATACTGATGTTCCTCGGGCGGTTAGTAGCGATCCTAACAACAACGCGCGTTTGTCCGACCGCTTTATTGAGGACGGCTCATACTTACGAATGAGGTTCTTAACGGTGGGGTATTCTTTGCCGCCGTCCTTGCTGGAGTCTATTAGCAACGGCGCATTATCTAAAGTGAGGTTTTATTTCACCGGGCAAAACTTGTTAACTTTCACCAACTACTCAGGATATGATCCGGAAGTTCAGGGAGATGGCAACGCGAGTGAAGCTTTATTCCGAAATGGAATTGATAACGGAACACCTCCGGTTCCCCGCACCCTGATCGGTGGCTTACAAATAGTTTTTTAGGTTGTAATTACAGATATTCTTACTAATATGAAAAATAAATTCATTCCATTGTTATCAGCAGGACTGCTCTTTACGGCAGGTTGTAACAACGATTTTCTTACTGACCCCAATCCGTCGGCTGCAAACGTAGCCAACTCCTTCAACACCGAGGCCGAGGCAGTTCAGGCAGTCAACGCCATCTACGTTAATCTTCAGGGAAACCAGATGTACGGACGAGAATACTGGTGGCTTTTTGATCTGCTCTCCGACGAGCAAATTAAGGCTGGAGATATTCTGGAACCACCGCGCCAAGCGTTGAACGAGTACCGATTTGATGCATCCAACTCCTTAATCGGAGAGGTTTGGAGAGGTACTTATCGTGGCATCAACCGCGCCAATTTGGTTATCGCTACCCTCCCGGAGAAGACCGAAGCGCTTGGCGAAGACTTAGCGAACCGGCTGGTGGCTGAGGCTAAGTTTTTCAGAGCTTTCCACTACTTTGATTTGGTAAGTATGTGGGGAGTGGTTCCTTTCATCACTGAGCCACTGGGCACCGTAGAGGGTGTTCCTTTGGCTGAATCAGAAGATGCTATATACGAGCTTATCCTAAGTGACTTAGACGAAGCGGCGCGCCTTCTTCCCCGTGCGCCACAGTACAACGGTTCTGATATTGGAAGAGCCAGCGCCGGTGCGGCCGAAGCCCTCACCGCCCGTGTAGAACTATATCGCGGCAACTACCAAGCGGCTAAAACCGCACTTGATAAGGTGATCGGTTCAGGCGATTATGCCTTGGTAGATTCGTACGTTGATAATCATCGGGAGGATAATGAAAACAATAAAGAGTCTATTTTTGAAGTACAATTCAACCTGGAAGCAGGAGTAGGTGACGGCTGGAGTGGCGATGGCAACGGTTTGAAGGAAGTGAGCGTTCGGGCTCAGGAATACTCTCCGGTTGACTGGCACAACGTGGTGCCTTCCGATGCATTGCTTAACGCTTACGAGCCCGGTGATCCTCGGTTTGATTATAACTTCCTGACCTACGGCGAAACCTACAACAACGGTCAATTGGTATTCACTTCTGCTTCTATTGCCCAGGGCACCCGAGCGCGTGATGACCACTGGTACAAATACGGAAACCTGTACAAAAAGCCGAATGAGCTGTTCTGGTCAGGTATTAATATGCGCGTTATTCGCTACGCTGATGTGCTGTTGATGAAAGCCGAAGTAGAGAACGAACTGAACGGCCCCGCGGCAGCCCTGCCCTTTATCAACCAGGTGCGGCAGCGTCCTTCGGTCAATGTTCCTCCACTACCAACCGCTGCGTATCCCACGGGTTCCAAAGAAGAAATGTTCAGGGCTATCGTGCACGAGCGCCAGGTGGAACTGTGCAGCGAGCAAGTGAGGGTACGCGATATTAAAAGATGGGTGAACAACGGAAAATTGGCTGCTAATCCATTGGGCAACATTGATCCCCGCTATAAGTATCTTCCTATTCCTGTCTTTGAGATTGATAACAATCCTGATTTAACCAACTCAGATCAGAAACCAGGTTTCTAATTTACGCATGCTTTAAGTACCTAGGCTGTCTCAAAGAGGCAGTCTTTGTATTTTCTGGCTGGTAGAAACGTAGCGTTGAAGCAAACTGTATGACGGCAAACTTGTGGATGCTTTTTTTGTTGGTCGGATTGTCCGCTTGTCAGCCCGGCGGTGATCAACCAAAAGCCGCCTTGTTTACGTCACTTAACAAGGAAGTATCCAATATAACTTTCGCCAACAATATTCTTGAGAACGACACCCTTAATTACTTCACCTTCCCCTATCTATACATGGGTGGCGGGATAGCAGCGGGTGATATCAACCAAGATGGATTGACCGACTTGTTTTTCACGGGTAACATGGTAGCTAACCAACTGTATCTGAACCAAGGATCAGGGAAATTTACTGATATAACCAAAGCGGCCGGACTGCTTGGTGATAATCGTTGGTACACCGGGGCGACCATGGCCGACATCAACGACGACGGCTGGCTGGATATCTACGTGTGCGTATCTGGCAAGTACACTACCACCGAAAACCAGCTTTACATCAACAACCAAGACAATACCTTCACCGAACGCGCAGCCGAGTATGGTCTCAATGATGCTTCGCCCTCTATCCAAGCTACGTTCTTCGATTACGACCAAGATGGCTACCAAGATTTATACGTAGCTACCTATCCCAACATCCCGGTGAGCCTGGGTAATCAGGCGTATCAATCGCTCGCCATAAGAAACGACTGGGCCGATTCGGGGCATCTGTACCGCAATCGTGGAGACGGATCTTTTCAGGATGTTACCGAAGCGGCCGGAATAAAGGATTTTAGCTTGGCCTTGGGTGTAGTGGCTACCGATTTGAACAACGATGGACGAACCGACCTATACGTGTCGAACGACTTTAATATACCCGACTACCTCTATCTGAACCAAGGCAACGGCCGTTTTGAGGAGCGGATCAAAGAGTCCACCAATCACACCGCCATGTTCGGAATGGGAGTCGATGCCGCTGATTTTAACAACGATGGGTGGATTGATCTACTGCAGGTAGACATGACTCCGGAAGACTACCGTAGGGCCAAAACCAACATGGCCAGCATGTCGCCCGACAGCTTCAATGAGGCCGTACGGATGGGGTTTCACTATCAGTATATGCAGAACAGCTTACATTTGAACAACGGCACCAGTCAGCAGGGTATACCGATGTTCAGTGAAATATCTAGATTCGCCGGGATGGCAACGACCGATTGGAGTTGGGGTGCATTGTGGGCTGACCTAGACAACGACGGATGGAAAGACGCCTTCATTACCAATGGCATGAAGCGCGATGTAAACAACAACGACGCCAACCAGCAACTTTCTAACATTAAAATTGGGGCGGTTTCTAACCCAGACCTACCCAGCATCGACATTCTGCCGAGTGAACCCATCAGTAATTATGCATTTCGTAACCGAGGCGATTTCACCTTTGAGCCGGTTGCCGAGACCTGGGGGCTCAACGAAGCGGGTTTCTCTAACGGAGTCGTTTACGCCGATCTGGATAACGATGGAGACTTAGACGTGGTCATCAACAACCTGGATGGGGTGGCTTCCGTATTCATCAACCAGACCAATTCAGACCAGAACCACTACCTAACTATCCGACTGGAGGGTCCGGCCAACAACCGCTTGGGCTTAGGAAGTCGGGTATCGGTTACCACCCCGGGAGGGCAGCAGCTTCAGGAACTAACCCTAACCCGGGGCTTCCAGTCCAGTGTGGCCCCCATTCTTCATTTCGGCTTGGGTAAAGCTTCACGAGCAGACACGCTTGATGTTACCTGGCCCGATGGTCGCTACCAGCGACTTCAAAATATATCGGCCAACCAAGTGCTTACCCTAAATTATAAGGAAGCAGTTTCTGCCCAGCCAGTGCCCCTTCGTTCCCCTGACTTTCAAGATGTCACCGCCGCCCGGGGCATTGACTTTGTCCATCAAGAAGACCTATACGATGACTTTCGGGCGGAACCGCTCCTTCCGCACAAGAATTCTCAGCAGGGTCCGGGCTTGGCCGTAGGAGATGTGAACGGTGATGGTCGGGATGACTTCTTCGTTGGTGGCGCCGCTCGTTATGAGGGGTCAATGTATCACCAAACTCCGCAGGGCACTTTCCAAAAAGTGGCAGGCCCTTGGCAAGAAGACCGGGACCAGGAAGACACCGGAGCATTACTTTTTGATGCTGATAACGACCAAGACCTTGACCTATACGTAGTGAGTGGCGGCAACACCGCCGGGGTAGCATCCTCGTATTATCAAGATCGTCTGTATCTCAACACTTCCAGCGGGTTCGTAAAAGCCACCGGAGTGCTACCTCCGGAAGTTGCCATTAGTGGTAAGGTGGTCGCGGCAGATGATTACGACAACGACGGTGATTTAGATCTATTTCTAGGGGGGCGCTTACTACCCGGACAGTATCCTTACCCTGCCTCTAGTGTTATTTTAAGAAATGAAGGAGGAACAGATCAGCAGCTCAGGTACCAGAACGTCACGACAACAGTAGCCCCTTTGCTGGATAGCCTAGGGTTGGTTACCGACGCCCAATGGACCGATTTCGACCAAGATGGACTCACGGATCTCGTTGTGGTGGGCGAATGGATGAAAATCTTATTCTTGAAAAATGAAGGAGATACCTTCCAGGACGTATCGAGTGCGATGGGGTTGGATGCCACCCGTGGGTGGTGGTACAGTATCCTGGCCACTGACATGGATCAGGATGGTGATCAGGATTACCTGGTGGGTAACCTGGGGCTAAACTATAAATACAAAACTTCGGAGGAAAATCCCTTCACTATATACGCCCATGATTTTGATGAAAACGGGCGCAGGGATATCGTGCTTAGCTACGAGAAGGGGGGCAAACAGCTTCCGGTGCGCGGACGCGAATGCTCATCCCAGCAAATGCCCGTTATTCAAGAGCGCTTCTCTACCTACGAAGCTTTTGCCGATGCCACATTAGAAGACATCTACGGCGAGCACAACCTGAAAGATGCTTTGCAGTACCAAATTGATACCTTTGCCAGTGGTTGGCTAGAGAAAACCGATGGTGGTCAGTTCCAGTGGCATTCGCTTCCTAATCAGGCTCAGTTCTCTTCAATCAACGCAGTAGTCCTACTTTCAACCGATGGCGATAGCCATCCTACCTTTATTGCGGGAGGCAACTTATACTCATCCGAGGTGGAGACTCCGCGGGCTGATGCAGGATATGGCGTAGTGCTACAGCACTTGGGTGACAGCGTTGCTGCCCGTTTGCCAACCCAGACCGGTTTGTACGTTCGGGGAGAAGTAAAGGATATTGTTGAGATTGAACTGGCTGACCACCAGCGTGCCTACCTGTTTGCGATCAACAATGACTCTTTGCGAATGCTGATCCCTGTTTCCAAAGCACCGATGCAATGATAACTCATATATAAGCTAATCAACTTATTTCTATTGTTATATCTATTTTACTTCTATTTTGTGATCTTATGAAAAACAACAACGTATTCAAATCTAGCCGCCTAGCGCTGGCATTTACTATTAGCCTGCTGGTAGGTGCATCTTGTGAAGAGGATAGCACGCAAAGCTTCACTCCCTATCGGGCCGTAATCGGTGGCCCCAGTACGGTGGCGCCCGGCGAGGTAGCCACTTATTACACCGACACCTACGGTAGCGAAACCGTCAGTTGGACCGTGCCCACCGGAGCTACCATCGTGAGTGGTGCCGGAACCGAATCTATTGAGGTCACTTTTGCAGCGGGAGCCAGTGGTGAAATCGCGGTGGTGAAACAAGGACTCAATGGTACTATTGCTGTGACGGTGGAAGCAGTGAAGCCGGTGGCATCTGTTAGTTTGGATAGTGGAGTAGTGCTGCGACAGGGGCAGAGTGCTCCAGTAACAATCAGCTTTGATAAAGACATTGAGATTGCTCCAGCAGCCACGCTGTTGTCGCTCGGAACCGGAATAACGGGTAGTGCATTAAGCCCGCTGGTAAAGACAGACGATAAAACTTTTCAGGCTACCTACACCGCCGGCACGGGCGATGGCACCGAGGTTCTCAGTTTAGAGGAAGCAGTGGCTTCTCAGTTTCTCGGGGCAACTGTAATGGACAGCAGCGGTTTTGAACTCTATGCAGTTGATAACACCGCAGCCACCGGCAAGCTATTCGCTTCTAGTACCCCGGTTGATGATAGCACAGCGGTAACCCTTTCTGCTATCTTTAGCGAACCACTTAGTACCACTGATACCGTTAAAGTTTCTGTTAACGGCGCGTCTCAGGCCTACGTTACCGAAGCCAACATGACCACGGAAGACGGTATGACCTGGACCTACGAATTTCAGCCCGAGGGGGGCGCCAACGAAGTGGCAACCGTTTCCGTTGGAAACCTACCCTCCGACCCGGCCGGTAACTCTACCCAAGCGGTGTCGCCGATTGTCATTCAGATCAAGAATGACTAAGTAATATTTATTTAATGAGAGGACAGAATGCCAACTCGGTTTTCTGTCCTCTTCTTTAGCGTATGTCTCAATTCGCCCAATTTTCTGATCAGGAACTACAAGCACGCTTCCGGAAACACTCAATACGGGGCATGGTTATCTCGCTGTCGCTGCTGGTATCGTTTCTGATCTTGTACTTCTACGCCGACCCGGCCAATCCGGTGGTAACTACCCTGTCGGTGATCATCTCGGTGGCCTCGGTTGGGCTGGCTATCTGGTACCACGTAGAGAAACGCAAGTACCTCAAGGAGTTCAAGCACCGCCGAGACGCATAAAAAAAGGCCGCCTCTTTGCGGGGCGGCCTAACACTTATTCCAATCTACCTGTTTTATCGCAATTATTACTTGGTGTTCACCACAATGGCTCCGTTTCCACCGCGCATGCCCCAGAAGCTGGCTCCAAACCCCTTGTGTATCTCAATGGTCGCTACGTCGTCGGGACTCAGCATGTTCACCGCCGAGGCATCCACCGGCATGCCGTTGATCACGTAGAGGGGTTGCCGCCACCCACGCAGCACCGCGTACGAATAAAACCCACGGTTAACCACCTGCACCCCCGGCACCCGGCCCTGCAAAGATTCCAGTACACTGAAAGGCACAAAGGGCAGCTCATCCATCACCAGAATCTGGTCGGCGTAGGCGGCCGTGTTTGATATGTCCCGCAAATCCACGCGGTGAGCATCCCGCAGAGCACTAGGACTATATACTAACTGCCCGGGATTATTGGCGGCTGGTGATACTACGTGTGTTCCTATAAAGGCGAAAAGCGCAATGGCAAACAAGGCTATATTTTTGGTCTTTTTCATGGTTTGTTGGTTTTAATAAACACTTAAAAGCGTATGCTCTCCAACGACTCCTTAATTTCCCCTCCGGCACCCGCTTATATTGGTTCACGGTTCAGTACTAAAACGTACTAGGGCGGACCATAATTCGCTGGATTTGTTAAAGTATGTTAACGGATTCCAGACGGTTAAGGTCATTGACATCGATCACACTTAGAGCGGGTTTTCATCCCTTCCAGTCGTTGCCTGGTGCAATGGATGGATCAAGCATTTCGGGCGGAACGTCAGCGGGAGTTAACATCGCCGTTTCGTGTGCTGACATTTGGTTTAGAAGCCGGTCTACCAATGCTTTGACTTGGCTCATTGTCGAAAATAGTTTAGGATTACGTATTTCTTATGCCTACCCCGCTGGTCGTAGGCTACGCGCCCCGCCAGGGTGGCCCCGGGGTGGCGATAGCACGCGGTGACCGGCATCCTACGACCCACCTAGAAACGTTGCTTGTTGGGTCGTAGGACCACTTCGCTTAACCTACGACCAGAATAGGAAACGTGCTTGGTAGTTGGCAGCTTCTCCGATAATTTCAAAGTTTCTGACCACGGCATCGACCGTTTTGTCATCACTGATGAAGTCGTCATAAGCCATATCTGCAGTATACTTCTGAGTCTTATAAGCTGCCGTCAGCATATCTTCCAAAAGAAGCGTTAAATACCGTTTAGACATACAACAAATCAGGCTTAATAGCTTCCAGGTACTTGGGTTTTACTCCGTCACGAGATACCAAATCAATTCTCATTCCTACCATCTCCTCGATTTCGTCGGCCAAATCAACAAACCGGCTTCCGGTGGTTGCGTCCACTTCTACTAACAAATCCAGGTCGCTGGCTTGGTTAAACTCGCCACGCGCGTACGACCCAAAAATGACCAGTGATTTCAGCGGATATTTCCCAAACAGATATGGTTTGATTCCCCTTAGCTTCTCTTGTATTTCCGACAGGCTTTTCATAACCAGCAAGTTTTCACGAAGATACGCATTATTGCTGATAGGGCGCGTTTATGAACGTTACAAACGCGCTTCAGACAAAGCACTTCATCATTTGGTGTTTCTTATTCGTCACTCGATGTTCTATACCAACGCCTCATACAACACCTCCACCGGGTGCTTCGCCCGTCGGCCGGTGCCGTCCTTGATCTGGTGGCGGCAACTGGTGCCGGGGGCAGCGATGATCACCTCGGCGGGTTGCTTCCGCACGGTGGGGAACAGCACCAGTTCTCCTACCTGCATCGACAGGTCGAAGTGCTCTTTCTCGTAGCCGAACGAACCGGCCATACCGCAGCAGCCCGACGGAATCATGTGCATCTCGTAATGGGTGGGCAGCGACAGCATCTTTTTGGTGGGCACCAGCGACGATAACGCCTTCTGGTGGCAGTGCCCGTGCAGTTTGATGACCCGCTTCTCTTGCGTGAACTGCGCGGCGGTGATGTGCCCCCGATCAATCTCCCGGGCGATGAACTCCTCCAGCGTGTAGGTGTGGTCGGCAATGCCGTGTGCCTGCTGCTGGACTTCGTCGCGCGTCAGGTCAATGTACTCGTCGCGCAGCGTGAGGATAGCCGAGGGCTCCACCCCCACAATGGGAGTGGCCTCGCTCACAATGTCCTTGAGCAACGCAATGTTCTTTTCGGCGATGGTACGGGCCTGCTTGAGCAAGCCTTTGGATAGAAACGTGCGTCCGCTCTCTACGTGCTTCGGTATCTCTACGGTATAACCCAGCCGTTCGAGCAACAGAATCGCTTTCACGCCAATCTCGGTATCGTTGTAGTTGGTAAACTCATCGCAGAAGAAGTAGACCTTGCCCCGTCCTTCGGTTTGCTTTGCCGGAAGATTACCATACGCATCGCCAGTGAGGGGGGTGGTGGCGGGCGCGGAGGAGAAGCCACTCGCTTGTAGCAGCCCCCGCTGGTGCTGCCGGTACCACTTCTGCAGCGTGACGGTGTGCAGCTTCGGCATAGAGCGGCCAGGCGCAAAGCCGGTCACCCGCTTGATCAGGCTGCTCACCAGGGAGTTGGTCACCGCCCAGTTGTACAGGCGGGGAGTGAGCGCCGCCAGGGCGGTCAGCTTCGTGAAGTGCGCGATGATGCGGGTGCGCAGGGGGATGCCGTTGGCTTCGTAGTAGTGCTGCAAGAACTCGGCTTTCATCTTACCCACGTCCACGTTCGAGGGGCATTCGGCCTTGCAGCCCTTGCACGACAGGCACAAATCCATCACCTTCTTAATCTCCTCGTGGTCGAAGCGGTTCACCTTCTCGGAGTTGGTCAGGAAGTGGCGCAGGATGTTGGCGCGGGCGCGGGTGGTGTCCTTCTCGTGGCGGGTCACCATGTAGCTAGGGCACATGGTGCCGCCGCTCAGGTGCGTCTTGCGGCAGTCGCCCGAACCGTTGCACTGCTCGGCCGCGCGTAGCACGCCCTGGTTCAGTCCGAAGTCGAACACGGTGTCGATCTCGGGTGTGGGGTGGCCGGGCATGTAGCGCAGTTGCTCGTTCATGGGCGGGGCGTCCACAATCTTGCCGGGGTTGAAGATGTGCTGCGGGTCCCAGGTGGCCTTGATCTCCTTGACCAGTGCGTAGTTTTTCTCGCCAATCATAAAGCGCAGAAACTCGGCCCGCAGCCGGCCGTCGCCGTGCTCCCCGCTGAGCGAGCCGCGGTAGCGCTTCACCAGCGTGGCAATCTCCTGCGCGATGGTACGGAACAGTTCATTGCCCTCCTGCGTCTTGAGGTTCAGGATCGGACGCAGGTGCAGCTCGCCGTCGCCCGCATGGGCGTAGTGCACGCACGACATATTATACTTGGCCAGCACCTGATTGAACTCCGCGATATACTCCGGCAGGTCGGCCACGGCCACGGCCGTATCCTCTATCACCGGCTGCGCCTTGTGGTCGCCCGGCAAATTGCTGAGCAGGCCCAGCCCAGCCTTGCGCACGTTCCAGGCGATCTTGGTGTCGTCGTTATACAGCACCGGGAAGTGGTAGCCCAGTTCTTTCGCCTGCAACTCGGCGTGCAGGGCGTTGATGGCGGCATCGACCGCTTCCTGGGTGTTGGCCGCGAACTCAATCATAAGCACCGCCTCGGGTTCGCCTTCGATCCAGTAGGTGTCGGGACGGTACATGAGGTTGGCGCGGGTGCGCTCGATCACGTGGTGGTCCATGAGTTCCGAGGCGCGGGCACCGTGCTGCATGGCGATCACGTTGGCCCGCAGCGAAGCGTCCAGAGTGCGGAAGTGAGGACACGCCAGCCCCACCACGGGCGGGGGCAGCGGCTCACAGTTCAGCTTGATCTCGGTGATGAAGGCCAGCGACCCCTCCGATCCGCACAGCAGGCGGCAGAAGTTGAAGGGTTCATCGCCGCCAAACACTTCACTACGCAGCAGTATGTCCACCGCGTAGCCCATGTTGCGCCGCCGCGGAATCTCGGGCTTGGGAAACTCCCGAATGATCTCCTCCTGCACCGCCGGGTCTGACAAACGATCGCGCAGGGTTCGGTAGATAGTAGCTTCCAGTTCGCTCACCGCCGTCTCGCCACTGCACTTTTGGGCAAACTCCTCCGGCGTGAGGGCCTTAAAAGTGGTGATGCTGCCGTCGCTCAGGATGGCGCGAATCTCTAAGGTGTGCTCGCGGGTGGTGCCGTAAATAGGCGAGTGCAGTCCGCAGGAGTTGTTACCCACCATGCCGCCCGCCATTGCCCGGTTGGCGGTGGAGGTTTCGGGAGCGAAGAACAGGCCGTGCTCCTTTAAGTAATAATTCAGGTCATCGCGGATCACGCCGGGCTGCACCCGCACCCAGCGCTCGTCGGCGTTGATCTCCAGGATGTTGGTCATGGTCTGCGAGATATCGACCACAATGCCGCTGCCTACTACCTGTCCGGCCAGTGAGGTGCCCGCCGCCCGCGGAATCAGCGAGGTGCCATGCGCTTGGGCAAAGCGCACCAGCCGAACGATATCATCTTCCGACTGGGGGATAGCTACGGCGAGGGGCATCTCCTGGTAGGCCGAGGCGTCGGTGGCATACAGGATACGCATGGCATCACTGTGGTGAAGGGTGCCCTCTAGTGCTTGGGCAAGCTGATCTAAGGCGGTGCGCATTGAGGAGGTGGATTAATTTGAGATGACGGGTACGAAAGCGATTTAGGTTCGCTCAAGTATAACGGGTAACAAAGAAATGCTTATCGCAGTGCCGTTTGGCAGCGTTAAATAAAAAAAGCACTTACGATTTTGATATCGTAAGTGCCTGATTGTGAAGCTCCTCCTCTTGGACTCGAACCAAGGACCTACTGATTAACAGTCAGCCGCTCTAACCAGCTGAGCTAAGGAGGAAGATTCCATCTGCCTGCTGGCAAAAACAGACTGCAATATTAGTGGGTTCGCCACTTAATTGCAAAGCTTTCCGTCACAATTTATTTTGCTAATCAGCCAACATCCTGTATATTATTTGTTGATTCGAAAACACCTCTGATAGCAGGCGGTTAGCACTTACGAAACGAAACGGATATATGAGCAAGAGACAGTTTTTTGTAGGAATCATTTTGGCTGCTTTGTTAGGAGGGGCAGTTGCGGTAGGACTGCTCACGTACTTTGACACCACCCCAGCTAAACGCTACGCCACCCTGCCTATCAACGATAACGTAGCTTTCTCCAATTTTTTAGCCGATACTACTTTTGCTATTCCCGACGGTATCAATTTTGTGTACGCAGCCCAGCGGGCCCGGCCCGGAGTAGTCTTTATTCGTTCTACTTACCGAGAGCAGCGCGGATCTCGCTACGACTTGCTGGAGGAGTTTTATGACTACTTTGGGGAGCGAGAAGACGCTGAGCGAAACCCCCACCAAGGGCAGCCCTCACGCTCGTCAGGTTCGGGAGTGCTCATCTCGGAAGACGGTTACATTGTCACCAACAACCACGTTATCGAGGACGCCAGCACCATTGAGGTCACGCTGAACGATAACCGTATGTACGAAGCGAAGCTGGTCGGCACTGATCCTACCACTGATTTGGCGTTGCTTAAAATTGACGACACGAACCTGTCGTACGTGCCCTTCGGCAATTCTGATGCTATTCAGGTGGGTGAATGGGTACTGGCGGTGGGCAATCCTTTCGGTACGCTCACTTCTACGGTGACCGCCGGCATCGTAAGTGCCAAAGCCCGCAATATTAATATTCTGCACGACCAAAATAACCATCAGATTGAGGCATTCATCCAGACAGATGCTGCCGTGAACCGGGGCAACAGCGGGGGCGCTTTGGTGAACCTACGGGGGGAACTAGTCGGCATCAACACCGCTATTGCTACTCAGACCGGTTCGTATGCGGGCTATTCATTCGCCGTTCCGGCTACCCTGGTGCAAAAGGTAATGGGTGATTTGCTGGAGTTTGGGTCCGTTCAGCGGGCGCTGCTGGGGGTATCTATTCTTGACGTGAATGCTAACTTAGCGCGCGAGAAGGGGCTGGATGTAGTAGCAGGAGTGTTCATCGACGGCGTGGCGGGAGGAAGTGCTGCTGCGGAAGCGGGTATTGAACCGGGTGACGTGATCGTTGAGATTGACAAACAACAAATCAGAAATATTGCTCAGTTACAGGAATTGGTGGCCCGCAACCGCCCCGGCGATGGGGTAAAGGTGACATATTGGCGGGATGGCCGCATACAGGAGGTAGAAGCAGTACTCAAGGGCACCATGGGAAACGCTAAGTTGATGCGCGAACCACTGAATGCCTCCTTAGAAGGAAGTGTATTTATTGATCCCCCGGTTGAAGTTCTGGAAGAGCTTGAAATTAAAGGAGGGGCGCTGCTAACTGAGTTAGGAAAAGGTAAGTGGAAGGAAGCTGGCTTGCAAGAAGGGTTTGTCGTCACCGCTATTGATAGGGACCAAGTGGAAAGTGCGCAGCAGTTGGCTGATATTATGGACCGAAAACAAGGGGGCATCCTTATTGAAGGCTATAAGCGCGATGGAAGCAAGGCTTTTTATGGTTACGGGTGGTAAGCCAACGTAATGCCTCCATTAAATGGCGTGTGCTTTTTAGAAGCTAATATAACCCAGTGAACCGGTTAGCACCGTGCTATATATCTTTAATATTACTTATTATTAGCTGAATCCATAATCAACCAAGTAAGTTTAAGTATAAACAAATCGGTTTGTTATAAATAAACTGATTATTTTTGCAACGTAAGCCTAGCCTCTGTAATAGTGTCTGATTTGTGGTATATTGCTTGCTTACATTACAATGAAGATTTTCGCAACATTTAACTTACCACCAAAGTAAACGTTCTATGTCTGAACAAGAAAAAAAGCACCGCGCTGTGATGCTTATCGATGACAACGAAATCGATAATTTAATCAATCAGAAGATGATTGAGGCCACCAACATCTGCGACAATATCTACACGCATTCCGGAGCTAAAAGTGCGATCGAGTTCCTGAAAAACATTGAGAAGTTGGGCGAAGCTGGGCACTCGGTGCTTCCTGAAGTGATATTCTTAGATATCGACATGCCTCTGATGGATGGCTTCCAGTTCTTGGATGAATTTGACAAGCTAGCCGACGAGACTAAGAAGTACTGCAAAATAGTGATGCTCACTTCCTCTATCAATCCGCAGGACGTAAACAAGTCGCACAAGTACGGTAGCGTGAAGCAGTACATCAATAAGCCGCTCACGCAGAAAAATCTCGAGAAGCTGGCAATCTAATCTCACTGCTACCCTCACGAAAGCTAATTCAGCCGTACCTTATCTAAGGTACGGCTTTTATTTTTTAGTGGGTTCGTTACAAATTATAGCTGATACCTGCGTTTAGTAGCAACAAAAAAGCCGAAGATAAATCTTCGGCTTCCGTGGTTTGAGCTAAGATGAAATCTCTAGCAGAGTTTGTTCACGAACGAATCGTCCATCTTCACCAGCATGGTGGGAGCAAAGTGCTTCATCTCAAATCGGGTGAATCGTTCAGTCAATGCTTTGATTTTATTGTACTTATCGCGTTTCACATCCGACACTGATATCTTAAGTATCTTGGTGAAAATCACAATTGACTCACAGTTTTCCTTACCCAGCAAACGCACTTGTCGCTGAATACTATTTGTCAACTGATTAAACAAGTCGTAATCGTTCATCAGACAGTACTGCAAGGCCAGGATTGCCTTTACCTCCAACTGCGCTGACGGATACTTCTTCAGACTGGTTTCGTTGAGCAGGTTATTAATCCATCGAGATGCCTCGTTATACTGCCCAGCGTAGTAGCACGAAAGAGCCCGGTAGCAAACGTAGGTCACATACTTAGGAATGTCATCGGTATCACACTCAAAATCGTGGAACAGCAATTGGTTCTCTTGGTGCAGTGCATCCTCTTCGCCCATGCGGTGGGCGCGTTCAATCTTACTCACCAGGTACTGGGCGGGGTACGTATGCAGACTATAGTTCGTCAGTAGCGTTGCCGTCGCATCGTTCACTTCCTCGTAAAAGTCCTCTGCCTTTCGGTACACCTTATAGTGGTTGTAATACTCCAGACGAAGCAGTTCGTAGACTAACTGCAAGTGATGATAGATAGAGTCTAGATAGTAGTTACTCAGTGTATCCTGCATAGTGTCCAGGATATCTTCAATAGGCTGCTGTTCGGTGGTACTTTCGTAGCTTTCCTCCTCTACAAACAAACGGAAAAAGATATTCAGACAGCTCTGATAGATGTACAAACGGTGCGAATCATACAAATTGCACAAATTGTTCATCTCTTCATTGAGCAGGGTAAGCTCCAGTCGGTTAGTCTCGTCGCGCGACAAAGTATACTCTCCGTATTTCTTGAAAAACTGGGCCAGCAGTTCCTCTGCTTTATCAACCGCTAGCATGTAAGCTACGTGCTTGTTATAAAGCTGAGAATAAGCAAAATGATCCGGGGTATTTATATGAAGCTTGCGCAGCGTCTTGTAAATAATCGTGAGCTCACTGGGCAGATCGTAGTCAAGTAGTTCTTTCTCAATCTTCTTAAGGGTAGCAATGGCGATGGCTCTCTTCTTTGTGAAAATTACCTCATTAATGTTCGCTACCTTTTTGATCAGATCAGTGCGAGGATTTTCCATCTGCTGCAACAAATACTCCTCAATCTTCTGATTGAGTCGCGAACGCAAGGTGTAATACGCATTGGTATTTACTCCCAGTTCATCCATAATCTTGTTGTCAGACAGAGAACGCTCCCGCATTGCTTTCAGCAGGTGAGCCGACTTTTCAGCACTGTTCTCGATGAGCGACTCATGAATAGAGGTATAGTCGGAATCGGACAGTTGCTTAATAATGTTTTTCAGTTTTGCCATTGTTAAAGAATTAGTGAGTTGACGAGTTGTTACGATCTATTTGCCATAAACAATAGTAGTCAAATTTTGCTGCATCTGCTACCAATAGCCGTTTTGCTACGAAAAGCCTTCTGAAGATAATAAGTACTAAATCGATCGTATTTGTACAGAAAATTACCGTGAAAATACGGGTGTAGCGTTATACAATATTCTTTATTATAGGTAAAGTTTCACTTTCCAGCAAAACCGGGCTAAATTCACGCTTTACGCGGGAAATATAGTGCGTGTAATAAAACGACCATAGACTCACACGTTTTCACTGCTATTTTTGTGGCTTTCTCAAAATTAAGGCCCACTTCGGAGAGGGGCTTCTGTCAGTTTCATCGGTGGGTGAATAGGCTTTTGGTGTTAAGAAAGACAAAATAAAAAAACCGTTAGGTGCTTTATGATAAAGCACTTAACGGTTTTGGTGGAGAATATCGGATTCGAACCGATGACCTCTTCGCTGCCAGCGAAGCGCTCTAGCCAACTGAGCTAATCCCCCCTTTAGATTCTAGGTCAAGTGATTCTAAGCACTGCATTGAGAAAAATGGCAAGGCTCGGCACTTTTAAGACCAGCGTTGCAAATTTACTAAAATTGGGAACAAGTCAAAAAGGACGGCGTGCTTTCACGAAGCTACGGCGATAATAATCCGAAAATAGGTTGCTCTCGATGACACCCAGCGAGCTAGATGCGTGAATAAAACGGATATCTTTCTTACCGCGCACCTCGGTAACCATACCCACGTGCGATATCTGCCGCCCCCGCGTAGCGAAGAACACTAAATCTCCGGGCGTGACCTCATACAGACTTATCAACCGTCCGGTTTTACTCTGCTCGTTGGAGGTGCGGGGCAATTCGATTCCACTGTGGTTGAATGCTGTTACCAGGAGTCCCGAGCAGTCCATTCCCGCCCGGCTGGTACCTCCCCATCGGTAGGGGGTTCCTATAAACGAACGCGCTACCTGGATGGTGGCGCGCACCTGTTCGCTGCTCGTCGGTAAGTCAGTGATCGTTTTTCGTGCTACTTTAGGTTGACCAGAACGGGGAGGTGGAGGAACATACTTACTGGGCGTCCGCCGCAAATTGGTTATTGGTTTTTTACTTTTATAATTTGACGCTTTGCGCTGCGAAGCACAGGAAGTCGTTAGTACAAAGACGGCAGCGTATAAAAGTGTAGTGTACTGACGGGAAATTCTGAAATTAGCGGATGCTAGAAGCAGCATGAGACAAAGATGATGTATCTTGAAGTCAAACGTACTGAACCAATCTATATTTTACCAATGCCTTCCGAACAATCGTTTAGCTTTTTTGAAGACGTATACGCCGTAGTTCGCCTGATACCTCAAGGACGGGTTACCAGTTACGGAGCGATCGCTCACTACTTGGGTTCAAGGGGCAGCGCCCGAATGGTCGGCTGGGCCATGAATCAGGCCCACGGTAAAGATGTACCGGCCCAGCGGGTGGTGAACCGCACGGGGCTACTCACCGGCAAGCATCACTTTGGCACTCCGAACCGGATGCAACAACTACTAGAGGCGGAAGGAGTAGCGGTAAAGGATGATCGGGTGCAGGACTTCAAGAAACTATTCTGGGACCCTTCGGTTGAGCTCGTATAATAGATTGTTTTACGGCTCGATTGTTTGATTACTGACGTAGCGAGCCATCGAACCTTATTTGTCCTTTGTATATGATCTACCGAAGCATTATCCTGTCGACCTTCGTTTTTGGCTTTTTCACCGCCTGCTCTCAACCGAAGGCCTCATCCACCACCGCCGAGACTTTACAAAATGTTGCCTCCGATTCAATTTACACCTACGGTGCACCCACCAGTGCCGACGGAACGGGCAAATTTTATCAGGGACGCGACATTGCCCAGGTGATGGGTCACCAAGGAGCCAGTTGGCTCGAGCGCTCGGGTCGGGAAGAAGAAGAAGGAACCGATGTGCTCATCAACGCGCTGGACCTGCAGCCCGACGACGTGGTCGCTGATATTGGGGCAGGATCGGGCTACTTCACCTTCCGTATCAGTCCGCGGGTGCCGCAAGGCAAGGTACTAGCCGTCGACATTCAGCCGGAGATGCTGGAGATGATTCAGCTGAAGCAACAGAACGAAGGGGGTAATAACGTGCAAACCATCCTGGGCACGGTTGATAATCCGCATCTACCCTCCGATTCGGTAGACTGGGTACTGCTAGTGGATGCTTATCACGAGTTTTCACATCCTTACGAAATGATGCGCGACGTTGCCGATGCCTTGACTCCCGGAGGACGCGTAGCCTTGGTCGAGTACCGCGAAGAGGACCCCAGCGTGATGATCAAACCCCGACATAAGATGACCGAAGTCCAGGCCGTCAAAGAGATGAAGGCGGTAGGGTTAAAACTGCTGGAAAACAAACAGGTGCTACCGCAGCAGCACCTGATGATATTTGGCAATAACTAATCGTGGCGGGGCCGCCCCGGCTACGATAATTATACCCGTTGCTTTTTCCCCTCGGTAGTCCCTGAGTTCGCACTGGCCGCAGGCAACCGGCGCTTGGTGAGGTCTACGATGACCGGTGAGGCAATGTAAATCGATGAGTACGTTCCCACCAGAATTCCGATAAACAACGAGAACGAAAATCCCCGCAGCACTTCGCCGCCGAACACCAGCAGCACAAACACCACTACCAGCGTAGTTAGTGAAGTGATCAGCGTCCGCGACATCACATTGTTGATCGATTCGTTCACCACTTCGTTCAGCGGAGTGCGGGGTCGGTAACCCATCGTTTCCCGGATGCGGTCAAACACAATCACCGTATCGTTGATGGAGTAACCAACGATGGTCAGCATAGCCGCAATGAATACCTGGTCCACCTCGTAGTTGATGCCCAACAGCCCGGCAATGGCGTAGGCTCCCAGTACGAACAATACATCGTGAAACAGGGCAATGATGGCCCCGGTACTGTACTGCCAGCGGCGGAAACGAATCAAGATGTATAAGAAGATCACCACCAGTGAGAAGAAAATCGCTTCAATGGACGAGTTACGAATATCATCGGCAATAGTGGCGCCTACCTTGGTAGAACTGGAAATAGTGAAGTTATTATCCCGCACCGCTACCGCATTGTCTTCCTGAAAGGTAAATCCAGTAAACTCGCTCACCCCGGAGATCATCCGATTACGCACTTCGGCATCCGCCTCGTCGGACTCATCGTCTACCCGGTAACTGGTGGTCACCTTCAGCACATTATTGGCCCCGTAGGTTTTCACCTCCGCACTGGTTCCGTCGAAGTCATCGTCTAGCGAAGTCTTTAAGTCAGACGGCACCACCGGTTCGGCAAAGGTGATCACGTACGAACGGCCGCCCTTAAAGTCTACTCCCAGGTTGAGTCCGTTGATCAACAGCGCAACGATTCCCAGCGTAATAAACACTCCTGAGAAAGCGTAGGCGATGCGGCGCTTCGACATGAAGTCGAAGTTCAGGTTAGACAGCGCGTTGCGCGACAGTGGGGTGGCAAACGATACATTGCTCTGGTCACCCTTGCGCGTCATCCAACTGATGATCACCCGCGTGATGAATACCGCTGAGAAGAACGAACACACAATACCGATCATCAACGTGACGGCAAAGCCCCGCACCGGCCCCTGTCCGAAGACAAACAGAATGAGCGCGGTCAGGAAGGTGGTTACGTTGGAGTCAATGATTGAACTATAGGCCTTGCTGTATCCGGCGTTGATAGCAATCCGCAGCTTGGAGCCGTTCCGTAGCTCTTCACGGATTCGCTCGAAGATCAGCACGTTGGCGTCGATGGCCATACCGATCGTCAGTACAATACCCGCGATGCCCGGCAACGTCAGGGCTGCGTTGATGGTCGGTTGCGCCAGGATACCCAGCACAAAGAAAATATTGAAAATCAGGGCCACGTTGGCGACTAAACCGCCCTTGGCGTAGTACAGGATCATAAAGATCACTACCAGGCCCAGTCCGGCCAGAATAGACGTAACCCCCTGCCGCTGCGCTTCCTTGCCCAGCGTAGGCCCCACAATCGCTTCTTCCACGATCCGGGTAGGAGCAGGCAAGGCTCCCGCTTCCAGAATATTGGCCAAATCGCGCGCTTCGTCGATGGTGAAATTGCCCGAAATAGATGAGTTCCCGCTCGGAATTTCTTCGTTCACCACCGGGGCGGAGTACACGCGCCGGTCCAGCACAATGGCAACTTGCCGCCCCACGCTGGCCGCGGTGAGGCGACGCCACAGGCGGGCTCCTTCGGCGTTCATTTGCATGCTGATGGCCGGACGCGAGTTTTGGTCGTAGTCCTGCCGGGCCTGGGTGATTACTTCCCCGGTGAGCGGAGCCTTGCCCCCGCGACCGCGCTTCACGGCGTAGAGTTGAATCAACTCCAGTTCACCCTGCAACCGAGGGGTGACCTCCCATACGAAATCCAGATCCGAGGGAAGCAGCGAGCGCACGTCGGAGCGGGCCAGAATGCGGTTGATCCGGGAGGTGTCGTCTACGCTGTAGACTAGTCCGTACTGCGGGGGTGACTTTAACAGACTGTACAGCGGCGACAACTGACTGTTCCCCAGCGAATCCAACGCGGTGGAATCGGCGCCGGATAGCTGGGCTTCCAGATCACCGTCAGGTACGGTGTCCAGGTCTTCGGCGGTGCCCACTTCAGTTTCTGATAGCACGGCCAGATCATCTTGCACATCATCCGCCGAAAGGCTTTCTTCCAATCCCTCTAAATCAGCGTTGGTGCCATCCTGCTCCTGCTGTTCGCTCACCAGCAGTCCGTTGATCTGTTCTAGCGACGCACTAATATCCTGCACCGTGTATACTTCCAGAAACTCTAGTTTGGCTACCCCCTGCAACAATTTACGCACCCGCTCGGGGTTGTCCACGCCGGGCAGTTCTACCTGAATCCGTCCGGTGCCCTGCAAGCGTTGTATGTTGGGTTGCGAGGTGCCGAAGCGATCGATGCGCGTGCGCAAGATATTGAAAGAACGGTCGATAGCTCCTTCTACCTCTTCGTCGATCACGTCGATGATTTCGTCGTTGGTAGAGCTAAGGCTGATGCGGCCCCGGTTGGCGGCGTTGGCGAAGATTTCGCCCAGGCGCTTGTTGGGAGCCACCTCGTTGAAGGCTTCGGCAAACAGGGTAGTAAAGCGTGCCTGGCTGCTGGTCCGCCGCTGTCGCGCCAGTTCCAGTGCTTTTTGAAAGTCGGGGTCTTTGCTATCAGCCGACAGGCTGCGGATAATTTCTACGGGTGACACTTCCAGCACCACATTCATACCGCCCCGTAGGTCAAGCCCCAGGTTGAGTTCGGTTTCTTTCACCTCCTGGTAGGTGTACTCGAGGCCCAGAAAATTATATACCGGCTGGTTCCATACCGAATCGAGGTACTGTTGTTTCTTGGCGAAGTCAATATTTCCTTCGGCATCGGTGGCGTAGACCTGCGCGTCGTCTTGCACGCTGTTAGACACCAGGGTAAAGGAAAGATAATACAGGCACAGCAACGAGATGACTACCGTGAGAATGATGATACCACTTTTGTTACGCATAACAGAATAAAGTTAATTCGGAGATATGAAGTAGGAGAATAGGTTAGCCGTTGCAACAAGCGGCGAACAAGGCAGCGGCTCTGATTACTAGTAGTAAATCAAAGCCCCCGCTTAACTGGTTAGCGGGAGCGCTAGGGGGCGTTGGCCGGAGTAATAAGCCGGAATAGGGTGCGGAGGTAGTTGTTTTGGGGAGTCAGCAGCGCGATTTGCACTGGAGCAGTGGTTTCGTGTACTATGCGAGACGGCGCAAATCCGCTTAGCAAGGACACCTGAAGCTTAGCGACTGGTGCAACCACCGCTTCCAAGCTACTAAGCACCGGGCGTTCATCTTCCTGGTCGCTCGTTTCGCCGCCCACGTTGGGGGTGGAATTGGTCGCGCGCTCGATGGAGGGGGAAGTCAGAAAACATCCGCTCGACAAGGCCGGGCTTCCCCCTATCCAGAGCAGCATTGCTACCAACAATGCGTTGGATGTCCAGTAATTTTTACGCAGAAGAACTCGTAGGGTACCCATACTTTTGCAACAGTTCGCGAATTTACGCCTTTTCCCCAGCAAAACAATAAACCAAAACAATATCTGCCCCACTGAAAATAAGTAGCCGAAGGCGACGGTTGTAAACTAAAGGAATAGCACCTATTTGGCATCACACCGGTTTTTGTTATTTTTGAAAGTGGACGATTTGCACAGATCGTTATCACTGGATCAAAACAACGTAGTGTGGAATCTGTAAACGATACAGCCCCCGGAGCCTTTACCCCCGAACAATCAGTAGACGAAGTGCTGAGTAACTACCGCATAGCGTGGGAGAGTCGGCACACCAGCTTGCTGGGCCGTAAGGAAGTATTTATGGGCAAAGCTAAGTTCGGAGTTTTTGGCGACGGTAAAGAACTGGCGCAAATTGCGATGGCCAAGGTTTTTCAACCGGGCGACTTCCGCTCGGGTTACTACCGCGATCAGACTTTTGTGTTCGCGCTGGGTGAAATCTCACTACAGCAGTTCTTTGCTCAAATCTACGCCCACACTGATCTGGCTGCCGAACCGGCCTCCGGCGGGCGCATGATGAACTCTCATTTTGGGTCCCGCCTCATCGATCATCGCACCGGTGAGCCGATCATCCAGACGGACAACTTCAACTCCGGCTCCGACTTATCCCCTACCGCGGGGCAGATTCCCCGCGCCCTGGGCTTCTCCTACGCCTCGAAGCTCTATCGGCAAAACCCGGCACTGGCCGATATGACGGACTATTCGCGGCAGGGTAACGAGCTCACCTTTGCTACCATCGGCGACGCCGCCACCTCTGAGGGTATGTTTCTGGAGGCGGTCAACGCCGCAGGAGTACTTCAGGTACCTTTAATACTTTCGGTATGGGATGATGGTTACGGGATTTCGGTGCCCAAAGAATACCATACCACCAAGATGAGCATCTCAAAAGCCTTGGCGGGTTTCCAGCGAACAGATACCGAGCCTGGTTTGGAGATATTCACGGTGAAGGGTTGGGACTACGAAGCGCTGTGTGATACCTATCGGGCGGCCGCCCAGGTGGCGCGGCAGCACGTGCCAGTGCTGGTGCACGTAGAGGAGCTCACTCAGCCCCAGGGCCACTCTACCTCCGGCTCGCACGAACGCTACAAATCTCGAAAGCGCTTGGCGTGGGAACGCGCCCACGACTGCAACCGCAAGATGCGCGAATGGATTCTTAGCGAAGGGCTCGCTTCAGAAGAAAAGCTAAACGCTATCGAGCAACAGGCTTTTGAAGCGGCTCGGGACGCCAAAAACGAGGCTTGGAAAGCCTTCCGAGCATCGGTTGATCACGAGCTCCAACAGGCGGCGACGCTGATGACCAACGTGGCGCGGCAGACAAGTCACTCGGCAGAGGTACTGCGGGTGCTACAGTCCTTCAAAAAGAAGCCGCACCCCATGCGTCTGGATGCCATGCGGTCGGCAAAGCAGGTGTTGCGAATGACCCGGAACGAGCCGTCCGAAGCACGGCAGCAGTTACTCGCCTGGCAGCGCGCCTTTGCGCAGGCTAATCGGGCCCGCTACAATACCCTGCTGCACAACGAGACGATCTCTTCTGCCCTGCGGGTAGAAGCGGTACCACCCGTTTTTGAGGAAGACAGCAAGAAGGTAGACGGGCGCGAAGTGCTCAACGCCTGCTTCGACCACGCGCTAGCGCGCGACCCCCGGGTATTTGCTATCGGAGAAGACATCGGCAAGATCGGCGATGTGAACCAGGGGTTTGCTGGCTTACAAGACAAGCACGGCGAATTGCGCGTTACTGATACCGGCATTCGGGAAACCACCATCATTGGACAAGGCATTGGTGCCGCTATCCGTGGCCTGCGGCCCATCGTTGAAATACAGTACCTCGACTACATTTATTACGCACTAGCTACGCTTACCGATGATCTGGCTAGCCTGCACTACCGCACGTTCGGAGGGCAGCGCGCACCGCTCATCGTGCGCACCCGGGGACACCGATTAGAAGGTATCTGGCACTCCGGCTCGCCCATTGGCACACTGGTACACAGCCTCCGCGGCATGTACCTGCTGGTGCCGCGCAACATGGTGCAAGCGGCCGGATTCTATAATACGCTGTTGCAATCAGAAGACCCGGCGTTGGTTATTGAAACCCTAAATGCCTATCGTCTCAAAGAGCAAGTGCCGACCAACGTAGGCGAGTTCACCGTGCCGCTGGGGCAACCGGAAATTCTGCGCGAAGGCACCGACGTAACCATTGTAACCTACGGAGCCATGTGCCGAATTGTGTTAGAAGCCGCGCAGCAGCTGGCCGATGAAGGTATTTCTTGCGAGGTGATCGACGTGCAAACGATGCTGCCCTTCGATATTGACCACCGCATCGCGGCCTCAGTCGCCAAGACCAACCGGGTGGTGTTCGCCGATGAAGACGTGCCGGGCGGGGCCACCGCCTACATGATGCAGCAGGTGCTGGAAGAACAACAGGGTTACTTTCATCTGGATTCGCCTCCGGTCACCATCACGGCTGAGGCCCACCGGCCCCCCTACGGTTCGGACGGTGACTATTTTTCTAAGCCTAACGCCGAGAATGTGTTCGATAAGGTCTATGCGCTGATGGCAGAAGTAGAACCGGATCGCTTTCCAGATATTTACTAGGCCATGTTGCCAGTAATTGACCTACCACAGAGGGTACTGTACCTCTCAGTAGGCAGAAACCTTTGAAATTAGATCAACTGGATACCGTACGGGTTATGTTTGCCCGAGTCAACCTGCCAGTGTGGAACAGTATCCGGGCGTATAGCAACGTAGGCACTTACCGGTCGCGCGACAGCGTTCGGTTGATTGTCCCCATTATTGATATCAAGCTGCACGGTGCGTACTGGGAGTTCTTGCTAGCGCTCAGCAAAACGGATGGGCAGATTGAGCGATACACAGAGTTCATACAACAAGTTGGTTCACTATCCCCTACCCTACAGGGGTTGTATTTCAACCAGTTCTATGACTACAAGGCAGACTTCACCCGTGCGGCCAACCGGCTGGTGGCAGCAGTGCACTACCTCACGTATCACGTACAGATGTTGGAACATCCGCAATGAAAAGCATATGACCCACCGTGACGAACAACTATTAACCCTACGCCCATCTGTCCCAGCTGCTCTTATCACCAACTCAATGTCTGAGGAAGAACGGTTTCAGAATGAGACCCTGCGTCCGATTCTTAAGATGCAACACCCCCTGCTGCTGGCTCTCTTTCGACAGTACATTCAGCGACGCAAGAACGAATTTCATCAATTACCAGAACCGCAACGCCCGGTCTACGTGCAGCAAGCGCTCCAAAAGGACGCTGCATTGCGTAATACTACGAAAGGGATCATTATCGGACACTTCACCGACGCGGAATGGGCACAGTACGCGGAGCGGCCTGGTGCGCTGGACAAGCGCATGCTGCAACTAGCTACCCAGCGGCTGCAAAGTCAGCTTGATAAATTAGGGGAACAAGCCCTTTAACGTAGCAGACGCCGTCCTGTAGCAATTACTAAACCGTCTTCCAGCACCGCCCACACAGGGTCGGGGAAACCGGTGGCTTGCCCCAGCCGCTTGCGCAAATGGAAGGTAACGTAGGCTCCGGCCACGGCACTGAGCACACCAACTGCCGTACCCATCCGCCGGGGTTGGCGTTGCCAGGTAAACAGCGTAGCCCCAATTAAAGCCCCCGATAGTCCGCGCCCGATGAGGGCGGGGGGACTAATACGGTCCGGGGTACCGGGCAGCTTGTCGCCCACCAGTTCGCCCGCGGCCAGTAGGGTGAGCACTTTCGCCGTGCGGAATGACTGCATCAAGGCCAAGCGCGACCGACCCAGCCGTCGTGAGGGCTGCTTGCGCAACTGCCGACTCAACAACGCGGGCCCCATCATAGAACGGGCACCCGTCAGCGCAGCTAGTCCGGCCGTGCGCCACAGCAGAGAGGAAGGAGAAATACGATTCATATTGAGGTGAAGTTAGGGCAATGGGTGCCCCGAATGAACTATACGCCGCTATCGGCTTCCAGCGTAAAGGTGCGCTCTTCGCTGTTAATTGGGCTGTCTATAAGATTTCCGTCGCTATCCATCAGTTCGATTTTAACGGTGTTATCACCCATCGGTAAGCCCTGTAGCACGTAGGGTTTCCACTGGTCCACCATCATGGTGGTGTCACCATTCACCGTAACGCGCACCTGGTTGCCTCCGGGTCCGATCTCGGTGTTAACTAAGTAGAAGTCAAACAGTACTTTTTCGGCATCCTTTCCGGTGTAGGTGCCCTTGGGGCGGCTATAGAATAGCATAGGGGCCGATAGGTCGACGTCTTCGCCATTGCCCACGGTGAACTGGTTTACTTTGTAGGCTTCAGGGTTCTTTACGCTTTCGTGGTACGAGCGCGACAGAAATGAGATTGCAACATAGTGCCCATCGTCCAGCGCCAGTTTAAAGCCTTCGGGTTCATAGATAGCGTGGTACGGCTCGTTGTTAAGAATGAGGTGTACGTGTTGCCCCTTGGCTGAGTTGGCTAAGGCCTTTTGGCTGGCATCTTGGGTTACCACCCCTAATTCGTAGTTGGTTACGTTGTAAGTAAAAGCTACCGAATCGCCCGAGGGCAGGGTTTCACCTTCGGCAGGATTGATAAATTCCAGCATCGCATCGGCGTAATCGGGTGAGGCAGGTGCAGCCGACAGCGTGACCGGCGTCGCTTGCGGCTCCATTTCGGTGGTCGCTTCGGTTTCGGTAGTGCTGGTGGTAGTGCAGGCAAAGAAGGTGCTCAGTAAGAATGTAGTAGCCAGTAGGCTAAATAAAGTTTTCATAAGTACGCAGTTATCGTTTGATTTGTGGTTAAGTTACCCTAAGGTTAATTTATACCTATTCTAACTGTCTCTTTGCAAATATGTTAAGCATGAAGGATACATTATTTGAAACCATCCCCAGTCTCGATCTGAACGACTTTCGGGCGCCGGATTCGGCGCAGCAGCAAGCCTTTGTGCATGCGTTGGGCGACGCATTTACGCGCATCGGCTTTGTGGCTATCAAGAACCACGGCTTGTCTCAAGAACTTACGCAACAGTTATACGGCAGCATTCAGGATTTTTTTGCTCTACCCGCGGAGGTGAAGCAGCGGTACGAGATTCCAGCCCTGCACGGGCAGCGGGGTTATACTCCACCCGGAAAAGAACACGCCAAGGGGCAAACCGCCGCCGACCTTAAAGAATTTTACCAAATCGGCCAAGTGGATGCTGGAGCGGAGGCTAATACGCTAGCGTATCCTGGTAATGTGTGGCCTACTGAGGTACCGAATTTGGAAGCGGTAGCTACCGAAGCCTACCAAACCCTGGAGGCTGCTGGGCAAGTGCTCCTGCGGGCCATCGCCCGCTACCTTGACCTGGACGAGCACTACTTTGACCATCGGGTACGCCACGGTAATAGCATTATCCGGGCTATTCACTACTACCCCATTGCTAATCCCGAAGCCGTTCCCGACGACGCGGTACGCGCTGCTGAGCACGGCGACATCAACCTGATCACCCTGTTGATGGGCGCCAGTGCCGAAGGACTAGAGGTGTTGCGGCGCGATGGAACCTGGGTGCCGATCACGGCACTGCCTGAGCAAATTGTAGTGAACGTAGGCGATATGCTCGCGCGCCTCACCAACGACCGACTCACCTCCACGATTCACCGGGTGGTGAACCCTCCGAAGGAAAAGATGAAGCAACCACGCTACTCCATTCCCTTCTTCATGCACCCTCGGGCTGATACTGACCTGACGTGCCTAGACAGTTGCGTGAGCGCAGAGCAGCCTAAGAAATATGAGGACACAACGGCCGGAGAATTTCTAGAAGAACGCTTACGTGAGATTGGTCTAAAACAGTAACCATCTGCTAACTTCACCCGCTTGGATCGTCGTCGGCGCAAGGTATGGTATTATCAGGGCCTCTTCACTTCGGTGAGACGGGTGCGGTACGTCATCTTCTTACGCGACGTATTCTTGCTTACCATCAGTGCGTTCGGTGGCCCGCAAGCGCACCTGACGTTGCTCCTCAAAATGATGGTGGAACGCAGGCGTTACCTGAGCGAGAAAGACCTCATCGAGCTGCACGCGCTCTGTCAGATTTTGCCTGGCCCCACCTCTACGCAAACCATCACGGCCATTGGCTACCGCATCGGTGGACCCAAGTTGGCTTTTCTCACCCTACTGGTATGGATGCTTCCGGCGGTAAGCATCATGACGGCGGTGGCCATCACTTTGTCTAACCTGCAAGAGCGGGAGCTCTCGTTAGCCTTCACGCGCTTTATTCAGCCAATGGCGGTAGGCTTTGTGGCCTACGGGGCTTACACAATTAGTCAGAGATCGGTTGATACCAAGGTGGGCCTGGTTATTCTACTGGTGGCGGCGGTGGTGTCGTACTTCGTGCGAAAGCCATTTATTTTCCCCCTACTGCTCCTGATCGCCGGTTTTGTTACGGCCATTAACTACAAGAAACTACTTCCGGAAGAAAAAGATAAGATTGTGGTGAAGTGGGGTAACCTCACGCTGTGGATTGGTATTTTTCTAGCTGCTGCCCTGGCCACCGGCTTTAGCCGGGCGGTGCCGGTGTTGTTGTTTGAGAACTTCTACCGAAACGGCAGCCTAATTTTCGGCGGGGGGCAGGTGTTAATTCCGTTGCTCTATACGGAGTTCGTGGACTTCAAGCATTATTTAACATCGGAGGAGTTTCTCACTGGCTACGCGGTGGTGCAGGCGGTGCCCGGCCCGGTGTTTTCATTCAGTGCCTACATTGGCTCTCTATCGATGCGGTCGGAGGGTATTGGTGGGGAAATATTGGGTGCCTTTGTGGCATCATTGGGCATCTTCCTGCCGGGCACCTTCTTGATATTTTTTCTACTGCGTTTCTGGGATTCACTAAAGAAGTACCGCGTGATCAAAGCGTCGCTAGAAGGAATCTTAGCGGCCAGTTCGGGAATGGTGGTTGCAGCGGCTTTTTTGTTGTTCGAGCCATTGGAAGCGAGCTTGCTTAACGTGACCTTTGTAGCAGGCACCGTGGCACTGCTTAAATTCACTAAGATTCCCGCACCAATCATCATTCTGGGGGGCTTACTCGCAGGTTTCTTGATTGAGCCCTAAAGGATATGACTGTAGCAGTTTGACTTTTTTGGTAAGCTAGCTTACCAAAACTCTATACGTGCGCGATAATAGCCGTTTTACTTTCCCTCGGCTTTCAGCACAACCATAACCGTCAGTATGATGATCTTTACATCAAAAGCTAATGAGCTGTTCCGAAGGTAAAGAATATCGTAGCGCATACGCTTCACCATCTCGTCGATGTTCTCAGCGTAGCCAAATTTCACTTGTCCAATAGAGGTGATGCCGGGCTTTACGTACTGTAGATAACGGTAGTTGGGTGCCTTGGCCATAATCTGGTCGATATAGTGCTGCCGCTCGGGCCGAGGCCCTACGATCGACATATCGCCAATGAGCACATTATAGAACTGAGGAATTTCGTCCAGCCGTATCCTGCGCATAAACCGCCCCCAGAGAGTAATCCGCGGATCGCCGTGGCAAGCGAGTTGTGGCCCCCCTTGCTCCGAGTCAAGATACATACTGCGGAACTTGTAAATGTAGAAGGGACGCCCGTTTCTGCCAACCCGCTCTTGCGCAAACAAAATTGGGCCGCGTGAGGTAAGCTTTGTGGTCAGGGCAGTAATCAAAAACACCGGTGCACCGAGCACCAGAACAACGAACGCAAACGCAAAGTCAAAAAGCCGTTTGATAGCGATGGCCTTGATATCCTCAATGGGGTCGGGGGTGATGTTGAGGATGGGAATGGTACCGTATCGTTCCAGCGTTACGCCTTTAGCGTAAAAGCTTCTGTAATCAGTAATGATTTTTATTCGCTTTTGATACTGCTCTCCAAAGTCAATGATGTTGCGGACGTCCTGAGCATCCAGGTAGGGCACACAGCAATAAATTTCATCCACCGAACTCCGTTGCACGTAGGATTGTAGCTGACTTACCGCACCTAAAGCACGGCGAGAGGCGGGAATATTGTCTCCGAAAAAACCAGTCAGCTGATAGCCATACTCGCGATGCTGTGCGAAGAAACTGCTCAATTCCTCGGCGAGTTCGCCATATCCGACCACCACTACCCGCCGGTTGTTGAAGCCTTGCATTCGGTAGGTGCGCAAAAAGTAGGTAAAGGCCCCCTTCCAGAACGATGCAACAACGAAGAGAATGAAATAAGATGTAAGGATCTGCTCACGCGAATAGTAGTCGATCCGCAACGCCACAAAGAACACGGCAACCAAGCAAATATGCAGGAAGATGGAAGTAAAATGCCTCCCCAGCACATGGGGAATAGTGGAGGTGACCCGAGAGATGCGATACGGCTTTACGATCAGTACCGACAATAACCAAGCGATATTGATGAAAAATAGCACTCCGGAATAAGCAGTGTTGAATAAGCTAGTCCATTCGCCAAACTTCAGGAAATAGGAAGCAAGAAAGGAAAGGTTTAACAGAAAAAAATCGACCGCAATGTGAATCGTCTGAATGTTGTGAGAGAACCGATGCTTCATGTTTTGAATCTTGCTTTCGGTGAAGCCTGCTGGACTTCTATTTGACTTAGCCGGGTAGTCTTCTTATGGGAATTTGCATGAATCATGCCAAACCGGGTATCTACCTGGAATTCAACCAATGACACGGCGGTGATCAAAAAGGTTGTAAAGAGAGAAAAAAAATTTCGTAGCCTCTTCCTCGGTTCAATCAGATCGCAAAAGTAGCATTTTTTTCTTCTGCTCATACGATTCTTCCACAACTTGACGAAACGCTGCTTGAAACGCCCGAATGCTAAACTTCTCGGCATGCCGACGAATAACTTGCGAAGAGAAATTGCGCTCGGTACGTTCGAAGCACCGCACAGCCTCAGCAATACTGTCCTCGGTTTGCTCACTAAAGAGCAAACCGGTTTCCTTATCAACAATCGTTTCTCGGCTTCCCCCTCGACCGTAGGCAATCACCGGGGTGCCGCAGGCCTGCGCTTCTACCGGAATGATTCCAAAGTCTTCTTCAGCCGCGAAAACGAAGGCCCGTGCGCGTTGCAAGTGGTCTTTAAGCACAGTAAAGGGTTGGAATCCCAGCAGCGTCACGTTGGGCCCCGCCGCAGCGCGCACTTTCTCGGCCTCAGGCCCATCTCCGATCACAATCAACTGCTTACCGGGCATCCGGGTGAACGCTCGCACGATTAGGTCTATCCGTTTATAGGGCACCATGCGCGAGGCGGTGAGGTAAAAATCTTCCTTAGCTATTTGCAAAGTGAACCCCTCGGTGTCTACCGGAGGGTGGACTACCGTAGCCGACCGGCGGTATACTTTGTTGATGCGCTGCGCGATATAATGAGAGTTAGCCATGAAGCGATCAATTCGATTCACCGTGCTCAGATCCCACAGCCGCAGGTAGTGCAGCATCAGTTTGGCCGCTGCGCCCCGTCCACCGCGTTTAAGTCCGGCCTCGCCCAGATACTGATGATACAAGTCCCAGGCGTAGCGAATGGGGGAGTGGCAGTAGCACAAATGCAATTGGTCGCTGCGGGTAACCACCCCCTTGGTCACCGCATGGCTGTTAGAAATCACAATATCGTAGGCCGACACGTTCGAGCTGCTCCACCGCCAACGGCATCAGGGGCAGGTAGTTGCGGTAATGCTTTCGTGCCCACGGTAGCTTCTGAATAAATGAGGTAGTCACTTTTTTGTGCTTGATAAAAGGCTTTAGATCGTCGGGGAGAAACTCTACCATGCTAAACAGATCGGCTTCGGGAAACACCGCTAGCATTTGTTCCAACACCTTTTCTGATCCGGAATGGTCAACCAGCCACTCATGAACCAGGGCTACTTTCGGGGAGGGCATGGGGGTTGTTTAGATACACAAAATTGCGCCAAATATAAGACAATTAGCCAAACTGTCGGATGAGCTGTTCGTGCCGCGCTACACTTTCTTGCCAGGTGTACTTTTGCGCATGGGCGATTCCTTGCTTGATTCTTTGGCTACGTTCGGCGGGTGAGCGTTCTAGGGCAGACGCAATTTTAGCTACTAGCTCGAGGGGACTTTCCGGGTCAAAGTAGTCGGCCGGGCTGCCACATATATCGGGCAAACTGGCCTGATTTGAAACCACCACGGGGCAGCCGCAGGCCATTGCTTCCAGCGGGGGCAGTCCGAAGCCTTCGTACTTTGAGGGAAAAACAAAGAGTTCGGCCAGGCGGTAGAGCACCGGTAGGTCGGCCTGCTCCACAAACCCAGTAAAGTGAATGCGCTGGGCCAGCTGGGGATCATTCTGTAGCACTTGCGCCAGATCAGTGTCTCCCGTGATAAACCCCTCGCGCTTACCAACAATTACCAGATGTCGGTCCGACAGCGATTCGGGCAGTGTGGCAAAGGCCTTAACCAGGGTGAGTAAGTTTTTATGCGGTTTCACGTTACCCACGTAGAGCAGCCAGCGGGGCGGCAGCCCGTACTTCTGGCGCACGCTGCGCTGCTGTGCTTCGTTAATTTGCGGGTGAAAAAGCACGTGGTCTACCCCGTTGGGAATCGCAGATATTTGGTGGGCAGAAACCGGGAGGTAGCACTGGATTTCGGTTTTTGAGAAATCAGACACGGTGATGATGTGCTGGCTGAGACGCGCGGCGGCGCGGAAGGCCAGGGTAGCGTAGCCCCGTTGCGGCAGCGGCAGGGTGGCCAGGTGCGCCAGATGAAACACGTCGTGGATGGTGACCAATCGGGCTTTGGCACGCACCGGCAGCCAGGGCACATTGTAGTGGGGCGACCAGAACACGTCGCAGCGCGGCACCAGGGCCGGAAGTCGTAGCAGTTCGGCCACCGAATAGATCGGGATGGTGGTAGGGATAATGCTTCCGCCCACGTCGGCCAGTTGGTCGGGGTTGCCCAGCAGCGTGAGTTCGAACGACTCGCTCAGGGTAGGCAGTAGATTTTGCAGGTACGTTCCGATACCGGAAGCCTGGTACATACGGGCGTCGACGCAGAGGTGCACCGGGCGAAGGTAGAAGTTTTGCGGTAATTTGCCAGGCTAGGAAGCAAGGGAGATGATTTGACGAGTGACGCGCTAAGCAGTGTAAATATCTCCTCAAATGTGAGCACAAAGATCAACCAATATTTTATTGACCCTTGCGTTCTTGTTGAAACCGAGCAGTTAGGAACGGGTAAATCGTGATTTTTTAGCTGAAACAACCATTTGATAGGAACGCGCACCTTGTTGGGCGGTCTTTCTTATAACCCATAGTCCATGAGGACAATGCCATTACTCTCGGTACTCATCTTAGTGCTTCCGGCTTGTACCAAAGAACTTGATCTTCCTCTGCCAACCCAAAAGGAGGAACTGGTGCTCAACAGCCTGCTTCATCCTGACCACGCCATTCAAGTCTCGCTAACAACCACATTGCCTTCATCCACCACCATGACTATCTTTCCGGTGGTAGATAATGCGGTTGTTACGCTTTACGAGGATGATGCGATGGTGGGTAACCTAACTTTTCGGGACAGTTTGTACTCGATAGATTATTACCCAAAAGTGGGGCGCACCTATACCATCGAGGCCGCGGCAGCGGGCTTCCCAACGGTTCGCGCTTCAGATATGATGCCCCCGCCCCCCAGTGTAGCGATCTGTTTTCGGGAAGACACTGTCGATCGCTACCGGTTTTCGGATGCCATTCTCAACGTTACTATCCACGATCCGGCACAGGAAGCCAACGCCTATTGGTTGGATACGCAGCGGACTTCTCCTGGTCGAGGCTGTGTAGCTAAGCGAGACAGTATAGTGTGGGAGAATAGCGGACCGCGTTTCATCGAGTTTGATACTATCTTGTACGAGGGCAATGCCCCCCCGACGTTCGCAAAAAGTAGGGCCTACTACTACGAATCCTTCTCGCCCGTTCCTGATCGGTTCAACGCTTACATCGACACCTCCTTTGGGGGAGTTACGGTGTACGAAGGCTACGTTCGGATAATGATAGTGCCTCCGACGGAGAACTCATTGCTTTTGAGCTTGCTGCCGGTAGGTATCGCTACTTGACCCGGTATCCGCGTATTCACGACCAATTATCGGCTACCGCCACGGTTACCAACGCTAGTCGGCATTACGACCGCTACCTGAAGTCCAGCATTACGTATCACCTCAACCGAACCTATAGTGAAAATGAGGACATTGGGCACTCTACATGAGGATTTTGACAAAGTTATCAGCAGGTGGATTTAGCAACTGTTCAATGACCTGGATAAACGGTAGTGTTACAGAACGGGGAGACCTGGGAAAACAAAGTGGTGGCGGGCAACGGCGACTCCTACGGGGTCGAGCTGTTTTTCAATAAGAAACAGGGAAGGATCACCGGCTGGCTGGGCTACACGCTCTCCTGGACAAATCGCTGGTTTGATGCCATTGACGGGGGCCAGCCTTTTCCCTTTCGCTACGACCGGCGACACAACGTGTCGTTGCTGATGAACTACCACCTGCCGAAGGACCGTACGCTATCGCTCACCTTTGTCCACAACACTGGGAATGCGGTGAACGTCCCAACGGCCCGCTACCAGGGTATCTCCCCACCGGGCTGGGACTACGAAGATTCTTATCGAAACGCCTTCGACGATCGGGTGCTGCTAAACCGGCGCAACAACTACCGTATGCCCGCTTATCACCGTTTGGACGTGAGCTACCAACGGCGCAAGGAAACCAAGCGGCTCAACCACCGCACCTGGATTTTCTCGCTATACAATGCCTACAGCCGCCTCAACCCTTACTTCTTGTATGAATCAAACGGCAAACTGAAGCAGTACAGCCTGTTTCCGATCATTCCGTCAATTACCTATCGGTTGGAGTTTTAGAACATCTCCGCGCCCGTTTTAAAAAGCGCTCTCACATTTTCCGATAAAAAAAGCCAACGACGCTACCGCCGCTGGCTTCTTATAAAAACTGGGTGCTCACTGAAATTACGCGGGCATGGTGCCCCCGGTCACGCCCATCACCTCGCCAGTGATGTAGCTACCTTCTTGCGAGGCCAGCAGCACGTAGATCGGCGCGATTTCGGCAGGTTGCCCGGGTCGCCCGAGGGGCGTGGTAGAACCGAACTTCTGGATTTTCTCCTGCGGCTGTCCGCCGGTGGGTTGCAGGGGCGTCCAGAACGGTCCCGGCGCCACGGCGTTCACCCGGATGCCCTTTTCGGCCACCTGCTGGGCTAGCGCCTTAGTAAAAGCAGTGTTGCAGGCCTTGGTCTGGGCGTAGTCCAGCAGACTCTCCGAGGGGTCGAACGACTGGATGGAGGTGGTGTTGATGATAGACGCACCGGCTTCCATATGCGGTAGGGCCGCTTTGCATATCCAGAAGGGCGCATACACGTTCACCTTGAACGTGTTATCGAACTGCTCGGTGGTGATGTCGGCAATCGACTGCTGGGCGGTTTGGCGTCCGGCGTTGTTCACCAGAATGTCCAGTCCGCCCAGTTGTTCCAGGGCGTCTTTCACCAACTGATGGCAGAAGTCTTCCTTGGAAATATCACCGGGCAGCGCCACTGCTTTCCGACCTTCGGCCTCAATAAGTTTGATCACCTCCTTAGCGTCTTGTTCTTCGCTAGACAGGTAGTTGATGGCCACGTCGGCCCCTTCGCGGGCGAAAGCGATCGCCACGGCGCGTCCGATGCCCGAATCGCCGCCGGTGATCAACGCCTTGCGGCCCTTCAGGCGGCCAAAACCCTGGTAGCTTTCTTCCCCATGGTCGGGCTTGGGGTCCATTTCGTGAATCGAGCCCGGCACCGGTTGCGGCTGCTTGGGGAACGGAGGACGCGGATACTGGTCCAGCGGATTACGTTTTTCGTACTGGTTCTTGACAGGATTGCTCATGGTAAAAAGTGGTTGAAAGTATAATTGAAAAGTTAAGTCCGGCCAGTTAGTAGACCAACCGAATGCTTCTACTACAATTGATTTCGTGGGTAATTGTTAGCCAAATTCTGGGCAAATGCTGATTTGACCGCGCCTATTGCACCGCCCTCCCGTAGTTCCTCCTGCCGCACCATTAGAAGCTCTGTCACCGAACACAAGTCCTCATTTTTGGGTTAGCAATGCTTGTCACCGCTACCGCTATGAATCAAGAAACCAAGTATACCCTTATCGGCATTCTGCTGGCCCTCTTTCTGGGCGCGCTCGACCAAACCATTGTCGCCACGGCGCTGCCCCGCATCGTGGAAGACCTTAACGGACTGAGCCGCTACGCCTGGGTAGCCACCTCGTACCTGGTGGCCTCCACCGCCCTGGTGCCCATCTACGGCAAGCTGGCCGATATGTACAGCCGCAAAACCATCGAGCTGGTGGCAGTAGGCTTTTTCCTGACCGGCTCCTTTCTCTGCGGACTGGCCGGTGAGTTTGGTCCGCTGCCCCTGCTGGGCGACGGCATGAGCCAGCTCATCATCTTCCGAGCGGTGCAGGGCATCGGCGGCGCGGGCCTGTTCGCGATGGCCTTTATTATCATTGCCGACCTGTTTCCTCCCGCCGAGCGGGGCAAGTACCAGGGGTTTGTGGGAGCGGTGTTCGGCATCGCCAGCGTGCTGGGTCCGTGGGTAGGCGGACTGCTCACCGACCACGGGGGCGAACTGGTGCCGGGCATTGCCGGTTGGCGGTGGGTGTTCTACGTGAACGTGCCCTTCGGAGCGCTGGCGCTGTGGTTCATCATCCGCCGCATGCCCCCGCTACTGCCGAAGGGCGAAAAACAACCGCTCAACTACGGGTCGGCCCTGCTGTTGATCGGGGGACTGGTGCCGCTGGTACTCGCCCTGCAGATGGACAAAACCGCCTACCCCTGGGGTTCGTGGGTCACGCTGTCGCTGGCGGCGCTGGGCATAGTTTGCTTACTATTATTCTCCTACCGCTCGCTGCACGCGACCAATCCGATTCTGGACTTTAGGCTGTTTAAGAACAAGGTGTTTCGGTTTGCCAACGTAGCGCTGTTTTTTCTGGGCGCGGCGTTCTTCAGCATCATCATCTTTCTGCCCCTGTACATGGTGAACGTGGTGGGCGTGTCGGCCACGCGGGCCGGGGTGGCGCTGATTCCGCTGTCGATGGGTTTGGTGACCGGGTCGGTGGTTTCCGGGCAACTGGTGTCGCGCTTCGGGCACTACCGCCGCTGGATGCTGGGCGGACTGGCGCTGTTGTCGGTCGGCGTGGTGCTGCTGTACTTGATGACTCCCGACGTTTCGTACTGGACGGTGGTCGCTTACATGCTGGTGTGCGGACTGGGCATCGGCCCCTCGCTGCCGCTCTACACCCTGGCCATTCAGAACGCGGTGGACGGGCGCCGGATTGGGCAGGCCACCAGTGCCAGTCAGTTCTTTCGGCAGATTGGCGGAGCCCTGGGCGCGGCCCTGATGGGCACCCTGCTGGCCTCCTCGCTGGCCCAATCATTTAGTCAGGATATGCCACCGGCGCTGGCAAGCACCTTTCAGCAGACGCCGGGTGGCCAGATGCGTTCGGGCGGGGGCAGCCAGGCCGACGAGCGCATTGAGCAAGCCTACGATGGGCTTTACGCGCGCATCGCCCAGGCCGAATCGGGCACTCCCCTACCCGATGCGGTGGTTAACAGTCCCCTGCTCAACCCCACTATCCGCCAGCAGCTACAACAAGGTGTCAGCGCCGCGCAGTTGCCCGCTCTGAAAGAGCAGTTGCAGCAGCAGGCGCAGCAAACGATCGCGCAGGTGCGAACGGCGCTCAAGCAGGCCTTCAACACCGCCATCACCCGGATTTATTTCTTCACCCTGTTTGTTGTGGCCGCTGGCTTTCTGTTTACCTGGTTTATTCCCGAAATTCCGCTCAAGAAAAGCAACGAAGCCCCCGAACCGGCGGTGGTTTCGTAATTTTTTTCTTCACTGCCAACAAAGGCCAATTCGGTGGGTTTATCCAGTCAGTCGGTGCTTGCTTCGTCCTTTTGCGAGTTGCTTCAATTTTTTTAGTAGCTCGACTGATCCATTCATTCCATCAGATCAACTTTACCCACTAAAACCATTTTTTATGAGGTATCTACAGCCACTTTTCATTTTGTTTTTGCTAACCGTTAGCCTGAGCACCCAAGCCCAGGACACCGTGGTGACCGCCAGCGTACAAGGATACGTTTTCAAGCCCGCCCACGTGGAGCCTACCGACGCGCGGGTGCAGCAGCTCACTGTTCCTCAAGGCTTTACCATTGAGAAGTTTGCCGAAGGACTGGGCAAGCCCCGTATGCTGGTGGTGCGCGACGACAGCACCGTGTACGTGACCCGCCGGGCGGGCGACGTGCTGATGCTGCGCGACACCAACGGCGACGGAAAGGCCGATGTAACCAAAACGGTGTGGAAGAAAGACCAGGTGCACGGCATCGTCCTGAAGGACAACCAAATGTATTTGGTGACCGTCAACGAAGTGTTTCGCGCCGATATCAAGCCGGATGGCACCATTAAAGAGCCCAAGCAGATTATGAAGGACCTGCCCGACGGCGGGCAGCACCCCAACCGCACCATCGAGTTCGGGCCCGACGGCAAGCTCTACGTGTCGGTGGGCAGCACCTGCAACGCCTGCGACGAAACGCGCGACGAGAACGCTACCATGTTGGTGGCCGAGGCCGACGGCAAGAACCGGAAGATCTTCGCCAAGGGCTTGCGCAACACCATCGGCTTCGACTGGCACCCGACCACCGGCACGCTCTACGGACTCGACCACGGCATCGACTGGCTGGGCGACAACGAGCAGAAAGAAGAACTCAACAAGCTGGAAGAAGGAGGCAACTACGGCTGGCCCTACATCTACGGCGACGGCAAGTACAATCCGGCCGACGCACCTCCCGACGGAGTTTCTTACGAGGCGTATCTTAAGCAAGTCACGCTGCCGGTGATGCAGTTGCCCGCCCACTGCGCGCCGCTGGACATGATCTTCTACGAGGGGCAGCAATTTCCCGAAGAGTACCGCAACGACGCCATTGTGACGCTGCGCGGCTCCTGGAACCGCAGCGAACCCTCGGGCTACAAGGTGGTGCGCATCCGCTTCGACGCGCAGGGCAACCCGACCGAGTACGAAGATTTGGTATCCGGATTTTTGGTAGACGACAACCAGGCGCAGTTCAGTCGGGTGGTGGGACTGGCTCCCTATCCCGATGGATCGATCCTTGTTTCAGACGACACCGGTGGGGTAATCTACCGACTGTCCTACGGCGGATAGGTGACTTGATGCGTAAAAAGCGGGCTTTCCGTAGGGGCTAATAGGATTGATTGGGTAGTTTTGCGGCCTAACCGACCTAGCCTCCCTTTATGGCGCACCTTTTGCCGCAATCCCAACTGACTTCTACCGAACGAGAACGGGGTCTCCGCCTGGTGTTGTACGACGGGGTGGCGTCGCAGGCGATGCAGATCTTCACGGGCGGGGCATTTCTGGTTGCCTTCGCGCTGCAACTGGGAGCTTCCAACGTGCAGATTGGATTATTATCGGCCATTCCGACGCTGGCCAATGTATTTCAGTTGTGGTCTATCCGTCTGGTGCAACGCTATTCCCGTCGGCAGGTGGTGGTGTACGCCTCTGTGCTGGGCCGTACCATGCTGTTTCTGATCGCGACCATTCCTTTTCTTCCGAGTACCTCGCCCGTGCTGGTGCTTTTGCTCGGCACGGTGGTGCTGCAGGTTAACCTGTCGGTGGCCGGGGGCAGCTGGACCTCGTGGATGCACGACTTGATCCCTCGGGAGCGGCTGGGTCAGTTTTTTTCGCGGCGCATGCGCTGGTCGCAAACCGTGGGCATTGGGCTGAGTCTGGCTTGTGCCGTGGGGCTGGACGCGTTTCATAGGCAGACCGCCAACAACACGCTGGGCTACGTGGTGCTGTTTCTGCTGGGTGGAGTTGCGGGTATGATAGGCGTAGGATTGCTGGCCCGCACGCCGGAACCAGCCATCCGCCCCGTGCGACGTCGCTTTAGCGAGCTGCTTCGTCAGCCGTTTCGTTCGGTTAATTTTCGGGCGTTGATTATCTACAATGCGCTGTGGAACTTTGCGGTGAACCTGGCGGCTCCTTTCTTCACCGTTTACCTGCTGCAGCAGCTTAACTTCAGCATCACCTACGTGATTGTGCTGACTACCTTGAGTCAGGTGACCACCGTGTTTGCTTTGCGCTGGTGGGGCCGCTACGCCGACCGCTACGGATACAAGTCTATTCTGTCACTGTGTGCTCCCCTGTACCTGATTTGCATTCTGGGGTGGACCTTTGCCACGTTTCCCGACCCCCACCGGTTCACGCTTCCGCTGCTGGTGGTGCTGCACGCCCTGATGGGAGTGGCCACGGCGGGCACCGGGCTTTCGGCCAGCAGTATTGGTCTGAAATTGGCCCCCGAAGGTGAGGGAGTGAGTTACCTGGCGGTGATCAGTTTTACTAACGCTCTGGCGGCCGGGGCGGCGCCGGTGGTGGGTGGCTTGTTGGCTGATTTCTTCCTTCGGAAGCAACTGGCGCTGCAACTGGAATGGAGCAGTGAACAGTATCAGCGAACGTTTCGTGCACTCGACGTGCAGGGGTGGGACTTTTTCTTTCTGTTTTCTTTTCTGCTCGGACTGCTGGCCCTCTATCGTCTGGCCTACGTGCAGGAACGCGGCGAAGTGACCGAGCAGTCGTTGGTAGACGAGATCAAGCTAGACATTCAGCGAGAGATGCGCAACCTATCGACCATCACTGGCCTGCGGGCCGCGATCAATTTTCCGGTGTCGTTCTACCGCCGGGTGGCGGGTCGGAACAAGGAGTGACGATAACGTCCGCAAAAAAAGCCACCGGCAGTTGCGTACCGGTGGCCTCACTTGGTTGCGTGGCGAACCGCCCCTAGTTAGGGACAGTAGGGTTTGACAAGCTATCGGTAGATACCATGGTGGTGTCCTGCATCTGATCGGGCGTAGTGGCCGTGGCCGGGGTGGTGGTCTCCTCCAGGGGCCGCGTGTTGGTGGCACTATCGGAACCATCACTGGCGGGCTGGCAGGCTACTGCCCCGAAGAACAGGGCCGCCGCGAACAGCGCGCTGATTTTGTTTACTGAATTTTTCATGTAGGCTAAAAGTTAAAATATGCTCTGGAAGAACCAGCCTGATAGCGGTATGTTTTTGCTTTTGAAAGTAGTAGGAAACTTTTTTGTAATACTACACCGCTGGTAAATTTACAGGTTTAATCGCCTGGGTTTTTCTGCCGCCTTTCGTCCATTCTTCAAGAAGGAAAACAGAAAATGCGAATCAAAATCCGCAACCTTCGCATCGGGTTGTCATTGAATTTTAATTCGCATCTAAAAAAGTTTCGCTGCGTAGCAAAGCGAGAATTAAGCATCTATTTTTCCGTCAATTAGGAAGGAAATCTTAGCATTAACTCGATACGCAGTAATTTGGTTGTTGTCTACGTTGGCGCTCATTTCTTTTACGTAAATTGATTTGATGTTCTTCACGGTCTTCGCCGCCTCGCTCAGCGCATTCTTAATAGCATCCTCGAAGCTCTGGTCTGAAGAGGAAATTACTTCGATAACTTTTACAATAGCCATAGTAAAAAAGGTTAGTGGTTAGTGAAAACTACCGTGATAACTGCATCCAAGGTCGGAAGTTTTCATTTTGTGACTTTTTTGAAGGCTGTACTCGTCATGGTCGTTCTCTAAAAGTTTCTGAAAGCAGCCCAGCCAAGGGCGACAAACAATTCGGAATAGGATTAGTAGCTTACTCAAAGCGCTTTTCTATGGAAACAAAGACGCTCTTTAAACCAAGTTTGTTACGAGCGGCCCTGCTGATCGGAGTAGGCCTGATGGCCGCCGTGGATGAAATTGTTTTTCACAAGGTGCTGCGCCTGCACCAGGTTCGTTACGGAGTGGGACTTGTTGCCCTACGACGTGGTCTGGAACGTAGCGGGCAGCCTGCTGCTCTTGGTGGGCATTGGCCTGTGGCTACGGGCTTGCCGAACCATTTCCCTCACCCCAACCCGCGCTAAATGCACCTTGTCCCGGCGTTCTCGGCACTGGATTGGCTTCCCTGGTGCCTGCTTACCGTACTGCTACTGCTGGTGGCTTACCTGGAGTCGGTGGTCCGACAACAACAGCGGGGGCACCGCTGGATCCGCGGGCGCACGGCCCTTTGGCTTGCCGGAATAGTCCTGCTGTTCCTGGCTACCGGGCCACCGCTGGCCCATTGGGCGCACCACAGCCTGCGGGGCCACATGATGCAGCACTTGCTGATCGGCATGCTGACTCCCCTGGGGCTGGTGCTGGCCGCGCCCTGCTGTGGCGCACCCTGCCGGCCCCAACTTCTCGCCGTATCAACCGCTGGTTAAATTCTCCGAGGCTATGGACACTCAGCCATCCCATCACAGCCGGGGTGCTCAACATTGGGGGCATGTACGTACTATATCTTACCCCGTTGTTTGTGTATATGCACCCCCATCCGGCAGTGCATCACCTGGTTCACTTTCACTTTTTGGCAGCCGGGTGCCTGTTCACCTGGTCGATTGCCGGTCCGGACCCTGCGCCACTCGCCGGAGCAAATTCGCGATGCGGCCCAGTGGATGTACTACGGGGGCGACCTGGCCGAAGTCCTGCTGGCGGTGGCTCTGTTTGCCGGTTGGTACCAAACCCGGGGGCGGCGCGACGGACCGCAACGGGTTGCCCTCAATCCGTTTAAAGATTCTTAAAAAATGGAGTACCTTGTCCGTAAAGCGCCGATTTAAGTATATTTGCGCTACTGGGACAAAGAAACAGCACCGGATAACGAACACAGATTGAGACGAGTTACCAACTGTCAACTTTAAATGGCTGATCAGCTTCCCTCAGCTAGTTCGCCGGAGACCCTGTGGAACCGCCTGCCGGGCCTGACCTGGGCGGTGACCCCCGCGCGGGTGCTGGTAGCCGTGAGCGACGATCTGCTCGATCTGCTTAAGGTTAACCGATCAGCGGTGCTTCATCAGGACATTGCCACTCTGTTTTGCCACCACAACCACACCCTGCCCCCAGGGGGGCTTGCCACCCTGATTCAACAGCTGAAAGACATCGCGCGAACTGGCCAGGAGCGCACTTTGCACTCCGTTTCTGATCAACCGGGCCATAGACCACGGGCGTTCGAACTACGGTACCGACCCGTTTTAGGGGATGATGCATCCGTGGCGTACATTGTGCACCAGGCCGTCGAGATCGCTGCCCCGCCCCCGGCACCTTCCGCTGCGGTCGAACCCAAGTTTCAGGCATTGGTAGAAGCCTCGGCCCAGATGATATGGATTACCAATGCCGCGGGTGAACTGGTAGAGGAAACGCCCTCGTGGCAATCATTCACCGGTCAGACCTACGCCGAGTACCGAGGCATGGGCTGGGTCAATGCCCTGCATCCCGAACAGCGCGAGCGGGTGGTCACCAGTTGGAAACAGCGCCTTCAAGAAGAGAGCACCGCCCGAACCCTGGTACGCATCCGGCACGCCAGTGGTGGATGGCGCTGGCTGGCGATGCGCGCCGCCCCCTTCCGAAACGCGGCCGGGCAGGTGGAAGGGTGGATTGGCATGAGCCTGGATTTCACCGAGCAGAAGCAGGCCGCAGACGCGCTTCGTGAGAGTGAAACGCGCTACCGCGCCCTGGTTGCCCACCTGCCCGGCGGAGCGGCCTTTGAGGTGGACCACGACCTGCGCTACCGGGTGGCCGACGGGCAGGCCCTGCGGGAAGCAGGACTGTCTCCGGCTGATCTGGAAGGCAAAACCCTCGAGGAGGCGTTTGGCCCCGAGTTTGCCGCTACGTACGCACCGTTCTACCAGCAAGCCCTGTCGGGCAAGCCCTTTGAGTGGGAGCATCAGGCCTATGATCGCACGTACGTGTCGCGCGGAGTGCCCCTCTGCGATGAGGCGGGGAAAATTTACGCCGCCCTAGCGGTATCGTACGACATCACCGAGCGCAAGCAAGGGGAAGAAGCCCTGCTTCAGGCCAAAGAATCCGCCGAGCAAGCCAGTCGGGCCAAGGAGGACTTTTTGTCGCACATGAGTCACGAAATTCGCACTCCCCTGAACGCCGTGGTCGGTTTGACCAACCTGTTGTTGACCCAGAACCTAAATTCTGCGCACGCTGAGCACCTGCAAACGCTAAAGTTCTCGGCCGACAACCTCCGGAGCCTGGTAGACGATATCCTGGATTTCAGCAAAATCCAAGCGGGAAAAGTGGTGCTCGACGAAACGCCTGTGCGACTGAGCGATCTGGTAAACAGTCTGCGAAAAGCGCATCAGCCCCACGCCCAGCAGCAGGATACGCGCCTGGAGTTTCACCTTGACCCGGCACTGCCCGAAGAGGTACTCACCGATCAACTCAAGCTATCGCAGGTGCTGCACAATCTGTTGAGCAACGCGCTGAAGTTTACCCAGAAAGGGGTGGTCACGCTGGAGGTGTCGCTACCCCCCGAGACCCCGACCAATGACCGATTTCTCATTAGCTTCTCGGTGCGTGATACCGGCATCGGCATTCCGCCCGACAAGCTGGCTACTGTTTTTGAGGTTTTCACCCAGGCCGACAGTTCTACCGCCCGGCAGTACGGTGGCACCGGTTTGGGCTTGTCTATCACCCGCGACCTACTGGCCCTGATGGGTAGCCGCATCGAGGTAGAGAGCCAACCGGGAGCCGGATCGCGATTTTTCTTTACGCTTCCAGTGTCAGAGATGACCCCGCAGAAGCGCGCCCCGGCTGATCCGGTACCGAAGGTTGATTTTAGCGATCTTGCGGTGCTGATGGTAGAGGATATGGCGGTGAATCGGATGGTGTTTCAACAATTTCTGCAGCACTGGTGGCAGGTTCGGCCCGACGAGGCGGCCAACGGGCAAGAGGCGGTGGCGATGGCCGAGCGGAAGCAGTACGACCTAATCCTGATGGATGTGCGGATGCCGGTTATGGACGGCTATCAGGCCACCCAGGCCATCCGGGCGCTGCCCAACCGTAGGTACCAGCAAACCCCCATCATTGCCCTGACCGCCGATACGGTGAACGAATTGCAAAAACACGCCGACCCTTCGCTGTTCACCGACGTGATTACCAAGCCCTTTGTGCCCGAGAAGGCCCAGCAGACCATCGTTCGCCACCTGCTTCTGGCCCAACCCGCCCTGGCAGAGAAGCCCACCGGAACGGCCGATCTTTTGCTCAACGACGTTGCCTCCCTCTTTGGTGGCGCGCCCGCCGAGATGAGCCTGTTTATGAATGACGCGCTCGCCGAACTGCGCACGCTGCAGACCAACCTGGACCAAGCGCTGGTAAACCAAGACGAACGGGTTTTGGCCAAGGCGACGCATCAAACCCAACAGTTGATCGGAGTGCTTGGCCTGATTACGCTGAAAGAACACCTTAGCCGGTGCGGGCCGCTGTTAGCAGGCAGCCCTACGGCGGAGCAACTCACTGAAGCCCGTTGGCACGGGAAAACTGTGCTTAATCAGGCCATTGCAGCCATTGAAAACGCGCTAGCGCGTGATTCCTCTTAAACATAACCCCAACCTATGAGCGCTCAGCGTATACCCCAGGCAATCCAGTGCGTCATCTTCGACTGCGACGGAGTGCTGGTAGACAGTGAGATTTTAGCCAATCACACGGCCCTGCAGATGCTTCGGCCTTTCGGATTCGCGATGTCTCCGCAGGATTACGGCAGCGCTTTTGCCGGCAAGGTGGAAGAAGATATCCTGCGCATTATCCAGGAAGAATACGGCATCGACCTGCCCCAGGATTTCAACGTTCAGCTTCGCCGGGAGATCGATCAGTGCCTGGATCATGAACTCCAACCGGTTGCGGGCATGAAAGAATTGGTTGCGGCGGTGACCCTGCCCCGGGCCGTGGTGTCTAACAGTCGGTTGGTTCGGGTGGAAGCTTCTCTGAAAGTGGCCGGGCTCTCCGAAACGTTCGGTGAAAATGTGTTCGCGGTCAATTTGGTGGCGCGCCCGAAACCTGCTCCGGATTTGTATCACTACGCTGCTCAGCAGTTAGGGGTAGAACCCGCTGCCTGTTTGGTGGTAGAAGACAGCCAGAGCGGAGTCACTGCCGCGCGGCGAGCGGGCATGTCGGTGATTGGTTTTCTGGCGGCGAGCCACATTCCGCCCGGTCATGCTGACACATTGCGGGAGGCGGGGGCATACATCACCGTGGCCAATGCTTCGGAACTGATCGAGCAAATGCAGCTGGCGGGTGCTGTTCCGTAGCCCGGTTGCCCAGAAACTAAAAAACCCCCGCCGCCCCAGAGGTGGGACAACGAGGGTTTATTTTGGTGATTACCCCAGATTGGCTCAATCGTGCCCTTCTAATTTCACGAGCTTATTGTAGATACCTAGCAGCATGAAAGGTGCGGCCCATTGGCCCACAAACAGCGCTTTGTCATTATCGCCATCGCTGAACTTATAGGTTAATGAGATAGCCATCGACCCGAGGGCAGCCCATAAAAATACGTCGGAAGGAATTTTGGCGGTTTGCTCCTCGATTACACTGGCAACCTTGCCTTCTTTGTGCTTAGATTTTGAAAATATTGACATGATAATAAATTTTAATCGTTAAAAAACTTAATACAAAAGCTCCATCGGGGGCTAATGTTTAAAAATAGGCCTTTTATTTGGCGAAAGCCTTCATGATAGAGCGAGAGCGCACTGTTTTTCGTATCAGTAGCTCAACTCTTATACTGCGTCGGCGTTGATAGACTCCTTAGCCAGTGCAGCTAGCTTAGCATCCGCATCCTTTTGCTTCTCTATTACGTTGCCGAATATCTCGGCCGCCTGCTCATAACCCAGCCGCTTGGCATAATGGTAGGCTGCCCCGTAGTTAGCGATTTCGTAGTGGGCAATTACCTGGGCGTTAGATAATAGTCCGGCATCCACCACGTCGGCGTCAGCCTTGGCTTCCATCAGCTCCTTGCCTTCCTTGACGATACCTTCGGTGCCGGTGCACTTCACGCCCTTAGGATCGAAACCTAGTTCCTGACCAATCAACTCGATGTTCTTGCGATTTTCCTTAGTCTCATGTTGATACTTTTCCAGTTGCGACTTTAGCGCGTCGTGCGATACGTGCTGGGCCATTTTCTGGTAAGCGGTTTCCAGTTGCTCCTGCGAGCTATACAGGTCTTTTACTTTGTGCTCGAACAGATCTTTGAGGGTTAACAGTTTTTCGTCAGACATTTTATTAAGGTTAAGTGAAACGCACCCGGGGTGCGCATGTTAGGCCAACAATCTAAATCAACGACTGTTTATCAATTTTCACGCTTTACTTTTTACGCTATGTTTGGATTGTCTCCCTCGGCCCTGAGCCGAACGCTGCGTGACGACCGCACTCCGGCACTTCGCCGCCAACGAAAAATCGTCGCCCTGTCGGCCCTGGGCCTGCTGGATTTCAGCCTGATTTCCCTCTACCAAACCGGAGTCATCAAGCACCTGCCCGACTTGCCGGGCGATTTGTTTGACTCGGACTTTGTGAACGCTTCGGACGAGGCCTACCAACTCGGAGCGCCCGACGCCCCCATCAGCGCGGTGGTTTACGGACTCACGATGGTGCTGGCCACGGCCGGAGGAACCAAAAAGACGGGTCGGCCCGCGGTCCTGGATCTGCTGCTGGGCGGGGCACTGCTGGCCAACGCCGGAGGGGCAGCCAATTATTTGGTGAATATGGTCACCGAGCAAAAGAAGGTTTGTCTATACTGCGTGGCGGGAGCGGTCATCAACTTCGCGAGCTTAGCGGTGGCCTGGCCCGATATTCGGGAAAGTGCTCGTCGAATCTCTTAACCGGTTAGCCAATCGGTGTAGTTGTCGGGAGTGATAGTTTGGGTGGTACTGTTGGGATAGGCGTTCAGGAAGGTTGGTGAAAAGCGCGCTTTAGCTTGTTCATTCCACTTGAATTCGCTGGCGTGTAGTTGGCCGTCGCGATCTTCCAGATAGTCAATTTGCTGCTGTTGTTTGGTGCGCCAGAAGTAGCGGTTGGCGTAGACTTCGTGAAAGTGCAAATACTTCTGCCGCTCGCTCACCGGAAAGTTCTCCCACAGTGCTCCCTGATCGGTACGCAGGTCCAGTGAATGGAAGTTGTTGATGATGGCATTGCGGACGCCATTGTCGTAGAAATAGATCTTGCGGCTTTTTTTCAGCTCATTGCGCAGGTTACGACTAAACGGACGAAGGCGAAAAATCACAAATGCTTTTTCCAGCAAATCTACGTAACGTCGGACGGTAGCGGAGTCTACCCCCACGGTTTGGGCTAATTAGTGGTACGATACTTCCGAGCATACCTACAGCGCGAGTGCTTCCAGCAACGTTTCCAGTGTCTCCGGTTTGCGCACGTCCTGAAAGCTAAAAATATCTTTGTACAGATAGCTACTGCTCAGGTTTTACAGCGTGCGCCGTTCCTTACCCGGGTGGGTCACCACATCAGGGTACATGCCAAACACCAGGCGCTGAGAAAGCAAACGACGTTCTTCCTGCAAATCGTGGTGCATGATCAATTCTTCTGTGGCAAAAGGCAGCAACAAATACTCAATTTTGCGCCCGGTGAGCGGTTCGCTGATTGCATTGGCTAACTCCAGCGACGAAGAACCAGTAGCAATGAGTTGCACGTGCGGCAACTGGTCGGTGATTAGCTTGAGCGTTAGTCCGATGTTTTTGAAGCGCTGCGCTTCGTCGATGACCAGCAAGGTAGCATCACCGATCAAATTGCGTAGTAGCGACGAGGTAGGCTATTGTAGCATTCTTCGGGTATCCGGCTTGTCGCAGTTGAGCCATACGGATGCTTCGGACTGGTTTGCTATCAGCGTCTGTAACAAAGTAGTCTTCCCAGCTTGGCAAGGCCCTAATACCAGTAGTGCCTTTCCGGCGTGAAGTTCATTTTGAAGAGATTGAAAAATGATTCGAGAAACCATATCTCAAGGTAGCTTTTTAAGAGCGTAATCCCAAAAAGTTTAACTATTTAGGATTACGTTCGCAGGTATCTTACTCCGTACGCAAAGAATCTATCGGTTGGCTCTTGCCACCGGGTAAGAAAACAAGGCAGGGTCTACTAAAATAAAAAAAGCAGACACCCCGGAGAGTGTCTGCTTGAATCTGACTTGAACCAAGTTATATCTACTCAGGAAGTAATACCTGGTCAATGACGTGAACAACTCCGTTGGTAGCGAGAATATTCACACTAGTCACGGTAGCATCAGCACTATCAGCGTTGAGGTCGGTGATCGTTACCGCCGGGTCGGCCACGTTCACCGTGAAGGCTCCACCTCCGGCGGAGGTTACCGCACCGCTGGCTAGATCAGTAGACAATACTACTCCTTGCACTACGTGATACAATAGAATAGCTCTCAGCGTGGCTGCGTCAGCCGCTTCAATAGCCGCTACATCCGCGAAGCCTGCGGCAACAAAGGCCGCATCGGTAGGAGCGAATACGGTATAGGTGGCATCGCCACTTAACAGTTCTACTAAATCTCCGTCAGTATCATCGGCATTCTGCAGCGCCGCTAACAACAACGTAAATTCAGGGGTTTCCGCGGTGGTAGAGGCCACCACAATCTCAGCAATAGAACTCATGGGCGGCACGAGTACCCCATCAATTACGTGAACGATTCCGTTTCCTTCTTCCAAGTCAGGGATAACTACCTGAGCACCGCCGTTTAGGAAGATTCCATCGTCGCCGTTATTACTGATATACACTAACTCACCCGTGTCATCATCGTCATCGTCTTCGTACAGCGTAGGCGCCGAAGAGGCTCCCGCCGCGATAGCCGACGAAGGAACCGTGCTACCCAGTACGTGGTAGAGCAAAATATCGCCCAACATATCGGAGGCTAGCAATTCAGCAGCATCGGCGAAGTCACTAGCACCAATGTAAGCAGTAAACGCATCGTTGGTAGGCGCAAATACCGTTAGGGTGGCCTCAGCGTCGGTCAGGGCACCCGCCAGTTCGGCCGTTTCAACGGCAGTTACCAGCGTAGTAAATCGTCCTTCCGCGTCGAAGATAGCTGGCTCTAGCACGGTACCTAAGCTATTTAGAATAAACTCGGGAACCAGTACGGCATCAATCACGTGAACCACTCCGTTGCTGGCCGAAATATCAGCTAAATCAGTAACTACGTTGGCGCTTTCGTTGATAGTTACCCCATCAGAGGCGTCGATGGCTATATTGCTACCTTCTAATGTTTCTTCCGAAGCGGTTAACTCAGCAGCTGTTTTCGCGGCACCTAAGATATGGTACTCTAGTACTCGTTCCAATACGTAGTCCGGCACATCGTCTAGGCTCTCGAAGGTATTTCCCGTAGCGGTAGTCAAGGTAGTTAACAGTGCGGCAAAAGCGTCGTCGGTCGGGGCAAATACGGTAAGGGTAGCCGTTTCATCACCGGCCGCATCCAGTAAGCTAGGAACTCGTCCCAGAGCGGCTACCAGCAGGCTCAAAGACTCATTTCCACTAGCAATTTCAGCGATCGTCATAGGAGCCGGTACAATCACAAACCCCTCGGGAACCAGCACCTGGTCAACGGCGTGAATTACCCCGTTGGTAGCCTCAATATCGGCCACGACCACATTTGCTCCGTTTACGGTTACGGAAGTTCCGCTCACTCCAATGGTTAGGCTTTCACCGCTCAGTAGCGTAGCAATAGACTGACCATCGGACAAGTCGGCGGCTAATACTTTTCCATTAGCCACGTGATACTGAAGAATCTGGGTTAATGATTCTTGACTAATATCTTCCAACTCCTCAATACCGTCAGTGGCAGCCAGTAGTGCATCAAAGGCAGCATCGGTAGGAGCGAATACGGTAAAGGGCCCCGCTCCCGACAGCGTACTTACTAAATCGGCACTGCCTAAGGCCGCTACTAATGCATCAAATCGGTCATCTCCCTGGGCGATCTCTACAATATTTTGCGTAGGCGCCGGATCAGTCATATCGCCTCCGTTGTCGTCGTCGTCGTTGCAACTGGCTAAAAATAACAGCCCCAAGCTGAGAACCCCGGCAGTACGGAGGAGGCGATAAAAGTTAATAATTGGCTTTTTCATTGTTAAAAGAGATTACGTGTAGTATGATTTTCAAATGTGTCTCTCTAACTCGCCAAAACGATTAATGTGTTATTCATAGGTTAAATACTTTCACATAAGTGGTGTGAACCGTTAGAATAATGGAGTGAACCGTTGAACAGAAGGTGTGGAGCATTCACCGGTACGTGCTCCAGCTTATCGGATAACTGGTATAGATTATGCGTTTGGTGACCACAGCGGGAGCCAATTCGGTTGGCAACTGCTTTTTGATCGTGAGAATTACTGCTCTGATCGGCACAATGGGAACCATCCTTAAAAGTATCTTTTCAGGACCGTCATCTCAAAAAGTTATAACTATTTAGGATTACGTTCGCGATTTAGGTCTGCCGCTCGGCCAATTACCCAACTATGTTCGGCTGATACTCTTAAGGTACTCCGTCGGCGTTAGCACGGGTAGCGTAGCGGCTTTGAAATCCTCACCATTTCTGGTGAGTAGCACATGGCAACTGCTTTTCAGCGCACAGTAGTACTGCAAGGCATCTTCAAAGTCGTCGAAATTGCTCGTCAAACCTTTTTCAATAACCACTTCATCTACCGTGGCGATAGAAGATATCACCTTGAACTTTCTTAGTTTTTCTACAGAAGGTTCGTGGCTCTCGAATTTTGTCAGGAAGTAGTGTACCGTAGCGTACGACAGCGCCGAGACCGTAAAATCTAGTTTTCCTTTGTCTACTAACGTAGCCAGTTTCGCTATTGACTCGTAAAAAGGCATTCTTTCACCTAGTAGATCGAGCATCACATTGGTGTCTAAAAACAGACGGTGCTTCATTGATACTTTTCCAGCAGGTGATTTAAATAAGCTGCTTTTTCCTCAATGTCGATAGGCAAACTCTTGCCGGTCGCCATACTTTTTACGAAAGGAGAAATTTCTATTTTGGTAGCATCTCCAGAAGAATCACCGGATTCGGTTAGCAGTTTCAAATAATTTTCCACAATACTGGAGAGACTTTTTTGCTGCGTCTTTGCGTAGCTCTTTGCTTGTTTGATCACCTCAGCATCCAACTTTAGCGTTAATTTAGTGTTCATTATTGGAGTCGTTGTCTAAAATACGTACAAATATACTGAATCAATACGTATGCTGCATATTCGATTTCGTTTGCCGAAGCCAGTCACTCCGTGCGCAACGAATCCACCGGATTCGCTCGAGCCGCCGCGTACGTCCGGTAGCTCACGGTGAGCAGCGCAATAGCCAACAACACCAGCGCCGGAACGAAGAAGAGCCCCGCTCCTATCCCGACCTTATATGCGTAGTTGTCTAACCAAGCTTTTCCGCCTAAAATAATAATTGGAACCGCCATGAGGCTCGCCACCAGCAGTAGCAGCAGGTATTCTCGTGATAGCAAGATCATCAGGCTGCTTACCGTGGCTCCCAGCACTTTCCTAATACCAATTTCCTGCACCCGCAGTGCTGCCGAAAAAGAAACCAGCGCAAACAGGCCAATGGTCGCGATAAAGATCGCCAGGACAGAAAACGCGGAGAACAGATTGCCAAATTGCAGATCGGCTTGATACTGCTGGTTAAAGCTATCATCCAGAAAGAAGTAGTGAAACGGATCGTTGGGGTATATGGATTGATAAGTAGATTTGACGTGAGCGATGGTTTCAGGAATGTTGGATAGATTTATTTTAATAGAGAGGTAGGCTCCGTAATGGTTATCCAACGATAATAGCATAGGGCGGGGTGCTTCTTTTAATGAGCTCCAATGGATATTCGGAATAACTCCCAGCACTTCTAGCGTATCACCAAAAACCAGTAGCTGCTCGCCTACCGCCTCTTCGGGCAAACCTAACTCCAGCATTTTCACCGTGGCTTCGTTGATAATTAGCTGCTCAAATTCATTAATCACCGCCGGAAATTTCTTCTTGGCCAGAAACTCAATGTCGTAGGTATCGGTAAAGCTAGTATCCGCAAAAATCACGTAACCCGCTTTGTTTTTGCTTTCTGGTTCGCCCAGCTTTCGGACGTTCCATTCGCCGAGGTAGCCGTGCGTCGGAATTTGACTGGTGAGCGACACACTAGAAACAGCAGCGTGGTTTCTCACTTCGTTTCTAAAGGTTCCGTATTTAGAAAACAGTATTTCCTGCCCTTCCTCTATTATGACCCGAGGGCCGTTCACTACCAGAATCTTTTCAATACCGTAGCCCAGATCCTGGCTCTTCATGAACGTAATTTGCTGGTAGACCAGGTACGTACCGGAAATGAGCAACACTGAAGTCAGAAACTGAAAGGTGATAAGCCCCTTTCGCAAACTAAATCCGCGTTGAGGGGTAATGCGGATTGACTTGAGCACTTGTGTAGGACGAAAGGAAGATAAAACAAACGCCGGATAAAGCCCGGACAGCAAACTTCCTAGAATAGTAACTGATGAAAACCCTAGCCAAAATTTGGTAGTCAGTAGAACGGACAATGAAAGCTGTTGTCCGATAACATCGTTCAGCAACGGTAGCGCCAACCAAGCAATTCCTATCGCTAGCAAAGCAGCCAGCACATTCATCAGAAACGATTCGGCCAAAAACTGACCGACTAGCTGGGATTTGAGCGCACCGACTGACTTACGAACTCCTACTTCCTTGGCCCGGTGCATAGCACGAGCCGTAGAAAGATTGATGTAATTAACCCAGGCAATCAGCAGAATGAAAATAGCGATGAGCGCGAAAAACCGGATATTCTGAATATTTCCCGGATTACTCGCCAGGTCTTTAGGAAAGTTAGACTGTAGGTGAATATCGGTAAGCGGTTGCAACCCTACTTCCCAGCGAGTATTTGATTTGGCCAGTTCTTCTCCGGTATGCGTAGCCACTACCTGATCAAATTTTCCACTAACCTTATCGGAATCGGCTGAGCCATGAAGCTTAACGTAGGTCATAAAATGCTCCCAGCCCCAACCATCATCATGATTTTTGTACGGCCCCCAGTTGTTAAGTAAAAACTCTATTGGCAGCAGAAAGTCAAATTGAAGGTGACCATTCGCGGGTAGTGGCTTTAAAACTCTAGTTACTACGAAAGTACCACTAAGCACACCCGCACTGATTCGCAGCGACTTTCCAACCGGATTGCGATTACCAAAGTACTTTTTAGCCATTGGTTCGGTAATAACTATGTTATGTTGATCGCTTAATGCTGATGCTTGACCTTCGTATTTTAACGGATAATCGAACATTTGCAGAAAGGTACTGTCTACATACCATGCGTTACTCTCTTGGTGCCGTTGATCATTTTCGTCGTTGATGACGATTAACCCAACTTCATCTGGGTAAACTCGAACTACATCATCAACTTCCGGAATACTTTCCTTTCCGGTAGGTCCTAAAGCATAAGTTGTGTATACCTTTTCGCCCAAATCCTCTCCGTTCCTAAATTTAGTCTGAGTAATCCGATAAATATTATCTGCATCAGTATGAAAGTTATCGTAACTCAACTCAAAATGAATGTACTGGTAGATTAGCAGCGCAATACCCATCCCGACGGCCAGTCCCAGGATGTTGATGGTGGTGTACAGTTTGTGCCGGAGTAACAAGCGGTTGCTAATGCGGAAGTAGTGTCGGAACATGGTGGGGTTGGTTAAGGGATGATTAGAAAAAGCGCGGATCAAACTGGGACGGAACAAACCAAGCACCCGAAAGAGATAGCGCCACTGCGCCCGCCGCTCGCTTTGCACGCTATCGCGCTGATACATCTCTTCCAGATCGCTCTGAATCTCGGTGTAATAATCCGGATGGCAGAACCAACGAAAGAAGTGTTCGGCAAAACACTTGAGCATTCACTTAATCTTTTGAGCTGCTTTCCGAATCTCATCGAAGGTGGCCTCGCTAAAACGGAAGTTGGTTTGTTTGATCTTAGCTATCACCGCATCCAACGATGAGATTATCTCCTCCCGAGCAGCACGGGCAACCACTCCGAGCGTACCGGTGAATGGGCGATCTAGCTTTTCGGCCAACCTTCTGGCACGGCGGTCATCTAAAATTAGCAGCGTATCGTTCTTTTCAAGGCTTAAAGCAATAGCGCTAGCTTCGCCTAAGTCCACTTCCTGGGCGAGAAGATATTGGTATTTGCGATCAATAGAAGCTTCCACATGTATCCAGTCAGGCAATGGCTTCCCAAATTCCTTCATAACCTCGGGAGTGGTATAGACTTCACCGAAAAGCTTTTGGAGTATACTGAGTTCGGCGATTTTATCCAATAGAATGAAGCACGAGGTATCAGCGATGACGACCTTATATTTTGTCAGCATCTCGACTGATTTCGTCGGCATGATAATTATACAGAGAAACACCGTAATCGCCCAGAATTTCAGCAAAGGCGACTTTGGATAGTTGCGCTAGTACTGCGGCTTGGCCCAGGGTTAATTTGCCATCTTCGTAGAGCTTAGCCGCTAAAAAACGAGCCGTTTGTCGCTCATCCAGTTCTACGTCATCGGGAATAGTCAACGTGATTGTTTGCATCCTCTCTTATCTGTTTTTGCTTAAGTTATGCCACTCTCACTGTACGGTAGCACGCATTAAATGTAGCTAAACTTTTCGAGTAATGCTCACTCATGCCGCAGCGTCTTGGCCGGATCAAGGATAGCCACTTTGTACACCTGATACCCTACCGTGAGCAGGGCAAATACCACCACGATCACCAGCGCCGCCCCCGCCAGGAGCCAGGGAAAGTCAATGCGGTAGGCGTAGCTTTGCAACCAGTTGTTCATGCCGTAGTAGACCACCGGCAGGCTAATCAGTCCGGCGATGCCCAGCAGCACCAGGAAGTCTTTATAGAAAATGCCGATGATACTCGGCACGGTGGCACCCAGCACCTTGCGCACGCCCACCTCGGCGGTGCGTTGCACGGCCATAAACGAAGACAAGCCAAATAGGCCCAGCATCGCAATAAAGATGGCCAGGCCGGAGAAGGTGCCGAAGATTTCTCCGAACCGCCGGTCCTGCTCGTACAGCGCGGCGAAGCGATCATCTAAAAACGAGTACTCCAGCGGGGCGTTGGGAAAGAACTCGGCCCAGGTTTCTTGTAGGTAAGCGAGCCCTTGCTGGTAGTGTTCAGGGTTTAGTTTTATCACCAAGTTGTCGGGCGTATAGTCAGGGAAGTACATCGTAGGTTCTACGTTGGATTTCAGCGATGTTCGGTTAAAATCCTTCACAATACCAATAATTTCAAATTTGCTGTTGCTTTCATCCTTACCAAACTGAATTTTTTCGTACAACACTCGCTCTGGATCTGTGATATTAAATCTTTTGAGAAATGTTTGGTTCACCATGATCACTAGAGAATCGGCCGTCCGGGTGCGATCAAAGTTTCTTCCGGCCAGCAGTTGCATACTGACGGCATCGAGAAAGTGTTCATCGTTAAGCTGAGCATAGGTTGTGCCCTCTAGCCGGTCGGTAAGGCCCACAATACGTACTTCTCCCAAGTTAGAATTAATGTCACTTCCATCTCCACCGGGGAGGTTGGAGGTACCGCCTACGGTCTTGATGGCGGTATGTCGACGAAGAACATCGCCGAAAGATTCAGCCTGAGTGCGATACGCTTCCCGATGCTCTTGCGTTACCTTGGGCATCCGAAACCCTACTACGTAATCCGTAGAAATCCCCCGGTCTTTCCCCTGCATAAACTGCACCTGTCGAAAAACAATAAAAGTAGCTGCGATGAGCACTACAGAGGCCGCGAACTGTACTACTACTAAGCCTTTTCTAAGTTGGGCTCCACTTCGGGAGTTGCGAAATTTGCCCTTCAACACCGCTACCGGTCGGAAGCCAGACAGCACTAATGCTGGATAAAAGCCTGAAACGAACGTCCCAATGAGGAAAAATGCTAGTAGACGCAGCAGAAAGGGCGGGTAATTCCAAACGTGCGGTATGATCCGCTTTCCTACCAGTTGGCTAAAGTAAGGCAGTAACAATTCGGAAAGCAGTAAAGCGATCAAAGCAGCTAGCATATTCACCAGTAACGCTTCCAGCAGAAACTGACCAATTAACTGCGATTTATGCGCGCCAATCACTTTTCTGAGTCCTACTTCTTTGGCCCGATTCACTGCCCGAGCAGTAGACAGGTTGGTGTAATTTACCCAGGCGATTAGGAGGATGAACAAAGCAATCACTCGCAAGAAAGAAACTGCATTCTTGCTACCGGGGATTTCCGCTTCAAATGTATAATCTGACTGCAAATGAATATCCTGCACGGGATAGAGCTCAAATTGTGCGGTAGTCTCCTCTCCCAAATATTTTTCAGACAGCGTCTTAAGTTTGTCAGCGAGCGCTAGTGGTGACGCATATTGGTCCAGCACGACAAAACCGTAGTAGTTGAATCCGTTCCAAGCATCTTGTTCCACTCGTTCTCGGATACTGCCATCCGAAATCAGCAAATCGAATTTGTAATGGGTGTTCACCGGCAAATCCTGGATCACTCCGGTGACTTTAAAGGGGCGGTTGAAATTGCCCAGCACCTGTAGCGTCTGCCCTAGCGGGTCTTGTTCGCCGAAGTAAAAGATTGCTTTGCTTTCGGTAAGCATCAGCGAGTAAGGTTCAGTAAGCATGCTTTCCGGTGAGCCCTGGATAATCTGGTAGTCAAATACCTTGAAGAAGTTTGAGTCTGCGGCGATCACGTGCTTCTCCTGAATTACTGATTCTCTCCGGCGGAAGGTGAGTTCCTCAAATTTATACGTCACGGTCGCTTCCTTCACCTCCGGCAGTTCATCCTTTAGTACTTCGGGAGCCGGATGATAAGTCATTGCATCCTTTACGCCGACCTCGCCGTTCACAATTTGCACGGTAGAAAGCCGATAGATCCGATCTGAATCCGTAAAGAATTGATCGTAACTTTCTTCAAAGCGGATGTACTCGTTGATCAGCAGGAAGGACGCCAGCCCGATGGCGAGTCCCAGAATATTGATCGTGGTGAAAAGTTTGTGCCGCAGCAGGTTGCGGGTGCCGATGATGAAGTAGTTTCTGAACATACCAGGGTTAATTAAAAGGTGCGTAGGAAAGCTGCGAATTAGGCTGGGGCGAAACAAATTAAGCACGCGCAATAGATATTTCCACCGGGCCAACCGTTCGCCTCGTGTCCTATCCCGCTGATACATCTCCTCCAGATCACCTTGAATTTCATCGAAGTAGTCTGGATGACAAAACCAGCGAAAGAAACGATTAGCGAAGCGTTTGGTCATAGGTTGCGGTTATTTTTTACTTCGACATTCCTTGTTCATTATTCGGTGCCGCCGGGGCCCGGTTCGATATTCGGGCAATATCGAATATTGAACCGGGCCCCGGACGCAAGGAACGCCGAATGATAAAGTGCTACCTGGTAAGTGTGGGGCTATCCACCGAAATCCAACGCCACCTTCGGAATGGCTTCCCACAGTGCGGTGCGCACGTCGCGACTCTGCTGCAAGGCCAGTTTGCCAAAGGCGGTGATGGTGTAGTATCGTTTGGGCTTGCCGCCCCGCTGTGCATTGGCTTCGCCGGTGCGCGCATCCAGGTAGCCTTTTTTCTCCATCCGCTTCAGCGCCGACTGCAACGCACCGACACTGACGCTGCGCTTGGCCCGTTCTTCAATGGCATCTTTGATGGCCACTCCGTAGGCTTCGTCGAACAAAGCGCCCACCGTGAGCAGCACGATTTCTTCAAATTCGCCCAAGGGATACTGTTTCATGCAATGTCTTATTGGTAGTATTGCAATAAAGAGAAATTCTTTTGAATTTCCTAATTGTAGTATTGAAAGACGGTTAGTTATCTTTGCGATTGCAGTTCTTCTGAAGAACCACGTACGAGCTTACGCGTTGTGAATCGTAGCACCAGCGACTAAAAATAGGTTTTTACCGCAAACTCAAATTGATCAGTAAATATCCGTTTGAATGCCGTGACATTGTTCTGCTCATAGAATACCGGCATCGCTTTCTTGTAGTCGATCGAGTCCACCGTCCTAAATGAGATGGGACAGTGACTATTGGCGATCAGAATGGCGTTGCTTCTGGTCCGGGCAGTTCGTTTGTTTCCGTCCATAAAACCCTGAATGTACGAAATGAGCACCAGCGCGATTAGTGACTTCTCAAACACGTTGGCCTTGAAGTTAATCAGACTACACATGACTCTAAAAGCCTCTTTGATCTGAAACTCATTGTCCAGCGGACGGTAGTTGGTCCCGGTAATACCAACTCGCCGGACCCTGAGATTTCGGCTGATTCCTAATTCTTTTGTCAAGAGGCTATGAATATCCTCAATTCTTCTGACGGACAATTTTCGGAGATATTCCGGATTGTCAAGAGTGAAATCGATAGCTTCTTTGTGATTCAACAGCATCACTGCATCGTCTTTCGTCTTACCGCATGCGGTTTGTTTCTCTTTAAGCAGCCTTTCCGTCTCTAACAAGGTGTAGGTGTTGCCTTCTATTTGCGATGACTTCCAACTCAGGTCAATGGCCAATCGCTCTATCTCTTTCTGATACTCTTCAGCACTTAACCCAGCAACGATTTTTCGGTGAAGACTCAATCCGGTTGTGAATTTCCGTGGAAGTGAGACTAGACCGATCACTCAGTGGGTTTAAAATCTGGGTTGATAAATCCATAGCGTCGCCTTTTAGCGGACAAAGATAACTCTTTTACCGGTCAAATAAGTACTCATTTGTCGTCCATTGCTTTGCTTTTTGTCCAATAAAAAAGCCTGCTTGTCATATCAACAAGCAGGCGCTTCGGAAGCAAGTTACTTTGCGCTACTACGCGTTTTCTACCTTTACAAAGGTGATTTTATGCGGAGCGTTGCGGATTTTTTCTGAGTAGCCAGCGTCTACGCTGATCTTCAGGCGTTTTTCCGCTTTTGCTCACCACTTCCCAATCGCGCATCATTTCAATCTGGATGTCCATGAATTCTTCGTGCAAGTCCGATAGCTCGGTCTTGGTTTCTTCCGGCACCACTTTCAGGAAGCTTTCGCCCACCAGTTCGCTCCGGTCATACTCATACCACTTGGTGTAGTTGTTGTTCACCGCGGCAAATTTTCCGGCTTCGTCGGTGATGCAGATCGCCAGGTTGGTGTCTTCAATAATTTGCTCGAAAGCCTCGGGCTTTTCGTCGATGGCCTGCTTGAGGCGAGCGGTTTCTTGTAAATCGATCATTGTGTTTTTAGTTTGAGGTTAACAAAATTCAATTACTTGCTTCGGAAGTTCCGGGCGGTTGGTCGGCGCGCAGCTTTTCAATCTCACGATCTCGCTCGGCCAGTTGGCCTTTATATTTCTCCCGCAGTTTGGTGAGTTGGGCGTAGGCCTTCTGCTCGATCTGCGTGATGCGTTCCCGCATTAGATTTTCGTTGGCCTTGTGCCGCTCGTCCTGGGTCAGGTCGCGGATGACGCCGATATACACGCGCTGGCTACCTATCTGACTTTCCTGCACTTGCAGCTCGGCCAGAAACACCTCTCCGTTTTTGCGCCGGGCTTCTAGGGTCTGCTGCTTTCCCACTACCAGCACCGAGGTTAACTGCTCAGCGTCCTGATCGTCTGCTGGCGGCACAAACAGTTGCTCAAAATCTTGCCCCGTTATTTCTTCAGCCGAATAACCGAAGGTCGACTCGGCGGCCGGGTTAAACATTTCTACGCGCCCGTGCTCGGTAACCATCACAATGCCGTCTGTGGCACTGTTGAAGATAGCCTCCGTTTTTTTCTGACTGCGCTCGGCCACTTCCTGCGTGGCTTGCATTTCTTCCATGCTTTGCCGCAGTTCTTCTTCCTGCGCCTGCATACTTTCGGTTTGTTCTTGGGTTTGTTGCAACAAAGTTCGAATCTGCGTGGTCACCATCAGCGACTGTAGCACCGAGGCCATGCTTTCGGCGATCTTTTCCAGAAATTCAATGTGGAAGGATTCCAGCGGTTTGAAGGACGCCAGCTCGATCACTCCCAATACTTTCTCATCCGCTTTAAGCGGCAAAATGATGACCACACGCGGCAAACTCTTTCCCAGGCCCGACGTGATCTTAATTTAGTCTTCCGGAAGATCGGTCAGGTGTATTTTATCCTGTTCTATCCAGCACTGGCCCACCAGCGATTCGCCCCGAAGAATTTTCTGGTTGACAAAACGCTTCTTGTCCCAGGCGTAGCAAGCAGCTAGTTACAGGCAAGGCCCGTCGTCGGTTTCGTTTAGCACAAAGATGCTTCCTTGGTTCATGCTAACGTACTGAAGCAGGTTAGAGAGAATATTCTGACAGAAGGAAGGGATATCGTCAGCGTCAGCTCTCAGCAAATCGCTGAATTTAGCTACCCCTTCGTTGATCCAGGTCCGTTCTTTTTCCGAATCATTCTTCCGTTTCAGATTGTTCCTGAACCGGTTTAGGGTAGCAATGATATCGTCGTCACTGTCTTGAAATTCCAGGGTAAAGTCGTCCTGATCCAGGGCTTCCACAAACTCAGAAACGTTCTGGCACCGATGATTCATGTGCTCGTTAAGCTTCACGAGTTGGCACCGGCGCTCAGCGACATTTTTCCCTAAAAAATAGAAGATGGTTCCTAAAACTAATGGGGCGCTATCTACGATCCAGTGAAGTGGATTCTCTGAATGAACCTGCCCAATCGCCGACCAGCCGAAGTCGAGCTCGTTGAAGTGGATATCTAAAGGAATAGCAATCAGCGGAAAACACAGTCCTAGCCCAATACCGAGTATCGTTAGTTGTTGGTGATGGGTATTCATGCGCTAATCGGCCAGTGAAGGAACTCGTTTTCTTTCGCTGGGCAAAATTGATAACTCCTCTAAAGCATACAAGTACAAATCTGGACAAGATATTACGTGGGGCAGTTATCAGCAATAACTATGACTATTTCCCTACCGTACCAAAATTTTAAAGGTTTCTACTCGGCCAGTGGCACTTTCATCCAAAGGATACACCCGCACGACATAGATACCCGCCTGGCGAAAATACGCGCGATCAATCTGCAGTTGCGCCCCCCGGTGAACGGTCCGATACGTCGCCCGTCCCTGCTGGTCGATCACTTCTATCCGGTGGGAAGCCACTGCTGCCTCGTCCCAGCGGAGTTGCAGCGGATCGCGCTCCCCTAGTTCGTTGGGATACACCTGTACGGCGGAGCTGGTGACCGGGTTCGATACCCCTCCGGCAGTCTCCGTTATCAGCCGTAGGTTGTCTACGTAGAAGGGCGCGGCGGTCTGTGTCGAGTTGTTTTCTAGCGTGATGCGCTTAATCACACTGGGGCTCCCCAGTTCGCGCAGCAGCACCGTCACTTCCTGCCACCGGCCTGCGGGCGCAACAAAGGTCTTTGCGGCACTGCCGCCCGCCGCGTCTTCGGTCTGGATGTACATCCGCAAAGACTGGTCCGCTGATCCTCCCCGAACCCACAGTTGAATGGCCTGATAGTCGCTGGTGCTGATTGCCGCTTCGCTACGCAGCGAGACTCCGGCCCCTCCTCCGGCGGCCTGAAAAGAAACTTTCATTGCCCGACTCCCTTCCTGCACCACCGCCGACTGCGCCAGGTCAATATCCGACGACCACGACCAGTTTTGCCAGCCGTCGGACAGGGCATCCTGATATACGTAAAGCTCGTTGTTTACGGGGGGCGGCGCCGGGTTAGAACCTTCGTTCTGAGTGGCGATCAGGCGGCTAAGCAAAGCCACGTAGGACGCCTGGTAGTAAATAGCGGGCTCGGTGATGGCGTAGGCCTGATCCACGTCAGTGTTCCAGTCGCGGTACGACTTCTGAGGAGGTTGTCCGTAGGGAGGAGTCACCGAACTGAGCGGATAGTCTCGGTTGGGTCCGCCGGTCAGGTACCCGGGAGCCGGACCGACGGCCGACGTCAGGGCGTTATCGTAGGGCGTGCCGTCGTTGAACCAGGCGTGGGCCATTTCGTTGGCACTGCGTTCGGCTCCGTAGTCATACATATTGGTAAGCATCACCAGTCCCAGCGGATTGACTCCGTGCAGCCAGTGAACGTACTGTTCGGCCGCTTCCCGGTACAGTGCTTTATCAATAGGGTTGATGCCAAAAGTATTGAAATCCAGCAGCACCCCGCCCGAGTTGGCCCGGATAATGTTGCTACCCCAATGGTGCGCCCGATCTTCCATATGAGCACGATACAAATCCTTCTCCGCCCGGTAATCTTCTATCGAATGCTCCGCCTCTTCTGCCTTTCGGTTCGCAATGGCCTGGGACACGTTAGCGGATACGTTTGGCAGCGTGGCATATTGCAACATAGCAAACGCATTGCTAATCGCGTAGGGCCAGGAAAGGTTAGGACTTCCTTCCCGGAAACCGTTTACTTGTGGATAGTTGCTCTCAACGTACGCTCGGTACTCCGCCTGGCCAGTGGCTTCGTAAAGATACACCGCAGCGGTCAGAAGCTGGTTCTTCTGGTTTTGTACGGACTGATCCGCATCTCCGGCCCGGATTTCCTGACTGTCACACTCAGTTTCAAACCTGGTATACTGTTCCGTAGTCTCACGGGCACGCACCCACGCCCGTTCGGCCCGGGCGACCAAATCGTTGCCATAATCAGATAGTGCCGACTGGGGTAGGGATCGATAAACCAGCCCTCCCAGCGCAAACGTCGCCGCTCCGGCAATAGTGGCCGAGGTGCACTCCCCCACGTAGTACCGGGCCTGCGCATCCTGACTCGGGGGCGATACGTCGTTGTAAGTAACTACCCCCACCTTCAGCATCAAACCGTTCGTACCGGTTGCGTCCTGCATCCGCTTGAGCCAGTCTAGTTCGTACTTCACTTCGTCCAGCAAATCAGCCACGCCATTGCCCGATTCGGGAATGTTGTAGTTGTCCTTAAAGACAGCAGGATGCTTTCGGTACGCTTCCAGCATCAAGCTTAAGGTCTCAAAGGTAAAGGTGGTGTACTTGTTCAAGTCGCCGGCGTCGAACCAACCGCCGCGCAGGTCGCGGACGGTGCTGGCATCGCCTTTGGCGTCTACGCTGGTGGCAAATTTGTCCTGGTTTGGCCCGTCAAAAGCGGCTTCGTCGGTCCACTTACCGGCGTAGGGAGCTTCCTTGGCGAAGTTTACGCGCTGGTAGTAGAACATACGGACGGCCTGTCGAAGCACGTCATCGTACACATTTTCGTTGATCTCAAAGCGACCCGAACTGACCTTGTTCCTCATGTCGTACACGTAATAGGAACCCGGTTCGGTCAAGTCGGAGAAGTCAAACCACCAGCCCTGGTCGCCAGACTGGGCGTGGGTTTCGCGCTGGTTCCAGGCGGTCAGGGTTCCCCGGAAGACCACCGCATCGTTGCTCCAGCGACGCACTTGGTAGCGGTTGGCGCCGGTGGCCGGACTAAACGACTGGTTGGCATTATAGCCTTGCTTCGGATTCGAGATGACGGCCACCTTTTGAGAGGAGGGGAAGTAACCAAACTGATCTACTTTGATGAAAGGGGATGCAGCGGGGGGAACCGCCGACGCGTCGATCATTGTCCAGGTCAGCAAGCTCAACAGCAGGATACACGTTTTCATAGGTTGGTGAAGTTAGGGGTGATGGTAGTCAAAGAACAATTACCTTTGCCGGTAACTACTCAGGTAGCTGGGCTAGCCATGATTTGAGCTAAGTAGTCAATCAAAATTAATTACAAAACGTTTACCTACGTCTCGGATAATCTGTTCCACTTCGTGGATGAGTTTGTCCAGGGTTTGATAGGCGTTGAAGGGTATCCAATCGTACTTAATTTTACGCCAAAGGATTTCTATTAAGTTGAGTTCGGGGCAATAGGCGGGGATTCGTTTGAGGGTAATTCCCTGCTGGGCCCATTGTTTTTCCTTGGCCCGAAAAGCTTGGCTGTTATGGATAGGCGCATTATCGATAATGATATAAGCGGGTAGGCAATTTGGTTTCTGTGCTCGTTGGATAGCGAATTCATCCATACAGGCAATGGCTACCTGGGAATTGATGCTGCCTTGGAAACCGTAGGCGTGCAAATTATTATTGCGACGCATCATTGCTAGCACATTGTAGCTGCCCCCTTTGGCGGCAGGCAGGCAGATCGTTTGCCCCTGCTTTTGCCAAGCATAGGGCACACAAGGCGTCAGATTGAAACCTGACTCGTCGCAGAAGTACAACTCAATCAATCCCTTGTCTTCTAATTCTTTTAGACTCTCCAACTCTTGCTGGGCCATGCGAAAATCTGCCTCATTACGCAAGTTGCCTAACCACTTACGAATGCGTTTCCAACCTAAACCCATACTACGCAGGGTGCGTTTTAGCGTAGATTTGCTGATCCAATGCCCGGTTTGCTCTTTGATCTCTTCCAGATGCTGACTCACTCTTCGGGGAGCTTGCTCAACGATGGCTTCCACTTTCAGGCAATCCCTCAAGTCTAGTATGGGCTTGCGGCCCCGTCCAATCTGATCGTAAAGGCCAACTAATCCCTTGTCCTGCCAGCGATTCACCCAGTTGTAAACGCTTTTTTGGCAGCGCAGCAGTATCTGGCTTACTTCGGCAAAGGAGTAGCCTTGGGCTAACAACAGCAGCCCATGAGCGTGTAATCGGGCTTGTTTGTTAGGGTGAAAACGATACATTTGTTCCAAAGTCTGCCGTTCTAACGGATCTAGTGTTTGTTTTTTCACACTCTATAAATACAAAATCCTAGGCAGATTTTTGTAATTTATTCTGAGCGACTACTTAGATAGGTGAATACATCAAGGTCTCGTTTTTTGAGGGTATCAATAACCGAGCGTAGGATGCAGAAAGTGCTTTGCCCGGATTTGAACTGCCCGGAGACCTTCTGTTTAACCTTTACATTGCGAATGGCTCTCTCTGAGCCATTGTTGTCTGGGGGTACTTCCAAATCGTACAAGAAAACCAGCAAGCAGTCCCGATACTTAACCATAGACTTTTGGAAAGTGTGGGTTTTTTCAAACCGTCTGCCATCAATAGGGCGGAGTAGTAACCGATTGAGCCGATTTTCCAACTCGTAGACCTCCTGCTGACCCTTACGCCAAGCTTTTTCTTGTCTATGTGCTGTTTCGTTGAGCTTCAGAGCATCATGCAGCAGAGTTCTACAATGCGTGGACCAGGGGCTTTTTTCGCTTTCTTCCAGGAAAATCAAGTCTCGTTGCAGGTGAGCCAAACAGAGTTGCTTGGCGTTGGAAGTAATCTTGAGCTGCGCCGCCCAGCGATCGGAGCCTATGGTAGCCTTAGGCAATCCATCGGGAAAGGTTTCTTCGATAACTTGGCTGCCTCGGCAAGCAGAAGCTTTCAAGAAAGTGTTCTTCACATTCTGCCAGGTCCATATCCACCAATTCTTGCCATTCACACGCGCACCGGTTTCATCGCTGCCTACGTAGCTGGCCTTTTGTATTTGTGCTTGAATAGTTTCGTAGATGGGACTGGCTTTAAGAGCAGCCCTTTCTAACATATTATACAAACTGCCCTGACTCAACGCTAAGCCAAATACGTCCCGAAAAAGCAAAGCCAGTCGTTGATAAGGCACATACTGATACACACTTAAGTAAGCCGTATAGGCTTCTAGGCGAGGACCGTATTGGATAGGGGCATTCACCCCCGCCGGATAGCTTGCTTTCTGAAAGTTATCACAGCATGCACACTGACACCCATACTGACGATATTCAGTATAAACCGGCTGCACTGGCGGAATGTCTACTACTTGGCGGCGGGAGACTACTTGCTGCGCTTCGGGCAAAGCATTGCCACATTCCTGACAGTAACTACTTCTTAACTCCTCTATCTCATCGGCTACGGCTACCATCTTGAGCGTGTGCCCCTGATGTCCGGCTTGCCCCCCAGACTTGCGCCCGCTTTTCTGACGAAGGCTTCTACTCATTTTGTTAGCCTTATGCTGACTCGGTGGCTGGTGACTATTGTGGCTGTCTTTCTTGACTGCTTTGCCCTCCAGTCGTTGTAACAATAGCATTACTTTCTCCTCCAGACTAGCTACCCGCTGGCGCAATGAGGCATTCTCCGCCCTCAGTATCGCTATCTCGTTAGATTCATCCACAATCAACAATAATAACTTTTTCTTAACTTACCAAAAAATGCTACCCTACCTGAGTAGTTACCTTTGCCGTATCCCCCAGATATTTTTTGCATTGAAGCACGATCTCTAAAACGCAAAACAATTGGCCTGATTTTCAACACTTTACCAATACTTACGGTCTTGGGGTCACACAATTACTGATGACGGTGCTATTGCTTTGATGACCGGTGCCGCTTCTACTCAGTGTTTCGCGCCAGAAAGTCTTCGGCCGCCCGAAACAAACGCTCCTTTCGGTCGGCGTCCATGCGCTCCAGCGTGCCCAGCATCATGCTCATGCGCTGGTTGGCGGCAAACACCCGGCGGTGCTGATCGATAAACCGCCAGTACAGCCCGTCCACCTCATCCACCCAATCGCCCGACTTGGAGTAGTTGCTCATCTTGGCGATGTAGTTGGCCCCGCCGATGTAGGGTTTGGTAGCAAAGGTGCCGCCGTCGGCAAACTGACTCATGCCGTACACGTTGGGCACCATCACCCAGTCCGACGAATCGACGAACATCTCCATGAACCAGCCGTACACCGCGTCGGGATGAATTTCTGACAGCAACATAATGTTGCCCAGCACCATCAGCCGCTCGATGTGGTGGGTGTAGCCGTGTTTCACCACCCGTTTGATGCTATCATCGAGCGGCGGCACCCCGGTCGTTCCTTGGTACCAGTGGTCGTTCAACTGACGCTGGTGGCCGAAGAAGTTGCCTTTCAGGTCGTGCGTATGGTACATGCCGCGCATGAATTCTCGCCAACCGATCACCTGCCGCACGTAGCCCTCCACGCTCGGAAAGTGCGTATCGTGCTCGGCGGCGTAATCCAACGCTTTGCTCACCACTTCGTCAGGAGTGATCAGTCCCAAATTGATGTAGGGCGACAGTACCGAGTGAAACAGAAAGTTGCGGTTACGGTCAATGGCATCTTCATAGGGCCCGAAGTCCTCGAAGCGGTTTTTTAGAAAGTCCTGCACCCGGTAGAGCGCCTGCCGCCGGGTGGTGGCCAGCCAGAAGTCAGCCGTATCGCCCGGGTGGTCAGAAAATAGGTCATTTACTAATTGAGCAACAGCTTCGGTATGTTTGGTCGCTTCGCTCTGCACTAAATCGGGAATGCGAATGCCCTTCGGCAGTTTTTTGCGGTTCTCAGCGTCCAACGACCACTTCCCCCCTACCGGTTCATTGTGTTCGTCGATAAGAATATTACGTTTCTTACGCTGTTCGATGTAGAAATACTGCATAAAGGGTCGCTTCGAGCGGTCAACATATTCCTGAAAGTCGGCCACGGTGTTCAAGAACAGCGGCGAGTCCATGACGGTAAGTTGCAATCCCCGCTGTTGGCAGAAGGCTTGCATCCGCTCGTCGAAGAACTTGTCTTCAATCACGTAGGTAATGATCTCGGTAATTGATGGGTGTTCGTCCAGCGTCCGCGCTAGCTTGTCTTCGTAAGATAACCGCTGGTTCTCGGCCGTCAGGTGCCAGTACTTGAGCGGATACTGCTTCCCGATTTCTTCAGCGTGCGAGCGCATGGCCGACAAGAATAGCATCAGCTTGTGCTTGTGGTACTTGAAGTGCGTGCACAGACCCACGTCTTCGGCCATAAAGAACAGGGTCTGCTCAGCAGGTTGCAGGGCCTGATGGTTCGGAAAAAGCTGATTGCCTAGAATAACGGTAAGTTGCTGGTGGGGCATGGTTGGGATGACTTGTGGGGGTGGTGAGGAGATTAGGGGTTAAAGACTTGCTCTATTGCAAACCTTCTTATTCCAGAGTGGTTTACTAATCAACACCTATAACCATTAAGAAACTTTAATTATGGATAAGTTAAGAAAGCAGAAAGAGTACGAAGGCAATCCGGTAGGTCTGAAAGAAGAAACCGCCCTGGAAGTAGCCGAGCACTTAGACCGCCATCTGGCGTCGTTTGTCACCCTGTATCACCAGTACCACAAGCACCACTGGATGGTGGAAGGCCCGCAGTTTCGTGATTTGCACTTGTTCTTCGAGGACAACTACAACGAAATTCACACGGGCTACGACGCGCTGGCCGAGCGCTTAACCGTGATGGGAGTGGCTCCTACCTGCCATCCGGCCAACGTTGCTAAACTAGCTTACGTCGAGCACGAAGAAGAGGGGGTTTACCGCATCCGTGAGAGCCTGGAGCACGATATGGAAGCAGAAAAGGCCATCGCCATCGAGCTGCGCAAAACGATTAAGCGCGCCAACGAATTAGGAGATTACGCCACTAAGTCGCTGCTCGAGGGTCTGCTGGTGGCTACCGAAGACCGGGCGCACCACGCCGAGCACTTCCTGGGCGAAGACTCGCTGGCCATAGGCTTCCTGCATGACGAAAAAGATGCGGTAGAAGCGGAGTAAGTGCCTAGTGCATCATCAAAAAGGGACGTTGCCGCACTGGTGACGTCCCTTTTGTATTTTTTGGAGTCTGTCGCAGTTGTGGGTTAACTTTGCGCGCTTATACCTTTGTAGAAGCCTTCGTCCGGGACGCTTGACGCTGAGCACGGCGTGCTACCGTTACCCTATAGTTTGTATATTTCAACTACCCGCTTACGTTTCGAACGAACTGCCGGTTGAGTGACCACTTCTGCTAGAACCTACCAACTGCTTACTCACCAAAACGTTGGTCGGCGTCGCTGATCAGTCTCGATCAGAGGCAGAAAGTTAGTTTTCGGTTACTAAACTTCAGAGACAGGACGTCAAAAAGTAGTTTGGCCTGGGTCAGCGCCATCTATTTTAGGATCTTTAGACTAGTTCCGGCTCAGAAAAGCCCGTTTCTAAAGTCTGGAACCACTTTAACGAAAAACAAGAAAGTCATTTTTCCGCCCCAACCTTAACCCTGGTTAAAAAGTCGCTTTCCTTTCGCGATCCTACCCACACAAGGTACGTTCTCACCACAGTAAATAATTAGCGGGTGAGCACCAGTAACCGCCTTACTTATTACCTGATGTTACGCACGCAAGCCAAGTGATCTGTTAAATTTACGGATAAAAGATACTATCAAGCAAGAGAACCAGTCATGGATAAGGGGATATTAGATTTATACACGGACTACCTTTTGGTTTCCACTGCTCAGACCACAGCTACTGGTATGTCTGATATGTTGGAGGGTAGGCTTAGCCACGACAAGATTACCCGTTTTCTTTCCAAAGATGATTTCACCTCCAAAGACCTCTGGAAACTGGTCAAATCTACCGTACGGGAAATAGAGCAACAGCCAGGGCCGAGCTACCTGATCCTGGATGATACGGTAGAGGCCAAGCCTTATACGGATGAAAGCGAACTGATTTGCTGGCATTTCGACCACACTGTCGGCAAATCAGTCAAGGGGGTCAATCAGTTAAGCTGCCTGCTCTACCGTGCTGGGGTTTCTCTGCCAGTGGGTATGGAGTTGGTTAAAAAAGACAGATGGATTAGCGATAAGAAAACAGGCAAGCAGAAAAGAGTGGCCAGCACTGATAAACAGACCTTATTTCGTCAGATAGTAAGCAATGCCTGCCAAAATCTCTCTAGGGTGGATTATCTGCTAGCTGACACTTGGTTTGCCTCCGCCGAAAACATGCGTCACATCAAGGAGGGGCACAAAACTGAATTCATCATGCCCTTGAAAACCAACCGGAAGGTATCAATGGTTGGGGGCAACGGAGAAGAAAAGCGAACAGATCAACTGCAACTACAAGAAGGGCAGGCGGTGGAAATCCAACTTGAGCAAGTGGGTTTCCCCCTATTACTTACCAAAGCGGTCTACCACAACAAGGACGGCAGCCAAGGGGTACTCTATCTGGTGAGCAGTAACCTGTCGCTGAGCGGTGAACAGATCAAGGATGTTTACAGCAACCGTTGGAAGGTTGAAGAGATGTACAAATCAGTCAAGAGCAACGCCAGTTACCCCAAGTCACCAACTAAAACGGTCAGGACGCAGGCCAATCATTTCTTCTGCTCTATGGTAGCCTTTTGGAAACTGGAGCGATTGAAAATGAAAACCAACCTCAACCATTTTGCAATGAAGGCAATGCTTTATAAAAATGCAGTAAAAACCGCTTTCAAACAGCTATCCGACATTAAAGCTCAACTCAACATTGAAGTCAATGCGTAACATCAGTTATTACTTAAACAACAAGCAGCACGTCAACCCAACGCTCCTCTGGCTTCGTGCCTTACCGCATCCGGTTCAGCAAACACTGGTGCACCTTCACCATCGCGGCGGCCTCACCCAGCAGATTTATCATCTCGTCGACCTCGGCTTCTTCCAGATAAAAGCACCCTTCTAGCCGAGGAACGGTCAGAAGAGTGAACTGGCAGTCAGACAACTGAAACCATTCGTGCGTTTCTATATCCTCGAGCCGCTGCTTGAGCCGACTGATCTCTTCTTCGGTGAGTTGCAGGGTGATGTTCTGATAAGTGAAGGCGTAGGCCAGACCGTGGGGTAGTCCGGCCACCCAGCCCCGCGCGGTGCGGCAGAGTACGGTATCGTAAGATTGTTGCATAGTGAATAGGTGAAGGTTGTTAAAATTCGTTAAAATTGGGGCAATGTCTCCGTAACACTAATTTCGCAAAAAAAATTAGCCGCCGTTGCAAAATTTTTGATTTTGTGCCCCGTCATGCTATTTGTGTAAATATTTTCTAGTTTTACCCACGTGATCGGACGCGGCTACACCCAATATCATGGCGCAAAAAACGAAGAAGAGCAACCAGTTTAACAAGAAAAAGGTAGCCACTCCCCGGCGAAAACCCCGGCAGTGGAAGAACCCCCTGAAGGATCGTCGTCTTCACCTGGCCATAGGCTTCTTTCTGATCGTGGCCGCGCTATACCTGCTTATCGCCTTCGTGGCGTTCCTTTTCTACGGACCAGATGACCAAAGTGTGGTGGAATCGGTACTGGAAAGCAATGTGAAATCGGCTGGCCTTGAGATCAAGAACTGGTTGGGACTGGTGGGTGCCACCGCCGCCTACCTGTTTATCTTTCGTTGGTTTGGGGTGGCCTCGTTCTTGATCCCCCCGCTGCTGCTGGTGTGGGGCACACGTGTTGTGTTTCGGCAGCAAATCATTCGGCCCAACCGCGCCTTTCAGTGGGTGGCGTTCTTTCTGGTGTGGACCAGCCTGTTGCTGGGCTACTGGGTGTACCACCAGGAGACCGTGACGGAGTGGGGCTTCCTGGGCGGCGGACTCGGCTACGAGATGGCGGTGCTGAGCAACAGCCTCATCGGCTGGGGCACTTTTTTGCTACTGCTGCTGGCCCTGGCCGTGTTTCTGATCTTCTTCTTTGATATCTCCCACTGGTTTAATTTTACATCCGCACCGACGGCTCCGGCCCCAACATCCAAGAACGAAGCTTTGTTTACCGAGATGATGGAGGAAAGCGCAGCGACTCCTGATCCTGGACCGAGCAGTCCCTTCGACCAGGAAGCTGAGGCCGGAGTAGAGATCGTTCCTCCCCCCCACCCACTAAGGAGCCAATCAACCACATTCCGCTCAATGTGGCCCCGCCCCCCCCGGCCGAGCAGTTATCACTCGAGATTGAAGAACCCGTTGCCGAAGAAGAGGGTGGCAGCGAGATTGAGCACTACGACCCCACCCTGGATTTATCATCGTACCGCTACCCTGAGCAAGGCTTGCTCAATGCTTCGCAGAGCGGACGCGTGCAGGTGGACCCGCAGGAGCTGGAAGCCAACAAAGACCGCATTGTAGAGACGCTCATCAACTTCAAGATCGGCATCTCGTCCATCAAGGCCACCATTGGCCCCACCGTGACGTTGTACGAGATTGTGCCCGAAGCAGGCATTAAGATCTCCAAGATCAAGAACCTGGAGGACGATATCGCCCTGAGTTTGTCGGCGCTGGGCATTCGTATCATCGCTCCCATTCCGGGCAAGGGAACCATCGGCATCGAGGTGCCCAACAAAAACCGCGAGGTGGTGAGTATGCACTCGGTGGTGCTCACCGACAAGTTCATGCGCACCAAGCAGGAGTTACCCATCATCCTGGGAAAGACCGTGTCTAACGAACTGTTCATTGCCGACCTAGCCAAAATGCCCCACCTGCTCATCGCCGGGGCCACCGGGCAGGGCAAATCAGTGGGCCTCAACGTGCTCATCACCTCGCTGATCTACAAGCGCCATCCTTCCCAGCTGAAGTTTGTGCTGGTTGATCCGAAGAAGGTAGAGCTTAGCTTGTTTAACAAACTGGAGCGCCACTTTTTGGCGAAGATTCCCAACAGCGAGGAGGCCATCATCACCGAAACCAAGAAGGTGATCTACACCCTCAACTCGTTGTGCATCGAGATGGACAACCGCTATAACCTGCTTAAGGATGCTAGTTGTCGTAACATCAAAGAGTATAACCAGAAGTTTGTCCGGCGCAAACTTAGTCCGAACGAAGGGCACCGCTTTTTACCCTACATCGTGCTGATTATCAACGAGTTGGCTGATTTGATGATGACCGCGGGCAAGGAAGTGGAAACCCCAATTGCAAGACTGGCCCAGCTGGCCCGGGCCATCGGCATTCACCTGGTAGTGGCCACGCAGCGGCCCTCGGTCAATGTGATCACAGGTATTATCAAGGCCAACTTCCCGGTGCGCTTGTCGTTCCGGGTCACCTCAAAGGTGGATTCGCGCACCATTCTGGACACCGGTGGGGCTGAACAACTGGTGGGCATGGGCGATATGCTGTTGTCGGTAAACTCCGACATCTTCCGCTTGCAGTGCCCCTTTATCGACACCCATGAGGTAGACAACATCTGCGAGTTTATCGGCTCGCAGCGCGCCTACGAGTCGGCCTACCTGCTGCCCGAGTTCGTGGGCGACGACGATACTGATGTGCTGGAGGTGGACCTGAAGAACCGCGATGCGTTGTTCGACGACGCGGCCCGCCTGCTGGTGCGCCATCAGCAGGGCAGCACCTCCCTGATCCAACGCAAGCTGAAGCTGGGCTACAACCGGGCCGGGCGGCTGATCAACCAACTAGAGGCAGCGGGCATCGTGGGTCCCTTCGAGGGTAGCAAAGCCCGCGAGGTGCTCATCAGTGATGAATATAGTTTGGAACAATTGTTGAACAATATGGATTAGAAGGTACCTACATAACCATTTCAACAATGAAACAAATCCTAACCGGAATATTGATTACCCTGATGCCCCTGGCAGCAGTTCAAGCCCAGAGTGAGTACGACAAGGAAGCGCGCAAAATTCTGGACGCCATGAGTCAGCACTACCAAGCCATCGGGGCCTACGAAGCGGACTTTTCTTACACCATGGAAATTCCTGATCAGCCCCAGGCCGACCAGTTTGAGGGGCAAATCACCGTGAAGGGTGATAAATTCCGCCTGAACATGGGCGGACAAGAAGTGATTAACGATGGCACCACCCAATGGACCTACCTGGAAGAAGCCAACGAGGTAAACATCGACAACTACGACCCCGAAGAAGGCGACATCTCCCCTACCCAGATTTATAACGCTTACCAGCGTGGATTCAAGTACGTGTACGAGGAAGACGAAACCATCAACGGCAAAGCCTACCAGGTGGTAGACTTGATTCCGGAAAATAAAGACAACCAGTTTTTCAAGATTCGCCTGCACATCAGTCAGGAGGATAAGGTGCTCAAGCGCTGGAAGATTTTTGAGAAGAACGGCACCCGCTACACCTACGATATTAATAACTTCGATCCCGAAGCTCCGGTAGATGATGAGGTGTTCACCTTCAACAAGCGTAAGCACAAGGGCGTGGAGGTGGTTGATCTGCGGTAGCGGTCCGCCAACGATATCGCTTCGCCGGTCCGATTTGTAACATATATTGGTTTTATGGTCTAAGGGTTGTTTACCCTTAAACCATATTCCATGACAATCTTAACCGGGATAGTAGCGCTGGTGATTGCTGCTACCCTAAGCCCCACCAACAAAAACTTGCCGAATGGCAAAGGTCTCGCTAACGCACAAGGCCTCGGTATCGATCACCCCTCAGCAATCACGGTGCTCACCATCACGCGGGTGAAGAAGCCCTGGTACGCCTGGCGAAGCTTGGTGGTTAATAAGATGAAACAATCTGTTCCTGAGTATCAGGCCGTAGCCGGGCTGCGTTACAAGTTTTTCTCCCTGACCGAAAACCACAAATTTGCGGGAGGCATCTATCTCTGGGAAACCGAACAGCAGGCAAAAGGCTGGTTCAATTCCGCGTGGTTTGACAGAACGGAAAAAAAGTACGGCCAACCGGGCATGGTAGCCTATTATCAGGTGAAAGAGATGAGCGTTATACCCCCGCGAGTGGCCCAAGAAGGCAACCGGTGGGCGGTGCTATCAGCCGAAAACCCGTTGGTTGACGACGACGCGAGCGGTGCCATCGTGGCGGCGCTGACTTTGTTAGATACAGATGGGCAAACTTGCTACATTTCCGTATGGTCAAGCCGGGAGGTGGCCGAGGCCTACTTTGAGAACAAAGCGGGCCGCCGCGAATCTTTCAATGTTCCGGTATGGCTGAGCAACGCCCCTTAATGCACTAATCTTCCGAACCGCTATGGTATTCTCCCCCGACTACTCATCCGATGCTGATAACGCGCTGATCGGTGCAGCCTTGGCCGGAGACGACCGATCGCTGGAACTACTCATCAAGCGTCATCAAGACTACGTTTACAACGTTTCACTCAAGCTGTTTTCTGATCCGGAAGACGCGCAGGATGCCACCCAGGAGGTATTGATCAAAGTAGTCACTAACCTGACGAGCTTTAAAGGGAACAGTCAGTTTCGCACCTGGCTCTATCGAATTGCCTTTAATCACTTCCTGAACGCGCCCCCTAAGAAAACTGAGCAATTGTTAGAAGCCCACGTAAATGCATCGAGGCAGTGGTCTGAGGCAACCGCCCCCGAAGTGAGCGAAACAGAGATTGAAGAGGTACGCATTTTGTGCGCAACGGCCATGCTGATGTGCCTCGACCGCGAGCAGAGATTGCTGTATATTGTGGGAGAAGTCTTTGGAGCGGACCACCGATTAGGGGCTGAGCTCTTTGAAATTACTCCCGCTAATTATCGTGTGAAGCTGCACCGGGCAAAAGCTGACTTGCTCAACTTTGTGGCTGGGCGGTGCGGTCTGATCAACCCCAATAATCCCTGTCGCTGCCCTAAAAAGGCCCGCGCGCTGGTTCGGCAGGGAGTAGTCAGCAAAGAACGTCTTCGTTTCAACACGGATTATCACCACAAGATTAGCAACTTGGTAACCGAGCGGAAGGATGAAGTCAGCGATAAGATTCAACTGGATTTACAGGCGTTGTTTCGGGACAGCCCGTTTCAGGTCAAACGTGAAGTTGACGCGCTCATCGGTAAGCTGTCTACTTCAGCCAGGCATCAATTAACAAAAAAAGGAGTCTAGCGTGAGCGCCAACCCACTTGGGTTTGCTCATTCAGGAAAGCTTGTTTCTATAATCTTCGTACCCAAACTCTCGCACCAGCTCGAAGGTATCGTTTTCGTGCCAGATGCCGATAGACGGATGGCGTACGCCGTTGAAGAATGTGGTCTTCACCATCGTATAGTGCATCATATCGTTGAACACCACCCGGTCGCCCACTTGCAATGGTGGGTCAAAAGCGTAGTCACCCACGTAGTCACCGGCCAGGCACGTGAGTCCGCCTAGGCGGTAGGCCGGTTCGCCCGGCTCGGCGTCGCGGGCACTCAGTACCACCGGTTTGTAGGGCATCTCCACGCAGTCGGGCATGTGTGCCGACACGCTCACGTCAAGCACCACCGCCCGGATGCCCCGGCTATCGATGATGTCTTCCACCGTGCTGGTCAGGTAGCCGGTTTCCCAGGCCACGGCCGAGCCCGGTTCCATCGTTATGCTTAAATCGTATTTTTCGCGCAGTTCCTTGATAAGACGGATAGTGTGCTCCAGATCGTAACCCGCACGCGTCATCAGGTGACCGCCGCCCAGGTTGAGCCATTTAGCCTGCTGTAGCAAGTGGCCGAAGCGGTCTTCCACCACCCGAATCGTGCGTTCCAGGGCGTGCGAATCGCTTTCGCACAGGGTATGGAAGTGCAGGCCCTCAATGTCCTCGGGCAGTCGGTCGCCGATTTGGTCGGCCGTCACGCCCAGCCGGGTGCCGATGGCGCAAGGATTGTACAGGTCCGTTTCCACCTCCGAGTATTCGGGGTTGATGCGAATGGCACAGGAAATCTTCTTGGAATGGTTTTGTACCAACGGTCGAAACCGCTCCCACTGGGCGGGCGAATTAAAGGTGATGTGGTTGCAGTAGCCCATCAGCTCTTCAAATTCGCTTTCAAAATAAGCGGGAGCGTAGGCGTGCACTTCGTCGCCGAACTCTTCGTAGCCTAGGCGCGCTTCGTAGAGCGAGGAGGCGGTGGTGCCGTGCAGGTACTGCCGGATGAGGCCGAAGGTACTGAACATAGCGAACCCCTTGAGAGCAAGTATGATCTGGGCGCCGGACTCCTCCTGCACGTACCGCAAAGTTTCTAAATTTTGCCGCAGCCGGGCTTCTTCCAGCACAAAGCAAGCCGTGGGTACGCGGTGAAAGTTAATGGGCATGGGTTGAATTTCTAATTTTTTTACTACAACCTAGCCGGGGGGCGGGAAGTTTCGTGGGTTTAGTTTCCTCTGTTATCTTGTAAAATCAAAAGTCAGAATTTAGATTGGCAGACTTCCAAAGTACATTTAACTCAACCTTGGGCATATACCACACGTTCTTCTCCGGATCGATGCCCCCACCCATCTCTTCCTGCACCACCCGGTCAATGATGTAAATTCCCTCTTTAGCCATGTCAACGAAATTATCCAGACCGTCATTAGGAAAATTGATCCGAGTCCGGTGAATGTTAAACTTACTCGAGAACTTGCGTCCGAAAGCGGCTTCTACCCCTTCTTTGCCGTACATGAAACCCAGCAGACCTCCCCAGATGGCCGTGGGGTTATCGGAATCCCACCCGGCCAGGGTGCCAATCTTGATGGTTTCTTTCAGGTCTCCTTCACCGTAGAGCAGGCTGATGATACTAGCCGCAAAATTGATCCCGGCAGTAAAACAGCCGTTGCAGTAGATACGCTGAGCGGTGATGGTGTAGCCATCTTCCTGGTCTACCTGATAGCGGGTATACACCGCATCACGCACTTCTTCCCAGGTGCGGTTTTTACTGTAAGTAGCGCTAACAAAATCGTACATCTTAGCCGCGTAGGAGGTCTCGGGAAGTCGCTGGCGTGCTTTGTCGGCCATCCACAGTATCTGTTCCTCTCTAGAGAGATTTTCGTCTACCGAAGAAGCCAACGAATACATGATCACGTAGAATTCTGATATCCACTGGGCGTTTTCGCGGGCGGTGGTCCGGATGGGAAGGTCGGCCATCCTCAGGGCGATGTCCGGACGGCCGGGAGCAAAGAATCCGAAAATCTCGGTGGTCAGTTGCGCGTCAATCATTTCGTAATAATTGTCATAAACACTGTCTTTGGTCAAGGCAGGATTGCTAGTTTCCGGCGGAATGGCTCCTTCCATCATCATATCCAGTGCCTTCTGGTTCGCCACCCACAGATAATTTTCTTCCTCGTGTTTTATGTGCTTCAACCAGCCGGCCCTGATTTGTTCGCCGCTGAGAATACTGGTCTGGTTGGTGTATAGCAGATGCTGATACATGTATTCAATGTCAGTATCATCATCGGCACCCCAGACTTCGTCCTCATCCCTGAAGACAAAGTCAATGGTTTCCGACAGGTCACTGGGGACCCCTTGGCCCCAGATGCTGGGCAAATCAGGGGTTCCCCAGTCTTCCCGAGTATAAAAATCGCCCGTTTTTGTCTCCCCGACATTTCCAACTTTATCCATTTCGGTGACCAGTCCGGTCCAGTTAGCGATACACTGCCCCAGCCAGAAGCCGTATAGTTTGTCCGCGTAAGCAGCGCGAGACACAACTCTATCCGTAGATTTGGGGGTATAGGGCTGGTAAACCAAGTTAGGATCTTTGAACGGGTCGGTTGCCTCACTGCCTTGAGATTCTTTAGGACCTTGACACGACAACAATAGCAAGAAAGAAAGTAGGGCGAACGAGGGGAAGAAATGACATTTCATGGATATTGTCTCTGTTTAACGCTGACAAAGATGAATAGAAGCATCGCGATCATCTACCAGTTGTACAAACCAATTAGCCTGGCTGGCAAAGAAAAAGGGCAAGATATTTCCTGCCCCGTTGTTGGTTTAAGTGCGATTCAATTCAGAAAGGTCCAATCCTGGTTCCAGTTGTGGATGCTGAAGCGGTGGCGTTGCTCGTCGTAGTTGTCGCGCAGCGTGGAGTAGTAGCCCCAGCCCACCAAAAACGTAAACACCGAGGAAATGGTGAGCGCATTAGTGAACGACTCGGCCAGTCCACCGAACAGCAGCATGGTGAGCACAAAGGTGAACAGCGTCCAGTAGAGCGTCATGGTGGTGAGGCTGCGGTGCCGCCACGCCCGCAGGTAGCGCAGGGGGTGCAAGTCGCCGCCCCACTGGTGCACCAGTTTGTAGTGCTGCTCGTCGATGCGGTAGAGCAACAACGGGTCTACCAAAGGACGCTGCCGTTTTTCCAGGTCAAAGGTCTCGGCCGGGGCCACCACGAAAAAGTCGTGCTTCAGATCGTCGTCGGTGAGTTGGTGCTCGCGCTGAAAGCGATTCAGTTTTGCCCCAAACTCCGGGTCGATGGGACCGCAGTAGCGGTGGCTGGGCAGCATGCGCATGCGGTAGTTCACGCACACCTGCCGTACGTCGTAGCCGTGGTACACCTCGCCGTCGTACAACTGCGTGAGCCAGCGGTGCCTCTGCGGGTTGTTGATCTGATCCAGCGAGCGCTGCATTCCCAGTTGGTTGATCAACTGCGTCTCCTGCTCGCCGCGGTGGCGCAGCAGGGAGTAGACGGGTTCCAGTTCGGGGCCAACCTCGGGGGGCGTGGCCGGAACGCTGGCCAGGACGGTCGCGCGCTTCTGATGCGCTTTTGCTAGGGCGTCGTGTAGGTTCATCGTCAAAAAATTTAGTGGTTTTGATCAAGGTAAAAAATTAGCGAATTAATTGCTCGGATCAGCCGAAAAAATTATTGCTGTTGGGTGCGCTACCTTTGCTAGTCCTCCGGACAGGGGCTGCTACTCGAAATCTTTGAACAGCAGACTCGGCTGCACGCCCTGGTTGTTCTGGTACTTGCCACTGCGGTAGGTTTCATAGTCTCCTTCTATACTATGGTAGAAGATCTGGCAGATTTGTACCCCGGCGTAGATGCGCACGGGCTGCACGCAGAACATCTCCAGCGTCCAGAAGCCCGCGAAGCCCACGTCGCCGAAGCCCGCCGTGATGTGCACGAACAGGCCCAGCCGCCCCACCGACGAGCGCCCCTCGAGCATGGGCACGTAGCCGTGCGTTTCGGTAAACTCTATCGTGCGGCCCAGGTAGAGTTTATCCTTCTCCATGAGCAGTCCCTCTTCCGGAATGCTGAGCCGGTGGGCGGTGTTTTCCCGCTTCATATCGAGGGTGGGCTGGTCGTAGGCGAGCAGTTCGTGGTGCAGGCGCAGGTTGTAGCTGTTGGGATTGAGTTGCTCGACCCGAAAGGGCTCGATGCGAATGTTCTGACCGAGTTGCTGGTGAATAGATTTGCCGGAGAGGATCATAGGGGTGGTTGATTTTCTGGGTGGCCAGATACTGGATGCTTGCTATATGCTTAGGATGCTAGCATCTAGTAGCTAGCACCCAGTAACCAGCACCCAGTTGATTCAGTCGTCAAGGTAGCTAATCAGCTATTGGCGGAAAAACTTGGCAGGGAAATTTTTTAAGCACAGCCCTTGACTATTTGGGCAGCATGCTTAACTTTGTACTCCTATATTTCAGAAACGCGAAAGTAGCTCAGCTGGTAGAGCGCGACCTTGCCAAGGTCGAGGTCGCGGGTTCGAACCCCGTCTTTCGCTCGAAGCGAAGCGACTCATGGTCGCTTCGCTTGTTTTCAATTGCCGGGATGGTGGAACTGGTAGACACGCAAGACTTGGACGTGGTTGTTCTTTATAGCAAAGAACAAGTAAAATTTGAGTGCCCAGGGGGAAACTTCTGGAGTAGAACTTCTCAAATTCGGGGAAGCCTCTTTTCTGCTAGCCGCAGAAATGGTAATCCCGAGCCAAGCTTCGGAGCAGTCTGAAGAAGGTGTAGAGACTTGACGGGAAGCACCTACGTTCGTTACGAATAGGGTGAAGAGAAAGTCCAGACCACAAACAGCTAGATGCTGGCCGCAAAAGCGGTAGTAGGTACGAAAATCTTGTGGCCGCAAGGCCGTGCGGGTTCGATTCCCGCTCCTGGTACCAACAAAAGGCGCGTCTTTAGGGCGGGCTTTTTTTGATATACCTGCCTGGCCAATTATTCTACGAACCTTCCCGGTGCTGACCCGTTCCATCAAAGCACCCAACCCTTATCAAAGACCTAGTCTTCGGTAATTTTTCAACCTCAACCTACAATGGAAAATATTCTCATCACCGGGGCCACCGGCAGCGTTGGCTCCGCCATCCTCCAACATTTCACCCCCACCGACCAACAGCGCCTCTACCAGGGCACCCGGCACCGCGACCAACTGTCGCCCGACCACCTGTACTTCGATCTGGAAGACCTGCCCGACACCATCGCTTCGCTTTCACTGGTAGACACACTCTTCTTGCTGCGGCCGCCCCAAATTGCCGACGAGAAAATCTTTCGCGTACTGCTGCGGGGAGCCAAAGAGTTCGAACGTGAAGCACATCATCTTCCTGTCGGTGCAGGGCGCCGAGCGTATGTCGTTCATTCCCCACGCCAAGATCGAAAAGCTGATCCGCGCCAGCGGTATTCCCTACACTTTCATCCGACCGAGCTACTTCACCGACAACCTGGTCAAGGTGTTCGGCGATGACATCCGGCAGCGCGACCAACTCTACATCCCCGCCGGAAACGCCAAGTTTCTGTGGGTCGATGTATCCGACATTGGTAAAGCGATCGCCGCAGTGCTCACCAATGCGCGGGCCCACGTGAACCAAGCCTACACCATCACCGGCAGCAAAAGCGAACTGATGACCTTCTCCGAAGTGGCCGACGTGCTCTCGCAGGAGTTGCAGCGCGATATCGAGTATATCAGCCCGAATCCCGTCAGCTTCTTTGTCACCAAAAAGAAGGAAGGCGTAGATGTCGCTTTCATCAGCGTCATGTTCGCCCTGCACTACGTAGCCCGCTTTCAGAAGCCTCCGGTGGTGCACCGCGATCTGGAACATCTGATTGGTGGCCCACCCGCCACAGTGCGAGAATACGTGCAGGAGAACCTTGATAACTGGCAGAAGTAAAAACCCTTGCTCCTCTAACCATGATTAGGGTTCGTACTTTAGATTTTCTCGCCGATTTGCGGGAGAACAACAACCGCGACTGGCTCGATGCACACAAAGGTGACTATCTGGCAGCCCAGGAGAACGTCAAAGCCCTGGCCGACGCCGTCACTGCCGGGTTGAACCAAACTGATGAGATTGCCAAATGTTACGTTTACCGGATCTACCGAGACTTACGCTTTACCAAGGACAAAACGCCGTACAAAGATCACTTTGAGGCTTACCTCTACCGCGCCGGAGCCCACCGGCGCGGGGGCTACGTGTTTCGTATCGGGCCCGGAGCGAGTCAGGTGGGCGGTGGGTTCTTCGGACCGAACAAAGAGGATTTGTTGCGTATTCGTCGAGAGTTGGCTTTTGATAGCCACCCAATAGAAAAAATCACGCAGCATCCGGATTTTACGCGGTGTTTTGGTCAATTGCAGGGCCAGGAAGTGAAAACCGCTCCGCGGGGCTTTCGCAAAGATCAGCCGAACATTGCCTGGATTCGTAAAAAACAGTTTTACGCGCTGCGATCGTTTACGGATGAGGAAGTGCTCCGAGCCGATTTTGCCGAGCAGACGGCTGCAACGTTCCGAGCACTGCGGCCCTTCTTTGATTATATGAGTGAGGTGCTCACCACCAATGCAGACGGGGAAGAGGTGGCTCAACAGGAGTAAACTGACGGACATTTTTGCTAAATTTCTGCCAACCGTGTTACGTAAACTGACAAAAGGCATTTACTTGCCAACAAGAGTGACGTTATTAGTTATTTAGCGGTAGTAAACCCCACGGAGACCGATTGATTTGATGTCTTTAGAGCGAATTTCTTCCTGGTATAGCCGTCTGGCTAATTTGGGCGTCAACCAAACCCAACAGGAAGATCAGAAAAAGAAGAAGTTACTGAACATTCTTTGCATAATCTGGTACCACGCATCGGTGCTGTTTCTGATTAGTAGTTGGTGGCTTTCTTCCGATCTGTGGCAGCTAACCCTGCAACACGCCCTTCTTTCAATCGCTGTCTACGGCTTAGTCCAGTACCTAAATATGCGCGGTTACGCGGAAGCCGCTAAAGCGCTGTTTTTAGGGTCGACCCTTGTGCAATGTATCTTCTTTAGCGTTGTTGTCAGGCCTGGCGAACTCATAGAACTGTTTACTTTTACTCTCCCACTGGTTGCCGTTGTTTTGTACAATCGGTTTGCTATGCACTTTTCCGTGCTGATAGTAAGTCTGGCTACTACCTTAATGAGTCTTTTCGTTTTCCAGGACTACGATTTGCCCGCCATCGTTGCGGTGGTGATAACCTTGGTTTATGTTACCTCATTTCTACTAGTAGTGTACCTCAAGCAACTTAACCAAGAAAAGGAGGTGCTGCTGGCGGTAGAACGGAACAAAGCGCTAGCCGACAAATCACTCATTGAAGAGCAGGCCGAGGAGCTTCGGGCGCTCAACGAATTCAAGAACCACTTCTTCGTTAATATCTCACACGAGATACGAACCCCGCTCACCCTGATTTCCGGCTACGCGCGGCGCCTCACCAGCCAAACTGAAGCCGGTTCGACCAGCCGCTACGCGCAGGGAATTACTGAACAGTCGGCAGCGATCAAACACTTGGTCGACAGCATCATTGACCTGAGCAAACTGGATGAGAAAAAACTCACGTTGTCAAAGACCGACGTGAACCTAACCCGCTTACTCCGTAAGGTTCACGCTGAATTCAGCGACACCTTCGCGCAACGGGGTCTTTCGCTACTGCTCGATCTTCCGGACAAAACCTTTACGGTAGCCTGCGATTTGGTGCTCATGAACCGAGTCGTTACCAACCTGATCACCAACGCCCTAAAGTTTACCGGTCCGGATGGCACGGCCCGCCTCAGTATGCACCAAGATGAGAAGAATGACGTGCGCATTGAGGTTTACAACACCGGGATTGGCATTCCGCCCGACGATCAAGCCAAGATTTTTGACCGGTTCTATCAGGTGGAAAACGACATCACCCGCAGCCAGGGAAGCGGCATTGGCCTATCAATGACCCAGGGGATACTTGAGCACCACGGCTACCGCATCGAGGTGAAAAGCGAACCCAACCGGTACGCCCTGTTTACGATCTCGATCCCCGCCCGGGAGGTGGACGTAACTCCGACTGAGGCGGTGAACGTTCCTGAAGCTACCCCCTTAGTAAAAAAATCTTCAAACAAATCGCGGTCGGTGCTGCTGCTGCCCGGCAGCACACGTATTTTACTGGTCGAAGACAACGCTGCCATGCGGGAGTACATCAGAGCCATTGAGGGGATGCGGGCCTACGCCATTCTGGAAGCCCGCCACGGCGACGAAGCGTTGGAGCTGCTACAACGCCACGAAGTAGACCTAATCATCACCGATTACATGATGCCCCACATGGACGGTCAGGAGCTGATCTCCCAAATCAAACGGCGAGGATATGCGCAGCCCATGCTGGTGATCACCGCCCAAACCGACCCCCAGCACAAACTGGACATGCTGCGCATGGGCATTGATGGCTATTTGACCAAGCCTTTCTTTGAGGAAGAGTTTCTGCTCCTCATTCAAAAGTCGCTGAAGTATGATGAAGCGCGGCGGCAGTTCATCGCGCAAGAGGTGGGAAATGAGGGCGTGCCGCTACCGGAGTCGGCGCTCGACGATTTCAATCAGCAGCTGAAAGCGGTGATCGACCAGAACATTGACAATGAGGAGTTTAGCGTGGGGGCATTGGGCGAACAGCTGCACCTGACCGAGCGCACGCTGTTCCGGCGCGTGAAGGAACTGTGCGGATGCACCCCGGCCAAACTCATTACCGAAGCCCGCCTGATGCGCGCCAAAACCTACTACGACCAGAAAGTCTACCGATCGACCCGCCAACTGGCCCGGGCGGTGGGCTTTAAAAATAGCACCCGTTTCGCTGAGAAATTCCGCGAGCGTTTTGGGGTTGCTCCGTAGGGCCTTCTTTCCGCCGAGATTTTATCAAACTGTACGATTGTTTCATCGTTAGCTACTCCCAACAAGTCATCCAACCTAACCCAGCAAAACATGGCCGATCACAAAGTATGGTTCATCACCGGTTGCTCCACCGGCTTCGGACGCGAGCTCGCCCAGATTGCTGCCCAGCACGGTGACCAAGTGGTGGGCACCCTGCGGCAGGACGAGCAGGTAGAGTCTTTTCGATTATTTGGTGCCTGAGCACACGATGGGCGTGAAGCTCGACGTGACCCAGCCTGAGCAGATCACCGCAGGCATCCGGCAAGCACTAGACCGACACGGACGCATCGACGTGCTGGTGAACAACGCGGGCTACGGTTCGCTGGGCGCACTGGAAGAAGTGCCCGACGAGGAGATCCGCCAGCAGTTTGAAGTAAACGTGTTCGGGGCCATTAACATGATCAAGGCGGTGCTGCCCACCATGCGGAAGCAACGCTCGGGACACATCCTCAACATCACTTCCATTGCGGGTTTGCAGGGCTACCCGGGGGTTGGAGCCTACAACGCTTCGAAGTTCGCGCTGGAGGGTATTGGCGAAACCCTGGCTGCCGACGTGAAACACCTAGGCATTCGTGTTACCAACGTGGAACCGGGGCCGTTCCGTACCGATTGGGCCGGACGCTCGGCTAACTATACCCAGAACCAGATCGAGGACTACGCCGAATCGGCGGGCAAGAATCTGCGTTCGCTCGAGCAAGTGAGCGGCCACCAGCCCGGAGACCCGGTGAAGGCAGCGCAGGCCATGTACGAGGTGGTGCAACTTGACAATCCGCCGATGCATCTGCCGCTGGGCGGTCCGGCCTACAAGCGCGTCCGGGCTAAGTTACTGGACTTTCTAAAGGAGATCGACGAGTTTGAGCATCTGGGACTTCCTACTGATTACACCGAAGAAGAGTTGGGCAATAAGAAAGTATAGAAGTTTAACTTAAGCGCTCCGCAATTCCCATAGCCCACCGATTAATCGGTGGGCTATGGGAATTGCAACAAAGACTTAGCGGGTCAGACCACTATTTGATCGCCTTCTAAACTCAGTTCTCCTTTTATAAATCTGGCAAAAAACCGTCTGGTAACTTTCTCACAAATGCATCGTTCTCTACAGTAGGAAGTTATTGTTAAAAATAATACAACACCCATCATGCAGCCAGAGACTGTTATTTCACCCCCGCAGCACGATTTTCTGCCTATCAAAGGCACTTATTACGTAGAATATTTGGTCGGCAACGCTAAACAAGCTGCCTACTACTACCACTACGTGTTTGGCTATGACATCACCGGCTACCGCGGTCCGGAAACCGGTTATAAGTCCGCCGCCAGTTTCTTGCTCTCGCAAGGAAAAATCCGACTCATTTTAACCACCGCCCTGCAACCCGACAACGAGATCGCTGACCACGTGTACCGCCACGGCGATGGCATCCAGGATATTGCCCTATGGGTGGATGACGTTCGGCAATCGTTTGAGGAAACTATTCGGCGCGGCGCGCGGTCGGTACAGGAACCCAACGTACGGCGCGACGACGACGGCGAAGTGACGGTGGCCTCCATTGCTACTTACGGCGATACGATCCATACCTTTGTGGAAAACCATAATTACCACGGCTTTTTTCTGCCAGGCTTCCGGCCCTGGAAAAATCAGCACCTGGAGAATCGGTCGGTCGGACTCAAGCACGTTGACCATCTAGTGGGCAATGTGCCGCTGGGCGACATGAACAAATTTGTGAATTTCTACGCCGACGTGATGGGTTTTAAACAACTGGTTTCGTTCGATGACCAGGATATTTCCACGAAGTACACTGCCCTGATGTTGAAGGTGATGTTGAACGGCAACGAGCGCATCAAATTTCCGATCAACGAACCGGCGGCCGGACTCAAGAAAAGCCAGATTGATGAGTATCTGGAATTTTACCGGGGCGCCGGGGTGCAACACGTGGCGCTGGCCACGGGCGATATCATTGAAACCGTGACGAAACTGCGCAAAAACGGTCTGGAGTTTCTGCACGTGCCCGATACCTACTACGATGATCTCAGGGAGCGCGTCGGCGAAATCGACGAACCCATCGCCGCATTGCGCCAACTGGGCATTCTGGTAGACCGCGACGAAGAAGGCTACCTGCTACAGATTTTTACCAAACCGGTACAAGACCGTCCCACGGTGTTCTACGAGATCATCGACCGCAAGGGAGCCCGCTCGTTCGGCAAAGGCAACTTCAAGGCTCTCTTTGAGGCCATCGAGCGCGAACAAGAACTGCGGGGGAATTTATAAATTAGGTTTTGGGGATTAGGTTTTAGGCTACTCCCAAAACCCAATCCCTAACACCTAACACCCCAGCCACTAACCCAAATCACCATGCCCCACTACCAACAACACGGAGACATTCCCCCCAAGCGCCATACGCAGTTTCGGCAGCCCGACGGATCGTTGTATTACGAAGAGGTGATCGGCGCCGAGGGCTTCAGCGGCATTTCGTCCATTGCCTACCACCTGCATCCGCCCACGGCGGTGATCAAGGTGAATCAACCCATCGATTACGCGGTTGACTACGCCGACGACAAAAACATGATCCACCGGCACCTGCTGGGCAAAGACGTGCCCGCCGGAGGCGACTGGCTTAGCGGGCGGAAATACCTGCTGGGCAACGCCGACGTGCGCCTGGCGCTTTGCTCCCCGACCGAGCCGATGAATTACTTCTACCGCAACGCTTCCTGCGACGAACTGGTCTACGTGCACGATGGCCAGGGCGAACTGCTTAGTCCATTAGGCAGCGTTTCTTTTACCGCAGGTGACTACGTACACGTGCCCCGCACCGTCACACACCAGTGGAAGATTGACCTCGAGCAACCGGCGCGTTTTCTGGTGATCGAGAGTGCTTCGGAGGTGCGTCCGCCCAAGCGCTACCGCAACCAATTTGGACAATTACTCGAGCACAGTCCCTACTGCGAGCGGGACGTGAAAACCCCGGAGCCAATCCCGCCGCAGGATGAGGAAGGAGAGTTTGAGGTGCGCGTGCTCAAGCACGGTCAGCTGCAATCTTTGTTCTACCAGTTTCATCCCTTCGACGTGGTGGGCTGGGATGGCTACATGTACCCCTACGCCATCTCGATTCACGACTTCGAGCCGATTACCGGGCGCATTCACCAGCCGCCGCCCGTGCATCAGATGTTCGAAGCCCACAACTTCGTGGTGTGCTCATTTGTGCCCCGCAAGTTCGACTACCATCCGCAGTTGATTCCCGCCCCCTACAACCACTCGAATATCGATTCCGACGAGGTGCTGTTCTACGCCGAGGGCGATTTTATGAGCCGAAAGGGAGTGAGTCGCGCCTCGTTGACCCTGCACCCCGGCGGACTGCCGCACGGCCCCCACCCCGGCACCGTAGAGAAATCGTTGGGCAAGGAAGGAACCGAAGAACTGGCCGTGATGGTGGATACTTTTCGCCCTCTGAAGCTGACGAAGGCGGCTTTGGAGGTAGAGGATCAGAACTATATGTATTCGTGGAAAGTGGATCGCTGATTAGTGGTAGTATCTGCTTATCATCCAAGCAATCAGCTATTTGCCCCTCAGTGACCTAACAATTTTGGCAGAGTGTAACTATTTGCGGTGCCGCAGAAGGCAAAATGCGCTCAGATTTGTTTAGTTTCTGCCCGTTAGCATGGTTGATAACCGGAAAATTGAGTAATCTCACTCCGTAAGAATGCAAGTTACGCTTGCTTTTGACTAGTTTCGGGCTAGAAACCTATTTGGTGAGCGACAAAACAAGCACCTTCGCTCCGTCAGAATGCAAAGTGCGCTATGTTTTATCTAGTTGACGGTCGGCAATAGGATTGTTGCGTTGAAATGTACGTTTATTCACCTCGGCAGAATGCAAATTTTGTCCATTCCTGGTCATAGGTTAAGCGTAGCGGTCCTACTACCCAATTTGCATCGCTGGATTGAGTCGTAGGATATCCTACGACTAGAACTAGGTCCTACGACCCAATTGCTAGACACATCAAACGAACTGGTCAACAGCGACAAAAACATGTCAAATCATCTCGTAAAGTTTGCTAGTTTTAACGAATAAAAAGAAACTATGCACTCCTGGCTCAGCACCCCACCGCAGTCTGACTTCAGCATTCACAACCTACCCTTCGGCATCTACTCCACCTCCCGCCAGAAACCCCAGGTGGGCATCGCCATCGGTGACCAGATTATCAATCTGGCAGCGGTAAGTATGCACAAGTTGATTCATGATCTGGCTATCGACCCGCTGGTGTTCAACCAAGCCTCGCTTAACCCCCTGATCGCGCTGGGCAAACCCGTCACGCAATCGCTGCGACAGCAATTGCAAACCCTGCTCACCGACCCGGATTCGCCCCTGCGGGCGGTGGCCGACTCGGTGCTGCTGCCCCAGGCCGACGCCCGGATGCATATGCCCGTCACGGTGGGCGACTACACCGATTTCTACTCCAGCGAAGCCCACGCTACCCGGGTGGGCACCATGTTTCGGGGAGCAGCAAATGCCCTGCCGCCCAACTGGAAGCACCTGCCCATCGCCTACCACGGCCGCGCCTCGTCCATTGTTGTATCAGGTACTCCGATGCACCGTCCCCAGGGCCAGATGATGCCCCCAGGGGCCACGCAGCCGATCTTCGGACCTACCCAGAAACTGGACTTCGAGCTGGAAATGGCGTTCGTGATCGGTAAGGAAACTTCACTGGGACAACCGATTAGCGTAGCCGATGCCGAAGACCACATTTTTGGCCTGCTGCTGTTCAACGACTGGTCGGCCCGCGACATCCAGCAGTGGGAATACCAGCCGCTGGGACCCTTTCTCGGCAAGAACTTCGCCTCCTGCGTGTCGCCCTGGGTGGTGCCCCTGGAAGCGCTGCGCAACTTTCGGGTGGCGGGTCCTTCGCAGTCTCCCAAGCCACTGCCCTATTTACAAACCAACGGCGATCATAATTATGATATCCAACTGGAGGTGGCCTTGCAACCGGAGGGGCAGCCCCCCACCACCGTGGCTCGGTCTAACTCCCGCTATCTGTACTGGAACGTTGCCCAGCAACTGGCGCACCACACGGTGAACGGCTGCAACGTGCGGGTGGGCGACCTGATGGCCTCGGGAACCATCAGCGGCGAAGCGCCCCAGAGTGGCGGTTCCCTGTTAGAACTGACGCACAATGGCAAACAACCGCTCACCCTGGCCGACGGTAGTATGCGCACCTTTGTGGAAGACCACGACACGGTAATCCTGCGCGGCTACGCCGAACAAGCAGGCCAAAGGGTTGGTTTCGGAGAAGTACGTACCCAAATTTTGCCTACCCATGCCCATCATTGATCCCCAGCAGTTTAGCACCAGTGAGTTTTACCAGTACATGGTTGAGGCGGTGGTGCCCCGACCTATTGCCTTTGCCAGCACGGTGGATGCCGACGGACGGGTGAACCTGAGTCCCTACAGTTTCTTCAACGCCGTGAGTTCTAATCCACCCGTATTGATATTCTCACCCGTGAACCGCACCCGCGACAACACTAGTAAGGACACGCTCGACAACGTGCAGGCGCATCCAGAAGTGGTGATCAACATTGTGAACTACGCCGTGGCCGAGCAGATGTCGCTGACCAGCACCGAATACGAGCGCGGCGTTGATGAGTTTGTCAAAGCCGGACTCACGCCCCTGCCCTCGGAGCGGGTGCGTCCGCCGCGGGTGGCCGAGTGCCCGGTGGCCTTCGAGTGCCGGGTGCAGCAGGTGATCCCACTGGGCAGCGAGGGCGGTGCTGGTCACCTGGTGGTGTGCGAGATTTTGCTGGCCCACGTCAGCGAAGCGGTGCTCAACGAAGAGCAACGCATCGATCCGCATAAGCTGGATGCCATCGGTCGGATGGGAGGTAGCCTCTACTGCCGGGCCAGCGGCGACGCCCTGTTCGAGATTGCCCGTCCCGTTCGGGAAAAGGGCATCGGCGTGGATCAGTTGCCCCCGGCCATTCGAGAGAGCAGCGTGCTCACGGGTAGCGACTTGGCCCAACTAGCGAACGTAGCGCAGGTGCCTGATGCTACTGCTTTGCAGGAATATGCCGACGAGCCGCGCCTTAGCCGGATGCGGAGACTGTACGCACTTACGCCCGAAACCATACCCAGAAAAATGCACGAACTGGCGCAGGATTTTCTTCGTCGGGGCGAAGTGATGAAGGCCTGGACGGCTTTACTGATGGAATAAAGTTGACTTTATTACAAATCCAATCCCTTAATTTTGCGTTATAATAAATAAGTGAGCCTTAAATTAGCTTACTGGTGCCATTTTTTTATTAAACCCTCTACCTAGCCGGGTTTATTGACTTACCGAAGTATGATGAATCAAGACTACGACGCTTACACCGAAGAAGATTTTAAAGTCTGGCGACTGTTGTACGAGCACCAGATTGCCAAGTTGCCCCACGCCGCCTCCCGTGAGTATCTGGAAGGACTCAAGCGCATTCACTTTCGACCTGATAGAATTCCTGATTTTCAAAAAGCCAATGTCTTTCTGACCGAACTCACCGGCTGGCAGATTCACGTGGTGCCTGGCCTCATTCCCGACGACGAATTCTTTCAGTTGATGGCCAATAAACGGTTCCCGGCCTCCACCTGGTTGCGGGCCCTAAGCAAGATCGACTACCTGGAAGAGCCCGACATGTTCCACGATGTGTTCGGACACGTGCCGCTGCTCACCAACCAGCCCTTTGTAGACTACCTACAAGAACTAAGCAAGATCGCGCTGCGCTATATTGACAACCCCTGGGCCATCCAACTGATCTCGCGCATCTACTGGTTCACGGTAGAGTTCGGACTCATTCGCGAGAAGGGACAAGTGCGCATCTACGGGGCGGGCATCCTCTCGTCGGCTGGAGAAACTGCTTTTAGTCTGAGCGATGAGGCTACGCACATTGATTATGACGTAGACACCATCCTGCAAACCCCCTACCGCAAGGATGTTTTTCAGAAACAGTATTTCGTGATCAACTCCTACGAGCAGTTGTACCACTCCACCGACCGGATTGAAGGGTTTCTGGAGCAGGAAGTCAAACGGCAACCCCAGGGCGCAGTGTCGCCGCACTAAGCAGAGGCAATGCACCGGCTACCGGTGAAAAATTTCTATCTTGATTCCCCCAACCCGACCCCATGGAACAGCGCGACCTCATCAAGGATCAAATTGAGCAACTCGGTCGGGCGTTCGGCGCGATCCTGGCCCGGTTTCTCGGCACCAAAGCGGCGGGCAACATGACTGAAGGTATTGAGATCGCCAACGAATCGTTGCAAAGCCAGTTAGATCTGGATGTGGACCTCATCGTCACGTTGGATACCCCCGAACTAAAGGCGTATCTGGCGCAGCGCAAACTTAGCAGCGAGCACCTGGAAACCCTGGCCGACTACTTCATTGCCTGGGCCGACTCCACCGCCGCCGCCAATCCCGAAAAGGCGCGAACCCGCTACCAAACCGTGCTGCGCTTGTACGACATCATTGACGGTTGGTCCAATCTGTACGCACTGGAACGCTTCGACAAGGAGAGACGAATAAGGGACCTGCTCAGCTAGCCTAAACGGATCGCTACTACAAGTGGGAGCCACCGCTTCCGGCGCGTTCATTAGCCGGACCAGCTTTCATGAGAAGAACATCTACTGAATTCTCTTTTGACATAGTCAAAAAGGCATTCTGTCATTATATTGCTTTCAGATGCACTGCGTTTGTAGATTCAATCGTTACACCAAAACAAAGATGTTTACAAAATTAACCTGATATGAGCTTGAACATAGAATTACCTAATGATCTGATGGTCTCTGAATTTGAGCTAAAGATGCTTTTTGCCAGCAAATTATTTGACCAAGGGCTGGTGTCTTCGGGGCAGGCAGCTAAGATGGTGGGGGTGAGCCGCCGAACCTTTCTGGAGACAGTAGGAAGATACGGAGTATCAATATTTCAGTATGAAAATGAAGAAGAGCTACTCGAGGACATAAACAATGCGTAAAAAGTCAGTCATATCCGATAGTAGCGCTATAATAACATTGGACAAGATCAACGAGCTTGATATTCTAAGAGCAATCTACCAAACGATTACAATTACGGATATTGTCCACGCGGAGATCGGAAAAAAATTCCCAGATTGGATCAACGTTGAAGATGCTTACAACAAGAAGTTATATGAATCGCTTAGACTTCGCCTTGATGATGGTGAAGCAAGCTCAATTGCTTTAGCACTAGAAGGCCCAGATAGTTTGCTAATCCTAGATGAAAGAAAGGGCAGAAGGATAGCTAAGGATCATGGATTACAACTGGTTTGATGGGCTTGGTTATAAAAGCACATAGAAGTATAGACGGTATAGATGGCAAAATTATTTTTAACAAGATTCGTAACACTGACTTTAGGATGTCGGATAAGTTAATAGATACAATATATGCGCAATTGAAGTAGAAAGGTACAAAAGTGCACTCAATCAGCGCCGCTGGTATGGGGCGTAATGCCTTCCGAAGATACATATTCTTGCCTGGAGCCACAAGTGCTCATGCCCATACTTCCCCGGCTGGCGGGGGCCGCCCCGCAGTTGCATGATGTTAGCGGCTGGCTTTTTATCCCTCAATAACAGTTGCCCCATCAGGCAAATCCGTTTTTAAGAGTTCAAGTAATCTTGGAACCAGCAGTTTGAAATCTTCATAGGTAATCTGGTATGTATGCAACATCAATACTGGAATAGGATACCTGTTAAAATTCTGTTGACGTTATAAATTCGTATCTCTGTATCATTCTTACGTGGAAGTTCGCGAGTATGAATTACGTCATGCCCCCTTTCCCGTAGCCGCGCGGCGGACCGTCAGTCACCCAAACGTATTGATAAGTGAGCATCCACTAAAAAACGCATGCTATACTGCTACTTTATGAATGCTTTTTAATCGAATCGCCTCGTTGGCAAAAAGAATACAAGCTTGTAAATCTTCTTTTTCCAAATCAGGATAATCTTCTAGAATTTCTTCGGTGGTCATGCATGCAGCTAAAAGGTCAAGCATGATTTCCACCGGATAGCGCATGTTTCGGACAGTAGGCTTTCCAAAGCATATTTTCGGATTCATCGTAACTCTCTTTAACAATTCCTCTTTCATTACCTTTACAAATAGTTCATCGATAGTCTACGAAGATACCGTACTTTCTGTTTTCAATGCCCGCCAACGTCTCGGCTATGAGTAGTTGCGTGGTTTGACGATTAATTTTACAAGTACATACTAAATTGGAAGTTCCGCATGAATTTCCAAAGTAGGCGAAAACAAGCAATTACTTATAGCCATTGTTGTACAGCGTTATTTTTTGTTCTCTCTTTCCATTTTTTCGAATACTGGTTTTGACATAGTTTGGTACATATTCTCCATCCATTTCAAAACTTTTGGGTCTGTTTTTTCAACACTACCACCTTGTATTGGCGGTTCTGGGTCATATTCCATATCGAGCATTACTGCTTGGGCATATTCATTTCCAGTTAATTCCGCTAAAATCGCAAGCGACATATCTATTCCAGCGGAAACACCTGCAGAAGTCCAATATTTCCCGTCGCGAGTGTATCTTTCGCCTGTAAATGTTGCTCCATTTTCTTTTAAAATCTCTTCGGCTCTAAACCAATTTCCTGTCGCTTTTTTACCTTTTAAAACTCCTGTTTTACCTAATATCCAACCACCTGTACAAACTGCTGTTGTATATTTTGAAGTTGAATCTATTTTAACTATCCAGTCAAGTAGTTCTTGGTTATAGGATTGTTTAATGGTTTCCTTAAATCCGCCTGGAATTACTAAAATATCCAAGCTGTCAACTTCATTAATATTAGTGTCAGGGACAAATTCCAAACCCATTACAGTTCTAACATTTGTAGTATCGAGAGCAATTGTTAACACATCAACACCCATCATATTTTTTAGAACATAGCGAGGTCCAAATGCATCCAAATCGTTGACACCATCATAGACAAGAATTCCAATGGTTTTAACAGAGTGCTTTTTTATTTCTATTTGGCTCATTATATCATTATGAGTAGAGTTTTCTTGTCCATAAACTTTAGTTCCAAAAAGAATAATTATGACTAAAAAGATGTAGGCTTTTTTCATTTCGTTATCGTGGTTTTTAATGCTGTACAACATCTGTACATACGCAATTGCGTATACTTGCAATATAGCAACAAGACTGTCTTTAATTCCCTAAATCATACCCCAAAGTGGCTCTATTTAACCTATCCGCCTATTTCCCTCGATGGTGCAAACCCTAATCGACCAGAAGTAGGCCTAAAATTGGTTAAACGTTTGTAAACGAATACAAACGTTTAACCTAGTCGTTGGTCGGTAGCCTCAGCGCATTGCGCTACCCTACACCCGCTGGCTAGCCACCTGGATGCCGAGCACTTCCAGCAGTTGCGGGTTGTCGTGCAGGGCCAGGCGAGCCGCCTTTCTGAATTGAGTCATCCAGTCTTTTAACTCCCGACGCTTCCTATCACGCTGCTGCGTGGCGTGCTGCGCTTCCCCCCGGCGTGCCGTCCGCTTGCGTTGACCGGCCTGCAACGCCTCTACCATCGCTTTGGTCTGGGCAATCTCTTCCGCCTTCACATCATAACGCGCAATGACCTCCAAATACTGCTCAATCTTGCTGTAAAATGCGTAGATCTGATCCAGCTGCCCGACGGTGTCCGTTTTGCGTTTGCCATTGATTTGCAACAGCTCCCGGATGCTCCGTTGGCCCTCAAAAGCCAATCGGGCGCGCTTCACGTGCTGCCGATAACGTGCCTGTACCTCGGCTAACTGCTCCTTGAGGGCATCCGTGCCTTCGTACTGAGCAGCGTACTTGTCCTGTTGCACTGAGCACAGCAAATACACTTCTTCACTCAGGGCTTTGCCCGCCAGTAACTTTTTCTGGTCGTAGCCAACGGTGGCCAGCTTCTTCTTGATGATGGCGTGTTCTAAGGCGTTTTCAGCGGCCAGTCGGGCGCCCGCCATTTCGGCGGTAATGGTGTTCTTTTTCATCGTAATTTGCGTTTTTTAAAGTAAATGATTGATAATTCTCGTCTGCGGCACAAAAGTGACACGAGCTGACGTACCAAAAAATTCTGGCTTCGCTGGTTTATGTCCAACGTAAGGATAAGGACGAAAAGCCCGAAAAGGTCGGTCTCGGCACTCAGTAAAAGAAAATGGGTTCGAACCTGGTCACACCTCATTGTTCGGTGCCGATCAGCGGGTTCTGACGGGCAGAACTTACCTATTCGGTACATCACCTCACTTCCGACCTGGTACAATACGATTATTCTAAGAGAAACTGTTGCATCGGACCTGGTTCGAAGTGACATTTTCGAGCTGATGGGTAAGTTCTGCCTCCGTTGGAGTGACAACATTGGGCCGATTAATGGCTCCGACCACCCTCGGAGCCGCTGCATCGAGCAAATCAGTGAGATTTGACCGGGTCATGGGTGATTATTTCTAGAACATCAACGGGGGCGACCAAGTAAGGATGCACGGGTTTAAGCACCGAATTTGTTACTTTTGAGATAGCTTCCTGTCCGGACCCAGAATCTTTAAAAAAGCGGCGAGGTAAGTTTGAAGGAGAAACGCCACTGTGCGGTAGGTAAAAAGACTTTAATAAAGGTTATTCTGATAATTTTAGTATAGCATCCTGGCGCAGATTCTCCGAATCTGTGCGGATTGCACCCGCGGACCCAGCGTGGGCCGCTCTGTCCGCCCCGTTGGGTTGGAAACCCACTTACAACTAGGCACAGGACCAGAAGTCCTGCGCCAGTATCAGTCATAATAAAAAAATCAGAATGACCTTTAATAGCCTTTACGATATCGTTACCAACCAAAAGATCAATGATGAAGACCTATCTCACCCTGCTATTACTGATAACCACGGTGTCCTGTCAGCAAACCGGAAACCGTTTGACCTTGGTTACCCGGCTACAATAAACACCGCTGATTATTTCGGTTAGCAGAACTAACAGAATATGCGTACTTTTTGGCCCTGTTTACCAAACCTACGCTATGCCCACCCCCGCTAAGTCGCTCACCAACTACTGGAAAAAGAACGTCCGCTACCTGCTAATCCTAATCTCCATCTGGTTCATCGTTTCCTACGGCTGCGGTATCCTATTTGCCGACGCGCTGAATACCATCAAAGTCGGCGGCTTCAAACTCGGCTTCTGGTTTGCCCAGCAGGGTTCCATCTACGCCTTTGTGATCCTTATCTTCGTCTACGTCGGTCTGATGAACAAACTGGACAAGGAATATGACGTGGATGAGAAGTGAGATTTGGGGGTTGGGTTTTAGGGATTGGGTCTTAGGTTATTCCTAATCTACAACCCTTAATCCCTAACCCCCAAACCCCAACACCTACAACCCCTAACCACCCTGAAAATCACTATGGACGTACAAACCTGGACCTATATACTGGTCGGTATCACCTTCGCCCTGTACATTGGCATTGCTATTTGGTCGCGGGCCAGCTCTACGAAAGACTTTTACGTGGCGGGCGGAGGCGTGCACCCGCTGGCCAACGGACTGGCCACCGCCGCCGACTGGATGTCGGCTGCATCATTTATCTCAATGGCGGGGCTGATCTCTTTTATGGGCTACGACGGGGCGGTGTACCTGATGGGCTGGACGGGCGGCTACGTGCTGTTGGCGCTGCTGCTGGCTCCCTATCTGCGCAAATTCGGTAAGTTCACCGTGCCCGACTTCATCGGCGACCGCTACTACTCGGGGCTGGCCCGTACGGTGGCCGTGGTGTGCGCGTTGTTCGTTTCGTTTACCTACGTGGCCGGGCAGATGCGGGGCGTGGGGGTGGTGTTCTCGCGCTTCTTGCAAGTAGATATCAACTGGGGCGTGGTGATCGGCATGGCCATCGTGTTCTTCTACGCGGTGCTGGGCGGCATGAAGGGCATCACCTACACCCAGGTGGCCCAGTACTGCGTGCTGATCTTCGCCTTCATGGTGCCCGCTATCTTCATCTCGCTGCAACTCACCGGCCACGCCGTGCCCCAACTGGGCTTCGGAGGCACGCTGGTGGGTACCGACACTTTTTTACTCGACCGGCTGGACGGGCTGAACCAGGAACTGGGCTTTGCGGCCTACACCAGCGGGAGCAAAAGCACGCTGGACGTGTTCTGCATCACGGCCGCCCTGATGATCGGCACGGCGGGCCTGCCCCACGTGATCGTGCGCTTCTTCACCGTGCCCCGCGTGCGCGACGCCCGGCTGTCGGCCGGTTACGCGCTGGTGTTTATCGCCATTTTGTATACCACCGCCCCGGCCATTGCCGCCTTTGCCCGCACCAACCTGATCGACACCGTGCGCGACCAGCAGTATACGGAGCTGCCCGGCTGGTTCAAACGCTGGGAGGATACCGACCTGCTGGCCTGGATTGACAAGAACAACGACGGACGGGTGCAGTACGTGGCGGGCAAGGTGATTACCGAACAAACTCCCACCTTCGCCCCCGAACGCGGAGCGTACGGGCAACGCCTGGTAACCAACGCCGACGCCAGCTCGCCCAATGAGCTCTACGTCGACCGCGATATCATGGTGCTGGCCAACCCCGAGATTGCCCAGTTGCCCAACTGGGTGGTGGCGCTGGTGGCGGCCGGAGGCCTGGCCGCCGCGCTGTCGACCGCTGCCGGACTGCTGCTGGTTATCTCCACCTCCATCGCCCATGACCTGCTCAAGAAGCAGATCAAGCCCGACATTTCCGAAAGCAGCGAGCTGTGGGCGGCTCGGGGCGCGGCGGCGGTGGCCGTAGTGATCGCCGGGTACTTCGGCATCAACCCGCCCGACTTTGTGGCGGCGGTGGTGGCGCTGGCCTTCGGCTTGGCCGCCGCGTCGTTCTTTCCGGCCATCATCCTGGGCATCTTCTACAAACGCATGAACAAAGAAGGGGCCGTGAGCGGCATGGTGGTGGGACTGCTGGTGATGCTGTTCTATATTATCAAGTTCAAGTTCGATGGCTTCGGCGGCGGCGAGCCAGCCGACTGGTGGCTAGGCATTTCGCCCGAAGGCTTCGGCTTTGTGGCCATGCTGATTAACTTTGCGGTGTCCTTCACCGTATGCCATTTCACCGCCCCGCCTCCCGCCGACGTGCAGCAACTGGTAGAAGATATTCGGTATCCCCGCGGGGCCGGTGGCGCAACCGATCATTAACCAATTGCGGGTAGCCGCTGGTTGCAATCAGCGGCTACCCGCAATTGGTTTGCATTCTATACCGAAAACTGGCATATTCAACTCTAATTAACTAACAATATTAACCTAACCATGAGCAACAAAATACAGACCCTCGGGGGCTACATTCACGAGTATCAGAAGAGCGTTCAACAACCCGAAGCGTTCTGGAGCCGCATTGCCGAATCGTTCTACTGGCGGCAGCACTGGGACAAGGTGGTGGACTGGAACTTTGAGGAACCGCGCGTGAACTGGTTCGTGAACGGCAAGCTCAACATCACCGAGAACATGCTGGAGCGGCACCTGTTCACCCTCGACGACCGTCCGGCCATTATCTGGGAACCCAACGATCCCGAAGAAGAAAACCGCACCCTCACCTACCGCGAACTGTTTCAGGCAGTGTGCCAGTTTGCCAACGTGCTCAAAGAACAAGGCGTGCAAAAGGGTGACCGGGTGATCATCTACATGCCGATGGTGCCCGAAGCGGCTGTGGCCATGATCGCCTGCGCCCGCATCGGGGCGGTGCACTCCGTCGTATTTGCCGGATTCTCGGCCACCTCACTAGGCGACCGCATCAACGACTGCCAGGCCAAGGTAGTGCTCACCGCCGACGGCAACTTTAGGGGCAGCAAAACCATCCCCGTGAAGGCGGTGGTCGACGAGGCCCTGGAGCACACCAGCACCATTGAGCGAGTGATCGTCTACCAGCGCACCGGCACCGAGGTCACCATGCAGGAGGGGCGCGACTTGTGGTGGCACGAGGTCATCGACGGAGTGTCTACCCAGAACAAGGCCGAGGAGATGGACTCTGAAGACATGCTGTTTATTCTGTACACGTCGGGTTCGACGGGCAAGCCCAAGGGAGTGGTGCACACCTGCGGCGGCTACATGGTGTACTCCCACTACACCTTCGAGAACGTGTTTCAGTACCAGCAGGGCGACGTGTACTGGTGCACGGCCGATATCGGCTGGATCACCGGGCACTCTTACATTGTGTACGGCCCGCTGCTGGCGGGGGCCACCACCCTGATGTTCGAAGGGGTGCCCACTCACCCTCACCCCGGGCGCTTTTGGGAGATCGTCAACAAGTATCAGGTGCGGCAATTCTACACCGCCCCCACCGCCATCCGCGCCCTACAGGCCTACGGACTGGAGCCACTGGAAGGGCACTCGCTGCAATCGCTGCGGGTGATTGGCTCGGTGGGCGAACCCATCAACGAGGAAGCCTGGCACTGGTATCACGACCACGTGGGCAAGGGCAAGTGCCCGCTGGTGGACACCTGGTGGCAAACCGAAACCGGGGGCATGATGATCTCACCCATTCCGGGTGTCACGCCCACCAAACCAGGCTACGCCACCCTACCGCTGCCCGGCGTCCAACCCGTGATTGTGGACCCCGACGGCAAAGAGCTCAAGGGTAACAGCGTGCAGGGCAACCTGTGCATTAAGTTTCCGTGGCCCGGCATGCTGCGCACTACCTACGGCGACCACGAGCGCTGCCGCACCACGTATTTCTCCGCTTACAAGAACATGTACTTCACCGGTGACGGCGTGAAGCGTGACGAAGACGGCTACTACCGCATCCTGGGCCGGGTAGACGATGTGATCAACGTGTCGGGGCACCGTTTGGGCACCGCTGAGGTGGAGAACGCCATCAACGAGCATCCCAAAGTGATAGAATCGGCGGTGGTGGGCTACCCGCACGAGATCAAGGGGCAGGGCATCTACGCCTACGTGATCTGCGACCTGACCGACCGCTCGGAAGAAAACCTCAAGAACGAAATCCGGCAGACGGTGAGCCAGATCATCGGCCCCATCGCCAAACCCGATACCATCCAGATTGTGCCCGGTCTGCCCAAGACGCGTTCCGGCAAAATCATGCGCCGCATCCTGCGCAAGATCGCCCAGGGTGATACCGATAGTCTGGGAGATACATCGACGCTGCTGAACCCCGAAGTGGTGAAGCAGATTAAGCAGGGGGCGGGATGAGAAACAAAATATAGATAAAGTTCTCGTATGTTGTTAGACAAAACTTAGCTAATGGTTGAAAGTATAAATTTAGATGAATCTAACCACAAAAAGATCGTAAGCTTTTTCAATGAAAAACCAGTCTCCAAAGATTACTTGTTTGGATCATACGGGAGAGGCGAGGGACATGAGCACAGCGACATAGACTTACTGGTAGAGCTAGACCATAGCCAGCCCATCGGGTGGGACTTTATTCAAATGCAATGCAAATTCACTTAGTGGTAGCGCATGTCAATGGTGCCCCCATCATCTACCAGCCCGATCAAATGGCCGCTCACAATTTGTCCTCCGTGGTACTCAGCCGTTAGCATGCTTCCCGCCTGCTAATAGTGAAACATTGTTCTCCGTGGTGGTTTTTTCGTTCGGGCTGTTGCTTACTGCCCCTCGTTGCTGGGCACCGGTTCGCTGGTTTCAACTTGTTCTTCGGGATACAGCACCACTTCAATGGCTTGGTCAAGGTCAAAGTACTTGTTGGCCATCGCCTTTAGCTCCGTCACCGACAGGTCGTTGATAGCGGCTTCGTAGTCCACAATCTCGTTTAGGTCTTCACCATTGAAGTAAGCTTCTTCCAGGGTGCTTAGCCAGTAGTTGTTTTCCTTTAGCTTCGTCTCCATGTCCCGCCGCAGGGTTTCCTTCACCTTCCGAAGATCGGCCTCGGTGGGGCCGTTGGCCTGTAGCTTCCTGATCTCATCGTATACGGCCTGGGTTAGGGTATCAACGTTCTCCGGGGCGCAGGGGAAACCGACCGAAATGGTGTAGTGCTCGTAAGGGTACTTGGTAGCGCTGCCCCGGGCACTAATGCCATACACCCCGCTCCGCTTCTCGCGGATCTCCTCAATTAGTTTGATGTTGAAAGCCTGGATGAGGGCGTCCAATTCAAAGGCTTCCTCGCGGTCGTAGTCTAGTTCGCCGGTGAAGGTCAGGCTCACCATGCTCTTGGGGTCATTCCCCTTAAACACATCTTCTTCTACTGCCCCACTCGGCGGACGCACGCCCACGTCTTTCCAGGCTTCTTCGCGGTTGGTGCTCGGCAAACTGCCCAGGTAGGTAGACAGCATCGGTTTCAGGCTGTCTACCGCGAAGTTACCCACCAGAAAGAAGGTGAAATCGCTGGCATCAGCGAAACGGTCGCGGTACACGCGGTTTACCTCGGCAAGTTTCACCTTATCCCAGTCTTCCACGGTGGGGTAGCCTCCACCCCGCGGATTGTCCTGCGACAGGATGCGCGACCGTCGATCTTGGTAATAATACTGCGGGTTCGAGAGCAGGTTCTGGTACACGGCCTTGTTCTTGGTGATGTACGACTGGAACGAAGCGGTATCGATGCGGGGCTGGGTGAAGTACAGGTTCGTGAGTTGTAGCAGCGTTTCCAGATCGCGGGGCGTTGCGTTGCCCGAGAAGCCTTCTTTAAGCTCACCGATGTAGGGCCGAACGCTGGCGTTCTTATCAGCCAGAAACTTGTCTAACGCTACCAACGAGAGGTCGCTCACGCCGCTCTGCCGGATCACGTTGTCGGCGTTGGTGGCCGAGTAGTAGGTATCCAGATCGTAGAGCGAGTGCCCACCCGGACTACTGGCCAGCATCAGAATCTCGTCGTCTTTAAAATCCGTAGGCTTGAGCACCACGCGCACTCCGTTGCTAAAGACGAGTTCTGTCACGCCTAAAGAGTCTAGGGTTTTCTCGGCGGTGATCTTCCCGGCGGTAGGCAAGGTTTCCATCAGCGATTCGGCCACTGCTTCTTCTTCGTAGGCGGTGACTTCGGCGGTGGCGGCTTCTTGCAGGTACTGCCGCACCTCGTCCGTGGTGGGCATCGTAGCGCCCTCTTTCTCGGGGGCCATCACCACCACCACGCGGTTCTCATCGCGCATCCACTGATTGGCTAGGGCGTTGATCTCGTCCAGGGTTACCCCAGGCAGGTACTGCTGCATGAATTGGTACTCAAAAGCGATGCCGGGGATCGGCTCTCCTTCCAGGAAGGCGCGGACGTACTCACCGGCGTAGCCCTTCGACTCCGTTTTTTCGCGCTCGTTGTAGGCCCGTTCGTAGATGGTGAGCAGTTGCCGCTTGTAGCGATCTAATTCGGTTTGGGTGAATCCAAACTGCCGCACCTTTTCTTGCTGCTCCACCAGCGTCTTCAGGCCGCGCTCGATGCCGCCCTCGGGTACGATGGCGTAGGCCTGAAAGGCTTCCTTGGCCCGCACCACATTGCCGTAGTAGGTGCCTGCGTTAATAAAGGGCGGGTCGGCTGACTGGGTGAGTTCGCCCAGGCGGTCGTTGAGCATGCCAGTGAAGGTGCTCTCCAGTACCGACTGCCGATAGTCGCGCAAACGATCTGCTTTTTCAGGTGCTTCGTCGGCTTTGTAGTATAATCCCAGTTGATTAAAAGTAGCCTCGGGGTCGGTGACTACGACTACCTTGCTGTCGTCGTGGTTGGGGATATCATAAACGGTGCGCTCCCGGGGCTGCTCGGGATTCTTAAGTGCTCCGAAGTACTGCTTGATCTGGGTTTCCATCGAGTCTACGTTGATGTCGCCCACCGCAATCACGGCCATTAGGTCGGGCCGGTACCAGTCCTGGTAGAACTGCCGCAGGGTGGTGTAATCGAAGTCTTCCAGGATTTCTTTAGTGCCGATGGGCAGACGCTTGGCGTAGCGGGAGTCAGACAGCAGCACGGGCAAATACTCATCGCGCATGCGCTGCTGCGCCCCCTGCCCAATGCGCCACTCCTCAATAACCACGCCCCGCTCTTTATCAATCTCCTCGTCCTCAAAGGTGATGCCCTGCGCCCAGTCCTGCAAAATCTGCATCCCGTCTTCTAGGGTAGTGTCGGCAGTGGGTAGCAGTAGCATGTAAACCGTTTCGTCGAAGCTGGTGTAAGCGTTCAAGTGGGCGCCGAAGCGCACTCCGGCCGATTGCAGCGTGCTCACCAGTTCGTTTTTGGCGTAGTGCTCGGTGCCGTTGAAGGCCATGTGCTCGGTAAAGTGGGCCAGCCCTAGTTGGTTATCGTTCTCCAGAATAGACCCGGCGTTGACGGCCAGCCGGAGTTCCACGCGATTCTCGGGCCGCTGGTTTTTTCGGATGTAATAAGTGAGTCCGTTGTCGAGCGTTCCGGTGCGGATGGTAGAATCTACCGGAATTTGGCTGTCTAAGTCTGGGGAGACGGATTGGGCACGAAGGGCGGCGGTTCCGCCCAGTGTCAGAGAAAGAACAAAGAAACAAAGAGATTTTAGGTGCATGGGTTCAGGAGGTATATTACGAAGAAAGAAACCGACGAAAGATAGTCATTTACCGGGGAGCAACGCAGCCACCGGGCAATTAGTTGACGGCATTTGGTTAAAAACGGTTAAATTGTACTATCCCTATTTTCTCGCCTTTCTCTGGGCTCAGTCTGGTTTCGGTTCACCTTCGGGAGAGCAACGCTGGCGCCAAATTATATTGTTTGAGGAAATTGGCTGGTTGCGGGATGAACAAAAGCAGGCAAATTTACCGCGCCAGGCAGGTGATCAGTCCTACCGATTAGAACAATTGTCCCGCTACCGGATTTAAGAAGTATGGCTGAAGAAAAGAACATTGTGGGCACTTCCTTACAAAGCTGCTGCACCGACCCAATAACCGGCTTCTACCGCGACGGACACTGCGTGACGGGTCCGCAGGACGGCGGCAAGCACGTGATCTGTGCGCAGGTGACCGAGGCCTTTCTGCTGTTTTCTAAAAGCCGGGGCAACGATCTGATTAACCCGATGCCCGCCTACGGTTTTCCCGGACTTAAGCCCGGCGACCGCTGGTGCCTGTGCGCCTCGCGCTGGCAAGAAGCCTACGAAGCGGGCGTGGCTCCACCTGTGGTCCTGGAAGCGACCCACGAAGCAGCGCTGAAGTACGTTTCGATGGAGGCGTTGCAGGCGCATAAGTTAGGTGATCAAATGACGAATGATTGAAGGACGGAATGATTAAATGGTACATTTCTATTCAATCCTTTTGTCATTCGTTCATTCATTCAATCTCTCAACCCATGAAATTCGACCAGTATCCGATTGCCGACGAGATCAAAAAGGCGCTCCAACAGCTTGACTTTCGGCGACCCACCGATATTCAGTTTAAGGCCATTCCGCCGGTGCTGAAGGGAGAGGATGTGCTGGCCATCGCGCAGACGGGCACAGGCAAGACGGCCGCCTTCGCCATTCCGGTCATTCACCGCCTACACACGCAGAAGCAGCGACAGAAGCGTCCCGACGGCATCAAGTGCGTGGTGATGGTGCCCACCCGCGAGCTAGCGCTGCAGATTGCCGAAGCCTTCGAGCAACTGGCGCAGTACACTCGGGTGAAGACCTATGGGGTGGTAGGCGGCATGGAGCAAGACCCGCAGATCGCGCAACTGGAACGGGGAGTCAACGTGCTGGTGGCTACGCCCGGTCGGCTCTTTGACCTAGCCAGCCAGGGACACTTGCGCCTGAACCGGGTGGAGATGCTTATTCTAGACGAGGCTGATCACATGCTCGACCTGGGCTTCATTAAAGACATTCGCGACCTGATCGAGCGCTTACCCAAGCCGCTGCAGACGTTGTTTTTTTCGGCCACCATCGATGAGAAGATCAAGAAGCTGGCCTACTCACTGGTGACTAATCCCATTCGCATTCAGATTTCGCCCAAGAACCCGGTAGCCAAGAACGTGACCCACGCCGTGGTGCGGGTGGCGATGGATGATAAGCGGTTCTTTCTGGAGCGGCTGGTGCGCGCAAAGCCTGACCGCAAGATGCTGGTATTCGTGCGCACGCAGGTGCGGGCCGAGCGGGTGCAACGCGCGATGGAACGGGTGGAGATTGCCAGCCAGACGATTCACGGCGGAAAGGCACAGGACGACCGCTTACAGACGCTGGAGGCGTTCAAGCAGGGGACCGTGCAGTTGCTCATCGCTACCGACGTGAGCGCCCGGGGCATCGATATTCCGAATGTGGACTTAGTGGTGAACTACGATTTGCCAACCCCCTCGGAGAACTATGTGCACCGGGTGGGCCGCACCGGGCGGGGCCGCCACAAGGGGCGGGCGGTGTCGTTCTGTAGTGAGGAAGAACAGGAGACGCTGGTCGCAATTGAAGCGTATCTGGGGCAGCCCATTGAGGAACTGACGCTAAACCGCGTAGACTACGCCGAAACCCTGGACGCGTCGCTGGATGCCGATACTGATTGGAAAGCTCTAATGCGGGAAGCGGAGCAGCAGGGGGGGAAGAAAGGGAAGCGGAAAAAGAAGGCGTGAGCTAGCCGGTGATTACGTTAAGTTTCTCGTCACAGTAGGCTCTATCTCTGCCAGTACTTCATTTAAGTTTGGCTCTTTTGCTTCTATTACGTTCTGGATGGTGTGCTTATGGTGCGGAAAAGTGGCTAGGTCAGGGTAGTGTCTAGCGTTATCGTATCTGAAAATCATGCTATCGTTTTCATCCATGTAGTGATAACGGTATTTATTTTTCTCCATCCTATCGGTATTTTTTACCTCAGCAAAATGTAGCTTGCTTTCGTCTTCAAAGATTATTTCTCCCTCAATGAATCCTTTCTTACTGCTGAATATCTTCTCTAGGGTGGAATAGGAGGCAATCAGATGGGCGTGATTGTTGAGGCCACGCTTAACTTGAACAAAATATTCACCTATCATGATAGCTCGGCTAGCTTCTTTTTGCTATCTAGTTGCATCTCATAGATGCCTGACCACACAACGAAATCCTGAGTGTCATCTAGTTCTCCGCAGTCAAACTTGTTATAGAAATCCTCCGAAGACATCTTGTATTTATCTTCATAAGTAGCTAAATCTACCTCCATCCGAGCAATTTCACGCTGAGCGCTCCTCTTGTGATACTCAATGAATTCGCTAAAGAGGATGTTTTGATCGCCAATCAAACTTGCCAGTTTATTCCACTGCTTGGCTAAGTCTGTATCCAGATTTACCGTTATTTGTGTCATGTTCTAACTGGTTAACATTCGTTTACGCGACTGTAGTTTCAAGATAGGTATTTGCCTCCAATTCTGACGCTATTAGAATACTTCTTTCCTCAGAGCGGTAGTAACCACTTATTCTATCGGCCAGAACACCAGTCCGAGCGACTCAATGTGCTCCCCGACGGTCCCCCAGAACCCCGTCAGGCGTCCTTTCCACTTTCCGTCGCGTTGCGCCAGCAGCAGACGGAAGTCGGTATCCCCGCCCGTGCCCCCGTAGGCGGGTGAGGTGGTGCCATCGTTGAGATGAAACACGAGGCGGTCGATCCACCAGCCTCCGGCCCCACTGATGCCCACCAGCATGTGCCCCGGCGGAATCAAGAAAGGCTTTTGCCAGTCGCCGTCGTCGCTGCCTACTAGGTACGTTTGCGCTCTGCCGTCGGCATCGGTGTAGTTGAAACGTAGGCTATGCACCACCGAACCGGCGGTGGCGACCTGCACCGAAGCAAGGCGGCCGCTTTCCGGAATCACCAGGGCCTGAAACCGTTCCCCCTCGGTGCCAACGGTGCAACCGACGCGGGCGCTGTAGTGTACCTCGCCCAAGTTGGCTTTACGGTCGGGTAGGATGAACGGCTGGGCACAGAGTAATGGGGAGACGGCTAGCAGAAAGAGGGTGATTAAGAGCCAGGCAACTGAGTTCAATCTTGTCAGAGTATACAAGGGGAACGTTGCCACGTATAATGTCTATTTTAGTTGAAATTACTTTTTCAGATACGACAGATCGCACTCCAGGGCGGCGCGGTCCCAGTTTCCGGTATTGGCCGCGGCCGCGTAGGTGGTTTGCAGGAAGTCCGTAAGCATTGCATTCGGATCATCAGCCTGCTGCACGGCGGCGTAGGGCAGAATAAACTCGCCCAGTTCCTGGTGGTAGTAGGCAGCGTCGGGCTGCACGGGTTGCTCCTTGAAGGCGTCGGGGGTGGGATAGCAGTATGAATAAATGGCCGCTTCCGGAAAGTCGGGGTTGCCGGGCCAGAAACCGGCGCTGCTTACTTCGTGCGAATAGGCTTCCTGCATCACCTCCAGCGGAATGTTAGGTGCCCCACCCGGATGCTGGGGCGCCTCGCGTCCCGAGAAGCGCGTCACCGCCAGATCAAACGCTCCCCAGAACAGGTGCACCGGACTCACCTTGCCGGTAAAGTCGGCCCGAAAGCGGGTGAACGCGTTGTGAATGCGGATGAGGGCCTGCCACACTGTGTGAGCATGATCGGGATGATAGGTGCGGGGTTGTTTATCTTCTTCAAAGGGAATGGCCGGTTCCAGCTCGTTGGGCCGTGTATGAATATCTACCGCGATATCTGCCTGCTGAAGCAACGCCAGCAGCCGTTGGTAGAAGTCGGCAATGGTACCATCGGACAGGACAAGGTTAGTCTGCTGCCCGGTGCTGGTGGTCAGTACGAGTTGATGCTGCAAGAAGTTGAACTCCAAGCTGAATACGCCCCGTTCGTAAGGAACGCTGCCGGTGGTGAGTCCGCGGGGCGAAACGTAGAGCGTGACGTGCCAGGAGTGGTTGATCCAGGGAGTCTTGCGCAGGCGAATCTTGCCCACCATCTGCAGCCACAGGTGCAGGGTGGCTAAGGTGTCTTTCAGGTTGGGGTAGTGGAGGGCAGGCCAAACGTTGGGTGGGTTCATTAGTCGAAATTTAACGTCTCGTTAGTTTTTTCAGAGTAGATCAATCGCAATAATTACAGAATTAGATCAAAAGCACGGGGAAACAAAAGTTCGTTTTAATACAGAATGTCATTAAGTAATGCTATTATTATCTTATATTGCATAAATTCTATTTAAAATGTGACATGTTATTATAATTGTTTTATCACGTCTCACACGATATACTGTTTGCTTCTATTCGTATCACTGTCTTCTTGCAATGATGAAGAGGGGCCAATAAACAACGAGATTCTGTTGATGAAAAACAAATGGCAGCTATCGGTGGAGACATACACGCAATATAACGATGGCGCGCTAATTGTTTACGACACTACTCGGATTAGAGGAAACTTAGAAGCCACCCCTCTTTCACGAGGTCAAATCGAGCCTTATCCTCCGGTTCTAGTGTTTCACCCTGATCAGACAGTCGAGTTAATCCTTGGCGGTGTCAATTCAACGTTAGGTATCTGGCAATTAAGTGAAGACAAGAAGTTCGTAACTACTACTCTGGAAAGGACTCTTCCAATAATAGAGGGCGGCCTCGTGCAAAAATACTATCCCAATAGTGAGATAGTGGAGATCAACCAAGGAAAGCTGATTCTTCGAGTTGCTAATCTTGTAGAGACTTACACTTTTTCCAACCATACCTCGGATACTACAGTGAATATCACCCGAATTAGAGACCATCATTTTGTTGCTCTCTGACTAAAGGTCGATTATACTAGCTGATCTGTTGATTACGTATGCACCTCGTAAGCGACCGCTTCTTCCACCTCCATCGTGCCGTGTTTGTTCACCTCCAGCAACCGCACTTCCTTTAGTTCGTTCACCAGCAACGGGTCGTAGCGGGCGCTCACACGGACGTAGTTTTCGGTGAAACCGTGCATGCGATTGCCCTCGGCCTCCTCGAAGAGCACAGTGGCGGTGCGTCCCACATTTTCTTCGTAGAACTGCCGCCGCTTCTTCTCCGACAGCGTACGCAGCATGGTCGAGCGTTCGCGACGCACAGGCAGAGGAAGGGGGTCGGACATGGTGGCCGCGGGGGTGTTGGCCCGCTCGGAGTAGGTAAACACATGCAGATACGACACGGGCAGTTCGTTCAGAAAACGGTACGTTTCCCGGAAGTCCTCGTCAGTTTCGCCGGGGAAGCCCACAATCACGTCTACGCCGATGCAAGCGTGGGGCATCTGCTGCTTGATAGCTTGCACCCGTTCCACGTACAAATCACAGGCGTAGCGGCGGCGCATCAGGCGCAAAATCTTGTCGCTGCCCGACTGTAAGGGCACGTGGAAGTGCGGCACGAAACGTTGCGACTGCGCCACCGCCTCGATGATGTCGTCACTAAGCAGGTTCGGCTCGATGGAAGAGATACGAAAGCGGTCAATGCCCTCCACGGCATCTAATTCGCGCACTAAATCTATAAAGCGGATTTGTCGCCGTCCGTCCTCAATGCCAAAGTCACCGATGTTCACTCCGGTGAGCACCACTTCGCGCACGTCGGTAGCAGCAATCTGTCGGGCCGAATTCAGCACGCTGCTGACGCTGGCACTGCGGCTCTTACCCCGGGCCATCGGGATGGTGCAGAAGGTACAATGGTAATTGCAGCCATCCTGCACTTTCAAAAAGGTGCGGGTACGATCGTTTATTGAGTGAGCGGGATGAAAGCGGCGGGCTTCTTCAACCTCCGAGGCCATCACCTGCGGTTGGGGTTGCTTCACGAAGCCATCGAGCAGCTCGACCAGCCGGAATTTCTCGGCTGCTCCCAGCACGGCATCCACGCCGGGAATTTCGGCGATCTCGCGGGGTTTGAGCTGGGCGTAGCAGCCCACCACGCACACGTAAGCATTCGGAGCGTAACGAAGCGCTTCGCGCACCACCTTGCGGCACTTCTTGTCGGCGTTGTCGGTCACCGAACAGGTGTTGATAATGTAGATATCAGCGCCCTGCTGAAAGTTGACCGTCCGGTAGCCTTTCTGTTCCATCATGCGGCCCAGGGTAGAGGTCTCCGAGTAGTTGAGCTTGCAGCCCAGGGTATAAAAAGCGACCGTTCGTGATACGTCTGCCATGATACGTTGATCTTTTCGGGGTAATTGAGTCTGCTTGATGATTTTGCCAAGCGGTGTTTACCGTTGTAAAGTTCTGACTAAATACGCCATCATCCAACCGATTTTTTCATCAGCGTTGGTAAAAATTACCTGAGGAACATCAGATTACGTGGAAAAACACACCAAATATTATTCTGTTCCAGAGAAACACGGAATAGCAACAGACAAGGTCTATTGAGAGGCAATTCAAAATTTTATGCAAATTTTTTTATCAAGTAGATAAAATACGCGCACTATTTTTATGACTAACCGAAAAATAATATATTCGCACTAAATCGGTTTTTTATTCTGGAATTCAGTATTTACACCAGCAGATTAGCACAGCCATTCGGCTTCTAGTCTACTTGAACCAATCTAATCTTTTATCCATTAACGCAGATTACCCATGTCCAAGACAAAACTCGAGTACATCTGGCTAGACGGTTACAAGCCAACCCAAAGCCTACGTAGCAAAACCAAAATTGTAAAGGATTTCGGGGGCACCCTTGAAGAATGCCCCATGTGGTCGTTTGACGGCAGCTCCACCGAGCAGGCCGAAGGCAATTCGTCCGACTGTTTGCTAAAGCCAGTCGCTCTGTTTCCCGACCCGGCTCGAAACGACGGTTGGCTGGTGATGACTGAAGTGATGAGCTCCGACGGCAGTCCCCACGTGTCCAACGGACGGGCTACCATCGACGATGATGATGATGATTTTTGGTTCGGTTTTGAGCAGGAGTACTTCCTGTGGGATCCCGAAACCAACCTGCCACTGGGCTTTCCGGCCAACGGGTACCCTCGTCCGCAGGGACCGTACTACTGTTCGGTAGGAGCTAAGAATGCCTACGGAAGAGATATCATTGAAGAACACCTGGATTTGTGTCTGGAGGCTGGAGTGAATGTTGAGGGAATTAACGCCGAAGTGGCCACCGGACAGTGGGAGTTTCAAACGTTCGCCAAGGGGGCTGCCGCCGCCGGTGATCACGTGTGGGTGGCGCGCTACCTGGCCGAGCGTAACGCCGAAAAGTACGGCTTGTCTATCAACTGGCATCCCAAACCCCTCAAGGGCGACTGGAACGGCTCAGGCATGCACGCCAACTTCTCAAACTCTACCCTGCGCGAAGCGGGTTCCAAAGAAGTGTATAATACCATCTGCGAAGCCTTCGCTCCGGTAATTCAGGAGCATATTGAGGTGTACGGTGCCGACAACGATCAGCGCCTGACCGGTGCTCATGAAACCCAATCGATTGATAAGTTTAGCTATGGCGTTTCGGACCGGGGAGCCTCTATTCGCATTCCGATTGCTACGGTAGAGAACGGCTGGAAGGGCTGGTTGGAAGACCGTCGCCCCGCTTCCAACGGTGATCCTTACAAGATTGCCGCTCGGATTGTGAAGACCGTCAGAAATGCTGAGGTGCCTGCCTAACCAACCGCAGGCTAATGTTTAAAACGGGAAATCTATCAGGATTTCCCGTTTTCTTGTTTTAACGCGTAGTGGAAACGCTTTCTTCCTGCAAGAATTTATTGGCTAAGAAGTCTAAATAATACAGGGTAGTTTCAATATCCTGATGCGAGGTGGCGGGATTGATGGTGCACAGTCGCAGTACCACACGCTCTCCCACGGTAGTTGAGGATAGCACAATTCCCTGCTCGTCCATTATATGACTGGCGATACGCCCGTTGAGTTGATCGTGCTGGTTCAGCGTGAGCGATGCCGGAGCAAAACGAAAGGTAAGTATACCAATCTGCGCCACGGTGATCACCTCCCAGTCCGGTAGCACCCTAATCATCCCCTCCGCATGCTGGGCTAGGGTGATGGTATAGGCGATGGCTTTCCGAAACGTATTGATTCCGTAGTACTTGATTGACATCCAGAGGGGTAACGCTCGAAACCGCCGCGACAACTGCACTCCTTTATCCGAAAAATTACGGTACTGTTCGGTTTCTTTTAGATAAGAGCCCGACGTTTTGAAGGTGGCTAACAGATGGTCGGCGTTGCGTACGAGTAGTCCGCCAATATCGTAAGGCTGGTAGAGCCACTTATGGGGATCAATCGTTAACGAATCGGCTTGGTTAGCCCCTTCAAGCAGATGCTGATGCTCCTCACTGAGCCAGACCGCCCCGCCGTAGGCCGCGTCAGCGTGCATCCACAGCCCTTCAATATCGCAGAGCGCTCGAATTTCGGGCAGCGGATCAATGCTGCCGGTATTGGTGGTGCCTACGTTGGCAACCACGCAAAACGGCCGCGCACCGCGTTCCTGATCGCAGCGAATCTGCTCGCACAACCCATGCATATCCAAGCGTTGCTGCTGGTCTGAGGGTAGCACGCAGATCTGGTCGTCAGAAAAACCGAGTAGCTTCAAACCCTTCAGATTAGAACCGTGGGTCTGGTCGCTGCAGTAAACAATGGCCTCCGCATTGGGTCCACCGAGCATCACTTCCCGAGCGGTAGCCAGACCCATCAGGTTGGATACCGAGCCGCCAGACGTCAGAATTCCGTCGGCATTCAACCCCATTCCTAGCAATTCAATGAGCCACTGAATCACCAGTGCTTCCACCTGGCTGGCAGCAGCTCCGATGCGTTCCGCTCCCGAGAACACGTTGAATCCGCTAGCCAAGGTATCGGCCATCACACTGATAAAATTGCTCGGACCCGGCACCCAGCCGAAGAAGCGGGGGTGGTTCAGGTACATATTGTTCGGGAAGATGTCTTCGGTGGCAGTAGCCATCAGATCACTAAAGGAAGTATGCTGGTCAGGAACCGGCTCTTCAATCACCGAAGCCATTTCGGCGACCGTGCGGTGCCCTCCGGCGGGCTTTTCAGAAAGAGTAACGTGGTGTTCTACCAGCAGGTCAATTACTTGATAACCCACCCGCCGCATTTCCTCTTCTGATAGCCTAAAAAAATCTTTGTCCATGGTCTACAGATGCTTCTCGTAGAGGATGCAGCTGTCTACGCTGGTGATATCCGCGAATACGGCCTCACCCGCTAAAAGATAGTCTTGATAGTTGATTTCGTCTACGTAGGCGAACCCTAGTTGATTGGTGCACACAAACTGAGAGACGCGCCCGGTGGCTTCACAAACTACGGCCTTGAACCCACGTTCGCGGGCCATATCTTGCGCAAACCGATTGAGTTTTTGGGCCAGGCGCCGATTGGCGTACCGTTGGTACACGCCGCACATAAAAATGTGGTAGTGCGTTCCGGGGGCCACCCCCTGACTAGTAACGTAGCGTTCGCCCAATGATCCTAGCAGAGCAAACACGGGGGTGAATTTTTCGGAGATAGTTTCCAGACCGGCGGGCGGCTCCGTCGCGTAATCTTCGGCAATGGTGGCCCCGATCACCTGCTGTTCTTCGTCCACCGCAACCACCGATAAACCTTCGTAGGCGGTTTTTTCAATAAACAGACGAGCAAATTGGGTAAATTCATCGTGGGTGATACCCAGGTGCTGCGACATGGGCTCACCGGCCGCGAAGGTACTTGCAATACAAGCGGTAGCCCCGTCAACGTGCTGAGGGCCAAGAATTTCCAAGGTGATTTTCTGAAGCAATATCGCACCCGGGGTAGTGGCATTCATATGGTAAGTAGTTGGATGATTTGATAAATATGGTTTAGGCTAAGCGTTGAACCAAACGTAGGCATCTTTGGCAGTGGTGAACTTTTCAATGTCAAATAGCGACATTCCTTTCTCACCCATGGCAATGCGGTTACTAAACTCACCGAACGCACTTTCCGGAAGGGTAACTGCCACCTTTTTTACGCCTGCGGCTTTTAATTTTTCGGTTAACACATCGTTTACCCACTTGGCTGTTTCGACCGGTGCGCCCTTAAATTTGAATAAGTCGGCGATTAGGTTAGTAATCTGGTGTTTCTTGACGAGATCCACAATCTGGTTGAAACCAGCGCGGGCCTCATCGTCTAGAATATGTCCATTCCACTGGTAAAGCAACACGCTATTAGATACATCTACCTCTACATTAAGTTTGGGAGTATCAATAGCTACCTGAACATCATTTAAAATCGTCGTGGTCATAAGATTATTTGTTAGTTTGGGCAAATCTATTCTATCTGATTGCGATTAACCGCGAAAAATAGAGGCAAACAGTACAAGAGAATAAAAATGTGGGAACTGTTCCTAAAAGAAAATAGTAGCAGTGGCTAATGCGGGATGTTGCTATAAAATACGGCAATTCCCGGTTATCAGCGGCGTAAAAAGCTGGGAGTGGGAAACAAAATCTCTACGGGTAGAAGATTAGGTACTTGAGAAGCCTGTCCGTTATTAACAAAAAGACCTTACCGTCTGATGACTTTCAGGCATCAAACAATAAGGTATGGATAATCTATAGAATCGCTGAATTCTTCTTCAGAGGAAAACTAGACCAATACGGATGCTTCGTCGGCAGCGTAGTAATAGGAAACTCCCTGACGGAATGTTGCGTACCGGCAAATTTGTCGGGGCGGGGCAGTATCATCGACGGCGATGTACTGCTTATCCACGTAGATGCCTTCTACTAGCTTCACCTTGCTTGGGTCATCTTGCCACAGTTGGTGCTTAAAGCTTTGAATCCACGCGTTAAACTGATCATCAGAAGTGAAAATACGCGTTTCGTGAACAATTTCTTTGATTTGTTCGTGGGCGATACCGTTCTCACTACTAATGTACCGCTCCTTTAGTGTTGCTCTAATCATTTGCATATTCGTTAATTTTGGGTTTAAAGCACTATTGCTCATTCTTGAAATGCTAAGGATGAATTATCTACAGCGAAATAATGTCACATAAATTGTGTAGTAACCCGACTCATGTTAGGGTTTTTGGTTCTTGGCCCGTGGCCCCATTACTTTTCCTTTGTCTTTCTTCTTGATGAGTACGCGCTGGGGCGGTTTACTATTTTGCCACGGATGCCTGTTCTTGGCGGCTGGCCCAAAAGCCTTGGTAGCGGTAGAGGTAGGCATAGTCTTCACCGCTACCGGGGTGGGCTGATACTTCCAGGTGGGGTAGTTCTTCGCTCGCGGACCCTTTAGCGCGCCACGCTCCTGCCGCTGTTGCTTGAGTTTGGTATCAGTGGGTGGGTCAGCTGCCGTATTATCCTGAAACGGGTGGCTACTGGCATCTGTTACTAGAACACTGGTGACTAGTAGGCAAGTTGAGATGATTATCGTTTTCATAGCTTCCATCGTTTTATTAGCTCTAGTTATACTAACGCCCTAACAATGAGACAGTTGCTACCGAAATATTGGTAAACGTGGTGGTGGTAAACCCCCGGAAGCCCTGCGGAAACTACGTAATCGACTTAGATAAGCTTCTTCTCGTAGGACAGGCGGACCATCTCAGCAGTATTGGTCACCCCTAACTTTTTCATGATACGTGAACGGTGCGTCTCTACGGTGCGCACACTCACGAAGAGTTGATCGGCAATCTCCTTAGTGATTCTGCCCTCGGCCACCAGTCGGACGATCTGGATCTCACGTTCGCTCAGCAGGGTTTCGGGCGAGGGCTCACCAGATAGATTAGCCACGATCAGATCGGATATTTTGTTTTTAAAGTATTTGTTTCCGCTATAAACCTCTCGGATGGCGGTTTTGAGTTCCTCCTCGTCAGTATCTTTCAGCAGGTAGCCGTCGGCTCCCTGTCGCAGGCTGCGCAGCACGTACTGCACATCGGCGTGCATGGTGAGCATGATGCACTTCACCTGCGGAAATCGCTCTTTGATGGTGGGCAGCAAATCAATGCCAGTGTTCGGGGGCATAGAGATGTCTAATAGTACAATATCAGGAGTTTGGGACGCTAACACCGTGAGCAGCACCGCCCCGTGCGAAGCTTCTCCCACCACCTCCACTTCGCCGGTGGCCTGCAGCACCGCTTTCATACCGTCGCGAAACAGTTGGTGATCGTCGGCCAGTACAATACGTATTTTCTTCATAAAATGGGGATTTCGGCTTCAATGAGGGTTCCGTGGTCCCGGTAGATGCGAACCGTACCGGCCAAGATACGTACTCTCTCACGAATATTTTTCAGGCCTTTTCCGTCAGAATTTCGCATTTTTGCCAGATCAATTCCCACTCCGTTGTCCCTATAGTAAAATACCACCCGGTCGTCGAATTCGGTAAGCGACATTACAAGTTGGGTGGCGTTCGCGTGCTTTATGGTGTTGTTGATAGCTTCTTGAGCAATACGATAAAGGGCAATGCCCGTTTCTTTGCTCAAACGAGAGGGGGAAAGCAAATCGTTGGCGTAGCGCGCCGTGAGGGCAGTGTTTTTTTCTATCTCGCTCGCTAGCTGCCGTAGGGCCTCGCCCGGGCCAAAGTCATTGAGTACCGCAGGCATCAGGTTACCTGAAATTCGGCGCACTTCGGCAATCACCTCATCCAGTAGCGTTTTCACTCCCTGCGTAGTATCCGAGGGCAAATTTGAAGTAGTCAGTTTCAGTTTGGCGGTGGTGAGCAGGGGACCAATTCCATCGTGGATATCGCGGGCAATCCGTTCGCGCTCAGCCTCCTGCGTGCTCACCAGCAGTTGCTTGGTTTCGCGTTCCAGGACTTCCTTGCGGGCGTTCAGTTGCCGTAGTTGGTCACGCATCTGCAGCAGAGCGCGTCCTAATTCGTCGTGTTCACTCAGTGGGCGATAGACAGCATCAAAAGTTCCCTGGCCAATCTGCTGCGCAAAGTCAGCCGTTCGGCGCAGTGCCTGAATCAATTCATCGAGCGAGGCGGAGATCGTATTGATCTCCTGAACGCGTGAGTTCCGCGGTCGCTCGGGGGGCAGTACGCCTTGCGCCAGGGTTTGAATATCTTGCTGTAGTGCTCTGATTGGCCGGGAGAGCTGCTTGGCCAGAAAAACCGAAACCAACCAGGATACCGCCAATAGCCCCAGAATAAACGCCAGAAACCGATTTTGTAGCCTATACACCGGCTGCATGGCTTCCGCCACATCTATCTCGGTAAGAATAACCCAGTCGTTTGGAGTGCTTAGTTTGCGATACGCTCCGATAATCGGCACACCCCGGTAGTCAGGATATATCCCAACGCCCGGATTACCGGCCAAGGCCTCTTGAAAACCCAGCGTGCGGACAGCGATCCGCCCCGGCGGCGAGTCAGTTAGAAACCGTGAGGAAGTGATCATTTGCCCCGCTTTGTTCACCAAGTATGACTCGCCGGTGGCTCCCATGCCGGTGCGCTCCAGCATAATTTCCTCTAAACTATGGACAGGATAAACTGTAGCAAGCGAATCAGATTTCGGCGTATGGGTAGCCAAATACTGCTCGACCAGTTTCTTCTTCAAAATATTGATCGAGCGCAGTTGGTTCTTCGTTCGGTCTAGAATGGCATTCTTAAGCTGGGCATAGAAACCCAGCGACCCCGCCCCGGCGAACAGGACGGTCAGCCCGAAGAGTGCTGCGGTAAGCCACCGTTCTAGTTTCCAGTTTCTGAGCAAACGTCACTGATTATGGTCGTCTATTTTTTGCCCACGGTCCCTTTCGGACCGGTTTCTTTCGCCGAACCAATGACTGGCTGTCTGACTCTTGCTTCAGATGTCCGGGCCGTTCATTCTTGGCAGCACCGCCCCACTTCTTCTCGGCAGCGCGGCGGCGCGTCACCGCTGGGAGTACCGCGCGTTTCCACCGGGGCGTGTTCTTGGCCCGGGGCCCCTGAAGAGGACGTTGCGTACGGGGCTGTTTGTTTTCTGAATCGTTCATGGTGCAAGAGGTAGTACAGACTAGAAATACCAGTAGCAGCTTCTTCATTCTTCCGAAGAGGATTCTGCCGGTTCCACTTCCCAAGTGTGGTCGGCCAACAGTATCACCTTCGCCAGATAGGCAGCGTAAGGTATCTTGCGGCCCCACTCCCGGGGCGATACCATTGAGAGTACATCAGTGCCATCGGTGCGCTCATAGAGGTGATAGGTATGCGCGATGATGGGTTCGAAGTTCATCTGGGCGGTGTAGATACGCTCCGACACCTCGACCCGGTGCTGGATAGCACGCGCCTGCCGGGCCAGCGTTTGCGCTTGTTCGTAGAGCTGCTGCATCTGCCGCTCGGTCTGTTGCCGCATGGCTGTCACCGACCGCCCCTTCATCTTGCCCTGGTCTTCGGGCTTAATCACCGCACCGCCCACTGAGTGCGGAAACGCCACCAAACCGGGCTGGTCGGTAGTGGAGTCTTTCATTTTATCCAGATCAATCTGGCTGAGGTCTACTTTGTTCTTCTTTGGCGTCACGCGCTAGTAGTTTTGGTTAGGAATCTTGCGCCTCAATACGTTCCTTGAGGTTGGGCTTCGACCCCGGAAAAGTGGTGCGCTGCGAAATGTCATAGCTAATGTAAAGCATGATCAGCATGAACAGCGCTGCTAACAGCAAAAATATCTTCTTCGACCTCGCCATGATGAGTAGTTGAAGGTTCGGGGTTAAAGGTTCTAGGTTGAGAAGTTCTAGGTTCGGGGTCCTTAGATTTGAGGTTGATGTGAGGCTCAGAAGCTAAAACCCGCGACTGGCAAAATAGTTCTTGTTTCATGGGCGACGAGCGTATTCGCAAGATCATACACATTGATATGGACGCTTTTTACGCGTCGGTGGAGCAACGTGACTTTCCAGTGTACCGGGGCAAAGCACTCGCAGTGGGCGAAGGAAGCGATCGCGGGGTGGTGGCAGCGGCTAGTTACGAAGCGCGCCGCTTCGGAGTGCGCTCTGCCATGGCCTCAGTGAAGGCGCGGCAACGATGTCCGGAGCTTATCTTTGTGAAAGCCCGCTTCGACGTGTACCGCGAGGTGTCGCAGCAGATTCGTACCATCTTTCGTCAGTACACTGATCTGGTGGAGCCGCTGTCGTTAGACGAAGCCTACCTCAACGTGACGGACAACAAATTAGGAATACGTTCGGCCATTCGGATTGCGATGAACATCCGAGCGCAAATTCAGCGAGAAACCCAGCTTACGGCCTCGGCCGGAGTGTCGTTCAACAAATTCTTGGCGAAGATAGCTTCCGATATCAACAAACCAAACGGGCTCAAGGCCATTCTGCCCCACGAAGCGGAGGCTTTTCTGGAAGCCCTCCCGATCGAAAAGTTTCACGGCATCGGCCGGGTCACGGCGCGCAAGATGCACCACCTGGGCATTGGCAACGGGGCGGCACTGAAGCAAGCATCGCTAGAAACGCTGGCGCACCACTTTGGCAAAGCCGGGCGTTATTACTACCACATTGTTCGCGGCCGCGACGAACGGATAGTTAACCCCGCCCGCATCCGAAAGTCGGTAAGCGCCGAACGCACCTTCCACGACGATCTTCAGACCCGTGATCAACTCAACGAACAATTGCACCATGTGACGCAGCTACTCGTTGAACGGCTAGCAAAGGCCCAGGCCCGAGGGTTTACGCTCACTTTGAAAATTAAGTACGCTGATTTCTCAGTCATCACCCGCAGTGTTACCCAAAAACGGGTGATCAACGATGCGGTAATTATTAAAGAACTCGCGCAGGAGTTGTTAGATCAGATTGCTATCGACGAGCTTGCGGTACGCTTGCTAGGAATTGGCGTCTCTAACCTGCTTACCCCCGAAAAATCAGCCGGTGGCGTCCAGTTACAGTTTTCGTTCTAATCGGTCAGAATGGGGGTAGCCAGTCCGCGGGTACTGTAATTTCCTTATGGACAGTACGTCCCTACTTTCAATAACAATCTACTGATTCGTTGCGGTGACTTCCTGACCAAGCGGCTTATCGCAAAAAAACTGATTCGTTCGCTTCACTCCCGTTTCCTTCCTTCCTCCTTTTGTGCGCATTGGCGCTCGTCCTTACAGTCTGCCGCGCATCGCCTGATCGGTTAGGCCTACTCCTTGCATCATCTCAATGTTGAACGTCACATCCCCGGTTGGGAGAAGCTGTTTAGGAACAAAACGAGACCTTATGATGCTATCTATACTGCCTAAGATAATTTCTTTTCGTCGCTCAGTTGGTCAGTGCCTTCCCCTCCTCCACCCTGGTTTTCTCCTCCTACTGTTCTGCTTGAGCAGCGGGGTAGAAACCTTAGCCCAGTGTGAAAAGGTGAGCAACCCGGGCAACAACGTACTTAGCGAAGAGCTGGTCTGTGCTCCCCGCACCTTTGAGTGGTGGGTGAAGTGGGCGATTAACGATGCCACTACCGTGGAGTTTGAAATCGACTGGGACGATGGGGTAACCGAAACAGTCACCGTTACCTCGGCCACTAGTATTTATGAAGCTGTGGTCACCCATGTGTACCCCACGGGCGGTGACAAGTGTGTATACTCGCCGAAGGCTCAGGTGCGGGTGAACGGACAATTATGCAACGGGGAGCAAACCCAGGAATTTGTTCGCGTGTGGGATTTAGACAATGAGAACGGCGGAAACCTGCGGGCCGACCCTCGGGTATACCGCATCTGTCTGGGCGAAAGCGCCACCGTGCAGTTTACCGACCAGAGTAACTGGAATTGTACGCCCCCGACCGAAACCGACAAGGTGAACAATTTTGATCGCTGGACGCAGTGGATCTACGGCACGGACGGGGGGGCAAACCGCATTCCCAATGTATCTGTGAATGGCGCTACCCCAGGATATCCTTTTCGGGGCGACGTGCAGTATCTGGAGCCCGGAGTAGATTTTGACCTGTTAACTCCCCAACCGGCGCCGCCCAAGAACCAGAGTCTGGCGGTGTTTGTGCCCGCCACCACTAACCCAGCTGACGTAGGCAAACGCTTCGAGCTTACCCTGCGCAACTGGAACACTTGTAATCCTTATGACGAGGATATCACGAACGGCGCCCTGAATCCCGCTGATGTTACCGACGGCGATGAAGACCCTATCACTACCACCGCCCGAATTGTGATCGTAGAAAAGTCGGCTCCCAATTTCAGTACCCACCGTAACGCCACGTCGGGACCCGCCGCCACTGAGTTCTGCATCGGCGATGCGGTATACTTTAGAAACCTGACACCCATCATTGACGATGATGCGGATGGCACGAACGACGCTGACTTTGGGTATCAGTGGGATTTTTTTGATGACGATGCCGGGGTAAGTTTGCTAGGCACATCGAACAGCAACAGTCCTGACTATTCGTTTGCCAGCGCGGGGCGCAAGATGATCCGGCTCACCGCGCAGGATAACAATTCGGTCGGCAACTGCGGCGGCGTTTACGTAGGATACGTGGATATCATCTCTACCGCTGACGCTACCATTGCTACCACCGCCACCGACGGCGGTGCCCTGCCAACGCTGTGCCACGGCACTACTCCGTTTACGATTCGTTATACCGATGCTTCACCGGACTTTGACCCTGCGTCCTCGCGCTGGCAGTGGAATTTTATGGACGAATCTGGCGACGTATTTCGTACCGAAAGCGGTTCAGGAGCGTCTTCTTCGTTCAACATCCTGTACTCTGCCCCCGGCACCTACGCTACCGAACTAGTAGCTTCGGCAGTGGGAGTTTCCTGCGTCACCCGCGACACCGCCCTAGTACACATCTATGACCAACCGGAGGCGAATTTTACGGTTAGCTCGCTCTGCCAGGCAGATAGCGCCCAGTTCGCCAGCGCGGCCACGCTACCAGTAGTAGTCAACAGCGACCAGATCGTGCAGTATGAATGGGATCTGGATGGCGACGGTGCGTTTGAGATCACAAGAGCCGATAACGACCCTTTCAAGCATCAGTTTGCCACTTCCGGTAACTTCGTTATTCGCCACCGGGTCACCACTGTCAAAGGACAGTGCTCCGCCACCATCGCGAAGACGATCACCATTACTCCCTCTCCCGATCCCTCATTTACCGCTGACCAGACCGCCGGGTGCGCTCCCCTGACGGTGACCTTCCGGATGAATACGCTTCTCGCCGACCAGCCGGTGGGTGCTACGGCCTATGTTTGGCACGTGAAGGACCTGAGAAACGGTACGCTCACCACCACTACGATTAATCCGGCAGCGGATACCTTTATCCCGCCTCCCTTCGTGAACAACCAAGCGGGCTTCGCTGATCACGCCTACGAAGTATGGGTGACGACCCAAGCGGTCAACGGCTGTGACGTGAGCAGCGAGCCGGTTGCCCTGACCGTGTTTGCCCGTCCTCCGGCTGATTTTACGGTGGCCAACCTATCGGGGGGCGACCTGAACTGTTCGCCCCGCCCCTACTCGTTTGAGGTCACCGCGGCCACGCAGGCCTACACGCCGGATACCTATCGGTGGACGATCACGGATGCCTCGGACGGTAGCCCGGTGGATGAGCAGACGGTAGCCGGAGGCCAGCCCACGTTCAACTACTCGCTGACCAACGACGGAGTCACCGCCCGGCAATTCCGCGTGCGCCTGCAACCCGAGAAATCTACGCTCTGTTTTGAACCCGTTGAGAAGGTGGTTACCGTTAACCCAACGCCCACTTCGGCCTTCACCGTTGAGCAAATTACCGCCGATTGTGAGTGGGTCACTTACCAAGCCACCGCCGAACAATCGGGAGTCTTTTATCAGTGGACTCCCAGTCCGTTGCCCGCCAACGACCCTGACCTTACCAAGGAAATTATAACGTTGGTATACCCCAAACAGTCGGGCGGAGCCAGCGCAGTGCAGTTATCGTTAGAAACTACCAACCTGGCCAATTGCGCCGGTACGGTTACCCAAGAAGCAATTACCGTTGACCCGCAGGAAAACATCAACGCATCTTTTGTAGTGCAGCCTTCGGTGCTGGAGATTCCTGATCGTACCGTTACAATTATCAATAATACCAACCCCGGTAGCTGGAACTATCAGTGGGACTTCGGTGACGGCACCACCTCTGACCAGGCCATTCTGGGTGCGCACGAGTACGCTTCGGCGGGCGAGTACTGGATAAAGCTAACCGTCAGCGGGCAGCACTGTACCGAGCTAGACTCGGCCCAGGTGATTATCAAGCAAGCCCCACCGGCCATTGATTTTACCTACGTGGAACGCACTACCTGTTTACCCCTGGTGCTAGAGTTTACCAACACTTCGCAGTACGCCGATACGGCAACCTTTTTATGGAACTTCGGCGACGGCACGCTGTCTACCGAGCTTCATCCGAGCCACCAGTACGAAGCATCGGGAGTTTATACCATTTCGTTGCAGGCCAGTAACGCATTGGGCGTGACGGCGAAAAAAGAAGAGCAGCTCATCGTCGATCTGGAAAGAGGCCCTAAAGCTGCCTTCGAAGTGCGCCTAGCCCGCCAGTACTTACCAGATCAGGATATTAGCTTCAAGAATACCAGTGAGCGGGCGGAATTTTACCGATGGGATTTCGGAGACGGCAGCACATCGTCCGAAGCCGAGCCGGTACACCAGTACTACAACTCCGGAACCTACGACGTCCTGCTTATCGCCTCAAACTCTTTAGGTTGTGCCGACACGCTGGTGCAACCGGTGATAATTCAGCCGCTGGTACCGGAGGTAGATTTCTTGTTTGATCCGCCGCAGGGTTGCCGCCCACTTACGGTGCAGTTCCGCAACCGATCGCGCTACGCCGACCCCACTAGCTACCGCTGGAGTTTCGGAGCCGGAGAAGGAGTGTCGGCCGATGAAAATCCCTCTTACACCTACTATGAACCCGGCATATATACCGTTACCCTCCAGGCCAGTAACAGTGCTGGAGTTACTGTGGAAAAGCGCAAAGAGTTTAGCGTAGAAGTGTTTGAAACTCCGCGGGCCTACTTCAATCTACGCCCCGAGCGGGTGTTTTTGTCCGAACCGGTATACTTCGTGAATTTGAGTGTGGGAGCGGATACTTACCAGTGGGATTTTGGCGATGGTACCTCCTCCGAAGAGATCAACCCGGAGCACTTGTACGCCCAAACCGGCACCTACGACGTGAAGCTGATTGCTCAGAGCAACCAGGGTTGCGTGGACACGCTGCTGGTGGAAGCTGCCGTGACGGTGGAAGAAGGGGGCGAAGTAATGATTCCTAATGCCTTCACGCCCAATCTGTCGGGGCAAGTCAACTCGGAAGCGCTAGGGGCCAACGGTAATAATGATATTTTCTTACCGGTGTTGGAAGGCGTCACCAACTTCCATATGATGATCTACAATCGCTGGGGAGAGCTGTTATTTGAGAGCTTTGACAAGCGCTACGGCTGGAACGGCTACTACAAGGGGCGGCTGTGCAACAAGGACGTGTATGTATATAAACTTGAGTTGGAATTTAGCGACGGAGCGGCCAAAACCCTGGCGGGTGATGTGACCCTGGTACGATAGACGAAAGTCAATAGTCCACAGTTCACAGTTGACAGTTAATAGTCCACAGCAAACTGACGGCAGTGGACCATGGACTATTAACCGTTGACCGTTGACAGTTGACTGAAAATTGAAACATATGACCATGAGAAGAATCTTTACCTTAATTGTATTCACCTACTTCACCTCAGTTCACCTCGCTTTGGCGCAAGATCCGCAGTTTACTCAGTTCTACTCGGCTCCACTGTATCTTAATCCGGCCTTTGCGGGCACCACGCAACAGCACCGGGCGGCGGTGAACTATCGGAATCACTGGGCCAGCCTGCCCCAGGCCTTTGTGACCTACGCGTTCTCCTACGACTACAACCTGAAAGGTTCCAACAGCAACCTGGGACTACTGGCCACTACCGACCGGGCGGGCACTGCCAATTTAAGATCAACGAGCATCAGTGCAATCTACTCGTACGCTATCCCTCTGAGCGATGGTTTCCGGGCCGTACCAGCTTTGCAGGTAGGCTACGTGAACCAGAGTATCGACTATTCTAAGCTCGTTTTTAACGACCAGCTGGCCTTCGGTAATCCGAATGCTCCCAGCACCGACCCTGCCCTGCGCGACCTGCGGGGAGTGAACCATTTCGACTACAGCACCGGACTGGTGGTGTACAGCAAACGAATGTGGTCGGGCATCGCGCTGCACCATCTGAACCGGCCCAACCAGTCGGTACTGGGCGATGAAAGTCAACTACCCATTCGATTCTCATTGCACGGAGGCTATAAAATTCCTATTAAGTTCGGACCCACCCAGCGCGGAATAAAATCAAGCATAAACCCCATGTTTCAGTACCGACAGCAGGGAAAGTTTAACCAACTGGACGTGGGGGCCAGCTACTTCTACCGCATGCTGATGCTGGGCGTGTGGTACAAAGGACTACCAATTCAGCAAGACCAACCCCGCACGCTCAACCACGACGCGCTGGCGATGGCCTTCGGACTAACGCTAAACGGCTTCAGTTTTGGCTACAGCTACGATTTGACGGTATCTAAGCTAGGCCCAGTATCGACCGGTGGGTCACACGAGGTATCGCTGGCATTGCAATTTGAGACGCAGAAAAAGCCCGGAAAAGTATCTCGCAAGATGAAGTATAATCCGTGCCCGGCCTTTATGCCGAATTATTTGTATAAACCTTGATGTTTTTAGGTTCTGGGTTGAAGGTTCTAGGTTCGAAGTTTGGGGGCGGGGTACAAGGTTCTACGTTGGTGGTTCTAGGTTAAGTTTATAAAATGGCGGCGATTCATCGGTTTGAGGATTTGGACTGCTGAAAGATGGCGCGAACGTTCTGTCAGTTGCTATACGAAATCACGGGCGAAGGTCCTTTTACCAGGGATTTCTCGCTGAAAGATCAGATTAATCGCTCTAGTGGCTCTACAATGGACAACATCGCCGAGGGATTTGAACGCGGAGGGAACAAGGAGTTTATTCAGTTTCTTTTCATCTCCAAGGCGTCCTGTGCCGAAGTGAAATCACAGCTCTACCGCGCCCATGACCGTGGCTACATCAGCGAGATCAAACTAGAAGAAGTATATGAGATAGCGAACGAAACAACCAAACGTATTCAAGGGCTGATCAGCTATCTCCACCAATCTTCAAATAAAGGTTGTAAACAGCGATAAATGTTCTGAGTTGAAAGGTTTCATGTTCTGGGTTTGAAGTTTAAATTCAGAACCCAGAACATTTTAAACTTAGAAGCTTTCAGAACACGATTCCAAAACTAAACGCATTCAGTTCCGGTCCGCGGTCTTGCACGAACAGTTCGTTCAGGTCGTAGTTAGCGAATACATCCACCCCGCGGTAACCGAGTTGAAAACGCACGCCGTAGCGGTAGTTGTTCACGTAGAAGTTGGTGCGGTCTTTCTCCCGCTTGCGATCACCGTCTTCCCGGTAGACATACTTCGCCCGACTCCCCAATCGGTAGCCAGCGTACACTCCGGCCCCCACCCGGAATCCGGCTCCCTTATCACGATCAAACACGAACCAATCGTTCGCGCCGGGCTTTCCGAAGTAGAACAAGGGCACCAGCGACACGTTCAGATAGGGCACCACCAGCTTACTTTTGATCGGATCAATGGTTTCGGTGCTTTCGGAAAATTCCACTTGATCGGGTCCCTTAGCTAAACGCGTGCGCTCGTTCTCAAACTTGAAGTTGTACCAGCTCACGTTGGCACCCCAGTCGAGGTACAGCGGCCCAGCCACTCGGGTGCGATTCAGCAGCCCGAGAGCGACGTACCACGAAACCACTGGTTTCACTGCGTACAGCGCATTAGTCTCGTCCGGGAATTTTCCGTTACGCAGATAGTTGTTAAATCCCAGATCAAACGAAAGCATATTGTCGGTGCGCTTGTTTTTGCGTCTGTTCTTGGTATAGGTAGTGGTAGAACCGTCGGTATTGTGTTCTTCGTCGTTGGTCACCACAATACGCCTGATGGTTTTTCGGATATTGCCCAGGTCAATCTCCACCGTGATCACCGTATCTTTTTCAGCGGTGTCGGTGCGATAGCGGGTGCCGGTGCGGTCTTCAATCGCTACGGAGTTCACCTCATCTTGCCCGGTACTGTCCATCGTAACCCGCAAGTCCTGGATGATCTGGTTCAGATCATACTCGCTGAGCAATTCGGCTTCGTTACCCTGTTCGGCGATAATCTGCACTTCCTGCCCGTTTTCCAGCTGAATGATGATGGTATCAGGTTCGGGTAGTGCTCCGAAGGTGCTTAGGTGAAACAAGGTATAGATACTGGTTATAAAGATCTTTTTCATGGCTGTAAAAGTTAGGGGTAAAGGTTTACTGTTCCTTATCCGGATCACGCGAGAACACGTTGTCGATAAGCGCTGATTTGGCCGAACGCAGTTCGGAGTAGGTTGGTCCGTTCTTTTTTACATCTTCTAAGAACGACAAGGTTTTGCTCAGCAATCCGCCGTCTTGGTCATGCGAGGGAGTATCCAGTGATCGGTTGCCGGGCTTGTAAGTCACCGTTACCGTGCGGCGTTGCGCCACGGCAGCTGGAGGCGGGGCTGAAGCAAGTTCGTTGGGCGCCGAACGATCAGATTTAGATACAGCGGCAAGCGCGACTTTATGTACCGGGTCGGCTGGCATCGAGTTGTCCGCTGCTTCGGGAACCGTCGACTGTAAGGCTGCTACCCGAAGTCGCTCCGGTTGCGGCGTCGGCAGAACGGTTGGTAACTGCGCTGGGCTATCCTGCGGCTGGCTCACCGAAGCATTTCCCGGACGCTGTTCTTCAGGTGCGTATTTATCCTCCTTCACCACGGGTGCTACACCAGCCAGCGCGGTTGAAGCTTCCGGTTCTTCGCCGGACGGCGCTGGTGTCCGTACCGGATCTATCGCTTTTTTCTGATCAGTAAGTGCCACCGACGGCGCTTCTGAATCAATAGCGGAAGGTCGTTCTCGCTGGGCAACGCTTTCGCGGGCAGGCTCGCTACGGAGCAGCATAATGAGTGTGCCTGTACCCAATAATAGCAGCGCCACCGCGGCCGCAACCCGCCAGTACGCCACTGCTTTTCGCTTACGTTTCTGCGCTAAATTCGCACTGAGCTGATCCCAGACGGCGGGCGGCGGCGTCACCTCGTGGTGGCGTAACAATTCTCTAAACTTTTTTTCTACGTCATTCATGCGTTATCCTAGTTGGTCGCGGTAGCCGCGGTCGTAGTTCGTAATGCGTTGGCGCAGCAGCTCCTTAGCCCGGCTGAGCTGCGATTTGGAGGTGCCTTCGCTGATGCCCAACTGCTCGGCGATTTCGTAGTGCGCGTAGCCTTCAATGGCGTGCAGATTAAACACCGTGCGGTAGCCCTCCGGCAGTGCTTGCACCAGCCGCAGCAGGTCGTCGGCTTCCAACTGCGGGTATTGCTCAACCGAAGCCGCCGCTGCTCCCTCTAGCTCCACGCTTATGGGTCGGTGTTTATGCTTCCGCAGAAACATCAGCGCCTCGTTCACCACAATCCGCCGAACCCAACCCTCGAAGCTGCCCTCACCCTTGAACCGTGGTAAATGTTCAAACACCTTGGTAAACGCCTTTAGCAGCACGTCCTGGGCATCGTCTGGCTCTTTCAGATAGCGCAAGCACAGGGCGTACATCTTCGGCGAAAACCGCTCGTACAACGCGCGCTGCGCCCGGTCATCCTGCCGAAGGCATTGCCGGATGAGCTGGTCCACGGGGGCGGTTTGGTACATGGGTATCTGCATGGGCAACTGCCTGTACCTACTAGATGCGCGGCCGGGCGGCGGGGTTGCGTGAAGATGTAAATTTTCAGGACAATTGTCGGATGATATTTAGTGTATGGCGTACTTTTGCAATACGAGCGGACCAGCGAAGCAGTGATAGTCATCGTTTCCTCGCCCCCTTGAATCAAATAAAGTAGAAAACAATGAGTCCAATTGATTTACGCAGCGATACGGTGACCAAACCTACCCCAGAAATGCACGCGGCTATGATGGCCGCCGAAGTGGGCGATGACGTGCTCGGCGAAGACCCGACCGTATGCTCCCTGGAACACAAAACCGCGGCTTTATTTGGTATGGAAGCGGGTTTATTTTGCCCGTCGGGCACCATGACCAACCAGATTGCTATTCGGGTGCAGACGCAGCCGCAGCAGGAAGTGATCTGCCATCAGCAAGCGCATATCTACCTGTACGAGGGCGGCGGCATTGCCTACAACTCCCTGGCCTCGGTGCGCTTGCTCGACGGCGGACACGGTCTGTTATCCGCCGAGGCGGTAGCCCAGGCCATCAACCCTGACGATGACCACTACCCGGAAACCGCTTTGGTGGCGCTGGAGAACACCATGAACAAGGGCGGTGGGGCCTGCTATTCGACCGAACAAATCGCCGCTATCCACGCGGTATGCCAGCAATACGGCTTGCCCCTGCATCTCGACGGTGCCCGGGTATTCAACGCGCTGGTGGCTACCGGCGAAGACGCCATCACCTACGGACGCTTCTTCAGCTCTATTTCGGTTTGTTTGTCCAAAGGACTAGGTGCCCCGGTGGGCTCAGTATTGCTGGGAAGTAGTAACTTGATTCGCCGGGCGCGGCGGGTGCGCAAGGTGTTTGGTGGCGGCATGCGACAAGCCGGTTATCTGGCTGCGGCAGGAATCTACGCCCTGGACCATCACGTAGAACGACTTACCGAAGACCACCGACGGGCGGCCGAACTGGCCGGAGCGCTGGCCGCGCAGGATTACGTGCAGGAAGTCCTCCCCGTAGAAACTAACATCGTTATCTTCACCCTGCGTGAGCGATCACCCGCTCAGTTTGTAGAAACCCTGAAGCAGCGGGGCGTGCTGGCCATTTCCTTCGGGAAACAACAGGTACGCATGGTCACCCATTTGGATGTGAATGATGCGCAGATTGAGCGAGTGGTTGAGGTATTGAAATCACTTTAAGCGCTGATTTTATCCTACAAAACAGCCCATGCTATCGCAGCAAATCTTGTAACGCTTGCAATGCCCGCTGGTTGCGGGGATGGTGAATGTTGTGAATAAGATTATTCTTCTCCCGACTGGTAAGTCGCCAGCTGAGCGATGGGCGTTCGTCAGTGAACCTACCGAAAGCATCCGGTTCGGTAACGTACGAGGCATACGACAAACTCACGCAGTGCAGGTTCACGTCTAACCAAGACGCTGCGTACTCCAGCCGGTCATCGTTATTCACATCCTGAATACTAAACAAGTTATCGTACAGAAACCGAAAAGGGCCAGTCATCTTTTGAATGAGCGACGGGCTGTTGGGCTCACTGATCGGTTCATCTTTTTCCGAGTCGCGCACGGTGAGCAGCACTACTCCCGACGTATGGGTATTAATCCAATCCTGAAACACGTAGGTGAAACGCACCGCGTCCGATACCCCAAAGTTGTCGGTGATACCTGCGTCCATGATCTGAATCCGGGGTTGAGTGGGAAGGGTCACGTTGGGAGTCACGTAGGGGAAGGCGGCATTCATCCGCAGTGCGGTGAGAAAGGGCAACTGCTCGCTCCCTTGATCGGCAAAGAACCGCATAAAGTCCACTCCTTTTATCTTGGGTTGGTAGGCCGCCGCCCCATCGGGGGCCACCCTGTACGGGGCCGCCCCATCGGGGGCCGGATTCATATATGACATATGTTGGGCGGAGATAAACATCTTACGTCCGTCGTTCACCACCGCCGGAGAGAGCAGCAGCATCGGAGTGCGAGCCGCCCGCTCGTCGGCCCGATAGTCCATTAGCTTTTTGTCAAGAATGCCCCCGGTGTTTTGGTTAAACTGCTGCTCGAAGGCGTAGCCCCGATCCTTGGCGTAGGATTTCCCTTCGTACGCAAAAGACTGATGGCGAACAAACAGGTCGTTAACCAGCAGGGTAAACACCATCGGATTCAGGTTATCCTGGGCGATTTGATCCAAATAGTAGCGGCTGTAGATAGAGCGCTCCGACTGCTCGGTGGCTAGCACAATAGACTCAACCGACTGCTGATTCTCGCGTTTCTTCTTTTGCAGCACCAGCTCCCGAAAGTAGGCCGCCCCAATTAATCCGCCGGAAGCCCCGGTAATCAGGCGGGCCTGGTCCATAAGTCTTCCCTCGGTAAGGCTGTCGGCCGCTTGCAGGGCGGTGGCCGTCCACAGGGCCGAGCGCAACCCGCCGCCACTGGTGCAAATCAGCACCATTTTGGGCAGTGCACCGGTGGCCGCGACTTCCCGCTGTTGCCAGGTATTTAGAATCGCCAGTGTGCTGGCAGTATCTTGCTGGTATTGCTCCGTGCTGTTTGCCTGCCGAAGCGCCGCTAGCGAGTAAGCAGCCGGGGCAGTATCGTAGTTGAGTCCGAACGCTTCGTAGGGCTTATCCAACAATTCGGAACCTACCAGGGCATTGATCACAAAGAAGGCGGCAATGATGGCGGTGGTGGCCCAGCCGCGCAGCCAGTACGAAAGCGCCCCCGCCAGCATCAGCACAATAGTCAGCAGCAGCACTCCGCTGGCCGCGGCTGGAATCTGAAAGTAGGTGTTGCTCTGGAAAACGCCCAGGGCCAGAATTAGCAGCAAGATCAACGACTCGATGATGATCGAGTTGAGGTGATGTTGGTCGAACACCTTGAGCACTAGCTCCTTGTCGAAATCCACCACTGACGCCTTCTGCGCCCGCAACGAAAGGTCCAGGTAGGTATCAACCCGTTTCTTACCCCGCTTGGCGTCCTTCAGGTTCGCCATCACCCGCACCCGCGACACCTGCACCCGACGCAGACGCTTGTCTACGTTGGCCGCCAAGAAACGGAAGATATCCTTGTTGGTGAACCGAAAGTAACTAAACAGCAGCGAGGTCATTAGCAAAAAACCACCCAGCAGTCCCAGCAGCTTTTGCACCACGCTCCACCAGCTTTCGTACTCGTTATCGAGCTGAAAGTTAATAACCGCCACCCCGTAGACCAGCATAAACAGTAGAGGAACCAGCGCATTATTGAGCGCAAATTTGGCGAAGGGGCGCGACAGCGTACCCAAAAACCCAAAGCTAGGACCGTCCAGCACGTAGCAGGTGATGTGGTAGGCCATGGTGAACCCACCCAGACTGATGCCAGTAATCAAGAAGCTGAGGGCGTCTACCCGACCCAAGTACTCAGGATCTAAGAAAAGATACGGGATGCCCAGGTTCTTGCCGAAGTTGCCCGTCACTATTGCCAGCAGCAGCACCCACCCGAACAGCAGCAACTGATTTTTGCGGAAATGCAAAACCAGTAGTTGCACCGGCAGGGAGTACCGTAAGGGCTCAAGTACGTTTTTCAGACGGTTCATTGGCTAGATAACGCAGGGTTACCTAGTACCTGTATACAATATGTACTCCAAAAGCCGAGATTCTATCTTTCCGTTGTACAACTCGGTGCGCGATTTGGTGCGTAACCCTACATGCTTGGCCAATGCCAGGTTTCCGGTAAAAATATAGCCGTGGTATCCGGCCCCGCGCTGCTTAAAGAAATCGCCTAATGCGGCGTAGAGTTTGGTGAGTTCTTCCTCTTCGCCCAGGCGGCTGCCGTAGGGCGGGTTCACCATAATTACTGGCATTCCGGCGACCGGCTTGCCGGGAGCGGACGCGCTTTCTTCGGCGGGTGGCATCGGCGTTTCCTGAAAGTTGATGGTTTCAAACCGGATTAAGTGCGCCACTCCGGCGGCTTCGGCATTCTGACGGGCCGCTGCGATGGCCTCCGGATCATTATCGGTGGCCACGATGGCGGGAAGGTGGGAGACATCGCTGACCTCGGCCAGTCGGGCTTCCGCAAGCAGTTCCTCCCAGCGGGCGGGCACGAAGGTTTTCAGGTGCATGAATGCGTAGTTGGTGCGCAGCAGTCCGGGAGGGCGGTTGATCCGTAGCAGGGCCGCCTCGATGGCCAGCGTGCCGCTGCCGCACATTAGGTTAACGAACGGCTGGGCGGTTTGCCAGGCAGACGCTCGAATGAGTACTGATGCCAGCGATTCTTGCATGGGGGCCTCTACGCTCACCTGCCGGTAGCCGTGGCGGGTCAGCGACTCGCCCGAGGTATCGAGGTACAGGCTGGCGTGGGTTTCTTTCCAGTACAAAAACAGCACAATGCGGTCGGTGCGGGGGCCACTGTCGGGACGGCGTCCGTAGTGGTCTTGCAGGCGATCTACCACGGCATCCTTTACGCGCACGTTGGCGAAGCGGTGGTCGCGCACGCTAGGCGTGCGCACGAACGAGGTAACGCTCAGGTAGCTATCCGCCGGAATGTAATCTTCCCAGACCACCTGCTTCACCTTGCGGTAGAGTTGGTCGGTTTGGTAGGCACGGAAGGCACTCAGCAGGTAGTGCACCCGGTGGGCGGTGCGCAGGTACAAGTTGAGCCGCAGGCAGTCGTCGAGCGTGCCTTCGGTTTCCACGTCTAGCGCGTGTTCGGCCCGCACCGGGAAGTCCAGTTCGCGAAGCTCATCGGCCAGAAAGGCACTGGTATACGGGGCACAGGTAACAATGATGGTGCTTTTAGTCATACACGCTAAGATTGCTCTTTTCTTACCACGATGACAAACTCTACTGGCTATTTTGGTCATCGGCTACAAAACTACACCATTACCGATATATTTTACCGCCAACCGTTTTATCCCCCCCGATTTTATCACATTTTTGCCCTCCCATTACCCATTCTATCATTCACCCATTCAATCACTACCCCCTATGGCCACCTGGTTTATCTGTAAAGTAAAGTACCAAAAGCAAGACGAGAAAGGGAGAGCAACCAACGTATCAGAACAATACCTGGTCGATGCCCTGTCGTTCACCGAAGCCGAAGCCCGCATCTACGAAAAGCTGGGCAGCGTGATCTCCGGCGAGTTCTTCATCAACAATATCTCCAAAAGCAACCTCACCGACGTGTTCTACTACGAAGACGCCGACGTGTGGTATAAGTGCAAGATGACCTACGCCCTGGAGGTAGAAGGGAGCGGTAAGGAGAAAAAGGTGGTCAACTACGTGCTGCTGACGGCGGCCAACGCCAAGCAGGCCTACGAGCGCGTCTACGAAAGCCTTAACAACATGCTGGTGGAGTTTCAGGTGCCCGACGTGGTAGAAAGCCCTATCGTGGAGGTGTTTCCCGCTGATCGGGAGGAAGAAGAAATGCAGGAAGCTCCCGACAATTGGCGCCCCCTGCAAAATGAAAACGCCGACCAGCCCGCGTAGCGTCAGATTGCCGTAGCGTCAGATTGCAATCTGACGCTACGGCAATCTGACACCACGTAATCAATCCCGCACCGTCACCCGGCGAACAAACACCCGGTTGCCCCGCCGGACGTGCAGCAAATACACCCCCGCGGGTAGCGGTTTCCCCGCCAGTTGGTGCAGGTTCACCGCCAGCGAAGAACCGTCGTAGGAACTGTTCCGACTACCCAGCTCCTGCCCCCGCAGCGTAAACAACCGCAGCTGAACCGTCGGCCGATCCCAGCGAGGATGCGCTAGCCACATCTCTCCGGCGGTCGGGTTCGGATACAGCCGGAGCGTTTCCGCTTCCTGGTTGGGATTGCTGGCCCGCACCGCTACGGTATCGCCCGGCAGCACGGCGTGGTCGCTGAGCAGAGGACGCGCGGCGCGGCGCACCACTGTGATAATCTGCGTAGCCTGGCTCACGCAGCCGGGTTCGCTCCGGGCGGTCAGCGTCACGGCATAGCGGCCGGGCTCGGTGAAGTGGGCAGTTGGTGGTGAGCCAGTACTCCCAGCATCGTTGCCAAAGTCCCACTCCCAGGCCACCGCCCGCAAACTGCTATCCCGGAAGCGCAGCGCGTAGTTATTGGTTTCGTCCAGAAACAACGTATCGTTGCGGAAGCCGGGGTTGCTGGTGGCGTCAACCGCAAACTGAGCCGTAGGCTCGATGATAACAATGGGCGTCTGGCGAATGGATGCCTCGTAACCGTCGCGTACCGGGGCCACGTACACGACTGTGTCTTGATAAACAACACCCGTTTGGTAGTGACTTCCCTCTCCTAACAGCTCGGCACCGAGTGGGTCGGAATAGAACCGTACGTTTGCTTCGCCCGGCACCCGCACGGTAGCGGTTTGTCCGGCACACACCGGCACGGCAGGCAGTAGCAGGGGATGGTGGCGGTAGTTCTGATAGTACGCCTGCGCTGCCTCCACCGCCTGTTGCAACGCTTCCAGACTCCTGCCTGTCACCAGCGCCAGCGCCACTTCGGCCGATCTCTTAGCGTACAAGGTATCGAGCGTTGCGCCTACTACTTGCGCTCCCGCTCCTCCGGAAGCGGTTTGGTGCACCCCCGACGATAGCCAACTATACGCATCAGCATCAGTCCCCGCTGAAAACGCATCCGGGGCGTAGTAACCAGGAGCTTGCTCGGTTAGTACCGCCACTCCCCCGTAGCGCTGCTGCGCCGGGTCGTAAACGTAGCCAAGTCGATGGGTTTCGTCCCAGATAGTTTGGTAACCGGCTTCACCGCTACTCCAGTCGGTAAGCAGACCGGTATGCAAATTGGTCAAGACCGTGTCAGTCGTATTAGTGATCCGGTATTCGCCGACCAGAAACGACGGACCTACGGCGCTGGAATCGGCCAGCCAAGTTTGCTGTATTGCTACCCCCACCGCCTGATCAACCCTGCGGTCAGTAAATGACGAGCGCAGCACCACCGCTCCCATCGGAGATCGATGAAACTTCACTGCTTCAGTAGCTGCAAAATGCTGGCTCCGGCGCTCGGTAGCAGGGTGTTCCGTGCCACTATTCGCTACCCGGTCGGGGGCGGAGGCAACGAGCAGCTCGAGAAGGGGCGCTAGCGTTTGCCCTTTGCGCGGCAACCCACCGGATGCAGAGACCAAGCTGTTTTCCAGGTCACCCGCGCTGCCCACGCGCAACGACAGACTACCGTTATCTATCGTGGCGTAATCGGGCGACGAAACAATACGTACGTACTGATAATCCTGATAACTACCCGAAGAGAAGCCTACCCGAAACACCAGCTCCTGGTCGGGAGGCAGGTCATCGTGCAAGTATACCCGGAACGGACGATCCCGGTGCGTAGCCGTCTTCAAAGAGTCTACCGCTCCCAGGTGCACCACCGAATTGACGAGGGTGAGGTAGGGCGAGGGTGACGAGAGCGTCACGGTGACGTTGGCGGCGGGCGATAGCCAGTTCTGGTAGGTCATGGTGAGCGCCAGGGTGTCGCCGTAGTAGGCATGCGCTCCGGCGTGGTTGGCGTAGCGCAGCGACGAGGCACGCAGGGCCGGGGAGTGCAGCGGTTGCAGCGCCCGCGCCGCGTTCAGGCGTCCGCGGCCCAGTTTTTCTTGGTAAGCGCGGTTATCGCCGGTAGCGAAGATATCATCGGTACTCAGGCGTAACTGCTGCACCACCTGTTCAGCACTCCACTGCGGAAAGTGGGCCCGCACCAACGCGGCGGCACCAGCTACCAGGGGGGCGGCGAACGAGGAGCCCGAGCCGTAGTGGTAGCCCTGGCCGTTCTGCGTACTGTAGCTGTACTGCCCGGGAGCTACCAAATCCACCCAGTGGTTGTTGGTGGTCTGCCCCACGGCCCGGTCCTGGGCATCGGTTACCGCCACCGACAGCACCCCGTCGAAGGAGGCCGGGTAGTAGCGCTCGTCGCGGCCGCTGTTGCCCGCTGCGGCCACTATCACCACATCTTTTTCCTGCACGGCGTAGTCGATCACGTCCTGCCCAAACTGCGAGTAGGCGTTGGCTCCCCCCCACGACAGGTTGATGACCTGACAGCCCCGGTCGGCGGCGTAGGCAATGGCTTCGTAGCCAAAGGCAAACCGCCCATCGTCCGAGCGAAACACCTTGATGGGCATATACGACGAACGATAGCCCAGTCCGGCGATGCCGGTGCTGTTGTCGGGCGTGGCCGCCGCTACGCCAGTGACGCCGGTGCCGTGCCCGTTGGTGTCAGCCGAGGGGTCGGCATCGTGGTCGGCAAAGTCCCAGCCGTGGTGGTTGTCCACGTAGCCGTCGCCGTCGTCATCGATGCCATTAACGGGGTCGGCATTGTTCACGTGCCTGTTGCCGATCAGGTCGGGATGATCGAGCTCTACGCCGGTGTCGAGCATCCCAATGATGATGTCGGCGCTGCCCTGTTCGATGGCCCAGGCTTCGTAAGCGTGCACGGTGGTGAGGTAGTCTTGCTGCCCCTGCTGCGGATGCGCGGCCGGATCATTGGGCTGGACGGTGGTCAGGGGCCGTAGCAGGTAGTAGGGTTCGGCGTAAAGCACCCCATCGAGCTGCTGTAGGCGGCTGATGAGCGCGGGCAGGTCGGTTTCGCTGGTTTCTATCCGGTAGATGTCGGCCAGCGGATGGGTAGCGGCGGTGCGGGCGGTTGGGGAAGCCGTGACGATCGGCACGATGCGGGAATCGCTACAAACCTTCCGGATGCCCGTGAGCGCATTGCTATTCGTAGCGGTGCGGGCGTTGGACGGGGCGGGCTTCCGAAGGCGCACCATCACGGTGCCGGGAGCGTAGTCGGCGGCGGTGATACCGGCGGGCAGTTGAAAAGCAGGACGAGGCGATTGTGCCCGCAGGCCGGAGCCAGTTAGCAGTAGTAAGAGAAAGATAGATAATGTGGTGCGAAGGTGCATGCCCGGTAGTCAAGCTGCGCCCTGGAAAAGGAGAGCGTAGTTGACCCCAGACCTGCGAAAACCGTAGCGAACGTAGCGCGGATTATGGTGAGTTAACCGGAAACCCTACACGCGACACAAAAGGAGGGGTTTGGTAGCACCTGAGCACTCAGGCCGGGGGCGTTTCCCGATACTTATCCAGCAGTTGTTGCAGTTTGTGGCGGGCGCGGGCCACGCGCGTCTTCACGCAACTCTCGCTCAGCCCCATAACGCGCTGAATATCTTTCGTCGAATAGCCCTGCTCGTACCGGAGCGTCAGCAACCGCTTTTCTACCCACTGATGCGTTCCATCAGTTCCTGGAGAATCTCTACGGTACGTTGCTGATTATGAGTAGAAACATCAAATAAAAACCAGTATGATTCCATCTATCGGCCGATAGTTGGGGTCTTTGTAGTAGTTGTCTACCCTTTTAACTTATAAGATCATGAACACTTCAAAGAGAAAACGATATCATCAATCCAGGTCATGGCTACTGAGTGCCTTGCTGTTTGTGCCTACTGCTTTCGCCAGCGTCGGGTGCAGTCAGTCCGATTGTGATGAGTGCAATGATGTACCCTGTAACTCCAGGGCTAAAACAGTGAAGGAAGTAGTGGATGAAGCGGGGATCGTAACCTTCGATAGTACGATAAACCAATGGGTTATTCTTGTGAGCATTGACGGAACTTACGATTCCCGAGATGCCGGTATAGTATGTAACGATCTGTCCGACGAGTTCAAAGAAGTAGGCAAGTGGGTTATATTCAGCGGCGAGTATAAGAAGTACGCGGGTGAACTAAGACCAGCCTTTCCTGGCCAAGTTTACTACTATTTATTTATTTCTAACATAAACACTCCACAAGATGAATAAGCTATACCCAATGTTCGCGATTTGTCATAGATTAGTAGCAATTCTAGCTGTTGCTTATCTCTGTAGTAACCCCGCCATCGCTCAAGTATATTACGATGACTGGCCAACGACTAGAGCAACCAACGATAGAGATTCTGTACTGACTGACAAGTCGGGCAATGTAACCACTAATTTTGTGCCTATTGGCACCACTTGGAACCGTAGAGTACTAACCTATTTCTTTGAGAACGGCACACCGGATATAAATGCCAACGACGAACGGCAAGCATTCAGAGACGCGTTGGCAATCTGGACAGCACAAACCAACTTAAGGTTCCTAGAAGTTTGCAACGCTAATGATGCGGATATAGCCATACGCTGGGCAGCAGGCAATCACGGTGACGCTGAGCCTTTTGATGGTGCAAATGGGAACTTGGCTCACACTCTAGGAGGCCCTCCCCCCAACGCATTTGGCAACAACGCGGGTGACATTCACTTTGATGAAGCTGAGCTCTGGACATTAGCTCTTAGAAACAATACCAATGCTCAACCTATTGACTTCACTTCGGTGGCTGCTCATGAAATAGGCCATGCTTTGGGACTAGACCATACAACCGTCGCGGGTTCTTTGATGCTTCCCAACTACACCGGGTCTCACCGCTTCTTAGCAAACGACGATCGCTTAGGCATTCAAAGTTTGTACGGCAGCCCCTCACCCAGCGGAATCATTCGTGGTCCTTTGGTGGTATGTTCTTCAGGAAACGCAAACTTCACCTTTGACGTTCCTCCGGGAGTGACTGGTATCACCTGGAGCCGAAGCACTAATTTGCAGTACGTTTCAGGACAAGGAACGAACCAGTACGTCGTACGAGCCACTGGCACATCCGGTATGGGTTGGGTTCAGGTGGTCCTTCAAAGTGCCTGTGGCAATACTGTTACAATACGCAGAGATGTACAATCAGGCCCATTTACTACCAGCCAAATTACTGTTTCGGGAACAACGGGGGTTTGTCCGGGTAATGCTTATAACTATACAGCCAATGTGCCCGGTGGGCATGCCACAGGGTATACTTATTCCTGGACGTACCCGAGCGGCTGGTCGGTGTTCTCACAGGGCGCCAACACAATTAGGTTATACGTACCTACCTACAATGCTCAGTACGGAGCCGTGCGGGTATCTGTAAACAACGGCTGTGGATCTTCCGGACTTACCGGCGTCACTGTTTTCCCCGGTTATTCGTGCGGAGGCTTCCTGACCATCGGCGGGTTCACCATCTATCCAAACCCCGCCGATGAGCAGCTCACCATTGAGCAGACCGAAAACACTCCCAGCAATACGCAAATCGTAGCGGTCGCTGAGCAGTTAACCACCACCAACGCGTTCGCAAAAACAGCTACTCCTGCGTTCAGGGTAGAACTGCTAAACAGCCAGCAAGTGGTCGTTGCCAAAGGAACCGCTCAAAACGAAAGGGTGTCCTTAGATACCAAGTCGCTTCCTCCGGGCGTGTACTTTCTGCAAATCTACCGAGACAATGCGGTTCTTCAGGAGCAAATCGTTATAGAATAGTACCCTCGCTGGCCAAAAAGAAAGGGCGCTGCCAACCGACAGCGCCCTTTTGTTGATCAATTCCTGACTCCCCGCCCAAGTGCGGCGGCGAGTTACCTACAATATCATCCGGGAGCTTGCTTCTCCTGCTGGGCGGTCATGAAGGCACGAAGGGCATGATTGATCTGGCGCTGGTAACCCTTATCTTTCTTGCGGAAGAAATCCAGCACGTCTTTATCCAGGCGGATAGTAACCTGCTCCTGCTTTTTTGGTTCAACCCTTCGGCTCACCCACTTTCCGGAGGCAAAGTCCTCGTCGGTCAGGTACACGTCGTCGGGGTCGTTCTTGACCATCTCATCCAACTCCTCATCAGTGATAGAATCCACCTTCTCCCAGTCGGTCTGACCAGGCATTTTCTCTATTTCCTCACTCGTATAGCGGACGATCTTCGCCTTGGATTTCATAGTTCTTTCTTTCGCCCTTGTTTTCATCCCACTCAAAATCCATGCGATAGTATACCTATAATTGATATCAAGAGCAAGAAGTTCTAACCCTACGTTCTGAGGGCCAGCCCACCGAGGTGTATGAGCTGTATACCCCTTGCCCACCCAACAAAAAAAGGACGCTGCCCAACGACAGCGCCCTTTCTTTAGTCAATTTCCGGTTCCCCGCCCAAGTGCGGCGGCGGTGAGTCAGGGGTAAATGAGAAGTCGCGTGGCCCGCAAAGGCTTTGCGACCCTCGTCGCAAGGGTCTTGCGACCTCTCTCGCAAAGGGCTTGCGACCCTCGCCGCAAAGGCTTTGCGACCTGGGTCGCAACGGCCCTAGCCCACCGTGAGCACCGGGGTGAACACCCCAATACGCAGCGTTTTGCCGTCGTGCCGGGAGTTGCGCACCTCCAGGCGGTAGCGGCCCGCCCGTAGCGTTGGTGCTTTCACCGTTAGCGTCTGGGGTTCGTTCGTGCGGACGAACGTGGCCTTCGCCTCCTGGTCGTTGGCCTGGTTGACGAAGTACACACCTTCCTCTTCCAGGTTGTTCTCCAGTTTCAGCGACTGTCCCCGTACTTCCACCACGGCTCCTGAAGTCAGCTTCGCGTCTTGGGTGTCGCTGCCCCAGTCATACACTGACTTGATCACCGGCTGGGTGGTGCGGGCGTCTACCTTGCGCAGGGCCACCTCGGCCGCTGCCGAAGTAACCGCCTCTTTCACCTTCACGGTCACCGTCAGGGTGTGCCGACTGGGGTCGAAGCGGTCGTCTGGGTTCCTGAACACGCCGCTGATATCAAAGCGGGTGCTAATGAACTGGTCGCTGTACACCTCACCGGCGCGCACGATATCGGCGATGCCCTCCCAGTAGGAGTCGATCACCGCCCGCACTTCGGTAGGCTTCAGGATGGAACCTTTCCCGGTGACACTTGCCACCAGGTCTTCTCGGTCACGGGTCACAACGTTCACCGGACGGGCTAGTTGGTCGTCCGGGTCGTCGGGCGTGAACTCATTTGCGTACAAAGCAAAATCTAGCATAGTCAATTACTTTAAGTTTAACATTAGTTATCCCCACTACGGGCCGCGGGGCCGCTTCCCCTAAACCGTCGGCAGGTTAGCCGGGAGCCTGCCAAAACTGTGAAAAACCAGTGGGGCTGCGCGGTAGTTTAGGGTGAAACAGTACATTTGTGCGGCCTACTAATTTACTTACTTTTGCTCCCCTAGAAAGTAATTCGCTCAATGATCGTATATACCCTGCCCTTCATCGCTGCCCTCACCGGGTGGATCACCAACTACGTTGCCGTCAAGATGCTGTTCCATCCCCGCAAGCCAACCAGAATTCTGTTCTTCACCGTGCAGGGCATCTTTCCCAAACGCCAGAAAAGCCTGGCCGAGAAACTGGGCAAGATCGTCGCTGAAGAGCTCTTTTCATTTGACGATCTGAAGGGGGCGCTCATCAACCCGCAGAACCTGGAGGAAGTGCACCAGATCATCGACGAGAAGCTAGACGACTTTCTAGACAACCGCATCATGGAAAGCATGCCGATGCTCTACGTGTTTATGAGCGACGAAATGCGCGTGAAGATCAAAGCCACGCTGCAAGACGAGCTCCAGCGCATGCTGCCCGCCCTGATCGAGCGCTTCGCCACCCGCATCGAAGCGCAGGTCAACGTGGAGAAGACGGTCTACAACAAGGTCGTCAACTTCTCTACGGACAAGCTCGAAGGCATCCTGTATTCTATCATGAGCAAGGAGTTTCGCTTCATCGAGCTATTGGGCGGCGTACTTGGCTTCCTCATTGGCCTCATCCAGGTGGCCCTGTTGCAGTTGCAGTAGGGGATTTGCGGGACGGGTTAGGGGGTTTTGGGTTTTGGGGGTTAGGTACAAGTATCCAACCCCTAATACCTAACCCGCCCAGAAAGTCTACTATCACTCCATCACCAACAGCACCTTTCCGTAGCGGCCGGAGGAGTCGGCGTGCGTAACGGCTTTCACCACATCATCTAGCGGGTAGGTGGCTTCTACATTGGTTTTTAACTGCTGCTGGGTGAGCATACTGAGCACTTCCTTAGAAATGCGCTGCTTGTCATCCGATGGCAGGGCCGGAAACCAGGTGGTAAGCCAGAAGCTCCGCACGCTAAGGTTCTTAAAGATAAGCGTACCGCTGTTGAGCGTGAGGGGCTGCAGGCTTAAGGCTCCGAAGACCATCAGGGTGCCGCCCCGCGCCAGACACTCCAGGGCTAGTCCGCCCAGCTCTCCGGCCACCGCATCGAAGACGTAGTGCACGCCCTTGCGGTTGGTAATCTCCCGCACGCGTTTCACCAGGTCTTCCGTTTTGGTATTGACCACTTCGGTGGCCCCCAGCGCCTTTAGTGCCGACACCTGCTCGTCCCGGCGCACGGTACAGATCACATTGATGCCCCGCTGCTGGCACAGTTGCACGACAAATTGCCCGAAGGCCGACCCTCCGGCGGTGAGCATCAACCACTGTCCGGGTTGCAGTCCTGCCACTTCAAGCATACCAAAGGCGGTGTAGGGATTGACGAACGCCTGGCAGGCCACTTCGTCTGGCATGGCATCGGGAGTGGGCAAGACGGTGTCGGCCGGGATCACTACATACTCCTGCCACACGCCGATGGCCGTAAAGATCACTCGGGTGCCGGTAGGCAGGTCTACCCCTTCGCCGCAGGCATCAACCGTGCCGCAGGCTTCGAAGCCCCCGGTGGCGGGCAACTCGGGCCGAATACCGTACATGCCCCGGATAAACATTACGTCCGAAGGGTTGATGTTGCAGGCGGTGACGCGCACCCGCACCTCACCCGGTCCGGGTTCGGGCAAGGGCACTTCTTGAATCTTCAGTACGTCGGCGGGCGGGCCGGTGGTGGCAAACTGGGCACTCTTCATGGTGGATAGGTTTTGATGGATGGGTTTGCTACCTTCCCTTTTTAGGGAGAGTAACCAGAGATGAACCTACAAGACCAACTTAATCTACGGGGAAAGGTTGCCATCGTGACCGGTGCCAGCCAGGGCATCGGGCGGGCCATTGCCGAGGCACTGGCGCAACAGGGTGCTTCGGTCGTCGTCGCCAGCCGTAAGCAGCCCGCCGTCGATGCCGTCGCCGCGCAGATCACCGAAGCGGGGGGCGAAGCAGTAGGCATCGCCGCCCACATGGGCGACCCCGACCAGATAGAAAAATTAGTGCAGCAGACCCAGCAACACTACGGCGGAGTGGACATCGTGGTGAACAACGCCGCCACCAACCCGGTGTTCGGTCCGGTGGTGGATACCGACGACGCGGTGTTCGCCAAAATCATGCAGGTGAACGTGAACGGCCCTTTGGCGTTGGCCAAGCGGGCCTACCCCCTGATGAAAGAACGCGGGGGCGGCTCGGTGATTAACATCAGCAGCGTGGAAGGCCTCACGCCGGGCGCGGGATTGGGTCTGTACAGCGTGAGCAAGTCGGCGCTCATTGCCCTCACCAAGGTGCTGGCCCGCGAGTGGGGCGGCGACCGGGTGCGGGCCAACGTGATCTGCCCCGGGCTGGTGAACACCAAGTTTAGCCAGGCGTTGATCAGCAACGAGCGCATCCTCAAGCAGGTACTAGCCCGGCAGGCGCTGCCGCAGGTTGCCGAACCCGAAGACATTGCGGGCTTGGCCCTGTTCCTGGCTTCCGAGGCCGCCTCCTTCTGCACGGGCGGGGTGTACGTGGCTGATGGGGGGTACGTGGTGTGAGATGACTTTGTGACTTGCAGGGGTGGGGTAAGGATGTTAGGTGATTTGTGGGGGCGGGTTAGGGTTTTGGGGGTTGGGGATTAGATGACTTTCAGAGGGTGGGTCAGGATATTGGATGACTTTCTTGAAGGTTAAGATACTAGATGCTGGCGGTCTGGCGCGCGGATGATTTTCTGGAATGTTGACGAGTAAATCAGTTGCTCTAGTGAGAAGCCTCCTAGCCCCAGCCGTACTTTTACTCCACGTTGTGACAAGGTTCTTCCTGAATGACAGTAATTTATAAGAATTTTTTCTGTTGTCATTCAGGTAGGAAACTTGTTACATCAGAGGTAGAAGCGAGCAAGCAAACCCATAAGCCGTTCGGGAGGCTTTTGCCGTTCAGCCGTGCTAAAAACCGTTGCATCTCAGCGATAGCACCTTACCGGCCATCGCCGATAACAACACCCCAAAGAGCACAAAGTGGAAATCATGGCGTTTACCTTTGCTGAGTTCTCTTTTTATGAAAAGTCCGTATTAATAGCGACAGCTGCTTTCTTGATTTTTTGCTACCTTACAAACAGGCGGCGGACCGCCCGACTCAGTTTGTCATTTTAACTAGTCTAACGGTAGCAGAGTTTGACACGCTACTTCCAGTTTTGCTTCACAAGCTATGAGCCAATGGGTGAAAGTGTTACATCCTTGCTGCCAAAGAGTCTTAAAGAGCGAGGGGCTTTGCCTGAATGCCAGGGGGTAACTACATTCACGTTCAAGCGCAGATCATGCTTAGAACTGCGCCCACCGATTTTCGGCAGACGATCAGAAATCAGACCAAAACCAAATGTGTTTAACCAGTTCTCAAGAATCTCTAACACGATGTATTCGTGAGGTATATCCGCTCAACGTACAGGCGATCAATGATCTACTAGCTGCTACCACGGAGCATACGTGTCCTTCCGGATATAAGCTTATTCGTCATGGAGAGGTTTGTTCTGATATTTACTTTGTTGTGAAAGGAGCATTACGGTCATATTACACGCAACACGAACGGCAGTATACCAATTGGTTTGCCTTTGAGCATAGCTTTGTCAGCTCGTTCTACAGCGTAATCTCCGGACAGCCCGGTTACGAAATCATCGAGCTATTGGAAGAAAGCATATTGCTGAAAATACCTCAATCTACTATCGACCAGCTAATAAGATTATATCCAGCTATAGGACAACTTTACCGCCGGATACTAGAGCGGTACTACTTGGAAAATGAGCAACGGTTGACTTCTCTCCAATTTGCCACGGCCCAAGAGAAGTACGATGAGCTTGTGCAGCATTTTCCTCACCTCTTACAACGGGTAGCGCTTGGCCATATCGCTTCTTATTTAGGTATAACCCCCGAAACCCTAAGCCGTATCCGCTCACGGAAGTAGACCCTTTTTTGACATTTATCAATTGGCTGTTTAGGATAAGAGGTGCACTTTTGAGCCTGGGAATAAACTCTTATGCTCATGAACCGGAATCCATTTATCATTAGCCTGATATTGTGCGTGATAGCCTTGCACTACTGCCTCCCGACGAATGCCCAAAGAGCTTCAGCAATTTTAGGTGAGTGGCATACCAATGAAAAAGATGCTAAGATTGTCATCTACTCCTGCCAGGATCGGTACTGTGGCAAAATTGCTTGGTTAAAGGATGATGCTAACCCTGAGCAAGCATCTGCTTTGGATACAAATAACCCTGATGCTTCGCAACGTTCTCGGAAGCTACTAGGAATATCAGTACTAACGGGTTTGACTTACGAAGGTGAAGGAAAGTGGGAAGATGGGCGGATATACGATCCAAAATCGGGCAAGACGTTTGACTGTGAGGTCTTTTTAGAAGATAATAAGCGCTTGGAAGTACGGGGCTTCATAGGATTTTCGTTAATCGGCCGTTCCGAGATTTGGCACCGAGTACAACCAAAGTAAATATTGAAACCCTAAGAATAACCGAGATGTACCAATCTTTTCTCAAAAAACTAACACTGAGAACGATCCTGCTTTTAGCTCTCTGTGCCCTGCTGAATGCTTGTGGTATCATCGCTCGTAAGACCATTTTAAATGGATTGAAGAAGGATATAGAGCAAAATGATTACCCATTTCCCTACCACCTATTCAATGCCGACGAATACGAAAATTTTATTGGCAAGGCTTTGCCAGTAACTAAGCCGTACCTTAATAATCGCCTAACACAAAAGATCGAGGAGTACGTTGAGCAACGATACCCCCACCGTCTACAAGCGGCACGGGAAGGAATTACATCGACTGAGCAGCTCATCAACTACTTAGAAGCTACCGGCTTACTTGAGGAAATTGAAATGAGTCGTCAACAGGTTCAGCAGCAACTGCCCACTGAGGAAGCGTTACAATCAACCCGGCTGAAACCTGTCGCTGATCACGTACGCTTCATGGGGGCTATGCCTCCGCCTGCTCCGGTGCGGTACGCGGCCGAGTACGAACCTATTTCGGCAACGCTGGTTAGCTTTCCTATTTATTATCCTTCAGCTTGGAAGGCGCACGCCGATTTAATAGCGACCATAGCTGACGAAATAAGGGTGATCGTCGCGGTACCTAATGAACATTGGCAACAAGGGGTACTACTGTATTTACAAGCTCATGACGCATTTTCGGATAATGTTCTATTTTCACTAGTTCCGACTGACGATGTCTGGGTGAGGGATTACGGCCCCACTACGGTGCTAGCGGGTAGTGATCAACAACCCGTATTGCTTTGGAATAAATACCACGAGACGTACCAGCCACATCGTAAGCTCGATGCAGATTTCGGCCTGAATATGGGACGATATTTAGACATGCCAGTGTATCGCCTGCCCCTGATTGTGGAAGGGGGTAATTTTCTGACTGACGGAGAGGGAACCATGGTCATGTTTAACTCAGTGCTGTACCACAATCCTGATCAACATGAGGACTTGATTAAGCAAACTATTCGTCAATACTTCGGTTGTGAACGCCTTTTACTATTCCCCGCACTTGCTGGCGAATTAACGGGACATATTGATATGGTGGTTAAATTTGTGGATGTTAAAACTGTGTTGGTGGCTGAAGCATATCCAACTCACCGGTGGCACCATGATTTTGAAGCCATAGCCGACCGACTAGCCAGTACCCAGTCCGCTACGGGTAGTAATTACCGCGTAATTCGTGTTCCGATAGCGAATACAAAAAAAGACGATACCAATTTTTATAGCTATGTTAATTCGCTGATCGTCAATCGCAAAGTGATCGTTCCGACTTTTGCCCGTCCGCTCGCCGATAGTACTGCGTTGTCAATTTACCGACAAGCATTCCCTGACAAAACGATGTTGGGGATTGACTTCAGCCGCCATCCAGTAGGGGCTATTCATTGTCAAACCAAAGATATTCCAGCCAAATCTACAATAGCTTTTCCGTGAAACAATTCTCAACCAAGTACCCCGAGTTTTTTAAAATCGCTATTTATGCCAGCTTCTTACTATGGTTAGTAACGTGGACTCACGAATCGCAAGCACAAGAAGAAACTAGCCCCGAGGATAATTTTTTCAAGCACATCTATTTTCCGGCTGAGTTTGGCATTAGTTATCCGCTCATGAGGGGAGAATTTCAACCAGGAGGAATGGTGTCTTTGGGTGTAGAATACCGCTTCCGGCAAGCTACCGGACTTGCTATACAAACGTATTACGAAAATTTCTCCCACGATTTTGAGCGCGTATCCTCCTCTACTACTAACGTAAGCAAAGGCAGGTATCAATATGATCTTATTGCATTGGGCATAGGCTATCGATTAGGTACTGAGCGCTTCCGTTGGTGCAGTCAGGGACAAGTGGGTTATGTATTAGCCCGGTACCCCATAGTAGTTGAGTTACTGGACGACAGTTTTGAGACGGGAGAGAAATACGAAGGAGGCTTAGCGTTTCGGGCGGGAGTTATCGGTGAGTATTACGTTTCAGAAGCACTAGCACTGACGATTAATCCTAATTTTTTGGTAACCTCCTACACGATGTTCAGTGATGATAGGCTACAGGTGCTCAGCGTCAAAATTGGATTTACAGCGATATTATGGTAGTAAGTAGAGTTGATTAAAATACATATTTAAGCAGTATGGTAATGGTATTTAAAACATCGGTATGCACTGAAGAAGAAATTCAACGGCTAAAACCTACTCTGGATACTTATCTGGCTCCAGCCACCTGGAACTTCGACCTAACCGATTGTGACCGCATTTTCCGAGTGGAAGGAAAGCAATTGAATGCACAAGATATAGTAGCATTATTCCGGCAGAGTAACTTTTTATGTGCTGAACTACCCTGATCGTGTGAACTGGCTTTATCTACTTTTGGCGGGCTTATTTGAGATAGGATGGCCTTTGGGGCTGAAATTATCCCGAACTATGACTATATCTTGGCCAGCAATTCTTCTGGCAGCCGTATCAATGGCTCTGAGCGGGTGGTTTTTGTGGCTGGCGCAAAAGCATATTCCGTTGGGTACCGTTTATGCCGTTTGGACCGGAATCGGAACAATGGGGACGTTCATAATTGGTATTATTTATTTTGGTGACCCAGTAAGTATAGGCCGAATAGTTGCCGTGATCCTTATTGGTTTGGGGATTATAGGGTTGAAGCTACTGTAAGGTGGGGATTTCATGGGTAGTCACCGTAACCTGAAAGCAGATGAACCAGCAGGGAAACTGAAGGAACTTTGTGCTGGTAGGTAGCGTCCCTTACCCAGTGGTCTGCTTCAATGGCCCAATGCTTCGGACTCTGCGGTAGTGGGGCTTTGATTATATTTGTTAAGGGTAAAAAAGTGATTTTAGTTGAGTCGGAGGACGCTATCGCTACCCTCCGACCAGAAATCTAAAGCAGTGGTGCAGGCTAGGACGATGAACTTCATAAAAAGTGTCTTTCTATTCGAACTCTTGTTTTGAAATCCCTGACTGCCTGGTGATTGGTCATTACGTATTCTCATTTCTTCATATTGGATCATTTAAATGATCTGTAGGTCAGCTTTCGCCAAAGCCTTTCCAGAGGTCCGTAGGTAAATTTTTGCATCCATAAATTGCTTAAAATTAACTGGATTATCCATATCGCTAACACCACGTACAGTAATTCTAGTCTTGAGTAGGTGTTAAACTTCCCGAAACCATATCCGTAAAACAGTAGACCGCAAATAACGCTTTGTAAGATATAGTTAGTTAGCGCCATTCTACCAACATTAGTAACTGCTGCGAACTTAATTTTTTGCCAGTATTTTTGGTAAAGACCATTTAGCAGAAGTACGTACGCTAGCCCCAGTAGTTCTTTAGGAAAAGTAAAAAGCCAACCCTGCCAAACATTTTTAGCGGGATTGAAGTACTCGTACGTCCAGTGGTAGTATCTAAGATAATTAACGGTTAACGCAATCACCAAAATGCCTACAGTGACGAACCAGTAGTATTTGATCGTTCTGTAATTCCGGAAGACGTTCAGCTTGTAGAGCACAATGCCCAGAATCATCATAATCAGTGTTCTAAAGAAAATTCCCTGATACAACACTGCTCCTTTATGAACCTTGGTATGTTCGGTATTTGCTATCCAATTTTGGTAAAGGTCCTGGCGAGGCGCATCCATAGAAGCGGTATCTGCCGATCCTACACGAGTTCGTTTTCCCCATCGGTTAATAGCTTCTTCTTCCTGCATCGTGAGCTTCTCTGCTTCCACCTGACTAGCCTGAAGGTAAGCGACGTATTGTTGGTTGGTAGCGTCACTTCTTTGGTAAGCGTTGTAGAGCAGAACAGTAGCGAGAAGTAGCACGATGAGCAGCAGTTGCCTTATGCGCATAGAACGAAAGGGAAAAAGAAAAAATCCGCAGGCTGCATAGTGATACAATACATCTCCGTTCCAGATCAGGTAAGCGTGCACCAGACCGAAGATAAACAGCCAAAACAGTCTGCGTGCATATATATCTAATGCTTTAAGCCCGTATCCTTTGTTTTCTAACCTTTCTAAAAAGATGTAGAACCCTACCCCAAACAAGAGGGTAAACATACTAAAGAACTTCCCCTGAGCCAGCGTATACACCCAGAATCGCGCTTCGCGATCGATTGAGTTAGCGAACCCATAACTAAATGGACTCCAGGGATTAGGATAGGAGAAAGACTCGATGTTGATCAGTAATATGCCCAATACCGCTACACCTCGCAAGAAATCCAGAGAACCTATCCGCTCGTGCCGCTGAGTAGGTTGTAGTTGGTTGGGCATTTTACTTTGCTAGAAGCGGTAGCGATTATAAAGAGATAACCATTTGCGTTCGCAATATAGTGCTTACGCCCGTATAAAGGTGCGCAGTACTAAGAACCGGGTAGATCCTACAGGGCAATCGCGTTTAAAATCTAGAGGTCGTCATTCCGGAAATTTGCGCAGTATAGCGAAGCAAATTATCCGGAATCTCCCCCTTCGTAGCAGGAGATTCCGGATATTTTTCGCCGTTTCACTCTGAAAAATTCCGGAATGACGTTTTAAAAAGCTAAACGCGATTGCCCTGCCGCAATATACCATCTACTAGCTTTTCCACCCAAACCTCTCTACCTTTAGAAGCACCTCCCTAACCTAGCTCTTCTTATGATCGACCTATTCGCTACCAAGAAAGTCAAAACCCTTTACCCCAAAATAAAAGCCTTCGTAGAAGAAGAACTCTACCCGGTAGAGATGGATCTGCTGCACCAGCCCTTCTACCAGGCGGAGCAGACCTTGGCAGCCATCCGCGATAAGGCACGGGTGCAGGGGCTGTGGGCACCCTACCTGCCCGAACATGAGGGTGGGCACGGACTGAGCATGACCGAGTTCGGGCAGCTCAGCGAACTGCTGGGCAAAACCCCCTTCGGGCACTACGCCCTCAATTGCCAGGCTCCCGACATTGGTAACATAGAGCTGCTTAGCGTGTACGCCTCCACCAAACTGAAAGAACGCTACCTGCATCCGCTCACGCAGGGGCACATTCGCTCGTGCTTTTCCATGACCGAGCCGGGCTTCGCCGGGTCCAACCCCACCCACATGGGCACCACCGCCCGCCGCGACGGCGACCACTACGTGATTAACGGGAACAAGTGGTTCACCACCGCCGCCGACGGTGCTACCTTCGCCATTGTGATGGCCGTGACCGACCCGGATGCCGATCCCTACGCGCGGGCCAGCATGATCGTGGTGCCCACTGATACGCCGGGCTTCCGGATGGTGCGCAACATCTCCATTATGGGCGAAGCGGGCGAGGGCTACCTGAGTCACGCCGAAATTCGCTACGAAGACTGCCGGGTGCCGGTCAGCAACCGCATCGGTGAGGTGGGTAGTGGCTTTAAACTGGCGCAGCAGCGGCTGGGTCCGGGCCGCATCCACCACTGCATGCGCTGGGTGGGCATCAGCGAACGCGCCTTCGAGCTGATGTGCCAACGGGCGGCGGGCCGGTCGTTGAAGGACGATGAACTACTCAGCGACCAGCAGGTGGTGCAGCACTGGATTGCCGAAAGTCGCGCTGAGATTAACGCCGCCCGGCTGATGGTGCTTCACGCGGCCCACAAAATGGATCAGGAAGGAGCGAAGGCTGCCCGCACCGAAATATCAACCATTAAGTTCTACGTGGCCAACGTGATGATGCGCGTACTAGACCGTGCCATCCAAGCCCACGGGGCGCTGGGCATCACCGACGACCTGTTGCTGTCGTTCTGGTACCGCCACGAGCGGGGCGCCCGCATCTACGACGGCCCCGACGAAGTGCACAAGAACTCCCTGGCCCGTCAGATTCTCAAACAATACCGCTAGTTGCTATGGCCATAGATAAAGCCCGGGCCGTGCGCCCCGAAGAAACCCTAAACGAAGCCGCGCTGTCGTCTTACCTGACCGAGCAAATAGACGGCTTCGCGGGGCCGATCACCGTACAGCAGTTTCCGAGTGGTTACTCTAACCTGACCTACTTGCTGAGTACGCCCCGGCGGGAGTACGTGCTGCGGCGTCCCCCGCTGGGTACCTATGCTCCCCGCGCCCACGACATGCAGCGCGAGTTCCAGGTGCTGTCGCGGTTGCAGCCGGTCTACGACGCGGTGCCCCAACCGCTGCACTACTGCGGTGACTCGGGCATCATCGGCGCTCCTTTCTACGTCATGGAGCGGGTGCGGGGCGTGATCCTGCGGCGAGGCGCCCCCGACGGCATTGAACTCACTCCGCCCCTGATGCGGCAGTTGTCCGAAGCGGCAGTGGATCATCTGGCCGACCTGCACGCCCTGGACACCGCAACAACCGGCTTGGCAGAGCTAGGAAAACCCGAAGGTTATACGCAGCGGCAAGTGAGCGGCTGGGCCGAACGCTACCGCCGGGCCGCCACCGATACTATTGCAGCGATGGACGAAGCCGCCGACTGGCTAGCAGAAAATATGCCCCCGGAGCCGACCCGGGCCTCGTTTATTCACAACGATTACAAGTACGACAACCTGGTGCTGGACCCGGCCGACCTCACGCGCATCACGGCCGTGCTGGACTGGGAGATGGCCACCGTGGGCGACTCACTCATGGATCTGGGCACTACCCTGGGCTACTGGGCCGAGGAGAACGACCATCCGGCACTGAAACCCTTTAACCTTACTTGGTGGCCCGGCAACCTCACCCGGCAGGAGGTGGTGCAGCGCTACGCCGAGCGCAGCGGTCGGGACGTGAGCGAAATCGTATTTTACTACGTGTTCGGCTGCTTCAAGATCGGGGTGATCGTGCAACAGATCTACGCCCGCTATCAACAAGGACACACCCAAGACCCCCGCTTCGCCGGGCTGATCCACGTAGTGCAGGCCTGCGCCGACAACGCCCAGCGGGCTATCACGTTGAACAAGATAAGCTTTTAACCCAATCTAATCGCACCAACTCATGAGATTAACCCTATCAGATATTCATCATGTGGCCATCATCGGCAGCGGTACCCTGGGCCTGCGCGTTGGGTTGCATTGTGCCCTTAGTGGCTTCGATACTACTATCTACGATGTTCATGCCGCCGCCCTGGAACAGGCCCAGCAAACGCAGCAGCGCATCCTAAAGGGACTTATCAAGCACGGGCGGGTCACCGATGGGGAAGCTAAGGCTGCCCTCGACCGCATTGCCTGGACGACCGACCCCGCCGTAGCGGCCCAGGACGCGGACTTTGTGAACGAATCGGTGACCGAGGACCCGGAATTGAAGAAGAAGGTCTGGGCCGACTTCGGGCCGCGCTGTCCGGATCGGGCGGTGCTCACCACCAACACCTCGTATCTGCTGCCTTCGATGTTCGCGCAGGAATCGGGACGGCCGGAGCGGTTCTGCGCGTTTCACTTCCATGACGTATTCACTGCCAATGTGGTGGACATTATGCCGCATTCCGGCACCGAGGAGTGGATCGTGGACTTTCTGAAAGAACTGGGCACAAAGCTGAATCAAACTCCGATCGTGCTGCAGCGCGAGTCGCCGGGCTACGTGTTTAACGCCATGCTGATGGCCATGCTGGGGGCGGCCGGGGCGCTGGTAACCTACGACGTGGCCTCTATCCACGACGTGGACCGTTCGTGGATGGGGAACTTCAAGATGGACCGCGGCCCGTTCGGTATTATGGATACCGTGGGACTAGACACCGCCTGGCACATCGTGAAGGCCCGCAAGGATGAAAAAAGCCAGCGCTTCGCTCGGCTGTTGCACACGTACGTGGAGCAGGGCAAGCTGGGAGTGAAGAGCGGAGAAGGATTTTATACCTATCCTAATGCCGCGTTCAAGCAGGAAGGTTTTGTGCAGGTTTAGAAGAGAACATTGGTGCTAGAAGCCAACCAAAAGGGCTTGGAACGTGTCTATAGAGAGAACAACACATTTTTTATCCATGAAATACTGGTTTCTTCCGCTCATTGCCCTTCTGAACCTCTCTTGTCGGGATGACGATGCCACCCGAAATTCTTCCGCCTCTGATCCCATCCAGTTCACCATTGCGGCTAACAGCGGGGGATGTAGCAACCTGGTGGTGTTTCACTACTCCGATGACCGCACCTACGGCTTGCAGTTGCTGGGCGATTCTGCTCAGTTGGGTTTGTCTACTAACTGGCAGACCTACGCCCTGAATCAGTCAGACCTAACCCTTACCCTGTATCAGTTTCGCGAACCACTCACCTCTTTCTTCTGCGACGATGTGGTGGAGGCGAATGAGAATCCGCTACAGACGTGGGACGCCCAGGAGGGAACCGTTCAGCTTAGAATTGCCGGGCCGGGCGGAGTGCCGGGCGTGTATACCATCGATGTGGTGCTGGAGGATGTGCTGGTAAACGGGCAGCTTATCGATCGAATCGCCCGCGACAGTATTGAGGTAGGCAGGTTTCCGGGATAGCTATCTATATCGCCGAGAAGCCTACTTGTTCAGTTTCTTAAACGCCTTCTGTCCTACTCCAGTCTACACCGTATGGGTTAGCAAAAGCCTCTTCTGACCGCTGTCGGCCCAGGGCGTAGCGGCGGCTTAGTGTCTCGGGAGTGGAGTCAAATACTTCGCCCAGTTCTTCTTCCTGAGGCTGAATGATCTTGTACGAAAATTGTCGCAACGGCCGACCCTGCGCGTTGCGCAGCACCACGCCTTGCTCCCGGGCCTGCCGCACCAAGTCGTTGACCCGTACAAATTCGCGGATGTCATTTTCGAAAATCTCAGCCAAGGTGATCTCGGTGAGTGAGCGTAGTGCAACTTCAATAATGTTGAATGCTTTGCGCTTCGCCGCTAGCTTCCCGGAGTTATTGTTGATGATCAAAATGCGGTACGCTACATCCGTTCGGTCGTCGTCCATCAATTTGATCACATCGCCCAGTGGAGAGCTATTTTTTAGTCCGCCATCAATAAGCTGGCGGATGGGCGGTTGTGGATCTTCCAGATTCACTCTATCGACCGGAGCCCAAACCACGGGCACGGTGGTTGACGCCAGTACCCCCTGAATAAAGTCTTCGTTGCTGGCGTAATCGGTTTGCTTCGGATTGTAGTACCGCCCGTTGACCAGGGATACAAAGCCGGTGGTAAACACTGCGTCGGCCGGAATCTGGGTTTGGTTCAGGTGCTGTCGCAGCAGATTAGCAAGGGGTTGGTTGCTGGCAATGGCTTGAAAGTCTCGCAGGCGGGCGGTGGCTTCTTGCCCTACCTGCGCCAGTTGCTGCTCGATGAAGCGATTTCGCTGCTTAGAAGACAGGAGAAGTTGTAATCCCCGCCAAAGACTTACCTTGAGTTGATAGTTAGGGAAGAAGCGGGCCTTAATTGTTTCATAGCTAAGCTGAGGCGTCCCTACTTCGCTCAAAAACTCCGACGTGTAAATCACCGAGCTACCCTCTTCCTCAATGCGCTGCCAGATAGTTTTTAGAAAATCATACTGCCCGGAAGCGATGAAGGCTCCGTTAAGGGCACCAGCCGATATACCAGCAATCACATCAAAACGCGGTTCCGGGTCAATGAGTCCGGCCTCGCGTAGGTAGTCCAAGGCTCCAATCTGAAAGGCTCCCTTAAATCCGCCACCGCTGAGCACCAATGCTGTTTTTACCCGTTCGGCCATTGCTTTTAACTAACCTCTGGCAAGCGCTAGCTGCTGACCTTGTCTTTCAGGTAGTCAGGAAAGTTCTTGATAAGTTTTTTCACCTTCGGCTTCGCCACTGACATAATGTAGGGATTGCTCGGGTTGTTCTCGTAATAATTTTGGTGATAACCTTCCGCGTCGTAAAAGACGTCAAACGGTTCAATTTGCGTCACGATAGGTTGGTCGTACTTATCAGAATTACCGAGCTCCTTCACGTAGGCCTCTAAGACTGCTCGCTGCTGCGGATTGTGGTAGTAAGCCGCCGAACGGTACTGCTCGCCTACGTCGGGTCCCTGCCGATTAAGCTGGGTAGGATCGTGGGTGCCGAAGAAAATCTTTGCTAAGTCCTCATAAGTGATTTCGGTGGGATCAAAATAGATCTGAACGCCTTCGGCGTGGCTGGTTCTTCCTGCGCTAACCTGCTCGTAAGTAGGGTTTTCCTGCTTGCCGCCAGTGTAGCCCGACACCACGCTGCGTACGCCACGCACGCGCTCAAACACTGCTTCGGTGCACCAGAAGCATCCGCCCGCGAAGGTAGCCGTATCGAGCTTGAGCTTGTCAGTTTCCGTCAGTGCCACGGGCTCCACCGTCAGCGAAGCTCGTGCTACCGAGGTTTTATTGGGTGACTGGCATGAAAACAAAAGAGCGAGAGATAAAAATGAAAGTAGATAACTCATAGTATGTATAATATTTACGTACTGATTGCAACGCGGCAAGCGGACGAAAAGTTTGTCACTAATGATTACAAAACAATAACGTTTACCGAAGTTTTGTCTCCCTGAAGTGGCCTCCTTCTTGGGGAGGATGGTAGTTCTTTCGGAGAATTTAAGTATTTTTCTACCCGTAGATGATCACATCCTCTTTAACTAGAGCTCCCTACACACAGCTACCATGCATCGACGCACTTTTATCAAATCCGGTACGGCCGCTTCTGCCCTACTCGCCGCTGGCCTACCGGCCTGCACGGCTACCCAAACTGTTCCCGAGGTCACCGCCGCCGACATTCCGATGTGGAAGGGCTTTAATCTGCTGGAGAAGTTCAACGGTTGAGAGAACGATCCTTTTCAGGAGAACGATTTTGCCATGATGGCCGATTGGGGCTTTAACTTTGCCCGGTTGCCTATGTCGTATTGGACCTGGGGCGACGTGAATGACTGGAGTAAGATCGACGAAGCAACCCTTAAGGATATTGATCAGGCCATCAGCTACGGCGAGAAGCACGGCATCCACGTGAACCTGAACTTCCACCGGGCACCCGGCTACTGCATCAACCGGGGCGAACTGGAGCCCTACCAACTCTTCGAGGACGAAGAAGCGCAGGAAGCCACCCGCTTTCATTGGCGCACCTTCGCCGAACGCTACCGGGGCATTCCCAACCACCAGCTTAGTTTCGACCTGCTCAACGAACCACCTAGTATTCCTGAGTCGCAACACAATCCAGTGATGCTGTCAGTGATTGAGGCCATTCGCACCGCCGACCCGGATCGCCTGATTGTGGTGGATGGACTTTCGGTGGGGCGTGATCCTATTGTAGGTTTTGTGGATCAAAACGTGGTGCAGAGCACGCGGGGCTACGACCCGATGCGGGTGAGCCACCACGAGGCCAATTGGATTCCGGGCAGCGATACCTGGCCGTTACCCACCTGGCCCCTCACCACCGACGAGGGCGTGGTGCTGAACCAAGCCGCCCTGCGGCAGCGCCTGATTGAGCCCTGGCAATCAGTGATCGCGCAAGGCGTGAACGTACACGTGGGCGAATGGGGAGCGTATAGCCACACTCCCCACGCAGTGGCACTGGCCTGGATGGAAGACCTGCTACAGCTCTGGCAGGAAGCAGGCTGGGGATGGGCCCTGTGGAATATGCGCGGCAGCTTCGGAGTGCTCGACAGCGGCCGTACCGACGTAGCCTACGAAGACTATCGTGGTCACCAACTGGACCGAAAAATGCTAACGCTTTTACAGAAGTATCTATAATCCAACGCATCCACTATGAAAAAGAACTTTATCCTTTCCGTATTCTTAGCAGCAACTGTATTACTGGGCGGCTGCACCGCATCATCGAGTACCAAAAACGAAGTCGACGTACTGGTGTTTTCAAAGACCGGCGGGTTCCGCCACGAGTCTATTGAGCCGGGCATTGCAGCGGTAAAGAAACTTGGGCAGCAACACGGCTTCCGGGTAGAAGCTACCGAAGATGCAGGCGTATTCAACGAGGAAAAGCTACAGGATATTGAAGTAGTGATGTTTCTGAACACAACGGGCGATATCCTGGATGCCGGACAGCAGAAGCAACTGGAGCGTTTCCTCCAGGCCGGAGGCGGTTTTGTAGGCGTGCACGCAGCGGCTGATACGGAGTACGAATGGCCTTGGTACGGCAAACTGGTGGGCGGCTACTTCAACGGGCATCCCAGCGATCCCAATGTGCGCAAAGCGACGCTGAACGTAGTGAACCAAGCGCACCTGGCCACTGATTCGCTTCCCACCGATTGGACGCGGCCCGACGAATGGTATAACTACAAAACCCTCAACCCAGCCAACCAAGTGCTTATCAAAATTGATGAGACAACCTACGAGGGCGGCACCAATGGCGATAACCACCCGATGTCGTGGTACAAAGAATACGACGGCGGACGAGCGTTCTACACCGGCTTGGGCCACACGGTAGAATCATACAGTGACCCGTTGTTTTTAAAGCATCTGGCGGGCGGTATTCAGTATGCGATTGGAGAAGGCAAGCCGGTAGATTATAGCCAGGTGCGCTCGGAAAACCGCTAAGCCATTCGGAGCGCTAGGGCACAAGTTGATCGCTGAGCTGGGATAACGTACAACGCATCACTTCTCTATCTCCTCGTATCCCTGCAGACTCTGCGACAATTTGTCTAGTTCGGCCTTGATCTGGGCCACCGCGGCCTTGATCGCTTCGCTCAATTGCGTCCAGTCGCGCTCCTGCAAGCTCTGCACCCGATTGATTTCGCGGTTGATATCCTTCTTTTCCTTCTCCAGTTCGTCGATGGCCGACTTCATATCGTTGACCGCAGCGTTGTTCGATGACTTCTTGGCGGTCTTTTTCAGGTCGTCGATGCGCTTATCGATTTGCTTGATGCGGTCTTCGAACGTGCGCACCTGCGTGAGTTTATAATCAGCGTAGAACTGCTGCCGATCCTCAATGGCTTCTTGGGCTTCTTCCTGCGCCTCGCGCGCTGCTTCGCGGGCATCTTCCAGATCGTCTTGGATGTCGGCTTTGGTAAGCGCTCGGCTGCAACTGCTGGTATTTAGTGAAAGTAGGATTATGACAGAAGAAAAAAACAGATTTTTCAGGGTAATTTTCATTGTGGATAGTGGTTTAGATATTTCCTACGCTAACGAACCGACTGTTCAAAAGTTTTTAGAAAGTTATCGACTATTTTTTTAGTCTATGTACCTTTTCTCGCAAAAGTGTTTTGTTTCATAAGAAATAAGTTACATTTAGCACTGCTTATTGATGATAAGAAACGGTTGTTAGTGGTTATCCAACTATTCGTAGTCATTATGAAAGTGCCTATTCGCTTTTCAGTACGGTGGTTTGCTGTTGCCCTCACGAGCGGGGCGCTACTAACCAGCTGTGTTTCTTACGGTCCGGCAATATTAGGCAACGAGCAGCCCTTTATCCCAGTGGTCACCCTAGATTCGGTACCCACGACCACCACCGGGGCATAGGAACCTTCGCGTGGCCCCAAACGTACGGACCTGAGGATTATAATATGCTATTAGGAGCCGACATGTACCAGTCACGCAACTTGGCGTTTTGGAGTCATGAACGCAAACGAGGGTGGTCGTTCATGTACGGAGGCATGGGCTACGCAGGCCGTTACCAAGTAGATAAAGACCCGGCGACCTATCGTTACGGAGGTGCGTTGCTGCACGGGGCAGTTCGGATGCACTTACCAATCGCCAACCGATTCACCTTTGTCCTCGAACCCGCTCTTAGCTTGTTCTATGAAGATGAGCAGCACCCTCGCTTCCGACAAGAAGTGCGCGAAGATTCGCTAAGCTCCAACTACGATTCGGCTCGATCGCTGTCGGCGACCCTGTTGTTTTCGCAGATGCTCAACTACCGCCTTAACGACCACTTGGTCACTCACCGGCACCTACACAACCGGGCTACCGCTCAACCAGTTCTTGTTCCGATATCAATTCAGCGGTGCCTTAGCGGTCACGCGAGATCAGTTCGCTTTATGGGTTCATCCCGGATTGCATCTTAATGTGTACGCCCCGCTTGCGGTGGTAGATTATACCGTTGCTACCGGGCTAGTGTATCGCATCGACGAACGATAAGGTGCTGATTCGTCTGTTGAGGTGATAAGACAGGGAGTTAGGTTCATTCCGCAAGGCTTAGCCACTGGTCAAACGCCATTCGCTCTTGTCTGGTCGCATCCGCGCGCTGCTCGATGGTATATACCGAAAAGTGGCTTTGCTCGTCGGCCTCCAGCACCAGCGTCTTCATCCGATGCTGCCGCAGCACACTGAGCTCCACCCGGGTTCGGTTCAGCAGCAACCCCTCGCCCGAATCGTCTGCGGGGGCCAGCCCGCCGATGGCTAAGATTTTATCGCCCAGACTCAGCGCACGCGCAGCAGGAGAGTCGGGGGCGATCTTCTGCACTACCAGAGCGCTCTCTCCGGTGCCGGTGCGAAAGCCGAAGTCCCGTTCGCTGGGCCGAGTCAATTGCTGTACCGACAACTGGCACCCTACCGTCCGTAACATCTCATTGAGTTTGTTCTCCAGCGGTTCGGTCCCAAGGATAAAGCGATCGAAGTACTCGTTAAGCTCGTTGCCCGACAGATCAGACACCAGCTTCTGCAAATTAGACAATGAGTAACCACGCTCCTTTTTTCCAAAGTAGTCCCATAAATACTGCATGAGTGTGTCTAGCGATTGCTCACCTTCGGTACACCGCCGCAGTTCCAGGTCCAGGATTAGGCTTACCAGCGCGCCCTTCACGTAGATCGAGACCTTGCGATCGGGCGCGCCCGGCGCATAGCCGTCGAGCCACAGGTCCCACGAGGAATCCACCAGCGAATGGTTGAACCGCCCGAAGTTGTCGAAGTGCCGTTGCAGCAGTTTGTTTAGCTCCAAAAAGTACTCGCTGCGGGTAAGCACTCCGCTGCGCACCAAGAACAAATCGCCGTAGTAGGTGGTGATGCCTTCGGCCACAAACCCGGTGGGGAAGTAGTTCTCGCGGGTATAATCGTAGGGCATCATCTCGCGCGGACGAATACGAATGATGTTCCAGGTGTGAAACAGCTCGTGCGAACTTACTCCCAGAAAGTCGTAGTACAGCGCACTTTCCTCGCGCAAGGCGTCGGTTGGTCCTAGCGCAATCACTGTAGAGTTAAAGTGTTCAACCCCATGGTAGGCCCGGTAGGGCAGCAGGTGGTACAAGAAGTGGTAGTCATCGGTGGGGAAGTCGCCCATAACCCGCATCTGCTCCTGGGTGAAAGCTCGAAAATCTTGCCAGCGTAGTCGCTTCATCCAGATAACATTCTCCCTGAAACCACAGGTTAAAACGGTGCTCGTTCACCGCGTACTGCCAGTGCGTGAGCTGGGCGCTGGCGATGATGGGGCTTTCGGCCAGTTGGTAGAAATTCGGCGCCTCCAGTACGTGGGGCTTCACTTCCGGGAGTCCTCCGGCAATCTGATAGTCTTTCGGCAATTCTAGTGTCACTTGGTATGGCTCCTCCAGGCGACCTTCTGCGTAGAGCAAACAGTTTACAAAGTTGATGTATACCTGTTCTTCATCCAGCCAGGTGCTTCCGGCGTTCAGCTCTCCGGCGTAGTATTCGTACTTTACCGTTAGCGTCTCGGTGTCCGTAGCTGGCACTTCCCAACGATCTTTGGTTACTTTGCGGAAGGGCACGGCCTCACCTTCCGCACTTTGTATGCTAAAGTTTCGGATGTTTTTAGCGAAGTTACCTAGTTCGTAGCGTCCGGGACGCCAAGCAGGCAACTGTAAGTAAGTGGTCTCTTCTTCTAACTGGCCAATGGTTAGCTCCAGGGTGAGCCAGTGAAGATTGGGGTGTTCGTACGAGATGTGGTAATAAAACATAGCACTGAGCGAGATTAGAAAGGGACAAAGTGCACATATTTTGCAAACTTTCCGCAGGCGACGGGCGAAGTGTTAGCGCGTTCGTGTAATTTTAGCCATCATTTACTGATGCGCCACTTATGACTTACTACTCGCTTTTGCTGGTTGGCTTCGGAGGATTTTTGGGAAGTATATCGCGTTTCTTGGTGGGAGTAGGATGCGCCCGCTTGCTGCCCGGCTATTTCCCCTACGGCACTTTTTTCGTAAATTTGATGGGCTGCTTTCTGATTGGTGCGTTCTACGGAATGTTCAGCCGAGATTTAATGCAAGATTCCGGAAGTAAACTATGGATCGTAGGATTTTGCGGAGGCTTCACCACCTTCTCATCTTTTTCGTACGATGGCTTTCGTTTGTTACAGGAAGAACAGTGGCTTACCTACGGATGGTATACGGGCGGGAGTGTGCTGCTGGGCCTGTTGGCTACCTACGCCGGATGGATTCTGATGCGGTGGTTTTGCGTCTAAAACAAATCAGCCCCGTGGAAGATCCACCGGGCTGATTCAAATCATTTAGTTAAGGGGGTAAAACAAGTTGCTCTTATCGTGAAGAACAACCTGTAACTTGTCGCTCAATGTAAATGTCGCTTAATACAATAGGTTAGATTGTATAGCGGTTATCTTCATGAGAATACTGTGCCGCTATCCGCTTTCCAAAGTAAACCTCTATAATTCAACCACTTAAACCAACCAGACTAAGCAGCAAAATCACTAAACTATAAGTTAATAGACCTATAGTTACGCAAGTTGGGGAAATGTTCCCCAGCTGTACTGAACTACTTGCGAACGTGAGCGGTTGATCGGACGCTATAACTTGGTACAGATTTTTCTGCCAGTCAGTAGAAACTCTTCATAGGTATGCTAATCTCTAAAAACAACGCGCTAAAATCTAAGGTAGTGATCGGGTTCGTCCTGGTGCTGTCGGCTTTGGTGGTGGCTTGCTGGATTTCGTACCGTAGCTTTGGCAAGCTTACCCAAGCGGTAAACACCTTATCCTCCCCCGACACCACGCTAACGCAAATTGACCAACTGTTGGTCACCATCACGCAGACCGAAAACGCATTACAAGAATACACGGTGTCTAAATCGCCTCAGAAATTAGCAGCATACTCCCAGCACGTGAGCCAGATCAGCGATAATGTGGCGTTGTTAAAAGCCCGGTCAGACAGCACCGAGAAAAACGTAGACTCTATCTTTAACCTTATCGATATCAAACTGGTGAGTCTGGCGTCGTTCATGAAGATCAGCAGGCAGCGGGATGAGTTTGATTTTTACGATAAAGCGCTTAAGGAGCTGGACCAGGGCCAAAAGGCGCTCTCCAACCGCGATTCTGCTCATTTTCTGGAAGACGCGCGTCGCAAGAAGTCGCTTATGAGTTTAGAGCGTCTTAACGATCTTATTAACGCTGACGAAATAGACGCCGCTGTCCGGGAGGTAACTGAATTACCCGCCGAATCGGTGAAGAAAATGCTTCGGCAGGTGCGCAACCAGCAGGCCGTCCGGCAGCGAAAGATCAACGAACAAGAACTTGCCTACCTCGAGAACAATGCGCAAGTAATGGGTAGTATTCACGCGCTACTCACTCAGCTCAAGGATCGACAGCAGGCGCGCTACCACGTTCGGTCTGAGGGGGCTAAGACTTCTATCCGAGACGCGCTCGTCCGCATCGGCATCATTTTGCTTATCGCGCTCCTGAGCGCCACAATTATTGTGTACCTGATTCTGGCCGACATCACGCGCAGTGAGTTCTACAAGCGGCGCTTGCTCATTGCCAAGTCTAATGCTGAGCGGCTAGCGCGGGTTAAAGAAGACTTTTTGGCCAATATGAGCCATGAGATCCGCACGCCCCTTACCGCCATTCTAGGCTTCGCCGAACAACTGGGTTATACCCCACTCAACCAGCGGCAGGGCGACTATCTGCGCGCGCTAGACGCTTCCTCGCAGCACTTGCTGGCCCTGGTCAACGACGTGCTCGACTTTTCTAAAATCGAAGCCGGTGGACTGGTGCTGGAGCAAGCCCCGTTCTACGTGCTGGAGGCGGTTGAAGAGGTGCAGTATGCGCTGCAACCCCAGGCTGAGAAGAAGGGTCTGTATCTGCGCATCGAGGCCGACGAAGAGCAAGCCAACTACGTGTTGGGCGATGCATTCCGGCTCAAGCAAATTCTTTATAACCTGCTGTCTAATGCGATCAAATTCACGGCCGAGGGGGGAGTAACCATTTCCTTGCAAATGGCTCCGCACGCTGTCGACGAGTGCAAGGCGATTATCGAAGTGCGCGATACGGGAATCGGCATCGCGCCCGAAAAGCTAGACTCGGTTTTCCAAGTATTTCATCAATCCGACGCTTCCACCTCTCGCCGGTACGGCGGCACCGGACTGGGACTTTCCATCAGCAAAAAACTGGCCGAGATGCAGGGCGGGACCATCGGGGTGGCTAGTGTTTTGGGCCAGGGAAGCACGTTTCGGGTAGCACTTCCCTATCTGATTGCGGTAGAACCCGAGCACGAAGTGAACGAAGTCGTTATTCAGTCAGAAGTGCGGCAGTACCGCGGCCGGGCGCTGGTGATTGATGATCAGCCACTCAACAGCCAGTTGTTGGCGTTGGCACTCGAGAGCAAAGGAGTAGCCATGGTATCAGCTATTTCGGGGCAAGAAGGATTAGGGGTGCTCCGGGAACAGTCGTTTGATCTGATCTTTTGCGACTTGCAAATGCCCGAAATGGACGGCAAGCAGGTAATTCGCTCTATCCGGGAAATGCAGTCGGCCGAGGTCAGATCGGTGCCGATTATTGCTTTCACCGCCAATGTGTTGCCCCAGGAAAAGTCGCAGTATGAAGCGTTGGGGGTAAGCGGGTTCCTGTTCAAACCCTTTAACCACCATGATCTGGACCAACTGCTCGTGCAACACCTGGATTTTGTTACCGGCGCAAAAACCGAACTTTCGAATGCTTCGTCACTGGAAACGAACGCACCGTATACCCTAGCGGGGGTGAAACAGTTCACGGGCGCCGACGTAGGCCTGCTAGTTGATTACCTGGAGAGACTAACCCATTCGTACGCTGCCTCAGGGGAGGCTTTGCAAACAGCGTTGCGCAATCAATCGTCCCAGGAACTATCGTTCTACGCGCACAAAATGGTGTCTCAGGCCGAATTGCTTCGACACCGTACGCTAACCGCACAATTGAAACAATTAGAACAGTTGTCAGCTACCGATGCGGTGACATCTGAGGTGCACCAACGTGTACAGTGCATTACAGAAACCACCGAACAGTTGATCTGCGATCTACAAACCGAGATGGATCGGTTGGTCCAGCACGTAGCTTAGCGGAATAGTTGTATTTTGCGAATATCCACAGCCGTTTACATTTCTGGCATCCAATCGTGAAGCTGTATGACGAAGTACCTGAAGCCCAGCGTGATCTTTCTTCTTATTGTTCTATCTACGAGGTGCCGTCCGTCGGTAGCCCAATCGTACACTTCGGAGACCTTGTTGGTTGAACGGGTTTCTGACCGGGTGTATCAGCATACTTCGTTTCTGGATACCGAAAGCTTCGGCAAGGTACCGTGCAATGGTATGATCGTGGTGAGCGGAGGGGAAGCAGTCATCTTTGATACTCCCACCAGTGGGGCGGTTTCGCTAGAACTGATCGATTGGGTTGAAGACCGATTACATAGCTCGGTCAAAGCAATAGTTCCCACCCACTTTCATCGGGATTGTCTGGCGGGGTTAGACGACTTCCACCGCCGTCAGATTCCTTCTTATGGTTATCGGCAAACGATCGATCTGGCCCAACGAAACGGGGTTACCCCTCCGCAAAATAGCTTCGACGAATCACTGGAACTACCAGTGGGTGATCAAACGGTGAATATCACCTTTGTAGGCGAAGGCCATACTAAGGATAATGTGGTAGCCTATTTTCCGGCCGAAGGAGCGCTGTTTGGCGGATGCCTCGTTAAGGAAATGGGTGCCGGAAAAGGAAACTTGGAGGATGCAAACGTAGACGCTTGGCCTACCACAGTTGCTCAAATACAGAAGAACTACCCAGAGGCAAAAATCATTATTCCTGGCCACGGCAAGCGAGGAGGCACTGAACTGCTTGACTTTACCTACCAACTTTTTTCAGTACCTTAGTAAGAGCAGCATCAGGATTTGTCTACTCTAAATTATATCTTTTAAGCTTGTTGTAGAGCGTCTTGCGGTCGATATTAAGGACCTTAGCCGCCTGGGTTTTGTTAAATTTCACTTTGATCAGCGTTTCCTCAATAATCGCTTTTTCAGTCTTCTCCTGTACCGCCTTCAGGTCAGGATTACCTACCGCTGCCGAAAAGGTGTTGTTTACCTCGTGGGTGGTAGGATAGATAATTTCTGACGGCAGCGTGTCCGGGGCAATCAATCGGCCGGTAGATAACAATACGGCCCGGCGAACCACATTCTTGAGTTCTCGGATGTTACCCGGCCAGTGGTAGCTCTGTAGCTTATTTAATACCTCAGGTTCGAAGCCTTCCATAGATCGGTTTAGTTCGCCGTTGGCTTGCTCTAAAAAGTAGCGGGCGAACAAAGAGATGTCTCCTACGCGTTCACGCAGTGCGGGCACATTGATTTGAAATTCGTTAAGTCGGTGAAACAGATCTTCCCGGAAGTCACCTACCCTCACCGCCTGCTCCAGATTCTCATTGGTGGCCACGATGATACGCACGTCCACCGAAATATCTTTGGTACTGCCTAACTGCCGCACGATTCGCTCCTGAATGGCGCGTAGCAGCTTAATCTGGTTTTCGTACGATAAGTTACCGATCTCGTCGAGGAACAACGTGCCCCCATCGGCCGCCTGAAACTGTCCAACTTTGTCTTGCAACGCTCCGGTGAAAGAGCCCTTCAGGTGGCCAAACAATTCGCTAGCGGCAAGTTCTTCCGAAAGCGCGCCGCAGTCGAGCGCTACGAACGGCTTGCTGGACCGCTGGCTCTGCTGATGAATCATGCGCGAAACGTACTCCTTGCCCGTGCCGCTCTCCCCTTGCACAATGACCGAGATGTTAGTGGGTGCCACTAAATCGATGTGTTTCTTCACCTCCAGTGCCCGGGCGCTAGCTCCTTCCACAAAAGAAAAAGACGGAATAGACGAGCGCGTTCTGGGGGGCTGCGTTTCGGGAACGGTCTTCTTCTCCGTTAGCGCCTGATTAATTGAGAGTCGTATTTCATCAGGATTGATCGGCTTGGTTACGTACTCAAATGCCCCTAATTGCATGGCTTTAACAGCCGTTTTAATATTTGCGTAGTTGGTCATAATGATGACCGGAAGGTGAAAGTACCGTTTCTTGATGTTTTTAAGCAGCTCCAGACCGTCCATGTCGGGCAAGCGATAGTCGATCAGCACCAGATCGTACGACTCTTCGTAAACCGCCCGAATACCCTCCCGAGCGGCGTAGGCTTCGCCCGTTTCAAATCCTTGCTGATTCAGGAAATTTCTTAGCAGGGTGCAAAAAGCAGGGTCATCATCAATGATCAGTACACGGGGCATCCTTTACTGTTGGGTTTCACTTAATCTACTAAGATACGCATAGACAGGAATCTATCTATGATAATCTGAAAATAACAAAAAAAGGCTTTAGACCACTGGGGTCCAAAGCCTTAGTTACGCAGAACAGCATTAGGATGTTCTACTGCTGCTCACCGTCTTCGTTGAAAGTAACGGTTTCTTCGGTAGTGCCATCAGTTACCGCGATCTCGTACATTTTAGCCTCGGTGCCTTCGGCAGCGGCCATTTCGGACACTGACTGAACTTGCCACATGGCGTAGTCTGACCCTTCAAACGCAGATTTTACCGCATCGGGAAGTTGCTCGAACTGCACCTCCTGTACTTGCGCCGAAGCACTGTAGTCATCAGCAGGCTGCTCAATCTCTGAGGTTTCCTCGTCTTCCATGATGGTTTCATCTTCGAGTGCTGGCTGATCTTGCGGAGCAATCTCTTCGGTGGGCTCAGTCACTTCTTGAGCGAAAGATGCACCGGCAAATAAGAACGTCATGGCAAATAGGGCGAAAAATAACTTTTTCATAAGGTGTGAAATTTAGTGTTAGGTTTTAAATGGGTATGCTAGCTAGATACGCAATAGTGTGCCACAAGACGAACGAGACTATAATCCACTAGCAATCAGCGCTTTAATGAAGCAGTGCCTGAAGAGTAGTTTCGGAGCAAAGTGGGGAAGGTTGCCGGTTCGGTGCGCGTTTTGTGGAAATTGTCTACGTTAGTAGCTCTCTTCGGAACTGGGAAATTGCTGTTGCTTCACATCCTCGATGTACCGCCGCACGGCAGTATCCATCACCGTTTTGAGATCAGCGTAGCGACGCAGGAACCGGGGGTTAAAGTCTTGGGTGATGCCCAGCATATCGTGAAGTACCAGCACCTGTCCATCGGTGCCGGGCCCGGCGCCAATGCCAATGGTGGGAACGCTCACCGCTTTCGATACCCGTCCGGCCAAGGTAGCGGGCACCTTTTTCGAGCACCATTCCGAAACAGCCACATTCCTCGAGCAACTGAGCATCTTCCAGAAGCTTTTGCGCTTCCGAGTCATCCTTAGCGCGCACGTGGTAAGTTCCAAACTGGTAGATGGACTGGGGAGTGAGTCCGAGATGACCCATGACCGGCACTCCGGCGCTAATGATGCGGGTGATAGACTCACGAATCTCTCGTCCGCCTTCCACCTTCACTCCGTGAGCACCAGACTCCTTCATAATGCGGACAGCCGAACGCAGTGCTTCCGAGGAGTTTCCCTGGTATGATCCAAAAGGAATGTCGACCAGCACAAACGCCCGTTGCACCGCCCGCACCACCGACGAAGCGTGATAGATCATCTGGTCCAGAGTGATAGGCAAGGTTGTTTCGTGGCCCGCCATCACGTTGGAGGCCGAGTCGCCTACCAGAATAATATCAGTGCCCGCCGCATCAACAATCCCCGCCATTGAGTAGTCGTAGGCCGTAAGCATGGTTATCTTCTCGCCCCGCTGCTTCATTTCCCGAATCTGGTGCGTGGTAATTCTCTTGGGTGAACTCAACTTTTCTGATGGATGTACTGACATGTCTACAATTTTGCTGCTTCGCTTTAGCGATTACTAATGATACCCCTATAGCCGATACGTCCCACGGTCATGTAATCATTTTCTAGTAGAAGAAGGTCAACTTACGTACTCATAACCACTAAAAAAAACTTTTTGCCTATCCTATGGCTAATCCTACCTATCTGAGTCGACTAAACTCGTGTTAAAACAGTAGTTTGCAACTCAATCACGCTGAATTAAGTTACTATTTTGCGCAGCGAAGGCTATTTCCTGTGACGTAATCTTTGGGCGATTTCAATTCCTTCGGGCCTTTTTTAGCGGGATTTCAACGATGCTATACCTTGTAGCGTTCGCCGTCACTACTGATAAGGTATTAATATTTTAAGAGCTATATTGCACTATACAAATACAGCGGATGATTATGCAACAGTATCCAGAGTTGACAAAGACCTCGGTTTCGGCCGAAAAGTTTTACAACGAATTTAAGGCGGTGCTACCACAGGACAAATTCTTCACCGACCATGAGTTTGTGACCTACTGTGACGACTTCCAGAATGCTTATTATAAGTTTCTGCGCCAAACCAGAAATAGTCCCTACCGGGTAAACACCCTAATCCGTTCGTACTTCTACAATAATCAGGGGCACCTAAAACGTTTGGCGCTCTACGCTATTTTTATCCAGGAGTCGCTAGAGGAGATCGAGGAGATGTTGTTGGATTGCGAATATTACGAGTTAATGAGTCGTTTTGACGCATCCAAAGAAAGGATATCGCGCCTGGTGAGCGTTATGATGAGCGATGCGATCTAGGGTTGGGTGAGAACAGAAGCAGAACAAGCGACTTTAAATGTCGCTTTTTTTGTGTCTAAATCTTATTACTCAATCGTTTGGCGACACTGGTGTAGTCGATAAAGTATAAAATCCGAACGGATATACTGTTCGTTGTCGGTGCATCCAGCATGGTGTCGACATTGGCAAAATAGCCGTCGAGCAGTTCATTACCATCGTTAATGATGCTGTTCTTCCACACCACACTAATCTCACTGGCAGGAGCAAACACGTACTGATACACCATATCGATATTGAATGCATTATAGTTGCGATCCTCGTCGCCCTGATAACTGCTGGCTAGATATCTACCCGCGCCGCTAAGGTCGTAAAACTCTTGGTACCGCGCCTCCGACCAGTAGTGCCGCATTCGGAAGGTGAGGCCCATTTTGTGGTTAAAGGTATACTTGGTGTTCAGAATGTTGCTAATGATCGTGCGGTCCCGTCGTCCGAAAACGATGCGGTAACGATCATCCGCCAGCGCTTCTTTCTCCGCAAATCCAACGTCACTATTCCAACCGGTATGACTAACACTACCCGAGAACGCAAGTCGGTTATTTACCCGGAACCGGGGGCTCACGCTAATCCGAAGCCGCCGTTGGTCCTTAAAATCAAAGTCCGTATAACCCGTATACACCCCCACCGCCAACCGGTTACGCCAGTCGGTACTAAACGACAGATCAACGGCTTTATATGACGGCAAGATCACGTAGCGGCCGTCAACGCGGGGCTCGAAGTAGTCATACTCTTCGGTGGGAGACGCCCGAAACGACAGCCCTAGCGCATTAAAACTGCGGAAAGTACCATCCACAGAGGCACTCAGTATAGTTTGGGTGTAAACCGATGGGTTATACCGGCGAAAGTAATCCACATCCAGATCAGTGCTCAAGCGAAGTAGTCTCCAGAAGGGTTGGTACACGTTATAGCCCAGATTAGCTGAGGTTCTGATCTCATTGTTCGCGCGCAAGAAACCTAAGTCGTTGGGGTCGTAGGTATCACTTTCAATGTAGTTACTTACCGACGCACGCCAGTTACCACTGGTTTTAGCCAAGCTCAGTAGTGACATGTACCCAAACTCGTTTCCGTTTTTCAAACCGTACTTCTGGCTTATCGCTCCGCGCCCGGACAAAGTGTAACGGTTGCCCCGGTTACTCAGGCGGAACACGGTGCCGGTGAGGTTGGCGTCGTAATACTGCCCCTGCCGCAGTACGTTCGTATTGACGAAACTAACGAAAGAATTATTTTTCAGGCTTTGATCTAGCGCCAGCACGCTGTAGTTAGTGAGCGGACTAGTGACCAAGGTGCGCGACTCGCCGGTCTCTTCGTTTTGGATCTTGGCTTCCATAGTACTAGTTAAGGCGTTAAACACCCCCACTCCAAATCCGCTAGCAGTACGTCCCGACACCTTGGTGGCATTGATGAGACTACTCTCTCGGGGATTAGAAATTAGCACTTCGTCCGGAGCTAAGTTATCGGCAGCTTGTTCATAGAGTAGTGGTCGGCCACCTACCCGCCGTGAGTAAAAGAATCCCCCTTTCTCGAACAGATCAGTGCCTTCTTTAAAAAACTGACGATTCTCGTCGAATCGCACCTCAAAGGGAGACAGGTTCAGCACGAGATTGTCGGCTACTACCTGACCAAAATCAGGCACCAGAATCATATCTAACGTAAAGGCATCGTTGATGCCATAGCGCAAATCCATCCCACCGTTAAAGCGAGTGTCTGTAGTTGCTGGGTTGTCAGCATCGCCTGAGTAGTGATCATAGTACGTTGATACGTAAGGCGAAACCGACAGTCGGACCGGCGACTTCAGGTTGGTGATACCGTCTAGACGGCCAAATTGGTTCACAAAACCGTTTTCCTGCGGGTCTATTTCGCTCCAGTAATTTGTTTCATTGTTGCGCCGAATACTACGCCGGAAGTTAACGCCCCACTGCTGAATAGGGGTTTTAGGAAACCGAAGCGCCGCCATCGGAATTTCAATCTCTACGAACCAATCGGTGCCGATGCGCTGCACCTCGCTGCGCCAGGCGGCGTTCCAACTGCGGTCGCTACCGCTCGCTGTCCAACGGCGGTCCATCTGCACACCGGCCGCCGATACCAGAAACTCGAAGGCGTTGATTCCATCTTGATAGGTATCGAAGTAAACCCCAAACACGTCGGAAAAGCCAAAGTCGTCGCGTTGCGAGAACTCCCGCATAATGCTATCGGGCGAGATATCGTATAAAAAAGCCCCGATGTACACCGCATTATCATCGTAGAGAACTTTAACCTCAGTGGGTACCGAAGGAGCCCCACCGGGGTTAGGGCTTCTCTGTACGAAGTTGTCGGCCCCGCATCGGGTCTTTTGCCAAACATCTTCGTTTAAAATACCATCTATTTGAGGGGCACTGGTAATCCGGGTGGCGTATAAAAACTTAGCGGAGATAGGCGGATCATTAGAAGCAAACGCATTGGTAAGAAAGAGCAAACTTAGTAAAACAAAGCAGGGTTTGAACAACATGGGGGCTTGTAATGGTCAAAAGAGCGCATCGCAGAAAACAACCGAATGGCATTCTCACGTCACTACAAAAAAAGCAATAAATTGTTTGAATGTCAACATGAAAACGTGGTAAACAGTACAATTATAATATTATGAACTAGGTAGCGCCACGGCACCTAATTTGCTAAATGATTAACAATTTACCGATAATAAAAAGACATTGGCAACGAAAAGTGTTTTCGGGTGCAGGCATTACTTAGAAGCCCAGCTTCACCCCTAGGTAGTAGTTGCGGGGAGCAGAAGGTTGAAAGTACCGTCCACCAAAAGCGTTTAGATCATTGCCTAAACTGTATATTTGATTCAATGCGTTATCTACCCCCAGATACAATTTTAACATCGCCTGATCGGTAGTAAGCTCGTACCCCAATTTTGCCTGAAGCAGGTGATAGTCATCGGCATAGACGCTATTGGCATCATTGAGCGGTATGCCACTGGTATAATTGTGAGTGACATTCACAAACAGTCCGAAACGAGTGCTCGCCTGCGCTGAAAGCACCACCACATGCGGAGCTACCCCCGTAAGTCGGTTGCCCGAAAAATCTTCCCCCTCCTTTGCGTAGTCAGTGAACGTGAAATAGTGGAAAGTATACGCCCCCTGCACCTGAAAGTCCGATAACCAACCGCGTCTATCTTCTATAGCAAACCAAGTAGTGCTCATCTCAAGACCACGCTGGTTGGTGCTCCCTGAATTTTCGAACAGCGTGGTGCCCCGTTCCGACTGCTGTTGCACAATGGTTTCGTTAAGACGAAACAAGAAGGCGGTTATATCAAAAGTAAGGGTGGGGGTCGCATTACCCCGCACTCCCAACTCGTAGTTGATGCCTCGCTCTGGTTCTAATCCTAGGCTGATACTTCCCTCATTGGTACGCACCTCTTCCAGGGCCGGAGGCGAGAAACCGTAGCTTACGCTCGCGTGAGCCGCCACCCGGGAAGAAAGATCTTTCGTAAGGCCAATCCGGGGAATCCATACCGGGTCAAACAATTTCTTAACGCGGTAAGAACTGTCGAGCACTACATCAGTTAGGCGGTAGATGTCGTAGGTAAGGCGGTTATGACTCAAACCCAGGGTAAGCGAGATATCGGCGGGAAGTTCGAAGCGTGCGTTCGCGAAGAAGAGCGCCTGCTGGGCCCGTAGCTCGTCATCAAAGTTGAGGGTGTCGGGTTGCCCGCCCCGGTTACCAAAGTTGCGGGCTACATTAGTGGCGTTCTGAAACTCCGCTCCAGCCGTGAAGCGAGCCGTCACGGTGCCGAAGTCGGTATCGTAGTGAAAACGAGTACGGGCGCCGCCGCCTTGCCGACTATCGCGCTTGTAGTCGAACAGAAAGGGGTTCTCAAAGAAGCTAAAGTCGCCATAGAGCGTCGTCAGGTTACTCAGACGGTTGTTCCAAACGTATTCATGGGACAGGCCCAGCAGAGCGTACTGCTGACGAACTCCCGCCTGCGACTCCTCACTACCCATCACAAAGGCGTTGCCGGGGCGGGCCTGTCGGGGATTTTCGTCATACTGCTCCTGCGTGAGTCCTCCGGGAATTTCGTAGTCCAGGTCGGAATACAGAAAGCTAGCGCGAATTTGCCGGGCATCGCTCACCTGAAGCCGACCGCTAAGTTCTAGCACATCGCGGGCAAATTCAGTGTGCTGCCGGTAGCCGGCCACTTGCTGGTGGGCGTACTTCACGGCCAAATGGGCAGTTGCTGATTGGTGGTTTACCTGGGCGGTGTAGCGTTGCAACCCGTACGAACCCAACGTAGCCCCGACCTGGGCGGTGGGTATCGGTGAGGCATCTGTCTCATCGGAAAGACTGTGAATGCTGACCACCCCGCCGGTGCCTGCCCCGTAGACACTGCCAGCGGGCCCCTTTACCACCTCGATGCGGTTCATGTTGATCACATCCAGCAGATTGAAGGAGGTACTGCCCGTGGGATCGGTAAACGGAATATCATTCCAGTATACTTTAATATTCCGTACGCCAAAAGGGGCCCGCAACGAACTGCCTCGGATGGCAATACGGTAGCTACCTGACGACCGTTCTTCCATACGCACCCCGGGCAGGGTATTCATTGCTGGCACCACCGAAGTTTCGTTGTAGGCTCGTACTCTTTCGGTATTGATTAACCCGATGGCTCCCGGAGTACGCAGCAACTTTTGTTGGTTATCATAACCAATCACCGTTACCTCACTGAGTTGTTGGACGCGGGTGAGCGTAGTATCAGAGGCTACTTGCGCAGCGGTGGATAAGGGCTGAAAGAAGAAAAGTAACAGTAGCGGGACTACTAATAGTCGATGAAGCATAAAAGCGTATAAGAAGTTAGGCAGCATATGCAATCGGAGCCGTACGGTATAGACAGGTGCGGGTCGAGATTTGACATCCCCACAAAATACCAAGCACTGACGATTATCGACCCGCTGTATCCTAAGGTACTGGGAGCAAAAAAAGTCATCTCTGCGAAATGACTCATTCAATAGATAATGGTTAACCCACTTAGAACTTGCTGACTGCTTTTTCAAGATCATCAATAAGCTTTTGAGAGATTTTTCGCGGCTTTTCCTCTCGAGCTTGCTTCAGATGATCCAACGCCTGTTTACCGTAATCGGCCAGTCCGGCAGGATTCTTATCGTGATTGTAGCTGCCGATACACCATTCTAGTTTTTCTTGGATTTCGGTATACTTACCATCTTCCATTTTCTCAAACTTGGTGGCTGCCTGTTGGCACTGCTTGGCCAGTTCGGCCGCAGGATCGACCGTTGACTTCCTAGTGGTTGTCTTTTTGGGAGCGCTGCCTGTGCTCTTGTTGGGTGCTGCTTTAGCAGCCGTTTTGGGGGTCGGCGTTTTCTTGGCAGTCTCTGACTTAGCAGCAGTAGTTTTCGTTGCTTTTTCTTTGGCAGTACCTGATTTGGTGGGTGTTTTGGCCATAACCGGAAGCGTTAGTTAGAAGTTTAGATTAATAGCGCGAATTTATACAAAAAAAAACAAGTTGCGCAACATATAATGCCAACAAATAATCTACCTGAAAAAAAGCGAAGCATTACCTGCTTCGCTTGCCATAACTCATGAAAAAAAGCTAAAAAATAGGAGACGATGAAAGGCTAAAAATATATGATGTCTTATAGCGAAATAGCAGCAATCACTTTGCCAACTGGTCAAGAGCGTCGTACCGCAGTACGGAACCCTTGAGGCGGGGAAATTTATCCCCAGAATTCTATGCTGGCGGGGTATCACTGCCTCTATCGCGCTATTTAACAGCAATCGCCTCAATAGATTAGCAATTAAGTAGCAAAGCATCGGTACGGATACTTTTTAAAGGTATAATATGTTCTTTTTTTAAGAACATATTACTATATTGCCCTTGGTTTATAGGTACTTATATTATGGAAGAAAAAAACAAACTTCTTTTACTGCCCGAACATCGCTCACGCAAAACCGAAAGTATAGGCAGTCTAGCGGCCCAGTGCCTCGAGCGAATGCGAGCGACGAAGATGAGTAAGTGATATTTTTTACCGAAGAAAGCTGAAAGTGCCGTCGGTATTAAGTACTACGGTTTTTACCAGATGATAGGGATACTTTTTGCTAAAGCAGTCAACTTTTTTCCAGGGCGGCGAATTCGAAACGGCGGTTACCTTCGGGATAACCGCCCACAGCGGTCCCTCTTTCTGCACCAGTCGCAGTAAATGGGGCTGCTTTACCCACCGCACGCAAATAGCCAACGGTTGGTCAGGATGGATTAGCGTAGTTTTCCTTTCGGGATACACGATCTCCAGAGGCTCTGAAGCGTACTCTAACAACTCCCAGGCAAGCGGCGGGATATGCTGCACGAAATTATGCAGCTGATCCAGATGGGCGATAAGCACTCTGTACCTGGGGATCCCCTCCGATTCATCACTTAAGGAAGCTAGTACCTCCAGCGCTTTTGGTTCGCGAACCGAAAGTGCTAGCAAATCTTCAGGAGTGTTGGCCAGCCAGAACAAGGGTGCTTTCAAGACGGATCAAAAGTAAACTTATCAATTGAGGGGAGTAACAAACGTACGTCGGTGCTTTGCTGTAGTTTGCTTTTTATATCTACTTCTCCTCCCAATTTTTCTGCGTTTGACTTCACAATGGTAAGTCCCAAACCGCTCCCCTGAGAAGCCGGGTTACCACGGTAAAACATATCAAAAGCTCGTTGTTGCACGTGGCGGCTCATACCCTGCCCATTGTCTTTAATAGTAAGACTAACCCCCCGGCGGTGGTGTCGAATGCGAACCTGCACGTAAGAATTGTCAATGTTGGTACGGCGGTACTTGATCGAATTCTCAATTAGATGCTGCAGCATTAAACGAAACAGGCGCTCTTCTGAACGCAGTTGCAATGGCCTGCTCACCTTCACTTCGATAGTAACTTTTTCCCGATCGGGGAAATCGCTCAGCGACTCGATCACTTCTTCTACTGCGCGCTTCACTTCAAAGGTAGTGAGCCGCTGATGCGCATCATCAATGCCTAGCTCAACTAACCCTTGAACTGATTTTTCGAGCTTGTTGGTGCTCCGCTTGATTAGTGACAGATAATGCAGGATGGTGTCGGGGTCACTCCCAGTTTGCTCGATCACCTGAAACAATCCCAGAATGCTGGCCAGCGGACCCTGCAAATCGTGAGACACCTTATAGATGAGCGTCTTCAGCTCCTCATTCCGCTGCTTAAGCGCTTTAGACGTCAGCAAAATCTGTTTTAAGTCCTTGGCGATCAGAAGATAGCCGGTTACCGCTTCTCTTTGTTTTAAAACTGAAAGAGATAGCGTCACCGGTAGCGTGGTGGTACGCTGAATCTTAAATGAAGTCTCAATATTATAAAGAGGCTCTTGCTGCTTGGCCAACTTCTTTAGCTGTACAACGAAAGAGGCGTTCTTTTTAGCGAAGAGGCTCTCCAAAGGTTGTCCTAGCAACGTTTCCTCAGATTTGTTAAGTAGCTCACAAGCTTTATCATTTACCCTAGCAATGGTAAAGTCTTCAGTAAAGATAATCAACATGTCTACTATCCCACAGAGAACACTATCTAAGTAATCTTTAGCAACTACCGAGCTTCGTAACTCTTCACCCAGCATATTGATCCCCGCTGCAATGGCATCTATACCATCAAGCTGTTGAGAAAGCGAAATTTTGGTTGAGAAATCACCTTCCGCCAGGTTCATTAGCACTTGGTTGATATCCTCTATCCGGTGGTTGTGGTCTCTTTGTTCGGTCATGTGGGTTAGTGAAGGTTCGCAAGTAGAATTTCAGCAGAACAATTTTTGGTAGGGACATTTTATTTGGTGTACGTACTAAAAAGCTTGGCAAAGCAGTTTACTTTGACCCAAGGATACCGGTTCGGACAAGAACAGTGTATGGTTTGCAACAGAAAAAGACAGTAGCAGGAGGATAGATACTACTACGCGTCGGGTTTGTACTTCCCGAGCCATTCGCGCGCACTTTCTAAATCGGTGAACAGCCGAAAGGGGTACCGGGGCTGCTGAAATTTAAGAAAGAAATTAGCGATAGTGCGGGTAACTGGGTTGCGCACAATCACTGCCAGTGCTACAGTATGCTGGTTCGCTTTCTCGGAAGAAAGCGCCTCCCGAGCGTCTTTGGTCAGTTCCTTTACTTCGGAGCCGTCTACAATGATCGGATAAGTTTGTCCATCCACGAACGAAAGTCGTTGCTCAATAATTTTCTGAGCCAAGGCAGCGTCGATCTCCTTTTGCTTAAATTTAACGTACAAAAGCCCATTTTTCAACTCCATATACACGAAGTCGTTATTCATAAATTTATATTTCATAGGGTAGAAGTGCCGGAAGTCTCTTTAGCCTAATCAGCCTATACTAATACCATACATGCGTAATTTTAGCATAAACATCCTCAAATGATGACAGGGAAATATAATCAATTTTGAGCAAAAAAAAGATTGACATGGCAAAATCAAAACACAATCATCTGCTAGACACAATTAGTGATCTTATTTTAAATGCCCAGCAGCAGGGGCTCGTTCACCTTTATACCGAGGGGGGCCATACCAATGGAAGGTTTTTGACCATCAAAGGGCAACAGCTTCGCCACTTCGGCACCACCAGTTATCTGGGACTAGAGCAAGACCAACGGCTCAAGGATGCCGCCATTCAGGCCATTCAACAATACGGAACGCAGTTCCCGATGTTGAAAACCTACGTCTCGTTCGGACTTTGTAAAGAACTAGAAGACTGTCTGCGCAGCATGTACCAGCGTCCGGTCGCCATTGCCAAAAACAGTACCTTAGCCCACGTAGGCCTGATCCCTAGTCTGGTGCGCGACGAAGACGCCATGATCCTTGACCAGCAAGTGCACGCCAGCGTGCAAAGTGCCACCCAACTGCTTAAACCTCGGGGCGTCACCGTGCAAATGGTGAAGCACAGCAACATGGAGATGCTGGAGAAAATGATCCTACGCTTGCGCGATACCCACCGCAAGATTTGGTACGCAGCCGATGGCATCTACTCTATGTTCGGCGACACAGTGCCTCTACCTGAACTGATGCAACTAGCCGAAAAATATCCCCAACTACACCTCTACCTAGATGACGTGCACGGAATGAGTTGGGCCGGACAGCACGGCACGGGCTACGTGATGCAACAACTGGGCGCAGTGCCCGAACGGTCGGTTTTAATTGGCACGTTAGGTAAGTCGTTCGGAGCGAGCGGGGCGGTAGCCGTGTTTAGTAACGATGAACTCTACGAAGCTTACCGGGTATTCGGCGGTCCCCAAACATTTTCGGTACAGGCCGATCCGGCCAGCGTAGCGGCATCGCTGGCCTCCGCTAAAATTCATTTGTCGGACGAAATCTACGAGCTACAGCAGGATTTAGCCGATAAAATTGCTTACTGTAACCAGTTGATCGCGCAGACCACTTTGCCCCTAATTAAACAGAACGCCTGCCCGGTACACTTCGTCGGCACGGCGGTTCCCGGCATTGCCTATAACCTGGGGCGTCGTTTGTTGGACAATGGGTTCTACATGAACGTGGCTACTTTCCCCGTGGTGCCCGCACGCAATGCCGGTATCCGTTTTTCTATCTCTCGCCATAATACCCGGGAGGACATTCAGGTGCTGATCGAAACAATGGATCATCATTATTCGCAGGCATTACAAGAAGAAGGGTACAGCATGAACCAAGTGCGGGCTGCCTTTAAAATGCCTCTGGTTGAGGAAGAAGTTCCGACGGAGGTTCAGGAGACGTCAGAACCACTGGTTGTGCAAATGGAAACCAGCATTGAACGGGTGAACCTTACCGACTGGAATGCCTGCTTTGGCGAACGCGGCGCGATGGACTGGGAAGCTATGCGCCTTTATGAGCAAGCTTTTTCCAACAATGCATTGCCCGAACACAATTGGAAATTCGTATACCTGATCCTACGCGATCAGCAGCAGCAAATTGTGCTGGCTACCTGCTTCACCGTAGCGCTTTGGAAAGATGATATGCTAGCACCTGCCTCTGTTTCTATACAGGTAGAAGAACGGCGCCGTACTGACCCACACTACCTGATGTCGCGCACGCTGGGCATGGGCACCCTAGTGGCCGACGGTGAATACCTATACGTAGATGCCAACCATCCCTATTATTACGAAGCACTGAAATTGTTGAGTGTAGAAATAGAATCCCTTAAAGAAGATTACGAATGCACTGCGGTGAGTGTGCGGGATATAGATGCGGTGACGCCCGGTATAAATGATATGTTTTACACCCAAGGCTACTTCAAGGTAGACCTGCCGGAAACCTGTGTGATCGAAAAATTACCCTGGTCTGATGTGGATTCGTACTTGCAGCACCTGCCGTATAAATCACGCTACCACGTGCGCAAAGACGCCGTGAAGATGATGCATCACTTTGAAGTAACCGTACAAACTTCGCTGAGCGAGGCCGACATTGATCGCACCTACCAACTGTACCAGAACGTGAGCAACAAGAACTACGCACTCAACAACATCGAGTTTCCGCGGTCGCTCTTTGAAGCCATGAGCCAGTCGCCTCGTTGGGAGTTTGTTCAGATTCGGCTCAAGCCCGAATACTTGGCTTCCGGCGAGCATCCGCTGGTGGCCACGGTGTGCAACTACCAAACCGATGAGAGCTACTGCGCCGTGGTGCTTGGCATGGATTACACCTACGTTGAGTCGTTCAAACTCTACAAGCAGGCCCTGTTTCAGATTGCCCAGCGGGGACAAGTGCTGAGTAAGCAGCGGGTGTTTCTAGGGATGACGGCCGCCCAGGAGAAGAAGAAGTTTGGCGGAGTGAAGAAGTCCCGCGTGGCCTACGTGCAGGCGCAAGACAATTACAAGCTGGAACTGATCGAGTCGATGGCGGGGGTGATGGCTTAGGGCGTGTTGACATTCAAATTGACGAGGGGGTTTTCGAGGGTCTTTCGTTCGGTCAAAGCCATCGTGCGGGGTGCCCCGCACAGGGTACCCCGTGTGGTTCCCCGCTGGGACGCGACGCTCAAGGCGAGCGATGCGGAGTGCCCGACCAGGGGCATCGGTCAACGAAAGCAACGCAAAGCGAGCGTAAGATGCACCGAAAATACTGTCTAGGTTTGACAACACTCCACAGAACCAAATACAGCCAACCTACGCTATTCTATGCGCTCAAAGGACCGGTAGGCCTGATTGATTTCAACCAAGTGACTTGAAGAAACCCCGTCCTCTTCATCCACCTCCACCACATTGGAGTTGATCAACACCATAGAACCAGTATGGGTATCTGGATTAAACCCCAGAAACGTAGTGGACCCTATATCTCCGCCTGTATGGCCAATTCGCCCCGAAGTAGACCACACCCAAAATACGCCGTAATTATCTTCCCTCTCTGGCATTCCCGATGGTCGGGAATCCAGCTTTTTATCAAAGAGCACCCGGTACGATTCTTTGGTGAGTAAAAGATCAGACTCTCCGGCCTGGCCTTTTATCATCTCCAACATAAATACGGTAAGGTCTTTTACCGAAGTGGTCAACGTTCCCTCCGGGTACGTAGCGATGGTATAAAACGGCAGCGGATTGTCTTGGTTCCAGTACTGTAGAGACAGGTAGTCACGTTCCCGTTGCGCTTGCTTCCACGCCGTACGGTCCATCCGAAGCGGATCGAAAATCACGCGTTGCGTGTATTCCTCAAAGCCTTCGCCGGTAGTTACCTCAATTAGATACGCGGCCAGGGCCGAGGCTATATTACTGTAAGCGTAAGTGCTTCCTGCCGGACCGGTACCGAAGTTGGTTACTTGATACAGTGCCCCCTCGGGAGTCAGGTAGGCTTGGATAAAATCAGCCAGGGAACGTACGTCTCCGTCGGTTTTTGGGTTCAGTTCGTTAATTAACCGCTGGGCCACCGGAGTGCTTAGGTCTTCTCCGGACAGGATGCTATAATTGCTGAAGTAGGTAGCCTCATCGTCCAGAATGCCAGAGGTATGCGTCACCAGGTGCTTCACCAGGATAGACACCTCCGGCGCTTGAGGGTTTATCACCGGAAAGGGCAGCAGGTCGTTGATACTGGTTTCCAGCGTGAAATGCCCATCTTCCATCGCTTTCGTTAGAGCTACCCCGATAAAAACCTTACTGATCGAGGCAATATTCATGGATGTTTGGTTGGTCAGGTCAACATCCTTGGCCACATCGGCCTTTCCGTAGCTTCGCTGAAAAGCGACTTCCCCGTTCTTCACGACGCTCACCGAAAATCCAGCAAAAGTAGACCGGCCATAGATATCGTTCAAAGTGATGTCCAGTGCTTCAGGAGTACGGATCACCACCGGCTCATCTTCCTGACAACGATTGAAGGAGGCCAGCAGGGTAACACAACAGAGCATCAGCAGAAAAGGGCGAATTTTATTCATTTTATTCGGGATTAAAAATTGTTACAAACCCCAAATGTAACTACCCTATCTATCCTGGTCTTGGAAGATATTGCAACTGTTTTGATACACTTTCGGAGTTGTGCCGACGTACTGCCGGAAGTAATTGGTAAAGTTGCTCTGGTCATAAAAGCCAGCATCTACGGCCGCGTGAACGATCGGCTTGCCTTGCCGGAGCATCTCTTTCCCACATAACACCCGTTGCAAGACGATAAATTGGAAGGGAGTAAGGCCAGTGTACTTTTGGAAGGTTCTCACCAGACGGTATTTCTCCAATCCGGCGATCTTCGTGAGCGTGTCCAGACGTATTTTCTCCTCGATGCTTGCCATGATGTGCGTTTTCACCTCCTGAACCCAGTCCGGTTCTTTCGGTGCTTCGGTATGCGCTTGCCGATAAGCGCTCAGCCCAGCCAGCAGCCGAAGAAACTTCTCCTCAAACGACCGATCGACGGTGGTATTAACAGAATTTCCGAAAAACCGATCCGTCAGCGCACGATACTGCCGAACTAAATACGGGTCATTGACAACTTTGGGCAGCCGAAAAACTTCCGGTGATTGAGCTGCAAACCGCAGCACGTCCGGGCTGACGTAAAACGTTCTCAGCGAATAGCGGGTGTCCGGTAGAATTCGATTACGGTGCACCTCAAGCGGATGAGAAACCAGCAGCGAGTCCTGGATGGCAATGGTGTGGTTTTCGGTAAAAACACCTTTCTCAATCAGAGAAACGCAAAAGGTTTCGTGATAATGCGGGGGGAAATCAGCCGTAGCATCATCTGCCTGAAGGAACTCTAATGTATCGAGCTGTCTGGTTTGGAAGGTTTTGAACATTACCGGTTGTTGTAGTAGAGAAATAGAGGTTATCGGAATCGCGATGCGGAGGCATCGACTGCCGAAAGCGACGCTGATCAGGCCAAGCCACGTAAGTGAAAACTGGCCCCGTGAAAGCTCGTTAGCCTATGATTAAACACGCCCTAGCGTACAGTAGACTAAGGCTGCCGGATTATCTTGCGGGTAAAAGTTTGAGAGCCCACCGCGAACTGAAACACGTAGAGACCGGCCGGGTAGGGCGACAAATCAACTACTTCGGAACGAGGAACCACGGGGATTCCCTGTCCCAGCAGATCAACCACCCGCAGCCGGTCGTAGGTGCCCTGTATCCGTACCAAACCATTTGTTGGATTCGGATACAGGATTAAATCAACGGTTGAAATAGCCTCTTCGTCCGGTAGGGCGGTGACCAATTGAGCTCGCTCACGATCAAAGCGTGGTCGTAGCATCAGACTACCCTGTAGCTCTCTGCTCTGCTCCCAGTCGTTGGATACGCTGTAAAATAAGTGGTCATTAGTATTGGTATTTTTGTCAAAGCCAACAATCAGAAAACGATCGGTGCTCTCTTGTTGGTAGCCCACGTAAAATGTATCCCGCACCGCAACTGGCGATTCTAGCTGATACGTAGTGAATCCGTCAGATCGTAAAGCTGCTTGAGCCGCCAGTGTGCCCGTCTCTCGTAACACTACCTCACCACGAGCGGTATCGGCCAGGGTTTTCCAGACGAACAGCTTAAACAGCGTTCCTTGATTTTGCCTTAAGTTGGGGAAATGAATATCAATATCGGTAAGTAAGTCCTCTTCCGGCACCACAAACTCATAGGCCACCCTTCCGCCGGTCTGGTTTAGCTCCAGACCAAATTCAGCGGTGCCGTCGTCATAAGCCAGCGTCTCATTAAGCACAGAGGTGGTACGCACCGTATCATTGTCGCGGTAATCGACCGATAAGTTAAATAGCGTATCGCCTTCGTCACTGATAGACGCAATGCGCGGCAGATCACCCGTTTCGATGTAGAACTCACTCTGTAGATACAAAGAATCTTGCGTGAGGTCGAGGGCGCTGACCACCGGAGCACCCACCGCAATCGTACGCCGGTCAAAGGCGGTGGGTAGCGGACTAAGCGCGTTGGTAGAATCGCTCAGTCGGTAGAGTGCTTCACCCGATAGGGCATTGTTGACAAACGCTTCAAAGGTGGTGCCCACCGGTTGGTTGCGAAGATTGTAGTACTGCACCGACGAGCCAGATAAATACTGCTCAGGAGCGGCCCGAAACTGCTTCATCGGAACCTGCGTGTATTCACCGAAGGGCGAGGTGGGCAGTGAAGTGATGGCCGCGTCGGGATACGCCAGATCAGTGGCACTGCGGCCCCGGTTCAGGTACACGTAGTCAATGTTCCAGGTATCAAAGGCGCCGGACTGTCGGTTAAACGACTGGAAACGAAACTGAAAGCGATCGTGAAAGTAGGCTGGGTCACGCACCGCCAGGATCTCCTGAACAAAGACATCGGTAACCAGCGATTCGCCACCCGCCTGCTTCCAAACCGTTACCCACTGCCGCGCGGTATCCAGGGTTTTGAATTGCAGGCGTAGTGAATCGCCAACTGCTTCGGGAAGTTCGCCCCGCCCCCGGGGTTGCCAGAAAAAGCTAAGAAACACGCTACCACGCTCGGCCTCCGGCACCAGTGTCAAGTTGATCGGCTGCGACCATAACTCATCCGACAGCCCACTGCGGCTGGCCGTGGTGTCATAGGCAGCTCCCTGCGCGTTGACTCCGTCGAAGGATGCCACGCCCACCGACGGAGGGGCGATGCCTAAACCGGTATTTACCAGGACGCCCCGTCCCTGCGCGGGTTGCCAGTGCAACGTATCGGGAGTGGTAAAACCCAGAACATTGGTAACTGGCTGCGAGAAATCGTCCCAAAAGGGAAGGGTCAGCACGGTGTCAAGAGCCTGCTGCCGCGCGTTGGCCGCTTGCCCCACTAACGCTGGTAGGGGAACGAGTTGAATCGATTGCGCCATCAGGGAAGGAGCGAGTGTTCCAAAGATAGTTATCAGAAGGAATACGATCCGAAGTGAGGCGTTTGAAGGATTATGTTGATCCAAAAGAAGGTTGATAGCTATTGCTCAGGTTTACGTTGACTACTTTGATAATATTGTTGTTCTAACAACGAACCCCTCAGACAGAAAGTGTAAAGTAGTCAGATTCGTGTTCAGCATCAGAAGATGTCGTCCTCATCTAAATCTGCGTCCGACGGCGCGGTATCCTCTGCATCCAGCGCACTCGCCGGGGGTTGTTCATCACTAAACCGATCTAGCCACACATCAACTTCTTCACCGATGCGGATGTTGCTACCCGATGCGGGACTCTGCTTCACAATCACCAGGCGATCTTGTTGCTGCTGGGCCTGATCCTTGGGATCACGGTCCGATAACGAAGGGTCGCGAAACAGAATACCGCCCAGCTTTAGGCCCGAGCCAATGATTACTACTTCGGCCTCTTCCATCTCCAGACCAGCCAGACTAGGTACCTCCAGCAAAGTATTGCCCAATCCGTCGCCCACCAGTAGATCGATGCGGGTGCCCTTCGATATCATTTCGCCCGCAGTGATCTTTTGTCCATTGTAACGCTGCTCCAGTACGGCATTCTGCGCCAAGTCAGGCACGTACTCGATCGAGCCTAGTTCAAGCCCGTAACTTTCCAGTACCAACTGGGCATTCTTCACCGAGCCGTCGACCAGCGCGGGCATCTTCACCTTGGGGGGGTTGGTAGCATTGAGGGTTAGAAATATTTTGCGATTTTCTTTTACCTTGGCCCCTGCCAGTGGATACTGTACCAATACCGTTTCCGGGTCGAAGGCGTCAGTAAACCCCGAGTCAGTGAGCACCTCATAGTTGAGATTGCGCTGAGTAAGAAACTCGTCTATCTTGTCCAGATGGATTCCTTCCAGATCAGGTACGGTTACCGTTTCGTTGTGGTGGGTAGCCGAAGGCAGATACGAATAGAAGAACCACAGCCCGCCCACGGTGGCAAGCAGAAGAACGATGCCCAGGTGGATCAGGACTCCCACCGGTGAGTTAACCTTAAATAATTGCGTCACGTTATTGTTCACTTTGGGTTTATTGTCTTGATGATCGTTCGCACTTGCTCATTCACCAACGCATTCAGGTCTAGCCCGGCCGCCCGCACCTGCTGCGGAAAAATGCTCTGCTTAGAGAAACCCGGCGTGGTGTTCGCCTCGATAAAGTACAACGTTCCCTCCTTCAGGATGTAGTCAATGCGCACGAAGCCACGGCAGTGAAACAACGTGTAGATTCGCTCAGTCAGCCGTTGGCACTGGTCCCGCACCGCGTCGTCTACCCGGGCCGGAGTGATCTCTTCCGAAGCGCCTTCGTATTTGGCCTGGAAGTCAAAGAAAGCGTTCTTGCTCACTACCTCGGTGATAGGCAAAGCCTGTGCCACTCCCGCTTGGCTGAACACTCCGCACGTAAGTTCTTGTCCCTGAATGTATTCTTCCACCAGCGCCTCGCGATCATGCTCCAGGGCATTGCGCACCGCCTGCTCTAGCTGCTCGAACTGATCTACCTTGCTGGCCCCAAAGCTCGATCCGCCATTGTTAGGCTTTACGAAGCAGGGGAAACTAAATCCCGTAGACACCTGATCTACCCGCGTAAGGTCTTGCTCAGTAAGCGTCACCGATTGGGGCGTGGTGATACCGTGCGCCCGCACTAACTCTTTTCCCACACTTTTGCTAAAGGTGATGGCACTGGTGAGCACGTCGCAGCCGGTGTAGGGAATACCCAGCAGCTCGAAGTAGCCCTGAATCTTGCCGTCTTCGCCCGGCGTGCCGTGAATAATATTGTACACCGCGTCAAAGGTGACGGTCTTCCCATCCAGACTGAGTGAGAAGTTGTCTTTGTTGATCGGAAGTTCTTGCCCGTCTACCTTAACGTACCAGCGATCAAGTTCTATGACAATTAAGTAAGGAGTGAAAGCAGTTCGGTCCAGACAAGCGAGCACGGTTTCGGCGCTGCGCATTGAGATCACGTATTCGTGGGAGGTGCCTCCGGCCACAACGGCCACGTTCTGTTTCATGAATTTCAGCTTTTGAACGGGCAAATGTACAATTATTGGGGAATTATATGCTGCGCCACTTGCTCGGCCTGCCGAAAAGCGTCACGATCTAATCCGGTATGTGCTCCCTGCTCTTCGAAGTAGGTCAGCAAATCGCGGGTTTGAATGTTGCCGACCAGGTCAGGACCGGCCATCGGGCAGCCTCCTAGCGATATGTCGCCCAAACCACTCATCACCCCGTCGTAGTGGCGGCAACCTTGCCGGAAGGCCGCATCAATCTTCGCCGGGCCATCCGATGAGGTGGTGTGCAGGTGCAAACCAAAGGTAACCTCCGCGTAGGCCGGAATCACAATCTCCAGGGCGTTGCCAATGGTCTGCGCCGTGCCTAGCCCCGTGGTATCGGCTAGCGTGATGTGCCGCACTCCCGCGTGATGCAGCTGATCAACCCAGTGCAGCAGCTCCTCTACGCTCCAGGGGTCGCCGTACGGATTACCAAAAGCCATTGAGACATACACCAGCAATTGCTTGCCGTACAGTTGGCTCAACGCTAAGAGTTCCTGCACCAGCGCGAAAGACTGTTCTACCGTGGAGTTGATGTTGCGCTGCAAAAAGGTGGGTGAAATAGAAAAGGGAAAGCCTAGGTACGTAATTTCTTCGTGCTGCACCGCCGCTTCGGCCCCCCGCCGGTTGCCCACAATAGCCAGTAGCTTCGATGAAACGTGCGATAGATCTAGTTGCGACAGCACCTCGGCCGTATCGCGTAACTGCGGAATGGCTTTCGGCGACACGAAACTGCCAAAGTCGACCGTGTCGAAGCCCACCCGTAAGATCGCATTAATATAGCGCACCTTATCCGCCGTGGGAATAAACGATTTTATCCCCTGCATCGCATCACGCGGACATTCGGTGAGATGAACCATAAATTGGAATAACCGTAGGAAAACGATTAATCGCGCGGCAAACCGTCGTGTTCCTACTCGTTTAAAATATGCCTTGATATCACCAGACGCTGGATCTCCGAGGTGCCTTCGCCGATCTGCAGGATGCGCTGGTCACGGTAGAAGCGTTCCACGTCGTATTCTCCCATCAGGCCGTAACCCCCGTGCACCTGCACCGACTCGTCGGCCACCTCTTTGGCAATCTCTGAGCAGTACAACTTAGCCATTGCCGCTTCCTTGGCGAAGGGCTTGCCGTTGTCCTTCAGCCAACAAGCTTTGTAAAGCAGGTTGCGGCCCAGCTCCAACTTGGTGGCCATGTCGGCCAGTTTGAACGAAATGGCCTGAAACTGGGTAAGCGGCTTGCCGAACTGCTCCCGCTCCTTGGCATAGCGAATCGCCATCTCGTAAGCTCCTTGGGCGCAGCCCAGTCCCATGGCGGCAATCGACAAGCGGCCCCCATCCAGGGTTTCCAGCATGATCTTGGAACCCTGTCCGCGTTCACCCAGCAGATTTTCTTCGGGCACGCGGCAATCGTCAAAAAAAAGTTGCGAGGTGTTGGAGGCACGCCAGCACAGCTTGTCGTGCATGGTGAGCGCCTCAAAGCCAGGGGTATCTTGATCCACAATAATGGTTGAGTACTCTTTCTTGCCGTTGGCCTCGCCCGAAACCGCCTGCACGGTGGCTCCCAGTGTGATGTCGGTGGCCCCGTTAGTGATAAATATCTTGGAGCCGTTGATCGTCCATTCGCCGTTTTCCAGGCGGGCGGTGGTTTTGGTACCCCGCGAGTCGGAACCGGCCTCGGCCTCGGTGAGTCCGAACGACCACAGCGCCTCGCCGGTGCACAGGGCAGGCAGGTACTTCTTCTTCTGCGCTTCGGTGCCGAACTGATGCAACGGACCGATGCCCAAGGAGTTGTGCGCAGCCACCGTAGCGGCCTGCGAGCCATCCACCCGGGCCACCTCCTCTACGGCAATGATATACGAGAGGTAGTCCATGCCGTGGCCGCCGTAGTCGGGCGAGGCCACCATGCCGAACAGACCCATCTCACCCAAGCGCTTGGTGAGCGGTATCGAGAATTGTTCGTTCTTGTCCAGCTCTCGGGCCACGGGTTTTATTTCTTTCTCGGCGAAGTCCCGCACCGATTGGCGGATAAGTTCGTGTTCTTCGTTGGTAATCATATTACGTATCATTGAGACGCGATGAATCGCGTCTGTACTATTTATCTGGAGCAGCAAGCAGTATCAAGGGCACATTGCGCTCGATGCGATCATCGAGGGCCACCTGCACGGCTTGCACGATGCCATCGCGGGGGGCCAGCAGGGCATTTTCCATTTTCATGGCTTCCACCACCAGCAGCGTATCGCCCCGTTTCACCGCATCGCCTTCCTGCACCGGCAAGGCAATTACCTTACCGGGCATGGGCGAAACTACGATGTCGTCTGACGCGGTGTCGAGTTCGGTGCCACCTACTAAACGCGTTTTACTGGGCAGATCGTTTCTTCGTAACCGGAAATTAAAGCCCGCCTGGGTAACAACAAACGCCCCTTCCTCAGTTTCCGATACGTAGGCCGTATGCAACGCATCATTCAGCTTGAAATCAATGCGCCCCGCTTGCTGCGTCACAACCGCGATGTTGTACTCCTGATCGTCGTGCGTGACCCGATACGACTCGGGCCCAGTTTCCCGCAGTTCAACCGTCAGAGAAGCTTCATCAAGCATCACCTCCAGCACCGGCACCAGCCGCCAAAAGCCAACCTCCTGCCATACTGTAGACGGGCCAACCGCCTTGGTGTTGAAACTATACAGCAGCCCGGCCAGCACCACGGGCAGCCGATCGACGGTAGCTTTTTGCTCTTTCATGCGCTCGATAATCTGGGGGGTGTGCTCGTCGCAGTAGTGGGTGGATATTCGGTTGTCGCGAAAGTCGTCGGTACTGAGAAGAGTAATGAGGTAGGCCAGGTTGGTGTCGATACCGTGGATGGCGTAGTTTTTCAGGGCGGTGATGGCGTGCTGCCGCGCCCGCTCGCGGTCGGTGCCGTAGGCAATCAACTTGCCGATCATAGGGTCATAGCGCGGGTCAATGGTGGAGCCGCTGACCACAGCGGTGTCGAGCCGCATGGCCCCAGAGGCGGGCGGGTGGTGGTAGGTGATGGTGCCGGGCGAGGGGCGGAAGTTCTCCTCCGGTGCTTCAGCGTACACCCGACACTCGATGGCGTGTCCCCACTGCGGCACGTCGTCCTGCTGAAACGAAAGCGGCTCCCCGGCAGCAATCCTGATCTGCTCGGCCACAATATCGATGCGCGTGGTCAGCTCCGTGACGGGGTGCTCCACCTGCACCCGGGTATTCATCTCCAGGAAGTAGAACCGCTGGTCCTGGTCCAGCAGAAACTCGATGGTGCCCGCGTTGGTATACTCGATAGCCTTGCCGAGCTTGACGGCCGCTTCACCCATGGTGCGGCGCAGCTCGGGAGTGAGGGTAGGCGAGGGTGCCTCCTCGATAATCTTCTGGTAGCGGCGTTGCAGCGAGCACTCCCGCTCGTAGAGGTGCACCAGGTTGCCGTAGTGGTCGCCCAGCAACTGCACCTCAATGTGGCGGGGCGACTCCAGGTACTTCTCAATATACACCGTGGCGTCGCCGAAGTAGGCCTTCGCTTCGCGGCTGGTGGAGGTAAGGGCGTTGGGCAGTTCGTCGGCGCTACGCACGATACGCATGCCTTTGCCTCCTCCTCCGGCGGCCGCTTTCACCAGCACCGGGTAGGACAGTGCGTCGGCTTGCTCCCGCAGTTCTTCGGGAGAGCCCGTCACGCCTTCGGTGATGGTCACCCCGGCCCGCTGGGCAAAGGCGCGGGCTTCCACCTTGTCGCCCATGGTGCGGATGGCTTCGCTGTTGGGTCCGACAAAGGTGATGCCCGCCCGCTCGCAGGCCTCCACGAAGGCGGTGTTTTCCGACAAGAAGCCGTAGCCGGGATGGATGGCCTCGCAGCCGGAGTGCAGGGCAATCTCGATGATCTTCTCGATGTTGAGGTAGGTATCGTTCAGGTCGCCTTCGCCCAACGGATAAGCTTCGTCGGCCAGTTGCACGGGCAGCCCTTCCCGGTCGGAGTCGGCGTAGATGGCCGCAGTGGCTACCTTCAGCGACTGGGCGGCGCGAATAATGCGGACGGCAATTTCGCCCCGGTTGGCAATGAGTAGTTTGTTGAACATAGGGTGGCTTTCTGGGTGGCTAGGGTGTTGGGGATTGGGTATTAGGGATTTTCTGGGGTGGCTAGGGTATTAGGGATTAGGTGTTGGGTTTTCAATTCATAAGTCCTAAACCTCAAAACCCAACTCCTAATCCCCCTCTCCTCCCCTCCAATCCGGTTTTCGTTTCTCTAAGAAGGCGCGCATGCCTTCCTGGCCTTCGGGCGAGGCGCGGGCGTCGGCAATCATGCGGGCGGTGTAGTCCATCGTTTCTTCCACGCTGCTTACCTGCGATACGGTGGAGATCAATTGCTTGCAGCGTCGCACGGCCCCGGGGGCGGCGGTCTTCAATTCGGCTACGATATCTCTTACCCGCGCTTCGGTGTCTTCTTTGGTACGGAAGCACTGGTTCACCAGGCCCACCCGCGCGGCCTCGGCCCCTTCGAAACGACGTCCGGTGAGCATCAGTTCGCGCGCGGCGGACTCACCCACCCGCCGCAGCACGTAGGGCGCGATGGTGGCCGGGATAATACCGATCTTGACCTCGCTAAAGGCAAAGATGGTGTTCTCCACCGCGTAGGCCATGTCGCAAGCAGCCAGCAGTCCGTTGGCCCCGCCGAAGGCCGCGCCCTGCACCACCGCGATGGTTGGCTGGGGCAGGGTATACACCGCGTGGAAACACTCGGCCAGTTGCTGGTTGCCCTGGTAGTCTTCCTCGTAGGTGCGCTGCGAGAAGCTGCTCATCCACGCAATGTCGGCCCCGCCGCAGAATACCTTTCCGCGTCCCCGCAGTAGTAGCGCCACAATGCTTTCGTCCTGCGCCACCGTGGCCAGGCAGTCTATTAGTTCGTCGATCATCTCGCCATTGAAGGCGTTGCGCACGTCTGGGCGATCGAGCCACAGCGTGACGATGCGGTCGGTGATGGTGAGCTCGATGGTGGTGTAGGTGGTCATTGGATGATCTTCTTGATGGTTAGATACTTGCTATATGGCTAGGATACTGGCCGCCACTGCGCGGATGACTTTTGTAATTTTGACCAGTGACCAGGAACCAATCATCACATCCGATAAATGCCGTTCTTCGGTTCAGGGTAGGGATTATTCAGCGAAGCGGCAATGCCCAGGGCGATGATCTTGCGCGTGTCTACGGGGTCGATGATGCCGTCGTCCCAAAGGCGGGCGGTGCTGTAGTAAGGCGAACCCTCGCGTTCGTATTGTTCCATGATCTCGACTTTGGTTTGTTCGGCTTCCTCAGCATCCAGGCTCTTGCCCCGAGCTTTGAGCTGGTCTTCTTTCACCGTGAGCAGCACGTTAGCGGCTTGCTCGCCACCCATGACCGAGATTCGGGCGTTGGGCCACATAAACAGGAAGCGCGGGTCGTAGGCGCGGCCCGCCATGGCGTAGTTCCCTGCCCCGAATGAGCCGCCCACCACCACCGTAAACTTAGGCACGTTGGCGGTGGCCACGGCGTGCACCATCTTGGCCCCATCGCGGGCGATGCCGCCCCGCTCGTAGGCCTTGCCCACCATAAAGCCGGTCACGTTCTGCAAGAACAGGATCGGAATCCGGCGGTAGCAGCACAACTCGATGAAGTGCGTGCCCTTCAGCGAACTGTCGGAGAACAGGATGCCGTTGTTAGCGATGATGCCCACCGGGTAGCCGTGCAGCCGGGCGAAGCCAGTCACCAGCGTGGTGCCGTAGCGAGCCTTGAACTCGTGAAACCGACTACCGTCCACCATCCGCATGATGATCTCGCGGGCATCCACCGGTTTTTTCAGACTAACCGGGGCAATACCGTAGAGCTCCTGCGGGTCGTATAATGGTTCTTCGGTAGGCACGCGTTCCAGCACCTGCCGGGCACCTTTGGGGATCGTCTCGAAGATATTGCGACAGATTTGTAGCGCATGCGCGTCGTTCTCAGCCAGGTGGTCGGCCACCCCCGACACGGCGGTGTGCACGTCGGCTCCGCCCAACTCTTCGGGCGTGACCTCCTCACCGGTGGCGGCTTTCACCAGGGGCGGACCGCCCAGGAAGATGGTGCCCTGGTTGCGCACAATGATCACCTCGTCGCTCATGGCTGGTACGTAAGCCCCTCCGGCTGTGCTGGAACCCATCACCACCGCCACCTGCGCAATGCCCTGGGCCGACAGCCGCGCCTGGTTGTAGAAGAAGCGTCCGAAGTCGAAGCGATCCGGGAACACACTCAACTGCTCGGGCAGAAACACTCCGCCCGAATCGACCAGATAGACGCAGGGCAGGCGGTTCTCCAGGGCGATCTCCTGGGCCCGCAGGTTCTTCTTAATGGATTCGCTCACGTAGGTGCCTCCCTTCACGGTGGCATCGTTGGCTGAGATCACTGTTTCTTGTCCGTGAATGATTCCGATGCCTGCCACAATGCCCGCCGAAGGGAAAGCATCATCGTACATGCCGTAGGCCGCCAGGGGCGAAAGCTCCAGGAAAGGGGTATTGGGATCAACGAGCTGATTAATGCGCTCGCGGGCCAGCAGTTTGCCGCGCTCGCGGTGCTTGTCAAGCGACCGCTTGCTGCGTTCCTGCGTCACCTGCCGAAGCACACGGCGATAATCAGTTAACAGCGCCCGGTAGTCGCGGTCGTTGCTGCGGAAAGCGTCGGATTTAGGATCAATGGTGCTTTGAAGAGGATACAAATGGGAATGTGGTTTAGGTTGCGTCGTTAGTGCAATAACGTGCGCAGAGGGGTGAATGTTAGTGGGTGAATTGTTAGCATAAGCGGAGGCTGAAACCCGAATTACAAAAATGAAGTAAAAGAATTTTCTTTTAAAAGAAGCCCTGTCGCAGCTCGAGCCACTATCTTCAAATAAGAATCTCTTCCACTGCTAATGAAAATCAGATGGTGCCTAGATGAGTAGTAGGCATTCAAATCTGGAGGTGCCCCCTTAATCTGTTCCGCCTTATGCGGTGATTTGCGCGTTTTTTCGTACATTTTGGCCGCGTACTTACTTTTTAATCCCCTAACCTCACTTATGAATTATAACGTAAAACCCCTGAACCGACGTAAGTTTATTAAGTCTTCCGGCGCTGCGAGCCTGGGCCTTGGCCTGTGGAGCAGTGCTACGCCCCTGTTCGGACAGGGCGCTCCCAACAACAAAATTGTGGTCGCTGTGATGGGCCTCAACGGACGGGGTGGCAACCTCACCGACGAGATTCTCCAGATAGAAGGGATGGAGGTGGCCTACATTTGTGACGTAGACGATGCGGCCATCGCCAAGGGCGTGGAAAAAGTTACGGCGGCGGGCACCCAGCAGCGCAAAGCCAAGGGAGTGAAGGACTTCCGCACCGCGCTGGAAGACAAGGATGTGGACGCCCTGGTGGTCGCAGCGCCCGACCACTGGCACACCCCGGCCACCCTGATTGCCCTCGACGCAGGCAAGCATGTGTACGTAGAAAAACCCTGCGGCCACAATGCCAAAGAAGGAGAGATGCTGTTAGAAGCCCAGAAGAAATACGACAAGGTGATCCAGATGGGCAATCAACAGCGCTCAGGGCCTGATTCTATTCAGATCATTCAGGAGATTCACGACGGGCTGATCGGCACTCCGTACTTCGGCAAGGCCTGGTATGCCAACACCCGCGACAGCATCGGCACCGGCCAGCAGACCGCCGTGCCCGCCGGACTGGACTACGACCTGTGGCAGGGTCCGGCGCCTCGCCGCCCTTTTCAGGACAATCTGATTCACTACAACTGGCACTGGTTTGAGCACTGGGGCACCGGCGAAATTTGTAATAATGGGACGCACGAGATCGACATATGCCGTTGGGCGCTGGATGTGAACTACCCAACTTTGGTCAGTTCTCAGGGCGGCCGCTATCATTATGACGATGATTGGGAGTTTTACGACACACAAGTGACCAGCTTCGATTTTGACGATGCCAAGACCATCACTTGGGAAGGCCGCAGTTGCAACGGTCGAGGGGTGGAGGGTCGCGGGCGCGGCGCAGCCATCTACGGCACAGAAGGCACTGTGATTCTAGACAGGAACGGCTACGAAGTCTACGACCGTCAGAATAAGTTAATTAAAGAAAAGCGGGCCGACGAAGAGGCTGCCACCATGGATACCCGGGGCGGCGACAGCATGACGCGCGCCCACCTCGAGAACTTCCGGGCGGGCATTGTAGACGATGCTACGCTGCGCTCACCCATCGACGAGGGCCACAAGAGCGTGCTGCTCTGCCACCTGGGCAACATCGCGCAGAAAACCAAGCGCGCCCTCACCATCGATCCGACCAACGGCCACATCAAAGATGACAAGGAAGCCGAGCAACTGTGGGGACGCGAGTACGCCTCGGGCTGGGAACCTGATATGAAAGCACTGGGCATGAAGGGGTAGGTTCACCAATCAACGCCTTTGCGGGTTAGGTTAAAAACCCGGCTTACCTAAGCCACCGGGCCGGAAGCCCGGCGCTAGTCGTGGATGATTCCATTAACCAAAGCCGTCACTCCAGCAATCCAAAACCGTCATTCCGGAATTTTCTTTAGCGACCGACGCCCGGTGCAACGGAAGAAAATATCCGGAATCCCCTTCGTGGAGGTACGATCTCCTCCGCATAATAGTGCGCTCCGCCCGTCTTCGCATCAGGGGGATTCCGGGTCTGCGCTACCGCTTCGCCCGGAATGACGGTTGGGAGAGAGCGTTTGGCTTCACAAATTAGTAAAACTCAAAACACCTTTTCGTTCGCCGGGTTATCCTAGTAAAACGTGTATTATGGATGCTATCGATGAAAAAACAATCCCCGCCAACCACGGCCAGGTGTTTGAGGTGAACATCGAAGACGAGTTTGCCTTTTCCGACGTGCAAGAAAGCGTCATGGAAATAGACGGGGTCAAAGACGTATTATTTGACGATGGGGTGGTGCCCCACGAGATTATTGTGCACACCAGCGGCACGGTGGACAAGGAAGCTGTGCTGGCAGCGGTGCAGAAACACGGCTTTAGGGCTACGCCGGAGAGTATGTTTCCTTTGTATTGATCAACAGACCGTACTTTTTTCTAAGAAACTTTTTGTTTGTGCGTAATCAGTACATCAACTAAGGAACGGCAATTAAATAAGTTATCAGTTTAGGCGGCGATTCTGTAAGATAGTTTAGGTATTTGTTGATGAAACTGAATGCGCTGGAAGTCTACTTGCTCTTTAGTAGTTTTGATGCCAGTGGGATAGTGTTTGTCATTAATTCTGACAATGATTTTCAGTCCCGTACTGGTAGTAGTTTTTTGCATCACTTCTTGCACCAAAGCGTAGTTGGTGAATACTGCCCCCTGCATGGCCCGGTGTATATGCGGGAAGACTTGATGCTCAATTGGGTTCCATTTAGAGCAATAAGGTGGATAATGACAGAGGATAAAGTCTAGGCCGATTTCACGGGCTAGTAGCAGCATATGCTTCTTGAAAGCGTGATGGCGATAACTATTGCCCCCGCCTGCATCACAAAGGATAAGAATGGTGCGAGCCTTTGGATAATGGTGGATGCCGTAGTTGTCCCACCACCATAAAAGGTTATCGGCGATAAACTCAGCGGTCTCATGGCTCTTGCCAATAGAGAGGTAGGCTTGATGGCGTTGCATATCATAGATGCCGTGAGGCACCACTTTGCCTTCAGAGAGGTGCTCGTAATCATGATCGTAGACTTCAATAGGGGCCTGAGTGTAGCATTGGCCTGCCCGATGCAGGTTGCCTAGCCGTTCTTTCTTTTTGCAGTCTATGCTCAGTATTGGGGTTTCCATACGCATCATAGCCACCAAAGTGAAGATAATCTTAAACTGTTGATCGCGCTGTGCATAATAGCCCGTGGGCAGATTCTTATCCATCTTGCGGTAGCGATAGCCCAAAGTGCGCAACGTTCGTTTTACCATACTATGACTTACTTTTTGAGCGTGTTCTTCAAAAAAGTACCGGGCAATCTCCGGGGGCTTCCAATGTATCCAGTAAACCGAAGCATCTGTAGGGCTACCTGCTCTGTGACGCTCTATGAAGCCCAGCAACAACTGTTCAAGGTCAGGATGCTGAACAAAATTTTTTTCTCCCACCCCCAACACGTCTTTGTCTACCGGGGGGAACCTGCTCATAAAAGACAGGGTCTTTAAGTTCCCGCTCACCCTTGCGCAAGGTCTTTTGACTGATAGCTAACAAATCACCTATGTAACGCTTGCCGCCGTGCCCTAACTTTTGAGCTTCCAGCGCCGCGTAGTGGCGCTGCTCTTTTTCAGGAAGGTGACTATAGTAGTGCAGCATCAGTTGCTCTGTTTCTTGATTGTACTTCGTCATTGAACTATCTTTGGTTATTGCTAGCAAAGATAAACAAATTGGTGTTACTTTATTTTATCGCCTTTCCTAAGCTAGTTAAGAATATTAAATGATGAACAGGGAATCCTGAATGATGAAGTGGATAGTATGGTGTCTTTAACTTCGTTCGGTGTTCAATATTTTGAGATGATTGCACAAAAGCTTGAAGAGAATTAACTTTCTATCTCATGTAGTTAGCGTACGTGCGCCTGAATTTTTTGAGACAATACACCGGTGAATGTCCTCTTGTAGAAATATAGTATCACTATGAAAGATAAACAGTTTTTGGGCCGAGTGGTGGTGGTAACCGGGGCGTCGGCCGGGCTGGGTCGTTCTATTGCCCGGGAGTTTGGACACTACGGGGCTAAAGTAGCGCTGTTGGCTCGTGGCCAGGATGGACTGGAGGCTGCCCGACAAGAGGTGGAAGCACTGGGTGGCGAAGCACTGGCCATCCCGACCGATGTGGGGCAGGCTGACCAGGTAGAGGCGGCAGCGCAGCAAGTAGAGAATACCTGGGGACCGATTGACATCTGGGTGAATAACGCCATGAACAGCGTATTTTCTCCCCTCAAAGAGGTTTCCGCTGAAGAATTTAAGCGGGTCACTGAGGTCACTTATTTAGGCCAGGTCTACGGCACAATGGCGGCGATAAAGCGGATGCTGCCCCGCGATCACGGCACCATTATCCTGGTGGGTTCGGCGTTGTCCTACCGGGGCATTCCGCTGCAATCGGCCTATTGCGGAGCGAAGCACGGGATTCAGGGCTTCTTTGAGTCGGTCCGCACTGAGTTGTTACACGATAAAAGCAACGTGCACCTGGGCATGGTGCAACTTCCGGCGATGAACACCACGCAGTTTGGGTGGGTGAAGAGTCGGTTACCCAAAAAGCCCCGTCCGATGGGTACCATCTTTCAACCCGAAGTAGCAGCGCGGGCGGTAGCTTATGCTGCGCTAAACCGCAAACGCGAGGTGTACGTGGGCTACCCTACTTGGCAAACCATCGTGGGGAATAAGGTAATTCCTGGCTTGCTAGACCGTTACTTGGCCAAGGTTGGTTATCAGGGACAGCAAACCGACCAGCCGGAAGATCCCGATCGTATGAATAATCTTTGGGAACCGGTGCCTGGCGATCACGGAGCGCATGGCACTTTCGAGGCCCAGTCGTGGGACTTTAGCCCGCAGTTTTGGGGCGTAACGCACAAGTGGCTAACGCTGGCCGGAGTGGTGGCGGTGGCCGGAGTGGTGGCGGTGGCCGCCGGAGCGGGGGCTGCCTTAGTTAAGTACGGCACGAAGTAAGGATTCTATTTGGATGTTTCGGATAAAGGAGAAGATTGTTACCTTTGTAGTCGGTTTCGATTGGTATTTTATCGGGATCAGTTCACTTTGTATCACGCGATCTTACGACGCTACCGCATGAAAACCATTATCCTACGATTATTAGTTATCAGTACACTGGGCGGGGGTCTTTCCGGACTCTCATTTAATGACGCCGTCGCGCAGGACTCATCTACCAAAACTCCGTCCTCGCTGCGCGAGCAGTTTGTCTTTCTAAAGGACGAATCAAACACTTACAAGGATAAGAAGATCATCCGTGAAACTGATTTAAACCGTTTTTGGGTCAACGTGCGGGATTCACTCAAGCAAGCGCACCAGCAATTGGCGCTTACCAAGAACAATATCAATACGCAGAAGTCTGAAATAGATACGCTCAACGCCAAGTTGGAGTCACAGCGGGAGATGGTGGAAGAAAGTGAGCACGCTAGTACGCATATCAGCGTGATGGGTATTGATGTTCTGAAAAATAACTTCCTGAGTTTCTTCTGGATTACCGCTTCGGTACTGACTTTGTTGCTACTAGGAGCACTTTATCAGTATCGTAACAGTAAGATGGTTACCTCTAAGACGCAGTATAATCTGCGGGCCATTCAGCGGGAGCTGGAGGACTTCCGGAAGAAGTCGCTGGAGAAAGAGCGCAAGCTGCGCCGCGAATTGCAGACCGAACGCAACCGGGTGGAAGAGCTCAAGCTGGTCGCCTCGCAGAAGCGGTAGGTGGGGTTCTTCTTGATTGTTTAGATCGTCATTCCGGAAATTTGTATAGCGCCCGGCGTAGCGAAGCAAATTATCTGCCGCCGTGGAACGGGAATCTCCTGATTCAGCGATGAATTCTTGTCTTCGAATGCAGGAGATTTCGGGTCTACGCTGTCGCTTCGCCCGGAATGACGTTCGGCATTAGAGTCGGCCAATTTTTTCCTTTTCTTTAATCGTTTCCCCCGCCCCCCCCTTGTTGCCGTATTTTCCTGTAGACAACCCTACAAAGAATCAAGAAATACACTCTTGGTAATTTCATCTATCGCTTAAGTTAGACAATTGCGACAATTTTAGTAGTCAAGGCTTCTTATTGAGTTTCATCCATTAGATTTAGCGTTTAATGGATAGAAAAACAACTAATTGGGGGAAAGGACTGCAAATTTCATTTGCAAGTGTCTTAAAATCACGTTTAATTGACGGTTTAGCCGAAAGGTAAAATAATATTAGGCAAAGCATTTTGGTTGCCCAATGTTATGGCTGCCCGTTGGCCATACTCATTATACTATTCTAACCAAACCCCCTTACTTACATGAGAAAATTACTCTACTCCCTCCTTGCCATCGCGCTGAGCGTTACCGGTTTGCACGCGCAAGACGTTGATGTGCTGATCATTGAAGAAGAAAGCACCCCGGTTACTTTGTCCGGTTCGGTGGACACGTATTTTCGGTATAATCTAAATTCATCTAACCGTGAAAACGGTGGAGGTGTTATTGCTCCAGGAACTTCATTCGCTAATCTACCTGGGTTTGCCCTGGGTATGGCTAATCTTATTGCTGGATACGAAGGTGAAAAGGTAGGCTTTGTAGCCGATCTGGTATTTGGACCGAGGGGAGAAGCAGCGGTGTTTAACTCAGTAGGCTCTTCTAATATCGTCAATCAGCTATATGCTTATTGGAAGGTAAGTGACGCTATGACGCTGACCTTAGGAAACTTTAATACTTTCCTGGGTTATGAGGTGATTTCTCCTGTGGCTAATTTCAATTACTCTACTTCGTATATGTTCTCATACGGTCCGTTCTCCCACACTGGTTTGAAGGCCGACTTCGCGTTATCTGATGAGCTCTCCTTAATGGTTGCTTTGATGAACCCTACGGATTTCACTGATTTCAATCCATCGGGGTCCTACTCCTTAGGCGGGCAGCTAGGTTACTCTTCTGATGCCGCTAGTGTGTACCTCAACTTGCTGTACGGCGACCAGGATGGAAGCTTCGATCCTGACAAATCCTTTCTGGGAGGTGAAAGCGGCGCTACCTTTCAAGCAGATATTACGGCAGGATTTGATATTAGTGAGACATTTTACTTAGGATTGAATACTACAATTAATACCACATCGCCCGGAGATTTGGTTGATGACGATGGTATAGATTTAGACGGGAATGCTGGCTTTTACGGTGCTGCACTCTATTTGCAGGTGTCACCTTCCGAAACTTTTGCGCTGGGTTTACGGAGTGAATACTTCAGTGTTTTCAATGGTTTCACCGAAGACGCGTTTAGTTTAAATAATGACGGCGATGGTAATGTGATCGCTCTCACGCTCTCAAGCAATATCAACGTTGGGGGAGGTTTGACACTTATCCCGGAAGTTAGGATAGATGCGACGGCCGAGGATTCGTTTGTAAACCGTGACTTCGACGCAGCCTTACAAAGTTCGTTAGCTTCCTTCTTGCTGGCGGCAGTTTATTCATTCTAGTCCATCATCACTTTTCCACTAACAAAAAGCCGCTGGTATTTCTTTCCAGGGGCTTTTGTGCTATTTAACCCTAACTCACTAGCTATGCTTCGTTCTTCCCTTTTGCTTGTCTTGGTAGGTACTCTCACCAGCGCCAGCGTATCCATTGCTCCCCTTTATCAGGAAGTGGTTACGGCAGTACAATCGGTAGACCAGCTTCGGAAGGGGACGGTGGAGTATCTGGAAGTACTTGATGACGGTAAGCCAAAAAAAAAACGGGGACAGTGGCAGGCTAACGCCGACTCTACGCAATTCACCTTCACCGCCGATTTTCTGCTCTACAACCGCAAAGCGGTGAAGCACCCGTTGGGACAACTCACCTACCGCACCACCGTCGACCTCAAGGAAGGAAAGTACCGCTACACCGCCGACAGTGCATTCTTTCAGGAGTACCGCCGCGATCGCTACAGCCGCTACGTACCCAGTCGCGCTTCGCCGGTGGCTTGGGAGCAGGCGCAACCCACCCTTTCGGACAAAGAACGACAGCGCGTTCATCAGGTGCTGGACACCCGCTTTGAGGCCTTCCGAGCGTTTATACAATCCTACGGTTCGCTTAGCACTGCTTCGCCCGACAAAAGTGATTGGTAACGCGCTGATTTGCAAAAAAGCGTATATTGAGTCGCGATAACCTTTTCTAACCTCCTCGCGATGAACGCAACTATTCAATTTTTAGGAGCCGCCCAAACGGTAACCGGCTCCAAATACTTAATAGACTTCGATAACTTTCAGGTGCTCGTAGACTGCGGTCTGTTTCAGGGGCCGAAAAAGCTGCGGGAACGTAACTGGGACAACTTTACCATTGCTCCGGCCAAACTCAACGCCCTCATCCTTACGCACGCCCACATCGACCACGTAGGCTACCTGCCCCGGCTGGTGCAGCAAGGTTTTAGCAAACCGATCTACTGCACCGCCGCCACTGCCGACCTGGTGCGCATTATGCTGCTCGATTCGGCTAAGATTCAGGAAGAAGAGGCCAGATACGCTAACCGAAAGGGCTACTCAAAGCACAAGCCTGCCAAGCCGCTCTACAACAGTGAGGACGCCGAGAACGTATTTCCTCTCCTAAAAGAGTTTGAATATGATGAAGACATTCCGCTACGGTCGGGGGTGAACATCAAGTTTCATGATGCGGGCCACATACTAGGTTCTTCGTGGGTAGAAATGAACGTGCGTCGCGACAAGCAGCGCAAGACCGTCGTGTTTTCAGGTGACATAGGTCGCTACGACCAACCGGTGCTACGCTCGCCCACCGCCATGCTCTATACCGATGTGCTGCTGATCGAGTCGACCTACGGCGACCGGGAGAACGATGCCCGCGACCCGGCCGGGGAGTTTGCGGCAGCGGTTAACGCCGGTCTAAAGCGGGGTGGTTGCGTACTGATTCCCTCCTTTGCAGTGGGGCGCACCCAGACGGTGATGTACTACCTGAAAACTCAGATGGAAAGCGGCGAAATTCCCAAGGTGCCGGTTTATTTGGATAGTCCGATGGCCATCAACGTGACGCAACTGTACAAACGTCGGTTTTCGTACCACAAACTGCGCGACCAGGACCTACAGTACAGCGAATCGCTGTTCGACTACGAGTTTTTCAACTACTACCGTAGCGTGGAAGCCTCCAAAAGTATCAATGACCTCAAAAAAAACGCGATTATTATTTCGTCCAGTGGCATGTGTACCGGCGGGCGCATTGTGCACCACCTCGCGCATCGCCTGGGAAACGAGCAAGACACGGTTCTCTTTGTAGGATACCAAGCCAAAGGCACCCGCGGCCGGTCTATTCTGGAGAAAGACGAAACCATTCGGATGTTTGGCAAAGACTTTGCTATGCGGTGCCAGGTGGCCCAGGTATCGGGTTTATCAGCCCACGCCGACCGCTCGGAGCTGCGCGACTTCGCTGATACGTTGGTTCGCCCACCGCAGCAAACCTTTGTGGTGCACGGCGAACTGGATAGCGCTACGGCTATGCAGCATATGTTGAAAGATGAGCTAGGCTGGGATAACGTGCTGGTGCCGGATTATCAGGACAAGTTTACCTTGTTTGAAGGTGCCTAGGCGTCTGAATCTGAGACGCTTCTTGCAATCCAATCTGATAATCGGTGAGCGACTTGAGTGACTGTCTATACGCTAGGTAGGTAGCTTGCTTGACGTCAAGCACCAAACCGGTGAAGCGCGTAAATCCTTCCTCGTCGAAAGTTGATACCTTTAAGAAATAAGCTTGGTCACCGTTTAGGTACGGAGTCAAGGTCTTTTGGGTCGCTTCACTCAGTAGGGTCATATAGTCCGCTGATTCGCCCGAACGTAGGTGGCTCTTGAGCTTCACTTCTACGTTAGAAAGCTCCTTGGTAAGTTCCCTTACTTCTTCCTCGCTCCAATGCGCCTTCGTATACAACTGATTCTGCCAGTAATCGATCTGCTGCTGGCTTTTGGTCAAGTGATGATGCGTTTCCTGCAGTTTGATTAGCCGCTGATAGCGCGTCAGGTACTCAGACCCGACGCCAGCGTGCAGTGCCTCTTGGTAGTGCAATCGGAACGCCTGCTGGTCTAATTCGGTGAGCCATCGCTGCTGACAGGCTAGCTCGCTGTTGAGCAGCCGCAGCAGTTGTCCGACGTCTCTTTTGCGATACTTTTTGCTATCAAACTCGAAGTGACTAACGGCAATTATCCCCGCTTGAATCTGCTTGAGCGTCTCAAAATCGTTTTGGTTGGCAAAGAAGCTGGTTATTTTCCGGCGGTGCTCCTCACTGTACACTGTCTCGAAGGTGAGTTCATCGGAGTGATCGGAGGCTACCAGGGCCGACGGGTCGGAGACCAATAGTAACCTTTCATCGTAGAAACCACCGTAGCTAGAGTCAATGCGGTACTTTTCTTCTTCGTGGGTTACGTGCCGGGTAAACTCTTTGGGAGAGAGTAGCTTGAAAGTTTGGTTGGGCAACGCGACATCGTAGAGCCGTTCGGTGACTTCCCGGCACAAAGCGGCCGAGTTCTTAAACAACTTCCAAGCTGATTGCGGCTGAGCATCCATCGCTACGGGATGAGAGAGCATATTGCGTTCGCGCTCCCGGCGCGCGGGGTGCGAGGCCCACTGATCCTTTAGGGAAATCCGCGACTTAGCCAGATTTTTAGTGAGTGCTCCATCGGGAATGAGGGGAAGCCCATGTTCTATCTTCAGCGCGTAGTGCTCCGATAGCCGGGCTAGCATGGTGCGGTGATTAGCGTAAAGGTCTTCCGATCTTTTGCCCTGCTCGGCCAGGTGATTCAGGAAGTGCGTGCATTCATCGTAGGCGTGCGCACTCAGTTCTACCCTTCGCAGCGCAGAAATCATGGGCGCGTGTCCCGCTACGCCGGTAGCCACCAAATCGGCATGGTACTCCATCTGACGCGATAAATTGGCGTACTGCCGATTAATCTGTTCGTAAGCGGCACGCAACACGCGGCGCACCCCGTTCACCAAACTGCGCGTGATTATGGCAAAGAAACTGAATCCACTCCCAGCATCCGCCCACTCGTCCAGCCACTGGTCCCAACGGTCGTATTCGTAGACCAAGTTATACAGCGCGCGATTGACGGTGTATACGTAGCTGCCCAGTTTCATGCTGCGCTGCGAGAAGTGACCAAACTCGTGGGCCAGCACCGCCTTAAACTCTCCAATAGTCAAGGAATTTACTAAGCCCAGGCCTATTTCCAGGTTTTTCCGGACCGGCAGAAACATACTCCAAAAACTAGAGTGGTAGAATACGGCAGCGTTCACGTCGGGCACTAGAAATATCTTTTGAGGGAACGGGGCCTGCGTGGCCTGCGCGATTTGCTTAATAAATTCGTAGAGCCGCGGTTGGTCCTCGGCGGTGATCTCGAGGCGATGTGGGTTGTGACTTTGGTTGACCGCGAAGACAAACTTGACAAAGAAAGCGAAAAACATTACACCCAAACCAACCAGTCCTAACGCGATCACGATCGTGTAGAAGCTGACCTTGAAAGTAAGCAGGGCAAAAGCACCGTACACTGCTGCCATGAGCAGACCGACTGATAGCCCCAATAGCGTTAAATACAGCAGACAGAACAGAAAAATCGCGACAATTACGGCGTAGACGCTGCGCCGAAATGCCCGAGACGGGCTCAAGGAAGATTGTTCTGCGCGCGGAGTGGTCGTTGGATAAAAAGCTTGTCTCATAGATATTTATAGCTAAAGCATTAATATTCTAAGAGGCTAATATAAATATTATTTAACTTTTAACATAAAATATTACATTATTTTATTAGCAATAGTCAATTACTGCTTCGCCTGAAGCTCTGTCTTTAGCATCTCTTTGTACAGAACCTCGCAGAACTCTCGGGTTGCATCGCGGAATACCTCGGGCCTTTTCTTTCGATCGTCAGTAGTTCTTCGGCTGGTCACCTCATCATCCAGGATACTTTTCTTCTGGCCCTGCCGGTAGATTACACCATCGTATTGAAAGCTAGCTGCCACCCGCGTATTGGGAATAGACACTACCACATCGCCCGTTCCAACCACACTGGTAGAACTTGACACTACTTTATAAGCAGGACGTAAGCGAGACAAACGAAGGGTGTAACCGGTAGGACTTACTTCATCAGCAAACTGCACTTCGGTGAAGCTATCCTTAAACATGTAATAGAGCGTAATGCGCAGAGATTTTCGAAACTGATGGACTTCCACGGGCCGTCGCTCATTGCCAACTACGAAGTCATCAGCTATGCCAGCTCCCAGCACAATAGTGAGGGGTTCGTTAAATGATTCCTGGTACGAATGAACCGATGGATTAGCATCAAAGAAGAAGACCGGCGGGGTTGTTTGGCAACCGGTCAGTGCGACGGATGCTCCTAGAAGAAAGGTAGCTACAATGGTTTTCATGGTTATGTTTGTTTTAGCTTAGATACTGTGTATTGGCTTTCAATTTACTCTACCCGACGGTTTTGTAAAAGAGGTTAAATCTCATCCAAGCCATTTCAATTGCCAGTTGTAAAGGACTGCTTATCTGTTGTTTATAGAACTGTCTCAACAAATTCAGTCCTCTTCTAAAGACGCTGTATTGCGGATACCCGTGCTTTTTAGTTCTTACGGGATTAACTTTTCCATCCTCAATACCAGTGGCCCAACAAATAGTATACGCTATAGAGACGATAGCAAATAGTTTTCGGTACTTGACGATACAGCGCAGGCAGGAGTCCTCTAAATTAAAGCCTCTCTGTTTAAGTGCTTGAAAGAAAACTTCTATAGCCCATCGTCTTTTATACCAAGATCGCAGCGTCTGCGGTAGAGTAGTACCGATCAGATAGAGCAGTTCACCTTTTTCATCATAAGAGAGCGATAAGTTAACCACTACGCCATCAACAACCACATCTCGTTGATTGCAGTCTATATCATCGTCGGTAAGTGCTTCTTCAGCCCAAACTCTTTGCCCGTTGGCTAACAGGATGGAATGGTGCTTGGGTATCCGCACACAAAAAGGAATACACTCTCTTTTTAGCCACCTGAGCCAGGGTTGCCCAATAAACTCCCGATCCATCACTAGCATTTGAATGCGTTGCTTACCTACCACCCCAACCAAGGACTTAAACAAAGCAATCCGCTGGTCAGCATTACTATTACCACTGTTGTTATCTAGCATCTCAAAGTAAACGGGAACGGCCATCTTACCAATACTGACCACCGCACACAGTATATTGACCTGGGTCTGCCCAAAATCCCATTCTGTACGATCAATACTGAGCGTTACTTGATGATGAGGGACAAAACTCATTAAAAAGGTGGTCAACTGCTGATAGTCCAGACTCACCTTAGCAAAAAAGTCTTGTATCCTGCGTTCAATAGAGCGCGCTTGGATGGGCTTGTCTATCTTATCAGCAATCTCTGAGAAGATCACCGACCGACTGCTGATGATACCGCGCCGCGGTGGCCTTGAATCATATCACAGAGAAACTCTTGACGTTTTTTATGCCTCACCACTTTGGCCGTTCGTATCAATTCGTATATCTTTAGTACCGGATTCTTATCCATTGAAAAAGCTGTTTTTGTTGTGTAGGAACTACAAAATTCAGCTTTTTCTCTCTCCTATTCAACCCTCACCCAAAACCGTCGGGTAGAGTACTTTCAATTATGTTGCCATAATTACAACGGAATATTTCCATGCTTTTTTCTAGGTAATGTGTCCGCTTTGTTTTCTAGCATGCCAAACGCTCGGATGAGGGTAGCACGCGTCTGTTCCGGTAAGATCACCGCATCCACGTAGCCTCGGCTAGCCGCTCGGTACGGGTTGGCGAAGGTAGTTGTGTATTCATCAACCTTCTCCTGTAGTTTAGCTTCCGGGTCCTCAGCTTGAGCGATTTCCCGCCGAAAGATAATCTCGGCAGCGCCCTTGGGACCCATCACCGCAATTTCGGCCGTTGGCCAGGCATAGTTCATATCGGCCCCAATGTGCTTAGAGTTCATCACGTCGTAGGCACCACCGTAGGCCTTGCGGGTGATCACCGTGACACGGGGCACGGTGGCTTCGCTAAAGGCATAAAGCAGCTTGGCCCCGTTGGTAATGATAGCATTCCATTCCTGGTCGGTGCCGGGCAAAAAACCAGGTACGTCTTCCAGTACCAAAAGCGGTATATTGAACGCATCGCAGAAGCGCACGAAGCGCGCCCCCTTCACACTGGCATTGATATCGAGCACGCCAGCCAGGGCCGCTGGTTGGTTGCCTACAATACCGATGCTGCGCCCTGCCAGACGGGCAAAGCCCACAATGATATTCTCGGCGAAAGCACGGTGCACTTCCATAAAAGAATCCGTATCCACGACGCCCGCTACCACCTCCCGCATGTCGTAGGGCTGGTTCGGGTTGTCGGGCACAATATCGTTCAACACTGCCCGCTCTTCCGAAGCAGCAGCCGAGTATGCTACTGCAGGCACATCATCCTCACAGTTCTGCGGTAGGTAGCTGAGCAGGCGCTGCACCGCCTGGATGCAGTGCAGTTCGTTGGGCGAGGTAAAGTGCGTGATGCCGCTTTTGGTGCTGTGCGTTGTGGCCCCACCCAATTCTTCGGCGGTCACGTCTTCCTGCGTCACCGTTTTCACCACATTAGGGCCGGTAACGAACATGTAGGAAGTGTTTTCTACCATAAAGATAAAGTCGGTGATGGCGGGCGAGTAAACGGCCCCGCCCGCACAAGGGCCCATCACCAGCGAGAGTTGGGGCACCACACCCGAGGCCAGGGTGTTGCGGTAGAAGATGTCGGCATAACCTCCCAATGACACCACGCCTTCCTGGATGCGCGCTCCGCCCGAATCATTAAGTCCAATGATGGGTGCGCCGTTTTTCATCGCCAGGTCCATCACGCGCACAATCTTTTCGGCGTGCGCTTCGGACAAAGAACCGCCAAATACGGTGAAATCCTGGGCGTAAACGTAGACCAAACGTTCGGCGATGGTTCCAAAGCCTGTCACTACTCCATCACCCAGAAACCGTTGCTTCTCTAACTCAAACTCATGGCTTCGGTGCCGCACCAGCTTACCTATTTCTTCGAAACTGCCGGGGTCCAGCAGCAAGGCCAGCCGTTCGCGGGCGGTCAACTTACCTTTGTCATGCTGCGCCTGGATGCGGGTTTCGCCGCCGCCCTGCTCAGCTACTGCGTTTTTTTCTTGCCATTCTTTTTTCTTATCTACGGGGCGCGGGGGGGAGGTTTTGCTCATCGTGCGAAGAAGTTGGGTTGACCAAATATAGTAGGAATTTCGGGGGAATTCTCTCTTCTTTGCGACTAGGTTGTTGGGAGGATAGTAAATGAAACCCCGGCACTACTATCGTATCAGTCCACTGTCGCATGCAACACGAAACCGTAGCGGTTATTGACCTAGGCACCAACACCTTCCACATACTAATTGCAAAAGTGAAGGCCAAGGGCTCCTACCAGATCACGGAACGTCTGCGGATTCCGGTGATGATTGGCGAGGGGGGCATCAACCAGGGATTGATTACCGAAGCAGGGCAACAGCGCGCGTTGACGGCACTTCATCAATTTGCCGAGATCATCGAGCAGCGAGAAATCAAACACGTGCGCGCCACCGCCACCAGCGCGTTTCGCAACGCAAGTAACGGATCATTACTGGCGCAGCGCATTCGGGAAGAAACCGGCATTGTGGTAGATATTATCGATGGCAACCAGGAAGCAGCGTATATTTTTAAGGGGGTACAGGAAGCCTTGTCGCTAGATAAAGAGTCTATCTTGATTATGGATATTGGGGGGGGAGCGTAGAGTTTATCCTAAGCAGCAACCAGCAGATCCGCTGGAAGCGGAGTTTTGAAATTGGCGCCCAACGTTTGCTGGATCGCTTCAACATTCAGGACCCTATCTCTAGTGAGAACCGGGAAGAGCTCACGGTCTACTTTCAAGAAACGCTTGCTGACCTACTCAAAGCTAGTGCGCGGTGGAGGCCAACGACGTTGGTTGGAGCATCTGGCACCTTCGAAACCTTGTGCGATATTCACGCGCACCAACAGCAGCTTACGGTGGCGGGTGATGCCTGCGAGTTACCCATCTCTGTAGATAGTTTCTCAGATATTTTACAAGAACTACTGCGCAAGAATCGGACAGAACGTCTGGCTATTTCCGGCATGGTTGAAATGCGCGTTGACATGATTGTGGTAGCCGCCTGGCTAATTCGGTTTGTGCTTTATAAGATAAATATTAAAGCGATGCGGGTTTCATCTTACGCGCTGAAGGAAGGCGTGTTAAAAGATCTTCTGGCTACGCTTCGATGAAATACCCACAATTCCCCTCCCCCCTTTTTGTTATCAGTCTCGCCTAAACTTCACGCTATTTGATGGCCACCTACCCGCACCAACTGCTGCAAGATTTTAGTACATCGGTCTTCCGAAAGATTGGCTGCTCAACGACACATGCTACGCTAGCCGCTGAGGTATTAGCGTCGGCTGACCTACGGGGCGTTGACTCGCACGGCATCGCGCGGTTGGTAGGCTACGTGCGCTTGTGGGAGAAACAGCGCATCAACGCTCGCCCCTCCATTCAGGTGGTGCACGAAACGCCTAGTACCGCGGTGATCGACGGTGATGCCGGACTGGGCTTGGTGGTGGCTCCCCGCGCGATGGAGGTTGCCATCACAAAAGCGCGCACCGCGGGCACCGGCTGGGTAGCGGTGCGCAACTCCAACCACTTTGGCATTGCGGGCTACCATGCCATGCAGGCCCTGCCCCATGGTATGATCGGTATTGCGCTTACCAACGCCAGTCCGCTGGTGGCCCCTACCTTCGCCATAGACCGTTTGCTGGGCACTAACCCTATTGCGGTCGCCATCCCCGCCGGTGAGCAGCCGCCGTTGGTGGTGGACATGGCAACAACTACGGTAGCCAACGGAAAGCTGGAAATTTTACAACGCAAAGCCCAATCGGCTCCCACCGGGTGGATTCAGGATAAAGCGGGTCGCGCTTCTACCGACCCGAAAGAAGTGTCGCAGGGGGGAGCCTTGTTGCCCCTAGGTGGCGATTACTCGCACGGAAGCCACAAGGGCTACTGCCTGGGCGCGGTGGTGGATATATTCTCGGCGGTGTTCTCGGGAGCCAACTACGGTCCGTGGGTGCCGCCCTTCGTGAGCTTTCTGGATCCACCAGCTGATCCGGTGGGGCAAGGTATCGGCCATTTTCTGGGAGCGATGCGCACCGACGCTTTTCGTCCTGCTGACGAGTTCAAACAACATATGGACCACTGGATCACCACCTTTCGCCAGGCACGAACTGCCGAAGCCCACGAGCGCGTTCTGATTCCAGGTGATCCCGAGCGAGCGATGGAAGCGCGTCGGCGAGAAGAAGGGGTGCCGCTGCTTGAATCCGTAATCGCGGATTTGATAGCACTCGGTAAGAAATTAAACGTGAGCACAAATTTTCTACAGGCTGCTGGTACCAATTAAAACATACTGTAATATGATAAAGCTGACTTTGCTAGGACTGCTTTTGGTTTTGAGCAGCTTACGTAGTTTTGCTCAGTCTCAAGAACAGGTGTTATACAAGCAAATCAACACAACCGACCTTTATCTGCATATCTATCGTCCACCTGCGTACGACAGCAGCGCCGCTTATCCGGCAATGGTTTTCTTCTTTGGCGGCGGCTGGACGAGTGGTAGCGTGAAGCAATTCGAACCCCAAGCGCGGCATTTTGCCAACCGGGGAATGGTATGTTTTGTAGCAGATTACCGGGTAGAAAAGCGGCAGCAAACCACCCCATTTGAGTCACTGAAGGATGCAAGATCGGCGGTTCGTTTCCTTCGTGTGCACGCCAAAGCGTTCAGTATTGATCCCGCCCGTATTGTGGCGGCCGGGGGCTCAGCCGGAGGGCATTTGGCAGCGGCTACCGCCCTAATCACAGGTTATAACGAAGCAGATGATGATCTGTCCGTCAGTTGCGTTCCAAACGCGCTGGTGCTGTTCAATCCGGTAATTGATAACGGCCCGGGTGGATACGGGTACGAACGAATCGGGGAGGCGTATAAGGACTTTTCGCCGCTGCACAACATCACCGCCGGAGCTCCGCCGACGATCTTCCTCCTAGGCACCGAAGACCATCTTATTCCCGTAGCAACCGCTGAATACTACCAGACAGTGATGGAACGCGTAGGCAGCCGATGTGAGTTGGTGCTGTTTGAAGCCGAGGAACACGGTTTTTTTAACTACAATAACCGAGATAATTATCGAGAGACTGTTTTAGCCGCTGACCGATTTTTGGTCTCGTTAGGATACTTGGAGGGGAAGACGCCGGAAGACATTGATTAGCTGTCTGCTACAGGGTGAATCCTACGTTAAAGTTCCAGGGACTGCGGTAGGGCGAGCGGTTAACATCGTAGATGATATTGTACATCGCTGAGATGATAATCCCCGCCCGGCGGCCCACCGGCTGAAACAACCCTCCCCCCAGAAAAAAGCCGGGCACCCAGGTGCGGGAGATCGGCTGACCAGGGTCGCCGGTAAGGAATTGAGTGTTCAGGCTCTCCAACTCGGTTTGCACGAAAAACTGCTGACCAAACCGCTGACGGGCGAAGACCCGTCCTCCGTACAGACTAGAACTCTGAAAACCCCGAAACTTCATATAACGATACGTGATACCAGGGCCAGCGGTGAAACGGTCGGTGAAGCGGTAGCCAACCGTGGGCGACACTTCAACAAAGGTAAGGTTGCCAAACAAAAGGTTGAAGTTTCCTCCTACCGTCACTTTTTCCCAGAAATTGGGGGTCGTGGGCTCTTCGTAATAAGTTTGGGTCGAGTCTGTTTGGGCGTAGCTGGTTAGCGAGAAAACTATAGCAATGCACCCGATGGCTAGTTGCTTCATTCGCCTACAATTACGTATACGTCTTCCTCAGGCTTTTTCATAAGGTACTTCTCCCGCGCCACCTTCTCGAGCTGCTGGTCATTGGTAAGTAACTCCTCGCGATCCTGATTTACCTGCTTGATTTGCTGCTCGTAGAACTCCTTTTCAGCCTCCAACGCCCGTAGTTTCCTTCCCAATCGATACTGTGACCGTAGATCGTTTACGTCTATAAAGAGCATCCACACCGCGAAAGCCACCGTAAACAAGAAGAAAAAGCTCTTTACAAACTTTGGAACCTTGGCCATTTGTTAAGGGATAAAACAGCGCGCTACTACGTACAAAACGGAGTAGCAATACTATTCATTGTACGTAACTACCCACAAGGTAACCAATTAATTAAACTCCCTACATTGATTGCCAAAGTGATCGTTCGCCAATCTTTACAGCAGTCCCTGCGGAAAAACCGCCGCCGTGCCCAACGCTTCTTCAATACGCAGTAACTGATTGTACTTCGCCATTCGGTCAGAGCGCGAGGCAGAGCCGGTCTTGATTTGTCCGGTGTTCAGTGCTACCGCCAAGTCAGCAATTGTATTATCTTCGGTTTCCCCCGAGCGGTGCGACATCACGCTCTTGTAGCCATTGCGGCGCGCCAAGTTAATGGCATCGATGGTTTCAGTGAGGGTACCAATCTGGTTTACTTTGATTAGAATAGCGTTACCAATCCCTTGGTCAATACCCTGCTGCAGCCGCTCCACATTAGTAACAAATAAATCATCACCGACCAACTGTATCTTGTCGCCCAACAGTTCGGTGTGGCGTTTCCAACCTTCCCAATCGTCTTCCTGCATTCCGTCTTCAATAGAAATGATCGGATAGTTATCTACCCATCCTTTCCAGTAGTCGGCCATTTCGGAAGAGGTGAGTTCGTCACCGGTAGAGGCGAAACGATACAGTTCTTTTTCTTCGTCGTAGAATTCTGAGGCGGCAGCATCCATTGCAATAAATATATCCTCACCGGGACGATAACCAGCTTTCTCGATGGCTTGCAACACCACCTCGATAGCCTCTACGTTGGAAGCAATATTGGGAGCAAATCCCCCCTCATCACCCACATTAGTAGATAAGTTTTTGCTGGTTAGTACCTTTTTGAGATGATGAAACACTTCGGTGCCCATACGCAGGGCCTCGGAGAAATTCTCGGCCTTCACGGGCATCACCATGAATTCCTGAAAATCTATGGCATTGTCAGCGTGACTCCCACCGTTCAGGATATTCATCATGGGCACCGGCAGGGTGTTAGCGCTTACTCCTCCGATATAGCGAAACAGCGGTTGGTGTATTGTTTGAGCAGCGGCCTTCGCCACGGCTAGGGAAACTCCGAGAATAGCATTTGCACCAAGATTTGCTTTGTTGGGCGTGCCATCAAGCGCGATCATGGTATGATCGATTAAATTTTGCTCAAACACTGAGGCTCCTACCAGCTCCTGAGCAATCGCCTGGTTTACGTTTTCTACGGCTTGGGTAACTCCTTTTCCCATGAAGCGGTCGGGATTGCCATCGCGTAGTTCTACCGCTTCGTGCTTGCCAGTAGAAGCCCCCGAGGGCACCGCAGCGCGGCCGAGTACTCCGTCTTCGGTAAGTAAGTCTACTTCTACAGTCGGATTGCCCCGAGAATCTAATATCTGACGGGCATGGATTTTTTTAATGGTGCTCATGAGAGTATTGAATGGTGGAGTGAAGGAATGATTGATTAAATCTCAGTGCTTGGTTTGGCAGCGTTTTGCTACGAATGGGCGTTGGTGGTGCGAAGATTGACGTTGGAAGAGTCGCTTTGACTTTCCCGCATTAAGTCTACAAACTGATCAAACAAATACCGTGAATCGTGGGGCCCGGGTGACGACTCGGGATGATACTGTACCGAAAATGCTTTTTTATCTTGTACACGAATGCCAGCCACCGTATCATCGTTCAGGTTGATGTGGGTTACCTCTACCGCGGGCGACCGCTGGGCGGTGGCTAAATCAACGGAAAACCCGTGATTCTGAGAGGTAATTTCGCTTAGTCCGGTTAGCAAATTTTTCACCGGATGGTTCAGTCCACGATGTCCATGGTGCATCTTGTAGGTCTCGATGCCATTAGCCCGCGCCAGCACCTGATGCCCCAGGCAGATACCGAACAGTGGTTTATCTTCGCCCAAAATGGCCCGGACAGTATCAGCAGCGTAATCCATTGCGCCAGGGTCGCCGGGGCCATTAGACACAAAGTAGCCATCGGGGTTCCAGGCTTCCATTTCGGCAAACGAAGTTTTTGCCGGAAACACCCGGCACTGACAGCCCCGCGCTATAAGGTTGTTCAGAATACTGGTTTTGATGCCGAGGTCCAGCACCGCCACCCGAAAGTCACTGTCGTCCGGCCCCAGTGTGAACACTTCGGTGGCACATACACTACTGGATAGTTCCAATCCTTCCATTGAAGGAACATTTGACAGATATTCCTGCAATTGTTCGGAGGTAAGCCCCTCCGATGACACCACTGCGTTCATAGCGCCCTTCGAGCGAATATGGCGCACCAGTTTTCGGGTATCAATACCGGTAATTCCTACGATGCCCGCTTCCTCCAGATATCTTTGTAAGTCATGGTCAGCCTGGGTGCGGCTGTAGTGATCGGAGAAAGCATTAACCACCAAAGCGCTGATCTTGGGGGTTGCTGATTCTTGCTCAGCGGCTAGCACCCCGTAGTTTCCAATGTGTGAGGTGGTGTTAACAATAATCTGCCCGTAGTAAGAGGGGTCCGTATATATTTCCTGGTAACCCGTCATGCCGGTGTTAAAACAGATTTCGCCACCTCGGGTTCCGGTTTTGCCAATAGACCAGCCATTAAACATAGTACCATCCTGAAGGTAGAGGACTGCCGGGGGGGAGAAGGGTGCGTCATAAGGAGGTTAGTGCGTTCGGGGGATGGCCGCAAGTTTGAAAATTAAACGATAAAAAAAAAGGATTTTCCAGCATGTGGAAAATCCCCCGTATTTATAATACTGAACAGCGTTAGGACTTGTCTTTAGGCTCCTCATTGTCGATATCGGTTTCATCATCCTCACTCGCGGGTGATTCAGACGACGGTTTTTCATCAGTGATAGTCTCCACCACAACAGGCTCGTCCACAACCGCCTCGCCACTCAGTTCGATCACGTCGCCGCCTTCTTTTACTTCTACCTCCATTGTTGGCCGTTCAGGTACTTCCTCTACAACTGGCACGTCTTCCTGGGTCGCTGTAGCAGCGGTTGAAGTTGTATCAGCAGTATTGTCTTCGTCAGCAGCCGGGGGGGCATCAAGTATAGTTTCCGAAGCAACCTCTTCTACAGTGGCTTCTCCAGCATCAACTACAGCAGCGGAAGTTGTTTCGGGAGACTGAGCGCTGGTATCTTCGCTCTTGCTCTTGCCACCACGTCGGCTACGGCGCGTACGGCTCTTCGTTTTCTCTTCGCCTTGAGTATACAAATCGTTAAAATCCACCAATTCGATCAACGCCATCTCCGCGTTATCACCCAGGCGTCCGCCTAGCTTGATGATCCGGGTGTACCCACCGGGCCGATCTGCTACCTTTTCAGCCACTTCACTAAAGAGTACCTGTGACGAAACCTTATCTTGCAGATAAGAGAAGACAACCCGACGCGACTGTGTGGTATCGGTCTTGGACTTAGTGATGAGCGGCTCTACGTACTGTCGTAATGCCTTGGCTTTAGCAACCGTGGTGGTGATTCGTTTGTTGACAATCAACGAAGCGGCCATATTTGATAACATCGCCTTGCGGTGCGTAGAGGTACGCCCCAGGTGATTGAACTTTTTTCCGTGTCTCATGATCTTCTAGTTATGCGCTAGCGTTCAGCTTGCTTAGTCTTCTTCTAACTTGTATCGCGTAAGATCCATGCCAAAAGTCAGGTTCTTATCTTGTACCAATTGCTCCAATTCCGCCAGTGATTTTTTACCGAAGTTACGAAATTTCATCATGTCTGATATCTCTAGGGTAACCAAGTCACCCAACGTACGTACATCAGCTGCCTTCAAGCAGTTGTAAGCGCGCACTGACAGGTCAAGATCATTCAACGGCGTTTTAAGCAGCTTCCGCATGTGCAGCAGTTCTTCATCTACAGTATCGGGCTCTCCTTGTTGGGGAGTTTCCAGAATCATATTCTGATCAGAGAAAAGCATGAAGTGATTGATCAGAATGTTGGCAGCTCCTTTCAAAGCGTCCTCCGGATGAACTGACCCATCGGTCTGGATGTCAAGCTGTAACTGCTCATAATCCGTCTTTTGCTCCACCCGCGTATTCTCAATACGATACATCACGTTTTTAATAGGCGTAAAGATCGCGTCGGTGGCAATGTAGCCTAAAGCCTGGTCATTCTGCTTGTTCTCTTCGGCGGGCAAGTAGCCGCGCCCCTTCTCCACGTAGACTTCAATCTCAGTATCTACCGAGGCATCCAGGTTAGCAATTACGTGCTCACCGTTCAGAACCTCGAAGGATGAGGTATGCTTCTGTATATCGGCCCCCGTGAAGGTAGACTGCCCCTTGAGCTGCACAACGATTTTATTATCGACAAAATCGTCGGAAATTTTCCGGAAACGAACCATCTTAAGATTCAGGATAATCTCCGAAACATCTTCTACTACGCCTTCTACGGAAGAAAACTCATGCAGTACTCCGGGGATCTTTACGCCAGTAACTGCGTATCCCTCCAGTGAGGACAACAGTATTCTTCGCAGTGCGTTGCCGATGGTAACTCCGTATCCTCGCTCTAGTGGTTTGAAGGTAAAAACGCCGTGGAAATTGTCGGCCTTTTCCATTACCACCTTCTCAGGCATTTGAAATGCTAATATTGACATTGTTGTGTTGTGTTGGGTAATTACTTACTTAGAGTATAGCTCGATGATTAATTGCTCCTGCAGGTTCTCAGGAATCTCGTCGCGTTGCGGATGGGTGGTGTAACGCCCGGAAAGTTCACTTTGATCCCACTCTAGCCAACTGTGTCGCTTGGCCTTAGCACTATTAGAGATGACGCTATCCACAACCGCCTGTAATGATTTTGACTTCTCACGCACAGCGACGATATCGCCGGGTTTCAAACTATACGAAGGGATATTTACCAAGTTACCATTAACCGTAATGTGTTTGTGCCCTACCAACTGGCGAGCACCACGTCGGGTAGGAGAAAGTCCTAGGCGATACACAACGTTGTCAAGTCGTGCTTCAAGCAACTGAAGCAGCACTTCGCCAGTAATTCCTTGGCTACGACTTGCCTTATCAAAAAGGTTAGCGAATTGCTTCTCCAGCACTCCGTAGGTATACTTCGCTTTCTGTTTAGCCATCAATTGAATGGCGTATTCTGACTGCTTGCGACGCCGACTTCGTCCGTGTTGACCAGGCGGGTAACTTTTCTTCTGTAGGGCCTTGCTGGGGCCAAAAATAGGATCATTAAATTTACGGGCGATTTTCGCCTTCGGACCTCGATATCGAGCCATAGTTAGTTGTCGTTGAGACGCCATGAATGGCGTCTGTACAAATGTGATTTTATTATACTCTTCTTCGTTTCGGGGGGCGGCACCCATTGTGGGGCAGCGGGGTTACATCCTGAATGGATGTCACTTCCAAACCCGTGTTCTGTAATGACCGAATTGCGGCATCACGTCCTGAACCAGGGCCTTTAATGAACACTTCTACCTTCCGCATACCCGCATCGTGTGCTTTTTGAGCACAGTTAGCCGCCGCCATTTGCGCCGCGTAAGGGGTATTCTTTTTAGAACCGCGGAATCCCATCTTGCCGGCCGAAGCCCAGGAAATGACTTGTCCCGAGGTATTGGTGATAGAAATGATGATGTTGTTGAAGGAAGCTTTGATGTGGGCTTGTCCCAGGGTTTCTACCCCTACAACCCGCTTCTTGCCTTTGTCTTTTCTTTTCTGTGCCATATCAGTGAGAGTGAGACGCGAAGTATCCACCGTGGATGCGGTGCGTCTTTATACGGAGACGCGATAAATCGCGTCTGTACGATCTTTATTAGCGAGTTGCTTTTTTCTTGTTAGCAACCGTTTTACGCTTGCCCTTACGGGTACGCGAATTGTTCTTGGTATGCTGCCCCCGGACCGGAAGTCCTCGGCGGTGACGTAATCCCCGATAGCATCCAATATCCAAAAGGCGTTTGATACTTAATTGCACCTCAGATTTAAGTACTCCTTCTACCTTGTAGCTTTCCGATATGATTGATCGGATGGCATTAGATTCTTCGTCGGTCCACTCTCCCGCTTTCTTATCACGGTCTACATTGGCCCGTACCAGGATATCATTAGCCGAACTACGGCCTATACCAAAGATATAGGTCAGACCTACTTCTCCTCGTTTGTTATCGGGAATATCAACTCCAGCTATTCGCATAATTATCCTTGTCGTTGTTTAAATCTCGGGTTCTTCTTGTTAATCACGTAGAGTTTTCCCTTACGCCGCACAATCACGCAGTTAACACTGCGCTTTTTAACTGATGCTTTAACTTTCATGACTATTTGTATCTGTAAACAATTCTTCCTTTGGACAAATCGTAGGGGGACATTTCTAACTTCACCCGATCGCCTGGTAGTATTTTAATGTAATTCATTCTCATTTTTCCAGAAATATGCGCTACCACTTCGTGGCCATTTTCCAGTTCTACCCGAAACATTGCGTTAGACAAAGCTTCGGATATTGTTCCATCCTGCTCAATAGATGATTGTTTTGCCATTGGGTACTATAAACTCATTTAAATTAAGCCACTGCCGCTCCTTGTGAACGCCCTCTTACCTTACCGGACTTCATCATACCTTCGTAGTGACGCATGAGCAGGTAGCTCTCGATCTGTTGGAGGGTATCTAAAATAACTCCCACCATAATTAGCAACGACGTCCCTCCGTAAAAGTAGGAGAATTCCATAATCACTCCGGCTAAGTTCGCCAATGCCGGAAGTATAGCAATCACCGCCAAGAAAATTGATCCGGGCAGCGTAATCCGTGATAACACCGCATCAATATAATCAGCGGTAGGACGCCCGGGTTTAACACCGGGAACGAAACCACCGTTCCGTTTCAAATCGTCAGAAATCTGACTGGAATTAATCGTAATCGCAGTATAAAAGAATGTGAACAAGATAATCATCACCGCAAATACCAGATTATACTGCCAAGAGGTGATGTCACCAAATGTGCGAACAACCATTGCGGCCGTATCGTTCGTGTCGGCAAAAAATCCTGACAGCAATCCAGGTAGAAACATCAGAGACTGGGCAAAGATGATCGGCATCACTCCCGACGCATTCACTTTCAGAGGAATATACTGACGCTGTCCGCCGTATACCTTGTTGCCGACCACCTGCTTGGCATACTGCACTGGGATACGTCGTACCGCCTGCACCAACAACACGGTGGCCATCACCACGAAGAATAGTGCGATAATTTCGAGGACGAACAACAGTGCCCCACTCATACCTTTGGCCAAAGCTTCCTTAACAATTGAATCGGGAAACTGCGCAATAATGCCAATCATAATCAGCATAGATATCCCGTTACCAATACCTTTTTCAGTAATCTTTTCGCCTAACCACATGCAGAAGATTGTGCCCGCAGTGAGCAAAATCATGGATGATGCGGTGAAAAACGCGTTATCTATAACAATAGCTTCTGGAGCCACTGCGGTGGATAGGTAGGCCAAAGACTGTCCCAACGTAATAGCGATAGTGAGCACTCGGGTGATCTGGGTAATTTTCTTGCGCCCTGAGTCACCCTCCTTCTGAAGCTTCTGAAAGTACGGAACAGCTACGGTGAGTAGCTGGATCACAATAGAAGCTGAGATATAAGGCATGATGCCCAATCCAAATATAGATGCACGGCTAAAAGCACCTCCTAGAAAATTATCTAGCAAGCCCAACATACCACCTCCACCTTCACCCAATAAGTTTGGATCAACTCCAGGCAAAACAACAAATGAACCTAATCGAAAGATAATCAGAAACCCGATCGTGTTTAGGATACGGGTACGTAGTTCTTCGATAGAGAAGATATTGCGAATGGTGGTGATAAACTTCTTCATACGCGCGTAGACAGTTTATTGGTCGTTCCTCCGGCCTGCTCAATGGCAGCAACCGCTGATTTTGAGAACGCATGGGCTTCCACTGTGATTGCCTGGGTGATCTCGCCGTTGCCAAGAATCTTAAGCAGATCCTTTTTGCCGATCCGACCAGCAGTTACAAAGTCTGCTACGGTTAGTTGATCGCCTCCCTTGCTTTCGGCGATAGCCTGCACCTGATCAAGGTTTAAAACACTGTAGGAGACCCTGTTCGGGGAAGTAAATCCAAACTTAGGCACCCGGCGCTGCAAGGGCATCTGTCCGCCCTCAAAACCCATTTTCTTCTTGTAACCTGAGCGAGATTTAGCTCCCTTGTGGCCGCGACCGGCGGTTTTTCCCTGTCCCGATCCTACGCCTCGTCCGAGACGTTTGTTCTTTCGGATTGATCCCGGGGCCGGTTGTAATGTACTAAGATCCATATTATGCTTCGGTTACTTCTACCAAATGGTGTACCTTATTAATCATTCCCTTAATCTGGGGAGTAGCTTCAACTTCTACCGTTCGGTTAATTTTTCCGAGTCCTAATGCCTGAATAGTTCGCTTCTGGCGCACCGGACGGTTGATCAAGCTCTTTCGTTGCGTAATTTTTACCTTGGCCATCGTTATTATCCGTTGAAAACTGTACTCAATTCTACTCCGCGCTGCTCAGCCACGGTATACGCATCGCGCATTGACATCAGCGCATCGAAAGTCGCCTTCACCACATTATGCGGATTGGAAGAGCCTTTGGACTTAGCCAATACATCATGCAGTCCCGCACTCTCCAATACCGCCCGCATGGCACCTCCGGCAATCACGCCCGTTCCGGGAGCCGCTGGCTTAATGAGAACAAACCCACCACCGAACTTACCAAGGGCTTCGTGAGGTACGGTGCCCTTCAGTACAGGGACCCGGAGCAGATTCTTCTTTGCGTCGTCCACGCCTTTGGTAATTGCGTCAGTTACCTCATTGGCTTTACCCAAGCCATATCCGACTACTCCGTCGCCATTCCCAACAACAACGATAGCGGAGAAGCTAAATCGCCGCCCTCCTTTCACCACTTTGGCTACCCGGTTGATAGAAACAACCCTTTCTTTGAGGTCTATTTCGCTTGCTTTGATCGACTTTACGTTCTTTGCCATGTTCTTAAAATTTGAGACCTCCTTCGCGGGCTCCGTCAGCTAGTGCCTTCACCTTACCGTGATAAATGTATCCGTTTCGGTCGAAGACCACCGATGCAACGCCGTTAGCGCTAGCACGTTCGGCAAGTTTCTTACCAACATTGCTGGCCACCTCAATGGTTGCGTTTGTGTAATCACCCAGTTCGCGAGAAGACGCTTGCGCCAAGGTGTTACCGGCTGCGTCATCAATCAACTGCGCGTAAATTCCTTTATTGCTTTTGTATACTGAAAGTCTAGGACGCTCGGGGGTTCCGCTAATTTTATTGCGAACTCCCATCTTGATACGATTCCGGCGGCTTGTTTTCTTATTCGTTGGCATATTCGTCTATTATTTAGCAGCTGCTTTACCAGCTTTCCTGCGAACCACCTCACCAACAAAACGAATTCCTTTACCCTTATAGGGTTCTACAGGTCGCAGTGATCGTATTTTGGCGGTTACTTGTCCTACTAATTGTTTATCGTATCCTTCTACGGTGACAATTGGATTCTTTCCTTTGGCCGTTTCGGCAGAAACCTTCACTCCTTCTGGCATCTGAATGAAGATTCCGTGGGAGTAACCCAGGCTAAGTTCAAGAATATCCCCTTGCACCGATGCTTTATATCCTACTCCAACTAGTTCCATTTCTTTCTTAATGCCATTGTTAACGCCCTCTACCATGTTATTGATAAGTGAACGATACAGGCCGTGCATCATCTTGTGCCGCTTCTGGTCTGTAGGACGCTCTACCGAGATGGTGCCATCTTGAACCGTTACCTTTAGGTCACGATCTACTTTTTGAGTGAGTGTGCCCTTTGGCCCCTTCACCGACACCACATTGTGATCGTCAGTAGTTAACGTAACTTCTTTGGGTAATTCTATGGGTTGATTTCCTATTCTTGACATTAGCGTTGCTTAGTAAACGTGACAAATCACTTCTCCCCCGACTTTGAGGTTGCGCGCTTCTTTGTCGGTAATCAAACCTTTTGACGTTGAAATTATCGCAATTCCCAAACCGTTCAGTACGCGCGGAAGGTTCTCAGCGTTGGCATACTTGCGCAAACCGGGCTTACTAATGCGCGTTAGTTGGGTGATTGCCGGAGTCTTCTTCGCGGGGTTGTATTTCAACGCAATCTTTATAACTCCTTGGTAGTTTATCCCATCTTCAAACTTATAGTTCTGGATGTACCCCTTTTGGTGAAGCACCTTAGTGATTTCCTTCTTTATGTTAGATGCCGGAATCTCAACAATGCGGTGGTTTGCGCGGATAGCGTTCCGAATGCGGGTGAGATAATCGGCTATTGGATCAGTAACCATTTCTTTTTTCTTAAGTTGAGACGTAATATATTACGCCTTTACGTCTTAGGCCTCATAAAACGGAGGGCAAAAGTACGTTAATTATGTTCTTTTCAAAAGTTTTTTACCAACTAGCTTTGGTGATTCCGGGAATCTTTCCCATTGATGCCATCTCTCGGAAGGTAACGCGCGATATACCGAACTTACGCATATAACCACGGGGACGTCCGGTCAGCTTGCAACGGTTGTGCAGGCGAACCGGTGAAGCGTTGCGAGGCAGTTTGTCGAGTCCTTCGTAATCACCTTCTGCCTTAAGTTGCGCTCTCTTTTCAGCGTACCGCGCTACGGTGCGTTGTCGTTTTCTTTCTCGGGCGATAATTGATTGCTTAGCCATACTGCTTAATTATTTTTATTTGCGAAAGGCATTCCAAGCGCTTTTAACAATTCGTAGCACTCTTCATCTGTTTCGGCGTTGGTAACAAAAGTAATGTCCATACCAGAAATCCGATTCACTTTATCAATACTGATTTCGGGGAATATAATCTGCTCTTTCACACCCAGCGTATAATTACCGCGACCGTCAAAGCCCTTATCATTGATGCCACGAAAGTCACGTACGCGGGGCAGAGCAATATTCATCAAACGATCCATAAACTCATACATACGGTTACCGCGTAGAGTTACCTTAGCACCGATGGGCATACCATCGCGAAGCTTAAAATTAGATACGGATTTTTTAGCGATGGTAGCCACTGCTCTCTGGCCAGTAATGGTAGATAGTTCTTCCACCCCTACATCAACCAGCTTCTTATCGGCTACTGCTGCACCGATTCCCTTATTCACGGCAATTTTAATTACCTTAGGTACTTGCATGACTGATTTGTAGCCAAACTTTTCCTGAAGCTTGGGAATTATCTCCTGCTGATACTTTTCTTTGAGCTGGGGGGTATATGTTTCTGTCGTTGCCATTACTGAATAAATTCGCTAGTTTTCTTACTAAATCGTTGCAGTTTACCGGCATCATCCCGTCGCCGTCCCACCTTGGTAGGGTCGCCCGTTGCGGGGTCTATAAGCATAAGATTGCTAATATGAATGAGCGCTTCTTGCTGCTCTCTTCCTCCTTCGGGATGCTGGGCTGAGGGTTTGTTGTGCTTGGTCACCATGCGTACCCCCTCCACTTTTGCCTTATTCAGGGCCGGAAAGATCTCCAGCACTTTACCGGTTTTGTTTTTATCGTTTCCAGAGATCACCTTTACGGTATCATCTTTCTTGATACGAAGCTTTATCTTTTTGGTTTGTTGCTTTTTCATAGCTATTAAAGTACTTCCGGGGCCAATGAAACAATCTTCATGAATTGCTTTTCTCGCAACTCGCGGGCTACTGGTCCGAATATTCGAGTGCCACGTGGCTCATCGTTGGGATTAAGTAGTACGGCGGCGTTTTCTTCAAACCGGATATAAGAACCGTCTTTACGACGAATCTCCTTCTTCACCCGCACTACCACCGCCCGAGAGACGGTTCCTTTTTTAAGGCTGCTAGAGGATAACGCCGACTTCACCGTCACGATAATTTTATCACCTACGGAAGCGTAGCGCTTCCCCGTACCGCCCAATACACGGATGCAAAGCACTTCCCGTGCCCCGCTATTATCCGCTACGTTTAGTCTGGATTCTTGTTGTATCATAATTATTGGGCTCTTTCAATGATTTCTACCAGACGCCACCGCTTATTCTTGCTGATGGGTCTCGTCTCCATAATGCGTACGGTATCACCTACACCACAATCGTTGTTCTCATCGTGGGCGGTAAACTTGGTGGTCTTGCCAATGTACTTTCCGTACATTGGGTGCATAATGCGTCGCTGCACCGCTACGGTAATTGATTTATTCATTTTGCTACTTGTCACCTCGCCAACCCGCTCTTTTCGCAGATTCCGTCCGTGGTGCAAATCCAAAGCGTGCTGTGCGGTGTCTTCGGGCTCAACTTCAGCTTTCGGAGCAGAATCATCAGATTTAGCTTCGTCACTTGGCTCAGTGGGTGCTTCTTCAACTGCTGTCGCTTCAGTACGCTCGCTCGCCGCCGGGGTTGCATCCTCCTTCTCTTCGGTCTGCGGTTCGTTTGTTTTATTCTCTTCCATAGTATTATGATTTGGCCAGCTCTTTGGCGCGTAGTTCTGCCTTCAATCGGGCGACTGTTTTGCGCATTACCCGGATTCGAGAAGGATTTTCAATGGGGGTAACGGCGTGAGAGAAGCGCAGCTTAGTTAGACTTTCCTGTTCGGTCTGAATACGCTCGTGCAATTCACTCTCTGACATAGATTTTATTTCAGAATTCTTCATATTAATCTCCTGCGTAATCGCGTCGTATAACAAATTTGGTTTTTACTGGTAATTTCTGAGCGGCCAGTCGCAGTGCCTCTTGCGCCACTGCGCTAGGCACCCCCGACATCTCGAACATAATGCGTCCGGGCCGGATGGTAGCTACCCAATACTCAGGGGCTCCCTTACCCTTACCCATACGAACTTCAGCGGGTTTTTTGGTAATGGGTTTATCAGGAAATATGCGGATCCATACCTGACCCTCTCGCTTCATGAAACGAGTCATAGCAATACGGGCGGACTCAATCTGGCGGCTGGTGATCCAACCAGGTTCCAGAGTTTTTAGACCAAAGCTACCAAAAGCGATTCGGTGGCCCCGCTGGGCGGTTCCCTTGATCCGCCCCTTTTGCATTTTTCTAAATTTCGTCCTTTTCGGCTGTAACATGCTAGCTTAGTTTATCTATTTCTACGTCGTCGTCCTCCGGCTGCTCCAGCATCTCGTCGGCGATCGCGATCACCGCGTCCCCCGCCTCGGCCCGAACGTTGTCCACCACTACCAGGGCCATCTTGACTGCTTGCCCCTGCGTTGGGTGACAAATCGCGCTTACCAAATACTTCACCCTTAAACACCCAAACGCGTACTCCAATTTTACCGTACACCGTGTTAGCTTCTGACAAAGCATAGTCTATATCAGCCCGCAGGGTATGCAGTGGAATGCGGCCCTCTTTGTATTGCTCAGTACGAGCCATCTCAGCTCCGCCCAACCGGCCCGACACTTTAATTTTAATTCCCTGGGCTCCTACCCGCAAAGCGGACGCTAAGGCCTGCTTCATTGCCCGTCGGTACGAGATGCGCGCCTCGAGCTGCTGAGCAATAGAGTCGCCGATTAGTTGAGCGTCCAATTCAGGGCGCTTAATCTCATAAATATTAATCTGTACTTCCTTACCGGTTAGCTTTTTTAGTTCTTCCTTCAGGCGATCTACCTCAGCCCCGCCCTTACCGATTACCACTCCCGGCCGGGCCGTGTGGATCGTTAGCGTGATTCGCTTAAGGGTGCGCTCAATAACAACTTTAGACACCCCGCCGCGTTGCAGGCGGGCGTTTACGTATTTTCTTATTTCGTAATCTTCTACTAACTTTTCAGAGAAGTCTTTACCACCGTACCAGCTGGAGTCCCAGCCCTTAATAATTCCTAGCCGAAAGGCAATTGGGTTAATTTTCTGTCCCATAGTTTATTCGTTAGCTGCTGCTTCGTTATCAGTGGTCACTTCTATTGTATCGTCTAACCGGCTATCTATGATTACGGTGACATGGTTAGACCGCTTTCGGATGCGGTGAGCTCGTCCTTGAGGGGCAGGACGTAGGCGTTTCAGCATCCGTCCTGCATCCACGCGAATTTCTTTCACGTACAGGTCTGCTTCTTCCGGACGCTCTCCTTCATTCTTCACTTCCCAGTTAGAGATAGCCGAGAACAAAAGCTTCTCTAGCTTCTCAGCACCGTACTTCGGCTCGAACTTCAAAATGTTGAGCGCGGTGAATACGTCACGACCGCGGACCATGTCGGCCACCAGGCGCATCTTGCGCGGCGAGGTGGGCACGTTGTTTAGTTTAGCTACTGCTTCCATTATCTTCGTCCTTTATCTTTTTTGGCGATGTGTCCGCGGAAGTTGCGGGTAGGCGCAAATTCGCCCAGCTTGTGGCCCACCATGTTCTCAGTGACGTAAACCGGGATAAACTTATTGCCATTGTGCACCGCAAAAGTGTGTCCCACAAAATCGGGCGAAATCATTGACCGCCGCGACCAGGTTTTGATGACTGACTTCTTACTAGAATCATTCATCACGTCCACCTTATGCATGAGGCGGTAGTCAATGTAAGGTCCCTTTTTTAGCGAACGAGCCATAATTATTTATTCTTTCTGCTGATAATCAATTTATTAGAGTACTTCTTAGGCCGACGCGTTTTGTAACCTTTGGCGATCACTCCGTTGCGAGAGCGGGGGTGTCCACCGGACGCCTTTCCTTCGCCACCACCCATCGGGTGATCTACCGGGTTCATGGCCACTCCGCGAACGCGGGGACGGCGACCTAGCCAACGCCTGCGACCGGCTTTTCCGTAGGTCACGTTCATGTGGTCTACGTTTGACACCGATCCTACCGTGGCCATGCAAGCACCTAGCACCATGCGCATCTCACCGGAAGGCAATTTTAAAGTCACATACTTTCCTTCGCGCGCTAGCAACTGCGCGTAAGTTCCGGCACTGCGGGCCATTTGCCCACCCCGACCCGGTGTTAATTCAATATTGTGCACTACCGTACCCAGTGGAATAGCAGACAGCGGAAGGGTATTACCTACTTCGGGAGGCACAGCTTGCCCGGAAACTACCTGTTGACCTACTTTTAAACCCACCGGAGCTAAGATGTAGGTTTTGGCACCATCAGCGTAAAAGAGTAGTGCAATACGGGCCGAGCGATTGGGATCGTACTCTATCGTCTTCACCGTTGCGGGAATATCAAGCTTTTGTCTTTTGAAGTCAATGATGCGCATCTTGCGCTTGTGACCACCGCCCACATTTCGCACGGTCATTCGCCCCTGGTTATTTCTACCGCCCTTGCTGCGTTGTGGTGCAATCAACGACTTCTCAGGAGTGCTGGTCGTCACATCCGAGAAAACGGGTGCTAAACGGTGCCGTTGTCCGGGAGTCATTGGTCTTAACTTCTTAACTGCCATACCTCAGTGCTTATACGTTGCTATAAAAATCAATAATATCGCCATCGGCCACCTGGACAATCGCTTTCTTAAAACCAGTACTTCTACCGGTTACCACCCGCGATTTGGTGTAGCGGCTTTTCTTTTTACCCTGGTAGTTCATTGTGCGAACTTGGTCGACCGTAACGCCGTAGGTTTGCTCAATAGCATCACGAACTTGGAGCTTATTGGCACGTTTATCTACTACGAAACCGTACACTCCTCGCTCATTTTGCGTGGAAATCTTTTCGGTTACTATTGGCCGTTTGAGAATCTGCATAATTATTCTGCTTTCGCTAGTGACTGTTGAATTACCTCTACAGCATCTTCGTTGATGATGAGATGGCTGGCATGTAGAATGTCGTAGGTACTTAGCTGATCAGCGGTGGTAACGCTCGCGTGCTGGAGATTGCGGGCCGACAGCAGTACGTTTTTGTTCACTTCTTTGGTGACAAACAGTGATTTATGGTCACCTAGCGACAAACCGTTGAGCAAATCCAGATAATGCTTGGTCTTAGGGGCATCTAAGGTCAGATTCTCCAGAACGGTAATTTGCTTATCCTTCGCTTTGTAGGATAACGCCGAGCGACGGGCCAGCTGCTTTAGTTTGCGGTTAAGCTTAAATCCGTAGTCTCGAGGACGAGGGCCAAAAACACGACCGCCGCCTCGGAAGATAGGAGACTTTATACTTCCCGCGCGGGCGGTACCTGTCCCTTTCTGCTTCTTAATCTTTTTGGTTGAACCAGCAATTTCAGCGCGTTCCTTGGCTTTGTGGGTACCCTGTCGCTGATTAGCCAAGTATTGTTTCACGTCCAGATAGATGGCGTGATCATTGGGTTTAATCCCAAAAATGGTGTCGTCAAGGGTCACCGAACGACCGGTTTCTTCGCCCTGAGGGCTCTTTACTACTATTTCCATGTCTACTTACTTCTCTAGTACTACGTATGAGTTTTTGGCTCCGGGTACTGAGCCACTCACGAGCACCATATTGTTCTCGGGATAAATTTTCATAATCCGTAGGTTAAGGAGCTTCACCCGATCGCCACCCATACGGCCCGCCATGCGCATCCCTTTGAATACGCGGGAAGGAAACGAACACGCCCCAATAGAACCAGGGGCCCGTTGCCGGTTATGCTGTCCGTGGGTAGCTTGCCCTACTCCGCCGAAACCATGGCGCTTCACTACGCCCTGAAATCCCTTTCCCTTTGACTTTCCAATAGCATCAACAAAATCACCCTCAGCGAACACGTCACCGGCTGTCACGCTATTACCGATCGCTACCTGGTCCTCAAACTCAGCGCGAAAGTTGCGAAACTCGACCAGTTTGGCCTTGGGAGTGGTACTAGCGCGCTTGCAATGCCCTACTGCTGCTTTAGAGGCGTGCTTTTCCTTGCGCTCACCAAATCCAAGCTGCACCGCCGTATAGCCATCCGACGCCTCATTCTTGACGTGCGTGATAACACAAGGACCCGCCTCAATCAATGTGCAAGGGACACTTTTCCCTTCCTCATCGTATATGGTGGTCATGCCAATCTTTTTTCCGATAATACCCGACATTGTAACTATGTAATTTACTGTGCGAAAAGCTATTTTCCCGTAAAGGACTGCAAATTTAGTAATTTTCGCTGCGTTCCCAAAATTTAATTCAACTTTAAAATCAAGGCTGATTTCCTGCAAGGAGATGGTTGATGTCAGCATAAAAAAGAACCAATTCCTAGTAAGAAATTGGTTCTTTTCTCTAATCGTGCTGAGGATATATCAGACCTTGATCTCCACATCTACTCCGCTAGGAAGTTCTAATTTCATAAGTGCATCCACCGTTTTGGTGCTACTCAAATAGATATCGACCAGGCGTTTGTAAGTACACAGCTGAAACTGCTCACGTGCCTTCTTATTAACGTGTGGCGAACGCAGCACGGTAAATATTTCCTTGCGCGTGGGTAGCGGAATAGGCCCGCTCACCACTGCCCCGGTGGTCTTCACTGCCCGAACAATCTTCTCTGACGACTTGTCCACCAAGTTATGGTCGTAAGACTTCAGCTTTATTCTTATTTTTTGATTCATGACAGTTAAAGATTATTGGTTTTCACCCTTCACTTTGGCAATCACTTCTTGAGCAATGCCGGAAGGAACAGGATCATAGTGAGAAAATGTGAGCGAAGCGGAAGCGCGTCCGGATGAAATAGTCCGCAGGTCAGTGATATAGCCGAAAAGTTCGGACAAAGGTACGTCTGCTTTAAGAATTTGAGCACCGCCTTTGGTATCCATTCCTTTGATAATTCCTCGACGCTTGTTCAGATCTCCGTTTACCGGACCAGTGTATTCATCGGGACATACTACCTCTACCGCCATAATTGGCTCCAGCAGTACCGGTTTGGCCTTTTTAGCCGCTGCCCGGAAGCCGATCCGCGCTGCCATCTCAAAAGACAAGGCGTCCGAATCAACGTCGTGGTAAGAACCGTCGTAGAGTCTCACGTACATCGTATCCAGCGGATAACCAGCCAGCGGACCGTTAGACATTGACTGCTCAAAGCCCTTCTGCACCGCTGGAATGAATTCCTTCGGAATTTTACCTCCTACGATAGCATTGTTGAACTCTAATCCTTGCTTAACCTCACTGTCCGGACTTATAGGACCAAGCTCAAACAGAATATCAGCGAATTTACCGCGACCCCCGGTTTGCTTCTTATATACCTCTTTGTGCGCCACCATTTCGGTAATCGCTTCCTTGTACGCTACTTGCGGAGCTCCCTGGTTCACCTCTACCTTAAACTCCCGCTTCATGCGGTCCATGATAATATCCAGGTGAAGCTCACCCATTCCACGCAAAACAGTCTGACCGGTTTCTTCGTCGGTATACACCTGCAGGGTAGGATCTTCTTCCACCAGTTTGGCAATCGCCATGCCTAGTTTGTCCACATCCTCTTGCGACTTCGGCTCAATAGCGTAGCCAATCACTGGCTCGGGGAAAGACATAGATTCCAGTACGACCTTATGCCTTTCGTCGGTCAGCGTGTCGCCGGTCTTGATATCTTTAAACCCTACTCCGGCCGCAATATCGCCCGCTTCAACTTTATCGATCTGATTCTGCTTGTTGGCGTGCATCTGCATCAAGCGCGAAATACGCTCCTTCTTATCAGTACGCATGTTATGCACGTACGAACCGGAAGACAGTTGTCCGGAATAGACACGGAAGAATGCCAGTCGCCCTACATAGGGGTCGGTAGCAATCTTAAAGGCCAGTGCCGCGAAAGGCTCGTCCGGATCAGGCTTACGGGTAATTTTACCCTCCCCGTCTTCGTCGGTACCTATGATAGGAGGCATATCCAACGGAGAAGGCAGGTACGCGATAACCGCATCTAACAGGGCCTGCACTCCTTTGTTCTTAAAGGCCGAACCGCACAGCACCGGAGAGAATGACATATCGATCACCGCCTTGCGGACGGCGGCCATAATCTCTTCTACGCTAATTGAATCAGGATCTTCAAAGAATTTCTCCAGCAAAGCATCATCATACTCAGCTACGCTCTCAATCAGTTGCTGCCGCCACTCATTCACGGTTTCTACCAGGTCGGCCGGAATATCAACGACCTTGTAGGTCATTCCTAAGTTGTCGTCGTCCCAAACGATGGCTTTGTTCACTACCAAGTCGACCACGCCTTTGAACGTGTCTTCGGCACCGATGGGCACCTGCAACGGAATGGGCTTGGCGTTCAGTTTCTCTTCAATTTCTTTCACCACGTTGAAGAAGTCGGCACCGGCGCGATCCATTTTGTTAACAAAGCAGATACGAGGCACTTTGTACTTGTCTGCTTGTCGCCATACGGTTTCGGACTGAGGTTCAACTCCTGAGACAGCGTCGAACAACGCTACCGCTCCATCGAGTACGCGCAGAGATCGTTCTACTTCTACGGTAAAATCTACGTGACCAGGAGTGTCAATAATGTTGATCTGATAATCTTTGGTTTCGTCATTGGGTTGCCCCTGCTCGGTAGGATACTTCCAGGTAGTGGTGGTGGCGGCCGAAGTTATTGTAATGCCTCGTTCTTGCTCCTGAGCCATCCAATCCATTGTCGCTCCTCCTTCGTGCACTTCACCGATTTTATGCGTTAGTCCGGTATAGTACAGAATTCGCTCGGTAGTGGTGGTTTTCCCAGCATCAATGTGGGCCATGATGCCAATATTTCTTAAGAACTTAAGGTCTTTCTTTGCCATGCTTTGTTTTAGAATCTGAAGTGAGAGAATGCTTTGTTAGCATCAGCCATCCGGTGAGTATCATCTTTCTTCTTAACCGCAGCGCCTTCACCTTTAGCTCCGGCCACAATCTCACCCGCTAGGCGCTCTTTCATGGTTTTCTCTCCCCGCAAGCGGGCGTAACGAATCATCCATTTAATGCCAAGCGAGGTGCGGCGCGAAGGGCGCACTTCTATGGGCACCTGAAAGGTAGCACCTCCTACCCGGCGGCTTTTTACTTCTACAGCTGGCGATATGTTAGTTAGCGCCTTCTTCCACATGTCTAAGCCGTTTTCGCCAGTTTTTTCCTCAGCGATGGCCACTGCATCGTAAAATATATTGTAGGCAGTACTTTTCTTACCATCTACCATCAGGTAGTTAACAAATTTGGTCACGAGCGTATCGCTGAACTTAGGGTCAGGCAGGATATACCGCTTTTTGGGTTTTGACTTCCTCATCTACTTATTTTTTAGGTCTTTTGGCTCCGTACTTAGATCGGCGTTGCGTTCGCCCGCTCACTCCGGCCGTGTCGAGCGCACCACGAATGATGTGATAACGCACCCCCGGCAAATCCTTAACCCGTCCGCCGCGAATGAGCACAATAGAGTGCTCTTGTAAATTGTGCCCTTCGCCGGGAATGTAAGCGTTCACCTCGCGTCCGTTGGTTAAGCGTACCCGCGCCACCTTCCGCATCGCCGAATTTGGCTTTTTTGGGGTAGTGGTGTATACCCGGGTACAAACCCCCCGTCGCTGGGGACACGCCTCCAGGGCCGGAGACTTGGACTTTGATGTTAATTTTTTTCGTCCTTTTCGGACCAATTGCTGAATAGTAGGCATTAAATATCGCTAGTTGATGGACCTCATTTGCAAAATTGAGGGGCAAAGATATAAATATGCATCGGTTATTGCAAAGCCTTGCGGTAGTAAGTTAAAGTTGCTTTGGTGAAATAGTCTATAGGCAACGCTCAACGGTCAATAGCCCACCGTTAATAAGCGACGGTTCACTGCTGATTTGATCCAGCTGTGGACTGTCGTGCGTTGACTCTTGTCCTTAAGCTAAATCACGCCTCGCCAATCGCGCCCCCAAAATTAATGGGGAACTTTGGGGCTTCATCAGTTTGCTTGATGGGCCCAAAGGCGTTTTCAAATTTATCGATGTTGTCCTTCAGCGCGTAGAGCAATCGTTTGGCGTGCTCAGGTGTCACAATGATACGTGACTTTACTTTCGCCTTGGGCGTGCCGGGCATCAACCGGATGAAATCAATGACGAACTCACTGTTCGAGTGCGCAATGGTAGCCAGATTAGCATATTCACCCTCGGCAATTTCTTCCGAGAGCTCAATGCTAATCTGGTTTTTTGCTTCTTCTTCCTGCGCCATTAGCTGTTAGTTTCAAGAGCAATTTCTTCCTGCGCTGCCTGACGTCGCTCGCGCGAGGCTTTCAGCGCTTCGTACTCTTCTTTAGAACCAACGATCATGTTGTCGTAAGCCCGCGTTCCGGTACCCGCTGGGATCAGGTGACCAACGATTACGTTCTCTTTGAGTCCGTTAAGGTGGTCAGCTTTGCCTCGGATCGAGGCTTCGCTCAATACCTTGGTGGTTTCCTGGAACGAAGCCGCCGAAATAAAGCTCTCAGTACCTAACGACGCCTGGGTAATCCCCTGCAACGTAGGTTTAGCCACCGCTGACTGGGCATCGCGCACCTGCACAATTTTCTTGTCCTGACGCTTCAACGAAGAGTTCTCGTCGCGTAGCTCTCGGGTGGTTACCGGTTGGCCCGGTTTGAACTTCTCAGAATCGCCCGGATCCTCCACCATTTTGATGTCCATAACGCGGTCGTTCTCTTCGCGGAAGGTGAAGCGATCCACGATCTGACGCTTCAAGAAGTCGGTATCTCCGGCATCGTCGATCTCCAGCTTTTGCATCATCTGCCCGACAATCACCTCAATGTGCTTGTCACTGATCTTCACCCCTTGTAGTCGGTACACCTCCTGGATTTCATCCACCAGATACTCCTGCACCGCAGTGGGCCCTTTGATCGCCAGAATATCCGCCGGGGTAATGGCTCCATCAGACAGCGGCATTCCAGCCTTCACGAAGTCATTGTCCTGCACTAGAATATGCTTCGACAAGGGCACCAAGTAGCGCTTCTTCACTCCATCTTTTGACTCAATAAAGATTTCGCGGTTACCACGCTTGATGGCTCCGTAGGTCACGGCACCGTTGATTTCGCTCACTACCGCCGGGTTAGAGGGGTTACGTGCTTCGAACAGTTCTGTGACACGAGGCAAACCTCCCGTAATGTCGCGGGACTTGCTCATCATTCGAGGTATTTTAGCGATTACCTGTCCGGCTTTTACTTTATCGCCTGTTTCCACCGCTAAGTGCGCTCCTACCGGAATGTTATACTCCTTGGTATCTTCATCAACCGTCTTCTTTCCTTTTGGAATTACCAGAATAGCGGGATTTTTCGTTTTGTCCTTCGTTTCGGTGATCACCTTCTCACGGTGACCCGTCTGTTCATCAAACTCTTCCTTATAGGTGATGCCCTGCTCGATGGCTTCAAAGTCGATGGTCCCTTCAAATTCCGACATGATCACCGCGTTGTATGGGTCCCAGTAGGCTAATTCTTGGTTCTTGCCCACTTTGTCGCCGTCTTTCACCTTTAGAAATGAACCGTAGGGTGCATTGTAGGTAGACAGCACTTTACCACTCTTCTCATCAATCACTTTGATCTCGCCGGAACGGCCCATCACCACTTCACGGTTGTTACCTTCATCATCGGAGGTGGTGATGTGGCGAAGTTCCTCAAACTCAATGGTTCCCTCGAACTTTGCTCGGAGGGTTGCTTCCACAGCAATGTTGGAAGCGGTACCACCCACGTGGAACGTGCGCAAGGTTAGCTGCGTGCCAGGTTCACCGATTGACTGCGCTGCGATTACTCCCACTGCCTCGCCCATTTGCACCATGCGTCCTGACGCTAAGTTGCGTCCGTAGCACTTAGCACAAATGCCGGTGCGGGTTTCGCAGGTCAGCGGCGAACGAATTTCTATTTCCTCGATGCCACTTTCATCGATGCGGATTGCCAATTCTTCATCAATTTCCTGACCTGATTCCGCGATTAGCTCTTCGCTGATGGGATCAAACACATCGTGGACCGGCACCCGCCCGAGTACGCGTTCGGATAGCGGTTCCACAATCTCCTCATTATCCTTGAGGGGCGTTACCATTAGTCCCCGCACCGTACCACAGTCAAATTCTCGCACCACCACATCTTGCGCCACATCGACCAGACGACGGGTTAAGTAACCCGCATCTGCCGTTTTCAGGGCGGTATCGGCTAGTCCCTTTCGGGCACCGTGGGTAGAAATGAAGTACTCAATTACGTCTAGTCCTTCTTTAAAATTAGACAGAATAGGGTTCTCGATGATCTCACCTACTGAACCCTGGAGGTTCTTTTGCGGCTTAGCCATCAATCCACGCATTCCGCCCAACTGCCGAATCTGTTCACGCGAACCCCGGGCACCGGAGTGCATCATCATGTAAATGGAGTTGAAGCCTTGCTTGGCGTTCTCCATCTTGCTCATCAGCGCATTGGTAATTTGCGAGTTCACGCGCGTCCAAATGTCAATTACCTGGTTATAGCGCTCGTTGTCGGTGATAAGTCCCATGAAGTAGTTGTTGCGTACGGCTTCTACTTCTTCCTTGGCCTGCTCGATGAGCTTGGTCTTTTCTTCGGGAATCACAATATCTCCCAACCCAATGGATAATCCACCGCGATAAGCTGACTGGAATCCGAGTTCTTTGATATCATCCAAGAACTGAGCGGTACGGGCCATACCGGTAATTTTGAACACCCTAGCAATGATCTTTTGCAGTTTTTTCTTGGTCAACAACTCATCCACAAAACCCACCTCTTCGGGCACGTGCTGATTGAAGAGCACCCGACCAGCAACAGTTTCCACCATTTGGCTCACCAGCTCGTCGTTTTCGTTACGCACCTTGGCGCGTACCTTAATGTAGGCATGTTTAGAAACGCGCTCCTCGTTAACCGCGATGATTACTTCTTCGGGACTATAAAAGATGAGTCCTTCACCCGCCACTGGTTCTTCTTCGGTGCTATGACGGCCTTTGGTCACGTAGTACAATCCCAGCACCATGTCCTGAGAAGGCACCGTAATTGGAGCTCCGTTAGCCGGATTCAGAATATTGTGCGACGACAACATCAGCACCGAAGCTTCTAGAATAGCCTCGTGCCCCAGGGGAACGTGTACTGCCATCTGATCACCGTCAAAGTCGGCGTTGAAGGCCGTACATACCAGGGGGTGCAGTTGGATCGCCTTGCCTTCGATTAGCTTGGGCTGAAACGCCTGGATACCCAAACGGTGCAGTGTGGGTGCTCGGTTGAGGAGTACCGGATGGCCCTTCAGTACGTTTTCTAGAATGTCCCACACAACAGGGTCCTTCCGATCCACAATTTTCTTGGCTGACTTAACCGTCTTCACGATGCCGCGCTCGATGAGCTTGCGGATAATAAAGGGTTTAAAAAGCTCGGCCGCCATGTCTTTAGGCAGTCCGCACTCGTGCATCTTAAGCTCAGGTCCTACCACGATCACCGAACGACCGGAATAATCAACCCGCTTACCGAGCAGGTTCTGGCGGAAGCGGCCTTGTTTTCCCTTGAGCATATCGCTGAGCGACTTAAGAGCGCGGTTGCCGTCCGAACGCACCGCGTTTACCTTGCGCGAGTTATCAAACAGTGAATCTACGGCTTCCTGAAGCATGCGCTTTTCGTTACGCAGAATCACTTCGGGAGCCTTGATGTCGATCAAACGCTTGAGTCGGTTATTCCGGATAATAACCCTGCGGTACAGATCGTTCAAATCTGAAGTGGCAAAGCGACCTCCGTCCAGCGGCACCAGCGGGCGCAACTCGGGTGGAATAACCGGGACCATCTTGATAATCATCCACTCGGGGCGGTTCTCAATACGGGTGCGGGCATCGCGGAACGATTCAACTACCTTCAGACGCTTCAGCGCCTCAGCCTTGCGCTGTTGCGAGGTATCAGTAGCCGCCTGATGGCGCAAACTGTACGAGAGCTCATCTAGTTGGGTGCGGGCCAACAGCATTTCTAAGGCGTCAGCCCCCATCTTGGCGATAAACTTATTGGGATCGTTATCATCGAGCTTCTGATTATCAGCCGGTAACTTGTCGATGATATCCAGGTACTCGTCTTCGGTGAGGAAGTCAAGATAGCTGATGCCATCGTCGGCCTTGATACCAGGGCTGATCACTGCGTAGCGCTCGTAGTAGATAATCTGATCCAGTTTCTTGGTTGATAGCCCCAGCAGGTAACCAATTTTGTTTGGCAACGAACGGAAGTACCAAATATGTGCCACGGGCACCACTAACTCAATATGGCCCATGCGTTCGCGACGCACTTTTTTCTCGGTAACCTCCACCCCGCAACGATCGCAGATAATTCCTTTGTAGCGAATGCGCTTGTATTTTCCGCAATGGCATTCCCAGTCCTTCACCGGACCGAAGATGCGTTCGCAGAACAGTCCGCCCATCTCCGGCTTGTAGGTCCGGTAGTTGATGGTTTCGGGCTGCGTCACTTCTCCGTGTGAACTTTCAAGAATTGACTCCGGGGAGGCCAGGCTGATCGTAACTTTGGAGAAGTCGTTATTCAGTTTTCTATTTTTCTTAAATGCCATAGGTGATTTTCGTTGAGACGCGATGAATCGCGTACATATATTATCATAAGAGACGCGATGAATCGCGCCTTTACTCCAGGGTGATTTCTAGGGCTAGTCCGCGAAGCTCGTGGACGAGTACGTTGAAGGACTCGGGGATGTTAGGCTTGGGCAGGTTTTCTCCCTTCACGATTGCTTCGTAGGCTTTGGCCCGCCCGATCACATCATCCGACTTCACGGTCAGGATTTCTTGCAGTACGTGCGAGGCGCCGAAGGCTTCTAACGCCCACACCTCCATCTCTCCGAAACGCTGTCCCCCGAATTGCGCCTTACCTCCCAGCGGCTGCTGGGTGATGAGCGAATAAGGGCCAATAGAACGGGCGTGCATCTTATCGTCTACCAAGTGGCCCAGCTTCAGCATGTAAATGATTCCGCAGGTTACCTTCTGGTCAAACTTAGTGCCGGTGAGTCCATCGTGAAGCACCGTACGTCCGAATTCGGGTAGTTCGGCTTCGTTCAGCTCCTTGATCACATCGTCTAGCGTAGCTCCGTCGAAGATGGGAGTACCGTACTTGCGGCCGAGTTTGTAACCTGCCCAACCGAGCACCGTTTCGTAAATTTGCCCGATGTTCATTCGCGAGGGAACGCCCAGTGGGTTAAGCACGATATCTACCGGGGTACCATCTTCCATGAATGGCATATCTTCTTCCCTTACGATCCGGGCAACCACGCCTTTATTTCCGTGGCGACCAGCCATCTTATCCCCTACCTTCAGCTTGCGTTTTTTGGCTACGTATACCTTGGCCAGTTGCACAATACCCGCCGGAAGCTCGTCGCCCACCTCAAGGGTAAAGCGCTCACGCTTGAAGTGCGCGGTGATCTCGTTGCGCTTCTGGGTGTAGCTTCGCACCAAATCAGGCACCAGTTTGTTGAGCTTCTCATCGTTGGTCCAGTTGTCGATGACTAAGTCGGCGATGAGGTTAGCCTCCTCTTGTACACTGTACGAACTCTCGTCGCGGTAGGGGTTTTTATCAGGGAATATGTTATTCTCAATGTTGGCCCGATTGAACTTCGATCCTTTGGATAAGATCTCGTCACCAAACTTATGCTGCACCCCTTCGGTGGTTTTTCCTTCTAGCAGGATTACCATTTTATCGATAACCCGCGTGCGCAGCGCCAGCAAATCGTTGCTATAACGCTTCTTGAGAGTCTCTACTTCCTTGCGTGACCTGGCCCGCAGGTCCTTGTCTTTTTTAGGACGTGAGAATAGCTTGGTGTCGATTACGGTGCCGCGTAGCGAAGGCGAAGCTTTTAATGAAGCATCTTTCACGTCGCCTGCTTTATCGCCAAAGATGGCGCGCAGCAGTTTTTCTTCCGGGGTAGGATCGGTTTCCCCTTTGGGGGTGATCTTTCCAATCAGAATATCTCCCTCACGTACCTCAGCTCCTACCCGAATGATGCCGTTGTCATCAATGTTCTTCACCGCCTCCTCACTCACGTTCGGAATTTCCGAAGTCAGTTCTTCTTCGCCGCGCTTGGTGTCGCGCACTTCCAGTTCAAACTCTTCTACGTGTACCGAGGTAAAAATATCCTCACGCACCACTTTTTCGGAAATCACGATGGCATCCTCAAAGTTGTATCCCTGCCAGGGCATAAAGGCCACCATCAGGTTGCGTCCCAGCGCGAGCTCACCATTTTCGGTAGCGTAGCCTTCGCACAGGGGTTGTCCCTTCTTCACCCGCTGCCCGTGCAGCACAATCGGCTTCAGGTTCACGCAGGTATCCTGGTTGGTTCGTCGGAACTTCACCAGATGATACTCCTTGGTGTCGGCATCGAAGCTGGTCTTCAGTTGGTCTTCGGTCAGGTCGTACTTCATCACGATGCGCGTAGCATCCACAAAGTCGACCACTCCATCTTCTTCGGCAAGAATAAGCGAGCGAGAATCCAGGGCAACGCGTCCTTCCAAACCGGTTCCTACAATCGGAGCCTGAGGCTTGAGCAGGGGCACCGCCTGCCGCTGCATGTTAGAACCCATCAGCGCGCGGTTAGCATCATCGTGCTCCAGGAAAGGAATCAACGAAGCGGCTACCGACACAATCTGGTTAGGTGCGATATCCATATAGGTCACGTCGTCGGGACCCACTACCGGGAAGTCGCCTTCGTAACGGGCTTTGATAGTATCGTTGATGAATTTACCCCGCTCGGTTAGCGGAGCATTGGCCTGCGCGATATTATGGGTATCTTCTTCTTCGGCAGTCAGATAGATCACATCTTCTGACACATTGCCCTTATCCACTTTGCGGTAAGGGGTCTCAATGAAGCCCATGCTGTTCACCTTGGCGTGCACACAGAGCGAAGAAATTAACCCAATGTTGGGTCCTTCTGGCGTCTCAATAGTACACAGACGGCCGTAGTGCGTATAGTGCACATCACGTACCTCAAAACCAGCACGCTCGCGCGACAGTCCACCGGGTCCCAAAGCCGACATACGTCGTTTGTGCGTTACCTCGGCCAGCGGATTGGTCTGGTCCATGAACTGCGACAGTTGGTTGGTGCCGAAGAACGAGTTGATGACCGATGACAGCGTACGGGCGTTAATCAGATCCACCGGTTTGAAGTCTTCGTTGTCGCGCACGTTCATGCGCTCCTTGATGGTGCGGGCCATTCGGGCCAAGCCTACGCCAAACTGGCTATAGAGTTGCTCACCCACGGTGCGCACGCGCCGGTTGCTCAGGTGGTCAATATCATCCACCACCGCCCGCGAGTTGATCAGCCCGATCAGGTACTTCACAATCTTGATAATATCTTCGGTGGTGAGCACCCGAACGTCGGACTCAATGTCCGAATTTAGCTTCTTGTTAATTCGGTAACGTCCCACTTCGCCCAGGTCGTAGCGCTTGTCGCTGAAGAACAGGCTCTGAATGATATCGCGGGCTGTCTGCTCATCGGGTGCTTCGGTGTTGCGCAGTTGCCGGTAGATTTGCTCCACCGCTTCTTTCTCCGAATTTGAGTTGTCTTTCTGAAGCGTATTATAGATAATAGAATAGTCAGTAACGTTCACATCGTCCTTGTGCACGATAATGGAACTGGCTCCTGAGTCCAACACAATCTGGATGTCCTCTTTCTCAAGAATAGAGTCACGCTCCAACAGCACTTCGTTTCGGTCGATAGACACTACTTCTCCGGTATCTTCATCCACAAAATCCTCCGTCCAGGTGCGTAACACCCGGGCGGCCAGCTTGCGTCCGACGTATTTCTTTAGCGTTTTTGCGTCGGCCTTCACTTCTTCTGATAAGCCGAACAGATCGAGAATATCTTTATCTGCTCCGTAGCCGATAGCGCGCAGCAGGGTGGTGACCGGAAACTTCTTCTTGCGGTCAATATAAGCGTACATAACGTTATTTACGTCAGTAGCGAACTCGATCCAAGACCCTTTGAAGGGAATAATCCGGGCAGAATACAGCTTGGTACCGTTGGTGTGCTTGCTTTGAGCGAAGAACACACCGGGCGAACGGTGCAACTGCGACACGATAACGCGTTCGGCCCCATTGATGATGAACGACCCCTTAAGGGTCATATAAGGAATGTTTCCTAAAAAAACTTCCTGCTCAATGGTCTCGAAGTCTTCGTTGTCCTCATCATTACACGACAAGCGCAATTTTGCTTTGAGAGGCACTGAGTAAGTCAATCCTCAATCAATGGACTCATCGATAGAGTACTTTGGAGGATCAATGACATAATCGATGAACTCCAGCACAAAGTTCTCACGCGAGTCGGTGATCGGAAAATTTTCGGAGAACACTTTAAAGAGTCCTTCGTCTTTCCGTTGCTCGGCGGGAGTGTCAATCTGGAGAAAATCCTGGAATGACTGAAGTTGAACATTCAGAAAGTCAGGGTAGTCGATGACTCTTTTTATGGATGAAAAACTAATCCGGTCGGGGGAAGGGGACGCTTTTCCCAAGCCGACTCGGTTATTTGAGTTGTGTGCGTTAGCCAAAGCTATATTGGTTTTGATGATGGTAAATTCGGTTCAGCAAAAAGCGGAACTCGTCAATGTGGGCACAAACGGGAAAAGACCTGACCAAAAAAAGCCAGGCCTACCTAGGAATAACTATGGTGGTGCGGGTTGTCTATTTAATTTCAACTTCAGCGCCAGCTTCTTCCAATTGTTTTTTCATGCCTTCAGCTTCATCTTTGGGCACTCCCTGCTTCACTTCTTTCGGCGAGCTATCAACTAGTTCTTTCGCTTCTTTGAGTCCTAAACCCGTAAGTTCTTTAACTAGTTTCACTACGGCCAACTTCAATCCACCGGGGGCTTTAAGCACCACGTCAAACGAGGTTTTCTCTTCTGCGGCCTCAGCGTCTCCACCTCCGGCTCCGGGAGCGGCGGCTACGGCAGCAGCGGCGGCTGGTTCAATTCCGTATTCATCCTTCAGGATGGTGGCCAGCTCACTTACTTCTTTCACTGATAAGTTGACTAGCTGTTCTGCGAATTCTTTCAAATCTGCCATCGTTCTTAGACTTGTATTATTTGGTTAACTAAAAATTTTCTTTGTTATGCTTCTTCGCGTTCGGAAAGCGTTTTCACTAATCCGGCAATGGTGTGCTGCCCACTCTTTAGCGCGCTGATCACATTCTTAGCCGGAGATTGTAGCAACATGATCACATCGCCGATCAACTCGTTCTTAGACTTGAGTGAACTTAGCGTTTCCAGATGCTCTCCACCGACAAACAAATCACTGTCGATAGAAGCGCCCTTAAACTCCGGCTTGGTCAGCGCCTTATACTTCTTACGGTACTCTTTGATAACCTTAGCTGGCGCATTGCTCACCTCAGGTGAGAACATGATACCGGAGGTTCCCTTGAGTACTTCATCAAAGGGAGCGTAGTCAGTGTCTAACCGTCCTAGTGCTTTTTTGATAAAGGTGTTCTTGACAATGCGATACTCAATGCCCTGCTTGAAACACATTTCCCGAAATTCGTTGATCTGCTTTACCGACAGGCCTCCAGTATCAGCCACATAAAAATGGGTTGTGTCCCGTAGCTTTTCGGTGAGTTCGTCGATCAACGTGCTTTTATCTTCTTTGGTCATAACTTACAAACCTTGAATCGTAGTTTTATCAATGTGCACACCCTTGCTCATGGTGCTAGACAGGCAAATGCTCTTAAAATAGGTTCCTTTGGCGGAAGAAGGTTTCAAACGGTTCACCGTTTGGATAAGTTCATTCGCGTTATCAATGAGTTTATCCGCGTCAAAAGAAGCTTTACCCACACTAGCGTGGATGATGCCAAACTTATCAACCTTAAAATCTATTTTACCGGCCTTCACTTCCTGTACGGCTTTGCTGACATCCATGGTTACGGTGCCCGCCTTGGGATTAGGCATCAAGCCACGGGGACCAAGCACGCGCCCGAGGCGGCCCACCTTGGCCATCACGGTAGGCATGGTAATGATCACGTCAACGTCGGTCCATCCTCCCTCAATCTTTTTGATATAATCGTCCAATCCCACATAATCAGCTCCCGCTTCTTTGGCTTCTTCTTCCTTGTCAGGAGTGCAGAGAACCAAAACCTTAATTTCTTTGCCAGTACCGTGGGGTAGGGCTACAACGCCACGCACCATCTGGTCTGCCTTGCGGGGATCAACTCCCAGGTTGATGTCTAAGTCTACCGAAGAGTCAAATTTGGTACTGGTAATGTCTTTTATAATATCAGTTGCCTCGTTCAAAGAATGCAACTTGCTGAAGTCGTACTTCTTAAGGACGTCTTGCTGTTTCTTGGATTTTCCCATATCGCTACTAATTATTCCAGGGGGCTTTGCCACTCACCCGGATTCCCATACTACGTGCCGTACCAGCTACCATCTTCATGGCCGATTCCACTTTGAAAGCATTCAGATCTTGCATCTTGATTTCAGCAATCTCTTCAACTTGCTTCCAAGTCACGCTGCCCACCTTACTACGATTGGGTTCGGCCGACCCCTTCTTTACCTTAGAAGCTTGCGTGAGCAGAACCGCCGCGGGCGGGGTTTTAATGACAAAGTCAAACGACTTGTCCTTGTATATGGTGATCACCACCGGCAGCACCTGCCCCGGCTTGTCTTGCGTGCGTCCGTTGAACTGCTTACAGAACTCCATAATGTTGAGTCCCTTACTACCCAGTGCTGGCCCGACGGGCGGCGAGGGGTTTGCCTGCCCTCCGCGAATTTGCAGCTTGAGATAGCCTTGTATTTCTTTAGCCATTGGTTGTATCTTGTTTTTCTACTTGCATATAATTGAGTTCTACCGGAGTGTTACGGCCAAAGATCTTAACCATGACCTTTAGTTTCTTTCGCTCGTCGAAAATTTCTTCTACGTTACCGATAAAACCACTAAAAGGACCATCCATTACCTTCACCTCTTCACCGATGATATACGGAGTGTCCAATTGAATATCTTCCTCATCAGTTTCTTCCACGCGCCCCAGGATTCGGTTTACCTCGTTCTCTCGCAGCGGCACCGGCTCTTTGTCGGGTCCGGAACCATTAGCACCCAGAAAGCCAATCACCCCGGGGATACTCTGAATCATGTGATAAGTTTCACCGTTGCTCAAGTCAGCCGATATCATGATGTAGCCGGGAAAAAAGTTGCGCTCGCGCACCCGCTTCTTTCCATTTCTCATTTCCATTACTTTTTCGGCAGGAATGAGAATTTGAGGAACAAAATCCTCGAGCTTTTGCCGGTTGATTTCGTTCTCCAGATAAGTTTTCACCTTCTTCTCTTGCCCACTTACCGCGCGCACCACGTACCATTTATGATCAGCCATATCTCCTAAAATGCGTTATAAAACCACGTCATCGCGTTTTCAAACGCCAAGTCCATCACTCCGATCAGCAACGCGAAGATCAAAGAAGCCACCAGCACCAACACTGAACTACGTTGCAGTTCACCGTACTTTGACCAAGTGACTTTGTTTGCCATCTCGTCGTACGAGGCCTTAATAAATTCGATCAGCTTGTTCATGAATCGTTAACTACTTAGCACGGGTGGTAAGATTCAAACTCACGACCTACGGTTTTGGAGACCGCCGCTCTACCAGCTGAGCTACACCCGTAAGTGTAAAGACGCGATGCATCGCGTCTTTACAGTGATACTGTACTTACTCTATAATTTCAGTTACCTGTCCGGCACCCACGGTACGGCCGCCTTCACGAATTGCGAAGCGCAAGCCTTTCTCCATAGCTACTGAGTTAATTAGGTCCACAGTAATGGATACGTTGTCACCGGGCATCACCATTTCTACGTTATCGGGCAATGAAATTTCGCCGGTCACATCGGTGGTGCGGAAGTAGAATTGAGGACGATACTTCTTAAAGAACGGAGTATGCCGTCCACCCTCTTCTTTAGACAATACGTATACCTCGGCTTTAAACTTCAGGTGAGGCTTCACCGAGCCGGGCTTGGCGATGACCATGCCACGTCGGATATCGGTTTTTTCAATACCGCGCAGCAGCAGTCCCACGTTGTCGCCCGCTTCACCGCGGTCCAGTATCTTGCGGAACATCTCAACCCCCGTCACGGTAGACTTCAGGTTTTCAGCTCCCATTCCCATGATATCTACAGACTCACCGCTGTTGATCACGCCGCGCTCAATACGTCCGGTGGCTACGGTTCCTCAACCAGTAATCGAGAACACGTCTTCTACCGGCATCAAGAAAGGCAGATCGATCAAACGCTCCGGCATCGGGATATATTCATCTACCGCGCTCATCAGTTCGTCCACTTTTTCAACCCACTGGGCTTCGCCGTTCAGGGCGCCCAGGGCCGAACCCTGAATGATCGGAATATCATCACCGGGGAATTCGTAGAACGACAGTAGTTCGCGGATTTCCATCTCTACGAGTTCAAGTAACTCGGCATCGTCTACCAAATCTACTTTGTTCATGAACACTACCAACGAAGGCACTCCTACCTGGCGGGCCAGCAGAATGTGCTCGCGGGTTTGGGGCATCGGTCCGTCGGTGGCGGCTACTACTAGGATAGCACCATCCATCTGGGCGGCACCCGTCACCATATTCTTCACGTAATCCGCGTGACCAGGGCAATCCACGTGCGCGTAGTGCCGATTTTCGGTTTGGTATTCAACGTGCGAGGTGTTGATGGTGATCCCTCGCTCTTTTTCTTCGGGAGCGTTGTTGATAGACGCGAAGTCTTTCATAGTAGCGAGTCCTTTGTCGGCCAGCACTTTCGTGATAGCGGCGGTTAAGGTCGTTTTACCGTGGTCAACGTGACCGATCGTGCCAATGTTCAAGTGCGGTTTGGACCGGTCAAAGGTTTCTTTAGCCATTTTCTGAATCAGTTACAGTTAAAAAGAAGTGATCTGTTTACGTATAGTTAAAACTTCGCTCACTGGTGAGGAAGCCAATCGGGTGAAAAAAAACTGGAGCCAACGATGGGATTTGAACCCATGACCTCTTCCTTACCAAGGAAGCACTCTACCCCTGAGCTACGTCGGCCAATAAACTGAATCATGAACAACGAACAAGGAATGTCGAGGGATGAAATAGTAAATTTTTATCCTTGAGCATTCGGCGTTTCTTATTCAGCATTCAATGTTCTTCAACGTATGCTACGGAGAAGAATTTTATCCTTCAGTGAGCGGGAGACGGGCCTCGAACCCGCGACCTGCAGCTTGGAAGGCTGCCGCTCTACCAATTGAGCTACTCCCGCCGTTATTTGCCTCAACTTTACAGTGGGGAGAGCAGGATTCGAACCTGCGAAGTCGTAGACAACAGATTTACAGTCTGCCCCAGTTGGCCGCTTTGGTATCTCCCCGGCTCACCCAAAAAACCATCCTTACAAGGTAAGAAAAAACGTACTTCTCCTCATAAAGTTTTATGGAAGTGCAAAAGTAAGTTCTTTTCTGAGATATTCAAACCGTGAGCGGGAAATTTGCTAAGTTTCTTTGGTGCCGAGCCGGAGGAGGTTAATGGCTCAAGGAGTCGGCTCGATCTATGTTATTCAAGGGGCAAGTTATTTTTCCACTATGAGTTGTTCAGTGATTAGCAGTTTACCTGCCTGGTATATTCGCAATGGATAATGACCAGCGGGCAGGGCGCGCATATCTAGCCGTAGTTGATCTTTGCTCACCAGCTGGTCTAACAGCAATTTCTTTTGCGGACTGAAGAGTCGCAGGCGGTATACTGCCGATGAGACAGATGCATCATCCAGTGAGGCCGCATGGTTCGAGGCCTGAGAGTTTTGGCCACTAACTATCACCTGAGCATAATCCTGCGTAGGGTTGGGGGCCAGCACAAGTTTGGCAGTAGCTGTAGCATCAGCAGCTTGAGCATTTGCTTCGTCTTGCACCCTAAGCGATATGCTTCGCTGACTGCTTTGCCCGGCCTGGGTAGCCGTGATCACCACATCGCCGTAGATGCCAACGTCGGCGGCCGACGGAGTGCCCCTGAAGACGCCCAACCCTGAACCTTCCGGGCTAAAGCGAAGGAAAGCGGGCAATCCGCTTACGGACAGTTCAATGGGGTCTTGTTGAGACGAGGCAGTATAAAATAGCGCCCGCACTTTGGTGAAAATAAACTGGTGTCCGGCATTGTTGAGGTGGATTCCATCTCCACTACCGTACTGTGGCTTAATACGTTGGTTATCGTCCGCCAGTTCGCTATAGATACCGATCACATAGGGAGAGAATAAGGTTTTTATTTGGTCTGCCTGTGCGGCTAAACGCTCCCGCCCGCCACTGGAGCCAAAATTTCGGGGCTGGGTAGTAGTGAAGTAGATGGGTATTCCCGCGGCATCGGCCACCTCCCTAAGCGTAGCAAAGTTACGCGTGCTCTCCGCATCGCTAATTCCCTTGGCTACGTCGTTAGACGGCAGGTTGACCAGAATCACCGATGGGTTCAGCGCTAGTGCTTGGGTGATGTTGTGGTTGGCGTTGCCCGTAGGGAGCACGTCGCGGGTAGTGTAGCCACCTACCGCCAGGTTGAACAGTTGGTGTTTAGGCAGTTGCGTACGCAGATAGTTGTGCAACAGGTCTACCCACCCCTGGTTAGAACTGGCCCCGGTGCCGGCCGCCGTAGAGGAGCCCAGCACCACCACCCGTAGTCCTAATGCATCACCACTAGCGGCCCGCACCATTTGCTGATACGGTTGGCCTACCGTGAGCAATGTGTCGTTGAGGGCCGCAATGACGGGGGCTGGGCGGGCTGGGTTGGGGATGCAACTGTTACCAGTACCACCCGGGCCATCGGGTGGGGCAGTGCTGGCCCGCAGCGAGAGTTTGTCTAGTTGGGTACCCGCTTCACGGTAAGCTACCGTGATAGTATGCCCGCCAGCCGCGAGGTTGAGCGGCCCGCCGGGCATGATATTCCACCTAAAGCCTTTGCCCGTGGCAATTTTCTCCCACCACTTGAACCACGGCCGATCGTCTACGCGCACCCAGATAGAATTACTGCTTAGCGAGGGAGCGTTCAGGCGGGCCCACAGGTAATAGGACTGCGCCTGGGTGGTTTCTACCTCAAAAACCAATTGGTCGGCGGCAGCGGTAGGAGGAGTGTTGAGACTTTTGCCGGATGGATAGACTGCGTATTTTTCATCTACCGCCGCACTTTCCAGAATCGTCCAGTTGGCTCCCACTTGTGCGCATTCGGCTTCCCGCCATAACGCTTCCCAAGACTCAGGTTCATTCAACTCGCAAGAGGAAGCCCCGCCTCCTGGACCGCTGGGTAGCCCAGAAGAAGGGTTCAGCGCGATTTTGTCCAGTTGCGTGCCACTTTCGCGGTAGGCCACGGTGATGGTGTGGTCGCCCGCCTCAAGCGAAAAGGGCCCACCCGGAGCTAGGTTCCAGGCGAACTGGTTGCCGCGCTTAATTTTTTTCCACCACTTCACCCAGTCACCATTGTCGATCTTGACCCAGAACGAGTCTTTGGTGCCTGAAGGGGCGCGAATACGCGCCTGCAAGTAGTAACTGCCCCCTACGAGCGCCTTGATCGAAAACACCAACTGGCTGGCGGAATCGCCGGGTGGGTCGTTTAGACGGATGCCGACCGGATGCACCAAGTATTTTCCTCCGGCCGCGGCGGGGTCTTGTACGGTTTGCCAATCGCTGCCAACGGTAGCGCACTCCGCCTCAACCCAGCGGGGGGGGGCAGTGGAATGAATATACCCGTAGGATAACTGCGTGAAAAATATCAGGAGGAGCGGGAAGTAGGGATGCATTTTCATAAGCAGAGAGCGATGTCACGTTGCTGAACCTGTATGATCCATGCGGATTGCATAATACAGAAAATGCTACCAACTTACTACAAAACTGCGGGGTTAACACATTCCGTGCTAACGACAGGAGGTAGTGTCAAATCGCAATATCATCCTCAACGATCACCACATCTTTTCGCATCTTGTGCGCCAGCAGGGCCAGTCCGAAAGTGATCACCCCCAGCCGTCCAACAAACATGGTAACGATAAGCACTGCTTTCCCGAACGATGATAAGTCTCCGGTGATGCCCGCACTCAGCCCCACGGTGCCCAGGGCAGAGGCCACTTCAAAAAGGATATTCTGAAAGGAAGCGGCCTCCGAAAACGTGAGCAGAAAGGTGAAAACGCTGATGAGTGATACGTAGAAAATGAAGGTAGCAGTGGCCACGTAGATGCGTTCGGCCGGAATAGATCGTCCCAGAAAAGTGATGTTTTCTTCGCCCCGCAAACGACTTTTGATTAACGATACCACCGCCGTAAGGGTAGTAATCTTCATGCCGCCGGCCGTGCCGGAGGGGGAAGCGCCAATGTACATAAGAAATATCACGAACAACAGAATTGGCAACGTTAACGCGCCGGTATCAATGGTGTTGAAGCCAACCGTAGTGGTGGCCGTCATGGCCTGAAAGAACGAGGATAACCATTTCTCTGAACCAGGCATGGCCTGCACACTGGGTTCGTACGCATACACTAGTAGGGTGCCTACCCCCAGTAGAATTGAGAATCCGCAAAGAACGATCTTGGTGGTAAACGTTAGCATTTCTGACTTTCCTTTGATGCGGTACCAAATATCGGTAACCACAATAAATCCTAATGAGCCGGTGATGGCCAATACCGAAATAATCACGTTGATCAACAGATTATCATTGAACCCCATGAAGCTGTCGTTATACAAACCAAATCCTGCGGTACAAAAGGCCGATACACTGTGAAAGACACTGCTCCACAGTGCAAACCCAGTATCAACACCTTCCAGCTTGAAAGCGATAAAGAACGCAATACCTCCCAGTGTCTCCATCAACACCGTAAACACAATCACCGACTTAAGGAAATCCTGTATCTGAATCTCCCGCGGCAAAGCAAAAGCGGTCTTTAGCAGCTTCTCATGCCAGTGCGTAATCGTTTTAGTGGTGGTGAGCAAGTAGTACGTGGTGAACGTAAGGTAACCAATGCCTCCGATCTGAAACAGCAACATCACCACAAACTGCCCCAACCATGTGTACGAGTCGAACACGCTCACCGTCACCAGCCCGGTGGTGGAGATTGCCGAGGTGGCAATAAATAAGTTGTCGAGCAACGCAGTCGGTTGCTTCTGTAGCCAAGGAAGCGACAGTAACACGAAGCCAACAAAGGTATACAAGAGAAAACCGTAGACCAGGTTTCGCTGGGGTGAGTTACGCACCCGGAACCGGCGGTAGCGGGCCACCATCCTTTTGTAGTGCCCGCTCCGTTTGTCCTTTAAAATTACTTGCTCAGAGGCTTCACTAGTACTGTCACTCATTAGTTTGTCTATTGGTGTTGAGTAAACTAAACTGTTCTACTGTTAGGGAATTTGCTCGTATAGTTGAATAAGTTGTTCGTTGGTCTCAGCCGCTCTGATGCGCTGCCGTCGTTCCGTCACCCCCGGCAGCTCATCGAAGAAGCTTAACGAGCGGTAGCCCGACATGCGAACAAAGTACTGCGGATGGTGCTCGGCGTAGTACGCGAGCAGGTCAATTCCCTCAGAAATTTGTTGCTGATTATCCAGCTGGGTGAGGTAGCGGGCAAAGTAGTTGAGGAAGTAATACAGCGTCTGATCTTCTACCTTCGGAATCTTGGCGGTGAACCAGTCGTAGTGGTTGATTTTGTTGTTCGCAATGTAATAGTCAGCCAGCGTCATCACTACGTTAAAGTTGTCATAAGACTGATATTTAGCAAACAATTCGTCTTTGTCAGTAGCTGAGGTCTGGGCATAAGCGGCCAGCGAGGTTCCCATCACCGCGTACGATGAGTCTTCCATCGTTTGTCGGAAAAGTTCTTGGTACCTTTCAGCATTCACTGAGGCCAGCAGACTAATCGCATCAGCTTGCACCAATGATTTGGGGTCTTGCCGGGCAAGTTGCTCCACTTTCTCCAGCAAAGCGGTATCGCCTTCCGTTAGTTGCTCTTCCAAAACGCCCAGGACAGTTTGCCGAACCACCCAGAAGTCATTGTCCAATGCCTCAGTCAGGATCTGCTTCGTATCAATGGCCAGGGTATCTTCCAGCAGTTGCGTTAGGCTCTGAAACTGATGCACAAACCCGTCGGTGTTCTTGAGTTGGTAGCGAAGTTCCTCCCGGCTTTTCTGGTGGTCTACCTGCGCGAGCAAAGCGGCTTCTCCATCGAATACCACCAAGTCGGGCTGCCGCGCGGCCGGAAACTCCAGCATCTGGCTGGCTTGATCCACTTCCACGGCGTAGCGCTCTTTTTGCCCACCCATCCATAGATCAACGTAGGTTGGCAGACGGAAGATGGGGGTGGTGGTGCTGTCTTGTACCTGATCAACCTGAAGAAATAGTGTATCGCTGGCGTAGCGCTGCTGGATCTTCAACTGCGGATGCCCGGACGACAAGTACCACTGATCGAAAAACCAGTTCAGATCCTCACCGGTCACCGCTTCAAAGGCCTGCCGCAAATCGTCCACCTCTACTGAGTTATAGGCATTCCGTGTCAGATAGCTTTGCAACGCGCTAAAAAAAGCTTCTTCGCCCACGTAGCTGCGCAGCATGTGCAGCACCCGACTGCCCTTGTCGTAGGAGTGGCGGTCGAACATATCCTCCTGGTCCGCGTAGCGATAGCGAATGAGGTTTACCTGCTTGGTCTCGGCCTCGGTGAAGTAGTTTTGTCCCTGCTCCCACAGCTTGTAGTCCGCTTCGTCCTTCCCGTAGCGATGCTCATTCCACAGATATTCGGAGTAAGAAGCAAATCCCTCGTTCAACGTCAGGTTGGCCCACGATTCGGTGGTGACCAGATCACCAAACCAGTGGTGAAACAATTCGTGCGCGATAATATCGTCCCAGTGCGTATCAATCAGCGCCCGGTCGTTGACCAGCAACGCGTCGTAGAATACCGATGCGGTAGTGTTTTCCATCGCGCCCGATACAAACTCATCTACGACAATTTGAGCGTACTTCGGCCAGGGGTACTTCACCCCCAGCTTGTCCGAAAAGAAGGTCAGCATCTCAGGGGTGTGTCCGAAGATATCTTTGGCGTAGGGAGCGTAGTCAGGATGCAGGTAGTAGTCCACGGGCATACCACGCCACGAATCCTCTACCTTGGCAAACTCACCTACGGCCATCATGAATAAGTAAGGAGCGTGCGCCTGATCCATGCGCCAGTAGTCGGTGCGGGTGCTATCGTTCTCCATTTCCGACGATACCAATACTCCGTTCGACAACGTGGTATAGCGATCATCTACCGTGATATACATCTCCTGGGTGGTGCGCTCGTTGGGCGCGTCGATGGTCGGAAACCAGCGCGAGTTAGCCTCCGTTTCGCCCTGCGTCCAAATCTGACGCATCGTGTTATCTAGGCTGTCGGTTCCGGTACCCACGAAGTAGAGTCCTTTGTCGGAGGTGATGGCCGCGCTGCCTCCGGCCGGGGCTTCGTCGGGTTTGGCGGTATACGCGATTTGCAGTAAGTAGCGGTCGTTGCGGGTGTAGGTGCCGCCTAGGTCAATATCAAGCTGCTCACCGTCGTAGTCGTAGGTGAGTGATTTTACCTTATTATTCTCCAGCAATCCTACGGAGTGGATATCAAACCCCTTGGCATCGAGCACCACGTTGCTTTGCGAATAGAAGTAGGGACGAAGTTCCAGGGTAGCGGTGCCCAGTAAGTGGTGCTTTTCCCAGTCGAAGCGCACCGCTAGCCGGGTGTGGATCAAATCGTGCTGCCGACTGCGCGCGGGGTGGTAGGGATAAACCGGCGGAACAACCGCGGTCTGTTCGCTTGAGTCGGACGCTAGCGTAGTGGTATCGGCCAGCACGGGCGGGGCGCTCCGCTGAGGGTTGCGGCGGGAAGTTTGGCATCCACCCAGCCCTAGGGCAACAAGCAATAGTAGCGCTACCGGCGAAAAAAATGTGGCACTACGGGTGGAAAAAAGAGGAATGTTTCTCAAATCAAAGGTGGTTCGTATCTTTAAACCGACAAAAGTAGGATGCCCAAAGCATTTACGGTAACAAAACCACCAATTTGTTTTTATGAACCAAGCAGCAGTCAACGGCGAAGATGAATATTCGGTGGAAGCGACTCCCGATAACGTTATGATCAACGGACAGACGCGCACGCCCGACATTCGGCAGGTGGGGGAGCGCACGTACCACTGCATCAACGGCACGGCCGGATTTCAGGTTGAGCTACTCGAGGTAGACAGAGCCCGCAAGCATTTTGTGTTTAAACTACGGGGGCAGCAGATCACGGTGCAACTCAAGAATGAACTTGATTTAATAGTAGAAAAGCTGGGCATGGCCCAGGCTACCGAGGTGATGGTGCGCGAAATAACCGCGCCTATGCCTGGTCTAATTGTGGGAATCAGCGTAACAGCCGGACAAACCATCGAAGAAGGAGATAGCGTGCTGACGCTGGAGGCTATGAAGATGGAGAACGTTATCAGGTCGCCGGTGAGCGGCACGGTAGAGGCCGTCCACGTGCAAGCAGGTGATAGCGTAGAAAAGAAACAGGTGCTGGTCTCCTTCAAATAAGCCAACCGGCTCAGGCGGTTCGATCAATTTTGCGCAGCAATCTTGTAAATTTTCGCTTACTTGCACTATTGTTTGATCTTTCCAAAACGGCGCGCCCATGAAATACCAACGCATTCTTCTTAAACTCAGCGGTGAAGCCCTGATGGGTAATCAGCAGTACGGCATCGACACGAGCCGCCTGCAACAGTACGCCCAGGAGATCAAACGCGTGAAGGAGCTCGGTGTGGAAGTTGCCATCGTGATTGGCGGCGGCAATATTTTCCGGGGAGTGCAGGCCGAAAAGTCAGGCATGGATCGAGTGCAGGGCGATTACATGGGCATGCTCGCCACCGTCATCAACGGGATGGCTTTGCAAAGCGCTTTGGAGCAGGTCGGGTTGTATACCCGCCTGATGTCAGGCATCAAAATGGAGCAGGTGTGCGAACCTTTCATCCGCCGTCGGGCCATGCGTCACCTCGAGAAGAACCGCATTGTGATCTTCGGCGCGGGCATCGGTAACCCCTACTTCACCACCGACTCTACCGCCAGTCTGCGGGCCATCGAAATTGAAGCAGATGTAGTGCTTAAAGGAACTAGGGTAGACGGAGTATACACTGCCGACCCCGAAAAAGACCCTTCGGCCACGCGTTTTTCCAACATCACATTCTCCGAAGTGTATCAGAAAGGACTTAATGTGATGGACATGACCGCTTTTACGCTCTGTCAAGAAAATAATTTGCCCATCATCGTGTTTGATATGAACAAACCGGGCAACCTGTATGATTTAGTAAATGGGCTGGAAGTGGGAACGCTGATTAACTAGTCACTGAATGCTGGTAATTTGATAATGGATATTTGTAAGGATGGCCAGATCCTAATAGCTAATCAAGTTAGTATCTAGTATCCAGCATCCAGTACCAACTATTAACCTTTTTTATCATGACTGAAGAGATTAAATTCTACCTGGACGAAACCAAAGATCTGATGGACAAAGCGGTGCAGCACGTATCGTACGAATTCAACAAGATTCGGGCGGGTAAGGCCATGCCGACCATGTTAGACGGACTGATGGTTATGTATTACGGCAACCCCACCCCAATTAACCAGGTGGCCACCGTGAACACCCCCGACGCCCGCACCATCGTGGTGAAGCCCTGGGAAAAGAAATCGCTGGCCGACATCGAGCGAGCCATTGTTAATTCTGACTTGGGCCTAAACCCACAGAACGACGGCGAAATTGTGCGCCTCAATATTCCGCCCCTCACCGAAGAACGCCGCCGAAATCTGGCGAAGCAGGCCAAGAACGAAGCCGAGAACGGCAAGATCGCGCTGCGCAACATTCGCAAAGACACCAACAATGCCATTCGTAAGCTCCTCGACGAAAATGAGTCGGAAGATAATGTGAAAGAAGGTGAATTAGGGGTGCAGGAGTTGACTGATGCTCACTCGAAGAGAATCGATGAGCTGCTAGAAGTGAAGGAAAAAGAGATTATGACAGTGTAAAGGCGACGGTCGTTAGTCCACAGTCCACAGCTATCTGTACTTCTGGCTATGGACTATCGACTGTTGACTAAAGGTATAATTTCTTATCCCGAATATAATCTACCACTCGGTCGGCGACCAGGTATTTGATCGAACGATCTTGCTGCACCAGATTGCGGATGAATGTCGCTGAGATATTGAGCAGCGGGGCCTCTACAAAACGCAGATTGGAATGGCTGCTCACCGCTTCGGCAATTTTTGAAGTAGAGACTTCTGGCCGGGCCTCGCCAGGCCGAGGATACACGTAAAGTGAATGATGATCGATAATGGCGCGATAGTTTTTCCAGCGATGGAAATGCGTAAGGTTATCGCTTCCTAAAATTAAGTGAAAATTGTACGTAGGGTGCCGCTCGCTAAGATAGGCCAAAGTATCGGCGGTGTAGCTCGGCTTGGGCATACTAAATTCAATGTTGCTCGCCCGCAAATCGTAGTTGTCTTCCACCGCTAGCTCCACCATACGTAGCCGGTCATATTCATTGAGTAAGCTTTTAGCTTTCTTAAATGGATTCTGGGGCGATACCACGAACCACACTTGCTGCAAATCAGTTTGCTCGCGTATCACGTTGGCAATAATCTGGTGCCCCACGTGAATTGGATTAAAGGAACCAAAGAAAAGGCCGATGTTCACGGCCCAAAATTAACCAAAATATTCGCATGACCCAGCGCAGGGCAAATCATCGCGAGTGCAAACTGCTGCCCACTGGCTAGCTACCTACCAGCACGCTGTCAATCAAATGAACGTAGCCGTTATCAGCTTCCTGGTCCGCTAGGATAATGTCTGCGCCGTTGATCATCACCTTATCGTTGGCGGTGGTTATCTTTAGGGGCGCTCCGGCCAGCGTGGGCAATTCGTCCATTCCCACCAAATCGGCAGCGGTGTATTTTCCTTCCACGACATGGTGCAGCAGCACTTGCTTGAGTCCGTCCCCCTTCAGCTCCTCAGGCAGTTCGTCGGTTCCGCGGGCGTTCAGTGCCGCAAAGGCATCGCTGGTGGGGGCAAACACGGTGTAGGGTCCACCTTCGGCGAGTTCGGCGTCTATCTGCGTGGCCCGGAGGGCGTCGTTCAGCGTGCCTAAGTTTTCGCGCTCTTCCAGCACTTGATATACGTTGCCGTAACCCAAGTGAATCTCCTCACTTTCTTGCCCCATCACCACGTCGGCGGCCGTTTGGTCGCCAGTTTCGGTGCCCTGCGGAGCACAACCAATACCGATTGCGGTTACTAAGATTGCACTAAAAAAATTACGCATATTCGCTTATGGATTACGTTAGGAATGGGTTTCATGAACAAAACTGGTGAAAACGCAAAAGGTTACCAGGATACAGAGGATGCGGAAGGATGGTCAGGATAATCTTCTGTTACTGTCTATTTGGTTACGGATGACCTTAATTAGCCGTTGTGTCTTCAAGGATAAGTTCATTGTTTACATTCTGCTCTAAGCTGTCGGCTTCTTTTGATTCCAGCTGTTGTTCGCGCTCCGAGTCGTTGAGGGTTTGGAGCCGACGCTTGGCTTCATCAACCACTTCCTTTACCGGAGAATTTTCAATTACCGAGTTCAGCGTGGCTTCTGCCTGAAAGGCCTCATCCAGTGCGATGTAGTTATCCGCTACTAATAGGAACGACTGCCCTAGCCAGTCTTCGTAGATCGAAAATGTTTTGTTGAGCTCGTACAAGGCCTCGATAGATTTGCTATGCTGGCCCTCATCGTACAGTAATCGGGCTAACAGGTACTGCGCCTCGGCACCATTTTCGTCCTTAGCGGCTTCCAGCGTGCGGGTAAAGAGTCGGCGGGCTTGTTCGGTATTACCCTGCTCATAAGCCGCTTTACCTTGATACAACAGTGCTTGGTTCACCGCATTGGCCGACACGTTGCCTCGTTCAATAATTAGCTCGGCGTATTTATCCACCGAATCCAGCATCGTGCGGTTATTCTGAGCCAAAGTGTAGTAGGAAGTCATTAGTCCCGACCAGGCCGCATACTGTTCTTTCTTGTTTCCGGCCAGATTGGCTAGTCTTTGAAAATAAATAATGGCATTGGCCAAATTGCCAGCCGATTGTTCCAGCTCGGCAATACGCTCCACCACCCTACTCATGCGGGGGTATTTACCGTTGTCTTCTACTTGGTAAAAAATATCCAGCGCTTGATTGTTACGCTCGGCCCGGTAGTACGACTCGCCAATGTAGTAGCGCGCCTCGTCTGTATTAGGATGCTGGGGGTAATTATTGATAAAGCTGTTCAGTTGCTCAATGGCAGCATCGTAGTCCTGGCTGAAATAAAGATTCTTAGCTGTTTCGTACTCAATGCTTGCTACGTTCTCGTTCTCGGGATTAGCTGCCTTATATTTCGCTAAGTATCGCGAAAAATCTCCGCCCTCTCCTGACTTCGCTGATACTTCTTGCAGCCCTAGTAAGGCAGAATTAGCGGTCTTGTGGGTGCTGTAGTTGTCCAGTATTTGCTTGTAGTCATCGCTGGCCGCCGCGAACTGCTGCTGATTAGAATAGGCCAACGCCCGGCGCACCAGCGCGTAGGGCACCAGATTGCTCTGCGGACTGGATTTGATAAGTTGGGTAAAACCAGCAATAGCAGAATTATAGTTACCTTGCTCAAAGTTTAATTGAGCCCTTTGAAGCACGGCATCGTCGCGGTAGGGCGAGTCGGGATAGCGCCGCAATACGTTTTCCAGGTTGGCAATGGCTTCGCTGTATTGTCCCTGAATGCCCTGAATCACCCCCTTCTGGTAGTAGGCGTAAGCAATATCGGGGTTACGTTCGCGGATCGCCCGGTCGTAGGTATCAACTGCTCTGGCGTAGCCCTTGGTCACGTAGTACGAATCAGCCAGGCGAATGAGCGCATCATCATAAAAATAATCGCTTTTATCACGTCCGCGCAAGGTGACCTGTCGCAGGTATTCTTCAAAGTTAGTCAGCGCCTTGGGGTACTCTTTGGTATTGAAGTAGACGTAGCCCAATCCGTACTTCGCTTTGGTTTGGTACATAGCCTTGTCACCCTCCAGCCGCTCGCCCCGCAGCGCATCCAACACGCCCTGATAAGCTTCGATGGCCTGCGCATAGCGTTTTCCGATAGAAAAGGCTTCGCCTGCCCAGAAGTTGGCCGCCGCCACGTAGGTAGGATCAATAGGGTACTCGGTCGATTTTTTAAATAACTGCACCGCCTGCGGGTAGCGCGACTGGTTGAACGCCTGCGTACCCGCCAGGAAGGTTACCTGCTGGTAGGCTTTGCGCACCTGCTGCGTTTTGTTGGGTAGGCTCTCGATGAACTGCATGGCCTCTCCGTAATTTTGTGAGTTTAGGTAAGCCTCACTCAGCAGATCATTGACTTCGACTTGGTACTGACTGTTAGGATAGGTTTCTCTGAACTTAGTTAGCGTTTGCAAAGTACGCGCGTAATCACCCGAGGCAAGGTAAACCTTACCCAACTGGTAGGCCGCCTGTTCCTGAATTTCCGGACTGAACGGACGGTTGGCTGCCGTCTCAAAGGCCGTGGCAGCATACTCCGGATTATCTTGCTTCACGTAGAGCACGCCCAGATAGTACGAAGCGTGCTGCCCCAAACTGTCTTTGCTGGAAGCTACGCGCTTGAAATTGTCCAGCGCCTCTTGCTGCTTTCCGGTTTGGTACTGGGCGTAGGCCAGTCGGTAGAGCACGTCCGGGGTGGGGTTTTGCCTGGCAACGTAGTCGGCCAGATAGGATTCGGCCTGCCCGAACTTGCCCTGCTCGTAGTACGCATCGCCCACCAGCAGCCCGATCTCCGCAGCATTGGCCACGGCATCTTCTCCCTCGCTCTTGCTACGGACTAACATCTTCTCGCCGTAGTCGATCACCCGGTCGTACTTACCCTGCTTACTAAAGATGCTGGCAATAAGATAGGGAGTGACGCGGGCGTATGACTCTTCCTGTTCGGCCCGGCGCAGATCCTCGAGGGCTTTCTCGTAGTCGCCCTCTTGCGAGGCAATGTACCCAGCGTAGTAGCTAGCGGCGCTCTTATAGATGTTATCCGATCGCTTGATACTGTTGAACAAGGGCTGGGCCTCCTTAAACTTTTTGCGGGTAAAGTAGGCGTAGGCCAGTTTGAAGTCGCGGGTGGTTTCATCAGGGCGCGATAAATTCCTGGCATCGGTGGCCTCAAAGGCTTCAATGGCCTTGCCGTAGTCTTCATCGCGGAAGTAGAAGTTACCCAGCTCGTAGTTGGCCCGCAGGGCTTTGGGATCGCTGGGGTAGTCGCGCACGAAGTCGTCTAGTTTGGCTTCGCCGTCGGGATTATAGAGCCGCACGGCGGAGTATGCCGCGTAGTATTCAGCCTCAGAAGCGTAGGCTCCGGCGGGTTGCATCTGCAAGTAGTTCTCAAACTCCACACGTGCCGCTCCGTACTTTTTCTTATCCAGCAACTCCATACCCTGCTGAAAGTGGTTCACGGGCGAGACTTCGGAAACGTAGCGTTGGGCTAGAGCCGGGGCAATAATAGCACTAGCCAGCAACGACATTATAAGGGTACGAATGGTGGTATTCAATGACTCTTGGGTTGTTAAAGTGTTTCTTGCTAACGTAGTCTTGCTCTAGAGGAAGCACAAAATCTTAACTGAAAAGGGTGAATAAAGTTGCTCCTCCTCTATTGTACTAACGTTAAAAGGCGAACGTGAATTATTCAATGCACCAGCTTATACACCAATTCCTTCAGAATCTGCCCATCGCTACCGCCGGTATTCTCCACTCCCTTGGCATGCTGGTCGGCCACCCGCAACCAGTGGATGTTACGAATCACCTGCCCCAACGGATAGTTCACCGCCGCCACCCGGTATTCTTTGGCAAAAAAGGGGTTGATCTTTAACAGGGCTGCCAGACCGCGCTCGGTTTTGTCGGTGGTTTGGTGCACCAGTAACAGCTTAGTATAAAACGAAAAAAGCAGTGCAATGATCGGAATAATCGGATTAGCCTTGGGATTGGCCTCGAAATACTGAACGATTTGCATCGTTTTGAGTGCATCTTTGGTAGCCACTGCTTTTTGCAGCTCAAAGGCATTGAACTCCTTGCTGATACCTACGTACTTCTGCACCATCTCGGCGTTGATAACCACCTCCTGCTGTCCCGCCGGAAAGTTAATCAGTACCTTCTCAATCTCGTTGACCAGTCGCTCCAAGTTGTTGCCAATGGAGTCGGCCAGCATCTGCACCGCTTTGTCATCGGCCCGAAAGCCCCGCTGCCGTACGTAGCCAGCGATCCAGGCGGGCAGTTGGTTGTCGTAGAGTTTCTTCGACTCCACCCACACCGCAAACTTGTCCAGGGCTTTGCCCAGCGACTTGCGGCTGTCGATCTTCTTGTACTTGTAGCATAGCACCAGCAACGTGGACGGCATCGGGTTCTTTACGTAGGCTTCAAGCAATTGCTGCCCGGTGGTGGTATTGAAGTCGGTGATGTCCTGCGCCTCTTTCACGATCACCACCTGCCGTTCGGCCATCATGGGGTAGCGCTTGGCCTGGCCGAGCACCGTGGCCACGTCGGCATCTTTGCCGTAGAGCACCATCTGATTGAAACCCTTCTCGCTGTCGCTCAGCACCTTATCCTCGATGTGGCGCGCAATGCGATCAATGTAGTACGGTTCTTCTCCCTGCAAGAAGTACACCGGCGAGTACTCCTTCTTCTTAAGATTTTTTAAAACTTCGTCAGGACTTTGCTTCATGGTTGGTTCGGAGTTCTAGGTGCAGGGTTCTAGGTTCTAGGTTCAGCGTTCTAGGTTTGAAATGAGCAAAACTCAGAACCTAGAACTCAGAACCTTTCAACCTAGAACTTACTCCTGCTCGCTCTTCTTCTCTTCTTCCACGTGTTGCACCAACCGGTCGCACAACTGGTTCACTTCGTCCGACATGTAGGTGTCGCCGGTGGCCGTCAGCAGGGATTGCGCCAAGCCGCCCAGGGTGTCAATGGCGAAGCGCTTCATCTCGTTGACGGGCATTTCTTTGGTCCACAGGTCGATGCGCAGGGTGTTGCGCTGCTCGTGGTCCCACACCGACAGGCTGATCGACCGGCTTTCAGCCAAGTCGCCGGGCTGGTCGGTGGCGTTCCACTGAATGCGCTCGGGGATGTTCTGGTCGTTGAGGGTAATCGTAAAATTTATCTCGGACTTTTTCATTAGTTTCGGGCTTCGTTGCCACGAAAGTAGAAAAGAACCGACGTTCCTCCCTATGAAACCATCGAAAATATTGCTACTAGCCCTATTGCCGACGTTGGCGGGCTGTCTTAACCAGTGGCAAACCGAAACCGGAGCAACCGATCAGGCCGAGCTACGGGTGGCGTTCTACAACGTGGAAAACCTATTCGATACCGAAAACAATCCCAACCGGCAAGACGAAGAATTTTTGCCCGACAGCCAGAAGCAGTGGAACGCCGAGCGCTATCAGGACAAACTCAGCAAGTTGGCGCAGGTGATTGCGGCGTTGAACTACCCGGCGCTGCTGGGCCTGGCCGAAGTGGAAAACGAAGCGGTGCTGCGCGACTTGGCGGCGCACCCTAGTCTGGCCGAGGCGGGCTACGACGTGGTGCACTACGACTCGCCCGACGCGCGGGGGATCGACGTGGCTTTGCTCTACCGCACTGCTTTTTTCACCCCGGTTTCGTCGCAGGCCATTCCAGTCGCTTTTGCGCAGGACAACTATAAAAGCCGCGATATTTTACTGGTGTCGGGCACGCTGGGCCAAGATGCCAAGTACAACACCCTGCACGTGCTGGTGAACCATTGGCCCTCGCGCCGGGGCGGCGTGGCCCAGAGCGAAGCCCGCCGATTGGCTGCCGCTGCCCTGGCCCGGCAGGCGGTGGACGAGCTGCTGCAGGCCGACGCAACCGCCAATGTGATTTTGCTGGGCGACTTCAACGATGAGCCTACCGATCGCAGCATCACCGCAGGACTTCGCGCCACCGGAGCCACGCAGAAAACTGACCCGTTTCAGTTGTTCAACACATTGGCGGCGCTCGACGCGCAGGGCCGGGGCACCTACCAGTTTCGGGGCAACTGGAACATGCTGGATCAGATTATTTTGTCAGCTGGCTTGGTGGAAAACGCCCGGAAGGTGGACGATTACTACTACTTGCCTGAGTCGGCCGCGGTGTTCACGCCGGAGTGGTTGCTCCAGGCCGATGGCAAATACGCCGGGTACCCCGATCGCACCTACGCCGGAAATAAGTACCTGGGAGGCTACAGCGACCACCTGCCGGTGTACATCGCGTTGACGAATAAGGATTGATAAGTTTGATACTACGGCAGCATCCGCTTGAAGTCGTCGTAACTCGCCGGATTCAGCGCTTGGGTACTACACCCGATATCAGTAGCAGTTTGGGTGATGTTCTCTACCCGGTTGCCCGGATTGGGGTGGGTGCTTAGAAATTCGGGCTGACGCGGCCCGCCTTCGGCTCCTAGCTTTTCAAAGAAAGAACTTGCCCCGGCGCAGTTGTATTTGGTGTCGGCCAGATACTCCACCGACTTTTCGTCTGCTTCGGTCTCTAGTCCGCGTCCGTAGCGTAATTGATCAGCCCCCGCCGCTATGTCTGCCACAATTTTGCCTAGGTTATTACTTTCATCCCCCCCGCTTAATATGTCTAACAACACGCTGATCGTGTAAGTCCGTTCAATATTACGGGCCGAGTGCTCTTCGGCGGCGTGGGCGACTTCGTGGCCCAGCACCCCGGCCAGGTCGTCTTCCTGGTCCAGGTACTTGATCAAGCCAGTGTACATGTAGGCGTAGCCGCCCGGCGTGGCGAAGGCGTTCAGCACCGAGTCGTTATAGATAATGCGAATCTTCCAATCGAACTCATCGCGGTGCTCAATGGCATCCGACTTCAAAATCTCGTTGAAGATGTCCTGAATGTAGGCGTTGGCCTCGGGATACTCGGATTCTGATAGTATTGGGTACTCGTTCGGACTAGCGACAATGGTGGAGTCGAACTGCCTGCCTAGTTCCTTTTGCTGCTGAATGCCGATGAACAGCGGATCGCTGAATAGCGGATCATCGCCGTCACCGCAGGCGGTGAGCCCGGCTAGCGCAATGATGATGATTAACCAAAAAGGTGCTCTCATACCTGTTTTACGTTAAAATTTTACCTGATCGTTGGGATAGTCCTTAGCAAGTTTCATGCTCTTTAGCGCGTTCCGGTACTCTACGTGCACAATATTCGTCTGATCGTTGAAAGTATCGGTCAGGATGGTGCTGCGCACGCTCACACTTTCTACTTCGGTTACTCCTCCCACCTCCAAATAGCACCACAGCGCCATCTCCTCCCGCTCGTGCCCCAGGTAGGTCGCCTTCACTGCTTGACCGTTCACCGTGATTTGCAAATGTTCTTTCAAGTAATTGTCAATCAGCGCATCCAACGCGTCGGGATCGGGCGGATTGAGCACGTTGACGGGACCAGCGGTCGAGGCTGCCGTGAGGGCTTCCTCCAGATCGTCGGCGAAGATTTTTTGCGTGATTTGCAGGGTCTGCTCCTGGGGAGCGTGACGGATGCTGCACACGCTCACGTGAAAAGGATGCAGCAGGAAGAACAGGGAAATTGCAAGAGGCATAACTTCAGTAATCAGTATCTTTATCAGTACGTGAAGCCGGTAAAAATAGTGCATTCTGTTGGTTGAACGCAGTGAATACCGTTCAATAAACTTTCCCCTTTTCTTAGTAACTTACGTCACTATACAACCAACTAGTCTCCTGCTATGCACCCTTACCGATTACTTGTTTCCTACCTAGTCGCCGGATTTTTACTCAACGGCTGCACCACCGCCCCTACGGCCTCCGAAAACGATCAGTTAACGGCTACCCCGGCGGCCAGTGCTCCGTCCGAACCACCCAACATTATTTTGATCGTGGCCGACGACCTGGGCTACGGCGACCTGGGCTCCTACGGGCAGCAGCAGATTCAGACTCCCGCCCTCGACCGGATGGCCGGTGAAGGCATGCGGTTTACGCAGTTCTACGCCGGGTCCACCGTGTGCGCTCCCTCGCGCAGCGTGCTCATGACGGGCCAGGACACCGGCCACACCCGGGTGCGGGGCAACGCCAGCGGCGAAACCCTGAAGCAGTCGCTCCGCCCCGACGATGTTACTGTGGCCGAAGTGGCTCAGCAAGCCGACTACCGCACGGCCTTGGTTGGCAAGTGGGGATTGGGCGAAATCAACGAACCCGGTTTCCCCCTGGAGCAAGGCTTCGACCAATTCTTCGGCTACCTGAACCAAGTGCACGCCCACAACTACTATCCCGAGTTTCTGTGGCGCAACCGCGACACCGTGCGACTTGCCAACGAGGTGCAGCGTTCGGACAAAACCTACTCTTCGTTCGTGGGCGGCTACGCGACCAAAAAGGTAGACTACAGCCACGATCTGTTTATGGAAGAGGCTCTGGGGTTTGTAGAAGAAAACCAGCAGGATCGGTTCTTCCTGTGCCTTACCCTCACCATCCCCCACGCCAACAACGAAGCCGGGGGGCAGGGCATGGAAGTATCGCAGGTGAATACTTCGAGCTACCAGCAGTACGCCGATCAAGACTGGCCCGAGGTGCAGAAGAACGGAGCGGCCATGATCAGCCACCTGGACAGCGACGTAGGCCGCTTGCTGAGCACGTTGCAGGAATATGGCATCGACAAAAACACGCTGGTGCTGTTCACCTCCGACAACGGACCCCACCAGGAAGGGGGCTACGACCCGGACTTCTTCGACGCCAACGGACCACTGCGCGGCATCAAGCGCGACCTCTACGAAGGCGGCATCCGGGTGCCCTTGATCGCTCACTGGCCGGGCCACGTTCCGGCAGGCACCACCACGGATCACATCAGCTACTTCGGTGATATGATGGCCACCTTCGCCGACTTAATGGACGTCCCGGCTCCCGACAGCCTGCAAAGCATCAGTATGGTGCCTACCCTGCTGGGCAATCCTGATGAGCAACGTCCGCACAACTATCTGTACTGGGAGTTCTACGAGCAAGGGTCGCGGCAGGCCGTGCGGATGGGCAACTGGAAGGCCATCCGGCAACCCATGTTCACCGGTCCGGTGGAGCTCTACAACCTGGAAACCGATTTGGGCGAACAAAACAATGTGGGCGAAGAAAACCCCGAAGTGGTGGCGGAGGCAGCCCGGATTATGGAGCGCGCCCACCAGTCCTCGCCGGAGTGGGTGGTGAGCCAATAGATCGAGGATTAATCGCGCGCCGGGTATCGGGTTGTTTGCGTTTTGTTTCTACCTTTGGGGTCACCACATCATTGAATTACTAAACAGAAAGCACGATGGCCTACAACTTACTGGCAGGAAAGAAAGGAATTATCTTTGGAGCGCTCAACGAAAACTCAATTGCCTGGAAAGTGGCGCTCAAAGCCAAAGAAGAAGGCGCGAGCTTCACGCTCACCAACGCGCCCATTGCCCTGCGCATGGGCAAGATCAACGAACTGGCCGAGCAGTGCGACGCCCGCGTGATTCCGGCCGACATCACGGTGCTGGAAGACATCGAGAAACTCTACCAAGGCACTCAGGAAGCACTGGAGACCGAGCAGATCGACTTCATCCTGCACTCGGTGGGTATGAGTCCCAACGTGCGCAAGGGCCGGGAATACGGCAACCTGAACTACGACTGGTTCATGAAAACGCTGGATATCTCGGGCGTGTCGTTTCACAAGGTGCTGCAAACCGCCGAGAAGATGGAGATCATGCGCGAGTGGGGTTCGGTGGTAGCGCTTACCTACATTGCCGCCCAGCGCAACTTCCCCGACTACGGCGACATGGCCCAGGCCAAGGCCGTGCTCGAGTCGATTGCCCGCAGCTACGGCTACCGCTTCGGTCGCCTCAACAAGGTGCGCGTCAACACCGTGTCGCAGTCGCCCACCCGCACCACGGCGGGCACCGGCATCACCGGCTTCGACGTGTTCTTCGATTACGCCGACAAGATGTCGGCCCTGGGCAACGCCGACGCCGAAGCCTGCGCCGACTTCGTGGTGGCCCTGTTCTCGGACCTCACCCGCATGGTGACCATGCAAAACCTCATGCACGACGGCGGCTTCTCCTCGTCCGGCATCTCGGAAGACATTATCGACGAGCTGAGTCGGTAGACTGGTCACGTAATCCTGGTCGTAGGGTAGCGAAGCGTCCTGCGACCCAATCGGAAGCAATTTACTATGATCCTCTTTCCTCCGGCCAAGATCAACCTGGGACTGCGCATTGTGCGGAAGCGGGCCGATGGCTACCATGATCTGGAAACTGCCATGCTGCCCGTGCCCTGGCGCGACGCGCTGGAGGTGATCAAGAGCGACACCTTCTCTTTTCAAACCTCTGGTTTGCCCATTCCGGGGGAATCAGACAACAACCTGTGCGTACGCGCCTACCATTTGCTGCAGCACGATTTCGACCTGCCTCCCGTGGCGGTGCACCTGCACAAGATCATCCCGATGGGAGCCGGGCTGGGCGGCGGCTCGTCTGATGCGGCTAGCTTGTTGGTGCTGCTCAACGACTTGTTCGAGCTGTCGCTGTCGCCTTCGGTGCTGGAAACCTACGCCGCCCAACTAGGCAGCGACTGTCCCTTTTTCATTGATCCCCGCCCCCGGATGGCCTACGGTACCGGCACCACGCTGGAAGACCTCCCCCTCGACCTGTCGGGTAAGCACTTGGTGATCGTGTATCCCAACGTGTCGGTGAGCACCGCCGACGCCTACGCGCGGGTGGTTACCCGGCAACCCGAAAGCGATCTGCGCGATCTGCTCACCCAGCCTATTGAAACTTGGAAAGACCGGGTGGTAAACGATTTTGAGATAAGCGTATTTCAGCAGCACCCGGCGCTGGCCGACCTTAAGGAGCAGTTGTACCGCGCGGGGGCAACCTACGCCAGCCTCAGCGGATCAGGTTCGGCTTTGTACGGTTTGTTTAACGGACCGGTTGATTTGCCAGCGGGGTGGAAAGAGTATGCGGTGTGGCAGGGGGAGTTGTAGTTAAAGATGATTTTGGTCCTCAATATTGGCTGTAGGACGCTTTTTACGACGGAAAAGTATCACCGTATGTCAAAAGACTTCTTATTGTAGTTTCCCCACATCAACTTTAAGAACGTTAGGTACCCGTGCTTTCGTAATCCGAGCATAACAGACCAATACTTTGAATCCATCAATTTGTGCAAGTGCTCAGGACTGTACCTAACCACATTGCTTAGATGGAAATATGCTAGCATAATGCACATTTCCTCACTAAAGATATAATCAGTACTGCTAATGGGGGTACAGGATAGCCAGCTAAGAGTCCCTCCATCCAAACGATCAAGGCGGTCGCTATTTAGGTGCCTTTTGACACTACCTATCAGTTTCAGCTTAGCCTTTTCGAAGTCATCAGAAATTTTATCTGTCTTATAGTATGGTTTGACGAATTTCAGTCCGCTATAAGCCTTTAGCAGCTCAGGCTCTGGAGGGTTAGATTGGTAATACGGTTCGAGGATATCAATTCTGATATAATGGCCATTTTTATCGTCGCTTACCACTTTAGCTGCATGACACAGCACATCGCTTTGTTTACCGGTTATCATTGAATATTCTGCCCCTATGCTACTAATCCTTGAGTAAAGTTCCCTAAGTTTTATTTCGTGGCCAGGTTTGCTAATTGCTTTGCCACTGATAGCTTCATAGATTAAAGGTAACTACTCAGGTAGGGTAGCATTTTTTGGTAAGTTAAGAAAAAGTTATTATTGTTGATTGTGGATGAATCTAACGAGATAGCGATACTGAGGGCGGAGAATGCCTCATTGCGCCAGCGGGTAGCTAGTCTGGAGGAGAAAGTAATGCTATTGTTACAATGACTGGAGGGCAAAGCAGTCAAGAAAGACAGCCACAATAGTCACCAGCCACCGAGTCAGCATAAGGCTAACAAAATGAGGTTCTCGGACAAATTTGGCGGATTAGGTTGAGTTGACCAATACTCGCAGTCTCATGTGTTCAAAGTTGGGGATGCCAAACGAGATACGTCTAATGTAGCGCACCAAGTTGTTACAGCCTTCGGTCACCGCGTTAGAGATGCCAGACTCTATGAAGTTAAGGATGGGGTCTTTCCAGTTAGTCAGGGTTTTCAGGAACTTGTTCCAGGCGGGGTTTTGTGTCCAGTTAACTTTTTGTACCCAACCTTCCAGCCGTTGTTGAGCTTCTGGTTTGCTTTGTGCCTGATCAAAAATGTCATGGAAACTATTACGAAGTTGGTAAGCCTCTTGCAACTCTTTGGAAAGATCGAGGGCTTGCTGTAAGACGAGTTGCTGCTCATCGCTCAGGGTTTTGCTACGTTTGAACAAGATCCATTTTAGTCTTTTGAAAGCCGCTTGTTGGGGGTGAGTTCGGCGTAGTGTTCTGCGTATGGTATCTAAGCTGTCATTGAGTGCTTTGACCACATGAAAACGGTCGATAGTAACTTTAGCCTGGGGAAAACATTGCTTGGCTACTTCATTATAAGGCCCCCACATATCACAGGATACGTGGTTGATCTGCTTACAAAACGCTGGACCCAGGCCTTGAAAGTGAGCAATAAGCGTTTCTTTCTTTCGGTCAGGAAGAATATCCAGTTGGATGCCTCGTTCCAGATCAGTGAGTACGCAACAGTACTCCCCCTTCCCTTTTCGTAACGATATCTCATCAATACCTATTTTACGCACTTGGGCGTAGCGTTGAGGTAGATCAATCACCGCTTCGGCTTGCTGGTAATAAAGCCGTTCTACGGTTTTTACGTTCATGTTGATGATAGCCCCTACCTCTGAGAAAGGTTGCTTAGCGCAGAGTTCAAACACAAATTTAGACTCGCGTACCGTATAGCTCTTGCCAGCAGCGACCCATTCAAAGGGCTCATGATAGTAATGACCGCATTCGCATTTAAACTGCCTGACCCGCAGGTAAAGCCATACTTCCTTTCCAGAGATAGCCAAGTCCCGAATCTGTCGCTCTTCATAGCGCTTTACTGCCTTATCCCGCAAAGAAGCACAGCGTGGGCAAGCAGAAATCTTTTGTTCACTATGACAGTGAAGCAGAATCCGGGTGTTCTCATAGTAAACTTTATCTACCCGTAAGTCAGGCAGGGCCAGCAATTGCTCAAAAAATAGTCGTTCGTTCACTATGCAAATTTAGTAACTACTCAGGTAGCTGGGCTAGCCATGATTTGAGCTAGATAGGTGAATACATCAAGGTCTCGTTTTTTGAGGGTATCAATAACCGAGCGTAGGATGCAGAAAGTGCTTTGCCCGGATTTGAACTGCCCGGAGACCTTCTGTTTAACCTTTACATTGCGAATGGCTCTCTCTGAGCCATTGTTGTCTGGGGGTACTTCCAAATCGTACAAGAAAACCAGCAAGCAGTCCCGATACTTAACCATAGACTTTTGGAAAGTGTGGGTTTTTTCAAACCGTCTGCCATCAATAGGGCGGAGTAGTAACCGATTGAGCCGATTTTCCAACTCGTAGACCTCCTGCTGACCCTTACGCCAAGCTTTTTCTTGTCTATGTGCTGTTTCGTTGAGCTTCAGAGCATCATGCAGCAGAGTTCTACAATGCGTGGACCAGGGGCTTTTTTCGCTTTCTTCCAGGAAAATCAAGTCTCGTTGCAGGTGAGCCAAACAGAGTTGCTTGGCGTTGGAAGTAATCTTGAGCTGCGCCGCCCAGCGATCGGAGCCTATGGTAGCCTTAGGCAATCCATCGGGAAAGGTTTCTTCAATAACTTGGCTGCCTCGGCAAGCAGAAGCTTTCAAGAAAGTGTTCTTCACATTCTGCCAGGTCCATATCCACCAATTCTTGCCATTCACACGCGCACCGGTTTCATCGCTGCCTACGTAGCTGGCCTTTTGTATTTGTGCTTGAATAGTTTCGTAGATGGGACTGGCTTTAAGAGCAGCCCTTTCTAACATATTATACAAACTGCCCTGACTCAACGCTAAGCCAAATACGTCCCGAAAAAGCAAAGCCAGTCGTTGATAAGGCACATACTGATACACACTTAAGTAAGCCGTATAGGCTTCTAGGCGAGGACCGTATTGGATAGGGGCATTCACCCCCGCCGGATAGCTTGCTTTCTGAAAGTTATCACAGCATGCACACTGACACCCATACTGACGATATTCAGTATAAACCGGCTGCACTGGCGGAATGTCTACTACTTGGCGGCGGGAGACTACTTGCTGCGCTTCGGGCAAAGCATTGCCACATTCCTGACAGTAACTACTTCTTAACTCCTCTATCTCATCGGCTACGGCTACCATCTTGAGCGTGTGCCCCTGATGTCCGGCTTGCCCCCCAGACTTGCGCCCGCTTTTCTGACGAAGGCTTCTACTCATTTTGGGTTCTCAGACAAAAATGGCGGAAAGGTATAAATTTGGTAACTACTCAGGTAGGGTAGCATTTTTTGGTAAGTTAAGAAAAAGTTATTATTGTTGATTGTGGATGAATCTAACGAGATAGCGATACTGAGGGCGGAGAATGCCTCATTGCGCCAGCGGGTAGCTAGTCTGGAGGAGAAAGTAATGCTATTGTTACAACGACTGGAGGGCAAAGCAGTCAAGAAAGACAGCCACAATAGTCACCAGCCACCGAGTCAGCATAAGGCTAACAAAATGAGTAGAAGCCTTCGTCAGAAAAGCGGGCGCAAGTCTGGGGGGCAAGCCGGACATCAGGGGCACACGCTCAAGATGGTAGCCGTAGCCGATGAGATAGAGGAGTTAAGAAGTAGTTACTGTCAGGAATGTGGCAATGCTTTGCCCGAAGCGCAGCAAGTAGTCTCCCGCCGCCAAGTAGTAGACATTCCGCCAGTGCAGCCGGTTTATACTGAATATCGTCAGTATGGGTGTCAGTGTGCATGCTGTGATAACTTTCAGAAAGCAAGCTATCCGGCGGGGGTGAATGCCCCTATCCAATACGGTCCTCGCCTAGAAGCCTATACGGCTTACTTAAGTGTGTATCAGTATGTGCCTTATCAACGACTGGCTTTGCTTTTTCGGGACGTATTTGGCTTAGCGTTGAGTCAGGGCAGTTTGTATAATATGTTAGAAAGGGCTGCTCTTAAAGCCAGTCCCATCTACGAAACTATTCAAGCACAAATACAAAAGGCCAGCTACGTAGGCAGCGATGAAACCGGTGCGCGTGTGAATGGCAAGAATTGGTGGATATGGACCTGGCAGAATGTGAAGAACACTTTCTTGAAAGCTTCTGCTTGCCGAGGCAGCCAAGTTATCGAAGAAACCTTTCCCGATGGATTGCCTAAGGCTACCATAGGCTCCGATCGCTGGGCGGCGCAGCTCAAGATTACTTCCAACGCCAAGCAACTCTGTTTGGCTCACCTGCAACGAGACTTGATTTTCCTGGAAGAAAGCGAAAAAAGCCCCTGGTCCACGCATTGTAGAACTCTGCTGCATGATGCTCTGAAGCTCAACGAAACAGCACATAGACAAGAAAAAGCTTGGCGTAAGGGTCAGCAGGAGGTCTACGAGTTGGAAAATCGGCTCAATCGGTTACTACTCCGCCCTATTGATGGCAGACGGTTTGAAAAAACCCACACTTTCCAAAAGTCTATGGTTAAGTATCGGGACTGCTTGCTGGTTTTCTTGTACGATTTGGAAGTACCCCCAGACAACAATGGCTCAGAGAGAGCCATTCGCAATGTAAAGGTTAAACAGAAGGTCTCCGGGCAGTTCAAATCCGGGCAAAGCACTTTCTGCATCCTACGCTCGGTTATTGATACCCTCAAAAAACGAGACCTTGATGTATTCACCTATCTAGCTCAAATCATGGCTAGCCCAGCTACCTGAGTAGTTACGATTAAAGGAATAGTTCCTTTTTCAAAAATTTTCACTTCTTCGTCCAAGAAATTTTCAGTCATTCCTTTCTCCTCCTACTTCGCTCCATGCCTTTTATTTTTATTGTCTCCAAGATCTTCTCGTTTTCCTAAAAAAAGCAGATGTACCTTAGCAAGGTTAAGTGTTGAGTAGTACAGCGGAAGAAATGCTGTCTCCGGGGGGCCACTAAATGCCTGTTCCGCTAAACCCGTAGCGATGTCAACATGAAGGGAAACTAGTTTGGCAGTTTCGTCTATCTCTGTTGCATCGGTGAACTTATGTACTTCTTTAAGAATGTCAGAAGTAAATCCCTTACTTTTTAAAGTTGTTATGAAGTTTAAAATATCTTCAATTGGGTCTAAGCTTGAGCCAATTACTTGAATCTCGTCGTGTCGAAGAAGTATGTTGTCGTGCTGAAGGATATTCATCTATTTAATTTATCTAGTTTATCTAGTTTAATTTAGTAGATATAGCTTGATGAAGAAATGATATCGTAAAAAGGGTACTCACTCTCATCTATTTTAAAGTGTGGTGATATATACTCTTCGCATCCAAAGTGCTTCCGTAAGTTGCTTCTTTTTCCTCTCCTCTCTCTAGCGTTTAACAATAACGCAACGCGTCACCCGGATGAGTCAGCAAGCAAGCGAACAACTCATCTAAAGCTAGTCATAGCCCCGGGGCAATTGCATTTAAACTTGAACAACGTCATTCCGGAATTTTTCGGAACGAAGTGTAGAAAAATATCTGGAATCTCCTCCTTCGTAGCGGGAGATTCCGGACAATTCGCTTCGCTTCGCTGCGCAAATTTCCGGAATGACGTTTCAAAAAGTTAAACGCGATTGCCCTGATCATAGCCTCCTCCCCTTTGCTCAGTAAGCTAAACGTCGTACTGGGAAATCCTCCAAATAGAGGAGGCGTGGTCGGCCAAGCGCTCTTGCCGTCGGTCAAGCGTATTTAGAGTCCAGCGGTCCGAAGCAATCTGCCTGGATAGCTCGTCCTCTAACGAATCTAACAGGCGGATAACCTCCGGGGAGCTGGTTACCGATTCTTTCACCGCCCTAAACAGATACTCTTGCCGGATAAGTTTATACTTCAATATCCAGTAATGACGAAGAAAGACCGGAAAACTATCCAGGCCAATCACATCAATGATCTTTCGCCACTTGTTTTTGATGTGCGGCAAGTCTACCTGCGTAGCGATTGAGAACAGGTAGTTCTTTAGCAGGTCAGTGGCGGTTAGCCCTACCCCTCTCGAATTCAGGGTTTCAAAAACGGTGTAAGCGCTCAGTTCGTCCTCTACCACAATCTGAATGAACATGAGCTTCTCCGAAACCAGCTTATTCAAAAAGTTAGCGATTGCCTCGCCCTGGTCAATCTCCTTAAAATGGTCAGAAACCTGCGTGACGAAAAAGCGGTACGCCTGCCAGATCAGCTGGTCAGAATCCTGAAGGGTATTGGGATGGGCAGGCGCTCGGAATACCAGCAGATTGGACTGAAAGAAGCTATCGTTATTTTCGTTGAGTTTCAGCTTTGATGAGTAGGTTAACGAACCGGGATCTTTGTCACCGATAAACTTCTTTTGCAGCAGGGAGACCCTTTCTCTATTGTTATCAACGTCAACCCCGTTGTCAATCAACGAGTTTAGTTGATTGATGATGGCCAGGACGATGAGCGTGAGGGTCGAGAATCGTTGCTGCCCGTCGATAACGTGGTATCGTTTATCGCCCATGTTCTGCAGAACGATCGATCCCATATAGTGAACCCCGCCCGATTCTTCAATGGCCAGAATGTCGTTCCATAAATCTTCCCACTGGTCTTGTTTCCAAGAGTAGTCACGCTGGTACGGAGGAACCGTATAAGTCTTTCCGTTTCCGATGATGTCACTTAGGCTTACCGTGCTGGTCGCTAACAGGTTGTCTACTGCCATCTCCTAAAGGTAGTGGATTCCTCACTAATTTCGTAGCCGTTCGGCACGCAAACCGACGATTCTACCATTGCCTGTCAGAACATCTTCGCCACACCGGCAACTATACATCAAGGTCTCTCCCTGGAGCGCGTTTAGCGATAGCGCAATGCGTCACCCGGATGAATGTCAGCAAGTAAATAGCTAATCTCAGGGCTAATTTTATCCTCCCAAAAGCGTTGCCTCAGAAATACTCGCTGAACGTATCTTGTAACTGGTCGCGATGACCGTATCCATCGCAAGCGGAGTCCGCAATTTCTTTTAGTCTTATCTGGTACTCGCTTTCAAATCCCTCCTTGAAAATAGCCTTTATTGCATCTTCAAAAAGCTCCTCGAAGTAGATGTAGAAATTTTCGCCAAAGTCTCCTCCGTATTCATTAGCAATATCGGTACACGTTTCTACCGCAAACAAACTTATCTCAACGTAATATCGAATGGTTGAAGGGCTATTCAATTCTTTGACAACGCTGTCCACTTTTTCAGTATCCAGGCCTCCCTGCATGTGTTTGTTAGGATAGATCGCCTTGGTGACTTGATCTTGGTATGTCGAAAGAAGTTGTTCGTCCATCCCAACGTTACTGAACCTGATTTGATAATAGTTGCGGACTGCCTCAAAGCTCGTGTAAAGCTCTCGCAACTCGGATTTCAAAGACTCGCTTTCCAGCGATTTAATATGATCTAGAAAAGCTTTCATATTACTTACCGCCTTTGGGTCGTGTGTTGGCTTAACCACTCCTTTATTTGCTCAAAATCTATCTTTCCGGTTGAGATGTCAATAACAAACGCGTATTTCTGGTTTTGGTCTGCCAGAATATCAACGCGCTCTTTAATTAAGCAGAGTCGAGCTAGAACGTATCCGGTTCGCTTGTTGCCGTCGATGAAGGGATGGTTTTTTACGATACATTCCAGCATTGCCGCTGCTTTTTCAATGGGCGAAGGGTAGAGTTCGTTGCCATCAAAGGTTTGAAAGGGGCGATTGAGCGCGGAATCCAACAAGGCACGATCTCTAACTCCGGACGATCCGCCGAAGCGCTCGAGCAAGATTGCGTGGATTTCTAACGCTTCCTTTTCAGAGATCATTGGGCTAGCCTTGCCAGAAGTTCACTGTCTTCGGATAAGATAGTTCTTAAGTTTTGCGAAAGCGCTACTGACTCGGTAGACTTTCCTTCAGTGGCTTTCAAATAGTCAAACACTTCGTGGAGCACTGGCTCGGAGGTGTTTTCCAGCATCTCGCTAATCGCTGTTTTTATTTCTTCTTTACTCATGCTCAAATATACGAAATCAGGAGATTTTTCTGTGAGATTTACTTATTCAAATTCAGCGTTTCCAAAAAATCCGGGGCGCGGCGATGTATCGTAGCCTGTTCGTAGGCATAAGCCAGTTTGATCAACGTGGGTTCGGCGTAGGCCCCGGCGAAGAAGGAGATGCCCACCGGCAAGCCGTGCACGAAGCCCATCGGCACGGTGATGCTGGGGTACCCGGCCATCGCGGCGGGCGACGAACTGCCACCCAGAAAGTGATCACCGGTCACTAGGTCTATGGGCCAGGCGGGTCCGCCGGTGGGAGCCAGAATGGCGTCGAGTTGCTGGTCGCGCAGCACCCGGTCAATCCCTTCGTCGCGCGACAATCGAAGAATCTTGTCTAAGGCTTCCCGGTAATCGGGCTCGTCTAAGCCACCCTTTGCTTCGGCTTGCAACATAATCTCTTGGTGGAAGTAGGGCATCTCCTCGGCAGCGTGCGCCTCGTTAAACGCAATCAGGTCGCGCAGCGTCCACGTTGAGTCGCCGCCCCGGGTAGTTAAGTACCGGTTCAGGTCTTCCTTAAATTCGTAGAGCAGCACTTGGTACTCAGCGTTGCCTACCGCCCCGTCGGGAATAAGTTCATCCACCTCCACCACCTCCGCTCCTTGTTCGCGCATGGTATCCAGGGCGGCGTCTATCAACTTATCCACATCCTCGTGAAACCCCAGGTGCTGCCGCGAAATTCCGAGTCGCGCGCCCCGCAAACCGGCCTTCTGCAAAAACGGCGTATAATCCTGCTTGGCCTTTCCAGCACTTTCCTGCGTTACCGCGTCGCGGGGGTCGGTGCCCACCAGCGCGCCCAGCACGATGGCGGCGTCGGTGACGGTGCGCGCCATCGGACCGGCCGTATCTTGCGTGTGCGAAATGGGAACGATGCCCGACCGTCCGACCAGTCCCACGGTGGGTTTGATGCCCACGATGCCGTTGGTGGTGGCGGGGCACACGATGGAGCCGTTGGTTTCGGTGCCGATGGCCACCGCGCACAGGTTGGCCGACACCGCCACGCCCGACCCGGCGCTCGAGCCGCAGGGGTTACGATCCAGTACGTAGGGGTTTTTGGTTTGTCCGCCCCGCCCACTCCAGCCGCTGCTCGAGCGCTCGGAGCGGAAGTTGGCCCACTCGCTTAGGTTGGTCTTTCCCAGAATCACCGCCCCCGCCGCGCGCAGCTGCTGCGTGACCCAGGCGTCTTGTGCTACTGACACTCCCACCAAGGCCAGCGACCCGGCGGTGGTTTCCATCTGGTCGTCGGTGTCGATGTTGTCCTTGAGCAGCACCGGGATGCCGTGCAGCGGCCCGCGTACTTTTCCGGCAGCCCGTTCTTCGTCTAGCTGGTCGGCTATACTGAGGGCGTCGGGATTTACCTCGATGATCGACCGCAAATTAGGGCCGCTTTGGTCGATGGCCTCGATGCGATCGAGGTACATTTGGGTGATAGAGCGGGCGGTGTACTCGCCGGACTTCATCCCTTCGCGTAGTTCTGGGATAGTGGCTTCTTCAAGAGAGAAGGGAGTAGAGGAAGTGCCATCGTTGGCGGGCGAAGTAGCGTTGGGCTTTGGTTGACAAGCGGGCAGGGCAGGCAGTAGTAAGGTTGTGCTTCCCAGCAGGCTGCGGTACAGAAAGGTGCGTCTTTGCATGATTAGTTGGTTGTGAAAAACTTAAAACCAAAATATAAGGATTGAGCGTTAGTTGTTATTGATCTGGCGCTTTTTTTGTCGTTAATTTGATAAAGCACAGCCGATGAAACCTACTTTTTATTACTCCCTGCTCATTGCCGGACTGGCGCTAGGGTGCCGTGACGACGAAAGCGCTCCGGTACCACCGCCCGAAGAACCAGTCACTTTTGTAACCATTGACGCCGACATCTCAGATTTTCCTCCCGATTACTCGATCAGTGCTCGGCGGGCAGAAGGAGAGTTACACGTTGAGGAGAACTACTTCATTGAACTACCCGCCAACCGCTTTGCACTAAGTAGCGGAATCTTTTCAGTAGACTACGGACGTGAGGTGATCCAAAAGAGTAGGATCAACCAGTATTCAATGTGCAAGAATAGTTTTAACGACTGTGAGGACTTAGAATGGCCTATCGCCTCGCTTTGGCAGTGGGTAGGTCCTCTTTCTGCTACCGACACTTTGGTATGGCAGTATCTAGATGGTGACAATCCCACGCGAGGCTACCGCTGGGTGATGACCGAAAAGCCGCAGCAGATTCGGGTGACTAGTGTGCCTACGGTGTTGCGCCCCGGGCAGCCACAGGTGATTTCTTATGAGGAAGTATCGGATGAAGATCATTTGCAATTGGAGTTAGTAGTTATTGCCAAAGATATGTTGCGCTATGAGCATACGCTTCCGATTGTCACCCACTCACGGACCATCTACGATCCTTCGGCTTGGGTAGAAGAAACCAACCGAGTCACTTTACCTATTGAACAGGTCAATCAGCTTTTCTCCGGTAGCTTCGCCTTAGCTGAAACAGACACGGCGTTCTGGAACGTGGCCTCAGTGCGCAAAATTGTGAAAGAGATTGAAGGAACGCGGTTTGAACTTACCTATCAGGTAAACAACCTGACGCCCATCCGCATTGAGTTCGAGTAGTAAGCAAACTACACCCCAGCACTCTCCTCCCGCCGACTAAAGAAATACGTCACCAAGCCCACCCCAATGATGCCCAACCCGATTAGGCTTTCGGTAGGTTTATCGTAGAGCGTGTAGCCCAGAATCCAGACGCTAAACGCGATGAACAGGTACTGGGCGTAGGGATAGAACGGACTCTGGAAGCTGGCGGGGCGCTTCTTCAAAAACAGCACGCTGGCCACCACCAGCGTCACGTTGAGTTGCAGCACAAACCCGGCGTAAATTACAATTTGCTCGAAAGTGCCGGTGAGGGTAAGCGCCACGGCGATGGCCACGTGCAGCCACAGCGCCCGCACGGGCACCTGAGCGGCGTTGCGCTTTCGCAGGGGTTTCCACAGCGAATGCTCGCGGGCCATCGCGTGCGTCACCCGCGGCCCGATCCAGATGTATGAGCCGATGGTGGCGATGAGTTGCAGCGCGATAAAGAAGCTTACCCAGCGTCCACCCGTGGTGCCAAACAGGTTCTGGGTGGCCACGGTGGCCACATCTACTTGCCCCTGTAGTTGTCCCACCGAGGCATGCTTCAGAAAGATAAGTTGCAAAGCCACGTAGAGCACAGTGACCAGCAGCGTAGCGGCAATGAGGGCGCGGGGCAGGCTGCGGCGCACGTCACGAATTTCCCCGGCAATGTAGGCCGCTGAGTTCCACCCGGTGTAGGCGTAGCTCACGTAAATGAGCGACACGGCGAAGCCCGGCGTAGTGAGTTCTTGCTGCCAAGTGGCCCCAACCGCAATGGCGTTAGGGTCAACTCCGGGAGCGAAGAAGATTCCCAGTGCGATAAGCACCAGCACGAATACCATTTTGAATATTGTGGTCGCGTTCTGAAACCGACCGCTCTGCTTGATGCTAAACGAGTGAATGAGTCCGACGGCCACGATCACCGCAATGGCCAGCCACGGAGAATTTTCTACGCCAAAAGGAGCCAGGTACTGCGTCATGGCGATGGCCGCAATGGCTACGGGAGCCGAAAAGCCCACCAGCAGCGACACCCAGCTGCTCAGGTAGCCCAGCACCGGGTGAAAGATGCGCGACAGATAAATATAATCACCGCCCGACTCGGCGAAGTGGGTGCCCAATTGTCCGTAGCTGAACGCTCCGAACAGCGCCATCGCGCCGCCGATGACCCACAGCAGCACGATGCTCACTGTATCCTGCACGTCGAGCAGTTGGTAGCCCAGGCTGGTGAACACGCCGGTGCCCACCATGTTGGCGATGACCAGCGCGGCGGCGGTTCTCCAGGAAATGCCCGTAGCAGAAGTTAGCAAGCAGGTTCGGTTAGGGCGCTCAAAGTAGTACAAAAAGCTGGCTCCGGCAAATACACAACGCACGAGACGCATCCTTCTGACCAATCGTTCGCATTGTTGCGGGCAAGCCGTATATTTACCCGTCCAATCCCTTAGCCCATGCAACAGTACCACGATTTGATGCGCCACATTCTGGACCACGGCACCGTGAAGGGCGACCGCACCGGCACCGGCACCCGCAGCGTATTTGGCTACCAGATGCGCTTCGATCTGCAAGCGGGTTTTCCGCTGGTGACCACCAAGAAGCTGCACCTGCGCTCTATCATTCACGAACTGCTGTGGTTTTTGCAGGGCGACACCAACGTTGCCTACCTCAAGGAGAACAAAGTGCGCATTTGGGATGAGTGGGCCGATGCGCAGGGCAACTTGGGACCTATCTACGGCTACCAGTGGCGCAGCTGGCCGGTGCCCAACGCCGAGCCGATTGATCAGATTACGCAGGTAGTGGAGCAAATCAAGCGCAACCCCGATTCTCGGCGACTGATCGTATCAGCCTGGAACGTGGCCGACATTCCGCGCATGGCGCTGCCGCCCTGTCACGCGTTTTTTCAGTTCTACGTGGCCGAAGGTCGGTTGTCCTGCCAGCTCTACCAGCGCAGTGCGGATGTGTTTCTGGGGGTGCCGTTCAACATCGCTTCCTACGCCCTACTCACCCTGATGATGGCCCAGATGTGCGACCTGCTGCCCGGCGATTTTGTGCACACCTTCGGCGACGCGCACCTATATAGCAATCATCTGGAACAAGCGGAGCTACAGTTGTCGCGCGACATGCGTCCTCTTCCTCAGTTACGCCTCAACCCGGCGGTGAAGGACCTGTTCGCTTTTACCTACGACGATTTCACGCTGGAGAACTATGAGCCGCACCCGCACATCAAGGCCGAAGTGGCGGTGTGACGAAAGCTTTTTGCCGATTGGCAACTTTCGGTAGAGCACAGTGCCAAACGAGTCTACTTGGTACGTCTGCGATGAAATATTCCATCTCCCGCGCCCTCTAAAATAAGTTCAATCTAGTGCGGAACACCTCTTCGAATTATGCAATAATCAACAGCAACTTTTCGGTGTGATGCCCCTCTGCTCAGAAGCAAGCGACGCGTTCTCGGGTGAATTATTATTTTATTACACCATCCTGCTTCCTATTAAATACGGAATAACCTAATGCCATGCGGTGCTATGTTTGATACAGATCGACCACGCAGCAGCTTCTGCCGCCTGAGTATCCACAAAGTAAAGGTCGATTGGTTATGAAAAAAGTATTGGTTGTATTGTTCTTCATTAGCGGAATTGTTCACACGGGTCAGTGCGCCCTGCCCCCCCCGTTGAGTCAAGGCTTTTGGTGCTCAGGCCAGGTTACTTTGGTAGACCAACAAGTGGTTACCGGTGAAATCAACTATGACCTGAAGTACAACGCTATCCAGGTGCGCAACAATGGAGTGATGCGCACCTATACCGCGGAGAAAATCGCTCACTTTACACTGTTTGACTTGGTGAAGCATCGAGAGCGTCACTACGTGGCTATTGACCAACAGTTGGATGAAGGCTACCAGCGCAAAACGTTTTTTGAAGTGCTCACTGAGGGCGACTTAACTATATTGCGCAAAAGCAAGTACGTGCGTAAGCCCCGGGTCACCGAAGACCAGCGCGCTCCGCATATTTATCTTAACGCCGTGTGCCGCCATAAGTACTATGCCTATAACCAGGGTGATTTTTTTGAAATTGATGACTTCAAGGCTCAGGTTCTTCCCCGGATGACGGGCTACGAAGATCTGGTGCAGAAATACATTCGGCAGTGTAAGCTGAAGCTGCGTAAGATCAACGAGCAGATGCGCGTGGTGCACCTTTACAACCAACTATGCAGCCAACAGGCCAGCGAGGGGGCCGTGACCGAAATGCTGGAGTAGACGTTAAGCTAAGCCAGCACTAGCGCAGTGTACCTTCGCAAAGGTCCTCACCGCCTGAGAGGTTACAACTACGCCTCAGCGGGAGCGTATTTTATCACGATCTGCACCCACGACCGGGTACATTTTTTTGGAGAAGTGCGTAACGAAAAGATGGCGCTTTCTACTATAGGAAGCATTGTGGACGAGGAATGGCGAAGGACTCTCGTCATCCGCCAAAGCATTAACCTCACCCTGGATGCTTTTTGCGTGATGCCCAACCATTTTCATGCCCTGCTACTGATTGGCGATCCCGAACTACCTTCTCACAACGGGCGGTTTCCGGCTACCAATGCTGCACCTGCAAAATTCGGCGGTTCGCATTCGCAAACGTTAGGGGCTATTGTGCGAGGTTTTAAGGGAAGCTGTACGAACAAAATTCACCGGATAGGTTTTTCGGATTTCCGGTGGCAACCCCGGTTTCACGATCACATCGTGCGCGATCATTCTTCGTTTTTACGAATCCGGCAATACATACTGGATAATCCGCGCCGTTGGCAGCAGGATACGTTTTATGGTCGTTGATTACGATAGCGTATTTACAGTAGCCCCTGATTGCAATCAGGGGCTACTGTAAATACGCCTCGGCCTCCTTTTTCACGGGAGGATACTGGGCAGCGTTTAGGGCCTGTTCGTACAGATTTTTGGCCTGCGCAGTTTTTTTCTCGTGGTTGGCAATGCGGGCCAAACCCGCGTAGGCATAGCTGCGGTAGTTCATAGCCTCTTCCCCGGCAATGCCAATGTTGCCCTGTAGACTTTGCAGGTAAGCCGCTTCGGCGGCGTCCCAGCGCTGGTCACGCTTCTCTAGCAGCATGCCCTTGAACAGATAACCGGTTACCTGAAAGTAGCCTTTGTCGCTACTGATGAGTTTTTCAACGTATGCGTTGATGCCCGTGAACTGTCCTGACCCCAACGCCGCGTGCACGTAGTTGACCGTGAAGTACGGGTTATCCGGATAGTCCTTCGCCAAGCGGCGGGCGTAGGTGAGGGCTCGGTTCGGACAATCCTCGTAGAATAGGTAGATATGCGTAAGATAATCCGCCGCTTCCACTCCTAAGAACAACGATTTGCGTACGGCGGTGTCCAGTTGTTTTATTCCCAGCGCTGTGTCGCCGCTTCGGAAAAACCACATAAAGGGGCGGTAGGCAGGACGCAGTGCGGGGTATTTCTCGCGATAGTAGTTATATAAGCCGGTTGAAAAGTAAAAGTCGGGATACGTTTCTAATAAGTCGAACCCCCTTTTCAGATACGAATAAGCATTCTTAGCCTGCCCCGCGGCTTTGAAGGTGTTGCCGTCCTCACTCTCGTACAACGCCAGCAGTCCGTACGCCGACAGCATGAAAAAATTGGCTTCGACATGGTCTTTGTCTTGGTCCAGAATGGTTTCCGACTGGTTAATCACCTTATACAGATGCTCCTTCATCTGCTCAAAAGCAGTGCTCCCGGGCTCCAGGGGATAGTTGGACGACCGGATTGCCAAGGCTTCAAGTAAAGGTACCGCCGGATAGTTTGGAAGAAGCTGATCGATCTGTTGAATCAATGGTTTACTTTGATCAACCTCAACGTTGTATATGTGGTCTAGCGCTTGCTCGGTCAGGGCATAAGCTCGCTGGTTTTCCATGATACTAGGCAACGGCGTACCGGACTGGGCTTGGGCAACTGACCCACTGATCAAGAGATAAGCGATAGCGAATGCCACAAAAATACTCTGTTTAATATGAATAGTCATGATCTTAGAACACTGCGATTTGGCGAAGGTTCATGAGTAGAAATAGTTCGTGCGTTACGAACCGGAAGAATTTAAAGCTATACAACCAAACCCTGTATGAACAAACCCACCAACCCCCTACTCGTCCCGTTAAACACAATCTTTCGCTTGCCATTCATTGCTTCAGCATTGCTGTTGGTTTCCTGTTCTCCTGCTCCAACGGACACTCCGCCCCGGCGGCCCAATGTCTTGTTCGCCATTAGTGACGACCAGTCGTTTGCCCACACCAGTTTTGCTGGAAGAAGCTGGGTACAAACCCCCGCCTTTGATCGGGTGGCCGAGCAGGGTATCTACTTCACCAACTGCTATGCAGGTTCACCGGGCTGCGCCCCCTCACGAAGTGCCATCGTTACGGGTCGTTACCCCTGGCAGAACGAACAAGCGGGGCAACACGCCGCTGGGTGGCTGGCTAAATACGTCCCCTTCGTAGATGTAATAGCTGCCAATGGCTACCATACTGGCTTCACCGGCAAGGGCGTTGGCCCATTCAAGTATGGTGACCCGCCATTGAGAGCCGACGATGCGGCGGGCAAAGCCTACAATGATATTCAGTACCAAGGTGACGATGAGCGCTTTGCGACGGGCATTCGCAACCTCAACTACGCCGCTAACTTCGAGGCTTTTCTACATGAACGGCAAGCTGACCAACCCTTCTTCTTCTGGTACGGAGCCTCCGAACCCCACCGTGATTATGAGTTGGACTCCTGGAAACGGCGCGGCAAATCACTGAGTGAGGTGGAAGTACCGGATTTTTTGCCCGATGTGGAAACAGTGCGGGGCGATCTGCTGGACTACGCTGTAGAAATTGAGTGGTTTGATCTCCACCTAATGCGTATGATCAACCACCTGGAAGAAATTGGCGAATTAGACAATACCGTCATCATCGTCACGGCCGATAACGGCATGCCTTTTCCCCGGGCCAAAGCCAACGCCTACGACTACGGGGTGCACGTGCCCCTAGCGATCAGTTTTCCTGACCGGTTTCCAGTCGGAAGGACCGTTGATGACCCCATCAGTTTCGTTGACTTAGCCCCTACGATTTTAGCGCTTACCGAAACCAAACCAGGAAGCATGCTGCCCATTAGCGGGCGAAGCTTTACTGATATCCTTACCGCAGAGAGCGTTGGTACGGTCAATGAAACCAAAGAATACGTGCTGAGCGGACGCGAGCGGCACTCGTCTTCCCGCTACCGCAACTTGGGCTATCCCCAACGGGCTATCCGCCAGGGCCGGTTCTTATACGTTTGGAACATGAAACCAGAGCGCTGGCCCGCCGGAGCGCCACAACGGTTGGTGCCTGACTCCAGCGGCGCGGTATATCCGATGTATGGCATCAACGACGAGGGCATCCATCACTCCGCTTGGGCCTTCACGGACATTGATGCTTGCCCCACCAAATCATTTATCGTGGAACACCACGACGACCCGGCGTACGCCAAATACTTCGATCTGGCCGTGACCAAACGACCGGAATACGAATTATTCAACGTGGAGAAAGATCCTTCCTGCCTCAGCAACCTAGCCCTTGATCCTGAGTTTACCGGAATCAAAGCGCAGCTAGATGCCTTACTGGTAGAGAAACTAACCACCACCCAGGACCCACGCGTGGTGGGTCCGGACGAAGAGGTTTTTGATAGCTACCCGCGGTATAGTCCCATGCGGGAATTTCCCGAACCCGATGATGGGCGGTAATCATTCACTTTCTTACCGCATTGCTTTGTAGGCATTAATTAAACCGTTGGTAGATACGTCGTGGGAGCTCACTTCGTCATTTTCCGACAATTCCGGCAAAATCTTCTTAGCCAGTTGCTTGCCCAGCTCCACGCCCCATTGGTCAAAGGAATAAATATTCCAGATGATGCCCTGCACGAATATTTTGTGCTCATACATCGCGATCAAACTGCCCAGCGTGTAAGGATCGAGCTTCTGAAACAAAATAGAATTAGTCGGTTTGTTACCTTCGAACGATTTATAGATAGCAAGTTCAGTAACTTCGTCTTCACTTTTTCCCTGCTCCCGTAACTCTTCAGCGGCCTCTTCTCGCGTCTTACCCATCATCAAGGCTTCGGTTTGCGCGAAGAAATTAGCCAGCAGCTTCGGATGATGGTCGCCAATGGGATTCTGACTCTGCGCCGGAGCCAGAAAGTCACACGGAATGAGTTTGGTGCCCTGATGGATGAGTTGGTAAAACGCGTGCTGTCCGTTGGTGCCTGGCTCGCCCCATATGATCGGGCCCGTCTGGTAGTCGACCGGTTTTCCGTTGCGATCGATGTACTTGCCGTTGCTCTCCATATTGCCCTGCTGGAAGTAGGCCGGGAAGCGGTGCATATACTGGTCGTAGGGCAAGATCGCTTCGGCTTGGGCACCGAAAAAATTGTTATACCACACTCCGATCAAGGCTAGTGTCACCGGAATATTTTCTTCTACAGGGGTCGTGCGGAAGTGCTGATCCATCGCGTGTCCACCTGCCAGCAGTTCTTCAAACCGGTCGAACCCTATCGCACAGGCAATCGATAATCCAATAGCCGACCACAGCGAGTAACGTCCCCCTACCCAGTCCCAAAAGCCGAACATATTGTTGGCGTCGATGCCGAACGCTTCCACGGCTTCCTGGTTGGTAGACAGGGCTACAAAGTGTTTTTTTACTGCATCGCCATCGTGCGCGCTTTTTAAAAACCAGTCGCGAGCGGTGGTCGCGTTGGTCATGGTCTCTTGGGTTGTGAAGGTTTTGGAAGCGATGATGAACAACGTGGTTTCCGGGTTCAGGTGCTTCAGGGTTTCCGAAATGTGGGTGCCATCCACGTTAGAAACATAGTGCACACTGATATGCTCTTTCTGGTAGGGTTTCAGTGCCTCTGTTACCATCACCGGCCCTAGATCAGATCCGCCGATGCCGATATTTACAATATCACTGATCGACTGTCCGCTGTAGCCCTTCCAGTCGCCGCTAACGATTTGCTCCGAAAATGTTTTCATTCGGTCCAGCACCTCATTCACCTCGGGCATCACGTCTTGTCCATCAGCCTCAATGGGAGCGTTGGCGCGGTTGCGCAGGGCGATGTGCAGCACCGACCGGTCTTCGGTACGGTTAATTTCTTCACCGCTGAACATGGCCTCAATGGCCTCTTTCACTTTGGTGTCGGCAGCCAGTTGACGGAGTAAGCTTAGGGTATTTTCAGTGATGCGGTTTTTGGAGAAGTCAACCAAAGTGTTTTCAAAGCGAAGCGAAAATTTGTCGAAGCGGTTGGCGTCGCCTTCAAACAGGGTTCGCATATGCTCTGAATGGGTTTCTTGGTAGTGTTGCTGAAGTGCTTTCCAAGCAGGTGTTTCGGTCGGATTGATCTTTGGTAACATGTTTGATGCGTTAGATTAGAAGTGAAAAAAGATAATACTGGATGAAACGAGCGTTAGGCAAAAAGGATGAGTGATTATTTAGCGCACCGCCGAGGAAAGCAGGGTGAGGAGATGGCAATTCGGTTTTTGCAGGAAAAGGGATTAAACTTGGTAGCTAAAAACTACCGCTACCGAAGGAGTGAGATCGACCTGGTGATGCGCGACCGCGACACCCTCGTGTTTGTGGAAGTAAAACTTCGGCGCAACGCTAATTTTGGCCATCCAGAAACCTTCGTAGACCAATCGCAAGCCGAACGTATTGCCGAGGCAGCCGATCATTACGTGCACCAGATGGCGTGGGAAGGCAATATTCGCTTCGATATTGTCGCTATCATGCTGCAACCTCAGACTACTGTCGAGCACTTCGAGGATGCTTTCTGCTAACTAGCCTGACAGTGGCCTATCCAGTGGCGCAGTTCATCCTCCAGAAACTCAACGAGCGATTGATCCTTACTACTAAAAGTTACAAAAAGATCGCTCCCTGATAATCCACCCGACAGTTCTATTCCAAATGTGTCACTGCGGATGGTGAGCAGGTTATGTGCGTGGGGCACGTACTGGCGAAAGGAAATGACCGTAGGAGAACCTAAAAAACTGAAGTGATTGGCAAAAGAATCATCTAGCTTCTGTGAAAGGCGGTAGATATGCTTTCGGTACTTGCGACAATCCCTTATTTCGCGTAGTTCAAACAAGCGACTTATCGTATAATTGTTTCAAACCGGTCCACCTCGTCACCCATAGTTCGGCACTTCGTTTGTCGTGCTGAAAACTTATTCGCTGATTTAAAAATTTGGTCATAGTAAGCTTCGTTGAGTTCCGGGGTTTGGGTAATATCACCGTTATAGATCAGATTCATAATTCCCGCAACTCCCCCCGTCACCAGATACGATACGGGATACTCGCTCTGCCCGAATGACTGTAGATAAGCATTGGCTTCGTAACCGCTCTTTACCTCAACCACCAGCTTTTGATAAGGCACCAGCTCTTTAATTTCCCATTGCCCCCAGCCCAATGCATTTACGCACGCCACGATACCATGTGCCCAATCCTCACGCGAATCAATCATTGGTAGGATAAGTGCGTTCCATTCGGCTGACTGCATAATGCCGCCAAAGGTGTTAAAAGCGCATACGTGGCCCGCCTCAACGAGTAAGTCCTCGACGATGCTAACGCCATCGGCTCCGAATTTGTCTTGCATTGCCTTGAGCAGACGGTACGAAATCTGGGTATAGTAGTTGGCGTAGTGCCGGGTTAAGGTAACCCCAAACGCCTGGATAAGCCCATTCTCGCCTCCTACGATTGGCAACCCTGTAAGTGCATCCCGAATAGCCTCATACCGAATGCCGGTATCTTGTGGCTGTACCAACGAACCGAATGTCTGATACAGTCCCTCTGCCGGTGAGGCCTCTAGCGTCCGCTGGTTGATACTGGGTGAAACAACAATTGTGCACTGTGCATGTGCCTTGGTGGGGCACTCGATCTGACGAGATTCTAAGTTCCCTAGCGGCAAATCAAACACAGCTTCGGTGGCACCAGCCACAAAGCCAGTAGCAAATAGGGCAGCACCGCAGTCATATCCTGTTCGGAGTCCGTATTTTAGTAGCCAAGTGGCCGAGTAGTGCTCAGTAGGCAAAACCACTGTTCCTCCTTGGGCCGAAAGCTCATCCATGCACACAATCCCAAATCCAAACTCGCTAAATGCTTTGCTTACTACTTTTTTCCTTTCCACCGCGCTTGCATCAGGATTGTCTCTAAAGTATTTGCTAAACTGAGCGTAGGCTACCTCCTGGGCAGTGTCTTGCAGAATTGGATACACGTCCAGGTAGTGTTTGGTTTCCTCGATGCTAAGTTGTAAAAATGTGTTATAGTGGTGGCAGTGAAAGATTAAAGGCTCTTCCTGTACCACGAACGCGTTGCGGTTCTTATGAAATTCACCGGTGAGCAACGGAGCTGTTTGGGTAGTATTCATGGATTTTTATTTTTTATAGCGTTGCCGAAATTACAAGTTAGAAGGCAATTGACTCTGGTAAATATCTTGTATCGTTTGCTCAAGCACCCTAACGGTTTCTTGCCTAAAAATCAGATCATTGTCGGGATCTTTAAGGTTTTGAAAATAGTAACCATTTTTGGTTAAAGTGAGGCAACATACGGGTCAGTATTCTGGACCAAGCCATAGGTGATAAGCTGCTGTCGCACCAGTTTTTTATTAGAATAGCATTCATAAAACTCTTGCATCTAGTTATACCGATCCTCCGTGCAAAAGGTGTACAAAAGCCTCATGGGGTTTATGGACTACTTAGCAGCTGGAAGTAAGGTAGACAGGAGATTCGCTGGTTTTTACCGATCTGCACACAACAAGTAGTCTCCTCAAGCAGAAAGATTATCTCTCGTGTTTGGTCAAATGGCTATTTGTAAAACTAAGCGAATAGAGTTTGATCTATTTTCACATCGTTTATGCTAAGTGATTTTCATCGCTAAGTTACTCATCGCCACTCCCCCGCTCGTCCTCGGGCAAAAAAGCCGCTGTGTTCGTGCTGCTTTGGCCCCCAAATCTTAGTATTATCAATTCGTCCGGTGTAATCAAACGAACCAAACCCAATGTAGCCGTAATCGAAGTGCGTACCGGTGGCTTGCATGATTGGATCGTTCATGTTGTCAAAGTAGACCTTGATGCTGCCGTTTTTCAGCGACCGTTCTATCTTCACCTTGTGCCACTTCTTATTGCCCCACTCCACTCCGTCCGACACTTTGTTGGCTATAGCTACCCGAGGCTCATCGTTCACCAGAAAGATATTATGGGCGTGCGGGTCAGGCGCCGTAGCAAGGTGGGTATAGTAGAAATTGTTAGCGTCCTTCATCCCGAAAAAGAAGCACATATCGCGGTGGCCGTACTCGCGTCCGGTTTGCAAGACATCGGCTTCCAGCAAAAAGCTGCCGAACTGCTCATCAGTGATCATCGCAATGTTGCGGGCGAACGCATCCGGGGTTCATATTTGCTGGCTCCGAACAGATCAAGCATTCGGTTGTCGGCCTGTTTAGTAATCTTCCAGGCCGAAGGATCGGTCATCTCGAAGTGCTTCAGCGCGTTTTTGCCTTCAAAGTCTTCTTTGAAAAGCAACTGATAATCATCAGGAACTAGCGTGTAGACGCCAACAAAGGAAGCAGCCAACAACGTAAGAATGGCGAGCGATAGAATAGGTGTGAATCTCATAGCGAAGGATTGTTTCCGTTATGAAAAGTAAGCAAAATCCAACGCTAAAAAAATTTACGTCGGATACGTCAAGCTTTTAATTAGCGTGGCATGCTGTGGAAACTGTGTGGTCAGCTGGTAGCGATCGGCCATTTCCAAAGTCGCGAAAGTCAAAGCCGGGGGCCACGGTGCAGCCCACCAGCGCGTACGAATTGGGCTGCGCCATGCGGGAGGCGAACCACCTTCCGCCCGGCACCTGAGCCTGAAAGGTTTGTCCTACCTCGGCGCCAGCGCCCAGCCGAAATTGTTCCATCTTACCCTGCTCGTTGATCATAAAGACGTTGAGCGGCCCCCCAGCGTAGAAGTGCCATAGTTCATCGGACTTGATCCAATGGAACGCAGAGAACTTATCTTCCAGCAACAGGAAGTAGATCGCCGTGGCGTAGGGCCGGTCTAGTGGCTTTATCTTGCCGGAGGATTCGTACGTTCTTTTGTAAAACCCGCCCTCGGGATGGGGCTCTAGGGCCAATTTATCAATCCAGTATTGGGCTTCAAGAATCATGGCAGGGGAGAATTATTGGACAGGGCACGTGATAGTACGGAGCAAAACAAATCGTCAAGCGGCATAACTCGTTGTGCCATCGCGCTAGGCACAGTAAATCGTGCCCCTATGGCTACCGTTTTTCTTTGTAATCGTAAACTACCTGCCCCTGCGGGTTCCACTCTTTGGCAATGTGGGGTTTGGTTTCTTCGTCGTAGGGGTCATCGGGATATTTGATCTGCTTCTTGGCGCGCTTTTCGTAATCGTAATATTCGGTCCACAACCCTACTTTTTTGCCTTCCTGATACTCACCTTCTACGGCAACGCGCCCCCCCGGGTGAAAGTAGAAGTAGTAGCCTTCTTCTTCGCCGTACTCAACCGGAAGCACTTCCTTTACTTTACTGCGCTGATCTTCATCGTAAAAGGTGATCTCCGACTCTCGCGGCCAGCCGTGCGTGTACTTCTCTTTATCCAGCAGAATCTCTTTACGGTTGTAGCGCGTCCAGCGACCATGTTTGGTTCCTTTGTAGAACATTCCTTGCTCCAGCACCTCGCCGTCCTCTGTCATCCTCTTGTAAGGACCATGTAAAATGAGCGCCTTATTCTTGGTGATGTTGTGGGTAGTACGAATCTGCTTGCGCTTGGTATCATACCAGTACACATCGCGCACGTAGGGATCGGGCTCCTCGTAGGTTTTCAGGTACCGAAACAGCTCCAGCTCCGTGCCTTGGCCCGAACCCTTGCGCGAAAACCCCTTCTTAGTTTTCAGATCAAAATAGACATTCTTTTTCTGCTTCTTTTTCTTTTTATCCTTCTTTTCGTTCTCTTCTTCTTCGTCAGCATCCAGGTTGACCGTCAACGGCACCTGCGTGGCAGGATCGATAATGAACTGGTCAGTGGTATCAAGAGCTACCTCGGGTGGTTCTGACGTTTCTTGGTTTTTTTTATCCTTCTTATTCTGAGCGGTCAGTGCGCTAGTTGTCGCAACCACCGCAAGCAAGACGAGGGCAATTCGGTGCATAATCAAAGCTACTTTTTCTAAGCAACGATTAGATCGGCTGGTTTCGTGTATTCTTCTATCTGTCGATCCACTCATTCACTAACCTATTTGTTCTATACTTTAGCATAGAATTAGCGGATGTCTAGCTCTTCGTGTTCACCAGCGTCGCCACGGGCCGATTCACCGGTAAGCATTGCCTTGGCTATGCCATAGAGATGCACCATCGTATTGGAAGATGTATCCCAGTACTCGGCGCTTGAGGCGGTGATTTTGAGCAGGGCGATGTCGGGAGTGTCCAGGCCATTTGCGAACCAGGCTTTGAGCATGGGGTGCCACAGGTCGTGCATCTTGGCCTTGTCTTCCACCAGTTCGGCGTGCCCAGCCACCGACACGTAGGTGTCACCGTCGGGGTCGGCATAGGCCAGATTCACCTGATTGCTGCGTTGCAGTTCGTGCACCTTGCCGGACTGGTCGCTGGTGAAGAACCAGAACACGCCGGTGGACTCAACCTGCGAGGTGTGCATTGGGCGGGAGTGCAGGTGACCATCAGCGACTTCGGTGGTCATCATAGCAATTTTCAGGTCGCCTACTTTTTCTTTTAGCTTGATAGCGGCATCGGGATTGGCGGTGGGTTCAGACATAGGGGTTTCTCGTTTTAGTTAAAAAGTTGGTTGATGTGGATTGGCGTAATTGGGCCCAATCCTTACATGCTTTATCAACCCGGCGCGGGTGGGATTGTTGCTGATTAGAAGATTACTTTTGCGCGCCAAAGGTGGTAGGTTATTACATATTTCCGAGAAACGGCCCTTGGCTTAGCTAGGCTCTTTCCGTGCTCCTCCCGTGCTCGAGCCGTGCTCCGGGCGTGGTGGAGCAATTTTGTACTTTTTGGAGAGACAGGCTGCGGGCCTTCGTTGTCGATACAGTTGGTTTTTGGGCCAAAAACTTACTCGCTTTCCGACAGGATGTTGATCCCGCTCCTTCGCATCAACTCGCTAGCGTTGAAATCGCGGCACAGGCCGGGGGTGAGGTGATAGTCAAAGGTCATTTCGCCCTCCCGGATGTCGCTGTTGAAACTGTAGTTGGTTACCAGCGCGTGCTTACCGGCCTCGTCGGCTAGTTCCAGGTCGTGGGTGGAGATGATGCCGAAGGCGTTGAGCTCCTGCAGTTGCTTGATCAGCGAGAAGCCGCCCCGGTGGCGGTCTTTGGAGTTGGTGCCCTTGAACATCTCATCCAGCAGGAAGAAGACGGGTTCTCCGCTTTGGATGAGCTTCAGTAGTTGCTCTATCTTCTTCAGTTCGGCGTAGAACGAGGATACGCCTTCTTCCAAGTTGTCTTGGGTGCGCATGCTGGAGAACAGTTGCATCACCGTTACCTCGCCCGAGTGGGCGCAGCAGGGCGCCCCCATGAGGGCTAGCACCAGGTTGGCCCCCACGGTGCGCAGGAAGGTGCTCTTGCCAGCCATGTTGGACCCCGTGATCATTACGATGTTGTCGGACGACCGTAGGCTGAAGTCGTTGCACACCCGGCGGTCGGGAGGCAGCAACGGGTGCCCGAGGGCGTTGAAGCGAATGGTGCAGGCGCCTTCCCTTACCTCTGGAAACGTGTAAGTGGGGTTGGCGTGGGCGAAGCCAGCTAGGCTGCTCAGCGCCTCAAAGGTGCCCACCGCGTCGGCCCAAGATTTTACGTAAGCCCGGTTGCGGGTTTTCCACCGCTCAGCCCGGATAATCCAGTAGGGGTCGATGATCCAAAGGAGGTTGATAACCGGGTAAACGTTGTTGCCGCCCGTGCTTTCGGTACCCTTGAGTTGGGCTACCTCCAGAATCTTCTTCAGGGCGTTTATTTCCTGGGAAGCAGAGAAGTTATCCTGGCGGAACACCGCCTGCAGTTGCTGTAGCCGGGGCGACTGAAACTCCTCAGCCTCAATTTTGCCGATGAGTGCCTGGTACCCGCCTAGGGTCTTCACGTTCTCGTGGGTGCTGTCGATGATTGACTCAGCCATGGGCTTCAGCCTTTTTAGAAACAGTACGTTGACGGTCACCATGACAATGAGCGGCAGCGAATTAAGCAGGAAGTCGGATGCGTAGGCAAACCGCATATGATACAGCAGGGCCAGGGTAGTCAACAGGGCCAGGGTGATACTAACTGCCCGGTATTTGGTGGCGTGGGGCAGCAGGTGCACTGGTTCCTCCAGCCAAGCCAGCAGCTTGCGAAAGTCGCTCTGGCTATTGGTGAAGTGCTTGCCGGACGCCTGAAATTCTTGTTGCCATTCCAACTTCAAGGTGAGTTCTTGCACCGCCTGTTGCCGTTCCAGAATCTCGGCGGGGGGTGCGGCTTCGGACAGCCACCCGGCCAGGCACTCGCTGCCCGATTCGGTGGTGGTGCGGTTGATGAGTTGGTAGAGCGAATGGGAGCCAAAGACATCCAAATCGGCCACGTACGGATGGTCGCGTTGGATGAAGGCGCGTCCGTCGGGGAAGGCGGATAGCTGGTTCTGTTGCCGTAGGATTTCCTGTTCGTTGACTTTGGCCAGAAATGTGGCGTGCTGCTTTTGGTAGGTAGCTTGGTTGTGCTTCTTCATTAAGATAGCGAAGCCGATGCCACCCCCCAGTGCCACCAGCCACACCATGATTGCTACGCCGTTGCTGGCCAGCAAAACGATGAAGAAGGCCGAAAACACAAAAACAACTACCCGCGACCACGAGAGCTCGGTGATCTTCTTGCTTAGTTTATCAACCGTTTGCTGGTGTTTCTCTACGTTCTGTTGGTACGGGCTCATAGGTATTGGTTGGTGGATGAAGTTACGTCTTGTGGGAAAGGGTAACGGTATAACTCTGGGCAGATGCTTTTTGCTATTCTGTTCTGTTTCTTACATCACGTTGATTAGCGTTAAAGGTTCTCCGACAATTTTGGCGGAGACAAGATTGTGTTGATGAATGATAGTGCGTCTACGTGCTTGAAAGCACTGATTGTTGCTCACTTAAAGATCAGATTTTCACTTCTCCGCCATTTTTGTCAGAGAACCGCGTTAAAAAGGGTACAAGGGTTGTGAAAAACAAGGGGGGTTGAATACAAGGGAAACGGAGAAAACAATGCTGAACCCATGAGCGAAAAATACAAAAATAAATACCGTATCGCCTCGGCGCGCGCCCAATGGTGGAATTACGGTTGGAACGGAGCGTATTTTGTAACCATTTGCACCGAAAACCGGGCGTGTTTTTTTGGTGAGATCAACGGTGGAAAAATGTGTTTATCACGAACGGGGGTGGTTGCCGACATTATATGGCACCAGATACCCCACCACGCACCGTTTGTGGAATTAGGCGATTTCGTGGTAATGCCCAACCACGTCCACGGGATATTGATATTGGACAAACCGGATATTATGGCGCAACCCATTGATGGTTCCGGTAGTAGAGACGTTGCATGCAACGTCTCTACGACGCCCCCGTTACCGGAACTGCCATCCCCGAAAAACCAACGAATGGCGGCCATATCGCCCCGCGCCAAGACCCTATCCACCGTCGTCCGTTCCTATAAATCGGCCGTAACCCGACATGCCAACCGATTAGGGCTGGAACACGGGTGGCAGGCACGGTTTCATGATCGCATTGTTCGCAACGATGCCGAATACCAACGCATATCCGATTACATTGTAGCCAATCCCGAAAACTGGCAAGGCGACCGATTCAATGCTATCTTGTAGCGGCACCCAGTTGAGAGACAGCGTCCTGTTTGGGTTGTGACAGAGGATTAGTGTGCCAGAGAAAATTGCAAACCCAGGCAAGATGGCACGGTGTAAGAAATGGTAAACCAAAGGCATCTCGCTTGATAAGTAAAAGGTCTGAGCACAAAAAAAATCCGACCGTTGCTGGTCGGATTTTCTGTTGTTGGGGTGTGCTTGGCCTACGCCAACACTGCTTCCCGGGTGGTGGTGTTGCCGGGCAAGTCGCTGGCTTGCACCACCAGCTTAGTGCCCTTGGGTTTTCCGTTGGCCTTTTGGGTGACGTATACCCAATCAACGCCGTTGCCGTCTAACTCGGCCGGGCCTTGCTCCAGCAGGGTGCCTGCTTGGTCGTAAATGGCTACCTGCACATCGGCTACCAAGTGGTCGTCTTCGGCCGTTATGGAGATCACGTGCCCCTTGGCGCCGGTGTAGGTGCCTAGATCCAGCGCGGTGATGGCAGGCTGGTTCATGAAATCGGCCATTGCTACGTTAAAGGCGGATTGTCCGCCCCGTGCCAACTGTTGGTAGACCGCCTTCGTAGAAGGGTCTTGGACTACCTGCTTTGCGTAGCGACTGCCCCGGCGAAACCGTTGGTGGTGCGCTTTCTGCTTTTCAGTGGGCTCTTTATTGGTCGAGGTGGGCTTCACCGCTACTACGGTTTTGCCGCCCCGTTGCCGAAACACAATGGTGTTGCCTAGCTTGCCACTGAGCCCTTCGGTGACGATGTTGTTTTTGACGTGTGCCATAAGCATATTATTTTGGGTGAATACTAATTTAGTGATGTCCGAAGAACAGCAAAGGGTGCGCCACCGGGGATGAACCGCGCAGCTAGGGGAAGTAAGAATGCGGACGCAATTAATACCAGGCGCGGCGGATGCATTCATCTTGGGAAAAAGCTTACCTTTGGTGTCAGAATACTTTTATCCCACCTCCTTTCACGATTATAGATGAACGAACAATACCCCGTGTGGCCCGGCAAGCCTTATCCCTTAGGCGCCAATTGGGACGGCAAGGGCGTGAACTTCGCCCTGTTTAGCGAAAACGCGACCGGAGCGCTGCTCTGCCTTTTCGACTCAGATGCGGCCGACGCTCCGGTGGCCACCCTGCGCATGACCGAGCAGACCAACTACGTGTGGCATATTTACTTGCCGGGCGTGAAACCGGGCCAACGCTACGGCTTCCGGGTGGAAGGTCCCTATGATCCGGCCAACGGCCAGCGCTTCAATCCGAACAAACTGCTGCTAGACCCCTACGCCAAGGCCATCGACGGACGCATCAACTGGAACGACGCGGTGTTCGGCTACCCGGTGAACAGCCCCGACCCCAAGCGAGACCTGGAGATGGACCCGACCGACAGTGCGCCCTTTATGAACAAGTCGGTGGTGATTGATGAGACCTTCGACTGGGAAGGCGATGAACTGCTACAAACCCCGCTGCACGAGACGATCATCTACGAGGCCCACGTGAAGGGCTTCACCATGCAGCACCCGGAGCTAGACCCCAGCATTCGGGGCACTTACCACGCCTTAGGTTCCGAAGCAGTGTTGTATCATCTTAAGAAGCTAGGCATCACCGCAATAGAACTGCTGCCGGTGCACCACTTTGTGCACGATCAGCACCTGGTGGACCAGGGTTTGGCGAACTACTGGGGCTACAACTCCATTGGCTACTTTGCTCCTCACTCTGAGTACTGCTCTTCGGGCTCGATGGGCGAGCAGGTGGTGGAATTCAAGGAGATGGTGAAGTCGCTGCACCGGGCGGGCATCGAGGTGATTCTGGACGTGGTCTATAACCACACGGCCGAGGGCAACCATTACGGGCCGACCCTATCCTTTAAGGGTATTGACAACGAAGTGTATTATCGGATGGTGGCTGCCGACCAGCGCTTCTACATGGACTACACCGGCACCGGGAACACGTTAAACATGGTGAACCCCCGCAGCCTACAGTTGGTGATGGACAGTCTGCGTTACTGGGTCATCGAGATGCACGTAGATGGGTTTCGCTTCGATTTGGCCTCAACGCTGGCCCGGGGGCTGCATGAGGTGGGCAAGTTGTCTACCTTTCTCGATACGATTCACCAGGACCCGATCATCTCGCAGGTGAAGCTGATTGCCGAACCTTGGGACATTGGTGAGGGGGGCTACCAGGTGGGTAACTTCCCGGTGCTGTGGTCGGAGTGGAACGGCAAGTACCGCGACAGTGTGCGCCGCTTCTGGAAGGGCGACGAGAGCCAGGTAGCCGAGTTTGCCTACCGGCTGAGCGGCTCGAGCGACCTGTATATGGTGAGCGGGCGACGGCCGTTTGCTTCCATTAACTTCATTACGGCCCACGACGGTTTCACGCTCAATGACCTGGTGAGCTACAACGAGAAGCACAACGAGGCCAACGGCGAGAATAACCAGGACGGCGAGAGCCACAACGAAAGCTGGAACTGCGGGGCGGAAGGCCCCACCGACGATCCGGAGATCCAGACGCTGCGCGAGCAGCAGAAGCGTAACTTCCTGGCCACCCTGTTCCTGAGCCAGGGGGTGCCCATGCTGCTGAGCGGCGACGAGTACGGACGCACCCAACGGGGCAACAACAACGTGTATTGCCAGGATTCAGAGATCAGTTGGTTTGACTGGGACTGGACGGATGAGCAACGCAAGCTTCTTGAGTTTAGCTGTCGGTTGATTAAGCTGCGCCGACACTCCAGTATCTTTTCGCGGCGCAAGTTCTTTCACGGTCGTGACATCCGGGGCCAGGGCATCACCGATATCCGTTGGTTGTCGCCCAGTGGGCAGGACATGTCGGAAGAGGAATGGACCAAGGACTTTGTGCGCTGCATGGGGATGTTGCTCAACGGCGAAGAGATGAACGAGTACGACCAGAAGGGCCGCCGCATCACCGACGACGTATACCTACTGATGGTGAACAGCTACTGGGAGGAAGTGCTGTTTAACCTGCCCGACAAGAGCAAGCGTCAGAAGTGGGAGTTGGTGCTGGACACGCACGAGGGCGGGTTTGCCGACGATGTGATAGAGGGTTCTTACCTGCTGCCCCCCCGCTCATTGGTACTGTTCCGAAAGGTGAAATCCATTGTGGGGTATTGAGGATTTTCTAGGTGGTGAGGTTCGGGGTTATGAGGTTCTAGGTTATGAGGTTCTAAGTTCGGGGTTGGGTTATTTGTGTGCTTGAAGCTTAAGAGCCCTGTTTGAGGTTGGCCAGAATCACTTGTTTCATCTTATTAATGGTACGACTACCCGAAGCTCCTGGTTGCTATTTATAGACCGGCTTTGTATCTTCACAAGAACGTCAGTTATGAAGGTGAGTCTTACTAAAAAGCCGGAACAGTATATCGCCGAACAGGTCCAGTTAGGTAATTTTCAAGATGCTAGTGAAGTTGTTCGTGATGCTATGCGGTTGCACCAGGTTTATCGTGCACGTATGGTAGAGGAGTTACGCCAGGAAATCGCTAAAGGATGGCAAGGTCCCGCTAGTCCGCGCAAGGTGAGCGATATTGTTCGGGAGAAGCAAAAAGTCGCTGCTTCCCAATGTCTGTCTTTTTCTACGAACTTTCTCCGGCATCGGATTCTTCCGGATCGTATCGGAATTGTCAGGGTAATACACGGTAGCCGAGACTTATCAAGACAGTTTGAGTAGCCATACTGAGGATGAGAATACAAAAAAGCACGAGTCTGCTGACCCGTGCTTTTCTTCTACTAACCTAATCTCTTTACTTACTCGATTTCAACCGTATCCAGGTTGATGAACTTGATCTGCTGGTCGTCGCCCAGCTCAATGCCCACCACCGAGTCTTTGTCAATGGTGCCCGCCAGAATTTCTCGGGATAACTCATTGAGCACTTCACGTTGCAGAACACGCTTTAGCGGTTGAGCTCCATACTGCGGATCAAAGCCTAGTTCGGCCAAGTGCTTCAGTGCCACGTCGGTGGCCTCAATGCGAATGCCGTTTTCTTCCAACCGCTGCTGAATCTGCTTGAACTGGATTTCCACGATCTGCCGCATGTTGTCCCTAGACAGCGGGCGGAACATGATCGTCTCGTTGATGCGGTTCAGAAACTCAGGCCGCACCGATTTCCTCAGTAGTTCAAACACTTCCTGCTTGGTTTCTTCCACCACCTCGTCTTCACTGAAGGGATTGATGTCCTGGAAGCGCTCCTGAATCAGGGTGGAGCCGATGTTGGTCGTCATGATAATAATGGTGTTCTTAAAGTTCGCCACGCGACCCTTGTTGTCGGTCAGCCGCCCGTCGTCCAGCACCTGTAGCATGATGTTGAACACGTCGGGGTGCGCTTTCTCGATCTCATCCAACAGGATGACCGAGTAAGGCTTGCGGCGTACTGCCTCAGTGAGTTGCCCGCCTTCGTCGTAGCCCACGTAGCCAGGAGGAGCTCCGATGAGGCGACTGACGGCGTGCCGCTCCTGGTACTCCGACATATCAATGCGCACCATGTTGTTCTCGTCGTCAAAGAGGAACTCGGCCAGGGCTTTGGCCAGCTCGGTTTTACCCACGCCGGTGGTGCCCAGAAAGATGAACGAACCGATGGGCCGCTTGGGGTCCTGCAACCCGGCCCGGCTGCGACGCACCGCGTCCGACAGGGCCTGAATGGCTTCGTGCTGACCGGCCACGCGTTCGCTGAGTTCTTGCTCAAGATTGAGGAGCTTTTCCCTATCGCTCTGTAGCATCTTGGAAACGGGAATGCCGGTCCACTTGGCCACCACCTCGGCGATGTCTTCGGAGTCTACTTCTTCTTTGAGTAGCGACTTTCCACCCTGCATCTCTACGAGTTGCTGCTGAAAGTCTTTCAGCTTCTGCTCGCTCTCGGTAATCTTGCCGTAGCGGATTTCGGCTACGCGTCCGAAGTCGCCCGCGCGTTCGGCCTGCTCGGCTTCCAGCTTGTAGCTCTCGATCTTCTCTTTCTCCTCGCGCAAGCCCTGGATCACCCCCTTCTCGTTCTCCCACTTGGCACGCAGGTCCTTGCGCTTCTCTTCCAGCTCGGAGATGTCTTTGGTCAATTGTGATTCTTTCTCCTGGTTCTTCTCACGGCGGATAGCCTCGCGCTCGATCTCCAGTTGCATAATGCGGCGATTAAGCTCGTCCAGCTCCTGGGGCAACGAGTCGATCTCGATGCGCAGTTTAGAGGCCGCCTCGTCCATTAGGTCGATGGCCTTATCGGGCAAGAAGCGGTCGCTGATGTAGCGGTTCGACAGTTCTACCGCCGAGATCACCGCGTCATCCTTAATGCGCACCCCGTGGTGCAGTTCGTAACGGTCCTTGATGCCGCGCAGGATAGAGATCGAGTCCGGCACGTCGGGCTCGTCCACGATCACGGCCTGGAAGCGGCGCTCCAGGGCTTTATCCTTCTCAATGTACTTCTGATACTCCTTGAGCGTGGTGGCACCAATGGCGTGCAACTCGCCGCGGGCCAGTGCCGGTTTCAGCAGGTTGGCGGCGTCCATCGCACTTTCACCCCCGCTTCCGGCACCAATCAGGGTATGAATCTCATCAATGAAGAGGATGATTTCTCCGTTAGCGTCGGTTACCTCTTTGATTACGGACTTGAGGCGTTCCTCAAACTCGCCCTTGTACTTGGCCCCGGCCACGAGCAGGCCCATGTCGAGGGCGATCAGGGTTTTGGTCTTCAGGTTTTCGGGCACGTCGCCGTCCACGATGCGCTGCGCCAAGCCTTCTACGATGGCGGTTTTGCCCACGCCGGGTTCGCCCAGCAGCATGGGGTTGTTCTTGGTGCGGCGGGCTAAGATTTGCAGCACGCGGCGGATTTCTTCGTCACGGCCGATCACCGGGTCAATTTTTCCGGCTTTGGCCATCTGATTCAGGTTCTTAGAATAGCGCTCCAGCGACTTGTATTTCGCTTCGGCGTTCTGGTCGGTGACCCGTTCGCCGCCGCGCAGTTCCTGAATAGCTGCTTTGAGTTCTTTTTCAGCAAACCCTGCTTGCTTCATTAATTGGGCGGTTTTGCCTTTGCCGTCTAAGAGCGCGAGCAGGATATGTTCTACGGCCACGTACTCGTCGCCGAATTCTTTCAGATGGCTTTCGGCTTTGCGCAGTACGGCGGAGGCGTCGTTGCCCAGGTAAGGCTGTTGCCCGCTCACCTTGGGATACGATTGCACCACCGCATTCAAACCGCTCTCCATTTGATTGCGGTTGATGCTAAGTTTGTTGAGCACGAACGAGATCATGTTCTCGTCGGCTTGCAGCACTGCCTTGAGCAGGTGCGCCGGCTCAATGCCCTGCTGCTGGTAGCCGTCGGCAATCTCAGCGGCCTTCTGCAGCGCTTCTTGGGCTTTTATAGTATAGTTATTAAAGTTCATGTCGTTGTTGATATAGGGTTGTACTTGTTCTCGGATAACTACCTATCAAGTTTCCGACCACGCGCTTTTATAAACACAATCAGGACATTTTGTCTTAATTTACTGAATAATTGCAGTTTAAAGTGACATTCTGACGCAAAATCTCGGCAGGATACCTAAAACGAGGATAGCGAAGATACCATGCATCCTCGCTACCGGTTAATCAAATAAAACAGTGATTATTCTACGACAATTATGTCCTTGGCTTTGCTGATAAAGTCTTTGACCGTCTCCTTGGCTCCGGTCATGGCTTCCGTCTGTTCCTTTTGTGCGTAGGTTTGCGGAACGTCAGCTATACCGAGCGAAGGTTCGGGGTCATGCGACTAAGCGTGCACGAACGAGAACTCACTCTTGCCATCGACGGACTACCCAATGGTCCGGCACTCTTTCGGGTCAGCGGGTTTGCTGATGTCGGTAGACATAAAGGCATTGCTGAACTCCTGCGCTTCTTTAGTCTTGCGGAAAGCTATTCGGAATCGAAAGGTTCTTCTCTGCGCCCAAATCCTCCAGCACCGCTAACCATTGCTCCTGGTGCACAGTGTCTCGGGCAACGAAGGTTACTCGCTTTTTCGTTTCTCAAACCAATCGGTATACTCCTCAGCCTCGATCACGCCGTTGCCATCGGTATCCCACATCGCAAACACGCCTTTGGCCACTTCGCTCTCTTCCAATTGTCCGCTGCCATCGTCATCCCACTCGGCCAGATAATCCGACTGGTCTAGCACTTGGGCAAACTCATCGGGTTGCACTCGCCCGTTACCATTCTGGTCCCACACCTCTAAGGTTTGGTAGTCGGCCAAGTCGTCGCTGCTGAAGTAGGCTTCCCGGGCGTTTTGCCACTCTTGGTTGTTGAGCGCACCGTCGTCGTCCTTATCGATGGTTGCAAAAAATCCCTGGGCAAACTCGCTGCGATCCACCACCTGGTCGCCGTTGGCATTCCACTGATTATAATAAGGAGAGGTGGTAAAGGAGCTGTTAAAATCGTTGTTGTCCAGAATCTCTTCATCGGTGAAATCATCGTCCACGTCGCCCTCCTTGTTGGACTGCACGGAACAGGCGAGGGTGGTCATCAAGAATATAAATAATAAAATAGATAGGTTTCTCATTAGTTTAAGTTAAGCATGAAACATGAGTGAGTAACTTTCACCGAAGCAGATAGTTGGCAAATAGAAAACAAAAATGACGATTGATTTGCTTCCTTCGATCAAAGCACTGGTTGCGCTCCCGGTTTTTTTAGCTGTAAACTGAACAAATGCATTACTATGGAGTTCAGTAGGTAATATTCCCAATTTTTAACCTAATGAATTTGATTATGAAGATGAAGGTACTAAGCCTTGTGGCTGGTTTATCCATGATGACCGCTATGAGCGCCGTTGCCCAAGACAACACCACCGAGGTGGAGGAAGAAGTAGAACAGACTACTCAAGATGTCGGGCAGGAGATTGATGAAGCCGCTCAGGATACTGAAGAGGCTGTTGAAGAAACCGCGCAGGATGTAGACCAAGCCGCTGAAGAGGCTGGCCAGGAAATGGACCAGGCTATGGACGACACTGAAGAAACTGTAGAAGAAGCAGCTACTGACGTAGAGCAAGGCGTAGAAAATGCCGCTCAGGAAACTGAGGAGGAGATGGGAGAAGTTCCTAACGAAATGGAGGAAGCCGCTAACCAAACTGAGGCAGCAGTAGACAATACTTCTGCTCAGGTAGACCAATCTGCGGAAGAAGTGGAGCAAGAAACCGAAGAAGTAGTAAATGAAACGGATGCTGCTTTGGATAATGCTGGCGAAGAAATCGAGCAGGAAACCGAAGAAGCAGTGAACGAAGCTGATGCAGCTCTGGATAACGCTGGCGAAGCTATCGATGAAACCGCTACTGACGTAGGACAAGCCATTGATGAAACTGCTACCGACGTGGGACAAGCGGTTGACAACGCCGCTGATGAAGTAGAAGAGGAAGCTGATGAAGCCACTGAAGGCGGACTGTTCTCTGAAACCGAAGAGGCTATGGATAAAGCTGAGCGCAAAATGGAGAATGCGGACGATAATGACATTATCGTTACCACCGCTGATGACGAAGACGTCGACGTTGAAAACGAGGTAGAAGATGTTGAAGCCACTGTGGATGAGCCTCTGCAAGAAACCGAAGCTGCTATGGACGAAGCCGCTATGGAAACTGAAGATGCCGTAGAGGATGCTGCTTACCAAACTGAAGAGACCGTAGAGGAAGCTGCCACCGAAACTGAAGATGCGGTTGAAGCTGCTCCCAACAAGATGGAAGAAGCTGCCATGGAAACTGAAGAGTCAGTAGAAGAAGCTGCTACTGAGACCGAAGATGCGATGAACACTGCCGCTACCCAAGTAGAAGAAACTACCGATAAGGCCGCAAGCGGTGCTAAAGCAAAGATGATGGAGACTGATATTACCGCTGATACTGACGCTTCTCAGCCTAATGACGATAGCATAGTAGACGATAATCTTAATGTGACTTCAGACGAAACTATTGAGGAACAAGCTGAGGAAATAGAAGACGAAGCTATGCAAACAGGTGCTGCTGCTCCGATGCAGGATGGACAAAATATTGTTCAACTGGCTATGTCACAAGAGAACTTATCTACTCTGGTTCAGGCGCTACAAGCGGCTGACCTAGTGGGTACGCTAGAAGGTGACGGTCCTTTTACTGTGTTCGCACCTACTAATGAAGCTTTTGAAGCATTACCCGAAGGAACGCTAGAAGATTTGTTGAAACCCGAAAACAAGCAGAAGCTTGCTACGGTGCTCACCTATCACGTAGTGCCTTCTGAAGCTATGTCTTCTAGCCTATCCGACGGACAAGCTATCGCTACCGTTGAAGGAGAAGATGTGAACGTGATGATGCAAGATGGAAAAGTGATGATCAGCGGAGCCCAAGTAACCACCCCTGATGTGAAAGCTTCTAACGGAGTAGTACACATTGTGGATACCGTAATTCTGCCCCCTAGCATGACCGGAACCGCACAAGGTGCTGAAGAAGAAGGTCAGAACTAATCAACAGTTCTTCCACAAAGATTTTTGTTGAAGCAAGTTAGAGAAAAGCTACTGTCGGTTAGGCAGTAGCTTTTTTTTGTCTCATCCTCACTTAGATCATCCGAACCTTCAGTTCGGGTGATCTGTACCAGTAAGCCAGAGGCTTACCTCCCCTTGGTTTGTGTCCTCAACGACCTATTCGTATCTCACGAACCTACCCTCACACCGCCGCGCGTACCACCACCCCGAAGGCCTCCAGCATCTGCGGGTTCTTCTTGAAGGCCAGCCGGGCCGTACCCCGCACCTCTCTTACCCAACTCCGAAGCTCGCGGTAAGCTGCTCTCTTGGCCTGGGTACAGTCTTCAGATTTTCCCTTCTGCCGGACGCGGGCCTGCCGCATCACCATTAGCTCAGTGATGTCGGTGGTGGCCTGCTGAATCTCTTTATCAGTTACTCCAAAAGACGCCAGCGACAACTTGCGCTCCTGCAGTTTGTGGTAGAAGTAGGCTGCTTGCCGCACCATTGACCATCCGTTTTTCTCGAAGCGCTCGATGCGCAGCAGGTGCAGCGTGTTGGACTCATCACGATACGCCGTGCGGGCCACCTTAGCGTGCACCCGAAACTGTGTTTGCACCGCCGCTAGCTGCGCGTTCACCTGCTGACCCAGTTCCCACTGCAAGTCGTAGCAAGCATCTTTTTGGCGACCGGCGGCGATGGCTTTGTTCGCCAGTGACCTTCCGGCTTTGGTTTGCGCCGGGGTGTATCCGTGGGCTTCCATCGTCTGGCGAACCTCCTGGTCTTGCTCTAGTAAGTGCAGCGTGAGTTGAGCGATTTCTAATGCGCCTTCGTTGCTATCTAAGTCCATGTTCTGTGTTCATTGGTTTTAAATGATGTTGGCAAAGGAAGGATACGTGGCTTATTCATCCTACAGAAGGATGCCCATTAGAATACGCACGTATTATTCTCATGAAATGCTCACTAAAGTGGGAGAAATCACGCCCGTTTCGCGTGAAACAAGCATGATCGCGCGCGCTTTCGTCGCCGATATTACGTACATATTACGCACCACGCGCGCGATTGCAGAAAAACCTTACGTCATAAGCACGACCACTGCAGAAATTGCCCATTGTTCCACCGCTTTTTCTTCTCCAGGATCGATTGCCGAAGCAGTGCCTATTCGTTACGCACCAAAATCACCCAATCTCGTGACCCATCCCCGCCGGGAGGGCCTCCTAACGACACCCGCCCTGAGCCGGTAACCAGGGTCTGATTGCCGACCTGTAGTGCGCCCCCTTGTTTCGGATCATACCAGCGCACGGTGTAGGCTGATTCATCGGCGCCTACGTCTAAGGTGGCTTCGCCGTCCGCTGGCAGATAAACTGCGTATACCGCACCGGGTTTGGCCAGACAGTAGGCCCCCTTCTCCACCCGCTCGTCGGCCGATTCCATCTCCCAGAAGGGCAGGTGCTCTCGGAAGAACGTAAGGGCGTGGTGGGTTTGGGCCCAGAGGTTGGCCCTGGTGCGCCAGGTCTCTAGTCCCAGGTCATCGTTGGCGTAGCTATAGCCGAAGTACCATTCCACTCCCCCACCCCCGGCCATCAGGTTGCCCCACAGCACATCGTGGCGCAGCGTATCATGGTTGGGGTCTACTTCGTCGGGCACTGCCCCCCGGTAATGAGGGCCAATTTCATCTACGCTCACCACCCAGGGACGGCCCGCTTTGGCCGAAGCCGCGATCCACTGCTTGGTCACCTGGTGCACCTCACTGGGTGGATTCACCTGTAGGGCTGGTCCGTCAAGATTAGTATCGCCTAGTAGTGGTTCTAGAATAGGATCGCGCGCGCCGCTCCAGGCGTGGGTGTGCAGCATCACCGGATTCTGGTAGGGGTCATTTTCTTCAAAGTACTGAAACATCGCCCTCCGCTGCGCAGTGGTTTGCGCATCGGGCGAAAACTCAGCGTAGCCGTTCTCTTCACCCATATCCCAGATCAGTGCCTGATGGTGGGCAAAACGGGAGATCATCTCGCGGTAGTAAAGACTGCGTTGGGGCCCCACATTGCCACTGTCGAGCAGCCGTTCGTTTTCGGTTTCTTGGAGCACCACGTGGAGCAAGATACCTAGGCTGTCGGCGTGGGTAAACACCCGTTCCCACTGCGCCAGCTTGCTACAGTCGAAGCGATAGCGCTCGTCATAGTCGGTGTACGGCCACACGTCTTTGCCATCGCCACCGATGTTCATCGTCAGAAAGTAGATGGCGTTCATCCCCTGGCTGGCCAGATAGTTCAGTCCGCCGATCAGGCCCTTCCCCTTGCCGTTCTGCCAGGTGGGGTCGCCGGGCTGCCAGTCGCGCACGTGGTCTTGGTAGGCGTGCAGTTGTTTGTCGGCGGCCGCCTCGCCCGCTCGCTGTTCTTCCTGTCCACCGAAATAAGTGCCATCGAAGTCTGCGTAGCCCAGTAAATTCTCCGGACTCCCCGCCCCGCCCTTGATCAGGTGCTGGTCGTTGCCTGCGAAGCGGAAGTAGCGTTCGCCCACGTACTGCAATCTTCCGCGGGCTGCACTATCCACCGCCACAACCTGAAACTCTCCTTCCGTACTGTCAAAAGCAACTGGCTCACCAGCTTGCGCAACGGGACGAATGGCCAGACTGTCACCTTGCCGAAAGTCCACCCGGTAGGTCCAGGCACCCGGAGCATCGGGTACGAAGCGCACCTGCCAGACGGCTCCCGTATCGGCGCTGGTTTCATCGGCTCGTCCGTCGGCGGCGTAGAAGCCGGGCACCGCGTAAGTGGTGTCGTTGTGGGTAAAGTGCGCCGTGAGGCGGCAGTGCAAGAAGGGGTTGACCTCGGCCTGCTCGCTAGTGGCGGGCCCCTCGAAGGATAGCGTGATGGGTTGCCATTGGACGTAGGTGGGAGGGGCGGGTTCGTCCTCAGCCGGGTTGGAACAGGCAGCGGCCAGCAATGATATAGAGAGGGTAAGCAAGAGAGGCCACTGGTAAGTAGATTTAGTTTGGTCGTTCAATTTGTGAGGCAGGTTATTTTTGTAGGCATAAGGCTTCGGCTACTATATTCAGTATCTACCTAACCGTAATCTTCTAACAGTATGCCTTGAATGATGGACTAGGCACTACTAATAGGCTACCGCCCCCCACCTCTAAACTCACTACCGTAGCTGGTGCGCAAGTTCATCGTCACTTGGTCGTGATAGATGTCAGACATCTCATCTACCAGTTGCTCTAAGCTGCTGGCTTCGCCCCGGAAGCCAAGAACGAACAGGTTATCTTGTCCCGGAGTGAGGGAGGAAGGACTAACGTTTCCGACGGCATCCACCAAGAAGTAGCCGTAATCGCCTTCGGGTAGTATTTTGGAAGCGGCACCCAAGCTACGCAGCCGCTGCATAAGCTGGCCACTCACCCCAGCATGCTCAGCCGAAGCCCGCACCGTCCCCCAGATGATATCCTCTGGTACCCGCAGCATGCGGGGGGTTGGTATGATAAGTCCTTCCGGCTGGCCTAGTAGCAACTCTACGGCTTCGTCGGTGACCAGTAGTGTACCGCTATTGACAATAGAAGTCCCAACTTCAATGGTGATGGTGTACTCGCCGGGGGTTAGCTCCCCCAGGTCTAGGAACGAAGCAGCGGGAGCCACGGCTTCTAAGCAAACGTCGGCACCCTGGATCTCGCGAAGTGAGACAGTGATACTCGAACCCTCGCGGCGTAGTTCACTAGCAATACGGTAGTTGATGCAGGGGTATTCGTCAACGGTAAGAAACTTGAAGGAGAGTGTACGTTGTCCCGGTTCAAGGTATTCAGCCATACTAAACCGGACATCGGTGCCCAGCGTGTTCACCGAATCGAGTTCGGCGGGGTCGTCACAGGCCAAAAGAGAGATAGCAAGAAAACAAGTAAGGACGGTTCGTTTCATAAGCAGGTCTTTGGCACTAAGACACCGGTTGGCAGAAATGGTTGCAAACCTGTTTCAGAAAAATAACGTTTTTTTTTCGAGCCGAATTATTCGGCCGATCCATCTTTCAGTAAAATAAGCGATTGTGGCGGGAAAAAGAAACTCGAGGTAGGCAAATCTTCGCTAAAAGTTCCGCACATCTTGAATTACATCGGCAAAGCGATCGGGCTGATCAATCAATTGGAAGAACTTCTCAGCGGTAGTGGCGGGGTTATCCAGCGCGTCTTCGGCTTTGTAGTCTATAAACTTTTGGAGCTTGCTGAATTGGGTCGCCTCGGTGGTGCGGATGTGATCCTGCATGGCAGTGTCCACTACCCCGGGGGCCAGAGCGAACACCCGAACCCCATCACCCCGAAGCCTGCTTTCTTGGGCAGCCACCTGTGATACCATGTCGAGCGCCGCTTTAGAAGCACAGTAGCCCGACCAGCCGTCCACCGGGTACTTTCCCGCCCCGGAACTCACGTTGATAATCAGTTTCTCGGCCTGCACTGCGCGATACTGCCTGATAAAAGCGTTTATCAGCAGCGTGGGAGCGGTCACGTTCAGGTTGAAAAGGCTGATGATCAACGAATCGTCCAGATCGCCCAGGTACTTCACTTCGCCCAGCGTTCCGGCATTGTTGATGAGCACCAGGCGATCCGGTGCCTCCACTGCCGGGAAGAAGGTATTTAACCGTTTGGTCAATGCCGACACGTCCGATAAGTCTATTGTGACATGCGTGTACCGGGGGTGTTGCAGGGTTGTTGAGCGGGCAAAGCCCATTACCCGGGCATCGGGCCGCGCTAGTGCCTTTTCAACCAGTGCACGGCCAATGCCCCGGCTGCTGCCCGTAATAAAGTAGTAGTCCATCGCGGTAAAGGTAAACAGAAAAACCTCCTACGAAAAATAATACTCCTTGGCCCGGCCACTACGCATTGGTGGAACAATCTTTGTCCTCCTTCCGAACTATTAACCGTACCATTTGCTATGCTTCTTCATCGATGCTTTTCCCTCTCCTACTTCTTGCTGTTTAGTCTACTCGTCTTACTACCCAGTGCCCGACTTCAGGCGCAAAACGAACTAATGCTGCGCGACACTATCATTGACCCGGACTACTACGCGCAGCGAGGCGACTGGTTTAGGGTGCGTCCGTGGGGGTTGGCCGTCAGCACCATGCGCGACCGGGCGCTCTCACCGCTCCTCTACGCGGGCACCGGGGTGGCGTGGGGCAACAATACCTACAAATTTAAGCCTCGCACCTTCGTGCACCGGCAGTGGCAGTTTAATTCGCTGTCGTACACCAATTTGCAAAGCGAGAGCCTGTTGGCCCAATTGGGGATAGAGTATCAGCACGCACTACACTATCCTATTGCCCTAGACAATGAAAACGTTAAGCTATACGCCGGAGGATTTGCGGGTGGCTTGTTCAACCTGAAAGTGCATCCCGAGAACGTGAACAATGTGCTGTCGTACGAGCTGGCGGTGCTGCTTGGCCCGTCTGTGGTGGTTCAGTTTCCCCTCACCGTGTTCGGCAAGCAGTTCGTGCTGTCGGATGAGCTTCGCTTTCCGCTGATGAGTTTGCTGGGTAACACGCCCTACGCCTGGCCGCTGCCGGCCGCTTTTGAGGAAGGGGGAACCGTAGGTGATGCCTTCACGGTAGGCTCCTGGGGCAAGTTCTTTCGGGTGAGTAACCAGGTGAACGTTGATTTTCACCGCAATGTGCGCCGCCGCCGCAAGGTAGTGAAACGGCTGGCCTACCGGGTAGGCTACCGCTGGGAGTTGGTATCGGTGGCAAAACCTAATTTGTACCAATCGGGTACCCACACAATATCCATCGCCCGCATTATTGCTCTTTAACCTGTCACCTTTTAACTATGGCTACTGTAAGAATCAGTCTGTTTGTTCTATTATCGGTTGTGCTTGGTGCATGCGAACGCTTGATTATTGAACCTGACCCGGCCAATAAGCCCGTAGAGAACTTCGACTTACTGTGGAAGACCGTCGATGAGAAGTACTCATTTTTTGCGTACAAAAACATCGACTGGGATGAAGTCTACCGGCGCTACCGCCCCCTGGTGAGCCCGCTTATGAGTGATCAAGCTCTGTTTACGGTGATGGCCGATATGCTCGGCGAACTGCGCGACGGTCACGTGAACCTGGTGTCGGACTTCAACGTGGCCCGCTACTCGGACTGGTACTTTGACTTTCCGCCCAACTACAACGAAACGATTATTGAGCGCAACTATCTGGGTAAAGACTACCGACTGGTACTCCCCTTCCCGACCAAGGTCATCCGCAACGTGGGCTACATCCGCTACGGCAGCTTCCTGAGCCCCATCGACGGCGACCGGTTGGATCAGCTCATCGACGACTACCGGGAACTGAACGGGGTAATCATTGATATTCGTGACAACACCGGTGGGGCTCTGGCCTACGTGGATACGCTGGCGACCCGGCTGGCGCAGCGCAACGGCGAAGAAGAACTAACGGTGGGCTACGTGCGCTACAAGGAAGGTCCGGCCCATGACGATTTTACGCGCACGTTTCCGGTGAAGCTCTCTGAGCACCGCTCATTCAACAAACCAGTGGTAGTGCTCACCAACCGCACGGTCTACAGTGCGGGCAACGCCTTTGCTTCGTACATGGCGACGCTACCCAATGTAACGCTGGTGGGCGATGTGACCGGTGGCGGCGGGGGCGCGCCCTACAGCGGCGAACTGCTCAACGGTTGGAGTTTTCGCTTTTCGGCCACTCAACTCATGGATTTGAACCAAGTACCGATTGAAAACGGAGTGGAACCGGATATTAAAGTGGATATCAGTCCCGAAGATGAGGCAGCGGGACGGGATACAATCTTGGAAACGGCATTGGATTTACTGAATTAATCGCGTAGGGATAAGCTACCTTTGTCCCTGCTCTAAAGCTGAAATACGTTCCTCATTATCGTCTATTCGCTTAGTCCGTTCCATCCATATTTTCACAATGTCAGTGAGGGCATCCACGGAAGCGATGATACGTTCGGTGGATGCTTTTTGTTGCTTTTCAGCCTGCTCCTGGCGGTCAACAAGTCTTCCCAACAGCTTGCTATGCTGTTTTAGTAACTCACTGTGATGATCTTGTCTTTTCGGTTCTCAGACAAAAATGGCGGAAAGGTATAAATTTGCATAGTGAACGAACGACTATTTTTTGAGCAATTGCTGGCCCTGCCTGACTTACGGGTAGATAAAGTTTACTATGAGAACACCCGGATTCTGCTTCACTGTCATAGTGAACAAAAGATTTCTGCTTGCCCACGCTGTGCTTCTTTGCGGGATAAGGCAGTAAAGCGCTATGAAGAGCGACAGATTCGGGACTTGGCTATCTCTGGAAAGGAAGTATGGCTTTACCTGCGGGTCAGGCAGTTTAAATGCGAATGCGGTCATTACTATCATGAGCCCTTTGAATGGGTCGCTGCTGGCAAGAGCTATACGGTACGCGAGTCTAAATTTGTGTTTGAACTCTGCGCTAAGCAACCTTTCTCAGAGGTAGGGGCTATCATCAACATGAACGTAAAAACCGTAGAACGGCTTTATTACCAGCAAGCCGAAGCGGTGATTGATCTACCTCAACGCTACGCCCAAGTGCGTAAAATAGGTATTGATGAGATATCGTTACGAAAAGGGAAGGGGGAGTACTGTTGCGTACTCACTGATCTGGAACGAGGCATCCAACTGGATATTCTTCCTGACCGAAAGAAAGAAACGCTTATTGCTCACTTTCAAGGCCTGGGTCCAGCGTTTTGTAAGCAGATCAACCACGTATCCTGTGATATGTGGGGGCCTTATAATGAAGTAGCCAAGCAATGTTTTCCCCAGGCTAAAGTTACTATCGACCGTTTTCATGTGGTCAAAGCACTCAATGACAGCTTAGATACCATACGCAGAACACTACGCCGAACTCACCCCCAACAAGCGGCTTTCAAAAGACTAAAATGGATCTTGTTCAAACGTAGCAAAACCCTGAGCGATGAGCAGCAACTCGTCTTACAGCAAGCCCTCGATCTTTCCAAAGAGTTGCAAGAGGCTTACCAACTTCGTAATAGTTTCCATGACATTTTTGATCAGGCACAAAGCAAACCAGAAGCTCAACAACGGCTGGAAGGTTGGGTACAAAAAGTTAACTGGACACAAAACCCCGCCTGGAACAAGTTCCTGAAAACCCTGACTAACTGGAAAGACCCCATCCTTAACTTCATAGAGTCTGGCATCTCTAACGCGGTGACCGAAGGCTGTAACAACTTGGTGCGCTACATTAGACGTATCTCGTTTGGCATCCCCAACTTTGAACACATGAGACTGCGAGTATTGGTCAACTCAACCTAATCCGCCAAATTTGTCCGAGAACCGTCTTTTCAAGCTCTCCGCCAATAATTCTACAATTCTATCCTCGTTTTTCATGCTGTTCCTTTTTTCTATAATACGACATTCTGCGGAGTAAGAAGCAGTTGGCACTACAAAATGTACTGACTCAAATCCTTGTTCTTCACTAAACCCGCCAGGCGCTCTTTCACCAGTTCGCGGGTGACGGTGATCTTGGTATCGGGCGCGATGTTGTCCGGCACGTCGAACAGGAAGTCGTTAAGCAGGTGGCTCATCACGGTGTGGAGGCGGCGCGCACCAATGTTCTCGATCTCCGCATTGATTTGGAAAGCGATCTCGGCCAGTTCATCCAAGGCATCGTCTTCGTATTCCAGCACCACTCCTTCAGAATCCAGCAGGGCTTCGTACTGCTTGGTGAGCGCATTTTTGGGCTCGCGCAAGATGCGGACAAAGTCTTCTTTAGTCAGGTTTTTCAACTCCACGCGGATGGGGAAGCGTCCCTGTAGTTCGGGAATTAGGTCGGAAGGCTTAGCCACATGAAATGCTCCGGCGGCGATAAACAAGATATGGTCAGTATGGATGATGCCGTGCTTGGTGGTGACGGCGCTGCCCTCGACCACCGGCAACAGGTCGCGCTGCACTCCTTCACGGCTCACGTCGGCCCCACTACCCTTTCGGTCCGAACCAACCGCTACCTTGTCAATCTCGTCGATAAAGATGATGCCGGTATCCTCGGCCTTGCGAATTGCCTCCTCTTTCACCTCGTCCATGTCGATGAGCTTGGCAGCCTCTTCTTCGAGCAGTATTTTCTTAGCTTCGCCGATGGTTACCTTGCGCTTTTTGTTCTTCTTGGGCATCATGCCGCTGATCATCTCCTGTAGATTCATCATCGATACCTCGTCCATCATGCCACCGCCCACCATGCCGATGCCCGATCCGTTACTCTGCCGGGTGTTGATCTCTATCTTTCGGTCGTCGAGCTCGCCGTTGCGGATTTTTTCGCGGAAGCGCTCGCGGGTACGCTGGTTGAGTTCAGTATCGCTGCTGGGCTCTTCTTGTTGATCAAACCCAATTGTAGGCGAAGTGCTGCGGGTAGGCGCATCCTTCATCGGGGGAATCAGCGCATCAAGGATCACCTCTTCTACTGCCTCGGCGGCCTTTTCTTTCACTTCCTCATTCCGGCGCGTACGCACCAGATTCACCGACTGTTCCACCAAGTCGCGTACCATGCTCTCCACATCGCGGCCCACGTAGCCAACCTCGGTAAACTTCGAGGCCTCCACCTTGGTGAACGGAGCGTCGGCGATGCTGGCCAAGCGGCGAGCAATCTCAGTTTTACCCACGCCAGTGGCTCCGATCATCAGGATATTGTTAGGCACAATCTCGCGCTGCATCTCGTCACGCACGTGCATGCGCCGCCAGCGATTACGCAGGGCAATGGCTACGTTTTTCTTAGCATCATCTTGTCCAATAATATATTTGTTGAGCGCTGCGACGATCTGTCGGGGAGTCAGATAGGTGTTTGCTTCCAGCATAATATGGGGTAGAATTAATGGGCTTACTAAAAAAACAGTTGGTGCACGTCGGCCGATAACGAAAACTGGTTAAAGGCACCGCTCACGTGATACACCGAGCGGGAAAAATCAACGCGAATCGTTCGGGTGCGGAACATAAATCCGAGGGATAAACCGGCACCTCCGCCGATTTGTTGTAGTTGTAACGATCTTCTGATCGAATGGTTGTAGCCTCCGTACGCCTCAAAACTTTTGCCCAATAGCAGGGTTCCGCCGAAGGAAAGATGGCGGGCAATCCGACTCGCCACTCCCTCGCTCGGCTCAGCGGCAGCTTCGGTGAGATCGGAGTACCATAGCTGGTAGGCTGTCAGATGGAAGCGGAACGGCATGTACTGCGGTTTGAAGGCTACACCCAGTCGTACGTCGCTGGGCAAGCGGCTACCCATTCCCGATATATAGTCGCGAAGCAGCACACCTAGATTGGTGATGGTGAGGCCTAGCGTAAGATCCTGGGTAGGGTGTCGGTACATGCCGCCCAGGTCCAGCAACAGGGCAGTGGCGCGCAGTCCGGCAATGGCTGAGGAGGCAAGTTTAAGATTACCTCCCAGCCAAAACGGCGCCATTTGGTGCGTGTAATTGAACGCAACAACGTAGGAAGAGGCCGAGAAATCACCGGTGGGTAGTCCGGCCGGATCGAAGCCCGCGAACTCGCCGTAGTCGAGGTAGGATACGCTGGCACCTACTTGCCCAAGGTTTTCTACGGTGTGGCTGTAAGATACTGTGGCCAGTTTAATATCGGCCAGGTACGGACGAAATGAAAGGCTCACCTGCTGGTCTAAATACTCGCTATTCAGCGCCGGATTGCTCAAAAACCGGTGCACGTCGTTGACCGCTCCCGAATCGGACGGGGCCGCGGCTTGCACTCCGCCTAAGGCGGTGATGGGAGTGCTGGGGTTGAGATTGAGAAAATCGAAGGTGTGCCGACCGCCGGTTTGGGCGAAAGAAGGAGGGGAGAGGAAAAAGAATATTGAATGTAGAACAAGGAATCGGGGCCACCCGGCGGATGAATGATGAAGTGATAGATATTTCAACGTTCGGTATATAGAACGCAGCGATTGATATTTTGTGCCTATTCTACCCATCGTGCTGTATCTTGCTTTCCAGCAGTTTTATCCATGCCCTGAAGCGAGGGCATTTGTTAAGAATAGCCGGGAAGCCATTTTCAAGAGCAATCATGTTGCCGTAGAGCACTTTCTGATAGCCGGGAATGATATTCGCTAATCGTTTTGAAGGAGCCGTTTGTTGTCCTTCGTTGATTAGTTCGGGGTTATGGAATTGATTTACGACAGATTGAATAGCTTCTTTCTGGGATTCCGAAAGGATTCCAAGGTACTCAAACCCATGTATTGAGGAAAGGAGTAAGGCTTCAAACTCGTGAAGTTGAATATAAGGAACGAAATGCTTACTGGTTATCACTTCAGAGCAAGCACTTTCCAGAAAGGCGGCGCGGTCTTCTACCCGACTGTGTCTCTTGGCGTCCTCATACTTAGGGAAGTCTGAACTAAGACGGTAGAAATCAATCAGCGAAGTTATCAAGGCATCGCTTCTCTCTTTCAACTTTAGCGATATGTTCTGCTGATAACGAGCGAATGAGACATCTCCTCCCCGGTGCCCGGGACTAGTTGTCATTGGGATGGGCTGAACGTCGTAGAAGTTGTGTCTATCGGCAAAGTGCGGCCGCATCAGACTCTTCACAAATTCGCCTTCCGTTTGTCCTTCGACAACAACATAAATAGCACGAATCATGGCCGCCCCCCAATTACATTTTTCTCCCACAACTGACCCAGCGTGTATTCTTGTACCCAATCACGCAAAGATTCTTCATTTTGTCGCTTAAATACGGTTTCAGATCGGCCATCTAGTTCTTCCACCCGTTCGGCCACAATCACGTCGTCAGCATCAAAGTGATCGAGCAGCGTGACCGACTGGGTAGAAATGATGACTTGCGCTTTCTGCGAGGCGCTTTGGAGCATAGCCGCTAGTTTAGCAATAGCGAAAGGGTGCAACCCCAATTCCGGTTCGTCAATAATAATCGTCGCTGGTGGATTAGGTTGCAATAACAGGGTTGTTAAGCAGACCATGCGCAGGGTGCCGTCGGACAAGCTGTGGGCATTCCATAGTTGCTCAGAACCCTTTTCCCGCCAGCGAAGAAATATCTGATCTGCATTTATCTCATCGGGTTGCAGATAAAACTGATCGAAAAACGGAGCAATTGATCGGATGACATTCACAATCATCCGAAAGGTATTAACCTCCTTCTCCTGCAATCGGTAAAGGAAAGCCGCGAGGTTACCAGCATCTCCGTGGAGGTAAGCGTAATCGGTGGTATTGCTAGGTTGCTTTACTTTGGCGTTGAAACTGGTGTCATGGAAGTGAAACACTTTAAGAGAATTCATGCCTCTACTGTCCACATACAAAGAAGATAAGCTGTTACTGCTTCTGTCTTGATAAATACTCGTTTTTAGAGAATTTTCTCTCTCGCCCGTAGATACTGTAGATGGACCAAAAGAAAGATTACCGCTAGTTTCACTTACGAACACAAAATGTCCATGTTGATCGGGTGCCAAAGTAAAGCTATACCAGTATCCCTGAGTATCATCAAAGGTTATTTTGCTGGATATAGATACTGAATTTTCTCGTCCAAAATACAAAAACCCATCTACTCTCCCGTTCTGAGCAACATACAGTTGCAACTGCTGCTCATAGAGGCGATTCAAAAATTTAAAAACCCCAATAAAATTACTCTTCCCCGCCCCGTTTGCCCCGATCAGCACGTTTAGCGTACGCAATTCCATCTCTCCACTATCGCGAATGGATTTGAAATTCTGAATACGAACGCTTTTAATACCCATTGTTTCTTGCTCTATGGCTACGCCTGCCCTATTGTCACACTTTTAGCACTACCAATCCTGATAATCTTCCTTCATCGTGCCCATCTTGATCAAAACTACGCTATTTAGGCTGCATTCCGCAACTTTTCGCTCCGAAATAACCTTATAAAAGACCTAACCTATCCGTTATGAAATTTGGCAAGCTGCCCGACATCCGCTGGGTTAACTTCTCGCTTCCCGCTGATCATCCGCAGACGGCCGAGGCCTTATCAAACCATCGAAACGATGCTCCTCCGCAGATATTCGTTGGTTCGGCCCGCTGGGGTGAGAAAGACCTCGTCGGCAAAATCTATCCGCCCAAAACCCCGCCTACTGATTACCTGAGCCACTACTCCCGCCATTTTTCAACCATCGAACTCAACACCACGCACTACCGCATCCCGACGCCGGAGCTGGTGCAGCAATGGTGCGAACGCACCGAACCGGGTTTTGTTTTCTGCCCCAAGGTACCACAACTCATCAGCCACCAGGCCGACTTCGGACAGTCGCTGCGGGCCACCGACCGGTTTCTGGCGGGCCTGGCGGTCTTTGGCGACCGATTGGGCATTCCTTTCTTGCAGTTGCCACCCTCGTTTTCGCCCCAGATGGGCAAAGCCTTGTTTGCCTATCTGGCTGACTGGCCTACCGACGTGCCGCTGGCCGTTGAGTTTCGTCATCCCGACTGGTTCAGTAGCCCGCGCCTCTTCAACCGGGCGTTCGATTTGCTGGAAGAACTTGGTATCAGCGTGGTGATTACCGACACGGCGGGGCGGCGCGACGTGATCCACCAACGCCTGACCACCCCCCAGGTATTTATCCGCTTCGTGGGCAACCGCCTGCACGCTACCGACTACCTGCGCGTGGATGCGTGGGTGCGGCGCATTCAGCGCTGGCTGGCCGCTGGCGTGCAGCAGATCTACTTCATCGTGCACCAGCCTGAGGAGCACCTGTGCGTAGATCTGGCAATTTACGCCGTGGAGCAACTCAACGCGCACTGCGGTCTATCGCTCTCTCCGCCACGCCCCATCAACCTGGGAGTGCAGCAGCGTCTGTTTTAGGGTGGGTATGCCTACTTCTTCAAGCGCGCAAAATATCGTCACTGTTGAGCAGGGTTTCGGCTGGTTCTTAGGCAATTTTGATAATAACAAAAGCCATAGACACTATGCTGTCCAGTTAAGTATCCCTATTAGTGGACCAGTTAAATTTGATGTTGACAACGCAGAGATTTTGACAGAGAAAGCGGTGTTGATCAAACCCACCATTAGACATGCTCTTTCCTGTGAGCGGGACCATCTACTTCTTCTTTTCAATCCAATTTCTACGGTGGGGCATTTATGGAATAGTTTGAGCGATACTCCCTACGAAGAAATAACGATAGAGCCAATCCACCAATTGAAGCAGGTAGCCATAGATTTTATCCGTTCGCAAATCTCAAGGGAAGAATGTAAAGCAAGGATACATCGCATTGTTCGCCGGTATGACTGCCATTGCGATGAATATATACACTCCGGTGACGCAAGAATTGACCGAGCACTTTACTACTTGAATCAACATAGCGACAGAGTGGTCTCTCTTGAAGAGATTTCAGATCATTGCCATCTTTCTCCCTGCCGGTTCCTTCATTTATTTAGGGCAAACACCTCTCTGACATACCGCAGAGCGCAGCTTTGGATAAAGGTAGTGAATGCTCTTCCGCTTCTTGGACGCATTTCCATGACCGAGATTGCCCACCAGGTAGGATTTGCCGACAGCGCTCACTTCAGCAGAACGTTTAGTGAAAACTTTGGCTTTTCTCCGAGAGAACTGGTAAAGAATAGCCAGTTTGTTCAAGTCTAGATAGTAGCTTTTTCTGAGCTTTGTCATAAATCAATGACAAAACTTAGAGAAAATGAACAAGTATCTAGAAGCAACGAAGCTGTTAAATTTCAATCATCCTGAAATCCAGAAATTGATTGAAGAGAGGTTCTGGCGAACCTTGGATGAGAAAGAGAGGACGCAACAGATATACAATTTTGTGAGAGATGAGATTCTTTTTGGCTACAACGAACGCGACGATATTTCGGCCAGTCAAGTCCTTGAGGACGGTTATGGACAGTGCAATACAAAAGCTACTCTCCTAATGGCACTTCTGAGAGCGGTTGGAATTCCCAATCGGTTACACGGGTTTACCATCAACAAAAAGCTACAGAAGGGGGCAATTACCGGAATTTGGTACAAGCTTTCACCAAGGAACATTCTTCATAGTTGGGTTGAAATTTGCATAAACGAAAAATGGTATTTTTTGGAGGGTGTCATTCTTGATAAACCCTATCTGTTATGTTTACAGCAAAAATTTTTAGATCGCGGAGAGGACTTTTGCGGATACGGTGCATATTCCGAAAATTTTGGAGATCCAGCCGTGGATTGGGACCTTAACCATACGTTTATCCAAAACAAAGGAATCAATCAGGATTTTGGATTATTCAGCAATCCCGATGATTTTTATCGCAAACATGGTCAGCAGCTTAATCCGTTTAAGAAGTGGATCTTTGAGTATCATGTGCGACATCTGATGAATCGTAATGTGGATAATATCAGAAAGAGTCGTAGGCAACATGCGGTCTAAGAAAGACACGGTCGTTCATTTTGGTCGGGTACTACGACAGTCAGATTAGGGAGGTCGGAAAACATCCGGCCCCGCTCGGCCGTTGAAAGAATAACCAGACTTACACTGTTATGCGCTCTTACACCTATCTTTTCCTGCCTACTCTACTTGTCACTTGCTTTCTTACCCTGAATTCGTGCAGCAGTCCGGAACCGGTAGAAGTGAAATCATTAGAAGTGACCGCCACCGCCTACAATTCGGTAGAAGCCCAAACCAAAAAAGGCGATCCAAAGACCGCTGCCTGGGGCGACGAACTTGAACCCGGGATGAAGGCTATCGCGGTGTCGCGCGACTTGCTAAAACAAGGACTGGACCATAATACTCCGGTCAAGATAAAAGGACTGCCCGGCACCTACCGCGTGCTCGAACAAGATGCATAGTCGTTGGAACAACCACATTGACATTTACATGGGGGAAGACATTGATTTAGCAAAAGAGTGGGGTCGCCAAACTGTAGAGATATCTTGGGCGGTGGAAGAAACCGATGCTGACGCTGACCAATCGAACTAACTTGTAGTATCGCTGAGGCAGTTAAGAATTGGAATGATATTGTTAGTAATGGATGAAGCCTATAATTGCAATTATCTTAGCGGCGGCAATCTGCTCCTGCAAAGCTAGCTACGAGCTTGTTGAAACTGAGAAGCTAAACTTGGTCGGGCTAAAATCTCATCAGATAAGAGGAACAATCTTCAAGGGTTCTTACTCGTTCTCTCCCGTCTCATTTCCAGATGTTGACAGCACAGATAGGTTTACTCCTACAAAAGACGATATTGCCGAAGCCGAAGGAATTTTAAGGAGCCAGATTAAGCGTCTAATTGAAGGTCAACCGAATCAACTTGGAAATTGTCCAGTCATCCACAAAAATCTAGCTAACTATTTTAGGCAATACGTCGGATACCATAACGAAGAAGGCAGAATAGTTCACGTAAACCTTCTGTGGGATAAGCACTCTATAAAAGACAGACTAGTTGGAAATGCCGATTCCAGGATGGATTTCAATGATGAGTATACTGTCCCGTTTGACGGATGCAGCTACTATTGGCAAGTAGATGTAACCCTCACTACCAGCCAAGCATTAAACCTAAAAGTGAATGGTAGAGGGTAGCCATTGGTCTGATCATATTGGGTCAATCTTCGAGATGCTATGCCTCCTTTTTCAAATATGCTCCTTCTTCCTCTACTAACCGCTGCTTGATGTGCCGAATAATCGGCTCTGCGTGCAATTTACCGTTCTCAATAAACACCTTCGCCGTCTCCTCCCCCCCGATCACCGAGCCAGCCATGTAGATGCCCGGCAGGTTGCTCTCAAAAGTGTCCGGATCTATTTCGGGAATCAGCATAGCGCCGTTTAGGGTGATGCCTACCCGCCGCAGAAACTTCGCGTCGGGGTGGTAGCCAATCATTAGAAACACAAAGTCAGCTGAAATCTTTTCCGAACGCCCGGTTTTAATATTACGTACGTACACCTCTTTATCGGTTATTTCGGTTACTTCCGAATTAAAGTGTGCCTTGATTTCTCCTTTCTTTACCCGGTTCTCGGCATCGGGCACAATCCAGTACTTAGCAGTTTTGTCAAAGCTATCGTGCTGGTGCACCACCGTGACCTCACTGCCGTTGCGGTACAGGTCTAACGCCGTTTCGATGGCTGAGTTAGCTCCTCCTACCACCACCGTGTGGGTGAAAGTGTAACGATAGGGCTCGTCGTAGTAGTGCGTGACGTGGGGCAGATGCTCACCGGGTACGCCCATCTCACGCGGAATGTCGTAGTAGCCGATGGCTAAAATCACTTTTTTGGTGCGGTACTCTCCCTGGTTAGTCTGCACCACAAAAACATCCTCCTGCCGGTTGATGTCGCGCACTTCGGTATAGATGTGCACGTTAAGCTTGAAGTGCTCCGTCACCTTGCGGTAGTACTTCAGGGCCTCAATGCGGCTGGGCCGCAGGTTGAGCGAGGTGAAGGGCACGTTGCCAATGCCGATCATATCAGCGCTAGAGAAAAAGTTCATATCGTGCGGGTAGCGCCGAATAGATTCGGTGAGACTTCCTTTGTCCAGCACAGCATAGCGCAGGCCTTCTTGTTGGGCCGCAATGCCGCAGGATAAGCCACAGGGCCCAGCGCCCACGATGAGCACGTCGTAAGGTTGATTCATGGGAAATAGTGTAGTGTTCTAAACGTAGGGGTAACGTGAAAATGGGGATGGGGGTTTGCGAATGTAGAAGATAAGAGCAGACTTGCTAGTGCGCGTTTGCAGTACGTTACGTATGTGATCGGCAAACCAATCAAATTGACAGAAGATATTGAATAATGAACGCCGAACAAGGAACGCCGAATGATGAAGTAATACTGATCTCTTGTTCGCTAACCGCATACAAATGTTCGACGTGAGACATTCAGGCCGGTATCAACCCCCTCCTGCCAACTGCCACAGTCGTTCGGCTTTTTTGCCCAGCAGCCAAAATGAAGCCGCCAGGATGGCGAAGAACGCTACCTTGTGCAAGCTATCCCAGCAGAACTCAAAGTACAGGGTATAAACGTTGATCACCAGAAAGGCCAACCCTACTTCCGCCGTCATTCGATCCTGCCGCTGTTGCCCGAAGTAGATCGCCAGGCCCGATCCCACCGCCAGCAGCAACGACCAGTGCAAAAAGCTGAAGCGCGAGGCGGCTTCCCACGAATCATAGCTGCCGTGGTTGCCGAACACCGACAGCAACCACAGCGAAAAGAACAGGCCCAGCAGTCCGGTCACGTAGGTCAGCGGCACAAACGGACGCACCACCGGAAAGTAGATAAGTAGCTGACTCAACCCGAGTAGCAAGCCGCCGAACACCACGTAGCGCAGCAGGAAGTTCATGCCCATAAAGTAGGCTCCCCAGTCGGAACGATAGGCGGTTTCGGTGCCAAACCACACCGCTAGCGTGCTCAGTGCCAGAAACCACGTTAGTTTGGAGCGCCACCGCACCGCCGCCGAGGCGTACACCGCCGAGGCCAGCAGAATAAGAATCGCGAAGTAGCCTTCGGCGATACCCAGCATAAAGCTCAGGTAGGTGAGCGAGAAAGCCACCCCAATGGCCCCGAACATATACAGGGTTTCATTGCTGAATACCCGGGTTGGATACCGTTGCTGGTGGCGGTACGCTCCGTAGTATAATCCGACGGTGATTGCCACCCAGATCAGCATCTTCACCAGATCCGAAGCGTTAAGCAGGGCATTAAGGGTAGCCATGAGCCACTCGTTGAGCAGCAGCAAGACTGTAGCCAGGATGATACACGACACCGCGAAAAAGAAGGCAACCAGCGACAGGTTCTTCCAATCGAAGCTGCTCTTTTGGTTGATCAGCCCTGACTGACGCAAGCGCTTAGCGGTGTCAGCGTCTACCAGCCCTTGTTCGGTCCAGTGATCGATGGCTCGTTGGAGGAGTTGCTGCTCGTGGTGATTGATCTTCATGCGGACGCATCCGTTCGGTTTGTCCGAAAAGTAACGAAATCCCCCCCTTCGTTCAAGAATCAGTAAGTTTTTCCAGGTCTTTGCCGCGGGGCTTGAAGTAGGTTTTGATCACCTGTTGGGTAACTGACGGGGGCAGATACTTACTCAGGTAGATGCCCAGTTGGTTCGAGAAGCCTGGCACCACCTCGGGCTTATGCGCTAGCATGCCGCGGATCGCCCCATCAGCCACCTCCACCGGGTCCATCAGGAATTGCGAGTCATCCATCTGGGCAAAGCCCGCCCGCCGGAAGAAATGCGACTGCGTTGGCCCCGGATTTAGGCAGGTCACATTCACGCCCAGTGGATGCAACTCTACCCGCAGACTGCGCGTGAACGAGCGGACGAACGCCTTGGTGGCGGCGTACACGCTGAAGTAGGGCAAAGGCTGGTAACTGGCCGTGCTGCCCACGTTCAGGATGTGCGCGTTGACTTCGTTTCTAAGCATTGGCAAGAAATGGTAGCATAGCTCCACCAGCACCTGCTCGTTCAGGCGCATGGTGGCCAACAGCTCGTTCAAAGGCACCTCAACAAATGGACCCCACACTCCTGCGCCAGCATTGTTGATCAGCACACGCACCGACCAGCCCGCGTCGTGGCAGGTTTGGTAAAGCTCTTCGGCGGCACGGGGAGCCAGCAGGTCGCGCACCAGCGGATGGACCGTAATCTCAAACTCCTGGGTCAACTCCTGGGCCAACACCTCAATCTGTTCGGCCGAACGGGCCACTAGAATTAGGTCAAGACCTTCTCCCGCGCAGCGCCGGGCAAGGGCCGCTCCTATTCCGTAACTGGCTCCGGTGATCAACGTATAGTTCATAGCGTTAGGGTGCTTGGTTAAAAAGTGATTCATCCCACGCGCCGGAAGGATCATAGTGCAAGTGCCCTTGATTAATATAAATGGGCGAGTCGATGTTATTGTGGTACAGTTGTCCGGTGCCCAGGCCCTGCGGCAGCGTGGGTTCGTAGGTGGCTACCCACTGCGCGATGGCGCTCAGGCCCACGTTCGACTCCAGCGCCGAGGTAACCCACCACCCAATGCCCCGGTCTTTGGCCGATTGTATCCAATCGTCGGCCGCCGCCAGGCCTCCCAGCAAGGTGGGTTTAAGCGTCACGTACTGGGGTCTGATGTCATCTAGCAACTGCGTCCGCTCGTCGCGCGTGTGCCAGCCGATCAGTTCTTCGTCCAGCGTAATCGGGACCGGGCTTGTTCGGCACAGCTCCGCCATCGTTTCTGTTTGCCCCGCCGCGATGGGCTGCTCGATGGAATGAATGTCAAGCTTGGCCAACTGCTTGAGCTTTTTCATCGCCTCGGCCACCAAAAAAGCTCCGTTGGCATCCACCCGTAGGGTTACCGCCTCGCGGGAGTAGCGTTTCCGGATACCCGTCAGCAGGCGCAGTTCGTCGGCGAAGTTGATGGCTCCGATCTTGATCTTGATGCAGCGGAAGCCCTGCTCTAGCTTCTCGTCGATCTGCCGCTGCATAAACGTTGGGTCGCCCATCCACACCAGCCCGTTGATGGGCAGCGGCACGAACTGCGGGCGCATCACCGAGGGGAATACCAGCCGCCGCCCGCCGTGCAACAGGTTGAGCAGGGCCATTTCTAGGCCGAACCGCACTGAGGGCAGGTTGGCGGGCACTACTTCGCGCACCAGCTGAAACACCTCGCGGGCGCTTCGGGGCAGGGGACGCTTTGCTACTCGTTGCAGCACCAGATCAACCATGGTGGGCAGATTAGCCGTGTCATCCTCGCTCAATCCAGCCAGCGGAGCGCACTCCCCAATGCCGTGCTTTCCTTCCTGCTGCAGCACGATGAAGTGCGTGAGGCGGGTAGTCATTACTCCGCGCGAGGTGCCCGCCGGGAAGGTGAACTGTAGGGTATGCGAAAAGGCGCGGGTTTGGAGCATTAATTGGTTAACTTGCGTCGCGAACTTTTGATTAGTCACCTAACCGTTTTTTTGCAATGTCCCCTTCTGATGAAGTCACCTTCGACGCTATTATTGAGATTCCAAAAGGCAGTCGGAACAAGTACGAGTACGATAAGGAGCGAAACATGATCCGCTACGACCGGATGATTTTTTCGTCGATGTTCTACCCCAGCGATTACGGCTTCATTCCCAATACGCTGGCGGGCGACGGTGATCCCTTAGACGTGTTGGTACTGGTGTCGGAACCCACCTTTCCGGGCTGCCTCATTGAGGTGAAGCCCATCGGATTGTTCCGCATGCGGGACGAAAAAGGGCCCGATGCTAAGATTCTGTGCGTGCCGGTGAGCGACCCCATCTGGAACAAGGTTAACTCGCTCGATGAGATCAACCCCCACCTCAAGAAGGAGATTGAGCACTTCTTTCAGGTATACAAGGACCTGGAAAAAAAGAAGGTCGGCATCGATGGCTGGGAAGACCGTGCCGCCGCCCTGCGGGTAATTGAAGACTCAAGAAAGCGCTTTGCCGAAGGAGAGACAAACTGATACTACTTACGAAGAAAAGCGTTCGGTGGCTAATACATCTTTTCTATAGAATAAGGCCCTAAATGCCTACTACTTGCTTAGTACGCTAAACCGACTACGGTTACAACATGGTTTCCAATGAACCGCGGCAGGGCTGCTAGCCAGTCCAACAATTTATCCTAGCGAGTAGGGACATCCTGACAAAATCCTTATCTTCCCCCTCTATCACCGACAACAACCTGCCAATGCGTCATTGCCTCTTCTTATTCACTTCCTACCTCAGGTTTGTTTTTTTAGGAACCTTTGTCCTTTTTCTCGCCTTTGTTCTTTCTACTTCCTCTCTCTCAGCCCAATCGCTAGCCGAGTTCACCGTGACGGCTGGTGAGTATCCCCGCCTGAACACTCCGGTTTCGGTATCCTGGAACGATTTACAACTGTCCAATATCTCAACCGACAGCCTACAACTGCTGGAGCACCGGGGCGATGATACACTTCCGGTAGCGGTACAGTGGGAAGTTGGCTCCTCTGGGGCACTCACCTGGGTGCTAAGCGGCGAAACTCCGGCCCGCACTACCCGCTGTTACTCCCTGCGTCGTATGAAGCCCAATGCCAACCCATCCCCCATAGTAGTTGCCCATGCGCAGGACAAAGCGGTCACCTTGGTGTTGGACGGACGCGAAGTACTCACCTACCAGCACGGCCGCGCTTTAATGCCTGCGGGAGTAGACGAGATCTACCGGCGCGGCGGCTTCATCCACCCGCTGCGCTCTCCGGCCGGGGGCATACTTACCCGCATCCAGCCGCCCGACCACTACCACCACTACGGTTTGTGGAACCCTTGGACGCACACTGAGTACGCCGGGCGCGAGATAGACTTTTGGAATCTGATGAAGGGGCAGGGCACGGTGGAATCCCGCGGAGTCACTTCCACCTCTAGCGGCCCGGTGTTCGGGGCACTTACCGCTTGGCACGAGTCCATCGCCTTCGCCGATACGACGGACCAGTCTACCGGAAAAAAGCTACTCAACGAAACCTGGGACGTGCGGGTGTGGAACAGTGATGACCGGCAAAAGTCGTATCTGGTAGACTTCACTACCACGCAGCGCAACGTCACCGATCAGCCTTTTGTGGTGAAGGAGTATCGCTACCAGGGCTTCGGCTTTCGGGCCAATGCAGACTGGGATGATCGCACGGCGCACCTGTTCACCTCGGCGGGCAAAAACAAAGCCGACGGCAACGGCACCCGCGCCCGTTGGATCGATGTACGCGGGCCAACGGAAACGGGCGAAGCAGGCGTGCTGTTTATGACGCATCCTACCAACTTCAACTTCCCCGAGCTGCTGCGCATCTGGCCCGAGGGGGCAAACGAGGGAGTAGAAAACGTGTTTGTGAACTTCAATCCCACCCAAGACCGCGACTGGGTGCTGCAACCGGGCCGGAACTACGCCCTACGCTACCGGATGCTAGTGTACGACGGACAGATTGACTCGGTGACGGCTCAACGCTACTGGCAGGACTATGCTTATCCACCCCAGGTGCAGGTGCGCCGGGTGGCGAACTTGAGCGAAAAGAAACTACTGCTTTATACCAAGAACGGCGAAGGCTTCGTACACGACAACATCCCCGCCAGCATCCGGGCGATTCAAAAGCTGGCTGACGAGAACGGCTTCACGGTGGTGCCCTCCGAAGACCCCGAGATGTTTACCACTGACAATCTAAAGCAGTTTGACGCGATCATTTTCTCGAATACCAACAACGACATCTTCAACACTCCGGCCCAGCACGAGGCTTTCCAAAACTACATGCAGTCGGGCGGACGTATGGTGGGCATTCACTCCGCCTGCGGTTCGGAGCGCGACTGGCCCTGGTTTGCGCGCATCCTGGGCGGCCGCTTCGTGCGCCATCCTCCCTTGCAAGACTTTGACGTGAAGGTGTTAGACAACACCCATCCCTCGACCAGTTTTCTGCCCCCCACCTGGCACATCAAGCAGGACGAATGCTACTACATCAATCAACTCAATCCCGACATTCATGTGCTACTCGCCGCCGATTTAAGCACGGTAGAAGATAAAAAGAAAGCGGAGTACCCCGGCGATACCTTCGGTGAGCGGTTCCCCACCAGCTGGTGCCACACCACCGACGGCGGCCGACAGTGGTACACCTCCCTGGGCCACCGCTCCGAGCACTACTCCGACCCGACTTTTATGCGGCATATCTTGGGGGGGATTGAGTGGGTATTAGAATAACTACCAACAGATAATGCTTTCACTGCTTAAGAGTATATTCACGAAGACAAAGAAACGCCAAAGTGATTCATTGGAGTTTGTTTGGTCTTTGGTCGGAAACATAGTAGAAGAGCATGAATACGGCGAAAGCCGAGAAGTTAAAGGTTGTAATCCCGTTATACTTAATTGAAAACTGGCGAGTCAAGAAATCTTATCATCCTCATGTTGTAAAACTACTAGTTGAACACAGCAAATGGAGTAATAGCGAATGGTCTAGGAAAGAGGCCTTGAAATACGCCGAGATGTTTTCTAAATGGTGTTAGGTGCCCCCAATCTGGCGCAGGGCCTCCGGCACTGTGACCAATGTAAGTGGGCTCTCTGAACCCCACGTAGGCTACTCTCAAACCTACGCTGATTTTGGAGAAGAAACGAGGACGTTTCTTAAAGTAATTACTGAAATAATGTCTATTGAGATGAAGCATCAAGACTTGCCGGACAGATGGAAAGAGAAGCTCGCCGAATACCTACGCTCAAACGGTAGAGACAGGACAACGTTAGACTTGTATAATTTTCGCCAAAGTCAGACCGTCAAAATCAGGTTTGAAGACGAATCCTACGCTGAATTTAGGTATGCTTTGGTTATTAACGCGCCTGAATTCAACGAAACCGGACTGTTTACCGAGCACTGTGGTTATCACATTTTCGGTTCAGCAGGAGTTGAAGTTGAGATGACCGATGAACTGACTAAACCCACACAAGGTTTACCTTCCCTCAGTCAAGACATCCCTCCCAACAAACAAATAAAGTACACTGACCAAGCCTATCTCATTCAACCCTTCAATCCATCAATCATTCTTTTATGAACCGACGTAATTACCTCAAGAAATCCCTAGTAGGCACGGCCGGAGCCATCTTCGCTCCCACCATCGTGCCCTCCACTGTCTTCGGCAAAGACGCGCCCAGCAACAAAATCCACGTAGGGCAAATCGGGTGCGGACGCATTGCTCGGGAGCACGACCTGCCCGAAACCATGAAGCACGACCTATCACGCGTGGTGGCCGTGTGCGATGTGGATAGCAAACGCAAGGAAGACGGCAAACGCCTCGTCGAGCAGTGGTATGCCGAGAACAAGCAGAAGGACAAGTTCATTGATGTGCAAATGTACGACGACTACCGCGAACTGCTCGACAACCCCGACATCGACGCGGTCATTGTCAGCACTCCCGACCACTGGCACGCCCAACCGGCCATCGAGGCCGCGCTGGCGGGCAAAGCCATTTACCTGCAAAAGCCCACTTCGCTCACCATTGAGGAGGGGCGGGCCATGAGCGACATTATCCACCGCACCGGCGCCGTGTTTCAGTTGGGCAGCCAGCAGCGCTCGATGAAGCCCTGGCCTCAGTTCAAGCGGGCCTGCGAACTGGTGCGCAACGGACGCATTGGCGGCCTGCAAACCGTGAAGATCGGACTGCCGAGCGACCCGGCGGGCGGCACTCCCACCCCGATGGAAATCCCGGACAACCTTAACTATGAAATGTGGTTGGGTTCTACGCCCTACGTGCCCTACACCCTGGAGCGGGTGCATCCGCAAACGGACTACTCGCGACCGGGCTGGCTGCGCTGCGAGCAGTTCGGCGCGGGCATGATCACCGGCTGGGGCGTGCACCACATCGATATTGCCCACTGGGGCATGGGCACCGAATATACCGGCCCCATAGAAGTGGAAGCTACGGCCCAGTTTCCCGACACTGGCCTGTGGACGGTGCATGGCCCGTACCGAGTGACGAGCAAGTACGCCAACGGTGTGGAGATGATTGTGGACGGCGAACTACCCAACGGAGTGCGCTTCGAGGGCACCGATGGCTGGATCTTCGTCTCGCGGGGCAACGTGGGTGTTACCGCCAACGATCCGAACTTCGCGGGGTCAGAAGCGTTTTCGGCCAGCGACCCTAAGCTACTGCAGTCGGAGATTGGGGAAGACGAGGTGCACTTGTACGCCAGCCCCGAGCAGCACGGCAACTGGCTGGACTGCATCAAGTCGCGCGAACTGACGATCTCTCCGGCCGAGGTGGCGCACCGCTCGTGCAGCGCCTGCCTGGTGTCGCACATTGCTATGAAGCTGTCCACCGGAGACACGCCCCGCAAACTATACTGGGACCCCGTAAACGAGCGCTTTAAGAACGACGACGAGGCCAACCGCATGCTGTCGCGCTCGCAACGCTATCCGTGGGGCTACGAGAACATTCCGGCGCTGGCGCGGGGATGACAAACAGCACTAACCGGGAAGCACTTCCACCGCGTTCAACGTCTGCACGTTCATCCAGTAGCATTCTACGGAAGTGTAGCCTAGCCGCCGTAGAATATCTGCGCTGCGTTTCACGATGCGCGTATGCTCGGTCTGTTCATCGGCCAACCCAAAGTGCACGACAACCGCCGATGCTTCGGAGGTGATCATCACCCGGTCAGGGCACACGTACCGTTGGTCGCCCGTGAGCAGGGTGCGCTGGATCATCACCTGACCCGCGTGCTCGTACCAGGTTCGTAAAGTAGGGCTGCTCATCGCTTGCGCTACGCGTTGCTGTAGTTGCTGCCGCTCCGCCTGGGTAATGCCCCGTTCGTAATAAACGTCCTGCAAGTGCCGCTCGGCCTCGTTTCGGTGGCGGGTGCGCACCAGCACTTCCCGAAGCAAGCCTGCCAGGTTGACGCTCAGCGCGTTGGGTTCCGAAGACTCGGCGAAGTAGCCGTGCGAGGTGGGGCGCACCATCAGGCGGTCGCGCCAGCGCACCGAGGGGTAGCCAGACAAGGTGAGCATCTTCTTCTTCGTTCCGGATCGTAGTACCTGAGGATCAGTTCCTACTTCCAGCACGTTGGCATCTCCATCGTAGTAGTCGGTCAGGTTGATACGGTCGGACGAGGTTGCCGTTTCGGCGAAGCACTGACGCAGGGCGTTGGCTACTGAGTTGATCTTGTAGTTGCCCTTACTGCCTTTGGGGGGCGCAAAAGCGTACAGGCACTCTTCGGCCCGGGTAAAGGCCACGTACAGCAAATTCAGATTGTCCATGTGCACCCGAATGAGCTCCTCAAAATAATCTTGCTCGAATACAGTCTTCGTTAGTTTGCTTTCGTAGCGCAGGGGCATCAATCCCAACGCATCCAGGGGAGCAGTCGCCGTGTGGCTCCACAGAATGTTAGTTTGCGAATGGTGGTGGTCGGTGTCCCAGGTACAGAAGGGCAAGATCACTACCCTAAACTGCAAACCCTTGGCCTTGTGGATCGTCATGATGCGCATGGCGTCTACCGCTTCGGGCACCTGTACCGAGGTTTCTTGTCCCCGCTCCTCCCACCACTGCAAAAACGAATGCAGATCGCCCTGCTCCGTGCGGGCGTAGTTGAGCACCGCGTCCTGAAACGCTTGCAGGTAGATTGTTTCGGTAGTCGCTACCTCCCCGCTGCCGTCCAGCCCAAAGAGCTGTATCAGGTTCTCCACCAGTTCGTAGAGCGGCAGTTTGTTGAGGTATTCTTGAAAACGCAAAAAATCGGGTGGAAGCGCCTGATAAAATAAGCTTAGATCACCCTTGTCTCCGGCGGCAGCAAACAGCTGATGCCAAGCTGCGGATTCCTGGGGCAGATTACATAGTCGCCGGTACTTGTAAATGATGCTGCCCTGCGCAATGCGGTCGTCGGGATTATCCAGGAACCGCAGCACGTCCGCCAGCAACCCTACCGTGAGGGAAGCGTTTAGAAACAACGACTCGGGCGAGATCACCTCGTAGCAGTAGCCCTCCCGCGCCCGACCTTCGTTCTTGTACTCCATAAAAGTAGCAGCTATCTCTTGCCCTTCGCGCTTGTTGCGCACCAGAAACGCAATGTCTTGTAACGCGTATCCCTGGTCCTGAAGTCGCTCCACCATGACCGGAAGCTGCTCCTTCACGTGATCTTTCCAGGGGGTGTCGTCTTCCTCACCCGCCAGTTGCTCCTGCTCCAGCAATTGGATACGCACGTGTCCGTGCCAGTCACCCCAGTAGGCGGCGGGAAGGTCCTGCCCCACGTGGGCGTAGGCGCTGCGAATCACCTCGGCGTGCTGAAGCAACCGCTGTCGCAAGGGCTCGTCGCCCACATCTTCCAGGCTCGTTTGCATGGTTTGGTAGAGCAGCTCCGATAGTTGAGCGAAGAGCGCGTTGTTAAAGTCCACGATGTGCCGACGGCTGCGGTAGTTGCGGTCCAGGTTGCGCACCTCGGTCTGGTAGTCGGCCACGTCCTGCTGGATTTTCTCTAGTAGCAGTTGCCAGTCGCCGCCACGCCAGCGGTAGATCGACTGCTTCACGTCGCCCACCACCAGGTTGCGCTGCCCGGCGCTGAGGCTGTTCTCTACCAGCGGACGAAAGTTGGCCCACTGCAAGCCGGAGGTATCCTGAAACTCGTCGATCAGGAAGTTCTGAAAGGTGGTGCCGATTTTTTCGTATATAAAAGGAGTGTCGTCGCTACCGATGATGTCCTTCAGGAACAGCGGAGCGTCGGAGATGAGCATGAGGTCGTGCGCGCGCTTGTAGGTCTGGAGCTGCGCCTCCAGGTGGTGCAAGATGCCGTGGGTGTACACAAAGCGGCTCAGGGCAACAACCGAGTAGTACACCGCACCATGCTGCTGGTGGTAGCTGATCGCTTCCCCGAGGGTGGTGCGCAACCCGTCCGCTACCGCGGTGAGTATTTGATCTTTCTTTTTGGAGGTCTTGGTGGTCCATTGGTGAGCGTCTTCCGAGGCACGCTCTGCCCGCTTGCCGGGTTCGTAGTCGGTGGTGTTAACAAGCTTCACAAAGTAATTTGCTACGCTGCTCTTCCCGTAGGCGAAGTCTTCTACCGCCAATTCGTGGCGCTCCATCACCGCGAGCCCTTGCTGGCCATAGCGTTGCATCTGCTGCTCAAACTGTTGCCGTTGGGTGCGCAGTGCCTCTAAGGCCGCCCCCATGTCGGGCGTTATCGGTTCTTGCGCCCGCTGTTGCTTGTAGTCTTCTTTGAATAGCTCCTGCGCCAGCGTCTTGATATCGCGGCGGAAGTCCCAGCTATCGCCGGTTTCTACCTTTTCTTCGGCGAAGCGGGTGAGCCACCGCCGCAGGCTTCGGTGCTGCTTATCGCCCAGGGTGAGCAGCAGTTCGTCGAGCACCTCTTCCAGCACCTTACGCTCATCAATTTCAATGCTGAACCCCGCCTGCAGGTTCATCTCACGGGCAAAGGCCCGCACCACCTTCTGGAAGAACGCGTTGATGGTCATCACGGCAAAGTAAGAGTAGCCATGCAGCAAGTGGCGAAGCACCTGTTGGGCCCGTTCGGTCAGGGCAGCGCCGGTGAGGGTAGTGCGTCGTTGCAGTTCTTCTCGTAGGGGTTCGTTGTGGCCGTTGGCGAGTTGGTAGAGAAACTCCACAATGCGGGTCTTCATCTCCTGCGTGGCCTTGTTGGTGAAGGTAACGGCCAGGATGCTGCGGTAAGCGGTGGGTTGCCGCAGCGCCAGGGTGAGGTACTCGAGCGCCAGCGTGTAAGTCTTGCCCGACCCCGCCGACGAGCGGTAGATGATGAAGGGCTTTTCGGAGGTAAGGGAAGGAGTGATCATGCCGGGGCAAGGTACAAAGACCAGCGCGTTTGCACCGTGAAAATGGGACTAGCGGCCAAATAAAAAACTGCGGAAGCGAAAGTATTGCGCAGCGATTAGAGTAGGCGTTGACGAGGCCTCTAGCCGAAGGGTGGCGCTTACAGAATGCCAGCAGGCGCATTTACTCTTTTAATTTATTAGGCATACATCAGCTTTCCCTTGGATTGAGGGATTTCTCGACCTTTCATTTTGGCCGTTTCAATCCATTCATCTATGACCACCTCTACATTAGACACGGCTTCCTGATAGGTATTACCATCGGCTGCACATCCGGCCAACTCTGGTACCTCAGCGATATAAGCCTCATCGTCTTTACTCCAGTAAATGATAATCTCGTATTTATGACTATTTTTCATCTTCATCTAAATTCAATTGATACTTCAATATAATGTTTCTTACTTGCACAATGTAGCGACGGGTACGGTCTTTTCATAGAAGAAGAAATGGATATGATTTTTTACCCCCCCCTGTCGTCCCGTAGGGAACTTGCTACATTCATTGCATTATGTCGGTAAATTGTAAGAAGATCCCTGCGGGATGACAGAAAAAGTAATTTTATGAAAAGGCTATGTGGCGACAGAAGAGCTATTTAGTAATTATTGCGCATGCTTTATTCCTGGCAAAAAGTTTACAAACGTTTCACAAACAGGTCAGTTGTAGTCACCGCCTTTCTTCCTTGCACCTGCCATCCACCAAAAATAATAAAAACCAAGAAACATCAGGAAACTTAGCAACCCAAATCGGACAAAGCGGTTGATTTTTAAACTCAAAACCTTCGCCGCTCAACCAACGAAGCACTTTTCCGTCCGTTTGTGTCTCAATACTTCCCGCCCATCGTTCCCGCCGTCCCGTATCACAGAATTTCGTCCACCCAGCGCCTTTCGCTAGGCATATTGACACTCATTTGCCTTGCCGGGGCGTTTTTCTACGCAAAAGTTCGCTCAGATGAGGGGGCGATGTAGTTTTTGTTGGCAAAAGAAAGCCTTTTGCGCTCGCCAGCCTCTCTTTCTGGGCAAAAGATCGCTCAGATGCCCTGATCGCGTGCTTTCCTGGGCAAAAGAACTCCCGGATGCATGGTCGGGGTGCTTTCCTGGGCAAAAGAAAACCTTTTTGACAGGCCAAAACCACCAATTACCCCGCTAAACCCCGCTTTGGTGCACTTTCTACAAAAACCTAACGATGTAAGCTATCGCTCGCTAACCTTCGGATTATTTGTTCCCCCTGGTTTTACTTTGCCCATCCATCACTAAACCTACGAGACATGGACTTATACAAACAAGACAATTTGGAAGAAGCCGCTCAGCTGGCCATCACCAACACCGAGAACAACCCCACCCGACAGCAGCAACTCGCTACCTTTGGCTTCGGACCCGCCCGCTTCAATACGGGCAAAGCGCTGCTGAAGACCTTCACCAACAAACAAGATGAACAGGCGCGCTGCCAGAACGAGCAGTGGTCGCTCTCCAAGCAGCTCAACGCGAGTCTGCTGGCTGTGGCCGACCAGTTTCGTGAGCACGTGCTGGTGGTGCAGGCATCCTTCCGCCACGATGCCGAGCTGCTGCACTCGCTCAAGATCGACCGCTTCGCCACCCGTCGCTGGGAAGGGGTGCGGCAGGCAATCCACTTCTACCGCCAACTCAAGGAGCAAAAGGTGTCGCTGGCCAATTACGGGGTAAGCGATAAAGAATTGGAGCAGGCCTACGCCAACGCCACGCAGTTGCGGCAACTCAAGCAGGCGCGGGCCGATAAGAAGAGCCACGCGGAGCAGTGCACCCAGGACAAAGTGCAGTTGCAGAAGGAGCTTCGGCAGTGGGTAAGCGATTTCCGCACCACGGCCCGCATGGCTTTTCGAGAGCAGCCCCAAACGCTGGAGGCCTTTGGCATTCAGGTATCGGCCAAGGCCTAAATTTGATAGTGAAACATGAAAAGTAAACTAAACCAAGCAACCATGCTCCTCTTCTTAGGATGGGCGGTATTGGGTTGTGACTCGGCAGACGAGAATGCGCCAGCCGTGCGCTGCGAAGTCCCTTCGGAATATGTGTTTCAAGAGGCAGATTCTATTCTTTCGATCGAATTTGAGTATGGTTCTTTTGAAGAATCATCAAAATGGAAGGTTGTAGAAAGTGATAAAGCCTCAGGGGGAAAATACGTGGTGTGGCAGGGCGACAATTTCCTCAACAAACCGGGCAATGGGATAGTAACTTTCCGATTAAACGTTCAGCATGCCGGAACCTACCGTTTCACCTGGAAATCGACCGTCACCGTTGGTGACAACGGAACAGAGCACAACGACTCGTGGTTGAGATTTTCTGATGCCGATGATTTTTACGCTGAGAAGGGTGGAAAAAATATATATCCCGGAGGCACCGGAAAGACACCCAATCCCAACGGCTCATCAAAAGAAGGGTGGTTCAAGGTCTACCGAAGCGGTAATGACCTTGGCCTAAAGTGGCAAGCCAGAACTTCTGATAATGATGCCCATGACATTTACGTCCGGTTTGATAGCCCCGGCATGTACCAGATGGAAGTATCCGGAAGATCTTATGGCCACGGTATAGACCAATTTATACTGCTTCAAGAAGATCGCTACGCAGAAGATGACGCCACCGCCTTGACGGACTTTAGTGAGATAACGTGTAACTGATAATCAACAACGCATAAACATCTTTATAAAAAGCAGTGCGGCAAGCCAAGGATTTCCACGGTGTGGGTAGTGGTTCGGCTTGTGTAAGATCATTGATGGACAGATAAACAGATTCGCTCGTTCTTCTCCTCACCGTAACGAAAGCCTTAGTACAACTACTAGACAGAACGATTTCTACGTTTACGGCAAAGTTTGATTCAATAAATCAATATCTTGGTGCGTAAATAACCCTTCCGTATGAAATTCTGTCTATTAGCCGCCACTGTCCTGCTGGCCGCCGCCTGCTCCACCCTCACCGAAACCGAAACCGCCCTGATACCGGGCGACACGGTGGCAACTTCGCCCGAGCCCTACCGGCTGGCCTATCACTTCTCGCCCGAGAAGAACTGGATGAACGACCCCAACGGGCTGGTCTACCACAACGGCAAATACCACCTGTTTTACCAGTACAATCCCGAAGGCGATACCTGGGGTAACATGAGCTGGGGCCACGCCACCACCGAAGACCTGGTGCACTGGAACCGCCGTCCGCTGGCCATCCCGATGGACGGTGAGAACATGATCTTCTCGGGAAGCGCCGTGGTGGACAAGAACAACAGCAGCGGGCTGTGCAACGCTGACGACGGCGGCTGCCTGGTGGCGATCTACACTTCTCACCTGCCCGAGCTGCAAACCCAGGCGCTGGCCTACAGCAACGACGATGGCGAAACCTGGATGCAGTACGAGGGCAACCCCGTGCTCGACGAGGGCATGAAAGACTTCCGCGACCCCAAGGTATTCTGGCACGAGCCTAAGCAGGCGTGGCTCATGGCGCTGGCCATTCCGCAGGAACAGAAAATCCGCTTCTACCAATCTCCTAACCTCAAAGACTGGACGCGCCTGAGTGAGTTCGGACCCGCGGGTTTTGTAGATGGCATCTGGGAGTGCCCCGACCTGTTCGAACTGCCGGTGGAAAACGGCGAAGGCAGCCGGTGGGTGCTGATTGTGTCGCACAACCGCAGCAACATGGGGCCTACCATGCAGTACTTCGTGGGCGACTTCGACGGCACCACCTTCACCAACACCAATACCGACGACCTGATCTTGCGGGTAGACGAAGGACTGGACTACTACGCGGCCGTTACCTACAACAACGTGCCCGATGACCGCCGCCTGATGATCGGTTGGCTCAATAACTGGGCCTACGGGCAGAAGATCCCTACCTCGGGCTGGCGCAGCGCGCAGTCGCTGGTGCGCACCCTGCACCTACGGCAGTTTCCCGAGGGCGTGCGGCTGGTGCAGCAGCCGGTAGAAGAGCAGAACACCCTGCGCGAAACCGCCCGGCACTACGAAAACCAGCAGATCAACGAAGGAGATGACTTTCTGTCGGTCGAGAACGTGCGGGGCAGCCAGCTGGAGATCGTGGCCGAGTTTGTGTACCGCGCCATTGAGACTCCGGCCGAAGCCGAGCAACTGGCCTCCGAGTTTGGCATCGAGGTGTTCGAGGGCGAAGGCCAGGAAACCGTTATCGGCTACGATGTGGCCTCGCAGTCGGTGTTCGTGGACCGCACCCAGTCGGGCGACACCACCTTTAGCGAGAACTTCGCCGCCCGCACTATCGGCCTGATGCCCAGTGACGATGGCATCGTGCGCCTGCGCATCTTCGTCGATCACTCCTCGGTCGAGGTGTTCGGCAACGATGGCTACGTGGCGATGACTAACCGCATCTTTCCTGATCAGGCCAAAAACGGGGTGGAGGTATACGCCATTGGCGGCCCGGTTACGCTGCGCTCGTTGGATATCTATCCGGTGAAAAGCATTTGGAACGATGGGATGGCCCAGGTGGAGGCCGGGGGACAGTAGTAATAAGCAGACATTGCTGTTGATTGGTCTTCTGGTTTTTGCGGATCGCTTGCTTACCTTGAGGTACCTACAACGAATAAGCCAATGATAACCGAAACGTTAGTAAAGGAAAGAACCTACACCATCGCTGAGTACTTTGAGATTGATAAAGGCTCGGAGACCAAATTAGAGTATCACAACGGAAAAATCATTACTATGTCCGGCGGAACTGCTACCCATAGTAGCATCGCAGTGAAAATACTCACGGCACTGTATAACTTGCTTGAAGACCAACCTTTTGAGGTCTATAATAGCGAAGTGAAGATTCAAATACCGGCATATAATAGATTTGTGTATCCCGATGTGATGGTGGTTAGTCAGAAGCCAGTGTACTACAAGAAGCGAAAGGACACAATCACTAATCCGCTACTGGTGGTAGAAGTGCTGTCTCCTTCCACTAAAATACACGATCCCGTATCCACGGCGGGAACCGATAAGTTTATGGTGTACCGCACGCCTCCTTCACTCCGGGAGTACGTGTTGGTGGAACAGGACCAACCCCGCGTGACCACCTTTTTTCGCAACGCCGCCAATCATTGGGAAGATACCGACGTGATGGGTCAGGAAGGAGTTCTTCATTTGCAATCCGTAGCCGCTGAGATACCACTCGCTCGAATCTACAAGAACATTGAATTTGAGTAACGCTGGTTAATCATTCTTCTCACCCCAACGATACACCCGACTCACGATAAAGTCTCCGAAGAATACCTTATCATGGGTTGATCGTAGGTCCAGGGCCGCAAAGTGTCGTTGATAGGCGGGGAGCCGTTGCCGGTCAATCCCCGCTATTAGATGAAAGAAGGCATACATCGCCCAGACCACCGGTCGCTGCCACCAGCGGTGCCGCCTCTTGTCGGATAGTCGAAAGTCGGTGAACAACCAGTAGCCATTGGGTTGCAGATGATCCAGTAACCGCTGCATAAGTTGGTGCAGTGCGTCGCCCGCGTACATATCCAGCACAAAGTTGGTGATCACCACGTCGTAGCGATCGTTGGCAGGTAGCGTCTGCTCGTTACCGTGCACCCAGTGGATGGTAGCAGCGGCAGAAGGGCAAACGTTATCCGCCTCCCTTTGCGCTAGCGCTAGCATCACGGCCGAAGCCTCCAGATAAGTGACGTGGGTGACCTGCGGTCTCTCCAATAGGTAAGGAAATAGCCAGCCGGTACCACCACCCACCACCAACACCCGCGCCGCAGGCGGAATTTGGTCCAAGAAGTGCCGCTGCGCCCGCTGGATGCTGCGGCCGAAGACCAGCCGGACCAGGCGGTCATAGTAGGGTGCTACCCGGTCGAAGCTCATAGCAATAACAACGGGATGATCGGAAGCGCGAAGATACCGTCGCCCAGCAGGCGGTAGCGTTCGTGCTTTTGGAAGTAGGCAGGCCACAGCGTGAGCACTAGCAGAATCAGGGTCATTACCAGCATGGTTCCCTGGGCCGCCACGGTGACTCCTGAAGCGGCAACCAAGCCTAGGAACGCTAATGAGGAAATTCCTACCACTGCCAGGCACCCATAAATAAACAAGCACACCAGCGGCCGTCCTACGCTCAGCGCGAATGAGGGGTAACCATCCTGTTGGTCGGTATCGACCTCGAACCACGAGAAAAGCAGCAAGTTGGCCAGGGCCAGGAAGAAATACTGGAAAAACAACACGCTGGCGCTCCACGGCAAAGGGGCTCCGTAAGTGGCCAGTGCGGGCAGAAACACGCCCGTGGTGTAGAACATGGCAGTGGCAAATTCCTTGGGCAACCACGTCCGCAGACTAGTGTACTTGAGCAGCAGCGCGTAGAGTAGCACCAATACTGCCAGCAGTGAGCCGTACAAGAAAAGCCTACTGGGTAGGTAGAAAAGAATGCCTATGCCGAGTAGGGCTACCAAGCCCCAGGCCAGAGCGATGGTTTTAAACCGTGTTTGGTGGTAGCGGTGGCGGGCGGTGTGGGCCACGTTAAGCCCCAAATTGTAGGCATCAAAGAGGTGGTCGGCCGTGTAGATTAGCCACACGCAGACGCATAAAGCCAGCAGCGAGGAGTACGGAATGGGAGCCACCAGGAATTTCGCAACGAACACCGTGCTTACTCCGGCGCCCAGCACCACATCCAGGCTAAGGATTTGGATTAGTCCAACGAGCGTGAGCGAACGGGATGAGCGCAAGGAAGAAGGGATGGGAGGTGAACGACAATAATACCGCTCCTGATGCGAAGTACCATAAGCGAAATGATTTTTTACGTCTTATTCCCGTATCGTCCGCTTCTCCGTTCGCGCTCGTTGGTCTAGCAGCAACTCTTCGCCTTCTCGGCGTAGACAGTAATGCTAAAGATGCCTAAATCGCTGGTTTTGAACAAGCCAATTTCCTCTTCGGAAAGGTGCTCGCCGAGTAGTTCGTCGGATAGTGTGATGGCGTGCTCTTTCTGAATCCTGACGTTTTGAAAACCAGCTTGTCTAACGGTTTGCATGTACTCTTCCTGAGGCAAGGCGCCCGATACACAACCCGCGTACAGTTCCGCACTCTCGCGCAAAGCGTCTGGCAAATTGCCCCGTACCACCACATCCGAGATGCTAAAGTGGCCCCCAGGTTTCAGGATGCGGTAGGTTTCGGCGAAAGCACGGGCTTTGTCAGGCACCAAGTTGAGCACGCAGTTGCTCACCACTACATCGGCGGTGTTTTCTTTGAGCGGGAGGTCTTCAATCTCACCGTAGTGAAACGAAACATTGTCGTAGCCCAATTTCTTCGTGTTCTGGCGGGCCCGGTTGATCATAGCAGGAGTCATGTCTACCCCGATCACCTGCCCTCCTTCGCCCACCAGTGAGCGGGCCACAAAGCAGTCGTTTCCTGCGCCTGATCCCAGGTCAACCACGGTGTCACCCGCTTTGATGTGGGCGTGTTCGGTGGGCAAGCCGCACCCCAAGCCTAAATCAGCCTCGGATGCGTACCCAGTAACTTGCGAGTAGTCTTCGGCAAACGAACTGTCGCCCTCGCCGCAGCACAGAATGGCTGAGGGGCTACTGCCGTCGGGCAGGGTGCCTCGCTGGGCGATGGCGGCGTACTTGTCGTGGACTAGCTGCTTAATTTCTTCTGAATTCTTCATTAGATAAGGGGTTTTTGTGAAATATGAAAATTTTGATCGTAATATTACGATTATATAGTGCAAATTTTTTTAGCAGCAGCTCTTTGCTCCGAAAGAAGTAAGTAGTCTGTTTAGCGCAATTTTCATTTGTTGCCAAGCTTCCGGATCAATGCAGTAACACACCTGAGGCCCTTCAATAATGCCCTGCACCACCCCAATGCGCTTGAGTTCTTTCAAGTGCTGCGACACGGTGGACTGCGACAGCGGCAATTCGTTCAACAATATCACCACACACACAGGTGTTGCGCTGGACCAGAAACTGTAGAATGGCTACCCGGGCCGGATGGGCGAATGCTTTGGCATAGTCCGCTAGCTGATTTTGTTGATCGGTAAAAGCAGTGGCTTTGGTGAGTCCCATAGTCTCAAATAGGTTATATCGTAATATTACGATTGATCTGGAAAAGGGTTGTCCTTTTCCGATAATTTCTAATGATAAGAGATTTACGTCAGCAGCATCCAGACAAAAACGCTAGGACCTGAGATAGCAAAATGATGCTACTGACTCGGACTGTAATCCATTAAATTACAGCAACCGCTCGATCAGATCACTCACTGATAGACCTTCAGCTTCGGCCTTGAAGTTGCGCACCACCCGGTGGCGGAGGATGGGTTGCGCTACCGCCCGCACGTCTTCGATATCGGGCGAGTACTTACCCGTGAGCAAGGCGTTACACTTCGCCGCCAGCACTAAGTACTGCGACGCTCGAGGCCCAGCTCCCCACTCCAGAAACTCGTCAGCCACCTTATCAGCTTTGGCCGTGCCGGGGCGGGTTTTGTTGGCCAGTCCCACAGCGTATTCCACCACGTTGTCGGCGATGGGTACCCGCCGCACCAGGTGCTGATACCCGATGATCTGGTCGCCGGTGAGCACCTTCTGTACCTCGTAGTTTGTGTCAGTGGTGGTGGCTTTCACGATGTCTACTTCCGACTCGTACGAAGGGTAGGTCAGCTGAATATCAAACATGAAGCGGTCTAGCTGTGCTTCGGGCAGCGGATAGGTTCCCTCTTGCTCAATGGGGTTCTGCGTAGCTAGCACGAAGAAAGGCTGAGCTAGTTTGTATTCTTCTCCCGAAACCGTGACGCTGTACTCCTGCATGGCTTCCAGCAAGGCAGCCTGGGTCTTGGGAGGGGTTCGGTTAATTTCGTCAGCCAGCACAATGTTGGCAAAGATCGGCCCCTTGATAAACTTAAAGTTGCGGTCGCGGTCGATGGTTTCGGCCCCCAGAATGTCCGAGGGCATTAGGTCAGGCGTGAACTGAATACGGTTAAAATTAAGGTTCACCGCCGACGCCAGCGTATGGATCAGCAGGGTCTTGGCCAAACCGGGCACACCAATTAGCAAACTATGCCCCCGGCAAAAAATTGATATCAGCAGCAGCCGCACCACCTCGTCCTGGCCGATCACAACTTTTCCTATCTCATCACGAAGTTTCACGTAATCTTCGTACAAACTATCGGCGATCGCCACTTCCGAATTCGGCTGGTCCATGGGGTATGATTAGATAAGGATAAGAAAGATAATTAGATGCTGTTGGCCACGTTGCAGTCGCTGTGCTCGGGATCGATATCGATATACACCTGTTTGCGGGCATCGCCGAACCAGTCCTCCAGAATGCGGGTGCGCTTTTCTTGCAGAGCAGCATTGTAGATTTTCTGATAGTCGTCGCGCAGGTTGGCCTGATGCGGTCGCGACTTGGACTTAAGATAAAGGATGCGCACAGCTGGCTCGCCGTTGTTCATGCGATAGGTAAGCGGGGGGGTGATAGCTCCCACCTGCATGGTATCGATGGTAAAGAAAATTACCGGATCAATATTTTCAGTAGAAACCCGGTTAGAACCGTCAGGACTCAGGAAGAACCCCCCGCTGCCCGCCGTCTCCTTGTCGTCCGACTCTTCTTTGGCGGCTTTGGCAAACGGGATGCTATCGGCCGAGATTTTAGTGCGCAAACTGTCCAGATACTCGCGGGCGTACTCAATGTCCAGGGCCGAAGAGTTGGGCTTGATGAGGATATGACGACTGTTGTAGCGGTTTCCGCGGCGCTCAATCAGCTGGATCAGGTGGAATCCAAAGGCTGATTCTACGGGTTGCGACAGTTCACCGGGCTGCATCTTGAGGGCGGCCGCCTCAAACTCGGGCACAAACTGACCACGCTCCACAAATCCTAGTTCGCCACCCTGCGATCCCGAGCCTGGATCGTTGGAAAATTCTCGCGCAAGTTTAGCAAAATCTCCACCATCGACAATCTGCTCGCGGATGCCCAGCAATTTTTTGCGAGCAGCCTCCTTTTGCCCCTTGCTCACGGTCGGTAACTTCACAATCTGCCCTACGGTCACCTCCGACGAATAGAACGGCAGACTGTCCTGGGGAATGTTGTTGAAGAAGCGGCGTACTTCGGCCGGAGTCACCTTAATGTCCTGGGTAATGGTGCTTTGCATCTGCTGCACCACCAGTTGGTCGCGAATGTCGACGCGTAAGTCTTCGCCGATCTCCTCGATGGATTTCCCGAACTGCTCCTCGATGTTTTCTTGTCCGTAGGAATTGGTCATGTACTGTAGGCGGCGGGCCAGTTCTGACTCCACGCGCGGCTCTTCTACCACCACCGAATCGATCTCAGCCTTGGCGAGCAGCAATTTTTCGATGACTAGTTGCTGGAGAATCTGACAGCGTGTGTAGTTGATTCCAGCGGGGCTATTGCGCTGCGCTTCTTGTAATGCTCCTTCCAAATCTGACTTGAGCACGATGAAGTTATCGACCTTAGCCACAATTTTGTCGACGGTTTGGCCCGCCGTGGGTTGAGCGTTCGTGAAGAGGGGCAATAACGTGATCGCCAAAGTGCCCAATAAAATCGTTGCTTTTTGGAGATTAGATATTGACCTCTTCCTAATAGCTAAGATCCGATACCTAAGATCCAGTACTAAATTAGCGATTAGCAGATTGACCCGATAGATCGGATGGGATGGGCGCACTGCGGGAGGTAGGGGGGAATATTTCAAACTCATTGTTCTTTTTGGCATCGCGGTAGATGTCTTCTTCCAGTTGTTGGGTAAGGGCAACCTTGCGTTGATTGGTAACGATCTTGACGATGTCGTCCTTTACAAACTCTAACGGCGATGTTTGGTCAGAAATTTTGTAGTCTTGCACTTTGACAAAGTACACATAAATATCATCAGAGGTTTCAACGTACTCATTTTTTTGTAAAAACTGCACTTTGTTCGGGATACTTACCAGTGGAGTGTTGGCGATCACCTCCTCGAAGTTGTACCAAGTGGAGTCGTTGAGCGAGTAAGCACTAGCAAAGCTCAGGCAGTACGAGCGAATTTCCTCGCGGGTTTCTTCGTCTAGTTCTCCCTGAAACAGGTTCCGCAGTCGGCCCACCCGAGGGGCTTCCTGAGGAACTTTGGCGAAAATACCTTTAATAATGTTCTGCTTCAGCTCAAAATTTTCTTGGTGCTCTTGGTAGTACTGTTCAATCTCTTTGTCGCTTACTTCGGTGTCTACTTCCTGGTTTACGTAATTCTTCTCAAATTCATACACAATCAGCGCGTAGCGATAGTCCAGGATTTTGCGCTCCATTTCAGCCTCGTCGATGTTCATCTGCGAAGCGGCCTCGGCAAGCAGCAGTTGCTTCTTCACCCAAGTGTCGATGTAGCGGCTTACGAGGTTGGCGCTATCTTCGGCACTACTATTATCATCCACAATCCCCTCCAGGTCTTGTTCATAGAGGTAGTTATCATACACCCGAGCCACTGGCTGACGAATAACCCCTTCGGTGGTTTCTTGGTTTTTGAACTGTAGGAAATCCGGCAGACTTCGCTCGCGGCACGCGCCCAATAGCAGTAAGCAGATAAAGCAACCTACCGCTTTAGCGGTTACTGAGCGCACTAGTGACTTTTTGTAAGACATTGTCATTGATTTCTACCAAGTATTGCTGGCGCAGTGTGGTGACCCACTGCTGGTCCAGATAGTTTTGATAATCAGCAATTACAATGCCCTTTATCTCGTCTAATTCTTTCAATTGGGGGGGCAAAACCTCCTGCACCTGAATATAATAAAACCGCCCATTATTCTCCACGGTATAGGAGCCCGGCGACCAGTCTATCTGGTCGATTACCGCTTCGGCGGCGGTGCGAGGTTTGCCGCGCTCGTAGGTTTCCTGACGAATTTGCAGCGCCAGCGGCGATTCTTCCGTATACATCTTCTCCAAAGCTTCCCGTTCTTCTTCCGAAGGGGGCAATTCTTTGCCTAGCAGATTTTCCTTAACTTGGTTGAGTACCCGCTCACTTTCAGCGTCTACCAAGGTTGCCCGAACACGTTCGCCCCACCGGTAGTCGTCGCGGTGCTCCGCAAAGTAGTTACGCAACCCGACACTGTCGTCCATCGCCTTCGACCACACCTTTTTTTCCATGATATCAAACAGCAGAATGCCGTCGCGGTACTCTTGCAAGATACGGCGGTAATCTTCATACTTGTCCAGCAGGTGCCTTTCTTCGTACGCAAGAATACTTTGTGCCTCAAAATTCTGGTAGGTTTGTTGCGCTACGGCGCTATCTATTTCGGCTCCTTCCGTTCTTTCCTGCGCAAAGGCGTAGAAATCCTCCGCGGTGAGCGTAGTGTCCTGCATAGTGAACAAAACTTCTTCAGCAGAACCGGCGGGTGATGCCTGTTGCACTTGCGCAATGGCTGCTTGAATCGCTGCGGAATCACCTTGATAGCCATTCTCTTCTTTAAGCAAATCTACCATTTCGCTTTGCATTACCTCCGAGCGCACGCTGCGGTCAATGCGCCGCTCTAGCGATGGGCGCAACTCGCTCAGCGGCTCTAGCCCCTGCCGCTCGATGAGCTTAATCACGTGCCAGCCGAAGCGGGTCTTCACCGGTGGAGAAATATCGCCCGGGTTCTTCAGCGCAAAGGCGGCATCTTCAAAGCTCTCGATCATGTTGCCGGTTCCAAAAAGGGGCAGTTCGCCCCCTGAGGAGCGGGTGGTGACATCTTCGGAAAACCGCTCGGTCAGCTCGGTCCAGTCGCCACCCTGCTGTAATTGTTCGTAAATTTGCTGTGCTTTCTGTTGCGCACTTGAGTCCTGGGCGTTCTCGCCTTCGCGAATCATGATGTGGGCTACCTTCACCTTACCCTTCGAAGGTCGCTGGTCATGCACCTTGATAATGTGATAGCCAAAGCGCGTGCGAATGGGGGGCGAAATGCTTCCTGCGTTGGTGTTATAGGCAGCATTCTCGAAGGGGTAGACCATTTGCAGAGCGGTGAAGTAGCCCAAGTCGCCGCCGTTGCTGGCCGCCGAGGGGTCGTCGGAATACTGCTCAGCCAGCATAGCGAAAGAAGCACCGTTCAGCGCTAGTTGGCGCAGGCTGTCGGCTTTCTGGTAGACCCGCAGGGTATCAGCGGGGGAGGCATCTTCATCGACCGTGATAAGAATGTGCGAGGCCTTTACTTCCTGCTTTGAGCGCTCGTAGGCTTCCTCGATGAGCTGCTCGGTGACGCGGTTTTCTACCAGGTAGGGCTTGGCCAGTTGTTGCTGATACTGCGCCAGTTCTTTCTTAAAGCTCTCTTTCTGATCCAACTGCGCTGCCTCGGCCGCCTTTACTTTGAGCTTAAAATTCACGTAGAGTTTTAGGTAGTCGCGCACCGCTTGGGCCTGGGCCGCCTCGCTCATGCGAGCCACCGAATCGGCCTGGTTCTTTTGATAGACGTACATGAACTCGTCGGCCCGCACCGAGTCGTTGGCCACGGTGAACAGCACGGCCTCCTGCGGTTGGAAGGTGCTGGATTGGTCGGCCGACTTTTTAGTGGTAGAGCAAGCGGCGGTGAGCAGAGCTAAGACCCAAACTGCGGTTCGCTCAATTGAAAAGGTGAACGGCAATGTTCGCCCAAATAAATAGCGCATACGAATGATTTTAGGGTGCAATGTTAGCGAAAATTCGTGGCTTCTGGTAAGCAAGCCACCAACAATCCTTATTATTGTGATTTATTAACTTGGGACGATAACGTTGAAAGCCAAGGTAAAACTTCTTATTCTTTTCAAAGACTGAGGAAGTCTGGTACAGAATAAATGATAAGGAAGAAGGCGTCAAAGAATTTTTGATACAAGACCCAGATGGAGTAACTACTCAGGTAGGGTAGCATTTTTTGGTAAGTTAAGAAAAAGTTATTATTGTTGATTGTGGATGAATCTAACGAGATAGCGATACTGAGGGCGGAGAATGCCTCATTGCGCCAGCGGGTAGCTAGTCTGGAGGAGAAAGTAATGCTATTGTTACAACGACTGGAGGGCAAAGCAGTCAAGAAAGACAGCCACAATAGTCACCAGCCACCGAGTCAGCATAAGGCTAACAAAATGAGTAGAAGCCTTCGTCAGAAAAGCGGGCGCAAGTCTGGGGGGCAAGCCGGACATCAGGGGCACACGCTCAAGATGGTAGCCGTAGCCGATGAGATAGAGGAGTTAAGAAGTAGTTACTGTCAGGAATGTGGCAATGCTTTGCCCGAAGCGCAGCAAGTAGTCTCCCGCCGCCAAGTAGTAGACATTCCGCCAGTGCAGCCGGTTTATACTGAATATCGTCAGTATGGGTGTCAGTGTGCATGCTGTGATAACTTTCAGAAAGCAAGCTATCCGGCGGGGGTGAATGCCCCTATCCAATACGGTCCTCGCCTAGAAGCCTATACGGCTTACTTAAGTGTGTATCAGTATGTGCCTTATCAACGACTGGCTTTGCTTTTTCGGGACGTATTTGGCTTAGCGTTGAGTCAGGGCAGTTTGTATAATATGTTAGAAAGGGCTGCTCTTAAAGCCAGTCCCATCTACGAAACTATTCAAGCACAAATACAAAAGGCCAGCTACGTAGGCAGCGATGAAACCGGTGCGCGTGTGAATGGCAAGAATTGGTGGATATGGACCTGGCAGAATGTGAAGAACACTTTCTTGAAAGCTTCTGCTTGCCGAGGCAGCCAAGTTATCGAAGAAACCTTTCCCGATGGATTGCCTAAGGCTACCATAGGCTCCGATCGCTGGGCGGCGCAGCTCAAGATTACTTCCAACGCCAAGCAACTCTGTTTGGCTCACCTGCAACGAGACTTGATTTTCCTGGAAGAAAGCGAAAAAAGCCCCTGGTCCACGCATTGTAGAACTCTGCTGCATGATGCTCTGAAGCTCAACGAAACAGCACATAGACAAGAAAAAGCTTGGCGTAAGGGTCAGCAGGAGGTCTACGAGTTGGAAAATCGGCTCAATCGGTTACTACTCCGCCCTATTGATGGCAGACGGTTTGAAAAAACCCACACTTTCCAAAAGTCTATGGTTAAGTATCGGGACTGCTTGCTGGTTTTCTTGTACGATTTGGAAGTACCCCCAGACAACAATGGCTCAGAGAGAGCCATTCGCAATGTAAAGGTTAAACAGAAGGTCTCCGGGCAGTTCAAATCCGGGCAAAGCACTTTCTGCATCCTACGCTCGGTTATTGATACCCTCAAAAAACGAGACCTTGATGTATTCACCTATCTAGCTCAAATCATGGCTAGCCCAGCTACCTGAGTAGTTACCAGATGGATATTTGTTGAGATTTCAATAATTCTTGAGAAAAAAGGCCTTACAATAACACTTGACAAACCGCTCAGAGGATGCAGAAGCAAGACTAAACGGTGGTAAACTAATTAAGCGTATAGCAATCACGGCGCCCCTGCAACCCATCACAAACGAGCACTAGGATATTTACTACTATTCAGAAGACAAATGCTAAGCGAACAAGAACTACGAAGAAGAGAAGAACGCCAGGCTTTACTAAACCGCGGCATCGATCCTTATCCACCCCAATCGTTTGAAGTAACTACCACTACCCAGGAAATAAAGCAGTTGTATGACGCGCACCCCGACGACTTTCAAGATGTTCGCCTGGCGGGCCGCCTGATGCGCCGCCGGATTATGGGCAAAGCCTCGTTTGCCGAGCTGCAGGACAGCAGCGGGCGCATTCAACTCTACATCGCCCGCGATGAGATTTGCCCCGGCGAAGACAAGTCATTGTACAACGACGTGTTCAAAAAGCTGCTCGACATTGGTGACATCATCGGCGTGCGGGGTCAGGTGTTCACTACCCAAACCGGCGAGATCACCGTTCATGTAAAAAAAATCATTATCCTCACCAAGTCGCTGCGCCCCCTGCCGCTGCCCCGCGAGGTGACCGACGAAGCCAGCGGCGAAACTAAAGTCTACGACGCCTTCACGGACCCCGAGCAGCGCTACCGACAGCGCTACGTGGACATGATCGTGAACCCACGGGTGCGGCAGACCTTCCGCCAGCGCTCGCAACTGATGCAGTCGATGCGGGACTTTTTGAACGATAAGGGCTACTTGGAGGTGGAAACGCCCATTCTGCAACCATTGTACGGCGGCGCCGCGGCACGACCGTTTAGGACGCATCACAACACGCTGGACATGACGTTGTACCTGCGTATCGCCAACGAACTGTACCTGAAGCGCTTGATTGTGGGTGGGCTTGATGGGGTCTACGAATTTGCCAAGGACTTTCGTAACGAAGGTATGTCGCGTTTCCACAACCCGGAGTTCACGCAGGTTGAGCTATACGTGGCCTACAAAGACTACTTCTGGATGATGGACCTGATGGAAACGATGGTGGAGAAGGTAGCCCTGGACCTGCACGGCACCACCGAAGTGCCCGTCGGCGATCACGTCATTGACTTCAAACGTCCCTGGAAGCGCTTCACGATGTTTGAGGCCATTCACCACTTCACGGATATCGACATCAGTGCGATGGACGAGGAACAGTTACGCGCCACGGCCCGCCAACTGAACGTTCCGATCGACGACACGATGGGCAAAGGTAAACTGATCGACGAGATCTTCGGAGAAACCTGCGAACCGCACCTCATCCAGCCCACCTTCATCACGGATTATCCGGTTGAGATGTCGCCCCTCACCAAGCGCCACCGCGACAATCCGGAGTTAGTAGAGCGCTTCGAAGCCATCTGCAATGGTAAGGAAATCATGAATGCCTACTCAGAACTGAACGACCCGGTGGACCAGCGCCAACGCTTCGAGGAGCAACTCACGCTGGCCAAGCGGGGCGACGAGGAGGCCATGCTGCTGGACGAAGACTTCTTACGTGCCCTGGAATACGGTATGCCACCTACCGCCGGAGTGGGTCTGGGCATCGATCGCCTGACGATGATTATGACCAATAGTGCCTCGATCCAGGATGTGCTGTTCTTTCCGCAGATGAAACCGGAAGCCCGCCAGCAGGAGTCTACCGAACAGGAGTTTGTAGACCGGGGCGTGCGACCCGAGCTGATTCCCATCTTGCACAAACTGGGCATTCTGATGGTGACGCAACTCGACGAAGCATCGGCGAACAAACTGCATAACGATGTGAGCAGGATGCGAAAAAAAATGAAGCTGAAGGAGGTGAAGAATCCAAGTTTAGAAGAAGTTGCGGGGTGGATACACACCGGTGGCGCGGATGATACTGATAGTTGATCACTTTTAAACCACTTGTCTGTGTCATCCATGAAATCTGACTACCACATGCACCAAGCCCTCCTTCAGGCTCAGCAAGCCTACGAAGAAGGTGAAATTCCCGTCGGAGCCGTAGTGGTAGCCAATGACCGCATCATCGCCCGAGCCCACAACCAAACCGAACGCCTCAATGACCCCACCGCCCACGCTGAGATGCTGGCGTTAACCGCTGCTTTTGACCATTTAGGCGCTAAATATCTACCCGACTGCACCCTCTACGTCACCCTGGAGCCCTGCGTAATGTGCGCCGGAGCCATCCACTGGGCCCACTTGGGCCAACTGGTGTGGGCTGCGGATGATCCTGAACGAGGTTATCGGAAGTACAACCCGCAGATTTTACACCCTAAGACGCAGGTCGCTACTGGCGTACTGGCCACTGAGGCCCGGCAGTTGCTACAAAGCTTTTTTAAACGAATCCGGAATTGAACCGGAAGCTAGCTGATATCTGCGTTTCTTCTGCGAGGTTTCACAGATTGCCTCCGTCCAGATGTTTGTGATTCGCACGGGCTTTTTCTACCTTGTTTGTTTGTCGCATCAACTATTACTGTCTTTGCTAAGTCGCTTCGTTCTTGTGGGCCTACTGGCGCTGGCGTTCAATCCTAGCGCCAAAGGCCAAACCCCTTCGGTGGCCGACGAGCCGGAAGTGGTGATACCCGATTCCTCGGCTGAACGAAGTAATAGCTTGTACGGATTGCCCGTGCTGTTTTACACTCCCGAAACTAACCTGGGTTTCGGCGTTGCCGGAGTATACGCGTTCAACTTCCGCACCGATTCGCCCACCGCCCGGCCTTCATCAGTGCAACTGGTCGCGGCTTACACGCTGCAAAAACAACTGCTGCTCTACTTTCCCTTTACCGTATTCGTCAACGACGGTGATTACTACACCTACGGGGAGGTGGGATACTACCGCTACGTGTACCAGTACTTCGGCATTGGTAACCAAGCGACTCTCAACGCCAAGGAAGCCTACAGCGTGAATTTTCCGCGCATCCGGCTCACCGCGCTAAAGCGGGTGCATCCGAAATGGTACGTAGGCTTGCGCTACTGGTTCGAGAACTTTGTGATCACTGAAACCGATGAGGAAGGCCAACTGGCTGCCGGGACGGTTGTGGGAAACCAGGGCGGCAACACTTCCGGGCCGGGGGTAGTAGCTTTGTTCGACACGCGCGATAACGTATTCTTTTCTAGCGACGGCTGGTACGTAGAAACCCTGCTGCAACGCAACGGCCCCGGCACGGGCAGCGATTTCCGCTACACCACCTTCTCAGTAGATGCCAGCACTTTTTTGCGTACCCGGTGGAACCACGTGGTAGCCCTGAACGCCTACGGTGTGGCACATTTGGGCGCACCGCCCTTTAATCAGATGGCGTTGATGGGAGGCAGCAAGCGGATGCGCGGCTACTTCGAGGGGCGCTTTCGCGACCGAAGCATGCTCACGGTGCAGGCCGCCTACCGGGCCATGCTGTTCTGGCGGGTGGGAGCTGTGGCCTTTGTGAGCTACGGCGGAGTGGCCCCGGAACCGACGGATCTGCAATTGCAAAACTTTCGCTACACCGTGGGCGGCGGACTGCGGTTTCAGCTTGATCGGCAAAAGAAGATCAACATTCGCATCGATGCCGGGTTTGGGAAGAACACCAGCGGATATTACTTGACCATTGGGGAAGCATTTTAAGTTGGGTGCTGGATGACTTTCCATGCAGGAAAAACTACTGAAAGCTGGTTATTGGATATTAGAACTCGGTCGTGCAAATTCCGCATTCCTCATTCCGAATTCCGTTTTATCTACTCGCCTTGGGTCCGGTTTCCAGATCGACGTAGTTGCCTAATTCTAGTGTCCAATCGTACTTGTCAAACTCCAGGTTAGGACTGGCGTCTTTGGGAATCACGTCGTACTTTTTCAAGAAATCCTTTTTGATGCCCTTTTTGCCACCGAAATCGCCGCGGAACCAGCTAAACAGGGAAGTAACGTAGACTTTTTCCTCGTTGGGTTGGTAGGTGCTGGTGCGGTTGAGAAACTGCCCGGCAATTTCGTCGAGTTGTTCGTCCATGAACCGGGCGTCGTAGGTAGCTACGTAGGGACAGCTCTTTGCCCCGCAGTTGAGGGCGAAGTGAATGCGTCCGTCAGTTTTGTCTACCCGGAAGGTGCGCTCGTACTTTCCGGCAAATGGATCTTTGATCAGGCCCAGCAGCCACTTCACGCGCGAGCCGCGGATGATGCCGTGCTCGATATCGTCAAAGCTGAGTTCTTTGCCCGCGATGGTGACGCGGGGTTCGCCAAAGAATGCCCCCCGGTCCTCGAACAGTTCAGGATTGTTCGTCAGCAGGTGCTGTACGAACCCGTTGTACACGTTGATCCAAAAGGCCTTCTTGGCCTGATCATTATCGAGCTCTGCGGCCAACGCTTCCGGAGATACCTGGGCGAGCTTTTCTCTAATAGCTGTGTAGTCCGCTTTGTTGCGGGCGGCTTTGACCAAGTCTTTGGACAGCTCAACGTAAGGGTAATCTTTGTTGGGGTCCTGGGTGGAATCAGAGGCGCTGTCCGAAGGAGCAGCGGTACACATTGTTAGGCAAGAACTTAAACTGATTAAAAAGGTAGATAACATCATTAATTTCATTATTTCGCTTGGTAAAGGCGCTGAGATCGGATTGTTTCGTAATAAAATCTCTTTTCTGGTTAAATACGTAATTCTAGCTCAGATAGATTATCCTTCGGTGATCGCCCATCAAAAATTATTATTTCCTTGAATACTAATCCCACTGCGGTTACTGTCCGCGCTGCTACATATCTCTCCCCCTTTCTCCAACGGCGACGCCGCAGGAAGTTGGTCTATTACGTTTAAGTGTCATTATCCCGACGTATAACGAAGAACAAAATATTGCCCCATTGGTAGAGCACCTGCTGGCTAATTCGGGCGGTGATGTAGAAGAGGTGCTGGTGGTTGATGGGGGCAGTACGGACCAAACTGTAAACGTGGCCCGTGAAGCCGGTGCCCAGGTGCACGTTTCTCCCTGGAAGGGTCGGGCCGATCAGATGAACTACGGCGCCAAGCTGGCCCGGGGCGAGGTGTTCTACTTTGTTCACGCCGATACCCGTCCTCCCACCGGCTACGCGGTTGATATTCAGAAGAGCCTTCGGATGGGCTACCCAATAGGCGGCTACCGGTCTCGCTTCGATGTCGTGCACCCCCTACTGAAGCTCAATAGCTACTTTTCGCGCTTCAACCGCCTCACCTGCCGAGGCGGCGACCAAACCCTATTTGTGACCCGTACATTGTTCAATCAACTAAAAGGCTACGATAACTACTACGTGGTAATGGAAGACTTTGACTTCATCCGCCGGGCAGGTCGTCATGCCCGCTTTCGAGTGGTGCCGAGAGAAGCACAGGTGTCAGGGCGCAAGTACGAAGGGAATAGTTACGGACGCGTGACTATTGCCAATTTCATTGTGTTCACGATGTTTCGACTGGGGTTTTCGCCCCGGCAACTGCTACGCACATACCAGCGGATGGTGAACTATCCCAGGTATTGATACCCCCGTTCAGTTGCTGATGGGTAGCTATTCCTCGTTCAGCATTTTAGTGGGCCATCAATAGGGCCAAGAATCATTTCTGAGGATCTGGCGTTATCCTCTCGGGTATACTATTGTATTTTTCGCAATAACTACTATCTTTTCGGATTGCCCTTTTACATAAATGACTATGCGTTTCTATTATCTTCTTGGTAGCCTATTGCTATTGATCTCCTGTAATGCTCGGGTAGAATTTCCGGCCGAAATAGAAGCGCAACTGCCTGAAAAGATTGACTTTAACCTGCACGTGAAGCCTATATTGTCTGATCGTTGCTTCGCTTGCCACGGCCCGGATGCCTCCAATCAGGAGTCTGGCTTTCGATTAGATAGTGAAGCATCAGCCTTGGCCGCGCTGGAAGATGAGCCGGGAAAATTTGCCATTGTCCCTGGCGACCCGCACGACAGCGAACTCTACCACCGCATCACCTCGGTCGATCCTGAACTAATGATGCCCCCGCCGGAGTCTAACCTCAAAGTATCCGAACAAGAAGTAGCGGTACTCACCCGATGGATTGAGCAGGGAGCGGAATACAAACCCCACTGGTCGTTCATCAAACCTGAGAAACCAGAAGTGCCCCCGGCAACCACCGGTTGGCCCGCTAACGAGGTAGATCATTTTGTTCTGACCAAACTCACGGAGAAGCAACTCGCCCCGAGCAAGAAAGCCAGTAAAGAAAAGCTGATTCGCCGGGTGACCTTCGATCTCACCGGTTTGCCCCCAACCGTGAAAGAAGTAGACGCTTTTCTGGCAGATAACGCCGCTGATGCCTACGAAAAGTTGGTGGATCGCCTGCTGGATTCCCCCCACTACGGCGAGCGTATGGCCAGCGAGTGGCTCGACGTGGCCCGCTACGCCGACTCGCACGGCTATCAGGACGATGGCATGCGCAATATGTGGCCCTGGCGCGACTGGGTGATTGAGTCGTTCAACGAGAATATGCCCTACGACAAATTCATCATCTGGCAACTGGCCGGAGACATGCTGCCGGAGGCAACGCAAGAGCAAAAACTGGCCAGTGGCTTTAACCGTAACCACTTGCAGAGCCAGGAGGGCGGCATTGTGTCCGAAGAATACCGTGTGGAGTACGTGGCCGACCGCGCTAACACGCTGGGCAAAGCCTTCATGGGCCTCACCATTGAGTGTGCTCGTTGCCACGACCACAAGTACGACCCTATCTCACAGGCCGAATACTACTCGTTGTACGCTTTCTTTAACAGCATCAACGAAACCGGACAGATTCCTTATATGGGCGAGGCTAGTCCAACGGTAATCTTAACCGACGAGGAAGTGGATCAGCAACTGGCCTTTGTGCAAGAGAAGATGCGGGAGCAAGAAAAGGAGACTGATCCGCAGCAAGACCACTACCAAACAAGCTTCGCTCAGTGGCTAGAAGAGGCCAAAGCAAACCCGGCCGCCCGAGCCGTAGTGTTGCCCCAGGAGGCGGGGCATTATCCGCTAGACAAGCCAGTAGACAACAAATTTAAGAATGAAGCCAACCAAAAGCTTCCGGCCGATATGGTGGTGAGCCAGCAGGACCAAGAACCTAAAATTGTGGAAGGGAAGTTTGGCCAAGCCCTGCAACTCGTTGGCGACAGCTACGTTGACCTGGGAAAGAACATTGGCTTCTACGAGCGCAATGAGCCGTTCACCATCAGCCTGTGGTTCAAGGCCCTGAAAGACAGTCTAAAAGGGCCCATTCTGTCCCGATCCGGGGGCTATTTTAACGGAAGTCGGGGCTATGAACTACTGCTGCGCACTGATGGCACCCTTGCCGCAACCGTTAACCATACCTGGCCCGCTAATAGCATCGAAGTACATACGGTAGAACAGCTTCCGGTCAATGTGTGGTCTCATATCGTGCTCACCTACGATGGTTCTAGTCGGGCAAAAGGTTTGTCGATGTACCTGAACGGCGAACCGGCGCGCCAGCAAATAATCACCGACCATCTCAAGCGAAGTATTATTGGCTACGGAAAAGATCGGGAAACCTGGGGCGGAGGCGACCCCCAGAGTTTGCACATTGGCCACCGTGCCGACGAATCGCTCGGTGGGGTAGTGATCGATGAGTTTCGTCTGTTTGACCGCCGACTGAGTGCGGTAGAGGTGGCCTCATTGTACGGGGTGCCCGATCCGGTGCAGGCTTTTCTGGCATCAAACCAGCAGCAGGCCCTTCTGGATTATTATCTACAAAACCACGATTTAGCGTACCAAAAAGCGTACGCGACGCTAACCCAACTGCGCGGCGAGGCAAATGACATCCTGAGTGCCCAGCCCGAGGTGATGGTAATGACCGAACTCAAGGAGCCGCGCCCCACCTTTATCCTGGACCGCGGCGCCTACGATGCTCCCACCAAGCAGGTGTACCCCACCACTCCCGTTAGTGTGATGGAGTTCCCTGAAGACTTGCCCCGCAACCGACTGGGCCTGGCGCAGTGGCTTATCGACGAAGATAACCCGCTTACGGCCCGCGTGGCGGTGAACCGATACTGGCAACTGTTGTTCGGCCGTGGGCTGGTAGAGAGTTCCGACGACTTCGGCAATCAAGGCAGCATGCCCTCGCATCCTGAACTGCTCGACTGGCTGGCGGTCCGCTTTCGTGAGTCCGGCTGGGACGTGAAGGCCCTGCTGCGCCTGCTGGTCACCTCGGCGACCTATCAGCAGTCATCCGTGGCCCCGCCCGAGTTGCGCGAGAAGGACCCAAGCAACGTTTGGCTAGCCTACGGACCCAGCTACCGCATGCCTGCCGAGATGATCCGCGACAACGCACTGGCCGCCGCCGGTCTGCTGGCCGATACCATTGGCGGACCCAGCGTGAAACCCTACCAACCCGAGGGGCTGTGGGAACAACTGGCAACCCGCAACGTCACCAATTACGTGCAGGACCACGGCGACAATCTCTACCGCCGGGGACTCTACACCGTCTGGAAGCGAAGCTCACCGCCTCCGTCTATGAACAGCTTCGATGCCTCGGACAAGTACTTGTGCACCGTAAAACGACAAAAGACCAATACTCCCTTGCAGGCGCTGGTACTGCTCAACGACCCGCAGTACGTAGAAGCCGCCCGCTTGCTGGCCGAACGTATGATGAAAGAGGGTGGTGAGCAACTTGCCGAGCAGATTACCTTCGGCTTCAAAGCCCTGACCAGCCGGGAACCGGACAACCGGGAGCTGGATCTGCTAAAGCAGTTGTACCAGGAAGAACGGGCGGTGTTTAGCGAAGCCCCCGCCCGCGCCGATAGCCTGCTGGCAGTAGGCGAGCACCCCCGCGATGCAGACTTGCCAAAAGACCAACTGGCCGCGTTAACGATGGTCGCCAATACGCTGGTGAATTACGATGAAGCGGTTTATAAACGGTAAAGCAATACGCTCTACCATTTCCTATAGCCCACGGTTTAAACCGTGGGCTATAGAAAATGATAACGAAATTTCGCAGCAATTCAACAATTGACCTTCATGAACCTCCTCCACAACCAACACATTGACCGCCGCGACTTTCTGACCAAGACCAGTCTGGGATTGGGCAGCATTGCGCTCTCGTCTTTGCTTAGTCCCACAAAGCTGCTTGGCCAAGCTACGGGTAGTAGCTCGGGTGGCACGCTCGGTCAGTTGCATTTTGCCCCCCGCGCCAAGCGGGTCATCTATTTGTTCCAGAGCGGCGGGCCGTCGCAACTAGAGCTGTTTGATTACAAACCAACGCTGCGCGAGCGCGTAGGACAAGAGCTGCCCGCTTCGGTACGGGGCGAACAACGTCTCACTGGGATGACCGCGGGACAAACATCTTTTCCCCTAGCCGGATCGGTATACGATTTCGCCCAACACGGCAAGAGCGGAGCCTGGGTGAGCGAGTTGATGCCCCACACCGCCAAGATTGTGGACGACCTTTGCATCATCAAGTCGATGCACACCGAGGCAATCAACCATGATCCGGCCATCACCTTCTTCCAGACCGGCTCGCAGCAGAACGGACGGCCCAGCATCGGCTCGTGGATCAGCTACGGCCTGGGCAGCGATAACGAGAACCTGCCTGCCTTCAGCGTGTTACTCTCGCGGGCCCGCGAGGGAGGACAGCCCCTGTATGCTAAGCTGTGGGGCAATGGTTTCTTGCCGTCGCTGCATCAGGGAGTGCAGTTTCGGTCGGGCAAAGATCCGGTGCTGTACCTCAACGACCCACCCGGTATGGAGAAGGGCAGCCGACGTCGCATGTTGGATCGGCTAAAAGACCTGCACGACATCCAGTACGACAAGGTGATGGACCCTGAGATCAACTCGCGCATCGCGCAGTACGAGATGGCTTACCGCATGCAAACCTCAGTGCCCGAGACAATGGATATCAGCAGCGAACCAGATTACATCTACGAGATGTACGGCGAAGAAGCCCGGCGGCCCGGCACCTTCGCCGCCAACTGTTTGCTGGCGCGTCGCCTGATCGAAAAGGATGTGAAGTTCGTACAGCTCTACCATCAGGGCTGGGATCAGCACGGCAACTTACCCAACGATATCCAGCTCATGGCCAAGAGTGTGGACCAACCCTCGGCAGCCTTGGTACAGGATCTGAAGCAGCGCGGCCTGCTCGACGATACGCTGGTGATCTGGGGGGGGAGTTTGGACGTACCAACTATTCGCAGGGTAGACTCACCAAAGAAAATTACGGTCGCGACCACCACCCGCGCTGCTTTAGCCTATGGATGGCCGGGGGCGGTGTGAAGCCCGGTATCACCTACGGACAGACCGACGAGTTCGGCTACAATATCGTGAGCAATCCAGTGCACGTGCACGACTTCCAGGCCACGCTGATGCATTTGCTGGGAGTAGATCACGAGAAGCTAACCTTCAAGCATCAGGGGCGACGCTTCCGCCTCACCGACGTACACGGCGAAGTGGTACAGGACATTCTGGCATAAGCCAGGTGCCCCCCCTTCGCTGTTCGCGCTCCCCAGGCTTGCGCATAAGCTCGCCGAAAATCTAAACCTTCTTAATAGATAGTTTACCTAGTTGGTTTTGCACCAAAAGTGTACTAAAGAGGGGTATTGGGAGGAGATGGTGGCTTTCGGCCGGTCAAAAAAGTGCTACTCCGCCCAGGAAGGCACTCGTTCATTACATCCACCTGCTACTCCGCCCAGAAAAGCACGCGATCAGGGCGTTGGAACAATACTCCGGGCAGAATGAGGGTCCGCGCGGCCCAAAGTGGTTTACTCCGGGGAGAAAAAGCACATTGGCTTGACGAATGAGCGAATTTTTGCCCAGAAAAATGCTCTAGCAAGGCAAATGAGTGTCAACATGCCTCGCTGACGGCGCTGAGTGGACGAAATCCCGCGGCGCGGGGTTGCAGGAGCGGTGGGATGGAGAAATTGAGGGTGATCGTAGTTTATAGCTCAATTGTCAGACAGCCATCTGGTTGTTATATTGCGTATGGGCGCGGAGTACTCCGCATGATCACGGAGGTAAAGTATTGGGAAGCATAGAAATAGATACAACAAACATCTTTAAACAGTGGTAAAATTATGGCTATTTCGGATGACGAATTAATACCATATTACAGCCAGATATACAAACCTAAGGATTACTCTACCCGACGGTTTTGGGTGAGGGTTGAATAGGAGAGAGAAAAAGCTGAATTTTGTAGTTCCTACACAACAAAAACAGCTTTTTCAATGGATAAGAATCCGGTACTAAAGATATACGAATTGATACGAACGGCCAAAGTGGTGAGGCATAAAAAACGTCAAGAGTTTCTCTGTGATATGATTCAAGGCCACCGCGGCGCGGTATCATCAGCAGTCGGTCGGTGATCTTCTCAGAGATTGCTGATAAGATAGACAAGCCCATCCAAGCGCGCTCTATTGAACGCAGGATACAAGACTTTTTTGCTAAGGTGAGTCTGGACTATCAGCAGTTGACCACCTTTTTAATGAGTTTTGTCCCTCATCATCAAGTAACGCTCAGTATTGATCGTACAGAATGGGATTTTGGGCAGACCCAGGTCAATATACTGTGTGCGGTGGTCAGTATTGGTAAGATGGCCGTTCCCGTTTACTTTGAGATGCTAGATAACAACAGTGGTAATAGTAATGCTGACCAGCGGATTGCTTTGTTTAAGTCCTTGGTTGGGGTGGTAGGTAAGCAACGCATTCAAATGCTAGTGATGGATCGGGAGTTTATTGGGCAACCCTGGCTCAGGTGGCTAAAAAGAGAGTGTATTCCTTTTTGTGTGCGGATACCCAAGCACCATTCCATCCTGTTAGCCAACGGGCAAAGAGTTTGGGCTGAAGAAGCACTTACCGACGATGATATAGACTGCAATCAACGAGATGTGGTTGTTGATGGCGTAGTGGTTAACTTATCGCTCTCTTATGATGAAAAAGGTGAACTGCTCTATCTGATCGGTACTACTCTACCGCAGACGCTGCGATCTTGGTATAAAAGACGATGGGCTATAGAAGTTTTCTTTCAAGCACTTAAACAGAGAGGCTTTAATTTAGAGGACTCCTGCCTGCGCTGTATCGTCAAGTACCGAAAACTATTTGCTATCGTCTCTATAGCGTATACTATTTGTTGGGCCACTGGTATTGAGGATGGAAAAGTTAATCCCGTAAGAACTAAAAAGCACGGGTATCCGCAATACAGCGTCTTTAGAAGAGGACTGAATTTGTTGAGACAGTTCTATAAACAACAGATAAGCAGTCCTTTACAACTGGCAATTGAAATGGCTTGGATGAGATTTAACCTCTTTTACAAAACCGTCGGGTAGAGTACCTAAGGATGTTACCCTTAATAAGATTGATCTCAAACCAAAACAGCAAATTGATCCTTACCAGTGTATTGAAGTTTTGACTAATACCGAATCAGGACTAAAAGCTAACTACCTAAATTACTTGCTCTCTGAGCATGAATCGGTAAATCCAAGAAAAGAAGACAGATTAATCTATATGGAGGTAACCAATTTATGCTACCACATCATACTAAATTTAAAGAACCAGAAGACAGATTGGTTTGATGAGTTATTCCATAGCGTATCAGAAGTTTCATCGCTTACTATTCAATGCCCCGCCTTGCCGCAACTACAGACTCTCTTCCGCTTCGGCTCGTAGCTTTTTGCGCAGCACCACCTTGGATATGTAGATGCTGACTTGGTACAGTAGCAGTAGCGGAAAGGTGACCAGCAACTGCGTGACCGGGTCGGGCGGGGTAACCAGCGCCGAGATAATGAGGATAACCACGATAGCGTGACGGCGGTAGTTGATCAGCAGTGCGGGGGTGATGATACCCGCCTTGCTCAAGAAATAAACCACAATGGGCAACTGGAACAGCAGTCCGCAGGCCAGAATCAGGGTGATAAGAATTGAGACGTAGGAGGTGATGTCAAACTCATTGAGGATGCTAGGGTCCACTTGGTAGTGCCCCAGAAAATTGACCGAGATGGGCGTGACCACGAAGTAGCCGAACAATACTCCAACAACAAACAGCAAGCTCACAAAGAACACCGCCCCGCGGCTCAACTGGCGCTCGTTGTCGTACAAGCCGGGCGCGATAAACCGCCAGATTTCCCAGAATACGTAGGGAAAAGCGAAGATTAATCCGATGACGGCCGACGAGTAGATGTGCATCGTGAACTGTCCGGTCATCTTGCGGCTCTGGATAATAAAGGGCATCGATTCCATACAAAAGGCATCGGAACCCACCAGGTTACCGATCCGGCAGAACTGTCGGAACGTCCAGAAGTCAACCTTGGTGGGAGCTAGAATGAGCGTGCCCCACACGAATTCCTTGGCCGCAAACGCGCCTACGGCAAAGACCACAATGGCTACCAGCGCCCGGATGATATGCCACCGCAACTCCTCCAGATGCTCCAAAAAGGACATCTGCCCCGGTTCGGTTTCCAGGCCGTCGTAGGGCTGTATCGGTTTAGAACCATTGGGATGCGGCTCTACGCCGTAGCCCGACGAGGTTACCCGATCTGCTCCGTTTTCATTCTTATCTGGCTCTTCCTGATCCACGCCTTAGGCATTTTCTAAACTACTGTATAAAGGATAATCGTCCATCCATTGGTTCACTTGGTGCCGCACTTCGCTGATGTGCGCTTCGTCTTCGGCGTTCATCAGCACGCTATCGATATGTCGAACAATCGTTTCCATATCCGCTTCGCTCATGCCGCGGGTGGTCACCGCTGCTGTGCCTAGCCGAACGCCAGAGGTCACGAAGGGCGACTTGTCATCGAAGGGCACCATGTTCTTGTTCACGGTGATGTCAGCTTCGCCCAGTACCCGCTCGGCCACCTTGCCGGTCAGGTTCTTCGAGCGCAGATCGATCAGCATCTCGTGGTTGTCGGTGCCCCCCGAGATCACGTGGTAGCCCCGGTCCACCATCGCCTGTGCCATCGCCTGGGCGTTGCGGATCACCTGCCGGGCATAATCACCGAACTCGTCGGTGAGCGCCTCGCCAAAAGCGATGGCTTTGCCCGCGATCACGTGCTCCAGCGGACCACCCTGTGTACCGGGAAACACTCCCATATCTACGAGGGCCGACATCGGGCGGATGTTTCCTTTGGCAGTTTTTATTCCGAAGGGGTTATCAAAGTCCTGACCCATCATAATGAGGCCCCCGCGGGGTCCACGCAGGGTTTTGTGAGTGGTGGTGGTTACGAAGTGGCAGTGCGGCAGCGGATCGTTGAGCAGTTTCTTGGCGATCAGGGCCGAGGGGTGCGAGATGTCGGCCAGCAGCAGGGCCCCCACCGCGTCGGCAATGGCGCGCAGGCGGACGTAGTCCCAGTCGCGGCTATAGGCCGACGCTCCGCAAATGAGCAGTTTGGGATGCTCGCGCTGGGCGATGGCTTCCACCTTATCGTAGTCTATGTAACCGGCCGGAACGGCCCCGTCTTCTCGCTCCACACCATAGAATGAGGGCTGGTACAGTTTACCCGAGAAATTGACCGGCGAGCCATGGGTGAGGTGCCCGCCGTGCGAGAGGTCGAAGCCCAAGATCTTGTCGCCGGGTTGCAGCACGGCCAGCATCACGGCGGCGTTGGCTTGCGCTCCCGAGTGGGGTTGCACATTGGCCCAGGCGGCCCCGAACAGCTCCTTGGCCCGGTTGATGGCCAGTTGCTCAATCTCATCCACCACCTCGCAGCCACCGTAGTAGCGCTTACCGGGCAGTCCTTCGGCATATTTGTTGGTGAGCACGCTGCCCACGGCTTCCATCACCTGGGGCGACACGAAGTTTTCGGAGGCGATGAGCTCGATGCCGCGCTCCTGCCGTTCTTGCTCTTGCCGAATAAGGGAAAATACTTGTTGATCACGCATGATGGTTACTGGTTTCTGGATGATTTTCTATGGGGCTAGATGCTGGCTTCTGGATACTGGATGACTTTCTACGTGGACAGGATACTGGATGCTAGCGATCAGCAACTAGTGACCAGCATCTAGCCATTTTCACAAGTCCCCTAGCCTTCAAAAGTACGCCGACATGCTGACCTTTCCAAAGACTTTGGGGTTTGCTATTTTATGTGCCGAAGATTCTGATAACTTTGGCGTAAAAAAATCGGAGCCAATGACCCTCGACGAACTGCGCGCTAAGATTAATACGCTGGATGACAACCTGCTTACCCTGCTGAATGAGCGCATGGATGTAGTGAAACAAGTAGGCGAGCTGAAGCGCACCACCCAAGCGGCCATATACCGTCCCGAGCGTGAGAAGCAGATTCTAGACCGACTCAAGGAACGCAGTCAAGGACTACTTACCGATGTGGCAATTGAGGCTATTTTCCTAGAGATTTTTGCGGTGAGCCGCAATATAGAGCTTCCCGAACGTGTCGCCTACCTGGGGCCGAGCGGCAGTTTCACCCACCAGGCGGCCGAGAGCCGGTTCGGAGCCATGAGCGAATACATGCCGGTGAGCAGTATCCAGGCGGTGTTCAACGCGGTGAACGCCGAGGTGGTGCGCTTCGGCGTGGTGCCAGTAGAAAATAACCAGCAGGGACTGGTGCCCGAAACCGCCGACTGTTTGGCCGCCTACGACGTGCACATCGCGGCCGAACTGCCCATGGACGTACACTTCACGTTCGTGAGTCGTACTGATCAGCTTTCGCAGATTCGTAAAATCTACTCCAAGGACATTGCGTTTCGGCAGTGTAGCAAGTTCATTAACGAGGTAATCAACGACCCAACGGTGGAGCTCATTCCGGTGGAGTCTACCTCGAAAGCCGCCCGGCTAGCGTCGCAGGACCCGGAGAGCGCCGCCATCTGCTCGCGTATTGCGGCGCAGGACTTCCAGGTGCCCATCTTATTCGAGAACGTAGAAACCTCGGGCGACAACCAGACACGCTTCTTCATTATCAGCAAGTCGTTCGCCAACCAACCCAGCGGACAAGATAAAACCTCCATTCTGGTGAAGTTGCCGCACTCCAATGAGCCGGGTAGCCTGGTGAACTTTCTGCAAGCCTTTAACCAAAGTGGTATCAACCTGACTAAGATTGAAAGTCGACCGGCCAAGGAAGGCAAAAGTTTCAAGTACTGGTTCTTCATCGACTTCGAGGGGCACGTTGAGGATGAAAACGTGCGGCAGGTGATGGAGCAGTTTCGGAAAAAGATCAAGTGGCTGGGAAGCTACGTGCGGCTGTGTTGAGGTCGGTTAGAACAGTTTATGATATGAAAGTTCAATCGCTCCACTCAAATTTGAAGAAACTTTATAAGCATTGGAAGAAACTTCAGAATGTAGAAAAACAGGTTCTCGGACAATTTTGGCGGATTAGGTTGAGTTGACCAATACTCGCAGTCTCATGTGTTCAAAGTTGGGGATGCCAAACGAGATACGTCTAATGTAGCGCACCAAGTTGTTACAGCCTTCGGTCACCGCGTTAGAGATGCCAGACTCTATGAAGTTAAGGATGGGGTCTTTCCAGTTAGTCAGGGTTTTCAGGAACTTGTTCCAGGCGGGGTTTTGTGTCCAGTTAACTTTTTGTACCCAACCTTCCAGCCGTTGTTGAGCTTCTGGTTTGCTTTGTGCCTGATCAAAAATGTCATGGAAACTATTACGAAGTTGGTAAGCCTCTTGCAACTCTTTGGAAAGATCGAGGGCTTGCTGTAAGACGAGTTGCTGCTCATCGCTCAGGGTTTTGCTACGTTTGAACAAGATCCATTTTAGTCTTTTGAAAGCCGCTTGTTGGGGGTGAGTTCGGCGTAGTGTTCTGCGTATGGTATCTAAGCTGTCATTGAGTGCTTTGACCACATGAAAACGGTCGATAGTAACTTTAGCCTGGGGAAAACATTGCTTGGCTACTTCATTATAAGGCCCCCACATATCACAGGATACGTGGTTGATCTGCTTACAAAACGCTGGACCCAGGCCTTGAAAGTGAGCAATAAGCGTTTCTTTCTTTCGGTCAGGAAGAATATCCAGTTGGATGCCTCGTTCCAGATCAGTGAGTACGCAACAGTACTCCCCCTTCCCTTTTCGTAACGATATCTCATCAATACCTATTTTACGCACTTGGGCGTAGCGTTGAGGTAGATCAATCACCGCTTCGGCTTGCTGGTAATAAAGCCGTTCTACGGTTTTTACGTTCATGTTGATGATAGCCCCTACCTCTGAGAAAGGTTGCTTAGCGCAGAGTTCAAACACAAATTTAGACTCGCGTACCGTATAGCTCTTGCCAGCAGCGACCCATTCAAAGGGCTCATGATAGTAATGACCGCATTCGCATTTAAACTGCCTGACCCGCAGGTAAAGCCATACTTCCTTTCCAGAGATAGCCAAGTCCCGAATCTGTCGCTCTTCATAGCGCTTTACTGCCTTATCCCGCAAAGAAGCACAGCGTGGGCAAGCAGAAATCTTTTGTTCACTATGACAGTGAAGCAGAATCCGGGTGTTCTCATAGTAAACTTTATCTACCCGTAAGTCAGGCAGGGCCAGCAATTGCTCAAAAAATAGTCGTTCGTTCACTATGCAAATTTATACCTTTCCGCCATTTTTGTCTGAGAACCGAAAAACATTATTATGAACAAAATTGGCTCGAGTCAATATCTGGTGCAAACGAACTGATTGAGCTAGTAGAAGACGACTTCTTCGGATACTATTATCGTGGTTTATGCAATTTGAAACTCAAACTTTTTGATGACGCACTAGCTGATTTCGAAACGGCGAAGACAAACGCAGAAACAAATAAGTTTCCAGAATCAATGACGGAATACAGACAAGATGTTTCTTTACGAATAGCTATGGTCTTCCGGATACAAAGAGAATACAAAACCGCTCTGGAGTGTGTAAACGCAACTATAAATCTATACCCGAAATACGCAGAGAGCTATGTATTAAAAGCCAATATCCATGCTGATACTGACAATTTGAATGAAGCCTTGCAAACGGTAAATAAGGGACTTGAATGTAATCCTAGCCATCAAGTACTTCGGGAATTCCAGAGGCATTTGGTGTATGATTTAACAAACAAATGATTTTAGTAAAAACGATCAAAAGAAAATTCTAGCGCTATTAGCGCGAATTGCGCCAGTATGTTAGCGGTATTCGCGCGAATTGCGCTAACTATATATGTACACATACGTATATGCACCTATGGTACATATCCCCCGAACCCTGTTTCAATCTATCAAGAGCAAGATCTTAGCCTCTGATAAGATTGTCGTTATCTACGGTCCGAGGCAAGTGGGAAAGACCACCTTGGTGCAGCGTATTCTGCAAGATGTGCCCCTTAAAAAGTTAGCCATCAACGCAGACCAGCAGCAGTACGTCGATGTGTTGTCCAGCCGGGATTTGGAAAGAATGAAGTTGTTGGTGGAAGGGTATGAGTTACTCTTTATCGACGAAGCCCAGCGCATCCCTGACATTGGCATCAATCTGAAACTGCTGCACGATAGCCTTCCTCAGCTGCGGAAGGAAGTGACCAAAATGGACAAGATCTACTTCTACGATCTGGGGATTCGCAACACCATCATCAATCAACTCAACCCCGTGGAGCAACGGAACGATGGGGGCGCGCTGTGGGAAAATATGTTGATTGTGGAGAGGAAAAAGCTGCTCAGTTATCAGGCAGTACACGCCGGCACCTATTTTTGGCGCACCTACACCGGAGCCGAACTAGACTACGTAGAAGAGCGTGATGGCCAGCTGCACGGCTACGAATTTAAGTACGGTTCGCGAAAGCCCAAAGCACCCAAAAGCTGGCTCGATACGTACGCGAATGCTTCGTATGGCCACGTGAACCAAGATAACTTTCACTCGTTTGCGGTTGCTGATATCAAATAGTAACCGGCTGAACGCGAACATTTAAAAACCCCGCGCTGTTCTAAAGTCACACAATCTACCCTATGCCTGTTTCTAATAGCAAAATTGGTGTCCTGCTCGTCAACCTGGGCACGCCCGACAGCTCCAAAACCGGCGACGTGCGCCGCTACCTGCGCGAGTTCCTGATGGACAAACGCGTGGTCGACTACCCGCTCATTCCGCGCTGGATGCTGGTCAACCTGCTTATCGCTCCCTTCCGCGCTCCCAAATCGGCCAATGAATACCGCAAGCTGTGGCAGGAGCGCGGCTCGCCCCTTAAGTTCTACGGCGAAGACGTGCGCGACCTGCTGCAAACCAAGCTGGGCGACGCTTATTCGGTGAAGTTGGCCATGCGTTACCAGAACCCTAGTATTCCTGATACGCTGGCGGAGTTTCAGCGCGAGATGGTGAGCGACATTGTGTGCATTCCGCTGTTTCCACAGTACGCCTCGGCTTCGACCGGTTCGGTGATTGATCGGGTGATGGAGATCACCCGCACCTGGCAGGTGATTCCCAACATCCGCTTTGTGAGCAACTTCCCCGATCATCCGCTGTTCATCGAGGCCCACGCCGAGCGAGCGCAGCCGTGGTGGGGCAAAAAAGAATACGACCACGTGCTGTTTAGCTACCACGGAGTGCCGGTGAGCCAGATCAAAAGCGCGTCCTACGGTAATCAGTGCCAGGTGGGAACCTGCTGCAACAAGTATCACAAGAAGAACGAGTTCTGCTACCGCGCCCAGTGCTTTCAGACCACCCGGGTGCTGGCTGAAAAACTAGGCATTCCCGAAGCGCAATACACCGTCACCTTCCAGTCGCGGCTGGGTCCGGTGCCGTGGATTCGTCCCTTTACCGATGAAGTGCTCAAGGAGTTGGCGGAGCGGGGCACCAAGCGGGTGCTGGTTTTCTCGCCCGCCTTTGTGGCCGACTGTTTGGAAACTACTATCGAGGTGGGTCAGGAGTACAAGGAAGATTTTAAAGAGGCCGGAGGCGAGGTATGGGACCTGGTAGAAAGCCTAAACGACCACCCGCTGTGGATCAACTGCCTGGCGGATATGGTGGAGGGACAAGCGGCTTCGGAAGCGGCGTCGGTGGGCAACCGGACCGCCGCTTCGTTAGCTGACCCGAGGTAGCGGTCAGGGGTCTTGGGTAGCCTTTCCGGTCGTTCACTGCAAAATAGGGACGGGTTACTGCAAAAAGGTTGGCATTCTGCGGGCGGTGGTGTATTTTTAGATGCACTACTCAACCCCCTGCTATGCTCTTTCAGTCCCTCAGGTCGGCCCTGCGAAACCTACTGCGTCATCGGCAGAACGCACTCATCATTATCCTGAGTCTGACCATTGCGTTTGCTTTTTCCAATCTGCTGCTGGCGTTTTTGCTGCACGAACTGGGTACCGATTCGTTTCATACGAAGAAAGACCGGATTTACCGGTTGCTGAGCAGCGACCCCTGGGGAGACGAAGGTCGGCTGCGGTATACGCTGCGTGATGCGGCCCAGTTCATCGCAGATCGCTACCTGGAAGTAGAAGCCGTTTGCACCATTAGCAAGCTGAACAACGGCGGGGTTACTACCTCAGAATCGGCGCAGGTATTTGATGAGGTGCAGTTGATTGAGGCCGATACCACTTTCTTCCGCCTGTTCGACTATCCGAGCGTCGAGGGAAGTTTGACTGACTTCCACCGGCAAGCGGGAGTGGTACTGACCGAAGCTACTGCCCGCCAACTGCTGGGCGAATCTCCCTACACTAGCCGAACGATTGAAGTCCACGAAGACACCAGTGTGTATCAGTTGCCCGTGATCGCCGTAGTCACTCGGCCCAAAGAAAATACACAGTTTCAGTTCGACGGGGTGGTTATGCGGCATCAATCGGATACACACCGCGGCGGAGCATCGTTTTTGCTGGTACAGTCCGAGGCGGATATCGCTGGCCTTACGGATAAAGTTAATAGCGACAGCGATATGCCCAGCTTGGTTGGTCCCGGACGGATGACTTATTTTACGGAACCCTTTGCCCGTTCGTACTTTAGTAGCGACGACCGAAGCCAGCCCTTCGAGATCAACCGGAGCAGCTTGCTGGTGCAGGTGTGCGGGGTGGTGATCGGGCTGCTGCTTCTTTCGGCGGGCTTCAACTTTATCACCTTGCTGGTGGTCGGGTTGCTACACCGCAAGAAAGAAATCGGACTTCGGAAGACGTTGGGAGCTTCCCGCCTCGGATTGGGTACGACCGTAGGAGCAGAGGTGGGAATGTTCATCACGGTCTCCTTCATCCTTTCCGTGCTGTTGACCGCGCAACTGCTTCCTTACTTCAACACTGCCTTTGAGACAACCCTTACTTTCTCGTACCTCACGCAGGGCAAGGTGCTGGCGCTTGCCGGTGGGATAATCCTGTTGATCGGACTGCTAACCACCGTTGGCCTGGGCTACTACCTTTGGAACCTCAACACCATCAAACTGCTGAGTGAGCAAATTCACCCGCGGCTTCGCATGAACCGCTGGTTGTTCACCATTCAGTTTTTAGTTGCCACCACCCTGATGGTGTGCTCTTCGGTGATTATACGGCAGATGGACTATATCAGGACTAAGCCACTGGGATTTAACCGAAACTTACTCGAATTGCGCGCGCCCGATAAGGAGGGGCAAAGTCGGTTGGCCGCTCTCAAGAATCTGCTAATTCAGTACCCCAAGATTTCTCGGGTAGCACTATCCACAAGCAACCCCGTCTCGGGTAATTGGCTGGTGCGATACGAGCTAGAAGATGATAAGTTTTATGCTCCGTACCAGATGTCAGGAGATGAGGACCTGATTGAAACGCTAGGCTTGACCGTTACGCAAGGCAAACCCTTTCGGTCGGGTTATCCGTCGGGAAAAGTGGTGAACGAAACCTTTGTACGGCACTTCAGCATGAAAGACCCGATTGGAGAAATGATACCGGGCACGGACGATCACATTGTTGGAGTCGTCAATGATTTCAACGCGGTATCGCTCAAGAAAGACATTCCGCTCTTCATCCTCTCTTATCAGGACACGCTACCCCGTCTGCTGATGGATATTGCCGCTGCTCCGCTTGGTGATTTGCTGCCCCCCGTGCAGGCCGCCTGGGAAAAGGTATATCCCAACGAACCATTTGCGTACCGGCTAATCGATGATCAGTTGCTGGCTCAACACCACGACGACACCTTCTTTTACCGTATCATCATCAGTTTTACCGTTGCCAGCATCTTGATTAGCTGTTTTGGGTTATACGGTATTGCTTCATTTACCAGCCAGCAACGCACCCAGGAGATCGGTATACGTAAAGTGTTGGGAGCCAGCGTGGGTAGTGTGCTCCTGCTGCTTAGCAAGGACTACTTCCGTTGGCTACTGGTTGCCCTGGCGGTAGCCATTCCCGTAGCCAACTACTTTATGAACGAGTGGCTGCAAAGCTTCGCCTACCGTATTGACGTGACGGCCTGGGTCCTGCTAAGTCCGGGCTTACTGATCCTCTTGATCGGTTTGCTAACTGTTAGCCAACAAACCCTACGCGCCGCCCGGCGCAACCCAGTGGATAGTTTGCGGGATGAGTGAAGTTCGAACCAATACTTGCTCTTTGTAACCACTGTAGTTACATTTACGTATGATCAAGTCAGTCAAACACAAGGGGTTAAAATTACTTTTTGAGAAGGGCGACGTTTCTAAATTACCGGCTGCGCAGATTAACCGAATAGAAGACATACTATCAGCACTTAATGTAGCGACTGCTAAAGAAGACATGAATGCGCCCGGTTCTGGCTTCCATGAGTTAAAGGGTGATTTAAAGGGTTTTTGTGCCGTAAAAGTCACTGGTAACTATCGGATCATCTTTCGTTTAGAAGATGGAGATGTGTTTGATGTGAGTTATCTGGATTACCATTGACAAAATAGAACGTATCATGCTAAAAATGAGAATGAAGCCTTCGCATCCGGGAAGGATACTCAAAAATATGTATTTAGAACCACTCGGCCTAACAATCACTGAAACCGCAGAGGGTTTAGGGGTATCGCGCAAGCAACTTTCCGCTATCCTGAACCAGCGGGCGGGCGTATCTCCGGAAATGGCCGTACGCTTATCCGAAGCATTTGCTACCAGCGTTGAATTTTGGATGGGTTTGCAGAGTCAGTTTGATACTTGGCAAGCCGAACATACGATTTCGCGCGGTGATATCAAGCACTTTTATCCAAAGGCATCGGCCTAAGCGTTATTAACAGCGGTTCGGGCTACTTTGATGTCGTTCACTGCATAATAGCGTCGCTTCACTGCAAAAAGCTGGGCTTTGTGGGCTGGGTTAGGTATCGTAGCGGCTCATTCTCTTCTAACCCATGTCGCTATGCTCCGCAACTATCTCAAGATCGCCTACCGCAACTTTATTCGCAACAAAACCTTCACTGTCATCAACCTGTTGGGTCTGGTTCTAGGAATGGCGGCTTGTCTACTGCTTGCTAATTACATAACATTTGAGACGAGCTTTGATCAGTTCTATGAGGATAGCGAGAGTATCTATCGTGTAACGCATGAGTTTTATCAAGAAGGAGAGCTACAAAGTCAATCAGCCGCCGCTTACAGTCCTCTGGCCCCTACGCTACAAAACAAAATACCTGAAATTTTGTCGGTAGTCAGAATTCACCCGATAGCCGGAACCGTTAATTGCGGTGAAGACCATTCGCGGCTAAGCTTCAACGAGGAGGATATTTACTTTACCGACGATTCTTTCTTTGACATTTTTCCTCTGAAAGTTGCCAGCGGCAGCAATCACCCCCTAAATTATCCAAACACGGCGGTCATTACATCTGAAATCGCTAAGAAATACTTTGGTGACAACGATCCTATCGGTTCTAATCTACACTGGAACGACGGTTCTAATCAGGCCACTTTTACCGTGGGTGCGGTAGTAGAAGATGTACCTAAGAACTCTCACCTGAACTTTGATTTTCTCTTTTCCTTTTCCACGTTGGAGAGACTGGAAGCCAGCAGTATGATTCCTCTGGAAGAGAATTGGGGATGGCCCGGGTTCTACACCTATCTTCAGGTAGCACCGTCGGTAGATGTTTCTACATTGGAGGCGAAGATCAATACCGTAGTAAATAAGCAAATAGGTCAGCCCGGTTCTGTACTGAAATTTCACTTGCAACCACTGGCCGATATTCATCTGCATTCCAGATTCCAAGACGAGTTATCAGCGAATGGTGATGCTGCTACCGTTACGTTTGTCAGCATCATCGCCGGGATTATTCTACTCATTGCCTATGTCAATTACGTCAACCTTTCTACCGTAAGATCATTGGAACGAGCCCGAGAAGTAGGAATCAGAAAAGTGATGGGATCACACCAATGGCAGCTAGTCAGTCAGTTTCTTTTGGAATCCCTTCTAATCAATGCCTTTGCGCTACTGTTAGGTTTTTCGCTCTATTACGGAGCCTTGCCTTTTGCGCACCATTTTGTTACTTCTTCGCTCGCCGATGTACTATGGGAAAGTCCCTACATCGTACCGCTTCTGCTGTTTTTACTGTTTATGGGTCCGATACTGACTAGTTTGTATCCCGCTCTGGTTCTTTCCAATTACCAGCCGGTAGCCGTCTTGAAAGGACATTTTAGAAGTTCCGGGCAAGGTGTCTTACTGAGGAAAAGTTTAGTGGTACTACAGTACGTAGCCTCGATAGCGATGATCGGCGGAACCCTTATTGTCTTTCAACAGATTCAGTACATGCGAGATAAAGATTTGGGTGTTCAACTGGACCAACTACTCATTTTGCGAGGGCCTAAAATAACAATTGAAGAGAACGAAGGAAATCGTACGGAAGCTTTTAAGCAAGCTTTACGACGACAGTCGATGGTGACGAATGTCAGTGCCAGCAGTGCTATTCCGGGAACCGACGTGAGAAATGTCACCATGTACAAACCTCTAAACGAAACGTGGGAAAATGCGCATACCATCGCTACTCTGAAAATGGATGCTGATTTTGTAGCTACTTACCAAGCAGAAATCGTAGCCGGACGAAATCTTTCCGGCGAGAACCAAAGGGATACACAAGGGAAAACGATGCTCATCAACGAAGCAGCGGCTTTGCTTTTGGGCTTTCACAATCCTGAAACCGCTCTTCAGCAAACCATCGTCCCGGCAGTAGGAGAAGGAAGAGAGGTTGTTGGAGTTGTAAAAAACTACCATCAACATTCGGTTGCCCAGGATTATGAACCGCTGCTGTTTGTCGTTGATCCTTTGGAACATGCGTACATATCTATTAAGATTAGTCACGCCTCTTTGAATGGATACAGTGACCTTCAGCAACTTTTAGAAACCGCAGAGGCTACGTACAGCCAGTACTATCCGGGCAACGCCTTTGACTACTTTTTTTTAGACGACTTCTTTGATCAGCAGTATCAGGCTGAAGTAAAGTTTAGCCGACTCTTCTCCTTTTTTTCGGCATTAGCCATTGTGGTAGCGTGTTTAGGTCTTTTTGGTTTGGCTTCCTATACGGCCGTACAACGCACTAGAGAAATTGGTATCAGAAAAGTGTTAGGGGCCTCGGCCGGTCATGTACTTTGGCTCCTTTCTCAGGAGTATGTCAAATTAATTATGATAGCCTTAGCCATTGCTATTCCTATCACTAACTACTTTATCACCGATTGGCTTGAGAGCTTTTCCTTTCGGATAGCCCTCGACGGGTGGCTACTCATTCTGCCTGGCGTGCTTATCATGGCCATCGCCCTGCTCTCGGTGAGCGCCCAAACCCTCCGCGCCGCCCGGCGCAACCCGGTGGATAGCTTGCGGTATGAGTGATTTCGTTACTATGTTTTACCGAATACAGGAATAAACTTTGTCGATCAGGTCAGTGTGTTTTGTTGGCTTGAGAGAAGATACTTTTCCATAAACTACCGTATCACGGATGGTGGTTATCTTGTTACACCGCGCTTCGCAACGTTTCGGAAGCGCTACCGTCAGATCCCTATCCTCTACGGAGAAAGAAAATATATCCTGACGGAGCGTTGAGGTGATAGGAATAATCAACAGGTCATGGTCTAGCTGATTAGATGCTTCGTTGGAGATAACAATAGCCGGTCGAACCTTTCCTTTCTTCGGATCATCAGAGAATGGGTACCAGACCGAGATAATATCACCTTGTTGAAACATACTTACTGGCCGATTTGGCTGTTTTCCTTCAAAAACTTATCCCAATGCTCGTTTTCTTCATTATCCCAAACGTCGGCGAGTGATTCGGTGGAGAGCTGATACATCTCATCGGCTAATTCTCCAGATTGAATATAATCCGTTATGAGTTGATATACTTCTTGCTGGTCGGAGGGGGGTAACCCTTTAAACGCGGTGGCAAATTGCTCTTTGGTTGCTAACGGAGGTGGCATGAGCTTGTCTTTAGTTTCTATCAGTATTTTACGTACCCAAACTCAGTAGGGTTTAGTCAACATCCCGCTGACACTGCCATTCACTGCGAAAGTAAGTTTAAACTACTGCACGGTACTACTCGTGAGCAAGTTCAGCACCACGAAATAAGCCGAACGGGAGTGTACTGGCCCGAACTGGATGAAGACCTGAGTCTTACCTGAGTCTTAGAAGATTTCTAAAGCAAGCTATGCTGTCAGCCGTGCAGCAGAACAGTAAAGTAGCCTGACATATTGTTTTTTAGGCTGGCCTCAAAACCACCCGGCGCAACCCAGTAGATAGCTTCCGCAATGAGTAACTTGTTGCTCTCTGCCCCCCTTCCCGAAAACTTCCAGCCGAACCTGCTACCGGGACACCACTGGTTCGTACGGACTGAGCGCGTCTTCGTGCAGACAGAAGGTTAGGTTGGCAGGAGTGTTCGGCGCGTCGACGGTTTGGGCGAGAGTTGGGTAGCTAATGGGCCGGATTCGCTTGCTCAATAATTAATTGAGCAGCTTCCAAAAAATTCCTACCTTGGGGCATCAAACCGGGGCTAGCCGATCCGTTTCACTTCCAAAAACTAACCTTAAAGAAATTACTATGGGCTTATTTCAAGATTTCAAAAAGTTTGCCATGAAGGGCAACATCATCGATCTGGCCGTGGCCGTGATCATTGGCGCAGCCTTCGGCAAGATTGTTTCCTCATTCGTCGACGACGTGCTGATGCCTCCCATCGGTATGCTGCTAGGTGGCGTGGACTTCACCGATCTGGTTATTCCCCTCAAAGAAGGAGCCACCGAGGATGAGTCGGTAGTGATTCGCATCGGCAACTTCATTCAGAATATCATCGACTTCCTGATCATTGCCTTCAGTGTGTTTATGGTGGTACGGGCCTACGAAAGCACGCAGGAGAAAGAGGCTATTGCCCCGGTGGCTCCGCCCGAGGAGGTGAAGCTGCTCACCGAAATCCGCGATGCGTTGAAGGACCGGCCCGTCGTTTAGTCATTAACCGGGGCGGCTAGCCCCGGATTTTTACGTTTCATCAACGCTACTATTCCTCAAACCTAACCCATTATGAAAGACGTTGCGCTCGGCATCGACATCGGAGGCACCAACACCAAGTTCGGTTTTGTCGACCGAAACGGCCACCTCTACGCCGAAACCTCCATCCCCACCACCAAAACCCCTCCCGACGATATTGATGCCTTTCTGCAGTATCTCTACGATGAGATAGAACAGCTGCGTAAAGCAACGAACGAAAGCCTTACGATCGTAGGAGTAGGCATTGGAGCACCCAACGGTAACTACTTCACCGGCACCATCGAGTACGCTCCCAACCTTTCGTTTCGGGGCATTGTGCCCTTTGTGGAGCTTTTCAAGAAGTACTACAACCTGCCGATGGTGATGACCAATGATGCTAACGCGGCGGCCATCGGGGAGATGATCTACGGCGGGGCCAAGGGCATGCGCAACTTCATTATGATCACTTTGGGCACCGGGCTGGGCAGCGGCTTCGTGACCAACGGCGAATTAGTCTACGGCAACGACGGCTTCGCCGGAGAGATGGGCCATATTCTACAGAAGCCCCGCGGACGCGTCTGCGGCCTGGGGCGTCAGGGCTGCCTGGAGAGCTACGTGTCGGCCACCGGTATCAAGCGTACCGTGTTCAAGATGCTGGCCGATATGACCGATAACACTCCCCTGCGCGACGTGACCTACAACCAACTGGCCGCCAAGCAGATCACCGAACTGGCGCAGCAGGGCGATCCGGTGGCCCGCGCTGCCTTCGATTATACCAGCCGCCTGCTGGGGCAGAAACTTTCCGATATGGTGGCAATTTTTAGTCCGGAAGCGATCTTCTTGTTGGGCGGACTGGCCAAGGCGGGAGACGAACTATTGTTTCAGCCGACCAAGCGCTACATGGAAGAGTATATGTTCCAGGTGTTCCGCGACAAGGTGAAAATCCTGCCCTCGGCCCTGGAGGACAAAAACGCGGCCGTACTGGGTGCCAGTGCTCTGGCCTGGAAAGAAATGGGCGTCGACAAACATCTGCGCGATGTCCCCAGGCCTCAGTGATGGTCCGGGTTTTTCAACTCCTTCTTGGCTTGTGGCTGATTGTTTCCGCCTGCACTTCTGTCGAAACTACCCGTCGCGGTTCCGAATTAGAAAGTTCTACTGCGAACGAGCCTGCTTGGAATCCCCTTTATAACGGACACAATTTGGACAACTGGATGGTGAAAATTCACCACCATGCGGTTGGTGAGAACTACGGCAATACCTTCCGAGCCGAAGATGGTATGATCAAGGTGCGTTACGACGAATACGGTGACTTCGATGAACAGTTCGGACACTTATACTATCAACAGCCGTACGCTTTCTTTCACCTCAAACTGGAGTATCGCTTCGTGGGATCGCTGCAAGCCGGCGCGCCGGAGTTCACCCGACTCAACAGCGGCGTGATGTTTCACGCGCAAGATCCTCGGACCATGCCGAAAGAACAGAACTGGCCAATCTCTGTAGAGATGCAGTTTTTGGCAGGGCTGGGCGACGGACGGCCGCGTCCGACGGGCAATATGTGCTCGCCAGGCACCGACATTGTTTACAAAGACAAGCGCACTGATGAACACTGCATCGATTCTACTTCGCCTACCTTTGAAGGGGAGCAGTGGATACAAGCCGAACTCATTGTGCTGGGCGATTCGCTCATCTCGCACCTGATCAATGGCGATACCGTGCTGCAGTACGCTTATCCGCAGGTGCATCGTACGGGCGTTGTATTGGGCGACGACCAAGAGGCAATGCCAGAAGGAACTGCGCTGGCCAGCGGCTACATTGCTCTGCAGAGCGAAGGACAGCCTATTGACTTTCGAAAACATCACCCTGCTGGATTTATCGAGCCGCTATCGCGCTGCTGGCCAGTCATACGAGTAAAAAGCACGCCTTGACGGCAATCGCCAAAACGTGCTTTTCATTCGTAAATTCACTGGTTCGGACCGGGCTACTTCAGCGCGATGCTTTTAGAGTATACGTAGTTGTCACCGGTGAGCGACAGAGAATACTGCCCAGCGGCTAGCTTAGAGAGGTCTAGTCCCTTGGCGTACTGCTCCTGGCAAGCCACAGTTTCCTGATACAATACGTCACCGAAGCGGTCGTACAGTTTCAGCGACACCGGAGAAGCAATGCTATTTTTGAACATCACCTTCACCGTTTCTTCGTCGATTTGCACCGCAGGTTTGAAGTAAACTGACTGAGTAGTGCCCTCATTCAGGATAAAGGTTTCCTGAGAAACTCCTTCGGCCGAACGCACCTCAACCGTGTACTCACCCTCCGGCAGACTGGCCAGGTTGTACTTCTTCATGTAAGTGCTTCCCTTGATCGATTCGCGGTGAAGTACGCGCCCCTGCGCATCCTTGAGCCGCAGCACGGCTGAACCAGCAGTCAGGTTAGCCACCCGTACCAGCGTCTGCTTTTCGCCTTGTGACTTCCGAATGCTAATAGCAGGGTCGGCATCACCCGCGATGACACTACCGCTCATAAGCAGTAGTGCGATCGCTACTAAAACTTGATTTGTTAACTTTTTCATTTTGTTTTCCTTTTTGTGATTGAACTTGAATAATAAATGAACTTGATATCGTGTTCAATGCAAACTTACGAAGAGTTCGGATGATTTGTTATGAAAAAAATAAAATTAGTGGATTATATTTTTCATATAAATAAATAAAACCCCTAAAAATTAACTTTTTCGTAATTCTTTTTTATCTAACCTCAAACTACAGTGAGAGAGCTACCCTACGTTTAACGATTTTCATAAAACAGGCCTATAATTTGAAATTATTGCAATTGCGGTTATTGCGAGGTTCTGGTGACTTTTTCTTGTTATTAGCGCATAAAAAAAGTCGGATTAGATCCGACTTTTTGAAAAGTAACTTACAGGAAATTTTTATGTCGTAGAAATATTCAATCAGGCACTAATAAAAATGCAAATCAAAACAAATGTTAATCGTCTAAAGGCCACTGTAAGAGTAGATTATCGTATTCAAAAAGCGGTTTCAACCACGTTTACTCGTCCCAAAGGTTGGCCAACGTATAAGAATTTCCTTCCATCACCCAGGTAGAACCATCTACGTAGCGGCGGTGGCGGTCTAACTCGCCGATCTGCCGCATATCCTGATCGTCTAACTTTACCTGGGTCGCTGCCAGATTCTGTCGGATGCGCTCAGGATTCACCGACTTGGGAATTACGGCAGTGCCTCGCGTCACGGCCCAACGGATCAACACCTGCGCGGTGGTGCAATTGTGCTTTTTGGCAACCTGCTGAATAGTGGGCTCCTCGAGCAAATTAATATCATCTTCCTTCTTGAGCCGCTCCGGGCGGTCGCCCGAGCCCAGGGGTGAGTAGGCCGTAAGGTAAATATCCTCCTGTTGACAGAAAGTTATCAAATCTTTCTGTTGCAGCAGGGGGTGCATCTCCACCTGGTTTATTTCGGGAGCGTGGGTAGCCTGCTTCTTCAGTTCCTGCAACTTCTTCACGCTGAAGTTAGAGACGCCCAGGTGCTTCACCAAGCCTTGTTCGGCGGCAGTCTCCATGGCTTGCCAGGTTTCAATGAGAGGAATCTCTTCCAGACTCATAAAGTCTTCGGCTCGCTCCGGGTAGGTAGTCAAGTCCGGTCGCAGCGCAACGGGCCAGTGCATGAGATACAAATCGAGGTAGTTGAGTTGCAGATCGCGCAGTGTTTTCTTGAGCGCGGGCAGCACGTCTTCCTTTTGGTGGGCGGTATTCCACAGCTTAGAAGTGATCCATAAATCAGCCCGTTTCACGGTGCCCTGATCCATTACCTCGCGCAGTGCCTGTCCGATTTCGGGCTCGTTGCCGTAGATGGCGGCACAATCGATGTGGCGGTAACCAGCCCGTATCGCTTCTACGACCGCGCGATGCACTTCGCCTGGGGCCGATTTCCAGGTGCCTAGTCCGATGGCCGACATTGTGTCGCCGTTGCGAAAGCGAAGAGTATCCATAGCAAGGTGGTTTAAGGTTAGGGTATTTTTATTCCAACCAGTTTCGCCGCTGGGTGTTTAGGCACAAGTATATTTAGGGGTAGAAGCGTGGTATCGTCCGGAAGCGGCTCCTGTGCGTCGCCCATTAATAGGTGTCTACCTTCACATCCTCGAACATATACGGATTGTCACTGAGCCGTAGTTTCTTGCCGCTGGCCGTTGTCACATTCCTAAGGATAACTTGCTTGGTTTTGACGTAGGGAAACTTCTCCTGATAGGAATCGTCGGCCATCTGCGGATTGAAATCCGTGAAAATAGTAGGGCCTTGATAACCCTCCGGATGATTAGTGTCGTCGATGCGAAGATTTTCGATCGTGATCCGTTCCGGCATATAACAGGGGTAGCCGAAGTTATGTTGACCGGAATAAGAGCCGCTTATCAGACTAGCGCTGCTTGTTCGGCCACCATTGGGCACGAAAACACAGTTGCGAATAATAAACTCACCCTGCCAGGTACTGCCGTAGTCGGAGCGCAGGTTGATGAGGCTTCTTCCGCGGATAGTAGTGTTCTCTACGGTCAAGGTCCCGCTACCGATGGCATTGATCCCCATGTGTCCCAGGGTTGAGTTGCGAATGGTGGCATTGGCAACTCCCTTGTGGGCATCAAACCGGGAAAGGGTGCAACTATCATAAAGAAGATTTTTGCAGTAGTTAGAACCCAAGATTCCCCAGAATGTGCGGTCATTAATGTCGTTGGTTTGGCTACAGTTCACAAATGATACATGGAGCGCCCGGCTAACCGAAAGGTCGTAAGTCCCCATGGAGACCGGCTTCCCGGCCCGGCCGATAGTACCATAGGTTTTATGTCCGGTCAGAAGAGTGTTTTTTACCGTTACGTAGGCACAGTCACGGATATTAATGAAGCCGCCGTAGGGAGCACCCTGGTCTCCCTCACCGGTGATACGGTGCTCCAGACCATCAACAACAACATTAGACCGTCGGATAGCGATGTTTCGGCTATAGTAAGTGTACTTCGATTCGGCTTTATTAGCAATGGTGGTGAAACGTCCTCCGGTGATGTTCAGCGTCTTCTCGTCAATAGGCAGCGCCGTGATTTCCGTGATCTGATCAAAATCCCAGACAATAGGAGCGTCCGTATCTACCTGACCGTCTTCATTGACAACGAAGATATCGGTTTGCGGTGATCCGTTGTCTTGGTTCAGCCCAAACCGGATGTAGTGCATCACCTGTGAATTGGTAGCGGTGATCAGACAGGGTCCGGGCAAAGAGACGTCAACCCGTTCCTGGTTTCTTTTAAGCGAGGATACTGCTTCGAGCCTGAACGGTTGTAGGCTGGAGCTGACCAAGAAAACAGAAGCATCGCGGTTTTGCACGTTGGTATCGTCGATGATGAAGGCCGCCGTACCGAAATCGGTATCGGTGCGGATAACCGCGGTACGCTCCGACCCGCCAATGTAGTAGGTGGCTCCATCATCGGCTTTCACCAAAAGATCGTGCTGGTTGGCGAAGGCATGGGCCGCAGCGATAGCGTCTATATCTTCCGTTTTGCCGTCGCCCTTGGCCCCAAAGTCACCGTAGCGAACCAGTCCGGTGGCCTTGAACGCAAGGATATTTTCGGGAGATACATTGACGAGTAGTTCACCGTTTTCACTGATGTTTATCTGGGTTTCCCCTTTTTCGGATGTGATTACTACGCTTTCGGACGGGTACCTGGTCTGCCCCGGCGCCGCAATTATGCAGGCCGCTAGTAAGAATAGCAAGAGCGTATACTTCACCATGCGCGTATTGTTAGTAGGAGTCTGTTTTAGAAGTTTGGTTACAATATACACTGTTCTTGGCTCTTCTAATGTTTGGAAATGTTATTCTTCAAACAGCATTCTAAAGCAAACCGCATCATCTAATTTGTCTGCGTCGAGCGGGGCGTAAAACCTATCAAGAAATGAAGAAGCAGAGCTCCACGAGGTATGAACCATACCTTTGATGTGACTCGCTGTTTCCTCGGCGGCATTTTTTCTGATGTCTTGCAGAAGAGCCAGTTGCTTTTTTGCAACCGCAGCGTTTCGCCAGGATGAAGTAGCCACGTCAAACCCCTTTAGAGCGAAGTATGCGGCAGTTGGCTCAACTCTTTCGTAGTGCCAATCGCATATCATGATGTCTTCAGGGATCATATCAATGGCCCGGTGGGTATTGTTCATACTGGCTTCCCACACTCCCAGTCCGGTAGTTTTGCCATCCAACAAACGATCGCCCCATATCCATAACTTCTTACCGGTCTGCGCCAGATGGTTTCTGATCTTTGTTGTCTCTCCGGCGAACAATTCGGCCTTATCTCGGCCGTTACAGCGAGGACATTCTGCTTCTCCGATATAAAAAACCTCATCCATACCGGCATGAAAGGCATTTGCTTGAAAAGCAGCCACGACCTCATCCACTAATCCAAACACCACTTCATGAACTTCCGGATGTAAAGGGCAGTAACTTTTACAATAAAGGCCATCTTCATTTGGCCATTGGTATTCTTTCGGGAGCTCAACGCCAGGCGTCTCATCAAATTCAGGATAAACTTTTAAAAGCATTCCTAAATCAGAATGCCAAGATTGATGACCTAATAAGTTGATCTGCGGGATAACTTCGATGCCATGTTCTTGGCAAGCCGCCACGATTTTGTTCACCTCATCCTGAGAGAGGCCATTTTCGGCGGCCAACTCCGGATGCGATTGGTACTGAAAGTTATAGTCTATCCTGAGCACCAAAGTATTGATTTTTCGGGGAGGCAGCTCCTCATTGATAAATTTAACAAACCGGTCTACGGTCTTCTTGTTCGGTGCAGAAATTGCTAAACCTCTGACTGGCAAGATATTATCTTGTGCACTTGCTAAGAAACTCAGGCAAAAAATAGTAACAACTAGAAGTATTCTTTTCATGATAGATTATAGTTTAAGACGAAAAGGAATAGACAGGCCCACTAAAAATAAAAACCCAGGAAAAACCCAATCTGCTAAGCCCATTCCATCTTCTTGGGCGGCAGTATGAACCAACCATTTGGGAACGCCGGGGGTATATAAATCATTTACGAACAACATCAAGAAAAGAATTAGCCCTCGCATGACATCGGTGGACTGAATCCGAATTTTTTTTGCCACTGCAATTTTTTTATGACGCGTATTTCTGCTAAGCGAAATATAGCTTAATTACTAATGCGAACGGTCTTGGTGGCCGTTGGATTGGAATTGTAAGCGATTCTTTATTCAATAATTTCATCTTCTATTTCTAAATCGTAACAACGACTCAGAACACCAACTCTACCAACCTGATCCACGATTAGTAATTCCTTTAAGAGTGGCTGCCATCTATGTGGACTAATCGTATACAAACGTTTGCAAACGGTTATATACGACTACAAACGCTTAGCAGACGAATCGTTTGCCCGCCTTGCCCCACCTTTGTCAACGAGTTTAATGTTCAACACTAAATAACGAAAACGATGAACGCATTAAAAAACCGAGTACAACTGATCGGACGCCTAGGACAAGATCCCGAAGTGAAGCAACTAAGCAACGGGGGCACCCTGGCCCGCTTCTCACTCGCCACCACCGAGAACTACAAGAACAAGCAGGGTGAGCGGGTAGAGGATACCCAGTGGCACAACGTGGTGCTGTGGGGCAACCTGGCTGAGTTAGCCGGGCAGTATCTGCACAAAGGCAAAGAGGTGGCCCTGGAAGGCAAGCTCAACCACCGCACCTACGATGACAAAGACGGCAACAAGCGCTACGTCACCGAAGTGGTGGGCAGCGAATTCCTGATGCTGGGCAAGAAAGACAAGGCGGCTTAATCATCGCCTAATTTTTCGGCTAGTGAGGGGCTAAAAGTCTTGCCCACACAGCCTGGTTTTCAATACAAAATAAAAAGAGCGATCCGCAATGGAATCGCTCTTTTTTTTGCCTCTATCCTGCCTATCCTTTTCCATGAGGACAAGCATCCCGCCCATCCTGATCGTTAGTAGCTCACGAAGGGCATCTGTCGATCATACTGCGTATCTTCGACCAAACGCAGGATGAAGTCCGCCAGATCAGCGCGACCAACCTTGGAGCTGGCGTTCACCCCCACCCAACCCACGCGGTAGTCACCTTGCTTGGGATCATCGGTGAGGCGCGGCCCCCGAACAATAGTCCACTCCAGACCACTATTGCGCAACACTTTGGCGTGTTCAATTGCGTCGTTGAGTACCTTGGGCACCGCCACTTTCATGATAAAGCGAATAGCTTTGTCAGCAAACTTAGGTTCGTCCTTCTCAAAAGGGAGCCCGCCACCCGATAGTGAAATGATGCGACCTACTTTTGTTTCTTTCATCGCCTGCACAATATTCTTGGTGCCGTTGGTCTGCAACCACTCGGGCGAGCCCTTCACGTGCCCAAACACACTCACCACCACATCAGTGTCGACAATGGCTTTCCGCACGTCGTCATAATTGAGCACATCACCCTTCACCAGCGTGAGATGTTCGTGCTTAGTGGCAATTTTTTCAGGACTTCTAACGAGGGCTTTCACCGCGTATCCTTTCGCCAGGGCTTGGGTTAAAAACGGTTGTCCGGTGCGGCCGGAGCCTCCGAATAGCGCAATAGTTTTCATAAGTAAAATCAGTTTAATGAATATTTTGAGTGAGCGTGGCAAACCGACTTTCCAGATCGGCCGAGCGGGTGTAGCCGCTCGCCAAGCGATGGTAATTGCCTTCAATTTCAGCGAACACGGTCGGAAAACCGCTAACGCCAAGCTGCTGTGACCGTTGAAAGTCAGCTTCCGCCAGTGCTTTAAATTCAGGCTGCTGCATCTGCTCGACAAAAGCTTTTCCGTCCAGACCGAAAGCTTCTGCCAAGGGGGCATAAGCAGCGGTATCCTGGGGAGCCAGTCCGTCGTAGTATACCGCCTTCTGTAGGGCACCGGCAAATGATACTGCCTCTTTAGGACGATGCGATTTAAATACGCTCATGGCGACGCCGAGCGGAACGGACGTGAAGATGGTGGTTCCTTCTTCCAGCACGCCATCCAGAAAACCTTTGCCAAAAGTTATACCAGTGGCTTGTTCCACTTCTTTATAGGCCCACCGAATGTACGAGGCAACCTCACCGATAGGTCCGATGCGGGGGCCGGTAATCATTCCACCCGATATTACCTCAAACGATACATCCGACCGATGGTCTTGGTAAAACTGCTCCATCACCGGCGAAAACCCGTAGCACCAGCCGCAGAGCGCGTCGTATACGTAAATTATTTTCATAACAGAATAATTAGCATTGCTAAATTAAACAGATGAACGTATGTTTGACGTATATGGTTGAAAGATGGGTACATACCTTTTAGTAAGTATGCAGAAAGAAGTGAAGGTCACCCCCCGCTGTCCGATTAGGACCACACTGGAGATGTTAGGGGGAAAGTGGAAACTACTGATTATTTTTCAGATTGGTGAGCGGGCCGTGCGCTTTGGTGAACTGAAACGCTCTCTACCTGATATCAGCGAAAAAATGCTGGTGCAGGAATTAAAAAGTCTCGTTGATAGCGATCTGGTGATTCGGCACAGCTACGGCGAAGTGCCACCGCGCGTAGACTACAAATTGACCAAAAAAGGCAAAACAGCTCTACCCCTGATCGACCATCTGAAAGATTTTGGGCAGGGGTATATTAACGAGCAGGCTTGATAATAAGCTAAACTAGCGGAACGCCTGTAGAAAGCTTTCGATGCCCTTTTTGTCCATCAGCACATTGTCGCCACGCTGAACCAAAAAGTCGTTCAGTTCGCTGGGATCGAAGTAAGACAGCGAAAATACCCCAGGATGGGATTTTTTGTACTGTTTCAGAATTTCCTTAGCAATTTGAGATTTTCGTGTGTCGTGAATAGTTACCATATCAAAACAACGCATCAGGCCGTAAAATAATTCACTGGTCTTCGCTTATTACTCTTTTGCGGCCGCCGATCCACTCAGTCCGACAGTATAGGTTACCCGACCGAAAACCGATTCTCCACGATCCGTCACCCCTTCCACAATAACTTCAAAGGCTCCTAGCGCATCAGCATTGACCACCTCAATCGTCGGCGGACTACCTTGCGATATTTCCAGTGGCTGCCAGTGCAAGAGACTACGAAAGTCCGGTTCGTAGGCCGCCAGAGAGTCAGGAGGAGAAAACGCCCGGGGGGCCGTATACAAGACAGCCTGCTCTCGCTGGGCGGTGGTTGACAGGGCCGGACCATAGGCATCTCCCGAACGGGTATATACAGCAACCACACCGTCGAACCGGTACTCACCGTAGTAGGTGCGCCGGTTCACCGTCTCGATCCGCTCAATATTGCTGGTTGGAAAATCTACTAAGTAGTTCACGTCTCGGATGAGCACGCCGTCCATAAAAACCGCCGGTTCTCCCTCCAGAAAGGTACGGGTCGGAATGTCAAAAACATCGAAATCGTAGGTGCCCTGCCGGTTTCGCAGGCGGACGCCCGGCATCAACTCCCGATTCACCTCCACAAAATTGGGCAAGGCTACGTAGTCGTCGGAGCGTATGGTAAAATTTGGTGCGCCGTAGAAACGAAAATCTGATCGATTACTTACGGCTGCTGAGTCGACCGGACGATACAGATCGTATTGCGCGTTGATGCGCGAGCGCTGCGTGTACGCGGTGAGTAACTCCCGGAGCAGCGTAGCCGGGACCTCTGGAAATGCTTCGCGGGCGTACGTGTTTTCAGGAGCGAATTTCTCATCAACTGACCACTGTACGCGCAGCGTTGTGTCGGCCGTCTGTAGAATAACCTCCTGCTGCCCCTGCCGCCGCTTGTTGATCGGAATTTGAAAGCGGTTTTGCTGATCTACAAAATCATACTCGAAGTAAGGATTCGTGTCAGGGATCGACAAAATGACCGTTCGGTCGGCAGTGCTTCGGTTCATGCCCATTACGGTTCCACTCAGGGTAAGCCCATCGTCTTCCCGGGGGTAGCGACGGGGATTAGAAGGAGTTTCGGGGGGTATCGGATAAACTTGAGAAGTGCGTGGGTAACGTTGTATTACGTTCACCTTCCGGACGCTGACGGCCACTTGTGCTTGCTGTACTCCATCGGCTAGTTGCAAACGTATCGCCACTGGTTCGCGGGGCTGGTAGTGACTTTTGTCTAGCTTAATCTGCACCATTGCTTGCGCACGCTCATTCATTGCGCCTTCTCGCCCATTCAACGCTCGTTGGTCCGACCCTGATGCAGACAACTGGTCTTCGTAAGGGTTCACCACCAGCAGCGGTTGGGTAGCAAAGGCGGTGGGACCTTCGTTGCGCATCCACTGGGTGTACGCCCGTACCTGATACCAGCCACCCGAAAGGGTATCCGACAGTTTGAGTTGCCCCTGGGCCACCCCATCTTCAATGGCAAATATCCCCTGCACCACCGCCCCAATCTGGTTTAGCACTTCGGCATACAATACCGTGCTGCGGGAGTTATCCCCCCGTAGTGCCCCCTGAAACCAGAGCGTTTCCCCTGCGCCGATTACCTCTTCTGACACTTGCAGATGAACCCGCTCACCCGGCGCACCCAGGGAGTCCAGACCAGCAGCGGGCAGTGATTCAATCTGCCAGCTCAGGGTGGCTATGATAAGAAAAAGGGTTCGTCGCATAATTACCAAAAGGAAGGAACTTCGGTGGTTATCCCCGGCAGTAGGGTGCAATCGAAGCAAGATTCAGCGGCCTCCGGGTCGCCCTCTACGCAGCCAGGATTAGCGCCCGGCGAGCCACCCGGCCCCGGAGGCACCTGACCTCGGTTCACAAAAATTCGTTTCTCCGTGACCGCCGACACCTGAAAGTAGCCCAATACCCGCTCCCGATCGTCGGAGGCATTGGTTATGTTGCCCGGAATGGGGGCGGGCGGAGGAGCAAACACCGAGCCGCCGTCGGTCTGTTGCTGCTGCACATTGGCCCAGAAGCGGTAGGCCCGTTCGGTCATCGAGTACTGCTGCACAAGCAGGCTATAGCGCCGTTGAAGCTGCAAACCGCTCTTGGCCACGAAGTTGATCTCGCGCCTGATAATTCGGTCGCTACGCAAGTCTTCGGTAGAGGCCACGTTCAGGTAGCGCGCCTGAGCGCCCGACCGGAAACACAATGGGATGACCAACTGCATGGGTCGGGCAAGTGGGGCAATAAAAGAATAAGTTTCTTGCCATCTCCACTGGTAGTAAGCTGGTCGAGTGCGGCCGCTACCAGTGTTTAAGTAAAACTGCACCCCCCAGCGCTGCAGAATTGTTCCGAGAGAAGATTGGTAGTCTTCACTGGCCAACGCGTAGTAAATGCTGTCGATGGGCGGCACGACGGGCATGGTTTCCGGCAGTGAGACATAGCTATTTCCATCGGGCAGAACCACCTGCAGTTGGTAGGTTTTACCCACTTGCCCCCGGAAAGTACTTGGATCGGTCAGGTATTCGCCGTTTCCAAACTCAAGCAGGTTAGCGCGTACGCTTTCTTCGTCAGTAATGTAGACTTCAGCACCAATGACCGGATCCCCCTCGTAGGTTTGCAGGGTGGGCGAGGTGTAGGTAAGCTTTACCGAATAGGGCTCGTCGGCATCGGTGATCAGGCCATCAACCACCAGCAACTGCTCTCCTGACAATGACTCCTCCAGATCGATGCGCTCAATGCAGCCGCTCAGCAGTACCAGATATCCGAAAATGACGACAGCGTACTTCATTAAAACTTAAAATTATAGGTAACCGAAGGAAACGGACGCCCCAGAATGGCAAGCTGGTAGGCCGACAATCTTCCACCCGAATCGTTGAGAAAGAAAACCGAGTATGGGTTATCGCGTCCGTAGAGGTTATACAAAGCGAAGGTCCAGCTCGAGTCCCACTTTTTCTTCTTCTTCAGGTTGCCATCTACCGAGAAAGAAATATCCAGCCGGTGGTAATCAGCCAGGCGGTACTGGTTGCGGTCCGAGAAGTGAGCAATGTCTTGGTTGCCCACCCGGTAGGTGCCCTCGGGCAGGGTGATGGGCCGACCGGTGCTGTAGGTAAAATTAAATCCCAGCCGGATGCGGCGCGTGAACTGGTAGTTGCCCACCACGGTGAAGTCGTGCGGCTTGTCGAAGTTCGAAGGGTACCAATCGCCCTGATTGATGCGTTCGTCGCTGCTAGCCCCCTCTACCTGCCGCAGGGTGCGCGCGTAAGTATAAGACAACCAGCCGGTGAGTCGCCCCAGGTTTTTGGCCAGGTACGCTTCCACCCCGTAGGCCCGGCCTACGCCGGTAAGTAAGTCGGTTGTCAACTGATCGTTCATCAGAATCTCAGCTCCGTCGCGGTACTCAACGAGGTTTTGTAGGTCTTTATAATAGACTTCTATCGACGATTCGACGGCGTTGTTGCGGGAGTTGCGAAAGTAGCCCACAGCATACTGGTCGCCGATCTGCGGCGGCACGTACGCGTCGCTTAGCTTCCAGATGTCGGTGGGCGTGATGGCCGCCGTGTTAGAAATTAAGTGCAGGTTTTGCCGCATCCGCTGGTAGCTTAACTTCACGCTGCTGCGGGCGCTGAGTCCGTAACGCAACGCCGCCCGCGGTTCAAAGCCCTGGTACGAAGCGACGGTTTGGCCCGCACCGTAGCGCACCGAGTCCACCACCGTGCCGGGCGAGCGGGGAAGTCCTTCTTCGTAAATAGACACCGTGCGCGGTCCCACCGCGCGGTAGTGGTTGTAGCGCAGGCCCAGGGTGAGCGTTAGAGTAGAGGAAACGGTGAACTCATCGTTAATATAGGCCGCTAAGTCCCAGGCCCGCTCTTCGTCCAGGTCTTCGGGAGTGATCAGTGAGAATTCACCGTTGGGGCGCAGCTCGCCCGGCGAGAAGTCGTAGCGGGTCGCGTTGATTCCGGCGTCTACCTGGTGGCGCTCACCCCAGAAGCGGGTCAGGTTCCAGCGCGCTTCGGTGGTGGCGAAGGTCGCATCGAGCGACGTGGCCCGGGTGCTGTCCAGAAAGTCGCCCACCTGGTAACCGAAGCGGGAGTGGGTAAGGGTGAGGGCCGACAGCCACTCGGGCGAGATCAGGTAGTCCCAGTGCAGCGCGGCGCCCTGGTTCTGGTAGCCGTAGGCAGTGGTGCCGGCGTAGTTGAAATCGTCGTTGCTTAGGTAACCGGTGATCCCCACCTTGTGCGCTTCGTTGAGACGGTAGGTCCACTTCGCGTTGGCATCGTAGAACGAAGCCGTACTCTGCTGAATATCCAGATCATTGACCCGGTTCAGAATCCAGTCGGAGTACGACGCCCGGCCCCCAATAATTAGAGAACTCTTTTCAGGAACGAGCGGCACCTCCAACGCCAGCCGACTGGCTACTAGTCCGATGCCCCCGCTGCCGGTCACTTCGCGCAGGTTGCCTTCTTTGAGCGATACGTTCGAGCACCGAGGCCACGCGCCCGCCGTAGCGTGCCGGAATGCCTCCCTTATAGAGGGTAGCGTCGCTGAGCAAGTCGGCGTTGAAGGCCGAGAAGAATCCAAACAGGTGCGAGGGGTTGAACACCGGAATGCCATCGAGCAGGATCAGATTCTGGCCCACGTCGCCACCCCGCACATTGAAACCGGCGGCGCCCTCTCCGGCCACGCTCACGCCGGGCAACAATTCGATAGCGTTGATGAGGTCGACCTCGCCCAAAAAAGCGGGCATCTTCTGCACCTTGCGAATATCCATGCGCGTCGCGCTCATCTGGGTGCTGCTCACGTTATCGTCGGCCGCCCGGTCGGTGATGGTGATTTCTTCTAAGCGGGCGGTGGCTTCGTAGAGATCTACGGAGAAGTTACCGTCAGAAACCACGCGCACGTCCTGAACTTCCTCCTCGAAGCCCAGCGAATTGATCATTAGGGTATGAAAACCAACGGGCAAGACGAACGAGAAATAACCATTCAGATTGGTGGAAGTGCCCAATTGCGCATCCTGAACCAGGATAGTAGCTCCTGTTATACCCTGCCCGGTGGCTCCTTCGCGCACGTAGCCGCGCACGGTGGCGTTCTTTTGACCAGGGCTCAGCGAATCGCCGATTACGATCAGACGTTCGTCAGGACCACGTTGTCGCAGGGCGGCGGTGAGCGCATTCGGGTTCTTCTGCAACAGTACCACAGACTGCTGCTGGTAACGTTGGTAAGTGAGTTCGGTAGGCGCTAGCATTTGGTTCATCACCTCCGCTAACGGAGCGTCGCTAAAGCTTCCGGAGAATGTGACATCGGCAATCCATTCAGGGCGAAAGAAAAACCGCACCGGTTGCTGCGCTTGAATTTCGGCTAGGATAGTGGATAGCGGCTGATCCGTGTAGCTTCCCGTCCAGCGAATATCGTCGGCCGACTGGGCCAGCAGGGGTAAGCAGCCTGCCCCCCAAAAAATCGCCAACAGTAGTTTTCTCATACGCGTGACGCGCCAGCGGGGGTTAGGTATTGCCTATGCTTTGTCGCTGTTTTTATTAAGCAGCCACTCACAAATTTAGCGTTATTTCCCAGAATCGTGTTATTGGGTTTATCACAAAGTTGGGTTAATTGAAATTCGTATAGAATCCGTATCTTTCGTGCTTCATCACTTAACCACTACTGCATGACGCCCCCTACTGATCCGCACCGACGTCACTTTCTCAAAAGCTCCGCTACCCTGGCGGGTACCGCCTTATTCTCGCCCGACCCCGCGTTCTCGATGGAAAATGCCTCGGGCAACTTAGGAAAAGAGGTATTGGGCCACAACGGCTTCACCTACCGGGTAGACCAGGATTGGGGCAATTTGAATCCCAACCAGACGCCGGTGAACAACTGTCACGAGATGGTGCTGGACTCCCAGGGACGGTTGATCATGATCACGGATGAACCTAAGAACAATATTATCATCTACGACAAGTCGGGCAAACTGCTGGACACCTGGGGCCACGCGTATCCGGGCGGACACGGACTCACCATTTTCGACGAGGGCGGCGAAGACGTGCTCTTTATCTGCGACCCCGGCCTGGGGCGGGTAGACAAAACTACCGTCGACGGGCGGGTGCTGATGACGCTCAAGACGCCGCATGAGTTGGGCATCTACGAAACCGAGCAGCCTTATAAACCCACCGAAACGGCGCTGGCACCCAGCGGCGACATCTACGTGGCCGACGGCTACGGCTCGCAGTACGTTATTCAGTTTGACGCCAAGGGAAACTACCTCCGGCACTTCGGCGGGCCGGGCGACGGCGACGAGCAGTTTAGCACCGTGCACGGCGTGCGGGTGGATTTGCGCGATGCGGCTAATCCGACTTTAATCTGTACTTCTCGGGCGCACAACGCTTTCAAGCGCTTCACGCTGGACGGCAAGTATTTGTCTACCATTTTTCTGCCCGGCGCTTTTGTGTGTCGCCCGGTGATCGACGACGATATGCTCTACGCGGGCGTGTGCTGGTCGCGACTGCGCTACCTGAACCAAACCGACAATTCGGGGTTCGTAACCATTCTGGACAAAAATGATAAAGTGGTGTCGAACCCCGGCGGCACCGAGCCCGTTTACGAAGCAGGCGAACTGCAACTGATGGTGCAGTCTGATCCGGTGTTCCAGCACTGCCACGATGTGTGTGTGGATGAGGACAAAAACATCTACGTGTGCCAGTGGAACGCCAACCAGACCTACCCGATTCGGTTGGTGCGGGTGTGATGTTCCGGCGTGAGAAAGTATCCTGCTAATCATTTGGTCAAAATCACTAAAGTGAAGAAACCGGCTGACGGAACGATACGAAACAGAGCATACTTTTTTTTGGTAAAAGCATCAGGACGAAAACGACCCCAAACATGAAAGCCACTGCCGACAATATTATTGCCCTGTTTGATGGCCTCCCTGAAGAAGAAAAAGCCAAAGTGCTACGTCACCTGGGACGCTTAACCCCCGGATACCGCTTTGCCGCCGAAGAATACGACCGTATGGTTGAGCAACTCGAGGAAGGTACGCTAGAGATAGAATCTGCCAAAAAACAGCATTACGTGCGTACTACGTAGCAAAGTTTGCATGAGAGACCTAACGTTTCGTGGCGGGAGCTACGATGATTTCTTATCTATCTTTACGCTTGACAAAAAGCTATTCAAGAAGTTAGACCAACTCGTAAAGGAAGTGCGGCTCACCCCTTATGAGGGCACCGGCAAACCTGAAGCGTTGCGAGGTAACTTCTCCGGGCTATGGAGCCGCCAGAACACCGATTGGTATATGAAGTGCGCGACGAAGCAATTATTATTGTATCCTGTAAATGGCACTACGGAGACAAGTGGAAAAGAACTAAGATTTAAACGTAACGCGTTCTGGCGACTAATCTATCTTCTCAGGAAGATAACTTTCATTAGACACCCGCCAAACTTCGTCGTAGACGGATGAATAGGTAATCTCTATTATCGCCTTATCCTTCCCAACAAATAGTCTATTGATCGCCGAAGCTGCTGGCTCACTGTTAGGTTCTATCAGAAGCAACTGCTCTCCGGCAGCAATCACGTACCCGGGTGGGGTATGAGCGCTATTAATACTAAAATCGCTGTAATCAATGCTGTCTTCAAGGGCGATGATGTCAGTTAAAAAGCTAGGGGGAGTCTGTTTGTACACTGTTCCCTGGTAGGTAATGTTTACATTTTGGATGAAGGCTGGGCCAACCCCTTTGTTTGATAAGTACAACTTGTTGACTGGATAGGCGCCGCTACCATCCGATTCACCCGACAAAATCAAGTACGGCATTGTATTCGCGTACTGCTGCTTCTGAATCAGATACGTCTGGTAGGAAAAGGTAGAAAAGGTACCGATGCTGATCAGAAAGGCCAGTAAGCTCAGAAATTTGTCGGAGCTCCAAAATTTCTTGTTGACCGGAATGCCTAGTTGCTCTAACCAGAGCGGACGTGGCTTGTCGGATTTTGGCTCCTGCTCGTTTACGTCGTCGCTCATGCGCGTTTAGTTAAACGGTACAAACTGCCGCAAGAAGCGCACGTCATTCTCCGTGAATAACCGCAAATCTTTGATTTGGTACTTGATCATCGCGAAGCGCTCGATGCCCATCCCGAAGGCGAAGCCGGTGTACTTCTCCGGATCGATCCCACAGTTCTCCAACACGTTGGGGTCCACCATGCCGCAACCGCCGATCTCTAGCCAGCCGGTGCCCTTGGTCACGCGGCGGTCGGCCTCGGTGTCGGTGCCCCACCACACGTCGACTTCGGCACTGGGCTCGGTGAAGGGGAAGTACGACGGCCGCAACCGAATTTTGCTCTCTTCACCGAACAGCTCTTTCACAAAGTGCAGCATGGTCTGCTTCAGATCGGCGAAGCTCACGTTCTCATCAATGTACAGCCCTTCCACCTGATGAAACACGCAGTGGGCCCGCGCCGAGATGGCCTCGTTGCGGTAGACCCGCCCCGGCATGATGGCCCGGATGGGCGGGGCCTGGCTTTGCATCAGGCGCACCTGCACCGACGAGGTGTGCGTACGCAGTACCACGTCTTGTCCCTCAGGATTGCGCTCTACAAAAAAAGTGTCCTGCATCTCACGGGCGGGATGGTTGAGAGGGAAGTTGAGGGCCGTAAAATTGTGCCAATCGTCTTCGATCTCGGGCCCTTCGGCCACCACAAAGCCCATACGGGCAAATATTTCCACCACCCGCTGCTGCACCTGCGTGAGCGGATGGATTGCCCCTACTCCATCAGGCACGGGAGGTAACGTGAGGTCGGGCACGTTTAGTTTTCTTGAACTAGCACTACTTTGCTCCAACGAGGCAATCAGCTCCTTGAATTTATCCTGGGCAGCGTTTTTGAGTTGGTTGAGCTGGGCGCCCACCGCCTTGCGGTCTTCCGGAGCCACCTGCTTGAGCTGTCCGAATAGTTCACCCACTACGCTCTTGCGGCTAATAAAGCGCATGCGGTAGGCTTCCAGTTCGGATTCGTTGGCCACGCCGATCTGGTTGACCTCTTTATGTAAAGCCTGGATTTTTTCGTTCATGAGGTTGGTGCGATAAAAACGCGAAGCTAGGATTTTTGAAGAGGGAATGAAAGAACGGCTAAACAAAACCTTGCGTTGGTCAGTAGAAACTAGCAATTACACAAACCCTAAGTTCTCGTTGAAAAACTACTCCAAACTAGCCATTATTGGGGCTGGTAACCTGGCCGGGCACCTGGCTCCCGCCCTGGAACATGCCGGATTGATGGTAGCAGGTATTTACAGCCGTCACCTAACGCACGCCCAGCGGTTGGCCGACCGACTTTACGGCACCCCCGCGCAAGACCATCTTAATTTCTCTGATAGCGAAGCGCAACTATTTATTATCGCGGTGGCCGATGATGCTATCGAGGCGGTAGCTCAGGAGTTGCAGCTGCCGCCCGGAGCAACACTGGTGCACACTTCGGGTAGCCAGCCACTCAGCACTTTGCGCCGGGCTGCCACCGACCGCACCGGGGTGTTCTATCCCGTACAAACCTTCAGCCCCTCCCGCCGTGTCCTCCTCCGCGATGTTCCTATTTGCCTGGAATCTGATGATCCGGAGGTGCTGCTACGGCTCACTAAGCTGGCTCGGAAGCTTAGCCAGCACGTAACCTTGGTGAGTTCCGAAGAACGGCAAGTGCTGCATCTGGCTGCCGTATTCGTCAATAACTTTACCAATCACCTGCTGCACATGGCACAAACCCTGGCCGAGGCGTATCACATCGACTTTTCGTTGCTGCATCCGCTCATCGTAGAAACAGTGACGAAGGCATTATCGAGCAGCCCGGCGGCAGCACAAACCGGTCCGGCAGCACGGGGCGACGACACCACCATCAGGCGGCACCTAAAGCAACTGCGGCGGTTCGACCCGGCCTACGCTAAGGTGTATAAACTACTGACCCAACACATTCGGGGCGATGACTAAAAGGTTTTGATAGGATGGCAGGGGCACCCGGTGGACGCCGCGCTTGGTCGTTTTCAGCACTTACGTGCAAGCGCAGAAAGTACGCCCACCAACCTATTTACTTCAAAAACCGGTTACCCCTCCCAGGTGCTGGGAGATTCGCGCCAGTCGCGTAGCGAGGACAATTCGGTCAGCGAAATCAGATCTTGATCCATCGCCTCACGGAGCAGAATATCATAGTTACTCAGCGAGACAAACGGGATCGACGCTTTGGCAAAAGCCTGCCGGGCTTCCTCAAAGCCGTAGGTGAAGACAGACACGAGTCCGATCACGTTCAGTCCCATCAGTTCTAGTGCCGCGATGGCCTTCAGCGAACTGCCTCCGGTAGAAACCAGGTCTTCTACCACCACTACCTTCTGCTCTTTCACCACTTCGCCCTCCACCAAATTGGTCATTCCGTGGGCCTTGGGCGAGGATCGAACGTACATAAACGGTAAATCTAGTCGATCGGCCACCAGCACGCCCTGGGGAATCCCCGCAGTGGCTACCCCCGCCACCGTATCGGCCTCTCCGAACCGCTGCCCGATCACCGTGGCCAACGCTTCTTTGATGTAAGACCTCACCGGAGGGTAGGACAGAGAAATTCTGCCGTCGCAGTAGATAGGTGATTTCCAGCCGGAGGCCCAGGTATAAGGTTCCTGGGAATTGAGCTTAACGACCCCAATTTCCAGAAACATACGGGCCACTTGTTCCGCCACCGAGCGGTCTTTTCCATCCGAGATACTCATAGAACAAAGATACGTGTTTTGCCGGCATTCGTGATCATTTTCTTGAAAAAGCCACGTTGTAAGAATTTCGACTAGTTTGCAAGGGTATTGCGATTAAATCCTATTTTTGAATAATTCAGCCCATCATACATCAGAAAATCCTGATAACTACCGCAAGGCATATATAAAAAAACCAATATCTTGTAAATAAATTCCAATTTTTAGTATCTTTGTTCATATATACAGCGGAAAAGTACATGGATAAGGAAAATATAAGTTCATTGTTGGATGAGGCCAGCGAAGTAGTGATCGTAACTAATGAGCAGGGTGAATTTATTTTCTTCAACGAAGCAGCGCAGCACTTCTATGGACCTGCTTCGGAGATTGCTCCGCGGTCAGTATATGCACTCTTTGAGTCCTCATTATACGCCTCTTTGGAGCAGTATCTGTCTAATGACACTATGGTCTCACCGCCACTCCCCCTGATGAGGAACACACTGGCCATTCTTAAGAACAACACCCAGCGCCCGGTGAGTTTGCTACTGAGCCGAGTGAGTAAGCAGAAGCCCCAACTATTCATGCTGGTGGTAGAAGAATTATTGCCAACCCATAATCTCAAGGACTTTCAGGAGATCGCTGGTCGCTCTACCAATGCACTATCCGTTTATGATGATCAGTTTCAGTGCATATTTGCCAACTCCGCGGTTGTTGACCTAGGCGCAGAGTCGGCCCATGTCTACCAAGCGTCCGGAGGGTTTGTTGGTAGCATTTTGAAAGAAGAGCGGCCCGCTGTTCTTCAGTCGCTGGACGATGCCATCGCAAAGGGTCAACAGCAGATTACCCTCACGTATCACGCGCAACCAACCGGCGGGCAGCGCGCGCTCATCACCAACCGAGTGCAACTCGTTTATCAATCTGGCTCGGCCACCTATCTGATTGCCAGAGAAGAAAAACGCGTCGCTGCTGCCACAGACGAGCTCTTTGTTCTTACCAACCCTGATCTCACCATTGATTACATTAGTAACAACTGCTTTGTGCACCTAGGATACACCCCACAGGAAGTAACGCAGAAGTACACTCTGCGTGACCTTCTTCATTCTGAAGATTGGGCCAAACTTCTCACCCTTGCCGAAAGTAGTAGTACCATCAGCGTGACCGTGGTATTGCCCCTGAAGCACCGCAATGAAGAACAACTAGTCGCCAAAGCGCAGATCAACCCATTCTTCGACGACCAAAACGAGTTGACCTATACTGTCATTCGCCTCACTAATATCAAACCGAAGGATCAGGCTACGGCCCCGCTTCAAGACAGTGAGGCCACTTCCGCCCCGGTAGCCGCGCTGGTAAGGGCCAAAGAAGCTGCCGAGCAAGCTATAAAATCCCGCGAAGAGTTCATCTCGACCATGAGTCATGAGATAAGAACTCCTCTTAACGCTATCGTAGGCATCGCCGACCTGCTGCTGGCGAGCTCCCCCCAGGCCGATCAACGAAAGCTCTTGGAAACGCTGAAGTTCTCAAGCGATAACCTGTCAGCACTGGTAAACGATATTCTTAACTACTCCAAGTTAGAGGCAGGTAACGTATCGTTTGATACCAAGCCGTTCAATTTGACCTCGTTTGTTCAGAGCATAAAGCTCACCTATCAGAATTTGGCAAGTAGCAAGGGGGTGAAATTTCGCCTGCTTCTTGAGGATAACTTCCCGGAAACGGTGGTGGGCGATGTGAACCGTTTGGGGCAGATCTTAAATAATTTGCTCAACAACGCGCTTAAGTTCACCTCCGAAGGGCAAATTGTGCTCGGTGGCTACGTAGAAGACCTATCTGAGGATCAGTGCACCCTATTATTTGAAGTAGCTGATTCGGGAGTAGGCATTGCGGCCGATCAACTCAGCCGGGTTTTCGAGCCTTACCAACAAGCAGGCACCGACACCGCACGCCGGTACGGGGGCACCGGTCTGGGCTTATCGATCGTTAAAACCCTGGTAGAACGGCAGCAAGGACGGGTTACGGTGGACAGTCAGGAAGGAACCGGAACCACTTTCCGGATATGGTTGCCGTTTAAACTTCCTACTTCTAACGAGGCAAATGCCCCGGCCAGCTTGTCTGACTACGCCTCCCTAGGAGGGTTGCGCGTACTCTACGTAGAAGATACTATTCCTAACCAACTGCTGATGGAGGGGTTTGCGAACCGCTGGGATGTATCATTAGATACCGCTCTTGATGGCCTCATTGCTCTCGAGAAAATCAAACAGCAGCACTACGACGTGATCCTGATGGACATTCAGATGCCCCACATGGACGGTTTTGAGGCTACCCAACAAATTCGGGACCTATCAGACCCCCACTACCGTGACATCCCGATCATTGCATTATCAGCCTCAGTATCAGAAGAGACGCAGCACCGGATCCGACAGGTAGGCATGGATGATTATTTATCCAAGCCCCTTGACCCCCAACAGTTGCATAATAAACTTCAGGCGCTGCTTCCGGCTCCAACCAAAGCTCCTGCGCCGACCAACAGTCGGGTGGTTCGCTCCGAAACCGTTGACGAGCCAGACTTTTCGGAACTATACAACCTCTATAGCGACGACGAAGAGGGCTATCGCCTCATTCTGGAACAGATCAAACTGCTATCGGAAGAAAGTGAGCCCATTATTCTGGAGGCTATTCGGCATCAGAATCCGGAGCCCTTTCGCTTTGCGAAGCACAAAATTATGTCTTACGTGCGGATGCTAAGACTTCATCAGTTTGAACGATTGCTAGGCGATACCAAACGATATTTGCAGGAAGCAACGGATCACGATCCACAGAAAGAACTTATTGAGCGAATTAAGTTTCATTTTGACAACATTATGGCTACTATTACCCGAGAAATAGAAGTCCGTACCCCATGAACCGAAGAAACTTTATCCAGCAATCTGCCCTGGTAGCCGCGGGCAGCAGCACCCTGCCTCAATCATCAGTAGGTCCTCAACAAGCCGTACGAGAGTACTACGAGCTACGCGTGTACGAACTCCGCAACGGTGGCAAGCAGTCGGTGGTGGATGCTTACTGGAAGGACGCCATGATTCCGGCGCTCAACGCGCTGGGAATTCGCAACGTAGGGGTATTCACCGAAATGGGCCAGCCTGAACCACCGAAATTATACGTGCTTCTTCCCTATACTTCATTGGATCAGTGGACGCAGGCGCGGCAGCAATTAGACCGGCAACCTACCTACCAACGCAACAGTGCTGCTTACTTTGAGCAAGGCACTCCGGATAGCCCGAACTACTTACGCTACGAAAGCTCGCTAATGCTTTCTTTCGAAGGGATGCCTCAGATGAAGGTTCCTGATCAAGGCGAAAGTCTCTTTGAGCTACGTATCTACGAAAGCTTTGATGAAGACGCTGCCCGGCGCAAAATTGCTATGTTTAATCGAGAGGAACTCCCTATTTTTGATGCTACCGGGCTCAAGAGCGTGTTTTTCGGCGAGACGCTGATCGGCGATCAGTTGCCCCAGCTTACCTACTTACTGGCGTTCACTGATATGACCGAACGCGATCAGAACTGGAAAGCCTTTATTGACCATCCCGATTGGAAACGCGTGTCTAAACTTCCTGAGTATGCTGATACCGTTTCGCGTATCGACCGCACTTTCTTAATCCCTACCGACTACTCGCAAGTGTAGCTTATTTCACTGCGCCTATTACGATCATTAGTAAGAACTCTTACTGATGAAAGGTATCGTCACAATAGTAGAGCTATTGCTATCAAATTTGGCATATATTGTATTTTGCCAATTTATAGCATATGGAATATAACATCTACGCAGTAAATAGTATAATATTTATTTGTCTCGCCTTCGCATTAGCTAGACGTATTTTCCCTTCTTTACTGCCCCGCTATGGTTTGGCGGTTGATAGCATCCTAGAGAAAAGCCAGTACTATCGTTTATGGAGCGCACCGTGGATTCACAATCAGTGGACACAGTTAACTCTCAATACCTTCATGTTATTGGGTTTGGGCTATGCAGTTGAAGGGCCGCTCGACACGCCTAATTTTCTGTTTGTCTTCTTGGTGAGTGCAGTGGGAGGGAATTTGCTGGCGCTGTACGTTTCTCGGAATGATCAGAGCGGAAGATCTCATGCCGTAGGCGCTGCCGGTGGAGTTAGTGGAGTGCTCATGACTAGCCTTACCCTTTCGCCTTCGCTCACGCTAAGCATACCTTCGCTAGCGACTGCTTTGCCCCTGTGGCCATTGGCAGTCGCTTTTGTGTCAGTATCAGTGTTTGCACTAAAAGCTGACCACGGTACCACCAACCACGATGCCCATTTGGGAGGCGCTATCGTTGGCCTGTTACTCAGTCCGGTGGTCGCTCCTGATTCACTGCAGACCACGCTGTGGCTGGCAGCGGCGCTATTACTGCCTTCGGTAGTGCTGTTTTACGCACTAGTGAAAGCTCCGCTAGTTACACCAGCCAGCACGTCTGCCCTGGTTGATGGTTCGCTTGCTACCCAAATGTGGGACGAGATAGGCATTTCGCAAGATGACCATGACTTTGTAACCTCAGAAGACGAAATGAACGTGCTGCTAGATAGAATTAGTCAAAGTGGCTACCATAGTCTTAGTGCCCACGAGCGCGCACGACTGCAAGCAATTGCTGCGTCAGAATAGGCCAGTCCCACTTATCCAGAACCATTAATATTGAGCAAATGCCCCATCAGTTCTTGCTTCGTGCGCAAATACGCGTAGTTTTCACGGTGCGGCTTAATCTCCAGAGGCAATCTTTTTTCTACCACAATCCCCGCTTCCGATAGGCTTTTGATTTTTTCCGGATTATTGGTCATCAGCAAGATAGTACGAATGTTGAGATCCTTCAAAATCGTTACAGCCAAGCCATAATCGCGCTCGTCAATATCATAACCAAGATGCAGGTTCGCCTCCGCAGTATTCATGCCCTCATCCTGTAGATTGTAAGCTTTCATCTTATTCAGCAAGCCAATTCCCCGTCCCTCTTGTCGTAGGTAGACCACAACCCCACCCTGCTGCCCCGTGAGGCGCAGCGACTCTTCTAGCTGCTCGCCACAGTCGCAACGAAGCGAACCGAACACATCGCCGGTCATGCACTCGGAATGTACCCGAACCGGAACTGCCTTGTCGAAGTCGGTGCGCTCGCTTACTAGCGCCAGATGGGGCATGCGTTGATCAGCCTGTTGCCCGTAGCCAATCATAGTGAAGGTACCGAACCGCGTTGGAAGGAGGGTTTCAGCCTGGCGTTTGAGAGGATGCATACATTGATGAATAGAAAGTAGGTCCGTTTAGTTCAGTGCGCGGGGCAAGTACCTACCGTACGGTATACGGTGTTTCGCACCGGTTGTTCTGGCAAATTACTTTCCTTTTCTAGAGCAGGATGAAACCGTCTCCGAAATTATTCGTTGAACAGACGTATTGATTTTGTAGCTTTGAGACAAACGAATCACAAAGTTTTTATTTTTTAACTAAACTTGATTATGAGTATCCTAGGAAGAAAGAAGAAAAGCAGTTCACTACCGTCCTTTAAAACCGTGAGCATGATTACCGGCGCGGCCTTGGCGCTTAACAAGGCTTTTAATGAGATGAAGGAAAAACTTCCCGAGCAACGGTATTATGTGGCCGATAAGAAGAAGCAAGAGCGCAACGAAACCGGAAGCATTGTTGCCGGATTCATCGGCGGAGTGGTGGCTGGAGCCATCACGGCCTTGCTGCTGGCCCCGGAGTCAGGTGAAGACCTGCGCCACCGCGTGAGCGATATGGTTGGCTCGGGTAACGGTTACGACGAAGACGCTATCATCGAAGAGGCGCGTCAGAAAGCCCAGGCGTTAGCTGCCAAAGCCAAAAGCGAAGCTGAGCAAGCTGAGAAAGGCTTACAGGACAACTAATTGGTAGGATGTACCGGTTGCCCTACCTTTCTTGGTAGGCGCCGGTGCACCATGTGGAAGAATAGCGGCGGAATCAAAGCAATGTAAAACATCCCAAAATATCCTGCGGGCATGGTAGGACTCGTCTCGTGCGAGTCAAGCGTATAATAGGGTTTGCTGGCCCGCATATGGTGATCGGCGTGCCGCGAAAGTTCAAAGAGGATAAACCTACTGGTTAACGTATCAGACTGCCAGGCATGTTGCTTACCGACCCGCTCGCTGGGGTTGCGCTCCAAACCATAATGCTCAATATAATTCACGTACTCGAGCAAGAAAAAAGCTGAGACACTTTGTAGCGCATACGCTGCTAAACCCACTCCGCTCAGTCCAGCGAATATCACTCCCATAAAAAGCAATTGGGCTACGGTAGCCCGTGAAGTAAAATTACCCAATCCGTAGGTAGCTCGTCCGTTTTTTCGCTGTCGCTGGGCGTCAGTCTGTAGTGCACTGAACCACTGGGATGGTACTGAGCGAACCAAAAAAGCGTAGAAGTTCTCGCCGTAGCGGGCCGTGGCGTGGTCTTCTGAAGTGCCCACCTTGGCGTGGTGCACTAACCGATGTTCCGTGAAGAAATGAGAATAGCTGACCAAGAACAAGTTCCAGATGCCTATGTTTTGCATCCATCGACTCTTTTCCCGGTGAATTAGTTCGTGCGCGGCGGTGATCCCTAATTGTCCGCCCGCGAAGCCGGTGGATACAGCCGCTAGCCAGATAAACTTTCCAATCAGGACGCCACTGTACACACCATAAAGCAGACTGGCCACCCCAAGGGTGTGCAGCACCGCTGAGCCACACAGCACTACGTCGGGGAAGACGCCATCGGTACTAGCTAATTTTTGTTTATCCTCCGGCACGATCCAGTCAACGATCACCAGAAAGCCCAAAGTAAAGATGATGTTACCCATGGCCCAGTATCCACCCGTCATGTTACCGAAAAGTACGATAACGTAAGGCAGAAAGCTGATTAGATAGCGGACGTAAAACATGGTTTCGTATGATTAATTGACTCCTTTCCCTCCTAAGACACTCAACTGCTGTCCTCTTTCCGGTTGTCCGGCGAGCAAAGGCATAGCTCGCGCGATCAGTTCTCTCACTCCTTCAACCTTGAGCGAATTATCGTGATTTGCCTCGGTGTCCCATACTTCGGTAACCCAGACTATGTCTTCATCGCTTTGGTCTCTGCTAACAAAATACAGATGACAGCCATCAGCGGAAGAAACCAATCGGGCAGCTTCAAGTAAAATGTTAGCAAGCTGTTCAGCGTTACCCTCGGTGGCTTTCAGTTTTCCGTGTAATCCGTACTTGTTTTTCATTGTAGTATCACGGTTGGTATCGACTTCTAATATACGCAAAAATGGAGAAAGTGGCAGCGATTAGAAATGCCGCCAGCCGTATTTTCTGCTTCTTGTAACCGATGGTGTACTTAATCTATCAGCTTAGCCGTTATCCTGTTAAAACAACAATGCGCTACTCTCAAGCTTTACTAATTCTGTTGATTTTCAGCTCAACCAACTACGGCTTTGCCCAAACTGACCAACCTATGACGAAAAAGATAGAGGTCTACGGGCAGGCCGAAGAAGAGATCACGCCCGACGAAATCTACTTCAGTATCACGCTGAAAGAGTACCAAAACGATAACAAGGAGAAAATGAAGATTGAGCAGTTGGAACGGGCACTCTACAATACCATCAAAGATCTGGGAATTAAAAAAGACGACTTTCGGATAGAAAACGTGTACGGCTACAACTACGATTGGTACCGCAAGAAGAAACCGCAGCGCGAGGAGTTTCTGGCTAGTAAGAAATACTCCATCAAGTTTGGCGATCTCAACCAGGTGAATGAGTTGCTGGCTAGTATTGATGCGAAGGGCATTCAAAGTACCAATGTAGATCGTTACTCGCACTCTAAAATTGAGCAGTACCGGAAAGACTTAAAAATCAAAGCGTTGCAAAACGCCAAAGAAAAGGCTGGTTACCTGTTACAGGGCCTCGATGAACGCTTGGGCGGTATTCTTGAGGTTCAGGAGATAGACACCGGCGGCGATGCCCCTCCGGTTTATTACCGGCAGGCGCGAGGCATGGCGATGGCCTCAGCCGATATGGCTGAATCGTCGCCTGAGATAGACTTTCAGAAAATTAAACTTAGCTCCCGCATGCGTGCGGTGTTCGAGATTCAGTGAACGCTAGCTGCTTGGCCCATGAGCGCTAACAATTTTACCTCCCTTCATTTTTTGTTGCTGATCTGAGCCAAAAGCCTTACATTTTGCCAAAACTAATTGGTATGAATGTTCTTTCCCCTACGTTGCTTGTTTGCTGGTTCACTTGCGTAGCCTGTGCCCAGTCGTTACCCCCGAATGCTGACCAGCAGATTGCGACGGCGGTTCTGGCCGCTCCGGCTGAGCAGCGCGCCGCAGCTACGGTATACGGCTACAACCAGCAAGGAGAGTTAGTAACGCTGCGCCAAGGAAGCAACACCTTGGTCTGCCTGGCCGACGACCCCACCAAAGAAGGATTTAGTGCGTCTTGCTACCACCGCGATCTGGAGCCGTTTATGCAGCGGGGACGCGACCTGAAGGCCGAAGGCAAATCGGCTAAAGAAATTTTTGACCTGCGAGAGAAAGAGGTAAAGTCTGGAAAGCTCAAAATGCCTGCGCAGCCTTCTACCCTATTCGTTTACTCGGCGCCCGCCGAAAACTACGATAGCGAAGCCGGGGAAGTGAAGGATGGCAACTTCCGCTATGTAGTGTATATTCCCTACGCCACCGCCGAAAGCACCGGCCTACCGCTGAGTCCCGAAGCGCCGGGCATGCCCTGGATTATGGACCCTGGCACGCACCGGGCACACATCATGATCAATCCGTAGTAGTGAACAGGGCATGGCATGCTACAGGAATTACGCATTCCAAATCTCCCAACTTTTTTCGGCCTGCCGGTGCAGCATTTCTAATCCGTTCTTAACCGATACGCCCTGCGCAGCGGCCTGCTTCATAAATAAAGTTTCTTCCGGATTATACACCAGATCGTAGCACAGTTGCCCGGCCCTGAGCTGCTCGTAGGCTAGGTCGGGCGCAGCGTCTACGTGCGGCGACATGCCCAGGGGAGTGGTGTTGACGATGAGCGAAAAGTCAGCAAGCGTATAACCGGCCCGAAGTGCCTCGTAGGTGGTTGCTTCTGATGATGCGTGGCGAGAAACGTACTGATAAGCAATTCCTAAATCTTTGAGCGCACAAACGATAGCCTTAGAAGCTCCGCCCGTACCCAGCACCAGCGCTGACTTCACGATACGTCCGCTAAGCCAGGGCTCCAACGACTGTTTAAATCCGTAGTAGTCCGAGTTATATCCTACCCGTTCGCCCAAAACACGGTTGATTTTGATGGTGTTCACCGCTCCAATACGCTCCGCCACCGGGTCGAGTCGGTCTAGAAAGGGAATGACTTGCTGCTTATAGGGGATGGTCACGTTCAGGCCAATTAGGTTTTGGTGCTGCTGAAGTAGATCAGGAAGATCGGCAATATTCTCTAGCGGAAAAAGCGTGTAAGTGGTATCAGCAATAGCCTCCTTCTCGAACTTACGGGCGAAATATTTTTTGGAGAACGAATGACTCAGCGGATAACCAATCAGGCCGTATTGGAGCATATCAACTGGCGCAAAACTGTTCTAATTCCTTCATGCTGATCAGCCCTTCGTAGTAGGCCCGTCCGAAAGCAACTGCGTACACTCCGATTTCCTGTAAGCGTTCAATGTCTTCAGCCCGGTGCACTCCACCGCTGGCAATGAGTTTAATGCCCGGAAACTGCTCGATCAAGTCGCGATACAGGTTAAACGAAGGCCCTTCCCCCGCGCCTTCTTTAGAAACGTCGCTGGTTTTAAGATACTTCAAACTGCGAGAATAAAAGAACTCTACGTGCTTGAATAGATCAATCTGAGAATCTTTCTGCCAACCCTGGATGGCTACATTCCTTCCCTCGGGAGTATCGCTGATCGCATCGGCACCCAAGGCAATCTTGTCCCGCCCGTACGACACGATCCAGGAAGCAAACTCCTGCGGATTATGCGCGGCCACCGTGGCGGCGGTCACTTTCTTCGCCCCACAATCAAAGGCCTGATGCACATCCCCATCAGTATTGATACCTCCCGCAAAATCTATTTCTAAGTTAGTGTGTCCGGCAATGTGCTCCAGAATAGCATAGTTCACCGGTTTACCCTGTCGGGTGCCGTCCAGATCAACCAACTGGAGCTTCGTGACCCCATGATCCTCAAACTTCTTGGCCAAGTCCACCGGACTTTCGTCGTACACCTGCTCCTGCGAGAAATTTCCCTGCTTGAGCCGCGTGATCTTCTTATCGAGGATGGAGATCGATGGAATTATGTGAATTCTTCTCACTTGCATAACAGGAAGTCGATGATGATCGGCAACTGTGTTAACTACAAGAAACCAAGCCCTAAAGTTTAGCTAATGAAGAAGTTATGACTAATAAAGTGATGCTTTTATTACCACAGTTCACAAGTACTGGTAAATTTATTGAAAAAATAGCATAGATAGAAGGTGCCGATAACCACTAGTAGTAGAAGGCACTGAAAACACTTGAAGCAAGGCACTAGAAGGAGAGCTTGGCCAGGTCCACGTTGCCGCCGGTCAGAATAACACCTACCCGCTGACCCGCAAAAGAGTCTTTACTTTTTAGCAGCGCTGCCAACGGCACCGCGCACGAGGGCTCAATAATGATCTTCATGCGCTCCCACACCAAGCGCAGGGCGTGCATGATCTCATCGTCCGACACGGTGATAATGCGCTCCACGTGCTGCTGAATGATGGGAAAGGTAAGCTCACCTAGGGAGGTAAGTAGACCATCGGCCAGGGTGTTGGGCGCTTCGGAAGGCACAATCTGCCCCGCCTGTAGCGAACGGTAGGCATCGTCGGCCCCGCTGGGTTCGCCCGCCACCACCGCCGCGTTAGGGAGCAGTCCGTGAGTAGCCAGGGCGGTGCCGCTCAGCAGTCCACCCCCACCCACCGGGGCCATCACGGTATCTAGTTCACTCGTCTGGTCGATGAGCTCCAGCGCCGCGGTGCCCTGCCCGGCGATCACGTGCTCATTATTGTAGGGATGCACGAAGTGGGCTCCGGTTCGGCGCACCACCTCGGCCAACGTAGACTCGCGTGCCGCCAGTGTCGGTTCGCAGCGGATGATTTCGGCGCCGTACCCTTCCACCGCGCGTTGCTTCACCTGCGGAGCGGTGCGGGGCATCACAATGTAGGCGGGGCATCCTACTACTTGGGCGACCCGCGCCAGTGCCTGCCCGTGGTTGCCTGATGAATGGGTGGCCACTCCCGAACGGCGTTCGGACTCAGTGAGCAACAGCACCGCGTTGGCGGCACCACGCATCTTAAAAGCACCGGCTTTCTGAAAGTTCTCGCACTTAAAAAATATCTGGCATCCGGCCATCCGGTCGATGGTTTGGCTGGTGAGCACTGGCGTGCGATGAATCAGGGGGGCAATGCGCTGGGCGGCTTGCTGGATGTCGGTGAACGTAGTAGGCATGGTAATAGACTGAAGAAGCAAAATACTACTCAATTCTGGCGATTAAAGTAGCCAATATCCACTTCTGCTCAAAGAATAGCGCCGACTGCTTTGGTAATTGTCCACCTGACTTCCGCAGCGACTTAATGCGCTTCTTCGCCTGGGTAAACAAAAGTATTGGGCAATAAAAAGGGAACCACGTCAGCAGTCCCCTCTCCAAGGATGTTTTACTAGGTAGTAGGAAATGCAAGACCAAACTGATCGATGCCTATCATTTCCCTATTTTTGCTCTGATCAAAGGGCAAAGAAAGCTACCATTGCCCCGGATATCAAACCCTAATTAGATCTTCTAGACCGACGACCAAGTAGAGTTCTGGGGTCGGTGCGCTTAGGCTTATCGAAAATGGGATTGTCAGAACCATCACCAATGATAATAACAGGACCGTCACCAGACGCTGGCTTTGACCCATCAGAGCATTCAAGTACCTGCTGGCCGTCGATGAACGCCTTGTAGGTAATTACTCCGTTTATTAAAAACGATTGCGTACTGGCGCTGGATCCCGCCCCGGTAAAGGTGCTACAAGGAGTAGTAACGGTGCACGAGCCGTCTTTACACGAAGAACTGGCTTGCGCCTGGGCAAATGTAAGCGCGAACAACGCAAACGCAGCGGTTAAAAATACTTTTTTCATGGGGTTAGTGATTGAAGGTGAGAATTAATTTATGAAACAAAGCTACCCGAACGCCTCCTACCAACCAAGAGCGAATAGGTGGCTGACGGATTTCAACCAATGGATACGCCCTTTCAGTTAGCCGAGTGATTGTCTTACTTCAGCCTTAACTCAGCCAGCAGGCTCTCTTTGCGGGATTTGGAGATCGGAAGCCGCCTGCCCGTGGTTGCCCGATGAGTGCGTAGCCACTCCGCGCCGCCGTCCGGCTTCGGTGAGTGACAGCACAGCATTAGTGGTGCCCCGCATTTTGAAGGCCCCGGCCTTCTGGAAGTTCTCACACTTAAAAAATATCTGGCAACCGGCCATCCGGTGATGGTTTGGCTGGTGAGCACCGGCGTGCGGTGAATCAGGGGCGCGATACGCGCGGCAGCCTGCTGGATATCGGTGAAGATGACGGTCATAACGCACAAAAGGTAGCGAGTTGTTTGGTAATCAACAACCCGCTACCCATTGAAATGAAACCCTGAAAGAATTTCTTAGTCAGAAAAGTGCAACTTAACTGACAGAACCAAGCGAAAAGTAGTATAAGTAGCTTGGGTTAAGTATCAACTATTGACAGAAGAAAGACTGAGGGACGAAAGCACAGAACCACGGCTTGCCGTCAGGCTTAGGGCTCGGTTGGGGTGCTGGTGTTGAGGCAGTGCATTCCACAACCAACTTTCCATCAATAAATCCCTTATACGTTGTCACTCCGTTGCGTGAACTTGCCTGCGTACTGGCGCTGGATCCCGCCCCGGTAAAGGTGCTACAAGGAGTAGTAACGGTGCACGAGCCGTCTTTACACGAAGAACTGGCTTGCGCCTGGGCAAATGTAAGCGCGAACAACGCAAACGCAGCGGTTAAAAATACTTTTTTCATGGGGTTAGTGATTGAAGGTGAGAATTAATTTATGAAACAAAGCTACCCGAACGCCTCCTACCAACCAAGAGCGAATAGGTGGCTGACGGATTTCAACCAATGGATACGCCCTTTCAGTTAGCCGAGTGATTGTCTTACTTCAGCCTTAACTCAGCTAGCAGGCTCTCTTTGCGGGATTTGGAGATCGGAAGCCGCTGGTTGTCTTCCATCATCACGTAGCCTCCGTCGGAGCGGGAGATGCTTTTGATCCGCTGAACGTTCACCAGATAGGAATTGTGAATACGAATGAACTTATGGCCCTCCAGCAGTTCCTCATAGTGCTTCAATATCTGAGAGGCGATCAGCTGACGTTTGTTCTGTAGCTGAAGCGTGGTGTAGCTGCCGTTGGCCGTGCAGTAGAGAATGTCTTTGGTGAGCACGAATTCGTACCCATCCTGCGTGGGGATGGCGATTTTGCGGTCTTCCCCGTTGGTATGCTGTAATGAGGCAACCAACTCCCGGGCGTGGTCGTAAAAATTCCGATTTTTCTTGTTATATACGGCTCGTTTCACCGCCTCCTTCAGCGCCTCAATGTCAATGGGCTTCAGTAGGTAGTCAATGGCCATAAACTTGATTGCCGCCAGCGCCTGGTCGTGTGCCGATATGAATATGATCTCGAAGGGAGTTTCCTCTAAGTCATTAAGTAACTCAAAGATGGTCTGGGTACCCAGTTGTACATCCAGAAAAACCAGCCCCGGAGAAACTTCACGTAGCAATCGCTCGGCTTCAGACAGCGTTTGGGCTGTGCCGACCAGTTCTACTTCCGGACAAACAGCTTGCAAAATATGCGTCAGCGTCTCAATGCCGTGTGGCTCATCGTCAACGATAATAGAACGTAGTCTTTCCATCACTTCAAGCCTTTGATCGGTAAGTCAACGTGCACCCGGGTTCCCGACGCTTTTCCTTGGTTGTCATACAGATCAGTAATCGTCATTTTGCTTTGTTTATAACCAAACTTCTTCAAAAGGGCAATGCGCTCCCGGGTGTTTTCGGTGGCAATAGACAGGTGCCGATTCATCCGGGCTTGTTTAATAGCCAGCGCTGCGGTGCGCCCGATGCCGTCATCTTCCACCGTGCAACGCACGCTTTTTTCGCTGCTCGTCAGGCAGATACTTAGGTTTCCGGGCTCCTTCTTGTTAGACAAACCGTGGATGATGGCATTCTCCACAATCGGTTGTAGAATCATAGAAGGAACCAAGGGATTCAACTCAGCGAGCTCCTCATCCACCGTGAATTCATACCTAAACCGTTGCCCAAACCGGTCCTGCTCCAAGCCCACGTAGCGCTCAATGAGCTGGCGTTCCACCTCCAGGGGGACGAAAGCATGGCTGGAGTTGCTCAGCATGAGCCGAATGGTGTCGGCAAAACGATTCAGGTGCTGGTAGGCCGCTAGCTTATCAGCCTTTAAAATTTGATTTTGCACCCCGTTTAGGGTGTTAAAGATAAAGTGAGGGTTCATTTGAGAACGCAACGACTCGTACTTGTTCTGGGCCAACTGCTGCTGATTGCGGGCCAGCACCATTTTTTGTCGTTGAAAAAAAACGACCAGAAGGAGCAGTGCCGCCACCAGTGAGACACTCACGTAGTTGATCGTTTTCTTAAACCGTTTTTCGTCTGCCGCATTTTGGGCTTCCATTACTTTCAGGGCTTGCTCCTTTTCTTGGGCCATAAATTCAGCCTCAACCTCATTGATGTTGGCGTTTATGGCGCTACCGCTAATTTTGTTTTTGGTTGCCATGTAGTCCTGAAGGTACTCGAACGCACGCTGGTAATTGCCGGTTTGCTGATACAAGGTGTATAAACCTTCCTGGAACTCGGCTAGACTGGTAGCGTAACCATTCTCTTCGGCAGTGCTAAGGGCGAGTTGAAGGTTCTTTTCGGCCTGCTCAATATCACCCAGGGCCAAGTGCGCCATGCCGATGGTGTGCAGGTTGTGAGCGTCATCGTAGTCGTATGCTCCTTGGTCAGAAATGGCCATCGACTTCTCAGCGTAAGCAATGGCTCGTTCGGAGTCGCCCATTAGATAATAAGTGTATCCAAGGCCATTGTACGCTCGCTCAATAGACGTAGGGTTGTCCAAAATCAAACCCAGTTCCAGAGCAGTATTATATTGATCGATGGCTTTCCGGTATTTACCTTGATCCACGAGCGCACCGCCCAGGTTTTGTAGGCTGTTCAGTGAACCTTCTGGGTTGTCTGTACTATCGCAGATGGCAATCACCCGCTGGTAATAATTAGCTGCCTTCTCCGGATTGTTCAAGTGACCATAAATCATACCGATGTTATTGAGTGCCATGACGAGGAGGCTCCAGTCTTGGTGCTTCTCAAAGTAGCGACTCACTTCCAGGTTGATGACCAAAGCGCGATCCAATGCCCCCAACCCAAGGTAAGCGGCGGCCAGGTTGACTTTCATTTTTGACACCCCCATGCTGTCTTTTGCTGCCGTATAGTAGCGAAGGGCCGCCTGTGTCGCTTCTTTGGCCTCCAGTGGTTTTTCTTGCACCAAAGCAATGTAGCTTAACAGATGCTTACACCTCCCCTGCCACCATACCGAATCATGGGCGCTGGCCAGTTCAAAGCCGCGCTGGGTGTACCATGCTGCTGAATCGAGCAGTAGGTATTCTTCCGTGAAGAACTTTCCCAGTCGGTGATGCACCCCAATGGCCTCAGCACTTTCTCCCAGCACATAAATACTGTCCTTCAATTGCTGGTACCGGATCTGATCATCGGGGGCCACCGACGGCGGTAGCTGGGCCCGCACCCCAAGGGAGGCGAACAGCAGCAGCAGCAGCCAAAAGCAACGTAAACACATAGCGTTCATCAAAAAATACTCGTCAATAGCTATTTCACCACCGCGTGCTTCGCCACGTAGTCCGGATCAATGGTCACCCCCAGGCCAGGACCGGTCGGCACTTTCACTACCCCATCATGGCTAGCCAAGTCTGAAGTGGGGCAATCCAGCGGTATTTCGTTATTAAACCCCTTGAACTCGTGGTAGGGCCCCGCGTTGGGCACGGCCGATACAAAATGCATCATGTATAAGTAGCCCAATCCCGACCCTGAAATGTGCGGCGTGCAGGTTTTGCCTTTCGTCGCCGCCATCCGCGCCACCCGCATGGAGCGAACCATGCCCCCAAAGTAGAAGATATCGGGTTGCACCACATCCAGTGCGTCTTCCTTAATGAGCCAACGGAAGGTGTGCATACTGGGTTCCTGCTCGCCTCCCGCCACCGGAATGCTCAGCGCTTGGGCCACCCGCTGGGTTTCTTCGTACCAGTCGAAGGGCACGGGCTCTTCGTAGAAATCGTATTTGTATTCTTCCATCAGTTTGCCGATGCGGATGGCTTCCTCGGCATCGTACGAACCATTCGAGTCGGCGTAGATGGTCATGGCATCGCCGAAGGTCTGGCGCACCAGCGGAATGAGCTTCTCCGTGCGGCCCGGCGGGTCGTCGTCGTTCTTGCTCATGCGTCCACCGACCTTAAACTTCAGGGCCTTGGCTTGCGTCTCTTCCATCTGCTGCTGAATTAGCCCGATCAATGCTTCGGCCGACTTCCCCCGGAAGTTGTTGGCCTGATAGACGGCAATTTGGGGGTGATGAATATCGCCCAGCAACCGACCGATGGGCCGCTGAGCAATTTTCCCAAGCATATCCAGCACCGCAAACTCAATAGTGGCCAGTGGCACCCATAGGGCCAGGTTTTGTAGTTTGTAGTTGCTTTTATGCACGTACACTTCTTCCAGTAACTGCTCCCAGTCACGGGCATCTCGGCCGATGAAAAAGTCCTGCAAGCGCTTGGTGAAGATGGGATACAGGTAGATCATCTGGTAATTGTTGCTCACCGACACCCCCTCGGCCCCGTCGGTGGAGGTGACGCGGCACAGGAAGTTATCACCGTAGCGCAGCAGCTCCAGCCGGTCGATGATAACCGGATCGGGAAACAGCTCGCGCCGGAGCACAGGTTGCGCTAGCACGGCGTCTAATGGATTGCCGGGCGGATCGGCGCCGGGCGGGGAGGCGGTTGAGGGGGAGGCTCCGCCGACCACCAGGGGTAGGGAGCCTGCTAGGGCGGTGGCAGCCTTGATAAAGTGTCGGCGGGTAGGAGGCATGGTTTAGGAAGTTATGGTGAATCAGCCATCTTGTCAATGATAAAACTTGTTCACCAGCAAAACAACCCTGTGAAGACCTTTCTTACCCTTCTGCTCGCGCTCATCACCGCTCCTCTAGCCTCCCAAGATCAACCCGACAACTATTGATTCTTAAAATTGTACGTCACCAACGATCAGGGTGAAGTACTGCTGGTGAAATGGAACGACACGTGGGAACTGTCGGGCGACCGCTAAAATCAGCCCTTATCCATCAACCGGTTCTTAGATGAAATGGCCAGCTACCTGGGCATCACCATTAAAAATCAATGGCTGTGCGTACTCTACACCCAGCGCTGGCAAGGCAACCCCCACCTTACGCTGATGCACTACTACCAGGCCGACTACGTAAGTGGCGACTTACAGGTACCACCCGACTGCACCGACGTGGGTTGGTTCTCCTACTAAGATTTCATGCACTTGCCTGCTTCTTTTCCGATTTCATCTGAACCTGTACTTACGTACGTTGATCAATTACTTATTTACCTATCTTATTATTGCTACTTGAGCACGATAGAGCAACATTATTCGAACGGAGTGCTTATTTATTACTCTGTCGGAAGCAAAATTACTTCAAACACAAAATAATAGTCACTACCTTATTTACTCAAACTATTAACTTCTACTCGATGAGTTTATCCTTACCCTTCAACATTTCGGTTCGCCCGTTGGCCTATGCTGCCGCTTATTTTCTTCTGTTACTGGCGGCCCCCACCAGCCAGGCGCAGGTGATCTTTTCCGACGACTTCGAGCGCGCTTCCTTCGGTCCCGATTGGACCACCGATGCCTTTGCGGAGTGGAGCATCCAAAATGGTAAGGCCTACAATACTGTTGAGGGCCCCGGTGGCAAACTAGCCACCACCCAAAGCTTTAGCGAAACCAACTACGTGCTGGAAACCATCGCCTACCCCTTTGAGTACGGCTACTGGCGTGAGTATTACCTCACCTTCGGCGAACAGTCCACTCCCGACTCCACCTACGCCGTTCGCTACGACCGTGCTTTCGGCGGCTACCTGTCTATCGTAAAAAGCACCGACAACATCTACTTCCCCGAGGTGCTAGCTACGCTTCAGATTGGCCTCAACGACGTAGACCCTCTCAAACTTCGGGTAGAGCACACCGACGATGGCACCATCAAGCTCTTCATCGCCGAAGTGGGCACCGCCTACGCCGACACCGCCCTGCTGCAAGCCGTTGACACCACCTACCCCAACCTGGGCAAGCTGGGCTGGCTCATCGCCACCCAGACCGCTGCTCAGGATTTCTTCGTGGAAAACATCACGGCCAGCGTATTATCCACCTCGCCGGTGCTGTTCGATGATGACTTTGAGCGCGCCGAACTAGGCCCCTTCTGGAATGGCGACGGCGGCTGGACGATCCAGAACGGACAGGCCTACAACGCTCCCGATGACAACTACACCCGGCTCACCACGGTGCCCTCCTTCAACGCCACCTCCTACGTGCTGCAAACCGAGGCCTCAAACTTTGTCACCGGCTACTACCGCTACTACTTCCTCACCTTTGGCCAGCAAGATCCCGATGCTAACACCGGCTACGTGCTCACCTACCAGGCCGATTTCGGCAACCTACTCTCGCTGGGCACTATCGACGGCAACTATTTCTATCCGACGGTACTCGACGACCAGGTGATCACCCTGGACCCAGCCCAGCCCCACGCTTTCCGCATCGAGAAGTATGACAACGGCCTCATCCAGGTGTATCTGGGAGATGACAACGGCTTTTCGGACGTGCCAATACTGGAAGCCATCGACACCACCTACGCCACCCTGGGGAAGGTGAGTTGGAGTGCGGCTACCCAAACCGCCGGAGAAGATTTCTTCGTGGAGTACATCCGCGCCGAAGTGCCAGCCGTGCAGAAAACCGCACCCGAGAAGCCTGCTGAAGACGATCTCATCAAGCAGGTGGCCGTGCAAAGCAACAACGCTTACGCGATTAGCAAGCTCACCGTAGGCGAAACCTTCTTCACCGACCGTCCCTACACCGTCACCAGCGTGCCGGAGTTCTTGCAGGGCGCTTCGTTTGTCAAACCGCCCAATAATGACAAGGCCTTGACCACTAGTGGCGACTTTATGAAAGTTTACCTCAAGGAACCGGCGGTGGCCTACGTGGCCTACGACCCGCGCAGCATCCAGTTGCCCGCTTGGTTGAGCGATTGGACCAAGACCGACCTCACTATTGGCACCAACGACCCTGGCTCGCCCTTCTACGAGGTCTACTCCAAGCGGGTACGCTCCGCCTTTTTTGCTACGTACCCTAACCAGCTACGCATCGGGGCCAACCTGGCTCCTCCGGCGGTGGGTTCTAACATGAACTACCTGGTGGCCTTCGTGGCAGTGCCCAATTTCGCGCGCTACGAAGCGGAAGACGCCACCCTAAGCGGCCCCGTGGTGGCCATGAATCAGAGCGGCTTCAGCGGAACCGGCTTCGCCGACTACATCAACAAGAGCAACGATTACGTGGAGTGGACAGTCGACTTTGCCGCCACTGCGCCCTACCGCTTGTTGTTTCAGTACGCCAACGGCAGCAACGCCGCCCGCAACCTGCGCGTCACCCTCAACGGTCAGGAAATTGGTACCGTGCTGGGCAGTCCGACCACCGGCTGGACATCGTGGCGCAGCGAGAACATCGACCCGGCGTCTATTACGGCAGGCGAACACCGCATCCGCCTCACCGCCCTGGGCAACAGTGGCCCTAATGTGGATTACTTACAAATCACCCCTTCTGATCAGATGGTCTCGGCGTCGGCTTCTACGGTAGCGGCGCGTACAGCAGCTCCCGCTAAGCCTCGACTGGATGAAATGGAGGATGCCTCATCTTTGGTAACGGTTTATCCTAACCCCACCGCCCGCGAACTGGACTTTCGGCTGAAAGCAGGGCCCGCGCACTTGCGGGTGATGGATTTGCAGGGCAGAGAAGTGTACACGCAGTCGTTCACCGAAGTGAGTGCCACCGGTAACCAAATCCAGCATCACGTAGACGTGTCTTCTTGGCGAACGGGTACTTATCTGTACCAAATCACCACCGGCGAGGACGTCATCACCGGAAAGGTGATCAAGGTGCCGTGATCAAACCCGCAGTTCCTTCATTTTCACCTCGGCTTGTGCCTTCCCGAGCCGTTGAAGAGGGGTAAAGAGAGTCATGATTGGCGTAATCTACTACTGAAGCGGACTAATCTACGCCTGACGTGGCCTAAAGTAGGCCGATCGACCCGTGATTTACCCTGTGCGAGGCGTAAGTTACGGGTCGCACGCCGTAGATAACGGGTCGACAGCGGTAAAGAAGTGCTCGCGAGACCTAATATACCCCGCGTGCGAGCTAATTTAGGTCTCCACTGACCTTCGCAAGGGGAATAGCGGGCTATTTAGAAGACGACCAAGCAAATTAACGGCGCGCGCGGGCGAGTCGACAGCAATAATCATCCAAAAAACTACCCAACCCGTCCTCTGGACCAGGCATCGCGGTTACTACGTCCAGTACAATACTTCAGCCTGCGGAAACCGCCGGGCGATCTCCTGGGTAAAGTAGCTGCGCATCGTCTTCATGGTATCTTTCGGCAACACGTACTTGGTGCCGCCGAACTTGTTGCGCTTCACGACGCGCTGCGCTTCGTCCATTTCCAGGGCGGTGTTGGGGTACCATTGCAGCAGCACGTCCTTCGAGCCCGGCGTGAACCGGTGGGTAATCAGCTCGAAGGTGAGGTCGCAGTCAAAGTCCAGCGTGTCTTCCAACCGCTCCAGCAACGCTCCGTAGTGGTCTTCCCAATCGGGAATGGGCATAATAGGTGCCAGCACCACTCCCACCGGGTAACCTCCCCCACCCTGTGCCGGTGGCAATGCCAGTTTACGCAGCGCTTGCAGACGCGCCTGCACCGAGGCCGTGCCTCCCTCCAGGCGGCGGCTCACCGACTCGGCGTTCAGGCTGATGCGGCAGCGGGTGTGCCCGTGGTGCGGCAGGTCAAGCAACGGCTCCACCTGATCATACTTCGTGACCCAGCGCAAGCGGGCATAGGGGCGGGTGCCAAAGTAGCGGATGCATTCGGCTAAGCTGCCGGTAAGGTGCTCGATGCCGAGCGGATCGGTGTAGCAGCTGGCCTCGAAAGAGGCCAGCTGGCCCAGATGCTCGAAGCGGCTGGTGTTTTCCAGGATGGCGGGCAGGTTGGCAAACACCCGCACGATGGGCGGACCCGACAGGCTACCCGCCAGGTAGCAGTACTGACAGTGCGCGGGGCAACCCTCCGCCAGGTGAAACTGCCAGTCGGCCGAGGGCGGAATGGGACGCAGCTTAAACGCGCTGGGCGGAGCGTTGACCACCGCCAGCGTGCGCTTGGCTACCGTGTAGGTCTTCCGGACGTCGGCCTGACGCACCCCGGTGATGCGGTTGCTCTTGAGAACTTCTATCTCCAGCCCCTGCTGGGTGAATCGTTCGTAGAGGCGTTGCCCATAGGACTCGTCCAGGGCGGCGGGAGTGAACATGACCCGCTGGGGCGTCCAGACACGGGCCGGGCGGGTATCTATTTTAGGTTCCAGAGTGGTTAGTGGCATGCTGAAAAGAGTAACTAGTGGCGTTTATTCGTTCTCTTCTGTAACGCATCAGTAGCTGGCGCCGTTCCGCACTTATCTATTTTAAAGTTCTGATTTACAATAAGTTATGAACTATTTTGACCATCGTTGCTCGGCAAGCAACTACCCACCAATGGTGAACGCCCACGCCGGATTGTCGACCATCAGTTGTTGAATATCAGCCTGGCTAAACCTTTCCTGCGCCAGTCGGGGCAGCAGCGCCGTGAAGATGGCTTCGTAAGGACGAATGGGCCCACCCCGCGGAAACGAGTTGCCGTCGTGCGACAGCAATACGTGCGACAGCAGGTTTCGTTTTTTGAATTCTTTTAGGTAACGTACGTGTCGCTCGAGGACACTTTCTTCGGATGAAGCATTCGTACCCTGGGCGCGCACGCCGTTCGAGCGATATCCAGGCTCCTTCCCGACCAGCGGGGAGCAAATCCTCAATATCATCTACCTTATTGGCGTGCGTCCAGATCCAGGCAGTGGGAGCCACTCCTTCTTCTGCTAAAATTGCCAGGGCGGTTTGCGCTCCTTCCGGATTGTCGCCGGTGTGGCAGGCAATGGTGAGGCCGGTGGCCAAATGTGTCAGCGCGGCTGCGCGTACCAGTTTCGCATCAATGGCCGAGACCGGCCCGCCATCCAGGGCAATCTTGATAAATCCTGGCCGGACGTCGGTGCCGTCGATGCCCTGCTCGAACTCCGCGATCCACCGCTGGGCAATAGCCTCCGCATTCTCCTGATACGCGTGCTGGGGCACGTATCGATCGTTGGCCGCCCCGTAATAACCGGTGTTGGTGATCATTTGCACGCCGCTGCGCTGGGCCAGTTGTTGCAACAAAAGCACATCCCGTCCGAAATAGGCCCCGGTGCACTCGAAGATACTTTGCACCCCCAGTTGCTTCACACGCTTGAGGTAGGGCACCACTTGGGTTAACAACGCCGCTTCATCGTAGTCCGGGTCGTAGCGCGACTCGCCGCCGAAGGTCGACATCAGGTGCTCGTGCGTAAGGCAGGTGCCCAGCTGGGCAGGCAAAATTGGCCCGGTGACGGTCAGGATTTTCCTGGAGGCGGACTCAGAAGGTCTCGCCAGAATAGGTAGATGAGCGCCTGCTGAAAGCAGAGAGGTAGTTTTTATGAAGGACCGCCGGTTCATCTTAATCATGCACAATGAACGAGCCCACGGGGAAGGATGTTTATCCCGAAGCAGCGCTCCCCTCCAATCTTTCTCCGGGAGGCGCGTCTACTCACAAAAAGACTTAGGAAGTCTTCGGCGTTCGCCGACCCCACCCGCATGGCTAAGAAAAACAAAGCAGACAAAAAAAAGATCTCGGTAAAAGAACGGTTCCGTGCCCTGCGCACGCTACCCCCCTTCTTTAAACTTATCTGGCAGACCAGCCCCCGGCTGTTCGCCATCAGCGTGCTGCTGCGCGTGGTGCGGGCGGCCATCCCGGTGACCATGCTTTACCTGGGCAAACTCATTATCGATGAGGTAGTGCGCCTGTCCGAAACCGGGGGCGACAACGACCTGACCCTGATTTTTACCTACCTGGCGCTGGAGTTTGGGCTGGCTATTGTGTCGGACGCGATCAACCGCAGCACGATGCTGCTCGACAGCCTACTGGGCGACAAGTTCGCCAACGAAACCTCGGCCCGCCTGATGGCGCACGCGGGCACGCTGGACCTGGCGCAGTTTGAAGACGCAACGTTTTATGACAAGCTGGAGCAGGCACGGCGGCAGACCACCCGGCGCACCGCCCTGATGTCGCAGGTGCTGGGGCAGTTTCAGAGCCTGATCACCATCGCCTTCTTGGCCATCGGACTCATTGCGTTTAGTCCCTGGCTGATCTTGCTCATCGGCGTGGCGGTGGTGCCTGCTTTTCTGGGCGAGTCGCACTTCAACGAGCGCAGCTACTCGCTCAACAACCAGTGGACGCCCGAGCGGCGCGAACTGGATTACTACCGCTACATCGGCGCGAGCGACGAAACCGCCAAGGAAATCAAGATTTTTGGTTTGTCGGACTTCCTGGTGAGCAATTTTGCTACCGTGTCAGAGCGCTACTACCAGGCCAACAAGAAGGTAGCGGTGTCGCGGGCGCGTTGGGGCAGTTTGTTTGCCACCGTGGGCAGCGCGGGCTACTACGGGGCCTACGTGATCATCATCCTGCAAACCGTGAACGGGCAGATCAGCCTGGGTGATCTTACTTTTTTGGCCGGGTCGTTCTCACGCCTGCGCTCGTTACTGGAGGGCGTGCTCAACCAGTTCTCCAGCATGGCCGAAGGGGCGCTGTACCTGCAGGACTTCTTCGATTTCTTTAACATGCAACCCCTGGTGCCCACGTTGCCTGATGCGCGTCCGTTTCCGCGGCCGCTGCGGCAGGGCTTTGAGTTTCGGGACGTGGGATTTAAGTATCCCAATACCGACATCTGGGCGGTGCGCCACCTAAGCTTCACACTGCACGCCGGAGAAAAACTGGCGCTGGTGGGCGAAAACGGAGCCGGAAAAACCACGCTCATCAAGTTGTTGTCCCGGTTGTATGACCCCAACGAGGGGCAGATTCTGCTCAACGGCCACGACCTGCGGGAGTACTCCGCTGACGATCTGCGGGCCGAGATCGGGGTGATCTTTCAGGATTTTGTGCGCTACCAGATGACGGCCGCCACCAACATCGCGGTGGGCAAAATTACCGAGCAGCGCAACCAAGAAAAGATCGACGACGCCGCCTACCGCGGCATGGCCGACCAGGTGATTGAGAAGCTGCCGCAGGGCTACGAGCAGATGATCGGACGGCGCTTCGCCGATGGGGTGGACCTGTCGGGCGGCGAGTGGCAGAAGATTGCCATCAGCCGGGCCTACATGCGCGAGGCACAGATTCTGGTACTCGATGAGCCTACCGCCGCCCTGGACGCCCGGGCCGAGTACGAAGTGTTCCATCGCTTCTCGGAGCTGACCGCGGGCAAAACGGCCGTGCTGATCTCTCACCGCTTCTCTACCGTGCGCATGGCCGACCGTATTCTGGTGCTGGAAAAGGGCCAACTCCTGGAAATCGGCACCCACGAGGCCTTGCTGGATCAGGATGGCAAATACGCCGAACTGTTCGGTTTGCAGGCGCAGGGGTATTTGTAGCTGGATACCGGATGACTTTTTTGGTGGCTAGATGCTAGAAGCCTTTCTATATGATCAGATGCCAGATGTTAGCTACTAGAGGATAATGACCAGTACTTATATTATCCCCACGTTAAGCTATTGTTAAGCTTTGTTCATTGTTAAAATGTGACACTGGTGAGTGCGCGATGCTGCCTAGTTTTGCGCAATATTTTTTCTCACTAACCCCAGTCACATGTTACGCACCACTACTTCATTCTTCTCAAAGTACTCCCTGATAGGCTGGCTACTCGGCGCCTACTGCGTTGGGCTGTCTGTTCAAGTAGTCCAAGCTCAGTCAACGAACGCGTCGGTTAAAGGAATAATCAACGATGCCGACGGCGAGCCACTACCCGGAGCCACCGTCCGGCTCAAAAACGAATCCACCGGATTCACGGTGGGCACGGCTACCAACGTGCGGGGCGAATACCTTATTCAACAACTTCCGCTGGGCGGGCCGTATCAGATTACCGCTTCGTTCGTGGGCTACGGCGAAACCAATAAGTCGGGCTACACCCTGAACCAGGGTGATCAGGTGGTGGTGAATTTCTTCCTGCGAGAAGCCACCAGCGAACTCGAAGAAGTGGTGGTCAGCGATCAGTCGCTGCGTTCTCGTTTGCAGCGCGAGGGTAACGCCACCGCTATCAGCGATCGGCAAATTAGGCAGATGCCCAACGAAGGCCGCAACTTCACCCAACTGACCAGCCTATCCCCGTTGCAGGGCGGCGGCAGTATTAATCTGGGCGGACAGCGCCGCACCTCAACCAACATTACACTCGATGGCGTGAACGCCCGCAACCAGCTCACCGCCGGAGAGATCGGTCGCGGCCCCTACACCGTATCGCTGGAAGCCATCCGCGAGTTCGAGGTGGCCACCAACATCTACGACGTGACCCAGGGGCGGCAGGCCGGAGGCGCCATTAACGCGGTAACCAAGTCAGGTACCAATAAACTAGAAGGTACCGCCTTCGTATACCACCGCAACGATGCCTTATCCAGCCAGTTCAACATTCGGGGCGAAGAGCGTGAGCAAGACTTTTACAACTACCAGTGGGGGTTTAGTTTGGGTGGTCCGATCATCAAGGACAAGCTACATTTTTTTATGGCCTTCGACCGGGAAGACGCCGGTGAACCGGTATTCATTGCGGACATCCGTGAAGGTGAGAACCAGGAGTTTAATGAAGACCTGAGTAACATTAGACTTGACACGCTCCGCCGCTTTGTGCAGATAGCACGTGACCAGTACGGCGTGAGTGATGCGCAACAGTTCGGAGAATTCGGACGCGAAACGGTAGCCAATACCTTCTTTGCCCGCCTCGACTGGCAGATCAACGAGCATAATACGCTTACCCTGCGCAACAACTTCTCCGACTGGAATCGCCCCTTTAGTGTGTTTGATAACTCTGATATCAATTTAGCCGAATCAGTCGGTGATTTTTCCTCGCAGGAAAACAGTCTACTGCTCTCGCTACGTTCTAACGTATCGTCGGCCCTCACCAACGAACTCAAAGTGCAATACCAACGGGCTGAGCGGGCCTTTGCTCCGAGCAGTCAATTGCCCTTCTCTAATATTCCTCGCGCCATTGTGCAGGTCACTTCACCCTTTCCGACCGACGACAATCCCAATGCCACCAGCACGGTCGACGTGCAGCTTGGCGGGCAGCGCTTCACTCCCGAAACCAATCTTGAACATCAGGTACAACTGGTGAACACCGCTTACTGGCAGGCCGGACGCTTCAATGTGACTTTTGGCACCGACAATATGGTGACCTACCTGGAGACGCTACTGTCAAATGAGCAGAACGGTCGCTTCTTCTTCAATAGCTTGCAGGATTTTGCCGACCGCAATCCCTCGCGCTACGCCCGGGAAGTGCCGCTACAGGGTGTGCCCATTGTAAAGCAAACGGTATTAGATTTATCGCTCTTTGGGCAAGTTGAAGCCGATGTCACCCCCAACTTAAACCTGATGTTCGGTCTGCGTTACGACCTTACCGCCTTTTTGAATGGAGCTGACTATAACCCGGTACTTGATCAGACCCTGGGCATCCGCACCGATCGCAAGCCCGCCGACTGGAACAACGTGCAGCCGCGGTTTCAGGGCACCTGGAACGTGCGCGGTAACGAGCGCGACTTTGTGAAGTTCGGAGCCGGTATTTTCTCGGCCCAGCCGCACTACTACGCGCAGGTGAACAACATTCAGAATAGTGGGGTACTGCTGGGAGCGGTTGACGTGAGCGAAAATGTGCCCACTCCCGACTTCGTCTCCTACCGCAACGACCCCAGCACAGTACCCGGAGTGCTTCCCGGCGTGACGCCTTTCTCAACCATCAACGCGGTGAGCGAAAATTTCGAAGTGCCCTCTACCCTGAAGGCCAACCTGAGCTACACCCGCCTGTTCAGCGACCGCCTCAGCGTGACCATCAACGGCTTAGTGAGCCGCACCTGGAATAACTATGTATACCAAGAACGCAATCTGGTGGACGAACCCTTCTTCCGCATCGCGCAGGAAGCCGATCGCGGAGTGTTTGTGCCCGCTGAGACAATCAACGAAAAAGGGCAGAACGATTGGCTGGACTCGCGCAAGACCGACCAGGCCGGGCGGGTGCTGGAGCTGACCTCCGAAGGCATTCTCGACCAGATGGCAGTAGTGGTAGAGGCTAACTATCTGATTGGCGACGATGGCTACGTGAGCGTGAGCTACACCCGTAACCAAGCCAAGGACAACTCGTCGTACAACTGCTGCGTAGCCAATACGTCTACTTTCCTGCCCGTAAAAGACGACCCCCGGGCATTGTACTACGGCTTCTCCGACAACCATTTCGGCAGCAAACTGGCCGTGAACTTCGCTAGCCCCAGCATAGCGGGATTTAGCCTGGGAGCCACGCTGATCGGGTCGGGCGGCACACGCTACTCGTTGCACGCCGTAGGCGGAGGTAGCAGTCTAAACGGGGACTTTAACCTACGCAATGATTTGGCCTACGTGTTTGATCCCAACGATCCGGCCACTCCCGAAAGTATGCGAGAAGGCTTGCAATCGGTGCTCAACGACCCAAAGGTCACCGATGAATTCAAGGATTATGTACGCGACAATTTCGGAGAGATCGCCGAGCGCAATGGTGGCATCAATCCGTTCGTCGCCACTCTTGACCTGCGGCTCATCAAGCGCATCGCTTTGTTCGGCGACCACGCTTTAGAGCTATCGGCTGACGTATTCAACTTCACCAATCTGCTCAATAGAGACTGGGGAGTGGATCGCACCTTTGGACAAACGCGCAACTTTCTCAATATCAACGGCTTCGATCAGACGAGTCAGCAGTATAGCTATCGGGTAAACGCCGGCGCCGGACGAGAGTCCATCAGTGGCACGCCCTGGCGGGCTCAATTGGGAGTGCGCTACGAGTTTTAGTAGTAAATTCATTGTTTGCAGGGCCACCCAATCGCGGAGTCGCGGTTCGGTGGCCTTTTGCGTATTATCTTTCTATTAATTCTGTTCCTGCGGTGGCAACCGACCGGCAAAAGCGCTAAGTTCGGCCTTCGCCTATCCCCATTCCTATGAAAAATTTGCGTCTCATCACCCTACTCCTCGCTGGCAGTACGTTGTTCTTGGCCGGTTGTCAAACCACCTATGAGATCGAGAATACCGAGTCACTGGCGGTGATCAACCAGGCGCTGCTCGACAGCCTCAATGACCGCCGCATCACCCTGCCCAATGGCTGGTCGCTCACCCCGGTCGGACAATCTGTGCCGATGGGCGACTTCCCCATGAACATGGCCGTGTCGCACGACCAAAGCCGACTGGCCATTACCAATAATGGGCAGAGCGTCCAACAGATTATGCTCTACGATCTGATAAATCAGCAACTGCTCGACAGTATTCCGATTAACAAATCGTGGCTGGGTATTCACTTTGCGCCCGACGACCGCTCGCTCTACGTGTCGGGGGGCAATGACAACGTGGTGAAACAATACGCTCTGGAAGGCGACCGGCTGAGTCTGCTGGATTCGATCGTGCTGGGCGAACCCTGGCCGAATAAGATCTCGGTGGCGGGGCTAGACATTAACGCCTCAGACCAAATGTTGTACGCCGTTACCAAAGACGATAGTGCGCTCTACGTGGCCAGTCTGTCGGATCAAAGCGTGCCGAACCGCTACGAACTACCACACGAAGCCTACACCTGCCTGTATGACAGCACCCGGCAACGTCTGTATATTTCGCTGTGGGGCGGAGCGCAGGTCGCCGTGTTTGACACCCAACAAAGGGTTTTTCTCCCCCCAATCAACGTAGAAACGCATCCCAACGACCTGGTGATGACGCAGGATGCCCGCTACCTGTTCGTGGCCAACGCCAACGCCAACTCGGTGTCGGTGATTGATCTGGAACAGCCGAAGGTAATCGAGACCATTTCGGCCGCGCTCTACCCCGACGCGCCCATTGGCAGCACCAGCAACAGCGTAGCGTTGTCGCCCGATGAGCGGTACCTCTACATCGCCAACGCCGACAACAACTGCCTGAGCGTGTTCGACGTGTCGGAGCCAGGAAGCAGTGAGTCCGAGGGCTTTATTCCCACCGGCTGGTACCCCACCAGCGTGCGCGCCGTGGGCGACCGCCTCTACGTGGCCAACGGCAAGGGCTTCTCTTCGCCGGCCAACCCCAACGGCCCGAACCCCTACGAGCGGCGCACCGAAGAAACCCAGTACATCGCCCGGCTGATGCGGGGCACCCTGTTCGATCATCGATGTGCCGGAAGCCGACCAGCTCACGGCTTACTCGGAGGCGGTCTACGGCAACACTCCCTACACCAAGGAGATCGAACTACAGGCCGAGGGCGAAGCGGGCAACCCCATTCCCCAGCGGGTGGGCAACGCCTCGCCCATCAAGCACGTGTTCTATATCGTGAAAGAGAACCGCACCTACGACCAGGTGCTGGGCGATATGCCCGGGGGCAACGGCGACTCGTCGCTGTGCTTGTTTCCCGAAGAAGTGTCGCCCAACCACCACCGGCTGGCCCGGGAGTTTGTGCTGATCGACAACTTCTACGTGGACGCTGAGGTGAGCGCCGACGGACACAACTGGTCGATGGGCGCCTACGCCACCGACTTCGTGGAGAAGACCTGGCCCACCAGCTACGGCGGACGGGGCGGCACCTACGACTACGAAGGCACGCGTGAGATTGCCTACCCGGATCAGGGCTACATCTGGGACTACTGCCAGCGGGCAGGCGTGAGCTACCGCAGCTACGGGGAGTTCGCCTCGGACGGCGAAGCTGACGAACCGGCGCTGGTGGGCCACATCGACGCCAGCTACCCTGGCTACGACCTCACCATCAAGGACGTGACCCGCTACGCGGAGTGGCAGCACGACTTCGACTCACTGCTGGCGCAGGATGCGGTGCCGCAGTTCCAGACCATCCGGTTCGGCAACGACCACACGGCCGGAGCCCGGCTGGGAATGCCCACGCCCCGCGCGATGGTGGCCGACAACGACCTGGCCATCGGTAAATTTGTGGAGCACTTGTTGAAGAGCAAGCTGTGGGCGGAGTCGGCAGTGTTTATCCTGGAAGACGATGCCCAGAACGGCCCCGACCACGTGGACGCCCACCGCTCGGTGCTGCTGCTGGCGAGTCCCTACACCAGGCGCAACGCGGTGGTAAGCAGCATGTACTCGACCAGTTCGGTGCTGCGCACCATTGAGCTGATCCTGGGGCTGCCGCCCATGAGCCAGTACGATGCCGCCGCCCCCTCACTCTGGAGGTGCTTCACGGCCACGCCCGACACGCAATCCTACACGGCGCTGCCCAACAACATCGACCTGGACGAGCTGAATACCGAACGCAACCGGCTCTCGGAGCGCTCAGCCAACTACCCCCTGGACCGGGAAGATGCCATTCCGGATAATGAATTCAGCGAAGTGATCTGGCAAACGGTGCGCGGCCTGGATAGTGAGATGCCCGCCCCGCGCCGGAGTGCGTTCGTGCGGTTGGCCGAGGAAGATGAGGAAGCGGGTGAGTAGCGCTCTTTTCAACGGAATGTTACTGTACGCAATGTAGCCACCAGATGGTCAAGCGGGCAATAATTCTTTGATGACGATCAACGCTTGGCCGTAGGGTCGGCGGGGCACCAAGCAGCAGTCACTCTCTGACAACTTCCGCCGCTGAAGTGGTCGGCTCGTCGGCCGGGGCTTCGGTGGTTGGGGTTTGCATCGCTGATCTGCCCGGGGCTCCCGTTCCGGTGACCCCCGGGGGCTCCGGGTAGAAATACCGGCTTTTCATCGAGAAGAGGCATTGCTATGGTGCGGGTTGAAGGCACAGCCGGGGTTAGCTTATCGCCTCTTGAACTGCTTCATCGGCCTAGGTTTATTCTTCTCTTTCGTGACAAGCGGCCTTCTGTTAAATGACACTGGGTCGGACATTTTCTCCCTCCTGTCATCCAGCAAGGACCCTGCTACTGCATGGATCAAGCGCACGGCGGGGGTGGCGTATTTTCTCCTGAGCTGCTTCATCGGCTTGGGATTCTTCTTCCCTCCGGCAACAAGCGGACGCCGCATGGGTTCTTCCTGAATGACATTATTTTTGGTAGTCTCCCCTTCCAATACTTCATCATTCAGAATTCCTCTTTTAACGTTCAGGATGGTGCATTGCTGCCCAACTTAAGGGTTATATTCTTGCGCCTCCCGAAGATCCAACGGTTTATGGGTTCGCCTCACCCAGATTTTTGGTAAAAAGCCAACAGTTTTTTCATTGATGCGTCAGTTATGCGGAAGATACCCCAAAAGGGTCATCGATACCTTAGTTCCGCAGGAAATAGCTCATCAGTGATCGTTGACATCCCGATTTCGCGGGAAGTGTCCGTCAGAGGATATTGACACCCTAATTCCGCCGGAGATCTCTCGTCAGTGATGCATGATGCCCAAAAAACGACGTCGTTAGAGGATCAACGGCAATAGCAGTGGGAACCTTGGCGGGTGTTTCGTAGATTGGGGGTTTTCATCTACCTAACCCTGAACCAATGAATCGCTTTCTACTCACGCTTGCCCCAGTCTTCTTCCTTCAGGCATCGCTGCTGGCCCAATCAGCGCTGCCCCGCATTCTGCCCCTACAAGAACGCGCACTGGTGCAGGAAGAACTGCTGCAAGAGCGGGTGCGCACCCTGCTGCCCGATCTGATGGAGCGCAGCGGCATCGACCTGTGGCTCGTCATTGCCCGCGAGTATAACGAAGACCCGGTGCTGCGCACCCTGCTGCCGCCCACCTGGCTGTCGGCCCGCCGCACCACCATGCTGCTGATGCACCACCCGCCCAGAGCCGACACGGTGGAGTGCCTGGCGGTGGCCCGCTACGACGTGGGCGAAACGTTTAAGAAAGCCTGGGACCCCGAAGCGCAGCCCAACCAGTGGCAACGTCTGGCCGACCTGATCGCCGAACGCAATCCGCAGCGCATTGGGATCAACACCTCGGAACACTTTGCCCAGGCCGACGGGCTGTCGCACACCCATTACGCCCAACTCATGGACGCCCTGCCGCCCAACCTGGCCAAGCGGGTGGTATCGGCCGAGCCGTTGGCCATCGGCTGGCTGGAAACCCGTACCCCGCGCGAGATGGCGGTGTACGAAAACATCGTCCGCATTGCTCACCACATTATCGCTGAAGGGTTTTCCGAAGCGGTGATTCAGCCCGGCGTCACCACCACCGAGGAGGTGGTGTGGTGGTACCGTAACCGCATTAACCAGCTGGGCCTCGACACTTGGTTTCATCCCACCGTCGACGTGCAGCGGGCTGATCCGGAAACTTTCGACCAGCAGCGCACCTTTTCCAAGCGGCCCGCGCGGCAGGTAATCCAGCCCGGCGACCTGCTGCACTGCGACTTCGGCATCACCTACCTGGGCCTAAACACCGATACCCAGGAAAATGCCTACGTGCTGCGCCCCGGCGAAACCGAGGCTCCGGCCTACCTGCAGCAAGCCCACCGAACCGGCTTGCGCCTAATGGACATTCTGACCGAGCAGTTTCAAGTGGGCCGGAGCGGCAACGACATGCTACGGGCCGCCAGAGAGCAAGCCCAGGCCGAAGGCATTGAGCCGACGATCTATACTCACCCCATCGGCTACTACGGGCACGGCTCGGGACCCACCATCGGCATGTGGGACCAGCAAGACGGCGTGCCGGTGAATGGTGATTATCCGATGTACGCCAACACGGCCTACTCGATCGAGCTAAACGCCGCTGTGGAGTTGCCCGCGTGGAACAAGAAAATTCGGATGATGATGGAAGAGGATGCCTTCTTCAACGGAAAAACCGTGCGCTACCTAGACGGGCGGCAGCAGGAGCTGTTTTTGATTCCCAGGCAGCGGCTCAACGAGCGGGTAGAGTACTGAGGAGCAGACGGCGCTGCGTTTGGTAGTATGACTCATACGCGCACCGTTTTCCACCGTCCCTGCCGAAACAGCACTACGCTCACTACGGCCGCCACTGAAAAAGTGATTGCGATCGCTACGTATACCCCGGTGGGTCCCCATCCCAAGGGCACCGCCAGGAAATAGGCCAGAGGAATCTGCAGCGCCCAGTAGCAACCCAGATTGATAAGTAAGGGCGTGCGCGTGTCTCCCGCGCCATTAAACGACTGCCCCAATACCATACCGTACGACACAAAGGCGTATCCTGCGCAGATAATCCTCAACGCTTCTGCTCCCTGCTCGATCACCACCGGGTCGTCGCTAAACAGCCGCACCATCGGATACGCCGCCGCGTAGAATATCACCGAAAGCACCAGCAGAAAAAGCAGATTGTAAAAGGCTGTTTTCCAAACCGACTGCTCAGCGCGCAGCGGATACCCCGCCCCCAGGTTCTGTCCTACCAGGGTGGCAGCGGCGTTCGACAGTCCCCAGGAAGGAAGAATAGAGAAGATAATAATTCGCACCGCAATGGTGTAGCCAGCCAAAGCCTCACTGCCGAACTCAGCGATGATACGCACCAGAAAAATCCAACTGGCCGACTCCACCAAAAATTGTCCCATGCTGCCCGAAGCAATTTTGAGTAAGCGCAGCAGCGTGTTGGTCCGCAGCACCAGATTGGCGTATCCCACCTTCACCAGGGCTCGTCCGCCGAACAGATGATACAACTGGTAACCGACGCCCACGCTACGTCCGATGGTGGTAGCAATGGCGGCGCCGGTCACGCCGAAAGCGGGCACTGGCCCCCAGCCAAAAATAAAGAGCGGGTCGAGCACGATATTGAGTCCGTTGGCGATCCACAATGATCGCATGGCCAGCGAAGCGTTGCCTGCTCCCCGGAAGATGCCATTAATCAGAAACAGGAGCATAATACTCACGTTGCTGGCGAACATCAAACGGGTGTAGCCCACCCCTGCTTCGACCAAAGCGGGTTCGCCACCCATTAAGCGAAGGATGTCGCGGGCGAAGAAACCCCCGGCCAATGCGATCACTAGTGAGAAGCCAACCGCGATAGCAATCGCCTGAAAAGCGGCATCGGCAGCCAGTTCGGGGCGCTTCTCCCCCACGCGCCGGGCCACCGTAGCGGTGGCAGCCATGCTTAGGCCAATGGCAACCGAGTAGATAACGGTGAGCACCGACTCGGTGAGGCCCACGGTGGCCACCGCGTGCACGCCCACCTGGCCTACAAAGAAAATATCCACCACCGCAAAGAGCGATTCCATCACCATTTCCAGCACCATCGGCACCGAGAGCAGGAAGATAGCCCGGCGGATGCTGCCGGTGGTGAAGTTGGTTTCTGAACCTCGCAGCGCGATGCGAAAGTCACGATAGAGTTTTACGAAGCGGTGCTGCGCCATGATAGAAGCGATAAGGGAGGAGGTAATCCAGGAAAGGAGTGAAAAAGGCCAGAGGGCCAAAAGGAGATCAGCGGGAGCTGATTAGCCGAGGGTGGCTAGGGAAAAAAAGGACACGGATAACTTCATACCAATAAAGGTAGTGTTTCGTGAGGTTGAAACAAGCAGCAGTACGTAATTTTTCTGGCAGAGGTAGATCAAGCCCCGCTTTTTTGCGTTATTGGGGCATGGAAAAGACCGAACTCCGTTGGTTGTTGATTGCTCTCGGCTGGCTGTTGATAAGCACCTGTTTTTCTGCGCAAGCACAGGAAAACAGGTGGAGTGTGGGAGTGAAGGCTGGCCCCACGTTGCCCTCCGTGTTCAGCTCCAATCGGGAGTTGTTGAACAGCACTTTTAGTTCAGAACCCCGGCTGCGATACACGGGCGGAGTGGCGGTGCAGTATCTCACCGAAAAGAACTTCGGACTGCAGGTGGAAGTCAACTATACGCAGCGGGGGTGGGAAGAAAGGCCTGTTGATATAGCTATCCGAGAAAGGCTACCTACCCGCTTCTACCGGGTCGATCTCAACTACGTAGAAATGCCTATTCTTGCTCACGGCTACTTTGGCAAACGCAACCTGCGCCTGTTTGTCAATGCCGGAGTTTACCTGGCCTATCTACTATCGCACGATGTCGAACAGGCTAATATCCCTGATCAGGAGGACATAAATATACTTTACGAAGAACGATTCCAGAACCGGGTGGACTTCGGAGTGCGTGGCGGCGGCGGCGTAGAGGTGGTCACCAAAGTAGGCATGTTTCAGGCCGAGGGCAGCTACAGCTTCGGCCTCAACAGTGTGATGGACAAAAGCGTGCAGGAGATTCCGCACATGGTTCAAAATGGCACCGTAGCGATCACGCTGGGGTATTACGTGCAGTTTTGAGTGTACAAAGTTACCGGCTCAACGGTAGATATCCTTCCAATCCCCTAGAGCAATGACTTCTACCGTTAGAATTTTATCATAGATGTCATAGATAATCCGGTAGTTGCCTTTCCTGATGCGGTATCCATCTTTTCCTTTTAACTTTTTGCACCCTTCTGGTCGGGGATTGGTGGCTAAGCTTTGAATAGTTTCAATATCTTACTCCGGCACGTAGGCCAGGGTGCTCAACTCCTCTTCCCGAAACATCTCCTGAGCAATCTCCTGCAGGTCGCTCGCCGTCACCGCGTTGATTTTCTGGTAGATGGTGTCCAGACTTTCCAGCTCCCGTTCTTCCAGCAGGCTGCGCCCGATGGCCAGCATCAGGCTCTGGTTGTTTTCGCTGCTCATGGCCAGTTGCCCCATCAGTTGCTCCTTGAGGCGGTGCAGTTGCAGCCTGCCCAGCGGCTTCTCGCGCAGCGTCTTCAACTCCTTCATCACGTAACCTTTCGCTCGGGCAAGCTGTCCCGGTTCAGTGCCGAAGTAGATAGCAAAAAAGCCTGTGTCCGTATACGACTGATACTCAGCGTCGGCCGAGTAGACCAACCCGTGCTTCTCGCGCAGGGCCAGGTTGAGGCGGGAGTTCATGCCCGGTCCACCCAGCAGGTTGGTGAGCATGAAGAAGGGCAGACTGCGCTGGTCCTGCACCGGAAAGGCGGTTCGGCCGATAGCGCACTGCGCCTGGGTGAGCGGACGGTGTACGGTTTTCTGCTGCGGTAAGTAGGCCTTAAAGGGCACCCGGTGGCCGGGTCCGTGCAGTGCCGGAATATTTGTCAGATACTTCTCCGTGAGCTTCACCACCTGCTTCATCGGCAGATTGCCCACGCAGCAAAACACCAACCGGCTCGTGTTCATATGCTCGGACAAGAACCGCTGAAAGTCGGCCCGGTGAAAGGTGGGAATGCTGTCGCGGCTACCCAGAATATTTTTCCCCAGTGGATGGTCGCCAAAGATCACTTGGTCGAAGTCGTCCTGAATGGCGTCTTCGGGCGAGTCGTAGTACATCGCCATCTCCTCCAGAATCACGTTGCGTTCGCGATCGATCTGCTTTTCGGGGAATATTGAATCGAAGGTGATGTCGGTGAGCAGCTCCAGGGCGGTCTCGAAGTGGCGGTTGAGCAGCGAAGCGTAGAAGCAGATTTTTTCTTTGGTAGTATAGGCATTCAGTTCGCCCCCCACCGCTTCCAGGCGGTTGAGGATGTGATACGCCCGCCGCTTTTTGGTGCCCTTAAAGGCCATGTGCTCCCAAAAGTGTGCCAAGCCGTGCTGCTCGGGCCGCTCGTCGCGGCTGCCGATGTCCAGGATAAAGCCGCAGTGCACCACCTTGGAGTGGGTAATCTGCTGGTGAGCCACCCGGATTCCGTTGGGCAGCGTATGTAGTTCGTATTCGGGCATGAAGGTTCCTATGCTTTCTAGCTAAACAAACAAAAGGGCGAAGTTAGTTTTTCCAGAGCAACATTCCTCGGTGGTTAAACGCTCTGGATCAAATCCGCCTAATTACTAACGCTGACAGTTGCGCCTGCCTGGTCAATTAACTACCTTTTGTAGGCACCAAAATTTACCAACATGATCACCAAAGCCTCTCGCGACTGGAAGTTCGAAGAAGTAGAGTTGACGTTCGGTATTCAGCAAACGTACGACCACCCGTTGCTGACTGATTGGCTGTCAGTCCAAGAGGTGCCTAACCAAGAGGACAGTCGGATGTTAGAGAAACTGCGCTTTAAATTGTCTCGTTCCATCAATACCTACAACGAGGAAGAGCTCAAAATGGCCTTCATTGCTCCTCTACTTTACCTGATCCCGTTTGAAGAAACCGGTTTGCGTTTCTTTGCCGACCGTCCGTTTTCCTTTGAGTACGGTCAGGATGAAGATGGAGATTCATTGGTTGCCGCCGGACGCATTGACTGGCTCTTAGCCCAGGGAAAGCAGGACCCGCGAGAACCCCGTGTCTTTCTGCACGAGTACAAACGAGAGGTAGAAGTGACGGGCGATCCTCTCGGCCAACTTCTTATCGCGATGGCGGGTGCTCAACGGCAAAATGCCGAAAATCTTCCGCTCTACGGCTGCTACGTGCTCGGGCGCAACTGGTTCTTTGTGATTCTAGAGGATCAAAAATACGCGGTGAGTTGAGCGTATGACGCTACCCAAGAAGGTATCTACGAAATTTATAGTGCCATGTACGAGGTGCAGCGCCGGGTAGAAGTGATGATGGCTTAGCCTGTCTCCTTTGAACAGGCTGCCTCCGATGATGGTGATTCATTGTGAAGTTGTCTTTCCCAAACGATCTTGCTATTCCCACTGTGGGACGGGGGAAAAAGTAAAAAAGGCTTTTTTAGGCTCCCAGGGCAATCGGCCGCGCGCTTGCAACTGGTAAGGAGTAACCCTAAACCAAACACCCCATGCAACTCGAACAATTCTTCCAGCTTCCCTTCACCGCTCAGATGAAAACCTTCAACAAGCAAGCTCGCTTCCTGATGTCGCGCGAACAGCGCTGGTGCGTCATCGGGCTCTACGAACTCAACAAGTCGTTGGTGGAACTCTGGGTTGACCGGCGACAGCACGAAATTGTGGGCTTTCGCGAAGTGCGTGAGGTAGATCAGCTGCACAGCTACGTAGAGCACCTTCCTTTAGAACTTTATAATCGTTAGTTTGGGTGGTTAGAAGACCCTCCCGTGGGTGCGGCGCATCAGCTGGGCCGCTACCCCGGGCAGGGTTTTTATCAATTGAACCCCCGCCTCCGACATCCACCGGCTACCGAATAGTCGCTGCACCTGCCTCCCCACCCGCAGGCGGGTAGCAAAGTGCCGTCGCCACTGCTGCGCGTAGGCCTGCTCCAGGGCCAACCGGTCAAATCCCGCCGGACGGTAGTGCCGAACAATCAGATCAGACAAAATTTTTGCCGAATGAATGGCCAGTGCCATGCCGTTGCCGCACAGGGGCGTGATTAGTCCGGCCGTATCGCCCGCCATCAGTACGTGCGCTACCACCGGCTGCTTGGGCGCAAACGATACCTCGTTGATCACCTCGGGCCGATCAAACAGAAACTCCGCTTGCTGGAAGATTTTTTTCAGGTGCGGGTTGCGCCATAGCACCCGCTCTTCCATCGCCTCGATGCTGCCGTGTTCCCGCAGCGAAGCACGACTCCCCAGGTAGCAAAGGTTGCACCGATCCCCCTCGACCCGCGAAATACCGCAGTAGCCACCCGCAAAATTATGCAGGGCGATTAAATCGTCGGGGAAGTCAGTTTTTAGGTGGTACTTCACCCCGATGTAGGCCGAGCGTTGTTGCATAAACGGCCGTTCCAGGGTTTTATCGAGGCGTGAACGCTTACCGTAAGCCCCTACTACCAAGCAGGCGGTGTGCTGCTGGTTTTGGGATAAGGTCACCGTGAAACAATCCTCCTGAAAATCAACCCCCTGCACCTGGGTTTCCAGCAGAAATTCTGCCCCGGCCCGTTTAGCCCGGCGGTACAGAAATTCGTCCAGGGCGTAGCGACTCACCCCAAAACCTCCCAGATCAAGCGGCATGGTTTCGCTGCGCCCACTGGCTGAGGTGAGTAACAGGCGGCGGATGGAGGTTGGTTTGAGCGATTCAGGGTAGGCATCGATGGAGCGCAGGAAAGGCGCCACTTCGTTCGAGATATACTCCCCGCACACCCGATGAAAAGGGTACTTCTTTTTCTCGATGACCAATACCGACCGCCCGGCCTTGGCCAACTGAATGGCACTGATCAGCCCGGCAAGTCCGCCACCGATGATAATGATGTCTTTCAAGCGTTCGCTGCTTCTTTCCGCCGTTCTTTTTCGTTGAGCTGTCGCCGCTTTTCCTCGAAGCAGATAATGCGTTTGGCCATGCCTGGGAAGATAAACCCGTGGAACGGCCACACCGCCCACCAGTAGAGGCGTCCAATGAGGCCGTGCGGACGGTAGGTAGCGGTTTGCAGCAGGTAGCGTGTCCCGGCTTCGTTGAGTACCCGAAACTCGAGCCAGGCTTCGCCCGGAAGCTTCATTTCGGCGAACAGCAGCAGGCGCCCCTCCTCTTTGTCGGCCACCAGCACCCGCCAGAAGTTGAGCGCATCACCGGCCAGCAGTTCGTGCGGACTGCGTCGTCCGCGCCGCAGACCTACGCCGCCCACCAGCCGGTCCATCCAGCCCCGAATCTCCCACAGGAAACCCAGGTAGTACCAGCCCCGGTCGCCACCGATGCTCCACACGTTCTCGATCACTTGCTCTCTTGGTTTGGTGAAAGGCATCTTCCGAATATCATTATATACTCCGTTCTCAGGCACTTTAATGCTTTCGGGTGAGCTTAGGCTGATTCGGCTGCTGTTGAACGCGTCTTTCCAACTGGAGATAACTTCGTTTTGTTCAATCCGCTGGAAGGCCCGATCCACGGCCTCCTCGTAGGGAATTAGCGTATCAATCGGCACAATTTCTCCGATGCCTTTTTTCTGAATAATCACCTCGTTTTTCATGCTGTCGACCAGGCTGCGGGCTAAGCCAAAGGAGGTGCTGGTAACGAAGTAGAGCCATAGCGACGACAGGCGGGGCGACAAAAAGGGCACCGTGAAGATCCGCCGCGGCAGGTTGCGTACCTTGGCAAATTTGAGCAGCATCTGCTTGTAGGTGAGCACTTCGGGACCGCCGATATCGAACACGCGGTTGTAGGCCGCTTCTTTCAGCATCACACCGTCCAGATACTGAAGCACGTTGCGCAGGGCAATGGGTTGCGACTTGGTGTTGAGCCAGCGCGGAGCGATCATCATCGGCAGCTTTTCTACCAAATCGCGGATGATCTCGAACGAAGCTCCGCCCGAACCAATAATAATGCCCGCCCGCAACACCGTGACCGGCACGTTGCCGGAGAACAGCACGTCTTCTACTTTCTTGCGCGACCGCAGGTGCTTGGAAAGGTGATCGTCGTTGACAATGCCGCTCAGGTAAATTACCTGCTGGCAGTCGGTCTGTTGGATACGTTTCACGAAATTGCGAGCCACCTGTTGTTCGGCTTCCTCAAAATCCCCTGACTTACCCATCGAGTGCACCAGATAAAACGCCACGTCGATGTCAGTGGGTAAGTCTTGCAGGGTTTCGGCGTGCAGCAGGTCGGCTTCGTAGAATGATACCCGCTCGGCCACTGCTTCATCGATGCGCATGCGTCGGCGGTCGCGCACCAGGCAGACCACCTCGTGGCCTTCTCGCACCAGGATGGGCAACAGGCGCACACCGATGTAGCCGTTGGCACCGGTTAGTAGAATCTTCATAACTTCTTGGGGTAACTTGTGGAGATGCGCCATCGGAACGGAGCATCATCTTTGGTACTAAACCCGAAAACACGCTGGTCTGTTCGCCGGGGTTGGGGGTGCGGAATAATTCTTAATGCGTGAAACCATTGGCAGATTCCAAATTCGGCGTAAATTCGCTCCCCATCACCTACGTCGATCTATGAAACGCCTATTTTTTCTGCTTCTATCCGCTGCCTTTGCCTGCTCTCCTTCGGGAAATGAAACCGCCGAGGCTCCTCCTCCCTATCCCATCCTGGGCAGCATCGAGCGACTTGGTCCGGCGCTCGACGAACTGATCAGTCCGGATGCGCAGATGGAAATTCTGGCCGATGGTTTCGAGTGGGCCGAAGGGCCGGTGTGGGTGGAGCAGGGTGACTACTTACTTTTTTCGGACATTCCGCAGAACAGCGTTTTTCAGTGGAGTGAAGAAGATAGCATTGTGCTGTACCTGAAACCGGCGGGTTCGGACGATGGGCAGGAAGCAGGCAAGGAGCCGGGTTCTAACGGGCTGATGCTGGATGAGAACCGGAACCTGATTTTATGTCAGCACGGTGCCCGGCAGGTGGCCCGGATGAACGCTCCGCTGAATAACCCGAAGTCGAACTACCTTCCGCTGGTGACGCACTACGAAGGCAAGCGGCTGAATAGCCCGAACGACCTGGTGTTCCATAGCAGCGGAGCGCTGTACTTCACCGACCCGCCCTACGGCTTGCCGGGCGGGGCGGACAGCCCGGAGAAGGAACTGGACTTTCAGGGGGTGTACCGCTTTTCTACAGAAGACAGCGTGCTAACCCTGCTCACCGATACGCTCACCCGGCCCAACGGCATTGCGTTTTCGCCGGACGAGCGGACGCTCTACGTGGCCAACTCCGACCCGGAGCAAGCGCGCTGGCTGGCCTACGATGTGCAGGGCGACGGAGCCATTGCCAACGGACGGGTGCTGCACGATGCCACCGCCGACGTAGCCACCAAGAAGGGTTTACCCGACGGAATGGTGGTGCATAGCAGCGGACACCTGTTTGCTACCGGTCCCGGGGGCGTGTGGATTTTCCGGCCCGACGGCACCCACCTGGGAACGCTGAAGACGGGCGAGGCTACCGCTAACTGTACCTTCAACGACGACGAATCGGTGCTGTACATCACCGCCGACCGTTACCTGGCTAGGCTACGGCTGATGCCGGAGGAGGTGGGATTGTAATGTTGTTGGTGGCGCGCGGCGCGTTGCCACGGTCACGGTGTTAAAATTTGTAGCTAGTGTTTTTGGAGGATGTAGGCGAGTCGCCCTACCGTATTGACCGAATGCTGACCCAGTTGCGGTTGGCGCCCGACAAGCTCGCGGCGGCAGCGGGGGTGGTGCTGGGCTTGTTCACCAACTGCGAAGCCAAGGACGAAACCACGTCTCTGTCGCTAGCCCAGGTACTGCACGACCGGCTGGCCGACCTAGGCGTACCGGTGATGTACGGCCTCACCTTCGGACATATTCGGCGCAACGCCACGCTGCCGTTCGGAGGGCGTGCGCGGCTGGATGCCGATGCGAAGACGTTGACACTGATGGAACCGACTGTAATTAATTAAGTATGTTTCTATAATAAATTTAAGCTGTTTTGTAATATGATGCCCATACCTAAAAGAGAAATATACTATCACAGTTCTTAGAATGTGATAAAAGAAAACTATAAAAAATATTATATAAATCGTCAATGAAAATTGTACAAAGTTTTTGGACTAAACCTATTGTAAGTAATAAATATGAATTTGATAGATTCAATGGTGGTTGGATAGAAAAGAAATATTACTATATGAGTTGGGCTCTAAGTTGCCTTAAGCTGAAAGAGATTTATGGGGAAGTTGAGTTGGTTACAGACTATTTAGGTAAAGTAATTCTAATTGACAAGCTTAAATTACCTTACAGCAATGTTATTGTTGCTTTAGATGCTCTTAAAACTTATCACCCTGATCTTTGGGCGATTGGAAAGTTATATACGTACAGCATTCAAAAAAACCCTTTCTTACATGTGGATAGTGATGTTTATATGTGGGAAAATGTTTTAGAGAATAAAATGAAAAAACCTCTCATTTCTCAGAATTTAGATTGTAATCATCTAAGTTATATTAAAATTATTGACACAATAGAAAATCAAAAATTTTACATACCTGATGCTATAAGAAAAGAAAGAAGTGATAATCCAGATATATTTGCCTGTAATGCTGGAGTTCTAGGAGGAACAGATATAGATTTTTTTAAAGAGTACGCAATGTTAGCATTTAATTTTATTGATAGGAATATTAACTATCTTGGAAAGATTGACATTGCCTCTTTTAATATCATTTTTGAACAATACTTATTTTATTGTTTGGCTAAAGTGAAAAACATTTCAGTTACCTATCTTTTTGAGCAAATTGAACATGCTCATGCGCCACCTAAGTCGTATGTTTGCTTCTGGAATGTTCCATATAAAACGTCTTATATTCATGTAATTTCTAGCTTTAAAAAAAGTAGGTTCATTGCGGAAGAAATGACAACCAGATTTAGAATTGAGTATCCATACTATTATTATAAGATAATTGATTTGATGCAAACCTTTTCTCTGTAAGATGAAGATAGTGCAAAGCTTTTGGAGTCAGCCTAGCTTAGTGAAAGATTTAGCAAATAATGATAGCAGATCTTTAGGCGGGTGGTTAGAAAAAAAACATTACTATATGAGTTGGGCTTTAAGTTGTTTAAGACTTCGGGAGTATTACGATGGTGTAGAGCTAGTAACAGATCATTATGGGAAATCTTTACTAATAGATAAACTTAGATTGCCTTATAGCAATTTTAATATAACTCTTAACCAGTTAGACCGCTATAGCCCTTATTTGTGGACAATAGGTAAGATTCATACGTACAGTATACAAAAAGAACCATTTATACACGTTGATAATGATGTTTTCATTTGGTCTAAGTTTAGGTTTGAGCTTGAAACTGCATCCATTGTAGCTCAAAATGTAGAAAACAATAAGTTATACTATCAGAGGGTGCTTGAGACAATGGTAAGAGAATTTTTCTTACCAGAGGATATAAAAAAGTATATTGCCAATGATATAGGCAACGTACTAGTCTCAAATACAGGTATCGTTGGTGGAGATAGGGTGGATTTTTTTAAAAGATATGCAAAAATAGTCTTTAAAATAATAAACTCTAACTTGAGTAATCTTCATAAAGTCAATATTGGTGCATTCAGTATAGCAGTTGAACAGTATCTATTTTATTTTTTAGCGCAAAAAGAAAATATGAAAATTACCTATTTAATTGACGAGGCCATAAATTATGAGGCTGATTCAAGACTAATAAAGTTTTATGAAGTTCCTTTTAAAACGAAATATGTACATCCAGTGTCTAGTTTCAAAAAAAATACAGACGTATGCAAAAATGTGGAGGCGAGACTTAAAATAGAGTATCCTGAATACTATTACAGAATACATAATCTTATTAACAAATTTCAAATCTAATCTTAATGAAGATTGTACATAGCTTTTGGTCAAAGCCAAGTTTAAAGAGCCAGAATCTTCACATTGATGACAGGGCCACCGGAGGATGGAGCGAAAAAAGATACTATTTAATGAGTTGGGCGCTCAGTTGCCTTAGAATTAAGGAATACTACGATGAGATAGAATTGGTTACGGATGAAGAAGGTAAAGCTTTATTAATTGATAAATTACAGTTACCCTATACAAATGTAGTCGTAGAACTTAATGCTTTAGACAAGTATGATTCAGACCTTTGGACTTTAAGTAAAGTTTATGCATACAGCATACAAAATGAACCTTTTATACACATTGATAGTGATGTATATGTATGGAAAAAGTTCAATAAAGACATAGAGCTTGCCCCCCTAGTTGCACAAAATATAGAGTTTAATCATACTTTCTACCATACTCTCTTAAACCAAACGGAGAAGACACTTATTATGCCTGATGTAATCATAGAAGAAAGAAAAAGAACATCAGATATATTTACCGCTAATACAGGCATAATAGGTGGAAATCAATTAGATTTCTTCCGTATGTATAGTGATATATTTTTTAGCTTTATTGACAACAATCTACATAAAATAGATTCAATTAATAAAAGCATTTTAGGAGTTACTATAGAACAGTACTTATATTATACGTTAGCAAATCATCTGAAAATTCCAATTAGTTGTTATTTTAACGATATAAATGAAGGTAATTATAGCAATCTATTAAACTTTTATGGCATTCCACATAAGACATCGTTTATACATGCGATTGGATCCTCTAATAAGAAAAGTGACGCTATTACTGAACAGGTAGAAGTAAGGCTACGCATTGAATATCCCTCATACTATTTTAAAATAAATTCTCTTTTACATAAACTCGAAGTATGACATCTGAATCTAGGGATCGACATAGACTTATAGAAGAGGCTGAAATAATTGCTCAAGAAATTTATAAAAAGTCTCTCAAGACTAGAAAAGATATTTTGGAATGGAAAATTCCAGCTTACGATTTTACCGGTGCAAAAATTAGAAGTTATGATATAAGCATTAAGTCAGGTCTATCTGGAATCGCATTATTTTATACAGAGTTGTTTCAAGCTACTAATGAAGCGAAGTATTTGGATTATGCAAGTTATAGTGTAAACGGAATCGTATCGGTATTAGAGAAAGAACCTTCTGCCCATTATGGATTACATAGTGGTATTATGGGCACAGTTTTTACGCTCATCAGACTTTATCAGATTACTAAGCGCGACCTTTTCTTAGCGCAGGCTGTTGACTACGCACTAGGATCAGAAAAATTTGTCTACTCAAAATACTGCACCAACTCTTTGACAGATGGTAGATCTGGCATACTTTTACTTTTAATAAAACTACATCATCTAACAAATGATGATAGAATTTTGCAACTTATTAGGATAGTTTGTGATTTGATCATTTCAAGTGCATATTTAGTTAATTCCGGCACATATTGGGATCATAAATACGACCAAATAAGAGGACTATGTGGCCTGGGCTATGGAGTTTCTGGTATTGCCTACTCATTAGGCGCTTTAAGTCATTATTTAAACGATGAAGTTATTCAACATGTTGTCAAATGGGCAATCTGCTATGAAAATGCTAGTTGGCATAGTAATTTTGAAAATTGGCCAAATTACAATGTATCTATTAGTACACCCGAAGAAGATAGTTACTATCAGAACATTTATAAAAGAGATAATAATTTTCTGATAGAACCAACTGACGACATAAACTATTTCTACGGAACTATCGGTATTGCTCTTAGTCGCTTTCGCTTGCTTGACTGTTTTGAAACACAACAGGGTTTTTTATTTAAAGACATTGAGCGCGCAGTACATAAACTTATTCAAACAGAAGGGCACAGCACATTGAAGCTACTATCAACTCATGATTTGTCTGCTTTAAATATTTTATTAACACAAACAAATGAATTGTATGCAAAAGGAAAAATAAAATACAAATTACCGGAACAAATAAGTAACTTATTAGAAGCAGATGTAGAAGACACTAAGCTTCATGGTATGGGATTAGTCAATGGGTTGTCTGGAAGAGGATATCATTGTTTGGTTTTAGCAGGGTCCATCCAAGACTCAATATATGCCCCTACTTTTGATAAAGATAATCTTATTGGTACGGCTACGAAAGATATTATATCTGTCTACAATCTTACTACTATTAAATTAAAGTTGTTATCCAGATTCTTTCCTCGCACTCTTCATATAATGGAGTATATAAGTGAGGATAATTTTAATTTTCTCAACGACAGTGATTCTGTAGAACCATTCTTTGATTTCATCAAGGATTACATTAGACAGGATAGTAATAAATCAGAATTTATTAGTGACATATTTAGTTTAGAGAATGAAGCGTACATGATGTTAAATGAAGGTCGTTCTTCTCTTAAGAACTATATTGAGCACTTTTTGAACTATGAGACAGCTCAAAACATCTTAGGCCTCGGCGACGAAGAACTACTAAAGAAAGAGTATGTACTGAGTCCTAATATTAAAGTTATTGAAACTAAGTGGCAGTGGCAAGTCTATGATGATGATAGCAATACATCTTACGATATTCTTGATAATCTTAATCTCCCATCGGACGAATATCTTTTTTTGCTAAAACCTACCTATCAAGAAGTTGCTATTCAAGAAGTGTTTTTAAGCGGTATTAATCAAGTTTTGATTCATTTCCATGAACCTTTATCTGGCGAGGAGCTATTTGATGCACTTCTAGAACAAACTGAAATGGCAAAGAAAAAAGATGAAATAGAATTACTAAAGTCAAAAGTAATTGAGTTAATTATTACTTCTATTCAAAAAGGATTCATTAAATCTGTTGATTAATCTTCTTGTTAGCACTTAGTTTTAGTTCAGTTTGATAATATTTATGCATAAAATTATATAGAACCATTTCATGTTTTCTCTGCTTTGATCGGATAAGGCGATTAAACATCATATGGATAATACTCCAGACGAGTGCATTAAATTCTACTTCTAACTCACCCGTATTCTTAAAGTGAAGTAGCATAGCTATATGTGATTTGCTTCGAGTAAAATGTCTATCTAATATGTCGTCTACTTTTTGCCAGCCACTGAAACTTTCAGAACTTCCGTTCTTGATTACGTTATAAATTTCTTTATAATATTCTCTATATTTTTTATTAACTATTTTTTTTGTCTCTTTCTCTCCTCCAAACTCTGACAAAAAACTGTTTTTAATCTTTTCCAATAAGGCTTCTTTCGCCTTCAAGGTATAGCCAAAGTGGCTAAGCATAGTATCAGTTGCTTTTAAAAGACACAACCATCTAATTCTATCTTCATTTACAGTGCCATTGACTAAGCTAAGTATCATCAAACTAAAATCGCTATTATCAGAAAATATTCCTTCTACCAAAGAAATAGTATTTGCCCCATATCTTTCTATCTCTCTTTGGTAAACGTCAGCTTGTATCTTCCAAATGAAGCCATCATTGTAAGGTGTCGATAGGCATGAGAAGACTTCATTAATTACTTTTCCAGTATCTTTCTTATTGCAGAGATTCAAACGTAATCTTAAATGGAAGTCAGGATCATTATAGCGTATAAAAAACCACTTGTTAATCAGTTTTTCTTCTTTTAACTTGATGATTAAAGATGCAATGTTATCTAACAATATCTTATCAGATGTCTTTTCGCCCATATATAGTTTGTAATACAACCATTCACTACCTAAAACAAATTCTCTAGTTGCTGCAGCAACGAGGGGTTCTGACTCAGCGCTTTGTAGGTCTTGGTACTCGTACTTATGTTCTTTTTTGGTGAACATAGCAACGAATTCATTTGTATATGATTTTTCATCTACATCATTAACTATTGCGTTGTCGCAAGAAAGCAAGGATTCCTTCAAGATTAAACTCTTTTTCTTTTTTGCCTCCCCAATCAGTAACTTTACGTAGAATATATTATCTAAATCAATAAACAATTCATTGTCATCCTCTGCTACGACAACAAATTGAGGCATTTGCCATCTTTTACGCCAAGATCTTATTCTCTCAAGTAATGTGTTTGTTTCATCTCTTGCCATAGATAGGATATCATTACTATCTAACTGCCAACTAGCTCTTGACAAGATGGCATTTCTATATTCAACCCTTGGTAGAAACTTGTAGTAGCTAGATAGACTCCCCCATGAAAATGATAGGCCTGGCTTTATATTTTGGTGTTGTATATCGCATAAAAAGCGATAAACTGGCAAAGAGCTCTGATAAAAATTGTGAGCGGTGGTAAGACATGGGACGATTTCCCTGTCTAGCTTCTTTGAACGAAGAAAAACTTTATCTTCTTTTATAGAAACAAATAGATCTTGCAAATGAATTTGATATCTTTTGGGAGCCGATGTTCTTGATAAAAAGGGAATTTCATAATCACGTAGTTTTGCTCTTAAAAGAATATTGCCTGTCCTAGCTTCCGGCAAATGAAGTATCTCGGCAAGGATAGCCCTTGAATTCATTTTCTGCTCATACTCGGTAATGTTTTTAGCAATATTGTAAACATCACGATCAATATGGGTAAACCGTCCTATTAAATTAGCAGCGCTAGAACCACCTACTCCGTTGATTAATACCTTAAAATTACTTTTATCAGAAGGGTCACTATTGAAGACACTTCCAGTTGCAGCTAATGTAGTAGGAAGATTATCCCAATTTGGCACAAACATTTTTACTTCTTTATCTTCTATGAATACTTTATAAGCATTTTCACTTTTGGCTTTTAAATATTTAGATAAAAGAAACTCCTGTTTTTGGTCCCACGGTAAAGATTGCGATCGTTCGTTCTTGTTAGCTATAGGAATATCATCCACAAGGGGGGTTACATCTTTAGAGTGCCCCTCATTTATAGGATATCCTAGACCTACCTCCGTATCCAGTACATACAGTAAAGGCATCTCTCTATGCTCGAAGCGTGCTAAAAAGGCGCTTTTAAATTTATCCATATTTGAAGTTGGAGCATCCGATGACAAGCGATTTAGGATGTCTATGGATTTGCGTACAGTTTCGGCTACTTGATGGGTGAGCTTACAGCTATCGTAGGTTTTAATCAAGGTTACCTGAAAGAGCTTTTTCAAGTCTACCTCCATATTCAATTTTTTGAAGGAGTCAGCTATTAACATATAACTCCTTATTTGGTTACCCTGAGTGTTAACATCTAATTTACGAATTGATCTATGAATATACTCTAGAGTTGTTTTCCATACAAGCAGTTTGCCTTTGTCACCATCATAATTTTCATAAACTTCACGAACTTTACTCAACAAGTGGTTTAAGTTATTGGCATCGGTTAGTGATGGTTCGAGTTCGCTTATTAATAACTGACTATCGATCATCTCATTTACGAAATCATACGCGGCATCAAATGATATATCGTCGTCTAACAAACAATTTGCTAAGTCATCGTAGTAAGCCCAACTTTCTGCCTCCTTCAAAACCTTAGCTACGTATTCAGAGTTTTCAATGGAGCTTATTTTGTACCTACGACTATCTGCAAAACCATACTCAACATACCTTATTTCATCTCCGATAGAATAAATACTTGTGTTTAAGGAAAACCTTAATAAGGGACGCACTTCTATGTAATTGACAAAATGACGCATCAGACTGTCCAGTAAGTCCATATCCAGATGTGTTACGCGCTTGTTGTCAAAAAGACCGTTCAATAACACAGAAGTTTCTGTATCCCATTCTCCTTTGTTAACTCCCGAGAAAAGACCAAAAGGCGTACACCTAGTACTCATCCGAATCAAATAGCGAAACAATGAATATTGAAGCTTTTCTAATTCTTTAGACTTTTTTATATCACCTCTTAGCCACTTTTCAAGCTCAGAATGTAAATTTGGTGATGCTAAAAAAATCGATTCATTAATAACTGGTGTCTTACAATATTTCTTAAGAATATTTACGAATTCATCCTCAGATTTAGTATGTTTAAAATTATCGTCTAATTCACTAAATGATAGGCTAGGCGTTCTAAAAACCAATTCAGGGACTAGTTGATAGTTTCTCATTTATTTTGATATAATATTTAAAGGAAAAACTATACAAGACACTTAGCTTAAGAGTAAACATCTATCCCATTTTGTATCCACATCATCAGATACTGCGTTTACTAATGAAATTCCTACTCCTGCTAAGCCAGTTAAAAATCCAAAAGAATTTACCCATTTACTTTGTGAAGGATCCCATTCACTGAAATCTTCTACATCTCTGTATTCAATATAATTAATCAACTGATTGTACCAATAACTAGCAGACTCGGAGAAAAGAACATCTCCAGTCCAATGGTAGAATTTTTTGTATATATGAGCAACCCCTGCTATTCCGTGACATATTCCACCGTCTTCAATAAAAGTCTCTTTATAGTGTATTCGTTTAGTAGTGCTAACAGCTATACTTATTGCTATTTCCTTCCAATCGTCTCTCACAAGAGCAATTGAGGCCTGATACAGGGCTACAGCAATACTTAAATCGCCGTAACACCAAGCCAATCTACCGTTGTAATTAAGTTCACTTTTATCACTGTATCTGAACATCTGAGGTAAACAAGAAGTAGATTTTTTATCTTTAGCAAAATAACTAAGGATAAAATTGACACAGCCATTTAACAAAACTGAACAACGGTCTTTTATTATTGACTCACTGTATACTTTAGACAGAAAAACAATGATACTCGGTATACCATGAGCTAATCCAAAATTTACGACGTCTTTATGCTTTTTCCCAAAATTTGAAGATGTATCAGGCCAGAAGATACCCTCTTCTACAACCTTAGCTGTCTTATTTAACCTATCAACTATTCCAATTAGTGTACGATAATCTCGTTCTTTTTTTCTTCCAAGAAAATATATACCATAACCGACCCCACCATGTAAAAAATCGTAATTTCCTAGTGTAGTTTGATGAAGTGCTACTTCCTCTAAATACTCATCTACTTCATCTAAGAAATTCTCATCAACTTCTACAGCGCCAGTTTCTGACAAATATTGCAAAACCCACCCAGCGCCAGCAATTCCAGATGCAAAAGTATCTGGCACATTACTATTCGTTATCGTTGTAAAACAATTTGTTAGAAGAGAATTACACAGATCTAGGTGAGCTATATCTCGAGTCATTTGATAATAACAACCGTAGAACAAAGATAACCCTATATGACCATCCGCAAGTGAAGGAAGCGTAGGCTCGTCAACACAACGTTTCTGTAAGCAAGCATCAATTTGCGTCAGTAACGTAATAACTACATCCTTATTCACTAATAGCATACATAAATATCATGAAATCCGGTTTCAACATAAAAAGCCGAAACCAGACTTCTACAAAAACACTAAACAGGATCATCCCAACATAATACCTGAGTATTTCCTCCGCAACCTGTTCCACAACTTGCTCCTCTTGTAGCAGGGGATGGTCCACCTCCCCCTCCTCCTGTTGTAAACCCACATCTTCCACCTGATCCTCCACAAAGACACGATTCACAAGTTACACAAGATCGGCTTGCTGGGCAAGTGTAAGATCCACCTTTAAAACTCACCAAGTCTTCAGGGCTAAGATTCGCGATTGTCTTTTTGTTTAATTTAAGCTTTCCATTGAATTTCTTCATAACAGTTAGGGGGTTTAAGATTAGAAAATAAATTTAACGAAGAAAAATTGCACTACATACAGACCGAGTTCAGTTGCTATAGCAAGAGTTGATTCCATGACATCTAGTTCGATCCAGCTATTTTATTCATATGAATGGAATATCAAAAGTAATTCGAAAATCCAGCAAACATTCTATTGAAATAACAACAATAGGTAGCAACATTAAATGTCTTGCAGCATGTCAAATAAAAAGGTTGCAGTATCCGTAAACAGTACAATATAACACACTACAAAATACAGAGAGTCCTGAGTTTATATGATTACTCTATCTAGGGTTAATTGCAATAGACAAGTATTATATATACTACACAAATACTTATTTGCGTCTATAACTAACAGATTTGACGCGCACTTTCTTTCACAATATTACCTACCACAACTTTACTCAAGAAAGTAAATAAGTAATTATGGAACAAATATTTTGTAAATTAAATGCATTAACATGTAAAGACTTAATATGTTTACCAGTAATCAAATACTGTGTATTTTATTAAAAAAATTAAGTAATCTAATAAAATGTTTAATTTATTTGCTAATAATATTTTTTGAATCGCAATAATTTTACTATTTTAAGAATTTTATTAAATTAAATAAAGTTTAAGTTGGTGTGAGAAGAAGTAAGCTTCCACGGCAGTAATGTAGTTTCCTAACTACTAGATTGTGTTTAGTGAGTAGGTATAATACCTCTACTTCTTTAGACCACTGGGGGTAGTTTGTTAGTTGAAGTCAGGCAGCCGTTCTTTGGTACCTGACCGCTGGTTTTTGACGATCAATACCTTGATGAGGTCGATGATTGTATTTGTCTATCCATCCGGCGATGCCTCGGTAGAGCGAGATGCCATCTTCATGTGGGAACAGATAAATATAGCGATACTTGATACTCCGCCAAAACCGCTCAATGTAAATGTTGTCCAGGGCCCGGCCTTTACCATCCATACTGATCTGTATTTTTCTTCCCTTCAAGTACTCTACGTATTCTTTGCAGGTAAACTGAGAACCCTGATTGCTATTGATGATCTCAGGGCGACCATAGGTTTCCACTGCCTGCTTGATCACCTCCAAACTTACCTGGGCATCTAGCGTATTAGCCAGTCCCCAACTCACGATCATGCGGCTGTAGACATCAATAATCGCGGTCAAGTACATAAAGCCCGACTTCATTGGCACATACGTGATGTCTATCTCCCAGACTTGATTAGCCCGCTCAATAGTTAGATCACGCAGCAGATATGGATACACGTACTTCTTTGTCTTAGCCCCCTGAAAGACTGGACAACTTTGTAAAACAAGTTGGAATGTTAAATTTAGGGAATCATGAGTAAAAAACAGAAACGATGGAGTAAACAGGCCAAGCTATCCATCTTGCGGGAAGGCTTGCAGGAAGGAGTGCTGGTCACATGCCGTAAATATGAGGTCAGTACGGCAACTTTCTATAACTGGAAGAAAGTGTACGATACCTATGGGGAAGCCGGATTTGCTCAGAATGGATCAGCCGACCGCGACTACCGTAAGCTTGAGGAAGAGAACCGACGACTTAAGAAGCTACTGGTGGAAAAAGAGTTGGCTTTGGAAGTGCAGGCTGAACGGCTAAAAAAAAAGTTTGGGACCGCCGATTTAAAAAAGCTATGGTAGACCGATTGGCAGAAAAATACCAAGTGAGCAAACGGCAGGTCTTAGCAGCAGTAGGTCTTCCGGCCAGCAGCTATTATTCCCAACCCAAAGCAGGCCGGAAAGGGCGACTGCCTAGTCAGAAGACCTTCCACCGACAGCAAGGCTGGGTGAGCAATTAAGCAGTCGTTGAGCGAATAGAAGTGATCTTGTCCGAGCCTTTTCAAGACTATTGGGGCTATCACAATGTGACGGCTGAGTTGCGCGATCAGGGTTATCGGATTAATCCCAAGAAGGTGTATCGTTTGATGAAAGAGCATCGGCTATTGCGTCCTTCAACACGCTTACGACCCAAGGTAGACCGGCAGTATGTGCGGTTTAGAAAGATCAAAACAACTAGACCGCTGGAGTACATAGAGATGGATATAAAGTGTGTTTGGGTGCCTGATCGGGGCAAGTGTGCCTACTTACTCACTTTGCTGGACGTACATACCCGAAAGGTGTTGACTCATCAATTGGGTTGGAATATCAAGCATCAACAGGTGATTAATCTGTTCGCTACTTTAGTAGATCAGGGGCAACTACCCGCCCATACGATCATCCGTAGTGACAACGGATCGCAATTCATCGCCGTTCGTCTACGTGAATACTTGGCATCAATAGGTTTAGAACAAGAATTTACGCATGTAGCTACTCCAGAAGAAAACGCCCACGTAGAAGCCTATCATGGCATTCTGCAACGTGAACTCTTTGCCCGCTTTGAGTACTACTCTTTCATAGACGTGAACAGACTCATCGACCGCTTCGTAGAGTACTACAACCACAAACGACGACATGGCAGTCTTAAACGGCAAACACCCGAACAAAAATGGAAGAACGATCAGCACTTGATCGTGCCCCAAAATAGGGCTGTGTAAAGAACATTATTTTTCCTTTTGGCTCCGCCCCTCACCCAAAAAGGGGGCGGGGACTAAAGGAAAAATAACCACCAAATGAACTCAGTAAAAACTAAAATACCTGTCCAATTTAAAGGGTGCTTGAACACGACTACTATGATAGTCGATTGGCCTATCGGTACCGATGCTTCGGCAACAATTCTAGCCAGCTTGCTTTCACTGATAAGGAGCTGCTTGCGGTTTATCTTTTCGTTATGTTAGAAGAGGAAAAGTACAAAGTCAAATCCATTTGACGGCATGTGAAGAAACATCTGCTTTCGTGGTTTCCCGATCTGCCTAACTATCAAGCATTTAACAGCCGTCTAAATCGTTTAGGTCAAGTTTTTCCTGGTTTGTCAGAACATTTTTTTGATATGGTAGATCGTGAAGCAAGTACTCAGATCAGCGTAGTAGACTCCCTACTCATCAAACTCTGTAATTATAAGCGAAAGGCAAAAGTAGCCGGTAAACTCTTTAATAAAGGCTATTACGCTACTAAGAAAATGTATTACTACAGTGTAAAGATGCCCTTAGTGGCCCACCTGGTATCCAGTTCGCTACCTATTCCCGAGCTTATTGGTGTCACTCCAGCTTCTACCCACGATCTGAAGGCACTCAAACCAGTACTACCTCAGCTAGACAGTCAGGCTATATTCGCTGATAAAGCAAATGCCGATGGCCTTCTTAGCGAAGAGTTACTAGAAAGGCAGTGTACATTCATTTATACCTCCGTGAAGCTTGTCAGGGGGCAAGCTCTTCAAGAAAGTCAATGCAGTAAAGCCGCTGATTACCTCTTCTCTTGTGCTGTCTCTACGGTACGGTAGCCTACAGAACCCCCTTTCAATCTCCCGGCGACCCGGTGGATCAATGAGAAAACGCAAATACAGAATGCTTCTAAGGTACTTTTCTATCAAGGTTTGCTTGTGCATGTATTTGGTAAGATAGTCGCTGCCTGTTCCGCATTATCTTTATACCTTTGATTCGTATAAAGTAAACACTAGTACAAACTAAATGCTTAAGCAGTTTCCTTTTTTCAAACAATTAGAAAGTTCAGATTGTGGTGCCGCCTGTCTGAAAATGATCTCCAAGTTTTATGGGAAGAACTACTCTCTACGGTTTTTACGAAGTGAGTGCTCAGTTGATAGTACAGGTGCCTCACTGAAAGGAATTAGCGACGGAGCAGAAGCTATTGGTTTACGAGTAAACGGCGTAAAGATTACCTATCAAGGAACAGAAGAGGAGGCAGGAATTATGGATGTCACTCTACCCTGTATAGCTTACTGGAGGCAACGCCACTTTGTTGTGGTATATAAGGTTAGCAAGAAATTCGTATGGGTAGCTGACCCTGCCCTAGGTAAAAAGAAGTACGGACAAAAAGAATTTGAGAAAGGGTGGTATTTAAAAGGCAATACAGGCATACTCCTACTTTTTGAACCCTCACCCAGATTTTACGAGTATGAGCCGCAACACCAGACAAAACAAAGAAATTTATCTTATCTGTTCAAATATCTTATCCCGTACAAAAAGCTATTCATACAGCTAGGATTGGGAATATTACTTGGAAGCATATTTGCTCTTTTGCTCCCATTTCTAACTCAAGCAGTGGTTGACCTAGGCATAGCTAACCAGGATATTGACTTCATATACCTTATCTTATTAGGCCAAATTGTACTATTCGTTAGCTCTACAGTCGTTGAGACCATACAAAGTTGGATCTTTTTACACGTTGGAACAAGAGTTAGCATTTCTTTAGTCCACGATTTTTTGACAAAGCTAACTAAGCTTCCGCTCGGTTTTTATGACCGCCGAACTATTGGAGATCTGTTACAACGTATTGAGGATCATGAGCTAATAAACAATTTTTTAACAGGCACTACATTTGGTACCATATTCTCGTTATTCAACTCTGTAGTATTTAGTGTGATACTCTTTTATTACAATAGCGTTTTATTTGTTGTTTACTGGATTCTAAGTTTTGTATACTTGGTATGGATTTTTCTGTTTCTGAAAAAAAGGAAAGAGATTGACTACAAACGCTTTGAGATCGCTGCTGCTAATCAGACAAAGCTGGTCGAGATTATTCAGGGCATTCAGGAGATAAAATTGCAAAACAGCGAACGAAAGAGGCGTTGGCAGTGGGTAGATATACAAGCGAAGATGTTCAGAGTAAGTATAAAAGCCCTTGCTATCACTCAAATTCAAGGAACTGGCGCTAGTTTCATCAATCAGCTGAAAAATATACTTATTTCTTTTCTCGCAGCAAAAGCTGTAATAGAAGGCGAGATGACACTAGGAATGATGCTTGCGGTTCAATATATTATAGGACAACTAAATGCTCCTCTCTCTTCTTTTGTATCTTTAGCCCACAGTGCTCAGGATGCTAAAATTGGGCTGGAACGACTCAATGAAATTCATGATCAGGACGAGGAAGAGTCTCACAAAGAACACAAGACTAACGCTATACCCAAACAGGGAAGTATTGTCATTGATGGAATGTTCTTCAACTACCAGAAAGACGCGGATTATGTGCTAAAGGACATTCACCTTACCATTCCCAGAAACAAAGTAACTGCTATTGTTGGTAGTAGCGGTAGCGGTAAAACTAGTCTCGTTAAACTACTACTCGGATTCTATCCCCCCACTAAAGGAAATATAAAGATTGGAGGAATACCTATAGGAACCTTTAAAAATAGTATATGGCGTTCAGAATGTGGAGCTGTCATGCAAGACGGTTTTATTTTCCCAGATACAGTGGCTCATAATATTGGTGAAAGCGATGATTATGTGGACAATGAAAAGTTGTTCAAGGCCTCAACCACCGCAAATGCTCATGAATTTATAGAGTTATTGCATGCAGGATACAATACTGTAATTGGTGAACAGGGAGTTAAACTAAGCCAGGGGCAAAAGCAACGAATCTTGATAGCTAGAGCAATATATAAAGATCCGAGCTTTATGTTTTTTGATGAGGCAACTAATGCTCTGGATACGAAAAACGAGAGGAGTATCATGGAGCACTTGGAAGAAGTTTATCAAGGGCGCACCGTTGTAGTGGTTGCGCACCGTTTAAGCACTATAAAGAACGCCGATCAGATTGTAGTTTTGGAGAAAGGATTGGTCGTAGAAGTTGGCACTCATGCGCAACTTCTCGCTAAAGAAGGTTACTATTACAGTTTAGTGAGCAGTCAACTAGAATTTGGTTAACAATGTCCGCACTTGAGTATGAAGAAGTTGAGGAAGTACAGCAAGTGATAGGAAGTCCCCCCTCGTGGCTTCTTCGTTGGGGAATTACTGTCGTCTTAATCTTCACAGCCGTAGTTTTGTTGCTTTCTTGGTTCATAAAATATCCTGATACTTTCGAGACTCGTATATTATTAACTACTGAATATCCTCCAACAAGCGTTTACACACAGAGCCAAGGGAGGATAGAACACCTCTTTGTTGTGAATAACCAGTTCGTCGGAAAGGGGGATCTGTTAGCTATTATAGATAATACAGCGCAATGGGAAGATGTCCTTCTACTAGAGCAGCTATTAGATACGTTATCATTGAAAAAAACTTTAGTTCTTGAAGAAGAACTGTACGAGAAGCTTAGTGTAGGTGCACTACAAAGTTATTTTACCAGCTTCCTCCAGAGCTATGAGAACTATGAATATTATCTAGATGAGAATATCTATGACCAGCAGGTTACTTTTACAAATGAGCGTATTAAGGACACTGAAAAGTTGATTGCTGTCTTAAAGAACCAGATACACTTACTAGGGGAAGAAGTTGAAATTGCTCGAAAAGACTTTAAAAGAAATAAAGGTTTATATGAAAGTCAAACTATTAGCTCACTCAGCTTGGAGAAAGTAGAGACAAATTACCTTCAGTATCAGAGGCAATTAGAAGTTACTAAGGTCCAGTTAATCCAGAATGACTTAATGATCAACCAGTTAAATGCGCAAAAAGTAGAATTACAAAAGGCGCAAAATGATGAGCGCAGAAGAATAATTTCTTTGTTTTCCGAACACACGAATCAATTAAAAGCACAAATAGATTCGTGGAAGCAATTATATGTGCTGACCGCTCCTATAGATGGAACAATTTCTTTATTAGAGAAGAAAACCAAGCAGTTCGTAGATACTCAGACTGATTTGTTGACAATTGTACCAGAAGAAACGGACAGTATCATCGGTAAAGCAATAATATCAGGAATGGGACTGAGTAAAATCCAATCTGGAATGAAATGCATCATTCAGTTAGATGATTACCCTTACCAAGAATATGGAACAGTTGAGGCTTTTGTAAAACAAGTTTCGTTAGTGCCTCAAGAAAATGGGTATATAGTAGAATTTGGTTTGTCTAGTGCTTTTGACACAAGTTATGATCAAAATATCTCTTTCAGGCAAGAAATGCGCGGAAATGTAAAAATTATTGCTGAGGATCGTAGATTAATTGAAAGGTTCTTTGACAGGCTATTATCTATGGCTACACAGTAATTTCGAGTTAGTTCTTCTGAAAGATAATGCTTTCACTAATATCGTAGCAACTCAATTCGCTATATTTTGGGTGGATGTTAAAAAGAGACATTTAAGATCTTGAGCTCTCTTTCCGCGACCAATTGACCATTTTCATCCACAAAACTAATCAAAAAAGTCCCTACCGCTTCGGGGCCGAACTCGTGGAAAGGTAAGGTTTGAGTAAAAGATCGTTGATTGGGTTCTAGCGTGATGGTGCGGGAGCCTAGCGATATGGTGTCTTGGCCGTCAACTCTGAGGATATTGCCGATTAATTGTTGCCCTTCGAAGGGTTTGCTGGACGCTAACTGTACGTATAACTGCTGCCCTACCGAAAATTCGGTTTGGTTGTTGGCACACGGCATCGGTTCGCCGGGGGCATCGCAAAAGGTAATAGTGGGTTCAGAAGCCGAATCACACCCCGACAAGCCGGTGAGGGACAACCCGAACAGCGTGCCACCGACGAAGAAGCGTTTCAGGCGACTGGGTGAGACATCGTGGGTCAATTGCCTCCAAAGGCCGATGAAAACAGGGCTTGAGCTACGGATTCTCAGCGGAAGCGGTGATTGAAGCATCATGGTGTTTTCTGATAAATGATAAGGATTTGTTGTTACGGGCTACGATGATAAAATCTTCGCCCTGATAATTGATTGTTTCCAAATCACGGACCTGCCCCTCCAGATAGATACCCGACTTCGGGTTAGGAACCGGGACAAACTGCCCATTGCCTCGGTTACTGAGCAACGTTCCGTAGTCGGCATCGTAGCGGCCCCGCTCGATCGTAACTTCGTAGAAATTTCCGGCGGTCAGTAGGTCAGGTGCCCCCTCACCGGGCAGTACCTGAATTGCGTTGATCGGAGCGAACTGGGCCTCGGTAGGAAAAGGGGTAAAGCGAAAATTCATCTTTCCTTCGTTGATAAACACTCCCGAACGAGCTTCATTCACCGTAAGCTCTTTGGCATCATTTAGTTGCTCCCTAGGGAAGACTTCCTCCACCGTGGCCCTCGCGAAAGCATCGTAGCTCACGAAGCAATTCTTAATGTCCACCAGTTGCGAGCTAAGTTCGTCTTTGGTAGCAAATAGTCGTTTTTGGCCCTGCACGTAGTGAAACAGCAGTTGCTCGGTGGTTCCGTTGTGGTCTACATCTTTCACTACCAGGCTCACCGGCTCGTTGGGGAATGCGCTGAGTTTGGAATTGAGGCCTAAGTTTCCGGCCACCAAGTCTAGGTCACCATCATCGTCAACATCCGCTACTTCCAGCGTGTTCCACCAACCGGACGCGCTATCCAGCGAAGAAATTTCAGCGCGGGCCAGGCGGCCTTGCTGATTGGTGAACACAGAAATGGGCATCCATTCTCCGGCTATAACAAGCTCGACCCAACCGTCGCCGTCCAGGTCGGCCCAGTGGGCGTCTTTAACCATCCCCACTTGAGCTAGGCCTTCAGCCTGCTGCTCGGTAACGTCGGTGAAATTTCCCTGACCGTCGTTCTGCAGCAAGTAGCTTTGCGGCATCTTTCCGTAGTTTCGCGAAACCACGCGTCCGCCTATGAAAAGGTCAGCGTCTCCGTCCTGGTCGAAGTCTGCGGCGGTCACGCAGGAGCCGTTTACGAAAACATCGGGAAGGGCCGACCGGTCGCGCCTAAAATGACCCTGTCCATCGTTTTTATACAAGCGTGTCAGTAGCGCTTCCTCCTCACCCCGAAACTCGTTTCCACCGCTCACCACCACTAAATCCAGATCACCGTCCTGGTCTACATCAACCAGCGTGGCACCTACGTCTTCCGACAAACTATCAGCTTGCAAAGCAGGCTGAGGTAAAGGCTGAAATCCGGTTGGTGTCTGAACAAAAACAACTCCCGGTTGGTGTTTGGCACCGCCCACAAAAAAGTCTTCCCGACCGTCGCCATCCACATCTCCCACCGCCAGCCGGGGCCCCTCGGTAGATGACATATGAGGAACCAGCACTTCCCGGTTGAACTCGATAAAAGAATTTTCTTGGTGCTTATAGGTCAAGTTCGTATCATCAATATTCTCGAAAATGGGCATCATCGTCGCCGAGAAGTCATAGCGTCCCGATGCGTTCTTTTGATCAAGCGTGAGGTGCCGGTTGGCCGGAACACCGGTAAGCACCTCGAAACGGTGATCGGGCCACACCACCACCAGGGTGTCTACCCGATCTCGCTTCTCCAAACCCACCAGCAGTTCGGCGGGCACGGCCGATTGATAGCCGCGGGTAGTATACACTTCCTGCATCATCGTCTGACTATCCAGAGGAATAATAATCCGGGCACCGAGGCCCTGGGTATTAGCACCTTCCCCCCGAAACGAAAGCTTCAAGAAATTATTGGTCGGACGATCTCCGTCGATGGTTCGGTTTCTATAAATAAAGGCTTCCTGGTCTACGTTGTTCACCACCAAATCCAGGTCGCCGTCGTTGTCTAGGTCAGCGTAGGCCGCCCCGTTAGAAAACGATTCCTGATCCAACCCCCAGGCACGCGACACATTGGTGAATGCTAGTTTTCCTTCGTTTTGGAAAGCGGCGTTCGGAATCTTGACAACCGGCATTTTTTCTATCAGCGCCAAGTCCTCACTCGTTAAATCTCCCTCTAGCCGTTGCTGCACCGCGTCGTTAGATACGTACTTTATATAGTCCAAGTCGTTTGAGCGGCGCTTGATGCCGTTGCCGATGTAGATATCCTGGTTCCCATCTAAATCCAAATCAGCGATCAGACCCGACCAACTCCAGTCAGTGGCAAACACGCCGGTGAGCAGTCCGATATCGCTAAAGTGTCCGCGTCCACGGTTCAGTTGTAGAGTGTTGCGGGCAAACTGATGATTGTAGCCGAAGTTGAGCTTGTAATTATAGACATTGTAGCTGTCTTCACCCGCCGAGTTTTTAAGCATTACCGGATCGGAGGGCAGCATATCCAGCGAAAGGATATCCGGCAGACCATCGTTATTGATATCTCCCATGTCGTTGCCCATCGAGAAGCGGCTGGTGTGAGGAATGCTTTTTTCCAGCTGCTCGGTAAAGGTGCCGTCCTGGTTGTTGATGTACAGGTAGTCGTTCTCGTGAAAGTCGTTGCCTACGTACACATCCGGATAGCCGTCTACGTTTACGTCGCCCACGCTAATGCCTAGCCCGTAGCCCAATGCACTGCGGTAGATGCCACTGCTGTCGGTCACGTCGGTGAATTTTCCGTTGTCGTTGCGCATCAGCCGGTCACCGGCTAACGGGTGCTTTTTCTGCCGTAGGGTGGCGCGCGCGAAGGTTCCGCTGGCGTGCGTGGAGTGGTTGAGCATGTACATGTCCAGGTCACCGTCCAAATCGTAATCGAAAAAAGCCGCCTGCGTACCGAAGCCTACTAAGTCCAGCCCGTAGTCAGCGGCCTGATTTTTAAAAGTCGGGATGCCCTGTTCGTTGTTACCCTGGTTGATGTAGAGTTGGTTTTTGCCCCGGATGTTCTGGTAATCGCCCAGTTGACTTACGTAGATGTCCAGGCGTCCGTCGGCATTCACGTCGGCCATGGTTACCCCGGTAGTCCAACCTTTTGGCCCGCCTACCGTGGCCGCTTCGGTGATATTCCTGAACTTGAAGTTTCCTTGGTTCAGGTAAAGTTTGTTACTCTCTAGGTTGGCGGTGAAGTACAAGTCGGGCAAGCGGTCGCCATTTAGATCACCGGCGGCTACTCCGCCGCCGTTGTAGAAGTAGAGGTAACTGAAAATGTTCATCTGGGGAGTTTCTTCCAGACGGTTTTGGAAGGTGACACCCGTGTAGGAAGCGGGCAGAAGCTCGAAGCGGGGCGGGGGGTCGGAGGAACAAGAAAACAGAAATAGCAAGCACAGAATAACACACCCTGCCCCCGTCTTCGCACTAGGGAGATTCCGGACACTTCTCTTCGCTTCGCTACGAGAAGTTCCGGAATGACGGTTCAAGTGGGGTTCATTCATACGTATAAAATTCTGGATCTTCATTGTTCTTCGCCACGATGAGCAATTTTTTTCCGTTCACCGTGCGGGCGGTGGCTAGTTGGCGCACCTCGCCCCGGATGTTGAGACCGGTTGCCTGCCGATTGCCGGTTACCCATTGGCCGCCGTCCATTCGCAACGCTAATCCGTGGTTGGCGTCGTAGCGCCCCTCTTCGGGTTTCACGCCTGAGAAATTACCGGCCAGCACGAAGGCTAGGGTGTCAGTTTCACTACGGTCAAAATTGCCTGCGGCGATGGCATATACGGGAGAGAACTGGGCTTCTGCCGGGAGTTCGGTCATGGTGTACGAACCGTCTCCGTTGTTCATCACAGCGGACGACTGCAACTGGTGCACCTTGTAGACCAGCGCTTGGTTCAGTTCGTCGGCGCCAAACACCTCGTTCATGGTTTTGCCCGCGTAATCCTCGTAGTGGACAAACTTCTTTTTCAGGCTGTTTAGTTGCATCAGCAGGTTGTGCCGCAGCGCTACTGGGTACAAACTATCGCCCTGGTAGTAGGCAAACACCGGGTCGATGGTCTGGTTGTTATCAAAATCACGGAGGTAAAGTTCAACTGGACGCGTTGCCGACGCCTGAAACCGGCTATTGCGGCCCCAGTTGCCCACTAGCAAATCAGTTTCCCCGTCGCCGTCGATGTCTTGGGCCACAATGCTGCGCCACCAGCCTTCTGACTGCTCCAGACCGGCTACGTTATTAAGACGTTCCAGGTTAGCCCCGTTGTTCTTAAATAAAGTGATGGGCATCCAGTCACCTACCACCACCAAGTCTAGGTCTTCGTCGCTGTCCATATCAGCCCACACCGCGTCGGTGACCATGCCGATGTCATTCAGGCGGGGCGATACCTGATTGGTGACATCGGTGAAGTTTCCCTGTCCATCGTTTTCTAGCAAATGACTGGTGGCGGCTAGTCCGTACTGCAATGGCACCGCTCGGCTTCCTACGAAAAGGTCCTGATCACCGTCTTGATCGTAATCAGCGTTGGCTACGCAAGCGCCCATCGCGGCCAAGCGCGGAAGTGCTTTGGGTTGTTTTTCATACGTCGGCTCGCCGTCTTTCGCTGTCGTTAGCCGATACAACCGGTCTTGGTATTCGGAGGCCCCTTCCCGAAAGGCGTTGCCACCGCTCACCACGTACAGGTCCAGGTCACCGTCCCGGTCGGCATCGAAAAACACCGCATCCACGTCTTCGTGGGCACTATCCGCGGCAAAAGCCGGAACGCTCACCGCCCGGAAGTCGCCGGTGGTGGTTTGCTGGTAGAGCCTGCCCGGTTTTCCGGCCGCCCCGCCGATGTAAAAATCGTCTAACCCATCCTGGTTGATGTCGGCCACGGCCAGGGCGGGCCCCTCTCGGGACAGCATGTGGTAGGTGAGACGCTCGTAATTGAAATCCACGAAGTGATCTTCTTCGTGCCGAAAGGCGGGAGTCAAGGAAACTGATCTTTGCTGAAAGATAACTGGCGAAGCTACTTCTTCGGTAGCTTCAGGAGATGCCGCGTCGGCAATGTTTAGGGTTAGATGCTGGTTGGTGGGCACCTGGTACAGGGTTTGGGTTCGCTGTTCGTATCCCCAGTGTACGGCTAAGCTATCTACTGTCGTGGCGCTGTCTAACCCAAGCAGAATCGCATAATCTATGGACGACTGAAACCCTTTGGTGGGCACGTTTTCCACCATGATCTCTTTATTGCCAGCGTAGGCGTGAACGCGCGCGCCCACCCCAAAATAATTTTGAGCGGGTCCCCGAAATGAGAGCTTAAGATAATGATGGTCAGTTGTTTGTTCGGTGTTGTTGCGGTACACAAAGGCTTCCTGGTTCACGTTGTTCACGATCAGATCTAAATCGCCGTCGTTGTCCAGGTCACCGTAGGCCGCCCCGTTGCTGAACGAGGGTTCGTCCAATCCCCACTCGGCCGACACGTTTTGGTAGGTGAGTCCGCTGTCTCGCTTGAATAAGTAGTTGCTCAGCTGGGTAGAGGGCATCCGGTCTACCAACTCCTGGAAGTCGATCGTCTCTTTGCGCATCGCGGTCAGAATGGCCGATTCGCTGCCGATGTAGGCGATAAAATCCTGGTCGGTGACGTCTTTGTAGACCCCGTTGCTCACAAAAATCTCTTTATAACCGTCGTTGTCAAAATCGGCAATCAGCGCTCCCCAGCTCCAGTCGGTGGCGTGCACCCTGGCCAACTGCCCAATCTCCTGAAAGGTGCCCTCGGGACTGTTGAGTTGCAGGGTGTTGCGCATGTACTGTTCGTAGTATCCGTTGGATAGCTTGCGCTGGTGCACGTCGTACGACTCAAAGTTGGTGGTGGTTTTGAGCCGCCGGTCAGTGGCAGGCATCATATCGGTAACGAAGATTTCCGGGTAGCCATCGTTGTTAAGGTCGGCCGCGTCAGCACCCATTGAAAAGTGACTGATGTGACCCATCCGCTGCGGAAGCTCGTCGGCAAACATGCCGTTTCGCTGGTTGATAAACAGGTAATCGCGCTCAAAGAAATCGTTGGATACGTAGATATCGGGCCAGCCGTCTAGGTTGACATCGGTGACGGTGACGCCCAGTCCAAAGCCGATCACGCTGCCGTAGATGCCCGCCGAATCACTGACGTCAGCAAAAGGTTGGACCGGTTGCCCCAGCTTCAAGCCGGGGTTACGGTAGAGTTTGTCGCCGCCGGTGCTATCGCGTTGGTGTCGGATGTTTTCGTAGCCCAGCGTCAACACCGGCCGGAAGGAATTGTTGAGTACGTAGGCGTCCAGATCACCGTCCAGATCGTAGTCGAAGAACACGGCGTGGGTGCTGAAGCCCTTGTCGTCCAGTCCGTAAGTTGCTGCCTGCTCGGTAAAAGTGAGATTGCCGTTATTGATGAATAACTCGTTTTCGCGCCGCCCGCCGTCCACGTCGCCGGAGTTACAGACGTAAATATCGAGTAGACCGTCGCCGTTCACATCGGCCATGCTGACCCCGGTAGACCAGATTTTGCTCCCGGCCACCCCGGCGGACTGGGTGATATCCTCAAATTCAAAATTGCCCTTATTGAGGAACAGCCGGTTGGGTTGCATGTTGGCCGTCAGGTATACATCCGGCAGACTGTCGCCGTTGAGGTCGCCAATGGCTACGCCGCCGCCGTTGTAGTAGTTGCGGTAGCGGAAGACATCAAAGTCTTCGCTTGAAATAAGCTCGTTGGTGAAGTTGATGCCGGTTTCACCGGAAGAAAGTTGGGTAAACAGATGACTGTCTTTTTTTCCGCAACTTTCTAGAACTAGAAGCAGTCCTAGCCATAAAATATACTTCATAGCTTGCTAACGAACACGCACTATAAATAATTACTTACCAGGATGAGATGGATGAATATAGGATGCTCATGATTAAAAACTGATCTATCCTGGATATCCTACAGCATCCTATCTATCCTGGTAAAAAAAGAGCAAGCAACCTGAGGGCTGCTTGCAGTGATAATTGAGTTACTGTTGTTTTTGCAATTAGTAACCGGGGTTCTGCACCAGATTAGGGTTAGAATCCATTGCCTGCTGCGGGATAGGGAACAACACTCGGAAGGGATCAGTAACCGTTTTTTCGGCCCAAGTATTAGTAAATGTTCCAAAGCGAACTTGATCTACCCGGCGAATGCCTTCCCAGTATAGCTCTCTTCCGCGTTCGTCAAGCATAGCAGTTTCATCCAGCGTAGCAAGCGCCGAGGCTCCTCGCTTAGCGCGCAGTTCGTTGACCATCGCCAAAGCACCCGCAGCATCGCCGTTACGCAGCATCGCTTCAGCTTTCATCAAAAACACATCGGCGTAGCGTAGCTGAATGTAACGGTCTTTATCAGCAGGGTGGTACTTGATAGCCCGGTATCCATCGTCGGTGTCGGCTCCAATCAGTGGAACTCCTTGCTCAAAATTCAAAGGCTGATTGTTACGACTGTTCGTAATTACTTCTCCGTTATCATTTAGTTGTACCCCCGTTAGAAAGCCTCTTCCGATACCTGAAAATTCAGTCCCATCAGGAGTTGCTTCGATACCCTTACGAACATCACCATCCTCAAACTTAGCGTAAAAGTCTGCTAGCGTAGCAAAGCCGTTCCAACCACTCGGGTTGTTGTCGTAGTGCAAGGTCATGAAGTATCGGTTCTCCGGATTACCGGCTCCCTCGGGATTTACGAAGATAAGCTCACTCTGCGCGCTACCTTTGAAGTTGTTATAGTATTCATCTTCTAGCGCGTAACCATCAGCCGTTACTGCGTCAGCGTACTCAATAACTCGCGCCATGTCGGCCTGATCAAAGGTAATGTTGGGAGCACCTTGTTCATTTACATCGGCCAGATATACGCCCCGGTTAAGGTACAGGCGTGCCAGCAACGTATTGGCGGCTGCTTTGGAGGCGACATCATTAGTCGGTGAAGGGCCAGCAGTGATTAAATCCGGCAGTGCTTCCTCTAAATCATTAATAATAAAATCAAGCGCCTCCGCTCGGCTAAACACCTGAGGGTCTACATCTACTCCTTCGTTGACACCCCGAAACGGTACCTGCCCGAACAGATCCATTACATTCCACATATAGAAAGCGCGCAAGAACTTAGCCTCAGCAGCTTGTTGAGGGGTGGGGGCCGGAGAAGTTGCACCCAGAGCCTGATTGGTCTGGAATATGCGGCTGTTCAACTGATTCCACGAAGTAAGTACGTACTGGTGCGTAGGATCCCAGTTATGAGAGTGCAGCAATCGCCATACTCCGTTATCACCCCAGTCAGTCCCACGGGTTGGCGGGATCATTTCGTCTGAAGTATGGGTGTATAGCGAGTAGACGTTAGCCTGATCGGCCAAAGCCCCTAATTGGTTGTACGCGGCCTCTAATAGAGCACCGGCATCACCGGTAAACTCACCGGTAGTAGACTCCGTGACAATTGAGTCTACTTCTTCCACCTCCAGATCGGTACAGCCGATAAAGGCGGTACTAAGACCGGCTACTAATGACAAGCTTCTTATTATTTTATGATGACGCATGATTATAAAGTTTATGGATTTAAAAGCTAACGTTAACACCGAACAAGAAAGTTCTCGCTCGGGGGTACGGAGTGTAATCAATTCCGAACGAGGGAACACCATCAATTGCCTTACTGATGTTCACTTCGGGATCTTGCCCACTGTAGTTAGTGATAACAAACACATTTTGTCCGGTTACGTAAAGGCGCAAGCCCGATAAGAATTCAACTCCGTCCGTGTTGAAGTTATAGCCCAGCGTAAAGTTCTGCAGGCGAACAAAGGACGCATCTTCCAGGAAGCGAGTAGACACTTCGGGCGCATTTGCTCTTGATTCTCCGTTGCCTACTACATCTCTGGTAACATTATTTCCTCCCGCCAGTGCTCCGGCAGTGAAGTAAGCGTTCTGGGTGTTATTATAAACATCTTGACCTAATTGCCCAATAAAAAAGAAGCTTAAGTCAAACCGTTGGTAGCGTAAGTTATTGGTGAAACCAATATTTACGTCAGGCTGAGGATCTCTTCCAATAAACTGCTGCACATCGCCATCGGGATAGACGGACTGTCCAGCTTCATCAAATCCGCCAAAGGGACGTAGGAAGAAGGCTGACAGAGGTTGCCCTTCGGCAATTCGTTGGGCAAAAGCACCCGACAAACCTTGTCCAGTGATGGCTCCGGTATTTACAATACTAGCAAAGTTTTCAATGCGGTTATCGTTGTAGGCGGCGTTCGCCGACAGGTTCCAGGAGAAGTCTTCGTTCTCAACGATATCGGCACTAATGACTACTTCTACGCCTTCGTTGATCAGATCGGCATCCAGGTTACGCCATACGAACGGTTGAGGGGCTGGTTGGGCGCTCACTACTTGAAAAAGTAGATCGTTGGTGTTTTTCCTATAATAATCCACCGAGCCACGCAGCCGATTGTCAGCAACCCCCCAGTCTACCCCTACATTGATTTGGGTGGTCGATTCCCACCGTAAGTCAGGGTTGGCAAAAGCAACCGTTTCAATACTACTATTATTGATGGTCACTCCGGTAGGAGATACTTGAAGTCCTTCCCCACCATAACGTTGCCGGTTGGTGTACACATTACTCGCTAACTCTTGGTTGCCCGTGATACCATATCCTACACGTAGCTTCAAATCATCAAGAGCATCTGGTACGAACGCCTCGTCAGAAAGCCTCCACGCCGCCGCAAACGACGGAAACACCCCGTACTTATTGTTGCCCCCAAAACGCGTTGACCCATCCGTGCGCACAGTAGCGGTGAGCAGGTACTTATCAGCAATGTCTAAGTTTACCCGACCGAAAACTGACTGTAGTTCATCTACCCGAGACGATGAGTTACCAATAATTCCCCCGTTCCCAGTGGTTAGGTCTACCGATCCAAGGTTGTTAATGATGATATCAAGATCAGTGGTTCGGAAACCAGCAGCTCCTACAAATTTAGTATCACGTTGGAAACGCTGATAGGAATATCCTAAAACAGCATCCAGTTGGAGGGTCTCGGATAAATCCTTGTTATACGTGAAGTAGTTCTCCATCAACGTATTGATAGTGGAAACGTCGTCGGCTATTGATCGTCCCTGCCCGACAATTCCCTGCACTACTAAGTTGCCGGAGTAACCTGCCCGGCGCGACGAGGACGAACGGTCTCCCCCCAGTACGGTGCGGAACGAAAGGTCGTCGGTAATTTTAAAATCAAACGAGATGTTACCAAGGGCGCGGACGGTATTCGTAAAGTCGTCGCTCAGCCCTAAAAACGCTACGGGATTGGCTTCGGTCACACTACGCTGAAAAAATTCGCCATCCTGACGGACTGGATACGTAGGATTGAGTTTAAGCGCTGCCCCGAGCAAATCGCCAGTAGCTCCCGCGTTGTCAGTAATCGGCACGTTCTTATCGCGAATATCCGAAACAGTTACTTGCGTACTCACGGTAAGGCGCTCGTTGATGAAATCGCTCGATCCGTTAAAGCGCGCCGACAGTCGGCGTAGACCACTTCGCTCAATGATTCCATCTTGATCAGTGTATCCTAAGGATAGCCGATAGTTACCTCGTTCTCCTCCTCCACTGTACGATAGATCGTGATTGTGAGCAATGGCAGTGCGCAGCAACTCGTCTTGCCAATCAGTGTCTGCTCCTAAGTCAAGAGCCGTTAATCGCTCATCACCCGCCGGAATATCATTAACTTGGGCGTAAGCGCTAACGAACTCGTCAGCATTAAGCAGGTCGTACTTCTTGGTAATGTTGCTAATTCCAATATTATAGGAGTAGTTCAGCTTATTTCCGCCAGCACCGCTCTTGGTGGTAATTAATACTACCCCGTTGGCGCCCCGCGATCCGTAGATGGCGGTAGCCGAAGCATCCTTAAGGATGTCGATGCTTTCAATATCGTTAGGGTTAAGAAAATTAAGCGGGTTTCTAGCGGATGCAGTACCAAAACCAGCATCAGCCCCGCCCCCGCTAACATTGTCACCCGCCAGCGGAACTCCGTCCACCACGAAGAGTGGATTATTGCCGCTACGGACTGACGAGGTGCCTCGGATGCGAATGTTAATACCTGATCCAGGCTCGCCACTAGCTTGCGTGATCTGCACTCCGGCAGCTTTCCCCTGAATAAGTTGTTCAGGCGAAGCAATTACTCCCCCATTAAAATCTTCTGACTTCACAGATGCTACTGATCCTGTAGCGTCTCGCGCCTCCTGCGTACCGTAGCCGATCACTACGATTTCCTCCAAAGCTTTAATGTCCTCCGCCAAATCAATGTCAATAGTGGACTGGCTACCAATCTCTACTTCTTGGTTGGCGTAACCAATAGAAGAAAATACCAATGTACCCCCTGCTTCGGGAACCGACAGTCGGTAGTTACCGTCTAGGTCGGTGACCGTGCCGGTAGAGGTTCCTTTTAGAAGTACGTTGACGCCGGGTAAGGATCCTTCTTCGGCGGCCGTTACAGTTCCCGTTACGGTTTTCTCCTGGGCGTAGAGGACTCCGGTAAGCAGCATAAAGCTCGCTGCCAGCCAAAATCCCTTCATTTGAGTAAAATAATTCATAAGCAATAGATTAAGTGTGATGATGAATGGTAGTACGCTAACCAGAAAAGAAGAACTCGGTTTTGGCTATCACTACTAATTTTAGAAAATAAAGGCAAAAATACGTACAAATACTGAAGGAACAACAATATTTAGCAGTAAAGAGAACACAGCAGTCAAATTGCTTACTTCATAAAAAAACGTCAAGTTTGCTATTTGTATGACAAATTAAATTCGGTTCGAGCGCATTTTTAGGTAGAAAAAGATCATTTTATTACATTAATTTGAATCCAGCTACATTATCATACGATGGTAATGATGCCGACATTCTGGGTTTATTCAGGGTGTGTTTTTAACATTTCACAAAGTTATGGAACAGGGAACCGGCAGCAACCGGAGGCGTTATACCAACAATTAGAAAACTGCGTCATGAAAAAAGTTTTACCGCTGTTAGTACTGCTCACGCTGGGAGGCGTTGTCGTCTACACCTTGCTGGGCGGAGAAAGTGAAACAGCTTATGGCGAGCGCATCACCGAAGAGCGGCAACGCACCGAGCGCTTCATGAAGGCCTCGCCCGAATCGCCCTTCGCCCCGGATAGTATCGAGTTCCGGGAACTCGCCTACTTCCCCCCCGACCCCACTTACCGGGTACAGGCGCGCCTGGAGCGGGTCACCGATCAGAAACTGCTGGTGCTGCCCACTACCACCGGGCAGGAAGAGAAGTACATTCGCTACGGCTACGCTACTTTTAAACTGAAGGGACAACTGCAGCGCCTGTTGGTGCTGGAACCGTTCGAGCAGCCCGCCCCGCTGTTTGTGGCCTTTGCCGACGACACCAGCGGCGACACCACCTACGGCGGCGGACGCTACCTGAACGTAGAAAAACCTAGTAGGGCCGGAGCCAAATCGCTGAAACTGGACTTCAACCAGGCCTACAACCCCTACTGCGCCTACAACGGGTCGTTTAGCTGCCCGCTGCCCCCGAAGGAGAACGTACTAACGGTGGCGGTAGAGGCGGGGGAGAAAATCCCATAACCATGTAGGGCCAGATTGCAATCTAGCCCTACATGGTTATGGGATTTTCGGTAGTCTTCCAGTAACTGCTCTATTTTCTCAAAATCTGCAATATTGATCTGCACAGCAACTTTTTGCTCATGTTCGTTAACAATGTACTTCTTCTTGATTGCTTCCATTTTTGTATGTTCATCAGGGGCGTGACGCCATCGGTAAAGACGCGATGCGCGTCTTTACCGATTGCCCACCGACCGTTCCTGCTTTTTCTTCTTGCCTGACACCTGCTGCATGGGGTTTTCTCCGGAGGTGCCCCGCCCCTCCTTCTTCTCTTTGAACACCTCGAAGCGCGTCGGCACGTTGCGCTTGGGGTAATAATTATTACTCTCGTCGGTGTCGGCCGTCTCGCGGTAGGGGTCCACCACCAACTGCGCCACCTTCTTGTCCTTCACGAATACCTTGGTGGCTTCCTCGGCGTTCATTCGCCAGATTTCGGCCGGGATGCGCTCAATCTCGGTACTACCGTCCTCGTAGGTCCAGCCCAAGACAATCGGCATCACCAGCCCGCCCACGTTGGCAAACGATACTTCGTAGAAATGCTTGCCCGATTGCACCAACGCTCGCTCTTTCTCGTCCAATCCGGCCACAAACTCCTCGTAGGCCCGCACGTCTTCTTCCTGGATCGCAAACGGGTCGTATCTATTATAGAAATCCAGCAGCGCCGGATCAGCTTCGATGGCGGTGGTGGCCACGTCTTTCTGATTATACACCTGACTGATGTGCTTCTCCTCTTCTTCAAATTGCCGCCGGGCGATAGGGTTTTCTACCTCCGGATTCTTCGTATTAATCTGGTAGTACTTCACCTGGTCGATGGCAACGTCAACGTGATCGACCGAGTAGAACCAGCCGCGCCAGAACCAGTCCAGATCGGTGCCCGAGGCGTCTTCCATGGTGCGGAACAGGTCGCCCGGCTCGGGGTGCTTAAAGGCCCAGCGCTCGGCGTAGGTCTTGAAGGCGTAATCGAACAGTTCGCGGCCCATCACCGTTTCGCGCAAAATGTTGAGCGCCGTAGCGGGCTTGGCGTAGGCATTGGCCCCGAACTGCTGAATCTGCTCCGAGTTAGTCATAATCGGGCTAATCTGCGACTTGTCGCCCCGCATATAGGGCACAATCTTGAAGGCCGGGCCGCGCCGCGAGGGGTAGTTGCGGTCCCACTCCTGCTCGGTGAGGTACTGCACAAAGGTGTTGAGTCCCTCGTCCATCCACGTCCACTGCCGCTCGTCGGAGTTCACGATCATAGGAAAGAAGTTGTGGCCCACCTCGTGGATGATTACCCCAATCATGCCGTACTTCACCCGGTCTGAGTAGGTGCCGTCGGCAGCGGGGCGGCCGTAGTTGAAGCAGATCATGGGGTACTCCATGCCGTTGGAGGCTTCTACGGAGATGGCTTTGGGATACGGATAGGGAATGGTGTACTTAGAGTACGTCCGCAGCGTGTGCGCCACCACCTCGGTGGAATACTGCTCGTACAAAGGATTGGCTTCCTTGGGGTAATACGACATGGCCATCACGGTGCGCCCGTCGATGTCCACGCCCAGGGCGTCCCAGATGTACTTGCGCGAACTGCCGAAGGCGAAGTCCCGCACGCTGTCGGCGTGGTAGATCCAGGTTTTAGTATCCTTGGCCCGCTGCTTCTCCTTGCGCTCGGCTTCGGCCTGGCTCACAATGATCACCGGCTTGTCGGCCGTCTTAGACTTTTTCGAGCAGGTCGCGCTGCGCGGTGGTGAGCACCGCTTCGGGGTTTTGCAGGGTGCCGGTAGAAGCCACAATGTGGTCGGCGGGCACGGTGATTTCCACTTCGTAGTTGCCGAAGGGCAGGGCAAACTCGCCCCGGCCCAGAAACTGCTTGTGCTGCCAGCCCTCGTGGTCGTCGTACACCGCCATGCGCGGAAACCACTGGGTGATGGTGTAAAGGATGTTGCCGTCGTCGGGAAACAACTCGTAGCCCCCGCGGTCGTCCAACAGGTTACGGTCGTTGATGTTGTAGTACCAGTCCACCGAAAATTCGTAGGTCTCGCCCGGTTGCAGCGGCTGGGGAATGTCGACCCGCATCATGGTTCGGTTGATGGTGTAGGGAATCGCCTGCCCGCTGGCATCGGTAACGGACTGAATCTTATGCCCACCGTCGAAGTCGAAGCCCATCATCTCCTCCACGTTGTCCACGTTCATCTTGTCGGAGATACTGTTGGTTTGCGTTTTGTAGGTGTCCGAATCCTTGGCCCGCATATTCTGGTCGAGTTGCACCCACAGATAATCGAGCACGTCGGGCGACTGGTTGTAGTAGGTGATGGTTTCGGAGCCGGTGAGGCGCTGGGTGTCATCGTTGATCTCACACTTAATCTTGTAGTCGGCGCGCTGCTGCCAGTACTGGTGACCGGGAGCGCCCGAACCGGCACGGTATACATTAGGAGTGGGCAACAGGGCGGGGCCGAGCTGCTCAAACTTATCGGTGGCCCGGTTGAGTGGATCTTGTGCGAACAGGGCGGTGCATGAAGCCAATAAGACTAAAAAGGCAAAAAGTGATTTCATAGGGTAGGATATTCTGATCGTAGTGTAGGAATGAAGTGCAATATACGGTATTACGGGAAATAGCGGAATTGTTCGATTGCTCAATTGTTAAATTGCTTAATTGTTCTGCGGTTCCGCGGTCAACAATCGAGCAATTAAACAATCGGGCCTAACCCAACCCGGCGAACCTCTCCACCAACAGCATCAGCGAGATACCGGCAATGGCCGATGAGATCACTAGCTTCCAGTCGCGGCGTGAGACTCCTAGTAAACCCACCACCACCGACGAGCCCAGCAGAACGATCAGCACAATTACCAACTGCCCTAGTTCCAAACCTAGATTGAACGATAGCAGCGGGACAGCAATCGACTGACTTTTACTCAGCAGGCTGCGCAGGTAGTTCGAGAAACCGAGTCCGTGAACGAGCCCGAAGATAAGCGCCAGCGCGTAGTTGAGCGGTGCCACCCGCGGCAAAGCCGCCCCGCGCTTGCGCACAATGTTGCTCACCGCGGTGATAAAGATGGTGACGGGAATCAGGAACTCGACCAGATCGGGGTCCAAGCATACCAGCCGCAGCGTCGCCAGAGCCAGGGTGATAGAGTGCCCCACCGTGAAGGCGGTCACCAGCAGCAAAATCTTGCGCCAGTCGCGCAGCAGGTACATCGCGCACAGTGCCACCACAAACAAAATGTGGTCGTAACCACGAACATCCAGAATGTGGGTAAGTCCTAACTGAAAATACAGCGAAAAAGTAGTCATCCGGGCAGGGCCGTGGGGGTAGGAATAAAAACGTAAGGAACAAAACTAAGAAAAAAATGCGTTGGGTGGCAAAGTGGAAAATTGTACCGCAAATTACCTATATTCATCACGGAACTTAAGTTGGTTTGCGTGAAGCGTATCCTTTGCACGAATTGCGACCAATAGGGTTTTTGCTTCATGCCATGTGGAACTTATGCGCCTAGCCTCTTCTGTATGCTTATTGATTGCCGGATGGCTGCTGCTCCCGCCGCTAGCCTGTGCGCAGTCGCTCCACCGGGGGTTTCACCTCACCAACCGGCGCACCAAACGCGTCACCATTCCCTTCGAACTGCATAGCAATCTGGTGATTATTCCGGTGCGGGTAAACGACGGCGAAGACCTTAAGTTTATTCTGGACACCGGGGTGCGCACCGCTATCCTGACCGACCAGGGTTTCGTCGATGGCATTCCGGAGGCGGGCGACCGCATCATTACCCTAATGGGCGTGGGCGATCAGGGTGAAATCAGCGCCTACGTGAGCAGTGGCAACTCCTTTAACTTGCCCGAAGGAGTGGTGGCCAACGGCAACTCCATTCTAATTTTAAAGGACGACTACCTGCAGCTGGACAGCTTTCTGGGAACGCGCATCCACGGCATTCTGGGCTACGAGCTGTTCAGCCGGTTCGTGGTGGAGATCGACTATATGCGGCAGCAGATCGTGCTGCACCGTCCCGACCGCTTCCGCCCCCGAAAATCGTTTAAGAAGATTCCGATCACCGTGGAAGACACCAAACCTTACCTGCCGGGTGCGGTGCTGCACCTGAACGACAGCACCACGCTTACCACCAAACTGATGATCGATACCGGCGCCAGCCATTCACTCATGCTCAACCGGCAGAGCGACAAGCGGATTACGGTGCCCGAGCGCCACATCTCGGGCTACCTGGGCCGTGGGCTCAGCGGCGAGATCTACGGACAGATGGCCCGGGTGCCCCGCCTGACCATCGGTGACTACACCATGAAGGAAGTAACTTCCTCGTTTCCTGAGGCCAACGCCTTTATGGAAGCTGTGACCGAACGCACCGGCAACCAGGGCAACGTCGGCGGGTCGGTGCTCAAGCGCTTTCGGGTGATCTTTGACTACGCCAACGGGGCGATGTACCTGAAGAAAAACCGTTTGTTTCGCACCCGCTTCGAGTATAACATGAGCGGTATGGAGCTGATGGCCACCGGCCCTTTCTTCACCACCCTGACCGTGAGCACCACCGTCAAGGGCGCTCCGGCCCACCGGGCGGGCATCCAGAAGGGCGATATGATTCTGTCGGTAAACGGCAAGTACCCGCCCGAACTCACGCTGGCCATGTTTAACCAGATGATGAGCCTGAAGCCCGGCAAGAAAATCCGCCTCAAGATCCTCCGCGGGGGTATTGTTTTTAAAAAGAGCTTCCGGCTCGAGCGGATTCTTTAGCTTCTGGTCTATGAATGACAAAACTGCAATGGCAGCCTTTGCGTACTACTTGAAGAAATGAATCCGATATATTAAACTTTATTCTGATAATTATTTACCCGGAGGTTCGTGCCGCCGTGGCCCGGTCGACACGAACCTTAAGGATTTATCAGAACAACCTCTATTTTTTACTAAAACTATGGACAACTACGATCATTCAGGGCGTGAAGATGATATTGAGGACTTTATGAGTAATCATGCGTGGCCCGACGAAAGGAAGTCTGTCTTTGATATGGAAGGTGAAGGAAGCGCTTCACCCACTTACTGCTCATTGGATTATCTAAAACTTTGGTTCGATGAGGATAGAATCGCGCAGACTTTCAGAAGAGCAGGTGACTGCATTGTGAATAGTTTAGAAGCAGGGGATAGCTATGGTCACCCCGACGAACTTTTCATGCCGGTGGCTTACATGTATCGCCACGCACTAGAAGTAAAGCTGAAGCACCTTATACGCCTTGCTCCAGACCAAAATTTGACCGGAGCATACGACCCAAAAATCCTCGGGAGTCACAGGTTGGAGAAGCTCTGGGAGGAGACTAGGCATGTGTTGGTTGGGATTTGGCCAGAAGAAGACGAAGCGCCTTTAGACAATATTGAAACTCTCATCAACGACTTTGTCAAGATTGATGGATCGGGCCAACACTTGCGATATTCGCATAAGAATAGAGATGTAAATAGCAAAACTAACGAGAACTACCCCAGCGGAGTTGATCTGAAAGAGCTTAAAGAGAGGAAGACCTTGTTAAGTTTCGCAAAAACATTGCTGACTTCTTTGCTGAAATACTAATGGACGAGGCCGACAAAGTTTGGGAAGAGCAGGGATGGGATGAGGAAAAAGTCCAACAGATGCTGCATACTAAGATGAGAAGACAGTTCTAATTAGGTCGTAGGATCGCTTCGCTTAACCTACGACCAGACCTGTGAGCACTACGAACAGTAAATTTCAAGCAGGATTCATAAACTATCAGTGCGCCTCCAGCCAGTTCTCCCCTACCCCGGTCTCCACCTCCATCGGCACGTCCAGCGGTAGGGCATCCACCATCAGTTCGCGCACCCGCTCGCGTAGCGCATCTACCTCGTCGCGGTGGGCGTTGAACACCAGTTCGTCGTGCACCTGCAAGATCATTTTTGATCGTAGCTTCTCCTGCCGCATCCAGTCGGCCACGCGCACCATCGCGATCTTGATCATGTCGGCGGCCGTGCCCTGAATGGGCGCGTTGATCGCGTTGCGCTCGCTGTAGCCCCGCAGCGTGGGGTTGCGCGAGTTGATGTCGCGCAGGTAACGCTTGCGGCCCAGCACCGTCTCCACGTAGCCCTGCTCGCGCGCCTGCTGAATCACCCGGTCCATGTAGGCCCGGATGCTCGGAAACTGCTCGAAGTAAGCCTTGATGATATCCGAGGCTTCGCCCCGCGGGATGCTCAGCCGCTGGGCCAGTCCGAACGACGACACCCCGTAGATGATGCCGAAGTTAGCCGTCTTGGCCTTGCGCCGCATCTCGGGCGTCACCTCCGCAATCGGCACCTGAAACATCTTGCTGGCGGTGGTGGCGTGAATGTCCTGCCCTTGCCGGAAAGCCTCGATCATGGTTTCGTCCTGCGCAAACGAGGCGATAATTCGCAGCTCCACCTGTGAGTAGTCGGCCGCCATCAGCACGTAGTCGGCGCTGCGGGGCACAAACGCCTTGCGAATCAACTGCCCCTTCTCGGTACGGATCGGAATGTTTTGCAGGTTGGGGTTGGTAGAGCTGAGTCGCCCGGTGGAGGTTACGGCCTGGTTATAGGAAGTATGAATACGGCCGTCGTAGTTACTCACCAGCTTGGGCAGCGCGTCCACGTAGGTGTTCTTGAGCTTCACCAGTTCGCGGTAGTCCAGGATGCGCCGGGCAATGTCGTGCTCGGTGGATAGGTACGATAGTATAGCCTCGCCGGTGGCGTACTGTCCCGACTTGGTGCGCTTGGGTTTCTCCACCAGTTTCATCTGGTCGAAAAGCACTTCGCCCAGTTGCTTGGGCGAGCCGATGTTAAATTCGGTGTCGGCCAGGCGGTAGATATCGCGTTCGATCTCCTGAATGCTGATCAGTAATTCGTCCGATAACTCGTGCAGGGTTTCGGACTTGATGCTCACGCCTTCGTACTCCATGTCGGCCAGCACCGGCACCAGGGGCATCTCCATGGTGTGGAACAGGCGGCTCATGGTTTCGTCCGGCTCCAGTTCCTTCTCAAACACCTCTTTGAGTTGCAGCGTGATGTCGGCATCTTCTCCGGCGTACTCGGCCACTTCTTCGGACGGCACATCGCGCATGGTGCCCTGTCCCTTGCCCTTCTTGCCGATTAGGCTTTCGATAGACACGGTTTCGTACTCCAAATACTTCTCGGCCATGGCATCCATACCGTGCCCCGTTTCAGGGTCGATCAGGTAGTGAGCGATCATGGTATCAAAGGTTACCCCGGCCACCCGCAGGCCGTACTTGCGCAGCACCAGCAGGTCGTACTTCAGGTTTTGCCCGATCTTGCCAATAGATTCATTTTCCAGTAGCGATTTAAATTCATCTACCACCGCTTGCGCTTCTTTGGGGTCGGCGGGTACGGGCACGTAGTAGGCCGTGCTCGTTTCGTAGGCGAAGGCCAGCCCCACCAGTTGGGCTTCCAGGGCGTCGATGCGGTCGGTTTCGGTGTCGAAGCAGAAGGCCGGTTGTTCGCTTAGCTTCATGATCAAAGCAGCGCGAGCGTCGGGAGTATCCACCAGCTGATAATCGTGCGCGGTGGTCAATATCGTTGAGACGCGATTAATCGCGTCTGTACCGATATTGCTATCTTCATCCCCAAAGGGCAAATCATTGTGGTCGGGCACCAGCGCCTCCCCGGTATCAAACAGGCCAATCTGGCTATTTCCGGAAGATACGGCTGGAGCCTCCTGCTCCAGTACCCGGCGAATGAGCGTTCTAAATTCCAGCTCTTCAAACAGCGGGCGTAGCGCAGCGTCGTTCGGCGGACCGTAGCGCAGTGCTTCTTCGTCGAAGGCAATAGGCACAGTGATACAGATCGTAGCCAGCTCCTTCGACAAAATGCCCTGCTCGCTGAACTCAATCACCTTTTCGCGCTGCTTGCCCTTGAGCTGGTCGGCGTTGGCGATAACGCTTTCCACCGAACCGAACTGCCGCAGCAGTTTCGATGCGGTTTTGGCCCCGATGCCCGGGATGCCCGGAATGTTATCCACCGTGTCGCCCTGCAAGCCCAGCACGTCGCGCACCTGGTCCACCCGCTCGATATCGAACTTCTCGCACACCTCTTTTTCGCCCAGGATATCCACGCTGTTGCCCATGAAGGCCGGTTTGTAGAGAAAGATGCAGTCTTCCACCAACTGCCCGAAGTCTTTGTCGGGCGTCATCATGTAGGTGGTGAAGCCCTTGCGGGCCGCCTGCTTGGCGATGGTGCCAATGATATCGTCGGCCTCGTAGCCGTCGAGCTCCAGCACCGGCACATTAAAGGCCCGCACAATATCTTTAATGATCGGAATGGCAGTGCGAATGTCTTCGGGCTGTGCTTCGCGGTTGGCCTTGTAGGGTTCGTAGCGCTCGTGCCGAAAGGTGGGCACGCTGGTGTCGAAGGCCACCGCGATGTGGGTCGGTTTTTCCTTGGTGATTACTTCAAACAGCGCGTTGGTAAAGCCTAAGGCGGCGCCGGTGTTTTCTCCTTTGGAATTGATGCGTGGGTTCTTACTAAAGGCAAAGTGCGCCCGGTAGATCAGCGCCATCGCGTCGAGCAAAAACAGTTTCTTGGCAGGTTGATTCATAGTCGCCAAAGGTAAGGCAATTGCGAGAGAAAATAGAAATTGGAAATTAGAGATTTGCGGGAGGAAATAGAAATTATGATCTGCTGTGTGGTTAGAAATCGGTTAGAGCATGTTTAAGTTTCTACAAGTCTCTGTATTATAGTGCGTTGGCCCGAAATTGCAGGCCACCTTGGAATGGCGGGCGTGCGGAGCCTTTGTGCGAGGAAGCATGGGATGCCCCGGTCTGGCGAGACCCGCATTGGAATTTCCGCCCAACGACCCGGACGACTTTTTTGGCGGTCCGCCGCTGCGGTTCGTTTTTGGATCAAGCCAAAAATGAACATGGAGAATGTAAACGAGCAAAACGAAATTTCTTATTTGCGAGTAACTACGAGTGAAAATTTTTAAACATGCTCCAATTGGGAACTGGCAAAGGCAAACAGACAATTAGGTTTTGAATGATGGGCAATTATTGGGGCGTTCGCAGGGCATTTACAGTCTTTCTGCTTGGATAAAGATTTAGCGCTCAAGACACTAGCGCTTAGTATCTGATCGTTCAGTATCCAGTATCTAATATCTCGCCCCGCATGGAATGCCACCCAGAAAGTCATCCGCGCGGCAGCCACCAGCATCCAATATCTCACCACCCAGAAAGTCATCCAGCCACCAGCATCTAGCTTGTCCCCTACCGATAGAATGCCTAGTTTTGCGCCACTTAAACCACACCCTACGCGATTGATGCCGTTGAGCAGACTCACCCTTCTTTTACTCCTTGTTATCATTGCCTACGCTCCCGGAGCCGTGGCCCAGCAGATGAACCTGGCGCAGCAGGATCTGAGCAAAATTCGGGTCGATCAACTGAGCGATGCCCAGATCGGGCAGTACCTGGAGCGGGCCGAGGCGCAGGGTGTCACCGACCAGCAGATCGAGTCGCAGGCCATTATCCGGGGCATGCCCAGCTCCGAGGTGAGTAAACTGATGACGCGCATCCGACGCGTGCGGCAGACGGGCGGACGCACCTCGGGATCGACCAACAACCGCCGCGGCGGCATGGTGGCCGGGCAGGATACCAGCCAGTACTCGCAGCGCGACGCCGAGCTGGACATGATCTCGGAGGAAGAGAAGAAGATATTTGGTTTTGAATTGTTCAACACCGAAGAACTCAGCTTTGAGCCGAGCATGAACCTGGCTACGCCCCAGAACTACCAGGTGGGGCCAGGCGACGAGCTATCCGTCAATATATGGGGTGCTTCGCGCCAAAGCTACCCGCTGGAAGTGAACCGCGACGGCACCGTGACGCTCAACAACCTGGGGCCGGTCTACGTGAACGGCTTCACTATTGATGAAGCTGAAAAAACCATTATCAACCGCCTCACCGAGATGTACGCGGGCTTGCGCGGCAGCCGCGAACGGCCTGCCAACACCTTTGCCGAGGTATCACTGGGGCAGGTGCGCAGCATCAAGGTCAATGTGGTGGGCGAAGTGCGCCGCCCCGGCACCTATACCGTATCGTCGCTGGCCAGCGCTTTCAACCTGCTATACCTGTCGGGTGGCCCCTCACGCATCGGCTCCTTCCGCAATATTGAAATTGAGCGCGGTGGTGAAGTGATCGCCACCCTCGATGTCTATGATTACCTGGTGGGGCAGCGTAAGAACAATTTCGTGTCGTTACAAGATCAGGACATTATTCGGGTGGTGCCCTACGACACCCGCATCGAGCTGGTAGGCGAGGTGAAGCGCCCCGGCTACTACGAGATGAAGGAGCAGGAAGCGCTGGCGGAAGCCATTCGCTTCGGCGGGGGCTTCAGCGATCAGGCCTATACGCACCGCCTTAAGGTGGCCCGCAAAACCTCCCGCGCCAAGCGCATCCTCGACGTCGCCGAAGACGAGCTTGGCTCCGTAATCCCTAAGAACGGTGACGTGGTGACGGTTGACTCTATTCTGGATCGCTTCGAGAACCGGGTGGAGGTGCTCGGTGCGGTGTTCCGGCCCGGCGAGTACGCCCTTACCGAAGGCCTAACCGTAGGCCAACTAGTGAAGAAGGCCGAAGGCCTGCGCGAAGATGCTTTCACCAGCCGGGCGCTGGTCTACCGCAAGGGCGACGACCTATCGACCACCGTGAAGTCGGTCGACCTACAGGGGGTGCTCACCGGAAGAGCGGCCGACGTGCCCCTGCAACGCGAAGATGTGCTGCGGGTGTACTCAATCTTTGATCTGGAAGAGGAATATAGCGTGAACATCAACGGAGAAGTACAGTCGCCCGGCGAGTTCCCCTACATGCGGGGCATGACGTTGGAAGACCTGGTGGCCATGGCCGGTGGAGTGAGAGAATCGGCTTCGCGGGCGCGGGTGGAAGTGGCCCGCCGGATGAACACCGCTGGGGTAACTGAAGAAAATGATAATGGCAGTTTGCAGACGGCGGAGACCTTTCAGTTTCGGGTGGACAAGAATTTAGCCTTGGGTGAGGCCGACGCTACCTTCACGCTGATGCCCTATGATCAGGTGTTTGTGCGCCGCTCGCCCGGTTATGAAGAACAGCAGATGGTGTACGTGCGGGGTGAGGTGCAGTACCCTGGCACCTACGTGCTTACGAACAAGAGCGAACGCATCTCCGACGTGGTGGCCCGGGCGGGGGGACTTACGCCCTACGCCTACCAGCCCGGTGCGCAGTTGATTCGGCTAAACCCCGCTTTTTACGAAGAGTTGGTTATCAAGGAAGAGATTGTACGTGACTCGTTGCAGGCGCTTCGCTTCCAACAGCGGCTCAACCGGCTAAATAACCCGGACAACCAACGTTCGTCGTCGGGGAGCAATCAGAATAATACAAATAACGGTAGTCAAAACTACGGCAACTCCTACGACTACGAAGAGGACCTGCTATCGGACGAGGCAGTGGTGGTGCCGAAGTACAAAATGGAGGAATCGGAAACCCAACGCATCGGCATTGAGTTACAAAACATTCTGGCGCAGCCTGAGTCGCACTACGACCTGCGCCTTATTGATGGCGATACACTCAATGTGCCGCGAGAACTGGAAACCGTGAAGATGACCGGGCAGCTGTTGTACCCCATCTCCTCGCGCTACGACCGGGGAAAGAATTTTAAGAACTATATCGCTGACGCCGGGGGGTTCTCTGAAAACGCCGACCGCCGCAAGGCCTACGTGGTGTACGCCAACGGTTCGGCCGACCGCACACGCAGCTTTTTGTTCTTCAAGAACTATCCTGAGGTGCGACCGGGGGCCGAAATCATTGTTCCCCAAAAGGCCAATCGGGTGCGCATGTCTCCGCAGGCGTGGGTAGGCATTGGCACGGGATTGGCTTCGTTGGCTCTTACAATTATTTTGATCACGGACCGACTTTAGAACAACAATCAGTGACGTAGCAACATCATTGAAAACCGAAGAAAACGATATTGAACAAATTGAGGCGGCTACGGCAGTAGAATCCCAGCGGGAATCTGAGCGAAAAACCCAGCAAGTTGTGTCTTCTCCTGCACCGGCACCTACTTCCTCGGTGGAGGAAGACGAGATTGATCTGGCCGAACTGGCGCGGCAACTGTGGGCCCGGCGGCGGGTGGTGTGGATCACCACCGCGGTGGTGTTTCTGATCGGTCTGCTGATCGCCCTGGCGAGCCCGGAAGAATACGAAGCCAGCGTGGTGCTCATGCCGCAGTCGAGCGATGCCAGCGGCGGCATTGGCTCGGGCCTGCTGCGGCAGTTCGGCGGACTAGCCAGTCTGGGACTGGGCGGGGCCTCGGGAGGAAGCGGCGGAACCCTGAGTCCCGATCTTTATCCGGAGATCACCCAGAGCACGCCCTTCTTTTTAGATATCATGGAAGAAGAACTCTACTTCGCTACGCTAGATACCACCGTCAGTTTCACGCAGTACTTTGGGGAAATAGAACGTCCTGGGTTACTAGACTACCTAAAGGACTATACCATTGGTTTACCCCGACTTCTAATCAGCCTGCCCATCCGATTTGTTAATCTCTTTCGCAGTTCGCCAACCGCCCCTATGCTAGTGCAATCTCCGGAAGTTGACACTACCGCTACCGATACGCCCGTTCGGGCACCGCTCCGACTCACTGGTCAACAGCGTTCGGTGATGGGCAAACTCAGGGGACGCATCACCACCACCATTGAGGAGAACAACACGGTGAAGATTGCCGTGGAAATGCCCGATCCAATGGTGGCGGCCCAGGCTACCGATATGGCAACCGGCTACCTTACTAATTATATTCTGGAGTACCGCACCGAGAAATCGCAGCAGGACTTACAATTCATCCAGGCGCAGCACGATGACAAGAAAGCCCGTTACGGGTCCATTCAGCGGCGACTAGCCCGCTTTCGCGACCGCAACATGAATATCATCTCCGAAACTGCGCTTATTGAGCAGGAGCAACTGGAAGCCGAAAACCAGCTCGCGCTGGGACTATACGAAAGTTTGGCGCAACAACTGGAGCAAGCCAAAATTAAGGTACAGGAAGAAACGCCGGTGTTCAAAGTGCTGGAACCGATCCAGGTGCCGCTGAGTCCGAGCAGCCCCAACCGGGAACTGATTCTGATCCTTTCGTTGTTTGTGGGATTGTTTTTAGGATTGGGGCTGGTATTTATACAAATCTTGTACAGCAACGTGAAGCAGAATTTTACTACCCAGTAGTGCCAATGCCGGAAGAACCTACCATAGCGATCATCGGATTAGGCTACGTCGGACTGCCGCTGGCGGTGGCCTTCGGCAAGCAGTACTCCGTAGTGGGATTCGATATCAACCGGCACCGCATTGAGCAGCTTCGGCAGGGCATTGATGCCACCTGCGAGGTGACTACTGACGAGATGGCGGCCAGCACGGGATTGTCATACACGCACGATCCGCAGGACATTCGCGCGGCTAATATTTACATTGTTACGGTGCCCACGCCCATCGACCGCTACAAAAAGCCCGATCTGCGTCCGCTGTTCAGCGCCAGCCAAACCGTGGGGGATGTGCTCAAGCCGGGCGACACGGTGATCTACGAATCCACCGTGTACCCGGGCTGCACCGAAGAGGATTGTGTGCCGATTTTAGAAAAGCACAGCGGACTTGTTTTCAATCAGGATTTCTACTGCGGCTACTCGCCCGAGCGCATCAACCCCGGCGACAAAGAGCACCGGGTAGAAACCATCAAGAAGGTAACCAGCGGCAGCACGCCCGAAGTGGCCGAACGGGTGGACGAACTTTACCGCAGCGTGATCACGGCCGGAACGCACCGGGCATCCTCGATTCGGGTGGCCGAAGCGGCCAAGGTGATCGAGAACGCCCAACGCGACATCAACATCGCCTTTGCCAATGAGTTGGCGCTGATCTTTGATCGGATGAACATCGACACCCAGGAGGTGCTGGCTGCGGCGGGCACCAAGTGGAACTTCCTGCCCTTCCGGCCCGGACTGGTGGGCGGGCACTGCATTAGCGTCGATCCGTTTTATTTGACCTACAAGGCCGAAAGCGTGGGTTACCATCCGGAAGTAATTCTGGCGGGTCGTCGGATTAACGATAATATGGGTATCTTTGTGGCCAACAAGCTCGTGAAGCTGTTGTCGCACAAGGGCTGTAGCATTTATGGGTCCCGGGTGCTGGTGCTGGGCATCACCTTTAAGGAGAACTGCCCCGACATTCGCAACAGCCGGGTTATTGACATTATTCGTGAACTGCAGAGCTTCGGCATTCGGGTAGACGTTTACGATCCGCTGGCTGACCGCGACGAGGTGCAGGCCGAATACGGCTTGGCCTTGCTAGATGCTCCGCAATCGGACTACGACGGGGTGGTGCTGGCCGTAGGGCACGCGGAGTTTCGGGAACTGGACTGGTTGCAGTTAAAGAAAAAGAACACGGCGGTGTACGATGTGAAGGGATTTTTAGATAAGTCGCTGATCGACGCTCGTTTATAAGGAAAGCAGATGAAAGAAAAAGTGCTCATTACCGGCGCGGCTGGTTTTATCGGATTTCACTTGGCGCAGAAACTAGACGCGCTGGGCTACGCCGTGGTGGGGATGGACAATCTGAACGACTACTACGACGTGGGCCTGAAGGAAGCCCGTTTGGAGAAGCTGGAGCCGTTGGCGGACTTCTCGTTTCATAAAATTGATCTGGAACACAAGGAGCGTATTGACGCCCTGTTTGCCGACGAGAAATTTGATTACGTGGTGAACCTGGCGGCCCAGGCCGGGGTGCGCTACTCGCTGGAGAACCCCTACGCCTACATCAACGCCAACGTGACGGGTTTTCTGAACATCCTGGAAGCCTGTCGGCACCACCCGGTGAAGCACTTGGTGTACGCCTCATCGAGCTCGGTGTACGGAGCCAACACCCAGATGCCCTTCTCCACGCACCATACGGTGGACCACCCGGTGTCGTTGTACGCCGCTACGAAGAAATCGAATGAGTTGATGGCGCACACCTACTCGCATTTGTATAATATTCCGACCACTGGGCTGCGCTTTTTCACGGTATACGGACCCTACGGGCGGCCCGACATGGCGCTGTTCCTGTTTACCAAGGCCATATTAAACGGACAGCCGATCAAGGTGTTCAACAACGGCGAGATGCGGCGAGATTTTACGTATGTCGATGATATTGTAGAAGGGGTAGCGCGGCTACTGCCGCACGTGGCGACACCTGACCCGCAGTGGAGTAGCGACGCCCCCGACCCGGCCAGCAGCTACGCGCCGTACCGCATCTATAACATCGGCAACAACAGCCCGGTGAAACTGCTGGACTTTGTAGAGGCGATTGAAGAAAGCCTGGGCAAGCAGGCTGAGAAAGAGTTTATGCCCCTGCAAGACGGCGACGTGCCCGCCACCTACGCCGACGTGCAGGATTTGATGGAAGCGGTGGATTTCAAGCCCAGTACTGATCTGCGAGTGGGAGTGCAGCGGTTTGTAGATTGGTATCGGGAATATTACGGGGTCCGCGCATGAGCAAGACCATTATTGACGCCAATAAAAGCGCGCTATCGCTGGACTTGCGAGAGCTATTTCAGTACAAGGATTTGTTTTACACGCTGGCGTACCGGGATTTTAAGGTGCGCTACGCGCAGACGTTTCTGGGGTTGGCTTGGGGGTTGATTCAACCGGTGCTTACCTTGGCAGTGTTCGGGTTGTTATTTGGCAAAGGACTACAAATTGACACCGGGGGTGTCCCCTATATTTTGTTCGCCGCCTGCGGATTGGCGGGTTGGACGTATTTCTTCGACAGTAATGGGTCAGGCAGGTAATTCTATTATTGGAGCGCAGGGCATGGTGCAGAAGATTTATTTTCCGCGGCTGGTGATTCCGCTCTCCAAAGCCGTGGTAGGACTGATTGACTTTGGCATTACCCTGGCAATCATCTTACTGTTGATGGTGGTCTACCAGTATCCGCCCTCCGCTAACCTTATCTTTCTGCCAGTTTTCATTCTAATGGCGATTATATCAGCCTTAGGAGTAGGTATTTGGTTGAGCGCGTTGACCATCCGGTTTCGGGATTTCCAGCAGATCGTACCGTTTTTGGTTCGCTTCGGTATGTTCTTTACCCCAGTTGCCTACCCGGCGGAAGTGGTGCTGGGCAAACTGCCTAACTGGGCCGCGGTCGTATATTACCTGAATCCCATTGCCGGGGTGGTAGAAGGCTTTCGTTGGAGTGTTGTGGGTGGAACACCGCCTAGTAGCTACTCTTACGTGTCTTTCGCAGTAGTTTTTGTATTGTTCTTAACTTCGCTGTTTTACTTTAAAAAGGTAGAAAGAACAATTGCCGATATTGTGTAATAAGTATGTCAGATATAGCTATCAAGGTTCAGAATATTTCCAAGCGATACCTTATTGGGGACACCTCGAGCGGTAGCTTACAGGAAACGATTAGCGGTTTTTTTGGCAATAAAGCATCAAACAGAACCGAAGAATTTTATGCGTTGCGGGATATTTCTTTTGAAGTGAAGCGCGGAGAAGCCATTGGGATTATTGGTAAGAACGGGGCGGGCAAAAGCACCTTGCTGAAAGTGTTGTCCCGCATCACCGAACCAACGAGCGGCCGCATTGAAATCGACGGGCGGGTATCCTCCTTGCTGGAAGTGGGTACCGGTTTCCATCCCGAACTTACGGGCCGGGAGAACGTCTTCCTGAATGGCACTATTCTCGGCATGAAGCGGCAGGAGATCAAAGATAAGTTTGACGAAATTGTAGCGTTCAGCGGAGTAGAAAAATTCCTGGACACCCCAGTGAAGCGCTATTCTTCAGGGATGAAGGTGCGGCTGGCTTTCGCCGTAGCCGCGCATTTGGAGCCAGAAATATTGATTATTGATGAAGTGCTGGCGGTTGGTGATGCTGAGTTTCAGAAGAAGTGTTTGGGGAAGATGGAGGATGTGGCGGGGGAAGGAAGAACGGTGTTGTTTGTGAGTCACAATATGGGAGCGGTAAAGCAACTTTGCACTAGGGGTCTAATGCTAAAGCAAGGGAAAGTTGTGACCCAAGGTACAATTGCTCAGGTAGTAGACGCCTATCAAGAACAAGACAATATACTAGGTAACCGAAGCACAGCACGCTTTGCTATAGATACTGACAAAGACTTTCAGTTGATAAAGGCTGATTTAATGAACGATATAATGAAGCCAGCCGAGGTCTTTGAGTGCGAAGAGGAGATATTTATATCACTTACTTGTCAAACTACTCGGCCGGTATCTGGCCTTTATGGATATCTCACTATCAAAGATCAACAGGGTAATCTACTCATCGAGACAGATACCTATGATCATCTTCCTAACGTCCTGGAAAATATTCCAGCAGGTGAAATGCGCTTCCTTTTGAAAATTTCTCGCCGGACACTGGCGCCGGGAAGCTACGTGATATACCTCAACTTCTCGAGCAAGCAGAGTTTGGGCGACTTCAATATTGATTCTCCGGGTAATATTTTGTCATTTGATGTGGTAGACACTTTTACCGCCCGAGGTAATAATCGTAGAGCTTTTTTAGGTACCACGCTGGCTTGGCAATTAGATACATCTACCATTTCATTACAAAAGATTTAATTTATGAAAACCGAGCAGATGAAGTTCTGGGAAGGTGAGTTTGGAAAATCTTATACCGACCGCAATACGCTGACGTACGAAGATTGGAATCAGGCCTCCCTATCTAAATATGGTATGACCAGATCAGCTTTGAATGAGAAACTGATCGGTAACTTACCCAGAGACATCAAGGTTTTAGAGGTTGGCTGCAACAGTGGACAACAACTGGAAGGATTGCAAAAAATGGGTTTCGCACAACTCTATGGTATTGAGTTACAGTGGTATGCTGTCAAGCGAGCCCAGTCGCTGCTAGATGGCGTTAATGTTCTGCAAGGCTCTGGATTTGATCTTCCCTTTCAGGGATAACTATTTTGATTTGGTTTGTACTAACGGAGTGCTCATTCATATTTCACCCGACGATTTGCCCCGTATCATGAGCGAGATGTGCCGGTGTTCCCGCCGCTATATCATGGGCTTTGAGTATTACGCAAAAGAGATGCAAAATATCAATTACCGAGGAAACGAAGGTTTTCTCTGGAAAGCTGATTATGCGCAAAAGTTCTGCGATCATCTACCCAATCTGCAAATTGTGAAGAAAGAAATCGTTCCTTACGTATCCGAAACGGAGCAGGGCAACGAAGACTGCCTCTACCTGCTAGAAAAATTATGACGTCCATGCTAAACTACCAATCTGTTCTTGTAACCGGTGGCACCGGCTCTTTTGGAAAGCAGTTTATCCGTACAGTCCTGGCGCAGTATCCTAACATTCAGAGATTAGTAATATTCTCCCGAGACGAACTCAAACAATTTGAAATGTCTCAAGACTTTCCTACTGCTCAGCACCGAGGGTTGCGGTATTTTATTGGCGACGTGCGAGACAGCGAAAGACTTACGCGGGCTTGCGAAGGCATTGATGTGATCGTCCACGCTGCGGCACTTAAGCAGGTGCCCACCGCGGAGTATAATCCTAGCGAATGCATTAAGACCAACGTGATGGGAGCAGAAAATGTAATCAAAGCAGCTATGGCTTGCCATGTTAAGAAAGTAGTGGCTTTGTCTACTGATAAGGCTGCTGCCCCTATCAATCTATACGGGGCTACCAAACTGTGTTCTGACAAGTTGTTTGTAGCCGCTAACAATACCAAAGGCAGTCGTGACTTAAAATTTTCGGTGGTGCGTTACGGTAACGTGATGGGATCGCGGGGTTCGGTTATTCCTTTTTTTTTAAAGAAAAGAGCGGATGGAGTTATTCCGATTACCCACGAGAAAATGACGCGTTTCAATATCACCTTGCAGGAAGGAGTAAATATGGTGCTCTGGACGCTGGATAATATGTGGGGGGGCGAAATTTTTGTTCCTAAAATCCCTTCTTATCAAATTTTGGAACTTGCCGAAGCCATTGCTCCCCAATGTGAGAAAAAGGTGATAGGCATTCGCCCGGGTGAGAAGATTCACGAGGAGATGATTACGGAAGCCGATTCGCCGTCTACTTACGACTTAGGAAAATACTACGCCATTCTTCCTCAACGCACGTCTTGGCAATTAGATGATTTTGTTCAGCACTTTTCAGCGCAACAGGTTCCCGAAGGATTTAAATACAGCTCGGGAACCAATCCGGAGCGGTTGACAGTAAACCAACTAAGAAAATTAATCAAAGAATACGTGGATCCTCAATTCAACGTAGAAGTATGAAGCCGATCCCCTACGGTAAGCAGAACGTTACGGAAGAAGACATTCAAGCGGTAGTGGACACGTTACAGGCCGACTACCTTACCCAGGGTCCGAAGATTGGCGAGTTTGAAGAAGCTTTTGCCGCTTACGTAGGTAGCCGATATGCCGTTGCTTTGTCCAATGGCACCGCTGCTTTGCATCTTTGTGCGATGGCACTGGGAGTAGAGCAGGGCAATAAGGTCATTACCACCCCGATCACTTTTGCCGCTTCGGCCAACTGTGTGCGGTACTGCGGTGGAGAGGTAGTATTCGCTGACATCGATCCTGAATCGTACCTGTTGGATATTCACCAAGTGCGTGCTTTGCTGGAGGACGCTCCTCATGGCACCTATCAAGGCATCATTCCGGTGGACTTTGCCGGCATGCCGGTTGACCTGGAGTCCTTTCGGCAGTTGGCCGATGAACACGGTCTTTGGATCATTGAGGACGCTTGTCATGCTCCGGGCGGTTATTTTACGGATAGCCAGGGGCAAGAGCAACGGTGTGGCAACGGAAACTTCGCCGACTTGGCAATCTTTTCCTTTCATCCGGTGAAGCACATTGCGGCCGGGGAAGGGGGAATGATCACCACCAACGATCAGGGATTATACGAAAAGCTACTGACGCTGCGTACCCACGGGATTACCCGGGATGCTAACGCTTTTCAGAACGACGTAGCTACAGCAATCGGGCAACCAAGCAACGTTACCGACTACCCCAGCTGGTACATGGAAATGCAGGAACTAGGCTACAACTACCGCCTCACCGATTTCCAGGCTGCCCTGGGATTAAGCCAATTAGCACGGGCCGAAGACAACATTGCGAAAAGGCGCGCCATAGCCCGTCGCTACGATGAAGCCTTCCGGAATCATCCGGCCGTTCATAGTCAGCTCGATGAGTTGAGCGATACGCCTTCCGGGCATGCTTACCATCTGTACGTCATCCAAACCGAAGACCGACTCGGGCTGTATAACCACCTGCGAGCGAACAATATTTTCGCCCAGGTGCACTACGTACCGGTGCATCTGATGCCCTATTATCAGCGATTGGGTTGGCAGATCGGAGACTTTCAGCAGGCTGAGCAGTATTACGCCCGCTGTTTGAGTCTGCCGATGTTTCCTACCCTGAGTGAGGCGGAGCAAGGCTATGCGATAGAAACTATAGTAGACTTCTATCGTGTATAAATACACAAACAATACGTTTTTTTCGTCGCTGCACACTATGCTTGCACATTAATTGACCAAATGCCTAAAAATCATCAGCTTAACTAGAAACCAAACGTGAAAAGTGATAATCCCCAGATCAATATAATAATTCCTCTTTACAATGAAGAGAAAGTATTCAAAGAGCTCACCAAAAGGCTATCTGCCGTTATAGAACAATCTGATCTGTCGATTAGCGTCATTATGGTTGACGATGGAAGTACCGATGCTACGGCGGCCCTGATGAGCAATGCGTCTTTTAGGGATCACCGCTTTACATCAGTATTCTTATCACGAAATTTCGGACACCAGAGAGCGCTAACCGCAGGACTATCATACGTAGATGCAACCGAAGGCGTCCTTATTCTTGATGGTGATTTACAGGACCCCCCCGAACTACTAGATGAGTTTTACTCTTATTTAAAGGAAGGAAACGAAGTAGTATACGCTGTTCGAAAAAAACAGAAAAGAAGCGTGGTGGAAGAGACTTTCCTACAAAATTTTTTATAAGCTACTGAAGAAAATTTCTTATTCTGAGATACCATTAGATGCAGGCGATTTTGCGCTTATCAGCCGAAGGGTAGTTGAGCACATGAATCGCATGCCAGAGGAGAGTAGGTTTTTAAGAGGAATGCGCAGTTGGATAGGATTTAAACAAATCGGCATTCAGTACGAACGAAAAGCACGGTATCTAGGGGAATCAAAATATAGCTTAAAGAAGTTGGTTGAATTGGCATTGAATGGTGTATTTAACTTTAGTCAATATCCAATTAAGTTTATTACAAATCTAGGATTATTTACAACCTTGTTAAGCGTGATCTATTTTGGAATAACTTTAGCAAAAAAGTTAAGGTATGATGTTGTACCAGAGGGATTCACTGCTTTGCTCTTTATGATTATTCTTTTCGGTGGGGTTCAACTTATTGCTGTTGGTATCATTGGCGAATATGTGGTACGAATTTTCTTTCAAGTAAAGCAACGTCCACTGTTTATTACGAGAGGGGCTATAAAAAATAAGCAGAGACTAGAGAGCACTAAGACTACTTATGAATAGGCAGTATTACACGGAATATTATCATCTAGAAAGATCTCATTGGTGGTTTAGAGCGCGATTAGAGATACTGGAAACGTTGTTGAAAGATAGGATAGTAGATGATACTGACTCAGCATGCAGGATTTTAAACGCTGGGGTTGCCACCGGTGCTACTACTACTATGCTCGAAGAAACACGGTAACGTGACATCATTGGAATACGACAAGGAGTGCTGTGAATTTCTGAGAAACGTCGTTGATATGGATGTAGTTAATGGCTCACTTACCGAACTACCATTCGCTAATGCTACCTTCAATGTAGTGTGCGCTTTTGATGTGATTGAACATATTGATGAAGACCAACTGGCTATGAAGGAGATCAATAGAGTGCTAAAACCTAATGGATTCGTCTTTCTAACCGTGCCTGCTTTTGGTTTCTTATGGAGTCATCATGATGAAGTTAATCATCACTTTCGTAGGTATACATTACAAGAACTTCAGAGACTGGTTGAGAAAAACGGAATCAATGTTACGTTTAGATCATACTTTAATTTCTTTCTGTTTCTACCTGTTTTAGCACTTAGGCTATTAACCAAAGCCATTCCAAAGCGAACTAGTAGTTCATCTAAAGAAAGCACCGGGTCTGATTTTGAGTACTTCCAATCCAGTGAAACATTAAACAATATTCTATTTCAAATATTCAAATGTGAGAATGGGTTCTTGAAAAGAGGAATCAGATTTCCAGCGGGTGTATCAGCATTACTAATTGGTTCAAAGAAGATAGATTTTGGGAAGAGCACAGTTAGTAGAATTGAATAAAAAGCTTTTCAACCCACATCATAGAGATAGATGGTCCATTCGGACGTTTCGTCCGTGAAGACTCGTTTCATCTTTATACCCAACTCATCACTATTTAAAATAGGAACGGCAGAAAAAATATATCTTCCCCCCATATGTTTTAGCTGTTCCATATCAATAGATAGTTTGCTTAAAGAGGCAGGCGAATTTCTGTCGCACGCTACGTAGCAACCTTCCCTTAGCTCAGCGCTGAATATATAACATCTACTTCCCCAGTTATCAAAATACTGTTTTAGCCATAGGCTTTTATCCAACTCCTTGGCTATTACTTTTCTAAACGACCTCTTATATGATAAGGGGTAGTTGTTCAGATAACCGTCTAGTGTATAGAAACCATTATACTGGGCGACGCTGGGGTGAATTCCCACGCTAACTACCCGATAGTTTTTCTTAGGCACACCAATGTATTTGCTTACTTGTTCAAACAATGACTCAGCGTAATATGACTGAAAAGAAGAAATATCCTTTACCCTACTTTTGTTTGGAAAAATTAGTTTTATGTAATTATAGACGATCTCCTTATTACTAATGCCTACCAATACCCCTTGAATCCCTATAACAGCATACAGAACAAATTTATTTATGCTTTTGGTTTGACAAATAACCAAAAGTAGCAAGAAATACAGAACAGGAATTAAAGTGGTAAAGCGATTAAACTGAAAGGTGCTTAAGATGGGAATAGCTTCTTTTGAATAAATTGACAGAATAGGGTAGATGCCATTGAATACGGAAATTGTAGCGATTGCCAAGCTGATAATTATCAGAACTAACGTATAATTTGTCTTCTTAACAATAACATATATTGCAGCTATGAAGCCGGGTGCAGTTATTAAATATGCTGCATGGTATTGTCCAAATAAGAATGTATTAATGGAAGTTACGGCTGCTTCATAGGCAGAGGGGGCAATTTGTACCCAAGCTGAGCGATGCGATACCGTATTGCTGAATAGAAAGTTATTAATGATACTGACACTACTAAGAATAAACGAAAGAAATAAGCCCACAATACCAAACCAATACCAGCTATAGACTGGTTTTTTTTCAAAAAAAAGATGATACATTCCGAATAAAACTAAGGCGACCAGTATAAACGGAGCCACCATAGCAAAGTGAGAGTAGAATGGAAAAAGTATGATGATAGGAAAACTTATGAGTACTCTTCTGTTTTCACGTAAGTTAAGAAACGCCCAAAGAAGAAGAGGTTGTCCTAGTATACTAACACCATACAGTGTATAAACAGGCAGACAGGCAAAAATAGTAGCGATAATGAGCACCTCGGCTCCTTTGTTAACAGCAGAAATGTAATCACTAGTTAGCAGAAGTAACCCTACTAAACCTATGATGCGTACCAAGAGAGAGTTAACAACGTAAGCCCAGAATGTGGGCAATAGGTAGAATAGGATACGAACAAAGCTAAACTCAGAATGAAAATATGATCTAGGAACGCCATTGAATACGTTCGGAACGATGGATGATCCGTTCCATCCCAGCAGATTATCACTCAATTTCAACATTTGTAGATAAACTAACTCAGAATCTAAGTTATCATGCTCTACTAGGTAAGAAGCCTCGCCCAAGAGAAGGAAAGGCAAATAGGCTAATAGTATAAATCCTATTCCTACTGGAAATTTGATGGTTCTTATTTCCATAATATGCTCTCACTGTAATTCTTAGCCGGAAATAACAAATACCACAATATGGATACTATAAAGATACAATGGCTTCGTAGCTTTCTATTTTGTCAATAGCTAGGTGATAACCTACTTGACACTCGTGCAAATGTAGTGTTTGCTTCACAAAGTGTATTGGCTACTTGAATTTTCATCCATGACCCTTTTCTTATGCTGGAGCGTTGAAAAGAAACAATATTACTAATTTCCTTCTTATAATTGAAGATAAGAACTACTGACCGCTGCTCAGCATATGGCTTGTTTGGCAATTATCACGGCCCGGGGAGGAAGATAAACGAATCCCCCGAAAAAACGTGAAAGACTTCCTGGGAAAGCCGATCATTACATATTCTATCGAGGTGGCTCTGCATTCCGGCTTGTTCAATGAAGTGATGGTTTCAACCGACGATGAGGAAATTGCTACGCTGGCCCGGGCGCAGGAAGCCCAGGTTCCGTTTATGCGCAGTGCCAAGAATGCTGATGATTACGCTACTACGGTAGACGTATTGCAGGAAGTCTTGTTCCGACTGCCCTCTTACGATTTTGGCTGCTGCATTTACCCTACTGCTCCCCTGATTCGTGCCGAACGGCTGCCGAGCAAGCCTGGAATCTGCTTTTAAATAAAAGATACGATACTGTGTTTCCAATCGTATCGTACGAATATCCTATAGAGCGCGCTCTGAGGTTGACAGATGACCAGCGCGTAGCCATGATTTGGCCGGAAGAACTTGCGTAAGCGATCCCAGGACTTGCCCGAAGCTTACCACGATGCTGGACAATTCTACTGGTTTCGCAGCCAATATGTATTAGAAAAGCAGACGTTGTACGGCGATAACAGCGGAGCCATTGTGTTACCATCAATCAAGGTGCAAGATATTGATACTCTGGAAGATTGGCAACTGGCTGAGTTGAAAGCACAACTGTTATGGTGAGTTCTCGTCTCTTCTTCCGGGCTGATGCCAGTGCCCGCATTGGGCATGGCCATGTGACGAGGTTGGCGGCATTGGCGGATATGTTACCTGATTTCGATCGTTGTTTTCTATCTGTGAATCCACCCCCAGCCGTTTCCGAGCAGCTACTATCCGTAGTGGATGAATTGATAGAGTTGCCCTTTACAAAAGACAAGATAGGCGAAGCAAGACACTTGGCCGGGGCGGTACTCCGTCCTGGAGACTTAATCGTGCTAGACGGCTACGAGTTTACGAGCGAGTACCAACGGATCATCCGATCCGCCGGAGTGAAGCTGATCTATCTTGATGATCTCCGACAATTTCACCAATATGCTGATATAATAATTAACCCGGCCGGAGGACTACACGTACCAGACTACACCGGAGAGATTTATACACAGTACCGTCTGGGTCCTCGCTACGCTCCGTTGCGTACTGCTTTCCGAAAAGCGGCTCAACGTACGCGAGAGCCAGTAGTAGAGGTTATCAATGTTTTCATCTGTTTCGGTGGCTCCGACGCGCAAAACTTAACGGCAAAAGCAATAGAGGTCTGTTTGTCGCTAACTTCGTTAGAGAAGCTGTGCGTAGTGGTGGGTAGTTCATATCAGCATTACGAATCATTACAGCAACTAGTACGAACCCATACGCCTCGCGTACTTGTGTACCAAAATGTGGCCGCTGACACAATGGCGCAGCTCATGCAGGACTGTCAATTGGCAATCGCTCCCGCCAGTACCATTGCCTACGAGCTTAGTTCGGTGGGTATTGGCCTTATTACCGGAACCTCTGCCGATAATCAACAGGGTATTGCTCAGTTCTTGACGGAAAGCGGGTGTGCGCTATCTGTTGGAGATTTTCATCGTTGTACGTCAGAAGAATTACAGTGTTCTATTGCTGCATGCAGTGTTGCACAAATTAATCGGCAGATGGCCTGTCAGCAGCAAAGGTTTATCGATAATACTCCGGTGCTGCGCCGCATATTTCAGCACGCAGCTATGGAAACCCAGCTAGAAGTACGAATCGCACAGTGGGATGATCTACTCATCTACTTTCAATGGGCCAACGATCCGGAAGCCCGCAGACAAGCTATTCGTACGGAGCCGATTACATTGGACACCCATACTGATTGGTTCCACCGGAAAATAGAGGGGGGGACTGATTTCCTGTTTATATTTGAGCGCGATCAGCAAGCAGTAGGACAAGTACGCTTTGAGTTGAAGAATAATTGGTACATTGTCAGCTTTTCAGTAGACCGTGAAGTTCGTGGGCAGGGGTTAGGAACATTGCTTATCAAAGTAGGGTTAGAAGCCTTACAGCTTTCGCTCGGTGATCGCCCTAAGACAAGAGCGTACGTACGTCCTACTCACGTGGCCTCGCGCCGCGTGTTCAAAGCAGAATGGGTTTGTTGAGCGAGAGGTAATAGAAATAGATCAAGTAGAAGTAGTGTTACTCGAAAAATGATTACGATTGATCACACTCCGGTCGGAGATCAACATCCTTGTTTTATCATCGCCGAATTGTCCGCTAATCACGGCGGAAGCCTGGAGATAGCTATCCAAACCATTCAAGCTGCGAAAAAGGCGGGAGCAGATGCCATAAAACTGCAAACGTACACTCCGGACACCATCACGATTGATTGCCAAAATGATTACTTCAAGTTATCGCATGGCACCGTGTGGGACGGCAAATACCTGTACGAGTTATACCAAGAAGCCTATACTCCCTGGGAGTGGCACGATCCGTTGTTCCGAGCAGCCAAAGAAGAGGGTTTGGTATGTTTCTCTTCGCCCTTCAACTCTACGGCGGTTGATCTGCTTGAGCAGCTAAATACCCCGGCGTATAAGATAGCTTCCTTTGAGATTATTGATGTTTCGCTAATTCGCTACGTAGCACAGCAGCAAAAACCGGTGATCATTTCTACCGGCATTGCTGCAGCAGAAGATATTGAGCTTGCCGTACGAACCTGTCGCGAAGCCGGGAACGACCAGATTATTCTGCTTAAGTGCACCTCTTCGTACCCAGCCCCAATAGATCAGGCCAACCTGCGTACGATTCCTGACCTGCAAAAACGCTTTCAAACGGTGGTAGGCTTATCTGATCACACATTGGGTATTGTTTCGCCGGTAGTAGCCGTCTCACTAGGCGCCAAGGTAATTGAGAAACACTTTATTTTGGACAAATCCTTGGGAGGCCCTGACGCTAGTTTTTCGCTAGATCCAGCTGAATTTAACAACATGACAACGGCCGTGCGACAAGCTGAAGCCGCTTTAGGTCAGGTAACGTACACCCTTACCGATCAAGCCCAGCAGAGTCGCCAGAACGTGGGTCGTTCGCTATTTGTGGTGCAAGACGTAAAAGCAGGAGATGCTATTACCAAGTACAACGTACGTTCCATTCAACCCGGGCACGGATTGCCCCCTAGGTATTACGACGAAGTATTGGGCAAAACGTTTGTAGCAGACGTAGCGCGGGGCACTCCCTTAAACAATCAATTAGTATCAGAATAGTGGAAGTATGGCTATCGCCCCCGCCGACATCCGGCGGATACATAGAATGAAGCGAAAGAAACGAGACTACATCAAGTGGTATGGTATGAAAAAAGCCTTGCTCACCTACGTTGGATTGCCTCGTTTCTTCCCCCTGAAAGCTCACTTGCAGCACGGAGCGGGTATGATTTATCGCAACGATGTGCCTGATCCACACGTACTAGAGACCACGCATCAGAATATATTCCTTTGCAACAAGTATCAAAAACAGATCTGCACAAAGTATCTACCCAGTAAAGATATTCATGTGATTGGATCTGTCTTTCCCCTGTACCGCCAACGGCAAGGCATTATACAGGATGAAAACGCGGAAGGCACCCTATTTTTTACGGCTCATTCTAGCGAGAGCATCGAAGCGTACGATGACATAGAGAAAATCCTCAATACTTTAGAGCAACTTCCTGATTACCTTAAACCTATAAAAGTCAGCATTTATTACACCGACTTGCTGAGAGGCCTACACGAAATATACGAAAAGAACGGGTACAAGACATTCACCAGTGGACATCGTAATGATGTGACCTTTGTTGATAGTTTTTATCAAACCCTCAGGTCAGCTAAGTTTGCGATGGGAACGACGTTGGGTTCGCAAACCTACTATGCGGTAGAAATGGGTATTCCCTACTTTATCGTTAGTGACGTCCCCAAACACCTCAACCGCGGCAATGTGTATCTACCAAAAGGAGAGCTAAAAGTGAAAGACCGGGCAAAACATGGCTATGTCAAACATGATAAAGCCCGCTCTTTGTTTGTAAAAAATGATTTTAATCACCCAGCAAGGATAACAGAAGAGCAGCGTTCGTTTGTACGACATAGTATTGGGTACTACGATAAAATTCCCCGAGAGGCATTACGGAAAATAGTGTCGCAAACCGTTTTCGCGTCAGTATATAAAAAGAGATTATGAAAGCTTTGGTCAAAAAAGTGTTATGCTCTATTGGATATGATATCGTGCGTCATCAGGAAGAAGCAGAAATTCCGTTGTATCTTAGGGACTTTGATGAAACCGATTGGGAGTTGATTGAATTTGTCCGTCCTTATACCAGAACCGGACCCGAGCGAATTATCGCTCTAAAAAAGGCTGTAGAATATATTATTTCAAATCAGATTTCAGGTGATATTGTGGAGTGTGGGGTGTGGCGGGGGGGCAATGTGATGGCGATTGCCAAACTACTTATAAAAGCCAACGAGTTACATAGAAATATATGGCTATACGATACTTATGAGGGCATGTCGCTCCCTTCCGAAAAAGATGTCGCCACTCACTCAAGCGAAACTGCTGATAGCCTTCTTCAGAAAGAAAGTAAGTATGATGATCGTTCGGTATGGTGCTACGCTAGTTTGGATGATGTGGAAAGAAACATGATCAAGACCGGCTATCCGAAAGAAAATATCAAGTTTATCCGAGGAAAAGTGGAAGATACTATTCCTCAGCATATGCCCGAAAAAATTTCAATATTACGCTTAGATACTGATTGGTATGAATCTACCAAACATGAACTGGTTCACTTATTTCCTAAACTAGTGAAAGGAGGAGTGCTGATTATTGACGACTACGGTCATTGGGAAGGGGCTAAATTAGCTACTGACGAATACATAAAAGAAAACAACGTGCAAATTTTACTTAATAGGATTGATTATACCGGGCGTATTGGAGTGAAACTGTAACTATAGCTGGTTGCCCCATCATTTTCTGTTAGTTGTAGTGCAGCGATTTGTCATTATTTTTCGGAGAGCAAAGTTATCATATTATCTATCGTCCTTATCTAGAGATGAAGAATAGCGACGGCTTTATAAACGTACCTCTGAGCATAGAAAACGTGGATCGGTATTATCACCGGACGTCTATACTCAATGCAATAGAAGAAAATTTATCCCTTCTTTGCGGCCGCTTGTTAGATGCAGGCTGTGGTAAAATGCCCTATAAAGACTATATTTTAAATCATTCCAGGGTTGAACAGTACGTAGGACTAGATATAGAAACGGCTCTTGACTACAGCGATACTATTGCTCCGGATGTCACCTGGAATGGCGAAACCATGCCATTTAATGATCGGCTTCAACTGCGTCTTTGCTACCGAAGTGATGGAACACATCCCCAAGCCAACTATTTATTTGAAGGAACTGTATCGGGTGCTCAAGCCCGGTGGCACATTTTTCTTTACGGTACCTTTTCTGTGGCCGTTGCACGAAACCCCTCACGATGAATACCGGTATACTCCCTATGCGCTGGAACGTATCCTTCGCGAAGTAGGGTTTAGCGAAGTAGCCCTAGAACCGCTCGGAGGATGGCACGCTAGTATGGCACAGATGTTAGGATTATGGTGGAAACGAAGCGGGTTTTCTCATCGGAAAAAAGCTGTTCTGAAATATTTTCTATTGCCTATCTATCGGCAACTCATCAAAATGGATCAGAAAGAGATAGGAGAAGGAAAAATGATTACTGGCATAGCAGGAACTGCCCGTAAGAATAGTAACTGACTTTATCTCATGAACAATAACCTTTCGCCCATCAACGTCGCCATTATTTCTGACTATCAAGGAAAGTATTCGGAAGGATTTATCAAGGCCCACATCAACTGTCTGGCTACCTGCTTGATCCCGGCTCACCGGTTGTTGTGGAAGAAAAATCATCATTTTGCCGAAGCGCTTGGTTTGCCAGGAAAGATCAAAATGCGCCTTAAGAGACTCATCCAGTCCAATGTAATAAACAGGATTGAGCAACGAAAGGTACTACGAATCCTACGAGCACATAATATTGACGTTGTGCTGGCCGAATACGGCCACGTAGGAATCATTGCGCACGAACTGCTCAAAGAAGCGAAAATACCCTTAGTAGTTCATTTTCATGGCATTGATGCTTATAAGAAAATATTACTCAAGCAAAGAAAGCAAGCGTACCAGGAAATGTTCTCCTACAGCCGAGGGATCATTGCTGTGTCGCAAGATATGCGACAGCAATTGATTGGTTTGGGCGCTTCTGCTGAGAAAGTGTTCTACAATACATACGGAGTGGATGTTAATCGTTTTATCCAGACAACCCCTTCCTCATCCGGGCCTCATTTGTTGGCGGTGGGGCGTTTCGTAGACAAGAAAGCGCCTTATTTAACAATATTAGCTTTTCAAAAGGTGCTTCGCGAAGTGCCGGAAGCCCAGCTCACTATGTTAGGAGATGGGCCGTTATTAGGTGTCTGCATAAACATTGTGAAGAGTCTGCAAATAGAGCAATCGGTACATTTACCCGGCGCAGTAGATCACGATCAGGTGGCGTCGCTCATGCAAAAAACCAGAGCATTTGTTCAACATTCAATTGTTGCGCTGTCCGGTGACTCCGAAGGCACCCCCAATACAATATTAGAGGCCGGGGCATCTGGTATTCCGGTGGTAAGCACAAAACACGCTGGTATAAAAGATGTTATCGAGCATGACAAAACGGGTTTTTTAGTAGAAGAAGGTGATATTGAAGGAATGGCGCATTATATTGTTCAATTATTACGAGACAACGCACTGGCTGATAGGATGGGACAGGCCGCGTACGCGTATATCCGTGAAAATCACCGGCTAGATCAAAGTCTGGACAGGCTAAGGGGTATTTTGTTACAGGGAACTGGAGCTAATAAACTGTGCCCGTAGCCTCATGCATTTATTTGATGAATGCGCCAACTAAGTGGGAACATGAAGAATTAAAGCTCTTTGGCTATGTTAACATTTTTGACAACCTATGGAGTTGCCTAGTGTTGTTTCGTAAACGGATCATGGAATTTTTTACCCTAGTGTACTGCTTTGTGCAACACTCGGTAGTTGCCCCCAATTGCGACTCTGAGGGAACCCCAGTGGCTATTCTGGAAGCTCAGGCAGCAGGGCTACCCGTTATGCTGGCGTTCCAGACGTAGTGATTCATGACGAGACAGGATTCCTTGTAGAAAAACATGATGTTCATTCTATGGCGGAATACATGTTAGCCCTGGCTCAGAACGTAGACACCGCCCGTCGGATGGTACAGGCCGGAAAGGAAAGGGGTGAGGAAGTATTTTACCATGGATCAACATATCTCAATCTTAAACCAATTGATTCAACAGACAATACGATGACCAACCATGTTACGTACAATTAAACGAAAGGTAGACCACCTGATTCGGCGCCGAGCTTTTCAGGGCGACACTGTACACTGTAGCTGCTGTGGAGGAAATTTTCTTACGTTTTTACCAGGTGGCACAGTAAGAAAACGCGCCCACGCCCGATGCCCGGAGTGTGGTTCCTTAGAGCGACATCGTCTAATGTGGCACTTTATTCAGCACGAAACTAAACTAATGTCTACAACCAACAAGGTTATGCATGTGGCACCTGAGACGCTATTCTTTCGTTTGCTGTAACCAAAACCAGCAGATAGACTACGTGCCCTGTGCCAAATTTGGTAAGGGATATGAGGACGAATATCCCCCCGGAACACTTGACATAGACCTTACTGACGTGGCTTTTGATGAAAAAATCTTTGATGTTATCTTATGTTCTCATGTGCTGGAACACATTCCAGACGATAGCAAGGCGATGAGCGAACTCTGCCGGGTTCTAGCGTCCACCGGATGGGCTATACTGCAAGTTCCCCTAGATCCTTCGCGAGAAACGACTTATGAAGATTTTAGCATTACTGATCCTGCCGAACGAGAGAAAGCATTCGGGCAGTATGACCACGTGAGGGTGTATGGAAATGATTACGAAGCTCGCTTGAAAAAAGCAGGGTTTACCGTACAAAAAATTGATTATCCCGCTCGTTTCTCTGATGAAGAGCTGTTCTATTATGGATTCACCAAAAGTGAAAACATCTTCTTTTGCACTAAGTCATAAACATCATTCGTTCCACTCATCCCGTTAGCAACGTTTCCATCGTGGTTCCGGTGTATAATCGCAAAGCATTTATTGCAGAAGCAATACAATCGGTTCAGGGGCAGACCTACGAGTGCTGGGAGCTGGTTGTGGTAGATGATGGCTCTACCGATGGTTCGCAAGAGGTGGTTCGGCAATTGGCTTCTCAGGATAACCGCATCAAGCTCCTGCTCCGTGATCGAAGAACCTAAAGGGGCGCCCAGCTGCCGCAATATCGGAGCCAAAGCTGCCGCTGGTGATTATATAATCTTCCTCGATTCAGATGATTTGTTAGCTCCCTGGTGCCTGGAGCAACGGGTTGCCTGCTTTCTTCAACATCCCGAAGCTGATTTCCTGACGTTTTCTATGCTTACCTTTGAGAGGAACACTGAAGATGCCAAGACGCTATGGAATATTTCTACTCCCGAACGGGATCTGGTTCGCTTCCTACGAGGTGATGCCGTATGGCAAACTTCCGGACCAATCTACCGAAAAGATTTTTTTCAATTCCTGGGCGGTTTTGCCGAAGACCTTCCTTACTGGCAAGATTATGAGTTTCATGTGAGAACGTTGGTTGAGCGTCCGACCTACAAGAAATACCTGCACCTGCCTCCCGATTGCTATAACCGACGACATAGCGAAGGGTCTATCAGCCAGCAGGGGTTTCACAGTGAGGAAAAGCTATTAACCCGAATCACGATCTATCAGGATATTATGCGGTTGGTAGAGCAGCGCCAACTGCTCAACAATGTTACTGGTACTGCTATCGTAGTGTTCTCGTTTAATCAGGCCCGGAAGCTGGTCGTAGATCATAAAAACCTGATTGCAGCCCTTGATGTCTGGGTCTACGCAGGCCAGAAAGGCAAGCTGAAGAACCTGCTGATTCTTGTGGGCAAATACCACCTCACTAATTTATATCGGCATCAGTTGTCAGAAAGAAACCTCAGTATCTATTTGTTTTTAGCTAAATTTACTGCTTTGCTACTTCCCCGAAAATACAAACGAATAAATTCTACCCTTTGTAAAGTAATGATATAGCATGCCCAATCCTATGGTTTCAGTAATAGTTCCCAACTACAACCATGCCCGCTATTTGCCGCAACGCATAGAATCTGTTCTCAATCAAACGTATCAGGACTTTGAGCTTATCTTACTGGATGACTGTTCTACCGACAACAGCCGTAGTGTGATTGAAAAATATGCCAACCGGGACAAAGTGCAAATACACTTCAACACTCAAAACACCGGAAGCCCATTTTTACAGTGGAACAAGGGAGTACAATTAGCGCAGGGCAAATACATTTGGATTGCCGAGAGTGATGATTTTGCTCACAAAACTTTGCTCGAAACGCTAGTAGCAGCTATGGAGCAGCACACCGACGTGGGGATGGCGTATTGTCAGTCGGATAAAGTGAACAACGAGGGGATGATAGTAGGAGACGGTTTGCCGAGGGATAACGTAAATATTGACTATCAACGATGGTTAGCATCGTATGAAAATGCCGGAAAACAAGAGGTTGTGAATTACCTAATCTTTAAAAATATAATTCCAAATGCCAGCGCGCTGCTATTTCGCAAATCGGTATACCTTCAGGCAACCGATGTGCCAGTAGGGCTGCGATTGTGTGGTGATTGGCTTACCTACGTAAAGATGCTTGAGACGACCAATATCTATTACCATCCTGTTAAGCTCAACTCCTTTCGAGTGCATGACAAAACCGTACGCACTAAAAACTCCTGGGGGAGCATCAGCGTGTTGCAAGAACGAAGTGAAATTGTGCAGTACATTTTTGACCATTTTGCTGTGCCGGAAAAGAACAAAATAGAGGCAGTCCGACCCATTTATTACGATTATCTGTTCAGCATTACCAAGCTTTCGTTCAAATTCGCAGCGGCAAAAAAATACCGTGAGGTGTATCGGTTTCTCTACCCTTTCACCAAGCATCAACGGTTGAGACGAGAGGTTCACGGAGCCTTGAAGAGGAGGATAAAAAATAAAGGAATGTCTTATTTGAAGTTAGGAAAGAATGCAACTCCCTAAAATACATTTCTTTATTGGGGATCTGCGAGGCGGAGGGGCCGAAAGGGCTTTTGTAGAAGTTGTGAATCACATAGACCAAAGCAAATTTGCTTTAGCGCTAATTGTACTTAAAAAGACTGGTACGTATCTTCACGACTTGGCTCCCGAAATACCCGTGGTAGAGCTTTTGGATAAGCAGCCAGTCAGTGGGAAACTATACATCCTGAGGCGATTGGTTCGGCACATCAATAGTGCAAAGCCGGATGCTGTGGTAGGCTTTACAACTCCGATCGCCCGGTTTATGCTGCTAGCAAAGTTGTTCTGTTCTACCAAAACTCGCTACGTGGTGGTCAAACAAAATAACGTAAGTCTTAACATCATGCAATCCTACCGGCCCGGGTTCAATGTGGCAATGCAGTGGTTCACCAGAACGCTTTACAATTCTGCCGACCAAATTGTGACGGTTTCCGAAGGCATCAAGAAAAAGCTGATCAGTGACTACCAAGTAAACCCCGAAAAATGCGCGACGATTTATAACCCCGTCAACATCGGAAAAAGGTGCAAAAGTTAGCCAATGAACCAGCCGAAGAAAGGCTTATTGAAATTGAGAATGAGAAGTATATTGTGGCTATTGGTCGTTTAGTTCCTCAAAAAGGGTACGAGGACATGATTGATACCCTGCACCTGGTCAATCAGGAAATTCCGTGTAAATTATTAATTTTAGGAGAAGGTCCCCTGCGAAAAGCACTTGAAGACAGGGTACTGTCTTTGGGATTAAATGGCAAAGTGCTCATGCCAGGGTTTGTTAAAAGGCCGTGGCCTTATTTGTCAGCTGCTACGTTGTTTTTGTCCACTTCCCACTGGGAAGGTTTTTCTTTGGCTCATATAGAAGCGATGGCCTGCGAAATTCCGCTCGTACTTACCAATTGTAATTATGGCCCTAAGGAGCTTATCAATCCCGAGAAGAATGGTATACTAGTACCGGTGGGTGATGTTTCAGCGATAGCTACACGTCTGATAGAATTGCTCAAAAATTATGATAAACGCGTTAGTCTCAGCAAAAATGCTGCAAGACATGCCGCTAAATATGATAGTCCAGTAATAGCGGCAAACTATGAGAAAATGCTCAACAAATTACTTTTAGCATGATATCATTGCTATCTTTATAAGATTCGGCCGTAAACTCTACATAGTTTGTCAAAGATACAACACTGTCTGATTATCTATCTAACATTCACAAGTCTAATTGCTAACGCTCAGACACTTTCTATACCAGCTTTTCCAGGAAGAAGGTTTTGGAACGACTACTATAGGGGGTAGAGGAGGAAAGTGATAAAAGTCATTAACTTAAACGACAGCGGGCCGGGAAGTTTGCGAGCCGCTATAGAAGAAGAAGGTCCACGCATCATTGTCTTTACTACTGGCGGAATTATCAATTTGGCAACTAAACTCTACGTTAGATCGCCTTATGTGACTATTGCTGGCCAAACTGCACCAGGAGATGGTATATGCGTTAGAGGAGAAGGATTACATATCAGCACACACGATGTAATCATCCGTCACATACGCATCCGTCCAGGTGATATAGATTTTGGGACGCCTAATAACTGGGGCAGTCTTGATGCAATTACTATCGCTGATGATACTGATGATGTTGCTCGTCAAGTTCCGCATAATATTGTTATTGACCACTGTTCGCTCAGTTGGGCGATAGACGAGATTGTAGGTATATGGAATAATACGCATGATGTGACTATACAATATTGCATCATTAGTGAGGCCTTGCTTCATAGTAAACATCCAAAGGGGGCCCATAGTATGGGCATGCTAATTGGCAGTAAGGCAACCAATATCTCAGTTCACCATAATCTGTTCGCTCACAATAACGATCGCAATCCCCACATTAACGGGGTGTCTCGGGTAGACTTCAGAAATAACGTTATTTACGACCCAGGGGGGGTAGCCATTGACATCTCCGGAGGACCTGGGCAGATGGTTAACTTAGTAAACAATTACCTCATTAAGGGGCCAGCTACTAGGGTGAAATCTAATATCTTGTTGAGAGACGTAACAAGTAAAACTTCAAAATTGTATGTAGAAGGAAATGTAGGAATCTTTAGGAATGTATCCTACCAGGATAATTGGGAATTGGTAAATGACGAATACAGACGCATTCCTGATCAAGCACTGCAACTAGCCACCCCCTTTCCCCATCCTGAAGTAACAACGCAGATTGCTGCGGTGGCTTATGAGCGGGTGTTACAAGAAGCCGGTGCTACTTACCTCGCCGAGACGCTGTTGACCGGAAAGTGATTAGAAGCATCAACGAGAATAAAGGAGGTATTATTAACCGAAAAGAAAATACGCTGGGGTGGCCCCCCCTCAGAAAAGGCACTCCTTTTCTTGATTCTGACAACGATGGTATGCCCAATCAATGGGAAGCAACCTCCCAGCTACTTGACCAACAACCAGATGACAATCAGGACCAGGATGGAGATGGCTATACGAACATTGAAGAGTACCTTAATAATACTAATCCTCTTTCCAGTCAGAACGATACTGAAATGCTTATTCAAGGCAGAACAGCTAGTTTGATCCAATCTTCAATTACCGAATTTGCGCCTAAATTGCAGCAAAACCATCCTAACCCTCTTGCTAGTCGTACTCAGATAAAGTTTACCATTGCTCAACCTAGTCAAGTTTCTCTCACTATTTTCAATCCAACGGGCCGCAAAGTAAGTAACTTAGTAGAAGGACTAATCTACGAAGGTGAATACGAGTTTATCTGGGATGCATCAGGAGTTGTACCAGGGATGTATATTATCAACCTAAGCACAGTTGATTTCAACAAAAGCATTAAGGCAGTGGTTTCACGCTAAGAGAGAACTATGAAAATAGTCTTTTTGATACCTAGTTTGGTGGCTGGAGGGGCTGAGCGTGTAATCACCTACATGGCTAACTACTGGGCTGGCCAATCTCACAACGTCTCTGTTATTACCTTAGATCATCCGCAACATACCTCGTTTTACCCTTTACATCGCTGCGTCGAACTAATTCCTCTTGGTCTACTTCGAACCGCAAAGCAGTGTAGTATTCAAGCTTATACGCCTTAGAAAACAGTTAGTAACCGTTAGAAAGCAGGTGAGGCAAAACAGACCTGACGTAGTGATCGCATTCCTGGATATCACTATATTTCTAGCGATTGTATCAACTGCTCATCTGCCCGTGAGCGTAGTAGTATCTGAACGGAATAACCCTTACCGCAATACTACAAATCTTTGGTTGCAGCGAGTAAACAATTGGCTCTATCGGTTCGCCGATGCTATAGTACTGCAAACGCATCGCATTGCCAGTACCTTTCCGGTAGCCTTGCATTCTAAGATTAGTGTGATAGCTAATCCAGTGCCTACCCCCCACTGGTGGGTGGAACACTACCCCAGACAGCATGAGAAGAAAACCATAGTCGCCATGGGCCGCCTAACTAAGCAAAAGGGGTTTGACGTCCTGATCAAATCTTTCGCCCGAGTAACTCAGCGCCATCCAAGCTGGCAGTTGCAAGTTGTAGGAGTGGGGGAAGAACAACGTGCCCTGCGGCAGCTTTGCGTAGACCTATCAATAGCTGAACAGGTTGTTTTTCTAGGAAAGCAGCAAAATATCCAGAAAGTCTGGTATGACACTTCAATTTTTGTGCTACCATCTCGCTTTGAGGGGTTTCCCAACGCTCTCTGCGAAGCCATGGCAGCAGGAGTGCCCGTAGTTGCTACTCGCTGCGAATTTGGCCCTGAAGAAATTGTGTGCCACGGACAGAATGGACTGTTGGTACCGGTGGAAGATGCCGTTGCTTTGTCAGAAGCAATAGGCACTTTGATAGATAGTCCTGAACTTTGCGAGCGTTTAGGTACTCAAGCCCGAACTGTCACCTACACGTTTGGTGTAGAAAAGATTATGCAGCAGTGGAATGATCTTATTCACACACTCTAGATTCTCTTTCATTGAAAATTGCCCTTGCCTCTTCTGCTTACCATCCTTATTATCATGGAGGAGGTGAATATTCAGTCAAAGCCCTCGCCGAGCGCTTGCTTACTCTGAGCCATCAAGTGGAAGTTATCACCGCTCACGATCAGACCCAAACCGATGAGGTGAATGGGGTGACCGTGCACCGGATTAGGCACCCAAATATCTACTGGTCGTATCGGTCGGCTGAAAGAGCCAATTGGCAAAAATTGATTTGGCATGTCATTGAGGGATACAACCCCCGGGTGGCAAAGCTTGTGACTCCGTTGCTGGTTAAGTATCAACCTGACGTGCTTCACATGCGCAATGTAGAAGACTTCTCACCCTACCTCTGCCGGGTAGCTCAGCAACATAACATCCCAGTGGTGGTTACCCTCAATAGCTACACCTGGCTGTGTCCGAAGGCAACTATGTTTAAGCGCGGACAGAACTGCGAGCGGCAGTGCTGGGATTGTAAGCTTTTTACCGCTCCTAAGAAATACCTGAGCCGCTACGTGGACGCAGTGGTAGGGGTGAGTCAGTTTATGATGAACCGACACAAATACTACGGGTACTTCCCGCGGGCGAAGCCTTCAGTGATTTATACCTCGGCTTCCCCCCAACCACTGCGGCTGCCAATGCCACAAAACGGGTATGTTACCTTCGGTTATATTGGCCGAATACACCCGACCAAAGGCGTAGATCAGATCATTCAGGCCTTTCAAAAATTGCCCCCCCTCATCATCTACTGATCGCTGGTGACGGCCCAGAGAACTATCTTCAACAGTGTCGTTCGCTGGCAGAAGACAACCAGCGGATCACTTTCCTGGGAAACTACCCGGCCCCCGATTTCTTTCGCCGCGTGGATTGTGTGATAATCAACTCACTGTGGAACGAACCCTTTCCCCGGGTTCTGATAGAGGCCTATGCGTTCGGCCGACCAGTGATTGCCGCTCGTACTGGTGGCACGCCCGAGATGGTAAGCGAAGGACTTACGGGTTACACCTTTGATCCACGGCAACTCGCCCAATTGATTGAACATATGCAAGTATTGGCCGCTATGAATCAGGAGCAGTGGGAGGAATTTCAATCTCAGGTAATAACCTTCTTTAGAGAAAATATTCCGGACGAAACGCAAGGTTATCTACAAGTATACCAATCCTTACTACAAGACCGACAGCAGGGCCAAAAATACTGAACCTTATGAAAGCCTACCTACTAGTTTCCAGCTTTCTTTGCATCCTTTTCGCCTGCACCGATCGTGATGCAATCAATCCCTCATACGGGACACCAGAAACTATTCCTAACCTAATGCGCAGGGTGTGCGATTGGCAATTACGGAACCCTTCGGCCCGTATAGACCATGAATACAAAATGTGGGAACGGGCGGTATTCTATACTGGAGTGATGGCCACCTACCGCACCACCCAAGACCCTACCTATCTCAAGGCAGCCCGGCAGTGGAGTCAAAAGCATGACTATGAGACGGGACCTCGGAAATTGCACGGCGATGATCACGTGATTGGGCAAGTGTATCTAGAGCTATACGATGAGTACCAAGATCCTGCTATGATTCAAGACTTGGTGCGTACCTTTGACAACCTTATGCAGTATAGCCAGCAAGGAAGGAAAGTATGGAACTGGTGCGATGGCCTATTTATGGTTCCTCCAGCGTTTGCACATTTGGCCCAGGTTACTCAGAAAGACGAATACCTGCAGTATTTGGATACTATGTGGTGGGATACGCATGATCTACTCTATAGTCGCCAAGCGCACTTATTTTTTCGGGATATTCGTTACCTAGATTCGGCACGACTACATCAACGAACCCTATTTTGGTCGCGCGGCAACGGTTGGGTGCTGGCGGGCACCGTGCGGGTACTACAGCACATACCCCCCAATGACCCGCGTCGTGCGCGCTATGTGCAACTGCTACAGGAGATGGCTGCTGCTCTGGTACCTCTTCAACGCAACGATGGTCTATGGTCACCTAATTTAATCAACCCGACCGAGTTTCCGTATCCCGAAACCAGTGGTACCGGATTTTTCACCTATGCGCTAGCCTGGGGAGTGAACCAGGGATATCTGGATAAAAACACTTACCTTCCGGTAGTCACCAGGGCTTGGAACGGTCTGGTGAACACGGTTAACGATCAAGGTAAGTTAGGGTGGGTGCAGCAGCCCTGGGATCAACCTGGCATCGTGCGCGCCGACGGTACCTATGAGTATGGTGTAGGTGCCTTCTTGCTAGCCGGTAGCGAAGTGTTCTTACTGATGTCCCATTAATTGTCTGGCATGTCTGTAATCAGCGTAAAGGAGCACGGTGCTCGGGGCGACGGGCAAAATGACGATACCGCAGGTATCCAGCGAGCGGCCGCACTCCTACAGCCTACCGATACGCTCTACTTTCCGGCAGGCACCTATCGCATCGGCACCCCAGGAACACTGGTGAGCGTTGGGGGGATATCGAAGCTGAAGGTATTCTTCGAATACAGAAGCAACGTTGCTCATGGATAATCTGGACCAGCAGGGCCTGGGTTCAGGGCATGCCTTCTACTTCCGAGGGTATGCCGACGGACTGGTGCTAGAAGGAATCCGCATAAGGTGGAAGACCATGCCGACGCGGCGTAGCAAGGGCGACGGCATTCGCCTCGATGGGCCCTTCAGTCCGGCTGGCCCGTCAGACCAACGAACCATTCGCAACGTTGTGATCCGTCGCTGCCACATTGCGCAGGCACCCCAGGCGGGCATCGTACTGATGGGATGCTCGGATATCACTATCGAGGACATTGAGATAGTAGAAACCTGGGCCGACGGGGTGCACCTGAACGCCTGCCGACGCTTTACTATCAACGATATCACCGGTCTCAACGTCAGGGACGATCACGTAGCCCTAGTCACCTACTATGATTCCTCTACCGTCGAATTATTCCTTGGGCAACCGGGAAGGAGGTCCTTATACCCAACCCGCGTTGGGCGAGTGGTCTAACTATCAGGGAAAGATCAGCAATGTGTACTCAAACGCTACCCGGCGCTTAAGTGCGAATGGCATCCGGGTTGCCGGGGCATTAAACGTTACGATAGATAATCTACGGGCCCATCTGCGGAAGGCAGCGATAATCATTGATGCCGGCAAAAAAGGCAATACTTACGGATGGGAGTACCAAGCTTCTCAAAAGATCAAAGTACACCAAGTAAGCGCCTCAGCGTGCCATGTAGGGGTGCATGTGATGACTTTTAATGTATCGAACGGCCGATACTAGGTATTGGAATTTTGAAGTTGTTCTAGATGAACTACGCTTGACCACTTGCGAATTAGACAACCTACTAGTAGAGAAATGCAGCGGGATAGCGATTGGTCACGTGGAAAGCCACAATGGAAGAGTAAGAATCATCAACCTCAATAATGTACAGGTTGATCGCCTGCACAGCGACCATGGCAATGTGTGGATACACGGATTGTCAGCACTAGCCCGTAGTTCGATCGTTGATGCTGTCCCGCTCAGCAATATTAACATCAATGCACTCACCGTGAAGCAAGGAGAAGTACAGCTGGCTAACGCCCGCCATCTGACGGTAGGGGACCTTCAAGTGGAAGATAGCCCGACCGAAACCGGCTGTACACTGGTGAATGTTCAAGAGACCACGGTAGGCTCGTTGGTATCTCGTTTTGCTCAGCAGTACGGCATCCGCATCATCAACTGCCAGTCACTGATCATTGTATCCGCGTTAATTGAGACGAATAAACCGAACTTTACCTCGGTATCAATAGGAGGGGGAAATGCGTCCTCACTGTCAGAAAACATCACGTTGGTGAGTGCCGTCTATCAGGGAGTCAGCGACCAGCCTGATGTGCAGATTCAGCAGGGTGAGTACGCCCCCCGGCAGGTATCTGCCCGTTTGTTCTACGGTAAAACACTCCAAAGCGCCACGAAGCAAAAGCACTACCAACTGAAGTAGAAATGACAGTGAAACTTGGTCACATCAAGCGAATCATTCAGCGTTCTATTAACGTCCTGCTAAAGCCACACTGGATTGTGCTTATTAGTTTTTCGGCCAGTGCATTTTGTTGGCTAATTCCCGACGGGGTTGGGTTATATCAGGGCTACGAAGAAGCACAACCACTGAGTGTTATAGCCCTCGTATTCATCTTTGCGTGGTATTTCTTTATAATTTTTCTTTCGTTCTTTGGCTTCCACCTGGGCCAACGGTTTCCGGCGATCCGCGAATTCAATCAGTCAGTGCCTCTTCACCGGTCCACTGTGTATTACACCTATTCGCTAGTTGCCTGGATAGGCATCTTCTACACTATATACGTAACTCTAAATGTGCTGGGGGTGAGTGGATTTGTTTTATCAGTAATGGAGTTTAGCACCAACCGAATAGCGCACGCCATCTACGAAGACTACGCCGTAGGCATATTCTCTCTTCGTTACGTTATCGTGCTGTCTTTTGGGTGGGCGCTTTACCGGGTGGTCAGTCGGGGCAAAGTGCACTGGACAGATGCACTCAACATTGCGTTGTTTGTGCTCTACATCGCCTTCTTCGGGCGGCGTCTGCAACTGGTTTGTAGCATTTTAGTCTTTCTAACCCTAATAAACCGCACGGGTAATCTGTTTGAAAATATTAGCTTCAAACGACTAACTATCTTTGGACTCATTGGTTTTTCTCTGCTCTCGGTGGCCACTTTGCTCAGAAATTACAGTGGCTACGCCGAAATGGGCTATGAAAACCCCTTGGTAGCGGTACTCACCAATATTGTCTCCTATCTGGCCGCCCCCTTCCAGGCATCACTAGGAGTGGGAAACCACGTACTGGATGCGTTTTCTGGTGATAACTACCGGCAGTATACCGACGTAGATACGTCGCTAACTGCCAATTCTGCCTTTGCTGATATGGTCACGACAGAGGGTCCGATAGCAATCATTAAAGTGATCGCATGGGCCTTTGGCTTCGGTTGCGTGGGAGGGTGGCTATACAAGAACAAGCATAACTATTTATACACCGGCTATCCAATTGTTCTCTACGCCTTTGCCGAACTGTGGCGAATAGATTTGTTCACAAAAGGAATTTTCTTTACCCTGCTAATTGTGGCAACGGCTATTCCGATTGGCTACACCCTGTGTATCTACGTGTTACCCATCCGATCAAATGTGTCTCGGCAGTCGGGATAAAATCTGCCTCGGTGATCTACCTTTTCGGGCGTTGTGCAAACAGAATAGCTTTCTCAAACTGAAGGATGTTGTAGCCCTTGCCCCTAAGAAAATCCATTAGATAACGGTGGTTCCTTTGGTCTTGATCAACTTCGTGCACCTCCATTCGGATATTGCTGATCTTAGCAAAGTAGGCGTCGGGCAAATGATACAAAATATTATACTCTGAGCCTTCAATATCCAACTTGAGCAGATCGCAACGCGTGACGGCGTGCTCTTCAAAGATGGCGGGCAGGGTGGTGGCTTTCACTTCCTCAAACGCTTCGTTACCCCCGTAGATAGAGTGCCCCCCGGTATTACGTGACAAATGAATTTTCAGCGTACCCTCCTGGTGAGAAACTGCCAGATTGTGAGGCTGAATAACATCCTGTAGGTGGTTGAGCTTGATGTTTTTCAGGATGTTATCGTAGTTCTCAGGAATCGGTTCGTAGGTAAGGATGCGCCGGGCGTAGCGAGCCGCGAACACCGAAAAGTAGCCGTTTTGCCCACCCAGGTCAATGATAACCGCCTCACGCAGGTTAAGCTGGCGCAACTGGTACTCGTCCTGAATGGCCACTGAGTTTACAATAGAACGGTCAGTCGTGTTGGTGCGCACGTAGTACTGTAACCCATCGCGGGTACGGTAAGTGAGATGTTCCTTTGTGGCAAAGCCAAAGAACTCCTGAAAGTACGTTGCCCAGTTACGCACCCGGTAGATCGTAGTAAGAAACAGTTGGATATTTCTAAAGGAAAGATATTTAAGCATAACGCGATTGCCCTAAAAGCAGCCTTCTTATCGGGGAAAGGGTAAATATCATTATTTTACCCGAAAGTTCTCAATCCTATAAATTACTTTTACCTTCACCCGGCTGAATTTGCCCCACCATGATCAACCGCACCCTTGACCTATGATTGACTGGAAGTCTATAAGGCGCACTTCATTTCGTCAAAAGCACACGCTCAATGAGGAAATAATGCGTTTAGCCCAGCAGGAAAAGAACCACGCTTTCCTTACCAACCCGCCCATCCTTCTGATCTATACATACTTGGTAAACTACATACAACAAATGGCCGGAGCATGGTTTAACTCTGTCAACGACTTGAAAATCTTAGATTGGGGAAGCGGAAAAGGACACATTACTTTTCTCTTACAGGAAGCTTATCAAGATACCAGCACCGAAGTTATCAGTTGTGATATTGCTGATAGCGAACTCGCTCATGACGACTCTAGCTTTCTGCAAAGCACGCCTATTATTCGTGAGAAAAATATTCAGGTAGTGCCGCTGAAGCATGCGTATCAACTTCCGTTTTCTGATAACTCTTTTGATGTCGTGGTTAGCATGGGGGTGCTAGAACACGTACCTCAAGACCAAAATTCGCTGCATGAAATTAACCGAATTCTGAAACCCAATGGTCTTCTATTTTGCTTCTTCTTGCCCTACCAGTGGTCGTGGACGCAACAACTAGCCCATTTGCGCGGCAACTACTACCACGACCGGCTGTACGGCAAACAACAAGTACAACAAATGCTTACGACCAGTAACTTTAAGTCACTGGATATCTGGCACCGACAATTATTTCCTAAAAATTCGGTACGGTATCCAGGCTATCAACGCTTCGAAAAAACTAGATCAATGGTTGTGTGATTACACTCCCTTCCGTTACCTAGCGACCAATATTGAGTTCGTAGCTTGCAAGGCGTAATCGGATCATTTCCAATACGCTGAGGCGATTCAATGCTAGCCCTGCACAACCGCCTGCTGCTGCTGGCGAGCAAGCAACCCAGCCAACTGAAAAACCACTCGGCCCACGTGCGGGGCTACACCAAAGAAGACTTTCGGCAACTACTCGACAGTGGCTTTCCGCAGGGCTACACGCTGCAGCAGTTCGGCGGCAGCAGCTTTTATCCCTTTCCGCCCGTGCTGGCCGAGCCCCTGGCGGCGGCCTTCCCCACCCTGGCCTGGGGTATCTTTATGCACTGGCAGAAGACCCAACCCTACACCGATGGCTACCTGCGCTACCCCACCGAACAACGCCTGGAAACCCATTTCTTCCTGGGGTAGTAGCCATCCTTCGCGTTCAACCCACCCCGCCTTTCCGCCTCGCTGACCCGGTCATGGTAAATGACGATCTTTACAAGGAACACCGCAACTGCTGTTGCAACTTGGTTTTGGCCCGATGCAGGCGCATCTTGATAACGCTCTCCGACAAACCCGTGGCCTGCTGCATCTGCCGCACCGAGTAGCCTTCCTGATACTTGAGCAGCAGCAGCCACTTGGCCTCGCCGCTGATCTCTTCCATCATCACCAGCAACTTCTCCAGCGTAAGTTTCTCCGACTCATCTTCCCACTATCGGTCAACGTAGTAATGATGCGCTCGGAAATGTCCTGATGCAGCGCCCGCTTGTCGCGGCGTAGATGATCGACGCAACGGTTATTGATGATGGTGTGCAGCCAGGTAGAAAAGGAAGCCTTCCCGTCGAAGCTATGTATTTTGATGAGCACCCGTAGAAACACCTCCTGCGACAAGTCTTGCGCGGTGTCGTGATCTTTCACGTAGCGGTAACAGGCTTGCACCACGGTGGTTTGGTAGCGTTGCACCAACGCCCCCAGCAGAGCCGGGTCGGCGGTGGCCTTAATCTGCTGCACCAGCGCTTCGTCGCTCAGGGAGGAGGTAGGCATAAGAAAAAATAGTTTAGTATGGTCGGTTACTTTTAAGAATGGCTGCGTCTAATAGCTACTAGTCGCGGCAATGCTAGCACCAAAGTGACAAAAAAGTTTAACAGTGTCAATTTTGTTTACACTAAACCAAGTTTACTTATCCTAACTCTTTAATTTCTAACCCTTTAAATCTTAATTATCATGAAAGCAAGAAGTACAAAACTCGGACTGATCATTGGTATCTTAGTATCCCTTACTTTATTTCAAGACGTCTGCGCTCAGTCGTTAGAAGTGAACGTTGGTGGAGGACGATGGATATTAACCTCTGACAGCAGAAAACATATGTTCGTAGCTCCATTTGGTAGCAACGGGCAATGGAACTGGGCATTGGGAACAACATTCTTTAAAGATGGTAGCTTGGGTGTGGGTACTGTAAACGCTAATAGTACATACAAACTATCAGTCAACGGAAAGGTCCGCGCGAAAGAGGTGCGTGTTGATACAAACTGGGCTGACTTTGTATTTGAAAATGACTATGCCCTGCCCGCTCTATCAGAAGTGGAACGCCATATCACAGAAAACAAGCACCTGCCCGGCATCCCCTCGGCAGCGGAGGTAGAAGCAGAAGGGGTGGAGTTAGGTACGATCAGTTCCAAGCTCCTGCAAAAGATCGAAGAACTCACCCTCTACGTGATTGCGCAAGAAAAGCGCATCGAGGCGCTGGAGGCGGAGAACAATATGTTGAAACAATAAATCATGTACTTGCTACCTTTAAGTGGACATTAAGTTAAGCCTGATAATCCTTAACTTAGCCAACATGAGAAAAGAGAAAAGACACTTCGACCGAGCCTTTAAAGTAATGGCCGTTGAACTTTGCTTATCCGGTAAACCCACTGGTGAATCGGACCGCCGATGCGGTAGCACAAGAATTAGGTATCCGAGCCAACTTATTAAGCCGATGGAAGCGGGAATACAAACAGAAGAAAGAGGGCCATCGTGGCGCGATAGTTTCTCTGGACATGGCAAACCATCCCTAAGCCCGGAACAGGCGGAAGTTGCCAAGTTGAAAAAGCAATTACGAGAAGCAGAGATAGAACGCGATATTCTAAAAAAGGCGGGGGCCGCCCCGCGGTGAGCATCTTCTCCAAGAGCGACAACAAATATATCAGTTTGTGAAGGGGCACAGAGCTGTATTTGGGGTTGGGAAGATGTGTAAGACATTTAAAGTGAGCCGGAGTGGCTACTACAACTGGCTTGATAGAAAGCCTTCAGCGCGAAAGGTGAAAACTCAAGAAGTCCTTCGGCTGATCCGAGAGATTCACCGGGAAAGTAAGGGTCGCTACGGTAGCCCCAAGATTACTCGGGAACTTCGGAAAAGAGGCATTCAAGTGTCCAGGCCCAGAGCCGCCGGGGCCCGGTAGCTAGACTGATGAAGGTGGCTGGTATTAGAAGTGTTGTTCACAGAAAGTTCAGGATAAAAACTACCGATTCTAACCATAATTATGCAATCGCTAAGAAGCTGTTAGACAGAAACTTTAGTCCTGGCGAGCTGGCTAAAGCGTGGGTCTCGGATATCACCTACATCAAGACTACTCACGGGTGGTTATATCTGACCGTCATCGTGGACTTGGCCGACCGTAAGGTAATAGGCGGCCGCCGCGCGGATGGGCGTTGAGTCAAACGATGAAAGCCTGTGATACGGTGATACCAGCTTGGAAAATGGCTATCAAAAATAGACCAATAGTGACCCAATTGATCCGCGCGGCGGCCGCTTCCATTCGGACAGGGGAGTACAATACGCTTGCCATGAGTTTAGGAATGTACTCAAAGCTCATCCACTGGTGGCACAAAGTATGAGCCGGAAGGGCAACTGTGGGGACAACGCTGTAGCCGAAAGTTTCTTTAAGACCCTTAAATCAGAACTCATATATACTACAGAACCAGCCACAATGGCGGAGACAAAAATGAACGTGTTTGAATTTATAGAAATCTGGTACAAGGGCACCGGCCACCCGGCGGAAAAGAATGCACGCTTCCCTGGGGTATCTAACCCCCGTAGAATACAAAATAAAACTGAAAGTAAACCATCACCAAAATGTGGCTTAACTTTTTGTCCACTTTTTCCTTGCAAGTTCAAACAAGCAAATGTTAGAGCTGGCTACTCAGGAAAAGGGATCAACGGGTAAAAAAAAAGTCCACACTAAGTTCGGTAAGGTGAGCGTGAGTGCTGCCCACTGTCTGGCCCCTACCGGTAAACAAGGCTTCCGTATGAGTCCATACTACCAGGAACTGGCTTGTTTGCTAGGTCAGGCACTACCTTTTGACGAAGCTAGTACCCTAGCCGAGCAACTACTAGGTCAATCGCTAAGTGATAAGCAGATTGAGCGGCTCTGCCATTACTATGGAGAAGCATTGGAAGAACTCGCCGATCAAGAGCCTGTCTATCAAGCAGATGAATCACTACATTATGCAATGATGGACGGATCAATGGTTTACGTACGGAAGCAAGGGTGGAAAGAAATCAAGCTGGGGCGGGTGTTTGCGAGTGGAGACCGTATTCAAGAAAAGAAGCGTGGTACCATCAGGCAAAGTAACTACGTAGCTCATTTGGGTAATCACACGGCATTTCTAGAGAAGTTTGAACCTTTACTGTGTGGAAAGAAGCAAATAGTAGCCATTGCGGATGGGGCCCGGTGGATATGGGAGTACTGGGACAGTGAGCACCCCGAAGCAGTCCAAATTCTGGATTACTACCATGTAGTAGAAAAGCTAGGTAATTGGGCGGTTCAAGTGTTTAACAATCAGGCAGCACGACAAACATGGATGTGTTGCCAGGAAGAGCGCTTGCTCAGTGATCGGGCCGAAGAAGTCATTGAAGCTATTAAACAGCTTACATGCCGGACGGCTAAAAAACAACAGAATCAACTACTCTCTTACTTAACCAACAACCTTTCGCGTATGCGCTACAAAACCTATCGTGATCAGGGTTACTGTATTGGCTCGGGGGCCATTGAAGCAGCCCATCAACACGTAATTCAGAAAAGGCTTAAACTCTCCGGGCAGCGTTGGACAGCACAGGGGGTACAACAAGTCGCTAACCTGCGTGTAGCTTACTTGTCAAATCAGTGGAACACACTACAAAATGCTGTTCGTAACGCCGCTTAAATAACTTGTCCTACACCCTGGGGTTGTCGATCAGATAGTACTTCATGCGTTTAGTATGTTAGTGGTGATCCATTGGTAAACGAATAATGCAAAGTTGGGCGACCGAACGTCTTGATTTAATGCCAAGCGCCGCACTTTACCGTTCAGGTAAGAAAAAGCCGAAGAAGCAGTATTTTTGTTACTGCTCGCCGTGCGTTCTAGGTTTGGCGATCCCAACTTTAAGCACGACTTTTGCGCAGCAACCAAAGCAACCCTTACTCAGCAATTGATCTATGTTGAACTGGAGCACACCGTCGGCGAGCGGCATCTTGGTCAGCCTACTGCTGCTTGCCGGAACGCTCCGCGCCCAGGATACGGTGCGCTACGAACTGGGCACCCAGGCTGCTCTGGCCAGTCAGCAGTATCTGCCTCACTGGCTCACCGCCAATCGCTTCGGCGTGCTCGATGATGCCGACTACGCCGCCGGTCTGCTGCGCGGGGCCGCCACCTACCAACGTTCATTCACCAAGCGCTTTCGCCTGAAGGCGGGGCTCGACGTGATCGCCAAAGCCCCCTTCGCGGGTGAGCTTTCGCCGCGTCTGCTGTTGCAACAGGGCTACGTGCGCCTGCACTACGGCATCTTTGAACTTAGCGGCGGACGGCAGCAGCGCACCCTGGGCACCCAGGCCGACGACCTGACCACCGGTTCGCTGTCGGTGAGCGGCAACGCCCGGCCCATCCCGCAGATTCTAGCCGCCGTGCCCGAGTACAGCGCGGTGCCCTTCACCCGGGGCTACGTGGAGTTCAAGGGCACCTTTGCCCACGGTTGGCTGGGCAACGACCGCTTTGTGAAAGGTGCCTGGTTGCACCAGAAGTCGTTATTTGTACGCCTGGGCGGGTCGTTTTGGCTCAACGGCAGTGCCGGGCTGGTACACAATGTGATATGGGGAGGAACCTATCCCGGAGTGGGTCAACTACCTAATGGGTTAAGTGACTACTGGCAGGTGATCCGGGGCAAGGGAGCTAAGAACGTGGACGTTAACATTCCCGTGTTGCTAGGCGAGAGATCAGCACTGGGCGATAACATGGGCGTGTATGATTTTAGTCTGCTCTTCAAAGCCAAACACTACCACGTGCTGGTTTATCACCAAACCCCCTTTGAGGACTGGACGGGCAGTCGTCTGGCCCGTAACCGCGATCGCTTGCTGGGCATTAACCTAACGGTGCCGAAGGCCAATAAATGGATTGAAAGCGTGGTCTATGAATACGTGTACACCAAGTACCAAAGCGGGCCCACCATTCCGGGCGCCCCCAATGGGCCACCCACCGACAAATTTGGTAACGACTTCGGTGGACGCGACAATTACTATAACAATGCGGTGTATAAAACCGGTTGGGCGTACCAAGCCCGCATCATTGGCACCCCTTTGTTTTTTACCGAAGCACGTATGCAACACTACGTGCCGGGCTTCGTGGAGCCGGACAACTCCGGCTTCAACTTCAATGTAGTGAACAACCGGGTGGTGGCCCACCACATGGGAATCAAAGGAAGAATTAAGGCGCTTGGCTATCGCTTTTTGTCTACTTTCTCAACCAACTACGGCACCTACGGGGGCATTAACGGGGGCATTGGCGAGTGGGGCAGCATCGAGAACCCCGACGCTCCCTACGCCTTTCGTCCGCCGAAGCGGCAGGCCTACTTCCTGCTGGAAGTGGCCTCGCACCCCTTCTCGAAGCACTGGTCGCTGCTCACCAGCGTGGCCGTGGACGCCGGGCAACTCACCGACAACGTGGGAGTGCTCGTGGGGCTCCGCCGCCAGGGGGTATGGACGCGCCAGCAGCAGCTCCAACCATAATTCTTCGCTAGCCACCTTCGCCCGATGGGGATTCCCATTCCGCGAAGCAGACACTTCACTACGCAAATTTCTGTTCCACGACGGCCGGAATGATGGTTCTTACAGGGAAGAACGGCGCAACTGCTGCCGCAACTTGGCTTTGGCCCGGTGTAGGCGCATCTTGATGACGGCCTCTGACAAACCCGTGGCCTGCTGCATCTGCCGCACCGAGTAGCCTTCCTGGCACTTGAGTAGCAGTAGTAGCTTGGCTTCGCCGCTAATCTGCTCCATCATGGCTAGCAACTTCTCCAGCGTGAGCTTCTCCGACTCATCCTCTAACTCATCGGCCAGCGTAGCGATGATGCGCTCGGAAATGTCCTGGTGCAGTGCCCGCTTGTCTTTTCGCAGGTGATCGATGCAGCGGTTGTCGACAATGGTGTGCAGCCAGGTAGAAAAGGCCGCTTTCTCGTCGAAGCTATGGATTTTGATAAGCACCCGCAGAAACACCTCCTGCGACAAGTCTTGCGCGGTGTCGTGGTCTTTCACGTAGTGGTGGCAGGCTTGCACCACGGTGGTTTGGTAGCGTTGCACCAATATTCCCAGCAGGGCCGGGTCGGCGGTGGCCTTGATCTGCTGCACCAGCGCTTCGTCGCTCAGGGGGGAGGTAGGCATAAAAAATAGTTTAGTCGGGTCGGTTACTTTTAAGAGTCGCTGCGTCTAATAGATAGTACCGCAGCACTATTGGTACTAAGGTGTCACAAAAGTTTAACAATACCAACTTTGTTTGCCCTAAACCAATCTTACTTATCCTAACTCTCTAATTCCTAACCTTTTAAATTTTACTCATCATGAAAGCAAAGCGTACCTGTATCGGAATGTTACTAACAGTGTTAGTTCTCCTAACTTATGTGCAAGATGTCTACGCACAAGGCACTATCATAGACAATGGAAGTGCTAACAAATGGATATTACATAATCCTAACGATTCTAGAAAGATACTAGTCATAGCGCCAAGCAGTGGTTCATCGTGGAATTGGGGAGCCGGTTTTAATTTTTGGAACGATGGTAGCCTGAGCATAGGAGCGGGAAAGCAAAGCGGATATAAGCTAGCGGTTAACGGCTTGATTCGAGCCAAGGAAATTCGCGTCAATACTGGCTGGTCGGACTTCGTCTTCGAGGATGACTACGCCTTGCCCTCTCTGTCAGAAGTAGAGCAGCACATCACCCTAAACAAGCACCTGCCCGGCATTCCTTCAGCTGCCGAGGTGGAAGCAGAAGGAGTGGCACTAGGCGATATCAGTTCCAAACTACTGCAAAAGATCGAAGAACTCACCCTCTACGTGATTGCGCAGGAGAAGCGCATTGAGGCGCTGGAGGCGGAAAATCAGTCTTTGAAAGAATAATCGGTAGCTATCCACTTCCCCATCTTTACGCCTAACGGTATACGAACGTGAATACAAGTATAGACCAACCTGCCGCCCGCTTGGCTTTGGTAAGTAGCCAACGCCTCATCCTGCTGCTCATACTGCTTCTTGCTCAGAAAAGTGGATTCGGACAAAGCGAATCTTCCAGTGTCCTCACCAAGAATGCGTACCTGAGCAACCCCACCCAATATCTTTCTAAAGTAAACCCCAAGCTGGTTCCTTCCGGCACCCTCATCGATCGGGTTGTTTACGACGACCTCATCCTGAACATGAACGGAAAAGACAAGGTAACGACCATCGCTGCCAATGATTGGGTTCGGATGTATGAACAACTCCGGTATGCTAATAACGACACCAGTTACCTGGTCAGTACGGATGTGATAAACATGCTCCGCGATGCCTACTATCACCAGTCACAGACCTATCTCATTGGTGTTTTGGACGTTGACTTTCAACGGGTATCTCAAAGTGCACTGGACAAAGGGGAGTTGGTGGAACAGGATAACTTCTTGGACGTTAGCCGTGCCAATGCCCACTCGTTTGTCACCCAGCGGGCTATGGCAGCCAGTTGTCTGAGTCACAACATTTACGGTGATCGCGTCAACTTCTTCGTTAGCAAGTTGCTATTTCTAACCAATCACCCAGAGCAACGCTTGCAGTCGATAGCTATAGATTTCGGCAACGGCGAAGGATTTCGCCGAGTAAGTCTTGGCGAAACGATCAGCGTGGATTACTCTTCTCGAAGTGAATACTTGGAACTGATCACCAAACTGACGTACCAAAACATTAGCACTGGAAAAGCGGACACCTACTACTCGCATTCGTCAGTTTTTAGAACCGGTTCATCTACTGTGCCGGTGCCTGATAACCTAGCGGTTAGCGCCGTCAACGGTAAGGCAACCGCTGCTCCTCCGAGTACCAACCTGTATTATCCTGCTAAAAAGTACAAAACTACTACGGTGTGTGCCCCCTGCCAGGAAGGAGAGGGTGGGCCTAACGAGCAGTGTTGCTACCCGGTGCAAGTATTGGAGTACCCTACAAAGCTCAGTTATAATATACTTTCCTCCTCCCAGAATACCAGCGGCAAGTTAAGACGACCTTTTATCGTAACGGATGGTTTCGACCCGGGCGATAAACGGGATTACTACTGCAACAACCTCACCATTGACGAAAATACCTTACCAAAAGACAAAGATCAACGAGGGCTTTATCAACTAGTGAATGGTGACCCTTCACCTTGGTACCCGGGTGAGACTAGCCCTAATCTTGTAGCAGCTTTGCGAGCTGATGGGTACGATTTAGTTTTTATCAACTTTTTGGATGGGGCCGGAAATATTCAAGTCAATGCGTTAACCCTGCAAGCGTTCTTTAACGAGGTGATTAACAGCAATACCTATCGTGATAACAAAACCGAAGAAGCTATACTGGTAGGCCCTAGCATGGGCGGCATCATTACGCGGATGATGTTGAAAAAAATGGAAAACGCGGGCGAAAACCCTTTTGTGAAAACTTGGGTATCCTTTGATTCTCCGCAGCAGGGCGCTTATATTCCCCTAGGATTGCAACAAATTATTCGAAGCCTGGAAGATGCTGTTCCTAAAGGTAAAAAAGGTCCTTTACAAGAGTCACTAGAAAAGCTCAATAGTCCGGCTGCTCGCCAGCTGCTACTTTATCACTATACTGTAGGCACTAAGGGAACTAGCGAGCACGATAAACTCTACGCTGATCTGAATAACTTAGGTTATCCAACATACTCAAAGAATTACGCCATTACTAACGGCGGTACAGGAAAACTTTATGCGCAGGATGGAAGTCAAATAGTAAATTTTACGGCGAATCTGGTTTCGGACACTCATTTTGCCCGATATGCATTTTGGGGTTTAGGACTTTTTAAAAGGACAACTATTGGAATGACCAACAGCGGATCGCAGATTGCTTACGAAAACACACCGGGGGGTTGGAATACCGCGCTTTATTCGTTCAACCTAAACAAAGGCAATGCGGTAGTGATCAGCGAAAACAGTATTCCCCATACCAAAGCCACCTTCATTCCCACCGCGTCGGCCTTCGGCATCAAAGTAACGCAGAGCAACGTCGGCAAAGATTGGAAATACTATAGAGACAATAAGATTACCACCCCTTTCGACGTGATACGTGGTATGGAGGGGCTCAATGAAGAGCATGTTAAGATTAGCGTAGCAACGAGAAACTACTTAATGGATGAACTTCGTCTCGATTTTGATAATACCACCCGACCTCGCGTAAGAACTGGACAGGTACTGAACCAGAAGGTGAAGGGGAAAGAGACTATTACTGCCAAATTTACCATACAACTAGGGGGGGGCAGTAATAGTTTTACGCTGGAAAGCGGAGCGGATGTGATTACCAGTGCCAGTCAGTCTATCACGCTGTTACCTGGTTTCACCGCTCAATCGGGTGCTAACTTCGTGGCTAAGATAGCTACCATTAACTATAACACCGTATTGCGTTCGGCGGTAGCCAATCTTGAAACCACTTCGGTAGACTACACCCAGCTATCACCCTTCACCGGGGCAGTATACAGCTACCAACAGGACGAATTAATATCGGTTTCAGGCCCTGATCGGATGGAGGTGGTGGCTTACCCCAACCCCCTGGAAGACGTAGTAATTCTTCAGGTGACCGAACTGGAAGAGCCTTACGCCAAAGTAGAAATCAGTAACGCATTAGGACAAATAGTTTACCAAAGCAACCACTTGGTCAATGGACTTAACCCGATAGACCTTACTAAAATGGGTTCGGGACTCTACTACGGGAAGGTAACCTACCGTGATTCAAAGACCAAATCGTTTAAACTCATCAAGTTATGACAATCAATAAAGTAGTATTCATAGTAACTCTGCCTTTGCTGCTCGGCTTATCTTCCTGCGGGGACGATGAATTCACCACTACCGTATCGGGCAAGGTGGTCAACTTCGGCTCGCGGGAACCCATTGAAGGGGCGCACGTCTACCTTCAAGACGGAGTAGGCGCTTCGGGGGTGGTGATCTACGAAGGCAACACTTCTTCGGGCAAGCGCAACGAAACGCTCACTGACGCTAATGGGGAGTTTACCGTGAGCCTGACCGGTGAACACATCGCCTACCTGAGTGCAGGTAAAGAGAACTATCAGTTTATCATCGCTCAGGAAGGGGCTGCCGTTGGGGTTAAGAGCTACGGTCGCAATGGGGGGAACTTTGAGAATCAAGTAATTGAACTGAAAGCTGAAGCTGGTTTCAATCCTCTGTTTGTGAGCAAAGTACCCATACAGCCTACCGATAGTATAGTCGTGTTGTTTCAAGATTTTAAATCTAACATCCCTGCTAATCAAGTGAAAGAGTGGCTTAGTAATGGTTGGAGCGAGTTGTGTGTAGGGCAGCAGAATTGTCGTCTTGTTCCTACGTTTACCCTAGAAGAATACGTGGCTCCCATGATTGGTGACACCTACGCAAGATATCAAATTGCCTACACTCGAAATGGCCAATGGGAAACCAAGATTGACAGTGTTTTCGTCAAATCGCTAGAAGTATACACCGACATAATCTACTATTAGCGGTAACGATCGTCTCTGAGTTCAACAGTAGCCAACCTTGAAACCGCTTCGGTAGACTATACCCAAGTCTCACCCTATACCGGGGCCGTGTATACCTATCAGCAGGATGAAATAGCATCTGCCATAGGGCCCGACCGCATGGAAGTGGTGGCCTACCCCAACCCTTCGGAAGACTGGGTAGTGGTCCAAATATCCGGACTGGAAGAACCCTACGCCAATGTAGAAATTAGCAACGCCCTGGGGCAAATGGTCTACCAATCTAAGATGGCAACGCTTCGTCGGACAAGGGTAGTGAAATGTATACCGATACCAAACGGGAAAGATACCGGTCTTTTCTAATTCAGTTCATTAGCAACCAGTCCGGCGGGGTTCTCCCGATCAGCGCGTATCATCCGCACCGCTTCTACCTCGTTGGGATGCCGCAGGTAGAAAAAGAGGTAGTCTTTATCGATGACGAACCGGCGCAAATTCGGGGCGATATCATCGGCGCGGGTTCCCATTTCGGGGTTATCCGCAACCAAAAAAACAACCTCCTCTAACCGTAAATCAGGTCGGTTGCTCGTTCTTCGCCGTATTCTGCGTAAAATTCGTAGATGTCGTCCAGGTCAGCCGTAAAGCGTGGCCGGTAGGTGAGGTTAGCCACTAGCTACGTTGCGCATGTCGCTCTCGGCCGCGTTTGACAACATCCCGGAATGTCTCACGGGTAAGGGGTTGCGCTTCGCCACTGTCTAGCCCTTCCTGAATCAAACCCCGGAAGTGTTCCACTTTGTCGATATAGCTGGCGATCTTTGGGGCTAGTGCTTCCTGATCGGCAGGGGACAGCGTTTGCAACCGGCTTATAACGGCAATCATTCCCTTGTGCATAATTCCTTGTTTAGTAGTTCAATGATACCAATTTTTACCGAAAACACTAGCGATCGTGAACTCAGACGCTGATGCCGTGTCGAGCCTAAAGCCGGAGCATAGAGTCAGCGGTCAATCATTATTTGGGAAGAGACGCCCCCTCATCCATCTTGTGCAATGATCTGCCCTACGCGATTTTCGCTTGGCGGGGGCATCGGCAACAATCACCTTCCCCGCTCACTACTATTACCAATGGATAGCAAATTGGTCAACAACCGATACGCTCCAGGCACCCCGGCGGGTAGTTCTCTAAAGAACGATAGGCCGGTGTAGATGTAGTAGCCCTCACCGTAGGGGGCCACCAGCAGGCTGCCCTCCAGTGTGTCTTCGCCGGGATCATTGAGCGACAGCACCGGCTGGTAGTGCTCGTCCCACTTTTCGGGAAAGTACAAGCCCCGCTCCTGCACCCAACCGGTAAAATCCTCCTCGGTAATCCGGTTCGGGCTAGTGAGCACCGGACTATCCGGGTCGAGGAAGCGCACCGGGGCGGTCTCGTCGGTGACGCGCTCGCGCGATAGGGTGAGCGGATAGGGCGCAAAAGAATCAGTCACCAAGCGGGAGTTGGTGTTGTACTGCACCAGCAGCGTGCCCCCGCCCTTCGCGTACTCCAGCAGTTCGTCGTTGCGGTAGCGCAACCAGTCGTTGGTGTTGTAGGCCCGGATGCCCACCATAATAGCGTCGAACTGTTCAAGATAATCGGTGCGCACCTCGTTGGCCTCCAGCAGCGTCACCCGGTAGCCAATCTGCTCCAACGCCTGCGGAATCTCGTCGCCCGCCCCCATGATGTAGCCGATGGACTCCCCCGCTTTCTGCAAATCTACCTTCACCAGCTTGGCGGTGCTGGGCGTAAGCAACGTCTGCGTGGGGATGTGCTCGTAGTCAATAACGATCTTGTGCTGGTCGTAGGCTTGTCCGTTCACGGTGGCCACGGCCCGGGCCTCGCCCACGCTGGGTTCGGCCGGGGGCGTGACCCGGAAGGTGAACTCGGCGGCCTGCTCCTTGAGGGGCAGCGAGAAATCGTAAGTCGCCGGGTTAGCCCGCCAGCCGTCCGGTAGTTGCAGCGTCAGCGCTCCCGAAACGTCGGACTTTCCGGCCCGCACCGTCACGTTCACATCCTGGGGTTCGTTGCTGGCGAACACCCGCACCGGCTCAGCAATTTCAGTATCCACCGGCGGAATAATGACGAACGGCCGGTAGGTTTCGCCCTGCCGAGGGTCGTTGAACTTATACACCACCGGCGTGCTTAACGTGAGGGGCCGCCCGGCCACGTTCAGCGTGAAGCGGGCCACCAAAGTCTCAGCCGACTCGTCTTGTCCAATCAGGGTCTGCTGCTCCACGGTAAAGGTAAAGCCATCGTTGGGCAGACGTAGCCAGTAGGGTTCAGTATAAGGCAGGTCGTCGGGCAGCCGCACCGGCAGGGTCAGTGCCGTGTCCACATTGTTGGGCAACGACCAGCCCAGCGTGGTATCGCGGGCCAGCGCGGGGAAAGAAAGTTGGGTCAGGGTAACGAGCACGTCGGAGCGGTTGATTGCCTCCAGGCTGAGTGTGACCGAGTCGCCCGGCGTGGCCGAATATTCCGCGATGCCTGGGCGAGGAGCCTCTCCCCGGCGGAAGCGACGCGCCAGTGCATTGGTGCCCGCTCGTACTTCCAGGTACAGTCCCAGGCAGGCCGGAATCACCCGATCCAGTTCGGCCCGCTTCACGCGTTTCCAGTAGCCATCGGGCAGGGCGTCGAGCGCTTCCGAGGCGTCCATCAGCAGGGGCACCACCGCCGCCGGACGGGCCGGATCGAAGGCTTCCGCCGCTTCGGCCAGCAGTTGTCCTACGCGCTCACCACCGGTTACCCGGTTCCAGGTGGTATCAATGCCCTCGAAGAGGTTATGCTTAGCCAGGCTGCCGCGCACGTGGCGCAGGTACTCCGTGCGCTCGCCCCGTGCGCCAGTGGAGCCAAAGCCCTGCGACTGATGACGGCTGCGGCTCAGGGCAGCGGTTTCGGGTACCGACTTCCCCAACAAAGGGTTGTATACTCCTACGTTTACCGCCAGAATAGAATCATTCACCTGGCTGGCTGAATCTAGTCCGGGAGAAAACCAGGAAAAATCGTTGAAGTACAAGCGCGTGGGTTGCCAGGGTGCTACGTATTCCAGCTGCTCAGGGAATTTGGTAGCGTCGTTGGCCAGCGCGAAAGCCTCGGCGGCCAGTAGTCCTGAGGTGGTATGGTGCCCGTGTCCGGCCCGCTCGTCGCCCGGAAAGCGGGTAATGATCACATCGGGCTGAAATTGCCGCATCATCCACACTACGTCGGCCATAATTTGATCTTTATCCCACAGTTCTAGCGTTTCATCGGCAGTTTTGGAATAACCAAAGTCGATGGCGCGGGTAAAGAACTGCTGACTGCCGTCAACACGGCGGGCCTGAATAAGTTCCTGGGTGCGCACCACGCCGAGCAGCTCCCGGATTTCGGGACCGATCAGGTTTTGTCCGCCGTCGCCGCGGGTAAGTGACAGGTAGCCGGTGTTCATCAGGCGGGTTTGCGACAAGTAGCCAATCACCACCTGGTTTTCGTCGTCGGGGTGGGCGGCCACGTAGAGCGCACTACCCAGCACATTGAGCTTGTTCAGCGCCAGCTGAATCTCACTGGCCGACAGTTTAGCCGGAGCTTGTGACCAACTGGGAAAAGTAAACAGTAAACCAGAGAGAAGGAGCACTACGAAAATTCTCATAAGGCATTGATCTCGTCTAGGGTGAGGCCGGTAGATTGGGCAATGATGGCAGAAGATACCCCGGCGTTTTTAAGCGATTGGGCGATTTCCAACTGCTTCTCTCGACTCGTTTTCTCTTTAGTCTTCTCTACGGCTTTCTCTACGGCTTTCTCTACGGCTTCCTTCACCGCAAAATCCATCGCGTTCTTCCAGTCTCTTCGATATTTGAGGTCAGCTTCGTAAGCATTCATTTCTTCTTTGTTTAAGTTAGACACTTCGGCAATCTGGAATGCCTTTCTGAAGATACGTTCCTGCAAGACAGCCGGTATATCGCGGAACTTATGAAGGTTTTTTAACAAATATAACCACTTGTCAAAATGAGTGACTAGTTCCGCTTCGGCTTTGTTGAACTTAGCCATTTCCAGAAAGATAAACGTTAGTTTGTCGTAGAAAATTTCTTGGGTAGTCAGCTCCACCAGCTTCACGGTATGCTGAAACTGACTGGGATGGGTATCATTAAAGGAAAAGTCCATGATGCCGATGGTATACACATCGTTGAGGCGGAAGTCCCAGTCCTGCCCCTTTAGGGCTTGTTCCTGGATAGCGAACGTACTGTAAAACAAGCTGCGGTCTTTAAAGAACTGCTGCCGGACTTTTTGTAGTTCTATGATAAACTTTTCCCCATTTTCACTTTCACAATACAAATCGAAGACAGCCTTACGTTCTGCTTGGATGTTGCCTAACCGCTCATTGTTGGCGTAGGTGAGACTACTGATTTGTTTGTCTCCCTGCTGTTTGAGTAGCTCGTTCAAGAAGTCGATGAGCAGGTCTTTGTTCGGCTCTTCACCGAACAATTTCTTAAAGCCAAAGTCCGTAAATGGGTCAATATAGCGTTCCTTGATTTCCATCGCCACTACGTAAACTGTCGATCTCCATCAGATCCAGGAACCGGTTGTGACTGCTCCCGTACCCGCTCGATCTCATCCACAAAAGGAATCGATCCGGGTTGGGTGGCCTGTCCCGATGGCTCATCCTCCGTCAGTTGCGCACGCATCCGCTCCACTACGCTGAAGACCGTGCTTACATACTCCTCCGGCAGTTGGTGTAACTCCCGGGCAATCCGTTCAATTAGTGCTTCTCGACGGTCCATTTAATTGTATTATCAACAAAAACATACAAAAGTGCAGCTTGGCGTGCTTCTAAAGCAATCAATCTCAGCCAGTCTACTAAATTTTGTTCAAGTTATATGCGCTATAACTTTTCCCATTTCTGTGGAGTTACCCACCGCTGTTTATTTCAATCCGATTTTTAAATCACCCGGATATATCACGAAGGTACACACCCATCCCTAGTTACTCCCCTGTTTGGTACATTTTTTCTAGCCTACTACGGACTAAGTGAGGTACTTCTTGTTTTCGCCTGCTTATTAGCCAACGCCCATTGCGCATGAAAAGATTACTTTTGCTAGGATTCGTTACCGCTACCGCTCCGGTTTATGCTTCCGAAACCAACGCTTTGGCGGAAGAAGTTACCTCCGCCACCATAAATATGCTCTGGGTACTGCTGTCCGCCGCCCTGGTTTTTTTGATGCAGGCCGGGTTCAAATGCCTGGAAGTAGGGCTGGTAAGAAAGCACCAGATTGCGGCGGTGGCCATGAAAAATATGGTAGACTGGACCGTGGGTTCTGTCATCTTCTTTTTAGTAGGCTTCGGGCTGATGTTCGGCGAGTCTTTGGGGGGATGGGTAGGCACGAACATGTTTTTACCGTCCTCTTTTTCGGTAGCCGGAGGAAACGAGTTAGGTGCGGTATTCTTTATGTTTCAGTTGGCTTTCGCCGGTACCACACTCACTATCGTGTCAGGTTCTATGTCGGAACGTACCGGTTTTTTACCCTACCTCGTCGCCTCAGCGTTTATTGCTTTGATTATCTATCCGATCTTCGGACACTGGGTTTGGGGAAACGTGTTTTACAGCAGCAATTCAGCGTGGTTGGCCGACTTAGGGTTCATTGATTTTGCCGGTTCCACCGTGGTTCACTCCGTAGGTGCCTGGGTATCGTTGGCGGGGCTTAAACTACTGGGACCGCGGCTCGGACGGTATACCGAAGCGGGTGCCTTGCGCGAATTCGAGCCCAACAGCATTCCGATGGCGGTGCTGGGAGTCTTTATCCTGTGGTTTGGCTGGTGGGGATTTAACGGAGGAAGCTCGCTGATTTTTGATGCCCAAGTGGGTAGTGTTATCCTGAACACAAACCTGGCAGCAGCAATGGCGGCCCTGGCGGCCTATTTTCATGCCTACTTTTTTCAACAAAAGGCCAATATCTACGAAAAAATGCTGGGCGGAGCTCTGGGCGGACTGGTGGCGATCACCGCCTCGGCACATATTCAAACTCCTTTCACCGCGCTACTGATTGGCTTACTGGCGGGCATCGTTCATAACCTCTCGTACGATCTGCTCACCAAAAAGTGGAAGATTGATGACGCCGTGGGGGCGATTCCCGTTCACGGCTTTTGCGGAGTTTTCGGCACCCTGGCCGTGGCCCTGTTTGCCCCGGAAGAGAGCCTGATGCACTCCCGCTGGACGCAACTCGGCGTACAGGCGCTGGGAGCGCTGGTGTGCCTGCTGTGGGCCGGAGGGGTTGGCTACGCCCTGTTTTTTGTCCTGAAAAAAACCATTGGGCTACGCGTCTCGCCCGGCGAAGAGCGACAGGGTATCACCCTATACCATGTACAGCCTGAGGAGAACGAGGAAATAGACGAGGAAGAACTTATTCGTTTAATGCACGAAATTGAGCAATCATGATGCATACTGCCGTACGAGAAACCAACATCGCCCAGGTGTCGATCAAAAATTCCGAAACCGATTACGATGTGGTCTCCCTAGCTCATTTTTTAAAGAAAAATGCAATGGAACGCACCACGCTCATCACATCAAAACGAATAGAGTTTGTTGACTTCAACGGAAACAAGATATCGCTGCTGGAAGGCTTGAGAGCCATCACGGCGCTTATGAAACAACTTCGGGAAGAAGGCACCTCGATTGCCAACCTACCGGGCTGATGAAGTAGTAAGCGGCTCTTTTTCAGGTTTTGCTTTCTGACTGACTGCTTGCATCGGCAACACAATCCGAAAAGTGGTGCCCACGTCCAGCTCCGATTGCTTCACGAAGAGCTTGCCCCGGTGGTAGTTCTCAATAATGCGCTGCGAAAGCGACAGGCCTAAGCCCCACCCGCGCTTCTTGGTGGTGTAGCCCGGCGTAAACACCTGCGATAGCTTCGCCTTGGGAATCCCCTTGCCGGTATCGGTAATGTCAACCACCGCCCGATCTTTGTCGCTTTGCATCCGGATGGTGAGGTCGCCAATGCCACTCATGGCGTCTACTGCGTTCTTGCAAATGTTCTCGATCACCCACTCAAACAAAGGCGCGTTGATGAGCACCTTGAGTGGCTCACCTTCGTTTTGCACCCGCATGTTTACCTTGGAGGAGATGCGCGTGCGCAGGTAGTTCACCGTGCTTTCCACCACCTGCTGCAAATCTTCGGCCTGCAGCGTGGGCGTAGAGCCGATGTTAGAGAAGCGAGAGGTGATCATCTCCAGACGATGAATGTCCTTGTCGATCTCCTGCACAATATCAGGATCGTAGGTGTCGGGGTCGGCCCGGAAGTATTCTACCCAGGCCATCAGCGACGACAGGGGCGTGCCTAACTGATGGGCGGTTTCTTTGGCCATGCCGATCCACACCCGGTTTTGCTCAGCGGTGCGGGAGTAGCTAAACACCAGGTAGGTCACCAGCGCGAACACCGCAATCACCGACAGCTGAAAGTAGGGATAGTACTGCAGTTGGGTGAGCAGAAAGGAGTTGCGGTAGTAAACGAACTGATAGGCGAACACCTCGCCGGTACGGGGGTCGCGCAGGGCAATCTCAATGGGATTATATAACGCCCGCATCTTGGCCAGTTCCTTTTCTAAGATCCGCTCCTTCTTTTCCTCGCTGTCCGAGTCTTTAATGTCAACGTTGCGGTAGGCTACGTAGTCGCCGAAGCTGTTGGTGAGGATGGTGGGGATCGAACTGGTTGGGAGCCACAATCTCGTTGAACAGAAATGTGATTTCTTCGTCTTCGTTGGCGGTGCGCTCGATGGCTTCGGCGTAGAGTTTCACGAAGCTCTTTTCCCGATCCTTAAGCTTGTCTACCAAAACGTTGGTGTACACGATAGACAGCGCAGCAATAGCCACCGAAACCAGCAGCACAATCACCTTCACCGTGTTCTTTTTCTGGTAGATATTGGTCAGACTATCCTTCTTAAACCAGCGTTTTAGCATAGTACGGGGTTAATTCGCTAAAGTAACGACTTTTTGTAGCAAAAGTATTCACCCCCGCCGATGAATGATTTATTTTGTGCCAGTGTTCACTGGTCACTATCATCTAGTAGCCAGCATCTAGCATCTAGCCACCCAGAAGATCATCTAAGTAGTCGCTCAAAATAAATTACAAAACGTCATCCTCCGTGGACGCGGTCCGGAATTTTCTGAAATGCAATGGAAGAAAATATCCGGAATCTCCTGCTACAGAGACGGATATTCGCCTTAAACGCACACACTTACGTCTTCGTGGCAGGAGATTCCGGCCACCGTGCGCGGTCTCGCCGGGCGCCGGGCACTACGCTCGCTCCGGAATGACGTTAAAATTGTAATTATTTTTGATTAGGTACTTAGTATCCTAACGAACTGGAAAATCATCCCATGACCACTACCTTATCGCAACGGCAACTGTTTTTAGATCACTTGGCCCAAACCACCCACTTTCCAATGATGATTGAGGTGGAGCGGGCCGAGGGAGTATACCTCTACGGCCCCGATGGTCAGCGTTACCTTGATCTGATCGCGGGTATTGGGGTGAGCAACGTGGGGCACCGCCACCCGCGGGTGGTGCAGGCCATCAAAGACCAGCTCGATCGCTACCTACACGTGATGGTCTACGGCGAGTTTGTGCAAACCCCGCAGGTGCACCTGGCCGAAGCCCTGGCCCGCACCCTGCCCGCCCCGCTCGACTGTGCCTACCTGGTGAACTCGGGCAGCGAAGCCATCGAGGGGGGGCTTAAACTAGCCAAGCGCTATACTGGCCGTCCGAATCTGGTATCGTGCCACAATGCCTATCATGGCTCCTCGCACGGGGCGCTGTCGGTGTGCGGCAGCGAGTCGTTCAAGCAGGCGTACCGGCCGCTGCTGCCAGGCGTAACGCACATCCGCTTCGATGAACCCGATGACTTATCTCAGATTGATGAGCAGACCGCGGCGGTGGTGCTGGAAACCGTGCAGGGCGAAGCGGGCGTGCGGGTGGCCCAGCCCGACTACCTGCGGCAAGTGCGGCAACGCTGCGACGACACCGGGGCGCTGCTTATCCTCGATGAGATTCAAGCGGGTTTCGGGCGCACCGGCACCTTCTGGGCCTTTGAACCCTACGGCATCGTGCCCGATGTGGTGGTAACGGCCAAGGGCATGGGCGGCGGCATGCCCATCGGGGCGTTTATCTCCTCGCACGCCCTGATGATGAGCTTTCGTGACAACCCCATCCTGGGCCACATCAGCACCTTCGGGGGGCACCCGGTAAGTGCCGCCGCGTCGTTGGCTACGTTGCGCGTGCTGCACGACGAGCGTTTGATTGATGATGTGGGGCGCAAGGCGGAACTGTTCAAAGCGCGGCTGCGCCACCCCGCCATTCGGGAGATTCGCCACCGCGGTCTGATGATGGCCGTGGCCTTCGATTCGTTCGAGGTACTCAAACCTATTGTTGACCGGGCGGTGGAGCTGGGCGTGATCACCGACTGGTTTTTGTACTGCGACCGCGCCATGCGCATTGCCCCGCCCCTCACCATCACCGATGAAGAAATCGAAGAAGCTTGCGCCCTAATTCTACGGGCTATCGAAGAAGGCGGGAAGTGACATCGTTGGTCTTATCCATCGGCACTGATTGGCGAGGTAGTAGCAGGTTGCCGATTACGCCACTAGCACTACGACCCCTTCGGTTGTATTGCTGGATGAAATTTCCTAACTTAATCGGCGTTCATGTAATAAAAAAGCGCGTTTCGTAGCGGGAAACCTTTTTTAGTTTCTCCTAAAGTAACGTACTTCGGCCCGAAGGTCTGGGGCGGTCGCCTCAACCACTATGCTCAACACCACATCGTCTGATTTATGGAAAGTCCCTTGTCTTTTCTCCCCCCCATCCTCTACTACGCCGCCCTGGCTGCGGCGGCACTGGGTGCGCTGCTCTTCTTGTACCTCTTCTTTCGCTTGCTCACCCTGCGCGACTATAAAGCCCGCTACGATTTTATCAACCAGCGCGAGAAAAACCTGATCCTGTACGGCAGCATTGCCTTCATCGTGGCCGGGGGACTCTACGGCATCTCCACATTGGCTACCGAATGGATGTTCCTGCTGGTGGGAGTGTTGGTCGCCTTTATGTTCGGCACGCTGATCGGGGTGATCATCTATAACTTTCTGGAGTACTATTATCCTACCTTACAGGAGAAGCGACTGCATCGCTTACGCTATAAGCCGCGCACCTCACCCAAGTCGGGCAAGCCGATGAAGTTGCTTAGCGAGAACGAAGAAGACGTGCATCTGGACGAGGGTCAGCAGGCCGAAGAGAATATCTTCTCGGTAGACTACGACGTGTGGGTTGATGAGGAGTCGGACTACGTAAAGATAGAGAAGTACCGCGGGCACCTGCACGCCGAGAAGTCGCCTACCTGCGGCTACTACACCCTGCGGGTGGTGCGTGAGGAGATCATTGAGTCGCCCACCACTGAGCGGCAGGGCACCCTGGTGAAGCACTACGAGTGCAGCTACACCAAGTACAAAACGGAGCGGGTGTTCAACATTGCCCCCCTCAAAAAGGTATCACCCGAAGCGGGGAAAACGCTGGTGAAGAGTTAGGGTAGAGTTGATGTAGATAGTTGGTGAAGCGTGGAGGACTACTCTCCAACAGGTTTCAGTCCGCTTTCTTTTTTCTTCTTTTCAATGTATGCTTTCAGTTCTGCAAAAGTCATATTCTGTGTCTCAGAACTTATCTTATCCCGCGCTTCGCGCATCATTTTTACTGCGTCAAAAGCTTTTTCTGTTTCAATCGTTTTCATATCAAAAAGTTTAACTGTTGCCTCCTTGAACTCATCATCAAAACAACCTCCTATTACCGAGGTATCTATGTAAATTCTCTGCTTCATTTACTTATCCTATTATCTAAACATCGTATAAAGTTCGCTTGGTATTATCATAGATTATTTCATCCACACCCCATCTTCCCTCCGTCCACCGTTAAGTTCACCCCGTTGATGTAGGCCGCGGCCGGGGAGGCCAGGAACGCTACTGCGTAGGCAATCTCTTCGGGCCGGGCAAACCGCCGCAGCGGTACAGCAGCTTTCATATCCCGCTCCACCTCCGCTTCGCTCTTAGTCTGACTCGCTGCACGTTTGCGCACCAGGTCCCAGATGCGGTCAGTATCGGTGGAGCCCGGCAGCACGTTGTTGACCGTGATATCGTATTGTCCCAGCTCTCCCGACAGCGTTTTGGCCCAGTTGGCCACCGCCCCCCGCGTGGTGTTCGACACTCCTAAGCCCGGAATGGGCTCCTTTACCGAAGTGGAAATGATATTAATGATGCGCCCGTAGCCGCCCTGTCGCATCAGGGGCACCACCGCCTGCACCAGAATCTGGTTGCAGAACACGTGCATCTCGAAGGCCCGCCGAAAGGCATCGATTTCTGCTTCGTAGGCTAGCCCCGAAGCGGGCCCTCCGGTGTTGTTCACCAGAATATCGACCGCCGACTGGTTGCTCACGTAGTCGCTAATCTTGGACTTCAAGAAGTCGGGCTGCTGGAAGTCAGCTACCAGGTAGTGGTGCTCCTGCTGCCGGGGCGTAGGCAGTTCGTCCCGCACTGCCTTTAGTTTGTCTTCGTTACGGGCCACCAGCGTGATGCTTGCGCCGAGTTCGGCTAGTTCTTGCGCGCATGCGCGGCCAATGCCCTGGGTGCTGCCGCAGACAATGGCCCGGCGGCCGCTCAAATCAGTGTTCATCATGAGGTTACAATTTGTATCTTTGCGGCCAAGGTAAAAATTATGGACGACTTGTACCAACGGGCGCGGGCGCTGGATGAGAAAGACCCGCTGCGCCACTTCCGGCCGGAGTTTCACTTGCTGTTGGATGCCTCGGGCGAGCCGCTGATTTACTTCTGCGGCCATTCGCTGGGGTTACAGCCCCGCTCGGTGGCGGAGGGTGTGCAGCAGGAGTTAAGCAAATGGCAAACCCAGGGAGTAGAAGGACACTTCGAAGAACCCCGGCCTTGGGTAGCCTATCACAAACTGCTGAAACCAGCGCTGGCCCATATCGTCGGAGCCGAAGAGCAAGAGGTGGTAGCAATGAACAATCTGACCACCAACCTGCACCTGATGCTGGTGTCGTTTTATCGCCCCACTACCCAGCGCTATAAAATTTTGCTGGAGGCCGACGCTTTCCCCTCCGACCACTACGTGGTGGAAAGTCAGTTGCGCTACCACGGCTACGACCCCGAAGAGGCTACGGTGAAGCTTCGTCCGCGCGCCGGAGAAACCACGCTGCGCACCGAAGACATCGTACGCGCTGTTAAAGACCCGGCGGTCACGCTGCTGCTATGGCCGGGCGTACAATATTATACCGGACAATGGTTCGACCTTCCGACTATTGTGAAAGCTGCGCAGCAGAATGGGGTTACGGTGGGGCTAGACCTGGCCCATGCCGTAGGCAACGTGCCGCTGCATCTGCACGACTGGAACGCGGACTTCGCGGTGTGGTGCAGTTACAAGTACCTGAACGCCGGGCCAGGTAACACAGGTGGACTTTTCGTGCACGCGCGCTACGCCCACGACGATTCCTTGCCACGCTTCGCGGGCTGGTGGGGCCACAACGAAAGCGAACGATTCCGGATGCAACCCGGTTTCAAACCGATGGCAGGAGCTGATGGTTGGCAGTTGAGTAACGTTAATATTTTATCGATGGCCGCGCAGCGCGCTTCATTGGCCATCACCGAACGGGCCGGAATGTCCGCGCTGCGTAGCAAGAGTGTGCTGCTCACTGGTTTTCTGGAGGAGTGCTTGCAGTGTCACGGATTGCTCGACGGCCCGGTGCGCCTTGTCACACCCCACGAACCCGAGGCTCGGGGATGCCAGTTGTCGCTCACCGTAGCCGGAGGCAAGCGGGTGTTCGACGCGCTAACCCAGGCGGGAGTGGTGGCCGACTGGCGGGAACCCGATGTGATCCGGGTGGCCCCGGTGCCTTTGTATAATACCTTTAAGGAGGTGTATCGGTTTGGTGCGTTGCTAGGGCAGGCGTTGGAACAATCTACGTGACTTGACTGGTCGTAGGAACACGATTAATTATGATATATAATTAATCGTGTTCCTACTAACGAATTAATATGAAAGATATCATTGTTTTAGGAAGCGGACTGGCGGGCTCCTTGCTCAGCATTTTGCTAGCCAAGCAGGGCTACGCGGTGCGGGTGTACGAAAAGCGGGGTGATCCCCGAGACCAAGAGGCCGCAGGGGGGCGCTCCATCAACCTGGCGCTGAGTCGGCGCGGGTGGAAGGCGCTGGAAGCCGCGAGGGTCAACGCCGAAGTGCGAAAGCAAGCCATCGCCATGCGAGGCCGCATGATCCACGACGCTGAAGGCAATACAACACTGCAACCCTACGGCACCGAGGGCCAAGCGATCTACTCGGTATCACGCAGTGCACTAAATCAGCTATTGCTCAACGAAGCCGAGCGGCAGGGAGTACAACTGTTCTTTGAGCATCCCTGTGCGTCAGTAGATCTGGAACAGGGACAGCCATTAATCCATGACCTTCGGCAAGACAAACAGGTCAGACCCGACGCTGATTTGCTGGTCGGGGCAGACGGAGCCTACTCTACCCTGCGTGGAGCGATGCAGGTGACGCCCCGCTTCAATTACAGCCAGCATTACATTGAGCATGGTTACAAGGAGCTACATATTCCTCCGGCGTCGGGCAACTTTGCCATGGAGCCGCACGCGCTGCACATCTGGCCCCGGGGCGGCCACATGCTGATTGCCCTGCCCAACGCCGATGAAAGCTTTACGGCCACATTGTTCCTTCCTTACGAAGGCAAGAACTCGTTTGACCAACTTAAACAGGGAGACCAAGCGCACGACTTCTTTGAAGCGCAGTTTCCCGATGCACTTACGCTGATGCCTACGCTAACCGAAGACTTCTTTGACAACCCTACCGCTGACTTGGTCACGATCCGTTGCTATCCGTGGTCGCGCCACGGACGAAGCTTGCTCATTGGCGACGCGGCGCACGCCATCGTGCCCTTCTACGGGCAGGGCATGAACGCCGCCTTCGAGGATTGCCGCCTACTGGCCGAACGCTTCGCAGAGCAACCTACGGGCTTGGCGGAGGTGCTGGAGAAGTTTCAGCAGCAGCGCAAACCCGATGCCGACGCCATTGCCGAGTTAGCGTTGCAAAATTTCGTTGAGATGCGCGACCGGGTGGCCGACCCGCAATTTGTGGCGCAGAAAAAGATAGAAGCCGAACTGCACCAGCGCTATCCCGACCGCTGGATTCCTCTGTACACGCGGGTCACTTTTAGCGATGATCGGTACTCCGAAGCTTTACGGATGGGAAAACGCCAGGATACGATCATGCAGCAGGTGATGGAGAGAGCGCCTGACCCAGAGAAGCTGACCGACGAAGACTACGCTCAGATTGTGAACAGTTTGTGAGGGAGATGAGAATTCTCGAAGTCAGTTCTCAATATTCAATATTTATTCTAGTATCCTAGTTGCTCAGAAGGTCATCCGCACAGCGGCCGCCAGTATACAGTGGAGCAAACATCCGCCGCGCGTTATTCGTTAATCAATTGGTTCTTACTTCATCAAAAACACTAGTGCATGCACCACCCTACCCGACTTATTGCCCTTCTGCTGTTACTCTTTCCCTACCTCACCTCCTGCGAGAACACCTCACAAAGCACCTTGCCTTTGGCACGAGGAACCGACGATGAAGTGCTCTTAGTAATGGACTCCGTTGCCTGGCAGGGCGAACTAGGCGACGAGTTGCGGCTCACCTTTCGGGAAGCGATGCCCGGACTGCCCCAGGCTGAACCCTACTTTGACATCAGGTATGTGGACCCTTTTAAGCTTAACAGCGTGCTGCGTAGTGCGAAGAACATTCTGTTCGTCACCACCCTGGATAATAAAACCCCCGCCGGAAGAAGGATGCAAAGCTACTTCACCGAAGAGTCTATCCAGCGTATTCGCCAGGAGCCGGATTTGTACATGTTCGAGAAACAAAACGAGTTTGCCCAGGGGCAGGAGATCTACCACCTGTTTGGTAACTCTGAAGATGATTTGATCAACAACCTGCGCGAGAACCGAATAAAGATTCGGCAACGGTTGGTGAGTGTGCTGCTTGATCGTATTACCAGGGGGTTGTACCAGGGTAACGAACAAAAGTCGGTAAGCAAGTACTTGCTCGAGAACCACGGTTTCTCGCTGCGCGTCCCCTTCGGCTACGATATGGTACCGACCAAAGATGGTGTGGATGACTTCGTGTGGCTACGGCAGTTGGGCGATATTGATAAAAACGTGGTGGTAAGCTATCAAGACTACACCTCGGAAGAAGCGTTTGATCCAGTTAACATTCTGGCGTTTCGCGAGAAGCAATTGGGTCGTTACATTGCTGACGACCCCTCCGCTTATATGACCGTGCAAAGGGTGGTTACTAAGGAAGAAGGAGTAGCGCTCGAATACAATCACTTTGGTCAACTTCGATACGGTCACTTTTCAGGGTAGATACGCGGTGGAGGCGCGCGGTCTCTGGCGACTGAGCAACGACTCGATGGGCGGCGGTTTCTTAGGCTACACTTTTGTGGATGAAGCCCAGGACCGGCTTTATTATATTGAGGGGTATGTATACAGTCCAGGCGAAAAGAAACGCCCCTCGATCAGAGAGTTGGAAGCCATTTTGCGCACCTTCCGCACCCCAAAAGGTGGCAATACTACCGCGGCCAGATAGGCAGCCGGTTCGGCGCACTTTCAGTTTGTCGGCATTCTTTAGGGTCACCTACTCTGGTTGAGCTACGCCAGTGAACGTGGTAATGCGTCGACCATACGTGATTTCTTACTTACCCCTAGCAAACATTCTAACAAATTGTATATTGGCGTGACAAACCATGATTGTTTCCTATGTCTAGAACTGTGGCCCCCGCCCCGACTGATACGCACCTCAAAGCTTCTAAAACACCCCACCAGCGACTTCTGTCGCTAGATGTGCTGCGGGGCATCACCATTGTCGGCATGATCGTGGTGAACACACCCGGTTCGTGGGGCAACGTGTACGCTCCCTTGCTGCACGCCGATTGGAACGGCCTCACCCCTACCGACCTAGTGTTCCCCTTCTTCCTGTTTATGGTCGGTATTTCAATCACCCTGGCGCTGGGCAAACGGAAGGAGCGGGGCGTTCCCCAGCGCGGACTGGTTGCCAAAATTGCGAAGCGCGCCCTGATCATCTACGCGCTGGGTATCTTCCTGACGCTGTTCCCGAAGTTTGATTTCGCCAACCTGCGCTACGTGGGCGTGCTGCCGCGCATTGCCGTTGTTTATCTGGTGTGTAGCTTGCTGTTTCTGCAGCTCTCCTGGCGATCAGTTGCTTGGCTAAGTGCACTCACGCTGGCAGGTTATTGGTTGGCGATGGTGCTGATTCCAGTACCGGGGATGGGTCCGGCCAATCTGGAACCCGGTACGAATCTGGCCGCTTGGCTCGACGAACTCCTGGTGCCGGGCCGCCTGTACCGCGGCACTTGGGACCCCGAAGGGTTTCTAAGTACGCTTCCGGCCGTTGTCACCGGCTTCACCGGGGTGCTCACTGGCTACTGGCTGCGTAGCACACGCAGCACGCAGGACAAGATTATTGGTATGATGGTGGCCGGGGTGCTGGCCTGCCTGCTGGGTTACCTATGGCACCAGGCCTTTCCGGTGAACAAAAACCTGTGGAGCAGCTCGTACGTGTTGGTGTCGTCGGGCATGGCGCTGCTGCTGCTGGGCACACTCTACTGGTTCGTAGACGTGAAAAACTACCGGAGCTGGACGCCCTTCTTCGTAGCCTTCGGCATGAACGCCATCACCGCCTTCGTACTGCATGGGGTTATCATTGATGCTTTTATGGTACCGGTGAATGCCTCGGGCGAAGTGCTGAAGACATTAAGCTACCAGGGTTTGGTGAATTTGGGACTGGCTGCCAGGTTTGCTTCGTTGCTGTGGGCACTGGGCTATCTACTACTGTGCTTCATTCCTATCTGGATCATGTACCGGCGCAACGTGATTGTGAAGATTTAGTGTGCTTGTTGGTTGAGCAGAATTTACGTTGATACTTGAAATCTAGGAGAATACCATTAGCCTAGCCGTTGCCAGATTGGCTTGTATGGAAGCATAACGGTAAATATAGAACCCGCCCCGCGGTAGTGGGTAGGCTTTCATCATACAATAAAGCACGACCGTTTTGTTGGTGGCTTGCTTCTTAGAGTATCAATGTATCATTACGCAAACTACTATATATCAGATATATACGACTCGCGTTTATTTATCATGGTCTCAAATAGCCGCAAAACGAGAACAAAGAGCCAGATCAAAGTGACACAAAGTCTATCAAGCTTCATGGTTTAGCGCTTACTACATTGGTGTTAAAGCTACCACTGACCTTTACGGAGTACTGTCTCTCATCAAAGTGCCTAACAAAATGAATGCATACCCTTAGAGAAATAAGGGGATGTCCCGATAATAACCGATCGCTAAATGTGCGTACTTGCAATCTCAAACTTATTAGAGCAAAACGTTCAAGAGATGTAAAAAAGAGGCGGGTAATATTCATGCTCCCAACTATAGTCTCAATCTGTCAGTAGCAGCTTAGTATAGTTCAGAAGTAGATGGAGTTTCTGAAAAGTAATTTATCGCTTAATCCAGCGGATTGCCTTGTCTATAATATCAACGTTTTTGGCGATAGCATAATGCCTAAAGAAATTACGCGATGTCTCCGAACATAGAAAGCGCCAGGGTTTGATGAATTCTTAAGCCTACGCTATTAATTCCCTTTTAGATGCTCAATGCGATAAACACTTTCATCAGAGGACTCAGCATTAAACTGCAATTTTATTTATCTAATCCTCTCACAGTCATGAAACGAATTACTTCACTCCCCTTCCTCACTCTTTTTGCAACAGCCTGTCTTTTAGCATGCACCGCTTTGTTTACTTCTTGTCAGGAAGATGCGGCCGATATTGTGCCAATAGACAACCCTCGAGCCACTAGGTTGTCTATGCCATCTGTTGAAGAAGTGTCAACGATACTAGCCTCTTCGGAAAAGATATCTTTCCTCGTAAACTATAAGCATGCGTTTGCCAACCAGGAAAGTCTTACGCTAATGATGGAAGCACTAAACGGGTTAACTCCACAAGAATACGAAACTTATATAAGGTTAGACTATAAGAAGACTTTGGCTCATCTTCAGGCTGATAAGGCACAGGCAGCAAACCGGCACGCATTTCTTAAAGCGGCTAACAAGTTGTCTGAACAACGTTTTGGCCGATCATTTATGGCTTTACACGGTGAACCTTTAACTAAAGTAGTTAAAGAACTTAGAAAACACAGGGACTATGACGCCTGGCTGAACTCACATACGTTGCCGCAATCAGAAGAAGCCCTTGAAGGGACAAGTAATAGTAGAATTGTAACAGACTTTTGGGGACGTGATTTTTGGGAGCATCAGATTTTTGTTGACCTATGGCCAGAGAATGATCAGGATTACTTCAACCGGAATTATGGTAATGCCGCCCCCTACTATTACCCTAACTATATAGGAAAAGCCAGTTTGTCCGGCACAGGAACTTTAGGGGTTAACAACCAAGAAGTATATGTATTCCGAGCTACTAATGTAGCGCGAGACCCCGATATCATTTATGTGCAAGCGGCCTTTTCAGCCTTCTTTGCCCTATATAACAGCCCACTGGCGAGTGCGCGTAATGGAATTGGTTCAATACCATGCTCGAGCATCATCAGAAGCTCTAATTTTGAAGAAATACAAGTGGCCGTTGGGGTTGATGAGTACATTAAATTTGCCAATAGTAACGAATATATAGCGTACGGAATTACGTTTCAAGACCTCTTTCGCATCGTAGCCTACTAGCACTTTGTTGCTGTTTCTGCAGATATTTTATCTAGTGAACCCAACTGCTTGTAGCGTACCGCTTATCACCATTGCATTCATTTCTAATTTCTAATCATAATAAATTTTACAATCATGAAAAAAGTTAATGTATCTCTGTTTTCTACTGCTTTTGCTGCAATATGCCTTGTGCTAGGTGCGGCTTTGTTCACCTCATGCCAGGAAGATCCCGATGTATCGAGGGCAAATGCCCCTTCCTCATCAGAATCGATTGCCAAGGTTCTTCAGTCTGATCAGAAGATAGCGTATCTGGCAGAGAATTTTGATACGGAAATGGACCAAGCGTCGGTAGCGGCACTGGCAGAAGCCTACGACAACTTAACCCTAGAAGAGCTCCACAAATTCTACGACCTGGAAGCTAAACAACTGATCACCCAGGGAGCTGATAGTACAGTTGTCTTGTTATCACGTGACTACCGACAGGCGGTTAATCAGCGGGGACAAGAATTATACGAACTTACGGCGGCTAACCTGAGCGAAGCCCAGTTAGAAGTTGCTACCCGTGAGGTGCAAAAATACCCTCGCTTTGCAGAAGCAATAAGGAAGGCAAGTGGCGCCTCAGATAACGCTCGTAGCATTACTCTTTGCAATGGAAGCATCACGTGGGATAATAATCCGAATATTCGAGTAGAATCACAAGAGAGCTATCCTACCGCGTTCTCCTACTCAACGGTTGGCTTTGTAGGACAATATACATTTTGCTCACCGCAGGGTGCGTGCCAAGAGGATTGCGATTTAGTATTTTATAGCTATTACCAAGGAACCAGTCCTCAACTTGTTTGGGCTAGCACCCCCAGGGCTAGAAAAGTTTTGACTTGGAAAGGTACCAACAGCCTTGACACTTATTACGGTAGCAGTGATGATGGTCGTAATTACGTCATGATAGGAATAGGGCTGGGCCGTCTTAACTATTACTATATTGATCCCCTATCTGGTGCGACAGCCTCTAACACGTTTTTAGATCTGGCACAAACTTTCGCATCTAGATTGTACGTAGGATCGCTATAAAAGAGCAAATTTCACCCGTGCATTCAACCCAGTAGAAGAGGACTGCTCTCCTCTACTGGGTTTGCTTCGTGGATAGTGAATATTAGCATATTCTCTCCAAACATAAGAAACATGAAGGCATTAGCCAGTATAGTGTTACTAGTTGCCATTGTATCCTCTTGCGATCGCCAATTTGATGAAGAACCGCTAGATAATCCAGCGAGTGCCACTACTACCACAATGGTAGTCTCTCATTTCAGAGAGCTAGGCTACGACATTGATGGCGTCAACCCTGTTCAGATTGCGCTGCCTCCTCAGGAGAGGGAAATAAAGGATACACTCACCGGATACCTACTGCAGAACGATATTTTTATCTCTACTAGTTATTTGAAGAATGCAGTACAACAAACCACCACTAGACCTCATGCAAGGTTGAGTCAGTATACGGCCAACTACGTAGTAAATAGTTTACCTAGAACAATCCGCGTATTAGGGTATTCCGGTTTTTGGGCTCCCCCTGGTTTTTCGCTCACCACAGAAATGAAGAAAGGACTGGAAAGGGCAGTACGCAACTATAATAACCTCGGCTTAGGACTAACTTTCACCCTAGCCTACGGTACCAGTACGGAAGACTACGACATTGTGGTGTTTAGAACATTTGCTGACGGAAAAGTAGAAGGATCGGCCGGTATACCTCAATTTAACTCAGAAGGTGCTATTAACCCCTATAAGTGGGTTGCACTCTACTCACCGCTATCTGATAAGGGAAATAATAGAATCACTCGCACGATAATGCACGAAATAGGGCACTGTTTGGGTTTGAGACATTCCGATTGGTACGACACCCGAGTATCCTGCGGCCAAGGGAACGGCGGACAGCAAACCAGCCTGTACTTTGTCGATGGTCAGCCCATTGGGTATTTTCATGTTCCGGGAACTCCAATTGATGCCTACGATGATTTAAGTTCGGTGATGACCGCCTGTGCCCCTCTTGACGTTCAGGTAACCGGCGAATTTAGCGCTTATGATAAAGCTACTTTACAATATCTGTTTCCGCGCTACTAAAAACTTACCACAAAACAAACCCCCAACAATTTAATGATGACTTGTAAGAACTCTTATTACCCAATTATCCATATCATCTTGATAAACTGCTTGATCCTTCTTGGCGCATGTCAGCAAGAAGAAGTAGCCCACCTGATACCCAATGATAAATCGAAGGTTAACCAAGTTCTTCGGTCACCGAACAAAGTGGCCTACCTAATAGAGCATCTTAGCACCCCAGTTAGTACCGAAGATGCAACACTTATGTTTGAGGCTTTCCAGAAATTGACATCAGAGGAGTATCAGGAGTTTGAGCGTTTGCGCTACGAAGGGCAGCACGTAGACCAGCACAGTCCAATCAGAAAAGAGCGTTACAAGTTTCATCTAGAACTAAACCGGTTGAGTAATAATCTTTTCAAGAAGACTCCGTTAAACCTAACTACAGACCAACTCCGGGCGGTAGTTACTGCTATCAGGCCAGCTAGCACCTCCGTTGGTTTAAGCGAAACAACTGCGCGAAGCCAGGCTGAGCGTTCTTGCCATCCGTGGGCTTTCGATCAACAAGAATCACTACCGGTGGGCGATGTTATTGACAGCTCGTTTGGTAGCGAGTTCCGGTGGTGCAGCTACGAAGGCTTTATAAACCCTTGCAATTTGGCGGGCCAGTGCAGCGAAAGTTGCGAAATACTTCTTCACTCGGGAACCTATAACGGAAGGGAATTTTCGCCAGTGGTTGCCCGTCCCTTAACCTGGGGTGCCCTTGCTATTCTGTATTACAGCCAGAATGAGAAGGGATTAACGCACGACCAGCTTATATGGTACGATAGTACTTCCGATTATGAAGCCACCTATTCGCAGTTGGTGATTTCAAGATACTGGCTAGAGCTTGTCTACGGTTATTTTGCGCTGGAAGAAGTGTCCCAGTTGCTCGCTAGTCACGTAATTGTGGAGCTCACCGAACGATGAAACGCTGCGTACTTACCGTGCCCCTTTCCCCAACCATCCTCAATACGTACATACCTCTGGAAAGATGTGCCGTACTGAGCGTGTACGTTTGATTTAGCGCATGGTCAAACGGATGCTGCAACAGTAATTTGCCCTGAAGAGAATAGATTGAAAAGTTGATGTTTTCTATTTCGGGAAGATTAACTTCTACCGTTAGCTGACTGCTTATGACTGGGTTTGGCTCAATATGGAAAGTGCTTTCTGCAGGACGAACACCGTCATAATCGGTGATGAAGAGCTCCACATCGTCTGCGCAGAGGTTGTTTCCGTTCACCGCCGTCCATACCAGTTGCACCTGAGGATAACCAGCGTAACGGTCTAGCGATAGCACTTCGCTTCGCCATTCATCATCGGTAGTAGGGACAAACGGGGCAGGTTGGGATGCGCTCGTTGCAAGCGCACTGCCATACCGGTTATAAATAATTTCATCGGCAGTAGCCCCACAGTCGGTGGAAACCACAACAACCAGACCATCCTGTCTAACAGGCATGGTATCCTCCTGATAAGGCGCATAGGCCATGCGAAAGCTCATGGTGGCCGTGGTTGCAGCGCTGAGATCAAAAACAGGTGAGTACCAGATATCCTGCTCACCAACGTTATCATACGCGTGGCATCGAATTGTTTGGACCCAGTTGGGCTGGTCGGAGGTAGCGACATTGGTTCGTTCCCAGCCTATCTGACGGTCCGGATTATGTACGATTATCTCACTTTCGATACGAACCGAATCTTCGAGAGATGCTACCCAGGGGGCTTCGCAAGAGTAAGGAGTGAAAAACTACGAATACCGGGCATACTCATCCGCAGGCGATTTCTCTATACCGTTTATTCGCGTAATGGTGAACGAAGCTTGGCAGCTTTGCCCGGGGGCAGGAAGCCACTGTTTCGGTAGTGGGGCGAATGTCAGTTCTGAAGAAGATCCGGCAGCCAGCGATACCGGAAACATCACTTCTTCTATTTCTATCAGCGTGTCTTCTACCCGGAAGGCTATCGTGATATCGTTAATCGCATTAACCCCCACATTGGCGACCGCAATTGTTGGAATAGGTTGAGCCTCTGGGCAAATGCCTAAAAACGGACTTATCACTTGGCTAATTGTTGCTTCGTCCGTCATAAGCGCTGGCTGATCAAGCGCCGGAGAGGTGAGCAAACTACTCCTTCGAGAAATCATCGTTAAGACAGCACGCATCCGATCCTTCTGCCCTTGCGTGAACATATTCATGCACCCGTTGTCGGTGTAGTCCATGAAGTTTTCGTACATGTCTAACGAACCGCAACTATTAGCCGTATCAGGTGGACAGCCTACCGATGATTTAGCCTGCGGAGGAGTATCATCCACAAAATCTTCCCGGTCGCACCCCCCGTCTCCCCAGATGTGGTATAACCCTAGAAAGTGGCCTACTTCGTGCGTAGTGGTTCTGCCGCGGTTCGCAGACGAACGCAATTCACCCAAGCTACCGAAGTTGCGGTAGTCAATGACTACCCCGTCGACCACGGGGTTGCTGAATTGGTTGTTCCACCCGGGAATAGAGGACTCCGGCACAAACCCCAACAAGCTACCACCGGCATTGTTTCTTAGGGGAGCTACCCATATATTGAGGTAGTGATCGGCTGACCACTGGCTGATTCGCCCCAGTTCGTTTTCGTCTCGTAATGAGTAGGAGAGTCGCGTGCCCGGCAGCCGGACAACTCCGGAAGTGGGTAGCCCGTCCGGGTCTTGGCGGGCTAGCACAAACTCAATATCCGGATCGGCTGCTACCTGGCGAAAAAGTCCTCGGGTATTGGACGTATCAGCGTTCTGCCGACCAAAGTCTTCATTTAGAATCCGCAGTTGATCCACAAACTGTGCTTCAGAAATATTACTACCAAAACCTATTTCCTCCCCTCGGTGTATCACGTGAACGACGACCGGAATGCGATAGTGCGCTTCTGGTTCGCGTGATAATATTCGCTGGGCACGGTATTGGCGGACGGCTTCATTCATCCACCGCTCGAATCGAACCTGGGAGGGTGTTACCTGAGGAGTGCGTGTTCCACAACGCACTTGAGCTGATCCCTTGTTTATCGTCACTACGCTGCATAGCAATGCAGCAACACACATTCTTATTAGAGGTATCAACATTTAGTATTGTAGCAATAAGGGTGGTTTGCGTATCGCATCACCTCAGATTGCGGATTAGAGGACAGGTAATGAGATAAACCACAGTCTACCAAGAGAATGTTAAGGTGAAGTTTCTGGATTCCAAATCTAACGTTAGTTGCTTGAGAAGTAGCTGACAGCAAGGAGGTGGTCGAGTGAACGAGTAGCTGGTATCTAGCACTTTATTAACCACAAACCCTCGTGCTCAATTCGAATCCATTGGAGCGAAGAAATAGTATGTCGGTCTGAGGCTCATCAGCACCTACCACAAATTCAGTAGAAGTAACTACTTCTCCCTGATCCTCTCGGCACCCTATTATTGTTGTGACAAATAGAGTTGATACGAATATCTTTTTGAAAAAGCTTTTGACATCCCGGTATCACCATTTAAAGATTGGTTTAAAGCTAATTATTGAACATAGATACCTTCCAAAGGATCTCAATGCAATTGGGCAAAAGGATATCCTATGGGGGCATACTATCTAAAATTAGACGTTAATGATAATCCGTTACTCAATTGCTAACTTGGTTATTTGGCTGCCTGACCTGGCTATGTATAGCCCCCTGGTAAAAGTTGACACATCCAGGCGATCTATCCTTGATCCGGAAAAAACTAACTGCCCCCGGCTGTTGTATAACTCCAGGTCTATTTTCTTACCGAAGTATACTTCGTGTGAGGCAGGATTCGGGTACATGTTTATCCTCTCCTTAACAATCCCTGCTTCTTCCATCGGCTTATCGTTACCAAAAGAATGGCGGGCGTTGGATGATGACTTATGAAGAACGGTTAAGCTGGGAGCTTGGTCAGAAGTTCCATTATAGTCGAAGGTACGAGCTGATCGTTTGTTATCATTACTTGCACTAGCCCCAACAGTGATCACAATTTGATTGCCCTGTTGATAATCCGAACGGTTTATCACCTGTTGGATCAAGCTTGATAAGTTAGGGGATGAGTATACCTGGCCGTCCGTCCAGTTACCAGGACTCCACTTCACTGAAGCGGCTCCCAAATCTCGATAGGAAAGGTTTTGTTCGGCGGTACTAAATGCCGGTGCATCCCCAGATGCTTGTGCTCTAAAAGTTAGCGTATTATTGCCGGAACTGTTACTCTTAGCAGTAAAGGTGATGTATGCTTGCTCAACAGGAGCACCGGGTGGTACATCTAGAGTAAAGCGTACTCCGGAGAGATTCGTTGAGCGAAAATCTAAATCGTTACTGTTTAAGTCGATTACTCCACTCAAGTCCTGCTCGGCATCATTCATGGAGGTGGTTATCTTAGTAGTGATAGCATTAGCTACTGGATCGGGGGTAGGCTGGCTATTGCCCGAGCAGTCGCCGGAAGGACACCAGCGGTAGAACATGTTCTTTCCAAAACCGTCTTCTTCTTGTACGATTATGTACTCGCCGTTGGCACGCTGCATGGCACTTCCTAGCAACCCTTTTATATCCATCCAGCCCACGGTTTTGGGTCCACCTACTTCCTCTCCTGGAATGATGCTACCAACGTACTGCCCGTTAGACCGAGCGTAAACACTGATTTCTCCCCGAAGATCACCTCCTTTGCTTTCTAGTACGGGGCCGCGTAAGAACCACATAAAAAAGATATAATCGCCAGCTACCTGGATATCCATGCCAATAATTCGCTGGTTGATACATTGCCAGCCACAATCCATATTTTTGTAGGCAGTTTTCACCGGAAACCCATTCGGAATACTGCGCGAGGATTGCGTGAAGTTATTGTATTTGTAGATCGTTCTGCCGGTGTGCTCTTGTGGAGCTTCTGCACCGGTGAGTGGCAGCGATTGGGTATAGCCGGTAAAAAAAGCTTCATCGCTTTCGGGATAATAGCGAAATCGTGTCACGATCCCCATGCCCTCGGGCCGGTTTATTTTAATCGGATTCGCCCACTGTGGCATTCCGTTGCCGTCTAAACCAATAAACTTTCTCCAGGAGATATAGGGCTTGCCATCGAAAAATTCTTCTCCGTTCCATAAGTCGCCGTTGGTGTCCACCCAAGAGGCTGAGCCACCCGTGGGTGTCTTAGTTCCGGTTTGGAAAGCGATATAGCTAGGCTCGTTCTCGAATTTGAAGATATCAAAGCTACTTCCCCACTGTTGCATGGTGAACATAAACCGCTTGCCGCCCATGGTTCGGTAGAGGGCGGCATTGTGGTCAGTATCCTGAATATCATCGTCCAACCGCTCATCGTTCGGGTACTGCAAGGGGTCTTGAGTAATGGCTTTGATTTTCCACTCCTTGCCGCTTCCTTTAGAATAATCAATCTCAATAATTTCATTAACCCCGACAATGTACTTGCCGTCCGAAGCGTAGTCGATATCCACGGCATCCACGAAAAAGAGGTTGTGTAGCTCGTATTCTACTTTCCACTGGCCGTTTACCTTGTTAAACCACCGGATAGAGGTAGGGTGGTTGGTGCTCACAATGAGCGTGCCGTCGCTATCCATACCCACCCCGGTGGTTTTGGTAAGCTTAAAGGGATGGTACGCCCCCCGAGGATAGCTTCCTGCCGGATATAATCCTTGCATCTCACTGCGTTGGGCAGCATCGTAACCAATAGAAAAACTAGCCCCAATACCCCCTTCAATACCAAAGGTATCAGTTACAAAAGGTGTTCCGCTAATATTGTAGAAGAGCACTTGCTGCCGGGCACCATCGTCTACTACCAATAGTTTGTCGTCGGGAGTTTTGCCCAAAGCCACTGGCTTGCCCGCGTTGGTGATGACCACCCCCGCTTCGCTACGCACGGTGGTGCCGTCTACGTACCATTTTACGCCATTGATCCATACGTCTTTATTGTTGATGTTGCGGTTGTCGTTCCCTAACACATCACCATCCTTATACACTCCGTACTCGCGGTGGTGCTCGTCCCAACGGCTGGTGGTGTAGCAGGTGCCATCATCTTCGCACTCCATCTGGGCAATAAAGTTCTGTACCCACTTATCATCGCCGTTATTAGGATTTTGCCCGCCCGGATTGCCCCAGGTGTTGCCGATCCAACTGGTTTGATAGTCAGGAATCTGCTGGCCTATCGTGGGAAGGGCAACTACAGGAAGTAAGGAAATGGCTGCTACTAATAAGCTGTTCGCCTTTAGTGTTTTGGGGTATCGCTTTTTCATTATGGTTGCGGTTGCGTTTAATACAGAAGTTGATGGTTAACAGATATGAGTTTTAAAATTTAGGCCTGCTATCAGGGTAACCCCTTAATTTTATAAGGGTAAATAAGTACATAATCGCACAAAGTTGAAAAAGGACAAAGAGCAGATACATGCGTTCTAGTCCTTGCCAATGGCGGGGAATTATTTACCGAGATACTTTCACTGCCTACGCAAGCTGATCCGTGTTGGAACTAGTTAGTAAAGGTTGATCGGTTAGTAAGCGGAAGCCGAGCTGAGCAAGTTAACTATCGGGTAAATGTGAAGATTGCGTTTATCTCAGTACCTTCTGACCATTGCAACTCCGGACTATCTCCTTTGTCAAACGCCGTGAGCAGATGCAATTCATCGTCCGTTAGACGCTGGATGGCGAACGTTGTAGATGCATCATCTTTGTTGATAGTAAGCGTGTCCTCGGCAATACTCCAGGTGCCTGACTGAACGCTGCCATCGTTATTGGTAATGCGCAGAACACCATCAGATTTGAACTCGGTCGTGCTACCTAAATCTTCAGCATCGGCGGTAGCTTCCTGGATTATCTCATCAAGATCAGCGTCGCCAATGGGGATACCAAAGCCCTCGTACAAGCTTCTTAGGTAGTCACGGAAGTCAACACCGTCAATAATAAACAAGGCTGACTCGGCCTGCCAAACGCCGATAATTGGGTTCTGCGGCGTGTTGGGTTCTTCGCTGTCATCCCCGCAGGATGCCAAAGTACTGAGGCCAAACAGGCAGCAGAGGAAGAAATTTAGTTGGTGATTTTTCATGGAAGTGACAAGAGTTAAGTAGTTGATTGTTCAAGATAGATTATCAAGTTGCATGGGTAGTTAATACGAACATAGTCAGACTGAATATACGATTGTATATTGCGTAGAGCGGAAGCAATCGCTTGACTCATTATCCGCTCTATGGGATGCGTTTCACGCTATGAAGCGTAAGCTGAAATTGGTTAGTTATGAGACCCTACCCACATTTCGGCAGCGCACGCTTGTCCAACCTCTACGTCAATGTCTGTATCGCGGAAAGTCCACCAACCCACGTACTCATAGTTGACACGCGCAAGTCCAATCCCAATCAAAACGTAAGGGCTACCATTTTGCTCTCCGTATTTGGTGCCAAGGTTACCTTGGTTGCCTGCGCCGACGTCCCACGTCAAAACTCGTGCGGCTCGCGGAGTGCTACCCCAAATGAATTTTGGAGTTCCGCCCGTATAGTAGCTGTAGAAGACCAAATCACAGTCAGACTGGCAGGGCGACCCTGGATAACAATGAATATACTTGCCAAGAAATCCAACCGGAGAATACGATGGAGCAACTGCCACACTAGTTGGTTGAGTAAGGATACTTCCGCTAAAATAAGTGTTTCCTATGCATACGGCCCTCTCTGTGGTTCTACTGTTGGTGTTTGTGTTAGCAAAGCGGGCTTGCTTCTGCACTTGCCCTGTAATATCCTCCAGTTGCTGGTCATCCAAATTAGCGGCCGTTATGCCATAAGTTTTCATGCTGCTGCGATTAACAGCTTTGCGATAATCGCGTGCTAACAAGGTTGAAGCGCTATCTGCTCCTTTAGCGATTGCATACTGAGCATTTAAATCTATAAAGTGATCAAGTTCTTTTGCGGTTAAGTCCCGGTGTGCTTCTACCATCAATGACACCGATTTACGGTCTGTCCTCACATCAAAGTTTTTAGCTAAATACGCTATCTTCTGGTCTGATTGAAGAATAGTAGCCAAGTTTTCCGGTTGAGATTGTTTCGGGAACATGGTTTCGGTGTCTTCCTGACAAGCAGTAAGCAGAATGGTACTAAGTAGCAAGCAAGCCCCGGCAGATACCAGAATGTGATAAGAAAAGTGAATTCGTTTCATAGGGATAGATATATAGATTGTTATCGTTTGTTATCGTTTGTTTGGTAACTTAAAGCAGATCAATACTGCCTAACCGGCTCCAGGTAAATATTCAGGCTTCCGGAAGACACGTAGTTAGACATTGTTACGGGCATTATAGATCCGAGTGGTGCGTAGAGCATGCCTGTTTCAGAAGCGTACTTTGTCACGTATGTCCGCAACACATCTGATTCATAATTATGATAAGCAATTCCCAAGTCATCAGAAGTATCGGTTGTGCTGTAGTTAGCGGTTAGATTAGACCATTGCGTTTGCCTGCCACCAACGGAGCTACCAATTTTCCTCGAAGCGTATATAAAGGTGAAGGGCGCTACTTCAAAGTTCTCGAAGTTAGGATACGCGGTTGTGTTAAAACTGAATGTCTGTTCTATACTATGAGATGCTTGTCCAGGGTCATGTTCAAAAACTTTAATTACCCAGGTGTTTCCATGCTGCACATCAAAGGGCATGATAGAAATTGGGTAGGACGGTTTGTAAATGCTCTTATAATACTTAAAGTGCCAAGGCCCGGTTACCTGTTGAACCAAGTTATTAGTATTGATGGTGACCACTTTTCTGACACTACCGGTAGACCCATCGGGATTGCGATAAAAAACTATGAGATGGAATTCAGGATCACCCTCTGACCACCCTCCTACTTTCTCGAAAGCTTGGTCTGTGTTTAGCTGAACTCCGGTAATTGCTTCGGTAAAATTATTCTTAAAAACGCCCTCGTTTCTTCCTTCCGGCGGATAGATATCATAGTAGATATAGTCTCGGGCCAGGTAGTGAGTCCCATTCGCTGACCGTTTGTTGTGGGCGTCAATAACTTTACCATCAGAAGCATAACCAGCAGTTCTGACGTTATTTGGTAGATCAGGGTTAAAAGCTTCGTGGCTTAGTTGCAATTGCAAACCATTTGCCGTGATCCCCAAGGGCCGACCAATGTCTTCTGCAGACCGGGCGTTTTTGCTATCTAGCACAACTACCCGTTCGCAGGTTTTTAGCACAACCACTGCCTGTTGAGGCTCTTCCGTGGCTGACCAATCGTCTGCTTGCCCCCGTTGATCATATACCGCTATCTTGCCGTCGGCCCTGCTTTCGTTCAGCAGGGCGACCACGGGGGCCTTTTCTTGCCAAGAACGGTTAGCCGCTATTTTAGGAACAAACACGGTGGCCAGCGGATCGGCATCCAGCAGTACGTTCAATTGTTGAATGTTTCCGCTAATATCGCCCAGACGTTCTACCAGTGTTTGGTTACTTTCACCGAAAGGCTGATCTTTCACCAACGCTAGTAGTACATCGGTGTCCTTGTCGAATTGCTTCGCTGCTTCCTGCTGAAAGAAAACTTGGACGTCTGCCGCTTGCAACGCTTGCGCTAGCCACTGTGCAAGAACAGGCCGATCGGCTACGGTTCCCCCTGTCGCGAAAGGACTACTAGTTTTCTCCGATTCTGCGGCGGGTGCTATGCGTTCCTCTTCTTGGCAGGCCGTTAGCAGAAAGCCAGCGACGAATACCGCTACATTTATTCTCAAAATTACATTTATCATAGCTTATCTCAATTGTATTTAAAGGTTCCTGCCATGCAGAGGCTACTATCAGCTTTCTGATAGGCTTAAAATATAATTCTGCTTTCCCTGAGCCTGCAACTTCGTATCATTCACAATCGCCAAAACATAGTCTAAAATATTCTTTTTGAGATGGGATGGTAAATCCATGCACTTTCCCTCTTCCGCTTTGTAGTTCCAATCATCAATCAGAATCAGACCTACTTAATAGGCGAAAAATAGAGAGATGTGGGTCTCTTAATAGAGGTCTTGTTAGTACGAATAGTGTAACTGGTCGAAGAGGTCTGATCATTTATCACTTTGTCGTTAAAGCGAATCAATGTTTGACCCATGTCTGAAGAACTCTCGGTTGTTTGGTAACTCGCTATTACTACTCTCTTCTCTATTGGGGTTCCGTTAAAGTGCCATCCTATCTTTCTGGTGCGCTCAACCAAAACGAAGGGGGCAATTTCTACAAGTTCTGTCGTAAAGTTAGTTCCTACAGTAGTCTCAAAGCTTACTGTTTTCTGTATCAGAGGCGACGAGGGGTTGTACTCTAACATTTGAACCAACCAAGTATCTCCCTGAGTTTGCAGGTCCCACGGCTGAATATTAATTGGACGGCTTGGTACCCAAAGTTTGTATGTTAACGTTTTGGTATCAAAAAGGTCGTTCATTCCTATCGATACGACCTTTTTGATGCTCTCAGACGCGCTTCCATTCAGGCAAAACACCAAAAAGTGAAATTCAAAGTTACCTTCTACCCAGCCTCCATCTGGCCATTTAGGAAATATATCTAGCTTGAGGCCAACTAAAGCCTCTTCGTAATACCCCCCTCCATTCAACTGGCCAGTGTTGGGACCATCTGGCAAATTGTAGTAGACATGATCACGCTGATTCGTCGGGTAATAGTGAAAAGCGTATTTCAGCTTAGAATCTATCTCATTGGCATGTACTTTTCTTGCTGAAGATGAAGACGTTTCGGGCATAAAGGCCTCATCACTCAAAGCAATAACGTTACCGTCTGCTTGTCCTACAACTAGTTGCTGATTCTGACGGCCATTTATTGCCTCAGGTGCTATTATACCTCGTTCCCAGTCTTTGAGTACTAACATAGCTTGCTGGGGCCATTCAAGTACGCTCTGTTTCGTTGCGTTACCAGCTTGGTCATAAACGTTCATCACACTGTCCTGAAGGTACAGAGCGACAGGCGGTACCACTGTGTTTACTTCCCACTGCTCAGCTGAGAAGCTTAAATGATCGAGTAAGGGCACGTAGAGAGTGGCTAGCTTCCAATCTGACAACCACTGTGACACTCGTTCCTCTGAGCCCTCAAGGGTTACTAGGTAGTCAAACAACGTTTCTCCCGAAGCCAGGGGCTGGTCTTTTACCAAGGTTAGCAGCACATCATAGTCGCGGTCGAACTGTTTGGCGGCTTCTTCTTTAATGAGCTGACGAACCTGATGGTTTTCTATCGCGCGGGCCAATAGTTGCGCTAGTCCCGTACGGCTTGCCTGTATATCATCTGCATCAATGTTGATAGCTACCTCTGCTTCTGTAACGGGCACTATGGCTTCCTCCTGCTGGCAAGAAGATAGTAGTAAAGTACTAGCGATGGTTAAAACCGCTGGCAATTGCCATCTATAATTTTTAAACATTTTTAAGATAATTTAGTCGTGTTGCGTGTCGCAAGTTTATTATGAGCAATGCTATACTCACCTAGTTGGCTGTATAAATATATTTAGCGATAGATTGAGTCCAGGACCATAGGGTGTTTCTAAATACCCTTTAGTAGCTAATGGCTTCACTTTCTGATTCTCGTCTAGTATCGGGGTAGTCCACTTTAAATAGGCTTGACCTAAATCTAAAGAAGTTTCGGTAGTTTGGTACACTGCGCTAAGCGTAGCTTCGTGAGTAGGGTATCCTCCAAACCCTACACCAATTTTTTTCCTAGGTAACCAAAAGGCAAACGGATCTTCTTCTCCAATATTAGTACCTACCGTAGTAGTAAAGCTTACGTTTCTCTGAACTGGTTTCCCGCTATCGCGTTCAAAAGCCTGTACTAGCCAAGTATCGCCATGATGCTGTATGTCGAAGGGGACAATCTCTATAGGATAAGAAACTCCACTTATTAAACGTTGCTCCCACCAAGGCTTCTCACCGTCGAATAAGTCTTCTCTAGCTAGGGATAGCACTTTGGTAGTACTACTCACTGAGCCGTTAGAGTTTCGAAAAGAAGAAGATCAAATGCAGCTCCGCATTACCATCAGCCCAAACGTTCCAAAATGCAAACTCCGTATCAAGATTTCCAAGCTGTACGCCAACTACGGCTTCACTGTAGTAACCATCGCTGTTAAAATAGCCTTCGTTGGTTCCGCCCGGTAGTGAGGCACTGCTTTCTGCTGGGGTATGGAAATTAGCCCCCCCAGGAATATTGTAGTACACAAAATCACGTTGGTTGCCTGGATGGTGGTGATGAGCCGTTATAATTTTAGGATCATCTTGATAAGGACTACTTCTTTCGTTACTACCTATTTCTTTAGCGTCGAACGCACTATGGCTTAAGTATAAACCCTTGCCGTCAGCGGTTACACCTAAAGAGCGGCCAATATTTTCTGAAAGACGGGCGCTTTTACTATCTATTAATACTACTCGCTCACAGGTTTTTAAGACAACTACTGCTCGGTCTGGAACCTCAACAGCAGACCATTCATTCATTAGATTCCGTTGATCGTACACGGCTATTTTGCCGTCTGTCCTACTCTCGTCTAGCATGGCCACCAATGGTGCCTCTTCTTTCCAAGAAAGATTAGCGGTTATTTGAGGAACAAAAACTGTTGCTAGTGGATCAGCTTCTAAAAGCAGCCTTATTCTTTTAGCGTCGCCGTTGATTTCCCCTAAGCGCTCGGTTAGCGTCTGGCTGCTTATTCCGAACGGCTTATCTTTCACCAGTGCTAGTAACACGTCGGTATCATTATCAAACTGTTTAGTGGCTTCCTTTTGGAAAAAATCTTGCACTTCGGTATCCTGCAGAGCGAGGGCTAATAATTTAGCCAAAGTCGTTCGGTTGATTGTTCCCCCGCTGGTTAACGGAGTTCCGCCGTCTTGTTCAGATTTTAAGACTGGTTTGACCAAATCTTCTTGCTGACAAGAAGTCAACATCAAAACAGCTCCTAGCGCTACAGCACTTATTTGTTTAGCAATTTGTTTCATGAGTTTAGAACTTATTGGTTAAGTAGGTTACTGAGCAATTCTTACCGTTTCAAAAGAGATTAACAGTGATCCAGTGTGTATCTGGTTCGTGCTGACTCCCGTACTGCCGTCCGGCATGGTGACTATATCTTTAATAACGGGTGATTTCCAGTGTAAGAAGGCTTCTCCTAGTGCATCGGGACCTTCGTAGATTGTGACAAGCTTCTCTACCGTTTTAGTGCTACTACTCCCGAATAGCTTTACTTTAAAAGGGCCCAGATTGATACTAAATCCGTTGCTACGTGTTGTTTTTACATTTATGGTCTTTGTCGTAATACTTTCCGGGTCGTATTCCGAACACACAAACTTCCACTGGTCGCCGTGGTACTCATAATCCCAGGGTGCAAACACCAGGGGATACTCCAGCACGTAAGGCTTAGGCGTGTTACCATCTAATAATTGGTCGCGGTGTACTGGAATTACTTTGGTGAGCTGCGCAAACTCATCGTCGGCCTCCAACGGATGTAGTACGGCAGAATTATCCGCTACCCCGGGCGGAAGCGCCGCGGGTGCTTGATTAGTAGGGGCACTCTTACTTCCCTTAATAAAGATAGCAGTGACGTATATTTCTAACGACCCATCGGTCCAGTCCTGAATGTTTTCGTATACCGCCGCATTTTCTAACCGCAATTGTGTGATTGCCTCGGCGTGTTTGGTGGATTGGTACCCATAGAACACTCCGTTCTCCGGATCCATTCCGTAGTAGATATGCTCACGCTGGGGGCAGTACCAGTACTTGTTGGCGAGATCGTACGCCCTCATGATCTTGGGGTCTATGACAGCACTCGGAGCGACCCTCGCATTTTTCTGGTTTTCTGCATTCGGATTAAATGCTGGGTCGGTGTAGCGAAAGACAAGGCCATCTATTAAGGCTAACTGGCCCTCTCCCGCGGTGCGCGCTCCTAGGGGGGCTTCGCTTACCGTAAGTCGCTCGTTGCTTTTTAGTACGACAGTAACTTGGTCAGGCAATTGGTCAGAGGATAACGATGTAACTTCCCCCCGCTGGTTAACCGCCACCATGTCGGTGTTGCTAACGTCCTCGTTCCTTAGGGCGACCAATGGTACCTGTTTACTTACGTTCCACTCTTCTGCCGAAAAGTTTAGATGGTGAAGGCGGGGTACTAATACGGTGAGCAACGGGTCTGCTTGCAGCATTGCCGCTACTTCATCATACGAACCATGCAAGTCTCCCAGATACTCAAGAAAGGTCTGTTGGGTAGCAGGTAGTAACTGGTGCTTGACCAATGCCAACAGCACATCTTCGTCATTATCGACTCGTTTCAGGGCCTCTTCTTTAAAGAGTTTCCGAACATCCGGATTACCCATGGCCTGCGCCAGTAGTTTGGTCAACGTTGTTCGATTGGCGTATACCTGACCATCGGTGGGCGAAGCAGCAGTAGTAAGCTGTTCTACGTCATCCAATAAAGGTTCCTGTTGACACCCCGTAGCAATCAAGATTGCTAGCAATATTATTGATAAACAATGAGTAATTCTTTTCATAGCGGCGAAGTTTGTCAATTGACGATTCTGCGTCTTTATAAAATTAAATGAACGATTGCCAAAGCAATGTGTATCAGACAGAAGAGTTATGCTGAGGATGCCATTATTTTCGAAGCGGTACCAAGGGAAAAGCAATCGTCCCGGTACTCAGAGCATACTCATAATATTCTTCTCGCCCACTGGTGTTAGTGTAGCTACCGGCAATTACCGGAAGGGTCCAGTAGAAGGTGGCTTCCCCTAAATAGTCAGCAGCCTGAGTAGTTGTATAAACGGTAGTCGCTGTTTTGGTGACTGCTTGTTCTTGCTGATACCGATATCCTAATCCAAACCCCTCTTTCACTACCGAATCGGGTGACACGGTACCAATGGTTAGGCTGAAGTTCTTGCCTACGGTTGTGGTGTGGGTGATAGTTTGTGATAAACCAACCCCCGGGTCTTGCTCTTCGACGACAAATTTTGACCGGTCTCCCCAGTAGCGCATATTCCAACTATCGTACTGAATAGGATTTTCTAGCGTGTAAAGTTTTACCTTTGTTGGTCTGCCGAAAGCATCAAATTCAAATAGTTGTTCCGGCTGAATTGACAATATCTGTTGGTTATTCTTCAACACGGGTGGCTCCTCAGCGGTAGATTCTGTATACAGCATAGTGAAGGCGATTTCAAAGGCGCCGTCGGTCCAACCTCCTAGTTTAAGATACGCAGCAGGATTAGTCAGCCATAGTTTTGGAATCGTCTCTACATACTGATCGGAAAAGGTTCCCGAGAGTTTATCTTCTTTGATACCGTAGTAAAGTTGATCCCGAAAAACGCAAGGATCACACCCCTTTTGGTCTTCATATACTGCAATGAGATCATCAGGGATGGTGTAAGTACCACCATAACCGGAAGATACATTGGGATCGAAGGCATCTGAGGCGAAATGGAACCGCTGTCCGTCTATAGTAGTGAACTGACGGCCTAATTGTCGGGGTGGAGTAGTGCCCTTATCAGCAGTAACTACGCGCTCATTCGTTTTAAGAACGTACACCGGTTGGGTAGGAGGCTGAGTGGCTAGTAGCAAATGTAAATTGCCTAGCGTGTCATACGACCTTATCTCGCCCTGTTCGGCCGCTAAGGCCACCAACGGAACCGACGTTTGATCTTGGTTAGCGTTGATTTGTGGCTCAAATAAGGTTACCAATGGGTCTGCTTCCAGCATGGCCTCTACCGCCTCTTGCGAACCGTATATTTCCCCTAGCCGCTCAACAAATAGCTGTCCGGTAACTGGAAGCGGTTGAGTTTTAGCAGTAGCCAGCAATACGTCGTAGTCTTTGTTGAACTGTTTAGCTGCTTCAGCGTGTAGAAAGCCCCTAATCTCAGGGTCACTCATCGCTTTTGCTAGCAGTTTGGCCAGTGCTGTTCGATCACCTTCGGCGCTAACGGTTGAAGTTTTCTGCTCAGAAATCGTCGATATTACACTATCTTGATCAACGGGTGCCACTAAATCGGACTGGCAACCCGCTACTAATGTGGCAACAGTTACCACTGACGATAAGCTTTTGATTATTCTATTCATAACTAATCTTGTTTAGTAGACTTTTATCAAAGTATCTATAAATTACTCCTAAGAACGTATCGCCTTGATAGGAATAGGTAAGCGTGTAGGCAGTCTCAGTAAGTATCGTAAACATCAGGGTTTATTCAGCGATTCTTCTGGTTCCGAAAGGAAATTCAACAGATCCAGTGCTGTACACGTACTCACGGTATTGGCTACCTTCTGCGGTTGGTACATCTTCTGAAATTAGCGGGTCGGAATAAAGGCATTCTATTTCACCTAAGAAATCTGATCCTTTTGAGGTAGTCATCACACTCGTAACTGTTCGCTCCACCTTTCTTGAACTATGAAAGCGAAACCCGAAGGTGAAACCAATTTTTCCCACTGGGGTGGCTACCGCAGGCCCTATGGGAATACCATCTACCTTAAGGTTGAAGTTTGTTCCTATGATAGTATTAGTCACTATAGTTTTTTCGATCTGCTCTTCTGGATCGTATTCTTCTACGTAAAATTTAATTCGATTACCCCAGTAAAGATCGTTCCAGCCGGTGTAAAAAAGGTTCTCTGGCCGGTAAACCTTGGTAGCAATCGCATTTCCCGCTTCGTCAAACTCAAACAAATCTTCCGGGCGTACTGAAACAGTCTTAAGTCTCTGATCCAAGTAAAGTGGAAGGGTAGGCTCTGCCATAGGAGGAGGACCAGCCAATCCTTCGGTGCCGGGGGTTCCTGGAGGCACCCCTGGAGGGCGTATAACGACCGGCGATACTTCCGGCAAAGCGGCTGGTGGCACCCCGCCTGGTGCCTGGGCGGTGTTGCTGCTGAGTACTGCCGGACTACCAGCAACGAAAAATATCCTAAACCACAGTTCAACGTTCCCTTCTGTCCATCCCCCCATGTTATTGAAAGTTGATGTCTCGGCCATCTGAATCCAAGGAATGGCTTCAGCATGCTTGTTGGAAAAGCTATTTCCGTAGGGATTTTGTCTACTTATTTTCCAGTATATTCGGTCTCTTGCATTACAGGGGTCACACCCCTTCTGCTCCCAGTAAGTCTCTACCACATCTCGAGAGGGAGCATCGTAATTGAGCAGGGGCCGAGAACGAGCATTTGCAAACGCTTCTGGGTCGTAAGCATCAGGTAGAAGGATAGTATGCCCCTCGCTGGTTACTCCCAGTGCGCGGCCAGGTGCATCCAGCATTCGGGCGGTAGCCCCACCGTGCAGTACGGCACGTTCGTTAACTTTGGCTACCCAGACGGCCTCTTTAGGTGCTGTGATGGGATTAAGTGATGTAGTTAGCCCCTGTGCGTTGTATGCAGTTACTTCGTTTTGAGACTCTACAGCCACCAGCGGGGTAGCTTGGCGGTCGGCATTGGCTTCTGTATTGGGTCGGAATAAAGTAAAGAGTGGTTCTGCCGCTAGTAGTTGCTCTACTTCTTCCTGAGAACCGGCTAACTCACCTAAACGTTCGATAAGGGTTTGCTCGCTACCGGGTAATGGCTGGTCTTTGACCAAACCGATCAGTACGTCATAGTCTCGGTCAAACTGCTTGTCTGCCTCAGCGTGCAGAAACGACAGTACTGCCGGGTCTTCCACCGCCTGCGCAAAAAGCTTGGCAAGCTCAATTCGCGATTGCCCCTTCTCAGTAAGAGAGGATAAAGCAGGCGCTCCTTCCTTGGCTGGTGCCACCTCATCAGGTTGACATGATGTAATGGAGAGCATACCGCCCAGTAGCAAGCTAGTGATAGCTAAAGCAGGGTTTTTACCTGTACTCATAAAGTTCCTCATTAGTCCAGATATAAAGTAAAATGAGTAAGCAAATCCACTATCAACCGCCTAGCTGATAGTGGATACGCAGAATTGCCCCTATTCTCTTATTCGCTTAGGAACCAGTGGAAAAATAACGTCCCCACTTGATTTAGCGAAGTACCAGTAATATAGCACGCCGTCAGCATTGTAGTCCCAGCTAACTACCGGCTCGTGATAGTCAAACTCCACTGTGCCCAGCACATCAGACCCTACGGCTCTCTGTAAGCTCGTGGTAGTGGTAGTGGTTTTAGAGCGAGATTGATCATACCTGAATCCCAAGCCAAACCCAACTTTGGTAGGCAGAGGAAGCTTTTTCTTACCATTTTTCTTTACGGCCTCAGCAATGGCATCGCCGATCTTCTCAGAAGGCAGAAACGTTTTACCAGTTGGAACTGGAGGAACAGGAGGGCCCCCGGGAACAGGATTGATGGGAGGGGTAGCACCGTCAGAAGGAGTAGCGCCCCCGCCTCCACTTTCTCCTATATCAAGGCTGAAGCCAAAATTGCTGTTGAAAGTTGAGGTCACGGTCGTATTGATCGTCTCGAATCCTTGCTCAGGGTCGTACTCTTCAATGTATACTTGGATTCTATTACCGATCTGCAGGTCATTCCAGCCAACTAGAAAGAGTGCTTCAGGCTCGTAAGTTTTACAGGCAACAGCATTCCCGTTTCCGTCAAATTCATACAGGTCATTCGGAGATACGGTTATTGTCTTTAGGTCCTGCGCTAGATTTATCTCAACGTTTGACTTCTGCTCAACTACTGCTTCGGCTACCGGTGGTAAGTCAGTAAAGGCTCCTGCCCCTGGTGCCCCGGGCGGTACCCCAGGAGGTAGCGTTGCTACGGGGGCTACCCCTCCCTGGGCGGTGCTTGCCGTTGCCCTATCTTCGGGGTAGAAAAACCGGAAATGAAGTTCTATCTGTCCTTCTGTCCAATCTTCAAATATCTTGGTGTACGTAGCCGGATTAGCCATTTTAATCCATGGAATAGCTTCCACGTGAGCATAAGAAAAAGCTTCTGACCAAGGTGTAGCGGGGTTCATACCCCAGTAAATTCCATCGCGAGGAACGCAAGAATCACATCCTTTCTGCGAATTAAATACGTTTATCACATCTTGGGCAACCTCATTACCTCTCATCCACCGTGCCGTATTTTGCAGTTCCGGGTCGTATGAGGCAGGTAAGTACATTGTCTGTCCATCCGCAGCAACACCTAAGGCTCGGCCTGGTTTATCCATCAATCGGGCATTGGAGCTTCCACTTAATACAGCACGCTCATTGGTTTTAGCTGCCCAAGCTGCCACCTTTGGAGCTTTTTGACCTTCAATAACCTTAGATGAACCTTCGGGGTCATACGCTACCAGGTTATCGCCCACCTTAAGTGCCACCAGCGGGGTAGCTTGGCGGTCGGCATTGGCTTCTGTATCGGGTCGGAATAAAGTAAAGAGTGGTTCTGCCGCTAGTAGTTGCTCTACTTCTTCCTGAGAACCGGCTAACTCACCTAAGCGCTCTATAAGCGTTTGCTCACTACCCGGCAAAAGCTGGTCTTTTACCAACCCGATCAGTACGTCATAATCTCGGTTAAACTGCTTATCTGCTTCAGCATGCAGAAACGACAGTACCGATGGATCTTCCATCGCCTGCGCAAAAAGCTTGGCAAGCTCAACCCGCGACTCACCGCTTGCCCCTACCTCAGTAACCGATACCTCCTCAGTGCCCGGAGTTACCTCTTCAGGCTGACAGTTAGTCAGCATCAGGGCCGTTAGCACCAACGCCGATACACCAGTTGTAATTTTGTTCATGATCGTTCTTGTTTAGGATAAGTTATCAAATATGACGATGACAAGATCGCGTTAATGATACACTAACACCATCGGTGTATATCCTTAATTGGCTCAGGGTAAGTATGTATAATACTGGTCACTATAGTTATATCAGGTGAAAAAAAATGATTTTTCCGCTTAAATTGTGGTTTAGCGTGCAATCGAAGGGATCAATACCCTTAGCACTGGCTTCTGCCAGTGCTCTGTACAGAAACTAATTCTTCTAACTTCTCGTATAAATAGCTGTCGTTATTGCGCTTGCTTTACGTTATCTTTTTTGTACATTAGGGTCATAATTGTCGCCAACTTCCTGTATTTTTTCCACTAGTTTCGCTATAGAAACTATGCACTAACGTTTATTGCCAAAGCAATTCACGCCTGCGACATACGTTCAAAATAGACACTTATTAGTTTGACCAATTTTTGCGGAAACCTGACTCAAAATTTTTAATTGTTTTTTATACATTCTACCCACCTTACTATGTTGTATACCATACTACACGCCGATGATCATCTTATTGCCAGAATGGGACTTCAAACTATTATATCCGGGCTTTCGGGGTATAGTGTGATACCAGAGGAGATAGAAAACGGAGAGCAGGCTATTACCATGATCAACAGATATCATCCTGATATTATCTTGCTAGATTTGGATATGCCTAAGACAAACGGAATGGAAGTGGTCCGGTACACAAACAAGCATTTTCCTGATACGATAGCCATCCTGCTTTCTGCACTTATCGACACCGTTACTTACCAAGAGGCAATAGCTATTGGTACGCGGGGGTTTTTATCAAAAACTGCAGCGGCGTTGGAAATTGAAACTTGCCTGGATACCGTTACCGCCGGCAATCACTACATCGACGAACATTTGGCCCAGCGGTTAGGCAGTGAAATGCTACGAGAAAACCTTTGCGTTAACGAGTATGATCTTCTATTAAAGAATTTGACCGAGCGTGAGCTAGAAGTACTAAGCCTGATCATGGAAGGATGCACCAGTGTGCAGATCGCCGACACCCTACACAACAGCATCAAAACCATTGAAACCCACCGGAGCAACATCGCGGATAAATTAGATATCAAAGGACGCAGCCGATTAAGCTCATTTGTGACTAAGAACAAGGTCTCACTAGAAAAAGCATTTTCTCGCGTATCTGTCAACTCCCGGTAAGAAACACCGATTATTTGTCCGGTGTCCTGTCTCGACATACCATTAGCGATATAGCGCTTTGTACTAGCGTCGTGAAAAAGACCTTCCGCATCAGGGTAAACCCTGATAGCGTGCATAGGTTGATTTGATATATTGCCGTCATATTAATGACACCGTTATGCGCAAAACATTAGTATTACTGCTATGGATGCTTTGCTGTGGTGTGGCGTATCCGCAATCGATAGACAGTTTGCGAGAGAGTTTCAATCGCCACAGTAAGCATTCGGTAGAAGCAGTGGATCTAGCTAGTCGAATTGCCTACCAATTTACTAACATTAATCAGTTCGATTCTGCGAAGGCTTATCTAACCGAAGCACTCAGGCTGGCCGAAAGACGCGAGACCGATAGTCTGCTAGCCGTGAGTTACGATCGTTTGGGCGTCGTCTACTCAAGACTCAGCCGCAACGACTCTGCCTTGGTCTGTTTTGAGAAGGTACGGAATATGTGCCGACACCTTCCCCACGACAGTATGATGACGGTTACTGTAAACCATATCGGTACCGTTTACCTTCAACGAAGTGATTACGTCCAGGCTACTGAATACTATTTGCAAGCGCTGAGTTTGTATGACACTAGTTACGGCGCACGTCTGGAGAGGCGAATTTTAGGCGATCTAGGCGAGAACTATCTAAATCAGGGTGACACAGAAACTGGTCTAGTTTACTTAAACAGAATTATCGACTCACATCAAAAGTACTTCGCCAATGACTCCAGTGGCCTTGTTTACCCTTTAATTCTAGTAGCAAGAGCCTATGATGGAATAGATAACGTACAACGTGCTCAACAGTTATTTCACCGAGCACTCACGATAGCGAAACAATACCAACTAAACCGCCGCATTTGCGATATCTGGTCGAACCTTGGTGCACTCTATTATCTTGAATTTGATCAGAAGGAAGAGGCATATGGGTTTTGGAAGAATGCATTGGTCCTGGCTGAACGTGAGCAGTACACATATTCGCAAGTTGGTCTTCTGTCTAACATAGGAATGTATCACGCTAGCTCAAACCGACTTGAGCAAGCCATCGAGTATTATCAACAAGCCCTACTCGTTAGCGAAGAGGTTGAAGATCTTAGACTAAGGGTATCCCCCTACCTCAACTTGGCGGATGCTTACGCAGAACTCAAACAGTATAAGAAAGCCTTCACCACGATGGAGATCTGTTTCTTGTTCAAAGATAGTGTTCTGAATACAGAAAAGCAGAGAGCCATTGCAGATCTCCAAGTAAAGTATGAGGCTGAGAAAAAACAAAAAGTGATCTACCAATTAGAAGAACAAAAAGCGCAGCAGACCATCCTGCTCGATCGTAAGATCTTTTTTAATCGCCTTCTGGGCAGCAGCATTGTGGTTGCTATCCTGTTTATCGGGGTGATGGCCTTCTTCTTTATTCAACTTCAACGTAAGAATCGGGTCATTTCTCAGCAGCAAGACCGGTTGTTAAACCAGAATCAAGCGCTACAACATTCCGAAAAACGCCTGAAAAAGGCGTATCATACCCAATCGCGCTTTTCCTCCATTATTGCCCACGATCTACGCTCCCCGATCACCAACCTCCGGGTATTCCTCTCTATGCTTCAGTCTTGCTCCAATGTGCTCGATTGGAGAGAGCAGAAAAGATACTTGACGTTACTAAACCAAGAACTAGGAAATGTTGAACTGCTGCTCGACAATCTACTTCACTGGGCAATAGACCAACAGGATGCCATTAAATTTAAACCTTCAAAAATCGACATAGAAGCTGTTGTTGAGCAGGGGATAAGTCTTATTCAGCAGCAGGCACGCATTCGTGAGATCAGTATTGTCCGAGATGTTGTATTAGCTGGGCATGTACGCACTGACCCTGATATGCTTTCTTATATTTTGCGCAACCTGCTCACCAACGCAATAAAATTCACTCCACCATCCGGTTTAATTAAGCTCTCAGCCAAGATTACCAGTGGCCATGTTCTTTTGGAGGTGTTTAACACTGGTTCTACAATATCCGATGAGGAAGCCATCAACCTGTTTAAACTACGGACCAAGCCAGGTATGCTTCCTGAGGACAAGAAAGGAGTAGGGTTAGGACTTTATCTTTCCAAGCAATTTGCCCACAAGATGGGCGGTAAGCTATGGGTTGATATACAGGCTGATGTTGGGGTAAGCTTCTTTCTCTCGCTGCCCTTTCAATCGTCGGATCACATCAACGTCTCTACCCTAAATCAGGACCGTCTGTTAGTTGACTAAACGTTGAGCCAATTGCTAAACAGCTACGTAGGCGTGCTACAGCATGACGTTCACTTGATCTGTAGCCGGTTGGTTCTATAACTTTATTGGAGGTTTGCTAATGAACCCAGGTTCGGTTTCGTCTTGCTCCTGTGAGCATTGAGCTATCTACTACTGTGCTTCATTTCCATATGGATCAAGTATCGGCGGAACGTGATTGTGGAGATTTGAGGGGGAGGTATTCCGGGCTCTTCACTCACTACGCAGCGCCTTCACCGGGTCGTCTTGAGCGGCTCGCAGGGCTTGTCCCCCCACAAACACCAGAGCAAACAGCAGGGCTAGCCCGCCAGTGAGGGGAAAAATCCACCAGGGAATGTCGGTGCGGATGGGGTAGTGCTCCAAGTAGGTATGTAAGGCCCACCACGCCAGCGGGGTGGCCATAACGAAGGCCGAAACGTATCATATGACAATTCGTCCTGCACCCACAGAAACATCAGCAGGCTACAGGTGAGGCCAATGGCCAGACCCGCGGTATTAATGAACGAATATACCTTGTTGCGAAACAGGCTGCGGAGGGTGATCAGCGCGTAGTTCTTGAGCATGGCGGGGGGAGTTAGATGAATAATGGGTTTTCAACTGGTAGTCAAGCGGTGTGCCAAAGGCGAGAAAGGGATTTGTAGCTAGCAGGCCGTCATTTTGTACCGAGGCAGTGTTCGCTACCTGACAGTGATTGGTCAGTAGTGCAGAAGCATGTACATATGTTAATAAAAGCGTTAACTCTTCTTCGCCCGGATTCTACTTAGCTGTGTGGGAGTGATCCCCAGATAGGAAGCCACATGATACTGCGCAATCTGATTTTCTATGTCTGGATATTCCCGCTGAAAAAGGGCATACCGCTCTGAGGCATCGTTCATCACCAACGACATTTCCCGCCGCTCCTTCTTAACGAAAAAGTCTTCGGCAATCACGCGGTTGAGCCTTTCTACCAAGGGATGCGCTTCGTACAAAGCCAAAATACGCTCGAAGTTGGCTTGCAACAGACAACAGTCGGTAAGACACTGGATATTGATCATATTTTGCTGCCCCGTGATCAAGGAAGAGTAGGCACCCACGATGGCCGGGTTCACAAAGAAGAGTTTGTTGAATTCTTCACCCTTGGGACTGCGATAATAAGCGCGCAGCACGCCGGACTCTACAAACGCCAGTTTTTTAGCAAATTCGCCTTCTACCGCCAAGTGTTCGCCTTTGTGCATGGTGACGGGCGCGAACAAGTCTAGCAGAGCTTGCATGGTAGCCGATGGCAGTGCGGTGAAATCGTTTAAATACGTTTTGAAATCGCGCATGGCAAGTAAAGATAATTCACTTTACTCGCTATACGCTTCATTATACTTCACTCCGCCAAAGCCGTGTAGATACAGGGTGCGGGAGAAACGAAAAACTACGGGAGTGAGAATGATGACGGTCCCTACCACCGCAATGATGTATACTTCAAGTGAAGGGTCGTCAAAGAAATAGTACAGAATAAAGGTAAACCCCAGAAAGATCGCCATGGTGATGGCGTAACTTACGTACATCGCTCCAAAGAAGAAACCCGGCTCCCGCTCGTAGACCAAGTTACAGTGCGGACACTCTTTGTTAGTTGCGATAAACTTGGTAGGTTTCTCTAACAACGAATACGTGAAAATGTCGCCTTCGCGGCAGCGGGGGCATTTATGATTGAGAATGGCGGACCAAGCGGATCTTTTTGCCATGTTGTTTCTTGCTGTTACGATACCAAAAAAAAGCGATCACCCCAACGATCACATAGGGGGCGAAAAATAAATACATAATGCCTATATTAAGCCCTGATGCCAATGAGGTATCCCCCGCACTCACGTTGTTTTCAATCGTAGTACGGCACATAGCACACTGGGCTATGCCCTGACTGACGGTCAGGATAGCTAGTAATACGGTAACCCCAATAGATCGCATCATGTTTTTCATACTGTAGTTATTTGACATCGTATAACAGTATCCGGGTTTCTGCCACCAACCGGTCTACCTCCTTCTCCTGAGTAGCATCGTAGTAGCCTCTTACCCGCTGTGTTTGATCTACTAACAGCAACGTGGCCGCATTGGTGCCCTTTGGCAGCAACAGGGTTGAAACATTGCCTAGCGTGGTGTCCGCTACAAAGCTCCATACTTCGGGCTGCCCCCGGTACCGCTCGGATAACTGAGATAAACTATCAAGCTGTTGCGTGGGCACTATTGTTAGCAAGCGGACTAAAGTATCTCGCTCAAAGACGTTCTGCACCCGCGTAAGCTTCTCCAGAACTATTTCAGCAGTATCGGATTGTGCTCTCGGCAGGCAGTAAACAACCAATATCTTAGCAGTAAAGTCCTCTCTTGAAATAGTCTCTCCTCTAGAGTCGAGCAGGGAATTAGACAGCTTAAAAGCCTGACCTAAAGAACCCGCTGAAACTTCAGCACTGAGGCCTTCTGCTTCGGCGGGGTCGGTGGGGATGGTGTAGTGTTGCTCCCCAAAGTTTTCTAAAAATAATAAGATCAGTAGAGGTGCTGCAAGAATAAGCAGCAGCCCCCCTACTTTTTTTGAATTGGTCATAGGGAGTTGACGATATGTGCCTATCTAACCAACCAATTAGGGGCTTTCGTTCCGCTATCAGAAACGCAATTCCATCACCGAAGTGCCTTCGAAGATCATCGCAATGATGAACCAAATTACAAATACGGTCGGAATGAGAATGGACCAGATCATCGTTTTCACCTCGCCCTTCAGGTGCATAAATTCGCCAACGATATAAAATGCTTTGACGATCGTCATGATTACAAATGTGCCATAAAGCAGGGGGCCACGGGGTAAAAACAAGGCAAACACGAATTCAATGATCGTCAAAACCGCCATGATACCAGCGATGCGCCACAGCTTGTTGGTCTTCTTCTTATCAACCGGTTCGTATTGAACCGCCGTATTTTCATCTAATTCTGCCATAATAGTTCTAGTCAAATAAGGTAGAAAAACGTGAACACAAATACCCACACCAGATCCACAAAGTGCCAGTAGAGACCAATTTTCTCAACCATCTCGTAGTGCCCACGCCGTTCAAACACTCCCGTAGCGGCCTGATAGAAGACTAAAAAATTAAGCATCACCCCACTGAATACGTGGAAGCCGTGGAAGCCAGTGATGAAAAAGAATAGATCAGCAAACAGGGGCGGCCCGTACTGATTTTGTACCAAGTTGGCTCCGAAGAAGATAGAACCGCCATCTAGCAAGCCCCCCTGCTCGGTACCATGTATGAAATGCCCCCACTCCCAGGCCTGACAGCTCAGGAAGACGATACCACCGATAATCGTCCACAACATCCATTTCACCACCGCCTTTTTTTCCATACGGTGCCCCGCTTCAACGGCGAGCACCATGGTTACGCTGCTCAGGATCAGGATAAAAGTCATTATCCCTACGAACACCAACGGCAGTTCTACCCCGTGTAGGAAGGGGACCGCCTCAAAAACTTTTTCGGGAATTGGCCAGTAGTCTTGCGAAAACACAAACTCATCCACTTCTCCCCCGAAGGCCGGGTACGAAAAACGGATCATGGCGTAAGAAATCAGCAGGGCCGAAAAAGTGAAAGCATCTGACAGTAGGAAGAACCACATCATCAGCTTACCGTAGCTCACGCGGAACGGAGAAGTACCTCCACCCCACAAGCCACGGGGAGCCTCGGGTTCGGTTTCATGTCCCGAGGTTTCTTTTACAATTGTTGCCATAACCGAGAATAGATGCTGCTGCGTTAAACGAATGGGTGAATTGCCCCTACGTTACACAGTTCGTTTTCGTTTAATTGAGTAGCAAAAATACGAATAAATAGAGCCAAAGTCCATCTAAAAAATGCCAATATGTGGCGCACATCTCCATCTGATCCATGCTTTTGGCGTGAACGCGGTAACGAAATACACTTACCAGGGTAATTAGCAAGAATACTACTCCTCCAATTAAGTGCGCCGCGTGTAGTCCGCTGAGCACGTAGACGAACGAACCGCCAGGATTACCCACGAAGTAAACATCCATTGCTACCAAATCGCCCCAGGCTAAATACTGCCCAATCAAGAACGTGATACCGAGCACCGTGGTGATCACCATCGCGAGGCGCAGGCTTTTTAAATTATCGCGTTTTGCCGACAAATAGGCCCAATGCATGGTGATGCTACTGAGCAGAATGATGCCGGACGTGAGCCAGAACGACTGCGGCAAGTCAAACTCAAGCCAGTTTCCTTCCGACTGTCGCACGATGTAGGCGCTGGTCATAGCCGCAAAGATCATCACTACAGTAACGATGAACAGCCACATGGCGAACTTCTTAGGATGCATGGAGAGCGTCGCCCTCGATTCCCTTACTACCTCTATACTTTCGGTTCCGGTATTTATGATTGGTGCCATGATACGCTAAATTTTATCCAACAAATACGCTATCTGCACCACCGGCAGATAGATAAACGAACTAAACATAATACGCAACGCGGCGCGTCGTGACCCCTGAATCATCAGGCTAAAGGTCTGCCCCAAGAACAGCACGCCACATACCGTAGCTACAACGGCCGAGTCTATCCCGGTGATCCCCAGTTTGAGGGGCAACAGACCCAATGGAATCAGAAACAACGTGTAGGTCATGATTTGCACTGCGGTGCGCATATCCTTTCCGCCGCCCGAGGGCAGTAGCTTGAAGCCCGCACGCTTGTAGTCATCGTCCGCCACCCAGGCAATGGCCCAGAAGTGCGGAAACTGCCAGATAAACTGGATGCCGAAGATCACCAGTGCCTCCTGACTGATCGCCCCGGTGGCAGCCACCCAACCCAGCAACGGAGGCATGGCTCCGGGAAACGCCCCGACCAGCACCGCAATCGGACTCACTTTTTTGAGCGGGGTATATACGAAGCTATAAAGCACGAGCGACAGCAACGCTAGCGCAGTGGTGAGTAGATTCGTGAAGGCCAGCAACATTCCCAAGGCAGCAACGGCACTAATTCCAGCCAACCAGCCCGCCTCCTGCGGCAGCACACGTTCGGTAGGCAACGGGCGGTTCTGGGTGCGTTTCATGAGACCGTCCGCGTCGCGTTCCCATATTTGGTTGATAGTAGTCGAAGCACCGGACAACAAAAACCCGCTGACGCAAAGAATGGTCAGCACCACACCGTCTACCGGACCTTGCACTGCCAATACGTAGCCAAAAGCGGCTGAGAAAGCTACCAGCAGCGAAAGCCGAAGCTTCATAAGTTCAGCATAGGAGCGCAAGCGATCTCCTAAGGCGGGACGAACGACGGTTTTAGTAGCTAGCATACTGATCCGAATAAGGTTGACGCTGTTGCACGGCCAGCGGATAAATTTTCAACAAAAGTAGCACCTGCACTCCAAACGCGCCGGTTGCTAAAATCAGGTGTAGCGGTTGCGCGAAGCGTGGAATTGCAAAGTAAGCCATGATCACTCCACTCAATATTTCGGTAACGATTACTACTAGTAATACCCCCACCCAGCGGGTTAAGTTTCCGTTTGTCCCGAATTTTTGGTAAGCAAGGTAACCTAAATACAGGTGCCCCAGCAGCACAATGATTGAGTAAGAGCGGTGCACGTAAAACACCCAATCCAGGTTGGCAACCCACTGCCCGCGCTGCGCTTCGCCCAGCGTTTGCGCCACTTGGTTGATCGATTCGCGCACCTGCGTACCCATCACGATTTGTACCAGTGTGAGCACCAGAAGCGCTCCCAGCGTAACGCCAATTTTTGTGCGATCCGTATCGGCATCAACTGTCTGCACGCCTTCGGCCCGTAAAGTAATCAGCGTAAGCAGGGCCACAATAAACAGGGCTAACAGCATGTGTACCGTGATCATCCAGGGCAACAAATTGGTGGATACGACCACTGAGCCAATCCAGCCCTGCAAACCTACGGCGACCACTGTGGCGGCCGCTGCGACAACCAAAGGTCGGTCGTACTTCCAGCGTGTTATCGAAACAGCAAACGTGGCGAGAATAAATAAGCCAACCAACGCTCCAATCAGGCGATTAACGTACTCGACCCAAGTCTTGGTGGCGTTAAATTCTTCTTCCTGGGCGATGGATGGGTTGTTCTTCAGTTGATCGGCCAATTGGGCAAAGCCCAGCCCTCCTAGGTAATTGGCTAGACGCTCGTTTTTGGCGAGGCGCTGCTGCGCGTAGACTTCCTTATAATCGAACGGAAGCTGGCTTACCTCTGTAGGAGGAACCCAGCTTCCGAAACATTTGGGCCAATCGGGGCAACCCATGCCCGAACCCGTACTGCGAACGATTCCTCCTACTAAAATAAGGAAATAAACCGACCAGAGGGTAAAAACGCTTAGACGTCGCAGACTATTTGGCGTTGGCTTCATCTACCTTCTCCACCTTCTCGCCTTCGCGCTCAATGGCAATACTGTCGTTCTCGTGCGGCAGGTTAGACTCCGGAGTTTCAGAGAACGGTACTGTCTGCGGAATATAATCATCCTTGGCATGTGGCTTACTGTAGTCGTAGGGCCAGCGGTGTACTTCCGGGATCTCACCAGGCCAGTTGCCGTGCTCGGGGATGCGGGGCGTGGTCCATTCCAACGTGTTTGATTTCCAAGGATTGGCCGGGGCCAACCGGCCTCGATACATGCTATAGAAGAAGTTGTAAGCGAAGATCAACTGTGCGCTAAAGGTCAAGATAGCGGCGATACTGATAAACATATTCAGGTCGCTAAATGCTCCGAACGAATCGAAGGTAGTGAACGAATAGTAGCGACGGGGAAATCCGGCAATACCAATGTAGTGCATGGGGAAGAACACCAGGTACACTCCAAAGAAAGTCATCCAGAAGTGCACGTAGCCTAATGTCTTGTCCATCATCCGGCCGTACATCTTGGGGAACCAGTGGTACACTCCGGCCATCAGTCCGAAGAACGAGGCGCTTCCCATCACCAAGTGAAAGTGGGCGACCACAAAATAGGTATCGTGCAGTTGGATATCAATGGCCGAGTTGCCCAAGAAAATACCGGTAAGCCCCCCTGAAATAAATACTGACACTAGTCCGATAGAGAACATCATCGCCGTAGTAAAGCGCAAATTACCCTTCCACAGTGTGGTAAGATAATTAAACACCTTCACCGCGGAGGGAACCGCAATAATCAACGTCAGGAACATAAAGATTGACCCCAGGAACGGATTCAGTCCGGATACGAACATATGGTGTGCCCATACGACGAACGAAAGAATGGTGATGGCCAACATAGAACCAATCATGGCCCGGTACCCGAAGATAGGCTTACGGGCGTTGGTGGCAATTACCTCCGAGGTAATCCCCAGTGCGGGCAATAGTACAATGTATACTTCGGGGTGACCCAGGAACCAGAACAAGTGCTGGTACAGAATTGGGCTACCACCTACGTTGGGCAGGGCCTCACCGTTGATAAATATCTCGGACAGGTAAAAACTTGTTCCAAAGCTACGGTCAAAGATCAGTAGCAGGGCAGCTGAGAACAATACCGGGAAAGAAAGCAGACCAATCACCGCAGTGAGGAAGAACGCCCAGATGGTAAGGGGCAAGCGCGCAAATGACATGCCCTTAGTCCGTAGGTTAATCACGGTGGTGATGTAGTTAATACCGCCAAGCAGCGAAGAGGCAATGAAGAAGGTCATGGAGACCAACCACAGCGTCATTCCTAGTTGAGAACCCTGGATAGCCTGGGGCAGCGCACTTAGGGGCGGATACACCACCCAACCACCGGCAGCCGGACCGGTTTCAATAAAGAGTGAATAAAACATAATGACACTGGCAATGAAGAAGAACCAGTAGGACAGCATATTCATGAAGCCCGACGCCATATCCCGGGCACCGATTTGCAATGGAATTAAATAATTACTGAACGTGCCGCTTAAGCCAGCGGTGAGCACGAAGAATACCATAATGGTTCCGTGCATGGTCACCAGGGCTAGGTAAAACTCCGCATCCAGCGAGCCGGTTTCGGTGATCCAGCCGCCTAACAGAGGCCGCAAGAATCCTAAGTTCATGTCAGGAAATCCTAATTGCAACCGGAAGATAACCGACAGCAATCCGCCAATGAACGCCCAAAGAATACCGGTGAGCAGGTACTGCTTGGCGATCATTTTGTGATCCTGACTAAAAATATACTTGGTAATGAAATTATCCTCGTGGTGGTGATCGTCGTGCGCTGCGTGCGCGTGTCCGTCTACTGCGTGTGCTGTCGCCATAACTTATCTACGAATGAGTGACTACTAATTGATACCTGCTTTTTCTATTTCTACTGTATGATCTTCCGGATCAAGTCCGGCACTGATGGCAGCTAGTTCTCTCAATTCCTGAGGCACCTTAGCCAGATAGTCCTGATTCTGCTGCAGCCAGGTTTTCTGCTCAGCCTTCCAGGCCAGATAATCATCGGGTTCGTCTACCACCAAACGCAAGCGCATGGAAAAATGGCCACGACCGCATACCTCAGTGCAGTAAATATTATAGTTGTAATCGGGGTTTCCGGTCTCTACCCGCATTTCGGCGGTGGACTTAGTAGGAACGAACCAAAAGCGGGTTGGCATACCGGGCACCGCGTCCTGCTTCAGGCGGAACTCGGGCACGTAAACACTATGCAATACATCCCGGGCTCTAATTTTGAACAGCACCGGCTTGCCTTTGGGCACGTGCACCTCCATCGGAGTGAAGTCGTCAAAGGCCGAACGGTCGGTAAAGTCCAGTCCACGTGAGTTTACCGCGTCGATGAGACGATAATCGTATTCGCCTAGTTGCTCATCATTACCGGGATAGCGGGGAAGCCATCCGAACTGATAGCCGAGTAGCTCAATCTGCTCAGCATCGTCGGGGGCTTTTTGCGTGATATCGGTCCATACTTTCCAGCCGGAAAATACCAACACGGCCATCACCACGGCGGGAACAATCGTCCAAATCACCTCTAACTTCGTATTATCGGGGTAGAATAGTGCTTTTTTATCCTCCTCGTACTGATAGCGGTACGAAAAGTAAAAGAGCAAAATATGGGTTAGTATGAAGATAAACCCAGTACAGGCCATCGTGATCCAGAAAATATTATCTACCTCTACCCCGTGCAAGGATGCCACCGGCGGATCATACTTATCAAACTCACCTACCGAATACCAAACCATCAGGCCTCCCATCACTACCAGAAACACCATAAACATCATGGCATTGATTTTATTTCCGGTAGAGGCGGTCTTCTTATCGCTGCCCCGAGCCACACCCACTAGCCGCAAGACGCGGAAAATAGTGAACAGAATGATTAGCAGGAGGACCGCACCAACAGCAATTACAACATTAAGCATAACTAAAGAATCAAGTGTGATGATGGATACTTTCTTGCAACATCGGGTGGTTTTTCGCAACCAGCGGAGCCTTGGCTAAACTACCAAAGACAACCCACAGGAAGGCGGCCAAATAAACCATTGTGCATCCGATTTCTAATACTCCAAACCCCCCGTTTTCCCACAAAGTTCCGGGGGTAATCATTAAGTAAAAATCGAACCAATGGCCCACCAAAACGATGGTACAAACCAGTTTTAAAAAGATAGTTAGGCGCTTGGCATCACGCGTCATGAGCAGTAAAAAAGGTAGTAAAAAGTTGAGCCCCAGAATCATATAAAAAATGGGAGCGTAGTAGCTGCTGCTCATGCGCTCCACGAAGTAAACCGTCTCTTCCGGGATGTTGGCGTAGTAGATCAGCAGAAACTGTCCCAGCCAGATGTAGGCCCAGAAAATACTAAAGGCAAACACAAATTTACCCAGATCGTGCAGGTGTTCAGAGCCGACGTTGAGCAGGTGTCCCGTCTCCCGCAGGCGAACCACCATTAGGGTGATCGCGGCTAAGCCAGCCACAAACCAACTGGCAAAAACGTACCACCCGAACATGGTGCTAAACCAGTGCGTATCGATCGACAATACCCAATCCCAGGCTGAGGTGGATGAAGTAACGGCAAAGATGATGATAAAGATGGTTGAGTACTTCACCATCTTATAGTAGTGCTTGGTGCCCCCGTTCAGATCTTCAGCCAGTGACTCGCGCCGGATGAGTCGCCACATCCAAAACCACAGCCCAAAGTAGGCCACCATCCGAATGAGATAGAAGGGAGTATTCAGGTAGGCACTTTTGCCGTCGATAATGGCATCGTAGCGTGGATCGGCTTCGTCGTACAGATAGTCGTGCGTCCAGTGAAAAATGCTATGGTTGCCCACGAGGAACACCACCAGCATAAGCACTCCGGCAACCGGCAACCAAGCTCCGAAGGCTTCGGGCACACGCTTGAATCCGGCCGACCAACCGGCTTGCGCGGCGTAATTGAACGCCACGAAGAATACTCCGATAATGGACAAGCCGGTAAAGTAAACGTTATTGATCCACAGGTTGGCAAACAGGCGTTGGTACCAGTGAAACTCGGAGTGACCGGCTTCGCCCAGCTCGGCTGAGGCGTGACCAGCCTCGGCTTCGTGACCGCCGCCGAACAGCGCCATTATAACCCCGGCGATTAACAGCAGGAAACCGACCCCACCGATGATAAATAATGTCTTTTTAGTAGCCGAAAAATCGAAGTGTTCTTTTCCAACATCAATCTCGGTGGTGTGGTGTACGGTGCTGCTCATAGTCTTATCTTATTCGCCTTGTTGTTGTAGGGTTTGCACATAACGGACAATTTTCCAACGGTCAGCAATTTCCATTTGCGAACCGTGCGCATTCATTCGTCCTTTTCCCCAAGTAATCACGTGGAAGATGTGCCCTTCGGTCATATCTCGGTAGGTTCCTTTGTTGTAAGCAGGCACACCCTTGTAGACGACTCCCACCGGACCGTTGCCCTGCCCCGCTCCGCCGTGACACGGATAGCAAAACTGCGTATACAAGCGCTGTCCTTCGGCTACTACTGCCGCGGTAGAGTCCAGCGGGTTCTTAACGGTGCGCGAAGCCAACTCCAGACTATCAAAGGGGAGTTCGTAGGGTAAATACAAAGCTAGCTCTTTACGGGCAGTCTCTGAGTTTGGGGTGGTTTGCTTAGCTCCATAAGCATCATAACTAGCCGTGTTGCGCCGCACCGTGTTGGCCGGGGGAGTGCGGGAGTTCATGCCATAAGGGTTGTAAGGATTGGAATTATAGTATTCACCCAGGTCATCCTCTCTTGAAGACAACCACGCTCCCTGCTTCTCATCGATGATTTGCGTGAGGGGTTCATAGGGAGTGGTATGGTACATCTGCGGGGCATACTCTAAACCAGGATATTTACCATCGGCCTCGCAGCCCAGTAGTGCAATCCCCCCTGCCAAGCAACCGTACAGTACGTAGTTACGCATATCTTTAGTAGTGTTTTTCGTTCACTTCCACCGCTCCGGCATCGCGCAGGATGGTTTTCATCTCGTCTATTTTGATCGAGTTTTTAGATAAGTCAATAGCCATGATGTGCTTATCATCCGTAGCGCGCAGGTTGAAGATCTTGGCTTTGCCATAGGGCCGCAGGTCACTCACTAGCATAAATACGGCAACCATTCCCAAGGCAGACAGTAGCACGGTTAACTCAAACGATACCGGCACAAAGGTGATAGAAGCAAAATTCTTCCCCCCGATGATCATGGGCCAATCAATTTTCATCATGTAGAACTGCATCAATAGCGCGAGTCCTAAACCCAATGTCCCGAATAAAAAGGCCGCAATAGGCAACTTCGAGCGCTTGTATCCTAGTGCGTGCCCTAAACCGTGCACGGGAAACGGGGTGTAGCAATCGTGGATGCGGATACCCTGGCTACGGGCTGTTTCCACAGCTTCCACCAACACGTCCTCATCATCAAACACTCCTAACAGATACTTACTTCCGGTCTTCATCATTACTTATCCATGTTACGTTGGGGGGCTGCCTCGGTGGCCTGCGTGGTAGTTCCGGCGGCGCGCATTGCCGGGGCTTCTTCCGATGTGGCCTTGATAATACTTTTCACTTCTGCCATGTTGATCACCGGGAAAAACTTAGCGAACAAGAAGAACGCCGTGAAGAACAATCCAAAGGTAAACAGGTAAATGCCTACGTCGTACAACGTAGGTTGGAACATTGCCCAGCTCGAGGGCAGGTAGTCGCGGTGTAGTGAGGTAACGATAATTACGAAGCGCTCGAACCACATGCCGATGTTCACCACAATGGATAAAATGAAGGTTGCTACGATGCTGGTGCGAATCTTCTTAAACCAGAACAGCTGGGGCGAAATCACGTTGCAGGTCATCATAGTAGCATAAGCCCACCAGTAGGGACCAGTGGCCCGGTTGAAAAAGGCATACTGCTCATACTCCACCCCGGAGTACCAGGCCATAAACAACTCAGTGATATAGGCCACTCCCACAATAGAACCCGTGACGATGATGATGATATTCATCAGCTCAATGTGGCCGATCGTAATATAATCCTCTAGCTTATACACCTTACGGGTGATAAGCATGAGCGTGAGCACCATTGCGAAGCCCGAAAAAATGGCTCCGGCCACGAAGTAGGGCGGAAAGATCGTGGTGTGCCAGCCGGGAATCACCGAGGTAGCAAAGTCAAACGATACGATGGTGTGCACCGAAAGTACCAGCGGCGTAGCCAGACCAGCCAGAATAAGGGCCACCGATTCGTAGCGCTCCCAGGTGCGGGCCGAACCGTTCCAGTTGAAGCTCAGCGCTCCGTACACCGCGCGGGATATCTTGTTCTGCGCCCGGTCGCGGATGGTTGCAAAGTCAGGAATCAGACCAATATACCAGAATACCAGCGACACGGTGAAGTAGGTACTAATCGCGAAAACGTCCCACAGCAGGGGAGAGTTAAAGTTCACCCACAGTGAGCCGAAGGTGTTTGGCAACGGCAGGGCCCAGTAGGCTCCCAACCAGGGTCGCCCCATGTGGATCACCGGGAACAGCAGTGCACAGATCACCGCAAAGATCGTCATCGCTTCCGCGGCGCGGTTGATGGACATGCGCCACCGCTGACGAAACAACAACAGCACCGCCGAGATGAGCGTACCGGCGTGTCCGATACCCACCCACCACACGAAGTTGGTGATGTCCCAGGCCCAACCAACGGTTTTATTCAGTCCCCACATACCGATACCGTCCCACAGCGTGCGGTACATGGCGTAGGCGCCAATAGTTAGGGCCCCCAACGAGGTTGCCAAGGCTAACAACCACAGCACATTGGGTTTGGCTTCCACCGGTCGGCAAATATCCACCGTCACGTCGTGCACGGTTTTGCCGTTGGTGATCAGCGGGGTTCTTACTGAAGCGACATGATTCATAATCTGTTCTTTTGTTTACGCGGTAACTTCTTCTTCGTCTTTGTTTCTAATCTTAGTCAAGTACCAAATGTTTGGACTCACCCCAATTTCGTTAAGTACCCGGTAACCGCGCTCTTCGTACTCACGACTCACCACACGCGTGATGGCACTGGTAGGGTCGTTAGCATCGCCGAAGGTAATTGCCCGAGTGGGGCACGCCTCCGCACAGGCCGACACGATCTCACCATCGATCGGACGGCGCTTCTGCTTCTTGGCTTCCAGCTTACCGAGTTGAATGCGTTGGATACAGAACGTACACTTTTCCATTACTCCGCGGGCGCGGACGGTCACATCGGGGTTCAGTACCATCTTGGCCAGGTCGTCATTTCCAGGAATGTTCACCCCGGCAAACTGCTCGTTGTCGTGGTACTTGAACCAGTTGAAACGGCGCACTTTGTAAGGACAGTTATTGGCGCAGTAGCGCGTGCCGATGCAGCGGTTATACGTCATCTGGTTTAATCCCTCCGTGCTGTGGGTAGTGGCTAACACGGGACACACAGTTTCACAGGGAGCATTATTGCACTGTTGGCACAGCATCGGCTGAAAGGTGACTTCCGGATTAGCCGAGGCCACTTCCATCTCTTTATAGTCTTCCACCGCATCGCTGCTGTAGTAGCGATCAATACGAATCCAATGCATCTCACGGCGGTTGATCACCTCTTGGCGACCCACCACGGGCACGTTGTTTTCTACCTGACAGGCCACCGTGCAGGCACCGCAACCGATGCAACTGTTCATATCGATAGCCATCATCCAGTGGTGGTTAGGGTAGGTGTGCCCTTTCCACAAAGAGATGCTGTTTGGCTCTTTCGGACCATCGTAGGTCTCGATTTCTACTTTAAAGCGGCCCGCCGCCGGGTCTGCCTGGTAATCAGACAGCAACGCATCCTGAATCACGGTTTCGCGGCCCATGAAGGTTTCGTGGGTCTGGGTCTGCGCGATGCGGTATTTATCGGCCAGTACTTCAATCTGCACATCCGGGTTAAAGTACGATACAAAACCATTGGTCATGCTCACCATCGGATAGGCGTTTGCTCCTACGCCATTGGCGACTTTACCCGCTTTGGTGCGTCCGTAGCCCAGGGCGAGTCCTACGGTGCCTTCGGCTTGTCCGGGTTGCACCAGCACGGGAACCGTTACGCTCGTTCCGTTAGCGGTTACTTTCGCCATGCGGGTCTTCATCTCGTCCATCTCTACTCCCAGATCGTTCGCCATCTTCTGCGAAACGGTTAGGTAGTTGTCCCAGCAGGCTTTGGAGATAGGATCGGGCATCTCCTGTAACCAGGGGTTGTTGGCCTGTCGTCCGTTGCCGATGCCCACCTTTTGGTATAGTACCAATTCTACGCCTTCGCGCTGCGCTGGGTAATTGTCGTTGATCGCGCTCGCCAGTTGTCCTAAATTAGCTGGAGTAGCAGCGCCATCGGCTTCGCTAATTGTCGGGTTGCTGGTTTCTATCGCGCCGTTGTAAAGGGCAGTGTTCCAAAAATTGTCAAAGTTTCCTTCCGTGCTCTGCGCAGCGAAGGCAGTACTGCGCCAGCGGTCGCGCACAAACTGGTGATAATCAGTCTGCTGACTACCCGACCAGGTTAGAAAACTGCTCTGCGCTTGCCGCGTATCAAAGATGGGAGTGATGGTCGGCTGTGCCAGGCTAAGGTGCCCGCTCTGCGGCTGCGCATCGTTCCACGATTCCAGATAGTGGTTATCAGGTGCGATGTAATCAGACATCACCGCAGTTTCATCTAATCGGTCGCTCGTTGATACTTTTAGTTTAACCTTGCTCAGTCCCTCGGCCAGGGTGGCTCCGTTGTGGTAGTCGTAGATGGGATTACAGTTGTAGAAGACCACCCCGTCGAGCGAACCTTTGCTGGCCTGCTGCGCCAGTTGATCCATCGCACGGGTGCTTCCTTGTCGGAAGTACGCCGGACGCTGCGTGTCGATGGTTGTGCCGTAGTTGCCAAGCAGTCCGTTGATAGCGTTCACCATGCTTTGCACAGCCGGATCGTTAGAACCCGAAACTACCAGCGACTTACCGCGACTGGCCCATAGATCGTTCGCCGCCTTAGACAGGTAGAGAATCTCGGCGGTCTTGTTGATTTTTGCGGTAGGCGATCCGGACCGGGCAGCCAGCAAATTGTACAGATGGCCGACTAGTAAGCCTTCCTGCGAAGCGCGCACCTGCGAACGGTAGTCAGCATTAGCGCCGGTCATCGACAGGTTGCTTTCAAACTGGTAGTGGCGCGACATTTTCTTTTTGTCACGGCCGAGTTTGCGGGTTTCGCCGTACTGCCGGGAGTAAACGATGGGGGCAATCCAGGTACCCAGAAAGTCCGCTCCGAAGCTCACGATAGTATCTGCTTTGCTAAAATCGTAGGCCGGAATCACAGCTTTGCCGAAGCTCTGTCGGTTGGCCTCTAAAATACCTTCGGACGAAATAGGATCATACACCACGTGCCGCATGTTTGGATAAGCAGCCAGCAAACGATCAATGGATGCTTGGGTAGATGGGCTTAGGATCGTGTAGCTCACCAGCGCTACGTTTGATGAACTACGCAACTGGATGGTCACTGCTTTGTCCAAGTCACTCCAAGTAACGGGTTCGCGGTTGATCACCGGGCCCTGCAAACGCTGGCTGTCGTACAGTGACAACACCGATGCCTCTACCTGCGCGTTGGTACGCCCCTGGGTAATCGGCGAGCGGTCGTTGCCCTTGATCTTGATCGGGCGGCCCTCACGGGTTTTTACTACCACACTACAGTAGTCGCCGCCATCGATAAAGGTGGAGGCATAATAATTAGGAATGGATGGGTCCACATCGACCGGCTTTACCACGTAAGGAATGGCCTTACGGATGGGAGCTTCGCAGGCGGCCAGGGTGGCGGCGCTGATGGTGAAGCCCATGGTTTTCAGGAAGTCGCGGCGCGTGTCGCCCTTCTTGGGGGGAGTCGGGAACTCCCGGTCGGCATGCTTGACGAATTCCGAATTATTGCTCAGCTCCTCAATTCCTTTCCAGTATCGCTTCTCTTTTTTCATGTTATGGTGGGTAGCCTCTTTCTTAGTAATGGCACTTGGAACACTCGAGTCCGCCGATATCTTCTACTTTCATAGGTTCGCCGGAGGCCGATTCGTCGTGCAGTTCGAGTAATTTGTCGTAGTAGGCGTTGTCTTTAGCGTTCACCTCAGTTTCGCGGTGGCAGTTGATACACCAGCCCATGGTCAGTTTAGAGTACTGATACACCACTGGCATCTCCTCAATGGGACCGTGGCAGGTCTGGCACTCCAGCCCACCCACGTTCACGTGCTGCGCGTGGTTGAAGTACGCCAGATCGGGCAGGTTGTGAATACGAACCCACTCGATAGGTTGCTTGTTGTTGCCGTATGTTTGTGAATCGGGGTCAAAATCGATGGCCGCGTAGATTTTCTGAATCTCGGGCGACTCGGTTTTGATCTGCTGGTGGCAGTTCATACAGATATTAGCCGAAGGAATATTAGCTGACTTCGCCTTCATTACGCCGGTGTGGCAGTACTGACACTGAATTTCGTACTGTCCGGCGTGCAGCGCATGCGAGAAAGCAATGGGTTGCTCGGGCTGATAGCCCTGCTGCACACCAATAGAATAGAGCCCGTCGAGAACCAGCTTCACCACCAGCGCCAGGAAGATAAAAGTCATCATCCCGATGAAGGGCCGACTCTGCACCAACTGCTTGATGTCAGTTTTTTGGTTGATGATCTCGCGGTCGGCCTCGTCCAGATCTGTTTTCTGGTTCAAAAACCTGGTGAGCACCGTCACAATCAGAATCAGTACTAGTAGGATTAGACCGAGGATAACCACTAGACCAATCAGGATAGCTAATAGGTAGCCGGAAGGAATAGCGCTTCCACCGTTGCCTGCTGTCTGCCCATCGACCGGGGCCGCTCCGTCGCCAGCGGTGGCCTGGGGAGCCGCAGCGGCTGAAGACTCCGCCTTGACGTAAGCGATGATCGAGGTGATTTCCTCATCTGAGTAGGCAAAGGAAGGCATCACCGTTTTATTGTACTGGTTGTACAGGTTAACCGCATACTCGTCGCCGCCCTGGATGACCTTCTGCGAGTTTTTGATAAAGTTGATCAACCAGGGCAGTTCACGCCGCTCGTGCACGTTTTTCAGCGCGGGGCCCACCACCACCTGGTTAATGGCATGACACACCGTACAGTTATTGTTGTACAGCGACTCTCCCTGACTGACAATAGCAGCGTCGGTCGGAATTCCATCGGCGGAGGCTTCAGCGGCCGGAGTAGCGTCGGGCGTAGCTGCTTCGGTAGCCGTGGCTGCACTATCAACAGCGTCTTGCGCAATGGCAGGCGCCGAAAGAAAAATAACGCTAAATAAGACACTGCCAAGGAACACACTAACCCGAGGGGAAATGAGAGAAGATATGAATAGCGACATGGAAGCTTGCTCGTTTTGAATTCGCACAAAAGTAACACGCGGGGGCTGGATTTCAAACACATTTGCCGCAATTCAGTACGTGCCAATGTGAGCACCTCCGTTGTACCGCTACTAAGCTGGTTTTCAAGTTCTTAGTTCTATCCGATAGGGCCTTCAAATCAATTTAGAATGCTTCTAAATTGATTTAATAGGGAACCTTGTCACTTCCAGTTTCTAGTCCGGATTAGGCGTCTTTTAGTTCGCTTTATCTTTTACTCAGGCTTAAATTTAGCTGCTTCCCTCGATCGCCGTTTCAAAGCAGACGTACCCTGGAATTCAAGTCAACCTATTGCTGCGCAAACGGATAAATACTGAGCTAAAGATATGACGTAAAAAAGGTCAGTGAGAACACTGACCTTTGGGTTTCTATAGAATTGTGATGAACCAAATGAAGTCGTCAACCACCTTACAATCCATCACAATTCTAGAGGTCGCGAGCGGATTCGAACCGCTGTAAGAGGTTTTGCAGACCTCCGCCTAGCCACTCGGCCACGCGACCATTTGTATTAACGCTTAGAGCGGCGGGAAGATACACCTTCCCGCCACTTTATCTAGTTGTTTTCAAACTAAGCTTTCTCCTCGTCCTTCGAGGTCGCTTCGTCATCAGCCTTTGCGTCCGTAGACTCAGCGTTCGCTTCAGCAGTATCCACTGGGGCAGTATCCACTGGGGCAGTATCTTCCTTAGTAGCATCCGCTGTTGCTTCGGATTTCGTTTCCGAGGCAGGGGTGGCATTCTCTTTCTCAGCTACTTTCTTCGCAGATTTATCTGGTGCCTCCTCAATAGTCTCTTCGTCTGACTTAGCGTCAGCTACAGATTCACTGGCTGCGGTTTTGTCGGTAGATGCCTCTTTAGCTTCTTCCTTTGTAGCCGCACCGGCCTTCTTCTGGTTTTCTTGCATCTGCTCCTTCAGACTCGATAGAGCGGACAGATCGCCCAGCGTAGAGCGCTCATCGTTGCCGGATGAACGGGTGCGTCCGCCGCCACTGTTAGAGCCGGAAGAAGTGGCACGAGCTGCTGCTTTCTTCTTGAGCTGCTTCGCTTCCTCCTCTTTGTAAGTGGCCAAGTGCGAAAGTACGATGCGCCGGTCATCCTTTGAGAACTCTACTACACGGAAGTCCAGCGCTTCGCCCTGCTCTGGGTTCGTATCGTCTTCTTTCAGCAACTGCTTATTATTGGCAAAGCCCTCGATGCCGTAGGGCAACTCGATCGTAGCGCCCTTGTCGGTCTTGCTGGTGATCGTCCCTTTGTGCACCGAACCGATCGGGAATAGATCTTGGAAGGTATCCCAGGGGTTTTCTTCCATCTGCTTGTGGCCAAGCGCCAGGCGGCGACTGTCTACATCAAGCTCGAGCACCTTCACTTCTAAATCCTCGCCTACCTTCACAAACTCCGAAGGGTGTTTTACCTTTTTAGTCCAGCTCAGATCCGATACGTGTACCAGTCCGTCGATGCCCTCTTCCAGCTCGAGGAACAGGCCAAAATTAGTCAGGTTACGGATGATGCCCTTGTGCACCGTGCCAATGGCATACTTGGTAAGTACGTCTTCCTTGTTCCAGGGGTCTTCGCTGAGTTGCTTGATGCCGAGTGACATCTTACGCGCGTCCCGATCCAGGGTGAGCACCTGGGCGTTCGAGCTCGTCGCCGATTTTGATAAAATCTTGAGGATTGCGCAGGTGCTGCGACCACGACATTTCGGATACGTGTACCAGTCCTTCCACTCCGGGCATAATCTCCAAAAAGGCACCGTAGTCGGCTACGTTCACAATGCGGCCGTGAATCTTGGAACCCACCTGGATTTCTTCGGTAAGCGAATCCCAGGGGTGCGGGGTGAGTTGCTTCATGCCGAGCGAGATACGCTTCTTCGCTTCGTCAAAGTCCAGCACCACAACATTGAGCTTTTGATCAAGCTCGAGTACCTCTTCGGGGTGGTTGATGCGTCCCCATGAGATATCGGTGATGTGCAGCAGTCCGTCCACTCCACCCAGATCGATGAACACCCCAAAGTTGGTCATGTTCTTGATAATGCCCTCCAGCACCTGGCCTTTTTCCAGGTTATCCAGAATCTTGGCCTTCTGCTCTTCCAGGTCCTTCTCGATAAGGATCTTGTGCGACACCACCACGTTATCGTTGGCGTAATTGATCTTCACCACTTTCACTTCCATCTTCTTACCTACGTAGGCATCGAAGTCGCGGATAGGCTTCACGTTCGATCTGCGAACCGGGCAAGAAGGCTTCTACGCCGTACACGTCGCAGATAAGCCCGCCTTTGGTGCGGCGCTTAACGGTTGCTTCAAGAATATTGTCATCGTCCAGGCCACTCTGGATGCGTTCCCAGGCGCGGACGATCTTGGCTTTTTTGCGCGACAGTACGAGCTGTCCGTTTTTATCTTCCTGCTCCTCTATATATACTTCTACTTCGTCGCCTATTTTAAGGTCGTCAAGGTCGCGAAACTCAGATATAGAAATCAATCCATCGGATTTGAAGCCAATATTAAGGATTACGTCGCGGTCGTTGATACCAACCACGGCGCCCTTCACCACTTCTTTCTCGTTGATTTCGTTGAGGGTATCCTCATACATCTGGGCCATTTCTGCCTTTTGCGCTTCGGAATAGTCTTCCCCGAAGCCTTTGGTGTCGGCCTGGTCCCAGTCAAATTCTACTTCTTGTGTTGCTTCTGCCATACTGTAGTTGGGTTGCTCTTGTTTCGCGCTGGTCCTAGAGCGTCAGACCCGCGGTTTAGTGAATAAATAAGATAGAAATAACCAATGACGAGCGCAGAGCGTTCGCAACGGGCTGCAAAAATACAAAATTTACGCGTAGTGGCAATTTTTGCTTCAAGATGTTTACCGATAGTCCGGATAATAAAATCTGCACCATCGAATCCTCTATTTTTCAGACCTGCTCATCTCGCCTAAAACTTGAGAGACCATTTAACTGCTAAAAGGTAGTTGTTGAGTATAAATTTTTCAATTTTATGGCCGTTCATTTAGGTGTTGTAAATACAAATTATACTTTAATCGCTCTAATTTAATTTTTCTTAATATTAAATGAACATTATGCATTTTACACATGTTTAACGATCCAACTAAAACCTTAAACATTATGGAAAATCTACTCTTAGCTGAAGTGATTGTCATTGACAAGAGCGATCCGGTTGCATTCACCTTCTTCACGGGGTACATGGCCATGCTGGCTGCCTCTGTCTTTTTCTTCTTCGAAAGAAGCCGGGTGATTGGCAAATGGAAGACCTCTTTGCTAGTTTCCGGACTTATCACCGGTATTGCGGCGGTTCATTATTATTACATGAGAGACTACTACGCACTCAACGGGATTAATCCAACCGCGCTACGCTACATCGACTGGACGCTGACGGTACCACTGATGTGCGTAGAATTTTATCTGCTCACCAAGCCAGCGGGTGCCAAAATTAGCCTGTTATGGAAGCTAATTATTGCTTCGGTCTGGATGCTGGTTGCCGGTTACATTGGCGAAGCGTTCACGGATGGAACAGCCACGCACTCCGTGATGTGGGGGGTACTGTCCACCATCGGATACGCATACATTTTGTATACCGTCTGGGCGGGCGAAGTTAAGCAGTTGGCAGATAACACCGGAGATAAAACTATTATCAAGGGTATCCGGGCACTAAGCTGGTTTGTGCTCGTCGGATGGGCCATTTATCCCATTGGCTACATGTGTATGGAAGGAGGCTGGCTCAATACTGCCTTCGGTTGGTCGTCGTCTAACGTTGATCTTTTCTACAACATCGCCGACGTTATCAACAAGATAGGATTCGGTCTGGTCATCTATAGTATTGCTATCAACGAATCAGAAGAAGCTATCGATAGACCTACCGTAGTAAATGCTTAATTATGCTAGAATATCCAGCTGAAATTGAGTACCCGCGTGAGATGTGCGAAAAGCCTTTCTTTGACCTAACCGTTGAGATGCTAGCCTGCGTGCGCGATCACAATTACGACCGACTTGCCCTGATTTGCGACGATGATTTTGGGATTGTCGATATCAACACCGAAGGAGGTTCTGAGATCATCAGAGATCGGACCGGATGGCAGGATTGGTTTCAGGGGTTGTTTCAGAAGTTAACGTCGATGCAGGCCACTACTTGGTCGGAGATCACGCGCTACGAAGCGTTGCAGCACCAAACAATGGGCTATACTGTAGTCGACTTTGACCAGCTGTTTCTAGCGGGTGGGAAGAAGATGAGGTTTAGCGTTATCGCAACCATCATCTGGAAACTAGATAACGTTGTGTGGCAGGAGTCACGCTACCATAGCTCACTTATTAAAGTAACGGAGGAATGACTAACTACCTCAGGCGACTGGGGTACATGCAGCGTTCACTTAAAAGACTATCCTGTTTGGGTAGTCTTTTTCTGTTTAGGTTGGTACCGAGTGAACGAAATACCTAACAACCCCCAACTTTTTTTATTTCCCCCGTGTTATGCGCACAAGACGTGAGAAACCAACATTGTGTCGCGCTTGTTTCTCACGATAATCGCTATATTTGTCCGCGTATTTTTGAACCAAATTTCTAGTTAAATGACCCAGGTTATCATCACGGCCGTTGTTGCCTTCACCCTGATTATTCTCCTGCTGGTGGCTCTGCTACTGTTCGCTCAGTCGAAGCTGGTGCAGCAGGGCGACGTAAGGATTATCGTTAACGGAGACGAGAAGAATCCCATTGTCACCCCGGCCGGAAGCACGTTGCTGACGACCTTGTCAAGCGAGAAAATTTTCTTGCCCTCGGCCTGCGGCGGCGGCGGTACCTGCGCTATGTGTAAGTGCGCCATCGATGAAGGCGGGGGCGACGTGCTGCCCACCGAAGTGGGTCACTTGAGCCGCAAGGAGCAGCAGGAAAACGTGCGTCTGTCGTGCCAGGTGAAGGTGAAGAACGATATGCACATTCGCATTCCGGAAGAGATATTTGGTATTAAGAAGTGGGACTGCGAGGTGGTATCCAACTACAACGTGTCTACCTTTATCAAGGAATTTGTAGTGCGGTTGCCCGAGGGCGAAACACTGGACTTCCAGTCAGGAGGCTACGTGCAGGTGGACGTGCCCGCGTGCGAGGTAGAGTATAAAGGGATGGACATAAAGCCAAATCCCGAAACCGGCGATCCGGAAGACAAATTCCGCCCTGACTGGGACAAGTTCAGTCTGTGGGATTTGAAGATGAAAAACCCCGAGCCCATCTTCCGCGCCTATTCTATGGCGAACCACCCGGCTGAAGGAAATATCGTGATGCTTAATATTCGCGTGGCCACCCCGCCGTGGGACCGGGCTAATAATAAGTGGATGGACGTGAATCCGGGTATTTGCTCGTCCTACGTGTTCTCACGCGTGCCGGGCGATAAAGTGACCATCTCGGGTCCCTACGGTGAGTTCTTTATCAATCCAACCGAGCGGGAGATGATCTATATCGGGGGGGAGCAGGTATGGCACCGTTGCGGTCGCACATTTTCCACCTGTTTCACACTGAAAAAACCGATCGTAAGGTATCCTACTGGTACGGTGGTCGATCGAAGCGCGAGCTATTCTATACTGATCAGTTTGAAAAGATCGAGGAGGAGTTTCCTAATTTTAAGTACAACATCGCTTTGTCGGAGCCTTTGCCCGAAGACAACTGGGACGGTTACACTGGCTTTATCCACCAAGTCTTGAACGACAACTACCTGAGTAAGCACGATGATCCGGAAGAGGTAGAGTACTACCTGTGCGGTCCGCCGCTGATGAACGCCGCGGTGCTCAAGATGCTCGACGATATGGGAATTCCGCCAGAGAATATTCGTTTTGATGACTTTGGAGGATAATCCACTGATCAGTAAAATTTAAGAAAAGGAGGCCATTCGTGCTTCCTTTTTTTATTTTTGGCAAAACCACGTCACTGCCTTATGAACCTGAGCATCTTCTTTCAGCCAGTAGATCCCGACGTATGCCCACCGTCGGCACCGGCGAACAGTTTTTTTCGGTCCATCACAGTGCACCGCGACACCTTTCCTGATTATCAGGAGGCGGACATTGCGCTGTTTGGTGTCACCGAAAACCGGGGTGCCGCCGATAATACCGGAGTAAGTGAAGCCGCCGACGCGGTGCGCGGGGCGCTTTATCAGCTAAAAAAAGGCAGCGGTGCCTACCGGGTAGTGGATTTGGGTAACCTGGCAATAGGCCACAGTTTAGAAGAGAGCTATACGCGCGTGCGGGAAGTCTGTGGCATGCTGATGGCTTCCAATACCCTACCGGTCCTCATCGGCGGGTCACACGATATCGACTACGGACAGTACCTGGCCTATGAGAATCTGGATCAGTTAGTGAACCTGGTTAGTGTGGATGCCTACATCGACATTCAGCCCCAGCATGAGCAGCGCGACGGCGAACAGTGTCGCAACCATTTGCACTACATCCTTACGCACGAGAAGAACTACCTGCTCAACTACAGCCACGTGGCCTACCAGAGCTTTTTGGTGGACCAGCAGGCACCCGCGTTGCTTGAGCGGTTTTGCTTCGATACCCACCGCCTGGGGCAGGTTACGCAGCAAATGAAGGCAATAGAGCCAGTGATGCGGCAGGCCAATATGCTTAGCTTTGATATTTCGGCCATCAAGGCGGCTGATGCGCCCGGCAACATTCGCACCCAACCCTTCGGACTCACGGGGCAGGAAGCCTGTCAGCTGTGCTGGTACGCCGGACACAGCGAGCGACTCACCTCCGCCGGATTTTTCGAGTATAATCCCCAGCATGACGATGAGCGGCGCACCACTGCTTCGGTGGTGGCCACGATGGTGTGGTATCTTATTGAAGGCTATTACCACCGAACCTACGAAGAAGATCTAGAAGGTCATGATTTTGTGAAGTACCTGGTGCCGATGCCATCTACCCCCGAGCACATTACCTTTTATAAGGCCAAACGAAGCGAGAAATGGTGGATGGAGGTTCCCAGAACGGATGTTCCCCGGTCTGGCGAGACCCGGTCTGGCGAGACCCGGTCTGGCGAGACCCGGTCTGGCGAGACCCGGTCTGGCGAGACCCGGTCTGGCGAGACCCGGTCTGGCGAGACCCGGTCTGGCGAGACCCGGTCTGGCGAGACCCGGTCTGGCGAGACCCGGTCTGGCGAGACCCGGTCTGGCGGAGTGCCGCCCAGCGAGACCCGAACGGATATTTCTCGTGAGGATACGCTCAGAAATGATAAAGCGTCTAGCTTAACCACCGAGCTGCTGGATACCCGGCGGCGTATTGTGCCCTGCGACCCGTCAGATTACCAGCGGGCAGTGCAGGGCGATTTGCCTGATCGCTGGATTCAGGCGCACGCTAAATATTTGTAGGATTGCGGTGACCAATTGATTATCGTAAGATCGAATAAATCTAAAATGTTCTGTATCATGAAATACAACGTCTTTTTACTGTGGCTACTGGTTGTTGGAATGGCATCCTGCACGGGCAACCAATCTACTAGCGTAAACGAAGCTGCCACCACGCCCGTCCAGTCCACCGGGCAAACGGCATCCGATGAATTTGAGCCACTCTTTAACGGTGAAAACCTGAGCGGCTGGCAGGTGCATGGCACCGAGAAGTGGTACGTGGAAGACGGTCTACTGGTCTGTGAAAGTGGTCCGGATGCGGAGTACGGTTATCTGGCTACCGAGCAAACGTATAAAAATTTCGTGTTGGAGCTGGAGTTCAGGCAAGAAGCCGACGGCAACAGTGGAGTATTCTTCCGCTCATCGTTAGACGGCACCAAGATTAGTGGCTGGCAGGTGGAAGTGGCCCCCCCTAACCACGATACCGGCGGTATCTACGAATCGTACGGACGCGGCTGGTTAGAGCAAATTCCCGAAGAGAAAGAGAATATCCTGAAGATGGGCGAGTGGAACCAGCTACGTATTGAGGTAGATGGTGACCGAGTGCAGACGTTCCTCAACGGCGAACCGATGGTGGATCTAACCGACGAAAAGATTGGCGTCGCCAACGGATCAATCGCGCTACAGATTCACGACGGTGGAGGCATTAAAGTATTCTGGCGCGATATAAGAATAAAAACCATGTAGTGGGGGCGCGATTAATCGCGCCCCCACAATCCCACAATTTTACTGGTTTTTATACCTTCATGTTCTGGTCAAATCCCTGCCCGTCGTTGAGTTTGAGAATGTCACCGGGACTTTCGCAGACCACCGCCCGGTTACCTAAAATTCCGATCGGAGTCTTCATCAATTCCGGGTTCTGCTTGAGCACGCCCAGCCAATCTTGCTCCGCCATCTCTACACCTTCGTATTTATCCTGATACACCGTAGAGGTACGGTCGATAATATCTTCGGGCTTTAGATTTAACTTCATCAGCAGTTCAGCCATCTGCCGCTCGGTCAGGGGATCTTTGGATATATCCACCTCGCGCACGTGCTCAGCCACCTGCTTGCCGTAGGCCACGGCCTCACGCCCCTGGCGCTGTTCGAAATTATAAATAATGGTTACTTCTTCGGGGTTCCATTCCATGATTGAAGAAAAATAAAGTTCAACGTATGAATAGTAAACCTCCCGTAGAAGTAAAAGTTAGACCCGGCTGAAAAATGTTTTCGCTACTTACACCTCTGTCTCGGTTTCCTCTTCCGGCGAAGGCAAGTCAGAGAGGTGCTCAACATCGTTGGTGCGCTCTAGTGCGAACTGCCGGGTATCATAATCGTAGGTCAACAGGTACAATCCCAGGTTTTGGTGTGGGTAGTCATCCATGTGGCGCAGATCGCGGTTCAGCATCAGGCACAAGAAAATGCGAATGGCCCGCCCGTGCATACAAATGAGAATTGGAGTTTCGTCTTCCGGGGCCAGAATCCGATCCAGCGCCGCTCGCTGTCGGTCTTGCACCATTCGCGGGCTCTCTCCGCCCTCGATAGCCCGATCTACCTCCCCTTCTTGCCAGGCGCTAATCATCTTCTTAAAGTAAGTATGCTCGTTCGAAGTGGGCACTTTGCCTTCTTTCACGCCCCAGTTAATCTCGTTGAGCCCCGCCAGTTTGGTGTGGGGCAGCCCGTTTTCCAGAAACCCCTGCACCGACTGAATGCTCCGCTGCAACAGTGAAGTGTAGACGTGTTGGAAAGGCACAGAGTGATAGGCTTCGTAAAAAGCACGGGCCTGCGTCCAGCCGGTGTCGTTAAGGGGCGCGTCGATGCCACTGCCCTGCACCACGCCACGGCGGTTGTATTCGGTTTGTCCGTGTCGGACGAGGTAAATTTTCTTTCGCATGTAAAAGCATTAGGTTTAAATGTGCAAAGCGGTTGCGACCAGCGTTTCTATTTATTCATATTTTTTTTCCACTGCCCTGATTCCGCAAAATCTTTGATGACGCTGTTTCGCTGAGCAAGTAGTTTTGTCATGTACTTCTTCAGGATCAGCTGATCAGCCAGCCTACCCAGAAATCCGAAGGGCGATGTATAGTTGAAAAGATCAGTCATCAGCGTTCCATCACTTGACTCGCTGAAGTGATGTTCGTGTCTAAATTTTTTGAAGGCTCCGCTTACCATTTCGTCCACAAAGTAATTCGGCTGATCGTATTCGGTTACTTTCGAGGTCAGGTTTTGATAAACTCCAAAATGCTTGGCCCTCCACGTAACGATTTCATTCAATCCTATAATTCCTTCTGTCCGTCCTGCAATTGCGCGTTCATTGGTTTGTTCAGTTGAAATTTTATGCAAATCAATACTTCGCGAAAGATCAAAGACTATTTCTTGGTCGGCTCTAATTTCCGTTCGTAGTTTGATGACAGGCATTTGGTTATAATGATTGGGAACCCTTCTCCTGGTCGAGTGCAAGCTAACCTAGAGCATTCGGATGCGTATATGGTTGAGGCTAACCTACTACACTATGTTCCGCAAAGATGTAACGATTGAAGCGCTTAACCAAATGAACCAGGGAAACCTGCTCGAGCACCTCGGCATTGAGTTCGTCGAGGCCACTTCTGATTCGCTCACCGCCCGAATGCCGGTCGACCACCGCACGCGGCAACCGATGGGCTTGCTGCACGGCGGGGCGTCGGTGGCGCTGGCCGAATCGCTGGGGAGCGTGGCCTCCTATCTGTGCGTTGATCCGAAAAAGTACGTCTGCGTAGGATTAGACATCAATGCCAACCACGTGAAGGGAGTGCGTGAAGGGTTTGTCTACGGAAAAGTGACGCCTCTGCACGTAGGAAAACGAACCCACGTATGGGAGATTCGTGTTAGCAACGAGGATCAGCAACTGGTGTGTATCAGTCGGTTGACGGTCGCGGTGATTGATCAGCAGTAGTCATATGAAAAACGATTTGAGAGACGATGCGCAACGGAGTAAAAATTCGGTGACCGTCGAGACGCTCTCTTCTCTACGTACCCCTCCTTTCTCAGCCGTGCAGTGCGCTTTCTTCTCCTACGCGGACGAACATCATCGTTCGGTCGCCGCTTGGCGACTTCCTCAGCAGATCCAGCAACACGTAGTCATCGACCTTAACGGTTCGGGGCAATTACCCGCTTTACCGCTAGAATTACTACCCGCCGGATTCATCGCCCATCCTTTCCGGGAGCAGGAAGCAGCGGCCTTCATTCGGGCCGACGTTCACTACTGCTCCGGAGCAGAATACACTAACGACGCTAACCAAGAATCGCTTCGGCTGGTAGAAAAGCATTTGGTGACTGACCGGAGCAGGCGTGCTCCCTACGCAGTCTCCCCCACCCCAGCTACCTCCGATACCGACCACTCATCTTTTATTGACACGGTGGCCAAAGCCGTCCGAGCTATCGAGGCAGGCCGGTTTCACAAGGTAGTGCCCGCGCGGCAGAAGACTATTCTACTTCCGACAGATTTCGACGTAGTTGAGGCCTTTCAGCGACTCTGTGTGGCCTATCCGGCAGCGTTTGTGTCGGTATTCTCTATTCCGGGCGTGGGCGCCTGGCTGGGCGCGTCGCCCGAGACGCTGGTGAGTACCTACCAGCGGGCGGGCCGATCTATCTTTCGCACAATGGCGCTGGCCGGCACGCAGGTGGCGCAGGGGCAAGATGCCCTCAAGCATGCATCGTGGCGGCAGAAAGAAATTGAGGAGCAGGCGATGGTGAGCCGGTATATTATTAACTGTTTTAAAAAGATCCGCTTGCGCGAGTTTGAAGAAAACGGCCCGAAAACCGTGGCCGCGGGCAACTTGCTCCACCTACGCACCGACTTCACAGTGGATATGGAAGCGACGAATTTCTCGGACCTGGGTTCTACCATGCTTCGGTTGTTGCATCCTACCTCGGCGGTCTGCGGAATGCCCAAGGAAGCAGCGCTGGATTTTTTGCAAGCACACGAACGATATGACCGTGCATTCTTTAGTGGCTATCTGGGACCAGTGAACGTAGCCGAGGAGACGCACATGTTTGTGAATCTGCGCTGCGCCCAACTACTTGAGCAGCAAGCGCTGCTCTACGCCGGGGCAGGCATCACCATTGATTCTGAGCCGGAAAAGGAGTGGCAAGAGACCGAAATGAAGATGAATACTTTACTAAACGTGATTGCAGCAGTTAATTAGCCACCATGCGTGTATCAACCCAATCTTATCCCGCCCTGCTAACCAACCGCCGGGCGATCAATATTTTGTCCGTGGTCATTCCGGTCGCGGTAGCTTTGCTGATTGGCATTCGCCAGAAACTTCCGTTGGGCGATTGGACCACTACCCTACCGCACGTGATTGGCGCACTTAATGGCGCTACCGCGCTGCTGATCGTTGCTGCGATTGTGGCTATTAAACAACAGAAGATCGAGCTGCATCGTCGGTTAATGACCACCGCTTTCGTGCTGGGTGCTATCTTTTTGGTGACTTATATCACTTACCATATCTCTAACCCCTCAACCTCCTACGGGGGCGAGGGTGCCATCCGGTATTTTTACTACTTCTTACTGATTTCTCACGTGCTGCTATCCATTGTGGTGGTACGCTACGTACTGCTGGCGATGTACTACGCGCTCAACCGGCAATTCGCGGACCACAAACGCATAGTAAAGATCGCCTATCCAATCTGGCTTTATGTATCAGTGACCGGCGTGATCGTCTACCTGATGATTAGTCCGTATTACTAAGGAGACCTCATTTGAAACCTGATCCGGATCAATACGCGCCGCTGCTGGCCAACGTTAATCGCTTCGTTTCTCTCCGTCCGGACGAAGAGAAAGAGCTAGTGAACATCATCCTGAAAACCCGGGTGAAAAAGCGACAGTTTGTTGATCAGCCGGGGTTCGTTAGCGGTTACCGAAACTACGTGGTGCAGGGGTCATTCAGGTCGTATTTCATCGACGACAACGGGAAAGATCATACCGTACAGATTGCGCTGGAAGATTGGTTCGTGAGCGACTTTTACAGCTATATCACCCAAACCCCAGCGGTCCTTTACGTGGAAGCCTTGGAAGATTCACTGTTGCTACGGATGGCCTACGCTGATATTGAAGCACTCTGCGGCAAAATTCATAACTTGAGTGAGTACTTCCGAATCTCTACCGAACGCGCGTTCGCCTTCTCCCGGAACCGGGCGCTGTCTAATCTCAGCAAGTCGGCCGAAGAACGCTACGTGGAGCTTATCGCCCGCTACCCGACCATCGCGCAGCGGGTTCCCCAAAAGGTCATCGCTTCTTACCTGGGCATGTCACCCGAGTTTCTGAGCAAAATCAAGGCGCGGCTCACCCTACCTTCTTGAACTAGTTTAAGCGTTTTTCTTAAAGCAGTTCATTTTTAAAGCCAATCTTCTTGCGCAGCTTTGTGGTGTCACTATTGGCATAACACTAAAGAATGGCATATGATCACTTCATCTAAAAACATCTGGTTGATTACCGGCATTTCCAGTGGTCTGGGACAGGCCTTAGCCCAAGCGGTGATGGCTCAGGGCGACTTTGTGGTAGGTACTTTTCGTAACTTTGCGCAGGCCGACCAGTTCAATCGCGACCACGCTGGTACGGGCTATGGCGTTTTACTAGACATCACAGACGAGAAACAAATTGCCCAGGTGGTGCAGGAAGCAATTACTCGTTTTGGCCGCATCGACGTGCTGGTCAATAACGCGGGCGTGGGTTTTGTAGGTGCCATCGAGGAAACGTTAACGGAAGAAGTTAGGCAGGTCCTCGAGGCCAATTTTTTTGGAGCACTAAAGCTTACCCAAGCCGTGTTGCCCCACATGCGAAAAGAAAAAAGGGGTTACATTGTGCAGGTTTCGTCGCACGGTGGGATAAAGGCCTCAGCTGGTTTTGGAATATACAATGCCAGCAAATTTGCGCTGGAGGGTTTTAGCGAAGCTTTAGCATCCGAAGTCTCTCCCCTCGGCATCAAAGTAACAATTGTGGAGCCCGGACCATTCCGAACCAACTTCGCGGGTACCGGACTGGGGACAGCGCGAGAGGCTATTGACGACTACGCGGAAACGGCCGGCGCTTTCCGAACGAAGCTGCAAGCCGTGCACGGGCAGCAGGAAGGCGACCCGGCCAAAGCTGCTGAAGCAATTATTGGGTTGGTACGCGCTGAAAACCCTACGTTGCGCATGCCACTAGGAAAAGCCGCCTTGAAGACCATCGGCCTGAAGCTCCGAAGCGTTGCTTCGGATGTGGAAACGCACCGAGCAACGGCCGAAGGGGCGGTGTACTAGCATTCCTGGACTGACATATCTCATTAGGCAAAACCAGTCAAATGTCTACTCACTGCTGAGCTTAACCAATCGGATTACTCCACCAGGGGCGTGGGTAAAAGTGCCTATAACCTCATCTTTGGTGGCTAATTGCTGATCCAGTTCTTCGCAGAGCGTATTGCAATCGATAGGAACACTAGATAGCAGCTCGAAGCCTGATACCACACTACCGGTCACAAAACCAGGCGGATTGCTTTTTATCACCGATTTGAGGCCTATCTCAAACGAAACCGTATCGTCGACCGCTTCTTTGGAGATTATTTTCTTCAGGGTATATCGGATAGAGGAGCCATCTGCCGGTGGATCATCAACTGGTATCTTCTCGACCGCGAGACTATAAACGTACCCCAACTCGTAAGCGAAACCTTCAATGCCGTTGTAAAAATAGTTCCAGGTTTCGGTGCCGATGGCTTCTTCTTCCTGCACCAGATAGACGAGGGTTGGTCCCACGCCGATCGCGGTTTGCCGGAAGTGACCCACCCGCATACTGACGGTTTCCTGATTTTCCTCACCGCACGCGAATAACGCGCCAACGGCTAGGGCAACAAATAAGGGTCGCATGATAGGAGAACTTTGTTCACTCCCGTAGACCCCATTTTCGCTGGGAAGGTTGGATTTTTTCGTATTTTTCCGGGCTATAAACATACTATAAACCAACTGACCCTATGAGTAAACAACGCAAGTTCCTTCTGGAAGAAAATGACATGCCCACGGCTTGGTATAATATCGCGGCCGATATGCCCAACCAGCCCCTGCCGCCCCTGCATCCCGGCACCCACCAACCCATCGGTCCCGAAGCGTTAGCCCCTTTGTTTCCGATGGAACTCATTAAACAAGAGGTGAGCACTGAGAAGTGGATCGACATCCCCGACGAAGTACGGCATTTGTACACACTCTGGAGACCCACCCCGTTGTACCGCGCCTACGGACTAGAGAAAGCACTAGACACATCTGCAAAAATCTACTATAAGTACGAAGGCGTGAGCCCTTCAGGATCGCACAAGCCCAACACGGCCATCGCACAGGCCTATTACAACAAGCAGGAGGGCATCAAACGCATCACCACCGAAACCGGGGCCGGACAGTGGGGCAGTGCCCTGAGCTTCGCCTGCAAGCACTTCGATATGGAGTGCGAGGTTTACATGGTGAAGATTAGCTACGAACAGAAACCCTACCGTAAGCTGATGATGAATACCTGGGGAGCCAGTGTGATTCCTTCGCCGAGCGACAAAACCGAGGCCGGACGCCAGATTCTGGCTAAAGACCCTGGTTCGCCGGGCAGCTTAGGTATTGCCATTTCTGAAGCCGTTGAGCGGGCTGCTACCGACGAGTATACCAAGTATTCGCTGGGAAGCGTGCTGAACCACGTGCTGATGCACCAAACGGTGATCGGCCAAGAATGTATTCAGCAACTGGAAATGGCGGGCGATTTTCCCGACATTGTAGTGGCGCCCTTCGGTGGTGGCTCCAACTTCGCCGGTATTGCTTTTCCCTTTCTGCGGCACAACCTGGAAGAAGGCAAATCGATCCGCTGCATTGCCAGCGAACCAGCTTCTTGCCCCAAACTCACCAAAGGCGTGTTTCGTTACGACTTCGGCGATACGGTGGGCATGACTCCCCTGTTTCCGATGTACACACTGGGCCACAACTTCGTGCCACCGCCCATCCACGCCGGAGGACTACGCTACCACGGAGCGGGTGTGATTGTAAGTCAACTGCTAAAAGATAAGTTGATTGAGGCACGCTCGCACCACCAACTAGAATGCTTTGAGGCGGGAATTCTGTTTGCCCAGGCCGAGGGGATTATCCCGGCTCCCGAAGCGAACCATGCCATTGCGACGGTAATCGCTGAGGCGCAGCGGGCGAAGGAAGAAGGAACAGAGAAAACGATTCTGTTTAACCTGTGCGGCCACGGCAACTTTGATATGTCGGCCTACGAAGCTTACTTGTCGGGCAACCTGGTGGAGCACGAACTCACGCAGGAAGAAATTCAGTCGTCACTGGCGGAGTTGAACACTCCCGAGATTGCGTAGTCTTTAACCACAAAAGGAGGCGCCACAATGAGCGCCTCCTTTTTTGCATTCTTTCGGGAAATCTATTTAGAGGACGCTGATAAACTGCAACACGTACGATAATTGATCAGACAGTTTCGCCAGACTCAATCTGCCGAGTCCGTAGGTAAGGATTTCGTGCTGCACGGCAAACGTGATGGCCCCGGCAATGTAGCCCATGAAGGCCAGCAGGCTCATCCGGCGCACGTACCACATAAAATCAATCTTCTCAATCCCCATAGCAGCCACTCCGGCGGCCGAGCCGATGATGAGAATACTTCCGCCCGTGCCCGCGCAGTAGGCCAGAAACTCCCAAAACACGTGATCAACCGGATAGTCCAGAGAATACATCCGCATCATCGCCGCTACCAGGGGCACATTGTCTACCACCGAAGAGAGCACTCCCACCAGCAAATTGATCGCGTAGAAGTTGCCTACCTTGTCATCCAGAAAGTTGGCCATGATTGCCAGTTGTCCTGCCGACTGCAGGGCTCCGATGCACAATAAGATGCCCAGAAAAAAGAGCACGGTAGACGTATCCACCTTCCGCAGGGCGGTGAGCACCGAAAATTGGCTCTTCTTCTCTTCTTCTTTTCCGTGATGAATCAGCTCAGTGACCACCCATAAAACTCCTAGTCCCAGCAAGATGCCCATGTAGGGAGGCAGATGTGTCAATAATTTAAACACCGGAACCATCACCAGCACCAGCACCCCTGCCCCCAGTACTAGTTTTCTCTCTCGGGGCGTGGAAGTGAGCCCGTGCACCTGAACCGATGTGCTGGCGGGGGTTATTTTCTTTCCCCCCGTGCGCGAAAGGTACAAAAGAGGGAATAACATACACACCAGGCTAGGCAGAAAAAGCTTCTGGATGATGTTCGCCGGGGTAACCTGCCCCCCGATCCACAGCATGGTGGTGGTCACGTCGCCGATGGGCGTGAAGGCTCCCCCGGCGTTGGCCGCGATGACCACCACGCAGGCGTAGAGCATTCGTTCTTGCTTGTCGGACACCAGTTTGCGCAGCAGCGAAACCAGCACGATAGTGGTTGCCAGGTTATCCAGCACCCCGGACAAGCAGAAGGCGAGGATCGCCATGATCCACAGTAGTTTGCGCGAACTCTGGGTTTTGATGCGACTCACAATCACCTCGAAACCGTCGTGGATGTCAATGATCTCCACAATAGTCATTGCTCCCAGCAAGAAGAACAGAATTCCGGCGATATCGCTCATGTGGTGCGCCAGTTGTTCGGACACCAGCTCGACATCAGGAACCTGCAGCACGTAGACCGTCCAGCACAGCACTCCGATAAGCAGCGCCGTAGCGGCTTTGTTGATATGAACCGTATGTTCCAGGGTAATTATCAGGTACCCCACCAGAAATATAACTATCATCCAGACCATAACCGAAGGTATTTATTCTTAGCGCTAATTTTTAGCATTATTCTAAGACAAATATAAACAGCCAGCGGTCAGAAAGAACACCAGAGTTAGGGAGGACATTACCTGGGATGGATAGGGTGCATTGAGGAGGTTTTAAATGTATGGAATACAAAAAAAGGCCACCGATTAGGGTAGCCTTTCTCTTCATACTCGTTTCCGGTACAAAGATCTATCAAATTGACGCAGGCTCAGGGGCCTACGCTGATCAAAACTAAGAAATATCGGCGTGCACTTGAATCTCTATATTTTACTAATACTCCGCCACCACTTGTCCGGCAGCTACCTTCTCAGCTTTTTTGGAGTTCTTTTGCCAGAAGAAGAAAATAGCAAAGAGCACAATGAGTATGGCCGGGAAGGCAATCATTTTTTCCAGGGTGTCTTGCCCGGTGGCTAACTCTAGTGCGTTACCGGTGAGTCCTTCAGCCATATTTTCAACGCGGGAACCGTCGATCCAGCCTCCGATGATAGGTTGAAAAATAGAGGTAGAAAACATACCTACTGCTCCAATGATAGACATACCTAACGCGCTGCTCAACGGCACCCGCTGCGCTACGGCACCGACCATCACCGGCCAGAAGTAACAGTATCCAAGGGCAAAAACAATCGCGGCTACGTAGATCATTGGCCCCGTTATGGTACTGAACATATAAATACCAATGGTAGCTAGTATTGCCCCGCCTAACAATACGCCGGTTTGACCCAGCGCAGCCACCACCGGCCCGCCGAAGAATCGGCCGATGGCTACCAAGCCCGCGGTCAATGCTAAGACTAACATAGGATCTGCCCCGGTACTACCCAAAACCAATCTTACCCACTGCCCCGGACCAAATTCGGTAATTGCCGTTAAGGCCATGCAGACGATCAGGAACAGGTACACCGGGGTAAGCATTGCTTTGAAGTTTTCGCCTAGGGACGTAGCTCCCTCCACCTTGGCTCTAGGAAATGTTTTTCCAAAGAAAAGCACCGCATAAGTGATCGTAGGGATCATGATCACCCACATCTGGGCCTCCCAGGAGAAGCCGAAATTTGTCATGAACTTAGAGATCAGCGAACCAACCAGAATGCCTCCGGGAAACCACATATGAAATCGGTTGAGCATTTTGTTCATAGTGACCCCGGAATACATATCGGCAATCATTGGGTTACACGCCGCTTCTGTACATCCGGTGCCCAGGCCAATCAGCAGAGTAGAAACCAACAGGCCGACATAACCACCCGCATAAATGGTCAGCACAATGCCCAGTGTATGCGCCAGAAAGGCCACATTCATGATGATCTTAGGCCCTACTGAGTGATATACTAAACCTCCGATAACCATTGAGATCGGAAAACCCAGAAACCACATAAGGTTAATAAATCCGAGTTGCTCAGCGGTGAGGCCGAACTCTTCACCTAGCTGTGGTAAAATCCCAGCTCGGATAGAGTAGGTAAAGCCAGTGGTGATCAGGGCGAAGCAGCTGCCGTAAAACAAGGCGTTTTTGTTGATGTTTTCGTTCATGGGGGTAGGTTTAGAAGGTTAGCGAAGTGAAGGACACTGAATTGGCAAGCGATTTAAAGAAGGAATGGCACTAGTTGTAGCTTTTATCTCAATTGTGCAAAAACAATCCTAAAATTGAAATAAAAAACGTGAAAACCCAGCCTGGCAAGCTATTTTTTATAAGGTTGTAAACGAAAAAAGCCGAACCAAATGGTCCGGCTACTTGCTATGATCCCTATTTTCTATTCGTTGGGAGTGTCTTGGTTAGCCGCTGGAGTTGGGGTGATTCCCATTTGCTTGAGTACGCGATCCGACAAATTGGCTTCCTCCTCATTCTCTACGTACAGCACTACTTCAGGACTCAACACGTGGGTGTACCCATTGGCCTTGGCCACCGCATCGATCGCTTTTTGGATTTTGTCGTAGGCAGGCTGTACGAGTTCGCCCTGCTTCCTTTGCAGATTGGTCTGCGCTTCCTGCTGATCTTGCTGAATCTGGGTTTGCAACTCAGTAAGCTCCTTCTCCTTCGCCTTGCGGGCGTCATCAGTCATGGTAGCTGCCCCCTGTTGGTAGGCTTGCAACTGCTGCTGGTAACCCTGGATGGTTGCCTGAATTTTGTTAGACAACTGTTTCTCGTAGGCTTGTAGTTCGGACTGAATTTGTTTTGCCTCGGGCATTTGCGCCAGCACGTAGTCGGTGCTCACAAAGCCAATTTTCTGTGCCTGAGCCGCCAGCGATACAAATGAAATCAAAATACCTATTATAATACCTTTAGTTCTCATCTTACTGATTAGTTGATTAATGTAATATTACGTAAATAAATAGACAATTATCGGGCCGTATCTTCTTTTTCCCCCAATCCTAACTCATCTAATACGTAATCGGTATAGTCGTGAATCGGATTGGTATAAATCATAACGAGGTCTCCGGCTTTGTCGAAGACAAACTGAAGCTTATTTTGTTTGGCCACTTTCTCCACCGCATCAAATACTTCGTCCTGTAGCGGCTTCATCAGTTCTTGCTTCTTGAGGTAATAAAGCCCTTCAAAGCCAAATACCTTCTGCTGATACTCTTTAAGCGTTTTTTCCTGCTCACTGATAGCAGTGACGCGCCCTTTTCGCATCTCTTCGGTGAGCAACACCTCTTCTACCTTCAACTCGCTATACTTTTCGTCAATGGCCTGCTGCATGCCCGAAATTTCTTCCTGCCACTTAACAGCGAGCGCGTCGACTTCGGATTGTGCCTTCTGGTAGTCAGGCATTTTGCTGAGCACAAAATCGGTGTTCACATAGCCTAGCTTTTGCCCCATCGCCGGGTAATTTCCCGCAATAGCCCACAAAGTTACAAAAACCAGAGAGAAAATTACATGGGGTTTCCTAAAAATCATGTTCATCGTCGTCGTCTTAGCTAAAGTTAACGTAGCTGTTGTCCCAAAGAGAAGTGAAACTGCGGGCCCGGGGGCTGAAACTGAACCCCAGGAATGTCAACGCTGTCAAAGCCATAACCCCAGTCAACGCCTAGCAAACCAAAAGCGGGCATAAAGATACGGGCTCCCACTCCGGCCGACTTGTACAGATCAAACGGGTTATACTTGTTGAAGTCGGCAACGTTGTTACCGCCTTCGGCAAAGCCTAGTACATAAATGGTCGCTGCCGGATTGGGCGATACTAAATACCGAAGCTCCATCGAGTATTTGTTGTAGGCAATTCCGCCACTCAGAGAAGAGCCTTCTTCCACGGGAGTAATCGTCTGGTTATCGTATCCACGGAGCGAGATCAGCTCCCGGGCCACCTGAAAGTTTCCTTGGTTCCCCAGGGTGCCGCCCAGCGAAAATCGCTCGAAGGGAGCAGCGATCTCATTGTTGTTGTAGGAGCCGAAGAAACCAAAGTGCATACTCGTAGCCAGCACTAAGTTTTTGGCCAGCTGCGTATAGTGCTTGGCATCAAACATCCACCGGTGGTATTCTAACCAGCGGTAGCGGTCGTTGGTATTTAAATCAGAATACTTCTCATCTTTAGAAAACAAGGAGAAGGGCGGGGTAAGACTTAGCTCCAATGAAATCTGCGAGCCGCCCCGGGGGAACATAGGTGCGTCAATGCTACTGCGAGATAAGGTATTGTTCAGAGCAATGTTGTTAGATGTGCCGGTACCTCCATCAAACTGTAGTCCCTGAAAGTTTCGGTAATTAAACAAGTTATAGTTTCGGAATATTACCGAAGTACTAAGCGTGAAGTAATCATCCGGCCAGCGTAATCGCCGTCCTAATCCTACACTCAGATTAGTGATACTAAGGGTACCTTCCTCTTGGGGAAATCCACCAAACTGGCCAAAACGATTAAATTGCCGTCCCCCGGTTCGTAGAATAGTCCGCGACAAACCTACGGTCAGGTTGTTCGGCTTGCGTCCTCCCAACCAGGGTTCGGAGAAGGTAGCGGAGTAGGTCTGAAAGAAACGGCCATTCGCCTGCACCCGCAACGACAGCTTCTGCCCATCGCCCACCGGCAGCGGACGCCACTTATCGAAGTGCGGGATGTTGCGCAGCGAGAAGTTATTAAACACCAAGCCTAAAGTGCCCACGAAGCCAGCGAAACCGCCCCAGCCGCCCGAGAGCTCAATCTGGTCGCTAGGCTTCTCTACTAATGAGTACTCGATGTCCACGGTGCCCTCAGCGGGGTTGGGAATGGGATTGATGCCAATTTGCTCAGGGTCAAAGTAACCCAACTGCGACAACTCGCGCTGGGTACGGATCAGGTCGCTGCGACTAAACTTCTGCCCGGGCATGGTGCGAATCTCCCGGCGGATCACGTGGTCGTTGGTGCGGTCGTTGCCGGTAATCAAAATTTTACTGATCGTAGCCTGTTCACCCTCAAAGAGGCGCATCTCCACATCGATCGAGTCTTCTTCGATCTGCACTTCTACCGGCTGCACATTGAAAAACAGGTAACCATTGTCCATGTAGAGCGCACTCACATCGTTGCCGGTAGGGTTAAACTGCAAGCGTTTGTTCAGGTTTTCCAGATCGTAGACTTCGCCCTTCTCAATGCCCAGCACCCGGGCCAGGGTATTGTCATCATACACGTAGTTGCCGCTCCAGATGATGTCGCGGAAGTAGTAGCGCTGTCCTTCGTCCACCGTGATATTCATATCGATGGTATTGTTGCCTGAAGCGTAGACGGTGTCCTCTACTACGGTGGCATCGCGGTAGCCCTTAGAGTTGTAGAAGGTAACCAGGTTCTTCTTGTCGGCTTCGTAATCATCGCGGATAAACTTGGAGCCGTTAAAGAAATTAAGCTTCACGTGTCGGTTGATGTACGTCTTCAGGCCGCCAAAGGTCACATCCTCCCGGTCGGTTACGAAGTTCTTCACCTTACGCGGTTTCAGGCGAAACAACCGGCTGATGAGATCTTCCACCAGCGTAAAGCGCACCTTCTCGTGGGTTTCCTTGAGTCGTCCCTTGAGTCGCTTATCCGAGAACACCTCGTTCCCCTCAAAGTTGATCCGCTTAATGGCTACTTTACTGCCTTTGTCAACCTCTAGCTTAAGCACAATGCTGTTGTTGAGCACGGTGTCGGGCTGCTGCTGCACGTCGATGGCTACGTTGAGAAAGCCCTTGTCCACAAAAAAGTCCTTCACCGTGAGGCGCGCCCGGTTAATCAGCGTTTCGTCCACGATCTGCCCCTTGATCAGGGTGAGGTCATCATTAATTTCACCCTGTTGGGTTTTGTTAATGCCGCTGATCTCGATGCGGCTCAGCCGGGGCTTTTCGGCCAGGTTGATGACCAAAGAAATCTTGTCGCCCTCGATCTTACTGGCGCTCACCGACACGTCGCCGAAGATGCGCTGCTTCCACAGTTTTTTGATGGCGTCGCTCACGGCCGGGCCGGGCACGGCAATCTTGTCGCCCACCGACAGACCGGAAAGCGATATCACCGCGTCGCTATTCAGTCCCTTGGTGCCTAATACGGTGATCTCCGCAATCTCGTACTCCTGGGGCTCGGTATAGCTGATGTCAGTGTCTTGCGCCAGGGCGGGACGCAGGAGGAAAAGCAATAGGCTTAATAGTAGTATTTTGTTCATGAGGGCGAGTTCACTTGCTCACTAATTTTTCCAAATCGTCGTTCGCGCTGCTGGTAGGTCAGAATAGCTTCGTAGAGATGCTCCCGCCGAAAGTCGGGCCAGAGCACCGGAGTAATGTAGAGTTCGGTATAAGCGAGTTGCCACAACAGAAAATTGCTGATGCGCATCTCGCCACTGGTCCGGATCAGCAGCTCCGGATCAGGCATATCGTGCGTAGCCAGCTGATCGGCAATCGTGGTTTGGTCTATATCTTCGGCCCGCAGATGTTGCTGTTCTACTTGCCGGGCAATTTTTTTCACCGCTTCGGTAATCTCCCAGCGGCCACTGTAGTTTAGTGCTAGTACCAACGTCAAACCGGTATTATGCTGGGTAAGTTCGATAGCACGTCGTAGGGTATTAGCACAGTTGTCCGGTAGTTGATGGGTATTGCCGATGGTTTGCAAACGCACATTGTTTTTCATCAGGGTTTCTTGCTCGGCACCGATGGTGTTGACCAACAATTGCATCAAAGCGTTTACCTCGGCCCGAGGTCGGCCCCAGTTTTCAGTTGAGAAAGCGTAGAGCGTCAGGAAACCCACTCCCAGTTCGGCACAGCCTTCGGTGACATCACGTACGGCCTGGACGGCGCTGCGGTGTCCGAAAATACGTGCGGCCCCTTGTCCCTTGGCCCAGCGTCCGTTTCCATCCATAATAACGGCGATGTGCTGGGGCAAATTGCTAGGATTGATGCTTTCTTTCATGCGACTACCGGGCGAATCAAGCCGCAAGGTACAAAATTGTGCGACAACGCGGTAAGATTAAGAACGATCCTGATTAGAAGTGGTACGGACAGGGAATGGTATAGAACGTGTAGCTAAGCGATACGCCAATGTAGTAGTACCAATCGTCGCTGTAGCTATTGCCGTAAGCGAAATTACGCACTGCCGGATCGCCGCCTGAGACGTTATCAATATAATCGGTAAAAGTTTTGCGAACGCCGCCCTCCAGCGAGAGCACCCACACCGGATTGACCATATATTTGAACCCTACGCCGAAGGGAATTACCGGCTGGGTGCGGCTGTACGATTCGGTTTGTGTGTCATGAGCTCCTAGAAAAGCAACGCCTACGCCCGCAAAAAAGTAGGGCGTCCAGCGCAACAAGCGAATGTTGTTCTTCCAATCCAGAAAGTGATACTCCACCACTCCGCTGAGTTCGGTGATGGAAGTGCTAAAAGAGGTATCGCGTTGGGTAGCCAGCGCGTCATAGGGCGGAGTGTCGCTACCGGCAAGCCAGCCGCCGTGCAGCGCCCCGCGCAGACTGAGATGGTTGTTCACATTGTAGCGATAGAGCAAGCCCAAGCCGGGCCGGGTATGCCGCACGGCAAAGTCGCGCGCCAGATCACCGGTGTAATTAAACCCTCCTAGTCCAAATCCCACCTCGTGCTTCTGGGCGGAGACATCATAGGAAAAGAGGGTACAAACCAATAAAATTATGGGAAGCAGAAAGCGATAAGAAAGCAAGATCGTCAGTTTGATGAAGGTACGCATCGGCTACAATCAGCCGCGAAACTCACCTCTTATAACTGAAAGCGCCGGGGGTTTGGTATGCCGATGCGAGGAAATAAATTACCGCCGTTCCCGCAGATCAAGGGGTGCCAACATCATCACCAGACGGACGGTTGTCACGATGAAGATATCGTTGTCATCGGCGTTGCCGCGGTTGGCACTCGCGTGCGGTTGTCCGTAGCCCGGCAGATGCACGTACGTTGCGCCATCGGCTCCCTCGTAGGTGCTCGTAGTGCGGTTAAGTGCTCCCTCGGGAGAGTAAATAGCACGAAGGTCGCCCGAAACCACATCGACCGGCTCTAGGGAGCGGTCGGACATCACGCGGGCCAGGTCGCTCTGTAGCAAGCCTTTGTCGGCATAGTTGCCGCTCACGTCGTCCAGGTAATCGGTGAACAGGTAGCGGTAGCTCACCTCCCCTTCCACATCGAAGCGTTCGTTTATTCGGAATCGGAACCCCGCCCCGAAGGGAATGCTTATCTGAAAGTTACTATAGGTGTTTTCAGGACCTTCGGTTTGTAAGTCTTTCAGGCCTACCCACTCTCCGGCTTGTTCGGGAACAAAAGGATTGGCCAGATCGCCTTCGCGGAGTACGGCTTGCTGGGGCACCAGGCCCTGGGGATTGTGATGAAACACCGATACTCCGGCGAACATATAGGGCGTCCAACGCATGCGCAGTGAGAGCGAATACGGATTCGGAAACAGATCAAACACCCCAACGATGGATAAATCTTTGATGTTGTTGCGAAACTGCAGGTTGCGCACGTAGCGATAGCCCGCTTCTTCGTCTTGCGGATCGGCTGTGCCAAAATCGCTGCTGGACACACGTCCGTACATGAAGGCTGCTTGCACCGAGAAGGCTCGTCCCAGCCGGGCCGAAGAAGAAATTCCTAAGCCTGGACGGGTATACGCGATATCGGTGCTCAAAACGTTGTCGCGGGGCACAATATCACCGAAGTAGTTTAGGGCGTTGGCCGAGATTCCGATAGTGATATACTGTTTGGCGTTGCCGAAGGGCAAGCGCGCTCCCGAAAAGGTGGCCTGCCGGTTGCCATTGTTGATCATCCGCTTTCGGCTCTGCTTGATTCTTCGATTAGATTGGGTTTGAGCAAAGGTATCGTTCGCAACGAACAGACCTAATAGCAATAGGGCAATAACACAAAGACGGTTGGGAAGGGCGCGCATACGGGCTGGAGTTCAGGTTGGCGTAATTTTAGCGCAATTTAATCCTGCAAACAAGCGTTTGCGGGTCAATTTCTTACATCCAATCCCCAGTTTAGCTTCTGGCGGAGGGTATTGAAGAAGTGATATCCTTCAAATTTAACCAGGCGAACCCGAAAACCCGCTTTGCGAATGAATATCTTCTGATGGGTATCTACCGGGTACGAACGCGAGTCTAAGGATAACAACCTGTTTTCGTATCGGTCCTCTATTTCAATGGTGATCACGCTGTCGTCAGGTACCACCAGGGGGCGCACAGTGAGATTGTGCGGACTAATGGGAGTAATGATGAGACTACTGGATTGGGGGGAAAGTACGGGTCCTCCGCAACTCAGCGAATAACCGGTGGAGCCAGTGGGAGTTGCTACGATTAATCCATCGGCCCAGTAGGAGTTCAGATAGGCTCCGTCGACTGACGCGTGCACTCCGATCATTGAGGAAGTATCTTTCTTAATGATCGTCAGGTCGTTGAGCGCGAAGTTGAGACCATCCTCTACCGGAAACGAAGGATCTACTGATACTAAAGTGCGATAATCATAGCTAAAGCGTTGGTGGTAAAGCGCGTCTAAGGCTTCCCTAATCTTATCCTGGGATACGGTAGCCAGAAAGCCCAAGCGGCCAATGTTGATCCCCAGAATGGGATACTCCCGGTCTTGCACGTGCGTTACGGTGTCTAGCAGGGTGCCGTCGCCGCCCACACTAATTACAAAGTCGACCGTCGGAATGGTATCATACACCGAAAATTGATCGCACTGAACCGGCGAGTTCTTTAGTAAGTCTCTCAACATTCGCGAGAGGTGCACTTCGGCCCGGCGGTGTTCTAGCTCGTCCAGCAGAAACTGAAGGTAGGGGAAGCGGTCTTCGTTGATCCTTCGCGCGTGAATGGCGATTTTCATGCTTTGTTCTTTGAGTCGACGGCCAATTGGTTCACAGTCGACGGTTGATAGCTACTGCCTTCAGCTATGGGCTATCAACTACCCAACTGTCGACTTAAATATCTAAGTACCTCAACAGGGCATCCAGGCGCTCTTTCTCGTAAGTATCGATGAGTTCTTCCTGAAATAGGGCTTGTACATGGTAATTGAAGCGCTCGAGCGTGGCCACCGTCCGGGCAATGTCTTTCTTATCCAGTTTCATGGTTAACCTAATCTTGGTGGGGTCGGGGTCGTTGCGGATGAAACATCCTAGAATCCTCACACCGTCGGCCTCAATGAGTCGGGTGATTTCGGCCAATGAATAGTCAATCTGCTTCACCACTAGTTCAATGATGCCGCCGGGCGACTGAACGGCCGAGTTTTCTGAAAACGAAGCCATCAGGGTAGCCACGTCAATTACTCCCATAAACTCCCCTTGGTCGTCTACCACCACCACCATGGTTTGATCGCAGTCGGAGAGCACCTTGGCTATCTCATAGAAGTGCTGGTCCTGTCGCACGAAGCAATCCTGGGCCTTGAGTTGATACTGGCCCACGGTGGTGTGGCTGAGCAGATCATCAAACAGCATATCGTTAGTGATGAACCCTCGAAAGTCGGTGTCTTCTACCACCGGAAGTTGGGCCACCGTCAGGTCGTCCATCAGAGAAGTAGCTTTAGCAATATCGTCGTGCCCCCGAAGGGCAGGAATAAGCGAATTAATTAGTTCTCGAGCAATCATACAATCGTAGCTTCTTGTAAAAACTCTTCTAACAACGTATTGAACCGGTCAGGGTTCTCCATCATGGGCGCGTGGCAACAGCGGTCAATGAACCGCAGGCGCGCCTGGGGAATGAGCCGGTTGAATTCATGGCCGACCAGTGGGGGGGTAATCGTGTCATTCAGCCCCCATACCAATAGGGTAGGTACCTGTATCTTATGCAATTCTTCGGCCATATTGTTGCGCTGCGCTGATTTAGCGATGGCTACGATGGACATGCACTTTGGAATGCTGGTGGTGATTTTCAAACACTTCATCAATATATTCCTTGGTAACTGTAGACGGATCGTAGAAGGTGTACTCTACTCTTTCCTTGATATAATTGTAGCTGCCCCGCTTGGGAAACGATCCGCCCATGCTGTTTTCGAACAAACCTGAGCTGCCGGTGAGTACCAGTCGTTTCACTTTTTCTTGGTTGGCCAAGGTGTAGATCAGACCGATGTGGCCGCCCAGCGAATTGCCCATCACCACCATATCACTGAGTTGCATATCGTTCACAAAATTTTCTAAAAAGGCAGTGAGTCCTTCCAAACCGGCCTTGCGTACCGGCATTTCGTATACGGGCAACATAGGAATAATGATCCGGTAGGAGTCTGAAAACTGACGAATCACGTTATCCCAGTTGCTGATGGCTCCGAAGAGTCCGTGCAACAGCAGCATCACGTCTCCCTGCCCTTCGTCAATGTAGCGGTAGTCTTTTGTTTCGTAGGTTTTCCAGCTCATGAATCCGCGATGGTTATATTAACTAATGAGTCTCCCCTTATACATACAATAGCGCCGTTACGTTCCTAGAAGTTGCCGAACGAAAGAGATGGCGGATAGCGTCGACAATGTTTTCGAGCGCGGGAAACCATTCCCTGAATTTTTCAACCACCTGGTAAGCAAAGGGGTGCACGTATCCGTATAGTTCGCTGTCGTCGGTGTTGGGGAGCGCCACTTCCGCGTAGTCGAGTATAATGAATATCACGCTAATGCCAAACGCCCACTTAACCGCGCCTACCGCGGCTCCCAGCAGTCCGTCTAAGTACCCAATCGGAGTCAGGTGCACCACTGATTTGAGCATCTTGCCCGCAATAGAAACTCCGGTTAAAATGCCTACGAATAGCAGCACAAGAGATAGTAACGACAGCCACGCGCCGTCGGTTTGCAAGGTATCCGACAAAAAGCTCACTCCCCAAGACATGAGTTGGAGCGCCCCAACAATAGCTATCACAAACGCGGCCAAGGCTACCAGTTCCATTAGAATTCCTTTGGTGTAGCCGCGGTAGGCTCCCAGCAGCAGGACGACCAGCAAGGCAAGGTCCCAGGTATTCACTATTTACCGCTCAATATGCGTTTCACTACGGTAGAAATGGCTTTCCCGTCAGCTTTCCCGGCCAGGACGGTGGTTGCTTGGCCCATCACCTTACCCATGTCCTGCATGCCAGTGGCCCCGGTTTCTTGCACAATTTTCTTTACCGCTGACTGAAGTTCTTCTTCGGATAAGGGCTGCGGCAAGTACTGGTTGATCACTTCCCACTCAGCTTGTTCTTTGGCCGCCAGATCTTCGCGTTTCTGCTCCTTAAAAACCTCTAGCGACTCTTTTCGTTGCTTGGCAGCCTTGGTAAGCAGACGCATCTCGGCTTCTTCTGACAGTTCTCCATCGGCCCCTTTTTCGGTTTCGGCCAGCAAAATCATCGATTTAAGACTGCGTAATGCGCGCAGGCTGTCTTGGTCCCTGGCCCGCATGGCTTGTTTTATATCACCTTCTATTCGTTGTTTCAGGCTCATAAGGTTGTTTTTAGATGGCGGTTATCGGATATTGGATGCGTTCCACGCCGGACTAGATAACAATGATGGTGGTCAGGTACCGATTGGTGTAGAGCAGCCTGCCGTATGGCTAGTAACTTAGCCGCTCGGCGAAGATTTAACAACCATTAACCACTTTCAAGTATACGGAAAAACGGAAGAATGACGAAACTAAGCGTAAATATTAACAAAATAGCCACGTTGCGCAACGCCCGCGGCGGCAATAATCCCGACGTGCTACAGGTGGCTCGCGACGCCGAACGTTTTGGTGCCCAGGGTATTACGGTGCACCCGCGTCCCGATGAGCGGCACATTCGGCGCGACGATGTGATCCGGTTGGCCGAAGCGGTTACCACTGAGTTCAACATTGAGGGCTACCCCGACGAGCGTTTTCTACAGCTGGTTGCCGAAGTGAAACCGGCCCAGGCCACGCTGGTGCCCGACCCTCCGGAGGTGCTCACTTCGAACGCGGGCTGGGACACGGTGGGTCAGCGGGATTTTCTGAAGGATGTTATTCAACAACTGAAAGCGATGGGAGTGCGGGTTTCTATTTTCGTGGATCCTGATGAGGAAATGGTGGAAGGGGCAGCTGCCGTAGAAACCGACCGCATCGAGCTGTATACCGAAGGGTACGCCCGCGGGTACTCTGACGACCCGGAGAGGGCGGTGGCTCCTTACGCAAAAAGTGCCAAGCGGGCACAGACCCTTGGACTAGGAATCAACGCGGGGCACGATTTGGATTTGCAGAACCTAAAATTCTTCAAAGAACAGGTGCCGCACCTGCTAGAGGTTTCCATTGGGCACGCGCTGATCTGCGACGCGCTGTACTATGGGTTAGAAAATACCATTCAGATGTATTTGAGAAAGTTAGCATAGATCGGGGAACAACCGAAATATACGGGTCAAAAGATGCTACTCGAGAAGCATACAGCACCGGACTGATTGCCGACGGACAAACTTGGATGAGTATGATTGGTAGTCGTAACAAGACTCCTCACACCTATAATGAGGAAACGGCCAGTGACATATTTCTGAAAATTTTAGAAAACTACCGTACTGCTTTCTTAGAATTTCAACGAACCATGCAAGCCAAAAGAAACAATGGATAAGTTAGTAGGGAATCTATCAGAAGCCTCTGTGTACGGACTTTTGCCCCAGGAGGCAGCTCAAATAAACCAAGTGTTAGCAATTCACGCTAACGTAGAAAAAGCACTTCTGTACGGATCACGGGCTAAGGGCAACTATCATCCCGGTTCCGATATTGACCTTACACTTTGCGGTGAAGGTTTAACACTAGCGGATCAGTTTGAAATAGAAAATGAGCTAGACGATTTGCTGCTGCCCTATAATATAGATGTATCTATCTTTCGTAAGATTGAAAATAGCGACCTGATAGACCACATAAATAGGATAGGAAGACTATTTTATCAAAAGGAGGAGAACTAAAGAGTTCAACGAATCCCGTCAATCTAAGCAGTGCTAGTCTAGTCTACTCGCCATCAATCTGCTTTTTGAAGTATTCGTAGGTGATTTTTAGCCCCTCGCTACGCGATACGGTAGGCTTCCAGCCCAGTATTTCTCGCGCCTTGGTAATGTCCGGCTTGCGCTGCATCGGATCATCTTTGGGCAGAGGCTTGTAGATGATCTTCTGGTCGGTACCCGTGAGTTTGATAATTTCCTCGGCAAAATCTTTAATAGATATCTCATCAGGATTGCCAATATTCACCGGTTGAGCGTAGTCGCTAAGCAGCAAGCGGTAGATCCCTTCTACCAGGTCATCAACGTAGCAAAACGAACGGGTTTGCGAGCCATCACCGAATACAGTAAGGTCTTCGCCCCGCAAGGCCTGCCCCAAAAAAGCAGGCAACGCCCGACCATCGTTGAGCCGCATGCGCGGACCATAGGTATTGAAGATACGAATGATACGCGTTTCCAGATCATGAAACGTGTGATAGGCCATCGTCATCGCTTCCTGGAAGCGCTTGGCCTCATCGTAGACCCCGCGCGGACCGATGGGATTGACGTTGCCCCAGTAGCTTTCCGGCTGGGGGTGAACGTTGGGGTCACCGTAAACCTCCGAGGTGGAAGCCACCAAAATGCGCGCGTTTTTAGCGCGAGCCAGCCCCAAACAGTTGTGCGTTCCCAGTGAGCCCACCTTTAGGGTTTGAATGGGCATTTTGAGATAATCGATAGGACTAGCGGGGGAAGCAAAGTGCAGGATGTAATCCAGATCGCCGGGGATATGCACGTAGTTAGACACGTCGCCGTGAAAGAACTGGAAGTCATCGCGGTGCATCAAATGCTCGATGTTGCTCAGGCTACCCGTGATCAGGTTATCCATCACAATTACGTAGTAGCCTTCTTTGAGAAAGCGGTCGGACAAATGGGAGCCCAGAAAACCGGCTCCCCCTGTAATCAATATTCGTTTCTTAGGCATGAATGTCTTTTCTTCCAATACTATAATAACTATATCCTAACTCCTTCATCGCTTCCGGTTCGTAGAGGTTCCGACCGTTGAAGATCACTTTATCCTTCAACACCGACGATAGTTTCTCAAAGTCGGGCGTTCGGAAAATGGGCCATTCGGTCATGATGAAGATCGCGTCGGCTTGCTCGGCCGCGTGGTACTCGTCTACGCAAAACTCGATGCGGTCGCCCACCTGGGCCCGCACGTTTTTCATGGCTTCCGGATCATAGGCCTTAATCTTTGCTCCGGCTTCCAGCAGCGCGTCGATGTTATACAGGGCAGGGGCCTCCCGAATATCGTCGGTATAAGGTTTGAAGGCCAATCCCCACATGGCAAACGTTTTGCCAGATAAATCGTCTCCGTAGTGCTCTTTGGCCTTGGCGATCAATCGGGTTTTCTGCCCTTCGTTAATTTCCATCACTGACTTCAAGATCTGAAAGTCATAATTGGCGTTTACGGCTGATTTAGCCAAGGCTTGCACGTCTTTAGGAAAACAACTACCTCCGTAGCCAATGCCAGCGAACAAGAAGCGTTTGCCGATTCGAGTATCCGTGCCAATGCCTCGGCGCACGGCATTGACGTCGGCGCCTAAACGCTCGCAGAGGTTGGCCACTTCGTTCATAAAGGTGATTTTGGTAGCCAGGAAGGAGTTGGCGGCGTACTTAGTGAGTTCGGCCGATGCTTCATCCATGAAAAGGATGGGGTTTCCTTGTCGCACCAGGGGCGCATAGAGCTTTTCCATCTTTTCTTTGGCTTTGGGCGAGCGGGTGCCAATCACTACGCGGTCGGGTTTCATAAAGTCTTCGACCGCCACGCCTTCGCGCAGAAACTCGGGATTAGACACCACATCAAAATCTACCTTTGCGCTAGCTGCAATCCTTTTTTGCACCTTCTCGGCCGTTCCCACGGGCACGGTGCTCTTGTCTACCACCACGGTATATTCTTGTAACAAAGGTCCCAGATCATCGGCTACCTTAAGAATATACTGCAGATCAGCCGATCCATCTTCGCCAGGAGGCGTTGGCAGGGCTAAGAAAATTACGCTGGCTCCGGCAATACCCTCCTTTAAGTCAGTGGTGAAGTGGAGACGCCCTTGCTTTACGTTTCGTTTGAAGAGCGCGTCTAGACCGGGTTCGTAGATTGGTATCTCCCCGTTTCTGAGCTTCTCTATCTTTTTTTCATCTATATCTACACAGGTCACACTGTTTCCGGTTTCTGAGAAACAGGTTCCAGTAACTAATCCTACGTATCCGGTGCCTACTACTGCTAATTTCATAAAATAATGATTGCTGTTAAGAATATTTCAAGAAACCAAAGGTACGATTTCTATGCGTACAAAAATATACTTTGTCAATAATAAAATAAACTAAACCAATAACGCGCTATCCAAACATGGATAGTGTGGACACAAATGTTACTATTTGCCGTTAACTATAAAAGATTATACTGTTTTATCTTTGTTAGCTTGACAGTGCGCGCAGCATTTACTAGATTTGCGGACTTGTTCAAAATGTTATCCAAAGTCAATAAAACCCACGATTTATGATTGTTGTAAGCGTTAAAGAAAATGAGTCAATTGATAAGGCGCTGAAGCGTTTCAAAAAGAAGTTTGAGAAGACCGGTACTTTGAAAGAGTTGCGCTCTCGCACCCACTATCAGAAGAAGTCCGTAACGCTTCGGCATCAGCGTCTAAAAGCAGCTTACAAGCAACGCATGCAATCGCAAGACGAGGCTTAGGTCTATCACCCGTCGCTGCTTCGAGTGTTTTTTGTATATTGAGGCGGTTTCACTCGGTTTATGGTGACGGGGTCATCGTAATCCGGTCACGTAGACTGCTTCACATATGATAGACACTTTCGTAAAGTATCTTACCTACGAGAAGCGGGCCAGTCCGCACACCATCACTTCTTACCGGAACGATCTGTTTCAGTTCCACGCTTTTTTGAAGCACCACGCCCCAGGGCTTTCCGTTGCGGCGGCTGATCACCAGGAAATTCGCGCCTGGATTGTTGATCTGGCCGGTAAGCAAAATAAAGCCCGCTCAATCAATCGCAAAGTGAGCACCTTGCGTTCGTTCTACAAGTTCCTGCACAAGCGCGAGCATATCAAGAGAAATCCTACTCACAAGGTGAAAGCACTCAAAGCCGAGTATCCCCTGCCCCACTTTGTTCAAGAGAACGATCTGTTCAAGCTCCTGGACACCTGTGATTTTGCCGAAGATTTTGCGGGCTACCGCGATCGTATGCTGCTAGAGCTATTGTACGGAACGGGCATCCGTCTATCAGAGATGATTAATCTACAGCACGACCAGGTTGATTTGGTACGAGAGACCATCAAAGTAGATGGAAAAGGTAGCAAAGAACGCTTGGTACCCGTACACGAAAGTCTGTTGACCCTGGCGAGGAAGTATACCGCAGAAAAAAAGAATCAATTTAGTGGGCAGACATCGCCCTTTTTTTTAGTCACCGATAAGGGAAACCCCTGCTACCCAATGATGGTATACCGCACTGTTCGTAAGTATCTGGACCAGTATACCACGATCGACAAGCGTAGCCCACACGTGATGCGCCACACCTTTGCCACGCATCTGCTGGATAACGGGGCCGACCTAAACGCAATTAAGGACTTACTAGGACATGCAAGTTTGGCTGCCACCCAGGTGTATACGCACAATACCGTAGAGAAGCTCAAGCAGGCGTTTGACCAAGCCCACCCCAAAGCATAACCGTTAAGGTATTCCAGAAATTTGCCCATTTGCTCAAACTGTTGCCTCGTTCTGCGGTTAGGTAGTATATTAATCTACAACATAAATCCCAAGAAGATGAAACTTCAGACGCAGACCGTTCACGTAGACCCATCACCTGAGTTGATAGACTTTATTCAACGGAAGGTAGATAAATTAGAGACTTTTTACGACCGTATCATAGACGGCGAAGTTTTTCTTAAAATGGAGAACGGCGAAGCTATTGAGGATAAAATTGTAGAAATCAAGCTTAACATACCAGGCAATCAACTCTTTGCCAAGGAGCAAGCTGAATCGTTCGAGGCTGCGGCTGATGCGGCGGTAGACGCTCTACGGCGCCAGTTGAAGAAGCATAAGGAAAAGCTTGCTTCGCACTAGCCTTTGAATAAAGCAAATGCCCCCTTGGCACGTCTGGCCAAGGGGGCATTTTCATTTTTAGGCGATGGACTTTATTAGAGCATGTTTAGTTTATGCAAGTGCCTGTATTTTAGTGCGTTGGCCCGAAATTGCAGGCCACCATGGAATGGCGGGCGTGCGGAGAAGCATTGGAACTCCTTGACTTTTTTGGTTCGTTTTTGTGCCGCCGTGTCCCGGTTAAGACAAAAATGAACATGGAGAGAGCAAACAAGCGAAACAAAATTTCTTATTTGCGCTTAACTGCGAGAGAAAATTTTTAAGCATACTCTTACTAGTGAACACCACACTATGAATTGCTCTACTGAAGGCGGTTACAGACCGAAGGCTTCTTTCACTTTAGCGACGTAGTCAAGCCTCTCCCAACCAAAGAAGGCAACCTCTTTAGGCTCTCGTTCAGTTACTGTTTTGCGTGAATCACCATTTTCTTCTACCACCACCTTATCTACCTTTACGCGACCAGTGTAGGACTCTCGTCCCATATGTCCGTAAGCTGCGGTCGGCGAAAAGATAGGGTTTTTAAGTCCAAAACGCTCCACAATAGCCCTCGGGCGCATGTCAAAAAGTTCTTGCAGAATGCCAGCGATCTGAGCATCGGTTTGCGAAACTTTAGAGGTGCCGTAGGTATCTACCGTGAGCGAAACCGGTTCGGCCACTCCGATGGCGTAGGCTACCTGTACCAAAACCTCGTCGGCAACTCCCGCGGCCACCAAATTTTTGGCAATGTGACGCGCCGCGTAGGCCGCACTTCGGTCTACCTTACTGGAATCTTTGCCCGAAAAAGCACCGCCGCCGTGCGCTCCCTTACCGCCGTAGGTATCGACAATAATTTTGCGGCCCGTAAGTCCCGCATCGCCATGAGGACCACCGATCACAAAATTACCGGTAGGGTTGATATGGAAGGTAGTATCCTTAAGCATTTCGGCCGGAATCACCTTGCGGATGACGTGCTCTAGCACATCCTCCCGGATTTTCTTCTGCATCTGCTGCTGCGCTTGTAGTTTGTCTTTGGTGCTGTTACCCGATGGCGTAACAAATTCATCGTGCTGGGTAGAGACAACTACCGTATGGACCCGGAGCGGCTGGCGGTTGTCATCGTACTCAATGGTTACCTGCGCCTTCGCATCCGGGCGCAAGTAGTCAATAAGCGTTGGCTCTTCCTTGCGGATACGCGCCAGTTCCTGCACCAAGCGGTGCGAATACGCCAGTCCCATCGGCATAAATTCTTCGGTTTCTCGGGTAGCGTAGCCGAACATCATTCCCTGATCGCCCGCCCCTTGCTCCTTTTCTTCGGAAGCGTCCACTCCCTGGGCGATGTCGGGCGACTGACTGTGTAAAGTTACCATCACTCCGCACGAGTTGGACTCGAACATGTAGTTGTCCTTGTTGTAGCCAATGCGTCGGATGGTTTCTCGAACCACATCTGGGATCTCAACGTAGGCATTGGTAGTTACCTCGCCGCCTACTACCACCAAGCCGGTGGTTACGAACGTTTCGCAGGCTACGCGTGAGTTAGGGTCCTGGGCGAGCATAGCATCTAAGATAGCGTCTGAAATTTGATCCGCTACCTTATCGGGATGGCCTTCCGATACAGACTCCGACGTGAATAAGTGGGGCATAGTAATAGATGGTTTTTTTGTAGATCGTCAAAGGTAATTAATTACCTCAAATTAACCCATCCGCAGATGATTAAGAGGACGAAAATAGAAAAACAACGGGAACTTTATGCAGCGCGGGCACGTGCTGCCGCCACCACTGCACTGTTTGGGTTTTGATAAACTCATTGGGTCCGGTGATGTCTTTCGCTATGCACACCAGGGTACTGGGCGAACACTGGCTCAGCACATCACGCAACAGGGAGTCGTTCCGAAAGGGAGTTTCCATAAAGATTTGCGTCTGTCGTTGCTGACTAGCCTGTTTTTCCAATTGTCGAATGGCCTTCTGTCGGGACGCTTTGTTGATAGGCAGGTACCCGTGGAAGACAAATGACTGTCCGCTAAACCCGGAAGCCATCAGGGCCAGCAGAAACGAGGAGGGCCCCACCAGGGGCACCACCGGGATGCCGTGCTGATGCGCGTAAGCAACCGCCAGCGCCCCGGGGTCGGCCACTCCCGGACAACCCGCTTCCGATAAAATTCCTACGTCTTCACCTTCTCGAAGCGGAGCCATCAGAGTGGCGAGCGCTTGCTGAGCGGTGCGTTTGTCGAGCACCTCGAACTGTAGTTGATCGATAGAGCGACCCAGTTTGAGGGAACTGATAAAGCGTCGGCTGGTGCGTAGGTTCTCGGCTAAAAAGTAGTTAAGTCGCCCGAGCACTTCTAGTACCTGGGGGGGCAAAACGCGCTCGGCCGTTTCCGGGGCGATCACCGAGGGGATCAGGAACAATTGGCCGGAAGCGGCCGTTTCGTCGGTATTAATCATAACACATGCCTACTGAATCGCAGACGTTAGGGAAGTTTATCATGATTGCCGGACTGATCATCGTGGCCATTGGGCTGTTGGTGCATTTTTCGGATCGTATTCCGCTCATTGGTCGGTTGCCGGGTGACTTTTCCATTCAACGAGAAAACTTTTCGTTTCACTTTCCGCTGGGCACGAGTATTTTGCTCAGTGTGATCATTAGTTTGATTCTGTATTTGGTGCGCCGATTTGGATAAGCAGCCAAGTTTTTTTGCGCCTATTCTTCCAAAAATTTAGCCACCACCTCCAGCAGCGCTTCCGGTTGCTCCGCGTGCACCCAGTGCCCGGCCTTTTCAATGGTCGCTATCTGTGCTTGTGGAAAATGTTGCTTGATCAGGGTTTTGTCTTCATCCCGCACGTAGTCAGACTTTGCACCGCGCAAAAAAAGCGTAGGTTTCTCGAAGGTTTTGCCTTCCGGCACGGCCGCTCCCACCGCCTCAATGTTATCGCGGATCACCGATAGGTTCAGCTTCCAGGCAAAGCCATCGTCGGTGCGCTGTAGATTTTTTAGCAGAAACTGCCGCACTCCCTTCTCCGGCACCAGCGATGCCATCTGTTCTTCCGCTTCTGATCGGCTCTGAATTGTATCTATCGCTACCGCGGCAAAAGCGTCTAGTATTGTCTGATGATGCACCGGATAAGCCCGCGGAGCAATGTCTACCACGATGAGTTTGCTGAGCAACTCCGGATATTGAACCGCAAAGAACATGGCCGTTTTTCCGCCCATCGAGTGCCCCAGCACCACCGGTTGCGGCAGCTCTTGCTCTTCCAAGAGCGCTTTGAGATCATCCGCCATTACGGGGTAATTGAAATCGGCGCTGTGGGGCGACTGTCCGTGGTTGCGCTGGTCTACCAGCAACACGCGATACCGCTCGGCCAGTGCTTTGCCAAAGGTTTGCCAGTTGTCGGATGTTCCAAAGACTCCGTGTAAAATGACGATAGCCGATTCAGCGGGATGCTCCTTGCCTAAAGTTCGGTGGTGAAGGATCATGTTGAGCGAATTATTGACGAGCTTTCTGAGGAAGCAGTTTGCACAAGCGGCTGTTTTCGCAGCACCCGTATGCGTTTGATGCGTTTGTTATCTACCGCCACCACCGTGAACACGTACTTGTCGAAGTACACCTTCTCCCCGGCCCGGGGCAGCTTAGAATGTATCTCAAGTAAAAGTCCGCCGAGCGACTCACTTTCTCCTTTCACTTGCTCAAACAAAATACTGTCTTCACTGATGATCTTGCAAAAATCATTGAGTGAAGTTTTTCCCTCAAACACGTAGGTATTGTCATCTAGTTTGTTGTAGCGAACGTCGCTTTCGTCAAATTCATCATTGATTTCGCCAACAATCTCCTCAATGATGTCTTCCAGGGTGATGAGTCCAGCGGTGCCACCGTATTCATCAACAACAATGGCCATGTGTACCCTTTTTTCCTGGAAATCGCGTAACAAAGCATCGATCTTCTTGCTTTCCGGCACAAAAAAACCTTTGTGCAACAGGGTTTGCCAAGCAAAGGTATCTTCTTTATCTAGATAGGGTAATAAGTCTTTAACGTATAGGAAGCCTTCAATATTATCGATGGTTTCTTTATAGATCGGAATACGCGAGTAGCCCGTTTTGTTGATTGTGTCCATCAGAACGTGAAAATCGGTTTCGCTATCAATGGCCGTAATGTCCAGGCGCGAGCGCATCACCTGCTTCACCGATAGCGTTCCGAAGTTGACAATGCCCTTCAAAATCCCTTTCTCTTCTTCGGTAGCAGTCTTGTCGTGCTGGGTGGTGATTTCCAGCGCATGGTTAAGTTCGTCGACCGATACATTGTAGCCCTTCTTCTCGAGCCGCTTTTCTACCAACCGGCTGATGGACATCAGCGCGATTGATACTGGTCTTAACACTTGCGTAAACACTTTGAGCAATCCGGCCATACGGCGCGCAAAGTGCATAGAATAGTGAATAGCGTACTGCTTGGGCAGAATTTCTCCGAAAAAAAGGATTGCAATGGTGATTACGGTAGTCAGCACCCCGATGACCCACCCTTCCGTGGTCTTACCCACGTACTGCCAAGTGGCATAGGTAGAAAGGGTTACGATGGCCACGTTAACCAAGTTATTAAGAATCAGAATGGTGGCTAATAATACTTTGGGTTGCTCGAGGAGCGAAGCAATCTGTAGTTCAGAAGATACTGTACTAGTCCGGCATTCGGTTACGTCTTTGGGTGAGAGCGAGAAAAATGCTACTTCCGATCCGGAGATCATGGCCGAACAGAACAGAAGTAGGATCAGGGCAACCCCAACAGTGGCGAAATACGTAACCGAGGGCACTACCACCAACACGTCGGCCATCGGCACCCAGTGGATTAGCAAGGCCAACGTGGAATAAGGATCATCGGGGGGGACTTCCAACACGGTGTAATTTAGTTAGTATTAAAAGGGGAGATCATCGGCTTCGGCGGTTGTTGAAGCTGCCAGGCCATCGTTCGCCGAGTTTGTAAGCGACACCGGCTTACTTTGGTTTTGAACAGAAGCATCTGGGGCTTGCATATTAGCCTCCTCGTTGCGCCCCCCCACGAAAGTCATGTTTGTGGCGCGAATTCGTTTATCGTAGCGCGTAATCCCTTCTTTGTCCTGATAGGTACTCGTTCTGATCTTACCTTCAATATACACCGTCCGCCCCTTGCTCAAATACTGCTCGCAGAGCTCAGCAAGCCGGTCCCAGAGTTCTACGCGATGCCATTCGGTTTGCTCTACCCGTTCGCCACTTTTGTTCGTGTAGCTTTCCGAGGTGGCGACACTAATGGTGGCAACCTTCGAGCCACTCTCAAGATGCCGCACTTCCGGGTCGGCACCCAGGTTTCCTACTAATATTACCTTGTTGACTCCTGCCATAATGTACTAAAGAATTTCTTTCTGTAAAAAACTGTCAATTAAAACCGGTTTGGGCAACTGCTCTATTTCATCAACGGGATACGCTTGCAGACGGTTTGATTCGGCAGATAGATTTCCAAGGGGCTGGCCTAAAGTGATCGTATAAAAGGTAACGTGCAGTCGTTGATGCGTGAGCAGGTGCTGGTAGGGTGAAGATACTGCTACGCTGGTGCCTTCCATCTCCAATAGCGAACCAAGCAGTGGGTCGTCTAGCTGTCCAAGCGTAGTTGGCTCCGCTGTTTCGATAAGATGAAAGTCATAGAGCCCCGCCCAGATGCCTGATTCCCCCCGGCGTTTCATCCACACGCTCGATCCCTGGCGAATAACCAAGTAGTGCAGAAAGCGAGATCGCACCTTGGTTTTTCTGGACTTCACAGGAAGTGCGTGCTGCTGGCCGTGCTGATAGGCATAGCACATTTCACTTAGGGGGCACAATAAACAAGCCGGTTGAACGGGAGTGCACTGCAGTGCGCCGAACTCCATAATAGCCTGATTATAGATATTGGCTTTTCCATCGGGTACCAACTGCTCGGCCTGCTGGCGGAATTTCTTTTGCCCCCCGGTAGACTGAATATCGTCTTTGATACCGAACACCCGGCCTAGTACACGATACACATTGCCGTCTACCACTGGCACGGTTTCATTATAAGCGAAAGATGCAATAGCCGCCGCGGTATAGGTGCCTACGCCGGGTAGTTTAAGTAGTTCTTGGTACGTACGGGGAAATTGTCCATTGTGTTTGCTCATAATCTCCTGAGCGCAGCGGTGCAGATTTCGAGCACGCGAGTAGTAACCCAATCCCTGCCACAGGCGAAGGACTTGTTCTTGCTCAGCGGCTGCCAAACTATGCACGGTTGGAAAAGTATCTGCGAAACGTCGGTAGTAGGGCATTCCCTGGGCCACCCTGGTCTGTTGCAGAATTACCTCAGATAGCCAGATTAGGTAAGGATCTTGGGTGTGCCGCCAAGGCAAATCACGCTGGTTTTCTAAGTACCAGCGCGTAATTTTCTTAGGGAAAGAGCCGTTGTGCAACAGAAAAGAGGTTTGCTTGAAAAGTCAACAATACGTCTGTCTAGATGCCTGATTAGAAGGAGGTTTTTAATCCTTTTATTTTCTAATTTAGCATTAAGGTTTAAATTTACGCCCCCCAATCAACGAGCCTTAACTAAACCACCAAGCAACGTGACTAAAGCAGAAGTAGTTCAGCAGATTGCTGATAAGACCGGGATCAACAAAGCAGACGTTTATACGACCGTAGAAGCTTTTTTCACCGTAGTAAAAAACTCAATGGCCGAGGGAGAAAATATTTATGTGAGGGGGTTTGGGAGCTTTGTTAACAAGAAACGAGCTAAGAAAATTGGCCGAAATATCTCTAAAAACACGGCAATGGTCATCGAAGAGCACTTCGTGCCGAGCTTCAAGCCCTCCAAAGTTTTTGTAGATAAAATAAAGAAGAGCGATAGCATTAAAGCCACCGAAGTGCGCTAAACTTTCTCCGTCCAGTTCACGTTGCTGAGATGAATAACTGGTACCATTTAATATGTTGAGAAAGAAGCTTTTAGTAGGAGGTGTTGCCCTTGCAGTAGTAGTGCTTCTGTGGTTTCTTCCCCGGGTGGTGGTTGATAACGAAGGCCGGGATAATAACCTGGATACCCGAGGAGATAGCGCTCCGGTGGCGGAAGTAGATCTGTCGGCAGGGGCACCGCATCTCCCCGAAGTATCGGAAAGCACCCAAGATGAAATTAAACGTCTGCGAGAAAACTACCGAAATTACCAAAATACCGAAAAAAGTGCTACTTTTGCGGACTCTTTGATTTCGGTCTACGCCAGTAGTCGCTGGTACGATAGTGCCGCTTATTACGCTGGTCAGTTAGCGCAGGCAGAACCTAGAGAAGAGCGACAGGAGAACGCACTCAATATGTATTACGAAGCGTTTACCCTAGCGTTAGATGAAAATAAGGCCCGTGTATTGGGTGAGAGAGTACGCTATTACGGAGAAGCCGTATTGGCTCAGCGACCGGCTAATCTGGACGCAAAAACAAAGATGGCGATGACGTTTCTAACGACTACCGAACCGATGAAGGGCATTTTGATGCTGCGCGAGGTAGTAGAGGAAGCGCCGAATAACGAACTGGCCCAGTATAATCTAGGGCTACTTTCTATTCAGTCGCAGCAGTACGACAAAGCGGTGGATCGTTTTAAAAAAGTAGTGCGCTTAAATCCAGAGCATTTGCAAGCGCAGTTTTTTCTGGGGGTTAGCTACTTTGAATCAGGTGCCAGAAAGAAGGCTCAGAAGCAGTTTGAGCGGGTGAAAACCATAAGCGATGATCCTGAAGTACTGGCTAACGCCGATGAGTATCTTAATAAACTTTAGACAGCGACACCGGTCACTGATCGTGGTTGCTTATAATTATTCACTTAAAATATTTTAATTATGCCCTGTGGAAAAAAACGAAAGCGACACAAAATCGCTACCCACAAAAGAAAGAAGCGCCTAAGAAAGAATCGTCACAAGAAGAAGTAGCACTGTTCTTCAGTACTACCTTGGTAGTATAGGGACCAGCTTACTCCTTAGGCTGAGTTGGTTCCTTCCCAAAATTTAGTATATCACACTAAACGTATAATCCCTTGAGTAATGAATTAGTAATCAATTCAACTCAGGATGGTTGCCGTATTGCCCTACTAAGAGATAAGGGTCTTGTTGAATTCCACCACGAGGTGGAAGCGAATAAATTTACCGTTGGTGACATTTATTTAGGTACCGTACGAAAAGTAGTGCCCGGACTCAATGCTGCATTCATTGATATTGGCTACGAAAAAGACGCTTTTCTGCACTACCTGGATCTGGGTCCTCAGATCAAATCCTTGAATAAGTTTACCCAAGGTATTCGCAACAAAAAAATTGATACACACTTGCTCGGCAAAGTGAAGCGTGAACCTGATATTGATAAGCTAGGAAAGATCAATCAGGTGCTTAGCCGCAACCAGCAACTGCTGGTGCAAGTAGTTAAAGAACCTATCTCAACCAAAGGGCCGCGACTATCCTGTGAGTTGTCTGTAGCAGGGAGGTACCTCATTCTGGTGCCTTTTTCTGATGTTATTAACATCTCCAAGAAAATTTCAGATAAGAACGAGCGGAAGCGCTTATCCCGTCTGGTTTCTTCAATAAAACCTGAGAACTTTGGTGTCATTATTCGCACCGTTGCCGAGGGCAAAGAAGTAGCTGAGCTAGACCGTGACTTGCGCAACTCAGTGAAGTTGTGGCAGGATGGTATTGAAAAACTCCGTGAAGCCAAACCCCGCGATAAGGTTATCGGTGAGATGAGTCGTGCCTCTTCCTTGCTGCGCGATGTGCTTAACGAGTCTTTCGACAGCATTGTCACCGACGATAAGGACATTTACGAAGAGGTAAAGGCTTACATCAAGACAATTGCTCCGGAGAAAGAGAAGATTGTGCGTCATCACAATGGCAAGGGCAAAATCTTCGAGAGCCTGGGCATAGAGAAACAGCTAAAATCGCTATTTGGTCAATCGGTTAGTATCCCAGGAGGAGGGTATTTGGTGATAGAGCATACGGAGGCCCTGCACGTGGTTGACGTAAACAGCGGCAATAAATCAAACTCCGAATCTGATCAAGAGGCTACCGCCCTCAGCGTAAACATAAAAGCGGCAGAAGAGGTGGCTCGAACAACTTCGCCTTCGCGATATGGGTGGTATCATTGTGGTCGATTTTATCAACATGCGCAAGGTTGACAACAAGAAAGCGCTTTATCAGAAGATGAAGGACGTGATGCAAAGCGACCGCGCTAAGCACACAATTTTGCCGCTGACCAAGTTTGGTTTGCTCCAGATCACGCGACAGCGTGTTCGTCCCGAACTGACTATCGCCACAACTGAAATTTGTCCTACTTGCGGCGGTACCGGAAAAATCGCCCCTTCATTGCTCGTTACCGACCAAATTGAACATCACCTTGAGTATTTGCTCGTTAAGCAAAACGAAAAAGATCTGACTATATCAATGCATCCATTTGTCCACGCATTCTTTACCAAAGGGATCTACTCGCGGCAAATGCAATGGTATATGAAGTATCATAAATGGGTGAAGCTAGAGATCGACTCCTCTTTAGGACTGGTAGACTATCACTTCCACAATACATCGGGCGAGGAGATAGAACTCACCAATGGTGAAAAGGAAAAAGAGCAGGAGAAGGTAGAAGTATAAGCTTCTTATTGATTAAAGTTGTAGGTATGCAGCAGAACCGATGGTTTCTTCCTTACCTACTTACTTTTGTTATTTTCTCAACATTCACTCTCAATACAGCGAATGCTCAGGACTTTAACATTACTCAAACTATTCGGGGTACCATTCAGGACAAAGCCACGCTTCAGCCACTTGTAGGTGCTTCGGTTTACTTGCGTAATACTGAGCCTACCATTGGCGCTGTTACTAACCAGGCTGGGCAGTTTTCTCTTGAAAAAGTTGCAGTAGGACGTTATCATATGGTGGCCAGTTCGGTTGGTTATGAAACCTTTGCCGATCCTAATTTGCTGGTTGGCTCTGGTAAAGAGACGGTACTCAATATTCTACTTGAGCAAACGGCTAAAAATCTCAACGAGGTAGTCGTGACTGATCGTCCGCCAGCCGTTCAAACCATTTCCCCAATCGGGAGCTACGCCTTTTCGGTAGAAGAGACTCGTCGCTATGCGGCCACTTTTTTTGATCCTGCTCGATTAGTCACTTCGTTTCCAGGGGTGGTTAGCGTGAACGATCAGGCCAACCATATTTCAGTGCGCGGCAATTCTCCCAATAGTCTGCTTTGGCGTCTGGAGGGAGTAGATATCGTCAACCCCAATCATCTGTCTAATGCCGGTACCTTCGGCGACCGCCGGGTGCAAAGCGGCGGTAGTCAGAGTGTTCTCAGTGCGCAGGTACTGGATGATTCACGCTTCTACAGCGGCACTTTGCCTGCTACCTTCGGTAACGCCGTGGGTGGAGTGTTGGACATGCACCTCCGGAAAGGAAATAATCAAAAACGAGAATATACGGCGCAAGCCGGACTCATTGGACTGGAGTTTGCTGCTGAGGGACCTTTCCGAGATAATTATGACGGATCGTACTTGGTCAACTACCGTTATTCTACCGTTGGCATTCTGACCAATGGGCTGGGGCTTGACTTTGGCGGAGAGCAGATTGCTTTCCAAGACCTGTCCTTTAATCTTTTTTTCCCAACGAACAAAGCGGGTAGCTTCACGGTGTTTGGGGTGGGTGGCAGCGGCAGCAACGTATTTGAAGCGGCGCGTGATTCTACTGTGTGGGAAGCTCAAGAAGATCGCCTCAATGTTTCGTTCACTAACGACATGGCAGCGGTAGGGATCACGCATACGCTTCCAGTGGGTAGTAAGGCACTGCTCAAATCAGTAGTAGCTACATCCGCTGTGTCTACCAACCAGCGTAGCAATCGGTTAACCGATGCGTATGAGTTAGCACGAATCCTCAACGACCGCTACCAAGAAAACCGAATCTCAGTGACCTCCTCGCTCACCCACAAAGTACGGGGTAATAGCACAATCCAGGTTGGTTTCTATTTTGACAACCTATACTATCAGCTTAGCAGTACGGAAGGGGGCGCCGACGAAGAGTCGCAATCTCTGGTGCAAGGACAGGGAAGCAGTCAATTGATCCGCCCTTACGTAGACTCAAAGTTTGCTTTGTCCCCGCAGTGGGTTGCTAACGTTGGGCTTCACTTTGCGTACTTTACCCTTAACGGAAGTCACTCGGCAGAACCTCGTTTATCACTACGGTGGAACAGTTGGGCGGAAGCAGTGCATCCCCAGCAAATCACCTTGGCCTACGGCAGACACAGTCAGATTCAGTTGCCAGGAATCTACTTCAGTAATATGATTCTACCCAACGGAAGCAGCCTGCCATCCAACCAAGACTTAGGCTTTACAAAATCTGATCAGTATACCGTAGCTTACGATTATCAGTGGACCGAAAGCCTCCGACTGCATACCGAGGCTTACTACCAACATTTGTTTGATGTACCAGTCAGCACGTTTAGCAATAGCTTCTCCGCGCTTAACTTACTAGAGGGCTTTGTGCGCGAACCCTTAGCCAACCAAGGCACCGGACGCAACTACGGATGGGAAGCTTCAGTGGAAAAAAACTTGTTAGATAGCTATTATTTTCTGGTTAGTGGTTCGCTCTACGAGTTGAAGTATACTGGTGCAGATGGAATTGAACGCGATACGCGGTTCAACGGGAACTATGCGATGAGCGTCACTGGGGGGAAAGAATTTGTATGGAGCAAGAGAGAGAAGCGAAGGGTGATTAGTATCAATCTGCGCAGTGCCTACGTCGGTGGGCTTCGAGTTACTCCGATTGATAACGCGGCCTCAATAGCTACCCAAAGCACTGTGTTTTTAGATGACCGAGCGTTCTCTGAAAAGCTGCCAGACTACTTCAAGGTAGATGCCCGGCTGAGTTTGCGAAAGGATACACCACGCTACAGCAGTGTATGGTCAATAGATTTGCAGAACGCAACTAACCGCCGGAATGTGGCTTATCAGTACTATGATACTGTGCAGGGCCAGGTGCTCACGCAGTACCAGTTGGGTCTAATCCCTATCCTTACCTACCGCATTGAGTTTTAGTTTAGCGGCCGATGATCAGTTTTTGGCCGGGCTTGATGCTGTTGCTCCTCAAGTTGTTCCACTGCTTGATCTTGGCAACGCTAGCACCTTCATAGCGACGGGATATTTCCCACAGCGAGTCGCCGGGCCGCACCAAATGCGTCTTGCTGGTGGGTACCGCCCGACTGGTGCTCGTAGCTGATGCTAGCTTGGGCGCTGAATCTTTGGTCCAAATAGTTAGCTTTTGTCCAACATTTATGCGACTTCCTCGGATGTTGTTCCATCGTCGCAAATCAGATACCCCCACGTGATGACGCTGGGCAATTACTCCCAATACATCACCATTACGTACGCGATAGGTTGTTTTGTTGCGCCCATAGGTGCTCCCACTGGTTTTCTGAACCTGAGCGAGAAACGCTTTCTGAATAGTCTTCGTACCGGATGAATCCAGAATGGCCGAGCGGTTAGCAGCTACAAAATCTAATTTATCAGCCGGAATATTCAAAGGATATGCTTTGGATTCATCGGACACTGCCAAGCGTTTGAGTTCCGGATTGAGCAGTGTTAAGTCTTCTTCACAGACGTTGAGTTGTTCAGCCAATGCCTTTAAGCTCACGAACTGACTGACCAGAACCGTATCGGTTTCCCAAGGGTGCGTGGGGCTATCGGCGAATAGGTTATGTTCCGAGGCGTGCTCCAGCGTATAAAGCACGGCAACAAACTGGGGAACGTACGAACGTGTTTCTCGGGGTAAGTGGTTGTAAATCTCCCAGAAGCTCTTCTTGTAGCCCGAACGGCGGATGGCCTTACGTACGTTTCCGGGCCCAGTGTTGTAAGCAGCTAATGCCAGCTCCCAATCATCGAACATATTATAAAGCTGCTTCAAATACTTGCAGGCAGCCTCAGTAGCTTTCTCAGGATCGCGACGTTCATCTACGTACCAACTCTGGTTCAGGCCATACATCCGGCCGGTGCTTGGCATAAACTGCCACAGCCCTTCAGCTCCCACGCGAGAACGTGCCTCGGGACGAAGTCCTGACTCCACAATGGAGAGATACTTTAGCTCATCCGGAATGCCGTATTGTTTTAAGTACTTCTCAAAAGTAGGTAAGTAGAGGTTCTTGCGACGAATAACTTCCCGGGTGTAGTCTCGGTTTCGAACGGCAAAGTAGTCGATAAACGACTGCACTCGTTCGTTGAAGGTGAGCGGCATCTCCGAATTGATACAGGAGAGTCGATCCTCAATCAGTTCGTAGGATGCATCGGGGACGTAATCAAACGAATAAGAAGATTCAAACAACCCAACAGAGTCGCCGGGTAGCAAGTTAGTCGCGAAAGAGACTAGGGGAAATGAGGCAAAGAGGATGAAGAAAAAAGTGCTGGAGCGACTTGAGATCATAGTGTCAGATAAATAATTCGGGACCGTTTTACCAAATTGATGCAATTACTATACAATTTACGCAATTAATTAAACATAATAAAGAAAAAAATTGCATCTACGTATTGTGCGCTAAAACGTACTGTGAAAAGGCAAGCAGTCGTGACTCTTGAAAAGTGTTGCCGATTATCTGTAATCCAATGGGTAAGCCCTGCTCGTCAGTGCCGTTAGGGACAGAAATGGCGGGTACTCCGGCAATGGAGGCCTGAACGGTGAACAGATCGGCCAAGTACATTTCTAGAGGGTCAGCGTGAGTACCCAGCGCAAAGGCGGGCGTAGGGGTGGTAGGCAATACGATAAAATCGTATTCGGCCAGAATCTTACGGGTGGCGCGCTGAAGCATCCGCCGGACTTTCTGTGCTTTGGTGTAATAAGCGTCGTAATAGTTAGCACTGAGTACAAATGTACCCAACATAATTCGCCGTTTCACTTCCTCACCAAACGCCTCAGTACGCGTCCTTTTGTACATCTCTTCCAGACTACTGCGCTGCGCGCTGCGGTAGCCGAACTTTACTCCATCATAGCGAGAGAGGTTAGAGCTCGCTTCAGCCATCGTTAGAATATAATAAGTTGGGAGTACGTACTTAAGCAACGGAAACTGCACTCCCTCCACCGTATGCCCTTCAGATCGCAGAAAATCGAGCGTACGTTCGGTAGCCTGTTTCACGGCTGGATGCAACCCTTCGTTATCTAACGTTTCGGGCAGGTACGCTACCTTGAGGGGCTGGGCCGTGTCAAAGGTTAGCTGTTGGGAGTAAGGAGGAACCGGTTCGTGCGATACGGTGCTATCGTAGTCATCGGCTCCCGCCATTACTTCTAATAGCAGCGCAGCATCGGCTATGGTGTGCGTGAGGGGCCCAATGATATCGAAGGAAGAACCATAGGCAACCAAACCGTAGCGTGAAATGCGGGAATAGGTAGGTTTTAAACCGATCACTCCACAGAAAGCCGCCGGTTGACGTACCGACCCACCGGTATCGGATCCCAACGAGGCAGTGCACAGATTGGCTTGAACCGCTACGGCCGAGCCTCCGGATGAACCGCCGGGCACAAACGCTGGATTGGCAGCATTAAGCGTGGGACCGAAAGCCGAGTTTTCGGTGGAAGAACCCATCGCGAACTCATCACAGTTCTGGTGACCGATAATAATAGCATCCTCATCGATGACGCGCTGAACGGCGGTGGCGGTGAATTGGGACTCAAACCCATCTAGAATACGACTTCCTGCCTGCACCCGGTGATCCTGATAGCAAAGCACGTCTTTCAAGCCGATCACCATACCAGCCAGACGACGGGCAGTGCCATCGGATAATTTCTGGTCGATGCGATCGGCTTGTACTAGGGCCTCCTGGTCGTAGACCGATAGAAAGGCGTTGAGATGCTGGTGGCGACGGATGTTCTCAAGGTAGTGGAGTACTACCTGTTGACAGCTGGCGGTACCAGCTCGAAAGTGGGCTTGAATGTCCTGAAAAGATCGGAAAGAGGAAGCGGAAGGACTATTTGCTGGTGGTGGGTCGATTGCCTTCTTCAATTTCGTCCTTGATTTCTTTGGTAGCGTCTTTAAACTCACGGATGCCTTTACCTAGGCCGCGGGCAAGTTCGGGAATTCTTTTGGCTCCAAAAAATATGACGAGAACTAAAACGATAACGAGGACTTCCCAGCCACCTAATCCACCAATAAATGCTAATGTCATGTGCATAATCGTGCGTTGTTATGAATAATTGACCTGCGTACCAAGTAAATATACGAAGATAAGCGGTAGGATAGATTAAAAGTTCAGCTATTTTCGCTGAAGCCAAGTTTCAGGGTTCAGTTTTTCTTGGTTGTGCCATATCTGAAACTGCAACGCCGACACCCCATTACCATCGGTATACACCAAGCCTACCGCATCATTGAGTCGCAAAGCTTGCCCTTGTTTCACAGCAACTTCCTTGAGGCGAGAGTAAACAGTGAAGTACTCTCCATGTTGCACGATCACTGCTTTGTTATTTCCCGGACCGGGCAACGAAGCAATCATTTTCACTATGCCGTCGAACACCGCCTTCACTTCGGCGTCGCGGTTGGTTTGAATGTCTACCCCATCGTTGGGCACCATGATGTTTTTCATGACAGGATGAGGATTGGGGCCAAACTTCTGAGACACAAACCCGGTGGACACGGGCCATCCTAATCGCTTTTTGTTCTCGGCAAACGAAGTAGATAACGATTCGGCTGAAGCAGCCAGTACCGCCTCTGAGTTAGTGGATGTGATGCTACGCTCTTTTTTGAGTTCGTTTTTAATTAGCTTAGCAATCACTGATTCTAGCTTGTTGATCTCCCGTCGCCGCACCTCTACTTCTCGTTTGAGTTCGGAAGCGCGTGCGCCCAGCTCCCGAACCACCGCCCGCTGCTTTGTTTTGAGCGCCAGCAAATCCTGGCTAGCAATGGTTTGCTGGTCCAGTAGCACCTTCTGTTCCATTTGCTTGCCCTCAATCACTTCTTTCTGGCTCACCAGCGTTTCTTTCACCTTCTGGATTTGCTCTATCTGATTCTTGCGCGCCTGCGAGTACTGTTGCATGTACTTAACGCGCGCAAAGAGTTGATTAAAGGTATTGGCTGAGAAGATAAACATAAGTCGGTCGTAGCTGCTGGTGTTTTTGCTGGCGGCGTACACCATGTAAGCGTATTCGTTTTTAAGGTTGACCAGATCTTCTTCCAGTGCGTTGATGACACTGTTTACTTCGTCGATTTGGACGCTGAGAATATCAAGCTCTTCGTTAATAGATTTAATAAGCGATTCACGGGCTTCGATTTGTTGATTGATGGCATTGAGTTGGCCAAGTGTGCTTTCTCGCTCTGAAGACGTTTCGTTCAGGATGCGCTGCGCCTCCTTAATTTTCTGAAGGTTTTCCTTCTTTTCTCGCTCTAGTCGCTTGCGATCGCCGTTGGTCTGCTGACCAGTGCACAGCAGGGGCAACCACCACAGCATACAGACACCTAACCAAACAGCTGTCGGGAGTCTACTTACGCGCATAGTTATCAGGAATAGAGAAGGGAAATCGCAGCACTTCATTGACAATATCCGCTTTTTTGTGCTGAATATCAATCTGAGTGCGCCGCTTCTTGCCTTGGCTTCGGTAGTCTAATGAAACAGCATTTCTGAAGGGCAATAACTGATCATTGATCTGCTTAAAATCTTCGTATTGCAGATTAAGCGTGTTTTTGGCGCGTCGGATTTGGTCGCTTCGCTTCGTTTCATCTACCACCGCCACCCGGTTCACCTTCATGAGTCGGGCGTCCACAAAGCTGTCGATGGTAAGCGGCCCTTCTTGCTGGCGCACCAAAAAGTGATTGGTCTGCTTTTCTACCTGATCGTTGGTTGTGAGCGGGCGCGGCATATCACCAACCAACACCGCTTGTAGCAAATCGTAGTTGATATCAAAGTTGAACTTGTTGCTTAACTCTTTAAAGCTATACGTACTATATTCTTTATCGAGCCGATTGATAAACGATACCGAGTCGCGGGTAATCAGCCCACGGGCGGCTTCAATGCCAAAGCCCGGGGTAACCGAAATCCAGATGAAACTATCCTTCTTAACCCGAATATTGGCAGTAGCACTTACGTTATTGCCGTCATTGCGGTAACGGATTTTGCTGCTGGAAGTCAAATAGCTAAAATCGAGGTTCTGAATGGTAAGTTCGTCCGCTACCGGGACTCCGTTAGTACTCACCGTTTTTCTTCCGCACGATGCCAATACGAACAGACCTGCCCAAAAAATTAACCAAAAATATTTATTCATACCAAGTGCGATCCGCAATTTTCTTGTCTAAAATCTCAGAAGTATCGTCCATGCCCTTGGCCTTTTGCCACTGCTTCACCGCCTCGTCCACTTCTCCTAGTTTAAACAACACGTCGCCGTAATGTTCTACCACTTCGCCGCTTTTAGCTCCCGCCTCGATGGCTTTTTCAATATACTTACGGGCTTGTTTATACTCACCCGACTCAAAAAGTACCCAACCGTGCGTGTCCAGGTAATTGGCGTTATCCGGATCGAGCTCCAGCAAGCGCGTAGAAAGCTGCTGTGCGTACTTAAGCCGTTCCTGGCGCAGGGCCAGAAAGTAACTGTAGTTATTGAGTACGTAGTCGTTGGTGGGGTCGCTTTGGAGCACCGCTTCGTAGGCCTTGGATGATTTATCGTACTCCTCCATCCCATTGTACACATCGCCCAGATAAATATTACAGTAACGGGTGAGTTCAGGGTTGTTAGAAAGTCCGCGGGCTTGCTCCAGCGCGTAGGCCGCTTCCTCGTAGTTTTTCTCGGCCGCGTGCGCTGCTCCGTTGTAGAAATACAGAATCCCCTGGTTGGGAAACAGCTCCAGCGCGGCTTCGGAGTGCTCGATCACGCTGTCGGTTTGCTGCAAGTTCTGAAACTCAATGGTGATCAGGTTCTGCCAAACTTCAAAGTTACTGTCATCGTAGCGCGTGGCGGTGCGGTAGTAGTCGCGGGCCGCTTCAGGTTGACCGGTTGCGTTGAGCAAGTCGGCCCTGATCACGTAGGCATCGGCCTCGTCGGAATGGGCCTCAATGATTTTATCGGTGAGCGAAACGCAAAGTTGCTCGATGGTTTTGTTGGGCAGTTCCTGAATGTACTTCGCCACCAAATCTAACTTGAGTTGCAGGCTCAGTTCCGGATTGGCAAAGGCTTCTTGCATATTCTCCTCAGCCTGAATGGTATCGCCACTGTTCTGGTAGATCTTAGCGAGCATCAGCTGCGCCTCGGGATTATTGGGAGCCATTTCCAGCAGTGACTGTAGGTAGGGAATAGCTTCTTTGTCACGCTTGTTAGAAACCAGCACTTCGGCCAGGGCCATCACGTAAGACACTTCGCCTGGGTAAGTATCTACTAGACGAGCCCCTTCTTCAATGGCTTGGTCGAGTTGGTTTTGTTGGAGATAAATTTTTTGCCGGGCATATACCACTTCGGGAATGATGCCGTAGCGGCGTTCTATCCGCTGGTAGGTATCCAGCGCTTGCTCGAAGTCTTTTTGGTACACATACAGGGCGGCCAGATCAAACAGGTAGTCATTGGTGTCGTCAACGGTTTCGATCATCTGCTCATACACCTGCGCTGCTTCCTGGAAGTTAGACTGTTTGGTCAGGATTTGTGCTTTGGTCAGGTAATAATACTTGTTATCGGGAGCCATGCGCACGGCGGTGCCCGCGTGGCCCAGGGCATCGGCCAACTGCCCCTGTTCAGCCAGGATGCTCGCGATTTTGAAGTGAGCGGCGGCGTTCTCAGCGTCGCTCTCCAGCGCTTTTTCGAAGAGCACCAGTGCCTTTTCCATATCGTCTAAAATGTAATATTTCACCCCTTCGGTGAAGTAGAAAGCAGCTTCTCGCTCTTTGCGCTCGGCCTTGGTAGACTTCTCTTGCGCTACGCCCACCGTAGCGGACAGCAACGATACAATCCCAAAAATTGCGTAGATGATTTGTTTCATAAACTATATGCCTTATCAAGAAACCACTCTCAAGCGCCTAGAATTATTCTCTGAACAAAGTTATACTAAGAAATGCTTCATAAGGTAGCAACAAAAGACCTAAAACGGAGAAGCTCTGGTGCAAAAAAGGTATACACGTAGGTAAAACGAGACAACGATTGAAATGATTGTGCGGTGTGCTGATTGGTCTTTCTTCGTTCGTGATTACGAGTCTCCTACGTTATTGTTTTCCAGCACATCAGGCAGCGAACCACCTTATTCCTTTGCATCTCGGGCTCCGGTGCTGCCGTAACCGCCGGTGCCGCGGGTAGTTTCGCTGAGGGTTTCTACCGCTTGCCAGTCAATTTGTTCGTGTGTCGCCACCACCATTTGGGCGATGCGGTCGCCAGGCTGAATAGCGAATTCTTGGTTCGACAGATTAACGAGCAGCACCTTGATTTCGCCCCGGTAGTCGGCATCGATGGTGCCAGGGCTGTTGAGCACCGTGATACCGTGCCGGTAGGCCAAACCACTGCGCGGACGAATCTGCGCTTCGTAGCCCGGCGGCAGCTCGATATAGATTCCGGTAGGAATTAGCTGTCGCTCCAACGATTGGAAGGTCACGGTTTCGGGCAAATGGGCGTGCAGGTCCATACCGGCGGCATGCTCGGTTTGGTAGTGCGGCAGGGGGTTTCCCGATTGGTTGATAATTTTTACGTACATATGCTTCAGTTGGGTCTGGATACGTTTTTTTGTTGCTGCCGAAGTTGGTTCTTCTCAATAAAGAATATCGCGGCCGCAAAGACCAGCGAAATGCCGACGTTGACCATATTGTCGACCAAAACGTTGGCTAGTTCTAGCTGGGAAGTCCCGTAGATAACCAACAGCCCCATCGACAAGTAGCCCAAGGTCGGGATAAAGTTGTAGGGGATCGGGTAGTACTTTTTCCCGTAGTAATAGCAGACGAAGCACATGACCAAGTAACATCCGATGCTGGCCAGGGCGCTGCCCAGATAGCCCAGCACCGGAATTAGCAGAACGTTGCCGCCCAGGGTAATGATGGCTCCCACCACGCTGATAATCGTACCAAAGTACGTCTTATCGGTCAGTTTAAACCAGATCGAGAGGTTAATGTAAATACCCGCCAGCAATTTGGCCACCAGCAGAAAGGGCACTACGTAGAGGGCAGTCCAGTAGTCTTCATTGCGTAGAAACAACGTCCCGATCAGGGTCAGGTTCACGCTCACACCGACCAGAATCAGAATGCTAAACACCGTAAAGTAGTGCATGATTTGGGCAAATAGCGCTGGTGATTCCCGATTTTTAGCGTTTGAAAAGAAGAACGGCTCGCCCGCGTAGCGAAACGCCTGGATAGCCAGCGTCATAAACACCGTGAGTTTAAAGCAGGCACCGTAGGCTCCCAAAGCTTCTTGTGGAGTGGTGTCGGGATAAAAATTGAGCGGCAGCAAATCATTGAGCAGCAATTTCTCAATATTTTCGTTCACCATGCCCCCGATGCCCATGATAAAGATCGGAAAAGCGTACCACAGCATAGGTTGAAAAGTGCGCCACGACAAACGAAAGCGGATATCTTTTAGGTAGGGCCACAGCAGCACCGGAATGATAGCATTGCCGATGAGATTGGCCAAGAACACGTATCCTACACCCACGTCGGGTTGGTAGAATCCCTCTAGCCAAGCGTACGAAAGCCGAAGTTTAGGAAGCCACAGCAGCAGAAAGAAATTAAGAAACACCGTGAGGCCAACTGCGGCTATCTTGGTGATTGCGAACCGCAATGGCCGGTTCTCGATACGCAAGCGAGCGAAGGGGATTGCCACGATCGCGTCTACCCACAGAATAATGGCCAGCCACCGGATGATGTAGCCGATGCCCGCGTAGCCCAGCAAAGCCGCAATGGCATCCGCATTGGTGATCAGCAGGGTTGAACTAAGCGTGCTAATCAGAAACACGGCGGTGAACGCGGTGCGGTAGGTCTGCTCGGGCGAGGTCCCGTTCTCCTGAGAGACAAAACGGAAAAAAGCAGTCTCCATTCCGAAGGTGTACAGAATGTTGAAAAATGCTACGTAGGTATACAGTTCGGTGATTTCGCCGTACTTTGCGGTATCGGCGAACACGCTGGTGTGTAACGGAACCAGCACGTAGGTGAGGATACGCCCAATGATGGTGCTTCCTCCGTACAGCGCGGTTTGTCCGGCCAGTTGCTTAAGCGGGTGTGCCATAAATAAGTCGACGGTCGACAGCCGATGGTCCATAGTCGACAGCCTACTGTGGACTATTAACCGTGGATTACATAAGCTACTCCCCGGTGAATTGGGCCGCTCGTTTCTCTAGAAAGGCTTGCGTTCCTTCAGTGAAGTCTTGCGATTTGCAGCAAGAAGCAAAGCTGTTGGCTTCGGTTTGGTAGCCGTTTTCTTCTGGGTCCAGGGCTGCGTTCACACTTTCGACGATCATGCCAATGGCTAAGGGGGCTTTGGAGATTATTTTCTTGATCAGGCGCTGGCTGGCTTCAATCAGGGCGGCCTTGTCTTCTACCACCTGGTTCACCAGTCCGATTTCGTAGGCCCGCTGGGCGGAAATAGTGTCGGCAGTCATCATCAGTTCCAGGGCGCGGCCCTTCCCCACCAATTGGGTGAGTCGTTGGGTACCTCCAAAACCTGGGATTAACCCCAGATTCACTTCAGGCTGTCCAAAAACAGCGTTCTTGGCGGCTACGCGCACGTGACAGGCCATTGCCAGTTCGCAGCCACCGCCCAGCGCGAAGCCGTGCACCGCGGCAATAACCGGCTTGTCACATTTCTCAATAGAGGCGAACACCTCCTGACCGATTTCGGCAAACTTGCGTCCGTTCACTTCGTTGAGGTCCGCAATTTCGGCGATGTCGGCTCCGGCGGCAAACGCTCGGTCGCCCTCGCCGGTGATGATCACGCCCTTCACATCGGCTTCGTCGTATACTTCCTGCATTACCTTGCCGATCTCCTCGATGGTGGCCATGTTGAGGGCGTTCATCTTGTCCACTCGATTGAGCGACACGGTGAGCACTCCCTCCTTCAAAACGGCACTAATCTGCTTAAACTTGGTCATTTCCATGCGTGGAGCTGGTTCGTTGAAAATAGCAACCGGATGAGCGAGCAATAAATTCGGCAATCATTAAGAAGGTGAGGGCCAAATATAGCAGGTCACCGAGTCATCTCAAAAGTTATGTTGAGCCAAACGGATAAAGTGGTAAGCGGGTTATGTCTCATCTGATTCGGCCGCTTGCTTATCCGATGCTTCGCTAGCATCTTCCTGCGGTGCGGTTGCTTCAGCGGACGATTCTTCAGCGGACGATGCTTCGGCCACCGTGGCACCGGCCACCGCGGCACCGGTAGTCTCGTTTTCCTTGGTGAGCACCTCGGGGGCGTTTGCTACCAGCAGGGTGTACCAATTGACGAGCTTTTTCATATCTGACACATACACCCGCTTGGTGTCGTAGTTGGGCACCACATGCTTCAAGAAGGCTTTGAGCTCATCACCGTCCGAGGTATCTACCCCCGGGTCTCCTTCAAATTCTGCGTGAATCTTCCGCATCACCTCTTCCAGCGGCACCGATTCTTCGGGACCGGTGGTATAAATAGATACTTCCTGAAGAATGGACACCCTTTGGTTAGCACCCACTACCAGCTTCTTCTGCTGGTCGTCAAGGGTCTCCACAATCACCCCGCTGCGGGTGGGTTTAAGCACGTGAAAGAGTCCGCCACGACCGGCAATGGAAGCGATCTCGCTAAACTTCATACTGGTTGAATGAAAGTTGAAAACAATAATTAAAGGGCGCGAATATAAAGAAAAAGAGAGAAACGCACCCCACTCCTCGAAAAGATCAGGATCAGGACAAAGATGACTGCAGCACCTGCTCGATGTATTCCAAGATGTTGTCTTTGCCGGTCTGGTCCACCGCCGAGCTCATGAACAGGGGCGGCAGTTCGGCCCAGGTTTGCTGCATATCTTGTTTGAAGATGGCAATGGAGCGCTGCGTTTTGTTGATCGATTGTTTGTCTACTTTGGTGAAAATGATGGCAAACGGAATCTGGTTCACTCCCAGCCAGTCGACAAACTCCATATCAATTTTCTGCGGTGGCAGGCGCGAATCGATCAACACGAACAGGTTCACCAGTTGGCGACGCTGTAACAGGTAACCCTCGATCATCTGGCTCCAACCATGGCGTTTGGTCTTGCTCACCTGCGCCCAGCCGTAGCCCGGCAAATCCACCAAATGCCACTGCTGATTCACCAGAAAGTGGTTGATGAGCTGCGTCTTACCAGGTTTCCCCGAGGTCTTCGCTAGGTTTTTCCGGCCAACCAGCATATTGATTAGCGACGACTTGCCAACGTTTGAGCGTCCAATAAAGGCAAACTCCGGCAGTTGAGTGTCGGGGCACTGCTGGTGGTGCGGACTGCTCAGTACAAACTGGGAAGTATTGATTTTCATAGGGAATCGCGTTCGGAATGGTCGTTGACTAATCGAAACAGAAATTGGCGCTGCCTGAGCGCACTGCTATCCAAAGTGGCGATAAAGTTGCGGTTGTCGTCTAAAAAAGCATTGAACTTCCGGCTCCACCGGTCGTAACGCAGTCGATAGAGCATCATGCTGCGGTTGGCTGCCAGAATTTTGTCGGTGAGGTATACCAACGTTGGGCTGGTCAAATAGTTCTCGCTACTTTCAGCATATTGCACCACTGCCTCACTGATGCGCACGGTAGCGCTATCATAGCGACGCACCTTATATTGGTTGTCGGCCGTCACCGCGTCGTAGTTCAGTTTTTTAAGCTGCATGATACGTTGGCCCAGCGTATCCAAAGTATCCAAGGCGTATTGATTGCTCTGACGCATGGCGAGCAGCAATTGCTGTAGGTGCACGTTCTTCTGAACGTCATCTTGCCGTAGCAACTGCCAGGCTTGGTTCACACTGTCGGTGAGCGCGTAGTAGGCAATTTGAAGCGAATCTAATTCTTCTACCGAGCGGGATTCGCTCGAGGGGTTCAGGCTGGCACTGCATGCGGCGAGCCAACTGAGTATCAGACTGATGCCAAAGCGTTTTATCACCCTGCGAAGAAAAAGCTTATCCGCTAGAATACAAACGTGCGTCCGGAAATATTCAGACAGTTGGCACTTTTCAAACGAGTAGTTACCTTAGAGGCGATTCGCCCTAACCCAATTCTTTTTCTTATCATGTACGTACGACGACACATACGCTTTCGGGTTATCTGGCGCTTCGCCTGGCGCAACCTGGTTCGGTTCACGCTATGGTCACTGCTGGTCACCGTCGCTTACCTGGTTCTCAAAACTCACTCGATCAACATCGGCATCCCCTTCGCCCCGTTGAGCACCATCGGTATCGCCGTGGCCTTTTACGTGGGTTTCAAAAATAGCCAGTCGTACGACCGCTTCTGGGAGGGCCGAAAAATCTGGGGAGGCGTGGTGAACTACAGCCGCACCTGGGCCAACCAAGTACTCACCTACGTGCACAACCAGCACGCTACCGATCCGGTGTCGGGGAAAGTCCTCCACCAACTACACCATGAGCTCATCTACCGGCACATCGCCTGGATCAACGCCCTGCGCATTCAGTTACGAAAAACAACGATGCTTGATCGCGACAACCTCAGCTATATTCCGGACTTTCAACTACAGCAGGATCGGGAGTGTACCAGCCAGATCGGTGCCTTCTTAAGTAGTAATGAGTTTGAGGAGGTAATGGCTAAGGCCAATACGGCTACGCATCTGGTGAAAAACCAGGGCCAGCAGTTGCGCCGACTGGAGCAAGCAGGCCTGGTGGAGAACTTCCGGATGATTGATATGATGCAGACGTTGGAGGAACTCTATAACCTACAGGGCAAGTGCGAACGGATTAAAAACACGCCCTTCCCCCGGCAGTATGCCTACTTCAGCATGTTGTTCATCTGGATTTTCGTGCTGCTGTTGCCCTTCGGACTGGTGAGTGAATTCAACAAATTAGGAGCAAACTCCTACGTGTGGTTCGCGGTGCCATTTTCTATCCTGATCTCGTGGATTTTCACCACCATTGAAATTGTGGGTGACAACAGTGAGGATCCGTTTGAGAACTACGTGAACGACGTGCCCATGACGGCCCTGTGCCGCACCATTGAGATCGACCTGCGCGAGATGCTCGATGAAACCGATCTGCCGAAGAAAATAGAACCGGTGGAGGATGTTTTAATGTAGTTCCAGATGACAAGATGCTGTATTCTGGATGATTGCTACAGCAAACAAACAACAATACAGAAACAATGTATCGCCCAAATATGACTCCGTACAAAAACTAAATTTATCCAATAAAAAATATACTTAAAGAAACCAAAAATTTACAAATAGTCACTTTTATTATCTGATTTGCCAGGATACATACCTTATATTCGCGAAGAAACGACTTTTAGTTTTTATCTCGTAACAATCGAGCGTATAATATACACCATTGGACTATCGTAACAGTGCTACTACTTTTGTTTTAGTGACAAATCGCTCAGATTATTTGTTCTTTTTCGCACAATTTATTACATGCTGTATGGCTACGGTCACCACAGGCAGATTGTTTTGTTGATGGAAAAAGCAACATTTGATTCAGTATTGAAGCGCGGTGTCGCAGTAGACCTTACAACCTAATCGCAGTATAATATGAAGCCGTATTACTTTCTTCTGGGTTTGATCATTCTAGGAGCGTCATGTAGTCAGGATGACGACGTTGCTCCTCAACCGTACTTCCCAAGTTTTGATATAGGAACATTAACCTGGGTAGAAGATAGCTTTTTCGTAGAAGACACTTTTCTGATTCCCTCTAGAAGTCAGGCTGATATTATATTCTCCGTTCTAGGTAGAAAGGTTGACTACGATTCCGTTGCCTGGCGGATAGGAAATGATCCTCGCCGGTTTACCAGCAATAGATTTAACCTAACGTTCGAGGCGGCCGATATAGGTAAGCTTGATATAGAGCTCACCGTTTGGCCTAGATCGAATGGGGTTTTTCCCCAGGATACGGTGCTGGTTTTTAATAAGACGGTACAGATTCTTTCCGAGGACTACCAGCCCTACGCTTTTGAAGGGACGTTTAGAGGTTACAACAGCAGCGACCCTGAGCAGATATTTGATGTGACAGTTGTTAATTTTGGGCCACTCATTCCTCCGTATACAGAATATCAGTATTGGTTACACGTGCACAACCTCACCGAAGGATGTGGGGAAGAGAGCATTGATCGGGACGCGCTCATCCCTTCTATTGAAATGGCCTCATACAGTAATTTTTATATGAGGTCTATTGCCAACACTCCTACCAACTGCCAAGAAATTGAGGGGTACGGTAAGGTAAACCCAACCAGAGATACGCTAACCGTAGAATACGAGTACCGTATAGCCGGTACAAATGAGTTTAAAAACGATCAATTTATAGGTAACCGAATTTCTAAATAAATTTATTTTACCACTTCTAAATCTTCATGCTATGAAAGGATTATCAACTTCCTTATTGTTACTGGTGTGTCTTTTCGGGTATATCAACGGCTACGGTCAGCATTTATGCGAGGCACAAGCTACCTCAACCACCGGCTGGGATTGGCGGGGCAGTACTGATTACACGTTTTATCTGTATGGTTCAAGGTATCTTAGCACGAGTGGAGTGGTAAAGAAGAAGTCCCCGTGGTTTGACACCAATACTAACGAGAACGTATCGGCTTTTCGATACGAAAACCCTAAGAACTCCGAGCCAAATCAGGGTTGGATTCTAATCCAAAGGGATTTTGGGGCACCCGGAAGATTTATTAACCATCCCTATTTCATAATGTACAACCGCTACGCGGGAATTCTGAGGATATTCGTAGCAATTACCGAGACGGTGGCAGGTTATAACAAAGCAGCTATTTCGCTCGGATATGCGAAAGGAAGAAAGAGAACTGCTATCTTAGGCTTTCATGATGGGACGGGCCATATAAAATCTACCAGGGATTTTAATAACAATGTTTCACCGGTGAAAGTAGGCAACACCTACTCCTATGACCTGCCTTATTGGCTTCACGCTGATTTTGTAATGAACTACGATCCTTGCAGTTGTAAGGTCTCGGAAGCTGCTCTTCAGTTCTCCGTTGATCTTATTTCAGAATCTACTTTAAAATTTACTGCTGATGGAAAGGCAACACCACAAGATGCGTTAGGAAGAACTGGTAGCGGCAAGCTTGCGTTCGGAGATATCACGGGTGTAGCAAAATCTACCGCTGATGTGTATAAAAGTGCTACCGAGGGAATAAAGACTATCCTAGAGACAAAATATGAGGCGAACGATCCTGAAAAGGTAAGGCCCTGGACCCTTCTAGGTTATGTGCCTGGTCTCGGGGGTGTTATCAACGCTGTAGACGCATTTGTCGGATTATTTGCTGACAAAAAGGTCACAAATATGCCAGTGGCTTACAAACTCGATTTCAAAGCATCAGGAACTATCACAACGAAGGATTCATAAAAGTCGATCTTTATGGATGTACCAAGTGCGTCTGTTGTCAACTTGATACCCAACACGCTGGTGCAATGGCGCAACACGTTGGGCGTCTTTGCGCTACTTGAAACTCCTACATTCACCCCAGTTGACGGAACAGGTTCGGTAAATGTGTGTCCGCCAGAATATTCGACGTATCCAGGATGTCGAATAACAAACCTCAATTTAACACTTAACAAAGACCTCAAATTTGCCATAAATTCTGCCGCTTATCCAAGCACGAGTAACTATAAGATTTCGGTAGCCTTGGAAGTAGACAATGGTTATGGTTATCAGAAACGAGGCCCATACATAACATACGACTGCTCTTCTTCGTCATTTCCTATAACGCTCCCTGAAGTACAATACGATAAACTTGGTTATGTTTACTTAAGAGTCGTCGTCACATTCAATAAAACGTTAGGTAGCACATTGAACGAGGCAGTGTTTTCAGCAAGATATCCCGCGCGGGCGGGTGGCTCGTCAGGGGTTTGTTCTGGATTCACCCAGTATTCTTCAGGCGTACAAGCAATTTGCAACAGCACTGATTATAAGAACAAAACTACCCAATATCTAAGAACAGCAGCGAGTGGTGATGACAAGATCGGGGAAGCTATAGAAGAGCATGTTGATACTAATTCTTTTGAGGTGTTTCCCAATCCTTCGAATGGACTTGTTAGTTTCGCGTACGGTTTAACAACCTTCGGCTATGTATCAGTCACTGTTATGGATATGTCAGGGCGAGAGGTGGTTAAGGTTATAAATAATCAGTTTTATACACCAGGGGAGCACCGAGTCCAGATTGACTTGCAAGAAGAAAGAAAAATTGCTCCGGGTGTCTATTTGTGCAGAATGAAAACTGATCAAGGTGAAAAGATTCAAAGACTCATAATACAGTAGGCGGCTTATGCCCAATATTGTGCGAAAGCCTCAGTTCCGCTGGGGCTTTCTCTATTTTGGTTGAAATGAATATGGTTGGAGCGCAAGTTTTGTTGATTGGTGGCACCTCGCACGTTGGTAAGTCTACGCTGGCGCAGCATTTAAGTGAAGTGCTTGGATGGAGTGTTGTAGCTACTGACAGTTTGGCCCGCCATCCGGGTCGCCCGTGGAAGGTTTTGCCGGAGACGGTGCCGCCGCCCGTGGCTGAGCATTATTTGTTGTTGTCGGCAGACGAACTGCTGGCCGACGTGCTTCGCCACTACCGAGGGCTTTGGCCCACCATTAGTGACCTGATTGCCCAAAGCGAAACTCCGATAATCATGGAAGGGTCAGCCTTATGGCCGGAGTGGATAGCACCACTCACCTCCGGTGGCGTCGCCATTTGGCTTACCGCCAGTGATAACTTTCTCCGGCGAAGGATTTATACCCTCAGCGGGTTTGACAAAGCCGACGGGTCACAGAAAGAACTGACTCGGAAGTTCATGATGCGCACGCTATCGTATGATCGGCAAATGATGGAAGTAGTGCATCGACTCGGACTTCCTAGCCTGAACGTGGAGAACCGTTCTTTAGAAGCGCTGAGCGAGCGGTGTCTGGCGCTACTTGAGACGCGGTAAAAAGACCTGATAAACAAACCCGTCATCCTACCCACGCAAACGCTGCGCCTGGCTCCCCCACTGATCGCGGGCGACGCGGCCGGGAGGCAACTCAATAACAGCGTTGATCCTCCGCTCGTCTTCGGGCCGAAGGTTCGCAAGCTGCCCGATGGTGTAGATACCCAGCGCGTTGAGTTTCTTCTCGGTGAAAATGCCGATGCCGTCGATCTGCTTGAGGTCGTCGCGCTTACCGCCCTCGGCTGCGCCCAGGTGGCTCAGGTCAAGTTTTGCCGCCCGGGTGCGCACGCGGGCCAGTGCCTCCTCTTGCTTTGAGGCGGGTTGCGCCGGTGCAGGACGCGAAGCGCGGGGCGGCGGAGCCGAATTTCGGGACACCGGACGGGCGTTGCGGGCGCTTCCCCGCCGCTCGGTAGAGGTGTTGGCGGTGGCGGTGACCCCTGCTTTTTCCGGCACGGCGGTGGCTGCCCGGGCAGCGCGGGGCGCATCGATGGCGGAGGCGGATAGGTGATTGCGCACCTCTGACAATTCGCGTTGCAGGGCCGTGCGCCGGTCTTTGCTGCGGTTGAGTTGCGACAGCGTCTCGCTAAGCGCCTGTTGCTGCACCTGCTCTTGGCTTTGCACCTGCGCAAAGCGCCGCCGCAGCGACCTTCGGCCTAGAATAAACCCTAAAAAGGCCGCGCCCAGCAGCGCTACCACAATGAAAATTAAGTCCGCTAGTAGATACATACTTGTTCGTAATGGTTAGTTCAGCGACCGACAGAGATAATAGCAACCCTGCTGTCGGTTGTTTATTCAATGCTAATTTCCACCCGCCGGTTTTTGCTTCTTCCCTCCGAGCTTTGGTTGCTGGCGATGGGGCGCAACTCGCCTTCCGAGCGGGTTTTGATCTGCTCCGGCCGAATGCCCAGAGCGCTCAGCTTGGTTTTGATGAGATCGGCCCGCTCCTGTCCATAGGTCATGTTTTTGGCCGCGCGGCCTACGTTGTCGGTGTGGCCGGTGAGCACGATCGAGCGCTGCGGATAGGCCTCCAGGTACTGCTGCACGTCTTTCAGATAGCGCGTCAGGGTATCGGTCATGGTCAGCGTGGTGGCCCCGGTCTCGAAGTAGACGCGCTGCTTGGCGTTCCGCAAGCGGGCTTCCAGCATTTTCAGGGTGTCGGGGCGGGCGGCCAGACTCTCGGGAGGAAGGTCATCCACCACCCGCAGGGTGAGACCGTTGAACAGGGTGTCTCCGCCGAACAGCAGGTCAATGCTCGATCGCTCGCCGGTGCCCACGCGCTTTTCGGACACGCCCAAGCCAACCAGCCGCTGCTTCACGGCTTCGGCCCGGGCCCGTCCCAGGCTGGCCAGCATACTGTTGTTTTTTTCCGAATCATCGTACCAGCCGGTGATGTGCAGTAGTTGCTGAGGATGCGCTTGCAGATAGTCGGTGAGCTGGTGCAGCGCTGAATCGGCCAGGGAGGCCACCACCGGAAAGCTTTCGTTGCGCGCGAAGCGAATGCCCTGGTCGCTGGCGATGGTTTCCTCCGCACCCTGCACCCGCAGCGCAGCCGAGGGAACTGCCGTAAGTTCGGCCATCGACATATTGCTCACGGCTTCGCACCCGCCGCAGCAGTGCTTTCGGATGTGGCAGACGTAGTAGTAGGTGGCGCCTACCATCCAGCTAAGCAGTAGTAGCGTCCACAGCGCATCGTTTCTCATAAAAAAATTCCTTCGTTCGGAGGTAAGAACGCCACCGAGGTTCGTTTGTCCCCTAAAGTTAAGAAAAAATCGTGGAATCTTACCAATACCTTACAACCAGAAACCGGACGGTGTCCGGAGTGGTTGAAGCCGGACAGGTTCGGTGAACGAAGTGGGCGGGGCCGGACATTCGGGAGGCTTGACGAATAATTTGCCGAAAAGATGCGGTTAAGTCGCTGACAATCGCGTATATTTTGTCACTGAAATCACGCGTCCACCCCTAAATTTATCCGTATGGGCTCCATTGCTATCCCCCTTCCTTCGGCCAGTGGCCACCAAGACATTGAAGTAGACATCCGCGTCAACGGAATCTTACGGCAGCAAAACTACCGCGTGGAAGTGTTCTACTGGCGCGACTGCCAGGCTCGTCAGAACCGCGCCGAGTGCATCCGCGAAATTCTGGCCAGCTACGACCCGCAGTGGCAACTCTACTACATCGGCGCGCCCACCGACACCTTTGTGCCGATTACCTTTATGAAAACCGTTTCTGCTAGGCGCAGCGCTTAGTAGAGAGAATACTACTGTACTTTTTTATGCGTAGTCCGAATTGTCCATCATGAAAAGCCTGCTGATCGCACTTACCTTGATCTCGTTACTATCTTTTCAAGAAGTCCAGATTCCAGATCTGTCCAATTACTTTGGAATTCGTGGACAGAAATATAATCATGATGGAGAGGAAGGAATCAGCTTTCATCCAGTAGTGAAAAACTACCCTGAAGATTCTATCGGACGATTTATAAATCAGCACAGCAAAAGATTTAAATATCTGTTGGTAAATCGGGTAGATTTAAACAACCAGTTTCAGACCTACGAAGAGGTGTTTCCAGATACAGCTAAGATTTCCAAAATTTATGCACGCCATTTGGAACAGAGCGATTCTTTTCTCATGTACTTCACTACCTTTTTAGCACCTATACAAAACCCTATTGATCAACGAACAACTATTTATAGTAAGGATGAATTAATGCGTGTAGCTTCCAAGTTTTTCTTTTGCGATCGAGTAAAATCTGATTCTAGCATTGGTATGCATGTATGCATCGGATTGAATGGCGTTAAGGAAGCTCGCTGGGCAGAAGACTACACTTTATTAGAAGCGTTTTGTTTTGAAGCTATTTTTGAAAATATACTCAACGACGACAAAGGAGATGATGGGTTCATGAGTAACGCTTCCGCGTATAGAGATCACAGTAGCAAAGCTCAATTGTCACAATCCAAAAACCTAGAAGAGTACCTGGAAAAGGTGAAATTAGCAGTCTTTGAGAAGATGATGGATGACGAAACGTTAGAAGAAGAACTACTGACTCATTATCGAGAAAATGAGGAAAACCTCCCCTTCAAAATCAGATAAAAGTAATTTCATCTCCATTCAACCAAACACTTCGATTTGATGAACAATCGAGAGTGATTGTGCGTCAAAATTTATTTTGCGACTCACCGATCTCCGGCATTTTGGAAACCGTCGGCTTGCCGAACCGCTAAACCAACCCTTGCTCCTTGAGCACGCCTCGTAGTTCGCCCATCCCCGGATTTTTTAACCACACATCACCGATCTCCAGCACCGGAAACTTGAGCTTGCCGTCGTACTGGTCGCGCACCCGCTGGGCTGCCGCTTCGTCCGTTTCCACGTTGCGGTAGGTGAAGTCGACCCACTCACGTTGCAAATAATTCTTGAATCCGCTGGTCTTCAGGCACCAATCGGCTCCGTACAGGGTGGGTTTGTTCATTGGGCAACGCGTTTGAGGGGAAGTACTTCGGCGATGCGGGCCGCATTGGCAATCATGAACGGGGCCGCCGCCATCGTCAGAATGGATACGGCCAGGAAAACCTGGTAGCTGTTTTGGTCGATAAGCTCATAACTCAAACCACTCTGGGCCAGGATGAACGAGAACTCGCCGATCTGGGCCAGGCTGAGGCCCACCATCAACGCGGTGCGCGGGGGAAGCGGCAGCACCCGGGCGGCCAGGAAGCCACCGGCAATCTTTACCAGCACAATAAAGGCAAACCAGAAAGCAATCGCTCCCGGTTCGCTCAGAAAGATGCGAAAGTCAACCAGCATACCCATCGATATAAAGAAGAAACTGATGAAGACGTAGCGGAACGGGAGGATGCAGGAAATGGCCAGGTGATTGTAGTCGGTTTCGGCAATAATAATGCCCGCGATAAAGGCTCCCAGGGCCAGCGACAAACCCATCTGCTGGGTAAGCAGCGTCACGCACAACACCACCAGAATGGTGGCGATCAGAAATATCTCCTGGTTGCGGGCGCGCATCACCTCCTTAAAGAAGCGGGGAATAACGTACTTGGCCAGCACCACCGCCACCAGGGCAATGGCGGCCAGCTTACCGATCAGCATCAGTATCTCTAGGAAACCGCCCTCGCTTTTGCCCGCGATGATGGGCGTGAACAGGATCAGCGGCACCACGGCAATGTCCTGAAAGAGCAGCATGGCCAGCACGGCCTTGCCCTGCGGCGTGTTGATCTCCATCCGATCTTGCAGCAGCTTGATCACGATAGCGGTGCTGCTCAGGGCCGTTACAAATCCCCAGAAAGCGGCTTCGGGGGCCCCGCGTCCCATCACCACCATCAGAAACGCGGTGATGCCAATGGTGAACAATACTTGAAGCAAGCCGCCCAGCAGCACGTAGCGCTTGATCTTCATCAGGTTACTGAAAGAAAACTCCAGCCCCACGGTGAACAACAGCAAGATCACGCCAATCTCGGCGAATACCTCCACGTCGTGGGTATTGCTCAGCAAATCAAACGTGCTGGGCCCCACCAGAATGCCGGTGAGCAGGTAGCCAATGATATAGGGGATTTTAAGTAGGTTGCAGAGCATCACCACCACCACCGCTACGGCGAACAAAATGGCAATATCGGTGAGGACGGGAATTTCAGTAACGGAAGCAAAGATCATAGGATAGGGAGTAGACAAGTATTCGGCTTTGTGTACGGATTTTATTGGTTTAAGTGACAAAATTTGCAAATTTACCCGCTAACCCCCCGCTTTAATGAAATACCTAACCTTTCTTCTGCCGCTTCTAGTAGCAAGCGCCGCCGTGAGCCAGCCCAAGTTTTCGTTCACGGTTTCGCTCCCGGAATCACTCGGTGACACGACCTTTGACGGGCGGCTTATCCTACTGATATCAAACAACAACGAAAAAGAACCGCGCTTTCAGCTCAGCGACGGACCGGACACGCAACTCGGTTTCGGCATCGATGTGGAAGACTGGTCGGCCGGGCAAGCGGCGGTGTTCACCGATACTGTGTTTGGCTACCCGCTGCGCAGCATTACCGACATTCCGCCGGGCGACTACTACGTGCAGGCGCTGTTGCATAAGTACGAAACGTTCAACTTGGCCAGCGGCCACACCGTGCAGCTGCCCATGGACCAGGGCGAAGGGCAACAGTGGAACCGCTCACCGGGCAACCTGTATAGCACTCCGAAGAAAGTGACCATCAACCCATCACAAAGTCAAACCGTCTCGCTGACGCTGGACCAGAAGATTCCGCCCATCGAAGAACCGGAGGACACCAAGTACGTCAAGCACATCCGCATTCAGAGTAAGTTGCTGTCCGAGTTCTGGGGTCGGCCGATGTATTTGGGCGCCCACGTGCTGCTGCCCGAAGGCTTCGATGAGCACCCCGATGCGCGCTACCCGCTCAACATTTTCCACGGGCACTACCCCAGCGACATCAGCGACTTTCGCACCACGCCGCCCGACCCCGATTTGAAGCCAGAGTACAGCGAGCGCTTCGATCTGGAGGGCTACAACATCATTCAGCAGCAGGAGGCCTACGACTTCTATAAAACCTGGACGGGTCCTGACTTTCCGCGGATGTTAATCATTGAGATTCAGCACCCCACCCCCTACTATGATGATTCGTACGCCGTGAACTCGGCCAACCAGGGTCCCTACGGGGATGCCATCACCCACGAGCTGATTCCCTACATTGAAGAACAGTTTCGCGGTATCGGCGAAGGCTGGGCGCGCTTTCTCTACGGCGGCTCCACCGGCGGCTGGGAGGCCCTGGCCGTGCAGGTGATGTATCCCGACGAGTATAACGCCTGCTTCGCGGCCTGTCCTGACCCCATCAACTTCCGGGCCTACACCACGGTGAACATCTACGAAAACAGCAACGCCTACTACCTGGCGAGTCCGTTCAAGCAGACGTTGCGCCCAGGGCACCGCGACTACCTGGGGCACGTGAGTGCTACGCTACAGGACATGAACTACCGCGAACGGGTACTGGGCAGCCGGGGCCGCTCGGGGCAGCAGTGGGACATCTGGCAGGCCACCTACTCGCCCACCGGCGACGATGGCTACCCCAAACCCATCTGGGACAAGCTGACCGGCACGATTGATAAAGACGTAGCGGGCTACTGGCAAGAGAACTACGACCTACGTCACATTCTGGAGCGCGACTGGGACAAGCTCGGTCCGAAGTTGCAGGGCAAAATCCACATCTACTGCGGCGACATGGATAACTACTACCTGAACAACGCCGTGATGCTGATGGAAGACTTTTTGGAGAAGACCGACAACCCCCACTACGACGGCGAAGTGGCCTACGGCGACGGCGACGAACACTGCTGGAACGGCGATCCTGAGCTTCCCAACGCGATCTCGCGCCTGCGCTACAACACCATGTACGTGCCGAAAATCTTGGAACGCATCAAGGAGTCAGCACCCGAGGGGGCGGATTTGACAAGTTGGAGGTATTAGATTGAAGGGGTGAGTGAAAGAAGGATTGAATGACAGGGTTTGAGGTTTGGGGAGGAATGCACAGGCGTGGTTGGGTGGTTTAAATCATTTTGCCGGGCGGGACGTTCTTTTGAGTGAGCACAATTATTAATGTTATGAAGATACGTATTCAAGATTTCGGGCCGATTCGGGACTTTACCTTTGATTTGGATAAGGACTTGCACTTGTTGTACGGGAAAAACGGCACAGGAAAGTCTTATGCGGTATATTGTGTGTATATGATACTAAAGGAATTATTCACCGATTGGGGACAACGCTTTTTGGTACGGGAAGCATTGGCTTTAGCTATCAACGGCGGTAGTAGCCATTTGAAAAAGGTTAGCGATGAAATCGTCGAGAAAATCAAAGACAATCAGAAGAGAAAGATACGTGTCAACAAAGAGGTAACAGATATTTTAAAGTGTGTGATTGCTGAAAATGCCACAATTATTCAGGACTCTATTTTGAGTATGTACGGCACACTAAACAACCTAGATAACAAACTTGCTCATGACTGTTTCAAATTAACCGTTGAAACAGATGATTTCATGTTGTGCCTAAATCATCAAAAAGGTAAAATCAGCGTATCTGAATTTGACCTAAGAAAACCCGTTGAAATAATATACGAGGGAGAAAATACCTTATCGTATTCCCTAGATGGTTTGCCCTCGCTAATAACTATAGTATATCCTACTCTTGAATCAGCAAATCTTAGTGACTTTGTAAAGGAAATTTGTAATAAGCTTATCTATTCTCTCATTGCTGATAATGACCTCTACAATATTAGTTTGTACTTTCTACCTGCCTCTAGATCAGGACTTTATCAAGGCTTAAGTTCTCTCAGTCCAATTATCGCTGAGCTATCCAAGCAACGACATCTAACGAAAAAAAAGCTAGAGTTGCCTGCTTTGTCCGAACCGGTCGCTGACTATTTTCTCGCTTTGTCGTCCATTGACAATTTGGAAGAAAATAAAACTCTAGAGAAAATTACGCAGGATATAGAAGCGAGCGTGCTGAACGGAAAAGTTTCCTACAGCACAAGTGATAAAAAGATATTTTTCAATCCAAAAGATACTGCCCTAAAGCTAGATTTATCGCAATCATCTTCAATGGTTGCCGAACTTTCTCCTATGGTGACCTACCTTAGATATGTCATTAGGGATCGCATAGGTTTCACAGAAAAACACGTCGTGCCCTCATACTATGAAATTCTTTTCATCGAAGAGCCTGAAGCCCATCTTCACCCCGAGGCGCAGGTCAAACTGATGGAAATTCTGGCCGAATTGCCCAAGCACAATATCAAGGTGGTGATGACTTCGCACAGTAATTATATGTTCAATAAGTTGACTAATCTCATTTTGGAAAAGAAAGTCAACCCCGACAAGGTAGCTACCTACCATATGGTGATGACCGACAAAGGTAGCATAGTGCAGGATGATATGCCCGTCACCGATGAAGGGATTGAAGACAGCAATTTCTTGACTGTAGCTGAACAATTGTACGAAGAACGCATGCAGTTGCTTGATGAAACGACAGAGTAGTTGAAAGTATGCTCTTAGAAAGAATTCGGGAAGACGAAGTACTACTAAAGTATCTAAGCGATGACTGCGAAGAGGTAGGAGTTTGCGTCACGCTCGATAACAGAATTGCTAAGGATGCCTACGTTATCATCAAAGTGGATAATTATTACAACAGCGAAGTGGTGAAGCCACCCCCTTCTCCCGACTGCCTAATTGTCCAGGAATGTGCCCAACTAGAGACTTATATGATCACTATCGTCGAGCTGAAGTCTATAAAAAGCAGCCGGGGATTTACCGTGGCCAATATGACTGAAAAGTTTACGACTTGCTTGAATGACTTTATGGATAAAAGGTTTGGCGATTACTTCAACCGAGACTTCATAAAAGTTGAATTGCTCTTTGTCAGCCACGTCAAAAATTACCGTAGGGATGCTGGTTCGGCTATAGAAATTCTTCTTGAAAAGAAATTTCCTTTTCGCGGCAAGCGACTGATGATGAAACTACGTGCCTCCGGTTTCACCATCAAGCCTTGCTGATAACAATCAGTGTCTTGCCGTTCAGGAAGCCCCTTTTAGATTACGCGGCAAGAAGTTCGTCAACGTATAGAACGCCTTCCTCTTAGTCCCGGCAGTATCTGCCCGCATCAAACCTCTTCCCGCTCCCGATCCGGTAGCTCAAGCCTGTCTACGTCGATCTCTTCGTCCTCATCTTCCTGATAGAACTCATCGTAGTGCTCAATGAGCGGAGGCACCACGGCATCTCCGGCCTTCCGCTGGCGGGCGGCCATCTTCTTGCCGTCGTCAAAAATCATTAGCAACGAGGGCAGCACAGTAAGGTTAGTCAGCATCGCCACAAACAGCGTGAGCGAAGTGAGAATGCCCAGGTTCTGGGTGCCCCCGAAGCCGGAACCAGCGAAGATGATAAAGCCGAAGAACAGAATTACTGAGGTGTAGACCATGCTGGTGCCGGTTTCGCGCAGGCTCTTGCTAATCGACAGCGGCACAAAGAACCGGTTTAGCTTCATTTCCTGCCGGTACTTCGCCAGAAAATGAATAGAATCATCCACCGAGATGCCAAACACGATGCTGAAAATAATGGCCGTGCTTGGTTTCAGCGGAATGCCCACCAAGCCCATGATCCCGGCGGTAACGATCAGCGGAATGAGGTTAGGAATCAGGGAAATGAGAATCATGCGCACGCTGCCGAAGAGTATTGCCATGATGGCAGCAATCAGGCAGAAGGCAATGAACAAACTCGTCAGCAGGTTTCTGATCAAAAAAGCGTTGCTCTTGGCAAACAACAGGCTGGTTCCCGTCACCGTCACCTCGGTATCTGAATCGCCAAACACCTCCTGGGCTTTCGGCTCGATGACTTCCTCAATAAGGCGTTGTATTTCGTGCGAACCCACGTCGGCGATCTTGAGCGATATGCGCAGCTGCTGTCCGCTGCTGTCGGCAAAACTACGCAGCAAGCGGGTGGGCGACGGACCGGAAGTAGCTGCATCATTGCTCTCAGTTTCAGGGTCATTCATTCCTGAGTTTTTCAGGTATCGCGCGATGAATCCCTGATCGCGCCGGGTGGGCAGGGCGTAGAAGTCCGGGTTGTTATTGTAGTACGCCTGCCGGGCGGCCTTCACCAGCCCCACCGCCGACACGGGTTGCGAAATGGCCGGTTGCTCCTCCAGAAATTGCTCCAACGAATCTACCTTTTGCAAGGTCAACAGCCGGGTTACCGAACGCTTCTTGTGCGTATCGATCACAATTTCCAGCGGCATGATGCCCGCGAAGTTTTCTTCAAAAAAGGCTAAATCCTGCTTCAACTGACTATCGTCCGGCACATCGTCCACCAGATAAGATATCGATTCCACCCGAAGAAATCCTGCCAGAAACAGCAAAGTGATCACTCCGGCACCAATCAGCACCCGGTAGCGGTGGCGATGCACCAGCAAATCCAACCCGGTGATGATCCGATCCACCCCCTTAAAACGTAGGTGCCGCAATTGCCGGTCGCCGGGAGCGGGCAAGTACGAAAATACCGAAGGAATAAGAATGATGCTCACTACAAAGGTGGCCAGGATATTGATACCCGCCACCAGACCAAACTCTTCGAGCATGGGCACGTTGGTGAACATCAGCACCAAAAAACCGATGGCTGTGGTTACGTTGGTGATCAGGGTGGCGGTGCCCATCTTCTCAATCACCGCCCGCAGCGCCTGATTCTTATGGCGATAACGCTTGTATTCTTGGTGGTACTTGTTGAGCAGGTACACCGAATTGGGAATGCCGATCACCACAATAATGGGCGGCAACAGGCCCGACAGCAAGGTGATTTCGTAGCCGAGCAGCACCAGCGTGCCCATGGTCCAAACCACAATGATCGCGATGATAAGCAGGGGAAACACCACCGCATCCCACGAGCGAAAAAACAGCAGCAGAATCAGAGCAGTGACCACCACCGATAAGATCAGGAAAAGCTGGAGTTCGGCCCGCACTTGTTCGTTGAGCACCGTGCGCACAAACGGAATGCCCGCGTAGTGCAGTTCCACGCCTGTGACCTCGGAGAACTGCCTACCAAGCATCTGGATATCGGGCACCAACTGCTCGCGCTTATCAGAATTAAGCGTTTTGTTTTCAATGGCGATCAGCAGGAAAGTGGCTCCGTTGTCGGGGTTGATGAGTTGCTGACTGTAAAACCGAAGATCGTTGGCTACCTGTAACAAGCTATCGAGCTCGACTTGCTCGGCAGGGATCTCTGGAAACACGGGAGCCACGTCAAAGCGCCGCGTTTCGGTATTTTTCACCAGTTGCTGCAGCTCCGGCAGCGACACCACGTACTTGACTCCGTTTAACCCCTTGATCGCATCGCTTAGGTAAGCAAATCGGCGAAAGGTCGAAACTTCGTATAGGGCACTATCCTGCACACCTACCACCAGCAGGTTGGCATCTTCACCAAACTGCTGCTTGAAATCTTCGTAATACTGCATGCTAGAGTCCGAAGGGGGCACCGCTGCCACATAGTCATAGCTGAGCGTAAGTCTCGGAATCTGAAGAGCCATAAGCACTGTGATGGCGGCCAGCAGCAGCATCAAGGGCAAACGAAACTTGATAATAAATCGGGCCAGGTTACTCCACATGCGTTGGCGGAAAAATCAGGATGGGTAGGTTTGAATACCGAGATAACGAATTAGTGGACAACTGGTTCACTATTGTGCCTATTATCATGATCAAAGCAACTATTTTTACAGTGAAAAATTGTAAATAGAACGGTGAGTATAACAAGCAAGACTATTCAACCGCATCATAGCTATCAACCCTTGGAGATACCGCACTTAGTGCTGATTGTCCTTCTTTGCGTCACGACCTTTGCCTCGGCCGACCCTATCAACTGTGATCTGTCGGGCTATCAGGCCCAGCCGGGACTCGCCGCCACCGTGGCCGACGAAACGCTGAACGTCGTTTGGGAGGGCGACCGAAGCAACGAGTTGCGCATCCGCTTCGCGATTGACCAGGGCACTCCTACCCTGCGCGAACTGGCCGTGCGACCGGCGGGCGGTTCGTGGCGCGTGCTGGCCACCGGAGTGACCCCGGAGTTTCGAGTAGTCTCCGGGCGGCGGCGCGTCACCCAGCAGCAAACTGAACCGCTCGTGGAGCTGGGAGTGCCGCTGACGGCCGAGAAGCTAAACGAAATCAAGTGGGAAGCCTTCTGGGATGCGCCACTGTATCTGGACGACAAACCGCCCCTTTCGCACGGCTCATCCATTCCGGCAGCCGAGCCGTTTGCCAACCATCCGGGCATGCCGCGCCAGCCCGACGAGGTAGTCCGAGCCACGGCTCGCTACCAAGCCACTGGCTGCGCCGTACGTACCAATGGCGCACGCTTAGAAATTACTTTTCCGGGCGTCGAGGCGGGTATTTTTGCGGGCGATTTGCAGTACGACGTATTCAAAGGATCAAACCTGATTCAACAGATGTTGGTCGCCCAGACCGATGGGCCTTCGGTAGCCTTTAAGTACGACGCCGGATTTCGGGGGTTGGCCGTTCAGCCTTCGTCACGCCTGGTGTGGCGCGACCTAGTGCATCAGTGGCAGGATTACCGCTTCGGGAGTCCGGCCAACAAAGACCCGGTGACCGTGCGCAGCAGCAACCGCCTGATTGCCGCCGAACTGCCGGGAGGCGCGGTGGCCGCCTTTCCCCCACCCCACCGCTTCTACTGGGCCCGCGAATCGGAGCAAAACCTGGGTTACGGTTGGTACCGCAAAGACAGCCGCGATGCGTTTTCTTTCGGTATTCGGCAGGCCGAGCACGAAGAAGACCCGGAGTTTTACCATAACTTTGCGCTCTACAATGCCCGGCCCGGAACAAAGCAGCGCTTATCGGTATTTTTGTACGTGAGTCCGGAGTCCGGTCAGGATGCCATCGAGCGGGCCCTGGCGTTCACCAACGGAGATCGCTTTCGCCCGCTGCCGGGCTATAAGGTGATGGGGCACCACTACCACGTGGGGCTGGTTAAGCGCTTGCGCGAGGCGGGTAGTTTTGACCATCGGATTAACGACATCGCCACCATGAAGGGCGTCGGCGTGGATATCTATAGCATCATCGACGGAGTGCGCGGACCGGGGCGCAAAGACACGGCGGAGGTGTACTTGGCCGACCTGGCGGACTACTACGAGGCGGCGCGGCGGCAGTCGGACAAAAACTTCCTGGTGATGCCCAACGACGAGAACAGCACCGGCGGACGGCGTCCCTTCCTGGGCGGACACTACGATTTGTTGCTCCCGAAACCGGTTTTCTGGCGACCTGCCCGCCAACCGGGCCAACCGCTCTTCGAGCAACATCCCAAGTACGGCACTGTCTATAACCTGGGCACCCCAGCCGACATGATGCAGATGGCCGAGCGCGAAAACGTGATCATCTCTATGCCGCACCCGCGGGCCAAGCGTTCTACCGGCTACCCCGACGCCATCTGGGAGGCACCCCACTTCCAGCATCCCAACTACTTTGGCCTGGGCTACCGCTGGGGCATGGGCATCGACGCTTCCGAAACCCGCCTGGGTGAGTACCGCTTCCTGACGCTGTGGGACGAAACCAACAACCAACTGTCCGCCCACGACCTGCCTCCGAAGTTCGCGCTGGCCATTTCCGAAGCTCGCTCTGATATTGGCGAGCGGGGCAAGCCGCCCTACGACGACACCTACGGCATGTCGCCGGTCAACTACCTGAAACTCGATCGCGTACCGGGCATCGATGATATGCGTTCCATCATCGATACGCTTCGGCAGGGCGCGTACTTCGTCACTTCAGGTGAGGTGCTGATTCCTTCCTACGAAGTCCGGGGAACGGGAAACGAACGAACCATCGTGGCCGAGGTGGAGTGGACCTTCCCGCTCAATTTTGTGGAAGTGGTGTGGGGCGACGGAGAAAAGACCGACCGGCAGATCTTCTCAACCACCGACCAGTTGCCCTTCGGCAAGAAACATTTCGAGATTCCGTTTGATGCCTCCGGGAAGAAGTGGGTACGGTTCGCTGCCTGGGACGTGGCTACCAACGGTGCCTTGGTGCAGCCGGTTAGTTTGATGACCCCAGAGTAGTTCAGCTTAGTTTAATAGGGTCCTGCCGAAGCAGCAGACACAGGGTATCGTACAGATCCGGAGCATAGGATTGGAACTCGGTCGGACGCTCAACGTTAAATGCAGCGGACTGCCCACCGTTGTTTGCGTTTTTTCCGTGTCTCATTTAATCAAATGTTGAGTCAGCTCTAAATTTGAATTTTTTTCCAAAAAATCCAATGACAGCAAAGTTACTTCTGTAAGTTCCAGATAATGTCTGACTGCCTTCTTGGCCAGACATTCCTAGAATAAGCTTTTTCATCTAGCTAGAGTACAATTTGTTTTATTGTTCATGTGTATTGGCGTTTATAAACACTAACCTGACGATCATCAGCACGCACTGCCGCTAGGTGATTATATAAACCCACCGGAGCTGACTATGTCCGTTAGCTTGAGCGAATTATACTACTTCCATCATCAAATATCCAAATTAGCACACTTCGCGTTTTTCTCAATAAATGCCCGACGGGGAGCCACGTCGTCGCCCATCAGCATTGAGAATAGGTGGTCGGCTTCAGCCGCTGACTCAATGGTGACCAACTTCAGACTGCGGGTGTCGGGGTTCATGGTGGTATCCCACAGTTGATCGGGGTTCATTTCGCCGAGTCCCTTGTAGCGCTGCACACCTACTGACTCAGTCTTGCCTCCCCCCGCCAACTCTTGTATCGCAGCTTCCCGCTCTTCTTCGGTCCAGATGTAGCGCTCCTCTTTGCCCTTCTTTACCAGATACAGGGGGGGCAGCGCAATGTAGAGGTAGCCGCTCTCGATCAGGGGCCGCATGTAGCGGAAGAAGAAGGTCAGGATCAGCGTGCGGATGTGGCTCCCGTCCACGTCGGCATCCGTCATGATGATCACCTTGTGGTAGCGCAGCTTATCCATATTAAGCCCCTTTTCGTCATCTTCGGTACCGAAAGACACGCCCAGGGCGGTGATCATGTTCTTGATTTCTTCGTTGTCGTAGATTTTGTGCTCCTGCGCCTTTTCTACGTTCAGGATTTTACCGCGCAACGGTAAGATTGCCTGAAAGTAACGGTCGCGGCCTTGCTTTGCCGAGCCCCCCGCGCTATCGCCTTCCACAAGGTATAACTCACAGTTCCCGGGATCGCTGTCGGAGCAATCGGCGAGTTTGCCGGGCAGACCGGTGCCGGTGAGCACATTTTTGCGCTGCACCATCTCGCGGGCTTTGCGGGCCGCCTGCCGGGCCTGTGCAGCCAGAATCACCTTTGATACAATCTGTTTGGCCTCCTTAGGGTGTTCTTCCAGGTAAGTCGACAATGCGTCGCCCAGGGCCGAGTTAACCGCCCCCATCACATCGGAGTTGCCCAGTTTGGTTTTTGTCTGCCCCTCGAACTGAGGTTCAGCCACCTTCACCGAGATCACGGCGGTGAGCCCTTCCCGGAAGTCATCGCCGGTAATTTCTACCTTGGCCCTTTCTAGCAGTCCCGATTTGTCAGCGTACGATTTTAGCGTGCGGGTGAGCGCACTGCGGAAACCCGACACGTGGGTGCCGCCCTCAATGGTGTTAATGTTGTTGACGTACGACACCACGTTCTCGGTATAGGAAGTGTTGTAGGACATAGCGACCTGCACTGGCACATCGCCTTTCTCGGTATCGACGTAGATGGGTTCGGGAATAAGCTTTTCTCGGTTGTTATCCAGGTAGTCCACGAACTCGACCAAGCCCCCTTCGAAACGAAATTCCTCGGTTTCAGGCGCACCGTCGCCGTCTTTGTCGCGTCGGTCGGTTAGGGTGATGTGGATACCAGCGTTCAGAAAGGCCAACTCGCGCAAGCGGGTGGCAATGGTTTCATACTTATACTCTTTGACGGTAAAAATCTCGGAATCGGGTCGGAAGTGCACCGTGGTGCCCGTTTTCTCAGTGGTACCGATTTCACGCACCTCAAAGAGTGGCACTCCGCGCACATACTTCTGTTCGTAGACCTTGCCCTTACGGTACACGGTGGCGTGTAAGCTCTCCGACAGGGCATTCACGCAGGATACGCCCACGCCGTGCAAGCCACCGGATACTTTATACGTATTTTTATCAAACTTACCTCCGGCGTGTAGCACGGTCATCACCACTTCCAGGGCCGAGCGGTTCTCTTTCTTGTGCAGGTCTACCGGAATACCCCGACCGTCGTCCTGCACGATAATAGAGTTGTCTTTTTCAATACTTACGTCAATGCGATTGCAGTAACCGGCCAGTGCTTCGTCGATAGAGTTGTCGACCACCTCGTATACCATATGGTGCAAGCCCTTGTTGTTCACGTCGCCAATGTACATGGCCGGCCGTTTGCGCACCGCCTCCAGTCCCTCGAGTACCTGAATGTTACTGGCTGAATAATCACCCGCACTGGTGGCGGCTAATGAGTCTGTTTCAATGTTATTTTCTTCCATATTTACTATAGTGCTTAACGCCCAAAAATACGATAATTAAACGGTTTTCGCGAATCAGAAGCAGGTTACCGGATGACTTTCTGCACGGCTGGATACTGGATGCCGGTGGACCTGCTGCAGGACCGGTATACTGGATATCAGTTGCTGGTATCCTGCATCTGGCATCCGCCCATCTACACAAAGTATCCAGTATATAATTTACTGATAATCAGATATATAACGCTAATTTCGGCTAGTACGTTCCGGCGCGAAGCATCACCAGCGTGCAGGCTTCTACTGCCTCAATTTCCTGCTCAACAGCGCGTTGGTACAGTTCTCGATTTTCGGTGCCGGGATTAAAGATGATGCGCTGGGGCTTCAAGCTAAGAATATAGTCATACCACTCGGGCTGATGCCGGGGGCCGATGTACAGCGTCACGGTGTCAACGTCAGCAATGACTGGCTTTTCGTGGAGATTGAGAATCTCTTGTTCGGCTACCATGCCTTTTTTAATACCAACTGGCACAATGGGATGTTGATACTCAGTAAGCATCCCTGCGGCGGTAAAGGCGTAGCGCGCCGGATTGGGAGTGGCTCCGATGATTACAGTTTTTTTAGACATAAAATAAGGATATGGAAAAAGGAGAACGGAAAAGGGAAAAAGGAGAGCGGAGAAGGGACATACAGCTCCGTTTTCCGTCCTCCCTTTTCCCCTTGTTTCAAAATGCGTAGCCAACGGTAGCTCCGAAATAGAACGGAACAAAGGGGCCTTTCAGTTCTTTATCGATGATGTTAGCTTCTTGACTTTGCTCTTCATAACGTGGGTGCGGCAGGCGGTAGCCCACCCCAATGCCTCCGAACAGATCAAAGGTGAGCCCCCGGGCGTGGCGGTCGCGCACGATGCGTGCGTTGGCCAAGTCACCGTCCTTGATAAGGCGGGTGCCTACGAGCAACGAATACGACAGCCGCTGTTCTTTGGCGAGCAAACGGGTTTGCGGATCGTGGGGCGGGCCGCCCGGCGGCATGGCAGGCGCCACGTTCGCGTAGTGATACAAATAATCAAACCCCAACTGGTGTCCGAAGTAGAACATGCCTACCCGTGAATCAGGGTGATAAAACTTCTGCTTCAGATGCACAAAAAAACCGCGCTGATACGCCGTGTTTTTCACAACGCGCTCAGCCCGTCCCCAGAAGGGGTTGCGGAACAGACCGCCCGCTAGTTCGTAGCCCAGGCGCTCTTGCCAATAGTACTCCGCGCTCAGCGGCAGGCGGTTTGCCAGCAATGCCATAGGGTCGATTCCCACAATGATTCGTTGCCGTTCGTTGATCTTGGATTCAAAATAGCGTAAGCTTTTTTTCTTGCGGAACAGATAGTTCGGGTTTTGCGCTCCCACGCTATCCGCTCTCTTTTCTTCTTCGCCCAGGTACGCCTCTAACGCCTTAAATTGCGGTTCGTTGTTTTCGTACACGCTCTGGTAATAGCCTGCCAGTGTGCCGTCGGGTTCGTACAGCTCCCACACCCCGGTACGTTCGCTCTGAGCCACCGTACCCTTCATCTTCAACGACCCGTCGGCGTAGTAACCCAAGTAGACTCCTTCCCCATTGGTAAAAACGCACTCTCCCTCCAGCGTACCGTCGGGATAGTAATATTGCCACTTGTCTTGGTTCACACCACCTGCAATACGCCCCTTCACCTTGAGCGCGCCATCGGCGTAGTATTCGCGGTAGATGCCGTCGCCCTGGTTAAAGATAGTTTCGCCCTTGAAGTCGCCGCTGCTGTGGTACAGCTTCCAGTAGCCTTCCTTCACTCCGTCGCGCTCGGCCCCTTCGGCACTCACCGCTCCGTTTTCGTAGTAGTAGGTCCACTTGCCCACCGACGAACCGTCCAGGAAGTCACCTACTGACGAAAGTCGGCCATTCTGGTAGTAGAATTTCCAGGAACCATGTCGCACGCCGTTCTGGTAAGCTCCTTCGGCCTGTAACCCACCGGCATTATAGTAGCTTTTCCAACGCCCTTCGTTGCGCCCCTTCACCTTGACGCCTTCCAACTGAGGAACGCCACTGGCGTAGAAGCTTTGGTAATAAACCGTATCCGACCGGTGCAGCGCTCGCGACTTCAGAGCACCACCCTCGTAGTATTCCTTCCAGGGACCGGTTCGTTGGCCTGCCTCAAAGGTGCCTTCCTGCTTTAGCTGACCGTCTTCATAGTAGAACTGCCACGACCCTTGCCGGGTGCTGTCGTACACTTCGCCGACCATTTGTAGTTGGCCATTCTCAAAGAAATACTCCCAACGCCCGGCGTTTCGGTTATTCTTGAGCGAACCGCGCATTTTAGGCTGGCCGTTTTCGTAAAAGTACTCCCAGCGGCCGGTGGCTCGGTTGGCTTCGTACTGTCCTTTTGTTTTCACGGTTCCATTGGCGAAGAAAGCAGTGTACGGCCCCTCGAGCACGTTAGGGTCGGTAGCCGAAACCTGGAAAGTTTCTTGAAGAACTTGCTGACTATCATCATAGTAGCGGGTCACAGCGGACTGGGCGAAGCCAGACGGCCCCGCTCCTAACCCAATGACCAAGAGTAGCAGACATCCTAGAAGTGTATCATACCCTTCGACATTCATCATTCCTTGTTCAATGTTCAGTATTTAGCGCCTATGCTCTTTGACTGTTCGGTTTGCCGATTAGTCCAGCAAGTAACGTTGTCTCAGTGCATCCGATCAGGGCGCACTTCCAGTCCGCGCACAATCTCTGCCTCTACCCGCAATAATTCCTCCCAACGGGCCTTCACTACATCGTCGGGCATGTAGTCTTTGGCCAGCTTAATAAAGTTAACGTAGTGCCCCGCCTCGGAAGCCATCAAATCATAGTAGAAGGCTTTCAGATCGGGGTCGGTCAGGTTTTTCCAAAGCATTTTAAAGCGCTCGCAGCTGCGCGCCTCAATCATAGCATTAATCAACAACTTGTCCATCAATTGCCGCTCGATGGCCCCGCCCTTGCGCTCGTGCTGGGCCAGTTGAACTACGTAGGTGTCGGTGCGCTTCTTGCCCAGTGTAAAACCGCGCTGCCGAATCTGCTCCAGCACCCGCTGAAAGTGCTCCCACTCCTCGGCCACCACCGGCGAGAGCACATCTACTAACCTCGGCCGATCGGAGAACTGTACAATCAAGGAAATGCAGGAAGAAGCTGCTTTCTGTTCGCAGTAAGCGTGATCGGTCAAAATTTCTTCCAGGTTATCGTCTACCCAACGCACCCAGCGGGGGTCGGTAGGCAATCTGAGCTTAAGAATTGTCGGTTTTTCAGCAATCATAGCAACGAAGGTAAAGTTCTTAACGAAAACATGGTACGATGTCTCGCGTTTTAACGTAGGTTCTCACTAAACGGAACATGATTATGCTTACTACAATACGCTTAGGAGGGTGGTTTCTTGTACTGTTGCTTTCTTTTGGCTTTGGGCCCGAAAGCGCGTGGAACATTTCGGAAGAATACGAAGTACGGTTCTCCGGTTCGGGAGCCGACGGCACCTTCCGGGGCTTAACCGGCACCATTGTATTCGACCCAACTGCTCCTGGGCAGGGGCGGTTCAATGTGGCGCTGGATGCGCGTACGATCGACACCGGCAACAAGACCAAAGATAAGCACGCTCGGGGCGATAGCTGGTTCGATGTGGAACAGTATCCTGAAATCCGCTTCCGCTCGTCGCAGATTAAGTCATCGGGCGATCACTACCAAATGACCGGTACCCTCACGCTGCACGGGGTAGACAAAGAAATCTCTTTCCCCTTCACCTTCTCACAGCAGGCCAAGTCGGGTTTATTCAGCGGTAACTTCACGGTGGATCGCGAAGAATTTGGCATCAAAGGCCCCTTCTTCGCCTTTACGGTGGGAGATGATTTTGAGGTAAGCTTGAATATACCGGTAACGCGGTGATTATAGCATGCTTACTCTACCCATCTTAAGTGAGTATCCTCACGTACCTGCTCACTAATCAAAGAACATCCAACGGATGCCTACGTCAGCCAGGGCCCGTTGCTGACCGGGATAGAAGGGCGTAGCGAAGTAACCGTCTTCGGGCAAACCTTGGTTCACGTAGGGCACCTTCACGTAAAGAATGGCGGTGCGCACTTTCATCACGAAGAACGCATCAATCACTATGTAGCCGGGTACGTCAGGCAACGGAGTGCGCAGGTTGCCGATCGGATCGTTCTCCGGCACCCCGTCGGGTTGTAAGAAGAACTGACGGGTGGCCACGTCGTAGTCCGGGGCCAGGTAGGAGGAAGTGAACTGGGCGTCGACTCCTAATTGCAGCGTGATTTTTCCTTGCCGAAAGGTATTTTCGTAGTACAGACGGGTGTGGGCCAGCCACGTGGGCAGCGGAAAAGCCTCGTCGGCCGGACCGGTAACCAGGGTATACGTCAGGCGGTTCTGCACGTGCATGCGCGTCAGGAAGTTGGCGTTGAACTGCACGCCGGGCGATAGGATGCGCAGCCCGCCGCTGGCCTGCACCGGGTAGGCCTGCCGACTCACCAGCAGTTGATCCAAATTGGGATCAGGGTCAGCGATCGGCGGCACAGTGTCGCGCACGTAGTAAATGGGTCGGTTCACGTTAGTGATGGTAGCAAACGGGCGTAGGTACAGGTTCGCAAACTGGTACTCGACCGAGCCAGTAAGCTGGTCGGTGCCCACCGGATCGAAATCGTTGACCCAGTAGTTGTGGTTGCCCACGAACTGACTAGCCATAAACGAAGGCAACGTGCGCGCCCGCACGAACTTCCCCTTCAGGATGGGGTTACTGAACTCGGCTTCCAGCCGGTAGCTCTCGGCCGACAGGTAATCGGCCCCGCCGCGCAAAAAGGTGTTTTCGCCCAAGTCAAGACGCAGGTCAAAGCCCGCGTACAGCTCAGTGCGCCGCCGGTTACTCACCTGGTTGGTTCCGAAAGTTGGTAGGGTTTCCACCGTATCGCGGTTGTAGCTCACGCTGGCTTGCCGGACGCGATAGTGCACGCTGTAGAACAGTCGCGAAAGGTTACCCTTGATCCCCAACTCGTTATTCCACTCCCGGAAGCGCACCGCGTCGGCGGTTTCAGCGGTGTTGATCAGGATGCGCCGGAAGTACAGCGAATCCACCGTCACCTCCGGCGCGTCCAACTGGTTGTGGAAGTAGTCGTGCTGAATCCGGCGGTCAAACTCGTGGTAGACCTGTAGCAGGTCACTGAGCTTGTACTGGTGATACAGGTGATAGTTGAACCGAAATTCCTGGCCAGTGAACTCATCAAGCCAAACATCAGAATTACGGTAGCGAAAAAAATCACGATAGCCTCGGTCGGTCACTACCTCATTAACACCCCCATATTCCTCCACATTGTGGCCGAAGCGGGTGAAGTTGGCCAGCAGGTCGTAGCGCTTGTTCTTGGTCTGGTAGTAAGTGAACATACTCAGGTGCGACGACTCCACCACCCGGTCGTTACTGGTGGCCGGGCCTATCTGCGTCTCGATGCTGAGCCACTTGTATTCCGCGCCCACGTTCCAGTTGGGCCGCACGTTTTGCGTAAAAATCACGTCGCCCGCGCTGCGCCCCTGTCCGCCGAAGGTGGGGTGCATCAGGATGTAGGGCGAGCGGCTATTGTAGTACTTTACCTCCCGCGGTTCGGTCACGTACAGGTCAAAGGCGTTTTGGCCCGATAGCACGCCCGGCACAGTGGCCAGTTCGGGAAAGAGCGGACGCGCGGCCATGCCGAGGATACCGAGGTACTGAATGTCGTTGCCCGCCGCTTCCACCGGACTGAAGTTATAGGAGCCTGTCAGGGTGGTATCAACCGTCTGCTGCCGCATTCGATTGTAGCGTAGATCCCGCTCGTGAAAGTAGAACGTGGTTTCGGGACCGTAACGCACGGTGTCTTCATTGCTGCGATTGGTGGTGTCGCCCATCGTAGGGATGCGCACCTGAGCCTGCGCTAGGGAAGAGCCGCCGAGCGTCAGTGCCGAAATAAATAATAAGCGGGGAAATAGCTTCATGAACAGATCAGGCTCCGTAGTAGGCTTGCATTCGCTGCCGGAGCAGGTGCTGAAACTGATCTTCTTGCGCTAGGAACCGCAGCTGGATAGGGAGGTAGTAGAGGGGTAGGGGGTGCCAGGGGGCATCGTCAAGTTTTACCATGTCTTTTTCAGTGGTTAGCAGGCAGGCCGACGGGCCCGCGGTGTTGAGGGCTGCCATCAGGCGCTGCCGGTCTTTATCCCTATAACGGTGGTGGTCGCCAAAAGTAATATGATCGCTCACGTTAAAATGTTTCCGGACGTAAGCGTCGAGGGGTGCGGCATCGGCCAGCCCAGAAAAAAGAACGACGGCTTGACCGGGCGGCAAGGTGGCTGACTGCCCTTCGTTTGGGAATACCGGTTGGGGCATTTCGTAGCGGATGCCCGTGAAGAAGACCGGCACGTGAGGCTGGGCGTATCGGTGCACCCAATCGGTCACCTGGTTTCTTGCGTTTTCCGACAGGTCAGCGGGGCACTTGGTGACCACCACTACGTCGGCGCGTTGGGCACCCCGCCGCCACTCACGCAGCCGTCCTGCGGGCAGCACCCGGTCAGAGTAGAAGGGGCGCACGTAGCTGGTGAGCAAGAGGTTGAAATCGCGGCCGATGGCGCGGTGCTGGTAGGCATCATCGAGCAGAATGAGTTGCGTATCAGGAGCGTGAAAGAGAATCTCGGGCACCGCCGCCACCCGTTCTTCGCCCACAGCAACGGTGGCGTACTTACCGAACCTCCGGTAGAACAAGTATGGTTCGTCACCCAGAGTACGGGCGGTGTCTTGCGCGTTGGCCAGGCGCACACCTCGGGTCTGCCGTCCGTAGCCCCGACTCAGAATGGCGAGCGGATGATCGTTCTTCAGCCACTGCGCCAGGTAGACCACCATTGGCGTTTTGCCGGTGCCACCTACGCTCAGGTTGCCCACGCTGATGATAAAGGGTGTGAACGCAATGGTTTTTTTGGACTGGATGGCATAAAGGTGGTTGCGAAAGTCGGTAACCGCCCGGTAGATCAAGCTTAGCGGAGAAAGTACGATAGACAGGAGGCGAGACAAGCCGGTAGCGGATTATTACGTCGCAAGTTTACGCAAACCGATTGAATATCCGATGGAGAAGTGAGATTGAGTGCGGCGGAAGCACTTCCGCAGTAAGAAGTAGTGTGTTCACATGAATGGGTTCGGGGAGGCAGACAGCCGACTTTTGTTTTTATTTTAACCCACGTGCAACCTTTCGGCACCTGGCGCTCCCTATCTTAGTGAACATCATCACTAACGCCGCTACCTACGTTGACCATTACCGACGAACAACTACTTGAAGGGTGCCTGGCCCACGACCGGGGATGCCAGCGTCGGCTGTTTGAATTGTATAAAAATCCCATGTACAGCGTCGTATACCGAATACTTGATGACGAAGACCACGCCCACGACGCGCTGCAGGAGGGATTTATTGACGTGTTTCGCGACCTGACGCGGTTTCGGGGCGAGAGCACGCTGCGAAGCTGGATCAAAATCATCATGGTCCGTAAGGCGTTGAAGAAACTGAAGTCAGAACGGCGCTACGCCCCGCTGGACACCCTGCCCGACGATGCTGGCCTGGTCGCTTGGCCTAATGACCTTACCGGCGAGGTGCTGGATGGGGCCATCCGTTCGCTCTCGCCGGGCTACCGGGCCGTGTTCACCCTGATCGAGGTCGAGGGATACTCGCATCAGGAAACCGCCACTATGCTGGAGATTTCAGAAGGCACTTCCAAGTCACAACTGCACCACGCTAAAAAAATACTACGGTCTAAACTAGCTGCGCTATACCGATGAACGATCACGAAGATAATCTACGGTGGGCCCTGCGGCAGTTGCCAACGCACCCGCCCCGCTCCGGCACCTGGGAGGCCGTCGAGCGATCGCTGGAGGAGGAGGAGATCCCTTTGCCCCGGGCACTGGCGCAACTGCCGGAGCACGCGCCGAACGCCGACCTCTGGCCGCGCGTGGCCGACCAACTAAACGCTAGCGGACGTTTGGCGATCACCGGATGGCACCGCTACGCCGCCGCCGTAGGAGCGTTTCTTCTGCTATCAGTAGCGGCTTTCTTCCTGGGGCGACCGACCACTGATGACGATGCGGTGATTACTTACCACGAGGAGCTGGCCCCTTTGCCGGACATTGACTTGGCCGACCCGCTGGAACAAGAAGCCTGGGACTACCTGCAACAGTTATGTCAGCGAGCTCCGGCAACCACCTGTGAGCAACCAGAGTTTGTGGCGTTGCGAGCGCATCTGCGGGAGCTGACCGAAGAAGAACGGGCACTGCGCGCAAGCATGCAGGAGCTAGGCTACGATCCCCAGCTGGTGAAATACCAGGTGCGCATCGAAAATATGAAAGCCGAAGCAACCCGAGAACTCATTCAACTGGTCATGTTATGAAAGCAGTCGTTGGATTTCTTGCCCTTATTTTGACCGCTGGTACACTGGCCGCGCAGAGGAAAATTCAGGTGGTGACCAAGACAATCAACCGCTCGTTTGCGCTGAAACCGGGAGAGTTGCTGCGGGTGGAAGCCGAAAAGGCCGACGTGCGGGTGCGCGGATGGGACAAGGAAGACGTAAAACTAACGCTGCGCCTGGTGGCCAAGCATCCTGAGCGGGCGGTGGCCGAAAACGACCTGGCGGCTCTTCGTTACGAGATTGACACCGATGGTGCGCAAAAGACCATCCGCAATTTCTTTCGCATCAATGATAGTTTTGGAGAAATAAACAGCAACCTGCACGCGCAGTACGAGCTTTGGGTGCCCCAGCGGTGTCGCTTGCAGCTTCAGAACCGCTACGGTAATATGCGGGTTACCAACCTGACCGCCGACATAAGCCTAAAGGCTGAGCTTGGAGAGATCTACCTACGCGAGGTACGGGGAACCGTGGCGCTGGACGTGGCCTACGGCGACGTGGTGGCCCAGCGGGTAAACGCCTCCCTAACGGGAATAGCCAAGAAGTCAGACCTGACGCTTGAGGAAATAGGCGGTACCGTATCGTTGGAAAGCAGCTACGGAGAGATTAGGATCACCACGGCCAACCAGCTAGAGCACTTGCTCATTGAGGCCTCTCGCACCGAGGTATCGTTTGCGGCTACCGACCCATTACGCTACCACTACCAGCTGTCTACCTCTTACGACCAGATAAACACCACCCTGCCCGGCACCCGCGGGAGTGGTGGTCTGTTGGGCCGGGAGCACACCTTTACTTCCACCGGCGCTGGGCCCACGAACGTCATTATCCGTACCAGTTTTAGTCCGATCACCGTTAACTTCCTAACCGATGAACCCTTTACTCCGCGCACTAGCAGTCAGTAGCTTCGGCTTGTTTGCCTGCTCAACGGCTGCCGCCCAGCAAGACAGCGTTTCGGTGACCTACGCCGAAGAGCCCGCCGACTCTTCCAGTTTCTCACTTAAAGAAAAATACAAGTACTGGACCCGGGCCAGCGTTGAGGAGAAGTCTATGCTGAAGGTAGGGCTATCTGGCATTGGGTTCGCTAGCTACCCTGGCTTATTCATGGAGCACGCGTTCGCGTACGAGAAAAAAATCAACGTGCCCTTCTCGGTGCTGGCGCAGTACCGGCAGGGAATGAGTGGGTGGCAAAGTAGTTACGTGGGAGTTGACGCAGCGGTTCGTTACTACTACTCCTTGCCCCGGCGCATCCGGCAGGGAAAGAGCGCTAATAACCTATCGGCCAACTACTTCGCCATTCAGCTTGATAACACCTGGCAGGGAGTGAGTAGGTACGCTCCTCAGGGTCAGTTCACGTTCGTTGAAACCAAGACCCGTCGTACTAGTCAAGTTTCACTACTATACGGAATCCAGCGCAGACTGGGCAAGCATGGGTACGTTGATTTTAATATAGGCGGTGCCTATCGGCCTAAGCAATGGTCGGGAGACAGTCGCCGTCACTTCTTCCTTGATTCTAACTTTTCGATCGGGTTTGCCTTCTAGGTTCGCCCGAAGGAAGTCAGACAGTAATTGCCACCCTCGGCCAAATTACTGATAGTCCTGATAGAACTGATCTACCGAGTAGTGTAGCCGGTCGTAGATGGGCTCGGTTACCAGTGCAAACAACTCCTCCTTGGCCGGGGGCGCGACTGCTGGCTGTGCGCACAGTTCTTGCTGATCTTCCGTAAGCGCCCGTTCGTCTCCCTCGTGGGTGGCCCACTCCGCTGACCAGGGGAAGATTTCTTCCAAATCATCACGATGGAGTACCGCTTGGGTATAACCATCTCTTACCACCACCGTAAGCAAAGCACGTGCGGTAACTTCAATCCGGGTGGTCGTCACCTCAGCCGACACGGGTTCGTAGATGGCTTGCCGACCGTTGGCTTCCGTTTCCATCTGGCCTACCACCACACTATCTCGCCTTACTGCCGTTTCTTTTTGCTGCACCGTACTGGTTTCTCCCAACACCAAATCTTCTAGTCGGAACGCCACCATTTGGTCAGGATACGCAATGCCCAGCATCCGACCCTGATCTGAGGTATAGAATCGGATAAATTCGTCATCGCGTTCCTTTAGCGCCGTGGCTACTCTTTCGTAAAACTGTGCCGAGCTGCTACGTTTCTCGAATCTGTTAGAAGTCTGGTAGATTATTTCTACGTTGAGGGTAGCTGCCTCACGCGCTTCGGCCAGGCGTTGGGCTACGTCCTGATAATCCGGTACGTAGGCGTCGGCCCGAAGAAAATGCGCGTATGCCTGCCGGGCTGCCTCACGGCGGCGGGTGGCTAGCAGTGCTTCGCCGGTCCGGTACTGCTCTGCGGCAGCGGACGAAGCTGCCTGCCCCTGCTCTCGGTAGTAGGCCTTCGCCTGCGGAACGATACGTTGGGCCACCGGAGATTGTTGAATGGCTTTGTATAATTCGTTGAGCGCTCCGTAGGCGTCGGCGGTGATGCTTGCCGCAAATGGCGTATCGGTCTGCTGTACGCGCGTGATCTCATCGGTGTAGAAAGCCACCGCCAGCGGGTAGGCATCCCGCAAAACCTGCTGCGCTTTTTCGTTGCTAGAATTCCGTTGCAGTTGGCTTACTGCTTTCAGGGCGGCTTCGTGGTACGCACCACGCTCCAGCAATTTTCAACTAGAAGTGCACCCGGCGGCGAAAATCAGCACGAAAGCAAACAGCGCCCCTTGGGTTTGAGTTCGGTTCATAGTATTATAAATTGTGGTCGACCAACAGTTCTATTGGTAGTAAGTTATTAGGCTTGATAGGTAACCTTTTAGTGAGATTGGATATATTATCTACTAAAAACGCGCCAAATCTTACATGGTCCACTGATCACTGAGGTATAAACCAGTTTTATATGTCCTACGACTACTCTGACGAATACCGGGCTACTGACTTTCGGAAGCATCCGGAGCGATACCGCATTGGTCGGGGCGAGCAGGGGGTGCTCACGGTAGAGCCTTACAAATCGGAGATCCTGCCCCACTGGCGATTCAAAAACCCGGAAGCGGCGCGCGCATCGTCAGAAAAGATCTACGTCCTATTTTTAAACTACCTGGCGCATCAGGACTTTGTGGGGGCTGATATGGCGCGTAAGTTTTTGCAGATGGGCTATACCCGAGCCCGCCGCTACGCCAACTACCGGGGGGGCAAAAAGTACCGGAGCAATCCACAAAACGAAGCGACTCGCGAAGCCGAACAAACTGCCCGGCAGCAGGTGCTACCGCGGCAGCCTGAAGACGCTGAAAAGGCCGAAGCAGCCCGTATTTTCAGAGTTAAATGGGAAACAGCTAAACAAAACGAAACCTATCTGAGGTTGAAACAAACCCATCAGCAGAAACCGCCTGCCGGGTAAGAACTTCGCCTGCTCGATCTTCGTTACGCTAATCCAATCGTTACTTTCTATGTTTACTGGAATTATTGAATCATTGGGCGAATTGGTCGCCGTTACCTCCGAAGGGAGTAACCGCCATCTGGACGTGCGTACTTCGCTGGCCCCCGAACTGCGGATCGATCAGAGCGTAGCCCACAACGGGGTATGTCTGACGGTCACCGACATTAAGGACGATACGTATCGTGTAACTGCCATTGATGAGACACTCCGTAAGAGCAACTTGGGACAACTGCAAGCTGGCGATTTGGTCAACTTGGAGCGCTGTATGCCTGCGCACGGCCGCTTCGACGGACACATAGTGCAGGGTCACGTGGACCAAGTGGGGACCTGCCAGCAGGTGACCGAGCAAGGCGGCAGTTGGCGGTTCGTGTTTACCTTCGAACCCACCGACGATGCCTATTTGGTGGTTGAGAAAGGATCGATCACGATCAACGGGGTTAGCCTGACCTGCTTTGAGGCGCATGAGCGAGGCTTCACGGTAGCCATTATCCCCTACACCTATGACCATACTACTTTTGGGCAGCTTCGGCCGAATGATACGGTGAATCTGGAGTTTGATATTCTGGGAAAGTACGTGCAGCGTATTTTGGGCCGCCCCCTCTAGGTTTTTTTCGGAAGGGGGACACCGCGGTTAGCGCGTAAGAGACGGGGCGTACCCCAGCGATACAATTGGTACACCAGCCAACCCACCAGCATTCCCACCGCTGCCCCGACCAAGATATCCAGTGGATAGTGCACTCCTACGTATACTCAACTGTAGGCCACCAGCGCCGACCAACCGAAAGCTGCTCCAAACCAAGGACTCCACCCGCGAAGCATCAACCAAACTGTGGTCGCCAGCGCGAAGGTAGTGGAAGCGTGGGAAGAGGCAAAGCCGTAGCGTCCTCCACAACCGGTCACCAGATGCACCATCGTTTGCCATTCGGGCACTTGACAGGGGCGCAGCCGGGCAAAAAAAGGTTTCATCAGCCCCGATGTAATGTGATCGCTTAGTCCTACGGCCAATACCATACCCAGACACATCAGTAGGCCCCGGAGGCGGTATTTAGCAACAACAGCTACTATTATAAGAAAGTAAAAGGGAAACCAGGTGTACTTATTAGTAATCCAGAACATGAGTTCGTCTAACCACGGGGTGTGGAACCCGTTGAGAAAGAAGAACAACTGCGCATCGAGTTCGCTTAGGGTTTGTAGCAAAACGAAGTGGATTGTAAGAACCCAGGCGAGAAGGTTCCAGTAGCAACCAATAAAGGTACGGACTACTTGGTTACAAGCCCAACCCGTTCCTAAACACAAACTGATCGTAAGCGGTCTTGAATGCGGTTACTTCGGGGGCCAGCTCGATCACACGCTCGTAGGTAGTGAGCGCATCGGCCAGCAGGTTATTTTGCTCGTAGAACGAGGCTAAAATCAGCATGTCCAGAATGGCTTCCTGTCCGTCGAATTCAAGCTTGAGCTCTTCTAGTTCTTCCTCGATCAGTGCTGCCTCTTCATCGGTCATCTGCTTAATGCCGTATTCACTCGACTGTAGGCTTTTCTGATTCTGCTTCTGCACACTAACAATGAGAAGACGTTCGCGGGCCAGCTGACTATCTTCAAAATTCAGTTTCAGCCGGGTACCCTCTGCTTCGCGGATCATAATTACCTCGTCAAACATATTTTTGAAAACCACCTCATAGTTCTGGTCGATGGGTTCTCTATCTTTCCAACGAAGAATTACTTCAGCGCTGAATACGTCTACCGAACTGGGCAGCAGCATTTTGAGTTCTCGTTCCTGGGTGCTTCGTTGTCGCTCCTGAGGCTTGGCAGTTACGTTGGCTCTAGAGCGCTCAATCAGAAGGTCAGCGTATTTTGCTGCGTTACCTCGGGGCTGACTACGAAATTTGCTAGCCAACTGATCTACCTCGTAGGTACCTTTTTGCAAGGTGTAGGTTTTACCGCTACTGTGCACCAACCCCAAGTAACCACGGGCATTCACCCTAACCACAGAATGAGCAGGTAAGCAAGTGCCTACGTGCACGGGTACCCACTGATTGGTTGTATCGTTTTTGTACGTTACGGACCCATCAAAGGTAAGCACCTTAAAAGTATATTGAAGGCTACCCGACGCTGATGCCAGGGTAGTAAAAAACAGAAAAAAGCAGAAGACAGATAACTTGTATGTTTGCATAAAGAGCAATTCGCGTAGTAATTGGTGACTGTTAGTGATATTTGCAAGATAATATTTCGGTATAACCGTACATAGCTAACAATTGAGTAATACTTACCTTAGCTACAAACTTTTCAACTTGATGGGTTGGCATAGAAACGCATGAAAATAGTTATATCTACTTAAAAGTAATGATTTGATTACGTTTTATAAAGCAGTTAACGAAACAAATCAGGTATTTACCGTATTTTATTGATAAAGTTCAATTCATTTATTTGAATTATTAGATATATACAATTTGTTTACTGTGAATTTCTATATCAAGCCTGAAAACTAATATTATTGAGACGTTTGGATTGATAAACTGATTATCAAATTCATTAAGTAGGGTATTCGTATGCTTATAAGAATCTTCATACCTTGACTCGCTGTTCATAGCAGTGTAGCTATTTATCCCAAATTTTTCCACCTTTTGCTAATAATGTTACCTAGTTTATTCCTTTTATTGCCAATATGACTCGCCGCCGCTTATCGCTTTCAACCTATGTTAATGGGGTTATGGCAGGCGACCGCTTTGTGCTCAGTCAAGCCATCACCCTGGTAGAAAGCCGCCATCCCGATGATCAGGTCTTAGCGGGCGCACTTCTGCAAACTCTACTGCCCGCTTCCTATTCATCGTTTCGTATTGGGATTACCGGGGTGCCCGGTGTGGGTAAAAGTACTTTTATTGAGGCCTTTGGCGCCCATTTAAACCGGAAAGGGCGTTCGCTCGCCGTACTCACCGTAGACCCCAGCAGCGAAAAGAGCGGAGGTAGTATTTTAGGAGATAAAACTCGAATGCCAACCTTGAGTCAATCACCTCTGGCCTACGTTCGTCCTTCGGCAGCGGGAGGGGCGCTAGGAGGAGTAGCGTATAAGACACGGGAGATTGTTCTGCTCTGCGAGGCGGCGGGCTATGATGTGGTGGTAATCGAGACTGTGGGCGTAGGGCAATCAGAAACTGAGGTATATCAAATCTCTGATTTCTTCCTGCTGCTGCTGCTCGCCGGGGCGGGCGATGAACTACAGGGCATCAAGAAGGGGGTGATGGAGCTGGCTGATGCCCTGTTGATAACCAAAGCCGACGGCGATAACCGGGTTGCGGCCCAAAGAGCGCAACAGGAGTACCAAAACGCGTTGCAGTTGTTCCGACCGCCCGACAGCCAGGTGCCCGTCGGGGTGCTCACCTGCTCGGCCCTGCAACAGGAGGGTATCGTGGCGGTGTGGGAGACGATGCTGAAATATCAGCAACAAACGCAGGCCAGCGGGTACTTTCGGCAGAAACGAGAAGAGCAAAACCTACGGTGGATGCACCGGCTGTTGCAAGATTATTTACGGAATCGGTTCTGGCAGCACCCTGCGTTGGCTTCGATTCGTACGGAGGTAGAGCAACAGGTGAAGGCGGGGAAGCTTACGGCCCAACAAGGGGCTCAAGAGCTGATTGATAGTTACGAGCCTAAAAAGTCAGAATAGCGAACTCATTTTCAAAGTTGCGGTACAGGCGGTAGGGAGGAGTGTCTTCCGACCGGATGAGCCCGATAGCGAAGTCGCTTTCTATCGGTCGGTCGTTAACCAACTGCCCCTGCTCGTCGAACAGATAAGTGAACTCCTGGATCTGGTCGGTGATGGCGAAGATCTGCTTTCCTGCCCCGAAATCGTAATACTGAGCCACCAGATGCCCTGAAGCCAGGGCTGTCCGACTGAAGAAGTCTTTCTCGAACAGGAGCACCCCCTGCTGATTAAGCACTCCCAGCGACCGATTGTCCTGTCGCAATAGCACAAATGTTTTGCCCAGCGCATCTTCGCACAGCGTGAAGTGCGCGTCGGCCGAAGGACGGTACAACTGCGTTCGCTCAGCGATGGCTCCTTGCAGATTAAACCTGATGAGTTCCCCGCCGTCGGTAATCAAGGTAAGCGTTGTCTCGCCCGGGGTACTACCCAAGCGCACAAAGGTAGGACTATGGCAAGGCTTCCCCAGGGTAAGCGGAAAGCCGGGATAATCATCGCCCCGGCGGTTCATGGCGTATACCGTGCCATCCTGACCGATGGCAATGAGGTAGTCTTTGCCGCGCACCCGTACGTGAAACGGCGCGCTCGCCGGAGTGCTGCCCAATCCCCGGGGGTTCCATCCTTCCAGGTTCTCGCGATCGGTGTTGAACATCCACTGCCCGCCCTGCCGGTCACTTACCAAAAAGCGGTACTGCTTGCTATTGTCGTAGTCAATAAGCGATAGGTACTGAATCTGTACTCCGGTAGGCATGTACAGTGGGTATCCTTCTACTGTACTACCGTTCCGGTCGAGCAGATGGATGGCGCTATCCGTAGCGAAGAGGTACTGTAGCTTGCTGTTGTTGTAAAGATCTAGCTGCTGAATGTCACTCACAATTGGTCCACTCAATGAATCTTGCCAGAGTACTCGCTGGTCGGAAGATACCAACCGCAGCACATGATCCTCATCTTGAAAAATCACCTCCCGAGCCTGGGTATTGTGGTTGCTTACTACGTAGGGCTTGGTGCGGATCGGCTGGTCGGTGAATACGCGGCCGGCCACGGAAAACGAGCTACGCGCCAACTGCGGAGCAGGTTCAGTAGCGTAGCGTAGTGTGATGTTCGTATAAAATAATTCTTCACTCTCGCTAAACTGCACCGCTACCTTCTCTAGTTGCTTTAGCTGAGCATCCTGATCCTTGGCCAGCTCTCTCCACTTGGGGGATAACTGGGCGAGTAATAGCTCCCAACTGTGGCCAATGTCCACTACCAAACTTAGGTTGGCATCGTTGAGGGCATCTTCTATGAAACGACTTTGCTTCAGCGATTTACTCCAGGTACTTTCGGCTTCTTTGTCCAATAACAAGCGCTTCAGCGTTCTCACGTTGTTGGCCATCACCAGGTGGCGATCGGTGAGCAAGTAAAAGCAGTGTGGGTAACCCCTGGCCAGTGGGCCTAGCAGAAGCGCTGGTAATTCGGGCTGCACTAGTTCACCGATTGTATAGGATGAAAATTGCTCCCGATAGTTATCGGTCGAGCCGTTTAGTGAGATGGCCAGCGACCGCAGCGCATGACCCGCGGCCGCAGTGTCTTGCACTTCAATAAGCAGCGCTCGATCAGGTTCATTAGCCTGTACCGACTCTAGGGTGAGTATGCCTACCTCTTGCCCGAACCAAGCGTACCAATCGGCTAGTCTTACCTGATGGTGTTCTTCTAGCCCGCTTCTCAGATCGGCCAATTGCTGTGCGGAGGGCCCGGACTGCTGGGTCTGATAGCTTCGCAGTGATTGCTCCCAGCGTTGGGCATTGCTCAACGACAGATGATAGAACCAGGCGGTCCGATCGGGCAGATAATCACCGATTCCGATAGTGCGCGCTCGTTGGCCAGTGAATGTCTGTAGAAATGTCGTAGCGTCTTCGCCGTCAGAAAGTGAGGCAGAGGCAGGCTCACTGAATCCATTGAGCAGCAGTTGCTGGTCTTGCACGCGCACATCCAGTAGCATCGCACGCCCCAGTGCATCCAACACCTCGGGATCAAAAGCACCGGTTTCGGCAAATACGGATACCAGGTTCAACAGGCGGCGGACATTGATATAAAAGTTGCCTTGGTCGTCGGTCAATTTGGGTAAACGCAGCAGAGAAGGATTTTGGGTCTCGAAACTGCTGGCAGTAAAGTCACTGGCGATAAGGCGCACCACATCTTCGACTAAGAATGCGGTGAAGCTGCCTACGAATACTCCGTGATGGATAACGTAAGAAAAAGATTTTCCGTCTGCGTCGGCAAGCTCGTAGATTGTGGATCCGTGGTACTGTCGCTCTTCGGCACGCAGCGCCGCTTCTTGCTGAATTTGGTCTAGCACACGAGTTAATTTATTGCTTTCACCCAGTTTAGAGGAACCGGGTTTGTCTGAATGACTCCCCGACAAACGCGCGTAAAACGTGGCACCCAACGCATCGTCGCCCACCACCTGTAGGGAAATCAACCAAGGCTGCTGTAGCAGCGGACGGAGCAGCGGTAAACTGTCCAAGAAAGCGATCTGTCGGTCAAACTGCTCAACTTCGGGTACCGCTCGCAACGTATTTCCCAAAGGAGACCGTGTCAGGGTGGTCCAATCAGCTAGAAAATCGGCTGTCTCGTAAACTGTGAGGGCATTGTCGGGCACGTATGCCCAAACATCGGTGGCGACGGCGGGGCGGCGGGCAAAATAGTACCACAGCCCCCCCCCCACAACGGCTAACAGCGCCGCACTTAGAAAAATAATACGTTTACTCAATCCCAGATTTTAAGACGAAGTTACACCGTATCATTGACCTGACCAAAACGATTGGGAAAGCTGACTGAGAAAGTGGTGCCTTTGCTTGGTTTGGAGCGGACTAAAACGGTCCCTCCTAATTTCTGAATCACATCTTTTACAATGTAAAGTCCTAATCCGGAACCTTCGCTGCGGGCTGACGCTCGATAGAACATATCGAAAATACGATCCTGGTGGTGTTTGGCGATGCCCTCACCGTTGTCTGCTACCCTTAAGTGGGCTTTTTTGGAATTGACCCAAACTTCTACGCGAATAAGTGAGGGCGAGACATCGTATCTTCGGTATTTGATAGCATTACTAACTAGGTTATTGAGCACCATTCGCACGCGGGTCAGATCAGCGACGAAGGGGTGGGGCTGACTAATCTTAGTGACGACCTCTAAGTTATGGGTGTTGCCCACGTGATACGCCCCAGCCACCGCATGTTCAACTTCTACCATAAAGTTAATAGGCACCAGCAGGTTCTCCCGCCGTTGCTGACGCGAGATACTCAACAGGTCAGTGATGAAGGTATCCAGTCGGTTGATGCTTCCTTCAATCAGTTCCACACATTTCTCTCGCTCTCCCGGTTGGTTGGCCGTCTTTATCAGATCAAGTGATCCCAAGATAGACCGAAGCGGTGCCCGTAGGTCGTGCGAAGCGTGGTAGACAAAATTGTCCAACTCAGCGTTTACCTGTTGGAGCGAAACGTTTTCTTCCTTGAGCGCAGTAATATTCTGCAGAACTACGGTCACCTTGTTGTTTGCCAATCCGCAGCCTGAAACCAAAACCCAGCGGTTCAGTGACGGAAGCCGCAACGGTTGGCTTAAAACTAGTTTCTGCTTCCGCAGGGCCTCCCAAACCGATACCCAGTCGGCGGTATCCATATCCGGAAACTCATGGTGGGTTCCGTAGGGAGGCACGTCTAAAATATCACAGGCAGTTTGGTTTGCAAGATCAATACTGCCGGTAGATAGGTCAAACTGGATGATCCCCACGGGTAACGCATTAGCATTTGGGTAGGGAGGCGCTAAACCAGGAACGTGAGAGACTCGGTCTTTGCTGCCAATATCAGTGATAAGACCCACCACTTTGGCAACTTCGTTGGGGGAATGCTGCATCGCGCCTTTACCGTACACCCAGCGCTCTTCTCCGGAATCATTAATAATTCGGAATTCTACTTCACACCGCTCCAGCTTTCCGTCAATAAGTAAAGTGACCAACTGCTCAACGTGCTGGCGATCGGCAGGAGCTACGCGTTGTAGCGCCTCACCGGCGTTTTGATAGTAAATTTGTTCTTGCTGTGATGCTGCTCCAAACTGACGGAGGATAACCTGACCTCCTTCAACCTCCCACTCCACCAGATAAAGTAGGTCGTTCGTATGTTTGACTGAGTGAGCACGCTCAGCAGAGGGCTTGCTTGTTGGGTGGGCAGAAACAGAGGAAAGGGCAGATACTACTTTATTAGAAGACACACATGGGACGGTTAAAAACTACTCTCGAAAAGTCATTTCACTGGTTGCCAAACGTTAGTGCACAAAAATAAGATAAAATTCAACTAATGTAATAGGTGAACGCAAAAATTACAGTATTTGTTGCTGATGTTTTGATCAGAAAAGATTGGTGACGCGCTATTTGAGATATACCGCTTGATCCTCACCATCCAAAACAACCGCTATATGTTCGTGAAGGGTAGTGGCCAATGCGTAGCCAGTATAGCTCACCGACACCGGAAATTGCACGTGGCTGCGATTGACCAGTACCGCTGCTTCTAGCTTCTTGATAGAATACTGGAGGAATGGACACGCACAGTGCGCTAGCGTTTTTCCGGTGTTCATTACATCATCAACCAAAACTACGCTCTTGCCCTGCAAGGTATCATGCGCACAGTCGATAGTTACTGAAGACGGCGACGCTGAAAATGAGGGAGGATGCACCTGAATGAGTTGCAATTTATGGCTATTGAACGTAAACGCACTGTCTCGGTCTAGCACGGCACAGATGCGCTCGGCCAATCGGTAACCCCGCTCCACCACTCCGGCCACCAGCAAATACTCCTCATCAAAGTTACGCTCATAAATTTCGTAAGCAATTCGGGTGATCTTTCGCCGAATTTGCTCAGCATCCAGAATGAGTTTAGCAGTTGAGGGGTTCTGAAGCATAAAGTTATTTATGGCGATGGTTTAGTAGAAAGGCACAAGTGCAGTTCTCCATTATGCTTTTACCGCTTCGGTCTCTTCGGGCAGCGGTAGTGGTAGCGCTTTGGTATCCTTGAATGTAGAAAGGATGACAAGCGACTGGAGGCTATCAACCACCTTGATTTCGTTCACCTTGTCCAGCATGAGTTGTTGGTAAGAGGCGATATCTTTGGCAATCATTCTAAGAATAAAATCACTCGTTCCGGTCACGTGGTGGCACTCGATAACCTCGTCTATGCTGTTGACCGCATCAATGAAGGTTCGGATACTTCCTTTATCATGCCCGGTTAGTTTGATCTGTACGAAAGTACTAATGCCCAAACCCACCTTAGCCGTATTGAGCTTGGCGTGGTAACTATCGATCACTCCCGACTGCTCCAGCTTTTTAACGCGCTCAAGGGTGGGGGCAGGAGATAGCCCTACTTCCTTCAATAGTTGAGCATTAGTAATTTTCGCATTTTTTTGGAGGATATCTAAAATGTTGCGATCAATTTTATCAAGCTTGTGATTGTAGGCCATTGTATTGTAGTATTTATAAAAAATCAAAAATCGGGGTAAAGATAGACCGATACCCAGCAATTTGCTAATCAAACAAAGCTTTTCTTGTGATTTCGCCAGGGCTTATCGGATAAAGACGGTTACCTACGGTTTCAGAACATCGTTTTATAACTTTTGGTTCTCGGACAAATTTGGCGGATTAGGTTGAGTTGACCAATACTCGCAGTCTCATGTGTTCAAAGTTGGGGATGCCAAACGAGATACGTCTAATGTAGCGCACCAAGTTGTTACAGCCTTCGGTCACCGCGTTAGAGATGCCAGACTCTATGAAGTTAAGGATGGGGTCTTTCCAGTTAGTCAGGGTTTTCAGGAACTTGTTCCAGGCGGGGTTTTGTGTCCAGTTAACTTTTTGTACCCAACCTTCCAGCCGTTGTTGAGCTTCTGGTTTGCTTTGTGCCTGATCAAAAATGTCATGGAAACTATTACGAAGTTGGTAAGCCTCTTGCAACTCTTTGGAAAGATCGAGGGCTTGCTGTAAGACGAGTTGCTGCTCATCGCTCAGGGTTTTGCTACGTTTGAACAAGATCCATTTTAGTCTTTTGAAAGCCGCTTGTTGGGGGTGAGTTCGGCGTAGTGTTCTGCGTATGGTATCTAAGCTGTCATTGAGTGCTTTGACCACATGAAAACGGTCGATAGTAACTTTAGCCTGGGGAAAACATTGCTTGGCTACTTCATTATAAGGCCCCCACATATCACAGGATACGTGGTTGATCTGCTTACAAAACGCTGGACCCAGGCCTTGAAAGTGAGCAATAAGCGTTTCTTTCTTTCGGTCAGGAAGAATATCCAGTTGGATGCCTCGTTCCAGATCAGTGAGTACGCAACAGTACTCCCCCTTCCCTTTTCGTAACGATATCTCATCAATACCTATTTTACGCACTTGGGCGTAGCGTTGAGGTAGATCAATCACCGCTTCGGCTTGCTGGTAATAAAGCCGTTCTACGGTTTTTACGTTCATGTTGATGATAGCCCCTACCTCTGAGAAAGGTTGCTTAGCGCAGAGTTCAAACACAAATTTAGACTCGCGTACCGTATAGCTCTTGCCAGCAGCGACCCATTCAAAGGGCTCATGATAGTAATGACCGCATTCGCATTTAAACTGCCTGACCCGCAGGTAAAGCCATACTTCCTTTCCAGAGATAGCCAAGTCCCGAATCTGTCGCTCTTCATAGCGCTTTACTGCCTTATCCCGCAAAGAAGCACAGCGTGGGCAAGCAGAAATCTTTTGTTCACTATGACAGTGAAGCAGAATCCGGGTGTTCTCATAGTAAACTTTATCTACCCGTAAGTCAGGCAGGGCCAGCAATTGCTCAAAAAATAGTCGTTCGTTCACTATGCAAATTTATACCTTTCCGCCATTTTTGTCTGAGAACCTAACTTTTGTGTCACGCTAATCAAACCATCCCTCGGTAACCACTCCACGTTCCAAACGTTCCTCTAAGTCATCGGGTAACGCTGGAAAAAAATCAATGCCCGTATAGGCTTCCACATTGTCTACCTTCTCAACAAAGGAGCGCAAGTCCTTTCCTCTGGCGGTGGTGGGCACCACCAGCGCAATCATCCGACTATCGCTACCTCGCTCCTCCAGCAGCACTTTATAGAAAAAACCGGGCACGGTTACCTGGTTCTCTCCAATGGATTGTTTTGCCTGACCCAGTACCGGACCGGTCACCACGTATACCCCCCCTTTTTCAGTGGCCCAGGCGCGTACCTGGTTCTCTAGACGACTCCAAACCCCGCCGTTGAACGCCCGCTTCTGGGGGCTGATGTTAGACATATAAAAGCTCTCTTCCATCGCCACTGCGTCGAAATTCATATCGCCCACTGGGGCGAGGTGACCTCGATCGTATCCGGACCCCCGGTAGTCGTTCAGCGAAGCGGAGCCGGTAGCCACCAGCGGGTCTTCCCGAAAGTTGCCCTCCCGCGCCAGGTTCACATCCACTTCTTCCGGAGTCAGTTCGTAGGCCACCCAGGCCGCTTGCTCGTGCGCTTCGGCATACTCTAAGGCAAAATGTTTATGCACCACCGGAGTTGTTTTCCCTACGGGCCAGTAGTTAAACTCAGAATCAGAAGGCCTTTCCCGGGAGCCGAGGCAACCCGTCAGCAAACAAAGGGCGACCAACCAACCAACGGTACCGCTACAATTTTGGTAAAACGGAATATAAGACAAAATCAAAGTTGTGATCGTATTTTCTTTAAACTTAGTGTCACCCTCTTCAACGCAAGATAAAGACTACGGTTTGGCATGCTTCAGCACAAAACGTACAATTGGCGACGCATTAGATAATCCGTGTACGTGCCCTTCCCCCTTTTTGATGATGGTCTTTACCGGACTCCCCTGCTCCTGATAGGCGGCCACTAGTATGCCAGCGTTCTCAGCGTAGGGCACCACGGCATCGCTATCGCCCGAAACTACCAACAGGGGGATACCGCTCTGGGCAAGTTCGGTAGCCCGATCCACCGGGCTGCCCTCAAAGCGCGCTACCAACTCATCGGTGAGTCCGTACATCTGTTGGGCCTTTTGCCAATCTTCCTGACTACCTACGCCCTTCATGAGACCACCGGGCCAACTTTTGATGTCACAGACGGGAGCATCGGCGTAGATACACGCTACGCGCTCCGGATGCGCCAGTGCCCAGTTGAACACCATTAATCCGCCCCGGCTCATACCTTCCAGGGCCGCCCGCGGGGCAAAATGATAGCGGTTAGTCAGTAGCTCGTAGAACTCATCCCAAAGGTTCACCGCCGTTGCGTTGCCGTATAAGTCCGCAACATCAATATAGGCCACAAAGAACCCTTTATTGAGCAACGCCAGGTCAACTTCAGGGCGATGACCAAAGAAGCGCGCACGCCACAACCAGGGATTGCCTTCGGCCGCCCGGCGGGGAACCACAATACGGCACTGTCGGTCTTTGTACACAAAAGAATACATCGCAAACCCATGAAAGTTACCAGGTTCGCCCTGAATGAGGCGGTCCGCGGCAAACTGTTCGGTCTGCTGAATGTAAGTGCAACCGATTAGGCAAGATAATAGAAGTAGGACAAGGTTACGCATAAACCCGAGTACGGTAGCGTGTAGTTAGCAAAGTGACGAAGGTAGGTGCGTTTGCTTAACGAACGACCGGATTCTTCTAGTACCTTTCCAGCGCGCTTTATACCACAAAGGCGAAGGGATGTTCCGCTGCTGACCGAACTTATTTTCTGGGTAGCGAACCGGAAGGAGAATATTTGGGAGAGGAAATTTATCCGCTTATTTTGCGGCGCATCACCGCCATGTTCTATGATTCACACCGATTTTGGAGGTTCCTTCCGCTGGGGAGTGGCTACTTCTGCTTTCCAAACCGAAGGAGCCTATCAAGAAGGCGGCAAAGGACTATCCATTTGGGACGTGTTCACCCAAGGTTCAGGCAAAATATACCGAAACCACCACGCTCGTGAGACTTGTGATTTTTACCACCGTTACCCCGATGATCTACAGCTGCTACGCTCGTTACACATCAACAACTTCCGGTTCTCGCTCTCCTGGCCCCGGATTTTGCCGAATGGTACCGGAAGTGTCAACCAGTTGGGAGTTGATTTCTACAACCGTTTAATCGATGCGTGTCTGTCGTTGGGAATTACTCCGTGGGTCACGCTATACCACTGGGATCTTCCCCAGGCCCTACACGAGCGGGGCGGGTGGACTAACCGCGATATAGTAGGCTGGTTTAAAGAATACGTAGATGGGGCCGTGCGGGCGTTCGGCGACCGGGTGCGTCACTGGATGGTGCTTAATGAGCCCATGATGTTTACGGGCGGTGGCTATTTTCTGGGTATTCATGCCCCAGGCAAACGCAGTGTCAGTAGCTTTCTGTCGGCGGTGCACCATGCCACGCTCTGCCAAGCGGAAGGTGGTCGGGTGATTAAGGATCTGCAACCGGCCGCTGAAGTGGGTACCACCTTTTCGTGTGCGCACGTAGAGGCCGTGGGTCCGGGGGGGCGCCACCAGAAAGCCACGGGCCGGGCCGATGCATTACTGAATCGCCTGTTCATCGAGCCATCGCTCGGAATGGGCTATCCCGTTGAAAAATTCTCAACTTTAGCACGTGTGGAGAAGTATATGCAAGCGGGTGACGAGCAACTGATGCCGTTTGCTTTTGATTTTATTGGTCTCCAAAATTACACCCGCGAGGTAATTCGCCACGCGTGGACGATGCCTTATATATTTGCTCGACCGGTAGACGCGAAGAAACGAGGTATGCCTACTACGCTAATGGGCTGGGAAGTGTACCCGGAAGCGATTTACCGGGTGCTGAAACGGTTTCATCAAGATTATTCCCTGAAGAAGGTTATAATTACCGAAAACGGAGCCGCCTTCGCTGATAGAGTGCAAGATGGGCGCGTAGCCGACCCCCATCGCACTGATTATATCCGGAAAAACATTGCGCAGTGCGCGCGGGCAAAGAAAGAAGGGGTTCCGCTGGCTGGGTACTTCGTTTGGACGCTTACTGACAACTTTGAGTGGGCCGAGGGATATCGAACCCCCTTCGGACTGGTGCATGTGGACTTCGAAACGCAGCAGCGTACGATCAAAGATTCGGGACACTGGTATGGTTCGTTCGTACGTCAGCAGAAGGCGCTGGCCAGTAGCTCTTGTTAGAAGATGAGAAGTGGGATTTCGTGCTCATCTTTGAAGCAGCATTCGGTAGCGTAGGATACACTTGGCGCAAAAAGCCGTTTACGTCACGGTAAAACCCTTCTTGTTCGCTGATGGTTTCACCTAACGAATAAATGTTTTCCTTTAGTTTTAGCAGGTCGCGGCGGTTCATAACTCATAAGTTTAAAAAATAATACAGTAGAAGCAACAGCTTCTTAACTGCTTATAGCGCATCCGAAGCGTAAATGTTACGCATCCGTTCGGATATTTCCTCAACCGGGCGCGTCAGATAACGCTCCGCCTCTTTGCGATCAAAGAACACCCGAAGTTGTAGCTGATTGAACTTAGTGCGCGTTTCGTTGAGCCATTGGTGTTTTTCGGCCAGATGCTCGTACGAGTCGGCGGTGGTGAGCAGGGCCACGCGGCAGGGCGGATGGCTAGCTGACGCTTCAAAGAGCTCATGGTTTTTGCTAGACCATTTCCGCACAAAGAGTAGAAAATGATCTACGTCTACGTCGTGAAACAGGTCTTTGGTGAACAGCCACCGATTGGTGTTGTACATTACAGCGATGCTCATGGCAATATCCATGGTATCATGATACAACGTAGGGTTACCGTGACCATTAAAGTTAACCTCTACTGCGGATGTGGCTTTGTTAAATTCCGCCGTAGCTAAGCTGTTAATAATTCGATACATAAAGAAAAGCAATCGTTAGTTAAAAAAGCACCCATTGGTAGGTATATAACGAAGATACCAAAGAGTGGGATGCCAAAATAGTTAAAATTTTCGCTAAAAATAGCTTTTATTATGACAAATCTTTAAACGTGGTTACTAAACCACTAGTATCATTGATGTTTGGTGAATAATCAAAAAAGTCTAACAAACTGAATTTTGGCAACTGACACTATCCGACTAGTAGTTGGGTTGTATTTGTCGTACCGCTTGAGCAGCCTCTATCACGGGTAGCTTACACAAGCCTTGTTCACATACATAAATGGTGGTCTGTCCCGGAACGAGCTTGTCCTCCAGCAGGGTTAAATCGCCTTCATCCTTTCCGCCCAGCAACAGGGCGTTAGGGAGGTAGTATTGGTCCAGCGTAGCCCGCTGGGCCGCGTGCGCATCTCCTATAATCGCCACCTCATAGAGTGGGTAAATCATCCGAGATAGTAGACTAGCCCAATTGGCATAATATTCTGGGTACGCCCGAAGGTTTTCTGTTACCTGGGTTAACATTACTTGAGCTTTCTCCACGTATTCATTTTCGTAGAGAAGCAAACCCAGTTGATGGAGGTTGTTGGCCATTACCGAATTGGAGGCTGGGATCACGTTATCGCTTACCTCTTTCTTGCGGGCAATCAGCTCTGAATGGTGATTGGAGGTATAGAAGAACAGGCCACTGGATTCGTCATAAAAATGGCCCAGCGCGTGTTGCTGAAGCATATGCGCCAATTTTAGCCAAGACGCATCGAAAGTAGCCTGATACAGGTTGATAAACGCCGCAGTGGTTTGGGCGTAGTCATCTAAAAAAGCACCGATAGTCGCATTCCCACTTTTGTAGCTACGCGTCATGACTCCCTGCCGACTAATAACTTTTTCCCGTAGGAAGTGCGCGTTTTTCAGGGCTGCTTCTAAGAACCGCGGTTCACCAAACGTCCGGTAGGCGTCCACGTAGCCATTAAGCATCAGGGCGTTCCAAGCCGTCAGCGATTTGTCATCGAGACCAGGGCGAACGCGTTGGCTACGCGCCCTAAACAGGATTTGCTTGCTCTGTTGCAGGCACTGTTGCAAGCTGTCCACCGACAATCCCTGCGCGACAGCAAAGGCCGAATCAGATTCATCAATGTACAAAATATTTTTTCCCGCTTCCCAGTTACCCGGCTGGCTGACGTGATAGTAATCGCTAAACAAAGCTGCTGCGTCGCCTAGTAACTGATTTACTTCATCGGCGGTCCATACGTAAAATTTTCCCTCTTCGCCCTCGCTGTCGGCGTCCAGCGATGAGTAGAATGCTCCTTCGTCGGAGGTCATCTCGCGGGCGATAAAATCCAGGGTTTCGTACACTACCCGGCGGTAGAGCGGACTTTGATTAATCCGATAGGCTTGGCTGTAAAGACTCACCAGTTGGGCATTGTCGTAGAGCATCTTCTCAAAGTGAGGCACGCGCCACGCGGCATCGGTGGCGTAGCGAGCAAAGCCCCCACCCAGGTGATCATAGATGCCGCCCCGGGCCATCTGCTCCAGTGTGGTCTCCACCCAGGCATAGGCCTCGGAGTTCTGGGTGTAGTAAGCGTACTGCATCATAAACTGCCCATTGACGGGCATCGGAAACTTCGGCGCTCCCCGGTTACCGCCGCGTTTGAGATCTAGTTTGGGCTTCCAGGTGCGGTACAGTTCGTCGAGCAGCGCCGCTTCGTAGGTGGGGCCGTCGGTGGGGGGCACAAAGGCTTCGGTGGTGCGGATGCCTTCGGTTACCTCCGTAGCGATCTTCTCCAGGCGTTCGGGAGTTCGTTCGTACGACTCCTGTACCTGCCGCAGCACGCTCATCCACTGGTTTTTCGGAAAATAAGTGCCTGCGAACACCGGACGTCCGTCAGGCAAGGTGATTGCGTTGAGTGGCCAGCCACCCCGCCCCGTCATGAGTTGCGCCGCTTCCATGTACACCTGATCCACATCGGGCCGTTCTTCGCGGTCTACCTTGATGGAAACGAAATGTTCGTTCATCAGGGCGGCTACCGCCGAATCTTCGAAGCTCTCGTGCTCCATCACGTGGCACCAGTGGCAGGCGGCGTAGCCGATACTTACAATCATCAGTTTGTTCTCCCGCTCGGCCTGTTCCAGAGTGGCTTCGCTCCAGGGTTGCCAGTTCACGGGGTTGTGGGCGTGTTGTAGCAGGTAAGGACTGGTCTCGTCGATTAGCGCATTGGTTGGCCGCTCTGACGTGCTGGGCTGTCCGCAGGCGGTAAGCGTGAAGAAGAGCGCTACTACGAAAAGGCAACTACGGTTCTGCATAGAGATAGATTGAACTATAAGGACATCACGGCCATCGGCTAACCGAAGTCGGAAATAGCTTGAATTGTGGGTTGCTTATCTTCCTCTAGCAGCCGGTGGATATCATTGATAAGCACATCCACCTTCTCGGTCACGGTGCCGTCGTACATGCCCCGGATGCGGCGCTGTTTGTCTACCAGAATGAACGCCCCACTGTGAATGCGTCCGCCCGGAGCCTGCTCCTCTTCGGCCGCCGTTACCATATAGCTCTTAAGCGCGATGTTAAATATGCTATCTTTCTCGCCGGTCACGAACTGCCACGACGGACTCTTCACGCCCAATCGTTCGGCGTAGTCGTGCAGCAGGGCTACGGTATCGTATTCCGGATCGATGGTGTGCGACACGATGGAAACTTCCGGATTGTCCTTGAATTCGTCGTATACGCGCAACATCTCCTTTTTCATGATGGGGCAGATGGTGGGACAACTGGTGAAGAAGAAATCCGCCACGTAGATTTTGCCTTCCAGCGTAGCTGGAGTGACTAGTGTACTATCCTGGTTCACAAACGAAAAATTGCCTACCGTGTGATATACGGTATCCTGGATGGCTTCGTCGTAGTACTTACGCCCCAGAATCGGAAGTTCGTCGGTAGTTTCAGCGGTGGGAGAAGAGCAAGCTACGAACGTGGCTAATGATGCTGCGGACAAGATGCGTTTCATACGGTAAGGTTATGTAGGTTCACAATTTGGGAAAGATAACGGCCTGACAAACTAAGCGGCGACTAATCCGGTTGGTCAAATAGAAACTCTCGTTCAGATAGTCAACATCAACACAGTTCCTCAGATTCCTTTGTCAGCGGGCTTATTTCGGTTGCGTACGCGTTTGTAAAGACGAATGGCGACCATTAACACCGCGGCAAATGCCACCAATCCCAGGAGTGCCCACAGCAGACTCAGGGCATTCTTGAGAATAACGATAAACACGATGCTCACCAGAAACAAGGTGGCTACTTCGTTCCAGACGCGCAGTTGTTGCGAACTGTAGCGTACCTCGTCGTGCTGCAATTGTCGGTACAAAAGGTGACACAATCCGTGATAAACAAAAAGCCCTACCACGAAGCTCAGTTTGAGCCACAACCAGGAGGGAATTCCTCCGGCTTGGTAATAAAAGTATAAAAAGTAGCCGCCCAGTCCCAGGGTAAGCACCGCTGACGGCCAGGTGATTCCGTACCACAGTCGCAGTGACCAGTCTTTTAGCTTCGTCAGCAAGATACTCCGCGCCGGTTCGGCTTCTTGGTGGGCTTCCACCGTGTAGATGAATAGCCGAACGATGTAGAACAAGCCTGCGAACCAGGTAACAATAAAAATAACGTGGAGCGCCTTGATGTACTGATAGGTCATGCCGATTCTCTTGCTACGGAGTTTTCTACCGTCCGGTCTTCTACTAAGTGTCCGCCCTTCATTCGGAGGACACGCTGCGTTTTTTCAGCCAGCACAAGGTCATGCGTCACCAGCACCAGGGTGGTGCCCGAGGCGCGGTTCAGGTCAAAGAGCAGTTTTTCCACGTGCTGCCCCGTTTCTTCGTCCAGGTTGCCGGTGGGCTCATCAGCGAACAAAATCTTGGGTTCATTCGAGAAAGCACGGGCCAGTGAAACCCGTTGCTGCTCTCCGCCCGACAGCTGGTTGGGGTAGTGGTGCTGCCGGTCGGCAAGTCCCACCTGATCCAATAGGGCCACAGCGCGCTTTCCGGCCCCTTTTTTCCCTTGTAATTCCAACGGTACCATCACGTTTTCCAGTGCGGTGAGCGTGGGCATCAGGTTGAAATTCTGAAACACAAACCCCACGTGTTTCCCCCGCACCGCGGCGCGTTGGTCTTCGCTCAGGTCATTGAGCAGCACGCTGTTAAGCGCCACCGAACCGGAGGTGGCTCGGTCGAGTCCGGCACACAAGCCCAGCAAGGTAGTTTTTCCGCTACCGGAGGGCCCCACAATGGCGCAGGTGGACCCGACAGGAATGGTGAGGTTGATATCACTGAGCACCGTCAGGGTCCGCTCGCCGCTTCGGTAGGATTTGGATAGACGCTCTACCGTCAAGATATTATTCATACTTCGCTAAGTAATGTCTGTGTATCAACCACCTCGGCAAATTCATGGTTCAGACTAGCCAGACTGATCAGGTGGATGGTTTCGGCATTGTACTTCTCGCCGTTAATCCCTAAAGTATTGAAAGCAGCCGTCGCGTCGGAGATTACGATGGTTTGGTAGCCGTAGTTTCCGGCCATCCGGGCGGTGGTCGATACGCAATGATTGGTAGTTAAGCCTACGATCACCACGGTTTCTATGCCGACTTGGTCTAAGCGCTCTCTCAGATTAGTACCAATGAAAGCGCTATTCACCCGCTTCACCAACACTGGTTCTCCGGGAGCTGGCTTCACCTCTTCCTTGATGGCAAAGCCTGGGTTTGATCGATAGAGGGGCGATTCTGAGTTTTGTGAACTGTGTTGCACGTGAAATATTGGTAAATCCAGGGCTCGCCACCGTTCAAGAATGCGTTGGGCGTTGGCTTCGGCGTCTGGATTGTTCCGATCTCCTCCGTAGTACCCTTCATCGTTGAGCCCCTTTTGGATATCAATAAGGAGCAGAGCAGGCTTCCGGTTTTTTAGTTGCATAGATTTGTTAGCTTCACGAACGAAACGCATCACCGCTCGTTCTTAGGGTAGTTACGTGAAGTAATTACAAAAGATCAGTGTTTATGGTTTATTGCAAAAGTGCGCTGTTAATTTTTTGGTTCGCCCTGCTGGGAACGAGTTGCCAAAGCCCAAGTCAACCGTCTGCTAAGGAAATAGCATCGGTTGAAACCAATCAAGCCACGGCCGATGATACCGCGCCGTCTGAGAAGATTATCCTGTTCTTTGGCAACAGCCTCACCGCGGGCTACGGCCTTGAACCAACCGAAGCCTTCCCCGCTCTGATTCAGCAAAAGCTTGATTCGCTGGGCCACGACTATCGTACGGTGAATGCCGGACTAAGCGGCGAAACTACCGCCAGTGGCCTTTCTCGGCTTGATTGGGTACTGGAGCGCCAGCCAGTCGATATATTTGTACTTGAACTGGGGGCCAACGACGGACTGCGCGGCATTGAGCCTACCGAAACGCAGCAGAACCTGGAAGCGATGATTGACAAAGTCCGCGTGGCTAATCCCGAAGTGGTTGTGGTATTAGCTGGGATGATGGTGCCGCCTAATATGGGCAGCGCCTATTCTGATCGCTTTCAAAAGGTTTTCCCAGCGGTGGCCAAAGCCAAGGACGTGTTACTCATTTCTTTTCTGCTGGAAGGGGTAGCCGGAGACCCTGAACTCAACCAAGCTGACGGTATCCATCCTACCGCCCCCGGACAGAAAATCGTCACCGAAAACATTTGGGCCGTAGTGGAGCCACTGCTTGAGTTAGATTCTTAGCAACGCAGACAGCAAAGCCAGATCGCTTCTCATGCTTAGGCCTTCAAACCCTATCCCTTATCCTTCGTACATCCTTTCATTCACCTACACAACACATGCCCTCCATCCGCACCATTCCCGTTAGAGAATTTTTTAAGAATCCTGAGAAAGCCAACTTTGATCTATCTCCCAACGGAAAATACTTGTCTTTTCTAGCTCCGCATCAAGACAGGATGAATCTGCACATCCAGGAGATTGGCAGCAACGAAGTCAATCGCATCACCAACGTGACCGAGCGCGATATTGCGGGTTACTACTGGGCTGATGATGAGCAGTTGGTCTACCTACAAGATAACGGGGGCGACGAAAATTTCTACCTGACGGTGGTGCGTAGAGACGGCCAGAACAACCGGCCACTTACCAAGTTTGATGGGGTGAAAACCCAGCTTATCGACGACCTGGAAGATATTCCTGATCAGGCGATCGTAGGCCTCAACCAGCGCAATCCGGAGGTATTTGATGCCTACCGCCTCAATATTAGGAGTGGTGAGCTAGACCTGATCGCCGAAAATCCGGGCAACATTGTGGGTTGGATCACCGACCACGCCGGTGCTCTGCGGATGGCGGCCACCACCGACGGAGTGAACACCACGTTACTGTATCGCGACGCCGAGAATGAGGATTTTCGTCCGCTTATCACCACCAACTTCAAGGAGTCGGTTTCGCCGCTCTTTTTCACTTTCGACGATCAGAACTTTTACGCGTCTTCTAATCGGGGACGGGACAAAAGCGCTATTGTAAAAATTGACAGCACTACCGGTGAAGAACTGGAAATACTGTTTGAGCATCCGGAGGTAGACGTAACGAATCTGAGCTATTCTCAGAAGCGAAAGGTGCTAACGGGTATTGCCTATACTACCTGGAAAACCGAGCGTAAGTTTTTGGACGAGCAAGCCGAGCAACGCTATAACCGGTTAAAACAAGCGCTGGGCGACTACGAAATCGCGATCACCAGTTCTAGCAAGAACGAGGATAAGTTTATTGTACGTACTTACAGCGACCGCTCGCTGGGTGCCTACTACTTCTACGATACCGTGGCCGACACCGTGGAAAAAATTATTGAGGTAAGTCCCTGGTTGCGGGAGGAGGAAATGGCCGAAATGAAACCAATCACCTATACCGCCCGTGATGGCCTCACTATCCATGGTTACCTGACCCTACCAGTAGACATCGAGGCGAAGAACCTGCCGGTGGTAGTGAATCCGCACGGCGGACCCTGGGCGCGCGACCGCTGGGGATTTAATCCGGAGGTGCAGTTTATGGCCAACCGAGGCTACGCCGTGCTGCAAACTAATTTCCGGGGTTCCACCGGCTACGGCCGGGCCTTCTGGGAAGCTTCGTTCCAGCAGTGGGGCCTCAGTATGCAGGACGACATCACCGATGGAGTGAACTACCTAATTGAGCAAGGCATCGCTGATCCGCAACGGGTGGCGATCTACGGCGGCAGCTACGGTGGCTACGCTACCCTAGCCGGACTAGCCTTCACGCCCGATTTGTACGCTTGCGGAGTGGATTACGTAGGCGTGTCTAACCTATTTACGTTCTTGCAGACCATTCCGCCCTACTGGAAGCCAATGCTGGAGATGATGTACGAGATGGTGGGCAACCCGGAAGAGATGAAAGAACAGTTTGAACAAACCTCACCCGCTTTGCGAGCCAACCAGATCAAAGCGCCGCTACTAATCGCCCAGGGAGCAAAAGACCCCCGTGTCAACATTGCCGAGTCAGATCAAATCGTTGAAGCCCTGCGGCAACGGGGGGTAGAGGTGGAGTATCTGGTGAAGGAAAACGAAGGGCACGGATTCCACAACGAGGAGAACCGCTTTGAATTTTACAAAGCGATGGAGCATTTTTTAGCGGAACATCTAGCCGTGAAGCTGTAAGTATATTCCAAAGAAAATGTATTAATCTTCAGCTTCTAATCAAACTATGCCCGGTGAACTAAACCTACCAAAATTACTGAAGGAGCTTAATCCGCAGCTAAACGACGGTGAGTTTGTGTTTGTAACCGCAGCAGAGAAAACGAAGGAGTGACCTTGGTAATGCAGCGAGCTATCGCAGATAAGCTGGGCTTTCCGTATAAGCACGTATGTTCCTGGATTACCCTGGAAGTACATTCGTCATTAGACGCTGTAGGGTTAACCGCCGCCTTTTCCACTAAATTGGCAGAACATAACATTAGCTGCAACGTGATCGCCGGATACTACCACGACCACCTATTTGTAGCCACGGAAGATGCCCAATCAGCAGTCCGAGTGCTAGGTAAGTTAGCAGAAGACAATTAATTTTTTTAAGGCGTATCCCAGTTATAGAGCACCCGTGAGAAATCCCGGTTTTTCAAATCTTCGGGCAGGATAAAGAAATTTGCCACGCCGCGATCTCCCCAATTGACCCGGTCGTCGTCCGAGTCAATCTGCAACAGCAGCACCGCTTCTTCATACTCCTTTTGTTCGAAGCGCGGGTCTTCCTGCGTGAAGTGCGCGTAGCCTCCTATCTTATGCCCCACCGCCTGCGATAATCGGGCGTACGATCCTTTTACCTCCACCGCGTCGGACCCAAACTGGTCGAAGAACACGTAGGGCGACTCTTCAAAGGTCCGGTCGAAGCGCACGTCCTGTAATGATACCGGAGCCTCAGCCAACTCAAAGCTAAGCGCGTAAATGTCGTCGAGCGGCATATCGTCAAAGTAAGGCAGAAAGCTAAAGTCCTTAACGCAGTTCTTCCGGTCCACTTCCGCGTGATACAGCACCCGAAAGTAGTCAGGAGTATCGGGCTGCTCAGGGTCCATTCCGTACAAATCATCGTCGGCAATGTAGAACTGTAAAATACCCTTCGTGGGGAAGTCGCTTAGTGATGAAGTGTCGCCCAGCGGAGGGAAGTCGCTACAGTTAATTTGCGCTAACAAAAACAGTGGCTGCCCCTCAACGTCGGTGGGATACTCCATGCCAACCGGCAGATAGGGGTTGCCTCCAAACTTGCTGGCAATGATTGAGGTTTCAATTTCTGCCTCGGTACGAACGCGAATAAAGGGTTGCACCGAAGCTTCAATAGGCTTCCGGTAGGCGGCGAGAGGATTGGGTATAGATAACAAGGTTCTATTGAATGATCATACAATAGGCAAAGATAGACCATCATTTATAATTATCATAGCTAAAGACTTTGAATTGAGTAATGAATTAATCTAAGGTTGCTTCTTGAAAGAACGTTTGCCTTCCGGGTGGTTTTCCTTTGATGCATGGCTACCTTTGCTGTTAACAATGCCCTGACCAATCCGTTCTACTAGCATGAAAAACATTTTCTTTACTCCTGGTCCGTCCGAATTATACTTCACGGTAGAAGACCACCTCAAGCGCGCCTTAAACGAGCAAATCCCGTCGATTTCGCACCGCAGTGCTAGGTTTGAGGACATTTATCGCGAAGCAGCCACCAACCTTCGATCTTTGTTGTCGGTTCCTGATTCGTTTCACGTGCTGTTTACTGGTTCGGCTACCGAAATCTGGGAGCGCTTGATCGAGAACTGCGTCGCTGAACAAAGCTATCACTACGTGAATGGTGCCTTCTCGCGCCGGTTCTACGAAACTGCGCAGCAACTTCATAAGAAACCGTTGGTGCAAGAAGCACCCGAAGGCACCTGTGCGGCCCCGCGCCCTGAGGAGGTCCCGTCTTCCGTAGAACTAGTGGCCTTTACCCAAAATGAAACCAGCACCGGAGCAGCCCAGCCGCTATCCGACATCTATACGATCCGCCAGGCTCATCCCGGTGCGCTCATCGCCGTGGATGCTGTTTCTACCCTGCCTTATCCTGATATAGACTATGCGCAGGTGGACAGCGTGTTCTTCTCAGTGCAGAAGGGGTTCGGCTTACCCGCTGGCTTGGGTGTTTGGCTGGTGAACAACCGGTGTGTAGAGAAGGCGCAACAACTTGAGCAACAGGGACACCGCATTGGCACGTACCATTCTCTCCCCTCCCTGATTGAAAAAGCCGAAAAGAACCAAACCCCCGAAACACCCAACGGGTTGGCTATTTACCTACTGGCTAAAGTAACTGCCGATATGCTCAATAAAGGTATTGCTCAAATTCGCCGGGAAACTGAATACAAAGCCTCCTTCCTGTATCAAACTCTGGAAGACCACCCACTGCTTTCAGCGTTTGTCAAGGAACCAAAATACCGTTCTAAGACCGTCATTGTGGCAGAAACCAGCTCGCCCGCTTCTGAGATAATCTCCACGCTAAAGAAAAACCGAATGATCGTTGGTAGCGGATACGGAGGTTTTAAACAACAGCATATCAGAATTGCCAATTTTCCTACGCATTCCAAAGAGCAGATAGAAGCACTTTCGGATAGATTAAATGCAATAAAATAGCAAAAACGGTCTAAAATTTGCATTACAGAACTTAGCTTGTTCTTCAAAAAGTGGACAAGCTTCACTTATGGTACGTAGCAGAACGAGTGCAGTACGAATGTTTTTCATTTAAGTGAACATGAATTACTTTGCCTTCGTTTACTTACGTAGACCAACAGTTACATGCAAGAAAAAATTAAGAGAGATAGTATATGAATCCACTTAAAAAGGTTTTAGTGTGTTTGGATGCCACCGAGATGGATGCCACGCTTATCCAGTTTGCGGCCTTCGTGGCGCAAGCCGAATCGGTAGAATCTATTCACTTTGTGAATGTGATCATGAAAACGCAATTGCCATCTAAGCTGCGCAAGGAGTTTCCTGATCTGATGGAGAAAGCGTTGGTTGACCGTCGGCGTGAGCTGGAGAAAAAGGTTATTGAGCACTTTGACCTCACCCTGGACGTGAAAGTAAAGATTGCCGTAGAACAGGGGCCGCTTCCTTCTAAGCAGATTCTGGACTTGGCCGATAAACATAATATAGATGTGATCGTGGTCGGCCGTAAAAAGAACCTACGTAATAACAGCGTAGTGACTCAACGTTTGGCTCGTCGCGCTAGTTGTTCATTGCTAATTGTTCCTGAAAGAGAGTATACCTCCATTCGTAAGCTAATGGTGGCTACTGATTTCTCAAAGGATTCGGTTGGAGCGATGAACGCAGCCATAGACACAGCTACCCGTGAAGCAGTCCGGGGCAATCAGATTGAAGTGATCTGTCACCATTCGTATCAAGTTCCGGTAGGATACCATTATACCGGAAAATCGTTTGAAGAGTCAGCACACGTCATGGAGGAGAACGCTCGAAAGCGTTACAAGCGCTTCATTCATCAGGTAGATACTAAAGATATTAAGGTGATCCCCTCGTTTTCACTCGCAAAGGGAGACGATCTGGTGACTAGCATTTACGAGACTGCGGTCGATTATCAGGTAGATTTTGTGGTGATTGGGGGAAAAGGGAAAACAGCTTCCACTGCGCTGTTTCCTATCGGAACAAACACCGAGAAGCTAATTAGCGTAGATACAGAGATTCCGCTGCTTGTGGTACGTTCTAAGCACAAAAACGCCGGAATTATCAATATGCTTCAGCGCATATAATTTTCATTAAGCGCTTTTATAGTGCTTTTGTCATCTAGACAAGCTTCCCCTATCTTTTGGTGGAAGCTTTTTTTTGGTCTAATCAGTTTTCAAGCCATCTACACAATGTAAGTTTTAGAACAACATTAAACTTTATTAATAAGCGATATCACTAATTAGCCTTTTTTAGTTTGATGGCATTACATATTTTTGGATAAAATATAAAACCATTTAAACAAACCACTTATGAAATCAGGTAGACAATCAGTAGAAAGCACCAATGCCATCCTTCCTGAGCACATCTCGCTCAGTAGCCAGCAGACCGAAGAGGCACTGACGCTCTTTAACCATTACGACATTAATGGCGATGGAAGTATCACCAAAGAAGAGTTAAAGAAAATTATGCGCTCTTTCGAGCAACCACTGGAGGGCCAAGAAATAGACGACTACTTCGCTAACTTCAACCTAAATCACTCTGATGGCATTGACCTATTGGAGTTTTTAGGAGTTATTAAACACTGGCTGGCCAATCAAATGAATCGCTTGGCCGAAAGCGAAGCACTTGGTAGTTCCTTCGAGCTCGATGAACTGCGCATTCTGGTAGGCTACTTTGCTATTTCATTATTCAGTAAAGGGCAGGTTTTGCAGCAAGCCAATGATCCGGTAGACGCCGTAAACATTTTAATCAGCGGAGTGGCGGTTTCCGAAGCAAAACGGTCTCGGCAACTCCTCACCGAAGGCAGTATTTTCGGCGCTACACAGGGAACGAAGGTTGAAGCGTTCGACACCCAAGTGACCGCTGAAACCAATGGAGTTTTGCTGAAAATGTCTATCGATCAGGTAGCCGAATTGGTTACGCAGCATCCGCTAATTACCCTCAAGCTAAATCAGTCGCTGCACTATAAGCTGACCTCGATGATTGCCAAGCTGACCAAGAAGCCAGCGCGACGCGGCCTTTAACCAACCGTTACGATGCTTCGGTACCGTACGGTGAGCACGGCGGCCGATAGTAGTGTGAAGAGCGCCATGAGCCCATAGCCCCACAGGATATGGGAGCCCACTCCGAAGAAAGGGAACGATAGAATTAGAATGAACATAGTTCGGTTCATCACATTAATGATACCGAAGATGCTATTCACGCGCCCGATCACCTGATTGGGCACGTGCCGGAACAAAAAAGATAGTCGTAGCACGCGGGCTCCGGCATTGGCGAAGCCAATCATCAATCCGACACAAAGAAATACACCTACCGAACGGGTAAGCGTGCTGAGCGTCAGCGCTACGGTGGCTAACAGTAACATAATGATGATGGCGCGTACGGTAGTAAATCTCCGAAAGAGGGTCCCTACCAAAGCTCCTGCAGTGAGTGCTCCCGCTCCGTACAATACTTCCATTGCGCCGAATACGTTTCCCCCGGCCCGCAAATGGTTGGTGATGTAGAGCGGCATCAGGGCATTTAACTTCACCAGCATCACCACAAAAACACTATGCGAAAACACCCCAAACAGAAAGATGATAGGGTTGCGGCGCAGGTAGGAAAACCCGGTGCGTAGTCGCTGAACAAACGCTCCTCGGTCAATGGTATCCGAATGGGCCGGGGCGTAACGGATCAGTGCAATCAAGGCGATAGACAAGCTATAGGTGATGCCATCCATTAGAAAAATCTCTTGGATAGTCCAAGCTTCTACCTGCCAATCTATCGCAATAGGCCGCCCCCCGATGTTCCATGCATAGGTAATATTAATACCTTCTAGCAACAGGGCAGCCCCTGCTCCGGCCAGTACGTTCGTGCTTTGCCCCACAATCTCGATAGCCGACGTTACTTTCGTATACTCGCCCTCCTTGGTGATCTCGTGCGCAAAGGCATAGAGATTGGGATAGTGCAAGTAGAAGCCGAATACCGTGGTGGTGAACACGAGAATAATCAGCAAGGTGGGCATATTGCCTGTCATTAACCCGTAGGCTGCTGCGCTGAGCAGAATAGCTCCCTCCACCGCGTTATTGATTAGAAAAACGTGCTTACGGTTAAAGCGATCAACAATGGTTCCGGCGGTGAGTCCCCAGAATACGGTAGCCCCCGTAATGATGCCGTAGATAAGGTTAAAGTCCGAAGAAATGCCCTGCTGCGCAAAGTACCAGGGCACCGATAGCATAGTGATCCCCTGAGCAAAGCCGGAAATACCATTGGCAGTAAACAGAAGAGTGAGAGATCGTCGGCGGCTCATGCAGTTGACAGAACGCCGTGGCCGGGAGAAGGTTTTAGCGCGGAACTTTCTAGGCTGGCAAGGTGCTGGATACTGAGGAATAGTTATCGGTCATTGGTCCCTTGTCTTTTGACTTTCGTAAATTTGACCAGTGACCAGTGACCAGTGACCAGTGACCAGTGATCGCGCGGCGACCGCCAGCAACCAGTGACCCATGAGCATCACCAATCTCAAACAACAGGCCAGGGCCAAGGCCATGAAATACTGCGCCTACCAAGAGCGCACGCAGCAGGAGGTGCGTGACAAACTGTATAGCTACGGTTTGTATCCCGACGCGGTGGAAGAAGTGCTCACTGACCTGATCGGTGAAGACTTTATCAACGAAGAGCGGTACGCACAGTCGTTCGCAAGGGGTAAGTTTCGGCAAAACCGTTGGGGACGAATCAAGATCAGGCGGGCTTTGCAGCAAAAACGACTATCGCGTTACTGTATTGAAAAAGGGATGCAAGAAATTGATTCAGAAGCGTACGAGGAGACTCTGACCAAACTAATGGGCGATAAGTGGGCCACGTTGTCTCAGGAAGATGTGTACACGCGAAAGCACAAAACCGTGCGCTACGTGCTGGGCAAAGGCTACGAGGCCGACCTTGCCTGGAAGGCGGCCGAAGCGCTGGAAGTTACTAACAAAGCAAATAAATGATAAGAGGTACTTAGGGAAGCACTACCAGACAACCGTTTTCCAGTATCGGAATCACTTCGTATAGGCTCTGGCGAAGACAAAAATCAACGTCTTCCTGATGGCCCAACTGTTGCAATCGGCGCACGTGCGACGACTTCGCCAGAAATCCCAGTAGGTCTTGCTGGGCTGCTTGATAGGCCACATTAGCCATCAGGGCCGCGTCGCTGCCAATCTGAAAGTAATTTTGTAATTGGTTGGTGAGCGCACCGGCAAATAGCGTGTCTTCGAGATTTACGTGACCCTTCCAACCAGCGCAAACCACTACGACGGAGGCATCTTGGGTTTTCAGAAGGTCAACCACAGCGTTTAAATTCAGGAACGAGCCGATGATCAACTGCCCGGCGCCCTTCGCCTTTGCAATAGCGCGCGTTCCGTTGGTGGTAGTCATGGCCAGCGATTGACCTGATATTTTGTCCGATTGGTACTCAAGGGGAGAGTTTCCCAAATCGAAGTCAGCAATCTTTTGGCCGTCTCGCTCGCCAGCGATTAAATACCCCTGCTCACGCCAGGCTTGGCACTCTTCGGGATGAGCCACCGGTCTGATTTGTTCTATTCCATGGGCAAAGGCGGTCACCATACTAGAGGTGGCCCGCAGGATATCTACGATGACCACGGTTTGGTGGGTTAGGTCGTGCTGGGGCAACAGTTCGGGGGTAAGGCAAATGTCGATGGTCTTCACGATCATGAGAATTATTGGACGAACGGAGGCTTCACTACCTGGGCCCGCAGCCGACGGTTGCGGACCCCTACCCACACCTCCGTATCCGGTTTGGCCAGTGCTTTATCCACGTAGCCTAGTCCGATGCCCCGGTTGAGCATTGGCGACTGCGATCCCGAAGTGACCCTACCAACACGGGTGTTGTTGGCATCGAACAGTTCGTAGCCTGCCCGGGGGATACCCCGGTCAAGCATCAGCAAGCCAACTAGCTTTTGCCTTCCGCCGGAAGCTTTTTGTTCTTGCAGGTTCGTATCATTGGTAAAGGTTTTGGAAAATTTAGTTACCCAGCCCAGTCCCGCCTCAAACGGACTGGTGGTGTCATCGATGTCGTTTCCGTATAAGCAGTAGCCCATCTCGAGTCGGAGTGTATCACGCGCTCCTAGTCCCACCGGTAGGATGCCAAAGGGCTTTCCGGCCGTGAAGACGGCGTTCCACAAAGGTTTGGCGTGCGCATTGTCAAGGTACAGCTCGAACCCACCTGCTCCCGTGTAGCCAGTAGCCGAAACAATCACACCATTGATACCAGCCACCGCTGCCGTGACAAAAGTATAGTTCTTCATTTCGTTCAGATCAACCGAGGTGATTTTTTGCAACACTTCAGTGGCCCGAGGGCCTTGTACGGCCAGCAGCGACAGGCGATCTGAGGCGTTTTCAAGCATAGCTCCCTGAGTATTGTAATGGGTAATCCAGTCCCAATCCTTTTGGACGTTAGAAGCATTGACCACCAGCATGTATTCTTCCGCGCTGAGGCGATACACCAGCAGATCGTCAACGATGCCGCCGTTTTCGTTGGGCAGGTAGGCATACATGGCCTTACCATCGTAGAGCTGGGCGGCGTCGTTGCTGGTCACGCGTTGCACCAGATCCAGGGCGTGGGGCCCGCGCACGAAGAACTCGCCCATGTGCGACACATCGAACACGCCCACGCGTTCGCGCACCGCCCGGTGCTCTTCAATATCGGAACTATAGCGCAGCGGCATCTCGAAACCAGCGAAGGGTACCATCTTGGCCCCGAGATCAACGTGGGTGTCATGCAGGGCTACTTGTTTGAGTTTGGTCATGTGTTCAGTAAGATTATAGGCTATTCTTGATCGTTTATAAACGCTTTCAAGCATCGGTTAAATTCGCCTGGATTGTCTATATTTAATAAATGATTTGCCCGCAGAATAACTGTTAGCTTGGCGTTGGGAATGGCTTCACTCATTTGCCATGCTTGCCGATGCGTGGTTTTGTTATCTTCTCCAACCATGATAAGGGTAGGCATTTTGATCTGACGCAAGTACGCTTGGCCGCGGTAATTGAGGGCCGCCGACATCACGCGCAAAATCTGCCTTTTCGTGTACTGACTCATCTCATCGGTTAGGTAAGCACGGGTTTCTTCTTCCAGGCTTCCGTATCTCTTCGCCGACAAGGTAATAATTTGTCGCTTGGTCATGAAGCGAAGCAGTAACTGCGAAAAACCAGTCGTCAATTTTTCGTAGAAACTGTTTCTGGTGCCAAAGGCAGTTTCGGCCAGAATCAACCGTTTTACCCGTCGGGGATGTTGATACGAGAAAAACTGAGCGACCATTCCCCCCAGTGAGTGTCCGCAGATGTAGGCGCTGGCTATCTTCAAGGAATCAAATAAGTTCAGCAACTCATCCGCTGACTTCTCAACTGTGTAAGTCCCCGGCATGGCCGGTGAATTGCCGTGTTCAGGAAGGTTGCAAGTTATCACTTTGAAGTCGTTCTCTAAAAATTTAATCTGGTGTTTCCACATCGACTGCGTCACCAGCGCTCCGTGCACCAGTAGCAAGATGCTTGAATTATTTTCCCCATAAATCTTATACTTCATCATTAGCGATGCTTTTGCGTGGCTAGTTAACACCGAAACGAACGGCGATGCCAGGGGGTTAGTCCGTGTTCTTGAATAGCCTGACGGTGCGCTGCGGTGGGGTAGCCCACGTTGGTTTCCCAGCCGTAGTGGGGAAAATCTTTTGCTAAACGTTGCATCAGCGCATCGCGGTGCGTTTTGGCTAGTACCGAAGCGGCGGCAATAGAGAAATACTGACTATCGCCCTTCACAATGCACTGGTGCGGAATAAACGGGTAGGGCAAAAAGCGGTTCCCGTCTACCAGCAGCAGTTCGGGCTTAATGGGAAGCTGATCTACCGCGCGGTGCATGGCTAAAAAAGAAGCTTGCAAAATATTGATTTCATCAATAGTATGGTGGTCTACTTCGGCCACGGCGTAGTGCAGGGCGGAAGCCATAATTTCTTTAGTAAATTGCGTCCGTAGGACGGGCGTGAGCTGCTTAGAATCGTTGAGAAGGGGGTGGGTGAAATCCTTGGGCAGGATCACCGCCGCGGCGACCACCGGACCGGCCAGGCACCCACGCCCCACTTCATCGCAACCCGCCTCGACCAGATGGGGGGTGTAGGAAGCTCGCAGCATAACCGAAACCAGGCTACTTGGCAACCATTTCTTCTTCCACCCGGCCGCAATTCAGCATTTCGTCGCCGAAGTAGGGATTTTCGATCTCTCGGTTGGCACTCAACCAGAAAGCACCGCGGCTGTCAAACGCCATCGGGCAGTACTGCTTGTAGAGCGTTTGGGCGATAGTAGGCTGGGTTTTTATATGATCATACAGTGCGACAGAAAGCGAATCGAAGTAGGTGCGCTGAACCTCCAGGTCGGTGGCGGCCGCCATCTCTTTCACCCGCTGCTGCACACCAGGCATCTTCGTGGCATCAACCACTCCTAACAATTCGATGGCCTGATTCTGGGCGTTCTTGGCGTCAGAAGCTACCAAAGCGTCTTTCAGCGCCAGATAGCCGCTTACCGCATCGCCTACCGTCTTTTGCTCAGCCATCATTGCTTTTTCGGTACGATCGGTGGTGGCCTCGTTGGTCTCACTAACTTCTTGTTGCTCGGGATTGCTCGCGCAGGCAGCCAGACCCAGCAGGGCCACGCCGAGCACAAATACTTTATAGGTTGTCATAGCTTTATAGATTGTTGTAAGGTTCATCACGCGCAAAATTACCGATAAAGATAATACTGCCTAAACGCTTCCAGCTCTTTTTGTTCTTGGGCTACGTACATGGCGAACAATTTTTCGCCAACCGAGCTCCGCAGCGCCGAGATTCCGGTATCGATAAGGCGAATGCCCCGTTCCGTCAGGAAAATATTGTCAAACACCTCACCGGCTTCGCTTGAGGGGCGTCGCAGGTCGCGATGGACAAACCCGGCATTGTGTAGTTGTCCGAGTTCTTCTTCAAAAACATCTACCTGTAGCGTGCGTGCCTCATACTCGTAGGTGCGGAAATCCAAGGGATACAACCGTTCCATCACCAACATCTCCCACTCCTTTGCTTCGTCTAGGTCTAACCGGACAAACTTGACCACCAGGGAGTTAATATTATTGGCGCGCTGCATCTTTTCGGCCTCGGAGCCAATGTCCGAGCGGGTATCGCCCGTGAAAAGCTTCGCCACTTCGGTCGCCGACAGGGCAATTACCGTGTTGTTGGCTCCCTGGGATAGCGTTTTAGGATAGCGTTTTTCCATGAACTAAAAGTTACTCGCCTACTGATACCGTTATCGGCCAGCCGGCAAATTGCTGCGCATCCTCCTTCGTCACGTCAACATCGCGGGGCCAGCACGCAAAGGTAACCTCCTGCTTCGCCTTGTTGAACCGAATCAGACCGTAGCCCGCGCCGTTGGCCGGACTGTCGGGATTGGCGTAAGCATGCACAGTGATCAAGTTGCCGAAGCCATCGCGGTAACCGCCCACCCAGGGCAACGGGTTATCAGCCGGAGGGTTTTCTCCCGCTTGCTCGTCGGCAGGCCACCACCAGCGACTGTAGTAGTCGTTGACGCTGGCGGGCACCACAAAGGCCCAGGGGCCGTCGTCGAACGCATTGATGCCATGCTTGATGACGGTGGCTAGGTGCTGATCTCCCGCAATGTGCACGGCGTTCGCCTCTTTGATGGCTTTCAGCGCTTCGTTTCGGCCGCTTTGAGGCCAACCGTTGGAATCAAGGTCAGCGTGCAATCGGTTTTCCTTCGAGCCGTGTAGGTGCGCCCCGCCGCAAAAGCCGGTTTGGGAGAGCACCGCTTTCATAGCTACGCCATTTTGTTGCGCCGCCCAATTATCAAGGAACGTCAGTTGGCGGTCGCCAAGCAGCTCCAAACCGGGCAGGTCGATGGTGGCCGGATTGTAGCTAGGGTCGTTGATGTGATCGGGACGCGGGCCCTGCTGGGGGATCTTTCCCGCTGGTCCGGACTTAAACTTACGATCCTCGATGATGGCAAAGTCCACTCCTCCCAGCAGCAGGCTGGTGTAGTACACGCCGATACCCTGCTCTACCGGGGCGGGGTCGTAGGAATCGGGCAGATGGGCGGTTTGGCAGCGTTCCACCATCTTCACGTACGCTGGATGGTAGAAATAACCCCCGTCATCGCCCGATCTGTTCTCAGCTTTCTTGCCGCTCTCACCCCATAGATTACCCTGTCCGATATCATGGTCATCGGGAATGCTCACGCAGGGGCGGTTACGAAACACCTCTCGGAACTGTAGACCAAACTTAATCCAGGCGGCGGTATGCTGTAGGTGGTCGTAAGACTGGTCACCGGCGAAGAACACTAGGTCAGGGTCTTGGTGGTTGATGTTGCGCACGTAGTTCTCGCGCATGCCGCGGTCTTTGTTTGAATTGCACGACAGGGCCGCCAGCACAATTTCGTTTTTTTCTACCGGATCTTTTCGGATCAGTCCTTCGAACACCGCTTGTTCACCGTGACGCAAGCGGTAGGGCATATCTTGCGAAGTATCCCAGCTTTCTACCCGAAACAAAGCCGACCAGCCTATTTCGTTGATCTCTCGCTGCTGAATCTCTCTCCAGCTATCTTTTTCTTTCACCTCCAAGCGTACCGTCCGGGTTTCGTCGGGATACAGGGGAAACAGTTGGGCTGAGAGCTTAAGGGTATTGTTGGCGACCGTATACATGCCAAAGGCGACTACCTGATTGCGGGGCACCTCGAGCTGCACGATGTCATTGGGCTTTCGGTTCCACCAATCGTTGGTGGCAAGGCTATCCAACGCATCAAAGGGGGCTTTCATCGGTGGTTCCCAAGTAGATCGGGTGGCCGTCTGATTATCTACGGAAGTGCAACGCAGCAGCGTAATGCTCAGCATTAGAAATAAGATAGAGGATAATCGCATAGTGGTTGAGTATTTTTACGAGAGCTTACCAAGCACCGAATGTAGGTCAAGGAAAGCTGAATAACGAAGTTAAGGCGATATTTATCGCATGGGTGAAACTTTCTCTACAGCTTATCCGTAATCACTATGCACTTGATTATTATATTCTGGGGCCGACCGGCTTTGACAGGATGTGTGGTTACGTGTGTAAGCATGCAGGCGCATGGGAGGCGCGCCTTGATCACTACTCCCAAAACGCAATTGGCGAGTCTAACTACGCCATGGCCGCCTAATTTTAGCCTTAGGTTAAAATAAGGGCTTCTCGGTAGAGCGAATCGCTCCCGGGCCACATCCCACAGGGCCTCCGTTCTATAGGACCTGAGTTTGGGGTGTCAACACTTTAGAACTAGCCTTGGCAGGGTTGTGATGCCAGAGCGAAACCCAATCGCAACTACGGTAACGGCCGGTTGTCTATGACCATTTGTTGCCCGACAATCAATTGTAGACTAAGCATGTAGAAGACACGATAGCGGCCTTCACTGGACCAGGGTTCGAATCCCTGCGGCTCCACATTTTAAGTTCAAGGAATAGCGGAACCCCTCAAATTTCACGATTTGAGGGGTTTTTGTTCGATGGGGTTTCAATTTGTCTATTGAAATTACTAGATGAGAATTGGCGGTGGAGCAATACAGACTATTCCAAAGAAAATATTTTGAGATATGCAGATAGGATTACCAAATATCGGAGAAATAAGAAGCAAGATTAGAATACACCTGCTAACAACATGCAGCCGCCAGCCGGACTGAAATGAGCTTGAGTGTTTATCGCGCCAAGTTCGTATGTTGATACTCGGAAGATCAAAGCAAACAAGCCCGGCCCGATGGCTGCATTAGACGTTATAGAGCATAAAATATGAAATTTGTAAAAATTTGTTTGTTTGTAATTCTTTTGTTACCAATAGCCTATTCTTCAAATTATTGCGCTCAGAGACAATTCGGAAACAATAAAATAGCAGGTTAAATTCTAGATTCCGTAGATATTGATGTTAACTCTGTTGTCTTTGTCACTGATAGGACTTTCGCTTAGCTGAAATTACACCAAATACTATTTGGCGATACCTGTTATAGGACCTATCAATCAATACAGCGTTTGGCTAAACTTAACATCACAGTAATTTTATTCTTATACTTTATCGTAAAGCGAAAGTCCTAACTGATAAAACTTCAAAAGATCGTGCTTCTACATGGCCAGCAACTGTTAATAAGCATGGAAAATTTGAAGTTGACAGGATAGAAACAGGGCGGTACAAATTGTACATTAGGGTAAATAGCAGAGATTTTATTCCCTTTGACACTACCATTGATGTGTCATCAACTGAGCATCGCCTCAGCCTAAACTTGAAAGCAAAACTATGCCTCTGTGACTTTCGGTCAGACAAAAAGAACAATAAATTAAAGCTAATCGTATTTGGGGGAACGGCTCCTTATAATACCTCCACTTCTTTAGGCCACTAGCCCGTTAGGGCACATTTAAAAGAGCAGTGGGAGACTAATCCCCGCCGCGGGCATTTACTGGAAAAACGCACAGTATCTTAACCTAGAAATATGAGGTTTTATCGTAGCCAATAATCCCTACTCGGACCGCAAACTATCCACCGGATTAACCACCGCCGCCCGCACCGCCTGAAAGCCCACCGCGATGGCGGCTACGGTGATCGCTACCAATCCTACCCCCAGAAGCAGCCACGCCGACACACTTACCCGGTAGGCAAACGTCTGCAACCACCCCTCCGCCAGCCACCACGCTACGGACATACCAATCGCGATTGCTATCAACACCAGTCCCAAAAATTCTTTGGTGAGCAAGCGCACCACACCGGGCACCGAAGCTCCCAGCACCTTACGAATCCCTACTTCCTTGGTACGGCGCACCGCGCTCAGTGTCGACAAGGCAACCAACCCCAGGCACGAAAGAAGAATCGCAACCGTCGCTAAGCTGAGGAAAAGCTGGCTGAACCGCGCTTCGGCAGCGTATTGCTGATCATAGTTTTCATCTAGAAAAAAGTACGCAAACGGCTTGCCCGGCACCAATGCCTCCCAACGGCTTTTTAGGGCGCTGATCGTAGTGGGCAAGTCTTGAGGAGAGACGGTTAGCGTGGCAAAAGTGTACAAGTTGAAGCCGGGGTTTACGCGCAAGGTCATCGGCGGAATGCCTTCCCGAAACGAGTGAACGTGAAAGTCTTCAATCACTCCGATAACATTACCCTGCCTCCCGTTTTGCTCGAAGTGTCTCCCGAGGGCAGCCTCAGGATCGCTAAAACCCAGTTGTCGCACCGTCGCCTCATTAATCAGCATTGCTTCGGTGGAGTCGGAAGCCCGGTTGACGGAAAACATTCGTCCCGCGATTAGACTGATGTCGTACTGCTCCAAAAAGTCGTAGTCCACGAAGTACGCGTCAATCATTAACGCTTGGAATGTATGGTTGAAGTCTTCTAATTGGGTCACGTACTTCCGGTTGGCGTGACCGGGCACACTCGAGGACAGACTAATATCAGACACGCCCGGCACATCAGTCAACTGCTGCTTGATCAGGGGGATTCGACCCCATACTTCATTGTCGTAGTGAAAGTCCACGACCAGCTTGTGCTCCTTGGCGAAACCAGGGTCTGAGGTTTGCATATACTGTAGCTGGCGGTCCACCACGGCGGTGGCAACCATCAGTATAATCGCTACTGAAAACTGCGCTACGACCAGGGTATGTTGCAGCAAACGACTGCTTTTTCTTGAGCCAAAATGTCCTTTGAAGTTACCTACAACCCCAAACCCGGAAAGTAACCAAGCCGGATAAATGCCAGACACCCCACTGGCCAGCAGCGCAATCAGCAGCAATAACCCCACGTCCGGCAGGTAGCTTAAGATATTTACGCGGACTATACTTCCAATAAGTTGGTTGAACCAGGGCAGCAACAACTGCCCAAGAAGAAGTGCCAGGGCTGAAGCCAGTAGGCTAAGAAGCAGTGCATCTAACAGAAACTGAAGGATCAATTGCCATCGGGAAGCCCCCAACACCTTGCGTATGCCTACTTCCTTGACACGCTGTAGTGATAGGGCCGTAGTGAGATTAATGAAATTAAAGCAGGCGACAAACAGCACTAACAGAGCAACCCCCGCAAAAATATAAACGTTTCGGACGTTGCCGTGCACCGAACTGCCGGTTCGACTTCCTCTTGCCCGGCCGGTCAGGTACACATCGGTGAGCGGCTCCAGCGACAGCGAATACTGTTTATCAGAGGTTAAATGCGTGCGAACGTACTGGGAAAACTTATCGCTTAGTTGGGTAGCATCGCTGTTGTCAGGCAACAACAAGTACGTGTAGAACCCGAACCGAGACCAGTTTTGGCTCATTCCGGGATTCCAGGCTTTCAAGAGAGTGGCCATCGACACCAAGATGTCGACCCGGAAATGAGAATTGTGCGGCATATCGCGCATCACCCCGGTGACAGTGGCTGGGGAGTTATCTAGCAAAAGCGTTTCGCCCAGGCAGTTTTTGGTGCCGAAGAAGCGCTGCGCCGCGGTTTCGGAAAGCACCACGGTGAGGGGAGCTTCCAGGGCAGTAGCCGCATCGCCGCTGATCAGGGGAAAAGTGAGTACCGAGAACACCGAGGGATCGACGTAGGCGACGGTTTCTTCACCGAAGAAGCTACGATCTTCCGGCTGCACGATCAGGTAGTCGAGCAGCACGCGCGTGGCGTTTTCCACTTCACCGAAGGCCGACTGAAGCGTCGGAGCCATCGGGGCCGGGGTACTCTCGTAGCTCACCCCGGTGGAGGTTTCCACGTCAGTAACCAGCCGGTAGATTCGGTCAGCGTTTTCGTGGTAGGCATCGTAGCTGAGTTCAAACTGTACGTACAGCCCCGCCAGAAAGCAAATGCACAGTCCTACGGCCAGCCCCAGCAGGTTGACGCCGGAGAAGAACTTGTGCGACCACAGGTAGCGCAGGGTGGTGCGGAAGTGGTTACGAAGCATGGCTATTGATTATTTGAGGGACAATGAGCGTTTTTTATTGCGCGCATTATCTTTTCTGATTCTAAGGTAGTAAAGTCTCGCTTATAATATCTTTGAAAGATTTTCGCGATAAGCTCACCCCTCAATATTTTTGGGTATTTTTCAAAAATAGTACGCTTAACCAACCCGTAAGCTACATCTATCATATCTACCCCCATCGCAGCCCTTTCCTGGGGTGTTTTCGAAAGGACAATTTTGATCTGCTGTTTTTTAGCTGCATCAGATGTATTGAGCATCATAGCCTATATCAAATTAAAGGTTTGTAGATTCATTTCTTTGATCCAATACAGGAGATACGCTCGGTCTACGTTGTCGTCTTCTAGCAAATTCTCAATGTCTCCCATTTGAGTCTCGCTCTGAATTTGCTGAATCCAGATAAGTTTTGACAGTATCAAATCCTCTATCGATGCAATCCATACTGGAAATCCAAAGGCTTCAACCGGACTCGAAATCTATAACGTTAAACATACCCCTTCGCCGCACTTCCTCTTCAAGCCCCTCTTTGTGAATGTAATAACCTACCTTGAATATCGCAGCGAAATTATCAATATCAGACTGCTGCAGATTTATTACAATATCAATATCGCGCGTCATTCTTGGAACCGTATAGACGTTCATAGCTACACTTCCGGAAAGCATGTAGGGAATGTTTCTTGCGTTCGAGCGCGGCGGTTACTTTTTGCAAAAGTTTGAGTAGCATATTTAGTCAAACAAAGAAGTTTGTATACTTCGGGCCACAATTTGCTCCGGCGGCTTTCTCCAAGTAGACAGACTTCCTTTTTTACCTGGTGTCCTTTCCAATAGTTTAGATACTTGAAGCTTTTGAAATACTTTTTTCATCTTGTTTTCTGAATCTATACCGCATAAGTCTCTAGCAATTGCATTTGATATTTCTTCGTGATTATCCAGGCACCTCATCACAATCTCTTCGGGAGATGCAAGTGGTTCATGAAAAATTTTGACGACAACAGAATTATCCAACTCAATGACTTCCGGTTCCTTTAATTGAAGCTTCTTCATCGCCTGAAAGGCGGTATTTAGTCCTTCTCCGACATCCTTGTTTGGTGGATTAGGAAACTTATTAATAAAACGTACCAAAGCACCATTACGGGCCAATTGCTCATCTAAGATATTTTTTGTCGTTATGTGCCCAGGTAACTTTCCAGGGCTATGAACCTCTATGCGGTTATCAAATATGATGATTTTAATGTCAACTGACTTACTGTAGTCACGGTGCAGCACAGCATTAGTTATTATCTCATGAATAGCTTCATTTGGATACTCAATATTTTCAAATCCTTCTTTTCCAAGATACCTTATACCTTCTACAAACTCTATCGTCTTAGCAATCGATTCAGCGATCTGATTGTATGAGCATCCTTCAATGGTGATAGGATTAAAAGCAAGAGTCTGCCTGGTGCCCTCTTTATCCTTTGTTTTATATCTAAATATTTTGATGCCGCACTGTTTAGGTAACGCGGCTTGTGGTTCGTCTGCAAAAAGTAGAACCCCCGCAACGGTTGGCTTATTAGCCTGAATTAAAAGTTGTTTTTTTAGCCATAATTCTGATGTTGAAGTCGGTATGACTTCTGTGATAAAACTTTTGATCGTATCAGACTCTGTGATAAATGCTTTTGGAATATTAAGGGTTTGCTGCTCGTAAGAAGTTATGCCCTTGTCAAATTCTAATCTTTTTAATTAGAGTTTATTACGGTTAGTTTATTATGCGGCCCACCGCTGGCAGCGTAGATTGTGTAGTCCACAGGCAATGTTCATCATCCTGTCCCTGGCCTGCCATCCATGCAGCCTGATCTGATTACGGATAATTTTGACCCGCTTAATGCCAGCGATCGCATGCTCTACTTTCACCCGAATGCTGGCCATTAAGCCATTGCGTGTTTTCTGTGCCTGCGTTAGTTCACCCCCTTTGGGCTTCTTATCGGGAATAAATAGTCGTCCCTGATAAGCGGCAAGTACAGTCTTAACTATTTGACAGTCAGTTCATTGGGTCAATATTTTTTACTTGGTTTGCTTCCGAAGCTGCCAGGAAAACAGTAAATTGACCAAAAACCTGGGAGAAAATGCTTGGAAAAACCACACACACCGACCAATTGGACGTTTTCCGCCCCCGCCTCAGCACGTTGCTTTCCGACCGGCACGAGCTTGTCCGGCTCGCCGAAGAAGTGGACTGGGCTTGGATAGAAGGGCAACTGAAAGGCTATTATGCCGAACAAGGTCGCCCGTCGGTGCCTATCCGTACGATGGTTGGTATGCTCCTGCTCAAGCACCTGTTCAACGAGAGCGACGAAACGGTGCTGGATCGCTGGGCAGAGAATCCTTACTGGCAATACTTCACCGGCGAGCAGTTCTTCCGGCACCGCCCTCCCTTTGACAGTACGGATTTTCCCAAGTTCCGGCGGCGTGTTGGGGAAGAGGGCATGGAAAAGGTGCTGGCCCTGACCGTGAAGTTGCACCCAGGGGCAGAGAAAGAAAAAGAGGTACAGATTGACCCCACGGTGCAGGAAAAGGCGATCACATATCCCACGGACACCAAGCTGCACAAGAAGATAATCGAGAAGTGTCGGGCCATTGCCGGGCGGGAGGGCATCCAACTGCGGCAGTCCTACAAACGTACTTTGAAGGCCTTGATGCTGGCCCAGCGCAAAGGCAACCATCCCAAGCGCAGGAAGAAGGCCAACGCCGCCCGCCGCAAGATCAGGACGATCGCTGGCCGCTTAGTGCGGGAACTAAACCGTAAGTTGCCCGCCCCTGTCAAGCAGTTTTATGAAGAACAACTCTCCCTGTTTCAAAGGGTGTTAAACCAGCAACGGCACGACAAGGATAAAGTCTATTCACTGCATGCCCCGGAAGTGTATTGCATGGCCAAGGGCAAAGAACATAAACCTTATGAATTTGGCAGCAAAGTGTCTTTGGTGCGGGGGGCTTCCACCGGGGTGGTCACGGCCATTAAGAACTTCACTGAAAATGTGTACGATGGCCATACGCTGGAACCGGCCTTGGCACAGAGCGAGAGGATACGGGCGGCACTGGGCGGCAATCGCCCCCAAACAGCGGTCGTGGATCGGGGATGCAAAGGAAGAAAACAGATCAACGGCACTGAAATCTGTATCCCTTCTGCCCCGGCCAAGGAGGCCACAACTTACCAGAAACGCAAGGCCAGAAAACGGTTTAGGCAACGGGCGGGCATTGAACCTACCATAGGCCATATCAAACATGACCATCGTATGATCCGTAACTTTTTGAGAGGAACTGTGGGCGACGCGGTCAATGCATTGCTGGCCGCCAGCGCGTTCAATCTCAAGAAACGGTATAATCAGATCAGAAAGACGCTCAAAGGAAAAACCCGTTTGGTCTTCGATCTATTCTATCGCTGGCTCGGTAGAAGGCTAAGCCAACAACCAACGCTATCGATACGAATTTGACCCTTTTTCAGGGACGACTAAATACTCTTACTCCTTCGGCTTCTATGCCTATAAAGCCCAGGTCTACCCAAAGGCAGTGTAGTTGATCAGGAAAGCGTAGTTCGGCTTGATCGTAAAGGGCTTTGTCGTGCTGGCTACCTTCACTACTTTCCCCTAGATAGAGTACTTGGCCTTCCAGATCAGTGATGAGTAAGTTTTTCAGAGTGTGGGTGCCTTTCTTGCCGCTGTAGTGTAGTTTTTGTACTTCATAGTCAGTTGATATGCCTACCCGCCGCTCAGTAACATCCATAAGCATGACCGTCTCTAGAGAGCCATACAAAAAGTAGTAGAGTCGCTCAGCACTACGTTTGGGCAACTTATCCATCCGACCAAGGGCCTCTTCCAGCAAAGGAGACAACTGTTTGACCCATTGACTTACCTTGCCCTGACTCATCTCAAATAGGGCGCCGTGGTAAGCTTGATTAGGATTTTCCTTCATGTAAGTGAGCATGAACAACAGCTTGTTGGCACTTCCCGGCAAACTGCTATCACTGCGTTCCTGATAACTTACTAGTTTGCGTGGATTACCTTGCAAGTCGTTGTGACGGTAGTAAGAATCGCACAAAGGTGTGAAAAGCTGAAGTAAAACCATGAATTCTTTTGGGCTAAGACCAGTCAAAGCGTTACATTGAGCTGGGCCACCGTGAATTCTAAGGTTAAGTCAAGTGTTTGGCGTATAATTTTTCGAAGAAGTTGGTTTCACGCTCAGCTATTGAAATATGGATAACTTTTCAAGTTACCCACATTCCAACAGCTTAGTAATAGCAACAGGGCTTTGGTAATAATTTCAAGCCGCTTGTCTATACTGCCTTAAGACTACGTATTCGGTGCCCCGGTTGATCGTAGCAAAAACTCGGTTGATCAGCTTAGCTCGGACAGCATTAATGACTACCATTTTCGGTTTTCCTTCCGCAACTTTGCGGTGAAAATAGGCTTTTAGCTCATTATCAAACTGTATAGCAGTGGCAGCTCCGTTACTGAGTAGCGTTTTGATACGTTTGTTAGCCAGATGACTGGTTTTTGTTCTACCTCGGATACTAGTACCCGAAGTATGCTCGAAGGGGGCCACCCCGCAGTAGGAAGCAAATTTGCGGCTATCGCTAAAAGCAGTAAAGTTGTTTGTGGCCAGGATCAGTGCTACCGCAGTCACTAGCCCGATGCCAGGAATAGAGCAGAGAAGCCTCAAAGTGGTTTGCAGTTGATCGTCTTCTTTGATGGCATTCTCAATCTGCTTTTCGGTTTGGCTAACCTGTTCCTTGACCAGCTTTAGCTGCTTTTCTGACTGCTTAATAATGAATCGGTTATCCACCAAATGAGCGGTGTCCTTTAAGTCTTTGATCGTCTGCTTGAGACTGGTTTGGTTCTTGACAAGCCGTTCGCGAAAGGCGAACAGATTCTTGAGCTTTAGTAGACTCGCTGAGGGTAATTGGGTAGGCTTTAATTCATGTCGGTGCAGGAAAGCATAATGAGCTATTCGTTGGGCATCCACCCGATCATTTTTGCCTCTGGCCAGTCCCAGCGAACGCTTCAAATGCAAAGGCGAATACAGAGCGAAGGCTAAGTTCTGGTCCTGTAGAAAACAGCATAGTTCCAGAGTGTACCACCCCGTGTGTTCCATCGCAAAGAAACATTGATCCAAGGTTATCTTATGCTTTCTGAGCCAGGTGAGTAATTGCCGACAACCCGTCGCAGAGTTAGCAAACTTTCCATGAACAAATTTGGCTGGCTCTACCTCAGAGCAGAGACACACATCAAAACTGTCCTTTGAAATGTCAATACCGATAAAATACGTAAACTTCATAGTGGGTAGTGGTTAGGTTAGGTGAAAGAAAATGATTGAATCTGCTAATCCCTTTCGTAAGCCCGAACGCTTAATATTCTAATGAGCACCTTCAATCAAAAACAAAAGCCGAGGACTAATTCACGGTGCGGACCTCTAAATCCTGGCGCGGCGGTAGTTCACCTCAGCTCTCATCAAAACTAGCACTTTTCCAGTACTAACTTTATTCTGCTAATCTAAAGGGCGCGGCTGGCCGATATACTGTCTATAGTTCTCATAACATATTGACAGCAGCCAGCCCGTTTTCATTCCCCTAGAAAATCAACCGTAATATCCTTTAGTACACTGGACCGGATGAAGCTTAAAATAAGGGACATTTATCACACTTTGGTGGAGGAGGAAAGAAGTTTTTCGGCCGATGTGATCAAACAGATTTACTTAGGTAAAAAGCAAAAGGAGCGTACGGTGCTGGAAGTATTCAGACAGCACAATGAGCAGATGCGCGTGCAGGTAGGTAAGGAATACGCCCTTGGTACTTACAAGCGCTACGAAACTTCACTAATGCTTACCGAAGAGTTTTTAAAGGGCAAGTACAATCGTTCGGACATGAAACTGTCGGAGCTAAGGTTTAGCTTCATCACTGATTACGAGTTCTACCTTAAAACCGTCCGGAACAACAACCACAATACTACTGTACTTGCTACCTTTGAGTAGACATACTCTACCCGACGGTTTTGGGTTGGGGGTTGAATAGCAAAAAGGAAAAGCTAATTTTTGTAGTTGCGAGACAACAAAAACAGCTTTTCCAATGGACAAAAATCCGATAGACAAGATATGCGAAATGATACGTACGGCCAAAATAGTGCCCCACAAAAAGCGTCAGGAGTTTCTCTGTGAACTTCTAGGAGGGATCATTAAAAGCCGTTCAGTGATTTTTTCTGAGATTGCTGATAAAATAGACAAACCTATCAAAATCAGTTCTATTGAACGGCGTACCCAAGATTTCTTCGCCAAAGTACGCTTTGACTACACCCAACTTGCTGTTTTTTTACTGAGTTTCTTGCCTCAGCGTACTCTTGTACTCAGCATTGACCGCACGGAGTGGGATTTTGGCAAAACGCAGGTTAATATTTTATGTGCGGTAGTGAGCGTTGGTAAGATGGCCGTTCCGATTTACTTTGAGATGCTGGACAACAAAAGCGGCAATAGCAATGCGGCTGACCGAATCACCTTATTCAAATCGCTAATTGCCACTATTGGCAAACCCCGTATCCAACCGCGTCCACGGTGGATGCTGGTTATGGACCGGGAATTTATCGGGCAGACCTGGCTTTCTTGGCTTAAGAGAGAGAAAATTCCCTTTTGCGTACGAGTGCCTAAGCATCATTCTATTCTGCTGGCTAGCGGGGAGAGACTTTGGGCTGAAGAGGTAGTGCGCTCTGGCAGTCAATTCTACTATCAGCAAAATGCAATAGTAGATGGAGTAGCGATCAACCTATCGTTGTCCTATGGTAGAGATGGCCAACTGCTCTATCTAATTGGTACGACACTGCCACAAACTTTGCAAGCTTGGTATAAAAGACGTTGGTCAATAGAAGTGTTTTTTCAAGCGCTCAAGCAGCGCGGCTTCAACTTAGAAGGCTCTTCTCTGCGGTGTATCATCAAGTACAGAAAGCTCTTCGCTTTGGTCTCTATGGCCTACACAATCTGCTGGGCCACTGGCATTGAGGCGGGAAAGGTAAATCCGGTGAGAGTCAAAAAACACGGATACCCACAGTATAGTGTCTTCAGAAGAGGATTGAACCTCATGAGAGAGTTCTACAAACAGCAAATCAGCCAACCCTTACAACTAGCAGTAGAGGCAGCCTGGGTGAGGTTTGGCTTCCTTTACAAAACCGTCGGGTAGAGTAGAGTAGACATTAAGTTAAGCCAATAATTCTTAACTTAGCTAACATGAAACAAGAAAAAAGACACTTCGACCGAGCCTTCAAAGTAATGGCTGTTGAACTCTGTTTATCAGGCAAACCAACTGGCCAGGTAGCAGAAGACCTAGATATCCGAGCCGACTTACTAAGCCGGTGGAAGCGGGAGTACAAACAGAAGCGAGAAGGTAGCTTCTCGGGGCACGGGAAGCCCTCTTTGACCCCAGAGCAGGCAGAGCTTGCTAAGTTGAAGAAACAGCTACGAGAAGCGGAGATAGAGCGTGACATCCTAAAAAAGGCAGCGCCCGGCGCCCGGTCAGCATTTTCTCCAAGAGCGACAGCAAGTATTCGGATTTATGAAAAATCACCGATCTACATTTGCTGTTGAGAAGATGCGCAAGGCATTCAAAGTGAGCAGAAGTGGCTATTACAATTGGCTCTCTAGAAAGCCATCTGTACGAAGGATACAGACCCACGAGGTCCTTCGGCTGATCCGGGAGATTCACAAGGAAAGCAAGGGCCGCTATGGTAGTCCCAAAATCACCCGTGAGCTTCACAAAAGAGGCATTCAGATATCCAGACCTAGAGTGGCTAGACTAATGAAGGTAGCCGGTATTAGAAGCATTGCTCACAAAAAGTTCAGGATAAGGACTACTGATTCTAACCATAACTATCCGATTGCTAAAAACCTGTTAGATAGGAAGTTCGCTCCTGGAGCTGTAGCAAAAGCATGGGTATCCGATATCACGTATATCAAGACTACTCAAGGATGGTTATATCTAACCGTTATTGTGGAATTGGCCGACCGCAAGGTAGTAGGCGGCCGCCGCGCGGGTGGTCGTTGAGCGAAACGATGAAAACCTGCGATACTGTGATGCCAGCTTGGAAAATGGCTATCAAAAACAGGCCGATAGTGACTCCATTGATCTTCCATTCGGACAGAGGAGTACAATACGCTTGCCATGAGTTTAGGAACGTACTCAAGGTTCATCCGCTGGTGGTACAAAGTATGAGCCGAAAAGGCAATTGCTGGGATAACGCTGTAGCTGAAAGTTTTTTCAAAACCCTTAAAGCCGAACTGATATACATTGCCGAACCAACCACCATAGCGGAGACAAAAGTTAATGTGTTCGAATTCATTGAAATCTGGTACAATGGCACCGGCCACCCGGCGGAAAAGAATGCACGCATCCCTAGGGTATCTAACCCCCGTAGAGTACGAAGCAAAACTGAAAGTAAACCATCACAAAAATGCGGCTTAACTTTTTGTCCACTTTTTCCTTGCAAGTTCAAGCTCAGATGTATACTAGTATTGAGCTAGAGTACTCTACCCGACGGTTTTGGGTGAGGGTTGAATAGGAGAGAGAAAAAGCTGAATTTTGTAGTTCCTACACAACAAAAACAGCTTTTTCAATGGATAAGAATCCGGTACTAAAGATATACGAATTGATACGAACGGCCAAAGTGGTGAGGCATAAAAAACGTCAAGAGTTTCTCTGTGATATGATTCAAGGCCACCGCGGCGCGGTATCATCAGCAGTCGGTCGGTGATCTTCTCAGAGATTGCTGATAAGATAGACAAGCCCATCCAAGCGCGCTCTATTGAACGCAGGATACAAGACTTTTTTGCTAAGGTGAGTCTGGACTATCAGCAGTTGACCACCTTTTTAATGAGTTTTGTCCCTCATCATCAAGTAACGCTCAGTATTGATCGTACAGAATGGGATTTTGGGCAGACCCAGGTCAATATACTGTGTGCGGTGGTCAGTATTGGTAAGATGGCCGTTCCCGTTTACTTTGAGATGCTAGATAACAACAGTGGTAATAGTAATGCTGACCAGCGGATTGCTTTGTTTAAGTCCTTGGTTGGGGTGGTAGGTAAGCAACGCATTCAAATGCTAGTGATGGATCGGGAGTTTATTGGGCAACCCTGGCTCAGGTGGCTAAAAAGAGAGTGTATTCCTTTTTGTGTGCGGATACCCAAGCACCATTCCATCCTGTTAGCCAACGGGCAAAGAGTTTGGGCTGAAGAAGCACTTACCGACGATGATATAGACTGCAATCAACGAGATGTGGTTGTTGATGGCGTAGTGGTTAACTTATCGCTCTCTTATGATGAAAAAGGTGAACTGCTCTATCTGATCGGTACTACTCTACCGCAGACGCTGCGATCTTGGTATAAAAGACGATGGGCTATAGAAGTTTTCTTTCAAGCACTTAAACAGAGAGGCTTTAATTTAGAGGACTCCTGCCTGCGCTGTATCGTCAAGTACCGAAAACTATTTGCTATCGTCTCTATAGCGTATACTATTTGTTGGGCCACTGGTATTGAGGATGGAAAAGTTAATCCCGTAAGAACTAAAAAGCACGGGTATCCGCAATACAGCGTCTTTAGAAGAGGACTGAATTTGTTGAGACAGTTCTATAAACAACAGATAAGCAGTCCTTTACAACTGGCAATTGAAATGGCTTGGATGAGATTTAACCTCTTTTACAAAACCGTCGGGTAGAGTAGAGCTAGAGATATCTTCTCGTCCCCCTTCCTCCCAGGGCTTTGTACCAGTGAAGATACGATGGGTTACTGAGCAGACTTTTGGCGTCTTTAATTTCTATAGAAGATTGGATAAAGACCACGAGAAAAGAGCAAACAGTGCTGAAGCTTGGATATACTAGGCCAATTGCCAAAGAGTTCTTAACCGATTGAAGCTCAAACCTATAGAAAATTTTTAAACATGCTCTTATAACAAACCGGCCAAGCGATTCAACAAAGAATATCTTACGCTAATTGATCCCGATGGGCTGAAGCTAGAACTGGTGGCTACCGAAGAGGATTCCCGACCACCCTACACCGGCAACGGTGTGGAAGCGCCCTACGCCATCAGGGGCTTTTATAATATCATACTGTCCTTGGAAGGCTACGAGAAGACCGCGACGCTGTTAACCGACCTATTCGGATATACCTTGGTAACCGAAGAGGTAAATCGCTTTCGGTTTGCCTCGGGCGCTGATGAATGTGCTTCTATCATTGACCTGGTTTGCTTACCCGATGGCCATTTAGGGCAGTTAGGCGGAGGATCCGTTCACCACGTAGCCTTCCGGGCCAAAGACAACGAGGAGCAGGCGTACTTTCAGCGGCAGCTGGCCTTATAGGCTATGATGTTACCCCTTCCATAGATCGGGATTATTTCATGTCAATTTACTTTAGAGAGCCGGGCGGAGTGCTCTTTGAGATTGCCACTGACCCCCCGGGCTTTTTAACCGACGAATCACCGGAGAAACTGGGCCACGGCCTGATGCTACCCAAGATGTACGAGTCGCGGCACGCAAAAATAACCTCTATATTGCCCTCCCTGGAATGATGCGGGTGTGTTTTTAAAAATTTATGTGGAATGAAACTTTTGTAACTATTTGGCGCTAGCAAACTGTAGAATAGCTCATACGGAGAGCGTAAAATACCTAAATGACAATTAAAATTCAGGTGGATATTATAGGATCTTACAATAGTAACGTACTACTTACAATCACCTAAATTTTTTAGAAGAGAAGTCTAAATTTACGGTTCCTATCTTAAATCGTAAAAGCATGAACCGCATCATTTCCTTTTTTGACATCGGGGTACAAGAGCACCAGCCGGACTATCTTCAGTACAAAATACGACTATCTAACATCGTAACTACAACTATGTTATTGCTCGTTGTAATACCCTTCATCACCATTGCCTACTTTCACTTTCGGCCACTCGTCTACTCACCGTTCACAGGCTTCATTATAGGAATTGGTGTATTTGTGCTCAATTACCGCGGGGTTAATACGCTAAGCCGATGTATTATGAGTATCATACCTACGTTGGCCTCTACCATCAACCATGCTGAGTTGATTAGCAGTGGTGAGGATCCTGTTATTAGTCTTTCTTTGTTTGCCCTAAGTACGACCCTACTGCCCTTTATTCTGTTTGACTTTCGTGAGAAGGGGTTTATTATTATACTTACTGTTATTGACTTTGGTATCATGATGAGCTTACCGCTGCTCAATACGGCGATAGAAGTAGAAGGAGTGTCTTCTGAAATACTACGACGAGGCGCCATTGCAACTTTCTATTCAGCTAACGCAATCGTTTTTGCGTTAGGATGTCTGTTTGCTTTAGCATGGCAAAACCGGACCTCGGAAGAGAAATCAGAAAGGCTGCTAGCCGAGGCGGATGTTAACCAACGGAAGATGCAAGAGGCCGAACTAACACTTACCGAAAACCTACAGAAAGTGCAGCAAGCTCAAGAGCAAGAGCAGGTACGGCAGTGGATTAACGAAGGGCTTACGGAGGCCAACCGGTTGCTTCGCACCAACGACGACATAGCTATACTGGGCGAAGCACTCATTAGCTTCGTAATAAAGTATGTCAATGCCAACCAGGGCGGCTTTTTTGTGGTGCGCCAGGAAGAGGAAGCCCCTTACATTGAACTAGTATCAGCCTATGCCTACGAACGCAAGAAGTTCATTGAAAAGCGTATCGCCGTAGGCGAAGGACTCATTGGTCAGGCTTACTTAGAAAAAGCTCCTATCTATCTAACGAATGTTCCCAGCGACTATGTCAACATCACCTCAGGACTCGGTAAAGCGACTCCTACTTGCCTGATCGTGATGCCGCTGATGGTAGAAGATCACGTAGAAGGATTGATAGAGTTAGCTTTTTTTCATCCGCTAAAGGAACACGAGCGAGAGTTAATGAACAAAATGGGCGAAAGCATTGCTGCCTCTATCCGTAGCAGTCGCTTAAGTCAAACGACTCGGGCTTTACTGGAGCAAGCCCAGCAGCAAACCGAGGAGATGCGCGCAACTGAAGAAGAGATGCGGCAGAATATGGAAGAGCTCTCGGCCACTCAAGAAGAGATGGACCGCAAAGAGCGAGCCTATCAGGATGAAATAAAGCAACTTAAAGAGCAAGTTGGAGCACAGACCTCAGGCAACTAATTTTTCGTCACTCATCACTTTTTCCAGTATAGTTTGTTAACTATTCGTTTTCACGCTGCCTTTATCAGTAGGTATAAGCGCTCGGTCAGAAGGTGGTTTTTTTTTGGCGGCTACGCAATTCTTCTTTCAAACCTGCGTAGTCAGCGGTCTGGATGGGTTTGAACCAATGAGCAAGGAAACTCCGAGTTCGCCGCAACGGTAGCTTCATATCCTGTAGCAAGTCTTCCAGATACTGAAAAGAAAAAGGCGCTACGCACACATCGGGCGTGCCCGCTGGTCTATTTTGCTGATAGCACAAGTCACTTCACTGAACTGTGTCAAGAGTTTCAATTTAATTCACCTTGGAACCATCAGAGGTTGATCTATCCCATAAAGTTATAATTCGGGGAGGTAAGTACCTGAACTAAATTAAGTTAAACTATGAGATTCAGTAAAGAACTGAAAATCAGGGCACTATAGGGAATCAGGTTATAAGATAAATAGGTCCAGGTACTTAGAGAGGTATATTTACTATTGTCGGTGTTCACTTTTTTGAGAAACCCACATCAATCTATCCCTTAACGAGTATAACGCAGAACATACCAGTAGCAACCCAATAAAAAATATGAAATTGAAAGATACTGCTGAAACGGAAAAGCCTCTTGGATCGTCTGAATGTGTCCGTTGGCTTCCTCAATATCTTTAAACCCTTCCCAAAAACGCGTTTTCAACTTGTTGCTATCTTCTTCTTCGCCAATTCCTACATAAATATCTCCTCCATCAGTATTAGCGAAAGCAGAAAGAGCATTAGTTAATTTTGCTAGTTTGATCTCCTTTCTCTTTAAATTGCCAAAATGCCCTTCCTGCATTTGAAGGATACGAACTATTTGCTCCGGTGATATTTCGAAAGAATCTATTGCCATCGTTACAAAAGTTACCCCACCCGCGCCACGTTCAGAAACGAATCGTCTTTGGTTTCTAGTTCTGAGTAGCCCATTAGGTAGTTGTCTACCGCGCGAGCGGCTTCGCGGCCTTCCGAAATGGCCCACACCACCAGCGATTGCCCGCGGCGGGCGTCTCCGGCGGCGAACACGTTCGGCACGCTGGTTTGGTAGGCACCTTCAACTGCATCCACGTTGCCTCGCCCGTCGAGATCCACGCCCAGATCTTTCACCAGCCCCTTCGGTTCGGTATGAATGAAGCCAATTGCCAGCAACGCCAGATCGCAGGGAAGCTCCTGCTCGGTGCCCGGTACTTCCTCAAAGTAAGTCTTGCCGCTCTCATTCACCTTCCACTCGATGCGGACGGTCTTCAGGGCTTTCACTTTTCCTTGCCCGTCGCTCACAAACTCTTTGGTGAGTAGCGCAAAGTCGCGGTTGGCACCTTCTTCGTGCGAGGAGGAAGTGCGCAAAATCATGGGCCACTCGGGCCAGGGGTTGTTTTCCTGTCGCTCGTTGGGCGGCTGGGCCATCAGTTCGATCTGCGTCACTGAAGCGGCACGGTGGCGGTTTGAGGTGCCCACACAGTCGGAGCCGGTGTCGCCGCCGCCGATCACGATCACGTGCTTGTCGGTGGCATAAATCTCGTTGTTCTGCCCGTAGGCGTCGCCCGATACGCGGGCATTCTGCTGGGTCAAAAATTCCATCGCGAAGTGAATACCCGTTAGGTTACGACCCGGAATGGGCAGGTCGCGGGGCACGCCCGCCCCGGTGGTTAGTAGGATTGCATCAAACTCCGCTTGCAACTGCTCGGCGGTGATGTCTACGCCCACGTTGACCCCTGTTTTGAAGACAACTCCCTCCTCTTCCATGATCGCTATGCGGCGGTCGATCACCCACTTCTCCATCTTGAAGTCGGGAATGCCGTAACGCAACAGTCCGCCGACGCGGTTATCTTTCTCAAACAGGGTTACGGTATGTCCCGCTTTATTGAGCTGAGCGGCAGCCGCCAGTCCCGCCGGACCCGAGCCCACTACGGCTATCTTTTTTTCAGTGCGCTTACTCGGCGGATTAGCCTGGATATATCCTAGTTCAAAAGCTTTCTCCGCAATAGTTTTCTCGATGTGCTCAATAGCTACCGGTGGCTTATTGATACCTAGCACGCAGGACGCCTCGCAGGGAGCCGGACAAATACGCCCGGTGAACTCCGGGAAGTTATTGGTCGATTGCAAAATCTGAATGGCTAACTCCCAGTTGCCCTCGTACGCTGCATCGTTGAATTCCGGAATATTATTGCCCAGCGGGCAGCCATTGTGACAAAATGGAATACCGCAGTCCATGCAACGGGCGGCCTGCTGCTGGCTCTTTTCATCGTCGAAGCTCAGATACAGTTCGTTGTAGTCATTAATCCGCTCTTTGGGGTCGCGGGTCTTCGGTAGTTCTCGAGAATACTCTTTAAATCCGGTTGGTTTTCCCATGACGTAAGTAGGGGTTGGGTTTTTATGATTAGAGGTTGGGTTTTGGGGATTAGGGATTAGAATAGCCCCAATCCCTAATTCCTAACCCCCTTAACAATGTTCACAAATCAGTTGTACACGCGTTCGGTAGGCTGCTGGGCAGCCCGCTTTTTTAGTATCTCTTTGTACTCCCGAGGCATCACCTTCACAAAATGCGGGTGGGCTTGTTCCCAGTCGCGTAGTATTGTCTTCGCCACTTTGCTGTCAGTACAGTGGTAATGCTTACTGACCATTTGGAACAACAGCACTACGTCTTCTTCCGACGGCGCTTCCAGATCAACCAGCTCCCGGTTACAGTATTGCGGAAAGGTTTTATCAACGTCGTAGATAAACGCCATACCGCCACTCATTCCTGCTGCGAAATTACGCCCGGTTTTGCCCAGTACCACCACAGTGCCGCCAGTCATGTACTCGCAACCGTGGTCGCCGGTGCCCTCAACCACAGCCTGCACGCCGGAGTTACGCACCGCAAACCGCTCGCCGGCCATTCCGCGGATAAAGGCTTCCCCGGCAGTGGCTCCGTAAAAGGCTACGTTGCCAATAATTATGTTGTCTTCGGCCACGAAAGTAGCCGTACGGTGCGGATACACAATTAGTTCGCTACCCGATAGTCCTTTGCCGAAGTAGTCGTTCGCCTCACCCTCTAACTCCAGACGCAGCCCGCGCGCCCCAAAGGCAGCAAAACTCTGTCCGGCCGATCCCTTAAACTTAAAGTGAATTGTTCCGGCTGGTAAGCCTGGTCCTCCAAACTTTTTAGATATTTCGTTCGACAGCAAGGTGCCCACCGAGCGGTTGGTGTTGATCAGGGGAAACTCTCCCAGCACGGGCTGCATTTCTTCCAGTGACGGTTGGGCCGCTTCCAGCAGTTGCCAGTCAAGCACCTCATCGATGGCGTGGTCCTGCTCTTGCTGCTTGTAGATCCCTACGTGGGGCAGCGTCTCTGCCTTGTGTAGAATGCGGCTCATATCTAGCTTCTTGGCTTTCCAGTGGTCCACATTGTCGGCGGGTTCGAGCACATCTACCTGCCCAACCATCTCGTTCACCGTGCGAAAGCCGAGTTCGGCCATAATCTCGCGCAAGTCCTGGGCCAAGAAGGTGAACAGGTTGATAACGTGCTCCGGCTCGCCGGTGAACAGCGCGCGCAACTCGGGGTCTTGGGTGGCCACACCCACCGGACAGGTATTGAGGTGGCACTTGCGCATCATGATGCACCCTTCGGTGATCAGCGCGGCAGTAGACACGCCGAACTCTTCAGCTCCCAGCAAAATAGCAATAGCAATGTCACGCCCGGTTTTAATCTGCCCGTCGGTTTGTACGGTAATGCGGCTGCGTAGGTTATTCTTCACCAGCGTCTGGTGAGTTTCAGACAAGCCCAATTCCCATGGCACTCCGGCGTGGCGCACAGAGCTGAGGGGCGAGGCTCCGGTGCCGCCGTCGTGCCCGGCGATCAGCACCACGTCGGCGTGGGCCTTGGCCACTCCGGCCGCGATAGTGCCTACTCCGGCCGAAGCCACTAGTTTCACGTTGATGCGCGCTTCGCGGTTGGCGTTCTTCAGATCGTAGATCAGTTGCGCCAGATCCTCAATCGAGTAAATATCGTGGTGGGGGGAGGAGAGATTAGTCCTACGCCCGGAGTGGCATTGCGCACCCGTCCGATCCAGTCGTCTACTTTGTGGCCGGGTAACTGTCCGCCTTCGCCGGGCTTGGCTCCTTGCGCCATCTTGATCTGCAACTCACGGGCGTTGGCCAGGTAGTGACTGGTAACCCCAAAGCGCCCCGAGGCCACCTGTTTGATGGCCGAGCACTCCCAATCGCCATTGGATTTGCGCTCGAAGCGGATTTCGTCTTCTCCGCCCTCACCGCTATTGCTCTTGCCGCCGATGCGGTTCATGGCAATAGCCAATGTAGAATGGGCTTCGTGCGAAATAGAACCGAACGACATAGCACCCGTGGCGAAGCGCTTGAAGATCTCCTCTACCGGCTCTACTTCCGCTATGGGGACAGGCGTGCGTTTCTTGAACTGCAATAAGCTTCGCAGGGTGCATTGCTGTCGCGAACGATCGTTGATAATTTGGGCGTACTTCTGGTACTGCGCAAAGTTGTTGCGACGCGTAGACTGCTGGAGCAGGTGGATCGTCTCAGGATTATACATATGTTGCTCACCCCGTCGCTTCCACTGATACACTCCGCCCACTTCCAACTGCTGTAACTTCGCTTTGATGGGAAAAGCCAGCTGGTGGCGGACTAATACTTCCTTAGCGATATCGTCAAAATCCACGCCCTCGATACGGGTTACCGTCCCGGTGAAGCACTTATCTACCACTTGTTTGCTCACTCCCAGGGCTTCGAAAATTTGCGCACCGTGGTATGACTGTAGGGTAGAAATACCCATCTTCGAAAAGATTTTGAGTAGCCCCGAAGTGATACCCTTGGCGTAACGTTTAAACAGTTTATCTTCTTCAGCATCGTGGTGCAACAGTCCCCGCTGACGGATGTCGGCGATGCATGCCAAAGCCAGGTACGGGTTCACCGCGTGGGCTCCGTAGCCGATGAGGGTGGCTACGTGGTGGGTCTCGCGCACGTCACCCGCTTCCACGACCAGACTGGTCTGCGATCGCAATCCGCAACGGATCAGCCGATGGTGCACCGCCCCGGTGGACAGTAACGAAGGAATAGGGGCGTATTTCCTGCCGAAGGCTCGGTCCGATAGAATAAGAATATTGGCTCCGTCGCGAACGGCTTGCTCTGCCTGGTCGCACAGGATGTCAACGGCTCGCTCCAGTGCTCCGGCTTCGCCCGTCACTGGAAAGATACAATCTAGTGTTTTAGATTGAAAACCCGGTAGGCTCAAATACTTAAGCTTCTTGAGTTGCGCGTTGCGCAGCAGTGGTTGCTTCAGGGCGATCTGGTGACAGTGCTCTGGAGTAGCATCCAGAATATTCTTGGTGCCGCCCACGCTGGTGAACAAAGACATGACCAACTCTTCACGGATGGGATCGATGGGCGGGTTACTCACCTGAGCGAACAACTGCTTGAAGTAATTCGATAAGTGCTGGCTATGGTCTGAGAGCACCGCTAGGGGAATATCCACTCCCATCGAGCCCAGTGGCTCTTTGGCTTTATCGACCATTGGTCCCAGCACCACCTTTAAATCTTCAGTAGTGTAGCCCATCGCCAGTTGGCGGGTGAGCAGCGGCAGCGCATCCGATGCTTTGCTATCTTGTCCATTGACATGCACCGGTGCTGGAATCTCTGCTAGACGGTAACGGTGCTCCTTCAGCCAAGCTGCGTAGGGTTGCTGCGAACAAATGTCTTGCTTTAGTTCTTCGTCGCTGATAATGCGCCCCTGCTCCAGGTCGGCTATGAACATTTTGCCCGGTTGCAAGCGTCCTTTTAGAACGACCTTAGATTCGTCAACCGGCAGAGCACCGGCTTCTGAGGACATCACTAGTTTATCATCTTCGGTAAGCAGGTAGCGCGAGGGGCGCAGTCCGTTGCGGTCGAGCGTGGCGCCTACCAGCTGACCGTCGGTGAAGCAAATCGAGGCCGGACCGTCCCAGGGCTCCATCATGGAGGCATGGTACTGGTAGAACGCTTTCTTCTCGGCACTCATCAGGTCGTTGCGCTGCCAGGCTTCGGGGATAAGCATCATCATCACGTGGGGCAGCGAGCGTCCGCCCAGGTACAGCAACTCAACGATGTTGTCCAGGTTGGCTGAATCGGAGCGAGAAGCGTCGCAAATGGGCAAGATCATCTCCAGCTCCCGTTCGGTGAAGAGCGTGGACTCGAGCAGCACTTCTTTGGAGCGCATCCAGTTTACGTTGCCGCGGATGGTGTTGATCTCACCGTTGTGGGCGATATAGCGGAAGGGTTGGGCCAGCTTCCACTTGGGGAAGGTATTGGTTGAGAAGCGGGAGTGTACCAGGGCGAGCGCCGTTTCAAAGTGCGGCTGCTGTAGGTCTAGGTAATAAGGGCGCAGTTGAAAGGTGGTGAGCTGCCCCTTGTAGACAATGGTATTGTAGGAACAAGAAGCCACGTAGAAGCGATCTACAGTGTCGGGTATCTGGTGGTGGATCGTATGCGAGGCGTAGCTTTTGAGTACGAACAAACGGCGTTCCAGCGCCATCGGATCGTTTGTAGTGGGCTCTTTGAACTTGATAAAAGCTTGTTCTACGCTGTGTTCTAGCGAGAGTGATGCCCTTCCCAGACTCTGGTTATTAGTAGGCACCTCGCGGTAGCCCAGCAGTTCCAGACCCAGTTCATCCATCACCTGATTAAAGATAGCCCGACAAGCCTCCTTCCGATCGGTGTGGTGCGGAAAGAATAGCATAGCCACCCCGTACGCATCAAAGTCAGGCAAATCCATGGTAGGGGCCAGTTCTTCTTTAAAGAAAGTGTGCGGCTTTTGCACCATAATTCCCGCGCCGTCGCCTGAATCGGGATCGCAACCGCAGCCTCCGCGGTGCTCCATGTTTTGAAGCATGATAATAGCGTCTTCAACGATATTATGAGACTTTTTTCCGCGCAAGTGAGCAACAAAGCCAATACCACAAGCATCGTGCTCGAAGGCAGGATTATATAGAGAGGGGAGCTGAGAATTCTTCATTCAAAAGATTTTAGTACATGGGAATAAAGAATTTTGACAAAACCGTTGCTTGCCAAAACAAAATTTTGCTATTTTACATTTGAGCAGTAACTTTATACTGATAAGTGGGCTACTCTTCGCTACTTTGAGGTTATGTTCGTAGGTAGCGCAAAACATTATACGCGTTCAGAATATTATTCTGCGAATTAGCAATATACCTAAAAAACAATAAATATTGAAGATGAGTGTATCTAAATAGCTCTATAATCTTTGGCAACGCGCAATGACCCTCGAGAGCAACTTATCTTGGGGATGAGATTCTAAATGTATTTTTGACAATTTTGTAAGAAAAACTTACGCGTTCCGAAGCAGTTTACCAAATCGTTAATTTAGGTGAACCTCTTTTTTTTGAAAATTTTTTATTTTCTCACCTCTTTTTTAGTCCCCTAGCTAATTTTACTCCAGTTGATTGTGCCGGTTCTCAGCCGTGCCACCTGTTGCCGGATAGGCTGGTGCTCAGGCAGCAATAGTCCCGGATCATTCTCCAGCACCTGACCCGCCGTCGCTCGAGCTTCTTGCATCAGTTTCCCGTCTTTGGCTAAGTCAGCCACCAACAGATCCAGCACTCCGCTCTGCTGGGTGCCCTCAATATTGCCCGGTCCGCGCAGTTTTAGATCGGTTTCGGCAATCACAAAGCCATCGGTGGTGCGCTCCATGGTGCTGAGGCGCACCTTGCTCTCCTGACTTAGCTTGTACTCGGTCATCAGAATGCAGTACGACTGGTCGGCCCCCCGCCCCACCCGACCCCGCAGCTGGTGCAACTGGGCCAATCCGAAGCGGTTGGCGTTCTCGATCACCATCACCGAAGCGTTAGGCACGTTCACCCCCACCTCAATCACGGTGGTGGCCACCATAATCTTGGTTTCACCCCGCACGAAGCGCTTCATTTCGAAGTCCTTATCCTCGGCCCGCATACGCCCGTGCACCGCGCTGAGAGGCACCTCGGGAAACGCCCGCCGGATAGCTTCATAGCCATCTTCCAGATGCTTAAGGTCTAGTTTTTCCGATTCTTCGATAAGCGGGTACACAATGTATACCTGTCGCCCCAGTTCGATTTGTTCTTTCAAAAAGCCAAACACCCGCAGGCGGTGCTTCTCGAAACGATGCACCGTCTTCACGGGTTTGCGTCCGGCGGGCAGTTCGTTCGATCACCGATACGTCCAGGTCGCCGTAGACCGTCATGGCCAGTGTGCGCGGAATCGGAGTAGCGGTCATTACCAGCACGTGCGGAGGAAACTGTCGGTTCTTTTCCCACAGCTTAGCCCGTTGGGCCACTCCGAAGCGGTGTTGCTCATCGATCACCGCCAGTCCCAGGTTTTTGAACCGTACGTGCTCCTCGATCAGAGCGTGGGTGCCCACCAGGATATGCAGCGTGCCCGCCGTGAGCATTTCATCTATGGTGCGGCGCGCACGTTTTTTTACGGAGCCCGTCAGCAGCGCAATGTGCAGCCCTAGTGCCTGGGCAAAATCCTTGAGTCCGCGGTAGTGCTGCTCGGCCAGAATTTCGGTGGGAGCCATCAGTGCCACCTGCGATCCGCTGCCGATGGCAATGAGCATGCAGATGAAAGCCACGATGGTTTTACCGCTGCCCACGTCGCCCTGTAAGAGGCGGTTCATCTGCTTGTTGGAGTGCAGATCGCCGTAAATTTCTTTGATCACCCGCTTCTGCGCTCCGGTGAGTTCAAAGGGCAGGTGATGCTCGTAGAACTCGTGCACCAGTTGCGTATTATTCATCACTTGTCCTACCGACTTTTCGGTTTTGGTAAGTTTAAGTTTGAGCAATCGCAGTTGCACGTAGAACAGCTCTTCGTACTTGAGTCGGAAGCGTACTTTCTCCAGGTGCGTCGCGTCGTTGGGGAAGTGAATGCCCTGCATGGCCTCGTGCTTGGATACGAAGCCGTACTGATCGATCAGGTAGTCGGGCAGAGTTTCCTGGATATGCGGTAGCGCCTTTTCTAACAGATTCTTTTGCAGGCGGCCAATGACCTTGCTATCGATGCGGCTGCGCTTGAGTTTCTCGGTGGTGGTATAGACCGGCTGCAGAAAGCCGCTGTCGCTGGATCGCGTGGCCAGGATTTCCATCTCCGGATGGGCGATGCTGTACTTCTGTCCGAAGCGGTTGGGCTTGCCAAAGGCCACATAGTCGATATTGGCCTTCAGTTTGCCAAGCATCCACTGTGCGCCCTGGAACCAGACCAGTTCAATGGTGCCGGTGTCGTCGGCAAACTCGGCCACCAAGCGCTTTTTGTGCTTTTCGCCCATCATTTCGGCCCGGCGCAGTTGCCCCACCAGCTGGATATAGGGCATTTCGTCAGTGACGTCGGCAATCTTGTGGAACTGCGAACGGTCTTCGTGCCGGAAGGGGTAGTGCTGCAGCAGGTCGCCAAAAGTAGAAATGCCTAGCTCTTCGCGCAGCAGCCGACCGGTGCGCTCGCCCACACCTTTCAGGAATTCTACTTTGGTTTGGAAGAAGTTGGACATCTGCGTAGCAGGTGGATAACTCAGCTCGTGCAAAGCACTCATAACATAGTTTTTAATCCTTCTAGGTTCATAACAGCTAATTGTAGATCGTCAAATGTTTTGACAAAGGCAATTTCGTTACTTACTGCAATAGCACTTGCAACCTGTATAGCATCGATTGCCCGTAAACCTTCCTGACTGTGTTGTAGCACCAGCTTTTTTGCTTTGCTCAGTAGTTCGCAGCTAATCTTCACAACGTTGTATTTGTCGATATCAGCCTCCAAAAGGTTTATCAACTCATGCGCTCGCTTGAGATCAATCTCATTCATTCTAAGTTTTTTGGTAGTTGCCGAATAGAACTCAACAACGGCCACTTCTGAGATATACAAGTGCGTTGCAGTTTTACTTTTAAGAAGCGTATCTAGTTCATTTGTTCCCGGCTCACGATGATACAGTTTGAAGAGAGCCGATGTGTCCAAAAATACATTCATCAGCTTTCTCTTCTTTCTTCTATCACAGCATCACTGAATGACCCTTTGTAATCTTTTAGTAGTTCCCTTGCTTCTTCGAAAGAAAACCTTGAATAAAGATCATCACGTTGTAGCTCCTGTTTTGTATCTTCCTCTAAGAAAGTAACAATAACCTTCATGGGCTTATCCGTGCTGATGGGTTCATCTAGCTCAAGGCGGCCATTGTGATAGGTTCCGGTAAGTGCAATCATCTTTATAAATTTATGCAGTAAAATACTCCTGGTATGCTTTAACTCAAAGATAATCATTTTCTCTTTCCCCCTGCCACTCCAGCGTGTTCAGCAAATGAATCATGTCGGCTTTGATGTACTCTATCACGGGGGCGAGCGAATCGTTGGCGGTGGCGGTGCGGAAGTAGAGCGCGCCGCGCAGAAAGTGGCGCGCAGAATCGGTGATATAGAACTGAAACTGGCTAGGCACCTCGCCCGTCAGTTCGGCCACCAGCGCCTTTTTGCCACTCGGCGTACCCACCACCGCCTCATTGATTGACGAGGCTTTGATCTGGTGGTTGGCCGTCAGTTGGTAAGCATCTTCTAACAACGTTTCCAGGCGCTGGCGGTCGTTGTTCACCGCCTTGTAGGTGAGCTGGATGTTGGCAGCGTAGTCGGGATAATAAATGTTGAGCCAGTAAGGTTCGGCATTGTAGGACGTATCCGGATACAACTTTGCCTGTTGGGCGTACTCGAATCTGTAGGGAAAAGTGTCGGGCAGACTTACGTATTTGTGCTTGGGCAAATCGATGCGGTTGAACCCGTTGGGTTTGGGCACGTAATCAGAAGTGCAGGCGGCCAACCCCAGCAGGGCGATGACCGTAACCAAAAAGATTGAAGAACGCGTATGCATGCGACCAGTGAAAATTAGTAGGTTTAGACACACTAAGTGTACTAAGATTATCTAATAAACGCGCGCCGATGTAGGGTATTCGGTGACAAACTGCAAAAATGAGCAGTGGAAAACCGTAAGTTATGAACTAACAATAAAAAAATATAACTTTGCCAATATAATAAAGACTTATCGTAATCTTTTATGAAGAAATTACTAATCACCGGCGGGGCCGGATTCATTGGCTCGCACGTAGTTCGCCTGTTCGTTAACAAGTATCCGGACTACCAAATCTACAACGTAGACTTGCTCACTTACGCCGGCAACTTAGAAAACTTGGCTGACATTAAGGATCAGTCCAACTATCAATTTATCCGGGCCGACATCACTGATCCGCAGGCTATGCAGCAGATTTTTCAGGAAGTGCGTCCCGACGCGGTGATCCACCTGGCGGCCGAGTCGCACGTGGATCGGTTGATCAAAGACCCAATGGCTTTCATCTATACCAATGTGGTGGGCACCGTAAACCTGCTCAACGCCGCCCGGGAGCTGTGGCACGGCAGCACCGATCACCATCTGTTTTACCACGTCTCCACTGATGAAGTCTACGGCTCGCTCGACCACGGAGGATTCTTCGTAGAAGACACTTCTTACGACCCTAAGTCGCCCTACTCGGCCTCGAAGGCCAGCTCCGACCACTTTGTGCGGGCCTACCACAACACCTACGGACTGCCGGTGGTAGTGAGCAACTGCTCGAACAACTATGGGCCCAACCACTTTCCCGAAAAGCTCATTCCGCTCTGCATTCACAATATTAAGAACAACCAGCCGCTGCCCGTGTACGGCAAGGGTGAAAATGTGCGCGACTGGCTCTACGTGGAAGACCACGCCCGCGCCATCGACGTTATCTTTCACCAAGGTAAGGTGGGCGACACCTACAACATTGGCGGATTTAACGAGTGGAAGAACATCGACATCGTTCGCTTGCTGTGCCAGGTGATGGACCGCAAGCTGGGGCGCGACCCCGGCACATCCGAACAACTCATCACCTTTGTAAAGGATCGGGCCGGTCACGATTTGCGCTACGCCATCGACGCTGCCAAGCTGACCAATGAACTCGGCTGGAAACCCTCGCTACAGTTTGAAGAAGGTATTGAGAAAACCATCGATTGGTATCTGACCAACGAAGCCTGGCTCGACAACGTGACCTCGGGACAGTATCAGAAATACTACGACGAGCAGTATGGCTAAGTTTTTTGGGTGGTCAAGAAGCTAAGTTTACCAATTCGGAGAGTTAAAGCATAAGCGGGTTACGTTGGAATGGGGTAGGGTGACTAAGTACCAAAATATCCGGTTAAACGACCGTGCCCGACCAACAAACCACACTCCATGAAAAGCTTAGCCCAACGCCAGCAAGAGGCCCTGGACATTCGCGTCCGAGCGGCTCAAATTGCCCACGACCGAGCCCACCCCGAAGAACACGTAGCGAACGATGACGAGCGCCGTTACGTGAACACCGAAGGCGAGAAAACCTACTTGATGAACTTCACCAAGGGCCTTCGGCACGACGCTGAAACGGGCTTGGTGGCCGACCCGCTGCACTACCAGCTGTTCGTGAAGGGCATCGATAGTGGCGATCCCAAGGAATTTGAGGACACTCCTCTTGGCCCCGGCTTTGTGGTGAACGAAGGCGACGATGTGCCGCTGCACTGCAAGGTACAACCCGACTGGAAGTCAGAGAAGGGGCAGACGGGCAACGAGGGCAACTCGGTGAGCATCCGGGCGTGGGAAAGCTCCGGCGCCGGGCATACCTTTGATTCACAGGGACCCGACGCCCAGGCCGTCACGATGAAGCCGGTGCCCAAACTCGGTAGCGACGAACTCACCGCCGAGATAGGCGAAGTATACGCCCAGGCGCTCTTGCGCGATGTTCCGTTAGCCACGCTGTACGGCAAGTCGGGCAATTCGCAAACCGAAGACGGGTACCGCGCCCGTGCCGAGCAGCTCATCCACCACCTCAATCAACTGCCTTTCTTTCAGCCCACTGCGCCTAACGGGCACCACAAGAACGCATCCACCCGCAACCCCCTAACGCTGGATACGGCCTTCCGGGGCATCACGCCCGGCGATTTGGTGGGTCCCTACCTGTCGCAGTTTATGCTGATGGGCACCACCGGCATCAATAGTGCCGACCCGGAGCACTCCCCGGCCGAAGGATACATCAGCTACGGTGCCTTGCGCATCGATCAGCGCGTGCGCACGGCCGTTCCCGCAGTGGATTACATGCAGCGTTGGGACGAGTGGCTCGACGTGCAGAACGGAGCCGACTTCCGGGGCAAGGAGCAGTACGTACAAAACGAGGAAGAAGAGCTGACCAAACGCCGCTTCATCACCACCGGCCGCGATCTGTCTACCTACGTGCACTACGATGCTCTCTACGAGGCTTACCTCAACGCTTGCCTGATTCTGTTGGCCAACGGTGCTCCCTTCGACAAAGGCATTCCGTTTCAGGCGGCCGATCTGTTCGATCGCCAGCAGGGTTTTGCCCACTTCGGTGGTCCGCACATTCTGACGCTGGTGCCGGAAGTGGCTACCCGGGCACTCAAGGCGGTGCGGTTCCAGAAGTTCAACGTGCACCGCCGGTTGCGCCCCGAAGCGCTGGCCGCTCGTCTGCAGATGCACGAAGCCATCACCGGCCACTGCATCTCCTCGCGCTACAATCCTGCCGAGCACGCTTCCTTATTTACGGACATGCTCCAGGATTTAGACCCAATCTTGAGCGAGATCGATCAGTTAAATCCCAACTTTGCGGAAGGGTACCAGGCGGCTAATCCGGAAGTAGCGAACGACAGTGCGCACAATTACCTGCTGCCAATGGCCTTCTGCGAGGGGTCGCCCATGCACCCGTCCTACGGAGCCGGGCACGCCACGGTGGCCGGAGCCTGTGTCACCATCCTGAAGGCCTTCTTCGACACCAATCGTTACCTAAGCATCTCTGCCGACGGGGAGTCGTTCGGCATCACGGCGGAGGCGGACAAAAGCCAACATGCGTTTGTGCCCCGGGCCGACGGTGCGGTGTTGGAAACGGTAGAAACCGATCCGCTATCGGTGGGAGGAGAGCTGAACAAGCTGGCCACCAATATTTCCGTTGGACGCAACTGGGCCGGAGTGCACTACTACTCCGACTACGTGGAGTCGCTGCGGATGGGTGAAGAGATCGCCATTGGCATTTTGCAGGAGCAGAGCATTATGTACAACCCGCTGGAGAACGTATTGATGACGCTGGACAAGTTTGACGGCAGCCAGGTAATGATCAAACACGGCAAAGTGAAGACGCTCCGGGCGGCAAAACATGATAAGCCCTATGCCTACGCTACGAACGGAAAATCGCATCAGCCGGAAGCGGTGGCGGTAGATTTATAAGCAAGTTGATCCTAGGAACAGCAGCAGCGGCCGGGTGCAGCAATTATCTGTGGTCGGCCGCTGCCGCTCCGGCGGTGTTTAGTACTCCCACTGCTTGGGCAAACCGTGCTCATCGGTGCGTTGGGCGGTCGGAGGGTAGCTATGCAGGTGGCCCAGCATCTCGTTGACGTCTTTCTCAAACTCGATGTAGTAATCTTCGTTGAGTTTCTCGAGCTTATTAAGGGTAGTCTGTGCCTTTTTGACAACGTAAACGGCAAATTTGTCGGCACGTCTCGTTTTTTTGTCCAGCAAGGCCCGCTGGTGCCGAAACGGCAGGTTGACCAGCAACAACAGCAAACGCACCTCGCCGTACTTGTCCTTGGTGATCTTCACGTGGCGGGTGATGGCCCCGCTGAAGTTGCGCAGCTCCATCATCACCAGACCGGGCGTGTAGTTCCACCCGCTGAAGCCCTCGCTGGTGAAGTAGGTGGTTACCTGCTCGACCAGCGCGTCGCGTTGTTGTTCGGCATCCACCTCATCTTCGAGCAGTTGGTGCTGTAGTTTGCGTACCAGCATAACGTCTTTGGCCACCAGGCGCAGCAGCAGCTTGTCCTTCTCGGCCTCGGGCATGGTCCGGATAGCCTTCTTGAGTTCGTCAGAGATTTTGGTTGCCATAGCTTTTTATTGGTGGCCGCAACAAAGGTAGTTCAAGTTGGGTTTGGTATCAAAACTAAGTGACTGATAAACAAGTCCGGCAAACTATGCAACCCGACCACAACATCACCGCCGAAGCCTCCGGCACCTACACCCTCGGGGGCGACCTGACCATCAACCGACTGGGCTACGGAGCCATGCGCCTCACCGGAGACGGCATTTGGGGACCGCCGAAAGACCGGGCCGAAGCCCTTCGCGTGCTGCAGGCCACCCAAGAACTGGGTATCAACTTCATCGATACGGCCGATAGCTACGGTCCCAACGTATCCGAAGAGCTGATCGCCGAAGCCCTGCACCCCTACCCCGACGGACTACTGATCGCCACCAAGGGCGGCCTGGAACGCACCGGACCCAACGAGTGGCCCGTGAACGGACGTCCCGACCACCTGGAAGAAGCGCTGAAAGGAAGTCTGAAGCGGCTCAAACTGGAGCGCGTCGATCTGTACCAACTGCATCGTTTCGATGATAAAGTACCCACCGATGAGTTTTTGGGCAAGCTGCAAGAACTACAGCAGCAGGGCCTGATTCGCCACCTGGGGCTGTCGGAGGTGAGCGTGGAGCAGATCAAGCAGGCGCAGCAATACTTTACCGTGGTGAGCGTACAGAACAAGTTCAGCCTCACCGACCGGCAGTGGCAGTCGGAGGTGGAGTGGACGCGCGAACAAGGCATCGCCTTCATTCCGTGGTACCCGCTGGATGCCGGGGCGGTGGACGAGTCCACGTTACAGAACATAGCGGATAAGTACGAAGCGACGGTGTATCAGATCGCGCTGGCGTGGCTGCTGGCCCACAGCGACAACATCCTGCCCATCCCCGGCACTAGTTCGGTGGAGCACCTCCGGCAAAACACCGCCGCGGCCCACATCACGTTAGACGAAGCGGATCAAAAACAGTTGGCGGAATTGGGGCAATAAGCGGCTTTATGCTTATCTTCGGGAATGCAAGACGCTATTCTACAGCAGGTGAAAGCCACCGTACGGCAGATTGACCCGCAGGCCGAGGTGATTCTGTTCGGCTCGCGGGCCCGCGGCGACGCGCGAGAAGACTCGGACTGGGACTTTCTGGTGTTGACCAGCTACCCGCTTAATCGCAAGAACAAGTACGTGATTGTCGATACGGTGTTTGAGCAGGTAGAATTGGTGACCGGGGAAGTGATAACGTTGATTCTGCACGAGAAAGCCAAATGGTACGATAAGTACAGCGTTACCCCTTTGTTCCAGCGTATTGAAGAGGACGGTATTATCGCATGAGTTCCGAGAAGCTAAACTTGATCGAGTACCGAATATCCCGAGCAAAGGAGGCATTGGACGATGCTTTGTATCTGGCAAAAGAAGAGCGCTGGAATAGTGTGGTCAATTGACTTTGCTACGCTTGCTTTTACGTGACAGTCGCTTTACTGGTTAAACACGACTTGCCTCATAAGACGCATTCGGGTGCTAAGTCTCAGCTTAATCTACACTTTGCCAAGACCGGACTAATTACCAAAGACATGAGGGTCTTTTACAATCGGTTATTCTTTGAAAGGAATACTGGCGACTACGATGAATTTGTTTACACCGATCAAGAGACGGCTCAGGAACTATTGGCTTCAGCCAAACAGTTTGTCTCCGAGATAGAAAAGCTTGTTTGCGCCAATGACCTGTAGCGTCTAGTGCGTATACACGGACGTATGTTAGCGGATAACTAGTGTCGCACAGCTATATGTGCATATGGGATAACAAAGAGTACCAATCGTTAATTACTATAACCTAGTCAGCATCTTGTGAAAATACTATTTACGTTTTTATTTCTATCTGTCAATTTCTCGTTCGCTCAACAAGGGCAACTGACGAACGACAGTGATACTACGTTCTGGTTTAACTGGCGGACGGAACTGACCAGAGAGGTCGGACTCACAACCATAGACAAATCTACCCAGGAATACGAGTTCAGATTCTGGGATGGTTATAAGGTGGTCAGACTGTGGAAAGATGCCGATCTTATCCAATCCGAGGTAATCTTTTTCCTGCGGGAACATAAAGTAAACAAGGGTGACTACGAAGAAAGGTTATACCATAGCGGGCTGAAACTGGACCAAGAATCAACCAATGCAATCAATTATCTAATAAGCAACCTGGAAATTTTAGATATTCCCTCAGACAGCCAAATTGATGACTGGAAGCGAGGCTTCGATGGGATCACCTACATTATTGAGACTAGTGATCAAACTAGCTTCAGCTTCAAGAGTTATTGGACCCCAACTTCATTCCCCAATGTCAAAGAAGCTCGTTTTATTCAGTACTTCGCAAATGAAGTAAACTCGTTGATGCCAATTAGAGATGGGTTTCAAAAGTTTATGAGTAAACAGCCATTCAAAAGTTACTATGCGGGAGTTGGCAGCGGGGTTATATCAATTGCTATTAAGTGAAGATACCTGGGGCACTTCGTATTTAGTTATAGCCCTAAAACTGATATAGAGCATCCGCTCGGTCTCTCTTCCAGACTCCCTTGCCGCCCAATCAGCGTCCCTATTTTGAGTCGCAGGACCGCTGCGCTTAACCTACGACTAGGGTTGAAGTGAAAACAATTGCAGACTACCACGACTCACCACCCCGAATCATCGCCGACGTTTCTCATCTACCATCGCCAGATCAATTGTTCTGCGATCAATGTCGGTGTTCAGCACCCGCACCTGCATTTTGTCGCCCAGCGAGATGATACGGCCCCGGCGGCGGCCCATCACCCGGTAGTTCTTGGCGTCGTACTCGTAGTAGTCGTCGTTCATGTCGCTCATGCGGATCATGCCCTCGCACTTGTTGTCCACCATTTCCACGTAAATCCCCCACTCGGTAACGCCCGACACAATGCCGTCGAACACATCTTCTTTGTGTTGAGAGATGTACTGTACCTGCTTATACTTGATGGAGGCGCGTTCGGCATCGGCAGCACGTTTCTCCTGGGTCGACGAGTGCTCGCACTGTTGTTCGTAGGGCTCGCGCTCGGGAGGCTTGCCCCCTTCGAGGTAGCGTTGCAGCAGTCGGTGCGTCATCACGTCGGGGTAGCGGCGGATGGGCGAGGTGAAGTGCGAGTAGTGGTCGAAGGCCAGTCCGAAGTGCCCGGTGGCCTCGGTGGTATACTTGGCCTTGGCCATCGATCGAATAGCAATCGACTGCAAAATATCCTGCTCGGGCTTGCCCTCCACGGCCGTCATCAGCTTGTTGAGCGAGCGCGACACGGCATCTTCGGTGACCTGTAGCTTATAGCCAAAGCGCTGGGCGAACTGGGCAAACTCACTGATCTTTTCCAGGTTGGGGTAGTCGTGGGTGCGGTAGATAAAGGTATTTTTTTCGCCCCGGTGCTTGATGCCAAAGGCGAAGCGCGCCACCTGCCGGTTGGCCAGCAGCATAAATTCTTCCACCAGCTTGTGGGCATCCTTGCGCACCTTCGGAATCACCTCGAGCGGATTGCCCTCCTCGTCGAGCCGAAACTTCACTTCAGTGGTTTCGAAGTTTACCGCCCCTTCCGCGAAGCGCTGCTTGCGGAGCTGCTTGGCCAATTGGTTGAGTTTGGTCAGTTCCGACACATAGTCACCTTGCTGATCGTCCATCACCTCCTGGGCTTCCTCGTAGGCAAACCGGCGGTCCGAATAGATCACCGTGCGGCCAAACCACTCGTTCTGAATATGCGCCTGCTCGTCGAGTTCGAACACCGCCGAAAAGGTGAGTTTCTCTTCGTGCGGACGCAGCGAACAAAGCTCGTTCGACAGCTTCTCGGGCAGCATCGGAATCACCCGATCCACCAGGTAAACCGAGGTGGCGCGGTCGGTGGCTTCGTCATCCAGGGCGGTGCCCGTCTGCAAATAGTGGGTCACGTCGGCAATGTGGACACCTACTTCCCAGTGGCCATTATCCAGTTTCTGAATCGATAGGGCGTCGTCAAAGTCTTTGGCATCGAAGGGGTTGATGGTGAAGGTGGTCACCGGGCGGAAGTCGCGGCGCCGGGCGGTTTCTTTCTTGGTGATGCCCGCCCGCATCTGGCGGGTTTCTTCCAGCACTGCCTGCGGAAACTCGAACGGCAGATCAAACTCAGCCATGATCGAGTGGATCTCGGCGTTGTTTTCTCCGGCCGGGCCCAGCACGCGGGTCACCTTGCCCACCGGGTTGCGGTCGCCCTCGGGCCACTCGGTGATATTGACGATCACCTTATCGCCGTTGTTGGCACCGTTCAAATCGTCCAGGCGCACATAAATATCGTCATACATCTTGCGGTAGTCAGCGATAACAAAGGCGTATCGGGTCGACATTTCTAGCCGCCCGACGTACTGGGTGCGGCCGCGCTCTACCACTTCCACTACCTCGCCCTCGGGCCGACGGTCGGCAGTGCCCGCGCCATAGGAAACCACCTTCACGGTGTCGCCGTCCCGAGCGTTTTGCAATTCGTAGGCTTCCACCCGCATGTCTTGCTCCAACTCATCACTCACGATAAAGGCAAAGCGCGGATTGACAAAATCAACTTTGCCCAGAATAAACGAGGGTTCGCTGGTACTTTGGTACTTGCCGCGGGGCAGCGCGCGCACCTTGCCCTGTTTTTCGAGCCGCTCGAGCAGCGGGATCACCTCCGACTTATCGGCCTTGGTGGTGAGGTTCAGCTGCGTGATGAGTTGCTTGGAGGTATAAGCCTTAGTGAGGTTGGCATTTAAAATATCGGCGATGCGTTGTTCTAAACTGGCTTGGTCGTTGTTTTTCTTTCCCCCTCCGCCCGATTGCTTGACCGGGGAAACGGAAGTTGGCTTCTTCTGATTGTCTGCGGTGCTCTTTGACTTACTGCGACTGCTTCGGGAAGATGACTTGGATGATCGTGATTTGGTGGGCTTCTTTGATGGGTTGTCTGATGACGGACGATCCTTCTTGGTGGACTGCCGACCATCGGATTGCCGACCATCGGATTGCCGACCATCGGACTGCCGACCATCGGATTGCCGACCATCGGATTGCCGACCAGACGAAGGTTTGGAATTTTTGCTACGGGGCATAAAAATAAATGATAAGATTGTCGTTGGTTAGATCAAACATTCGGACGAATGCTTTGGAGGGTGATGAAACGTAGATTTTGTAAGTAATGCTATAAACTATAATCAGCCCGAAAGGTTCCCGTCTGGTCTACGCTCAATATGCTATTCGGCTAATATTTATTGAAAAACAATAATTATTTTTTGCTTATTAAAAATCTTGCTTATTTTTGAAGCGTACTAAACTCTACTGCGATGAATAAGTCTATCCGAGACAACGTTGACTCACTCTACTTTGGAGTACTCTTTTTTCTAGCGGTTTCAGTCATTGCTGCTACACTTTCGCTCGTTGACTTATTAACTGATGTTACGCATCGACTTCAATGTTGAGTTGAGCTTTAATGTCGGATAGCTGTTTGAAAGCGGTTTTTACTGCATTTTTATAAAGCATTGCCTTCATTGCAAAATGGTTGAGGTTGGTTTTCATTTTCAATCGCTCCAGTTTCCAAAAGGCTACCATAGAGCAGAAGAAATGATTGGCCTGCGTCCTGACCGTTTTAGTTGGTGACTTGGGGTAACTGGCGTTGCTCTTGACTGATTTGTACATCTCTTCAACCTTCCAACGGTTGCTGTAAACATCCTTGATCTGTTCACCGCTCAGCGACAGGTTACTGCTCACCAGATAGAGTACCCCTTGGCTGCCGTCCTTGTTGTGGTAGACCGCTTTGGTAAGTAATAGGGGGAAACCCACTTGCTCAAGTTGGATTTCCACCGCCTGCCCTTCTTGTAGTTGCAGTTGATCTGTTCGCTTTTCTTCTCCGTTGCCCCCAACCATTGATACCTTCCGGTTGGTTTTCAAGGGCATGATGAATTCAGTTTTGTGCCCCTCCTTGATGTGACGCATGTTTTCGGCGGAGGCAAACCAAGTGTCAGCTAGCAGATAATCCACCCTAGAGAGATTTTGGCAGGCATTGCTTACTATCTGACGAAATAAGGTCTGTTTATCAGTGCTGGCCACTCTTTTCTGCTTGCCTGTTTTCTTATCGCTAATCCATCTGTCTTTTTTAACCAACTCCATACCCACTGGCAGAGAAACCCCAGCACGGTAGAGCAGGCAGCTTAACTGATTGACCCCCTTGACTGATTTGCCGACAGTGTGGTCGAAATGCCAGCAAATCAGTTCGCTTTCATCCGTATAAGGCTTGGCCTCTACCGTATCATCCAGGATCAGGTAGCTCGGCCCTGGCTGTTGCTCTATTTCCCGTACGGTAGATTTGACCAGTTTCCAGAGGTCTTTGGAGGTGAAATCATCTTTGGAAAGAAAACGGGTAATCTTGTCGTGGCTAAGCCTACCCTCCAACATATCAGACATACCAGTAGCTGTGGTCTGAGCAGTGGAAACCAAAAGGTAGTCCGTGTATAAATCTAATATCCCCTTATCCATGACTGGTTCTCTTGCTTGATAGTATCTTTTATCCGTAAATTTAACAGATCACTTGGCTTGCGTGCGTAACATCAGTTATTAAGTGTAACTTTCAATCATCCGGGCAATACGTTAGATCGTATTCCTATTGTAGCAATGATAGAGCAATCATCCTTGCCCGATGCATTGACATCTTATACTATTGAGGCAGAGAAGGCAAGGGTGAAAGTTCCGTTTGCTCCTAACCAGCGTTGGATGTTACTCTATGATCGGGCAGTTGACCTTTTGCTAACCATCATCGTAGTAATCGTCTTCGGTATATTTCGCAAAATCGTAAGCTCACTGAAAGCGGGCCTGTCATTTACACCTGCCAATGCAAAGCGCATTCGCCTATTGACTACTTTAATTATCTATGGCTTGGTGCTTGACATAATTTCTCCACATATATTTTCCTTTTTCGCGTTCGACTTGCTTGCTGAGAAAAACCTATCGGTTGACCTATCAAAAGAAAATAATTCTGCTATAGCCGTCATCATCATCAGCACTGTGCTGGGTATTTTAAGCGAAGTTTTCCGGCATGGCGTTCGGATTCAGGAAGAACAAGCCCTAACCGTTTAAAGGATGGCAATAGTTGTAAACCTAGACGTGATGATGGCCCGGCGCAAAATGTCGCTCAACGAACTCTCGGAGCGCGTAGGTATCACACTGTCTAATCTCTCCATTCTCAAGCAGAGCAAAGCCAAAGCTGTCCGCTTCACCACCCTAGAAGCTATCTGCCGGGTGCTGGACTGCCAGCCGGGCGATTTGTTGGAATACGTGCCGGATGAGTCTTCAATTCCTCTTCAGAATTCCGCATAGTGAAAGTAAAAGTTTAAACCACTGTAATCCGTTCGGGGGCAATGGTGGGCAGCGATTTGAGTCGCAGGTAGACCTGGGCGAGCAAACCGATGTTGCGCTGGCAGAAGCGGATAATCTTTTCAAGATCATTCTCCCGGTGGTATAGCCGGTTGATATCGCTTCCCTGAATGGCATCGCTATCGTCTACCTCCAGATCGAACACCGCCGCCAGCAGTTCTAGCGGGGTAAAGCTTTTGTAGTCGCCAAACTTCCAGAGTTGCATGGTGTCGACGTGGGGCACTTGCCAGGCGCGCAAGCCGCCCAGGTCCAAGCTATCGGGCAGCGCAATTTCGTTGGCCAGCATACGGCGGCAGAGGTAAGGAAAGTCGAACTCTTTACCGTTATGCGCGCACAGTTGTAGCTTTTTCTGGTCAAACTTCAGCAAGGTCTCCTTGAAGTTGATTAGCAATTCTTTTTCGTTATCGCCCGAAATGCACTTAACACGCAGCTCCATTTCACCGTCATCCAAGGCGTGAAAAAAGCCTACCGAAATAACGATAATCTTGCCAAACTCAGCGTAAATACCTCCGCGGTCGAAGTACTGTTCGCCTACCGATAGGTTATCGGGGTTAGACAAGGTAGATGCTTTACGTTGCCAAGCCCGCTGCATTACCGGACTTAGTTGTTCGTAAGTGGAGTGAGTGGCAACGGTTTCAATGTCAACAAACAGCAGATGAGGAGGCAACGCATCGTATGTCATGGAGGATAAGATAAGAAAGGTTTAAAGAAGTATACGGCGAGGGAACAAAGCGGTTCGCTCATCAATTCTTAACACAAAGTTAACACGCATTGGTAGCATCGTCTGTTAAACTTCGGTAAATCGCGGATAATGTCTACCTCCTCTCCTACTCAAAATGGTGCCGACCTGCAAGCCTTGTATATTGGTGAACGACGCGTATTGGAACGCGGACAGTATCTCTATCAGCCTACTGATCGGTTGGACACGCTATACGTGATAGAGCGGGGTATGGTGAAGGTAGGTAGTTATTCGCTTCGGGGCAAAGAGGTTACCTACGATGTGTTAACCCATAGTGAGTTGGTAGGCAATTTGCAGTATCTGTCCGATAATACCTTTAGTGAGTTTGCCCGGGCCCTCACCAGTGTGCAGGTGGTACTGCATCCGGTGCGGACGTTCAAAATGCTAGTGCAGCAGGATGTGCTGCTGGCCGATGAATTTCACCAAATGATCATCCGGCGCTGGTGTCGTGCCGAAACCCGTTTGTTTCATATTGCCTCGCTGACTCCTACTCAGCGGGTAATAAAATTACTCAAGCAATATCCTTTGCCTATCGTGGATGCTGCGGGGCGATCACACGCTGTGCGGAGCTTGCTAACGCAGCAGGATATTGCCGATCTCTGCGGACTCACCCGTCAGACGACCGCCCGTATTTTAAAGGAGACGTTCAGCTAATTTGTCTGGTTTTCGTAAAAAAAGATAGTAACGCTCGGTGGTCTGCGGTTGAGCGTTGATCACCGGGCATTGGGAATTAACCGCAAAACCGCTAAATTTGCTTTTTGAAAACAAGCGGTCCGCTAGCTCAACCGGATAGAGCAACTGCCTTCTAAGCAGTAGGTTTCAGGTTCGAGTCCTGAGCGGATCACTTTGATAGTCAGGTAGTCATGGAGCGATTACTAGAAATTCGTTTTTCTGCCCGCAAGCGTTTTTACAAACATTCATTGCTATCTGATCTGGAGTAATTGGGTTGGTCATAGAGATCGTTGATCGCGAATACCGGCGTATAGCTCGCTGAGCAGCTGGCGGGCATAGTCTACGGTCAAGTCGTACTTAGCGGCCCACTGTTCGGCGATGCCCGACCGTCGGAAAACCTCAATGTTGTCATCCAAGACCTGGATAATCCGCCGCTGTAACGTAGCTGATTTGCTGATGATAGGAGCTATTTTGTATCCTAGTACTCGAGCAGCAATCAATCGTTCGTCGTACGGTTCGCGTAACAGCAAGTCGCTGTGCTGTTCAATTATCTCATCAAACGAAAAGTCGTGAAAGACAGAGACAATCCGGTAGATATCATCCAGGTCGGTATCGCGCATCTCCGGCCGATCGCTCCAGGCAATAGCTTTAGGACCACAATACCGGCCAGGGGCGGTACCCGTACCGTATAAGTCTGATCGAGGCGGATGGTATCCGTTTCGAGGAGCGCCTCTTTGAAGCCGAGTACTACCAGGTCTACATGGCGTTCGGTAAAGCTTACGGTATCGTTCTCCTCAATTTCTCCGAAGGGAAGCAGATCAATCACTACATCGTACTCAGCGTGGCGAAGGGTGAAGGGAGGCCGAACCAGTTGAAACCCACGTGCTACCAGATCGTTTTTGACTGTATCGTACTGCGCAAATGAGGAGACCATGATGGCAAAGTCAATATCCTTGGTAGCTCGCAAGGGCGCTTCCCCCTGCCGGAGCAGTTGCAGTGCGATGGCGTTAGCTCCGATCAAGTAATACGGCACCTCATGCTGCCGAAGTATTTCGTTGACCAGACTAAACACCTCGCCAAAGTAGGGAATAGCCAAGTCTTTAAAACTGATCTCGGAGGTACTGCTCATAAATGATGTTGGCGGTTTCTCGGCTGCGCTTGTCTCCCCAGTTCATCAGATCGGTGTATACCAGTAGTGGGGGAGCGATGTTAGTATTTTGCGACTCTTGATACCAGAACTTTTGGTATATTTTCACCGGTCCTTTTTTATCAGGTACCAGCTTGTAGTTTTTCATCAAGCTAGCTTTGCTCTCGCTGGTGTAAAGAATTAGTTGCCCGGGTCGCAGATGGTGAGTGAGTAAGTCGGCTGCGGGTTCGCCTCCCCAAAAGGTCTCTCCTTCTTGTAAAGTCAGTTCTTGCCAATGATCGAATGTTTCTTTTGACACAAACCGATAGGTTCCTAACGATAGTTTCGACTGTAGTGCTTCGTTATAGTAATTGGTCCATTTACGCAGTAACGCTCTTTTGTTTGTGAGCATCCAATCTGTCTCATCCTTGGGAAGCAAGAATTTCGCTTCCTTTAGTCCGTCCATCACATTCTTGATGTTCCCTAAACTGGCCTCTGTCTTATTCGCTATTTCGCGGTACGTCTGGTTGATTGATTTTTCGTACAACAAGAAATGAAAAACCACCTTGAGTCCGGCCGGAGTGAAGGCCCGGTTGCTTCCCTCTTTTTCTACTTGGTAGGGTGGATTTCGATCGATGAGGACAAATATATTTCCTTGCTCAAGGTAGAAGTTGCCGTTTGCTTCCAGATAGGCAATCTTTCTTTCCCGTAATTCTTCTCGTAGGGTAGGAAAAATATTTCCCGCTAGTACCATAAGTTGGGGGTACTTATGAATCAAACTTTCCAGTGAGTGTATATGGTGATTTCTGAGCTCCTTCTTGATCTCTACCGGCAGCGTGATCGTTTGCTGGTTTATGGTGAAGGTTAGCTTACCGTCTACTTGAAGTGAGTTATTCGTTTCTTTAGTACCTATCCATCTTCCCTGTATCGCAGCCGCTTTCTTGAGCTGTTCCAGAGCAGTCTCTACTAATTCTAGCTCTTCCATGTTCACTTTTTTAGTTTGTTCACGTAACGTGAACAATAAAAATTTGTGAACAAAGCTACGCATTTGTCTTTGCTCTCCACGCGCGTCCGGGAAGAAAAAACTGAATACCCTTTCGCTATTCAATCCCTATAAAGATTTCTGAGGCGATACTATAGTGCAAAAAAAACACCTGACCTCTCTCATGCGAGAGGTCAGGTGTTAAGAACGTATTCAAACCTTTATTCTGTTACAAATAAGTTTTTAAAAATTTAAGTTAGTTGGACTTAGTTCGATTAAAATGGCGCCCACTTCTTCTCTGAAATTATCTTCGTCAAAAGCATCTCCGTTTAAAAGATCGGGTTCTCAGACAAAAATGGCGGAAAGGTATAAATTTGCATAGTGAACGAACGACTATTTTTTGAGCAATTGCTGGCCCTGCCTGACTTACGGGTAGATAAAGTTTACTATGAGAACACCCGGATTCTGCTTCACTGTCATAGTGAACAAAAGATTTCTGCTTGCCCACGCTGTGCTTCTTTGCGGGATAAGGCAGTAAAGCGCTATGAAGAGCGACAGATTCGGGACTTGGCTATCTCTGGAAAGGAAGTATGGCTTTACCTGCGGGTCAGGCAGTTTAAATGCGAATGCGGTCATTACTATCATGAGCCCTTTGAATGGGTCGCTGCTGGCAAGAGCTATACGGTACGCGAGTCTAAATTTGTGTTTGAACTCTGCGCTAAGCAACCTTTCTCAGAGGTAGGGGCTATCATCAACATGAACGTAAAAACCGTAGAACGGCTTTATTACCAGCAAGCCGAAGCGGTGATTGATCTACCTCAACGCTACGCCCAAGTGCGTAAAATAGGTATTGATGAGATATCGTTACGAAAAGGGAAGGGGGAGTACTGTTGCGTACTCACTGATCTGGAACGAGGCATCCAACTGGATATTCTTCCTGACCGAAAGAAAGAAACGCTTATTGCTCACTTTCAAGGCCTGGGTCCAGCGTTTTGTAAGCAGATCAACCACGTATCCTGTGATATGTGGGGGCCTTATAATGAAGTAGCCAAGCAATGTTTTCCCCAGGCTAAAGTTACTATCGACCGTTTTCATGTGGTCAAAGCACTCAATGACAGCTTAGATACCATACGCAGAACACTACGCCGAACTCACCCCCAACAAGCGGCTTTCAAAAGACTAAAATGGATCTTGTTCAAACGTAGCAAAACCCTGAGCGATGAGCAGCAACTCGTCTTACAGCAAGCCCTCGATCTTTCCAAAGAGTTGCAAGAGGCTTACCAACTTCGTAATAGTTTCCATGACATTTTTGATCAGGCACAAAGCAAACCAGAAGCTCAACAACGGCTGGAAGGTTGGGTACAAAAAGTTAACTGGACACAAAACCCCGCCTGGAACAAGTTCCTGAAAACCCTGACTAACTGGAAAGACCCCATCCTTAACTTCATAGAGTCTGGCATCTCTAACGCGGTGACCGAAGGCTGTAACAACTTGGTGCGCTACATTAGACGTATCTCGTTTGGCATCCCCAACTTTGAACACATGAGACTGCGAGTATTGGTCAACTCAACCTAATCCGCCAAATTTGTCCGAGAACCAAAGATCGCCAAATCCTACCATAGCAGTAATAAATCTGAAATCATCGCCCAAGATGTAAAATTCAACGTCTATCGCCCCAGCATTTGTTTGCTCAAAGCGCGTGATCTGGCTAGCAGAAACTGCCCCGGTTTCAGGATTGATCAGGTAGGCTATCTCTCCGCTCTTGCCGTCAGTGTAGTTAATAGTGCCCTGCACACGCACTGAGCCGTCAAAAATCTCTCGGGCAGTATTCACAGGTTTTGTGTTGGTATTAACTTCCTCTCTTCTGTAGTGCAAGCGTACTCCAGTTCTTCAGCCATAGAATAGGATAACCCCAAAACAATTAGTAGGATTACGTTACCGTTGATCCAAACTTTATCGTAGAAGAAAAGAGCTGTCACTCACCAGATTAGACGATTAGATTATGAAACCTGCCTACCTCACCGAAGATAACATCAACGCCTTCATCACCGCCGCCCTTGCCGAAGACATTGGCGAGGGTGACCATTCGTCACTGGCCGCTGTGCCCCCGGAGGCGCAGAGCCGGGCGCGCTTGCTCATCAAAGCCGAAGGAATGCTGGCCGGAGTAGCGCTGGCCTCCCGCATCTTCCGCGCGGTGGATGACTCGTTGCGGGTCGATGTGCATATGCCCGACGCTTCGCCCGTTCAGCCAGGTGATATTGCTCTGGTGGTGGAAGGCCGCGCGCAATCCATCCTGTCAGCTGAGCGCTTGGCCCTGAATTGCCTGCAACGAATGAGTGGCATTGCCACCTACACCCATCATTTGCAAAGCCTTATCCAGCACACCAAAGCCAAACTACTTGACACCCGCAAGACCACTCCCAATTTCCGCTTGCCTGAGAAGTGGGCGGTGGCCATCGGGGGGGGCACCAACCACCGCTACGCTCTCTATGACATGGTTATGCTTAAAGACAACCACATCGATTTCGGTGGAGGTATTCGGGCAACGATCGAGAAAACCCAGCAGTATCTACGTGACCACCAAAAAAATCTTAAGATTGAGGTGGAAACCCGTAATCTAGACGAGGTGCAGCAGGTGCTAGACGTGGGCGGCGTTGACGTGATCATGCTCGACAACATGACGCCCGACGAGATGAAGCAAGGGGTAGCCCTGGTAGGTGGGCAGTGCGAAACCGAAGCCTCGGGCAACATCAACGAGACCACCATTGTGGCAGCGGCTGAGTCAGGAGTAGATTTTGTATCGGTGGGCGCACTTACCCATTCGGTGCAAAGCCTGGACATGAGCCTGAAAGCCTTTTAGGATACCAACTCAAGGGTGCGCCGCAACCCACACTGCACCATCCTCAAAGATTTCTCGCTTCCAAATGGGCACCGTCTGCTTTAGGGTGTCAATGGCGTACTGACAGGCTTCAAAAGCGGCTTGCCGGTGCGGGGTGGCTACGGCGATTACGACGGCGACCTCGCCTACCAGCAGTGTGCCGAGCCGGTGGTGAATGGCGACTTGCTGCGCCGCCCACCTTTGCCTAACCGTTGCCGCCAGTTTTTCCATCTCCCGAAGGGCCATCGGCACGTAGGCTTCAAACTCCAGGCGCACCACCCGCCGCTGCGCAGTGTGTTGGCGCACGGTGCCCACAAAAGCGTTTATCGCCCCGGCCCGGTCAGCCTGAACCGAGCGGAGCACTGCGGCCACGTCGATAGGGTGGGTTGTGAGCTGGATCAAGGGGAAAGCGGCTGCTAGTTTTGGTCAGCAAAGGAGGGCAGGCATACGGTAAACGCTGAACCTTTGCCTACCTGAGAGGTCATAGAAATGGTTCCGCCCAGCTTGTTGACGATTTCCTCCACAATGTAGAGCCCCAAACCCGAGCCCGATGACTGTTCGCTGGCCCGGAAGAACATGTCAAATACTCTGTCCTGCATCCCCCCCGGTATGCCAATGCCGTTGTCTTCTACCAGAATCAGAACCCCCTCTTCGGTGGCACCAACTGAGATTTCTACCCACGGTTGTACTGCCTGTGGATCAAAGTATTTAATAGAATTGGACAGCAGGTTGCTGATAATCACTTTGAGTCGGTGGGCATCGGTGGTAAAAGATACCGTATCGGGGAGACGGGTTGTGACCCGAACGTTAACTGCGTGGAGCAAAAAGTATAGGCTATCAATAATTTCGGCTATCATCTCATGGAAGTTGATTGGTTCGGCAGTAACCTCCACGCGGGTGTTGCGCGAATAGTCAATGATACTACTAATCGTCGAATCTAATCGGTTAATGCTGTCCTCAATGAGCTGCAAATATTGCTCCCGCTCGGCGTGATCAGTTTCGCCCTGGAGGATGGACACCAGACCCAGTATCGAAGCCAGCGGCGAACGTAGATTGTGGGAGGTGCTGTACACAAACCGGTCTAGTTCAGCATTCGTCTTTTGCAGGGCATCAATATTATGCCGCAGCTGCTGCTCAGTCGCTTTGATTCCAGTGGTATCTCGAATGGCTCCGGTCATCCGAATAGGTCCATCTTTACGGATAATTTTTGCGTAGATTTTTATGTACCGCTCTTCCTGGTTATCAGGACGGACAACCCGGTATTCAATCGCGAAGCTCTCGGCGTTTTGTAAGGCCTCTTCCATTTTGCTGCGCACCCGATCCTTGTCGTCAGGATGGATAATCGCGAGCCAAGTTTCAATTACCTCAGGGGTAGACTCCTTGTAGAACGCTGAATACGCCGAATTAAGGCCTAAAATGTTAGAGGCACGCGTGTCCCACATGAGGCGATTTTCAGGAATGTGCCAGTCCCAAATACCAATGTTGGCCGACTGGGTGGCGAGTTCTAATCGTTTAGAGTATTCTGCCACCGCCTGTTTTCCCTGGAGCTGTCCGGTCACATCGCGGAAGTTAGATACTATTCCACCAACGTCTTCATCGTGGAGCAGATTAGTGAGTACGGTTTCAACCCAAATGATACGCCCATCTTTGTGAGCCAACCGCATCTCACTAGAAACCCGCACCTCGGGGTGGGCCAGCGCGTCCTCAAGTGCACTCAATGCGACAGCCTCATCTTCTGAAAAGGTATACGAACAGCCTGAAGTACCTACCAACTCATCAGGAGAATATCCAATCACGCTTTCTACCGAGGGAGCAGCGTAGGTAATAACCCCTTTTCGGTCGTATACAACGATGGCATCGAAGCTATGTTCAATAAGGCTGCGAAACTTCCTTTCGCTTCTGAACAGGTTATCCTTGCTGGTTTGCAACTCTAAATTCAGCCGGTATGCCTCCTGAAGCAACGCCGTGTTGGCTTCTTTAGCTGCGTGTTTTTGAAGAATATCGTAGCCTATCGCCTGACTCTCTACCAAGTTGCCTTGGGCATCAACTACCGCTGAAAGTTCCCAGCGCGTGAGGTAGTAAGTACCGTCGCGTTTTGGTTTGCGAATATCGAACACAACCAGCTTCTCCGGATGTTTGATCAAGTCGCGGGACGCTTGCTTACAAATTCCAACGTCTTCAGGGTGCACCGTTGGGATGTAGTGTTTGCCAATAAGATGCTCCTTGGCTCCGAATGCGTCTTCGAACGCCCGATTTACGTACGTGTAATTCCCTTCTAGATCTAGTCGCATCAAGTAGCTAATACGAGAAGTAGCCAAAGCGCGGGATAAACTGTGCCGATGAAGTTTAGTATACGCCGGGCCAGATGAGGTGGGGGGCAAGTCTTTCATAGATCATCACTAGAACGCGTGCATTAATACCAACCCATCTATCAGTAGGACGGTGTTAGAGCAGAAAAGGCGGAACACAATCCTTTTGGGGAAGTGGCACGTTATAGGATGTTGTAGATAAAGTATATACTGTTCTCAATGTAACCTAAAACAGTCTGAATTCAAAACCAACTTTTTAGTAAAAAAGTTTTCTCTTGACTTAACAAAAGAATATCGACTTATCTTAACCTCCGCTCACGGGAGGGATCAGTGCTATTTCATCGTGCTCACTAAGAATCTGGTCAGATTGGCCATACTCACTATTCACTGCCAGCAGAAGTGCGCGCAAATCATGCAATGCCGGATAGCGCTCATGCAGATGATCCAGGAGCAGGGCAGCCGTGGTGTGGGGGGGCATTTCAACAACAAGGGTTGGTCCTCCGATAACATCGCGGGTGATTCCAAAAAGAAGCAGGTTAAGTTTCATCGCTGGCAAAGGTACGATAATAGGGAAAACACGAAAACATCCGTAATTTTAGCTGTTCGCTAGCTTAACCACGTATGCTTTTGTATGACAACCACCGTCGGCCAATCAACTATCTGCGGCTAGCCGTAACTGACCGCTGTAACTTGCGCTGTTTTTACTGCATGCCTGCCCGTGGAGTGGCCTACGCACCAGGGCAAGAGCTGCTCACTTACGATGAAATGGAGCGCTTGGTTCGATTACTGGCCAGCCTAGGGATCACCAAGGTCCGTATCACGGGGGGCGAGCCCTTCGTGCGCCGCGGACTGCTGCCGTTTCTGCGGCGTATCAAAGCGATACCCGGCATTCAAGAGTTGCATCTGACCACCAACGGCGTGCTCACCACGCCCCACGTATCCGCGTTAAAAACGCTAGGTATCGCTTCGGTAAACCTAAGCCTGGATACGCTGAGCCGCGAACGCTTCCTCCGCATCACGCGCCGCGACGACTTCGATCAGGTGATGCGCTGCTTTCATCATCTGCTGGACGCTGCTATACCGACCAAGATCAACACCGTGGTGATGGAAGGGCAGAATACCGAAGACATCCTTCCCCTGGCCGAACTCACGCGCACGCACCCGGTGTCGGTGCGTTTCATTGAGGAGATGCCCTTCAACGGCGCGGGGCGTCGTTTGTCCGGGCGCTGGGCGCACCACAAGATCACTGAGACGCTTCGGACTCGCTATCCTACGATGGAGCGCGTGCCTGATACTCCCCATAGCACCGCCTATCACTTTCGCCTACCGGACGGGCGGGGCACAGTGGGAGTGATCGCTGCCTACAGTCGGACCTTCTGCGGTACCTGCAACCGCATCCGCCTCACCGCTACGGGTACGCTAAAAACCTGCCTGTATGATCAGGGCGTGCTCGAACATTAAGCAACTACTTCGCAATGGAGCTTCTGACGGACAGGTAGCGGAGGTCTTTATCCGGGCGTTCGCGCAGCGGGCCAAAAATGGGCATGTGGCAGAACAGCAACGCGGCGCGGGGGCTTCCGTTGCCGAATCTATGTCTACCATCGGTGGTTAATTAGTCGGTGAAATGCATCGCTGACGGACCGAAATTTATCCTTAGAAACGAATCGTATGTTTGACGCTATCAAAAATAAAGTAACTACCACCGAGCAACTGTCCGCGTTACGGAAACAGTATGCCGACCAAGCCATTGTTTTCTGTTCGGGATGTTATGACATCTTGCAGTCGGGACACGCGGTGTTTTTCAACCAATGCCGACAGTTCGGTGACCTGTTGGTGGTAGGGGTAGGGCGCGACAAAACCCTGGAAACGCTCAAGGGTCCTGGTCGGCCGGTGAACCCAGAAAATAACCGTCTGTACCTGGTGGCGGCCCTGCAAGACGTGGACTACGCGGTGCTGAATGATCATGATATTGGGAGCGGCAAAATTGACTTTCGGGAGGTGGTTACCCAGCTACAACCCGACGTATTTGTGCTCAACCGCGATGATTCGGCTATCAACGAGAAGCAACGCCTGTGCGATACTACCGGCACCCGCATTGAGTTCGTAGACCGCGAAGTGCCCGAAGAATTATCGCCCACTTCCACTACCAAGATCATCAACAAGATCAATTACGCTTACCGCGCCCCGTTGCGCATCGACTTTGCGGGCGGCTGGACCGACGTGCCCTACATCATGAACGGCCAAACCGGTTACGTGTCGAACGTGGCCATCAAGCCGCTCGTTGAGATGAAGGGCAACACCTTCAACTTTTCGGGCTACCCACGGGGCAGTGGCCTGAGCACCTCAACCGCCGTGAAGCTCCTGGAGCTCATTAGTGCCAAGAACTACAACGCCGAACCCAAGTCGCTGGCAATGATCGGTGAGGACCTATTCAATCTGGAAAACAAGGAGCTCAACTGGGCTATCGGACGACAAGACCAGTACGCCATTGTGTTTGGAGGCTTCCACTGCTTCGCCTGCACCGACGAGGGAGCCGAGCCACTGGATATCGTCGTTCCGCAAGCAACCTTGGAGGATTTTCGGCAGCACTTGCTCTTGCTACACACGGGAGTGTCGCGCAATGCGCAGTCGGCCGTGGAGCAGGTGTACGACAACTACCAAACCACCGAGGGGCAGGCCGCTCTACGCACCATTGGCGACTGCGGCCGAAGATTCATCGATGCGCTGGTGGCCCGAGACTTTCGGGAGTGCGCCCGGATAATGGAACGCAACTGGGAAGCGCAAAAGCAGTTGGCCCGGGCCAGCACCAACGCTAACCTGGATGCCATGTACGCCTTTGCCAAAGAACGCGGTGCCTACGGCGGGAAAATTTGCGGAGCAGGCGGAGGCGGGGCTTTCATCTTCTGTTGCGAAGATCCACTAGCCCTGAAGCAAGCCATGAAGAAACGGTTCGTAGACTGCTTCGAGATCGACTTCGCCTTTGAGTACCAGAGCGTTAAGGAACTAAACGCGCTCTAGCGACTCCTTTCTTAAAAAAAGAGTCGCCTTTGTACTATTTCGCAGCAAAATCCAAAAATTAAATTTTATTTATCGTTTTATTTTTTTCAATTTTGACCAATAAACCACAAAACCACTATGTCAACATCTCAGGTTGCAGGTCAGGAAAACCCCGGCGCAAACAAACAGAAGGTTTTACTGATCATCATTGGCTTACTGGCGCTCACCCTTCTGGTCGTTCTCTTCTTGTTCTATCAGAATTACCAAGTCAAGAACGAGGAGTTGCAAAGCAACCAGCAGGAGCTCAAAGAGACCTACAACAAGCTCGAGTCTATTAGCAATGAACTAGACTTGAAGATCGAAGAGATTCAAAAACTAGGCGGCGATGTTGAGGAATTACGCCTGATTCGTGAAACGCTGGAGATGGAAAAGGAGCAACTGCAGGACCAGGGCAACCTGGCAAAGAAACAGTACGCCCAGATCCGCAACCGGGTGGAGGGTTACCGGGAGCTACTGGTGAAAAAGGACAAAGAGATTGCCGCGCTGCAACGCCAGAACGAGGTGCTCTATTCGGAAAACACCGAACTCAAGGAGGAGCAAAAGGTGCTCAATAAAACACTTCTGGCGGTGGAGTCAGACAAAGAAAACTTAGCGCAGAAGGTGAAACAAGCTTCGCAGCTCGAGGCTGAAAATATTCAGGTAATAGGCCTCAATAGCAAAGGAAAAGGAAAAGAACGTGATCGCTATCGCAACAGCCAATTGGCCCAGCTACAGGTAAATTTTAACATCGCCAAGAACGAAGTGGCTCCCATTGAGGGAAAGGATATCATCATCCGGGTGCTGGAACCCGATGGCAACGTGGTGTTCAACGTGGCCCGGGGTTCGGGCACCTTTATGCACGACGGCAAGGAGCTGTACTATACCTCTAAGCAAAACATACTGTTTGATAATACGGGGCAGCAACTATCTTTCCTTTACGAAAAAGGGTCAGCGTACAACGAAGGGCGGCACACCGTTGAGATATACGCCGACGATTACCAAATTGGCAAAACCAACTTTGAGGTACGTTAACCCTACCCTATGCCCATCTGCTTGCTGCTCGGCAGTGTACTTAGTTTACTTTCGCTCGTGACCTACGCCCAATCGACCATCGACGTGCAGGGCCACCGAGGTTGCCGGGGACTGCGGCCCGAAAACACGATTCCTGCCTTTATCCACGCCTTAGAATTAAGCGATACCACGCCGGGCGATACCACGCCGGGCGATACCACGCCGGGCAGTACCGCGCTGAGGGTCACTACCCTGGAGCTCAACGTGGTGGTGAGCCACGATCTGCAGTTGGTGGTATCACACGAACCCTTTTTGTCGGCCGCAATCTGCACGGGACCCAGTGGGGAAGCAATCACCGCGACGCAAGAGAAGCAGTACAACCTGTACCAAATGTCTTACGAACAGATTCGTCGCTGCGACTGCGGCAGTCAGGGGAACCCACGCTTCCCTGAGCAGCAGGCAATAAAAGCCTCTAAACCCCGGCTGGTGGACGTGATCGACTCAGTGGAGCAATATCTTCGCGACCATAACCGGCCGCCGGTGCAGTATAACATTGAGACCAAGTCTTTCCCTACAGGAGACGGAGTGTTTCATCCCGCCCCAAAACATTTTGTCACATTGTTGTTAGCAGTGCTTAAGGAAAAGGGTATTCAAGAACGCACCATCGTGCAGTCGTTTGACGTGCGCACGCTGCAAGAAGCCCGGCAGATGGCTCCGGAGCTGCGGCAGGCCTTGCTGGTAGAGAACCTTCGGGGCGCGCAAAATAATATCCGTACCCTGGGCTATGTTCCCGAGGTCTATAGCCCCAACTTCCGGCTGGTGAACCAAGAACTGCGCAGCTACACCCTTGAGCGCGGGATTCAACTAATCCCCTGGACGGTGAATGATCGGAAAGATATTAAGAAAATGCTTGATCTGGGAGTGGACGGAATTATCTCCGACTATCCTGACCGGGTGCTGGCACTGATCAACGGCTGACCGTCGGTCAGCGTTTCCGATCTACCGCGAACCCTTCGGCGAAAACCTTATACTGATCAAAGATAGAGCGCACGGCACCTTGCAGGTAACGCTTATCACTGAAGTACTGATTACCGAACACTCCGGATGCGTAGCCCTGCCAAATTGACTTTTTGCGCTCTCGATCATACATCAGTACCAATAGGGTTCCCTGGCGCAGATTGTACTTCACCGGGTCCATCTCTTGGTCGATATTATCTTCATATTCCACAAAAAGCTCGATGTCGGGCTGCTCGTAGCCGGTGAAGTACAGACTATCGTAAAATATTTTGTAGGACACGAGCAGACGCGGATCGCGCGAAGAATACTCATACCCTTGAAGCTCCATGCGGGCCCGGATAGCACTCTCAATAATATCGTTCTGAAGGCTAGAGTCGGGGCCAGAGCTGCGGGTATCTAAGAAATTAAAGGTTTTGTAGCGGCGGAACTCGCCCTCAAAACTATAATCCGACTCAACCGGATATTCTTTGTAGCCCATGCAACTGGCCAGGAGTAACAGAGCAAGCGTAGCCATCGTACCTAGTGCTTTCATAATCAGAAGGGGTGTAGTATAGTTTTTTTGACCAATAAATATACTAATAAAATGGACTGTGTGGTTCTTAGGTGGGGTTAAAATTTTCAACGACCGACCGGGCAGTGTCGGCAAACAGACAAAACGGCGTGCCATCGGTACTAACTTGATGGGGCAAAATTTGTTGGGATTAGTCAATTGGAATCCGCTTTAAAGCGCTGTCACCTCCTTCCCGATTAGTGTGTTAAACGTATGCATCACCTTCAAGCATCATTGTAGCATTTGGGTTGCCTCGCATAACGCTTGCGGTATGCGTCGCCTCACGGACGAAGGGGATTGGTATCCGAATCAGTATCATCAGCCGGAGGCAGATCGGGAAAAGTATCAGGCGATTTTGGCGTTAGTGGGGCATACTCTACCTGGTCGGTTTCGAGTAGCTCGGGTTGCGCGGCGGGAGGCAGGTCGATAGACGCAGCGGCGTGGCCAGGTGCTGTTGAACGGGAGGTGGCTAAGTTTGTCGACCCGGAAGAATCGGCTTCGGGAAGTGATTGCTGAAACGAATTGATTTCCTGCTCAATTTCCAACTCCCGCTCGCGGGCCCGTTGTTCACGGTCAAACACTTCGGCTTTGATCCGATCTTTTTCTGCCTCCAGCCGCTCAATCTTCTTGCGGGCGGTCCATCGGTCGAACCAAACGAAGGAGAAAGTGATCAAAAAGACGCCCAAGCCGAAGAGCGCTAAGAAGCGGAAGGCGGAGGGGTCGCGTACGATGCTATCAGCTAGTGACGGCGTGAACTGTAAGGCAATAAATACCACAATGATGTGGAAAATTAAAAGGATAGCGAACAAGGCGAGTCGGATAGGTTTCATTTGGTTGCAGTTGGTGCGTAAGAAATGATACGAGCATTCTCATCCGTTGGTTCTTCAACGCAGTTCCTCTCAGTGCTTTGGCCCTGCTTGACTATCCCAAATGATGGTGGGACGCTACTTTTGCTGATGGTTCCAAGTTGGCCATTCTGGGAAGGCGGCGCAACGTACCAGGCGAATCTTTTACCGGTGGCTTCTACTTGCCTGATGGATAATACGACGACCATCGGTACCGGAGTAGGACCGTGGTACACTTGATCATCCTCAACTCCTCGCTACTATACCGTCTGCATCGCCGTCAGTTTACTGTAAAGTCCACCCCGCTCCACCAATTCTTCGTGGCGACCGCGCTCAGTAATTTTGCCCTGCTGCACCACTACAATCTCATCAGCGTGCTGGATAGTACTCAGGCGGTGGGCAATCACCACAGAGGTGCGGTTTCTCATTAGGTTGGTAAGCGCTTCCTGCACCAGTCGTTCCGACTCGGAGTCTAGCGCCGAGGTGGCTTCGTCCAGAATGAGAATGGGCGGATTTTTAAGCACCGCTCGGGCAATGCTGATCCGCTGTCGCTGCCCACCCGACAGTTTGGTGCCCCGCTCACCAACCAGCGTTTGGTACTGCTCGGGGGTTTCCAGAATGAAGTCGTGCGCGTTGGCGATCCGGGCGGCCTGCATCACTTCTTCCGTGCTTGCGTCGGGCTTGCCGAAGGCGATATTGTTGAAGATGGTGTCATTAAACAAGATCAACTCCTGGGTCACGATACCCATCTGCCGCCGCACCGAAGCCATGGTATAGGCTGTTAATGGCTGGTCGTCCAGATAAATTGTTCCTTCGGTGGGGTCGTAGAAGCGGGGAATCAGGTCGGCCAGGGTTGACTTCCCCCCCCCCGACGGACCGACCAACGCTACCGTAGTGCCCTTTTTTACCGTTAGGTTAACATCTCTCAGCACCGCGTCCTGTTCGTAGGCAAACCACACGTTCTCAAAGCGAATGTGGTGCTCGAACCGCGCTAGCTCACGGGCATCGGGGCGGTCTTGGATCAGCGGAGTGGTGTCGATAATGCTAAAGATGCGCTCACCCGAGGCCAAGCCGCGTTGAATGCTACTCAGGGCGTTAGTGATGGCCTTGGACGGAGGCAAAATCTGCGAAAATAGAATGATATAGGTAATGAACTCACTGGCGCTGAGCGCCGAGTTGTTGTTAAGCACCAGTGTGCCCCCGTAGAGCAAGATGCCCGCTACCACCGATACTCCCACAAACTCCGATAAGGGGGAGGCAGCCTCTTGCTTACGGGCCATCGACACGTTGAGACGAGCGTAGGCACCCACCTCCTCCTCGAAGCGGCGCCGAATTAGCGGACGAGCGTTAAAGGCTTTCACGATGCGCATGCCCGACAGCGTTTCATCGAGCAAGCTCACCAGCCGCCCTAACGACTCCTGACTCTGAGTAGCTTTTCGCTTGAGCCGTTTGGCAATCTGAGCGATAATGAAACCAGAGATGGGCATTACCAGCACGGTGAAAAGGGTTAGCTTAACCGACATGAACAGCAGCACTAGAAAGTAGCCAATGATGGTAGCTGGCTCCTTGAAAGCTACCCTCAGGGTGTTCACCACCGAAAATTCTACCTCCTGTACATCGTTGGTAATACGTGACAAAATATCACCCTTGCGCTCGGTAGAAAAGTAGCCCAAGTGCAGTTGGGTTACCTGGTCAAAAATGCGCATGCGAAGCTTAAAGATCACCTGGGCTCGGATTTTAGCGAGCGTGAGTGCCGCCATGTACCGAAACAGATTAGCCAACAGTACCGATACCACAATAATGGAGCACACAAACACCAAAGCCCCTACCTTGCCATGTAGGTCAATGATATTGAGAAAGTAATAGTTGAATACGCTGATGAGATAGTCTGCTGACAGGCTGAATTCAGGCAGCGAGCGCAGTTGATCAGCTTCTTCCGCCCCTACCTGATCAAACAGCACGTTGAAGAGTGGAATCAGCAACGTGAAGTTGATCAGCCCAAAAACGATGGCGAGGGTGGCAAAAACCAGGTACTGCGGAAGGTAGCGCCTGTAGGGCCGGGCAAACGCTAAGATACGTAAGTAAACGTTCATTCGAGGAGGTGAGAAAAGAAAGGCTCGTGCAACATCAAAGAAATCAGTCTGACAGTAAAATCCCTACATTTCATTGAGAAAATCAGAGAAAATCCCTAAGATTGCCACCGGTTAAACCAATTGAGTCGCGGCGGGTTACTCTTATTTATTCTACTAAAATTATTTATACTTATGTTTGATGCCAACGGAACCGAAGGCTTAGAGTTATTTACCTGGATTGTGGCCGGCCTGATCGGTTTGGTAGCCGCAGTTGGTTTTGGTCATTTTCTGCTGGTGAACGAGGAAGACCGAGAGGATGTGATGCCTTTGGACAACGACGAAACCACCAAATAGCCGATGAAACCTTTATTCCGAGTGATCTTCAGTGGCCCCGCCACCATTTTTTTGACGCTACTGCTGCTGGCCGCATTGGTACTGATATTTACCGACGTGTTTGATTTCGTTTAAGGAGCCACCCAGCTCCCTTGCCACGCATCTTCCTGCCAGTGAAACTGCGCGCGCAGGTGCCCTTCGCGGCGAAGTTTCAGGTAATCGAGGGTGATTACTTCGCTCACTAGCACCACAAAGTTGCCGAATCCCTCTTGCGTATTTTCTACAGTGGCGTTTTCTTTGAAGTCGGGCGGAAGATTGTCAATATACGTTTCAGAAAGAGTGCCCGGTGCCACTGGCCCCAGGTAGTCGCCCCGGGCCCCGGGCGGCATAGCGTCCCAGTGTCCCCGAGCGGTTTGGTCTTTGTGGTGTAGCGTAATGATGCTCCGCGCGCGGATTTGCTCCTTGCTTCCGTGATCATAGAACAACCAACCGCCCTCGAGCTGCCGCCGCAGGTCCGCAATCTTTTGCGTACGTTGATCAGAATAGCTGATAAGTTGTCGCTCCGGTTTCAGCGCTTTTCGCAGCACCACGGTGCGTTGCTGAATCCCTTGTTCGCCGAGGGTGGCCAGCGCTGGATAGTGAAGCTGGTGCTTCTTGTCAGCCCCGCCCCGAACGAGCAGGCCCCACACGTGGTCGAGGATATCGGGCAAAGAAGAAGTTGGTTGAATCATAACACTTAGCTCAAGCAGTTGAGACGAAAATTGTTCGCCGATCTTGGCGGACGCTCCGCTTGCTTTACTCGAGTTCCTACAGACACCACTCCCCTGCCTCCTCGGGTAGTGGTTGGTGAAGTAGGGACGTGATACGAGTAAAATCAGCACAGGCTCCTTCCAAATCACGCGTGCGATAACGGGCGACAGCGCGCATCACGTATGGGTTTTTACTGTAGGGGTTGCGCCGGATAAGTTCATCCAGATAGCGCTTCGCCTTCTTATACCGCTTTTCTACGTAGTGGTGGTTAGCCGGTGTGATAATCATTACATCCTCACGGATCTTTCTAGCGCTGCTCAAGATCATCACCTCGGGCAGCATAAAGGGATAGGTTGTTGCTTCACTTCGAAATACGAATTTTGCCTGGCAGGTAACGAAAGTAGCAATTTTGCTGGCGCATTTCTCTTCTTTCTAATCATTTTAAGGATAAAACAGCGCAAGCATGGCTTATCAGCAGTACAAACAGCACCGGCTTCCTGGCTACGATTATACCCAATCAGGTTCTTACTTCATCACCATCTGCACCCACGAGCGCGAGCACTTTTTTGGGATGGTTAAAGAAGGACGTATGTTGCATAATGCCATTGGTAGGATGGCTGAATATTTTTTGCAGGAGATTCCTCACAAGTTCGAAAATTGCACACTGGATATCAATCACTTCAAAGGAAATGTGAAGCGGTGGTGTAATGAAAATGGGTTTGAACACTTCCGGTGGCAATCTCGGTTTCACGATCACATCATTAGAAACAAAGGTGCCCTGGAAGCCATTCGTCACTACATTCAGGCTAATCCCATCAACTGGGAAGAGGATAGGTTTTGCAAGCTAAAGTAGTTAGGTGCATAAAATAATTTCAGAAAACGCAACCTTATCACCCATTACCTTGTATAACATAGTACTAGCTTATACCTTTGCGTCAAGTAAAAAAAAAGAAGTCCGAAGCAAAGGTTACTCATCACCCTATCGGTCTCTTCAAAATTTAACCAGAGAACCATGAAAATAGAAAACACGCAGGTGCAGATGCGCAAGGGAATCCTGGAGTACTGCATCCTGCACATTATCTCCCGCGGCGAGGTCTATGCCTCTGACATGCTGGAAGAGCTTACTTCGGCCAAGATTATGGTGGTGGAAGGCACGCTTTATCCGCTGCTCACCCGCCTGCGAAAAGCCGGTTTGGTCGACTATCGCTGGGTAGAATCCGCCTCCGGACCACCCCGCAAGTACTACCAACTTACCGAAAAGGGAACCGAGTTCCTGCTTCAACTAAAGGCTACCTGGCAAGACCTGGTAACTTCGGCGGACCAGATCACTAACAACCACCAACAGAAAGTAATCATCGTGCAAAAATAACGCGGCCATGAAACGAACCATCAGTATTAACATTAGCGGCATCCTCTTCCACGTTGAAGAAGACGGCTACGAACTGCTCAAAAACTATCTGGCAACCATTAACCGGTACTTCGCTTCCTACGAAGACAGCCAGGAAATCACCAACGACATTGAAAGCCGGATCGCCGAGGTTTTTCTATCTAAACTCTCCCCCACGCAGCAGGTGATCACGCTGACCAACGTAGAGGCGGTGATTGCCGCCATGGGCAGCGTGGAAGATTTCGCCGCCGAAGAGGTGCTCGAGGAGCCGGAATTACAGCGTCGAAGCACTTACGATGAGTCGCCTCCCTATACCTCCACCGCCGAACCCAAGAAGCTCTACCGCGACACCCAGCGCAAAATTCTGGGCGGAGTGGCCGCCGGCGTGGCACACTACTTCAAAACTGACCCCCTGTGGGTGCGGGTATTGCTACTGTTGCTGCTATTCGCCGATGCCTTTATCACATTCGGGGCGCTGAGTAGCATTACGCTTATCTCGTACATTGTGCTGTGGATCGTGCTGCCCGGCCGCGATGATATGACCGTAGATGCCAAAGTGAAGAAGCTCTTTCGCAATCCCGATAACCAGGTGCTGGGCGGAGTGAGCAGCGGTATCGCGGCTTACTTCGGCCTGGATGCCACAGTGATGCGTATCCTGTTTGTTGCCTCAATCTTCTTCGGCGGAGCCGGGTTTATCGCCTACATTGTGCTATGGATCATCACTCCCCCAGCACGCACGCTCACCGACAAAATGCAGATGAAGGGCGAGCCCGTCACCTTGTCTAATATTGAGTCCAGTATAAAAAAAAACTTTAGGGTAAACGACAGTGGCGAGGAAAGCACCATGTTGCGGGCGGTGCTTTTCCCCTTCCGGCTGGTGTCTACACTGGTCACCAACCTGGGGAGGGCAGTCGGTCCGCTGATGACCTTCTTAGGCGATGCAGCCCGGGTACTCATCGGACTGTTTCTAATGGCGGTAGGCGGAACGTTGTTGGCAGTCACTTTGGGTCTAATCGGCGCGGCGCTCGGTTTTGCTACCCTAGATCCCTACCAACTGGACACATACCGCTTCGCACTAAACGAAATAAGTCTACCGTGGGAAGTGCTTCAGGCCACGGTACCCGTGCCTGCCCTGATCTTCGGCTGGGTTGCCCTGTTCGTTCCAGCACTGGGGCTGGTGCTCGGCGGCATTGCTATCATTGCCCGGCGGCGGGTGCTGGGTCCAGCGGTGGGCTGGTCGGCCCTTGGGGTCTGGATCATCGCCCTGGTAGGTTTGAGCGTTACCTTGTTGCCTGTTGTCACTGACTTTCGGGAAAACGCACGATACGTTACCAGCGAAACGCTATCAATTCCCGGTACACCAATTCTCACCCTGGCTGGACGCCCGGAGTATAATTACGACGATTCACGCGTACGGCTTACGTTGCTGGGGCACGAAGACAGCACCTTCCAGCTGAAGAAAACGTTTGAGGCCCGGGGACGCAACCCCGCCCGCGCGCTAGATAACGCCAAGACTATTACCTACCAAATGCAGCAACAGGATTCCACACTGACTTTCCCCTCTAACTACACGTTTGCCGAAGGGGTCCCCTTTCGCGATCAGGAAGTAGAACTAAACCTGTACGTGCCCTACGGACAGCCTTTCCTCATAGATCGGGACCTGTCGTATATTCTGCGTAGAAGCATCTTGTATCGCTCCGGCCTATCAACGAGCGACCTTCAGGACAATACCTTTCAGTTTACCCACGAAGGTTTGGAATGCATCAGCTGCAACCAACCGGAGAATTTAGACGACCAGTTTCAGGAAGAGGTTGATACTACCAGCAGCGAATAGTATCTCACTCACCCTCATTCCAGATAAGGAGCCAGGGCTTTTTGCCAGATGCGGTAACCCGCCGCGTTCATGTGCAGGCTATCTTCCACGAAAATATGCGAGAACACCCGGCCGTCTTCGTCCAAGGCGGGAGTCCATACATCGGCAAACTCGGTGTTCTTTTCCCGGGTGGCGTATTTTTCTAGCATAGTGTTCAGTTTCTCGTACTGCTCTTTCAGCTTCCAGCGGGCCACGCTGGGTTTGGGCGAGATAAACACCACGGGAGTGTCGCCCAGTGCCTTCCGAATTCTTGAACGAAGCAGCTTGGCCTCCGCTAAGATTTGCTGGGGCGACTCGCCATTCGCCAGGTCGTTGTCACCTTCGTAAATAAAAATCTTAGCCGGTTGATAGGGATAGATCACCCGATCGGCGTAGTGCAGTAAATCCGAAAACTCCGACCCTCCAAAGCCCCGGTTAATTACGCGCTGATCCGGAAAGTAATCAGCCACGTCCTGCCACTTGGCAATCGACGAACTGCCCACGAACAACACCGCCCCAGGAAGCACCGGATTGATGGAATCTTGCTGTTCGAAGTTCCGGATGGTTGACTCCCAACGTTCCGGACCGGACTGGGCAAAAACCGCGTTGAATGCTCCTCCGAGTAATGGGAGAGCAACTAATGCTTTTTTCAAAAGAATAGTGAAACGGTAGCCCATGGGTAACTGAAACAATGATTTAACCCCCTAGGTACTAAAAAGATCGGTGTTGTCCGCCGTTTTCGTGCACTATTTAAAGTCCCGCCATGGCAGGATAAGGGCTTAGCCCCTATTCGGTAGCTTGCTTCGCTAAGCCAGCCCGACCACTGCCGGACCGGTGGTCATATCACCGTCGTCGCTGGGCTGAAGCACTCCGTCGATAATGTGGATAACGCCGTTGCGGGTGGGTAGATTCACTAGAAAGGGCGTGAACAAACGCGCTTTGTTAATAAATAGCGCTCGGCCCTGTTGGGTTACTTCGGTTGCGCCGCCGTTAAGCATCATGATAGTTTTTTCCTGTAGCAAGTTGCCCGTAAAGCGGTTACCAGGCGTGACGTGGTAGGTCAGAATGTTAGCCAGCGTTTCCGGTTCCAGGGCGCGCACGCCGTCCTCATCCAACCCCAGGCGAGTGAAAGCAGCGTTGGTAGGAGCAAACACCGTGAGCGCGTCGCGGCCGTTGAGGGCGTTGACCAATCCGGTCGTTTCTACCGCGGCTTTTAGCACCGAGAATTCACCGGTCAGTCGGCTGATGAGGCTGACTACCTGATAGGTGGTATAGGGCAGGCGAAATACGGAGCGGGCGTTTTCTTCGGAACGAAGTGGTTGTTCGGCAATCTCTTCCAGCGCACTGATGAGTTGCTCTTCGGCGACAGCAGGGGCGGGGCTTTCGGGGGCGGGTACGCTGGCATCTTCCGGGTCGGAACAACCAATCAAAAGTAGGGTGATATATAAGGAGAGGCTCAGGGGACCCGTAAAAAAGCGAAGCCAATTCATGTGTGGTTGGGTTAGGTTGAAAAGTTAGGGTAAAGCACTCGATGAGCGTACTACGCTAAAGCTAGGAGAGTCGCCATTGAATAGCAAACGAACCGTCGGGCAACTTTGTCGGCCATGCTACACTCGGTCGCATTCGATAAACCTCAACTTAAGAATCCCTCGACATGAACGTCCTGTCACCCAATTGTCCATACTTAATAGCTGCTACGAACACCGTGCCCCCGATGATGTTACCCAGTGTAGCAAACACCTGAAAGTGTAGGTAATCATTGAAGTTGATATCGTCAGAAGAAATCAACCCGGCAAACATCTCGATAGAACCCACGATCGAGTGGTGCAATTCGCCGAGTCCGATAACGGTGGTCACCAGGATGATCATCAGCACCCGGCTGATGGTGTCGCGCGAGGAAGTGACCAGCCACGAAAGCAGCCCCATAAGCCACCCGGCGAACATGCCGCTACTCAGCGTAAGCCACCAGTTGTACTGAATCAGTTTTTCGGCGATGTGGTGGAAGGCATCCAGGCTGATGGTGCCCATCCCCGGCCCGATCTGCACCAGAATGAAGCTGAACAGGTAACCTCCCATCAGGTTGCCCACGTAGACGATGCCCCACAGTTTGGCCAACGCTCGAACGCTCACCGTGCCGCTGAGCACCGGCAGCACTGCCAGCGTGGTGTGCTCGGTGAACAACTCTGACCGCCCGATGATGACAAAGATGAACCCGATCGGATAGGCCGCCGCCATCGCCAGGTGCATACCCGATTCGCCAAGTTGATCGCTAAACATAGTATACAACAGGCCCATCAGCAGCAAACTAAATCCCACTTCTAACCCAGCCGAGAAAGCGGAAACGAACAAGGCCGGAGTGTCGCGCCGGTACTCCAGCAGCGAAGTTCGCATTTGCTCCTGAAGGATTTGCTCGCCCTCCTTGAGTTTATCCAGATTGCGCCCGTCTTCCTTTTTCTCCTCAACTTCAATCTTGTCTAGCTCCTTATCGATCTTCTTTTCCTCCTGGTGCTGCTTGCGTTCTTTCAGGCGTTGCTTTTCTTCGGGGGTGAGGGCGTCCGTTTTGTCCATTGGATCAAATAAAATGGTATAGAATAGTAATCTTTATTAAAATTATTTGTTCAAAGTAGTAGGCATGCCTACTACTTTTGGGGATAATTGCTTATCTTTGTTTGAGGTAGTATGCATGCATACTAAATTTATTTTACCCACAAAATCAAATTGGTCGATGGAAACAGCAGTAAAAAAAGAAGCCATTAACGGAGGCGAGTTCCTCATAAAAGAAACCGTCGCGTCCGACGTCTTCATCCCCGAAGAGTTTAGCGAAGAGCAACGCATGATGGCCCAGGCCACGCAGGACTTCGTCAAAAAAGAAATTGATCCCAACATCGAGCGCATGGACAGCATGGAAGAAGGCTTTATGCCCTCCTTGCTCGATAAAGCCGGTGAATTAGGGTTGTTGGGAGTTGCCATTCCTGAACAATACGAAGGACTGGGCATGAGCTTTAATACTTCGATGCTCATCGCTGACGTGCTGGGTTCGGCCGGATCGTTCTCTACGGCTTACGGTGCTCACACCGGCATTGGCACCCTGCCAATTCTCTACTACGGCACCGAGGAGCAAAAGCAAAAATACCTACCTAAGTTAGCCTCCGGCGAGTGGAAAGCCTGCTACTGCCTTACCGAACCCGATGCGGGTTCCGACGCTAACTCGGGCAAAACCAAAGCAGTGCTGTCCGAAGACGGCTCGCACTTCAAGATCACCGGGCAAAAGATGTGGATCTCTAACGCCGGCTTCGCCGACGTCTTCCTGGTGTTTGCCCGCATCGAGGACGATAAGTACCTGAGCGCCTTTATTGTGGAGAAATCGTTCGGTGGCATCACCATGAATGACGAGGAGAAAAAGCTGGGTATCAGAGGTTCGTCTACCCGACAAGTATTCTTCAACGACTGTGAGGTACCAGTAGAGAATATGCTCTCCGAGCGGGGCAACGGGTTCAAAATTGCCGTCAACATTCTCAACATTGGTCGCATCAAACTGGGTGCCGGAGTGATTGGCGGTTGCAAGCAGACGGTGAGCTACTCGGCGAACTACGCCAACGAGCGCAAGCAGTTCGGCGTGTCCATCAGCAGTTTCGGTGCCATTCAGCAGAAACTAGCCACGATGGCGACCCGAATCTACGCCACCGAGTCGGCCTGCTACCGCGCCGGACAAGACATCGAGGACCGCATCGAAGCGCTGATGGAAGAAGGGATGTCCGAAGCTGATGCGAAGCTCAAGGGAGTGGAGCAGTTCGCCATCGAGTGCGCCATGATGAAAGTGCACGGTTCCGAAGTGCTCGACTATTGCGTGGACGAAGGCGTGCAGATCTACGGCGGCATGGGCTTCTCGGCCGAAGCGCCGATGGAACGTGCCTATCGCGACGCCCGTATCTCTCGCATCTACGAGGGAACCAACGAAATTAACCGCATGCTGCTGGTGGGCATGACGATCAAGCGCGCCATGAAGGGCGAAATTGATCTGATGGGCCCGGCGATGGCGGTAGCCAAAGAGCTCACCTCGGTGCCCGATTTTGGGTCTAACGGCAGCAGTGGTTTGTTTGCTAAAGAAAAACAAGTGCTGGCCAGCCTAAAGAAGTCGGTGCTGATGGTAGCGGGCAAAGCCGCGCAGGACTTCGGAGCGAAGCTCGACCAGGAACAGGAAATCCTGATGCACATTGCCGACATGATGATTGAAACCTACGTGGCCGAGTCTACCCTGCTGCGCACCGAGAAGCTGGTGGGCATCCGGGGTGAAGAAGCCTGCGCCTCGCAGATTTCGATGGCCAAGTTATACCTGTACGAAGCGGTAGAAAAGATCAATGCACACGGCAAAGAAGCCATTGCTTCGTTTGCCAAGGGCGACGAGCAGAAGGTGATGCTGATGGGGTTGAAACGCTTCACCAAGCTTGATCCTTACAACACCAAGGAGCTGCGCCGCGCCGTGGCCCAGGTGTTGATCGAGAAGAATGAGTACGCATTCTAGCGAATCAGCGTACGACCATCATTCACGATCATCTGAGACAACGCTCCGCTTGAATTGCTTTTTCAACCGAACCGCCGCCCGCGGTTCGGTTTTTTTTAAGCGGCAACCTCTTTCTTCTGCGACGGTTCTTAGGACTTTAGGCTTCCCACCACCAGCGAGGCGGTGAGTCCGTGCACCAGCACCGACACCAGCACCACAAAAGCGGTAAGCGACCAGATTTCTTCCTGGTAGACAAAATCCGCTTTGCTTAGGGCAAACGACAGGTAGAAGAATGAACCAATGCCCTTGATGCCGAAAAAGCTTACCGCCCACTTGTCTTTGGTGCGCATATCAACCCCCAGCAGCCCCAGAAAACCGCTTAGGGGCCGCACGAGAAATACAAAGCCCAGCCCAAGCAGTGCCATCGGCCAAGTAAGATTGCCTAAAATACCTTCCACCAAACTGCCTCCGAATAACACCAGCAAAATGGCTAGTAGCACCCGCTCAATCTGGTCGGTGAATGCGTGTAGTTTCTGATGATACTCGTGGCCCATTTCGTAATTGCGCACGGTGACAGCGGCCACAAATACCGCAATAAAACCGTAGCCCTGGGCTATTTCGGTGATGCCGTAGATGAACAAAGTAGCCGAGAAGGCTACCAGTCCGTCGCGCACGTGCAGCATTTCGTACTTTTCGGGCAGGCGAAAGAATAGGTAGGTGATGCCCCGTCCGGCCAGCCAGCCAATGCCCACGCCCGCCACAATTTTGTAAAGCAAATACTTCCCAAACCACTCGCCCAGCCACGGCTCGCCGCTGCCAGCACTCAAAGCGATCAACACCGCCATCCAGGTGAAGGGAAAAGCCATGCCATCGTTGAGTCCGGCCTCGGCGGTGAGCGAAAACCGAATGTCATCATTCTTGCCCTCGTTGGGACCGCCCACCTGCACATCAGCCGCCAGCACCGGGTCGGTGGGAGCCAGCACCGCGCCCAGCAGCACGGCCGAGGCCCAGTTGAAACCCAGCAGCCAGGCGCTCAGTCCCACCAGGCTGACAATGCAAAGCAGCATGGTGATGGTGACCAGGCGGAAGGGGGCGCACCACTTCTTGAATGAAAAGGGATGATCGATCTTCAGGCCGGTGCCCATCAGCGCCACAATCACTACCAGTTCGGTGAGGTGCACGGTGGCCGATTGCATTTGAAAGGGGTTGGGCCACGGCAACTCGTTGAAAAGCACGTAGACCAGCATGCCAAAGCCTAAAAAAACGATAGAATACGATATTTTGATTTTCTCCGCCAGGGTAGGAATCCATGTCATCCCTAGAGCGGCAATACCAATCACGGTAATACTGATAAAGTAAGTGTCCATAGAATAAAAAGTACGGAAGCTAGACTTGTCGCTTTCGGTAGATAGAAAATAGTATACTGCCCCACAATAACTGCATTTCTAAGGGAAGGTTATCAGCTGACCAATGGGCATTAAAAGACAGATGAGCGCAGTATGCTGACTAGTTACAAAAAAAACTTTGGCGGAACACATTGGAGCAACTTAGTTGGCCCCCTAGCGTGTATTCCTCATCCTGCATCTTAGATAGATGATTAATAACCTATTCATTTTGCTATTAAACTCATTCCTACTATGAAAAATACCCCTTGGTTGGCTATCGTTAGCTTCACCTTGTTCCTCTGTTCTTGCTCAAGAGATGATGCGCCAATTCTAACTGAACAAGACGACTTCTTCATCAATTTTAGCTTGAACGATTCTACTTTCACCATCACCGGTAAGAACTACCAGTTGCAAAATCAGGGCAATACGTTGAGTTGCGGAGTTAACTTCGTAGATGGGCAATTGGGTACTGACCAATTTATTCGAGGTATGCGATCCACGGTCTTAGAGGATAACACTGGCGCGAAACCGATCAAATCGGTGCGCTTTGCAGTTGGCAAAAAGATATTCAGGGACGAGCTGAATACAAAAGATGAGTTGGGTTACTTGGATGAGGTGGTTAACGACGATAATTTTGGCTTTCCGATCTCGGAACTTCTTACTTTGTGTAAGGATGAGTAACTCACCTAATATGCCACAGGGAAGTCAAAAAGAAAAACCCGCTCAAGGAAGCGGGTTTTCTTATAAAACAGGTGTATGAATTTTGTGTTATGTACCTATATATACCACAAGGCAGCAAAAGGTGACCCCTCAAAGGCAAAAAAACTTTGTTCCGCAGAAAAATGCCTATTTTACGCTGAAATAGCCGTTTTTTTGAAGATTTTAATTGCTACAACAGACCTTTTTCCTTATGATCCGCGTCCTTTTTGTTTGTCTGGGCAATATCTGTCGCTCTCCCCTCGCCGAAGCTTTATTCAACCAACTGCTAAAGGAGCACGGCCAGGAGGATAAGATTCAGTGCGGTTCGGCGGGCACCGGCGACTGGCACGTAGATCAGCCCCCTGATCCCCGAACGCTGGCCGTAGCCCGGCAGTACAAAACCCCTATTAAACACCGTGGCCGACAATTTGTCCCGGCCGATTTTGCGGCTTACAATTACATTATTGTAATGGACGCCAGCAACCGCCAAAACGTGCTCAGCCAGCTTCCGCCCAACACCAAGGCCGAGCACGTTTTTCTGATGCGGCAGTTCGATGACGAACCCAGTCAGCAAGGTGTGCCCGATCCTTACTGGGGCGGGGAGCGGGGCTTCGACGATATGTACCATCTACTGCACCGCTGTTGTACGAATCTATTGACGTATATTGCCGTCCACTCGCAATAACCACCTCATGATGGGACAAGAAGAAAAGCTCGCGCTACCGGTTGGCACCACGCTCGACCGCTTTATTAAGCGCAACGAAAAGGACTTTGAATACGCCACCGGCGAATTGTCGCAACTGCTGCGCGATATTGGGCTGGCCGCCAAAATTTTGAACCGCGAAATCAACCGGGCGGGGCTCAGTAACCTGTCGGGCGCTTTTGGTGAGCAGAACGTGCAGGGTGAAGACCAGCAAAAGCTTGACGTGATCGCCAATGTGCGTTTCATCCGGGCGTTTCGCAACGGCGGCGAGGTATGCGCTATTATCTCAGAAGAGAAAAGCGACGTGATCGAGCTCAACAAACAGTCGAAGTACATCATTGCTATCGATCCGCTCGACGGCTCCTCAAATATTGACGTTAACGTGTTGATCGGCACCATCTTTTCGGTGTACCGCCGCAAATCGGCGCTGGGCACCTCGGTCACCCGCGAAGATTTACTGCAACCGGGGCGCGACCAAGTGGCGGCGGGGTACCTGCTCTACGGTTCTTCAACCATGCTGGTATATACTACTGGTCACGGCGTATACGGTTTTACCTACGAACCTTCACTGGGCGACTTCTTTCTTTCGCACCAAAACATGACAATTCCCAAAACCGGCACCGTTTACTCAGTGAACGAAGGCTACTATCCGGATTTTCCGGCGGGGGTACAGGAGTATATTGAAGCGTGCAAAGAAAAGCGCTACGCGGCCCGTTACATCGGTTCGCTGATCGCCGACTTCCACCGCAACCTACTCAAGGGTGGTATTTACATGTACCCTCCCACGGTTAAACAACCCCAGGGGAAGTTACGCTTGCTTTACGAGTGCCACGCGCTGGCGCTGGTGGTCGAACAAGCCGGAGGCAAGGCCACCGATGGTACCCAAGATATTCTGGACATTTGCCCTACTGATTTCCACCAGCGAGCGCCACTTTATATCGGTTCGCCTGATATGGTGGATGCGCTGATGGAAAACTTACGTACCTAACCCTACGGAAAAGAGGTCATCAAGAATTGGTTAGCAGCGTAAGATCAGGCCAGACGTAACGAAACACCTCCGCCTGCCCGCCGCCGGGGTTATCAACAGTCACCGATTCCTGCCTCACTCCGCCCTGCTGGTCGTAAAACGCACGTGCGGCGGTATTCTTTTTAAATACCCAGAGATACAATCCCTCCGGCACCTCCTGACCGCTGACCCACCGGGCCGACTGCCGCATCAGTGCTCGCCCTACTCCCCTGCCCTGCCAAGCCGAAGAAACGTGCAAATTGTCCAGCAGCGCCCCCCACTGTGGATCATGTTGGGCATAAGTGCAGGCAAAACCGCACAGTTCGTCTTGATCAATCGCTAGCATGATGTGCTGAGTAGCTAACGGTCTACGTAACCGCTTGGTCCAAACTATTCGCCGGTCTTCTTCCACCGCGGAATCAAGGTAATTGTCCCGCATGATGCCCCGGTAGTGCTGCTGCCAACTTCGCGCGTGCAGTTGGCCAATCACACCAGCATCTGCGAGCGTGGCTTCTCGGTAGGTAATCATGTAAATTTATCTGTTTTGGAAGATCATATCCCTCTAATCATGGACAGAGCAGCGAGACTCAGGTGATAGCCAACCCTATCTGCCTTTTGCCAATGCCGGATCGGCGGCCGTTGTACCCGCCCGGAAGTTTTCTTTGCCCGCATCCAGGAAATCAACGAAACGAGGCACGCTTAGATCGTAGGCCTGCGGTTGCTGAAGCAGATTGCCGTCGTGGTTCATCAGCACATAATAAGGTTGGGCGTTGTTGCGAAAACGGGTAATCTGAAAGTCGGCGTTCTGCTGGCCGATGTTTTTCTTCACTTTATCGTCGTAGGCAGAAGTGTACCACGCTGACTCGGGCAAGGTTTCTTTTTCGTCTACGTACAGGGCCAATACCACGTAGTCGTTGCGCAAGCGGCGTAGTACTTCAGGATGCGACCAAACGTTGGCTTCCATCTCTCGGCAGTTGACGCAGCCGTGCCCGGTGAAGTCAACAAAAAGTGGTTTGTTCTGCGCGCGGGCGCAGGCCAGCGCTTGCGCGTAGTCAAAGTAGCCCTCCAACCCGTGGGGCAGGTGCAGACGGTCGGCGTATTTGGGTGGCTCGCAGAGCGTATCCTGCGCTGCGGTTAGCGTCATCTCGCCCGATTGACTAGTCATCTGGTCAGCTAGCAAACGGGGCACGTTGAAGTCGTGGGTATGCATGGGAGGCAGGTAACCAGCCAGTGCTTTCAACGGAGCGCCAAACAGGCCCGGAATCAGGTACACCACAAACGAGAAGGTCATCAGCGCCAACAGCAGGCGAGGCACGCTCACTGCTTCCGTCGGACTATCATGGGGCAAGTGTATCTTTCCTAACAGATAGAAGCCCAGCATTGCAAAGATTACGATCCACAGCGCCAGGTACACCTCGCGGTCGAGCAGGCCCCAGTGGTACACCTGGTCGGCCACGCTTAAGAACTTCAGGGCCAGCGCCAGCTCCAGAAAGCCCAGCACCACCTTCACCGCGTTGAGCCACCCGCCCGACTTTGGCAGACTACTCAACCACTGCGGAAAAGCCGCGAACAATGCGAAGGGAATAGCAAACGCCAATGAAAAACCCAACATACCAACAATCGGTTTGGTAAACTGCCCCCCGGCGGACTCCACCAACACACTACCCACAATTGGGCCGGTGCACGAAAAAGACACCAGAACTAGCGTAAATGCCATAAAAAATACCCCTGAGTAGCCTCCTCTATCCGACTGCTGGTCCACGGTGTTGACCAACGAACTGGGCAGGGTGATCTCGAACAAACCCAGAAAAGAAAGTCCAAACAGCACAAAGATGGCAAAGAAGAATAGGTTAGGCAGCCAGTGGGTGCTAAGCCAATTGGCGAAGGCCGGACCGAACAGCACCGACACCACCACACCTAGCACCACGTAGAGCACCACAATGGACACACCGTACACCACTGCTTTCCGCAATGCTTCGCCCCGCCCCGCGCTGCTGCTGGAAAAAAAAGTAACCGTCATCGGAATCATCGGAAACACGCAGGGCGTAACCAGGGCCGCCAGTCCGGCCACAAAGGCAATTAGAAAGAAAGTCGGCAGTGCGTAGGGCGTAGTAGAATCCCGTTGGTTGAAATCGCTGCTAACCGCGGGCGGGACAATGATCTCGCTATCGATCGGAGGCACTCGGGTTGTTGCTGATTTACCTGACGCTTCACTGCCCCCAAAAGTAAACGCAAACTCGCCCTCACCAAGGATACACCTCCCATCCACGTCGGTGCACACTTGGTAGGCGTAGTTTCCTTGAGCAACTCCCGAGTCGCTCAGAATTCTGATCGTCTGCCGGAATTCGGCAACTTCGGTAAAGTACGTGTACTCGCCCTCCCAAATTTCATCGTACTTCCGCTTCGCTCCCACCGGCCGCATAGTGCCCAACAGTTCGTAGCTATCATCGGGTACAAAGGTAAACTCGGTTACCATTGGCCCAAGTTCGGGATCAAAGTCAGAAGAATAAAGATACCAATCAGATTCGATAGCAACATTGAAAACTAGTTCTACCGAGTCGCCGGGTTCAACAGAAGGTTGAATTGCCTGGTAGGTCCAGGTGGCAGGTCGCAAGATTTGGGCAACCGAGGCAGTAGACACCAGCAAAAGAACCAAGAAGAAAGACAGGAAACAGGGATAGCGCATCGTAACGATATCAGTCTAGCAGTATCAATGGGTTGATTGGTAAGTCGGAAAGCGACCTACGGCTTAGAACGTCGGAAAAAGACAGAAAGTTGTTACTACGTCTACGTACGGGTTAGGTAGTGCATACCGCTGAAGGAGGGTAAAGCTCCATCAGACCAACATTTCTTCTCGTTCCTCAATCCGGCGGTGATAGGTGGGACCATCACCGGGCAGTGAAATACCGGGTGGTAGATCAAGGTCTGGAGTAGGATGGATTGAAATACCACCATCGTCGTCATCGTCGTCATCGTCACGGAAACGAAAGTTACGCTTTTTCATCAGGATGACCATAAAGTACACCATGATAACATAAGCAACTCCCATGAGTATCATATCCAACATAGATTTCTCCTCCAACTTGGTGGTTTTCGTTCTAATGTAAAAATAAAAAGACTAAAATTTGCATTAGTTCGACAAAATAAAGATTTGCCTTATCTGGGACAAATTGAAATCAAGTACAAGTACGCTTCAAAAGGTACGTATTTCTACTCACTAAGTAAAGAGCCAACCGAGAAATAAGTATCAGGTAGCTTTGCGGCAATCCGTTTGGTCATTAGGCCGACACTGGGGTACGTCCTAATGACTTAAGCATACGTAAGTGCGAACGAAACGCGTGCCAAAAAGTGGGTTTCATATTATAGGGAAGCTGAAAATCCTCAGCGGTTGCCTTTACGATATCCGATATTTTGCGGTAGTGCACGTGGCAAATGTTAGGAAATAGATGGTGCTCGATCTGAAAGTTGAGTCCGCCCACAAACCAGTTAAGAATACGGTTGTTACGGGCAAAATTAGCGGTGGTTTCTAACTGGTGAATTGCCCAAGCGTTTTCCATGCTGTCGTCGGTGGCGGGCAAAGGTTGATGGGCGCCCTCTACCACGTGGGCCATCTGGAAGATAATACTCAGGATATAACCGGCAATCAGGTGCATCACCACAAAGCCGATGAGCACCTGCCACCAAGTAAGGGCCGTCACCAGCACCGGAAGTCCTAGCATCAGGAATAAGTAGGCCACCTTGGTAGCCACGAGCTTGGCGCATTCACGATCGAAGCGCATGGCCTGCTTCTCTACCATGCCCATGCGACGGTAGCGCAGTAGCTTAAAAAAATCGTTGATGGTCATTTGCAGCGTCATGCCTCCGTACAAGAAGAGTGCGTAGATGTGCTGGTAGCGGTGAAACCAACTCTGAGGCGCGTGCTCCGACAGCCGGATAATTGCTTTGGAATTGATATCCTCGTCTAATCCGTGAATGTTGGTAAATGTGTGGTGCAGCACGTTATGCTGAATCTTCCAAACTGAGGGGTTGGCGCCCACCAGATAGATGCTGCGGCCGACCCACTGGTTCACCCACTTTTTCTTGGCGTAGGAGCCGTGCAGGGCATCGTGCATCACACTCATGCCCACTCCGGCTTTGCTGATGCCCATCGGCACCACCAGCAGCAGCAACCACCAGGGATTAATGGATAACGTAAGAATCAACAGGTAACAAGTTAAGTAGACTCCCAGTAGCACAATGGTTTTTATCACCATCTCGCTATTGCCGTAGCGTGAAATATTATTGTCTTTGAAGTACTGATTAACGCGCTGGCGAAGTGTGGTGGTAAAGGCGGAGCGATTGGGGGGGGCAAAACGGACGACCGGTCTCATAGAGGATGGTTAGGTTTAAGCCAGGACCTTACAAGAACTGATTGCCTTGCTCGTACTAACTGTTGATCGAAAACGCCCAGTGCAGCAAAATAGTTTGGGTCTTTAGTTGATATATTCTTTTTTGATCACCAGCGTGAAGTAGTTGTCTTCGGTATTGACGTATCCCTGGTCGTAGCAGAAGTAGTAGGTTTTACCACTCTTGGTGCGATACACGTTGGTGAAGTAGCTAAAGTTGAATCCTTTGCGCGCCAGGGCTTCTCGCGTGACGCGGGCCTTGCCCTCGGGATTGAGGGCGGCCAACACGCGGCGGTTTTTGCGCAGGGTATTGTTCACGCTGCGCATCAGGGCCGAAGCGTCGCTGTTGAGCTGATTGTGGTAGCTGTTGCGGCAGGCGTCCGAACAAAATTTCTGGTCGGCGCGACCGCGCAAGGGGGTTTGACACTCTAAACAGGTTCTTTCCATAGCTTGCATCGATCAAGGATCGTGCTAGCGGTATCCAAAGCAGAAACCGCCGGTACGAGGAAAGAATACGAAAATTCTACGTAGCAGTCAAGGGCAACTCAAAACTGCTCCGGCGTCAGTTTCCCAGTGAAATAATCCAGCGCGGTTTTCTGGAAGATGAGGGTGTAATTAGCCTGCACTTGGTTGGCTTGGGCTTCGACGGCGGAGGCATTCACCCGATTCAAATCCAGAATGTTACCGACTCCCAAGCGAAATCGCTCCTTCTCTGCTTCTAGGGCCTTCTCAGCGGCCTTCACCTGGGCGGTAGCCGCCACGATGCGCTGCTGGGCCGCCCGGTAATCAGCCGCCGCAGTTTGCAATTGCTCCAGGATACTCCGCTCCAGATCTTCCAGATCGAGTTGCGCATTGTTGAGCAGTTGCTTTTGGCGCTGCACCTGCGTGCGGGTGCGTAGGTTTTGAAAGATAGGAATGAACAGGGAAAAGGAAGGGCCATAGGTGATGTTAGCTTTAGTGATTTGCTGGTCAAGGGTCAAAGTATCGTTAGAAGAATACCGCGAGCCATAAAAATAGTTTAGGTCTAATGAGGGATAAAAGTCCGCTTGGGCTACTCTCACGCCAAATCGGTTCGCATCAATCAGTTTCTGCTGCTGTTGCAAATCGGGGCGGTAGCGAATAGCTTCATTATATACGGTCTCCAGATCAACGTTTTCAGTGAGTAGCGCAAACTTCTCCACGTCCGGCTCGGCAAACGTCCATTCTTGAAAAGGATCTATCTGAAGCGTGCGGGTGAGTTGCGCTTTGCTGATGGCCAGTTGATTCTCGGCCTCCACCACGGTGAGCGCTACCCGTTTGGTTTCGGCTTCCTGGTTGTACTGGTCGGCAATGTTTTGGGTGCCTACTTCTACAAAAATTACTACGCTCTCCAGTAATTCTTCCTGCTGCTCCAGATTGGCCTTTGCAATTCTTAGTAATTCTTGATTCAAGAGAACTTGCAAGTACTGCTGCGACACGTCGAACACCACTTGCTGCTTGGTGGCATTGATTTGATGAAACTGGGCCTCGGCCAACGATTTTGATTGTCGTAGTTGATTCACGTTGCTTAACCCATTGAATACGGTTATAGAAGCTTGGCCTCCTACGGACAGAAAGTCACTGGTGGCATCTACCAAGCGTGCTGTATTTGGGTCAGGAGCTCGACCAATTTGTCGTTGTCCATTGACAAAAGCTCCCACATTTGGTAAAAACCGGGCGTAAGATTGATTTCGAACAGCTTCTGCGGTGTTTAGCACGTTTCTTTGCTGCTGAATCTGCAAATTCTCCCGCAACGCAATGTTCACCGCCTGCTCGTAGGTGAGCGTGCTATCGGTCTGAGCGCGTAGCGCGGTTGGCAATAGACTACACACCATTAGAAATGAAAGCATCCATCGTCGATAGTCCACAGTTATTAATCCACAGTCCATAGTCCATAGTCGACGGTCGACTATGGACTCTCTGCGGTTTATTGAGATCGTTTTCATATCAGGCGTGCGTTTGGTTGGTTCCAATGCGTTCGTCACTCTCAATGGCACCATCCACCAGGTTGATGATGCGGCTGCCGTAGTGGGCCAATTCTTCGGAGTGGGTTACCTGAATCACCGTCATGCCGTCGTCGTTCAGCTCCTTAAACAACTCCATCACTTGCTTGCCCTGCTCAGAGTGTAAGTTGCCGGTAGGCTCGTCGGCCAGCAGCAGTTTGGGTCGGCCCGCGATGGCCCGCGCTACTCCAACCAATTGCTGCTGCCCGCCCGACAGTTGCTCGGGGAACAGGTCTTTTTTGGCCACCATATTAAATCGATCAAGCAGGTCGGCCACCCGCGCCTTGCGTTGCTTGCCGGGCATGTTTTGGTACAACAAAGGAGTCTCGATGTTTTCGTAGACGGTGAGCTCGTTGATCAGGTGGTAGGCTTGAAACACGTAGCCGATGGTGTGCTTCTGCAACTCGCTGCGTTGCCGCTCCTTGAGCTTGTGCACCGGCTGGTCACGTAAGTAATATTCTCCGGCCGAGGGCGGATCGAGCAGGCCGACAATGTTAAGTAAGGTTGATTTTCCCGCCCCGCTGGGGCCCATGATGGTAACAAACTCGTTCTCTTCAATCTCCAGATCAATTCCCTTTAGAATAAAGGTCTTCTTGAAGCGCGATTGCACAAATTTGTTGATGTTGATAAGCTTTAGCATAGTATATTAGGTTATGGATATTAGAAATTAAGAAATTGCTGCGCAGAAACTGGGAAATTGTAGAGACTAAAAATTTTCTAATTTGTAACGATATCCAATTTCATATTCATTCTTTTGCCAACAAGTATGCCAGGGCCGGAATCGCTGTTTTTAGCCCATTTGAGGGGGTAGCCCGATTTACAACCGTCCGATTACGGATACTAAGTGTCCGATTCCGAACACTTCTGCTTTTCAGATTGGCCCGAGCGGCCCGGAGCTTTCATATCATTCATTTCCTACGATGTACCATTTGCGGAGGATTGGGATTGGACTATTCTGCGTTGACCGGTACTTTTGATGAAAAGATTTGTCGCATCAAACGTGTCTGTGTTATGAAAAAGAAATTATTTACGATCGCTCTGGTAGGAACCATGTTTTCATTGTCGGGCTGCTATACCACCATTTGTCCGACCTATGCAGTGAAGCCTATCAGAGAAAAAGACGTGAAGGTTGAGCAAACCGACAAGGTGAAAACCGAAACGGAACGCCCATCTTGATCAGGATTTACAGGATAGAAGAAGATTGCCAGGATGGATTAGTTCTGGCTTTTTATATTTGATTCGTACAAAGAGATTCCCTCGATGTATCGGAAGTCTTTTCTATTGAGCGTATAAAAAGAAACTTGATGCTCTTTGGCGGTAGCAGCAATCATCGCATCAGGAACTGCCAAGCCGTGGCTTAGCGTGTACCGATTCATCAATTTCTCTCCCTTTCCATAAACCAGCCGAAGCGAAAAAGTCGTACGGCTTCTGTTCTGCTGATTTGTTAGCCGGATGTTCAGCAATCTCCACAAAACTTAACTCCTTTAGCAAGGAAAGCAGTAAGTCTCGTTTCTTATCATCCTTGATAGTTAAGGTAATCTGTTCCAGTATGTTCTTTCTCTAAAGATAGTGGTTTTTTCCATTAAGATACAACGACCCTCACCTCACAACTGAAGCGTAAACGTCGTCCCCTTCCCTACTACCGAGCGAACCGTTAGGTTGCCCTGGTGCATCTGCATGATGCGCTGCGACAGGCTCAGGCCGATGCCCGAACCAGTACTTTTGGTTGTATAGAAAGGAATGAAGATTCTCTCCAGTGCTTCGGGCTCAATACCTGGGCCATTATCCGTGATGGCGATGAACACCCGCTGCTCCATGTCGGCGTGCACGTCGATGGTGATTGCGGGATGTTCTACCTCGTTCAGCACTTCGGCCGCGTTTTTCAGCACGTTGATGAGCACCATCTCGATCAGTTTAGCGTCCATGCGGGCGATCAGATTAGGTGGATCCAAGTTCACCTCCAGCGCAATCCGATGGTCGGCCACTCCCGCCTGAATCAACTTCACCACTTCTTCCACAATATCTTTCACCACCACCCGCTTGAACTCCGGCCGAGGGATGTTGGTAAAGTTACGGTAGGCATCCACGAAAGTCACCAACCCCCGGCTGCGGTTCTCGATGGTGCGCAGGCTCATGCTGATATCGTCGTAAGCTTCCAGATCGAACGACATGCTGCCGTTCTGCCGAACCACGTCCTCCTGAATGATGTCAATAGCAGTGCCCGCCAGCGAAGCGATGGGCGTGATGGAGTTCATGATTTCGTGGCGCAGCACCTTGGTCAGATTTTGCCATGACTCGATCTCTTGCTGCTGCAGTTCCGACAAAATGTTTTGCATAGACACCAGCTTATACTGGCTGCCGCGCAGGCGCAGTTCGGTGGCGTTGATCGACAGATGCAGATCACTGCTGGGTTTCACCAGCGTTTTGGTGCCGGGGGCCAAGTTGAGGATGGTCTGGTACACCTCGGGATTCACCTTGGCCAGCTCCTGAATATTAGTGAGGTGGGGCGTACGCAGGTAACGCTTGGCGGTGTTGTTAATAAGCTCCACATTGCCCGACTCGTCGTACGACAACAGCCCCACGTTCACGTGTTGCACCACGGTTTTCAGGTACTGCCAGTTCTCCTCTTTCTCGGCCCGCGCCTTGCGGAAGGCGTCGAACACCTCGTTGAACATGCGGTTCAGGTTGCGGAAGCTTTCGCCCAGCTTGCTATCCTTGCTAAAACCTGCCGTGAAGTCAGAGTAACGCACTGCCTCCAGAAAGCGGGTGAGCTTGCGGTTGGTCTCCAGCACGTACTGATACAACTCGTAGATTTGGTAGATCACCAGCAGCAATACGATCACCCCGCTCACGTATTTTTCGGTATACACCACGAAGTACAAGCAGAGCAGCATGCTGCCCGCCAGCAGCGTAATCCGTACCAGCAACGTCCACTCAAATCGGTTAAATATCATACTTTTCCAGTCTGCGGTACAGTGAGGCGCGGGTGAGGCCCAAATCGCCCGCCGCTTTGGAGATGTTGCCGCCGTGCTTTTTAAGCACTTTGCGAATTAACAGCTTTTCTACTTCTTCCAGATCAAATTTCTCTAATTGTAAATCCTGCTGATCCTGCGCGCTCCGGGATCCTTCGGCATTGAAGAAGAAATCTTCGGGTTGCAGGGTAGGCTTGTTGCTCAGGATCACGGCGCGCTCCACGGCATGCTGCAACTCGCGCACGTTGCCGGGCCAGTGGTACTTCTGCATGCGGGCGATGGCGCTGGGGCTGATTGAGTGCACCGCTTTGCCGTACTTTTTGGTGTACATATTTAGAAAGTGAGAAGACAGCGGCTCCATATCCTCGGGGCGCTCGCGCAGCGCAGGAAGACGGATCTCGATGGTGTTGATCCGGTAGAGTAGGTCCTGCCGAAATTCACTGTTCTGTACCATTTCGTATAACGGCATGTTGGTGGCGCACACAAAACGCATGTCCACCTCGACCGCTTTGTTAGAACCTACGGGCGTGATGCGTTTGTTCTGTAGCGCCGTAAGCAGCTTGGCCTGCAAGGGCAGGGTGAGATTGCCAATTTCATCCAAAAAGAGGGTGCCCTCAGAGGCGGCCTCGAAGCGGCCCACCCGGTCTTGCTTAGCGTCGGTGAATGAGCCCTTGGTGTGGCCGAACAGTTCGCTCTCGAACAGCGATTCGGTTACCGCGCCCAGGTCCACGTTGATGAACACTTTATCGGCCCGCTCCGAGCGGCGGTGAATGGCCCGAGCAATAACCTCCTTACCGGTACCGTTTTCTCCCAAAATCAGCACATTGGCGTCGGTAGCAGCCACCTGCTCGATGGTTTCGAACACCCGCATCATGGCCGGGCTGCTGCCGATGATATCCTGGAATTTGGTGTTCAGGTCGGAGGCCAGAATTTCTTGCTGCGAACGCAGCTGGTTTACCTCGCTGCGGGAGGCGCGCAAGCGCAGGGCGGCCATCACGGTGGCCAGCAGTTTCTCGTTGTTCCAAGGCTTTAGCACAAAATCAGTAGCCCCTTCTTTAATGGCGCGCACGGCCAGGTCCACGTCGCCGTAGGCCGTAATCAGAATCACCACCGCCGAGGGGTCTTTCTCCAGAATCTGATCTAGCCAGAAGAAGCCCTCCTTCCCGCTGCTCACGTCCTTGGTGAAGTTCATATCGAGCAAGATCACATCATACTGTTCGTTGCTGATGGTGGCCGGAATGGCTCCGGGATTCATCTCGGTATCGACCTGCAAGAAGTGGCGCTTTAAGAAGATTTTAGCAGCCTGCAGCACGTCTTCATTGTCGTCGACGATCAGTAGTTTTCCGATTTTATTAGTAGTTCGGCTCATGAGGAAGTGGAATGATTGATTGAAAGAATGACGGAATGAGTGAAGGATTGGTTGATTAGGTCGTTGGTTGTTTGGTAGTGGAGTAGTCAAAGACTATACCGTTGCACCAAAGGGATTCGCCGCGGGAAGCTCGGAGGTCGCAAAGTTGCTTTTCCGCGAAGATAAGCCAGATTTTACTGTACCATCTCTCTCGTTCCTTAGCTATCCGGATAATCTTCTTATGCACAAAACCGTCCGTTACCGCACACTTGGTGTCCGTTTCCGTACACCTAGCGGATTGCGAATCGGCCGAATTTGGTCTTCAACCAAGTTTCCGGGGTTTGGCACAGCGTTGGCAACTTACCGGATGCTAGACTAGATGAGTAGCAAGTATCCAGCACCAACCTATTCAATCATTCAACAATTCAATCCTTCTATTATCATGGGAATGGACCGAAAAATAAAAAAGAAGACGTGGACCACCGGACGCATCCTGGCAATCGGGGGCGGACTCGCCTTTCTTTCTTTTGTCCTCTATAGTTTTTTGTTCGCCGACAACCGCTCTAAGTTAAACGTAGACGCTGAGAAGATCACCATCTCAGAGGTGAAGCGCGATGTGTTTCAGGAGAATATTCCGGAAACCGGTATCGTGATGCCGAGCCAGACCATCTACCTCAACGCGGTGGAAGGCGGAGTGGTGAAAGATATTACCCTAGAATCAGGCGCCTTGGTAGAAAAAGGTGATACCATCATGACACTCGCTAATTCTAATCTGCAACTGGACGTGCTGCAACGCGAGGCGCAACTGTACGAACAACTCAATATTCTGCGCACCACCCGCCTCCAGTTAGATCAGAACGACCTCAACCAAAAGGCCCAACTGGCCGAAATTGACTACCAAATTCAGTTGCTGAAACCGCAGTACGCCCGCTTCAAGGAGCTGGCCGGAAAAAAGCTGATCTCACAGCGCGAGCTCGAAGAAGTGGAGGAGCAGTACAAGTACAACGTGCGCCGCCAGGAGCTTACCTACAAAGCTTATCAATCGGATTCTATTGCCCGATCTATGCAGCTGAACCAGATCCGTTCGTCGGAAGACCGCATGCTGCGTAGCATGGAGGGCGTGGGCGAAATCCTGGGCAACCTGGTCATCACCGCCCCCACCGAAGGCTTGCTCACCACTTCTGATTGGGAACCCGGGCAATCCATCAATCCGGGCGAGCGCCTGGGACAAGTGGCCCTGCTGGATGCCTTCAAAGTGCGTGTAGCGATTGATGAACTTTACTTGCCCCGGGTAGACGTAGAGCAACAGGGCACCTTCAGCTTTGCCGGAAAAGAGTATCGTTTGGAAATTTACAAAAAGTATCCCACCGTGTCGGAAGGCAATTTCGAAGTGGACATGAAATTTGTGGGCGAAGTCCCCGAAGGCATCCGGCGTGGACAATCGTTGCGCATCAAGCTGGAACTGAGCAGTCCCGAAGAGGCCACCTTGCTGGCCACCGGCGGCTTCTTCCGCGACACGGGCGGCAACTGGGTGTTCGTGATGAATAACGACGGCAGCAAAGCCCTGAAGCGCGACATCAAACTAGGCCGAAAAAATACCGAATACTACGAAGTGATGGAAGGGTTAGAACCCAACGAGCAGGTAATTACTTCTTCGTACGAAAATTTCGGAGACAACGAGGTACTTGTATTCTAGATGCTGGATGCTAGCTGCTGGATACTAGTATTTAGCCATAGGGAAAGACATCCAGTGACCAGAAGCCAGCATCCAACTGAACTGTAAAATTCACTCTATAACTAAAAACCAACGAACAATTATGATTAAGACACAGAATTTAAAGAAAGTCTTCATCTCCGACGAGGTAGAGACCACCGCCCTGAACGATATCAACATGGAGATCAAGTCCGGCGAATTTGTGGCCATTATGGGTCCGTCGGGCTGCGGCAAATCTACCCTGCTTAATATCCTGGGGCTGCTTGACAACCCAAGTTCGGGAGAGTATCACTTCATGGACCATGAGGTGGGCAGCTTCTCAGAGCGACAGCGGGCGCAGTTGCGCAAGGGCAACATTGGCTTCGTGTTTCAGAGCTTCAACCTGATCGACGAACTCACCGTGTTCGAGAACGTGGAGTTGCCATTGCTGTACCTGAAGGTGCCTTCGGCCGAGCGGGAAAAAAAGGTGAGCGCTGCCCTGGAGCACATGAACATCATGCACCGCCGCAGTCACTTCCCGCAGCAGTTGTCGGGCGGACAGCAGCAGCGCGTGGCCATTGCGCGCGCCGTGGTGGCCAATCCCAAGTTTATCCTGGCGGATGAGCCGACCGGTAACCTGGACTCCACCAACGGCGAAGAGGTGATGAACCTGCTATCGGAGCTCAACAAGGCGGGTACCACCATCGCGATGGTGACGCACTCGCCCCACGACGCTACCTACGCCAACCGCACCATCAACCTGTTCGACGGTATGATCGTGACGGAGAATATCAAGGAGAAATTCCATGTGTAGTGGGTTGTAAGCGGGGGAGGGGCAGAGTCTATGAGACTTTGCTTTTCCGCAGGATTTGTAAGTAGGCAATTCCCTCTCTCGGTATTTTGTTCTGTTGTCAGAATTCCATTTCAACCTGACTGCTTTATGAAAGACTTCTTGTTGGCTATTCTCAGTAGTGTCCTTTTACTAGCGGCCTGTCAGTCTGATGACAACTTTGTTGTGCGTGAGCCGATTAAAGTGTCCTTCACGGCCAGCGATACGGTTGTTGTTCAGGGCAGTGAGGTTACCTTCACCAACCAATCGACCGGGTTTGATAGTACTGCTGAATATCGCTGGATTTTCGAAGGGGGAATCCCAGGAACTTCTGAGGAGGTCATTCCTCCCACGGTTGGGTACGCGGATACGGGACGATATCTGGCGGGACTGCTGGTCTCAGTTCCGTTCAACGATAGTTCCTCGACGATATTCAGCGAAATCAAATACATCACCGTACAACCAGATTAGGTGAGTTGTTGCCGATAGAAATTGATGATATGGTGAAGGATGCCTAGAATGACGTCTAGCTCGCGTAGATAATAGGTATTTTTATCGACCAGGAGAAAATCGCTTCCCCTACCAAACCTTGCTCCTTGTCCGCCGACAGCGTGTCTCCGGAGTAGATCGTGAAGAACTTATCGGTAAGCTTTCGCAACTCCAGCAGAAAAAACTAGTCAGCCATGCTCCGCAACTACCTCACCACTGCCTACCGCCATTTGCTGCGCCACCGCACCACCACGCTGATGAACGTGATCAGCCTTTCGGTGGGCATCGCTTGCTGCCTGGTGGTCTACGTGATCGTGAAGCATGAGTACACCTACGACGACTTCCAGCCGCAGGTCGACCGCCTGTACCGGGTGGTGAGCCAGACGGAAGAACCGTCGGGTACGAATTACGCCGGGTCGGTCTGCTTTCCAATGGCCGAGACGCTGCGGGAAGAAGTGCCTTCGGTGGCTTCGGCAACGCAACTCTACGCCCGCAACTACGCAATCATTAAGCGGATTGACTCCACCGGAAACGAACAGCGTTTTCAGGCGTACCATACGGTCTATGCGGATGCGTATTTTTTTCGAGACCTTCGACTATCCGGTCATCGCCGGAGCGCAGTCTTCACTCTTGCAACGTCCTGATGAAGTGATACTCACCCAGCTATTAGCTGACCGACTGTTCGGAACCGGGGAACCGGACCACTACGATGCGCTCGTCGGCCGAATCCTCAACATTAACGGTCGTGATTTTCGGGTAAGCGCCGTGCTGGCGGATGTGCCGGACCGGACAAACGTGTACTTTCACCTGCTGCTGCCCTTTGCGGTGTTTGAAGAAGAAAACCCCGAATGGGCCAACAACTGGAGCAGCACTCCGTACGCCAGTCAGACGTTCTTCACCCTGGCCGAAGGACATTCGTCGGCTCAGGTAGCCACCGCGATTAATCAACTAAAGCAGCGCTACCTGGACGAAGACCTGGCGCAGCGACGCACCTACCACGTGCAGGCGCTGAGCGACGTGCACACCGAAGCGCGCTACGGCGGCACCTTCTTCACCGTGCCGCTGCTGTTGCTGGGAGCTTTGGTCGTTCTGGGGTTCATAGTGTTGCTCACGGGCAGCATCAACTTTGTGAACCTGTCTACCGCTCAGGCCATCCAGCGTTCCAAGGAAATTGGTATTCGCAAGGTGCTGGGCGGACAGAAGCGGCAACTGCTGGGGCAGTTTCTGGGTGAGGCGGGCTTGCAGGTGCTGGTCGCCTCGCTGCTGGCCGTGGGACTGGCGGAATTTATGCTGGACAGCATCAACGATTACATGGCTCCCTTCGCCCAGTGGGTAGTGATGCGGTTCGAGCTGGATCGTAGCTTGGGGCTGTTCATGACGCCGCTGGCCCTGCTGGTCACGCTGCTGGCGGGCATCTATCCGGCCTTGGTGCTTACGCGGTTTCGTCCGACGGTCGTGCTTAAGCAGTCGGTGGCAACCACCACCCGCACCGGGTTCGGAGCGCGCTTTTCGCTGCGCAAGGTGCTCACGGTCACCCAGTTTACCATTGCCCAGGTGCTGCTAATCGGCACGCTGGTGACTGCCACTCAGATGCGCTACTTCCAGGAGCAGGACCAGGGATTCATACAGGAAAACGTGCTGATGGTGGACCTGCCCGTCTCAGAGCGCAACGCAGCGGCCGGAGCGCTGTTTCGGCAGCAGGCCCTTACTCACGCGGCGGTGGAGCAGGTGGCGCTGGGGTCGGCCCCGCCCATCTCGCGCAACCGCAGTTGGAACGAGGGCTACGCCGCCGACGGCGAGCAAATGAACCTAGAAGAAAAAGTGATCGACCCGCACTACGTGGAAACCTTTGGGCTGTCGCTGGTGGCCGGTCGCAACCTGCGCGACACCGACTATGCTCCCGACAGCGTGACCAACCGGGCGGTGCTGCTCAACGAACGGGCGGTGCACACCCTCGGCTTCGAGAATCCGGAAGCTGCTCTCGGGCACACCTTCACGCTGGACCGGGGCGCGGGGATACGTATGAAGGTGGTCGGGGTGCTGGCCGACTTCGTCAACAACTCCCTCAAGTCAGCGGTACAGCCCGGCTACTTCTACTACGGCGACGCCCTGCGGGTCGCCCACGTTCGCATCAGCGGCAACCCGACGAAGGTGCTGTCGAAGCTCCAGTCGCAGTGGGAGGCGATCTACCCCAACGATTTCTTCCAATCAGAGTGGGTCGACGAGCACATGGCGATGTTGTATACCCTCGAAGACATGCTCTACCGGCTGTTCCGCCTGATGGCCGGGTTGGCGCTGCTGGTCGGCGGGCTGGGCCTGTACGGCTTGGCTTCCTACCTCACGCTACACCGGCGCAAAGAGATCGGCATTCGCAAGACGCTGGGTGCCACCGTGTCGGATATTCTATTTCGCTTCACGCGGGAATTTGCCGGGCTGGTGCTGCTCGCCTTCGGGGTGGCTGCGCCGCTGGGCTATCTTGCCATGCGGGCCTGGCTCGGCACCTTCGCCCACCGCATCGAGCTGCACGCCGGTTTCTTCGGTGTCACGCTGCTCATCGCCCTCACCATTGCGGCCCTCACCGTAGGCTACCGTTCGCTACTCGCCGCCGGGGCCAACCCGGTAGACTCGTTGCGAGACGAGTAGTACCTATGGAAACGTCACTGCGAGGCGGCGAGTCTTCGTTATAGATAAGACGTAGGTTACCAAAGGTAGCAAGGCTACGAAAAGGAAGCATTAGCTATCCCCGCCGACGCAGTCTCAAACACCGGCTACGGATGCTCGAGACTGCGTCGGCGGGGTTAGTCCGCGTTTCCTTAAGCACCTTTCCGCTGCTTTGCTCTTTACGTCTACTTTACTACAAGGACGGGCCGCCTCGCAGTGACGGTTTGGGGGGAAGTGCGGTTTACCAATCCTTTATGTCCTCACATAGGTCGCGCCAGTCGGGGTTGAGGCGACGGATGAGGGCTAGCTTTTTCTTGCGCGAACCGGCCTTGAGTTGCTTTTCACGGGCGATTGCCTCCATGATGGTGGGATGGGCTTCGTGGTAGACGAGTTGGTCGCAGTTATAGCGGGCCGTGAAGCTGCGGGGATAAAACTTCGTCTTGTGCTGCCAGATGCGCCGCGGCAGATTAGACGTTACGCCCACGTACAGCGTGGTGCACCGCTGGTTGGCCACGATATACACACTTCCGCCTCGTTCCATAGGGTACCGAATGTTGATGGTGAACGTCACTGCGAGGCTGACGCCTCGACACAAAAAAAGACTGTATGGGCCCGTGCAACGAATTAGCAGTAGGCGAAACTGCAAAGACCCTGCCGACGCAGTCTCAGACACGTTTCTGAGTACTCGAGACTGCCGGGCGACAGTCTCGACTACGTCTGGTTTAAACTTGCTCGAGATTGCGTCGGCGATGGACTACTTTGGCGCGTAAGGGGGTTTGATGAGCTTACTCATTACTGGCTTTTTTGCGAGCCAGGGGCTCGCCTCGCAGTGACGTTACTCAACAAAGGTGTACGAAACCGGACAGCGATTGACCGATTTTGAACAGTTTGTACAAACACAGAATCGGACAAAATGCTGATAATCAGATTACTATCAGCGAGGCACAGCGTTTGACAACTGCCAATCAACCATCTAACCTCCTACGATATGTTTAAGAACTATCTGCTTACAACCCTGCGCAACTTCCGCCGCAACAAAATGAATACCTTCATCAACGCGGCCGGACTAGCCCTCAGCATGGCCTGCTGCATCGCCATCTATGTTTTCATGGAAGACGAGTACACTTACGACAGCTACCATACCAAAGCGGACAACATCTACCGAATCGTCGGTGAGTTTAACGGTAACGAGGGGACTAATTACCAGGGAAGCGTCACCTACCCGCTGGCCAATGCCCTGCGCAACGACTTCCCCGACCTACCACTGGTGACGCAGGTGGTGGCCCATAACGAAGCTATTCTGAAAGCATCTGAGGAAGCCTCCCCCATCATGACCGATACGCAACGGGGCAAAGGGTTGACCTATGCCGATAAGTACTTTCTGCGGATGTACGACCACCCCTTACTGGCCGGAGATCAAAAAAGTATCCTCACTACACCCAATGAAGTGGTGCTTACCCAGGAGCTCGCCGACCGACTCTACGGCCGGGACTATCAAGATCGCTACGATGAATTACTAGGCCAGACGTTGATCGTCAACCAGGAGCCTTACCAGATCAGCGGCGTAGCCCGAAACGTTCCGCAGAATTCCAATATCGTATTTGATTTGCTCCTGCCTATTCAAGCGTACGAGCGTGATAAACCCTGGCTGGAGGATGCCTGGGGAAATGTTAACTCTGATTGGTACACGTTTGTGCTGCTGCCCGACGCCGGAACCCCTGCGCAAGTAGAAGCACAACTGGTCGCTTTCAAAGACAAATATCTAGACGAGGAGCAGGCAGCCAAACAAAGCTATCATCTACAAGCCCTACCGGACGTGCACACCGATGAGGACTACGGCGGCACTATGTACGCTACGCCCCTCATCCTGGTCAGCGCCTTTGTCGTGATGGGTATCATCGTTCTGTTGACCGCCTGTATCAACTTTATCAATCTGGCCACGGCCCAGTCGGTGCGACGCGCCAAAGAAATTGGCATCCGCAAAACACTGGGCGGAGTGCGTTCACAGTTGATGATCCAGTTTCTGAGCGAAACTTTTCTCATCACGCTGCTGGCCGCCGTAGTCGCCCTATTGCTAGCCGATTGGTTTGTTGACTCTCTCAACCAGTACATGTCAGTGGTGATCCACACCGAGTTGGCCATTGGTCCCACCGTTTTCTATTTTCTGCTGGCCTTGTGCGTGGCAGTCACGTTGCTGGCCGGTTATTACCCGGCCCGCGTGCTATCGGGTTTCCGTCCCGTAGACGCGCTGAAGCAGTTGATAAGCCAGCAGAAAAGCGGTTTTGCCGGGAAGTTTTCGCTGCGCAAGACGCTGGTGATAACCCAATTTGTCATCTCGCAACTGCTCATCATCGGCACCATCGTCGTCTCCATGCAGATGCGCTACATCCGCAGTCAGGACCTGGGGTTTCGGCAAGCCGACATGGCAGTAGTCTATATGCCTGAGAACGATCGGCAGAAGTTGGAAGCCTTTCGCAACAAAGTCACTAACCAGACGGCGGTGACGCAGGTAAGCTTCAGTTCGGGTCCACCCATGTCGAGCAGTCAGAGTTGGTCAGGGGCCTACAATCCGCTGCGCGGCGAAGACGAGAAATACGGTATTGAACGAAAGACCATAGACCCTCAGTACCTGGCGACCTTCGGTATCTCCTTAGTGGCAGGGAGAAACCTGCGTGAGGAAGACAAAATAGTGCCCGAGGATTCTTTGCCGAGTTACAATGCCCTGATCAACGAACGGGCGGTGAAAATCTTCGGCTTCGACAGCCCGGAAGATGCCATCGGACAGACGCTGGTGCATGGCGACCGAGAAGCTAATATCGTAGGCGTGGTACGAGATTTTAACAATACCTCCTTGCAAAAAGAAATTCATCCCAACATGATGTACTACGGCGACTGGGTCAGCATCGCCGCGATCCAACTCAGTGAGCGGCAATCCATTCACCAACTATCGTTTGTACGGGATGCCTGGGAGGAAACCTATCCTGACTACTTTTACCAGGCGTTGACGCTGGATGAGTACTTCGAGAGCGGGGCTATGTACTTGCTGGAAGATATGATGTTCCAGGCTTTCCGGATTTTTGGTTTCCTGGCGATCATGATCGGTTGTTTGGGACTCTACGGCTTGGTATCCTACCTATCCCTGCAGCGGCAGAAAGAGATCGGGGTGCGCAAGGTGCTGGGGGCGACAGCACCGCAGATCGTCTACTTGTTTTCCAAAGAATTCACGCTGCTGGTGCTGCTGGCCTTTGTGATTGCCGCCCCGCTGGGCTACTTCGCCATGCAGGCCTGGCTAGAGACGTTTGTCTACCGCATTCCCCTGAGCGTTACCTACTTCGCGCTGGCCCTACTCGTTTCCATTGGTATCGCCTGGGTGACCGTGGGCTACAAGTCCGTGCGAGCCGCCCTAAGCAACCCCGTGGACGCGCTGCGCAGTGAGTAATTTCCCCCCGCAACGCCATTGCGAGGCGGCGCGGTTGCTAAAAAGAGAAGAAATATAAAACATCAAAACGAAATCAAACTCAATGCAACGCCAACCCTCACCGCCGACGCAATCTCAACCTACGAAGACGAAGACCCGCCGTATCCAATCTCTGCTCGCGTCCATCATGCTCGAGACTGTTTCGCTCGTTGGCCTCTTGTCTTCGTCAAGCGCGCTCGTATCTCGCTTGCAGTGACTTTTGGGGGGAGGACTTGTACAAAAATAAACTCATGCCATCATGCTCAAACACTACGCCACCATCGCCCTGCGAAACCTGCGCAAGCACCGCAGCTTCTTCCGGGTGTTTGACTTTGAACTGCTGGCGGGTGATGCCGCGCAGGTGCTGGCGTCACTCGAAGCAGTGGTCCTGACCGCCTCGACCGCCCAACGGTACTTTAGCGACGAAGACCCACTGGGCCAAACCATTCGCGTAGGCGACGAACTGGAGCTGGAGGTGCGGGGTGTGATGGCCGACACACCCGACAACTCGCATTTGCAAATCGATTTTCTGGCTTCGATGGCTGCACTCAAGCGGATGTACCGCTACCAAAGAGAATTCACCAGCTACTGGTGGCCCTGGTTGTGGACGTACGTAAAACTCACTCCGAGTGCTTCCGCCCCGGGCATCAAAGCCCAAATGGTTGCCTTTAACGAGCGACACCGCAAGCAGTCGGGAGGGGAAGAGAATGTGCCCCAGCTACAGCCGCTGACCGACATTCACCTCTACTCCAACACCGCCGAAGACCCAACGCCCAGCGGGAGCATCACCTACATCACCATTCTCTCGGCCATTTCGCTACTGATTTTGTTTATTGCCTGCATCAACTTCACTAATCTGTCGCTGGCCCGATCCGTGCAGCGGGCCAAGGAGGTGGGTATTCGCAAGACGGTGGGGGCCAATTTGCAGCAGTTGCTGCTGCTGTTTAACAAGGACTTTATTCGCCTCATTCTGATCGCTTTTGTGGTCGCTATTCCGATCACCTACTACGCCATGAACCGTTGGCTTCAGGATTTTGCCTACCATATCGATATTGGAGTAGCGGTGTTCGCCGTGGCCGGATTGCTGTGCCTGGCGATTGCGCTGGCAACGGTGAGTTATCAATCTTTTCGGGCAGCGTGGGTGAATCCGGTGGACGCCCTGCGGAATGAGTGAGCTTAAATCATTTGTAAGACACAAAACTATCAAACCATGCTCAAGAACTATTTCCTCACCGCCCTGCGTAATTTGAGTCGCCATCGGCTCCATTCCATCATCAACGTGCTGGGCCTCACGGTGGGCTTAAGCTGCGTCCTGCTCATTGCCACCTACGTGTATTATGAGTTGCAATACGACCAATTTCATGAGCAGAAAGACCGTATCGTACGCGCTAGTCTGGAGTACGGCGAAGGCGGCGTGGTGGCCAAGACCGCCGTATCGCCCACGGCCGTGCTGCCCGCCTTCCAGCGAGAGTTTCCGGAAGTGGTGGGAGGTGTCCGACTCATCAATGCCTCCGACATCCGTCCCCGGATGGTGCAATCGGGAGATCAGTCGTTTCAGGAAGAAGGGCTGTTCTACGCCGATAGCACCTTCTTTTCGGTGTTTAGTTTTCCTCTTTTGCGGGGAGATCCGGCCACCGCGCTAACTGCCCCCCAATCTATCGTGCTGACGGCCTCGGTGGCGGCGAAGTACTACGGCCCGCAATGGACAAACCAGGAGGTAGTTGGAAAAACCCTGCTGGTTGGCACCGACCGCACTCCGTTCAAGGTGACGGGCGTGATGGCCGATCCACCGGTATATTCTCACATTCACCCACGCCTGGTCGCTTCTACTACCTCCCTGAAATTTTTCCAGGAAGAAATGTGGTGGTCAGCCAATTACTTCACCTACTTATTACTAAGCGAACCGGAAGCGATCCATTCGCTACGAGAGAAGATTCCGGCGTTACTCCGGCGGGAGGTGCCCGATGCCTTCGTCGCCGATGGTTACGTAGCGTACAATTTATTGCCCCTCACCGACATTCACCTGCGCTCGGACATGGACAGCGAATTGGAACCGGGGGGTGATTATCGCTACGTGTATATCTTTTCGGCCGTCGCTCTGCTCATTTTGCTGGTGGCCTGCATCAACTACGTCAACCTGGCCACCGCCCGCGCCACGTACCGCGCCCGCGAGGTGGGCATGCGCAAGGTGCTGGGGGCCTACCGTAGCCAGTTACTGGGACAGTTCATGGGCGAGGCCGCCCTGATTACCACCCTATCGATGCTAGCAAGCTTGGTATTGGCGCACCTGTTGCTCCCCTACTTCCAGCAACTCGCCCAGCGCGGCTTTACGCTAGATTACCTGGGCGAGCCCTTTTCCATTGCCAGCCTCATAGGCATTGGTACGCTGGTAAGTCTGTTAGCCGGGGCGTATCCGGCTCTGGTGCTGTCGTCGTTTCGTCCGGCGCAGGTACTCAAGGGCAAGATGCGCACCGCCGGTGCCGGGGGAAGTCTACGGCAAGGCTTGGTGGTCTTTCAGTTCGTGATCTCCACCTTCTTGATTATCAGTACGCTTATTATCTACCGACAACTTGGGTTTATTCAAGAGCAGAAACTGGGTTACGATAAGGATCAGTTGGTGGCCCTGCCGCTGGATGACATTGTCTACGAGCAGTACGAAGCACTTAAAACGGAACTTGAAAAACAGAATCAGGTGGAAGAGGTGAGCGCGGCCTACGAAACCCCTACCAATATCCGTGGGGGCTACGCGCTTTCGCTCGCTGGCACTTCCGATGAATTTACAATGGCGGCCACCGGCCTGCCCGTTCATGAGGATTTTCTGGCTACGGCGGGCCTGGAGCTGGTAGCTGGTCACGACTTCACGACCGCCGACTTGGCGGCAATACAAGCCGATAGCTTTAACCTGCGCACCTTCGGTTTTGTGATCAACGAAACCGCCGCCCGTGCGCTGGGCTTTAGTCCCGAAGAAGCCATGCAGCAAGACATCACCATAACGGGGCGCGGCAGCGTGCTTCGAGGGGTAGTGAAAGATTTTCACTTTGGCTCGTTACATAAGAAGATTGAGCCACTGATCATCTTTTTTGATCCTTGGCAATCGAGAACGATACTGGTGCGCACTGCTGCTCACAGCGACCCTTCGGCTACCCTGGCCGCCCTGGAAGAAGCGTGGGAAAGTGTCGTTCAGCACCGGCCGTTCGATTTTACTTTTATAGACGATGAGTTCAGTGCGCTTTATGTCGCCGAACAGCAGGCCGGTCAGTTATTCAATGCGTTTGCGCTCGTGGCCGTCTTCATTGCGTGTTTGGGCCTGTTCGGTCTCACGGCGTTCACCACCGTGCAACGGGCCAAGGAGATTGGCATTCGGAAGGTGCTGGGAGCCTCAGTGTTGAGTATTGTGGTGCTACTGTCTCGCGATATTACCAAACTGGTGCTGATCGCCCTGCTCATTGCCGTGCCACTCTCGTACTTCCTGATGGATCGCTGGCTGGAAGATTTCGCCTACCACATTGGTATTTCGACGGGCGGTTTGGTTATCGCAGGGCTGGTAGCCCTGCTGATTGCCTGGCTCACGGTTGGCTACCAAGCCATGCGCGCGGCCACCGCCAACCCGGCGGATTCTCTAAAGAGCGAGTAAACAGTGAAAGACCCGTCAGGTGGCGGTGGTCTACCTTCCTAAACTAACCGTAAGCAGTTATGATCAAGAACTATCTCAAAATTGCCCTTCGCAACCTGACGCAGCACAAGGTGTATTCCTTTATCAACGTGTTCAGTCTGGCCATTGGCATCACCACCTGCCTGGTGATCTTTTTGTTTATCACCGACGAACTTAGTTTCGATGGTTTTCATCAGAAGAAAGAGAATATCTACCGACTCGATGAGGTTCAATCCTTCCCCGGCATGAGCCCGCAGAAGGTGGCGCTGTCGATGCCCGGTATGGGCCCTAATTTGCTTAACGAAATGCCGGAGGTCACCGGCTTCACCCGCTTTTGGGTGCGAGGCAACCTGTTGTACCAACGAGACGATACTCAACTGGTTATTGAACGAACCGCCGTGGTTGATTCTACCTTTCTGGAGCTCTTCAACTTCGAACTCCTGCAGGGCGACCCGCTGACCGCGCTGGACAAACCCAATAGTATCATACTGACCGAGGAAACCGCTCGAAAGCTGTTCGGTGACGAGGATGCCGTAGGTCAACAGCTTGTCATCGACGATAAAAACTACCAAGTAACGGGAGTTTTGGCCAACCTGCCCGAAAATTCTCACCTACAGTACGAAGCTCTGGTTTCAATCAACACGGTGACGCGGGAAAACCCGGAGTTCAACAACCAGTGGGGCAGCAACTTTATGGTTACTTACTTGCTGCTGGCTCCCCAAACTGACGTGGCCCAACTAGAAAGCAAGTTTCCGGCGTTTCTGCAATCGCACATGAGCGAAGAGGCTACGGAATACTATACGCTCTTTCTGCAGTCACTGTCCGACGTGCACCTTGGCTCGACCGACATTGAGCACGATTACCAGAACTACCGAAAGTTTGACGGCACGTATATTCGGATATTCTCCATTCTGGCCTTCTTCGTGCTAATTATTGCCAGTATTAACTTCATGAACTTATCGGTGGCTCGCTCTACCACCCGCTCTAAGGAAGTGGGTATCCGAAAGGCGATTGGCGCGCTCAAGCAACAACTCGTCCGGCAGTTTCTGGGCGAATCGGTGCTGTTAACGTTCATCGCGTTGGTTTTATCGCTGGCAATGACCACCCTCTTCATTCCGTATCTTAATGCCGTTACCGACCGCTCATTGTCTTTGTCGACCATCTTCAACCATGCCGACGTGCTGCTGGGCGTGCTGGCGTTGGCCGTTTTAGTGGGCGTGCTGTCCGGCTTTTACCCGGCCTTCTTTCTATCATCTTTCCAACCGGCGCAGGTGCTCAAGGGGAAACTGGCGAGTCTGAACCGGAAGTCGCTGCTGAGAAACAGTTTGGTGGTGGTGCAGTTTGCTACCGCCATTGCCCTGATCGTCGGCACGGTGTTAGCCACGCAGCAGCTTAATTTTATGAAGAACAAAGACATTGGCTTTAATAAAGACCAGATGATGCTCATTCCGATGAACAGCACCGCCAACGAGCAGTACGAGACCATCAAGAACGAGCTGCTAACCCAGGCGGGCGTGGCGGGAGTCACCGCTTCGGGACAACGGATTGGCAATAACTTTCATCAGACCGGCGTGAAGATGAAAAACGACACCACCCTGCGGGAGCTCACGTCATCGCAGGTCAACGTCGACTACGACTATCTGGAAGTCTACGACATCCCAGTGCAGCAAGGCCGTTCCTTTTCGCGTGACTACGCCACCGATCCGGGCTTTGCCTTTATTATCAATGAAGCACTGGCTAAGGAACTGGGGTTGGCCGACCCCGTCGGCGCGAAGTTTGGGTTTGGCTGGTACAACAATGATACGCTGGGTACCATCATCGGCGTGACGCACGACTTCAACTTTAACTCGCTGCACCATTCGGTCAACACGCTGGCCATCCACCTGCACCCTGACTGGGGCTTCAACGAGCTTTCGGTCAAGATCAGTCCGAACAATGTGGAGCAGTCTATCCAGGCGGTGCAACGCACGTGGGAGCGTTTGGTGCCGGATCGTCCCTTCGAGTACGCTTTCTTGGATGAACACTTTGAAACCCTCTACCAGGCCGACGAGCAAATGAGCAAGGTGGTATCGATCATTGCCGGGCTAGCCATTGTCATCGCCTGTCTGGGCCTCTTCGGGCTGGCCTCGATCGTGACTGAGCAACGCACTAAGGAGATTGGCATCCGCAAAGTGCTGGGTGCTTCGCTTATCCAGTTGCTGGTTGCCCTCTCCAAGAACTTTGCGTTGTTGATCGCCCTGGCTTTTCTGATTTCCGTACCCATTACCCACTTTATGATTCAGGAATGGCTGTCCGGTTTTGCTTTCCGCATCAACATTGGGGCGTGGGTGTTTATCTTTGCCGGAGGGCTGTCGCTACTCGTAGCGCTGATCACCGTTAGTTTCCAAACAACCCGCGCGGCTCTGGCCAATCCGGTGGATGCGCTGCGAAGTGAATAACCATTCGTCTCTCTCTCGAGTTATTACCCAGGAACCTACTCTTCTGATCCATGAACGCTCGACAGATTTTTGATTACTTTAAGGAAACTTATCAAGAGTGGCAGAGCGACGACGCTTTTCAAAAAAGTGCTTCCATCGCTTACTATTCCGTTTTTTCGCTGCCCGGTTTGCTCATTATTGTCGTTACGGTGGCCAGTCTGATCTGGAGTCCCGACTACGTAGAGCAGGTCATCACCGATCAGGTGGGCGGCTCGATGGGTGGCGACGCGGGCGAGCAGGTGAAGACCATGCTACAAAATTCGCGGCAGGAGTCTAACTCTACGATGGCCCTGATCGTGGGCTTCGCCACGCTGGTGTTTGGGGCCACCGGGGTGTTCAGTCAACTGCAAAAGTCACTCAACGACGCCTGGGAAGTAGAATTAGACCCCGATGCGGGCATCAAGCAGACGGTGATCAGCCGGGTCACTGCCCTGGGTATTGTGCTGGCCCTGGCCTTTCTGCTGATCGTATCGCTGTTGCTATCGGCCGCGCTGGCGGCTCTTGATGGGTGGATCGAGCAGCAGTTACCCGGCTTTCCTACTTTCGTCTTCTTTATTATCAACACGCTACTGTCCGTTGGCGTGCTCACCACCCTGTTCGCGCTTATGTTCAAGGTGTTGCCCGATGCCGACGTAGAGTGGAAATCGGTGTGGTACGGCGCTTTGTTAACTGCGGTTCTGTTCACGATCGGCAAGTTTTTGCTGGGCTTTTACTTCGGGCAGTCTGACCCGGGAGCGACCTTCGGCGCAGCGGGGTCCATCATTCTGATCATGCTGTGGGTCTACTATTCCAGCCTGATCTTATTGTTTGGAGCTGAATTCACCCAAGTGTACGCCCGCCACAACGGACACCGCCTGGAGCCCTCGGAGCACGCCCGTCGCAATGCTGAGTACCGCCTCAAGCAGATAGAGGACAAGCAGAGTAAAAATTATGCTTCCTAAACCCTTTTTTTGACAATGATACGGTTGACACTACCCCGGTAAAAGCTTGCTTGTTTCATTTTTTCAGCTACTTATGATTTCAACGTTTGATTACCCAACTCCAGAGAGTCTCGCATCGATACTGTCGTCGGTTGCTGAGTTATCCGAGCGGCTGGGGCAGCACCGCGAGCGACAATCGGAAGAAGAGGCCTGGCGGTTTCCTGAGCAGGAATTCTCTTGGTTGCGGGAAGCCGACTTACTCAGCATCACGCTACCTGGGCAACCCCTGGCGTTCGAGCGCTCGGTCACTGCTCAACAGTTGCAGTTGCTCAAGTTGATTGGCAAAGGAAACCTATCGGTAGGGCGCATCTACGAGGGACATATCAACGCGCTGCTTCTTATCTATTTGTTCGGCACGACGGAGCAACGGGAACGCTGGTACGCTGATACGCAGCACGCACAGCATCTCTTTGGCGTATGGAACACCCAGGCGCACGATGGCGTGTCAATTGTTGCGCAGGGCAATGGACGTTACGTGCTACAGGGGGCCAAGACCTTCTGCTCGGGAGCGCGACAAGTAACCCGCCCGATCGTGCCCGGAAAACTCATTGACGAGGAAGGCCAGGAATGCGGTTGGCAGATGTGTATCGTGCCGCTCGACGAGCATCCGCAGGCTCCGGTCGACCCATCGTTCTGGAAGCCTCTGGGCATGCACGCTAGCGTGAGTCACAAAATTGACTTCAGCGGCATTACGCTCACCGAAGACGACCTGCTGGGCCAGCCCGACGATTATCACTTGCAGCCGTACTTCAGCGGCGGTGCCATCCGTTTTGCGGCGGTGCATCTGGGAGGAGCCGAAGCAATCTTTGACGCTACCCGCACTTATCTACAGGAATTGCGTCGTACCGAAGACCCGTACCAGCGCATGCGTCTGGGAGAAATGGCGATCCTGATCGAAACCGGCAACCGCTGGATCGAACAGGCCGGGCAGCAGGCGGACAGTGCGGCCACGCCAGAACAGATCATCAACTACGCCAACATGACCCGCTCGGTGATCGAGCGCATTGGCTTGGAGGTGATGCAATTGGCTGAACGCTGCGTGGGAGCCCGGGGGCTGCTGCATCCGCATCCCTTCGCGCGTCTGCACGCCGACCTGACCACCTATCTCCGTCAGCCCGCCCCCGACATTGCCCTTGCCCAGGTGGGGCAGTACGTAGGCGAACAAACCACCCCGGCGCATACCCTCTGGTCTGATGACGTTTGAGGAAGTAGCCAACCGGGCTCAACCCTACCCGGCAGAAACGCTCAGCACCTGGGGTAGCACGCTGGTGGTGGCTCCGCACCCCGACGACGAGTCGCTGGGCTGCGGGGGAGTGATTGCGCTGCTGCGGCAGCGGGGGCAAGCGGTGTCGGTACTATTCGTGAGCGACGGCAGCATGTCTCACCCCAACTCCAAGCGCTACCCTCCGGAGGCCCGCCGTGACCTGCGCGAGCGAGAGGCGACGGAAGCCCTGGAAATTCTAGGTGTATTCCTGGGTGACATCCACTTTCTGCGCCTTCCCGATACCTGGGTGCCGGTGCCCACGTCAGAAGACTTCGGCGAAGCAGTAGCCCTAGTTCACAAGCAGCTGGCGCGACTTCGGCCCCAGACCGTATTGGTGCCCTGGCGGCGCGACCCGCACGGTGATCACCGGGCCACTTGGCACCTGCTCCGCGCTGCGGTTAATCAATCTAAACTCTCTGTGCGCTGGTTAGAGTACCCGATTTGGGTCTGGGAATCTACCCAACCCGACGATTTGCCCACCGCTGCCGACGGAAGCTGGCTTCGGGTGAATGTTTCTGATGCTTTGCCGCTGAAAAAACGCGCTATTGCTGCCCACCTGTCGCAAACGACGCAACTGATCGACGACGACCCGGAAGGGTTTACGCTTGATTCGGAAATGATTGGTCACTTTACGCAACCCTACGAATACTTCCTGGCCCCATGAGCGATTCACTTTCTACCGAGTATTTTGATGGTCTGTACCAGCAAAACGAAGACCCCTGGGACTTTGAAACGAGTACGTACGAGCGCGACAAGTACGCAGCTACTTTGGCCGCCTTGCCCAACAAACACTATCAAAATGCGTTTGAGATAGGCTGTTCCATTGGCGTGCTCACCCAACAGTTAGCCCCCCGCTGCGGACGTCTGCTGGCCGTTGATGGTAGCACTGTTCCTCTGCAAAAAGCCCGGCAACGCCTTCAAGATCAACCGCACGTGCAACTGAAGCAGATGCGGGTGCCCGACACTTTTCCTGACAACACCTTTGACTTGATTTTGGTATCGGAGGTGGGTTATTACTGGTCGTGGAACGATTTGGAGAAGGCGCAACATCAAATTCTGCGCGCATTGCAACCCGGCGGCCACCTGCTGCTGGTGCACTGGGTGCAGCCCACTAACTACCCGTTGACCGGTGATGAGGTGCATGATGCCTTTCGTACGCTAGAACCTTCTCTGGTACATCAGCAACACCAACGAACGGACCGCTACCGTTTGGATCGATGGGAACGAACGGGGTGACCCGCCGCGTTAGTTGCCGCAACCCAGCAATGGCCTCAGTAATGGGCACCGGTGTGAATCGCTGCGCTATCAACCGATCAAATTCCGGGAGTTTCGTGAACCATTGCCAGAAGGTGCCAAAGTAGCGGTCACCTTCCATGCGATCGAATAAAAGATGCGACGAGAGTGAGAGCATCTGAGCCACCGGCTGCAGAGCGGTGAACGAGCGACGTTGCCACGCCTGCCGAAGGTGTCGCTGTAGGGTGAACCGAAACGCCCAGTAGTCAGCAGGGGACACCATAAACGGATTGCCCTGCTGCAACATCTGCCCCCACTCCTGCAACTGCACCGAAAAGCCAAAGTCTACCCGCCCTTGGGTGCGGGCAGAAGTGAGCACTTGTACGTTGGGGCAGTGCCGGATTCGGGCATCGAGGCGTTGCAACGCCTCGTAGAAGCGCACGTCTTCCAGCGCCCGAAGCACCGGTAATCGTCCGGCCCGTTCGTACAGTGCAGCCGTGACGGCCAGGCTGGGTCCAAAATTCTGAAAGTGCCGGGGCCAGGGGTCGGCCGGTTGCGGATCGATGATGGACTCGAGCTGAGCCTGTAGGTAGCGGTACATCACATCCTGCAAGTAGTATCGCCGCCCGATGACCTGGGGTGTCGTGCGAATGCGCCCGCCTACTACATCGGCCCCCTGTCGCACTGCTTTTATGGTATGATACACCCAGGTGGCATTAACAGTGCTATCGCCGTCGGTAGAAGCGATGATACCCCGAGGACGCCCCAGTAGCATCAACCGGCGGTACGCTTCGTCCATCAACCGGCGGCGTACGTAGCCAATGTGTGCAATGGGCGAAGGCAAATGGCAACTGACCACGTGGAAACGGCCGTTGGGATGAGCTTGGGCAAATTCTTCAGCAACTTGGGCGGTAGTATCACTACAATTGTTGGCCAGTATGATTACTTCATACCACTGTCTGTTAAGAAACTGCCCCTTGGCGTCAGTTTGCCGATAAAGGGCCTCTAGCGTAGCCGGAAGCGTGAACTCTTCGTCTTTGGCGGGCACTATGACTACCAGCTTCAGTTCAGGGTCGGGGGGCGGTAGCCGAAAGTCGATGAGACGTGGTTTCAAGGTGGCGGAAGTTTAAAAAGTAAGTATCCGGGCAACAATTGGCATGGCTACGCCACCGAACGGCCCAGGGCATCATCTCGGGTAACAGAGTAATTCTGTCCGACCATGATTTTGTAAGTATGACGCGGTTGCTGTGCGGCACTGTATTCCAGCTCCATCTGCAAGCGGGCAATCAGGTAACACACCGTAGACTCGGCGCCTTGGTTCTGGTTCACATGCTCCTCCTCTAGCCCGTCGAAGCACCCGCCGGTCACCGGATTATAGATGATCTGGCTAAGGTGGTTATTGCCCAAGTACCAACCAAACGCAGCGTACAGCTTCTCTTGATACACCGGGCGCTGAGATACCTGATGAAACAGCGACAGCGCCGTGATGGTGTAGCACACATCAATGGGTTGCTCGCCGCCCGGTTTGCAGACGTCGCCCTTCATCCACCAGCCATCGTTAGAAACCACCTTAATCTGACCGTCTTTGATAAACAGACACTCCAGTAAGAAGTCGAACGACTGGTAGGCCACCCGCTGATAGTCTTCACGGCCGGTGGCCAAGTAAGCGTACATCATGCCCTCGGAAAGCACACTGTTGGCGTAAGTGAGGTAGTCTTCGAACCAGTTCCACTCAGAAGTAGCCACCCCGTTAAACTTATCGAGCAACCTCAAAGCAAGTTGATCAATAACCTCCAGTATTTCAGAATTGGGCTCCACCCGGTGGCAGGCGTACAGTCCTTTGATGGCGAATGCCTGCGCCCGTGGCGAATCCACCTGGCGAATAATTGGCAGCGCTCGCAGCAATGCATCCTTCGCTTTTGCGACCAAATCAGACGGAAGAATTTTATGATAACGCACCAAGGTGCCCAAACTCCACACGGCCCGCATTGCGGCATCGTCGAGGTTCACTTCGGTGTTCTGCGGCGTAAACTTCTGGTCCTCATCCACGTAGTTTAGAAAACTGCCGTCGGTTTGCTGGCAGCTGATCACGAAATCCAGGTAGGTTTCTAACAGTGACAAACCATCTGATTCGCGTCGGTGGTGATAATACATACCCATGGCGATCAGTGCGCGGGCGTTATCATCCAGGGTATAGCCTGAATTCAGGTCGGGGATACCAAAGTGGGCGAACTGGATCATACCCGCCGGAGTGGTGAGCGTTCGGACGTGGTCTAGGTTCACTTCCGGCAGTTCGTAGCGTAGTACGCCGGTTGGGTCATCCAACTGCTGAAACAACTGCGCATACTGCACCGCTACGTTTTGCCAAGTGGCGCTACGCGTATGATAGTACGCGTTGTTACTCATATGCTGCTGTAGCTCTTTATCTGACAGAATTCGGATGGCCGCTTCCGCAATCTGGTCAGGCTGATTGAAATCCTGTAGCAGAATACCCATATCGGTCCGCAACACTTCCTGAGCGTGCGGCATAGGAGTAGAAATGATCGGGCAGCCACAACTCATGGCGTAGGTAAAAGTGCCGCTTACCGCTTGGTTCGGGTCCTTGGAAACAAACAGATAGGTATCGGTCAGGCTCAGATACTCCAGCAGCTCGTCCAACTCCAGGTACTTATTCACAAAGCGCACATTGTTCATCAGGCCATACTGCTCCACCAGGGCGAGTAGTTTCTCCCGGTACAGTTCTCCCTCGTGCTGCACCACCACCGGATGCGTTTTTCCGAGCACCAGATAAACCACCTCGGGGATGGACTCTTTGATGGTGCGAAGCGCGGTAAGCGCATTCTCAATGCCTTTGTTCTCGCTAAGCAACCCAAAAGTTGCCAGCACTTTTTTGCCCGCCAGTCCGTACTTTCTCTTCAGGAGCCCTGGGTCTTGCCAGGGGGTAAGATGGGTGCCGTGCGGAATCACCTTGATCTGTTCAGCGTCAATGCAGTACTCTTGCTGCAGTATATCCGACGAATGATGGGTCATCACTACCAACTGCTGGACCGAGCGGGCCACGTTACGCATCAGGCGGCGAAGTTCGGGACTGGGATCGGGCAATACGGTGTGTAGGTTGATCACCACTGGCTTGGTAAGCGAATAAAGGAAGGCCAGCACATGGTCTCCCCATTCGCCACCAAACAGACCAAACTCATGCTGCACGCACACCACGCGCACGCTCGGATCATTGTTCACCTGCTCGGCCAGATCAGCACAGTCTTTCAATTCGCGCGTGTTAAGCGTGGCGACCACTTCATTGGGGTAGGAGCGCGGGTGGCCAAACCCTTCTTCCAGGGCGCATATTTTGAAGTCATACGAAGCACCAAACTGCTGCGTTAGCGCTTGCACCATATCCAGGGTGAACGTGGCAATACCGCACTCCCGGGGCGGATAGGTGGCCAAAAATAAAACCGTAGGTTTGACTTGATAGGGCATACGAATAACATTAAAAGTGAATTCTGCAAAAAAGTGATTAACTCAGGATGCCTTCAGTGCCTTGATTAGCGCATCCATACTACAAGAGGCTACGGCAATATGACTGTCGCTTGCCCCGTAGTACATATATAACGTGTCGCCCTCCCGGGCCGTTCCCGTGGGGAACACCACATTGTTCACGTAGCCCACCTGCTCATACTCATGGTCGGGCGAGAAAAAAGGGTCGGATAACCGCCCGATAACGCGAGCGGGGTTTTCCAAATCGACCAAAGCCGCGGCAGCGTGGTAGATGTTGCCGTACTTCTTTTTTTCTACTCCGTGGTAGATGATGAGCCACCCCTCGGGCGTCTCAATGGGCACGCAACCTCCCCCAATATGCGAACTCTCAAACGGAAAGGTCGGGTCCATCATGATATGGTCGGGGAAGGTGTAGAAGTAATCCTTCCAGAAGGCAGGGGTAAGGTCTTCCACTCGCTCATACTGCACCACCTGTATGCCCGGCCAGATGCGGTGCATGTACACAAACTTACCGTTAATCTTTCGGGGAAAGTAGACCACATCTTTGTCCCATACCAGCACCTGATCAGGAACAGGCTCGCGCTTGTGAAGCATTTCGATGTGGGTGAAGTAGTTCGGGTTAATTTCGTTGTCAGCGTCCCGCAGATGCTTCTCCATATCCAGCAGGCTAATATCAGGGGTAATGATTCCCTGTCGCTGAAACTGAAAGCCGTCGGTGGAGGTTGCCAGGGCCCCCAGGGCATTAAAGCCGTCGAAGGCAGTGTAGGTCATGTAGTAGGTGCCGTCGATCACCGCCACGCGGGGGTCTTCTACACCGTGCTTTTCGGTGAGGTGCCGGGGAGTGTAAATCGGATGATCCCAACGCTCGGCCACGGTCGTGGGGTCGCTCAGGCGGGCGTAGCCCACGGTAGAGTAGTTGCCATCGCTCACCGCCCGGTAGTACAGGTGGATACCGTCTTCGTTCTGCACGCTGGCGGGATTAAACACGCCCTCGTTTTCAAAGTACAAATCAGTTTCGTCCAGAATAACCCCCAGTCGGGTCACTTCAACGGTTTGGGTAGCAGCTTTGGCCATAAAAATTGTTTTGTAAGTTAAGTAGTCGGTAGGCAATGAACCAATCGTTCGGGTAATGGTTTAAGCAGCAACCTAAAAACTACGGAATGAACATCGCCCTACTGGCGCCTATTGCCTGGCGCACTCCCCCGCAGCACTACGGGGGTTGGGAGCTGGTAGCTTCTCAGCTGGCCGAAGGACTGGTGCGCCGCGGCCACACCGTCACCTTGTTTGCCACCGCCGACAGCCTAACCACCGCTCGGTTGGAGAGCGTGTGCCCCCACCCCCTTAACCACCCCGGTAGCCAACTCGACAGCCGGGTGTACGAAACCCTGCACATCGCCCACGCCTACGAGCGAGCTGCCGCATTGGGTGTCAACGTGCTACACAACCACGCGGGCTGCTTCGGAGTGCCGCCCGCCCGCCCTGCGCCCTTCCCGGTGCTCACCACCCTGCACGGCTCTGCGGCCGAGACGGGCAGCCGCACGCTCTATGAGCACTACACCGAACAACCCTACGTATCCATCAGCAACGCCGAACGGCGGCTGGCTCCCAACCTAAACTACGTCGCCACGGTGTATAATGGCGTTAACGTCGCTTCGTTCACCGTCCTCCCCAGTCCGGGAGACTACCTGATCGTGCTCGGCCGGATGTCGCCTGACAAAGGCATTCATCTGGCCATTCGGGTGGCGCAGCAGAGTGGGCGGCGGCTGGTGCTGGCGGGCATTGTGCCTGCTGAGAACCAGGCTTACTTCGAGCAGCAGGTGCAGCCGCACCTCAAAGCAGGGAGCGTGGAATTTGTGGGACCGGTGGATCACGCGCAGAAGAACCACTGGCTGTCGAGGGCCTACGCCAGCCTGCACCTGGTGACCTACGAAGAAGCCTTCGGACTCACCATGACCGAGTCGATGGCCTGCGGCACCCCGGTGATCGCCGTGCACCGCGGCAGCGTGCCCGAGGTGGTGGAAGATGGGCAAACCGGGTTCGTTATTCCGGTGGGCGGTGATGATGCGGTGGTGGAAGCGGCCAGGCAAGCACTGGTGCGGGTAGACGCACTTGATCGCCAGCAGGTACGCGCAACTGTCCAGCGGCGGTTCGATACCGAGCGGATGGTAGAAGGCTACGAACGGACCTACAAAACTATTTCGCGCAAGTAATGCTTCAACAATCGATCAAAGTAAGGTCTATTGTCTATCTTCCCACTCCTAACCACCGTCTTATGCTACGCATCTTTTGTTTTGCTTTCCTCACCGGGGCAATCACCCTTTCAGGTTGCGGTCTGGCCACCGAGATCGCTGAGCAAACTGACGGTCAAGACACCATCTCGTCTTCTTTGCTGCTGGACAAGTACACCGCGGTGCGCCTTGATCCGTCGCTGGATCACCTGAGCGGCCAGCAACGGCGGATGGTGGCGGTCTTGATTGAGGCCGCCGACCGCATGAACGAACTGTTCTGGTACGAAGCCTACGGGCAGCAAGATAGTCTGCTTAATACCAAGATCAATCCGCCCACGCGGGAGTTTATCACCATCAACTACGGTCCCTGGGATCGTCTCGATGGCAATACGCCCTTCGTGGAAGAAGTGGGGCCCAAACCACCGGGCGCAAACTTCTACCCCACCGACATGACCAAGGAGGAGTTTGCTCAGGCCGACCTGCCCGACAAGGCCAGCCAGTATACCTTTATCCGCCGCAATGCTGACGGCGAACTCGTTAGCGTGCCCTACCGTGAGATGTTCGCCGATCAGGTGCAGGAGGTTTCGGAACTGCTAAAAGAAGCCGCCGCCCTGGCCGAAGACCCTAACTTCGCGCACTACCTCAAGCTGCGCGCCGAAGCGCTGCTCACCGACGACTACCAAGCCAGCGATCTGGCCTGGATGGATACCAAAGACAACGCCGTCGACGTGGTGATCGGCCCGATTGAAACCTACGAAGACCGGTTGTTTGGTTACAAGGCGGCGCACGAAGCCTACGTGTTGATCAAAGATCAGGAGTGGAGTGACCGGCTGGCGAAGTACGCCGCCTTTCTGCCTGAGCTACAACGCAACCTGCCGGTGCCCGATGCCTACAAGCAGGAAACTCCCGGCAGCGATGCCGACCTGAATGCCTACGACGTGGTCTACTACGCGGGCGACTGCAACGCGGGCAGCAAGACCATCGCCATCAACCTGCCCAACGACGAGGAAGTGCAACTACAGAAGGGCACGCGCCGCTTGCAACTCAAGAACGCCATGCGGGCCAAGTATGACCGGATTCTGGTGCCCCTGGCCGACGTGCTGATCGATGCTGAGCAGCAACAGTACGTCACCTTTGATGCGTTCTTTGCCAACACCATGTTTCACGAAGTGGCGCACGGCCTGGGCATCAAGAATACGATCAACCAGCAAGGCACGGTGCGCGAGGCGCTGAAGGACAAAGCCTCGGCTCTGGAAGAAGGCAAGGCCGACGTGCTGGGTTTGTACATGGTGACCCAGTTGCACGATCAGGGCGAACTGGAGGGTGATTTGAAGGAATACTACACCACCTTTCTGGCCAGTATCTTTCGCAGCGTCCGCTTTGGGGCGTCGAATGCGCACGGCAAGGCCAACATGATTCGGTTCAGCTACTTTCAGGAAAAGGGAGCCTTCGAGCGCACCGCCGACGGCACCTACCGGGTCAATTACGAACAGATGCGGCAAGCCATGAACGACCTGTCGCGCGAAATACTAACTTTGCAAGGCGACGGCAATTATGAAGGCGTGGCGCAGTTGGTGAGTACCCGGGGCGTGATCGACAGTCAATTTCAGCAGGATTTAGACCGCCTCGATGCGCTGAATATTCCGGTGGACGTGGTGTTTGAGCAGGGGCTGGACGTGCTGGGCCTCTCAATGGATTGATCTGAACGGTGTCTGGCTTAACCCCAGGGTTACAATCCCAACTTCGTTCCCGCATTGTGCGTGCGGGCATCTTCGAAGCGGGTGTAGCGCCGGATCATCGTCTCGGTCTTATGGTGGGTCTGGGCCATAATCTCACTGTTGCTGGCCCCGTTCTTCTTAGACACCGTCACAAAACTAGCCCGCAGGGTATGCGCTGAGAAGCGGGCCCCAAAGTGCTTTGTCACAATCAGGTTCACGGTCTGGTCAGTGAGTCGCTGCTTTCCGAAGCGGTCGCCCCGGCGCATCCGGAGCAACAGCGGCTGCTGGCGAGGGGATGTCTGGTTAGCTGGTTCATCCGTTGATGCCACCCTATCACCTATCAGAACAGACAATTCTTCCAGGCGCTGCAGGTAGCGCTGCACCGTGCGAACCGGGCACAACCCTGGGTGCGACGCGTAGAAGATCGCTTTGATCTGGCCCGCGCCTAGCTGGTCGGTTTTGCTGCGTAGCACGTCGATGAGAATGCCTTCCTCGTCGAAGACCAAATCTCCTACGTTGAGCGCCGCCAGTTCGCCGCGGCGGAACGCCCCCGTGAAACCAAGCAGTAGCACCACCTTGTCGCGCAGCTGGCTATTCACCGACTCATCGAGCGAAAGAATGACCTTTTGAAACATTTCTAGCGTGAAGGCCGGGGCCTGATGCTGGCGGATACCCAACGAGCGCTTGATCCCATCCATGGCCGTGCGGACCAGCTTACTACTGGTAGGACTTTCCATTCCCTGAAGCTCGTGGAAGGACGACAGCATGGCCAGCCGCCGCTGCAGGGTGGCCACCTTGTAGTGACGAGCGATATCCCCCAAGTAGTTGACCACCTGTTCGGCCGAAGCGGGAAAAGGGAGTACGCCCTGCAAGTCGCACCAGTAGGTGTAGCAGTTCAGGTCGGCCCGGTAGGCGCGCACCGTGTTGGGTGCCTTTTCAATACCAATTTTAAGGTAGTGCGCGGCCGCGGTGGTAATCATTCCGCCTGAATTATTGCTTTTTTTCTGCAGTAGACTCATAAACTAAGCATTGTTGCCAGAGGCTCTAGTGCGAGGTAGTGTGCTGGCTTATCTATCTTGGTAGTTGCCCGGGTTTGATTGATATCCACCGGCTTCTGCTTCGAGAATTAAAGATAGTATGGTAGCTAACGATTAATGCAGCCGATTGGCGGGCTTGATAACTCTTATTCTTCCGAGAATCTAGGGTCTGACTTGGGGAAATCAAATCCCCAAGCTAACGATTCACCCGGCTGGCGGCGGCATGGTGTTGGTGGAAGTATTCACTTTTTGGCATTCACCCGATAAACTTCTCCGTCTACCTTTTTTGAGCCTAGACTCATTGGTTTGGAAGTTGTTATTTCAATTGTATCACCTTTTTTTGTCAGTTCAAATTTTTCGTTTCCACTAACTGCATCATTGAGGTAAGAATCGAAAATTTCAATTGTATCGCCCTCTTCAGTTGTCCTTTTAAATTCATACCGGTAGTTATCAATCCCAGTCTGATAAACCTTACAGAATATCTTTTCATCGTCATCTAACCCGATTAAGATGGTTTCAATATACTCATTCTGATTTAGTAGATCACAACTGGTCAAGACAAAGATTAATAGTAGTAAGCATCTAATCTGCTTCATTCTTGTCTTTATTCTATTGCCACCAACATTTGTATCACGGCCTTTTCATAAAAGAAAAATTAGGTATACTTCTTTACCTCTATGTCATCCCGTAGGGAACTTGCTACATTTATTGCATTATATCACAAAATCGTAAGAAGATCCCTGCGGGATGACAGGTGGAATGATTTTTATGAAAAAGCCCTGACATTTGTATAGACGCAATAGCATCTATTTGCAATATAAAAAACACCTACCTCTCCCCCAATCACTATTCGTGACTGGCTATAGGGGCCTCTACAACCCTAAAGCAAAGTCTTGCTTTAAATTACGTCGGAACGCGATTCATCATTTACAACCACCCATCAATCCTCCAGCGGCTTCACCATGATGTCTTTGTAATACACCTTGCTGTCAGGATCGTGCCCCTGCAGGGCGACGGTGCCGCTCAACAACCGGCGCTTCTCATCACCTTCCTTGCGCTCCAAATCGTCGGGCTCGGTATAGTCCACCACCGTTTTGTCATTGACCTTAACGGTGACGTGCTTGCCCTTCACGATGATGTGCTCGGTATACCACTCGTTGTCTGACACATACTGTTCTTTCACGTCGTCGATGCCGTACAGACTGCCCGTCCGCCGCCAGTCGGTGTGCGAATTGTTCACCTGTACCTCGTAGCCCTGACTGGGCCAGCCCTCTTCCTGGTAGCCGGTGTGCACGTACATGCCGGAATTAGAGCCGGGCGTGGTCATTACCTGGGCCTTGAACTCGAAGTTCTTGAAATCATGGTTTTCTACCGGCCCTTGGTAGAACAAATGGGCGCGGGGGCCGTGCACCACAATCTTGCCGTCTTCCACCGAAAAGGTGGCCGGATGCTCACTGGCTTTCCAGCCGTCCAGCGTTTTGCCGTCGAACAGGCTGATCCATTCACTGTCCTGGTGGGTCGAAAAACCAGCGGCCAGCAGCACCAGGCAGACGCCAAAGGAGTAGAGAATTGACTTCTTCATAATATTTTAGGGTTAGGGTGAAGTAAAAATTAATGCGTTCAGTGGTTGTGATCATCTGCACGCTGCATCAGTAGCGACCAGCAGCTTCCGCTAAGCTAATGAAAATCCCGGAATAGATAATTGGCGCGAAGATCTTTTGGCCTGCATGAGATGTGCCCGGTAGAAGTTAGGATAAGTTCTCCTGAAACACTACATTGATTTTCTACACCACGAAGATACGCTGATCGTATGCCATTCTCTCTGCCAGTATCTAGAATGGGTGGGTATTCTTTAGCCCTTGTGTGTTTGCTCGCCTGCCAACCCGAAAAGCCCACCGCGGTGGTGGAGGCCGAGAAGGCGATCCCTGAGGTTATTGACTTCAACCTGCACGTGAAGCCCATTCTCTCCGACCGCTGCTTCGCCTGCCACGGACCGGACAAAAACAACCAAAAGGCCGACCTGCGACTAGATACCGAAGTCGGCCTGTTTGCTGCCCTAACGGAGGGTAGCGGACACGTGATTGTGCCCGGCAATCTACAGAAAAGCGAAGTGTACCGGCGCATCATAGCCAACGACCCGGAAGTGCAAATGCCCCCGCCAGAGGCTAACCTCTCGCTGAGTCCCCGCGAAATTGCTATCCTCACCCGTTGGATTGAGCAGGGAGCTACCTGGAAGCCGCACTGGGCGTTTATCGCTCCGGAGTTGGCGACAGTGCCGAAGCCCAAACGAACCGACTGGGTCCGCAACCCGATTGACGACTTTGTGCTGGTCAAGCTGGAAAGCCAGCAACTGTCTCCCTCGCCCGAAGCGGACAAAGAGACGCTGATTCGGCGCGTGAGCTTCGATCTCACCGGATTGCCTCCCGCCCTGGAAGAAGTAGACGCCTTCCTGGCCGACGATGCGCCCGACGCCTACGAACGCGTGGTGGACCGGCTGCTGGCTTCTCCGGCCTACGGCGAACGCATGGCAACCCACTGGATGGACGTGGCCCGCTTCGCTGATAGTTACGGCTACCTCAACGACAAGCACCGTCCCATGTGGCCCTGGCGCGACTGGGTAATCAATTCCTACAACCAAAACCTACCTTATGACCAGTTCATCACCTGGCAACTGGCGGGCGACCTGCTGCCCGCCCCCACCAAAGAGCAGGTGCTGGCCACCGCCTTCAACCGCAACCACAAACAGAATTCCGAAGCGGGCATCATCTACGAAGAATACCGGGTGGAGTACGTGGCTGACCGTACCAATACTGTGGGCAAAGCTTTCCTTGGGCTCACAGTAGAGTGCGCCCGCTGCCACGATCATAAGTACGATCCCATCTCTCAGAAAGAGTACTACCAACTGTTTTCCTTCTTTAACAGTACCTTTGAGATTGGCAGTCCGTCCTACGGTATCGACCAAACTCCCGGACCAGCCCTGCTGCTCACCGACTCGGCCACCGACGAGCAGATCGCTTCGCTGAAGCGGGCCATTGCGCAGCAAGAACAGCAGGTAGCAGCGCACCATCAAAAAGTAACCCCGACCCTTACCGAAGCAAAACTACAGGCCGACGTGGCGCAGCACCTGCGCCGAAGCCTGGTGGCGCACTATCCTTTTGATAAAGTCACCGGCGACCGTTCGGTGAACCGGGTTGACCCAGCGAAACCCGCTACGCTCAAAGACCCGCTGCCCGTTGATGGGGTGCAGGGAGGAGCCATTCAGGTCGACCCGAACAACACCGTGACGCTTGGCAAAGACGTAGGGTTGTTCGAGCGCAGCGATCCGTTTTCGGTGAGCCTGTGGATCAAACCAGCCAAGACCTACGAGGAAGCCACGGTGTTTCAACACAGCTACCACAAGCGCTACGGCTTCACCGGCTACACCCTGCTACTGCTCAACAACCAACCGTCGTTTCAGCTGGCCCACTCGTATCCGCATAATGCCATCCAGGTAGTAGCAACCGAAGCGTTGCCAGTGGGAGAATGGGCGCACGTGACGCTGACCTACGACGGATCAAGCCGGGCGGCCGGTACGCAGATTTTTGTCAATGGTCAACGCGCCAGCACGGAGGTGGTGTACGACAACCTGTACAAAAGTATCATTCCGCAGGAGGATGAGCATACCTACGCCTTCGAAGGCTTCTTTATGGGCATGCGGGGGAATCACACTACTTTTCCGGGAGGGGGCATCAACGAACTCAAAATCTTCGACCGCAACCTGACCGCCCTGGAAGTGCAGCACCTGATTGACAATTCCAAGGCGAACGCCCCAGCTACGGCAGAAAACCTGCGGGAGTACTACCGCGTCCACTACGATCCGCAACAGCAAGCCCAGCAGCAAAAAATACAACGCCTGCGGGCTCGGGAGAACGAACTGCTGAGCGCCGCCCCGGAGATCATGGTGATGGGCGACCAACCCCAACCCCGCCCGTCGTTTGTGCTGGACCGGGGCGTATACGATGCCCACGGCGAAGCCGTTACTCCCGGCACTCCCGAGCAGGTGCTGCCCTTCCCCGATTCGCTACCCCAAAACCGGCTGGGCTTGGCCCGCTGGCTCACGCATCCGCAGAATCCGCTCACCGCACGCGTGGCGGTGAACCGCTTCTGGCAGATGCACTTCGGACAAGGGCTGGTGCCTTCATCCGATGACTTTGGCAACCAGGGCGATTTGCCCACGCATCCCGTGCTACTCAATTGGCTCGCCCGGCAATTCATCGCCTCCGGCTGGGACAAGAAAGCCCTGCATAAACTAATTGTTACGTCGGCTACCTACCGGCAGTCATCGGTGATTGCGCCTGCGATACTCGAGAAAGACCCGGACAACCAATGGCTGGCCCGCGGACCACGGCACCGCTTGTCGGCCGAGATGATCCGCGACAACGCACTGGCGGTTAGTGGACTGCTTGCCGAAAAGGTTGGAGGGGAAAGTGTGTATCCTTACCAACCGGAAGGTTTGTGGGATGAGTTGAGCAACAAGCCCTGGCGTTACCACTACACCCAGGCCGAAAATGAGGATTTGTATCGTCGTAGTCTCTACACCATCTGGAAGCGCACCGCCCCACCCCCCTCGATGCTCATCTTCAACGCTGCCGACCGCGACGGTTGTACCGTGCGGCGGCGCACCACCAGCACACCGCTGCAAGCCTTGGTGCTACTCAACGACCCGCAGTATTTAGAAGCCTGCCGCCTGCTGGCCGAACGCATGCTGCAAGAAGGAGGCGAAGACTTGAAAGAGCAGCTTGTCTTCGGGTTTCGGTCGCTCACCGGGCGGCACCCGAAGCCCGACGAGGTCGCTATCATCGCCCAACTCTACGAGGAAGAGGCCGCCCGCTTTGCCAAATCGCCGGGACAGGCAGTGGCTTACCTGAGCACCGGTGCGTATCCTAGGGACAAGAACTTAGACGCAGTGCAACTGGCTTCTATGGCGACCGTAGCCAATGCCATTATGAATACGGATGAGGCGTATACCAAAAGATGATCAGGATGAGCGGGATTATTACAGGATGGTCAGGATAAAAAGAAGAATCAACTAGTCCACTTAATCGGTCGCGTTTGCAACGCGCCCGACCTACTCTCAACTAGCGCTGGTTCCCCGAACCAGGGCTTACCGCAGATTGGGTCTCTGACCCTAACGCATAAAGAATAAATCATGAACAACCCCTTGCACGAAATGAACCGCCGCCGCTTTCTCACGCAGTCTACGCTGGGTTTGGGCGGTGCCGCCATCGCCTCGCTGCTCGATCCGCTGAAATCGCTCGGGCGATCTGCGTTGGGGGGCGATCCGGCCGCCGGTATTCTGCCTTCCACACACTTTGCTCCCAAGGCCAAGCGAGTAATCTATCTCTTTCAGAGCGGGGGCCCTTCTCAGATCGAACTCTTCGACTACAAACCCCGGCTGGCCGAGCTGGTGGGGCAGGATATTCCGGCTTCGGTGCGGGGCGACCAGCGACTGTCGGGCATGGTGTTGAACCAAGCCGAGTTTCCGCTGGTTGGTTCTATCTTCAATTTTCAGCAGTACGGACAGAGCGGTGCCTGGGTGAGCGAACTGATGCCCCACACGGCTAAAGTGGTCGATGATCTGTGCATTGTGAAGTTGATGCACACCGACGCCATCAACCACGAACCGGCGGTGATCTTCTTCCAGACCGGTTCACAGCAAACGGGTCGGCCCAGCATTGGCTCGTGGCTAAGCTACGGTCTGGGCTCTGAAAACGAGAACCTGCCCGCCTTCGTGGTGTTGGTGTCGAAGGGCGGCGGGGCGCAACCGCTCACCTCCAGCGCCTGGGGCAATGGTTTTCTTCCTTCGTATCACCAGGGCGTGCAGTTTAGATCCAGTCAAGACCCGGTGTTGTACCTCAACAATCCGGCGGGCGTGTCGCGGGCCGACCGCCGCCGGGCCCTGGACTATATTGCTCAACTTAACCAGAAGCAGATGGACACCTGGGGCGACCCGGAGATTGCCTCGAAGATCAGCCAGTACGAGATGGCCTACCGCATGCAAGCCTCGGTGCCCGAGGTGGTGAACCTGTCGGACGAACCCGACCACGTGTTTGATTTGTACGGCGAGGATGCCCGGACGCCCGGCACCTTCGCGGCCAACTGCTTGATGGCCCGGCGGCTGGCTGAGCAAGACGTGCGCTTCATTCAATTATACCACATGGGCTGGGACCAGCACGGCAACCTGCCCAGCGGCATTCGGCAGATGGCCAAGACCTCCGATCAGGCTTCGGCCGCTTTGGTGACGGACCTTAAGCAGCGGGGTTTATTAGACGATACCTTGGTTGTGTGGGGAGGAGAGTTTGGGCGGACCAGTTTCTCGCAGGGCAAGCTCACCAAGGAAAACTACGGCCGCGATCACCATCCGCGCTGCTTCACCATGTGGATGGCCGGGGGCGGGGTGAAACCGGGCATCACCTACGGAGAAACCGATGAGTTTAGCTACAACGTGGTGCAGAAACCGGTACACGTGCACGACTTCCAGGCCACGCTGCTGCACCTGATGGGCATTGATCACGAGCGGCTTGTCTTCAAGCACCAGGGCCGCCGCTATCGCCTCACCGACGTGCACGGCGAGGTGGTGCGGGATATTTTGGCGTAGCTTTAAAAATAGCAATCTCTTATTTTGTGCTACTTTTGCTGGCACTATGTACTTACAAAAAATTCATCTTCAAAACTTTAAGCGGTTTAGCGACCTCACCATTGATCTGGGACAACCGCCCGAACCTTACCGATTGGTACTCCTTATTGGAACGAATGGTAGTGGTAAGTCGTCGGTGTTCGATGCGTTTGAGCTATTAACAATTATGCGGCGGGGGGGTGGCCCTGACAATGCTCCTCAACCCTACTACCCAAAAACCCCTGGTACGAGTTACTCAGTGAGCGCAGATACGGTAGATGGAAAGAATTTAAACTTCGCAATAGATGATAATCGTAACGTTCTTTACTCTGAAGAAGAATAGCTTCGACATATTTGAAGTAGCGGTTGATCAGGAATTTCTAGCGAAAGTGTTCGATGGAAAAGATGTCTTCTTTGCTGAGAATACTGATGCTTTTTATTACAACAATATTTACCTGGAAAATACGATATTCTTCACTGCCCGAGACAAGAACGATGTCTTTCACAAATCCAAAAACACCAACTACCGAGGACTCATTGATCGTGATTTCCTGACTGACGAGGAAGTACAACTTATTCGGCAAACGTACCCTGACTTGTTCGTGCTGGACTACTATAGCATAGAGAACTACTTCTACCATCCCAATAATCTGGCGGAATACTACGAGGAACGAGAACAACCCTTTGACCAGGAAAAATACATCCAAGATTGGACATCGGTCAAGGAAGAGCAGTACGAACAACTGTTAGTAGAGATTAAGGATGCTCGGCAAAGCTATCCGTTTTTTCGGGAGAACGAGCACACTTAAAAGCTGAAGGGTTTCCGAGGAAACGTCTCGGCACTTATTGATATGCTCAAGAGTTCAGACTTCGAGACCTTCTATCGAGTATTACCTGCCAAAGACGTCGGGAAAGCCATTTCTGAGCGAGCCAACCTAAATAAGCGAGATTTGAGGCAAACAGATTGGTTCAAGCAGCAGATACAAAGCGTTATTGCGAATACTGCTCCTAAACCAGCGTAGTTTTCTTTGTACTTTGACCGAAAGTAACAATCGCTGGTTGTAGGGCAGCGACAGCCCGCGGTGCCCGACACGTGGTGGCCAGCGACCTACGACCCAATTAGGTACCGAGTTGTAGTAGATTACGAAACAGAAATCTATGCATTCCACGCTGGACGCGTTTGCAACGTGTGCAGTGCTCATTTGTCTCTTTCTTCAATCAACCTATCTATCTCCTGCCGTGAAATAGAATCCACCTTTGACTTGTCGTAGATTGTCAACAGATAAATTGTTGTGGTCTTCTCGTCTATCGCCGTTTCTAACTCTAAGTAGGTAATCACCCGAGCTCCCCCGCTCTTTCCTTTGGCTTTACTTTTGATGGCTAGCCTAACTTTATAGACGTTATTACCTAACGAAGCGCCTGATTCTGGATGCGCTATAAGTTCTGATTCAAGTTCCTGTAATTCTCGCTTCAGTGATCTGTACTTCTTCAGCAAGGGCTTGGTTGCTCTTTCAAAATTATCAGTAGTGCGTACTTCATATTTCATTAAGAAATTCTCCTAAGGTCCTACCTTTTTTTCTTTTGCCTTGGTTAATTTCTTGCACTTCTTTCAAAGCCTCCTGTATACCCCCTAGCACCTCTAATTTGTTCAGCAGTTTTTCGTGCTCTGCCTGTAGCTGCCTCCATGCTTCAATTGAAACAATCACGGCTGTCTGTTTCCCTTTTTCGTCAGTTATGTATTGAACGCTCATAGCTTTTTTCTTCTAAAATACAGCTTCTGCTTAAAGTCAACGTAATCCGATACCTGATCCTTTAAGTTTTCCGGTAGTCTGTCTATCTTTTCTTTGAGGGTTACACCTTTCATCGCTCTGTATTTTTAGCCAATATACGTATCTTTCATCATAACGTTATCAGGCACTACGATCCGCATATGGCGCTATAGAACTGCCGATAAGCATGTGGAGATATATGCTCGGGAGATGGAACTGTGACTTTACCTCAACTATTTTCTAAGACTCATACCCATGAATTCTAAACTACTCTCCTCACAAATAAATTTTACTGAGTTTACACTGAAGTCCGTGAGGTAGGCGCGTACCGCTCCAATTCCTTTTTTAGGCATCAGGTGATTCTCACCATTGTCGTCAATTGTGGTAAAATGCCTCTCAAAAACATCTTTTGATTTAGATTTTATTCCATTTAGTTCCTTTCTTATCTTCTTCTGCAACTCGTTTGAAGCCTTGCTGGAAGCCGTAGGATTGCTCAATGTCGGAAAATACTTAAGCCAGATTGCTTGTAACAAGAATATCTCAGAGGCATTGTATATCTTCAACAATATTAAATTTTCTATCCAATCATAGAACGATAATCTATGCCTTTCTAAGTCCACTGTCATTGTTAACCTCGGTTCATTGTGAGTTGTCAGCACCCGGTTATTTGTATCTGGGTCAATATCATATGCAGCAAATACAGACTCGTGTATCTTTTCATGTTTACCCTCTTGCTTCTGATAACCCTTTATCGAGTGGGTCAAAAAGATTTCCCAAAAGCTTAAATCGTGGTCTATCATTGCGATTATTCGCCGGTAGTTTTCAAATGCTTTCACTATGTCCATGTTTCTTCTATTTTAAGCACCTTTGCTCCGGTTTGGAGTGACTAATGCGTTTGTTTGTAATTTCTTAGTTGATCGTAGTGCACCGCGTACTGGCTAGACCCCGCAACCTAAACTTTTAAAACCTCTAATTTATCCCCACACCCCATTGCCGCCCGCAAAGCGCTCTGGAAAAACGACCTATACGCTTCGGAAAGGCCGTTTTACCCGTCAAAGTTGACCCCGAAGCGTTGTAAGGCCGCCATTGAGCAGCGTTTAGCCACAACAATCCGTCGTAGTGTGGTATTTTGCGTTAGATCGGCACAACATTTCGTCGTAACACGCACAATCACCGAGAAACGGCAGAACATTTCGTCGTAACGCGCATTATCGCGGTAAAAAGCCATTGCATTTCTTCGTAACGACGAACAGGAGCAACCAAAGCGGTTTACGAAGCGTCGTAACTAGAATTATAGCAATAAAAGCAGTCTGCAAAACAATGTAGCGCACTCTGACGCAACCGGAGCGCCCTACCCGCTGCTGAAGCGTTGATCCGAAGGCAATTCCTAATGATATTGCGTTGGTAACCAAAATATGAGCCGATAACCCGCACTACGGCACCGATTGGGCAACCAGTTCCGCTTCGGCGTCACGCTGCGCCGTCTCTTGCTTCTTTTCTGCGTTGTCGGCGGTCTTTGCGGAGTCGGTGGCCGGGGCATCCAGGCCCAGGTTCACCTCCAAACCGGGCACAGCTTCCTGCAAACGGCTGGCGGCCTGAGGAGTCACCTCGGTTTGCCACAAGTAGAGTTTGCGCAGGTTCTTGAGTTCGCTGAGTTGCGCGATGCCGTCGTCACTTACCTGGGTGCCGTACAGGTTCAGATACTCCAGGTAGGGCAACGCTTTCAGATGCGCTAAACCCGCGTTGCTCACTGCGGTGTTTTCCAGGTGCAAGCGGGTTAGGTGCTCAAACTGGGGCAGCGTCTGCAGCTCCTCATCAGTGGTAGGCCGGTTCCCCAGGTCCAGCCAGGTGACCTGCTCGGCCACCGGACGCAACTGCTGAAGCACCGAGTCTCCTGTGTAATTAGAAGGAACCGTCACTTGCAACCAAGCCACCTGGGCGGCCAGAGGCATCACCGACAGTCCGGCGCGTTGAAGTTGGGTAACGGCTTGGCTATCGGCGGGAGCCACCTCGGAGGCCAGCATCTTTTGCACCGCGGTTTTGTTGGCGTCGGGATCGGCCAGGGTGTTGAGCACCAACTGCACGTCGTCGCTTACCGTTAGTTCGGCCACGGTTTTGTCAAAGGGCGCTCCTTCATCAATCCACCAGGTGAGTAGGGTGATCTGCTCATCGGTGAGCTGACTCTTGCCATCGGGAGGCATGTGTTCTTCGTCGTCCTTGGGCAGGTGGATGCGTTGGATTAGGTGGCTTTCGGCCGCGCTGCCCGCCACGAAGATGGGTCCGTTTTCGCCACCGGCTTCCAGGGCCTGCACGGTGTGCATCATCAACTCGCCCTTTTTCTTGTCGTCGTTGTGGCACGACACACAACGGGCTTCTAGAATTGGGTGGACGATGTCGGTATACACCACGGCGGAGGGCAGATCGGTGATCATTTTTACTTCTTTATCTTCTTTCGGGGGCAGCCCGGCCACTTTGCGTAAAGGATTGGGCATGTACTTGGTGAGGTAATCGGAGCCGTGGGTGAGCGAGCCGCCGAAGTGCCCCGCGCCCATCAGTACCAGCACGGTCACCGAAAACACGCTGACGTAGGCTTTGTCCAGCGTCGGGCGCTTTTCGAGCTTGTTGCAATAGGATAAACGAAAGCACCGATGCGACGGCCACCCCGATGCCCAGCCACTGGTGCAGGTTGAGCAGGTCTTCGTTGTAACCCCCGCCCTGGGCCAGCATGTAGCCCAAGCCCGCCGCCGTCACAGCCGTGGCCGCTCCGAGCAGCAGCACCGGGGCCACCGCCGGTTGGTAGTTGCGGAAGCGATCAAAGCGAGATAATATCTCCAGCAGAAAAGCAATGGCTAAAAAGCCGATAGGCAGGTGAAGAATAAGCGGATGAAACCGCCCGAAAAACAAAACAAGGTCCGAAACTTCTTGATCCATAGGTTATTTAGTATCTGGTTGATGCCAGTGTTAAGCCTTCCAAATTACTACATCTTATTGAATAATTCTAGCTTATGGTTCAACAGTCCATAGTCCACAGATAGCTGTTGACTGTGGACTATGGACTGTCGACTATTTTTCAAGCCAACACTCCTTTCACGATTTCGCCGTGCACATCGGTGAGGCGGAAGTCGCGCCCCTGGAAATGGTAGGTGAGCTTTTCGTGGTTCATGCCCAGCAGGTGCAGCGCGGTGGCCTGCAGGTCGTGGATGTGCACCCGGTCTTGAGTGGCGTAGTAACCAATCTCGTCGGTTTCACCGTAGGTCACTCCGCCCTTGATGCCACCCCCGGCCATCCACATGGTGAAGGCCTCAGTGTGGTGGTCGCGTCCCATAAAAGGCATCTCCTTGCCGTTGCGGTTCTCCTGCATGGGCGTACGGCCAAACTCGCCGCCCCAGATCACCAGCGTCTCGTCGAGCAGGCCACGCTGCTTAAGGTCTTTGATCAGGGCGGTCATCGGCTGGTCCACTTCCCGGCACTTATCGTGGAATCCAGCGTCTATGCCCGTGTCTCTAGAAGATCCGTGCGAATCCCAGCCCCAGTCGAACAACTGCACGAAGCGGACGCCTTTCTCTACCAGGCGACGCGCCAGCAGGCAGTTATTGGCGAACGACGCTTTGCCCGGTTCGGTGCCGTACATTTCGTGAATGTACGCGGGTTCGTCGGCAATGTCCATCACCTCGGGCACCGATGTCTGCATGCGGAAGGCCATTTCGTACTGCGAAATGCGGGTCATGATTTCCGGATCGCCCACCTCATCGTACTCTTGCCGGTTGATGCGGTTGATGGCATCCAGTGTCTGGCGACGCAGGTTGCGGTTCATCCCGGCGGGGTCCGATACATAGAGCACCGGATCGCCCTCCGAGCGGCACTGCACGCCCTGGTAGACCGACGGCAGAAAGCCGCTGCCCCACACGCTCTTGCCTGCGCTGGGCGTTTTGCCGCCCGATACCAGCACCAGGAAGCCCGGCAGGTTTTCGTTTTCCGAACCCAGCCCGTAGGTTACCCAGGCCCCCATGCTGGGCCGTCCCAGCCGCGGGCTGCCGGTCTGCATCAGCAGCTGGGCCGGGGCGTGGTTAAACTCGTCGGTGTGTATCGACTTGATGAGTGCCACCTCGTCGACGATGGTGGAAAAATGCGGCAGGCGGTCCGACACCATTGTACCCGATTCGCCGTACTGGGCAAAGGTGGCCTGCGGACCCAGCATCTTGGGCACGCCCTGGATGAAGGCGAAACGCTTGCCCTCCAGTAGCGAGGGCGGACAGTCCTTATTGTGCAGCTTGGCTAGTTCGGGTTTGTAGTCGAAGAGCTCGAGTTGGGAAGGCGAACCGGCCATGTGCAGGTAGATCACCCGCTTGGCTTTGGCGGCGTAGTGGGCGAACTTAGCGGCCATGGGGTTAGCGTCGGTGAGCACTCCGGGGATGGATGCAGGCGCGGCGGGGGCGGACAAACCGAACTCGCAGCCCATCAGCGAGCCGAGGGCGACCGCGCCCAGCCCGGAGGTGCACTTCTTGAGAAAATGCCGCCGGGTTTCCAGTTGCAGTTGGCGTTGCAGGGCTTCTTGATAAATGTTCATGGTGGAAGGACTTTCGGGGTGGTGAGATGCTGGATAATTGAAGACGCGACTGCGAGGCTAATGCTCATGCTATAGATAAAACGCAAGGTAGCGGCTTATCGTTTAAATTGTTAAAATGGCAAAAACGTACTCTGCCGAAGCAGTCTCAGGCAATATAGTGACGTGAATTGGACAGAAAGATCTAATCCTCTGCTTATCGTTCGCCATCCCCCCGAACCCCTTCCAGATCTTCCACCGTCAGGTGCGCCAGGATCACGTCGATCACGCTGGTGGGAGCAATGGCGGTGTCCGGTAGCAAATCAGCGTGCTGACTCACCAGCAGGGGACGGTCTTCCGGCGCGGTGTCGATGCCTCCGTGCGAACCCTTCACCAGGGTAGCGTCTAGCGGAATCACGTCCATAAGGTAGCGAAATCCTAGCTTTTTCTTCAACAGGGTGGTGCCAATTTTGGCTTTGAGAAATCGAATATCGGGATTGGCGAAAACCTCCACCGGATCGTAGCCGGGCTTGCGGTGGATATCTACCGTGCGGGCAAAGTCCGGAGCTTTGGTGTCGTCTAGCCAGTAATAATAGGTAAACCAGGCATCCGGCTCGGCCACCGCCACCAGTTCACCGGCCCGATCATGATCCAGGTGGTGCTGCTTCTTTCCGGCTTCGTCCAGCACCCGCGCGATACCAGGAGTATTTTCCAGCAACGCCTTTACCTTCGGGATCGCCTCAGTTTCGTTCACGTAAACGTGGGCCAACTGGTGGTCGGCTACGGCGAAAGCCCGACTCACTCCCGCATCCAGCAATTCGTGGCCCAGTTCATTTTTTACCGTGATGTACCCCTGCTCCCGCAACACCCGGTTGATATGCACCGGCCGACTCACGCTGCTGATGCCGTATTCTGATAGCAAAATGACCTGCGTTCCCTGCGCCTCGTAGTAAGTGATCAGGTCGCGGCAGACCTCATCAATATTCCGCAGGTCGGCGGCTATCTTGCTAAAATCGATGCCGCAGCGTTGCAGGTTGTAATCCAGGTGGGGCAGGTAGACGAGCGTTAGCGTGGGATTGTGCCACTGGTCTACCTGCTTGGTGGCTTCGGCAATCCAGCGGGTGGAGTTGATGTTGGCGTTCGGTCCCCAGAACTCAAACAGCGGAAACGGGCCGATTTCCTGCTGCAAACGGGCGCGCAGGTCCATCGGCTGGGTGTAGATATCGGGCAGTTTGCGCCCGTCGGCGGGATACAACGGGCGCGGCGTCACGGTGTAGTCGGCCGAGGAGTACATGTTATACCACCAGAACAGGTTGGCGCAGGTGAAGGTAGGATCGATGCGTTTGGCCACGTCCCACACCTTGGGCGCTTGCACCAGTTTATTGGATTGTCGCCAGAACTTGATTTCGCACTCGTCGCGAAAGTACCAGCCGTTGCCCACCACGCCGTGCTTGTCGGGCCACTCGCCGGTCAGGTAGGTCGACTGGGCCGAGCAGGTGACCGCGGGCAGCACCGGATCAATTGACAATTGCTTGCCCCACCCGATCCACTCGGAAAGAAAGGGAGTGTGCTCGCCCACCACGCGGGGCGACAAAGCGACGACGTCCAGAACCACGGTTTTTTTCATGCTTGATAATGATCTAATAACCACCGCAACTCCCGCGTGATCGACTCGGCCAGTCCGAGTTGAATCTCCGGGGGAAGCACTTCCCAGGTGTAGGTTTCCACCTCTAGATGCTGCGTGAGCGGCTCATTCCGCAGGATATCCAGCACTTCCCGGATGTTCGACTGCGTGGCGGTCAGCGCGCCGTACTCTGCAACAAAGATGGGCACGTGAAAGTGCGTACGCCACTCGCGCACCTGGGGTTCGGCGATGTGCTCCAGCGCATTCGGCAGGTCGTTGTAACGAATGAGTTGTCCATCGGCAGTGCGGGCGACCACCTGGTGCAGGTAGGTAGATTCTACCAGTGAGGCAAAGGCCTGCGTTACGGCGGTTCGCTCGGTTACCGGGGCCGGAAGCTCGGCTTGCAAAGCGGCGCTGATCTGGATCTTGCCGATCCGGATGCCCGCTTGCTGCCAACGGTCAAAGACCTCACGGGGACGCTCGTAGCCCACCGCGAAGTGGCAAACGTCGTAGCAAATCTGAATATGCGTGCGCAGGCAGTCTTCTGCCTCGTCCGGGCTGATGCCGAGTTGTTTCTGCAAATAGATGCTTCCCCGAGGAAGGAGCCAATCGTTAAAGTAGTTAATGACCTCCTGGGTGTTTTCCAGCAGTCCGTCGGGTTCGGGCTCCAGATCAAGATGCAAGACTCTACCGGTAGATTGGCGCAAACGGTACAGGTACTCGGCCACGTGGGCGAGTTGATGGGTAGCTTGATCACGCACCGCATCCAGCGCGGTTTCGTCGGCGTACCACGGCTTATACGAAAGCGGCGAGGTAGATATCCCGCCCTCCGTATTGTTGGGCAGCAATTGGGCCAGCACGTCGAACGAGCGAAGCGTATAGTGCAGCCGTTCCGGTGTTGTCCAGTCGGGCCGGTGCACCTCGTCTTTGACCCGCTGTCGGTGAAAGCCGCCGTAGGGGAAGGCGTTCATGGTGAACACGTAGTAGTTATTCTCGGCCAGCCACACCCGAAAACGTTCTAGCTGATCTCCGGTCAGCATGTCCTCAGTAGCCTGATGCGATAGCCGCAACCCAATGCCGAAGGGCTGGTCAGGAGACAGCCTCTCCCGGATCGGGGGGAGATAGGTTTGCAGCGACTCTTGCACCTCGCTCCACCGCTCGCCGGGATGGATATTGGTGCAGTAGGTGAGGTGATAGCGGTCTAGTCTCATAAATATCCTCAGTGAACTATGCACGGTCCACTGCGGCCCAAAATTACGTAAGATATTATAGATTCCGTTAGAAAGATACGCTAGGTAACCGCAAAACGCGTCGCCAACCACCTCGACACGGGCAACAACGCCAACACGAACAGTCCGAAAACCCACCCACCAAAGGTAGCGGCGACGGCAGCGTCCAGCACAATGAGCGACAGCACCCCGGCCTTCACAGCCAAGCCGATCAAGCGAGGTTCGTCATTGCGCAGCGCCCTAAACAACGGCGGATAAATCAGAAACCCCAGTAGCAGTAGGAAGGGAATTACCACTTCTACGGATACCGACAGCGCTATCGCCAGGGCCAGAAGTCCGCTGAGCACCAGCCCGTACATACCCACGCCGCCCCACAGCGCCGCGCGGTTGCTGCCGTGCACCTCGCCCCGACTGATCATGGTGATGGCGGCGATGTAAACGATAGGAATCAGGCTCAAGAACCACAGCGAGGTCACCGCCGCCGGAACGGCACTCACGCCCAGCAGCAGGTTGCCCCCCCGGCACAGTCCCATGTTGATGAGCCCGAACAGCCGTTGGTGCTTGCCCCAGGCATCATAGAGTATGGCCAACCCGGCGACAAGCAAGGCAATCAGTGCGCTGAGTCGCGATACCTGAAGCGCCGCGAGCACTCCCAGCGCCAGCAAGAGGCTTGCTAAAATGCTAGCCCCCCGTTCGGAGGCATCGCCCCGCGGAATGGGCCGCTCAGGCCGCTCCGATCGGTCCAGTTCCGCGTCAAAGACGTCGTTGAAGACAATGCCGCCGCCGTAGAGTCCGACGGTGGATAAAATAAGCCAGCCCAAGGATGCGGCTAGCGGATGCGTCCACCACTCGGCGGTCGGTAGCGCGCGAAGTGTGACCAGCGCACCCGAAGCGGCGAAGCCCGCCAGGATATCGGCCACGGCGGTGACGATGTTGGCCGGACGGGCGAGTTGGAGGTAGGCGAGCAGACGCTGATTCACGGTGATCGCAATATGAGTAAAAACGAGAGCAAAAGCTAGGTTGTGTTGATGGAGAGCAATGCATTACTGGCATCGTATGCGAATGGATAATGTTCTAACGATTGCTTTCCATCTGTTTTTAGCTTAAGCATTAGTAATGCAGATCATGCTGTTTTCGTTCTTGTGTTTCGTTTTATTGGCCTGTAGTTTCCCGATATGAAGCCAAAACTTCACCTCGAAACCTCCATCATCAGCTACCTCACCGCCCGTGTGAGCCGCGATCTTATTACAGCCGCTAGGCAGCAAACCACTTAGGAGTGGTGGGAGCACGAGCGGCATCGGTATGATCTATTTGTCTCAGAGGCTGTTATAGTTGAAGCTGAACGTGGCGACAAAAACGCCGCGCAACTTCGTCTAGCTGCCCTGGTCGGTGTTCCGGAAGTATTACTCACGCCAGAAGCTTCCTTACTTGCCAAGGCGTTGCTTGAACCGGGACCGATTCCGAATAAGGCCGCACTTGACGCAACTCACATTGCTGCTGCTACGCTGGGCGGAGCGGACTATCTACTGACTTGGAATTTTAAGCACCTGGCCAACGCCGTGCTCCGAAAACAGATTGACGCGGTGTGCCGTTCAAACGGGTATGAACCACCGGTTATCTGTACACCCGAAGAACTTCTTGAACTGTAAATGAACTACTTATGACAGCGGCGAAACGTGTAAACGAAATCATCATGGAGGTACGTGCGATCCGTGAATCCTTAGCAGCGGAATATGACTACGACGTGGATCGGCTATTTGCAGCGTTGCAAGAAAGGGAGAAGACTACAGAGCGTGAAGTGAGAGAATCCTCTCCGAAGCGGGTGCAAGCATCAGAATCTGTATAGCAGACTGTATGTTTTCCGCGTACCTTTCCTGACGCTCCGAACCGAGTCGTCGGTATAGCATCTACACTGGGCCACCTTGACATTCTCATAGCCAACCACACCTACAGCACAATGGGCGCGCTCGGTACACTCACCGCTGAGGAGATCGACCGTCATCTCATTATCAACGTCCGAGCGACCATGCTACTGGCGCAGGCGTTCGCGGCTCAGCATGACGGCCGCGACGGTGGTCGCATCGTTCTGATGATCTCAGGGCAGCAGTTGACCCCGATGCCTGCCGAGCTAGCGTACGCCGCTTCCGAATTGAAAATCAGCCGCTGGCGATCAATGCGCTGGTGGATGTACTTGGTGAAACGCGAAGTGACGAGCAGATAATAGCCGCCAACCAGGGGAAGAAGCAGTAGGTTAAACGGCATACGCGACTAGGCCGCACTGGAAGGCTTCCCTTCCCTTTGCTTGATGGATTGGTAGATAGAAGACGCTTTGAAGCGGGCCAGCACCTGTCGGCCTCGCTCGCTGGAAATGATATCCGCCGGGTTCACGTACAGGCGGCCGCCCTTGCTGTGGATTGCTATCGTATCTTGGTCTTTGTTCATATTACCCAAGTGTACGAAATTTTTTGGGATAATGTTAGCAAGCCAGTCTGTGGTTCAGGGCAATCGCGTTTAAAACTTAGACGACGTCATTCCGGAATTTTTCTACACTTCGTTCCGAAAAATTCCGGAATCTCCTCCTTCGTAGTGGGAGATTCCGGACAATTCGCTTCGCTTTGCTGCGCAAATTTCCGGAATGACGTTTTAAAAAGTTAAACGCGATTGCCCTGGTCTGTGGTTTGAGAACCGAGAGCAAATGCGCACTGATTATTCCAAAGGAAAGTCGAAGTATAGCCACCAGCAGAATTTTCTGATCTGTTTTTAAAATCGGAAGCCAATCCCCAAACCAGGAAACGGAATGAAGGGGTTGAGTTTGACCGGCGAGTCGTCGAGCAGAACGGTGCCGTCGGTAACGATAGGGACAATGCCTACCACTTCCCCTAGTACGTAAAGCCTCTTCTTGCTGAACGGATACCAAAGATACCCAATGCGGGGGCTGAGGTACCAAAAATTATAGTCGGCGGTGGAGTTCGTATTCATATCTTTCAACTCCCAGGTTTCGTAGCCGATTGGCAAACTAATCACTCATCCTTCGTTGGCTTTGCTCAAAAAGTACCTAACTGACAAGTTGATGCCGAGTCGCTGGGTCGCCTCTAGGTCGATGGATTCGTCGAAGTCAAAGACTAAACTGTTGAAGCCTTCCGAGAGGGTTGAGGCAAAGACGTTGGCTCCTATCTGCAACCTATCGCCTACCGCGTAGTGACCTACCACCGAAAAACCATTACTGATAAACTGCAAAGGTTCAAGCTCTACGTAAATTTTACGATCGGCGGCATCTTGCGCATAGGCCGAGCTTAACATTATGGTGAGTGAGCCTACTAGGGTTGCGATTCTCTTTTTCATGGTGCTTGGTTTTGTTTAAAATAAAGGTAGGCTTTACCAAGCCGGTGGATTTAAACAAATCGCTGATTCTCGTATACCTTTCTCGGCAGTTGGCTACTTTGTATACAACCTTCCGCCATTCGTATACTTTCTCCTAAAAAAGCTTCCTGATCTTTGTACCACACCAATCAGCAGTGTGAAGATGAAAAAAGTAGTTGCTACCGGCATCGCGGTCAAAAAGCAAAAGACCTACTCGGATTGGACCCATTTCGGATCAGCAATCAATCATAAACACCACCTTTAATACAAATCACTATGAAAATATTTGTTGTATTGCTTATAACGGTAGTTGCACTTGCCTCAACCGCCTGCGAGGATGACGAGACCGGCGACGTGTCAACCAACGTCGATGGAGTTGAAATAGTGAGAACGTTTCTGGAACGGCTTGAGAACGAAGACCCGCAACTTTTAGAGATGTTTGTAGAAGATCCGATCATTACCTTGCCTATGAATCGGGATGCTACTCAGAACCCAATTATTTACGATGGGGCAACCCCGGTGCAGGGCTACTTCAACCAAATCTTTAGCTTGTTTTCTGAAATTCAGTTTACCGATATCAGAATCACTCCCACTGAAGATGGCACCATCGTATTTGTGCAAGCCCAGGGTAGATTTACGGTAGAAGAAACTGGAACGCCCTACAACAATGTGTACGTGTTCCGCATCAATCTGAACGAATCCGGCCGAATAGTCTCTTCGGAAGAGTACCTAAACTGGGTCGTCAACGGCGAGTTCTCGGATCAGCCGCTAGGGAGTTGCCAGGAGCGAATTTGTAATTAGCCTAACTTCACCCATAAACGTTGAAAAAATGATGTACAAAGCCATAATTGTATTCTGGGTATCTACCCTCGCGATGCCTCAAATCTGGGCCCAAGGCCAACCGGAAAGTGACAAAGGAAGCTTCTCGGTCACGATCAATCCGGTTTTCTATCTGCTCGGTGGCTACAGCGTGAAGGGATTCTACCATCTGCCAAAAAAGTGGTCGTTCGGCTTGGCGGCCGAAGCTGGGTTCGAGCTACCCGATATCGCCCGCGACCAATTTTTTGATAACAATGAAGATATCACGGTAGATTGGGACTACCTGGTGGGCCTTGATGTGAGATACCGCTTCACCGATAGTAACGTCGACCGGGGATTTTATGCGTTGGGTACGGTGGGGTACGAAGGGTGGACGATCACCGAAGACGCGGGTCAGGAAGACTCTTTTGACAACTGGTACGCCAGTGTCGGCCTGGGCTATAATTGGTATCCGTTTAAGAAGCCAAACTTCCACGTAGGAGCTTCCTACAACCTGATCTTTATTCTTAACAATACCGAGGAGCGAACGGTAGGCGACAGCCGCTATAATATCAATAGCGTGGTTCCTCCTTCTTTTTTGCCGACTTTTTTGCTGGGTTGGCGGTTTTGATGATGGCAGCACCACCCGCGCGAAAATCCGCAAACGGTCGGCTGGAGTTCGTAAATAAAGTCTTTTTGATGCAAAGATTGTCCGGTAGCCTCATGATGATAGGAGTTACGTTCGCGGTAGCTTGTAGTGCAGCCAGGCCCTACGGACCGAAGGAAACTATCCATAACGTGGGCTACAGGTACTACAATAGCTATCTGATTGCCAAAAAGGACCGACTACTACTTATCGACTGCGGATTGCCTACTAACATTGAAAAACTAATCAAGAACATTACGAAGCTGGGATTTGACCCGGCACAAATCAGCCACTTGGTCATCACGCACGTCCACGCCGATCACGTAGGGGCAGCGGCCTGGTTGCAAGCGAAGTACGGCACGCAAGTGATCGTACACCGCAACGAGAAGCACCTCGCCGAAAAAGGTTCTTTCGATTCGCTACGAATTGTTACTCCCAAAAGACTGCTGGGCAAGTTAGCGTACCAGGAGGTTGAGTGGCATTTCCCGGCCTTTGCGCCGGATGTGCTGGTCACCGATAGCCTGGACTTGCGAACTTACGGATTTGACGCGATGGTTAAGACTGTGCGAGGGCATACCCAGGGCAGTGTGGTAGTGGTTTACGGGAATGACCTTTTTGTCGGCGACTTGATCAGAGGGGGATACATCTTGGGTAGGCGAAAGCCTGAATATCATTTCTTTGCCGAAGATTTTTCACAGGTACTAACCGTGCTCAAACAACTGTTGGCAAAGCCGTACAACACCTGGTATGTGGGGCACGGCGGGCCACTTGAATCCAACGATGTAAGAGATTTTCTGAACCAAGACAACTAGACCTTTCCGGATACGGAGGCCATTGTCATACAGTACCACTACTACTACGCCGCAAGTATGCTATTTAGACTCGATACACTACGTTTACGTACCATGAAAAATTTGCCACTGCTTCTGCTGGTTGTGCTCTCACTGCTGCAAACTACTCCAACGCTTGCTCAAGAAGAAAAAGAACCAAGATTTTATCTGGAACTACGTCCTTTGCAATTTTTTATGAATGGCTACTCGGTAGTAGGGCACTACGCGCTGAATGATAGGATGCAGTTGGGAGTCAATGTGTTCGCTGCTACTTTGTCTGAGGGGGTAGCCGATTTTGTGTGGAATATGCACGGTGATATAGACTTGGAAGCACAACAAGATATCGTGCTAGCCCTCTCATTTCGTTACTTTCTTGCCGCTACCGAAGGAAATAGTGGATGGTTTGCAGGAGCTGCTACGGGAGTTGAAAACTACACACTGAGCGATCAAGAGCGTAACGAAGCGTTAGATTACCGTTTCTATTACATTGCTCCCCGAGTTGGCTACCTTTGGTATCCGTTTCAATCTAAGTTATCTAATTTCTTTGTTGTGGGAGAAGCCGTTGCGGTGTTCCCGGTGGTCAGCGATGGAGAGGTAACTTTTTCTTCCGGAAGCCGAATCAGCATCAATCCCGTACTTCCTTCACCTTTGATCGGCATTGGCTATCGTTTTTAAACTAAAAGTAACTATGAAACAGGTTTATCATATCGCCTCTATTCACCAATTGCATCAGTTAGTGGAGGTGGAACCCCCTCGGCACCCTCTTTTCAGCATTACTCGGCTAGAAGACTTGCCCAATCATTCACTACGTTTTCCAGAGCACTTTACCTATGGGTTCTACGCCGTGGGTTTGAAGAAAAACCTGTCAGGCTACGTCAAGTACGGCCGCACCCACTATGATTTTCAGGAAGGGGCATTAGGCTTTACGGCCCCGCTGCAAGCTTTATCGCTAGCTCCGGAGATTTTGAACGGTGCTACCGGTTGGATGCTGTTTTTCCAGAAAGAAATTCTCGTTGGATCGGCCTTGGCCGACAGGATTAAGAACTATGGCTTTTTTGACTATCAAGTAAGTGAAGGACTACATCTGTCTCAGGAGGAGGAAGATACGCTGGAAGTTATATTCAAAAATATAAAGGCGGAATACCAACGCCCTATCGACCAGCACAGCAAGCGGGTAGTGCTATCCAACCTGGAATTGCTACTCACCTACGCCCAACGGTACTACCAGCGACAGTTTATCATGCGGCACGATGTCGATGCTTCGTTAGTAAGCACCTTTGAGTCGAAGCTTCGTCAGCACTTTGAAGACCAAGTGAACCTGGAGTCCGGCCTACCCAGTGTGAATCACTTAGCCAGTGAACTTCATCTGTCGCCGAAGTACCTGAGCGACTTGCTAAAATCACTCACCGGAAAAACCACCCAAGAGCATATCCATTACCAATTGATAGAAAAAGCCAAACTAAACCTGCTGGCTTCCGATGCACCCGTCGCTGACATTGCGTATGCGTTGGGTTTCGATTATCCCCAGTACTTTAGTCGCTTGTTCAAGCAAAAAACTGGCATGTCGCCTACCACTTTCCGTTTGCCAGACAACTGATGCCCTGCGTTTACTTTTGGTTTTGGAGCTTTATTGCCGCAGGGTTATTTCCAGTGGCAAGGCGGCGGAGCTTCTGGAGAAGGTGGAAGCGCTGTGCCGCTCTGAAGGTTATATTCCCCCAGTTATTTGTACCCCCGAAGAACTTGTCTAAAAGCGATGAAAGATCCTATTGTTGAAGAAGTTCGGCAAGTGCGCGAAGAACACGCTAAAAAGTTTGGTTATAACCTCCAAGCTATTTTTACTGATATCCGTCAGCAGCAAGAAGAAAGTGGTTATGAATATGTCTCCTTCCCGGCCAGACGCATTACTGCTTCTTCTAGAGAGCAGCAAACCCAATTATTTTAAGTTTTCCTTCTCTACCCGCGGCTCCTGCCCGCCCCGCAGCACCGAGTTGCCGGAGAACAACTGCCGCTGGTCAACCTCTACTCCTGATTGCCAGTCGCTTTCGTGCATCTGCCCGCTCTGCCCGTAGGCGTCCAGCGCGTTTTGGTAGCAGGTGAGGCGGGCGTATTCTCCGGGTAAGCCTTTGTCAATGATCAGCTTCGCCGTTTTGGGCACGGCCAGCGGATCGCTCACTCCCCAGTCGGCGGCGCTGTCGACGATCAGCCGTTCGGGACCGTACTTCTCGATGATGGCCACCATCCGCTCGCGGCTCATCTTGGTGTGCGGATAAATGGAGAACGCCGCCCAGTAGCCCCGGTCCAGCACCTCCTTGATTGTTTCTTCATTGTTATGGTCGACTACCACCCTGGTGGGGTGCAGCCCGTGCTCTTCGCATACGTCCATGCTGCGGGTGGTGCCCGCTTTCTTGTCGCGGTGCGGCGTATGGATCATCACCGGCAGGTCCACTTCCTTGGCCAGCTCGAGTTGCTGCCGGAAGTACTTGTCCTCGGCGGCCGTCTGGTCGTCGTAACCGATTTCGCCCACGGCCACCACGCCTTCTTTGCCCACGAACAGCGGGAGCAGTTCCATCACCTGCTCGGCCAGCGGCTCGTTGTTGGCCTCTTTGGAGTTGAGTCCGATGGTGCAGTAGTGCTTGATGCCGAACTGACTGGCCCGAAAGCGCTCCCAACCCACCAGGGTGCTAAAGTAATCCTGAAAGCTGCCAACCTGCGTACGGGGCTGCCCCAGCCAGAAAGCGGGTTCGATGATAGCAACCACCCCGGCGGCCTGCATGGCTTCGTAGTCGTCGGTGGTGCGGGACACGGTGTGGATGTGGGGATCGATGTAGTGCATGGGAACTGAAGGATTGAATGGTTGAATGGTTGAATGGTTGAATGAATTGTTCGATGGCTCAATGGTTGGGGTGGCAATGATCGTTGCCTTTCAACAATTGAGCAATTTAACCATTGAACAATTCTCTTCCGATTTGTTCCCAGGTAGGGAGCTGATCGGTATCGGTTAGAGCTTGCAACTCCGCTGATCCACTCTGGGCGTAAGCTAATCTTCCGGCGGCACTTTCCAGTGGATTTCCCGAAGCAATGACCCGCTCCAGGTCGGCTTGGTGCGTAGCATCGGCGTAGGGAGCTACGAACCGCCACAACTCGGGCGTCACCGGACGGTCGGCGGCCCAGCGCTCGTGGGCGAAGTCGACCAGCATGCGAGCCAGGGCGGGGTTGGCGCGCGCATCGGACCCATAGGCACGGTACAGCGGGCGACCCATGAACACGGCTTTGAGGATCATCTGGTTCCAGGCCGCTTCGTCCAGGTGGTCGGCCGGAAATGGGTTTTCCAAGGCAATAGCATCAAACACCCGGGTGATATTGGTGCGCAAGCCGTTTATGGCCAACGGTGCCATGGCTTTGGGATGGGGAAGCAGCGGCAAGGCGGCGTACACCGCCACTTGCTCGTCTACCTCGGCGGTTTCCAACAGTTGGGTGAGCGTGGCTTTGTAAATTGCTACTTGATCGGTGGGAAGCAACAGAAGCAAGTAAGCACGGATTAGTTGACTTAGCGGCCAGCCGTCGGGCTGAAAACCAGTTCTCAACTGCTTTGCGACTTTCTGTTGCGCTTCGGATAGCGCTAGCACTTGTTTTCCGGCAAAGCGGGGAACCATACCGAAGGCTAAATAGAACGCTCGGTCAGAGTAATTGGCTAGGAGTTTTTCTTGTTGCTTGGCCAGCCACTGCGTCGTCCGCTCGTCGGCGTGTGTTTCGATAAGCCGGTACAGAAATTCTTGAGCGGCTGAGTTGGCTACTTCGGACATAATAAAAATTGAATGATCGTCTTATCATCGGTGACTACCTAACTACCAGTGCGCGTATTTCCTGGCCGGAGGCACTACCTAGCCGACAACCATCCGGCACAGCAAAACTCGCCGGAAGCGTTCGGGCACTTCTGCCTGAGGTCCGGACGGTCTAAAATTCGCCGTTGATTACTAATTATAGCCAGAAATTTTACCCGAGATACGGATTTCTAGAGGTTTATGCTACTAATAGCGAAATTTTTCAAAGGATAGGTGCTATATTGCCTGCCTTCAAATATATCTTCGCCGCAGCCCACCATTTGCTCGGCGACTTACTGATTAATCCTAAATTTAACCTCTTCAACAAGAAGCAGCTATGAATCTACTTAAACCCCACGATTTTCCCCAGATCCGGGGCCGTGCCAAGCAAATGGTACTGCGCATCCAAAACGGCACCCGCTTGGTCCTTAGCCCGCAGGCTGCCTTTACAATGGGTCTCCAACCAAACGGTAAGAAAGGCTCGCCGGTGCTTGTCGCCCAGGACAAAAAGTATATCAAGCTGGCGTTAGCCAGTAAAGATCAGCAAGAAGATGCCTTCCTGTTCAAACCCGCCGCCACCAGCAAAAGCAGCCAGCACCCCCCATTTGCTTACACAAACGCGGGACTGGCACAGCACATTTTGGATACCTACGGTATAGACCCCAATACGAAAAGCGTCGCCCTAAAGATCAAGGCCGACAAGGATTGGTGGGCGCTTCAATCCCCGGCATAGTCTCTCGAACATAAATTCGGAGAAGGAATTGTCTGTTGTCCCGGTTTTTTCAGTAGTCAGCGACCAGCTTGCAGCGGTGTGGTACCTGTTTGCTTAGCTTTGTGCAAGCGGACGAAAGGCACCGCGTGCTGTTGCTACCATTTGATTAGAGACCAAGAGATTTGTGATGTTATAGTAGGAGCTTTTCAAGTTATTGTACAGACATTATACATCAGCCAGTAGTAACTCATGATTGTAAAGATGAACCCAAAATTCAAGTAGCGCAAAACTTGAATTAGTAGGTTTCTGTATTTAAATAAGTACAAGATATTCAGAACAATCCCAACTAAAGCTACCAGTGGTATTACGATTAAGAGCAAGAATGCCGTTGTTATCTCTACACACCCAACCGTGTTGACCAGAGCAAAATAATCAACAAGTTAAAAATACCACAAGTGATAGGAAGAAAGCATCAATGAAATTTGCCAAGCTTCTCATCCAACCTACCCCTTCGTCACAAACTCATCCAGATTCATAATTGCGCTGGCCACCACCGTCAGGGCGGCTAGTTCAGGGTTTTCTTCACCCACCAGTCTGGGTACTTCCGCCGGATTCTCCGCGTAGTAGCGCGTAGCTTCCTCGTGCAGCGCCAGCAGAGCGTTCGAGCTTTTCCGGACTGATGTCCTGTAGCAGTGCAACAGCGTAGGCGGTTTTGATTTGCACTGCGGGGGGTGTATCCTTGACGAGCGAGTCTTTGCCAGACAACACCCGTTGCGCCAAGCCGCGGGCAGCTTCCACGTACACCGTGTCGTTCAGCATTACCAAAGCCTGCAAGGGCGTATTGGTATCAATGCGCCGCGTAACGCAGAACTCCCTGACTAGGGGTATCGAACGACATCATAGACGGGTACGGACTAGTGCGGCGCCAGTAGGTATATAGCGCCCGGCGGTGGCTATCCTCACCCTCGCTGGTTTTCCACTCCATGTTGCTGTACACCGCTTGCCACAGTCCGGCGGGCTGGGGCGGCATCACGCTGGGACCGTACATCTTATCGCTGAGCAGCCCGCTCACCGCCAAGGCTTGGTCGCGTACCTGCTCAGCCGACAACCGCACCCGCGGACCCCGGGCCAGTAGCCGGTTGTGGGGATCTTGCTCCAGCAGTTCCGGCGAAACGGTAGATCGCTGCCGGTAGGTGTTGGACATCACCAGTTGCTTGAGCAATTTCTTGATGCTCCAGTTATGCTCATACATAAATTGCTGGGCCAGCCAGTTGAGCAGCTCGGGATGCGAGGGCCGGAAGCCCTGCGTGCCGAAATCCTCTACGGTTTCCACGATGCCCGTGCCGAACAGCTTGGCCCAGAAGCGGTTCACCGCCACGCGGGCCGTCAGCGGGTTATCTTTGCTCACCAGCCACTGCGCCATGCCCAGTCGGTCGGGACTCGCGCCGGGAGCCATCGCGTTCCAGGCGTGGGGCACGCCGGGTTCCACCTCCTCGCCGTGCACCAACCAGTTGCCCCGCTCGAACACGTGGGTAGCGCGGTGATATGCGGCGGGCCGGTCGCTCATCACGGGAGTTTCGATCGTGCCTTCCGGCGCGTTGATCAGGTGAAACAACTGCTTGTTCGCACGAGCGTAGGTAGGTTGGTCTTCACCGGGTAGCGGGGCGTGGAATAGTATCCACTCAATCCGACACAAAGCCTCATCAGATTGCTGACCCCGAAAAACCAGGAAGATATCGTACGTTCCCTCGATAGGGGTGATTGGCACCGAAATGGTCTCGAAGTTCCACCCACCCTTGTTTTTCTGCACCGCCCAGGTGCCCAGCAGTTCTCCGTCTACGCCGTCCCGGCGAATCTCTACCGAACCCCCGCTTCGGTCGGCAGCGTAGCGCACGAACATATGGTTCCGGCCGCGCAGCGTCACGTCAGGAATCCGGGCGAAGCCGCCGTTGGCCACGCCCAAGAACTTACCGTCCTGCAACGAACCGTTGGTAATCGAATCATAAGAAGCCGGATGCAACTTGGGTTCGGTGATTTTAACCAGTTGCACAAAAGCATCGGCCTGGGCTAGCTTGTCGTCGTTAGAGGCGGTGTGTTTAATCACCCAGTTCTTCACTTCTTCCAGGGCGGTTTGGTCTTCTTCCACAAAGGTTTTCAGGGTGGGCGACTCGCTGGGCACATCGGCGTCGGCGGCATTGTTGAAGAAGGCCATGAACTGGTAGTATTCCTCGTGCCGGATGGGGTCGTAGGGGTGGCTGTGGCACTGCACGCACGCCATGGTGGTGGCCTGCCACACGTCGAAGGTGGTGTTCACCCGGTCGATGACCGATGCCACCCGAAATTCCTCATCGTCGGTGCCGCCCTCGTCGTTGTTCATGGTGTTGCGGTGAAAGGCCGTGGCGATGTGCTGCTCGTCGGTGGGGTTGGGCAACAGGTCACCGGCCAGTTGCTCCACGGTGAACGCATCGAAGGGCTTGTCGTCGTTGAAGGCCCGGATGAGCCAGTCGCGGTACTGCCAGACGGAACGGTGGCTGTCTTTTTCGTACCCCTTTGAGTCGGCGTAGCGGGCCAGGTCCATCCACATGGCGGCCCAGCGTTCGCCGTAGCGCGGCGAGGCCAGCAGTCGGTCTATCTGTTTTTCGTACGCTTCCGAACTATCATCTTGCAAAAAGTCCTGGGTTTCTTCCCAAGTGGGCGGCAGTCCGATGAGGTCGAGCGACACCCGGCGCAGCAGCGTGGCCCGGTCGGCAGCGGCCGAAGGAGACAGTTGGTGTTCCTGCAGCGTGCGCAGCACGAAGCGGTCGATACCCGTCGGGTTGCTCCACATTGAGTCACTGATCTCGGGCAAGGCAATCGGTTCGGGTTTCACGTAGGCCCAGTGGTCTTCCCACTTCGCGCCCTGCTCGATCCATTCGGTGAGCAACGCGATCTCCTCTGGTGGCAGGGGCTGACTTTCGGGAGGCATGCGTTCTTCGGGGTCGGGGTGGTTGATGCGGCGCAGCATCTCGCTGGCGGCCACGTCGCCGGGCACAATGGCCGGGTGGCCCGACTCGTTGGGACTCAGCGCTTCGGTGCGAAACAGCAGGCTGAACCCGCCCGAGCGTTTCACGCCCCCGTGGCAGGTGATGCATTTTTTGTTAAGAATCGGGCGAATGTCGGCGTTGAAGTCGATCTCTTGGTCGTCCTGTTCGGCCAGCACGAAGTAGACCGTTGCCGCCAGCAGAAGCAGCAAAAAAACAACCCCGTAGGGAGCGAGGCGGCGGATAGGAAGGGCCATAGGCGTAGGTTGATCGGGTAGACGAAGCCGAGCGAGTTTCGCAGGTTTCGCTTGGTTTAAGGCCGCTTAAGATACGAAAATTGTGCGTAACTGTGTAACGTAGTTCCTTCGAATTCAAAGCTTTTCGTAGAATCCTTCACTACGTTGCTGTCATTCGGAAAGAATCCGCGCGGCGCCCGCTTTCCACTTTAGAGAGGAGGAAATACGGGCTAAGACAGTGGCGTTGAAAAGAGGCATTATGAGCTTTAAAACCTAAAGTGGAGAGCTTAGCGCCCCCCACGCTACCCTACTCCGCTAATTTGATGGATTTACGTAGCCGGGGTTTTGGATCTTCAATTCAGGGTTGTTGAGCATCTCTTGTATCGGAATAGGAAACAATAGATGCCGCTCCTCCAGCGCCTGATTAGAATTTAGGTTCACGTGGCCGACGAAGTTGTCGAAGCCGTTGGTCTGCGAATTGTATACTTTTCGCAGACGCACCATGTTGAACCAGGTGATGCCTTCGTAGGCCAGCTCGTGCCAGCGTTCTCTCCACACCGCCTCACGGAAGCTTTCCGCCGTAAATTCTCCGACGGCAGGCGTGGTGAGTCCGGCGCGGTCGCGAATGCGACGAAGTGCATCCACGGTCTCGGCGGTGGGGCCGGTCAGTTCGTTCTGGGCTTCGGCGTACACCAGCAGCACTTCGGCAAAACGGATCATAGGCACGTTGAGGTTATCCTGGGCGGTGCCCTCTACCCCGGCCGTGCCGTTGGCGATCACGTTGAAGTGCTTAAAGATGTAGGGCGCGCCCAGGTCAAAGAGCTCACCGCTACCGTTGGTAAAATAAGTGGTAAAAAAGTAGCCCACCTGATCCACCGCCCGGATGTCGCCCTCCTCGTACGACTCATAAAAGGGAATGGTCGGCACCGTGCTGCCCGTTCCCGAAGGGCCGCGGTAGGTGACCGGCTGAAAGTTCGGGAACATATTACCCATCGGGTTGGCCGCCACCAGGTTGTTGTATTGGATGCTAAAGATATGCTCCACGGTGTTGCCCAAGCGCTCGTCGCGCAACTGCGCGTAGGTTTCAAAAAGATCAATACTTTGAGGATTGTCAATGATCTCCTTGGCCTTATCGGCGGCGAGCTGGTAGTACTGCTGGCCGCCGTTGAGCGGTTGCCCCGCCATCGTCAGGTACACAATGGCCAGCTCCGCTTTAACCGCGGCGGTAGACACCCGGCCGCTTTCATCCATCCAGGGCAGTCCGGCCACTTCGGCCGTTTGCAGATCAGACACAATCTGCTCGTAGACCTGGGCGACCGGGGTGCGGGACGGGAAGAAATTCTCGGAGGTGGCCGTCTGGGGAGTGAGCACCAGGGGCACGTCGCCCCACAAACGCACCGCGAAGAAGTAGGCCCAGGCCCGCAGGAAACTGGCTTCCCCCAGAATCCGGGTTTTTTGGGCTTCGTCCATGGGCGTGATGGCGGGCACTTTGTCCAGCACCAAGTTGGCTTGGGCAATCACCTGGTACACGCCGCGCCACCAGTTTATAACGTGCCCGGTGTTGCCGTCCCAGGTGAGTGAATACAGGTTATTCAAATCCGAGTTCTGGGCGGTTTCGGTGGTCGTCGTTCCGGTGGGTGCTTCCAGCAACTGCCAGTTGGAAGAGAAAATCCCGGCCCCGTTGCCGTAGAAGCGGGTGTCGGCATACACCGCCGCAATGGCGGCTTCGGCGTGGTCGGGGATGGTATAAAAGTTCTCCGGAGTGAGGTTCGACGGGTCGTCTTCGTCCAGAAAATCACTACAGGCAGAGGCCGTCAAGAGGAATCCTCCCAGCAAAACCTTTCCGATATTTTTAATGATATAAGCGTTCATAGCAAAGTGTTTTAGTTGGTGTGATAAACTAGATTTTGATAAATTCTTATGGTTCGCATCGGCCGGGCCGCGGTGGCACGAACCATAAGAATTTATGATTATAAATCAACCTTGAGGCCCAGGGTGAAGGTGGTGGGCTTAGGATACTCGTGCCACTTCATGCCCTGCGAGAACACGTTGTTGCCGTCGTTGCCCCGGATGGGCGTGATTTCCGGATCACCGATCACCTCATCCGACACGATCAGGAAGAAGTTCTGCACCGAAGCGTATAGCCTCAGGTTGTCCAGGAAAATCCTTTCGGTGAGCGCCCGGGGGAAGGTGTAACCCACGATGGCGTTTCGGCCGCGGATAAAGGAGCCATCCTGCACCCAGTGCGAATCCACGTTGGTCACGTACCCGGCCCGGGTGTCCCGCACCTGGGCGATGGGCGTGTTCTGGTTCTCGGGCGTCCAGGCGTTGAGCACGGTGGCGTAGCTGTTGGCCAGCGCCTGCCGGTCTTCGCTAGAGTGCAGGTTCATATCCATGACGTCGTTGCCGTACATAAACTGCAAGTCCAGCATAAAGTCGAAGTTGCCAATGCGCACGTTGTTGATGAACGAACCCCAGCCGTCGGGACTGCCGTCGCCGATGATCATGCGGTCGGCATCGGTGATGGCCTGATCGTTGTTCACGTCCAGGTACTTGATGTCACCGGGAAGAATGGTGAGGCCGTTGCGGTAGCTGGTGAATTCGGCGGCTTCGGCCGCTTCGTCGGTGCCCCACACTCCTAACCGGACCAGTCCCCAGAAGGAGCTGGCGGATTCGCCTTCGGTGATGATGCTGGTTTGGTTGGTGATGCCCGGACCGCCCACGCCGAAGATGGGCGCGCGCGTAGCCAGTTCCAGCACCTTGTTGCGGTTAAAGGAAATGTTGAAGTTGGTGCGCCACTCCACCTTGCCGTTATCGAGGTTCACGGTATTAAGCGCAAACTCGAAGCCGGTGTTTTCCATCGAGCCCACGTTGCGGCGGATGGTCGCGTAGCCACTGGTTTGGGGCACCGGTGCGTCCAGCAGCATATCGGTGGTCAGGCGGTAGTAGTAGTCCGCCTCCAGCGAGATTCTACCCTCCAGCAAGCCCACTTCCAGGCCCACGTCCGTTTGGGCCGTCTTTTCCCACCGAAGGTCCGGGTTGGCCAGGCGGTTGATGCCGGTGCCTCCCACCCGACTTTCGTTCAGCACCGCCGCGTAGCCGGAACCCAGTAGCGATAGGGAAGAGTAGGGAGGAATTTCGGAGTTACCGGTCACCCCGTAACTGCTGCGCAGCTTCAGGTTGGAGATCAGCGAGTTGTTCTGCATGAATCCTTCTTCCGAGATTCTCCAGGCCACCGCCGCCGAAGGGAAAAACGCGTACTTGTTGTTATTTCCAAACTTAGAGGAGCCGTCTACCCGACCGGTGACGGTAAACAGGTAGCGGTTCATCAGGTCGTAGTTGAACCGGCCGAAGTAAGAGTTGAGCGCCTCTCTGGCGGCCCCCGAGCTAACGCCCAGGTTGTTACTGCCCGCCCCGATATTGTTGTATAAGAAGTTATCGGTAGCAAAGGTACGGGCCTCGTTGCCGATGCCAAATTCATCCGTTTCCTGCCAAGAGATACCGACCATTCCTTTAAAGGAGTGAATTTCGGCAAAGGTGGTGCTGTAGGTCAGGTAGTTCTCAAACGACCAGAAAATGTCCTTGTTGTTATTGAGCCAGGCCCGGCCCTGATCACCTTCCTGAATGGTGCGCCCTTCGTAGCGGTTGATTTCCCGGGTAACCACGTTGGCTCCCAGCACCGTTCTGAACTCTAGGTTCTCGGCCAGCTTAATGTTAGCAAAGGCCGAACCGAGCATCGTCTGGGTGTTGATGATAAAGTTTCTTTCCAGCAGGTTGTGCACCGAGCTGCGGGTACCCTCGGCGAAGGGATAGTCCCGGTTGTCGGCGTAGGTGCCGTCGGCGTAATAGACCGGCAGAAAAGGGAAATCTTCCACCATGCGGCGCGGCACCTGGTCGCTGTAGTCCACGTTGTTCTCGCTCTGGTAATTATAGCTCAACGAAGTGCCAATGGTCAGCCAATCCTTCACCTGGCTATCCACCGTCAACCGGCCCGAGTAGCGGGTGAGGTAAGAAGTCTTGTAGAGCCCGTTCAGGTCCAGATACCCCAAAGACAGCGAGTAGGTACTCTTATCGCTGCCCCCGCTGAAGCCTAACTGGTGGTTCTGCGACAGGATGCTCTGGGTGGTTTCCTCGATCCAGTTGGTATCGAAGTAGGGGTTGCCGTTGGCATCAAAAATCCGGGGGTCGGTTCTTTTCAGGGCGGGGTTCAGTTGCGCGTACTTGCCGTCAGCCCAACCGACCGGATCAAACTTTTCGGTGTTCCGCCAGCTCAGTTCTTCCACCGCCAGATACTCGGCGGTGTTGAGCACTTCGGGCTTGTTGGGTCCGTAGGTCACCGTGCTCAGGTCCACGCCGTAGGAGATTCTACCCTCGCCGGCTTTTCCTTTTCGGGTGGTGATCAGGATCACTCCGTTGGCCCCGCGGGCTCCGTAAATGGCCGTAGAAGAAGCGTCTTTGAGCACTTCCACGGATACAATATCATTGGGGTTGATGTAGTCGATGGCGTTGCTGCGCTGGGTTTGGTTGGTCACCGGCAGTTGCACGCCGTCCACCACGTAGAGGGGGTTATTAGAGGAGTTGATCGAGCTGAACCCACGCACCCGCACGTTGGACTTGCCACCCGGGCGGCCCGAGTTGATGTTGACCTGCACGCCGGGGATGCGACCCTGGATGGCCTGGTTGAGGGAGGCCACCGGGCGTTCCTGGAGTTCTTCTACGTTGATAGAACCCACGGCGCCGGTCAGATCCGACCGTTTTTGGGTACCGTAGCCAATCACCACGATCTCGTCGAGCGACTGCACGTCTTCGGCCAGCGTCAGGTTGATGGTGCTTCGGCCGTCGACCGGCACTTCCTGGCTGAGGAAACCAATGGAGGAGAACACCAGGATGTCGTTATCGTTGGGCACGTTGATGCTGTAGTTGCCGTCCACGTCGGTCACCGTGCCGGTCACGGTACCCTTCACCAGCACGTTGACGCCCGGCAAGCCTTCGTTGTCCGTACCGGTGGTCACGTTGCCCGACACCACGATCGCCGGAACCTCATCAATTACCTCTTCTACCGATTCTTCTTCGCTAAACTGATCGCTGATGTGGATATTGTCGTCCAGCCGCTTGAAGGCCAGGCGCGTCTGCACCGAGATGCTTCGGAGCACATCGCCCAACGATTGCGATTTACCTTCCAGGCTGATGCGGTGCTCTTCCTTCAGCACCTTTTCGGTGTAGACGAAGTGAAAATCAGACTTTTGTTCTATCACCTGCAGGGCTTCCCGGAGATGGGCATTGTCTAGTTCTATGGTAACAAATATTTCGTCCAGGCTTTTATTGGGTGCCCCGCCATTTTCCGCCAACAGGGGAGAGAAGAAACAAAACTGAATGAGCAGGAAGCAGCCTAAAAACCAGCTGAATTTGATGGGTGGTAAGCGTTTAGGTTTCATAGATGAAAGGGTTGAGATTGTGGTTCGAGAGGGATGCATCATTGGTGACTACTACCGGGGCAATTGCCTCGGGAGCGGTAGTCAGCCTACTTTCTGGAAGAGGCTGGCAAGGTGGGGCTTGGGGTCTATTTCATGGGCGGGTGGTTTATCGGATGATTATTTTCTTGCCTTGGATCTGATATTCAAACTGTAGTACGAAGCTCATGCCGTTCAGCACACTTTCCAGCGACTGATCCGTATAGGAACCGCTGAAGCCGTTTTCAATATCGGTGCGCTGAACCTCAAATGCTACTCCGTACCAGCGTTCCAGGGTCCGCACCACCTCCGCGAAGGAGGCATTATCGAAGTACAGCCGTCCGTCTTTCCAGGAAAAGACATCGGCGTAGGCGTAGTTTACTTTGGCCAGCCGGGTATCGGCGCGGGTATAGCGGGCCTGCTCTCCCGGAAGCAAATTGATCGCTGTTTTTGACTGGGCTTGCGCTTGACTCACCTGCACCTGTCCGGTGAGCACCGACACCGTAATGCCGCTGTCGGCCGAAAAGGCATTAACGTTGAAGGAGGTGCCCAGCACCGTGGTGACCAGCTCGCCGGTGTGAATGCGGAAGGGATACAGACTGTCGCGGGCCACCTCGAAGAAAGCTTCTCCTTCCAAAGATACTTCCCGGGGGTTAGCGGGATCGAGCGTGAGCTTACTTTCCGCATTTAGCTTGACCACGGTGCTATCGGGCAGGGTGACGGTCATCTTCTCACCGGAGGCCGTCTGCTTGATCGTCCACTGTTCGTTGGTGATGGCGGTTTGCGGTGGTTGGGTTACCAGAGGTGCACGAAGCAGGTAATAGGTCGATCCCGCAGCACACAGCAGCAACGCGATGACGGCGGCGTAAGCCCATTGGCTATAGTGACGAAGCTTGGGTTGGGGACGAGCAGAAGGCCGATGCGCGGGCGGAGTATCCATTCGGATTTTAACAAGAGCAAAAACATCTTCCTTGCCCCAGGCTTGGCTTTCCTGACGTTCTTCCTGCCAAAGCGCTTCTATTCTTCGGGCTATCGCTTCATCCGCCTGGCCCGACAAGTACCAACGCAGCACCTGCTCTCTTTCTTCGGCAGAACATTCTCCCCGAAAAAATTTGTCTAACCGTGCTGAGTTCATAGAGAAGGCGGTTGATGGTGGGGCTTGCCTTCTATACAATCCGGGTAGGCAATTTACTCTGCCCTAGCAAAAAGAATTATATGCCGGACCAAAAAAGGAGCAGATAAAGACTCTTCTCCAGCAACTTATTCTCGCTTAAAAAGTGGCGAATGGCCTGCTCGGCTTGGTAAAGGTTGTTCTCAACGGTCCTTTTTGATAAGCTTAACAAGCGCGCGATTTCGTCATTGCTAAGGTGTTCCCGACGGCTAAGCAAGAAGATTTGCTTCTTCCGGGCGGGGAGCTGGTCGATGAAGCTAAAGGCTTTCTGTTCCAGTTCGGCATACAACACCTCGTCTTCGGTGGCATGGCTGGTTGGGCCGTGACAGTACCGGTAATCACCGGAATACGCTACGATAATGGCCTGATGCTTGTGCCAGTTGATAACCTTGTTTTTGGTCAGCGTGAGGAGGTAGGCGTTGAGCGAAAGATTTTCGTCTAGTTTCCGACGGTTCTCCCAAAGGCTCAGAAACACTTGTTGAACGATGCCCTGAGCTTCCTCATGGTTGATATGAAGGCGACGCGCCGTCCAATAGACTTTATCGGAGTATCGATTATAAACAGTCTCGAAAGTACGCACATCTCCCTCCCTGATCTTAGCGACCTGTTCCTTAGACTCAGTGGACTGTCCGGTAAGCGCTTGCATAACGGTTGAATAGGTTGATTTCAGTAATCATATAAGGAGCAGCTTAAATATGCAAAATAATTCCTTTAAATCATCACCACCCCCACTTCTTTAACAAATTGATAACATAAAATTAATACGGTATCCCATCCATCAGCCCGGACGGGCCGTTTCTGAGCATTATATTTTAATGCCGCTTTTCAGTGATCCGCGGCGGGCTGGCTTTCGGTTCAACTTTTCCGGACTAAAATTGTGTTAGCCTTTCACGCTGTTTCTTAACTGTCCGTTATCGATCACCCACTGATCGGTTCCGAACACATCAGAAAGGCCAAAAGTGCTCAAAACGGCCGGAAAGGGCACTGGCACCGTCATTGTGATTAGTTTGGCATAAGCGAAACATTTATGAAGGGGACCAACCTCGGTGAATTTGAAGAACTGGTGCTGCTCACCGTGGGCATCTGCTACGACAATGCCTACGGACTGGGCATCACCGACGAGATAGAACAGCGCACCGGTCGGCGAGTGACGGTCAGTTCGGTGCACAAAGCCCTGATGCGTCTGGAGCAGAAAGGCTTTCTGCACTCTCAGATGGGCGGGGCCACCGAGGAGCGGGGCGGACGCAAGAAGCGGCTGTTCACCATCACCAACTCCGGGAAAGAAGCGCTGCGCGACGCGCGGGCGATGCGCAATGCGCTATGGCAAGCGATTCCGAAGGTGGTGTGGGAAAATGTCGGAATCAGGATTGACAGGATTTGACGATTAGCAGGATGAAAGGATATCAGAAGCAGGATGAGCGGGACGTGGATTGCCGCGGTACGGGATAAGCAGGATGAAATGAGGGACCTAACACTCTACCGATGAATTTCATACAATGACTGTAACAATAGCCATCCGTCAAATAACAAACCATGAGTTAGGAAACGTACTGCCAAAAAAGCAAATCCTGCCCAACCTACATTTATTCTGTGAATCCTGATGCAGACAAAAAGAACGCCCCCACCCCTCGCCACCCGCTTCCTCCGTTGGTACTGCCACCCGGATCTGCTGGATGAGGTGGAAGGAGACCTGCACGAGCTGTTTCAACGTCGAGTCGAGGCGAAAGGATTAAAGAAAGCCGAAGCCTGTTACTGCCTCAATGTGCTCATGTTTTTGCATCCCGATTATATCAGAAAAAGAAGATATCGCCCCATTAACTATATGACTATGTTACGACACAACTTACTGCTTACTTACCGCAGCTTTAAACGCTACCGGAGTTCATTTTTCATCAACTTAGTGGGTTTATCATCCGGATTGGCCTGCGCCTTATTGATCTACCTGTGGGTGAACGATGAACTGAGCGTAGATAAGTTTCATGAGAAAGATAGTCAGCTGTATCAGGCTATGCTGCTTCGCCAGAATACGGAAGGCATAGCGACGGAACGGGCGACTCCTATTTTCTTAGCAGAAACTTTGGCCGATGAACTACCGGAAGTTGAGTACGCAGTAGCGACAACCACCGGCATGGAAGTGCCCTCTTTCACGCTTTCAGTAGCGGACAAAAACGTCAAGGCTGCTGGACTGTACGCCGCGAAAGATTTCTTCAAGATGTTTTCTTATAATCTCAATCAGGGCAACGCGAATCAGGTCCTGGCTGATAAGAACAATATCGTGTTGTCAGAAGGGCTCGCAATAAAGCTATTCAACACCACCGAAAATATCTTCGGTAAGTCGGTGATACTTCAACACGGTCAACAATATCTCATTTCTGGCATCTTCGAAGACACTCCGCTTAACTCCTCCGACCAGTTTGATTTTGTGGTACCCTTTGAGATGTTTAAAGATTTAGCAGGTGCGGAGCCAGGCGATTGGGGTCGCACTGCACCGAGTACGTTTGTGCTAGTCAGAGAGAATACTGACCTAAATGATTTTAAGGCTAAAATTGCCGGGTTTATACAATCGAAGGACGAAGAATCTACCGTTGATGTACTGCTTAGACCTTATTCTGATAAGTATTTGTACAATAACTACGAAAATGGTGTGCAAGCCGGGGGAAGAATAGAATACGTTCGGCTGTTTTCCATCATTGCTCTTTTTGTCCTGGTCATTGCCTGCATCAATTTCATGAACCTCTCCACCGCCAAAGCATCCCGAAGACTAAAGGAGATAGGAATCAAGAAAGCCGTAGGAGCGAGCCGGAAAACGTTGGTCCTTCAGTATTTGGGCGAGTCGTTGTCAATGGCATTTTTATCATTGGTCACGGCCATACTGCTGGTGGTGCTTTTCCTCCCCCAGTTCAACCAGATTACCGGAAAGCAATTAGCCTTAGATTTTGATGTCAACCTTATCTTGTCGGTGCTGGGCATCACGCTCGTCACCGGTCTGATAGCCGGTAGCTATCCGGCCCTGTATCTTTCTGGGTTCAACCCGGTAACCGTTTTAAAGGGCGGAGGCGCTTCCGGAAAACTCAATAGCGTGGTAGGAGAGCTCTTCGCCCGGCAGGGATTGGTCGTTTTTCAATTCGTACTATCGGTAATTTTGATCGTATCGGTGTTGGTGGTCTACCGGCAGATAGAATTTGTGCAAAGCAAAAATCTAGGATACAGCAAAGACAACGTTATCTACTTTGGAATAGAAGGAAAGGTAAAGAACAATCTGGAGACTTTCCTAGCGGAGATTCAAACCATACCCGGCATCGCCAATGCCTCAAGTACTACCCACCGACTGATGGGAGGGCAAAGCAGTACGACCGGTCTTACGTGGGAAGGAAAGAACCCGGATGACATTATCCCCTTTGAGATTATCAGTGTGAATTACGGTTTACTTGAAACCCTTAGTATTGAGATGGCTGCCGGAAGAACTTATTCTACTGACTTTAGCACCGACAGTGCCAAAATCATATTTAACGAGGCCGCTATTGCGGCGATGGGACTCGATAATCCCGTGGGCAAGGTAATTAATCGATGGGGAACCGAGGTAGAAATTATCGGAGTGGCTAAAGACTTTCACTTCCAATCACTTCACGAAAGCGTGAAGCCTCTGTTCTTCCTGTTGGAACCTGGAACAACGGACAAAATTATGGCTAAAATTGAAGCCGGACGGGAGTCCGATGCCATTGAGCAGCTACAAAAGTTTTATCAAGACTACAATCCGGGGTTTACCCTTGACTACCAATTTCTGGATCAGGATTACCAAGCCCTCTATGCCGCCGAGCAGCGCGTCTCAACGCTTTCTAAATACTTCGCTGGGATTGCTATCATCATTTCCTGCCTGGGGCTGTTCAGCTTGGCCGCCTTCACCGCCGAGCGCCGCCGCAAAGAGATTGGCATTCGCAAAATACTCGGTGCCAGCAGCTTTAGCATCGTTCGTCGTTTGTCTGGTGACTTCACCAAAATAGTACTGGTAGCGATCTTCATTGCCCTACCCATTAGCTACTTCGTCGCGCAACGCTGGCTACAGGACTTTGCCTTTAGCATTGATCTGGAATGGTGGTACTTCGCCGGAGCCGGTCTGGTGGCGTTGCTTGTTGCCTGGTTCACGGTAGGACTGCAGACCATCAAAGCCGCTCGGGTGAACCCGGTAGCGTGCTTGAAAGATGAGTGATAAAGACTGCTATAACGCTTTGCCGCCCCGGTGGGCCACCCGCTTCTTGGAGTGGTATTGTGCTGATGAATTATACGATGAGGTGCAGGGCGACTTGGACGAACTGTTTCAGCGAAGAGTCAAAGCGCAGGGCCTTTGGAAAGCTAAGTTCTTCTATTGCCTCAACGTACTCATGTTTCTGCATCCCGCTTATATCCGAAAACAAACCTATATTCCTAATCCTACCACGATGTTTAGTAATTACTTCAAAGTAAGCATCCGAAACCTACTACGATATAAGCTCTTCGGTTTCATTAATATCTTCGGTTTGGCCGCGGGGATGTCGATCTGTTTGCTGATCATCGCCATGCTGGCCGAGCAACGGAGCTATGATCAGTTTCATCAGCACAAAGACCGTATCTACCGGGTTACCACGCAACCGGGGCGTAGCAACCTAACGGCTACCAGCCCCGACCCGCTGGCGGAAGCGTTGGCCACTTACCCAATGGTGGAGAAGACAACCCGCCTTCGGAGCGGGTTCGGCGGAGATGCCACGCACCAGCAAACCACCATTCCGCTCATTGGATTCTTCGCCGATTCTACGTTTCTCACAATATTTGACTTTCCGATGAAGTACGGCGATCCTACCCAAGCCCTCACGGCCCCGTTCTCGATAGTACTGTCGGAAGAAGTTGCGGGAAAGCTGTTCGGCCGGAAAAATCCGGTAGGCCAAATCCTCTCGTTTACGCAGCGGGGCTTAGCCGCCGCGGGGCGAGGCCTGGGGGCCGAGAAAGGACAATCCTACGGCGATTTTGTGGTAACCGGAGTGCTGGAGAAAACCTCTCGGAAGTCCCATATACCGCAGAGTGCCTTCGTATCCTATACTACCCATCAATTGCTGATGCAGCGGGATGCTACGGAGACGGGATCAGCACCGTGGTCGGCCATTTGGAATACCTACACCTACGCTTTGCTGAGCGAGGAAATCCGTCCCGAGGCCTTCGCTGCCGCCCTCAACCAGATCGCCCAACGAGCCTACGCCACCCTGGACGAAAAAAACCATTTCTCATTCCAGGCACTCACTCAAATTACTCCGGCCCCGATGATGAATAATGAGATCAGTATGCTGTTACCCGTGCAGGCATATTATTTTCTGGGAGTACTGGCGTTGTTGGTCATGCTAACGGCGGGTTTCAATTATACGAACCTGTCTATTGCCCGTTCGTTGGCCCGCGCTCGGGAAGTAGGGGTGCGCAAAGTATCCGGTGCGTTTCGCTACCATTTGGTTGGACAATTCGTGAGCGAATCCGTCGTCGTTGCGCTATTAGCGCTGGGACTCGCTATCTTGTTTTTTCAGCTACTAAAAACCGGCTTTGTCAATCTGTGGGCCAATCAATACCTCCACTTCGATCTGCCGGAAAATCCGGCCCTGTACGGGTACTTTGTCCTGTTCGGACTGCTCGTCGGAGGACTGGCCGGTATTTATCCGGCCCTATATATGAGCCGCTATACCCCGCTGATGGTGCTTAAGAACTTCAGAATCATTCGTCCGGGCGGGCTGGGGATTCGTAAGGTGCTAATCATCGCCCAGTTCACTATCTCCCTGGTCTTCATCACAACTGCGCTAATTTTTTATCAGCAACTCGATCAGTACCTTCATTTGGAGTATGGGTTTTCGCAGGAAAACATTCTCAACGTAGAGCTGCAAGGGCAATCGTACGATCCGGTAGCTTATCAGTTGGGCCAGGTAGCCACGGTAGAAACGATTTCCGGTAGCTGGTTTGTGCCGGGTTCCGGCATCTCAATGGGCAAGGATGTGAAACGAGAAGCCGAGGACGAAGTCACTAACCTAAACTACATGGTGGTTACTTCCAACTACTTCGACAACCATCAAATCCCAATCGTAGCCGGTCGCTCCTTCACCGCAGAAAATGCCGGGATGGAGGTGGTTGTCAACAAAAAAGCCATTCAGCAATTAGGTTTCGCCACTCCCCAGGAAGCAGTAGGTACTACTTTACTGTTGCCCAATTCCGAAGCCATTACAGATGTCTTAATTGTGGGAGTTATCGAAGACTTTCAGGATGGTATGCCTACGGAAGAAGTTCGGCCAATGCTACTCTACTATGATTCAGCGAAAATCAACGTGGCGAACGTGCGCATTTTGCCTACCGATGTACGCACCACACTGGCTGACCTGCGAAAGCAATGGACCCAAATTGATCCGCAACACGCTCTGGAAGCAAATTTTCTGGAAGATCAGCTCAACGCTTCCTTGCAGGCCTTTGTCGATATTCTCAAAGTGTTTGGTCTCCTCACGTTCCTGGCGGTTTCGGTGGCGTGCCTCGGGCTATTGGGGATGGTGGTATTTACCGCCGAAAGTAGAATCAAAGAAATAGGGGTTCGCAAAGTACTGGGGGCCAACCTAGGGCAGTTGGTGTTTTTACTGTCCAAAGGGTTTTTGCGACTATGGCTGGTGTCGGTAGCGATTGCCCTGCCGTTAGCTTACTTCGGCAACACCCTGTGGTTACAGAACTTCGCCAACCGAATCACCCTGGGACCGGGAGTTTTTCTTAGTGGCGTGGCCGTCATGCTGGGGTTAGGATTGCTCGTAGTCGTATCACAAACCCTGAGAACCGCCACACGGAACCCGGTAGACTCGCTACACAATGAGTGACGAATACAAAAATAACAAATTGCCCCCCAGCCTAGCTACCCGCTTCCTGCGCTGGTATTGTCATCCGGATTTGCTGGATGAGGTAGAAGGCGATCTGTACGAACTATTTGAGCGCAGGATTGAAGCCAGAGGGCCGTGGCGAGCGAAGATTCTCTACTGGCTAAATGTGCTGATGTTCTTGCACCCCGATTATATTAAGAAAAGAAAGAAAACCTATCCTGTAAACCACACCGCTATGTTCAGAAACTACTTCACCGTCACCGTTCGCCAACTCAAAAAGAACCGGGCTTTTGCCCTGATCAACCTGTCGGGACTGGCCCTGGGCATGGCCGCGTTTATTCTCATTCTGCAGTACGTGAGCTTTCAGCAGAGCTTTGACCGCTTTCATACGCAATCGCCCAACCTCTACCGGGTGCTATTTGGCGGAGATGATGAGAGCCAGGAAATAGTATCTCCCAAGGTGGCTACCTTTAGCCAGGAAAACTTTGCCGAGGTGGCCAACGCCTGCCGCATCGCCCAGGGGGTGGCCCGGGGTGCGGTCACCTATCAGAACGAACAGACCAACCAGTACGAACAGTCGTACCAAGAAGTTGAGCCCATTGCCTACGCCGACGGTAGTTTCTTCCGCCTGTTTTCGTTTCCCATTTTGCAGGGTTCCCCGGACGCGCTACAAGCTCCCAACACAGTGGCCATCTCGGCTTCCTACGCCCGCAAGTACTTCGGCGAGCAGGAGCCACTCGGCAAAGTACTCACCCTGAACAACCAGTTCGGCAGTACGCCTTACACCGTAGGCACTGTGTACCAAGACCCGCCGCCGAACTCAGACATCCGCTACGATATGCTCTTTTCCTTGTCCACGCTGGCCAATCCGGCCAACCTCAACGGAAACGATTGGGCTGACTTGAACACCAGCGATGCGGCGTATTTATATACGTATTTGCTCCTCGAAGACGGAGCGGATTATCAAGTACTAGAACAGAAACTAAGCGACTACAAACGGAAAATAGACCCCGATAGCGAGAGCGGTATCCGTTTGCAACCGTTTCGGTACGTTCACCTGGCCGAATCGCTGGGCGATACCTATCCCACCACCGGTAAGCTCAGCTTTGTGTATATGCTAAGCGGTATTGCGCTGCTGATTCTGGTGATTGCCTGGTTCAACTACATTAACCTTTCTACCGCCGGAGCGCTGAAGCGATCCAAAGAAGTAGGCATTCGCAAGGTGGTGGGCGCCCAGCGGGGGCAGTTGATCCGGCAGTTTCTCGGAGAATCGTTTCTGCTCAACATGATCGCGCTGGGGCTGGCTTTGCTGCTGGTAACGCTGCTGCAAGATAACTTCAACCAACTGACCGGGCAGCCGCTTTCTTTGTTGGGTCTAATGTCGCAACGCTACCGGGTGGCGGGCTTGCTGCTATTACTGCTGGGTTCGGTGGCGTCGGGCAGCTACACGGCTTTTGCGCTGTCCTCGTTTCAGCCGATGCTGGTGCTCAAGGGGTCGGTGGGTAAGATGGGCCGGGGCGGGACGTTGCGCCGGGTGCTGGTTGTGTTTCAGTTTGCGGTGTCCATCACGCTGATCGTTGGCACGCTGGTGCTGTTTCGGCAGTTGCAGTTTATGCAGAACCGCGACCTGAGCATGGACATCAACCAGTTGCTCGTCATCTACGGCCCTTCGGTGGGCACGGATGATTCGTTTGGCCAGCGGACGGCTTCCTTTGAGAACGCGCTGGGGCAACTATCCTACGTGCAAGACTACACCGGCAGCGGCAGCGTGCCCGGCATGTGGTATAACTACAGCACGTCGGACGTGACCAAGCTCAATCCGGCTCCGGATGACGACAAGAAGATGTATTCTTTCCTCTACATTGATGAGCGCTATCTGGATACGTATGATATCAAGCTTTTGGCGGGCCAAAACTTTACTGTAGCCATGTGCGAACGGCCCCCGGAGGAAGTGAAGCAGGTGATGATCAACGAAAAAGCGGCCCTCGAACTGGGCTTCCCTTCTGCGCAAGCGGCCATTGGGCAGACGGTTCTGTACGATGGTGAGCGAGAGATCATTGGCGTGGTGAAAGACTACAACCACCAGTCGCTCAAGCAGCAGATTGATCCTATTATCTTTGTGCCGAGCAATAGTGCTACTTTCTTCACCGTGCGCCTGACCACCGACCAGATTCAGACCAAGGTCAGTGAGCTGGAAACGCAGTTTAAGCAGTCTTTTCCGGGCAATCCGTTCGAGTTTTTCTTTGCCGACGATTTCTATAACAAACAGTACCAAGCCGAGCAGCAGTACCAACGGGTGTTCACGGCGGCCTCTGGCCTGGCGATCTTTATTGCTTGCCTTGGATTGTTTGGCATTGCGGCCTTCACGGCGCAGCAGCGCGTTAAGGAAATCGGCATTCGCAAGGTGATGGGGGCGTCCGTGAGCAGCATCGTAGCCCTGCTCTCCCGAGACTTTCTCGTGCTGGTGCTGGTGGCCAACCCGTTTGCCTGGCCCCTGGCGTGGTGGGCCGCCCAGCGCTGGCTACAGGACTTTGCCTACCAGGCAGCAATCGGCTGGTGGATCTTTGCTGTGGCTAGTGGGGCGGCCCTCCTGATTGCCATTGTCACGGTTAGCTTCCAAGCCATCAAAGCCGCTTTGGCCAACCCCGTGGATAGCTTGCGCAGTGAGTAGATACGCTTAGCCTGCTGTTTTGTCCACCGCTATCCACTTGCCTTCTGGGTACTTCTACCCGAAAGCGTTACATTTATCAATCATCACGTTACAACTACTCAAAAATGGGCATCGCATCAAAATCTGTGATAATAGTCTTAACGGTACCTTTGGCAATTAGTAGCTGCAAACCGACCACTGAGCAGATTAAACCTGAACGCCTAACTACTCAACCAACTTTCTCGAAGATACCGGTGCTGAACTTTGCTACTTTTCACATGGGTGGTACAAGTGATGCGAATAGCGCGGAGTTTGACGAGAACAACCGAAAAAACCAAGAAGACGCGCGGGAGATAGCCAGCATGCTCGCCGAATTTAAGCCCACTATCGTTTGCGTTGAAGTACCCTTGGACAGAAATGCGGCATTAGACAGTGTATTCCAAGCGTATTTACAAAACGGTAACCCATCCACTTATTATGGTGAGGTAGGGATGGTAGCGTTTGAGATAGCGAAGATTAGCCAGCTCGAGCGGTTGTATGGCATTGACCACAAAATGGATTACAATTACATGATTGGCGAAGAGATCGACAACACTATCGACCCTGTCACTTACCAAGAGTACACAGAAAATCCCTTCAAAACGACTCCCGGAATAGCGATTAATGAAGATAGTTTGTCCCTGTTGGATAGACTAAAGCTCATGAATCAGCCTGAGTACTTGAATTTCTTGATAGAGATCAACGCCGATATACTCACGCATGTGGGTACTGAAAACAACTTCGAAGGAGCGGATGAGGCCGCCAAATACTACCAGAGAAACCTCAGAATGTACTCGAATCTAAACCGGATACCTAAGGACAGTACCGACCGAATATTTCTTATCATGGGAGGTAGTCACACCGCTTTTTTCAACGATTTCATGAGAAGGAGTCCTAAGTATGAGCTAGTTGATGTATTTGAATATCTTCCCTAATTCACTTGGTATCATTCTCTCTGGTTTGTTTGACGACACCCGGCAAGCAAACACTGCTTTAAAGTCTTGAAATTTTGGTTAGCGAAACCCGGTCAATGGTTTGCCTTGAGCACCACGGTACGATAAACCATCACTGGTCGTTTAGTCTACTAACCGGCCGCTGCCGCTTTGCCACCAAACCAACCGTGCTTTTCTCGGTTAACCTACCATGACGCGCGTACGCACGCTTATTCCTTGGATTATTATCCTTATCCTGGGCTACCTGCTCTGGACCCACCGCGATGCCATTCGGCAGAGTGAAGCCGACGAATTACCCGATATTCCTACCTCGACCGTGCTCATTGAGCACATTGAGGCAATGGGAAAGCTCGAGCTGGTGAAATATAAATTTCAGGAGATCACCGAAGTAAAAGAGCTCAGCCCCGAACTGCTTAATCTTATCAAGCTCGATGCCGACTCTAAAGCCGTCCTCATCAGCCGGGGCGAAGCCGTAGGATGCGTCGACCTCACGCGCATGACCGAGGATGACCTGCGCGTGGTGGGTGACTCGGTTTACGTGAAGCTTCCCCCCCCCGAACTGTGCTACCACAAGCTGGACGTGAACGGCACCAAGCTCTATTCGGTAGAAACCGGACTTTTTGCCAACCGCGACCAGTTTATCTCCCGAGCCTACCAGCAAGCCGAGCGAAATATTGAGAAAGCCGCCCGCAACTCCGACATTCTGAGTCAGTCGCAGTACCAGGCCCAGCTCATCTTGCGCCCCCTGCTGGAGGAAGTATCGGGCAAAACCATCATTTTCACCCAACAACTGCCCGCCACCCGGATCGAAGCTCCACTTTAATCAACGCCCCAATCTTTGCGGAGTTTCGCTGTCATCCACCGATCCGGCTGGTACCTTTTCCTCGCTACTTCAAAAATTATCTTTCTGAGCTTTTAGTACATTTGTACTATTTTTTGTACTTTAGTAGGATAATTCCCCGCTCAAACCACCCGTGCCGCGCACTTTTTTGCGCAAAATTGCCACAAAAGGCCATTGAGCCTTTCGTTGGCGATGTAATTTTTAGCCCTTTCGGCGAAAAAACTAACCGTAGCACCCGTGGTCAAAACGCTATTCTATTTTTTCGGGCTAAGCTTTCTCAACTGCGTCTCTCTCCCCGCCGCCCACGGCCAAGTAGAGGACGGCATGGTGCCCAATCGTATCCTGGTCAAGGTGGATGCTTCTCTTCGGGCAGACTTGATGGCCTACGCGGCGGCGCAGGACCCACGCCTGCTCAGCGGTGATGCTCAGCGTAGCGACGCCCAGCAGTTCGCCCAGCTCAACCAACGCTACGGGGTGCGCACCGTCCGGCGGGTGTTTCCGGCTTCGGCCCGCTTTGAGGCAGCGCATCAACGGTTCGGACTGCACCGCTGGTACGAAGTGGCTTTCGATGATACCCTGAGCACCGAGGTGCAGCAGGTGCTGGCGCACTACCGCGCTAATCCGTTGATTACCCTGGCCGAACCAATCTACCTTCATTCGTTACGCGCCACTTCAACCACTTTGGACGAAAGCGATTCGGTGTTTGCTAATGACCCTCGGCTCGCCGAGCAGTGGCATTACCGCAACACCGGGCAGTCAGGCGGCACGGTGGCCGCCGATATCCAGCTAACCACCGCCTGGTCGGTGACCCGTGGCGATACCCGGGTGGTGGTCGCCATCATCGACGGCGGCATCGATACCGCGCACGAAGATCTACGCGAGGCGATGTGGGTGAACGAAGCAGAGCAAAATGGATTACCTAATTTCGATGACGATGGCAACGGTTACGTTGACGACGTGCACGGCTACGGGTTTGGCGACCGGCGGGGGCAGATTGCTCCCAGCAAGCACGGCACCCACGTGGCCGGAGTGGTGGGAGCGGTTTCCAATAACGGCGTAGGCGTAGCGGGCGTAGCCGGGGGCAGCGGCACCGGGGATGGGGTGCGGCTGATGTCGTGCGCAGTGTTTGGGGCAGCTTCTCAGGGAGGATTTGCCGAAGCCTTTATTTACGCTGCCGACCACGGAGCGGTGATTGCCCAGAACAGCTGGGGCGGAGGCGACCAGAGTGCCCTGCTGGAAGACGCGATCCGCTACTTTACCGAGCGCGCGGGCCTCGATAACAGCAACGAGCGGTTCGAGCAGAACCGGCAGGTGGGTCCGATGGCGGGCGGGCTAGTGGTATTTGCGGCAGGCAACGACAAAACCGAGAATGCCCGGCGGGCCTACCCGGCTTCGCTGCCTAGCGTGCTGGCGGTAGCCTCTACCGACCACGATGATTCCCGGTCTGACTTCTCAAACTACGGTGACTGGGTGGATCTGGCCGCTCCCGGCACCGATGTGCTGAGCACCTATCCCGGTAACGATTACAGAACCCTGTCGGGTACTTCAATGGCGGCACCGCACGTGAGCGGCGCCGCGGCCCTGCTGGTGGGGCGTTACCAACAGCCAGGACTTTCTCCCGACCACCTGCACAACTTGTTGCTCGACGGAGCTGATCCCATCGACGACCGCAATCCGCACTACGCAGGCAAACTGGGACGGGGACGTCTCAACGCTTACCGATCCCTCACCCAGGATCAGGCTGAACGGCCCGGCCCCGTCACCGCGCTGACCACGCAACCGCTGGCCCACGACCAGGTGCAGCTCCACTGGACCGCCTCCGGGGCGGATGGAGACCAGGGGACCGCAGCGTACTACGAACTGCGGTACGCCACTGCTCGGATTACTGCCCAAAATTTTGGTCAGGCTACCCTGGTTTCTACCCGGCGACCGCCGCGTACTTCCGGCACGGTAGATACGGTGCTGGTCACTGGCCTGAGTGCTAGCACAACCTACTACTTCGCCCTGCGCACGCGCGACCTGTTCGGCCAATTATCGCCGGTGTCGGAGGTGATGTCGGCTACTACGCTGGCCCCGCCGGTGATTGCCGCTGGGCCTACATCTCTATCAATTTCACTGAACGTAGGAAAAACGCGGCGCGATACCATCACGGTGGCCAACACCACGGGACTTAGCACGCTTACGTTTACTATAACTACCACGCGCTCCGAAAGCTGGTTGGCTATTGCCGATCACGCTGGCGCGGTAGCCGCGGGCGAGCAGAAACTGCTGACTATCAACACCGACGGCCGCCGCCTGGCCGAAGGCATCTACTATGATACGCTGCTCATCGACAGCAACGATCCCACTACTCCGCAGATCAGCGTTCCGGTGCAGGCAACGGTTATTGGGGTTCCGCAGTTGGCCGTGTCTTCTTCTCAAATTCGCCTGGAGGAAGCTTGGGAGTCAACCTCCCACCGGGTGGCGCTCACGATTCGCAACGTGGGCACCGGCATCCTGCGCATTAGTCGTCTGGAAGTTACTGGCACAGGTTTCACGGTGGATACTTCTTCGCTCACGCTGGCGCCGGGCGCCCAGCATATGGCAACTATCGGCTTTTCACCCACCGTCTTGGGTAGCGCTACAGGCACCCTTACCCTACGCAGCAACGATACGGAGCAAACCCAGCTTGACATTCCGCTCTCAGCGCAAGTAATCCCAACTCCGCCTCTGGCGTTACCGGCGAAGCGGCTGGCACTTACTGTGATGCAGGGCGATACGCTTGTGTACCCCATTCAACTACGCAGTTTGAGTACTGACACGCTTACCTGGACGCTATCCACCGAAGACGCTCCAGCCGGGTGGGCCATCACTCCTACGGTCGGAGAACTACCTCCTGGCGAAATAACGTCGCTTCTACTCACTGCTGATGCCACGGTGTTAGCCGTAGGAACCTACCAGCCCACGATTGCCGTTCGCTCAGAGACGTACACCGCTGTGATGTCTGTAACGCTTACCGTGGAAGAGGAGATCGCATCGTTGGCTTTTGCCTACGATCTGCCCGAGCAGCGGTTGGTGCTCACCGATACTACCTATCAGTTGGATATCGCCACCTACGTAGGGCAACTTTCAGCCGGAGTACAGTATGCAGCCGTCAGTGAGGACCCCGACTTGCTGCAAGTGGAAATGGATAGCAGTCGGTTGCTACTGCGTCCTCAGCAGGCGGGAGTCACCACCGTCGCGGTAACGGTGCAAGGCGCAACGAGTCCGACCAGCAGCACCTCCTTCCGGGTGGTTATTGTGCCTCCCAACCGCGTTCCGGAGGTAAGTGACTCTCCGGATACCCTCTTGTTGGTTGACACAGAAACCCGAACGCTGGTACTGTCCGAAATCTTCACCGACCCTGATCAGGATTCGCTGACGTACGTTTCTGAATCGTCGGACTCGGCGGTGGTCGCAGTAAGCTTAGCGGGCGATACGCTCACGGTGACGGCACTAGGAATAGGCCGCGCTGAAGTGGTCGTGGGCGCAACCGATCCATACGGCGCGCAGGTTTCGCTTGCGCTAGCCGTGGAGTCAACTACCGTGACTGCTGTCGATGACCAACGCGCATCAACCCTTTCGTTGCTGGGCTACCCCAATCCGGCCGACGACTGGCTTACCATTCGGTACACGCTAGCGCGTACCGGCCCGGTACACCTAATGTTGCTTGACGAATACGGCCGCACCCTTCGTCGGTGGGAAGCGCCATTGCGGGCCGCCGGTTCGTATACGCTACCCTGCCGAACTGCCGATCTATCGCCGGGAGTCTACTTTCTCCGACTATCCTTCCAAAGCGAAACCCTAACCCGTAAGATCATCGTGCGTTGAAGTAGTTTGATATCAGTACCAACGTCGCTGACTGTATGGCACATTTTTACTTCCCTGGAAAAGCTGGAAATAACGTGTGAATCTTTAGTGTATTGTTAGCAAATTACCAATGCAAATTTTTGGTTTTGAAAGTTAGACAGGTCATCAAACTGGTAGAGGGGGATGGGTGGTATTTCATCCGCTAGCGAGGAAGTCATAAGGTTTTCGAGCACCCTACCAAAACCGGTATTGTCGTCATTCCAGACCACGGAGGTAACAAGGATTTGGCCAAGGGAACAGAAAATAACATCTTAAAACAAGCCGGACTAAAATGACAGAATATCTCATTATTATTGAGCCCACTGACACCGGGTACAGTGCCTATGCTCCTGACCTTCCGGGTTGTATTACTGTGGGTGATACGATAGAAGAAACGCGGGCTTTTATGAAGGAGGCCATCGGTTTGTATGTCGGCACGCTTCGGGAAAAGGGATTGGCGGTACCTCCCCCGGCGGTGCTATCCGATTCCGTAGCGGTTTGATAGTGTCCTTCTAGAGAACTTACTGGTCGATCAGTTAGCCTCCTCAGTCGCTCTTTTGCATCCCCCATCGTAAGACAATGATCAGTATGCAGTGAGCAATGCCTTTAATGCCACGGAAGCAGATATATTCCGCATCTACAGTATTCCGGAGCAAATCAGACAGCGGTTGGCATTGGTGGCGGCCGATGAGTAGCCTCAGTACCACTACGGCGGGTAGATAAATTCCTTGCAAAAAACAGAAAATCACGTCGGCCGGTTGCCGTTGCCGAACGACGGTTCCCCGACGCGATCAGCGGGCTACTGTTTCTGAACGATGGGCTACTGACTGCGTCTGCGGCGTATTGTTTCCGAACGACGCCTTCTCAACGTCGTCAGCGCCCTATCGTTTTTGAACGATAGCCCAAAAATTCAGTTTTCTGGCCAGCGTTTGCGGAAATTGGGCTGAGGATAGCGATTTGCCGCACGTTCGCAGCGAACCGGCTCACGAATACCGCGTACGCCAGCAATCGTTTGCCGATGATGGCGCACCGAATCAGTTTTGCGCCTGTGAAACGACAACCAAAGACAGCGGGCAGACTGAAGGCTGAAGAGGGTTGCTATCGCTATATTGCGGGTGCTGTATCGGGGTGTTGTAGCCCACAAAATAAAATCCATAAAGATGAGGAGTATCAAAATCGCTTTCCTAATCATATTCGCTTACACGAGTGCTTTGGCTCAGGGGCAGAATACTGAAAAAGTACATTCAGTTGACATAAACAGCTTACCGGAGTATGTCGTGATTGAGGTATACTTTGTAGGACGAATATCAATAATTTCTATTGACGGTAGAAACTCTCCGTATGAAGCAGCACTGGAAGAATTAGAAGACTTACTCGCCAAGAAAGAGAAATTGCGCGTTCAGAACCAAACAGATCTCCTAAATGCTTTATCCGATATAGGATTTGACTACGTTGACGCATTCCTTGTTGGTGGTGGTGATATTACGAGTACGGTATTCAGAAAAAAGCCCGAGTATCGCCAAATAAGCAACTGAATCAGCTAGTGAGAAACCGCATCAGCATCACCCTGGCGGCGTATTTTCCCCGGCCGTTTGTCGCGCTGGCCATGCTGATACTCCTTACCGTCGCGATCGGGCTGGCCAGACACTACGGCCCGACAACGTTTCTACTGATTCCAGCCGGTCTATTCCTTTTCACCGCCCATTACCGGCTCACCATCAACCTGGTTGATCAAACCTACCACAATCACCTGTGGATTGTCGGGTTCAAGAGGGGTGGCAAGGTAAAGTTTAACCGCATCGACGGCTTGCACCTCACCCAGAACGCCTATCGGCAGACGATCAGCTCCTACGCCAGTTCCATGACCAAGCGGGGCACCGAGTACAATGGGTTTATCCGCTTCGATGAGGAAGATATTCAGGTAGCGAACGCTACGAGCAAACGGGCGGTGATGAAAAAGCTATCGAGCATTCAGCGCGCGCTGCGGGGAAACATCGTCAGCAGCACCACTGTGGTGATCGATAGCCACATCACCGACCATACAGAAGAATAACCCCTGCCGCGCCGTCCGTGATATTGCACCGCTGCCCCGCCCCGAACACTTTGTCCTACCAGGGGTTCCTCCTTCATGAAATTAAGCGCGCAAGCCGAAAACCTGCTAGAGGCCATTGCCCTTCGCTCCGGCCTGGTGCCCACTCCCATGGGCGATACTCAGTTTGCCTTTATCCTGGCCCGCACGGTGATGGTGGCGACCAAGTTAGGCATCTTTGAAGCCTTGACCACCCACCCGGCCACCCACCCGCAGGTGGCGCAGCATTGCAACACTTCACTCGTTGCCACCCAGAAAATACTAAACACCCTGGTGCACTTGGGTTACCTGCGTCTCAAGCAGGACCAGTACGCCCTCAGCCCCTCGGCGCGTCGGTGGATGCTGCGCGACAGTGCCCAGTCGCTCTACGAGAAGATGCTGTTTCAGTTCACCGAGTGGGATATGATGGGGGGTTACGAGGAGTACGTGCGCACGGGGAAGCCGTACCAAATGCACGAAAGCTTTACGGCAGAGCAGTGGACGTCTTACCAGCGCGGCATGCGGGCAATTGCTAGCATCTCCGCCTGGGAGGTGGCCCGCCGCACCCCAGTGCCCGCCCGGGCCAAGGATATGCTGGACATCGGTGGAGCCCACGGCTACTACTCGGTGGCTCTGTGCCGCCGCCACGCGGGCTTGCGCTCGGTGATCTTAGACCTGCCCGAAGCCATCGACGAGGCCAAGCACATTCTGGCGAAAGAACAGATGGGCGGACGCGTGGTGCACCAGCGGGGCAATGCCCTCACTGACGATCTGGGCGAAGCACAGTTTGACGTGGTGCTGATCGCTAGCCTGGTGCATCACTTCGACGAGGATGCTAACCGCAGGCTGGTGCAGCGCATCGCGCGGGCGCTGCGGCCGGGTGGCGTGCTGGTGGTGCAGGAGTTTATGCGCAGCTCCCGCCCCCACCGGGGTGACCACCTGGGGGCGCTGCTCGATATGTTCTTTGCCGTCACCAGCGAATCGGGCACCTGGTCGGTAGAGGAGATCACTGACTGGCAACGGGCGGCCGGTTTAAAGCCCCGCAAGCCCACCTGGTTGCGATCGATCCCGCGGCATGCCCAGCAGGTGGCCCGGATGCCGCGCTAGGACGGTGTCCTTTTATACTTCATCGGGCACCCACCGGATTACTCGAAGAGAACCCTCCCGCTAGATGATCACGTATTACTCAGTTCCTTGTCCGCTAGCGCTTCTTTCAGCGCCCGTGCCTTCACCGGACCGACCAGAGATACTAGTTCCTCTTCTTCCGCCTCTTTAATCCGCTTCACCGATTTGAAGTTCTTAAGCAGCGACATCGCCGTTTTCTTACCGATCCCCTTAATATCTTCCAGCTCACTGCGGAAGGCAGCGTTAGATCGCTTCTGCCGGTGGAAAGTGATCGCAAAACGGTGTGCTTCGTCCCGCGCCCGCTGGATTAGCTTAAGCGACTCCGACTTCTTATCAATATGTAGCGGATACGGGTCTTCGGGCCGGTAAATCTCTTCCAGGCGCTTAGCAATACCGATAATGGGAGTATCTCCGTAAATGCCCAGGTCCTTAAGGGCCTGGCACGCCGCACTCAACTGCCCCTTTCCCCCATCAACCACAATGAGGTTGGGCAGCTCTATTTCTTCGTTGAGCAAGCGTTTGTAGCGCCGAAAAACGATTTCGTACATCGAGGCAAAGTCGTCGGGACCCACCACGGTTTTGATGTTAAACTTGCGATAGTCCTTCTTAGAGGGACGGCCGTTCTTAAAGCACACCATCGAGGCCACCGGATGCGTGCCCTGCATGTTGGAGTTGTCGAAGCACTCCAGATGCACCGGCGGCACTTTTAGTCGTAGGTCTTCCTGTAGCTTAAGCACCACCCGACTGATGCGCTGCTTGTTGTCCTGCACCCGGTTGAAACGCTCGCGCTTGTAGTACAGCGCATTCTTGATCGACATGTCCACTAGTTTCCGCTTGTCGCCAATCTTGGGAATCACCACCGAGACGCCATCGAGGGCCAGGGGCAACTCCACGTTAATGAGCACCTCGGTGGCGGTGCTGCGGTAGCGCTCGCGCAGTTCGACCATGATGAGCGCCAGAATATCCTCGTCGCTTTCGTCGAGCTTCTTCTTCACCTCCACGGTTTTGGTGAGCACGATGGCTCCCTTGTTCGCCTTCAGGTAGTTCACGTAGGCCATCTGATCGTCCGACACAATGGTGAATACGTCGGTATCGCCGATATGGTCATTTACCACCAGCGATTTGGCTTGGTACTTGGCCAGTAGTTCGGTCTTGAGTTTGTACTGTTGCGCTCGCTCAAACTCCAGGGTTTCGGCGGCTTCTTGCATCTTTTCGCGGAAGTAAGTGCGTGCCACGGCCAGATTGCCCTTCAGGATATTGTTAGCCTGCTCAACGTCGGCGTTATAATCTTCTTCCGGCTGCAAGCCCTCGCAGGGCCCTTTGCAGTTGCCAATGTGATACTCCAAGCACACCTTGAATTTGCCTTCCTGAATGTTTTTCTCCGACAGGTCGTAGCGGCAGGTGCGAAAGTGATAGAGATTCTTAAGCAGCTCCAGGATGTTGTTCATGCCTTTCACACTGGCAAACGGACCGAAGTACTTGCCTTGTCCGTGAATCAGGCGACGGGTGGGAATAATGCGGGGGAAGCGCTCGTTGGTGAGCAGAATATAGGGATAGCTCTTATCATCCTTGAGCAGGATATTGTAGCGCGGCTGGTTCTTCTTGATCAGGCTGTTTTCCAGCAGCAGGGCGTCGAACTCCGAATTGACGATGGTGAACTCGATGCTGCGCACCTCGCTGGCCATTTTGCGCGTCTTACGGTTGGCCCCTTTCGACTTGTTGAAGTAGCTACTGACCCGGTTTTTCAGGGTCTTGGCCTTGCCTACGTAGATGAGCGTGCGCTCGTTGTTGTAAAATTTATAAACCCCCGGTTGGTCGGGCAACAGGCTTACCTGATCGGGAGTGTAGTAAGGAACTTCCATACATTGATAACAAAATGACCGTCAAAAAGCGTCAGAAACGATGAATAAATCCCACACCGCCGGGGCGTACCGTTAGTTTATTTAACAAGATATCTAGCGAACCGGCCTGCTTGCGCACTACCAGGTACAGCACCGCATCAAAGGCGAGCAGAAAGCCACCCTGCAGGATGAGCGAGCGGCCGTAACCCCGCCAGCGGGCGGCTTGTTCCTCATCGTTCTTAGCTCGTTCCAGCAGGTAGAATCCACCCACTCCGTAGGCCACATCCAGCCCGGCGTTGAACAGCAGCTTGCGGCGCAGACTGTGGTGGCTCTTCACCGCTTTGGTCAGCGAAACGTCGGTATCCAGGCGGGTGGCTTGCCAGTAGCCCAGACCGGCCAGTGTAACGTTCACCGTGTTCCACAGCACGTTCATCTGGTGAAAGTAGTAACGGTCGTCTTTGGGCTGGTTGAGCGACAATCCACTGACCACGAAGTTACCCACCGCCCAGCTGCCCAGCGTGAGCATCCCGGTCTTGGTGATGCGCTGTTGCTTCTGCCTGAAATCCGCCACGCTCGGCGATTGTCCGCGGGCGCGGTAGGCGGTGGCCAACAGAGCGGCTCCGGTAAGTAGAATCAGTTTAGTTCTCACTATCTTTGGGATGTGGTGGTGAGCGAAAGTGCAAAATAAGAACTACTGCTACGTACGATTGTTAATCCAATAAAAAACATGTCCATCGCCCAGAATATTCAGCGTTTTCAGCAAGAACTACCCGAAGGCTGCCGCCTGATTGCGGTGAGCAAGACCAAACCCATCACAGCCCTGCAAGAAGCCTACGACGCCGGGGTGCGCGATTTCGGCGAGAATAAGGTACAGGAGATGACCGACAAGCACGAGCAACTGCCCAAGGACATTCGCTGGCACATGATCGGCCACCTACAGCGTAACAAGGTGAAGTACATCGCTCCGTTCGTAAGTCTGATTCATTCGGTAGACAGTCTGCGCCTGCTAAATGAGATCAACAAGCAGGGAAAGAAAGCCAATCGGGTGGTTGAATGTCTGTTGCAAGTCCATATCGCTGAGGAAGAAGACAAGTTCGGCTTGTCGGACGATGAACTGCTGGCGCTGTTAGCGAGCGACGAACTGCGCACAGCTGCGCACGTACGGGTGGTGGGCCTGATGGGCATGGCTACCTTCAGCGATAATCCGGACGACGCCCGCCCCGAGTTCCAGCACCTGAAACGGCTGTTCGACCAAGCGAAACAGCTTGACTTGCCCAACAACGCGGTGATGGAGCAGTTGTCGATGGGCATGAGCGGTGACTACGTAGTAGCCATTGAAGAAGGCAGCACCATGATTCGTATCGGCACCACTATTTTTGGAAAAAGAGACACCCACTGATGACGCAAAAACTCGTACTACTCACCGCTGCCGTTTTGGGCGGCCTTTCCGTGGGCATTGGAGCCTTCGGAGCCCACGCGTTGCGCGCTACGCTGGAAGCGGGTGGACGCCTCGAAACCTTTGATACGGCCGTGAAGTACCAATTCTACCACACCTTGGCCCTGCTGGCGATTGGTATTCTGATGCACCACATTCCCGACAAGCGACTGGGCTACGCCGCCCTGGCGATGGTGATTGGTATTGTTATCTTTTCGGGTTCGCTGTACGTGCTGTGCCTCACCGGCGTACGCTGGTTGGGGGCGGTAACTCCGCTGGGCGGAGTGGCGTTGATTGTGGGATGGGGGCTATTGGCGGTGGGGGTTTATCAGGAATATGAGTGACGCGTGTTAGAAGTTACTCAACCACAAAAGACAGTCGCTTGCGGCGCGCTTTGCGTGATGTTCACTTAATTACCGCAAACAAGACTCACCTATACTTTGGTGTTCAGAAATAGGCAAAGAACCAATAGTTGTAGGCATCTTGTATTTCACAAATCCCTATGGATTTTGTCAACCCACAGGTTCACATCAAACCGCAATGGATAAGAAAAGCTTTTTCTTTTTCTACATCTCCTTTACTGCCTTGTCTCTATACCCTTGGCTCAACCAAGTCTCTCTAGAGCACCAAGCAATCTTCTCGGGATTACTCATTCTTATTTTCGGTATTCCGCATGGCGCCGTCGATCATCTGCTACTGCTAGAAAAGAATGATACATCAAAGCCATTACATTTCTACTTATTCTATCTGGGAATGATGTCTTTCTACCTTTTGCTTTGGCTCGTCGCTCCCGTGTTGAGCTTAGCGATCTTCCTGTTCATATCGGCTTACCACTTCGGGCAGTCTCAATTTTCAAAGATCTCGGGTACTTCAAAAAACAGATTGTGGTTTTTATCGCTCTTTTGGGGTTGTTCTATCATATCCGGATTGGTCGTCAGCAACCTGGAAGAAATCAGATCACTGCTTACTTCTTCCCGAGACTTATCGGATTTGTCAGTTTTGTTCAATCCAACCATTTTCGAGGGCACTTTTTACGTCACTACCGCCCTGGCCGTGCTCGCTTTACTTCAATTAAGGGTTAAACGCATTATTTCAACCAAAAGAACCGTAGCGGAACTCTTCATATTCTTGCTCATCCATGCTTGCTTCCATTTTTTACCTCTGCTGATTGGTTTCACTATCTACTTCACCACGTGGCACTCTTTCAAAGTGCTTACCGAAGAGTATGCGTTTCTTAAGTCCAAGAAGCAACACTTTTCTTTTGCTCAGTTTCTGAAGACGCTGTTACCATTTTCTATACTGAGCATAGTAGGCATATTTATGGTCATCCTCCTATCAGAATTTGGGCTTCTAGATATTTCCGAAATACTACTGATATTCATTGCCCTCTCTATACTTACCCTGCCCCATAGCATCGTCATGGATCGGTTCTATCTAAAATTTTATGGTAGTAACCGGTAGGAAAGGAGAATACAAACTTCATTTGACCTTTAGAGGACGTTAAACCGAACGATCAACAGTCTCCCCCATCTGATCTGAGTGGATTAACCTTCGTAGGCTTTTCTCCCCACGATGCTGCGTCCCAGGGTGATCTCGTCGGCGTACTCCAGTTCACTACCGATGGGCACACCCCGGGCAATGGCGGTAATTTTCAGATTGTAGGGCTTTAACTTTTTCGTGAGGAAGAAGGAGGTGGTATCGCCTTCCATGGTGGCGCTCAGCGCTAGTAAAATTTCTTTCACCTCCGACTCAGGCGCACTCACCCGAGACAACAATAGGTCGATAGCGATGTCGCTGGGAGAAATGCCCTCTATGGGAGAGATGACTCCGCCCAACACGTGGTACACGCCGCGGTACTGCGAGGTATTCTCAATAGCGATGAGGTCGGTGGTGCTCTCCACCACGCAGATGATGCTGTGGTCACGGTTGTGGTTGTTGCACACCGAGCAAGTGGGCGCATCGGCAATGTTATGGCACCGCTGGCAGTACTGCGTTTTGGTGCGCAGATTCACCAGGGCATTGCCCAGCGACTGCGTACGTTCTTCTTCCTGCTTAAGCAGGTGCAACGCAATACGCAGGGCCGACTTTTTGCCGATGCCCGGCAATTTCGCAATTTCGTTGACTGCGTCCTCTACCAACTTGGAGGGATATTCCATACCATTTTGTTCCGAGCAGGCAGCGGAGATGCTGCTGTTCGCTTGCGTGAGGGGCTACTTTATTTCGGCTCCGATACCAGCATCATGGATGGCGGTGCAGAGCGGAGTAAGTTCAGCATAGGTGCCCGCCTTCACGGAACACTTCCCTTTATAGTGAATGATCAGTGTGCACTGTTCGGCTTGTTCGGAAGTGTGCTTGCACACCCGAATCAGCGTTTTGGTCACGTGGTCAAAGGTATTATAATCGTCGTTGAGAACCACCAGGCTATTAAGATCCACCTGTTCTTCGTCCACCAGCACTTCGTCCAGCACCTCTACCTCTTCTTGATAAGCGTATTTCATACTACGGATAAGTTTCCTACTGCATTTGGGTTAGCAAAATTAAAAAAAATAGTCCATTTTGTCACCCCTTTACCCTATAACCTATGTCTCCCGGATTAGTTTTCACGGTCATTGCCGCCTATTTTGCGGTGTTGCTTACTATCTCTTACTTCACCTCGCGCAACGCTGATTTGGATACCTTTTTCACCGGCAACCGGCAATCTCCTTGGTACTTGGTGGCCTTTGGCATGATTGGCGCTTCGCTGTCGGGGGTCACTTTTATTTCGGTGCCGGGTGAGGTAGGCAACTCGCAGTTCTCTTATTTTCAGATGGTGCTGGGGTTCGTGCCGGGCTACGCCTTTATTGCCCTGGTGCTGATGCCATTGTACTACCGCCTCAAGCTGGTAAGTATCTACGGCTACTTGGAACAGCGGTTTGGATTTTTTTCCTATAAAACCGGGGCATTTTTCTTTCTGCTGTCGCGCCTTATTGGTTCTTCTTTTCGGCTCTTTTTGGTGGCCGGGGTGCTTCAGATTGCGTTCTTCAATCGCTTTGATCTTCCCTTCTGGTTCACTGTAGCGGTGACTATCCTACTCATTTGGCTTTATACCTTTCGGGGCGGGATTAAAACGATTGTTTGGACCGACACGCTACAGACGCTGTTTATGCTCACGGCGGTAGTGGTCAGCATTCACCTCATCAGTAAGGAACTGGAGCTGTCGGTAGGGGGAATGGTGGAGGCTATTCGGGATAGCGAGATGTCGCAGGTGTTTTTTTGGGACTGGCAGAGTGGCAAGAACTTTTTCAAGCAATTTTTGGCGGGTGCGTTCATCGCTATTGTAATGACTGGCTTGGATCAGGATATGATGCAAAAGAATCTAACCATAAAAACGCTGGCCGACGCCCAAAAGAATATGAAGTGGTTTACGGTGGTGCTGCTCATCGCCAACATTCTTTTTTTGTCACTGGGGGCACTTCTGTTCATGTATGCGCAAGCTAAAAACATTGACATTCCGGCGCGCACTGATGATTTGTTTCCTACACTAGCCATCAATCACTTCGACACCTATGCAGGGGTTATTTTTCTTTTAGGAATTATCGCTGCAGCCTACTCCAGCGCCGATTCGGCACTTACGGCTCTCACCACCTCGTTCTGCGTCAACTTCTTAGGACTAGGGCAGGATAAGGAGATTACCCGAGACGAAGCCAAAGATAAGTTAGACCAGACTACCCGCAAGCGTGTGCACGTGCTATTTTCTGTTTTATTATTCGTGGTTATCCTGATTTTTAACGCAATTAATGACCAAAGTGTGATCACCGCAGTGTACCGGGTAGCGGGGTATACGTATGGTCCACTGTTAGGACTGTATGCTTTTGGTTTATACACTAAGATGCGGGTGGACGATCGGCTGGTACCCTGGGTCTGCGTGGTTTCACCAGTATTGTGCTACATCATCGATAGCAACTCGGAGCAGTGGTTTAACGGTTTTAAGTTTGGTTTTTTCATCCTAATCGTTAACGGCTTGCTTACCTTCTTAGGATTGCTACTAATTCAAGATCGTTCAACAACGCAATCCGCTTCGGCGTAGTTGGTAGGGCAGTTTTGCCAAGGATTGATATTAGTGCGACAAAAACTAAGAATTGTACTGCCTAAGGGTTATTTTTATAGGAACGCCGGACATTATGTAAGCGATTAGGTGTTATTGTTGCGGATTAAGCTACTTTGATTGTCACTATTTAGATGCTTGTTCCGTTAAGTGTAGAGAAACCGAATATCCACGTTTTGAAATACCGTATCCTTTTTTTCTTAGTAACATTTATTATTTCGTGCTGCTTACTGTCAGGTCAGGCGCAAGCGCAGGGTGAACCTACGGTTGTACAGTTATCAGGTTTGGTGCTGGGAGAAGATAGCACCTCGGCGCTTCCGGGTGTAAACGTATACGTTCCGACCATTGGCCGAGGCACGGTTACCAACCGATACGGTTACTTTTCAATGCCTGTTCTGCCAGGCGATAGCGTGCTGTTCAGTACGGTTGGCTACAAGCGGCAGTATTACGTAATTCCCCGGCAGCGAACGCAGAGTTTAACGGTGATTGTAGAGTTGCTCACTGACACCACTTATCTTCCGGCGATCACGGTGTTTCCTTTTCCTACCGAAGAGGTGTTTAAGGAGGCAGTGTTAGCGCTTAACTTACCTGACCAGGGTCAGTACGCGAATATGCGTGGTAATTTAGATGAAGACCTGCTGGCGCGGATGTTTGATGCGATGCCGATGGACGGCAGCATGAACCATCGGTACTTTATGAACCAGCAGTTTAACCGTATCCACAATGCGGCGGGTCCTCCGGTTAATCCTTTCCTTAACCCCTTCGCCTGGGGTGAGTTCATCAAGTCCATCAAGCGGGGCGATTTCAAGAAAAAGAAATAGAAAACCTCAAACGCTGTAACCTAAAACTTAGTGGAGTAATATGATGAACTTACGGGTCCCCATGATCTGAAGTTTTACAGCATACAGATGCTTCATCTTAGGATATGGAGCATCTCTTAGTGAAGGAGACGAGTGCTATTATTTCCACAGTCCTATAATGCAAAAAGCCTCGGACCTATACTGGATCTGAGGCTTCTAAAGTAATAATAAAAAAGGCGGCGACCTACTCTTCCTCGTGTTGAAGTACCATTGGCGCACCCGGGCTTAACTGCTCTGTTCGGGATGGGAAGAGGTGATCCCCGGGGCTAAAGCCACCTTAGACTTTAAGGGTCTTAGATGTTCTGAGTTGAAGGTTCTGAGTTGAGCGGGTTAAGGGCTGCTTTAGTCCATTTTCACTTCTTCTCTATTTTCACCTTCGCTAACCACAACTGCTAGTAGCAGCATGGTTTGTATGCTATTTGAGTAACAAACAAAGATCAGAGACAATTGGTAAGAGGAATGCTGTAGAGGAGGTTGAGGCAACTGGTTAAGGTTTGCCAGTAGATAAACACCACTTGCAAACATTCACCTCTTGAGTGGAAGGTCTATCGGGTGATTAGTATGGCTCAGCTTTGTCATTTCTGACTTTAGACCTACCACCTATCAACGTTGTAGTCTACAACGACCCTTCAGGGAAACCTCATCTTCAGGATGGTTTCGCGCTTAGATGCTTTCAGCGCTTATCCTTTCCGAACGTAGCTACTCAGCAATGCACCTGGCGGCACAACTGATACACCAGCGGTTCGTCCAACCCGGTCCTCTCGTACTAAGGTCAGAGCCTGTCAAGTTTCCTACGCCCACCACAGATAGGGACCGAACTGTCTCACGACGTTCTGAACCCAGCTCGCGTGCCACTTTAATGGGCGAACAGCCCAACCCTTGGGACCTTCTCCAGCCCCAGGATGTGACGAGCCGACATCGAGGTGCCAAACCTCCCCGTTGATATGAGCTCTTGGGGGAGATCAGCCTGTTATCCCCAGAGTACCTTTTATCCTTTGAGCGATGGCCCTTCCATGCGGAACCACCGGATCACTATACCCGACTTTCGTCCCTGCTCGGCTTGTAGGCCTCACAGTCAAGCTCCCTTATGCTATTGCACTCCACACACCATTACCAACGGTGTTGAGGGAACCTTGGGAAGCCTCCGTTACTTTTTAGGAGGCGACCACCCCAGTCAAACTACCCACCACACACTGTTCTGATTGCTCAGTTAGGCACTAACGGTTAGAAGGGCGGTATTTCAAGGACGACTCCACAACGCCTAGCGACGCCGCTTCCTAGTCTCCCGCCTATCCTACACATCTAACAGCCAATGTCAATGTGAAGCTATAGTAAAGGTTCATGGGGTCTTTCCGTCCCGTGGCGGGT
>CAVXII010000001.1:1387500-1987500 GCA_963761785.1 uncultured Cytophagales bacterium
ACCTACAGTGCTGCCTGAAAAAGTTAAAACGTAGTGATCGTACTTCTAACGATCTTGTGCTTTCCGCCCCAGAACCTTACACGATTTCTCGCTCTTAGTGTGAAACGGTTGGCAAAGGTAGTAAGTTTCCGGTTAGTTAAAAATAATTCTCAAAATTTATTTAAACAATTATTCCTGATGACCGACTCTTTCTGTTTGGGATGACAAACTTAGCACCTCACGCTTTTAGGTCAAAGGATTTATCGAGAAAATTTAACGGATCGCTACCGTTTCACCTTACTTGCCCTGGGCGGAGGCCGTCCGCTGTTCCATATAGTCCAGCGTGAGGTTACTAAGCGTCCGCACGCCCAGCATCAGCCCGCTATCGTCTACGTAGAAATCGGGTGTATGATGGGGTGCCGCTTTTTCGGGGTCCATCCCGGCGGGCATTCCTCCCAGAAAGATAAACAGTCCGGGTGCTTGCTGCGCCAGGTACGAAAAATCTTCGGCCCCGGTGACAGCATTGCGCAGCAGCACGTTTTCTTCCCCGGCGGTGCGCTCCAGCGTAGGGAGCATCTGAGCAGTAAGCTCCGGGTCGTTGTAGGTAACCGGGTAACCCTGTTGGATTTCGACGGTAACCTCGGCCCCGGCGCTCTCGCCAATGTGCGTAGCGATCTCCCGCACGCGCCGGTGGATCTTGCTCTGCATGGCGGTGTCTAAAGCGCGGATGGTGCCAATGAGCGTGACCTCTTCGGGGATAATATTGTTGCGCACCCCTCCTTCGATCTTACCGATGGTGACCACCGCCGGAGCCTGGAGCAGCTCCAGATTGCGGCTCACGATGGTTTGCAGTCCCATCACAATTTGGGAAGCGGTGACGATGGGGTCCACCCCGTTCCAAGGATAGGCCCCGTGGGTCTGTACCCCCTTCACCTTGATTTCCAGGCGATCGGAGCTAGCCATGGTACCCTCGGGACGGTAGCCAATTTTGTTCACCTCGGTCTGGGAGTTGATGTGCAATCCGAAGACCGCGTCTACGTCGGGGTTGGTCATCACGCCTTCTTTGACCATCAGTTCGGCTCCACCCTCTTCGCCCTGGGGCGCACCTTCTTCGGCGGGCTGAAAGATAAACTTCACGGAGCCCTTCAGGTCGGCTTTCGTGCCACTGAGCAACTCGGCCACTCCCATCAAGATGGCCACGTGGGTGTCGTGGCCGCAGGCGTGCATCACGCCTACTTCTTCGCCGTTGTACTCAGTGGTGACCTCGGAGGCAAACGGAATATCAACCCGCTCGGTGACGGGCAGGGCATCCATATCCGCGCGCAGGGCCACCACCGGACCGGGCAGTCCACCGACGAGCACCCCCACCACGCCAGTGTGGGCCACCTCAGTTTGCACCTCGATGCCCAGGCTACGCAGGTGCTGGGCGACCTTTTCGGCGGTTTTGAACTCCCGGTTCGAGAGTTCGGGGTGCTGGTGGATGTCGTGCCGCCAGGCGATGACCTTATCTTTCGAGCGCTTGCGCCTGTTGGTCGACACGCGCGGTGAGGTCGTTTTGGGCGAGGGCGGCGGATGAGATCATGAAAAACAATGATAGAGATACGGCGAGATGTCGGATCGGCATAGGTAGGTGGAGTGAAGGGTTGAACGGAGGCTAAAAATAGGCAAAAAAGAGAACTTAGCAATTTGTCGGTTGCTACAGTTCATCAGCGCAGATTTGTCTACTGGCACTTTCATTCTTTGACGATGGCAGTCAAAAAGATAAAGCTACATCTTACTGTCCCCCTTTGCTGAGATAAATGCTGGCAGAGTCCTCAATGAGTTCAATGAAAGAATCACCCAAGCGAATAAAAAATCTACAAATACTGAACAAATAAATAATTTCTCGTATTATTGTATTCTACAAATATTAAACTAATCACTAATGCACAACATAGGCTACTTAGAAGAAACCGTTCTGCTGCTCGTGATGCTGATGCCCGACGATGCTTATGCCCTGGCCGTCAGTCTGGAGTACGAAAAGCAAACCGGCAAAAGCATCAGCATCAGCGCTATTCACACGGTGCTGACGCGCCTCGAGAAGAAGGGATTAGTTGGTTCGCACATGGGCGGAGCTACCGACGAACGGGGCGGACGGCGTAAGCGAATCTTCAGCGCGACCGCCTACGGTCGCCAAACGATAACGGAAGTGAAGGCCGATCGCCAGCGACTCTGGCAACAGATTCCGGGCTTCGACCTAACTTAACCGCCCACTGGTATGCGCTACTCGAACAATTCGGAACATCCGCCCCGCTGGGCTGACCAGCTGCTAACTTGGTTTTGCGACGATGCGCTACTGGAAGAGATTCAGGGCGATCTGCACGAGGCGTTTTACCATCGAGCCAAGCACCGTAGCTATCACTACGCCCGGACCAGATACATTCTTGACGTTATTCGCTTTTTCAAACCATCCGTCATTCAAAAATTCAACGTCTACCAACAGCATCCACCCATGCTCAGAAACTACTTCAAAATCGCCGTCCGCAGTCTGATCCGACAAAAGCGTTACGCGCTTATAAACGGTATAGGACTTACCCTCGGACTAGGCTGTATCTTCTTAGCTTTCCTCTACCTGCGGAATGAAACACGTTACGACCAGTTTCATGAGAAATCGGCCGACACCTACCGACTGCTTCGCACCTACCGTTCTCAAGTATATACGTGCGTTCCCTTCCAGCGCTACTGGAACACGAGTGCAGACGAGCAGCTTCGTTTGCCCCTGGGGTTTGAAGAAATCAACGACATTGGTAGCGTAACGCAGTTTGTCCTTAGCAACTCGACCATTGCGCGGCAAGGCACCTACTTTGTAGAAACGGAAGCCAGCACTAGGTATACGGAAAGTCAGATTCTGTTTACCAACCGGGGGCAGGCGTTTCTTGATATCTTTGACTGGTCTTTCCTGGCCGGTGACCCAACTTCGGCCCTGGACGCGCCCTACCGCGTCATTCTGTCCGAATCTACTGCGCAGAAATACTTTGGCGCCGATTGGCAGCAGAACGACGACGTACTCGGAGCTTCGCTTCGCATTGACACGATGGATTACCAGGTTTCCGGCGTGATTCAGGATGTTCCGTCCTATTCGCACATTGAGTTTGACCTGGCGGTGAGTACCCCGAGCATCCCGAGTTGGGGAGCTTACACCTACGCGTATTTGAAGCCGGGAGCTGACCCGACCCAGGTCAACCAGCAACTCAACCAGCGATACCTGGCCCTCTATCCCAAGCAGCAGGAAGACCCGCTGGAGAAAGGGATCACACTTCATCCTCTGGCGGATATTCACCTACAGAGCAACCATCTGTACGAACTTAAAAAGCCCGGCGACGTCCGCTACCTCTACATCTTCGGCATCATCGGGCTTATTATTTTGGTAATTACGTGCACCAACTATACGAACTTGTCGGTGGCTATGTACACCGGACGGCAGAAGGAGATCGGGATGCGTAAGGTGATGGGGGCTCGCAAGCGGGACGTTTCCGGTCAGTTTCTGTTCGAAGCACTGTTACTCGCGCTAATCAGTCTCCCGCTGGCCTTGCTCATACTGGAGCTACTGTTGCCTTATTTCAACCAGTTGATGGAGTTGCAACTCCGCAACGACTTTCTCCGGGAACTTCCGCTGCTGGGGGTTGCCCTAGGATTGACCCTAAGCATAGGACTACTTTCGGGGTTGTACCCTTCGCTGTTGCTGTCGCGCAAGACCCTGACGCAACTATTTAAGAGTAAGCTTGGCCAGTCCCGAGCAAGATTTTCACTAAGGCACGCTTTGGTAGGGTTTCAGTTGGTGCTGCTGATTGCCCTGGGCAGCGCTACGCTGCTGATCAACCGGCAGTTGACGTTCATTGAGCAGAAGGACCTGGGGTACGACAAAGAAGGTATTGTCTCTTTTGGCCTAGACAACGTCGCCGATTATCAGTACATCCGCGACCGTTTGCTTACATTCTCTCAGGTTGTATCCGTCGGCAGCGGTAGTCAGCCCGGTGAGCTGATGTACAACCAGGTCACCTACACCTTGGGGGAAGGGGCCCCAGTACTGGACAACGGCACGAGCCTTTACATGGACGTGGGACTGGTGCAAACGCTGGGAATTACCCATCCGGCCCTGCAAAAGCTAGACGAAGGGGCCGACGAGGTGCTTCTGATCAACCGAACTGCCGCAGAAACCCTGGGTCGCCTTTCGGGCCAAGCGCCAGAAGGTTTGGTAGGCGAAGTATTGGTCACCGAACCGGAGTATGTCGACGAAGAAGGGGGCAACGGATTTCCTGCCGTCATTGACGGTATTATGGAAGACTTCCACTACTTCACCCTGAAGGAGGCGATTAACCCGATGTTTTTGTGGGTGCGAAACGAACCGGAATGGGTATACAATGTAGTGGTCAAAGCCAAGACCGACCGGATGTACGAAACCATCGGGCACATCGAGGACGTGTACGCCGAGGTTCAATCCGACGTTCCCTTTCAACTTCAGTTCATGGACGAGCGGCTAGCCACCCTGTACGCACAGGAACGGCAGATCGGGCGGTTGAGCACGGCCCTCAGTGCCATTGCTATCTTGCTAGCGGTTATGGGACTGTCCGGCTTAGTCTCGTTTATTGCCTACCAGCGGCGGGCTGAGATTAGCATCCGAAAGGTATTCGGAGCCTCACTGGGGCAAATACTGCTGCTGGTCAACCGCGAATTTGCATTACTGGTCGCCATTGCTACGCTGCTCGCCGCGCCCTTGGCGTATTTCGGCATCACCGCCTGGCTCGACAACTTCGCCTACCGCATCACTCCGAGTTGGCTAGACCTGGGGGCGGCAGGACTGATTTCGTTGGTCGTGGTCACCGTGATTGTGAGCGTGCAGTCCTTCCAAACCGCGCAGCGCAACCCGGCGCAGACGCTGCGGGAGGAGTGAGGGGGGATATGTTGTTTCATAACTTTCCCTTGTCCGTGGATTATGCCATCGTACCCATTTCTCTGGTTCTAAGCGTCTCAAATACATTTGGGGTAAGCACTATCTGACTTTATAGATTGATCACTGTTTGAAATAATTACGTTCTTCCTTTACCCCCTAATGATCTGGCTTCTACTGAGTGGATGAATGTGTTTACAAGAGATCGAACATTTGAAGCCCCGCCTCGTATTATATTATAAGTAAAATCCGCCGGTTTTTTTGCATGATCGATAGAATAAGCGATATATGCATTTGGAAAAAGTAGATTTTCAAGTTGTTCACATCATAGCTATGGCTTCTAATACGGAAAGGCTGAAAGTGGTTGCTTCAAACGAGACAGTAAGCTATTCTCTTAATTCAGGAAGATCACAGGTATTGAGAAATCCAGGCGAAGAGAAGCCTATATACATTGACTTATTTGCTGGATGTGGTGGACTCTCTCTTGGGTTGCATCAATCTGGTTGGAAAGGCCTGTTCGCTATTGAAAAAAGTCCAGAAGCATTCGAGACGTTTAAGTACAATCTGATAAAAAAGCTGGATCATTTCAATTGGCCAGATTGGCTCCCTTGTGAGCCACACGACATTAACGAGGTAAGCAAACTTTACAAGAAAAATCTCGAAGCACTTCAAGGAAAAATAGATTTGGTGGCTGGCGGACCCCCTTGCCAGGGCTTTTCATCTGCTGGAAGAAGGGTAGAAAACGATACTAGGAATGAATTGGTAGATTCGTATCTGCAATTTGTTAAGCTTGTCAAACCTAAGATTATATTCTTCGAGAACGTGAAAGGCTTTACGCTCAAGTTTGGGAAAAATAAATCAAGGGGAAAAGCATATTCGGAATACGTACTTGAATCGTTAGAAAAAGATTATTTAGTTGTGAGCGACATGGTTGATTTCTCTAAGTTTGGTATTCCTCAGAAAAGGACCAGATTTATATTAGTAGGTATCAGTAAGGAGTTTGCTGAAAATCGCACGATTCTGGCAAATTCTTTTTTTGATCTCATTCGTCAGAATAAGCGTAATTTTTTAATCTCGAGAGGTTTAAGTCTGAAGACGAACTTAAAACAAGCAATCTCTGACCTGCTGTATGAGAATGGCACAGTAGCCTGCCCTGACCGGAGAGGGTTTGAAGCAGGAATATACGCTTCCCCCTCATCTCGTTACCAACGATACATGAGAAAGGGGTTCAGAAGTACAACTCCTGATAGCCATAGTTTCGTTAACCACAGGAAGGAAACCGAGAACAAGTTTAAGTTTATACTTGAGAATGGCAGTAGGAATAAGCATCTAACCAAGGAACTGATGACTACACTGAAGATCAATAAACATAGGGTTGTTCCGTTAGATGAAAACCAACCAAGTATTACACTCACCACGTTACCAGACGACCACATCCACTACTTAGAACCGAGAGTACTAACAGTAAGAGAGTATGCTCGAATACAATCTTTCCCAGATTGGTTTGAATTGAAGGCAAAATATACGACAGGTGGTGATAGGAGGACTAGTGAAGTACCAAGGTATTCACAAGTTGGCAACGCGATTCCGCCATTGTTTGGGGAGCAAAGCGGTTTGGTTTTAAAAGAGATGATACATGGTAGACTATCTTGAATTCAAAGTTAGCTCGGGGCTAAAAAGCATAATAGGACGAGATCTTATTACAGACGATTTTATCGCCGTATTTGAGTTAGTGAAAAATGCCTATGATGCTCAGGCAACTGAAGTTATGCTTACTTTTGAAGCAGATAAAATAGTTATAGAAGATAACGGAAAGGGTATGTCGCTGGATGACATACGAAACAAATGGTTATTTGTAGCTTATTCTGCAAAAAAAGAAAACGAAGAAGATATCCTCATCGAGACAAAAAATGGTGATAAACACTATGTTGACAAAATTAGACCAGAAAGCTACTACGCTGGGGCTAAAGGAATTGGTAGGTTTTCTTGTGATCGCTTGGGCAAGGTGCTTACCCTAATCACAAAAAGCAAAAATAGTTCTAAGCTCGAACAAATTAAAGTCGAATGGAGTGATTTTCGAAGAGGATGCTAAGAAAGAATTTATTGCAATACCAGTAGAGCATCAGACAGTTTCTCATAATGTATATCCAAGTTTAAATCACGGTACATTATTAGAGATAAATGAGCTTCACTCAAGTTGGTCAAGAGACAAATTACAGAAGCTAAAATATTCACTCGAAAAACTAATTAATCCATTTGATACTCTTGAGCAGGGCAGTTCCGAGTTTTCAGTTATTATAAAATGCGATCGTGAGAAGGAAAAAGATAAAGAGGAAGAGTTTAGAAGAGATAGAGTAAATGGTCCTGTCAGCAATTTCGTCTTTGAAACTCTCAACATAAAGACCACACAAATTAAGACATATATCAACGGTGATACCATTGAGACTCAGCTGATAGACCGTGGAACTCTTATATATAAGATAAGAGAGTCAAACACGAATTACAAATTATTGAAAAATGCAAGGATTCATTTGTTCTTCTTGAATAGGGCGGCAAAAATTAACTTTACCCGGCAGATGGGAATTCAACCTATCCAGTTTGGGTCTGTATTTTTATTTAAAAATGGTTTTAGAGTGTATCCTTTCGGGAATCCGGAAGATGATAGTCTAGGAATGGATGCTCGTAAACAGCAAGGTTATGCAAGGTTCTTAGGAACCCGTGATCTTCTCGGACGGATTGAGTTGTTTACTGATGATACCGAAGAGTTTAGAGAAGTATCTAGCCGAGATGGTGGACTTGTTGAAACGGATGGATACCAGCAGTTAGTCAACTCTTTTTACGACACATGCTTGAAGCGACTGGAGCGATATGTCGTCGACGTACAATGGGGTCAAAGTCTTCCGAAAGAAGAAAGAGAAAGGTTAGGTTTTAAAGAAGATACTTTTAATGAAGATATTTCATTTATCTCAAAAACGATAGAAAGTAGAGGCGTTCTAGTAAATACAATCAGGAAATTAGTTGATCGTAAGGATGTAGAGATAATAGATTATAATAGAAACTTGATCGACATCACTCGTGAGAAAGCGGAAAGTTTAAAACCTAACACCTTCAAAGACTTATTAGCCATTGCAGAAAAGACTAGCGACGAAAGTTTTAAGAAAGAGATACTAGCGGCCGATGATAAATTTCAGAAGCTGCTAAACGGGAAAATTACTGCTGAGAAAAAAGCCCAGGAAGAATTAGAGAAGAGACAACAAGCAGAAGAGGAAGCTCGAAAGGCGGAAGAAGCGAGGAAAATAGAAGAGGAACGGCGCAAGAAAGCCGAAGAAGCTAGAAGAAAAGCGGAACTTGAGGCAAAGGAAAAAGAACTACAACGTAGGGAGCAAGAGATCAAGCGGAAAGAAGCAGAACAAAGTGCAAAGGAGGCAATAAAAGCAAAATATGCTGTTGAAATAAGTTTAAAGGCTGAGAAAGAGAAGAACAAATACCTCAATGCCACCCGAAAAACATTGAGCGATGATGCTGAAGAATTGATTCATAGTATTAAATTATCTGCTACTGAAATAGATGCTTGCTTAGATGCCTTGAATCGTAAGATTAAGGAAGGGCTAAAAGACGATAAGATATTACTAGAAGAGATAAGTTTGATTAAGTTTCAAGTTGATAAAGTGCTTAAGGTTAGTAATTTAGTTACAAAAGCAAATTTTAAATCTGATCAAGAAGTACAAAAGGTCGACTTACCTAATTACATAGAAGAATATTTTTCTACTTACAGCTATGCTTACAAGGATAAAATAAATATCCAAGTAAATAACGATGCAGAGTTCAAAACCAAACTTAGCCTATTAGACGTATCGCTCATTCTTGATAATTTAATCTCAAATTCTCAAAAAGCAGGTGCCAGTGATATAATTATAGACATGATTAATTCAGGCAAATGCTTTCTGATGGATTTTCATGATAATGGTAGAGGTGTACCAGAAGAGCTAGCATCAAGTAATGAAGTTTTATTTTCTTTGGGCACTACGACTACCAACGGGTCTGGTATAGGTCTATATACCATCAAGAACAAGATGAAAAATCTTCACGGTGAAGTTCAGTTTTTGGGTAATGACAAAAAATTGAAAGGCGCATCCTTTCGGCTAGTTTTTAAGTAGATGGAAGACCGGGTAATAATAGTCATTGATGATAACGATCAGACTAAAGACGTTGATGAGAAAATTGTCCAGAATTTGAAAAGAGATGGTATTCTGGTCAAGTCAATTATTATTAACCCAAACACGAGAGAGTTTTTCAACGACAATTCAGATATTGATCTTGAAAAGTTAATAGAAGGTGTTAAACAGAGAGCGGCAGGACATCACATTGATCTGGTTGCTTGTGACTACGAACTCGGTGAGGAACACGTAAATGGTTTTACTGTGATAGAAAAGTTGCGCGAAGAACGCTTTAAGAAGTGCCCGATCATTCTCTATTCTGGAAAGGAAGATAAAGTTATAGCTGACATCTTTAATAGCCCTAAAAGCGATGCTGATAAGAAGCAGAGATTGACTAAGCTTATTAAATGCAGGATTGCAAAGTTTGTCGATAGAACTGGTTATACTTCCGAGGTCATTGGAAACCTGAAGAAAGCTAACATAACCAGCATTTTACTAAGGAAACTCAAAGAGCATGAAAGCAAAACAATAACGTCAATAGAATCACTTAGCCAGCATAATCTAGGTGAGATGGCTGAGAAAATAGAAAACAATCAGCTTGATGAGCAATTAATTACTGAAATTGTTGAACTCACGTTAGCTCACTACATAAGTATTGATGAAAATATCGGTGAAGATAATACATCCGGTTGATCCGTCAACGGACTTTTTACTATCTATCTCCAAAGGTCTAGGAACGGTGGAAGATATTGATCTAGAAGTTGTTAGACCAAATGCGGGCGAAGCTATTGACCAAATTCGAGGCTTAGAGCAATGTGATACAATAGTTTTTTTAGGTCATGGGCATTCCAGACGTTTGTACGGGGGAGTAAATGATAGTGAAAAGTCAGAGCTTATTAATGTAAAACAAGCTGCCGCTTTATTTTATCAGAAGCAGACAGTACTATTTGCGTGCGACTCTAACGAATTTTTAAAGGAAGTCAATCGAACTAATATTTTTACCAAAAACCACATGGGGTTTGGAAACATGCCCACGGACTGGAATGACATAACAGGAATGAGAGACTCTGATCCGTATTTTAAGAAAGATTTGGAAGAGCGGACTTTGGAAAATTACAAAGAATTGATTGTCGGTTCTCTATCAGAATCACTACACCTATTTTTCACCAGAAATCTCTCTTTTAGAGATCTATACCTAGAGCTTAGGCTGCGTATCAACAAACAAATAAACGCTACCGTATATAACAGCGAACTTGACAAAGCTCAAAAAAGGATATTGATCAAAATGTTAGTTGAACACAGGGATGAAATTACTTGGATGTAGTACTCAAGAAGAAACATTTTGAGTTTAGTATACATGTTTGGCAGTGAGGATTTTTAGACCGGCACACTAAGGCTGCAAAATCTAAAACAGCCCAGTTAATTTCTTTATGCTTAGGATGGTCAACCACGTTTTTGGAAAGCTCTTGAAGGTACGGGTCATACCGAATATCGGCTAATTTTCTAGGACCAAAAAACCGTTCTAGCACCCTCGCCATATTCACATCTAGCAAAGGAGCGGGGCGGTTCAGAATGAACATTTCGTAAGCATTAGTGATGTATTGTCCCATCATAGACATTTCTTCAACTTCGGACCTCTTGGTGGGAAAACGACCATTACGCTGCTTCATTTCCTGGGCTAATTTGTATAACCTAGTTCCTCGCTGATTATACAAACCTAGAGGGCGTAGTGCTTCTTGCAAGTCCTGTTCAGAAGCCAAACCGAGCTGTCTCCAAGAGGAATAACGTTTAATAAATTGTGGGAAGAATTTCGCTACTGTCTCGGCCTTCGTTCTCTGCAATAGAACTTCGGAGACGATCTTCTCATAGTTTGTCGCTGACTTCTTTCGCCAAGGAAAGGTACGACCACATTCTTCAAACCAATCTAGAATTGCAGCCTGGAAGAAGGCTATCTTTTTTTCACGTGAGTAGACCATTTCTAGCTAACCATCCGTACGGATCAACTTACGAAGACTTTTCCTGTATTCCTTCTCCCGATGTTGTATTCATGTTAATGAGCTTAGGCAATCTTCCGCTCCTATATATCTGGTTCGGAATGACTCGGGAATATCACAGGTGATAATCAATGATCTTCTCTTGAGCTACCCGAAAGCGATCTCTTTCTAACCGCATACCCGCAAGGTACGAAAGAAATAGCGAGTACGATACCTACACCCATTGCTTAACTCCCCTAAATCCCCCAACTTGCGCGGCATATCATGTTTTGCTATGAAAACAATCTATCTAATCCTCCTCGCACTCACCTTCGCCTGCACCTCCCCTCCGCCCCCTTCTTCCGACACCCCCCTGTCTTACGTGAACCCGCTCATCGGCACCGCCCCGGCCACTACCGAGAGCGCGCAGCGACACAGTGAGTCGGGCTCCGAACTGCGCGGGCAGACCTTCCCCGCCGTGGGGGTACCCTTTGGGATGACCAACTGGACGCCCCAAACCCGGGCCACCGAGCAGAAGTGCTTGTCGCCCTACTACTACCAGGATGACAGTATCCAGGGCTTCCGCGCCAGCCGCTGGATGAGCGGGTCGTGCACCCAGGACTACGGCAGCGTAACGCTGATGCCTATCACGGGAGAGTTGAGCACCGGTGCACCCGAGCGAGCCTCCTTCTTTAGCCACGATACCGAAACCGCTATACCTTCCTACTACGCGGTAATGCTCAACGATTACGGCATCCGGGCGGAACTCACGGGCGTGTCGCACTCCGGAATGATGCAATTTAGCCCGTCGAAGGGGGGAGCGATGCACCTGATCATCGAGCCGAACAGTGACGAGGGCGAAGGCTCGGTAGAAATTTATCCCGAGCGCAACGAGGTGGCGGGCTACAATCCGGTGCACCGCATCTACCAGGGCTGGGGCGAGCGTGCCGGTTTCAGCGGCTACTTCGTCATTCAGTTCGAAGAACCTTTCGACAGCTATGGCGTGTGGCGGGGCGATACCACGCAGGACAGCGTCCGGAAAGCCACCGGTAACGGCCAATCGGTCGGTGCCTACGTAGGTTGGGCTAACCGTGATCAGCCGATCCGCGTGCGGGTGGGCACCTCGTTTACCAGCGAAGCGCAGGCGCGCAAGAACCTGGCCGCCGAGATTCCGCACTGGGATTTTAACCAGGTGCGTCGACAATCCGAACAGGCGTGGGAACAGCAGCTGAACAAGGTTCGCGTGAGCGGCGGTAGCGAAGAGCAAAAAACGATGCTCTATACCGCCCTATACCACAGCATGCTGCTGCCGCGCGAATTCAGCGATGCGGACCGGGCCTACGTGGGCTTCGCGGGTACCCAGAAGGTGTACCAGGCCACCGGCGACCACTACTACGCCGACTTCTCAATGTGGGACACCTTCCGGGCGGTGCACCCGCTGCAGACGATCCTGAATCCCGAGCGCTCGGCCGATATGATCAAGTCGCTCGTTGCCAAGGCTGAGCAGGGCGGGTGGCTGCCGATCTTTCCGGCCTGGAACAGCTACACCTCAGCCATGATCGGCGACCACGTAACAGCCACCATCGGCGACGCCTGGATGAAGGGCATCAACGACTTCGACCAGGAGCTGGCCTACCGGATGATGCGCAAAAACGCCTTCGAGCCCAACCTCGACACCGCCAGCTACCGCAGCGGCCGGGGCCGCCGGGCGATGGAATCGTACCTGAAGTACAACTACGTGCCGCTGGAGGACTCGGTGCCCGACTCCTTTCACCAGCGCGAGCAGACATCGCGTACGCTGGAGTACGCCTACGACGACTTCGTGCTCTCGCAGGTAGCCAAGAAGACGAACCATCAAGAGGACTACCAAGCACTGCGTACCCGCGCCAAGAACTACCAGCACGTGTTCAACACCACGGTCGGGTACGTCCGCGGTCGCTATGCCAATGGGGACTGGATCACGCCCTTCGATCCGCACGCGACGCGGGCCAGCTTCATTACCGAAGGTTCGCCCGCCCAGTACACCTGGTACGTGCCCCACGACGTGGCCGGACTGATGCAACTGATGGGTGGCCAAGACGCGTTCGTGCAGAAGCTTGACAGTATGTTCGAGCAGCGCTACTACTGGCATGGCAACGAGCCCGGTCACCAGATGGCCTACCTGTACGCCTACGCCGGAGAACCCTGGAAAACCCAGCGCTGGGTGCGCGACATTATCCGGGAAGAGTACAGCGCCACGCCGGGCGGACTCAGCGGCAACGAAGACGCCGGGCAGATGTCGGCCTGGCTGGTGTTTAGTATGATGGGCTTCTACCCGGTGAGTCCGGGCATTCCGTGCTACGTGCTGGGCAGCCCGGCTTTTGAGGAGGTAACGATGCAAGTGGGCGAAGGCAAGACGTTTACGCTGCGCGCCGCGGACAATTCTGATCAGAACCGCTACATTCAATCGGCCACGTTGAACGACGGACCCTTGAATCGGGCCTACCTATTGCACCGGGAAATCGTCGCTGGGGGAGAACTATTACTCCAAATGGGGCCGGAGCCAAATGAGGAGTGGGCTAGCAAAGACGTACCGCCCTCGATGGATGATTTGTGATAGGTTCGTTATCACTTTTTGTGGTGAACAAAGCCCTTACCATGAAGATCAGCCATTAGTTGCGTTAGCATCCCTTCATCATTCATCATTCCTTGTTCATGATTCGGTGCTTAAGCATCACCGAACCGGCCCCCGGCAATAAGGAATAGCAAATGCCGATGGAGAAATTTCTCGCGCTCGCTTCGATAGTTTTTATCATATTGGCCTCCTCACTTTCATCTCCCGTCATTATGCTTCCCCCCGATATCTACAGCGAGTACTCTTTCCTGCTCGAGAAAACCAACCGCCGCATCAAGCAGTACGCCCAGCAGAAATTCACCGAGTTTGACTTTGGCGTAACGGTCAACCAGTGGATGGTGCTTAAACACCTGTACCCTAGTTCTGACAAAAGTCAGAGTGAACTGGCCGAAGTAACCTTTAAGGGTACCCCTACCCTCACCCGCATTGTGGATTTGCTGTGTGCCAAGGAATTGACAGAGCGCTTGTCCGATGAGCACGACCGCCGGAAGAGCCGGGTGGTGCTCACTCCGCAGGGTACCCAAAAAGTAAAAGAAATGATTCCGAAGGTGAGCGAGATTCGCAAGGCCGCTTGGAAGAGCTTGGGTGAAGACGATTTCCGGCAGTTCAAGCACGTGCTCACCACCATTTATAAGAATTTAGAGGTTTAAAGTAACTTTTATCGATTCATTGCCCTACTAACTATTGCTATGGCAAACAATTGGGCGTACCTTGCGTATTCTCAATGAAAAGAGTACTCGTTCAAGGAATAATCTTTCAAACGGATAACCTGCCGAAGGGAGATGGGGTATATGTTTATTTTGAGTGCGAAGACTTGGATGAGCACGTCGGTGCCTTGGCAAAAGCAGGCATTCAATTTGATGAAATGCCAACGGACAAGTGATGGCTACGGAGTGCCGCCCAGTGGCGAGAAGCAAGGTTGAAGGACCCGGACGGGAATCAATTGATTTTGTTCTACGGCGGAAAGAATAGAAAATACCCGCCCTGGAAAATTAAGTAGATCAAGTAATATAACTAATAGTAACATGCTGAACATCACTGAAGAGAAAACAATACATACTGATTCGTGCATCATCGGAGCGGGCCCGGTGGGCTTGTTCGCCGTGTTTGAAGCCGGACTTCTGAAAATGCGCTGCCACCTGGTGGATACCCTGCCGCAGATCGGCGGTCAGTTGTCCGAGATTTACCCCAAAAAGCCCATCTACGATATTCCTGGCTACCCCACGGTGCTGGCGCAGGAATTAGTGGACCAACTGGCCGAGCAGATCGATCCGTTTGATCCGTCGTTCACGCTGGGCGAACGCGTGGAGGAACTGGAGCGCCTGGAGGACGATTCGTTTCGTTTGCAAACCAACGAAGGCACCGAAGTTTTCTGTAAGGTGGTGGTGATTGCCGGGGGACTGGGCTGCTTCGAGCCGCGCAAACCGGTAGTAGAAAACCTGGAAGCCTACGAGGGCAAGGGCATCAACTACATTATCAAGAACCCCGAGCAATTTCGTGGCAAACGCCTGGTGCTGGCGGGCGGCGGCGATTCAGCGCTAGACTGGACCATGCACCTGGCCGAGATTGCCGAAGAGGTAACCTTGGTGCACCGGGGCAGCACGTTCCGGGGCGCTCCTGATTCAGCGGCCAAAGTGATGGCGCTGGCCGAGCAGAACAAGATCAAACTGCAACTCAACTCCAACGTCACCTCCATCCAGGGCAACGGCCGCCTCAACGCCTGCGTGATTACCGACAAGGAGAAAAACGCCACTACGGTGGACGCCGACTACTTCATTCCCTTGTTCGGGTTGAGTCCAAAGCTGGGTCCCATTGCCAACTGGAACCTGAACCTGGACAAAAGTGCCATTGCGGTAAACACCGAAGATTATTCAACCAATGTGCCGGGCATCTACGCCATCGGCGACATCAACACCTACCCCGGCAAGCTGAAGCTTATTTTGTGCGGGTTCCACGAAGCGGCGCTCATGTCGCACAGTGCCTACAAGATTGTGAGCGGTGGCAAGAAGGCGAGTTTGAAGTATACAACGGTGAATGGAGTGTCGGGCTTTTGATCAGGATGTTCGGGACGAAGGGGGATAGGCAAGATGAACAACCTGGTATCTTGCGTGTTTGTACTTTATTCTTTAGCCTAGCACTTTGTGCGCTACTTTGAGTAATTTGTCACTGGTCCCTTGTCACTTGTACTTTCAATAAGCCGATGAACAGAAAACTAATGACCAGTGATCAATGACCGACCGCATGATTACGATCTACGTAGAAGAGTCCGACGGCGAGCGCCGGGCAATAGAAATTCCTACCGACATTCAATTGACGCTGATGGAGGTTTTGAAAGCGTCGGAATATCCGATTCAAGCCACCTGCGGAGGTATGGCTTTGTGTGCTACCTGTCATGTGGAGGTAGTGGAAGGTGAGGATCACTACAAGGAAGCCACTGACCCCGAGTTAGAAATGCTGGATACGCTGCCGGAGGTCACCGATGCTAGTCGGCTGGCCTGCCAGATGCCTATCCAAGAGGAGATGGATGGCCTGGTGGTGCGCATCTTGGCGGATGCGGAGGGAGGATACGTGTAGACATTCAATCTTGATAAGCTTCATTTCCTGTTACGGAAGCTAGAAGCTTGTGTGCTTGGTGAAGTACTGGTAAACCCCTATCTGAAAGGAGCGTATCATTGGCTTGGTGGGCGATCATCACTGAGGCATCTTCAAAACCTCGGTACGTTTTCTTAAGGCAGCGCAAGGGGCGGTTTTCTAAAAAATAGTAACGGTACTGTCTTGCCTGCTTCTCAAGTCCTTCATCGTGTTTAGTCCAGAAATCAATGGACTCGTAGTGATGAAATACAAACAACAGTTGTTCTTTTAAGAAGTAGTATTCTGTGCTTTCAGAATAAGAACCTTCAGTGGTATCGTAGGTATACTCTTCTATCAGTTCTATATCATTTCCGTTCTGATAAAAAAGTACCCTGGGCAGGCTACCATACAGAGAATCGCCCATATAAAAATATACGGGTGCATTGAATGGCTCTTGCCCGTACAGGTGCTGGGCAGAATCCTTGGGTACCGTCACAAAGGTGCCGGTGCCTGTGCCTGTGCCTATCTTCTGAAACCTTTCGTAGCAATCAAGTTGGTTTTTCCTAGCAGTTATTTGAGCGTAGTGTTGCCGGATAAACGTAATCTGCTGTGCTACTTGTCCGGGAGACTGATCTACGAACGCCTGCAAAGTGTCTACGGGAGGGGGGGTAGATGGATGAGCAATGGTGTCAACCGGAGTATCACTTGCCCTGTAGGATGACGTAGAGTTGTACTTGCTACCTTTGAGTAGACATTAAGTTAAGCCAATAATTCTTAACTTAGCTAACATGAAACAAGAAAAAAGACACTTCAACCGAGCCTTCAAAGTAATGGCTGTTGAACTCTGTTTATCAGGCAAACCAACTGGCCAGGTAGCAGAAGACCTAGATATCCGAGCCGACTTACTAAGCCGGTGGAAGCGGGAGTACAAACAGAAGCGAGAAGGTAGCTTCTCGGGGCACGGGAAGCCCTCTTTGACCCCAGAGCAGGCAGAGCTTGCTAAGTTGAAGAAACAGCTACGAGAAGCGGAGATAGAGCGTGACATCCTAAAAAAGGCAGCGCCCGGCGCCCGGTCAGCATTTTCTCCAAGAGCGACAGCAAGTATTCGGATTTATGAAAAATCACCGATCTACATTTGCTGTTGAGAAGATGCGCAAGGCATTCAAAGTGAGCAGAAGTGGCTATTACAATTGGCTCTCTAGAAAGCCATCTGTACGAAGGATACAGACCCACGAGGTCCTTCGGCTGATCCGGGAGATTCACAAGGAAAGCAAGGGCCGCTATGGTAGTCCCAAAATCACCCGTGAGCTTCACAAAAGAGGCATTCAGATATCCAGACCTAGAGTGGCTAGACTAATGAAGGTAGCCGGTATTAGAAGCATTGCTCACAAAAAGTTCAGGATAAGGACTACTGATTCTAACCATAACTATCCGATTGCTAAAAACCTGTTAGATAGGAAGTTCGCTCCTGGAGCTGTAGCAAAAGCATGGGTATCCGATATCACGTATATCAAGACTACTCAAGGATGGTTATATCTAACCGTTATTGTGGAATTGGCCGACCGCAAGGTAGTAGGCGGCCGCCGCGCGGGTGGTCGTTGAGCGAAACGATGAAAACCTGCGATACTGTGATGCCAGCTTGGAAAATGGCTATCAAAAACAGGCCGATAGTGACTCCATTGATCTTCCATTCGGACAGAGGAGTACAATACGCTTGCCATGAGTTTAGGAACGTACTCAAGGTTCATCCGCTGGTGGTACAAAGTATGAGCCGAAAAGGCAATTGCTGGGATAACGCTGTAGCTGAAAGTTTTTTCAAAACCCTTAAAGCCGAACTGATATACATTGCCGAACCAACCACCATAGCGGAGACAAAAGTTAATGTGTTCGAATTCATCGAAATCTGGTACAATGGCACCGGCCACCCGGCGGAAAAGAATGCACGCATCCCTAGGGTATCTAACCCCCGTAGAGTACGAAGCAAAACTGAAAGTAAACCATCACAAAAATGCGGCTTAACTTTTTGTCCACTTTTTCCTTGCAAGTTCAGTCCGGAGATGCCCGAAATGAAGTAAGGCTTATCAGTTTTATTGTTTATACAATCTAGGGAAACAGAAAAAGAAGTTTCTCTCTGCAAGCTGGCAGTTCTAAAACTTTCAATTAGTTTTTTTATCACCTCGTCTCGGCCAACCGCTACATCGCCTCGACCTTCTGCCGTATCACTAAGATATCCGAATACGTTGCAGACAAAATCACTCCATTCGACGTCAGTCAGCACCGACTGATAATCCTCTTGCGATAAAGTATTTTGCCTGTCTGCGTATTGCTTTATACGAGTAAGATCGCTGTTGCTAAGCAGTTCTAATAAGTCTATAGGCTTTTCCAGATAACTGTCGACTTGTTCCAAAACTGCGACTAGTTCTTCTTCACGTTCGGGTATACATGAAGGGAGAGAACTACTATTGTCTTCTACCCATGCACTAATCTTCTCATCTAAGTATTTCAGTACCTCAACAATAAGCTTTCTTGAGGCATCTGTATTGAAGCTTTGCTCGATTACGAATGCTAAGTCATCTAGCGTCACTGAGTTGTCTTGCGCATTTGCCAGGGGTGCCCAGCACCACTGAATGACCAACACTATGTACCATACGAGTTGCCGTTTCATTTTCCTTAAGGTTTCTTGATTTTGAGGTTTTGTATTGATCTTGCTTTGTCTTCTCCTGGTAGCCGATAGCCAATAGACACTGGATAGTCGTCTGGATAAATCGGAATAAACGGAGTACTTAGCAGGTGGCGCACTCCCTCACTGTCGAGGCCGCTATTGGCCGCCGTCTGCTGTAAATGACGATAGTCTTCATACATATAGAAGGGAAGCTGATACACGTAGGATACCTTACCACTACCGCCCGAAGTTGCCCCACTACTGATCATCGCATCAGTGAGCCGAATGCCTTCGTCGGTCTGATCCAATTTCATAGCTTGCTTTGGAGGCAAGCCATAGTGCGCGGGGCGATTATCCCAGACAATAGTCAAAGCCGGATACTTGGGAGCCGCGTTCTGATACACTAGATTGTCGATGGCCTTGTGCCAGTCTGTCCCTAGCCCAGCATAAAGATACACCAATGGCCGCATCTCTCCCTTCCCCTCCATTTCAAACACATCGAAACGCTCGGGGCCGGTTACGTTTCGGCCAATGTCCTGCACGCCGGTTTGGGTGGCCCACTGCCAGTCGTTGACGAAGCTGAACGCGGCGTACTTTTCAGCGAAAGTGCGGTGCTGGCTGGTGCGGAAGTAGTTCGTATACAGCACCTGCTCCTCCAAGCGCTCGATGCCTCCCTCCGCTTCGTTGGTGGTGATGGATACCTGCTGCCCGCCCTGCGTCTGCGTGCGGGTGGCTTGGTTCACGTTCTGGTCTACCTGATCGGCTGCCCCGGCGGGGAGTTTCACGATCTCCAGCTGGTAGATCTGTTCGGCCCGCAAATTGCCGGGCAGGGCCATTATCAGGCGCTTTTCGGTGGAATGGTACGCAAAGTCAAACTCCGTGGCTGCACCACCGCCCACGGGAGTGAGTCGCCCGGTGGTTCGCCACTTGGGATCAGGCGTGAATAGGTAGCTTTGGCTTCTTCCGAGTTGCACGTAGCCGCCGTTCGCGTGCTCCTGCGGCAAGAAGTGCATCTGCCTATTCACCGGATAGCTATACACCACGTTCTCTTCCGGGATGTTGGTCGGGGCGGCCGCCGTGGTGAACACGTGCTGCATTTCTTCAGTGGCATGCTGTCCGTTCACCGTCACCGTTTCCCACCGTCCACGGCGCAACTCCTCGAATCGGACCCGCACCAGCGCGGTGAGTTCTTGCTTACCGGGCAAAATTTCGTACGCATCGAAGGCCACCACGTCGTGGCGGTCGTTCCACTCGTAGGTTCCGACTACCGGTTTACCGTTGTGCAGCACCTCAAACTTCTCCAGTGCCACCCGGAACTGTGGCTGCTGGTCGCCTAGGGTGTCCACCAGCACGAAGGGTTCGTTGATGGGCAGGTTGAACACCGCCTGGGGGGCCGCAAAAACATCCACCTCCGACTTGCCCGCTTCCGGGGTGAGCGTGGCGATCACCGACAGCCCATCTACCGGACTGCTTTCTTCGGGATTATCCACCGCTTGCCACTGGCACTGCTCCCCCAGCTCGAAGTCGAAGTTACACTGCCCCCGCACCTTGCCGCCCAGCAGGCTGTAGTAGCCCCGCACGCCGCCGCTCATCCAGAAGGGGTTGGGCAGTTTGGCTTGCAGCACGGCTCCCGCGCCCACGCGCAAAATTTCTTCTTCCAGGTTAATCTTAAACACCTTCACCCGGATGCCGATGGCTCCTTCCAAGTAAGCGTAGGCCTGCCCTTCGGCGTACCAGCCATTGATGCCGGGGCGGCCATCCGTGGGCTTGCCCCGCCCAGCGGATTGCCGCCCAGCGGATTGCCGCCCAGCACAGATCATGTTATCGCGATTCATGAGCATTACATCGAAACCGGCCCCAGCGCTGAGTTCGCCGTAGAAGATGGCAGCCTGTAGTTTGCCGGTGTTGATGCTAAAATCCGCGCCGAAGGCAAAGCCTTTGCCCTCTAGGATGGCCCCCGGTTGCCGCTCGGCCTGGTAGCTCACGGTGCTGCTCACTTCTTCGGGCAGGGCAGGCATTTCTTCCAGTTGGGTGCCCACCATAAAGTACGCTCCCAGGTCTACTTTGATGGGCAGCGCCTTGATCGGGGTGGTCATCATCAGTCCTACCCGGCTCGAGGGACGGCCGATGTGGATGTACCAATTATTGGGATCAAAGTGCAGCACTGCCTGCCCGGCCAGGTTACCGGGGTTACGTCCCCGAATCAACCCCCCGGCTATGCTGGCGTACACGTCGCAGGTGCCGTGCAGGCTCCGATTTGGGAAATCGTAGGACAAATCCACCCCGGCGTACAGGGAAGTGGCGTCGCGGGGCTTGCCGACATTCAGGTCACTCATAAAGTAGCCATTGCCGGTAAAGCCAAAAGTGCGCACGCCACCGCCCCGGTTGAAAGCCATCTCGAAGCCCACATCGCCATTGAAGGGTTTAGAGGTACCGGAGGTACCGAACACCACCGCCGCCTTCACGCCCAATCCGGCACTAGCATCGGGCACGTAACGAATGCCCGAGGGGGTGGCGAATCCGTCGTCTTTGGTGCTGGTTTCTTTGTTTGATAACTGCACCGCTTCCACGCGTTCACGCCGCATGTGCTGGTAGGCTCCCCCGCCGAAACCGTATATTGATAATCCGGTGCCCGCGATGGGTATCTCCCCGGCCCGCACCAGCGCGTCGGCGTACCAGTAGCGCGTGCCGTTCACCTGGCCGAACATGGCTTTCGCCTCCACGGTGATCAAATTGTTGAACTTAGCTTCTACCGTTCCCCGAAATCCTTCGCCATACACCGGATGATCATCGAACACGTGTAAACTGCCGGTCAAGCCGATGGGTCCGCCCTTGGTACTCAGGCTAATTTTGTTTAGAATCGTTTCTCGGTGCTGCCAACGTTGCCGTCCGGTTTCCAGGTCGGTTTTTTGTTCACCAATGATCCGAAGGCCGGTGGTGCCAGTGATACTTTTTGCCAGGTCGATGCGGGCCCCCATCTGCAGGGCCACTTCATTTTCGCCGACTGCTTCTAGCCCTACGTTGGTAAGGGTAAGCGCAAACCCGGCGGCGGCGTTCCCGACTCCGGCTTCGCCCAGCGACCACACGCCCGGCTTAAAGTGCGGTGCTTCAGTGTTGAGCACCATCCCCTGAAAACCAAGACCCGACAAACGGACCACACTGTTTTGCAGTAGAGGCGTGTTGATATCTACAGTACCATTCAGCAGGGCCCGAGCCGCCAGTTTGTCGTCTTGTTCTTCTACGATGATGGTGGAGCCTGCTGACAGGTGAACATCAGCGGCCAATAGCGGCACTTTGGTTGAATCGGGCAGACGAACGCCGAATAACCAGCGCCCGTTGGGCTGAATCTGTGCCCGGTAACCGATGGTGTCTTCCATGATGGGCAACTGCACGCCTCCCTGCAGTTCGGCTCCCTTCAGCTGATTTTTGATCAGGTGCACCGAAAGCTGGTCGACCGAGTAGCCCCAGCCACCGAGCGAGCCATCGGGGATGATGCCCGTTGCCGAGAAAACTCCCGACACGCCCTGGTCGTCGATAATCAGATTCTCAACGTATAAATCCTTCGGTTTCTCCTTACCCGTATCTGCTAGCTTGGACGGAAGGGTCACCCTCGCCTGTCGCAGGTAAAACCCTTGCCAGAGCGTGGCGGCCCCCGCCGCGGCGTAGGCTGATTGGTAGTCTTCCGGAAACACCATACCCGCAGGATTCTGCACGTCACTGAAGTCGAGGTAGGCCTGGTTCACCTCGAACACAAAGCCGTTGAGTCCCCGCACCTCAAACGGGTCCAGACTAATCTGGGCAATAAACTCGTCCCAATCGGTGAAGGCAGTCTCGAAGCGAGCCTTTACGGTTTCGGTTTCGTCAGTTGAGGGATGTGCCGTTTGGTTAGCAGTAGGGTTTTTTAATTTTTTGGCCGGACGAATCACTCCGGGGCAGAATTCCACTTCGCCCTGCACGCCCAGTTGCCGGAATCCCTGGCAGTCCCATTCCATAAAGGTGCGCTGCTCGGTGCCCTTCAGGGTAAGGCGGGCGCTGTTGCTCAGCCGCACGGGCACGTCGTCGGCCAGCAGCAGGCGGTTGGTTTCGCCGCCAAAGCCTTCGGGGAACAGCTCAACCGCTTGCGCCTGGAAGCTCAGCCAGTTACCGGTACGCGGCATTTCGGTGCCCATATACACATCCATGTACGCCGCCACCGGGGTGAAGGTGATCGCGCCGACGGCAATTACGAATTCGGTGTTGCCCACCACCCGGCTGATGCCCACCGGCAGGGTCTGCGCCTCGTCCGTGGCGTACTGCCCCCGCTTGCGGTTCTCGTCTTGAATAATCTGACTGAGTTGAAAGGCGCGGTTCACGTTGGGATCGACCTGCGGACGGAAGACGGGGGTTAGCGTAGCGTATCCGTCTGGCAAACCGTCGTTCGGGAATTGCTCCGGGTGAAGCGCAGAGGAATGTCTGCCGCTGTAGCTACAGGAATCTTCTCGGGACACGTAGCCTGCTGCGAAGTTAGGAGCTGCGCTATCAGACAAAGAGTGCTCGTCATTATCGAGGGGGGATTCCGGGTCTCGCCGGGCGCCGGGCGCTGCCGCTCGCTCTGGAATGACGTTGTAGAGAAGCGTATTGCCCTTTGGTGTCCTGCTTGTCTCCTCAATCAAGATATCCACCTGCTGTTGCACCCACGCTTCGCAGGCGGTTTCGTCGTCTTTGAGCGGAACGGCTTCCTCCTCGCCGAGCGCATCCATCCGCTGGCGTACTTCGCTGGCTGCTGCCGCAATATCGTCTTGATACTGCTCAATAACGGTTTGTTTCGCCAGGCTTTCCTGTAGCAGTACGTCGGCATCGTAAAGGTCTTTTTGGGCCCGCGGCACGTTGTAGTAGGGATAGTCGGGCGCGGGTTCTCGCGTGATTGAGACGCGTTTGCTCATTCCTTCCCCAATAGCCCGCTCATCCGATCCAACAATCAGGCTTCGGTTCGAGAAGATATTCTTCTCTATGGCATCGGTGATGGCTTCTTCCAGGATTTGAGACAAGGCAACAACCTCCTTCCGTTGATCTTTGATCAGGTCCTGATTGGTTTTATCCTGTTCCTTCAGATGATCTTTGATGACTTTCTCCAGATCGCGATCGCTTATCGTGCCGGAAAGGCCATTGTCTATCGAAGCGCCGGAGCCTAAGGCGGCACGAGAGGGGTTGACCGGATTGCCATCGCGGTCGCGGCCCGCTCGATTAACGCCGTCTTGGTCGAACCCATCTTTTCCGTACCCTTCACGGTCGAAGCCGTTTTCGTCTAGTCCCTGCTGATCGTACCCACCACGGTCATAGCCCTCCCGGTCGTAGCCGTCCTCATCAAACCCTTCCCGATCATAACCTTCGCGGTCGAACCCGTTCTCATCGTACCCATCTTGGTCGTAGCCGTCGTTGTATTCCACGCAAATTTCGTTGAATTCGGGCTGGTAGGCGTTGATGCGGTTAATAGTGCTCACCGACAGGCTTTGCTCGTCCACAAAGTCGGCCGTCACGTTGCCCGACACCACCTGCCCTTCCCCATTCACCGCTAGGCTTTGAAACGACACCTTCAGGGTGGTGGCTAGAAAGGGGACAAATATTTCTCCCCGGCCCGAGAACACTCCGGCGCCACCGCTCACCTCAGTCACCTTTAGGTCGAAGTGCCCTACCCGGAAGAAACTTCCCGGCTGCGCCAGCGGTAGGACCGTGCCGGCATCAAGCACCGGGGGCGGTAATGCGGTGGGGCTACAGGCGACCGTCAGGTTGGCTTCGTCGGCGCCCACGGTGGTGAAGGTACCCGAAGAAGTATACGTACTGTTAAAGGAGCCACACTGGCTTTTCACCTGGTACTCGTAGGTGTTGCCCGGCCGCAGTCCGGAAATGCGGCGCGAGGTGGTGTAGGTTTGGTCTTCAAACCACTGGGCATCCGGGTCTTCGGCTTGCCGATAACGCAGTACGTACTGCGTGGTGGTGGGAGCCGGTTGCCACGCCAGGGTCGCCCACTGCGTGCTACGGTCGGTGACGGTGACCTCGGTGGGGGGCAGGCAGGCGTCGCCGTAAACGAAGGTGCGCACCTCGCTGTAGCCGCTGTTTTTGTACAGCGTTCGCCCTTCGGTGTCGCGGGCCTGCACCCGGAAGGCGTACTGCATACCGGGAATGAGCGCGAGTTGCGAGGCGTCGTAGGTAAGCGAGCTGCCAGCCGTGGTGAGCGTGGCCACGGGGGCGGTGCCCCGGACGATCTCGTTGGGATCGCGGCCCTCGGCGCGCATCTCGTAGAGTTCCAGGCGGTATTCGGTGGTGAAGCCGCCGTTGAGCAGCGCGCCGCCCTGCTGCCAACTGAAGCGGACGTTCTGCGGATCGCGCGGCGTGAGCTTTTCGGCCGTCAGCGGCGTGTTAATGAGGGGCGGGTTGTTGAGCACCACCCAGGCGGTGGTGGTGGCCAGGCCCGAGAGCGACACCTCGGTGCGGCGGGCGTCGTAGACCTGCCAGCTGATCTCGTAGAGTCCTTCGGGCAGCGCCCCGGTTTGCTCGAACTGCTGCCGGGTGACTCCTTGGAAAGTTAGGTTCTTCGGATCAAGGTAGGCCGCAAAGTCTTCGTTCTGCAAAGTGAGCGGTAGCCCGGTTTGCAACGTGGTGGGCGCAACGGGAAAGTCGGGCCTGCTTTCGATCTGAATGCCCGCACCCTTGATGGATACGCGCAGGCGCACGTCGTAGAATGCTTCGTTGGCGTCGCGCAGTAGCAGGGTAGCCGCCATGCGTTCGGCTCCCGGTCCGGATGGACCCGACCCGGATTGTGCGTAGTCGGACAGATAAATGGAGTAGGGTTTGCCCACCCGAGCGCTGAGCGACACGGGATAAGTTTGCCCGAAGGCCAGGGGGATGTATCCTAGAAATAATAAAATTGCAGCGATGCCTTTGTTCATGCTTCCTCGGAGTTGTTCAAGAAAGGCAAATTAAGACACGGCTATCTGAGATTCAGTGCCATAATGCAGGGAGCTTACGGAGGTGATTTTCGGGGAAGATATGCAGGGATATGCGGGGGGGGCCTATGAAATGCCGTGGACTCCATGAGATGCCATGAATGGCGGCTGTACGGCTTGGTGGATTGAAAGCAAATTAATCGCTAATTATTTGATAGTCAGGGTGTTGTTCTAGCCACTGCCGGGCTTGCTGTAGGGCTTGGGGGTAGTCGTCCACCGCCAGATCGCCGCTTTCGCCTACGGCCAGGGGGAAGTCTTGGATGACGGGGGCCAGTAGTTCTAGCACCCGGTAGCCACAGCGGATGTTTTCTGTCGCTTCGGGATCGGCCGATTCGCAGTTCCTTTCGTTGCTTTGCACGATAGCTACCAAGTAATCTATCGCGTCTTTTTGGCGGGTGTAGACCAAGTCGGGCAGCGCTTCGTAGACCAGGTCGTCGTTGACAGGGTAGCGCTTCACGCGGGCTAGCACGGTAGCTAAGGCTTCCGGGTTGCTCAGCCGGGCCAGGGCCAGTTGGGCCGCCCAGCGGTCGCGGGCTGACAAGCCGGGGAGTAAGCTTTGCAAAGCAGGAATTTGGTCGGTCATATTCAGCGCTCCGACGAGATTGAGTAGTTGGGAGAGGTGAGTAGGTTGCTGGCCCAGCAGATTGCTCAGCAATTGTCGCGCTTCTGAGGGGAAGTCGCCCGAACCAAAATTAGTGAGGTAGCTATGCACGCGTCCGCTGATGCCGCTGTCTTCGTCTTGTAGTCCTCTGGTGAGTTGGCTGACCGCCTGCTGCCGGAGGGCTTTATCCTGACTGCGGGTGCCGACCTGTTTGGTAAGGTAGTAGGCCTGGACCCGAACGGTGGTTAGGGTGTCGGAGTAGTAGGGTGAAAGGGCCGTGAGCACTTCGTGGTGCTGTTCGGAATTTTGCCACAGGGCGGCCGGGGCAGCGGGCCGCTGGTTCTGGCGGGCGGCGGCGAGGTAGGTGGACAGGGTGGTGGTGGTGGATTGAGCCAATAATGATCTACAAAAGGGAAGAAAGATCAGGCTTCCTGCTACAAGCCACTGATACGGGAGGTTTTGCATACAACTATTTAGTTAAAGTATTTAATGGCAGCTTAAGCGGAAAAAGCTGGACTTAGCGCCCTCTACTTGAGTGGCGGGTGCTGGTAAGGGTCATATCCAGGGCGAAGGGAACCAGGAATTGTTGCATTGTAGAGTTTTTAGATCACTGAGCTCGTATTAGAGCACAGCTTCCTGAACTTTACCGTGGATCGACGCGAGTCAAAGAATCGGCTAACAGCTTTGTTAAATAGCTGTTTGAGATAAATTACAAAACATCATCCACTGTGGCGGACCCCGCCGGGTTCATGCCCGCTCCACGGCGGGACGGCCCAAAATTTTTCGTAGCATAGCGAAGAAGCTATCTGGAATCCCCCTGGTTTAGCGATTGGTTTTTATCACTTACTATTCTTCTAGAAATCTAATGTAGTTAAACTCAACTTTCTTCTTCTTAAATACTTTTTGGATATTTGAAGGTAATGCATTAATCCTATTTAAAACGACGGGATCAATACCATAGTAGACAAAATTATTTTTGTCTAAATCATAAGAGTAAAAGTTAAAATCAGAGTATCTGTTGTAGACAAATTTTCCGGTTTCATAATTTCCGGTAAAAACTATAAAGTTCGCGCCACTATCTTTTATATTGCGAATATCTATTGAGTCATCAGAAGTTACACCAACAAAACCAAAAAATCTCTTTCTTACAACCACGTTTCCATCAATATTCACAACAGAACAATTTATTCTATCATCATAGATCATGTACGACTCAACGTCACTTTCCATTTTCCACACGCCCTGCAACAACTCAACTGACTGATTTTGTTTGACTGAACTATCTGGCTGACTGGGTCGTGAAAGACAAGCAACGAGTAAAATAAAAATTAGAGTCATAATGTTAATTATTTGAAAAGGCTTCATCTGCTTTTTTTGTATACTTCTTCCGATCAACTAAACCATTAGTGCCACCATTCCCTGCTTCAGTGATATCTAAAATAGTACCATCATCAAAACCTTGATCCGCTTTCTGATTTAAGCCCTTTAATTGCCAAAACAATAAATTGCTTTCAAACTTCTTTTACATCAAAATATAATTTGTTACAGTCTATTTTATATGCTTTCAATAACCAACCTATATAGTTTATCTTAACTGGAAGGTAATGCATTAGTGTGCTTTTTTAATATTTAGTTCACTTGGTAAACTTTGTATTGGAATAAAAGTAAACAAATTTTGCCCTTCTAATTCTATGACACCCTCTTCATCTCGGACTACTGTATATATGTTACATTCCGTTGCTACATTGTAAGACTCTTTCTTACTATTGTAATCAGTTATTACGGCTAACCGAGTTCCGCTATTTTTGAGGTCAGAGACCGAAATCGATTCCCCGGCTGTGTTATGTAAGAAACCACATGGGTAATTGTATATTGTAACGTCGTTATTCTTCTCGGGAAGGTAATAGGTAATACTCCTACTTTGAAATTGAATATAGTAGACATCATCTTCTATACTTTTATACAAACCAGTTAGGTCGTTCATAGTAAGTAATTTTCCAATATCCTGTCCACACAGGATACTTGATAAACATAGAACGGTCAAGCAAAATGACGTTATGCTGTACAATATAATTCTATTTTTACTCATCGTGTAAAGCGTTTTTTGCCGCATTTGTGTTACTTCTTCTTAATTCTTTTTCATTATATCCTCCATTTACTTTATACGATATTGCATCAATATACTGGTTGTCAAATCCTTCATCTGCTTTTTGATTCAAGCCCTTTAAATTCCAATATAGTAAAGACGCTTTCAAAGCTACTTTTACATCAGTTTCAAGTAAGTTGATATCTTCTCCATGAAACGCTTTCTGATCATTAGGGTACTTCTTGTTCCATTCTTGACTAATCAATTTGTATTGGTAACGTCCCGTCAGATGAATAAACCCTTTCCCCTTGTATTTAGAACCGTCTCCTGAACTTGGTCCGGCGTTACCCATCCGGCAGGCATAGGTTACGTCAAATAACTGAGCACCCTGGCCATAGTGCTTGCTCTTTACCTTGAGTGTAACCGCATTATAGTGTTTATCGGTTACCTTCTCACGAAGGTTGGCCAGCGTAACGTCTTCGGCCGGACTAGCGTAAGCTGCACAAATTTCTTGCCTGGATGTGTAAGGAAATGTAGGGGATACGGGACCTGGCTTTCCTTCTCCTAACGTGCTACCGTCGCTCTCGTAAGTCACACTAACGCATTGAGTAGGATCAGAATCGTAGCCTTGAAACAGATCAGCGTACTTAGGACGGCCAAAACGCTCAACGACCCTTCTGGGACTGTAATTGTCTAACTCGTTGAGATGCACTAATCCACCGGTTTCAGTACCTATTTGACCCAGAAAATGTGCCATTCGTTCTTCAGTATTGATCTCAAACTCGTTACTCAAACTATTGATTGCCTCAACTACTTCTTCGACTCTTTCTTGATCTGTATTGGGAAATATCTCTTTCAATTGCTCAGTGTTCACCGGAAGAGTCGGCTCTTTCTTCTGTTTTTCCTCATCCGCCTCTTCCTCACCCCAGGTCCAATCCTCCCAAAACTTAGGGATGGTCGCCAACCAGTTGGCTTCGCTGTCTTTAGCCACGTAGATGCCCAGATATTTCAGCCACAAAGCCCCATGATCCCAATCGTCGCTCAACACTTGTAACACTATTTCAGCTTGCCCTTTGTTCATATAGGCGATCAGCAACTGCCCATCCTCAATCAAAACCTGTACCTCTTTGGTATCTACCAACGCACAAAGCTCATCTACCCGGATATAGTCCGGATCGGCGTGCTCTTCGGTAGAGTATAGCGCCACCCGGAAGGGGACTCCCTCCAGGATGATTTTGGCTAGGGTGATACCCTCGGGATGAAGTTGTACGCGGGGCTGTTGCTCGACCAGACGCTTGATAGCCAGGTCAACAAAGAAGGTCGCGTCGTCTTTTTGATAGTGAGAGGCGTTGCGTATCGTCCAGGCGGCATCAGCGTTTAGGGCTAGGTTGTTTTGTTTATCATTGCCAAAGCGGTGCTGGTCAAAGAGGGCTTTGGATTGCTGCCAGTAAGTATCAAAGTTGTCGCGCACTTCCTGGAAGCGGGGCATGGCTGCTTGCAGGGGGTGTTCTTCACCAAACAGGGCATTATACTTCAGTAGACTTTTGGCCCAGAAGCAGGCATCCAAAGCATTCTCTGCATCATCCTGAAACCAGCCCAGCATGGCTTTCGGATTATGGACGAAGTCCCACTGGTACCTGTGCAGTTGCGTGCCCTGTCCGTAGTCCATCAAATTGTCGGTGCTGCCTTTACGCAAAGTGGGATACGTCTCAAAAGTGTGTTTCAGATGGAACAAACCGTGGCCTAATTCGTGGGCGATGGTGGCGGCCAATTCCTGGTCGTTGTGATGAATTGAATCGAAGACAAATCCGTACTGACGCTTCTTGGGCATGTAGCCCTGCTTGTCGCCGGACTTCGCTTGGTAGCATAGAAACACGTAAGCCGTTTCTTTGTCGGCATCTTGCTCTTGCCGGAACGCCCGGATCACCTGTCGCATTTCCTTGGTATAGTTAGCCAGTAGTCCGGTGGTGCCATCATCCAGGGCGTGGTTCCATTTCCAGTCTGCCATCATTAGTGGTTCGCTTACGTCCACCTCCAGGCTTACGGCGGCTTGCTCATAGATGGTAGCCACCTTTTCTACCAGGGGCAATAGTTCACCTCGGTTGATGCGCCGGTTCAGGGGAATCAGCACCAGCTTCTTGTACAGTGCATCGTAGGTGATGGTGTTGAGCTTGCCCACCAGTTCAGCGTCTTCGTCCCCACTGGCATACACTTCCAGGCTGCCTTCCTGCTGATGGGCCTGCCCGGTTAGGGTCAACTGCTGCTGGTGCAACTCGCTGCCCGGCTGGGCGGGAACGGAACTGTCGTTCTGCCGGAAGACCAGTCCGGCAGGAAAGGAGGTTTCTTTGTCTACGTGGGCCAGCACGGTCGTGGGCGCACCACTGGGCAGGGCTTTCCAGACCACCGGGTAGGGAGTCCGGTTGATCTCAAGTTGTTCGTAGTTGCCCTGGTGGGCGGGGTAGCGCTGGGCATCCAGTCCCAAAGTCGGAGGAGCAGCGGTAGTTGCTGCAGGGTTAGCAAAGGTGATGGTGGGCACCTGGCCTGCCGGGGGCAGGGCGTTGAGGTAAGCATCCAGCCGGTGTAGGGCTAGCAGCATCCCTTCGCGCAGCACGTACTCGGGGAAGGGGTCGGCGCGGTAAACCTCCAGTGCCTGGGTGGTGATCTGCTCGGCGGTGGCCTGCGACAAACGGGTGGCAAGGGCTTGGTTGACCTGCACGGTCGTGCGACGCAGGGCTTTGGTGTCAAAATCATGCCAAGTGGTGATCACCAGGGTGGGGGCAGTTTGTTGCAGCAGCTGGGTCGCTTGCCGCTGGGCTTCGTCTTGGTAGAGTTGCTCTTCGGCCAGCACGTTGAGCAACAGGTGCAGTCCGTGGCGATTAACAAATGCTTCCAGGCTATCCCCAACCACCGCACGACTGCCGGTCTGCCCCGCCGAAGCCGGACCACCCAGTACGAAGTTCGGGTCATTCATTACCGCTTCCAAAGACTGTGCCCAGCTCGGTGTGCCGCGCAGCAGACTTGCCACTAACAGCAGCAACACCCATTCCCAGCGGTGATTCATCCTCCTTTTCTTTGTGGTCCTTTAGTTTGGAAAGGGGCAAAACTAGCGGGGGGCAGCGCATCTCAAAAGCGTAAAGCGAGACAATATTACCTTTGTAGGGTTCGCTTGAAAAGTAAACTGAAGTTGGAAAGAAGTTTTAGAAAGATCAGGCCAGCTTAAACGTCCACACCGGGCGCTTGGCGTGGTTCACCACGTCTTCGGCAATGCTGCCGCTAAGCAGCCGCCGGATACCACTCCGGCCGTGCGTGCCCAGCGCGATCATATCGGCATCGATCTGTTCGGCGAAGTAGATAATCCCGTCTTCTTCGTCGCTGTCGTTGTACACGTTAAGGGTATAGTTGGTAAGCTGGTGCTGCTGCGCAAACTTTTCCATCTCGGTTTTGTAGTACCGATCATTCTCGAAGCTACTGGGCGTGTTGACGCGCACAATGTGAATAGTAGCGTCAAAAAGCTGCTGAAGCTTGTTGAGTTCGGCAAACAGCGCTTCGTGGTCGTCGCGCAGGTTGGTGGCCAGCACGATATTCTTAATCGAGTCCGAGTGCACCGGTTCCTTCACCGACAATACCGGACAGTCGGACCGCCGCACCACCTTTTCGGCGTTGGAACCTACGAAGACTTCATCCAGTCCGCTGCTGCCTTGCGTCCCCATCACCACCAAGTCCACTTCGTGATCGACAATAGTGCGAGCAATACTTTCGTAGGGGCTGCCTACTTCGACCATCCCCTCGAGCGATACGTCAGCGTACTTCGGATCTTCGTCGATCTCGATGAGCCGTCGCTTGGCTCCTTCCACCATTTGCACAAAAAATATGGCGTTTTCCCCTTCGTTCGCCGTCACGTCGCCCATGGTATTGAACGATTCGCCGCGGGGCGACTCCACCACATTGAGTAGTTTGACGGCGGCACCACTTTTACGGGCAATGTCGTAGGCTAGATCAAGGGCGTAGGTGGCTTGGTCTGAGAAGTCGGTGGGAACGAGAATGTTTTTCATAGTCGAAGTTTGTTTTGGTTATGTTGGGTTATACGAAAATTAACGTCGGAAGTCCAACGTATGTAAGATTATAGCAGTAATCCGATGCCAAAAGTCACTACGTAGAGCAAGGTGGTGAGCGCCATTTGTTTCAGGTAAGGATCAAGCTCGGCCGCCGTGTGGCGGTGCTGCACGGCCTGTCCGTTCTGGATGAGCAACGGCAGGCAAAGCACAAACAACCACTGGTAGTAAGCGTCATAGTTCAGCCATCCGTAGGCCACCGAACACAGCGTGCCCAGCCCCAGCAGTGCCCAATGATAAGTTACCGCCCGTGCTCTTCCCAAGCGCACCGGAATAGATCGCTTACCGGCCAACCGGTCCGTTTTCAGATCACGGATGTTGTTCACATTCAGCACCGCGGTAGAGAAAAAACCACAACTAAGCGCGGGCAGCACGTGTACCCAACGCAAACTGAGCGTGTGCAAATAATACGATCCCATCACTCCAACCAACCCAAAGAAGAGCAGCACCGACACGTCGCCGAAGCCCGCGTAGCCGTAGGGCCGCTTGCCCGAGGTGTAGGTGATGGCTGCTAGAATAGACAATACTCCCAACCCCAAAAACACCGCAAAGGTGGTTCCGTTCCGAGGCAGCGCCCACCATAGCAAGGTCAGACCGCTGGTGAGCGACAGCACGGAGAACCCGGCGATGGCCCTCCGCATGGCCCGCGGACTGATCACTCCCGACTGCACCGCCCGGGCCGGACCCTCGCGCCCTGCCTGATCGGCACCGTGCACCGAATCGCCGTAGTCATTGGCCAGGTTCGACAAAATTTGAAGGAAGACGGTGGTCAGCGCGCTCAACAGAAACACTTCTGCACGAAACTGCTGAACCGAAGCGGCTAAAAAGGCTCCCATGCCGATACTGGCTAAGGCTAGGGGCAGGGTGCGCGGGCGGGCGGCGGAAATCCAGGAGCGAAGTGGCATAGACGGGGGCGCTAAGGGCTAGTTTTTTGGGTGACTGCTACATGCGTTCGGGAACGCTGATGCCTAACAAACCCATCGTGTGGCGAATCGTTTGCGCCACCGTAGCTGACAACGTTACCCGGAATGCTATCAAAGTTGAATCATCTACGCCAAAGATAGAAACCTCCGTATAGAAGCGGTTGTAAGCCTTCGCCAGATCGTAGGCGTACTGAGCCACCACCGAAGGGGCATATTCTTCAGCTGCCAGAGCCACTTTAGCGGGCAAGTCGTTGAGCAGGCTGATTAGTTCTTGTTCGGATGGCTCTAAAGTATTTATCTCCGGCACCCGGTCAGTGGCGATGCCGTCAGCCTGGGCCTTGCGCACAATGGCGGCAATGCGGGCGTGGGTATACTGAATGAAGGGCGCGGTGTTACCCTGCAACTGCACCGACTCTTCGGGGTTGAACAGCATACGCTTCTTCGGGTCTACCTTCAGCAGGAAGTACTTGAGTGCCCCTACCCCTAGCATCTGATACAACTCCTCCGCCTGCGCCTCCGTGAAGTCTTCAATTTTACCCAGTTGCTCAGTCTGCACGCGTGCAGCTTCCACCACGGTGCGAATGAGGTCGTCGGCGTCCACTACCGTGCCCTCGCGCGATTTCATCTTGCCCGAGGGCAGGTCAACCATACCGTACGACAGGTGATACAAGCCGTCGGCGTAGCTACGCCCGAGTTTCTTCAGGATGGCAAACAGCACCTTGAAGTGATAATCCTGCTCGTTGCCTACCACGTACACCATTTTATCGAACGGCTGATCACGGAAACGCAACTCCACGGTGCCCAAATCCTGAGTGATGTACACCGAAGTGCCGTCGGCGCGCAGCAGCAGCTTCTGGTCCAGCCCGTCGTCGGCCAGGTCGATCCACACCGAGCCGTCGTCTTTCTGAAAAAAGATATCCTGTTGCAATCCTTCCTCTACTACGCTTTTTCCCAGCAAGTACGTGTCTGATTCGTAGTACACTTTGTCGAAAGTGATGCCGATTTTCTGGTAGGTAGCGTCGAAACCCGCGTAGACCCAGTCATTCATTTGCTTCCACAACTGCACCACGGCGGGGTCGCCCTGCTCCCACTGCTGTAGCATAGTTTGCACTTCCTGCATTAGAGGAGCGCTTTTCTTGGCTTCTGCTTCGGGGGCGCCCTGCTCCACCAGTGCCCGTATTTCTTGCTTATACTCCTGATCAAAGCGCACGTAGTATTCACCCACCAGATGGTCGCCCTTTTTTCCCGACGAGGCCGGAGTTTCGCCCTGTCCGAACTTCTGGTAGGCCAGCATCGACTTGCAGATGTGCACGCCCCGGTCGTTGATGATGTTGGTTTTGAATACTGTGTAACCCTGTGCTCCCAGAATTTGCGCGGTGGCGTAGCCCAAGAAGTTGTTGCGCAGGTGCCCCAGATGCAAGGGCTTGTTGGTGTTGGGCGAAGAAAACTCAATGGTGCTCCGCTGCCCGTTCGTGAGCGGAGCACTGGGTTGTTCTACGATCTGCTGAAGGGTCTGAACCCAGGCGGTGGCCGTCACCTCCAGATTGAGAAACCCCTTAGCTACGTTGAAATCCTGCACCACAGTAATGTGCTCGATGAGGTAATGGCCCAGCGCTTTGGCAGTGTCGGCTGGATTCTTCCGCGTGATGCGTGCGTAGGGAAAGGTGACAAAAGTATGCGAACCGGGAAAATCCTTGCGGGTGGGCTGCAAGTTGACTTCGGCAGGGGGCAAGGAGTGTTCAAATAGTTGGTTGAATGCCTCACTAATGCCAAACTGTATTGCTTTTTCGATGTTCATGTTACTGGATGCTAGCTGCTGAATATTGGATGCTGTACACTGGCTACTAGATGCTAGCCACTAGTATCTAGCAACCAGTGGCTAGCCACGCAGCCGTTCGGCTGGCTTTTGCAAAGATGTTAAAATTGTAAGAATATTGCACCCGTATCCACTCCGCTAGTATTTTTTAATCGTGCACATGAAGAAGTATCAAGATCTCATCGAGCAAACATTTGATTTCCCCACTGAAGATTTTGATCTAATCAACGGGGGGCTGCGGTTTCACAAGGTACCCCTCATGGAAGTGATTAAGCGGTTCGGCACCCCGACCAAACTCACTTACCTTCCAAAAATTAGCAGTAACATTCAGCACGTACGTCAACTGTTTAAGCAGGCGATGAATAAGTATCACTATGAGGGTGGATACCAGTACTGCTACTGCACCAAGTCATCGCACTTCTCGTTTGTGCTGAATGAAGTACTGGACAATGGAGTACAGCTAGAGACTTCGTCTTCGTACGACATTCCTATCATCCAAAAGCTTTACCAGCAGGGTAAGATCAACCAAGAACTGCTTATCGTTTGCAACGGTTTCAAACGGGAAGTGTACTTGCGCTACGTGAGCGATCTTATTAACCAGGGGTTCAAGAACTGCGTGCCGGTGCTGGACAGTCTAAGCGAGATCGACTATTACGATCAGCACGTGGAAGGTGAGTATAAGGTGGGCATTCGAGTGGCTTCGGACGAAACTCCGCGCTTTGAGTTGTATACATCTCGCCTGGGAGTGCGCTATAGTGATATTACCGAATTGTACCAAACCCGCATTCGCGAAAACCCCCGCGCCCGGCTCAAAATGCTGCACATGTTTGTGAACCAGGGCATCGACGACTCCTCGTACTACTGGAGCGAACTAGACCGCTTTGTGGATAAATACTGCGAATTAAAGAAGATTTGTCCGGAACTGGATAGTATCGACATTGGCGGCGGTTTCCCGGTGAAGGACTCGCTATGGTTCAAGTACGACTACCCCTACATTGTTGATGAAATCGTGCGCAACGTTCAGGCTACGTGCCAGGAAAACAACGTGCCGACACCTAACATCCTAACTGAATTCGGAATTTATACCGTTGGCGAGAGCGGCGCGGTACTCTACTCAATACTAGACCAGAAGCAGCAGAACGACAAGGAGCTGTGGTACATGATCGACGGATCTTTTATCACCCAACTGCCCGATATTTGGGGACTTAATCGTAAGTACGTGACGCTGCCCCTTAACCACTGGGACCAACCGTATCAAAAAATAAATTTGGGTGGGCTCACCTGCGACAGTCAGGATTACTACAACACCGAAGCGCATCGCAATGAGCTATTTTTGCCCAAAACGAACCAGCCTCTTCACGTCGGGTTCTTTTATACCGGGGCTTACCAGGAAGCATTAGGAGGGTACGGAGGCATTCAGCACTGCCTGATCCCAGCTCCGCAACACGTGGTAGTCAACAAAGCTTCAGATGGCTCCCTGGATTACCAACTGTTTGCTGCCGAACAAGACAGCGAATCGATGCTTAAAGTGCTGGGATACTAGCGGTTTTTTGGTGGATTCTTGACATCCCGTACCTCATTGGTGCTGCTCTTGCCCTTAAGATCAGACGTGGTTTTGACCGGAGGAACTTTTTTGGTGGTATCCACTATTTTGACATCTGAAGCGGGCTTACTGTCGGTCACCTTGGTATCTGGGGTAGTCTTGGTATCGACGACCTTGGTGGTGGGAGCGGATGTCTTGGTGGAGGTATCTAAATGCTCATCGGACTCCACGGGGTCTAACGCCCGATGCGGATCTTCTACTCCGCTGCCCCGATTGGCCAGCCAGATTCCTACTGCTGATAGAATGATAAGGACCGCCAGAGCGATCAGCATAATAGTGTTGGTATCCATAGGTTAGTCAGGTTGAAATAGGACTGCATATTATGCATTTTATTAGAATAAAAAAAGAGCGATACGACCTCTGTCGCATCGCTCGTTTATCGTATACTGACGATTATGTGCCCATCGGCTGCAAAAAATAATCACTTGGGTGAAAGTTGAAAAAATTGAAAGCTGAAAAAATATGCTGATTCCTGTGGCCGTTCAGATTACTAATTTACAATTTGCCGACCATTTTTGAGAGGTCATCATTTTTTTACTTATCTAGCTGATTATTAGATAATTATATATTATTTTGCGTTATTCACTGCGCAGTATCTGCTGAGATAGCAGGAAGAAAATTCCCCAATTCTGAGGAAGCGTGCCCCCTTCATTGATCAAGCCATTGCCGGAAACTCCCCACCCGCTCCCGGCTCACCAGCACCTGGTTATCATCACAGTACTTTAACACTAACTTTAAGCGATTACTTGAGTAAGTAATAATGTCATCTACTGCTTCTAAACGTACAATATATTGTCGGCTGATGCGAAAGAAGCGGCTAGGATCAATTATCGCCTCGACCTGATCGAGGGAATAATCGATGATAAAGCGCCGACCGGCCGTTTTCTGTTCCGTACGCGTTTGCATAAACGTTACCTTGTCCTGACTCGTAAAATACAGCACCTCCGCCACCGGAATCGGCCGAATGTGCTCACCCACCTTCACCACGAAGCGGTGCTTGTACGGTTGGCTCATTGTGCTGATCGCCTGTTGGATCTGCATCATCGTTGTTGCGTCTACCGAAGACTGTTGAAAAGCGGATTCAGCAGGTGCTGTCCGGTGATACTGACGAAACTTATCCAACGCCTGCCCCAGTTCGTCCGGTCCGATGGGTTTGAGCAGATAGTCTACGCTATTCACCCGGAAAGCCTGCACAGCATACTGATCATAAGCTGTCGTGAAAACAATGGGCGAAACCACATCAACCTGCTCAAAGATGCTGAAACTTAACCCATCGGCCAGTTGGATGTCCATGAATATTAAATCCGGAGGGGTGTTTTCGCCGAACCAGACCACTGCCTTCTTCACGGTATCTATCTGGGCCAGCACTTCAATGGTTGAGTCGTGCCTCTGTAGCAGCGTAGTCAGGTGGCGGGCGGCGGGTTTTTCGTCTTCAACAATCAGAACCTGCATATAAAACGAGTGGCTAGTGATAAAATGGTTAAATGGCTTACGTCGAAACGAGTTAAGCGCGTGCTGGAGTAGCAAGGGGTACTTTCCTAACAGATGAGAGCTCGGGGCGCAGCAGCGGCAGTTTCACCGTGAAGTGCTGCTGCTCGTCGGCCACTACCACCTCCGCTTCGGACAAGTAAGCGTAGCGCGCCCGAATGTTGGCGAGCCCAATGCCCGACGAGGTCTCTCGGATTTCTTTGGGTTGCCAATTATTTTCCACCACCAAGTAGGCTTCGCCTTCCAGCCAGATAGTAATGCGTAGCGGTCGCTCCTCCGACAGTTCGTTGTGCTTGATAGCGTTCTCCAGCAGCATCTGCAACGCCAAGGGCGGCAGTTGGAAGGTTGTTTCAGGAGGAACTACAATTTCTACCTGAAGGGCATGCTCGAAGCGAATCTTTTGCAAGAAAATGTAAGCGCGGACAAAGGCTATTTCTTCATCAACCGGAACCACCTCTCGCTCGCGGGTGTCGAGCACGTAGCGATACACCTCGGAAAGTTTCTTGATGAACTGCGCCGCCTGATCCTGATTTTCGTACACCAGATACGTTAGGGTATTTAGACTGTTAAACAGAAAGTGAGGATTCATCTGGTCTTTGAGTGACTGGTACTGCGAGGCCAGATACTCACTCTTAAAGCGTTCGGCCTCGATGGCCGAGCGTCGCCACTCTAACAAAAACTTACGACTGTTGAGAAAGGAGGTGATGAGCACCGTGATTCCTAACGGAAAGTATAGATTTGGCAGATAATACTCCTGCCAGGTAAGCGTGCAATCGCACCGCGCCTCCCACACCAATTTGCCCACTACAAACTCAATTATAAAGATAGTCGCAGCTGAATAAACAAACATCACTGCAATGCTCAAAACCAGTCGCTTCAGAGGCTGGTCCACCCACCGGACCAAGCGATCCAAATAATCGTCCAGATAACCGTTGCCTTCTCCTAGAGTAAAAGTGTAGGCAATAGACATCAGCACGCTGGGCCACACCTCCTGAATGCCGTGCCAGGTGGTGAAGGACGCGGGCATAATGAGCACCATAATCAACGTGCCAATGAGCACCGAGTAGCCAACAACGAAGGGAATCCTTTTATAGTAAGCCATAGCTGGTCGTAAGGGGGGAAAGATACTAAATCTTCTTATTCTGTGCTTGACGCAAACCGGACCGTCCCAAAAGCAAAGTTGTTATCTACTGCTTACACTGTTCGCTCATCCGCTGCGCGTTTTCCTTCCCCCAGCTGGGCAGCAGTGCGTCATCGACCGTTGCGCTTTCGTATTTAGCCACCGCCTGTTGAATCAAGTGACACGCCTCCGAAGTGTCGGCTCCGAAAAATTGGGCCGTGCCGTACTGCATCTGCCCGAGCAAGAACAACGCCCGGGGATTGTCGGGATTCATCTGCACCGCTTTCCCCAGGGTTTGGGTAGCCAGCGGAGCCAATTGCTGCCCCCGGTTGGCTGGGTCCACCGTCACCCGAATGGTGTGCACGTAGCCCTGCAAGGCCACCAGTTCCGATTCTTTGGTTTCCAGTTCCGTAGCTTCTTCCAGATACTGCTGCGCTTCATCAAGCAACTGATCTTTCTTACCGGGCTCATCAGCCTGAATGGCTCGGTTAAGGGTGGCGTAGGCGGCGTAGTACCAGGGCAGCCATTGGTCTTTCTCAGCGCGGGCAATACGCTCGAAGCGATTCGCAACGGCCAACAGCTGTTCGGAATCTGATGCCTGATTCAGGATAGCAATACTTTCTTCCATCGCCTGTCGGTAGGAAGGCGCAGCGGCCTGAACCGAGTTAAAAATAAAAACAAGTACGGTGATTAGGGATAAGGATTTCATAAGAATAATTGGTTAAAGAATGAATTGATAAGACTAGAGATAAGTGATTGAAATTATAGGCTGTCTAATTGGTTGGTTTTTCCGTCCCGGCTCAGCGTGACGAACAGTCCGACGAAGAAGAAGCGGGGAGCCGGGGGACCGACGGCTCGTCGGGCGTAGGTGCCCTGCGCGTCGGGTTGGGACGCGTAGTCGTAGCCGAACACGTTGGATGCACCCAGCACGTTGGTGGCCGAAGCGTACAAAATAATGTGCTGACGAATCAGATAGGCAACATTCAGACTCAGGTTGTTGAAGGAGCGCGTGCGATCACCGTGAAAATCATCGTTATTCGGATTAAAGTAGGACCGGCCGCTAGCAAAGGAGTAGCGGGCTCCTAGCTGCGTCTTTATCGCTGGCAAAAAGTGCTTGTAGACCACCGAAAAGGTGTGACGCGCCGCAAAGGTGGGTGGGGCCAGCGCTGGAAAGTCGCGGTAGTTACGCTTTGTATCCAACAGCGAGTATGATACCCAGTAGTCGGCGTTTTTGATGGTGCTGCGGTCGCGCCAGAACAGTTCCACGCCTCGGGCGTAGCCGTAGCCGCGGTTGGTAGCGCGCTGGTCAACCGTATTCACCAAGTCGCGGTATGACTTCTGGAACGCCTCGGCCCGGAATGTGCGGCCGTTTTTGCTGCGTTGGTAGTTGGCGATGTAATGCGTGGCCCGTTCGGGTGATAAACGAATACCATTCGTAAGCAAGCTTGATTCAGGCCGCTGCGCAAACGCCCCGTAAGCCAACGATACCTGACTGGACGATCCGGTTTGGTAGGCCAGCGACAGGCGGGGAGCCACCTGCGTGGTTTGCGACAGAGAAGAGTATTCGCCCCGTACTCCCGCCCGCGCCACCCACCGGCTGCTGGCGTACACGTCGGCCTCCACGAACCCCGCGCTAAGCTGATCATCCCAGCCTTGCGTAGCCTCGCCCTCGGCAGATTGATACTGCCGGGTGCCCTGATCTATCTGGTGTTCGGCCCCGCCACGGATGGCTACGGATTCCGAAGCGTCGTAAGCAACTGTCGCTTTCGTATGCACTCCCGTGCTGCTTTCTATTAAAGGTTGGTCATTGACCATAGTAGCGGTTTGGTCGCGGGTGTAGGATACTCCGGTTCGCACTGACCAACGACCGCTAAGTGCTTCTTGGTAAGTGCCGTTCAGATACAGGTTATCGTTTTGCACACGAATTTCGTCTGAATCGTTGCCGCTGATTGTCGGTTGACGCAACCCTAACTGGCCCCGGTTGACGTAGCCGTAAAGTTTTAGCATGCCTTGGGCCGAGGTCTTGTGCCGCAGCGCCACCGACCCGCCGCCCGATACCGGGGCTTGTTTCCACTCGATGTCTTGTTTCACCAGTCCCTGATAAGGAGCCAGGTTGGTGTACTCGCCCCGCACCAGCAGCGAGGTGTTTTTCCAGCGGTGCTGGTGGGTGAGATCAGCTCCGACGGTCATCAGCGATACATCGGATTGGGTTTGCGGAGCCAAATCTACCGAGCTCAAAATCAGGGCCGACGATAGGGCTTGTCCGTACTCAGCTGAGTAGCCTCCGGTGCTGAAGGTGGTGCCCTTGAACAAGAAGGGAGAAAAGCGTCCGCGGGTGGGCACGTCAGGACCTGAAGCTCCGTAGGGAGCGTGGATCAGCATACCGTCCATGTAGGTCTGGGTTTCGTAGCTCGCTCCGCCGCGCACGAACAACCGTCCGTCTTCGGCTACCGTCTGGGTGCCCGGCAGGGTGTTGAGCGCTCCGATGATGTCGCCCAACGCTCCGGCGGTGGTCACAATCTCCAGCGGTTTGAGCATCAATCCTTGCTTCTCGTCACTAGCGGCGAAGGCTCCGGCAGTGATGGTGACCCCGTCCATTTTATTGACCGCTTCGCGCAATACGATTGCGACCGAGGCGGTGTCCTGATTGACAGTAACCGGCTCCTCGTACGAACGGTATCCTACGGCGCTCACCAGTAACCACTGCTCATCGGTGGCGGTGGTAACGAAGGAAAAAGAGCCGTCAATAGCGCTGGAAGTGCCGTCATAGGTCCCCTTTAGGTGGACGTTGGCTCCTACAACAACCTCTCCCCGGGCGTCTTGCACGGTTCCGATGAAGGTAGTTTGGGCGCTGGCCCCGAGAGTGATTAACAGGAGCAAAAAGAGAAGGGTGCGTTTCATCGGAAGCGATTCAAAAGGTGAATGATGCTTCCAAGGTGCGTTCTTTCGCGAACAAGTAACAATTAAGGTAGACGAGCCGTTGGATAAGCACGATCAACCGTAAATACGGAAGGCTGAATCGATACTACATTGTAAGGTCTCGCAGCATTCTGGTTGTTTCGTTTTCCTGATAATGCACTTTTTTGTCTATGGAATGTCAGAAATTTACTACTCTCCCGTCTGAGCAGCAGCTCGATTATATTTATCATCACTGCCGCCTCATTGATTTTACCATTATGTCGGAGCGCTCGACCCGCTACGGAGTGTGCCTCTACCACGATGGAACACTATTTATTGAGGTTCGCTTCGATAGTCTTCAGGGTGAACGGGTGAAGGAAGTAAATGCGTACCGCTACGTAGAAGAACTTACCTACTGGTACGAATCGGTCGATATCAGCGCTTTGTTATCGCTCACTTCCGAGCGATAGGTAGCCTACTGGGGTGTTGATCCCGTTATAAGATTTCCTTATTCGTCGCGCACTCTATCCACTCCGTTGGGCCACGAAACCGGAGGTTGCCCCCGGTCCAGACGAACGACACATCTACCCCTTAACCCCAACGGGCCAGCGTCTGGTGTAAACTCACCGTACTCTTCGGTACGGACGATTTCCTGAGCAAACAGTGAAAGACTACTGAACGCCAATCCACCAATAATTAATAGCTGTTTCATCGCGATAATAGGTTGGGTCTACCAATCCATTTGCAATTTCTGTGCAACTCACGTAAGTTCGAGGGTACTGTTAATCAAAAAACTCCGAACTAAATGCAACCTCGAGTCATAGTTACCCTTTTCGTTTCCCTGTTCTTTAGCGCTCAATTGCTAGCTCAAACCGTGCCTGACACGCTATTGCTGTGGCCAGGCGGTGCTCCCGGAGCGCTGGGCAATGCCCCCCACGATCAGCCAATGCTGATTCTCTATCCGGCTCCTAAAGAAATTTCCACGGGTGCCGCGGTGGTGGTATGTCCGGGCGGCGGCTACCAGATGCTGGCAATGGATCACGAGGGGCACCAGATTGCCCGCTGGCTCAACTCGTTTGGGGTGTCGGCCTACATTGTGACCTATCGCTTGGGAAAAGACGGCTACCGCCACCCCGTGCCGATGCACGACGGACAGCGAGCGTTGCGCACCGTTCGCGCCAACGCGACGCCGTGGCAACTGGACCCCGATCGCATCGGCGTGCTGGGCTTTTCGGCGGGCGGTCATCTAGCCTCTACCCTGGGGACGCAATTCGACGCGGGCCAAACCGAGGCCACTGACCTCATCGAACGGGTTAGCAGCCGTCCTGATTTTATGGTGTTGCTTTACCCGGTGATTAGCTTCACCGAAGATTACCAGCACGCGGGTTCGCGAAAGATGTTGTTGGGAGAAGATGCTGGCCCGGCACTGGTGGCATCGTTGTCCAATGAAACGCAGGTAAAGGATGATACGCCTCCCACCTTCCTGGTCCACACCTCGGAAGACACGAGCGTTCCGCCACAGAACAGCATCTATTTCTATCTGGCGCTACACGAGCGAGGCATTCCGGTCGAGATGCACATCTACGAGAAAGGGCGCCACGGCCTGGGGCTGGGTAGCCGCGGTTCGGCCTTTTCCTCCTGGCCCGAGCGCTGCGAGGAGTGGATAGAGGAACGGGGGTTGCTGGTTGGCGCTCCGGCTAGGTAGCTATTACTTGCCTATCCCAATCCAAAAATTGCGTCCATCTTTTCTGATATCTGACGCAGTCTTTTGCGGTCGCCACCCGGCACCTCGGCCGAAGCCCAGCCCGCGTAGTTGATCGCGGTGAGCGCTTTGTTCACTTCGGGCCAATTGCAATCGCCTTCCAATAGCTCTACCTCAAAGCCCTTCCAGATGCCTTCGTCCTGCTGCTTCTTCCGGCTGTACTCTTTAACATCCAGCTTGAGGATGCGGTCGCCCAAAGCCGTAATCCACTGCTCAGGCCAGCCGTAGCGCACCACGTTGCCCACGTCGAAATACCAGCCCACCATATCGCTCTCCAGTTCGTCTACGTACCGGGCCGCCTCTAGCGGGCTGAGCAGGAAGTTGTTCCACACGTTTTCGAAGGCGATCTTCACCCCTGTTTCTTCGGCAACGGGCAGCAGCTTACGGATTTCTTCTTGCGAGCGTCGGTAAGCATCTTCATAGCTGACGGTTTCGTTCACTACACCGGGCACCAGCAGCACCGTGGTGCCGCCGTAGGCTTTACAATCGCGCAGCGCCGTTTCGGTGGCCGCCACACAGTGGGCCCGCACCGCCGGGTCGGGGTCCGATAAGGGCGACTTCCAGTGCGCCGAGTTAACTACTCCCGGAATCTCTAGACCAGTTTTTTCCTTTGCAGCCAGCACTTCGTCTACGTTTACCTCACTGGGCGAATCCATCTCTACCCCATCGAAGCCAATGTCCACCAGCATCCGAAAGTGATCGAACGATTGGCATTTTCTCCTCCACCATCGAGTACTTCAGGCTCTTCTTGATTGGCATCTTCGGGCCTGCGGTTGCCGCACTCACCGCTTTGGGAAGTTGCGAAGCCAGCAACGCTGCCCCACTCAATCTCATAAAATCACGTCGTTGCATAGTTGATACTGGTTGCTGGATGATTTTCTATACGGCAAGATGCTGGATGCTGGAGGACTAAGGATCTAGTGACTAGCATCCAGTTTACCCAAGCGCCGTGATTCCCGGCATGGGTACCGGTGGGGTTTCGTACACCATATCCCAGCTGTATTTTTCAGGTCCCAAGGTTTCTGTTGATTTCATAACGTCTTCCCAGGTGATGATTTGTCCGGTATAGGCAGCCATCCGGCCCATCACGGCCAACAGGGTGCTTCGCGTCATAATATCACCATCGTTCACCGGTTCATCTGCTCGGATAGCCGCGAAGAGTTCGTCATGCTCAGTCTGGTACATATCGTTTTTCTCACCCCGGTAGCGCCACTTATCGGCCGCTACAATCTCGTGCTGGTCGCGGATGCAGTCGGCCACCGCCCGGCCTTTGGTGCCTTGCATTTCCACTTTGTAGCTGCTGGCGCAGTTGAATTGCTGCCGACTGAAGTGATGGGAGTTCACCCCATCACCATAGTCGTAAGTAATCGCAAAGTGATCGAAAACATTGCCGTATTTGTCGTCGGTACGCACCTGTCGACCGCCGGTGCCCATAGCGCTCACCGGGTTTCGATCGCCCAGTGCCCACGAGGCCATGTCCAGACTATGGATGGCCTGCTCGTTGATGTGGTCGCCCGACAGCCAGGGGTAGTAAAGCCAGTTGCGAAGCTGGTATTCCATCTCCGTCCACTCGGGTTGCCGATCTTTGTGCCACAGCGTGCCGGTGTTATAGGTATTGTATACCGAGATAACGTCGCCAATGGCTCCGTCGCGCACCCGGCCGAAGACGGCCCGCTTGGGTTCATGGTAGCGCCAGCAGAGTCCCGACATCAGCGAAGTGCGGTTTTCCTTGGCCTTCTTGGCCGCTTCCATCACTTTCTTCACGCCTGCAACATCAACGGCCACCGGCTTTTCGGCGAACACATGCTTTTTAGCGCCCACGGCCGCGGCGATATGATCGGGACGAAATCCGGGCGGAGAGGCCAGCAGTACCACGTCCACATCGGATTCGATGAGCTTCTGGTAGGCATCGAAGCCCAGAAATTTGTGATCTTCGTCCACCTGCACTTTATCACCGTGGCTTTGGGTCAGGCTTTCCAGGCTAGTCTGCATCCGGTCGGGGAACACGTCGGCCACCGCCACCAATGCTACGTTGTCGTCAGCCTTCAATGCTTGATTGGCGGCTCCGGTGCCCCGGCCACCGCAACCGACCAAGCCTACGCGCAAGGTGTCACTGTTAGGGAGGAATACTGTCGCGCGGGACGGGGCGAAGCCAAAGGCCAAGGCACTGCCGACCACCGCCGATCCGGTCGTTTTTAGAAAGGTGCGGCGGGCGGGGTGCTCAGAAGAAGGGTTTTTCATGGCAAGAACTAAATCGTTGGTTGAACCAAGGTATCAATAATTGTCGAGACGACCAATGAACATTGTCGCAATTGAACTCTTCCTTACAGTGTAGGCTTCGTGTCGCTTCCCACGAGTTTCAGAATTAGGCAGTAGATATCTTTATAGTTGGCAGAGACTATTTTTCCATCTATTAGTGTGACACCATGAGCGACAGCCATTTTACCGTGACCGATGAGTTAGCGCCTCCGGCACCGGGCTTCCGTACCGAAATTATCGAGAAGATCCGTCAGATTGCCGAGCGGGAAGACCGAGCACAACTAGGAGAAACTGATAGCGATTTGCGGGTATCGGTCAGGAAAGTGCTGGAAGAGTTTCAAAGCCTCGTCATCCAGCGTAATATATGGATTAGAATCTACGACGATAATGAGCGTCCGCTACCCACCTTTGATCAAAAGGCAGCCCAAGCGGTTAGCAGACTAGTCAAAAGTGCGCTTCAACGCCATCGGACGGGAAGAATGCTGGCCTACGTAGAGATTAGTTTTCTGATCAATGAAACCGGCACGGTGGTAACCATAGAAGACAACGCGCCCAGTATCAAGGCCGAAGAGCTCGCGGCACTACCTTTCCTGCAACAAGTTACCACCACCAACCTGCCCGGCGGCTTCACCCTGCAGGGAACGATCAAACTCAACTCAACAGACCAAAAACCAACAGAGCGACATTCGTTGGGGCACCTTTCAGTGCGCTGTGTGACCGGCTGCTTCACCCGATTTAGTCTCTGTTTTCCGCACTAGCGCGTATAATACGCTTCTTTCTCGTGATCGTGCAGACGAATCATGCCGCGTAGGGTTAGCTCGTGCAGCGTGCGCATAGCCCGTCGCTTGGATATATTCACCACGTGCATAAACTGCTTCAGCGTAATGCGCTGGTGGGTTTCTAAAAAGGTGAAAAGTTTCTTTTCGTTATGCCCCAGATGCTTCACGGTCTGCTCACCCAGACCAACCGGCAGTTTACCCCGTCGCATCATATCGATCATCAACTTACTGGCCGGTAAACTTTTGTCGTGCTGCCGAATATATACCCGGCGCTCGTGCTGCCGATCAACGGTGTAGTGTGGTTTCTGCTCACTTTCACTGATCACCACCTCCAACACAATGGCTTCGGTTTCCTTGTCTTCCACTTCCCGATAGGTGAGGGGGACAGCAGGATCGCAGTGGAAACTGGCCGCGGTTTCCAGCACGTATTTTTCCTCTTCGGGGTCCACTCCCCGGATGGTTTTGTTGTCGCGCACTCCCACCAGCAGGGTACCGCCGCGGGTATTGGCGAACGAGGCGATTGTTTTGGCGATCTTGACCGGGTCAGAAATGGTCTGTTTGAAGTCGAGTTGTTCTCCTTCGCCGCGGCGAATAAGTTTGGTGAGCCGTTTCATGCGTGAATGATCTAACCGGGGCGACGGACTGAGACTACCAGTTGCCGCCGACCACCACTTTCTCTTTCAACACGTTTACCTGCCCTTGCGTATCAAAAGTCTCGAAAAAAATCAGATAATAGCCAATTCCTACTCGCTGCTGGTCATTGGCGGTGCCGTCCCACACCAAAAACCCTTCCTCAGCCAGGGTTTGGTTACGGGCCAGATCGCGCACTTTTCTTCCCTGCGCGTCGTACACCGCCACGTTGGCCACCGTTCCGGTCGAGCCAAAACGGTAGTGAATACGGGTGAAGTCAGCGTGACCCGCATGACCCGGCGCAAACACCGGCGGGTCTACCGTCAACAGAGATTCCGATGCGGGGTTTTCGGTGAACTGCGAGTTGCGGTAGCCGGGAGTTGCGTAGTTAACCGTTCTTGCCGCCGACTGCCACGAAGCTGCGTCTTCCACCGGATCGTTCCAGGTGACGCGTTCCAGAGAAACTCCTTGCGTATTGGTCAGCAGTGGGTGGTGAAAATCGGCCGAATAGTAGAAGCGCTGCATTTCCTTTTGGGCCGGATCGAGAAGCACGACTGTTCCTTGATCAGCGGGCAGGCTGGGAAGCGCAGCCACCTTTTGCAAATATGCTTCGGGTGCGGCCGGATAATCCGCCTTGAGCGTTGCCAGATCTTCGGTGAAAGCTACGTAAGCACCCGGTAATAGCACATAGTGGTTATCAGAAACGCTTTTGACGTTGGTCAGCGAATCGCCACTGAGGTTAGCGAACGACCAGTCCTTGAGGTCAATGTGTTTGGTTGAGTGGTTGTAGAGTTCAACAAACTTCTCACCTCCGCTACGCGGATGAAACAGGAGTTCACTCAGCAGAATATCGCCCGACACTGCTGCTTCGGGCAGCACAAAATCGGCGCTACGCACCTCTCCCATCGGATTACCACTACAGTCGGTTACTCCTTTTACTTCTATCGAGTAAGTTACTCCGGTCTGAAGTGACTGGTCTACCGTCACCGCAACCTCTTTCTGTCCAGTGAGCCAGCGTATCAACTGAATCCGCAGTCCATCGCTCAGCGTGATCTTGGCTGATTCTGTCAAACCCTTGCCCAATCGCTCGCTGAACAGCACGTGCATCACTGCGTCACTTACCGCAAACGCCCGTACCACTTCCGGGCCAAAGCGATCAGGATTAGTTTGCTGCACTGAGTTGGGCCGACCAGGGCTGCCTCCCGCCGGGTCTACCGAGGCAGCCCAGTTGTCTTGTTCACCGCAGGGACGTTCCACATCGACCATCTCGAGCGACCAGCCGCCGCCCCGCTTCTCGGCGTCGTTGTACCAGTTGTCCGCGTAGGCCAGCGTAAAAACTTCATATCCTTGCTCGTTGCTCAGCCGCAGACTATCGCCGCTGCTGTTGAGCGAGGGCAGTTGCTTCACCAAAATGGCTCGTCCGTAAGACAATAATTCTTCTCGACTAGACTCGTCCGTCAGCAGCACATATTCTTGGGGAGCCAGAAAGGTGGCAGGAAGTACCACAGTAGTGCTGGCATCAGAAAATTGTAGGCCCTGTGTGCTCAGCACTTGGTCGGAAGCATTGAATAATTCCACATACTCTACCTCCGGTAATCCCACCGTGGGCGTTGGATCAGCCATCACTTCGGTGATCAGCAATTGGTTGTAAGCAGGGGCCATCCCCTGACCAAACGATTGCTGCGAAGCCGGTATAATGTCACGATCCTGGTCCAGCAAACCCTGAACCGATAGCTTGTGTATTACTTGCGGCGCGAAGGGCGATGCAAACACCAAACGTACGGTTTGAGGGTCGGTAAGTATTGCCATAACCGGACTACCAATCTCAGACACTTCATAGTGCAAACGGTTCATAGCCGCTGTAGAATCCACCGGCACGGTGAACGCTATCGTTAGTGCTGATCCATCGGGAACAACGCTCGCCACTTTCGTTTCGTAAACAACTTCGGTTTCAACATTCTCAACGACGGCTCCGACTACGTCCACCAAACGATTGATGGTTAGTGGGTAAGTTTGGTTGATCACCATCGGAGTGCTCCGCGTTAAGACTACTGACGACTGATAAGCTCCTCCTACTTTCGTTTGGGTAGGTGCCAAGCCATCAAGGCGATAGTTGTCAAGAGTTTTCATTACCGAAGCATCTACTGCCCGCGTGAAGTCCAGCCGAAGTTCAGTCGCCGACAGCGGAACAACCGCGCCCAGGGCAGGAACTTGGTTACTGATTAGCACTTCAAGCGGCGCTACCAACTTATTGCCGTATACATCGGCGACCTCGGTGATCCGCAGAGCGATTTCGTCGGGCAATGGTCGCGCAAATAACAGGGTCACCTGCCCCGGATGTAGGCGCGAAACCGCCACGCTATCGGAATGTTCATCCGAGTCGAGCGTATAGTGCAATCGCGGACGAGCAGAAGTAGCCCGCAACTCCTCATGAAAGTGCAAACGCAGTTGGTCAGGAGCAACTACTTGCCAGCGCTCTAGGCGGGGAGGCTGCTGGTCGTAAAGAAAAGTTTCTTTCTTGGTGCTGCCGATCATGTTTCCCGCACGGTCGGACAGCCCCACTACCGATAGTTCGTAGGTGGTTTCCGGCTGCAGATCCTTGGCTAGCAACAGACGAAACGAACGGTTGCCCGGCAGCAGGGTGATGCTCTTGGGCGAACCGATGCGTTGGTCTACGCTGAAGGCGGTAGGGGAAGAAGTCGCTTTCCACTGCATCGCTTCGCTGAAGTAAGCGAGCAAGGTGCGCGAATCCACAACGGTCACCGAGTCAATTGACGGGGCTTTCTGATCGTAGTCAAATCGGTAAATCGGGGTAGACAGCCACGCTCCGGACGGAGTTCGGAGATTGTCAATCTGTAGTTCGTACGGCTTGTTCGCCGCCAGCGGTCGGTCGTAAATCAGTTGTATTTCGTGATTGGACAGTCGCACCGCCACGTTGGGGGCACCAAGCGTTCGGTCTAGTTGATAATTCTGGCTTTGTTCGGCCGAAGCAGCGGCAGGTGCCGTAGTAAACCTTACATTTACCTGATACGCGCTCACCGACCAGACACTATCAATGTCGTTCCGAAACGCAAAGTCTCGCACCAAAGTATCAGCTACGTTACCCGAGCGGTCAGTAGTCCCAGCTATCCGCACCTGGTTCACCAATCCGTTGTCCAGCGAACTTGAGAACTCCAGAAGTACCGACGCGCTGTCGCTCAACCATTCCACAGAATGCGCCTCCCCTATACCGTTACTAACTACGTAGTTTTCCTCCTCACCGACCGAAGTCAGTTTTTCGTCAAAAAAAAGCACGAGCAAAGCGGTGTCCCGCACCGTGACCCGAATCAGGGTAGGAGCGACGTTGTCGTACAAAAAGGAAGCACGCAGCGTTCCGGCCCGGTTCCCGTAGCAGTCACGAGCGTCGTCGACGGTCACTTGGAAAGAAGTACCGGTGGCCAAGTCTTTATTGAGTTGTAGCAGCACAATTCGCTCATCCGCCGGATCAGTCACGACCTCGCTGATTCCCAACGCCGGGAACAAAGTAACCATTAGGTCTGCTGGATTAACTGCCTCATCGAAGTGCAGCCGAATCTCGCGGGAAGCGGGAACAGTTATCTGAAGCAGAAGCGGGGGTTGGGTGTCGGGCTGGTTGCTGAAACTTGCGTTCTGGGCACCAGGAGTACCTCCCGCGGCACTTGAAGTGACTTGATAGTTCAATCTTACGTCGCACGGCGGCTCCAATCGAATTCGCTCGATAGAATATCCTCCAGCCACTTCCACGCTAGTATAGCGCAACGAGTCGATGGTCTCTCCTCCCGTGTTTTTCAGCACCAATTCGCTGCCGGTATTGCGTAAAGTAGGCCAACTACTCAACCCCCGAGCTTCGCCGTAGGCAACAAAAGCGGAGGCGTGAGCAGTAGCCGAGAGAAGCACGTATTCGCCGGGAAGCAGCAGGTACTCGGGCAAAGTCTTATCGTTCAGGGTCCAGTCTTCTAACTGAAAAGGATAGGCACTGCGGTTGTAGAGCTCTACAAACTCTGCGTCGGGCAAGGTGCTAACCACCGGGTTAGGATCGGGCATCAATTCGTTGATAATCACATCCTGCCACTGAGCAGTCGTCACAGAGAAGTTGTAACTGAACGGCGAAAATCTGGCCCGGTCAACAAAATCTTCAGCAGTATTGGCGGCGGCCTCATTGGGTGTGCTCGGGAAAGCGATGCCGCTGGCGGTAACATCGTTAAGATGTAATGATTGTCCGGATATTTCAAATTTCGCAGCTTCTCCCACCCAGACCGAGTTGGCCGTAAAGTCGCTGTCGGCAAAGGGTTCCACAAACTGAGCGTTGGTAACGGCACTGCTGAGGATCAGTAGGGTGACGAATACTTCTCTTAGCATATTTGCTGGCTTTTTTTCTGGTGACTACACCTGCAAGAAACAGTGGCAATCTACGCGTTAACGGTTTTCCGGGGGAGACAGATCGGGATATCTTTGCCCCTCTGTACTATTTGGCGAAAAATGAAATATTCTCTGTTGGTAGCTGTATGGCTAGTTGCAACCGAAGGCTGGACCCAAGCGCATACCGTGGGTGCCCGGGCAACCGGACTGGGCCACGCGGCGGTGACTATGCGCGGGGCCGATGCCCTGTTCGCCAACATCAGCGGCGTGACCAGCGTGAAAAAGCCAACGCTATTTGCAGGCTATGAAAATCGCTTTGGGTTCACCGAAGGACTACACGCCGTGGCGGCCGGATTGGTGCAGCCCACCCGCTACGGCACCGGCAGTTTGAGCGTATACCGCTTCGGCGACGCGCTGCACAGTCACCACCGGCTGTCGCTGGGCTACAGCCACCGGATTGAACAATTTAGTATCGGGCTGCGACTCAGTGAGCATCAGTACCATACGGAGGGCTTCGGTTCGCACTTTCGCACCGTGATCGACGTGGGCGGACAGGCGCAACTTTCTCCGCAGATCGTCTTCGGACTGCAGCTTCTCAACGTAACGCAAGCTATACTGTCGGAGGTGACCCAAGAGAATATTCCTACGCTGGTGCAAGTGGGACTGTCGTATCGGCCGGTGGCCGCTTGGCTGATCAGCACTGAGGTGGAGCACGAAGTGACGCAGGGCCCCAACCTGAAGCTTGGAGTGGCCTACACCGCGCTAAAGATGTTTAGTCTGCGTACGGGATTTAATAGTAGAGAGCTGAGGCAATTTTTTGGTCTGGGATGGAAACACCGGCTGCTGAACGCTGACTATGCCTTGAGCACCCACGCTCGCCTGGGATTATCGCATCAGGTTTCTCTCACGTACCGTTTGTTTCAAGATGCTCAGTAGCGCTCCTTGCCAATGCACGCGATTTAGTCCACGGGGCTGTCCGTGGTTCCAGTGGGCACGGTGGATTCTCGTCCTGGTTTTTCCGCTGAGCAGTGCTTTCGCGCAAGAGAAGTCCTACGATGAAGCGCTGGAAACGCTACTGGAAGACTTGTTTAACCCGCACGATGAGGATACGGACTACGAAGCGCAGTACGAACTACTCGCGCAGTGGTACGCCCAGCCCATCAACTTGAACGAAGCCACCGCCGATGACCTGCGGCAGTTCTACGTACTGTCGGAACGGCAAATCAGCAACCTGCTGCGGCAGCGCGAACTGTACGGCGACTTCCTAACGGTGAACGAGTTATCGTACGTTCCGGGCTGGGACCAAGCAGCTATTCTCCGAATCCTGCCTTTCGTGACCGTTGCCCCCCGACCGGTTTGCCCGCCCAGTTGGCGAGCGCGACTGGCCGATGCCGACTATCTGCTCATTGCCCGTCACGAAACCACTTTGGAACGCAAGTCAGGCTATCTCCGCGCCGACACCTTGGCCGAGGGCAGTGACTTGAACTACTACCGCGGATCGCCGCATAAACTTTACGCCCGCTGGCGGATGAGCCGTCGCAACGATTTCAGCGCGGGCATCACCGTCGAGAAGGATGCCGGGGAAGCGCTGGGGTGGAACCCGGCGGCGGGGCGCTACGGGCCCGACTACCACGCCGCCCACGTGCAGGTGGAAAATCAGGGACGTTTACGGCAGCTGACCGTGGGCGACTACCGGGTGCAAGTGGGACAAGGGTTGCTGTTCGGCAGCGGCTTCGCGGTGGGCAAAGGGGCCGAACCGGTGCGCACGGTGGTACAAACCCAGAACACGATTCGTCCACACACTGCCGCCACCGAAAACGACTTCTTCCGAGGCGTAGCAGCCACCGTAAGTTTACCCGCCGCCCAACATGCATTGGAACTTACCACGCTGGCATCGTACCAGCGGCTAGACGGTCGGGTAGATAGCCTTTCGGATCAGTTCGAAGCGCTGCAAACCACCGGACTGCACCGCACCGGCAGCGAACGTTCGGCCCAGAACCAGGTCGGCGAGCGAATGCTGGGCGCATCTTTACTCTTTTCGAGACGCAGCGCGGCGTTGGCAGGCCGGACTGACCTACGTGCATACCCACTTCGGCCACCACTGGCAGCGGTCCAGCCAACTTCGCAATCGGCATGAGTTTGCCGGACGCGAGAACCAGGTAGCCGGAGCGTTTTTCAACTACCGCCGCCATCCGTTTCACGTGTTCGGCGAGGTGGCCCGTTCGGCGAGCGGCGGCGTGGGCGCGGTGGGCGGCACCACGGTGTATCTTTCGTCGGTGGCTGAGTTGGCCGTGCTGCTGCGGCACTACAGTCCGGATTTTCATTCGTTCTACGGTAACGCCTTCAGCGAGGGCACGCGCAGTATCAATGAGCAGGGAATGTACTGGGGCCTGAAATTGCAGCCCTGGCGGCGGCTGACGGTGGCAGCCTACTATGATCGCTTTCGGTTTCCCTGGCTGCGCTACCGCGTGGATGCGCCTTCCGACGGTTACGAGTTTTTCACCCGCCTGAGCTACCCGTTCAACTCCCGCACCGAAGCCTGGATGCAGTACCGGCAAGAAAGCAAAGCAATCAACGTAGATGAGGATAGCCTGGCAACGCGCCTGGTGCTACCCGGCGTGAAACGTAGTCTGGCGGCGCACCTCACGCATCACCTGAGCGACCGTTTCCGCCTGCGCACCCGGGTGCAGCATAGCACCTACACCCTGGATAGCAACACTACAAATGGCTTCGCGGTGGCGCAAGACGCGAGCGCGACACTAGGCCGATGGAAGGCTGATGTACGCTTCGCGCTGTTCGACACCGACTTTGTGAACCGGCAGTACATCTACGAAAATGACGTGCTCTACGCCTTTGCCATTCCGGCCTACTCAGGCAGCGGAGTGCGTAATTATTTACTAGTTCGCTACCGGGCGAGTCGGCACGTGAGTTTGTGGGCCAAAGCCGCCCGTACCACTTTCTACGACCGTGACGAGGTGGGCACTGGCTTAGAAGTGATTGAGGGAAATCAGCGAACTGATGTAAAGTTTCAGGTGGTGGTGAAGTGGTAGTCGGTTTGAAGTGTTCCTAACCTAACACTTGTAACACGACAAACTGAGCTCCAAGCGGTAATCCGGAACCCTAAAACCCAAAAAACGTTTGTCCGATAAACCCTTTGACTCCCGAAAGAAGACTTACCCAAGCAGTACTATCTATGAACATTCTGCTGCCCTTTTCTTGTTGACTATCTATGGATTTTGAACTTACTTCGGAATACGAACCCACCGGCGACCAACCCGTCGCTATTGAGCAACTGGTACAGGGACTGCGCGATGGCGAGCGTGCCCAAACTTTACTAGGCGTGACCGGATCGGGCAAGACCTTCACGATGGCCAACGTGGTGACCCAGGTAAACCGTCCTACCCTGGTGCTAAGCCACAACAAAACCCTGGCCGCCCAGCTCTACGGTGAGTTCAAGCAGTTTTTTCCCAATAATGCGGTAGAGTACTTTATCTCGTACTACGACTACTACCAGCCGGAGGCATTTATTCCTGCCTCCAATGTTTTTATTGAGAAGGATCTGGCCATCAATGAGGAGATCGAGAAACTACGGCTTAGTGCTACCTCCTCGTTGCTGTCGGGGCGGCGCGACGTGCTGATTGTGGCTTCGGTGTCGTGCATCTACGGACTGGGCAATCCCGATGAGTTCGGCAAAAACGCCATTCAACTGCAGGAAGGCGATCATTTGTCGCGACAGAAGCTGCTCTACGCACTAGTAGACATTCTGTACAGTCGCACCGAAGGTGAATTCAAGCGAGGCAACTTTCGGGTGAAGGGCGACACAGTGGATATTTTTATCGCCTACGCCGACTTTGCCTACCGGCTCTACTTTTGGGGCGACGAGATTGAGGCCATTCAGCGCATCGATCCCTACACCGGCAAGAAACTGGCCGACGAGCGCATTGTCACTATCTATCCGGCCAACCTGTTCGTGACTGCCAAAGACAATGCGCAGAAAGCGATCTACGAGATTCAAGACGACCTGGTGGAGCAAATTCAGCTATTCGAGGACGAAAAACGCTTTTTGGAAGCCAAGCGTATCCAGGAACGCACTGAGTTCGACCTGGAGATGATTCGCGAACTGGGCTACTGCTCGGGCATCGAGAACTACTCTCGCTACTTTGATCGCCGCCAACCGGGGCAGCGTCCTTTCTGCCTCCTCGACTATTTTCCCGAGGACTTCCTGATGATGATCAACGAGAGCCACGTCACCGTGCCCCAGGTACGCGCCATGTGGGGCGGTGACCGCGCCCGAAAGGTTAATCTGGTCGACTACGGCTTCCGCTTACCCTCGGCAATGGACAACCGACCGCTCACTTTCAACGAATTTGAGTCAATGATCGGTCAGATCATTTTCGTGAGCGCCACTCCTGCCGAATACGAACTGCGCGAGTCGGACGGCGTGGTGGTGGAGCAGGTGATTCGCCCCACCGGTTTGCTCGACCCGATCATCGAAGTGCGTCCCAGCATCAACCAGATTGACGACCTGCTGGAAGAAATCAACGACCGCACCGAAAAAGATGAGCGGGTGCTGGTAACTACCCTGACCAAACGGATGTCGGAAGAGTTGCAAAAATATCTGGAGCGCGCCGGAGTGCGCAGTCGCTACATGCACTCAGAGGTGAAGCCACTCGACCGGGTGGAGATTCTGCGCGGCTTGCGCCTGGGTGAGTTCAACGTGCTGGTGGGCGTGAACCTGCTGCGCGAAGGGCTGGATTTGCCCGAAGTGTCGCTGGTGGCTATCCTGGATGCGGATAAAGAAGGTTTCTTGCGCAACGAACGCTCGCTGGTGCAGACCATCGGCCGGGCGGCCCGCAACGAAAATGGCGTCTGTATTATGTATGCCGACAAAATGACCGGTTCCATGCAAGTCGCTATTGACGAGACCAATCGCCGCCGTAGCAAGCAGATGGAATATAACATTGAGCACGGTATCACTCCTAAGACGATCCTCAAGTCACGCGAGGCGATTATGGGACAAACCAAGGTGGCCGACTCGCGCAAGGCCTCGACCAAGGCCTATGCCGGCCCTTCCGAAACCAGTGTCGCCGCCGATCCGGTAGTGGCTTATATGGCCAAGCCTGAACTGGAAAAACTTATTCAGACCACGCAAAAGAGCATGGAAAAATCAGCGAAGGAGCTGGATTTCATTGAAGCCGCCCGCCTGCGGGATGAACTCAGCCAGTTGAAGGCGCTACTAGAGGAGAAGAAGTTGGTGAAGGGGTAGGTGGAAAAAGGCTATGTGTTTACCGATAAAGGCGATAACGGATGAGCGCTCCTGTAGTACCAATGATGTGCTTCGGATACGTACCCAGCCTTCACCGGATTCTGATGGATGTAGTCCACTTTTTGCTGAAAGATGGTGGCGTTGTACAGTTCGGTTGGATGGCTGGTCTTTTGCCAGAATAAATACTGCGGATTTTGTTGTTGAAATTTGGCGGCGTATGAGAACATATGCAGCAGCCACGTACGACGGCTTTCGCCGGTTTCCTGTTTGATTGAGCGAATAACTTGTTTGGCCGTGAAACTTTTGAAGTCACGAATCACCCCGCTCAACTGTCCTTCGGGATGGGCCGCAATCAGATGTAGATGATTGCTCATAATGACGTAGGCGCATATCTCTAACTTCTTGTGCGCTTGACAAAAACGCAAGCTATCGATGAGAATATCACAATAGCGCGTCCGCGTAAAAACGTCTACCCACTGGGTCACTGTGAAAGTTAAGAAGTATGGCTGTTCGGTGGTCGCTTTTCGCAGTTCAGACATACGCACAATCGGCACAAACATTTCACCAATTCAATCATCCGTATAGCCATTGTCGCGCGAAATATTACACCCCCGCAAAGTCGCTTGCCTCCGGCAAGTGACGACTATCAAACGTCCCTGTCATTTTGGTACGCAACCTAAGTTGCTAGAAACGATATTAGTCACTCGGTATAACCGAGCGACTTTCAAGATCATTTGAAGCAATCAAAGTTAAAGGCTAAAACTTGCAGCACTTAAAATTTCGTATATCTTTGTAAATGCAGAAAGGCCGATAAGAAATGAAACTTACCGACCTCTTCTGGCCCCTAAATGAAGGGGGCTTTGCTCTACTATTCACTGTATATGCTTGCAGTAGATAGCAAGGGTGCTTCGGAGCACCAGTAAATCTGACTAACGTATTTCACGCTAGTTGGGAGTTGAACGGTAGTGGCCTGTAACCTTTTTACCGTTGTTAGTGTGCGGCTTAACGTACACTATTTTCTTCCCTTGAGCTGTTTTTGCCATTAGCTTAAACAATTTTAGAGATTAAACATACTGGTTAACACTACGCCGTAACCGACTCGGCACTAATTATTAAGGGGGCTACTGCAATAGCTCCCTTAATATTTTATCTCGCTACCCCTTCGCTTCCACCTTCTCCGGCTCTTTTTGCAGCGCTTGCTTGTCCACCGTGAACTTGATGGCGTCGGTGGCGGCTTTGGTGCGCAGGTAGTACATGCCCGTCTTCAGGCCGTTCTTCCAGGCGTAGAAGTGCATGGAGGTGAGCTTACCGAAGTTGGGGTCTTCCATATGAATGTTCAGACTCTGACTCTGACAGATGTACGCCCCGCGTTCGGCGGCCATATCGATGATCGTCTTCTGCGAAATCTCCCAGGTAGTTTTGTACAGATCTTTGAGATGCTGTGGAATTTCGGGAACATTCTGGATCAACCCGTTCTCAGAGATAAGCCGGTTTTTCATGTTCTCATTCCACAAGCCCATATCCACCAGGTCGCGCAGCAGGTGCTTATTCACCACAATAAATTCACCGGACAGCACCCGGCGGGTGTAGATGTTGGAAGTGTAGGGCTCGAAGCACTCATTGTTCCCCAAAATCTGTGAGGTCAATGCCGTCGGCATCGGGGCGAGCAGCAGCGAATTACGCACTCCATTCTTCTTCACCTCCTTCTTAAGCGCATCCCAATCCCAACGTCCGCTATCGGGAGTCACGTTCCACATATCAAACTGAAAAATGCTTTGTGACACTGGCGAACCTTCGTAGGTTTCGTAGGCTCCTTCCTTGGTTGCCAGCTCCATCGAGGTTTCCATCGCCGCGTAATAGATGGTCTCAAAGATATCCTTGTTCAGTCCCCGGGCTTCGTCCGACTCAAACGGCATGCGTAGCATAATAAACGCATCGGCCAAGCCCTGAATGCCAATGCCAATCGGTCGGTGGCGCATGTTAGACGTGCGGGCCTCAGGCACCGGGTAGTAGTTAACATCAATCACCTTGTTTAGGTTGCGCGTTACCACCTTGGTGATTTCGTACAGCTTCTGATGGTCAAAGCGCAAGTTGCCGTTCTCATCTTCGGTAACAAACTTAGGTAGGGCAATGGAAGCGAGGTTGCACACCGCCACTTCATCTTTAGAAGTATATTCTAAAATCTCAGTACAGAGGTTAGACGAGCGAATAGTACCGAGATTTTTCTGGTTTGACTTCTGGTTCGCGGCGTCTTTATAGAGCATGTAGGGTGTGCCGGTTTCGGTTTGCGACTCTAGCACTTCAAACCACAGATCCTGCGCGCGTATGGTGCGACGCGCTTTGCCTTCGCGCTCGTACTTTTCGTACAGCCGCTCGAAATCCTCCCCGTAGGCGTCGTACAAACCGGGGCATTCGTTAGGATCAAACAGCGACCACTGCTCGTTGGTCTCTACGCGCTTCATAAACAGGTCGGGCACCCACAGGGCGTAGAACAGGTCGCGGGCGCGCAGCTCTTCTTTTCCGTGGTTCTTCTTAAGGTGTAAGAACTCGAAAACATCTGCGTGCCAGGGTTCCAGGTAGATCGCGAAGCTTCCCTTGCGCTTGCCGCCGCCCTGATCCACGTAGCGGGCGGTCATGTCGAAGTTGCGCAGCATCGGCACAATCCCGTTCGATGTGCCGTTGGTACCGCGAATGTACGAACCCGTAGCCCGCACGTTGTGGATGCTTAACCCAATGCCTCCGGCTGACTGCGAAATCTGGGCGCACTGTTTCAAGGTGTCATAAATTCCGTCGATACTGTCGTCCTGCATGGTGAGCAAAAAACAACTGCTCATCTGCGGTTTCGGGGTGCCCGCATTGAACAGCGTAGGAGTGGCGTGGGTGAACCACTTCTCCGACAGTAGGTTGTAGGTTTCGATGGCCGCTTCTACGTCTTCCTTGTGGATACCAACCGCTACGCGCATCAGCATGTGCTGAGGACGCTCCACAATCTTTCCGTCAAGCTTGATGAGGTACGAACGCTCCAGCGTTTTGAAGCCGAAGTAGTCGTAGCTATAATCGCGGCTGTAAATGATGGTAGAATCGAGCAGCGCCGCGTTTTTCTTGATGACAGCGTACACGTCTTTGGCAATCAGCGAGGCGTTCTCGCCCGTGCGCGGGTCCACGTAGGTGTAGAGCCGCTTCATGGTGTTGGAGAACGACTTGCTAGTAACCTTATGCAGGTTCGAAGATGGCGATGCGCGCCGCCAGCACCGCGTAGTCGGGGTGGGTGACGGTGAGCGTCGCGGCGGTTTCGGCCGCCAAATTGTCCAACTCCACCGTAGTTACTCCGTCGTAGATGCCCACGATCACTTTTTTGGCCACTTCGACCGAGCTTACGTAGTTAGTATCGAGTCCGTAACAGAGTTTTTCAATTCGAGCGGTGATTTTGTCAAACTTTACCGACTCACGGCGACCATCGCGTTTGATTACTAGCATATTTCTTTCGGTTTAGTTGTGGCAATTTGGTTGACAGGCACTTTATTCTTTTAAAAATCCGATTTGTAATCACTTCGGTTGCTATTGACCAGCTTCATATAGACCAACGCATGGTCCGTCGCCTCAAAGGTTTTCTCTATTTCAGCGGTCAGAAAAGGCATTAACTCACTGTATTCTCCGTACACCTGGGTGCTCAGCGGATTCTCTAGCACCGTAAATTTTGAAGCACGAAGTTGTTTGATAAACGCGCTGATCGGCCCGTTAAAGTCATCTTGCAGGGGCGAAAGCGTTAATTCTACGGATATCTGCATACTGGCTAGAAGTCTTCGTTGAGTGAGAACTTCTGTGTTTCTTGTTCATTAGCGCTGTTCTTCACCCCGGCTTTCTGATACTCGCCTACGCGCTTCTCGAAGAAGTTAGTTTTGCCCTGCAGCGAGATCATCTCCATAAAATCGAAGGGGTTGCTAGCGTTGTATTCTTTAGCGCAGTTCAGTTCGCTCAGCAGGCGGTCGGCCACAAACTCGATATACTGTCGCATCAGTTCGGCGTTCATCCCGATCAGGCTCACGGGCAAAGCGTCGGTTACAAATTCTTTTTCTATCTTCACTGCGTCGGTGATGATCTTTCGCACGGTATCTTCCGGCAGTTGCTGTTTCACGTGCTCATTGTATAAGTGGCAAGCGAAATCACAGTGCATACCCTCGTCGCGCGAGATAAGCTCATTAGAAAAGGTCAGTCCCGGCATCAGACCGCGTTTTTTGAGCCAGAAGATCGAGCAAAAGCTTCCTGAAAAGAATATTCCCTCAACCGCCGCGAAAGCGACCAGTCGCTCGGCAAAAGAGCCTTCGTCGATCCAGCGCAGCGCCCAGTCGGCTTTCTTCTTCACGCAGTCCATCGTCTCCACTGCCCGAAACAGGTGATCTTTCTCCTTGTTGTCCTTTACATAAGTATCGATCAGCAGCGAATAGGTTTCCGAGTGAATATTCTCCATCGCAATCTGGAAGCCGTAGAAAAACTTTGCCTCGGTGTACTGCACCTCATTGACAAAATTCTCGGCTAAGTTTTCGTTCACAATGCCATCGCTGGCGGCAAAAAAAGCCAGCACGTGCGACACAAAGTGCCGCTCGCCGTCGTTGAGTTCGTTCCAGTCCTTCATGTCCTGGCTCAGGTCGATCTCCTCGGCTGTCCAGAAGCTGGCTTCCGACTTTTTGTACCACTGCCAAATGTCGGCGTGCTCAATGGGGAAAAGAACGAAACGATTCGGATTTTCCTGTAAGATAGGTTCTAATGCTTCAGTCTGACTACTCATAAGGGAAAGGTTATTAGTTGTTTCTTTAATCAACAATTGGATCAATTTAGTTTCAACGATCACCAATCTCAGGGATCGAATGATCAACTGAATGGCTGGTGAAGGGGTGCTTACAAATATGCCGATTTCGGTGAAAAAGTAAAAAGCATTTGGCGCATTTTAACCTTGCTATTTCGTTGATCGTTCAACCAGTTTGTAGTATATATATTTACAATAAATTGATTGGTAGATAGTTATCATTTCTTTCTTCACCCATTCGTTAAGGTAAAATTAAATTCATTCTCACTTGACTTATCCTATACTTGAAAAACGTATCGATCAAAAAACTGTTCGGATTTCCCGAACAGTTTTAGCCGAAAATAACGATAGGGCAGTCATGGTGATGATAAGCAGGCATTGGGGTGAACAATCGCACGCGCAGATTTGCCACAATAAGAAAAAACCGTATATTTGCGCCTCAATTTTAACCAAGAAACTGTTCCGAGAACTGGTGCAGTGAATGTACACTATATAAATCGAGCATCCCCATGTACGCAATTGTTGATATCGCCGGAAAACAATTTAAGGTCGCCCCCGACCAACATATTTACGCCCCATTGCTCGCGGGCGAAGCCGGTTCATCTGTAGAGTTAGGCAACGTGCTGTTGATGGGCGAAGGTGATGACCTGGAAGTGGGTGCTCCTTCGGTTTCCGGAGCGCGCGTAGCAGCCACCATCGTGGAGCACGTGAAAGACGATAAAGTGATTATCTTCAAGAAAAAGCGCCGCAAGGGCTATCGAAAGAAGCAGGGCCACCGCCAGCAGTATACTAAATTACTGATTGACGAAATTCTAGGAGATGGTCAGCAGGCTTCTCCGAAGAAGAAACAAGCGTCGAAGCCTGAACCCACTACCGCCGATGCGGCCCCGCAAGATACTTCCGCACCTACCGAACCGGCGCACGTGCTTCCGGCCAGCGATGAACTCACTCCCGCCCCGGTGGACGAGTCAACCGCCGATAGCGCAGAAACTGCTGCTGACAGCCCGTCAGAACGAGATGATCTCAAAGAAATCAGTGGTATCGGACCCGTTTTCGAAAAAGAGCTACAGGACCGTGGAGTGCACACCTTCCAGCAGCTGATTGATCTGACTTCGGAAGAAATTGAAAAGCTAGACGTAGAAATCGATGGGGTGACCCGTGAGATGATCGAAGACGATTGGATTCCCCAGGCCAAAGAACTTACGAATAAGTAGTACGCGCTTATTCCATTATTCATCACTTCAATTACTGAAATTATGGCACACAAAAAAGGAGCCGGTAGCTCCAAAAACGGTAGAGATTCGGAAAGTAAACGACTCGGCGTAAAGAAATTCGGCGGACAAGCCGTGATCGCAGGAAACATTATTGTGCGGCAACGCGGCACCAGGCACCACCCGGGCATCAACGTAGGACTTGGCAAAGACCATACGCTGTTCGCGTTATCCGACGGCACAGTAGTCTTCAAAAAAGGACGGCAGAACCGTTCGTACGTGCACGTGGAGGAAAAAGCAGCCGAAGTAGCGCAGGCGTAGCACTCTTTCTACGATAATATCTATTGCCAGACGAGCCTAACTCGCCTGGCTTTTTTGTTTCCAACCAAAACCGTTCTTCAATCTTACAGTGTACCAAAGCACTGGCTTTCATCCGGTTATTCGTCCGTCCAGCCCGTAGATTTGCTGACAATAACGAATAACCTTCCATGAATAAAATAGCCTGTTTTTCTTTGTTGTTGGTTTTGCTAACCGCCCCTGTTCTGTGGTCTCAATCTCCTCCCGCGCCCCCCGATCATCTGCAAATTGCCGAAGAGAAATTGGCTGTTCGGGATTGGTCCGGAGCCAAAATGGCTTTCACCCAGCATATCACAGCGCATCCGCAGACAGCGGCGGCGTACCGGGGACGTGGCATTGCCAACTTTCACCAGCAGAAGTACGGTGCTGCTTTGGAAGACTTAAACAAAGCGGTGGCCCTGCGCACGTCCGACCAAGCCTTATTCTACTACCGGGGACGCGTATTTTACGAGCATCAGAAGTACCGCAGCGCCATCAGTGATCTGACCAAAGCGATTGAGCGGGGAAACGAAGAGGCGGAAGCCTACTACACTCGAGCCAACGCCTACTTTCAGACCGAAGACTACGCTAAAGCGATCACTGACTACCAGCAGGCCGTGCAGCGGGGGAAAGACGACGAAATTGTTTACAACAACCGGGGAAAAGCCCTTTTCTATCAAAAGAAATTTCCAGAAGCGGTCGCAGACTTTAGTGAGGCAATTGGGCGAAAAGAAAGTTACGGAAAGGCGTGGAGCAACCGCGCCGCGGCGCACTATGAGCTCCAACAATGGTCAGAGGTGATCCGTGATTACACCAAAGCCTTGGCCCTAGACAGCGAAGAACCGGAAGCCTACGTTCGAATGGCTCGAGCGCATTATGCCCTTGAACAGTACGCCCAAGCCATTACCGCCTACGATCAGGCCGAACAACAAAACACCATTAATGATCAGGGCTACCTCAACCGCGGCTACGCCTACTACGAAACCCAGCATCCGGCCGAGGCCATCCGCGATCTGGAACGAGCCAAATCAGGCAAGGGGCCTGCGGATCAGCGTTTTTACGAAACCTTAGGACGCGCCTATCACGCTCAGCAAAACACCAATCTAGCCACTATAAACCTGGAACAGGCGGTTACTTTGGGAGCGGATAATAAACAAATATTTGCGATACTGGGCGAAGGCTACTTTGCCAAAGAAAATTATCAGAAAGCGGTAGCCGCGCTCAACAAAGTGGATGCCGACGCTGAAACGCACCGTAGGCTGGCCACAGCGCACATGAAACTAAACCAGCCCGAAGCCGCCCTGCCGCACATAGACCAGGCTGTGGCGGCGGGGGTGGCCGATGCACCGCTGTACTTTTACCGGGGCACGCTTTTCCTCGGCAAGAAGTCATATTCCGAAGCACTCGCTGACTTTGAGGCTGCCGCTCAGCAGAATCAAAAAGATGAAGCATTATATGCTGCTCGCGGCATCACTAAATTCTACCTCGATCAATATGCCACTGCGCTCAAGGATCTGAACCAAGCGGTGGCTCAAGGAAATAAAAGCGCCGCGGTGCTATACTGCCGCGGTAACGCGCTGGCTGTGTTAGGTCAGCACAAAAAGGCTATCCCTGATCTGACTGCCGCTGTTCAGCAGGGCAAAGCCGACCTTCAAACCTATCGCAGTCTGGGGACTGCTCACTTTTTCCTAAAGGATTATGCCGCTACTATTTCAGCCCTGGACCAAGCCATTACCCTTGGGGCTAACGAGGCCACGGACTACCTGCTGCGGGGCAAGGCCAAGTATGAGCAGCAAGAAAAGACTGCCATCGACGATCTGAATAAAGCAATCTCGTTAGGTGCAAAAGATACCACTGCGCACCTTCACCGGGCAGCGCTGCGCCTTTCGTACGGCGAAGCCGCCCCTGCCCTGACCGACCTGAACCAAGCAATTCAACTCGGAGCCAAGGGAGCCGATGTGTACTTCCGGCGCGGTCAGATCAAAGAGGAAACGGACGACTTGGTCGGCGCGGTGGTTGACCTCGACGAAGCTTTACGGAAAAACCCGAAGCTCACCGAGGCCTACTTCGTACGCGGCGTAGCGTACTATCAGCAAAACAATTATGCCAAAGCGATTGCTGACCTCACCCGCGCCAGCGAGCAGGGCGTGAGCAATGCCGAACTCTATAAACTATTGGGCTACGCGCTGTTTGAAACAAAACAGTACCCCCGCGCCGCGCCAAAACTGTCTGAAGCAATTCGGATGGGAGTGACTGAGGCTAGAGCCTACCACTACCGCGCTATCATTCACTATCAAAACGAAGACCACCGCAACGCGCGCGCTGACTTTGACCAGGCATTTGCTAAAGGACTAAACGATCCGGAAGCTTACGCGATGAGTGGCATCGCCAGTGCTCATCTGGACGATCCGAATCAGGCGATCACCGACTTAACCAAAGCAGTTGAGAGAGGAGTGGATAACGCTGAAGTACGTCTCTACCGAGGTAACGCTTACTACGAACAGAAGAACTACCCCGCAGCCGTGGCCGATCTGACCCAAGCAACTGAGCAAGGAATTGACGATCTAGTAGGCTTCTACCATCTGGGCAACGCCCACTTTTTGACGGACAACCCTACGGCGGCAGTACCGGCCTATGACCAAGCACTAGCGCACGGCGGCACCACCGACTCCGAACGGGTTCACCTCATCTACAACAACCGAGGCAAAGCAAAATTCTTACTACAAGACGTCCCCGGAGCTATTGCTGACTATGACCAAGCGTTGAAGAAGCAACCTGACTACGGCAAGGCGCTCCTCAACCGAGGCAATGCTAAGTTTATAGCCGCTGACTATGCCGGAGTAATTAATGACCTGGAACGCGCCCGAGCGTTGGACGCTACCGAAGCTGAGTTGCCGCGTTACCTGGGAATCGCCTACTACGAAATAAAAGAGTATCCTACCGCTATTGAAATGCTCACCCAGGCCGTCAACCAAAGTGTGGCCGATGCCAGTACCTACCTGAGCCGTGGTATCGTGTACTATCTTCTGGCGGGACAAGCGGAGGCAGCTAACCCAGCAGCACAATATTCTCAAGCGGTGGCTGACCTAGGGGAAGCGCTCAAGGCAGGGCTAGCTACTTCGGACGTGTTTTCATACCGCGGCACCGCCCAGTTTCATCTCCGGGACTACTCGGCTGCCATTCGGGACTTGAAACAGGCGGTGGAACTAGGGGCTGACAGCGCCGCAACGCGCTACCGATTGGGGTTTGCGTACTATGAACAGGGCGATTTCCCTGAGGCACTACAATCGCTCAACGCGAGTTTGAGTCAGGACGAAAACTTCGCGCCCTCCTACGCCACCCGGGGTGACACCCGCTTTCGGTTGAAGGATTATCCAGCTGCCTTATCAGACTACAACCGGGCCATGAAACTGGGCTGGAGCGATGCGGTGACCTACAACAACCGGGGTAAAACCAAGTTTATGCTCGAACGGTACAGCAATGCGGTAGAAGACTACAAACGTGCCATCGAGCTTGATCCTGAGTACTGGCGCGCCTACGAAAACCGAGGCATCACACACTTCCGCCTAGAGCAGTACGAATCAGCCAAAGACGACCTGCGGACGCTGGAAAAAGCCAGTGAAACCGTCTCTGTCACTATTTTGTACTACTTAGCTGATGCTTACTACGCGTTAGAAAACTACCCCATTGCTATCAGTTACTACGATCGAGCCATCGGTGAAGGTCTGGAAGAAACCGAAGCCTTCCGCCACCGAGGCTTGGCGCACCTGAAACGAGAGGCGTATCACGAGGCAGCGCAAGATCTCACTCAGGCTATCAGCCGGGATAAAAGCGACGCTCAGCTCTACGTGGACCGAGCCACTGCCTACACCTTCCTGAATCAATACCGGGAAGCGCTGGCCGATTTCAACCAAGCTGCTCAACTTGATCCTGAGCGAGAACAGATTTACTTCAACCGGGCCTACCTGAAAGAATCACTAGAAGACTACGAAGGGGCTGCCGCAGACTACACCAAAGTTATTGAGCTACAACCGCAGGACGCCGAGGCCTATTACAGCCGGGGCAACCTTAAAGTCCAGTTAGACGACGCTGACGGAGCCCTGCTTGACTTCAACCGCGCCATCGATCTGAACGATCAGAACGCGGAATTTTACCGAGGTCGGGCCATGACCCACTACCAACGCGGTGACCAACAAGCCTGCACCGACTGGCAACAGGCGCACGCGCTCGGCGACGGCCGCGCCGACTTCTTCATCAAGAAATACTGCGCGAAGTAACCAAACCGCCACTACGAGGCAGAAACCTGCCTCAGAAAACATTCGGAAGTCAGCCCAGTACGTCGAACTACATTAGAAGCAGATGCGTCCCCTGCCGAAGTAGTCTCGATCACAAATGACAGGAACCAGCTTGGCACTTCGGTCCGCTACTGCCCCCCCGCCACCGGAAAACCCCGGTCGCGCATCAAGGGTTCGATGGTAGCATCGCGGCCGCGAAACTTGCGGTAGGCCTCGGCCGGGTCCATTGCGTTGCGGGGCGCAAATAAGTACTTGATTAGTTCATCGGCCATTTCTTTATCATAGAACCCACCGGGCGCGTTAGCAAAGGCCTCGGCCGCATCGGAAGTGAGCACGTCGGCCCACAGGTAGCCGTAGTAGGCCGTGGCGTAGCCCTCGCCGGAAAACACGTGGCTGAACTGCGGAGTACGGTGGCGCATCACCAGCTCCTTCGGCATGTTCATTGCCTCCAGGGTCTCCCGCTCAAATTTATCAATATCGATATTCTCAGGATCTGCCAGATGCAGTTTCATGTCCATCAAGGCTGAAGCCAAATACTCGGTTGTGCCAAAACCTTCATTGAAGGTGGAAGCCTTCTTAATTTTTTCCACCAGTTCCTTCGGCATTGGCTCACCGGTTTTATAGTGTGCCAGAAATTGATTAATCACCGCATCGGTAGAAAGCCAGCGCTCGAGCAACTGCGACTGAAACTCGGTATAATCGCGCACGCCGCTGTTCAACGTGGGGTAGCGCACCTCCGAAGCGAAGAAGTGTAGCGCGTGCCCAAACTCGTGGAAGAAGGTGGTTGCATCGTCCCACGAAACCAGCAAGGGCTGGCCGGGCGCGGGCTTCACGAAGTTCGAGTTGTTAGAGGCCAATACGGTTTTTTCACCATCGAAGTTAGTATAACTGCGGTAGGTAGTGGCCCAGGCGCCGGACCGCTTGCCCGGGCGGGCGTACGGATCTAAGTACCACAATCCAATAAGTTCGTCCGATGTCTTATCCGTCACCTCCCACACCCGCACGTCTTCGTGAAACACGGGCACCTTGCCCTCGGACAGTGGCGTGAACTTGTAATTGAACAACTCCCCCGCTACAAAGAACATCGCTTCGGTTAGCTTGTCTAGTTGCAGATACTGCTTCACTTCGTCCGAGTCCAGATCGTACTTTTGCTGCCGCACTTTCTCGGCGTAAAAGCGATAGTCCCAGGGCTCGATAGTGATGCTGTCGCCCTGTGCATCGGCTATGGCCTGCATGTCGGCCACCTCTTCTTCTACCCGGGCAATGGCGGCGGGCCACACCGCGTTCATTAACTTCATGGCGTTTTCGGGGGTTTTCGCCATACGGTCTTGCAAGCGCCACTCGGCGTAGTTGTCGTAGCCCAGCAGGCCCACCCGCTCTTTGCGAAGCTGCAAAATTTCCGCGATGATTTCGTTGTTGTCGTGCGCGTCACCGTTATCGCCTCGGGCGTAGTAGTTCTTCCACACCTGCTCGCGCAGCGCCCGTTCATCAGAGTAAGTAAGAAACGGGTCCATCGACGAGCGGGTGTTGGTCACCGCGTACTGCCCTTCCTTGTCCCGCTCGGCCGCCGCCTGGGCGTACGATTTAACCAATTGATCCGACAAACCACTCAGCTGATCTTTGGTCAGGTAAGTCACGTAGCCCTCTTCGTCGGCGAGCACGTTGTCCGAAAACTTATTGTACAGCTGGGCTAGTTCCTGGTTGATCGCGGCGTAACGTTCCTTCTTTTCCGGGCCGAGTTCCGCCCCATTCATTTCGAAGTTCTTGTAGATCAACTCTACCGTCCGCTGCTGGTCATCTTCCAGGGGATTTTTCTGCGCGTCTTCGTACACTTTCTTAATTCGCTCAAAAAGCTGCTTGTTTTGCGATATCTTCGAGGAATATTCCGATAGTTTCGGGGCCATCTCGCTTTGCACATCGCGAAATTCAGGCGAAGATACGTTGCTGCTGTAGATGCCGTAGTAGGTGAACACCCGATCCAGCGCCTCTCCTGACCTTTCCATCGCCACGATTGTGTTTTCAAAGGTGGGGGGCTTCGGATTGTTGGCGATACTATCAATTTGTTGCAGACTCATCTGCATGCCCTGCTCCAGCGCCGGTTTAACGTAATCAACCCTCATTTCATCGAAAGCGGGCACCCCTCCGTAGGGGCCGGTCCAGGTTTTTAGTAATATGTTTGCAGTGTCGGCGGCCGCCGGAGGAGGCAAGGCCTCAGATTGGGATGCGTAGTTCATAAACAAGAATGGGATAGACAAAGCTAGAATGCGTAGTGATTTTCGGGTCATGGTGTTCTTAGGGCTATGTGCAGAAACGTACATTTTCTGAATGTATAACGCACAACACATCATTCCGTTTGTTAAAAGTGGTTAAAGGTTGTAGTTGTGATAGTCCAATCGTGGTGCTTTGTCGCCTCATATCGAAGGATTGAAATAATTTGTATCTTTAAGAAAATACTTTAGCAACCTACCCCCTGGCAATGCGTTCCACGCTCTCCACCTCCGTCCTTTTTTCGCTAGTATTATTGGGAGCGGCTACTTCCTGCGGCATCCGCGCTGATAACAACCAGGAAGAGTCCACCGAATTGCGTACCCTCACCGAAACCATCGCGCGTGACAGTATAGATCGCCTTACTACCCGCATCAGCATCGGCGCGGGTAAATTGCTGGTCACCGCCGGGGCGGATCAACTGATGGAGGCCGATTTCGAGTACAACCAGGAAAGTTGGAAACCGGAAATTGACTTTCAATCGAGTGGCGACAAGGGTCAGCTTTCTATTAGCCAACCCGACCTTACCGATGACTTTAACTTTAATTTCGGAGACAAGCAGCACAACGAATGGAGCATTCGGCTCAACAACGACGTGCTTCAAACCCTGGAATGCCGCATGGGCGCGGGGGAAAGCGAGCTTGACCTGCGCGGATTGACCCTACGGCGGGTGGACATTGATGCAGGAGTGGGCGAGCACGAAATTATTTTGGCAAACACTTCCTTGCCCGAGCTTACCGTAGACGTAGGAGTGGGCGAAGTGACGATCGATCTAAGCGGCACGTGGAAAAACCACCTGCGCGCCGAAATCGACGGTGGCATCGGCGAACTGAACCTGAAAGTGCCAACCAACGTCGGAGTGCGTCTGGACGTGTCAGGCGGATTGGGTTCGGTGGATGTGCCGCCGGGCTACACCAAAGATGGCAATGTCTATATTAACGAGGCTTATCAGGACGCTGAGTACCGCCTTGAGATCGATGTGGATGCCGGGATTGGCAGCATTGAAGTGGAGGAAGGTTAGTAGAAAACGATAGGAAAAACGTTAACGGGTAGATATTTCTGAAACGTTGCCATCCCTCAATTCAAAAGCAACGTCTCTTCCGTAGTCGGATCCTACCGAAGAGAAAGTATCCAAGGCTATGGCATTCTTTCGTGCTACTGGACTGCGCTCAAACTTTCTCAGAGGGCCAACGGCATCAGTGTAGCGAAGTTGATACTGATGATTGATAAATGAGTCTACTGTTTTTTGTGAAGGATGTTTGTACTGGTTTGTGCCTACAGAGATGACAGCGAACGCGCCATCTTTTTTCTTTCTCTGCTTCCAAAACGTATCCCAGTGGTTAGACCATGCCCCGTGGTGCGGGCTCTGGGCTAATAGTAAATTGCTATCGAACTCTTCCTTGTGTTGCTTTGCCAAGCGATTAAATGTGCTTTTTTCGGCATCCGAGGTGAGTAAGATATACCAGCCTTGCCCCTCAATTTTCAACAACGTAGAAAGCTTGTTGGCTTTAGGAACGTTACCGGTTTCTTCCTCATTGTACTTATAGTTTTCAGAGGAGATGAAGTCGTCATATTCTCGTTCAGAAGGCGAAAGGCACTTCATTGCAACTTCTTTCTCCAGCAAAATTGGTTCGGAAAATTGATTAAGTGACTGCTTCCTAATCTTTCCTTTGCGGAAGAGTAATTGAACCTTTTGGAATAGGCTGATCAACTCTTTTCGTAAAGCAATTGACTTGTAAGCAGCTTTAAAGTAGTCAGGATGTTGCTGACAGGTATGATAAAAGCAACCAATGGGTATTTGCTGAGCTTCGCAATATTCAATCAGTGCCAGCATTCCCGAGAAGTGATCATGGTGCGGGTGACTTAAAACGATGAAATCTATGCTAGTGTAGGCTGCCTTTTGAATGTAAAGAAGCGTCGGGTTCTTACTGTTGTGAAGATTGCAGTCAACAATGCCAATTCCCCTTTGGCCGCTCTCTTTCTGCCACTCCAGAACGATTGAATCACCTTGCCCTACGTTTTTGAAGGTAACGTACAAGACTAAAAATCTTTCAGACTGTCAATGAGTGATTCCAACTCAAACTTTCGCGGATCAACGATACCTTTGCCATTCTTTATATCGATGCGTATGGAACCTGCTTTCTGCTTAATACCTACAATCACCAGGCTCCCTTCCTTTAGGTTTGGTACAGCATCAAAGATCAAGCGCGGAAAAGTTCGCTTCTCCATTAGTTGTGTCTCCTCATCCACAATACAGTCACAGCCTACGATTTGATTACTAACGTCGTATACACGAGCGTGAAGCATGATTTGATCTTCCCACTGTTCTACGTTTGAAGTTAAGTCTTTAAAACTAAGCGAGGTAGAAAACCCACTATCTTCACCAGATATGTTATTCTCATAACCAGCTGTATCAGAGGACCTCTCTGACTCTTCATTACTAATGAAGAAGTTTCTATCAGAAGAATCATCAATTATTTTCATTGAAAAAGGACTGGTTTGTTTGATATGACTCGTTGACCAACTTCTTAAAAAGGTTGAAGTCTACCTTCTTTTCATTGACTAGTTCTTCATATCGTTTAAAGTAAAAGTGATAACCGGAATCGTTTTCCAAAAACTCTTTCTCCAAAGTTTTATCAAAAGGGAACGCTCCAGTCAACATTTCATGCCTAAATAGCTGATTATAAGTACTTAAAACTATAAAGTCTTTAATGTTGTTATTCTGCTTGGCAAAAACGGCCTCATTATAGTCAGCACTCGAAAAACCACTATTGTTTGTATGTAAAAATTTCTTAGAAAAGCTTTCAACAATTGATTTTTCTTTTATAGGATTTAGGTAGCTAACGGCATACACATAAGATTTCACCTTGTCGAAAGTGTCAATCTGGCTAATATTGGTTAGCATGTTGAAGAAGATACGGATAGGTGACTGTGCATTCTTTATAAACCTCTCTAAATCCCCTTGCGTCACGAAAATTATTCTATCCAAACTACAGTGAATAGCAAACTCCTCCTCCACGAAATTTATTCGCATAGTCTCTTTCAGACTATTCTCACTAGCGATATCCACGTTTATCTTATTTGCTAGTCTTGCAAAAGACGCTATCTTTTCCCGGTAAACTTGACTAAAGTTTAGGATAGGGCTGTAAACAATTTCAAACTGTAGCTTGGGACAGATCATAGGTCTACTCCATCATTTCCCAAATATAGTCAAAAATTCTTAGCGTAATATCGACAGAAACCAGTCAATCCGCACGCTTCGCACTTGGGGCGGCGTGCCACACATACGTAGCGTCCGTGCAGGATAAGCCAGTGATGGGCGCGCGCCACGTATTCTTCAGGAAGATGGCGAACCAGTTGTTTTTCTACGTCCAGCGGAGTTTTAGCGGTTTGTGTGACCAATCCTAGTCGCTTCGATACCCGGTACACGTGGGTGTCGACTGCCATGGCCGGTTGGTTGAAGATCACCGATGAGATTACGTTGGCAGTTTTTCGTCCTACACCGGGTAGCTTCTGCAAATCCTCGATGGTGCTGGGCACTTCCGAGCTGAACTTCTCGACTAGCATGGTCGCCATGCCCAGCAGGTGTTTGGTTTTATTGTTGGGGTAGGATACGCTCTTTATATAGGGATAGAGCTCGTCAAAGTGGCTCCCGGCCAGCCGTTCCGGAGTAGGAAAAGCCTCAAACAGGGTGGGCGTCACCAAATTGATACGCTTATCGGTGCACTGGGCACTTAGAATGACTGCCACCAACAGTTCGTAAGCGTTGCGGTAGCGCAATTCTGTTTCTGCTTCGGGAGTGTGCTCGGAGAAGTAGCGGATAAAAGCGCTGAAGCGCTCTTTCTTATTCATGGCCATAAAATGGCATAATGCACATCAACCGGTTCTCAGAAAGCGCATTCAGCGTGATGCCACAATATTAGCACTTCGGGAGTATGCCAGGATACGATTAACAACCCGCTCGGAGGGTTCCTTAAACATTTGCGGAGCGTTAATTGACTTACGGACTGCGCTGAATCGGTGAAACATATCTCGGAGTTCATCGTCGAACACGAGGGCTTCCTGAAACCGATCGGCTTCTTCGGTGGCCATTTCTTGGTAGGCGTAACGCGCTACATCATCTAGGGTAAATGTTTGGATCATACGTAACATTGTGTTTTTCCATTTTCTTCCTCAGATTAATGAGTGCGTAGCGCATACGACCCAGCGCGGTATTGATGCTTACCCCGGTGGCCTCGGCAATTTCCTTGAAACTCATGTCCATGTAATGGCGCATGGTCAGCACTTGCCGCTGCGCGTCAGGCAACTCCTTAATCAATTGCCTTAGTAACGTATGGGTATCCTTTTTTATTTGAACCGATTCGGCAGAATCTTCGGAAAAATCCAGCGTATTAAACACGTTGTTGCCATCCTCCATGATAATGGTAGGGTAACGTCGGCTTTTCCGGAAGTGGTCGATGGATAAATTATGAGCGATACGCATAACCCAGGGCAGGAATTTCCCCTCTTCGTTGTAACGCCCGGACTTGATGGTGTTTACTACTTTTATAAACGTCTCTTGCAGAATGTCTTCGGCAATGTATTCGTCCTTTACAATAAGGTAGATAGTAGTATATATTCGAGACTTATACCGCTCTACCAACTGCTCAAAAGCTTTCTCTTGCCCGCTCTTATACAGAGAAACAAGCTGGCTGTCACTGACTTCGTACTTCTTCATTATCTATGGTTTTAGTTAACGTAGAAGTTTATCCCATAATAGCTGTTTAGTGGAGGTGATACGACTTTTGATACTATACAATCTTTAAAAGTAAATAAGTTGCAAAAAACATGCAAGTATTTACGAAAAGAAGTGAACAATTAGATTTGTGCATCTTCTTTTGCCAAAAGATCAACATAAAAGTAAGAAAAAAATATCGCCTGCACGACAGTCATGTAGTATTTAACCAAATTTAAGATTTTTCCGCATCAGAAAGTCAGCGTGGCCACTGCTTGCTTTTTGTTCTTCTCTACCGGAAGAGTAAGCAGCCCGGGCGTCACGGAAATAGCGAAAGCCGGAACCGCCCGAAGGCGAAACGAAGAACGATCAAATAAGGTCTTCAGACCAATGTCGCCCTTGGGAGTGATAGACACCAGCGATACGTCGGTCATGTTTTTGATACTATTGTTGAACAACAAATAGTAACCCTGCTCGTCGTGCGTGAAAGCAAAGGAGGTGAGCACATCGCGCTCTTCGCTCGAGCGTTGGGTTTTGTCCACAATCTTTAGCCAGTGATCACCGCTCGGATTAATCTTCACCGCCAGAATTTTCCGATAGATATCGCCCATTTCCAGGTCGGTATTTATAGGGCTCAGACCACCCAAGCCTAGCTTCGGCTTCAGAATTGGACCCCGCTTATAAGATTCAGCGAAGAAAACTACGCTGCCGTCTTCTTCGGTTACCATATTTTTCACAGTGTACTCTTCGGCGTAGTTTTTATCTTGTTTGGTATTGATCTCGGATACTTCGGCCTGCTCAAAAGCAAACTCGGCGCAGTTGTCGCCCGCAATGCGCATTCCCCCCAGAATATCGTTGGTAGTGGCATCGGCATACACCCCCGCCAGCAGCGGCTGCTGATTCTGATCTAGCTGTAGGCCTAGGTTGATGATAAACTTACCGTTGGTCTCAAAAGCCACTTCTTCCACCGACTCACTGGCCGGATCATAGGCGTAGAGCAGGTACTCAAACCCAATAGCGGTCTTCTTAAAGTTCTTGTTATCAAAGCTGGCCAACAGCAAATACAACTTGCCGTCGTTGCTCACTGCGTAGTCTTCCAGCATGCGGTACGAACCGGCATCGTCCGGAATCTGAATATCGGCGGCCCATTCTTCTTCCAGTTTCTCATTGAGTGTCACCGCGTGGAACTCAGCGTCGGCATTGCCAAAGAAGTTGTAGTTGAACAGCAGCGCTAGCTTCTGCTCGTCATCGCTGGTTTTATGGTTGTAAAAAAAGCTCCGGCGCATTTTGCCGTACTGGCTCGAGAAGTAGCTCTGAAAGAACGACCCAACGTTGAAGGTGAAGATATAGGGATAGAGCTGACTAATCTCTCGCTCTTCTCCCACCCGGTTCAGGGTGTTATCGTAACTTTCCAGGTAAACCCCGTACAGTTTGCCGTCGTCCGGATCGTCATCATACTGCAAAAGGTGCAGTTGGTCTTGGAAGTAGAAGGAATAAAAGTACTCGCGCGACCGCTTCTCCGGCTTCAGCACCTTGCTCTGCTGCTGGCCCTTTTGGAAGTCGTAGTAGCTGATGACTTGCTTGTTGTTGAAGCCATTGTAGTAATAATCGTCACCGATGCCAGTGAAGACACCTTGTTCGTTGCCACCGATGATAAACAGATCGTATCGGTTTTTTACGCTGGCGTAATCAGAAAATGTCACATCTTGTGCTCCGGCCAGCGAAGCGCTTAACAAAATGATGCTGAAAATTCGAAGGAAATGCATAGTTGGTCTCGTTGGTTAATGGTACGCTGATTAATCCGGCTAACCAGCAATAGGTAAACACGCATCGAAAAAAAAGAAAATGGATGTCGTAGTATTCCGTTCTGAGCATAACTTAGTGAGACAACCTACTCCTTATACACAGTTCCTTCCTTCATCACGAAGGTCACGTTTTCCAGGGTGCTAATTTGCTCCAGTGGGTTACCATCCACCGCGATAATGTCGGCCAGTTTTCCGGTTTCTAGCGTACCTAGTTCATCTTGCATGCCCAGCACAGTAGCGGCCACGGCCGTCGCCGACTGAATGGCTTCCATCGGTGGCATGCCTACTTCGGTCATGTAGCCAAATTCCTTGGCGTTCTTGCCGTGGGCAAACACTCCGGCATCGGTGCCGAAGGCAATCTTCACTCCCCTTTTATAGGCCTTCCCAAAAGTTTCCTGAATCTGCGGACCGATAGCCAGCGCTTTAGGTACCACGATCGACGGATAATAGCCCCGAATCTTGGCCGAGTCAGCCACCGATTTGCCCGCGGTGATGGTGGGCACGTAGTAGGTGCCTTTCTCAATCATGCGGTCCATCACCGCCTCGGTCATCAGCGTGCCGTGCTCGATGGTGGTGATGCCTGCTTCTACCGCCCGCATCATACCTTCGGCCCCGTGGGCGTGGGCCGCCGTGTGCATGTTGTAGTCGTTGGCAGTTTCTACGATGGCCCGCAACTCTTCGTCGGTGAACTGCGGGCGGGTGCCGTCTTTGGCGTAGCTGAGCACTCCGCCCGTCGCGGTGATTTTGATGAGATCAGCGCCGTTCTTGTAGCGTTGTCGCACCGCCTTGCGCGCCTCATCGGCCCCGTTGATCACGCCCTCGGCCGGACTGGGGTCTCCCATCAGGGTGTTGCGCCAGCCGTTGGTGGGGTCGGCGTGCCCCCCGGTGGTGGCAATGGATTTGCCCGAGGTGAACATGCGTGGACCTTCGATAATTCCGGCGTTAATGGCGTTGCGCAGCGCGATGTTGACCCCGCTGCCACCCACATCGCGCACGGTGGTGAAACCGGCCAGCAGGGTGGTGCGGGCGTAAGGGATGGCTTGGAACGCAATGTCAGCGTCGTTAAGGCGAAACCCTTTTGAGTAGTTATCGCGGCTGCTCTGGTTCTGCAGGTGCACGTGCAGATCGATAAATCCGGGCAGCACCACCTTTTCTTTTAAATCGATCAAAAGGGCACCGGCCGGGGGTTGCTCATAGCCCGATACTACCTGCACGATGCGGCTACTATCGATGACGATCGTCATCTCTGAGCGGATTTGGTTACTTTTTCCGTCAATGAGGCGGCCGCAGTGGAGATAGGTGGATTGCGCTCGGAGGGCAGTAGCTAAGGAAATGAGAATCAGTAGCGTAGATAAATGTTTCATAGACAGTTAGGTTAGCGTCCAATATAAGCGGAGCAGAGGTGCCGATCAACCACCTGCAACCAACTCCTTTGAAATTATCTGCGAATTACTGGCATCTATTTTAAGAAATTTCTATTTCTTATTACCTTTACCCTGCCGGGTGTTCCTACCACGCACTACGGCATCCAGCACCCATCATACTATCAATCATTAAACTACCTACCTAATGCCTAAACTGTATTGCTCCCTCCTGTTTATTGTCCTCTCCGTCGCTTCCTTCGGCGGCACGCCTCCCGATATCACCTTCGGAAAGGTGGACAAGGCCACGCTTGCCATGACCCATCACCCGCTCGACAGTACGGCCGGAGCCGTGGTGCTGGGCGATTATGGAAGCTCTCGTATTGACTACACCCAAGCACAAGGTTTACAGATTATCTTCACCCGCCATTCCCGAATCAAAATCCTCAACAGCAGCGCTTACGATCTGGCCAACGTTTACGTGAACCTGTATAAGCAGGGCAACGACGAAGAGAAAATTTCTCAGATCAAAGGCTATACCTACAACCTGGAGGATGGTAAGGTGGTCAAGACGAAGATCAACCGGAAGGATGTTTTTGAAGAAGCCTATAGCGACCACCTGAATCGAGCAAAATTCACCCTGCCCAACGTAAAGGAAGGCGCAGTGATCGAGTACAGCTACCGCGTCACATCAGAATTCCTTTCTTACCTGCGCGACTGGGATTTTCAACGGGAGATTCCCACCGCCTGGAGCGAATACAAGGTAACCATTCCTGAATACTTTCATTACAACCAACTTGCGCGGGGGTATCACCCACTGGTAATTAATGAACGGAGCACCTCGTCGGGTAGCTTCCGGTTTAACAACAAAGAGCGGACTGGCGACCGGGTTACTAAGACCGAGATGACGCACAGTACGATGGACTTCCAGCAGTTGGAGCAGCGCTGGGCGGCGCAAGATGTGCCTGCCCTCACCGAAGAGCCCTACATCACCACCATGAACGACTACACCACGCAGATGGCGTTCGAGCTATCCAGCATCAACATTCCCGGACAGTCTTATCAAGACTTCTCCAGCAACTGGGAAGAGGTGGATAAAGAACTCATGGACCATACTTATTTCGGAGGCCTGCTGAACCACTCCCAGTCGGTACGAAAAACCGCTGAGACCGTGGTGGCCGGAGCCACTTCCCCGCACGAAAAGATGGTTCGCCTGTTCAACTACGTGCGCGACCATATTAAGTGGAACGATGCGTCCCGGCTGGTGGGGAGCCAGTCCCTTAAAAAAACCCTGTCGGAGGGCACCGGTAATTCGGCCGATGCCAATCTGCTGCTGGTCGCGCTGCTACGGGAAGCGGGCCTCACCGCTTATCCCGTGGTGCTTAGCACCCGCGATCACGGCATGGTTCGCGAGCCCTTCCCCCGCATCAACCAGTTTAACTACGTGATTGCCCAGGTGCAGGTGGATAGCACATTGCAACTGCTCGACGCCACCGACCCCCTCTGTCCCTACAACTTACTGCCCCTTCGCTGCCTCAACAACCGGGGACGAATCGTCGGCCCTTTGGTCGCTGAGCACTGGGTTCCATTGCAGGCAAACGCTTCGTCCACGCATATGGTGGTGGCCAACTTGACCATCGAGGACAACCAATTGGTGGGCGAGGTGGTGCGCTCCAATGCCCAGTACGACGCGCTACGCTTGCGTAAGAAACTAGCTAGCTTCAGTAGCAGAGATAACTTTGTAACCAACGTGAAGCAATCGCAGCCCGGCATTCAGCACTACGAACTAGCCCAGGACGAAGCACTGGAAGAGTCGGTAAAAGAAACAATGCAAGTGGCTTTTTCTACAGGACTTCAGCAGGCGGGAAAGGTGCTTTATATAGATCCCTTTGTTATTGAGTCTGAAGAAAACCCCTTCAAATCTACCGAACGCACCTATCCGGTTGACTATCCCCACCTTTCGCGGCACTTATATATCCTTAACCTGACCATCCCCGAAGGTTACGTGGTGGATGAATTGCCCGAGACAACATCCATTGCGCTACCCAACAATGGGGGGACGTACCGCTTTACTGCCACCCAACGCGGCAACGTGCTACAGATCAACAGCCAGCTAAACATTAGCAAGACCCGCTTCTACGCCCAAGAGTACGCCGCGCTCCAACTATTCCATCAGCAAATGGCCGACAAGCAGCGTGAACAAATTGTGCTGGCAAAACAGTAACCGAGCTCCCATGACCCATTCTACTACGCGCTTTTGCGCCCTGCTACTCTCTATCGCAACGATTCCGGCCGTGGGCTCCACCGGCCCGCAACCCTACGCCGCTTCCTCCATCCCCGCCGAACTACGGGAGAACGCCCACGCGGTGGTGCGAGAAAGTCGGGAGGAGTTTGTCATTTATCGCCCCGACGCCGCCACCTATCGGGTGCAGCACGCCGTGACGGTGCTCAACGACAACGGCGACCGCTTCGCCAGTTTAGCCATCTATTACGACAAGCAGCATAAGATCAGCGATGTGCGCTGCGAAATATTCGACGCGGCGGGCCGCTCGGTGAAGAGGGTCAGAAACAAAGACCTCACCGATCGCAGCGTAACGAGCTACTCGCTCTACGATGACAACCGCCTTCTGTCCTACGAGTACCAAACCAACAACTACCCCTACACCCTGGTCTATTCTTACGAAGAAGACTACGACGGCATTCTGTACTGTCCCCGCTGGCAGCCCGTTCGAAGGCTTTGGCCTGTCGGTGGAGCAGTCGTCCTTCACCGTATCGGCCCCCGCCGATGCGCCCTTCCGCTCCCGCGCCCACCACGTGAAAGCAACCGACTCGACCGCTACTGCCGAGGGAATCACCACCACCTGGCAGGTGACTAACCTGCTTGCCCAGCAGCAGGAGCCCTTTCAACCCGCCTTGTCTACGCTCACCCCCACGGTGGTTATTGCGCCCACCCGCTTCGAGTTCGAGGGATACGCGGGCACGATGGACAGTTGGAAAAGTTTCGGTCAGTGGGTCTACCAGCTCAACGCCGGTCGCAACCAGTTGCCCGAGACAACGCAACAAGCAGTGAAACAACTGGTGGCCGAGGTGCCCGACACGATGGCCCGGGTGAAAAAGCTGTATGAATATATGCAATCGAAGACGCGCTACGTAAGCATTCAGCTGGGCATTGGGGGGTACCAACCCTTCGAGGCGCGCACCGTAGACGAGCTGGGCTACGGCGACTGCAAGGCACTATCAAATTATATGCAGTCGCTGCTGCAGGTGGCCAACATCCCGTCGCGTTACATCCTGGTGCGGGCCGGACGCGGCAGCCGGGACATCCTGACCGACTTCCCCAGCACGCAGTTCAACCACGCCATTCTGTGCGTGCCTATGGAGCGAGACACCCTGTGGCTGGAGTGCACCAGTCAGACCAACCCCGTGGGTCATACCGGCTACTTCACCTCAGGGCGGCACGCGCTGCTCATTGACGAAACGGGCGGTCATCTGGTGAACATTCCGCACACCACCCAGCCGCACAATGCCCAGACCCGCCGGGGCTCGCTGCGGCTGGACGACGAGGGGAACGGTACCCTGGAGGTGACCACCCACTACGCCGGACTACAGTACGACCACGTGGACAACATCGTTCGGCTTTCTGCCGCCGAACAGCAGAAACAGCTCTACGAGCGCATCGACCTGCCCAACTTCCGGCTGCTAAGCTATGCCTACCAGCAGGACAAGCAACCCGTGCCGACCACTGAAGAGCACCTCACGCTGAGTGTGAGCGGCTACGCCTCGGTGAGCGGCAAGCGCTGGTTCATCAACCCCAACGTGCTCAGCCAGTGGGATTATCTACCCGCCCAGCGTACCAATCGGCAGACACCGGTAGAGATTGACTACGCCTACGTCGATACTGATTCTATGGAGATTATCCTGCCCGAAAACCTCTACGCCGAGTACGCGCCCGAACCGATCGTGATTGAGTCGCCTTTCGGGGAGTATCGCAGCACGTATACCATTGAGCAGGGCCGGGTGATCTACCAGCGCACGCTGCGGATCAACCGGGGCACCTTTCCGGCCGAGCAGTACGAAGCGTTGGTGAACTTCTACCGATCGGTGGCTACGGCCGACCAGGAGAAGGTGGTGCTGAAGAAAACTACCTAGGTCTGGGGGTTGGGGGATGCCGTATCGCCTGTCGGGTGCCGCCGGGTCCTTTATCGAGTAACCCCGCGGGCGCCGTGTAGTGGTGTGAAATTTGCCATCTGCTGACGGGCACCCAGGGGTCGCCTAACGAGCACCCTAAGGGTCACCTGAAAGGGACCCTTGGCTGGGCAGCGACCAGAACCGTCCCAACCGGAGCGGGAGCTTCTGTCGAGCGACCCCGCGGGTGCCGATACATTGAATTACCTACCGTAAAACTTCGTCTTCATTTCCATAGCCTACGGATTAATCCGTGGGCTATGGAGGTTATGGGGCAGGTCTAACCAAAACCCTTCACTTCAGCAGATCGTGCTGCTTCAACTGCCGGATCACTTCTTTCTCGGGCAGCGCTTTCACGGTGCCGTGGTGGCCGTTCATGTCTTCGGCGGCAAACAAGGCGTTGTAGATTGCTTCTTCCGTTGCCTCAATAACGGCCAAAAACAAGGGCGACATTTCATCGTTATGCAGCACTTGTTGGCTGAGCAGTGGGGTGCTGCTTTCGTAAGGCACCCGTAAACTATCCGCCGTAGAGAAGGCAATCACGTAATCGCCGCTGCCGTTGGAGGCGATGCCCCCGGTGCGGGCCAGGCCGAGCATGGCGCGCCGGGCGAGTCTTTTCAGGTTGCGGCTGTCCAGCGGTGCGTCGGTAGCGACCACCATCATACAAGAACCGTCCGTATCGCGCTGATAATCCCGCAGCCGTTCCCTCATCGGCAGTCCCTTTATCTGCAACACGCCCCCAAAGTTGGCCTGCACCAGCACTCCTACCGTATAAGCTCCCGCCTCCGAAGGCAACCGGCGCGACGAGGTGCCGATCCCTCCCTTGAAGGTAAAGCAGCGCGTGCCCGTTCCGGCTCCCACGTTGCCCTGCGCCACCGCCCCGCCGGAAGCTTGGTCAATCGCCGCCCGCACGTGGACCGCTTGCACGTGCTGCCCGCGAATATCGTTGAGATAACCGTCGTTGGTCTCCCCCACCACGGCGTTAACGGACCGCACCGCTGCGTTGCCCGGCTGGGTGAGGGTGTATTCGACCACGGTCTGGATGGCGGTGGCGACGCTGAGGGTGTTGGTCAAGATGATGGGCGTTTCCAGGTTTCCTAGTTCCTCTACCTGGGTGTACCCGGCGAGTTTTCCAAAACCGTTGCCTACGTAGATAGCGGCGGGCACCTTCTGCTGGAATATGTTCCCGGCGGCCGGGATGATGGCCGTCACACCGGTTCTTACGGAGTCGCCCTCAACGAGGGTCACCTGCCCTACGCGCACTCCCGCCACATCGGTGATGGCGTTGTTTTCGCCCACCGGCAGGGTGCCTATTTCTACCCCGTAGGCCCGCAGAGGAAGCGTTTGGGCTGGGGCAACCGTGATTATTCCAACCGCGAAAGCTAGGGTCAATGATACGATTTTTCCTAGAAGGTCAGTGTGATAAAAGCTCGTCAAGGGGTGCGTTGATTGGTTGCGGGATGGGCTAATCTACGGGAAAGTTAGTCTTTGCCCAAGAACACGTTCCACCGTTTCCATAGCCCACGAATTAATGTACGTAATTAACAATGCAGTTTTTCCTTACTTCATCGTTCGAGATTCCTTGTTCGAGATTCTATATTCAAGCAATACCGAATCTCGAGCAAGGAATAATAAATTCCGAAGTATGCAAGGCTCCAAAAGACGAATGCGCTAACCATATACTAATCCGTGGGCAATGGGTTTACGACCGCAATGAGCGCCGCAGTAGTTTGTTAGAAGCGGTACGGGGCAGCGACGACTGCGCTATCAAGCGTTGTATGCGAAACAAGGGATTGAGCTGGGCAGACAAGGCTTTTTGCAGCTCTTTTTTCAAGGCATCCTCGGGCATCTCGGCCGCCGCTACATAGTGCACTACCAGTTGTTCGGGCCCGCCGCCGGGCGGAGCCACGGCCACCGCGGCCGACTCCTGCACGGCGGGGTGCTGGTTGAGCACCTTTTCGATCTCCACGGCACTCACCTTGATGCCGCCCAGGTTCATGCTGTCGTCGGTGCGGCCCCCGCTGCGGCAGAAGGTGGTGTCGCCCACCTGCCCCAGCACCCGGTAGGTATCGCCGTGCTTGCGCAACGGGCGGCCGTCGTCCAGGGTGGGCATCCCGGCGTAGTATTCTTGGTGGTGATCGCGGTTGAGCAGCCGTTGCGACAGCCCGATGGCGGGCGGCACGATGAACACTTCACCCGATTGAGCCGGAGACAACTGCCCACTGGCTTCGTCGCGGAAGCGCAGTTCGGTGCCCAGCGTGGGCGTGGTGAAGGTGGCCGGAGCGACGGGCTGCACCACGGAGCCCGTCAGGTAGCCGCCACCGATCTCAGTGCCGCCGCAGTATTCTACGATGGGGGCCCGGAAGCCGGTGAGCCACATCAGGTAAAAGTAGTCGTCGGCACTCGAAGGTTCACCGGTGGAGCTGAGCACCCGCACCGGCCAATCGTACGCTTCCATCGCCGACGTGCTGCGCCACACCCGCACCAACGAGGGGATGGTGCCCAGCACGGTGACGCCCACGTCTTGCATAAACCGCCCAAACTGCGGGCTGGCCCCCGACCCCACGAACAGAACCAACGTGGCGCGGTTCATCAGCGCCGCGAAGATCGCCCAGGGCCCCATCATCCAGCCCATCCCGGTGGTCCAGGTAAGCACGTCGTCGGGGTGCACATCCTGGTGGAAGTGGGCGTCGGTGGCGCACTTAACGGGTGTGAGGTGCGTCCAGGGAATCGCTTTGGGTTCTTGGGTGGTGCCTGATGAAAACAAGATGCTGATCAGCTCATCAGGAGTGGCCACGTGGGTGGGTACTTTAGGCTGACCCAGAAAGTCGTCCCAACGAAGGTCATCAGGACGCAGGGGGACATCGGCTGCCGCTACCACCACCGCCCGCGGCGACTGGGCTTGCTTCACCCGATCGTAGACTACCAGTGGTTTGTTATTATAGGAGTAAGTATCCACGGTGATCAGCAGTTGGGCATCGGCCAAGGCTAGGCGTCGCTCCAGCTCCCCGGCAGAGAAGCTGTCGGCGATCAGCACCGCCACCATGCCTGCTCGGATAATACCCAGGTAGGCGGCCACCGCTTGGGCACTCAGCGGCATATACAAACCCACCCGATCGCCGGGAGCCAGGCCCAGCGCGGTGAGTCCCGATGCGACGCGTTGCGTCAGAGAGTCTAGTTCGCCGTACGTCCAGCGTTGTTCGTTGCCCGCCTCGTCGTTCACTACTAATGCAGTCTTGTCGGCCGCAGCCTGAAAGCAACTCTCTACGACGTTGAGGCGGGCACCGGGCAACCAGAGGGGGTTTTCGGGTCCTGCTGATAGATCGAGTACCTGCTCGTACGGTTGATGAAACGCAATGCCCAGGCGGTTGATCGCGGTTTCCCAGAAGTCCGCTTTGTTGTCTACTGACCATTGGTAAAATTCCGCGTAGGAGGCCAAGCCGAGCGCCTGCTGCGTTTGGGTGATATTAGCCTGCTCCACGGTGGATTGGTCGGGCCACCAGGCTACGGGCACCGCTTCGTCGGCGAAAAGGGCGCCGTGCTGCTGCTGGGCTTCTTTCCAGGACCAGGAGGAGCCGTGCTGTTGTACCAGGGTGCGCCACTGTTGAGCTTTTTCAGGAATTGAGAATGGGGCGGAGTTTTCCATGCCGGTAAAAATAGTATCTTACGCGGGAATTGGCACATTGTCTGGCAAAACCGTACGCAATTCTATAACGTCATTCCGGAGCACAGCGGTAGCGAAGACCCGGAATCTCCTGGTTTATTGTCGCGAACGAGCGGTCTATTGTGCGCTGTTTACGAAGCCGCTGCAACCTTTATTATGAGGCCAGACATCATAGAGTTAGCGCCATTCTTATCGTCATTCCGGCCGAAGCGATAGCGTAGAGCCGAAATCTCCTCCTTCGTAGCGGGAGATTCCGGGTATTTTCTTCTGTTACTCTAAAGAAAATCCCGGAATGACGGTTCTGAATGGTAGTTTTTCAGCGCCAATTATCTACCTTCACCAACCGCAATCGCAATGCATTGTAACAACCAAAATAACCATCCTATCTAATAAAATCTATGGCCTCTTCTCTCCGATTCTGCCCATCAAACGGGCTGCTGCCCCTGCTATTTTCCGTCATGTTGCTTACCGTAGCCTGTACCCCTGAGAAGAAACGGGTGGTGTTCTTCGGTGACTCTATCACCCAGGCTGGGGCCGAGCCGGGCGGCTACATTGAGGTGATGAAGACGCTGGTGGATACCAGTCAGTACGAACTGGTCGGCGCGGGCATCAGTGGCAACAAGGTCACCGACCTACAGGCCCGTATCCAGACCGATGTGCTGGACAAGAATCCCGACGTGGTGGTAGTTTACATCGGCATCAACGACGTGTGGCACTTCTACAAATTTGAGGGCACCACCGGCACCGAGGCCAACGCCTACGAAGCCGGATTGCGCGACGTGGCACAGCGCATCCAGGCGCAGGGCGCTACGGTGCTGTTCTGCACGCCCACCGTCATCGGCGAAGATGTGGACAGCGACTCAGAAGAAAACGTGCGCCTCACGGAGTACGCCGACATCGTGCGGCGCGTGGCCGACGACACCGACAGCCCTTTGTGCGACCTGCGCCAGGCCTTTGGTGACGAACTGCGCACCAGCAATACCAATCAGGCCTACCAGGGGGTGCTCACCACCGACGGGGTGCACATGAACGAGACGGGCAACCGCTTTCTGGCCGAGCGCATCCGGGAGTGTTTGCCTTAGGAGGCGGGGTGGATACACCCATACGTCACAAATTAGTCTACGTGCTTAATAAATACCTTCTTCTGCTGACCCGCCTAGGAGTCCCTTTCAGGTGACCCCTAGGGTGCCCGTTGAAGGGAAGACGTTCGCCCTACGCTTCCACGGCACCCGCTGGGTCACTCGAAGAGGACCCAGCGCCACTCAGCAGACAACCCTACATTGCCCGAAGATACTCACTCCACCATGGCTCCAGTCTCTACCCCACTACCCCACAGCACCCGCCGGGTCACTCGATAGAGGACCCGGCGCCACCCGGCAGACAACCCTGCATTACCCGAAGACCCGCAGCCCACCAGATATCCGGCTCCTACCACGCTCTTCATCAAACACTACTACGAACCAAGCCGCATTTCACGACGAACAGTTACGTATGTACCATATCGCTGTTCTCACGCGGGCGCATGCACTGTCTTTGGCCTCCTTTTTGCGAGGGTGATCGCTGAGTATAATTTGCAATGATGATGCGCAGTAGTTTACGTAACGTATTTCTTCCCCGCCCCAAAGCGCAGCCCGCGTTGGCAAGTGTTTTCCGCACCAGATCCAACCCTCCTCCACGCTAGATAATCCACCTGCCCTCACTCTTCGCATTGATTCGCGCAACCAAACGTCTACCCGCCCGGCTCCTCCGGTCGGGTTTCTTGTTTTTAGGGGGTAAAACGCCGCGGAGAAGTGCTGAAAATGCTGGTCAGCTTTTATTTTTTTCTGCGGAGAACTTCAAAAGTTCACCGGAGAAGTTTGAAGAAGTGCTCCCGAGGACTCGGAAAAGAGGTGCGGAGCAGCTGGTGAGGACTAAAGGGGCGTTTGTGGCCTTTTGTGGGACTTCTTTCAATTATAGTGACCGTTAGCCATGCATATAGCCGGTAGTCACCCCGGCGGCCGCTGAGAATATCGGCAAAAAACAGGCAAGAATGCCGGGAAACGCAGCGCATGGCCTGCTTTTGACCAGCCCACCCGCACATAATAGGGTTGCACTTCGTTATTTGACTTGTTCGTTAAATTTAGTGATATCACCAACAGTTTCCGGCCGTTGGTGACCAGCACTACTGCGCTTCCAGTCGGTAGGTATCGGCACTTTGGGTGTCAAGGGATCGGGTTAGCCAAAGGAGGTCGTTTTCACGAAGGAAGTGATACCTTCCGGACAAGATAAGCGTAGCGTTCAAACTCAGTGGTCCAGGCGGTGGTGTTCACGAATTCAACCGAATCGGCACCAACCAGCCGGTAGGTGCCTCCACCAATGGCGGGGTACTTGAGTTCGCTACTTTCGCCACTGAACTTCCCATCGCGCAGCACGAGCGTCACGTCTGACTCAACAAATTTCACGGAAGGATTTGACCGGTCGAATGTTCCTTCGTAAGCGCCGTCAAGGGGGCTCAGTTCGGGTTCGTCGCGGTCGCAGGAAGCCAGTCCCCCCACGAGGATCATCAGCATCAGTAGGTATCTCATGGATTGTAGAGTTTGCTTAGTAAGACACCACGCACCACGATTTGGTTGGAGGGGATGCACCCAATAATTACTCCTGAAAGCGCAGCAGATGAGCCGCAACTTCTTCCACCGAATCATACAAGCCCGTGTTCAGGTTGCTTAGCACGCCCCGCGACTTCATCCCCTCAATCACGGGGTACACCGGGCGCTCGTGCGTCCAGTAGTGGGTGTTGAGAAACACCATCGGGCTGGCGTAGTCGTGGGTTTCGTAGTGGTTCTGGGCCAAATCTTGAAAGATTTCTTGCAGGGTGCCCGCACTGCCGGGAGCGAACACCACGCCGCCCTTGGCGATGGTCAGCAGTCCGTCTTCGCGAATGCTGTTGGCGAAGTACTTGGCGATATGAGAGGCGAAGGGCGTGGGAGGCTCATGACCGTAGCCCCAGGTGGGGATGCCCACGCTGTGAAACGCACTGCGCGGATGCTGCTTCAGTATCTCGAAGGCGGTGGGCAACCAGTGCGGATCGTCGTAGTAGGGCGCACGACTCAGGTGGGTAATGGCCTCGGACAGCGTATCTGCTGACTGCCCCGCCAACCAGGCTCCCAGGTGGGTGGCCTCCATCGCGCCCGGTCCGCCCCCCGACACCAGTAGAAATCCTTGCTCCGTCAGCCACTTCGACAGGCGGGCCACCTTGGCGTACGTTTCGCTGCTGCGGCTCAGTCCGTGACCGCCCATCACGGCCACCACCTTTCGTTCGGGATACTGCTTCAGAAAGTCGTGCAGGGCATCGGTGATGGAGTGGTCGTGCAGGCGCTGGGCCAGGGTTTCCATGATGTTGCCGTACTCTTTGCCCACCCGCACGAAGTGGTCGTAGGTAATCTTGTCCGGGGTGCGTTGGTAGGAAGCTGGTTGCTGCGGGTCGTAATCCTCGTATAGTGTATGCCGATCGTAAAGCGCCTTGGGATAGGGGTTATAGGGCACGTCGAGGTGCGGAAAGATGTAGTTGTGGCGGTAGATGTGCTGCAACAAGTGGTCGGTGAAGGTGCATCCCAGAAACAGGCACCCGCTGATGCGCCTGGTCAACAGTTGCGCCTCGTGCGGTGCTAAGTCTAGCGACTGAACGGCCAGATTGGTGAGGGTCGGTTCGGTGAGGGCTTGGGTGAGGGCTTCGGGGGTTTCTATTTCTTTCATACTGGTGCAAATTAGGGGTTGTAGCGTTCTCCCCTATGTCATTGCGCAGAAAATGTTTTGCCCTGGTGGGCTAAATGGGTGCTTCTGCCTGAGTGGATTTTGGTTTACGCACGTCAGGTTCAGAGAACCTGTTTACTTTGGTCACCGGGCCGGAGGCCCGGCGCCAGGGTTGGTTTAGAAAGGAAAGGAGGAAGGAGTTCAATTGGGTATTGACAGAGCCATTCAGGTTAGGCAACTGCTCAACGACGGACTTGGTGAAAAAGAGATTAGTAACCAAACGCAGCTTCCCCTGAAAACCGTCCGGAAGATTATTGCTGCCGGATAAATTGCGCAAGACACTGAACCAAGTACCCGCGCTCGTTGTCTTTTATGCATGAAAAAACGCGTAGTGGTAGGCCTATCGGGCGGAGTTGATTCTTCGGTGGCGGCGCACCTGCTGGTGAAACAAGGGCACGAGGTGATCGGCTTGTTCATGAAAAACTGGCACGACGACAGCGTGGTGATCAGTCGCGAGTGCCCCTGGTTGGAAGACAGCAACGATGCCCTTATTGTAGCGCAAAAGCTGGGCATCCCCTTTCAAACCATCAACCTGAGCCGGGAGTATCAGGAGCGCATCGTGGACTATATGTTCCGGGAGTACGAGCAAGGGCGCACGCCCAACCCCGACGTGCTGTGCAACCGTGAGATCAAGTTCAACATTTTCCTGAAGACAGCGCTCAAACTAGGGGCCGACTACGTGGCCACCGGTCACTACTGCCGCCGCACTGAAACCCACAATGCCGCCGGAAACGTGACGCATCATCTGCTGGCCGGCCGGGACAAAAACAAGGATCAAAGCTACTTTTTGTGTCAGCTCAACCAAGCGCAACTGAGCAAAGCACTGTTCCCCATTGGGGAGCTAGAGAAGCAGGAGGTGCGACAGATCGCGCGGGAGCAACAGCTGGTCACGGCCGACAAGCGGGATTCGCAGGGCCTGTGCTTCGTGGGCAAAGTGCGCCTGCCCGAGTTTCTGCAACAGAAGTTGCTACCTAAGCCAGGCCGCATCGTGGAGGTGCCCGCCGATGCGCCCATCTTTGCGCGGTCTTTGGTCAGCGTCGGCACGGATGACTATGACGATCTACCGGAACTAGTTGCTCCTTACCCCTATACGCCTGACACGGGCAAGGTGGTGGGTCAGCACAACGGAGCGCACTACTTCACCATCGGACAGCGGAAGGGACTCAGCGTGGGCGGCACACCACTGCCGTTGTTCGTGTTAGCTACCGATACGCACGAGAATATCGTGTACGTTGGACAGGGCGACGCGCACCCAGGGTTGTATCGTTCGGGGTTGTTTATTCCGACCGAAGAAATTCACTGGTTGCGCGAGGATTGGCGGTTGTCGGTGGGAGAGTCGGCCCGCTACCGGGCGCGCATCCGCTACCGACAGCAGTTGGAAGAAGTTGCGCTGCATCAATGGGACGAAGGGCTGTATCTGGTGTTTGACGAACCGCAGAAAAGTATTGCCGCCGGGCAGTTCGCTGCTTGGTATCAGGGCGAGGAGTTAGTGGGCTCGGGAGTGATCGCTTAGCACTTTTGTGCGGTCTATTCCCTAATTTCCTCAATATCAAAGTCATCGGAGGTGCCGTACTCCACCAGTTTGCTCAGGTGGTACGTATCCAGCGATAGCAAATCTTTCAGCAGGAAGTCTTCTTCCAGCACCTCTAGCACCTCAAACTGTGATACATCACCGTAGTTGGTGAGCCGGTAGTGCTTCCCAACGCGGAGGTTATCAAACGACATGGTGAGCGACCTTGGCTTCTTCATCAGTCGCGGTTCTTGACGATAAGTAGGGTAATCGCTGCGCCGAGCAGGGCGGTGCCGGTGACGGCGAGCCAGCGATTGGGCAGCACAAAGTCGGGCTGATTGCTGTTTTTCCAGCCGCCGCTCACCTTGCCCCACTGCGGCATCGGCTCAAAAAGGTTGCCGGTGGTTGGGTCGGCCGGTTCGTCGCGGAAGTGTCCGTCGGCGATCATTTTGCGGTAGCGTTTGTCAAAAGTAACTGGCGCTACGGCGCGGGCGAGCCGCATGATTTTTCCCATGCCGCCCACGATGGCCTCCTCTTTCGGGTGTTTGATCATAGAAATGATCGTTTTTGCCACCTGATCGGCCTTGATGCGGGGCTTGGGAGCCTGCACCTCCTTGCCGTAGTAGTTACCGGCTTGATTAAAGATGGGCGTGTCGATCACCGCGGGGTATATTGTGCCTACGTGGATGTCGGGCTCATCGGCCAGCTCCTGGGCCAGGCTCAGGCTTAAACCCCGAATGGCGAACTTGCTCAGCGAGTACCCACCGGTGTAGGGTTGCCCCACCAAACCAACCACCGACGACACGTTGATCAACGAACCATGACCCTGCTGACGAAACTGAGCCACCGCGGCGCGGGCCCCGTAGATGTAGCCGAATAGGTTCACTTCCAGCAGTTGGCGAAGGTCTTGCGTGGGGATTTCATCAAAGCGGCCGAAGAGCGATACAGCAGCGTTATTGAGCCACACGTCTATCTTCCCGAAACGCTCGATGGTTTCTTGGGCCAGCGCGTCAACTTCCTCCTCTTTGGTCACGTCGGTGGGTCGCACCAGCACGGCGCTGCCCTGCTGGCGGCATAATTCGGCCACTTCGTCGAGGGCTTCTTTACGGCGGGCTGCTAGTACTAGAGAACTTTGGTGGTCGGTAGCCAGAGCCAAGGCGGTAGCGCGCCCGATGCCGCTGGAAGCTCCGGTAATCACGATGGTTTTAGAGGATAACATAGGCGGATCAAAAAGTTAGGTACATTCAGAGAATGTATCTAACCGAAAAATGTTTTAGAAGAAGCTACAGACAGGGCTTCTTTCTTGGGTGATATCTTGTCAATCTTTACGCAGAGGTATCAACTCACTACTCGCCGATAGCGATCAAACTCAGCTTGGTTAACGGGTGGGTCGGTTACGATTTCCAGCAGCTTGGCGTGGTTGCTTTCCCGACCATAGAAGTCCGCCAGGTAAGCAGATAGTAAAGGATACATTCCGGGTTCGGTAAGATCAATCTGATGGTATTCCATACCAAAGTCTTCGGCCGTCCGCCGGGCGGACAGTGTCTGATGGGTCTCGAAGTATTCTTCCAGCTCCGGCTGCTGCCGAGGGCCGTCGATGAGTCGGAAGATGCCACCACCGTGATTGTTGAATAGCACAATCCGCAAGTTGGGCAACGGATAGTTATGCCAATACGCGTTGCGGTCGTAGAAAAACGCCATGTCACCGGTGAACAACACGTTGAGTCGCTCCGAAGCCAGGGCAGAACCCACCGCGGTGCTACTGCTACCATCAATGCCACTGGTGCCCCGGTTGGCAAACACTTCCACCTGCTGCTGTTGGTTTGACAAACCAATCAGGTTGGCATAGCGCACGGTCATGCTGTTGGCCAAGTGCAGATTCAGCGCATCGGGCAGGTGGTGAAGCACCGTTTGCAGCGCCTGAAACTCTCCCACGCGCTTGGTAGTCACGGCATCGAACAGGGTATCAATTTGCTGCTGCGCTTCGGTTTCCCGGTATTGCCACTGTTGGAGGTAAGCCGTTTGTGAATTAGAAGGTTCGGTAAGTGACGCTTGAAGCTGATGGAAAAACCGAATGGGCTCGGTATAGATCACTCGGGTGAGCGCCCCGAAAGTATCGGCGGCCGTACCCGCTGGTTGAATGTGCCAGTGAGCGGCGGGGCGGTGTTTCCTCAGAAACAGCTTGAGGTTTTTAGCAATGACCGAACGTCCGAAGGTGATCAGTAAGTCCGGCGAAAGTGTTTCGTCGGGCCTTGCCAGTATCGTATCTGCGTGGCGCACGGCCGAAGGCACCGGGTGCAGGTTGGAAATCACATCAGCGACTAGAGGTACCTGCTGAGCGTTACTTAATGCACTCGTAGCGGAAACCAAGTCTGCGTTTGCTTCGGCTTGTCCACCCACGATCAGCTTCTTATCATAGCGCCGCCAGTCGTTGGCTAGCGCTTGCATAGTTGCATCAGAAAGTATTGGAAGCGACGGCACCGGCACAATCACCTTGACGTTCTGGTCAAATTGAATTGGCTCGTCCGCACCTGGGTAGAAGGGTTCGCGAATGGGCACGTTGAGGTGCACCGGTCCCGGCGGGTACGCCCGGCTCAGGTTGATTGCTTCGGCCACCTGCCGCGCGGCGTAGCGCACGTCCGCTTCGGTTTGTCCGACGGGCAGTTCGTAGCTGGCTTTCACGTGCGCTCCGTAGATGCCGCGCTGACGAATGGTCTGCCCATCGAGCTGGTCAATCCACTCGGGCGGACGGTCGGCCGTGAAGATGACCAGCGGTACTTGTTGAAAGAAGGCTTCGGCCACCGCCGGGGCGTAGTTGTAGGCCGCTGAGCCCGAAGTGCACACCAGCCCCACGGCCTGCCGTAACTGCTGGGCAATGCCTAGTCCGACAAAAGCGGCCGAGCGCTCGTCGCTGATAACTCTGGTGGTGATGCCGGGGTGGCGGACGAAAGCTAGGGTGAGGGGTGCCGAGCGTGAACCTGGTGAAAGAACAACTTGTTTGACACCGAGTTGAGCGCAAATTTGGGCGGCGTTGATTATAGAGGGCAGGAGCAAGAGCATTCTTTATGCAGGTAACTTGCTAGCTTCTTGAAGGTTTCTGCGCTGTAAAGAGGACTTGACGAAAGCATAGCAACTTTAACCTTCGGTTAGTTTGGCCTGTGGGCTATGTCAACTCGTATTTGCTTGCACGTAATTAGCAAAAAAGCCAGCGCTGTTTCCAACACTGGCCCTTGGTACGGATAAAGCCTCTTTCTACCTACGCTGCCGAAGGGCTTCTATTTTCTTCGCAATGCTTTCGGGCAAACCGCCCATCGTTCTACCCCCTTGAGCGTCAGCGGCCCGGATCAAAACCTCCTCTCGAGCGCCAAACCTAGGCTCGATATCAGCTTGATATAGATTCTTTACAAAGTCGGACAGAGATGCAATGCTATCGTAGTTATACAGCGTAGTTGCGCTGTATTCCATATCTCGCATGGCCTTGCCAATGAATGGATGCCGGTCGGTGATTTGGGCCGGAATTTCGTGGAGTTGAGCACGATATTCTTTTTCGTTTATCGATGCGTGAACGTACCAGGTAACCACCTCCGTTGAGCCATCGCTAAAGTTATAGTAATTCCAAAGTCCTTTGGCAAAATCAGCCCCATAATCTCCCTGAATTTGGATGCGGTGCTCTTGTCCAAAACTTGCGACATCAGCGCGTATTTCAGGAACCACGTAGGCGCTTTTCAGGATATCAGTTCCAACGTGACGGTACGTAACCCCGTTGCGAGTGATACGAACAAAGTGGTAGTAGTTGTTGAACAGTCCTTCTGGAGTGTAAATAAATAGTTGACCGGGCACCTCATCATCACTTTGATAATCATGATTAAACTCGAAAAAGGTCGCAGTATGTCTCTATTTCTTCGCTAATACCACTCACGGAAAGGTACAAATCATCCGCGGGCGGGATAGAGACTTGCTGCATCAACTTCATAGGCTTAAAATCTCCGGCATCCAGATCATACTGTTGGTCTACCCGGATACCGTCTAACCAGGCGTAGTTAGCCGAACTGCCGTCTTGCGCATTGTTGGCAACAAATAATCCCGCTGGTTCTTCTAAGATATCCAAAGAAGCCTGATAACCCTCGTCAACCGTGCTGAGCGACACGTTAGCCTTGGAAGCAGTAACCAATGTTTGCATTTCGTTGGGAATAGCGTAGGCTATCTCAGCCGTACCAATCACTGATTTCTCTGTTGGAGTATATCCTCTAAAGAACCACGCATTCGGAGCAATATCCTGGTACGAATCTATGGAAACAAACCGATCATTATCACTGCCAACGTAGACCTTCACTAAGGTAACTATCAGTTCTTCGTCAGTCCGGTCTTGGCGATCAATATTGATTGTTTCACCGTTTTGCAGTTCTTCTGCCTGGATAATGTTGCCCTCGGTATCACAAGCAATCAACCAAGCCTCTTTGGGTGCAAAAGTCCATCCCTTTAGGTAATTATTGTCTACTTTAAGACTGAACAACTTATTGAAGATGTTGATGGTCTGGACTGCCTCGGCCGGTTCGCCGTCCCCGCTCTGAACCACGGTGCGCAGCGTGTAGGCACCGTCTTCGTACTGCTTCGTATCCAGCATCAATCGGGGCAAGATTCGTAGGGGGCTTCGGCATCCTCGCCCAGCAGTTCGTCATCCAGATAGAACATCACTTTGCTGCCCGCCGGTGGGGTGGCTATCTCAACTTTCAGGGGGGCGTTGAGCCACACCTTTTCGCCCGCCTGGGGCGAAGTAATGGTGATCGCAGAAAGGGTTTCATTTTTAACGTCCTCTTGGCAAGAGGCTAAAGCAAGCATGCTGGCTGCCGCGTAGCAACCGATCAGACGCTTTTTCATTAGAGAGGGTTTTGTGGTTATTTTCTGCTTAGGCACAAAAAACAGCCCAGCCATTCGGGGCAAGAATGGTAGTTTCAGCAAAAAATTACCCGCGTGGTAGCTCTGTAGAAAGTGATCGTTTTTCTCAATCGTTTGAGGCTCCATCTCGGATGCGCCCTCTACGAAAGCTCCGGCTACCCCATGGTGATCACCCGGTGAAGAGCGCTTTACTGCAACCGTATTACGAAGGCTATCCTATAGCAGCTACTCTACAGCGACTGGTTCTCGATAGAGGCCAACTGCACCAGCACCTCGTATTCTTCGGCCGTGATGTCCTGGTAGAAGTAGTAGATAGGATTCACCCGCTCCTCGTCATGAAACACCTCGTAGTGCAGATGGGGAGCGGTGGAGGTGCCCGTGTTTCCTACCACACCGATGCTTTGGCCGCGTTCTACCTGCTGCCCCTGCTTCACGCTAAAATCTTGTAGGTGCGCATAGCGGGTGCGGTAGCCAAAACCGTGGTCGATGATTACCTGCTTGCCGTAGCCCGACAGCGAGGTTTTCACAATGGCTACCTTTCCGGCGCCCGTGGCGTAGACCGGCGTGCCCTGGGGAGCCGAGAAGTCAATGCCCGGGTGCATCATCTTCACTTTATAAATTGGATGCACCCGCATGCCAAACCCGGAAGCCAGGCGACGCAACTCTTTGTTAGACACCGGCTGGATAGCGGGAAGGGAAGCCAGCATATCAGACTTATCGGTGGCCAACGCCAGCAGGTCATCGTACGACTTCGTTTGAATATACAACTGTCGGTCGAGTTGATCGATGCGCTGAAAAGTGTTGGCAATTAGCTCTTCGCTTTCCAGACCGTCCTCTAATAACTCTTTGTAACGATCCACACCGCCAACCCCCGCGCTGCGCACCGACGAAGGAATGGGCTCTGCCTCGAAAATAGTTCGGTACACATTGTTGTCGCGCTCCTGTAAGGAGTTGAGCATCTGGTTGGCGCGCTCCATCTCCTTACCCAACATATCGTAATAAAAGTGCAGTTCTTCGTTTTCTCGCTTCAGTTTAGCGGCCTTCGGCGACTCAAAGTAGGTATCAAACACGATTACCAGACAGATACCGGCCACCAGCACCAACACGACAAAGCCCAGCACGTTCAGGAAGACATCCCACCGACTGGTGCGCACCCGCTCGTATTTGCAGGTTTCTGTGTCGTAATAATATTTTATTTTTGGCATCGCAAGCGCTTATCTTTGGCGATTCGTCCTACTTTTGTCGAACCTTTTATCTTTAACGAACTGAAAGCAACCCTTGCTTATAATTGGTTAAGATTATTTTATAACCAGTAAGGTAGCGGTTTTCAGTATGGTAAAATTGATGAAGCAGTAGCAAAAATTACATCCCATGAATTCTCAGGAAATCAGGTCAGCCTTTATTCGCTTTTTTGAACAAAAACAGCACCAATTCGTCCCCTCGGCCCCAATAGTAAGCAAAGACGATCCTACGCTAATGTTTGCCAACGCGGGCATGAATCAATTTAAAGACTACTTTCTGGGCAACGAGCCGCCCCCCTATCCTCGGGCGGTTAACAGCCAGAAGTGCCTGCGGGTATCAGGTAAGCATAACGATTTAGAGGAAGTGGGCCTGGATACCTACCACCACACCATGTTCGAGATGCTGGGTAACTGGTCGTTCGGTGACTACTTTAAGCAGGAATCCATTGCCTGGGCTTGGAAGCTTTTGACCGAAGTTTATCAACTGCCTGAGAAACGACTCTACGCCACCGTGTTCGGCGGTGACAAGGGCGATGGACTACCCATTGATCAAGAGGCGTATGATTACTGGAAGAAATGGATTGCCGAAGATCGGATTTTGCTGGGCGCTAAGAAAGACAACTTCTGGGAGATGGGCGACACTGGCCCCTGTGGCCCCTGCTCGGAGATCCATATTGACCTGCGCACGCAAAAAGAAATTGACGAAGTGCCCGGCTCGGAATTGGTAAACCAGGACCATCCGCGGGTAGTAGAAATCTGGAACCTGGTCTTCATGCAGTTCAACCGCCAGCAGTCCGGTGCGTTGCAACCGCTGGCGTCCCGGCACATCAACACGGGCATGGGCTTCGAGCGGCTGGTGATGGCCATCCAAAATAAAACCTCCAACTACGATACCGACGTGTTTGCCCCGCTCATCGCGCACGTGAGTCAGCGGGCGGGGGTAACCTACGGTGATAGGACAGAAACCGACATCGCCATCCGGGTGATCGTGGATCATATCCGGGCCATCACCTTCACCATTAGCGATGGGCAGCTGCCTTCCAACAACAAAGCGGGCTACGTAATTCGCCGGATACTGCGGCGGGCAGTGCGCTACGGGTATACTTTTTTGAACTTTAAGGCACCCTTTCTGTACGATCTGGTGCCAATCCTTGCCGAACAATTCGCCACGATTTTTCCAACGGTAAAGGAGCAGCAAGACTTTATTGCTAAGGTTATTCAGGAAGAAGAACAGTCGTTTCTGCGAACGCTGGAGGTGGGGTTACGCAAAATGGAGCAGATCAACCAGGAGTACCGGGCATCGAGCGTGATTCCGGGTGCGGTGGCCTTTGAGCTTTATGACACCTTCGGCTTTCCCCTGGACTTGACCGCGCTTATCGCCCGTGAGAATGGTTTGTCGGTGGATGAAGCAGGGTTCGAGCAGGAAATGGCGCAGCAGAAGAAGCGTTCGCGTGCCGCCGCCGTATCTGACACTGGCGATTGGACGATGGTGAACGATGCGCCCGTCACCTTCGTGGGCTATGACCATCTTACTGCCGAAGCGCAAATTGTGAAGCACCGGAAAGTGAGCGAGAAAGACCATTCGTACTATCAAGTGGTGCTCGATACCACTCCCTTTTACCCCGAAGGTGGCGGACAGGTGGGTGATACCGGCTACCTCGAGTCTGATGGCGAAAGCATCCAGGTGATCGATACTAAAAGAGACAATGACCTGATTGTACACATTACCAAACAGCTACCTGAAGACTCCACGAAGACCTTCCGCTGCGTGGTGGACGCCAATAGGCGGCAGAACACCCAGAATAACCATACTGCTACACACCTGTTGCACGCCGCCCTGCGTGAGGTGCTCGGCGACCATGTGCAGCAACGCGGCTCGCTGGTTAATGACCGTCTGCTACGCTTCGACTTCTCGCACTTTGCTAAGCTTACCAATGAGGAAATTAAGAAGGTTGAGCAGCGAGTGAATCAAAAAATCCGGCAGAATATCATCCTCGAAGAACAACGCAGTGTGCCCCTTGACGAAGCCAAAGCGATGGGAGCTATGGCCCTGTTCGGAGAAAAGTACGGCGAACGAGTGCGCGTCGTCATCTTCGATCCCACCTATTCAGTGGAGCTGTGCGGGGGTACGCACGTTGCCGCAACCGGAAACATCGGTCTGTTCAAAATCACTTCCGAAGGGTCCACATCGGCGGGCGTTCGTCGTGTTGAAGCTATTACCGCTGGTGCGGCTGAGGCACTGGTGGATCAGCAAGAACAGCTGGTCCGGGAGATGCAGGAGCTACTCAAGCAGCCCCACGATTTGAAAAAAGCGGTTGAGACTCTACTGCATGACAGAAGCCAACTACAAAAGCAGTTAGAAACGTTACAGCAGCAGGAAGCAGCAGGACTTAAGGACGATCTTCTCAAGAAGGTGTACTCGATAAAAGAATCAAATATTATTATTGAGCAGGTGAGCTTGCCAAGTGCGGATGCCCTGAAAAAGCTGGCGTTTGATTTGAAAAACCAGCAAGAAAATTTGGTGTTGGTACTGGCGGCCGATGTGGCCGGGAAGCCTCAGATTGCGGTTGCGATTGACGAATCGCTGGTGAAGGCATACGACTTGCACGCGGGGAAACTAGTGAAGGAACTGGCTAAACACATCCAGGGCGGCGGCGGCGGACAACCTTTCTTCGCCACTGCCGGAGGGAAGGACTTGAGCGGATTGGAGCAGATAGTAGCTAAAGCAAAATTGTTGTTAGAGCAAGCCCTGAACCACTAATTATGAAATTGCGGAGAAAAAACGTATGATAAAACGGAATCAATCATCGCAATTTCATTCCTGATTAAAATCAATCTTATCGACCATATAACTACTACCGAATTGCTTAATCAGCATAAACACCCGAAACTCGCCCCGATCATGGGTGTAGGTTCCTACAGTATACTTCAGCCCTTCTTTCGACGAACCCTGGTGCACGTAGCGAAACGCTTGCGGGGGGTATTTATTAAAGAAATCTTTCAAGATGAACTCCGCTTGGTTGCGGCTGTAACTGGCTTTTTCGCCATTAATGCTAATTTCGACGGTATTGTTAAAGTGGTTACCCAGCTCTTTAGAACTACCCGTCTTCAGCGCATCGCGCACGTTGTTGATTACCTCATTCTGCGCACTAGCGGGCGAAGCCCCCAGCGAAAAAAGGCAGCATGCGATCAGCCAAAACCATCTTCTGTATTGAAAACTCATATACGTTTACCAACTTTACTGAGTTGTTTACCAAAACTGTGCCAACGGTTTACCTATGACATCCACGTTAAGAGCAATTAACTTCACACTCGGCAAAGCAGCGCAACATAGCAAAAACTGATGTTAAAATTTGTGTATTTATACGAATTTTAAAATCCAATGAGAAATCTTGGCCTCTTTAGGCGACTACGAAGAATTACCCTGAACCGGTTAGTGATTGGCTTGGCCCTGCTGATCGTTAGCCTAATTATTGGGGAAGCCGGATTTATGTCGGTAGAAGGATACTCACCCGTAGAGGCCTTTTATATGACGGTGATCACGCTGTCAACCGTGGGGTTTTCAGAAGTAAAACCCTTGTCGGACGCCGGACGCTTGTTTACCAGTTTTTATATTATCTTTAATCTCGGAATTTTCGCCTACGCGGTTAGTCTTCTCACCGCGTTTATCGTAGAAGGAGAATTTCGGGAGACATTTCGGAAATACATTACCAGCCGACGCGTGCAGCGACTTTCTAATCATATTATTGTGTGCGGCTTCGGCCGAAACGGGGTGCGCACCTGCGAAGAACTGCTACAGAGCAACCGTTCGTTTGTAGTGGTAGAGCAAAATCCTCAGTTGATCAAGAGCTTCCCTGATAGCGCTAATTTTCAGTACATTATAGGTGATGCCACCACCGACGACACCCTGCTGGCGGCTGGCATCAACCGGGCCGAGGCCATCATCACCACCCTGCCAAAGGATACGGACAATGTTTTTATCGCCCTAACCGCCCGAGAGCTCAATCCTAAGGTGACTATCGTCTCACGAGCTTCGGAAGAAAGCTCGGAGAAAAAACTACTGCGCGCTGGGGCCAACCAAGTGGTGATGCCTGATGCCATCGGCGGCATTCATATGGCGCGTCTCATTACCAAACCTGATGTAATTGAGTTCCTAAACATTCTCACTGGCGTGAGCAGCGAGCATCTCAAATTAGAGGACTTTACATTTGATGAGATCAGAGCAGAATATCAGTATCAAACCTTACGGCAACTCAACATCCGGCAGCATACCGGGGCCACAGTAATTGGCTTCCGGCATCAGTCGGCCGGTTTTACCTTCAACCCGCCCGGCGATCTGGAATTTGGGAAGGATGACACCATGATTATTATTGGTACTGACCAGAACATTGAGCGCTTCAAAGCCTATTACACATAATTTGCGACAGCCGGATCAGTGCGTACCAACCACAAACTGTCAGTCGCAAATTATCACCACTCAATTTCCGGTTTACCGTGCTCTTCCAGGTAAGCATTAGCCTGCTTGAAATGATCGTTGCCGAAAAAACCCCGATCAGCCGCGAAGGGCGACGGGTGCGCTGACTTAAGTACTAGATGCCTGCTCTCATCGATCACTGCTCCTTTCTTTTGTGCGTAGGCTCCCCACAGTATGAACACCACGTTTTCTTTTTCTTCGGAAACTTTGCGGATTACCGCATCCGTGAACTCCTCCCACCCCTTCTTTTGGTGAGACCCTGCCTGCCGGGCGCGTACTGTGAGCGTTGAATTCAGCAACAGCACGCCCTGCTTGGCCCAGCGTTCCAGGTTGCCACTACTAGGAACCTCCTGGTCGTACTCGGTTTTGATCTCTTTAAATATGTTGACCAGCGAGGGTGGCTTGGTCATCCCCTCACGCACTGAAAACGCCAAACCATTGGCCTGCCCCGGCCCGTGATAGGGATCTTGACCCAAAATGACGACGCGGACATTCTCAAAATCAGTCAGGTCAAAGGCGCGGAAAATCTCCGGCCCCGGCGGATATACCGTATGGTTTTTGTACTCAGCTTTAAGAAATTCAACCAAACTCAAAAACTGGGGTTTGCTGAACTCTCCTGAGAGTCGGTTTTTCCATGAAGATGCGATTTTAACGTTCATTTCTTTCCGGTTAAATAGGTTATCTTAAACATATAATTAACTTTAGCCGTGAAAAAGCAAGCAGTCATACGATGGTAACAGAAATCACGGAAGGGGTTAAGGTAACAGTGGAAACAGAATATCAACCCGATTATTCTAGTCCTAGCCAAAGCCACTACGTGTTTACTTACCAAGTCACTATTGAAAATAACAGCAACCACACCGTAAAGTTACTCCGCCGCCACTGGCACATTCACGACATTGGCTTTCCTAAGCGCGAGGTGAAAGGTGATGGAGTAATCGGAAAGCAGCCAGTGTTGGAACCCGGAAATGCGCACCGCTACGTGTCGGGTTGCAATTTGAAGTCGGGCATCGGTAAGATGAAGGGTGCCTACTTGATGCAGCGAATTATGGACGACCGTCAGTTGAAGGTGATCATCCCTGAGTTTACTATGATTGCCCCCTACCGGGCTAACTAGTCGTTGTTCACCACTTTGCTTTCAGCTAACTTTTCGTTAATTCGTGGCTATTTTCACCACTGGTTGCACGCCCTTAACCGACACTCACTACAGGCCCCCTTCGTTTACGATCTGTACGGCAACGTCATCAAGAACGATCAGTCACTTCCGGCGTTTCAGTCCATTGAGGAGATCCGCCAGCACCTACTCCATTGTTCTGACCAAGTGGCGGTTAGTGACTTAGGTGCTCCCTCCCGCGTGTCGACGCAAACAACTCGAAGTGTGCGCAGCATGGCCCGACACGGATTGAGTTCAGCCAAGTTTGGAAGGCTTTTATACCGTTTGGCCACTTACAATTCAGCGGAATACTTACTGGAGTTGGGCACTTCGTTTGGGATAACCACGCTCTACTTAGCAGCCGCCCGCCCCGCGAGGGTAGTGTATACGCTGGAGGGAGGAGAGGCAATTGCCGATCGCGCCGAACGGATTTTCAGCGAGTCAGAACATCACAACATCCACCTTATGCGGGGAAATATAGATCAGACCCTTCCGGATTTACTTCAACAGGTAGCCCGGGTGGACTTTGCCTACTTAGACGCTAACCACCGATACGAACCAACCGTAGCTTATTTTGAGCAGGTAGTGGCCAAAACCAACGAGCGCAGCATTGTGGTGATCGACGATATCTATTGGTCGGGCGAGATGCAGCACGCGTGGCGTTACATCCAACGGCATCCGGCAGTTACGCTAACACTAGATTTATTTGATGCGGGGCTGGTCTTTTTTACGCCGCTAAGCGTCCGCCAGGATTACATACTGATGTTCTAAATCTTAATACCTACTTCCGAAGTTGTTCCGGATCAAGGTAGGTATCTAACGTGGCGGTTCGTTGAGAGACTTCGGCCCAAGGCACCGGAATCTGTAGCAGAAATAGCCCACCCGGAGCCATGTTACTCACCGGAGCGCCCGTTAAGTATTCTGCCAAATACGTGAGGGTAGGGTTATGTCCAACAATCATCAGGCGGTTAACTGTCTCGGTTTGCTGATTGATCAGCGAGAGCACCGAACGCACGGAAGCCTGGTATAACTCGTCAGAATAGTCAACCCGTCTGCTATAGTGCATTTGCTCAACTAGTATTTCAGCGGTGCTGCGGGCCCTTTGTGCACTACTTACCAGTATCAAATCAGCAATTTGCTGTCGCTCGCTTAGATGGTGCCCCAGTCGGGTGGCATCTTGGTAACCTTTCGCACTAAGCTCTCGTTCACTGTCTCTTTTACCCGGTTCCGCTTCGTTGGCAGTGGCGTGGCGCACTAAAAACAATTCTTTTGTCATACGAAAACGGCTGGTTTGACGGTGAATACGATCTTTATTTGCTTGAGTCTGTACTATTTAATAGAACTTTGTTTTGGGAAACAAGGTATTAGTACAGTACTTGGCGGCCCACGCTGGGCGCCCAGCGTGGGCCGCCTCCCGGAAGACGACCACCGAGAGATACTAAGCAGGATACAGTTGATTAAACTAATTTAACCCTGGCAATTTACCACAAAATAGCTGAGCAAACCCATTCGTTATGTCTAAGAACCTTGTAATTGTTGAATCACCGGCTAAGGCCAAAACCATTGAAGGATATTTAGGAGGGGATTTCAAAGTCATGTCCAGCTACGGTCATGTTCGTGATCTTCCCAAAGATGATACCGGGGTAGACATTGAGAATGGCTTCAAACCTACTTATCTGGTGTCTCCTGATAAAAAAGAAATTATCGCCCAGCTTAAAAAGCTGGTAAAAACCTCTGACACAGTTTATCTGGCTAGTGATGATGACCGTGAGGGTGAAGCGATTTCGTGGCACCTAAAAGAAGTATTAGGCTTAGACGACAGCCGTACTAAACGAATTGTTTTCCGCGAAATCACCAAGAAAGCAATTCTCAACGCCATCCAATCGCCGCGAGGCATTGATATTGATCTGGTGAACGCGCAGCAGGCCCGGCGCATTCTAGACCGAATCGTAGGTTACGAGCTCTCTCCGCTGCTGTGGAAAAAAATCAAAAGGGGGTTGTCGGCCGGTCGGGTGCAATCTGTGGCCGTGCGCCTGGTGGTGGAGCGCGAGCGTGAGATTGCTGATTTCAGCACCAAGTCTTCGTTCCGAGTCACCGCCGAGTTCAAGTTGGACAATAACAGCGTGCTTAAGGCCGAACTGCCCAAGAAATTTGATACTGAAGAAGAGGCCTACGCTTTTTTAGATACTTGTAAAGCGGCTGATTTTTCTATCCAAAAGCTGGAGATGAAGCCGGTGAAAAAGTCTCCCGCCCCGCCTTTTACCACCTCCACGCTGCAGCAGGAAGCCTCGCGTAAGCTAAGCTTCTCGGTGTCACAAACGATGACGCTGGCGCAACGCCTATACGAAGCGGGCAAGATCAGCTACATGCGAACCGACTCCCTGAACCTGTCGGAAGAAGCGGTGGAGAAAGCCAGCGGCGAAATCACCGGTAGCTACGGTGACCAGTATCTACAAACCCGTAAGTACAAAACCAAGAAAGACTCCTCGGCGCAGGAGGCGCACGAGGCCATTCGCCCTACCGATTTTTCGGCCAAGGAGGTGAGCAGCGACCGACAGCAGCAACGCCTGTACGAACTGATCTGGAAGCGTGCCATCGCTTCACAAATGGCCGACGCCCAGATTGAACGAACCACCGCTACCATTGCTATCTCCAACAGTCCCCTCACCTTGACCGCCTCTGGCGAAGTGATTAAGTTTGATGGCTTTCTGAAAGTATACCTTGAGTCATCGGATGATGAGGAAGATGAAGATAAGAAAGGCATGCTGCCACCTCTCAGGGAGGGACAGGAGCTTGATTTAAGCATCATGCAGGCCCGCCAAACGTATTCGCGGCCACCCGCCCGGTACACAGAAGCCAGCTTGGTGAAAAAGCTGGAAGAAATGGGAATCGGCCGCCCCTCCACCTACGCTCCCACCATCTCGACCATCCAGAAGCGGGGCTACGTGGAGAAAGAAGATCGAGAGGGGAAAGAACGACAGTATCAGCAACTCACCCTACAGATGCCCACCACCAAGGTGGAGACCAACACCCTTACCGAGATCACCGGTACCGAGAAGAAAAAGCTATTCCCTACCGATATTGCGATGGTGGTGAACGACTTTCTGACTGAATACTTCTCGAACGTGCTGGACTACTCGTTCACGGCAAAGGTAGAAAAAGAGTTTGACGAAATCGCCCAGGGCGGGAAGCAGTGGGAGAAAATGCTGCGCGAGTTCTACAACCGATTTCACCCGAAGATCGAGAGCACCGGAGAAGTTGACCGCACCACTATTCAGAATGATCGGCGGCTAGGCGAAGATCCCAAATCTGGTTTACCGGTGATTGCCCGCCTGGGAAAATTTGGGCCGATGGTGCAGATTGGCGAGACCGACGGTGAAGAAAAGCCGAAGTATTCAAGTCTGCGCAAGGGGCAGTTTATTGAAACACTTACGCTGGAAGACGCGCTAGAACTTTTTAAATTGCCCCGCGAAGTAGGCGAATACGAGGAGGAAGAGGTGGTGGCAGCCATCGGGCGTTTTGGCCCCTATGTGCGGCACAAGGGCAAGTTTGCTTCGCTTACCCGAGAAGATGACCCCCTAACCATTGGCTTAGAACGAGCTGTTGAGCTAATCGAAGCCAAGCGAAAGCTAGATGCAGAAAAGTACATCAAGGTGTTTGATGAGAATCCCGATATTCAAGTTCTGAAGGGCCGCTATGGTCCTTACATCAAGGCGGGTAAGAAGAACGTAAAGATTCCCAAAGACCGAAAACCCGAAGAACTCACCCTAGAAGAGTGCGTCACCCTGGCCGAAGCCACTCCGGAAAAGAAGGGCCGCGGGGGCGGACGGAAGAAGAAATAAGCGTTCCCTGAAATAACGAAAGAGGTTCTACCGGGTAGAAGTTCTTGTGCGTTGCTATTCGCTCAGGAAATCAACTCGGGACTCAGCGCTCGACGGCGTTGCACGCGGCGAATCACTGGGTAGGCCAACACCGATAGCAGGATAATCGCCGTACCCACGTAGAAGGGTAAGGACATAGCTTCTTCTTCGCCAAAGATCAGTACTGCCAGCAAGATACCGTATACCGGCTCCAAGTTGTTAGTCAGGTTCATGGCAAACGCTGTTACATAACGCATTAAGTCCACCGATACCGAGAACGCGTACAAGGTACACACCAGCGAAAGAAGCAGTAGGTACATCCAGTCAGAGGCGGTGGGAACGAGCAGCAGCGTTCCTGCTTCGCTCAGGTAGGCCACGTAGACTGGAAAGAACAGCGCTACACTTAGGCAGGCTCCCACCATTTCGTAGAATGTGATCACGTAGGCATCGTGGTGCTGCGCAAACCGGGCGTTCAAGATAGTAAACACTGCCCCTAATATTGCCGAGCCAATGGCCATCGTCAGACCCAATGCGTGATCGAGCTCGAACCGGAAGATTATGTACAGCCCTACAATCACCAGCAACCCTAGTCCCACTTCGTACACCCTAATTTTCCGACCGGTCATCCAGGGCTCGAGCAGACTAGTCCACAGCGAGCAAGTAGCCATGCCCGCCAGGCACACTGAAGCGTTGGCCACCCGGGCAGCAGCAAAGAACAATATCCAATGAGCGGCGATGAGCGCGCCCGTTGCTAAGATGGCAACCACCGTGGCCCGCGGCAAGATCCACGGCTTTTTCCTGATTAATAAGACCCCTGCTAGAGCTACTGATGCGATCAATGTACGGTAGAATACTACTTCTACCGACGGGATACTAATCAACAATCCTATAACAGCAGTGAAGCCCCAGATAAGCACCACAAAGTGGAGCAACAGATAATGTTTGACCTGAGCCATTAGCGTGGAACGGTCTTGTAGAGCACCATTCCCACCGCCGCGAAAATGATATTGGGCAACCAGACTGCCAGCAGGGGATTAATAGAGTTTACTTCGGCTAAACTCCGAGAAAAAATGAAGAAAATGATGTAGACAAAGGCGATGAGAAATCCTAAAGCAATCTGGAACCCGGAGCCACCCCGGGACTTGCGGGCCGACATAATTACTCCAATAAAAGTGAGGATAATGGCGGTGAAGGGCGACATATATCGGATGTATTTCTCCACCAGGTAGATAGGAATATCATTGCCACCGCGTTCTTGCTGCTTTGCAATGTGGTCGTCTAGTTCAGGCAGCGTCATGGTTTCAAACATGTGATAGGTGTTGCTGAAATCATCAGGATGGATATTAATCGTAGTATCCATCTCCGTTCCTTTCCGAATCGTCTCTACCTCTCCGGCGAAGGTGTGTAGTGTCCAGTCTTTCAGTTTCCACTTCGTGTTGGTAGAGTCCCACTCAATGCGGCGGGCCGACAACTTCTCCAGCATTTCGTTGCCGCGGATTTTCTCCAGCGTAAAGCGGTAACCTACCTCAGAGTTGTTGTTATAGTTCTCCATGTAAGCGTATGCTTCGGGAGCCACTTTGATATGGATGTCGCTTTCGTCGTAGTAGAAGGGAGATCTTACGTACTTGAGTTCGAAGGCGATGCGGCTTTTGTTAGCGTTGGGGATGATCCACCCGTTGAGCCAAAAGCTAACCCCGGCAATTAGACATGCCCCCAGAAAATACGGAAACAGCAGGCGACTAAAACTGACCCCCCCACTTAAGATAGCAATAATTTCGGTGTTTCCCGCCATTTTAGACGTGACAAACACCACCGCAATAAACACCGTGATCGGGGTGATCAAACTAGCTACGTACGGAACGAAACTTAGATAGTATCCAAAAATCTCGATCGCTCCGAGCTTATTCTCTATGAAGTCATCGTTCTTCTCCGTGAAATCGATAACCGTAACAATCAACACTAGCAGTAGGACTACAAACAGAAATGTTCCTAGAAATTTTTTTAGTACGTATTGATCAATGATTTTCATAGCCGCTGCATCACCTGCCGAATGGTTTTGGTTTTCCACACCGCGTAATCTCCTAATTCAATGTGTTCTCGCGCCTGTCGGACTAGCCAAAGATAAAAGCTTAAGTTGTGAATACTGGCAATTTGCGCTCCTAGCATCTCTTTCGAGTGGATCAAATGCCGCAGATAGGCCTTGGAATAGAAGGTACTCACGTATCCCCCCAACACCTCATCAATGGGTGACAGTTCGTCTTTCCACTTTTCGTTGCGAATGTTGATAATGCCCTGGGTGGTAAACAGCATACCGTTGCGGGCATTACGGGTGGGCATCACACAGTCAAACATATCCACTCCCAACGCAATGGCTTCCAAAATATTGGCGGGGGTACCCACTCCCATCAGGTAACGTGGTCGGTCGGCAGGAAGAATACGGCATACCAAATCGGTCATAGCATACATCTCTTCGGCCGGTTCGCCCACCGCCAGTCCGCCGATGGCATTGCCCGCCCGCCCCAGCGCGGCTACTATCTCGGCCGACTCGGTGCGCAGATCGGCGTAGGTGCTGCCCTGTACAATGGGGAACAGCGCCTGTTGGTACCCATACTTCTCAGCGGTGGTGTCGAACCGATCACAGCAGCGGTGCAGCCAGCGATGTGTCCGCTCAGTAGACTCTTTGGCATAGTCGTAAGCGCATGGGAAAGGGGTACATTCGTCAAATGCCATGATAATATCAGCCCCGATCACCCGCTGAATATCGATAGCCCGTTCGGGCGTGAAGGTATGCTGACTGCCGTCGATGTGCGAACGAAATGTGACGCCGTGCTCGGTGATTTTGCGCTTATCGGCTAGCGAATATACCTGATAACCACCGCTGTCGGTGAGCAGGGGGCGCGACCAGCCATTGAAACCATGAAGCCCACCCGCCGCTTCCAGCAACTCGAGTCCGGGACGCAGGTATAAATGATAAGTATTACCCAGAATAATATCGGCGTTGATATCGTCTTCCAGTTCGCGCTGATGCACTCCCTTCACCGTTCCGGCGGTGCCTACTGGCATAAAAATAGGCGTGCGAATCGATCCGTGGTCGGTGGTTATCTCCCCGGCGCGGGCGTTGCTTTTCGTGTCTTTGGCAGTAAGGATGAAATTCACAGGCGTTGAGGCTTAGGCGATTACAGAGCTAGCTACTTACCGGTCGTTTGGCAGGACGAACGCTCTGGCGAGCCGTAATCCACTGTTTGTACCATACGTTGAGCACCACTCCGGTGATCACTAGCGCCATACCGGCGTAGGTCATCAAATTAAACGTTTCTCCAAAGAAAATGAACCCAAAGCTAAGTGCGTAGATAATACTCAGATACTTCAGATTAGCCACTTTAGATACCTCTTCGGCCTGATACGCTTTGGTCATGAAATACTGCGCAAATTGCGTGAAGGTGCCGATACCAAGCAAAACAGCCCAGTCCCATCCTTGGGGCATCACCCAGTGAAAAGCCGAATAGAGTCCAACGATGGGCATGGTTACCAACGGAAAGTAAAGCACAATCACGAGCGGATGCTCACGCTGGCTGAGTTTGCGGATGATGGTGTATGCCAACCCCGAACCAACCGCGGCCACCAGCCCCATCAATAGGTGCACAGTAGAAATGCGGGCATCGAAGCCATTGATCACCAGCATGCCACCGAACGATAGCATAAAGAACAGCCACTGCCAACGGCGCATACGCTCACCCAGTAGCAGCACTCCCAGAAAAGCGGTGACGATGGGCGACAGAAATTGTAGCGTAACGGCGGTGGCCAGCGGGATTTGCTGAAGCAGCACAAAATAGAGCACCAAAGCTATGGCACCGGAGAGTCCGCGGGCAATGAGCAGGCGGCGGTTGTTGCCCCACAAATATATTTTTTGTGATTTGAGCACCGCGTAACTCATCATTAGTGAGATCACGCACCGAAAGAATACGATCTCTACCGCCGGAACATGAGGAACGAACTTGACCAGCACGTTCATGCACGAGAACAAGAAAGTAGCCAAGAGCATGTACTGTATCCCCTTGGATAAGTGCATAGTTGGGTGTTGAAGACAAGGTGAAGGTAGCGTTTACGCGAAAGAAACGCAGAGGTTACTAGGCTACCTCTTTTTCTAAGGTTAGTGATTCTTCCAAGGGAGGGGTGTTGGGCTCTATTGGAATGCTAAAGTAGAATTTGCTTCCTCGCCCCACTTCGCTTTCCACGGCAATGGTGCCGCCGTGGGCCTCAACCACCTCTTTGGAAATGGCCAGCCCCAGACCGAGTCCGTGCTTGTTCTTGCTTCCGTTGGTGGGCAATTGTACAAACTTATCAAAGACACGCTGGACGTTTTCTTTAGCGATACCTGGTCCGAAGTCATACACCGAGAACTCGATCCGATCATCGTACTGGTGCGTTTCAAGAATCACTTTACCATCCTGGGATGAGTATCGGATAGCGTTGGTCATAAAATTGATCAGCACCCACGACACCTTTTCAGGATCTACCTGAATATCAACCATGTTCTCATCGATATGCTTCACGATGCGGATATTCTTTTCCTCAAACTTAGCCAGCACCGGAGCAATAGCGTATTCCACTAAAATGGCGGGCGATACCTGTTTCTTCTCCAGGTTGATCTTTCCACTTTCTACTTTAGAAAGGTCTAGTAGTTCGGTGACCATATTCACCAGGCGGTGCACTTCCTGCTTCATAGAAGCAGCAATTTTGTCTTGTTCCTCACTGAGCGTGCCGAAGCGTGTGTCGCGCAGTAGCATCAGGCTCATATTGAGCGCCGATAGTGGCGTTTTCAGTTCGTGCGAAACCACCGCGATAAATTTCGATTTGGCATCGTTCGACTCTTTAAAAGACGTGATGTCCTTCAGAATGATGATATAGCCAATGAATCGCTTTTGCACCTCATCGCTGTAGACTTTTATGATCTCCTTAGTATAAAAAGACACCTTTCCTTCGCGCTTCACCTTCAAAAAGTTGTGCCGTTCCTCCTTCATCAGCTTCGAGCGGTCGTCAAGATGCGCCGTATCGTGCCGTAATGAGTTAGACAGTTCACGAATCACCTGGCTGTTCCCTTCCAACGCTGTGAGCTTTTTACCGACTAGTTGTTCTTCGTCGAAATCAAGAATCTGAGTACTTGAGTCATTAACCAGAATAATCCGTTCTCGTTCGTTGAGAATGATCAGCCCATCGCCCATGCTGCGAATGATAGATTCCATTCGGCTCTTCTGGGTTTGAACTTCTTCGATGTTCAGTTTCTCAAACTCCAGTAGTTTGATCGACATGGAGTTAAATGCACGAGCCATATCTCCTAATTCACTACGAGAGTCTACATCAATAGCTTGCTGATACTCACCCTGGGCAATACGCTTGATTTTTTCGGTGATGTCAGTGATGGGCTTCACGATTTCATGGGGCACTTGAAACAACGCCCAGATCACAATCACCAGCACTAAAATGACGATACAAAACACGTATATCTTAGATCGGAAGTATAGGTTTTGCGCGATAGCATCTTCCTGGCTGAGTTGTGCGTGGTTGATAGAAGCCAACTGCACACACTTTTCCCGCATCACCTCATTGAGCCGCTGAAGCACCGAAAAATAAAGCCCTACCCGATCCCGATCATCAGTGCCCTCAAACAATTGTATGTTTTTCTGATAATCGGCATAGGTTGCCTCTATCTGAGCAAACAGACTGTCTTCCTTTTCTCCCTCTAGGTTGTTGCGACTGGTGGCCAATTGGTTTGCCAACACTTCCTGTTCGTTGCTAAGAATAGTGAAGAGAGTAGAATCGTTGTAGTTGACTCCCAAGCAAATCTTTGAAAGAATCTGGTCGGTCTTCGACAGGGAAACCACCAACCCTTCGGTAGCTTTGATCGCGCGGTAGTTGTCTTCCAGGATGCGGTTGGAAGCAGTACCCAGGTTACTTAAATAATAGATCGTGACCCCCGCCAGCACGCAGGTGAGCAACAAGATGAACAAAAACCCCGACACGATCTGCGCCTTAATCCTCATGGACTTATAATACCGGTAGAAACTAAAGGGATGAAGCAGCTTTTTCTTCTTCACGGTATGCGTCGCAATTATTGGTCAAACAAGGAACATTTGCTGAAACTAATCAGAATCACTCTTTATTACCTGTCAATATGATAAGTGCTTATCACATTGACAGCACGATGAGAATTATGGTGGCAATCAGGTGCTGATTTTATACTCTTTCAGCTTGCGGTATAAGGTGGCTAGTCCGATATCCAATCGCTTGGCGGCTTCGGACTTGTTGCCATTCACCATACCCAGCACCCGCAAAATATGGTTCTGCTCTACCGATTTTAAATCTACCGTATTTCTTTCGGGCGGGGGGGCATCCGCGACCGGAAGTGAGTCTACCGGGCTGGTAATTACGCCAGCCGCTTCGAGGACCGGCGCCTTCTGCGTTTCGAATATGGCCTGTCCGTTCAAAATTTCTTTGGGCAACGTATCCACCGTAAGCTCGTTGCGGTCGGCTAGAATCACCGCCCGCTCCACCACGTTCTTTAGTTCGCGCACGTTGCCCGGCCAGTCGTATTTTTTAAGTTGCGCAATAAAGTCCGGATCGATGCGGTCAATCTCCTTGTGCGTGCGCTCCACGTTTTCCTTGATCAAGTGCATCACCAGCAGGTCAATATCGTCTTTGCGATCACGTAGCGGAGGAAGATCAATCGTGAAGGCACTTAGACGATAGTACAGATCCCGACGGAACGACTCGTTGTCTTCAGTCACCAAGTTGCGGTTAGTGGCTGCGATCACCCGGATGTCGACCGGAATAGTTTGCGTATCTCCTACTCGGTTAAAGGTTTTGGTTTCCAGTACCCGCAGCAGTTTGGCCTGGAGTTCGGGACTCATCTCGCCCAGTTCGTCGAGCAGAATAGTGCCTCGGTCCGCTACCTCAAAGTACCCCTTCTTATCGGTGATAGCCCCCGTGAACGCGCCCTTTTTGTGCCCGAACAGCTCAGACTCCTGAAGATCTTTGGGAATAGCAGCGCAATTAATGGGAATAAAGGGGCCTTTGCGGCGACGGCTCGCCAAGTGGATAGCTTCAGAGAGCAACTCCTTACCGGTGCCAGTTTCGCCCAGTAGCAGCACCGTGGTATCGGTGACCGCTACTTTCTTAGCCAGTTCGATGGTCTGGTGCACCGCCCGCGATTTACCAATAATTTTCCCAAAACTCGATTTTGCGTTGAGTCGAAATTCCATCTCGTGTACCTGATGGTTGAGTAACGCCTTTTCCATAGCCTTGCGCACCACGATAGGCAGTCGATCATCGCCATCGCCCTTGGTCAGGTAATCGAAAGCCCCTAGCTTCATAGCGCGCACGCCATCCTTCACGTTGCCAAAGGCCGTGAGCACAATCACCTCGGCCAGTGGATATTCGTTTCTCACGTATTTGGTGAACTCAATACCGTTCGAGTCGGGAAGCATCACGTCGGTGAGCACCAGTAGAATGCGCTCTTGGCGCAAAATTTCTTTCCCCGAGGCCACATCGCCCGCCTCGTATACCTGATGCCCTTCTAAGCTTAGTATTTTAGATAATAGTCCACGCAGATTCTCTTCGTCTTCAACTATCAAGATAGCGTTACCCTGTTGACTCATCCGTTTTAGTAAGAAATTAGTTTAGCGGCAAAAGTACAACTTTCGGAGGTGTGTCGAAAGTTACAAGCACCGAAAACGGGCTATTCGTTGTATTTGCTCGCTAATGTACCGATTATCGCTAATTATTTCGTTTTGTTGCCTAAATTTATGTAAACCGCATTGCACTTTGTGATCAGAAAATTATATTTTAAAAACAATGGCTTTAACAATCAACCAGACTGCTCCCGACTTCAAGTTGCCTTCAACTACCGGAGAAATATTCCATCTTCGCCAGCAGTGGGCGGGTCGGCCAGGTATTTTGTACTTTTATCCAAAGAATTTCACGCAACAGTGCACCAAAGAAGCATGCGGTTTTCGGGATGAATTTTCTTTCTTTCGCGACCTAAACATTACAGTAGTAGGGATTAGCCAGGATACGCTCGAATCGCACCATAAATTTAGGAAAGCCTACCAACTACCTTTCGAGCTGCTAGTGGACCAAGACGGAAGAGTAAGCAAATTATACAGCGCTCGAGTTCCTTTTCTGGGAATGACCAAACGAATCACCTACCTGCTAAATTCGGAACACCGGGTGGCGGCAGCGTACGAAAACATGCTGGGTGGAGAGAAGCACATTCGGGAAATGGTGGCGGTGTTGGGGAAGTAATAGTAAAGATGCTCGAATGAGAAGGTTAACATAAGCTTAATATAGAATTAACGTCTCATACTTGGTATTGTGAAATGCTTTTACGTAGTTGAAAATATCACTAAATTTTCACCTCCTAAACCTACTCTATCACGTTTGCTACCAATCCATTGATGAACAAATTTGCACGCTACGGCTTATTCTCTATCTTCTTTGTATTAACCTTGTCTAATTGTAGTGAAGACGAACAAGTGTACTTGCCAGAACAGGCAGAACAAGCGTATGAAGAACAAGTTGCCTTACGTTCCCAAATACGGATAAACGATGATCAAGCCCTCGCCCAAGCCCTGCGTGCTACAGCGTCTAGTAATAGTAATGCCCGGAATGGCCAAAGCATTCTCAATTCTTTGGAAGAAAAAACCGTCCTAAAGACAGTAGATACGCTTACCAACAGAACCTTTTACACCATTGCCCTTACTGAAGGAGAGGACAAACCAACTTATTTAATAGGAACCGAGTACGAAGGGCGGTTTTCATTTTTCTTGATGTCTCTTATGCCCGAAGAGGCACCTTTCGTTGGGGACTCTACTGACTTCCGGGGGAAGGTAGAACTCTCCTTTCTGGACGGAACCAACAAGCAGTACCTATACTTCATGGCGCATAGATTCGTGAGTAGTCAAAGGTTTGGAATTTGAGAGTGAGCAGAGATTTGAGTTGGGTTTGATGAGTGTCTAGTTGTTGAAAGAAGTCTTTGATGGCTTGATGAAAACGGTCAGGACGCTCATAGTACTGCCCGTAGAGTACTTTTTTCTTAGCAAACTTCCAGAGTCTTTCAATGATGTTAAGGTTAGGGGAATAAGGGGGCAAGAACAGCAGCTTAATGTGCAGGCTTTCAGCAAAAGCCATCACGGCCTTACAGTGTTGATAGCGTGCATTGTCTAGCACAATGGTAATGGGCAGCATGGGGTACTGCTCTCTGAGTTTGACTAAGAAGTTCTGGATGACCTCAGCATTGATGTAAGTGGTGTTGATCAGGGTGGTGACTTCTTGACTGATGGCATTCAAAGCCCCTAACACATTGATACGGTTCCTACCTGCCCCTGAGCGTAGAAAGAGTCGCTTCACGCACCACATCATGCAGCAGAACTGGGATAACACAAAGTGGGCGGCATCCACAAACAGCAGTACGCTTTCCCCTTTTTGAGCCGCCTGTATTTCAACTTCCAGATGCTCTGCTAGCCACTGTTCTTGCTGCTGGGGGTCGGCCTTGCCGGGCACATAACCGCACTTACGGTAGACAAAGCCATGCCTTTTGAGGAAAGCTTCCACCCGGCTGTTGTCTCTTTTTAGCCCGGTGAGTTGCTCAACCCGATAAGCCGCCTCTGAGAGGGTCAAGGGTGGTTTCTCAATGAAAGTACCTACCAGCAACTCAGCGTAGTCCTCTAAAGTGCTACGATTAGTACCATAGTGCGTCTCAGAAAGCTTGGCGATCCCCCCTTGCTGATAGAGGCTAATATACTGGCCCACCTGATTGGGATGCACATTCATACAGCGAGCAACCTCTTCATGGGTGAGAAACATACAGGCTTTTAGATATATACAGTGCAACCGACGCTGCACCAAGACTTGCTTGTGTTGAAATCTTTCTCTATCTAGCTCTTGCATTTGAGCTTCGCTCAACTGTAAAGTAGGCATTGATTTTTGGCTTGGTCGCTTCAAATCTGCCTACTTTTTTTCCCCTTTCCAACTCACGAATCTACCCACCGTGAAGTATAGCAGTAGATGATACGGCCAATCAGGAAAACGGTAGAGCATCAACTCAAGTTTGTAGAACTAGCGTTGCCCTGGTTACTGATACTTGGCTAGTCACCACTACCGTCGGCGGCTCAACCATTGGTCGCTACACAGCAGTAGACAATTACATAAGCATACAGAGCCAGTGTATCAACACATATCATAGCTACATCGATGATAGAGGTCTTGGCAAAGAGTGTTTTGCCTGTAGTTATAATAGTGGGGTAAAGATTAATATTGCTAAGCCGACCATTAAAGATGAAGATATAATTTGCCCTGACTCTTTTGATTTTCAGAGAGTTACTTCAAACTGGCAAGCGGCAGGAATAAAGAATTACAGACTATCAGTAGTAGACGTAGGTTCTGGTAATAAAGGGGTAAATTTTAATACTATTGTGTTTAATCTGGAAGTTGGTGTTCCATATCATTCTGCTCAGACAGGTAGTATATCTGAAAGTGAAGCAAAAGATGCAGCAACTAAGGCAGCTAATAGAGCAGAAAGATACATTGCTGAGAACCATGGAAGTGATTTCTTTGGTGTTGGCGCAGATGCAAAATACTCAAGGATTTTTGCAAATAAGATGGAACAATACTTAAATGAAGAATTAGGGGTTTTTAATACTGTTAAAGTTACCAACAAACTTATAAATTTGACTACAGGACAAGCTAAAGATGCCGTGTATAAAGGGTTTGGCGGTTGCTAAGAAAATAGTGATTTGATGAATTGGAAAGCTGAGATACTATCTGTAATTTCTGAATACTATCCCTCTAGGGAAGAGTATACAATTGAAAGGTATCCCTACAATGATTCTTGTGTTCGTCTAAAAAAAAAATGTGAGAATGCAAAAACGGATAATCAGTGGGCGATATTTCTTTCTTCCGCAAGAGAGCATATAAAAGCTTCTACGATAGATGATAATACCATGCTCATGTATTGTGAGCCCTCGTACCAATGTTCAATTATTTTTGAAGTGGATAGCGCTTGTAAAAGGATAGAGTATATAGTAAGTATAAGCGTCCTTGTGAATTGCTTCTATATATTCCGAAGAGTTTACGAATCTGACGTCAGCGAGCCCGACAAATATTATATTACAGGATACGATTATAACCTTTCACAATCGAACTCGGATGAGTTTTATCAACAAATTAAAGAAATAGTAAAGGTATTCTTTTCTAATTTTTATGAGCTACCATACTTTATAGCCCTGCATAAAGTTCCTAAAATAGTGGTGCCTAACCGCTATGATGCTAGACCCTCTATTTTTAATTGTGTATTTAATTTAAGAATGTGAATATTATCAAACTGTGGTTAACTGTAGATGGAATGAATCCGTATGGTCTTATAGTAAGTATTTTTCTTCTAGCTATTATATCATGTAGCAGTGAGGTCGATGAAATTAACTACAACTCAAAGGCCGTGCAAAGTGACAGTTTTAGTTCTAGAGAGCATAATGTTTCTACTGTTTTTGAAAATGGAAAGTTAATGCATCCTAATAGTATAAACATATTTACGGATAACAGTAATGATTTTAAGATTGCAGTTAAAGATTATAGAATCAGTTTTTATGATATAGACAGTATTTATAAAGATCCAGTGTTACTAAAGTTTTCTTTTGAAATTAATATACCTAAAGGGTTAGGTGATCTTTCTGATGCGAAGACTCTTAAAAATAGTGTGCATCAGTCTATATTAATTTCTCATATCCTACTTGAAGAAGATTACACACTTCGTGTGATTAAACAAGATAAGAAAGCTGCTATAGATAGTTTTATACAGAATTTAAGAAAGCAGTTAATTATCAGAACAAATAATAGCGCTATATTGGTAAATGACAGTATATCAGCTTCATCGCGATTATATGCTACAGAAGCTGAATATATGAACGAAGATGACTTGAAAACTTGGCTTATGTATGTTAACTGATATAGACACTAAAATTTCGCTCTTTTAAGGTATCGGTAAGCTTCCTCTTTTGTCACTCCCCCCTGACCGCACCCCGCTCCCAAGTAGTAATCACCCCGTCCTTGATTTCCAGCTTGCGATCGGCCATGTCGGCTAGTTCGTCGTTGTGCGTCACAATAACAAAGGTTTGTCCGTACTCGTCGCGCAGCCGAAAAAACAGATTGTGCAACTCCTCGGCATTCTTCGAATCCAGGTTGCCGCTGGGTTCATCGGCAAACACCACCAGCGGATTGTTCATCAGGGCGCGCGCTACGGCCGTCCGCTGCTGCTCGCCGCCCGACATTTCCGAAGGCTTATGGTGCATGCGTCCCCCGATGCCCAGGAGTTTGAGTAAGTGCTCGGCGCGGTTCGAAATTTCTCGTTCGCTCTTATTATTGCTTAAGTAGGCCGGAATGCACACGTTTTCTAGGGCCGTGAACTCGGGCAGCAGATTGTGAAACTGGAAGATGAAACCGATGTTGCGGTTGCGGTATTCGGCCAAATCGTTGCCCCGTAGCTTAGTTAGATCGATGTCGTTGAGGTATACGCTGCCCTGGTCGGGTTGGTCGAGGGTGCCCAGTATGTGCAGCAGTGTGCTTTTGCCCGCCCCCGAAGCTCCCACGATAGAAATGATTTTTCCTTGCTCAATAAACAGGTCAATGGACTTGAGCACGGTCAGGTGGCGGTAGCTCTTCACAATATTGACTGCCTTCAGCATAAGCGCGTACGTTGGTTTGATTCTGGGCCGCTAGATAACACAATTTCGGCGATTGTGGCTCATTTCTTTTCCTAGCAACGAAGCGCTGGCCAACCTAGTGTTCCCTTTTTTTGGCAGGAAGGTGACAACTAAAACGATTTTTTGATACATTCGTGAAAAAACGCGCAGGATGAACATTCACGAATACCAAGCTAAAAATTTACTCAAAGGCTACGGAGTAAAGGTGCAACAGGGCATTGTGGCTGATACGCCAGAGGCCGCTGTCGAAGCAGCCCGTGAACTGAACGCTGAAACCGGTACGGAGTGGTTTGTGGTGAAAGCCCAGATTCACGCCGGAGGCCGGGGCAAAGGCGGCGGAGTGAAGCTAGCCAAGAGCCGCGATGAAGTCAAAGAGATATCGAAGCAGATTTTGGGGATGCAACTTGTGACCCCCCAGACTGGTCCGGAAGGCAAGCGGGTGCATAAGGTGTTGGTTGCCGAAGACGTGTACTACCCCGGCCAGCACGAACCCCAGGAGTACTATCTGAGCGTGCTGCTCGACCGGGCCAAGGGCTGCAACGTGATCATGGCTTCTACCGAAGGGGGCGTAGAGATAGAAAAAGTGGCCGAGGAGACTCCCGAAAAAATTGTTAAGGAATGGATCGATCCAGGCATTGGCTTGCAACCTTATCAAGCGCGCAACGTGGCCTTCGCCCTGGGGTTAGAGGGGCAAGCATTCAAGCAAATGGTGAAGTTCGTCCGCTCTTTATACCAAGCCTACGTGGGCGCCGACGCCTCGCTGTTTGAGATTAACCCAGTACTAAAAACCTCTGACAACAATATTCTGGCAGTAGATGCTAAGGTGAATCTGGATGACAACGCGCTGTACCGGCACCCCGAACTAGCTGAGCTGCGCGACATCTCTGAAGAAGAAGAATCAGAAGTGGAGGCCAGCAAATCGGGGCTTAGCTACGTGAAACTCGATGGTAACGTGGGTTGCATGGTGAACGGGGCCGGGCTGGCGATGGCCACCATGGATATTATTAAGCTATCGGGAGGGGAACCCGCCAACTTCCTCGATGTGGGCGGCGGGGCCAATGCTGAAACGGTGGAAACCGGTTTTCGGATTATCCTGAAAGACCCCAACGTGAAGGCCATCCTGATCAATATTTTCGGAGGCATTGTTCGCTGCGACCGGGTGGCCAATGGGGTGGTGGAAGCTTACAAGAATATCGGAGACATTGACGTTCCGATCATCGTACGGTTACAGGGCACCAACGCCGAAGAAGGTGCTAAAATTATTCAGGATTCTGGTTTGAAGGTGTATTCAGCCATTCTGCTGAAGGATGCCGCCGAACGGGTGAAGGAGGTTCTGTCGTAGCGACAGATCGCCCGTAGCATCTGATTGCAATCAGATGCTACGGGCGATCACTTGCGGTAGCTGACCAGGAAAGGTTGCCACTCTTTACGCATACCGCCCGCATGATCGCGCAAAAACATCATGTAGGTAGGCTTTTGAGGCTTGGAACGAAGTTTTAAATTGGCCTGGTCAGGAGTGCGATCGCCCTTGCGCGTGTTACAAGGCTGACAGGCCGCAACCAGATTGGACCACGAGGTTTTTCCGCCCTTCGAGCGGGGAACAATGTGATCTAACGTCAGCGTTTTAGGTGAGCCACAGTACTGACAGGCAAACTTGTCGCGCTTAAACACATTTTGTCGGGTAAGCACTACTCCTCGGTACGGCAGGTTAATATATCGAAACAGACGAATGACGGCCGGCATGGGGTAGGTTTGGTCCACGGTGCGAATGGCCTCATCCTCAGCATGCGTTAGCAATTCGGCCTTATCAAGGAAAACCAGGATGAACGCGCGCTCCATCGAGCAGGTGGTAATCGGACTGTAATCCTGGTTAAGCAACAGTACACTTCCTTTCATATCAGATCACAAGCTTCAGCGAAATACTTTCCAAAAAGGTAGAAATATAAAAATATTTAATCGTTTATGCCAACGGTGATCATAACTTAAGCCGATCAAGTTCCCGCTTGGTATCTTTCTGTTTGATATCCTCCCGCTTGTCATACAGCTTTTTGCCCTTCGCTACCGCAATCTCTAACTTAGCCCATCCTCGGTCGTTAATGAACAAGCGCGAAGGGATAACCGTTAGTCCTTGTTCTTTTAGCGTATCCTGTAGTTTATTCAACTCCTTACGCTTGAGCAACAAACGGCGTTCGCGTACCGGATCATGGTTGAAATGCGTACCTTGGGTATAGGGAGAGATGTGCATCTGCTTCACAAACAGTTCATCCCGGTTAAAGTAGCAGTAGGCTTCCTGCAGCGAGACCTTGCTTTCGCGTATAGATTTCATCTCGGTGCCGGTGAGTTCTATACCCGCCACGTAGGTGTCCAGGAAATGATACTCAAACCGAGCCTTCCGATTCTTGACCTGGACTTGCTTAGCAAATTTTGACTTTTCTGGCTTGGACATTACGTAAAAGTAAACGTTCGTAATCGCGAAAGTATTCCCCAACCGATAAGTTTTTCGCGCTTCTTCAAGTATAGACTGCGGCAATTTACCAGAATTATGTACACATTGAGGGGAACGGTCAAAATCAGCTACTTTAAACGATGCTAGTCCTCTACCTTCGTTCCCTACCATAAATTCTAACACCGCACTATGGATTTTCAGAAGAAAGGTTGGCTACGGCAGTATATTCAGACCCGCAATCACCATGCATTGCACCGGGAATACGATCGGATCACGGCACTGAAGGCATCGCCAGCGTTACCCGAACAAATGCTCTACGAGCTTATTCAGCCAACGGGACTACTATATGGCTATCCCACCCAGCTCCCGTACGCTTATAAGTCTCTGCTACGAGCTATAAAAACTGATCAACTGCCAGTGCAAGACAAAAACAAGATCATTCTGTTAGAGAGCCTGCTCTATAGTGCGCTCACCTCAGACCGGTATCAGCAGTTGGAGAGCGAGGTAGATGTGGCCGATGCCTTCCTAGAGGCAGCCTTTCGAGTAGGAACTTACTACAAATCGGTATACCACAATCTAGACACTAAATACAAAGGCCTGCTCTTTTATCGTGAACGCCGGGGTTTGGCGCTCACTGAATATATTCTGGACAGCCGCACTACGCATCCGCAAAAAGAAGGTAAATTTTGGACAGTATTTATAAATAGCAGCTTACTCTTTACTGATATTTTGTTTTTCAACCAGTGGATGACCGCTTCTACCGAAGATGTCCGAGCACAGGTCGCGCAAAAGCATGAACAGACGCGCATGCTGTTGTTGAAGACCATGATTGTAGCCGCCTACGCCAACCAAACCGTTGAGAAGGAAGAAGAGCGCCTGCTGGCTTACTATCTGGAGGCTGCGCTACTTTCGGAGGAAATGCAGGCCAGCAGCTCCGCCCTGCTCGAGCAAAAGCTTACCATCGACCAGTTGAATCTGGAGACTATATCTTCGCCAGTGCTAAAAAAATACTTGCTCGAGTTAGCCGTACTGGTGGTGAGTGCTGATAACATCATTAGTGAAGAGGAAGAGACGTTCATCAGACAATTCCGGAAACAGTTAAGGCTTCCTAAAGCAGAGGCCGATGCCAGCATTCTTACGGTAGAGAGCTTTATGTACGCGCACTGGCAAAGTATCGGCTATGCCCGCCACCGCGACAAGCCCGATGCGCTCCGACAGCATCTACTTAACCGGATTGTGCGGATTGGCGAATCATACAAAAAGACCCTGCAAAATGCCTTGGCTAAAGACCAGCCCTTGCTTGAGTTGTGGCGCGCCGGGCAACGCAACCAACTGCGTACCCAGGGTAAAAAAGAACTCCGCCAAGGTCTGCTCGGGTTGCTGGCAAAACTCCCGGTGTTCACGCCCAGCACGGTACCCACGTCTTTGCTCACCTATTCAGTGCTACTAAACGTACTTCCTTCGGATTTGGAAAAATAGTGATATCTTGACGGGCAGTTAATCCACGATATCACCATGCTAAGACCATTGCTGTTCGGAGGTTGGGTGCTGTTGTCATCGCCGCTTATGGCCCAGTCTCAGCCTCTTCCGAGTGACTCCTTGCAACAACCTACCTTTTCTGCCAAACGCCTTCAACGCATCGACGCCTTTCTGCAATCGTGGGTAGAGACTGGCAAAATACCCCATGCGCAATCAATGGTTGTGCACCGCGGTAAGGTGGTTCATAACCGAGTCTACGGCACCTCCGATGCCGATCAAAAGCATTCGCTCGACAAAGATGCCATATGGCGCATTGCTTCGCAGACCAAGCTTGTGACCACCGTTGCGGTGATGATGCTCTACGAAGAAGGAAAGTTTTTGCTGGAAGACCCCATTGGTCAGTACATACCCGCTTTTGACAGTGCCCGAGTGCTCGTTTCGCACGATTCGGCAACCCTGGCTTACGAAACGCGCCCCGCCACCCGCGGCATCACCATCCGGGATTTGCTCACCCACACCTCGGGCATTGCTTACGAGCACCCGTTGCAAGACCACCTGGAGTTTGAGGTGCCTTTTTACACCTCGCTCGACGACGACCTACTGGAGGAAGTGGTTGATCGCATTGCGGCGCGTCCGCTGCTCCACGATCCCGGCGAAGAATTTACCTACGGACTCAGTACCGACGTGCTGGGGCGTTTGGTGGAAGTGGTATCCGGACAGTCGCTGGCCGACTTTTTTCAGCAGCGTATCTTCGCTCCGCTGCGCATGGACGATACGTACTTTTACCTACCGAAAGACAAGGAAAAACGATTGGTTACTTTGTTTAAAAAAAACCAAGCTGACGCTAGTCTGACGGTGCAGCAAGATCCGCTTTACCAGAACTTTGCCCGGCAGGGCGAACGGACTTTCTACAGCGGGGGGGCCGGGCTGGTGAGCACCGCAGCCGACTATGCTAAGATTGGTCAGCTGATCTTGAACGAAGGAGAATACCAAGGCACCCGCTTGCTGAGTCCGTTCACAGTGCGCCTGATGACCCGCAACCAGATCGGCGATCACGAAGTGTGGGATCGGCACGATAAATTTGGGTTCGGACTTCAGATTATCACGCCCAATAGCCGCTACGGCGATCTGGCTCCGCCCGGAGCGCTCACCTGGGGCGGGTTATACTGCTCAGAGTACACCATCGACCCGGCCAACGAACTGGTAATGCAAATTTATACCAATGTGTACCCCTTTGCGCACTACAGCGAGTTGGTTCGTACCTACCGGGTGCTGGTGTACGGAGCACTGGTAAAAGGGGTAGATTGAGGCCATCGGCAGAGAGATGTTTATCCAACGGGGGCTATGGATAGCGCTAATGTTAAGACTACTAGGAAAACAACGATCCGACAAACTGCATCAGTTGATCTTCGTCGAAGATGGCAGGAATAGGAAGTGCTAACCCTTGAATAGCAAAGCTGCGGATATTGCCTTCTTGCGCTTTCGTAATCAATTGGTACTGCTGAGCTTCTAGGTGATACTGTTCTACCGTCTTTTGTTTTGCATCAACTATCCAGTATTCATCTACTCCGTGGAGCTGGTAATCTTCCAATTTAATGCCCCGGTCACGCTTCTTGGTGCTATCGGAAAGCACTTCTACGACCAAATCAGGGGCGGGAAAAAATAATTGGTCCTCCTGAAATTGCTCTGATTTCTCCGGCCCGAAAAAGCAGACATCGGGCTCAAAGTCGTTGCGCGTGAGCTGGATCAGGGCTTTCTCAGTAAACACTTCTCCCAATTGATGTTGTTTTACGAAGAGATTAAGCAGCGTATAGATATTTCCGGCGGCGTCTAGGTGTCGCTTCTTAGCCGGGGAATGGACGATCACCTCACCCTGAATAAATTCGGTCTTCTGCTCCTCGGTCATCTCTTTATAGAAACGTTGGCGGTTCGATTGTTCTTCGGCCCACGCCTGTTTCAATTCTTCCAGAATCATCGGTGCTTGGGGCAGCTTCATGATGTCTGACACAACGGTTTCATTCATAACACTTTTGGTTAGCAGAAGAATAGATTGTTTCTATAGCTAACGGTTTTTCCCGGCTCGACGTTCGGAAAAGAAATCGCTATCAGGGCTGTTCACCCGCCCTCCAACTGCCGCCCAAAGCCAGACTCAGGTTGATGGTACTTTGATACAAGTCGCCCACAATCGCTACGGCATCCACTTCGTTGAGCAGGGCGGTGCGCTCGGCATCCACCACCTCCAAATACGACACCAAACCGGCTTCGTAGCGTTGGCGGGCCAAGTCCAGCGCACGAGTGGCGGCTTCCACCGTCTGCTGCTGCCGCTCATACTGATTGCGCAAGTAGCGAAGGGTGGCCAGCTCATTTTCTACCTCCTCGAAGGCCGTCAGCACCGACTGCTGGTACAAATCGGCTACCTGTTCGATAACGGGCATACGCTGCATCTACTAGCGCCCGGTTGCGTCCGTAGTTGAATAGCGGTTGTAGCAGCCCTCCGCCCACGGTATAAGCAAAGCTTTGGGGAGTGAGCAGATTCTCAAAAGAGCGACCTTGATAACCGGTGTTAGCCGACAGAACAACGTCGGGAAGAAGATTAGCACGGGCCACCCCGATCCGGGTGCTCTCGGCTTCCATCGTTTTGAGAACGATCCAAATATCGGGTCGTCGGGTGAGCACCTCTGCCGGAACCGTAATAGGGATCGCGGGCGGCAAGCCATCCAGGCGGTTAACGGGCAGGGCAAAACCGGAGGGTGGTCGGCCTGCTAGCACGGCAAGCGAATTCTCAAAGCGGGCCCGCTGGTTAACGAACGTCCAGCGTTGCGACTGGGCAATGCGAAGCTGGGTTTCGGCCCGGGCCAAATCCAGCGCATCGGAGGCTCCCGCCTCAAAGTTGAGCCGGGCAATCTCTACGGACCGCTCCCGGAGGATAATGGTAGAATCATACAGGGCGATCTGCATGTCCAGTCGCCGCACGTTGATGTAGTCGGATGCCGCCCGGGCCCTCAGCACCAGGAGTAGGTTGTAGTACTCCAGCAGGCTGATCTCTGACTCGATCAGTGAAGCGCGGTAGGTGTTTCGTAACGCTCCCCAGAGATCGAGCCGGTAGCTGGCCAACCCCAGTAGCGAGTAATTGGTGAACTTATTAGATTGAAACTGCTGCGCGGCGTTCTCAGAGATTACAGTGCGTGAAGTATTAATCTCGATCTCAACCTCGGGTAGCAAGAAGGATCGGTCCACCCGGGCCAGCGTGCTCACCTGATCAACATTGTGCAGCGCGGCCTTCAGGTCGTAGTTATTGGCTGACACCTGGCGAATAATCTTATTTAGCGTGGTATCCCCAAAGTACTTCCACCACAGCGTGTCGATGGGCACCGCAGCCAAGGAGTCAGCGAACGATTGGTACTTGAAATCACCGTATTTATCGTTGTCCGGCTGGTCAAAAGTCGGCACCAAACTACAAGAAGACAGGCCAATAGTGACTATACTCGTCAAAGAGAAAAAGAGTGATTTTAGCAATGGTGATTTCTTACCAAGTGCTCGTGCAGTTGGGCCTGAGGACGCTACCGCCACCCTCCGACCAGAATCTTGTGTGTCGATCTCAAGGTGCGTGTCGACACGCACCTTGAGGGACATCATTTTTTTTGTCAGACCAATCAAATCAAGCAGGATTTAGCGCTGGTTCGTTTAGAGATTTTTCCAGTTCGTTGGCCACCGCGTTGGGGCTAGACGTGCCCCGGGCGATCAGTTTGTACATCGCGGGCACGATATAGATGGTAAACACCGAAGAAACCAGCACGCCGAACAAAATGGCAATACCAATTACCAGTCGGGTTTCGCTGCCCGCCCCAAATGATATAATCAGCGGCAGCGAACCCATGATCGTCGTCAGCCCAGTCATCAAGATCGGGCGCAGCCGCATCACCGAGGCATCAATAACCGCACTGTCGAAGTCCTGCCCCCGGTCGCGCAACTGGTTGATGAACTCCACGATCAGAATACCATTTTTGGTGGCCAGCCCCACCAGCATAATCATCCCGATCTGACTGTAAATGTTGATGGACTGGTCAAAAATCCACAGTCCCAGCAGTGCGCCCAGCAGGGCAAAGGGCACCGTCAGAATGAGCACGAGAGGATGAATGAAACTCTCGAACTGGGCCGCCAGCACCAGATAGACGACGATCAGCGCCAGCACGAACACAAAAATTACCGACTCGCCGGATTCTTTATAGTCCAGCGACTCGCCCTTGTAGCCAATTGTTACCTCGTCCGGCAGCTTTTCGGCTACCACTTCGTCCAGATAATCCAGCGCTTGTCCCAGGGTGTAACCGTTGGCCAGATTGGCCTCGATGGTGATCGCCCGCATGCGGTTGTAGCGGTTCAGGGTACCCGAGTCGGCAAATTCATCGAGGGTAACCAGATTGGACAGCGGGATGAGCTGGCCCGAGCGCTCAGAGCGCACGAAGATATTCTTCAGATCGTACAGCATCCGCTTCTGGTTGAAATCAGACTCTACGATCACGTCGTACTCTTCTCCGTCTTTAATAAAGGTGGTCACCAGCCGGGAGCCCAGCAGAGTTTCTAGGGTTCTTCCGACGTTTATAATCGATACCCCCAGTTCAGCAGCGCGGATCTTGTTGACGTTCACCTTCAGTTGGGGTTTGGTTTCTTTGTAATCGAAGTCGATGTCATTCAGGCCGGGATAATCTTTAATTTCAGCGAGCAGCTGATCGCGCCATTCGGCAATGTCCGCATAGTTGTCTCCGCTTAATACGTACTGCACCGGCTTGCCCGAACCCGAACTCAGCCCTTGCCGCATGATCACCGAAATTTGTAGTCCGTTCAGGTCCGAGAGCTTTTCCCGCACCTCTTCCATAATCTCCCAGGCGGACCGCCGTTCCGAAAAATCCGACAGCACAATAATAACGAAGCCATCGTTGAACGACTGAACGTTGCCCCCCCGGCCCTGCGGCGTCCGCACCAGCACGGTACCCGCCTCGCCGGTTTCGTCATGCAGGTACATCAGCCGATCTTCAATCTCATCCATGTAGGATTTGGTGTAGGAGTAGGTAGACCCTTCCGGAGCTAACGTTCGAAGGAAGAATACGCCCCGATCTTCCTTCGGGATAAACTCCTTGGGGACGATAAAGAACAAAACCACGGAACCGGCCAGAAACACAACGATGATGACCACGCTGATCCAGGGCCGGGTAATGAACCGCTTCAGGCTGGAGCGGTATACCTTTTGTAAATACTTAATTACCCGGTCGGCTCCCCGGGTGACAAAGTTGCCCCGGTTTTCCTTGTACTTCAGCGTTTTGGAGCAGAGCATGGGCGACAATGAAAGTGCTACCACAGTAGAGAAAAACACGGCGGCCGCCATGGCCATCGCGAACTCGGTGAACAGTTTGCCAATGTCGCCCGACAGAAAGGTAATGGGAATAAACACAGCCAACAGCACCAGCGAAGTGGCAATCACGGCGAAACCCACTTCGCGTGCGCCCTGATAGGCAGCCACCAAGGGTTTTTCGCCCTTTTCCAGCCGGGAATAGATGTTCTCCAGCACCACAATGGCATCGTCCACCACCAGGCCAATGGCCAACACCAGCGCCAGCAGCGTGAGCAGGTTCAGCGAATATCCGAACAGCAGTAGCACAATACAAGTGCCCACGAGCGAAACCGGCACGGTGACCGCCGGAATGACGGTGGCCCGCACGTCTCCTAAAAAAACGTAAATCACCAACACCACCAGCACCACCGAGATGATCAGCGTTTTGTAGACTTCCGAAATGGCTTCGGAGATGAACACCGAGCGATCGTAGCTTCTACTCATCGACATATGGTCGGGCAAGGTGGGCTGTATCTTTCCTACTTCCTTCTTCACGGCCTCGGCGATGTCCAGGGTATTGGATTTGGACTGCTTGATGATGCCCAAGCCTACCCGCATTTTTCCGTTACCGGTGTAGCTGGTGCGGTGTTCTTCGGCTCCTAGCTGCACCCGGGCCACTTCGTTGAGGTGAATGTGGTGCCCGTTTTCGTTTCGTTTGATGATTAGATTGTTAAAGTCATCTACCTCCTGAAACTCCCGATTTAGGCGCACCGTGAATTGCCGGTCCAGCGACTCGAGCGCCCCGGCCGGCAGTTCTACGTTTTCTTGCCGAAGGGCATTTTCTACATCTGCGACGGTAAGCTGCCGGGCGGCCAGGGCTTCGCGATTAATCCACACGCGCATGGCGTAGCGGGAGCCGCCGGATATTCGGACCCGGGCCACGCCGGGCAGCACTGAAAAGCGATCGACCAGGTACCGGTCGGCATAATCAGTAAGTTCCAGCATGCCCATTTCGGTGCTGGTCAGGTTCAAATAAAGCACCGCATCCGACCCGGCGTCTACCTTGTTGATTTCCGGTGGGTCGGCTTCTTCGGGCAGGTTGTCGAGAAGATTAGACACCGCCTCGCGCACGTCGTTGGCCGCCGCATCAATATCCCGGCTCAGGTTGAACTCGATGGTCACTTCTGAGCGTCCGTCTACGCTACTGGAGGAAATCTCTTTGATAGCTTCCACTTCACTCACGCGCTGCTCTATCAGCTGCGTGATGCGGGTTTCCACCACGGCGGCCGATGCCCCCAGGTAATTAGTTTCTACCGACACAATCGGGGGCTCAATGTCGGGATACTCCCGCACCACCAGCCGGGTGTAGCATACCAAGCCAAAAGCCACAATCAACAAACTGAGTACGGCGGCAAAAACCGGCCTCTTCACAGAAACATCGGATAGTTTCATAGGCGTGTAACTATTGGCAGAGGTGGTTTGATTATCATTCGGAGAGTTGCCCTTCAAAGTTCATCGTTTCTTTCGGGTCGGAGGGCTGATCAAAAGTTCCGCTCACTTCTACCGCCATGCCGTCTTCCAAATCCTGGAGGGCCGAGGTAGCAACTGAGTCGCCGAGTTCCAATCCGGAGGTCACTTCTACGTACCCAGGCTTTCTTCTTCCCAATGCAATCTCGGTTTTTCGGGCGCTATCTTGCTTCACTCTGAACACAAACTTCTTATTACCATCCTGGAGGAGCGACCGTTCGGGAATGGTGCGGGATTGACTTTTCTCCAGGGCCAAGGCTACGTACAGCAACATGCCCGGTTTGAGCAACCTTTCTTCGTTCGGGATTTCGGCGCGCACCCGCACCGACCGGGATGCTGGGTCTACCCGGGTATCAATTTCAGCAATGACTCCCTCAAAAGTATACTCAGGATAAGCCTGCGATTTAGTCATGATGGGCAATCCCGCTTTAATCTGACCTAGGTATACTTCGGGGACGGTGAAGTCTACCCGCATGGTACTCAGATTATCAATGGTGGTGATCACATTCTGGGGCGAAACCAGGGAACCCGCACTGATGTTGCGCAGGCCCAACACTCCGTCAAAGGGAGCGCGAATGATGCGATCGGCGATTTGGGCCTGAAACTGCTGAATCTGTTGTTCGGCTACCTGCTTCTGGGTGTTTCGGGCGTCGAGGGCTGACACCGCTGCTGCTCCGCTTTTTACCAATCCCGACAGTCGTTCTATCTCCCGGTCTTGTTCTTGCAGGCTGGCCCGGGCCGACCGCAGTTGAGCGCTTTCTTCGGAGTAGCGGAGCACGACGATAACGTCGCCTTTCTGCACCGCTTGCCCGTCTCTGAAGTTGATTTTCTGTACTACCTCGGTTACGTTCGGAGTGATTTCGGCCGATTCGTAGGCGAAGGTAGAGCCTACTGCTTCCACAAAGTCAGCAAATTCGGTTTCGGTCACTTCGGCTATTTTTATGAGGAGAGTATCTTCTTTTTGGGTAGTCTCCTTCTCTTGCTGCTTGCCGATGAGTGAGGGAAAGAGCAAGATGACCACCACGGCAGTGATAAGGATACCTCCTGCAATAAAAAACCATTTTTTCATGTACGCTTGGGTAGGGTCAGTGAGGCCGACCAGCGAGATTGGTAGGCTTGGTTGCTGACGGTAGGGTGTTTGAATTTGAAGCTGAGCCCATAAAACAACCCTTTGGAGCGATTGTTTTTCCTGGTTAAATACAATCTAAGGAGTACTGGTTACGAGTTCCTTAACTTTACTGACAAACCGTTTTGATATTGGATACAATCGCAGAACCGATATTTCATCGTGATCGAAAAAGCCATTGTAATCTCCTTTGTGCCTTTTGTTAAACAAATCCGAATAAAGCTTTGCTAGTGCTCTGTCAACTAATCCGGTTTTCACGAACAATTGCCCAAACTTCTGTCGGGTACCAGTGTGGGTTAAGGTTTCAACGCCATGTTTAATCAGTAGCGCACTAACCGCATAAAAACAAGCATAATACATCCTCCTATTGATTGCTGTATTCCACAGTTGATGTTTGATGTGAATATCAACCTCCCGAATGGTTTCCTCTGCCCGTTGCAGTCGATAATTGGCGTATTCGGGTTGGTAGGATTTCATAACAAAGTGCCTTCACGCATAACGTTACGATAAAACGGGGTAATGCTATATTTAGAATGCCACTCGTGGTTGGTGTATACCATAGGGCTAATTACTTGTCCCGTATCAAATTCTAAATCGTAAAGTGGATAGGTAATAGATTCCTCAATCTCAGGAGTGATTTTTTCTTCCTTCAACAGAACCAGTACGTCCCAGTCAGAATCTGAGTGAGCTGTCCCTTTCGCTCGAGAGCCGTATAAATAAACGGTAGCAGAAGGCGCCTGAGCTTTGATCAGCTGCTTGATTTTGGAAGGTAATTCATCTGTATTACTCATGAGGTGTAAATGAAATATTACCAAGCTAATATAACCAAAATCTCGTTACTTCAATGTCCGATCCCTCGTCAGCTGTTCCACCACCGCCGTTCGCATTCGCACACTGATGGGGACGCGGTGCTCGCCGATAATAATTTCACTGCCTTCAATGGCGCCCACGTGGTTCACCGCCACGGCGTAGGACTTATGCACCCGCAGTAGCATAGGGTCGGGCAGGGTTTCCAGCAAGTTTTTCATCGTAGACAGCACCATCAGTTTTTCTCGCGGAGTGTGAATGAATACGTAGTTTTGCTGCCCCTCGATGTATAGTATCTCAGCGGTGTGTAGCCTGACCAGCCGTTGGTCGGTCTTGACAAAAATGTAGTCCGGCTCCTTGGCGCCACGGTGGTTTGTGAGGCGAACCGCTTTGTTAACCGCTTGCAGAAACCGCTCGAAAGAGATGGGCTTCATCAAGTAATCTACTGCGTTGAATTCGTAGCCTTCCAGGGCGTACTGCGCGTAGGCGGTGGTGAACACCACGAAGGGAGAATCAGCTAACGCCCGCAGGAAATCCAGTCCGGACAAACCGGGCATCTCAATGTCCAGAAAGAGCAGATCGATAGATTCCTGGTGCAGCAACCCGTTCGCCTGCGCCGCATTCTTGACCGTGCCAACCAGCTCCAGAATGTCAAGCTGCCGGACGTATTTTTCCAGTCCCTGCCGGGCCAGGGGTTCATCGTCAACGATCAGGCAGCGCAGCGTTTTCATAGTGTAATGATGAGGTGTACGTGGAACATGCCCGGCGGTTGGCTAACGAATAGTTGGTGCCGGTCGGGGTAGATGAGCTGCAACCGCCGCCGCACGTTAGAAAGGCCAACTCCGCTTCCGGTCGTTGTCGGTTCGGAGATCGCGGGCGTCGCCACGGTGTTCTCTACCTTCAGCGAGAGCACGCCCTGATCAATCGCCAGCGAAAGGTGCAGTTGGTTCTGTTCCGGGTTGTCGTGGTGACTCAGGTACTTGAACGCATTCTCAACGAAGGGCTGTAGCAGCAAAGGCGCGATTTGACCCATCGGGTCGTGATCCTGAACATCCCACACGATGATGGCATCCTCGCCCTTACGGGTTTCTTCCAGCGAGATGTAGTCGGTTAGGTGCGCCAGTTCTTTGTCCAGCGGTACGCGGTCGGCCTGGCATTCATACAGTTGGTAGCGCAGCAGGTTAGAGAAGGTGAGCAGGGTCTGCTTGGCCCGGTCGGGCTGCTCGTCAATAAGGTGATATACACTGTTAATGCCGTTGAACAACACGTGCGGGTTGATCTGGGCACGGAGGTACCGGAGTTCGGTGGTAAGGTTCTCCTGAACCAGTGCCGTTTGCTGCTGCTCAATACGGCGGCTCTGCCGCAGGCGGATGCAGACAAACGATAACATCCAATAAGCCAAATGAAACAGCGCGTTGTTGATTGCCCAGACCATCGTTTGTGCGCCAGCGGGCAAACTTTGCAGTTCCTGCGGAGTGGTCCCCAGCTGCTGGGAATAAACGTAGTCGATGGCCCCTTCTACCCCGGAAAACATAAACAAACCTGTTATCACCCAAATCCAGTAGTTCCCTACCAACGTGTTGTCCTTCTTCTTGGGATACAACCAAAGCGCGTGACCGTAGAAGATCAGCGCGTTAAATGCACTGCCGTACAGAGAGGGAATGAGCAGGGTGCCATCCTCGCTCGAGAAAGCCTGCCAGCGCCACTGAAAAACTCCGGCATTGACGAAGAGCAGGATGACAGCCCACGCCAAAAGGTGGGGCCAAACGGCAGGAAGAGACTTCATCATTCTTCGTTGAGCGACGTTAATATACCAAATCCTAGCTGATCAATATTCGTCATGTGCGGCGAAAAGGCGGATACGTTGGACAGAACAACCGTGCCGGTTTCGCTCACCGGATCAAAGGCTACGAACGTGGTGTAGCCACCGGTGCCACCGTTGTGCCAGTACACCGCTGCTTCGCCATTTTTAACGATGTGCCAGCCCAATCCCAGCGACAAGTTTTCGTTCACCGTAAAGGTAAGCGTTTGGCATAGCTTCCACAGTTCGTGGGTTGGTGCCGAAGCATCCAGATTTGCCCGCAACCAGATAGCTAAATCAGAGGCGGTTGATTTGATGGTCCCCGCCCCGGCCAGGGCCCCCATATTCCAGTTGGAGGTGATGTGCCCGCTGGGATCGCGACCTTTCACCAGCGAATTTTCTAGTGCCCACGGTACCTCAGCCAAGGTGCGCGACATCGCCAGCGGTTCGGTGACATACTGCTCCAACAACGCTGCGTAGTCGGCCTTTGCCCGATGGGTCAGCAGTTGCCCAAGCAAACCGAAGCCCAGATTAGAATAAGCGTACTGCGTACCGGGCGAAGTAACCAACGACTGCTGATTCTGTAGGTAGTAGTACAGCGCTTCCTGATCGTAATCCGCGTAGGGATCGGCAACGTTGGCAGGCGAAAGATTGGCGGGCAAACGGGGCAGACCGGAAGTGTGATTGGCCAGGTGGCGAAGCGTCATCACCAGGCTGTCCCGCTCCGGTTGCCGTAGGCTGATCGGAAGAAGTGCTGATACCGGCGCATCCAATGTCGTCTCCTCGTCGATAACGAATTGTGCGAGCATACCGGCGGTGAATACTTTGGTTACCGAACCTATTTCAAAGAGCTTATTAGCGTTACTGACAGTTTGCAGCCTCTGGTTCGAGTTTCGTAGACCAACAAGCCTTACCGAGTCGGCGGTTATCAGGGCGAGCGAGAGTTCGGTGGAGTCGGGAAAGGCTTCGGTATGCTCGATAACCAAGGCTTGCTGGGTTGGCGTCAAGCCGCCCCCGTCCCACCGGACCGAAGGCGCGGAAGATTGGGATTGACAGGCAGTGGCGAACAAGAATAGCGGTAAAGTGATTAAGAGGGGCAGTTGCATAACTTTTTTCTTTCAAAGAAAGCCATTGCGCTGCTAACGCAAAATTTACTTGACCACCGTTACCTTTTTCCTGACCAATGCGTCCAAACATCTACCAACAAGCCCGCGCCAAGTACACTCCGGATAAAATCAAAGTGCTGTTCATCACTGAGGCTCCTCCCCCGTTCGACCGCGGCCGCTACTTCTACTTCGAGCAGGTGCGCCGTGGCGACAGCCTGTTTTTGGAACTGATGAAGGTGCTGTTTCCCGAGGAGGTCAACGCCTTTGAGACGGTGAAACAACTGCGCGCCGAAAAACCGTACTTTCTGGAACGCTTGCAGGAAGAAGGCTACTTGCTGCTTCACGCCTACGATGAACCGCTGCCCGGCACCACCGACGCGGCGCGGAGGCGAACGTATCAGGAAAATCTTCCCCAGTTGATTGCGACCTTGCTTCGTCTGGGTTCGCCCCGCACTCCCCTTGTCTTGGTTTCTGCCGTGGTGTTTCGGGCAATTGGACCCGGCCTGCGCGGTAGCGGCTTCAACCTCATTCACGATCAACTCATTGAGTATCCCAACTCCGGTCAGCAGCTCAACTTCCGCCGCAAGCTTAAACCCCTCTTACTACAAAAGCAACTCCTGCCTGACCAGCTATGAAATTGATCAGCTTTCACACGGTTGATGATGGATGTGGATTTAGCAACGCGCTGTTTGCCTGGTAACCGATGAATGCGGTAAGCAGTAGATACAAGATTGATCGGTACCCGCAATCCCGTCTTCAAGGAGAATGCTTTAGTGTCCACCAATATCTCATCCAGCTAAAGCTCATCTGGTATCTACTTCCAGCATCTGGGACCTCAAAAAGGTTATCCGTGCGACGGCCACCAGTGACCAGTATCTGACCCGCTGAGAAAATTGTCTAGTCTTCGGTTCACTCCTCTTTGACTACAGTTCACTCCCTTGATCATTGGGTTCAGGCACTTCTGCTGTTCCTTTTTGTCGGCAGCCCGTTCTTACAGCATCTTTTGTTTAATATTTTTCTCCTAACTATAGACAATTATGAAGCACGCACTGATCGACTTTAACCTATTAAAATCCCTCGCCCTGGCGGTGTTCGCCAGTGTCTGGCTTGTTGGCTGTGGGGAGGATGGTGAAAACAACTCCACTCCCGAACCAGCGCTGAACGCCGTAGAGCAGGCGGAGAACGAAGCCCAGCTGAGCACGCTGGCAGATGCCATAGAACAAGCCGGATTGGCGGACGCACTGTCGGACGATGGCACGCCCATTACTATTTTTGCGCCCAATAACTCGGCTTTTACCGACTACCTGGCCGCTAATCCAGATTTTGGTTCGCTCTCTGATATTCCCAACGAGACATTGGCCGACGTGCTGAAGTACCACGTGGTGCCCGGCACCAAACTAGCCACCGACCTAACCCCCGGTTCGCTATCCACACTGCTCGATGGACAGTCCATCCAAGTGTCAAACGACAACGGCGTGGTGCTAAACGGAACGACCCGTGTGGTTCGTGCCGACATTCGCGTTTCTAACGGAGTGATCCACATTGTGGATGCGGTGTTGCGTACGGCCGCCGAAAACGATGCTACGATTGCTGAGATTGCCACTGATACCGAAGACCTGAGCATCCTGGTAGATGCCCTGAAGCGGGTACCCGCCCTTCTGGAAGCAGCCAGCAACCCCGAGGCAGACCTCACCGTGTTTGCTCCCACCAACGCTGCGTTTGTGGCTTTCTTGGAAGGAGACGATCGTTTCACCGACCTGGCCAGCATTCCTGACGAAGTGCTCGCCTCGGTATTGCAGTATCACATTCTGGCCGGTGCCAAACTAGCGGCCAAGCTAGGCGAAACCGAAACCACGCTCAACAAAGAAACCATTAGTATCAGCAAAACCGACGATGGCGTGTTCATCAACGAAGACGTGAAAGTGACTGCTGCCAATATTGAGGCCAGCAACGGCGTGGTGCACTTGATTGATAAAGTGCTGCTACCGCCCTCGTTGCAACTACAGCCGACCATTGCCGGATTGGCCGTGGCCACCGACGATTTAAGTACCCTGGTAGCCGCTCTGCAACGCGCCCCCGATTTGCTGGCCGCGGCCGACAACCGAGAAGCTTCGCTCACCGTGTTTGCGCCTACCAACGATGCTTTCGCTGCGTTTATCGCGAACGATCCTCGCTTCGGCAGCTTGGCCGACGTGCCGGACGAGGTGCTGACGCAAGTGTTGCAATACCACATTTTAGCCTCCAAAAAATTGGGTGCCGATTTGGAAGCAACCGAAACTACCCTGCTGGGTGAAACCCTGATCATCGACAAAACCGATGGTGTGGTGATCAACGGATCAGTGAACGTTACCGCCGCCAATATAGAAGCCGCCAACGGAGTGGTGCACCTCATTGATCAGGTGCTGCTGCCGCCCTCGTTGCAACCGCAACCGACCATTGCGGATATTGCCGTGGATACGGAAGCACTGAGCATTTTGGTAGCAGCCCTGCAGCGTACTCCGGACTTGCTGGAAGCAGCCGGTAACCGGGACGCTGATTTAACAGTGTTTGCTCCCACCAACGATGCCTTTGTGGCTTTGCTGGGTGCCTTAGGACTAGAAGAAATGAATGATATTCCGGACAACGTGCTGCGTCGGGTACTAGAATACCATATTCTGGGAGCCGGAAAACTCGCCGCTGACCTAGGTACTACCGAAACTACCCTGGAAGGGGCTGACATAAGTATTGACAAAACCAGCGGGGTGGTTATCAACGGATCATCTAACGTGATCCTTGATCTGGCCAACATTGAAGCGGCCAACGGAGTGGTGCACGTGATTGACGAAGTGTTGATCCCGCCCTTTATTGCCGCTGCCCTGGGCACCGCCGTACAGCCCCTGTTGTTTGACGCCGAAGAGCGTTTCACTACCCTGCTTACCGCTGTGGAATCGGTGCCGGATGTACTGAACTTCCTGATTCGTAAGGATGTGGATGGCACCCTGTTTGCCCCGACCAACGATGCCTTTGCCGCGCTTATCGCCGGGAACGATGCATTTAGCAGTGTGGAAGATGTGCTGGCCGCCGATAATCTGAAGGAGATTTTGCTTTACCACATTGGGGCTGTCCAAAAGTCGAGCGACGACCTAAGCACCCTTTCTTCGGCTACGCATTCTCGCTTGCAAAATCCCAAGAGTGGTAGCCAGCTGGAGATCTACTACAGCAATGAAGACGACGGCAGCTTGATTCTGATTGGCTACGCGAAAGTGATCCAGGCCGATATTGCTACGCCCAACGAGGAGTTTACGGCGCACGCCATTGATGCGGTACTGCTTCCCCCGTCCGGATCGGTGGTAGACGTAGCCGTAGGTAACCCCGCCTTCAGCGAACTGGTCGCTGCACTGACCCGCGTGCAGGAAGCCAGCGCAACCAACGCTGATTTGTTGCCGCTGGTAACTATCCTGAACAGTGAACGTGGTGGTGAAAGTTTGGCCCCCTTCACCGTGTTTGCCCCGACCAACGCGGCCTTTGAAGCGCTATACGGAGTGCTAGGGGTGGACGGAGTGAATGATATTCCGATTGAAACACTACAGGCGGTACTGCTAAATCACGTGATCAGCGGTGAGTCAGTGTTCTCAACAGATCTGGATCTTTTGGATGATGGGCAGGCTGAGACCGTTGGCGGCGGCACTATTACCGTCAATTTAGAATCATTGACCATCACCGATGGCAGCGACGCTAGTTCGGACGCGACCATTATTATCACGAATGTGCTGGCGACTAACGGTGTGATTCACGCCATTGATCAGGTTTTGTTGCCATAATAAGTTTTCTGTTACTATATTGAACTATTATTATTAAACGCTGCGTACCGGATACCAACCCTAGCTTGGTATTCGGTTGCGGTGTTTTCGGCTAAGAGGCCCCAAGCTATTAGAAAAATATGTTTAAAAGTCGCTACCGATACTTGTTCATTGCGTTGCTGGCTGGCTATTCATACCTCAACATTTTATTCACCGGAGGCGACCGCCTGTTTGGATCAGTCGTTGCTCCCTGGCAGCTTTTCGCCGCCATTGCTATTATGGTCACGCTGGTATGGGAGACCAACCGGTGGCTATTTCACTTTCTTGAGCACCGCGATGGCCCCTTGGCCCGTCGGCTCACTCCGCTGGTTCCCTTCTTTCTGGCCAGCTTGGTAGGTGTTGTTTTGATCGCTGCAACGGTCACCTACGCGGTAGTAGTCGTGTCGGACGTCCCTCCGTCCGAAAATTGGGGTCAGTTTAAGTTGGCACTCGCTTTCACCTTTCGCATCAATTTATTCTTACACACCATCAACGCCATCACCTACTTCAATGAGAAACTAAAGAATACGGTACTAGAGGCAGAGCGCTTAAAGACCCTTAGCGTAGAATCGCAATTTGAAGCGTTACGCAACCAGATCAATCCGCACTTTTTGTTCAACTCACTCAATGTGCTCTCGGGCATTGTGCACAAGGACGCCGATTTGGCTTCGGACTTCATTAAGCAACTGGCCAACGTCTATCGCTACTTACTGTACAACCAAGAAAACAAGACGGTATCGTTGCGCGCCGAAATGGAATTTATCGATGCCTTCGTTTTTTTGCTCAAACTGCGCTTTGCCGACCAGGTGATCATCAGCCAGGACGTTTCCGACGCGTATAGAGATGCGTTTCAACTTCCTCCGGCTTCCGTGCAGCTGCTCGTAGAAAATGCCATCAAACACAATGTCACGTCCCGCAAGAGTCCGTTACACGTGAACATCTTTGTTGAAAATGATTTTCTAGTGGTGCAGAATACCCTACAACGGGTTCCGAAGCCTACGCTTCCGGGCGGTATAGGTCTTAACAACATCAAAATGCGTTATCAACACCTGGTTGATCGCGAGGTACAGGTGGTGGACGACGAAAAATATTTTATGGTGAAGCTTCCGCTCATCAAACGGGTAACGGTAACGCCCACGTCATGAAGGTGCTTATCGTGGAAGACGAACCCTTCGCGAGCGAGCGTTTGCGCGAACTGATCACGCAGTATGACGCCCACATTACCGTAGTTGATGCCCTTGATTCGGTTGAGGAAACCGTTCGCTTTTTTCAGTCAGGACGTGCAACTGACGTCCTGTTTCTTGATATTCAGCTGTCGGACGGGGTCAGTTTCGAGATTTTTGAGCGCACTGCGGTCCCCTGTCCGGTGATCTTTACCACCGCCTACGATCAGTATGCACTACAAGCCTTTCGGGTGCAGGGCATCAATTACCTCCTCAAACCCATCGACTTGCCAGACCTGCAACGGGCCTTTGCGCAGGTTGATCGGTTTCTGCCCCGCCCCGAACATCAATTGTTGCAGCAAACCTATCATCGGCCGCTCCCTACCTACAAGAGCCGCTTCCTGGTGAAAACGGGCGATCAGTACCAAACCATTCCGGCAGATGATATTGGCTACCTCTACGCCGATGGTAAGGTTACGTATCTGGTTTCTAAAACCAACAAACGCCGCTACCTGCTGGACCATACCCTAGAAGCTTTGGAAACCACCCAGCTGGATCCGAGGCAGTTTTTCCGCATCAACCGCAAGTTCATGGTGCCCATCAATGGGCTCCGCGAAGTGCATTCTTATGTGAACGGACGCCTTAAAGTGCTTACATTAGCACCTTGTGAGAACGATATGATTGTGAGTCGGGAGCGAGTTCCGGCCTTTAAAGCTTGGCTCGATCAGTGAGCCACCGTTAGCTTAGCAATGGATAGTTACGTACCTTGTATTTCATTTTAATACCACCATATTTGAATCATGACTCAATTTTTGCTACTAGCAACGCGTTGTCTGTTGGTTGTTACTATTGTGCTGGGCAGCTACGCAGCGCAGGCTCAGAGCACATCATCTTCCAGCGTAGGAGCTGATTCGCTCCGCGCTGAAATTCTGCAACTACGCACCGACCTAAGCACCACCCGCGAGAACCTGCGTATTTCGCACCGACGTTTCCGAAGCGGAATTCTGGTTTCGGGCATTGGGTATTCTATCACCATTTTAGGAGGCGTGCTGCTGGGCAGTCAGCAATACAGCGACTGGGGTCAACCCCTGGTAGTGGCCGGAGGCGTGGTGGGTTTCTCCGGAGCGTTACTACTGCTCAATTCCAACAAGTTCATCGGCCGGGCGGGCGGAATGCCCCCCCGGCGGTATGTGCCACCTGCCGACGCCATAGATGCCTCTCCCGCGGGAACCGGACGCCGTGTCCCCTAAGGCCACGCTCATTTTTGACTTCGACGGCACCCTGGCCGATACGCTGCCCCACCTGCTCGCGTTGAGCAACCGGCTGGCGCCCGAATATGGATACCGACAGGTGATCGAAGAAGATATCGAAGCCCTACGCGGCCTGCACGCCCGCGAGGTGATCCGATGGTTGGGCGTGCCCTGGCACCAGCTGCCCCGCCTGGCTCTCCGCTTTCGGGCCGAACTGCACCATGAGATGCCGCAGATAGCGCCCATCAGATCCGTACTCGCCGTCGTGATCCAACTCGCCCAAAATTTTAGCCTTGGTATTCTCACTACCAATTCGGTAACTAACGTTCGGGTATTTCTTACTACCCAGCGGATGGAGCACTTCGCTTTTGTAAGTTCTTCGCCCCGGTTGCTGGGCAAGTGCCGTGCCCTGAAACGCGTGCTACGCGAACAGCGCCTGGTGGCCGCCGACACCTTATACATTGGTGATGAGGTGCGCGACATAGAGGCCGCTCGGGCTTGTGACCTCGATACCATCTCAGTGGGTTGGGGCGCGAACAATTCCTATGCCCTGGAGCGGGCGGGTTCCTTCGCGGTCGTTCATGATCCGGAGGCGTTGCCCAATGCAGTGCATGCTTGGGCTAACGCCCGCCGGGGCCAACTTCGGTTAAATTGCGTTAAATAACCACTTTGCATTAGGGGAATGGGTAGGCTTTCCTTACTTTCGGGGTTAAATGATTTATAGTATGAAGAAATTGGTTATCGGCGGACTGGTTGCCCTCGTCGGATTCGTGTTTGATGCAACAGCACAAGAGGCTAAAATCGGGTTTGCACAGTCCGACTATATCTTAGGATTGCTTCCGGAGGCGCAAGCCGCGCAACGCGATATTGAGGAATTCGAGCGAAAAGTAAGCAACCGCCTCATCGCCATGCGGCAGGGTCTGGAGTTCCAGGCGGCTCAGCTTCAGCAGGAGATGTCTAGTCTGAGTGATACGGTGCGGGCGCAGCGCGAGAACGAACTGCGCACCCTACAGCAGGATATTACCCAGGAGCAGAAAACCGCGCAGTATCAGTTGCAATTCAAGGAGATGCAGGTGTTGTCGCCCCTGCGGCAAAAGGTGGATCAGGCCATCGATTCGGTGGCGCGGGCCAACGGCTACACCTACGTGTTTTCGCCCGAGGTAGAGGGAAAACTTTTTCTAATTCACACCCAGCGCCCGGAAGAGGCTGATGTTACTTCATTGGTGATCAAAGCATTGGGCCTCACTCCTCCGGCTGAGCCGTCTGATCAGTAATGCGGTAATAAATTGCAACTCCTCGTCAAGCAACGGTAAGGATAAGCGTAGTGCAGGGTTTCGGAGCGATTCACTGTCTGCCTACCGCAAAGTTTCTTACCGATAGAAAAGCTCAACTCAGCAGTTCAGCCCGCGTTACGCTTGTATAATGTTGTGTGGTCGGCTTTTATTTTTTCTTTATCCATTTGCTTCTGGATTTCAAATACGATATTCAACCCTCATTCAAAACCGTCGGGTAGAGTAATCTTTCTCATCTTTGTAATACAAGCTAACGTCAAGCTATAGCGTCCCAATCTCCCGCTGGAATCCGCTGAACTCAATCGGCCTGCTTTTGACAAACGGCACGCGGCGCGAGCTTTCGTCGCTAAAAATTCCGGTCTCAATGAACTGCAAAGCTTCCTTCAGGCGTGCTTCTCTGGGGTCACCAAAGTTGCGGCCCAGGTCGTCAGCCACCAGCACATCCGGCAAAAATCCCTCGTAGTACTCACCTTCGCCATTGTCGTTCACAATCTTGAGAATAATCGGGCTGATCGCGTAGCCTCCGTAACGGAACGGCCGACTGCCAACCGGTTTTCCGTAGGTGTTTTCGCCCACAATCAGTACGTCCATAAAAGGACGCAGTCCGTTAATGAGCAGTTCGCTGGCCGACGCGGTGCGGCCCGAAGCGATCACTACTAAGCGATTCAGGTCCAGCGGAAAATCAGGAGCGGCAAACTTACGGGTGGTAGAAGCCAAAATTTCGGGATTGGCATTAATTTCACCTTGGATGGTAGGATTGTATGAATCCTGCGCGAACACCCGGTCGGTGCCGCGGGTGCCAATCAGGTTGGTGGCAATGTACTCAGCCACGTCGATGCGCCCACCACCGTTGTAGCGCAGGTTCGAGCACCAGGTCGGTGATCTGCGCCTGCTGAAACTCTTCAAAAGCGGGCTTCAGCTCATCCAACGACTTTTCGATAAACCCATTAAAGGCCAGATAGCCCACCGGTAGGCCTTCCACTTCCAGCACCCGGTAGTCGAGCACGGTGTTGATGCCCACGGTGGTTTTTTCCAGCGTCTCGGTCACCGTGTTCCCGGCGGGAGTCAAAAATTCAAAGGTGTTGGTAGGCGCCTCCAGCAGGTCGTTCGAGTAGTTGCTGCGGGAGATAGGCAGTCCGTTGATCTTGCTGATAATCCAGCCTCGCTCCACGCCCGCCCGGCCGAAGGGAGAATCCTTATAAACTAGGCTTATCCGTAAATCGCCCGCGTCATCGAAGGCCGGACCGTAGCCGTAGCCTCGGTACTCGCCCCGCTTGAAGTAGTCGTCGTACTCCTTTTCCTCGGTGATGTACGACCACTTGTCGCGCTCGAAGCGCAGGGCATCCAGCAGTTCGTCGGCACTGCCGTAGTCGGCAGGATCGACCTCAGGCATTTTGTCGTTCCACAGGTACCACTCCTGCATAATGCGGAAGGTGGTATCGCGCAGACCGTCGGAAGTGCTAGCCACTGGGGTGGGTACTTGGGGAACCACCACTTCTTCGTCTTCCTGACAGCTCCACACTCCAAGGACTAACAGCGTAACCAGTAAGTAGCTAGGGTATTTCGAAAATATTGTCATTTGCTTGTCTTGTATGCGTTTTTACTTCGTTAAGATGATAACCAATGGGGCTACCAAAAGATTGCCCGGCAGTTATCACATTTTCGTAACAGCAAGCGCTGGGCTTGCCATTCACTTTTAACAAAACTTAACCGAAGATACGCTAAAATTCGTCGGCTTTTGCTGAATGTTGGGTCCTTTCCCTACGTTTCGTAAAAAATCCTTATCATTACTTCTTCATTGACAACCAAGAGTTTATGCAACAGGAACCTATTAATGTGCTGGTGGTTGGCTGCGGGCACATGGGAGCTTCGCACGCGCGGGCTTACCACAAAATGTCGGAGTTCAACATCGTGGGCGTGGTGAGCCGCGGACCCGAAAGCCGGGGCAAACTGGCCGAAGCGTTGGGAGGACTTGCCCAGTTCAACAACTTCGACGACGCTCTGGCCCAAACCCAACCCGATGCGGTGTCGATCAACACCTACCCCGATACCCATGCCGAGTACGTAATGAAGAGTCTGAACGCGGGCGCGCACGTATTCACCGAAAAACCCCTGGCCACCACCGTGGAGCAGTGCGAGGAGATCGTAGCTATGGCCCAAAAGCTCGGTAAAAAACTGGTGGTCGGCTACATCCTGCGGGTGCACCCGGCCTGGAGCAAGTTTATTGAACTCGCCCAAACGCTGGGCAAACCGCTGGTGATGCGCATGAACCTAAACCAGCAGAGCAGCGGCGAGCAGTGGCGCACCCACCGCAACCTGATGGAGTCGATGTCGCCCATCGTGGATTGCGGCGTGCACTACGTGGACGTGATGTGTTTGATGACCGAGTCGCGCCCAGTGCGGGTGAGTGGTATTGGAGCCCGGCTGAGTGATGAGATTGCCGATGATATGTATAACTACGGCCAACTGCAGGTGACTTTCGAGGACGGTTCGGTGGGCTGGTACGAAGCCGGTTGGGGTCCCATGATGAGCGAAACCGCCTTTTTTGTGAAAGACGTGATCGGACCGAAGGGTTCGGTGAGCATTGTGAGTGGTGCCCAGGGCGACTCAGACGATATTGATTCGCACTCCAAAACCAATGCCCTGCTGCTGCACCGGGCCGAACGTAACGCTCAGGGTGCGTTTGTGCACCCCGATGAGACCATTAGCACGGCCGACGAACCCGATCACCAACAGTTGTGCGATCTGGAGCAGCAGTTCTTTTACCAGGCTATCAGCAAAGACCAGGATCTGTCGCAGCACCACGCCGATGCTATCAATAGCCTACGGGTGGTGCTGGCCGCCGACGAATCTTTTAAAACCGGCCAAACAGTAGAACTATCCGCCTAGTTATTGGATTCTGTTTGCTTAACGCATCATCTTTGTTAACATCACACCCATGACGCAATTACTTTTTTGCATCACCTTGGCCTGGCTATCCCCGGTGGATCAGCCGTCCGCTAACGAACCGCTTATGTCTACGCCTGTCGCCGCTGCCAGTCTGACCATTGATGTTTCCGGTGTGAAAGCGCGCAAAGGAAAGATCCAGGTTGCGCTGTATAACTCCGCCAAAGACTTTCCCGAAACCGAACCCTTTCGGGGCGAGGTGCTCAACATCACCGCCGACAACGAACTGAAAGTAACGTTCAATGACCTGCCCCCCGGCGACTACGCGGTGGCGGTGTATCATGACAAAAATAGCAACGGCAAGCTGGACAAGAACCTGCTGGGCGTCCCGGTAGAAGACTACGGTTTCTCGAACGACGATCGGGGCACCCGGCTCAGTGCGCCCTCCTTTGATAACACCAAGCTGCGGGTAGAAAACGAGAATATAACGTTACAGATTGAAGTACGGTAGGCACCTCACTGATAAAATACCGAGCTTTTTGCTGAAAAAATCCTAAAAAAGCGATACATTGTAGGACTTTGTTTGTCAACGCAATTTGCTCGGACGGGTGAGTGACCAGTCATTCAAGCGTGGCCCACTCTTCCGCACCACACTACATTACTTCATGAAATTACCTACGCATCGCCTTTCATGGGTGCTTACGATAATTCCTTTTCGTCTCACGCTGTTCAACCGGGTGCTAACCTTAGCGATAGCAACAATACTCGTTTTTCAGAGCCATATTGAGCGTCACCTCTTTTTCGACTTCTTCTCAATCGTTTGCAGCCTACTCTAAAACTATTCCGGGCACCACCATTGCCTTCGACATGGTCCCTATTCCAGGCGGCACCTTTTTGATGGGCAGCCCGAAGGGCGAGGCGAACCACCAGAACGACGAGGGGCCACAGGTAACCATTGCCGTAGATTCGTTTTGGATAGGGCAGTATGAAGTGACCTGGGACATGTTTGAGGTGTTTGCTTTTCAGGACTTGGAGAAGCGCCTAGCCCAAGAATCCGGCGGATTGGAAGCGGCCAACATCCCAAGCGTAGATGCCGTATCTCGCCCCACTCCACCCTATCTCGATATGAGCTTTGGCATGGGCAAGTATGGCTACCCCGCCATCTGCATGACGCAGTACTCGGCCACCTCGTTCTGCCAGTGGCTCACCGCCAAAACCGGAGATTTTTACCGTTTGCCTACCGAAGCCGAGTGGGAGTACGCCGCCCGGGCGGGCACCACCACCGCTTACTCGTTCGGCGACGACGTTGCCCAGCTCAACGACTACGCCTGGCACTACGGCAACACCAACGGCGGCTACGAAAAAGTGGGCACCAAGAAACCCAATCCCTGGGGGCTGTACGACATGCACGGCAACGTGGCCGAGTGGACGATGGATCAGTACAACCCGGCCATCTACGCCACCCTAATCGACGAGGCGGCCCAAAATCCCTGGAACCGACCTACCGAACTGTACCCGCGCACCGCCCGCGGAGGCTCCTACGACGATGATCCGGAGGTGCTGCGCTCAGCGGCGCGCATGCCCTCTAGCCCGAAGTGGAAACAACAAGACCCGCAAATTCCAAAGAGCCGCTGGTGGCATACGGACGCGCGCTGGGTAGGCATCCGCCTGGTGCGACCGGCCAACCCGCCATCGCCCGAAGCACAGCAAAAGTACTGGCTAGCACCGATTGAGGATTTATAAAAATGGTTCGATGGTCCGATTGCTAGATCAACAATTGAACAATCGAGCAATTGACAATAGTCTGTAGAGTTTTAAGCGGCAATGCAGCCATAGTTGTATAGCATTTGATACTGTGGCGAATTTTGATAGAATTCGGCAGCTATACCGAACTCGCTAAAAAACCTGTGTAGCAAATGTTCATTGAAGTACTGGATTTTGATGCTGGAGAGGGAGAAAGGCTTTCTTGGTTGTCCTGGCTCAGGCCAAGCGTATACTGCTTTGGCTAGTGATACGGCCGTCAGGCTGGCATTGATGTGGGTATGTATCTTCTGCTCACTACGGGCCTGGCATTCCGTCAGGCCAGTGTGCTGCTTAGCATCCCGATAGAGAAACTCTATCTGGAAACGTAAGCGATAGCATTCTAGCACTTTAGCTCCATCCATAGTCGGATCAGTAGCAAAGAAAGCTTCTGCTCTCAGAGAACCATCTTTTTTGGTTATGTGCACGATGACGCACTTGACTAAACGATCCAATGCTTTCACATAGACTTTGCCTTGATAAGCGATCATATTATTTTCTTGTAGACAGGGGGTAAAGTGCGCCCTATCCAAAGCCAGCCGGTTAACGCGCCCTTGATACTTGCGGGGTCGGCCTCTACGTTTGGGCTTGGGCCCTAGATGAGGATACTGCAAGACCGCATTGCTGGGCAGTTTGCTAATCAGCGTGAAGCCTTGCCCGCTCACTGCATCCACGAACGGTCTGCGCCAGAAGTAACCATCCGCTACTAAAGTAGTAGAAACAGCTTTCAATCGGTTGGCTTGCTCTACCACCAGACCAGCATAATAGTCCAGTAGCGAACCGTAGCGGTCTTGACCGATGGTTTGCTTGGCATACAAATGCATGGCCGTACGACTCTCTATGCCCACGCTGGCAAAACCGCTAATCTCTAGGCCGTACTTAGTCGCATTAGCACACCCTGACCAAAAGTAGCTCGTACCTGGGGTATGCTTACCGCTTTTGGGCAGGTAACTAGGATCGAAAGCAATGATACGTTCCTCAGTGGGCATAGACAAAATCAATTGCTCGTTGAATTGCTCAAAGGCAAAACTTTTCTCATAGCGCGCCCGATAGGTCGCCTCGTTGGAAGAACCATAACGGGATAAGTTCTCAAAATTATGGCGACCACGGATGGTCAGCAGTAGGGGCATCAAATGAATCATAAAGTCTCGTTGCCATTTGCCTATGTCAGGCATTTTGTCCATTATTATACGCGTGAGTGTTTCTACATTCATAGGTGAAAGTCTTTGTTTTGTAGTTTCGCAAAACCAAAACTAGACTTTCGCCTTTTTAATTTATTTCCCCCTTAAAACTCTACGGAGTATTGATTGAAATACACAGTAAATATTCACCTAACTGAAATACATAATGAGCAATGATCTGGTAAGTCAACTGGGAATGAATCGACGAAAATTTGTCCGCAACTCAGCGGCCGCCGCCGCGGGAAGTATGCTGGTCGGGCAACTATCCGTGGAGGCCAGCGCCTACGTGCGGGGCAATGAAACCATCAAAGTGGCCGTGATCGGTTGCGGCGGCCGGGGCACCGGAGCCGCCGACCAAGCCCTATCGGTATCTCAAGATGTGAAACTGGTCGCCATGGTCGATGCTTTTCAGAATCGGCTCGACGAGAGCTACGAAAACTTGAAAAAGAAGCACGGCGATTCGGGGCGACTGGCCGTGCCCGACGAAAACAAGTTCGTTGGTTTTGAAGGCTACAAGGAAGCCATAGCACTGGCTGATGTAGTACTGTTGGCCACCCCTCCCGGCTTCCGCCCTATCCACTTCGAAGAGGCCGTCAATGCCGGGAAGCACGTATTCATGGAAAAACCAGTGGCCGTTGATGCCCCGGGGGTGCGCAAGGTGCTGGAAATGGCCAAAAAAGCCAAAGAGAAAAAGCTCAACGTGGTGGTCGGCCTGCAACGCCATTATCAGCCCAGTTACCTGGAGCTGATGAAGCGCCTGCACGCCGGAGAGATCGGCGACATCACCAGCGGACAGGTTTACTGGAACAGTAGTGGCGTGTGGGTGCGCCCCCGCGAACCGCAGCAAACCGAAATGGAGTACCAAATGCGCAACTGGTACTACTTCACCTGGTTGTGCGGCGATCACATCATGGAGCAACATATTCACAACATCGACGTGGCCAACTGGGCCAAGCAGTCCTACCCCGTGAAAGCCCAGGGCATGGGTGGCCGCGAAGTGCGCACCGGCCTTGATCACGGCCAGATCTTTGATCATCACTACGTGGAATTTCACTACGGCGACGGCACCATCATCAACAGCCAGTGTCGCCACATAGAAGGCTGTGTGAACAAGGTGGCCGAGACCTTTGTGGGCACCAAGGGGCGGGCCAGCACCGACGGCAATACCGAGATCACCGACCTGAAAGGCAAATCGCTGTGGCGTCACCGCGGTAAGGATGACCCTAATCCCTACCAAGTGGAACACGATCGAACTGTTCGCTAATATCGTGGAGGGTGGCGAACCGCTGGCCGATGCGGAGAACGGTGCTATGAGCACCATGACCTCGCTATTGGGCCGTATGGTAACGTATTCCGGGAAAGAAATCACCTGGGATGAAGCGCTTAATTCGGAGATTAGCTTGGCCCCGCAGCAGTATGCTTTTGATGCTAACCCGCCCGTGATGCCGGTGGAAGGTCACTATCCGGTGCCGGTGCCCGGAAAAACTAAAGTAGTTTAATTTGTTTGTCCGGGTGCCTTAGGCGATTCTATCGGTTTTCCTACTGCACCCGGTCATCTTGTTGAAAGATCACCTGTTATTTGGCACCTCCTGATAACCATCACTGCCCCCCGTTAGCGCAAGTATGTTACTTACCCTCGCTTCAGTAATCACGGTGGTTGTTTTGGGGGTCGTGGGGGTTCTCTTAGCAAGGAAAAACGAGGAAGTTAGAAGGTTGCTAGGACTTCGCACTTCTCCTTCCACGATTTATCACGACGGGCCTTACATCACCTATCTAGGCGAACAGATGCTGATTCACCGGGGAGAAACCTACGAGGGCAAACCCATTGTTTTGCGTGACGAACTGCCCTTCTCTGAACGGCAGGCACTGGCTTTCTCGTGCTACACCGACAGCGCGGTGCCTACTTCGTTTGAGTTCGCCCTTCGGAAAAACCTAAACATTCCCCCGACAGAGTATGACCTACCGGACCGCCTGCTAGCCATCTCAGACATTGAAGGCAATTTTTACGCTTTTCAGCAGCTATTGGTTGGAAATGGAGTGATAGATGAAGATTTTAACTGGACGTTTGGAAGCGGACATTTAGTATTGTTAGGTGATTTGTTTGATCGAGATATCAATGTGCTGCCCTGCCTCTGGTTGATCTACAAACTGGAGCAGGAAGCAGCGGCTCAGGGTGGAAGAGTTCACTTTATCCTGGGAAATCACGAAGAGATGAACCTACGGGGGGACGAACGTCATCTGAAGGAAAAATACCAGTGGCTGGCGCGCGAACTGGGCGTACAGTACTACGAACTGTTTAGTAATTACGCCGAACTGGGACAGTGGATTCGTACCAAGAACTCCGTGGAGAAAATTGGCAACACCTTGTTTGTGCACGGCGGCATCAGCTATTTGGTGGACGATTCGGGACTCACCCTCAAGCAGATCAACCGCACCGTGCGCCGCTATATCGGCATTGCCGAAATTGACGAAGCGGGCGAACTACTGATGGGCAATAATGGTCCGCTCTGGTACCGGGGCTATTTCGGGGGCAACATCACCCAGCGGCACATCGAGCGGGTGCTGCAAACCTACCAAGCCGAACAGATGGTGGTGGGGCATACTATGGTGCCGGACGTTGTGAGCCTGTTTGAAGAACGGCTATACGCAATTGAACGTGCAACAGCCTACCCGTGCTTCGCCGGGATTAGCGCGGGCGTTGTGGATTGAACAGGGCACTTTTTACGTCACCGACCAGAACGGGCAGCGCCGGGCAGTCGCGGCGCGATAAGCAGGCGAAGTGTCAGTAATCCCTCACAACAATTGCTAAAATGCAAAAGCCAGCCTGTGATGAACAGACTGGCTTTATGAGAGAATTGAGCGTAGCGTTGCTTATCGTTTACCCCCTCCGAAGAAGAAACCTACCTTGGTAGCGAAGTAGTTGCGGTTGAAGTTTTTAGGCTGACCGGTAATCAAGTTGTACTCCAGGGCCATACGAAAGTGACCTACCTCAAAACCAACTCGGGGAGCCAAACCAAAGCGGGTACCCACGTCCACCGTACCTTCATCAATGTTATCTCCGTTGGTGCTGGCACTGATGCTACCCATTGAGTACACACCCGTTCCTAAACCGGCCAGCGGGCGGAAACTGTTGTTCGAGAAATAGTATTCACCGGTAACTAAGTAGGAAGCAATAGCCGAGATACTGATGTCAGCATCGGTTACTCCACCGTTCGCGTCTTGCTCCATTTTCATTCCACCCAAAACAGCTCCTTCCAATAGTAATTTTTTCATGAGACAGATATTTGTTTGACAGAGTTTATGTTGATGGTTCTCAGACAAAAATGGCGGAAAGGTATAAATTTGCATAGTGAACGAACGACTATTTTTTGAGCAATTGCTGGCCCTGCCTGACTTACGGGTAGATAAAGTTTACTATGAGAACACCCGGATTCTGCTTCACTGTCATAGTGAACAAAAGATTTCTGCTTGCCCACGCTGTGCTTCTTTGCGGGATAAGGCAGTAAAGCGCTATGAAGAGCGACAGATTCGGGACTTGGCTATCTCTGGAAAGGAAGTATGGCTTTACCTGCGGGTCAGGCAGTTTAAATGCGAATGCGGTCATTACTATCATGAGCCCTTTGAATGGGTCGCTGCTGGCAAGAGCTATACGGTACGCGAGTCTAAATTTGTGTTTGAACTCTGCGCTAAGCAACCTTTCTCAGAGGTAGGGGCTATCATCAACATGAACGTAAAAACCGTAGAACGGCTTTATTACCAGCAAGCCGAAGCGGTGATTGATCTACCTCAACGCTACGCCCAAGTGCGTAAAATAGGTATTGATGAGATATCGTTACGAAAAGGGAAGGGGGAGTACTGTTGCGTACTCACTGATCTGGAACGAGGCATCCAACTGGATATTCTTCCTGACCGAAAGAAAGAAACGCTTATTGCTCACTTTCAAGGCCTGGGTCCAGCGTTTTGTAAGCAGATCAACCACGTATCCTGTGATATGTGGGGGCCTTATAATGAAGTAGCCAAGCAATGTTTTCCCCAGGCTAAAGTTACTATCGACCGTTTTCATGTGGTCAAAGCACTCAATGACAGCTTAGATACCATACGCAGAACACTACGCCGAACTCACCCCCAACAAGCGGCTTTCAAAAGACTAAAATGGATCTTGTTCAAACGTAGCAAAACCCTGAGCGATGAGCAGCAACTCGTCTTACAGCAAGCCCTCGATCTTTCCAAAGAGTTGCAAGAGGCTTACCAACTTCGTAATAGTTTCCATGACATTTTTGATCAGGCACAAAGCAAACCAGAAGCTCAACAACGGCTGGAAGGTTGGGTACAAAAAGTTAACTGGACACAAAACCCCGCCTGGAACAAGTTCCTGAAAACCCTGACTAACTGGAAAGACCCCATCCTTAACTTCATAGAGTCTGGCATCTCTAACGCGGTGACCGAAGGCTGTAACAACTTGGTGCGCTACATTAGACGTATCTCGTTTGGCATCCCCAACTTTGAACACATGAGACTGCGAGTATTGGTCAACTCAACCTAATCCGCCAAATTTGTCCGAGAACCATGTTGATTTAGCTCAACTCAAACCAGGGCAAACGAAAATAGTGACATTGCATATTATAAAAATTATGATTATGCGGAGGCATGGCTGCTTTGCGGCAGGTTTTGGTTAGGTATGGGCAATTTTTTATCAAACAACTACCAGAAAGTGCCGATGTGCTTTTTCGCGGACAGTAGGTGTCGAGAAGGAGGGGTAATCTTGAAAGAAAACCGCTGCCTTGAAAAATAGAGTAACCGCAGAGAATATCCGTGCAGTAAGGTCATGGAGAGAAAAACAGGCTATAAAGTATCGCGTGGATTATAAGCTGATCTATTACGAGCAAGGATTACAATGACCAAACGAACAATTTCCGATTCGCTGTCGGTACTAAGCGCACCGGTAGACGGGCGTCGGCAGGCGCACAGTGACTTTGACCAAATACGTCAGGTTAGCACTACGATTATTTGTGTCGCGCTTCCAGCACCTTGATCACATCCGCTAACGGAATCTGCTTTTCTTCCAGCAGCACGAGCAGGTGGTACACCAAGTCGGCGGCTTCGTTTCTGAATCGATCATCGTCCGAGTCTTTGGCTTCAATGATCAGCTCAACCGCTTCTTCGCCGACTTTCTGCGCAATTTTGTTGATTCCTTCGTGAAACAAACTCACCGTATACGACGACTTCGCCTCATGAGCATGCATTTGTTGCTTGCGCTCGTGGATGATATCGATTAGTTGGCTTAGAAAGCTAAGGTCAGCGGCGGAAGACATCAGGAAATTATTTATAAGGTTCGGATAGGAATATTTTTTTCTACTAAGTATTGTTTCAGCACGGGCACGGGAATCTCCCGAAAGTGAAAGATGCTGGCGGCCAGCGCGGCGTCGGCCTGTCCGGCGGTAAATGCTTCGTAGAAGTGTTTTTTGGTGCCCGCTCCGCCCGAAGCGATTACCGGAATACTAAGCTCGGCCGACAGGCGGGCCATGATATCGTTGGCGAAGCCGCGCTTGGTGCCGTCGTGATCCATCGAGGTGAGGAGAATTTCGCCCGCGCCCCGCTCCTGTACTTCATGCGCCCAGGCAAAGGTTTCGCGCTCGGTGGGGGTGCGTCCGCCGTGGGTGTGCACCACGTGACGATCATCGACGCGGCGCGTGTCGATGGCCACCACGATGCACTGGCTGCCGTAGTTAGCCGATAGCTCATCAATCAGTTCGGGCCGACGCACCGCCGCTGAATTGATAGAGACTTTATCGGCCCCGGTGTAGAGCATAGTTTCCACGTCTTCCGGCGTGCTGATACCGCCGCCCACCGTGAAGGGAATGTTGACCTGTTCGGCCACCTTCCGCACCAGTTCGGCCAGCGTTTTGCGCTTCTCCACCGTGGCAGTGATATCGAGAAAAACCAGTTCGTCGGCCCCTTCATCGGCGTAGATCTTAGCCAACTCCACCGGGTCGCCCGCGTCGCGCAGCTGCACGAAGTTGATGCCCTTCACGGTGCGCCCGTCTTTCACGTTGAGGCAGGGAATAATTCGTTTGGTGAGCATGTCGGCAAGTTATAAAAATTCTGCCAAGTCCGGGAGCGTGAGCGTGCCTTCGTAGAGGGCTTTACCGATGATGGTGCCGTGCAGTCCGTTGGCTTTAAGTTGTCGCAGGTCGTTGACGGTGGTGATGCCGCCGCTGGCGATGAGGTGTACCAATGGCACTTGGGCGCAAATGTCGTCATAGAGGGCGAAAGAAGGTCCTTGCAGCAGACCATCTTTGGCCACATCGGTGCAGATTACGTGACGCACGCCCTGATGCGCGTAGTCGTGGATGAAGTCGATCACATCCAAGGCACTTTTTTCCTGCCAGCCGCTGATGGCAACCCGCCGGTCGCGGGCGTCGGCCCCGAGGATGATTTTGTCGGCTCCGTACTGGTCTAGCCAGCGCATGAAAACCTCGGGCTGCCGCACGGCGATGCTGCCGCCCGTCACCTGCTGCGCTCCGGCCTCGAACACCCGCTCCAAATCTTCATCCGACTGCACCCCGCCCCCGAAGTCGACCGCCAACGAGGTGTGGGTGGCAATCTGCTCGAGCACGTGCAGGTTCACCACTGTGCGCTGCTTCGCGCCGTCGAGGTCTACTAGGTGCAGGCGGCGGATGCCGTGGTCGGCGAAGCGTTGGGCCACCTCCAGGGGGTTGCTGCTGTACTCCTTCTTCTGCTGATAGTCGCCCTGGGTGAGTCGGACGCACTTGCCGTCGATCAGGTCGATGGCGGGGATGATTTCCATAGCTACGCTTTATTTTGTACTTTTCGATTTGTCCACAAAATGATCAGCAATATGACGACAGTTGCAGAGAAACCAATTTCTTTAGCTGATTTTGAAGCTAATTATTTGGATGAAGAACGGTGTAAGTATGAATGGGTAAACGGAAAAGTAATACGAGAAGAATATATCACCCGCGCCGAGCTTTACATGATTGATAACATACTACGTAGTCACCACGAAACAGAAGACGCTCGCGCCGGTAACCGAATCATGGCGGAAGCTGACTGTTACCTTAGTTCAATTCCTTCGTACCGCCGTCCCGATGCTGCTTACTTAACCCCGGCCCAAATCAACTTTCCCGAAACGGCGGAAGAGGCTCCGGCTTTGGTCATCGAGGTGTCGTCGCCTTCTAACTCAGGGGGGCAGAACATTGCCAAGATGCTGGAGTACTTTGAAGCGGGCACGCGGGTGGTTTGGTATATTTATCCTGAGCAGAAGCAGGTTTGGGTGTATACCGACCCAAAAAAAGTAACCATCTGCCACGAAGGTGACGTTTGCTCGGCTGATCCGGCTATCCCGGAATTTTGTATGAACGTGAGCGACGTGTTTTCAAGATCGGTGCTCGAAGACGAGTAGCATCCCCTACTAATCCCTCACCAATTTTATCCATGAGCATCTTCACTCGCTTTGTAATACTTTTTTCAATTGCTTCTGTATCCGGCAGGACCGTAGCCCAACCCGACACGCTCTCTGTCGATAGCACCCTAAGCGTCGGCCTAGCCGTGATGCCTCCTTTTGTCATCAAGGATCAGGACAAGCTTTGGGACGGTATCAGCGTGCAACTGTGGCGCGAGATGAGCGACGAACTAGACATCAACTACGAATTTCAGGAGGTGCCGCAGGATTCATTGGTGGCAATGGTGGCCCGGGGCGACCTCGACCTGGCTCTGTTGGGCACCGTCACCGCCGAAGACGAACAACGGGTAGATTTTTCTCACGACTACTTCGAGACCACAATGGGCGTAGCCGGTTCCACCACCCAGAGCATGGACAGCATCCTGAAGGGTATTTTCACCCAAAGGTTCTTCCGCATCGTGCTGGGCTTGTCCATTTTGTTGCTGATTGTGGGCACGGCAATTTGGCTGCTGGAGCGCCGCAGCAATGAAGACAACTTTGGCGGCGAACGCAACTACTGGCAAGGCATTGGGTCGGGTTTCTGGTGGGCGGGCGTCACCATGACCACCATCGGCTACGGCGACAAGGCGCCCATCACCTTCTGGGGCCGGGCGGTGGCCCTGCTGTGGATGCTCATTGCTATGGCCGTCACGGCTAGCCTCACCGCCTCGCTGGTGTCGGCTGTCGGATTGGGTTCAGGCGGCAGCATCAAAGTGCCCAGCGACCTGCGTTCTATGAAGGCGGGCAGCATCGATGGCACCGACGCCGCCGAGTACCTGCGCGAAGAGCGCATTAAGTTTCAGCGCTACGATTCGGTGCAGGGCGGGCTACAGGCGGTGCAGCAGGGTGACCTTGAGGCCTTTGTGCACAGCACTCCCGTGCTGCGCTACTGGATCAACGAAGACAACAGTTTATCGGTGAAGGTGGAGGCCACTGACGTGCGTCCGCAGCGCTACGCCCTGGTGTTGCCCGCCGACAGCCCATTGCGCGAACCCATCAACCGAACACTACTGAAAACCGTAAACGGATCGGGCTGGCAAAGTGTGATAAAGCGGTACGTGCCGAAAGAATAATCATGGGGCTACGAAATTACAGTGCCAAAAAATTCCGCAGGATTGTCTCCCCATCCCGGCCACTCTTCTCCAGATGCGGCTGGATGGCATAAAAATTATCCTTTTCCAGCGCCACACTGAAGGGAAGAATATAGTCGTTGGTGGCGGTAGTGTGCTCGCTCAGTTCGGCATAGTAGCTGTGCACGTAGTAGAGATACGCATTGTCGGGCAGGTTCTGGCCGAGCACACCGCCAGTCACCGTGATATCGTTCCAACCCATGTGCGGCACCTTGCGCTCGGGAGGAAACCGCTTCACCGCCACATCAAAGATGCCCAGGCAATCGGCATTGCCCTCGGTGGAGTGGCGGCACATCAACTGTAACCCTACGCAGATGCCCAACACCGGTTGGGTCAGCTCTTTGATAACCGCATCCAGGCCACGTTCACGCAGGTAGCGCATCGCCGAACTCGCCTCGCCCTGCCCCGGAAAGATCACTTTATCAGCCTGTCGGATTTCGGCAGGACTATCGGTGAGCAGTGGGTCCAGGCCCAGTCGTTGCAGGGCGTAAACCACCGATTGGATGTTTCCGGCGTTATACTTGATAATGGCGACACTCATAGCGGACAAAAGTAGCCAGAAAGCACGAAGGGAGCAATGGCAGGCCTCGTTGAATCACTTTCGCTATATTGTTGCCGTATCCAACAGCTTCTTTGCTAATTAATCTAAACTAGACTAAGCACAATGATTAAATGGTATGTTTGTTTGCTTCTTTTTTGGAGCACTAAAGGGCTTCCTCAGAACGTCCCCACTATAATAACCGGTAAGGTCGTTGACGAAAAGACCAACGAACCTCTTCCTTTGGCATCCATCTACTTAAAGGGTACCTCAGTAGGTACTACGTCTAATGCCGAAGGCATCTTTGAGTTTCACATTCCTAGGGGTGTAGGTACTAAGCAGGTCGTTATTTCTATGATCGGCTATGTTTCGGTTACTAAAGAACCTAGTGCTTTTGTAGCAGCGGGGGTTATAAGACTAGAAGAAAGTGTTTTGGAACTGGATGAAGTTGTCGTGAGTACTAGCAAACCGCTTACGGCCAAACAAATTGTGAAGAGAGCATACGAATCACTAAGTAGAAATTACCCCGCCAAGCCGTATATTCTGGAGGGATTCGTAAGAGACCTTCAGAAAGAAGATACTTCGTACGTAGAACTGCTAGAGTGCGCTATAAAAATACATTACCAAAAGTATGATGTGGAAGCGGAGCCTACGGTTGAATTGCAGGAAATCAGGCGTAGCTATATCACCAACCAGCACCCCTGGAATGAGGGAATGGAACGAAAGAATTCGATTGTAGACTTAATTGAAGACGATTTCATCCGATTCGACTACGGCCCCATCAAGGTCAGCCGAGGCTGGAAGTACGAACTTGCGTCGGTTTTGCCCTTTGGTGATCGGCTCGTTTATAAAATAGTCGCTACTAACCCCCCTTTTCGAAAAGCTCAGTTTTATATTGATACTGATAGCTTTGCTTTTGTAACAATTGAATATAGTCGGGCGAAGGCCCGGGGGCGGTTCTATAAGAGACGTTTATCCAGCGGGCAGCAGGAAATAGCCTACCATATCATCCTCCAATACCAAGAGTTTGAGGGTAAGTGGTATCTGAAGTACCAAAAGGAAGAGGATACCTGGGCTATTTTTAAGGGCTTGGAGAGCAACCGGCTACTGTTCACAAAATACCCAAAAAAAGAGCTGTTCATCAACAAAATTATTACCAACGATATTGCAAAATACCCCTTCCAGGCTAGTCTTGACGTCAACAACAGCGTAGAAAGCCAAGCCGGGCCATACAATCCGGCTTTTTGGAAATATTATAACGCGCCGGTCGCTACGCAGCAATTAAGTAGAATAGAAGCGTACCTTAGGGAAGCGCAGGTAGACAGATAATGTACTGCTGAAAACGAGATTGATGGCAGGTTATAGCCTGATCTCCTACCGTCCCATCGTCATATCGTCGCGCATATTGCGCAGGTGGTTGATCAGCGCGGTCTGCCACGAGGCATCAGCGTCCCAGGCGTTGCCCAGGTAGACATCACCGGTGTAGATGTGCTTCACGTAATACTTGTAGACCGGTTCCTGTCCTGTTTCACCAGCTGGGTAGCCCAGCATCTCTCTGATATTTTCTTCTCGGGTGTACAAGCGCCGAAAAATATACTGGTAGCCTTCCTGCCGTAGTTCGTCTTCGCTGCGGTTGGCGTCTACCAGGGCGTATTCGTAGGGATAGGGCTTCATAATGCGGGCCAGCGCCGAATCCTGCGCGTCTCCAAAGCGGGGAATTGCCAGTTTGTCCAGCTTCAAATCCTGGGCGAATCCCTCGGCGCGGTTACCCCGAATGATGTTGCCCGATCCCACAAAAAATTCCGGCACGTCGATCACCAAGAAGTTTTGCTTCTCCAGGCCGCTGCGGCGCACCACGTTGTCTAGCTGACGCGCCAGCGTGGCCGGGGTGCCCGCCACCATTTGAAAGGCTCTTTTCTCCCGATTCACGTAGGGGTTCTCCGTATCAAAGCGCGCAATCAGCAGCACGTACTCCTTAGCGGACTGGTCGTGGGCCAGGTAGATGATGTTCTCGAACGTAGCGCTGGTTGAGTTGCTTGGCCAACTGCCGGGTAGCATCAGGTCCCGCATTGGCGTCGGGCCAGTAGTAGTAGGCCACCGCATCGATGCCCAAGTCTTTAAAGGTGCCGTGCACCTCTCGAGCCAGTTCTCGCCAGTTGCCCTGTCGGCGGCCCATCGCATCGATCACATCCACGAACACCACCGATTTGGTGTGCAGCAGTTCTGGCGGAAGCTGATCGCCCACGGTAGCAAACCGGAAAGTCTCGGGCAGATTGGAGGGCTCGTTTTGCGCTTGGCCAGGATTGATAATAACAAGAAATGCCAGAAGAAAGAAGAAATAGTTCATACGGAGCGAGGGTGATTACTCGCGAAATAAACGTTTTTTCGGCACAAAAATTCTTTGTCAAAGTCAGTTTCTTGTTCGCTCGGGTGCGGTGCGCCGCTGTCTTAGCCGTTGTATGCGAACCATTTAGTGCCTTCCCCCTCGTCGGCGTCCTAGTTGTCGAACCATCATGCGCTGGAAATCCCGCTCGGCCCTGAGCAGTTGTAGCACCTGCGAAGGCGATAATACAGTCAGCAGCTTTTCAGTAGCTGCTCGCTCCAGAGCAAGTTCCCGCTGTTTGAGGTCAAGGTATTCTTTGATACGGTCTTGCGCTTGCGCGTTGGTGAGCGAATCGCCGTCTGCCGCTCGTTGCAATCGTATGCCCTCCCGCCGCAGGGCCATGCGCTGTTCGCTTATCTGATTGTATACTGGCCAAAACCGCTCGGCCTCTTCGGGCATGAGCGACAGACGCTCGGTGAACAACGCGATGCGGGCGCTCTGCAATTTTTCGCCCCGCGGATGCTGGGATCGGGCGGTCGTGCTTATCATCAGAATCATGAGTAGCAGAAGCCACTGCCCTACTGCGTTAATTGTCTTCATTGTATGTTTCATCAAAAATAAGTTCGTTGGCCGGATCGCTCGTGTCAAATTCTTCCAGCAGTTCCGCTTGTTCAGCTTCGCTCAGCGCTTCGGCGTTCATCACATCCACCTCCGCGAGCAGCAGGTAGTCTACCAGGGTTTCAGTAGGCACCTCGGCCAGCAGTTGTTCCGCCGACGAGGCACCGATTTGGGTGGTTGTCGGAGCCGTCGGGCGGGTTATTAACCAGGCGGAAACTGCGGCTATGGCAAAAATACTTATCACGGCGTACGCCCAGCGGGGCAAGAAGCCCGGGGCCGGTTGCTGCGCCGTAGCACTTACCCGCTGCTGAATGCGCACGGGTAAGTCAGCAAAGTAGCTTTCGGGAGCAACGAAGGGGTGCGGCGGTTTCGGTTTATCCGGCTGAAATGATTTCATGGCTACTGCGTTTGCTGTTGAACGTAGGTTTCAATTTTCTTCACCGCGTGGTGGTAGCTGGCCTTGAGTGCGCCCACGCTGGTGCCGGTGATTTCGGCCATCGATTCGTAGGTCATTTCTTCAAAATACTTTAGGTTGAACACCAGCCGTTGCTTGTCGGGCAGCGTGAGCAAGGCCTTCTGCAACGTCCGCTGCACCCTATCACCGTCGATGTGAATCGACTCGTCAATCTTTTTCGATAGCTCGCGGGTCACTTCGGCGGCCGGAACGAACAGGCGGCGGCGCTTTTTCTTCAGAAATCGCAGGCACTCATTGGTAGCGATCCGGTAAATCCAGGTGAACAGCTGCGCCTCGCCCTGAAAGGCAGACAGATTGTTCCACACCTTGATAAACGTCTCCTGCACCAAGTCGTCGGTATCCTCGTGGTCGATCACCATCTTTCGAACCAGGAAGTAGACCCGCTCCTGGTACTTGCGCACCAACAGGTTGAAGGCGTAGTTCCGACTAGCGGGCTGCCTGAACATTTCCAAAAGCTGCTCATCTTCCAAACCGGGGGCTGCAACCACTTGGGCTACTTTATTGTGCTTTTATCCATTAGATCATCGGACGGCCCGAAGGTTTAAATTGGCCACTAAATAAAAAAATTTACTGCTTCCCGTTAAACCATTTCCCCTGGCGGGTCTCCAAGGGATGTTTATGTTCAACGAAAATAAGACGAAAATGAAACGATTCTGGTTTATCATCTGCCTGATAGGTTTTGTAGCTACCGCCCAGGCGCAATCAAATTCCGAACGCGGTGGCACGCCCAGCGAACGCGCCGACAAGCTAACCGCAAAAATGGCGGAGAATCTTGATCTCACTGAAGACCAACGGGCCACGGTGGCCGAAATTAATTTGAAGTACGCTCAAGCGGTGACTGACTTTCGGGAAGAAACGCGGGATCAGCGCGAAGCGGCCCGAGCGACGATGAAAGAAATCCGGCAGAAGCAAGAAGCCGAACTGAAGGAAGTACTCACCGAAGAGCAGGCACAAAAGTACGAAGCGCGTCGCGATGAGCGACAGGACCACCGTCGCGGAAAGCGACGTAGCAGGCACTAGGACCACTGGCGCGGATTTTGTAGTGAATCCGCGCCAATATATCTTTGGTCGATTATTTCAGTCAGTTCAAAAACTCAACCTCCATGATTCTTACTTGGCCCGCGTAATTAGCCGCACTCGAGTAAACGTAGTCTTCAGCGGCGAAGCAAATGCCCGCCTTGACCGGGTTCTGGTGAAGATAATTCAGCTTCTGTTCTATTATGGCGTTAGTTTCCAGTATGACTGGATGATTCTCATGTGTCCACACCCGTATATTTTCGTTGCAACTGCTGCGCTGCCCTTCGCTCTCAAAAATCCACCGCATCCAATAGCGGCGGCTTTCAGAAGGCTCCACGAGCAGCGTTTCGTACAACCGCCGGGCCGTGAATCGCTTGAGATCTCGGATGATACTGGCTAACTTATACCCTTGCTGCGCCGAGGCAATCAGATGCACGTGATTGGTCATAATCACGTAGGCGTTGAGCACCAGCCCCTTATTTTTCACGCAAAAAGCGAGGCTGTCCATGAAGATATCTTTGTATACCGGGCGGCTGAAAATATCCGCCCACTGGATGATTGTTAGGGTTAAAAAATGAGGCTGCTGATTATCAAGAATGCGGTACTTAGTACTCATGTTTTTTATGTTCCGGTTGGAAACCGCTACTGATCACACTGGCGCGGAGCACCAGCGCGAGCCAGATAACGCAATTATCTAACCAAACATCTAGCGCGGATTCTCTGAATCCGTGCTCACAGTACGTAGGGACTCTGTCCCGCTAATTAATCCAAGAAGCGCCGAGTGAGGTCCGCAAACGCGTCAATACGGCGGTCGCGGAAGAAAGGCCAGATGCGGCGCACGTCTTCCGAGCGCTTCAGGTCGACGATTACCACGCTGGCCTCCTCCTCGGAAGATGTCTGGTGCAGGATTTCGCCCTGCGGACCCGCTACAAAGCTGTGCCCCCAGAATTTGATGCCGTTGGTGTGCCCCGACGGGTCGGCCTCGTGCCCCACCCGGTTCACCGACACCACGGGCAAGCCGTTGGCCACCGCGTGACCGCGCTGCGAGATCACCCAGGCGTCTTGCTGCCGTTGCTGCTCGTCGGCCGGGTCGGTCGACTCCCAGCCGATGGCGGTGGGGTAGATCAGCAGATCAGCCCCGGCCAGGGCCATCAGCCGCGCCGCTTCGGGGTACCACTGGTCCCAGCACACCAGCACGCCCAGGCGGCCTACGGAGGTGTTGATGGGATGGAAACCCAGGTCGCCCGGAGTGAAGTAGAATTTCTCGTAGTAGGCGGGGTCGTCGGGGATGTGCATTTTGCGGTACTTGCCCGCCACGCTGCCGTCGCGCTCCAGCACCACGGCGGTGTTGTGGTACAAGCCAGGCGCGCGTTTTTCGAACAGCGAAGCCACAATAACGATGTCTAGCTCCTTCGCCAACGCACCAAACCGCTTGGTGGATGGACCCGGAATTGGTTCGGCCAGATCAAACACGTTTGTATCTTCGGTTTGGCAAAAGTACAGCGCGTTGTGCAATTCGGACAGCACCACCAGTTGCGCACCCTGCTTGGCACAGCGGCGAATGTTTTGACTAAGCTTCTCGATGTTTTGTTCCGTATCGGCGGTGTTGGCTTGCTGGACAAGTCCGATGGAGAGGTTATTCATAACGGGTGGCTTTCTGGCAAAACCGCGCTGATTCGTAAATAGTTTGCGGTTGGTTGAGAAGGACAACGCCCTGTTGTCGGAACCCGACTTTATCGCTGGGAAAACTTATGGCTTGAGTTTTTAATTTCTCTGCTTCGATTGCCGAAAATGATTCGCCCGCAGGCCTTGCGCGGCCATCGATACGGTTTCGTCAATCCTCTTCTGCCGGGTTTCGGGTTTCTTGGCATTGAAAATCCATTCCAAGATACCGCGTTTTGAGGAGGGGGAAACTCGTTCCATTGGCTACCAGCGACTTGATTTTTATCCAAAGCTTCTTGTAGATCAGGTGGAACTACCAAACTTTCTACCTCGTCGAGGGCCGTCCAGGTACCGCGCCGCTTTGCTTCCTCTACCATCGCCAAACCCGCCGGGGCCATCCGGCTTTGCGCGAGTAGTTGTTTCACTCTCTCTTTGTTCACCCCGCTCCAGTTGCTCTTTGGGTTCCGCTTTGAGAAGAACTGGTAGTAGCTTTCTTCATCTCGCTGGTTGGGTTTGCTGTCGATCCAACCGAAGCACAGGGCCTCGTCCACCGCTCCGTCGTAGTAAACGCTAGGCGTATCGCTGCCTTTGTGGTAAACGATAAGCCATACGCTGGACTCCTGCGCGTGGTTTGCTTTCAGCCAATTTCGCCACGCCATGCCGTCTTGGGCGTGAAAGGTTGAGACGCCGTCTTCTCGGTTCATCGGCTAGTAATTCTGAGGTGTATAGCTAAGGAAAATAAAAAGTTTGGCTACCTTTAGGATACTGCATCGTCACGCAGTGCAGCGAGCCGTGCTGCCGAATCAGGGCTTGGCAATCGACGCCCACCACTTCGCGCTCGGGAAATACTGATTGCAGTCGTTCTTTCGCTACCGCATCCTGCGCCGTACCGTAGAACGGTAGCAGCACCGCACCGTTGATAATCAGGAAATTAGCGTAGGTGGCCGGTAGACGGTTTCCGTAGTCATTGTATACTGCCTTGGCCATCGGCAACGGCAGCAGTCGGTAAGGTTGCCCGTCCGCCGTCCTAAAGGCACGTAACTCCTCTTCCATCCGGCGTAAGGCTTCGTAGTGTTCATCACTGGAGTCGGTGCACTGCACGTAGGCAATGGTGTGGACATCACAGAAGCGCGCTAGGGTATCCACGTGGCTGTCGGTGTCGTCGCCCGCCAAAAAGCCGTGCTGCAGCCACAGCACCCGCTGCAATCCGAACGTTTCTTTCAAAAACATTTCTACCTCGTCTTTGGTCAGCGAATCGTTGCGGTTGGCTGACAACAAGCAAGCTTTGGTGGTGAGCAACGTTCCCTGGCCGTCTGATTCTATGCTTCCCCCTTCCAGCACGAACTGCTTTACGTTGCGGTAATCCATGCCAGAAAAAGCCCTTTGCTCATACAACCGCTGGGTAATCTGGTTATCCAGGTTAGCCGGAAACTTCAATCCCCAGCCGTTGAACTGGAAATCGAGCAGCACCGGGCTTTCGGCTTCCAGCACGGTGATACCGCTGTGGTCGCGCGCCCAGGTGTCGTTCGTAGCGATTTCGTAGAAACTAAGACGGTCCGGCGGACAGTGCGTGAGTTGCGCGCGTACTTCATCCGCATCGTGGCAAACCACCCGCAAGGATTGCCGTGAGGCTATCTCGTAAGCAATTCGCTGGAAGCACTGCACCACTTCGTCCAGGTCGGTCTGCCAGTCGGTGGCGGGGTGGGGCCAGGTGAGTTGCACGGCCGATTGCGGGTGCCATTCGGCGGGAAATTGCACCGGGCCGCTCATGGTTTTTGAGGCCGTTGAGGTGTGGTCATCAGTTGGTTTAGTTCGTTGGTTACCGCATCAACTGCTTCCGGCTTCGGCAACACGTAGCACTGTTCGTGATCGGAATGCCGATCGGGCGAGGTCTGCCATTCGTGGGTCCCGTTGGCAAAAATGTCATTGTGCCCTTCACAGTCTTGCTCAAAATCATTGCCTAAGCCCCGCACCGCGATGAGTACGGCCAGCAGGTCGGCACTGTGGTGCGTGGGCCCCTTCGCCCAACCGGCCCGCGCGAAGAACCAGGCGTAGGCTTTTCGGACGATGTTTGTCTCGTCGGTTTGCGTGGGCAGGGTTCCCCCGGTCTGATACAAATTGGCCAGTTGTGGCCCCCCGCCGCTGAACAGAATCGGCGTGGGCCAGTGCTCAACCACGTCTACCGTGGCTACGGGGTCGGGCTTCCAGTTGCCGAACACTCCGGGGTCGGTATCTTTGGGGAACCGTCCGCCCATGCACACGTAGTGCTTCACTTTTCGCCGCACCAGCGCGCTACCATCCAGCGGACTGATGCTGTCCGGCGGGGTATGCAGCAAACGCGATAGATTGGTTAAGTAGCCCACCGTCACGATCACCACGCTGCTATCGGGCTGGCGCGCCAGAATTTGTCGGTAAAGCAAAGCCGCGTTGGGCAGCGCGTCAGCGGTATCAACCGAATGCGGGTAGGCTTCTACCACCGACTGGGCGTAGACGCTTTTTCGGTTCACGGCCTGGCCCTTGGGCCCTCCGATGGGCAGGTTCGGTCGGCCGTAGAAGGTGTTGATCGCGTCTAGGCAGGGAGCGCTCCAGGGGTTGACCGAAGAAACCAGGGTAGCCAGAATTTCGGCTTCGCCCCGGTCGGCCAGCCCGTGGAGAATGGCCGTGGCGGCCACATCGTCCACGTCCGACTCCATATCGGTATCGTAGATGATCTTCACGGGCTGGCCCGCCAGCGCCAGGGGAATAAGCGCTACTCCCAAAATGATTATCAAACGGTACCGGCTCATCGCGTCATAGTTTCAGGGAAATTGAGGATGGCAATAACCCTCCCTTTTTATTTTTTTCCTACTCTCTTGTAAAACTTTTAGCTTCCTTCGTAAATTCACCGACCAGTTTAGCAAAACAACCTGACCCATGGGAAGAGCTTTTGAATACCGACGCGCCGCCAAAGAGAAACGCTGGGGCATGATGTCCCGCATCTTTCCCAAGTTGGCCCGTGCCATCACCGTGGCGGCTAAAGAGAGCGGCACCGATCCCGACATGAACGCCAAGTTGCGCACGGCCATCCAGAACGCCAAGGCGCAGAACATGCCGAAGGACAATATCGAGTCGGCCATCAAGCGGGCCGAGGGCAAAGACGCCGCCGACTTTGTGGAAGTGAACTACGAGGGCAAAGGACCGCACGGCGTGCTGGTGTTTGTGGAGTGCGCCACCGATAACAGCACCCGCACGGTGGCCAACGTGAAGGCCTACTTCAGCAAGGCGGGCGGCGGACTGGTGCCCACCGGCTCACTAGAGTTTATGTTCGACCGCAAAGCCGTATTCGAGTTTGAACTGCCAGAAGAAAAGAACCTGGAAGAACTGGAGCTGGAGTTGATTGATGCCGGATTAGAAGAACTGGAGCAACAAGACGACACCACCTACGCCTACGCTGATTACACCCAGTTCGGAGCATTGTCGCAAGCCTTTGAGGATCAGAAAATTTCGGTTGATAATGCTTCGCTTCAGCGGGTGCCCACCACCCCGGTAGAGTTCAGCGACGAGCAACTGGAAGATATTGAGAAGATGCTCGATAAACTCGAAGACGACGACGACGTGCAGGCGGTGTATACCAATATTGCTTAAACATCATTACTAGGCGGCATGACGTACGCTGAATTTACTCCTTCGCCCATTCTAGAAAATCTGGTAGACTGTTACTGGGCCGCTAGTGCCCGTAACCTGCCTGCTGATAAATTACGAGATGTGTTGATACCGGATGGTATGATGGAACTTATCTTCAACTTTGGCGACCCCTACTACTTCGAGGACACGGTGGTAAAGGGAGCGCATATTCTTGGGATTAGAAAGTGCGCTGCTTTGGTTACCCAACCTCAACAACAGCAGTTGTTCTCCGTTCGGTTTAAACCAGGTAGATTTTTTGCCTGCTTTGGAATACCAGCCAGTGAATTCAGCCAGCAAGCGGTTAATGTAGACTGCTGGCACACCCCAGCTCTTCAGGAGTTAGAAGATACCATCTATCGAGCAGCGTCTAATCGCGAACGAGCACTTACGTGTGATCAGTTTCTTGTGAGTCGGCTTCGTAAGGCCAACTACTCCCCTCAATTCTACCCGCTAGTTAGAACACTGGCGCGCGATCCTCAGCTTACCGTACGGTGCTTTGCCAGCGGAACCGGTTTCTCCGAAAGAACCTTCAGGATCTAATTCAACTACCGCCTCGCACGCTTACCACCGACGCATTTGATCCAGTGGATGACCGGGCGAGTCTCTACCCTCACCACCGACGAAACCTTCTCGTGGGTAATCACAAAACCCATCTCATACTATAACCCAACAGCCTACTTCATTGGCGAGGGCATCACCCAACTTCTGACCGCCTTCTTTCTTTCTGTCGTCTTGTGGAAGACAAGAAAAATGACATTTAAAAATCGTCTACTGATTGTAGTGATTAGCGCACTTACGGCGGTAGTGGCCATCTACGGGCAACAATACAACTGGTGGGGCCTTCCTCTCCTGTACACCTTAGGGGTAGGATTTAACCTGGTTGTCGGATGGACCCTTGCCGCAGTGATCAGTGCTCGGTGGATCATCAGGTCACTACCGTCAGCGACTTAGATTGTCTCACCTATCTTCTCTCTCGGTTTTCTGCCCCGTTGCTCAGCTCCACTCCGTTCTCGACGGCGCGCCCGGCAATGTGCAGGGTGCGGGTCGGGTAGGCGAATTCCACTCCCATGCGCTCGAATTCTTCGTACACCCGAAAATTGATCGCTTGCTGCACGTCCATGTACTTGGCGTAATCGCCCGTTAACACGTTATACACCACCTCGAAATTGAGGCTCGACTCGCCGTACGAGGCAAAGTGAGACCGGTTGAAGAGCACCGTTTCTTCGGTTTCGTTCTGGGCCTCCACCGCCGCGCGCAGCACCCCAGGAATCTGCTTCACTTGCTCAAGCGAGGTTTGGTATACCACGCCCAGTTTGAACACAATCCGGCGGCGCTGCATGCGCTTGTAGTTGTGGATGCGCGAGCCGGTCAGGTCGCTGTTCGAGAACACCAGCTGCTCGCCCGACAAACTTTTCAGTCGGGTAGTCTTGATGCCAATGTATTCCACCGCCCCCATCTTGTCGTTGACGATGATGAAATCGCCAATCTCAAAGGGGCGGTCGAAGAAGATAACGAAGTAGTTGAACAAATCACCCAGAATATTCTGCGCGGCCAGCGCCACGGCAATACCCCCTACGCCGAGTCCGGCAATCACCGTGGTGACGTCGTAGCCCAGGTTGTCGAACAAGAACAGCAGTCCGATCGACCAGATGATCACGTTGATGATGATCATGATGCCGCGCAGTTGCTTCACCTTTTCTTCGCCCCCGTCCTTGCTGCGGATGTAGGACTTCAGCATCAGCATCAGGGTGTTGGCCACGAAACGCACCGCGTAGAAGGTGACCACTACCGTGGCGGCAATCCGCAGGATGTTGTCGATCCGCGTAGGCAGTTTCAGGTAGCCCAATCCCAGGTATATCACCATGAAGTACAGCACGGGAATACCGAAGCGGTTGATGCTCTCAATAACGTAGTCGTCGATATTGGTATTTGTCCGCTCTGACAACTTGCGAAGGCGGTTGTTGACGATACTTTTGAAAATACGGATTGCGATAAATCCAAGCACAATAATGCCCAGCGCAATTAGGTAGTTGCGTACGGTATTCTCGTAATATATTTGTTCGAGCAGGGTTTCAAAATATTCCATAGGAGCCTGATTGGTTCACCGGCGCATATTAGAAAAATAGCGGAAGAAGTCAAGGGAAATACCGGACACTTAATGATGATGAACTCCGGTAAATTTTAATTCCGACAAAGCAACATCCCTATATTTACTGCCCGTATAAACCTCCACAATCTCGAACCGAATTGAAGTGCCTTTCTCTAAGTTGCTCTTCCTTTAAAAGCTTGTCCATTCGCTGGTTTTCCTCGGGGGTAAACTCAAAATCCGGAACCACACGGGTTGTTGAGGGGCCGCTGCATCCAAAAACCCTTCTACTCCCCAGCGCTTTATATCCTCGGGTCGGTAGCTGTTCCACTGATGAGGCTTCATAGATGGAATCTTATCTTCTTAGGCGGTCTTCATGGGTGTCTGTTTTTTCTTCCTACGATATTTGCCCCCTCAAGTTATATCGAGCGTTTATAATCTCCGTCACTCACTCCGCAAACTATCCACTGGATTGGCCAACGCTGCTTTCATTGATTGATAGCCTACCGTGAGCAGGGTGATCAGTACGGCGAACGTTATTGCCAGGGCAAACACCGTCAGCCCAATACTGGTGCGGTACACGAAGCCTTGTAGCCAGGTGTCCATCAGGTAGTAAGATACTGGCACCGCCAGCGCAAACGCCAGTAGCACCAGCATCAGAAAGTCCTTGGTGAACAGGGCCAGAATACTGGCGACCGAAGCGCCCAGCACCTTGCGTACCCCAATTTCCTTGGTGCGCAACTCGGCGGTGTAGGCCGACAAGCCGAACAAGCCCAGGCAGGAGATAAAAATAGCGATTAGGGCGAAGTAGTTGAATAGCTCACCGGTGCGTTGCTCGGCTCGGTAGAGTTCATCGAAACTCTCATCCAGGAAGCGGTACTCGAAGGGATAGGCCGGGTTCATCTGCTTCCAGGTGGTTTCTACGGCGGCAATCGCGGCCGATAAATTATCGGAATCCACTTTGATATAGGCCTTGTTGCGCCAGTTGGGCGACACAAACAGCACCATCGGCGCAATGGCCTGCCGCACCGACTGGAAGTTGAAGTCTTCGGCCACGCCCACCACCGTGCCCTCCACCCCGTGCACCGAAAACGACATACCCACCGGATTGTCGACCCCGATTTGTTTCACCGCCGCCTGGTTGAGGATAAAGGCGGTGCTGTCGGCGGTGCGCTCCGAAGAGAAGGCGCGCCCCTCGGCCATCCGGATGCCGAAGGCATCGATAAAATCCCGGTCTACCGACAGCTGGTTGAGCAGCATGCCGTCTTCGGGCGCTCCCGACCAATTGGCCCCAGTGGTGGTGCTCGACACGTCGGTGAGGTCCTGGCTGGCCGAGGTCACGTAGCGGATGCCGGGCTGCTCAAGTAGACGGCTCTTAAATGTTAGGTAGTTTGATCCGATGTCGCCCGACAGGGGCAGCACCAGTGTGTTTTCTTTTCGAGTAGCCCAGCTTTTTGTTGCGGATGAAGCTGAGTTGGTCATTGATTACCAGCGTGCCCACGATCAGGATGATGGACAGGGCAAACTGCAACACCACTAGGCCCTTGCGGAACAACGCGCTGCCGCTGCCCACCCGAAACGTGCCCTTGAGCACCCGGGCGGGCTTGAACGACGACAAGAACAGCGCAGGATACAGTCCGGCGAGAAGTCCGGTAACCAGGGTAATGGTTGCCAACAACCCCAGCACCCGCCCGTTCGAGCAAGTGCAGATAGACCTGCTTTTGGGCCAGTTGGTTGAACACCGGCAGCACGAGTTTCACCAGCAGGGCAGCCAACACCACGGCGATGAAGGCGAACAGCAGGGCTTCGCCCAGAAACTGCCCGACCAGTTGCGACTTAACGGCCCCCACGGTTTTGCGCAAGCCAATCTCCTTGGAGCGTTTGATTGAGCGGGCGGTGGCCAGGTTCATAAAGTTGATGCAGGCAATAATCAGGATGAACAGGGCAATGGCCGAGAAGATGTACACGTACTGAATGTCACCGTTGCCGCTGATGTCCATACTGTAATCGGAGTACAGATGAATATCGGTCAAGGGTTGCAATAGGACGTAGCCATCGCTCTCCTCATCCTCAAACTTCTTGTTGAGCATGTTGGTAATTTTGTCGCCCACGGCCTCGGCCGAAGCACCGTCCGCCAGTTGCAAATACGTGTAGTAGTTGTAGTCGTCCCAGTTGTTATCGCCAATGCCGTAGTTTTGCGCAAATAGCTCGAAGGGCAGCAGGTAGGCAAACCACAGGTGGGAGTTGGCGGGCATATCGGCGTACACCGCCCGTACTGTTAGGTCCTGCTGATTGTTAAACCGCAACGTTTGCCCCTCGGCCGATTCGTCGCCGAAGTACTTACGCGCCAGCGTCTGCGACAGCACCACCGACTTCGGGTCGTCAAGCGCCGTGCCCGGGTCGCCTTCCACGAAGTCGAAGCTGAACATGGATAGCATTCCCGGGTCAACGTACGCGCCGTCGGATTCCTGAAACGGTTGCTGCGCGTGGGTGAACAGCGCCTGCGCAATCAGGTTCACCCGGGTGGTGCTTTGGATCTCGGGAATTTCGCTGGCCACTAGCTCGGCAAAGGGGGCGGGCGTGGTGGTGTAGGCCACCTCCTGGCCAGCCACGTCTCCTACCACGATGGTCCGGTAGAGCTTGTCGGCGTTGGTGTTGTAGCGGTCGTAGCTTAATTCGTCGCCCACCCACAGCAGAATAATCAGGGCGGTGGCAATGCCCAGGGTGAGCCCCCCAATGTTGATCAGGGAATACACTTTGTTGTTGACCAGGTTGCGAAAGGCGACTTTGAAATAGTTCTTTAGCATGGCAAGGGAGGTTTGGTTCTTATAGATGATCAGTTAGCCTATTGCTACACAAAAGTATCTTCTTCGCTACTTCCCCAGACTATCTACTGCTTCTTCGGCTCTACGTTCATTAGCGCTTCTATGTTTTCCCAACCTGGGATCTTAGTCTTAGTTCTGCTTATTCTCTAGCGGCTTGTCAGGCTAAAATTAGCGAATTCTGTGCTTTCATTACCTAGCTAAGCTTTTGGCCGTCTCTGCTATTTTTTCCCAATAGACTACCTCTACTTTTAATCCACTACCCCAGCCGGGGGAGCAGCGTGCGTAATTGCGCAAGAATGACAGCAATAGTTATACGTTGCAGAAAAATAATTATATAGAAGAACAAGGGTAAGGAGAGAGGGTACGGTTTTTCCGCTGCCTAGTCCGCTAGTCCCACTATCGAACGGACAGTAATAGCAAGTAATGATATGGTAAACAAGAACAGGAACATGTTGCAAAGGACAAGCAAAATCGCAGAAAGTATTATAACTGCTTTTTTTCTACTGCTGCTAATCAGCCCCCTAATCCAAGCCCAAATAGGTCCGGGAGGGGTGGGTAACCAGAATGGCACCGGTGGTCAGCCAAAAAACGTGTTGTGGTTAGATGCTAACTCCCTTTCACTATCAGACGGAGCTGACGTATCCTCCTGGGCAGATAAATCGGGCAATAGCTATACGTTCGGAGCATCTGCGGCTTCGGGTAGTAATTTCCCCTCATTCGAATCAGACGGTGGCAGCACTATTAATGGGTTTCCGGTCGTACGGTTTGACGATGGCAATGCCGAAAGGTTGGTAATAAACCCATTCAATGGATTTCCCTCTTCTGAGATGGCTACGTTTGTCGTTCTTAAAACAAATAATCGCGGTGAAGGAATAGTATCCTATGCTGTTTCTGGTAGCGATAATGAATACCTGATTTTTGACGCTAGGAATATGCGCACTGATATAAATGGCAATACCTCGACTGGTGGGGTCTTCGATGACGGTGTGACCAACATTTTTTCCTCACGATGGACCAGTAGCGGGGGTTCTAACCAACACTACAAAAATAGCACCCAGGTGCCCGCTGAAACTATATCAGACGGCAACTCGATGGACGATGGAGGGGCATTGGTGTTAGGAGGTGAGCAGGATGCCGTAGATGGCGGATACGCTCCCAATCAGGATTTCAACGGTGACATTGCCGAAATCATCATGTTCAACACCTATTTAACAGATCCCGACCGCCTGATCGTTGAGAACTACCTCAGCCAGAAGTATAACGTCGACATTACCAACGATTTCTTCGGAAACACACCCAACTACAGCGCGATCTACTTCACCGATCTGCGCGGTATTGGCTCTGATGGCACCAACGCCCGCACCGATTCGCAGGCTAGCGACGCCCTCACACTCCTCGAGACCAATGGTTCACTCGATGCCGATGAGTATGTTATGCTCGCGCACAATAACACTCTCCATGCCAACAACATCACTACCGAGATTGCCGATGCTACCAACATCACCGACCGCTGGGCCCGCGATTGGTACGTGGAAGTGAACCAGGGCGGCGGAGCTTCCGGAGTAGACGGTGGTGACGTAAGCGCAGAAATGGTCTTTGATTTTACCACGGCGGGGTTCGCCAACCCGAGTACGCCCAACGACTACGTGCTGCTCTACCGCTCCACCGCTACCGGTGACTTTGATCGCGTATTTGCTGATAGCTACACCCTGGAAGATGCTGACAAAGTAGTGGTCAGTGTACCCGCCTCGCGGCTCAAAACTGGCTACTATACCCTGGGCACCGGCAACCAACTGCTCGTCCAAACCTGGTACGTATTTCAGGACGGTAATTGGTCTAATCCCAGCACCTGGACCACCGATGCCTCAACTGCCCCACTATTTAATAATCCGGGCAACGAGGTGCCCGCCCCCGCAGACGAAGTCATTATTCGGTCCGGACGCACGGTAACCATCCAGCCGGGTGCTGGCAATAACAACAAAACGGTAAACTCAATCAAGGTCGATGGCAACCTGAACGTGACCACCACCACCGGCCACAACTTTGGAACCATCAACGGGAGCGGGGTGATCCGCCTGGCGGGCTACACCCCCGGCACCGGTCGGGTAGATAACTTTCCGGGCGGAGTGACCGCCGGGAACATTGGCTTTGCCGATGCCGACAACGGGGGTACGGTCGTTATCAATGCGTCGTTCGACATCACCCTGGACAAGCCGCGTACCTTTCGGAATCTGGAGATCAAATTGACCGATGCCACTAAGAAAGTACTCTTAGGAGAGGACTTAACCCTTAACGGCACCATGACCATCACCCAGGGTGGGTTTCAGTTCGGCACCGCCACCGGCACGGCCAATAGAACACTGACCGTGGCCAAGGACGTGAGCGTAGCCGCCCCCGGGCGCATCAGCACCGCCAACACCAACCAGCGGCACCGGTTCAACCTGGAGGGCAACTTCACCAACCGGGGGACCGTGCGCTTCACCAACCGGGCTAACTTCGCCTCCGACGCCGACCGACGCAACCCTGGCAATGACTACTACCGATACGAAGCATCGGACAATACGAACACCACCACCGCCGACGATGGGATTGTGGACGTGGTATTTACCAACGACAATGCCGACCAGACAGCGAACTTCCTGAACACCACCTATTTCTATCGCATCGTTATTGACAAGGGCGTAGACGCTACCTACAAACTGCTGCTCGGTGCCAGCAGTGCCAACCACTTCCGGTTGCTGGGTTTTGCTGACGACAACGTAGATAGTGATGGCCAGACGGAGGCGCAGAACACCAATGCCTTTGCTCTCATCAACGGCACCGCCGAGGTTGGGGGCAACGTGGAAATTCCGGTATTGAACCGTAACGTTAATTATGCTATCTCCTCCAGTACACAGCTTTGGATAAACGGAGGAGACGTCCGTAAAACATCAACCACTGCTATTGTGCCATACGGTACGGTAAGAGTGAGTAGTGGCTATCTGGAAGCAACCGGAAATAGTGGCCTCACCCTCCGTCAGAATGGATTAATTCGCGTTGAGGGGGGAAGGATACTTACCAACCAGATTCGTACGTCCATACAAGGTGCTGGCAGTTTAGGAGGTTACAACCAATCGGGAGGAGATGTAGTAGTAGACGGTGATTTGGGCGGAGCCAGTGGTGATTACTACGTATTCAGTTTGACCTATACCGGTAACATATTTATTATGTCCGGGGGGAGTTTAACAGTCAGTGGCTCCAACGGTCGAGGGGCGGTGTTTATCAACAGTGATCCCGGCAACGTTAACGTCACCGGCGGTCGGGTTACAATAGAATCTAGCAACTCAAATATTGCAAAGATAACGTCACGCGCGCCCTTCTATAATGTGTTCATGCGAGCCACCCAAGACCCAGTAGCCCCCATGGTACTCAGCGGAGGAACTTCTGGTTCAGGGGGCGGAGCTGCTACGCTGGCGGCGCAACCCCTGCGGGTGATCAATGACCTAATTGTACACGGTTATAATGATACCTACTACAACAATCCGTTAGGAAATTTCCCAATCGTGTTTTCGCCCGTCACAAGTGCCACCGACATTAATGATGTATACATAGGGGGGAGCTTCTACGTGGGTAGAAATTCGAATTATCAGTGCCTTTTTGGTGGAACAACCCCTTATGATGCCAACGGTGACGCACCAACCCATTACAATACTACGCACTTCAATCAGACAGTAGCCACTTCGGCTATGGATACCGTGTATATTGGAGATAATAGACTGGAAACAGGAAATTTTGTACTAGACCGTACTACTGGGAATGAGCTACGCACCATTGCTCGCACTGGTAATAACGGAGGTATCCGCTTTGATATCAATGGCGATATGTCAGTTTTATCAGGAACTCTCGATCAAAACGCTTACACCTTCCGTATTTGGGGCAATATAACCAACCAAGATCGGCTGGGCACCTACTATAGTTCGGGTGTATACCCAACAGTAGGTGGAACACCCTCAGTAGCGCAAATTCGCATGAGAGAAGGGAATAGTGGTGCCATTTCGATTACCACTACTGATAACGCTACCTTTGGTAATATTCGATTTAATGTAGGAGACGGCGAAACCGTCGAGTTTGACAGTGACGTTTATATTGAGCGCATGGAGTATATGAACGGGCGCATCTATGTGAAAGATAATACGCTTACCGTCGATGAAATATGGAACATCAACAATGGCGGAGGAAACTATTTTAACGGTAACGTGGCCAGCAGTAGTATTATCCAAGTGCCTAATAATGGCGCAACAGGTAATATTTTAATATTTACCGATGGCAAAGCCAGCGATGGCGGGTTACGGCTAAAAATCAGAGAAAATACGGTAGCTGAAGACGAAACCTCCCGGATTAATAACGACGGCCCCATCACTTTTCCGGTAGGATTCACGCCTGACGGCGGCACCACGCTTATTTCCCGGCCAGCCCAAATGAAAGTGAAAGACTTTGCCGACACCGGCTACGTGCGCATCAACGTGGTGAGCGGCGAACTACAAACCTCCGAGTTATCAGGCGGCGAAATACTACAGCACTACTGGCGGGTGCGTCACGACGGCTTCACCGCTGTACCCAAAGTAGCCTTTCGTTTCTATTACCGTGACCAAGTCGGACAAAGCGGACGAGATCTTCCGTTAGGTGCCAGCAACGAATCTGACTACGTTCCTGGCTACGTATTGGATGGTGGCACTTACGATCGGTACTTTGAATCAGACCCTACTGAAGACAAAACCGATATTTACATCTCATCATATCAAGTCAACACTCGAGTGATTACCTTCAACGGTAGCAGCACCGGGGGAGAGTTTAGCCAGGGAGGGTTCGCTGGGTTCCCACTTACGGCGGCTAACTACACGGCGGGGGAAGCGAATAGGTTCGTGGGGGCTCCCCAAATATTCTATTCAAATGAAGATGGATCAAACGCTGATTGGGATGAAGGGGCATCCTGGAATAGTGATGCTGAAATCACGGCAGATCCCGTTGGAAGTGCGGGAGTAACGGATGAACACGACGATGATATTAATCAGATTGCAGGGAACGTTGAGGGAGAAGATTACCCAGGGGCAGGAGACATAGCTGTTTTAGGAGTAGGTCCTGATACAGGCACCCCGCATAGTATCAGAATAGAGCGTGGAATAACAGCAGGGGCCGCAGAGTTACGATTTGTAGAAAACGCTACTATTACCCAGGCAGGAAGGGGCGGCTTTGCCTTTAAACCGGAGTTAACTATTAATAGTAGCGGAGGTAGTCCTACGTTAGCTATTAGCAGTATCAAAGGAGTAGGTATAATTTCCGACCGAGCAAATACGGACCCTGTTTTTTCAAGCGTAGATTTAGGCGATTATGTAAATCAATCTGAATCGTTTTATCTGGTTGAGAATTTTCAAGCCAATGCTACTTACCAAAACCTTCCTGCTGCGCTTCCCCATCTTCTAATAACTTCAGATGGTTTCGGCAATAACAATCGGACGACTATCCTAGCGAATGATCATGAAATAAAGGGCGATTTACTAATCGTAGGGGGGGCAAATCTGGCGTTAAACAACGATAATGCTAACCCTGCTGATGGTGATCTCGTTATAAACGGCAACCTTCAGCTGATTAATGGCTATGAGGTGTTTCCAGCAGGACAAGTAATGGGAGATAATGGGGGAGCTGATCCAGAGCTGTTTTTTCCTGGTTCCAACGGCGGAAGTGTTCCTTCCAGAAGCGTTGAGGTTTATGGTAATTTGATACTCACGCGTAGAGGATCAAGCATGACCATCAACAATGCAGGGGGAAACAATGCGAGTCATACATTATCTATTTACGGCAATATAACAGATAATAGTACCGATACAGACGGAGGAATTGACTTATACGAGAATACGGATCATGTAAAATTGATAGCAAAAGGAAATAACTCGGTGGTGTATTCAAGAACCAATACCAATGCATCTTCTATACCCGAACTGTACACTTTTACAATCAATAAAACGGATATTACCAATGAAATAAGCGTTGATACTGATATTGATCTTCCTTTACCAACTAATATCAATCAACAACCTATTGAAATCCTCAACGGTACGCTCATACTGAACGATCCGGGGATAGATGTTACCCTTACCGATGCCTCTACCGGAAACTTCTTACTCCCCAATACTACTAACCCCGCTGCCTCATCCGGCTCCGGCGGCTTAGAGCTGCGTCAGGGTGTGGCCCGTATCCAGGGCGATAATACTGGCCTACTGCTCGACGGCTTGCTCCGCATCAGCGGGGGCGAACTTGACATGGACGATGCAACTAACAATGGCAACAACTTTATTGAGTACAGTTCATCAGGCCAGGCCCGCATCGAGGTCACCGATGGCACCCTTACCGTAGGCTCCCAAATTCGCCGGGGACTCAACGCTACCACCGGAGTGCTACAATACGCCCAGAGCGGCGGCACGGTGCTCGTAGGCAAGAATGCCGCTCCGGCCAGTACCCGGGGCCTGTTTGAGATAACCAACGCCGGAAGCTCCTTTGAGTATACCGGCGGAAGCTTCACCATCGCCCGCGATAACAATTCTACCACCGTGCCTAGTCTCCTGTTAGACCCAGCCAGCAGCAACGTAGCCGACAAAACGATCATCACTATTGGCAACACCGACGACACTCCCACCAACCAGGACCGGTTTGGCATCCGCAGCAGCAGCAACGTAGCCCGGCTAGCCGTCGCCTCGGCGCACATCGACGCGAGCGTATACGGGGTGCCGCTGAGTGCTGACAGCCTCAGCATTATCACGGGGGCCACGTTCAATGCTAACGGCTATGATCTGACCATCAACAAGTTCCTGGTGAACGACGGCGACCTCACCACCGACGGCAATACCACCAACAACCAGCATACCTACTTCCCGTCCGCCGGTGCATCGGCGATCAGCGGTAGCGGCACCACCACCTTCTGGAACTTTACCAAGTCGGGCGGTGGCACCCTCAGCCTGTTCGAAGGACGTGACCGTAGACAACAACGCCTTTGTCTACGCCGGAACGCTGAGTACGCAGACCAGTGCCTTCAACATCAAAAAAGATTTGGTACACGATGCCACCCACACCAGCGCCGCCACCGGCCCAGGTATTATTTTCAATGGTAACCAGCAGCAGAATCTGGACCGCACCGGACCCGGCACCAGCCAGATCGGGGTAATGAACCTGGACAACGCTTCGGGACTCATCATCACTGACACGGAAGAAAACTTCCGGATCAACGAAAAGCTCACCCTCACCACCGGAGTCTTCGACATGGGCGGCAACCTGCTGATCTTCCCGGAGAACGCGTTTATTGAAAACGGCTCGGGTGGCACCGGGGTCAACGACTTCAACGTGAACAACATGATTCAGACCAACAGCTCCATTCGCGACTTTGGGGTGCGCAAGTATTACAACGCCGTGAGCGGGGGCAACGTGTCGTTCACCTACCCGGTGGGGCTAGTAGCCTACACACCCATTGTGGCCACCATCAACGACATGTCGGCCGGTTATATCACCGCCCGCCCCGTGCGCGACGTGCCACCCATCACCGAAGACGATGAGAATACTGGTTCATGTGCCGATCCTAACATCACCGATGCCGACAATGTGTTACAATACTACTGGATCGTGAAATCTAGCGGTATCAGCGGCTTCAACGGAGATCTCACCATGCACTACGACCCTAACAATGTGCGAATAACGAATGCAAACGGTAGCACCTACACCATTGCCAACTACGGTCCCGCTCGCTTGTATAATACGGATAATATGTGGGACAAGGTGTTCACCACTGCTGACTTTGATGAATCAGCCCAGGAAATTCACTACTCCTTTAACGGTCAGGACGATGACCAGCTGGAGGGAATATACACGGCGGGAATTACTCTTCAGGACGATGGCACCAGCCTACTGTGCGGAGGCGCGATCCCTGATGCTGTTCCCGAGTTTGTGACGATCAGCACCGGCAGCGGAAACTTCTACGATGGAACCTCTTACGTAGGCGGCGTAGCGCCCCTGCCCGGTGAAACCCCTGATGTTGTAGTGGCTGGTAGTTTTCAGCTACAGTACGACCAAAACAGCATTCGAACCCGAAAGATTACCATCGAGGCTGGTGCGCAGGTAGTCATTCAGAACGGCACCAACAACCATAACCTCGGTTTCGTGACCGGCGAAGGCACACTGGTGCTGGAGTCTAACGGCACCACGGCTTCGTTCCCCACTGGCGATTACGAAGAGTTTTTCCCAGACGACAACTGCGTTGGCGGCGGGGGACTAGAGTACACTGGTACGGGCAGTTACGCGGTGCTGGCGGATCTGCCTTCCGTTCGGCGGGTGGTATTCAGCGGCAACGGCACCCGCACCTTACCCAACAACTTCGCCCTCAAAGTGTGCGAGTACGTATACATCGAGAATACCGTATCGGTTATTATCCCTGACAACAATAATGTGATCACGGTGCTGGGTGATATTCACAAAAGCGACGGCAGCAGCTTCGACAACGGGGGCGGCACCCTCACGCTGGGCGGCAGCAGCCCGCAGTTGCTGGCCGGAGACTTCACCGGAAGCAACGCTCTAGGGCGCTTGAGAATAAACAATGCCGCCGGAGCCACCATCGTAAATTCGGCTATTGCTGCCCACGGCGGAGTGAGTGCCAACCGGGATATTGAGGTAGAGGACGAGTTGATTCTATCCAGCGGACGGGTCACCACCAACGCCGAAAACTACTTGCGCCTCCTCACCGGGGCCACCACGAGCGAAGCCTCTTCGGCGAGCTTTGTGAACGGCCCACTGCAAGCCGAACTCAATGACAATGATAATCTGGCCTTCCCGGTAGGAAAAGGTAATCGGTTCGGGCAAATGTCGGTCATAGATGCTACGCATCCCACCCAAACGCTTGTTTGGCAAGCCGAATACTTTAATAGTAGCGCCCAAGCCGACGGACGCGTGACTAACTTCACCAGCGGCGATGCAAGCATCGTCAGTATTAGTGAAGATGAGTACTGGGTAGTATCCAACGATAAGGAGACAACTCCAACGGGTGCTACCAGTGCGATTATCGGATTGCGGTGGGATGCAAATAGCGCAACCCCTATCAATACAGCGGCCTTCAGGGCAATGGCTTGGAACGGAACCAACAGCGAATGGGACAACCGCGGAGGAACCAGTCATAATAATACTTCAAGAACTTTTTCAAGCGCTAATCAGGTGTCGTTCAGCGCACCCAATGGCCCGGAAAGGATAATGACACTGGGAAGTACCGAAGATACTGTTACGCCCGTAGAACTTATCAGCTTCACGGCCGACGCGCAGGAGCAGATGGTGCAACTGGTTTGGGAAACCGCCTCGGAGATCAACAACGACTACTTTGAGGTGCAACGCTCGGTGGATGGGATCAACTTCAAGAAGATCGGCGAGGTGGCGGGCAATGGTAATACCGTTGAGATCATTCGGTACACGTTCGTTGACCAGATGCCAGTATCGGGTATCTCTTACTACCAACTAAAGCAGGTAGACTTCAACGGCGAATACGAGTATTCGGACAAAATCAGCGTAGAGTGGATCAGCACTGGATTTGTGGCTGGATTCGTAGAGGTGAATCTTTATCCGAATCCCGCCCCGCAGGGTCAAGCCAAGCTAAAAGTAACTGGTCTCCGGCCGCATAGCACAGTGACCTTCAAACTACTGGATATGTTCGGAAAGCCCCACATGCAGCAAGTTATCGAAACTGATCAACTCAGCCAGCAAGGATACATGATTCAGCCCCGAGCGCGCTTGGCATCTGGCGTATACGTAGTGAGCGTGCAGCAGGGCAACGAGGTGCACCAGAAAACCATGATCGTACGGTAGCACTGTTGGATTGACAGCAAAAAGCCGAACGAACCACAATCGTTCGGCTTTTTGCTTAGAACAAAGCAATCGACAAACCCACCCGCCAGTTATTACCCAGCGGACCTTCTTCTTTAAACAGATCAGAGAGCATATACTGTCCGTGCAGGTGGATGCCCCGGAAACCCAAGCGGGCAGAAGCGCCGTAGCGCAAGCGGTTTAGGTTAAAATCCTGACGCAGCTTTTCGGTGCGCCGTTCGCCCTGCGCTTCGTACTTGATCTTCGTGTAGGAGCTAAATAAATATCCCACCTTGCCACCCAGCGCTACCATTAGCCCCCGCTGGTTCTCTTTGGTGTAGAACCTGAATTCTAACGGCACATCCACGTAGTGCGTCATCAGCTTCGATTTGATCACGTTTTGATACTCATTGGCATCTAGCGCAACCACGGTTGCACTGTCAGCCCCCAGCGGATACTGCACCGTCACGTTCTGATCAAAAGCATAGCTCTCGAAACCTACTCCTACCCCCGGATGGAACGAAAACTTAGACTCACCAATGGGCATATCGTACAAGTAAGAAAGCGCTACCCCTTTTGATTTGAAGAAGCGTAGATCCATGTTGTCGGGAGCACCCGTCAAGAAGTTGAAGCCAAAATCCATCACAATTGTGCCGGGCAGGTTAGGCTCCGCTCCGGGAGACGCCGAACGCGTTGTGGTCGAAGGAGGGGGCGTTGCGGTAGACGAAGGAATATCCTGAGCATAACCCAGGGTGGAGCCAAAGAGGGCTATCAAAACAATAACAAATAATTTCATAAGGTGATAATTGTTCAATGGTGCGTTAGCAAAAATAAGGCTGAGCAGTCTGCTCAGTAGTTTGAAAGGACAGTACTATAACGACTGCGTTGCGGTATGTAAAGTAGGGTAACCTCAGACATGGTCTTTTTCACTTCAAATTTCATCATTCCTTGTTCAGCGTTCAATATTCAAAAATGCCGAATGTCGAACAAGGAATACCAAATGATGAAATGTGACGCAACCCCTGAGCGTGATACCTTTGTGTAGCGATCAGTGATACTACGGCAATCTGGCTGCAATATTATGAATAAAATTCCTTTTGTACATACGCTGCCAGTTCCATAAGCCACGCCACCCCCACGTGAATGAGCACTCCGCCGAACACCGAACGGCTCTGGTAGGCGATTACGCCCAGAATATACCCTCCGAAGATAGAGCTAATTGTTTCTCCGGCCGGTTTGCCAAAGTGCAAAAAAGCGTAGGTAACCACCATCGGCACCACCGCAGACCGCCCCAGCAACACCGCCATACCCAGCACCAGATAACCCCGAAACAACAATTCGATCGACACAAAATCCCAGCCGTAGGCAAGTTCGTAAGCCAGCGCCGGAACCCAGTCGGACACACCAATAAAGATGGCCATGCCGCTTTCCACGTAGCGAGGATAGGTACGAAGAAAGCCGTCGTTAAACGAAGCAACTACGATAAGCGGCACCATCAACAACAGCATCAGCGTATAGGGCTTAGCGTCAAATCCGCGCAAGGTGAGTCCGTAGAAGCTTCCTACCCGATGGTCTACCCAACGATAAAACAAGTACAGGGGCAGCAGCGCGGTGAATATCCCCATCAATTGTTTGGCGAAGCTGATGCTGTAACGCCACGTTTCGGGCGGCAAGTAGGTTTGGATCAAGTAGTTGTGGTAGTGAAACGACTTGTCGAAGCCCAGTACGGCCAGCCCGAATAAACTGCGCAGCCAGAAGCCCGGCGTGGTCCACCAGTGCCAACTGCCCCGGAAACAGTTGTAAATCAGCACGGTGCTGTAGTAAGCGAAGGCATAGAGCAGAAAGTAGTAAAACGCTCGGATGCTGCGCCCGTAGTAAGCGTCAATAACGCTATCCTCGAAGTCGAAGTGATAATTAAGCGCGATAGTCACGCCCAAAAATACCGCCACCGCGGCGTAGTAGTTTAAATGAAAGTCCTCCCGTAGGTGCTCTCTTAGGTAATCGATGATTTTTTTCAAACGCGGCGCTGGTCAAATGCTGGCCCAATATAACAGACTGCCGCTATTCCCTGAAAATATTAATGCTTTTGGGCGCGCACCATTTCGGCTTTACCGGGCGGACCGTCCAGAGTTTCCACCCACAGATTGAGCGACTTCAGGTCGCGTTTAAGTTGCCCTTTGGCCGAGTAGGTCACGAAGACTGCGCCGGGAGACATCAGCATAGCCACCCGTTGCAGCATCGGGAGCGTCCACAGTTCGGGCTGCTTGTTAGGCGCAAAGGCATCGAAGTAGATCAAATCGAAGGCCTGCGGCGTCACCGGAAGGTCTTGAAGCATGCTTTGGGTTTTGTGCAACGTAAAATTGCCCAGCTGCGATTGGTCTGCTTCCCACGGAGCCTGATGCAGGGTAGCAAAGTGAGGAGCTAGCGTAGCATCGTTGAGCAGCGCCAGATAGTTGAGGCTACTAATTGTCTCTTCCGCCAGCGGATGCGGCTCCAACGTGGTATAGTGAAAGGATAAACCGGGTTGCTGTAGTGCCTCACGCACGGTAAGGATGGCATTGAGACCGGTGCCGAAACCAACTTCCAGAATACGAACCGTCGATGCCGTGGGATGCTGCGCGATCCAGTGGTGCAGGCCGTATCGGATAAATACGTGCTCTGACTCACGCAGCGCGCCGTGCCGCGAGTGATAGGTCTCGTCCATCGCCAAGTTGAGCAGACTGTGCGACCCATCGCCGGTTTCAATAAGTTGTACTGGATTCATGGTGCTATACTATTTTTTGCATCCGATAATTGATCAGCACCTCTTCCGCTATCTTATTCTGTTGTTCGGCCAGGGTCTGGTAACCGTGGCGGGCAAAGAAAGGGCGCGCGGTGATACTTGCGTTAGTAGTGATCGTCTTAGCGTCTTGCTCAGTAGCCCACTCCTCAAGGGCAGTGAGCAAACGGGTGGCAATACCCTGGCGCTGACAAGCATGATGCACAAAGAGCGTATCCAGATAGCCGTCGTCGTTGATAGAACCAAAACCAAGTAAACCATCCGGACGCTCCGCTAAAAGAAAATGCTGTATGGCAATTCGTTCTCGCCAGCGGGCCGAATCGTTACCGCGAGCCGCCCAGGCTTCTCGTTGCTTTTGGTTGTAGTCACCAATTGTTGCCTGAACAATTGTTTGCTGAAACAAAGCGATGATGGATGGCACGTCCCGAACTATGGCCTTTCGGATATGCATATCACTTTGTTTCTATTTGCTGCACCAGCACCACCGCGTGTGCAGCGACACCTTCCTTTCGGCCTACGAATCCCATTTTTTCGGAAGTGGTCGCCTTCAGCGAGATATCAACTTTATCTACGTCCATCACCTCCGCCAGACACGCCTGCATGGCCGGAATGTGGGGATTCACCTTCGGCACCTCCAGGCATACGGTGGCATCTATATTTCCTAACTCGTAACCGTGCTGACGCAGCAGTTGCATCACCTGGCGCAGCAGTAGTTTGCTGTCGATGCCCCGGTATTGCGGATCGGTATCGGGAAAGTGATGGCCGATATCACGCAGGTTGGCCGCCCCCAACAGCGCGTCGCAAATAGCATGAATGAGCACGTCGGCGTCAGAGTGACCCTTGGGTCCAGAAGAATGGTTTAGCCGGACGCCGCCCAACCAAAACTCCCGACCTTCTTCTAGTTGGTGCACATCATACCCGTGGCCAATGCGTAGGTTCATGTTTTTGAGGGATTAATTACTGATTGTAGGATGACAAAGTGTAGCTTATTTTCTGAGCAAAACGCGACGCGATCGACTTTGGTTACAGCGAACCTACTTAAAAGTCCATATTTGGTTAGACGTCACTACCGCATCCAACGGAACGTCTAGTGGACCAGTATCATCGATGTATTCTGCTGGCGGAAATAGAGATAGGCCAATCTTTTGGGTATCAGGACGGCAGGCCGCCAGGAATCGGTCGTAGAAGCCCTTCCCGTAACCTACCCGGTGGCCTCGTTGGTCAAAGGCCAACAACGGAACCAGCACCCAGTCGATGGTCAACGTCGAGTATTCCTGATTAGCAACCGGTTCGGGAATGCCCCAGCGGTTGTTCTTCAGCGGTGTGTCCGGGGTCAACGCGTGATGCGAAAGCGCATTGCCGGACGGGCGGCAGCGGGGTGCCAGTACCTGTACGGCGGGTATCGTCCACAGCCGCCGGACAATGGGCCAAGTATCTACCTCGCGTTGCCGCTCCGCAGGAAGAAAGCAGTGCACGGCACCCGTAAAAGCGTAGGTCGCAAAGAGCTGATCGGTGAGCTGCCGGTTCTTTTGTTGGTACGCTGTTTCTGAAAGGGAAGTCCGAAGAGCCAAATATTCTTGGCGTAGCTGAGATTTTTCCACGCAAAAGAGTTTCAAGAGAGCCTAGTAAGCGTCGGTAATTTACTTACTCGTCTATGAAAACGTTAAAACTCAAATCAAACGGGTCAAATTTTGCCAGCAGTTCGTCAATGAACTGCGGATTATTAATGTGGTAAGTGAGCAGGTTTTCGTGCCGCTCCTGCAAGCCTCCGTCGGGAAAAAGCTTTTCTTTGAGTGACTCCAGTTGCCCAACCGCGGTCTCCTGCTTTTGCTCCTCAGCTTTTTTGAGCCGCTTTTCAATATTCTCTAAGCTTTTGAACGCCTTGCTCAACTCGGCCCCAATGAACCCCTTCAAACTACCGTCTACCGCTAGAACTTTCTCTTCCACATCATCGTAAACCTTGGCCAAAGCCGCCTTTTGCTCACCCAGCGACAGAGAGGCTTCGGCATTTTCTTCCACAAAGTTCTTGATCAAATTGGTGGTGTCTAAGAACAGATCAGCAACCCTGATGCCCACCTTTTGTAATTTTTTAGCATTAGACTTGTTCACCACCAGCGCGAAGTTACGTGGCAGCAGCACCGGAAACGGCACCTGATAATGGTCAAACATTGGTTTCAGTTGCAGCCAGTAGGCTAATTCGCCGGGTCCCCCTACGTATCCCAGATTAGGCAGAATCATCTCCTGATACAGCGGACGCAGCACTACGTTCGGACTAAACCGCTCGGGGTGGTCTTCCATTTCGTCCCGCAGCTTCTCTTCTGAAAAGTACTGATCGGTATTGTTCACCGCAAAACTCTCCTCCTGGCGCACCAACCGTTCGCGTTGCCGGTCGGTGAGGTAGAACAGGTTGATGTCGCGCGGATGCACCTGGGTGCGATAGTCCAACTCGTCCAAGCGCTGCGAAGCGTCTTCCACGAGCTTTTTAGCCGAGTGGTTCAGCGCATCATCCTGCATCACCTGCGCAAAGTGCCGCTTCAGCGTGGCATCGTCGGCATCGAGCACCACCAGCCCTTGCTTGCCAAACAGTTCGTTCACGTAGTAGCGCGTGGCCGCCGCCAGGGTGTCTTGCTCACGGTAAGCTTTTTCAAACAGGGGCACCGCTTCGGGTAGTGATGAAAGCACTTCGTCCATTCCTTCCAGACCAAAGCGACCAACCGCTCCCTGCTGTTCGGTTTCCCACGTATATCGCTGACCGAACAAATGAAAATGATTGATTTCAGCGAAATCGTGGTCCTCGGAGGCCATCCAGTACACGGGTACGAACCGATGATCGGGATGCGCTTCGCTGAGTTGCCGACACGCATTGATGGCGGTCACTAGCTTATAAATGAAGAACAACGGACCCGAAAAAATATTGAGCTGGTGTCCGGTGGTGATGGTGTAGGTTTTTTCGTGGGCTAAGTCTTCTATATTCTTGCGCACTGCCTCGGTAAGATCTTCGCCGCTGTACTGCTGCTTGAGCACCTTTACCAGGTCGCCCCGCACCTCAGGGCTGAGTTGCTTTTCGGCAAGCTGCTCAGCAAAACTGGCCCGCTCGGGCGGGCGGTGGTAGAAATCGCTAAGCGTCTCTTTTTGGGCAAGGTAGTCTAGAAATATGGGAGTGAAAGCGTTCGTTTGCGAGAAGTCGATTTTTTCTACGTTCATGGAAAGGCGCGGTAATAAGTATGGCGTCAGACAATTAAGGCGGTAGTGGACGCTTCAGCTTTTAGAACGCGGGGAGCGGTCTAAAGTTTTGGGTTGATTGAACCAGGTCGACGAAGGCTGGCTCGGCCGACTTCCGAAAGATCGTCCAGGGCGTTTATTTGCTACTAATCAGTACATCCCCGTACGTTGCGGGCATTTTTCATCTTTTCAACACGCTTGTGGCGGTATGTTTGACGATCAAAGAATCACCATCAAACGTATTTACTCGTGAGCCAAATTTTTTGTAAAACCCTACTTGCCGTGGCGATTGTAGCCAATGCTTTGACTACTTCGTTTGCCCAGTCAGACATCAACACGCTTATGCGCGCCGGGCTGGATGATGCCACTACGCTGTTCGGTGCCTACGCTGCCCCCCTGGGCAAGTCAACCGGTGCCAACCTCAACGCGGGCTGGGTGAATGCCGCCGCCCCCCTAAAGCCCAAACGCTTCGAACTCAAACTAGTGGGCAACGCCGCCTATATTCCCACCGCCGAACGTGCCTTCAGTTTGGATGCCCTCGGATTCAACGCTCCCGCCACCCGCGAGATAGACGGGCGGACGGTTACCGAAGTGTGGCAGTACAAGTTCAGCCAGGCACCCACCGTTTTCGGCGCTACCGATGATCGCGAATCGGAAACCATCCGCAAGGTGGTGACCTACGAGAATCCGGTCTCGGGCTTTGAAGAAAAAGCTACGGTGGCGGAGTTGGTGCTTCCCGATGGCCTCGATCTGGCGCTTAATCCCCTCACCCCGGCCATGCAGCTGAACGTGGGCGTGCCGATGGGCACCGAGGTGATGATTCGCTTCTTGCCCACCACCGAAATGGTCCGCGATGAGGTAACGATCGACTACGCCGGTCTGTTAGGAATAGGCCTTAAGCACGATATCAAACAGTGGATACCTTACCTACGCCAGTTGCCGGTTAGTTTTTCGCTGGCCGCCGCCTACAGTAGCACCAGTGCATCTCTCGAGCTACCCACCCTACTTCCCGAGGCTCCAACCGGCACCACCTTCGCCGACTCTACCCAGGGCAACACCGCCTACCAGGGCCCGTCGGTGACCGATGCCGACTACAGCGGGCAGGGCGCTGATTTTCGGGTGCAGGCGTGGAACGTGAACGCCCTGGTCTCGAGAGAATTTACCCTGGTCAGCGTGTACGGCGGACTACGCTACGCGCGTTCCATCACCACCCTGAACCTGACGGGTACCTACGGAGTGGCCACGGTTCCCTACTACAATCCTGAAAACGCCACCGACTCCAATAACCGGCGACTCACGCTGGTCAATCTCACCGATCCTATTGCGATCAGAACGGCCCACGGACAGGCCAGCCTGGTGGGCGGATTTCGTTTCAAGCTGGGCTTTTTGGCGCTGTCGGGCGAGGCCACCTTATCGCGCTTTTCTACTGCTTCGCTGGGCATCAGTGCCGGGTGGATGGACTTGGTTCCTGCCCGTCGTAGAGTGAAGAAGAGTTTAAATAAGTGGTAGCGCATAAGTGATATTAGCGGACGATATCTGGGGGAATAGCGCGCAAACTTTTGGTTATAAGACGTTGCCGTCTGATACTACGCTCTCCTCTCGTCTGTCCCCCTGTTCATCGTGGTTGCGCTCTCTTGAAAAATAATGCGTAATTTTGCCCACTGAAACAGAATGTTACCATGGATTTTCTAGTAATCGCTTACGACGGTACCGACGAAGGGGCTCTGGAACGTCGGATGAAAGTGCGGGAGGAACACCTGACCCAGGCCCGCCGCCTCAAGAAAGACGGGCACCTCATTGAGGGCGGGGCGCTGCTGAGTCCGGAAGGAAAGATGATTGGGTCTACTTTGTACGCACGCTTCAATACCGCCGAGGAATTGCACCGCTACCTGGGCAACGACCCCTACACCACCGGCCACGTCTGGCTGCGCACCGAGGTATATCCGATCAAACTAGCGAAGTTAGCGACTGAATGAGTGAGAGAAGGATTGAATAAAAAATACATTCAATCCTTCTCTCATTCATTGCTTCGCTCCCTCAATCCTTTGTTCGCGAGAAACTAATCCTCCTTAACGTGCGTACTTCATCCGATATCGTATCACTCCTCAACCATGAGCAAAATCACCGAAGAAATAGCCAAGCGACGCACCTTTGGCATCATCAGTCACCCTGATGCAGGCAAAACTACCCTTACTGAAAAGCTCCTGTTGTTCGGCGGGGCCATCCAAACCGCGGGGGCCGTTAAATCGAACAAAATTAACCAGCACGCCACCTCCGACTTTATGGAGATTGAGAAGCAGCGCGGTATCTCGGTGGCTACCTCGGTGATGGGATTTATGTACAAAAACGGCGGCGACCCGGTGAAGATCAACCTGCTCAACACTCCCGGTCACCAGGATTTTGCCGAAGACACCTACCGTACCCTCACGGCGGTAGACAGCGTGGTGATGGTGATCGACTGCGTGAAGGGCGTGGAGATCCAGACCGAAAAGCTGATGGAAGTGTGCCGCATGCGCAACACTCCCGTGATCGCTTTCATCAACAAACTCGACCGCGAAGGAAGAGACCCCTACGATCTGCTGGAAGACATAGAAGCGAAGCTAGACATTAAGGTACGGCCGCTGAGCTGGCCCATCGGCATGGGCAAAAACTTTAAGGGAGTATACAGCCTGTACAACCAGAGCCTGTTGTTGTTTCAGCCCAGCAAGCAGAAGTTGCACAACGAAAGCGTTCGCATTGATGACATTCACAGTGAAGAACTGGACCGACTGGTGGGAGAAAGCTACGCCAACCAACTGCGCGAAGACGAAGAACTGATCACCGGGGTGTACCCGACCTTCAACATGCAGGCCTACCTGAGAGGCGAGATTGCTCCCGTGTTCTTTGGCAGCGCGGTAAACAATTTTGGGGTGCAGGAGATGCTCGACACTTTCGTGAAGATTGCGCCCCCGCCCCGTAGTCGCCGCACCGACGAGCGGGAAGTGAAACCCGACGAAGAGGCGTTTTCAGGTTTTGTGTTCAAGATTCACGCGAACATCGACCCGCGGCACCGCAACCGCATCGCCTTTGTCCGGGTGTGCTCGGGCCGGTTCGAGCGCAACAAAAACTACCACCACGTACGCCTGAATAAGAACTTCAAGTTCTCGAGCGCTACCGCCTTTATGGCGCAGGACAAAGAGATCATCAACGAAGCCTTTCCGGGCGATATTGTGGGATTATACGACACTGGCAACCTAAAGATCGGCGACACGCTCACCGAAGGCGAAACCGGGCACTTTGTGGGCATCCCCAGTTTTTCACCGGAGCTGTTTAAAGAAGTGGTGAATCAGGACGCCATGAAAACCAAGCAGCTCGACAAGGGGCTGCGGCAACTCATGGACGAGGGCGTGGCGCAACTGTTTACCTACGAGCTGGGCTCGCGCAAAGTGGTAGGCACCGTGGGCGCACTCCAGTTCGAGGTGATTCAGCACCGCTTGAAAAACGAATACAACGCCAGTTGCTCGTTTCACGGCGTGAACCTGTACAAGGCTTGCTGGATTCAGAGCGATAGCCCCAAGAAGCTTAAGGAGTTTATTGCCTCTAAGGAACGCTACATCGCCAAGGATAAGGACGGCAAGTACGTATTTATGGCCGAAACCAAGGCCTGGTTGCAGATGGTACAGGATAACTTCCCGGATATTCAGTTTCACGTTACTTCCGAGTTTTGATCAGGATGAACAGGATTAGTGCGCGATGAGCAGGATGACTTGCTGGATAAATAAAATGAAGTCCTTCATCCTCATATCTCTTGAGGCAGTGCCCTCACCGCCCTCTTTAGAGAATTCAATAGCCTGTATTTAAAATTGGTTAACTTTCTATCTACTAAAGCCCATTACCCCTGTGTCTTTAACCCCTACGCAAATCCTCTACGAAGACAACCACCTGCTAGTGGTGAACAAACCGGCGGGCCTGCTGGTGCAGGGCGACCACACGGGCGACGCGCCGTTGGTGGAACTGGGCAAAGCGTATATCAAAGAGAAGTATAGCAAACCGGGCGACGTGTTTTTGGGGGTGGTGCACCGGCTCGACCGGCCGGTGAGCGGGGTGGTGGTGCTGGCCCATACCTCGAAGGCGCTTACCCGGCTAAACGCGCTGTTTCAGACGAGGGAGGTGGAGAAAACCTACTGGGCTCTGGTTGGGCAGGCTCCGCCCACTGATGCCGAGACCCTTACGCACTGGCTCACCAAAGATCCGAAGAGAAACAAGGCCAAGGCGCGTACGGAGGCGGGGGGCGACGGCAAACAGGCCGAACTATCATACCGGTTACTGTTGCAGTCGCAGGACTCTTTTTTGTTGGAAGTGAAACCGCTCACCGGTCGGCCGCACCAGATTCGGGTGCAATTGGCCGCCATCGGGTGCCCCATCCGGGGTGATCTGAAGTATGGGTTTGCCAAACCCAACTCCGACGCCAGCATCAGTCTGCACGCCCGCACGCTGGCGTTTGTCCACCCGGTGAAGAAGACGCCCTTGAAGCTAGTGGCCCCGCTGCCCAACGAAGCCGGATGGCAAGCGTTTTTATCGCTCACCTGACGGCCCCATGCTAGAGAAACTGAAACAGCGTTGGGGAGTGACGAGCATCGGACAAGTAATTCTGATCCTGATTGTGTTTGCCTGCACCGGATTTTCGGTGCTGTTTATCAAGCAGCCGTTGTACGATCTGGCGGGCATCACGGCCCAAACCTCACCCTGGATTCGCATTCCGTTTTATCTGCTTACCGTTTTACCGGCCTACCAGGTGCTACTGCTCGCGTACGGCTTCGTGTTCGGGCAGTTTCGGTTCTTCTGGAACTTCGAGAAGCGCATGTTCAGTCGAATTAAAGGATTATTCTCCTCGCGACGGTCGGGGTGATCAGGGATTATAATGCCACTATTTCACCGTCTTCCTTCACTAAGTAGGCCTGATTGGCCTTCTTTAGAATCGCTTCCTCATCATCGGAGTAGGCGGCTATCATCTCGTACGGTTGCCCGTCCAGATACTCCTCCAGTCGCCGGATTTTCACTTCATCCTTACAAGCTTCGCCGATCACCTTATACGTATCTTTCTTGTACTCCACCCGGGTGCTGATGTGGGCATCTACCGGGAACAGTTCGTACAGCGGCTCCATATACACGTCGAGCCCGCCGCTGATGCAGAAGATTTGCACACCCTGCTCACGAAGCTCATCCACACGCGCCAGCACCGCCTCATTGAAGTAGTGCGGATACTCAATCGACCAGTACTCGGCGGCGTAGCGATGCACCTGCTCGGGGGGTAGTTTGTCGAGATAGTTGAAAAAATTTTCCTTGAACTGGGTTTGGTTCACCAGCCGCAGCGAGCCCAGCAGTTTGAAGAGCAGCAGATGGTAGATGTCCAACAGTTTGTAGCTATTGCGGAAGCAGATAAACCGGAAAAACTCTTCCTTTGACGTTTTGCGGTACAGCGTGCCGTTGATATCAAACACAGCAATCTTAAGGGGTTCAGGCATGCTGAACCAACCTGAGGCTGGCCGAATTGTTTGCCAAATAAGAGAACTAGTAAACCCTTCACGAAGCCACCGTTTGGCCCAGCGCTTCCAGTTATTGTGGCTGCTCCTCCAGAGCCACTTTGGCGACGGTCATGAAGCGGCGCATCCAGGTTTGCAGGGCGTTGATGGCCCGCAGGCGCAGCTGGGTAAGGCTTTGCACCTGGCTCTGGGTGTCGCGCTGCATGGCTTGCAACTCCTGCACCTTCGTGATCAGCTTAACCACCTCGTTGAGTTCTTTGCGGGGCACGTGGTACTTCTCCATCATGGGCACCGGCACGTTGGCGTAGAAGGTTTCGGCCTGCACGATCAGATCAACGATGGTTGTTTCGCGCGCGCCGGTAAGCTTCAGATGATCGGTATACGCTGCTTCGCGCTTGTAGGCAACGCGGGCCACCTCGCGGTGCATTTGAAACAGCGCAACGAGTTGCTCCCGGGAGCTTTGGTACGGGGAAAGGGCCAAAAGCTGGTGTACCAAAAATCAGATTCCTTCGTCAAAAGGAGATTTTGGTGAAGAAATCGCGGGGTAGCAGGCGAAAAAGACGATTTTGGGGCCGAGATTTTGGGGTAGCAGCCGTGAAAGATAATTCTGAGACCGAAATTGCGGGGTAGCGTGCTTAAGATGATGTTTTTCGGCAAAAATCCACAGATATCGCGGCGAAAAAATGGTTTTAAGGGGAGGCGGTGGGATACTCAGGGTCGCTATGCTAAACTTACTACCGGACGAGTGAAGTGATCATCACGTATCGAGTTTACGCGATATTTCATCATTTAGCTCAACTGCTATTACTATACTTTCCCTAAAATCTTCAAGCAACAAGTTTAATTGACTCACTAATCCAGACTTGGACTTGTTTACGCTTTTTTCTACCCTTGGTATTTTGCTCACTTGATCGCGCAAATCAAGCATAGCTCTTAGAGCATCAAGTATATTATCTTTCATACCATTTAATTCTCTTTCAGCCTCGATCATAACTCTCCTTGTTTCGTCGCCAGGAAAATCACCTGATAAATTAACAAAACCGGAGAGAGCCTTTATTCCTTCTCTGAAATTCTCAGAAAAGATAGGGGTTTCGGTTTCAAGTCTAGATGCATAATCACTCATGAACGATGCAACAGACCTATTTTGTGCCTTATACCATAACTTAGATTTAGTTCTTCTACTACCTCATTGATAGATCTTCTTTCATCCGACAGATCGCTCGGTGAAGCAACGAAGACTTTGAATTTCAGTACACTTTCAGGCATAGATATAGATTTATGTTACAAACGTTTAAGTATCGTGAACTTCTTTTTATTCCTCAACATTTGCCTAACTCTACAATTTCAAATAAAAGGCTGAAACATCCCTCCCCGATCACAGAGTAAGCGTAGTGATCCTACGACTTTAATTGGATATTACGCCCGCCCTATCGTCGGCTTAAGGAAATTAGTGCTATCTTTAGACTAAGTAGTCAGTCAAAATTAATTACAAAACGTCATTCCAGAATTTTACGTAGCGCCCGGCGCCCGGCGAAGCGAAGAAAAATATCTGGAATCTCCCGCTACGAAGACGGGAAGCAGCTCGTTTTAGGCATGCTTTCGTCGCTGTAGCAGGAGATTCCGGGTCTCGCCGGGCGCCGGGCGCTACGCTCGCTCCGGACCGCGTCCACGGTGGATGACGTTCAAAATTGTAAATAATTCTGATTAGGTACTTATCTATTGAACTATACAAGTAATGCGAACCATCACTATTCATATCCCCGATACCGTAGAGCTAGAGGAAAAAGAAGCAAAAATGTTTTTTGCCGCTAAGTTGTACGAGAAAGGAAGGTTAAGTTTGAGTCAGGCTGCGCAACTAGTGGGCTATTCTAAGGAAACGTTCATGGAGTTGTTAGGTGACTTTGGAGTACCTATTATCAATTATCCTGCTGAGGAGCTAGGTCAAGACATAAAAAATGCCTCAAATTATAGTCGCTGACACTAGTTGCTTGATTTTATCGCGTAAAATCCAAGATAAGAAACACTAACTTCCGCGTATCCGAAGCGCTGCTGGAAGAAATTCTGAATTTAGATGACGAGTGAGTAGATACCCACCGTGACATTAGACCATTTCCTACTCCCCGTACAGCACGTGCAGCACGGTTTCGCCCACCGCCTCCAGGGTTTCGCGGCTGATGATGTCCATGTCATCGGCGTGGGTATGCCAGTAGTCACCGAAGTAGACCGCATTACTGGGTTCATACTCGATGATATCGATCATCGGGATTTTGGCGTCGTAGTTCACGTACACGTGGTCGTCGATGATTTCCGGACTGTTTTTATCCACAAAATAGCTGCCGTACCCTAGTTGCTGGGCGGTGGTCCACACCTTCTTAACGATGCTGGGAGCCACCCGCTCCGAGACTCCCTCTTGGTAAAACGTAGCCTCCTCTGCTCCTACCATGTCGAGCAAGATGCCATAGTAGGCCGAATAGTTGGGCTGGTGCTTGTTGTCGGACCAATATTGCGAACCCAAACACCACCATACGCGGTTGGTATTCTCGGCATTGCTTCTTTCACCATCCGGCTCACCATAGTCTTCCCCGTCGAAGAATATAATATCGACGCCGACGCGCGGCACGGTGTCCGCACCTTGCATTGCCCGGGCCACCTCCAGCAGCACGCCCACCCCGCTGGCCCCGTCGTTGGCTCCATTGATGGGCTGGTTGGTACGGGTGCTGTCTTTGTCGGCAAAGGGGCGGGTGTCCCAATGGGCGGCCAGCAGAATGCGCTTGCGCCGCTCGGGATACAGGCTGCCGATGATGTTACTTAGTTGCAACAGCGTACCGTCGAAGGCTTCCGCCTCGAACTCCTGCACCTGCACATCGGCTCCGTAGGCGGTGAGTTTGTCCACTAGCCAGGCTTTGGTAGCGGCGTGCGCAGCGGTATTGGGCACCCGCGGACCGAAGTCCACCTGTTGGGCCACGAAGGCGTAGGCCGAATCGGGATTGAAGTTGGGAGCGGGAAGCGGCACAGGCCGTTGGGCGACTTCCTGCTCAGTGACGGTCTTGGAGTCGCATCCGACCAAACCCACTCCACCCAACACAACCAAGCCAATAATCCATCGTGCTATGATCTTGTACAGCATTAACATCTAAATATTTTGGGAAAGATACATCAGCGAGCGGGTTGTTCCAACCTTCGAGTGTGGTTCTGGATCTATCGCCCAGAAAATCCTTTCTATGATCCACCGTATCGGAATCTTACGATCTGCCTTTTTGTTCTCTAAATATTACGATAAACCGGTAGACTAGACTATCCACCCAGGAACAAAAGTAGTCGTCATCAACCGTTTGGTTTAGCCAAGATATTCACTACCTTTGCGAGAGTAAGCGTTTAGCAGCATTCAGAGGGGGCCTTGTCCCCTCTTTTTTGTTCGCACTATATGACCCTAGAGCACACCATCACCGATTGGACAACCGAGCTTCTGGCCGAGCAAGACCCGACCCTGTTCCTGGTATCTGTCGAGGTTTCTTCCGGACCGGGAATGAGTAAGGTGCGCGTCTATTTGGACGGCGACCAGGGCGTGTCGATCGACACTTGCGCCGAGGTGAGCCGGGCACTGTCGAATCGGATCGAGGAAGAAGAACTGATCGAGGATGCGTACACGCTGGAAGTGTCGTCGGCGGGTTTGAGCCAGCCGCTGCTGCTCCGACGGCAGTACACCAAAAATGTGGGGCGCCACGTAAAAGTCACGCTGGAAGATGATAAAACGGTGCAGGGCAAGCTGCTGGCCGTAGCCGATGAGCAGATTACCGTAGCAGCCGAACCGGCCGGGCGCTCGAAAAAGAAACGAATGGAAATCATCGAGACGACCATTCTCTTTAGTAACATCAAAAAAACCAATGTTTTAGCCTTATTCAACTAGCTATGATGGACACGGCAACCCTTATTGAATCGTTCGCGGAATTTGCCCGAGGCAAAAATATCGACCGCCCCACTATGATCCGCATCCTGGAAGATGTGTTTCGTACCATGATCCGCAAGAAATACGACGTCGACGACAACTTCGACGTGATTATCAACGCCGATAAGGGAGATCTGGAAATCTGGCGCTTCCGCGAGATTGTGGACGACAACTCCGAAGACATTTGGGAGCCAGACAAGATCAGCCTCACCGAAGCGCAGAAAATCGAGCCCGATTTTGAAATAGGCGAAGAGGTGGCCGAGGAGATTAAACTGGAAGATTTCGGCCGACGCGCCGTGATGACCGCCCGCCAAACACTCATCCAGAAGGTAAAAGACCTAGAGAAGGATATTCTCTTCGATAAGTACAAAGACTTGGTCGGCGAGATCATCGCGGGAGAAGTGTACCAAACCTTGAGCCGAGAAACGCTGCTCATCGACGGCGAAGGCAACGAAATTATTCTGCCCAAGTCCGAGCAGATTCCCAAAGACCGCTTTCGCAAGGGCGAGTCAGTGCGCGCCATCGTGCACCGCGTGGAGATGGTGAACGGCACGCCGCGCATCATCCTGTCGCGCACCTCGCCCAAATTTCTGGAGCGCTTGTTCGAGATGGAAGTACCCGAGGTATACGACGGCGTGATCACCATTCGCAAAACCGTGCGCGAGCCCGGCGAACGCGCCAAGGTGGCCGTAGAATCGTACGACGACCGCATCGACCCGGTGGGGGCTTGCGTAGGCATGAAGGGATCACGCATCCATAGCATCGTGCGCGAACTGCAGAACGAGAACATCGACGTGATCAACTACACCGACAACCTCGACCTGTACGTGACTCGCGCCCTGAGTCCGGCCAAGATCACCACCATTAAAACTGAACCCGACCGCATTTCGGTGTTCCTGAAACCCGACCAGGTGTCGCTGGCCATCGGTCGCGGCGGACAAAATATTAAGCTGGCCAGTCGGCTGGTGAACTACGAAATCGATGTGTTTCGCGACACCGTGGGCAACGAAGATGACGAAGACGTGGACTTGGATGAATTTTCAGACGAACTTGATGGTTGGGTAATAGACGAGCTCAAGAAGATTGGACTCAACACCGCCAAAAGCGTGCTTACCCTATCGAAGGCCGACATTGTGCGTCGCACGGATCTGGAAGAAGAGACAGTGGATGATCTGGTGAAAGTGTTGAATCAGGAGTTCGAGTAATTTTATAATCAAGAAAAATAACGGATATTTGAGTATGGTAGAGGAAAAAACGATGAGGCTTAGTCAGATCGCGCGAAAGTTCAACATTGGTCGGAATACCATTGTGGATTTTTTAGCCGAGAAAGGCTTCGAAACTGATCGAAGCCCGAACGCTAAAATTCCATCGGATCAGTACGAACTGGTAGCGCGTGAGTTTGCTTCGTCGGCCCTGGATAAAGAGGAAGCCTCGGGCCTCACCATTGGCATCAAGCAAGAGAACCTGGTCATCGATAACGCGGGGGCGCAAACCAGCCGCGCGGCTGATCCGGCCGATGATGATGAGTTATTCATCCGAGGGTTGACGCAGGAGAAGCGCCGTGAGCCCACTCCGGCCCCGGAAAAAAAGAAGGAGAAGGAGGAACCCGTTGCGGCCCCGGAAAAATCCGCTGAAACCACGCCGGAGCCAGCTACAACCGCCGAGGCGCCAGCCACTGAGGTATCGGCTACCGAAGCATCGACTACCGAAGCGCCACCCGCTGAGGCGAAGGCCCAACCCGTCGCATCGGAAGAAGAAAGTACTCCCAAGATAGGCCTCACGGTGAAGGGAAAGATTGACCTAGACGCGATTAATGCTCGTAAGAAGCCTACTAAAAAGAAGGAACCGGCACCCGAAGTAGCCAAAGAGGAAGTAACCCAACCGGTAGAACCCAAGAAGACTGAAACAAAAGAGGAGGGAAAAGAAACTACAGCGCCAGTTGCGGCACAAGAAACTCCCGCAACAACTGAAACAGTAGCTGAAAAAAAAGAAGAAGATCCCGCCGCCGCTAAGGAAGAAAAAGCAGAGGAAAAAGTAATTAACGCGAAGGCCGACCAACTGAAGGGGCTGACCGTGCTGGGTAAGATTGAGCTGCCCGCCGACAAGAAGCGGGAGCCTAAACCGGTAGCCTCTTCTGATGCGCAGAAGAAAAAGCGCAAACGACGCCGCCGCATTCGCACCGAAGGAGGCGCTACTACCGATAGCCGGGCCCGCACGAGCCCCAACGGCAAACCCGCCACCGGGACGGCCGGCAAGAAGAAGGGCAGAAAAGAAGAAATTTCCGATAAGGAGGTACAAGAGCAGATCAAAGAGACGCTCGCTAAACTGAGCGGGGGCAACAAACGCGGTTCGCGCGGAGCCCGTGCTCGCCAGGAGCGCCGTCGTGCCGACCGCAAGGAGCGGGAAGATCAGGCGCTGCAAGAACAGCAGGAGTCAACTATTCTTAAGGTGACTGAGTTTGTTTCAGCCCACGATTTGGCTTCGCTCATGGATGTGAGTGTCAACGAAGTAATTTCCACCTGCATGTCGCTGGGCATGTTTGTCTCTATCAACCAGCGCCTCGATGCGGAATCTATTACGGTGATTGCCGACGAGTTCAATTATGATGTGGAGTTTGTTGATGCCAAAGAGGAGATCGTTATCGACGAAGGGGTAGACGAACAAGAAGACCTGCACCCGCGCGCGCCGATTGTAACAATCATGGGCCACGTAGATCACGGTAAAACCTCACTACTCGATTACATCCGGAGTGCCAAGGTGACCGAGGGCGAGGCCGGGGGTATCACCCAGCATATCGGGGCTTACGATGTGATGACTGACAGCGGCAAGCACATCGCCTTCCTCGATACGCCGGGACACGAAGCCTTTACCGCCATGCGCGCCCGCGGTGCCAAGGTGACCGACGTAGTCATCATCGTGGTGGCTGCCGACGATAGCGTAATGCCTCAAACTAAGGAGGCACTCAATCATGCCCAGGTGGCTGGAGTGCCCATCGTGATTGCTATTAATAAAATCGATAAGCCGGGTGCTAATCCCGATAAGATCAAAGAAGACCTGGCCAACAACAACGTGCTGGTAGAAGACTGGGGCGGTAAGTACCAGAGTCAGGAGATATCGGCCAAAACCGGGCAGGGCATCGACGAACTGCTGGAGAAGGTGCTGCTGGAAGCCGAATTGCTCGACCTAAAGGCCAACCCCGACCGTCCTGCTTCGGGTACGGTCATCGAGGCTACGCTGGACAAAGGCCGTGGTTACGTAACCACCCTGCTGGTGCAAAATGGTACGCTCAAAGTAGGCGACATCATTCTGGCGGGTTCGCAGTACGGCAAGGTGAAAGCCATGACCGACCACCGTGGCAAACGCACCGACAACATCCTGCCCGCCACGCCGGTGCAGGTGCTCGGATTGGCCGGAGCGCCGCAGTCGGGCGACCGCTTCAACGTGATGGAGTCGGACCGTGAGGCGCGTGACATCGCTAACAAGCGCGAACAGATCCAGCGCGAGCAGTCGCTGCGCACCAAGAAGCACATCACGCTCGACGAAATTGGTCGACGCCTGGCCATTGGCTCTTTCCGCGAACTGAATATCATCGTGAAGGGCGACGTGGACGGCTCGGTAGAGGCCCTGTCCGATTCGTTGCTCAAGCTCTCGACCGACGAGGTGCAGGTGAGCATCATTCACAAGGGCGTGGGGCAAATTTCCGAGTCCGACGTGCTGCTGGCTTCCGCTTCCGACGCCATTATTGTCGGTTTCCAGGTGCGCCCCTCAAACAGTGCCCGAGGCATTGCTGAGAAGGAGGAAATAGAAATCCGACTCTACTCCATCATCTACGACGCGATCAACGAGATCAAAGACGCGATGGAAGGTATGCTGGCACCTTCGGTAGAAGAAGTGATCACTGGCAACATCGAAGTGCGTCAGATCTTTAAGATCTCCCGCATCGGTACCGTAGCGGGTTGCTATGTGACCGACGGAGTGGTGAAGCGCAACAACCAGATTCGCCTGGTGCGCGATGGTATCGTGGCCTACACCGGCGAGATCAACCAACTGAAGCGTGAGAAAGACGATGTGAACGAAGTAAAAGCAGGCTACGAATGTGGTATCAGCATCAAAAGCTTTAACGACATCAAGGTTGGTGATGTAATTGAAGGCTTCGAGCAGAAGGAAGTGAAGCGGTCGCTATAACTTCTTTTCTGGCCCAGATTTGAAATCGCGGGTTGAATAAATATACCAAGCGCGGGCGTAATTGCCGCGCTTTTTTTTATAGCAGTGGAAGCACTATTGCGGATTCTTCACGCCCTCGTCTGGCTCTTTTTTGGGCTCACGCTGTTCGGACTATACCGGCCGTGGCTGGCCCTGTGGTGGTTGCCGGTGAGCAACCGGAAGATGGTATTACAACGATACGGATTGATCACCTTAGGTCTGTTAGTGAGCTACGCACTCGTTTCTGCCGGAGAGCGAGAAGCGGTTTATTCCAATGTCTTTGGCTCAACGGAGGAACACTATCTGTTCTATCTGCACGGACGCATCGTAGAAGAGCAAGGAGCCGAGGCGGTGAGCGAACGGTTTGGACCGTATGCGTACGAAGAAATTCTTCAAGCCTTCTCTGACCTTGGATTTACCGTACGCAGTGAAGTCAGGGAAAGGAATACCGACATTCATGAATACGCCGACCACTTGTCTGGGCAGATAAAGGAACTATTGAATGCCGGAGTAGCGCCCCAGCGCATCACGGTGGTAGGAGCATCGAAGGGAGCGGTGATTGCGATGTTGGTTTCTACGAAGCTACAAAATCCCGAAGTCAACTTCGTACTGATCGCCGGGTGCAACAACTGGGCGGAGGAAAACCTAGCTATCAATTTGTGCGGGCGGATGCTTTCTATCTTCGAGAAGTCGGACGAAATAGGCCGCAGTTGCCAGCCAATTTTCAGTGCTTCCCAGTGTCGGCCCATCACTCAAGAAATAGGGTTGAATACCGGCAAAGCGCATGGGGTACTGTATCAGCCTCTGCCCGAATGGGTGGAGCCTACCGTTGTCTGGGCGAAACAAACCGAGACAGATTAGTAACGTTGTCTCCCTTACTTAATCATTGAGCTTATCGAGTTCTTTCAGCTTGATTTCTCGCTCCAATCGGTTGTTATGCATTTGCTGCCATAGCGTGATGCATCGCTCCGGCAACCCGGTTCGTAACCCCAGCCAACAATGCAATCAGCCCTACCACTAGCCGATTTACATTTACCGGTTTGTAATCTCCCTTTGTGGCTTGTTCCATGCCCTGTTGCAGATGTTCAACGTTCACTTCATCTGATAATAAGTGATCCGTCTCTTGACTGCTATCCTGCTTAAGCGATACCTTCGCCTGATCAAGTGTATACTGATCGTCAGTGTCTAACAACATCCTGACTAATTCTAATTTCTCCGTAGGCAAACTCATCTTTCGGTAAGGGTGAATCAAAAACCCTAAACAAATAATTCCTAAACACCCTCTGCCTCAACTTCCTTTACCTCGGGCAGCATGGTTGTCAACAGATTCTCAATCCCGGCTTTTAGGGTGACCGTGGATGAGGGGCAACCGCTGCACGAACCCTGCAACAGCACTTTCACCACGCCATCTTCAAACGAGTGGAAGCTAATCGCACCGCCGTCTTGCTCCACCGCCGGGCGGATGTATTCATCCAGAATGCCCTTGATCTTCTTCACGGTTTCGCTATCATTTTCGTCAATTCCGTTGCCTTGCTCCCAATGATCGTGGGTGAAGAGCGGCTTCTCTGCCTCCAGATAATCCTGGATGTGCTGTTTGAGGGTGTCCTGAATCTCAATCCAATCCACCGACTCACTCTTGGTAACGGTGATAAAGTTGTTCATGTAAAACACGCGTGCCACGTGCGGCAGCTGAAACAACTCCTGCGCCAGCGGAGCGTGCTGCGCGCTTTCCGCATCCGGAAAGTCGTAGCTCTCGCCCTCCGGAACGAGGATCAGATTGGTGACAAACTTCAGCGAATTGGGATTAGGATTGGCCTCTAAATAAAGATGAACGCGCCGTTGACCGGCAGCTACCTGACTCATAAGAAAGAATGTTACGGTTGCCCGTGGGCAACCCGGTGAGAAAATGCGTTAAGCTATCAACTAAACGCAATTTGCGGCGGCAAGTTCCGACCGAGTGCAAGTGGATCGGAAGTATGTTTACGGTGGCCAAAGACTTTTAACGCGTAGCGAACTAAACATATTCACTAATTGTATGGGTTAGCGTGCTCTTGAACTGTGCGCCGAAGGCCGAAAGCCGCCTGATTTTCAGGCTCGTCGTGATGATATGACGTGCGCGAACAGCCCCGGAACTTGATTTGTTTTTCCCGGATTTATTTCCACCTTTGTGGTTCAATTGACGGGCGATGCCCTGGGCAGAGGGTGCAGTGGAACGCTGAATAGTTGTAATGCAGAAAATAGATGCTTTTCATAGTTTGCTGGCCATACCACGCCGGGTCGTCATCACCATGCACCAGAACCCCGACGCCGATGCCTTAGGGTCAGCACTGGGCTTGGCAGCCTACTTAATCAAGAAAGACCATACGGTACAGGTAATTTCTCCTACCGACTACCCCCAGTTTCTTCACTGGATGGAAGGCAACGAAAACGTGCTGGTATTTAACAACGACCAGGAGAAGCATGCAGCCCAACTCATTCACGAAGCTGACGTGATTTTCTGCCTGGATTTCTCGTGCCTCAATCGTATCGATGCGATGGGCGAGTTGGTGCGCGAATCGGATGCGGTGAAGGTGCTGATCGACCACCACCACGGTAAGGAGGATTTTGCCGACTTTGAACTCTGGGATACTACTGCTGCCGCCACCTGCGAACTGCTTTACCAATTGATTGTGGACCTGGGCGAGCGCGATTTGATCGATGCCGACATTGCTGAGTGCCTGTACGCGGGAGTGATGACCGACACCGGATCGTTCAAACATCCTAACACCACGCAGCACGTGCACGAAGTGGTGGCTGACCTCATTAAGTTAGGTGCCGACGTGTCGAAGGTGAGCAAACTGATCTACGACAACAACTCGCTGGACCGACTGCGCTTTATTGGTTTTGCACTAAGCGAGCGGCTAGTCGTGCTCAAAGAATACAATACCGCTTACTTTGCCATCACGGCCGAGGACCTTAAGAAGTTTAAGTCACGCACCGGCGATACCGAAGGATTGGTTAATTACGCCCTGTCCATCAGCGGTATCACTATGGCGGCTATCATCATCGACCGCAACGATGCGGTTAAGCTATCGTTTCGTTCTATCGGTGACTTCGAGGTGAATGGCTTAGCAGCTGAGCACTTTGAGGGGGGAGGGCACAAAAACGCCGCCGGAGGTATCTCGCACCTGCCCCTGTCCGAAACGGTGGATAAATTTCTGCGGCTACTGCCCGTTTATAAAAAACAACTACGCGAAAATCAAAAAAAACAAAAAGAATTACACCTAACATGAAACAAGTGCATTATTCAGTATACTACGTAATGGTAGCCCTATTGGGGCTGGCTGCCTGTCAAGGAAGCAGCGAGGAAGGTTACACCACCACCGATTCGGGTCTCAAGTTCAAGTATATCAACGAGACGGACAACCCCAAGCCCGATAGCGCCAACACCCTGCTCATGCATATGGTGTACCGCACCGAAGACTCCGTATTATTTCCCGCGCCCGGACAAGAAGGTCCGGTACCGGTGCCGCTTATGGGTGCGCCGCCCACCAGTTTGGTATACGAGGCCTTTGGCATGATGAAGGAGGGCGACAGCGCCCATTTCCAGGTCACTCCCGAGGAATTATTCACCAACACTTTCGGAGGTCCTATTCCGCCCTTCGTCGACTCTACTGATATGATCACCTTTGAGATCGGCGTGTCCGAGGTGATGTCAGAAGAAGAGTTCCAGGCCTACCGCATGGAAATGATGCGCAAGCAACAGGAGGATATGATGGCCGCCATGGCTGAGCAGAACCGGCTCGATAGTGCTACTATCACCCAGTACCTGGAAGAAAACAACATCGACGCCGAGGCCACCGAATCAGGCTTGCGCTACCAGATCACCAAGCAGGGAAGAGGAGTGCAGCCCGCTGCCGGTGATTCGGTATTCGTGAACTACCGGGGCACGCTGCTTGATGGTACCGAGTTTGATTCATCAGCCGAGCGAGGTCCGTTTGGCTTTGTGCTGGGGCAGCAGCAGGTGATTCCCGGTTGGGACGAAGGCATTGCCCTGCTCAACAAAGGCGGTGAGGCCATGCTCTACATTCCTTCCCCGCTGGCCTACGGACCGCAGCGCCGCAGCGAGGTGATCGGCGAAAATGCAATTCTCGTCTTTGATGTGGAGTTGGTAGACGTTAAAACTAACTGACCTTTCCCTTCCTTAACTAGTCCACAAGGCTCACCGTTTGGTAGGGCAAAAAAGTTCGCCTAAGGGTTTTCCAACCTTTAGGCGTTTTACTTTGTCTTATCGTAAACTATTCCCTACCCATTATGAGAAACAGTATACTACATCTGGTTTGGATTGCCCTGCTGGGCGTAACGCTGGGGGGCTGCCAGAGTGATGATGCCGATCTGGCCGACCCCAACGGCGACTTGTTTGAGCAGCAGCAGCAAACCATTGAGCAATTCTTGCAGACGCAGGATATTGCTACGCAGCAAACTTCCTCGGGCATTCACTACCGGGTGCTCACCGAAAATGCGGACGGCACCGCTCCGGCGGCAGGCAACACGGTAAACCTATACTACCACATTGAGCAACTGGATGGCTCGTTAGTTGCTGAGTTGGATTCCTCAAAAAACGACGCTGCCACCTATACTTTTGCTTACAGTGGGCCAAACCGAACTCACCTTACTTTGCCCAGAGGCCTCGACGGGATGGTAAGTTTGATGCGAGAAGGAGAAGAGTATGAATTCTTTCTTCCCTCGAGCTTAGCATACCTCGATTTTGAACTACCTGATTTAATTCCGGCCAACACCATTGTGCGCGCCAGAATTTATCTGGACGAAGTACTCACTGCGGCTGAGCAAAGGAGCGTGGAGGATCACGAAATCAAAGATTATCTAGCGACTGAGTCTCTAATGGGGTTCGACAGCCTGGCATCCGGAGTGTATTACGCTACTACCCAGGCGGGCGACACAAGCATTCAGGTAACTGCTTCTAGCACTGTCGGACTGCGCTACACCGGCTCTCTACTTGACGGGACAGTCTTCGACAGCAATACCGAAGCCGGTCAGAAACTGTTTCAGGTCGCAGTGGGCGGGGAGGGAGCAATAGAAGGATTTTTAACTGGTATCCAGCAAATGAGTCTGGGTGAAAAAGGAACCATTATTATTCCCTCACACGCGGCCTATGGACCGGGGGTAGTGGCCCTTCCTCAAAGTATTGTCGAGGATTTGTTGGGACCAAGGGCGAATACCATACCTCCCTACGCCATTCTGCGCTTCGACGTGGAGGTGGTGGAGATCAAATAGCGCTATGGACATCTGCTTTGCCACCAACAACGACCACAAGGTGCAGGAGATCAACCAGTTGCTCGGCCCTCCGTTCCGCGTGCTAAGTCTGGCCGATATTGGCTGCACCGAAGAACTCTCCGAGAACCAGGATACGCTGGCGGGCAACTCCCAAGAGAAAGCCACCTACGTGCACCAGCATTATAACGTTAACTGCTTCGCCGACGACACCGGCCTGGAGGTGGATGCACTGGATGGACGTCCCGGCGTGCATTCGGCCCATTACGCCGGTCCGCAGCGCGACAGTGAGGATAATATGCGTTTGCTGTTGCGCGAGCTAGCGGATAAAAGTGACCGGTCGGCCCAGTTTCGGACGGTGATCACCCTGTGGCTGAACAATGAAATGCAGCAGTTTGAGGGGTCGGTACGGGGCACTATCGCTGCCGAACGCTCGGGTGAGCAGGGTTTCGGCTACGATCCGATTTTTATTCCTGAGGGCCACCCCCGCAGCTTCGCCAGTATGACCACCGAAGAAAAGAACCAAATGAGTCACCGGGGCCGCGCCGTGCGGCAGTTGGTGCACTTTCTAGCAAATTATCGTGATGAATAACCCCTACGTGGTGGGCGTGACGGGCGGCAGCGCCTCCGGCAAAACGCAGTTGCTCAACTGGTTACAGAAGCTACTGCCCACCGACCAGGTATGTTTGCTCTCGCAGGACAACTACTACCAAGCCATCGACCGGGTAGACCGGGCGGTGAATCGCTCCACGAACTTTGATGAACCGGGCATTATTGAAGAGAAAGAGTTCGCCGATGATCTGCGACGGCTCAAAACAGGGGAAACCGTGCAGCGGCAGGAGTACACGTTCAACAACCCCGCCATCACTACGCCAAAAATGCTCACCTTTCACCCGGCTCCGATCATCATCGTGGAGGGAATCTTCGTGTTCCACTTCCCGGAGATCTATCGGTTGCTCGATCTTAAGGTGTTCGTTGATGCTAAAGAGCACCTCAAGATGCACCGCCGCATCCTGCGCGATATAGACGAACGCGGCTTCTCGCTAGAAGACGTTTTGTATAAGTACACCCATCAGGTGGTGCCCGCCTACGAAAAATATATCGCCCCCTACCAATACGACGCTGACCTGATCATCCCCAACAACCAGGAATTGAAGGAGGACGAATGCCCGCTGGGTGCCGAGTTGCTGGCGACGCATTTGATGAGTAAAATTCCGGTAGGAAAATGATTGTAGGGACATGATTAATCATGTCCCTACCGGATAATAAAATGTACGATACCGAACAACAGTGACCGCTGGCGGACACCCAATCTCGGGGCAACCGGCGAATGCTACGACTCAGCGCCGATTTTGCGCGTGGCACAACGATTGAGAACTAGACAGGTAGTTGTCACCAATCCCCCTTCCTATGTTCCGCCACACCTTCCTGCTCATCTACCGCAATTTCCGCCGTTTCCGCAGCACGTTCTACATCAACCTGATTGGTCTGTCGTCGGGCTTGGCCTGCGCGCTGCTTATCTTTCTCTGGGTCAACGACGAGCTAAGCGTGGACAAGTTTCACGAGCGAGACGCGCAACTGTACCAAGTGCTGGAAAAACAGCAGCAAGGCGATGAGATTGTTGTACAGGAGTTTACCCCGGGCTTGCTCGCCGAGTCACTGGCCGATGAAATGCCGGGGGTGGAGTATGCCGCGGCGGTAGCTCCGGCCGAGTGGTTTGGCGACTTCACTTTGTCAATTGGAGGGAAGAACTTAAAAGCTCCGGGACAATTCGCCGGAAAAGATTTCTTCACCATCTTCTCGTATAATCTGGTGCAAGGCCAAAAAAGCCAAGTACTGGCCGCTAAGAATGCAGTTGTTATCTCCGAAGACTTAGCTCAACGCCTGTTCGGCACCACTGAGGACGTGGTCGGCAAAACGTTGGATTGGCACATTTTAGAGTTTACCCAGCCCGTTATTGTCTCCGGTGTTTTTGCGAACCTTCCGGCCAATTCAACAGTCCAGTTCGACTTTGTTCTGTCGTTTGAGGCGTTTAAAGAGATCAATCCGTCGGTAGTAGAGTGGTATAATGATGGTCCGCAGGCATTTTTAGTACTACAAGCGGGTACGGATATCAGTCAGTTCAACAAGAAAATAGAGCGCTACCTTGATGGTAAAAACGAGGAAGTAGATTATCGCACTCTGTTTGCCCGGCCCTACTCAGATGGCTACCTGTACGGCACCTACGAGAACGGGGTGCAGGCCGGAGGGCGCATCGAGTACGTCCGCCTGTTTTCCATCATTGCGCTCTTTATCCTGGTGATCGCCTGCATCAACTTCATGAACTTGTCCACCGCCAAGGCCTCGCGCCGGGTCAAGGAGGTGGGCATCAAAAAAGCCGTCGGGGCCAGCCGCAGCACACTGATCACGCAGTACCTGAGCGAGTCGTTCCTGATGGCCTTCTTATCCCTGCTGACCGCCATTGTGCTGGTCGGCCTGCTACTCCCCCAGTTTAACCTGATCACCGGCAAGCAGCTTTCACTAGAATTTACGGTTCCGCTGGTCTTGTCTTTTCTGGGCATCACCCTGCTCACTGGACTGCTGGCGGGGAGCTATCCGGCCCTGTACCTGTCGGGCTTCAACCCAGTGGCGGTGCTAAAAGGAAGACTGAACAGCTCGGGGGGCGAGCTCTGGGCCCGCAAGGGGCTGGTGGTGTTTCAGTTTGCGTTATCGGTTATTCTCATTGTCTCGGTGTGGGTGGTATATCAGCAGATCGAGTTTGTGCAGAACCGGAGCCTGGGGTTTGAGAAGGAACACCTCATCACGGTTCCCTTAGAAGGGAGGGCCGCGGTGAACGTCAACACGTTCTTGGAAGAGCTGAAGCGCGTGCCGGGAGTGGTGAGCGCGGCCAGCGTGCAACAGAGTCTCATTGGTAACCTATCCTCTACCGTGGGCTTAGACTGGGAAGGCAAAGACCCGGATAAAGTAGTGCAGTTTCAGAACTTTAGCGTGAGCCACGACCTGATCGAAACCATCGGGCTAAAATTGGCCGACGGACGAAGTTTCTCGCAGGAATTTAGCACAGATACTTCCGCCATTATTCTAAATGAAACGGCTATTCGGTTGATGGGAATAGACCAACCTATCGGAGCCACCGTGAACCTGTGGGGCGAAGACCGGCAGATTATCGGGGTGGTTAAAGACTTTCACTACGAGTCGCTGCATGAGTCCGTGAAGCCCGTGTTCTTCAAACTAAGCAACAGCGGGATGATGACGACCATCGCTCGGCTGGAGGCCGGAAAGGAACGGGAGACGCTGGCGCAATTGCAGGAGTTCTACCAAACCTTCAACCCCGGCTATTCCTTTGACTACCAGTTTGTCAATGCCAACTACCAAGCCTTATACGCCGCCGAGCAGCGCGTGTTGACGTTGTCCAAGTACTTCGCCGGGCTGGCCATTCTGATCTCCTGCCTGGGCTTGTTTGGTTTGGCGGCCTTCACCGCGGAGCGTCGGTTAAAAGAAATTGGCATCCGCAAAATTCTCGGAGCCAGCAATTTCGGCATCGTACGCTTGTTGTCGAGTGATTTCACCAAGATGGTGTTAATTGCCATTGCTACCGCACTGCCCATCAGCTACTTAGTCGCACAATGGTGGTTAGCGGATTTTGCGTTCAGTATCGCGCTAAGGTGGTGGTACTTCGCCGGAGCCGGGCTGATCGCTCTGCTGGTGGCTTGGTTCACCGTAGGCCTGCAAACGGTGAAAGCAGCGCGTGTGAACCCGGCGGACTGCTTGCGGGATGAGTAAGCAGTATTGAACCAAATTCGTTTCTTGCTAATCAGTTACATATGATGTAACTTTGTGTACTCTATGAGAATAGTAAGCAGGAAAAAAATAGCCGACTATTATTTGATGCATGCAGGAAGTAAAACTGCATTAGAAGAATGGTATAGGAAAGTATCCAAGGCAGAGTGGAAGAACCTTAGTGAGTTAAAGCAGTATTATCTGAGTGCTGATTACTTCGGAAATCATCGAGTAGTACTCAACATCAAGGGGAACGATTACCGACTGATCGCCATAGTAATATACGTGTCCCAAAAAGTATACGTCCGCTGGGTAGGCACACATGCCGAGTACGACAAATTGGACGCTAAAAACAGTTAAACTCATGAAGACAATTGAGACGGAAGCTCAGTATCAGAAAGCACTAAAGAAAATTGACGAGTTATTAGTTAGCATCGGTAACAACCATAGCTACGATAATCCTGAATTTGCTAAGATGGATCGTCTGTCTGATTCGGTAGCAGATTATGAGGACAAACACTACCCCATAGAATTACCTCCTCTGATCGATGTGATCAAACTGAAGATGTACGAGATGGGGTTGAAGCAAGACGATCTCGCTCAGCTTCTGGAGATACCCAAAAGTAGAATAAGCGAATATTTAAGGGGAAAGCGGGACATTACGCTAGAAGTAGCCAGAAAGCTGCACCATAAACTACAAATAGACGGTGACATCATTCTTCAATAGCCTTGATCACTACTACGCTAGTTCCCCATACAGCAGTGCTTGAACTTGTCGCCCGAACCGCAAGGGCAGGGAGCGTTGCGGCCCACGCGGCGGCGCTTTTTGAAGGGGTTGCGCAAGCGCTTCGCCATGTTCTGGTGGTACACCCGGCGCAGCATGCGGTATAGTTTCGGGTGCTTCTGCTGAAAAAGTTTGGGTCGCTCAAAAAAGTACTCGCTGGCCACGGCCAGAAACTCCTGCTCATTGGTGGCCGCGTAGGCATCAATATCACTCTTCCTCTTGCGGATGCGGCCCATCTCCTGGTGCATTAGCTGCAACCAGGGATCAATATACTTTTCGTTGTTCAACACGGCGGGCACTCCATCGATGCTGCCGTCTTGTTTATCCAGAATGTGCACAAACTCGTGAATGCCCACGTTGTGCTTGCTGCTCGCGTTGTTGAAGCCCCGGTGCAAGCTCTGTTTGCTCAAGATCATCACCCCGTCCATGTTGCGGCCGCTGCCCACCATCCCGGTGATCACCTCCTTCGGATTTTCGGTAGAGAAATCGCGATCGAAAGCTGCGGGATACAGCAGCACCTCGTGCAGATAGTTGTAGCCCCAGGTAGGGAAGGCAAACAATGGAATCACCGCGCTGCTCGCCACCAGTAGCCGGTCCAGGTCCTCTACCTTCACCCGCACCCCGGTGATACGGACCGATTGCAGGAAGTTGCGAACCTTCTTCTCGAAGCGGCGGCGTTCGGCTTCGTTTAGATTCTGGTAGAAGTGCACGTGTTGCTCCAGCAAGGTGCGCCACGCGGCTGGAAACTGCTTTGGAACTTTGTAAACGGGGCGGCGCGAGTACCAAGCCCAAAACCCTAAAAATCCGATCAGCGCAAACCCAAGTACGGTAAAAAATGACTCCATAGAAAAAGAAGAAGCAACCAAAGAATAGGGAGCTAACTGGCGATTACCGTAAAGGTTTGCCGAGTCCGTAGGATTCGTTTCCGAGGCATTGTCTGCCACAGTTTGCATACCTAATTGCTGTTGGCAGAAATCAATAATTTCCTGCTGGGCGGTTAGGTAATCATTTGATTTGATGGCGCTACCGATGAAGTGGGTGCCGGGCTCGCTGAGTGCCACCAAGGCCTGCAGTGAGTCGGGAGTAGCCAATGTTTGGTGCATCCAGGGATACACATCGATCTCTACCCGTTCGTCTTCTTCCCAAAAACTTTTGTGATAATACAGGGTGAGCACCGGGCAGGTAATATTGGCGAACGTCTCCTCGTTCATGGTCGTCTCTACCAGTACCTGGAGGTTCACCAGATCTTCGGCAGGGTAGATGGTGTCCCAGTACTGGACGGCCATTGGTTCGGGATGGGTGATGCGGCGGTGTTTTCCCAGCGACACCACGTGGGCGATTTCGTGTCCCCAGGGTGTGTTCAGCAGCGAAGCCCCAAATTGCTCGTCGCGCACGTTGGGCGAGATATTGATGAGCGCGAACACCGAATCGGGATAGGTAGCGGCGAGTTTCATTGCCAGGGTGCCGCCCGTAGAGGTGCTGAGGATGATCACCTTACGCCCGATACGGCGACCGATGGCCAGCGCCTCCTTGGCCGATCGCCAGGCGGCCTCGGCGTAAAAGCCCCGCAGCGCGTCAGAGGGCAAGAGGCCATGACCCGCCCATCGAGCCAAAAATAAGTTAGCTCCAAAAGCGTCGGCCACGTTCACGTTGAGTGGGTAGCCGTCGCGGTAGCTACCGGCGAATCCGTGCAGGTACACGAAGCTGTACTCGGTCACTTGGGGAGAGGAACCCTGCCACCGGATGCGGGCCTGGTTGTCGGTGCGCACCGGAAACTGGGCCTCGGTTTGCGCAACGTAGGTTTCTAAATCAGCTAGGGAGGTGGGAAGCGAAGGCCAGTGCCGGGAGTAGTTGGCGTCGGTAGGGACGGGACCCGCAAAGTAGGTGACAACGAGCAGGCCCAGGATGAGCAGAGGAATCCATACCCTTTTTTTCACGACAAACTACTAGGTTAACGACCCGGGAAGATACGAGGATTTCAGCAAACCCTCCGCACTTTTCGCCTATAGCAGGAAAAAATTACACTAATTCAATAAATCGTCGTCGCAGATTTGCTCAAGGCAACTGAAGTTATGATCGCGTACGCAGTTGAGCATCTCTACCGTGAGGTTGAAGAACGGCTGCGCGCGCAGGGTCTCAGAATATTCAACGGAAGGGAAGGAGGGCACGGGATTCATGATTGCAGAAAGTTTTGGTTACTGCCTATCTACTTTCCGTCCATCAAATTGTTTGCTTTTTTCGAGCAGGCCCTAAAGCTGATCCGGTGAGGTTTATCCCATCAACTTTCTGACCGTTTCCTCCTGTTCAGCATTAAAGTTCCTGAAGATCGCTTCCTCCATCGTTGCAAATTCAGCTTGCTCAAAGGTTTGCCGAATCTGTCCCCCTTCCAGGTAGCTGATGCGATTGCATAAATTAGTGAGCGATTCTAGAATATGAGAAGTGAGCACGATCGTCTTGCCCCGTTCGCGTAACATTTTAAGAATGATTTTCAGCTTTTGGGTGGTTTCCAGGTCAATGCCGTTGAAGGGTTCGTCCAGGATGAAGACGTCCCGATCAAGGGCCAAGGTGCCCATAAAAGCAAGCTTTTTCTTCATGCCGGTAGAATAGTGCTCCGTGTAGCGGTTCAGGGGCAGCTCAAACAGTTGGTTCCACCCATCAATATCAAAAGCCGGGTGCCGGAGCTGGAACAATGCCAGGTATTCTCTGCCGGTGGTGGTAGAATAAAAGAAATTATTGGTTTCCAAGTACGCAACGTCCGCCGGGGTGAACGGACGGTCATCAAAACGAATCGTGCCTTCACTAATGGGCTTCAGTCCGCAGATTCCGTTGATCAGCGTGGTTTTGCCAGACCCATTGAGCCCCACCAAGCCGTGGATCGTCCCCGTATCAATCACCAGATTCAGATCATGGATTACCGCTTGCTGGCCGTAGCGGAGACTGACGTTTTCAAGGCGAATCATGCAGGTAGGCTTTTAGGTTGTGGCGGGCCTTGCGGTGGTAGTAGATCAGCATCACCAGCGGTACCGGAACAAAGTAAGGCACAAACAAGCTCAAAAAATAGATAAACATAAAAACGTACGTGTTCAGGGTAGCACCCGGATCGTACAGCGCATATTTCAGGTTGATGCTGAGCAGTTGAATGATTGAACTCACGATCATCCAGACGAGTAGCACGTACCAATAATCAGCGTTCGTCAGCAAAAACGTCAAGACCAAGGGCATACAACCCACCCAAAAGATCGTGAGTTGGACTCGGGCTTTGGCCCACAAGAAGGCTGCCGGAGAGGTCGCAAAGGCTTCCACCATTGGGCGGGATTCGGTTTCGTTGTAGAAAGTGGACACGATAAAGGTGAAGACTACAATGGCTACCACGGCCGCAAAAGGGTAGGAATAAAGAGCCAGGGCTGATAGATAGATCACTCCTAGCCATCCGCCTTGCTTGCGCAGGCCGCTCCGCCACTCAAAGGCTTGTGCCGGAAGCATCCGAAAACCAAGGGAGACCCCGGTCCGGGAGCGAAAGCGGGTGCTGATCAGAGGAATAAGAAAAACCACAGCCAGCGTCACCACGAACTCGGCCCACCGCTGATCCAGCAGAAACTTTATGTAGACGGGGCTAGCTAACAGATGATATTCCGCGGCGTACAGACGGTAACGCTGAACGCCCAGCAGTTGCAGAAATGCTTTGTCGGGACGAAATACGTGCAGCGAGGCGATTAGAAAGACCACAAAAGCCGCTAGCGCGTAGGTGAAGGGAGTTTCTAGGGTGAAGGCCCGGGCTAATGTAAACGCCGCGAGAAGAAGAAGAACGAGGCTTCTTGCGATGCCTATTTCTTGAAAAAACCTACCTAATTGCTTGAAGTGCAAACCCAGGAAATGGACAATCATCGTTGGTATCTCATACTGAACGTGCCCTTATAGAAGCTGACCGCCAAACAAAACCCTTTTCCTACGCTGCTACGCGCTCTTTTTTCTGATTTCGCACCAGCGTCACCGTGCTAAGCACCGCCAGAGCCGCGGCCAGCCCAAGGGCCACCGGGTAGATGAGGTCGTTGCCCGACTGCTTCACGGCAATGGCGACGTAGGCCCAGACGAACACCAGCGGATATATCCAGTCGCGGGTGGCGCGGGCCACTAAGAACGCCAGCAGTGCCCCTACCACCGCCATGACCACCACCCAGGTCGATTCGCTGGCGTCGGGAATTTCCCAGCCGCTGTACTTGACAAACACCGCCAGGTTGGTGATGGTAGCCACCGAAATCCAGCCCAGGTACAGGCTGAAGGGCACCCGCACCCACGCGCGTTCGCGGGCGGGCAGGGTGGTGTCTTGGGTTAAAATAATTTGCAGTTGAACCAGCGTGCCCAGAATGACGAGCATAAATAACACGCTAAGCGCAATCAGCTCGTACTGAAAGGTGGACAACCACAGGCTGTTATACTTCATGGCGCATAGATTCGTGAGTAGTCAAAGGTTTGGAATTTGAGAGTGAGCAGAGATTTGAGTTGGGTTTGATGAGTGTCTAGTTGTTGAAAGAAGTCTTTGATGGCTTGATGAAAACGGTCAGGACGCTCATAGTACTGCCCGTAGAGTACTTTTTTCTTAGCAAACTTCCAGAGTCTTTCAATGATGTTAAGGTTAGGGGAATAAGGGGGCAAGAACAGCAGCTTAATGTGCAGGCTTTCAGCAAAAGCCATCACGGCCTTACAGTGTTGATAGCGTGCATTGTCTAGCACAATGGTAATGGGCAGCATGGGGTACTGCTCTCTGAGTTTGACTAAGAAGTTCTGGATGACCTCAGCATTGATGTAAGTGGTGTTGATCAGGGTGGTGACTTCTTGACTGATGGCATTCAAAGCCCCTAACACATTGATACGGTTCCTACCTGCCCCTGAGCGTAGAAAGAGTCGCTTCACGCACCACATCATGCAGCAGAACTGGGATAACACAAAGTGGGCGGCATCCACAAACAGCAGTACGCTTTCCCCTTTTTGAGCCGCCTGTATTTCAACTTCCAGATGCTCTGCTAGCCACTGTTCTTGCTGCTGGGGGTCGGCCTTGCCGGGCACATAACCGCACTTACGGTAGACAAAGCCATGCCTTTTGAGGAAAGCTTCCACCCGGCTGTTGTCTCTTTTTAGCCCGGTGAGTTGCTCAACCCGATAAGCCGCCTCTGAGAGGGTCAAGGGTGGTTTCTCAATGAAAGTACCTACCAGCAACTCAGCGTAGTCCTCTAAAGTGCTACGATTAGTACCATAGTGCGTCTCAGAAAGCTTGGCGATCCCCCCTTGCTGATAGAGGCTAATATACTGGCCCACCTGATTGGGATGCACATTCATACAGCGAGCAACCTCTTCATGGGTGAGAAACATACAGGCTTTTAGATATATACAGTGCAACCGACGCTGCACCAAGACTTGCTTGTGTTGAAATCTTTCTCTATCTAGCTCTTGCATTTGAGCTTCGCTCAACTGTAAAGTAGGCATTGATTTTTGGCTTGGTCGCTTCAAATCTGCCTACTTTTTTTCCCCTTTCCAACTCACGAATCTACCCACCGTGAAGTATAAAGAGTAGGTTCACCATCAGCCAGGGGGCCAACCGATCGTAGAGCGGCTCATCCTGACGCGCCCAGAAGGCCTGATACACCACGTAGGCTCCCAGGGCCAGATAAATGAGTCCCCAGATAGAAAAGGCGTAGCCCGCCGGGGTGAACAAGGTGCTGTACTTGTCCGACACGTCGCCCGTATCGCTGTCGCCAAACAAGAAGGCCGTGGAGGCGTAGTTGACAAAGATGGTGGTCAGGTACAGCGCCACTACTCCCCAGCGGCGGCCATTGATGCGGTTGAGTGCGTTCATAGTGGAAAACGGTTAGGCATTAATCTTGATTGAGGTGCTTAGCATTGCCAGAATAACCGACAACGCCCCTCGTTTGTTAAGGCAGAATAGCGAGGTCGCCGGAACTTCTCGCTCTGCTTCTTTCTTAATACCCCGTATGCAAGCTTTGGAACGACAATCTCTACTAGATTTATCCGCCGATCATCTCCCCGCCCGCTATCCCATTGCCCCCGGCAGTTGGTTGCAGCTCGACCGGTCACTGCCCTTTCTGCTGGTGTTTCACCAGCCCGCCGACGGTCCCGACCTGAGCGAACTGGTGCGGGGAGAGGCGGCCTACCTGGTGCTCCCCCACCAGCAAACCCTCTCCGCGGAGGCGCGGCAACTCATTCGCTCGTTGATCGAGCAACGCGCGGGCGACTACGGCTCTTTCCTGATTGTGGATATTCGCGTGGGCGAACCGGCGGATCAGGAGTTGAGCATCGGCTATGATCAGGAAGCGGTGGCCCCGCTGGCGCGGCAGCTAGAAACCGTTTTGACCAACCTACCGGCCCTGCAACAAGCTCCGCCCATCCGCCACTACCCCCGCGTCGCCAACCCCGTGGTCGACCGCCGGTGGCTGGAACAAACCGGGAGCCTGTGTTTGCACCTCACGCTCCCTTCGGTCTACTTTCACTCGGCGCAGAAGAAGAAAGTGCCGGTGTTGTTCCGAAAGTTCCGCCGCACCTTTTCCGAAGCCCTGCGGCAAATGGTGTACGACTTTATCCGGGTGCAAACCACCTTTTTGGTGAGCAGTCCGGGCATGCTGGGGCGTAGCTCGGTCGATGAAGCGTTTCGGCGCGCCGACCAGCAACTGGCGACTATTGAGCAAGAGTTTGACTTTCTGCTGCTGGTGTCGGCTATCAACAGCGACCAAGCCTGGAGAGAATTTCAGCGAGGCGGCTACCGCCAGACTCCCACCTTCTACTACCGCATTCTGCCTGTAGACCCCGAGCAACTCAAAAAGCGGCTCTACAGCATTGAGATCGACGAGGTGCACGATCCGGCCCTGTCGTTTCTGCTGCGCGACAAGCGCAACGAACTCGGCAAGCAGCTCGACATGCTGCAGGAACGCGGCACCGACGATTTCTTCTACAGCAGTATCCGGCTGTATCAAACCGTCGATGCCGACCTGTTACAATTGGCCCGCCGCATTCTGGCCGAGGTATCGGTACCGGACAAGGAAGAAGCCACCGTATCGCCGCAGGCCTTCGCTGATCGCGTACGCGCTGAGTTCGACTACTTCAGAACGATCGATCCCTCTTTCACGTCGGAAATTTTCATTCAGGATGACGTGCCGGGCGTGCTGGTGTCGCGGGGACGGCTCTTTCTTACTCCCACCACCTGGGTGCGCCCCCGCCGCGTGGAGGCCCTGGTGCAGCACGAGATCGGTACGCACGTGCTCACCTTCCACAACGGCAGCCAGCAGCCCATGACCCTGATGCGCTACGGCCTAGCCGACTACGACGAACTACAGGAGGGGCTGGCTGTGCTGGCCGAGTACCTGGTGGGCGGACTAGATGCCGAACGATTGCGGCTGTTGGCCGAACGGGTGATCACCGGGGCCAACCGGCTGGCGGGAGTTCCGTTTGCCCAGGCGTATAGCACGCTGGTAGAAGAGCACCACTGCGCCCCGGCGATGGCCTTCGAAACCGTGACCCGTATTTACCAGAGTGGCGGATTCATTAAAGATATTATTTACCTGCGGGGTTTTGTACGGCTGCTGGAGTATTTGCGGGAAGGGCACACGCTAACGCCCCTGCTGTCGGGCAAAATAGCGGTGAAGCACATTCCGGTGATCCAGGAGTTGATCGAGCGGAAGATACTGCGGGCCCCGGCCCTGCTGCCCCGGTATCTGCAAAGCACCGAAGCCCAACGAAAACTAAATGAACTTAAGAGCGGTGCCGATATTGTGGCATTGGTGAAAGGGTGATTTAGGCGAAGTCTAGCACAGAATTTGGATTAGCTTTACTATACCAATTTCACACCTAATCTTACACCCAATGAAGATGCTCCTATCACTATTTCTGCTTATTACTGTTAGCAGTTGTGCCCCGCAAATATTTTATTCTGGCGAAGTCTATCCGCCCTATCAACCCAATGAGGTAGCGGTTTTTTACGATGAAAATCAAATTGACCGATCGTACCAAGTGATCGGCACGCTGGCCGACAGCGGCGGTTCGTTAGCCAGTCAGGAAAAAGTGCGACGCGCCATGATTGGCAAAGCACAGTCGGTTGGCGCGGACGCTATTCTTTTTCATGACGTAGACGTAGTGCACAATGATGCTTATGCAGCAATGATTATCAAGGCTAAGGCGATTCGCTACGGAGCGCAAGAGTAGAAGCGAACATTGTGGCAGTAAATTGACTTATAAAAGGAACCACCTTTTCAAGCCATTATGAACCTTGCCTTTATTGTTAACGACGTAGCTACCGAAACCGCCGCCTACACCACCGTGCACCTGGCCTTTCGGGCGCAGCAGCTGGGCCACACGGTTTATCTGGCCGGAGTGGGCGATCTAATCTATTTTCCGGAGGGGCACATGGGAGCGCTTGCCCGCACGGTGGAAGGTAAGGTGTCCTCCGCAGAAGACTATCTTACTGCTCTGCAAAGCGAAGAAAACGAGTCTGTCGTGATCACCGGTCACGACCTGGACGTGCTCTGGATTCGCAACGATCCGTTCGAACGACATTGAGGCGCGCCCCTGGGCCCAGTTGGCGGGCGTGGTGTTCGGGCAGGTGGCCCGGCAGCAGGGCGTAATTGTGCTCAACCATCCCGATACGCTGTTCAACTGCCAGAACAAAATGTACTTCCAGCACTTTCCCGAGGTGGTGCGTCCCCGCACGCTGATCACCCGCCGGGCCGAGGATGTGCAGCGGTTCTATGAGGAGCAAGATCACCGCATCGTGATCAAGCCCTTGCAGGGATCGGGCGGCAAAGACGTGTTTTTGCTCAAAGAAAAGGCCACCAACCTGCAATCAATTGTGGATGCGGTGGCGCGCCACGGCTACGTGATCGCCCAAGCGTATTTGCCGGAAGCGGCTGACGGCGATGTGCGCCTGATCGTGATGAACGGGAAGGCCCTACAGCACGAGGGAAAATACGTGGCAGTACGACGGCAGAATGAGAATGATTTTCGGAGCAACGTCAGCGCCGGAGGCGAGGCGGTGCGCGTAGAGGTAACTGATACTATGCTGCGGCTGGTGGACCAAGTGCGCCCCAAGCTTATCCGCGACGGCGTGTTTATGGTGGGACTAGATATTGTGGGAGACAAACTGATGGAGGTGAATGTGTTTAGTCCGGGCGGCATTTACGAAGCAGCCCAGGTGGAAGGCATTGACTTCTATGAACCGGTGATCGCGGCGCTGGAGCGCAAGGTCTATTACAAAAAGCTGTACGGCGACCGCATCAGCAACCGGGAGCTGGCGGTGATGGAATAAATTCTGCTCTTTTTTTGTATCTTTAGCAACCAATAATCCCAAAAAAGTTAATGAGCAGTACCAACGGTCAGCACGAAGGGAACGAGTTGCTTAGGCAACTTATTGACATTTCTCAGAATACGCTGGAAGCCCAAAACTTGCAGCTAGCGGTGCTTCAGCGTTTCGACCGCAACATGAACGTGCTGGCCGACCGCATCGAGCGGACCAGCGAGGTGTTGGGCGAAAGAATTCTTCAAACCAATCAAGTGCTAGGAGATAGAATTGACCAGGTTGCTTCAACCCTTGGGGATAGAATTGATCAGGTTGCTTCAACACTTGGTAACAGAATAGACCAAACCAATCAAACGGTTCAAGCATTAGGAGATAAGCTAGACCAGACCAACCAAACGGCTCATGGGCTGAGTGATAATATGAATCGACTGGTGGATATTTCAGAGAGGAATTTCAAACAGTCAGACGAAAACTTTAGCCTGATTGCCCATCAGTTTGGGGTGATGAACGACAAACTGGATCAAGTCATTGATCTGGAAGCTCGAGTGCGCAGCATTGAGGCGGACATGAAAGAGATGAAAAGGAAAGTGGGATAGGGCATTCTTCTTTAGATAGGCGAACCTATGGCGCTCAGCAAAGGATTTCTTCGGCCGCCAGTTGCCGCCAGTGCTGCCCTAATTCAACTGGGAGTTGCCTTGGGCACCGTTTTCTCGTTTCTCCTCTACTACTTTTTCTACTATTTCAGGGAGACGATTCGGACCCTCACCGGATATTTCACCCATACCCTGCTCGTAGAACTCACCCCTCAGGAAAATTTCTACTACAACCTGTTCTATGGCTCCATTGCGGCCGTACTGGGTTTCTACGTATTCGCTCACTTCGTGCTTTCTGGGTCGGTGGATCGAAAAAAACGGCCGCCGCCGGGTGCGACAACGGCAGATACTGAACGACCTTTCTTTTGTAGGTTGGACGTTTTTGAATGGATTTGCGCGCTTTACCTCTTTGCTGGGAATATGGTTCTTAACTCTACCGCTTCAGTTTGACCTCAACTTCCTCATTGAATTTCCCCTGCTTCTGATTCTTATCCCGGTAGTGCTTTATTTAAATGCCTGGACCCTGATTGTGAAGCACTTCGGCAGAAAAGCCTACCGCTGGTTTCTGTACACAACGGGATATTTGTTGGTTCTTAGCCTAATATACGCCAACGTTAGCCCGATTGATTACCAGCGAATCAATCAGGAGATGAGGGTTTACGGCGGCGAATGGGCCCACGGAATAACCGTTCCCCAAAGCGAAAGCCAAGAAGTGTTTCGAACCAGACCGTCGTTGGCCTTTGACATCTATCTGAACAGTGAATCTCCCCAATCACCGGGTCTTGATGTTCATTGGAAATTCACTAGAAAGAAAGTTGATTTACGTGAAGTTCAGTCTTACGTGGCACAAAGCGTAGCTCGGCTAGACAGTTTAGACAGAGAGCGACTGGAAGCCAACCTGCGCATTGATAAACGGGTGCTGTTATCGGTAGTGACCCGCTTAAAACAGCAACTACGCAAGGCTGGAGTTACCAAAGTCAACTATTCAACCGGAGCCAAACATACCAAGTACCCGGAGTATCATCCCTCCTACCGTAATCTAGGAATCTCCTGCGAGCTTCCTCCCTACTACCCAGCGTTCGAGACTTTTCTAGATTCCGCCGAGCGTCTTGATCCTACTAAATATCGCGTACGCTTGGTAGATTCAGATATGTATCGCCCACTATTCTTGAAGAAAACTAACCGGGTGATGTTAACCGTGGATTCAGCTCGGGCATACCTGAACGGAACGCCGCTCCCTTCCGATAGTTTGTTCACTGTGCTATATGGCCTTTCCAAGCGATATGCTCCTGGTTTTGTGGTTAACTACGTTCCTAAGGAAAACATTTCTTACGAAAGATACATCGAGTACCTTGATCTTGTTTATCGAGTAACCGACCGCCTGCGAAACGAGGCATCATACGCGATATATGACTATCCTATTGATTGTTGGCAGTATCCGGAAGATTGCGCAGCACTCGAAAAAAGGTACCCGCGCAACGTCGTAGAGTGGGCTCCTGAAGAGAAGCGACTAATCCGGCTGATTAATTATCAGTACAACTAGCGCCGCTTATTCTCTAACACTCGAAGTTTAGCATCATCGCCGTTTGTCATCCTCACGAATTAAAATAGCTTGATAGAAACCGCTACCCTCCTGTCTGTGAATATTTTTTATTCGTTCGCCCACCTTTGTAAGCATTTTTCATTACTTTTGCCCCCTCTTTTCGCCAGCAAACTCAGTTAGTCCGATAAATCATGAGTGAATTACTAAAGATTGTTCAGCAAGAATACCAGGAAACCCGCACCAAGCACCCCAACTTCCGGGCGGGCGATACCGTCAACGTGCACGTGAAAATTCGCGAGGGAAGCAAAGAGCGTATCCAGCAGTTTCAGGGCACGGTGATCCAGCGCAAGAACGCCAGCACCAACGGTGAAACTTTTACCGTACGCAAAGTTTCTAACGGAGTGGGCGTAGAGCGAATATTTCCCCTGCTATCGCCCAGCATCGATAAAATTGAAGTGATCCGAAGCGGAAAAGTGCGCCGCGCGCGCATCTACTACCTGCGCGGACGACAGGGCAAAGCGGCGCGTATCAAGGAGCGTATGAAGCACACCCGCAAGTAAAGCTTCCGCCAGTCGGTTTATCCTCGTCCGCCCTTCGTCTTTTTGTAATCAACGTTATCAGCGGGATTGTCGTCGGTACTCTTTGGCGCCTCGTCGGTGATCTTGGCTGAACCTTCGTAGCCTTCGTGTTCGTGGTCGGTGGGTTCTTCAGCCTTATAATTCTCCTGGTCCACCCCACCCGTGTTCTGGAAATCTTGCTTACCGTAGTAGCCTACTAGCTTGTCGATCTCTTCCCGGTCTGAGTTTTTCAATTTATCCAGATCCAACTCCGGAGCATTTTGAATCTTCTTGATATTCTCTGCGAGCAACACGTTGCCCGAGTTGGTATTGAATTCCAGCATGTGCCAGGGCAGAGCCACGTGATCGCTGCCGATGCCCAGAAAGCCACCTTCGGCCAGCACCACAAATACGGGTCGGCTGGTCTCCGGATCAATAAATAAGTCTTGAATCACGCCAACCTTCTCTTGCCGGGGATCGTGCACCGTTTTGCCAATAATGCCCTCGGTTGCGGATAAAAATCGCTTTACCATCATGATATTTTTCGTTTATTGTCAACAATAGATTTACTCTACCCGACGGTTTTGGGTGAGGGTTGAATAGGAGAGAGAAAAAGCTGAATTTTGTAGTTCCTACACAACAAAAACAGCTTTTTCAATGGATAAGAATCCGGTACTAAAGATATACGAATTGATACGAACGGCCAAAGTGGTGAGGCATAAAAAACGTCAAGAGTTTCTCTGTGATATGATTCAAGGCCACCGCGGCGCGGTATCATCAGCAGTCGGTCGGTGATCTTCTCAGAGATTGCTGATAAGATAGACAAGCCCATCCAAGCGCGCTCTATTGAACGCAGGATACAAGACTTTTTTGCTAAGGTGAGTCTGGACTATCAGCAGTTGACCACCTTTTTAATGAGTTTTGTCCCTCATCATCAAGTAACGCTCAGTATTGATCGTACAGAATGGGATTTTGGGCAGACCCAGGTCAATATACTGTGTGCGGTGGTCAGTATTGGTAAGATGGCCGTTCCCGTTTACTTTGAGATGCTAGATAACAACAGTGGTAATAGTAATGCTGACCAGCGGATTGCTTTGTTTAAGTCCTTGGTTGGGGTGGTAGGTAAGCAACGCATTCAAATGCTAGTGATGGATCGGGAGTTTATTGGGCAACCCTGGCTCAGGTGGCTAAAAAGAGAGTGTATTCCTTTTTGTGTGCGGATACCCAAGCACCATTCCATCCTGTTAGCCAACGGGCAAAGAGTTTGGGCTGAAGAAGCACTTACCGACGATGATATAGACTGCAATCAACGAGATGTGGTTGTTGATGGCGTAGTGGTTAACTTATCGCTCTCTTATGATGAAAAAGGTGAACTGCTCTATCTGATCGGTACTACTCTACCGCAGACGCTGCGATCTTGGTATAAAAGACGATGGGCTATAGAAGTTTTCTTTCAAGCACTTAAACAGAGAGGCTTTAATTTAGAGGACTCCTGCCTGCGCTGTATCGTCAAGTACCGAAAACTATTTGCTATCGTCTCTATAGCGTATACTATTTGTTGGGCCACTGGTATTGAGGATGGAAAAGTTAATCCCGTAAGAACTAAAAAGCACGGGTATCCGCAATACAGCGTCTTTAGAAGAGGACTGAATTTGTTGAGACAGTTCTATAAACAACAGATAAGCAGTCCTTTACAACTGGCAATTGAAATGGCTTGGATGAGATTTAACCTCTTTTACAAAACCGTCGGGTAGAGTACAATAGATTATGTCGGGTAAACCTCCTAAAAAAGCAAAAGTTTCATCTAACAGAAGCACAATCGCAGATCACAACCAAAGCATTTAACTGTGGTAGACTGTCGCAATTAACAAAAGACCGGCGGAGATGCAGCGAAATTTGACAGCTCCGTTTCTGATTGTCTCGAAATAGTTTACCTTTGCAACCTTTTGCCAACGGACGTGTTCCGTTTAGCACCAACATAAATTGAAACATGGCAGTAAAAATCCGTTTAACGCGTCGAGGACGCAAGAAACTGGCTATCTACGACGTGGTCGTAGCCGACGCCAGAGCGCCACGTGATGGCCGATCGATCGAGAGATTAGGACAGTACAATCCCAACACCAACCCCGCCACCATTGATATCAACGAAGACAAAGCGTTGGATTGGATCATGAAGGGCGCGCAACCCACCGACACGGTGCGGGCGATCTTATCGTACCGCGGCGTGATGTTCCGCAAGCACCTACAGGTGGGCGTGAACAAAGGCGCAATCACCCAAGAGGATGCCGACCGGCGTTTCCAGGAATGGAGCGAGCAGAAGGAAGAGCGCGTGCAGGGCAAGAAAGATTCACTCGCTCAACGTAAGGCCGATGCACAGAAAGCACGCCTAGAGGCTGAGACTAAAGTAAAAGAAGCCCGTACTGAAGAGCGGCTGAAAAAGCAACAAGAACTGGAGGCTCAAGCGGTAGCCGCTGCTAAAGCAGCCGCTGGCGAAGAAGAAACCGAGGAGGAAACGGTTGAGGATACTACAGCTGAAGAGGCCCCTGTGGACGCAGCCGCTGTGGACGCAGCCACTACGGACGCAGATGCTGCCCCCGAGGCGCAACCTGCCGCCGAGGAGGTTCCTACTCCGGCCGAAGCCCGGGCTGAGGCAAAACCTCCCGCGGTATCAGCGGCTCCCAAGACCGTAGAGACTCCTGAAGATGCTCCGGAAACCAAACTAGAGGCCGCCGCCGAAGAGGCCGGTATCGCTGACACAGCTGATGCAGACGCAGCAGCCACAACCCCTGAAGCAGAAGCGCAGGCTGCCGAACCGGAGAAGAAAGAAGCTCCGGCTAAACCGGAAGCAAAAGGAGAGAAGGTAAATGAAACTCCGGCTGAGGAATCCGTAGCTAAGGGCAAAGATGATGAAAAGGCATTGGAACCCGAAGTGATGGCTGAAGAAACGCCCACCGGAAAGTCGCAAGAAGTGACCACCGCCGACAAGCCCGGCAAAGAAGCTTCGGCTGATACGCCCGAGGTAGCCGCCGAAGCCGCGGCTGCGTCCGCAGTGGATGGAGAAGAAGCTCAGGCCGAAGCGGGCGTGGTGGCAGAACCCACCGACCCTGCTACCGTGAAGAAGGATGACGAGAAAGCACCGGCTGCCGAGAAAGAGGGTAAGGACGCTCCGAAAGCGGCCGAATCCGACAAGGACGAGAAGAAGAAAGAAGACGCTTAGGGCAATGCGGGTTCATGATTGTTATCAGCTAGGATACGTCATCAAAACCCACGGACTGCATGGCGAGGTGAGCATCCTGCTGGATGTAGACTTCCCCGAAGCGTATGAAGAACTGGAATCAGTGTTCGTGGCCTCCGCTGGCTCCGAAACACTGGTTCCTTTTTTTGTGGAGCACATCGCGATTCGACAGAACAAAGCCTTAATTAAGTTTGAGGAGGTGGACACCATCGAGCAGGCCGAAGCTTTGCTTAAAGCGCAGTTGTACCTGCCGCTAAGTAGCCTCCCCCCATTAGAAGGAGACCGGTACTATTATCACGAGATTATTGGGTTCACCGTGACTGATCAGGAGCAGGGCGAACTAGGAACGGTACGAGACGTGTACGAATCTACCGGACAAGATATGATTGTGATGCAGTACCAAGAAAAAGAGGTGCTCATTCCTATCAACGACGACATTGTACAGCGGGTAGACAAAGCGCAATCCCTGGTGCACGTCATGCTTCCGGAAGGCTTGCTGGAGGTGTATCTGGCGTAGCGGGTCGGCAACGAGCAGTTAATACTTAGCGTTGGTAGAAACAATGCTGCGGTTGTGCAACCACACGGATTTGGCGTAAATCATGAAGACCATCACACTATAAAAGAACAGTAGTCCGGCTAAAGATTTGAAAAGAGCATAATCCCTCGATGAAACCGTCAGCGGTAGATAGGGAACCAGTACTACGGAAAGGGCCATTGGAATCACCTATGTTCCTGTCAGTCGGTCTTTCATGCTAAAGCAGTTTATCCACCTCCGCCATCGCTTTGTCGTAATCCGGCTCATCGCCCACTTCCTTCACCAGTTCGGAGTACACAATCTCGTTGTTCTTATCCACCACAAACACCGCCCGGGCCGACAAGCCCTGAAACGGACCCTCAGTGATCTTAGTATTGTACTTCTCCACAAAGTCACCGTCGCGAAAATCGGAGGCGGTCACGATGTTAGCCACTCCGTCAGTTTCGCAGAAGCGCTTCATGGCGAAAGGCAGGTCGCGCGACACCACAATGCCGGTCACTCCCGAACGCTTCCCTAATTGTTCATTAAACTTACGGGTTTCGGTCTGGCAAACGCCCGTGTCGAGGCTGGGCACCGCGATGAGTACTTTTACCGCATCGAAGTCGGAGAGCTTGGCTTCGCTCAGATCATCTTTCACGAATGAAAAGTCGGCGGCGGAGCCACTGGTGGGGATGTCGCCTTTGATTGCGAAGGGAGTGCCTTTTAGGGTTACCTGGGCCATAGAAACATTCGGTTAAGTAGTTTGGAATAACATTAGGTGCTCTTACGCAAGAACAGCGTGAAGGTTAAATACAAATAAGCAGGGGGATGAAGAGGCGAAGAAAACCGATTCAAACACAATCACCAGCTTTTGGTGTTATTAACGTAGATTGCACCAATGAGTACTCCTAAAACAACCCAAAACGGTTACAAGCCTATCCTGGCCAAGCGCAAAGAGTGGCCCGTGGTTCACCTGAGCAAGCGGCGAAGGGAATTCATCGAGGAGGTGATTCGGATCAGCATCACGAAGATCACCGAGAATGCGGCTTCTACCGAAGCGCTGGTCGATGAGTTAGAAACAACGCTTTACAAAGAAAAGCTTCGCATTCGCCAGGAGCCCTGGGCGGTGGACCCCGACGACGAGGAGGCGTTCTGGAAAAAGGTGAAGCGTCGTCTGGTGAGTCTGTCGCAAGAAGAACTCAGTGGGCCATCACTGGCGCAGGAGTCGAGCGATATTTTGCAGGAAATCACCGCCCGCTACGCCCACGAAATCGCCAGTAAATTTCGTCCTTCACGCTACCGATTGGCGCGCACCATCGTAACGTTCGGTTTCTCTCGCCTGCTCAACGCCTCCCGGGTGAAGGGTTTCGAGTCGTTCTACAGCAATCGCTACACCCTGCGCGACAAGATCAACATCGTGGGCGAGATTGACCAGCTGCGCAACCTGGCCCAGCGGGGCACCATCGTGATGGTGCCGACCCACTTCAGCAACCTGGACTCTATCCTGATCGGCTGGGTGATCCATGAACTGGGGTTGCCGCCCTTTATCTACGGTGCCGGACTCAACCTGTTCAACATCAATATCTTTGCCTACTTCATGAACAGCCTGGGCACCTATAAAGTAGACCGGCGCAAGAAGAACGACATCTACATCGAGACTTTGAAAGCTTACTCGAGCTTGGCGCTGCAGTGGGGCATTCACAGCTTGTTCTTTCCGGGAGGCACCCGCTCGCGTTCGGGGGGCATTGAAGATCGGCTGAAACTGGGACTGTTGGGCACCGCCATGGAAGCGCAGCGCACCAACTACGCCCACAGTGAGCAAACCGGGGAGTCGGCCGAGAAAATCTTCGTGGTGCCGGTGGTGCTCAACTATCACTTTGTGCTGGAGGCACCCAGCCTTATTCAGGAGCACCTGCGGCGCGAAGGGCAAGAACGCTACTATATAGATACTGATGAAGCCTCAACCTCTTACAAAATCACCCGCTTCCTGCTAAAATTCTTCACCCAGGGTTCCGATATTTCGGTGAGCATTGGCACAGCGATGGACCTGCTGGGCAATCCGGTGGATGAGGAAGGGCACAGCCTGGACCGGCAGGGCAACGTGATCAGTATGCGAGAGTACTTTTGCACTCAGGGTAGCATCCGGCGCGACGAGCAGCGCGAAAGTGAGTATACGCGCATGCTAGGGCAAGCGGTGTTGCAGGCTTACTACCGCATCAACCGGGTGTTCTCTAGTCATCTGGTGGCCTTTGCCGCCTTTGAAATTATTCGGCAACAGCATCGCGCGCTCGATCTCTACAATTTATTGCGGCTGCCCGAAGAAGACCTTATTATTCACTACCCGCAGTTTCGAAAGGTTTGCCACCGGCTACGCAAAGCAGTGTTCCAACTGAGAGCGCAGGGCAAGGTAGAGGTGGCTCCGCACCTGAAAGGAGACCTCGACGAGGTGATAGAGCACGGCCTGAGCAACGTAGGCCTGTATCACGCGCAGCGTCCCCTGCTCCGGGACAAAGATGGCAACATCACCACGGCGAATCTGAATACGCTGTATTATTACCACAACCGGCTCGAGGGCTACGATCTGGCGGCTTTTGTTAAACCCCCGACCAACCTCCCCCTTGAAGTCTAAACGCGAACCGGTAGGAGTAGTGGGTGCCGGGAGTTTCGGCACGGTGGTAGCCAACCTGCTGGCTAAGAATGCTCCGGTGCTCCTCTACGCCCGGCGGCCCGAAGCGGTGACGGCTATGCACGTAGACCGCCACAGTGCGGGCTACGCGCTGCACCCGAACGTGACGCCTACCAACGATCTGAGCGAGGTGGCCGCCTGCCGGGTACTGTTTCCCATTGTGGCCTCGTCGGGCTTCCGTCAAACCATGCAGGACCTGAGTCCGCATCTGCGGCCTTCGCACCTGCTTATCCATGGCACCAAAGGACTAGACGTGCGCGATCCCAACGCCGATCCGCTCACCCGTGAGCAGGTACGCACCATGAGCGAAGTGATCCGCGAAGAGACGGTGGTGGTCCGTATTGGATGCTTGGCCGGTCCGAATCTGGCTCATGAACTGGGCGAACACCAACCGGCCGCTACTGTGGTAGCCAGTCGCTTCGATGAGGTGATCGACACCGGGCAGCAACTGCTGCGCAACGACCGCTTTCAGGTATACGGCAACGCTGATCTGATTGGCATTGAGTTGTGCGGGGTGCTCAAGAATATCATTGCCATTGCTTCCGGAGTGCTCAGCGGACTGGGCCTGGGAGAGAATGCGCGGGCGCTGCTGGTGAGCCGGGGGCTGGCCGAGATGATTTACCTGGGCAAAGCCCTGGGCGGCGACTCGGAAGCGTTTATGGGCCTGGCTGGGGTGGGCGACCTGGTGGCTACCTGCTTTAGTAAGCACAGTCGCAACTTCACCGTGGGCTACCGGCTGGCGCAGGGCGAAACGCTGGACGAGGTGGTGCAGGACACCGAAGAGGTGGCCGAAGGGGTAAACACCACCCGCATTGTGAAACGCCTGGCCGACCACTATCGCGTGGCGGCGCCCATCACCCGAATGCTGTATCGCCTGTTGTTTGAGGGAGTAACCGCCGAGAAAGCGCTGGAGAAGTTAATGAAAATGCCATTGGGCGAGGGCGAAGACGTTGATTTCTTGTAACCTTTGGTGGACAAAAAACGCGGGAGAAGCGTTAAAGAAGCAATAAAATAACCACAGCTTTGAAGAAGATAGGGGCACTCATCAAGGGCACTTTTCTGAAGTATCGAGAACACGACCCGGTCATATACGCGGCAGCGATTGCCTTTTTGACCCTGTTCTCGTTGCCCTCGGTACTCATTATCATCATCCAGATTGGCAGCCCTATTCTGGGAGAACGCGATACCCGGATCGAGTTATCGGACAAGGTTGAGTCGCTGGTGGGGGCCACGAGCACCGAGCAAATCCAAAGTATTATCGACGAGCGCTCGGTGGGCCATTCTGAGCCACTCACCGACCTGATCAGCGTGGTGTTTCTGCTGCTAAGTGCCACGGTAATTTTCAGCTTTCTGAAGAAGGCGCTCAACGCCATCTGGGGGGTGAAGCCCAAGCCGAAGCAATCCTGGGTGAAGTTTATCACCGACGGGCTGCGGTCGCTGCTGCTGATCTTTCTGCTCAGTTTGTTGCTGTTGGTCACGCTGTCGTTTCAGGTGGTACTCAACTACCTCAACGAGTTCACCCGGGAGAACCTGCTGGGAATCTCGGACTACATCAACGGGACAGCCGACTACTTGGTGTCGTGGGGCGTGGCCTCGCTCACCTTTGCGCTGCTGTTCAAGTATTTGCCCGACGCGCGGGTGCGGTGGCGCGAGGCGGCGGTGGGCGCGCTGGTGACAGGGGTGCTGTTCACGGTGGGCAAGTATCTGATCGGAGTGTTGCTGGTGAACACGAGCATCACCACCATTTACGGGGCGGCCGGGTCGCTGGCGGGTTTGCTGGTGTGGGTGTTTTACACGTCGATTTTAATACTTATTGGGGCAATGTTCACGCAGGTGTTTGCCGCGCAGCTGGGTGAGAGCATCAAACCAAAGGATGATTCGGTGCGGGTGGTGACCCGGGAGGTGGAGGTGAGTCCAGAGGGCGAGGAATAATTTTCGGGGGGCGGAGTTGGCCCAGCGCTAATTTATTGCGTATATTTGCCCCTCATAAAACGGCCTTGTAGCTCAATTGAATAGAGCACCTGACTACGGATCAGGAGGTTACAGGTTTGAATCCTGTCAAGGTCACGTCCGTCGTGGAACGATGATCATTAGGCACTTACGAGAAATTGTAAGTGCCTTTTTTTGTTTGCGAACAATATCACAAACAAAATGCAACCGATAACGCCCGCTTTGGTGCGCGAATTCCCAAGCACCAGAAAGAATACTTGCAATGAGCAGCTAGTCTGATGGGATACAGCTTGTCTGATTTTGTGATCTCAGCGGCCCAGGCGCGAGCCGAGCAAGTAGTAGCTAGACACGAAGAGATATTAACTTCTGAAAGAGATAGAAAAGTATTTTTTGAAGCAATCACGGAGGCAACCGCCCCCAATGCCGCTCTTCAGCAGGCCGCACAGCGCTATCAAAACTGGGTAGATGAAGCATAGCAGGACAGTGCTCCTGGCGAAAGCTCACCAAAAGCAGGAGTTTCGGTGTGGGGAACCTTCTCTGGACCGCTACCTACACAATCAGGCTAGTCAGGATGTCAAGCGGCAACTATCAACCTGTTTCGTTCTGGTAGAAGACGAGATCGTAAAAGGGTACTATACGCTTTCCGGTGGCAGCATACCCAGAGACCAAGTGCCCGAAAATATTAAGAAACGGGTTCCTTATCAGGATGTCCCCGTTACCCTTCTGGGAGGTTAGCCATCGATGAACGGTATAAGGGGCAGGGACTAGAAGAGCTCATGCTTCTGGATGCTTTGAGAAGGAGCTACGACGTTTCGGTAAATAACGTGGGCTCACTGGCGGTTGTGGTTGATCCGCTGAATGATAGCGCAAAGCGTTTCTACACAAAGTACGGCTTTATCTCGCTGGATAATGGCCGGATGTTTTTACCTATGAATGTACTTCGCCAGCTTTTCAAATAATGACACCACCCCGGATAATGCGCCATGTTAGATAAGAAAACGTGTTCTCGCCCTACGCCACCGTGGCCACCAACCTGCTGTTTTTCGACAAAGCTCCTGCCACTACTCCCGGCACCGAGGCCGGGGCGGTGGTGCGCAGTCCCAATGGGAAACCCACCAACGGACAAGCCGATTTGTTTACCGAGCCGGAGGCCGTGGCCCGGCCCGCCCAATTTGCCACCCAAGCGATCTGGTACTACGAACACTCGCTGCCCGACGGACAGAAGAGCTACAGCAAAACCAAGCCCATCCGCCGCGAAGAGTTTAGACCGATTGAAGACTGGTGGCACCACCGGCAGGAAAGCGAACGCGCTTGGAAGGTAGACATTCAGACAATCATCGACCGGGGCTTTGATCTGGATGTGAAGAACCCGCACCGGGTGGAAGAAACCTTTGAGGACCCAAGTTTGGTGCTTGAGCAGTATCAAGACGCCCAACGTAGATTGGCCCAACTGCAAAGCGAACTGAAGGAGGAATTGATGACTATACTGGGTGGATGACGAGGGTTGCCAGCCATGCTCCGTCCCGCGCCCCCCTGCACGTCATTCCGGAGCGAGTGAAGGCTGCGCACCCCGGCATCCCGGCACCTCAAAAAGTCATTCCGGAAGTCTACGTAGCGCAGCGAAGCAGGCTATCCGGAATCCCCTTCATACGAAGGCGCGCGGACGGATGCCGGATGTTGACGTCGCTGAGTTGGGGGGATTCCGGATATTTCTCTTCGTGCCTCAGAGAAATTCCGGAATGACGGTTTGGGGGGGACGATTTGGGGGCGGCGGCTTGTGGGCGTAACGGTTGGGAGGATGACGGTTTGGGAGGGAAATAACTGATTTAACGAACGATGCATTTACTATTTGACCATTTTAATCAGCTTACGCAAGCTCCGGAGAACCTGAAAAACCTTCGGCAGTGGATTATTGACCTGGGAGTACGCGGGCAACTGACTCAAGCGTGGCGGGAGGAACACCCGGCGACCGAACCTGCCTCGCTGCTTTTAGAAAAGATCAAGGCAGAGAAAGCGAGGTTGGTGAAGGAGAAGAAGATTAAGAAGGCGAAGCCCTTACCACCGATTGCCGCCGATGAAGTTCCTTATGGTCTTCCTGAAGGGTGGGTTTGGTGTAGAATTGGTGCCTTTACCGAAGTAATACGGGGAAAAAGCCCAAAGTACTCCGAGATCTGACACAAGAAGGAGACGTGTTAGTCAACTCAACCGGTGAAGGAAAGATAGGAAGATCAGCTTTGGTGAGAGGTGATTCGTCTGGATTCTTGTTTGATTCTCATGTCTTACGAGTCCGTCAGCTTTTGGATATCAATCCGTATTTCGTATCACTGTTTATCAATGCAGCGTTAGGGCAGAACCAAATTGAGAACCTGAAAGGAGCAAAAAGTACCAAGCAAACCGAACTTGGCGTCAATAATCTTTCTTCAATTGTATTTCCATCCCCCCCCCTCACCGAACAGCAAACCATTGTTGAAAAGGTAGAAAGCTTGTTAACCAAAGTCATTCAGTTGGAACAGGAGGTGGTGCAGAACCGGCAGTACGCCGAGCAACTACTGCAATCGGTGCTGCGCGAGGTAATGCAGGGCACCCACCCGGCAAAAGAAATTACCTCCTGATCGCATTCACCCCTTCCCCAAAAAATCGTCATCAAACCGTCATTCCGGAAGTTGACAGAGCGATAGCGGCGTCAACTATCCGGAATCCCCTCAATGCAGCGACGGAAGCGCTCAGTACGGCGGGGCGTGTGCGGCTTCGTAGGGAGGAGATTCCGGATAATGCCCTACGCTTTCGCCGGGGGGCGGACCCTGCGGGCATTTCCGGAATGACGGGTTGGGGGGGCGGTGCGGTCGGTAAGGCCCGCAGCGGAACTGGCGGTCGGCAAGATGCAGAAGATTCCGGATATCCCCTTACGCTACCGGGGCTTCTGGAATAACGGTTGGGTTGGAGCGCGGCTCAGTCCGTGTGGTAGTTTCTTTAGGAAAAAAGTACAATTGGCTAGATACAATGAGTTGAGCACTTATTTGCAAGTGTTTGATCGCAGGGTTACTTTGGTGCTATGGTACGAGGAGGTTGTGTCTACGTCATGTCTAACCGACACCGCACAGTGTACTACATTGGGGTAACGGCAGATTTAGTCACGCGTATTTATCAGCATCGTAACGAAGAAGGATCGATGTTCACAAAGAAATACCAGTGCACCGACCTGATTTACTACGAAGCCTACGGACGAATAGAGGAGGCTATTGCTCGTGAAAAAGAGTTAAAGAGGTGGAGAAGAGCCTGGAAGGATGCTCTCATCAAGAAGAAAAATCCAACCCTAGAAGACCTTTTCGGTAAAGTAGCTAATTTCTAAACCCTCTTGCTCTTAAATAGAGAACAGTATAATGACGAATTCGTACATTTGAAGAATCATGAGTGGAAAACTATTGTATCTGATGTTGTCGCCCAATGTGCGGCGTTTTAGCCGCACCCTCCGAATCTGGAAGCGCGAATCACTGATTTCTTGAGTGATTCAGACCGACTGAATAAGCTTGAGAAAATTATTTGCCAACGAGTACTCCAAAGCCAATCATGAAAGCCTACTTAGCCCCCTTATATTGTCAAACTAACCCCTTCAGCCAGGAAAAACTAGCGCTGGAGCTGATTCTCTTTGCCATTGATTCAGACGGCAATCCAACTATATTCTTCAAACTTTCTGAGAAGAAGATTCAACTAGCTGGAAAATTGACCGACGTGTCGAAAAGCTTCTTTACGACCACCGAGAAGTACATCCAAAATGCGGTACAGAACCTGCAAGAACAGCCCCCCCTAATGGCTAAGCTTACCAAAGGTGCTGCCCTGTTGGGCGAAAAAGTGTATGAGTATCTGCAACAGTACGCCCACGGCCTGCTAGAATTTGGTGCACTAAAACCGTTCAGCGGTGCCGTCGATCAATTGGTATTTGACAAACTGTTTGCTGATTTCACCGGTGATTCCTCCCCCCTCACTCCGATTAAAGAAAAACCCAACGCTGAAGGACTTGTCCGACGAAATGACAGAGCACTGACTATACTGTGGAATGGCTCGAGCGGACGACTTGGTGAGGCTGGTGAACCCAGATACTCTGACTGATCATGCCCCCGGCGTTAGAAATGGGTAAGGGGCTCCGGTGAGCCCCTCCCAAAAATCAGCTTGTTTCAAAAAATCAGTGCGTCAAAAGACGCTCATGCTCGTCCTCGCTATCTATTGAATCATCAGTTTTCGGCTAATAAGCAGCGCCTTAGACCTGTATCTGATGATGTAAACTCCTTGGCTTATGTCTTCATCAATCTTGAGCTTTAGCGTACTATCTCTGGCGCGATCATATGCTTCACTAAACACCAAGGCTCCGGAAACGCTGTGGAAAATTTCTAACGTAAACTCCCCGGTTTCAGGAACCACAACGTTCAACTCATCGCTCACCGCGAATGGATTGGGATAAACGGTCATGGTGGCACGTGCTTCTTTCAACGAGGTTGCCTTGGCCTGCACCTGCACCTGCACCCTGGCGGTGGCCCCTCCGGTGGGCGGTGAAAGTACCGCCCCGGGGATCACTTCAGCCGGTGAGGTGCCTGACCCATTGCTGGGCTTTCGCCAACCCACGGCCAAATTGTCACCACCACCCGCTTCTTTTAGCAAGGCTTCAACGTAATACTTCTTACCAGCGGTTAGGGTGATCGATGCTGATTTCTGCGTGCTAAACTTGTTCCACTCTCGGGCACTAGTCCAGCTCGAGTGGCTCGCAATCACTGATTTGTTGGCGGCATTGGCATCCGTGCTCAGTGATAACTCGACATTGTCATCTCCGGCTATCCAGAACGTATAGGCGCCGGTCTCCGGGGCACAAATGTAGCCGCTGATTCGAGCGCCATAGTTGTCTCCTACATTGGCCGGGGCCTCGAACTTTGTTAGGCTAGAAGTAGTGGATGGACTCGCCGGGTAGCTACTGTGATTTTTCAGTGCGGATAGATTTGACCCTAAAATACCGTTGTATCTCTCATAGAGTATGTTTCCATTGGCAGTACATGATGAGCCTGAGGGGGCGCACTTCTGACGAAGCACCACCGCGTCAATCCAGATATCGGTACTGTTGTTTCCGACAAAGAAGTCAAGGCGTACGTCACTGCTGCTCTGGTTCATGGTGAACTCGAAGGAAAAGTCTTGTGCTGCCGTACCCACCGTCACGTTCTGGCTTAAGAAATTGGTCCACGGGCTGGTGTTTTGCAGCACCCCCACGCGGAACGATTTACTGCTGGCTGCCTTTGCCTTGAAAAGCACTTCATAAGTAACCCCATTGGTCAGCGCACCCAGACTGGTGTATAATTGAATATCACTGTCACTGGCCCCGCCATTGGTGATGGTGACTTTGGCCGCATTAGCGCTGGAAAGCCCGGCTCCGGTCACCGACGCCGCACTGGCAACAGCTCCGTTTTGACCCTGATAGAAAGTCCAATTACTCAAGTTCGAGTTGAATTCTCCATTGCTCACTTGATTGGGGTTGGCACACGTTTCGGTGAGAACCGTGATTGAACAGTTGCTGGTTAATCCACCTTCCGCGGTTGCCACGGTGATGGTTGCCGTACCGGATGCTATGGCAGTGACGTTACCGCTGCCACTCACGGTGGCCACACTCGGGTTGGAAGTCGACCACGTCACGTTTTTATTGGTTGCATTGGCCGGTAACACCGTTTCGTTCAAATCCAAAGAGCTACCCGGTTCTAATTCTTTGGAAGGGCAGTTGTTGATGCTTACGCTCGTGGGATTAATTGAAGCACATTTCTCACCGACCGAAACCGCGTCAATCCATACATCACCGGTGTTGTTGCCCACGAAAAAGTCAACTCTGGGGGCACTGCTGTTTTCACTCATGGTGAACTCAACCGTAAAATCCTGAACCGATGTAGTCAGATTAACATTTTGAGACAGGAAGTTGGTCCACGGGCTTGAGCTATTCAACACGCCCACGCGCATCGGTCTCGAGGTGGCCGCTTTCGCCTTGAATTTCACCGCATACGTAGTGCCGCTGCTGAGCGAGGGTAGTGTTGCGTAAAACTGTATATCCGATTCACCGGAACCACCATTGCTAATGGTCACTTTGGCTGAGCTGCTGCCCGATAGTCCACCCCCCGAAACAGATGCTGCGCTAGCGACCGCTCCGGTTCCACTGTTTGCGTAGAGCGTCCAACCGTTGGTGTTGCTGGCAAATTCGCCGTTGGTCACCATATTTGTGCTGGTACATGCTGAAGCTGCCGGGGTGGTTGCTGAAACCGGACTCGTAAAAGAAGAAGTCCCGGCACTGTTATACGCGCTGACGCGGTAGGTATAGGCGGTGCTTGCGGACAAGCCCGTGCTACTATACGAGGTGACGTTGGCACCGACGGTACCCACCTGGCTGTAAGAACCGCTACCTTGCTTTCTCTCTACTTTGAAGCCTGACTCATTGCCGGAGTTGTCGGTCCAGGTTAAATTGATCTGGCTAGACGAACTGGCCGTGGCGGATAGGCCGCTGGGTGCTGTTGGAGGAGTAGGATTAGAGGTGCTTCCCACCAATTCTCTCCGAATGGCTCCGGCACCGGCGGTGGAAGCATAGAAGTATTTTTTGCCGTCCATCCCCTCGGCGATTATTCCTGAGGTGGTACCGCCAAAGTGGACGTCGTCCGTCCAGTCTTCCCAGGTCACACTGTTACCGCTGATAGTTCCTCTAAAGATACCGTACGTCTGTTGTTGCCGGTGGTCGTAGTAGTTCAGAATGATTTTGTTCTCATAACCCGCAATGCCTCCTTTGCTACTGAACCTGAAATCCTCGGTAATCGCTGCGTACCAGCTGGGGGTGCGAAGCGCTTTCGCGTTGGCAGAAGTGATCACGGTATTCCAGGTAGATCCTTCATCCAGGGAGAGCGTTCCTTTGAACTCCCCGCCGATGTTACCAAAGTAGAATACATACACCTGACCATTGTGTATCCAGACGGCTACTTCCGCATCCCAGCCACCGCCGGAGTAGATCTTGGTCCAGTTCCAGGTGGAGCCACTCTTAATCCCTTTGTAGACTCCCTGGTTGCTCCCCGTATTGGATGTCATAAATACGATGTCCGGATTGGTAGGATGGGGGGCTATCTTTTTTACCCTCACTCCGCTCATTCCGATAAATTGCATCACTGATCCCCCATTGGCCGCTGACCAAATATCATCAATGAGAAACACCCCGTGGTCGTTGCTGGCCGCAAAGAGGCGATCTTTTTTGGCCGGAGAAATAGCAATATCCCGATACTGCCCACTATTAGGGAAACCGACAATTGAACCTTTATAACTATCGGCGACTTGAATCCACTCGTCAGATGGTGAGCGCGTGTTGAGAATTTTCATCCACAGTCGCCCCCCCCCGTAGCAAGCGCCCCCGTAGCAGCTCTGAGAAGACTCGGTGATGGCGATGTATTTTCCGTTGTCGTATCCGATGGCACAACTCTGCGCGTCGGACTGCTGTCCCTTATCGCGCATCTGCTTGTTGCTCCAAGATTGGCCCCCGTCCCAGCTCTCAACCCAACCATTGTCGGCCATCGATTGGATTGCATAATTTTCATGAACAGCAATATCATAGGTATACGTGCTAGCGGTTCCCTTACTCGAGTAGGTTGGAGTACCGGCAACGTTGAAGTTGTAGTTGGGGGTAGCGTATTTATTATTCCAGTTCCAACCCCAGCCGGAGGATGATCCATTGGGTTCGGCCTGAAATATGGTTTGGTTGGTGGTGGACCAAATGGCTCGGGACCAGCTGGACGGGGTGTAATGAGCAACCCGGGGGTTGGGGTCGGCCTGATCCCAGCCGGTATCATAACCGGTTTGTCCGGCCCAAATTATCTTCCAAGAATAACCAGTCACCGAACTTCCGCTCCAGTTAAATGTGCCTTCGTACAGGCCGGGACGGTCCCCCAGTATGGCCATAGTAACCTTGTGAGCGGATCCGGTAGATCGTGGGTCCACTTCCGGATACCAGTATCTGGCGCTGCCATCCAAGCCCGACATTTTTTGTTGCCAACTGACGGAAGACGTGCTCGTTACGTAAAGGTCGTGGTTGAAGGTGCCGTACAATGTTTGCCCATTGGGGCTTAGGGCTACTCCGGTGTTGGTTCCCGGATCACCTCCCAGCGCAGACCAGGATGCCCCTCCGTTGGTTGTTTTGAAAACCCCCTGCGAGGTTCCCATGTAGGCTATGTTCGCATTGTTCTTATCGAACTGGATGGTGTATACGTTGCGTTCTGCTGAGCCACCCACGTTGATCTGTTGCCAACTGCTGCCTCCGTTGGTAGACCGGTAGGTGGTGACCTGTCCATTTTTAGACATGCCAAAGTTGCCCGCAAAGCCTCCGTCATCCCGCCATCCCACGCCCGCGATGACCAGGTTAGGATTAGACGGGCTCACGGCGACCGCTCCGATCGAAAACCGTTTGGAGATCGTGACCAGTCCGAAGGTATTTCCACCGTCGTTAGACACTTCCAGTCCGTACAGGGTGCCGACAAACATCTTATTAGCGTTTCCGGGGGTGACCGTCACGGCATACACCCGGTTCTGTTTCAGATTGCCTTTTTCGTGCCATGTCTCACCGTTGTCTAAGCTCTCGTAGATCCCTTCCATATCGGAAGCAAGAAACACCCGGTTGGGCGTGTTGGGATCGCAGACGATGTCCTGAACCTGCCCTCCGGCTCCCGGGTTGATAGACTGCCACTGCGCCTGACCAGGCAGCGCGGCAAGGCATAATACAATAATTAAAGTGGCGGTTGCTCTCATAGTGGACATTAAGTTAGATGGTGGATTGGCAAAGCGTTAAACACCCTGTTTAACACCTTAAACTTAATGACTCACCAAGCACGCTGGCTCCTATTTTGTAATTTAGCAGATGGTAAACCGGCAGGTGGTTATGTAAACAACACGATTGGCATTTGGTCACAATTATTATTATAGATAAAGAGCACCTAATCCGTCGCAATGATTTCCAGTGGATACTTTGGTTTGAACTAAAGCCAGTAAATTGTGATATTGTAGGCATTTAAAACACCAACAACAACCCAAAGACAACTTAAATAGTATGAAGGCAGCTCTATTTACCTGGGCATTTATCCAGAGCTTTTTAATTGGCGGTCTATTGCTTATCAGAAAGCCTAACCGGGCGAACCAGTGCCTGGCTTTCCTTTTCTTATTATTTGGGCTTAAGGTATTAGGCCAGTACCTGATGCGCCTTACTGACGCCCGTTTTGTGTTGCCGGAGCTGATCTTCTTGGCCGATTTAATTGATTTTATTGAACCGGTGCTGATTTTGCTTTACCTGCGGTTGCTGTTCGATCTACCACTGCGAACCGCTGATCGCTGGTATTTTTTGCCGGGAGCCGCTTTCGGGATATTCGCGCTCACGTATATCGTGCGGGTGCCAAACAATCTTTTCGAGACTTACATAAGCTCGGTTCCGCACCAAGCCGTGCTGTTTTTGATTTTCGGCTGGAAGTGCTTTCTTCTTTTCAAAGCACATTTGCTCATTTACGGGAAAAACAAAGTGGCGGTGCTGGACAACCAGAAGCGGTTTTTGCGCTGGCCCAAACTGCTGGCTATTTTCTTGCTGATTTCTACCCTTATCGTTTTCAGTGCGCTGTTGTATAACCTGTTCAGCGCGCTCGGCTCTTTTCGCGAGAATATTCGCCAAATTTTAGAATATAACTACATTTTGTTCAACGGAAGCCTGGTGCTGGCTACTGCCTACTTTTTGTTGGAAGATCCTCAGTTATTTAAAGGAATGGTGTTTGGTACCCGACTCATTAAAGAAGACTTTCCAGGAGGTGAGTTTTATTTTAAGAAGATTGATAAGCTGCTCAACGAGGATAAAATTTATTTGGACAGTAAGCTGAACGAACACTATTTCGCAGAAGCGCTATCACTACAGCCGTATCTTCTGTCAAAGCTGATCAACCAGCATCTGGGAAAATCATTTAGCGAACTGATCAATGAATATCGAGTTAATGAGGCAAAGGAAATTCTGACTTCCGAAAAGGGCAGAGACATCACTATTTTCGCCGTGGCGCTGGATAGTGGATTCAGCTCTGAATCAGTTTTCTACGCTAACTTTAAAAAGATAACGGGGATGACCCCTTCTCAATACAAAAAGGCTTCGGTAACCCAATAACCCGTCGTTTTGCTCAGTGCTTAAACGCTATAAGTATCACTGATGCCTGTAGAAGCACTTCAAGCACTAATTAGCTTAAACCTCCAAAATATTGTCACAAACTCTCCGCCTGCTAACATTAGCGCCGGTTTTACGTAGGCATAATAAAATAAAATTTACAACATGAGCTTTATCGGCAACCTTTTGTGGATTATCTTCGGCGGCTTTCTTATCGCCATCGAATACGTGGTGGCGGGCATCATCTCCTGCGTCACCATCATCGGCATTCCGCTGGGTATCCAGTCGTTTAAGCTGGCGGGAGCCAGTCTGTTGCCCTTCGGACGCGAAGTGACACCCAACCGCAACGCCGGGTCGGGCTTGTCTACGCTGCTTAACGTGATCTGGATTCTAGTGGGCGGCATTTGGATCACCCTTACCCACCTGGTGCTGGGCTTGGTTCTGTGCGCCACACTGATCGGCATTCCCTTCGGGTTGCAGCACTTCAAACTGATGCGGCTCAGCTTCACTCCCTTCGGCTACAACTTCGGTGAGGTGAAGCCCAACCGAGTCAATGCGTAAGGTCAACCAACTTGAACCCCTGCCCGTGCACCGTTAGGATCTGCACCGCCTCGTCGGGTTTTAAATACTTGCGCAGTTTAGCAATGTAGACGTCCATGCTGCGGGCGTTGAAGTAACTATCATCCCTCCAGATCAGCTTGAGCGCGTGGGTACGGTCCACCGTTTGCCCCAGGTGCTGGGCGAGCAACTTGAGCAATTCCGCTTCCTTGGAGGTCAGCTTTTCCGAATCTTCCCCTTGCGTGAGTAGCCGTTGGTCGTAGTCAAAGGTAAACGAGCCGAAGGCAAAAATGCGCTGCTCCGGCGGCGGTTGGGTGCGTCGCAGCACCGCTCGGATGCGCAGCAGTAACTCCTCCATACTGAAGGGTTTGGTCAGATAGTCGTCGGCCCCCAGTTTTAGCCCGGTAATGGTATCTTCTTTCATCGACTTGGCCGTCAGAAAGATGATGGGTATCCGATCGTTCACCTGCCGGATTTCGCGGGCCAGCTCGAAGCCATCTAGCTTGGGCATCATCACGTCAAGCAGACACAGGTCGTAGGTCTGCCTCTGAAAAGCCGCCAAGCCCTGCTGCCCATCGCGACACAGTTCGGGCTCAAAGCCCTTCACCCGCAGGTAGTCCTGCAGGATGGTGCCCAAATTCGGGTCGTCTTCCACGAGAAGTACTTTTGTCATAGTGGTGGTATGGTTTAGTCAAATGACTACTTATGCACCTTTTGCTTATACTTTTATCACTTCATCATTCAATATTCCTTGATCGATATTGGCTGTTTTTATTAGCCACTGTTCGGTTGGGGGTGCTAACCTTTTCACTGGGCACGCACACGCGAAATGTGCTACCCTGTCCAAATTTAGAACGCACCGACACCTGCCCGCCGTGCGCTTCCACCATTGATTTAACGTACGACAGTCCCAGCCCGAAGCCCTTCACGTCGTGGCGGTTGCCGGTGGGCGCCCGGTAGAACTTATCGAAGGCGTTGGCTACCGTTTCTTTCGTCATACCCATTCCCCGATCCACCACCTCAATCACAATTCCTTGGCCTTCGGCCTGTGTGCGCACCGTCACCGTGGGTTGCTCGGACGAATACTTGTTAGCGTTGTCAATCAGGTTGGTAATCACGTTGGACAGATGTTCCGCATCGGCCTGCACCATCGGGTCGGGCGCATTCAGAGCGAGCATAAGCGTGCCCCCCCGCTTTTCGATGGCCGGACGCAGCCGTTCTGCCACCTGCCGAATCAGTTCGTGAAGGTCTACCGGCTCTCGTTTCAGTTGGAAGTCCTGTTTGTCCAGCGTAGCAATCTGCAGCACGCGCTCCACCTGCGCCTCCAGGCGGGCATTCTCCTCGCGAATGATGCCCAGGTAGCGCTGCAAAAAGCTGGGTTCGCGGGCGATCTGCTCATCCTGCAGGGCCTCCACGGCCAGCGCCACCGTCGATATCGGAGTCTTGAGCTCGTGGGTCATGTTGTTGATGAAGTCGGTTTTCATGTCCGATAGCTTTTTTTGCCGCACGATGGTGGTGATGGCGTAGCCAAAGCAGAACACCACGATGCCGGTGAACAGCAGCGACGAGAGCAGGGTGAGCCAGATTTGCTTAAGCAGGTACCAGCTCTGCTGCGGAAACTCCAGCGTCAGAAAGGTGCTACTGGGCATAAAATCGTTCGGAAACAGGGCAACCTCGGCGTCGGTGTCGTATTTCTGGAAGAAGTTGGCGGTAGAAGCCATCAGCACGCTGTCGCGCTGGGCGTCGACCACGGCATACTGGTAGGGCAGGGTGATGCCCCGGTCGGCCAGGGCTTCGTTCAGTAACGAGCGCAATTGCTTCGGGTTCAGGCGGGTAGTGAGCGGACGGTCGCCGTTCATCAGCTGCCGCAGCGCCTGCTCGAACATACCAGCCTTCTGCCTCAGTTTGTGCAGTTGCTCCTGCTGCGTCTGCTCCGAAGCCCCCGGCGGCAGGTCAGGACGCACCACAATCACCGGAGATGAGCCAGGAGCCCGACCCACCGACATACTAAACTCGATGCGCTGCCGCACGGCGCGCCCTTGTTCATCGAAGGTCACCGACTGCCGTTGCTGCCGCCGCACGGTGCGCGTCGGATAAAATTGGGCGGTGTCAAGTTGCACCAGATCGGGTCCGAAGCTTTGGTAGGCAAACAGCATAGCCTCGCGCTGCTCAAGTTGGTGCACCACCGTATTGAGGGCTTCGTAAACGTTCTGCTGAAACCGCTGCCGGTTGGCCTCCACCGTTTCGCGAATCCAGTAGACCTGAAACACCACCAAGCCCAGCAGCGCCACGCTCATCAGGGCAATCAGACCGTAGATTCTCTTCTTTTTCATGCTCCTGAATACTGGTTTTCCGGATGCCCGTTGCTGGTCACCTACAAACCTAACAACCGTAGCGCAAAAAGATATTCGGATTAACAATTTTTAACGGATTGAAACAAGAATTACAAATAACCAACTTTGACAATCTTGGTTATTCTCGTATTTTAGCGTCAAACTATCAAACAGACGTATGAACGTGTCGTTAACCCCTGATTTGGAAAAGTACGTGCAGGACAAAGTAGGCACCGGTCGTTACCGTTCTTCTAGCGAGGTAGTGCGCGAAGCGCTTCGGCTACTGGAGGAGAAAGATCAGGAGCGGGCACAACGGTTGGCCCTGCTGAAGGAGGAAATTCAGCAAGGAATCGATTCAGGGCCAAGCAAGCCGCTAGATATGAGGGTCGTTACTGCCGAAGCAAAGGCACATCACAAGAAAGCCAAACCATGAGTCAGCGCCCCTTGGGAGAGATACACCAGACTCCTCAAGCAGAGTCTGATCTGCTTAGTATCTGGGATCACCTTGCGGAGAATCAGTCAGAAGAAAAAGCAGAGTCATACTTAATTAAGCTAGAACTTCAGATAGAGTTGCTATTGTCATAGCCGCTCATGGGGCGGAGTGCGGCCTGGCTTGCGTCGGTTTCCTTTTCAGAACCACGTGGTGTTCTATCAACCCACTAAGGGAGGCATAGAAATCATCAGAATTCTGCACCAAGCCCAGGATATTGATCGCGCTTTTCAAGAAGAGTAGGCCTTTATGGCAACCGCAACTGCTGAACGCACACCACCGCGGGTACTTTGACTTCGTTGCCGGTGGGAGTGAGCTTGCCGGTGGCCGCATCGCGGCGAAACACCACCACGTTGTCAGTGTCGCGGTTGGCTACCCACACAAACTCGCCCCGGTCGTCCATACAGAAGTTGCGCGGGTGCTTCCCGCCCGCCGGTTCGTTGCCCACGTAGGTGAGTTTTCCATTGTCAGTATCCACGGCGTAGATCACGATGCTGTCGTGCCCGCGGTTGGAGGCGTACACAAACTTGCCGTCGGGCGAAACGTGGATATCGGCCGTAGAATTGCCCTCGGCCGACGCCCCCTTGGGCAGGGTAGTTACCCGGTCTACCCGCTCCAGGCTGCCGCTTTTTCCATCTACTTTATAAGCGGCAATGGTCGACGACAGCTCCTCGATAGAAAAGGCCCACGCTCCGCTGGGGTGCAGCGCAAAATGGCGAGGACCGGCTCCGGAAGTGCTGGTAGCGAAGGGCGGCGAGGCGGCTGACAGTTTGCCGGAGCTCAGGTCAGGTTCATAAAGCATGATCTTGTCAATGCCCAAATCCGAGGCGTAAATAACTTCTCCGTCTTTTGAAGGAATAATCGAGTGCATGTGCGGCTCCTGCTGCCGGTCGGGGTTCGCGCTGCGGCCGGTGTGCTGCACCACGTCCGAGGCCGCGCCTAGCTTTCCATCGGTGCCGACCGGGTACACCGCCAGGTTGCCCTCGCCGTAGTTCGAACACGTAGACCAATTTGCCCGCCGGGTCCACGCTCACGTGACACGGCCCGGCGCCTTCAGACGAGCGTTCGTTGAGCTTACTTAAGTGTCCGTTCTTCGGGTCGATGGCAAAGGCAGTGACCGTGCCGTACTTATCGTCGGCGTCTTTTCCCTCGCGGTACACCGCGTAGAGGTACTTGCCGTTGGGGTGGATGGTCAGAAACGAGGGACTGTCTTTATCCTCCAGGGTTTGGCGTTCGGAGAGCTCACCGGTGGTGCGATCAAACTCCAGCACGTAGATGCCCTGGCTGCCGCGGTCGGAGTAGGTGCCCACGTAGAGCAGGTCTTGCGCGGAGGCACGGTGTTGCGTCGTCATAGTTGCTAAGATTAAAAAACTAAGGATGAAGGAGATGCGGTTCATAGAATGGGTTGGGCTTGGTGCGGAGGGAAGGTAGGGGTATTCGGATGATTTTCAAAGTATGGTAGGTCGCACGCTAAGGCATCGCATTCAAAACTTAAATAGCGTCATCCACCGTGGACGCGGTCCGGAAATTTGTGTAGCCCCCGGCGCCCGGTGTAGCGAAGCAAATTATCCGAAATCCCCCGGGGCGCGCAGCCCGCCACGAAGAAGGAGATTCCCGCGCCCGCTGCGGCGGAAGTTAAACGCGATTGCCCTGGGTCATACGCAGGTAAGTGCTGTTTGAACAATCAAAGGCTGCTTCTTGCGGTAGAATATTAGGCAACGAGACGGGAGAAGCTGGAGTTGAGATTTGGTAAAGAAATGCAATCCGAATTTACAAAAACGCGCTGAAGTCAAGTTGCAGCGTTGGGGAAAACGATTGATCTGGCTCCAGGTCGGCTTCTCCTTTCCGGTACCGAAACCAGTGGTGGGCTACGTAGTCATACAAAAAGCCTTCCTCGATGCCGTAGTCGAACTCGTTGATGAGCCGCATGATCTTCTTGCGATCATTACGAACTCCGCTGGTATGACACACCTCAATGATAATGGGCGTGGTGTGTCGCTCGTTGTCGTAGAGCAGCACGTCGGGCACCGGACTGGTTTGTCCTTCGTCCAGCATCGTTTCGGGAAGGGGCTCCAACGGAATTTTCTGTTGCTGGTAATAAAGAGCACCCAAACCCGTAGTGAGTTTGCTGATCACGCGCTGGTGCTCTTTCGGAGCATTAATTCCCATGTTGATAAGTTGTTCGGGAAAAAGCATGACTAAACTTTAGTATGGGGTGAATATAGAAAAAATACTGAATCTAACCCACTGCCGCAAACTTCCGCTCGGTGAGCGACTTGGTGGCTTCGTAAAAGGTGTTGACAAACTTCTGTTCCACCGACGGACTCGCCACCTGCCGTTCGGCGCGGTTCAGGGCATCGTCGTAGAGCACGAAGTTGTCCATCTGCAACGGATTCCAGTGGCGTTTCGGGTGCACCCCGTTGATAAACGCAAACAGGTTGCGGGTGTCTACCGGCACGTTGAAGGGCGCAAAGGCCCGCCGGTTGTTGCGCAGCTCCAGAATCCAGTTGTCGAAGTGGTGGTTGAAGCCCGTCAGGTGGTTTTGAAAGAAAGAACTACTCAAGAAAGACGCATCAATGCGGGGTGAGCGGCGGTTAGACCAGGGTTGCCTATTCACTTCTTCGTTGAGCTGGTGCGCCAGATACATGGTGAAAAGCATGTACTGACCCAGCGGACGCTCAATCATTTGCTGCGTCTTGTTGCTCAGGTGCGTGAAGTTCACCACGTCCTGCTCGCTGCGGATGCCAAACTCCTTGTAGATCGGCTGCCGGGCGCGTCCGTCGGCGGTGGTCAGCGAAGCGTCGTCCAGGTGCATGAAGTCGATCACCGACAAGGCGGCCACCAACTCGATGAAGTGGGCGTCGTTGCGCTGTCCGGCGTCGCCGGGGTCGTTGGGATAGTCTTTGGTGAGGTTGTCGCCCAAATAATAGAGCGCGTTGATGGTGTTGTTGCCGCTGATGTTGCGCTCGTAGTACGACAGCGCCGCCTTGGCCTTGGCCACAAAGGTGGCCTTGTCGATTTTGCTGTTGGGGTCGGGGGCCACCCCGAAGTAGGGCAGCAGGGTGATAGCCCCCACCGCAGCGTTGCGCAGCCAGTCGTGGTTGGGCAGCGGCGGCTGGGCGTTGCGCAGGTTTTTCAGGATCGTGGGGAAACCCGCCGCCCCGGTGCCCCCGAAGATCGAGCTGATGATAAAGATGCGGTCGCCCTGCTGGAAGTTGGAGGCGAAGTGCGCAAACTCGTCCGACTCCTTAAACTGATTAAGCACCACGCTGCCGATGTTGGGGTTGCCGATAAACCCAATGTCCATCTCGGTGGCCAGGTTCGCTTCCGAAAACAGCAGATTTACCAGCGCCTGGTTGGGTTCATCCAGCCGACCGTGGTCGATATACTCCTTAAACTGCTCATTCTGCACGTCTTTGAGCTGAAACGAGAAGGCGTTGCCCAGGCGGTCGCGGTCGCTGAGCAGGTTTTGCAGGGTGGTGATCTTGGTCTTGAAGAAGCCCTCGGCCCGCGGGGCCAGTTTCGACTGGATCGCCTGGTAGCTCTCCAGCAGATCGATGGTGCGTTTCAGGTCGTGGTTGCCCTGGTGGGGGTCCACAATGATGGGCACCATTTCGGTGGCGGGCAGGTCCACTCCCGCGGCCAGCAGCATGGTGAGCGATTTGATCACCCGCACCCCGGTGCCGCCGATGCCGAACAGAAATAATTTTGCCATAGGTTGACAGGTTGGTTAGCCGTGGACTCTTTGCCGGACGAAGAAAGAGCCACTTGGTGGGCAAAAAGATAGCGTTACCAAGGATAAAAAGAAAATTGTAAAGTAATGAGGCAAATCTTAGGGGTGTCCGGCGGTAGTTTATATTAGTAATATACAAAAGTATATATTTGTAATATAAACCAACGCTTTGCTATAAGCCAGAACAGTCAGCCCTTTGGGTTCTTGAATTTCGAAGACCCCCGACTTTTGTCCGTTTCGGTAAATTATCATTGTTAATTAATCAAGTTCCAAGTAGAAGATTGGCATTGTAGACCATCCTAAGCGTGAGACCGTTGTTACTATTTAAATCGGAAAGCTATACGGAAGTGAGTTTAAATGAAATCAATATCGCCTGCATAACAATCATAGCAATACTTGTTGTGCTCATTTTATTAAAGAAAAACAAAAAAGAATATGATTATTCATTGATAACCCTGAACATGATTCTGGCGTTGTTGATCTTCTCAAACGCGAGGCTCAATTCAGAACTTACTTCTCTCTATTTTTTCTTGACAAGCATACTCCCTTATTGGCTTATTTCTACTCTACCCGACGGTTTTGTAAAGGAAGCCAAACCTCACCCAGGCTGCCTCTACTGCTAGTTGTAAGGGTTGGCTGATTTGCTGTTTGTAGAACTCTCTCATGAGGTTCAATCCTCTTCTGAAGACACTATACTGTGGGTATCCGTGTTTTTTGACTCTCACCGGATTTACCTTTCCCGCCTCAATGCCAGTGGCCCAGCAGATTGTGTAGGCCATAGAGACCAAAGCGAAGAGCTTTCTGTACTTGATGATACACCGCAGAGAAGAGCCTTCTAAGTTGAAGCCGCGCTGCTTGAGCGCTTGAAAAAACACTTCTATTGACCAACGTCTTTTATACCAAGCTTGCAAAGTTTGTGGCAGTGTCGTACCAATTAGATAGAGCAGTTGGCCATCTCTACCATAGGACAACGATAGGTTGATCGCTACTCCATCTACTATTGCATTTTGCTGATAGTAGAATTGACTGCCAGAGCGCACTACCTCTTCAGCCCAAAGTCTCTCCCCGCTAGCCAGCAGAATAGAATGATGCTTAGGCACTCGTACGCAAAAGGGAATTTTCTCTCTCTTAAGCCAAGAAAGCCAGGTCTGCCCGATAAATTCCCGGTCCATAACCAGCATCCACCGTGGACGCGGTTGGATACGGGGTTTGCCAATAGTGGCAATTAGCGATTTGAATAAGGTGATTCGGTCAGCCGCATTGCTATTGCCGCTTTTGTTGTCCAGCATCTCAAAGTAAATCGGAACGGCCATCTTACCAACGCTCACTACCGCACATAAAATATTAACCTGCGTTTTGCCAAAATCCCACTCCGTGCGGTCAATGCTGAGTACAAGAGTACGCTGAGGCAAGAAACTCAGTAAAAAAACAGCAAGTTGGGTGTAGTCAAAGCGTACTTTGGCGAAGAAATCTTGGGTACGCCGTTCAATAGAACTGATTTTGATAGGTTTGTCTATTTTATCAGCAATCTCAGAAAAAATCACTGAACGGCTTTTAATGATCCCTCCTAGAAGTTCACAGAGAAACTCCTGACGCTTTTTGTGGGGCACTATTTTGGCCGTACGTATCATTTCGCATATCTTGTCTATCGGATTTTTGTCCATTGGAAAAGCTGTTTTTGTTGTCTCGCAACTACAAAAATTAGCTTTTCCTTTTTGCTATTCAACCCCCAACCCAAAACCGTCGGGTAGAGTAGCTTATTTCAATCTATTTGCTTTTTGCGATACAATTGTTGAATGGAAATCTAAAATTTAAGCACTGGTGGATTTTTACCTTTTCTATTCCATTTTCAGTATATATTTTGTTGGATATATTTATTATAAACAACCCTTTCAAAGAGGTCCTGGATTCTAAATTTAGAAACCCCAATTTGCTTTACCACATCTTTAATAAAGGGCATTTTGTCTATGTCTTTATTGTCGGCATTTATCTAATCAAAAGGCTGAGAAAATATAGGCGTCAGCTAAAAAACAATTTTAGTCAAATTGAGCATTTTGACCTCAGATGGTTGCTCAACTATACCTTCTTCTTGGTCCTTCTTTTTGGCTTGGCATTAACCGCTTTCTTGGCTTATAATATTGGCCTTTTCGAAAAAGTTGAAATTGCCTATCAGATTATTTATCCATTTATGTACTTGGGCATAATTTATTTAACATTTAATGGAATAAAGCAGTATAACGTATCTCCTGTACAAAGTCTATCTGGTTCTGGTAATGGCCCCGATCCAAAAATAGATGAGGAACAAAAATCGGAGAAATATGTTAACTCGCCCCTAAACGACAGCGCATCGGCAGCACTTTACCAAAATCTGGAGAACTTAATAGATAAAGATCAGCTTTTTACGGAAACCGGATTGACCATAAGTGCCGTTGCCGATAGACTTTCCATTAGTTCCAACTTACTTTCCCAAGCCATTAATACACATTTTGGCAACCCTTTTTATGACTATATAGCTACAAAACGAGTTGGACTTCTAAAAGAAAGATTGACCAATGAGGATAGCAGAAAATATACCATTTTAGCTTTGGGCCTTGATTGCGGATTTAGTTCAAAATCAAGTCTCAATCGTATTTTTAAGGCACATACCGGAATGACACCTTCAGAATTTCAAAAGTCCCATCTTGGGAGTTGAGACTATATCTTTCTCTATTAAGAAGTACCAACCTACAGGATAGAGCGATTTATTGCTCTCTCAGCAGCACTTTCGTGAATAAAAACTATGAAAGTCAAAGCTCAATTAATAACGCTTACACTCATAATCTTCCTCTATAACTCGGCTTCCGGTCAATCCTTGGAGAATAGGTTGAATTTCGTCTCAGGAGTCAGCCAAGTTTTTTTGGGTGGATACAATGGCGAGGTAAATCTGTTTTACAATCGCTTAAGTCTAGATTACTCACACGGAGGGTCTCTATACCAAAGTAACCGATTTCTGGAGTCAGGAGATGATAAAGCTCAGGGACTTGGAATTAATATACCTTGGACAACCGGATTTGGAGTAGGCTATCGTTTCAATAGTTGGTTAAACCTAAGGGTAGAGCCTAAATGGCACAAATTTGAATTGCTTTACGATGGTGCATCTTCGAACGATGTAATCCTTGATTATACTACGTTTACTTTGGGTTTAGGATTATACGGTAACATTAGACCGTTTAAGAATTCCAATAATTTCCTCAAGGGAATAATGATTGCCCCCAGTCTTCGATGGTGGCCCAGGGTAAGTTCAAGCTTGAACAACGATCAAATTGCGTACGATAATCCTTTTACTCAAAGCACAGAGATCCACAAAGCTCGTCAAATTGGAATAGCGAACACGCCATTCTTCGTTAACGCGAGTGTAGGATATTCGATAAAATTAAAATAATCCATAAAAAATTAAAATATGAGATTAAGACTTATTATTTATTTTCTCTTGCTTTCGGTTATTACTTTTCCCATATATTCTCAAAATAGTGATTTAACATCCAAAGATAAGTTGCCATTTTCCGATAAATTTTCTTTGGGCACGGATTTGGTGCAGCCGTTTTTGCTGGGAGGTTTTAATATTAACGCGAGTTATACAACCGAAAGATTGATATTTGATTACTCCCACGGCTTTAGCCTCAGTATTAAAGAGTCCTTACAATCGGACGAGCAAAAGAGTTTAGAGGCAACGATTGAAGTTCCTTGGACAACGGGTCCAGGTTTTGGGTATCGAATTACGAAAAATCTTGATGCACGCGTTGACTTCAAAATCCACAAAACCGACATCAACTTATTGAATGGATTCAAAAAGTTTTCCTATTTTGAATATACCGCTGGACCTGGTGTATTTTACAGATTTTACTTTGGTAAAAAATCAAACTTTGGATTGGAAGTATCGATAAGGCAATGGTTCAACCTTGGCAACGACTTAAAGGAAGATGTAGATAACGTCTTAACATTCGATGATTCAAATGGTCAAGAGCGTAGGTTTGAAACCAACGTTTCCTCTGGTTTCGGAGCCAACATTGCTTTAATTTATACCTTCAAGAAAAACGATTGAATAGTAAAACACTTTCAGATCCGGGAAGTAGGTGGGCTGCGAGAAGCGATGGATTTCTTTGATTTGGATCGAGGGGAGCTAGTCACCCTCGACCTGGAGGGTACGCTGGTGAACGAAGGAAAGCAAATAGACCTGATACCGGCCTGGAAATGGGTTCGGTAAAACGATCCCGTGAATCCAAAACTTGCGTTTTTCAAGCCTTGATTTTTTACGGTGGATTCTGGTTTGATGCAGATTGCAGTATTCAATGCCATAGGGAGCCCCCGCGCTCAATTCTGCCGTTTATCGTACTGCTCCGCATCTTGCTGTAGAAACTCGGTGTCATCCAGCGGTGGCAGGCCTTCGGTGGCGGCCCAGTCGAACTCCTCATCCAGCGGCGTATAAGCTTGCGCCGGATCAAACATCCGTACCTCCACCGGGCGGGCAGCGTAAGGAGTGAAATCAGGCTGATCAGTGAACAGATCGGCCAGGTCGGTGGCCGTAGCGTCGTACTGGTTGAGGTAGGGAATCCCCAGTACGTTCCAGAAGGTCTTGAAAATGCTGCCGAAGCTGCGGTGCCCGTGGCCCACGTGCTGCCGCTTGGCGTAGGGCGACACTACCATCAGGATGCTCCGGTGGGCGTCCACGTGGTCTACGCCGCCCTGCGCGTCGTCTTCGGTAACCACGATGGCCATATTTTTCCAGTACGGAGTGTGCGACAGAAATTCTACGATGCGGCCCAGCGCCAGGTCGTTGTCGGCCATGTAGCTTTCGCGAAACGGGAAGCCCGCTTCCGGACGCTCGGCCGCGCCGTGGTCGCCCCCCAGCATCACGGTGAGCACCGACGGCAGGGTATCGGGGCCGTTGATCCACTTTTCTTCAAACTCAGCGATAAACTGCTCGGCCCGGTACTGGTCCGGAATGCCCATGTGGTAGGTGGGGTAGCGACGCGACGAATGGTCAAACAATGCTTGCGACAGCGGATAGTTCACCGCGTAGCGGTAGCCCTGCTGCTTAAAAGCCTTCGGGTCACCGTTCACGTGCGGGGCGAACATGAGACCGCACCCAAAGTTGTACAGACTGACCCGGTTTCGCTCCAGGTGCTCCCACATCGAACCGGCTTGGTTGTAGTCTTCCGGATAGATGGCACCTGAGGCTCCCTCGAAGGCCAGCGCCCCCGGCGCCTTCGACCAGGGAATCAGGTCACGGTTGCCCGCGTAGCCCGACACCACGCTGGTCTCCACCCACTCGTTGGGATAGGTGCCCGCCAGCCAGCGGTGGCCGTCGGCCGAGTGGTCGGCGTTCACGTAGAAGTTGTCCGATATGGCAAAGCGTTGCGCCAGCGCCAGGTGGTTGGGCATCACCGTGACGCCCTGCAGCGTGCGGCTGCTATCGCGGTTGCTAAAGGTAGCGTCGGCCCCGTAGCGCGCCAGCGACGGGTCACCCCGCCCCGCCTTCACCTGCCCGAACACCTCGTCGTAGGTGCGATTCTCCTTAGTGATGAACACCAGGTGCCGGATGGGCGAGTCGGCCGCGCCCGGATACAGCGGTACGGGATTATCGGCGCGGGCCCGAAGCAGTGAATCGCTCACCACCGTGAACCGGAAGTTGTTGTCTACCACTTGCTGGGTCAACTTTTCAAGTTCGGCATCGATGGGCACGTTCGAGCACCGTCACCGAACCGCGCATCAGCCCGCCGATGTAGCTACCCAAAGAGTCATTTTGGAATGCGGCTCCGCCGTTGGGACCACTACCGTAGCCCTTAGCATTGGCCACCACCAACTGTTTTCCATCCTTGCTCACGGCCAGTTTCGATGGAAACCAACCCACCGGAATATGCCCCCGCACCGTCAGCGTCTCAACGTCGATCACGCCCACCGCATTGAGGCCCGCCTCAGCCACGTACAACGTTTTTTGGTCGGGCGACAGGGCCAGTCCGAACGGAATCGCGCCCCGAAACGTGCTCAGGCGCTCATCGGGAGCCAGGAAGATGTTCTGCACCACGCTGTCGGCCCGCCCGTCGATCACCGACACGCAGTCGTTGTTGCCGTTGCTCACAAACACGTAGCGGTCGGTCGCTACTACGGAGTTCGGACTCGACCCACCCACCGCGGGAATGCCCTCGATCACTTCGCCCACCAGAAAGCCGGTTTTGATCCTGGCCGTCACCCGCCGCGCGGCCAGGTCGATCTTCCACACCGAAAAGGCCTCCGGCGCGTTGGGATCGCCCAGGCCCGGCACGAATTTTCCTTGCACCGTATCGCCCCGCGCCGCCGCTTCCGACCCGTAGGCATAGGGCGGAAAGTTCCAGGCTGTACTATCCAGATGCTCTTTTTCCACGCCAGGCAGGATGGAATACGCATACATACCCACGTTGGCCACGTAGGCCGTTTGCCCGTCAGGCGACAGGGCCAGTCCAAACGGATACCGCCCCGTTGGCAAGTTGGCAATCACTGTTTGAGTAGTCAGGTCGATGATCATGAGCCGGAAATTAATTTGATCGATGGCATATAGCGTACTCCCGTCGGAGGAAAGTTTCAGCTCGCCAAGGTAGCCATCGGCGTACAGGGTGTCGCCCCGGAACACCCCGCAGTCGATGCTGCCCCGCGAAGCCCCGGTAGCCAGGTCGAACCGATAAATTTGATTTTCCTGCCCGCCCGACACGTACAAGATGCTATCGAGCGGATCAATAGCCAGGCCCATAAACACCGACGCCAGCACTCCCCGGTCGGTTTGGTAACCTTCGGGAATCTGCCGAATGCGGGGCTGCCCGGAGAAAACGCTATCCAGGATGGTGACCGACAGTGGGTTGGTGCCCGAGTTGGCCGTGACGGCCGTTTGTCCGGTTGGGTCAACGATCAGGCCAAAGGGGTGGGGAGCAATTACGTGGGTAGTGCCGTAGGGTCGTAAAAACCGGCCGTCGGGCAGCACGGTGGTGCCGTCGGGTTCTACCGTGCAGTATTCAGTTTGCGCCGGAGACTCCACCACCCACCGCTGGGCCGGTTGGCTGAACCCAGTGGTGGTTGTGATCAGGCTGATTAAAACAATGAGCAGCACAGAGATAGATCGCATAGCAGATAAATATCTTCCCGTAAGTAACAGGGTTCCATCCTCAATAACAATGAAAGGGAGCATTACCACTCAATGGATGTCCTTAATCCCAGGTAAAATTCTGCGTCAGGTTGGGGTTGAGTACCACCTCCGACTGCGGAATGGGGCGGTAGTAGTACTTGGGCTCCACAAAGGTTCCCCGCTCGGCGATGGCCTGAACGGTGCCCGAGTTGCCATTCTCCAGAAACACCGCCGCGTCCTGACCAAACGTGCCTACCCGGTAGTAGATCAGGGGCTCGCCCAAACTATTGAGTTCCTTTTCCTCGGGAACCGATTCGGTCACGTCGATCAGTTTAATGTCAGCCACCTCGTCGCCGGTGAGGTCGTAGTCGCCCAGGCTCGGGAAGTAAATCCCTTCGGGTTCTTTTTCCAGCAGCGGTCCGGCGTGCCAGCGCATCAGATCGTCCTGCCGGTAGCCTTCCAGTCCTAGCTCCACCCGCCGTTCGCGCCGGATTTCCAGCAGCACCGCCGACTGCGCCGAGGCGACGTTCGGATAACGAGCGGCCTGCACCGGGTCTACCGGTGGGTTCAGCGATAAGGCGGGCATGCCTACGCGGGCGCGCATCAGGTTTACGGTCTGATCCAGGTCTTCTAGGGTAAGTTCGCCTAGTTCGGCGCGGGCTTCGGCGTAAATCAACAAAGTTTCCGCGAAGCGCAGTACGGGGAAGTCCAGCCCGTTGCGCACCGTCACGTCGGTGTCGTTGATAAAACCCTTGATCTGGTGGTAGCCGGTGAAGTTTTTGGCCAGCTGCTGCACGTAGATGCCGCCGCCCTGTGAGTAAGTGTCGGTGTAGATCAGCTCCCAGCCCGGATAGGCGTAGGTCTGAGGCAGGCGCGGGTCACGGTTCTCAAATTCCTCGACGAACAGCTTGGTTTCGTAGTCCGGTTGCTGGGTATAGAACGAGCCGTCGGCCATCAAATAGGTTTGCAGCAAGTCTTTCGAACGGACTCACCTCGTAGTTGCCGAAAATGGTTTCTGAGAAGTCGCTGTTCACCAGGTCGTTCTCGAAGGCCCGCACCAGGATCACCTCGGAGTTACTTCCCAAATCAGTGCTCACGAACAGGTTGTGATAGTCGTCGGTGGGGCTGCCGGTGTTGTACAGTGCGTAGCCGCCGTTGTCCATGATATCGCGGGCCACCTCGCGGGCCAGTTGCAAGAACTGATCGGCGGTGCCTTGCAGGCTCAACTCGGGATGGTACTTGCGGAAGGTGCCTTCGTGGAGCGCGTAACGGGCCTGGTAAGCCTTCACCACCCACTGCGTCACCTCACCCTCCGCTCCCGAAGCATCCACGTGCTCGGCCGCGAACTGGAAATCGGCCAGGATGCTGTCCACCACCAGCGCCCGCGGATCGCGGCCCCGCATCAGCTGCCCTTCGTCGTTCGAGGCAATGGTGCTGCTGTACCAGGGCACGTCGGAGTAGCGCTTCACCTTATCAACGTAGAAGCGGGCCCGGAAGAAACGCGCCAGTCCTCGGTAATGATCTGAGCGCTCGGCGGTGATGTCGGCCCGGTCGTAGTTCTCCAGGAAGAAGTTGATGGTGCGCAGCCGCTCCCACTCCCAGCCGTCGTTGATCGTGGCCGCCGACGGGCTCCCCACCATCATGGTTTTGAGCTCCAGGTTACCGGTAGTGGCGGCGTTGTCGGTGCCCCCGTCGGCGTTGTACTGCCCGGTGCCGGGGAAGTCGTACAGGTTGTTGATGTAGATGCTCAGGTCTTCCTCGGTGTTGAAGAAGCGGTCGGTGCCGATGCTGGTTTCCGGGGTGCGCTCCAGAAAGTCATCCTCGCAGGCACCCAGGGTGAGCAGGCCAATAATGAGAGAGAAGTATCGTAGATTTTTCATGCCTAGTAGTGTTTAAGGATCGTACGAACGCATTGCAAACGCGCCCGACCGTGTATTGTGGTTTGATTAAAAGTTGACGTTAAGACCCACGGCGTAGCGGCGCTGGATGGGGTAGGCGTAGCCTTTGCCCACTCCGCGACCGGTGCTTTCGGCCGGGTTGAACTTTTGGTTGTCATTGATTGCTTCCGGATCATAAAACTGCCGCAGGCCGGACCACTCAGTCACGTTCTCGCCGCTCACGAACACCCGTAGGTTGCTCATCCGCCAGCGGTCGGTGAGCGTGCTGGGCAAAGTATAGCCGAAGGTCAGGTTCTTGAGGCGCACGTAGGAGCCATCCAGCAGGTAGCGGGTTTGCGGAATGGCCAGTCCCTGCGCCTCATCGATGCGTTCGCCCAGGTTGCGGTCGGCCAGCCACGACTGAAACACCGGGTACTCGGCATCCAGATTCTGATCGGCTAGCCCGGCGGCCAGGTAGGCTTCGGAGTGCTTGGCGCGGTCCACCTCACTGTCGGCTGTGGCGCGGTAGTGGTCCAGCAGATGGGGCGCTCCGCCCGCGTAGGGCTGCTGGTAGAAGCCCCAGTAGAGATAATCCAGCGGATAATAGTCGCGCTGCCCCACACCCTGGAAGAAGGCGCGCAGGTCGAAGCCTTTCCAGTTTAGGTTCAGGTCTAACCCGAAGCGGTAGCGGGGCGATACGTTGCCGATCACCGACAGGTCTTTGGGATCGTCTACCGTCAGCCCCTTCTCGATGGCTCCGTTGCCGTCGCGGTCCACGTACTTAGGCCAACCGGGCACAATGGAGAGCGCTCCCCAGGGAATGAGAGTGCTTTCGTCCAACTGCTCGATCTCGTCTTCGCTCTGGAACAAGCCGTCGCTGGTGAGTCCCCAGATTTCGCCCAGCTCCATGCCCTCGTAGTACTGCGTCAGGTTGCGGTTGGGGTTGTCGAAGCGGGTGATGACGGCCCGGCTATCGGACAACACGAAGCGGGTACCGATGGTGAGCGGACTGCCACCCAGCGGAATATCGTTGCGGTAGCTCACGCTGAGTTCCCAGCCGCGGGTGCGCAGGTCGGCCGCGTTTTCGCGGGGCTCGTCGGCTCCCAGCACGCCGGGCAGTTCTCGCCCTAAGGTGAGCATGCCATCGGTGTTGCGTTCGTACACGTCGGCGTTGATCATCAGGCGGTCGCCGAAGAAGCCCAGGTCGGCTCCGAAGTTGAGCGTAGATACGCGCTCCCAGGTGTAGTTGGGCGACACCAGGCCGGGCGGGGTGATGCGCTGCGGACGTATGCCGCCGATCAGGTAGTCGGAAGGGGAAGCGTTGAGGGTGGCAACGTAGCCGTACTCGCTCACCGCCTGGTTGCCCAGCGAGCCGTAGGAAGCCCGCAGCTTAAAGGTGCTCCATACGTTCTCGAGCGGAGCCATAAACGACTCCTGATCCACCCGCCAGGCGGCCGAGGCCGAGGGGAAGAAACCGTAGCGCTCATCGCCGGGGAAGCGCGACGAGCCGTCGTAGCGTCCGTTGAACTCCACGATGTACTTGTCGTCGAAGATGTAGTTGAGGCGGTAGAAGTAGCCACGGATGGCCCAGTCCAGCACGTCTTCGTCGACGGTGGCTTCACCGGTGGCCAGCCCGATGGTGGGCAGCGACGATGAGATCACCCGTTCGCGACCGGCGCTGAACCACTCCGAGCGGGAGTATTCCTGGTTGAAGCCAGCGATTGCGGTGAGTTGATGCCGTCCGAACTGCCGGTTGAAGGTGCCGTAGAGGTTAAAGACGGTGTAGTTGTCAAAGGTGCTGCTGCGGTAGGCGTAGTTGGTGCCTTCTTCGCGCACGTCATCCGGACCGTAGCCGATGTTATACTTGGTGGTGAAGTAGTTGAAGTTAGTGGCCCCGCGCCGGTAGGTGAAGTCGGTGTTCACGCGCAGCAGATCATCCCACAGCGAAGCCTGGGCCGTGAAGCGCGATTGCAGGCTGGTGTACTTGTCGGTGGTGGTACCGCCCCGGGTGAGTCTGGCTCCGAGGCGTCCGGCGTCGGTATTGGTCCAGGTTCCGTCGGGGTTGCGGTCCCAATCGGTGGGATGCAAATTATAGATGTCCTCCAATCTCGTATCCGTTCTCGACCTAAACTCATTCTCGTCTTGTTCGTTGGTGACGAGCGGAGTCAAGGCCGAAGGATTTTCGCGCAGCGTGTTGGTCAAAAAGGTGTTGTTGCCCACCGTGAACCAGTCGTTCACGCGATAGTCGACCTTGCTGCGGAAGCTGAAGCGGTCGAAGTAGTCGTCGGCCACCTTGAGGATGCCGTTCTGGCGGTTGTAGGCTCCCGAGACGAAGTAGCCCACCCGGTCGGAGGCCCCGTTGATCGACAGGGCGTGGTTCTGTGAAAACGTGCGGTCGCTCAGAAAGTAATCGATCCAGTTCTGGTCGCCCATGTACTCCCACAACTCGGGGTTGGTGGGGTCCACCCGCACGGCGGGCAGCGAAGGATCATTGGAGCGCTCACGGGCGTACTGATACATCTGATCACTGTAGTTCTGGTTGTCCCAGGGGGTGTTGTTGCTGGCATTTTCGCGCGTGCGCAGGTAGATGTACGGATCGGTCGTTTTGCGGGGTAGCACGGTGGGCTGGTCCCACGAAAAGTTGTTGGAGTAACTAAAGTTCACGCCTTCCTGCGTGCCGCTCTTGGTGGTGATCAGGATCACGCCAAAGGCCGCGCGCGCTCCGTAGATGGCCGCCGCCGAGGCGTCTTTGATCACCGAGATGTCGGAAATGTCCTGCGGCGCAACGCGGTTCAGTTCTATCGGGTCCGACGGCACCCCGTCAATGAGGATGAGCGGGTTGCCGCCGTTAATGGAGGTGAAGCCGCGGATGTTGATGTTGGCCGCCGCGCCGGGTTCGCCCGACAGAAAGTTGATGTTGAGGTTGGGAATTACGCCCTGCAGGCCCTGGGCGGTGTTGGAAATCGGCCGACTCTCCAGGGTTTCGGCGTCGATCTGGTCAACGGCACCGGAGAGGTTCGCCTTTTTCTGGGTGCCGTAGCCCACCACCACAATCTCTTGCAACTGGGCCACGTCTTCGCGCAGGGTGACGTTGATCTGACTGCGGTTGTTCACCGGCACCTCGGTGGTGGTGTAGCCGATAAAGGAAAAAGCCAGTTCGGGATCATCACCGCGCACCGACAGGCGGTAACTGCCGTTGATCTCGGAGATAGTGCCATTGGTGGTGCCTTTCTCCAGCACCGATACGCCGACCAGCTCGGCCCCGTTCTCATCGGTGACCGTTCCCGACACGGTCGTTTGACCATAAACTAAGGGGGACGCCGCCAGTAGGAAGCTGGCCAGCAGGGAGTAAAATTGTGGTTTCATGCGCGACGGGGGTTAGGGTTATATCGCGCAAAGGTAGTGCTACACTATTAACTCAATGTGAAGGATGTGTTAACAAAAGATCAACAAACTGCTCGATAGTTGAATATCAATCTACCGGAGCAATCGAGATGGATATGTACTTTCTTTCATTACTCATTACGTAAGCTATCCACGGGGTTGGCCAGGGCCGCTTTGACGGATTGAAAACTGACCGTTAGCATGGCGATCACTGTGGCCAGCAGACCAGCCAGAGCAAATATCCACCAGGGCATCGCCGTCCGGTAGGCAAAGTCGGCCAGCCACTGATCCATGGCGTACCAGGCAACCGGCGCAGCAATCACAAAAGCCATCAGTACTAAAACCAGAAAATCTTTAGAAAGCAAGCGCACAATGCTGCTCTCGGTGGCACCCAGCACCTTGCGGATGCCAATTTCCTGGGTGCGCTGCACCACGGTGTAGGAGATCAGGCCCAGCAAGCCCAGACAAGCAATAAAGATCGCTAGCCCGGCGAAGCAGATAAACAATTGCCCGAAGCGCGCTTCGGCGCGGTACTGCTCGTCGAAGGCTTGGTCAAGGAAGAAGTAGTTGAACGGACGCTGCGGAGCGAGCGTTTGCCACTGTTGTTGCAAGGCCGATACGGTGGCGGCGAGATCTTCGCCTTTCAGATTGAGCGAAATAAAGCGGACTCTACTCGGCTCCAGCCGAATGGTTATTGGCTCAATGGCCTGCTGCAACGAGCGAAAGTGATAGTCTTTCACTACGCCGATAATCTGGCCTTCCACCCCCCACTGCGCGAAGCGTTTGCCGATGACATCCTCCGGCGAAGCATATCCGTAGCTTTTCACCAACGCTTCGTTCACAATCAGGGCCGCCGTATCGGTAGCAAAATCGCGCGAGAACGCTCGTCCGGCCGTCAGGGGCATTTCATACTGCGGAAGAAAGTCGTGGTCGACGTAGAACAGGTTAACGTTACTGGCCTGCAAGTCTCCCGCCGGGTTTTCGATCTCAGTGAAAGCTCCGTTATTGTTTTCGCCCGGCACACTGGACGATGCCGACACGGACTGCACGCTGGGGTTGTTCCCCAACTGCTGCTTGAACGTCTCAATCTTTTGCTGCACCTTCCCATCAAATCGGAAGTCAATCACCAGCATTTGATCCTGCTTGAAGCCCAGCGCCTGGTTGCGCATGTATTCCAGTTGGGTATATACCACCGCCGTCCCCGCAACGAGCATGATCGAGATGGCGAACTGGGCCACGACTAACGCTTTTCGCAACCACACTCCGCGCTGGCTACTGCTGAACCGCCCTTTCAGAATCGCTACCGACCGGAAACCGGACAGCACCAGCGCGGGATACAACCCGGCGAGCAAGCCTACTACCAGAGCGACAACTCCAAATAGCGGTAAATAGTACGGATTCTGGAAAATGCTGCTCGCCACGGTCTTTCCCGCTAACTGGTTGAAGGCTGGCAGCAGCAGTTCGCCCGCCAGCAGGGCCAGCCCAAACGCTAGCAGACTCAGCAGCAACGACTCGCACAAGAACTGCCCGATCAGTTGCCGCCGCATCGCTCCCACCACCTTACGGACGCCCACTTCCTTAGCCCGTTCGGTAGCGCGGGCGGTGGCCAGATTCATAAAGTTGATACAGGCGATGAGCAGAATAAAGGCCGCGATCACCAAGAAGATTTTGATGTTGGTCAGGCTACCGGTTTGGGGAGCGCCTCGGTCAGAGAAATAGACTTTGGTGAAGGGTTCTAAAAACAGTGTGTAGATCATTCCCTCATCGCGATCCGCATCGCTGATGTAATTTTTCAGGAAGGCAGGCAACTTGCTTTTTAACTCCGACGTATTGGCTTGTTCCGATAGCAGCACGTACGATTCGTAGCCAAAATTACCCCACTGTTCGCTCCGGTCAGGAGTTAATTTTTCCAATCTGGTGGAAAGTGAGAGTAGTACATCAAAGGTGAAATTTGAGTTCTCTGGTACGTTTTGCATTACGCCAGTCACGGTCAGGTCGTAATCACCTTCCATCCGCAGCCGCTGGCCCATCGGGTCTTCGTCGCCGAAGTACCGCTTCGCTGCGTCTTCAGTCAGCACGATACTAAAGGGAGCCACCAGCGCAGTATTCGGATTGCCTTGCAACAAGGGGAAATCGAACACCCGGAAGAAAGTAGAATCGGCAAACATGCTTTGGTCTTCCTGGAAGGTCTTTTCTCCCCGTTGAATCAGTAACCCGGCATCATCCAAACGCACCATATCTGCCACTTCCGGAAAATCAGTTTTCAGGTAAGCGGCCATCGGGGCTGAAGTGCTTGAAATATTCAGCGTCTCGGTTGGGGTTTTAATATCCGTCACCACCCGGTAGATACGATCTGCCTTCGCGTGGAAGCTGTCGTAGCTCAGCTCGTGCTGCACGTACAAGAAAATCAGCAGGCAGCAGGTCATGCCGATGGCCAGCCCCAGCACGTTAATGATCGAATAAAACCGGTGCTTGGTCAGGTTGCGGGTGGCGGTGATGAAGTGGCTTCGGAGCATAGTAGGGGAGTTATGCTTTCCCCTCTAACAAGCGAAGTGCCAACCCGCCGTGCGGCCCGTGGGGGCACATCCTGCCTCAGCCAGGTGTTCGGAACCGATCAGTGAGTGATCGCTGGCGGACAATAATGAACCGCTAGGGCAACTTCAGCTTGGAAAAATCAAGACGAAAGCCGGGCAGCACCGGGTCGCCGGACAGGGGCGTGCTGAAATCCGAATGCTGACGAACCGCTTGCTCGGGTTGGTAGATATACACCCTCTCTTCTTCTGGCACCAGCAGCCAGCCCAACTGCGCTCCGTTGGCCAGATAGTCTTTCATCTTTTCCTGCAAGTCAGCCACCCGGTCGCTTTTGGACTTGAGCTCTAAGACAAAGTCAGGACACACGGGAGCAAAGCTTTCTTTCTCGTCCTCGCTGAGCTGTTGCCACTTAGCCAGCGTCATCCAGGATGCATCCGGCGAGCGCACCGCCCCGTCGGGCAAGGTGAAACCCGCCGAAGAATCAAAGGTAATTCCTGACTGGTTTTTTTGGGCCCAAGTATCTAACTGGGAAGCTATTCTAACGTTGATGAAACCGGTGTTGGTGTAGGTAGGCGGCATGATGATGATTTCTCGTTGGGCGTTGCGCTCAATGTTCAGGTCGCGGTTGTCCTGGCAAAAGCGAAGAAACTCCGCATCAGTCATTTGCACTTCCGGTCCTTTTAGTACGACTCTGTCTAGCATGGCATTCGAGTAGGTTCACGCTCAAAAGATACGGTTTGTCGCGGGTGAATCCAATGTTTCGCTCGTCTTTCGTAGTGACTCACGCGTACGCTATCGTCACTTTCTTACCGGTTTCGGCCGCTTGCAGAACAGCTTCGATAATTAGCAAATCCTTGCGCCCTTCCTCTCCCGAAGCCAGCGGGTGCGTCTGCTGCCGAATACTTTGTACAAACGCATCCATCTGAGCAACCTGCTGATACTTAGGATTTTGGATGTTCATAGGCCCTTCGCTGGTTTCGCCCCGGGCACCGATCGCATTAAAGGACGGTTCAAGTCTACACCAACCTCGTTCGCTGGTGGCGTACAGACGGTCCACATAAGAAGAATAGGTGGTGCTGGAACGGGCAACAATACCGTCGGGAAATTCAAACTGCCAGAACACCGTTTCGTGAATATCGACAAAGTGTTTTTTGTCAAAGGTGAACGCCTGCGCGGTCACCGTGATGGGGTCGGTGCCGAGCGTCCGCCGGGCTCCCTGGATCGCGTACACCCCCAGGTCCATGATGGCTCCACCTCCCCCCATCTTCTTATCCAGTCGCCACGACGAAGTATCGGGCCGGGGAAATCCACTACAAAGTGTTACTTAGCTGCCAGCTCCTCCGCGTCATCCATCCGGGCAATGATGCCCCAGCCATAGAAGTAGTTAGCCACTCCGATGACTAATTCGTTTTCGCCAACCTGGAGCGGCAGGTTGAACGAGGTGTTCGCCAGCGTGCAGCGCCCCCGGGGCTCCTTCATGGCCGGCGTGCCGAAGTAGTTTTTGTCCACGTGCAGCAGTTGCCCATTGATCAGCACCCACACCTCATCACTGAAACCAAGGGCCAACCGTTTGGTCTGCTGAGTATCGGAGATGATCCTTGTCTTCAGCCATACCAGGCGGCGTCCGTCGGTCGGCGTTTTTCCAAAAACCTTGCTCAGGTTCACCAGGGCGCGGTGCTCGGCCCGAGTGGGCTTCCACTGGGTGGTGCTGTCCGGAATGTCTTCGGCCACCACATCGCGTCCAGCGGGAAAATCTACCGGGGTTGTCACCGACCAGTCGCGCAGGTAGTAGGGGTCGTACTGCGTGGGGTCGTAACCAGCGACGGCGGGCAGGTCTTCGGTGGCGTTCGGTCGCACTACCAGGTTGGCGAAGATGGCGTTGCCACTGAACGAGAGCTTGCCCGTTGTTTGCTCGCTCTCCAGCACCGGCACGTGCAGCACGGCGGCGTCGTTGACAAAAACGCGTAACTGCCGTCCGTTGACCACCAGTTTCACGTGGTTCCACTGGTTTTGGTAGAGCGGGGCGGGCGCCTGGTAGTCGTCCGTGAGGTCCCACAGGCTCAGGCTGTCCACCATCGTGGTGTATTGCGTGAGGGTGCGGTTGCGTGGGTTGACGGGCCAGAAAGAGCGAAGGTAGAAGTCCTCGCCCACGGCATGGTCGTCCGATTGGCGAAACCGGATGCCGACAAACCCCCGTTCGGGTAGTTCGATGTCAAACTCGATGGTACCATTCGTAAAGTCTAGTTCTTTGAGGTGCATCAGCGCACCGCCGTCTAGTCCTTGCACGGCAGGTACCGAACGGTGGGTGATAAAAGCGGCGCGGTCGGGATCAACCTCCCAGGCATCGGACTGCATGGCCACCCGTACTTCCGGGGGTTGCTGGGCTTGATTTGATTGCGCGGAGGCCGACGATGCGATGGCGAGAGTCAGGATAAATATCATTACTTTTTTCATGCGTTGGTTTTGGGCAAGTGATTCGTTTATTTGATGCAATGAACGGCGGCAACTAAAAAATAACGACCCAGCGCTTGTTCAATACTGTTCAATCGTGTTCAAGTAGCGCGTAAGCGGCAGAAGATAAAAGGCTGGAGCAAGTTCTCCCCCTACTACTGATCGAATACGGAACCTTAAGATTATTCTGATAAATTTTTATAAAGTGTTTTCGCGCAGATTCTCCGAATCTGTGCGAACTGCATATGTGGACCCAGCGTGGGCCGCTCTGTCCGCATAGTGGGTTAGAAACCCATATAAATTGTCACAGGCTAGGCGCCCCCGGCTGAAAGTCCTGCGCCAGTATTGGTCATAACAAAAAATCAGAACAACCTTTCATGAACATCAAGAAAAAAGATTCGTCCGAACCCCTGAGGCAGCTGGTGCAACACATCGAAGCGCAGCTTGCGTGGGGCGAAGGAAGCACCTGGACCAACAAGGACTTTCAGGAACTGAGTGAGCGTATTTTCGAGCGCACCCGGCAGCAGCTCAGTGTTACCACCCTCAAGCGCGTGTGGGGGCGGGCCGAGCGCGTTGCCAATCCCAGCGGGGCCACGTTGGATATTCTGGCCGAATTTGCGGGCTACGGTAGCTGGCGGGCGTTTCGGCAGCAGCAGTCGCCCACGTTACCTCAGAACGGCAGTATGCCGAGTAGGCCCCGATCAAGGCGTTCCTGGAAGATGATTAGCGGCGCGATTCTCTTGCTCGTACTGCTAAGTCTGGGATGGTACGCGCTGCAAAACCGGGAAACGCCAATCAGTAATCCCTCCCCATTGTCCGACAGCATCCGGTTCTCCTTCGAGAAAGTAGCCTCCGGCTATCCGAACACGGTCATCTTCCGCTACGATTTGGGCGATACGCCCTACGATTCGCTGGCCATTCAGCAGTCGTGGGACACCAGCAAGCGCATTGCGCTGACCGAACCGCAGGGGCTGGTCACCACTACCTATTATTATCCGGGCTACTTCCTAACCAAATTGCTAGTAGACGGCCAGATTGTTCGCGAGAAAGATCTCTACATTCCGACCCAGGGCTGGCAGGGTTTGATCCACGAAGAAGATGGGTTTGTCTACCTCAAGCCGGAGCAACTGCTTCGTGACAGCGTGCTCACCGTTGCGCCTGCGGTGCTCACCCAAATGAGCCAAGGGGCTGATTCGCGCTTGTACCTGGCGCACCTGACCGACGATCCCCAAATTGACGGCAGCAACTTCACTTTGGATACGGAGTTTCGGATGCCGCAAGCTACCGAACGGAGTATCTGCCAGCACCTGCGGCTCACGGTGACCGGCACCAAGGAGGTGCTGGGCTTCCACTTCACCATTCCCGGTTGCGTGGGCGACCTACTGTTTATGCTGAACAAAGACATGGTGTCGGGCCGCGATCACGATCTGTCGGCCTTTGGCCTGGATTTCAGTCAGTGGACGCACTGCCGTATAGCGGTGCAAGACCAGCGAGTGCGGGTGTCGCTCGGTGATCGCGAAGTGTTTTCGCACCTGATGACATCGGCCATTGGCCGGGTGGGCGGAGTGCAGTGGACGTTCGAAGGGGCGGGCGAGATTCGGCAATTGGAGATGAAGGATGCGGAGAGAACGGTTAACTTGATGGAAAGGTAGATTAACGCAGCGACGTTGATTGGGTCGTAGGACCGCTTCGCTAATCCTACGACCAGATGCGATCACTGTAGTATCCTAAAAAAGTTTAGCTTTCTTGTAACCATTTGGTCTTCAACAGCCACTAGGTAGTATGACTGAGCAAGAAACTAAATTGTATAGTGAATTCATCGCTTGAAAAGCAGTACGTAGCGCAAGCTGTTCGAGGAGATAAGCAGGCGTTTAGTGCGCTGGGCGAGCACTATTATTCCGATTGCTTCAACAAAGCAAAATCAATTTTGGGTGATGAATCACTAGCGCAGGACGTGGCCCAAATTTCATTGTTGCAGGCATACCGTGGCCAGGGTAAACTGCAAGATACGGATCGGTTTAAGTCTTGGCTGCTCGGCATTGTCCGAAACATTAGCCATAACTATCTAAGACAGAAAAAGCAAACCTTCTTCTCGCTAGACGACCTTCCCTCTTCGTTGTCGGTGGGTTTAGATGAGAAGGCAGAGCACCTTGGCGAATTGATGACCACCGCGATACAAGCGCTAGAGCCCCACTACCGAGATGTAATTACTGCATTCTATTACGATGGGCTAGGGCTATCCGAAATTGCTCTGCGACAGCAAATTTCGCCGGAAACGGCCAAGGTTCGGCTGTACCGGGGGCGGCAGATGCTTAAAGCAAAGTTATCTACCCACGAAGATTTGTACTACTATTATCGAAAACTAACTAAGAAGGAAACGATGAAAAAGCTGACAATTGCTGACGTGTATTTGAAAGAGAACGGAAGCGCGGGGCTGCTACTCCAATCGGAGGACGGAGAATACTTTTTACCGATTATTATAGGTTTTTTTGAAGTTAAGGCAATCTTTATCGGATTGCAGGGCATTAAAACTGGTCGCCCAATGTCTCATGATTTAACCGTATCTATTCTTGAATCTACCGGGACTATCCTGGATAAGGTTTGTATCAATAAACTTGCTGAAGGAGTGTTTTATGCCTACCTGGCGATTAAACACGGCGGTAAGACAGTGCAAATAGATGCCAGACCGAGTGATGCCGTTGCGTTGGCAGTAAGGCTCAATACGCCAATTTTTGTAGCGGAAGAAGTACTGGACGAAGCCGGGATTCCTATTCCCGAAGCTTACCAAAATACCAAACCTAAGGGAAAAGGAATCAATAAATTCGTGAGTGATTTTGCTCGGGACAAAATTAATCGAATCATCCGGGAATCGGTTTCTCAGCCAGAAGAGAAAGTTGAGAAAGCGCAGGAACCTAAACCCTCAGAAAAACGGCAGACATCTGATAGTATGCTTATTGATCTTGCCTTCGGTGATACTGATTTGCCGAAACTCAATTTGCCCTGGCAGCCCCGACGCTTTACTAGTTGGGATGAAGCTCTCCATGAACCGGAGCGCGTGGGGTGGCTAGACCTCGAAAATCAGGACTTGACCGATTTTGCTGAGAAAATTAAGCCTTTAAGCCAGATTAACACCCTGGAACTTACCGAATACGGCTTGACCGAAGTGCCAGCGGGGATTGAGCAATTAACGAAGCTTTGCCAGTTGAACCTCAGCGGTAATCAACTGACTGATTTGCCCGCATCACTGGAGCAACTCGCTAATCTGGAAGCACTGAATTTAAGTAACAACGCGTTTGAAGAGTTACCAGAGGTTATTGAGCGCTTGCCCGCTCTGAAGCAGTTAGATTTATCTAAAAACCCCGCGTTATCCCTCTCTCCGGCCTTGCAAGTACTAAGCCACTCAAATACCTTGCGCCAGCTCGCGCTGAAAGAAAATAATCTCACGCACATCCCGGAAGAGATCAAAGGGTTATCAAATTTAGTAACACTTGAGCTAGGGAGTAATCCGGACTTAGATTTGCCGCAGTTGTTTCAAGTTCTTCAATATCTTCCTTCGTTAAATATGCTGGAGCTATCGTATCTTCGGCTAACGTCCTTCCCTGAGGAGATGTTCTTACTCCAACAACTTTCGGGATTAAACCTGAGTGACAATCCGGGTTTAGACATTAAAACTTTAGGCCAGCAACTTAGTCGGCTACCGAAGCTAAAAGTATTATTACTAGCGCGGTGCAATCTGTTTACTCTGCCTAAAAAATTAGATATGCTCCACGAATTAGAAGTACTCGAACTCAGAGGAAACCAAATTTCGAGAAAAGAGCAGGAGCGCATCAAAGATCTGTTACCCAACACCACGGTAGTTTTCTAATGGATTGCGCCTCCATAAGCCCCCCTGGTCGTAGCGGACGCTACGACCCATTCATCACCTAGAGCATCCGCTCGGTCTCTCAACTAGAGCATCTTCCCGTTGGTAATGTGGCTGTCGGTGCGTTGAGGGTTCCTTACGGGCTTGCTATGATTACGAACAACAGGGCGAAGAGTGCGGGCACCGCTTGGATGAAAAATATTTTTCTGGCAACGCTCAAGGCTCCGTAAATTCCGGCGACGACAACGCAGCTTAGGAAGAAAACAGCAACGTTGGCGGACCATACCGGATCGCTAATCAAGAGGGACCAGACGAGTCCCGCTGCCAAAAATCCATTGTACAACCCCTGGTTGGCGGCCATTGCTTTCGTCTGAGAAAATAAGTCATCGGGAACAGCCCCCCGGAAGGCTTTTCTGCCCATCGTTTCCCAGGCGAACATTTCTAGATACAATATGTATACATGCTCCAGGACAACAATTGCAACGAGTATTTTTACGACCCGTTCCATAGAATAGAGGTTTTGTTTGTCTCATCGACTGCGCGAAAGGTAACCGAATTTGACTAAGCCCCCCTACGACCCAAAAAGCCCTACCTGCGCGACGCGAAGTACGCCCCCGACCGTTGTCCGGTAGCAGAGGCGCGACTTGCAGGAAACCCCAAGCGGGGTGGAAGGTGCCCTTAGAACCGCGCTACGCCTATCTCGGGGCTACAACAACTCATTCGCCAAATTGGCCAGCTCCGACCGCTCGCCCTTTTCCAGCGTAACGTGCGCGTACAGGGGGTGTGAACGTACTTTGTCAATCAAGTACGACAAGCCGTTGCTTTGCGAATCGAGGTAGGGCGTGTTGATCTGGTACACGTCGCCGGTGAACACAATCTTGGTGTTCTCGCCCGCCCGGGTGATGATCGTCTTCACTTCGTGGGGCGTGAGGTTCTGGGCCTCGTCCACGATAAAGTAGATATTCGACAGGCTGCGTCCCCGAATGTAGGCCAGCGGGGTGATCACCAATTTCTCCTTGTTGAGCATCTCCGTGATGCGACCGTACTCTTTGTCGTTCTCGGGAAACTGGTGCTGGATAAATTTCAGGTTGTCCCACAGCGGCTCCATATAGGGGTTGAGCTTCGATTTAATGTCGCCCGGCAAAAAGCCGATGTCTTTGTTGCTCAGCGGCACGATGGGACGCGCCAGGTAGATCTGTTTGTACTCGCGGCGTTGTTCCAGGGCTCCAGCCAGCGCCAGCAGCGTCTTGCCCGTGCCCGCCACTCCCTGCACCGTCACCAGTTTCACCTCGGGGTTCATGATGGCGTGCAGCGCGAAGGCCTGCTCGGCGTTGCGGGGCCGAATGCCGTAGGCGTTCTTCTTGTCTACCTTTTCCAAGCGCTGCGTCACCGGGTTGTAGAAGCACAGCGCCGAGTTCTTGCTGCTCTTTAAGATGTAGTACTTGTTGCTCTCTGCCTTCTCGGGAGCCATAATGTCGGCCACTTCGGCGAACCCGTCCTTATAGATGTCGGCGATCTTTTCGCTGTTGATGCGGCTGAGCACCGTCTTGCCCTGCCCCAGGTCGTCGACGTGCTTCACCTTGCCGGTTTCGTAGTCCTCGGCCGTGAGGTTGAGCGATTTGGCCTTCAGCCGCAGGTTGATATCCTTAGTCACCAGAATCACGCTGCGGTCCGGATAGGTTTCCTTCAGCGTGAGCGCGGCGTTTAGAATCTTATGATCGGGCTTCTTCTCGTCAAAGATTTTCTCAGCGTCTATTGAGCTTTCGTTGCTCATAATGACCTTGAAGCTTCCTCTGCTCTTACCATCCAGGGGAATCCAGTCTTGCAAAGTGTGGTTGCTCGATAGCCCGTCCAGCATCCGAATAAACTCGCGCGCCTCAAAGTTGCGGGTGTCGTTGCCCTTCTTAAACTGGTCGAGCTCCTCGAGCACCGTAATGGGGATGCCCACGTCGTGCTCGTCGAAGTTCATAATCGCGTCGTGCGAGTAGATAATCACCGAGGTGTCAAGGACGAATATTTTCTTGGGAGTCAAGGCTTCTTTTTTCTTAGCGCGGGGCATAGCGAAAAAACGTAAACGGTAAATGGTAAGTGAGGTGATGGGTGCCTTGCGGACGGGCCGAAGACAGGGGGCCAAATATACTAGACCCCAATTGGTTAACCCAATCTCAGAACGATTAGTTAACGCGCTCAGCAGGTTATCCTGACCGATACTTTAAAACGAAGGTATCTTCTTTTTCCTGCGGAATAACACGCAGCACGTTGGCTAGCACCAGCAAGATCAGCGTGCGCGACGCCCGGTAGCGCGATTCCTTCGCCAGTTTAGCAAACTGGTTCACGGTGATGCGGCTGTGCTCTTCCAGGTAGGTCATCAGCATCCGCTCTTTTTCGCCGAACTGAAACTTTACGTCTTTGTCCTTGCGCGAGCGCCGGAGAATCTGCCATACCACCGAACTCGCCTGTAGGCTCTGGTCTTCGTGCCGCACGTAGGCCTTTCCCTTGAACTTTTTAACTACTGAATTTGCGCTATCAGTCTCGGGAAAAGCACTGCGCAACACGTAGTGCGGCTTGCGCTGCCCCTCGTGGATTTTATAGTGAATGACTGACTTCTGGCCAGAGATAGGAATCACCTCTACGTCGTAGTCGATGGAGGGCCGACACCATTGCTGGATCGCTTTCTCCAGGCCGTAGCGCTCTTCTTCGGCCGAGCGCACGCCGGGGATGCTTCCGTTGTCATCGACTCCGATCAGTAGACTTCCGCCGCGGGTGTTGGCGAAGGCCACAATTTCGCGGATAATCTTGTTCGGATGGGCAACTTTGCGTTTAAACTCGAGTTGCTCTCCTTCGCCTCGCCGCACGATCCGCTGGATTTCTTGCAGTGACATCTTCTTTGGGTTGCAGCGGCAGTAGCAGAAACCGCAAAGAAGGGGTGGTTTCTACATTAACCGCTGGTCGTTATTGATCGTCATCCTCCTCTTCGTAGTCCGACATGCTGAACATACTGCTGAGCAGATCTTTGAACTGGGTACCCGCGGTAAGCTGCTTCTTGCTTAGCTGACTGTATTCGGCCAGTCCGTGTAGGGCAAATTCCATCAGGAAATAGTGGGTTTCTTCATCTACGTCAGGATGATAGAATTTCACCAGATCGGGTAACCCTGGCACCTTCTGCAGCGCCTTGCGATAGTCACTGCGGGGCAGATCGTTAAGCAGGTCCACTTCGTTGCCCTCCCCAAACCAGTTCACGATATCAACGTAGGGGCTTTTTTCCTTTTGCTTCCGTTTGTCTTCCGGATTGGGGAAGTAGTTTATGAACTGCGAACGGATGGCCTTGCCTACCAGGTTGTGCGCCACGATGCCCGCTCCTTCCTGCTCGCCTTCGTAGACCAGTTCCACCTTGCCGGTGATCGATGGAATCACGCCCACAAAATCCGTGACGCGGATAAAAGTTTTCTTTTCGTTGTTGATCAGCGTGCGCCGTTCGGCCGCACTCATCAGGTTTTCGTAGGCCGAAATGGTGAGTCGGGCTGATACACCGCTCTTCTCGTCCACGTACTCGCTCTCGCGGGCTTCCAGCGCCACCTGCTCGATGAGGTCTTTTACCAGTTCGGTAAGGCCGATAGCTTCTTTCTGTGGTTCTTTGATGCGGGCTTCTTGCTCAGTAATCTTCTTGCCGATTTCGATCGTACGCGGGTAGTGGGTAATGATCTGGCTGTCGATACGATCCTTGAGCGGCGTAACAATGCTGCCCCGGTTGGTATAATCCTCGGGATTGGCGGTAAACACAAACTGAATATCCAGCGGCAAGCGCACCTTGAAGCCCCTAATCTGAATGTCTCCTTCCTGCAAAATGTTGAACAGCGCCACCTGAATGCGGGCCTGCAAATCGGGCAACTCGTTGATGACAAAGATGCCCCGGTGCGAGCGCGGAATCAGACCATAATGAATCACCCGCTCGTCGGAGTAGGGCAGTTTCAGCGCGGCCGCTTTGATGGGGTCGGTATCGCCAATCAGGTCGGCCACCGACACGTCGGGGGTGGCCAGTTTTTCGGTGTATCGTTCCGAGCGGTGCCACCAACCAATAGGAGTGTCGTCTCCCTTCTCGGCGATCAGCGCTTTTCCGTGAATGGAGATCGGATTCAGCGGATCGTCGTTCAGCTCCGAGCCCTCGATCACTGGAACGTACTCGTCCAGCAGATCGACCATCATGCGGGCCATCTTGGTTTTGGCTTGTCCGCGCAGTCCCAAGAAAACGATATTGTGCATCGATAGCAGGGCCCGTTCGGTGTCAGGAATCACGGATTCTTCGTAGCCCCAAATACCCGGAAACACTTCTTCTTTGTTGCGTAGTCGCTCAATGAGGTTGTCGCGCAGCTCCTGTTTCATGGAGCGCGAGCGGTAGCCGCTTTCCTTGAGGGCGCCGAGGGTGGTTATTTTGGGTGGTGAATTATGGTTCATAGATATAGGATTAGAGACGCGCCGCGTCCACGGTGGATTAATCGCGTTGCATTGAGACGCGATTAATCGCGTCTGTACGTTATTGGCGGTAGTTCTTTCTTCGGTTTCTCTTGTAGTCTTCAAAGATCAGGTTGCCAAGTCCTTGTAGGCTGCTGTAGTAGGCGTTGCCGTTGTTAGTTTCGGTGAACTTCTGCACAAACTGCTTCAAATATGGATCGGAGGCGATCATAAAGGTGGTGACGGGCACTCCGATGCGGCGGCACTGGGCAGCCAGGTTCAGCGTCTTGTTCAGGATTTTGCTGTCCAGCCCGAAGCTGTTTTTATAGTATTTGATGCCTTGCTTCAGGCAGGTAGGCTTGCCGTCGGTGATCATAAAAATTTGCTTGTTCTTGGTCTTGCGGCGGCGCAGAATGTCCATCGCCAGTTCCAGACCAGCCACCGTGTTGGTGTGGTACGGGCCCACCTTTAGGTAAGGCAGATCTTTGATCTGAATTTGCCAGGCGTCGTTGCCAAACACGATGATATCGAGCGTGTCTTTTTTGTATTTGGTGGTGATGAGTTCGGCCAGGGCCATCGCCACCTTTTTGGCCGGGGTGATGCGGTCTTCGCCGTACAAAATCATTGAGTGCGAAATGTTGATCATCAGCACCGTGGAGGTTTGCGTCTTGTACTCAGTATCGTTCACCTCCAGGTCGCCCTCGGTGAGGGTGAAGTCGTTGATGCCATGGTTAATCTGGGCGTTGCGGATGGAGTCGGTCATGGAGATTTGCTCCAGGGTGTCGCCAAATTCGTAGTCGCGCCGGTCGGTGCTGGGCTCGTCGCCAAAGCCGCTGTAGGTAGTTTTATGGTCGCCCGCGCCCGACTTTTTCATTTTACCGAAGATTTCTTCCAGGGCGTTTTTGCGCACCAAGCGCTCAGTTTTGGAAGTGACCTCAAACTCGCCAGGCTGGTTTTCTTCGGTAATGTAGCCTTTGTCCTTCATCTCCTGGATAAAGTCGCCCATACCGTACTCATCGTTGGTGAAGCCGTACTGGTTGTCCAGACTGGTCATCCACTGCAGCACCTCCGACAAGTCGCCCGAGGTGATGACCATCAGTTCCATGAAGATTTTCAGCAGTTGGTCGAACGTGCTTTGCCCTTGGGCATTCTCGTCGGGAGTGTATTCCGTGAATCGGTATCCTAGCATAATATGGGTGAAAACGTGAAACGGCAGATTATGTTTGCGCGCTCTAGCGTGGGGGATTTAACCTGTCAGACGGTATAACAACGCATGGGGAAGAAATATTCAAAAAGGGGTGAATTTGTGGAAAGTGCAGACCGAATAATCATTACCTTGGTGAAATTAATGTCTTGGCTTAACAAAGATTGTAGCATTTGACGTGCTTACAAGAACAAGGGTGTAGGACAAGTTATTTAAGCGGCGTTACGAACAGCATTTTGTAGTGTGTTCCACTGATTTGACAAGTAAGCTACACGCAGGTTAGCGACTTGTTGTACCCCCTGTGCTGTCCAACGCTGCCCGGAGAGTTTAAGCCTTTTCTGAATTACGTGTCGATGGGCTGCTTCAATGGCCCCCGAGCCAATACAGTAACCCTGATCACGATAGGTTTTGTAGCGCATACGCGAAAGGTTGTTGGTTAAGTAAGAGAGTAGTTGATTCTGTTGTTTTTTAGCCGTCCGGCATGTAAGCTGTTTAATAGCTTCAATGACTTCTTCGGCCCGATCACTGAGCAAGCGCTCTTCCTGGCAACACATCCATGTTTGTCGTGCTGCCTGATTGTTAAACACTTGAACCGCCCAATTACCTAGCTTTTCTACTACATGGTAGTAATCCAGAATTTGGACTGCTTCGGGGTGCTCACTGTCCCAGTACTCCCATATCCACCGGGCCCCATCCGCAATGGCTACTATTTGCTTCTTTCCACACAGTAAAGGTTCAAACTTCTCTAGAAATGCCGTGTGATTACCCAAATGAGCTACGTAGTTACTTTGCCTGATGGTACCACGCTTCTTTTCTTGAATACGGTCTCCACTCGCAAACACCCGCCCCAGCTTGATTTCTTTCCACCCTTGCTTCCGTACGTAAACCATTGATCCGTCCATCATTGCATAATGTAGTGATTCATCTGCTTGATAGACAGGCTCTTGATCGGCGAGTTCTTCCAATGCTTCTCCATAGTAATGGCAGAGCCGCTCAATCTGCTTATCACTTAGCGATTGACCTAGTAGTTGCTCGGCTAGGGTACTAGCTTCGTCAAAAGGTAGTGCCTGACCTAGCAAACAAGCCAGTTCCTGGTAGTATGGACTCATACGGAAGCCTTGTTTACCGGTAGGGGCCAGACAGTGGGCAGCACTCACGCTCACCTTACCGAACTTAGTGTGGACTTTTTTTTTACCCGTTGATCCCTTTTCCTGAGTAGCCAGCTCTAACATTTGCTTGTTCATCTGTTGACAAAACACTTCAAAACTACGCTCAAACTCGTAGGCATCCTGCTGCCCCTCCTGACTCGCTTTCCACTTTAAATACTGTTCGTACATGGCCCTGAACTGGGATTCTTCATCTACTGTATCTTTCATCTTAGCTCTTTTTGCCATAAGTTAACCTCTCTTGCAAACTTGTCCTACACCCAAGAACAATGATAGTGGTCAAAGATCAGGAAACTGCTTTACAAAACGAAAGCAAAAATAAAACAGATTGGAGAACAGATCAGTGAGAAGATTCACGAACTAGATCCTGCCGCCCAGGTAATTCTTTACGGATCACGGGCTAGAGGTGAAGAACGGGAAGACTCAGACTGGGATATACTTGTGCTGACAGATTATCCGATAAATATTGAAGCGGAACGAACTTTTCAAAGCCATCTGTACGAGCTAGAGCTAGCTTTAGAGAAGACGTTTTCTTTATTCGTTTACTCCAAAGAGCAATGGGAAAGCAAGCAGCGCGTCACCCCCTTTTATCAGTTTGTAAAGACCGACAATTCTTGTTGCACTTTATTAAGACCAAAAAGCTTGACATCAAACACAGCAGACTGTTCAGCGAACTGTTTGACGGGCGGCAGAAAGGCGATTTCGAAAACTTGTTTGATTTTGATGAAGCGTCGGTACATCCTTTATCTAAGCAGATGGAGGAATTTATCGAAGCGGTAGAGCACAAGATACGACGTGCTTAAAGCGTTTTTCCTTAGTTCCATCTTGTCTATCCTGAACCCATCCAGCCCATCCTGATCCTACTTCTCCATCAGCTTACTCATCCCCGCATTGAGCAGTTTGTCGGGCACAAAATTGGACAGATACACCTGTAGTTTGTTCATTGCCCCGGAGATCACACGCGTTTCTCCCTGCATCATGGCGTCGTAGCCGTATTTGGCTACCTCGGCAGGTTCTGATAGTGGCGTTTCGGTTACGTTGGCTCCTTCGGCATCGGCCCGGTCAAAAAATTGGGTATCCGATGCTCCGGGACACAGCGCCGTGTTGGTTACGCCGGTGTCCTTGAGTTCGTAGGATAAAGCTTCGGAAAACGAAAGCACGAAAGCCTTCGAGGCAGCGTAGATCGATAGCTTGGGCACCGGCATAAAGGAAACCGTAGAGGCCAGTTGCAGAATTTTGCCGTCGCCGCGCCGCACCATGTCACGCACGAACAGTTTGGTCAAGGTCACCAGCGCGATCACGTTGAGTTGAATCATCGCCAGCTCCTTCTCCAGATCAGTATCCACGAATAAACCGTGCTCGCCAAACCCGGCATCATTCACCAGGGCGTGCACCGGCCAGCCGTGCTGCTGCACCGCCTCGTAGAGTTCCTGGGAGGCCTTGGGTTGCGACAAGTCTTTAGGAATGACCAGCGTTTGGCAACCGGCAAATTCAGATTCCAGCTGCTGGGCCACCTCGTGCAGTTCGCTTTCGGTGCGCGCCACCAGAATCACGTTGTAGCCATCGCGGGCAAAAAGTTTCACGAGTTCTCGGCCGAAGCCACTGCTGGCCCCGGTGACCAGGGCGGTTTTTTTATCGGTATTCATCGCAGAAAAAATTTGAGTGATACAAAAAGTTGATCTTATAGTATACCCAATGATCGCCACAATGTTCACCAAAAAAGGAGCTCAGTGGCTCCTTCGGTTAATTTGTACGTAGCGCACTCTTGGCGGCTAGCCTTCGCTCACGGTAATCTTTTCGATCTTGTCTCCTTCCCGAATATCGTCGATCACGTCCAGCCCTTCGGTCACTTTGCCGAACACGGTGTGGTTGCGGTCGAGGTGGGCGGTGTTGTCGCGGCTATGGCAGACGAAGAACTGGCTGCCCCCGGTGTTGCGCCCGGCGTGGGCCATAGAAAGTACACCCCGGTCGTGGTACTGGTTTTCGCCGTCCAGTTCGCAGTCGATGGTGTAACCCGGTCCGCCCGCTCCCGTGCCGTTGGGGCAGCCGCCCTGGATCACAAAGTTGGGAATTACCCGGTGGAAGGTGAGGCCGTCGTAGAAGCCCTCTTTCAACAGTTTGGTAAAGTTCTCAACGGTCTTGGGAGCATCGTCTTCGTAGAATTCTACGTGCATGGTGCCTTTTTCGGTGACTATCTCAGCGGTTTTCATAGGTCAGATTTGTTTGGATTATATTGCGGGGGCAAAATTAGGCAAAAACCGGGAGAAGCTCAGGGTTTTTGGCCGACAAACAAATCAGTTAATAAGAATTGGGGGAGTGGAAGTAAATGAGCACTCAAATACTGGAGTCTTAAAAGCACCTACTAACAATTGCGTGAATGAGCAAAACTCAACTATACATTGCGGTGACCCTAGATGGCTACATCGCTCGGCAAGACGGTTCGCTGGACTATTTGTACGCTTTACCCAATCCTAATCAGGTAGATCACGGGTACAGTGCGTTTTTCCAAGAAGTGGGCACGGTGGTGATGGGCCGAAGGACCTACGAAGCAATTTTAGGTTTTGGGGTTGCGTGGCCCTACGCTCGCTGTCAAACCTACGTGATAACGTCTGATCGCAACTACGAACTGCCGACTGAGGCTACTAACTTACTCACCGAACCGTCGGTAGCAGCACTAACAAAACTAAAATCAGAAAGCGACAAAAACGTTTGGATAGTGGGTGGAGGTCAGATAATCACCCCTCTTTTAAACCAGTCACTCATCGATGAAATGATCCTTAGTATCATTCCAATTGTTCTGGGAGAGGGCATTCCCCTATTTCCCAGCACCCCCCGAGAAACAAATTTTGATCTGATCGAAACCGAACCCTTCGCTACCGGAGTAGTTAATCTAACTTACCGCCGAACATAAATTTATGCCCGCCCGAATCTTCTGCATTGTGCTCCTTAGCCTCTTCACCGTCCGCGCCCACGCCCAATCGTCGCCCGAAGTTTACGGTGACAATGACGTGTGGTTTTTGCTGCTCAACAAAACCACGCTTTCCGACCGTTGGTCGCTCTTCAATGAGGTGCACCTGCGGCGGCACCAGTGGCTTGATCAGAAAGAACAGTTTCTGCTACGTCCGGCCGTCAATTACGCTTTCAACGAGGCGGTGGTTGCCACGGTGGGTTATACTTACATCCGCACCTACCGCTACGGGCAGTATCCCCTGCCGGTGGACGTGCCCGAGAACAACGTTTGGGAGCAGATCACCCTGTCGCACAACATTACCAAGCAAGTAAGCATCAGTCATCGTTATCGTATTGAACACCGCTGGATTGGTGCTATTGTCCAGGATAACATGTTCCCTCCTCAGGTTGAAGATACCCGCTTTGCCCAGCGCTTCCGCTACCGCCTTACGGCTAACTTTCCAATCGTAAAAACCGAGGCGGGCACCCGCCTGTACGGCCATGTCTTCGACGAACTCTGGGTCAACCTGCGCGACGAGTTGCACGTGATGAACTTCGACCGCAACTGGATCTACCTGGGCCTGGGCTATCGCTTCAGCCCGGCGGCCCGTCTCGAAGTGGCGTTTCTCGACCAGTGGATCAACCACCCGGCGGCCAACCGTTACGAACACAACCCCACCCTACAGTTCACCTTCGCCTACGACCTCGACCTGCGCACCGGTGCCGACTAATCTACTCATTCACCCATTCAATCATTCCATCCCTCATTCACTCTATCTCTATGAACCCCGTAGCATTGATCACCGGCGGCAGCCGCGGCATTGGTTTTGGCATCGCGCAAGCACTGGCCCAGGCTGGTTTTGATCTGGCAATTAACGGCATGCGCCCCGAAAGCGCCGTCACCGATGTGCTTGAGCAATTGCAAAGTTCCGGTACCGACATAATTTACTGTCAGGGCGATATTGCATCGGCCGAAGCGCGGCAAGCAATGCTGGATAAAATTGAAGCGCACTACGGACGGCTCAACGGGCTGGTGAACAACGCGGGCGTGGCTCCCAAAGAGCGCAACGACATCTTGCAGACCACCGAAGAAAGCTACGAATACGTGATGCGGACCAACCTGCAGGGTCCCTATTTTCTGACGCAAGCCGTAGCCAACTGGATGATCGAGCAACGGCAGGCGGACGAAGCCTTTTCCGGTTACATTATCAACATTTCTTCTATATCAGCTACCGTAGCGTCGGTGAACCGGGGCGAATACTGCATTTCCAAGGCGGGCATGAGCATGATGACGTTGCTGTTCGCCACCCGTCTGGGCGAACACGGCATTCCGGTGTACGACGTGCGTCCGGGCGTCACCAAAACCGACATGACCTCGGGCGTCACCGACAAGTACGACCAGTTGATTGAGGAGGGATTGTGCGTAACCCCGCGCTGGGGCTATCCCGAGGACGTGGGCAAGGCGGTGGTCGCACTGGCGCAGGGAAGTTTTCCGTACTCTACCGGGCAGACAATCATGGTGGACGGCGGACTGACGATTCCGAGGTTATGACCGCCGACCCTCACCCCGATTACGACGCGTACTGGAAAGAGATCGTTACGGTCTTGTTTGAAGACTGTATGCGGTTCTTCCTGCCGGAAGTGGGGGCGCAGATAGACTTTGATTATCCACCGGAGTTTCTGGAGCAGGAACTTCACAAACTGATTGCCGACGAAACCAAACAGGGCAAAATCTACAACGATAAGCTGGCGAAGGTTCGCCTGAAGGATGGTTCCGAGCGGTGGTTACTAATTTATATTGAGGTGCAATCGTATCGCGAGACGGACTTTGCCGCATGAATGTTCTCGTACTTCTATCGCATTTATGATAAGTACGGACCACACCTCACGGCTCTGGCGATCTACACTGATTCGGAGCGGCAGCCCCCGGATACGTTTCGCTACGAGTTGCTTGGTACGGAAGTTACTTACCGATTCAACACTTTCTCCGTGCGACAGGCCGTAGAAAAAAATTCGTTAGCTTCGGATAACCCATTTGCGTTGGTGATATTGGCAGCGAAGCACGTGTTGCAAGCTCGCAAAAACGTCCAGAAACGCTATTCTTTTAAAAAGAAGCTTTTCACAATAGCCATTCAAAAAGGATACGCTCGGCAAAAAACCGTCGCTTTACTTCAGTTCGTTCACCTGATCTTAATAATGCCCAAAGATTTGGAAATTGAATTCAAGTCAGAATTCGTTAAATTGCTAACAAACAAGAAGGACATGGAATTAACAGAACGAGAAACCATGCTGGCCGATGCGGTTTACGAAGCGGTATACGGTGAAAGTTTGGAAGAGCGAGATAATAGAGTCCTCAAACAAATTGAAGTAGATAAGCTGAGTGAGAAGATGCTGATTGCACGACGTCTACTCAAGCTACGTTCTCTTACCACAGAGCAAGTAGCAAACGCAACCAACCTGCCGATACCTACGGTAGAATCTATTAAAGAGGACCTAGCCAAAGAGTAACCACCCATGAAATTCTTCCGTTGAAAATCCCGAACCACTTCCCCCAAAAGCATTGCCCGCGAGTGGCTCAACTCCCTCGTATTTGCCGTGGTGGTGGCCACCCTGTTCCGTGGTTTGTTGATGGAAGCCTACGCTATCCCCACCGGATCGATGGAGAATACCATGCTGGTGGGCGACCGCCTGTTCGTCAGCAAACTGCACTACGGCACGCGCCTACCCAAAACGCCGCTGCAACTGCCGCTGATGCACCAAACCATTGCGGGCACTGATATTCCTTCGTACCTCGACTGGGTTCAACTGCCCTACTTCCGCCTGCCCGGTCTGGGCGAAGTGCAGCGCGGCGAACCGGTGGTATTCAACTACCCGCCCGAGTGGGACCGCCCCACCGACATGAAAACCTTCTACGTGAAGCGCTGCGTGGCCGTGCCGGGCGATACGCTACAAATCATTAACAAGCAGCTTTTCGTCAATGGTGAAGCGCAGTCCCTTCCGCCCGAAGGCCAGACCAGCTATCTGGTTCAAACGAAGCAAACCATTCACCCCCGCATCTGGCGGCAGCATCAGGTGGTCGATGTGTTTCCGACAACCGGAGGTTACCAAATTTTCACGAAGCCCGCCACCGCCCAGGCGCTACAAGCCTTGGCGTTTGTGGACGAAGTACAGGAAATCACCTACGAACCCGGCACCGCCCGTTCCGACATGTATCCTTCCGGAAGTAAGCTTACCCAAGACTGGACGCAGGACTTCTACGGTCCATTGTACCTCCCCCGGGCGGGTGACCGGATCAGCCTCACTCCGCTGAACACCGCCCTCTACGGTCCGGCGATTGTCTATTACGAAGGCGTGAACGCTACGCAAGCTGACGGTCAATTACTCATTGACGGTAAAGTGGCCGGTTCGTACGTATTTCGGCAGAGTTATTACTTCATGATTGGTGACAACCGGCATAATTCTTTAGATTCGCGCATGTGGGGTCTGGTGCCAGAGGATCACATTGTGGGCAAACCGCTGTTCGTCTGGTTCTCTATCGATCAGCAAGCTGATTTGCTCGACAAAATGCGGTGGGAACGGCTGTTTATGCCAGTTGAGTGATTATCGGGTCATTTTGTGACAAAGAAAATTACTATTTTCGTTTATTTCGTTTATGTTGTCAACACAAGTTAATCTGCTTTAGCATGAGACATATTGAAATAGAAAAACCCACTAAGGAAGAGCAGAGAATGGCTATGGAATCTTATGATGCGCTAGCAGCGACGCTGAAGGGATTACACTCAGCAAATCCTGAGATTGAAGTTAAGGAGACAAAAGACAAAATTAGAATTCCTTTAAAAGCGCTAGAACTCCTGGTCGATATTTTGAAAGCAACCAGTCAGGGAAAGCCAATCTCCATTATTCCAATAGCTGCTGAAATGACTACTCAAGCAGCAGCTGAATTACTAAATTGTTCTAGACCCCACTTGGTTAAACTGCTTGAGGACGGACATATTCCTTTCACTAAAGTTGGGAAGCATCGTAGAGTAAAATATGAAGATGCGGTTGCTTACCAAAAGCAAATGAAGGCAGAACAAAAGCAACGGATTATTCAGATGATGGCATCGGATGAGGAGCTAGAACTGTATGATTCATAGTGTTCGTTTCACTTGCGTACTAGATACGAATATCATCTATCCAATAGATATTCGCGACCTACTTTCCTTACTCTAACCACATGCCCCAACCCAACTCCCTCGCCTGGAAACTCTGCGTAGCCCTGGTTGTCGTCCTATCCGCCCTCACCTTCACTCCCCTGGTGATTCCCACCGGTCGGTTCCAACCCGAACTTTTCGGAACTCCCTACACCCTCTGGGTTTCTATTCTGATCACCGTTTTACTCGTACTACTCACCTACATCGGCACCCGGGTGCACCCTGGAAGAAACTCTGACGAACCGCAATGACAACTTGGGTACTTATCTTGGGTGCGCTCTATGCCGGTATGCTGGCCTACGTGGCGCTTCGCTCCTTCAAAAGAAACAAATCAGCCGAAGATTATCTGCTGGCGGGCTCTAACATTGGCATGATCCTCGGCTTTCTCACCTTTGCCGCTACGCTTTTCAGCACCTTCACGCTGCTGGGGATGCCCGACTTTTTCCGTACCCACGGCATCGGTGCCTGGATTTTCCTGGCCGTTTCTGACGGAGCAATGGTATTTCTGGTGCTGTGGTTTGGCTACCACCTGCGGCGCAAGGTTGCCCAGAAGGGCTTTCAGGGCGTGGCCGGACTGATGCAAACCTGCTACAGCAACAAACTGGCGGGCTACGTGAGCTTTGCCGGAGTGTTTCTGTTTCTCATCCCCTACGTCGCCATCCAGATTCGGGGCATCGCTATCTTTCTCACCGCCGTGTTTCCCGAAGCAATGCCCTCGTGGGGATGGTCAATTGTCATCGTAGGCATTATGCTGATCTATAGTGAAATCGGCGGACTCAAGGCGATTATGCACGCCGACGCGGTGCAGGGACTCACGCTGCTGATCGTGACCTGGATCATTGGCATCAGTTGCGTAACGCACTTTGATAACCTGGGAACCGTCTTCGACGAGGTGCAAGTGGCCAACGAAGCCTTGTTGTCAACCCCAGGACCCAACGGGTTGTTCACCCCGCAGTTTTTGCTGGCCTCGATGCTCGTTATCCTATGTATTCCCATCACCCAACCGCAGCTTACCATTCGCATCGTGATCATGAAAAACCTACGCACCACCCACCTGATGGCGGTGGCGGTGGGCATCTTCGCTATCCTGGTGATCTTGCCTACCGCCTTCATCGGCATGTACGGTGCGGTGCGCTACGCGGATCTCTCCACCGCCGATTTTCTGTCGCAGGTGCTGCTCTACGAACAACCGGGTTTCATTGCGGCCCTGGCCGTGGTTGGGCTCCTCGCTGCCGGACTCTCTACCACCGACTCGCAAATTTTTGCGCTGGGTACCGAGTTGCGCTCGTTGCTGCCGGGGCGCGAGAAAACGGTGATGAATATTACCAAGCTGGCCATTTTCGGCTTTGCCGCTATTGCCTTGGTCTTTTCTATTCTAGCCAGCGATCAGTTGGTGCTGCTGGCCCGGGTGAGTTTTGCGGGCACGTCGCTGCTGGCTCCTATGATCCTGGCCGGTATTTTGGCGAAAAAACCCCTGGGTCCTGAAATTATTTTCGTCACAGCGTTAGCATTGCTGCTGTTCCTGGCCTCGCTGCTAAGAATAATTCCCGACGCGGTGGGCCCCATCCGCCTGGATTTGCTACTGCTACTCAGCGTAGGAGTGATTACCTTGGCCTCCTACTATTTCCGTTCAAAATAGCAACTTACTACATAAGGATAGCATAAAATCTAGGTGACATTGATCTATTTATGCCACAATGTCTGCATTCTACAGTCTTCCTGACGTTATGTCTAGTTTGTGACGCTAGAAAAGCATCTACCGGGATTGGTACATTGTTTGCCCTTTGTTCAATGATTTACACCAAACAGGAGGATCAAATGAAAAATGTGCTGAAAGATTTTGTTCATCAAATAGATGTTATCAATACCATCACCGGAGGAACGGTGGCTACTTTGGTTAATGTGAAGAAGGGTAGTGATAAATTGATAATCCAAGTGAACGCTCCCTCGGTGAACAGCGATTCGTTCAATATATACGTGCATGGAAATCAGTTGGTGGTGTATACCACCCTGAACGACGTGACGGCGGTTGCCGATGATGATGAGCAGTCATCTCGCCATATGGCACCCATCTTCAATCGCACGTTTAGCATACCACCGGCGGTTGACAAGGACCAGATTGATGCGGTATTTGAGCGCGGACAACTTAAAATATTGCTGCCCTTCGGAGCTAGCGATGACGTGCCCGCCAAGCGGATAGATATACGGGAGTATTAATTACCACACTTTGGGTACGCCCTAAAGCTGATACAACACCGAGCCGGACAATGTCCGGCTTTTTTTGTAACTATGCGCCGTGAAGTGGCCCTCTACCCCGTCCCTGTTTCTTAGCCTTGGCAGTGCGTTGCTATTGACGATTGGGTGTCAGAGCATGTCTTCGGTGAAAAAGTATCCGGCCGGGGGCTTCACCACCCGCGCTGCTTATCAGAAAGCCCGGCAGGATTACGTGCAGCGCGACAGTGCCCGCGCTTTTGATACCGACGTGGTGCTGTCGGCCAAAGAGGAAGCCGTGAACCAGAAACTGCTGGCCTTACAGCAGCAAATGATCAAGCAGTACCGGCAACGCCACTTTTTCCCCCCGGCCCACTACTTCTACCAATCGCAGCGCCACGTTGAGCAAACTCCCTTGTTCAAGATCTTGCGGAAAATGCCCAAAGGCGGCGTGCTGCACCTGCACCCCGAGGCAGCGGGCAACCTACGGTGGGTGGTAGAACGAGCTTTAAAAACACCCCAGTGCTACGTGTTCTGGCAAGACGACCACCCTACGCTCGTAAAGGGTCAGCTCAACTTCTTTAAACCCTCAATGGTGCCGAAGGGGTACTACAGCGTATGGTCGCTCAACAAAACCGTGCCCCATTTTGCCGACTCTCTGTATGACCTTCTCACCTTTGACGCCCGCATGAATGAGCCTCGGATGGATGTGTGGAAAGAGTTTGAGCGATGCTTTCAGCGGATTGGGCGCTTTATTCGCTACCAACCGGTGTTTCGTGACTTCACAGCGGCTACTTTTGAGACCCTCGCCGAAGACGGCGTTCAGCATGTGGAACTGCGGGCTTTTTTGGGCGTGGGACTGCACGACCTGGAGCACCCACCGGGCCACTACACCGCCGACACACTGGTGCGCTACTACCAGGAAGCAGTGCAACGTACCCAGAAAAAATATCCTGACTTCACCGCCAAACTCATCTATACCAACCACCGCTTCCAGCCGCGCGAGGTGATTGACCGAGACGTAGAAAAAGCCTTTCGGATGCGACAGAAGTATCCGGAATGGGTGAAGGGCTACGACCTGGTGGCCGAAGAAGACCGCGGCCGCTCCACCCATTACTACCTGGACACCTGGCTCAAACTCAACTCGCTCGAGCAGGTCTACGACGTTGACCTGCCTCTCTTTTTGCACGATGGCGAGAGCGACTGGGCTTCGGTAGATAACCTTTACGATGCCGTCACGCTGGGCAGTCAGCGCATCGGACACGGCTTCAACTTGTTTCTGTTTCCCAGCTTGCAGGACGCCATCCGGGCTCGGAACATCGGGGTGGAAGTGAACCCGCTGAGCAACCAGATTTTGGGCTACGTGGGCGACCTGCGGGTGCACCCGGCGCGGGCTTGGTTGCAGCAGGGCATTCCGTGCACCATCAGTCCCGACGACCCCGGGGTGTTCGGCTACGAGGGCGTAACGCCCGACTACTGGGCTATTTTTCTGGCCTGGGAGCTGGATCTGCGGGCGACGAAAAAGCTACTGATGAATTCTATTACCTACAGCGCACTCAGCGAGGCTGAGAAACGAACTGCGATGCAGCGCTGGCAATCGCGGTGGGATACCTTTATCGACTATTGCCTGGATCTGGATGTAAAGGCATCTCAATAAAGGCAACTTATCCACCGTAAAACCTATACGATCTTATGAAATACCCTTACCTATTGTCAGCCCTCCTACTTGTCGCTGCCTGCCAACCCACCACTGATGCTGACTCAAAAACCGCGTCCACTACCGCCTCACCCCTACCCATCAAAGTGGTGGTGGTCACCATGTTTGAACCGGGCAACGACACCGGCGACCGGCCGGGCGAGTTGCAGTACTGGGCCGAGCGCTTCCCTTTTACTGACACGCTGGCCCTGCCGCAGGCCTACCGCCACCTGCGCTACAATGCCGAGCAGGGAGTGCTCGCAATGGTAACTGGCGTGGGCAGCATCCGCTCAGCGGCCTCAGTGATGGCCCTGGGCATGGACCCTCGCTTCGACCTCACCAAAACCTATTGGGTGGTGGCGGGGATCGCCGGGGTGGACCCCGAGGATGCTACCGGCGGTTCGGCCGTGTGGGCCGAGTGGCTGGTGGATGGCGACCTGAACCACGAAATCGATGCCCGAGAAATTCCCGACAACTGGGACACCGGGATTTTTCCCATTGACCAGACCGAACCCTACCAGGAGCCGGTGCCCACCACCGACGGGGGCGAGGTGTTTCGGTTAAACCCACAGCTGGTCGATTGGGCCTACCAGCTCACCAAAGACATTGCCCTGGAAGACACCGAAGAATTGCAGCAAATGCGCGCCCGCTTCGTCAACTATCCCAAAGCGCAGGAGCCACCTCGGGTAATGAAGGGCGACCACGTGGCGGCAATGACCTTTTGGCACGGAAAAAAGATGAACACCTGGGCCAACCAGTGGGTGAAGTACTGGACCGACGGGCAGGGCGAGTTCGTTACCAGCGCGATGGAAGACACCGGTACCGCCCAGGCGCTGCACTTTCTGGACGCGGCGGGCCGGGTGGATGCCGACCGGTTGCTGGTGCTACGCACGGCCAGCAACTTTTCAATGCCCTACGAGGGGCTTTCAGCGGCCCAAAGTATGCTTAATGAAAACCAAGCTTACTCGGCCTACGTGCCCTCGCTGGAAGCGGCCTACCGGGTAGGGAGCACGGTGGTGAACGCTTTGGTGAAAGAATGGTCGCAGTACGAAAACCAGCTGCCCGAGTGATATTACGAATTTTATTTTATCCGTTTTCTCCAGTTCCGTTATTTCATTAGGTAAATGTAAAGTTTACAACGTTTTGTCGAATCACTAAATTTTAGGCACAGTGCGCTAAAAGTTTCAGTAAACGACAGAATTTCCGTACCATTGTACTTAAAAACTTACATTCCTATCTTATGAAAACACAGCTACGAAACTTCATTTTTCTGGCCTTTAGTCTGCTGGCGGTTCACGCCGCTACGGCGCAGGGGACCACCACCGCCAGCATGAACGGCGAGGTGGTCGACGAGAACCAGCAGCCCGTGCTGGGAGCCACCGTGGTGGCCGTCCACACGTCGTCGGGCACGCAGTATGCCAACGTGACCGGCAACAACGGTTACTTCCGCTTAGCCAACATGCGCGTCGGTGGCCCTTATACGGTCACCGTTTCTTTTGTGGGCTACGAAAACGTGACCAAAGACGACATTTTTCTCGATCTGGGACAAACCTACGGCTTAAACGTTGGCCTGCGCGAGTCGGTGACCCAACTGGCCGACGTGGTGGTATCGGCCGGAGGGTTGATCGATGGCAACCAAACCGGGGCCGAAACCAACGTGGGCCGGGAGCAGATCATGACGCTGCCCACCGTAGAGCGCTCACTCAACGACTTCACCCGACTAACGCCTCAAGCTAATATTACCAATGGCGGTATTTCTATTGCAGGCGTTAACAACCGCTTCAATGCTATCTACATCGACGGAGCGGTAAACAACGATGTATTCGGACTGGCCAACTCGGGTACCAACGGCGGGCAGGCCGGTATTTCGCCCATCAGTTTGGACGCGCTGGAGCAGATCCAGGTGGTGGTGGCTCCCTACGATGTGACCCTGGGCGGCTTTGCCGGGGGCGGCATCAACGCAGTGACCCGCAGTGGCAAGAACACCCTGGAGGGATCGGCCTACTATTATTCTCGGAACGAAAGGCTTGCCGGCAAAACTCCGGGGGACATCCCCGACAACGAGCGCACCCGCTTAGCTCCTTTCACCGTACGCACCTACGGAGCCCGCTTAGGTGGGCCCATCATCAAGAACAAACTCTTCTTTTTTACCAACGTAGAATTTGAGCGCCGCGAAGAACCCCGCCCTTTTATTGCCTCCGAGTACGATGGCACCGCTACGGCCGCCGACCTGAGTACCTTGGTGAGCTATCTAGGCAGCGAATACGGCTACGACCCGGGAGGATATCTCAATAACATACAAACCACCGACAGCGATAAGATCATCGCCAAGCTTGACTGGAACATCAGCCAAAACCATCGCCTATCGGCGCGGCACAGTTACGTGAGGGGAGTTGCTACTCCTGTTAATCGGCCTTCTAGCCGTAATATCTTCTTCGGAAACAGCGGCTACATTTTCCCGACCACCACCAACTCGTCGGCGCTAGAGCTCAAGAGCAACTTTGGGAATAACTTCTCCAACAATTTGATCTTGGGCTACACTCGCGTACGGGACGATCGAGACATTCTGGGCCAGCCTTTTCCCGCGGTTATTATCGATGATGGTCCGGCTGAAATCTACGTCGGTACCGACAACTTCTCCTACTCCAACATCGTCTTCCAGGACGTGCTCACGCTCACCAACAATTTCAACTGGTACGCTGGGCGTCACACTTTCACGTTTGGCACCCACAACGAGTTTTTTGCCATAGAAAATCTTTTTACAATCTTCTCTACGCCCCGCTACAACTACGGCAGCCTAGATAGTTTTTTGAATGGTGATGAAGGTTTCGTGCTGTTCGGTCACGAGCAGTTGGCTCCGGGGCAATCGCAGATTCGGCTGGGCGACGAGGCCAGCAACCTGGGCCCCAGCTTCAATGCCATGCAGTTGGCCTTCTACGCCCAGGATGAGATTCAGGTCAACAGCGGTTTCAAACTCACCCTGGGTTTGCGGGCCGATATTCCGGTTTTCCTGGACAATCCGCCGCTCAACAATACGGATTTTAACGCCACCACGGTGCCCGCTATTGAGCAGTTCTATGATCTACAGGGTGCGCGGGCAAGTCAAGCTCCGGCTACGCAAATTCTCTGGAGCCCCCGGGCTGGCTTCAACTGGGACGTTACCGGAGACAAGACCACGCAATTACGCGGCGGGCTGGGTATTTTCACCAGCCGGGTACCTTGGGTGTGGCCTGGTGGTATGTTTATCCGCAACGGCCTTAACAGTAGTTTGTACGGCAGCTTTTTGAAACCGTTTTCTGTTGACCCCGTTAGCCCCTTTGCTGATCCTTTCTATGCCACCCCGCAAGAGTGGCGCGATAACCTGTTCAATAGTAACAGTCCCTCGGGTGATGTAGACCTGTTCACCGAGAACTTTAAGTATCCGCAAGTCTTCCGCACCAATATCGCGGTGGATCAGGCGCTCCCCTTTGGTCTGGTAGGAACGGCCGAGTTCATGTATACCAAAACGCTGAACAATATCGACGTAAAGAACGTGAATTTGAAACCGTCAGTAGGCAGCCTGGAAGGTGCCGACAATCGTCCGATCTTCAACGTGGGTGACCCTATTGATGGAAGATACTCCTTTATCTCGCTGGTCGGCAACACCAACCAAGGCTACACCTGGAACACCACTTTGAAACTAGAGAAACCGATGGTTCGGGGATTTGGAGGAAGTCTGGCGTACTCCTTTACCCGGGCCGAGTCGCTTTTTGACGGTCGAGGCTTCATCAATGCGACCAACTGGCGAAACACTTCCAGCGTTAACGGACGCAACAACCCAACGCTAGGCCGATCTACCTTCGACGTGGGCTCGCGCATCGTGGGTGCTTTATCCTACCGCAAAGAGTACGCTGGTTTTATGGCGACTACCTTGTCACTATTCTACAGTGGACAGTCAGGAGTGCCTTACTCGTACGTGTACCGAGGTAGCGATGCACTGGTCAACGAAGACAACCAGGATTACGAGCGCTCGCTGATCTACGTACCGGCTAGCGCCAACGAAATTACGCTAGGACAACGTGGTGTAGTAGACTTCGAGCGAGACGAAGCCGGAGAGTTTGTATTGAACAACGCGGGGGAACAAATCCCTATCTTCGGCGGGATTCCATCCGGTGAGGCAGAGCAACAAGCAATGTACGACAAACTGGATGCGTTCATTGAAGGAAACGATTATCTCAGTGGGCGGCGCGGACAGTACGCTGAGCAAAATCGCTCGCGGGCTCCTTTCTCCAGTGTGTTCGACCTTAAAGTGTTGCAGGATTTCTACGTAACCATGCCCAACGGTCGTCGCCACACGCTACAGCTTTCGCTGGATGTGTTCAACGTGAGCAACTTAATTAACAAGAATTGGGGACGGCGTTACTTCGTGGGCAGCGGCGATAACCGCTACACCTTTGAACTGCTTCAGTTTGAGGGCTTTGAGTACGAAGAAGACGGCTTTACCCGGCGTCCGGTATTCTCCTTCAGCGAGCCGGGCGATCCCTGGGACATTGATCAGTCTCCTTCGGCCGAAGGCTCTCGCTGGGCCGCCCAGGTAGGCCTACGCTACTCGTTCTAGTCTACCGCACTCACCATCACTATCGTAGCCATCGGGTGGTTTCTTCGGAGACCGTTCGGTGGCTGCGTCATTTTTTTACCAGTGCTTCGCCCACCGGCAGGTTGTTCGGATCAAAAAATTGATACACCACTTTGAGGTAAGGCTGGTCCGGCTGACCCTCTTGCACGTAGTAATATTCGCTTCCCGCGCGCAAACCACGTTCGTCGTAGGCTGGAATCTCACGATAAGCCAACTGCCCTTCCCGGTACATCTGCTTCTCGGCTACATTCTTCTGATCGTCGTAGCGAATGATCACTTTTTCGTCCCGGCGTTCAGGATAAAACCGCCGGATGCGCACCTCGGTCACCTGCCCATAGCCGTTGTAGGCGAACCAGCACTTCTTCACCAGCAGGCCGTTGGGACGGTACACGCGGGTACTTACCCGCTGGCGTCCGTCCAGAAAGTAGTACCAATCTTGGGTTTCTTCGTGACGCAGGTGTTCTAGCGAGTAGGTGGCGACAAAATCAGCGTAACTTTTATCACCGATAATCTTACTCTCTTGATCGTTATAGGTGCGCACCACGCGGCAAGCCGCTTCATTATAGCGGCTAGTGCTATCGTTGAAAGGATAAAATAATTCAGCCTCGACGTATCGCTCGAGATAATCTGCGTTTTTCAGGTACAAAATACTCAATCCGGCCAGACTACCGTAGGTATCAGTACCGACAAGGTCCCAGGAAGTGTAGGTGTCTTCGGTATATTTTTTATCCGATAGCTGAACGGCGTCTGCGCCCAACTCCCGAACCTCGGCCTGTAGCGCTCGGATAAGCTTATTGTAGGAAGCAAAACCGCCTCCGTGCACCTCTACCATGCCCAGTTTGATGTACGGCTCGCGAGGCAATGGGTCGCTATCGAATAGAATAGATACTTCCCGTTCGTGGGGTTCGGTAGGTAGATTCACCAGCCGATCATAATTAGGATAGGTTGCCGGATAACGCAGGCAACTGCTGAACAACACGATAAACGCGAGGAGCGGCAAAGTAGGTTTCATAGGGTAGGTTTTTCCTATGTCTATTCAAATTATGCTCCAATTTTTAGCCAACCAAGCGTCTCAGCGACTATTCCGCGTACAAAGCTTTCCCGGCAGCTTCGTACTTGTCACCTTCCTTCCAGAAGGGTTTTTCCGGCAGATTGGCAATGCGTTCGGCGGCTAGGGTAAACGCTTCCGCGTATTTTTCAGCATAGTTGAAGTTGAGCGTTTCGGCCTCGTCGCTCACCTGGTGGTAGTTTTTCATAATCTCGGCGTCGAAGGCGGTGGTGCCTGGCGCAAAATTAACCGCCGGGATGCCCTTCTGCGCGAAACTCACGTTATCCGAGCGGTCGTAAAGGTTTTGTTCGGGCACGGGGTCCTGAATGGCTTCCAGACCGAACGCCTGGCTGGCCTCCGTGATGCTTTGCTCAGCGGTGGTGCGCTCCAGTCCGATGGCGGTCACCTTGGTGGTGTCGTTGTAGCCCGCCCCGTCGGTATTGAGGTTGAATACGGTTTGCGAAAGCGGCACCAGCGGATGGGCCACGTACCAGGCGCTGCCCAGTAACCCTTTTTCCTCAGCGGTGAGGGCTACGAAAAGCACCGACCGCTTCGGCGGGTGGGCCGCCAGATATTCGGCGGCGCTCAGCAAGGCCGTGGTGCCCAGCGCATTGTCGCGCGCGCCATTGAAAATACTGTCCTGAGGATTCGGGCTCGCCGCCACGCCAATGTGATCGTAGTGGGCGGATAGCACTACATACTCATTCTTTAGCTGCGGGTCGGTGCCTTCTACCAGGGCCACCACGTTCTTCACCGGCACGGCTGCTTCTTGCTTCTTGGCAACAGAAAGCGAAGCCTCCGGTGTTCCAACCTCCTGAAACAGGCCGAGTCGCCGGCCCTGCGGATCGTTGAGCCACAGTACCGGCAATTTTTGAGAAGCCGTATCACGGTCAACATCCACCGTCAGGCGTTCGGTGTTAAGGTACTGTACCAGCAAAGTCCAGGGAATCTGATTGGATCGATACAACTCCACCAGAGCCACTCCCCCCAAATCGTTCACCCGATCTCGCTTTTCGTTGGTCAAGTAGAAAAACGATTGCGGATTGGTCACATCCTCGCCACCGGCTTTGGTCACCACAATCTTGCCTTTCACGTCCACCGCCTCCAGGTCTTCGGCGGTGCCGTAGTTGGCGTACACCACCGGTGCCTCCAGCGCAACGCTGTCGCCCGACAGCACCAGCAGGTCGGAAGCAATTTGAAAGGACTGGTCGCCGTAGGCAAGCGTGGCTTCGGCCGGAGGCTTGGACGATACCAGTTTCACGGGCTGGAAGTAGCCGTTGGCGTCGGGCACCGTATCCAATCCGTAGCGGCGGAACTGCTCGGCCAGGTAGCGCGCCGCAATTTCCAGTTCGGGCGAACCGGTGTCGCGCCCCCGCAGTTCGTCGGCGGCCAAAAAACGCAGGTGCTGCTCTACCTCAGCCCGCTGCACACTTTGCGCTACGGCTTCCGGGGTGAGTTGCGCCCGCAAATCGGCGACTAAAAATATCAACAGGGCAGTTGTGTATAGTAATGGCTTCATTAGCGAGAGCTTAAGCACGCAAATTAAGTAAAAATGATCAAAAGAATCTATTGGTTGGAAATGCGCCTTTACAGCGACGAAAAACCGCGATAAAAGGTCTTTTTGTTCAAATTCCAGGCGGCTATTACATATGTCATTACTAACCGCAGAGCACTACTTCGTTTACGGAGCGTATTTTGTGCTCTGCTTAAATGTCTTATGTAACGTTCCTATGAATCTTATATTCAACATCGGACTCACTCCAGATTTAAGCAAACCTGAGCAAGGCAAAGTCCGGCTTTGCAACCAGATTGCTTTCATATTTGTGTTGGTAGCTCTCAGTTACGCCATCTTCTCCGCATTCTATTATCCACCCCTCATATGGTACCCATTAGGTGCGGTTGGCTTGGCGCTTGGTATATGCGGAATGAATCGCTTGGGGTGGTACCGGACTGCTCGGATGGTCATGGCGTTTCAGGCACTCCTGCTCACCAGCGTATATCATGCGTACTTGGTAGACGCCGACGATCCGATGCTCACTTGCTTTCTATTAGCGCAGTTTGCCATGACGTTGCTTCCCTGGGTTCTGTTTGATCTTCAGGAGAAGTCGCTGTTATCCATTTGCTTGGCCATATGCTACGGCATATTTTTTGGTCAACCGTGGTTGAACGACGCGTTAACGCTCAAGGTGGACGAAACTATGCTTCGGGAGGGTTTCTTCTACTACGCTACCTGTGGAGTGGCAGTGGTCATCACTATTTCTTCACTAGCCTTTTTGCTAAGCCGGACCCAGCAATCCATTCAAGATAACCAGCAATTGTTAGAAGAGATGCACCAGCAGAACCAGGTGCTAAAGAAGCAGCAGAAAAAGGCTTCAGACAACTTGATAAAGATTCAGCGGGCCCGGGAGGAGGATGAGAAGCGAAACTGGATAACCGAAGGGCTAACCAAGGTGAGTGGTATACTGCGATCAAACATCGACCTGCCTGTGATATATCAGCAACTGGTCTCAACGATGGTTACTTATTTGAACGCAAATCAAGGAGGGCTATATGTGGTTCGAGAGGGCGAAGATGAGCGGGTGTTGCGATTGGAGGCTTGTTATGCATACAGTCGGCAAAAATACTTGACCCGTGATATAGAAATTGGCGAAGGGCTGGTGGGTCAGTGCTATCTGGAGAAGGAGCCAATCGTGCTTCTGGAAGTGCCCGAGCGGTATGTGCAGATCACTTCAGGCCTCGGCGAAGCCACGCCTCGCTGCCTGCTAATCATGCCCCTAATCTTCAATGAGCAAGTGGTCGGTGTTTTGGAAGTAGCTTCCTTCAAGCCTTTGGAGGAGCATCAGCAGGATTTTGTTAAACGCGCTGGAGAAGATATTGCTTCGGCTTTGCAGAACAAACAGATAGCGGCCCGGACCCAAGCGCTGCTTGAGTTGTCACGTCAACAGGCCGAGGAGATGCAGGCCACCGAAGAAGAGATGCGCCAGAATATGGAAGAGCTACAGGCGATTCAGGAAAAAATGGACCGCAAGGACCGGGAGCAGACACAGATCATAGAAGAACTTCAGAAAGCAACGCAGACCTAGGGCGTGTTGACATATAAGCTAGACGGTGCTTTCTGACTGTTTTTGCCCCCCGCGGGGTCCGCTGCTCTTCGTTGCTTTCGTTAGCCGATACTCTCGCATCGCCTGCCTTAAGCGTCTTGATCAGAACAAAAACACCCTCGAAAGCCCTCGCCAATCTATATGTCAACACGCCCTAGCCCGCTAAGGGGCGTTAGCCACTTTCTTCATGGCAACTAAAAGCTCAGTCGCTTCCTCCTCCGAATAGCGTCCCATACCGCACGAGCACGCCACCTCCACCGGTTCACTGCGGAAACCCTCAATGGTTTTCAGGATACTGAGGTGCTCAGCGTCGCTGCGTTTTCCGTGAACAAAACCTGCCACGAAGCGGACGCCGTCCGGCAGCTTAATATCTCTTAGGTCGGCATAATAGTCTCCATCCAGCGGTGGCGGGTCAGCAGCCTCAGCGAGCGGATAATGAACGTACTCTAGTCGATGAGTAGAAGGCCACTTTCGGACTAGTTCATTGGAAAAGCGCACCATCTTCTTAAGCGTCTTGGGATGGATAAGCGCCTTATGGTTTAGATCGCCCAAGCAAATGTGAACGCCAAACGTAGCTGGCCGACTGATCTTATTGAGCAGCCCGTAGATGCTTCGCAGCGAAAGCCCTACCAGAAACGAGGGAAGTTGATACGCCATCGCCAGTTCACCCGGAACCTCTACCTGAATAACAACATCATCCCCGGCAATTTTTATGATTTCGTCAACTTCGTAGGCGATTCGTCGATTGAATACGTCGGCGTAGCGTAGCGCATTAATTTTGCTCATCATTGAAAACGTGATGCCTAAGCCTGTAGGCACGCCCACCTGGAAGCGGATGTCTTTTTCAACCATGCTCCTCTCGGAGTTTCTGAAAAGTAGGGTAGTTTTCTTTGAAGTAGGTATGATAGCCAAAATCAAGGTGCTCATACATGTCAGCAGGTGCGTGCTTGGGACGCAGTTTCTGCACCTTGTCGTAATCTATCGGAAACCCGTTTTCGTCGCGCTCCCCCGCATCCACTACCTCCCAATGGTCGGTATCGGCGGTGCAACGATCGACGGCCGTCATCACCCAGGCCGCTCGTTTTCCGTTAGGATACTGCTCCGTTTTTTCGCCGATCTCCCCATCAGGCAATCTGGTAAGGTGAGGGCCAAGATGGTGCAACGCTTGCTGCATGGAATCTTCTTCATTGGCGAAGGGCATACTGCCCACCAGATGAGTAGTTCTCTGTGGCATAGTAGGTAGTTTTCTTATGTCAGGTAAACATAAGACTTTGTACGCTAAGTTATGCTACCGACGCAGTAGCATTTTAGCGTTTCTTGGAGAACCTATGGCAATGCACTTCTTCAGGTGACTACATCTTTTTCACCTTCCCCACTCCACTGGTCGAGAGTTCCTTCACCGCTGCGTCGCCCTTGTAGCGCACGCTGCCCACGCCCGACGAGGTGATGCTGATTTCATCCTGCGCCTGCACTTCGGCGCTGCCCACCCCGCTGTTCTTGATGGTGAGTCGGTCCACTTTCAGATCGAATGCTTTGAGCGAGCCCACTCCGCCGTTTTTGATGTTGGCTTCCTGCACGGCACCGCGCAGCGTCAGGTTGCCCACCATGCTGGCCTTGGCGTCGAGTTGGTTGCAGCGCAGCTCCAGGTCGGTGTTGCCCACGCCCCCGATGTCTAAATCAAACGCGTCGGCGGTGAGGGCGTTGGTGGTCTTCACGTTCACCACGCCGCCCACTTCCAGTTCGTCGATCGAGCGCAGGGTGATGTACACGTTCTTTTCTTTGGCTTTTTTGATATCGACGCCTTTCTTGAGCTTCACTACCAGGGTGTTGCCCCGATTTTCGGTGATAATCAGGTCGAGCAGGTTTTCGTCGGCCTCTACGGTTACCGACTCGGTATCGCCCTGCGTAAGGTATACGTTGAGTACGCCCCCGATGTCGATGGAGGAAAAAGATTCTACGGTGCGGTTTTCTTCCACCACGTTGCCATTGCCGCTGATGTTCTGTGCGCAAGCGGCGGTGCCGAAGGCCATAGTGAAGAGGACAAAGAAGTATGAAAGGGTTCTCATGGTCGTTAGGTTTTAAGTGAATAGACTAAATCGTTGAAGGAGTATACTACTGGTTTTTCAGCAAAAAGGTGGTGAAATCTTCGCCGTCTACCTCGGTATACTTAAAGTCTTCGTCGCCGTTGAACGACACGTTGTTCAGGTTGATCGGCTCCTCAAACTTGCTGTACTTGAAGTTGGCCAAGTCGTTGAACACGGTGCCCTCAAAGCTGGCTCCGGCCGGAAAATCGGCGTACTTGAAGTTGGCTTCTTCTTCAAACACTACCTGGGCAAAGGAGGTGTTCTTAGGAAACTCGGCGTACTTGAAATTGGCATCTTCTTCAAACACTGCTTGCGCGAAGACCGGGGCTTCCGAAAACTCGGCATACTTGAAATTGGCTTCCTCGCTAAACACGGCTCCCCGAAAATCAGCTACTTCCGAAAATTCGGAGTACTTAAACTCACTAGCGTCTTCGAAGGTGCAACTGCTGAATCGAACGTCCTCGTCGAAGTGCGCAATGAAGGTATCGTCTTCGCCGTCGTCGTGGTAGTAGGCCAGCACCTCGTCGCGGAAGGTACAGTTGATAAAGGTAAGACTTACCTCCACGTGGCTCTCGTAGGTGTCGTTGCTGCCCCCCAGGCCGAACCAACTGTCCGACGACTCGGTGCGTTTTTGATTATCCAGGTGGGTGAGATCCAGCACGCCTTTGATTTCTACGTTTTCGTAGCGCACGGCTTCGCCCCGGTCGATTTGTTTAATGATGTCGGCGGCGTTGATGCGGGATTGGGCATCGGCCAGGGTGGCAATAGCGGCAACTAAGAATAAGAGAATGGTCAGTTGTTTCATCGTTCTAAAGGTTAGGTTGTGAATACTACCTTACCTGATTTCAAGGAACGTGCCAACCCCCAAATTGCCGAATTTAGCGCAAAAAGCTCCTTTTTTCCGAATTTGACTGTACGATTCCGGTCACTACTGTTCGGTAACGGACGGTTTAGAAGCTTTTGCTCACTTTCTGCCGAAGTTGTCGGCCGCCTACCTGTAGATGCACCACGTACAATCCGGGGGGCAGGCCCGCGGTGTTCAAATGCATCGTCGGCCCGTCGGTCGGCCCGTGCGACGAGGACCAAACCGTTTTCCCCAGCAAATTGTAGAATTGCACCGACACAGTTTCCGGGGCGGGCGTGGCCAATTGGACGGTCAGGGTTTCGCCGAACGGATTGGGATACACCCGGAGCGATTCGGTCGGAGCTTCCGACGGAAGGTCGGTCACCAGCGTTAGCTCCCGGCTGAGGTTGGCATCCAGCCAGCCGAGCCGGTCGGTCGTCCAGGTCTTGAGGTGATCCACTTCCTGAGCGTAGGTTTGTCCGATAAAAGCATTGGGCCATACGTACTCCCCCAGTACCGGCCAGCGCGTATAGTTACGATCCTGGGCTTCACTTACTAAATTAGTGATCGAGTCAATTTGAGCCACCATGCGCTCGGTAGACAGCACACCTGCGCGCAGTTCGGCCCATCGGTCATTGACGCGCTGGGTGAAGGCCGGATCTTCCATGAGCCGATCCCACCAGAAAGGGATAAGCCAGAAGTCTTCGGGACACACTGAGTTGTAGCGCAGCACCAGCCCCTGGGGACTTCCACCCAGGCAAAAGTCAACGTTTCCGAAACCTAGGTTGAAGTCCCAGATCGGGCCCATTACCAGCTTGCCGCCGTCGGAGTCCTTTTGCTTGTGCATAAAGGTGCTGATGCGGTAGGCATCCGGGTTGCGGGTCACTTCGTTGGCGATGAGGTAATCTACAAACGAGTTCACGTCGATGTAGCGGGCGTAGCCATTCTCAGGATCAGCAAAATTATCGCCCGCCAGCGCATCCTCAAAATCGTTAACGAACTGCTGAATATACGCCTGCTGCTCCGCCACGATGTCGTCCCCATCCGGATACTCGTACTGAAAAACGATGGTTTGGTTGCCCTGCCGACGGAGGGGCGGATAGTCGGACGTCCAGCCCGCATCGTTTCCCTTGTCGATCTTGAGGATGTACCCACCGGTCAAATCATCACCGCTGATCTCGTCGTCCTGAAGTCTCGCAATATCCACCCGGTCTTTGTCGCGCTTGATCTTCTCAATGAGCACGTAAACGCCCTGGTAGTCGCCGTTGAGCACCACTTCGCACAGTTTGGTGCGCGGCGCGTAGTGGCCCAGATCGCGGCCCAGTTGGTAGGCCAGGATATTGCGCATCAAACTCTTGTCGCTGTAGGGAGCGTAAAGCACCCAGTCCGATTCGGCGGGCATGCCCAGCAGTGAAACCGTAGAATCACTACCGTCGGGGTTGCGCACTTCCACGCCGTACTGCTTTTTGGGGAATGATTGCGAAGAAGAACCGCGGATCTCAATGCCGATGGTTCCCTCAAAGTCGTTGAACGGGTCCGTCAGGTTGTTGCTTGTTCCTGGCCCGTTGTCAATGATGCCCATCGTCGCGCTAATCTTGGGTTCGTCCACAATCGCCGCACCTTGGGTATCAATAACAATGATGGGGAGATTGGAAGCGGTGAAATCAACCTGCGCCCAGCCGACCGTCGGCAATAAGCTGAGTAGGGTGATCCACTGAAATCGAGTAGCACAACAAGGGTAGTTCATAACTACTAGCGTTTGCTGATCTTCCGGGTAACCAATGTCTGATTGCCCACTTGCAACTCCAGCACGTAAATGCCCGGCGGAAGCGACGAAGTCTCCAGCGAAAGCTGCTGTTCGTCGGCGGTGGTGTGGTAAGCGGTAGACCGCAACACCGTTCTTCCCAACAGGTCATGAACCAGCACTGCTGTGGTGCCCGGATGGTGCGTGGTGAACCGAACCGTCAGTTTGTCGTCGAACGGATTGGGGTAAGCCACCGGCGTTTCGTTAGAAAGCTCCTCCTGATCAATGGATGTAACTACGCTGTCGGCCGGAGGAGGATTAGTAATAACGGTATCGGACGGCACCGTAGGCGGAACCGAATCGGTCGGCGTAGTGGGGGGAACCGGATCGGGAACCACCACCGGGGGTGGGGGCTCCGGCAAATTTTCATCCAGCCAGGTGAGCCGTTGTGTTGTCCAATTTTTCAGATAATCAAGTTCTTCCTGGTAGGTTTCTCCCACGAAGGCGTTGGGCCAAATAAGCTCGCCTAAGATGGGCCAGCGCGCAAAGTTACGAGCCTGGGCTTCATCAACGAGCGTAGCGACCGAGTCCACACGCGCTACCAACCGGGCGGCGCTTAGTTTATCAGTACGCAGTTCGGCCCAGCGCACGGCCAAGCTATCCGAATAGGCCGGGTCCTCCATGAACCGCTCCCACCAGAAAGGGGCCAGCCAGAAGTCAGTAGGGCATAGTTTGCTGAAGTCCAGCGCGAAATTCTCGGGGCCACCGTTGTTAATACAGAATTTGGCGCTACCGAACGAAAAATTGTAGTCCCAAATCGGACCCATGACCAGTTTGCCTCCGTCGGAGTCCTTTTGCTTGTGTAGGTACGTACTCAGGCGGTAGGCATCGAGGTTTTTAGAGACTTCGTTCACAATGAAGTAGTCGATAAACGAGTTCACGTCAATGTACGGAGCGTAGCCCTTTTCCGGGTCGGCAAAGTCGTCGCTGGCCAGGGCATCTTCAAATCCTTTGACGTAGTTCTGAATATAGGTTTTTTGTTCCGGAGCAATCTCATCGGTGTCCGGATAATCGTAGCGGAAGTAGATACGCTGGTTGTCTTTCTGCCGGTAGGGCGGGGCGTAGGCCGACGGCCACCCATCCTCATTGCCTTCGGTGTCTCGGTCGATCTTGATGATGTAACCACCCGTTAGATCGTCACCGCTGACCTCGTCATCATTCAGTTTGGCGATGTCCACCCGGTTTTTGTCGCGCTTGATCTTCTCGATGAGCACGTAAACTCCTTGGTAGTCACCGTTGAGCACCACCTCGCACAGTTTGGTGCGCGGGGCGTAGTGGCCCAGGTCGCGGCCCAGTTGGTAGGCCAGGATATTGCGCATCAGGCTTTTGTCGGCGTAGGGAGCGTTGAGCACCCAATCGGCTTCCTTGGGCATACCGAGCAGCGCCACCGCGGTGTCTTTGCCATCGGGATCGCGCAGTTCTACGCTGTATTGCTTCTTCGGAAAACCTTGCGAGGTAGCGCCCCGAATCTCAATGCCTATCGTGCCTTCGTAATCGGTGAAGGGGTCGGTCAGGTTGTTCCGCTGACCAGCCGGGTTGTTGATCACACCCATGAACACGTTTATTTTCGGCTCATCGACAATCTCCGCCCCGTCGGTATTGATCACGATGATCGGCAGATTAGAAAAGGTAAAATTGACCTGCGCCTGGCTGCTATTAGACAGTAGGCACAGCGATGCTAAAAGCCCCAAAAGGGCAAGACGAGAGAAAGTTTTCATAAATGGACGAGTTTAAAACGTCCAAGATAGGCAAAAAAAGGTACATGGAAAAGAATAAATTGTCTTATACCCAACAAAGTTCGTCAGAAACGCGCGTATTTCCGCCGACGGAGATAGTACTTGATCACTCCAAACGCGACGATAAGTAAGATTGGCACCACCAGGTTAATCGCCTGCCACATAGTAGCTTCCCGTTCCACCTTCACTTTATCCAGCGGACGCACCTGAATATCTTTCGTGCGGGCGCTGATGAGGCCATCTTCATCGGTGAGGTAGGCCAGTGCGTTCATCACGAAGTCTTCGTTGGCGAAGGTGCGTTCGGTGATGGGATCAAAGCCCAACGGATACGGCTGGTCGTTCTGCCGGTTCACCTCGTTGCGTACCAGATCACCGTCGGAGCATACGATCAGTTTGGTAGGCACGCTGCGTTCTAAGAACGATGCTTTATCAACGCTATCGGGCAGGATACGATTCTTAAACACCGAGGTGAACGAACCTTCCAGCAGGTAGGCTACCGCCTGCGGACCACTGCGAAAGCGCTCGGGCCGGGGCTCTTCGCGCAGCTCGTTCAGGTCGACCACGATGGGAGTCTGAAGCACCCGTGAGTACTGAGAGGTATAGACGAGCGGAGTTTTTGTAACGCCCGCGGCCTGCACGGTATCGATACTACTGACGAAGCGCAAGTACATTGCGTCCAGATTACGCACGATAGGGTGCGCGCCGTAGCGGTTCACCGTGGGGAAGAAGGGCCAGGGCAGAGGCACAATCTGTGGCTCTCCACCCACTTCGCCTACCACAATCGGATATACGCCTGACTTGATATCTTGCACCAGCGTGGGGTTGATGCGCACTCCGTAGCGAAACAGTATATCTTCCAACCCCAGGTCGAGCGGGAACGCGAATGAGCCATCTTGCCCCACACTGTCCATATCGATGCGCAGCGGGTCGATAAAGAACAGCACTTTGCCGCCCCGCATGATGTACTGGTCGAGTTTGTACTGGTCTTGCTTGCTAAAGGCCTCCTGTGGTTGGGCCACGATCAGGGCGGCGTAGGGCGGAATCACATCTTTGTCAGGCACATTCAGTTCGTACAGATCGTAGGTTTGCGACACGGCTTGGGTGAGTCCGGCTACGTCGAGGGGCGGCAGTTCGTCGTGTCCCTTGACGAAGGCGACTCGCTTGCGCTCGGTAGCCACCACCCGCCGGATGGCGCTAGCCAGTTCGTACTCCACGTTCTCGATCGACTGGTTGAGCGTTTCTTGCGATCCGGCCGCTTGGTCACCGTTGAGCAGCATCGCGGCGGTTTGGGCACTGTCGGCGAATACGATGGCTCCTGGCAGCACGATTTTCTGGATACGCCGTCCGTCTTCTTCGGCAAACACCCGGTTGGGCTGGATACCGGCTTGCGCGAGTTCCTGAATAAAGGCTTGTCGCTGCTCGGCGCTGGTGGCGGTGAGTGGGTTCACAAAGCGGTAGCGCAACTGCCCGTCGGCGTACACCTGAAACTCGTCGAGCGTCTCGCGCACACTGCGTTGCAGTCGCCGAAAGTCGGGTGGCAGGCCGTCGCCTTCCAGGTAGACGGTTACCTCCACGTCTTGATTCAGGTTGCGCAGCAGTGCTTTGGTAGCCGCGGAGATGCTGTAGCGTTGCTCTTCGGTGAGGTCGATGCGAAAGAAGAACCGCTGCGCCAGCAGGTTGAGGAAGAACAACGCCACGATGCCCAGGGCGAGCCTGGACAAATCGCGGTTGCGGGTGTTGGGGGAAGAAGGGGGCGTTTGGGTGGATGAGGTCATGGTTTCTAATCTGGCTGTAGGTCGCGATAGCATGCATCCTACAACTGCATTAATTCATTTTGTTGGAGTTGCAGAAGCACTTCGCTCAACCTACGCCTAGAGAAATATTCTCCTAAAGCAGCAACGTGCATATGGGTGATTCTCTTTACAACTCAGTTTCTTTTTAAGTAGCTTGAGACTGCTTCGGCAAGGGGGTAATCACATCCCAACGCCGCTCAAGCCAGCCTGCCTGCTTTTTGCTTCCGAGTAGCCCCACCGTCTGCCTCGCAGACACGGCTACCGTATCTCAACTTGCGTCGTCTAAGTTTCCAGTTCAATCATTCATTTATTCAGTCAATCAATCCTTCAATCACTCAATCTCTCACCACTTCCTACTGTTCAGCACCACCTGGGTGAGTAACAGCATCAAGCCGATCACCGTCACAAAGTAGACCAGGTTGCGCGAGTCGATCAGGCCCCGGCTCATGGCTTCGTAGTGATACAGGATGCCCAGTTGCGCCACGTAATAGCCCACCGGCCCGTCTCCGCCCAGTCCGGCCAGCGAACTAAAGCCCGTGAACAGGATAAAGCACAGAAACACCGCCAGAATAAAGGCGATCACCTGGTTTTCGGTGAGCGAAGAGGCAAACACGCCGATCGAAGTGAACACCCCGCCCAGCAGCAGCAGCCCGATGTACGAACCGAAAATCCCAGCCGAATCCAGATTACCCACCGGACTGCCCAACCGGTAGACCGAAAGGTAATAGATCAATGTAGGCAGCAACGCAAACAGCACCACCGTCCAAGCCGCCAAAAACTTGCCGACGATGAGTTGCCAATCGGTGACCGGCTGGGTAAGCAGCAGCTCCATGGTGCCCGCTTTCTTTTCCTCAGCGAAGCTGCGCATGGTGATGGCCGGAATGAGAAACAGAAACACATAAGGGCCCAGCGAGAAGAGCGTCGTCATCTCGGCGAAGCCGTAGTCCAGCACGCTGGTGTCGGGAAACAACCACATTAGCAAACCCATACCCGTCAGAAACACCGCGATCACCACGTACGCAATCAGCGAGTTAAGGTAGCTATTGATCTCTTTGTTGAGGATTTGTAGCATAACAACTTTACGTCATCCCGGAACCTTCTGTAGCAGCGCGAAAGAAGGTATCCGGTATATCCTTCCTACGAAGTAGTGCTAAAAGCATTATATTAATTGAATATACTCGTTTTCTACGCTGGAGACTCCCAATATTTTCCTACGCGCTGCTACGGAAAATTTGGGAATGACGTTAAGTTGTGGGCAATCACTCATTGTTCACTGCAGTCAAGTTTCTAAAAATCTCTTCCAACGATCCCGAAGGATGATTTTCTGACGCATCAAGCTGTTTCATCCCGATCATCACGTAATTGTGCTGGCAGGCGAAACGAAACACGGCCGGACGCACATCGTTGGCCCCCGCGCTGGTAATTTGATACACCTCACCGCCCATTTCCTGCACGCCCTGCACGCCCGTCACCAGGCTCAGCAGTTCAACATCAACGGCTTGGGTAAAGGTCACTTCTACTACTGTTCCCGAGGCCTTGTCCGACGGGGTGCTTCGTTGCAAGTCGGCCAGGGCTTTATCGACCACCACCACGCCCCGGTTGATGATCACCACCCGGTCGCACAGCGCTTGTACTTCTTGCATGATGTGGGTGGAGAAGACCACCGTTTTTTCGGCGCTGATACTCTTGATCAGGTGGCGGATTTCAGTGAGTTGGTTGGGGTCCAGTCCGGTGGTGGGCTCGTCCAGGATCAGCACCGCGGGGTCGTGCACCAAGGCCTGGGCCAGCCCGACGCGTTGGCGGTAGCCCTTGGAGAGCGAACCGATCTTTTTGTTCTGCTCGCGGGTGAGTCCGCACCGCTCCACCATGCGCTGCACCTGCTCGCCGAGCGTGGCACCGCGCATTCCGTACATCCGTCCGATAAAGCGCAGATACTCGTGCACGTACATATCCAGGTAGAGCGGGTTGTGTTCGGGCAGATAGCCCAGGCAACGGCGCACCGCCATCGGCTCGGCCACCACGTCGTGCCCGCACACCGCTACGGTGCCCCGGGTGGGAGGCAGGTAGCCGGTGGCCACCTTCATGGTGGTGGACTTGCCCGCCCCGTTGGGACCCAGGAAGCCCACAATCTGACCGGGTTCCGCGGCGAACGAAACGTTGTTCACGGCCGTCTGGCTACCGTAGGTTTTGGTAAGCGCCTGCACACGCAGTGACATAAGATTGTGGTTTAAGCAGTGAAGTAGCGACTCGAACGCCTGAGTTGTTGGGCCTGGTTTCGTTGGCGCAAAATGGGTAAGATCGGGCAGGAAAGAAAACGTTAGTTCGGATGATTTCTTACACGCTTCATCGGTGCGCGTCGGTACCGGACGGTAATTGAATCGTTGAAGTCAACACCAGCCTCAGTACTGGAGGCTACGCGCTTGAAGCAATTTGACTCATCCGATAGCCCCTTAGCGCCAATTTTAGCTTTGGTTGATTAGAAATTATTCTGATAAATCCTTAAGGTTCGTGTCGACCTGAACCTCTGGATAAACAATTATCAGAATAAGGTTTATTAAAGAGCAGCCGAACAAGGCTAAAAATTAGTCAAGCGACCCTGAATTTTAGCTTCTCAGGGCCAAAAATTAGCCAAGCGAGGCTCTATTTATCTCTCGCCAGGCTAAAAAGGGCTTAAGCGAGGCCATTCGGAGAAAGAAAGCAAAAATTTTTCGTCCTCAAGATGTTACCAATAGCCTTTAGCCCTCACCCTTTTTGCCGTTACAGCCACTTTTTTGCGTCGTAACTTGCTAAGAACGTGGATAAGTGGTAACGGAAACGCGTTCTTACTCATTTTCGCCATGTTACCCAACACTCCACATCGTAGGATGAAACGTTAGGAGGTTTCTGAAGAGGCATCTATCTTGACTACCGTCATCACTTATTCAACAACCTAAACTTCTACCTATGTCTTCTCTCAAGTATGTCTACCGCCTACAGCGGATGGATAATCTGATTGCCCGGCGGGCCACCGGCACCCCGGAAGCCTTTGCGCACCGGTTGGGCTTGTGCCGAAGCGAACTGATGAACTGCCTGAACGAGTTGCGGCAGTTGGGGGCCGATATTCACTACTGCCGAACCCGGCAGAGCTACTATTATCTGGATGGCAAGCGGCTTTTTGTGGGCTTTGTTTCTCTGGAAGAGGCGGAGCAAGGGGGTACGGCAGTAGAAAAATAGCGAGAGTTTCTATAAAGTTTAAATATAGTAGACGGAGGCAACGTAGCTTGCTGCGGTGTCACCAACCTAATCTGCCCGATGACCTAGCAACTACCAACAAACAGGAGCCGGTCTTCTAGGAAGACCTATCCCTAAGCTCCCTATCCGCTACAATGATAGGAAAAGAAAAGGCTACGTGCTTCCCGCAAAAGAATACCCGTAGCCTAAGTCAACTCATAAAATTAACTCAGCTATGAAACGCAACTTATTTCAAAATGTTAAATGGCGTCATCTGGTGCTCATCACCGTGGCGGTGGGCGTGCAGGCTTGCTCGAAAGAGGAGACGCCACTACTTTCTTCAACCATTAATACTCAACCCGTGGCCATGCGGCTCAGTTACGAACTGGAAGCCATCACGCACCGGGAGATCCTCAGTGCCAGACAAAACACCAATCTCACTTTTCTGGACGAAATTGCCAGCGAACCGGTCGTGGACCGCCAAGCGGTTGATATCCTGGTCTTTGAAGATGGTAGTGCTGACTATCTTATCGAGAAGCGTACCCCGGAGCGAATGTCTTTACCTTCTTGGTTCGAAGGCGTTCCTCCCAACGATATGCCTCCTATTAATAAGACTAAAATCACCAAAGGTATAGCCTACTTCTACGACGCACAGGACAACCTGATCTACCAGCACCCGATGGAAGAAGACTACGCGATGGGCGAACAGATGAAGCGCCTAACTGGTCAGTATGATTGGGAGACTGAAGCGAAAGCGGCCGGGGCCGAAGTGAAAAGCCTGAGCGAAGGCATCATACGCATTCGCCGAGCGGTGCCCGACGAGGGAATAACTGAAGGATCCGCCCTGCGAACCGCTGCCGGACGCTATACCGAAGAGGTAGTGATGCCTGGACTAAACTTGGTGCTAGGAAATAGCATGCACGAAGCCGATGGCACCCTCATTAGCCGGACGATGAATAAGTACAGTCAACGGGAAGACAAAGGTGCGTGGGTTCCTGAACAAATGTACTACGAAGAGCACGGTATTGATGAGGTGACAGGCAGTGCCTACGTGAGCCGAACCACCTATTACTATGATAATTATTCACTACAAACCAACTAAGCCATGAAACGATTAATTCTATTTATCGCACTAGGCATGGGCTTCGCGGCGATTGAACCTGCCCTGGCGCAACGGCGCAACATCATCTGGGTGCACGGCATTGACTCTGACTTTCGTGCTTGGAATGCTTCGGCAGGGTTTTTCAATGCGCAGCGTCAGATCACTTCCAGCAACCGAAACTACGGCTCGCTGAACGGTGTTCCGAACATGGCTACCAATGTACAAAACGGAACTGGAGGGTTGGCGGGCAACCGAACCATTGGCATTGGCCACAGCATGGGGGGGCTAGCCCTGCGTGAGGTTCATGAGCAAGCAGCGAATCACGTTGGCGGTATCATCACTGTGGGGTCGCCGCTCAATGGTGCCCAGATTATCAACTCCTTTCAGGATGGGCAGGTAAGAGGCTACGTGAATCACGGCGTAGATGAACTGTTGGAAGGGCCCGAAGCGACAGTTCATCATTACCTATGTGATTTTGAACCGAGGAGCGCGCGCGTTTACCGGGCGCGATATTGGCGAGATTGTTGAGGACATAGCTATGGATAATATGCCACTCGAACTGCTGGTGGGACCAAGCCCCAACGATATGCGCGTAGGAAGCAATTACATGAACAATGCCCGCAACTACAGCGTTACGGTGCCCAATATCAGTATCAACGGAAGCGAGCAGAGTCCGGTACACTATCGCTCGGCCTCTACCGCGCAGGGTAATCCTCGAGCAAGAGATGCCGCAGGTAATCCGCGACGCGCGAGCGGTGTACAACACCTTCTATATTGCTAATGCTGCTACCTTCTTTACTGTTATCAATGCTTTTCGGGCGGCCGGCTGGAAGGCGGGGCGCGATTTTATTGATGACGACTCAGAGAAAAGGGTGGAACGTGCTAACGGGGGCGGTTCGCACCAGTCGCGCCGCAGTTGCTACGAGGTAAACGTTTGTGGCGACGACTACTCGTGTTACGAGAATATTGTAACCTACGAAGACTATCTGGCCTGCCAGGAACTATGCTCCAGGAGCAGTGCCGCACCATCACGCAGCACTACAACCAGTCGAGTGACGGCTTGCTGCACCTGAGCACCCAGCTAGGGCAGCGCACCAACGCTACGACCAGTAGATGGAGTCCCAATGTGACTTTTGAGGCGGTGGGTGCTAATCACAGTGAGTACGACGATCATGCGGGAACGCGGCGACACTTTGAAGCGATATATGATATTGCTAATCCTGAAGTCCCTGAGTTCTTTCGAACCCCCAGACGATGACAATTATGAGGATTAGCTCGTTGATTGTACTGTTTGCTCTTTTGGTTAGTTCTTCCTGCGAAAAGCGGGAAGAGCTCCTCTTTCCAGAGATTCAGAAGGGGTGATTACCAGTATGCCCTACCAGTGGAAAACTTCGCTTAGTACGCAGGGCAACTTGATAGGAAGCTTTCTTCAGATAGATATTTCATACAACGGCGCCGTTTTGTTGGCTAGTCAAGAGGGGGAAGTAAGCAAGATGACGATGCTCTCTTCAGCAACTGGAGAAGTGCTTTGGGAATGGAACGATCTGTTCGATAAAAACAAGTATTTCAATGTTGTCAGGCAGTATCAGCACAAACAATACTTAGCCTTCAAGCAAGGCACCAGATTCTACACCCTTGATTTATCCAGCGGTGCTACCTTGCGCAAAGAAGAGGAAACTTTGATGCGGGGGGGATGTCCGGGGTCGACGAGACTTTCTTCATTGCTGGCAATAGGTTAACTGACTCTTCCATCCCCTACGAGGGAAGTATCTACAGCGGTCAAGTAGATGAAACTAGTAATCGCCTGCTATTTACCCCAGATTATAGTTATGAGCACATTAGTATCAACAATATTACCGGTTTTGTAACAGGCATTACAGCACACCGAGATAAGCAAAACGACTTACTATTAGCTTACGGCTTTGCTGACGCGCTTCCGAAGGGTGGGGACATCTATGCTGGGGTCTACAATTACACACAACAAAGAGATGTTGTTAAGAAGCAACCTTTGGCGCTTGGGGTGCCGTCGTACGGCAGTGGAACGCCTATCATCTACGAGGATAAAGTATATTTCTCTCCTGATCGAAGTATCATCTGCCTTAATCTTTACACCGGAAAGCGGTTATGGAAAAAAGACTTTCCCAATGGCTTCACCTTTTCCGGTTTTATCATCGCCGATGGCACACTACTAGCTAACAGCGAAGACACCTACCTGTATGCCCTTGACCCTGACACCGGGCAGCAGCTCTGGAAAGAGAAGTCATCAGGCACCAGCAGCAAGATGAGCCACCTGAATGGGGTGGTCTACTTTGTAGGCGGCGGAGACGGTTTGCTGCACGCCGTAGACATTGCTACCGGTAAGCACCTGTGGCGCATTCACTCGCCTGATTTGGAAGTCAACAGCGGGGCATGGTTCAAACCTAGAGTAAGCGTGCTTCCTGCCGAGCGGGAAGGCGAAAAAGGCAAAGTGATCACCAGCAGTTATTTAAGTGCATTTTGTTATGAAGCAGCGCGGTAGTTTAATAGCCTGGGTAGCCTTCCTCGGTCTTCCGTTGATGGCTTTGAATTGCGAAGACAATCGCTGTCCTCCTGATCAAATAGTAGGTGAAGTCCGTATAAAGTCAGCATCTATTTAGAGATGCTCTACCCTGCCACAACGGCCGGAAAAGTGGTCTTTGTTGATTCTATGCAGAATCAGCTTTCCTTTACGACGGACGGACTGCAAATAAAGCCCGACAGTACAGTAATCGCTATCTCCTGCGCTAAGGGCATATTTGGCGGAGCTACTTATCATTATCTTTTAGGAGAGGAGTGGACGCTAACGTATACTTCCTTACCAGATGGCGCGCTAACCATCCGGTACCGGGTGTATACGGATGATACTAATTTGGATGACGAGGATAGTACTTTAGTAGATTTTGTAACGGCAAGTATAAAGCTCGAGCAGTACGTTTACTACTTCCTCCGTTTGGGCCTACGCTTCAGACCGAGGGCACAACGATAGCTTGAATGTCGATGACTGACAAAAGCGAGGTAACGTTATTGGGAAGAACGTACACCGATGTTTTTTGCAAAGTTTTTGATCGCCCTACCCTAACAAGTAGGCCTGACATTCTGGTAACAGAACTCTATTATTCTAAAGGAGAAGGTATAGTCGCTTTTAGAACAAAAGATGATGGCTACTGGGTGATTAGAGTAGTTCACTGGATACTAGGGCGGGTTAGCATTCGGAATTCTTGTTGCATTATCATTGATCAAAAGGTTGCAACTCTCCCAATCAACCACGCACTGTAGTTATGGGCGAACGGCCAGTGTCAATCATAACAAGTCAGGTAGCAACAGTTCTGCTGCTTAGCGGTTGCACTCGGGCTGCAATCCGGTGAACCGGGCTAGAATAGCAGGGGTCTCAATCATCATGTTTTCTTTGCCGCTGGTTGCTTCGCTTTAGAGATGGTTGATTGCCCCGCTTTCAGCTTAACCGGTAACAGTTCACTTTTACGCAAAATAGCTTTACTTTGCCTTCTACGAAGAAACCCGTCTCAAATTACTTTCGTCAGTAGCCTCTGACTCAATTCGGTTTATGCCCTTCCTCCGCCCACTGCTTCTGGTTCTGAGCACCCTCGGCATCGCCGTTTCAGCCCCCGCCCAAATCTAACGCCACACCTACACGCTGGGCGGCAACGCCTACCAGGGCTTTCTTGCTGGTGCCCTCGCAGAACGTGGCGCAGTTCGCGCAGGTGCCTGCCCGGTGGGCTTCGAGCTGTTCATCAACAAGAATACCTACGGCTATTCGTTCTGGGAGCACCGCTACCGCTGCCCCGATATCGGGCTTTCGCTCACCTACACCGACTACGGCAACCCGGTGCTGGGCCAATCCATCGGCGGAACGCTCTACCTGGATATGCCCATGATGCGTCGGCCACGGGCAATGCTCACCGTGGGACTGGGCGTGGGGTTGGGCTATCATACCCGCCCCTATCAGCCACCCATCGAAAACGGCCAATATCCTGTTGGGCACGCCTATTACCCTGACCATGCGCACGCAGTTTAATTATTCCTACGCGCTTTCTTCCCGCTGGCGGGCCATCCTGTCAGCTAAACTCGTGCATTACTTCAACGCGTCTTACTTAAAACCCAACCGGGGGGTGAATATGCCGATGATTAACCTGGGTGTGTCGCGGCGACTCGGCAGCAATTTACCTACTTACGCGACCGCTGCCGAGGTGGCAGCACCCGAACCATACCGACAGATTAGTTATTCATTGGGCGTGAGCACCGGCCTGAAAACGATGGAAACCGAGGGACGATTGCACAGCTTTGTAAACCTACACACCTACGCTACGCTCCGACTCAGTGCCATTAGCGGACTCACCGGAGGACTGGATGTGTTTCTGGACCAAGCCACGCGGCATTATATTCGGCAACGCGTGGCGCAGGAACGACCGGACTACCGACGGGTGGCGTTGGCAGCTGGCCACGAACTGTTTTATCAACGTCTGTCGTTGCTTACGCAGGTGGGAGTGTATCTCTATCGCCCGTTCCGAGGCCTATACCTACCGGTGTATCAGCGCATTGGAGTGCGCTACGCATTCACCGAGCATTTGCTCGGCAACTTCACCCTGAAGGTGCACGGCGGACGGGCCGAACTGGTTGAGACGGGACTAGGCGTGCGGTTTTGAGTCTGAAACAGTTGCGCTGTGTGGAGTAGTGGTAACTACCGGGAGCGGGGGCAGGGTTAGCAGCCTTTGTGGTTGGACGACCCACTACTTCCTCATGCAAGTGCGCCTGCCCCACCCGATAGGGGTGGTATCTACTTTTTCGGGAGCTACCAAGCGGCGCGAGCTCCCTTCGCCGCCCGGTTTAGGCAAACCGAACATTTTACGTTGCCACGAATCTTTACTAAGCATGAGCACCAGTAACAGCACTATCAAGAGGTACAATCCGGTGACGATCAAAAATCCGTAGAATGAACTATCCAGCACGTCGTTGAGAAACAACGCTAGCGTTATGCTAGCAAAAGCGAGCAGAAACAAACCAAAAACTCCAGCCAGTGCTGACAAGACGATCTTAGGAAGCAACTCCTGCACCTTCGCCTTAATTTCACTGGTTATCTTATCAATCTCAGCCTTAATATATACTCCGGGATGGTTGACTACGTCTACGTACTTTGCTAACACTCTTGGTACTTTCATGGGTTGGTTACGATAGAAAAATAATGGTTCTTCTTTTTATTGCTACTAACCGGGTCAGTGTGGCTTTGTTTGCTTAACCCACCACCCGGTCTAAACTCCTTCTCTACATGCAGGTTTTTGAACGACAGCAGGATATCATGTTCGGTGGCATGTTGTCGGAAGTCAGCAATGACCTCTAGAACGTCGTAGTCTATGTGGCGGGTGTTGTCTCCGTGAATATCTACCACCGAATGGGCCGGAATACTATCCAGCGTAGCGGCCAGGCTGGCCTTATTCAGGAACGATACGTGCTCGCTGAGGTGAATCTCGTAGTGGGTGCGTTTCCCATCGTTGCTGGTGTTGAACGAGAACGGCGCTTCGTAGTTGGCTCGCAGAATAAAGTAGATGCCCACGGCCATACCTATGCAGATACCGATGAGCAAATCGGTGAACAGAATCGCTACAATGGTGACGATGAAGGGAATAAACTGGTTAGCGCCTAGTTTCCACTGCTTCTTATAGATGACCGGTTTGGTAAGCTTGTAGCCGATGTAGAGCAGGATAGCCGCCAGCGCCGACAGCGGAATCAGGTTAAGCACCCGGGGGATGAGTAGTAGGGAGGCCAGCAAAAAGATACCGTGGTAGAAGGCTGCCATTTTGGTGCGGGCTCCCGCGTTGAGGTTGGCCGTGCTGCGCACAATCACGGCCGTCATCGGAATGCCGCCGATGAGTCCGGCCAGCAGGTTGCCCAGCCCCTGTGCCTTCAGCTCGCGGCTGTAGGGGGTTTTTCGCTTGTGCGGGTCCATCTTGTCGGTGGCCTCGACGCACAGCAAGGTTTCTAGGCTGGCAATAATAGCCACGGTGAAGGCGATGCGCAGGGTCAGACGAATGCTGGAGCCATCGAAGGCCGCGGCAAAATCCGGAAAGCTTAGTTCCTGCTGTACGTCGCCCAGGTTCTTAATGATCGGAATCTGCACCAGGTGCTCCGGGGCAATGGCCAGGGCCGGTATAAAGTTCTCAAAGATGAGATTCAAAACTACCCCTACCACCACGACCAGCAGCGCACTGGGAATAGCCGACAGTAGCTTCACCTTGCTCATAAAGGGTTGCACCCACAGAATGATCAACCCCAGCGAAATGACCCCGATAATCAGAGACCCCTCCCCCACGTTGTCTAGCGCGTAGCCAATTTCCGAGAAGGTGTTGAGTCCGTCGCGCTGAAAGAACGAGTAGTCGCCGAAGAAATCCTGATCCACGCCCAGGAAGTGCGGAATCTGCTTTAGGATAAGAATCAGTCCGATAGCGGCCAGCATTCCCTGAATCACCGACGAAGGAAAGTAGTGCCCAATGATACCCGCCCGCAAAAAACCCAGCACCAGTTGGATGACTTCGGCCAGCACCACCGCCACCAGAAACGCCTCGAAGCTGCCCATGTCTTCAATCCCGTTCAGCACAATCACGGTGAGCCCGGCGGCCGGTCCGCTCACCGCCAGGTGCGACCCGCTGGCCAGTCCCGCCACCAGTCCGCCCATGATGCCCGTCACCAGGCCCGACATCAGCGGAGCGCCCGAGGCCAGAGCAATGCCCAAACACAGCGGAAGCGCCACTAAGAAAACCACCAGCCCGGCGGGTACGTCGCTACCCAGACTTTTGAAATAGTCTACCTTGTCTTTCATAAAATGTAATTGGAAATGTTGGCGCTGCTGGTTGACCGGAAAAGTGATGGGTGAACGAAGGCGCCCAACGAGCCAACGATATTGTACCGGAAAGGTTAATACTTATTGGCTGGGCGAGCTTTTCTACGCTAAGTAAATCAATTGCTGCTTATTTTTGTTTCTTTGGCCAACGTTAATTGACAATTACAACCTTTACCCTATGAGCGTTAAGATAGAGAAATCTGATCAAGAATGGCAACAGGAGCTTACTCCTGACCAATATTGAGTGCTGCGCGAGAAAGGCACCGAACGGGCCTTCACCGGCAAATACCACGATACCAAGACCCCCGGCGTATACGCCTGCGCCGCTTGCGGCCAAGAATTGTTCGAGTCTGAAACCAAGTTCGATTCGGGCAGCGGGTGGCCGAGCTTCTACGCCCCCCTGTCCGAAGATCGGGTAGAGGAAGAACGTGACGCTACCCACGGCATGGTGCGCACCGAAGTGCTCTGTAGCCAGTGCGAAAGCCACTTGGGCCACGTGTTTGACGACGGCCCGGCTCCCACCGGTCAGCGCTACTGCATGAACTCTATCTCGCTTGATTTTAAACCAAAGGACTGAGTGAATGAAGGGGCGAAGGATTGAATAAAACAGCTTTTCAATCCTTCCGTCCTTCAATCCTTCGACTATGAAGTACGATATCATTGTTATCGGGGGAGGCATCGTGGGTCTGGCCACCGCCCTGCGGATCAAAGAACAACAGCCTCATCTCAAACTTGCGTTGCTGGAAAAAGAGACGCGCTTGTCGGCGCACCAAACCGGGCACAACAGCGGAGTGATTCACTCAGGTGTCTACTACAAGCCGGGCAGTCTGAAAGCGACCAACTGCATCCAAGGCTACCGCCTGCTGCTCGAGTTTTGCGACGCACAAGAAATTGCCTACGACCTGTGCGGTAAGGTAATCGTGGCCACCCGTCCCGAAGAATTGCCCGCCCTCAACACCATCCAGCAACGCGGCGCACAGAACGGTTTGGAAGGTTTACAGCGCCTCAACCAGGCGCAGTTGCGCGAACACGAGCCGCACGTGAACGGACTGGAAGCGATTTTTGTGCCCCAAACCGGTATCATTGACTACACCGCCGTGGCCCTGCGCTACGCCGACCGGCTGCGCGAGCAGGAAGCCGATATTCGGCTGGGAGAGAAGGTAACCGACATCCGCGTGCACCACCACGGCTGCACGGTGGTTACCTCTGAGGGGAGTTACCTGACCAAGCTGGTGGTGAACTGCGCCGGATTGTATTCGGACAAAATTGCGCAGATGACGCAGGCCGCGCCGATCGATCTCAAAATCATTCCGTTTCGAGGCGAGTACTACGAAATCAGGCCGGAGAAAGAGTATCTGGTCAACAACCTGATCTACCCGGTGCCCGATCCTAACTTCCCGTTCTTGGGAGTACACTTCACCCGCATGATTCGGGGCGGAGTGGAGGCCGGACCCAACGCGGTGCTGGCCTTCCGGCGCGAAGGCTACCGCAAATCCGACGTGCACGCGGGCGAACTGAGCGAGACGCTGCGCTGGCCCGGCTTTCAGCGGGTGGCGGCCAAATACTGGCAAACCGGCTTGGGCGAAATGTATCGTTCCTTCTCCAAGGCCGCGTTCACTGAAGCGCTGCAGAAGCTTATTCCGGCCATTACCGAAGATGATCTGGTGCCAGGCGAAGCGGGCGTGCGCGCCCAGGCCTGCGACCGCCACGGCGGGCTGCTCGACGACTTCCTGATCATCGAAAACGAGGTGTCCGTCAACGTGTGCAATGCTCCTTCTCCGGCGGCTACTTCTTCGCTCTCCATCGGGCAAACCGTGGCCGAACGGGCGCTTAAGCGCTTTGGAGTAGCCGTAACCAATCCTGAATAACAGTCATTATGACCCTGTCACCCGCCGAACTAACCCGTTACCGCCGTCACCTGACGCTGCCCAGTTTTGGGCAAGCCGGACAGCAGCAGTTGAAGGATGCTCGGGTGCTGGTGGTGGGCGTAGGCGGACTGGGCGCTCCGCTGTTGTCGTATCTGGTGGCGGCGGGGGTGGGCACCGTAGGATTGGCAGACTTTGATGTGGTCGATGCCAGCAACCTGCACCGGCAGGTGCTCTTCACCGAAGACGACGTGGGGCGTCCGAAGGTAGCCGTAGCGGCTGAGCGGCTGCGCCGTCAGAATTCCCACGTGCACGTGCAAGTCTACGACACAAAACTGACGTCGGCCAACGCCTTAGAGATCATCCAAGAATACGACGTGGTCGCCGACGGTTCGGATAATTTTCCGACGCGCTACCTGGTGAATGATGCTTGCGTGCTGCTAGGCAAAGTGAACGTCTACGCCGCTATTTTCCGCTTCGAGGGGCAGGTGGCGGTGTTCAACCATCTGAACGACCGAGGAGAGCGCGGTCCCAATTACCGCGACCTGTTTCCGCAGCCGCCCTTGCCGGGCACGGTGCCCGGTTGTGCCGAAGGCGGCGTGCTGGGCGTGTTGCCGGGCATCGTAGGCAGTCTGCAAGCCAACGAGGTGATCAAGGTGATCACCGGGCTCGGCGAACCACTATCAGGGCGGTTGTTCTTACTCGATGCGCTATCGATGGGGATACGCACGCTTACCGTTCGCAAAAATCCTGACAACCCGTTGACCGGAGTGCATCCTACGCAAACCGGTTTGATTGACTACGCACAATTTTGCGGTGAAGATGAATTGGGTGAACCTTCTAAGAATCTGCGGAAAATCAGCGCAGCGGAACTACAGCGGTGGCAGCAAGAGCAACGCGATTTTCAGCTCATCGACGTGCGCGAACCGCACGAGCACGCCGCGGCAAACCTGGGGGGCATACTGATGCCGTTGGGTCAGCTCGAGCAGTTCGTTGCTCAAATTGCCACCGACCGGCCGGTGGTAATGTATTGCCAAAGTGGAGTACGCAGCCAGCGCGCGGTGCGCACCCTGGTGCAACAGCATGGGTTTTTGGATGTGCGAAGTCTAGGGGGTGGTCTGGATGCCTGGGAACGAGCATTCGGGGAAAGCTTTTCGCCCGAAGTCCGAACACTTGATTAAGGCTTGAAAATCTGACTAAGACCCTTTGTATTTCTACTGCCTTTTGTAATTTAGCCCACTATGAATAACCTGTCCCGCCTCTGCGTCCACACCATCACCACCAAGCCCTGGAGCCTGGAAGAAGCCGCCGACCACTACGCCCAAGCGGGCGTGAGCGGCATCACCGTGTGGCGCGACGCGCTGGAGGGGGGCAACGTTGCCCAGTCGGGTCAGATGCTCAAGGAGCACGGTTTATCGGTAGTTTCACTGTGCCGGGGCGGGTTTTTTCCGGCTACCTCGGCGCAGAAGCGGCAAGCGGCCATTGACGATAACAAAGCCGCGGTAGACGAAGCGGCGGCGCTGGAGGCCCCGATGGTGGTGCTGGTATGCGGAGCCGACCCCGACCAACCACTCACGGTATCGCGGCAGCAAATCCGGGAGGGCATTGAGGCGGTGCTGCCCCACGCGGAGGCTAACAAGGTGATGCTGACCATCGAGCCGCTGCACCCGATGTACGCCGACACCCGCTCGGCCGTGAACACCCTGGGGCAGGCCAACGATATGGCCGAGATGATTGATTCGCCTTGGGTAGGCATCGCGGTGGACGTGTACCACCTGTGGTGGGACCCCACGCTGGAATCAGAAATCATGCGCTGCGGACGCAACGGCAACCTGTCGGCTTTCCACATCTGCGACTGGAAATCGCCGACGGAGGATATGCTACTTGACCGGGGGCTAATGGGTGAGGGTTGCATCAACGTGCCCGAGATTCGCGGATGGGCCGAAAGCGCGGGTTTTGAAGGGTTTAACGAGGTAGAGATTTTTTCGCGGCGATACTGGGAGATGGATCAGAAAGAATTCTTAGCGAAGATTGTGGAAGCGTATCAGCGAAGCAGCTAGGCTTCTTTGTGGCGGCTTACTCAGAATACATTGGCGGTTCGAAGGATCGCCAGTATTATTCCCACCATAATAGCCGTCTGCCCCAGGATAACCCAGTAGATTTTGTTGATTTTGCTATCAATCTTATTATTGGTATTCTCAGAGAGACGATCAATTTTATCAGACAAATCACTATACAGTACGCGTAGCTCCCGATGTAGGTCTTCTTTGGTGGCAAAAACCTCCTTCAGTTGATCAATGTTTTGGTCTTCCAAAGAGACTACCTCTTCTACAATCGTTTCAGCCTCCTTGTCATCAAAGCGGCTCAGCAGTGCCCGATATAATATTTCTCGTCTCATGCTATAAAAATACGGAAAAAGAACTAACGAGACAATCATCCGTTAGGTTGCCACGTGCTCCGAAATTGGGGTCGCTCAGCGCTTTAGTAACTTCCGGTTGATCAGCGTTTCAATCACCGCTTCGCGGTAGTGGCGACTGATGGGAATGACCTGCTTTCCCACAAAAATCTGGCTCCCCTCCACCGACGTGATTTTGTCTTTTGCCACCAGGTAGGACTTGTGCGTACGAATAAATCGCTCGCCAGGCAGTCGCGCTTCCACGCTTTTCAAAGTGACCAGGGTCATATATTTGTCTTGCTCCGTATGGATCACCACGTAGTTTTGCATGGCCTCTACCCACCGAATGTCCCGCACCGCAATCCGCTCGTACTTGTGTTCTACTTTCACGAAGAAATAGTCGTCAGTGGCGGGCGGCGGGGCTGAATCGCTCGAAGGAGGTGCCGCCGATACGCGGGCCTGCTGCTGCAGCTGCCGCTGTGCTTTGGCCTTCTGCGCGGCTTGATAGAACCGGTCAAAAGTAATGGGCTTGAGCAGGTAGTCGAGCACGTTGAGTTGGTAGCCTTCCAGGGCATACTGCGGATAGGCGGTGGTAAGAATGACCAGCGGCGGGTGGCGCAGCGCTTTCAGGAAGTCGATGCCGTTGAGCTTGGGCATCTGCACATCCAGAAAGATCAGGTTGATTTCCTGGGTATTGAGCAGCGTACCGGCTTCCAGCGGCGACTCGCACTGCCCCACCAGATGAAGAAAATCCAAATCGTTTACGTACCCGGCTAGTCCCTCGCGGGCCAGCGGTTCGTCGTCAATCACCAGGCAGTTAATTTTCATCCAGGTCGAGGGTTAGGTGCACCGCATACGCGTTATCGCGCTCATCAATTTGTAAGGTGTGTCGCTGCGGATACAACAGAGCCAGGCGACGCCGCACGTTCACCAGACCGATGCCCCCGTAGTGCACCGCCTCCTGAGCGACGGCTGCGCCTACTTCCTTCGAGTTCTCCACGTTGAATTGCAACTGTTGCGGCGATTGTCGCAGCGCTACCCGAATGAAATTATCCTGTTGCTTGCCCTTGGAGGCGTGCTTGAAGGCGTTCTCCACAAAAGGCATCAGGATGAAGGGCGCCACCTGCGCCCCGTTCACGTTCTCGCTCACGTTCAGCGAAACCGACAGGCGGTTACTGTTACGCAGCTTTTCCAGAGCCACGAAGTTGGACAAGTAGTGCACTTCTTTCTTGAGGGGAATGCGCGCTTCGTTACACTCGTAGAGTTGGTAGCGCAGCAGGTCAGAAAACTTAGCTAAAGTGTCAGAGGCCAGTTCGGGATCTTTCCGAATCAGGAAATGGATGGAATTGATGGTGTTGAATAGAAAGTGCGGGTTGAACTGCGACCGCAGAAACTTAAGCTCGGTTTCCAGCTTCTCTTTCTCCAGTTGCTGCGTATGGCGTTGATTCTTGAGCCAGTCTTTGGTGAGCTTGATGATCATCACAAAGACGACCGCCGTGAATCCCATCATCACCATAATGCCTAGAAACTGCGGGTAGGTGCCACGAAACCAACCTCCCGCTACGTTCCACGCGCCACTAGCGGCGTAGTACATTCCCTGATAGCTGAGCGTAGTGAGCGCCGATGAGAGTAGCACGCAGAGTAAGAAACCCAGTGCGTACCAGCCGTAGCGTTGCTGGCGGAGAAACGACGGGATGAAATAGTAAATGTTCAGGTAAGCTCCGGTCGCCTGGGCGATAGACAAAGTCACTACCGTTGTCACCGTGCCCCAGGTGAAGAGGTTTTCGGTATTAAACAGCACAATCCAGAACAGCTGATAGCCGACCCAAAACAGGATATGGTAGAGCCGGTACCGAACCGCGAAGCGGTAGGCAACAGAAGTTTGAATCGAAGCAAGCGGAGAAGATTTCATAGTGCCAAAGGTGCTCCAGAAAAAGTACGCAGAAAACAATTATTGACCAAATGCACCGCGCGGTTGACAAGATGCACGTTTGCCCCGTAGGTAATTGATTGCAATCAATCCCCACAGGATGCAATCAATCCCCATAAGATATTTGCCGGTTATCAACCCCTGTCTGCATCTGGTCAATCAAATTTCGCCATCCCCGCCCCACCCCCGTTCTTTGAAGCATTCAATCACCAAAACCCCTACGATCATGAAAACGCTAAAGCAAATTTTATCAAGCATCGCATTAATCGTCCTGTTGTCCTTACCCACGTTTGCCCAGGTGAGTCCGGAAGTGCAGCAACTGTTCTACCGCGGCTACCTCACCGCCAGCAAGGCTCCCTGGGAGCAAGCTATCCAAAAAATAGCGCAAGACGCTTCGCTGGATAAAACCCAGAAACTCACCGCCCTCACCGAAGCGCAAGTCGGCCTATTCGTCTACGCCCTGGCCAACCAGGACGAAGCCACCTACGACGCGGTCGCCGACGACCTGGAAGAAAATTTGGAAACACTACTAGACCAGGACGAAACCGACGCCCGCTCGCTGGCCAAGATGGCGCGACTCAACGGGGCCACGATGGCCTTCAACAACTGGAAGGCGATGTATCTGGGACCCCAGAGCGAAAAACTCGTTGATCGCGCCCTCAAAGCCGATCCGGAAAGTCCCGAAGCCTGGATGCAACGCGGTGGCTCGCTGCTCTTCACCCCCGAGATGTTCGGTGGCGACGTAGACGAGGCGGTGATCGCTTTTGAGAAAGCCGTGCAGCACTACGAAGCCCAGCCCAATCACACCAGCAACTGGCAGTACCTAGATGCCCTGGCCTGGTTGGGGCAAGCCTACCAAAAGGCGGGCCGTCCTGCCGAAGCTGCTAAGGTATTCACCAAAGCCCTGGAAGTGGAACCCGATTTCGGCTGGGTGAAGTACAAACTGCTTCCCACGGCTCAAGCTTCGGCCAAGTAGCGCAGAGACCTCCTGTTACGCTCTTTCCGGAGCGCGTTTGGAACCCAATACAAACGCGCTCTGGAAATCCGGACAAAAGTTGAATCCAACAGTGCACCACCATAAAGAAAAATGGAAACGCTACACACGCTCAATATTGTACTGCACGTCTCAGCCGGACTCGTCGCGCTGGTGCTTGGACTAGTCGCTTTGTTAACCGCCAAGGGTGGCAGCATTCACAACAAATGCGGAAACTACTTTTTGGCTTTTGTCTCCATTGTTATTGTAACGGGTCTGATCGGCGTGTTCATCTTCGGGCGAAACACCTTCCTGCTCGTGATCACCGTGCTAACGGGCTACGTCTCCTTTTCAGGATACCGGGCGCTGAAGTTCAAATTGAACGTATCCCGAATGTTAGATATTATCGTCGCCTTATTCAGTCTATCCACCTTAGCTTACTTTCTCTATTTCTTCCATTCAATTGGAATGATTTGGTCGCCGATTGTCATCTACAGCACCGTAGGCGCGATGCTTCTGGTTATCCTGTACGATTTCTTGCGATACCTGATCCCCAGAAAAACCTACTCGAAGCACCGCATCTGGCTCTACGAGCACATCTACAAAATGACGAGCGCTTTTAGCGGGCTGTTATCCGCATTCGCCGGAACGGTGCTGAAGCAATACCAACCCCACAGCCAGTACCTACCCTCGGTTTTAGGGATGGTCATCATCGCTGCCTTCATGCTGTACATCTATAAGGATGGACAGAAAAGGGTGGCTAAAATAACTACCCAGCCATGAAAATTTTACTGACACTATTTTTCTCCCTCGGTTGCCTGCTCTCTAGCGTCGCTCAAACCAGTTTGACGATCAACGGCCGGGTGCTCGATGCCACCACACAAGAACCCCTGCCGGGAGCCAACGTATACGCTTTGTCCGACTGGCGAAATGGCAGCAGCACCAACGAGCAGGGCAGGTTCTCGCTAACCGTTGCGGCCAACGACACCCTGATGGTGACGTTCGTGGGTTACCGGGAGCAACTGGTTCCCGTTGACCCCACCAACCTGGAGCTGGTAGTAAAGATGACTGCCTTTGCGCAGGACATGGAGGCCATTACCGTGCGGGCGTCTAGCCTGGCGGCCGAAGAGTTTAGCATCAAGAAGATCGAACAGTTGGAAATCTATACCAATCCCAACGCCAAGGCTGATCCGCTGCTGGCCGTGAACGCTTTACCGGCCGCCACCACGCTGGACGAATCGGCCAACATCAGTCTGCGCGGCAGCAGTCCGGCCCAAACCGGCATCTTCCTGAACGACGTGCCCATCTACGACGCAGTGCGCTTTGCCCAACTCAACGGCATTGGCACCTTCAGTATCTTCAACGCCAGCCTTATCCGGCAGTTGCAGGTGTTTCCGAGTAACCCGCCGCTGGAGTTTGGCAACACCTCGGCCGGACTAATTTCCCTGCAAACAGTGGATCGCCTTCCCGAGCGCGCCAGCGGTAGTCTGACCCTATCTCCGGCCAACCTGGGAGCCTACGCTACGCTACCTACCGGCAAGAGGGCGGGCCTGTCGCTGTTTATTAACTACCAGCCCTCCGGTTTGCTCAAAGTGATAAACGACCGGGCACTGGAAGACCTCAAGCACTTTCAGACGCTGGACTTTGGGGCGCACTACGTACACGCGCTGAGCGAGCGGTCTACGCTCAAGGTATTCAACTACGCCGTGAGCGAGCAGTACCGCTTTGCCAGTCGGCACCCCTCGGGCGAGGACACGTTTCGACAGCGCAAGCAGCGCAACTTCACGGTGGCTAACTTCCGGACGCAGTACGCGCGCGCCACGCTGGCCCTCAACGGCGGTTTCAGCGCCAGCCGGATGCGCTTCGCGGTGGGCAACCTGGACGTTGATCGGCGCAACCGCGACCTCTACCTATCAGCCAACTACACCCGCCGCTGGGAGGGGTGGACGCTCAAAACCGGACTCACCTACGACGTCCGCCGGGCCACCAGCCACGGGCAGGTGCCGGTATTTGACTACGCCATTGCGCCCCAGCATCCCGCCTACTCCTTCCGGGCCACGCAAACCGCCCGGGTGCCCGAAGCCTACGCCTACGGAAAGTACCTGCCCAACGAGCGCTGGACGTTCGGCGGCGGAGTGCGCAAAAACCTGCCGCTGGCGGGTCAGAAAAGCTACATGAGCTACCAGTTCAACACGAATTACCAGTTGGATGATCGCCAACGCCTCACGCTGTCGGCCGGGCGCTACCACCAGTACGTGATTCCTCAGGGAGAAAGCGTGGACAATTTCTACCGCAGTAACCAGCTTTCGTTGGATTATGCCTACGAAAAGAAAGGAAAAACCCTGTCGGCGGCGGTGTTCGGAAAAAACACCCAGCGAGGAAGCGGGCAGGATCGTATCTACGGAGCCGAGGTGGCGGCCGACGTGCGCTGGTCGTCGAAGCTGCGCACGCAGGTGTCGTATACCTACCTGAGTGCCACGGTGCGGGACGATGGCGGGTCGCACGCGTCGCCCTACGATCTGAACTACTTCGTGCGCGGCAGCGCTTCCTACCAGTTTGCGCCGCAGTGGACGCTCAGCACCATCTTCTTGCACCGGCAGGGCACCTACTACGCTCCGGTGACGAGCCGCGATTGGGATACCGACTTACAGATATACGCTCCGCAGTACGCTCCCGCGGATCAATCGCTGCGCTTGCCCGACTACAACACGGTGGACATCAACTTGGCTCGAGTGTGGCCGCTGTCGGAGAAACTATCGGCGGTGGCGTTCGGCAGCGCGAACAACCTGCTGAATAACCGCAACGTGCGCACGGTGAACCATGACCATGATTACGCAACGGAGTTCTACGAGTTGTTTTCGCAGCGGACGATTTACTTCGGAGTGGTCGTGCAGTGGCAGTGATAAAGGGTGCGGCTTTTTAAGTGGCACGCTCTGTAGGGAGTTGATCTTTGGTATATGTACTCATGTGTGTAGTTGCCAAATCATCCGGGAAGTGGCAACGGTGTAAACTTCTAAATACGGTCTTTTGCTATTTGTTGCAAATATTCCAAATCTGTCAACACTCGATATTGATTCGTGAAAAAACTATCAGGTAACACGTATCTCAGCGTTAGCTTGTTCAGATCTACTAGGAAAGGAATTTTTGAATGGGCTGACCTTCCAAATTGCCATGATTTTTTTACAATATAAGTAGTCTTCGGCCTCCTCAATTTTTCATAGATTTTAAATGATTCTTGATTAACTCCATATTCGCTGAAACACTTGGCTAAGGTGTAAGCATCTTCAATTGCTTGGCACCCACCCTGAGCTAAATTTGGGGTTGTCGCATGTATTGAGTCACCGAGGAAAAGTACTGCTTCCTTATGCCAAGCGTTGCTGTGAGGTCTTAGGTCCCACATATCATCACGTACAATCTTTGGGCTGTTTTCTATAACATCTTTGACTATGGGGGAGTAGTTTTTAAACAGATGTAGCAAAGCGTTTTTGCTTTCATCTGCCTGCTCCCTTTCACCAGCGGGTGCCATTTTCGCTGCGTACCAGTAAAAGCGCCGGTTTGTCATTGGGCTCAGTCCAAATCTCAGATTATCACCCCATAACTCGAAATAGGTATTGCTAAATTTTTCGGGCAAGCTTATGTCCGCTATGCCCCTCCAGATAGTTTGTCCTGAATACCTTTTTTTGATAGTAGGATACACTTCTTCTCTAACTTTAGAGTTAATTCCATCGCAGGCAATTAGTAGTTTCGATTGCGCTTCCTCACCTGTAGCAAACTTCAGGGTCACTCCTGAGTCAGAGTTTTCTATAGATCTTAGCGTCTTGCTTAGCGTGTATTTTTCATTCCTGAGGCCTTTACTCAAAATGTCTATAAGCACTGTTCTATCAATACACATCCCGTCGCTCTCGGTTGGAATTCTTCGTATGATAGAAAAATCCTTTTTTGCTAAGATAGCTTGCTTCACAAACTTACCGTTCGCCTGAACAGCTTGATAGCAACCTATTTTGTTCAAGACTTGAAGCGTGCTTTCACTTAATCCTATACCCGCCCCCACTTCCGTGAACTTCGGTGCTTTTTCGAAAAAGGTGGTAGTTTATATTAAACGCTTCGAGGGAATTGGCTAACGCTAGTCCTCCAATCCCCCCACCGACAATTGATATATCCATTTTGATTTCTTTAGTTTGTCTACATCGTTAGTACATAGGAACTCTAGCGAGTTACGTGCCAAACAGGTAACAATCCGCTACAATAACGAGAGTGACACCTTCTCTCAGTCCAAATATGAGTCGTACTCCAAGAAAGCTTTTTTAGTTAGCGCTCCGCAGTTTGATACACCCATCTATCCAGCGTAACCTACCAATCTAGCCTGGATTTATCCCCTCGCGCGACTTTTCGTACTGCTCTGACGGGAGTGGTGCTGAAAATAGGAATTACCAACCCTAGGCCGCCTACTGCCGCCGCAAGTGATATGCCTTGGGCTTAGTGAACGTGCGGATACCCTGGTACGATAGCGTGGTGCCAATGCCCGAGTGGCCCCGGCCCGACCACGGCAGCGTAGCGCTCACCCGGTCGCAGCAGTTCCAGTAGGCCGAGCCGCTGTTGATTTGGGCCAGAATTTCCTCGGCGGTTTCCTGGTTGTCGCAGTACACGGCGGCGGTGAGTCCGTAGTCGGTATCCTGCATCAGAAACACTGCTTCCTCATCATCGGTCACCGACTGCACCCCAATGATGGGGCCGAACGATTCTTCGCGCATCACCTGCATTTCGTGGTGCACGTTGGTGAGCACAGTGGGTTCGAAATAGTAGCCGTCTTGCTCTACTGGTTTGCCCCCGGTAAGCAACTCCGCTCCCTGGTCTACGGCATCCTGCACCTGCTGCTTGAGCGTGTTGATCTGTTCTTGCCGGGCCAGCGGACCGATAAATACCCCTTCTTCTTCGGGGTTGCCCAGCCGGAACTGCTCTACCTCGGCCACAAACGCTTCAATGAAGGCCGGGTACACCTCCTGGTGCACGTAGATGCGTTCTACGGCACAGCAGCTCTGTCCGTTATTGTAAAATACTCCTTCGGCCGCTGCTTGCGCCACCTTCGCAATGTTTTGGTTGTCTGCCGAAACGTACAACGGATCTTTGCCGCCTAACTCCAGTTGGCAGGGCACCATCCTCGGAGCCACGGCTTCGTAGATGCTGCGGCCGGTACGGTAGGAACCCGTGAAGAAGTAGCCGTTGAGCGGTAGTTCCAGCAGGGCTTTTCCGGCGTCGGCTCCGCCGACCACCACCTGAAAGGCGTCCTGCAAGACTCCGGCCTCGTGCAGCAGTTCGCCAATCTTCAGGCCGGTGAGCGTGGTGTATTCCGACGGTTTGTAGAGCACCCCGTTGCCTGCCAGCAGGGCCGGAACAAATACGTTGACGCCCACTAGATAGGGATAGTTCCAGGCCGAAATGTTGGCCACCACGCCCAGGGGTTCGTAGACGATCTTTTCGGTGAGGTCGTCGGTTTGCTGCACGGTTTCGTCGGCCAGCCAGCGTTGGGTGTTGTCCAGAAAATACTGAATACGTCCCTGCGCGCCGCGCAGTTCGTTGTGCGACTGGTTCAGGGGTTTGCCCATCTCGCGGGTGAGCGTCAGGGCCAATTCGTCGGCTTCGGAGGCCAGTAGCTCTGAGAACCGTTGGATGGCGTCCATCCGTTCGGGCAGTGGGGTGGCGGCCCACTCAATTTGCCCCTGACGTACCTGGGTATACTTTTTCTCAATGGTATCGGAGGTGTCTTCCTCAACGGTATTGATCGGGGTGCCGGTGGCGGGGTTAGTGATGTTCATTAAAAAGGGGTTTTTATGTTATTACAACATCTGATACATGTAAATAGGTAATTCTTAGTAATTAATATTTCTATCCATAGGTTTATACTTAAAAAAAGTACATATTCGTCCTTCTGTACAAGAAGAGAAAATAAGATTTCCTATATACCATGAAAATAGATATAAAAGGAAAAATTAACGAGAAGAAGCTTGCTTACAGCAATACACTTCTTCCTTTGTTTGAGGCAGTTGTAAATTCTATACAAGCTATAGAGGAGAATAATTCTACATCAGATGGAATCATCATCATTGATGTAATTCGCTCAAAACAAAAGGAGTTGGAGTTAAGCGAGAACATTAATTTACCAGAAATCACGGATTTTGCAGTAGAAGATAATGGTATTGGATTCAACGAGAGAAATTTTGATTCCTTTAATTTCGCTCATTCTACATACAAGCCAGGTGGAAAAGGAATAGGTCGCTTCACTTGGCTAAGAGCGTTTCAAAAAGCAGAAATAGAGAGCAGATTTAAAGAGAATAATCAATGGTATTTGCGGAAATTTGACTTTGAACCAACCAAGAATGGCATTGAGAATCATCATAAAGAGGAATTGCTTTCTGAGCAGAACAAGAGGTACACTCGTGTTAAACTCAAAGGACTCAAACCTGATTATCGTCAATGGTGCAATAGCAAAACAGAGGATATCGCTATAAAGATTATAGAGCATGCATTCGTTTACTTTCTTAGCGAGAATTGTCCTAGAGTAGTTCTCAAAGACCTTAATAAGGAAACAGTTGTAAACGATTTATTCCATCTGTATACCAAGGGACAAGTGGTCACTAGAGATCATGCCCTTAGAAATCACAGTTTCAAACTAAGTATCCTTAAATTATATGATAGCAAGAAACCTGATAATAAGATTCACTATTGTGCTAATGCTCGTGAAGTTATTTTTGATAAGATTGCTATTGATATTCCTGAATTAGATAGTCATCTAGTTGACGAAGAAAACAATCAATTCTCGATAGCGGTATACGTAGAAGGCGATTTTCTGGATGAAAACGTGAACGAAGAAAGAACTGCTATATCATTTAGCAAGGGAGATATTAACTTTCCAGATCAGCTTTTTCAAGAAGAGTTACGTAAATCTATCACAAACATAGTTGAAGACATATTCGCTGATCAAATACAAAAGTTATCTGAAAAGAGATTGGAAACAGTAAGAGAATTTGTTATTCAACATCCTCGTTATAAGCAGCTTTTAAAGTATAAACCAGAAAGGCTCAAGAACATACCTTCTACACTCTCAGAAGAAAAAATGGAGTTGGAGTTATTCAAAATTCAACAAGACCTCGAATTAGAGGTAAAACAAGAAACAAAACACGCTTTAAAGTTCATCGATAATGAATACGATAGAGAAAGATTTGCTGAAACCAACGAGGAATTATATGCTAAAATAATTGATGTAGGCAACTCAAAACTTTCAGAATATATCATTCACAGAAAAGTGGTATTAGACTTTTTTGACAAGCTTTTGAAGCAACGCGCAACAGAAAGTGCGGTACATAGTCTGATTTTTCCACTTAAAACACTTTCAGACGAAATTGGCTTTGAAGATCATAATCTGTGGATGCTAGACGAAAGGCTTTCATACCATAAATACTTAGCTTCTGATAAGCCTTTTAAAAATGTTGATCCATTGGAGTCGAAATCACGCAATAGGCCTGATATAATCATATTTAATAAACCATTTGCCTTTGCTAATGACGAGAAACCATATGAATCAATTGTTCTGATTGAGTTCAAGCGCCCTATGCGTGATGACTATGACGAACAGGAGAATCCAATTGCTCAAATTAATAGGTACGCAAGAGAAATTATTGAGGGTAATACAAAAGATAAGAATGGTCGTGAATTTGATGTGAGAGAAAATACTCCAATCTATGCCTATATCGTCTGTGACCTAACCAAAAAGCTGAAGTCTTTCGCTAAAGACTTTGGGTATAAGCTTCTACCAAGTGGAGATGGATACTTTGCCTTCAACGACAACTATAATATGTATGTAGAGATTCTAAGCTTTGACAAAGTATTGAAAGATTCAAAAGAAAGAAATAGAGTGCTCTTTGAAAAACTCAGCTTGATCTAGAACGAAATGATGAACTAACTGTCCTAAAAAAACCTTAAAAACCACTCGTAAACCTTACTCCCATCCATTAGCGGCGTCTGCGAATTGGCGAAGAACTCGGGGTGCCACTGCACGCCCAGCACTTTACCCTCCTCGGCCTTCGTCCACTGAAAAGCCTCCACCAAACCGTCTTCGGCAGAAGTTGCCAGCACTTCCAAATCTTGTCCCAAATCTTTCACCGCCTGGTGGTGCACCGAGTTGACGGTGCGCACGGCTTCTTCGCCCTGCAAGCGATCTAGCAAGCCCCCTTCGGTCAATACTATTTCGTGGTGCAGTTGGTCGTACAAAACCGCGTCGCGGTGCTGCCGGGCGTCGGGCCGCTGGGTGGCAATGTCCTGGTACAGCGTGCCCCCGAAGTAAGCGTTCATCAACTGAAAACCCCGGCAGATGCCGAACACCGGCTTCTCGTGCTTCATGGCGTACTCTAGAATCCGCAGTTCGTAGGCGTCGCGAAACGGATCTCCCAGCCAGGGGCCAATGGGTTCTTCTCCGTAGGTTTGCGGAGCCAGGTCAGCCCCGCCCTGAAACACAAAGCCGTCGAACTGGGTCAGCAACTCATCCAGCACGGCACCCTCCAGGTCGGGAATCAGAATCGGCAACACGTTAGACCGGTACAGGTAGCGGGCCATGTCGCGCTCCAGGTAGCACAGGTGCTTGGCCGAAAAGTAGGTCCGCTTCGGGTCCGGATACATCAGGCAGGCCGTCACTCCCAACTTAATCATAGCGCTTCGGTGTAAAGGCGATGGAAATCGGCGCGGGTCACGGGTTTGGGGTTGTTGGGATGCGCAAAATCGTTGACCGCCAAGTCAGTGAGTGTATCGATGTGCTCGGCCGTCACTCCGGCTTCGCTCAGATGAGCGGGCAAGCCAATGTTTTTGATCAGGCGGCGTACATCGCGCACCACCGCTTCGCCCGTGGGTTCCTTCAACCCCATCGCCTGGGCAATGTCCACGAAGCGGTATTCGCTGCCGTGGCGGTTAAACTGCAAGCCGTAGGGCAAACAAATGGCATTGGCCAGCCCGTGGTGCATGTCCAGCAGCGACGACAACGGATGGGCCATCGAGTGCACCACGCCCAGTCCCTTCTGGAAGGCCACCGCCCCCATCAGCGAGGCCAGCAGCATGTCGGCGCGCGATACGGGGTCGGGCCGGTTCACGGCGGGTTCGAGCGCCCGCACCACCAAGCGAATGCCTTCCAGGGCGATGCCGTTGGCCATGGGGTGGTAGTTTTTGGCTAAAAAGGCTTCCAGGTGGTGGGTCAAGGCATCCACACCGGTGGCCGCGGTGATCGCCGGGGGCAGGCCGTAGGTCAGTTCGGGGTCGGCGAACACCATGCGGGCCATCAGGGTGGGGTGGAACAGGATGCGTTTTTTCTTGGTGTCGTCTTCCGAGATCACGGCGCTGCGCCCCACCTCGCTGCCGGTGCCCGCCGTGGTGGGCACGGTGATGAACAACGGAATGGGTTCGGTCACGTACTGGTCGCCGCCCTGCAAATCATCGTAGTCGAACAGGTCACGGCGGTTGTTGATGCTCAGCGCAATGGCGCGGGCCACGTCCATGGCCGCTCCGCCCCCGATACCTACGATGGCGTCGCTGTTGTGCTGCTGGTACGCCTCGTTGCCCTTGAGCACATCGGACTTGACCGGATTTTTAGAGATGTGCGCAAACACCTCGGGCTTTAGCCCCTCGAGCAGCAGGTCTTCGGCAATCTTGCGGAAGAAATCCAGGTCGGCCACCTGGGCGTCGGTGACCAGCAGCGGACGTTTTGCGCCCTGGGCCTTGAGGTAGGGTCCGAGCTCTCGAATGGCCCCTTCGCCGAAGCGGATCACGGTGGGAAAGTTAAATTGGTAGATCATGGAGTTTGCAAGTGAGTGAGTAGTTGCTGTAAAGTAGTTTTCGGTTGATTGTCAGAGATCGCTTCGGTTGGGGTCAGTTTCTGTTTTATTATTGGAGCAGTCGTTTGTAGGAAGTAACCGTCCGGTTTGTCCAATGCTGCACCACCTCGCGATTGCGTTTAAATAACCTCGAAGTAGCGTTTCACTTCCCAGTCGGTGACGGCCTGCGAAAACTGCCGCCACTCCCACTGCCGGGTGCGCACAAAGTGATCAACAAAATCGGCTCCGAAGAGTTGGGCGGGCAGTTCCGAATGCTTCATGGCCTCAGTAGCGGTGTGCAGGTCGGGCGGCAACGCTTTGGCTTCCTTATCCTCGTAGCCACTACCGGTGGTGGGCGGCTGGTTGAGCGTGAGTTGATTTTGGATACCGTATAGCCCGCTGGCCAGGCAGGCCGCCATGGCCAGATAAGGATTCACATCGGAGCCGGGCACCCGGGTTTCCAGACGGGTCGACTTCTTGCCTCCGGCCAGCGTACGCAGGGCGGTGGTGCGGTTGTCGGCGCCCCAGGTGGCGGTGGTGGGCGCCCACGCTCCTTCGGTGAGGCGTTTGTAGCTGTTGACGGTGGGAGCGTACATCGGCAGAATGTGCGGCAGGCAGTGCAGTTGCCCCGCCACGTAGCTGCGCATCAGCTCCGACATGCCGTCGTCGGCCTGCTCGTCGTAGAAGAGGTTCTGTTCCTTTTTTTCGTTCCACAAACTCTGGTGCACGTGGCCGCTACAGCCGGGTAACTTGGCGTCCCACTTGGCCATAAAACTAGCCATGATGCCGTGTTGCTGGGCAATTTCCTTGGCTCCGGCCTTGAACAGCACCGCCCGGTCGGCCGACACCAGGATGTCGTCGTACAGAATGGCGACTTCGTAGACGCCTGGACCGGTTTCGGTGTGTAGACCTTCCAGGGGCACGTCGAAGCGCAGCATCAGGTCGAATAGATCGTTGAAGTAAGGGCTGTTCATCGAGCTGCGCAGCAGCGAGTAGCCAAACATACCCGGCGTAAGGGGCTGAATATTCGTGAACGACTTCTCCTCCAGACTTTCGGAGGTTTCGGCAAAGTTGAACCACTCAAACTCCTGCGAAAACTGCGGGGCGTAGCCCGCGTCTACGGCCTGCTGCCGGACATGCTTGAGCAGGCTCCGCGGACAAACCGCTTCCCCTGATCCGCCGCTGAAATCGCCCAGGAAGAAAGGTAAATCGTCTTCCCAAGGAATTTTCCGGTAGGTGCCTGGGTCGAGCTGGGCGTCTACATCGGGATAGCCGGTGTGCCAGCCGGTGAATTTTGCGTTGTCGTAGGCGGTGTCGATGGCATCCCAGCCAAACACCACGCTGCAGAAGCCGAAGCCGCTGTCGAGGGCCGACAGAAACTTCTCGCGGTGCATCACCTTGCCGCGCAGCACCCCGTCGATGTCGGTGGCTGCCACTTTGACCTTGCTGGCCGGGTGCTGGGCAATTTCTTGTTTGATTTCTTCGGTGGTCATACAGTGGTTTGGTTTAGTGACAGTCGTCTATCTGGTTGATTGTTTCTTGATAAGCCGCTTCTAACTGCGGGTAGAATTGTTGAGAAAAATTAAGCACTTTAACTAAACTACTCATGTCCCCTTGTCGGGTGGCCTCCATTGCCACCTCTATTTCCCTTTGAAACAATCGCTGGAGATTGTAAACTTTTTCTATGTTGTAGAGACAGTCGTAGTTGAATTCTTTGGTAGCACCGATCACGCGGGTGGTTTCCCAGGCAATTTGGGTGAGCTCGGGGAATTCCAGGTTAAAATTTGTTTGCCCTTCGTAGCTATATTGACCATTTCCCTGGGCAGTAGAGTCTTGCATCACAAGGATGCCAGGATGCTGTTCTCGCAACGCTTTCATTTCAAGCGGTGACACTAACAGACCTTCGGAGTCACCAAAGTACGCTTGAAGCCCTTCAATCGTGGCTTGATTCTCCTGTTGCGCATCCAACAGTTCTTTTAGGTTGTCCTGTAGCTCTTCCTTTATCCGGACAATGGCTGTTTCTTTTTCCTGGGTAGTTTTGCGGTCGGCGTTCCAGTTGTTGAACCACACGGCGAGGGTGATGCCGAAAAATATCAGCAATACTTCCCCCAAGACGTACTTCCAGTTAAAATTGATTCTTCGCTGTTGTTTGAATAGCCGCACTTCGGTGGTTATCAAAGTTAAATGAAGGCTTCGTCTTTTTTTTCAGCCAACTGCTTTAGGTAATGCTCCTTCTCTTTCACTAGACAGTATCGTAATTGGGGTTGGCGATGAGCATGGAACAGATGTTAGAACGACGGTAAAAATACGGATTTTTGCGTAGCGACCGCCACTAACCCTCAGATGTTGATGTCCTCGTAAATCTGTCGTAGATTCACTGAGCATCCTAACATTTCTACGGTTTGGTCAAGCTGATCGTATACCGCGGTCTGCCAAATGCCATCCGGATTCTTCTTGCGGATTTCTACGCTAATCCGATCCTGAGCGACGAGCAGGTATTCACGAAATGAAGCTAAGGTCCGGTAACATTCATACTTTTCTTCCTGATCGTACTTAACTGTTCCTTCGGATGACACCTCGATAATAGCCGAGGGATTGGTGAGGGCATAGGCTCCCCTCGGCAATTTGTGGCGTTCCGATTTGCCGCAGACGATCGTTGCATCCGGATACACAAATTTGTTACACTCCGGCACGAACACCCGAATGTCGCTGCTATAGATACGGCACCCTTTTTTTCGCAAGCATCTTCGCAAATAGTCACGAAGAGCCGAAGCCACTAGATCGTGCTCTTCGGTGACGCCGGACATGGCTACGACCCACCCGTCATGATATTCGTGCTTCATACCGGTTTCATCCTCTAAGCGGATGTAGTCTTCGGTGCTTAGTTTTTCCAGTAAGTTCATCGTCACTTTGGTTTCATTCAATCACACTATCCTTCAGCCATTCTTTTCACACCGACAATTTCCAACCGTTGTGGTACTGCGCAGCGACCATTGCTTCAGCATCGCTATCGTCTTTAAACGTCCCGGCGGCTTTGTCCCAGTAGATCTTTCGCCCCAGGCGGTAGGCGATATTGCCCAGGTGGGCCACCACCGCCACGTTGCTGCCGATCTCGATCGGACACACCGGTTGCTCGCGCGATTTGATGCACTCCACAAAGTTGACCGCGTGCGCGTCGCGGGGGTCGCCAGTGCGGGGCTGATAGGGCAGTTTGTCCATCACGTAGCGCTCGGTCCCGTCGTCGGCCCGCTCCATCACCGGAAAGATTTCCCAGCCCTGTCGGTCGATCACCATCCGCCCTTTCTCGCCCACGAACTCAATGCCGTGGTCCTTATCGTAGGGCCCCTTTGGATTGATCATATTGTGCTCCCACACCATAATGAAGTCGTCGAACTCGTAGCTGGCGCTCATGGTGTCGGGCGTTTCCATGGCGCTGTCGGGGTCGGCCAGTTTGCCACCCGAGGCCATCACGGCGTTGGGGGCCGCCACGTCCATGCCCAGCAGCACCATGTCAATCAGGTGCACGCCCCAGTCAGTCATCTTGCCCCCGGCATAGTCCCAGTACCAACGAAACGAGCCGTGGAAGCGGTTCTCGTTGAAGGGGCGCTCCGGAGCGGGACCGAGCCACATTTTGTAATCCACCTCGGGCGGCGCGGCCGTGTCGGGTTTGGGCTGCACGATGCGGTTCACTCCACTGTGGTTCCAGGCCCGCACGAAGTTCACGCGGCCCAGTTCACCGTCTCGGATGCGTTTCATGGCGGGTTGCCAGTGGGTGCTGCTACGCTGCTGTTGTCCTACCTGCACCACACGGCCGTACTTTTTCACAGCGTCGGCGATCACCCGGCACTCCTCGATGGAGTTGGCCAGGGGTTTTTCTACGTACACGTTGAGTCCGGCCTGGCAGGCGTAGATGGTTTGCAGGGCGTGCCAGTGGTCGGGCGTGCCCAGCACCACCGCGTTGAGGTCGGGATGCTCGTAGAGTTTGCGGAAGTCGGTGTAGCCCTTCGGACGGTAGCCGGTGATCTTCTCAGTATCAGCAATGCGGCGGTCGAGCACCCGCTGGTCTATATCGCACAACGCCACGCACTTCACGCCCGGCACCCGCAGGTGCGACTGCAAATTAGCCCAACCAATACTATTCACACCCACCACGGCAATGTTGACCTGGTCGCTGGGCGGCATCTGTGAAGATTGGGTGAAGGCCGTGGCGGGGCTGATGGCGGCGGTGGCCAGGGCGCTGCCGGACAAGGTTTTGAGAAAGGTGCGTCGGGGATTAGGCATTTTTTAGTGGGTTAGGGGGTGTACATTCCGTGTTCGAATATTCAATATTTAGGCAATATTGAATATCGAACACGGAATCTCGAATGATGAAGTGATAAAAAAACTGTACCGCTAGTTACATACTTGCAGATTGTAATCCGGTCACGGATCATAATCCCTTAAAATAGGCAGACCAATTGTCTTCTGCAATAGGAATCTCAAACTATAATAACTACATTTAGGAAGTTAATTGTAGAAATTATGGAAAGAACGCATTTAGGTGAATTTGAAGAAGTGGTTTTGCTGACCGTCGCGGTACTCTATGATGAAGCCTACGGAGTGGTCATTAAAAGGGAAATTGAAGAACGGCTGAACCGCTCGGTGAGTGTGGGGGCGCTACAGTCGGCGCTGCGGCGCATGGAAGACAAGGGCTTTCTGGATTCCCGATTGGGTGAGGCCACCGCGGTGCGGGGCGGTAAGCGCAAGCGCTACTTCAGCGTGACGCCCTACGGCAAGCAAGCCCTCACCGACGTGAAGGAGAGCCGGCTGCAACTCTGGCGAGCAATTCCCAAGATAGCATTTGATTTTTAACAGGCATTCGCATGAAAAATTCTTCTCCATCCTGGGCGCGCCACCTCTTTCGCTGGTACTGCCGTCCCGATTTCGCGGAAGACCTGGAAGGCGATCTGGAAGAACTATACAACGAACGCCTATCGCGGATGAGCCATCGAAAAGCGACATGGTACTACGTTCGGGATGTGCTGCTGCTCTTTCGTCCTGCCATCATCCGTCCTTTAGCATTCAATCGTTTAGTATCTAGCCAACAACCCGCCATGTATCGCAACTACTTCAAAACTGGCCTCCGCAATCTGCTCAAGCACCGAAGCTACGCCCTGCTTAACATTTTTGGCTTAGCCATTGGCATTGCCGCCGCCCTGGTATTATTTCTCATCGTGCGTTACGAACGCTCGTTTGACACCTTTCATGCTAACCATAAGCAAGTATACCGCTTGGGCGAACAACGAATGGGTAACGGGGGGGGCACCTATTACCTTACTAAAACCCCCGTAGTGCCTACGCTAATAGAGACGTTTCCCGAAGTGATTGACGGAACGCGCTTCTTCTCACCGGATCACCTTCGTTTTCGCTACCAAGAAAATATCTGTAAATCGCAAGTGCACTATGTTGACTCGGGGTTCGTCAACCTGTTCAGCTTCGAGGTGGTGGCGGGTGATCTGAAGAGCACGTTGACGCATGCCAACCGAATTGCGCTTACCGAGTCGGTGGCTAGCAAATTGTTCGGTAGCGAACCGGGCTTAGGAAAGGTACTGGAGGTGGTGAACGGCGAAGATCAATTTACGGTGGGTGCTATTCTGGCCGATCCTCCGGCAAACTCTTCTTTACAGTTTAAAATACTACTTCCGTGGCTTAGTGCTCCTGACTGGCTGGCTACGGACCGCGAGGGCAACTGGTACAATACCTTTATGACGGCCTACGTGAAACTAACTCCTCAGGCTGATTTGGCCGCGCTTGAGGACAAACTTATCCCCTTCAAAGATCGGCACTTCACCAGCGACGATCTGCCTGACCTTCGTATGGTAATTTTACCCTTGGCCGACTTGCGTGGTGAGGAAACCGACAATGCGTCGATCATCGCCCTGCTCAGTATTATTGCGATTATCACTTTGGTGATTGCTTGCGTTAACTTTATGAATTTAGCCACCGCCCAGTCGCTGCTGCGCATCCGCGAGATCGGAGTGCGAAAAGCCGTTGGCTCGCGGCGTAGCCAGTTGGTCGGTCAGTTTCTGACGGAATCTTTGCTCACTTGTTTGCTGGCGCTGCTGCTCGGTGTTTTGCTGGTTCATTTTACGCTTCCGAATTTTAACCAATATTTTGATCTGAACTTGACGTTTCGTTACTGGCAAAATGCCCCCCTACTAGCGGCACTACTTACTTTGGGATTAGGTATCGGGCTATTATCAGGGCTCTACCCCGCGCTGTTTGCTTCGGGCATGCACCCGGTAGATTCCCTTAAAGGGAACGGAGCGCACCGCAGTTCCGGAAGGGTACTACAAAAGGGGTTGATTATACTTCAGTACACGGCATCTATTCTGCTCATTGCGGGAACGCTGGTTATTTGGCGGCAGATTCAGTTTATGCAGCATCAGGACGTGAACTTTCAGAAGGATTATGTGGCCGTTGTTCCCCTGTATTATAACAACTTTGCTTTTGAGAGCGAAGAACAAGCCCAGTCTGCCCTGCAACGCATGAAGTCTGAACTAGCGAACGAAGCTACCATTCAGTCCGTAGCGTTTGCTGGAAATGTGCCCGGACGATACAGCCACAACTACAACCATTTTGCCCGGGGGGAAGCGCCCGAGCAAGAACCCGTGAGCCTACGGCAGGTCACCGTGGGAGTCAAATATTTTGGCACGCTGAAGATGGAAATTGCGGAGGGAAGAGATTTCTCTGAAAAACTTGCTTCGGATAGCAATGCCGTAATCATCAACCAGACCGCAATGAGGGCACTGGGATGGAGCGATCTACAGGATAAGTTCTTACTTACGGGTGGTAGTAAAGAGCGGCACCCGGTGGTAGGGGTGGTGAAGGATTTTCACTACGAAAGTTTGCAGCACAAAATTGAACCTCTTGTTCACCACTACGGAGGGCCTGATTTCGTAAGCACCTTGGCGGTACGCTTGCAACCGAATGCGGTTGCCGAAGGACTTGATGTCTTGGAGGGAGCTTACCAAACCCTCAACCCCTACGAACCTTTTGACTACTTTTTCATCGATCAAGAATTTGATAAGATGTATAAAGCCCAGGAGCAACTAGGCCTCACCGCTACGCTCTTCTCGGGCATCGCGGTGGTGCTGGCCTCGCTAGGCTTGCTGGCGCTAGCGGCCTTCGCCACCCGACAACGGCGCAAAGAAGTCGGCGTACGCAAAGTGCTGGGGGCCTCTGTAGTTCAAATCATCGTCCTGCTATCGCGCAACTTTGCCAGTCTGGTAGCAATAGCTTTTTTGGTAGCCTGCCCATTAATCTACTACGCCGCCAATCGGTTCTTGCAGGACTTTGCCTACCGGATCGACGTTACTATTGACGTTTTTCTGATTGCCGGGGTGCTGGCGCTGCTGGTGGCTGGACTCAGCGTGAGCGTTCAGGCATTACGAGCGGCTTCGGCTAATCCAGTGGATTCGCTGCGGGATGAATAACTACATGCGCTGACTAATCCACCGATAACTTATTCTAATGAAACAGAACTATTTACGATATGAAGATTTTGCCACTTAGCGTAGCCGTATTGATACTCGCTTCTTTTATCCTTACTAACTCCCCATCTCCCGCTATCCGCTGCTCGAACCGCTTGGCCACAAATCATTCATTCAGGTAGTCCGGCAACCCGGCCAGCCACTCCTGGTAGGTGTCGGTGCCGAACGCCCACACCACGTAGGCCTCTTGCACGAAGTTGAGATACTCCACAATGCCCAGCAACGCACCGTCGTAATATGTTTATGTAATCAGCTATTCTGATTGATTACTCTGCGGTTCATCTGTCCGGCGGTTTCTCATTGCAAGCTCGCTTAACTCTTCTACATTTCTATTTGCCCACAGTTTCTTTTGCCAGCGGGTGTAGTCAAAGGGTTCTCGCATAATGAGACTTATAAAGCGCTCGGCTTGTACTTCACCCAACGCGCTCACCAGTACTTCCAAATCCTGTAGTTTTATTTCAGTATCAGTTATCGTACTCATCAACAATACTAACTAAGTTAACGGGATTAATTACTTTGGTTGCTTTCGCATCTAACTTGAGAATTTTATCATCTGTTGTCAGAAAATAACCTGCTCTACCTTCTACCGCACATGACAAGTGTAAGGCATCTTTTGCTTTCAACCCTCTTTTAGTGTACAGCTTTGCCGTTGCTATGACCTGATCATTTTCTTCAATAAAGGTATACTCTGATCACATACTATCTTTTCTAGCATTAGTTTCAAAGGGCTACTTCGTATACGAACAAACAAGTCAAAAGATACTTTAAATAAACGCGAACAGCAACCAAGCGGACGAGTAAATAAGACTTCTCTCAAGTATCAACTTCTAGTTCTTCTCCCCATCTCCCGCTATCCGCTGCTCGAACCGCTCGGCCACGAAACCTTCATTCAGGTAGTCCGGCAACCCGGCCAGCCACTCCTGGTAGGTGTCGGTGCCGAACGCCCACACCACGTAGGCCTCGTGTACGAAGTTGAGATACTCCACAATGCCCAGCAGCGACTGATGAAACAGCGCCACGTCGATGTCGGCCTCGATGAAGCGCTCAATCTCGCGGTGCCCCGGCGAGATGCGCAACCGCGCCAGCAGGTCAAACACCGTGGTGTAGCCAATGCGCCAGTTGATCTGCTGCCAGTGCCGGTCGTCGAAGCGCTTGAGCACCTTGCCCGTACGGGTGCGCAACGCGATTTGTTCGTTGGCCTGCACCGCTTGCCGCACCTGCTGCGCCCGCTGCCGGTGGGTGGTGCGCAGAAACTGCCCGATCTGCCGCTGCGCTTCCGGTTCACTGGTCAGCAGTTGCAGACTGGGGTTCAGCCGTCCGTAGGGCAAGCGGCGCATCCGCGGTTGGTGCGGGTGCCCCGTAGCGTAAAACGACACAGCTTGGGGGTAAGCCCCCCGGGCTATTAGCTTGCTACCTTCGGCAATAACGCGTTCGGGTTGCCGGACGGTGATGCCGTGCAGCCGTAGCATCGCGATCAGACTTTCCTGTACGCTGTAAAACGCCTGTGGAAACGTCCAGTGCAGGGTGTGGCGCAGGTAGCTCTCGTTGGTAGCCTGCGCACTGCTGCGTAGCGTATACTCGGTGTTCCAACTGTTCAGCAAGTGCTTTTGCACCGATGCCATTACCGCCTCGTCAGTCCGTGGCTCAAACTGCTGCGGATACGGCAGTTCAGACAACTGGTGGGCATGTTCGTCGTGCTGAATGTGATAGTTGAGGGCGAAGAAATGATTTAAAAACACCTGCGCTGGAATGGATTCGCGGGGGATTTCTGGGGTGCTGACTTCGCTGGTTACTAGTGCTATTTCTACCATAATTTTGCTCTTTTTATGTACTTAAAATAAGAACAAAAAGTAGATCGAAAAAAGTCCAAACAAAGCTTAATTTATCGATAAAAGTTTCAGCGTTCAAAATGCTGACTATCAGCAACTTAACAATTTATTTTTCTTTGGAACACTTCTGCTAATTGTTCCTGGCTGAGGGGAGGCAAACTGGTTATTCTCCCAACTCCTTCAGTGCCTGTTCGTCTTCCGGACGCAGCTTTCCCTGGTCCGAAGGACCGGCGTTAAGCAGCAGGTTGGCCTTCAAAGCCCGGGCGGTAGCCAGGTAGTTTCGCAGGGTTTCGGGCGAGGCCACCGAATGGTCGTCGGCGTGCCAAAACCAGTTTCCCGACTTGAAACGCTCGTTGCCTCGCACACTTAGCGTGGTTTCAATTTGCAGCGGCAAGTACAGCGGTTTGCCCAACCACTCCCATACCTTTTGGTCTTCCGCCACCTGCGTATACTTCTCACCGCTCCGAATGTCGACCGGATGCAAGGGCACGCCCGGGTAGGCGGTGGTGGCGTTGTTCATCACCAGGCAATCGGGTTGCAGCGACTTGATAAACTGATACAAATAATCCATCTGCCAGCGGTAGGCTCCTTCCATCCGCCACGCGTGAATAAACGCCTGGGCGCGGGCGTCGCTCAGTTCTTCCGATACCGCTTCGCCGCCCAGGTTTTGGTTCTTTTCTGTCCAGCCGTGCTGCTGTTTCTTCCAGAAGCCGTCGAACCAAAGCTCCACCACCGGACCGTACCGCGTAAGCAACTCCGCCAGTTGTTGCTTCATGAAGTCAACGTAGGCGGGTTCGTTTGTGTCGTGCAACGCGTTGTTGCGGTCCCACAGCGAATAGTAAAATCCCACCTTCAGGCCGTGCTTGGTAGCCGAGTTCACCACCTCGGCTACTATGTCCTTTTTGAAGGGCGTAGCCGCCACGCTGTATTTGGTATACTCCGAGGGCCACAGGCAGAAGCCGTCGTGGTGTTTGGTGATGAGCACCACGTACCGCATGCCCGCCGCCTTAGCCGCCGCGCACCACTGGTCGGTATCCAACTGCGTGGGGTTGAACCGCGCCGGATCCAGCGTGCCGTCGCTCCACTCCACGTCGTAATAAGTGTTGATACCAAAGTGAATAAACAAACCAAACCCCAGGTCCATCCAGGCCTGCTGCGTAGCGGTGGGGTTCACCTCGTTGGTCACCTGCGCGGATGGTTGAAACGCAGGCGGGGCCCCTAAACCACCCGAGGCGGCCAGCAGTCCGGAAGCTTTTACGAAGTCTCGTCGGTTCATGGTTCAGGGGGTTCGAACGACCTGTTGCTGCGCCCGTTGGCGACGGTCGTTGTTGAAGAAGTGTGTGTCTTGCGTTTGCTCACCCGACACGCGAATCAGCACGCCAGTGGGAGAGGTCGGTTCCACGCCCCGCACGTCAACGTCTTGCACGTTGTGCAGGGTAACCACCGGATACGCTGCGGAAGCTCCTCCCGCCCGACCCCGGAAACCGTCGATGGTGAGTCCGCGCACGTTTGCTACGGCCAGGGCGCTCTGCCATTTTTCTTCGACAGTCTTATCCCAGCGCACGCACATCCGACTGATTGTCAGATTATTAGCGTTAGCAATCTCTAGCGCGTGGGTGGCGCGTTTGTCGGGTTTTCCCTCAGGTTGCATAAACAGTTGAACCGCATCCAGGGTAACGTTGCGAATGGTTTCGGGCCGGAGTCCGGTGATTTTGCTGGTACCTTGTCCGTGCGCGATGATGTTACTCAGCAGCACATTTTCTATGGATCCTACTTTAGAATCTTCCTGGCGTTTGAGCACCACCAGCCAGAAGGTGTCGGCACTGCCCCACCAGTTGAAGTGCTTGCGGTTGAGCTCCATGGTGATGTTCGACACGATCACGTCGCTCACCCGGCCGCCGTCGCGCACGATGATGCCCAGCCCGCGGTTACTGTTGCTGATGACGCAGTTGGTGAACACGATGTGGCGGAAGTCGCCGTAGGTTTCGGTGCCGATCTTCAGGGCCGACGAGGTGGAGGTGAGCACGCAGTTGGTCACCGTCACGTTGGCGCAATCTTCGTAACGTCCGTTGGTCAGGGTAGACTTCAGCACGATGGCGTCATCGCCGGTGGCAATCACGCAATCAGAAACGGTCACGTCGCGGCAGCCGTCCACGTCGATGCCGTCGGCATTGACTCCCGCTTCCCGGCTAGATTGGATGAAGCAGTTGCGGATGTTCACGCGCACGCACCACTGCACGTGCAGCGTCCAGTCGACCGATTCTATAATGCGTACATCCTCAATGGTGACGTCCTGGCAACTCACCAGGTAGATCAGCGAGACGTAGGGCGGCACCTTGCGGTACATTTTCATCGCTACTCCGGCTTGCCGGGCAATTTCTGTCTCTTCGGCAATGAAGCTGTCTGCCGAACCTAAGTCCTGGTACACCCGGCGGGCCTGTCCGTGAATCCGGCCCTTCCCCTCGATGCTGATGTTGCGCGCCCCTTCGGCGTAGAGCAGCACCGGCTGGCGGGGATTGTTGTTCTTGTAGATATTGAAGGGAACGCGGTAGTCGGCGGTATCCTGACTGGCGTACAGCGTAGCTCCCGGATCGAGTCGTAGGGTCACGTTACTTTTGAGTACCAGCGTGCCGGACAGGTAGTCACCGGCGGGGAGCAAAACCACTCCCCCGCCCTGGGCATATACCGTATCGATGGTTTGCTGGATGGCCTTTGTCGCCAATTCTGTTCTATCGCCCGACGCTCCGTAGTCTCGAACGTTGAAAACGGATTGCGAAAAGCCCACGCTGGCGAATAGCACCGTGCCCAGGACGTTTGCTAAAATGATTCTCACTAAGGAATAAGCGGCTTTTTTCATGGGGTTGATTGAAATACTTGGACGGTGGCGTCATTGTTAGCCACAATCACCCGAATGCCCTGTTTGCCGTTCACCACCGCCACTCCGCGGGCGTTGTGCGGAGCGTAGAAACCGCTCTTGCGGTAGGGCACTGCCAACATCGCTAGTGAGTCAGTTCTCAGCAGCAGCCCCACCCCGGCATCATCGCGAGGCGTTTTGGTTTCTATTTCGAAGGTATTGCCTACCAGCAGGGCATCTTTTTGGCCGTCACCGTCCACGTCGTGCGTGGCGATGGCCCGCACCGAAGCCACCTGGGCCAGCGGGGGCAATGCTTCCAGGCTAAATTTTCCAGCGCCTTCGTTGCGAAGGTAGACGTGCTCGGAGACGTATGCCCGTAGATGCAATCGGGATTTGCCCGGAAACTGCGCCATCATCTCGGGCAGCGTGGCCCGGGCGTAGGTGGTGTAGTTGGGATACAGTTTCTTCACCAACGGCATCTGGGCCGACAGGTCTTCACGGCCCGCAACCGGGTACAATTTGCCCGCTTGGTAGTAGCTCAGCAGCAGATCACCGGTGCCGTTTTCGTCGAAGTCTCCGGCGAAGAGTTCCACGGGTTCCTCACGGGTGGGATGAAACCGCTGATTGCGCCCGGCGTTGCCCAGCAAATAATCCTGGTCGCCATCGCCGTCAACATCCATCGCAGCGATAGACTGCCACCAACCGGCCGTTTGGGAGTGCTTGAGGGCCACTCCGTCCCGCTGCAGCGTCAGGCTGGTGTCGGCTTGCAACGTTCCTTCCCGGTTGGCGAAGAAACGAATCGGCATCCATTCGCCCATCAGCAGCAGATCGGGCCAGCCATCCTGGTTGTAGTCAGTCCACTGAGCGTCGTTGACGATGCCCGGTTGCGACAAATCGGGAGCCCGCGACGAGGTCACGTCCACGAAGGTGCCCTCCCGGTTCTCGAGCAGATAACTTGGGGCCGAGTAAGGATAACGCTGGGGCGCCACTCCCCCGCCGATAAATAAATCAAGGTCGCCGTCCTGATCAAAGTCTCCGGCTTCCACCGTAGCGGTGTTGGTGCGCAGATCGGGCAGCGCTTCGTCAGCCCGGCGAAATCTGCCGCGTCCGTCGTTCAGGTACAAACGATCCTGCAGCAGAACAGAGCCGCTGTCGAACTCATTGCTGCCGCTACCTACGTACAGGTCGAGATCGAGATCCTGATCGGCGTCGAACAGACAGGCGCGCACATCCTCGCTCTCCGCATCCCGGCTCCAGGGCTGGGCGGCGGCTTGGGTGAAGGTGCCCCGCGCGGTTTGCAAAAACAGTTGCCCCGCCTGCCCCCGGGCTCCGCCCACGAACACATCGTCCTGACCGTCGCCGTTCACGTCGCCGGTAACCATGGCCGGGCCCTGCCGCGAAAACTGGCGCGGAATCAGAAACTCGTAGTCAAAGTCGTTGTAGGCTTCTTCCCGGTGGGTAAAATCCAGGCCTACTTTGCCCGTCACTTCCTGAAAAAGTGTCGAGCGGCGGGGAGCAGCCGGACTTGCCGAGGAATTTTCAGCCTGCTGGTAGGCTACGGTAACCACTTGGTTGCTAGCCACGTCGGTGAGCACCGTGGTTTTCCGGTCGTACCACTCCACTCGAAGGCTGTCGATGCTCTCCCATTCGCCCACCCCGAAGTGCAGGATTGGCTCCACGGACGACTGAAACCCCCGCGTCGGGTACAACTGCTGAAACTGAAGGCTATTGTGGTGGTAGGCCGTGACCTTGCTACCCACCCCAAAGGGGTTTTGCGCGTTTCCTTGCAGTTTCACCCGCAGAAACCGTTCGTCGGAAGAGGCCGAACGGTTTTCGTAGACGCTGGCAAAGTCATCCAGATTGTTAATCACCAGGTCCAGGTCGCCGTCGTTGTCCAGGTCGGCGTAGGCGGCACCGTTGCTAAACGTGGGCTCGCCCAGTCCCCAGGCTTCGGTTTCGTTTTGAAAGGTGAGGTCGCCCTGGTTACGAAACAAGTAGTTGGGCACCTTCTGGGAGGGCATTCGGTCCAGTTGCTGCCGGGCGGCTTCGGGACTCAAATTCACGAAATCGGTGTTGAGCCGCTGTAGATCTTCGCCCAGGCCCGAGATAAAATCGTTGTTGAGCACGTCTTTGCGGAGTCCGTTGGTGATCAACAGGTCTTTCCGGCCGTCATTGTCGAAATCGGCCAGCAGCGGGGCCCAGCTCCAGTCGGTTTGCGCCACTCCGGCCATCCGAGCAATGTTGCTGAACGAAAGCCCGGGTTTTTCCTTGCCAGGACCATCCGGCACCGGGCCGTTGTTGAGTTGTAGGCTATTGAACATATACTGGTGGTGGTAGCCCTGCGCAACGAGTTCGCTGAACTTAGCCCGGCTAATGCCCGCCAGGTTGGCTTTCTGCCGCTGCTGATCCTCGGCGGCCATGTTGAGCACCACCACGTCTTGCCAGCCGTCATTATTAAAGTCGGCTAAGTCTACGCCCATACTAAAAAATGAGGTTTGGCGAGTCGCGGTGTGAATAGCTTCCCGAAAGCCTTGGCCCTTTCCTTGGTTGAGATACAAATAGTCGTGCTCGAAAAAATCGTTGGCTACGTAGATATCGTCCCAGCCGTCGTTGTTGAGGTCGGCCACGCCCACGCCCAAACCGTAGCCCTCGGCGCTGCGCTGAATGCCCATTGCCTGGCTCACGTCGGTGAACTTCCCCCCATCGTTGCGGTACAATCGATCCCCGATAAAAGGGTCGGTGCCCCCCGACTTCTGACGCGGAATCTGTCCGTAGTATTCCATGCCGTGGTTAATGAGAAACATATCCAGGTCGCCGTCGCGGTCGTAGTCGAGGAAGGCCGCTTGCACCGAGTAGCCGGGGTCGTTCAGTCCGTACGCTTTTGCTTGCTCGAGAAAGGTGCCGTCTTGCTGGTTGATGTAGAGCAGGTTTTGCCGGTTTTCGGGTTGCAGGTTGCCCGAGCGGCTCACGTAGATATCCAGCCAGCCGTCGGCGTTCACGTCGGCCATCGTCACGCCGGTGCACCAACTGGCTCCTGGGGTTGGGGCGATTCCCGCCGTCGCCGAAATATCCTGAAAATTAAAATTTCCTTCGTTGCGGTAGAGCTGATTGGCGGCAATATTGCCCGTGAAGAACAGGTCGGTATCGCCATCATTGTCGATGTCGCCCGCCGCCACGCCGCCGCCGTTGTAGTAATACTGGTACATCAGGATATTGCGGTAGCGGTCTTCCGGCAACCGGTTGACGAACTGAACGTTAGTCTGCTGGCGGGGCAGCTTGGCGAAGCGCACGATCGGTGGATTTGCGGTACTATCCGTTGTGCCTTCCGAAAAACGCGTCTCCCTTGTTTCACAGGCGATTAGCCCTACTAGCAAAGCGAACCAACTGGCTACCGCGAAACGAATGCCCATAGCTTTTGTCGCGCAAATTCCCTAAACCGCCGTAGAGTCATACACCTGTACGCGGTTCCATAGCCCGCTACAGTCGGCTACGAACCGCTCGTGTACGGGGTCGGTTTGGTAGGCAGCTTGGTCTTCCGGACTGTCGAACTGAAGCATTAGGTGGTAGGCGTAGCTGCTGTCTACCACGTCGCGCTCACTGGAAACCGGTTTGCCCAAGTGGAAACCTTTCACTAGTTTGATACCGCTCAGGGTTTTGATACCGGTTTCGAGCTGGCGGCGCGCTTTGGCACTGTCGGGGTCGTTCATCCAGAAGTAAACGTTGTGGACAAAGGGAGGCTTTTTCATAGGTCGGGCGATGGCAGCTCCGGCTAGTCCGCTTCCGGCCAGCAGGGCTACGCATCGTTTCAAGAAATTTCTTCGTAGATGGATCATAGGTCGGAAGATAGTGATTCTATACCTATTGGAAAAGGTAAAACCAATGCAATTGTCCTATGAAAATAACCTTCGGACTTCTGCTCTTAGTCCTCCTCTCTCTTTTGGTCTTCTGGCTCTGGCCCCAAAAACGCAGCTCCTGGGAACGCAGTTTCGCGCGGATCGGCACCTTCTCCTCGCCCCGAACCGCCGACCTGAACGGCGACGGCATCCGCGACGTCGTGCTGGGCGCGGGGGGCAACGAGTTTGAAGCCAGTGATACCGCCGTGATTGCCCTGGACGGAGCCACCGGCCAAGTGCTCTGGGCGGTGGGAGGCACCGACCAAATATTTAGCACCCCCGTTTTTCTGGACATCAATCAGGATGCCACTCCGGATGTGGTAATGAGTGGACGAAGCGCTCAGCTGATGGCCATTGACGGAGCAAGCGGGCAAGTTTTGTGGGATCTTAAGCGAGACTGGCAACCGGGTTTCCCGCTTTACAATATTTACACCCCGGTCCTGGTTCCGGACCAAAACGCCGATCAGGTTCCGGACTTGGTCGTGGCGCAAGGCGGCGACGTGAGCAAGCGTCAGAACGACCCAAACCGACCGCCGGGCATGCTGATGGTGGTGAGCGGAAAAGACGGAGCCCTGCTGGCCTCCGATACTATGCCGGATGGCCGAGAAACCTACTTGTCGCCCGTGGTTTTTGAGCAAGCGGGCCAGACGCAGGTTTTGTTCGGAAGCGGCGGAGAAACGATGGGCGGCAGCCTCTACCAAGTACCACTGCGGGCCCTCATAAACAACAACTTGTCAGCCGCCGAGGTGCTAGCCACCGATTCCCAACAGGGGTTCATAGCTTCCCCGCTGCGGCACGACCTGAACGCCGACGGCACCCTTGATATTCTTATCAATTCGGTGGCGGGCCGCTTGATTGCCCTGGACGGCGCCACCCACCGGCTGCTGTGGGAAGCGGGCATCGACGGTGCCGAAGTTTACACCGCTTCCGCCATCGGCTACTTTAACGCCGATGCGGTTCCCGATGTGTTCGTCAATTTCGGGATCGGCATCTGGCCCGACCAAGTGCGGTGCCTCCAAATGGCATTCAGCGGAGTCGACGGATCGCTTATCTTTGAGGATAGCCTGAGCTTTTTCTCGATGAGTTCGCCGGTCACCATCGACCTGGACGGCGACCGGCGCGACGAAGTGCTGCTGAGCGTTAACTTCAGCGTAAAAAGAACGCTGGCCGGAAACCCCCTCAGCAATGAGGTGCACAACAAACTGGTCGCCATCAATTTCGCGACGGGCAAGCAACTGCGGCTCGACCTGGACCTGCCGGGGCCCAACCTGGCCCTCACTCCCTACCTGGGCGATTTGGATGACGACGGGCAGGTAGACCTGATCTACGCCCATCACACTGATGCGCACCGCGTGGGGCAGTTCAACGGCCTTCGGATCATCCGTAAGGAACTGGATATTCCGACAAGCCGGGTTAGGATGGCGTCGGCAAGGCACACCCCGTAAATTGCTTTTCAGACGACTTTATGTTTGAGTAGACCAAAGCGGAGTCAGCCAAATGGAGATCACAAACCGTGATCTCCAAAGAAGACCGGCAAGACTTACGCTAGGTGAAATATAAACTCAACGCCACCGGCTCTCGCAAATCCCCAAAGCCCGTGGGTGGTGCCTCACCGCCCACTTAGGTATCGTAGCAAAAAGAACCGCGCCAAGGGTCTCAGCACGGTTTGGATGATTGGTATTGATCATTGACGAATACAGCGAGGCATTATCTACTCCACGTTCGGATTGATATCGGCCTCGGTCTGGGGGATCGGGAGTTCCACTTGCCCGTAGGGGAAGGGACCCGTTGCGATTCTCTCCCCAGGAGGAATGTCCATCCGCATTGCTTGCAGATAATAGATACGGTCATCCTCGAAGGCCAGTTCTATCATCCGCTCCAGGGCGATCATCTCCTCGGTGATTTCACCAGCACTCACCGGCACAAAGGACGAGGCGTCTCCCGCCCAGGCGCGGCGCTTCACCGCGTTCAGATCGTCGGCCGCGCCCTGGGAGTTGCCGTTCAGCAGGCGCACGGTGGCCCGGGTCAGGTACATTTCGGGCAAACGCATCAGGGGCAGGCTGGCCGTGGAGGCGGTGCCCCAGCCGCTGTATTCGGCCCGGTACCACTTGTTGGGCCAGATACGTAAACCCGGGATTTGATCGTAGTTGGGGCGAGGGTCTTCTCCGGCCTCAATGCGGACGTACAGCTCGTTGTGTCGTTTGTCCAAAGCCGCCACATCGGGATTGTTCCAGCCCAGGTTTTCCACCAGCACGTCGCTCAGGGACAAGCGCTGCTCGGTGCTCACCCGGTCCGGGTTGCCGTTGCCATCGGTGAAGCCCAGATAGCGGTGGATGATGATAGGCTTCCAGCGCTGTTGGTTGCGGTTGTAGCCTACGTATTGCCAAATCACTTCCGGCGCTTGCGCTCCCAAAGAATTATCATCCCAGGCATCCAAAATGTCATCTTGCAGTTCATAGTTACCCGATTCGATTACTTCGGTGGCGTACTGCTCGGCCAGTTCAAAGTTGTTAAGCATAAAGTTCACCTCGGCGGCCATAAACACGGCCGCCCAGCGGGTGGCCCGGTCTTCGTAGGCCAGCGGATCGCGCCCTTCTACGTAGGCTTCGGGAAGCAGTTCCATGGCCCGGTTCAGGTCACTGACTATCAGGTCATACACTTCCTGCACGGTGGCTAGCCCGGGGTTATCGAAGGCTCCTTCGGGAGTTTTGGCTCTTAGGATGATAGACGGAGCCGAGGGGTCGGCGGTGGGTGGCGGGCCAAACATTTTGGTGAGTTGGTAGTGCGAAAAAGCCCGCAGGAAATACGCTTCGCCCAGCACGCGGGGAGTCCAGGCTTCTCCGTTGCGGTCATCAAAACCATTGGCCGGGTCGCCCTCTAGAAAGTCGATAATCAGGTTGGTTGCTCCAATTGTGGCGTAGGCGGCCGACCAAGTGCGTTCCGGTTGACTCAGGGTGCGGTCGGTGAAGTCGCGGTTGTACCACTGCCGGGCATCGTCGCTCACGTTGATGTACTCGCTGGGCAGCCAGCCCTCGTCCGAGGTGAACGCGCTGAACAGCACCGGGGCATTGAGCATCCCCCGGAAGCCGCCCTCGCCGCTCATGGAGTAGTAGGCTCCTTCAATGATGGTTTCAAAATCTTCGCTGTTGCGGGGTTCGGTGAAGCCAAAGGTGTTGGTGCCGTTGTCTTCCAGAAACTCATCCGAGTTACAAGAAGCAACCAGGAGCATTGATCCGATACCCAGGGTGGCGATCAAGCTGAGTACTGTTTTATTATGGTGTATCATATCTACAAAACGTTAGCGTGGATTAAAACTTGATGTTGATGCCTCCCATAATAGTGCGCACCTGCGGGTACTGCACTCCCGAGACGATTCCTTGGCTCAGGTTGGTGGTTGTATTGTCGTTACTGTTGACATTCACTATCTCGGGATCATAGCCGTCGAAGTTGGTGAAGGTAAGCAGGTTGCTGCCCGAGACAAACACCCGCGCCGACTTTAGCCCGACCGACTCAATAAGGCTCAGCGGCAGGTTATACGACACCTGCACGAAGTTGAGCCGCGCAAAATCACCGCGGTACAGGTAGCGGGTGTGGTCGCGGCTTAGCGCTTGCCCATCGCGGGCGATACCGGCTAGTGACGGTCTAGGATAAATAGCGTTGGTATTTTCCGGTGTCCAATAGTTCCCTAAATACGATTCCCGAATAGTGCCACCGCCGGGGCTGGTCTGACTTTGCTCCACTTCGTCAAAGAGATAATTGCCTCCCTGGAAGGTAAACTGGGCCGATAGGCTGATCCCTTTGTAGGTAAACGTGTTGTTGAAACCGCCGAAGAACGTCGGCAAACTGGTTTTGTCTTCCTGCACAATGCGGTTGTCCGTCACGTTTTGGTTGGTCGCCGTCACAATCCGGCCAGTCTTAACCGTTTCGCCGGTTTCCAGGAAGCGATCCTGATCGATTTCATAGATCATATCGTAGCCGGTGGTTGGGTCAACTCCGGCAAACTCGGCAATGAAGTAAGCAGCCAACCTTCCCCCCCTTCGAGATACGGTTCGACTGTTGGTCACTCCCAGGCGGTTGTCGGTTAGGCCGAGCGCTTCGTCCAGGCGGATAATTTCGTTGCCCAGGGTGGTGAAGTTAATGCTGCTGGTCCATTTAAAGTCCCCGGTGTTGATGTTGGTGGTGGACAAGGATAGTTCTAGCCCTCGGTTGCGCAATTGACCAAAGTTCTGCCATATCACGGAGCTGCCGAAGAGGATTCCCTGCGACTCGGGGATGGGTACCTCGAGCAGCATATCGTCTACGTCTTGCTGGTATACCCCAACCGAACCGGAAACGCGGTCTTCAAACAGGCCGAAGTCTACCGAGGCATCCAGGGTACCAATGTTTTCCCAGGTGATGTTCGGATTACCCAGACGGGTGATCACAATGCCGCCCCCGCTACCGTAGGCGGGCCAACCCGTGAAGCCGCCTTCCGTTACGTTGCCGGGCAGATTAGGATTGCCCGTTTGCCCGTAACTGGCTCTCAGTTTCACCAGGTTTACGTTCGACCAGCCCTGCGCAAAGTCTTCTTCGGTCAAGATCCACCCGGCCGACACGGCGGGGAATAAGCCGTAGCGGTTGTTTCGGCCAAACACTGAAGCCCCGTCACGGCGGAAGCTAGCCCCCAGCAGGTAACGATCTCGGAAGCGGTAATTGGCCCGGCCGAAGTAGCTGAAAATACGGAACTCGTCAAACTGACCGGAAGAGAACAGCAGCACGTCTTCGCTGAAGTTGTTAACCTCCCCAATGTTGCGGTCGGCGGAGATGAGGTTTTCAGCGCCCAGGTTACTGCGATACGGAATGCCACGCTGCTGACGTTCTACTCCCACCACCGCATTCAGGTAGTGGTCGTCGCCGAAAGTGTTGTCGTAGGTGGCGTAAGCATTAATGTTCCGGTTCCAGCTAACGTTGTTAGTTTCCCGCGAATAGAAACTGGGACGCACCACGTTGCTGGCCCACTCTTTCGCTCGAAAACTGTTGTAATCCATCAATGCTTCGGTTCGCACCGATAGGGAAGGCAGAATTTCATACTGAAAGTATACGTTGCCAATAACCCGGTAGTCACGCGACACGTCTTCGTAAAGGCCCTGGGTGGCTAGCAGGGTGTTTCTTCGCCCCTGCGGATCAAACACGCGTCCGTCTTCCAGGCGCAGGGGAATAATGGGAGGAGTACCCAGAATAGCCGCCCCCAGGTTGGGCACACGTCCCCGGTCGTCTCGCCCGCCAAACCGTTGTCCACCCCGCTCGCCCGTGGGCATATCGCTTGCGTCCTGATAAGACAAGTTTAAGTTTATCCCGGTGGTGATTTTATCCGCCGGGTTTAGGTCTAGTTTGGACCGCACCACGTAGCGATCCAACTGAATACCCTGCACCAGCCCTTCCTCACTGCGGTACTGACCGGATACGTAGAGGTTACCGTTCTCAAAGCCCCGGCTGGCCGATAGGGAATATTGCTCAATAGAACCATTTTGCCAGAAGGGATCCAACCAGTCGGTACCGGCCGGGTTGCGGGCCAGGTAGCTGTCAATGGCCTCGCGATTGAGGTGGAAGGGGTTGTCAGACTCGGCAAAAGCGTCCAGACTAAGCAGCTCACTGTTCGATACAATTGGGTCCCAGGGCTGATTGAAGCCATCGTTGGCCCAGGCCTGGTCCGTTACGTTGAGCCACTCGGTGCCGTTGGCCAAATTCACCATGTTCACCGGCGTGGTCACGCCCCGCTGGTAGTCCAGGCTGATTTCTCCGGTTCCCTGTTTGCCGGATTTGGTGGTGATCAACACCACGCCGTTGGCCCCCCGCGAGCCGTAGATGGCGGTGGCTGCGGCGTCTTTAAGAATCTCCACCGACTCAATATCGTTGGGGTTGATGTTGTTGAAGGGGTTGAGGCCTGCTCCTACGTTTTCAGTAGCAATTGGAAAGCCGTCTACTACGAAAAGCGGCTCGCTACCGGCCGAGATAGAACTGGTGCCCCGGATCAGGATGCGGGTACCGGCTCCCGGTCGGCCGCTGCCCTGGTTCACCTGCACCCCCGCGGCCCGGCCCTGCAGGGCTTGGTCGAACGAGGCCACCGGAACTTCGGCGATCTCTTCGCCGCTCACCGAGGAGATGGCCCCGGTCACGTCGCGCTTGTTGATGGAGCCGTAGCCGACCACCACCACTTCGTCCAGGCTCTGTAGATCAGGATCAAGTTGCAGATTGATGACGGAACGGTTGCCCACCGTCACTTCCTGAGACTCGTAGCCCACCGAACTAAACACCAGCACCGCATCAGCACTGGGCACGGAGATACTGTAGTTGCCGTCGATGTCGGTGACGGTGCCCTGGGTAGAATTTTTAACGAGCACGTTGACTCCGGGAAGACCACCCACATCCTCGGTGGAGGTGATGGTGCCGGACACTACCGTTTCTTGCGCCTGAGCAGATAAGCCCAGGCCCAGAGCGGCCATTATAAGTAAGGTATAGCGCATGACTTAGGTACGTGTTAGGTGAAGGTTACATTGAGTGAGAGACTACCACACGTCGCAAAAAAGCCAGCTAACTGGGTCAAATATAAGCGATGAGCCGGAAAAAAGTACTTTTTGTTTGATTTTCTTAAAATTTAGTGCCTTAGGTTGAAGAAACCGTAAAAACTATGCAGCAGCATTGGTTATATTGCTTTTATTTTAAAAGGTGGTTTTTTTGCAAAATATTTAATCTAAGAAGGGTGGCGTTGCGAATCGTTTGTTTATTCGAGTGTTTTGCCGTCGAATAATCCTGTATATTTAGTGTATATCTGACAATTACCAGCAAAAAAAGGCAAAACTGACACGAAAGATATATTGTTTAGGTTTTTTTATAAAGAATTAAACCTATATTGACCCCTGAGACTATCGCAACTATCTGCAAAATTGTTGTTCAGCCAACTGTTAATTCGTTTAACCTAACAGCTCGAACAATGAACCATGTATTGCGTCACTTTTTGCCCGGCATCTTCACGTGCTTGTCGGTTGTCTTTCTTGCTACGCTGTTTTCTTGCGAAGAGGAAGATATTGCCCAGTTAGAGCCGGGCGCGGTGCTGGGCGATCCCAACAGCCTGTATAATCAGGCCAGCAACAATCCAAGTCTAAGTACCTTTTTAGATGCGGCCGAGAAGGGCGGATTTACCTTGGCCCTGCGCGAAGGAGAAGATATTCTCACGGTATTTGCCCCTTCCGACGAAGCGTTCGCCGCTGCCGGGATAGACTTGAGTACGCTCAGTCAGGACGATCTGGAAAGAATCCTCAACTATCATATCATCTCGGACAGTTTGTCGGCCGCAGCCCTGGTGACCGAACGCTACCAAACCAACAGCGGCAAGTTTATCGACCTGGCGGTCGATGGAGGCACCGTGGTGATAGAACCTAGCACCGCCGCCGCCCGGGTCACTACTGCCGACATCAGTGGCCCCAACGGATTTATCCACATCATCGATAAGGTACTCACTCCCCCCAACGAACTTGCCAAGATTGTGGGCGATAATGCTAACCTTAGCCTACTGAACGAAGCCATTGGTCGTTTCCCGGACCTGGAATCTACGGCCGAGAGCTTTGATGCCAACCTAACGGTTTTTGCTCCGACCAATGCCGCTTTTGAAGCCTTCCTGGCCCAATTTCCCCAGTACGAAAGCCTGGAAGACGTGCCGGATCAGGTGCTGCTCACTATTCTACAGTACCACTTGGTGGGAGAAGAGCTGTTTTCCGGGGCGGTGACGGGCGAAATAGAGACCCTGCAGGGCGAATCTATTGCGGCCGAAAACATCGCGCCTACCCTGGCAACCACCGACATCAACGCTTCTAACGGCGTGGCCCACGTGATCAATCAGGTGCTGATACCGCCCTCGATCAGCGAACTGGTGGGCACCGTGTTGGGGACGGCTTACTTTGATCCCGAGGCTCGTTTCACCACCCTGGTGGAGGCGGTTGACAAAGCCGGACTGCGAAGCACGCTACTAACGGCGGGGCCTTTCACCGTGTTCGCCCCCACCGACGACGCCTTTGAGGCTGCCGATTTCAAGTTGGGCGATTACGACGACAACGATCCGGCTTTGCAATCGGTGCTACTGTACCACGTTGTCGGCGGAGCGTCGGTAAACGCCGCCGGGTTAACAGAAGGACCGCTCACGATGGCCAACGAAGAGCCGTTGTACGTGAATCTGAACGATGCCGGAAGTTTCGTCAATGCTTCAAAAATAGAGATAACCGACATTGCCTCCGGCAACGGAATCATCCATGCCATTGATGCGCCGCTGATGCCACCCATGGGCAACAATATCGTTCAGACGGCCGTCGGCAACGCCTCCTTCAGCATTCTGGCCGAGGCCCTAACCATCGCCGGACTCACCGATACGTTGGCCACCGCCGGTCCTTTCACGGTGTTCGCACCCACGGACAATGCGTTTAAAGCGCTGTTTACTGATTTGGGAGTGGACGGTATTGCGGAACTGACCGCCGAGCAGCTTCAACCAATTCTGCTTTACCACGTTACCAACGGACGCACGTTTTCATTTCAGATCAACGACGGGGTGCAGGTGCCCACGCTGAATTCCGGAACGGATTTTATCATCAATGAGCAACGTTTTCCGCAGCCTGATAACGAAGACGAAGAACCGGTGCCGGACGTGGTGGAAATCTCTATCGTGCAACCGGGCGACGATGCCGAACTGCTGTCGACAAATATTGTCACCACCAACGGCCTAATCCACGTGATTGACAAGGTGCTGCTTCCTTAATACATAGCTTGGTTCTGCGATTGCCGCCCGGGGTCTTGTCTTGATAACATTGCGCTGGGCATTTTCTGCGATGCGCCAGCGCATTCATAATCACAACCTGACCTGGTCTCAGGGGCGAAGTATTTGAAAGAGCGAGAGTGAGTAAAAATCACACCTTCTTAGAAGGTGGCTTTGGCTAGCCCCCATAGGGGGCGGCTGGGGTCCATTTTAGAAATTGAAACGTTGTTGCTGATTCTCAGCCTTCTTCTCCTCTTTCTCTTGATACTTGACATACCTCCGTATTGTGTCCTCATCAAGCCCAACTGTGCTCACAAAGTAACCCCGCGCCCAGAAATGGTTGCCCCAATAGGGCTTCTCTCTCAGCTTAGGATAGCTCTTGAAAAGCTTTATTGCAATCTTGCCCTTCAGCGTTCCCATAAGCTTTGAAATGGAAACCTTCGGGGGAACTGAGACCAAAAGATGGATGTGGTCCTCCTGCACGCTTAACTCTTCTACCTCACAACTCTTCCATTGGCACAACATCTTGATATCATGCTCAACCAATTCCTTTATGGCCCCTTTCAAGACACGAAACCTGTACTTGGGAACCCAGACAATATGATAATCGCATTTATAGACAACATGGCTAAGCTTCTTATATTTACTCATGCCTCAAAAATAGGCATAGCCATCAGAACATGACCACCCGCAAAGCAGGTGGATTTTCAAGGTGAATTAAACTGCCTAGGGCGAACCATTAACCCTAGCTTAAGTCCGCCAACCGCTCCCAAAAGGCTTCCTGGTAGGTGGGGCCAATGGCCAGTCGGGCATCGCCTAGGTAAACGTGGTTGTCCTGCACCTTGTCTACCCAAGCCAGAGAAACGGCAAACGAACGCTGAATCCGGATCAAGCCCGAGGTCGGCAGTTGGGCCAAAGCATCTTTGATTGTGGTGCGCACCATCAGCTGTCGATCAGTCAGGTGATACAGCACGTAGTTGCCGCTTGCCTCCAGATAGCGAATCTGGTCGTAGCGCACCTGATGGCGCTGGCGGCCGGTGTTAACAAAGAAGTAAGCGGGCGCAGGCTGCTGGCTTCGTAGCCGCTCACGCACTTTGGTAGTTGCTTCCAGAAATCGGGAAAAGCCGAACGGTTTCAGCAGAAAATCTACTGCTTCCAATTCGTAACTCTCCACGGCGTACTGCGCATGGGCGGTGGTAAAGATTACCCGCACCCCGTTCTTTCGGATCGTTTTGATGAAGGTGAGTCCGCTCAGGTCCGGCATATCAATATCCAGAAAGACCAGATCGACAGCGTGATCTGACACGTAATCCAATGCCCGGAAAGGATCGGTAAAGGTTTCCGGTAGGTTTAGGAAGGGGATTTTAGCCGCGTGCGCGCTGATCACCTGTAGGGCGAGCGGTTCATCGTCTACGGCAATGGCGTTGATCATACCAAAGTAACGTCTAGCTCCACCCGGTAGGTACCTCCCGCGGCCCCGTGCACCAGTCGGTGATGCTTCGGATAGATCAAGCGCAGGCGTTCCTGCACATTGGTCAGCCCCAGTCCGCCCGAGGTTTCGTCGGGACGCTCACCTGAGGAGCCAACCCGTTCGATTGGGAATTGTATTTTCTACCCGCAGGGCTAAAACTCCTTTTGCATAAACTACATCGATGACGATTCTCGAGGTTTCGGTGGTGCTCACGCCGTACTTGAAAGCGTTCTCGATAAAGGGGAGCAGGATCATCGGCGCTATTTTTTGGTTGCTGGTTCCGGTATCATCCAAACGCATCATCAACTTCAGCCGGTCAGGAGTGGTGCGTAGCTTTTGCATGTCGACGTAGCGTTCTAGGTAGTCCAGTTCTTTGCTTAGCAAGATAAAATCCGCTTGTGCATCGTGCAGGCTGTAGCGCATCAACGCACCCAGCTTCTCGACCGCGTCGGCCGTGGTTTCCGCCCGCTCGGCCAAAGCCAAGGAGTAGACGTTGTTGAGTGTATTGAACAAGAAGTGCGGGTTCACCTGGGCCTTAAGTAAGGCTAGCTCCATCGTGAGCTTTTCGGACAGTAGCTGCCGACGCACTCCCTCGTTAACAAACCAATCCTTGATGAAACGGTAGGCAAACGAAACATACACAATCCAGGCCGTTCCGCTAAACACGAACTTATCGAAGTTTCTGAATTCGCGCAAGAACCACTCGTTGAACTGCTGCCCCGCGTTGAAGGCTGCCCCGGCCCAGGCGAAGGATGCCAGAAAGAACAGCGCCTTAACCGCACTGACCACCAGCAGCAGCAGGATCAGCAACACCCCGTAGCTAAGCCAGTGCATTCGGTTGAAGTAGCGGGGAATGAGCAACAGGGCGTTCACGTAGATAGGAACAATGATGGTGACCAGTATATACAAGAACCCGCGGTCGGGGAATAGCCAAACCCAGCCGGTACTGATCATGGCGCTGCCGATGAGCAGCACCCAGAAGAGAACGTGAAAGGGCCATTCTTGGCGGTTAGGGAGAGTGAGGTTCATATCAGTTGGGTTAAGTGAACGATCGCCCAAGTATACAACCCGAGCGCACAGCACGAAAAAAAATGTGACGAAGCCGGTCATTTTTGACGTAAATCGCGCGCTCACCGGTTAAAAAATGCAAAATGCACCTCCGCGGCAATATATTTTTCGTTAAGCCGTCTATACTCCTATCATGGAATTACTAGCAATTACCCAGCGCCAAAACGCGGAGATCACGCAGACGGTGCGGCAGGAGCGAAGTCGGCTACTGAGCTTTATCCAGCAACGCATTCCCGACCGCGAAGAGGCGGAAGATATCCTGCAAGACGTATTTTACCAGTTCACCGAAGCCTACCGAACGATTCACTCCATCGAGCGGGTCACATCGTGGCTGTTCACCGTGGCGCGCAACAAAATTACCGACCGCTACCGCAAAAAGCGTCCCGAGCCGTTCAGCCAGAAGCAGATTGCCACCGACGACGAGGGCATGGGGCTACGTCTGGAAGACATTTTGCCTGATGTGGCCAACAGCCCCGACGGGGAGATGATGCGCGCCATGATCTGGACCGGTATTGAGGAAGCGCTCGATGAACTTCCCAAACTACAGCGCGAGGTGTTCGTGATGCACGAATTTGAGGACATGAGCTTCAAGGAGATCAGCGCCCGTACCGGAGTCACCATCAACACCTTGCTATCGCGCAAGCGCTACGCCATTTTGCACCTGCGCAAGCGTTTGCAAGCCTTGTACGACGACTTGACCGATTGAGCCAAAGGAAACTAATGACTTTTGGTGGGCCTATGAAAATTTCCCGGATAGCCAAAGTGATATTACTGGGAGCCCTGGTAATCCTGGGGTGGTGTGTACTACTCACATTTATCTGGAACCGCCTGGTGCCAACGCTGTTTGGCGGACCGACCATTGCGTGGTGGCAGGCATTGGGGTTGTTGGCACTGATCAAATTTTTGGTGGTCGGATGGCAAAGAAAATCCGGAGCTCGTCACCGCAGCGCTCGGAAGAAGAAGATTGCCGACCGGTGGAACCGCATGACTTCTGAAGAGCGGGCACGCTTCCGGCAGAATTTTGCCCGTTGCTATAGGCGGTGGGACTGCACTGCTCTGGAACAAGAACCGAGCGAACAATCAGATAAGGCAAACGTAGGCTAGAACAGAGCTGCTCTTCCCTGCTTTGGTTGTCATGTCTGATTTTTTCTTAATTCCAGCGTGTCTAATCCACTCAAAAAGCATCACGTGAGCTAAATGACAAAAAGCCACTGCCGACAACTCCGACAATGGCTTTTTGATTTAGTTAGTTAGCGAGAGAAACGATTAGTGCTGAATAAGAATCCTCTCGGTTAGCTGAGCGTTTTCCTGCTGCACTCTCACGATGTATAGTCCGTTGGGTAGCGACGATACGTCCAGTCGCTCGCTATTGAGCAGGGAGCCCTGTGACATGATCTTACCACCTGTGCTGATGATAGAATAGGCGGCATCAGGAGCGTTACTGATGGTCAAATAATCGCTTGCTGGGTTGGGATACATAGCAATTTCAAGTTCCGGGGTCAACTCCAGATTATCAAAACTATTTTTCAGGGGGTTAGTAGCGATGGTTTTAGTATTGCTGCTTCCTCCCAATATGCTACTCGGAATTCGCTTTTTGCTGATACCAGGGCCTTGGTAATAGACATCGAGAACGTGGCCCTCTGTTCGTTCAAAGAACGTGACCCTAATTGTGTGTGTTCCCTTGCTGAGAGACACGCTTCCCGACTTCTCCCGTCGGCCGTGGAGGCCATCGTTGTCCACAATTTGCTTTCCGTCAATGTAGAGCTTGCTACCATCGTCTGAAACAGTATAGAAGGTATAGGTGCCACTGGAAGCAAGCGCTATTGATCCCTCAAACGCTAAGGCAAAGAAATCGCCGCGCTGGCGAGGTTCTAACGTAAAGTTATCAACTTCACCGGTGGCCTTGGGAGTTAGCTTGCTAAAATCAGGAAGCTTATCCCAATCTCCTTCGTAGTAGGAATAAGTTAATTCTTCTCCGCTTGGCTTCGGAGTTGGATTCGGAGTTGGGTTCGGAGTTGATGCACTACCCCCGGCTTTTTCCGTAAACAAAACGCTAGAAGGAATTTTCTTTTTGCTCACTCCTGGCCCGGCGTAGTATACCTCAAGGATATCGTTGTTGCCGTATTTATCGAAGTAGGTCACTTTGATATCATGCTTGCCCTTAGAAAGAGAAACTTTTCCTGATCTTTCTTCCCGTTCATGCCGACCATCGTTGTTCACTATTTCTTTTCCGTCAATGTAAAGATTGCTACCATCGTCCGAAGCCGTGTAGAACGTGTAGGTGCCACTGGCAGTGATATTGATGTAACCCTCAAACTTAAAAGCATAGTAAGCTTCTTTCTTACGAGGAGACAAATCAAAGTTAACTACTTTACCGGTTGCCTTCGGCTTCAAACTGCCAAAGTTGGGTAGCTTATCCCAATTACCCTCGTAGTAGGCGTACTTAAGTCCGCTCTCGCCAGAATTCGTTACGGGCGCGGGCGGGTCATTGGCAGGCTCAGGTTTAGGCTCAGGTTTAGGCTCAGGTTTAGGCTCAGGTTTAGGCTCAGGTTTAGGCTCCTTCTTTACCGCAATCTTCATATCATCCGTATCAGAAGCACCTTTGTTGTCCTTCACCGTCACCCGGAAGGTGTAGGTGCCTTCTACCAATCCTTTAATCTCTGTTTTCTTAGCCGTGCTGGAAACTATGGTGTGCGTAGACGGCCCGGAAAGCTTGGTCCACTTATAAGAAGCAATCGAACCATCCGAATCGGTGCTACCACTAGCATCTACCGTGACCTTGCTGGTAGGCAAAGTGATAGTGTTGTCCGAACCGGCCTTGGCCAGGGGAGCCTTATTGCTGGGTTTTGGGGGTGGGGCAGATGCCTTACCATCTCTGGAATGCGATAAGAACCAATCAAAAAGTTGAGGCTGTCCGCTATTGGGTCCGTAAGGGTGACTGCTCGCGTACTTAGTGCTCGGATAGTATTTGCTGGCATCATCAGTGTGGTAATACACCCTGTCCCAAACATTATGAGTGCCATTCTTAAATATGGTTTTTCGTGCTTTGGTGGGCGGAGAACAAGCGTTGATGGCGTTCACCATATCGATGGTATTGCCTGCACCCACCATATTGTCGCCAGTGTTATGAAAACCCCAAACGGCTACGTTTTTGATTTTGGAAGAACAGGCACTGCCCTTCTCGTTACCGGCACCCGCCATTGGGGCGGCGGCGGCAATCTTATCGCCGTGATCCTTCAGGTATCTCCACACCCCTTTGCCGCCCATCGAGGTGCCCGTGATGTAGATACGATTAGTGTCCACCTTGCGCAGCTTCTTAACGCGCTCCAGCACCTCGTCCACAATGTTAGGATCCCAGGAAGAGGTACTTCCGTAACGCCCCTTTACGCTCTTTGGTTGTTGGGGAGAGATAACTATAAACGGAAAATCCTGCTTTTTGTAATAGAATAGCTTGGCAACATGGTTTCCGGTTCTCAAATTAGAAAACTTAATGCTCTGCCCATCGGGCATCCATCCGTAGCCATGAAGTGAAATTAGTAATGGATAACCCTTTCCGTTGTCTGAGTAATTAGGGGGAAGGTATTCCAGATAAGCGAGTTTTTGCCCACTAGCGTAGGATGAGGAATACGTTACCTCATTCATTTTGCCCTGCTGGGCCTGAACGCTAGTGACAAAAAACAGAGCAGGAATAAGAATTCCTAAGCTTACCGCTCGTAAACAATGTGGCATAATACTTACAGTTAATAAAGGTGAATAAATCGTCCGTTGGTGCTGAGTTCGTATTGAACCATAGCACGCTGATCAATAACTGTTCATTTGTAGCCACTAAATCGATCTATTTACTCTCAGTAACAACTACATCACTGGAGTTCCTATGGTTAGAATTTTTCGATTATGTACTATGTCATCGAGTACTTGAATTTTACAAGTATGAATTTGACACTAATGGATAACGTTACTATGATAAGCCATAAAAATTTTATTTCTCCCTCAGATAAAGAAAATAGACTCTCCCGCCTTCCGTTGGACAGAGAATTCTTCTGGCAAACCTCCGCAATTATCAAAATGAAAATATCTTTTTCATAATAACAGACAATTGCCGCTTCAACCCGGTCAACTTGAGCTAATTCTCACGGCTTCATCCTCTTTTGAGAATTAGACTTATTAATCAAGCAAAAATTGTAATATTCTCATTTTTTTCTTACCGCCATACTTTGGCAGCTGCTTAGCAGGCAGGATATGAAAAATCTGGTTTTCCGCCTTATCAAAGCTATAAGACGCCTTGTGAACCAAATTGTATCCACAAAAATTCTTCGCTTACCAGTAGCCTCTTACATACCACGATCAAAGTCCTTTCATTCACGGGAACGTAAATTGCACTTTTCTAATGCGAAGTTTATAAACCTTCCGAGATAACGCTATCGGAAGTGCTTCACTCAAAAGTTTCCAACTTAAATCTGTGGTGTATGAGAACGAAGAATTTTACTCAGAGCTTGAAAATCATCTTAGGGATGATTGTTTGTAGTGGCCTTGCCAGCGCGCAAGGGACGCAACAAGAGATAACTTACGAATCGACCTACGGCAATGGGCAGTCGTTCGGGTATCTGGAATACCTACCGGTTGACTACGCTACTTCCGAAGAAAAATTTCCCCTTCTTATTTCTTTGCACGGCCTCGGTTGGCGCGCTAACGGAGACGGAATTGAGTTTTCCAAGCTGCGAAAAGGAAATCACGTAGCCAAACGCATTGAAGCCGGAGAGCACTTTCCAGCGATTGTTATCTCTCCTCAGCAGCCTATGGACGTAACCGGACGCTACAGCGGTCGTGGTAGTTGGGATGCTAGCATTATTGATGAGGTGCTCGAGCGCGTAAAGGGCCTGCGTCGGGTAGATGCCGACCGGATTTACATCACCGGCACCTCGATGGGCGGCGGTGGCGTGTGGCTGTACTTAAGGAGCCACGGAGATAAAATCGCGGCGGCCGCCCCGGTATGTGCCACCCAAACGATCGGCTCCAACGATACCAAATCGTCTAAAATAAAGGATACCCCAGTATGGGCATTCCATAACTACGGCGATAACGTGGTTAATCGGAGCAGCACCGAAAATATTATGAAATGGATTGACACCAACAATCCGGACAACCAGAATAGAAAAACGATCTACGCCTGGAGTGGCCACAACTCCTGGGACGCTACCTACAGCGGTTCCGGCCGTGATACTACCACTAGTTCTCATAACCAGGTTGAATACGGCACCAACACCAACCAGCCCGATGTGTTCGAGTGGATGTTCGCCCATAACCTCCGGGCCCCCTATCCGGTTCGAGCGTCGGTGAGCGATGACCACCCCAACCAGCTCCTGGTAGCATTCAACCAGCCGGTTGCACAAGCTAGTGCGGACGGATTCCGTCTGGAAGGAACCTCGGTAGGCTTGGCAGCGCTGTCTTCAGGTCTAGGATCAACGCAACTGCTGTTCACCCTGAGTGGTGAGGTGCAAGTTGGTGAGATAGTAAGCTTATATTACGACGATCAACCAGGAGTCTTAGCCAATAGCGCCGGCATACGTACTAATGAATTCGAAGACCTTAAGGTAGAAAACACCGTAGGTTTCATGAAGCTACAGGCCGATGATATCGCCGTTGATTTTGGAGATGGCAGCCAACCCTGCCCCACCGGATGGAATCAGCAGACAGCTCATCAACAAGGTGCTTCCCTGAATAATCTGAAAAGCGTAGCGGGTGTTTCTTCCAATTTGCTCATCAGGACGCTCACTAGCTTTCCGGGGTCCTACGACGATGGAACCGTGACGGGTGGCAACTCAGGAGTATTTCCTGACGAAGTGATGAAAACGTTTTGGACCGTAGGTAGCGAAACCGAACAACTGTCAGTTGAAGGACTAGCCGCCAATCAGACCTATAACTTTCACTTTTTTAGTAGCCGATCATCCTCAGGAGGCACGCGCCTAACCGAATACGCGGTACAAGGAGAAACCGTCACCCTCGACGCCAAGATGAATATCAGTCGCGTGGCGAAAATCACGGGCATCTCTCCCGACCCTTCCGGAAAAGTGGTGATCAGCATGCGTCTTCCCGAAGGTTCGGAGTATGGCTACCTTAACGCCCTGGTGATCCGAGCGGCGGGAGAAACCTCGGTTGAGCCCGTCAATGTAGCACCTGTAGTAACTACCTGTGCCGACACGCTGCTGCGCTTGCCCGTAAATCAGGTGCTGCTCAAAGGACAGGCGGAAGACCCCGACGGAACCATAGTTTCGTACGGTTGGATGCAGACCACTGGCCCTACCCCAGCCCAATTGTCGGGCACTGATACCAAAGAAATTACCATAAGTGAAATTGCCGCTGGGGATTACGCTTTCCAGTTTTCGGCTACCGACAATCAGGGGGCTACCAGCTCTCAAGAAGTGTTGGTAACGGTTGAACCGCAAAACGCTGCTCCGGTAGCCAACGCCGGAGAGGATCAGGAAATTACCCTCCCCTCAGATAGCGTTCTGCTGGCAGGCACGGCCACGGACGCCGACGGAGGCATCACTTCGTACCAGTGGACCCAAATGGCTGGTCCTTCTGCGGCCATGATAACGCAAGCCACTTCCGAGACTACCTGGGTGAGTGATTTAGCAGTAGGACAGTACGTCTTCGCACTGGAGGTAACGGACAATGAAGGCCTCACTGCCAATGACGAAGTGCGCCTCAATGTTCGCGAAAACCAGTTACCCACCGTGAGCATTGCCAACGTGGCCCCCGTCTATTTGCCCGAAAATTCAATCACTTTGTCTGCCCAGGCTGAAGACGCCGACGGAGCGATTGCCGCGATCAACTGGACGCAAAAGAGCGGACCGACAACGGCTGAGTTGGCCAACGTTGCATCGCTTACTCTTTCGGTCGATGCGCTGGTAGCCGGATCGTACGTTTTTGAGATCAGCGTTCAAGATGATCACGGGCACGCTGGCTCGGATAGTGTAATGGTAGAAGTGGTGCCTGAACCTGCACCCACGCCCCCTAGCCCCGCACCTTCTCCCAGCCCTTCCCCTTCGCCTAGTCCAGCACCCTCTCCCAGCGAAAACAATTATATCGCCGGTCTTACGTATCACTATTACGAAGGACCTTGGAGCACCCTGCCCAACTTCGCTAGCCTGGCACCCGTGAAGGCTGGAACGGTAGAAAAATTCACCCTCAGTCCGCGCGAGCAAAACAGTGACTTCGCCTTCACCTTTGATGGTTTCGTTGATATCGCTACCGAAGGGACGTACACGTTCTATACGGCTTCTGATGACGGTAGCAAGCTCTACATCAACGGGCAAGCGGTAGTGGACAACGACGGACTGCACGGCAAGCGAGAAGAAGCAGGACAGGTGCACTTAACCGTGGGCAAGCATGCCATCCGAGTAGCTTTCTTTGAACGGAGCGGCAACGAAATTCTGGAAGTACGCTACCAGGGTCCGGGAGTTTCTAAGCAATTGATTCCTTCTGAAGTAGTTTACCACTTAAGCGAGGATGAAAGCACCCCTTCGGTTGATCCCACCGCCGGGCTGGTGTACCATTATTACGAAGGGAACTGGAACATACTGCCCGATTTTACTAGCTTGGTGCCGGTAAAAACCGGAACCGTAGAAAACTTCACGCTTAGCCCACGCGAAAAAGATGTAACCTTCGCCTTTACCTTTGATGGTTTCATTGATATCACCACCGAAGGAATGTATACGTTCTACACGGCTTCCGATGATGGCAGCAAGCTCTATATCAACGGGCAAACGGTGGTGGACAATGATGGACTGCACGGCAAGGAAGAAAAATTAGGGCAGGTACACTTAACCGCGGGCAAGCACGCCATCCGAGTAGTCTTCTTTGAGAAGTGGGGCAGCGAAATTCTGGAGGTAAGCTATCAGGGGCCAGGCGTTCCTAAGCAGTTTGTTCCTTCTGCGGTGCTTTCTCAGTCTAATGAAAACGTGAACGCTCGCTTACTCACGCTGAATAAGGTAGGATCAGCCGAGTCAGAAGCCCAAGAACTTGGGTTAGAAGGAGACATAGCAGTGCAAACTTTTCCCAACCCGGTGCGCAATGTGTTGCACATTGCGTTGGGTGAAGCACGGCCCGTTAAGATCACGTTTATTGACAACTACGGAAACGCTATCCATACCCTGGAGACAACAGAACAGCAGGTTAGTATCAATCTACGTGAATTGAGAATCAAGAACGGCATCTTTATGCTGACGATCGTTGATACCGAAGAAAACCGGCTCTTGTGCTCTCGAAAACTGATTCGCCACTAGTAGTTATCATCAACCACTAGCTACACCCTAAGGGCTGAAGAGAGGCATTTGCTTCTCTTCAGCCCTTTTTCGTTGCCTTCTGAACACGGATTGGTGTGGTGGTGACTACTTTCCTTATGCTTTGGTCCAAGCTGAATAGAAGCCGCACGTGAAGTGGTGGGGAAGCGCATCGGCTACCCGGCAATCGACGGCCTGAAGCCAATACGAGCGGTTGGCCAGCAAAGAAATCGGAAAAACATCCGCCAGAAAATTAGCGTGTTCAAAAGTTCGCATCCTAAACAGGTGGGTGTTTAACAGGCGGCGCAAACTGTTTTTGGTGAAGTACTGAACGTGCGTAAGGTCATCGGCCGCTGACTGTTCGGTCTGGCCGTCGTAGCCCAGCGCCTTTTTCGCTGCTTCTACTCCCGTTAGCAGCGGCCCGCCGCTTTGCTGGAGCTTTTGCATGGGTTGGGTAATGAGCAGTTCGCGTGGCCCCCTTCCGTTGGGTACGGTGACAATCAGCACCCCTTGGTCGGTAAGCAAAGAATACAGCGTGGTCAACAAAGAAGACGGGTCGGATAGGTGCTCGAGTACCTCACTACAGATCACGGCATCGTAGGTGCTTCCGTCGGCCACCAGTTCGTCGGCGTTCATCACCTGAAACCGAACGTTGTCCTGATCAACAACGCGGGCTTTCTCAATTGCCTTGGCGCTGATGTCTATTCCGAGCACCTGGTAACCATGTTGAGCAATCGCCCGACTCATGATGCCGTTTCCACAACCCACATCCAGCACCGTTCCCCCGGTGGAACCCTGCTGAAGCTGCTTGATGATAAACTTGAGCCGCTTATGATCCACAGCCTTCGAGTATTCGTTGCCTGGATCGACGAGATGGTGTGTCTTCATTGTTTCTGCCTTTCGGCGGTGGTTGTTCTGGGCGATGTCCTCGTAGATGCCTAACATTTGCTTAGCGGTGGCCTGCCAGGTGAACTCCGCGGCTCTTTTCAGCCCTTCTTCGATAAAAGTGGATTGTTGCGCTTGATCCGCCAGCAGTTGGTGCATTTGCGCTCCGGTAGCGGGGGGGTCCCGCGGGTCGGTCAAAAGCGCGGCGTGTCCCGCAATTTCGGGCATGGCCGAGGTCGTGGAAGTGATCACCGGCGTGCCGCAGGCCATCGCTTCCAGAATGGGCATCCCAAAACTTTCTCGCTTGGAAGTATACAAGAATAAAGAAGCCAGATTATACACGTAAGGCAAGGTAGCAAACGGTATGAAGTCGATTACCCGCACGCGGGACGCTAGGTAACCCAGACCCAGTTTTTTCAGTAGCTGATCAATATAATTTTGGCTCGTGTCGGCCACCACCAGGGGGAGAGGGTGCTCACTCATCTCAACGTAGTGTTGATAGGCTACGAAGGTGTTGGAGGCGTTCTTTTTGGGAGAAGGGTTGGCGAAGAACAAAATGAACTTGTCAGGAAGCTGGTACGCTTGCTGATAGTGCGCTAATTGATCTTCCTCAATAACCCTAAAACTGCTATTGATGGCGTTGTAAACCACCTGGACATTGTCTGCCTTTACCGGCAACTTCCGGAGAATGCACTGCGCTTCGTAGTGAGAGACGGTGACGATCTTCTGGCAGGCTTTCACCACCCGCGGCACCACCCAGCGACGGTAGAGGTTGCCGAAGTTTTGGTAGGCGGTGCCCCTAAAACTTACCGATTCTAGGTAAATGATATCGTGCAGCGTCAGGATCAAGGGCACGCCGACGCGCAGCGGTGCGGTGTTGCAGGTGCAGTGCAGCACATCCAAATCATATTCTTTGATCGCCCTCGGCAAATGAATCTGCTCCCAATCGGGATAACTCAGTCCCGGAACCGTGACGATCCGAAAATTATCGGTTTCCCGGATGCATCGGTCTTCGTCGTCTTTCACAAAGACGAAGTACTGATTTTCACGATCCAGGGCTTGCAGATGGCGGATTAGCTCCAGGGCCACCACCTCCATGCCGTGCTTCTTCTTCCTGAATAGCCGCTGTGCTTCAATACCAATGCGCATCGGCTTAAGCTAAGCTTTTACTGGGCTGATGGGCAATGTCCCACCCCTCGGGAAGGTTCTGCAGTATCTCAATGTTTTCAAACTCTTGGCTCTGCCGGGCTCCCACGCGTTGCGCCCAAGTTGCCATCCGTTTAATCCCCTCGTCCAACGCAACGGCTGAGGCAGACTCAAAGATGCGATGGGCCTTGCTATGATCGGAGTAGGCATGAAGCACCTCCTTGCGCGCTTGCAGATAACTCACCTGCGGGCTCACCCCAAGGGCGTCGCCCACCACCTTCACCAGTTCGTTGATGGTGTAGGGTTGATCGGCCCCAATGTTAAACACCTCGTTGTAGGCTTCCGGCACGTCAACGCAGTGGCTGATCGGAATCGCCACGTCGTTGATGTAGCTGAAGGCCCGAGTTTGGGTTCCGTCGCCAAACACCGTCAGGGGCTTCTCCTGCATGATCTGGTTCATAAAAATCCCAATCACGTTGCGGTATTTGTCACCGATGTTTTGGTTTTCGCCGTATACGTTGTGGGGGCGGAAAATCACGTAGTTGAGGCCGAACATTTCGTGGGCCGCTTTCAGATCGAGTTCCACGGCGTACTTGGCGATTCCGTAGGGGTCTTCCGGCTCCGGCACCATAGCTTCGGTCATGGGAAGTTGCCCCTTTCCGTAAACGGCAATGGAAGAGGTGAACACAAAGCACTTCACCTGGTGCTTTACCGATTCGTTGATCAGGTTCACGCTGCCGATCAGGTTGTTGGTGTAGTTGAACCGACGAATAAAATGGGATAAGCCCTCGGCGGCATAGGCGGCCAGATGATACACGTAATCAAAGCGGTGCTCGTTGAACAAATCTTGCAATAGTGCCTGGTCGGTGATGGAGCCCTTCACGAAGGTGACTTCCTCAGGCAGATAATCTTCGAAGCCACCGCTCAGGTCATCCAGCACCACCACTTGCTGCCCCTGCTGTAGGCAGTGCTTAGCCACGTGCGAGCCGATGAAGCCCGCCCCTCCGGTAATCAATGATTTTTTCATAACAATAGAACTAGAGTAGGATTTCAAAATAGTTTAGTAAATGCTAGGCAACCACTTCGGTGAGCGGAGCCACGTCTTGGAGGCTGGTTTTGCGGTCTTGCGCCGGGTTTCGGTAGCGAACGTTCCAGGCCAAGGCCCTTCCGAACGAGCGCAAGTGCGTCCACTGCCTTCGGAAAACGTACTTGGCAACTGTTTTGGGCGTGGTGAACCCCAGAAAGAACAGATAAAAGCACAGCAGCTGATAGGTCCGGAAATTTCGACGCATAAACAGAATGCGGTTGCGGTTGTGGTAGTAGGCCTTGATGGCACTTTCGCGCCCCATCGTAATCGACTCTTTGTGAAAAATCAGCGCGGCTGGTTGGTAATAAATCTTGTATCCGGCCCGGGTGATCTGGGAAGACCAGTCCAGCTCCTCGTAGTAAATAAAGAATAATTCCGGAAAAACTCCTACGGTGTCGATCACCTCGCGCTTCACCAGCATGGCCGCTCCGTGGGCGTAGGGCGAGAAGCTTCCCTGGTCGTGTTGCCCCCGGTCCACCTCCAGATGAGCGATGCCCCGGTTGCGCCCCGTGAACGGGTTGATCTCCGTGAATCCCGCAAACTGAATACGTTCGGGCTGGTCGTAGTACCTAATCTTAGGGCTCACCACCCCGATGCGCTCACCTACGGCGAAGCCTTCCAGCATCCGCTCAAAAATGGGGTCGGTGACCTCCGTATCGTTGTTTACGATAAAGACATACTCTCCGCTCGACTCCTTCATCCCCAGGTTGTTGCCCCCCGTGAAGCCTAAGTTCTGAGGGCTTCTGAGAACCACCGCCGCGGGGTACTCCTTCTTTATTTCTGAAGTGGGATCAACCTCCGAGTTATTGTCTACCACAATAACTTCCAGGTTCGGATAAGTGGCGCTCCGTAACGACCGAAGAAGCGCGCAAGTAACCTTGGTTTGGTTGTAGTTTAACGTGATTACCGAGATCAAAGGGTGCTGAGGGGTGGGCATAAGCTATAGATTGACTTCGTGTTCTGCGCTGTGAACCGTATGTAGAAACTGTTTATTCGCCTGACGGGCCGTAAGCAGTGATACGGACATGGTGCCAAACGTTCGGGGCAGTGTGGCCAGTGCGCTGAGCGTAGATTTACGAAGGTAAGATCGAGGGATTGCTAACGCCAGGCTCACAAAATACGCTACCGCCAGGGTGGTTGCGTAGGTTGCCTTTTGCTTGGTGGTCCACTGTAAAAGCGTCCACCCGGATAGCAACCCGGCGTTGAGCAGTCGGGGCAACTGAATGGGGGCCAAGAAGGCAATGTTGAAGTAGCTGACGTTGCCCTTAGCCAACTGACGCACGGCCGTGGGAAACGACTTATATAGATACTGAAATTGGTTAAGAATCCAGCGTTTTCTTTGGTGCCCAAAAGCCTGATTGGTAGCCACTTTTTCGTCGTACACCACCGCTTCTTCTAAATATTGTATGTTGTGTCGCCGTTTGATAATTTCTAACTGTAGCTCCCGGTCTTCGCCCTTCGAGGCCAAATCCATCTGCTGAAAAACCGATGTCAGCAGTTGGGTATCAAAGGCCATTCCTGAGCCGATCACGGGCACCGACAGTCCCAGCGCCTGGTATCCCTTTCGGAAAATGGTATTGTTAAGTGCTTCGCTCAGTCCGTCCAGAATGGCCATAGGACTGTTGCTATTCTTGGCGGCTCGTTGGCCCTGAATAGCCACTTGCCCGCTAGCGTAAGCTCGGTTCATGTGCATCAGGAAGTCCTTGTCCATCACGTTGTCGGCGTCTAGAATCACCGTGAGCTCATAATTACCATGCTGCTGGATGCGCTGTAATCCTTCGGCAACCGACTTGGCTTTGGTGCGCTCATCGAAGGTAACTTCAATTGCCTCGACATTCATAGTTTTCAGCTGGGCAATAGTATCGGCTCGCAAGGTGTCAGCCACCACGAACACCTGGTAGCGATTGGCAGGATAGTGCTGGTGCTGAACGTAGTTCGCGCTTTGCAAAATCACCGCGTCGTCGCGGTATACGGGAATGAGTATCGCAATGCGGTGGCGCGTTTTGGTTTGAGGGGATAGGCGCGAGCGACGAAAGAGGCTAGCTATCGAGAAAGTGGCGGTATAAACGACACTGTAGGTGAAATACGCTTGTAGAACGGTGTTGATAAACCTCAGCATTGATCAAGCATAAATAAAATAGAAATCATCTAGCATTGAATTAAGGATATTCTGATAAATCGGTATAGGCTGGTGAAGGCGCAAGCCCAGGATAAAATTGTCAGAATGGTGTTTAGTGAGTACAGAATTAGTCTTGCTGGAGCATACCGGGTAGCGTTTTGAGCAATATCTTCAGATCGTTACGCAGCGACATATTGTTTCGATACGTTAGATCGAGCTCAATGCGCTCCGCGGTTGTCATGCTCTCCTTCCTTTTGGAAATCTGCCACAGGCCGGTCATTCCGGAAGGAGCCAGAAATCGCACGGCCCACTCGTCTTTGGTCAGCGAGGCGGCTTCGTCCAGCGGCAGGGGGCGGTTGCCGACCAAAGACATATCGCCCTTCAGCACGTTAACCAACTGAGGCAGTTCGTCTAGGCTAGTCTTCCGTAAGAGTCTTCCTACGCGGGTGACGCGGGGGTCGTTCTTCACCTTAAAGAAAAACGGCTCATCCGACGCGGGGCGGTCCAGCGAATAATAGGCGTTCAGATGCTTCAGGTTCTCGCGTTGGGTATCAGCATTCACCTGCATGGTTCTGAACTTGTAGAAGTTGAACACCTCGTAGTTGGACCCGACTCGTTTGGATATAAAAAACGCCGGACCGGACGACTCTAGTCTGATGAGGATGATGATCAGCAGAAACAGCGGGCTCAAGGCCAGGAGCAGAACGCTGGCTACGCAAACGTTGAGCAGTCGTTTTTTCCAATGCCTGCGAAAGAAGCCAGGATTGGGTTCGATGAAGTTGACCGGATTGGTTTTGATGTTGACCAAGAACCGCAGGCGGTCGATGATGTTGTTGAGCCCCAGTGCGTCGTAGAGATAATCATCGGCCTTTAGCTCGATGGCTTTGGTTTTGTGGGCTACGTCAAAGGAAGGAGCGTATAACAGGAATGTAGGAGGGGAAGGGAAATCATTGGCTTTGCTGAGCAGCGGGCGTAACCGTTCAGCATCAAGATTCGCATCACAAACCATGAGATGAAACTTACCAGGGCTATCGGTGGAAAGTGCCTGAAGCACGGACAGGGCCTGATCGACCGCGTTGACCTTCGTTGCGTCGTAGTTGGCGATCTTATCGGTAGTGGCAGAAATAGCGGTATGGAGCGTATGCGACAACGGCCCAACGAACAATCCGTTGATCACGGGCGTGGATGCAGAATCGGAAGCATAAATAGTGTTAGCCAAAACTAATTCGTTGGGTGGCATGGTGTTGTCTATTCGAAGTAGATCAACACAGCTGCAATTCTGCCTCCAAAACGGTGTTGATCCGCTTTTTTAGTAATGTCGGATCAAAGGGCTTGGATAGGCAAGCCTTCAAGTTATTGTACATGATGGCATGTGCGCCGATCTCTTCCTTGCAGTGTCCTGACAAAACAATGACGGGAATGCTATTGTGCAAGCCGCTCTGACTTAGCGCTTTGAGCAGCCCGAAACCGTTGATGCCGGGCATGGTGATATCGGAAACAATCAGATCGGGCCGATTGCCATTGGCTAGCCAAGCGAGCGCTTCGTAACCGCTACCGGCGGTAGTGATACGAAAGTCCTTTCTGAGTATGTTCTGCAAGATAGCGCGTATCGCTAAATCGTCATCAACCACCAGCAGATGATGCTTACTTTTGTCTTTGAAAGTTTCCTGTGCTGGGTTGGCCCAAGCTATATATTTTGATGCAAGCGACATTTGATCCATTTGTTAGTTAGTAGAAACTAGAAAAAAATTGTAACCTAATTGCGAAAAATTAGGCACGAACATCTGTTTATGTTCTTGCTGAAAACAAATGTAACATTTATAGGGGAAATACCAATAAAAATATTCAAATAAATATAAATATTATCATAAATGTATAGTGGGTACGAAACCCGGACTTCTTTGGCGATTATTTTAGCGTAAAGCCCTAAAAAATGCGATAAGTATCAATATGTAGGCTTAATAATGAGAATCTAATACGTACGCACGAGATAAGCTATTCATTAGATTTTCACAGTTTACTTATTACGCTACGTTCTCTCAGCAAGGCTGCCGGTTGTTGGAGGTACTGAAATTTGGTTCTTGAGCTTCAAAAAATACTGTTCAAAAAATCGATAGCTTATCCACGAAAAAATGTAGACGCCGCAGAAATAAACCACAAACGAGAGCAAACTACTGGAAAGCCGGATACCAACTGACTGATTGAATGCCCCCAGAATGGCCCAGTGAAAAACGTACATGCCGTACGATACTTTTCCAATCGCCACTAAGAAGGAAGTCCTGAAAATTTTTACTGAAGTAGTAGATATCCAAAGAATTAGGGCTGCAAAGAAGCCATTCAGCAAACTGTATGACCAAATGTGTTGTCCGTGCTCGAGCGACGCGATGGGATAGCCCAGACTGCTCGGATCCAGTGGGACGGAGTGCGGTAGTACTATTAAGTTTGCTAAACCCACCAAGATTACCACGACTAACCAAGCACCGCAGATAGCTCCCGGCCGTTTTATTCTTTCGTCTAGTCTGAATACGGCTACTGCTCCTCCGGTAGCAAACGCATCAAAATGGCTCAGCGTAAACCAGTAGACCGCCTCCCCAATGGCCCGGGGGTCTAGCGACGTCTGCTGCTGCAGATAGGCGGCCAGGATTCCCCGGAAGGCCGGGGCCAGCACGATGATCACTAGCAACACCACCTTGAGCGATCGGCCTCGGACAAAGAAAATGAACAGGGGCCAAATCAGGTAGAACTGCTCTTCTACCGACAACGACCACAGATGGGTAAAGAAGATGCTATGCGTCCATTCGGGAGACAAACGCGTGTAGTTATAGGTGTAGGTGTAGAGCCACGGAGCCTTTTCGCCCAGTTCGGGGGGGAACCCCACGAAGACAAAGGCCAGCGTGAGCACCAGCAGGTAAGCGTAGTAGAGCGGAAAGATCCGCAGTGACCGCCGCCAGTAAAACTTTTTGAGATAGGCCGAAAGCGAATACTTGCGGTCGGCCAGCAGAATGCGGGTGATCAGAAAGCCCGACAGTACAAAGAACAGTTGCACTCCGACCCACCCTACGCTGATACCCATCTCTCCGAAATCGTACAGACGAAAGTGAAACAACATCACCAGGATAATTGCAATCCCGCGCAAGCCGTCTAACCCTTTGATGTAGTTGGTCATGGGACACCACTATAATAGCTCAATAAGCCTTATCAGAACACTCTTTCAAAAGTATGTAACAACAAAGATTGTAATAAAACTGGCAATACGGAGACATGTGCTAAAATTACCTGGTATTCGCAATATTTGCGCATTTGATGATTAAATTTGCCATTGAGCCATTTGAACTAGCGAATTCAAATGCCACCCTAGTTGTGTATCGGCCCTTCAAGTCACTACAGTATCTCTTGCCAAAATTTCAACGTAAATATGGATAACAGTAAACTGATGCCTGATTTTCTTATTATCGGGGCAGGTAAAAGCGGAACCACATCGCTCAACAGCTATTTATCTCAGCATCCTGATATATTTATGAGTCCTGTTAAGGAACCCAATTTCTTCGCCTACATAAACACGGAGGTGTCCGATCTTGACAATCTGGAAACAATTAGGCATTATGAGGAATCCATAAGGAATTTAGATGATTACTCGCATCTCTTTGCCGACGCCGGTAAAAGTCAAATAAAAGGAGAAGTTTCTAACACCTACATGACCAGAAGAGATTCAGCTACTTACATAAAAGATTATATTCCTAAGGCAAAAATTATCGCAATTCTTAGAAACCCTACTGAAAGGCTCTATTCCAGGTATCTTCATCTTGCCCGAGACAACCGTTTATCGGAAATAGATCCAATTGAAGAAGGACTGAAGAACAAATCTTCTGTTTGGTGGAAGAGAAATGATTTGATTCAAGAAGGATTCTATTATAAAAATTTAAAACCCTATTTCGAGCTTTTTATGCCTGAACAGATCAAAATATTGTTCTATGAAGAGTTCAAGAAACTTGATAGCAACTTTTTCAGGCATGTATTTACCTTTTTGGAAGTAGACAGTAATTTTAAGCCAGTAACTGATGCTAAGCTTAATCAATCTGGCTTTGTAAAAAACAAAACATACCACAAACTATTTGGGGAAGAAAGTATTTTGCTCAACTTCATCAAAGAGAATTCCCCCGCAGTGTATGAAAAGTTAAGTGATAACCAGAAGTTAAAAACCCTAGTGAGCAAAGTGAGGGGCAGAAATCTTCATAGACCAGCAATGAGTGTTGACCTGAGAAAACATCTCGTTTCAATTTATGAGGAAGATATAATCCTTCTACAGAAGCTGCTCAATAAAGACCTTTCAATGTGGATGAGATAATTCTTCTGTTGGTAGCAAGGTCTGATGTGGCACAATTTTGTGAATGAAATCTATTTCAGAGGTGGACTTGCTCACCAACATTACCTTGTATGTTATTGGAACATTTTAATATTTTTCAATATAATTACTTAATTTTGCGTACTAACATTTAATATCAGAGAACCAACTTAGTTTTTGTTTTGGACTATCTACAAATTTTCATATTTAGTTAATGGAGCTCACTCGATTTATCAAAGTTCTCTGGCAAAGGAGATGGCTTTTGTTAATAGTTGTTGCCGTTGCCGCCATTTCAGCAGTCGTGTTTGCATTCGTTACCCCGAGTGTCTACAAATCTTCTGCACAATTAGCCACCGGAATCACTGATAATCAGGACATTGCGCTTTCTCAGGAACAGCAGGCGATGACGTTCTTCTCTATACAGAACAAGTTTAGCAATTTAGAAGAGAACATGAATTCGCGGCAGGTGCTGAGCCTACTAGCGTACAACTTAGCGCTTCACGATTTAAGGGAAAACACTGCTTTCCAAGATCTAGCTGAGTTTAAGGAAGAATACGCTAACATTGATTTAACCAAGATAATCGATGCCCTTCAGAATAAACGAGATTCCATTCAGGTGCTCACTCGTCTGGACGGAAACGATGCTCAGTTGCTAGATGTTCTCAAGGATTTGAACTACGATATCAGCACAATAGAAAGCAACCTTGACATTGGCCGAATACCTAGCACCGACTATGTGAAAGTAGAATACTTTTCTGAAAATCCCTTGCTGTCGGCTTTTGCGGTCAATAATCTTTGCCAGGAATTTATTCGCTACTATCTCACCGCCCGGGGAGAACGCAGCAGTAGCTCCATTCAATTCTTGGTAGATCTGGTGCAAAGCAAACGGGAGGAACTGGAAGCTAAGGTAAACGATCTACGTGACTTCAAATCCTCGAACGAGGTGGTTAACCTGGCCCTACAGAGCGAATCGATTATTCAGCAGATCACTGAGTTGGAGAAGAGCCGGGAAGAAGAGAAAAAGAATATTATTGTTTATGGGCAAGGCATAAAAAAAATTAACGAGCAACTAACCAGCAGCGACCTCAACGTACTGGAGAGACAGGCTAAGGTGATTAATAGCCGGATTGTTCGTCTAAAAGACAAAATCACCGAGCTCAACAACCAAATCATTCGTTCCGGGTCCCGCGAGGAGTCGCTGCTAAACCAACTCGAAGAGTTGAGAAACGAACTGAACGAGCAAATTCTGGCGGCGGGTAGCGCCACTGCAACGGGCACGGCAACCGAAGGAATTACCCGGCAGACGCTGTTGACCGACCGGGTAAATAATGAAGTGGAGCTAGAAATTGCCAAAGCGAGTCTGGCCTCCATCAACCAGCAAATCAGCCGACTACGCGGCAACGTGTCAGGCTTCGCCTCGAAGGAAGCGCAGATCAACGCCTACGAACGGGATATTGAGGTGGCGCAAGATGAATACGTGAGTGCGGTCAACAAACTGAACGAGGCTCAATTGGTTTCACAGAACCTCGGCGGCTCGTTGCGGCAGGTTGAGTTTGGTTACCCGGCCGACGACCCGGTTCAGTCGCGTGACATTATCGTGATTGCACTGGCTATTGCGGTTAGTTTCTTCTTAACGGTGGTCAGCATCGTCGTGCTAGAATACGTTGATTCCTCTCCTAAAACACCCGCATTTTTTCAACGCCTCACCGGCTTGCCGTCTATTGGAGCCCTCAATCAGCTGCCGGAGAAGCACATCCGGCCCGAATACTTATTCCAATCGATGGTTAAAGACGACAAGGTGAGGGTTTTTCATGAGTCGCTCAGAAGCATACGTCACGAGATTGAATCTTCCGGAGCCCAAGTGTGGCTGGTGAGCAGCCTAAAGCCCCGGGAGGGAAAGACCACCTTTATCCTAGCCATTGCACTGGCCCTGAGCCTCACTCGAAAAAGGGTTTTGATTGTGGACACCAACTTTAGAACCAACAAATTGACCAGGCTCTTCTCTTCCAAGTCGTTGCTCGAGCGAATTCCGCAACTAGCCGAAGCCGATATTGCTCAATACCCCTCGGGCACTGGTTTCAAGGGGGTTGATTTCATCGGCTGTGAAGGCGGAAACAGAACCCCCGAAGAAGTTTTTCCCGACGACTCCCTATCTTCCATTATTGATACGCTACGCTCCAAGTACGACTACATCTTTTTGGAAGGCCCCGCACTCAATCAGTTTGCCGATACCAAAGAGCTTCTGGACTACGCCGACCAACTGATCATCGTGGCGGCAGCTGACCGGCAGATTAATGCTTCGGATGATCGCTCTGTTCAGTACTTGCAAAAAGAATCTGACAAATTTTTGGGAGCTGTGCTCAACAAGTGTAATCCAGAATACAGTTAATCAATGCATTACCTAATGTCTCAATTAATGAAAAAAACGCTTTTACTATTCGCGGTGCTGGGTTGGGTGCAGGTTGAAGTCCAGGCGCAGATCAACCCGGTTCCCAATGAAGAGCTGGCCATTGAGGACAAGCTCGTGCAACTGGCCTGGAACACCCGCTCGGAGCAATCGGTGATCCAAAGCGAGATGGCCATCGCCGATCAGGAGGTGAAAGTGGCCAAGTGGGCCTGGGCTGATAACTTACGGGCTTCTTTTAACCTGAATGAATTTACCCTTCGTAGTGATTTTGCCCCGGGCGAAGGATTTCCTTTCTTTCCTCGGTATAACTTGAACCTGGCTTTGGTGCTGGGCGACGCGATCGGCAACCCAGCTCAGATCAAGATTGCCAAGCAGAAGCGGTTGATCACCCAAGCGCAGCGTACCAACGCCCAGCTTGATCTAAAAGCAGAAGTGTTAGAAGCCTATTACAACTATCGGTTGTCGGTTTCTTTGTACCAAATTAGCACCGAACAGAACGAAGAAGCCTACACCAATTTTCTGATGGTTTCGGAGAAGTTTAAGACGGGAGAAGAAACCCTGGAAGTTTACAACGGAGCGCAACAAACCTACAACGCTGCCCGGGCTGACCTAGCTAAGTTGGAAACGCAGGTAAAGATTGCCCAATTGCAGTTGGAACGTTACATTGGATTGCCTCTGGAACAAGTACTTTTAGAAGGAAACTGACTTGTTAAATATTCAGGTGAAGCGAATTGCCCAGCGCGTCCGCGAATCATACTGGCTACGTTCCGGTGCGCTGACCTTCTTACAGCGGTTTTCGGTTGCCCTGTTTGGTTTCTTCTCCTTTGTCATTCTAGTGCGCTTGTTGAGCGTCCCTGATTTTGGGGTTTGGGTACTCTATACTTCGTTCATCGCAGTAATTGAGTTGCTGCGAGGGGGCTTCATCAAAAATCCACTCACGAGAAGATTTCTTTCTACCGAACCTGAGGAGCATCCCTCGGTGATTAGTGCCGCACTGCTGATAAACCTACTGCTGTTCCTGATTCTCTCGATTGGGGTAGTGGTGCTGGCGGAGCCGGTGAGCGTTTGGATGAATGCCCCCGCGCTGAAGGTACTGTGCCTTTTATATATTCCTAACGCATTCTTTAGTACGTTCTTTATTCATTACACTACCCTGCACGAAGCACACCTGAACTTTAAGGCTTCGTTTTGGGCTTATTTTACTCAGAGAAGCCTGTTTTTCTTCTATCTATTAGGCATATTTTTCCTTGGTGATTTAACCACCATATCATTGGTCAATCTAGCGATTGCGCAGATTGTTGCCACAATCATTAGCTGTGGGGTATCTATTTGGTTTGCACGCAACTACGCCATTCATCGTTTGAAGTGGAATCGTAGTCACCTGCTAGCAATGTTGAATCACGGGAAGTACTCATTCGGTACCAACGTAAGTTCAGTGCTTCTTAACAACATTGACAGTTGGATGCTGGGAGGTATGATCTCGCCCGCTGCCGTAGCCATTTACAATCCCGCGTTGAGGATTACTAGGCTGGTTGAGATACCTATGCTATCAGTGGCAGCAATTACCTATCCTAAACTCGTCCAAAAAGGTGCAACCCCTTCTCTTACCCATGCCAAACATCTCTACGAGCAGTCGGTAGCCGTCATTTTAGCAATCATGATTCCTATTGTTCTTGTAGCGATTGTTTTTGCTAACCCAATTGTTGTATTAATCGCCGGTGATGATTACGAAGCGGCAGCAACCGTACTCCAGATTACCATGTTATATGGTTTGCTTGCCCCGTTCAATCGTCAATTTGGCATCACGCTTGATGCCATTGGTAAGGCCGAGTTAGGGTTTTATTTTGTGGTTGCCAGTGCGGTAGTGAACACCGTATTGAATTTTATTATGATACAGCGCTTTGGAGTAATTGGAGCGGCCTACGCAACAACCGCAACACATGCATTGGATGTAATCCTTCGGCAGTTGTTCTTGCGTCATATCCTAGGGACCAATTTCCCAGGAATTTTGCAGAAAACATGGGCCTGGTACCAACTCGGCATTCGTCGGGCTGTCTCTTTCACATCAAAACGCTAGCTACTATGAGAAAATCAACTGAAGACCAAGGTTCTTCTACTAAGTTAATCGCAATAGCTTTTGTGGCAGTCATCTATGCCTACATATTTATTAAGGTCGTATTTTTATAATCGAAAAAAGTGAAATCTTTTCCAGGTAAAATAGGCTCATCGTACCTAAGTGGATACACCCGTCTGAAGGAGGAAATATATTGATGCTTCATTGTTGAGAAACTAAACAACACCATTGGTTTCATTTTGCTAAGTAGCTTTGCAGTTTTTGCTTCTTGGATTGCAGTAGGCGGAGGCTTTGGGGTAGGGGCAATTATGCTAGTTATCATTCTTGGAATACCTACCGCTCTTATTTGTCTACTCAATTTACGGGCTGGTTTCATCATCACGTTAATCGCCTCATCATTCATATTTTTTTTGCCACGAATCAGCGGCCAGTATGATCTGCCTTCTGGTTCACTGCCCGACATTCTGCTGCTCGTTATATTTTTAGGAGTTTTCGTTAACAAAGAAAACAAGTTCGCAACCGTCACTGCCTACCGGAGTCCTATCTTTTTCATCGTCTTGATCTGGGTAGGTTATTTGTTCGTACAGATTCTTAATCCCAATAACCCATCTAACTCCTGGCCCCTAATTCTGCGAGGGGTGATTGGTTTCACGATTACATTTTTTATACTTACTAGGTTATTTACTACCTGGCGTTACGTGAGGCTTTTTACTATCTGCTGGTTAGCGGTTGCGCTATTGGCAGCGCTCTACGCTTTTTATCAAGAATTCGTAGGGTTGCCGAGTTACGACCTTGCTTGGGTAAATCGTAGCCCCAAAAGCATTGGGCTGAACTTCATTAGAGGGAGGTGGAGGAAGTGGTCGTTCTTATCTGATGTGGCGACCTTCGGTATGTTTATGTCATTTGCAGGAGTTTTCTCTATTGTACTAGCAGCAGAACTAAAAGACTATAAAAAAAAAATAACTTTTTCCGTGGTAGGTATCGTTTTTCTAATTGCCATGACTTATTCGGGTACCAGGACTGCTACCGCGATGACAGTGGCTGGTATAGTACTGTATGGGTTGTTGACTATCCATAAAAAGAGCACTTTGCTACTGGCAGCTAGCACAGTACTGGTCATCATATCAATTGTCTATGTCCCCTACTACGGAAGCGCGACCATCAACTCAATTCGCTCAACTTTTTTTCCAACCAGTGATCCGTCGTTCAACGTGCGGGTAGTCAATAAGGAACGTATCCAACCATATATTCGCACTCACCCTATCGGGGGAGGAATCAACACCACTGGCCCCGCTGGCGAAGTTCTCGCTCCTGGTCATCCATTAGCAGGATTTCCTCCTGACAGTTACTACATGAGTATTGCCCTAGAAACCGGTTACGTAGGACTAGTCATTATTTTGCTGGTATTCTTTGTTACGCTTACGGTGGGGATTACCAATTACTATCGCTGTCGCAACCCCACGGTAAAGGCAATCTATGCTGCTTACATCGCTAGCTTTTTTGCGCTTACGGTAGCCGGTTACGCTCAGGAATCTATTACGCAGTTGCCTATGCGTTTTGTGTTCTACTCCTGCTTTGTACTCATGGACCGCCTAAAGTACTTTGACGAACCATACTAACAAGCTATCGCTCTGAGTAAATGACTATCTCACCAATGTGGGCGGTAGGGGTATGCTTGGTCACCCGAATGAACCGTGAGGACCTGTTGATAGCGTAGTTTCTCCACTGCTTAAATCGTAGCAGATCGTCAACTGCCACTAATTTCCAACCGCCCGGTTTGCCGGTGTAAATGGATAATTTGCTATCGTCATTAACATCAAAGAAACTCACAAAACTAAGATCAGTTGCCTTTCCTAAGTCAATAATGGCCGAATAAGGATAATCGTCTGGTCTCAACCCCTTCGTTTTCCAGTTACTTTTGGTTGTGGTTCCTTGTCCCATCAATGGATCGCCTATGCTTTGTTGCTCATCAACTAATCCGGTGTTCTGAACTTCAGATGGGTTCAACGCATTAGTGGTTTCAGTGACGTAGGTAATCATTTCTGAAGTTAATACCAGTTGGTGCTTCTCAGAAAATATATCTTGACTGAATTCCTCGTCACCTACTAAAATCAGGGTAGGTTTTTCAGAGACAGATAACTTTACAAGGCCTAGCTCATTAGTGTCAAAAGCATGGGTATCACCCACCGCGTTGTCTAAGAGATTTACCTTTATCCTGTATTTTTCTTGCGGAAGAAGTTTTAATTCGTACTCGTCAACTACTTCCGCGCTAGAAGTAGCGCACCACACCGCGTATGCGGCTTGAGGTTTGCCCGGATCGTTACTTTGCCTTACAAACTTATGTACCATCACCTTCGGATTATCGGTTGGCACTGCGTGCTCAAACCGCATACCTTTTAGGCCTTGAGCAAACGTTTTGAGGTAATACCAAGCGGGCTTAGGCTGCCAGCCGCTGTGCTTACTGCTGGTAATTCCGCTGGTATTATACAGGGAAGCATCACCATCCTTTACGTCTCGTAGCATATAAATTGCGGTACGATCGATCCCTGCCGCGGCGGCCGCCAATAGGCTCCGCACCAACCACATGCCCTGGACTTCTTCGGGTGTGAAATCGCCAATTGAAGGCGCTCCCTGCGGCGAGTCCGGATTAGTATCGTAGCCAAACTCGGTAAGCCATAACTCGCGCCCGGGTAGATACTGATCCCGGTATCTCACCAGCGTTTCAAGCTTGGTCTGCAGACTATCTGCTTCGGGACTGATGGTGTACCGCTCGTCACCGTCTTTGTAGTTACTGTAGTGGTGAAAATTTAGTACATCAGCCGGAAAGCTGCCGCCCCGGTGATGATCAGCCCAGAACTTTATTGCTCTCACGTAGTCAAAGTTAAGGGCAGCTAACCCACCCATTACCAATTGGGCAGTAGAATCCGCGTTCTTCAAGCCAACGGTTGTTCCCAGCGCTTGCTGGTGCCCGTCGTAGTCGGCACTGCTCATCGCGGCGAATTCGTAAGGAATGAAGTATTCTCCCCGGTACTTCCACCAGATGTCTTGCTCATTCCAGTTCTCAAAATAACGTAGGTGCCCCAATCCCGATTTGTGGGGCTGATCGTCGGCTAACTTCAGCAGCGAGTCAGCTACCTGGGTGCGCCCGTAGCGAGCGGCGTACTGAAACATATGGTCGGCATGCGCAATATACGATCGCGGGTCTTCGGGATTGGCTTCGGGCAGCAACGGTTTGGTATTGTTTTCCCAGTGGTTTTTGCGTAACCACTTTAAGTTTTCTTTAATAGAAGGGCAGCCAACTATACCCGAACGGTGCAAATTCTGATAAAGCGCATCGAAGTTCCAATTGCTGTCGCCGGGGTTCCAGTGGTTTACGTTGTCAGGATAGGGTTGGTCGTCTTCGTGTTCTACCCAGCGCCAGTTATGGTACTCCCTGACCAACCCAAAAAAGTCGTAGCGCCCAATCGGGTCGTCAATAAAAGCGTTGATCCCCAGCATTTCGTCAAAAGTGGTTCTTCTCATTGTCTTTGCCGGAGCTTGTTGTGCAACCGCCTTCGTACGAGCATCCTCGTCTGCGGGCGCACCGAATAGAAACAATTCCCCAATGTTAATCTTCCCGCCTTCTATCTTGAGCCGCAAGTAGCGGGTTTTGAGGGGCGAAAAGGTGATATATTGCCACTCATTCCGCTTCACCACCTGCTTGCCGACCAGGGGTTCCCACGCAAAAGGCTGGCCGGTGTAGACACTCACTTCGGCATCGGTGCGGTCTAACAAATCCACCACCCGATACAGTGCCAGGCTGTGTACTTGGCGAATAGTCTGCAGGTTGATGGCGATGTACAAAGGTTCGTCCCAGGTAAACGCCGGTTTCCACACTTGCTGCGGCTGGAAGGATAATTTGCCCGACTTCCACTTACTTTGTTCGTCTACTAAATTAATCCCATTGCCTACTGCGCTCTCGTTGATAATCATTTCGTAGGTAAGCGGTATGTTTCGTTCATCATCGCACTCTTCACAAGCAGAACCGCAGCTTTGTAAACTAGCAAGCATAAGGAATAATAGAAGGTAGAACCTACAATCTGCTGAGTACGAATTCTTACCTATACCTTCTCTTTTAACGCACTTCGCGGTACCAACAGTTATAAAATTAGACAAATGAGTCATTTTAAAGTATTTTGCGTTAAATTAACAATTTTTTAAGCGTAACATTCGCATTGCATAGCTCTTTTATCGTATAAGAGCTAATATCTTTAGGCAAACGGCAGGGCAATCGCGTTTGAAGTCTGAAGACGTCATTCCGGAAATTTGTGCAGCGTAGCGAAACGAATTATCCGGAATCTCCTCTTTCGTATCAGGAGATTTCGGATATTTTCCATCGCTACACGCTGAAAAATTCCGAAATGACGGTGTAAAAAGTTAAACGCGATTGCCCTGAGGCAAACGGTATAAAATTAGGAAGTGGACATTGTTTTTATCAGTATGTTGAGTTGGGACAACAAAATCTCATCAGCCGCCTTGTCATTAGCCAAAGAACTCGCCAAGCAGCACCGGGTGTTTTACTTCGACAACCCTTTCACCCTCAAGGATTTTATTGCCGACTATAGGGATCCGAAAATTCAGACCCGACAAGGGCGGTTTTTCTCCGGGCAGCAGCGTTGCCAGCCACTGCCCCAAATGGGGGCCGGGTTTCACGCGGTGACCCCTTCGCTCACGCTTCCCATCAATTTCTTACCCCCCGGAGCCGTGTACCGGTTTTTCCTCCGGATCAACCGCTGGATTGTGGGAAGAAATCTCCGGCAGCTGCTCAGCCGCTACCACGTTGAGCAGTACGTTTTCTTTAACTCCTTCAACCCGTTTTACCACGGCATTGCCCAGGGGTCTCCCTTGCTCACGGTGTATCAATCTCGAGACGATATCAGTCAGGTAACCTACGGGTTGAAGCACGGAGTGGCCCTGGAGGAGGAAGCCATTCGTGCGTCGGATATCAGCTTTGCCACCTCCCAGCAACTGGCCCGCCAGCTCCGGGCCCGGGCGCAGCGTCCGGTGCACTACCTGCCCAACGCGGTTGATTTGGCCGCTTTTCCTCACCCGCCCCCTTCAGTAGCCAAGCCCCACGATATTGTACACCTCGAGCACCCGCTGATCGGTTACGTAGGCAATTTAGACCAACGCGTTGACTACGCGCTGCTGCACCGCTTGGCCACCGAGCATCCGGACAAGGTGGTGGTGTGCATCGGACCCCGAAACGATCGCGGCCACCATGCCTACGACTTTGAGGCGCTACCCAACGTGTTGTTCTTGGGGCCCAAGCCCCACGATCAGCTCTACCGCTACCTGCACTTTGTGGCTTGCGCCATCATCCCCTTCGTAAAAAATACCCTCACGGCCAGCATTTATCCACTCAAAATAAACGAGTACCTGGCCATGGGCAAACCGGTGGTGACCACCGACTTTTCGGATGATGTGCTCGGTTTTGCTTCGGTTTGCTACGTTGCCCCTGATGCCCCTTCATTTTCCAAGATGGTTGGTAAAGCCGTTTTACAAACGGATAACGTTGCATTGATGCAGCAACGCATTGCGTTTGCGAAAAACAACAGTTGGGAAGCCCGCATCACTTCGTTTTGGCAAGCGGTGGGCCCGTTACTCTGATGGCGAGCGGACGTACACCTCAACGTGGGCGTTGTGCTTGACCCGGGGGGCCAAGAACCGATCAGTCTGCCGATAATGCTGCCGGATGCAGTCGCGCACTTGCTCCGGATAAAAATTGTTGAGGTTAGGAATGGTTTCAAAAAGCACCAGGTCGTAGGTCTGCTCCTCAATGGCACGGCAAAACATGGCCACCTCCCGGTCAAACATTGACACTCCGTAGTGAAACCACAGCGGATAGCCGGGGCCTTTCTCCGGGACATACCCCAGAATCTGGGCAAGCGGAGTTAGCTCCGACATATTCAGCACGCGCAGGGCGCTGCCTTTTGCCTGCACCACCTCCAGGGCCTCGATGGCTTTGATGCCCACGATGGTTTCTTCGGGAAGGTACACATCCTCAAACACCCCGTAGTCCGACTCCACCCAGTTGGCCCGGCTCACCGGGGCCAGGCTGTCGCCCGACGACCAGCTATTTTTGGAGATCACCCCTTCGGTGCGGGGAGTGGTCAGAAATTTGCGAAACACCCGATTCGCGTATACCCAGTAGTCGCCCGAGAAACAGAAGAACACCAAGCACACCGACAAGAGCAGCACCGAAAGCCGTTGCCAGCGCACCGCGCCCGCCACCGCGTAGAGCAGAAACGCAACGGCAACCCCGTGGAAGTAGACGTTCACATTGTGCGGAATGTAGCTGGTGACCTGGACCAACAGGGCCTGCCCCAGCAGGGCCACCGCGAGTAGCGCTAACATAGCCGTTTGTTCGTCTTCCCAGAACTGCCGCCAAGTGCGGTAGCGGTAAATGAGCACGAGCATCATTGCGGCCAGATACGCTTTGATGATGAACGACCTGCCGAAGATGTCTTGCAAAAAATCGTAGGCGTTAATACGCGAGTAGTGGGGCGACTGCCCGTAGTTGAACCAGTAGGCGATGTCGTAGGGCAGGAAGGGAAGAACGAACAGCAGTGTCCACAGAAGTCCGCTGACGGCGTAGGTGGCCAGCACCGACCAGCGGCGGTGCCGCAGCACGAAAAGCCCCAGCAGTGCGCTGACAACCAGCAAGGCGAGCCCGCCGCCGTCCTGCTTGGTGAAAATCGCCAGCACCACCAAAAACGACGACAAAGCAACCAGCAGGTGGGTCTGGCGGCCGCGAAACCGATAAAGCCCCAGCAAAAGCACCTGGATGGCCAACAGCTCGTACACAAACACCATATTGTTGTACCAGGGCCAGAAGTTCACCAGCACGTAGCTCAGGGCCAGCACCAACAGAGCAATGAGCCGGGCAGCGGCGGGGGTGCCCAGCGTTTTGAGGATGGATCGGAACGACAGCATGGTGATGATATTGACGAACACCTGGGCCTTCACCAGGGTGATCATCTGCGCACCCAATAGTTTGAAAAACAAGGCCGGAATAATCCAGAAGCCGAAACCCAACGGCAGCCCAAAATCTCGGAAGGGCACCTGGCCTTCGGACAGGCGGTAGGCTCCCTCCCAAGCCAAAAACAGGTTGATGCGAAAGGGAAACTTCACAAACAGGGGGATGGCACAGAAAACCACAATCACCAGCAGTTCGGCCCCGCGGAGATACTTGTCCGCCACCGGGCGTGCGAAAAAAGAGCGGTAGTTTTCTTGGGTATCAATCATAACGGAGGGGGAGTTAGTGGCCTATGTTTACCCACCAACCAGTATAAAGGTAGCACCGCCAGAGAAATAAAGAACATGATAGAAAAGATGGCCAGCCAGATGAGCACCGGAACGTCGTAGAAGACTGGTCCTACCACGGATGCGAAGTTTTTCGCTAATACGTAATAAACCAGAGCCCCGGCAATTCCTAGGCTGCCGACGTATTTGATGTAGCGCGTCGTTTTTACAATAGTTTTTATCTGCGCCGCGTAGGTGCTAAAAAAAAGCAGAGACAGCGTGAGCACCCAAGGAAATCCTAGGTAGAGCAAGCGGATTTCGTTATAAACACCTCCTAGAAAGGTGGATAGCAAGATTAGCGTCAGGGCCCAGGGGGCTGATCGGGCCAGCAGTCCTACTCCGTTGGCCGAGGGGGACGGCCCGTAAACGTTTCGTCCTTTGATCCACCCGATCCACAGCGGACCAAAGGCGATAAAGGCAAATCCTATCACTTGTGCGGGGTTATTCAGGTTCCACGCTAGCCCATCCAGCGGATCGTACGATTCGTGGTCGGTGTCTACCAGTGCCCGAATCAGCACCCAAGCAACCACCGGCAGTGAAGCCAGTAACGCCCGCTTAAGAAAAGATAGGTCGTTTGTAAAGAACAACAGCACAAAGGGCAGAATGAGCAATGTTTCGCGGCAAGCGGCACCGGCTACGCTGATTAACGCGAAGCCAGCATACTGCTTGCGGATAAGTAGTAGCAACCCTACGCACAACAGCAGGTACGCGAGTGTATCTTCCCGGGTATGTACCGGCAGGGTGTAGGCTAGTAGGAACGGAGGCAGCAGCAGAAACATCCCAACTCCCAGCAGCGACCGGCGGGAGGAGAATCCTGCGGACAGTAACAGTTGAAAAAAGGCCAAAGCGGCTCCTATTCCGCAGGCCAAGCTCACCCCAACGTAGCTCCAGTAGAAAGAAGAATTCGTCTGGGCCGTCACCCGCCATACTCCCTTCACGATGGCAGGAAACAGCAAGCGGTACTCAAAGGGAGCCCTTTGGTTAAGATTCCATTCGTAGAGGGCTTCGGCGGGTGCCGCAATCTCGGAGCCAATGCCCGGGTAAGAGAACAAATAGCCTCCTAACCACAGGTTGCTGACCACGAGCACAATGCTCGTTAAAAGAATAACGATTAGTTTCTCTCGAAGCACAATACGGGCTGGTGTGGTTTGATTGATGCGTCGTAATCAGCAACCAACAAAATAACGGCTGTTTTTCTTAGTGACGAACTTAACAAACTTAACGATAACAATGCATACCAATACGGTTACTCCGATATGAAAAATATAAAGTCCGCTGTTGAACGTGATCGCGATATTGAGTTTGGACAGTAGAACTTCCAGGCTACGGATCACGTAGAGGTGGACGAAGAAGATCCCAAAGCTGTAGGAAGCAAGCACTCCCCACAAAGGAAACCTAACCTTCTGAAGTTTGTGCAGCACCACCAGCAGAATGATGCACAGCGCCGAGGCTTTTAGCTTGCCGAAGTTGAATAAGTAGGCATTTTCTTTCAGGCTCTCGCCGTAGGCGTAGGTTTTGCCAATCGCCAGGGTGCCCGTGATTTCCAGATACGTGACCACGGCGTAGAGTGTGGCTAGGGGAATCAAAAAAGCGTATCCCCGCGCGGTAATATACTGCTGGTGTCGGCTGGCCCACATACCGAACACGTAAACCGGCACGAAATACCACAATGACTCGAACACCGAAGAGTTGTGACCGAAACGGTAGCTGAAAAAGCCCGCCACCAGCAGCAGGGGAAAGCCGTAGCGGTAAAACCACGTACTTCGGTCCAGATACAGCAGCAGCGGCGCCAGCAGGTAGATCAGGCTGATCATCGGAATGAACCAAAACGGGCCGAAGTGTTTGCCCGTGATCAGCATATAGCCCACCTGAAGTGCCGAATTACTCTGCTCGATCACCGTAGGCATCCAAGGGAAGTCTGCAGCAGAAAAGTATAATTTGTCGATGATAGCTGGAACCGAAACCAGCAGGTAGGGAAGGATGACGTAGGCTATTTTTTTTTTAAGTACCCCTTGAGATCGAACTCACGATTTCTTCTCCCATTCAGGTGCTGAAACAAAAAGCCCGCAATAAAGACAAACAGAACCGTGCCGTAGACGATCAGCGAATTCCAGACTTGTTTTTGCAGGTCGTGACTGCCCCATCCGAAAGAACTCCAGCAGTGAAACGCCACGATATACAAAATAGCAATTCCCCTGAAGTTATGGAGGTAGGTCAGAAAGCCCGGAGGTTGTAGCCTACTTAGGGGCAGGGGGTTGCTTGGTTCCGAAGAAATAGGCATGACTATTTTGGGTAGTAAAGGCTGGAAAAGGGATTGCTGCAAGCGTTTTTATAGGGGTGGTACAGGGTGACGTAGGAAACAGGTTGATCTTCATTCATATTGTTGTAGAAAAAGTCGGTCGAGAGCAGAAAGGTACCAACAATCTGACTCCTGTACTGCTCGTATTTGTAACGATACGGAAGAAGAAAAGCACCGGACTCACCTAGTATGGTGTGTAACCTGATAAACCACTCTTTTTGAGGGCCTAAATGGTTGATTGCTCTTTGTTGCTTCACATCACGCATAAAAGCACCGTATACGCTCTCGCTAATTGGCAGATACGATAATTCCTCTCGTACGATGCGATCCACCACGTCATAAAACCCCGTAGATGCCACGTAGCCGGTGCCTGCGAGCAACGTTCCGGCTCCAATGCCCGCGATTGTTTTTATAAAGTTACGGCGGTTCATGGCTATAGTCGATCAGCGGCCCGCAACGACAGGGCCGACAGGGTTAGGGTGGGATTTGCCGGTGAGATGGCCGGGTACACCCCGCTTCCCAGCACCAGTAGATTCCTAAATTGATGATGAATTAGATTGCTATCCACTACTCCATCAGCTGGATCATCGCTCATCTGGGTGGTAGAGCAGATGTGCGCTTCCGTTTTCTGAATATAACCATCTTTCACCACGCGCTCTATCGGCAACACCCCAAAAAACTTGTCAATATCCTCACCCAATCGATCAACGGCGCGGAGCGCATAGGGCGAGTGTTTTTCAAAACTCACCTTTGGCTGAAATGGATCGTCGGAAAGCATGACCCGGTTGCCTTCGTCCGGCAGGTCTTCGTAAACAAATTTAAATTTAGACAGCATCCGCCACTTTCCCCGTTCATTACGGATGTAGGGCAGGTTGTGGTGCTCGATAAGGCAACCGGCTCGTTCCTTGCGATGATCGCCATCGTACATCATGTATCCGTTGGCCGGAATAATTGATCCACCGCCCACGTTGCTCAAACCGTCGTAGTACATAAACACGTATACTCCGGCTTGCTCACAAATCCCCCGCCCGGTGTGCGGATTGGTATCTCCGGCGTTCAGGAGGATGTGCGCGTTAAAAATGGCATTGGCTCCCAGGGCAATGAGCTCCCCGTGCGCTTCTCTCTTTTGACCCTTGACCTCGTACAGCACCGATTTGGCTGTGTCACCAGCCATATCTAGGCTATACACCTGGGCACCGTAGCGGATCACCACGTTTGGCTGAGCGTAGAGATCGGCTAGGGTATTCTCAATGGTGAACTTCGCGTTAACCGGGCAAAGATTGCAGACCGCACTGGTACAACACGCCGACCGATTGCCTACGGCCCGGCTGGCCCGGGCGGTAGGTTGGCTGATGTACTGGTCACCGTAGGCCTGCTGCAGTAGTTTGTCTACCGTAGACAGCTGATGAGGCAGTTGGGGGTACTTGGTTTTTTTAGGGAAAGGGGTGTTATCCGGACCCGCGATAGACATGATCTCTTCGGTTTCCTCATAGTAGGGGTCGAGGTCGTAGTAAGATATTGGCCAATCTTTGCCCACGCCATAGGTGGTGCGCAGTTTGAAATCGTTGGGCATGAAACGGGGCGTACAACCGGTCCAGCAGTTAGAACTTCCTCCAAAGTTCGGATCAAATACCCAAGCTTTTTCGGGAGTAGCGTTTACGAAAGTCTGCTCGGCCTTTTTCCAGCTAATTCCGTCGTAGGTAGCGCTGGTTTGGGCATACCGCAGCCTTTCTGCGTACGAGAAGAGGGTTCCTCGTTCCAGCACGAGCACCTTGGGTTTCCCCTTGGCCTTTTCCAGATATTTCTTAAGAAAAAAGGAGGAAGCAAAACCAGTACCCACCACGATTAGATCAAACTTCTCAGATTGTTTGCTATCCATTTACTCTCTGCTAATGCAAAACAAGAGGCGTCTACTTTGCTAGCGTGACGCCTCTTGCGCACCTATTCTAAGATTAACCGTTTCTGCACAATAGAATCCCCTTGAAATACCCGCACGAAATACACTCCGTTGACCGCAGTGACCAGATCAAGTTTCACCTTTTCATCAGTTGCGCCCCGAGCACTATATTCCCGACTGTATACCGTGATTCCCGCCGTATTAACCAAATCAACGCGGAAGGTAGTTCCGGGATCATGGTTGCTCACCATTAGCTGCACGTTGTTGTACGAAGTAGGATTAGGCAGCAGTTCTAAGCTAAGCCCCTCAGTACCGGCGGTTCGGGCGTTGTTGGGTGAGTCATTAACTGCCACTACGTTGTTATCAACGTAGGCATCCACAATCATCGCGTTAAGCACTCCCATGGCGCTAGTCCCTCGGCTTACGGTCACGTTAATGGTTCCGTTGGCCAGGGGAGTTACTCCGGTGATCGATACGGTTTCCGACGTATTATTGGTAGCGTTCAGGGTGACCGACTGCCCGCCAATCTGATATTCGGTAGTCCGATTACCGGCGCTTACCCCGCCGTAGAAGGTAAAATCGTAGGTCAACGCCGGATCAAGACCTTCCATTGTCATGGTTACTGGCGACCAGAAGTTAATGAAATAGTAACTATTCATTACTTCGGCCGGGTAAAGATTACCGCTGAGCCCGTTGCTGCTGCTGCTTCCGTTCCATCGGTCGCCATTGGCTGGAGAAGCAAACAGTTTAAGGTTGACACCGGTAGATTCGCCATCAGCGTTCTTGAGGTCGTTCACGCGCGGATTATTACGCGTGGCTCTTCCGGTGTAGTTCCAGGGTGAGACGAACCTCTGCGGGCTAAAGCCATCGTCACTGAAGTTGACGTAGAGCGTGTACCCATCTACCGATCCTGCCTCCTCAATGGTTATGACCACCTCGTCGGTATCCGTATTTCCGTCATTATCGGTCACGGTCAGAACGATGGTGGTAACCCCGGTAGGTAACGTCACCGTGGGATTGGCTCCGGTAGCAATTTCAGTATCGTTGCTGGTCCATACGTAGCTGGTGATCGTGCCATCGGCATCCGTAGATGCTGAACCATCCAGGGTGATTCCCTCGTTTCCATTGTCATCAGTATCAATCGTTGCTTGGTCGGGCCCAGCGTTGGCAACTGGGGTATTGGGAACAGGAGCGTTCACCACGATCAGCACGTTATCGTTGCCTGTAGCCCCTTGGTCATCAGTTACGGTTAGCGTAACTGTATGGCTACCCACGGCGAAGTCCACCGCTGGATTGGCTCCGGTTGCAATCTCGCTACCGTTCTCGCTCCACACATAGCTAACGATGCTGCCGTCGCTATCCGTAGAGGCTGAGCCGTCTAGGGTCACATTTTCGCTACCATTATTGTCAGCGTCTACCACTGTTTGATCGGCTCCCGCGTTAGCTACCGGCCCTTGGTTGGCTGGGGTATCATCACGCACCGTAATGGTTACCGCGTCGTTGGCGGTTCGACCGTCGTTGTCGGTAACGGTGAGGCTGACGATGTAAGCACCCGGGGTGGTGAAGGTGTAGCTGGCTTGCGCCCCGTTGGCCGTGGCCCCCGCTTCCCCGAAGTTCCAGGCGTAGCTGCTGATGCTGCCATCGGTGTCGCGTGAACTGCTGCCATCAAAGCTCACCGTTAAGGGAGTAACACCCTCGGTCACGCTGGCCACAATTGTCGCCTTCGGCGCTCCTGAACATCCTTCCGGTCCGCCTAAGCCAACGGGCAACACCCCGTCCCGGTTCAAGACCAACTTGTCCAGTTGCGTGTTTCCCTCTCGGTAGGCTACCTCGATGGTGTTGTTGCCCAGCTGCAAAGCAAACGGACTCTCCACCACTTCGTTCCAGTAGAACTGCGAGCCTAGACGAATGTCTTCCCACCAGCGAATCCAGGTGCCCCCGTTGATGCGTACCCAGAATGAGTTGCTGCTCGTGGAGGTAGCCTTCACGCGGGCAAACAAGTGGTAGCTGGCCGCCTGACCCACCTGTACGTTGAACAGCAAGCGCGCATCAGCCCCGCTCGGTGCACTGTTTGTGCTGCTCAGGTTTGGAGCCACCGCGTACTGCCCGCCCGATGCGGTGCCATCAACACGCAGTTGCCATGAACCACCTACTACCGATGCGCACTCCGCCTCTATAATTATCTGGTCAGCTACCGGCTCGTCGGATCTTACCCGGATAGTGATCGTAGCAATGTCACTCTGCCCGTCGTTGTCGGTAACGGTGAGGCTGACGATGTAAGCACCCGGGGTGGTGAAGGTGTAGCTGGCTTGCGCCCCGTTGGCCGTGGCCCCCGCTTCCCCGAAGTTCCAGGCGTAGCTGCTGATGCTGCCATCGGTGTCGCGTGAACTGCTGCCGTCAAAGCTTACCGTCAAAGGGGCAATGCCCTCGCTCGCACTAGCCACAATCGTTGCCTTCGGCGCTCCCGAACATCCTTCCGGTCCGCCTAAGCCAACGGGCAACACCCCGTCCCGGTTCAAGACCAGCTTGTCTAGCTGCGTGTCCCCTTCCCGATAGGCAACCTCAATGGTGTTGTTGCCCAACTGCAAAGCAAACGGGCTCTCTACCACTTCGTTCCAGTAGAACTGTGAGCCCAGACGAACATCTTCCCACCAGCGAATCCAGTTGCCCCCGTTGATGCGCACCCAGAATGAGTTGTTGCTCGTTGAAGTAGCCTTCACCCGGGCAAACAAGTGGTAGCTGGCCGCCTGGCCCACTGGTACGTTGAACAGCAAGCGCGCATCAGCCCCGCTCGGTGCACTGTTTGTGCTGCTCAGGTTTGGAGCCACCGCGTACTGCCCGCCCGATGCGGTGCCATCAACACGCAGTTGCCATGAACCACCTACTACCGATGCGCACTCCGCCTCTATAATAATCTGGTCGGCCACGGGAACCGGAGCATTCACACTCACGGTTACCTCGTCGCTACCGGTGGCTCCGTCATCGTCGGTCACGGTTAGGGTAATAGTATGCGTCCCCACCGGTAAGCTCACGGTAGGACTCACGCCCGTGGCAATCTGAGCACCATTTTCCGTCCATGCGTAGGTGGCGATGGTACCATCGCTATCGCTAGAGGCTGAACCGTCCAGGACGACCTCTTCACTGCCGCTATTATCGTCATCCATCACGGTCTGGTCGGCACCCGCGTTTGCCGTAGGCGACACATTCGCTAAGCTGTTAATCGTCACTACCAGCTCATCGCTGCCAGTGGCACCATCATTATCCGTTACGGTTAGCGCAATCGTATGCGTACCGACCGCGAGGGTAACGTTGGGACTTACGCCAGTAGCGATCTCGCTACCGTTCTCGCTCCAGACGTAGCTAACGATGCTGCCGTCCCCGTCGGTAGAGGCTGATCCATCTAAGGCGACTTCCTCACTACCGTTATCATCAGCATCAACTAACGCCTGATCTACTCCAGCATCAGCGGTCGGTGATTCGTTAGCAGGACTGTTCACGGCTATTATCACCTCATCGGTGTCGGTAGCTCCGTCGTTGTCGGTTACGGTTAGCACAATAGTGCGTACCCCTACGGAAAGCGTTACGGTAGGGTTTACACCAGTGGCGATCTGGGTACCGTTGTCGGTCCACACATAGCTCGCGATGTCACCGTCACCATCAGCCGAGGCCGAACCATCTAGCGTGACCGCTTCGCTTCCGTTATCATCAGCATCGGTCACCGTTTGGTCAGCTCCGGCATTGGCGGTGGGTGCGCCGTTGGGACTAACCACGGTGATTTCAACCACTTGGCTGTCAGAACCGCCTTTCCCGTCACTTACGATGACAATGATACTGTACGTACCAACGTCGTTGGCGTTTGGCTGAAAGGCGAAGGTAGCCGTTCCGTTGTTGTTGGCGGTCAGGATGCCGAACGATGGCAGATTTTCCGCGCTATAGCTCAGTGGATCGCCATCGATGTCGGTAGCTCCAACATCGAAGGTGAGCAACTGTCCGGCCGCCACGGCCTGATTGGCTATTGTGTTCAGCACCGGGTCGTTGTTGCTAACAAACGTTCGGCTGTTTACTACCGGAGTAAATGCTGAGTTGCCATCGGTACCAACCGCCCGTACTTGATAGAAGTACTGGGTATTGGTTTCCAGGTTTTCATCCAAAAAGGAAGTTGCGTTTACCAGGGTTGTAGTTATCCTGACGAAATCCGAACTGGCATTCAGGGATCTGAATACTTCAAACCCTTGCTCGTTGCTCGAAGCATCCTGCCAAGCCAGCAAGATTTCAGAATCAGACTGCGTAGTGGCGGTTAACCCGGTGGGTGCCAACGGGATATTTTGAGAAGGCACCACTGGACCGGCCGGGCGGGATTCGTTTCCTTGCGCATCCACTGCGGTGACGGTGTAGCTATACTCGCCACTGGCGGGGATAGTCACTACAACCTCGGTATTTGCCGTAGAGGTTACTAAGTTTCCGTCGTTGTAGATGTTGTACGCATCCACGCCGACGTTGTCGGAAGCCGGTTCCCATTGCAGGCGCAGTTCGGTGCCCGACAACGTGATACCTTCCAGGTTGATTGGCGCCGTGGGTGCTTCACTGTCAAAGAACGGATAGGCGTTAATTACCAAAGCATTAAATATCCCGAAGTCGGCTGACTGCTCTACGGTGGGTCCTTCGTAGGAACGGACGCTGATCGTCACCTCTCCGTTAGCAGGAACGACGCCATCGATTTGTACCGTCTGCGATGTGTTGCCGAAGGCGTCTAGAATCACCGTTTTTTGGCCAATGGTGTATTCGGTTCTCAAATCGGTGAACAAATCAATAGCCGGATCACCGCTGCCGAAGAAGGTGAAGCTGTACTGCATACCGGCCGGAAGGTTTTCAATCACGAACTCTACGGCCGGGTCAAAAGGCTCCATAAAGTAGAAGCTTTCCAGCACCGCGTCAGGATAGATACCACTGTTGTTCCCCGTACTGAGACCTAAGTCATTGTCAAAGCCAGTACCCCAGTTTTCGATGCGGATGGAAACATCCGTGGGATTAGTATCGGTATCGTTTAATCCATCGATCACCAAACCAGACTCAGGAGACACTGCCGTATTGTTCCAGGGAGAAGGGGCTACCGGACTGGTTGCACCACTCAGGTTAACCAGGATGCTGTAGGTATATACCGTAGCAAAAGCGGTGGGTGAGAACTCAGATTCGCTACCGGCGTTGGTGGCGCGTACCTGATAGAAATACGTCGCTCCTTCGGTGACCCCGGCATCCGTGTAGCTTTCGCTGTTAGCAGCCACAGTCGCCAAACTTGTGAAAGGCCCTGAATTACTGGTGCTTCTGAAAATCTCAAAGTTAGTTTCATTACCCGCATTGTCCTGCCAGTTCAACTGTACCCCTGACCCACTCACCGCCTGCGCGCTTAGGTCGGTAGGAGCTAGCAGTCCACCGCTCGGGTACGATTGTAGAATGATCGAGTTGATCACACCGCGGCCGTTGGCAGATTGCACGTTTAGCGTGACTTCGCCACTGGCCGATGGCTGCACGCCGTTGAGTTGCACGGTGGTGTTATTAAACCGCGTGTCAATGGTTTTGGTCGTTCCTCCTACACTGTAGCTACTGCGGTAAGTAGTTGCCTCTGAGTTACCGAGAATAGTCAGATTGTAGCGTTTCGCCGGATCTAGGCCGGAAAATTGCAATCCGGCTTGGCTGGTAGTGTACCAGTAACTGCGTACGACGTCTTTGGGATAAACTGTCGCTGAGCTACCGCTCAACGTTTCGCTGCCGTTCCATCCTGACTCTACCTGCATACTCACATTGCTGGCGGTTCCGCTGATTGCTTCGATTAGGTTACTGTAGGTGGCACCAGTTGAAGGATTGGCACTCGTATTGTTCCAGGGAGCACGCGCCGGACTGCCGTTCTCAAAGTTCACGTAGATGAGTCCGTCGTAGGCGTCGTCGATTACCGTAATAAAGAAGGTTTCTTCATCGCGGCCGTTGAAAGCATCAGTAGCAATCAGTCGTACTTCGTAGATTCCTCCGTCCGTAGACTTAGGGGCCAAGCTTAGCGTACCGCTTCCATTTTGTCCATCTGTGAAAGTGGCGAAGGGGGGCAAACCAACAAACCGGAGGGTAACCGCGTCGCCGTCGGGATCGCTAGCGCCTACGGTGATTTCCTCGGTACTTCCGTACGCTAGTGTAATCGCGTTCACTTCGTTTAGCACCGGAGAACTGTTGGGCGTCTCCACGCTTGCTTCCTGCGGTGAGAAAGCGCCCCCGTTGCCGTTGACCGCCTTCACTTGGTAGAAGTAAACGGTTCTGCCCACTACTCCGTCTTCGTCAACGTAACTCTCGGTGTTGCTAGGAACAGTGGTGAGCAGATCGTAAGGGCCACCGCTCTGGGTAGCGCGATACACCTCGAATCCCGTCTCATTCTCAGAATCGTCACTCCAGGTTAGTCGTACTTCTTCGGCAGACAACGCGGTTGTCTGCAAGTTGCGAACCGGTGCCGGAATGTTTCCATCATCTATGAACGCTTCGACGATCATTGCGTTCAGTACCGCCTGGGTGCTACCGTTGACCCGATCTACGGTGATTTCTATTTCTCCGTTAGCGCTCGGCATCACTCCTGGAATCTGAACCAACCCATTTACGTTCTGAGCGGCATTTAGCGTAACGGTAGATCCTTGCACCTCATAAGAGGTTGAAAGATTGGCGGTGGTATTGGCACTACCGTAGAAGGTGAAGTTGTATGACAAAGAAGGATTCAGATCTTCCAGTGTCATTACTACCGGGGCGTTGCTGGTAACCAGGTAGTAGTCGTTTCGCACAAAATTAGGATACAGTCCGCTCGGCATTCCGTCCGTACCCGTTCCGTTCCAGCGCTTGTTTTCAGCTTCAAAAAAGCGAATGTCCACTCCGGTGTTGTTTCCTTCTTCATCTCTGAGATTGTCCATCCTGGGGTTTAGCCGTGAGGCACGGGCCGTATTGTTCCAGGGGGCGGTGTACGACTGGTTATTGCTATTATCAAAGTTGATTGACAACGTATAGTTAGCGTCTACTGCGGTAACAGTTAGCGAGAAGGTGCTCTCGTTTAGCCCTCCGTTGCCGTCGTTGGCGATTACAGAAATGTTCTCGTACGTCCCGGCATCGTTGATTCCCGGCTCGATGAGCAACGTGCTGTTGCCGTTGCCATTATCGGTTAAGGTAGCAAATGCCGGAAGGTTTTGAGTGGTTAAGGTGATGGCACTTTGTGTTTCGGGATCAGTAGCCGACACGTTTATCAACAAACGCTCGCCCGCCGCCAACTGCTGATCGCCAATTACGGCTACCGTAGGGTTGGTATTGTTATTTACCGATACCGTGAGAGAAGCTGAGACGTCTCCTCCCTGCCCGTCGGACACTGTTATGGTGATGGGGTACGCTCCGGCGTCGGAAGCGGTGGGATTAGTAAAGGTAAATGTTCCGGTTCCGTCACCATTATCAGTGAAACTGCCGAAGCTGGGAAGCCCATTCGTGGAAAATGACAGTGCGTCTCCATCGGTGTCACTCGCCGTCACGTTAAAGGTTAGCACTGTACCGAACTTCACTGATCGGTCAAATACTGAAGTCAACACCGGGTCTGAGTTGGATGTTGTCGCGCTTACGGTAGCTGTATAGGCCGACGCTCCGCCCGCTCCAATGGCTCTAACTCTATAATAATAGGTGTCGTTTCCGGTTAGCCCTTGATCGGTATAGCTGCTCACGTTGGGCCCCGTGGTGGCAATGCGCGCAAAGTTTTGTCCTGAAGGAGACGTTGTCCGATAGATCTCGTATCCGGTCTCATCGGCAGCATTATCATTCCATGAAAGACCAACCTGCATAGGCGACTGCACGTTAGCGGCTAGGCCGGTAGGCGCCGTCGGTAGGGCGGGCAAACCAGGGGTGTTTACCTCTTCCGTTTCGGAAGCCGATGAGCCGTTTTGGTTCACCGCCCGCACTTGGTACGTATAGGTGGTGTTGCCTGTCACTGCATTATCAGTGTAGGTAGCCACGTTGGCATTCACTGTTGCAACCACGCGAAACGCCTCTGATCCTTGCTTACGGTATACCTCGAAGCCCGTTTCGTTGTTGCTATTATCGCTCCAGGCCAAGCTTACCGCATTGTAGCTAGTGGCGGTGCCCACCAATTCGGAAGGGGCGCTCGGAGCATCAGGAATAGTGAAATCATCCTTAAAGGCCGCGTCGGGAATGTCTTGCTTATCAAATCCAGGGCCGTCCCATTTAGCACCCAAGCATCGGCCGCCAGTACCCTGGTAGAAGCGAACCTCAATAGAATAGGTCCCTTCGGTGAGCTGTAGGCTACCGTTTCGTTCCTGACAACCGTGGTTTCCGTCGTTATTGACCACCAACTGGCCGTCGATGTAGAGTTTACTACCATCATCGGAGCTCAAAAAGAACGTGTAATTACCATTTGTAGGAACGGTTAAGAATCCCTCAAATATAATCGCGAAGTTATCGCTGCGTTCTCGAATGTCGTCATAATCAATGTTCTCGGCGCGCCCCGTCTTAATCAGTTCGCTTCTTCGCTCAATATCATCCACCGTGCTTAGTCCGCTGTGATGATAGTAAGAATAGAGAAGCCCCGTGTTCACGGTAGCCGCGGTGACTTGATTACTGGCGGGCGACACGTTTCCGGCTTCGTCTTTTGCTTTTACCGTGAACGAGTAAACCGTTTCGGCGGCTAACCCAGTCACCGAAAATTCGGTGGCGGTGGTGTTGCTGACAAACGTTCCGTTTCGGAACACGTCGTAGCTCGCTACGCCTACGTTATCGTTAGAAGCTTCCCAAAACAAATTGATACTAGACCGGCTGGTGCTTCCTACGGAAAGGATTGGTGCTTCGGGGGATTGGTCATCTACTTCGGTGGACGCGCTTCGCTCTTCGGTATAAGCAGATCCGCCCGAGTTATTGACCGCCCGCATGCGGTAGTAATACGTTGTGTTGGGAGTGAGATCGGTATCGTCGTAGCGAACCGGATTGGGATCGGTGTTCGCGGGTAGTTTGGCAACTAGCTCATATGGTCCCCCGCTACGTACGGCGCGGTAAATTTCAAAGGCATTTTCATTATTAGCTTCATCGTCCCACTGCAAGCGCACGGTAGCCGGGTCTAGTGTACTAGCGAAAAAGTTGGTAGGCGCTTTAGGTGCTCCTGCCTGGTTCCGGGTAGTGACAACAATCGGTTCGGAAAAAGAACTCTGACAGGGAGTAGGTAGAGGCGCGTACTCGCCGGGCGGATCTGTCTCCTGCGGATCGTTCTCGACGATGGCTACCGCATAGGAGCCTGCTTCGCTTACCGAAAGCGTTGAGTCGTTCGCTCCGTTGATGATATTGCCGTTCTTGGTCCATACATACTCCGCATTGCCCGCGGGAGCGTATAGCGTCACCGCTGATTTACCATCCAGGGCAGGCAAATTAACGCTTTGTAGACGGGCGGTTAAAGAAGGACGAGGAGACAGCTCCCGGTTGCTATCCAGGGTTACGGGATCAGACCATTCGGTCCATTCGCTTCCCCGACGGAAACGAACTTGGTAATCACCGGTTGCGGAAGTTACTATCTCGTTCTGGTTCAAACCCGGAGCGTACGCTTGCCCGTCTTTGCGCCATTCGTATCCGTCGAACCCGGCGGTGATGCCCAATCTTACCGAGAAGCTCTCGCCAGGGCAGAAAGACGTAGTTAGGTAATACACGTGAACGTCCGTTTTCTCCTGCCGCAGAAGCCAGGAGAAAAAGTCAGGGTCTCGGTACATAACACTCCAGGTGCTGTGCCCCACGTTTTCTAAGTATTTGTAGCGAATATTCCCTCCTGCTTCGCGGATGTCGCGCACCATCCCGTTGCCCTGCTCGGGCGTGGGACGGTTGTCTTTTCCTCCCTGTGATAACCAAATAGGGATGTGGATATATTCTTCAATGTCATCCTGATCTGACAGCGATCCTAAGGCCCAGGACATTGGTGATGCTGCCGCAAAAACCTTAGGATAACGGATGATCAGATCCCAAACCGCTTGCCCCCCGTTCGATAAACCGTGCACGTAAACCCGGTTGGGGTCTACCTTATTATTCTCGATGAGCAGTTGGATGACCTGCACGGTTTGCTCTAAAGCACTTGAGAATACCGGAGTGGTGTTATACTGAGGGGCTAAAACGTACCCGGGAAACTCTCCGCTTAGTACCGCATCGCGGTGGGTTGAAAAAATGTGCCTTAGCTGTTTGTCGTTATCGGTACCGTTCTCTCCTCTTCCGCTGATATGCAGGATGAGCGGGTATTCTTTTCCATCGTTAGCCGTTGAGTCGAAATCCGTAGGAAACAGTAAACGAAACTCGAGGTCGCGGTAGCGATAGGGCTTGTAAATGCTGGTATTTGAATTAAGCGCCGACTCATACTCCCAGGGAACAATCTGCCCGAAGTTGGGATTGCTGACCCTTATGCGCACTTCGTCGGTAGCGGCAGCTCCGTTATTGTCGGTGGCGGTTACCCGGAAAACATAGCCCTCGGGCCGACTTTGCGCCCCGAAGGTTTCGTCGAGTTCTAGGTTGTCAACTGAAAGCGTAGCCGAGGTGGCCCCACTCAGGCTGGCCGTGGTGGGCCCACTCAGCTGCTCCCACTGGTAACTAGCTATGGTGCCGTCGCTGTCCGTGGCCGTAGCTACCAGGGAAGCGCTATTTTCAGGACGATTTAGGGTGATCACCGCGGCGTCGGCAATGCTCACCTGCGGGGGCTGGTTAGCAGGAGAGGCGGTTCCGTTGCTGTGCGACAGCATCCAGGCAAAAACGTCGTTATTCGCCGCGTTGGGCAGATATGGAGTAGATCCGGAGTATGTATTGCTTAAGCGATAGTCGTTAGTGTTACCGGTGTAGGTATAGGTACGGTCCCAAGAAAAGTGAGTAACCCCAAGATAGATGGTGAAACGAGCGGGTTCCTCCGGTGCGGGCGAACAGCTATTGATTGCCTGGATGCCTTCAAAGGTGTACTCCGGCTCGATAATGTTATCGCTGCTTCCGTGAAATGCCCAGATAGGGGTATTCTTTACGTTATCGCTACAGGCGATGACCGCCGGATAATTGGTATTCAGCGTATCTAGTGTGGTCCTACCCGCGATAGGAACCGCCGCGGCAATTTTAGAACCGTAATCTTTCAGGTACTGCCACACTCCACTACCGCCCATCGAAGTGCCCGTCAAATAAATCCGGTTGTTGTCAACCCTACGGGTAGCCTTCACTCGCTCGATAACGTCATCAATAAGATCAGTATCCCAGACCAATGAAGCGGGCTCGCCATTCATGTCTAGCGTAGAGTCGCTGTAGGTATAGCGACCGCTTACGTCCTCCGGCTGTTGCGGAGAGATCACAATGAAAGGAAAATCTCGCCCGTCTTCGATGAGCTTCGCTACGTGGTTTCCTTGCTTAACCCGATTGAGCTGGACATTGGCACCACGGCCTCGCCAGCCTAAACCGTGCAACGAAATGAGCAACGGATAGTCGTCGCTGCCATTTGCGTAAGCCGTCGGTAGATACTCCAGATAGCCAATGTTTTGCCCGTTTGCGTAAGCAGATGAGTACGTAACCTCCTGTTGGGTGCCTTGTGCTAGCGCTTTTCCACTTACGAAGCTGGCAACTAGCAGCAATGCGCCCAGCGTCAGGTTAGCACGAATATATTTAATCACCTTACAAGCAAAGCGGGTAGTGGTAGACGCAGATGCGGTAATTTTCAAGCCCATTTTGATTAACTTTATTGGATAAAATCTTACGAGAGTGCGAAAAAAGGGTGTTATTGAGTAAAGATAATTTTTTGTTCAGATATTACAAAGAATAAAGTGAATAAATTATGCGCTTCACTTACTCTAATTGAACAAAGAAAACTATTTTTTGTACAAAAAACTTATTCTTAGGCAAAAAATCAAATATAAATTTATATACTAGAAACAGAATTACCTCAGACAACTCTTAGCATATTGAGCCCACCAATCCGTAATTCGTACGCTTACTTTTCTTTTCAAGAATGATCTTACCTCCACCTTTAGTATAATGTTTTTACGCTGTTGCTTCCGGTATTGGATTTATAACGTCTCAATTTTTTTGTTACTGTTGTAGCGAGGCTCTATAATAACTAGCTGATCGGCAATATCAAAGATAGCAATGACTTAACTTAGCGTTTCCAATTAACTTTTTGTTAAGTTTCACCATGAACTTCATCGCCCTAGATTTCGAAACGGCCAACCACCGCCGTGATAGCGTGTGCGAGATGGGCATCGCAGTAGTAGTAGATGGCTCAGTAGCCGAAAGTCGGTCGTGGCTGGTGCGCCCACAGCACAACTGGTTTCACGCTATGAACGTGCGCATCCACGGCATCACCGCCGAGCGCGTGGCAAGCGAACCGGAGTTCAACGCCGTATGGCAGGAGGCCAAGCCCTATTTCGAGAACGCCAACGTGGTGGCGCATAACGCCAGCTTCGATTTGAGCGTACTGCGCCACGTACTGGCGCAATATAATTTAGCACCACCCTCACTAACCTATTCCTGTAGTCTGGCAGTAGCCCGCCGGGCGTGGAAGGGATTACCCTCCTACGGACTCAAAGCGCTAGCCAAGCATTTCTCTCTTCCGCTCAATCATCATTCGGCCGAACCTGACGCCATTGCCAGTGCTGAAATTATGCTCCGTGCTCTGGCTGAACACCGGGTAGGTCAATTTGCTGATATCACCGAGGTGTTCAATCTTCATTTAAAGAAGCTATCGGCGGATGATTTGCCCATGCGACAAACCCGGCGTTACTAACCGTTGGAAAACTCGCCGAAAATCCCTTAAGTTTGTGAATGCCTATCGAGACGCTAAGTAAAAAAGTCCGCCGCAAATACCAAGTGGTAGTGGGGCTGGAGGTTCACGTACAGCTATCTACCCAGAGCAAGATTTTCTCGGCCGATGCCACCACCTACGGGCAGTCGCCCAACACCAATATCAGCACCATCACCCTGGGTCACCCCGGCACCATGCCCAAGCTGAACAAGCGCGCTATTGAGTACGCCATTCGGATGGGACTGGCCTGCCGGTGCGCTATTGCCCAGCGTACGGTCTTCGCGCGTAAGAACTACTTCTATCCTGATCTACCCAAGGGCTATCAGATCATGCAGGACAAAACGCCGATCTGCCGCGGCGGTGAGGTAGTAATCACCACTTCAGCGGGAGAACGATCAATAGCGTTGCACCACATTCACCTGGAAGAAGATGCGGGCAAGTCGATGCACCTGGCGCAGGAGCCTGAAACGCTGGTCGATCTGAACCGAGCAGGAGTGGCCCTCATTGAGATTGTTACCGAACCAGCGCTGCGCAGTTCCGAAGAAGCATCGGCTCTACTTGCTGAAATCCGCCGCATGGTGCGTTATCTCAACATCTGCGACGGCAACATGGAAGAAGGCTCCATCCGCTGCGATGCCAACGTGTCGCTGATGCTGCAGGGAGCCACCGAACTCGGAAAAAAGGTGGAAGTAAAAAACATGAACTCCATGCGCAACGTGCAACGGGCCATCGACTTTGAGGTGCAACGGCAAGTTACCCAGCTAGAAGCGGGAGAGGCAGTGGTTTCGGAAACACGCACCTTCAACGCGGTGCAGGGAACCACCGCTAGCATGCGCACCAAAGAAGAACTCAACGACTACCGCTACTTCCCCGAACCGGATTTGAGCCCGCTGGAGGTATCTGACGATTGGCTGTCTGACATCCGGGCCGCTATGCCCCGACTACCGCACGACTACCGACGCACGTTCACGGAAGAGTACGGCTTGCCCGCCTACGATGCGGAGGTGCTCACCGACACCAAAGAAAGCGCGCAATACTTTGAGGCGCTATGTCAGCACACCACCCATCGTAAGGCTGCTTCTAACTGGATGATGGGCCCTGTCCGCTCCTTCCTCAACGAAGGCTCCGCCACGCTAAGTGATTTTCCGGTATCACCGCCCCAGCTAGCAACCTTGGTGGATTTAGTGGCTCAAAACGACGTGAGTTTCGCGGTCGCCTCACGGCGTTTGTTCCCCGCTCTGCTGATGAACCCGGAGCATCCGGTACGGCAAATTGCTCAGACCTTAAACCTTCTGCAAGATAGCAATGTTGGAAGCTTGCAACCGTTGATTGATGAGGTGTTAGCCACCTTTCCGGATAAGGTAGCGGCTTATCAGCAGGGCAAGAAGGGACTGCTTGGTATGTTCATGGGCGAACTGATGAAGCGAAGCCATGGTAAAGCCAATCCTAAATTAGCCAATAAACTGCTACGGAAGTCACTGGAAGAAGCTTAGCTGCGAAACGGCTGTCACTATTCGCATTATTTACATGAATCTTACTCATTGATGAAACACTCATTTTATGGTATCCTCCTGGTGGCAGCGATGAGCCACGCCTGCACCCAGGGACAATCAAGCGGATCAGGCGACACCGATTTGATCGTGCTAGAAGGCAGAATCAATCATCCGGTAGCCAATGAGCCGGTGCTTTTAGAAGAAATTGGACCCACTGAAGTTGCTACGGTAGACACTCTGCGGGTGGCTGAAGACAGTACTTTTCGTTACAACTTGAAGGAGGTGGAACCGGGGTTTTATCGCATCAATTTCTACGGACGGCAATACGTGAACCTTATCCTGGATGACGAGAGCGTACACGTGACGGCCGACGGCGACAGCCCCGATGGCCAAGCGACGGTAGAAGGGTCAACCCATACCGATCACTTCAACGCGGTGAACGACATCATGCAGAATATGCAAACGCAGATCAACGACATGAACGCCGACTACCTGAAAGCGCGCGCCGATGGTGACACGGAAACCATGAACGAGATTGAGCAGCAGTATAAAGAAATAGAAGGAGAGAACAGCGCTAAGATCAAAAACAAGATTAAGGATATGGGCACTTCGCTGGCCGTCTTCTACGCGGTGAACTACCTGGACGCTGAGCAGGAGTTTGCTTTTCTGAAGCAGTTGGCTGATACGTTTCAGGTGGCCCGTCCCAACTCGCGCTACACCCAGCAATTTGTAGAGCAGGTGAACACCCTGGGCCAGTTGGCGGTGGGTATGTCGGCCCCGGATATTGCGCTGCCTAACCCCGAGGGCGATACCGTGCGCTTATCTTCACTGCGCGGCAAGTACGTGATGATTGACTTCTGGGCCGCATGGTGCAAGCCCTGCCGCATGGAAAACCCCAACGTGGTCCGGCTCTACGATCAGTACAAAGACAAAGGCTTTGAGATTTACGGAGTTTCGCTCGACCGCACCAAAGACGCTTGGGTAGAAGCCATCGCCGATGACAAGCTCGCCTGGAAGCATGTATCGGACCTGCAGTACTTCAACTCGGAAGCTGCAGCGCTCTATAGTATCAATGCCATTCCGGCCACCGTGCTGCTGGATAAAGAGGGGAACATCATCGCCAAGAACCTGCGCGGCGAAGCGCTGGCAGCCAAACTGGCAGAAATTTTCGGCGGAGCTTAAAATGAAGCGGTATCTCTGCAAACGCCGGGCATTCTGCTTATAGCTGCCCTAATGCATAAGGTCTCAAAAGCCTACTACTTTATTCGCCCGGACTTATCGTTTCACGCGTCCGGAAGTATTTCCTTCGGCCACCTCCAGAATTTCTGCTTCCGAGGCCACGTTAATGTCGCCCGGAATGGTATGCTTGATGGCCGAGGCGGCGGTAGCAAACTCGATCGTTTTTGGCAAACCCCACTGCAGTGACAAGCCATGCAGGATGCCCGCCATGAACGCATCACCGCCGCCCAAGCGGTCAATCACCTGAAAGTGGTACTTTCGGCTGTGATAAAACTGCTTTCCGTCATAGAGCACACCGGCCCAGCCATTCTCACTGGCTGAAGGGTGTTCTCGCACCGTTAGGGCCACGTACGAAAAGTTGGCCAGCTCGAAGACGCGGGCCGCACTTTCTTCGGTGGCCGCCACCAGGCTGGCCCAGTCGTGAATGGTTTGCTCCGGATGAATATCAAACACGTCGGCGGCGGATCCGATGTTAGAAAAGAGCACGTTGATGTGGGGCAGCATGGGGGTGATGGCCCGCCGGGCGGCATCTTTTTCCCACAACGAACGGCGGAAGTTGATGTCAAAGGCCACCTGCACCTCTTGCCGGTGCGCTTCTTCGATGGCGGCCAAGCAGGCCGCTGAGCACGACTCCGACAGGGCAGGGGTAATGCCAGTGGCAACCAACCAGTCTTGCCCTGCTAAAATCGTCGGCCAGTCGAACGCATCGGCTGGGGCTTCGGCAATGGCCGAGTGTTCGCGGTCGTAGATGATGCGGGTGGGTCGCAGCGAAGCGCCATGCTCAATAAAGTAGGTACCTACGCGCTCGCCACCCCGCCGCACAAAACGGGCGTCTACCCCAAATTCACGCACTGCGTTCAGCGCGGCATCACCCACCATATGCTCAGGAAGACGCGTCACAAAGCGGGCATCATGGCCCAGCAGGGCCAATGAGGCGGCCACATTACACTCAGCTCCAGCAAAAGTCATCTGTAACGAAGAAGTTTTGGCAATGCGCTGATGGTGATTCGTTGGCGAGAGCCGCAGTAAAATTTCACCGAATGCAGTAACGTTCATACAAAGTCTCAGTTAGTAGCACTGTTTTGAGCGAAAATAGGCAAAAAGCAAACTATCTGCCGAAATACTTCTTTATGGAAATAAACTACTCACTAACCACGTATGTCTACAACTGCTTCAATCCGTGTAGAGGACTACACCTATGATCTGCCCCCCGCCGCCATTGCCAGCGTTCCGCTTTCCCAACGCGACCAGGCCAAATTACTGGTTTACCGTCAGGGTATTATTGAGGATCAACGCTTCCACCAACTGCCTGATCAATTGCCACCGGGCAGTCAGTTGTTTTTTAACGACACTCAAGTAATTCCTGCTCGCCTGCTTTTTCAGAAAGAAGCTACCGAGCAGGGGCCGGGCGCCCGCATTGAGTTACTCTTGTTGCACCCCCGGCGACCGAGCCCGGTGATGAGTGAGGCGATGGCAACCCGGGGCATCTGCGTCTGGCAGTGCTTGGTCGGTAATCGCCGCCGGTGGAATCCGTCGCAGATTTTGCAAAACACGCTAGAGATTAAGGAAAAGCGGGTGACACTCAGCGCCGTGCAAGCGGACGACGACGCCGGTGAAATAATTTTCCGTTGGGATGATCCTTCGTTTACCTTTGCCGAGGTGATAGAAGTGGCAGGTCAGGTACCGCTTCCACCCTACCTGAACCGCACGGCCACCGACGCCGATCGGCCACGCTACCAAACAGTCTATTCGGCGCACGAAGGAGCCGTGGCCGCGCCCACTGCCGGACTGCACTTCATCGAGGACACCCTGGAGGCACTACGCCAAAGGGGAGTTGGCACCCACTATCTTACCCTACACGTGAGTGCGGGCACCTTCCAGCCGATCAAGGAGGCCGACGTTACTCAGCATACCATGCACGCTGAGCAGGTGGTTGTCACTTCCGATCTTCTGGAAACCTTGCGAACTATCAATGGGCCAGTTGTGGCGGTAGGAACCACCTCATTACGGACGCTGGAGAGTATCTACTGGTACGGGGTGCTGTTGCGGCAAAATTCGGAAACCGAGTTTCGTATTCCTCAGCATCTACCTTATCAAACCGATGCTGCTACGCTACCAACGTTGCGAGAAGCCATAGAGCAGGTGATCAGCTATATGGAGGGACACCAGCTGCCGCATCTGGTAGGGGAAACACAGTTATTTATCGTTCCCGGTTACCAGTTTCGGGTGGTGCAGGGACTGATCACCAACTTTCATCAGCCGGAGTCTACGCTGATTTTACTAGTGGCCGCGCTGATCGGAGAAGATTGGAGGCGCGTCTACGAACACGCTTTGCAACATCATTATCGGTTCTTAAGCTACGGCGACTCTTCGTTGCTACTTCCGTAGGGGCTACTTCCGTAGGGGCTACTTCCGTAGGGGCTACTTCCGTAGGGGCTACTTCCGTAGGGGCTACTTCCGTAGGGGCTACTTCCGTAGGGGCTACTTCCGTAGGGGCTACTTCCGTAGGGGCTACTTCCGTAGGGGCTACTTCCGTAGGGGCTACTTCCGTAGGGGCTACTTCCGTAGGGGCTACTTCCGTAGGGGCTACTTCCGTAGGGGCTACTTCCGTAGGGGCTACTTCCGTAGGGGCTACTTCCGTAGGGGCTACTTCCGTAGGGGCTACTTCCGTAGGGGCTACTTCCGTAGGGGCTACTTCCGTAGGGGCTACTTCCGTAGGGGCTACTTCCGTAGGGGCTACTTCCGTAGCGCTAAATTGGCTGCTTTAGCGGCACTCAGCACGTTGTAGTGCGACACCATCAGGTACATGGCGGCCTCTTTGTTCAGGCGATGCAGTCGGTTTCGCTTTCTGAAGGTCTTCATTTCCTGAGCGTAGGCGTCCATCAATGGCAACACCTGCCGCCGAAAATTTTTGATGCGGCGCACCTTGCCGCCGGTAGTATAGTACCATTCTTCAACCTCATACTCATCTTCGGCATCAAACACATCATACTCAAATACACGACGCAAAAGGGTAATCTCTCCTGCTTCCACCACGTGAAACAGTTTTTTCTCCATCCGATCGAAGAAACTGTTTGATCGATAATCAAGGGTTTGAAACCGGCGCACCCGATCGCATTCGTCCATCACGGTGATTTGATCAATCATGGAAGCGTGATAGGTTAGTTGCCTTCCGTCGTCGGTGGTAACGATGGCCGAGTTGATAAAGGAGTTAATGTCTACCACCCCCGCGATAACGGTCTGGTTGGCTAACAGCACTTCGCCGGGTTGGGGCTCCTGCGCCCGGGCGGTCCAAGCAATCAAAGAGAGCAGTATGATTAGGTTAGTTTTGATCATGTCGCGAAAAGTTATTAAAACATTACATACGTCTAATAATACAATTATATAAATATTTTCTATCAAATTATAGAAAAAGCCCTAATTTTTTCACGAGAATAGTTCAATTTCAAGGGAAATCAGTATTTTTCACACCCATAACCTAACTAAAGCTTACTAAATATGTAGTTTTCTGCTTGAAATGGTACGAATAGCTTGGCCACCAAAAGCGGTAGAGGTTGGTGAGCGGTAAGAGGATAGCCCGGACAGCATTGATGCGCCTTGGATAACCCACAATCCACCGTTTTCGATGGGCGGTTTGGCTTATCCCGGATTTCCCGCTATTTTTAGGCAGCAACCTAACGTTACTTTCTTATGGCCAAACCCCGCGGTACCGACAGTCGCCTGATCGTCGGTCTTATTTTCCTGTTGTTGGGATTATATTTCCTGCTCAACAACTTCAACCTGATTCCCTTCGAGCTGCCCGACTACATCACTTCGTGGCAGGTATTTCTGATTCTGATCGGTTTGCTGCTGCTGGCCAGCCGCGAACGGCAGGGCGGAGGAATTATCCTGATTGTGGTGGGACTGGTGTTCTTGCTTCCCGAGTTCTTCAACGTGAGTGTGGGCGAGGTGGTGCGGCAGTTCTGGCCGCTGGCCCTGGTCGCCATCGGCGTGGTGCTTCTGGTGCGCCGCTCGCAGGAAAAAAAAACGACAAACGAATTTGAAGTCAACGGAAACAGCGTAGAATTCATCAACGAAACGGCTATTCTGGGTGGCAACGACCGGCTGATCACTTCGGAACACTTCCGGGGCGGGAAGATCACGACCATTTTTGGCAGTAACGAACTTAACTTCGTGAACGCCCGCCTGGCCGAGGGACAGCACGAACTGGACGTATTCATCCTTTTCGGCAGCACCGAGCTGACGGTGCCCCGCGACTGGGACGTGAAAATTGACGTCACGCCCATTCTAGGCTCGTTTGAAGACCGCCGTCGGCAAGTACTGCTTCCGGGCGAGCCCTCGCGTCAACTGACAATCCGAGGACTGGTGCTGTTCGGGTCGGGAGAGTTGATGAGTGTTTGAAAATAGAATTCAATGTAATAAATTAGCGGATAAAAGTAAACTTATAAGTTGATTTTATGATTATAGATGGTATCTTTGCTATAGTAACTAATAGTCTGCTGTCTGTACGCTTCAAAGGAAATGATAAAGATGAATTTGCTAGACTATTTGAGCAGTGACAAGACATTGAATATCTTGAAGACTTTTTTGAGAGCAATAGAAACGACTTGCAGGGTGGTTTTTTCGGAAACATCAGTATTGAAAAAGCAATATTTGATACTATTGAAGAAGCTGATGAATTAGAAAATTGTATCAAGGAAGTAGCCGAGAAAGGACGAGACAAAGACCATTCTACCCTCTACGATCTAGTTTTCCGCCCTCTTCACAAAAACGATACGTCAGCGAAGCACGTAGAGAGCAAAGCGTATGGTCTGATTTCTCCATCCTGGCTAAGGATATACGCCGTTCAAATTGCTCCCAATCTATACGTTGATTCTGGCGGAGCTATCAAGCTGACGAAAACGATGCAGGAACGTTCGCACACTGCGCACGAACTTAAAAAACTCAAAGCGACTGTCGCTTGTCTCAAAGAACAAGGATTTGAAAATACGGAGGATTACGTTTTCATTGACATTCGGACACCATAATTATGAATACAAGACAAGACGCACTTGACAAGCTTGAAGGAGTTGTTTCGAACACTCCCAGCCAATGGCATGAGGATGTGAAACAACGCGCTAAGGAAAAACCCTGGAAAAGGCGCTCACAAGCGGTGGCCTTGACCGTGCTTCAAACCCTTCGTGCGAAGAAAATGAGCCAAAAAGAACTAGCGAAGCAGCTAGGTGTATCTCCGCAACTAGTGAACAAATGGGTGAAAGGAAAAGAGAATTTCACTTTTGAGACCGTAGCGAGGTTGGAGGAGGCCTTAGGTATTCAACTGATGCAAGTCACCGGCTCAAAGAAGCAAATTGCCGAGTCAGAAGGGTACTTTGTGTTTGAACACATCGTAATAGCAAAGAAGTCGCACGAACCGAACAAGACCACTCCAACGGAACCAAAAGTGATTCCTATGAACTGTAAGCCTGGTTACATTCCTGATGAGCAATACAATACAGCATCATGAAAAAGAGCAATATTAATAAAGTAGGCTTCTTGCTTAGAAACATAAAAACTGCTCAATTTGCTACTATTGAAAATGCTTACAAAGAGGGTGAGATAGGAGACCTAAGACTAAAGTTCAATTTCGGAATACTAGAAGAGAAAAAATGGCTGGCTTGCGACGCTAATGTTGAGTTTATAATGGATGATAAACCTTTTGTCGTCATCAGAGTGCGATGTGAGTTTGAAATTGAGCCAGGTGCTTGGAACAGTTTCGTTGATAGCGAGAAGAGTAAAATAACATTTCCAAGCGGATTTCTTCGGCATATTGCAGTGCTAACCTTCGGTACTACTCGCGGGGTGCTACACGCAAAGTTGGAGGATACACCATTTGACCAGATGATACTCCCCACTGTAGATATTGCTGATCTCATTGAACAACCATTGATGTTTGATCTGGGCCATGGTTGATGTACACCGATAAATTATTGGGTTTGGGCTAGACAGAACGTGCACAGATAAAAAGTACGATAAGATTAGTGGCGAAAGACGGTGACCGCGCGATTGTATATAACAGTGATCTCTGGAGGTTTGCCGGAACACTTCAGAAAATAGCATAGCGTATGCACCCATTGACCATAGGAAATAGTAAAGCTTAGAAACGACAGCTTGACAATTATCCTCTACCCCCCCTGCCGAAGCACCTCCAGCGGGGGGTTGTTCAGGATGCTGCGGCTGTTCGACAGGCCGATCAGCATCGTCAGCGCGGTAATAATCAAATAGACCAGCAACACCGGACCCACCGCCGGAGTAAACGGCACCTCGAAGCTAAACCGCGCCAGCGCCCAACTCGCTAGCAGCGCAATGAGCACTCCGGCCAGCGCCGATAAGCTCCCTAAAAAAAAGTATTCCAGCGCGTTGATGGTCAAAATTTGCTTACGGTTGGCTCCCATCGTGCGCAGCAGCACGCTTTCCTGAATGCGCTGATACTTGCTGATAATCACCGACCCGATGAGCACCACGATACCGGTGATGATGCTGAAAAATGCCATAAAGCGAATGACGAACGATATTTTGCCAACAATCTCGTCGATGGTTTGCAAGATAAGCTTCAGGTCAATGACCGATACGTTGGGAAAGCCCCGCACTACGGCTTGCTGAAATTGGGCAGCCTGCCGATCAGAGTCCACCCGGGTGATGAGCACGTGAAACTGGGGCGCCCGCTCCAGTACCCCGGTCGGAAACACCACCAAGAAATTGGTCTGCACCCGTTGCCAGTCCACCTTGCGGATGCTGCCCACGTAGGTGTCCATCACCGCCCCCTGCACGTTGAAGGTCACTTTGTCACCTAAATCTACCTGCATGGCTTCGGCCAAACCGTCCTCAAGCGACACGAAGATAGAATCGCCCGCGGTACCCACCCACTGGCCCCGCAGCAGTTCTTCGGAGTTGATGAGCGAGTCGCGGTAGGTGGCACGGTACTCGCGGTTCAGCACCCAGCGCTCCACCTGATCGGTGGTGTCTTCTTTGATCTGGGTAATGGTGCGCCCCTCGAGCCCCTCGAGCCGCATGGTGACCACTGGCACCTGCTGGAGAAGAGGAAGATCGAACGAACGCGTTAGCTGCACCAACGAATCTTGCTGCGCCGTCTGAATATCGAACAGTACCATATTAGGTTGGTTGTCGCTGCTGCTGAGCTTTATCTTATCGAGCAGCATATTTTGGGTGAAAAACAGCAGGCTGATCAGAGCGGTGCCCAGGCCCACCGTGATGATAAGCACCAGGGTTTGGTTGTTGGGACGGTACAGATTGGACAGGCTCTGCCGCCACAGGTAGCTCCACGAGGTTGGAAAATAGCGACGTACGGCCCAGACGAGCAGTTGAGCGAGTCCCCAGAGCACCGCAAACGCCACGATCATGCCCAGGGTGAAGAACAGCGCTTCGCGCAGCTGTTGCAGTTGCCAGTAGGCGAATCCGCTCACCAGCAGCACGATAAGCGCGGCAATGCCGTAGCGCCAGGGATCGGCGGTGGTTGCTTCTTCATGAGAAGCCCGAAGGACGCGAAGCGGAGAGATTTTGCGTACGGCCAGCAGCGGCAGCATCGCAAAGAGCACCGAAATCACCACGCCGATCAACACGCCCTGCACCACCGCCGACCAAGAGATCGCCACGTCTACTTCTACGGGCATGAAGTCGGCAAACACCTGCGGCAGCACAAACTGCACCGCCGTGCCCAGCAGTGCTCCCAGCACCGATCCGACCAAGCCCATTCCGATAATCTGGATCAGGAAGATCATGAATCCCTGTCGGCCTTGCCCGCCCAGGCAACGCAGAATGGCTACCGAGATCATCTTCTCTTTCAGGTAGATATGCACTGCACTGGCCACGCCCAGGCACCCGAGCAGCAGGGCCACGAAGGCCACCAGGTTCAGAAAGCCGGTGAGGTTGGCGTAGTTGTCGCCGATTTCCTGCTTGCGCTCTTCCACGGTGTCGTAGCGCACTTCTTCGGTCTCGAGCAGCGGCTTGAGTTCTCGCTCCACCAGCGTTTCCACGTCGGTGCCGTCAGCAAACTTCACGAAGCGTTTGTAGTTCACGCGACTGCCCCGTTGCAACAGCCCGCTTGCCTCCAGACTAGCCAGCGGAATATAGACCGGCGGGGCCACGGTGGCGGCAATGCCGGGTTGTCCGGGCACCTTGCTGATGCCTCCTGACAACGCAAAGGTGGTGTTGCCCACCTTGATAGAATCGCCCACCGTAGCATCAAACTGGAGCATCAGGGTGTTGTCGGCCAGGGCGGTTTGTTGCTGCTGAAATGAGCTTCCGGCCGGAGGCGGATTGGTCTCGATGGCTCCGTAGTAGGGAAAATCTCCTTCCAAGGCGCGCACCTGCACCAGGCGACTGCCGTCGTTCTTGGGGAACAACACCATCGAAGCGAAGCTCACTTCTTCGGACTGCCGTTCGGCCAGCGAATCCAGGCGTTGCGTTACGTTTTCGGAGAATGGGAAGCGGCTCTCGACCACCAGATCGGCCCCCAGCAGCTTTTTGGCTTCCAGCTCAATGTCGCGCTGCATGCTGTCGCCAAAGGAGTTGATGGCCACCAGGGCGGCGATGCCCAGCACGATGCTACTCATGAAGAGAACCAGTCGGGAGCGGTTGCGGCGGCTGTCGCGCCACGCCATCGTGAGAAGCCAGGGGTAGTTCATGCTCAGAAAACCAGGGTTACGTGGCTATCGTTCCGGAGGTTTCTACTGAAATCCCAAAACCACCGGAGGTATTTCTTCGCTCAGGTACTAAACAAGCGAAGTTAACGTCGGGCACTTTGAGGCAACTTGTTATCTTTGCTCAATTATGAACACTTTAGAGAATCTGTCAAACCGATTATAGCGCATGAGCACCCCTTCTGATACTGATACCACCACCCCACAAGCCGCTGAGGCAAAACCAGTCTCGCCAACTGCGCCGTCCCGCACCAAAAGCAACGGCTCGGCGGCCGACCGCATCGCTTCCTCCATCACCTCCAGTAACTTTATCAGCCGCGACCTGAGCTGGTTGCGGTTCAACGACCGGGTGCTGGACCAAGCGAAGAAGAAGAGCCGTCACTTTTTTGAGAAGCTTAAGTTTATGGCCATCACCTCGTCGAACCTCGATGAGTTCTTTATGATTCGCATCGGCAGCTTGTATAATTACATTGACTACGGCCGCGAGCGCATCGACTACTCCGGCCTGCGCGAAAAACCCTTTCGTAAGAAGCTGCTGCAGGAAACCCAGGAATTTTTCCGCGATCAGAACGACTACTACCGGCAGCAACTGGTGCCCCAGTTCAAGAAGAACCACCTGAGCATCGTCAAAGATATGAGCCAGCTGCCGCCGGAGGAGCAACAGGCGATTGAGGAGTACTTCAACCTCACCATCTACCCCATGCTCACGCCCATGACCTTCGACAGTTATCATGCGTTTCCGACGCTGATGAACAAGCTGCTGGTGTTTGGGGTGGTGACCAAGAACAAGGAGAAAAAAGACAACAAGAAGCTATCGTTCGTGCAGGTGCCTCAGAACCTGCCCCGCTTCTACGAAATTGACGACGACGACCACGTGACCTTCGTGCCGATTGAGGAGATCATCCGCCAGTATATCAGCCAGTTGTTTCGCAACATCACGATCTCATCGGTGAACCTGTTTCGCATCACGCGCAACGGTGACTTTACGCTGGACGAGAGCGACGATCTGGAAGCCAACTTTATTGAGGAGGTGCGGCGCAAGCTGAAAACCCGCAAAACCGGCCGGGTGGTACGCATCGAGGTAGAGAGCGGCTACAGTTCGTGGATGATGCGCTTGCTGCTGAACCGCTGGAACATCGACCGTGATAACGTCTTTGAGATTGAGCCCGACGGCCTGATTGATTTCACTGCCCTGTGGCAGGTTATTAAGAATAGCGAGTTTCGCAATCGCTTGCCTAAGCCACCACCACCGGTGCCTCCGCTCACCTATCCTGAGACGGGCAATGAGAACATTTTTGAAGTGCTCAAGGACCGCGATGTGCTGCTGCACCATCCGTACAACGATATTGAGCCGCTGCTCGATTTGCTAGAGCAGGCCGCTGACGACGCCAACGTGCTGGCCATAAAACTAACGATCTACCGCTTAGCCGACGACTCGCGCATTACTGCTGCGCTGCTCAAGGCCGCCGAGAGCGGCAAGCTGGTGTCGGTGCTCTTCGAACTGAAAGCCCGCTTCGATGAAGAAAACAACATGCGCGAGGCGCAGAAACTACACAAGGCTGGCTGCTTCGTCATCTACGGCATCAATAACCTGAAAACCCACACCAAGCTGCTGTTAATCGTCCGTAAAGAGCGCAACAAAGTAACGCGCTACGTGCACATGTTCGAGCGGTAACTACAACGAGCAGACTGCCAAACTGTATACTGACTTAGGGCTGCTCAGCGCCAACGAGGTATATGCTTACGACGTAGCTGAATTCTTCAACGCGATCACCGGTCACTCGCAGCCCGCCGAGTACAAATATCTAATCACCGCACCCGACGGCATGCGCGAGCGCTTGATCAACTTGATCCGCGCCGAGGCTGAACACGCCAGACAAGGGCTGAGCAGCGGTATTGTGGTCAAGATAAACTCACTGGAAGACCACTTGGTGATCGATGCGCTCTATCAGGCCTCGCAGGCAGGCGTTACCATCAAGCTAATTGTACGAGGAATCTGCTGCCTGCGTCCGGGGCGTAAAGGGCTGAGCGAGAACATCAGTGTGCGCTCCATTGTGGGCGATTTTCTGGAGCACTCACGTATTTTCTACTTCCACAACAACGGCGCTCCCAAGGTATACGGCGGCAGCGCCGACGTGATGGTGCGTAGCTTCGAGCGCCGCATCGAGTCGCTATTCTTATTCGTAAACCCTACGGTGCAACAGCAGATCATCAACATTCTGGCGTATAACCTGAAAGACAACGTAAACACCTATCTGATGCAGGAAGACGGAAGTTACGTGCCGAAAGAAAAGGGCAGGGAAGCCGTATTCAACATTCATAAAGAGTTTTTCAAAGTGACGCGCGAGGAAGTGGAGCGGGTGCAGTTATTTTAACCACGCTCATTAAACGTACCGAAACCGCTTGATTTCCTTCAAAACGCGTCCATGAATCCGTTTACTCGCTATATAAGCTTGCCTCCCGGAGAAAGGAGCACGCTGATTGGACAACTCCGCGCACCAGCACAGCGATAGGGGAAATACAAGACAGATTTTCGGTAGAATAGTGCAAATCTTCGGTTGGATTTGTAGTTTTGCTTTTCATTATAAACAAAACTATTATGAAAGTTGCTGTGGTAGGAGCTACCGGGCTGGTGGGTAGCCAGATGCTGGCCGTGTTGGCCGAACGCCATTTCCCGCTCACCGAACTGCTTCCGGTGGCCTCGGCCCGCTCGGTTGGACAAAACGTTTCTTACCGGAACAAATCGTATACCGTGATCAGCATGGACGATGCCATCGCCCAGCGTCCGGATATTGCTATCTTCTCGGCGGGCGGCTCCACGTCGCTGGAGTATGCTCCGAAATTTGCTGAAGTGGGCACTACGGTCATTGACAACTCATCAGCCTGGCGCATGCATCCTGACTACCGGCTCATCGTACCTGAGATCAACGCGCATGTACTTACCGAAGACGATAAGATTATCGCCAACCCCAACTGCTCTACCATCCAGATGGTGGTGGCCCTGGCACCCCTGCACCGAAAGTACCGGGTGGAGCGCATTGTGGTGGCTACCTACCAGTCGGTGACGGGCACCGGCAAGGCAGCCGTCGACCAGATGATGAACGAACGCGCCGGGAAAGAGGGATCAAAAGTGTATCCGCATCCCATCGACATGAACGTGCTGCCGCACATCGACGTGTTTCATGACAACGGCTACACCAAGGAGGAAATGAAAATGGTACAGGAGACGCAGAAGATCTTTGGCGATAGTAGCATTCGCGTCACCGCCACCGCCGTGCGGGTACCCACCATTGGAGGGCACTCGGAAGCGGTGAACGTGGAGTTTGCCGAAGAATTTGATCTGGACGAAGTGCGGCAGCTGCTGGCCGACGCGCCGGGAGTGGTGGTGCAAGACGACGTGCAGCGCAACGTGTACCCGATGCCAATCAACGCCCATAACAAAGACGAGGTATTCGTAGGTCGGCTGCGGCGCGACGAAACCCAGCCGAAGACGCTTAATATGTGGGTGGTGTCGGACAACCTGCGCAAGGGCGCGGCCACCAACGCCGTGCAGATCGCCGAGTATTTGGTGGAGAATAAGTTGGTAGGAGAACCGGTGGGTTAGTCAACGATTGGGTAGTTTGTCCAGCGGCTATTTTTCTGATTGATGGTGCCTATCGAGACGCTTCTCCGCCCAGATGTCCAGCGCTTCCTGCGTGAGCATGCCCTCGATGATCCCCATCGGTTGGCATTGCTGGCCCATCGCTATCCTGACTTACCCATTCGGGCCATCGCTGAGCAGTTGCAGTCCTGCCGGAAGGCGCGGCATAAACTGCCGGAGTGGTTTGCTACCGAAGGACTTATTTTCCCGCCTACCCTCTCGATGGAGCAGTGCTCTTCCGAAGCCACGGCGCGCTACAAAAGTAGCTTGCTGCACGGCCAGCGCCTGGTCGACCTCACCGGCGGGGCGGGCGTAGACACTTTTTATCTGAGCCAGTCTTTTGTCCAAACCGATTACGTGGAGCAGGACGAATCGCTGGCGCAGCTGGCCGGACACAACTTTTCGGTGCTCGGAGCAAATCATATTCAAGCGCACTCCACCTCCGCCGAAGCCTTTCTAGCCACGCTTTCGGAACCCGTCGATGCCATCTATCTGGACCCCGCCCGGCGGGATGCGCAGGCCCGCAGGGTGTTTCAACTAACCGATAGCACACCCGATGTGCTAGCGTTGCAGAACGAACTGCTGAACAAAGCGACAACCGTACTGCTCAAAACTGCTCCTCTGCTCGACATCCAGGCGACGTTGCAAGTACTAAAGAACGTGAGCCAGGTGCACGTAGTGGCCGTGCGCAATGAAGTGAAGGAGGTGCTGTACCAGCTGGACCGGAGGCACTTGAGTGAACCCGAAATCACGGCGATCAATCTGCAACATTCTGCTGATGAACCCTTTACTTTCTTACGCTCGCAAGAGCTACAAGCAGAGATAATCTACGCTGATCCGTTGACCTACCTGTACGAACCGCACGCCGCCCTGATGAAGGCCGGAGCGTTCAAGCGCATCGGGCAACGGTTCGGCCTAAGCAAACTTCATCCCAATACCCATCTGTATACCTCAAGTCTGCATGTTCCCAACTTTCCGGGACGCACATTTCGATGCCAGGCGGTGGTACCCTACCAAAAAAAGGCCGTCCGGAGGCAACTGTCTGAGGCGCGGGCCAGCATCACCACCCGCAACTTCCCCGAGGCAGTGGCTGCCGTGCGCAAAAAACTGGACCTGAGCGATGGTGGTGATGCCTATCTATTTGCGGTTCGATTGGCGAATGAGCAACTTCGTATTATCATTGCCGCAAAAGTGATCTAGACCATGTACGCTACCCACTGTTTTTACTTTCTGCTATTCGCCGGTTTTCTAGCCAATCCCGGGGTGGCCCAGAAGAAGAAAGACAACCACGCCACCTGGCAAGAACTTCGTCAGAGTTATTATCCCGGCGATTCCACCGCCCCGGCGGCAATTTTGCACGACGAGGGGCAACTGTGGTTTGAGCACCGGGATGGTCAAGGGTTTGTGGCGCTGCTTACCCGTACCGTGAAAGTCAAGGTTTATTCAACCGAAGGAGTAAGCTGGGGCGACGTGGCCGTTAGCTATTATGATGGGGGCTACCGGCAGGAAAGCGTGACGGACGTTTGGGGAACCACCTTTAACGAAGAAAATGGTCGGATCGCGGAGAGCACACTAACTTCCGATGCTATTTTCCAGGATGATTTCAGCGAGCACGGGCGGGTGAAAAAGTTTGCCCTGCCCAACGTGCGGCCCGGCTCGGTCATCGTGTATTCGTATACGCTGCGGTCGCCCTACCTGATGACGCTGCGCGATTGGCAATTCCAGTACGAAATACCGGTGCAACACAGCGAACTGACGGCCCGGATTCCGGCCTTTTATCAGTACTCGATCCTTCGCCACGGCTACGCCGAACTGTCGGCCAACGAGGCCGAAGTGTTGCGCGGTGAAAAGCGACTGGGGCGATACACTTACAACGATGCCAAATACCGGTGGGCGGCCCAGGAGGTGCCTGCCTTCAATGATGAGTCGTTTATCTCGGCCAAAGAAGATTATATCACCCGCCTCACCTTCCAGCTGGCGAAGGAGAACTTTCCGGGTCGTAGCACCCGCGCGTACATGGAAACCTGGCCGAAGCTTTCTTCGGACATGCTCTCGCTCACCGACTACGGCAAGTATCTCCGGCGAAACGACGGGCGCGAGAAGGCCAAGCAACTGGCTGCCTCGGCCACCACCGATCTGGAGAAGGCCCAAGCCATCTATCAGTACGTGAATACCACCCTGGCCTGGAACGGTGAGAACCGGTACGCCCCCTCGCAATCGCCTAAGCAGGTGCTTTCGGAGCAGAGCGGCAGCAGTGCCGACATTAACATTGTCCTTCGTAACATGCTGGCGTTTGCGGGCATCACGGCCAAACCGGTGCTACTAAGCACCCGCAACCACGGGCAGGTCACCGTCAAGTACCCGGTGCTGGACCAGTTTAACTACTCGGTGGTGCACGCCGTAATCGACGGCGCTGAGTATCTGCTGGACGGCACCGATCCCGATCTACCGTTCGGAGTGCTGCCGCTGCGGTGCATCAATGGCTACGGCCTGATCGTAGACAAAGATGAGGAACGGTGGGTAGCTCTAGCCAGCGGTGAAGGCTACCACACCGAGACGTTCGTCACTGTGGTCTACGACTCGGTGAGCAACCAACTACGCGCCCAGGTGGGGCTGAAGGAGAAAGGATACGCTGCGCTGTACAAGCGAAAGGCTCACCGAGAAGACCCCAACCAACTGCCCGGTTTCGGCGAACAAAACTTTAGCGTTAAGCACCTGGAAGACATCAACAAAAGCGTACTTACGTCCTTCGAGTCGGCCTATCCCGTCACACAAACGCCGGAGGTTGTCTACATCAATCCCTTTCATTACAGCCCGCTAGACGACAATCCGTTCAAGGCAGCGCAACGGCAGCATCCGATTGACTATAGCTACCTCCGAACGTATAAGTATACCTTTAGCCTGATGATTCCCAAGGGGTACGCTGTGGAAGAGGCACCCACTTCCACCCAGTACGTACTAGAGGACCAGTCGGTGCAATTCTTGTTTCAGACACAGGTGACTACGGTTGGAGTGCAAGTGCTGAGCCTGGTAAAAGTGAACCGCGCGCTCATCGCTGCCGATCACTATCCGCAGCTCAAAGAACTGTACGAAACCCTGGCGGCCAAACACGCAGAAAGTATCGTTCTGAAAAGGCAGTGAGCGAGCCTCCGGGCTACGCCACCGACAGTTGCACGTAGTAGCCGCTGTGCGTGCGCACGTTGAGCACCCGCCCGTCGCCGAACATCAGGTACTGCCCCCGGATGCCGGTGAGCCGCCCTTCCAAATGCGGATGCTTGTCCAGGCCCACGCTCTTCACCTTGGTGGGATACTGAAGTACCGGATACCGAATATCGGTCACCGGGCAGTCGGAGGAGTAGTACGCGCGCAGTTCTTCCGGAATCTGATCGGCTACAGACTCGCTAAAATCTTGCAGGCTCAGGTCGTCGTTGGTTTTGTTGGTGAGCATGCTGCGCCAGTTGGTGCGGTCGGTGAAGTGGGCTTTGAGCGCTACCTCGAGTTGCCCCGCCAGGAAGCGGTAGGGCACTTCGGCAATCCGGACGGCGTGCCCGGCTCCCTGGTCGATCCAGCGGGTGGGCACCTGGGTATCACGGGTCACGCCCACCTTCACCGCGTCGGTTTGCGCCAGGTACACCACGTGGGGTTGCAAATGGTGCTGCCGTTCCCAGACTGGGTCGCGGCCTTCGCCCAGGTGGGCCCGGCACAGCTCGGGCCGGATGATGCACTCGGCGTTCTGCGGAGCCTTGATCATGCAGGGATAACAGAAACCCTGGCTGTACGATTTCTTGGTAAGCCGTCCGCAGTTGATGCAGTTGATCTGCCCGCCGAACTGAATGCCAATGGTTTGGTTGATGAGTTCGTTCATGGCGATTGCTTCGCCATTCAGAGACAGGAAGTACTGCACTGGGTCGCCGAGTTGAGTGCGCATCTTGCGCAAATTACCTTCGTAGATGGGCATGGGGACGTAGAAGTGTTCAATGGTTTCGATTGTTCAATTGCTATCGCGACAATTGAACCATTGAACCATTTTATACGGAAAAATTGTAGATTTCTTGACACGACACGGAACAACCCAGCACGTCCAGCGTATCGGTGAGCTCCAGTCTCTTTTCCCGGAACTGCCGGTCGTCTTCCCAGGTGCGTACGCAGACGGCCGGGTCGTGCGTTTCTAGCTTGCTTTCGATGAGCACGTAGCTTTGTAGGGACTCAATTTGGCGGTAGCAGTCAAATTTGTCGCCTCGATCATAATTGCGGCGGTCTTGCGAGAGCACTTCGATGATAAAGCTTGGGTTCACCAGTGCGTAGGCGCCCTGCGGCATCTTTTCTTTCTTGATCTCTCCGCAATATATATGGATGTCGGGATACAGAACGGCTTTATCGCAGTGGGGAGTATACAGCTTCACCTGCCCGCTCACCAAGGAGCAACCTTTCTCTTTCAGACAGAGCATTAATAGCCGAATAAGATTGTTTACAATAAAATCGTGCTCCAACGTCGTACCAGCCATCATGCGGACTTCACCGCCCAGGTACTCGTGGCGTTCGCCGGTTTCCTCTTCCAGTTGCAGATAGTCTTCGATGCTGAGTAATTCGGTAGTAATCATCACACGGAGGTTTTTGATACAAGTTACGAATACCTACAACAAGTAAAGTGCTCCGGGAGTTTTATCAACCGCTCGCCGACGTTTTTTTCTCAGCGTGATCACTTTACCTTAAAACCATGCAAATCAGTATTCTAGGCTGCGGCTGGCTGGGTTTGCCGCTGGCTCAAACCTTGCTGCAACGCGGCCACATCGTGAAAGGCTCCACCACGCGGGCAGAAAAGCGCACGATGCTGGAAGAACACGGAATCACTCCGTATCTCATTCGTTTCTCCCCGGAGATCAACGATGATTATCAGGCCGATTTCTTTCGAAAGTAAAGTGCTGATTGTCAACATTCCGCCTAAGCGCAGTGAAGAGGCAGTGCACCAATACCCGCAACAAATCGCCTCACTGCTGCAGACGATTGAAAATTCGTCCGTACAGAAAGTGCTGTTCGTGAGTTCTACCTCGGTTTATCCCAACGCGAACGGTCCGGTGCGGGAGTCAGACACGAGCGAGGAGGTCAAGGCCAGCGGGCGGGCGTTGCTCACCACCGAACGGATGATGCAGAACCATCCTGGTATCGAAACCACCGTGCTGCGATTCTGCGGCTTGTTTGGCCCTGATCGCAATCCCGGTAGGTTTTTGGCCGGAAAAACACTAGACAGCAGCGGACAGGTGCCGGTGAACATGATTCATCTCGACGATTGCATCGCTATTATCGTGGAGATTCTGGAAAAAGAGGTGTGGGGAGAAACCTTTAACGCCTGCGCCGACGAGCATCCGACTAAAGAAGAATTTTACGGAGAAGCCGCCCGGCGATTGGACTTTGATCCTCCGCGGTTTGCCGCAACGGAGGCAGATGCCTACAAGGTGGTGGATAGCTCGAAGCTAAGGAAAATGTTGAACTACCGGTTTAAGTATCCAGACCCTAAGGGAGTTTTATGAGTGAGCGTTGATTTACTTTATTTCTTCACGGGCTGCTTCTCCAGATCGAACAGGTCGTTGAGCACGTCGATGAGGGTTTCGGCTTCGCCGCGCTGACAGGCCGCTTTGAGTTGCAGAATGGGCAGCTTAATGATCTTCTGCATCATGCCCTTGGTAATCTTATCCACGCGGGCCACTTCACTGGCATCGAGGTTCTTCAGGTGGCGCGCCATCTCTTCCTGCCGAATCTGCTCCAGCGTTTGCTTCAGCCGTTGGATGGTCGGTGACACTTCCATCTCCTGGGCCCACTGTCCGAATCCGTTTACGGCTTCTTCCACGATTTCTTCCACGCGGGGAACCGCCGCCACGCGCTTACTCAGCGTTTCGTGGGCCTTGCTTTTCAGATCGTCCAGGTTATACACCAGCACCCCCGGTATCTGCTCCACAGCAGGGTCCACGCTGCGGGGCACCGACAGGTCAATCAGGTATTTATGCCCGTGAATGGCGGAAGCAGCAAGGTGGCGGGAGGTGATGAGCGGTTCGGACGCGGCTACTGAGGAAACAACAATATCAGCCTGCGCTACAGCCTCGGCCAGTTCTGAAAAAGGGCGGGTGGCAAAATCCAGCGATTGAGCCAACGCCTCGGCTTTGGAGGCGGTGCGGTTAATCAGAGTGACCTCCTGGGCGTTTCGTTTGGGCAGATCAGCCAAGTTTTTACTCACGTCGGCACCAATCTCTCCCAGACCCACCACCAATATTTTGGGCTGCACAAACTCAGCCGCCAGGTCGTCGACCAGTTCGCTGGCCACGTAAGAGATAGAAGCGGCGCCGTCGCGAAACGCGGTTTCCTGCGACACCCGCTTGTTGGTGTAGAAGATGGTGTGCATCAGGCGGTGCAGAAACGGACTGGCGGTGTTCTCGTCGGCTGAGGCCTGGTAGGCTTGCTTCACCTGATTGGCAATCTGCAAATCGCCCACCACCTGCGACTCCAGTCCCATGGCCACCCGAAAAAGGTGACGAACGGTCTGGGAGCCATTGGCGTAACGCACGAAGTAGTCGTTGAACTGGGATAGACGGTCGATGCCCTTGATCACGCCCAGCAGTTTGATCAGTTCTAGCGACAGATCTTCCTCGTGACTGTAGTAGATCTCAGTGCGATTGCAGGTGGATAGGATCAGCACGTCTTGGGCGCTGGTGAACTCCTTGATGCGGCGAAGCAATTGGTACACTTCGTCGGGGGCCAGGGCCACCTGTTCGCGAATAGCGACCGGACTGTTTTGATACGTGAGCGAAACTGCTTGAAAGAGGTGATGCATTGTTTGTAAAAATAAGCACGTAAATGTACTAAGCGAAACCTTAAATTGGTAGGAAACCGATTTTTTTTGTGCGTCCGTCTACCTTTTGTATACCTTTAGCCATCCGCTTTTTCAACAGCTTGCTGCCCGGGAAGGTTCGAGAATAATCAGAATAGAACAAGTATGAATAACCTGGCTGAGCGCTGCTACCCGCAACCGGCATCACATTTTTGGCCTTTCCTTGTGAATTCACCGATTCCTTGCCTAATTAGCAAATTAACCGACGATCACGCCTGCTAACCGAACCGCTTTATGCCCGACAAACTCAAGAAGATTAACAAGCTACTCGTTGCCAACCGCGGCGAAATTGCCATCCGCATTCTACGCGCCGCCTCTGAGCTACGTATCCGCACGGTAGCCATTTACACCTACGAAGACCGCTACTCGTTGCACCGCTACAAGGCCGACGAAACCTACCAGATCGGCGAGGACAACGATCCGCTCAAGCCCTACCTCGATATCGAAGAGATCATTCTGCTGGCCAAACGCCACCAGGTCGACGCCATCCACCCGGGCTATGGCTTTCTGTCGGAGAACCTGCGGTTTGCCGAGCGTTGTCGCGAAGAGGGCATCATCTTCGTAGGTCCCACTCCTGAGGTGATGGCCAAGCTGGGCGACAAAGTAGCGGCCAAAGAAATCGCGGTCGCCGCCGAGGTGCCGGTCATTGAAGACAGTCACGAAAATCTGGACACCGTAGAAGTGGCGCTGCAGGAGGCTGAGCGCATTGGCTATCCCATTATGGTGAAGGCTGCTTCGGGCGGGGGCGGACGCGGCATGCGCGTGGTGCGCGACGAAAAGCAACTCAAGCAGGCTTATCCCGATGCTCGCAACGAAGCCCGCAAAGCCTTCGGTGACGACACGGTGTTTCTAGAGAAATTCATTGACCAGCCCAAGCACATCGAGGTGCAGATCATGGGAGACAACCACGGCAACATCGTGCACCTCTACGAGCGCGACTGCTCGGTGCAGCGGCGCTTCCAGAAGGTGGTCGAGGTCGCACCCGCTTCCAGTATTGGTCAAGAAACCAAGGACAAACTCTACGAATACGCCCTGAAAATTACCCGCAGCGTGGACTACAACAACGTGGGCACGGTCGAGTTTCTGGTCGACCAGCAGGAAAACATCTACTTCATCGAGGTGAATCCGCGCATTCAGGTGGAACACACCATCACTGAGGAGATCACCGGTATTGATATTGTACGCTCGCAGATTCTTATCGCCCAGGGACGCAAGCTGTCCGACCCGCGCATCTACATCCGCAAGCAGGAAGACGTGGAGTACCACGGCTTCGCCATCCAGTGTCGGGTGACCACCGAAGACCCGAAGAACAATTTCCGGCCCGACTACGGCACCATCATCGCCTACCGCAACGCCGGGGGCTTCGGCATCCGCCTCGATGAGGGCAGTTCATATCCGGGCGTCACTATCTCGCCCTTCTTCGACTCCATGCTGGTGAAGGTGTCAGCCACCGGGCGCACGCTGAAGGGCACCTCGCAGCGACTGCGGCGCACGTTGACCGAGTTCCGCATCCGCGGCGTGAAGACCAACATTGGCTTCCTGCTCAACGTGATCTCGCACCCCACCTTTTACCGGGGCGAAGCCACCGTCAACTTCATCCAGGACCATCCCGAACTGTTTGATATCCGCGAGGGGCTCAACCGCGCCACGCGCACGCTGATGTACCTGGCCGATGTGACGGTGAATGGCAACCCCAACGTGCGCTTCATTGACCGGGACAAGAAGTTGCGCGTTCCTCAGTTGCCCACGCAGACGATGACCGACCCCGACAATAGTGCTGAGAAAAACTACCGTTACGTGCCTTACCCCGAAGGCACCAAAGACAAGCTCACGCAATTGGGGCGCGAAAAGTTTGTGCAGTGGCTCAAGGACGAAAAGCCGATTCACTACACCGACACCACCTTCCGCGATGCCCACCAGTCGTTGTTGGCCACGCGGATGCGCAGCGTGGATATGCTGCGGGTGGCCGAGATGTTCGCCAAGCAGCATCCGCAGGTGTTCTCGATGGAAGTGTGGGGCGGGGCCACCTTCGACGTGGCCATGCGCTTCTTGTACGAAGACCCCTGGGTGCGGCTGCGCGAGTTGCGCGCCGCCATTCCTAATATTCTGCTACAGATGCTGCTGCGCGGCTCTAACGCGGTGGGCTACAAAGCCTATCCCGACAACCTGATCGTCAAGTTCATTGAGCAGGCCGCCGAAACGGGCATTGATATTTTCCGCATCTTCAATTCGCTCAACTGGGTAGAAGCCATGAAGGTGAGCATCCGGGCCGTGCGCGAACGTACCGACGCCTTGGCCGAAGCCGCTATTTGCTACACCGGCGACCTACAAAGCCCCGACAACAAGAAGTATACGCTATCGTACTACGTCGATCTGGCCAAGCAGCTGGAAGACGAAGGCGCGCACATTCTGGCGATCAAAGACATGGCCGGTTTGCTGAAGCCCTACGCCGCCACCGAACTGATCGGAGCCCTAAAAGATGCGGTAGATCTGCCCATTCACCTGCACACCCACGATACTTCTTCCATTCAGCCCGCCACCTACGTGAAGGCCATTGAGGCCGGAGTGGACGTGGTCGACGTGGCTATTGGCGCGATGTCGGGACTTACCTCGCAGCCCAACTTTAACTCGGTGGTGGCCATGATGCAGGGACATGAGCGAGAGCAGCCCATCAATTTAGATTCGCTCAACGAGTACTCGGTGTACTGGGAAGCGGTGCGAGAGTTTTACTATCCTTTTCGAGTCGGGTCTCAAGGCGGGCACGGCCGAGGTGTATAACAACGAGATGCCCGGCGGACAATACTCTAACCTACGGCGGCAGGCCGATGCTTTGGGCGTGGGCGACAAGTTTGAGTTGGTAAAGAAGAACTACACGCGCGTTAACGAACTGTTTGGAAACATTGTAAAGGTGACCCCCTCCTCTAAGGTGGTGGGCGACATGGCGCTGTTTCTTACGTCTAACAGCCTTACCATTGGCGACGTGCTGATGCGGGGTGGTGACTCCTTGTCGTTTCCCGAGTCGGTGATTAGCTTTTTCCGGGGCGAATTGGGCCAGCCCTACGGTGGCTTCCCCGAGCAGGTGCAGAAGATCGTGCTCAAGGGAGAAGAACCCATGCAAGGGCGTCCGAACGAACACTTGGAACCCATCGATTTTGACCAGGAGTTTGCTGAGTTTCAGGAGCGCTTCGACGACGACCGCACCCTGCTCGATTTTATGTCGTTCAAGCTGTATCCAAAGGTGTACGAAGATTTTTACAACCACCGCAAGGTATACGGCGATATGTCGGCCCTACCCACTCCGGCCTTTTTCTACGGCATGCAGTACGGCGAAGAAATTCTGGTCAACATTGCCGAGGGTAAGGTTATCATGATTAAGCTGCTGTTCATTTCGGAGCCCGACGCCAACGGCTTCCGCAACGTGAGCTTCGAGCTAAACGGCCAAACCCGCCGGGTGCGCATCAACGACACCGGGGCGCAGTTGAAGGTGGTGGCCAACCGCAAAGTGGAGAAGACTAATGACCGTGAGATCGGGGCTCCCTTGCAGGGAAGGCTGGCACAGGTGACGACAGAGGCCGGGCAGGAAGTGGAGGAAGGAACGCCCCTGTTTGTGATCGAAGCCATGAAGATGGAAACCACCATTTCAGCCTCCCGGGCGGGTACGGTAAAGCAGGTGCTGCTATCGGCCGGTGATATGGTAGAGCAGGATGATTTGGTGGTGGAGTTGGAATAAAATAGCGACTGATATGGAACTAAAACCTAGAATTGGAGCAGACAAGCTTCGGTTTGGAATGAAGCGCAAAGAAATTATTGCTCTGCTGGGCGAACCGGATCAAATCGTAAGAGATGAGTACGGCCGACACAACGACCGTGAACTGATTCTGGATTGGAACAAGCAGAAGCTCCGGCTGACGTTTAATAAGAAACTTGAGGAGCGGCTGGTCTATCTACAAACCAAGAATCGTGGCTTGACCTACAATGGTCAAAAGATTATGGACAGGAAGATAGAAACGGTGAAAAGCAAGGTGTTCGGTAACCTGATTCATCAATGGGATCCGGACTACTACGTCAATTTCACCACTTATTTCAACGAAGAATACTGGCTCTCGCTGCACGTAGAATTCGGCGTGGTTACTAACGTTGAAGTTGGAGTACCTTTTCATCATCGGGAAGCTTTTGATTGGCCAATTGATCTGACGCTCCCTTTGAACTGAACGCTGGTTGGACTCACTATAAAAGCTTGTCCGTGCAGGTTACCCAAAAACATCTAAGAATTTCATTAATCATAGCGGTACTGCTCGTCAACGTAGTCGCTTTCCTGCACGCCTATCGTTTCACGCACTTTTCCTCGGCAGAAATTACTCGCTCCGAAGTCGCGACTGACATTTCGTTGATCCAAAAGCTAGGGATGCTATTCACCGGCATCAACAATCCGCGTCCGCAAAACAAAACGCTGCCTTCCGCCCCCTACAAAACCATCACCCTGCAAGGAACCGCTACCCTGGAAGGCTGGCTCATACCTGTGGAACAACCCAAGGGAACCGTCGTGCTCTTTCACGGCTACGCGGGTTAGAAGGGCGAACTGCTGCCCGCGGCCGAAGCCTTTCGGGCACTGGGTTATCGAACCTTGCTCGTTGATTTTCCGGGCAGCGGCGGTTCGGAAGGAGACGACACCACCATTGCCTACCGCGAAGCCCAGGACGTACGCGTGGTATACGACTATGCCCGCCAGCATTTTCCGGAGGATAAACTGATTCTATACGGCTTTTCGATGGGTGCGGCCGCGATTATGCGGGCGGTAGACAAGTATGGTATTGCGCCGGATGCCCTGGTGCTAGGCTGTCCGTTCAGTACCATGCGCGAAACCGTTCATAATCGCTTCCGGATGCTGGGCATCCCTCCGGTTGTTTTCGCCGACCTGCTGGTGCTATGGGGCGGGGTGCAGCACGGCTATTGGGCCTTCTCGCACAATCCGGTCGACTACGCCGAGCGGATCACGATACCCACTTTGCTGCTGTACGGACAGCGGGACCAGCGCGTGACGCTTTCTGAAACTGAGCAAATTTATCAGGCTCTAGCCGGTCCCAAACAATTGGTTATTTTCGAACAGGCTGATCACGAGTCATACGCCGGACATGATGCCCAGCGATGGAAGAAAGCGGTTTCATCGTTTTTGGATCCCTAGTTTACCTAGTCCGGTCACTCGTTTTCGTTTATTCCTTCACTTCCACCACCATCTCAATTTCCACCGCGATGTTGCCGGGCAGCGATGCCATGCCCACCGCCGCGCGGGCGTGCTTTCCGGCATCGCCGAACACTTCCACCAGGAAGTCCGAGCAGCCGTTCATTACTTGCGAGTGGTCGGTGAAGTCAGGAATGGCGTTCACCATGCCGTGCACCTTTACAATGCGCTGCACTTCGTCGAGATCGCCGAGTTCTTCCTTCAAGGCCGACAGCAGGGCAATCGCGGTGTAGCGGGCGGCTTGTTGTCCTTCCTCTACCGACAAATCTTGTCCCAGTTTGCCCGTCACATTGGTGCCGTCGGGTTTCATGGGACCGTGTCCCGACAAGAAGATGAGGTTGCCCGAGCGCACAGCGCGCACGTAGCTGGCGGTGGGGGCGGGTAGTTTGTAGAGGGTGACATCTAACTCTTGTAGTTTTTGTTCGATTTTGCCAGAAGATTGGGCAAAAGAGACTACAGTTGTGGCGGATAGCGTGAGAAACAGCGTAATTATTTTTTTCATCTCGTAGAAAGTTGTTGTAGGAATATCATTAATGATATTCCTACGGATGTTTGTGTCTTCAATTGGTGATTGGTATCTAATGCCACTGCGTATGCTTCTAACCCAACTCCGGCACGTCTACCCAGCAGCGTTTCTCCCAGCTCTCGATGCCTTTCTCGGCCAACTGCACGCCCTTGGCTCCTTCCAGCAGCGTGTACGGGTTAGGCGTATCCTTTACCACGTGCTTTAGAAACATCTCCCACTGCACCTTGAAGGCGTTGTCATACAACTCTTGTTCGGGAACCTTGGCCCAGCCCTCGTAGAAGTTGATCGGCTGCGCAATGTCGGGGTTCCACACCGGTTTGGGCGTATTGCCGTAGTGCTGCGTCCAGCAGTCGCGCAAGCCGGCCACTGCGGAGCCCCTGGTACCATCGATTTGCAAGGTGAGCAGATCATCGCGCCGCACCCGCACCACCCACGAGGAGTTGAAGTGCGCAATCACGCCGTTGTCTAGCTCGAAGGTGGCGTAGGCGGCATCATCGGCGGTAGCCTTATACGCATTGCCCTGTTCGTCGACGCGCTGGGGAATGTGGGTGGCTCCCAGGCAGGAAACCGACTTCACCTTGCCGAAGATGTTGTCGAGCACGTAGCGCCAGTGGCATAGCATATCGACGATAATGCCGCCGTCGTCTTCCTTGCGGTAGTTCCACGAGGGGCGCTGCGCCGGAATGGTGTCGCCCTCGAACACCCAATAGCCAAACTCGCCCCGCACTGACAAGATGTCGCCAAAGAAACCGTTTTCAATCAGCCGCTGCACCTTACGCAGACCGGGCAAGAATAGTTTGTCCTGTACCACGCCGTTCTTCACGCCCTTTTCCTGGCAGAAGCGGTATAACTCCAGCGCCGTCTCGGTGTCGGTGGCGGTGGGTTTCTCGCAGTAGACGTGCTTGCCCGCCGTGGCGGCTTGCTTCACTGCCTCAGCGCGGCGACCGGTGGTTTGGGCGTCGAAGTAGATATGATAACGATCGTCCTGTAATACCTCGTCCAGGTCGGTAGTGAAGTTTTCTACGCCCGACTGCTTGCTCAGCTTTTTCGAGCTTCACGGCGTTGCGGCCCACCAGCACGGGGTCGGGCATAATCACTTCGGTGGCACTCACGCGCACTCCGCCCTGCTTGATGATTTCAACAATAGAGCGCATCAGGTGCTGATTGGTGCCCATGCGGCCCGTCACGCCGTTCATAATGATGCCGACGCGGTGGGTAGTTAGGTCGTTCATGCTTTGAGTAATTTGAATTGAGCAGGACAAGGTACGGGACGAACCGGTCTTTGCCAAAGCTTCGGATGATTTAGGCGCGTTGGTGGGAGCCCGCAATGGGTTAGCGCAGGAAATACATAGGTTTAGCCAGAAAGAATTTGACTGCTTCTTTGTGCCGTTTTATCGGAAATCATTCCCTTTTCAGCTCGAACGTTTGCCCGCCTTGGTGTAGTAGCATAATGCCATCCGATGGGACAAAATCTAGCTTTAGCATAGCCGGGTCGAACTTGAACTTATCCGTTTCGTATGCCTCGAGCGGAAAAGAAGGTTGGCCCGTGGCCTGCCCGATTAGCGTGTTATCCTTTTGAGTGATAGTAACCTTCAGCGGGAAACTCGGACTAGCATAAACCCCCAGATATTTGCTCAAGGTAGCCGAATCAAGCGTTAGCGTTTCAAACGTAGGCAGCGCGTACTCCCGACCAAAGAAGATGCTTAACGCTCCAATTAGAATGTCGTTCAGCGGCATCACTACACCATTGGATAGATAAGCGATTGATACCTTATCCGACGGAAAATAAAAAGCGTTAGACTGAAAACCATCAATGCCGCCGGTGTGTCCATAGGCCCGTTTTTCGTGGAAGGGAACGGGGATTAAACCCATTCCGTGGTAACCCTTCACCACCATCATAGTATCCAATGATTCGGCGGAAACGATTTGGTGGTTAAACAGGCAGGTTAAGAATCGATTGAGATCGTTAGGAGTAGAAGCCAAGGCTCCGGCTCCGGCCGGAACCGACATATCAGTTTCGGTAGCGGGTTGCCAATCGGTGAGCTTGGTGTACGATTGGGCCTCGTGGTTTGCGACAGCTATAGCGCCACCGTAGTAAGTGCTTTCCAGGGCGCAGGGTTCGCCGATCATTTCTGCTACGAGTTGCGCGTAATCTTTTCCGGTTAGGTCTTCGGCAATGAAAGAGAGTAGTGCGTAGTTGGCGTTAGAGTATTCGTTTCGCTCTTCCGGAGCAAAGGCACTTTCATAGTCAGCGATCTTCGCGATCAGCGCCTCCTTCGTGATAGGTTGCTCCATCCAGGAAGTATAGTCGCTGGCGCTGGTATAGTTGAAAATACCGCTCCGGTGCCTTAGCATTTGCTCAATCGTAATGTTCCGTGCGTTTTCAATTTCAGGATAGAAAGTAGCGAGCGGAGTATCTAAAGTTAGCTGGCCTTCTTCGATCAACTTCATGATAATCGTCGCAGTAAACGTCTTGGTGATAGACCCGATTCGATAGACTGTTTCGCGGTTGGCAGCTATTCGTTCTTCTATACTGGCATCGCCGAATGCTTTCTGATACACCTCTTGGTCGTCGGCAAAGATCGAGATACTGCCCATCCCCCGTTGGTGGGCATCAATCAGGGCAAACAGGCTGTCCATTTTTGGCCGATCAAAGTCTTGAGCAAACAAACTGCTGCTGGTGAAAAGCACGATTATAAGTATTGAGTTTTTCATTTGGTACGTAGGATTAGTAGTACGAAAGTAGGTAAGAATAGGCATAGGTGAAGTTAAATTCATACCCGATCATCGCCATCCGTTCGTGCGCGTCTGACACACACCCTTCCTCATCAATCCATGGGGTCGTCTACCTTCAGCTTTTGATAGAGTAAGTACGAATGCACCATCGGAACAAACACCAGCACCAGCGTGATCGTCGTAAACAGAATCATGTAAGCCGTATTATCTAGCCGAAACACGAACAGGAGCAGCACCAAAGAACCGGCTACCCACAGTTTAGACGCCATTTGATGCACCCGCCGCCACACCTCGGAACTCTCCAGCGTCCAGGGGGTGCGGATGCCCGCAAAATAGTTAGGCGGAAATTTGGCCATTAGGTTACCCATCACCAAAAATAGTAGTATACAGGCGAGGTTACTGGTCAGGAGGATATCGACAGGATAGCCCACCGCTTTCAGCACGATGCCTCCGAGTATCAGGGCGGTGAATGCCATAGTAGCCGTCCAAACTACCCGGAGCGGCTTCTCCAGCCGATGGGCGTCCTTCTTTGGGTCTAGATACGGAACAGCGACAAGCAGCACGTAAACGAATACGTTGAGTGCTAGCGTAAACCACAGAAAGGCCGTGGGCGATTGATACCCATTGGGCGCTTCGTCTAGTCCCCAGTGGATGGCGATCGGATCGGGTAGTTGGTTCCAATAGAAAAGGGTTAAGGCAGTGGGGACGAGCAACAGGAGTAGAGCCAGCCACTCGCGGCGTAAGAAGTTAATGGGTTTCATAGGGATGGTTTTTTAGGGTTGACTTTTTTCTCATTCAGGTCCATGAGCCAGCTAATTACTTCGTCGAGCACGCTGGTGTTGAGCGAATAGAGCACGTACTGCCCCTGCTTGTCGGAAAAAACCAGGTCGGCTTGCTTGAGCAGATCGAGGTGATACGAAATGCTGGGCTTGCTGATGCGAAACACCTCGGCAATCTCTCCGGCGGTTAGGTCTTTTTCCTTGAGGAGTTCTAAAATCTGCCGTCGGGTCGGATCGCTCATGGCGCGGAAGAAATCTTTCATATAGATAATTAGACAAGTATCTAAATACACGTACTGTTTGCTCGAAAGGTTGCGCTTGCCAACGAAGAAGTGGTTTGCACTACGCCAAACTGTCCAGGAGTGTACAGCAAGTGTTCGGAACCGGACACTAGTAAAAATCAAAAACTGCCTAAAATTAGCCCAGAGGCGGTTTTTCCGCTTGGCACGGGAGTTGGCTTATACTAAGCATAACGCATTAATTTAAACTTCAACTTTAAACTTTAGAAATCATGAACGCTAACATTCTTTATCCCACCGAGTCTTTGTTCGTTGACCAACCCAACGTCACCATTCCTTACTCACAAGAGACGGTTGCTCTGAACCGCGCCCTAACCAAAAACGCTCGTCCGTTTTCCGACATGGGCCGCGGCAAGTTTCGCCGCCTGTTCAACCGGCACACCACCGCTTTTCGCCGATAAGCCCCGTGCGCTGCCCAGAGCGTGTTGACATATAGATTGGCAAGGGCTCTCGAGGCTGTTTTTGTTCTGATTGAGGCGCTTGAGGCAGGCGATGCGGGAGCATCGGCTAACGAAAGCAACAAAGAGCAGGGCGAAAACAGTCAGAAAGCACCGTCTAAGCTCATATGTCAACACGCCCTAGACTAAAGAGCCGTATCCTTCGCGATGCCGCTCTTTTTTTTTGCTACCGCCGCGTGTTTTCCAGCACCACAAAGGGCACCCCCCGCTCCACCCACTGCGCCAGCAGCCCATTGGGCGGCACCACCTCAAACGACAGCGACCCCAGAACGATATCCACATCCCCGTCCTGATCCACGTCGCCCGCGTCCATCACCAGCCAGCGTCCGTCGGTCACTTCCGGGAACGTATACTCTTTGAACCGGAAGTCGCCCTGGTTTTCCAGGTAGACAAACCCCCGCTGGGCCGACCGGGCATAATCGGGAAAAAACGAAATGGCGGCGATATCCAAATCGCCGTCCTGATCATAATCGGCCGGAATGGCTCCGTAGGCCCCGGGCAGCGGATAGAACCAATCTTCCCGAAAGTGGTTGGTGCCGTCGTTGCGAAAAATCCGAATGCCGTGGTAGGGCTTGGTCACCGGCGGATAATCGGCGTTGTCGCCCGCCGTATACACCAAATCTTCGTACCCGTCGCCGTCGATATCGTGTAGCAGCAGCGAACTCGATCCGTAGGACGGCGGAAAGCGCAGCAACGCTTCTTCCTGAAATGCTCCATCGCCCTGATTATAATACGCAAAAACCCCTTCGTCGCCCTGCCCAAACAGCGCCAGCACGTCCGGCCGCTGGTCGCCGTTCAGATCGCGCACGTAGACGCGCGTGGCCCCTGGTTGCTGCCGAAGCCAGTGTTTCTCGTAGCGATCACCGCCCCGGTTTTCCCACCAGGCGAGCCCGCCCGTCCACTTGCCAAACTCGCACGTAACGATATCCTCGTGCCCGTCGCCGTTCAGGTCGGCGTAGGCGGTGTGCACCGGACGTTGTAGGCTGTCGAGTAGTACGCGGGGTGTTTTATCGGCCTGCGTGGGCAGCGCCAGCAAGAAGCCGGTAGGAGCGTCGGTGGGTGAAAACGAACCCATCACCGTCACGTTTAGCGCACTCGGTTGGACGGCTACGCTAACCGCCCCCTCGCGCACGTTGGCGGCGTTCAGCAATTGCCGCTGGGCATCGAACTGGTATAAGCGTCGGGTGTTAGCATCGCCAATAAAGAACCCGCCGGGTTGGATGCGTACCAGCGTGGTGCTGGGCGGCGATAAGCGAAACTCGGGTATACGCGTCCGGAACGTGGGCAAGCCAACGGTGAGTGGTGGATCTTGGATGCTATCGAGCCGTGGCGGAGCATGGTTCAGATAGTACGCTTGCAGTGCCGTCCACTCGGCTTCGGTAAGTTGCGGCTGCGTTGGATAAACATCGGCTCGTTCTACCTGCTGCCCTCCAGCTCCTGCCTCGATCAAACTTACCCGCTCGCTTTCATTCGCATAAATTCCCAGCCGGTGTCCCATCCGCGGCAGCACGTAGTTCTGCCAGGTTGCCCGGTCAAGCAAACTCGGTTCGGGATACGCGTGGCACCCGCCGCAGTGCTGCACCGACAATTGCTGACCATCGGGTGGTTCTACCACCGCCGGACTATCCGCCCCGCATCGGACTAGCAGGGTAGTCAGTCCCCCCAAAACTACCAAATGAAGCAAGCGCATGTGGCAAATCTACGGTTATATCCGAAGTGTACGAGAGGTGTAAGTACCTAAAACATGTTAAGTTTACCAATTAATCCATTTTCCATCTACCTAAAAGACAGTGCGCTCACCCGGAACTTAAATTCACCAAATTGGGCTTGTACCCAGTAATAACTCAATCACTCATTTCTTCCCCATGCATATCGTAGAAGACGCCATCATTAGCGATGATATCAAGGAAAATTTTTTTGTGTGTAATCTGCAAAAGTGCCGGGGCGCTTGCTGCGTAGAGGGCGACTCCGGAGCACCGTTGGAGGAAAATGAGCTAGCCGTTCTGGAAGAAATCTACGAAGCCGTGAAGCCCTATCTGAGTTCGGAAGGTATTCGGGAGATTGAGGCGCAGGGGCACTACGTGACCGACGAAGACAACGACTACGTGACTCCCACCATCGGCGGACGCGAGTGCGTCTACGCGGTGCGCGATCAGCAGGGTACACTGAAGTGCGGCATCGAGCAGGCCCACCAAGCGGGCAAAATCGACTTCAAAAAACCGATTTCGTGTCACCTGTACCCGCTGCGTATTGATCGCTATGACCACTACGACGCCATCAACTACCACCGTTGGCACATTTGCAGTCCGGCTTGCGACCTAGGACAGGAACTAGCGGTGCCGCTGTATCGCTTCCTACGCGAACCCCTGGTGCGCAAATACGGTCAAGCGTGGTACGACGAACTGGTGCGGCAAATAGAAACACCGGATGCTGGATGACTTTCTGGACGGCATTCCATGCGGGGCAAGATGCTGGATACTAGCTTCTAGCAGTGTCCAATATGCAATTGCCAGCACCTGGCATTCAGCCACCAGTAACCAGCATCCAGTCACCATGAAACACTACCGCCACCTGCTATTCGATCTGGACCATACGCTTTGGGATTTTGATAAAAATGCGGCTGAAACGCTAGGTGAGTTATACGATACGCATCAACTGTCTAGTTTGGGCAACTTCAGCGTTCAGCAGTTTTACGATACCTTCATTATCGTGAACCGGTCTTTGTGGAAAAAGTACGATCAAGGAGCCTATGACCAGCAACGGCTCCGCAGCGAGCGGTTTAAACTGATCCTTACGCAACTAGGTGTCGCCGCCGACCGTGTGCCGACGCAACTAGCGGATGACTACCTGCGCATTTGTCCCACCAAGCCCCACGTGATGCCCCACACCGTAGCCACCCTCGACTATCTGAAGCAGCGTTACCAATTGCACATTCTTACCAACGGCTTTGCCGCCGTGCAAGCCATCAAACTCAAGAACGCCGGGCTTGCCGACTACTTCATTGAAGTGGTGTCTTCGGATACTACCGGGCACCGCAAACCCAGCCGCCCCGTGTTCGATTATCTGCTTAACCGGATTGGGGCTAGTGCTCAGGAGTGCCTGATGATTGGCGACAACCTGGAGACCGACGTGCGGGGAGCACGAGACGTGGGCATTGATCAGGTGTTTTATAACCCAAAGCGCATAAAGCACAGCGAGACAGTTACCCGCGAGGTAACCTGTTTGAGTGAGCTTCGCATTATTTTGTAGGCGCGGGCAAATTATTTCGTTTTAGATATCGTTAGTAAAGCACTATATTGAACGCGCTATCGAAAAAAATAACCTCAGAATTCTTATGTATATTAACGCGAAAGCAAAAGACGAAAATACCTACGATGCCATCGTGATCGGCTCGGGGATCAGCGGCGGCTGGGCGGCCAAAGAACTAACCGAAAAGGGGCTCAAAACCCTGGTTTTAGAGCGAGGACGCAACGTAGAGCACGTGAAAGACTACACTACGGCCAACAAAGCCCCCTGGGAGTTGCCCTACCGCGACAGCACTCCTCCCGAAGAACTCGCCGAGCATTATCCCAAGCAAAGCCGCACCGGCTACACCGTCCGTCCTTCTACTAAGCACTGGTTTGTGAAGGACAGCGAACACCCCTACAGCGAAGAGAAACGCTTTGATTGGATGCGCGGCTACCACGTAGGCGGTCGTTCCATCATGTGGGGACGCCACAGCTACCGCTGGAGTGCACAGGATTTCGAAGCCAACGCCCAGGACGGTTTTGGGGTTGACTGGCCTATTCGCTACAAAGACATTGAACCCTGGTATAGCTACGTAGAAGAGTACGCGGGTATTCAAGGACAGAAAGAAGGGCTGCCTCAGTTGCCCGACGGCAACTTTTTGCCTCCCATCGCTATGAACTGCGTGGAGGAGCACTTCCGCGATAAGGTATCCGCCAATCTGGGCGGACGGGTGGTGACCATTGGCCGCACCGCGAATTTGTCCGTCAACCACAAGGGCCGCACGGTGTGTCAGTACCGCAATCGCTGCATCCGAGGATGTCCCTACGGAGCTTACTTCAGCAGTTTATCGTCTACCCTGCCCGCCGCGGTGGCCACTGGCAACATGACGCTGCGCCCCTACTCCATCGTTACTTCCATCATCTACGATCCCGAGAAGAAACGCGCCACGGGAGTGAAAGTAGTGGATCAGGACACCAAGGAAGAGATGGAGTTCTATGCCAAGGTGATCTTCTGCTGCGCTTCGGCGGTGGCCAGCACGGCCATTCTGATGAATTCCAAGTCCGATGCCTTTCCCAACGGACTGGGCAACCAGAGCGGCGAACTGGGACACAACCTGATGGACCACCACTTCCGGGTGGGCGCCAATGGCCGTTTCGACGGCTTCAACGACAAAATGGAGTACGGTCGCCGTCCGACCGGTTTCTACATTCCGCGCTTCCGTAATGTGGATAAACAGTCTACGCAGAAAGACTACGTGCGGGGCTACGGCTACCAGGGCGGTGCCGGACGCGCCGGTTGGTTGAGCAGCGTGGCCGAGTTGGGCTTCGGAGCTGATTTCAAGGCAGGCCTGATGGAACCCGGCCCCTGGGGCATGGGTATGACGGCTTTCGCTGAGACGCTGCCCTACCACGAAAACAAAATGACCCTGGACTACGACAATGTGGATGCCTGGGGGCAACCCACCGTGATCTTTGACGCTGAGTTTAAGGAGAACGAGATGAAAATGCGGCCCGATATGGCCAACGCCGCCGCTGAAATGCTGGAGGCCGCCGGTTTCAAGGACGTGAACACCTACGACGCAGGCAGCTGGCCCGGCCTGGGTATCCACGAGATGGGCACCGCCCGCATGGGCCGCGACCCCAAAACCTCGGTGCTCAACGCCAACAACCAGGTGCACGCCGTGCCCAATGTCTACGTGACCGACGGGGCCTGTATGACCTCCGCCTCTTGCGTGAACCCCTCGCTCACCTACATGGCCCTTACGGCCCGGGCTTGCGACCACGCGGTGAACGAACTCAAAAAAATGAACCTGTAATCTAAGTGTCTCGTCTCACAGACCTTGGGTCTACCAAAAACCTAAATATTAAAAGCATGATGAATCGTAGAGAAGCCCTCAAGCGCACCGCCCTGTTTATGGGAGGCGCATTGTCCTCATCCGCCATTGCGGGCATAATGCAAGGATGCACCGCCCAGCCCGAACTTAACTGGCAGCCCAAATTTCTGACGGAAGATCAGGCCCGGCTCACCGCCGAAGTAGCTGAGCTTATCATCCCCAAAACCGACACCCCCGGAGCCAAAGAAGCCGGAGTGCCTGAGTTTATCGACCTGATGCTCAATGACATTTACACTGAAGAAGAAAAGCAGCGCTTCACGGCCGGGCTCGAGCAACTGGAAAAAGACAGCGAGCAGGAGTATGGTGATTCTTTTGTAGATTTGAAACCGGAGCAGCAGGATACGCTACTAACCAAGTACGAAGCCCAGGCTAAAGATAACCAGGACCCTGAGGCTAAGCCATTCTTCCCCATGATGAAGGAACTCACCATGCTTGGGTTCTTTACCTCGGAGGTGGGAGCTACCCAGTTTTTGCAGTACGTTTCGGTGCCCGGCCGCTACGAAGGCTGCATCTCGGTAGAAGAAGCCGGTGGCCGGGCCTTTGCTACCTAGTGAGCCGTCTGGACGGGTTCCTCTTTTTTTGCTTTTCTCTTCAGATCTTCTAAAATCAAGTAAAGGCTAGGAACGATCAGCAGAATAATGGAAGTGGCGAAGATAATGCCGAAGCCCAGCGAAATGGCCATCGGAATAAGATTATTTGCTTGGTTGGAGGTCTCGAGGATAATCGGAGTAAGTCCGCCGAAAGTGGTCAAGGTGGTGAGCATGATGGGGCGGAATCGCCTGATGCCTGCCTCGCGGATCGCCTCGAAAACCGGTTGGTCTTCTCGTTTCCGATTGGCGTAGTCGACCATGATGAGCGAATCGTTGACCACCACTCCCGACAGGGCAATTACTCCCATCAGGCTCACGAGCGATAGATCATAGTCCAGCAGAATGTGACCAATCACCGCTCCTACAACCCCGAAGGGAATGGCGAGCATGACGATTAACGGCTGTAGGTAACTGTTGAACGCCATGGCCAGCAAAGCGTAGATGATCATCATGGCCAGCCCAAAGCCGCCCCACAGCGACTGAATAGACTCCCGCATATCAGATTGACTGCCCTCGAAGCTCCAGGTGATACCGGGGAAGTCGGCCCGAAGCTGCGGTAACACCTCCTGTTGCAGGGACTCTATCACCTGGGCAACGGCACTCGCCGGTTCCACGTCCATGCCGACCGACACCACCCGCCGTCCGTCGCGGCGGTTGATCGAGGTAAAGGCCTCCCGCTCTTCTACGGTTACCACGTCCAGCAGGGGCACCTCCACACTGTCGGGCGTGCGGATCAGAAAATCTTCCAGGTTATAGAGGTCTTTTCGCTCTTCGTGGGGAAGCTTTACCCGCACTTCTACTTCGTTGTTGCCCCGCAGTTGGCGGATGGCCAAGGCTCCGAAGAACGCATTGCGGACTTGTTGCCCTACGTCGGTCGGAGTGAACCCCAGGCTGCGGCCCTCTGGAAGCAACTTGAAATCATATTGAAGCTTACCCTTGTTGTAGTTATCATTAACGTCGCGGGTGTTTTCAAAGGCTTTGGCCTGCTCCAAGAAGGCTTGGCTCGCTTTCTCCAGCATGGCAATGTCAGCGTGACTGATATCGACGCTGATGTCCTGTGCGTAGCCGCCCGGCCCCCGCTCGGCCTCAAAGGTAATCTGGTCGATCCCTTCAATGTCACCGATCTCGTCGCGCCATAGCTCGATCACATCCTGGGCCGTCAGATCGCGCTCGTCCGGCGGCTTCATCACAATCTCTACATCAATAAAGCTTTGACCGCGCACGTTGGTTTTCACCCCTTCGGCGGCCCGGTACAAATCGTTTTCTTCGAACATGCGCAGCGTAGCGTCGGTAATTTGGGTGGCAACTCGGGCGGCCTGATCGGGAGTGGTGCCAACGGGGAGCCGAACTCCTGCTTCAATTTCGTCGGCGGCTACTTCAGGCATGGTGATGATGCCTATGTGGTCGCTGTAGCCAAAACCACCGACTACCAGCAGCAGAGCGACGGCAGCGGTGAGGGTAATGTAGCGGTGACGTAGACTAGCATTCAGCAACGGCCGGTAATAGCGGTCCACCAGGCGATCAAAGCCTTGGGCGAACGACTGCTGCAGGCCTTCGAGGCGTTTTGTCAACTTATTCCGGCTCTTCTCGGCGCTATGAGCCAGGTGGGCCGGAAGGATGAACAGGGCCTCGATCAACGAGATAGATAGCACCGCAATAACCACCGCGGGCATCGGCCACCAGAATTTGCCGAAGGTGCCGGGAAGAAAGAGGAGCGGCACAAAGGCGATAATGTTGGTAAGAATGCTGAAGAGCACGGGTTTGGCCACGTCGCGGGCTCCCTGAATGGCCGCGTCCAGGTTGCTCATGCCCTGCTGCCGGTACTCGTAGATGTTCTCGCCGACGACCACCGCATCGTCGACCACAATGCCGAGCACCACCAAGAAGCCGAACATTGAGATCATATTGATACTCTCTCCGATCAGCGGCAGAAACACCATGCCACCGACGAAGGAGACGACCATGCCCACCATCACCCAGAAGGCCAGTTTGTACTCCAGAAACAAGGCCAGGATAAGCAGCACAATGACGATTGCCATGATCCCGTTTTCGGTCAGCAGCGATAGCCGCTCCCGGAAGTCCTCGGCAGTGTTGCTATCGATGCGATACTGAATGCCGGGCGGCAGCGAGGCCTCAAAGTCGGTGAGTGTTTCCTTCACCAATTCTGCAATCTCCAGGGGCGACTGATCACCGATACGATAGATTTGCAGTTCTACGGAGGTCTGCTGGTTGAACTGCGAGTGAAAGCCTTCTTCCTCGAAACCGTCGGTAATCTCCGCAATATCGGACAGCATTACCGCCGCTCCCGAAGGAGCGGTGATAATCTGGATTTGGCCAAACTCGTCGGCCCACTGCTTCCGTCCCTTGAGGCGCAGCAAAATTTCTCCGGAACTGGTTTCTACCGCCCCGGCGGGCACATCTTCGCTAGACTGCCGGATAAGGTCGGCCACCTGACCCAAAGTGAGCCCGTATTCGCGAAGCCGCTGCCGCGGAATCTCTACGTGCGTGACGTACTCGGGCACGTTACCAATTTCTACCTGGGTAATCTTTTCGCTGTTCAGCAGACGGTCGCGCAACCGTTCGGCCAACTGCCGGAGCGTCCAGATGTCGTTGCCACCGAAGAGGCCGATCTCGATCACGCTGCGCTGTCGCGACTGGAGCCGCACTTCGGGTTCCTCTATCTCGTCGGGAAACGTCCGTATCCGCGCGATCGCCTGGTCGATTTCCTGGAAAGCCTTCATGCGTTCGGTGCCGGTAATCAATTCGATCATTACGCTGCCCGAGCCTTCTTCGGCGGTAGAAACTACCTCGCGGATGCCCTGAATGCCGCGCACCGCCTCTTCCACCGGCAGCAGAATGCCCTGCTCCACCTCGGCCGGAGCCGCACCGGGATACACCACGCCGACTTCCACAATATCCAACTGAAACTCGGGATACACTTCCTTCTGCACGTTGATCATCGTCCAGATGCCGCCTCCGGCCAGCAGAATCATGATCAAGTTGGCCACCAGCGGACTACGCGCCATGTAGGCAATGGGTCCCCGGTGCTCGGTATCTGAATCGGAGTGGCTCATAGGCTATCTTTGGGGGATGCGGACGTTGAGTCTGTCTGAGATGAAGTGCTTGACCGGGAAGTGGTATCCGACGAACCGGTACGCAAGGGAGCCCCTTCGGTAACGGTCAATAAATTGGTCGTCACGATTCGGTCGTTACCTTGTAGGCTCCGGTCGATGTAGGCGTACTGCGCGTCGCTGAAGGCAACGTCCACGTCTCGGATTTGCAGCTTGCCAGCTTCCATCACCCACACCGTTTCTTGCTCCCGCAGGTAGTCGCGGTTGAGCCGCACCACGTCGGCGATGCTGTCGGCCTGAATGTTGACTTCTACAAAAGAATTGATGATCAGCGAGGGCAAAGAATCGTTTTGGTAGGCCAACGGGTCGGGCACCGACACCAGGAGCCGCGCCAGGCGGGTTTGATCCTCCAGTGCGCCGACCAGTTGGTACACGTAGCCGGTGCGGTACACGCCCTTGCGCCAGGCCTTACGATCCAGAATGCGAACCGTTGATCCGCGCTGCCCATTTTTGGGTAGAGAAATATAGGGGATTTTAGATACCGGCAACGTGACGGATACCCAGTATTCTTCTCGGCCAACCAGGCGACCCAGATTATCACCGGGAGCCACCTGGGAACCCAGGTTGACGTTGCGGCTCAGCACCTGCGCGTTGAAGGGGGCACGAATCGTGGTGCGTTGGAGGTTGAGTTGGGCCTGGTTAACCGCCGCCTGGGCCGCCGCGACGCTCGCTTTCACCGCGTTGAGTTGGGGCTCCCGCAGCACCAGGTCTTTGCTCTCCAGGGCCACCATGTCCTCGACTAATTCGTAGTCTTGGCGGGCTACGTCCTGACGCCCCTGCTCAATCTCTAAGTCGGCGCGCACTTGGCTAAGATCACTTTGCCGAAGCTGTAGGGTATTGCGGTAGTCGGCGGGATCAACCTGAAGCAGCACCTCGCCTTGTTTAACAAACCCACCGGGGGCAAAGCCGTCCGCGAGCCGCATAATCTCGCCCCCCACCCGCGGGCTCAGAATAATGTCTCGGGCGGGCTGTACCGTACCGGTGGCCACGATAATCGGCTGAAACGTGCCTCGTTGCGCGGGGATGGTCTCAACCAGCATAGCGGTTTCCTTGGTCGCTCCCGACTTACTAGCGGTTGGCTCGGTTAAGAAGATAAAGGCCGTCACCCCTCCGGCCGCTAGCAGGATAGCTGAGCAAATCAGGAGGGTTTTCTTGTGCTTCATAGCGTGGTTTTCTAGCTGTCGGAATCCGGTCTTTCTCGGGTCGTTTCGAAGCCTCCGGCCAGGGCGCGGTAAAGATCAATTCGGTACGTCAGGAGGATAAGTTTGGCCGAAATCAGATCGCGGCGCAGCTGCTGTTCCCGATCCGTCGCCGTGAGCACAGCGAGGTAATCACTCAATCCGTTAAAGTACTCAACGCGGAGTTGCTTATACGACCGCTCCGCGAGCTCTACCTGCTCTTCCAGAACCCCGATGCGCTCTTGTTGTTTCTTCTCCTGAATTAATGCGTCTTCCACCTCGCGGAAAGCAGTCAGGACAGTCTGACCGTATTCGTATAATAACTGCTGCTCCACCGCTTTCGTTCGCTTGACTTCGGCACTGAGTCGGCCCCCGTAGAAAAGTGGGGCCAGCAGGTTGGCACCGAATGAGTAGGCCCAATTTCTGAAGATATCTTCCACTTCGTTAGACCGGGCCGAAGAAGAGGCATTGATAGCCAAACGAGGGTAGCGGGCGCTGATGGCGGAGGCTACCTCGCGGTCGGCCGCGAGCAGGGCGTAGTAGGCCGCTTGCACGTCGGGGCGCCGCCGAACGAGTTCAATGGGGATACCCGTTTGAGGAAGGGGGGAGCGTGGGTAGGCTGTCCGGAGCGTAGGGGATATCCTCCTGCGGAGGAACGCCCAGTAGTACGGCCAACTGGTTTTCTAGTACCCGGATTTGAGATTCGGCGACGATCTGCTGCTCGCGGGTCGCTTCGGTTAGTTGCTTCTGGCGGAGAATATCCACGCCGCGGATTTGTCCGCTCCCGAAGCGGGCGATGATGAGCTTGAGGATGTTCTCGTTCGTTGCTACCTGTTTCCGGATGAGTTTTAGTTGACCCCATCGGGCCATCAGGCGGTACCAGGTTTGGGCAATTTCGGCCGAAAGGGAGAGCGTTGCTGTCTGATAGTCGAGGCGCGAAGCTTCGGCACGGTAGCGTTCGGCCTGTACGCGGGTGCGAATCCGGCCCCACAAATCCACTTCGTAGGCCACCGACAAGCCCAGTTGCTGGTTTTCACCGCCCCGAAAGTCGGGTTCCGGGAAGCTTCGTCCCGCCGTAAAAAAGGCTTCCACGTCCGGCAGCAAAAAAGAAGCTTCCCGGTCGACTACGGCCTCCGCAGCTTGAAATCGCTGCCAGGCGGCCAGCACGTTGAAGTTGGAGTCCAGGGCCTGGTTCATCAGCGCGTTGAGTCGGCTATCCGAAAAGCTAGTCCACCACCTTGCCGACTGCGCCTGTCCACCCGACAACGAGAAGCTATCGGGAGGGGTAAGGGGCAGTAGCAACCCGGTAGGCGGGGGCGAGCATCGTGCGAACCACGCCAGGGCGATACCCACTAGTAGGACCTGAATTATTCTTGATAGCATTACCCTATTAACCAGAACCACCGCCCCGTAGTTTTCGCGCCATTAAACTCGGTGGAAAACCTTCGCGATTGACTACTTGCCTCGGGCACATTTGCAACGCGTCTATTTGCATTATGCCTACGCATTTTCATTAATCTCATTAAGGTGCTTTTTGGCGTCAACTAAGATTGTAGTCTCTGAACCTATTTCTGAAATTGTATCAAAACCAGAAAAAAATAGGTGATGATACGATACGCTTTCTTTCTTCTGCTTGCTCTTTTTGCTTTAGAAACCCATGCTCAGCCGATGGTTGAGAACTGTACCAATGGCATCGACGATGATGGTGATGGCTTAATTGACTGCGCTGATGTGTTTCAGTGCGGTGGAATGGCCTCCTGTTCCAGCGAAAGCGCTAACTTCAACTGCTCCGATGGCATCGACAACGATGGCGACGGAAAGGTTGATTGTGCCGACGAGGAATGCGATTGTGCCTCGGTAGAAATCTGTAACAATGGATTAGACGATGACGGTGACGGGTTGGTTGACTGTGCAGATACAGTCGGAGTAGGTTCCAACTGCAGTAGCTTTATGGGCTGCGAACGAGATTGCAACAATGGCATAGACGACGACGGTGATGGATTTGTTGACTACTTTGACGGTGATTGTTCAGCCTCGCCGAGACAGATTGATTCTCTAGCTTTAGTTGCTCTTTATCGATCTACTGATGGTGATAATTGGACGAAAGACGATAATTGGCTTATTGGACCATTAGATACTTGGTATGGAGTGACGCTGAAGCAAGGAACAGTATCAAGTCTGAGATTAGGAAAAAATGGCCTCAGTGGAGAGTTACCTATTGAGATTAACAGCCTAAAAGAAATTCACTCCTTTGATTTTAGTGACAACGATATTCATACCATACCGCCTGGCTTTTTGGATAACTCCCCCCAAGCCTCAGGATGGATGGGCGGCACACAGCTAACCTTTGAGGATCTTTTAACCCAAAGTCGATACTTTGCTAAATTGTACGATCAGCAGTTGGTAGGAAAAGATACTACCGTAATTTTAGAAAAGGGTGAGAGCTATACCATTCGGCTGCATATTGACCCAGAGATTACTACCAGCCAGTACGTTTGGTTTAAAAACAAGGTAGCCTTTGACACTACCGCCGTCAATTATTACACCATAGCTGATGTCATCGGTGATAATGCTGGTACTTACACCTGCGAGGTAACCAACCCTGAATCTATCATTAATCTGACCTTACATAGTCATCCCACCATCATTCAGGTACAAGATGACCGTCAGCCCCAAACCCTTACCTTTGATAGTATTGCCAACCGCACCTACGGCGATTCATCGTTCGTACTGCGCGCGTCTACCAGCGCTAACCTGCCCGTCCGCTACCAAATCACCGAAGGTGAAGGAATGGTTATTACGCTAAAGGATAGCACCGTCACCATCGTAGGAACGGGCCCCGCCGCGATTGCCGCCTTGCAAGACGGTAACGAAGAATACTTACCCGCCACTGCGGTTACTCACCGCTTTGCCATCAATAAACTGTCCCAGAAGATTACCTTTACCAAGTTGAATAGCGCTTGGGTGGGCGATATACTCACCCTTGCCGCTTCATCGAATGCTTCCCTGCCGGTGAGCTTCAGCGTGAACGGCCCGGCTCGGCTCGAGGCAGATCGGTTATTTCTAACCGGAGAGGGGCAGGTAACCGTAACGGCAACACAAGCGGGCAACGAGGCGTATCTTCCCGCCGAGGACGCGGTGCAAACCATCATGGTGAAACCGCCATTGTATAGCTTATCGGGGCAAGTGTTCCAGGGTGAAGGTATACCCTATACTGGTGTAGCGGCGGCCGTGCTGTACCCGTCGTACGGGCTAATGAGAAGGGGAGACTTTCGTCAGCAGTTGCTTGGCGAACAAGGTAATTATCGCTTCGACAGCTTAAAAGCAGGTCGGTACGTGTTTAAAGTATCCGTGCGTAGCGAGAAATACATATCCACCTACTGGGGCGGACACTACCTAATTATTGATGCCGGATCCATTCCGATACAACGCGATACAATCATCGATGTCACCCTGCTCTCGGCTCCTGAGCAGTACGAAGGCACCGCGATCATTCGTGGTCGCTTGATAAGCAATTCTACCAACGGCCGCACGTCTCAAGCCGATGATTCTTTCGCAGAGATATCCGTATTTCTTCGGGATACGCAAACCGGCGAACTCGTCGCCTTCGCCGTCACCAACGAGGTAGGCGAGTTTGAGTTTACTAACCTTCCCGAGGGCGAGTACGCATTCGTCGCCGACTACGAAGGGCTGGCCACCGGTGAAAATACCGTGCGGGTGAGCAACAACCAGGAAACGGTTATCACGGTCATGGTCGCCGACGAGATCACGGTGGTGCGGGAGGAAGCGGTGATCACTGCTATTGATAAAAACGATGTATCCGCTCCTATCCAAATTTTTCCTAATCCGGTTATCGATCAGCTACGCATCAAAGCCACCGACCCGTTGTGGGTGGGAGCAACCGTAAGGCTTCAGAATGTTTTGGGAACTACGGTGAACGAAACGGTTATCCGGCATTCACTTACCAGTCTCAACATGAGCAACCAGCGGGCGGGAATCTATCTACTTACCGTGAAGCAAGGAAGTACGCTCAAAACGCACCGGGTGGTGAAGTGGTAAACTGCCCACCGTTCGACAAATACAGAGAGCGACCTTTCCTTTAGGGTCGCTTTTGCTTTTGTCAGCGGACCCTAACCTACCCCAACATGTAACATATGCCCCTACATCTGCTTTTTGAATTAGCAATATCTAGCTATATTACAATATATGCAACAAAAGGTGATAGTTATGAGAAAGCTTCTACGGATCGCGTACGCCAAGGGCCTGGTTATTCTTTCGTTCAGTGCCTACGCTCAGAGCGAAGGAAACGGGTCACCGACCAACCATCAGGAAAAGAAACCGGCAAAGAAAGCCGCGATTGCCCAGATAAGTTTCCCCGCTGATTCTAAGCCAGAAAAGCGAAGTGCCGTGCCCGACATCCGCCGACAGGTGGCCGGGGAGTCCGTAACGCTGTATCCCAACCCGGTGGTCGACCAACTGCTCGTTGAGGTAGACCTAGATCGCTGGCAAGGAGGAACACTCACCATTAAGAGTAAGTCCGGGCGAAAGATTGTTCAACAGCCTATTTCAGAAGCAACGATGGGATTCAACCTGCGTAGCCTGAACCGCGGAGTCTACCGTCTTACCGTTCGTAAAGGGGGAGCCGAAAAAACTGTGGAATTGATTAAACTTTGAAAATCATCCGCCAAGAGGAAGGTAGTTATTCTCTTCTCTCTATCTCTTAAAGTTTTCTTATTGAAAACTTTTTGCTATTTTGGCCGTCTATAAATGAGAATTATAGCATATAGTACCATTCATGACTTCGGTAACAACCATGCTCATTGTCAGAAAGAGCTTGAAGCATGGTATCAGGTTGCAAAGCGAGCAACGTGGCAATCGCCTCATGAAGTGAAAAACACCTACGCCTCTGCTAGTATTGTCGCCAACAATCGGGTAGTATTTAATATTCTTAAGGGGTCTTACCGACTGATTGTTGCATTCAATTACCACGCCCAGATAGGATATATCAAGTTCGTAGGAACCCACCAGGAATATGATAGAATTGATGCGACTACTGTGACTTTTAAAAGACCTAAGAAAAGATAATATGGATTCTGTAATTAAAGATGATGAGCAATACTATCAGTGCTTAGAGAGAATAGAGGATATTTTTGATGCTAAGCCAGGAACCAAACTAGCTGATGAATTAGAGTTATTATCGCTCTTGGTAGAAAAGTACGAAGAGAGTAAGTACCAGCCGACTACTTTGGACCCAATAGAACTTATAAAAATTCGGATGCAAGACCTTGGTCTTAAACAAAAAGATTTGGTGCCTTCAATAGGCAGTAAAGGAAATGTTTCTCTGATCCTAAGCGGAAACCGTCGGTTGACTGTTAACCAAATCCGTAAGCTTTCTTATCTGTTAAAGGTCCCAGTAGCGCTATTGGTTGGTTCGCCGGTTGAGGTCGGGTAGGTACTTTAAATAAGCATCTTACAATCTACGATCTAGCAAATCATTTCTTTAGCTCAACCCGTTATCTACCCTAGCAGCAACCTATTTTTTCCATTAACTCTAACCTACGTATGTCTACCGGATTTTATCAGGTCCCTACTCCCGTTAACGAACCCATCTACTCCTACGCCCCCGGCAGCACCGAGCGGGAAGCCCTTCAAAGCACCCTAAAGGCGCTCAAATCGAAGCAGGTTGAGGTGCCTTTGTACATCGGCAGCGAACAGATTACGACCGACGTTAAGAAACCGTTGACTTGTCCGCATAACCACCAGTACGTGCTTGGCCACTACTACGAAGGTGATGCTTCGCACGTACAACAAGCCATCGATTCGGCCCTGGGCGCTAAACCCGCCTGGGAAAACATGCCCTGGGAGCAGCGCGCTAGCATCTTTCTAAAAGCAGCTGATCTGATTGCCGGACCCTACCGTTACCAGATGAACGCCGCCACCATGCTGGGCCAATCCAAAACCTGCCACCAGTCAGAAATCGACGCGGTATGTGAGATCGTGGACTTCCTACGGTTCAACGTGAAGTACATGGCCGAAATCTACGCCCAGCAACCGCCTATTTCGCCCCCCGGCATCTGGAACCGCGTAGAACACCGTCCGCTGGAAGGTTTTCTGCTAGCCGTCACGCCCTTCAACTTCACCGCCATCGCCGGTAACCTGCCCACCTCGGCGGCCATGCTGGGCAACGTGGTGTTGTGGAAACCGGCCGAAACGCAAATCTACTCGGCCTATTTGCTCATGCAAATCTTCCGCGAAGCGGGCGTACCCGACGGCGTGATCAACCTGATCAACGTCGACGGACCGGTGGTAGGCGAAGTAGTTTTCAACCATCCTGACTTCGCCGGACTCCACTTCACGGGCAGCACCAAGGTGTTTCAGGAACTGTGGAAAACCATCGGTAATAATATCGCAAAATATCGTTCGTATCCCCGCATCGTGGGTGAAACGGGCGGTAAGGATTTTATTATCGCCCATAAATCAGCCGATGCCAAGGCGCTGGCCACGGCGATTGTGCGGGGCAGCTTCGAGTTTCAGGGGCAGAAGTGCTCGGCCGCCTCGCGGGTTTACGTGCCCAATAATCTATGGGAAGAAGTGAAAGGCTACGTGCTGGAAGACGTCCTTAACATCCGGATGGGCGACGTGGAAGATTTCAGCAACTTTATGAGTGCGGTAATCAGTGAAACCGCTTTTAATCGCATTGCCAAGTACATCGACGAAGCGCGCGAAAACGAATTGGTGGAGGTGATCGCGGGGGGCGAATATGACAAGTCGACCGGCTACTTCGTTCAACCAACGGTATTGCTGACGCAAGATCCGAAGTCAACGACCATGCAGGAAGAAATTTTCGGACCGGTGGTTACCATCTACGTGTACCAAGCCGAACGCTTTGAAGAGACCCTGGAGCTGGTCGATCAGACATCGCCCTACGCGCTCACCGGAGCGGTGTTTTCGCAAGACCGTTACGCCATCGATTTGGCCGCCCAAAAGCTACGGCACGCGGCCGGTAATTTCTACATCAACGACAAGCCCACCGGGGCGGTGGTGGGCCAGCAGCCCTTCGGCGGGGCCCGCGGCTCGGGCACCAACGACAAGGCCGGAGCGCAGTTGAACCTGCTGCGCTGGGTATCGCCCCGCACCATTAAAGAAACCTTTGCCCCGCCGAAAGATTTTCGTTATCCGTTTATGGGGGAATGAAAAGTCAGATTTAGGTGAAATTCGTTATGGATACCGAATGCCCTACCCTCACGCACTACCGTACCGTCCGGTTTCCAGTAGCTGCTCGCGCTCCTCTACCCGTTCCTCGCTATTGATGTTGAGAATTTTTATAGTTACCCTAGCTTCTGCGGTAAGCGGTTGGATAATAGCACCTTCCAGCGTGAAATGATTGGTCCAGTTGTGTTGACGCGGATGGTAGAAAGGCACCAACTGACCCGTTTTCTGGTCAAAAGAACCAACGTTAGGTCCTTTGTACCGGTTGCACCGCATACAAGATAGTGCCAAGTTGCTTTCTTCAGTTTCTCCGCCGTGTTGGATAGGTACAATATGATCTACCTCGTGTTTGTGCAGTGCCATAGATTGAGGAAATCGGCAGTATTCGCAGCAGTGATTAGCACGCTCGGCAATCATTTGGCGTAAGCTATCTGAAACTTCCGATGGCATTATTTTTTATCTTGCAATCGTTTCGCCACTTGCCCCTTTAGCATAATGATAATATGCTCAACTTTTTCTAGCTCATCCAGCTCCCGTTGTTGCTCTTCACCCAGCATTCCGGCTTGGCGAAGGGATAGTAGATGCTGTAGTCTTGCTTGAGCCGCTTCAGATACGTGATAAGCAAGGACTTCCTGCGGAGTAGGATTGGCCAACAGAAAACTAACGACTTCGCTGGCGGTCTGAGTGGCCAACGTTTTAAAACCAACAAAACTCAGTTCCAACACGGTAGGTAGCCAGGAGCGAATAGGTCGCAATCGCTCTGCTAATTCATCCGAAACATCCATCGTCATCTGAACCATACTTAACCCGCAGTTAATTAGGATGAAAGATAAAATTTTTGCTGGCACAAAACAAACCCACCGGGGCGATGGTGGGACAACAACCCTTCGGCGGGGCCCGCGGGTCGGGCACCAACGACAAGGCCGGAGCGCAGTTGAACCTGCTGCGCTGGATATCGCCCCGCACCATCAAAGAAAACTTTGCCCCGCCCAAGGATTTTCGCTATCCGTTTATGAAACAAAAATAGCCGTTTGGTACTTCTCTGACCAACGCTAATCTTTTCAACCCTAAACCCTTACGGTTAATTACGATGAAACTCACCAACGCATTAGTATCCGGAGCCGCCGGAGCGATCTTTCTTACCGCAGTGCACGAGAGCGTGCGGCAGTTTGCGCCCACTGCTCCTCGCGTGGATATCCTGGGACGCCGACTCATTACGCGGGCTTTTCACCAAACCGGAAACCCGGCACCCACCGGCAACAAGCAGTACGCGCTGGCCATGGCGGGCGATCTGTTATCCAATACCCTATACTATAGCTTGGTTGGCTTGGGCGACCCGGATACGGCCAACCTCCGCGGGCGATTGTTAGGAGTAGGAGGGGGCCTAGCCGCTATCACCCTGCCTGAACAACTGAACCTTCCCGAAGAGCCGGTAAGTCGGCACCTCTCTACCAAACTGATGACCGTTGCTTGGTACGCATTGGGCGGTATGGTGGCCGGACGCATGGCGCAGCGTTTCGGCGACGATGGCTGAAAAACTGATAAGTTCATCAGTGGTTCGAGTAGCTGTTCTAAAGCTGAAGAAATTTAGTTGCCAAGATATCAGGCTGAATCTATAGAAGTGCCAGCAACTGAACAGCATACCGTCGCCCAGCTACAAATGTTTGTTTTCCGAAGGTTCGTACGTGCCCGTTTTCGAAACACAGAATGGGAAGTTCGCGTAGGCGATGGATCCTTGACCATCGTGAATGCTCACAAATAGCCGATACGCTCCTTCACGTTCCGGTGCCTTAAACCGGGTACGCGCTTTGCCGTTCCGTATCACAAGGTTTCTAAAAATCGGCGATCTGGTTTCCTTTTGACCGGCGTAGTTTCCCTCGGGGATGACTACTTCCGGACGTACGTCCCATGAGTAGAAAAGTGGATCACCTTCGGCATCCAAAACCTCGATACGAGCATCATACTCCACGCCGGGACGCAATATCTGAGCCTTCTTATCGGGGGTACCGTTCAGTTCAAAACTCACTACGGTAGGAGCTAGGTTCGGAGGTAGCTGCCCACGCCAATGCCGTTCCATCACATCAATCGCTTGCGTTCGCTTCTGCTCCGTGAAGAGGCCGTACCACGTATGCGTTGTTTCCTGTTTTTCGCTCCAGTAGAAAATAAATGAACCTAGGCAGTTCGTAGAATCGCCTGCAATAAAGCGACGGTAGCGGTTACCTATTGCTACTGCCTTTTCACTACTCGTTTCTTCAATCGGCGCTCCCCATACAGTACGCTGCACTTCCCAGTGACCCGTCGTACCCCACTCAGTAACTATGTAGGGCTTTGGCCAATGTTTGCGTAGTGTCGCGGTGGTTGTATCGAGCGCTCCGTAGGCGTTGAGTCCGAGCAGATCGAGCGAAGTGCCTTCGCGGGCTAACTCCTTGACCTTAGGCTCGAATCGACTGTTACCAATGATGGTTAGTACGAGATGGTCCGGATCAATCTCTTTAACCGCTCGTGCCAGATCATTTAGTCGTTGCCAGATGCGTGGGTTGTAAGGCTCATTAGGCGGAATATAGTCGATCTCATTACCAAGCACCCACATCACCACCGCTGGATGATCCTTTAGCGCGTGTACAGTGCTGATAGTCGCTTCTACCTGAGCTTTCACCATCGCATCGTTATCCCAGTCCATGCCATCGCGCTCACCCCTTAAAATCAGGTCTACTACCCCAAACATCCCGTTAGCGTGAAGTTCATCTAAGATCGCTCGGTTCGATGCCACCCTTGCCGCATTCGCTCCTGCTTCCTTAAGCACACCGATTGGATTCTCCGTGCCACGAGGTGCTCCTGGTAAAGCAGTGGCATCGCCTACTACCGCACCGCGAAGGTAGATGGGCTGGCCATCACGAAGCAGCACGAATCTTCCATCATGCTTTTCAATCCGAACGGAAGCGGGTTGGGCGTAAGCAGCGCTCAGACTGCTCAGCGTCACAAGTGCAACTAAGAATCTACCTTCCAATATCCGGGTCATCTTTCTAAATGTTCGTCAAAAGTTAAGCGGAATTCTGCTGAAAGTATGAATGATCGTCTAATTTATCGTCATTCACTACTAACTCTCCGGAATACGATGTCTAAGAATACCTCAAAACAGTGACCTAGTTAGTCGTCCCTGATAAGCGGCAAGTACAGTCTTAACTATTTGACAGTCAGTTCATTGGGTCAATATTTTTTACTTGGTTTGCTTCCGAAGCTGCCAGGAAAACAGTAAATTGACCAAAAACCTGGGAGAAAATGCTTGGAAAAACCACACACACCGACCAATTGGACGTTTTCCGCCCCCGCCTCAGCACGTTGCTTTCCGACCGGCACGAGCTTGTCCGGCTCGCCGAAGAAGTGGACTGGGCTTGGATAGAAGGGCAACTGAAAGGCTATTATGCCGAACAAGGTCGCCCGTCGGTGCCTATCCGTACGATGGTTGGTATGCTCTTGCTCAAGCACCTGTTCAACGAGAGCGACGAAACGGTGCTGGATCGCTGGGCAGAGAATCCTTACTGGCAATACTTCACCGGCGAGCAGTTCTTCCGGCACCGCCCTCCCTTTGACAGTACGGATTTTCCCAAGTTCCGGCGGCGTGTTGGGGAAGAGGGCATGGAAAAGGTGCTGGCCCTGACCGTGAAGTTGCACCCAGGGGCAGAGAAAGAAAAAGAGGTACAGATTGACCCCACGGTGCAGGAAAAGGCGATCACATATCCCACGGACACCAAGCTGCACAAGAAGATAATCGAGAAGTGTCGGGCCATTGCCGGGCGGGAGGGCATCCAACTGCGGCAGTCCTACAAACGTACTTTGAAGGCCTTGATGCTGGCCCAGCGCAAAGGCAACCATCCCAAGCGCAGGAAGAAGGCCAACGCCGCCCGCCGCAAGATCAGGACGATCGCTGGCCGCTTAGTGCGGGAACTAAACCGTAAGTTGCCCGCCCCTGTCAAGCAGTTTTATGAAGAACAACTCTCCCTGTTTCAAAGGGTGTTAAACCAGCAACGGCACGACAAGGATAAAGTCTATTCACTGCATGCCCCGGAAGTGTATTGCATGGCCAAGGGCAAAGAACATAAACCTTATGAATTTGGCAGCAAAGTGTCTTTGGTGCGGGGGGCTTCCACCGGGGTGGTCACGGCCATTAAGAACTTCACTGAAAATGTGTACGATGGCCATACGCTGGAACCGGCCTTGGCACAGAGCGAGAGGATACGGGCGGCACTGGGCGGCAATCGCCCCCAAACAGCGGTCGTGGATCGGGGATGCAAAGGAAGAAAACAGATCAACGGCACTGAAATCTGTATCCCTTCTGCCCCGGCCAAGGAGGCCACAACTTACCAGAAACGCAAGGCCAGAAAACGGTTTAGGCAACGGGCGGGCATTGAACCTACCATAGGCCATATCAAACATGACCATCGTATGATCCGTAACTTTTTGAGAGGAACTGTGGGCGACGCGGTCAATGCATTGCTGGCCGCCAGCGCGTTCAATCTCAAGAAACGGTATAATCAGATCAGAAAGACGCTCAAAGGAAAAACCCGTTTGGTCTTCGATCTATTCTATCGCTGGCTCGGTAGAAGGCTAAGCCAACAACCAACGCTATCAATACGAATTTGACCCTTTTTCAGGGACGACTAGTTATTTATTTCCGGTTGTACGCGTTAACCTGAGCTGCCTACCGTACGATACGTAAGGAGGAAACAGGTTAGTTGCTCGGAAGAACGTTATCAACGCCTAAACCAAACAGCGCGAAGTCGTACTTCACCGGGTCGATAGGATCGAGCCGCCTTAGGTTCTGGGTGAGCTCCAGCGCGGTTGACCAGTCGGTTTGCTTGCGCGTGATGAGGCCGAGTTCGCGGGCCACCCGGTCCACGTGCACGTCGCAGGGACACACCAGTTGGGCCGGACGCAGCCGCCGCCACAACCCAAAGTCGACGCCCCGATTATCCTGTCGCACCATCCAGCGCAGGAACATATTGAGCCGCTTGCAGGCTGATTTTCGGGCCGGGGTGGCTACGTGCTTCCGGGTGCGCGCCGGGAAATCGGGCAGACCGAAAAAAGTATCGTGGAAACCAGTAAGACCGAGCTCTATGTCTTCGCTATCGGGGTTCATTCCGGTCAGGAAAGCGTCTTCCAACGAATCGTGCTGCTGATACCACTGTCGAAAGAAAGCGATGAAGTATAGCGCGTCAGTGGCGTTGAAGGTGCGGTGCTTGAAATTGAGGAACGGCTTAAGATCAGCCTCCTGATGAAACCGCACGAAGTCGTAGGGAGCATGGTCCATGTAATTAAAGAACTCACTGCACTTGTTAATAATAGTTTTTCGTTGCCCCCAGGCTAATGTTGCCGCTACGAATCCGCTGATCTCTATGTCCTGCCTTTTTTGAAATCGATGCGGGATACTGATGGGATCGTTGGTGATGAACGCGGGGCGGTTGTAGCGATCAACCTGCTCTTCCAAAAATGCCCGGAGGCGGACTTGGTCTTTAGGAGTCAATCGAGCGGTCGGGCTTCGTGCAGCACTTGTTGTTCGGTAAGTAGCAGTTCGCCGGGCTGCTCGCTTTCTTCCCACTTCAGCAAGACGCCATCCGGCGTTTTCTCTGCCTTCCAACTAAATGCTTTGATGGTTCGTAAATGGTGCAGTTGCCTTGTTTCGCCGTTGAAAAAGAGCAAGTCAAAATCGGGCAGCTCACGCGGCACAGTGGTATTCCACCGTTGCAGCAGCACTCCGCCAAAGCATTCATAGTGGAAGTCGCCGAAGTAAGGAGTGGCGATCATTGGGTAAGCGGGCAAGGTGCGCAATTGGTAGTAGGCCGAACCGAACATAATCTCTCCTGCCCAGATGCGCTCGATGCTAGTGTTACCGGTGGTAATCCATGGTTCCCAACGCGGGGGAATTATTTCGTCGGCCGGGGAATCTTTGCGGCGGGGCAGAAGCCAGGAAAGCAACCAGGAAATACCCGAAAACAAGTAAACCACTCCCACAAAAAGTAACGAGAACCCAATCAGGATCGGGTAGAAGAGCGTAAATAATACGTCCCACGCTACTTGTAGGAAACTCTTCCGTTTTTTGGTTTTGGTTGTGGTCATGCGGTAATTTGGTTACTGAATCAGCGTAGTTGCTGGATTTGCTTAGAAAAGGACCTTTACCAGAATAAGCACCACCGCCACAGCAAGAATTATTCCGCCCAGTCCTACCAAAAAGCCGTTGCCAGTTAAAGCACCAATCAGCAGCAACACGGCTCCGGCAGCTCCGGTGATAATGCCAACGCGCGTTAGCGTTTCCATTTCTTGCGTTGCCTGTGGTTGAGTTACTTTGGTGGGTCCTTCCTTAAGCCATTGCTTCAGTTGCTTACGCATGGCTTTGCGCTGCGTCCGGCGTTCTTGTCGTGCCTCGCGCCGGGTAAGTGCCGGTTCGGTGCGCTGCACTGCGGGCAGAGGGATAACGTTCGGGATGAGCGCTTCGTTCGGAAGGGCCCGCGAAGCTACCGGTTCGGGAGCAGTAGAAGCCTGCAACTCCGGCACGGGAGCAACAGGCCGGGGCGTGGCTTTGAAGTAGTACGAATTTCCGAAGGCAATCTTGCGGCTTTGGCAAGCCGTGTTCATGAGCAGGCCAGCGGTGGCAATGAGCGTAAGTAGTTGGGCAACTTTCATGCGTTAGGTTGGTTAAAAACTACATAACCACCAAACCGGAAGCAGTTGTTTAGAAAACCACCGGAAATTTATGCGCTATTGCTTGATGAGCCGCACCGTTTCGCTTCCCTGCGCGTGCCGGATGGTAAGCAGATACAGACCGGGCTTTGCCGATGCGGGCACCTTAAAGTGGTCGTTCTCTCGAACCAGCGGCACCGCCTGCCCGAGCACATTGTGCAGCGTGAGTTGCAGCGGCTGATGAGTCAACGACGCGCGCAAGAACAGGTCTTGCTCGAAGGGATTAGGATATACTGCGCCAGATTCGGCCAGTTCATCTTCTACGCCCACCACCTCATCGTCCGGGTCCGGATTGTCGGGGTCAGGGTTCGGGTCGGGATCAGGATTGTCCTGATTAACGGTAACGGTGTAGGTTTGCGGGGCACCGTTTTCGGCAATCACCCGGTAGGTGAGCACCTCTGAGAAGTCGTTGCTGGTGAGTCCGCTGATTTGTCGGGCGTCGTCTACGTAGACGTTGGCCCCGTTCGACTGTTCAAAGTTGGCTACTAAGCTTCTGATATTTGCGTCGTCCGGCGCGTCTACCACAATGCGCTGACCGGTGATGGTTCCGGGGATGCTGCTTTCGCCGTGCATCACTTCAAAGCTAAGCAACTCATTTTCCGGACTGTTAATTTCGCGCTGGCCCTGACTGAACCAGGTGGTCCATTTTGCTTCCGTAAATAGCACGGTAGGTTCACCGGCTGCTTCCAGTTTATTATCCTGAAGGGGTATTTGGCTTACTATCGGTTGCCCGTCTTCATCTTTCTCGTCGAAGATTAAGGATCGATCGTCGTTTGAGTAGTTCGGAAAGCCGAGGGTGTTATTTTCATACACCGTCTTGGTTTCACCGGTTCCCAGGTCGGCCGCAATGATGAGGAATGATTCGTCAATTTCATTGAGCAGGTCAAAGCAGACGATATTGCGGTTGGTTTTGGAAAAAGAGGGGTTGCCAATGCTGGTTCCCTTGGGTAGGTTGCTAAATATTTTGGAGATAGCGCCGTCGCCGAAATCGTTGGCGGTGTTGTCCCACACCTTGATAAAATTCACGTCCCAGTATTCCACGTCTGCTTCCACTCCCGTGGTTCCCACCTGGTTAAAGGCATCGTAGAGCAAGTATTCTCCCGAATAATCCCACTCAAGGGCATCGGCATACTGCACGTCGTAGGTCACAATACCTTCTTGGGTGGTGGGGTTATACAGTTCAAATAACGTAAAGTTGTCCGTCTCCCTGGCAAGGTCCAGCACCCAAATCTGCGGCACTCTCTGGTTGGTGACCAGGGCCAGCCGCTGGCCGTCCTTCAACACGCTTAGGTTAAGCCAGAGCGAGGTATCGCTGATCACCACTTCACCGTAGGGTTCGGTGAGCTCGATGCCGCGAATGGTTCCCTGTTCGGTGACGAAGAAGGCAAGGCTTCCGTCGTCCATCACAGCAGGTTTTCGGCTCACCGAGGTGGTGGAGATCGGCTCAAAAATGTTGTCGTTCTCATTGACGAAATACAAAGACCACGGAGTGCCATCCGCGTTAGCATCGTCGGGGTCGGTGTTGACGGTGAGAAACAGATTTTTTCCGGCAATGGCTGGCAAATCATCGTCGTCCTCATCCGGTATCGGACCCGGTTCGTCGCCGCCGCCGGGTTCGGTATTGCCATCCGTGATGCCGACCGCATCGAAGGCCTGGGCTGCGGTTTGGGCAGCGGCTTCGCCTTCCAGGTCGTTAGCTGCGTTGATGACTGCACGCCGCAGGTCAACAAATTCGGAGCTGGCCGTTAGGTAGGTGGTGAGCGCCCGGTAGTAGATTGCCCCCGCTTGGTCGCGCCCCAGTTCGGTGGCAATGAGGAAGAATGCCCGATTGGGGATGCCACTGTTGATGTGCACTCCACCGTTATCTTCGGCCCCGGTATAGAGCTCGCGCATGTGGTCGGGTTGCCAGCCCCGGTCGCCCAGTTCGTTACCTCCGTTGTGGGGGTCTTCCATGTCGCGCATGGCTCCCGAAGGGTAGGCTTGCGGCAAGACAACGTCTTCGGCTAGGGTAAAATTATCGGCGTCGATGAGCACGCCAAACACGTCGGCAATGTGCTCGTTGACGGCCCCCGATTGGTTACGGTACACCAGGTTGGCGGTGCTTCCGATCACGCCGTGGCTCATCTCGTGTCCGCCCACGTCGGTGTCTCCCGCCAGGGGTTTGAACCCCCGGTTGCCGTTGCCGTACACCATAAACTCTCCGTTCCAGAAGGCGTTGTCCATCTCCTCTCCGTCTTCGTCCACGAAATTGATAATAGACAAAACGTTACCGCCCTGCCCATCGATGGCATTGCGACCGTGCACATCATGGAAGTAATCGTAGGCCAGCGAAGCATTGTAGTGCGCCGACACCGCCGCCGGGTCGCTAAAGCTAGTGCCTTGCTCGTTCACCACTGTAACTGATTTGGCTTTGGCAACGCGCTCAGCATCGTAGGTGATCACCACGCCTTTCAGGTCCTTTATCGTGGTGGGGTTGCCTCCCTGAAACATATCCTTGGTCGCATCCACCAGGTAGGAAAAACCGCCGCCTTGCCAGGTCTCCATCGTGCGGTTCACCCCATTCAGGTCGGTGCCGCTGCCTTTTCCGGCGGTGGTTACCCGCCACGGTGCCACTGAAGCACTCCGGTGAGAATGGGTGTGTGCGGTGGATTTGTTGGGCGTCGCAAAGTCGGGAACGAAAGTGCAGGTAAGATTGGTCCGGCTGATTAGTTGCCCGGTGTGGGCATCGACGAACACTTCCCAGTAATCTAAGAAGTTGGGACGAACCAGCACCCGCCAGACCAGGGTGAGTTCGGAAGCCTCCCAGGTGGGCAAGATCACCAGTTCGGCCGAGGGGGCGTTATAGTTGAGCAGTTGTTGCTGCTCGGGAGTGAGCGATTGCAGCGTACCCTCGCTGCGGAACCGGGCCAGCGAGGTGGCCACCGCATCCGTTTCGTTTACCGTCGGCACGGTGTTCAGGGCGGTCGGACTGGCGATGTATCTTCCGTTCAGACCCTGCACGGTGGTGGCGGGGTCGGCGTGCACGATAATTTCACTGCCGTATACCCGCACTCCCCGGTAGTGCTGCTGAAGGCGCAGGTGCTGCGTACCCTGATCGTCTTTCCACTGCTGTTGGGCAACAAACTCCTGCTCAGGAAGCTCGATGCGCATGAGCGAACGCGCTTCGGTGAGGTAGTGCTGCGCCGCCTCCGGCAGATTGAGGCTGGCACGGCCATTGGCGGCGGCCGACAGTGTGCCTCGGATCTCGCGGGGTGGCTCGCTCGCTGGTCCGGTAGGTGTCAAGCGGTAGTTCAGGGATAACGGTCGCCGTGATAACGGTTGCTGTGATAACGGTCGCGATAAGGGTTTCGCTGTCCGCACGTTCGTAGTTTTCGCGGCGTCGGCCCCGTTGCGGGTCTGATAGGGGAATGAGGGCGGCTGAACAACGCCATTGCGCTGCTTTTTGATGGCCCAGGGGTCGGTTGATTGACCGAAGGAGACGTTGCTAAGTAGAACCAGAAACGCCGTGGCGAAGAGAGTTTTGGTGCAGTTCATTGTCACAGATCGTTAATGCATTGTTGGGTGCGTTCGTAAAGAGCAGTGATGGCTTGAGGAGGAGCGAACCCACTTTTCCCCCAGATGCACGACCGAACCGTGTCTTGGGTGTGTAGGGTAAGAAAATAGTAGAGATTGCCTGGCTCCTGGCAACCGAACAAAGTGGTATCGATGGCAAGGGCTTCTTCAAGGAAACGGGCCCGGGTAGCGCGATCGAGCCGACCCAGCGGTTGGTAGGCTTTGGTAAAGTTGTCGTGCTGATACACGTGTCCATCGGCCAACACGTAGTAGGTGTCCACCTGGTTGGTCATCCCCCCGCCCTTGCCCAGCGTCAGGTAGTCCTGATCAATCGCTTCGGGGCGAAACGCTTCCCGCTGGCAAGCGCCAAAGATAAGTATTAACGCTGCGCTCGTTACGTAGCCGGTTAGGTTGCTCATCTTCCTAAATTATAAGGATCGCGCAATGTACGAAAGAAGGATTGAACGAGACTAAAAGGGTACGTTAAATTATTGTGAAGCTGTCAAATATACCGGTATTCCGGTAGGGCTTGCTTAGCGGTTGTAGCATCCTCACTTCAAATAACTAATCTCCACCGGAAAGCGCTCGTTGATGCCGCCCAGCTTTTCGTAGGCGGCCTGGGTGAGGCGAATATCCACCTTGTCGTTTACCCCCGTGTCAGGTAACTTGCCTACCACCCGCACGAACACGCTCATCTCGTTCATCTCGTTGCGCACCCGCAACACCGTGCCCACCGGGGCGGAGCGGTGCAGGGCCAAATATTTCCGGGTGTTCGAGCCGCCCTCAATCACCGAGGCGAAGCCCATCTCCGACACCGTTTCAATAGACGCTAACGTTTTGTTCTCTTCGTCTTTGATGCTCTCAAAGCGCTGTCGCTCGGCCTCCAGTGCTTGGGAGCGACTCACGCGGGGGCGGCGGGTCTGCGGAGTAGGCGGGGGCTTAACCTCCACCACGGGCACCATCGGGGCCACCTCGGCCAGCCCTTTATCGCGGATAATCAGCGTCTGCCCGAACCGAATGCCTTCTCCCGACAGTTGGTTGCGTTTGCGTAGCTCGTCGACCGCTACTCCGTAGGCGCGCGCAATGGCGTAGAGGGTTTCGCCTTCTTTCACGGTGTGCAATTCGTATTTGTTCGCGTCAGGGTCGGTGGCGTTCCCATCGCCAACCGTAGCATCCAGATACACAATGAGTTCTTGCCCAATGGCGATCGAGTGCCCCCCCAGGGCGTTCCAGGTTCGAATATCGTTCACGCCCACGCTGTACTGGCGAGCAATGGCAAACAGGGTCTGCCCCTCTTCCACTTGGTGCCGTACCTTCTGTCCTTTGGCCAACTGCGGAAACAATGGAATGCGTAGGGTGTCGCCGATGTTGAGTTTTCCCAGATCAGTTTGTTGATTAAACCCGCGCAGATCGTCTATCGAAATAGCGTAGCGTTGAGAGATGGCAAACAGGGTTTGTCCTTCACTCACCTGATGCAGCACAAATATTTCGCCCAGATTGCGCTCCAGTCCCACCGAGTCGGTCGGTGCCGCGGCGTAGCTACCGAAGGCTACCAACGCGTTGACAATCAGCAGCAAGTAACGAGCAGTTGAAGGAAAAAGCATGACAAGACGGTTGGTTAGTGCGTTAAATAGGCAAAGATACGGCCACCTTCGTTAAAAGAACGGCCCGCTTTAAGCTTTATTTTTCGAGGCGGCGTCCGGCGAGGACGCTTTCCGCCAATAAGTTCTGGATAATGAACGAAGCCCACTCTGTGGAATAATAACGGAAGCTGTTTGACGGGAAAGCTGACGCATTATCAACTTTTTCTCGCGCACCGCGGTTTTCTAATTACCTACTATTTTCCCTTAAACCATGAAGTATCCACTGCTGATTAGTCTATTAAGTTTGCTGTTGCCTTTTGCTTCCAGAGCGCAAGCGATCGACACCACTGCGCGCCAGCAGGTACTGGTGATGAACATCCGCTCGGAGATTGATCCACGCATGAATCGCTACGTGATGCTCGCGCTGGAGCGCGCCGAAGACGCTGACATTGACTACTTGCTTATTAATATGGATACCTACGGCGGAGCGCTCAACGATGCTGACGATATCCGCACCCGTTTGCTGGAGTTCGACAAGCCAGTATACACGTTTATCAATAAAGACGCGGCCTCGGCCGGAGCGCTGATCGCCATTGCCACCGATAGCATTTATATGGCTCCCGGAGGTAGCATCGGAGCCGCCACGGTGGTGAACGGCGGCACTGGCGAAGCGGCTCCTGACAAGTATCAGTCCTACATGCGTTCCATTATGCGCTCTACGGCCGAGGCCAACGGCCGCAATCCTCGTATCGCCGAAGCAATGGTCGACGAAAATTTGGTGGTGGATAGCGTGTCGGAAGCAGGCTCAGTAATCACCTTTTCCACTTCTGAAGCCATTAAGTACGGCTTCTGCGAGGCGCAGGTTAACAGCTTGGAAGATATTTTGGCTCGCAACGGAATAGACGACTACGACATGCATGTTTTCGAGATCAGTGCCACCGAAAAAATTATTGCTTTCTTTCTCAACCCTTTCCTGAGTGGCATTCTGATTCTGATCGTTATCGGCGGCATCTACTTCGAGCTGCAAACGCCGGGAGTGGGCTTTCCGATCCTGGCGGCCATGATTGCCCTCACGCTGTATCTGGTGCCGCACTACCTTAACGGACTGGCTGAAAACTGGGAGATCGCCGCGCTGTTTGTGGGAGCGGTATTGCTGGCGCTGGAGGTGCTGGTGATCCCGGGCTTTGGTATAGCTGGTCTGGCGGGGCTGGGGCTGGTGGTAGGTTCACTCACCATGATCATGCTTAACAACCAGAACTTCGACTTCTTCTTCGTTGATCCTTCTGACGTCATTCAGGCGGTGACTACTACCCTTGCCGGCCTACTAGGGTCGATGCTTTTGTTATTCTTCGGGGGGGCACGCTTCACTGAAAGCGCCGCTTTTCGGAGGGTATCGCTGCAACATACGCAAGCACGCAGCGAGGGATACACGGTGAAGGCGAAAAATCCGCTCTTGATTGGGGAAGAAGGGGTGGCATTCACCGTGTTGCGACCCAGTGGCAAGGTGATGATCAACGACGAATTATATGATGCTTTTACCCGCGGCGACTACATTGAACAGGGAATGCGCGTGGTAGTAGTGAGTGACGAAGGGGTATCACTCCGCGTGAAACTCGCGAAAGACGTACTTAAAAGTTAGAAGGTTCGGAGTTCTAGGTTCTGGGTTTGTAAAGATTAAAGAACCCAGAACCTAGAACTTTCCGACCTAGAACCATTAACTACCGCATCCTACACACTCAATCTGTGAATCCATCGGACGGGTGCCGGTGAGCTTCATTTTCAGGTTGTGCATCTTGTCGCGGATTTCCATGTCCTTGAACATGTCGCCAGTGAGCTGCGCGTTAAGCGCTTCAATTTCTTTCTCAATGTCTGATTTAGTCGCTGTTTCCATGGAGACGTTTGTTTGGTGGTTCAACAGTTCAAGGTAGAAAAAGTTTCGAAGACCGAAAAGTGGAGGAAATATTTTTGCGAAAAAAGAATAGCTCACCCGATGAGGTTCGCCGAGCGAAAAGCATCAGGCGAGCTATTTAATCTAGAACAAACAGTTACCGCTGCGGCCGCGACGAACGAGTCACGCCTGACCGGGTCACGCCTGACCGGCTCCGCCCCGTGCTGCTACTACTGCGGCTGGGCGAAGCAGCGCGCGTTTCAGAGCGACTTGGCGTGGATTGGGTCGCGCTGGATCTGCTTGAGCTTGAAGTACTCGGAGAAGCCGACGAGCGACTGCTGTTCGATGAGCTCGATCCTCTGCTGCGGCTAGCCGGTGACGCTGATCTTGTCTGTTCGGAGCGAGACTCGCTGGGTCGACCAAACGACGAAGAGCGGCTCGATTCCGAACGCGAGCGCGACGATGACCGGCTCTCCGTACGCGCGGGCGAACGCTCCGGAGCCGAACGGCGCTCGTAACGACTGCTGCCCGAAGAGCGAGACGGAGTGGTGGCACTAGGAGTCGACGATCGGCTCGGCGAAGTACGCTGGCGAGAGCTACGGGCCGGTGCTGACGTACGGTTGTCGTACGACGAACTCGTATTGTCACGTGACCGAGACGAACGGACCGCCGGAGCTGATCTATCACCACGATCATACGACGAACGCGTCAGCGAGTTATCGCGGGTGCTTCCCCTTTGCGAGCGGCTGGTGTTGGCATTGGTGCTTCGCGATATGCCCTGACGACGTACCTCAGGACGGTATAGGGCAACCGAGCCACTGCGTACCGAAGCTGCTCCGGGCCGCCTGGAATCCTGTACTTGGCGCACCGCCACGGGGCGGCGGGTAGCTCGCTCAATGTCACGGCGCTGCGGACCGCTGTAGTAACGGTGTTGGTCGTTATATACATAGGTATTGTTGATCACCGTGGTTTGATTAATCACGTTCACCACCCGGCCGCGCGGCACGCAGTAGTCATAGATTCGCGGACTGGTAATGTAGCGCTGGGGGGCGAAGCTCCAGTAAGAGCGCGGAATGCGACGACCAATGTTGATGTTCACATTTACGTTCAGACCTGGAGACAGGGGAGCCCAGCCGTAGTAACCACCACCCGAGCGCCAAGCCACCCAAGCCGGTCCCCACTCGTTGCCTGGCACCCACATCCAGCCGTGGTAATTGTCCAAAAACCAGCGGCCGTAGTGGAAAGGTGCCCAGCCCCAGTCGTAGTGCGACACCCAGGTATTGCCATATTCGGTCATCACCCAATGACCGCGCGTTACGTAGGGCTGGAAGCCACGACCCACGTTCGGAATCCACACCTGTCCGTACCGGGGGTTGTTTATCCAAGTGCCGTGGGGGGCTAACTCTTGGTAAAAAACGTCTAAAGATGCATGGCCCCTTACCCCCGGTTGGGCCGCGTACGATTGAGCAATGCCACTAGACGGCGGGGGAATACAACTGCTTATACTTATCGCCAGCGCAAGAGCACTTATATTTATGTAGGTTTTCATGGATATAGAATTTATGTGGTACAAAACGCGGCAGTTTCACTGAGCAAACCCGCTGCATTATGTTAATAAATCCAAATACCGTGCCTACGTAAGGAATTTAGAAAATTAGAATCTTTTTTGTGGCTTAAATTGCGTTTATGACGCTTTTTTGGCTAAAATATCTTCACCACACGTAAAGTAGCTCGTCAGCCGATTGCTTCACGGAGATCACTTTTACCGCTTCATAAAGCGAAGGATCTTCTGCATTTCGTCTTGTTGCAGGTTGATGAAGTAAATACCGCTGGTGAAGTTGGTCACGTCGTACGAGTTGCTGCCCGGAACCACCACACGCTCACTAAGAGCCTCTCCGATGATGTTATACAGCGTCGCCGTCCCCCCTACCCAAATATCGCTATTAATCTCTAACGAAAAAGGCCCGTTGGTCGGGTTGGGATACAAGTACGCATCAGGCTCGGCAAACGCTTCTTCAGTATCAGTTACAACCAGGTCGCGCACGTCGGTTTGATTCACCGTGTCCACCACGTTGATCAGCAAATCGCGGGTCACGTAGCCCAACGATGTCCATTCGCCGTTTGCCTTTCGCCACTCGGTCACCCGCAGGTTGATGATGAAGCTACCGCCCAGGTTTGGTGCGTCCCACACCAGCGCCTCCGGCGACGCGCTGAGGGTCGGGCGACTCACTCCGTCCGAAGCCACCGGGTTGTTCAGCAGCCCCAGATCGTAGTCAATCGGCAAGCGGTAGCCGCGCACGGGCACATCAACGTCTTCTTGGGGAGTGACCAGCTCCACGGACAGGCTATCGCCGTCGGGATCGGTGGCATTGATGCGCATTTCGTAGCGTGACCCGGCGTAGACCCGCGTGTTCAGCGTGTCGCTGAGCACCGGCGAACTGTTGCACTCCCGGGGACTGATAACTAATTTCGTCTCTACGAAGAACGGAGTATTAATCGCGTTGGCAATATTGATCGCCTGGTCGCTACGGTTAAACGATTTGAAGTTGATCAAGTAGGTGCCCGGTCCCGGAAAAGTTGCCTCGAAGACCAACGTGTTCACGGTTACCCAATCGTTGGTGACCCTGACCACCGAAAAGTCAGTTTCCGTACCCACGTTGATAGGATCGCCAAAACCCAGTGAAAGTACGCCGCTTTCGAAAGTAACGCCACTACCCGTGTCACCGTAAAGCACCACCGTAACCTGGTAGGTAAATCCCTGGCAAGAAACTGACTCCGCCCGAATCTCGCCCCCGAGAATATGCGTGGCGTATACGGATCGACCTACCCCCAGAAGGAGCAGCAAGGCTGATATTGTTGAGAAAAATCGGATATAATATTTCATGTGCGGGTTGGCTAGGGTGCTATCATACGGGCAGGAGTAGTATATTGTCCCATTCCGGCGGCCTTATTTAGTAGACACCGGAAGAAACGAAAAGGTTGATACGATTTTATTAATTATACGTAAAATTTTTATCACTGGTTTATGACAAGCAAAACGCTCCCTATTCTAGCCCTTTGGATGGCACCTTGGTTACTCGCGGCGCAGGATACCATTCCCACGATTCAGGAGAAAACGAAATCGCTACCCGCCTCCCCTGGTTACCTTCCCTTTTACTGGGACGCTAAGGATGGCAAGTTATGGCTGGAGATTCCTCGCTTTGACATCGAATTTCTGTACTATACTACCTTGGCTGCCGGAGCCGGATCGAACGACATCGGACTCGACCGCGGTCGGCTGGGCGAACCGCAGGTAGTGGAGTTCCGCCGCAGCGGTCCGAAAATACTGCTGGTCGCACTTAACCAGCAGTACCGCGCCGTGACCGACGATACCAACGAGCGGGCGGCGGTGGCCGAATCGTTTGCCGAATCGGTGCTGGCGGGCTTCACCGTGACCGCCGAAACAGACGGACGGGTGCTGGTTGATGCGTCGGACTTCCTGCTCAGCGATGCGTTCGGAGTGGCCGATATGATCAAGCGGACGAAGCAGGGCAGCTTTAGCCTGGATCGGTCGCGCAGCGCGTTCTACCTGCCCCGCACCAAGAATTTTCCCAAGAACACCGAAGTAGAACTCACCTTGACCTTTACGGGCTCCGATGCGGGAGAGTACCTGCGGTCCGTATCGCCCAGCGCTCAGGCCGTCACCGTGCGGCAGCACCATTCGTTCGTCGAGCTGCCGGATAGTGATTATACGCCACGGCGCTTTGATCCCCGCTCGGGCTACATTCCCCTCACCTACCAAGACTACGCCACCCCGGTAGACCAAGCATTGACGCAGCGCCTGATCCGCCGCCACCGGCTCCGCAAAAAAGACCCCGCTGCCGCGGTGAGCGACCCGGTGGAGCCCATCGTCTACTACCTGGACCCCGGCGCACCGGAACCTATTCGCTCGGCGCTGATGGACGGCATGCGGTGGTGGAACCAAGCTTTTGAAGCAGCGGGCTACCGCGATGCCTTCCAGGTGAAGCTACTGCCCGAAGGGGCCGATCCGATGGACATTCGCTACAACGTGGTGCAGTGGGTGCACCGCTCCACCCGCGGCTGGTCGTACGGCGGCAGCATCTACGACCCGCGCACCGGCGAGATCATTAAAGGGAAAGTGACGCTTGGTTCGCTGCGTGTGCGCCAGGATTTTTTGATCGCCTCGGGGCTGGTGGCCGACTACGAAACTGACGGGCCGGGTTCGGAACCGCAGGAGGATAGCCCCATGATGCAAATGTCATTGCAACGTCTGCGGCAATTGGCCGCCCATGAAGTGGGGCACACCCTAGGACTGGTGCATAACTACGCGGCCAGCGGCAACGCGCGCGCCTCTGTGATGGATTATCCCCATCCTTACGTGAAGATTGTGGGGGAGCGACTGGACTTATCCGACGCCTACACCGACGAAATTGGCGCGTGGGACAAGATAGCCATCACCTACGGCTATCAGGACTTCCCTTCGGAAGTGGACGAGGCGCAGGCGCTGGGTAGCATCCTACAACATTCGATCAGTGATGGCTTGCTGTTTATTTCGGATCGGGATGCCCGAGCCGTGAGCGGAGCACACCCGGCGGCCCACCTGTGGGACAACGGCTCCGATGCGGTGGCCGAACTCAAGCGCGTGATGCAGGTGCGGAGGATTGCCCTGCAAAACCTGTCGGAGCGGAAAATTCCGTTCGGCCAACCAGTGGCGACGCTGGAAGAGGTGCTGGTACCGATGTACTTATTTCATCGCTACCAAACCGAAGCAGTGGCTAAACTACCGGGCGGACTCAACTACACCTACGCCATGCGGGGCGACGGGCAGCCCGTGCTGGAGATGGTGCCGGGCGATCAACAACGGGCCGCCATCCAAGCCTTGCTTAGTACCATCACTCCCGAAGCGTTAGCGATATCCGAGCGGGTGTTGACGCTGCTACCGCCCTATCCGCTGGGCTACGACGAAAATGCGCGCGAGCTGTTCCCGTCGCGCACCGGCATCACCTTCGACCCGATGGCGGCGGCCGAAACGGCGGCTGACTTCACGCTTGGTTTTTTACTCAATCCCGAACGCCTCACCCGCATGGTGGACTATCACGCCCGCTACGACCAAGCACCGGGTTTTTCGGAGGTTGCTGACCAACTGATGCAGGCCACCTGGCAGGCCGATCGCCGCTCGGGCTACGAAGGAGAACTACAGCGCTTGGTACAACAACTGGTCGTGAACCACCTTATTCAGTTGGCGGCGAACGAGTCCACCTCCGGGCAGGTGCGGGCGCTGGCTACGCTGGAACTTGCGCAGCTCAAGCAGCAGATCTTAGGTGATTCAGGTCCGGATGATGCATGGAGAGCGCACTGGCAGTTTGCGCTTACTCAAATCAATCGCTTCGAGGATCATCCTGATGGTATAGAGGTAGCTCCTCCCCTACCGGCGCCCGACGGCTCGCCTATTGGGCAAGAAGAGATAAGGCTTGTGGATTATGCGAACCGGTGCGGTTTCAATTAAGTGGAAGCTCCTCAAAAGCAATAAAATCGCCCTCCTGGATGCCGTGGCGGGCGGCAAAGCCAGCATTTACCTCCACTACGTACTGGGCGGGTTCACCCGAAGGCAATGACTTTTCGGAGTAGGGCATCACCCCTTGATGAATGGTGACAATTCGGCGGTCGGCGTCGGCGTACATGATATCCAGCGACATTTTGGTGTTCTTCATGTAGAACGAGCGCGGCCGGGCGCTGGTGTAAGGAAACAGCATGCCGTGGTCCTCGTCCATCGCGCTGCGGTGCATCAACCCTTGTTGCTGCTCCTTCTGCTCGGCAGCAATCTCAATATCGATCTGCTGTAGCGTGTCCTGCGTTTCTGCGTCTAAAAACACCAGTTCGCCCTCCTTTAGAAATTGTGGTTCAGCCACGGTTCCGGTGGTCACCGAATTTTCATTGGCTGCTGCCGAATCGTCGTCTAGAAAGAAGAAGTAAACAATAGAAAAGATGATGCCACCCACAGCAAGAAGTACCAGAAGCTTGCGGGCCGAAGAAAGTCGCGATACCGAATCTTCGGGCGACTGTTGGGTTGATTCCATACCGACTAAACTAACTAACGGATTGATTTTTTTTACAACCCAATCCGTTTGTACATTGTTTGCTGTCCTACCGCGGTTCAATGCCCGAGAGTTGTTCTAAAGCCAGCAACAGGGCGTGGGTGCCTAGTTTTCCGTGGCCCTGGGCCTGGGTAGCTTCATAGAGTTGCTTGGCCAGTGCCAGTCCGGGCATCGAGAGCCCCAGGCGGTTGGCTTCCTGCAGGGCAATGCCCATGTCTTTGATGAAGTGCTCCACGTAGAAGCCGGGGTCAAAATTGCGCTGCACCATGCGCGGGGCTAGTTGATCCAGCGTCCAGCAGGCAGCCGCCCCCCCGCTGATTGATTGCAGCATGGTGGGCAGATCGAGCCCGGCACGGTGGCCGTAGAGCAAACTTTCGCACACGCCGATCATGGTGCCCGCAATGGTGATCTGGTTGCACATCTTGGTGTGTTGTCCGGCTCCGGCTCCGCCCTGATACACGATGTTCTTGCCCATTACCTCCAGCAGCGGCATCACGGCCTCCACGGCCGGTTCGTCGCCGCCGACCATGATGGAGAGCGTGCCGTTTTTCGCCCCCACGTCACCGCCCGACACGGGGGCATCCACGGTGGGCACCTGTTGGGCTTGGGCTTGCTGATAGATTTCTTGCGCCAGACTGGGTTCGGTGGTGGTCATGTCCACCAAAATGGCTCCTTCCGCCGCCCCGGCCAACAGCCCGTCCTCCCCAAGGTACACCTCCCGCACGTCGTTGGGGAACCCCACGATGGTAAACACTACGTCGGACTGTTGCGCTACCTCCCGGGGCGAGTTGGCCCACTGCGCCCCGGCGTCCAGCAGCGGTTGGGCCTTTTCCCGAGTGCGGGTGTAGATGATACTAGCATAACCGGCTTTCTGCAAGCGCGCCAGCATAGCGGCTCCCATCACGCCGGTGCCGATCCAACCAACCGTTGTGTCTTTATTAATCTCTACCATAGAATTTTATCTTCCCGGCTCGTTAAGGGCATCTATCAGGCTACGGGCGGCCCGTATGTCGTATCCCTTGTCATGGGTTGCGTCTTCGGGCTTCGCGCGATCAAGGATAGCTTGGGCGGCTTGGAGAGCCGGACGCGCGTCTTCGCCCATCAGCTTGAGCACGTTGACGGTATGCACCCGAGCCATTTCGTTGCCATTTTCAAGTACACGGGTGAGGGTATTCAGGGGTTTTTCGGTTTCGCCCAGGTAGTATAAGGCTTCGGCACTAGCCACGGCCACGCTGGCCGAAGGGTCGTCCAGGTGTTTCTCGAGCACTTGCTGAGCCGGTTTGGCTTGTTTGCCTAGAATAGCGCACCCGGTGGCGGCCCAGTAGCGCACGGCTGGTTCTTCGTCGCTAAGCCGGATAATGAATTCGTTTAGATTAGTTATATCACCCGTGCTGGCCAAGTCGGCGGTTTCGATGATGCGCTCGAGCGGTAGGCCAGGCGGTTGCATCATCTCGTAGATCGTAGTTCCTTTCTCCTGAGCACGCGCCATCATTTCGGCTTCGGGCAAGAAACCCGCGTCACGAATGCGGCGTACCCAGTCGGCTTCGGCCCCGCGGAGACGTTCCAGGTCGGCTTGGTACTGCGGGTCATCGGCCAGATTGCGCACATTGTGCGGGTCTTGGGTCACGTCGTAAAGTTCTTCCGGTGGCTTGGGCTCCCAGAAGGCTGACTGGGCCTCGTTGAGTTCGCCCGCCCGGTAGGCCGCTTCCCAGGAAGCCATCGACGGGGCGCGCCAGAGGTACTGCAGGTACTGCCCGTAGATGCGGTGGGGCATATAGTTGTGGGTATAACGAAACTGTTTGTCACGCACCGAGCGCGACATATCGTACGCCTCGTCCATGCGTCCCCGAAAGGCAAAGGCATACTCGCTGGGAGTTTGCTTTTGTTCGCCCAAAAAGGCCTGTCCCTGCATATAATCGGGCACCGGAACGCCCACCAGACTCAGCACGGTAGGAGCAAAATCCACGAACGTAACCAGCCGGTCGGTACGCGTGTTAGGTTTTCCCGGAGCCAAATGCTGATACTTTTCGGGGAAACGGATGATGAGCGGCACCCGCAGGCCCGACTCGAACAGAAATCGTTTGCTACGGCCCAGTACGCCACCGTGGTCACTGTAGTAAAACACGATCGTATTCTCGGCTAGCCCCTGCGCTTCTAAGTCCTGTAGCACCTTGCCCACCTGCGCATCCATCATGGTCACCTGATCGTAGTACTGCGCCCAATCGTGTTTCATATCCTCGGTGCGGGGGTGGTACGGGGGAATCGGCACCTCCTCGCGATTATGCACCAAGCGCTGGATGGGCTCGTGGATGGAGCTCTCGTGCGAGGTGGTGAAGTTAAACACTGAGAAGAAGGGTTTGCCCGCCGGGCGGTTCCGGTAGGTGGCTTTACCGCTGGATTCGTCCCAGGCTTCTTCTTGGTCGTCAGTGTTATAGTCCTTCTTTACGTTGTTAGTGCAATAGTAGCCAGCCGCCCGTAGGTAGCGAGGAAAAAACTTAATGAAGTCAGGAATGGCGTTTCCGCTGCGCATGTGCTGGGTGCCCATCGAGTTAGCGTACATGCCGGTGATCAGCGTTGAGCGGGTGGGAGCGCATACCGGGGCCGAGGCGAAGGCATTTTCGTATAGTATTCCTTCAGTGGCTAAACGGTCAATATTAGGAGTGATGGCAAACGTGTCGCCGTAGGCTCCGATAAGCGGACTATTATCTTCGCTCACAATCCACAGGATGTTGGGGGGCGGGAGAGAATCCGTTTGTCCATTCGCCAGAAAATATACTCCTACGAAGAGGCTGAGTAAGCAAATGCGATTGATCATGGATAAGACGTTAAACTGAAGACAGCGACTTTCTTTTTCTATGAAAGCGGGAAAAAGTAAGCAATTTATGGCAGTCGGCCAACTATCGGGGTCACCGGTACGAATTTATGCCAATTGTCTTCAAAAGGGGTTTATCAAAGAACCCTCCTGATCTGCTCTGCTACCCACTCCGGGTCTTCCAGCGGCAGTAGATGCCCTACCCCCTGGGTACGCTTCAATTTGGCCCTCGGAAGCACGCCCATCACTTCTTGCTGAATCGTGTCCGAATCAATGACTGGGTCGGTGTCGGAAGCCAGCACGGTAATAGGAACATTAATCTGGCCTACCTGATCAGCGATAGAGTGGTTCATGCCCACTAACAACCACCAACGCCAGGTGGCCTCATCAATTTCCAATTGCGTTTCCACGGCTAGTGTTTGCTGCTCAGCGGACAAAGATCGTCGGGTAGCGTTTTTCACCGTGGTTTCTGCTTCCTCCCGGTTGGGATGGCGCAGCATCCGCTCCTTTTCGGCATCTGGCATCTGCTCCACAGTAGGGGGCGACGGAGCGATCAGTACCAACTGCTGAACGCGTTGGTCGCCCGGCGAATCATCCGCAGCCACCTGCAAGGCTATTTTTCCACCCATCGAGTGGCCAAGCAGCGTAAACGCAGTGAGCCCTAACCGCTCGGTTTCCCGACGCACGTAGTCGGCCATTCCCTCAATCGACGGCCGATCAAGCGGCGAAGCACCGCCAAAACCGGGTAGATCGAGTACTACACAGCGGTAGTTATCCGCCAAGCGTTCGGTGACCCATTGCCAACTGCGCGCTGCGCCGCCAAAGTAGTGCAAAAAAACGAGTACGGGGGGATTATTGGACATAAGATTTTCTGATTGATGGCCACTGTTAGATGGCTCAATTGTTCGATTGTTGACAATACTAACTACCAACAATCGAACAATGAAGCAATCGAAATCTTTATCCAAAGGCCGTTTCTACGGCACCGGCGTCGACCCGGTAGTTGCTACCGTTGATGTAGCTAGAGAGTTCTGAACACAGGAACGCGATCACGACGGCTACTTCCTCCGGCTTGCCGCGCCGGTCCACCACGATGTGCGGACGCTTGTTCTTGAGGAACCACTGCACGGCTTCATCCATATCGATGCCCCGCTCTTCGGCTAGTTCTTCCATCATTGCGTCAGTCATGGGCGTGGCGATGTAGGCCGGGGATACGGTGTTGATGAGAATACCATCGCGGCCGTAGGCGCGGGACAGGCACTTCGATAAATTAATGATCGCGGCTTTACAGGCGTTGTAGGGGCTCTCTTCCACGTAGGGTTGCAGCGCATTCTCAGACGAGATTAGTACAATACGTCCCCATCCTTTCTTTTGTAGTTGCGGAATAAACGCCCGGCAGATCCGCACCGAGCCCATTAGGTCGATGTCGATGGTTTCCATCCAATCCTCGTCGCTAAGTTCTAAGAACTCTCCGGCGGCTCCCCGGGCTCCGGCGCAGTGGGCCAGGATATCGGCTCCGCCGAACTGCTGCTGGGCGGCTTCAGCCAGGGCCTTCACTTCTTCGTTGTCGGTTAGGTTAGCAGCCTTGGTAGTCACCTCAGCCCCATCAGTCGCGTGCTTCCGCACTTCTTCGGCAGCTTTTTCTAGTCCTTCTTCCTTTAAATCGGTGAGCAACACATTGGCTCCTTCGCTCACGAGTATACGCGCAGTAGCTTTTCCGAGTCCTGAGTCGGCTCCGGTGACCACGGCCGCCTTTCCTTTGATTCCTAAGTTCATAAAAATTTGTATTTTGATGGTGAAACAAGCAAGCGCCTAGACGTTGCGGCAGTATAACCGGGCGCGGGATTAAGTGTTAGCTAAATCGTGGCATTTTGTTTAAGCGTTTTGATTGATCATTTAAACAGGTTGATAAGATACAACCGCTGTGATAATTTTTAGGGAGGGCCACACCAAATGATAAAGACCGCGATCATGCTACTGCTTTTGCTAACCGGTCTAACTGCCTACGGGCAGACGATGGATAACCTCCGAGAAGACTTCGCTAGCGCTGCCCAGAACAGCCGCCTTAGTGAGGAAGGTCTCAACCGATTCTTTCAAAAGTACGCTTCGCTCTTGATGCCGCACGACGATGCGTCTCAGTTCATCGTCCGATTGAGCGGAGCAACCCAGGAAGCTTATCCTTTGGCCGATTTCAAGTGTGAACCTATATATCAGGATAACATCGGTGACTTAATCGCTTCTAGCAACCCCTATCATCGTACGCTTGCTTACCTGGCAGTTACGGCCGTAGGCGACCACTCGCAGGAGAGGCTGCTGCTCGAAAAGTTAGAAACAGAAACTTTCGGAGGCAATCTATTTTGGGTTGGAACCGCCCTGTTGCATCTGGGCAGCGACCGCACCACGCCGCTGTTTGATTTCTTAGTGGAGCACGAGAACTTTAGCGATGCGCATATGCTACCGCGCTACTTTCAGCTAAACCCAGATTCTTTGCAGCGAACCGCTTACCAGCGTATCCGAAGCGAAAACGCTACCGCTCGAGTGTTAGCAGCCCAAATTTTAGCTAAGACTACACTGAATGAAAAAACTGAGTATCTACTAAAAGAAGCCGTCCGGGAATGGGACGTCAATCGCAAGGGATACGCTATCTACTCCATCAAAGAACTACACATCGGTAACTTGCTTGCTATCTTGAGACCAATACTTGACAGTTCAAGGACCAGAAGCATTGCTTTGGAAGCTCTCGCTGAAAGTCCGACTAAGGAAGATCGGCAATACGTCATCGATTTGATAGCGCAACAGGATACCGTTAGCACGTTGTTGCTGGACTGCCTTTTTGGTTCAGAGAAAATCGGGAACGTTGAACATTGGCTCACGCTTCTCTACCGCAAACCACTGCCGGAGGAGTACACGTTCTTTCAATCGGATCAGCCGCTTCTTTCTTCTGACAGTTTGCTTTCTAGTGTGCATATCGCCCTAGACAGCATCCACCACCCCAGAATGCTAGGCGAGTTGGTTAGAACACTTGCCGGAAGTACCGACCAGGAATCGGTAAAGCGAATGCTGGCGTTACTCAAGCATGCCGATGAGGAGGTTCGGTACTGGACGGCAGAGACGCTGACGAGCAACCCTTCGCCGCAGCTTCGTCGGGTACTCCCCGAGCTGTTGTATGACTCAGCGGTGAGAACTACCGCACTAGTGACGGTAGCCATTCAAGATGAACTTGACACGCTTCAATCTCTCTTCGAGTCGATCTATCAAAATTCGCCTAACGACGATTGGAAATTCAGCGCCTTGGAGTATTTGTCAGCGTTTCCTAAAATGGGGCACCGCGATCTGTTTCGGACGATACTAAGAGAAGAGAAAGGAGGCTTCACCAATATGCGTCTGGCCGCGCTCGGATTAGGCCGCCTTCAGGATGAGGAGTCCGTTGATCTGATTGCGGCGGCGGGAGAGCGAGAACGGACAAGCAGCGACTTAAATGCGCAGAGCTACTTAACTGCACTCGGAATGATCAAGGGGGCACGCGCTAAGGCAGCGGTAATACAGTACCAGGACAGCGACGAGCCAACTATTAGAGCACGTGCGACGAATCTGCTTGACAACTGGTAGCAACAGAAACCAAGTTCGTCGGCCTTCGCACCAAATGCGTATCTTGCTCACCCAGAGAAATCTTCTTAGCCTATGAAAAACACATCGCTTTTGGTGACCCTGCTCGCTGCGCTTTCCTGCACCTCCCCTGCTAACGAAGAAGAAGGCATCATTGGGCCGGTGGATTGGGACAAGAGAAAAGTGCAACTCACCGCCCCCGATTCGCTGGTTCAAGGAAGCTCTTACCTGTCGGTGTATTCAGAAATCTACCAGCGGAGCGACCAACTCACCTATAACCTTACCTCCACGGTGAGCATCCGCAACATCAGCACCACCGATTCGGTATTCATCCTGCACGCCGACTACTACAACACCCAGGGCGTACGGTTGCGCACCTACGTGAACGACCCGGTGTACCTGCGGCCGCTGGAAACTATCGAGATTGTGATCGACGAGTCGGATCAGACCGGGGGCACCGGGGCCAACTTTATCTTCGAGTGGGCCACCCGGCCCCGCGTGCACGAACCGCTCTTCGAGGCGGTGATGATCTCTACCAACGGGCAGCAGGGCCTATCCTTCACCACCCAGGGCGTGAAGCGTTGAGCGGTTCTTGCTTCAAGACTAAATCTTAATCACCTCGTGGAAGCGCGACACATCCTCGGGCTTGCCCGACAGGAAAAGAATATCATCCTGCTTGATCTGGGTGTCGGCCTCGATGTGCGATAGGTAGTCGTCGTTGCGCTGAATGGCCAGCACGTTGACCCCATAGCGCGAACGGATGCGCGACTCGTCCATCGTTTTGCCCACCACTTCCTTGTTGCCGTTCTGCACCCGCAACGACGAAATGTTCAGGTTGGGAATAGTGAGTTTCGCCGCCCTTCTGTAATCAATCTCGCGCGGGGGGAGCACCTCGTGACTGTCGGCCCGGATGTCGGCAATAAAATGGTCAACTTCATCCTGTGGAACCAGGTACTTGTGTAGCAGGCGTGAGAAAATCTCGATGGAAGTCTCAAACTCTTCGGGCACCACCTCGCTGGCCCCCAGGCGCAGTTGTTCGGTCACTTCGTTCATAAAGCGCGTACGGACGATCATGTGCACGGTGGGGCAGATGGAACGGATGCTGGTGATGACGGCCCGGGTGGCCACCGGGTCGGAGATGGCCACCACCGCCACGCGGGCACTAAACACCTTCACGTGCTCCAGAATGAAGTGATTGGTGGCGTCGCCGAACAGAATGGGCTCGCCCCGGGCCTTTTCGCGCTGCACCGTGTCGGCGTTCATCTCAATGATCACGTAGGGGATATTGGCGAACTTGGCCGCCCGTGCCACGTTCTGCCCGTTTACGCCAAAACCAATGATGATCGTATGGTCTTTATAATGTTCTTCCGAAGGAAGTTCCGCCACCCCGTTGCTTTTTGGCTTGGGAATCGGCAGGGTGCGTAGCGCTTTGGAGGTCGTAAACGCTTTGGTAATCCGCTCCGAACTCTGAATCACGAACGGGGTAATGGCCATTGACAGGATAGAAACCGACAAGAAGTATTGGTAAGTAGCCTCGGAAAGCAACTGGTACTCGATGCCCACCTCTGACAAAATAAAGGCAAACTCGCCCACCTGAAACAGGGTGAGTCCGGTGAGAATGGCGGTGCGCACTGGGTAATTGAGCAGCAGCGCGGCCACCCCCGCAATGCCCGCTTTGGCCACGCTGACCAGCAGCAGCAATCCCAGAATGACCAGAAAGTGGTCGATCAGAAACGACACATCGAGCAGCATGCCGATAGAAACGAAAAAGAAACTGGTGAAGATCTCGCGGAAGGGAATGATAAAGCCGGTAGCCTGATAGCTGTAGTCCGACTCGGAGATGACCAGCCCCGCCAGAAAGGCTCCCAGGGCCAGCGACAAGCCCATTTCGGAGGTGCCCCACGCGATCGCGAAGCAAATCACCACCACGAACAGAATGAACAGCTCCCGGTTCTTGGTTTTGGCCACCTCGTGCAGCAAAATAGGCACCAGGTAGCGCGCCCCCACCAGCACCACGGCGATCACCACCGCTACCTTGAGCAACAGCTCCACCACCACCGCCCCCACGTCGCCCGCCTGCCCCGACAGGATGGGAGTGAGCAGCATCATGGGCACCACGATGATATCCTGGAAGATCAGAATAGCCAACGCAATTTTTCCGTGCGGACTGTTTACCTCGCTGCGCTCCTGCAGCAACTTGAGCACGATGGCGGTGCTACTAAGCGAAAACACGAACCCTAAAAATAAAGCGGCATTCAGTTCAATGTCAGCCCACCAGGCAACTAAGGCGGTGACCAGAATAGTGAGTCCTACCTGGACGGTTCCACCCACAAAAACGCTCTTCTTGATGGCCGCCAAGCTCTTAAGCGAAAACTCCATGCCGATGATAAACAGAAGCAGGATCACTCCAATCTCAGCCATCACTTCCACTTCCTGCGAAGCGGTGATCAGCCCCAGTGCGTAGGGACCCGCCACGATGCCTGTCATCAGATACCCTAAAATGGTGGGCAGCTTCAGCTTTTGAAACACAAAGATAACCAGCACCGAAGCTCCCAGAATGATGACAATGTCGGTGAGCAGCGGAATTTCTACGGAGGCGCCCAACACCATGCCTAGGTTGGTTGACAGTGAGCTATGCATACGTTGGGGAATTAGAAACAGTGGATGGTATCATCGAGAAAGACATCTATCGGACGACCACCTCCAAAGAACTACTTTCTGATGGGAAAGAACAACCGCTTGACCGAAATTTTGCCGGGAAGAAGCATGTGTCGCATCCAAAAGCAACTATTCGCTACTTTGCGGCCCAAAAGTATCCGCTAACTGATAGGCAAAAAGCACCGTGGTGGAAGTAATGGAAACCAACGGACTTCAGGTGGTATCGGACACCCAATTTATGCGCCACCTAGTCGTGGTTGGTACGTCGAGCGTCCGTTAGGGACTACGCCCTCCGTTTGTTCTTCGCGTCTTGCTCGGGCAATATGTTGCCGCAGCGCTTCCATCTGGTCGTCGACCTGATCGTGCGCGAAGAAGTAATGCAGGGTGGCTTGAAACAGAAACGATTCACCCAAGTAGGGATGCGGCTCGTGCAGCGTGACCTTGTGCACCCCGATCAGCATCTTCAGTTCAATGTTCTTGATCTCTTCGGGCAGGAGAAGAATTGTTTGCTGGTCCTTCACCCGCAGTTGGTTATCCTCCCAAACCACCGTGCGTAGCTTAAGCGTACCCCGCAAAGTAGCGATTACCATACTCCCACTGCTGAGTAGGAGTAACAGCGCCCACCAGTCTCCTTCTGTAAGTGCCGGAATTGATAAGGCAAGAAAGGCCATTAGCAACACGTAGCACAGCCCTTTAAAAAACGGAAGAAATCGGGTGCTCAGGCGGATGCGTTGGTTGGTCATAGCAAATTGGATTATGGCAAGTCAATATAAGCAAAAACCTCCCAATCTTCCTCCTCTGTGAAATCTACGTACCTTGAACCATCTGTGCCATCTATGAAATCCGTGTGCGAAATCCGTGTGCCTACAATACCCCCTTGTCCGCAAAACTATAAAACCCGTGATCGGTGAAAATCAAATGGTCCAACACCGGCAAGTCGAGCACCTGCCCCGCCTCCTTGAGTTTCTGGGTGAGCCGGATATCTGCTTCGCTCGGCGTGAGGTTGCCCGACGGGTGGTTGTGCACCAGGATGATCGAGCTGGCCAGTTTGTCCAGCGCCGCCTTGAAGATCGTCTTCGGATCGGCCACGGTACCCGCCACGCCTCCCTGGCTCACGTGGTGCGGTTTGATCACCTCGTTGGCGCGGTTGAGCAAGATAATCCAGAATTGCTCCAGCGGCTGATCGAGCAAATAGGGCTGCATTACGCTGTAGGCATCGTCGGAGCAGGTGATTTTGTCGCGCCGGGTGGGTTCGCTGGCCTTGCGCCGCCGCCCTAGCTCCAGGGCACTCACGATGCTGATGGCCTTGGCCTCGCCGATGCCCGGAAACTTTTTCAGATCATCCACCGACAGCTTGGCCAACTCGTGCAGGTTGTAGTGGGCCGACTTCAGAATGTCTTTGCTCAGGTCCACCGCGCTCTGCTTCGGCGTGCCCGAGCCGATCAGAATAGCGATCAGCTCGGCGTCGGTGAGGGCGGTCCGGCCTTTCCGCAGCAGCTTTTCGCGGGGACGGTCGGCTTCGTCCCAGCTAAGAATACCGGTTTCACGAAGGGTTTTCAGGGACATGGGGTAGTAGTTGGTGGATGGTGGTTGAATTTCTACATGGTCAGATATTGGATATTGGTTAACCTACAGAGCGGATAGAAAGTGGGTTGTAGATGCAAAGGGGGGAACGTTACTTTGGGCTTTGATGATTCTCGAGTAAGTATTGGAAGAAAGTGTTGAGTTTTTGCCCAGCAGTTCGAGTTTTGCTGATAAGTTGACGTATAATTTTTCGTCTCGCATAGAACCGGTTTCAAACAAAGTCTCCAGATGATCAATGGTTTCCATATTTGATGCTAAGGCATAAATCACATACTTAACGAAGTCGTTTTTGTAATAACGTCTTCCGTATCCTTCTACGATGTTGGATTTCACTGATTTGCTAGACCGCCGTATCTGGCTACCGGTTTCGTACATTTCGTACCTGGGAAGCGTTAGCGTCGTCTTGTGGACTTCAATTACAACCTCGCGTGCCAATGACCATACCTGAAGCTTCTTGTAACTCATCCCAGTTGGTTTTCTTTTATCTTATCGCCTATGACCGGTTAGCCACGCTGAAAGTCAACCAATATCGAATATCTACTATCCAACATCCATCCCCCAAGAAAACAAAAAAGCCCTTCACTTATTCAGCAAAGGGCTCAAGAGCTTCGGGACGTAAGAGTCTACGCCAATTGGTTGACGTACTTGGCGAGTTGCGACTTCTTGTTGGCCGCATTGTTCTTATGAATTATGTTGTTCTTGGCTAGCTTGTCAAGCATGCCCGCCACGTCTTGAAAGAGCTTCTGGGCTTCCGACTTGTCGGTGGTTTCGCGCAGGCGACGCACGTAGGTACGCGTGGTCTTCAGTTGGTAGCGGTTGCGCAGACGGCGCGTTTCGCTGGATCGGATGCGCTTGAGGGACGATTTATGATTGGCCATGTCTTCTTGTTCGATTGGCAAAAGAACGAACCTTTGCCCATTTTGGTTTAACGAGTGGCAAATTTAAGAGAAATCCCCCAAGAAACAAAGCAGGAAAGAGAAATCATACTGGAAAGGAGGACGGAGAAAGGGAGAACGGAGAAAGAAACGCTGAGCGTAGTCCATTCTCCATTTTCCGTGCTTCCGTTCTCCGTATTCCGTTTCTCCTAGCATCCAGAATTTTTTGTACCTTCGCTTCCCCTAACCTAATACCCTGTATGGAGTACCTTAACACCCTGAACGATCCGCAGCGGGCGGCCGTGGAGCACACCGAAGGACCCACCATGATTATTGCCGGGGCGGGCTCGGGCAAAACCCGCGTGCTCACCTACCGCATGGCCTACCTGATCCAGAAAAAAGGCATTGACCCGTTCAATATTCTGGCGCTCACCTTCACCAACAAGGCGGCCAAGGAGATGCGTCACCGCATCGAGACCGTGGTGGGCAACGAGGCCCGCAACCTGTGGATGGGCACCTTCCACTCGGTGTTCGCCCGCATCCTGCGCTCGGAGGCCGACCGCCTGGGCTACCAGCGCAACTTCACCATCTACGATACCGACGACTCTAAGACGCTCATCAAGAAAATTGTGAAAGAGGCAGGGCTCGATGACAAAGTGTATAAGGCCAACGTGGTGCTCAACCGCATCAGCAGCGCCAAGAACAAGCTCATCTCCTGGCAAGCCTACCGCGACAACCCCGCCATCCGGGCCGAAGACGAAACCGCCGCCAAGCCCCACATGGCCACGTTGTACCAAACCTACGTGGCCCGCTGTTTTCGGGCTAACGCGATGGACTTCGACGACCTGCTGTTCAACACCAATGTGCTGTTCCGTGAGCATCCCGATGTGCTCAATAAGTACCAGCAGCGGTTTCACTACGTGTTGGTGGACGAGTTTCAGGATACCAACGTTTCGCAGTACCTAATCACCAAGAAGCTAGCCGCCGTACGGGGCAATATCTGCGTGGTGGGCGACGATGCCCAGAGTATCTACGCCTTCCGCGGCGCGGATATCCAGAATATCCTAAACTTCGAGAGAGACTTTCCTGAGTTAGAGGTATTTAAACTGGAGCAGAACTACCGCTCTACGCAAAGTATCGTGAACGCCGCCAACTCGGTGATCGGCCGTAATAAGGCGCAACTGAAAAAATCAGTCTGGACGGCCAACGAGGAGGGACACCTGATCGAACTTATCAAATCTACCTCCGATCAGGAAGAAGGACGGCTGGTAGCCTATTCTATTTTTGAGGAAAAGAGTAACCAACACCGGCGCTACAGCGACTTCGTGATTCTGTACCGCACCAATAGCCAATCGCGCGCGATGGAAGAAGCCCTGCGCAAGCGCAACATCAAGTACAAAATCATCGGCGGGCTATCGTTTTACCAGCGCAAAGAAATTAAGGACTTGATCTCGTACATGCGCTACTCGCTCAACGTAAACGATGAGCAGGCATTTCGGCGGATCGTAAATCTGCCCAAGCGCGGCATCGGCCCGACAACGGTCGACAAAATTGTGGTTACTGCTTACGAGCACGACATCTCTATCTGGGAGGTGCTCGAAGAATGCCGAGCAGTTCTTCCCAAATCGTGCCGCGAGTGCGCTTCTTAAGTTCAAAGATTCTATTAAATCGTTTCAGCTGGAGGCCGAACGCAAGGATGCCTTCGAGGCCGCTTCGCAGATTGCCAAGGGGTCGGGCCTGCTGCGCGAACTGTACGAAGACAAAACTATTGAGGGGCTGAGCCGCTACGAAAACGTGCAGGAATTGCTCAACGCCGTCAAAGAATTCGTTGATGATCCGGAAAACGAGGATAAATCGCTTACCTCTTTTCTGGAAGAAGTGGCCTTGCTCTCTTCAGTGGACCAAGACAAAGACGACGACCAGGACAAGGTGACGATGATGACCATCCATATGGCCAAGGGGCTGGAGTTTCCCTACGTCTATGTGGTGGGTATGGAAGAAGACCTGTTTCCTTCGCAGATGATGCTGGGCAGTCGGCAGGATCTGGAAGAAGAACGGCGCTTGTTCTACGTGGCCATCACCCGCGCCATGAAGAAGCTCACGCTGTCGTATGCGCTCACGCGCTACCGCTTCGGGCGGTTGAAAAACTGCGAGCCGAGTCGCTTTTTGGAAGAGATTGATCCGGCCTACGTGATGGTGAACAAGAAGATGGGCACCCGCTCGCCGGTAGGCGACACCGACCACGCCCGCATCTTGCTCAAAAGCATCAAGCGCGACCGCAGCCGACAGCAGGCCCTACCCACCAACCGTAGCTCTTACAAAGCACCCGCCGACTTCGCTCCCAGCGACACCAGCCAACTGGAAGCCGGTATGAAGGTGGAGCATCCCAAGTTCGGGTTCGGGCAGGTGAAGGGCATCGACGCCAACGGGGCCAACCGCAAAGCCCGGGTCGAATTCGCCGATTTTGGAGAGAAGACATTATTACTTAGCTTTGCCAAATTGAAAATACATGAGTAACTTTCAGGATGGCTAGAAATTATCACTTCCTGAATAGCATTCCATGCTGGGCAAGAAACTGGAAATTAGAAATTATGACTTCTAAAATGGCTAGAAATTAGGAGTTCCTTGTTCGTTTAATTTCTAGCCATTCCCACAAATTTCAATTTCCATCAATTTCTAAATTTACCAATATCTAAACCTCCTAGCAAGTTACCAAATATCCATTTATGCACCACTATAATTCAGTCCTCCCCCCGCTCACGCTGCGCGAGTACGGACGCAATATCCAAATGTTGGCCGACCACCTGGGTACGGTTGAAGACCGGGAAAAGCGCACCAAGCACGCCTACACCCTAGTTAATCTAATGCGGCAGCTCAACCCCACCGCGGGCATCAACCCTGAAGAAACAACGCAAAAGACCTGGGACGATCTGTTTATCATGACCAACTTCACGCTCGATGTGGACGCCCCCTTCCCTCCTCCGGCCGAAGACATTCTCACCAAGAAACCCGAACGGATGTCCTACAACAAAACGTCGGCACGCTATAAGCACTACGGTCAGAACGTGGAGAAGCTCATCGCCCTGGCCAACGAAATTGAGGACGAAGACGAACAACGCGGCGCGATCATCTACCTGGGCAAGCTGATGAAAACCTTTTACACCACCTGGAATCGTGACAACGTGGACGACTCCACCATCGTGGGGCATCTGAAGTCGATGTCAGATGGTAAGCTACTTATCGATGTAGAAGAGGTGAAAGCCAAGAACCTGTTTGACAGTGCCATTGCTCCCAGCAGCAAAGGGCGCAGTAATAGCAACAACAATTCGGGAAAAAACAACAAAGGACGCCGCTCAAACAACCGCCGAAAGAAGAACAACTAATGGCATTTTTCAAGATAGAAGGCGGAAATTCGCTACAGGGTGAGATTGTGCCCCAGGGAGCTAAAAACGAAGCATTGCAGATTCTCTGCGGTGTGCTGCTCACCGCCGAGCCGATGACGATCAACAAGGTGCCCAACATCCGGGACGTGAACAAGCTCATCGAGCTGTTAGGGTCGCTGGGTGTGGAGGTTGAAAAGCTGGGCGACGAATCATATCGTTTCACGGCCAAAGACATTGACGTGTCGTACCTGGAAACCGCCGACTACAAAAAGCAGGCGGCATCCTTGCGCGGATCGATCATGACCCTGGGGCCGCTGCTGGCCCGCTTTGGCAAGGGGAAGATCCCGAAGCCGGGCGGTGACAAGATCGGCCGCCGCCGGTTGGATACGCACTTTATCGGCTTCCAGAAGCTGGGTGCCAAGTTCAACTACAATGCCGAAGACGGCTACTACAGCATCAATGCCTCCAATTTGCAGGGCACCTACATGCTGCTGGAAGAAGCCAGCGTGACGGGCACCGCCAACGTGGTGATGGCCGCCTCGATGGCCAAGGGCAAAACCACTATCTATAACGCGGCCTGCGAACCCTATCTACAGCAGCTCTGTGGCATGCTCAACCGCATGGGCGCTAAAATCACCGGGGTGGGCTCCAACCTGCTGCACATCGAAGGCGTAGAATCGCTGGGCGGCACCGAGCACACCATGCTGCCCGATATGATTGAGGTGGGCAGCTTCATCGGTCTGGCCGCCATGACCGCCTCAGACATCACCATTAAGGGGGCCGGAGTGCACCAGCTGGGCATTATTCCCGACACCTTCCGCAAGTTGGGCATCAACTTCAATATTAACGACGACGACATACACGTGCACGGCAACGAGCACTACGAGATCAAGACCTTCATTGATGGCTCCATCATGACCATCGCCGACGCCATCTGGCCCGGCCTCACGCCCGACCTACTCAGCATCCTGCTGGTGGTGGCCACCCAAGCCAAGGGCACCGTGCTCATCCACCAGAAGATGTTCGAGAGCCGCCTGTTCTTTGTAGACAAGCTTATCAACATGGGCGCGCAGATCATCCTGTGCGATCCGCACCGCGCCACCGTGATCGGCCTGGACCGCGTACAGTCGCTGCGCGGCGTGTCCATGACCTCACCGGATATCCGCGCCGGAGTATCATTGCTCATCGCGGCGCTGTCGGCCGAAGGTGAGAGCGTGATCTACAACATCGAGCAGATCGACCGTGGCTACCAGAACATTGATAAGCGGCTACAAGCTCTGGGAGCGAAGGTTGAGCGGTTTGATAGTTTAATTTTGAGTTGAGAAAGCAAACGTCAATTGACGCTTCGCTTTAAAGCTTCGCTTCCAAAAAATTCGTCATCATCGTGAACAAGTGCAGGCGGGTGCTGCCGCCGTAGATGCCGTGGTTGCGGTTGGGATAATAGAATGAGTCGAACTGCCGGTTGGCGGCAATCAGGGCGTCCTGGAGCATCACTGTGTTTTGGAAGTGCACGTTGTCATCGCCCGTACCATGAATCAGCAGGAAGTTGCCGCGTAGCTTGTCAACGTGCGACAGCGGCGAGTACGCATCATAGCCTTCGGCATTAAGTTGGGGGGTTTGCAGGTAGCGCTCGGTATAAACGCTGTCGTAGAACCGCCAACTGGTGACCGGAGCCACCGCAATGCCCGCTTTAAAAACATCGTTACCCATAAATAGCGCCAGTGAGGACATGTAGCCGCCGTAGCTCCAGCCCCAGATGCCAATGCGGTCGGCGTCCACGTAGGGCAATTGGCCCAGGTATTTCGCGCTGGCAATCTGGTCCTGCACCTCCAGTTTGCCCAACTGCGCGTAAGTAGCGTGGCTAAAGTCGCGCCCGCGGCCGCCGGTGCCCCGGTTGTCCACGCAGGCCACCAGGTAGCCGCGCTGCGCCAGCACGTGAAACCACCCCTCGCGGTCGCTCATCCACTGGTTGTTCACCATCTGGGAACCCGGACCACCGTATACGTACATTAATAGCGGATATTGCTGGGCGGCAACCCGCTGGGCGGCACCCCGCTGGGCGGCACCCCGCTGGGCGGCACCCCGCTGGGCGGCAACCCGCTGGGTGCTGTCGAAATCATGCGGTTTAATGAGATAACCGTTCAGCGTCACATCGTCGCCCACGGGCACGGTGATCTCCTCGCGGGTGCCCCAGGTGTACTTGGCTACCGCTTCCTGCAAGGCTTGGTTGTCTTCGAGCGTGCGAATGGTTTTGCTTGACGGGGCCTGATGTAGCTCAACCACCAGCGGGTGCTCAACCGAAGAATATCGGTCTACGTAGTAACGAGCTTCGGGACTAAAGTCTACACTGTGGGTGCCGGGTTCCTCACTGAGCCGCTGCTTCTTTTTGCCCTGCCAGTTGATAGCGTATAACTGCCGCTCAAGCGGCGATGCTTCGGTCAACAGGTAATAAAGTAGCTTCTGTTTCTCGTCGATGGCAGCCAGTTCACTTACCTCCCAGTTGCCCTGCGTCACCTGTCGCACCAGCTCACCCGCTATGGTGTACAGATAAATGTGCTTGTAGCCGTCTTGTTCGCTGGTGTACACGAAATGTTGCCCGTCGCGCAGGTAAGTAAGATCATTGTTGTAGTTGATATCGATGTAGGTGTCGCTCTCTTCGGTGAGTACCGTCTCAGCCATTCCGGTGGTTGCGTTGGCGTGCAGAATGTCCAGGTGATTTTGCAAGCGGTTCATCCGGACGATAGAGAGTGTGTTGTTGTTGGTAGTCCACTGCACCCGAGGCACGTAGACGTCGGTTTCATCACCCAATTCCACGGCTACGGTTTTCTGGTTGGACAGATGATACACGGAAACGCGCACTTTTGAGTTAGCCTCGCCCGCTTTGGGGTATTTAAAGCGATCGTCCTGCGGGTATAAATCGCCCCACAATTGCATGTTATACTCCGCTACTTCCGATTCATCGAAGGAGATGAAGGCCAGTTGGTCTCCTTCGGGCGACCAGTAGAACGCCTTGGTAAACCCGAACTCTTCTTCGTAGACCCAGTCGGTGCTGCCGTGGATCAGGGTATTGCGCTTTCCGTCTTTCGTCACGGCGGTGATTGAGCCATCGGCTAAGGTGACGTAGTATAAATTGTTGTCGCGCACGAAGGCCACGTAGCTGCCGTCGGGCGAGAAGGTAGCGTACGACTGCTTACCGCCCTCGGCCAGCGGCTGGAAATCGCCGGTGGTCAGGTCGTACACGTAGTAGTAGGCCCGGCGCGAGCGGCGGTAGATCGGCTCCAGTTCGGTGGCGAACAGCACCTTGTCTTCGCGCGGACTTAGCTCGTAGCTGTCGTAGGCCAGGGCGGGAGTGTCGGGCGCATCACGGGGCACCAGTTGGCGGCCGTTCACCAAGGTATCTACTACTTCGCCGGTGGTGATGTCGTAACGCAGGATGTGCTGGTAGTAGACCGTGTCTTCGGACACCTGGGCGGTGTAGTAGCGTCCGTCGTTCATCCACCGAATGCTCGGCACGGTTTCTTGCTGCAACAGATTGTCGGCAAAGATCGCTTCTAGGGTGAGTTCTTGGGAGCCGTTGGTCGGCTGCGCCTGACTCAATACAATGAAAGATAAAAGACATTGAGTAAGTAGAGCTAATTTCATGAAGTGATCGGGCGGAAACATAGTGTAGGATAGGTTGGAATCTTGTATTGATATGCTCTTTAAGAAGTGAGCGAACGAGAAAAAGTGTGCTAGACCGGTTCTTCAATGGGTCGATCACGTTTAGCGAAGCTATATGTTGGAAGTCGGTTTTGTTTCAGCTAAGTAAAGTTATTACTGTCTAACAACATGACTAAGTACCAAGTCAGAATTATTTGCAATCTTAAACGTCATTCCGGAGCGAGGGCACCGAGGCCCGGAATCTCCCGCTACAGCGACAAAACGTGTCTTAAGTGAGAAAATACCTGCCTTCGTAGTAGTGGACGCCACGCGGGAGATTCCGGACATTTTGCTTCGTTTCCCTACGCAAAATTCCAGAATGACGTTTTGTAATTTATTTTGATTAACAACTTAGTCGCGGTAGGGAAGTTTTCTATCTTGACGGACTTCGCGTTGCCAAGCCACTGGGTCAGGAATAACTTCAGTTATCGTGTTTAGTGCTGCCAGCTCTTCTCCGCGTTTACTCTGCTTCTGCTCAGGCGAATCTTCGGTAACGAGCCCCATTTTGGTGGCTAGCGCTTGAACCGGAGCAATGTCCTCGTCATCATTGTAGTATACGGTAAGGTGCTTCATGGTTTTTGTGTAAAGATAATTTTTATTACTTGTTTTTTCATGAATTATGTAGTAATAACTAAAACCTTACGTGCGTACGGCCATTGAAATGCTTCAAAATTAGTAATAGAAAAGCGAAGCATCAATCAACGGTTGGTACTCTTTTTGCTTTATAACTACCAAACACTTTCCGCAAAGTGTTGTTAGAAAACTTTCGGAACCCCTACGGTTGCGACTTTTTATATTAATAGAATATTAATTTTTTATTATTTATCCGGAAGACCGCCTTTCAACTGTCTTCGTATCCCTTAAACCTTACATATTCCTACTGAAACCTTCGGGTCTTGGTATAGTTTATGCAATTGTAATTGCCAGCAGCTTATGCGTACTAGTAAGAAAAAGAGCTTTAGTCAATTAATCAACGAAGGAGAGCAGCCCGTGCTGGTCAACTTTCACGCTACCTGGTGCGGACCCTGCCAAACGCTGAGTCCGATTGTGCAGGAAACGGCGCAAACGTTCAAAGACCGGGTGAAGGTGATTAAGATCGACGTTGACAAAAACCAAGCACTCGCCAACCAATATAAGGTGCGCGGCGTACCCACGCTGATCTTGTTCTGGAAGGGACAAATCTTGTGGCAACAGTCGGGCCTGATGACCAGGCGCGACTTAGCCGCCAAGATTAACGGTGCTTTAAATAGCAGTTATGCGTAGAAAACGAATGCCGGAAGAATTGAATGACGGAATGTTATTTGATCTTTTCAGCATTCAATCATTCTTTCATTCAATTATTCATTTACCACAATTATTTATCAAACAAAAACCGATTATGAGAAAAGTAACCAATTATTTAATGATGTTTATGATGGCGGCAACCGTGCTGTTCGTCACCAGTTGCGGCGAGGATACGGAGACTCCGACTCCAGGTAGTTCTATTAATTTATCAAGTGATGCCGGAACAATCGTGGACGGTAGATTATTAGCTGCCCCCGGAGCACAAGTTGAGATAACCGCCTCTTTGGGAGCCAGCAGCACTGAGGATATTAGTGTGGTAACCAACAATTCTACAGTCGCCTCTGTACCAGCCACCAATACTTTCACTTCTGGAGGTTCAATTATTGTCACAATAGGAGGTAGTTTAGGTGATGAGGCTACGCTCACTTTTTCGGGTAATGGAGTAAATGAGACCCTAATAATCGAAGTGGGTTATAACACTGTAGTTGATGCGGCTTTATCTACCAGCAATTTGAGTACGCTGGTTGCTGCTTTACAAGAAGCTGATCTGGTAACAACGCTCCAGGGTGATGGTCCATTTACCGTGTTTGCCCCTACCAATGATGCATTTGCGGCACTGGCTGCCCAATTGGGCATTAGTGCTAGCGAGTTGATAGACCGCGATGATCTGGCTAATATCCTATTGTACCATGTGGTTGGTGGCGATGCTGCTGCCAAGGCAGGAGACTTAACTGACGGCCAGATACTTACTACTCTACATCCTGACGGGTTAGGTGCAGTAGTTGCCATTTCGGGTACTACCGTAACAATCAACAATGCCACGGTAACTACACCTGATATTGAAACCGGCAATGGAATAGTGCATATCATTGACCGAGTACTATTACCACAGACCATCGCTGAATATGAGGCAGTGCTATTAGCTGCACCGCTGGGTACTCGTGCCTCAAAAACGTTTTTTAGCGCTGCTGATGGTATGACGTATTCGGTAGAAGAGGTTATAACCGGAACAAATGTCACCTCAGCAGAGATCGATTTTGGCTACTACTACGGCCAAAACAATAATGCTTCAATAGCTTCACCGGCTGATTATCCTGAGGCCGTTTATGATCTAACCAGTAGTGGGGCTAACTGGAGCGCACTGAATGCTACTATGTTCCGTCCAGTGAATAATTTTACTCTAGACGATTTCAATGCTCTTACCGAAGCTGATGCAGCCAAATTGGTACAAGAGTATGAAATTTCAAGCGGCGAAGTGGGCGAACTTACTAATCTTTCGGCAGGTGATTTGTTTGCCTTCAAAACTGTGGATAACCGTTATGGGATCTTCTTCGTTTCCGAAATAACTGGTGAGGCTGGTTCTGATGGGCAAATTGAGTTGGACGTGAAAGTCACCAACTAGAGTTGGCTGTAACTTAAGATTAAAACTGAGAGAGGCTTCCAATTTGGGAGCCTTTTTTATTTCCCTTTCTTGCACATCTCACGCAAAAAAGCTATTTCCTCATCTTGGTACTTGATCATGGCTTCGTACTGCTGTCTTTTTAGCTTATCCGGTGGCGAGTTTGAAAAGTTCCCTACGATTTCTAGGGTTCAAGCAAGCGGGTGGGCATAAATATTTTCATATTCCCGTTCATCCCTGACGCAAGCAAACATACGATGAATGATCTTGTTTCTGACCGCATTGAGTACAGCCATTTTGTTTTTCCCTTCGGCTACCTTTCTTAGGTAATAGTTTTGTAATTCGCCTTCTCTTGCCACGGCAGCTCGGGCAGCTAAGTGTAGTAATACTTTCATAGGTTTATTGGCTTGGTGTGAAACTTTGGCTCTGCCCCTGACTGACTTGCCAGACTGTTGCTGAAAAGGGGCCACACCGCAATGACAAGCCATTTTTTTAGGATCGGTAATGGCCTTGAACTCATTGGTCACTACTAGCGTATTGATAGCTACAATAGGTCCGACCCCTTTCACTGAGGTGATAAGCGTGTAGAGCTTCTTGAGATGATCATCTTGCCCAATGAGCTGATGAATCTTTTGTTCTACTGCTTTGAGTTGCTTGTCTATTTGCGTGAGCACCGGCCGGAGCATTTTCTGATGTTCTTTCACCCAAGCCGGATCAGCAAATTGCTCTTCTTCGCGCATAGGATCCTGCAATCTTTTTCGGGAAGCTAACAAGCGTTCTCTGAGTTTGATGAGTGCTTTGAGTTGTCTAATGACCGCTCTGGGAGGTTGCCAGTGTTTGATCTGATCCCGCTTAGCATACGCATACTGAGCGATTTTCAGGGCATCAGCTGCGTCGTTTTTCTCTCTGGTAAGACCATGGAAGGCATTGATCTTGCGGGCATCTTCCAGCCAGACGGCTAGCTGTTTACTAGCAGCAAAGTTTAACAGGGGGTTGCAGTAGATACCCGTGTGTTCTAAACAGAACAGGCAGTCGGCTGGCTTGACTTTCACTTCCTGCTTAAGCCTTTGGCAGAAGGTCTTAATGCCTTGCAGATCATTACTTACTTGCTGGTGGAAGTGCTTTACCCCTTCTGCCAGTACCACCAAGTCAAGCGTCTCTTTGGAGACATCCACCCCGATAAAGATTTGATAGTTCATTGTTTTAGCGTTAAGTAGTGAGTAGAAATATAGTCAACATACCGCCACCCAATCAAGCCCTTACTAATGGATCAGGCCCAAGAACTGAGCGTCCGAATTTCTAGATGATGCTGGTGACAATAAACAAGCGGGGATTGAATCGTAGGATGGGTCTATCTACCCTGGGATGACAATGATTTCCCCCGCTTGGTGTTGAACGATTCAAGTTACTCTAAACCAGTAAAAGAACCTTTCCGGTGGATATATGGATAACTCATTAGAGTTACCCACATATCCACCGGACAACAACAACAGCAGTAATAGTAACCTTGAAATAATCATGTCCTACAAACCTAAAGGGATGACAGGGGAGGTAATTTGCACCGTCGAATTGGAACTCCCCATCAGGCGCGTTTGCTGGATAGCAATTCTTAAAAGTGCCGACCTTCGGGTGGGCACTTTTTGCTTCTGAGCAACTGCTCTGCCTCATTTTCGTTAGAGGATAGTGTGCGAGATCGACAATACCTTTTCATATGACTAGAATTACTATTGAAGTTATCCGCCCAGAAGACCAGCGGTTGGTTGAAGAGTTGCTGAATCGCTTAGGAATTCCTAACCGAGCAGAAGAGGTAAGCCCCAATGGAAAAAGCGTTGCTCGTTTGATGCAAGCGCTAGCTGATCGCCAAAGTTTCAACGACATAGAAGACCCCGTGGCTTGGCAACGTGAAGTGCGGCAGGACCGACCTTTGCCCTTTAGAGACTGAGCATGGTGCTTATTGACAGCAACATCATTATATACGGAAGCAAACCGAAGTACCAGTTTGTGAGAGATTATCTGGCAAAGGAGGATATAGCGGTATCAAAAATATCTCTCATTGAGGCTTTGGGCTTTCATAGCTTAGAGGCAGAAGAGTCGCAAATACTCAAGCAACTTCTTGCTAGTTGCTATCAATATAGCATCAGCGATGAAATCATTTATGGAGCCATCACCTTGCGACAGCAAAAGAATATGTCTTTAGGGGATGCCATTATTGCAGCCACTGCGCTTCAGCACGAACTGTTGCTAGTAACTGCTAATGAAGAAGACTTCAATTGGATTTCGGGGCTCAAACTCTACAATCCCATTGTTTGATTTATTCCTCCCCCTTTTCGGCGTGGAACTCCCTATGTGCAACAGGTTATTTAAGACAGCGAAAAATCAGAAAATATGAATGAGTTAGCTTTTGCGATCATTGCTTCGGCTTCGTTGGTGATAACCTTGGTCGGTGCTTTTCTTTTCAGAAGAGAAATGAAAGATTTGCCGTAGCTGATCCAGCCTTTTTGTCCCCCTCCCCTCATCGGGCGCGTTGGTAATGCGTTTGAACGAGTTCTCTCACCCACCTAGATGGCAATCCTCAAAAGTGCCGACCTCTGGAAGGGCACTTTGCCAGGAGAATGCATCTCGTTGACAAACAAATTTAGTCCTGACTACTCTGGAAAATAGGTGTACAAGTCTTTCCTGTCTTTTACCCGAGCCAGCACTATTCGCTCGTCTAGATAGTAAAAGCCTATGCGGTAATTGCCTACTCGAACCCAGTAGGCATGAGCGTGTCCGGCTAACTTTTTTATTTGAGACAAATCAGACAGTTTTTCGGAGGCTTGTATCTCCTGTATAACGGCTTTGATTTTCTTGATATCTCGTTCAAAGCTGCGACGTGCTTCAACCGTCATTCGTCTAAGGCTTTCATCACTTGCGCTAGCGGAACCAACTCATCATCAGCGGTTTCAGCCATCGCTTGAATCAGCCCTAAGTCTTCCTGTTCCTCCTGCGTGAGCACTTTATTTTTGAGTCCCATCTTTTTAGCAAGAGTCTTTAGCAAGATCATATCCTCTTCATCAGAAGCAGCAATAATGATACTGTCCATAATTGATAATTTAGCAATACGTCATTTCCGGTAAGATACATCATTTTCCTGGGTTGGCCTTCTATCCGGTCGCAGTATCTACTACAACTACAACCTTAACATTCTTCTCGCCCCCAACGGCGACCTCCTTGCTCACCACAACAAGGGTTCGCTGCTGCGGTTATCGCCGAGACAACAGCGTGAATGTATCTTCTCTAGCCACTAACTCCTCAAGCTGCCCCCGTCTTTCCAGTCCTGCCCGAATAGCTGCTGTCCCCCCGAACTGAAAGCCCACCTGCGTAGCATACGCGGCACAGGCCGCAGTCTTCTGATCGGCAAACGCTTCTACGTCAATTGACATTACCTCGGCCTTCGGGTATGTAGCCAGCTGATGAAGCATGTCCCAACCGGGACCACCCGCATCAATCACCTGCTTTGGATACTGCTCCGGGTGGCGCGATAGGTAGGGCTCGTCGTACCAGCGAAGAAAAAGCGCTGCTGGAAAGCGTTCTTGCAAACGGACCACCGTCCGCCGCACCTGCCGGTGGTCTACGTGGCTTCCGATGCCCTCCGGAGAAAGAATCAGATCAGGTTTGATCTTCGCTACCGCACTCTCTAATTGTTCTTGCAATTCAGGTTGAACCGTGTCTGCTTCCGCAAAATCGCCGAACAGGGCGGCCGCCGAGTGGTAGCCCCGGTGCGGCGCTTCGGGCAGGTCGAGCCAGTGCGGTTCGGCATCCAGCAGTGCGCAGGCCCGTACGTCTTCTTCGCGTCGCAGTTGCATATAATCCACCTCGGCCGACAAACCCTTGTCGAGCTGGCAGGCCAAGGCAAAGCCGGTAGGGTGCGGCACCGAACGCGTGAAGCAGGTCACCAGGTGTAGTTCGTGGCCTTCATCGGACAGGGCGGCCATGAGTCCGCCCACCGAAAACACGGCGTCATCGAGGTGGGGCGATAGCAGCGCAATTCTTTTCATAGCAAATGAGGATCTTGTCGAAACCGGCAGCTCAGGTCAGCCTCTGCTACGCTAGCCTCGATGTCAAACGTTTCTTGCCAGGCATGATTAAGCTTAGTATTGCCTACTTCCTTATAAATTTCTTCTAGTTGCTCCGCCACCACCGGCCACGAGTACTTACGTAGAACCTCCGCGTAGGCCCGTTGCGCTACTCCCACCCGATAGACTTCGTCGTGCAACATCCGCTGCGTGGCCTGGGTAAGCGCATCCACGTCGCCGGGTTCTACCAACGCAGCGTTCACTCTGTCTTCCAGACAATCAACCACCCCCACGGTGCGGGTAGACACGATGGACAGACCGCTAGCCATTGCTTCCAAAATGGTATTGGAGAAGCCCTCAGCGTAGGTAGGAGAGATAAATAAATCACCCTGCGCGTACACCCGGGCCGCCTCATCGTAGGGCACCGCCCCTAAAAAGTCGGTTTGCTCGGTCATCTCCAGTTCGCTGACTAACCGACGGGCTGATTCCGCATCCGGACCAATGCCCGAGATGATCAAACGCACCGACTCCCCGGCATCCAGCAACTGCCGCCCGGCGCGCACGAAATCCAGCACTCCTTTGCGTTGGTCCACCCGACCGTGGTAGAGCAGTCGCGACGGATCGCGCAGTGCTCCGATGGCTTGCGTAGGTTTAAACTGATCCACGTTGGTGGCTCCGGGCACGATGGTGAGGCGATCCGGCGGAATACCGTGATTGTGCACCACCTCGTCGGCAAAGCTACGGCACCCAATCACCAGCGCCGTGGCATGGTTGAGCACCGCTTGCATGGCCTGCCAGTGAGTCGTGCAGCACAAACCCACCCAGTGCCCGTCGCCTCCCTGAATTGAGACCACGCTCGGAATGTTCAACTGCCGACTGATCTCGAGCGCGGCTAGTCCGGTAGGATAGCAGTACTGCGCGTGTACTACGTCGAAGGGCGCTTGCCGGTGGTGGCGAAGGGCTTCCTCGATCATCGCCTGGGTGTCGCCCTCGAAGTCGGCGGGAGTCTGGGCGTCGGCGCGTTCTTCGCCAAACGAGCGCAGTCCGTGCACCTGCATCCAGAGTTCGTCGGGGGGCGGACCGCCGCCGTAGATACCCACGCCCCGTTCGTCTTGGCGGTACTGGCTGATCATCACGATTTCGTGGCCCCGCTCGGCCAGCGCCCGCGTCATGTTGCGCGCGTAAACGCTCATGCCCGATACGGCCGGAAAGTAACGACGGGAAAGAAAGCAGATTCTCATGGTGGGAAGGTTTAAGCAGTCAATAGTCGGCAGTCCACGGTCGATAGTCGACCGCCCGCAGCCGACCGTCCACAGACTACGGTTGACAGTTTTCTGCGCTCTTAGCTGTAAACCGTCGACTGTGGACTATCAACTATCATCTATTGACCTTTTTCTATTTTCTTCAATACTTCAATGGTTTCGCCAATCGCCTGGTGGGCCCGGTGCGAGTCGCGCGACAGTTCTACGCAGATAAGCCGGTCAAAGTCAATCTGCTGGAAGCTTCGGATCAGGCCAGGCACGTCCATGTCGCCCTGGGTCACGGGCAGGTGTTCGTGCACTCCCCGGTTCATGCCCTCGATAGCGGCGGTGCCGCAGGTCTTCCCGTACGTTCGCACCGCTTCGGCGGGGTCCATCTCGCCGGTCACCCACACGTGCCCCACGTCCAGCGCCAGGGTCAAGGCATCGCGGACCGCCGCGGGCAAACTGGCTCTGATGCGTTCCAGATCGGCGATGGTTTCAATCTGCATGCCGGGTTCCGGCTCCACCGCCAGGGTTACCTGCTTCGCCATTGCGTAGTCGAGCAGTTCGCCGATGCCTTCGGACAGCCATTGGTTGGCCTGTTCGTACGAAACGGCCGACTGCCGCACTCCGGCCCAGAACGATACCGCTTCCGAACCCAACGTAGCCGCAATGTCCACGGCGCGTTTCAGAAACTCCACCCGATGCTGGCGGCCCGCTTTTTCGGGATTAATGAGCGTAGGTTCGTGCTTCACCTTGGGGTTCAGCAGAAAGCGCGCGCCGGTCTCGATCACGCTGCCGAGTTTTTTATTATCTAAGGTCGTACGCAAACGCTCGGTTTGCTGCTGCCAGTCGCTGGCAAACGGATCGAGGTGGTGCCAGTCAAGCGTGAGAGCGAGTCCATCGTAGCCCGCGTCGGCCACCAGTTCAATGGCATCGTAGAGGCGGTGGTTGGCGCAGCCGTTGGTGTTCCAGGCGTAGCGAAGGGGTTTTGATGACATGATTTGGGTTATTGGGTCAAGTGAAAGTACGTTGCGAACGCGTTACAAACGCGCCCGATTGAAGACATGGTTTGAATTATTAGATTAATTGAAAGCACGTTACGAACGCATTAAAACGCGCCCGACCACTGTTTTAGGTAACTTTTTGGTCGAAGTACCCGGTTTCTCGTGCGAAGGGGGCAGAGTGTTCCGAAGGTTCGCGGTAGAGCGGATACAGCGGAGCTACCCGCTCATCCAACCGCGCAACATCCAACCAGCAGGGTCCGCCCACGGCTTCTTCCTGCGCGTCGGTGAGTCGCACGCGCGCTTTGCCCGCCCCAGCCGTGCGACTGATGAGTTCGTCCTGTCGGTCGAGCAGACGCTGCACGCCCCGCGCTCCGAGACGGTGGTAGCTTCCCAGTTCCATTTCCATGCCTGGCACGATGGCCTTGGTTACCTGCACCGGGTGGTCGGCGGGCGTAGCGGCAAAGTAATACGCCTCCATCCCTTCCGCTGCAATACCCTGCCGCACAACGCGCAATCGTTCACCAATGTCCTCCGAAGCGAAGCGGGGGAAGCTATCCGGGCTAACGATCTCTCGTTGGGAGAATACCGTATCGGTCAGCCGTTGGTACAGTTGCTCGCGGCTCAGCGATAGCCACCCCACCAACGCCTCCAGGGCCCGGGGTTCTTCCTCTTCCAGCACTAATTTATTGGTGTATTTTTCAATATAACCCGGCGGAGCGAACTCGCTTTTCCGCTCGAACGAACAGTGATAAAACAGCTTGCGCGCGTGGGAAGAAGCGCACTCCAGCACTGCTTTGTGCATGGCGCGATCAAAGTTCGGGTCGGCCGCCTCTCCGCAGGCGGTCACGCTCAGCGGAAACGGATCATCAGAGCGGTCGTTTCCTACGGCGTAGACGCTCACGCACCCGCAGGTTAAGCGGGCCAGCTTAGGAACCACCGTGAGCCCCCTGGCCTCCAAATTGGCCATGAGTTGGCGGGTAGCGGGCGCAATGCCGTTCACGTCGATGACTTTGCCCTGATCGAGCGCCCGAAACGAATCGCAGTTACCGTCCCGCTGCAATAGTTCCAGTAGTCCGTGCAGTAGTGCGCGTTCGCGCGAGTCGCCCGCCCCATCGCCGTTGGTGATCGCGGTGGTGAGCTGCTGCGGGTAGGCCACGTCGGCCTGAATGTTAGTTACAAATTCGCTGGGCACCCAGGCGGGGGCATCGTCCGACAACCGTTTCACCTCGGTCCACCGTAGGGGGGTGTCGGGGGTGTAGGGCGACCCAGCCGGAAGTACCATCGTAAGCGGATCGACTACCTGCTCAATACCCTGCCGTTGAGCCATTTCCCGATAGCTACCTTCCTGTACGGGGGTGGATAGAAAGGCCTCGGAGATAGTCATGACCTCATACATTTCACCGAAGGCGCTTAGCCGAGCGTTTAGCTCCGTTGCACCGTAGCCCACGCCGTTGTACAGCCTTTGATAGGGCTCTGGAAGAAACGTAACGTCCACAACGGGCACCCCCAGGTAGTCGATGGGGTCGATGCGAAAACTTTCCAGTTGGCCCGCGGGTAGGTTATCTTGATAGGTGCGCAGCACGCGTTGCAAGTACGCTTCGTTCATGACAATAGTTGTTTGATCGGAACCGGCTGGGTGTGCGGTTCGGTTTGTAACAAGTGATTGATCAGCGCCATCGCCTGCCGTCGCGACACGCCCCGCCCGAACTCGAAGGGCGTGCACACGTGCTCAAAATCGAAGGTGGAAAACACCTCCTGGTAGTGCAGCAATTCGTCGTGGGTGAGGGGAATGTGGTAATGGAAGCCCTTGTGACAGCTCAGCGCGCGGGGCACTTCGTGCTCGTCGAAGTCGATCTTAAGGGCATCGCCCGCGAACAGAATCTTTTTTTCCGCATCGTAAAGGGCGGTTTGCCCATCGTAGTGCCCGCCCAGGCGCAGCATCACCCGCTGCTCGTCCAGCACCTCGCGGTCGTCGATGGGGTGGTTGACGCGGAAGGCTTTGGTGTGCTCCAGATCATCTTTATGAATGATGAGCTGCGGATCAAAAGCCTCCTGCAATTGCCACAACGCACCGTAGCCGTGGGGGTGGGAAGCTGAAAGAATGCTTATTCCTCCTAGTTCTTTAATTTTCTCAAAGGCAGCATCGGTGTAGTAGGGAGCCGCCTCGAAAGCGATGTTGCCCGCGTCGCGCTGAATCAGCCAGCCGTGCGAGCCTAATCCCAACTGGGGTTCGGTCCAGAAGTCCCACAGACTGGGCAGCACCTCGCGCCAGTGGGTGGTATACTTTCCGGAAGCCTCGGCAATAGGCAGGTAGGTAAAATCTTTGTCGGGCAAGGCGTTGCGCACGTCCATGCAGTTGGCGCAGTAGGCAGGTTCGCGGGTGTCGAACCAGAGAATCCAACTGCCGCAGTGGGTGCAGGCGTAGTGGGTGAGGGCCATGTGGTTTTAGGTTGCGTGGTGTAATTGTAGTTGCTGATCGGCTTCGGCTAGCGCCCGATGAAGTAGATTGAACAGCCGCAGATCATCCTCAGGAGTCCGCTGCGGGGTGGCCGCTGATAAGATTTGCTCCGCAAAGTGGTCAATCTGTTGCACGAAGGGCGATACCTTAGTATCGAAGGGCACCCGCTGCCCCGACTCGCCTTCGGCTCGATATAATCGTACCGTGCCCCCCGCGTCTTGTCCCAGCGTGTTCTCAGCAACCAGCATACGCTCGGTGCCGATGATCTCCAGACGCCGCCGCGGAAACGCGTCGGGCCGGTTATACCCCACGTGCAGGGTACCCAGGGTGCCCCGTGCGAAGCGCAGTAGCAGCACTCCGCCGTCGTCCACCGCGTAGGAGTGCACCGCCCGCTGGGCGTACAGCGTTAGCTCAACAATACGGTCGTTCAGCAGTGTTTCCAGCAGGTCTAAGCCGTGCGGCGCCAGATCGATAATTGCCCCGCCACCCGCCTTGCTGCGGTCTACGCGCCAGTTGTCCGGTGCCCAGTCGGCAGGTAACCAACAGGCATAGTCGATCTTTACCTGGGTGATGGTGCCCAGCAGCTGGTTCCGGATCAACTGTTGAATGGCCTGGTGGGCCGGATGAAAGCGCTGGTCGAAGGCGGTGGCGTATACTTTCCCGGTACGCTGCGCCGCCCGTACCATCGCTTCGGCATCTTCGGAAGTGGTGGCCATCGGTTTTTCACACAGCACGTGCCGGTCGGCCTCCAGACAAGTCACCGCCTGGACGCAGTGCAGGTGGTTGGGGGTGGCGATGTACACGGCATCTATCTGGGCCTGCCGGAGCATCTCGGCTAGGCTGGTGAACTGCTGCACTTCCTCAGGCAAGTCAGCCATATCCGAAGAGCGCGCGCTACAGACGGCGGTGAGCACGACCCGATCACTCTGCCGGATAGCCGGAACCATGTAATCGCGGGCCACCCAGCCGAAGCCTACGATGCCCAATTTGAGTTGGTCTACCATGCGGGAGGAAGATCTAGTAAAATTCGGTTCCTGAATAAACGTGCTTGTTCTTCAGTATCCAGCGATTTCCAACCGTTACCCAGCGGAGCGCTTTCCCGAAGGTAGGAAGCATCGGCTTCGTACTCGTTTTGAAAACGCTCGGTCGGCCACTGAATACTACCATCCGGGGCCAGCAAAGGGTTGCGGGACAGCGGGCTAGCCGGACGATCCAGCGGAAACAGTGAAGAATTTATTTCACCCTCTATCCAGACTACTGCTTCCGCCTGATCTAGCGCTTTGGCTGTTTGCACGGAAGGCGCTTGTTGCGTAAGCCAAGCGGTGGTTAGCTGCTTGTCGTCGTAGAATTTTGCGTCAGCGTCCGCCATTCGCCCGTAGGCTTTGGCTGATTGTAGGGTACCCGCTACGCCGTGGTCGATGGCGTCGGTGTGCACGTGCCCTAGCGCGAGCGGTCCACCCGCCGCTAGGGTTCGCAGATTGCTTAGCACCGATCTTTTATTCTCGAAAAAGTAGAAGGCATCGTGACAGAAAACCGTGGTTGGCTGCTGGCAACGCAGCGGCAGCGCGTTGGTATCGCCGCAAACGAGCGTTCCCCGTATTCCCAGGTAACAACGCGCCAGCCAGAGTTTGGAAAACACCAGATCTACTCCGGCTGTCGCCACCCCGTGGGCTTCCAGCGTGCGCAGAAAGTGCCCCATACCGCAAGCCACCTCCACCACCGGTCGCTGCGTCTGCGTCGTTAGCTGCAACAGTGCCAACCCCGATAAGAAAGTAGGCGTAGCCCAGCGATAGGCGAAATAGTCGGCTACCGGACCATAGTTCAGCGTCCGCAGGGCGGTTCGCAGGTTGATGTTCCGGTCTTCAACCAGTTCTTGCAACGTTTTGGCATCGGGCGGCGGTAGCGGGGCAAACGGGTCTTGGTCCTGGAGTAGAACGATAAGCGCCTCCTGGAGCTGGCCCTTTTGCAGCAAGGCGACGGCGGTTTCGCGCACCGTATGCTTGGGCCGTAGGTAGGCAATACCTTCTACCACTGGCCACAGCATTTCGCCGTCGCTCAGCAGATTGGGCTCCTGCGGGATTAGCGAATTCCCGTTGTGCGGACTAATCAGTTCCACTGCGTAGGGCTGCTCCGCTACTTCGGTTATTTTTTGCGAGATAAGCAAGGTTAAGTCGTTTTGTTCAGCATCGTTGCCACACGTTGGTGGCGCTGAGTATTTCCGTTTGAAACCGTTTGATCGGACCTTCGTGCACCAGGTCTAATTCTTCCAGAATATCTTCGTCTCTGACGTTAGCCGTCCGGGTGCGCCACTGCACATCCAGCACCCGGTCCAGCACATCGGCCGCGCTGGCAGCTTGCCCCTCGGCCACGTTCAGGTTTTCGTGCGTATCAATCGCTTCGCGTACCTGCTGCGCCAGACTAGGTTTCAAACCCGCTAACGCCTTACTCTGGGCCTGCTCGATGATTGTAGAGAGCCATTTATCCAGTAACACTTCACCGCCGAATCCGCAATCGGGCAATACAGCGTTGTGCAGGTGGTGCGATAAGCCGGTGAGAAACGGCAGTCCCGGCGATACTCCAAAGGCAGGCGATAGCAACACGGCGAACACCGCGGTGATCAAGCAGTGGTCGGAGTGCATCTCCGGCGGCACCAGCAGCATGCGCGACCGCCCCGGTTTGGTAGCTCCCGCCCGGGGTTGTCGGCATAGCACCTCTACAAACCAGGCTTGCTTTTGAAAGTCGGCATCCAATACTTTATCAGTAGACGGCTTCTCAAAGTACGTATCAACCAGGGGCGGAATGCTGGCCGAAAGCCGTTCGTACAGGGTATTATCCAAACGTTCGTAGCTGCTTGTGCGCAATGCTTTCTGATATATCTCGATTACGGCTGGCTCCTCCAGTCCCGCTTCCCGAACAAAGTGCGCATCGCAACCCGGCAGCAGCACCGCCACGATCGCCTTCGTGGTGATGGTGGACGCAACGTGCTCAGCGTCCTCACCCGCTAACAGCCGCTGCCAGCTCTCTACAAAAAGCGTGGAGGCAATGCTCTGGGCATAATGCGCTGGTTGCTGCCGCTTTAGATCTTCTAACTCGACCAGCAACAAGCGCAAATGACGCAGCGCCGCCGTATTGGCGGTGGGCACAGTAGATTCCATCAATTACTCAGCGACCACCGCTTCGGCTTCCGCCTCTACCAGGGTAGACACCTGCTCATTGAGCCGGTTGAGCCATTCCAACAGAACGGTTTGCTGCTCGGGAAAGCGGTGCTCGGGCGTGCTGCCGTCGACGGTGAGCGGAGCCTTGAAAAATGCTCCCAGCTCGGCGATCGGACCACCCTCACCGCAGCGGCGGGCCAAATCCAGGCAACGACAGATTTCAATGACCAACGGAGCGGCCAGGATAGAGTCTTTGCACAGAAAGTCAACCTTGATCTGCATCTTGTAGCCCAAGAAGCCGGACACGTCAATGTGATCCCAGGCTTCTTTGTCGTCGCCCTTGGGTTTGTAGTAGTGGATGTGCACGATGTGATTCTCTACCGGGTAGTCCAGGCAGGCGTCCAGTACGTTGCCCTTGGTGTTAATCTTAGACTGCAACGATTCGGGTTGATCGAGGGCTTGTCCGTCGCGGTTGCCCAGAATGTTGGTCGAGAACCAGCCGTCTACGTGCAGGGCGCGGGCGCGCAGGGCGGGAGCCAGCACTGTCTTCACGAATGTCTGCCCGGTTTTTCCGTCTTTTCCCGCCACCGGAACGCCTTTTTGCACCGACAGTTCCAGTAGGGCAGGAATATCAACCGCCATGCTGGGCGTGAAATTGGCGTAAGGAATTCCCTGCTCGATGGACGCATAAGCGTACAGCATAGCCGGAGAGATCAGTGGAGAGTTATCGTCTAGCGCCTGCTCGAAGCCCTCCACGGTTTGAAAGGCAGCGTCAGAAATATCGACCGCGTGTTCGGTGGAGGCGAGGTTCATCGTCACCACTGAACCACCCACTTCGTTGGCAAACTCCGTGAGATTCTGCTGAATTTGGGCCACATGATCGCGCAGCGTGGCCTGGTTGGTTTCGCCGTTGGTCACTCCAGCGCAAAAGGCTTTATTAGCCGTGGCCGACCAGGGGGTAATTGACTGCAACTCTTCTTTTATTATGGAGAGTTGTTCGTTGTCGAGCACTTTGTGGCGTCGCGCCGCCTCGTATAGATTATCATCGAAGATATCCCACCCCTTAAAACGGAGGTTCTCGTAGGCGGTTAGGTTCAGGTGACCGAGTTCGGCCAGGGGCAGCCCTACCTTGCTTTGTTCACCGCGGCGGATAAGCAGGCTACCGGCCACTGCGGTGGTGGCTACGGCTCCGCCTAGTCCGACGATGGCAATTCCCAGATTCTTAGACCCAGCGGATCCGTTGGTTGTATGTTGATGCATAATTATGAAAGGTTATGAAGTAAAAATTAGCTATTCAAAAAGCGAATCAGTCAGCGGTGGGCGATACCGGAGGCCAACCCGGACTAAAAAGACGGTTGCCCAGGAGTAAAAGGGGCGGGTTGGCTTAGGGAAAAGCGCTCAAAACCTGATTTGGTTCGCCTCTTCCGCTAATCGGTCGCCAAAAATCGCCGAATCTGATCTTATATGGAAAAAATATAAATTACGCGCAGAGAGCTATTTTTGGGAACCGCCGAATAAGATTGCGAAGGATGACCTTCGTTAGTGGTGATTGTTCTGCTTAATTGCGAATAACCTTAGCGCTAGAAGATCAGCGGCATTTCGCAAATATTATTTTGCAATTTTTCAAGCATGAGTAAACAGCACTTGATCTGCTTGCTAATGATTGCAGGATTGGTGGACTGCAAAACACAAGAAGCAACTTTAACAGTACAGAAATATGGCGCTGGGTGGGTGACATAGCCCTCGATGCCTCGCGAGATAATCCTGATTTCAGGCTGTGCAACGGGGAGGACCCGGTGCGACAATACTTTTGGGGAAACGGGTTGCAGTACCGAGGAGAGAAAAGAGCGATTATTCATTTTTTTGAAGATCACTACGTGCCCGTGCAGACAACCGACACCGGCCTGATCAGAATCAGATTTGTGGTTAATTGCCAGGGAAAAACAGATAGGTTCCGGTGGATGGGAATGGACCGAAACTATGACGCCATGAAATTTGATGAAAGGACAGTGGATCAACTGATTTCTATCGCCAAGCGGTCGGATGGGTGGTTTAGCTTCGAAAGGAACGGCATCTCTCAAGATTATTACCAATATCTTATTTTCAAAATCGAGAAAGGACATATCGAAGAGATTCTGCCGTGAAGTTAGGCTGTTTGCTTGCGCTGCTAACACTGTCTGCTCCCTTGCGGGGGCAACCGAACTGCGAGGTATTTAAGTACAATGGTGATACCTTGAAATACCAAGCGTGCAAAAAGTCGGAAGAAGCACGAGATCATTATCAGTTCAGCCGGGAGTTTCAAGAAATTCTGGATGAAGCCATCGCTATTGACTCAACGTTTGATTATGCCTACCGCCAAAAATCAGTAGCTTACCTGAAAAGCGGTGACTTCCTGATGTGGAAAGAACTGATAGACCGAGCGGTAGATTATAACCCAGTTAACAACTTAGGGTATCGAGGTTGGTGTCGTTACCCGTTTTTCAGAGACTACCAGGGAGCAATTGAAGACATTGAGCGGTTGGATAGCCTAGTGGATTATGATATTGGGTACTCCGCTGATGGCGATTACCACTTGCACGTTGCCCGAGCCATTTGCTACAAGACGCTGGGAAACAAGCTGAAAGCCCGGCAGATCATCGAGGGTCTGTTGGAAAACGAAGAATACAACGTTGGGGTATACGACTACCTGCACCTCGGTATTTTGCACTTGGAAACGAAGAATTATGCGCAAGCCCTTTGGGCTTTTAATGAGCAAGAAAATCTGAATGACCTCGCCGAAAATCATTACTACATCGCGCTAGCGTATAAGTCCGGGGAGCAAGAGCAGCAGTATCTATCTCACTTGGCAAAGGCTAAGGAGATGTATGAGCAGAGAAGGATAATGTTCAACCCTTACACTCATCAACACGATAAAGTGTATCGGTCAGACATGGAAGACGAGCTGAAGGTAGCGCACCGGCACGTCCAGCCGCCAGGCGGCGTAAAGTAACTCCCCTACTGGTTTGCGGACTTGTGTGCCCAGCAGCGCCTCAACCCGCTTCCACCGACTGCCTCACTTCCACCAGCGCCTGTTCCAGATCATCAACCAAATCATCCGCGTGCTCAATGCCCACCGAAACCCGCAGCAGGCCGTCTTCCACCCCCGCCTGCTGCCGCTCTTCGGGCGAAAGTTTGATGTGCGACGTCTGCGCCGGTGAGCAGATCAGCGTTTCCACTCCGCCCAAACTAATTGCGGGAGTAATCACCCGCAACCGCCGCATCAGGGCTACCGCCTCTGGCAAACCTGACACATCCGGTACAAACGAAAGCATGCCTCCAAAACCACGCATCTGCTCCCGAGCAACACCATATCCCGGGTGGGACGGCAGACCGGGGTAGTGTACCGCGCGTACGGCGGGGTGCTGGTCTAGGAACTCAGCCACCAGCTGGGCATTGCGGTTCTGCTGTTGCACCCGCAGGTGCAGAGTCTTCAGGCTTCGCTCGATCAGGGCAGCAGTAGTGGCGTTGATACTCCCGCCCAGGTTAATCGCTCGCCGGTGAATCCGTCCGCGCAGTTGGGCAGAAGTCACCACCGCGCCAAAGCAGAGGTCGCTGTGTCCGCCCAGGTACTTGGTGCCGCTGTGAATCACCACGTCGATGCCCAGCGCCAGCGGATTCTGATTGACGGGCGAAGCAAAGGTGTTATCGATCACTGATACCAATCCGTGGCGCTGGGCGACTTGGGCCGCCGCGCGCAGGTCGGTGATTTTTAGGAGTGGGTTAGAAGGCGTCTCCACGTACACCACGCGGGTGTTGGGCTGCACCGCCGCGGTGAAGTTATCCGTATCCGAGGCATCCACCAGCGTATAGGCAATGCCCAGCCGTTTCAGTTCGGCGGTCACAAAGTGATAGGTACCGCCGTACAGGTCGCGCTGCAACAGCAGATGGTCGCCCGTTTGCAGCAAGGCCAGCAGCGTGGTGCTGATGGCCGCCATGCCCGACCCGAACAGCAACCCCGCTTCGCCCTGCTCCAGAGCGCAGAGTTTGTTCACCACCGTGCGCTGGTTGGGCGTGTTGTAGTAGCGCGGATACTGGTTTTCTTCGGTATCTAGGTAGCCGAAGGCCGACGAGGTGTAGACCGGGGTGTTCACTCCGTGGTGTGGGTTGTTGTTTTCGGCCCCGGCGTGCACGCAGCGGGTGGCGGGATGGTGGCTAGACATAGAAGCAACTTTTATGGAACGATATCCGATAAAAGTAGGAAGTCGATCATCCATCTCAAAGTTATTGTTGCGCATATGTCTACCCTTGCCGACCTGGAAGCTCCCATCGCCGTCTGTTACCTGCACCGGGCCGATGACAAGCGCAACCGATGCTGGCTCACCGAGCGGCACTTGGTGGTGCAGTTTCGAGGCAAGAAGTATGCTTTTGAGCGGACGCTTCTGAAAACAATAACTATTGAGCAACGACGCGCGTGGTTTCCCCTGGTGGTCGGAGGCATTGCGGCTCCGCTTAGTTTGCTGGCGCTTCTACTAAATATTTATAACCCCTGGGTGCTAATCTACGTGTTTTTGCCCGCGCTGCTGTTGCTCTACCTGGGCTGGCTGCCCTACTCAGTGCTGGCCGTGCACGATGCCGTGAAGCCCCACGATTTTCGTTTGCCCGCCGTAAGTACTAATTTACGCGCGTTCGTCCGTTTCGCTAACCGAATGATTTTGAAGGGAGACAATTATATTTACCACGTGGCCCGCGCCGCTGACTGGGATCAGGCGCAAACCAGCGGGCAGTACGCTCCAGCCAGCTTGGTCCAAGAAGGATTCATTCATGCCTCGCAGGCCGACCAATTGGAACGTCTGAAACGAAGCGGCTTGTTTACTCCCGACACCGCCTGGGTGGTACTCACCATCGACCCGCTCAAGGTGCAGGCGGAGGTTCGGTACGAGCCCGGTGTTGACCCGCCGGGTGTGACTTCGCCCGCCGAGGAGCTATTTCCGCACGTATACGGTCCACTCAATACTGACGGGGTGGTAAAGGTTGTATCCTTGTGATTATTACCCTTTGCTATGCAGTTAGACCTACAACCCATCTTAGAAGACGAATTGGTTCGCTTGCGGCCGTTGGTAGAAGGAGATGCTGGAGCTTTGTACGAGGTTGCGCAAGACCCCTTGATTTGGGAACAACACCCCAGTGACCGGTATCAGCGCGCGGTATTTAACGATTTTTTCCGAGACGCCCTAGACTCCGAAGGCGCATTGCTTATCTTGGATAAAGCGACCAACCGGGCCATTGGAAGCAGTAGGTTTAACCGGATGAAGGGAAGTGATTCAGCGATCGAAATAGGATGGACGTTTCTGGCAAGGGCCTACTGGGGGGGAGCACATAATCGCGCGGTAAAAAAGTTGATGATCGAGCACGCGTTCACGTTGATAGAAGACGTTGTGTTTCATATCGATCTGCAGAATATCCGTTCTCAGCGGGCGGTTGAGAAGCTAGGCGGAATAAGAATCACCGATCCACAGTACGCTTATCTGACGAAACAAAGCCCAAACTACTGCACCTATCGGATCAACAAGCAAGATTGGAAAGGCTAACGCCCGCTATTAACCACCAACTGAACTGGCATGCTCCCGCCTACTGCTTCCACCGAACAACCCGCTTCCACTTTCCAATGGGGTATTTTCGAGCGCACTTTCCGCAGCGAAGCATTGTACGAAAACCCCTTACAGGAAGTGCGCTCCTTTCAGGTCACGTTCACCGCGCCTTCGGGAGCGAAGAAAACGGTTCGGGGCTTCTGGAACGGCGAATACGACTGGCGGGTGCGGTTCATGCCGAACGAAACGGGCGCGTGGCATTACCAAACCCAGTGTTCCGACGCCGACAACGCCGGACTGCATGAGCAGGAAGGGCAGTTCGAACTGCGAACCCAACCCCAGTCCGTTGCCCCTTTATCAACACGGAGCCATCGGGCACCGCCCCGGCGAGCGTTTCATTCGCCACGCTGACGGTACGCCTTTTTTCTACGCCGCCTGCACCGCCTGGAACGGTCCGCTGAAGTCCACCGAAGCCGAGTGGACTACCTACCTGGCGCACCGGGCTGAGCATCACTACAGTGCGATTCAGTTTGTGGCCACCCAGTGGCGGGGCTGCGACACCAACAGCCAACTGCAAACTGCTTATATCGGACACCGCCGCATTGCCATCAATCCGGCCTTCTTCCGGCACCTCAACCGCAAGGTGGATCAGATCAACGCCCACGGACTGCTGGCTGCCCCGGTGCTACTGTGGGCCTTGCCCTTCGGACCGGGCCGCTCGCTGAGTCCCGGTGCTCGTCTGCCGCGCGATCAGGCCGTGCGGCTGGCGCAGTATATCGTGGCGCGCTACGGGGGCCACCACGTGCTGTGGCTGCTGGGGGGCGACGGCTACTACCTGAACTTCTACGCGCGGCGTTGGAAGCGCATCGGCCGCCAGGTTTTCGGCGATCAGGCCCAACCGGGCAACGCTCCCGTGGTGGCACTGCACCCGATGGGCCGGTCTTGGATCGGCGAAGCCTACGTCAAGGAACCGTGGCTCAACGTGGTAGGCTACCAGTCGGGACACGGCACCGACCGGGCGGCGGTAGACTTTATCACCCGCGGCCCGGCGGCCCGCACCTGGGCGCAGTTGCCCGCGCGGCCCACCATCAATATGGAACCCTGCTACGAAGAACTGCGGCCAGAGATTGATGCCGAAGCGGTGCGCAATGCTTCGTACTGGAGCCTGTTCGCTACGCCCCCGGCGGGTATCACCTACGGGGCCAACGGCATCTGGCCCTGGATCAGACCCGGCGAGCGCATCCTGAACCATGGGGCATTGAGCCGCATTTCAACGCGCTCGTGGCGAGAAAGTCTCAACCTGCCGGGCAGTCAGCAAGTAGGATATGTAGCTGAATTTATGCAGCAGTTTCGGTGGTGGGAGCTTTTTCCGGATGCCGGTTTATTGGAGCAGCAGCCCGGCGACGAGGACTATCAGCGCTTTGTGTCTTTGCTGCGCAGCGACGATTACCGCACGGTGCTGGTCTACCTGCCCGCGACTACTTCGGTGGAACTGCGGAACCCGCTACAGCTTGCCTACCGCCTACGGTGGTTTGATCCAGTGAATAATTCTTTTGAAATGGGAGAAATAGATATCACTCAAGCCATAATGCTGCTCACTCCTCTTGATATGCAGGACGCGGTAGCGGTGCTAGAAATAGGAGTGAGAGAAAATAAATAAGATCGTCTGGGGTTGATGTCTCAAGAAAAGGGTTAGTTTTGGTTTCCACAGATTCCGTCACACCCGAACGAAGGGCACCTCCCAGTTGGGTCATAGTCAAGAAGTTCTTTAATACAAAAAGAACTATTACCAAAAACTACCTGAGAAAATCAGAAGGCATTTTTTAGAACAAGAGTACCCGTACGTAGGTCAAGGTAGCCAACGCTATAGTCCTGTTCTCTCTACTGTTAAAGTTTATCTTAACGAAAAAGAGAAAAGAGATGGCCGAAAATCACTCAAACTCCGGTGCTACAGCCATCGCCTTACCTAAGGGCGGAGGAGCCATACAGGGGATTGGTGAGACCTTTCAACCCAACCTTTTCACGGGAACCGGTAATTTTAATATTCCCATTTTTGCGTCTCCGGGCAGAGAAGAATTTGGACCTCAACTGTCCTTGCAATACAGTACCGGCAACGGAAACGGAATTTTTGGTTTGGGATGGACCCTTTCAATTCCTCGCATAACGCGAAAAACGGAAAGGGGGCTACCAAGCTACTCTGATGATGACCTATTCGTGCTTTCAGGGGCCGAAGATCTTGTGCCCAAACTTAAAGGCGGCACTTCTGACAGTATTGATTCTGAGGAAATTTCTTCCGGGACTGGGTCAAATCAAATTAAGTATCGCATCACTAACCATCTTCCGCGGACGGAAGGGCTATTCGCGCGCATTGAATTCTGGGAGCAGCTTGACAATAGTAGCCAGGTAATTGACTCTTTCTGGAAAGTGATTACCAGAGAAAACGTGACTAGTATTTATGGCCGTACTGCGGCGGCCAGGATCAAGCATCCGCAGGATACCACCAAAATTTTTGAATGGCTCCTTGAAGAGACCTTCAACGCCAAGGGGAATCATATCAGCTACGACTATGCCGGTGACGATCCTCAGTTACAGATCAACTTAGTTTACGAAGAAAACAGAAGCTATGCCCAGGTATACCCTCGTCGTATTTTGTATGGCAATGTGCCTGAGTCTTTGGTTGATTCTAGCGGCAACCTATTTACCGCCGGAGTTTTAAGAGAAGGAACCAACCATCGAGAACCGACCCGGAAAAGAAATCGCAGATACTTTTATGAGTTAGTCTTTGATTATGGGGATTGGCAGTATCCGCAAAACAACAACGACCTTTTTGTATATCAACCTTCATGTGGTGCTCAGGAAAAGCTAGGTAACGCCGTGCCGTTGCGTGAAGATGCATTTTCTAGCTTCCGACCGGGGTTCGAGTTACGAACCATGCGGCTTTGCAAGCGTATCCTGGTGATTCATCATTTCAAGGAGTTGGGCGGGCCGACGCTGGTTAAGTCAACCAACTTTAGCTACCGTAAATCGTCAGGAACCGAAGTTTCGCTACTGGCTAGTGCCGCCGTAACAGGGCACACTAAAGGAGCGAATGGTAAATATACGACTGAAAGTATGCCTCCGGTTGAATACAAATATTCGGAGTTTCGCCCTAATGAACAAAACTATCAGGCGGTCAAGGCCAAGGATAATTACCTCCCATCGGTATCTCTGAAGGATCCCAACACTGCGCTAGTAGATCTTTTTGGGAATGGACTGCCGGACATCGTGCAAACCTTACCGTCTGGTTTTCGGCATTGGCGAAATAAGGGTAGTGGAGAATTGGATTCGCCCCGTAGTTTGCACCAATCTCCGAGTGGCCTATCCCTTGCGGATGCTGGAGTCAGTTTTGGCGATATGGGGGGTGACGGATTAACGGATTTGATCGTGCAGAACGGATCGGTTAAAGGTTTTTTTGAACTCCGGGCAGAACGAGAAGTGAGTGGTCGACTGGTCGGCGGCTGGTCCCAGGAGTCGTTCAAACACTACGACAACCAACCAAGCGTTGATCTGGCCGATCCCAAGGTGCGTATGCTCAATTTGACGGGCGATGGCCTGACTGATGTACTGGTTGCCCGCGATCATCACTTCCTGTGGTACCAAGGCAAAGGCGAACAAGGATTTGAAGAAGCGAAGGTGGCCCCCAAGCCCCAAGGGTTAGAAAATATTTCATTCGACGCCCCTTTCGGGCGCGTGCGATTGGCCGATATGAGCGGAGATAACCTCAAGGATATTGTTGTTTTGAGTAGCGGCAGCGTCCGGTATTGGCCAAACGTAGGCTATGGGCGGTTTGGAAAAGAAATCGTTATGGAAGGCGATACACAATTACCGCTGGACTTCAATCCACAGCGTCTTTTCCTGGCCGACCTCGATGGTTCGGGAACCGCCGATCTGGTTTACGTGGATTTCAATGAAGTGCATTTTTGGTTCAACCAGTCGGGCAATAGCTGGAGTGAAAAACAAACTATCTCGGGCACACCCATCACGGTGGATGCCGCAGCAATTTCCTTTACGGATTTTTTTGGTACCGGAACGACCAGTCTGCTATGGAGTTATGATTTTGGCACTTTCAGAGATGGTAACTACAAAGTACTGGATTTTAGCGGGGGCAAGAAACCTTACCTGCTAACCGAGATGACCAACAATTTAGGAGCTACCACCAAAGTGCGTTATGCTTCCTCTACCAAGTTTTACTTGGATGATGTTGCCCAAGGAAATTTTTGGGCGACCCCGCTTCCCTTTCCGGTGCAGGTAGTGGAAAAGAGTGAAACGATAGATCACATCAGCAAGACCAAACTGGTTACTTGTTATGAATACCATCACGGGTTCTACGACGGCCAGGAACGGGAGTTCAGGGGTTTTGGTAGGGTAGACCAGATGGATACCGAGTTCTTCGATGTCTTTGAGAAGAACGGTTTGCACACAAATGCTGATTTTATCAATAAAGCCAAGGCACATCATACGCCACCAGTGGAAACGCGCACTTGGTTTCATACGGGTGCTTACTACGAACAGCGCGACATTTTAGAACGCTACCGATCAGAATACCTTAGTGGCATTGAAACACTGGCTGCCAACCAAAGGCCACAGGATCCCCAAGCCTTCGATCTTGCCCCTTTTGCGTTTGAGTTGCTGAGCAATGACGAAGCACGCGCGGCCCATCGTGCGCTTAGAGGGTCTGTTTTACGAACGGAGGTTTATGCCCATGATGGCTCGGCCAATAAAAACTTTCCTTACCTGATCACCGCACAGGGCTATAGGGTTCAAACCAAACAAAAGAAAGGCCCTAACCCCCATGCGGTTTTTCTGAACACTTTGCAAGAGTCGATAAGCTATCATTACGAGCGTAAACATAACGGTTTAAACCTGGTCGACCCTCGGATACAACACGATCTCACTCTAGCGGTAGATGATTTTGGAAATTCTATCAAATCAGCAACTATCGCGTATAAAAGCCGCCAGCCCAACCATGCCGAGCAGGGAAGGGATGTGATATCCTTCAGTTGTTCTAAATACGTCAACTCGTTATCCACTTCGACAGATTTCCGACACAGCGCTGCTTCGGTGGTGGAACACTATGAGCTTACCGGGTTGAGCCGCGCATCCGCTAAGGCGTATACCCCTACCGAATTGGAGCAGGCATTTGGGCAAGCCCAGGACATTGGCTATCAAGAGGGCACTACCCCAGGACAAATACAAAGAAGGAAACTCAAGCACCAGATTACTTTATTCTGGAGAGATGATCTGTCCGGTTCGGCTCCGATTGGAACTATTGGGTTTCACGGCCTTCCTTTTGAAACCTACCAGTTGGCCTTGACACCGGCGCTAAGGCAAAGCATTTTCGGAAGTCGATTGACCTATGCCATGGCAACGGAAGCCGGGTACCTGAAAAAATCAGGGGACCAATGGGGGCCGGCCGGGCAAGGCGATTGGTGGATCCCCTCCGGCAGAAAGACTCACGACCCCAGTGCATTTTTCTTACCTAAAGTGATTGCTGACCCGTTCGGCAACAAAACCAAGCTTGATTACGATGCTTACCTTTTGTTTCCTTTCCGCACCACCGACCCTCTCAACAACCGACAGGAAAACTTAATGGATTACCGGGTTCTGCAACCTTATCTAGTAAGAGATATCAACGGGAATCATTCTGAAGTAGCATTCAGTGCTTTGGGTTTAGTAGTAGGAACCGCCGTTATGGGGAAAGCTGGCCGCGATCCTGCGCTATCGCTACTGGGCCTGGATGCGGCCGCGCTCACCCAAATGCGCAGCAGTACCGAAGCCGATTCTCTTCAGGGTTTTACAGATACCTTAACCGATACTCAGATCAAAAACCTCCTTGCCGATCCGGATGGTGCTAATCAGTCGGCTTATTCGGCAAACAACATCCGCAGCAGCCTAAAGAAAGCCACCACCAGGATCATTTATGATTTTCATCGCTTTCGTTTGGAGGGCAAACCGGTAGGCTTGTGCTCCGTAGCCCGTGAAGTTCATGATCAGGTAGCCAGTAATGCCTCACCGTTGCAACTAGGTTATTCGTATTCGGATGGGTTTGGCCGGGAGATCCAACAAAAGGTGCAGGCCGAACCTGATGCTCCCAACCAGCGAAGATGGGCCGTTTCAGGGTGGACCATTTTTAATAATAAAGGCCAGGCTGTGCAGCAGTTCGAGCCTTTCTTTAGCGACACCCAAGCCTATGAACCAAACAAAATAGCGGGCGTGAGCCCTACCCGGTTTTACGACCCGCTACAAAGGGTTATTTGCACGCTTCATCCTGACAACAGTTTTGAAAAAGTGACCTTCGATCCTTGGCAACAAATTTCATGGGACCGCAACGATACAGTTTTGCTGGAACCCCAGAACGATCCTGAGGTGAAAGCCTACGTGACAGAATATATTGCCAGCCTGAACAACTTCCAAACCTGGTGCAGTAAGCGTATTCCAGACCCCGCAAATCTTCCCACTTCGCCGTCCCCGAGACAGCAGGCCGCACTGAAAACCAGGGAACACGCCAACACACCCACCACCGCCCACTTGAATACCCTTGGCTTGGTGTTCCTAACGATTGCGGACAACAAAACGGAAACCTTAGAAACAAGGGTGGAGCTGGATATCGAGGGCAACGATCTAGGCATCACCGACCCTAGAGGCATACGAGACTTTTTACACAATTTTGATATGGCCGGCCGGAAGCTGTTTATTGATAGTAAAGATGCTGGGGAAAAGCGCTTGTTCTTAACGGTAGACGATCAGCCTCTGTATCATTGGGATGCCAATGGGTATCGGGTGAGCACCACGTTTGATGAGCTAAGGCGCCCGGTAGAAGTATTTGTCAAAGACGGAAGCACCACCATTCTCTCAGAAAAGTTGATCTACGGGGAAACCAGATCGCAACCCGAAACCACCAACTCCCGAGGGAAGCTCTGGAAACAGTACGACGGAGCGGGGCTACTGGTTAACGAAAGGGCAGACTTCAAGGAGAATATTATCGAAGTGCAACGGCGGTTGCTGGCAAATGGCACTACTGCCCAGGTCCAATGGCCGCAGGACAGTTCCGGAAATTTTGACGAAGTAGCTGGGGTCAACTTACTCGAGAGCAATACCCGGCTTAATTCCCCAGCGTATGTGGTTGCTACCGCTTATGACGCCATGAATAGGGTAGTGCAAAACCAATTTCCCGACGGCAGTTCGCAAACGCCGATGTATAATCAGGCCAGTTTACTGGAATCTATGGCCGTTCAACATCCCAACCGGCCTGCTGAAGTGCTGGTGCGCAATATTGACTACAACGCCAGAGGGCAACGCAAAAAAATCGAGTATGGCAACGGAGTGGTTACGGAGTATGACTACGCGCCGGAGACTTTCCGCTTGAAGGAGATCAACACTACCCGAACCAGTCCGTCGCCAAAAAAGCTACAGGAGCTGAAGTATACCTATGATTCGGTGGGCAATATCACCAGTATTCGCGATGATGCGCATCCGGTGCTGTTTCATCGAAACCAAGTCATAGACCCCGAATGTCGATACACTTATGATGCGCTGTATCGTTTGATCGAAGCCAATGGACGGGAGCACGAGTCGATGACTGCCTGTCACTATCAAACCACTGGTCAGCAGCATTCGGAATTTTTAGCCTTGCCCCAACCCACATCGAACGCGCAAGCCCTGATCAGTTATCTGGAAAAATACCAGTATGACAAATCCGGGAATATTGAACGCATCCAGCACACCAATAGCTTGCGCACTACGGTTAGAAACCAAACTTATGATTCGTTAAGCAACCGTATCCTCACCTCGAAGGCGGGTTGCGGTAATGAAAGCAATCCAATTCCCCATGATGCCAATGGCAATATTACGCAAATGCCTCATTTGCCGGCCATGGGCTGGGATTACAAAAATCAGTTGATAGCGGTCGAGCTAAATGCAGGGACAAACCCAGATAAAGCCTACTATCAATACGACGGCCAGGGACAGCGCATCCGGAAAACCCTAGTGAAAAACAATGGCGCTCATATAGCGGAACGGATCTATTTGGGCGGATACGAGATCTATACCGAGACCGTGGGTAATAGCCTCCGGAAACAGCGGGACACGCTGCACGTGATGGACGACCAAAACAGGGTCGCCACCATCGAACGGGAAAGGGACATCAATAATCTGACTCAGACTACCAATGAAAACTTGCGCTACCAACTGAGCAACCACCTGGGCTCCTGCGCCCTGGAACTAAATGAAACAGCTCAGTTGATTTCTTACGAGGAATACTACCCCTACGGAGGCACTTCCTATAGCGCCGGACGCAACCAGGCCGAGACCAGCTTGAAACGCTACCGCTACAGTGGCAAGGAGCGGGATGATGAAACGGGGCTGTATTATTACGGAGCACGCTATTATGCCCCCTGGATGGGGCGGTGGATGAGTTGTGATCCTATAGGTATGGTGGAAAATTTGAACCTGTTTGCGATGGTTAAAAATAACCCAATAAAGCTCGTAGACGAAGAAGGTAAGCGTGCGGGGCGGCCCCAAGGGAGGGGTACGAGAAACCCAATGCGAAGGCCTCAAAGTCCGCGAGAAATGCGACAGTTTCAGCGCATTCAACAAAACAAACAAAATAGTCGCAATGAAATGGCTAGACAAATGCAGCAACAGGTCTTTCAACAACGTAATTCCCCAAAAGGTGAACGTGCTCCACTTGAGCTACCAGCAACGTCACTCAATCCGATGCACAACCAGCCTGGTATAGGTAATCCCGCTTCGAAATCAAAGAAATGGCTTCAAGAATTTGGGAATATTACTCCTCCCTTGCCAACCGGATTAGTTTCATCAAATCCTAAATCATTCGACCGTTATCTGGAAATCAGGGGTGAGACGCCCGAAGGAATAATTGCTGAGCGGTCGTTCTTTTTTCACATGGATCATAATGAATGGGTTTTTACAGGTACCATTGATGGCGATCAGAGAGCCTTTGTTAATGAAAAAACAATCCGAATAGATGTTGCAATACTTGGAACCAGCGTTGAAAAGTCGGCAGAGCCCATCCTCGACTCGCCCGTTTCCGATGGGGGCGAAGTAACAGTAGGAAAAAATGACTCCCTATGGAGCATTGCCAAGAAGGAATTAGATAGTGCTGATCTATGGGAGACAGTTTGGCAACTAAACAAAGAAACCCTAAAGGGTGGGAACCCCCATTTAATTTATCCAGGCGAAACGGTTAAACTACCGTGTCAAATACCGGAGAAATGTGCCACTCAAACCCGAAGCACTACTCCGCTAAGTGAAAGTGGAGGGGTAAATTGACAACGTGGAACTTTCACACCGAGATGAGCAATCAACTGGTAGTTTAGGCATATTAAGCTTACTGCAAAAAATCAAAATCATGCTATTAACTTACTCTTTTGATCTTTTAAAATAATCTTACAACCACAATATGGAAACTAAAAAATTGAAATTTAGCGGAACTATTAGCGCTGACTTGAGTGCAGTAAATCTTAAAAACCTTACCATCGAATTACACGATCAAAACCAAAAGGTAAAGGGGACTATTGCCAGAACAGCAACGGATAAAAAGGGGATGTTTATTTTTGAACAGAACCCTTTAACTCTGAAACGCCGGTTTCAAGGCAACACGCCCGAAGTATTTTTGGCAATCAAAAAAGATGACGTCGTATTGTACTCCACTATGGACCAAATGGTGTTGAAACTGGATAAGGATATTGCCGATGTAAAAATCAATTTACCCAAAGAGGTGGCGGTATCATTGGTGCCGCAAAAAAAGGAGTTGCCGAAACTGGATATTAAAAACCTTCTGCAGATGTCCGGTGTCAAAGCCAGTGCGCTTTCCGCAACGGAGGCCAAGCTCAAGCAGGCCGGTCTGGGAAAATTGGAATTGCTCCTTTCTAAACCCAATCTACTGACTACCGGGCGAACCGGGCTGGATAAAAAGACCCTGGCCCGCTTTAAGGGACTAACTCGATTTGCCGTAGCTTCTGGCTCCGAGTCGCTGGGCAGAAAGCTGGTAGAAGGCAATTTCATTACTTTCAGTGACATCGGTGCCATCTCAAGAAAGGGGTTGTTATCGCGTTTAGGAAAACTGAATCAAAGCGAAAAAAAGGCGTTGAACGTGCTCCACGCAAAGGCCCAAGCGGTTCGGAGCCATTCGCTCAACCAGATGACGTATGATGCGCGACGTAAGGCGCGCGATGGCAAGTGGCAAGATGGCGATCCAAAGGTTGCCGACGACGGAGTAGCAAACACCTGTGGATGCCCCCCCTGCGAGAATGTATTCAGCCCTTATTCCTACATGATTTGTTTGCTGGATATGATCTACTACCACTGGGATTTAACCACCCATGCTTTGGAACAGATTGTATTGCAAACCATTGATGACTTTGATTGTGAACAGGGACAGGAATGCCTTCTACAGATTGAACTGGCTATCGAAGTACTGGAAGAACACGGTCGGATTAAACTGCCGATAAGTGACGCAGAATTTAGCAAGGAAGTTGAAAAAGTGTGGGTCAAATTGCTTTTTGGAGAAGTTTCGAAAAAAAAGTAGCGAGCAGTTCGATGAACTCGGAAAAAGCGGCTCACAGCGACAAAAAAACCTCATTGCGCTCCTGCGCAAAGCAGAAGACGGACTGGCAAGCATCAGAAAGGGGTTTGCGGAACTCAAGCGTAGACCACTAATCGCTACTTTGAGGAACCAGTCGGAAAGCTACAAGAGAAATGACGATCAATTTGCCGCAGCGACCGAAGGTGCTTATGAAGAAATTCTCCGCCTGTACCGGACTGCCCTAATCAAGGAGACCAAATTAACGGCCGAGCTTCTCCAGCAAGAATTGTTTATTGATCTTAAGGCAAGAGAATGTCACAAGTCTAATCGGGTAACATTTTTAATCCTGGCGCTGCAATCGTTTGTTGTTTCGGCGCGGACAGGTAACCTTTCACGGTTCGAACAGGGCAGGCATCGACGCTGCACTACGAAGCAAAATAAGAAATCTAGATGCGATACCGGTGGAGGAATCCAGCTGGAAATGGTTAAAGGATTACAGTAGTTGGGCCTCGGCGATGTACGCGTTTTTGTATCCGGAAAACGTGGCACTTCCCTTTCTATATGACTGGTATTGGCGCTCGCAGGTTGGGTTTCCAGGTCATGGTAATGAGGTGACCCGTGATATTTCAAACCAACATTTTGCCAAAAATGCTGCCCCTTTGATGTTACAAAACCGGGTTAGTCGTAAGTCAGTTTTTGTCTTGATCTACGAGTATTACTTCGACGAGATTGCTCGCGATTACATACGGCGTAACGCTAACTTTGGCGATGATCATCGATTTTTTCGAACCGTTGAAGATCGTAGAAATGAAGGTGGTGCGGATGTAATGACCGTTGAGGAATTTATCGGCTATTTAGATGTCTTGGCTGAGGAATATCGTAGCGGATCCGAACACTTCTATGATCAGACCGGTGGGGTGAGGTACCGGGTGATGCTTGAATCTGAAACCAGGTATTTTCAACCTACCACAAAACTGTATTTTCCCCTACTGGCCGGGTGGGCGTTAAATAAGTCAGAGGAATTTGCTTCGGCCCATGAGTGGTATCGTCAACTATATGACCCCACAAAATCGGGCGACGACAGATTAGTCGTAGATTTTGAAGGTCATTTTACGGGTAACCTCAGTGTGGGGACGGAGTGGAAAAATGGCATTCTCGATCCGAATGCGATCGCGCATCACCGGAAAGGGGTGATGCTGCGGCATGTGATTATTATGATGGTTAAAAATTTGTTGGATTGGGCCGACCATGAATTTACCTTGGCCACTACTTCCAGCCTCAATCGTGCTCGGCAATTGTATGAGCTGGCACAGGAAGTTTTGGATGCTCCAGATCTGGCCGATGAATGCAGACAATCTATTCGTGAACTGACGGTGAAGATTGTCACCCGATATGGTCTTGATTCAGGGGTAGTGGCCGGGACCATCATTGGAACCATAGAGGATTTGAACCAAATTGATGACTTTAAAATTATCGAGGAGGCAATCAACGGTATAAAAGGTGTTCTGCCCGATGATGGAACCATCGATCCATCACCCATAGAAAAAATTGTCGATAAAGCGGTATCAAAGCACAAGGCAAATCAGAATCCTCAAAAAATTTCCGTTGCTATCGCAGCGAGACGTATAGAGGTGGCCGAGTACGAAGATCGGGTGCTTCAACCTTCGGGATCTTCCGCAAGCGGGCCTAACGTAAGCCCTATTTACTTTGGGGGTTCTATCAACCTGACCTCCGGGATTGTATTGGGCGGGGCCGGGGCGGCGACGGACGAAAAAGTGTACACCAACCCCGTTACTTTCTGTGTGCCACCGAATCCGGTTTTGGTGGCTTTAGACTATCACATCAAGTTATCCTTGTTGAAGTTCCAGTTGTGTTTGGATATCAGCGGGGAGCCCTTGCCGCAGGTAGTGATCAATGATGAGTCGGTAGCGGAATTCTTCGACACTGTCAACGCAGAGGCAAATCGACAGCCTTTGTTAGATCTACCCGCTAACTGGTTTAACCAACCGCCCAGGTATCGCTATTCTTATTTGATAGAAAAAGCAAGGCAGTACACCGATGTCGCTCAGCGATTGGGTGCTGCTTTGCTAACATCTTACGAGAAGCTCGATAATGAGAAGTTTGCCATCCTCAAAGCGCAGCACGTTATTGAATTAGCTTCCTCAACGGTAGATTTGAGAAATCTGGGACTGAAGGATGCGGTCACCGGTTTGGAATTGGCAAATTTGCAATCTGATAGAGCACTGGCGCAATTAGATTTTTGGCAAAAGAGAATTGAGCGGGGGATGTTGTCCGAAACGGAGCAGAAGGCAATATTCTTGTCTCAGTTAAGCATAGGTTTTCAGGCCGCAGCCGCGGCCGTTCAGTATCTGATGGTAGGACCGGCCGTATTAGGCGCTTTAGGAGGAGGCGCCGCATCGATTGTCGGGGCTGCAACGGCGATTAGCTCGGGGGGAACACTATCTGCTCCTGGCCTAATCGCGATTGGAGGTGGAGTGGGAACCATTGCAGCAGCCGTCCTAGCTGGCGGCCAGACTTTTGCCGGTGCGCTGCAATCTACTGCGGGGGCTTTCTCAAGTTCGGCAAGTTTAGGATTCAGTGTAGGGGCTTTCGAGCGCCGTTTTGAAGACTGGAATTTACAAAGGAGCTTATCCGATTTCGACTTGCAAATTTCCGGTGTGCAAAAAGAAACTGCCAGTAACCGCATTGATATCGCAGATCAGGAGTTGACTATCGCCAAACTTCAAAATACGCAAGCCAGTGAGGTGCTATCGTTCTTGGAAAATAAATTCTCCAATGATCATCTTTACGAATGGATGATTCAAGTACTATCGCAGAATTATCGAACCTTAATGCAGATTTCCGCTAATGTAGCGAAACTTGCGCAACGCGCCCTGGAATTCGAAAAGACAGGAAAAGCTAACCATCATTGCGGGTGACTATTGGTCAGTCAATTCTTCATTGGCCTATTCCGGTAATTTAAGTGAGGACCAGAAGAATTCAGGCTTGCTGGGTGCAGAAAGGCTGCTGACCGACCTAACGCGGTTAGATGCTTATAAGGTAAGCACAGAAAAGAGGCGTTTGCAAATGAGTAAGACCATTTCTATGGCCCAGGTGCTGCCCGGCGAATTGGTAGCGCTTAAGACCAATGGCATGGTGGCCTTTAATACGCTGATGCGCTGGTTTGATCGCGATTTTCCGGGCCATTACTTAAGACTGATCAAAAGTGTACGGATTTCTATGCTGGCCCTGACTCCTCCGATTGATGGCATACACGCCACTTTAAGCAATAGCGGCGAGTCTACGGTTGTGGTAAAAGAAGGCCTTAATTTTAAGCCAATTCGGTCGTTTCGTGATTTCGGCGAAACCATTGCCTTAGACAGCCCTTTCAATGAAACCGGATTGTTTGTTTTCAACTACGATGACCCTATGCTTCTTCCTTTTGAAGGCCTCGGAGTTGAAACCCAATGGGTCTTGGAACTCCCCAAGGCCAGCAATCGCTTCAACCCTGACACCTTGGTGGATGTGATGCTAACCATTGAGTATACCGCCTTTCAGAGCGACCTCTATAAAGGAATGATCAAAACCCAACTGGGCACAATGGAGGTTAATGATATACCCCTGAACATCAGACTACAATATCCGGATCAATGGTACCACTTTAAGAACGATGGCGTGGCTGCCGATAATACCCGTAAATTTGAGGTTCATTTTCCAAAGCAGTTCCTACCCCCCCATTATACCCAGGGAAAACCCGTTTCGAGCATACATCTGACCGTTATGCTCATTGGAGATTTTGAGGGAGCTATCCAAGAATCAGACATTTATGAATCAGTCCGAATTGAGCACTTTCAGGATAAAGATGATGCGTCGACCAAGACCTTAGATCTGGACAGTCAATCCAGTACCCCATTTAAGACCAAGGTCTTCGATTCGGGGAAAAGTCAGTACGCTTTAATCAGTACCAGAGACAATAATAATCAGTCACACCAACTACCCGCCGGTACGGAAATAGTAGGCGATTGGAAGGTGACCATCAAAGAAGTATCGCTGCCGAATAACAAGACCTTAGAAGGTCAATTGCGCGATGTACTCTTGATATTCAGTGTTGAAGGAGATATTTCCTGACATGATGAGTCTACCGGTTTAGGATGGATTGGGGGCGCCTATCAGCTGAGCCTCTACGGGCATCCCCAACCGGAAGTGCGGTGCCATATCCAACAATCAACTTCGGAATTTGGGCGTCCTCGTAACCAATGCAAATAACCTTACCCCGAACGGTTTGCGTAAGCGTAGCTACGCGCAATGAAAGTAGTCGGAGTTTTGCTACAGCTGCATTTCATCTGCTGTGGAAGCATATCAAAAAGCCGTTAGGCTGCTCTGGGGGGCATCATGCCCTAGAAATTAAATCCAAAATGCAGACCTGGTTCACCGATGAAGAATTTACTCCACTTATCGTCCATCTGTTTGAACGAGTCGGGCATTTCTGTGTGATAAGGACGATGGGTAATTGCAATGGACGGCTCGATGAAAAACCGGTCCTTAAATAGTTTGATATGATAACCTACTCGGTACGTATTGAATATTTGAAATCCGTTGTCTAATTTATCACCATCATCATCCACGAAAGATTGCCAGGCATTCATCACGTGTACCCCAGCGTATATTCCTTTCCACAGAAACCTTTGATAGGCAAGGGCAAAGCCATACTCTCGGATGTATCCGGGAAATTCTTCTTCAGGAGCTTCATTTGATTTTCCGTACGGAATGCCCAGTGGCCAGGCATACTTCCAGGTTTTCAACTCTAGGGATACAACATCCTTACCCGTCAGGCGATAGCCCAGGTTGAGTTGTACAAAATCAGGTCTGTTCACTGAGGAGAAATTCCCTAGCATAAAAAAAGTGCTCCCCACAAAACACTTTTTGTAGGTGCTATCGCGCTTGGCGTATTGGGCACTGAGTTGGGTAACGGCTGCCAACATTAAGGCGGAACCAAGTACTAGAATCTTGCTTTGCATATCTTTAATTGTTTGTGAATTGTGATATGACAAAACTAGCAAGGCAACGAGCGAGTTGACGTTCACTTAAGTTAATAAGCAAAACTCAGTGCTTACTTTTTTCAAGAATTCTTGCTCTCAACCTGCTCAGTGACTGGGGTTTAATCCCTAAATAGCTGGCTAATTGATGCTGGGGCACCCGTTGGATAAGGTCGGGTCTTTTTTGCAGCATATCCAAGTATCGCTGTTCGGGTGAAGAGGTTTTAAAGTCGTCGAAATCGATCTGTTGTTTGGTTATACGTTCTTCTGAAATGATCCGACAAAGCGTTTCAAACTTTGGGAATTTCTCAAAGATTTCGGTTTCCATATCCTGGTTAGATAGGGTAATTACGGAATCTTCGGTGGTGGCGACGTAATATTTGGAAGGCTCTTTGGATAAGACGCAATTGGGAGTAATTCCTTCCATTTCCGTATAGAACGCCGTTGTTTTCTCTTCTCCGTTGATGATGTAATACGTGCGTATGCATCCGCTTAGAACGAAATAACCGGCTTCTGAACTTTGCCCTTCTCTTAATAAGATAGTCCCTTTTTTTATCGTGCGAAAAATGTTTAAAGAAACTAGGGCGTTCTCTTCATCTTCGGTAAGTGAGATGTATTTTGAGATAAATTCAAGTAATAGGTTTTGCATCTCTCGTATTGTTGTTTAGCTCTTAATGCGCTAGTTACCTTTATTCAGGAATATCCCTGATCAAGATGGGACGGGCTTTGCGTCGCCGTAGCGGAATGCGGTAGAAGATAGAATAGTCGAAGCCGAAGCGTTCGGAGCGGTCGCTGCGCCCGAAGCCCGGAATGTAGTAAGGGAGTAGCTCCGGTTCGTCGGAAAAGCCCTGCGCGAATTTGAAGCGCAGGTTGTAGCCCAGAAACAGGTTTTTGAACACTTCTACCTTCACCCCGGCGGTCATCTCGGCCCAGGTCGCTACCAGTCCGTTATTCTCCTGGGTCAGTACGCTGGTGCCCCACAATGAGTCGACCAACTCATACGAAAGTTGGTCGTTAATCTGCGCCCGCCCGAATCGCAGTCCGAACAGCAGAATGCTGCCGGCCGCATCGTAGTCGTTCGCTTCGCGATCCTTGAGCAGGTTCACGTCGACTCCCAATCGAAGAAAAGAACCCTGACTGTCGTAGGTGTAGGGCGAGGCAAGGCGGTCGGGGTTGTTCTGCTGCGCGGTGTTGGCCACACCGTATTCGCCCACCAGCATAAAGCGGCCAAAGGCCAGGTCGCCCTGAAAGCTATAGCGCGTATCGGCCCCGTTGGTGGCGGTACGAATCAGATCGTTGAGCGTCACTCCCACGCGCAGCACCGACGGACGAAGATTAAACGCCCGACGTGCCGTGGTGTCGGCTTCGGTGGTTTGGGCGAAGCTGGTTCCACCCCCCAGCACCAGTCCGGCCAGCACCAGGAGAGTAAATACGCGTTGCAGGCTAAGGGAGAAGATCAACGATGCGGAGGTTTAGGTTTACATCTTCGGCCAGTTCACGGTTCTCGATGCGCACCGAATCAAAGGTGGTGCCAGCGAGCGTGTCGAGGTTAAAGTAGCGGGTTTGCAGTCGGCACGCTTCGGCGAAGCGAACTGCTTCCTGGTCGTAGGTGAGCGTGAGGGTTTCGGTGCGGGCCGGTTGCTCGCCGTGGGCCAGCAGTTCAAAGGTGAACACCGTTTGCTCCGCCAGCGGATTAATCGGCAGTTCTAATGCTCCTAGCACCGTATCGTTCTCTAGCAATATTTGTCCGGTCTCGTTGCGAATGGCCTGGATGAACAGGCTGTCGGCGCGCACCACGGTGTCTTTTTCCTGAAAAATAAACTTCACTGTGTCTGTGTAAAAGAAATCCTGGCAGGTATAGATTTCCAGGTTAGCCCCGCCCAGCCGAGATAATTCGGGCTCGATGAGGCGGAAAGAATCCAGCGTGGTGAGGCTTCCCTTGGTTGTGTCTACCTCCAAGTTGTAGAACCGTTGGGTAGGGCCGCAATCGGGTGAGATCAATTGCTGCTCGCGTTGGTAGCGTAATACGATGGTATCGCCGGTTCCATCTTCTCTGAACAAATAATAGATAGAAACATCTTCTGCCGGGTTAAGAGGAAGCGTCCCGCCGGGAACATCTCTAGCCGGACCTTGAGCTCCCAACAATTGGATTCCAACGTATCTTCCTCCTGCCGGGTCTGCGTTGCGCGCGGTGGTGTCGTCTATTCTGAAGAAGTTCAGCTTGACTAGGTTATCGTTATCCGACACACACCCCGGCTCATCCTCACAGGCGGCTAAGCCTAAGAAAAGCACCATCACCACCAACGGTAAGCAATTTTTTAAGAAAACGAGGGGAGAATAATTCATGCAGAGGGCAACACGCAGGCAAACGAACGCCAAGATAACGAATCAGCGTCCGGCAAATTTTGTTAATTTTGTGAACATTTAAAAGAAGTCAACGATTTGAAGACCAAAGGAAGAAAGAAAGATACCGTGAACATCGTCACGCTGGGGTGCTCCAAAAACCTGGTCGACTCCGAAGTGCTGCTCACCCAACTGCGGGGCAACAAAATTACCGCTACCCACGAGGCGCAGCAAGACGACGCCAACATTGTGGTGGTGAACACCTGCGGCTTTATCGACAACGCCAAGCAAGAATCTATCGACACCATCCTGCGCTACGCCGACGCCAAGCACGACGGGCTGATCGAGAAACTCTACGTGACCGGCTGCCTGTCGCAGCGCTACAAAGACAGTCTGGAGCAGGAAATCCCCGAAGTAGACGCCTTCTTCGGCACGCTGGAGCTGCCCCTGCTGCTCAAACGGCTCAACGCCACCTACCGGCACGAGCTGCTGGGTGAGCGCATCACCACCACCGCCCGCCACTTCGCTTACCTAAAAATTGCCGAGGGCTGCGACCGTCCCTGCTCGTTCTGCGCCATCCCTCTGATGCGCGGCAAACACGTCTCCCGACCGATGGAAGACCTGGTGAAGGAAGCGCAGTCGCTGGCGCGCAACGGCACCAAAGAACTGCTGCTCATCGCCCAGGATTCTACCTACTACGGGCTGGACCTGTACCGCAAGCGCAACTTGGCGGAGTTGATGCAACGGCTGTCGGATGTGGAGGGCATCGAGTGGATTCGCCTGCACTACGCCTTCCCGGCGGGCTTCCCCCTCGAGGTGCTCAACGTGATGGCTGAGCGAAGCAACATCTGCAATTACCTCGACATGCCGCTGCAACACGGCTCCACGGCCATGCTGCGCCGGATGCGCCGGGGCATCACCCGCGAAAAGACCGAGCAGTTGGTCGATACCATCCGCACCCGCGTGCCCGGCATCGCTTTGCGCACCACGCTGATTGCCGGTCACCCCGGCGAAACCGAGGCTGACTTCGCTGAGATGCTCAGCTTTGTGGAGCGCTCCCGCTTCGACCGGCTGGGCATCTTCACCTACTCGCACGAAGAAGGCACCCACGCGCACAGCATGCCCGACGACGTGCCTGAGGAGGTAAAGCACGAACGCGCCAACCAGGTGATGGACGTGCAGCAGGGCATTTCCGAAGAACTAAACCACGCCAAGATCGGCCAAACCCTCAAAGTGCTTATCGACCGCAAGGAAGGCGGCAACTTTATCGGCCGCACCGAAGCCGACTCGCCCGAAGTGGACAACGAAGTGCTCATTCCGGCGCAGGATCAGTACCTGCGCATCGGGGACTTTGCGATGATCACGATTACGGACGCCTCAGAGTTTGATTTGGTGGGGGAGGTGGGCGTGTTTGATAATAGTTTAGTCCATTAGTTTGGTCAGTTCTAGTGCAGCGTGGCTAACCCAAACATCTACTAACATTATTGCAGCCTTCCACTTTAGATAGTTTAAACCCATGAACAACCCCCGCCGCACCTTCCTGAAAACCAGTTTATCAGCCGGACTAGGCTCGGCCGGACTAGGCTCGGCCCTGTTGCCGCCTTCATCGGCCGCGGGTCAACCCGCCTGCCCGGAAGCCCTCCGGGCCGACTACGCCAAGCTAGATGCCGCCCTGGCCAAACCGGTGCTCAAAAAAGAACTGTTCGCCGACCCCGTCATCATCGAGAGCTGCGAGTTGCTGGAGTACCAGGGCAACTACCTCTGCCTGGTGCGCTCCACCGACGGGGCCGAAGGCTACTGCGTGGGCCATAACCTGCGCATGCCCCACCTGTATCCCATCCAACTGATGCTGGTGAACCCCTACTTCGTGGGGAAAGACGCCCGGGAGTTGGATCAGCTCATTGATGGGGTGTTTATGCACAAAAACAATTACAAATATCAGGGCTACCCACTGTGGATTCCGGTGGCTACCGTAGAAATGGCCATACTGGACATGCTGGGGCGTATCGCCCGCAAGAGCATGGGCGAGTTGATTGGCGATATTCATAACACCGAAATTGCGATCTACCAAGCCAATAATAACCGGGGCAAGTCGGCCGAGGAGAGTCTGGAAAGCATCAAGGCCCTGCAGGCCGAGACCAACGCCAAGGCGGTGAAGTTTAAGATCGGTGGACGCCGCAGCAATCCCGAAGTGCCTGCCGGACGCACCGAGCGACTCATCCCGATGATGCGTCCGGCCTTCGGCGACGACATCACCATCTATGCCGACTGCAACGGCAGCTACGGTGCCCCGGAAGCCATTCGCATCGGCAAACTGCTAGAAGCCAACAACATTGATTTGTTCGAGCAACCCGTGCCCACCGACTGGTACGAAGACTGGAAGCAAACCGCCGACGCGCTTACTATTCCGATTGCCTCGGGCGGGGGCGAGGTGAGTCTGCGCAACTTCCGCTGGCTAATTGGCAACGAGGCGGTGCAGATGGTGCAGCAGGATTTGTTCTACTTCGGGGGGATGATTCGCAGCATGCGAGTGGCGCGCATGGCTGCGGCGAAGGGGTATCCGTGCACACCGCATATTTCGGGCACCGGGTTGGGCTATATCTACATGATGCAGTTTGTATCAGCGCTGCCCAATGCCGGTCCCTTCCACGAGTTCAAGGGCCTGAGTACCGAGGTGCCCTTCGAGTGCGCCACCTCGTCGCTCAAGCCCGAAGACGGCATCCTGCACCTGCCCAAGGGCATTGGTAGCGGAGTGGTAATTGACCCGGACTTTATCGCCAAGCACCGGGTGCTGCGGGCTTAGTGCTATTCATTCAGTATTGACGAAGCGCTAATTCTCAATTTTCCCCAAATTCACCGTCCGAACGAAGCCGTAGTGGCAACCTTCGTCACAAGGTGGATTTATCGTCAGCGAGTCAGGTGTTAGACGCGTAATATAAATCACAAACTCATTAGTATTCGACCCAGAAAGCATAATGTGAGTCATTGCTTGGGTAGAGTCGGATACCAAATGGTATCGTTTAATCTTCTACAAGACCCGCATCTGTGAGGAATGGTTGGAACCCGATAAACCTTACCCAATCGCCTGCTCCAAATCTTCAATCAGGTCTTCCACATCCTCGATACCGACGCTGAGGCGAATCAGGGAGTCGCTCAAACCGGTTTTGGCGCGTTCTTCGGGGGGGATGCTGGCGTGGGTCATACTGGCTGGGTGCCCCGCCAGTGATTCCACTCCGCCCAGCGACTCGGCCAGCGAGAACACCTTGAGCTTCTCCAGGGTACGAAAAGCGTCTTCCTGCCGGTTACCCTTGAGCACGAACGACAGCATGCCCCCGAAGTCGCGCATCTGCCGCTTGGCCACCTCGTAGCCCGGCGACGATTCCAGCCCCGGCCAGTAGATGCGGTCTACCTTCGAGTGGTCGTTGAGGTATTCGGCTACCTTCCGGCCGTTCTCGCAGTGGCGCTGCATGCGCAGGTGCAGAGTTTTGATGCCCCGCAGCACCAAAAAGCAGTCTTGCGGACCGGGCACCGCCCCGCAACTATTCTGAATGAAAGCCAATCGTTCGTCCAGGTCGGCGTCTTTCACAATTACTGCTCCCATCACGGTGTCGGAGTGGCCACCCAGGTATTTAGTGATAGAGTGCAGCACCATATCGGCTCCCAAATCCAGTGGATTCTGCAAGAAAGGACTAGCGAAGGTATTGTCTACCACCGTCATGGCGCCGTTTTCTTTGGCCTGTTGGGCCATTGCGGCAATGTCCACGATGTTCATCATGGGGTTGGTGGGCGTCTCCACCCAGAGCAATTTGGTGTTGGCCGTGATCTTTTCCTTCACCGCGTTGACGTCGTTCATCGGCACAAAGTGAAACTTGATGCCGAAGTTGGCGAACACCTTGGTGAAGATGCGGTAGGAGCCGCCGTACAAATCGTTGGTGCTAATCACCTCGTCGCCGGGCTTCAGCAGTTTGATGATGGCATTGACGGCCGCCATTCCCGAGGCGAAGCAGCGGGCGTGGGTGCCGTTTTCCAAAGCAGCGAGGTTTTTCTCCAGCACGGTGCGCGTGGGGTTCTGGGTGCGGGCGTATTCGTAGCCCTGGTGCTCGCCCGGCGAGGCTTGCACGTAGGTGGACGTCTGATAAATGGGCGTCATGATGGCCCCGGTGGTGGGGTCGGGTTCGAGCCCGGCGTGAATCGTTTTGGTGCCGAATTTCATAAGGACGTTGGTTCTGAAAACAATAAGGGTATGATACTATTACTATTTATCCGTTCCAAAGTTGTCGCTCCGCTAAAATTACCGCGTGACCATCCGCAAACCCATTCCCTGGAAATCGTTGCTGCTCACCGGATGGGTAACCGGCATGCCCCTGGCCGTGAGTTCGGTGGTCACTTACTACGCGCTTGCGCACGAAACCACCATCCGGCAGTTCGGCACAGGCGAGTGGGTGGCTGTTTTCGCGGTCAGCTGCGTCACCATGGGACTGGCGCTCACTCCCACCACGTTTATTGCCCTGGCGAGTGGTTACTTCCTGGGGCTACTGGCGTTGGTAGGGGTGATTATTGGGTACACGGGCGCGTCGTTAATCGGATTCTCACTGACCCAAGCCGTAGATCAGGGGCAGTTGATGAAAAGCATTTACGGCTGGTTGGGCGAAGATAAAGCACAACGACTGCGTCAATTGCTTAGTGGCATCGCCGACCATCAGTTTGGGATTATTGTGATGGCCCGGCTGTCGCCGCTGCTGCCCTTCGCGCTGATGAACGTGGTGCTGCCGGTGGCGGGGGTGCGCTTGCGCTCCTTTTTGATCGCGGGTACGCTGGGTATGCTGCCCCGCACGGCGTTTTTTGTGTGGCTGGGCAGCGAAGCAAAAACCCTGCGCACGCTGGTGGAAGAAGGCGGTGCCGGATTGGTGCCGCGCTTGTTGTTGATCGGTTTGCTGATGGTGTCGTTGGTGGGGTTCTTCTATTATGGGCGGCGGATTTTGGATCGGGATGTTCAGGATGGTAGGGGATAGATAGAATAGAACGGGGGGGGTGATTGGTTGCTCTAATTATAAATTGCTGGTTGCCCTTGGCCAGAGGCCGCAGCAATAGGTGCCGCCCGGCGGAGCCGAGCGGCATGATTGGAATTAATCTATCTGTGGCAGCGCGCCACGTCCACGGTGGATTAATCCATCTGTGGCAGCGCGATTAATCGCGCTGCTATGGGGGTCTACAAATGAATCACCTCTTCATAGGCGGCGGCCGTTGCTTCCATCACCGCTTCCGACATGGTGGGGTGCGGGTGGATGGCCTTCAGGATTTCGTGCCCGGTGGTTTCCAGCTTGCGGGCCGCCACCACTTCGGCAATCATCTCCGTTACATTGGCCCCGATCATGTGGGCTCCGAGCCACTCGCCATACTTCTTATTGAAGATCACCTTTACGAAACCCTCGTTGGCCCCGGCGGCGGTGGCTTTGCCACTGGCTGAGAACGGAAACTTGCCCACCCGAATATCATACCCGGCTTCTTTGGCCTGTTTCTCGGTGTAACCCACCGAAGCCACCTCGGGCCAGCAGTAGGTGCAACCGGGAATGTTGTGGTAATCAATCGGTTCAGGATTCATCCCGGCGATCGCTTCCACGCAGGTGATGCCTTCGGCCGAAGCCATGTGGGCCAGCGCGGGGCCCCGCACGATGTCGCCGATGGCGTAGATTCCCTCCACGTTGGTACGGTAGAAGTCGTCCACTTCCACCTTGTCTTTGCGCTCGTTGAGCTTCACCCCTACCTCTTCCAGCCCAATGTTTTCCAGGTTGGTGGTCACGCCCACAGCCGACAGCACCACGTCGCACTCGATGGTGGTTTCTTTGCCGTCTTTGTTGCCCTTCACGGTCACTTTGCAGCCCTTGCCTTTGGTATCAACCTTGGTGACCTCGGAGTTGGTCATGATTTTCATGCCCGCTTTTTTGTAAATGCGCTCCAACTGCTTGGACACTTCTTCGTCTTCCAGCGGAATGATATTGGGCAGGTACTCGACGATAGTCACCTCGGTGCCGATGGTATGGTAAAAGTAGGCGAACTCTACGCCGATGGCTCCCGAACCGATCACCACCATCTTTTTGGGCTGTTTCTCCAGCACCATCGCTTTGCGGTAGCCGATCACCTTTTCGCCGTCGATGGGGATGTTGGGCAAGGCCCGGGCGTGACCGCCGGTGGCCAGGATGATGTGCTTGGCCTGATAGGTGGTTTTCTTATCGTCCTCACCAGCGACTTCCACCTTGCCTTTGCCCGCCAGTTTGCCGTATCCCCGCAGGGTGGTAATGTTGTTTTTCTTGAACAAGAACTGAATGCCCTTATTCATTTTGCCCGCCGCCCCCCGGCTGCGTTGGATCATTTCGTCGAAGTTCACCTTGGATTCCTTCACGTTGATGCCGTAGTCTTGGGCATGCTTGATGTAGTCATACACCTGGGCGCTCTTGAGCAGGGCTTTGGTGGGGATGCAACCCCAGTTGAGGCACACTCCGCCCAATTCGGCCTTTTCTACCACTCCCACATTCATCCCGAGTTGCGCCGCCCGGATAGCCGCCACGTAGCCACCGGGGCCGCTGCCAATTACAATCAGGTCATATTTTTTATCTGCCATAGCTGGTTTTAGGTTTGTGCAAAAATAAGCGAATTGCTTACATATGAAAACACCCGCTGGGAGGGAATGATTGCATCGCGTGCGCCGACTAGTCACAAAAAAGGCGACAAAGCACCGTGCTTCATCGCCCTATGACTGCCAATGAATTAGCTTTCTAGAAGGTTTGACCGATCGAAACCTGAACAACGGAGTTGGACCCCGACGCTGACTTAAAAAAGTCACTGCCCAGCGCATCGGCAAAGCCTTGCTGATAGCGCAAACCTAGGTTAAATCCACTGTTGAAGGTATAATTGCCACCGGCAACGAAACCTACGTCCACAAAGTTGGTCTTGTCAGCGTCCGCTTCTACGCCCTCTCGGGTAATATCCAATCCACCGAAGCTCTGTTTAGCTCCCAGCAACACCCCCAGATAAGGGCCTAGCTCCAGGCGGAATCCGTTGGCCACCTCAAACTCACCCGTGAGCACCAACTGCAAGTAGTTGAGGTGAATAGAGTAATCATCAAATATATAAAATTCATCTGAACGCGCTCCCAAACTGGAGTACATCACTTCTACCTTACCGCTCAGTCGCTCTGACCACAGGTATCGTCCGTACAGTCCCAGGTGAAGGCCAGTTTGCGAATCAGGATTAAACGTTTCGGCGTTGTTAAAAGTAGAAAAGTTGAATCCGGCCTTCACCCCAAATTCCGCTTTGCGCTCCAGGTAATCTTCTACCTCATCAATGGCTTGTTCTACTTTCTGCGCGGCTTGGTCAACTTCCAGACTATCTTGCTCTTGGGCAAGCAGAGAATGGCCAGACGCTAGCAGGGCAGCCACAAAATACACTAAAAAAAGTCTCATAATAAATTAGTTTAAGTTAAAAAATCAGTAACTAGTCCTACAACGGAGAAGGAGAGAAACGGTTTCTAATTTGCATTTTTGACCCTTAAACTCGCTATTACTACCTATACTAACTAAGTAGTTGTCACTACAACTTTATCACTCCAACAACCACTCGGTGGACGGTTCGTTGAACTGCTCAAGGTGCTAAAGTCAGAACTCTTCAGGTGTCCACTCCGGTTATTCTAACCATTGCGTAGAAAAATGAGTTTAATGGAACGACACTGTACCCAATAACTAACCAAATGAAACGCTTACAAGGACAAACCGCCATCGTCACCGGTTCCAGCTCCGGACTGGGCCAGGGCATCGCCATTGAGATGGGAAAAGAAGGGGCCAACGTCTGCATCAATTACCACAGCGACGAAAAAGGGGCCAGTGCTACCCTTCAGGCCATCGAAGAAGCGGGCGGGCAAGGCTTCACCATCCAGGCCGACGTGAGTGACCCGGACGACGTAAAAAAGATGTTCGGCCAGACCATTGATACCTTCGGCACGGTGGACATTCTGATGAACAACGCCGGTATTCAGAAGGACGCGCCTTTTTTAGAGATGACCCACGAAGACTGGCAACGGGTGATAAACGTCAACTTGTCGGGGCAGTTCTACTGCGCCCAGGCCGCCGCTAAAGAGTTCGTGCGGCGGGGCATGACTGACTATTCTAAAGCGCTAGGAAAGATCATCTGCATGAGTTCGGTGCACGATATCATTCCCTGGGCCGGGCACATCAACTACGCCACTGCCAAGGGCGGGCTGCTGATGTTTATGAAAACCCTAGCGCAGGAGCTGGGGCAACAAAAAATTCGCGTCAACGGCATTAGCCCGGGGGCCATCAAAACCGACATCAACGAAAACGTGTGGGGCGACCAAGCCAAGTTGAAAGAACTACTCACCCTCATTCCCTACCAACGCATCGGCGAAACCGAAGATGTCGGCAAACTGGCCGTCTGGCTGGCTTCCGACGAGTCGGATTACATACATGGACAAACCATCTACATCGACGGCGGCATGACGCTGTATCCGGGCTTTGTGGGAAATGGCTAAACCGATTGGTTCTGGGTTGAAGGTTCTAGGTTCTAGATTTTCGAACCCCGAACCCCGAACCTCGAACATCTTATGGAAGACCAACATTACTCCCCCATCGCCAACTACGGCGTTATCGGTAATCTACACACCGTGGCCCTGGTGGGCAAGCACGGCGACATTGATTTTATGTGCTTTCCTCGCTTCGACTCGCCCTCTATTTTTGCGGCGTTGCTCGACCACAAGAAGGGGGGCAGCTTCCGAATTACCCCCGACCTGCACGAGGTCGAACACAAGCAACAATATTTACCTGATACCAACGTGCTGCTCACCCGCTTCCTCGCCTATGAAGGCATGGTAGAGGTCACTGACTTTATGCCAGTGAAGGCGGAGGGGGGAGAAAACGAATGCTCACTGGTTCGAAAAATCACCGTGATTCGGGGAGAAGTAAAGTTCGACGTGGAGTGCGACCCAGAGTTCGACTACGCCCGCGCTGCACACCACACCGAGCAAGTGGACGAACACAATGTGATCTTCACCAGTGAGGGCGACGACAATACCATCGTGAAACTGGCCAGCGACGTTCCCCTTCAGGCAAGCGAGGATGGAGTACACGCATATTTCACCCTACACGAAAAAGAGTCGGCGTGCTTTGTGTTATTTGCAGTATCAGACCGTGAAAAGACCATCCCTAACCTGTTTCCTATCGATGAATACGTGTACCGCAACTTCATAGAGACGGTGAACTACTGGAAACGATGGATCGCCAGATCTAACTTCAGTGGTAAACGCGAAACCATCGTTGATCGCTCGGCGCTCACCCTCAAGTTGCTCACCTCCCGGCAGTTCGGAGCCCCGGTGGCCGCGGCCACCTTCGGCTTGCCTGAGAAGGTGGGCGGCACCCGCAACTGGGACTACCGTTACACCTGGATTCGCGACGCAGCCTTCACCATGTATGCCTTTATCCGCTTGGGGTTCACCGAAGAAGCCGGAGATTTCATGCACTGGATTCGCGACCAGTTCGAGAAAAACATCAACAAGAACAGCGACCTGCAACTGATGTACAGCATTGCGGGCGAAACCGACCTGGAGGAAACTGAACTTGATCACTTAGAAGGCTACCGGCAGTCGAAGCCGGTGCGCATTGGTAACGGAGCCCACGGGCAGTTGCAGCTCAACATCTACGGCGAACTAATGGACAGCATCTACCTGTACGACAAGTACGGAGAACCCATTACCTTTGATTTTTGGGAGAAGCTTCGAGGACTCGTCGATTACGTATGCGACAACTGGCACCGCAAAGACCATGGCATCTGGGAGGTGCGCTCCGAGCAGCAGGAGTTTATCTACTCGCGGGTGATGTGCTGGGTAGCCGTGGACCGCGCCATTCGCCTGGCTGAAAAGCGTTCGTTCGACTATGATTGGGATAAGTGGCGCAAGACGCGCGGCGAGATTTTCCATGACATATACTACAATTTCTGGGATGAAGAACTGCAAACCTTTGTGCAGTACAAAGGCAGCAGGAACGTGGATGCGGCCATGTTACTGATGCCGCTGGTGCGGTTTATCAGTCCCTATGATCCCCGCTGGGTGGCTACCCTCCGTCGGATTGAGAAAGAACTGGTCACTGACACGCTGGTGTATCGTTACAAAAACGAAGACAACCACGACGGCATCGAGGGCGATGAGGGTACCTTCACCATGTGTTCGTTCTGGTACGTAGAGTGTTTGTGCCGGGGCGGCGAGGTAGAAAAGGCCCGCCTGTTCTTCGAGAAGATGCTCGGCTACGGCAACCACTTGGGCCTGTTTGCTGAAGAGATCGGGCTGCGGGGCGAGCAGTTAGGCAACTTCCCGCAGGCATTCACGCACCTGGGGCTGATCAGCGCGGCTTTTGCCCTGAATCGGGAGTTGAAGCATACGTAATGCGGAGAGCTTGGGCGTCCGAGTTTCTACTTACTGAGACTGTTAAGATGCTACTCTTTTCCTACCATCACCGAAATCGTTTCTCCGTCGTGCGCGTTGCGGATGATTAGGATGACTTTCTCATCCAGATTCCAGCGATCGCCCAGTAGCTCCTGCGCATCAAAACTTACCGTGTCGGTGAGATAAGCTTCGCAGGTATCGCCTCGGTCGTCGTGATATACACTAACCACCATCTGCGGGGGAATAGATTTGGTGGCAGCCCCGTCCCAGTATAAACTAAACCGGTGATCTTCGCACCCCCCGCCGTACCGTACTACCGCGGTGACAACTGTTCCTTCTCGTATTACTGATTCCAGCTCGAACGGGTCACTTGCTTTCGCGGGCGGGGCAGACAAGATAGTGCCATCCGTACGGTTGTCCACCGAAGCTCCATCATCCGACTGGCAGCTTCCGGTGAGGATGCTTACTAAAACTAACAAAATGGTTAACCGATTCATACGACAGCTATCCAAGGTAAATTGGTTGTTCATTCGTAGAGACACGAAGTGTGCCAAAAGGGTTGGTCTCTTTCGCTGATCAATTGCAACTCGTTGCTCTTGCACCTTACTGCCTAACCACTTATATTCCCAGCATGCTCCGTTACCTGTTCTTTCTATTCTGCCTCACCGCCGCTTGCGCTGCACCCGAATCCACTGAAAACTCCGAAGCCCCGCCACGGCCCAATATTCTTTGGATCGTGGCCGACGACCTGGGCACCGACCTGGGAGCCTACGGCGATTCGCTGGTATACACCCCTAACCTGGACCGGCTGGCGCAGCAGGGCACCTTATACTCCAACCTGTATACTGTAACGGTGGTATGCTCGCCCAGTCGGTCGGCGCTGATCACGGGTATGTATCCGGTGAGCATTAACTCCCACCAGCATCGCACCTACGACAAAGATTCGCTGCCCGCGCCGGTGCGGCCTATCACCGAACACTTCCGCGAAGCGGGCTACTTTGTGAGCAACGGCAGTTTTAACAACTGGGATAAGTTCGGCAAGACCGACTACAACTTCATCCACTCCAACGAGGACCTCTACGACGGCACCGATTGGCGGCAGCGGGCCGCGGGGCAGCCTTTTTTTGCCCAGGTGCAAATTTTCTACCCCCACCGCCCCTTTAAACGTGACCCCGCGCACCCGGTGAATGCCGATAGCGTGCGCCTGCCGCCCTACTATCCCGATCACCCCATCGCGCGGCAAGACTGGGCGCTGTACCTGGAGACCGTGCAACACGTGGACCAGGAAGTGGGCAAGGTGCTGCAACGCCTCGAGGACGACGGACTGGCCGACAGCACCATCGTGTTCTTCTTCGGCGACCAGGGGCGGCCCCACGTGCGGGCCAAGCAGTTTTTGTACGACCCTGGCACCCATACCCCGCTCATCATCCGGCAACCCGGGCAAGCGGCTGGGCGAACCGACAGTCAACTCATCAGCAACATCGACCTGGCTCCCACCGCGATGCAGTTAGCCGGTATTGCGGTGCCGGACTACGTACAGGGACAAAGCTTTTTAAGTCCGTCCGTTTCCCCCCGCAACTACGTGTTCACCATGCGCGACCGCCGCGATGGCACCGTAGACCGCATCCGGGCGGTGCGTACCAGGGACTACAAGTACATTCGCAACTTCTACCCCGAGCGGCCCTACACCCAGTTTAACGGCTACAAAAAGCACTCGTACCCCGTGCTCACGCTCATGCAGGTGATGCAGAAGAGGGGCGAACTCACCCCCGCGCAGGCCTACTTCATGGCCAACACCCGCCCCCCTGAGGAGTTGTATTACCTGCCCGAAGACCCTTACGAGATCAACAACCTGGCCGATGATGCCTTACTTCAGGACAAGAGGGTGGAGCTGCGGCAGGCGCTGGAGGAGTGGATGGACGAGGTGGATACGGCTATCTATCCCGAAGACCCGGCCGCCGTGGCCTACGCCCAGCAGGACATGCAGCAGAACTTCATGGAGCGCATGCAGCGCGACGGCCTGTCCCCCAACATCTCCGATGAAGATTTCTTGCAGTACTGGGAAGAGCAGTTGACGCCTACGCAGCAAGAATAGCAATAGCCATTCAATGTCGGATTTGACGAAGTGCTGTTGTATCCGTATTAACTCACTACAACCTGTTGTCTGATCCTACGTTTCCTAAAAGGTGGTTTATCATTGATTGAGAAAAGACTCTGACACTATGGAAAGCGCAACGGTAACTAGATTTATGCGGCTCATTGCCGCCTTGAGCACAGAAATGAAACTAGAGATTTTATCCAAGCTGTCCGAAAATCTGAAAGCAGATTTTTATGCCAAGGAAGATGAGAGATCGGAACTCCTTAAAGAAGTAACCGGAGCGTGGAGCGGAACGGATGACGACTTAGCCGAAAAGGTTATCAGTAGTAGAACCGTATCAGATAATAGATTTAGTCTTGACTAGCCCGAGGTATCTTTTGGACACTGACATTTGCATCTTTCTTCTACAGGGAAAGTACGGTTTAGAAGAAAAGATCAGGCGTGTGGGTCTGAAGAATTGCTATATCTCAGAGATCACAATAGCCGAATTGAAGTACGGAGCTGAGAACAGTAGTAATTATCAAAAGCATATTCAGGAGGTGGAAAAGATAGAAAGGCTCTTTGTCGTTATTCCTATCTACGGAACCTTTGACCAGTACGCAAAGGAGAAGGTGAGGCTACGGAAAGAAGGCGCTTTGATCCCTGATTTTGACTTGCTCATTGGTGTCACCTCGGTGGTTGATGGCTTAGTAATGGTGACTAACAATGAAAAGCATCTAAGTAGAATAAGCAGCATTCAGTTGGAGAACTGGACCAAAGCAAATAGATGAGACCCAGCCGCCGTGGCCTACGCCCAGCAGGACATGCAGCAAAACTTCAGGGAGCGCATGGAGCGCGACGGCCTGTCGCCCGACATCTCCGATGAAGACTTCTTGCAGTACTGGGAAGGGCAGTTAACGCCTGCGCAGAAGGAAGGGAAGTAATTGGTCGCAATATCTGTTGGGGCTCGGACGCTTTGCTACACTTAGTAGGAATAATCCGCCACTAACCGTGACACAATTAAGTACTGTGTTTAATAACTATTTTTGCCCCCATATTTTTAACTTCTACAATTCTGTATCTGTAGCCTTTACTATTATTCAAAGTTTTGGTTAGCTTATCTTGGTTCTCGGACAAATTTGGCGGATTAGGTTGAGTTGACCAATACTCGCAGTCTCATGTGTTCAAAGTTGGGGATGCCAAACGAGATACGTCTAATGTAGCGCACCAAGTTGTTACAGCCTTCGGTCACCGCGTTAGAGATGCCAGACTCTATGAAGTTAAGGATGGGGTCTTTCCAGTTAGTCAGGGTTTTCAGGAACTTGTTCCAGGCGGGGTTTTGTGTCCAGTTAACTTTTTGTACCCAACCTTCCAGCCGTTGTTGAGCTTCTGGTTTGCTTTGTGCCTGATCAAAAATGTCATGGAAACTATTACGAAGTTGGTAAGCCTCTTGCAACTCTTTGGAAAGATCGAGGGCTTGCTGTAAGACGAGTTGCTGCTCATCGCTCAGGGTTTTGCTACGTTTGAACAAGATCCATTTTAGTCTTTTGAAAGCCGCTTGTTGGGGGTGAGTTCGGCGTAGTGTTCTGCGTATGGTATCTAAGCTGTCATTGAGTGCTTTGACCACATGAAAACGGTCGATAGTAACTTTAGCCTGGGGAAAACATTGCTTGGCTACTTCATTATAAGGCCCCCACATATCACAGGATACGTGGTTGATCTGCTTACAAAACGCTGGACCCAGGCCTTGAAAGTGAGCAATAAGCGTTTCTTTCTTTCGGTCAGGAAGAATATCCAGTTGGATGCCTCGTTCCAGATCAGTGAGTACGCAACAGTACTCCCCCTTCCCTTTTCGTAACGATATCTCATCAATACCTATTTTACGCACTTGGGCGTAGCGTTGAGGTAGATCAATCACCGCTTCGGCTTGCTGGTAATAAAGCCGTTCTACGGTTTTTACGTTCATGTTGATGATAGCCCCTACCTCTGAGAAAGGTTGCTTAGCGCAGAGTTCAAACACAAATTTAGACTCGCGTACCGTATAGCTCTTGCCAGCAGCGACCCATTCAAAGGGCTCATGATAGTAATGACCGCATTCGCATTTAAACTGCCTGACCCGCAGGTAAAGCCATACTTCCTTTCCAGAGATAGCCAAGTCCCGAATCTGTCGCTCTTCATAGCGCTTTACTGCCTTATCCCGCAAAGAAGCACAGCGTGGGCAAGCAGAAATCTTTTGTTCACTATGACAGTGAAGCAGAATCCGGGTGTTCTCATAGTAAACTTTATCTACCCGTAAGTCAGGCAGGGCCAGCAATTGCTCAAAAAATAGTCGTTCGTTCACTATGCAAATTTATACCTTTCCGCCATTTTTGTCTGAGAACCCTTATCTTTAAGGTCCTCTTTAGCATCACTAGCAGAGGCTTTAGTGTTTTTAGATTCGTGAAGCTCAAGAACCATTTCATCTGAATTGAACTTTAATAATAATGAGTCGATATCAGTTACTTTCCTTTGGCTTGGTGCCTTTGAATAATCATAAATTGTAGTTCTTGATAGACATGCGATTGTAGTGCCTTCAAACTTTCTATTCGCTGACTTCAGCAATTGTCGTAATTCGTGCTGCCTATCCCTATTTTCTGTCTGCTCTATAGCCTGTTCTACCTCTTTTGTCAATAAATCGATGCCTGGGCTAAACTTTACACCAAAATAGTTGTACTCTTTTGATGTATGGTGATCAATGTCAAAGTAGTATCTGTCTTTCAAATGATGTTTAAGAACAGACCAAAGTATTTCCTTAAAAACAGGTATGTTTTTCTTAGTGATTTGGTCTAGCGCCTCACTGGATATGCGCTTTTCCACTGCGTCTTGTAAAACGTTCTCATCATCCTCTGTTAGATTAATTTTTCTCATCCCTTCATATAGTCCATTTAACAAAGGTCCTTTATTATCAATCTGACCTTTTATAGTACCTTTTGTCTCATCCTCAAGAATTCTAGCGATATTTGTCAGGAACTTTGGAAAGTCGTTTGGTTGAAAAGTTCTTTGCATGTAAAAATCCATTACTCTAATCAAAGTAAACGGATTGTAATCTACAGAAGCTTCAACACTTTGCACTTCTCTTTTCACCGTTAAAGATTTTCTTAGAGCATCCCCAATATTCTTATCCGCGACGTTGTCGATGTGCAGTTCCGTTCTCAAAAAGTGTGAAAGATTGCAGTCGTCGGGGTTAGCTAGCCCAGATTCTATTGCCTCTTTTAGACAAGCATCGTGATTTCTATTTAAGAGAGTGGCTGAGGCCTTCAGTTCATAGGCTCTATGATAGGTTTGACTCTTAGGATTTAAGTACAGCATATCGTAAAGCATAGATAGCATAGGATTAAAGATTTCGCTCGTTTTTGTTTGTTGATACCGGTTTTCATAAAAGTCAAAAGACAGAATTGTAGAAAGTATGTCAATTGAGATAGGTAGCGATGAGTTTCTAGAATCTAGTGCCAATATTGCTAGACTCCTTATATTACTGTGTATTAACTTAAGTTGCTCAACCTGTAGTTGGTTTGCCACAGAAGATGTTAGCGATGAATCCAGAAGTAGTAACTTGTATATTGTAATAATCTTCTTCTGATCGTTTAGCTTTCTAGGAAGGCATTTATACACTCTTATGATTGCTAGAATATGGTGAAAATTCAAGTAGTCAAAGTCATTAATTACTCCTTCAGCCCACGGTTTAAGCTCCTCGTCCTCTTTGAGTGGTTTAAGCAGATAAGATTTAAAGCCTCTGTTTTGAACTGCTCTTAAAAGAAGTGCCTTTTCGTCACCAATAGTATTCTTACAATGGCCGAAATTTGAAAGAAGAAACCAAGTTTTGATGATGTCGTTGCCAAAGTATTTTACTCCGTCAACCGTAATGCTTCCTTGAGCACTTGTCGTTCCTTTAAAGTTATTTTCTACTAGTTCGGATATCACACACTGTAAGACCAGATATTCATAACGAGAATGGTTAATTCCTTTGAATGCTCTAGAAATCAGCCCAAGATGTGGCATGTCTTTCTGCCTATCTACTTCTTTTTCTTTTTCATAAAGGGCATAAATCTGGGAAGCTAAATTGACAAAGTTCACATATACCTTGCCTAGAACTGGAATATCAGCTTCTATTCTTCTCTCTATTGGCATCAATAATTTACAAACGATTTACACTAAAAAACGAAAAATAGTCATTTGTGCAAACAATTTGAAACAAATTCATAATCTATGTGGCTTGTTAATCGATGCCTACTACATCAGTATATATAGTCACTTCACTGGCCATAGCATCCGCTACGCTCTACCAACCACGCAGCACGTCCGCCCGGTCTTCCTTATAAAACCAGAGGATCAATCTCAGCCTGCTCACCCCCCGCCTATCCTCTCCAACCTCCGCTCTTCTCCCGTATTTACCCTCCAATTATAGTAGAAACACCCCGGTTTCTCTCGTCTTACCACCTCTCACCCTGCTGGGCATGTACTTTTCCGGCAGTTGACGGCCCGGCAATGTGGGGTCGGTGTACTGTTTCTCCCGCATACGGAGGGGGTAGCGGGGAGTAACGGTGGCTTCACTACCGATATCCGGGCGTATTTGCGAACAATGGCCGAAAAATTACAAGGTAATGGTCGGCAGATTCTTGGTTGGGAAATGTCCGCTCCGTCTATTTTTTTTGCCTCACGTCAAACCAAAAAACCACTATCATGAAGCTGAATACGATTAGTCCCCTCATCGAAGCCGCCAAGCTGGCCGTTGAGGTACCCGCCAAACAACCAACCTTGCTCGCCAAATTGCAAGCCCACGGGCTAGACCCCGCCACCCAAAAGCAGGGGCAGCAACTGTTGCAGCAGTTCACCCGGCAGCAAGCCAACTACCAGCAACTGCAGGACGACCAATGGGCGGTGGCTCAGCAGATCAAGGAGGCGCTGGTGGCAGTGCAGTCGCAGTTTCGGGCCCACGTGCGGGTGGCCAAGGTGGCGCTGCGCGACGACAAAGTGCTCTTGCACGCCCTGCGCCTCGACCAAACCACCACCCGCCGCTGGGAGGGCGTGAAACAGGCCGACCACTTCTACGGACAGTTGCGCCAACGCAAGATCAGCTTGAAGGCCTACGACATCAGCGACAAAGAGATTGAGCAGAGCCAAGCCAGTGTGACCCAGCTGCTGCAACTCAAGCAAGACCGCACCGCGCTCAAGGGGCAGGTGGAGCAAGAGACGCTGGACAAGCGAAATACGCAGCACGCCCTGCAAGCCTGGGTCGCCGAGTTTCGGTTGATTGCCCGCGTGGCCTTCCGCCACCAGCCGCAGTGGCTCGAAGCGTTCGGCGTGGCGGTGGCCACCCCGGCGTAGGGTAACCTTACTGCGTCAAGTACTCGTCACGTATGCCATCAATTTGAAGCAGGCACGGCGTTGCCTATTGCGTAGCTAGGGGGAATTCGCGTATTTAGCGTTTGTGAGACCTTACTACTTCTTGCTGCTACTGATCACTTGGTGTATGCGCTGCGCCCCTCCGGCGGAGGTTCCGAAGGCTTCATCGTCCGAGCCACCGGAAAACATCATCGTCTTTCTGGTGGATGACCTGGGGTGGACCGACCTGGGCAGCTACGGCAGCGATCTGTATGAAACTCCCAACATCGACCGGCTGGCGCAGGAAGGGGTGCGGTTCACCAACGCCTACTCGGCCTGCACCGTGTGCTCACCCACCCGCGCTGCGCTGATGACCGGCAAGTACCCCGCCCGCCTGCACCTCACCGACTGGATTGCCGGGCACGTGAACGAATACGGAAAGCTCCAGGTGCCCGACTGGACTCAGTACCTACCGACCGAAGAAACCACCCTGGCCGAAGTGGCCAAAGATGTCAACTACGCCACGGCCAGCATCGGCAAGTGGCACCTGGGCGACGATTCTATCTACTATCCGCAGCACCAGGGCTTCGACCTGAACGTGGCGGGCTACCACCGGGGGCAGCCGCCGAGCTACTTCTCACCCTACGTGCGTGGTCAAGACACGCTTCCCTATCTGGCTGAAGGCCCTCCGGGCGAATACCTTACTGACCGGCTCACCGAAGAGGCGTGCCAGTTCATTCGTCAGCACCAAACTAAACCCTTCTTCCTATACTTCCCGCACTACGCGGTACACACCCCTATTCAGGCCAAAGACAGCCTGACGGCCTACTACCGGCAGAAGTTCAAACCGGGCATGCAGCACTTCAACCCCGAATACGCCGCGATGATCCACAGCACCGACCAGAGCCTGGGCCGCCTGATGCGGGTGCTGGATAGCCTGTCGCTCAGTGAGCGTACCACCATCATCTTCACCAGTGACAACGGCGGATTATCGTTTCGCGGTCGGGTGACTAACAACGCACCATTGCGGGCCGGTAAGGGTTCGGCCTACGAGGGAGGCGTGCGGGTTCCTATGATTATCCGACGCCCGCAGCAGTCGCTTCGGGCGGTGATTTCGGACGAGCCGGTGATCACCATGGACGTGTTTGCCACCGTGGCTGACCTGTTAGGTACCACTGCCACTCCCCCACTTATCGACTACAATGACGGTCTGAGTTTGCTCACCGAACTGCAAGACACCGCCGCCGTGCTGGACCGAGATGCCCTGTTCTGGCACTATCCCCACTATCATCCAGGTGGGGCGCGCCCCTACAGTGCGGTGCGCCAAAACAACTTTAAACTGATCGAGTTTCTGGAAGACCAGCGGCTGGAGCTCTATGATCTGGAAGAAGACCTGGGCGAGACCAACAATTTGGTGGCCGACCTTCCCGAGATCGCTAACGAACTGTATGATCGGCTCGAAACCTGGCGTAAGGAAGTAGATGCGCAGATGCCTACCCCTAATCCAAACTACGATTCGCTTCGCGCGCAGCGCTTTTATCCTTCTTAATCCTTAAACAAAACCTATGGCAATTCTCGTAAAATGGGTGCTCTCGGCGGTGGCGGTACTGATTGCGGCCTACATTCTGCCCGGCGTAGCGGTGACCAGCTTCTGGACGGCCCTGATCGTGGCGGTTATTCTGGCCATTCTCAACGCTATCCTTCGTCCCATCCTGGTGGTGCTCACCATTCCGATTACCATCGTTACACTGGGCTTGTTTCTGCTGGTGATCAATGCGCTCATCATCCTGCTCACTGATTCGCTGATCTCCGGCTTTGAGGTCAGTAACTTCTGGTGGGCCTTGGCCTTCAGCCTGCTAATCTCCGTGCTCGGTGCCCTGTTTGATGATGTCGCTGAGCGTATTTAATCCTTACGCGCGGGCCAGGCGCAGTTATGGGTTCTAAGTTGTGATCAACTGAACCCAGAAACTTTAAACCCCGAACGTAGAACCTCTAAACCTAGAACCCCGACCTAGAACCTCAAAAAAAGGCCATACTCAAGATTCCACTCAGCATTAGCAGCTTGCAGAAATTGCTCAGGTACGTAAAGTCACGTTTGGTATCAGCGTACACCAGGCGGGTGATGAAGTACGACAACGGTATGATCAGCACCAGAAAGTAAATGATTAGCGTGCGGTTGCCCAGCGTCCCGGACATCAAGAAGAGCAAAAAGATAAAGAAGCCTGACAATCCGTACAGTAGCAGTTTGGTTCGGCCGATGCCCCATACAATCGGTAGGGTGCGACAGCCAAAAACTTCATCGCCCCGCACGTCTTCCATATCCTTGATAATCTCGCGCAGCAGCGAGATAGCAAACGCGAACAGCGCGTAGGTAAACACCAGGAACTGCTGCTGCTTGTAATATAGTCCTATCACCGCAATGGCCAAGCCTGAGAGCAGGGCGATACTCACGTTGCCCACCAACGGGTAGCGCTTCAGCTGATTCGAGTACCACCAGAGCAAGAAGGCCGCCGCCGCGAAGATAAAGCCGGCCTTCCAGGATAAGTAGGTGCTGATGAGTATTCCCAGCAGCGTGAGCGTAACGTGGGCAGCAATTACCACCCGACGCCGCAGCACGGTGCCCACCACCACCGTGCGCGGCCGGTTGATGAAGTTGATCTTCACATCGTAATAGTCGTTGATGATGTAGCCCGCCGCCGCAATCATTACCGTAGATAGCACCAGCAAGAACAGCCGACCGTTGAGCAGGTAGGCCCGGTGGGTAGCGTGGACGTCTACCAAGAAGTAGGCGGTGAAGTACTGCGTTAATGCAAGCATCACCAAGTTCTGCGCCCGCGTGATGCGCAGCAGCCCCTTCAACCACCGCGGGGGGCGGTACGATCTTTGAATACGTTGGAGTTTCGTCATCATCTGAGCAGCGTTGTGGTCAGTTGCGTATTGGTGTGCCAACGAAACACACCGCGCATGTTGGTCGTTGCTGAACTAATTGACGGCATGCTGAATTATAATAGGCCAAATGTTACCGTGAACCCGGTGCGATATATATAACAAACGCTTAGGTAGTTTACAAATTCTGCATAAATTTGATAACTCACTGGCGACCATAAAAACTAATGGTAGACAAAAAGGAACAACTTACGCGTTTGGCCCAAGAGCGCATTCTACTGCTGGACGGAGCGATGGGCACCATGATTCAGCAGCACCGACTGGGGGAAGCGGACTTTCGGAATAGTGCCCTTCAGGATCACAAGCATCCGTTGCAGGGCAACAACGACTTGTTGTCCATTACTCGACCGGACATTATCCGGGGCATTCACCAGATGTACTTCGAGGCGGGAGCCGATATTGCCGAAACCAACACCTTTAGCTCCACCCGCATCGCCCAGGCTGACTACGGGCTCGAGCACCTGGTCTACGACCTGAATTACGAGTCCGCCCGGCTAGCTCGTGAGGTGGCCGATGCCTTCACCGCCCGTGAGCCCAACAAGCCCCGCTTCGTGGCCGGTTCGCTCGGCCCCACCAACAAAACCGCCTCGCTGTCGCCCGACGTGAACGACCCGGGCTTTCGGGGCGTCACCTTCGACGAATTGGTAGAAGCCTACACCGAGCAAACCCACGGACTGGTCGAGGGCGGGGTAGATATTTTGCTCATCGAGACGGTGTTTGATACCCTCAACGCCAAGGCCGCCCTATTCGCAGTTAATAATTACCTGGAAGATAACCAACTCAACCTTCCTGTTATGGTGTCGGGCACCATTACCGACGCCAGCGGGCGCACCCTGTCTGGGCAAACCACCGAAGCCTTCTGGACCTCAGTGATGCACGGCGAACTGTTCAGCGTGGGTCTCAACTGCGCCTTAGGTGCCAAAGACCTCACTCCGTATCTGAAAGAGTTGTCACAGCACGCCACGTGCCTGGTGTCGGCCCACCCGAACGCGGGCTTGCCCAACGAGTTTGGCGAATACGACCAGACCCCGCAGCAGATGGCGGCCGAAATGGAGGAGTTTGTCGGCCGCGGACTAGTCAACATCATCGGCGGTTGCTGCGGCACCACCGCCGACCACCTACGGGCCCTTGCGGCACTGGCTGAGCGGTATGCACCGCGCCAGTTTAAGGATGCTTTGGTGGAGGTGGCGTAGGCACTCTATAGCGCTTAGTTGTTTAATGCCGATCAATTAACACTGAATACCGAACAAGGAATGATGAACGTCGAAGGGAAAGAAGGGCTTGATTCATTGGTGGCCGACGTCGTTCGCGACCCGGCGGTACCTGACCTGCGCCTGAGCGGACTGGAGCCTCTGATTATCAACGAGGTTACCGGCTTCGTGAACGTGGGCGAGCGCACCAACGTGACCGGTTCGCGCCGCTTTGCCCGCCTGATTGCCGAAGAAAAGTACGAAGAGGCCATCGCCGTGGCCCGCGACCAGGTGGAGGGCGGGGCGCAGATCATCGACGTGAACATGGACGACGGCATGCTCGACGGTGAAGCCTGCATGGTGAAGTTCCTCAACCTCATTTCGGCCGAACCCGACATCGCCCGCGTGCCCTTCATGATCGATTCTTCGAAGTGGGACATCATCGAGGCCGGACTTAAGGTCGTACAGGGCAAGGGCGTGGTCAACTCTATCAGCCTGAAAGAGGGCGAAGAAAACTTTATTCGACAGGCCAAAAAGGTCAAGCGCTACGGCGCGGCCGTCATCGTAATGGCCTTCGATGAAGACGGGCAAGCTGACAACTACGCGCGGCGCATCGAGATCGCGCAGCGCTCCTACGATGTGCTGGTACACAAGGTCAACTTCCCACCCCAGGATATCATCCTCGACCTCAATATCTTTCCGGTGGCCACCGGCATGGAAGAGCACCGCCGCAATGCGCTGGATTTCTTTCGGGCCACCAAGTGGGTGCGCGAAAATCTGCCCGGCGTGCACGTGAGCGGCGGGGTGAGCAACGTGTCGTTTTCGTTTCGGGGCAACAACCCGGTGCGCGAGGCCATGCATTCGGCTTTTCTGTACCACGCCAAACGGGCGGGCATGGACATGGGCATCGTGAATCCCACCATGCTGGAGATCTACGACGATATCCCGAAAGACTTGCTGGAGCTGATAGAAGACGTGCTGCTCGACCGCACCGATGACGCCACCGAACGACTGGTGGACTACGCCGAAAAGAACAAGGACGACGGCAAGGTCAAGAAGAAAGACGATCAAGTATGGCGCAGTCAGCCTCTGGCGGAGCGCCTCAAGCATGCCCTGGTGAAAGGCATCACCGAGTTTATCGAGGCCGACGTGGAAGAAGCCCGGCAGCAGTACGACCGGCCGATTGAGGTGATCGAAGGGCCGCTCATGGACGGCATGAACGTGGTGGGCGACCTGTTTGGGGCGGGCAAAATGTTTCTGCCCCAGGTGGTGAAAAGTGCCCGCGTGATGAAAAAGGGCGTCGCCTACCTGATTCCCTACATAGAGGCCGAAAAGGGCGCGAAGCAGCAGGCGAAGGGCAAAATACTGATGGCCACCGTGAAGGGCGATGTGCACGACATCGGCAAAAACATCGTGAGCGTGGTGCTGGGCTGCAACAACTACGACGTGGTGGATATGGGCGTGATGGTGCCTACCCAAGACATTCTGGACAAGGCCCGTCTGGAAGGCGTTGATGTGATCGGGCTAAGCGGACTGATCACCCCTTCGCTCGACGAGATGGTGACCGTGGCCAAGGCGATGGAGCAGGAAGGCTTTACGTTGCCTTTGCTCATCGGCGGGGCCACGACCTCTAAGATTCACACCGCGGTCAAGATCGAACCGCACTACCACGGGCCGGTCATCCATGTGCTCGATGCCTCGCGCTCGGTGCCGGTGGTGAGCAAGCTGCTTAACCAGGAGGCCAAGGACGGCTTCGCGCAGCAGGTGCGCGATGAATACGAGCAGATGCGCGCGCGCCACGCGGGCAAACAGCAGAAGAAGAACTTCGCCCCCTTGGTCGAAGCCCGCGCGAATAAATTCCAAACCGACTGGACCGCTCGACGAGTAACGCGTCCGCAGTTTCTGGGCACCCGGGTGTTCAACGATTACTCGCTGGAAGAGATTGCTCAGTATATCGACTGGACGCCCTTCTTTATGACCTGGGAGCTGGCCGGGCGCTTCCCCAAGATTCTGGATGATGAAGTGGTGGGCGAGCACGCCCGCGACCTGTTCCGCGACGCCCGGGCCATGCTCAAAAAGATTATCGACGAACATTGGCTACAGGCTAAGGCGGTAATTGGGTTCTTCCCCGCCAACGCCATCGGCGACGACGACATTGCGCTGTACCAGTTTGCGGGAGATGACGAAGATCGCAGCCAGCCATTGACTACGCTCCACCATCTGCGGCAGCAAACCCAGAAGGCCGACGGCAAGGAGTATCTGAGCCTGACCGATTTTGTGGCCCCGGCCGACAGCGGGGTGAACGATTACGTGGGAGGTTTTGCTGTAACCACAGGCATCGGTTGCGACGAGATTGCCAAGGAGTTTGAGCGCGACCACGACGACTACAACGCCATCATGGTGAAAGCCCTGGCCGACCGCCTGGCCGAAGCCTTCGCCGAGTTAATGCACCAGCGGGTGCGCCGCGAGTTCTGGGGCTACGCTCCCGATGAAGACTTAGACAACAATGCGCTAATCCGCGAGAAATATCAGGGTATCCGCCCTGCTCCCGGCTATCCCGCCTGCCCCGACCATACGGAAAAGGCTACCCTATTTGAGCTGCTGGATGCCACGAAGCACACGGGAATCACGCTCACCGAAAGCTACGCCATGTTTCCGACGGCGGCGGTGAGCGGTTGGTACTTTTCGCACCCCGAATCGAGATACTTTGGCATTTCTAAGGTAGACCGGGATCAGGTGCACGACTACGCAGTGCGCAAGGGCATGCCCGTGCCGGAGGTAGAGAAGTGGTTGGGATCGTACTTGGGATACGAAGCATAAGCAATGCCATCCCTGTTCGCCATTATTTCCGCTGGTTTCTAAACACCCGGTCAGACCAGTGGTTTAGTCAATAGTTCAACCTTACCAACCCACACCCCTATGGCTGTTATTGATGATGCTACCGAATACACCACCCACGACCGCAAACTGGCGAGTCAGTTGCCCGATACCGGACAACCACGCCTGGTCGTGATTGGCGGCGGCTTCGGTGGTATTCAGTTGCTGAAAAACTTTCACCTAAAAAATGTGCAGGTGGTGATGCTTGATCGGCACAACTACCATACCTTTCAGCCCCTGCTCTACCAAGTGGCCACCGCCGGACTGGAACCTGACTCCATCGCAGCGCCACTGCGCAAGGTGTTCGAAGACCGCAAGAACTTCTTCTTTCGCATGGCGAAGGTAGAGTCCATCAGTCCTGACGAGATGATGGTCAATACCAATATTGGCCGCATCCGTTATGATTTTCTGGTGATTTCTACGGGCACACATACCAACTACTTTGGCAATGAAAAAATTCGTAACCTGGCGTTTCCACTTAAGCAGGTGCCCCAGGCGCTGAACCTGCGCAGCCAGATTTTGCAGAACTTTGAGAAAGCTGTGACCTCTGATGATCCCGAAGAGATTGACCGCCTCACCAGCTTTGTGGTGGTCGGCGGCGGTCCCACGGGCGTAGAATTGGCCGGGGCGCTGGGTGAGCTTAAGAAGTATGTCCTCCCCCGTGACTACCCCGATTTAGACTTTAAGGTGATGAAAGTTTATTTAGTAGAAGGTCTGGATCGTCTGTTGCCACCAATGTCCGAAGAATCAGGCCGACAGGCGCTTAAGGATTTAGAAGAACGGTTTGAGACCAATGTACTGCTCAACACGATGGTGAAGGACTACGATGGTTACGAAGTGACCTTAAGTACCGGCGAAAAGATTGTTGCCGAAACGCTGATCTGGGCTGCGGGAGTCACCGGTCGCATTGTGAAGGGACTAGACAAGGCTAAGACCGAGAAAAGCCGTTACGTGGTGGACGAATACAACCGGGTGAAGGGATACACCGACATTTTTGCCATTGGCGACATTGCTTACATGGAATGTAAAGACTATCCGAAAGGGCATCCGCAGGTGGCCCCGGTGGCGATGCAACAGGGTGAACGCCTGGCTAAAAATTTAAAAGCGCTCTTTGAGGACAAACCGCTAAAGCCTTTTAACTATTTTGACAAAGGAACAATGGCCACCATTGGCCGCAACCGCGCCGTGGCTGACCTGCCCAACGGAATGAAGTTTTCAGGTTTGCCCGCCTGGCTGGCCTGGATGTTCGTACACCTGCTTTACTTGGTTAGTTTCCGTCAGAAATTTGTCACCCTGGGCAACTGGACGTGGAACTACTTTACCTATGACCGGGGTACGCGCCTCATTATCCGCCCCTTTAACTACCGCGAGGCGGTGGCTCAAAAGAAAGCCCACTTTGATGAGAATGAAGAGGTAACCGGGCAGAAGGAGAGCGAAGCCAAAGAGGCAGAAGAAGGTTCCTGGTCGTCTTAATGTAAAAACCCGCCTGAGCACTGCTCAAGCGGATTAGTCGGTTGACTGTATTAGTAGTAGATTTCTAGAACTTGAATGAAACCCCCACATTGATCGGAATGTAGGAAACGTTCTGATCAAAGGCTAACTCAGTGAATGGGATTGACTCGTTCACAAACACCGTATGGTATTCGGCATTGGCGTGAATAGCGATTTGAGAATTTATCGGATAGCGTACACCCACGGTCGGAGCCAGGCCAAAATAACTGCGTGAGATACTCAGAAAAGTGTTGACTCGAACGTTGTATACGCCGCCACTAAGCCCAATGTAGGGTTGAATTCCGGCCGTGGCGGGCGAGAAGGCTATCGACGCGGTGATCGGGGTCATCGTGAAGTCCAGTCCGGGAATGCTGAACCCGGCGGCGTTAGCGCCAAAGCGGTAGTGCTTGAAAGATACGCCCGCCTGCACGCGTTCGTTAATGGCATAGGAGCCCTCTAGTCCAAAGCCGTAGCCCATTTCTGCTAGGTTGGCAAAGTTCCCGGTCGGGAAAGCCGGACCTGCTGAGGGAGTTAGTATGAATTGTGCCTGGCTGATCGTCCAGCTTCCGGCGGTCAAAAGTAAGGTGAATAATATCGTTTTCATTGTATCGTAAGGTTAGGATTAAACATCGTTGATACCTTACGTAGGCAAGATCTGTGCTATTCGCGCATAAAATCTCAAATTTAGCACAATTTTTGATAAGACAAAATTCCAATGATCTGATAACCAAAGCTTTAGCTCCTATAATTTATTCTACACTAACCAGGAAGAAAGCTTCAGCAACGCCATCGGCCATCATTTTGCCGCTATTAGTTAGAATAAGCCGGTTTTCTTGCCTCATCGCTTTACCTTCCCTAATGAGTTGATCGATGTAGGCCGCGTGTTCTTGGTACAAGTCGTACTGAAACTGGGTTTTCAACGCTTCCAAATCGCATCCCCACTTGGTGCGTAGTCCCGTCATCACCCGCTCATTAATCTGATCGTAGTGCGACAGAACCTCACGGTCGAACGGAACAACCTCTCCTGCTAGTGCTCGCAAGTACTTAGCATTGTTAGCCACGTTATGCTGTTGACTCATGCCATCGTACGAATGAGCACTCGGGCCAACGCCCAGGTATTTCTGATTCTGCCAGTAGCTCGTGTTGTGCTTGGCGTAATAACCCGGTTGGGAAAAATTAGACACTTCGTACGGATCAAAATCCGCCGCGCTGAGGGTGTTAATTAGTAGCTCAAATTGTTCGGCAGCGAAGGCATCGCTCACCGCTCTTAACTTTCCCTGCTGTTGCCACCGACCGAATACGGTTTTTTCTTCAATAGTCAAGCAGTACGAAGAGATGTGCTGAGGTTGCAAGGCCAAGGCATGCGCCAAATCAAGTTCCCAAACACGATGGTCTTCGGCCGGAATGGCGTAGATCAGATCAATGCTGAGGTTATCGAAGCCAACCTCCTGGGCTTGCTGCACGCAGCGCGAAGCCTCATCGGCCCGGTGCGCCCGGTTCAGATACCGCAAATGTGGTTCGTGAAATGACTGGATACCGATGCTCAAACGGTTGATACCCACCGAGCGTAGTTCCTTCAGCTTGGCCAAATTCAAATCATCGGGATTAGCCTCGAGCGTAATTTCCGGGTGAGCGGCTACCGGATAGTGCTGATAAACCGTCGCCAACAGCCTTTCTAGTTCGGTGGATGTCAGCAAAGAAGGAGTTCCGCCGCCGAAGTAGATCGTCTCCACCATCTCTCCGCCCAAATAGTCGCGCTGGAGGACCAACTCTTTCGCCAGGGCAGCAACCATCGCCTCCCGCTGCCGGGTGTTCGTGCTAAAGTGAAAGTCGCAGTAGTGGCACGCCTGTTTGCAAAAAGGAACGTGAAGATAAATTCCGGCCATAGACATGCTAACGCCGTCCACCCCCACCCTGTTCCTAAAATCAATCCTATCCACCCCACCTCCATTCGCTCATTCCTTCATTTAATCATTCTATCAATCACTTATTCTTCCTCCTTGAATCTTGACCGTTTCCTGCTTAACCTTGCCCGATGGAAATTAACTGGATAGAAGTGCTGGCCCTGGTGTTTGGAATAGTCGCGGTGTATTTCAATACCCAAGAGATTGTCTGGGGCTGGCCGGTGGGTATTGTGGGAGTGGTGCTGAGCGGCGTGCTCTTCTACGAAGTTCGTCTCTACTCCGACCTGATTTTGCACGTAGTCTACGTTGTTCTGGGTTTCTACGGCTGGTACGAATGGCTGTACGGCGGCCGGAACAATGCTGCATTGCGCGTAACCACGCTCTCATTCACCGCGATTCTGGTGCTGCTAGCGTTGGGGGCGGTAGGAACAGGAGCCATCGGCTACGCCTTTGATCGCTATACGAATGCCGACCTGGCCTACTGGGATGCCTTCACCACCTCGTTTAGCTTGGTAGGACAATACATGCTGGCGAAAAAGAAGTTGGAAAACTGGCTGCTGTGGATCGGGGTGGATGCGGTAGCTACGTGCATTTACGCGTATAAAGAGCTCTACTTGCTGTCGTTGCTTTACTTCCTCTACCTCGGACTAGCCGCCTACGGCTATTATCAGTGGAAAAAAACACTCGTTCATGCTTAAGATAATAGTCACCGGTCCCGAATCCAGCGGCAAGACCACGCTGGTCCAAGCGTTGGCAGCATACTACCAAGTGCCCTGGGTAGCTGAATACGCCCGGACCTACATCGGGCAACTCACGCGGCCCTACCGAGAAGCAGATTTGCTCGATATCGCTCAGGGGCAAGTGCAGCGAGAAGACGAAGCTACTCGAAACAGCCCACGCTTGCTTATCTGTGACACTAGCTTATTAGTAATTTATATCTGGAGCCACTACCGCTACGGTCGCTGCCACCCCTGGATTAAAGATCAGCTCGCCCAGCGCCCGGTGAACCACTATCTGCTCTGCTCTCCTGACCTCCTCTGGCAACCCGACCCCCAGCGCGAGAACCCCAACGACCGCTCCGAGTTATTTATCCGGTACGAAGAAGCACTGCGCGAAAAACCGCATACTATTGTATCTGGTCAGGGAAGGGCGCGCCTAGATGCGGCGACCAATGTCATCGATCACTTGTTCAAACCGTAGTTCCTGTCTATATTTGTCGCACAGGGGTGCCCTATAACAGCGGGCTGAGATTATACCCATTGAACCTGATCCGGGTAATGCCGGCGAAGGGATACGGTATGGTAATTATAAGCGGGGCGGCCCCTAGCTCCCGATTTATTTACCAAAAATATAAGTTAACATGCGCTTTTTCTTGATTGGCCTGCTGGCCATTGTGCTGCTCCCGGCAAGCGGGTGGACCCAGCACGTGGTGCAAGGCAAAGTGACCGATACCCAGCAACAACCGCTGGCGGGAGCCACCGTGATGGTGCCTCAAACTACCCAGGGAACGGTAACCGATTTCCAAGGATTCTATCAACTAATTTTGGAGACAATGCCCTCTGAGATTCAGGTGAGCTACGTGGGCTACCAGACCCAGACGGTACTGCTCACCGCCCCCGGAGACACGCTCACCCAAGACGTGATACTTCGCGAAAAGGTCTCGCTAGAAGAAGTGGTGATCCGGGCCATCCGGGCCGATGAACAAGCTCCGGTGACCCAAACCACCGTCGATCAACAGACTATCGAGGCGATTTATGTGGGCCAGGATGCGCTCTTTGCGTTAGAAGAACTCACGCCCGCTATGCTCGCCTACTCCGAATCGGGCACCAGCGTGAGCAACTATGGCCAAATGCGCCTACGGGGCATCGACCAAACGCGCATCAACATCACCCTCGACGGAGTGCCGCTCAACGATATGATTGATCAGGGTGTGTTCTTTTCCAATTTTACCGATTTTGGCAACAGCATCGCCTCGGTGCAGGTGCAGCGCGGAGTAGGCACCAGCACCAACGGCACCGCTTCCTACGCTGGCTCGATCAATTTCGAGTCGGTCAATCTCAACGACAGCCTGCCGAGTGTGGAAGTGCAACTGATGGGCGGTTCGTTCAACACCTACCGTGCCAGCGGCGAAGTGAAGACCGGGCTGCTCGACAATCAAACCGCCTTCTACGGTCGCTTTACCCGTACGCTTTCCGACGGCTACCGCGATCATACCAGCACCAATTCCTATTCGTTCTTTTTCTCCGGAGGTTACTTTGGAGAAAAGAATTTGCTGAAAGTTACCGGTTTTAGCGGACGCAGCCAGAACGGACTGGCCTACCTGCCGGTGGCCCTGTCCGATATCCAGCGTTGCCCTGAAACCAACTACGTTTCGGAGAATGACATTGATGACTTCGGACAGGCGCTGGTTCAGTTGCAGTACACGCGCTTCGTGGGTGTAAACACTTCCTGGACCTCAACCTTATACTACGGAGCGGCCGGGGGTGACTTTCCCGCCGGTTTTTCAGTACCTACGAACACCCTTTCGGTTAGTGGATCGGACACCACCTTCGCCACGACTGAGCAGTTCACTCAGTTCAACTATCCTTTGTTTAACGACCACTACGGCTTGATGTCCTCCGTAGCTCACACCTCGGATAATGGCCGCTGGGAGCTGAACGGCGGAGTGCATGCCTACACCTTTCGGAGGGAAAACCGGGAAGCGGTTATTCCGGACAATGCCAATCCGTATTATCAGGATCGTTCGCGCAAGGATGAGTTCAGCACGTTTGCTAAGCTCAGTTACTCGCACCGCGACTGGCTTCTGTTCGCCGATCTGCAACTGCGCGCGGTGGAGCTACAACTACAGGCCGATCCGACTTTTCTGGGGCAACCCGCCGCTATCCCCAACCGGCAATGGTTTTTTCTGAATCCTAAGCTCGGCGTAACGTACCAACTTAATAATCAAGCTAATTTATACGCATCCTACGGCCGTAGCGGTCGCGAACCGACCCGCTTTGATATCTTGGGTTCTACCCAAATCAATACGTTTAACCTGGCGAGTGTGCAGGATGTGGATGTGGTGAGCGCGGAGTACGTTAACGATTTCGAGGCAGGCACCCGATTTCACTTTGAGCGGCTAAGTGGACAGGCAAACCTGTTCTATATGCAGTTTACGAACGAAATTGCTCCCATAGGTCAGGCAATTCCCGAAGGATTTGTGCAGTTACGAAAAAATATTGTAAGCAGTTACCGCCGTGGTCTGGAACTGGAGTGGAAGTATCGGTTTTTTCCGACGTTATCGTTGGTAGGCAACCTGGCTTATTTGCACAGTAACATTGATGCTTTTACCCCTGAAGACGAAGAGACGACTTACCGCGATGTTCAACCAATCATTAGCCCGGCCTGGATCGCCAATGGTGCTCTTCAGTACCAAACCAAGCCATTTTCGGTGGCTCTGAATGCCCGCTACGTAAGTGAGTCGTTTCTGGAACCTACTAATCGTCCAGACCTAATGCTACCTGCTTTCTTCGTGCTGGATGCGCGGGCTTCGGTTCGCTTTTTAAAGGATCAAGAATTTAGTCTGCATCTTGATAACCTGCTAGATAAGCCTTACTATACCTCTGGCCAACCCGTATCCGTGGGCGAAGCCGTCGTGCCGGGCTACTTTGTGCAGGCGCCATTTAGTATATACGCTCTTTTGCGTCTAAAATTCTAGTCCAACTTCCTTACCCATTTAATCACTTACTCACACATTTCCCCCCAACCTATGAAACTAATCCTTGCCCTCGATTGGTCTCCCAACACCCTGCACGCCGGTTATTTTATCGCTGAGGCCAAAGGATACTTCAATGATAATCGGTTGGATGTAACCTTCGTTACTCCGGAAGAAGATAACTACGCCACCACTCCGGCTAAGAAACTGGCCAACCGACAAGCGCACATTGCGGTGGCTCCTTCCGAAAGTGTAATTAGCTTCAATACCTTGCCCAGCGCGGTGCCCCTGGTAGCGATAGCCGCCCCGTTACAAGAAGACGTTAGCGCCATTGTGACCCGTAGCGACAGTAGCATCACCCGTCCGGCGCAGCTCGATGGCAAAACGTTCGCTTCGTACCAAGCCCGGTTCGAGGATGACATTGTGCGTCGGTTGGTGCAGGCTGATGGCGGACAGGGTGACTTGATAATAACGAACCCCGACAAACTGGAAATGTGGCGCACGGTGGCCGAAGGTACTGCCGATGCAACCTGGATATTTCTCCCTTGGGAGGGACCCAAGGCCCGCCACGAAGCGAACGTTACCTTTAACACTTTTCACCTGAGTGATTATCACATTCCGTATGGTTATTCACCACTCTTGGTTACCCACGAAGAGCTTATTGAGCAAGAACCTGAGCGGTTACGGGCCTTTGTTCGGTCAGTGGAAAAGGGCTGGCGTTTTGTGAACGACCACCCCGGTCGGGCTGCCGAAATTTTATGCGATCATATCAATCATCCTGATTTTAAGAATCGGAAGATGATCAAAGAATCGCTAGATTTGCTACAACCTGCTATTCTGGACGATGGTGACCGTTGGGGTTTTATGAACGGTACGCGTTGGCTTGCCTGGGTGGATTGGTTGATTAAAACACAAGTGCTCAAGGATACTTCTGGTAGCCCCATCAACTTCGGACAAATTGATACTTCAATGTTTTATACCAATGACTTCTTCAAATAACATGATCGAAGTTTTAAATCCTCAGAAGATTCCGGTGCTCGCCACCACCGATATTTTGGTAATCGGGGCTGGGTCGGCGGGCTGCGCGGCGGCACTTGCGGCTGCTCAATCGAAAAAGTATCAAGTAATGCTGGTAGAACGCTACGGTTTCGCCGGAGGCACTTCCACCCAAATGCTGGATACTTTCTACGGATTCTTTACGCCGGGTGACGCACCGCGCAAAGTGGTGGGCGGCATGCCCGATCAAGTGGTTAACCTTCTTAACCAAACGGGTGATATCTTTCTGCGTCCGAACACCTACGGAGCGGGCACCGGGGTTAACTACAACCCGGAACGTTTGAAACTGGTCTGGGACCAAATGATCCTGGAAGCAGGCATCGCCTACTGGTTACATACTCATCTGGTAGCGGTAGCTGAACCGGAGGAAGACCATACCGTCTGTATCTTCTGGAACAAGAACGGATTTCATAAGGTGCTCGCCCGGCGCGTCATTGATGCGTCGGGCGATGCCGACTTCTGCTACCACGCAGGTTTTGACTTCGAGCTAGCGGGCGAGGAGGAACCGGCGCAGAGCATGACGACCACCTTTCGGATGAGCAATGTTGACCTGGAGCGATACGAAGCGGCGGGTGGTAAAAAAATGTTGCAGGAAAAAATGATCGAGGCGGTGGAACAAGGAACGCATCCCCTACCCCGAAAGAAAGGTTCGGCGCACGCCATGTGCCAGGAAAAGTGTATTGCCACTGTAGCGGTAAAGGTGGCGAATCTACAAGCCCTAAACGTATCCGAATTGACCCAGGCCGAGATAGCGGGGCGGCAGCAGACTTTCATCTACGAACGCTTTTTTCAGCAAGCGGTACCAGGCTACGAACGGGCCAGCGTCATCGGCATGTCGCACCACATTGGCGTGAGAGAAACCCGGCGTGTATACGGTGAACAGCGCCTCACCAAAGAACAGTGCATGGCGGGATTGATCCCCGAAGATCGTATTTTACTGTGCGGAGCTCCGATTGAAGACCACCGCATGGGAAAAGACGGTGAGGAAGAAACTATTTGGGAATACGTGCCGGACGCTGGAGTGTACGGTGTCCCTTACGGAACCATTGTGCCGCGGGGCAGTGATACCGCCTGGGTGGTGGGCCGTTGCTTTTCGGCCACCCACGATGCCCACGCCTCGTGTCGCTCAATGGGCCAGACTATGTCGATGGGCCAGGCCGCGGGGATCGCCGCCGTGCTTTCGCTAGATACCGACACCAGTGCCTACAACGTTGCGATCGGTGATCTGCAATCGTCTTTAGTGAACCTGGGGGCGGTTTTAGAGTTTCCCTCTCAGTTAGCAGATACCTCACCCAACGGATGGGGAAAGACTTTGTCATAAAAAACGTAGCTATTAGCCAACTATTATGAGTGGTTTTGCCAGAACGGTGCTGGGCGATATTGCCTCCGAACGCATGGGGCTCACCTACGCGCATGAGCACATCATTATCGAAGAAAGCTTTCCCACCGTTCACAATCCTGAGTTTTTACTAAACGATGTTGATAAGGTGAGTCAGGAACTGGAGACCGTCTATCGGGGCGGCGGCCGCACGATGGTGGACACCATGCCCGCCAACTGTGGGCGCAACGTGTTGAAACTCGCCGAAGTATCGCGGCGAAGCAAGATACACATCATAGTTCCTACCGGAATTCATCTTGAGCAGTACTATCCACCCCATCACTGGCGCTATCACTATAATGAGGATCAGCTTACCCGTTTGTTTATTGCCGACATTGAAGAAGGCGTTGATCGATATGACTACGTGGGTCCGATTGTTGAGAGAACACCTCACCGAGCCGGTATGATCAAGTTGGCTACGGGCGATGAGAAGTTTACGTCGCACCAGGAGATGATCTTTCGGGCGGTAGTGAATACCCACCGAGAAACCGGGGTGCCCATTCTTACCCATACCAACTACGGACACCAAGCCCTTGAGCAGGCACTTTTGTTTGATAAGCTCGGAGCTGACCTTCAACACGTAGTGCTTTCTCACCTCGACCGTCGGGTAGACGTGGACTACCACCGTGAGGTGTTGCAAACCGGGGTGCGGGTGGAGTATGATAGTGCTTTTCGCTGGAAGAAGGAGCAAGAAAATGGCACATATCTTTTGCTAAAAGCCTTGTTACCGGACTATTCAAAGCAGATTACCGTGGGAATGGACGCTGCCAAGCACACCTACTGGCGCTCATACGGGGGAACACCAGGACTAGACTTTCTGTTGACCACATTCAAGCAAGATCTTGTTGATATGGACCTAGATGCTTATTATAACGATATTCTACAGGATACTCCGCAGAAACTTTACACCTTCTTGTTGGGGTAGCTATTTAAATCAAAATCGCGTCAGATTGGTTGGTAGACATCCCGATTCGCTAGTTGCACAAGTCCCTCTTAGCAAAATTCTATTTATTCGCTACTCACCTTCTGGAAAGAAATGATTCTGAGAACAGGTGTTGATTTTTCATCGAAATAGTACTTCACCTAGCTTCCTGGTAGTACCTTTGCGGTATAATTCGTGTACTGGATACAGCAGCTATTACCAAACACCTATGAGCAAATTGTCTGTCATTGCGCTCTTACTAATGCTGAGTTCCCTAGCAGTGGCTCAGTCCAACGATAAAGCTTACCATTTGGTTGAAGACCTTCGTAGTGAATGGCTCACCATTGATCAGAATAGCCGGTACGTGCCCTTTGTAGCGCGCGACCGCACTAACCCTTCCATTGTCGGCGTTCGCCTGGATTTAGATAAGTATAGCGGAAATCAGTTGCGTTGCTGCATACCCGCATCCACTTCGCTGTTGATAGAGAAGGAGATCCTCACTAGTGTAAAAAGCCCTCGTTGTCTCATATACTCGATCGATAGCCTTCGTAGTGTGTATCAGCAGCCAGTTCTGCTGCTTACGGTCTATCAGCCCGCGAGCCAACTCGCTCAGGTCAGAATAGAGGTTGTGAATAATACGAGCGTCCCACTGGCGCAACCACATCCTACGTTGCTCCGGGTTTTATCAGGCAAAGAAAATTTCATTGTTATAGCTTTGGTACTCATCTTCATGCTCTACGCTACCCTGATTCACAACTATCCAAAGACATTTCGGAACATATATAATCTTGCGCGAATACTGATGCTACGTTCCAGAGAAGAGGACCTGCGAATACGCCTCATTAGCGAGCCTCACACCCTCTTCTTAATTCAGCACTGCATGGTAGTTGCCTTTCTATTTATCATGCTAATCCCAGACATAAATCAATGGCCCCTTTCTAATCAGTTCAATTTGAGGAGTGTAGGAGGCTACTTATGGCTGTGGTTGCTGTTGAGCATAATCGTCTTAGTTACTGTTTGGATCAAGTACCTGATTGTAGTTTTGTTTGGCTCGCTTTTCAAACTAAAGCAATTCATGTTTTTGCATATGTTTGACTTTATGCGCCTATCCATGATGTTCTGGGGTGCTGTATTTCTGGTTGCGGTTTGCGTTCGCTACAACATTTCTGTGCATGAAGATATCTATGTGTATACGCTAGTATACTTGTTCATAACTTTCGCACTAGCCCGGATATTGATCCTCTACCTGCGCCTTTTCAGAAATAGCACCCTCAAAAATATGTATTTATTTTCCTACATTTGCACCGCCGAAATAATACCCTTATTAGTAGGGCTAGAATTATTGATGGGCTAATAGTTTTGTCAGAAAGAATTCCGTCTTTCTTTTCTTTGTTAAAGGTTTAGATCAAACCACAATCTACCTCGCCCGCAACGCTAAGAGATACAAGACGCTATTTTTTGTGAAGTCACCTAATCATCAATCGCTAACATCAGGTTTACGTATGAACAGTAGTGCCGTGAATATCCCACCAGAACGACTATTAAGAGTGAAGAGCATCCTGGTTTCTCAACCGGAGCCTCAAAACGGAAAGTCACCTTATTTTGACCTTGCCCAAAAGCATAACCTTCAGGTAGATTTTAGACCGTTTATCGAGGTCAAACCAGTGGGACTGAAGGAGTTTCGGAAGCAGAAAGTTGACATTCTCCAGCATACAGCAATCATCTTTACCAGCCGCAATGCGGTAGACCATTTTTTTAGCATCTGCAACGAGACGAATATCGAGATGCCTGCCGACATGAAATACTTCTGTATCTCTGAGCAAACGGCTAACTACCTTCAGAAATATATCATTATTCGTAAGCGAAAAATCTTCACAGGCTTCCGGACGGCGCAAGACCTTCTGGAGATCTTAAAAAAGCACAAGGACGAAACCTATCTTTTTCCCTGCTCGAGCATTCGCAAAAACGATATACCCAACTTTCTGGAGGACAACCAGTATCGGTATACCGAGGCGGTCATGTATGAAACCGTCGCCGCCGATCTATCCGATCTAGCCGACGTTAATTACGATGTGATTGCCTTCTTCAGCCCTTCAGGTATTAACTCTTTGTTTGTTAACTTTCCTGGTTTCGAGCAGAACAATACCCGCATTGCTGCTTTTGGCCCCACCACCGCACAGGCGGTCCGCGAAGCGGGATTGATCCTAGATATTGAAGCGCCTCTTCCCAATGCTCCTTCCATGACAGGTGCTATTGAGGTATACATGAAAGAGGCTAACAAAAAACGCTAACTTTCTTCGTTTCACCACAGATACAATTAGAATGATAAGTATACGTTGTATGAAAAAGCCTGAAATCAGAAAAAATATGTCATCTGCAAAACTATATCTTTGGCTGCGTTAGTGTCTCGCTCTATGAAAGTAAAACTACTGTCTATTCTCTCTGGATTTGTGCTGTTGGGCGGCTCAGGCGCGTACGCTCAGCAGAGCGCACAGTTTAGTCAGTACATGTTCAACACCTTATTTTATAACCCGGCTTACGCTGGTGTAGAAGGGGTAACTACCTTTACGGCTTTCCACCGCACGCAGTGGGCGGGCTATCAACCCACTAACGGTGACTTGGCGGGTGGCATCAGCACCCAGGTAATTAGCCTTAATACTCCCATTCTGGGTTTGAGAAGCGGCTTCGGGGTGCACGTAGTTAATGACCGCATCGGTCCGCTTACCAACCAAGAAGCTCAGCTTTCTTTTGCCTATCACCTAGGGGTTGGCAGCGGCAAACTAAGTTTAGGAGTCCGCGCCGGAGCATTCTCTCAAACCATCGATTTCGACGAATACTTGTGGGTTGACCAAAACGATCCGCTTCGGCAAGCAGGAAAGGACTCCCAAATGCGCCCTGATTTTTCTGCTGGTATTTTTTACCGGGCCCGTCAGTACTACGGAGGCATTAGCTTTCAGCATTTATTGGATACGCAGTTTAGTTTTGGAATTGATACGCTCAATAATCCGTTAGAGAATCTGATGGTAGTCACCGGCGGATTTGACTATGAACCTACTTATAAAGTGCGGCTTACCCCTTCATTTTTAGTGCAGTCTGATTTAAATACTTTTTCGTTTGATGTCGGAGTGCTTGCTACTTACGACGATACCATGTGGGCGGGGCTGTCATATCGACAACAAGAAGCCCTGGTCGGAATGGTTGGGTACAGCTTTTTCAAGGAAAAATCGCTGAAGTTAGGGTATGCCTTCGACTATACCATCATCGCTCAAGAGGCGAAAGCCACGGCATCTCACGAGGTAATGTTACGGTATAGCTTGCCTTTTGCTTCGCAAAGCAGTAAAAAGATTGTTCGGACGCCACGCTTTAGACAGTAGGCCCCTCTAAAATAAAATTATAACATTTATTGAATAAATTATAAAATGTTACAACGCAGTGAATTGCTTAAAAACGAGTAGTTCATTTGCTAGACTATCGCAATATTTGTGTTCGTGTTTACGTGTATGTATAAAACAATGTGTGTTATGTGTAAAATTTTTCGCTACAGTAGTGCCGCTCTCTCAATGGCCGTGCTGTTCGCTCTGCAAGGATGCGGCCTATTTGGCGGCAAGGGCGAGGACTTCGGTCAGTTGGTTGGAGTTTCTGGCCGAGAGTACGACGGGATGCCCACCCCCTATGGTATGGTTAGAATTCCCGCCGGAACGTTCCACATGGGGCAAGCCGATGAGGATCCCGTGGCCACGCAGGTGAGCTTTAACAAGCAAATTACCATCGGGGCGTTCTTTATGGACGACACCGAAATCACCAACAATGAGTACCGGCAGTTCATCTACGAACTACAAGAGGGCGAGGGGGAATATGACTTCCTGGTTGGCAAAGGTGCTAACTTTGTCATGGATGAATTGTATCCCGATACTGCTGTGTGGCAGCGCAACTACACGCATCATATGGGTGATCCCCTGGTAACCTACTACTACTCACATCCGGCTTTTGACAATTATCCGGTGGTGGGCGTAAATTGGGAAGCTGCTCAGGTTTTCTGCCAGTGGCGCACGGCTTACCTCAATAATTACCGCGAAAGTGGCGGCATGTTCATTATGCCTAATTTTCGACTACCCTCCGAAGCTGAGTGGGAATACGCTGCTCGTGGCGGACGCAAAATTGCTAAGTATCCCTGGGGTGGTCCTTACATCCGTAACTCAAAGGGCTGTATGCTGGCCAACTTTAAACCTGGTCGCGGCAATTACTTCGACGATGGCTTTGCCTACACGGCTCCCGTTAACTCTTATTTTGCTAACGACTTTGGTCTCTACGATATGTCGGGCAACGTGGGTGAATGGTGCGAAGACGCCTGGAACCCTGCGGCTACCGCTATCGTGTGGGATTTGAACCCTACTTACAACGACCCCAATGAGCCCCAGAAGGTGGTGCGCGGTGGTTCTTGGAAGGATATCTCTTACTTCTTACAAACCGGAACCCGCGGCTACGAGCACAAAGACTCTACCACAGCCTACACCGGCTTCCGATGTGCCATGACCTACATCGGTCGGTCTGGCGGAAACGAACTCAATTAATCAAATCAAATAAATCAAACTCTAAATCAATTAAATCTCGACAAACATGAGCAAGAAAAAAGGTGGATTCACAGATCTTCTCTACGGATCAATTATGCCCAAAATCTACGGAATTGGGGCGGCAATCGTAATCGTTGGTGCAATGTTTAAAATCCTGCACTTAGAAGGCGGCGGACTGATGCTTGGTATTGGTTTGACTACCGAAGCAATTATCTTCTTCCTGAGTGCCTTTGAGCCTCGTCACCAAGAGCCCGATTGGTCACTGGTTTACCCTGAACTAGCGGGTGGAGCGCCGGTAAGCCGCAAGGCAATCAGCAACGGTTCCACTTCTAAGAAGCTTGACGCTATGCTGGAAAGTTCCAAAGTAGGTCCTGAATTGATCGACAGCTTAGGACGTGGCATGAAAAACCTGTCTGACTCAGTAGCCAAAATGAGCGACCTGAGCAACGCGGCGGTAGCCACCAACGAGTACGCTACTAACGTTCAGCAGGCTTCCAAATCAATGGTGGACATGAATAAGTCATACGCCACTACGGTAACGGCGATGAACGAAATGGCCGGTGCCAGCAAAGATGCCAAAGAGTACCATACGCAGGTGCAAACCGTTACTAAGAACCTGGCTTCTTTGAACGCAGTATACGAAATGGAACTTCACGATGCCAACAGCCACTTGAAGTCTATGAATAAGTTCTATACGAACTTAAGTGGTGCTATGGAAAACGTGGCCCAGGCGAGCAAAGATGCCGAGCAGTTCAAGAACAACTTCTCGTCGCTCAACGGTAACATTGCGTCATTGAACAAGGTGTACGGCAATATGCTGACCGCCATGCGTGCGTAATCCTAAATTGATCATAAACCACATAATAAAATAAATTATGGCTGGAGGAAAAGAAACTCCCAGGCAGAAGATGATCGGGATGATGTACCTGGTACTCACCGCGCTTCTCGCCTTGCAAGTAAGTAATACGATTCTGGAGAAGTTTATCTTCATCGACCAGAGTCTGGAGCAGTCGGCTGCCAACACCAAGGTGAAAAACAGCGGCACAGTGGAACGGATTCAGGCGGCCGTAGAGGACGCCGGTAACCGGGCTGAGGACGTAGCCGTTCTCAAAGAAGCGCAGCAAGTTCGCGCTAAAACCAACGAGGTCCTGACTATGCTGGACGGTTTGAAGGAAGAATTTGTAGTGATGACCGGCGGACTAGACGAAGACGGAAACTACAAAGGTGGAAAGGAAGAAGCCAAGATTGCTGAGTTGATGATTCGCGGCGGTCGTGGCGAAGAGTTAAAAGAGCAGTTGAATGGATATACGTCTTTTCTTTCCTCAACAATTAAGAAAGATGTAGACCCCATCGCACTGGACGCTTCTGAGAACCCGGTGTTTAAAGATGATCCGGAGCAAAAGGCCAAGAGTTTTTCAGAAATCACTTTTGAGAGCACACCAATGGTAGCCGGTCGCGCTTCATTAACACAGTTTAAAACTGAGGTATTGAACCGCGAAGCTGAGGCACTTGATGCACTAGCCCGCAAAGTAGGTGCCGCTGATATGAAGTTTGACAACATCGTAGCGATGGTTCGTCCTGAGTCTAACGTTGTGGCTGCCGGTACCAAGTACAAAGCTGATCTATTTATCGCCGCTTCTTCTAGCGCCGTTAACCCGGTGATGACGATAAACGGTAAGAAGATTCCTGTTGAGGGCGGCATGGGTAAGATTGAATTCCCCGCGTCAGCAACGAAGTACGACAAGGAAAATCGCTCTGAGCAGAAGTTCAAGGCGTCTATCACCGTAGAGCAAGGTGGAAAGTCAGAAACCTACGAGAACACAGTTTCTTACTTCGTCACCAAGCCGGTAATCCAGGTGCAATCTCAGTCGGTGCAAGCGCTGTATCTGAACTGCGGTAACGAATTGCAGATCAATGTGCCTGCCCTAGGAACTACCTATAATCCTTCTTTCTCAGCCAATGGCGCAACTGCTATCAAGGGCAAGAAAACGGGCGAGGTTACCATTATTCCTCAGGCGAAAACGGTTTCACTGACGGTAAGCAGCGGCGGAAACCGCATTGGTACTGAGAAATTTGCAGTGAAGCGTATCCCTACCCCTACTATTGAAGTATTCGGTCCGGGAAACAAGCCTTTGGACTTGCGACAGGGTGAAGCCCTCAATCGACTGCGCGCCATTACGGTGAAGGCGGTGCCGGACGAAAGCTTTGCTACCTTCCTGCCGAAGGATGCTCGTTACCGAGTAACCGACGCTGAAGTGCTGCTAGCCCGGGGAAGTCGTCCTTTAGGAAAAGCTAACTTGAGCAACCAGTCAGCTAATTTAAGCTCACTGATGTCCAAAGCAAAGCCTGGCGACCGATTGGTTATTGACATCAAGAAAGTGCAGCGGATGAACTTCCAAGGAAAGACCGAGAACGTGTCTATTGGCAAAAGTTCTTCAGTAGTTACAGTTCCGTTGAACTAATAGAGATAGCAGATGATTACCGGGCTGGGGACATTTACCTGGCCCACTTTTTACGATTAAAACAGGTGTGTTATGAAGCAAGTAAAAAAATTTATGGGTGCTGCTGCAATGGTTGTCTTAGCCAGCGGCACTTTGGTGCAAGCGCAGGTAGGCGATGTTGATGGTTTCAATCCGAATTCGGTTCGCCCCATCCATGAGTCCGATCAGTTATATAAAACACGGGTGTGGCGCCGAATGGATTTGCGGGAGAAACAGAACAAGCCTTTTTTCTCGGAAAACCGGCGCATCTCGCGCGTAATTATTGAGTCGGTACTGAATGGCACGTTGTATCCTTATACGAACGACTCGTGCGTGACCCGAATGTCTAAGGAAAAGTTCATCGAAAACATGACCATCCCCACTGACGCACCGATGCTTACTGAGGAAGAAAAAGCAATGGGTTTCGGCGAAGAGACTGCAGCCGATGATGGCTGGGGTGGCGGCTGGGGCGACGAACCCGCCGATGCTGGACAGGGAGCCGAAGGCACCGCGGTGGCAGATGCTGCTCCGGCCCAGGAAAGCTATTTGTTCACGCCGCGCGATGTGAGCGTTCTGGAAATCATGGAAGATATCATCTTCGACAAAGAACGTGGTCGTCAGTATTATGACGTTCAGTCGGTTACTATGATTCTGCCTCCAGAGAATTTTCCGAATACTGGTCTATTAAAAGAGGTAGCTTCTTTTCGCTATAGAGACTTAATTCGTGTCTTCCAGGAAAACCCAGAGATTGCGGTTTGGGTGAACCCCAAGAATGACGCTATGCACCTTAATTTAGAGCATGCGTTTGATCTGCGGTTGTATAGTGCACACATTATTAAGTATTCTAACCCCGATGATTCACGGATCGTGGATATGGTAGAGGGAGACCGACGCCAAGCGCTGTTAAAATCTTTGAACTATGAGTACAAACTGCTAGAAAGAGAACACGAAGTTTGGGAATATTAAGCAGTATCATTCATAACACACTCGTTTAAAAAAGGGGCTCAATTGAGCCCCTTTTCTTGTTTGAAGCCATTCTACGGGTTAGCTTTTCATGTATCGGCTAAGTTTACTGTGGTTATACTAGAGTGAAAGTGACTACGTTATGAAATCGTCCACATTTTTCGTTACCTTATCGCTACTAATCACAACCACCGCTTGTTCGCATGAAAGGCATCATCGAAACCCAGGCTATTGCCAAGACCTATCGCATGGGCGGTGAAACTGTGCACGCGCTTAAAAGCATTTCCATTCAGGTGCAACGCGGCGAGTATGTTGCCTTCATGGGGCCATCGGGTTCGGGGAAATCCACCCTGATGAACATTATTGGGTGCCTTGATACCCCCACTTCGGGTACCTACCATCTCAACGAAAACGATGTTAGCGACCTAACGGAAAACGAACTAGCCACCATCCGCAACAAGGAAATCGGTTTTGTCTTCCAAACTTTTAACCTGCTACCGCGCTCGACCTCATTAGACAACGTCGCTTTGCCCCTGATCTACGCCGGGGTAAATCGCGCTGAGCGCCAAGAACGAGCCCAGCAAGTTTTGGCCAGTGTTGGTCTGGGCGACCGCGCCGATCACCGGCCAAACGAACTTTCCGGGGGGCAGCGGCAGCGGGTTGCCATTGCCCGTGCATTGATTAACAACCCTAGCATCATTCTGGCTGATGAGCCTACGGGCAATTTGGATAGCAAAACCTCGTATGATGTGATGGAGCTTTTTCAGGATTTGCACGATCAGGGTAACACAATCATTATGGTGACCCACGAAGATGATATCGCTCACTACGCGCATCGTATTATCCGGCTTAAAGACGGACTCATAGAGACCGATGAAATTAACAACGAGATCATGCGCCGCCCCGAGCGAGTGTTGGACGCCAGTCCTTAGTAGTGGTGTTCGATAACTTAGCGTAACATAATTCAAGCACCCTAATTGTCGTACCTATGGTGAAGAAAATTGCTATTACCTTCGTAGTGCTTGCTGTTCTGGCGGGTGGATACTACCTGACCCGTAGCCATGGAACCGAAGAAACTGCTGAGATTACCTCGCGGGTTCAACGCGATAATCTGAAAATCGACGTCACGGTATCCGGTGAACTGGAGGCCAAGAATTCGGTCAACGTAATGGGTCCTACTGGCCTGCAATCGGCCCGCATCTACCAGGTAAAAATCGATGACATTGTTCCCGAAGGGAAAGTAGTGAATAAAGGTGAGTTTATCGCTGCCCTGGATCGCTCTGAGTTGCTGGAAAAAATCCGGGAAGAAGAATTAGACTACGAAGAAAGTCTCAATAAGTATGAGCAGACTCGCATTGACACGGCCATCGATCTGCGCGCACAACGTGACAAATTGGTGAATGCGGAGTATGATGTAGCCGAGAAGGAATTAATCTTGGAACAGTCGCAGTTTGAGCCGCCCGCTACGATCAAACAGAATGAGCTTGACCTGGAAAAAGCCAAACGAACACTCTCCCAGGGGAAACAAGAGTACGAATTACTCAGACAAAAAAGCACCTCTCAGATGGCGCAGGCTTGGGCAAAATTTAAAGACGACAAAGGTGATCTGTCTTTCTTACAAGAGCTATCTCAGCGATTCACCATTAAAGCTCCGGAAAATGGTATGGTCATTTATGATCGCGATTGGAACGGTCGTAAGAAAGAAAAGGGTTCCCAGATTCAGGCTTGGTCGCCAGTCGTGGCCACGCTGCCCGACTTATCAGCGATGGTGTCTAAAACTTATGTAAATGAGGTAGATATTAGTCGCATCAAAGAGGGGCAAACCGTAGAGTTAGGTTTAGATGCCTTTCCCGATAAGCAACTTAGTGGCACTGTAACGCACGTAGCTAATATTGGTGAGCAGCGCCCTAACTCCGATGCCAAAGTGTTCGAGGTTACTGTAGAGGTGCACGATGCCGACACTACGCTCCGCCCTGCCATGACCACCAGCAACATGATCATTACCGACTACGTGGAGGATGTGCTTTTGGTCCCCTTAGAGGCTGTGCATAATCAAGGTGACTCGCTTACCTATGTCTTCCAGAAAAACGGCTTTTCTACCCAGCGGCAGGAGGTTGCGCTGGGCGCGAAAGGAAACGACTTGGTGGTGGTTACCGAGGGTTTGGAAGAAAACGATATGGTGTATCTATCCATCCCTAAGAACGCAGAGGATAAACCAATTGCTCTGTTGGAAAAGACTCAACCACTTACCGTCCGGGGGAATGATTGATCGAGTTCTCGCTAACTTCTCATTGGCTTTAGAAGCGGTACTCGCTAACAAAATGCGTTCGGTGCTCACTGCCTTGGGAATCATCTTTGGAGTGGCCGCTGTGATCGCCATGCTAGGTATCGGGGCCGGTGCTCAGCAGGAGATTCTTGATCAAATCAAGCTAGTGGGCGTGAACAACATCATTATCACCCCAGTAGTTGAACAAACCGAAGAAGAGGTGGAGGATCAGAGTCCACTGGCTGAAAAAGCAAAATTTTCGCCAGGTTTGTCGCTGCGTGACGCAGCCAGTATTCAGCGCATTGTTCCAGGCATCGCCAAGGTAAGCCCTGAAGTAATTCTAGACAAGTATATCATTAAAGATGGCATCCGTCGCTCGGCTAAACTGGTGGGAGTAGACAATCACTACTTCGGCATTGCTAACTTTGAACTCGACCAAGGTGCACTGTTTACCAAACGGCAACGGCAGGACGGTGATCTGGTGTGCATCATTGGGAAAGGGATTCAGAGTCGCTTTTTTGCTGAAGAAGAACCGATAGATAAAATGATCAAAGTGGGCAATCAGTGGCTACGCGTGGTTGGTGTACTCGAGCCGCGTATCATCACTGATGAGAATATTAACCGCTTAGGAATCCGGGACTACAACATGGACGTTTATGCGCCCATCAATACGGTGCTCATTCGCTATCGGGACCGCTCGCTAATTACCAAAGCCCGCATCGAGGCTGCTAAGCAACGCTCACGGGGTGATGATGAGGAACCTTCGGAAGATGCCTTTGCTGAGCAGCGCAACTATCATCAGATTGACCGTCTGGTGGTGCAAGCTGATGAAACCGGTACCCTCAGCAAGATGGCCGAGGTAATGTCGCGCATGCTAGAGCGACGGCACTTCGGGGCGGTCGATTTTCAGGTGGCCATTCCGGAATTGCTTATCAAACAGCAGCAACGCACCAACCAAATCTTTAACGTTGTGCTCGGGGCGCTGGCGGGCATTTCACTGTTGGTCGGTGGAATTGGAATTATGAACATTATGCTAGCCTCAGTGCTCGAGCGCATTAAAGAGATTGGACTTCGACTAGCGGTAGGTGCTCAAAAAATGGATATTATTTGGCAGTTTCTCCTAGAAGCAACCCTGATTAGCATCACCGGGGGGCTCATTGGTATTGCGTTGGGGATGCTTATTGCGGTAGGAATCTCACACTTAGCCGATATTCCTACGATCATTACTCTCCCTTCTATCTTGCTTTCTTTCGGAGTGGCAGCCACAGTGGGCCTTATCTTCGGTATCGCTCCGGCGCGAAAAGCAGCCAATCAAGACCCCATCACCTCGCTTCGCTATGAATGATCAAATTCTGAAGATAATATCAAACAAGGAATACCGAATGTTGAATGCCGAAGTAAAAAAGAATCAATTTATTATTCGGTGTTCAACTTTCATTATTCAATATTCAATTTTCTTCGCCTTTCCCTGCTTCGCGCAAACCGATTCTCTAGCAAACATACAGCAGTTCACATTAGAAGAAATCGTACAATTAGCACTGAATCGTTCGCCTCGGGCGTTACAGGCTGAGACGCGCAAGGAAGTTGCCTACTGGCGGTGGCGTTCATTTCGTTCTAACTATCGGCCGCAATTAGCGCTGGAAGGCAGGTTGCCTAACTTTAGCCGTACTAATCGTGCTGTGCAACAACCCAATGGTTCGTTCGCTTTCCGCCGAGTAGCTAACAACCTCTCAGACGTGTATCTCACCGCTAGCCAGTCGATTGGCATTACTGGTACCGAGTTTTTTGTGAGTTCCGGTATTGAACGTTTTGATGATTTTAGTACCGACGAAACCACCTATAGCAGTCGACCTGCCCGGATTGGATTGCGACAATCGCTGTTTGGGTTCAATGAGTTGCGGTGGGACCGTCTGGTCGAGCCGCTGTATTACGAAGAAGCAAACCGCGACTACGTGGTGCAGCGCGAAGAGATCGCTCAGGACGCTACCGAACGCTTCTTTGCGGTTTTGCTTCAGCAGGTCAACCTCGCCCTGGCGCAAAAAAACTTAGCCAACAACGATACCATCTTTCAAATTGGGCAGGGACGCTATAACCTAGGGCGAATCACCGAAGACCAATTGCTCAATTTAGAACTCAATGTAATGAACTCGCGGCAAGAAGTGGCGCAGGCCCAACTTGAGCTAGAGACCAGCACGCTAGAACTCAATTCGTTTGTTGGGCTGGGTGAAGGGCAATCGCTTACCGTTGCATTGCCCGCTGGTGTTCCGCAGTTTACTATTGACGACCAAGTGGCCGTGCAACAGGCCCTCGCCAATAATCCTGATATGGTCAGTTTTCAGCGGCGGGTGCGAGAAGCGGAATCGGAAGTAGCTAAAAGTTGAGCCCAGAATGGTTTCCGAGCTGACCTGGAGGCAACCTACGGCCTCACTGATCGGGGCAACTCTTTTACTGATGTGTATAATAATCCGGAGAATGAGCAGATTGTTGAGCTAGGTTTTCGGGTACCGGTGCTGGACTGGGGTCGCTCGAAATCACGGATGAAACAGGCCGAAGCTATTCTGAAACTTCAACAGTATACCGTAGAGCAAGAACGCGTCAATTTCCGGCAGGGAGTCTATACCCAGGTGCGTACCTTTGCTATGCAGCGTGATCAGGTGAAGATCACCGAAGTGGCCGATGATATTGCTCAGCGCCGCTATGATATTGCTAAGCAGCGTTACCTGATCGGCAAGATCGATATCACCGATCTCAGTATCGCGCTGCGCGAAAAGGACGAGGCGCGCCGCCGCTACATTGAGTCACTGCGCGATTTCTGGCTCAACTACTACGAAGTGCGGATGCTGACCCTGTATGATTTTGCGGTCGGAAAAGCACTACTACAGCAGGAAGGATAAAATAATTTATCATACCCCCCCCGGTTGCCCCATCAAAATCCGTATTTTTGCCGTCCCAGAAACGGGAGGCAACTATGAAAATATCCGTCAACTGGCTCCGCGATTTTATTGATTTGTCCGATGCTGCCGAAACTATCGCCGATAGACTAACCCTTTCCGGGTTGGAGGTGGAAGGCATTGAACGCTACGATCAAATTACCGGTGGATTGGCTGGGCTAGTCATTGGTGAAGTACTATCAGTACGGCCCCATCCCAACGCTGATCGTCTGCAACTCACCACAGTCGATGTTGGTGAAGACGAACCGCTACCTATCGTTTGCGGGGCACCCAATGTGGCGGTAGGACAACGCGTCGTCGTGGCCACCGTAGGAACTACTTTAAACCCCACCCAAGGCGAAGCATTGACCATCAAGAAAGCGAAGATTCGAGGCGAAGAGTCACGCGGAATGATCTGCGCCGAAGATGAAATTGGGCTTGGCACGGGTCACGATGGTATCATTGTCCTCAATACCGAAATTTCTAACGGCACCGCCGCTGCCGACTACTTTCGTCCGGTGTCTGATACGGTACTGGAAATCGGACTCACTCCCAACCGGGCTGATGCCGCCTCGCACCTGGGCGTCGCCCGTGACCTAAAAGCCTTATACCGAAAGCCGCTTACTCTCCCGTTAGTAGATGAATTTCGGGTGGATAATCATAACCACCCCATTCGGGTAACGATAGAAAATACCGAAGCCTGTCCGCGCTACAGTGGCGTAACGCTAAGTGGAGTGCAGGTGCAAGCTTCTCCTGAGTGGTTACAGAGCCGACTAAAGGCCATCGGCTTATCGCCTATCAACAATGTAGTGGACGCCACCAACTACGTGATGCACGAGTTGGGTCAGCCACTGCACGCTTTTGATGCCGACGCTATTGTCGGCGACGAGGTAATCGTAAAAACCTTACCGGCAGGAAGTGAATTCACCACTTTAGACGGAAAAGTAAGGAAACTGCAGGCTACTGATCTGATGATCTGCAACGCCGAAGGCGGGATGTGTATCGCCGGGGTGTTTGGCGGGATTGTGTCGGGAGTGAAGACCGGTACCAAAAGTATTTTTCTGGAGAGTGCTTACTTCGCTCCGGAATATATTCGGCGCACCGCGCAGCACCACAGCCTTAAAACCGACGCTTCGTTTCGCTACGAGCGGGGTACCGATCCGAACATGACGGTTTTCGCGCTAAAACGCGCGGCTTTGCTCATTCAAGAAATTGCCGGAGGGCAAGTTTCTTCTGAACTTGTGGACGAATTTCCTAGTCCGATTGCGCCCTTTCAGGTAGTGATACAATACGCGCACGTGGACCGACTGATCGGAAAAGTGATTGACCGGGCAGAGATCAAAACCATTCTCACCGAATTAGATATTTCCATAAGCGAAGAAAACGACGAAGGGCTTGTCGTATCAGTACCACCCTATCGAGTGGACGTGCAACGGGAGGCCGACGTTATCGAGGAAATTCTTCGGATCCACGGTTACGATCAGGTGCCCACTGCTGCCCACCTGGCGGCAGACTACCTGGCAAGTTTTCCGGAGTTAGATGCGGTTACCCTGCGGGCAAAAGTTAGCGAGATGTTGATAGGCGGCGGTTTTTACGAGATTATAACCAACTCACTCACCAAACCAGCGTACGCCCGGGCCCTGCACCAAGCCGACTGCTCGGTTTCTGTGGTAAATTCGCTCAGCGAGGATCTCAGTGTAATGCGCCAGAATTTGCTGTTTTCAGGTCTGGAGGTAATTGCGCATAACGTGAATCGTCAGCAGAAAAATCTAAAGCTTTTTGAGTTCGGAACCATCTACCAAAAGCAGGAAGATAAGTACGTGGAAACAAGCGAGTTAGCAATTTTCATGACAGGCCGGGTGCACTCCGAGAGCTGGATGACCACCGGAGAGCCGGTATCTTTTCATCATTTGTCCTCGCTAATCCGAAAAATTTTTAATAGGTTTGACATAGACGTCCCCGGCCAAAATATGGCAAATATCTCTGCGCTAAACTACGGCCTACAGTATATTTCTCAAAACGAAGTTCTCGCGAACGTAGGTTTGCTCAGTGATTCTATTGCTGATTTAGCAGGGGTTCAGCAACCGGTTTTCTACGCTAGGGTGTACTGGCCTAAGTTAATTGCTCGTGTCCGCTCCGTTAGTCAGAAAGGACGGTTGGTGTATCAGCCAATATCAAAATTCCCCGAGGTACGCCGCGACTTGTCTTTGGTGCTCGACGACCATGTGCCGTTCAGCCAAGTAGAACAAATCGCTAAACAAGCGAGCAACCAACTGGTTCGTCAGATTAATGTATTTGATATTTACCGAGGCGATCAGTTAGCGAAAGGAAAGAAGGCGTACGCACTTAGCTTTACTTTGCAAGACCAGGAAAAGACGTTGACCGATACACTGATTGAAAAGACCATGAACAAGCTTATGAATACTCTGGAACGTGAACTAAACGCTACTATTCGTAAATAGTCCATTGCTACCGGAGGCTGGTTGCACCACAGTCCGCCTCTACGAACACCTATCACCGTCTGTTAACATTAAATCTACTAACAACCAAGCATGCTAGTTGCTACTGAGGGCTCTACAAAGCACCAGAATTTTGTAATGTTCGAAATTGTTGCGTTAGAGCGCAAAGTTGAGCTGTTCATCCAACAACAGAAGGATGCACAGGCGGAAATTCAACAGCTTAAAGAAGATAATATACGCTTAGCTTCGGAGCTAGGCCGAAAGGATGAGCAAATTGCTCACTTTCAGAATACGATAAAAATCAATAAAATTGCGAATCAGACAGTAGCCGATAAAAGCGAAACTACTGAACTTAAGCGTACAATTAACGAGTACATAAAGAAGATTGATCGCTGCATTGCCCAGTTGAGTCAATAGCACGTGAACCAGGATCACCTTACGATGGGGGAACTTTCCATAAAAATCAGAATTGCCGAGCGGGAGTATCCGATGCGGGTAGAAGCAGGAGAAGAAGAGCGCTTACGCCTGGCTAGTCAACTCATCAATGAACAAGTCCGCCGCTACCGCGAACAATACGGCACCACTGACAAGCAGGACCTGCTGGCCATGGTTGCCTTTGATGCGTTGGTGCAGAAGCTGGAACACGATAAGCTGCAACAAGACACAACGCAAATGATTGCCGAGCGCCTTAGCAAGCTTAACCGTCAGGTGGGTCGCGCGGTTTCTGCCAAAGAGCAGCGCGCTACGCACTAGGCTAATACTCGTTGATCAACGCCCAGTAGTTCCGTTATGGTTCGCAACCAACCGTTTAACGAACTAACGTCATGGGTGAAACAATACTACTCCCTTTGCTAGCGGCCCTCATTGCGCTAGCCATTGGATTCTTCGTCGGAAAAAGCCTTTCCAACAAAGCCGCTTTACAGCAAGGAAATCAACTCAATATCCGTGAAGAGAGCATCCGTCAACGCGAGGAAAAACTGCAGGAAAAAGGCGAGCTTATCATCAAGGAAGCTGAGATAAGCGCTGAAAACCTTAAAAAAGAAAAGCTCTACGAAGCCAAGGAAAACTTTCTGCGCTTAAAAACCAACTTTGAGGAAGAGTCTTCTCGTAAGAAAAACATTCTTGTTACCAACGAGAATAAGCTTAAACAGCGAGAGGGCCGTATCAATGAGCAGGCAGAAAAGGTTCGAGCCGCTGAAGCAGCCCTGAAGGATAAAGAAGAGACACTGGAGACACAGTTGGAAGCTAATCGTCGCAAGCAAAATGAGCTGGAGCGCGTGAAGCAGCAACAGACCGCTGTATTAGAAAAGGCGGCTAACCTCACTGAAGCTGAGGCGCGAAAATACCTCTTAGAAAGCTTAGAAGCCGAAACCCATACGCAGGCTTCAGCGATGATCAAAGACATCATTGAGGAAGCAAAGCTGTCGGCTACTAAAGAAGCTAAAAAGGTGGTTATTGCTACCATTCAGCGCACTGCTACCGAGCATGCTATTGAGAACTGCGTCTCAGTATTTAATATCGAGAGCGACGATATCAAAGGAAAGGTAATCGGCCGTGAGGGACGAAACATTCGGGCGTTGGAAGCCGCTACAGGCATAGAAATCATCGTTGACGACACTCCCGAAGCGATCATTATTTCAGGTTTCGACCCGGTGCGCCGCGAGATCGCGCGATTGTCGTTGCACCGTTTGGTAGTGGACGGACGCATTCATCCTGCTCGGATTGAGGAAGTAGTCGCCAAGACCACTAAGAATATAGAGGAAGAGATCGTAGAAATCGGCGAACGCACGGTAATTGACTTGGGGATTCACGGGGTGCATCCTGAACTTATCCGCATGGTGGGACGGATGCGATTCCGATCGTCGTACGGACAGAATCTGTTACAGCACTCGCGTGAAGTTGCTAATATGTGCGCCACGATGGCCTCAGAGTTAGGCTTCAATCCGAAGCTAGCCAAGCGCGCGGGTCTATTGCATGACATCGGCAAGGTGTGGCCCGAAGAACCGGAGCTGCCGCATGCCATTCTGGGGATGAAGCTAGCCGAGAAGTACGGCGAGCAACCCGATGTGTGCAATGCTATTGGGGCCCACCACGACGAGATAGAAATGACGGCTCTGATTTCACCCATTATCCAAACCTGCGACGCGGTTTCGGGCTCACGCCCGGGTGCTCGCCGTGAGGTGGTCGACTCATACATCCAGCGGTTGAAAGACTTAGAGGCGCTAGGTCTGGACTTTGAGGGGGTTAGTAAGTGCTACGCTATTCAGGCCGGCCGCGAACTGCGGGTCATTGTGGATGCCGAAGCGGTTACCGATGAGCAGGCCGGGTCGCTTTCTTTCAACATTTCGCGCAAGATTGAGAAGGATATGCAGTATCCTGGTCAGGTGAAGGTGACGGTTATCCGCGAGATGCGCGCGGTGAGTTTTGCTAAATAGCGCCCACCGAATGGCTTCAATGTCGCCGCTTTTCCGTGGATTCATTCTGACATCGGGGGGCAATACCATTGACGTATTTTTCAATAGCCCCTATTTCTTTCGCTACTGAGCTTCCCTCAAAGCCTTTAATATCGGTATAGCCGACCTGCTCATTATACTGCCGCAGGAACTGCTGAGCGAGTGGCAAGTAACTCCAGTGCCACTTCTCTTCGTGGTAACCGTCAGGACGGTCTTCCCCCTGCTTGGTATAAACTTGGCAAAATCCGTAGGTGCTGGCGTTCGCTGTGAGCCAAGCGTACACTTTCTGCCCTTCGCCTGAGGCGAAGTAATTGTTGTCCAAAGCATTTAGATCAACATCAGTTCCCCAGTGATGGCGCGAGGTGCCGGGCATGGAGCTGTACTCTAGTATCTTTAGGGCGCGATGCTTATCATCGGGGATAGTCTGTGCTAGATTCTGCCCCGCTACTTTTCGCTCCCCGTTCCACTTAGCCTCCCAAATGCGCTTCTGCGCCGCAAAGTTGCGCGTGGCCGAGATGATGCGTAGAGTAATGCCCGCTTCCTGTGCAGTCTGCGCCATCAGAATAAATGCTTGATAGGTTTGCCTTCTCAAATAGATGCTTTCCTTATTAGTATGCACTGACGAGATCGGTACGAAGCCACTGTCTGATGATGGATTAATTTTTCCTAACAGCGAAGGCTTTTCCAGATGTACAACCGGTATGCTATCGCTCAAATCCCCAGCAATTGCAGAGTAAGGAGCCTTCGCTTGAGGCGAGTAACATGCTATGTTTAGCAAGAGGAGAAAGAACATGAACCCGTTCATTGTAACTTTTTATTCTGCCGATGGCGATCCTTATCCCGTAACGATTTTTTTTCCATATTCTTTTGAAAAGCTTCGGTTAGGTCCACTCCGGTTTGGTTGGCTAGACAGATAACTACCCACAGCACGTCAGCTAGTTCGTCACCAAGTTCTTCTCCTTCATCCGAAGCTTTAAATGATTGTTCACCGTACTGCCGGGCGATGAGCCGGGCCACCTCGCCCACCTCTTCGGTGAGGATTGCCATGTTGGTGAGTTCGCTAAAATAACGCACTCCCGTAGTAGTAATCCACTCATCTACTTGCCGCTGCACTTCTGCCAAAGTTATCTCGCTCATCGCCAAGTCTATCTATTTTGTATCCTCGGTATCCTGTCAATCCTGATCATTTTTTGTCTTGCGTATCGATGATAATAGTTACCGGGCCGTCGTTGATAAGCGCCACCTGCATATCAGCACCAAACGCACCGGCCGCCACCGGACTGCCTAGCAATTGTTCACAGGCGGTCAGGAATTTTTTGTACAGGGGTTTGGCTACTTCAGTATTCGCGGCTTTGATATAAGAAGGCCGGTTTCCTTTCTTGGTGCTAGCGTGCAGTGTGAATTGGCTTACTACTAATAATTCGCCTTCAACTTCTAGCAAGCTACGATTCATTACCCCCTGTGCGTCGTTGAAAATACGCAGATTCATGACTTTCCGGCTCAGCCAAGTAACATCTTCGTCGCCATCAGTATCAACAATGCCTAATAGAGCCAGTATTCCTTGGTCAATTGATCCTAGCGGAACACCATCTACCGTGACCGATGCTTGAGAAACGCGCTGAAGGAGAGCGATCATCAGCTAGGTATATTGAACTAATGCTTTAATTTTATCGGATTCAAAGACGTACGTGCCGCTCAGCTCTTTCCGGGCTACGTGTACCATTGCTTCAGCCACGGTTTCGGCGGGAATAGCCTGATATTTCTTGAGTCCGCCGACCATCAGTGAGGCCAATCCCTTCATCACTACTTGTCCGATCTGTTCGCCAATACGGGTTTCGGTGCGCTCTCCGAGTAGCATTGATGGGCGGAAGACATGAAACGCTTCAAAACCTAATTTAGCAATAGCAGCTTCTACTTCACCTTTTACCTGGTTGTAGAAAATGTAGCTAGTTTCGTCAGCGCCCATTGCTGACACTAGTAAATATTGTTGAGCACCCTTGCGGTGCGTGATCTCGGCTGCCCGAAGGGGATAATCATAGTCTACCTTGCGGAAAGCGTCTTTAGATCCAGCTTTACTCATGGTCGTTCCCAAACAACAGAAAACGTCATCTACTTTTGGGATCTGCTTGTCGGTAATTTTATCGTAGTCCACAATAATGGTTTCTACTCGCTTACTGGTGGTTTCCACTTCGTGCCGACTCAGTATGGAAATGGTGTGGTACTGACGTCCGCGAATTAGTTGCTGTAGTAGTTCGTTGCCAACGAGCCCCGTTGCTCCGGCGATAAGTGCGTGCTTTTGTGCCATGTGGTTTAGGTATAGGTGATGTTCGTAGCCCCTAAAGTAGCGAAAAGGATTAAATTAGTGCGGAGAATGCCGGGCAAATGAGGAAGCAAACGGCCATTGAGCCCAAAAAGTGGTTCAATTCCACTTGGTCAGCAACGCTACAAACTCTTTTTGTATCGCTTGGGTACGATCGCGGGCGTACCACAGTTGCATCTCTTTGGCCAACGCCTGATAATCTTCGTCCGGATGCTGTTGCTTGAAATCATTCATTAGTTGCTGCGCCTCGGCCGGTCGCGGCCCCCAGGTTCCAACTTCTTGCAAGTCTTCGGTGAGGCAGATGAGCTTCGGAATTGAGCGACTACCGTTGGTCAGGTAAGCATCCATTACCTCCGGATGTTTGTCGCGTAACAACAACTTTAGCGTTATCTGGGGCGATGCGTCGGCCATTTTGGCCATCAGCGGAATGCTCTGAGCAGCATCGCCGCACCAAGCTTCGGTGAGTACCAGCCACGTCCAGCGGGTTGGCACCGACGCCAGTTTTTCCTGTAAAGCATCGGTGAGCTGGGCCGTTTTGTCTAACCGCTGCATCCGCTGCTGGTTGAGCTCGGTGTAGTGAAGCATAGCCTCACTATGATTTTCGCCCGTTGTTTTACCATCAGCCAGCAGCGCAGTAATCATTTGCTGGTACGCTTCGTAAGATTGGCTTGCCGCTAAATGATCCGGAGTGATTACTGAAGCATTAGTCACGCTGTTTCAGCGTAAGTTTCTTCCCACTCCTCAAACTCCTCCAAATCACCTTTGGCCGAATTAGCAATCCACAGCAGCACCGAGATATCGTCGAGGTAGCCAATGACCGGAATGAAGTCGGGAATTAAATCGAGCGGAGAGACAAAGTAAATAATACCGGCTACGGCGAGCAGCAGCGTTTTCCAGGGAGTCTTTTGGTATTCCTTACTAGAATATGCCTTAATCATTCGGTTAAAAGTGTCCACATAGCGCTCAAACTCCTGCATTTCGTCGCTGTTGTTGCGCATGTCTTTAATCTTTTTTACGGACTGGCCTACCAGATTTCGCAACCGTTCAGGGTCTTGCAGAATACCCGCAGCCTTTCGTTTTGCTTTCTTGAAACTCGAACTATCGTTTGCCTTATCAAAAAGTCCCATACCAATGTTGTGTTTAATAAAAATTGAATGAAGTAAAAACCCTTCTACCTATTACTAATTTCGCTAGAACATTGTTCGGACTTCTTGCTTTAAAACACGCAACGCATGCTCAATAGGGTCTGCCTGTTTGCCACCCTGAATTTCAAAAACCTTCTTGGCCAGGTCAATTCCGCGGGCGTCTTTTGGCAGCATATCGGCTCCTTGGTTGATGGTCATCACCACATCTTCCACCGCACTGGCGGTGAGGTCCCACACCTCGTCGCTTAAGTAGATTTGCTGTGAGAGATTGTGGTTGTACTCTTCCCGCACGTGCCCTACCAAAATCTGCTGCAATTCTTTGTAGGAATAATTGCTGTCATTAAGCCGTAGGATGAGGTTATTGGGGGATATCCGCTGCAAAAGCAGACTAATTCGCTCATATGCTTGCAGGCGAATCGGTAAGACATCCTTGGCATTGGCCGCCCGGATATCCGTGAGGCGCTGTGCCATCTCCTTCTCTAAAAATGACTTGACTACCAGATACATCGCGTAGAGCACGATTGCAGCCGGAATGATGAGTTTAGCGAATTCGATGATGATTGTATCCATTGAAAGTCTGATCCGTAAGTTTTTGCTAACTTAGAAGAAACCTAGGTACCTAAAAAATGATTTACTGCGTATTTCTGTTGTCACTAAATGTCATCATCGTTAACCTATCTAGAGCATGATTCCCGTTCAGATTACCCCTCGTGCCCTGGCCGAGATTAAAAACACCATCGCTACGAAGAACATTCCAGCTGATTACGGTCTGCGCGTGGGGGCCCGCGGTGGCGGCTGCGCGGGCGCCTCGTTTATCATTGGCTTCGATTACCAGAAAGAAAGCGATATGGTCTATACTATTGCAGACCTACTGGTTTACGTAGAAAAGAAGGATATTCTATTTCTGCTTGGTACGGTAGTTGACTTTTATGAAGGGAACGAAGCGCGCGGCTTCACCTTTGTAAAAGCAAATGAAGAACAATCTGTCCCGTAGATTATACAATAGCTCGCTAACCCTGGCGATCAGTTTCGGCTTTTATGCGCTGATTTTCGCGTTTACGCTCTCTTGCGATGCTGAAGAAGGCCCTTCTGCACCAGTAAATTCCGCCACCGAAGAGGCTATTCCCTCGGCCAATCCTGCTGATGCCACCCTACCCCTTTCCGATGATGCGGTCTCGTATGTGGAAAATATCACCAATTAGAGGCACTCCTTTGGGGATAATTTGCACATTACATCTCTTTCATCTCATTAAAGTTATTATTTTTCAACTAATTTTAATGCGTTTTTGTCATGTCGTCGGGCAACACAATAACAATATCGGCAACTCCTTGATACTTGGTTTCTAGTTGGCTAATATCCTGTTGGGACACACAACTGATGGTCTTGATAGACGTTTCAGGGCTGCTTTGTTGGATAAACCAGTATATTCCTTCGTAGTTGTCGCTGTGATACGAACCATTGAGGTGCAGAAAAGTGGTTTGTTGGGTGCGATTGAGCAGAATGAAGTGCGCCATTGTAGCATCTTTCAGCGCTTGGGCGTTAGCCATATTTTCTCCGCTCATCGTGCCGTGATTCGCGTTGCTTCCTATCATTTTCATCATCGCCTGATAGCCCGGTAATGAAAGGTCTACCTCCAACGGTAGCGGTACCATTAGCTCCTGGGCGCTGTCTGGCAAACTGTCCAGCCGGTTCAGTCCTTCACGCGCTACCAGACTCGCGTAGCGGCGGGGAACATTGGTAGCAATCACCGGTATCTGGTGCTGTTGGGCAAACGTTATAATCGGAGCATAGTCGGTGGCGTAGTTGTTCCATAGCTTTGCTTCCTGCTCGAAGTGACGCTCTTCAATGGTTCCGGTAATGAACTCGTCGAGCAACAGTTGATTATCGGTTTCAAACATCTCAGCGCCGATCATCAGGTTGCTATCCTGGGCAAACAGGTCCTTTGCCACCTGCAGCTCTAGCCAATGAACAAGAGCATCGTTGTGCAGTTCGCCGAATAGCACGATGTCAGTTTGGGCCAATTGCTGTAGCATACGGTCGTAGGGCAGCGTGTTTCCGGCAGAATCGTAGAGTGCGTAGGCAGGCTTTTGCGCCCTGGCCAAGGGTGACCCGAGACTGATTCCAACCAACAACAGACTGGTTGCCAATAGTAATTTATTCATAAAATGTAGCTACGCGCGCGTTCGTCTGAGGGTGACCACCGCCCGACGGCACACGCCGCCCACGGGAGGGTTAAATTTAGACACACTGACCTCTACCGTGGCAATCTCCGGAAAATCACGAAACGTCTGCTCAATAAGCCGGTGGCCAATGTGCTCGAGCAGCTTTGACGGCTTCTGCATTTCATCGCTCACCATGCGGTAAAGTTTTTCGTAATTCACGGTCTCCTGCAGGCTGTCTTCCTCGGCGGCTTGTTCAAGGTTGGCCTCCACCGAGATATCAACGCTATAGCGGTTGCCCGTCTTTCGTTCTTCCTGGTAATAGCCATGATAGGCAAAAAATTCTATTCCCTCTAGCGTGATCCTTCCCATAACCGATCAGTCTAATTCGTCAAAAAAAGACCGGCGCTTCAGCGCATTCCCCTTGGATGATACCGGGGCCGGGTCCGCTTCGTCAGTCGCCCATACTGGCTCGTAAACCTCAGTTGGGTCTTCCTGAGGAGTTGTTTCTTCTTTGGGAGGCACCGGTTCTTCCTCAGTGGGATTGGCTAAACTATCTGAATCTTGTTGCTCCACAGGCTCTTCGCTGGTTGAAGCTTCGGCCGTGACAACCGGTGTTTTATGTTGGTTTTCTATGTTTTCCAGAACCGACTCAGGAGTTGAACCATCGTCTCCTATCTGTTGGAGGATGCCCTGCGCCAACGCTTGCAACTGGGCCAGGGCCTGTTGTCGGTGAATTTCTGCCTCAGTAGCTTCCCGTTTCAGTTGGGCCACTTGTTGATGTGCGTCTTTGATGATGCCCGCAGCCTGTCGGTGGGCTTCCTCAATAATTTCTTGCCGCTCTCGTTCGGCTTGCTGCTGAACCTCGTCGGCCTCCTTCTGCGCTTTGTTTACAATGCCTGCGCTGGTATCTTCGGCGGTTCGTAAGGTTCTGAAGAGAGCTCCTTCTACTTCGCGCACTTTATCAATGTCTTTTTCGGCCTTCTCTAGCCGGGCGGTTTTCTCCCTATTTTCTTGCAATAATCGCTCCCAGGCCTGCGATAGGGTATGCAAGAACGCATTGACTTCATCTTTATCATAGCCACGAAAGTGTCGTTCAAACTCTTTCTGCCGTATTTCTATTGGTGTTATATTCATAATAGACGGTTACTTTTATTTGTTTCGGCCGACACATCATCGGCTTTGCCCCAGCGCCACACGGAAATCGTTCGGTCGTCGCTAGCTGACAATAAGGTTTCGTCGTCATCTTTTACCCACAGCACCCGGTTAACCGAAGTGCCGTGTCCAGCGTGGCGTGCTTTGTCAATCACCTTTAGTAGTTTAAAAGCGCGAGCATCCCAGATTTTCACCGACTTGTCCATACTGCCGGTAGCAAAGTACTTCCCGCTCGGACTAAAATCCAGGTGATTGAGGGCGTACATATGAGCTACTATCGATTCCGTAAGTTGATAATTTTTCTCAACATCCCAAATTCTTAAGTGAGCGTCCCTTCCACCGCTGATCAAGTAGCGCTGATCAGGAGTATACCGAACGACAAACACCGAATTGGTGTGTCCGGTCAGTGTTTGTTTCAGTTGGTAGTTTGTTGAATCGTAGATGCGGATGGTATGATCACTAAAACCTACGGCTATCTCTTGCTCACGCTCATTAACCGCAATAGACCGCGCGCTCTGCTTGGTAGCACAAATCCGTTGAACGATCTTTAGGGAATCGTCCGCAACTACCACTATCTCGCCGTCACCGGTTGCTACTAGTAAATGATCTCCTGCACTAGCAATGTCAAATAGCGCAGCTTTATCTGTTCTGGTTACGCCTTCTTCTCGCCCCTTATCCAAATCAATAACTCGGAGCCCTTCGTAGTTTTGGCCAATTACCAACCGGTTCCTTGGGCTATCATAATACAATGCGTAAACGGAAGTAGACATCTTTGCTACCACAGTTCCCTGATTGGCATTTCGCAGGTCCCACCGCACCACCAAGCCATCGCCCCCGGCCGAGAAGAACCGGTACTTACTTTCTTTAGCCAGCATATACACGCAGTCTCGATGTCCTTTTAGGGTTAGTTGTTTATCGGCAAAGAATGTAGGCATTGTTGGTCAGATATTATAGATTTACCTTTATCGGCACAGAAGCGTTTGTCTATGGCATTGGTGAAATTGGTCCAGATTAATAATAGCTCTATGTGGGCCGTTTGGAAAATTGAGGAAGCGGCGGCTGATCTAATGGCCCATACACAGCTACTAGCACCTGATTTAGCGGAATGGCACACAATTCGCCATCCGCGCAAAAGTTTAGAATGGTTAGCTAGCCGTGCTGCCCTTGCTGCCATTTTAAATAAGGTTGGGTTATCGGTACCGGGCATCCATAAAGACGATAAAGGCAAGCCTTATCTTAATAACGATGCGTATCATATTTCGTTAGCCAATTCCTACCCCTACGGAGTTGCGATGATACATCGCCACGCTTTGATTGGGATTGATATTGAGCTTCCGAGTGACAAACTGCTTCGCACTCAGCATAAATTTCTTAGCCAAGTAGAGCTTAAAGCGACTGATAACAGGCTTTCTTATCTTTGCGCTTATTGGTGTATCAAAGAAGCTTTATACAAACTATACGGAGGCAAATTTCTTAGCTTCAAGGATCACATCAGGGTTCTTTCTCTTTGCTTTGAAGAAGACATTCACGCTGAAGCCGAGATCGTTTATTCGCACCAAAACACTCAATACCGTTTGGAAGGCACTATTATTGACGGCTTTTATGTTATATACGCAGTGCCTTGATCATATCATGGCAGCACTGCCTTTAATTTAAACGTTATGCGCTTTCTATTACTTTCTTTAGTTTTTGCACTGATTTCGCTAACGCATTCCTTTGCGCAGCGGTCAGGTTATGTCGAAGATTTTACGTTACTCAATCTGGTCACCGGAAGCGATTTCTCTTTGAAGGATTATTCTTCTGCACCGGTAGTAGTGGTCATCTTTACTAGTAGGCACTGTCCTTATGCCCAATTGTATGATCAACGAATCACAAATCTTATCAATGATTTTGAAAGTGATCAAATTCGCTTTGTGCTTATTAACCCTTCCAATCCTGTTAATCACCCTCAAGATGCCTCGGATAAGTTAAAGCAAGCTATTAAGGTTAATCAATGGACAGTTCCGTTCCTTATAGATCCGAGTCAACGAGTAGCTCGTCTGTTAGGGGCTGGAAAAACGCCCGAGGTTTTCGTTTTGTCTCAACAGCGAGGTTCTTTTAAAACGGTTTATCAAGGGGCTATTGATGACAACCCGCAAGTGGCTGGCGATGTGAATCACCAATACTTGAAAGAGTTTTTGAATGTTCGTCAAATGAGCCAATCATCACCATTACGCACAACACCTGCTACCGGTTGCCGGATAAAGTCTTAAAGCTGTTCTTGCTTCTTTAGGGTTTCCTTTAAAAAGGCTAGAAAGTCAGCCGCGAACTCTTTTCTCTGTAGGGCAAATTCTACGGTAGTTTTCAGGAAGTCCAGTTTGTTTCCTATATCGTAACGCTTTCCCTCAATGGTATTAGCGATCATTGTCTCCTTCTTCATCAGCAAATGCAGAGCGTCGGTTAGTTGCACCTCGCCCCCCTTGCCGGGAGCAGTTTGCTCGAGTGCCCTAAATATTTCGGCGGTCAGAATGTAGCGGCCAGCAATGGCCAGATTGGAGGGGGCTTCGTCCACATTTGGTTTTTCTACAAGCTGGTTCACCTCCATCAGTCGGTCGCTGATCGCTTTCCCGCCCGCAATTCCGTAACGCGATACCTTATTTTTCGGTACTTCTTCCACCGCGATCACCGTGCACCGATACTGTTCGTAGGTATCAATGAGCTGCTGGGTCACAGGAATCACCGAGTTGACGATCGTATCACCTAGCAGCACCGCGAACGGCTCATCGCCTACGTGGTGCCGAGCATGGTAGATGGCATCACCAAGTCCGTTGGTTTCTTTTTGGCGGATGAAATGGATATTCGCCATGTCAGCGATGCGAACCACCTCGTTGTAAAAGTTCTCATCCTGCTTCTCCGCCAAACGCGACTCCAACTCAAAATTTCGGTCGAAGTGGTCTTCGATGGTCCGCTTGCCTTTTCCCGAGATAATCAGAATATCATCGATGCCCGAATCAACCGCTTCTTGCACCACGTACTGAATGGTTGGCGTGTCGATAATGGGCAACATCTCTTTAGGTTGCGCCTTGGTAGCGGGCAAGAATCGCGTTCCCAATCCCGCGGCGGGGATCACTGCTTTTCGTATCATATTATAATATATAGGGTTTGATGACCCGAGCGTTTATCTTTTTAAGAGAAACTACTAGTTTGTTAAGCACCTCGTCGTTTTCGTACACCCCGATGATGGACCCGCCCGACCCGGTAAACTTTGCCGACGCCCCACAGGCACGAGCTGTTTGTACTAAAATTTTGTTTTCTTGAGAAATATTCATGACCTGACACCGTAGATCGAAGTTCCGATTGATTAGGTCGTTGAGCTTTTTGGTCTCCTGATCCAGAATTGCCTGCCGCCCTTCCGCGGCGAGTTGGGCCATTTCGCTCAATGTGTCAATCACCGATTGGTCGCCCTTGTCGTAGCGCGAACGAATATCGTTCAATACGTTTCCCGATACTTTTCCCAAATCTATTTTGTAGGCCAGGTACAGATTCGGTAGCAATTTAGGATCTATCGGCTCATACTCTCCGTAGCCTTGCGAGTCAACTAGCTTTTTGTCGAAGTCCATGTATACGCATCCTTCATATACTTGCGCAACACGATCTTGCAATCCGGCGTTAATTCCAAGTTCATCCTTTTCTGCTGATAAGACTATATCAGGCAGCACTTCGCGCGGTATACTCACTTCATAATATCGCATTAGCGCCCGCATGGTGGCTGTCACGATAGCACTTGATCCAGCCAAGCCTACCTGCCGAGGAATGGACGAATGGTAACGTATCGTAAAGTTTTTGTTGTCTATTCGGATGTTTTGCTGAATGCAGTATTCACTAAACTTTTTGATGGCTGCTTTTACCAGACGAGAACCGCCATAGTAGCCGGTAAGGCGTACTGAGTCTACTAAATGATGCATGTTTCGGTAGATATTGAGGTCTTGTTCCTGGGGTTCAATGCATAGTTCGGGCGAGGGATATAATGATATACGAGCACCGAAGTTCCGGACGATGATGGATATAGTTTTGCCATAGTAGCCATCGGTGGGGTTGCCTAATAAGCCAGCGCGCGCGTAAGCACTGGTTTCTATAATTGAAGAGTCCATTTGACTGGTTCGAGTAGAGGATCAATTCTAAGAAGCAACCGAATGCGCATTTGTTGCTCGTTGCAAAAAAAAACCCTACGATAGCTAGTTAGCTACTGAAGGGCTTTTCTAATGAAAAAAGGCGGCGACCTACTCTTCCTCGTGTTGAAGTACCATTGGCGCACCCGGGCTTAACTGCTCTGTTCGGGATGGGAAGAGGTGATCCCCGGGGCTAAAGCCACCTTAGACTTTAAGGGTCTTAGATGTTCTGAGTTGAAGGTTCTGAGTTGAGCGGGTTAAGGGCTGCTTTAGTCCATTTTCACTTCTTCTCTATTTTCACCTTCGCTAACCACAACTGCTAGTAGCAGCATGGTTTGTATGCTATTTGAGTAACAAACAAAGATCAGAGACAATTGGTAAGAGGAATGCTGTAGAGGAGGTTGAGGCAACTGGTTAAGGTTTGCCAGTAGATAAACACCACTTGCAAACATTCACCTCTTGAGTGGAAGGTCTATCGGGTGATTAGTATGGCTCAGCTTTGTCATTTCTGACTTTAGACCTACCACCTATCAACGTTGTAGTCTACAACGACCCTTCAGGGAAACCTCATCTTCAGGATGGTTTCGCGCTTAGATGCTTTCAGCGCTTATCCTTTCCGAACGTAGCTACTCAGCAATGCACCTGGCGGCACAACTGATACACCAGCGGTTCGTCCAACCCGGTCCTCTCGTACTAAGGTCAGAGCCTGTCAAGTTTCCTACGCCCACCACAGATAGGGACCGAACTGTCTCACGACGTTCTGAACCCAGCTCGCGTGCCACTTTAATGGGCGAACAGCCCAACCCTTGGGACCTTCTCCAGCCCCAGGATGTGACGAGCCGACATCGAGGTGCCAAACCTCCCCGTCGATATGAGCTCTTGGGGGAGATCAGCCTGTTATCCCCAGAGTACCTTTTATCCTTTGAGCGATGGCCCTTCCATGCGGAACCACCGGATCACTATACCCGACTTTCGTCCCTGCTCGGCTTGTAGGCCTCACAGTCAAGCTCCCTTATGCTATTGCACTCCACACACCATTACCAACGGTGTTGAGGGAACCTTGGGAAGCCTCCGTTACTTTTTAGGAGGCGACCACCCCAGTCAAACTACCCACCACACACTGTTCTGATTGCTCAGTTAGGCACTAACGGTTAGAAGGGCGGTATTTCAAGGACGACTCCACAACGCCTAGCGACGCCGCTTCCTAGTCTCCCGCCTATCCTACACATCTAACAGCCAATGTCAATGTGAAGCTATAGTAAAGGTTCATGGGGTCTTTCCGTCCCGTGGCGGGTAATCGGCATCTTCACCGATACTACAATTTCACCGAGCGCGTGGCTGAGACAGTATCCAGATCGTTGCACCATTCGTGCAGGTCGGAACTTACCCGACAAGGAATTTCGCTACCTTAGGACCGTTATAGTTACGGCCGCCGTTTACTGGGGCTTCGGTTCAATGCTTTGCAGATTACTCCGCTAACATCCCCCCTTAACCTTCCAGCACCGGGCAGGTGTCAGGCCTTATACTTCCGCTTTCACGTTGGCAAAGCCCTGTGTTTTTGTTAAACAGTCGCCTGGATCGATTCACTGCGGCCTGCTCACTATC
>CAVXII010000001.1:1992500-3260422 GCA_963761785.1 uncultured Cytophagales bacterium
ATAGCTTAAGTGCCTCTTGTAACACGTTGTTACGTTGGTTGTAGATCGGATAGGCACCTTTGTTGCCCCACACACTACGCGCGATTAATGCCTTTACCTGATCACGTAGGCGCTCTTTCCCTGCTTCATAGTCTTCTGATGCATATTCCACATCGGCCTCATCTACCAGATCAACTATTTTGCCCAGCATTTTGTCGCTAACCGCGAAGTTGTTGTAGAACTCATCATAGGTCATCTCCTCTAACTTGGCCTTGTTATTCTGGTAATAGAGCAGAGTGTACTCGCGCACAGCGTTGGTAGAATAGAGGCCAATCAGAAATTTGTTGCGGGAGTTTGTCGTATCAATTGGCACAAAGTAATCAGGCATAATTCCACCACCGCCGTATACCGTTCGGCCCTTGGTAGTTTCATACTTGAGCGAATCGTTAAAATGGATGCTGTCTACATTTAACAGCTCCCCATGCTCGTAGCGGTTGGATATGTCTTGTCCATATTCTTTGGCTCCGGCTTCGTAGGGCTTTTGAATGGAACGTCCGCTGGGAGTGTAATAACGAGAGATGGTAAGACGCAGTTCGGAACCATCGTCCAGAGGAATTGGCATCTGTACCAAGCCTTTGCCAAACGAGCGGCGCCCTACTATCAAAGCTCGGTCGTTGTCTTGCAGCGCACCCGCTACAATTTCGGAAGCGGAAGCACTACCTTCGTCAATAAGTACGATAATAGGTTGATCTTCAAAGATTCCTTCGCGGTAAGCGCGGGCTTCAGAATTGTAACGAGGCTGCTTGCCTTTGGTGTAGACAATCATCTTGTTATCAGACAGCATCTCATCAGCAATGTTGATCGCTCGATCCATATATCCTCCGGGATTACCCTGTAAGTCTAATACCAGTTTGGTCATCCCTTTCGATTTTAAATCCTCCAGGGCATCGTGAAATTCATCGTAGGTGGTGGCGGCAAACCGGCTCACTTTGATGTAGCCCATCTCGTCATCAATCATGTAGCTGACGTCTACCGACTCTTGAGGAATCTTGTCGCGTGTTATCGTGAAGTTTATTAGGTCGTCGGCGCTTCTTCTCTTGATGCCTACTTTCACCTCGGTGCCCTTCTTGCCACGTAGTAACTCAAACACCTTTCGGTTGTCAACTCCTACTCCGGCCACCACTTCGTTATCAACCTTCACGATCTTATCTCCGCTTACCAGACCAACTTCCTCTGAGGGTCCGCCGCTCAGGGGCGCCACCACGTAAATAGTATCCTTGATAATATTGAACTCAATGCCTATCCCCTCGAACTCGCCCTCGAGCTGAGATTTGGCCAGTTCAAGGTCCTTGGTAGGAATATAAACTGAGTGGGGATCAAGTTTCTCCAGCATTCGGTTGATAGCGGTCTCTACCAAATCATCTGTATCCACCTCATCCACATAGTCGCGCTGCACGAAGGTCAATATCTCTTTAAACTTGAGGTAGCCACTGATTAGGTTGTTCTGAGTTGTGTTGCCGTCGGCCATGGTGGCCCCGATAAGGATACCCGCTGCCACCGCAATGGTCAACAAAAGAGGTAGACGAATCTGGAAGTCGGAATTTTTCTTGCTGCTCACGGTACTGCTTTTGGTTTAAGAATGGATGAATGAATCGTCTGCTTTTGTTGTTAACTAGCGGAAGATTATAAAGAAGGCAGGATTTGCTTAAGCTAATGATTAATTCTTTAAAGCTAACATAAATCCTTAGGTTTCGTTCTTTAAAGTTGAATATAAAAGCACAAAGCCTTAATTTTAGTTATTCCTTATAACGTCGCATTTTTGTATTGTTACGTATGTTCAGCTAAGACTTATTCTTTGATACATTAATACCAATGTCTATCAACACTCATCGACGGATTGCAGAATTAGTAGACGACAACTATGCCTATGCGGCGGTGCTGTATTACTTCGGCATAAAGTTTTACGATTTTGATCAAGCAACATTGGCGCAAGCGTGCAGGGAGCGGGGACTTAAAGTAGAGCAGGTAATTGCTGGCCTTGAGTCGGTCTATGAGCAATCATCAGAGCGTCCGTTGTTGCTTGCTAACTACCCGATTGACCTTGTAATAGCTTACCTGAAGCACACGCACTTCGTATTTATTAAAGAACGCTTGCCCTACCTATCTAAGTTAATTCATAACTTGCAGGATACTGATCAGGATGAGGTAGTGAAAGACCTCCGCTTCATTTTTCCGTTGTTCGTAGAAGATTTGATTCATCATATCTATCAGGAGGAGGACGAGCTTTTCTCCTACATCCTTGCTTTGCACCAGGCCTGTCGCGAACCGAATCTCTCTTCGCGGGTATATTATGATTTGGAGAAGCACGCCATCCAAGATTTTGCGGTGCACCACAGCGCAGACGACGATGATATGGAGGGTATTCGGAATATCGTCCACAACTATGATACGCGTCGAGCCAGCAGTCTTCACTTGCGGGTGGTGTACGCCGAACTACAGCAATTTGAACGAGACCTGAAGGTTCACGCTAGCGTAGAGAACGAAATCTTGTTTCCTAAGGCGCTCACTTTAGAAAAGCAGGTCAAAAAAACACTACGCGAGAAAGTAGGCCTTAACTAAGATGGGGCGCGTGATTGGTATTGACTACGGACTGAAGCGCACTGGCCTAGCGGTTACCGACCCACTTCAGATTATTGCTTCCCCCCTGGAAACGGTGCGCACACATACCCTCATTTCTTACCTTACGTCTTATTGCCAAGCCGAATCGGTGGATGCTTTTGTGGTTGGTTTTCCAAAAAAATTAGACAATAGCGATACTCATATCACCCAGGCGGTTCGTACATTTGTCGGCTTACTTGGGGATAAATTTCTGGAGCAACGGGTTCACCTGCATGATGAACGATTTACTTCCAAAATGGCTTTGGAAGCAATGATTACGGGGGGCACCACCAAAAAGTATCGACGAACGAAGGGAAATATCGATAAAGTGAGCGCCACCATTATTCTACAATCTTACCTAGCAGCAACTTCATGATTTACCCTATTGTGCTCTACGGCGATCCGATTCTAAAGAAGCGCGGAGAGGACGTGACACCAGACTCTGCTGACATAAAGCAACTGAGTGAAGATATGTTCGAGACGATGTACCAGGCAAACGGTATCGGGTTAGCAGCTCCCCAAATTGGCATAAGCCTCCGGATGTTTATAGTAGACAGTTCGCCAATTGACGAAGAGGAAGGACGCGATGGTTTCAAGCGGGTGTTTATTAACCCAGAAGTGATAGAGTCGTCGGGCGACTCCTGGAACTTTGAGGAGGGATGCTTGAGTATTCCGGGCATTCGCGCCGATGTACAACGCCCCCCGTCCGTCACCATTCGCTACCAGGACGAAGACTGGCAAGAACACACCGAAACCTTGGATGGGATGGCTGCCCGTATTGTGCTGCATGAGTACGACCACGTGGAGGGTGTGCTATTCACGGACCGTATCAATGGGTTAAAGCGGCGCTTACTGAAAGGAAAGCTTAACAGCATTAGTAAGGGGCAGGCTAAGGCCGATTACAAGGTAAAGGTTCCTACCAAATTAGCTCGAAGATAATTTTAACTACACCGGTTTCTTCTCTAGCCGAATGAATAGACATCTGTGCAATTAATACTATACTGGCATCTTAAGCATCCCACTCGCGCAGCGGATCACCTTTTTTATTCCTTAGTTGTTCTTTCATTAGTACTGCTAACCGTTCCCGAGCGTATCGCTGCCCAACCCATCTACCAACAACTTTACGAAGCACATCCGCACTACCGCCATCCAAGTATCAACACCCGCCGGTTCAAGCACCACGATATTGAGCCGCTGCTGCTTCAGCTAAAGAACGATTCAGAATTTACGGTAACCCGCCTGGGCGCATCGGTCGAGGGACGCGCCATCTACGACGTGTCGTTTGGGCACGGCCCTACGCAAGTGTTGCTGTGGTCGCAGATGCACGGCAACGAACCCACCGCCACCATGGCCGGGCTGGATCTGTTCAACTTTATGCAGGGTGACACTGCGTTTGCTGAGGTCCGACAGACGATTTTAGATAGTCTTACGGTGCACTTCGTACCCATGCTCAACCCCGATGGCGCCGAGGTGTACCAGCGGCGTAACGCGCTCAACATCGATCTCAACCGCGACGCTCAGCTCCTACGGTCTCCCGAATCGCGCATTCTCAAGGCCCTGCGTGACTCCATAAACGCCGACTTCGGGTTCAACTTGCACGACCAGAGTATCTACTACGCCGCGGGGGCCACCCGAAATCCGGCTACGATCTCGTTTCTAGACCCTCCCTTTAACGAGGAAAAAGACACCAGTACGGTGCGCAACCGGGCCACCCGGCTTATTGTCTTACTAAACCAAGCCCTGCAATACTACATTCCGGGGCAGGTAGGGCGTTACGATGACACTTTTGAGCCACGGGCCTTCGGCGATAATATGCAGCGTTGGGGAACATCCACGGTGCTGATCGAGTCGGGAGGCTACGCCAACGACCCCGAGAAGCAAACGATTCGTCGGCTCAACTTTATGCTGCTCGCTACCGGTTTGCACGCCATCGCTACCCAGCGCTACGCCGACGAACAACTGGCTGACTATCAGAAGATTCCGCGCAACAACCGCCGCTTGTACGATTTGGTGCTTCGCAGCGTGCGGTATAAAGCAGCGGGTGAGATGCGCACCGCCGACCTGGGAATTCTTCGGGAAGAAGTGCCGATCAACGGTCACCGTGATTTTTTCTACCGCAGCCGCATTCAGGAGTTGGGTGACTTGTCGGACCACTACGGTTACCGGGAGCTGGATGCGACGGGTTTGGTGGCGGTGCCGGGGCGGGTGCAGCGCCGCACGCGTCGTAGCGTACGCGCCCTGAAACGCATCAAGCCCGATCGCCTGCTCAGGCGCGGATACACCACCGTGCGGGTGAAGAAGAAGCTAACAGGCCTCGACAGCTTGCGCAAGAGCATTCCTCTTGATGTGGTCTTGAGAGACGAAGAACCCTACTACGGAGTGTTGCTGGGCAACCGCCCCAATTTCATTCTGGAAAAAGACGGTAAGCCTAAGTATGCGGTGGTCAATGGCAAGTTGCACAAACTATAGCTGCTTTTTCATTTTATCGTGGATGGTTGACGACTGCCGTTCCAGATAGGCTTCCAATGCGGCCCTGTTACGCGGCGAGTAGATGGCTTGGCTGACGGACAATTTGCTCATTCGATCCAGGCGAAAGTCGCGAAAGTCCCGCCGGAGTTGGCAGTAGGCGATCACGTGCCAGGCGTTGCCTTGACGAACCGCACCGACCGGTTCAATGCTTCGCTCGGTGAACTCGCCGCTGCCAGGTGAAAAATACTGCATTTGCACCACACGTTGCTGCGTGATGGCCTGCTGCACCAATTTTAAATGAATATCCGTCGGGTTGTTTGGCATACCTATGCTCCTGAAGAGTGTTAATTAGTAACCATGGCTGATAATATCAAAATAATAGAAGTGAATGGATTTAAATATAGATTTTTTTGTTTAGCTTATGTCTTTCAAAAGTTAAACAATATTTTTAACGATTCTAGTAAAAGTTGTAGTTTTTAAAAGAAAAGCTTTTCCCATTTTGTGTTTTTACAAACCCGCTTACGGAATGTTCAGTGAAGAAAACGTACTGAGACGCACACTAGAGACTACTCAAACTGGCTATTGGGACTGGGATATTCAGAACAACACTACTTACTTAAGTCCTTACTTCCTGTTACTGCTCGGTTACAATACTCTTAAAACCAATGTCGCGGGCATTTGGTTAGAGGCCCTGCATCCCGGTGATGTTCAACGGGTGAAGCTAGCTTATGAACGCCACATCGCCTCTCGAGGAGCTCATCCTTTTCGGATAGAGGCTCGATATTGTCACTGTGACGGATCGGTGGTGTGGATGCAGTGTCAGGGTCAAGTAGTCTCGTGGGACGAAGCAGGCCATCCGTTGCGAATGGTGGGCAGCTACATAGACGTCACTGCGCAACAGCGGGCGAAAGAAGAACTTAAGCGGTACCAATCCGAATTGGCAGAGCGCAATCGACAATTGGCTGATTTCGCCTTTTTAAATGCCCACAAGATGCGGGGACCGCTGGCTCGAATTCTGGGGTTAGCGGATGTGCTTCTTCTGGCTGACTCGCGCGCTGAGGAGGAAGAATACCTTCGACTCATTGTTCAGTCAGCGCAAGAATTAGACGGTGCTATCAAAACTGCCGCCAGCGCTCTAGGAACGCTGAACCGCGCAGAGAACGATTCTAACCTTTCCTGGTCCTCTCGATAAAGCAACTATTTTTCCGGTCGCTGTAATATTTTGCTGGTCAAACGCAACCAATAGGTCAAACAGCAACCTATGGAACAGCAATTTATCCGTATCATCTCCAAACACCAAGCGATCATTCATCGGGTGTGTCACGTGTACCGGGATACCCCGGAAGACCGCGAAGACCTGTTCCAGGAAATCGTCTACCAACTCTGGAAAGCCTTTCCTGCTTTCCAAGAGCGATCGAGCATCACCACTTGGATGTACCGCATTGCCTTGAGCACAGCGATGGCCAAGTACCGAAAAAAGTCAGCCGCGGCACGCACGACAACCCTTGATGGCGTTGAGATAGCTACGTCTGCACCACCCAAATCCCATCCAAAACGCGAACTACTGCATCGCGTAATTGCTACCCTGAGTGCTGCTGAGAAAGCGGTGGTTACTTTGTACTTGGATGACTACCGCTACGAAGAAATCGCTCAAATCACCGGTATTTCGATCAACCACGTGGGCGTGAAACTCAATCGCATTAAACAAAAACTTATTCACCAACTAAACCCCCAAAATCATGAAACTCGATGAACTTAAACAAACCTGGCAAGAAGAAAACGAAGTGAAAAGCGAACAGCAGTTACAGGAAATGACCAAGCAACGCATGCATTCGGTTTTTTCAAAGATAAAACTGCGCGCTATCTTAGAATCGGTAGCCCTTCTGCTTGCCCTACTGGTGTTTTTTACCGGACTGGACGCCAACCAAAACGCTGCCTGGGTGAAGGTGCTATTTGCACTGGCCATTCTGGTAGGCGTGTCGAACAACTGGCTGTTGTACCGCCGAACGGTTCTTAATGCCAAAGGAGAAAATTTAATAAGCTCATTAGAAAACATCAGCCTCCTACTACAGTGGCAAATCCGGTTAACAGTTGTTTTTTCTGCCCTGCTCTTCATCGGGGTGTTTGCGTTTCTGTTGTGGCGCGTACCCCTGACCGACCAGAAGCTGACGATCGTGATTCTGGGGTTGCCCGCTATGATCGGCATTCGCACTTGGTTTGAGGTGCGCCAGTGGCAGCGAAGTTTAGGCCAAGTGCGATACAATCTGAAGGAACTAGGCGAAGACGTTCATAGAACACAAAACTAAGGGCCATGAGATCGACACTGAAAACATTAGGCGGTATCTGGGTAGTATGTGGCGTATCGTTTTTTGCTTGGGCGTTTGCCTCAATGAATGCTAACGGAGTTAGTGAAACAGTATTTCAAAGCAACGCCGAGGTTCGAGTGGTTCAAACAAGCGAGATGCTATCGTTTACGCCTACCCGACCCTACAAGAAAGTCGTTATCTTCTATTCCGGTGCTCTGGTTGAACCTGATGCGTACGCTCCACTATGTAGAAAAATAGCTGAAAATGGACATCAAGCTATCATTTGCAAGATGCCGGGGCGACTCGCCACTGAAGGCTACCGTAAGATAAAAGAAACCGGGATACTGGATGATCCTACCAAGCAGTACGTTTTGATGGGACACTCACAAGGAGGCAAAATGGCGGCTCAGCTTGTTCACGAAAATCCGGGATTGATCCACCAGTTGGTTTTGCTCGGAACTACTCACCCAAGAGACATTGATTTATCGGCGTCAAAAATCCCAGTTATGAAAATTTACGGCTCTAACGACGGCGTGGCGAGAGTGGAAAAGGTTGAGAGAAACAAAGCGAAGCTTCCATCGTCCACCAAATACGCACTGATTGATGGCGCAAACCATTCTCAATTTGGATACTATGGCTTTCAATTAGGCGACAGCGAAGCAGAAATAACGCGGGAAGAGCAGCAAGCGCAGATTCTGAAGCACGTGCTAACTTTCACTACTTCAGACTGAGGGTAGAACTACCATTACTTCGCGTCTTTCACGTACTCATATAAAATCACTCCGTGCTCGTCGTAGTGCGTGAAGGTAGCGGTAGCGCCCGCACTGGTCGGAATCACGTCCACTGTCAGAAAACCTCCCGACGCTTCGGGCTGTAGATACGGTTGCCGCACCGTTGCCTCCGGATCGGTTGAGGCAGGGTCACCGGCCCGACGGCCCAAGCGCGCGTTGGCATCCATCAGCGCACCCGACGAAAACTCTTCTACGCCCGATGGGTCGATAGCATGGTACTGCCAGTGCCGGTCTCCGCAAATAACGTAGACGTTCTGATTGAGAAGGCCATTGTCCTGTAACCACCGAAAGAACGTATCGCGCTCGTGCCGAAAGCCCTTCTGGTTGGCGTGGTTATCACTTTTCCGGGCATCGTCCGGACCCACCAGCGGGGTCGGACTGATAAGAAACTTAAAGGTGGCATCGCTAGCTAACAGGGTTTCTTTTAGCCACGCTTTCTGCGCTTCCCCCCACAGGGTTTTGTCTGGCCCGTCGGGCATCGCGTTGGGACTACGATAATCACGGCCTTCCATCAGCCAGATTTGCACGTCGCGGTTGAGGCGGTGCGTTCGGTAGGTGACGGGGTTGACATCATAAGGGTTCACGATCGGCAGTTGCTCTATGAAGGTGGAAACGCCCAACGCATGCGTAGGCAGCGTATCCCGGTACGGATCGGCATCGTCTACCCGGTAGTCGTGGTCGTCTTTTTCCCAGTAGGTGGGCACCTGAGCAAACAGATTGTGGTAGCGCGACTGCACAAACTGTTCGTGCCAGCGCTGCCGCATCTCCGACTGGGTTTCGGCATTCTTTTGGCCTTCCACCCGCCGATCATAGTACACATTGTCGCCCATGCTGATGAAGTAGTCGGGACGCTGCTCGAGGATGCTCACCAAGGCGGGATAACCGGTTAGGCGATCACCGGAGCAACCGGGCACCACCACGCTGTCGCCGTTATAGCGCCCACTGTAGTAGAGCGCATAATTCATGCAGGTGGCTAGCGCTAGTCGCACCGTATCGGCTCGCTCGGCTCCGATCAGGGTTCGAAAGATGCCGACGCGACTCAGTTGGGTTTGGTCTTCCCGAAGTCCGTAGCGCAAGCGGTAGTAGTAGCGCGTATGCGGCAGAAGCCCCGTTACGGGTAGCTTGATAATAAAATCGTTTTCCGCAACGGCCGCATCCCAAGGCGTGCGAAAAACCTCGGTGAAACTACTATCGGTCGAAAGCTCGAAGCACGCGATACCGGCAGCCCCCGGCACGTCACCGGCTACTAGTGTATCGGTTTGCGTAAGGCGCGATTGCAAAATCACGCTGTGGGTAGTCACCTCACCCGCCATAATACCCTGTCCGTAGTAGATACCTGACTGACCCAGGCCCAAATACGGCAGCAGCAAGCTGATAACCAAAATTAGATAGCGCATGGAAGAATGGCTTTAGTAAGAAACTTCCCACAGTCGCACGCTGCCGTCGGCGTGGGAGCTGAGCAGCCGGTTCCCTTCTTGGTTAAAGTATAAGTACTCCTGATCGAACACGCGAATGTCTTTGCTAGGGGGAGTAAATCCCTTTCGCAGCAGTTTGGCTACCGAAAAGGCGTACAGGTGTCCGTTGTCCAGGCTGTCTTTCTCGGTGCCGCCCACCAACAGAAACTGGCCGTTGGGGGTAAATTCTACCGTCTCCACAATGCGCAGGTTCGGGAACTGAAGCGTATTCACCAGTTCGCCAGTTTGGGTGCGCCACACCCGCACCGAACCGTCGGGACTCGCCTGCGCCCCAGCAGCCAGCAGGCTATCACCCGGTGACAAACGTACCGCTTTGATCGAACCGGTGAACCCGGTGAAGGTGCGCACCAGCGACGGCACACTGTCAGGGGCCACGTTCCAAAGCTTCACCTCCTGGTTGCGGCTTCCCGACACCAACTGCTGATCATCTTCCGTCCAATCGAGTTGGTTAACGTCGGCATCCCCCTCTTCGGGCTTTCCGCCCGGCGCGTGCTGGTCGGGAGCGTGCACCAGCGTGTGTACGGGTCGGTCGGGCCACTCCTGCGGGTCGGTTGCCGAGATGTCCCACAGCTTAATCTGCCCGGCTTCGTTGCCCGAGGCGAGCCGCTGCCCGTCGTTCGATTTGCGCAGTCCCTCGATGCTGGCGATGTCATTTAGCGTTTTGACCACTTCGCCGTCTTCTACCCGCCACGCACGGATTTTCATGTCTTCCCCGCCCGTGATCAGGTACTGCCCGTCGCGGGTGAAGGTAACTGCTTCGGTCTCGGCTTCGGCATACCGCGTCCACACCGTGTCGCCGTTCACCTGCCATAGGCGCACCGAAGAGTCGCCCTTGGCCACGGTGGCCAGCAGGGTTTCGTCGGGCGAAAATTCGGCTTTTTCTACCGAAGTGGGGTTCGGCGTTTTCTGGTCGCGCTGCCCGTCATCATCGCCCATGCGCACCCACAGGGTGTCGAACTCAATGGTAAGTTCTTTGGGGGGGGGCGGAGCAGCCGCGGTGGTTTCGGACGATTCGGGACGAGACTGGCACTGACTCAGCAGCAGTATGATGAGCCATCCGGTGAAAAAGGGTAGTGATTTGATCATATCCAATAGGTTATTCTACGATACCGTATCGCTGGTCGGCCTCCCGGCGCGAGAAGGCGTTGAAGTGCCACCACTCGGTGGTGATGGGCGAGAAGCCCGCCTGCGTCATCACCTCGCGCAGCAACCGCCGGTTCGCAACCTGTTCGGCGGTGAGCTTTCCTTGGGTAAGCAGTTCCTCTTCTTTGGTGGGGTAGGCCAGCACCCCAAAGTAGTCAAATTCGGTGCCCATATCAATGGGCTGCCCGGTGGCATCGGCGATAGTAAGGTCGACCGCCGCGCCGTAGTTGTGGATCGAGCCTTCCTGCGGGTCGGCCACGTACTTGGGCTTATCGGCCTCCGGATAATCCAGCGTGTCCCACAGAATTTGCTGCACCCGGCGGGGCCGCACCCCGTCGAATACGTAGAGCGTGTAGCCTGGTTTACGTTCTTTCAGGAAGGCATTGGCCTGGGCCAACCGACGGGCGGGTTCGGCTTGCAGATAGGCATTTTCCAGGTCATCGTATACATCCACCCCCACGAAATTATTGGTGGTACTGTAGCGCAGATCGACCCGGATGGTGGAATCAACCGTCTGCACGTTCACCAGTCCCTTGTCGATCAGACTCTGCTCCAGCGGCCCCACTGCCGCTCTCGATGGTGTAATTGTTTCCTTGCGCACCGGTACGCTATCCCTGGTGCCTTGCGTAGATTCTTCCGTAGCCGTCCGACAGCTTATTCCCAAAATCAGTATGCCAATGGCTAATTTTCCTGTCATTGTTTTGTCAACCCAATTGTCTTTGGCCTGCCTCCGCAGCGCGCCCTTAAATCTAACCATTCCTTTCACATTCGCCACATTTTCCCTAAGTTTCGTCGTCACGCAACCCCCTACCCGCATGGACGGCACCGCTATCATCATCACCCAAAACTTGTTTAACACCAACAAGGCCAAAACCGCCCACGGTCTGGTCCGCGATTCGTCTCGCTACCGCATTCTGGCCGTTATTGACTCCGCCTCGGCCGGGCAGGATGCCGGGACAGTGCTCGACGGCATAGACCGCAATATTCCCATCTACGCTTCCATAGCTGATTTTCAGCAGCACACATCCGAACCTGCCCAGCACTGCCTAGTGGGCGTGGCAGGCAAAGGGGGCCGTATTCCGCCGGGCATGCTCGAAGTGGTGAAGGAAGCCCTGCGAGCCGTGATGCACATCGTGAGCGGCCTGCACGAATTTATGGGCGACGTGCCGGAATTACAAGCCCTGGCCGAAGCCCGAAACCTGACCATCACCGATATCCGCCGCCCCAAGCCGAAGGACCAACTGGCTTTCTGGACGGGCGATATCCGGCAGGTGCGCTCTCTGAAACTGGCCGTGCTGGGCATTGATTGTAACATTGGCAAGCGCACCACCGCCCGCCTGTTGCTGCACGCACTGCGCGCCGCTAGCGTGAGCGCCGAGATGATCTACACCGGGCAAACCGGCTGGATGCAGGGCAACCGCTACGGCTTCATCTTCGACTCCACCTACAACGACTTCATCTCGGGGGAACTGGAGGACGCCATGCTGCGGTGCTACCGCGAGGCGCAGCCCGACGTGATCTTGCTGGAAGGACAAAGCTCGCTGCGCAACCCCAGCGGACCCGGCGGTGCCGAGTTTTTGTTGTCGGGGCAGGCCCGGCACGTGGTGCTGCAGTGCGCTCCCGGCCGCACTCACTACAGCGGCTTCGAGGAAGAAGGCTGGCAACTACCTTCAGTGGCCAGCGAGGTGGAGTTGATTCGCCACTACGGCTCCGAAGTAATTGCCCTGACGCTGAACACCCAGGGATTAAGTTTGGAGGAAGCTCACCGCCACCAGCAGCAGTTACATCAGGAGCTGAACCTTCCGGTGTTGCTGCCGATGGAAGATGGGTTGGGGGCTTTGGTAGAATTGATTCATGGGCTGATTGAGTCTTTAGGTTGAGTTTGGCGAGAGCAGACAAAAACACATTTCGGTCATCAGCCAATAATTGTATGGTAATGTGAAAATGAAGGAAGCCAAGAATAAACTAAGCCAATAAAACGTCTCTAGACAAACGGTTGATGCTCTCTAAACTGTAAAAAAGCAATTTTCGTCACCATTCCCATAGCCCATCCTTAATCTGTGGGCTATGGGAATGGTGGAACATTAAACACTCTTTGAAAATCCTCCCCATGAAAATTACCCACGTTCGCATTCGCCAAGAAAACCTAGAACTTACCCGCCCCTACACCATCGCCTACAAATCGGTGGATAGCGTGAGCAACTGTATCGTAGAGCTAGAAACCAACACCGGACACATCGGCTGGGGAGCGGCTAACCCTAGCAAGGCGGTGGTCGGCGTAGATGTGGACGACACCCTAGCGGCTTTGTCAGAAGAGGCAACCCGCTGGCTAATGGAGGCCGACCCGCGCGACCTGCACCAGCTGTGTCGACGGGTGCAGCAGCAGTTCGCGAAGCAGCCGGGCGCCGCCGTCGCCCTGGACGTGGCCCTGCACGACCTGTTTGCTCAGTACCTAGAAGTGCCCCTGGCCCGCTACCTGGGGCAGTGCCATGTCTCTATGCTCACCTCTATCACCATCGGCATCAAGAGCGTGGACGATACCCTGGTCGAGGGACAAGAGTACGTCGACCGGGGCTTCACGGTGCTGAAGGTGAAGCTGGGCCACTCGCTCGAAGAAGACGTAGCCCGACTCGTAAGGCTGCGCGAAGCGCTGGGCAATGAAGTTGTGATCCGAGTGGACGCCAACCAGGGCTATTCATTTCAGCAACTCGAGGATTTCTACCACCAAACCCGGTCGCTCAACCTGGAGCTGATCGAGCAGCCGTTGCCCGTGGCCCAGACCGACGACTACCAACGGCTCCCCGCTGAGATTAAACGACTGATCGCCTTGGACGAGTCGTTGGTGAGTCCGGCGGATGCCGGGCGGATGGTGGCTCCTCCCGGGGCGGGGGGCATTTTCAATATCAAGCTAATGAAGTGTGGTGGAATTACGCCCGCCCTTGAAATTGCGACCATTGCCAAGCAGGCTGGGGTAGATTTGATGTGGGGCTGCAACGACGAGAGCATCATCAGCATTGCCGCCGCCCTGCACCTAGCCCTAGCCACGCCCCACACCAAGTACCTTGATCTGGACGGGAGTCTTGACTTAGCGCGCGATGTGGTGACGGGTGGCTTCGTGCTGCAAAACGGTCGGTTGTCGGTGACCGACGCGCCAGGCTTAGGAGTAACTCACCGCTGAGAACTGCTCATTAGCTACTCGAAAGGCAAATTGCTTTTGCTTGTAGTACCCGCCAAAGCAGATAGCATCCATTTTATGGCTCAATACTCCCGGCACTTAGCTCAATAGGTTGATACTCCCTCTTTGTGTTAGAATGGAAACGGCTCAAGCCGGAATACTAAGGTTCTGGGCAAGAAAATTGTACGAAAACCCTACCTTGCCTTCGTTAACCTTCTACGTTACCCAAAGCCATCGTTTATGCCACTTCATCATTCGTCATTCCTTGTTCGATATTCGTTATTTCTTACCCTCCTGCTGGCCGGAAGCACATTGCTTACCTGCGCTCAAGAGCGCCCACTAGTCACTCCCGCCGCGGTGCCGCCGCCCTTCACCACATATCTCAACGATCCTTGGGTCGACTCAGTGCTTAATGCCCTCACACCCGACGAGCGCGTGGCGCAACTCTTCATGCTACGTACCCATTCTAACAAAAATGAGGCGCATGTGCAGTCGTTGCTCAAAACTATCAACGAACACAAAGTAGGTGGACTGGTGGTGTTCCAGGGTGGGCCAGGACGACAGGCCCGGATTCTTAACCGCTTGCAAGAAGCTTCGGAGGTGCCGCTGTTTGTGGCAATGGATGCTGAGTGGGGAGTGGGCATGCGGCTCGACAGCGCGGTAAGCTATCCTTATCAGATGACCCTCGGAGCCATTCGGAATACCCAACTACTCTACCAAATGGGGCAGCAAGTGGCCCGCGATCTGAAGCGGGTGGGCGTGCATTCCAACTTCGCCCCGGTGGTCGACGTGAACAACAATCCCAACAACCCGGTGATCAATTTTCGCTCATTTGGCGAAGACAAAGACAATGTTGCTGCCAAGGGTTTAGCTTACATGCAAGGCATGCAAGACGAGCACGTGCTGACCACCGCCAAGCACTTCCCCGGCCACGGCGACACCGACACCGACTCGCACAAAGCGCTGCCGCAGATTAACCATAACCTGGACCGCCTCACTTCGGTGGAGCTATACCCGTTTCTTAAGCTGATTGAGGCGGGTGTAGGCGGCGTGATGGTGGCTCACCTCGACATTCCGGCCCTGGATTCCACCGGCGTGCCCTCTACCTTATCGAAGCCCATCATCACTGACTTGCTCAAGAAGCAAATGGGGTTCCAGGGCCTGATCGTGACCGACGCAATGGACATGAAGGGCGTAACCAAGGGCAATGAGCCCGGTGTAGTGGACAAAGACGCCATGCTGGCCGGTAACGACATTCTGGAGTTGACCGAAAACGTGCCCCGCGCCCTCGCCGAAATCCGCAAAGCCATCAATGAAGGGCTGATTAGCCAGGAGGATATTGATGAACGTTGCCGCAAACTACTGGCGGTGAAACGCTGGGTGGGCTTGCAACAGTACCAGCCCGTGAAGGTGAGCGACATCAACGCCGAGATGAACACGCCCACTGCTAAGTTGCTCAATCGCAAGCTGATGGAAGGGGCACTCACCGTGCTGCGCAACGAAAAAGACCTGATGCCGCTGCGCCGTCTGGATACTCTCCGGATCGCTTCGGTGTCGATGGGAGCCACCAAGCCCACCGCTTTTCAGAAGATGCTGGAGCTGTATACCGGGGTGAAGCACTTCACGCTAGCCGCGCAGGCCACCGCCGATCAAGTACAAAAGACTAAGCAGCAACTGAAAGACTACGACTTGGTAATCGCAGGCGTGCATGATGACAGCAAGTATCCCCGCAACAACCTGAAGTTCTCAAGCGCGCTGATCGGCTACACCAAGGAGCTGGCTACGCAGCCGAACACGATTATTTCCGTATTCAAAAATCCCTACGTACTGGCTAAGCTGCCTGGTGTGGAGCAAGCCGACGGCCTGATCGTGACCTACCAAGACAACCTAGACGCTGAGGAACTAGCGGCACAGTTGATCTTCGGAGGAGTAAGTGCCAGCGGACGCTTGCCCGTGAGTATAGGGAGCACATTTACCGTGGGCGAGGGGTTGCAGGTGAACGGCGACCTGCGCTTCGGCTACTCGGTGCCTGAGGACGTAGGAATGAATTCATCTGTGCTCTACCGACGCATCGACTCGCTCGTACAGCAGGCCATTGATGCGAAAGCCATACCAGGCTGCGAGGTGCTGGTGGCTCGTCACCAAAAGGTGGTAATGTACAAAGCTTATGGCGAGCACGTGTACCACGATACCGTAAGGGTGAAACGCAACGACTTGTACGATCTGGCGTCGATCAGCAAGATTGCCTCGGCGCTGCCCGCCCTGATGAAGTTGCACAGCGAGGGTAAGTTTGACTTGGAGGCTAGCATCGACGATTATCTGCCCTACTTCCGCGGTTCTAACAAAGCAGGCGTTCCGTTTCGGGATATCTTGGCGCACCAGGCCCGCTTCAAGCCCTGGATTCAGTACTGGACCAGCACCCGTCGCCCTAACGGCAGCTACCGCTGGTTTACTATCAAGGCCGATTCGTCGCGCCGCTTCCCGGTGAAACTGGCCGACAATATGTACTTGCACCGCAACTACCAGAAGAAAATCTTCCGGGCCATTAAGAAGTCACCGCTGGAAGCGGAAGCCAAGTATCTGTACTCAGGGCTGTTGTTTTATCTACTTCCTACCATCGTTGAGGAGCTCAGCGGTGAGGATTACCTCACGTATTTGTACCAGAACCTCTATGAACCATTGGGAGCCACCACCCTCACCTACAATCCACTGGACAAATTCTCCGCCGAGCGCATTGTACCTACTGAGAACGATTATCTATTTCGGAGGCAACCTATCGCCGGGCGGGTGCACGACGAAGGGGCCATTATGATGGGGGGAGTATCGGCCAACGCCGGCTTATTCACCAATGCGAATGATCTAGCCAAGCTGATGCAAATGTATCTAAACAACGGAGAATATGGGGGACAACGCTACCTCAGTGCCGCCACGGTGAATGAGTTCACCCGCTACCAGTTTCCCGACAACGACAACCGCCGGGGACTAGGATTCGACAAACCCTATTTTGAGCGCTCTGAGAACAGCAACGCCGCCATGAGTGCCAGCGACGCTAGCTTCGGCCATTCGGGGTTTACCGGCACCTTCACTTGGGCCGATCCGGCGTATGATCTGGTATACGTATTTCTCTCGAACCGGGTGCACCCTACGCGCGACAACACTCGCTTGTATCAACTAAACACCCGGACGAAAATTCAGCAGGTGCTTTACGATGCTATTGATCAGGTGGCGATGTAATCGAGCACCCTTTGAGCGCCAATTTGTCCTACCCTTTTCTAGTCGATTTGCGCGAGTGAAATCAAGTCAGGATATTCACCGTGGCCTTCGTAGCGATACATTTTTTGCAACTCCCCTTGGTAGATGAAAAACACACCCGGCATCCAATAACTCTTTAGGGCCAATTTGTTCGCTACGTTTCTCTTGCCGGATTGTTTTTGTAAAAGCGCAGTCAAAAGCTGGCTCAGAGAAGCTTGCTTTAGGTTGAACAAACTGTGCAAGGTGTGGTCAGCATCGTTGATAAACTCCTCCTTGGCCAGCCCGTGCTTCCGCAGTGCGCTGGAGGTAATTTCATTGTGCACATACACCAAGACTAGCTTTGCTCCCTGCTGCTCTATAATTTGATGGTGCCGGGCAAGGTTAGTCAACCAGCTTTGGAACGGAGGGGATGAGGAATCAGGTAAAAAAACCACCAGCACTGGCCGTTCGTGCGATAGCGATAACAAGTCTTGCCCCTGGCTGGTGTGGATGTACGAAATGGTCTCCGAAAAAGGCACTTGCGGGTTTGCACGCTCCTGCTCGGGGATTTGCCACTTCCTGAATACATGGTAGAGAATCATGGCGAACGGAGCTAACCAAATGAGGTCTTTGGTCGAAAAATACAGCGCCATAGGCAACGCAAACTCTCGCACGAACACACTTTGCCATACTGCGATGGTACTAGCCACTTTGATGGTGAAACCAATAACCACCACTAGGGCATGTTTGGTAAGGTTAAAGGAAGCCACGTAGTATCCCAGTCCAAAAACAATGGCGCTAACGCCGATCAGTTGCCAGGGGAACAAGAAAGGAGGCTGAGGCAACTTTGCCCAGCGAAACAGGGGATCGGTGAATAGCGCAAATATAAGTCCCCATACCACGTTGAAAATACCCGCGAATCGCAAGGCGATATCAACCCATTCCGCTGATTTTTTCATATTGCTAGCGGCTGGGCTCTTTTGATCTGCCATATCCGGACAAAGATAATTCCCAGCGGGATGAGCCACACCATATCGTTCATAATAAGATGAAAGATATACTTTTTTGTAAAATTTTGCTCCATCACTACGAAATAAAATCCGACTGCTCCAACAAGCTTAGAAATGAAACCCAGTCCGATTAGAAACCATAGTCTCATCGGATACACTGCGGCAAGTAGATAAGCCACTCCGAATGCCAGTACGCCTAACCCTTGCCAAGTAATCAAAACTGGTGCCAGCTGCTCAGTCTGCGTAATCCACTGGTAAAACGAATTTGGAAACACATAGATAAACACGCCCCAACCGACATTGTAGGTTCCGGCAACGAGCAAAAGTCCGCGCATCCAAGGTTCTATTGCGCGTAGTGATTTGTGGTCTTCCATGCTAATTAAACCACCGAAGATCAAGAGGTGTTTCAGGTGTTAAATTGATAGAACTCCACACGGTTCAGTGAACGTAGCTCCCACCGTTGATATCGATGGTACTACCAGTACAGTGATCAGCTAGACCGCTCAGTAGAAACGCTACCGTAGGCGCTACATCTTCAGGCTGGGTAAGTAACGGAAGTGCTAAATCGTTCACTACAAAGCCTTCGCCGTACTGTTGGATAAAGCCCTCAGCCATATCGGTGCGAACGAAGCCTGGAGCCACCACAAAGGCTTTGATATGTTGCTTACCGTATGCCCGAGCAATAGATCGGGTAAGTGCTACTACGCCTCCTTTTGAGGCAGCATACGCTAGGTAGTCGGAGGTATCACCGCGAAAAGCCGCCCGTGAGGCAATATTAACGATGCGACCGCCGCCGCCTTCGCAAAAGTGGTTCACGGCTTTTTTACACAACAGCCCGGTAGCTTGCAGATTGACCAGCATGGTGCGCGACCAGATATCTAGGAAAGCAGCATCATCGCCTTCCACCGTCGCGTTGATAGAAATACCCGCGTTATTTACCAGCGCAGTGATACGCCCAAACTGAGCAGCCACCTCCTTGAACAACTGTAGTGTTTCGTTGGGCATGCTCAAATCTGCCTGAAACAAGACAGCGTTGGGACCACAGCATTCTACCACACGCCGCGCGGCATCGGCACTGCGGTGATAGTGAATGGCTACTTGCGCACCAGCCTCAGCGAGTTGTTCAGCGATAGCACGGCCAATACCACGGCTGGCACCGGTCACGAGCACTTTCTGGTCTGATAAATCTATATTCATCCCTAAGGGGGGAAACTGCACAGGCTAGCGCTGATCCGAGTTCATAATTTTCGCTCGTTCGGTGTCATACTCTTCTTGCGTAATCAGTTCTTCATCCAGTAATCCCTTTAGTTCGCGCAGTTTAGCTGCTTTGGTTCCTGAGTTCTGGGGCTGAATGGATTGTGGTTGCACCGAACGGTCGGCGGGGGCCGGAGCTCCGGACAACGAGTTCATCTCGTAGGTGTGGCTGGGTTTATACTTCATCGTCCACAGAAAAGGGAAGAGTAGGAAAATCCCCCCAATAATTGCCCCCACATCCGCTTCCTCATCACGAGAAAAGGCAGTATTGAGGGTTTCGTATCCTTCTTTCTTAAGACGCACGTAGGTGGTGCTCCCTACAATTTTGGTATCACGGTGCCGGTAGGGCGTCACTCCTACTGGCTGTTCGTCCACATAAAGTTTGGCTCCACTAGGGTTTGATTGGATCATGGTGGCGCTCGAGCAGCTTGAGATCAGGATGGTCCAGGCCAGAAGTTGAGCAGTAACCTTAATGGTTTTTGAGTGATTTCGTGAGTTCATTTGGTGGGGGGCTTGGTTTAGAAATAGTGGTTAGTTTATGAAGTACTTATTAGATCGAGCCGCTAAATTAATTGCTTTTTAACAAAATGAAACGAGAAGCCCCAACCAATGACCATTTTTTTAGCAGATCATTCGTGTACCATTTAGTGGCACTTTCTTTTTTATAAATCTTCTTCCCTAACCACCTTTGCCAGACCCGACTCATCAGCAGGGCCATACATGAAGAATTTTTTTTCAATTGAAGCCAGCCGGCTGTCTTCCCCTATATTTCTGGCGATCGCGCTACTGACGGTTAGCTTTATATTAAGCTCAATCATGTTTTTTCTTGGTCTGGCTGCTGATTCCCCGCCAGCTTCAACCGCGTTCGGTTCAGCGATCATTTTTGGGTTGGAGACTTTCTTGTTTGTCACGGGCATCGCGCTATTGGCGGTCATCGCCCTTCGGAGCAAGCAGGCCCAACGGCAACGTACGCAGTTGATAGCCGACTTGGCGAGCAGCCACCGGCAGTATCTGTTTTGTAATGAAGATGAGACCAACGCCGCCAACGAACGAGCAGTGGTAGATCAGCTAACCAACGATTTGCAACAGGCGGTAAACTTCACGCAGAAAGTGGCGCAGGGCGAACCTGAAGTTGAGTGGTCCGGCATGAATGGCAATACCCGAAGCCTGAACCAAACCACGCTGGCGGGCGAGCTGATTCAGATGCGTGAGCAAATGGAGCAGGTTCGGGCGGATGATCAAAAGCGTTTGTGGGCCACCGAGGGGCTATCGAGAGTGGCCGAGGTCACCCGTCAGCATCAGGCCGATGTGCAACTACTGTCCGATCAACTCCTCACGTACCTGGTGCGCTACCTAAAAGCCAACCAGGGAATGCTGTTCTTTTGGGCAGAAGATAAACAATGCCTTACGCTGATTTCTTGCCATGCTTATGACAAAAAGAAGTTCATTGAACAGCAGGTAGAGCCCGGGGAAGGACTGGTTGGACAAACCTTCCTGGAGCAGGAGACAACACATCTCACTGAAATTCCACCGAGCTACATGGACATCACTTCCGGGTTGGGCAAGGCATCGCCTACAAGTCTACTCCTAGTTCCACTGAAGGTTAACGAGCAAACCATCGGTATACTAGAATTGGCATCATTCGGAACCTTCGCCGAACACACAATTGCCTTTTTGGAAGAAGCGGGTGAAATCATTGCCTCTTCGGTGGCCACCGCCCAGTTAAACCAGCAAACTCAATTGCTGCTGGCTCAATCGCAACAGCAAGCCGAAGAAATGCGTGCCCAGGAAGAAGAGATGCGTCAGAACGTGGAGGAGTTACAGGCTACCCAAGAAGAGATGGAACGTAAGGCACAGGAACTTTTCCGCGCTAAAGAAGAACTAGAAAGTAAAAGTGAGGAGGCGAAAGCGATTCGAACTGAGGAGCAGAAACGAGCTGAGGAGCAGATTCAGGCGCGTAACAAAATGCTGGTTGAGGCAAAAAAGAGGTTCGACAAACGCGAAAAAGAATTGCTAGATCAACTGAATTCTAAAAATTAAACCAACATCCCTTATGAAAAAAGTATACCAGAGTAGTTTTGTAGAAGATATTTACGACGAAGCACAGTCGATTATGCTATCTCGGTGGTTCAATGCTATAGAACTGACCAACGCTATTTACCGCCGCGAGATGCTCAGACATACGGAAGTGGTTGAGCAGTACCGCCCGCAACTTATGTTGGTGAACACCGCAGACTTTATCAACTTTGCCATTGACCCCGAAGTGCAAGAGTGGTCTTCTACGGAGATTTTCGGACGATTGCGACTGGCCGGGGTGCAAAAGATGGCGTTTGTGGTATCGCCGGACATCATTACTCAAATGTCTATTGAGCAACAAGCTGAGGTAACCAGAGAAAAACAACAGATGAGTACACAAGAGATTCTAGGATCCTTCACCAACGAGCAAGAAGCGCTAGCATGGTTAGGAGCATCACAGTCGATAGAAGTGTAAATCTGTCCAATCACTTTTCAAGAAAAAGGCTCCTACCGCGGAGCCTTTTTCCTGCTTTTAGAAGTGGAGTTAAGCCTGCCACTTACCGGGCATAGCCAACTCTTGCACTGACTTTCTTCCTTTGCCAGGTCGCTCCTCGTCGCCACGATAGCCCAACGCGATCATGGCCACTGGGCTAAACTCTTCAGGAATGTTCAGCCGCTCTTGGGCCTTCTCTACAGAGAAACCGGCCATCTGGTGAACGTATAAACCCATCTCGGTCGCCTTGAGCACGAAGAAGGCCATGGCCATTCCAGTGTCGTGCCAGGCGTGTCGATTGGGCTCTCCATTTTGAGAAAAGTGCCGTTTGGCTACGCTCATCAATAGCACCGGAGCTTCTTTAGCCCACTTCTGGTTATCGGCTACCGCGCACGAGAGTAACCGCTGATAGGCTTCCTCGTTTTCTTTCAGAGCGTAGATGAAACGCCAGGGCTGTTCGTTGTAGCTGCTGGGTGCCCAGCGGGCGGCTTCCAGAATCCGGTACAGAGCGTCTTCAGATACGGGTTTGTCGGCAAAAGCGTACGGACTGTAACGCTTGTCGACGATTTCGTCTAATTTCATAGCGTGATTAACTAAAGGTTGACAACTTATTGCCTCCCTCTAACTCCTCTCGCTCAGGATGGTTACCGTATTAGCTTCTTCTTCGCAGGATTACCTAAAAGTCGGTATCTGCTTCTTCGAGTTCCAGCTTTTTGATCCAGATGTTGCGGTACAACACATCGTGGCCTTCCGCTTGTAGCTTAATACCGCCGGGAATGTCCGTGATGCCGAACCCGTCGTTGTTGCCACCATCCAGGCCGGAGTTCTTTCCCCCCCACACCTTTTTGATCGGCTGATTAGCGTATACCTTTTCGCCGTTGAAATAGAGGGTTACCATTGCATTTTCCGACAACTTATCGTCTTCGAAGCGGGCGGCACGGAAAGTGATATCATAAGTATTCCATTGGCCTATGCCCCGGTAGAGATGATAGGGCGACGGGGTTTCATTGATTACCGTGGCCATACCGTGCATGGTGGTATCTCCGTCCAGAATCTGGATTTCGTAACGATTTTGCAGGTACACGCCACTGTTACCCCCCTCTTTCTCGATCAAAAACTCGAGGTGCAAGCGAAAGTCTTCGTACTTTTCCTTGGTCACAATATCAGCCGCTCCATAGATGCCACCGGCGGCAGCGGGATCGTTGCTGTTGACTACCATTCCCTCACCAGCAGGGTTTTCTTCCACCTGCCATTTGATCGGTAGTGACGCGGCTAGGCGAGGGCCTTGCCAATAAGTCCACTTTTCGTCTAGCATCTCGCGCGAACCATTGAAAAGCACTTCGGCTCCGGCGGGGGGTTCAGCTCCTATGCCTATATGGTCAGATTGAGCGCAACTCACAAGAGCGAACAGCACGAAAACGCTAGCGAAAAACAAGGAATTTCTTTTCATAATGGGTTTACTTTGAAAAAGTCGGTTACTTAAATATTGAGCGATGAGCCACCAAAAATTTAGAAGTGTCTCTTGAGGATCATTACAAGTAATAAATATACGAAAGAAGATAAAGCGCTGGCTTGATTGCAGAATAAAAGTGGCAACTACTATTTGGTAAGCTATATCGTCTGCTTACTTCGTAACCGCGATTTCACCACTGGCTATCCGCCCCATATACTTGTCGTAGGCGCGTCGCACGTTGGGAATCAAAAAGTACAATCCCAGCACATTGGGGAAGCACATAGCAAAGATCATGGCATCGCCAAAGCGAAACACCGCCCCTAAGCTCATTGCTGATCCCACAATCACAAAGAAGCAGAATAACACCTTATAAAGTGTAATCATTGCTTGGCTGTCACCCAGCAGATAGGTCCAGGCTTTTAGGCCATAATACGACCAGGAAATCATGGTGGACAAAGCAAACAAGATCACCGCAATAGAAAGCACCACTGGGAACCACGAGATCACCGTGGCAAAGGCGTTCGAGGTAAGCGTGATTCCTCCGGCATCACCCTGGGTGGTGGCAGTTTCCAGGGCTAATCCGGCACCTGCTCCACCGTAATTGGTGATAATGATTACCAGGGCGGTCATGGTGCAAATCACCACAGTGTCAATAAAAGGCTCTAGCAAGGCCACAACGCCTTCGGAGATGGGTTCGTCGGTTTTCACGGCTGAGTGGGCAATGGAAGCCGAGCCAACCCCCGCTTCGTTAGAGAAGGCGGCCCGTCGGAATCCTTGAATCAACACTCCCACTAATCCGCCGTACATAGCGTCGGCCGAGAAAGCTCCCTCGAAGATCAGGGCAAAGGCATTGCCGATCTCCCCAATGTTCACTGCCAACACGAACAGCGCTCCCCCCACGTAGATGGCCACCATAAAGGGCACAATCTTGTCAGTCACCTTCGCAATGGACTTGATGCCCCCAATGATGATAACAGCCACCACAATGGCCATAAATACCCCAAATATCCAGCCTCGGCCGTACAAGAAGCTATCCGTACCTCCTGTCACATCAATGAACTGCTGGGTGGCTTGGTTGATCTGCACCATGTTGCCTCCGCCGAACGAACCGCCAATGCAGGCCACGGCGAATAGTACCGCCAGCACTTTGCCTAGCGTAGCCCACTTTTCGCCCCGCTCGCGGAGTCCTTTCTCGAGGTAATACATTGGACCACCCGACACCGATCCGTCGGGATGGTAATTGCGGTACATCACTCCCAGTGAGCACTCCACAAACTTCGACGACATGCCCAGCACACCGGCAATAATCATCCAAAAGGTGGCCCCCGGACCGCCCAGCGACACCGCCAGCGCAACGCCCGCTATGTTGCCTACGCCCACCGTGCCCGATAGGGCGGCGGTAAGGGCCTGAAAGTGACTCACTTCGCCCTGATCGTTAGGGTTGTCATACTTGCCACGCACCACATCCAGTGCGTGTTTGAAGGCCGTGAAGTTGACGAAACGCATGTAAATGGTGAAAAAGAGCGCTCCGGCAATTAGCCAGATAAGCACAAAAGGAATGGTGTAACCACCCAGTGTCACGGTGAAGAAAATAACCGACTCAATGGCGTCGGTGACGGGTTCAAAAACTGAGTTGATGGTTTGGTCGATGCTTTGCGCAAGCAGCAGACTGGGAGTTAGCACGCTTAGAAGCAATAAGAATAGTTTCTTGCGAATCATATAGGTTAGTAGAATTGATGCAATGAATTAAGGAGTGAACGGAATGAGATACCACCTGCTGGACAGTTTTTCGCATACCGCAAATTTATGAACGGTAATGTCTGATTCTACCAGTCCAAAAACAACTAATCTCCCAAATTTTCGTCCGCCGAGGGCCAAAGGACACTGAGAAATCAGCTGTGATACGTTGGTGCGGCCGAATGCAATGGCTACTTTTGCGCCCGTGCTTCGTCCACCCCGCCTTGTCAACGTACCTTTTGCAGCTGCTCGCTGGCCCTTCTTCTATGGTTGGATGATTCTGGTGTGGGGCACCTTGGGAGTGCTCACGAGCATGCCCGGACAAACCATCGGAGTGTCGGTGTTCACCGAGCCACTACTTGGGGCCCTGCAGCTCACCCGCGACCAACTGAGTTTAGCCTACATGGCGGGCACCATCGGCAGTTCGTTTTTGCTGCCCTGGGCCGGTTCTCTTTACGACCGCTGGGGGGTGCGCCCGGTGGCCTCGGTGGCGGCCCTATCACTGGGGCTAGTGCTCACCTATTTGAGCCAGGTAGACCGGGTGGTACGGTGGTTTGATCCCACTCCGGGCACGGTACTCACGCTGGCGAGCATCTTTTTGGGGTTCTTGTCGCTGCGTTTTTTCGGGCAGGGCGTGCTCACGCTGGTGTCGCGCAACATGATGATGCAGTGGTTCGACCAGCGCCGCGGCTTCGCCACCGGGTTCAGCAACGTGTTTATCTCGCTGGGGTTCTCGGCTTCGCCGGTGGTGCTCGACGCGCTGATCAACCGCTACGACTGGCGCGGGGCGTGGATCGTACTGGCCGTCATCGTAGGAGTGATTTTTCCGGTGATCGTGCTGCTCTTTTTCCGTAACAATCCGGAGGCCAGCGGATTGCAGCCCGATGGCGACTATCGTCCGTTGACGCGCCAGCAACGGTACGCGGTGCAGGTAGTGAAAAATTTCACCCGCAGTGAAGCAGTTCGCTCCTATGCCTTCTGGGTGTTCGCCTTAATGTTGGCCATGCAGGGACTATACATTACGGGGTTTACCTTTCATGTGGTGTCTATCTTCGAACAGGCAGGGCTAAGTCGGGCCGAGGCAATCACCATCTTTCAGCCAGTAGCAGTGCTCGCGGTGATCATCACCCTGACGGCCAGCAGCCTGAGCGACTACATCCCGCTGAAGTATTTGCTGTACGCTGAAGGACTCGGTGCCTGCCTGGGCGTTGCGGGCATGATTTTTTTGGGTAGCCATTCGTTGGGCGGCATTCCGTTGGCGTACTACGCATTGGTGGCGGGTAACGGGTTGATGGTGGGTTTGTTCAGCGTGATCACCACCGTGACCTGGCCCCGCTACTTTGGCAAAAAGTATTTGGGAGCCATCAGCGGGCAGGCAACCATGCTCATCGTGTTCGGAAGCGCCCTGGGGCCGATCTTGTTCAGCACTTCACTGAGTTGGATGGGTAGCTACGCAATGGCGGGATGGGTATGTTTTGGGGTATTCTTTGCACTGGTGGTAGCCGCCACCCGCGCCAACAACCCGCAGCTTCGACACAAGGTAGCCTGATTGGAACAACCCCTTAGCTCTGGGCTAAGAGCGCGCGACTTAGCTTACCAAGTAGTATTCTTAGTTTCGCGCACGGCTTTCAGAATGTCGCGCCGACTGACCTGCCCCACAAGTTTGCCCTTGTGCACCACCGGGAACTTACGAAAGTGGGTGGTTGAAAACTCGTTGGCCACGTTGAAGATATCGTGGTCGGTGGTGACTGTCTTCACCACGGCCGACATATAGTCAGCCACGGTTTTGTCGTCGTGGTGCAGGTTATTGTAGGCACTGTTGATAAGCAGGCGCAGGCAGTCTTTCTCAGTGAGCATGCCCACAATTTTGCGGTGGGAGTTGAGCACCGGGGCGCCCGTGAGGTGCTGATCCAGCATAATGTTGATGGCCTCGTTGATAGTCATCTCGGGAGAGAGCGTAGTTTCGCCGGTGGCCATAAACTTTTCTACTGAGGGAAACTGAACGGAGCGACTGGAGGGAGTGTCAACTTTTCTACCGGTGAAATTCATGGTGGTGGGGGTTAAGTTACGTATGAAATCAGAATACTGAGGCCAGAAAAGGGGTGCCCAGTCGGATAATCTAAGCAATAGTTACCAGCTTTGCAAGCAAGACGCGCTAACGCCAGTAATAGTGTTCAGCGCACTGCTACCTTATCGCACGAAGTAGTGCAAGGCATTAGCAGTCCTTCACTTGTATAACGCTGGGCCGTTAGTCAAGCGATATAAAGCACTCGGTTAAGTAGCCAAGGCAGGCTAACCAGCGGGCAGATGGTCTGTGGTATACTTTTCTTTGTAGCTCTTGCTATCCAAGCAGTGACAGAAGTGATGCTTAGTTCTTTTCATTCAGCAAGAGGTTTTGAGGAAAGGCGTGTTCTGACCTTCTTCAATTTATCGCTGTTGAAAGATGCAAAAGTTGACGAGAAGGATGAAAGTTGATAATTCAGTCTTAAACAAAAAAACTGCCCGACAGCGATCGCCAGGCAGTTCAAATGTTAAACAGACAAGGTGTTTACTTTGCCGCTTCGTAGTTTTTGCTTACCTGATCCCAGTTCACCACATGCCAGAAGGCTGAGATATACTCGGGGCGCTTGTTCTGGTAGTTCAGGTAGTATGCGTGCTCCCACACGTTGAGGCCCAGAATTGGGGTGCCTTTGGTTTCGGCCACGTCCATCAGTGGATTGTCTTGGTTGGGAGTGGAGGTAACCTTCAACGAACCACTGTCGTCTACGATAAGCCACGCCCAGCCCGAGCCAAACCGGGTACCGGCTGCATCGGCAAATTTCTCTTTGAAAGCGTCGTACGAACCAAAGGCGGAATCAATCGCTGAGGCAAGATCGCCGCTGGGCTGTCCGCCGCCGTCGGGTGAGAGCACCTTCCAGAATAAAGAGTGGTTGTAGTGTCCTCCCCCGTTATTACGCACTCCGGTGGAGGCTTTGCCTACACTTTTCATCAGGTCTGCCAGTGACATGTCGGCGTGCGGAGAGCCTTCTACGGCGGCGTTTAGTTTGTTAACGTAGCCCCCGTGATGCTTGTCGTGGTGAATCTCCATCGTTTTTGCGTCAATATGCGGCGCCAGCGCATTGAAAGAATAAGGTAGATCGGGAAGTTCAAAAGCCATTATTGGGTTATTTAAGGTTAGAAAAAGTTTCGACTGAACCTTTCACAAGCTCAGTAGTAATTACTAACGGCTTCTACTATGCTTTGTTTTCTGCCCGAAAGCTCATCCGTTTTGTTGTTATGCCCTATTCTTTCCGCCCTCTTGTTCTTTTCTGGCTTATCACTTCCTCCTGCTCCCCCGACCCGTCCCGCTACGACACTCCCGACGCACCCTTCACCGCGCCCCGGGTCCTGGGTGAGATCACCGACGGCCGCTTAAGTGAGGTATCGGGCCTGGTAGCCAGCCGGAAGAATCCAAACACCCTGTGGGTGCACAACGATAGTGGCAACGAAACCGAACTCTATCTGATCGATACCCTTGGGAAGTTGCTGGCCACTTATTACCTGGCCGAGGGAGTAAACTTTGACTGGGAAGACATTGCTATCGGACCAGGCCTCAAAGCCGGTGAAACGTATCTCTACGTCGGCGATATCGGCGACAACACGGCCATGTACGACGAACGCTACGTCTACCGCATTGCCGAGCCTGTTTATACCGGGGTTTCCACCGTTGACACCATCACTGACTACGACCGATTAGGTTTCTTTTACCGGGAGGGGGCAGTGAATGCCGAGACGCTGCTGTTAGATCCCCTTACCCAGGACCTGTTCGTGCTAAGCAAAGAAAGCGACCAGATTCGGGTGCATCAGTTTCACTTTCCCCCGGCCCCGCCCTTTCGACAACCGGCGGTGCTTCTGACTACCCTTTCTTTTCGACGGAGTTAACCTGCTAGATCGGTTGGTGGGAGGCGACATCTCAGCCGACGGCACCGAAGTACTACTCAAGACCTACGAACATGTGCTCTACTGGAGTCGGAAAGATTCTAGCGTATCTATTCCCGAACTGCTTCGGCTACCCGCCGACACCTTGCCCTACTGGCCCGAACCCCAGGGGGAAGCCATTGGTTTTGCGGCTGACGGATCGGGCTACTACACCTTGAGCGAAGAAAACCTGGGAGCTGATATTTATTTGTATTTTTACCCGCGTTCTTCTTACGATAGCACGCGGACGATGCGTTAAATAAAGGCACTTCATTGGCCATTTTCAGACATTTTCTCCCTACCTTTCTATGTGCATCCTTTCAAAGCTGTCAATGTTAGGTATGTTGACCCTGCCTCTGAGCGCGTGCGGACAGTCAACAGTAGCAACGAATTCCTCAGCTGATACCACCGCTGCGTTCGGCGCACCGATTGATCGCGGCGTGCTGGATAATGCGGAGATCGATGAGGCATCAGGCTTGGTAGCGAGCCGTAAAAACCTTGGTGCCCTATGGACGCACAACGACAGCGGCGGCGACACGAAAGTGTACTTGCTCAGTGACCGAGGAGCAACCCAGGCCACCTACCGGCTGATGGGAGCGAAGAGCCGCGACTGGGAGGATATTGCCATCGGGCCCGGCCCGGTGGAAGATGAAACCTATCTCTACGTGGGCGACATTGGTGACAATAACGCGCATTACTCGGTTAAGACAGTCTATCGTTTTGTGGAACCGCTTGCTTCTGATAGTTCATCCGGCACCGTAGTTCGACAAGTAGATGCCCTACGATTTGTGTATCCCGGCGGTCCGCGCGATGCAGAGACATTGCTAGTAGACCCCTTCACCAAAGACCTATACGTGCTCTCAAAGCGTGACCAATTTGTTCATGTCTATCGCGCGGCCTTTCCTCAGAACACAGCGTTGATAGACACGTTGGAGCTGCTGGGCCAACTTCCGCGGCAGCAGGTGGGTATTTTAGAACAACTAGTGGGCGGCGATATCTCGCCCGATGGAAAAGAAGTGCTGCTAAAATCGTACGTGCGGGTGTTTTACTGGCGACGTGCTAACGAAAAAACTTCACTGCTTGATTTGCTGCAAACCGAGCCCCAAGTATTGAACTATCATCCCGAACCTCAGGGCGAAGCCATTGGATTTGCTGTAGACGGGTCAGGCTACTTCACGCTAAGCGAGGAGCAGAGTAATATAGAACCTCATTTGTACTTTTATCCTCGCAGAAAGTAAGTGATACTTTATGCTTACGCGTTGAGATCTATTGCTCGTTAGTCTTTTGAAGCGAGGTGATCTTTCCCTGTAGTTCAATGACGGTTACCGGAGTGCCCGGCCGGCCGTTTGCCCCTTCGTAGCGAAGAAAGAGGCCATCGGAAGCGCGGTACCAGCAACGGGCCGACCACAGCTTGGAAAGGATGAAGTGGTTAAGCGTGAGCTTGACTTTCACCGCATCGAAGGTTTGCTCTCCCACGCGAACGCGTTCAGGGTCCTGCTTTTCAGCGGTCATTTTGATGGGGTCCAGATCAGAAAGCGATTTAAGCACCCAAAACGAAAGTTCTTCTTGGTCCGACAGGGCAAAAGCGCTCAGTCCGTGGTCTAGTTTGTTGAACCACACATCTTCGTCGATTTTCACAGTTTTCTCCAGCGGTTTGCCGTGGAAGTTGCCCTTGATGTGGATGGCATTGTCAGCGCGTTTGGCCACGAAGTTATGGTCGACCTTATTATCGCGTAGGGTCCACTGCTTAGTACCCATGGTGGGGTGGAAAACGTGTTCTGAGTAAAGTTTATACTCCTTTAGGGTAAGCACATCCGTTCCTTGCTTCCTCTCTTTAGTCACCGTGATGTCGTGGGCATGGTCGGCGGTGGTGCTCACGTAGTGGTACTGCTGAGCGACCGCGTGGTTGCCGGTGAAGCAGCCTACTAAGAAAATGTAAAGAAAGGAATGAAGCATACGTAAATATATGGTTTCTAGGTTCGGAGTTCTGAGTTTTGCTCAACCCAGAACTGCGAACCCAGAACCTATCAACCAAAATCGTACCTACTATACTGCTTCCGCCTGCAACCACTCCGGTTTGTGGGTAGTCACCTCGGCGCCTAGGGCATTCAACAGGTTGTAGAGTCCGAAAAACGTGCGGTTGATATACAAAGCGTCGCGGGGCCCGCGGGCAGTGCGCGACTCTCTTACCTCTTTCGTCTGCGAAACCCGCTCACTCAGACTAAATATCTGCTTGAAATATTCGTCGTCCGCAAAATTGAAGGTGTCGTAGTGGAAAGGACGCCCCAGCAGCTGGATCATCTCTATAAAAATCTTCTTGAAGACTTTCTTTTCCGCTTCGGTGTCTTGGTCGTTAATGAACGCCAGTTCGTAAAAGATTCTGTTCAGTTCATCCTCGCGTCCGATGATATCCTGGCGAATCATGGTGAAGTACTGCTGGTAGAAATCTTCGGGTATCACCTTTACGCAGCCAAAGTTGATCACACCCATAGTACCATCATCGCGCATCAGAAAGTTGCCCGGATGCGGGTCGGCGTGCACCTGTTTGAGGTAGTGCACTTGGTGGTTGTAGAAGTCCCACAGCGCCTGTCCGATCTGGTTGCGCACTTCCTGCGACGGATTTTTAGCAATGAACTCCCGCATATGGTCGCCCTCCAGCCAGTCCATGGTAATAATGCGTTCGGCCGAGAGCTCGGGATAATAGGTAGGGAAGAAGACGTTGTTGATATGACCACACTGCTCAGAGATTTCTACCGAACGCTGCACCTCCAGTTCGTAGTTAGTTTCTTCCAGCAGCTTATCCTGCACTTCTTCCAGGTAGTGATTTAGGTCGCGCTCGTTAATGCTAAACAAACGCATAGCGAAGGGTTTCACTATCTTCAGGTCAGAAGTGATGCTGTTGGCTACGCCCGGATACTGAATCTTCACAGCCAGTCGCTTGCCATCCAGCGTGGCTTCGTGCACCTGCCCGATAGAGGCCGCATTCCTGGCCTTTTTGCTAAAAGTGTCGTAGAGTTCGGTGGGACTTTGGCCAAAGAACTTTTGAAAGGTTTTGACCACCAGCGGGTACGATAGCGGCGGGGCGCTGTACTGGGCCATCGCGAAGCGATCGGAGTAGGCAGTAGGTAGCAGGTTCTTGTCCATGCTCATCATCTGTAGCACCTTCAGGGCTCCGCCCTTCAGTTCGCTCAACTCGCTGTAGATATCTTCAGCATTGTCGTTGTGCAGGGTTTCGCGGCTGGTTTCGGAGTTCAACGCCTTCTTGGCATAGTACTTCACGTAATTGCCGCCAATTTTGGCCCCAGTGCGCACAAAGCGCGAGGCGCGTTGCACCTTAGAAGTGGGTATTTTACTCTGTTCTTTCATCGTCGTTGGTATAAAAAGCGGGCAAAGTCTACGGCACTGTCCAGGGCGCTGCGACCAAATAAATCGAAGGATAGGTTTACGGCCTTCTCGATGGCCACGTCGGTGCGTTCAAAGTTCTGACTGTCATCGTTTACCCAGAAATTGAGTACAAAGAACAACTGTCGCCACAGGCCTTCGTCGTAGTTGCGACTGATCAGAGGACGGTCTACCACCTCTTCGGTTTCGCGGCCTTCCATGAGCAGCTCGTTGGCAAAGTCGAGGAAGCCGTCTTTGAAACGGCTGAGCACGTCGATGTTCAAGCGGCCCATGCCTGCTCCGGGGCGCATCACGTTCGGACGACCGGCGTTGGCCAATCCCATGTGCTGCACCCGGAAGGTGACGTAACTGCGGTTATTCTTGAGCACTTCGACCCAAGTGTAGTAAAAGGCAAGTAGCTTCTCGCGCACCGAATACTCACGGTATACTTCGTCGCCCTGGATCTGGTTGAGAGCCTGGTCGAAGAAGCCACGCCAGATGTCGCGTTCCAACGAGGTAAACGAGTTGTAGTGTTCGTAAAAGGTAGCCTCCGGCATTTTGAGCCGCTTGGTAAACTGGTAGACTGAGGGAGGCGCTTCGCCGTGCTCGAGCAGGTGGTCCAGGTAGGCTTCTTTGATTTTGGTGAGGGTATTGACGGGGGCTTTCGCCGACTTTTTTGCGGTGGTCTCTGCCATAACTATTTGTTCTACGGGATCAATCCTTTGTTTAACGCGATTGTTTCAAGGGTTGAACAAGAACCAGGTGGTTAACATTCCCGGTGCGGGGAGGAATAGGTGATTCTGGAGACTTTTATTTTAGAAAATAGCTTCTCGTGGAAAGGGTTAGAACAGTCACTTTTGTAGCCAAGTGGGTTTGATGCAAGACCACTTAAGTTCTCTTAAAAACCATAATACTCCATTCTCCGAAGGAGCACCCCTAGAAACGCTACGGTTAGCCCGTAGCTTAGGTAATTGGCATACGCTATCCAACGGTATCGATCCATTGCCTCCTCTATTTTGCCTTCGCGGTCGGTCTTAAAGTCTTCTTGCCTCAATCTTCGCATCAGCTGGAGTAGAGGCGATAGGCGAAGGAACAGAAAACATCAGTTTAAGCAGTAGAAATCCTATAAACCCCAAGATTGCGATTCCGTGAATCACCCTCTGGACGATTCGTCTGCTGGGTTTGGCAGATAGGTACAGCAGCCCCGGTAGCATCAGGTCGATGCCAATCACGAACGGTAAAACGTGACCTAAAAATTGGTATATCACGCTTGAAAAATATAAATCATGGCTGAAGCCCGCATCTTGCGTTATGCTATTCCCTCCGCTGCAACACCAACCGCTCCCCGGCTTCGCACTGCCTGGTCAGCACCGCTCCGCGACGCGGCTCTCCGTTCAGCGTCCAGGTTTCTCCCAGATTGTGGTGCAGTTGCAGGGCGTTGGCGCGGGTGGCTTCTACCACCACCTCGACCACCCGTTGCTGCTCCACCGTGGCCGACACTTTAAAGCCGCCTTCGGCCCACACGTCGGCAAAAGTGAGTTCATCCCAGGTGGCGTGCAAGCCGGGCAGCACGTGCAGGCCATCGGCGCGGTTTTGTAGCAGCAGTTCGTACACGGCTGTGAGCGCCCCAAAGCCCGCATCCAGTTGCATCACCTCGTTGATCTGGCTGATGCTGTCTTTTTTGGCGTACACATCGCTGCCGAGCAGGCTTTGTCCGTGGGTGTTGGCGTTGTGCAGCGTGCCCCGGCCCTCGTTCACGAAGTTGTTTTTCCAGTATGTCAGCCAGTTCACGCTTGCTTCGGTCTGGTTGGTGCGGGCCATCAGCATGGCCGCCCAGGGAACGCACCAGCCCGACCAGCCTCCGGCCCCGCGGTACACCCAGGTTCTCAAACTTTCGGTGACCACCTGCTGGTGTTCGGCCGAAAGCGGATCGTAGGTAACGAAGGGCCAGATGCCACCCAGGTGCGCGTGATGGCGGTGGCTTTCGATCAGGTCCATTCCTTCCCACAGCGCGATGCGCCGGTTGCTCCACTGAAATTCTTGTTGATACACACCTTCCACCGTCGTGTAAGGCGGGAGTTTGGCTTCCACGTCGGCCCAGCGCGGGTCCACGGGTTTGCCCAAGGCCTGGGCCGCCTGCGGCAGGATGTCACTCATGGCGTGCAGGGCTGCCAGTTGAAACGAAGCGTTTTTTCCCCAGGCATCCATGCGACTGCCGCGGTACTCGGGACTCACCGACACCGGAAGCACGTAGCCCGTGTCGGTCGGTTCCAGCATGGCGTAGTAGCCCTCGAAGGCCCCCACCAGCAGCGGATACGCAATTTCTTGTAGCACCGTTTTGTCGCCCGAGTAGCGGTAGTGCAACCACGCCAACTGGGCCATCCAGGCGGTGCACGCCTGATCGATGGTGCCCGTCCAGAAGGTTCCCACCACCTTGGCCCGGTCGTCCACCGCGTGGGGCAGCATCAGCGCCCGCTCATTCTGAAAAAACTGCCGCCCGTTCTTTTCAATCTCTGGCCACCAACGTTCTAGCATCGCCCAGAGGGGCTGAAAGTGATCAAACTTTCCCGACATCAGCAAAGGGTAATAGATCATCTCCAGGTTGATGTTGAGGTGGTAGTCGTTGCTCCAGGGCGGCAGTTGGTACGATTCCATGAAGGGCCCCTGTAGGGTGCAAGCGACGCCCTGGGGCGGGGTGACGCAGGCCAGTTTGTACAATCCGTAATCGAAGATTTCTTGCAGATCGGCGTTAGGCAAGCTAGCGCGGGGCGCATCGGCCCAGTAGGCATTCCACCAATCGGAAGCCTCGGCGGTGAGTTGCTTTGGGTTAGTATTCTCGATGAGGTTTTCTACCTGCGCTTTGGCATCAGCGTGCACCGACGAAGCGATAAACACCTGCGGGCCGGTACGGCGATAGGCCAGGGCCAGCGGCAAATCCTCGGGCAGGGTTTGCACGAAGCCGCCGGTGCTGGTTTTGCTCCACTGTTCGGGCGGGGCCACGCCCACCGGGGCCAGTTGGTCTTTCACGAAGTTCCAGGAAGGCGCGGCACTCACCCGGGTGGCCCGCAACGCTTTGGGAAGATTTACCCACGCCAGTTCCTGGGTGGGGTGTTGCCGAATGCTCAGGGTGGCTGTGTCCGAGTCGTGGATGGCCATCACGCTGAGGGTGCCCTGCCGCAGGTGGGCTATGCCCCGGTGCAGCGTCCACCCGATGGGCAGGTCGAGTACGATGCGGCCCCCGCCGATCTGCTGCGGATGGCCCAGGTTCGGACTACCCGCGGCGGTGGGCACGGCAAAGGCTTGTTTGATCATGTCTTCATCACCGGCCTGCAGCAGTGTTTTAAGCCTATCATAGGTGATGCGGGTGGCAAAATCGTTACCGCCCCGGTGGTCCCAGAAACCCGCCCGGCCCACCGTGATGATAAGCTGCCGATCGGTTCCCCAGACCATCAATCCCTGCGTGCCGTTGCCCAGCAACAGCCCCGCGTGTGGCCGGTTAATCGGAAAATCCCAGGTTAAATTTTGCTGGGCGAAGGTGGCAGTGGTTGTCAGTGCAATGGCAGCCGTCAACAAAAAAATTAAGCGAAGGGGGAAGGTCATTTTCTGATTTTTAGTGGGGGATGAGCCAAAAATTTCGCCCGCGATCTCAAGGGCAAGGTTTGCGAGACGCGAACCGGAAGGATTTACACGCTACGCTGACTGCAACCGATCAATCAGAGAATGCTTGATCTTCTCTAGCTTTTGCAACTCTTCCTTTTTCCAAGGACGTTTCCCCTTTTTCTTTAGGGAAAAGTAAGCCGTTGTGCTCTTGTCTTTAGTCCCGTAGAGCATCTGACAGATAACCGCGTTGTTAATCCAGTCTTCAAGCAGCCAAGCGGGGGTTTGGTGATGGACTCGGTACCTATCTATTTCCTGTTGTAGTTTGGCCATCTGCTCATGAATGTTGTCTCCCCATGCGAGCATCTGCTGCGTGAAATCGTCTTCATCAGCCGTTGCCAAGAAAGCCTGAACAAATCTTTGTTTTTCTTCATACGACATTTCTTTGGTTCGTTGATAAAGCTCTTCTGGTGTCATAAATCTTTCAGTTAAAGATAGTGAAAGTAATCATGCTTAAAAGTTTTCGCTATGCTTGCGAGTAAAAATCACACCTTCTTAGCTTGACTTTAGCCTTACGCGGCTCTGGTCATCAGGGTGCATAAATGCTGGATCAATGGTTTATTTAAATACTTAACCTCTGTTCCTGGCAGGGAGGTTAAAAATTGCTGTTTAGACCAGAGTCGTTCTCTTATTGAAGCTAGGGCATCCGAGAAGGTAGGATTCACTTTCTGATACCAGGCACTCCGTTGGGCTTCAATATCTTTCTGCTGTTGTAGTTGATTTGACCAGAGGGTAACCAGACTGAACAGACCCATCAGCACTGGGGTAGTTCTGGCGATAGCCAGATCGCTCCACTGCCGCTGAGATTCTACTCCCAAATGCCTTCTAACTTCCTCAAAAGTAACCTCTACAGTCCAGCGACGAATGAAGTAATTGATGATGCTTTGAACATCTAGTTGGCGGTCAGTACATAGTAATGCCACCGGGGCAATGCGTGCGCTAGGGTCTTTGATGAGCACCCAACGCAGCGGCACTAATGGATCATTGCTCTTGTACCACAAAGCTGTTCCAGTAGCTACTTGCATAACTTGCTTGCCTTTGCCGTACCACTGAGGAATGACGATGGTCTGCCATCGGGTTGTCGGAGCACTGAGCCGTTGCTGTAGCGTGAGTTGCCGATCACCGATCTTAGGTTTGCGTCCCCGCTTACCCTGTGGTTGTGGGGGCGGCTCATCAAACAGACGAGCATCTAAACGCAAAGGAGTGATCATACAAACATGAGCGCGTACCGCATCTAGCAAAGCATAACAGGCATAGGAACTGTCGGCCACTACGATAATCTGACGATCAGGTAACCACCGCTTGAGTTGCAGGATCATTTGTCCCGGTGGGGCCCACTGGCCCAGTCAGTGATCTTTTTGTGTCCTCTGCCCTTCTGCTCATTATAGCGCTCCGAAGGGGCTAGTACGGTTAAGAAAGGCAATGCCGCGTCACGGTGACCCATACACGCTTAGTCCAGTGAATAGGTGTTAAGAGCATCATGCACATCCAGCGCAGGCCGCTACACTTCACAAAATAGCTATGGCTAGAACGAACAGCATCTCTGTAGATACCACGAGCGGTAATATTTTTACCCCAGCGCCGCTCCAGAGTCTCATCCAAACCAAACACTAAAGGCTCGCCAGCAGGAACTAGCCCCTCTACTAGTAAACCTAATAGGATACGGGCCGCTTGATAGGCTGACCACTTAGCATTACTGAGCACACGATGATACTTATGGAATTGCGTCTCCTGCGCTAAGCCCATAGCCCGCAAAGCACTACACACGGTGCGGCGGCCTATTACTAACAAAGAACCCATGAGTAAGACTTTGACATGTTGAAAAACTTTTCTTTTAAACAAGGGGGCAAATGCTGATATTTGAACAGAGAACTCTTCGGGAATAGCAAGCATACATCTGAATTTTAGCGAATCCAAATTTATGCATTCCCCCAGAGTTCTTCTCTTCTTCGTAATTCATAAAAGGCTAAAGTCAAGCTAAGAAGGTGGCTTTGGCTAGCCCCCATAGGGGGCGGCTGGGGTCCATTTTAGAAATTGAAACGTTGTTGCTGATTCTCAGCCTTCTTCTCCTCTTTCTCTTGATACTTGACATACCTCCGTATTGTGTCCTCATCAAGCCCAACTGTGCTCACAAAGTAACCCCGCGCCCAGAAATGGTTGCCCCAATAGGGCTTCTCTCTCAGCTTAGGATAGCTCTTGAAAAGCTTTATTGCAATCTTGCCCTTCAGCGTTCCCATAAGCTTTGAAATGGAAACCTTCGGGGGAACTGAGACCAAAAGATGGATGTGGTCCTCCTGCAAGCTTAACTCTTCTACCTCACAACTCTTCCATTGGCACAACATCTTGATATCATGCTCGACCAATTCCTTTATGGCCCCTTTCAAGACACGAAACCTGTACTTGGGAACCCAGACAATATGATAATCGCATTTATAGACAACATGGCTAAGCTTCTTATATTTACTCATGCCTCAAAAATAGGCATAGCCATCAGAACATGACCACCCGCAAAGCAGGTGGATTTTCAAGGTGAATTAAATCTTTTTTCCCCGCCCGCGGTTATCCTTCGGCAAATTGCCACAAACCCCCAGGATATTGTAACTTCGCGCGCACGATTGGATGTTAGATGATGGACCATAGATATTGGTAGCAAACATCCAGCATCCTTGCCCCGCACGGAATGCCATGTAGAAAGTCATCCAGCATCTAGCTCATGAAATACCCCCAACATAAAAATCTCAACTACGCCCAGGTGGCCGAAGAAGTGCTCACCTTTTGGCAAAAAAATAACATCTTCCAACAATCCGTTGGCCGCCGGGAAGGAAACCCCACCTTCACCTTTTACGAAGGGCCACCCTCGGCCAACGGTTCGCCGGGTATCCACCACGTGATGGCCCGCACTATCAAGGACATTTTCTGCCGCTACCAAACCCTGAAGGGCTACCAGGTGAAGCGCAAGGGCGGCTGGGATACCCACGGACTGCCGGTAGAGTTGCAGGTAGAAAAGCAACTGGGCATCACCAAGGAAGACATCGGCGAGAAAATCTCTATTGAGGAATACAACCAAAAGTGCCGCGAAGCGGTGATGAAGTTCAAGGGCGAGTGGGACGACCTGACGCAAAAGATGGGTTACTGGGTCGATTTGGATGATCCCTACATCACCTTCGAGCGCGACTACATGGAGTCGCTCTGGTCGCTGCTCAAACAGTTTTACGACCAGGGACTCATCTACCGCGGTTACACCATCCAGCCCTACTCCCCGGCGGCGGGCACCGGTCTGAGTTCGCACGAGCTCAACATGCCGGGGGCCTACAAAGACGTGCGCGACACCTCAATCACCGCGCAGTTCAAGATCAAGGACACCGAAAACGATTACCTGCTGGCCTGGACCACCACGCCCTGGACGCTGCCCGCCAACTCGGCCATCGCCGTGGGGGCCGACATCGATTACGTGCGGGTGCAAACCTTCAACCCCTACACCTACGCCCCGGTGAACGTAATCCTGGCGCGCGACCGGATGGAAGGCTACTTCAACCCCAAGGCCAAGGAGGTGAAGCTGGTTGACTACCAGCCGGGTGACAAACTGATTCCCTACGAAGTGGTGGATTCAATGAAGGGCCGCGACCTGGAAGGAATGAAGTACGAGCAACTGATGCCCTACGTGCCCCTGCCCGACCCGGCCTTTCGCGTGGTGGTGGCCGACTTTGTGACCACCGACGACGGCACCGGGCTGGTGCACCTGGCCAAAACCTTTGGGTCGGACGATTTTCGTACGCTCGAGAAGCTGGGCGTGCCCGGCGTGCTGGTGGAAGACGAGAACGGCAACCCCGCGCCCATCGTCAACAAGCAGGGCCGCTTCGTGCAGGAGATCGCGGACTTTGCGGGCCTGCCGGTGAAGAACTACGACGACGAAGACGAATCAGCCCCCAACTACCAGTCGACCGACGTGAAGATTGCCATTAAGCTGAAGCAGGAGAATAAGGCCTTCCGGGTGGAGCGCTACGAGCACTCGTACCCCCACTGCTGGCGCACCGACAAGCCAATTCTCTACTACCCGTTGGAGTCGTGGTTTATCCGCACCACCGCCCGCAAAGATCGCTTGGTGGAACTCAATAAGACCATCAACTGGAAGCCCGAGTCGACCGGCACCGGTCGCTTCGGCAACTGGCTGGAGAACCTGGTGGATTGGAACCTGAGTCGCTCGCGTTACTGGGGCACCCCGCTGCCCATCTGGCGCACCGCCGACGGCACCGAAGAAGTGTGCATCGGCTCGGTGGCCGAACTCACCGAAGCCATCGAGCGGGCCAACCTCGCTTTTGACGGGGACGCTGAACTTATCCGCAAGAACGACGAAGCGCTGGCCAAGGAAGACCTGCACCGGCCCTACGTTGACGACATTGTGCTGGTGAGTGCGCGTGGGCAGCGCATGTACCGCGAAGCAGACCTGATTGATGTCTGGTTCGACTCGGGTGCCATGCCCTACGCCCAGTGGCACTATCCGTTCGAGAACGAAGATGTGTTTGCGGCCAGCTATCCAGCCGATTTTATCTCGGAGGGCGTGGACCAGACCCGGGGTTGGTTTTTTACCCTGCACACCATCGCCGGGATGCTGTTCGACAGCGTGGCGTTCAAAAACGTGGTGTCGACCGGGTTGGTACTCAACAAAAACGGCAGCAAAATGTCGAAGCGATTGGGCAATGCCGTAAACCCCTTTGAGACACTGGCCGAGTACGGGGCCGACCCCACCCGCTGGTACATGATCAGCAATGCCAACCCCTGGGACAACCTCAAGTTCGATCTGGACGGCGTGCAGGAGGTGCAGCGGCGCTTCTTCAGCACCTTGCAAAACACCTATTCGTTCTTTGCGCTGTACGCCAACCTGGACGATTTTACCTTTGCCGAAGCGTCTATTCCGCTGGCCGAACGCACCGAGAGCGACCGCTGGGTCATCTCGAAGCTTAACAGCCTCATCAAGGAGGTAGACGCTGCCTACGGGGCCTACGAACCCACCCGGGCCGCTCGAGCCATTCAGGACTTCACCACCGATGATTTAAGCAATTGGTACGTGCGGCTGAACCGAAAACGCTTCTGGCAGGGAGACTATGACCGGGACAAGCAAGCGGCCTACCAAACCTTATATACCTGTCTGTTGACCCTGGCCAAACTAGCCTCGCCCGTTGCGCCCTTCTACACCGACCGGCTCTATCAGGACCTGAACGGCGTGAGCCAGCAAGAAGATCTGCCCTCGGTGCACCTGACGGATTTTCCGGTGGCCGACGAGGCAGCCATCGATGGCGAACTGGAGGCCAAGATGCAACTGGCGCAGCGCACCTCCTCACTAGTGCACTCATTACGCAAGCAGCACACCCTCAAGGTGCGGCAGCCGCTGTCGCGGGTGCTTATCCCGGTGCTCAACGACGAACTGCGGCAGCAGATTGCCTCGGTAGAAGATCTGATCCTGTCGGAGGTGAACGTGAAGGGCATCGAGTACATCGACGACACGTCGGGAGTTTTGGTGAAGAAGATCAAGCCGAACTTTCGCAAACTGGGCCAGCAGTACGGCCCGAAAGTAAAGGAGATCGCCAAGGCCCTGGCGCAATGGGGGGCTGATGAGATTAATCAACTGGAGCGCGAGCAGCGCTACGAACTGCCGCTCAACGGGGAGGCCATCTCGCTAACGCTAGAGGACGTGGAGATCAGTTCGGAGGATATTCCCGGCTGGTCGGTGGCCCGAGAGGGAAGCCTTACGGTCGCGTTAGATATCACCGTAACCGATGAACTGAAGAAAGAGGGCGTGGCCCGCGACCTAGTGAACCGCATCCAGAACCTGCGCAAAGACCAGGGCCTAGAGGTGCAGGATAAGATTGAAATCAGCGTGAAGCAGGGCAACGCGCTAGTAGATGCCGCAATCCAAGCACATAAAGCGTATATTTGTCAGGAAACCCAGGCTACGGAGTTAACGCTGACGGAGGATACGTTATCCGACGCAACGGCGTTGGAGATGGATGAGGGAGTGGTGGAGGTTAGTCTGAAGGTGGTGAAATGATGGAGATAAAAGAACAAGCACTGCACGTTGGTAACGCGTTGCAAACGCGCACCAGAGCGTGTAGCCAAGTAGCTTATGCGTAAAGGGGTGAAGATTATTTTAGCGATCTACTCAATCGGATTTCTGGTGGGCACAAGCACCCACGTACTGGGTATCATACGTCATGGTTTTCTGGCGCATCAAGCCCCGCTGTTCTTCAACCTCTACTGGGATTCTTTGTTTGGTGTGTTTGTGCTAACCACCTCACCGGTAGTACTTAAAGAAGCAGCAAATGGATAGAAGTCGCGGAGGTATTTATAAAAAGGGTGAAGAACCGGATGATCTTCTTTATTGGCTGAGCCGCCCGCCCATAGAGAGGCTAAGAGCATTAGAAGAAATTCGCCAGGAATACAATACATGGAAATATGGTGCTGAACCCCGACTTCAGAGAGTTTATAGAATTGTTAAACGAAAAAGAAAGTAGTTGATATGGAAGGGGTAGCTGTCAATTTTATAGATATTGACAACTTAATCAAAACAAAGCTAGCAACAGGCCGTCCGCAGGATAAAGTTGATGCGGCTAAATTGGCTAAAAAGAAGGGGAAACGATAAATAATATTTCGCGTGAAGTATCTAAAATATTACCTTTTGAGCATTGGCATCATCTTGCTCGACCAAGCCGTGAAGTTGGCGGTGCACTACAACATGGACATGGGCATTGTGGGGCAAATTCCGGTGTTCGGCGACTGGTTTAAGCTGCACTACACCCTGAATCCGGGCATGGCCTTCGGCATGGAGTTGGGGTCGGAATACGGCAAGCTAATCTTAACCATATTTCGCCTGTTCGCGATGGTGGGCATCGGCTACTACCTTTATGCGCTGGCCAAAAAGCACGTGCATCCCGGTTTGTTGTGGTCGGTCGCGCTGATTCTGGGCGGAGCCATTGGCAACGTGATCGACAGTGCGCTTTACGGAGTGCTGCTCGACAATGCTCCCGTGGGTTCGAGCACCCCCTGGTTTCACGGACAGGTGGTTGATATGTTCTACGTTGATATCTGGGAAGGAAAAGTAGCCGACTGGGTGCCCATTTGGGGCGGTAAACACATGGCGCTGTGGCCCATCTTTAACGTGGCCGACGCCTCGATCTTCGTTGGGGTAACCATCATCCTGCTCTTTCAGAACCGCTTCTTCAACGAAGACACGCCCGCCGATGTGGCAGAGCCTAACCCTGCCTCTGCTTCCCATACGGAGAACTAGTAAATTGCTAAATCTTACCCAGATCACCATAAGCTTCGCGCAGTAGTCAGCTGCGATCCGGAAACTGAGGGGGCACGACGCCGAGCGCGCGGAGGTAGACATAACCCTGGCTTCGGTGGTGCACTTCGTTGTCAATGACGTAGAATAGCAGATCGTTGAGGCGCGTCTCGTACCCACTGAACGTCGTGTCGGTCTCCTGAAAACGCCCTTCGGGTATACGAGACCATAGGCTTTCGATACGAGCCGTGTCAGCGTCCCACCGTTCGAGCGCCTCCGCGCGCGTCGCGGGGGGACTGTGCTGACCCATCGTCCACTCTCCGGAGACAATGCCCACGAGCGTGGGGACGGACATACTGAAAAACTCGTTGATAAGCTTGGCAAACGGACGCATCTCACCGACGGAAAAGGTGGTAAACGTTCTATCGTCAGGAAAAGCTTCAATGGTACGGCGCGTGAGACGTCGATGGCCCTGCCAGTACTTGAGAAATTGCTCGTGGGTTAGAACGGGAGCCATAGACGAGGAGGTATGAGTGAGACAGTGAAGCGGCAATTAGGCAAACTTCAATATCAAGTTATCAATAACACAGAGGTGCTGCTTTTGACTAAAGGTGGAAAAGGTGCGCTCGGAAAACAAACTAAGCAGCGATTAGCCCTAACCGCTAGCGGCTGTCCACCCGGTGTTTCCGATACAGCATCTGCATGATACCATCTTTCAGACCTACATCGGGCACCAGAATTTGGGTAGCTTTGGCCCACTTCATCACCGAAATGTAGATTTCGGCCGCCGGAATAATCACGTCGGCACGGTCGGGATTCAGTTGTAGCTTGTTAATGCGTTCTTCCAGCGAATGACTAGCTACAAAGTCACGCACGCTGATGACTTTGCTCAGGGCAATGGTTTTGCCCAGTTTCTTGCCCGACAGGTCGTAGATTTTGTTGATGTTGCCGCCCGTGCCGATGGCGGTCACTTTCCCTTCGTTGGGCTTCACGTGCTCCCGAATCCACTGTCGCACGTCTTCCCATACCCGATCAAGCGACACTCGGGTGTTAAGCCGCCGCACCGAACCGATGGGGAACGAACGGGCCGCAATTTTCTCCTTGTTCACGAACACGTTCAACTCGGTGCTGCCCCCGCCCACGTCGATGTGCAGGTAGCGTCCGTCGCTCAGAAAGCTGAGCAGGGCGTTATTCAGAATATCAGCTTCGGTGTCGCCGTCGACAATCTGAATGTCGATGCCATATTCTTCTTTGGCCAGCGCCACCAGTTCTTCGCCGTTTTCGGCCTCGCGCATGGCGGAGGTGGCGCAGGCCAGGTAATCGTCCACCTCGTAGAGATCGATCAGCAGTTTGAAGGCGTGGATCAGTTTCAGGAACTTGGCCGCCCGCTGCGGACCAATGCGGTGCGAGGGATTGTCTTCCGTCACCTCGAACACGTCCTGCCCCAGCCGCAGCGGGAAGCGCACGTATTCCAATCGTTTGAAAGTGATAGTGCCTTCGTACTCAATCACATTGGTGATCTGCATGCGAATGGCGTTGGAACCGATATCGACAGCGGCTAGTTTGAGCAAGGCGGGCTATTTTTTAGGAAAAATGTCGTGAGGAGTAATAGTAAATCCCAGTACTTCAAGAGCATCTTGATAAACTTGCACTCGCGTGTATTTTCCTTCCTGCGGATAAGAATGCACCTCGACCTGTTGCCTGTTCAAGTTCACAATCCAGTAGACCGGAATACCTTCAGCAGCATACAGGGGTGCTTTGGTATTTCGGTCGGAGCGATAGGTTGTATCCGCCACCTCGATGAGCAACGCAACGTCATCTGGTCGCGTGTGTTCGTCCTCCAGGAGGGCATCCCGGTAATAAGCAACCACCACATCTGGTTCCGGAAGTGAGTAGTCTGACAGGAGTGTGGGATTCTGTACCCGGATAATATAATCTTCTTGAGAAAGATGCTTATTGAAAAAGCGGTCCAGTTTGGTCACCGAATTGGCGTGGGGCAGATTGATCGGACTCATATCGATAATTTCACCGTTGATTAGCTCAATGCGTTGATCGGAAGGAAGAATTCCATGATCAACCATTAAGTAAACGTCATCTACGGTGAAGCGGTGCTTGGTAAGGGTACCCATGACCTAAAGATAGTGAGTTTGCTGCTTGCAGTCTATCAATATTCAACGGTTAACTTTAGACAATGGTTTGTAACCTGACTAAGGGAAGCATGACAAACGACTAGTGCTCTGTCAATGTTTAAGATTCGGGTTCAGGCAGCCGTGAAACTTGATCTAGATCGCGGCGCAGAAAATGAGCATAGCCGTAGCTACGCGAATTTTTTGCAACAAAGAGCTAGGTTAAGTTTCACCCTGGATTACCCGAAATCTTAGGCTTGACGGAGCACTAGCCCCCCTATGGGTAAACAGACTCCGTTAGCATCTGTACGTTCTCGTCGAAGAATGATAGAATCTTCTTTTCGTAAGCCGCTCGGTAGTTAGATTTCATGATCTTCGCGTGTTCGGCCTGCGCCACCGTCCAGAGTTCGGTAGGCACGGGCGAATTTTTCTGGTACCGTTCACCCATCTCAACCGGTGTCCAGGTGTCGGATTCGCTGTAGATAAACAGCAACGATTCCAGGTTCTTGGCTTCCTTAATACGCTCAACGGTCTTCATCCGTCGGGAATAGCGGGAAGCAAAGAAGTTCATGGTGCGCAACGCAGCGTAAGCCCCAGGAAATTTAATCCAGAATTCTTCCAGCGTGCTGGGCGGACTTTCCAGGATCGCGAAGCGGTAAGGATGAGCTTTATCGGCAAAGGCAATGCTGGCCCACTGCGCCCCCAGCGATATACCAAAGTAACCAACCGGTAGATTTGGGGCAAGTCGGGTCGCTTCAGCTCCGACGGCCAGAATATCTTCGTAAAAGTTAAAGTTCCCACATTCACTCTCACCAAAGCCGTTGATATCAAATACCAGCGTATGGTAGCCATGCTGCCGAAGCAGATCAGTGTAGCCGTGCTTGATAAAGTAGCCCTTCGCTTCCTTACCCATCGGGTGTCCCATCACAATCACCGCTTTCGCTGCTCCGGTGCTGGCTCGACCCAGTAGTCCCTGAATCATAGCTCCCGAGCTACTTTTAACTCGCACCGTTTGCCAGTTTTTCTGCTGCTCGGGTGACAGCGGACTTTGCCAATCGACCATAAAGCGGCCGAAAAAAGGTTGCTTGAGAAGTTGGTAAATGTTCATAGGAAATCGAAAGGCCGCAACGTAGCCACTTCTGCCGTGCCATCCATTGACCTAGGTTAGGAAGTGATCTGCTTACGGATTCGGCTCAGGCTTTCTGGATGAATGCCCAAGTATTTCGCAATTTTGTGAACCGGCACCTGCGCTACCAAGTCAGGACGCTCAGCGACTAAGGTTTGGTAACGTTGTTCCGCTGATTTTGTCAAGAAATCTTTTTCACGCTGGGTTCTGGTAATGTACAGTTGCTCGGTAACGTAGCGACCAAGTTGATTGGCTACCAGAGAATTCCGATAAGCGGCTTGCAAGTCCTTATAGTTGATTACCTCGGTTCGGCAAAGCGTAAGCGGAATGACTTGAACATCGGAAGGGGTTTGGGTTAACAGGGAAGTATAAGCAGCAAAGAAGCTGTTGGGGAGAAAAAAGTCAATGATCTTCTCCTGCCCATTTTCGAGTAAGCTGATTTCTACCAGTCCTTCGACAAGATAGTACGCCTTGTCTTCTATCTGACCAAAAGTGGTGATGACCTCATTCTTATTGAAGATCTTCTTCCGGGTAGCAAATGGCAAAGGATCGTTGATGTTCGCGCTGCTATTTACGTACTGGCGGATGTATTGCGCAATGGTCATAGGCTAAAAGATACTTATAGCATCACCTTTCAGTCGATACACGTATTCTCAAACGAAAAGCTGTTCAACTGCTGAAGCTCGACACTAACTGCTATCTAGCGGTATCAATCTGCCCGGTGTCAGGACCACCCGATAGGATTAAGAGTAGAATCAAGATATCGGCTCTCATTTGTTAAATATAAGCGTTAGCAGATGAAAGTTGGATAGGAATAACTTTCTGTACTCGAACTTTTCCTACTTTCGCGGTGCTAACTGAGGACTATGAAAGTTATCGACCACCTACGGCAAGCCACCGACACGCTGTTCACCATAGAAATCCTCCCTCCTAAAAAGGGGGAAAATATTGATGCGCTGTTTTCGCACATTGACTCGTTGATGGATTTCTCTCCGGCCTTTATCGACGTAACCTACCACCGCGAAGAACACATCTATCAAGATTTGGGCAACGGCACGCTGAAGAAGAAAGTAACGCGCAAGCGGCCGGGCACGGTGGGCATCTGCGCGGCCATCCAGAACCGCTATCAGGTAGACACGGTGCCGCACGTAATCTGCGGGGGTTTCTCAAAAGAGGACACTGAGAACATGCTTATCGACCTGGACTTTCTGGGCATCCAGAACGTGCTGGTGCTTCGGGGCGATCCGGTGAAGTCGGAATCCGGTTTCAAGGCCCATCCCGACGGACATGGCTACGCCAGTGAGTTGATCGAGCAGGTGCACTGTATGAACCGGGGCATCTATCTGGACGAAGCGCAGGAGGAAACCACTCCTACGGATTTCTGTATCGGGGCGGCGGGCTACCCCGAGAAGCACTTCGAGTCGCCCAACCCCGACACCGACCTGCGCTACCTGAAGCAAAAGGTGGACGCCGGAGCGGAGTTTATTGTTACCCAAATGTTTTTCAACAACCAGGCTTATTTTAATTTTGTGGACAAGTGTCGACAGCAGGGCATCACCGTTCCGATCATTCCCGGGCTAAAGCCGTTGGCCACCAAAGGGCACCTCACGGCGCTGCCGAAGTACTTCTTTCTAGACATTCCCGACGAGCTGGCGCGGGAGGTATCAAAATGCGCCGACAACAAAGCGGTCCGAGAGGTGGGCGTGGAGTGGTGCGTGCAGCAGTGCCGCGAGCTAAAGGAGCGCGGCGTGCCCTGCCTGCATTTTTACACCATGAGCAAGTCGGAGTTAGTGGGCAAGGTGGCCAAGCAGGTGTTTTAGGGAGGCGAAGAGGTTGGTTAGAAGCAAGTAGTTTTTATTTTTGATCAGGGTAAGCAAGATTCATTCTGATTGGATGGAATATTGTTTCAGCGCTTTTAACGTCAAATAAAATTCTCTATCCACCCTCAACCCAATCCAATCTATCATGAAAAAGTCTTTAGTTGTTCTCGCTCTACTTCTTTCAGCAACGTTTGCTCATAGCCAATCGGTTGGCTTGGGCATTGGCAGCGGCGGTTTGGCGATCAAATCGAACCCTAACAACAACTGGCGCTTTGCCGGAAGAGTAAACTTACAACTGACTGACGGTTCCGGCTTTACGCAACCTTCGCTCATGGTAGCCCGTCAGGTGGTGAACGAAGAGAAAGCGAAGTTTTATTTAGGCGGTGAGGTAGGCATTTTGCTATTCGATGGGTTTGAAGACAATATTGTATCATTCCGAACTCCGGTTGGAATTGAGTACTTCCCCTTTAACAATGTTCCAATCAGTGCCACCGCCGAAGGAGGATTAAACCTCTACACTGGAGAAGGAAGCTTCTTCTTCATCAACTCGCTAGTAGAAGTATCCTACTATTTTGGCCGGTAAACGGAACCAATGGTAGAAATAGGGTCAGTTAATTTGAACCTTTACCGATCCAGCACCCACTCCCGCAAATCAGCCAGCACCTTTTCCCGGTCAGCAGGCCGCTCGTTCATGGTTTCGTGATACAACCCTTCGTACAATTTCAGTTTCTTATCAGCAGTGGTCAGCCGCGCGAAGAGCTTCGCTGAGCCTTCGGGCGAGGTGATGCGGTCAGCCATGCCGTGAAACAGGTATACCGGAATGGTTAGTTGATCAGCGCGCCCGTAGAAACCCTGGCTCAGGTGATACAGCGTGTGGCCCATCCGTATCGAGGCCTTTCCGTGCACCAGCGGGTCGGCCCGGTAGGCGGCCACGGCATCGGCATCGCGCGACAAGTCAGCGTATCGTAGGCCAGTGTCCAGAACCGCTCCTGGCAACAGCGGCGCTAGCACTTCGGACGCAGCTTTCAGCACCCGATTGCTCGCACTGCGCGGCAGTTCAATAGCCGCTGAACTCAGAATCAACCCCCGTAAGTGCTCCTGGTTTCCGGCGCGCAGCGCAAAGTCGAGCGCGATGGCTCCGCCCAACGAATGGCCCAGCAGAAACACCGGTTGCTCGTCATTTTCCGACCGGGCTAGCCGAACCAGGTCACCTAAATCTCCAGCAAATCGTTCAAAGTCGGTTAGGTAGCCGCGGCGTCCCGGAGAACGACCGTGTCCGCGGGAATCCAGGGCGTAAAAGGCGGTTCCAGTGTTGGCGAAAGCATCGAGTAAATGCCGGTAGCGCCCGGAGTGCTCCCCTATGCCGTGCTGAAAGACCAAAACCCTCTCAATGGCTCCGGCGGGAACCCATTTCTGCCAAAACAGTTCCACCGGGTCAGTGGTGGTGGTAAGTAGTTGGGTGTTGTGCTGGTAACAATAGTCTGTAGAGTTTTAAGCGGCAATGCAGCCATAGTTGTATAGCATTTGATACTGTGGCGAATTTTGATAGAATTCGGCAGCTATACCGAACTCGCTAAAAAACCTGTGTAGCAAATGTTCATTGAAGTACTGGATTTTGATGCTGGAGAGGGAGAAAGGCTTTCTTGGTTGTCCTGGCTCAGGCCAAGCGTATACTGCTTTGGCTAGTGATACGGCCGTCAGGCTGGCATTGATGTGGGTATGTATCTTCTGCTCACTACGGGCCTGGCATTCCGTCAGGCCAGTGTGCTGCTTAGCATCCCGATAGAGAAACTCTATCTGGAAACGTAAGCGATAGCATTCTAGCACTTTAGCTCCATCCATAGTCGGATCAGTAGCAAAGAAAGCTTCTGCTCTCAGAGAACCATCTTTTTTGGTTATGTGCACGATGACGCACTTGACTAAACGATCCAATGCTTTCACATAGACTTTGCCTTGATAAGCGATCATATTATTTTCTTGTAGACAGGGGGTAAAGTGCGCCCTATCCAAAGCCAGCCGGTTAACGCGCCCTTGATACTTGCGGGGTCGGCCTCTACGTTTGGGCTTGGGCCCTAGATGAGGATACTGCAAGACCGCATTGCTGGGCAGTTTGCTAATCAGCGTGAAGCCTTGCCCGCTCACTGCATCCACGAACGGTCTGCGCCAGAAGTAACCATCCGCTACTAAAGTAGTAGAAACAGCTTTCAATCGGTTGGCTTGCTCTACCACCAGACCAGCATAATAGTCCAGTAGCGAACCGTAGCGGTCTTGACCGATGGTTTGCTTGGCATACAAATGCATGGCCGTACGACTCTCTATGCCCACGCTGGCAAAACCGCTAATCTCTAGGCCGTACTTAGTCGCATTAGCACACCCTGACCAAAAGTAGCTCGTACCTGGGGTATGCTTACCGCTTTTGGGCAGGTAACTAGGATCGAAAGCAATGATACGTTCCTCAGTGGGCATAGACAAAATCAATTGCTCGTTGAATTGCTCAAAGGCAAAACTTTTCTCATAGCGCGCCCGATAGGTCGCCTCGTTGGAAGAACCATAACGGGATAAGTTCTCAAAATTATGGCGACCACGGATGGTCAGCAGTAGGGGCATCAAATGAATCATAAAGTCTCGTTGCCATTTGCCTATGTCAGGCATTTTGTCCATTATTATACGCGTGAGTGTTTCTACATTCATAGGTGAAAGTCTTTGTTTTGTAGTTTCGCAAAACCAAAACTAGACTTTCGCCTTTTTAATTTATTTCCCCCTTAAAACTCTACGGAGTATTGCTGGTAAGCCACGCTATTCTTTTTGAATAAAAAATGCCTGCATCTCGGCCGCCCCTTGCCTCCGGGCGTGGTCGGCGGCGGTGTGCCCCGATTGGTCGCGCAGCGATTGGTCAGCGCCATGCTCTAGCAACCGCCGAGCGACCTCAATTTGCCCAAAAGTAACGGCGTAAATCAACGCGGTGGCTCCGTTAACGTTCTGCACATTTATGTCGGCACCGTGCTCCAACAACAGAGCGACAATATCCGGGTAACCCTTGAAGCTCACTCCGATCAGCGCGGTGTTTCTTGCCGTATCTTCAACATTCACGTCTGCGCCCGCTTCCAATAAAAACCGGGTGATGGCATGCTGCCCGCTGTAGCTAGCCAGCACCAAGGGCGGAAATCCCCGCGGGTCGCGGCCGGTCAGCAGATCCGGGTCGGCTGCTACGTACTGCTTCACCTCATCAAGTTTGCCTTGCCGAATTGATTCAAAAAAGTCCATGCTCTTCACTGGTGTCAGGTACTCAAAATAATAATGCTAGGCGACCAAAGTACGAAGTTGCCGCACATAAGACAAACTGATTATCTTTACAAATCAATAAACCTTCTCTATGACCATCACCCAACTTGAGTACGTAGTAGCCCTTGATACGCATCGTAACTTCGCCACGGCTGCTTCGCACTGCCACGTGACACAACCCACCCTCAGTATGCAGCTTAAGAAGCTAGAAAATGAACTAGGCACCGTGCTGTTCAACCGCAACAAAAAGCCGGTGGCTCCCACCGACGTTGGAGAACAGGTCATCGAGCAGGCCCGGGTGAGTTTACAGAGTCTAAAGCAAATAGACGCCCTGGTACTTCGCCACGCCGATGATCTGTCGGGCACGCTGCGGGTGGGTATCATCCCCACGCTCAGTCCGTACCTTCTGCCCCGGGTGTTGCCCTCGTTAGCCAAGCGGTATCCGAACCTCACGCTGGAAATTGAAGAATTACTGTCGGATCAAATCGTTGATAAACTTCACAAAGACCAGTTGGACGTGGCCCTGTGGGTGGCTCGTGCGAGCGAAAGTCGGCTGGTGCACGTGCCGTTGTTCTACGAGCGGTTTCTGGTGTATCTACCCGATGGACACGCTTATCCGGAAGACACTGTTTCGCTAAGCGAACTGGACATGAAGCAAATGTGGCTGCTCAAAGAAGGGCACTGCTTCCGCGATCAGGTGGCTTCTTTTTGCGGAGAACTGCTGGAAACCAACCACCTCGCTAGCTTCTTGAGCGGTAGTTTGGAAACCCTCAAGAAGATTGTAGACCAGCACTACGGATTCACCCTACTGCCCGAACTCGCGGTGTTTGATTTACCCGATGAGCGGCGAAAAAATGTGCGTTCGTTTAAGAACGTCTCACCCCTGCGGGCCGTGAGCCTCACCTACCACCAGCGGTTTTCCAAAGACAAGCTAACCCAGATGCTTAAAACAGAGGTTAGATCAAACGTACCGCCAGAACTGCTGGATGAAAGCCGGGGGCAGGTGGTGCGCTGGAAATGATTGTCGGATTGCTTTACAAACTAAATATTCCCTATTTTGGGAACACTTATGCCTAACCTATTCCCTACCAACCTATGAAAAAGTTTGCCTTTACTCTAGCGGCTCCTGTCTTATCACTTCTGCTCGTGCGGTGCCAGGGGCCGTCGGCTACCAATGTGCAACCGGCCGAACTATTCACCGACAACGCGGTGCTGCAGCGCGGCAAAGACATCGTGATCTGGGGCACTGCCGATCCGGGCGGCACTGTTGAAATTGAGCTGGGAGAAAGCGAAGCCCAGGCTGAGGTCGATGCACAAGGGAAATGGCAGGCTACCTTGCCCGCTATGGACGCCGGTGGACCCTACGAACTGGAGATTGAAGGAGCAGAGGAGATTGAACTACAGAACATTATGATCGGCGACGTCTGGCTCGCCTCAGGACAGTCGAACATGGAGTGGGCCTTACAGGCCGAAGTAGATAATTTTGAAGAAGAGATCGCCAACGCTGATTATCCCAACATCCGCCTGTTCACCGTGGAACGCGTGACCAGCTACACTCCTCTGGACAGTATGAGCGTAGCCGGAGGCGGCTGGGTGCCCTGCAGCCCCGAAACCGTGCCCGCGTTTTCGGCGGTGGCCTACTTTTTCGGACGCCAGATTCACCAGGAAGAAGGCGTGGCCATTGGGCTGCTCAGTTCCAACTGGGGAGGCACTCCGGCCGAAGCCTGGACGAGCGAAGAAATGCTGCTGACCATGCCCGACTTTGCCGACGAAATCAAACAACGTCAGCAGGCTAACGAAACAGTGATCAGTCCCGAAGCCATTGAGCAGCAGCGCAGCTCCATTGTCGAAACCGCCAACCAAAAGATTAGCGCGGCTGATTATCAGCCGAACCTCGACCTAAGTGACGCAAAGACCATGACCCTCCCAAATCTCTGGGAAAGTGCCGACACCACCTTGCAAAACTTCAACGGCTTCGTGTGGTTTCAGAAAACTATTAATCTTCCCAGTCGCTACGCCGCAAAAGCCCTTACCCTGCACCTGGGGGCCATCGACGATGACGATATCACCTGGTTCAACGGACAGCGCGTGGGCGAAACGCAGGGCTATAACAAAAACCGGGAGTACGAATTGCCCGCCGACGCAGTGAAAGCGGGCAAAAATACCATCACCATCCGCGTGCAGGACAACAGCGGCGGCGGCGGACTCACCGGCCCGGCCGAGGAAATGTATCTGGCCCAAGACGGCAACCGACTGTCGGTCGACCTTACCGGTCCCTGGCAGTACGATGCGTCGCAAGAGCCGCCCTTTCCCGCTTCAACCCGTACGCAAAACCAACCCGCCACGCTCTACAATGGCATGATTGCCCCGCTGCTTCCCTACCCAATCAAAGGAGCGATCTGGTACCAGGGCGAAAGTAACGCCAGCCGGGCCCAGCAGTACGCCACCCTGTTTCCGAACATGATCAAAGACTGGCGTCAGCAGTGGGGCGACGACGATTTTCCCTTTCTGTTTGTGCAACTGGCTAACTTCGAGCCAGGCGGTGCCCCGGTTGACCAGTGGGCTTACCTGCGCGAAGCGCAGAACAAGGCACTGGAATTAGAGAACACGGGGATGGCGGTGACCATTGATATTGGCAACCCCGGCGACATTCATCCCCGCAACAAGCAAGACGTAGGCGCGCGGCTGGCCCAAGCCGCCCAGGCGGTGGCCTACGGCGACGCCTCGGTGTTCACCGGCCCCATGTACGAATCAATGCAGGTTTCGGGCGACTCGGTCGTTGTCACCTTTAAGGGAGTGGGCAATGGACTGATGAAATTACCTGATGAAGACGTGATGGGCTTCACCATTGCCGAAGAAGGAAAACCTTTTGTTGAAGCCATCGCTAAGATTGTTGGCCCGAACGAAGTGTCAATCTACGCGCCCGAGGTAGCTAAACCGGTAGCGGTGCGCTACGGCTGGGCCAACAACCCTACCGTTAATCTGTATAGCGAAGACGGCCTGCCCGTATCACCCTTTCGCACCGATGACCGAGCTCCGGGAGCGGATGCCACGCTTTGAAAAGAGTTTTTTCAAAATGATTGTTGTTTAGACAACTTTCCGGAGGCAATAGCAGTATAATCACCTTAAACCTATCATTAAAAAACCAGTTATGAAGACATTATCATTCCCTGTTCTGGCCCTGTTGGCCACTTTTACTGTTACAAGCTGCCAGCAAAAGCCAGGTGGTTCCGATGCTGAAGTGGGCGCGGCCCAAGAAGTGGACCAACTGAGTGCTCAAGCCGTCAACTATCCCCTGGATACCGAAGCAAGCGAACTTACCTGGTACGGATTCAAACCTACCGGACGGCACAACGGAACCATCGCTATTCAAGATGGTAAGCTGTCTGTGGAAAACGGCAACGTCGTAGGTGGAAGCTTTACGATGGATCTGAACGCCATCAACGTGCTCGATTTAGAGGGCGAAGACAAGCAAAAGCTGACCGGACATTTGCAGTCTCCTGATTTCTTCGAACGTAGCCCAGTATCCAACCGCTAAGTTTGAAATTACCGAGGTAGTACCGTACGCTGAAGCAAAAATGGAAGCTGACACTTCCCGCCTAGACGTTGTAGTAAACGATGAAGCCGTAAGTGAGTACGCCGTAGAAAACCCCACGCACGCCATCACCGGCAACCTCACAATGCGCGACACCACGCTAAGCATTGTTTTTCCGGCGAAGGTAAGTATGACGGGTGACCAGATCATGGCTCAGGCCAAGTTCAATATCGATCGCACCAAATGGAACGTATCCTACGGCGACGAGAACGATATGGAAGCACGCGCCAAAGACAAATTTATCTACAATACGGTGAACGTGGGCTTCGACATCAAAGCCAACAAAGAGGCCGAAGCTACCGCGAGCGCTTTATAAAACTAATTTATTTCATCAAACAAAAAGGGATGCTTCTGAACGAGGCATCCCTTTTTATTGGTTATTGCCAAAGGCTATTCGCAGCTAACATCCTCAAAATCTCTGTTCCAACAGCGCCAGTCGTTGTCTTTGAAGTATTCCGGATTGCTCACCCGACCTACCTGCTCTTCCGTATGGTAGTTGATCTCAAACAGATTGTCTATATCACTCATGTATACGCTATACGAGATGTTGTAATCTCCTTTGTCTAGCACCTGGTACTTCACGTAGCTACCTTTGTGCTTGCTGTCCACTTCCACGTGGGTATAAGTGAGTTCGGACACCGTATCCGATGTGCCTCTTTTCCAGTCTACCCGCATAAGTTCATCAGACGTTGCCGTGTTTACCGTCCATTGTCCCTGCGTGGCATTCCGGGCCGAGGTTCCTTCTATCCACAGGTAATCTTGAAACCCACCCTTTTTCAAGAGATACATCTCCCAACCCACCTGCTGGTTTCCTTCGTCACTAGCGTACAATTCCACTTGGTAGTTGCCGTTTAGCTCCACATCGTAGGCCCAACGCCATTTGCCTGCTTCCATAAGCGTAGGCTGCTGCTTGAATGCTTCAGCCAAGGCAATGGTAGGAACTGCTAGCTGAAGTTCAATAATCTTGCTCCAAATAACGAATCCTACCTTAGCGTGCGCGACGTTCCGGTAGCTCTCAGCCATGGTTCGGCCATTGGAAACATCCTCTTCTGAAAAACCATACAGTTTCATCTCAAGTGTGGCGGCGGGCGGAATCGCCGGGGCCTCTTGCTTGACTTGGGGATCATCCTCCTGGCTACAGCTAAACAGATAGCTAGAGAATAGTGCTATCAGAATGAACCGATTGAGTATTGTGCTCTTTTTCATACGGGTAAAATTTGGTTATGTGAAAAAAGCGCAAAAACTTAGCCAAATAATTATACTATTTTGAGTAAGAACTATTCGTACATCGACTTAATTGAGCTCAGCCATCTACTCTCCTACATTAACCCGGGCCTTGATGGTGAGCTGCTGCGTGGGATTAGTGGGGTCGTCGGAGAATACCGTGATAGTTTTTTGTTGCTTGCCGCGCCGCCCCTGCGAATTGAAGGTGACCGCAATGGTGCTGCTTTCGCCCGACTTGAGCACCTTTCTATCGGGTTGAGAGACCGTACAGCCACAGTTGGCTTTGGTAGACCGAATATGCAGGTCCCCTTTCCCAGTATTGGAAAACGTAAACTGCGTTTTCATTACCTCACCTTCTGCAATAGTGCCGAAGTCATGCATTTTGTTAGCAAAGGAAATTTTAGGAGCTCTTCGCATTTCTTTCTCAGTGAGCGGAGTGAAGTATTCTTCTACGGTAGCCATCACGGTGAACTCCTTTACGCTGTCGGCTTCGTTGGTGTACAAGCGAATGCGGTCGGTGGAGAAGCCTAATCTATCCTGTTCCACTGCTTGGGTGGCATCGTAGGTTACCCGAATAAAGCCCTTCTGGCGCGGCAGCAGTTCCTTGGGCTCAACGTCGACGGTGATATGAGGGGGTGCAACATTAATTGCGCTAAACAAAATGGCACCGGCTCCATCGTTGTACATCTCGAACGATTTGGTAAGCGGTTCTTTGGTGAGCACCTTGGCCATATTCAGCGACTGGTACTTCACCCGCAGGTTGCCCATCGCGGTAGGGTAATCGTCGGTGGGCGTTTTGGGCTTGGGGTTCACCACTCCTTTGATGGACAAAACGCGAATGGCTGGCTCAGCGTTAGAGGTGACGTTTATCGACTTGCGAAAGGTGCCCGGGCGGTTCTGCGGATTGTACTGGGCCACCACCATGCCGGTATCGCCAGGAGCAACGGCTTCTTTCGACCAGCTCGGAGTGGTGCACCCGCAGGAAGCTTTTACCTCACTAATGAGCAGGGGGGCATCGCCGGTGTTGATGAAGGTGAACGCGTGCGAAATGGGACCGCCCTCTTCGGGCACCGTGCCAAAATCGTGGTCGTCGGTTTCGAAGCGCATGGTGGGTGCCTGGGCATGGCTGAAGCTCACCGCTGACATAAATAAGATACCGGTGATAAACCACCGCCGTTGTTTCGAGATCATCATAGATTTAGTTTACTTTGCAAAGAACGAAAAGAAACAATTTCTGTGCTAGAATGACACGCGTACTAACGGGAATACAAAGTTCGGGAAAACCGCATCTGGGCAACATCCTGGGAGCCATTCAGCCGGCCATTAAACTTTCGCAGGCCACCGATGCCGAGGGGCGCACCAATGAGTCGCTGTTCTTCATTGCTGACCTGCACTCGCTCACTACCATAAAGGACGCCGAAACCCGCGCTAGCAACGTGAACGCAGTAGCCGCCGCCTGGCTGGCCTTTGGCTTTGATACGCAACACAACTTACTTTACCGGCAGTCGCGGGTGCCTGAGGTGTGCGAACTAGCGTGGTACCTCAATTGCTTCACGCCCTTCCCGATGCTGGCCAATGCCCACTCTTTCAAAGACAAATCTGATCGGCTGGCCGACGTAAACGCGGGCCTATTTACTTACCCGGTGCTGATGGCAGCCGATATTTTGCTGTACGATGCCGAGGTGGTACCCGTGGGCAAGGACCAGCAGCAGCACCTGGAGATGACCCGCGACATTGGCAGTGCCTTTAACCACCGCTACGGCGACACCTTCGTGCTGCCCGAGGCCAAGATCAACGAAACGCGCATGACCATTCCCGGCACCGATGGGCAGAAGATGAGCAAATCGTACGGCAACGTCCTGGATATTTTTCTGCCCGACAAGGCGCTGCGAAAGCAGGTGATGAGCATCGTGACGGACAGCACCCCGCTGGAGGACCCAAAAGACCCGACCAATGATACGGTATTTGCCTTGTATAGTTTATTAGCCAACGAAAAGCAGATTGCCGAGATGCGCGACAACTACGTCCGAGGTGGTTATGGCTACGGTCACGCGAAACAAGCCCTGTTCGAGTTGCTTTGCAACAATTTCGCTACTGAGCGTAAGCGTTACGACGACTACTTGAACAATCTGCCGGAGTTGCACCGGGAACTGGAGCAGGGCGAAGCTAAAGCGCGAGAGATTGCGGAGCCAGTGCTGAAAAGGGTAAGGGAGAGGTTAGGATTCTAGCCAAGGCTAGCCTTCTGTATATATCACCTCTTTATCCTTGTATGTTTACTGCTGCCTCAAACTCCAGCAGATTAGCAAATTTTGCTACGGGTTGGCCCTCCGTGCGGCGTGCCGAGTCTTCGGTTGAGAGCCAGACTACGTCTATTCCGGCCGCCACTGCTCCGCGGACATCGCACCGGTACGAGTCGCCGACGTAGAGTACCCGAGCGGCGGGATTTCCCTGCCGAATAGGCTGCAAGGCACGGTTGAAAAACGCGGGGTGGGGTTTTATTTCGGCTCCGTCGCTCGAGAAGTGTAGACTGTGAAAGCAACCAGAGATACCCCACTGGGCAAACTGCTCAAGCCAGCGATTTTTGGGAGCCCATAGGTTGCTCAGCACGCTAAGCGGTTTGCGGGCCGACAGATTCTTAAGTGCCGCTTTGTATCCCGGTGGCAGCACCCCAAGTTCGTGCGCGGCAAACGTGGCCACAAGTTCGTCTACGACTTCAGCGGCCAGTACGTCGGTTGATGTTTTGACAAGCGCTTCCGCTACACTTGGGAAATTAGCGTAATAGGCTTCGTCAGGGTAGCGCGCCGCCATGTAATCGTAAGCCTTTCTTACCCGGTGGTGCGCACTATTCGGAGCAAGAGACTGGTATCCTAAGGATTGATACGTAGCGCCAAAATTCTGTTCCGAATCAAACCGGTCGAAATCGAGCACAAACGTTCCGTTCATGTCCAGCAGCAGGTGGTCGTAACGGTCAAGATCAAATTTCATTCCGGTGATGTAGGTTGGCTGCACGGGGCCGGTTAAAGCTACGTTCTTAAAAATACTTCGCACGCTCTATGTCCGCTCCTTTTACTTCAACATTCTCTGTTTCAATGCGTGACAACTCTTCTACTTTGCCCGCTTCAAACAGTTGATCGTAATCTTCCAGGGCAAAGTCATCAACGGTGCTTTCGTAGTTAATATAGTCATCAAATCGGATCCCTTTAATCTTGCGGGAGTTGTAGGCTTCGCGAAAGCGGGTGCCACCGCCGTTTACCTCGAAGCTGTAGGCCAGGTAGTCCATCGTGTGCCGCTCCCGGTGAATCCAGTAAATATATTCGTCGTCGAAATCTTCGCCGCCGCCGTCCTGCTCAAACCTCACTCGAACTTTGTGGTAGGGTTCTCCCGCTAGCGTGGTTTCACCCACGTACTCCTTACTGACGGCGGGGTCGTTCAACGGGTAGGGCAGCAGCACAAAGTACACCACCGAATTGAGCGAGTTGCCGTAGCGTTGCTGATCTTCTTCGGTTAAATCAACGGGCTGCCCATTCACCGTACGGTCGAAGCCATTGTTGGTCAGCACATCGTGCACCAGTGCTCCCGTAGAATCTTCTCCGGTGCTTTCGTAGACGAATTGCCCCTGATCGAGCTGCACCCGGTAGTGTTTCTTCCGAAAATCGAACGATATGCGGCTTGATGACAATGCTTCTCCGCCGTGGGCGGCAATGGCGTGGTCGATAACGCGTTGTGCCTTGTCGGATGAGCTAGCGGTTTCGAGAGAAGGTTGGCAACCGATCAGTCCTAACCAGAGGACCACCGGATATAGGTGATTTTTCATGTTTATACGTACGCGAACCCAGAAGGAATGTTAAACGGAAGCCAGTATCGTTTTACAGAAAAAACGTTTATGGAACGACTTTTCTAGCTTTTCATCAGAAGCATCCAGGAGACACCGCTGACTTTTAAGCGCTATCTGTTGGATGTGATCGACTGGAATGACCAGCTGATTGCCGTCAAAGGAGCGCGCGGCATCGGCAAGACGACTATACTTCTACAGTACATTAAAGAAAATCATTTGCTAGACGAGTCAGTTCTCTTGGTGCACGGCTTTTTCATAAAATTATTTTTTCTGTCATCCCGAAGGGATCTTTCTGCAATTTGCTGATAAGTAGTCAATCAAAATTAATTACAAAACGTTTACCTACGTCTCGGATAATCTGTTCCACTTCGTGGATGAGTTTGTCCAGGGTTTGATAGGCGTTGAAGGGTATCCAATCGTACTTAATTTTACGCCAAAGGATTTCTATTAAGTTGAGTTCGGGGCAATAGGCGGGGATTCGTTTGAGGGTAATTCCCTGCTGGGCCCATTGTTTTTCCTTGGCCCGAAAAGCTTGGCTGTTATGGATAGGCGCATTATCGATAATGATATAAGCGGGTAGGCAATTTGGTTTCTGTGCTCGTTGGATAGCGAATTCATCCATACAGGCAATGGCTACCTGGGAATTGATGCTGCCTTGGAAACCGTAGGCGTGCAAATTATTATTGCGACGCATCATTGCTAGCACATTGTAGCTGCCCCCTTTGGCGGCAGGCAGGCAGATCGTTTGCCCCTGCTTTTGCCAAGCATAGGGCACACAAGGCGTCAGATTGAAACCTGACTCGTCGCAGAAGTACAACTCAATCAATCCCTTGTCTTCTAATTCTTTTAGACTCTCCAACTCTTGCTGGGCCATGCGAAAATCTGCCTCATTACGCAAGTTGCCTAACCACTTACGAATGCGTTTCCAACCTAAACCCATACTACGCAGGGTGCGTTTTAGCGTAGATTTGCTGATCCAATGCCCGGTTTGCTCTTTGATCTCTTCCAGATGCTGACTCACTCTTCGGGGAGCTTGCTCAACGATGGCTTCCACTTTCAGGCAATCCCTCAAGTCTAGTATGGGCTTGCGGCCCCGTCCAATCTGATCGTAAAGGCCAACTAATCCCTTGTCCTGCCAGCGATTCACCCAGTTGTAAACGCTTTTTTGGCAGCGCAGCAGTATCTGGCTTACTTCGGCAAAGGAGTAGCCTTGGGCTAACAACAGCAGCCCATGAGCGTGTAATCGGGCTTGTTTGTTAGGGTGAAAACGATACATTTGTTCCAAAGTCTGCCGTTCTAACGGATCTAGTGTTTGTTTTTTCACACTCTATAAATACAAAATCCTAGGCAGATTTTTGTAATTTATTCTGAGCGACTACTTATAATGCAATAAATGTGGCAAGTTCCCTACGATGACAGGGGAGGTAAAGAACCATACCTAATCCTTCTTTTATGAAAAGACCATGTCTCTTGGTGAGTTTAGACAACCTATATTTTCAGACGCATTCGCTGGTAGAATTTGCCGATGAGTTTGTTCGGCCCGGAAAAGATTTTCTTAAACAACACCAATTTGACGTACGCCCTGGCCAGTGAGCAAACGAACGTTGGCAATCTTCGCGAAACCTTTTTTTATAATCAACTCCATCAGGCTCACCCGGTTTCGTTTGGCAAAGTTGGTGATTTTGTCATCGACAAAATTTTCACTTTTGAGTTGGGCGGAAGAAACAAAGCGTATCAGCAAATCAAGGGCACTGAACGGGCCTACGTAGCAGCTGACAACATCGAAGTTGGTTACAAAAACAAGATCCCCCTGTGGCTCTTTGGGTTTCTCTACTGATTGCCCCAAAGCCCCCAGCATTGTCACTCTCCACAAACAACACCTGCCTACCAAACAACCCACTGGCTAGATGGTCATAGCAGGGTTAATCCGCTTTCAGCGAGTATAATTTTGCATTCGCCCGATTAGGTGCTACTATTGCACCGCTACGCTATGGACATCATTCAGGACATTCAGACCCCCATCCGGCAGGAGATGGTGGACTTCGAGAAGAAGTTCCGCGACTTTATGAAGAGCAATGTGATGCTGCTTGACAAAATCATGGGTTTCATCGTGAAGCGCAAGGGCAAGCAGATCCGTCCAATGTTCGTATTTCTGACGGCGGGCACCACGGGTACCATTGGCGAAGCCACCTACCGTGGGGCCGCCCTCATTGAGCTGTTGCACACCGCCACCCTGGTGCACGACGACGTGGTGGATGACTCTAACTTCCGCCGGGGGTTTTTCTCGGTCAATGCCCTGTGGAAGAACAAGATTGCCGTGTTGGTGGGAGACTATCTACTATCGCGGGGGTTGCTATTATCGGTAGAGTACGAAGATTTTGACCTGCTTAGGATTGTGTCTACTGCGGTGCGTGACATGAGCGAAGGGGAGTTATTGCAGATTGAAAAGGCCCGCCGCCTGGACATCACCGAAGCGGTGTATTACGATATTATTCGCCAGAAAACCGCGTCGCTCATCAGTTCGTGCTGCGCGGTGGGGGCGGCCTCGGCTGCTTCTAGTGAAGAGGCGATCGCCAAGATGCGCCAGTTTGGCGAAAAGGTGGGCATTGCCTTCCAGATCAAAGACGACCTGTTTGACTACGGAGCTGCCGAAATTGGCAAGCCAGTGGGCATCGATATCAAAGAGAAGAAGATGACGCTGCCCCTAATTCACGCGCTACAGCAGGCTTCTTCGGCCGATAAGCGGCGGATTATTTATATCGTAAAGAACCAGAGTGAGCAAAAGCATAAGGTGCGCGAAGTGATTGACTTTGTGAAGCGTTCGGGCGGACTAATCTACGCGACCGAAGCAATGAAGCGGTACCATGAAGAAGCTAAAGCTATTTTGCAAACCTTCCCCGATTCGGAACACAAAAGATCATTAGCCCGCCTGGTAGAATATACTATTGAACGAGAAAAGTAGGACTGGACAATGGCGGTCACTTCTCCACCAGCTCGCGCACCTTGTTGAAATAGAGTTTGAACAGCGTTCCTCGTCCAACTTCACTCTCAACCTCTATCTTGCCACCACTGGTATCTAAGATTGATTTGATGGTGTACAACCCAACACCGTTGCCCTCAGCGTGTTTGGGATTGAAGCGCTTAAACAGCTTAAACAGGTGCTGCTGGTTGCGCTGGGTATCGATGCCGATGCCATTATCCTGGAAGTGAAGCACCACATGATCACCGGCGTCGTGCGAACTGATCTGAATCACCGGATTCCGATCGGGCGAACGATATTTGATTGAGTTGGTGATCAAATTCTGTAGAATGCTCTGGAACAGCACCGGTACAAAAACCACGGTAGCGACTTCGCTAAAGTTTGTGGAGATGGTGGTGTTTGTATCATCGATAACTTGGGTAAGTGCGCGAAGCACATCATTCAGTTCCTCGGTCATTGATAGCCATTTAGGAGACTGCTGAAACCCCTCCTCGGTTAAGAATACGCTCATAAAACTACTAAGCATATCGCTCAACTTGCTTACACTACCGTCGATCATGGTGATCACCTGCTGGTTGTGATCGTTGACGATAGACTCGCGATCGAGCATATCAAGCAACGACCGGAGATTGCCAACGGGCGACTTGAGATCGTGGGAGATGACGTAGGCGAAATCTTCCAGCTTTTGGTTAGAACGCTTCACCTGCTCTATCGAGTGCATCAGTTCTTGCCGCAGCCGGTGTCGCTCCAGGGCGAAATTTATGGTTCGTTCCAGGGTGGAACCTTCACTAATTTCACCCTTCACCAAGTAATCTTCTGCTCCTCGGTTAATGGCATCTATCCCCGTTTGCTGGTCAGACAAACCGGTAAAGATGACCACCGGCACCTGGGGCGAGTACTCCCTCACCCTCTCTAACGTAGCCAAACCAGAACTGTCGGGCAGAGAAAGGTCTAGCAGGATAATATCCGGGTGCGTTTCGGCTATGCAATGGGGCGCCTCCCGCACCCGTTCGCAGGTGGCCAGCTCATACCGGAAGGTGGTTGCATCTTGTAAGACTTCCTCGACCATTATCTGATCAGCCGGATTGTCTTCGACCAACAAAATCTTAATGCTACTCATCAAAGTCAGTTAAAAATAAAGAAGCCCAAGTTCGGTGCCTTACTACCCTACCGGGGGAAGCTTGGCAATGGTGAACCAGAAACTCTCAATACTCGACACAATCTTAGCGAACTGGTCAAAGTCTAACGGTTTAGTAATATAGCAATTTGCGTGTAATTTGTACGATTTCACGATATCTTCTTCGGCCGAAGAAGTGGTGAGCACCACCACCGGAATCTGCTTTAGCCGATCGTCTTCTTTTATTTCGGCCAGCACTTCTCGACCATCCTTTTTCGGAAGGTTCAGATCGAGGATAATCAGGTCGGGAGTGCGTTTTGATCCGTATGGCTTCTCGCGCTTTAGGTAGCGCAAAGCTTCCACTCCGTCGTGCACTACGTTTAGGTTCATCTTAAGCTTGCTGTCCAGTAGTGTTTCTTCTACCATCACCGCATCGGCCTCGCTGTCTTCTACTAATAGGACTTCAATCGGACTCATAACGTTTTCGTTTTAGTCTAAATGCTTGTTAATTGTAAAGTGGAAAGTGGACCCTTGGTTTAACTTTGAGGTGAGCCAAATTTTCCCGCGGTGGCGTTCTACGATACGCTTGCAAATGGCCAGGCCAATCCCCGTTCCTTCGTACTCGCCGCTGGTGTGCAAGCGCTGAAATATAACAAATATGCGATCAAAGTACGCAGGCTCGATGCCAATTCCGTTGTCTGCCACGCTGAACTGCCAGGCATCCTCTTTTTCTTCACTGCTAATACGAATTTCAGGCGGTCGGTCGCTGCGGTACTTGATGGCATTTTCGATGAGATTCTGAAAAACCTGCCCCAGTTGTTTAGCGTCACCAGGCACCGCGGGTAGCGAGTCGCTAATAATTTTAACTCGACTCTTATTGATGGCTAGTTGCAGGTCCAGTTGCACGCTGTGTAACAGTTTGTTTAGATCTACTACGCTGCGCGTCTCCTGGTGAGTTTGTAAACGCGAGTAGGTCAAAATATCGTTAATCAGCGTCTGCATACGCGAGGTGCCATTCACAATAAAATGAATATAACGTTGGGCGCGCTCATCGAGCTGCCCCTCATAACGTTTTTTAAGTAGTGAGGTAAAGTTAGCGGTAGTGCGCAAGGGCTCTTGCAGGTCGTGCGAAGCTACTTGAGCAAAACGCTCCAGCTCAGCATTAGATTCTTCTAACAATTGCTGCGTCTTCTGTTGAATAGCCACCTCTTGATGCAGTTGGATGTTGAGTTTTTCCAGCGCTTCTTTTTGCTGCCGATACTCGTCTGCCTTGAACACGAACACATCCTTGAGGGCATTGCGCAGCGTGCGCACAATCTCCAACTGGTATTCTTCCCAGGCCACCGAGGTTCCGTGCATCTGTTCTTTCCACTGCTCAAAAGATTTGCGGGGGTGCAAGCGGTATTTTCCGTCTTCTTCTTGCACCACAAACTTATCGGGCTGCCCGCCCCAGTTCACCTCCTGCGACACCTCGGGCCGAAACCACAGGATATAGCTCTGCTGAGGCTTGGCCACCAGAATGGCCAATAGTCCGGCGGCCACAGAGCTAAACTGCGCGGCCGGTACGTATGCCCGGGCCAGGCTAGACGAGTGGAACAGGTAATCCACTTCGTTAAGTTGGGTTTTTAGCCATTCCAGCAGCGCGATCACCTGCTCAGCCGTGGGGGTCTGGCCCAACAGCTGCATGGTGCCTTCGTGAAACACCGCCGCCCCCCGCGCGTTGGTGAGGGTCAGCGTTTCGGACGAAGCCGTCAGAAAGCCCTGGGTGTAGTTCTTGCTGCGCGTAATGGTTTCCATCAGCAGTGCGTGGATGCGGCGCTGCTCCACCTCCACTAGCTGGTGGTCGTTTTTTTGCTTGAGCGACAGTTGCAGCGATAGAATTTGCCCGATATACTCGCTGGCAATTCGGATTTGGTAAGGCACGTAACGCGGGCTGAGGTGGTGGCAAGCGATGAGCCCCCAGAGCTGGTTGTCTTTCAACAGTGAGATGGTAAGCGTGGCCTGCACGCCCATGTTGCGCATATACTCCAGATGAATCGGCGACACGCTGCGGAGCACACCATAGCTCAGGTCGAGCGGGGTAGTCGGCGCGCTCTCGCCGTGCGTGATGATGGTGGCGGGCTGGTAGTCCACGTCAGGAATAAAGCGCAGCCAGTTCTTGAGATACAGTGCCCGCGCCTGCGCCGGAATATCCGTAGCCGGAAAACGCAGTCCTAGAAAACCGTCTGTCACGCCGGCCCCCTTGGTCTCCGCCACCACTTCGCCGTTCCAATCGTCGTCAAATTGGTAGATCATCACCCGCTCGAAGCCGGTGAGTCGATGCACCTCCTGGGCGGCCACTTCGTAGAGTTCCTGTAGCGTCTCGGCGTTCTGTAGGGCCAGCAGCGACTTGCGAGAAAGGTCGTAGAAGTGTCGAAAGGTAAGGTGTTTGTCGTCTTCCAAGGACTCCAGCTCCAGAACCAGCCCGTGGTTGCTGCGGTGCAGAATACCATCGAACACCATTTCACCGCCGTGGGCGTCCACAACCAGATTCAGGGGGTTGATATTTTTCAGGAAGGGATTTCTGGGCGACAGATCACTCTGTTTGGCTTCGCCCATGATGCTGGCTTGCTGCGCTTCCCCGATCAACTGGCTCAGTGGCTGACCCAGCACCTGTTGGGGGTCCATGCTCAGGATTGACCGAACGTTGTCGCTCACCTGCGTCACTCGGAAAGAATCCTCGTCTAATACCAGCAGCAGTCCGTGCGGCTGAATGGCTCCCGGGACGTGGATAGGTTCGTCCGCGCAATCCTCAACGGTTACCGAGATATTAGGTAATTCAGATGCTTTCATACGGGCTGCTTAGGACATTGGCGAAGTTTGCCCCGCAGCGACAACCTGTCGGTGGCACGTTTGGTAAAACTCGAAAGTAGATTTCGCGGCGGCAATGGTTTCGGCTTCTTCAGCAGGCTCAGTGACGGTAGCCTCCAGTATGGCAACGAACGACTTCCAGTAGGTACCGGTCTGGGTGCCGTAGCATCCCAAAAACTGAAAGGACGAATAGGGACCAATTGCCGGGTCTTCCTCCCACATCTTTTTCATCATCACCCCTCCCAAGGTAGAGCCTTCGTCTACGTAGAGGGCTCCCAGCGCCTGCGGTACAGTACTCACCGGAAAGGGTAGCGAGGGCAGAGAAGCCGTCGGGTCGACGCCCAGTTCGTGCAGATCACACTTTATTCGGGCCGTCTTCAGTCGATCCGACCAATGAAGGTCTCCTTTGAGGGAGGGGGACAGAAAATCGGTTAAGATTTTTTCCAAGCTGCTATGAAACAGCCAAGCGGTAAGTAGAAACGCGCGATAGCCGTCCAGCGTAAACTGATCACCAGGGCCGGAAAGCTGTTCGGTTTGATCGTGGTAGGTCTGCGTGGCAGCCTTCAATCGTTGGCGAAGCGACATATAGAAAGATTTTAGCGAGATTGCGAAGGTGATACCAGAGGCGAAACCTTTCTCAAGCGCTCCGGTTGTCAAAACTAGCGATAAATTGTTGATATGAAAAACCTACCTCTCATCCGTTTTTTCAAAACAGAACCCCTAAGCACCGCACTGTTACTGCTCTTTTCTCCTCAGTGGGTGGGTGCTCAGACCAACTACTGGCAGCAGGAGGTGGCCTATCGGATGGAAATTGATATGGACGTGAGCACCAACCGGTTCACCGGAAAGCAAACGCTCAGGTACCAGAATAACTCACCGGACACCCTGAACCGGGTTTATTATCATCTTTACTTTAATGCCTTTCAGCCGGGCAGTATGATGGATGTGCGATCGCGCACTATTGCCGACCCTGACCGTCGGGTACGCGACCGTATTCTGGACCTTGGGGAGGATGAAATCGGTTACCAAAGGGTAGTTTCACTCACCCAAGATGGCACTGCGCTGCAACCTACCACCGAAGAAACAATCCTAGTTGTTCCGCTGGCCAAACCGTTGTTGCCGGGGCAGTCAACTACCTTCGTGATGGAGTTCGAAGCGCAGGTACCGCTGCAAGTCCGCCGCTCTGGACGCGATAATGCCGAAGGCATTCGCTACTCAATGGCGCAATGGTATCCTAAGCTCGCCGAATACGACGAAGACGGCTGGCACCCCAATCCTTATATCGGGCGTGAGTTCTACGGAGTGTGGGGTTCGTACAACGTAAAAATTACCATTCCGGCCGACTACGTGGTGGCGGCCACCGGGGTGCTGCAAAACCCGCAGGAAATTGGTCACGGTTACGACGATCAACCAAAACCGACCAAACAAAAACAAGATGCTTCGCTCACCTATCACTTCCAGGCCGACAACGTGCACGACTTTGTGTGGGCTGCTGACCCTGATTATCGGCATACCACCGCCCAGGTGCCCGGCGGCCCCCTATTGCACTTCTTCTACCAAACCGATACCCTGGTGCAGCAGTGGGAGCAGCTGCCCGACCTGACGGTGAAGGCCTTTCAGTACATGAACGAGCACTTCGGTAAATATCCTTATCCAACCTACTCGGTAATTCAGGGCGGCGACGGAGGCATGGAGTATCCTATGGCGACGCTCATCACCGGGCACCGCTCGTTTCCCAGTCTGGTGGGCGTAACCGTACACGAACTGATTCACAGCTGGTACCAGGGAGTGCTGGGGACCAACGAAAGTCTGTATCCCTGGATGGACGAGGGGTTTACTTCCTACGCCGACAGCCGCACCTTTCACTACTTATTCAATAACACCGACCCTTCGCCCTTCGACCTGTCGGCCAATCCCCTGGCAGGCGCTTATGCCAGCTACTTTGCGCTGGTAGCGTCGGGGCTCGAAGAACCGATGACCACCCACTCCGACCACTACGCCACGAACCGGGCCTACGGGTCCGCTGCTTACTCGAAGGGAGCCGTGTTTCTGCACCAGTTGAGCTACGTGGTGGGACAGAAGACTTTCGAGCGAGGCATGCGCCGTTATTTTAATACCTGGAAGTTTAAGCACCCCGATGCAAACGATTTCTTGCGGGTAATAGAAAGAGAATCGGGTTTAGAACTGGACTGGTATCTGGAGTACTTCGTGAATAGTACCCGCACGGTGGACTACGGCATCGAGTCGGTGGAAAGTGGCGAGCAGCAGACCAACGTGACCCTGCACCGGGTCGGGGCCATGCCGATGCCGCTGGATGTGCTGGTGACCTACCAGGATGGCCGCGAGGAGCTGTTTTACGTTCCTCTGCGCATCATGCGCGGCGAGAAGGAAGCCGAAACCAATATCCCGCGCACGGTGCTGGAAGACTGGCCCTGGACCTACCCCACCTACCGCATGACCATTCCCCATTCGGCCAGCGATATTAAAAGCATAGTGATTGATCCGACCATGCGATTGGCCGACGTTGATCAAAGTAACAACCAGTATCCTGCTGACGACGAAACCATTTATACTTCCTCTCCGGATACGGGGAAATAGTGAGACGGCTCGGCGAACATTGTTTTTCTTCTAACCGATTGTCCGACAATTCTCCATATGCCTGAACTGCCCGAAGTAGCTACTTATCAAAAGTTTTTCGAACAAACCGCGCTGCATCGAAAAGTGGTGTCGGTGGCCGTGCACGAGCCAAGGGTGGTATTATTATCTCCCGAAGCCCTGGAAGAGCGGTTGGTGGCGCAAACCTTGGTCAGCACTAAGCGCATTGGCAAACAACTCTTTGTGGAGCTAAGCGGCGGGGCTTGGCTCACCTTGCACTTCGGCATGACCGGTTCGCTGCGTTACTACCGCGACCAGGAAGACACTCCCCGCTTCGCTAAAGTCGTATGGGGTTTAAACGATGGCTTCTTCGTGGCGTTCTGTTGTCCGCGTATTCTGGGCCGCGTAGGCATCGCGGACGATCTGGAAGCGTTCCGTAAGAAGAAAAAGCTCGGCGAGGATGCCCAGCGCATCACGCGGGAAGATTTTGGTCAGCGATTAGCGGGGTGCAAAGGGCTTATCAAACCGCTGTTACTCAATCAAAGCATGGTGGCCGGATTAGGCAACTGGATTGTGGACGAGATCTTATACCAAGCCAAGGTTCATCCGATGACTCCGGCGAATCAACTTAGCGACGACGACATCGCCCTGATCTACGAGAAGATGCAGTATATTTTGGACACCGCCATTCGCCACGAGGCGCGGTACGAAGATTTCCCGCAGGATTTCCTGGTAACCTATCGCTGGCTGGAGCGAGATGGTCATCCATTGCAGCAGAAAAATATCGAACGCATTGTGGTTGGCGGGCGCAGTACGTATTACTGCCCCGATGAACAAACACTCTCCGATGCTTATTTAAAATAATTATAAACAACTGAATAACAGTTATTTAGATCAACTTCAAATTAGTTTCTGCTGCAACCATTGGTAGGGAGAACCGGTTTATAAAACTGTAACTGAATAGTCATTTAACCCTGTTAGCCATGAAAAAGCAAGAAACCACCCAATCCGCCGATGTGGCCCACTGCCCCATTTGCAATGCCAACGCCGTAGAGCCTTGTCAGCAACCCAAGAAAGACGAATGCCCGCGCGGAGATGACCGTAAAGTATAAGACCAGCAAATATCTTATGTAGCAAGAGAGCCGAAAGGTTCTCTTTTTTTTACCTTATTGAGATCATTCTACCGCCAATTTTACGAGTTTTCTCTTAGACGAGATATACCGAGTCGTGGGTGACCTTTAACGCTAGCGAAATTGTTAAGGGTCTATGAAAGCTAACTTCATCTTAGGTGCCGGTTTCTCTATGCCTGCTGGCTATCCAAGTGGAGCGGTGTTAAATCAAAAGTTTTTTAGTGGAGTAGAACGCAAGTTATTGAAGCACTCTTCTGGGGAATGGCACTGGGATGACTACGACGAAGCTACATCACATAGCGGAAGATTAAACACAGACCACGTCAAATACTCGTACTTACTAAGCGAGCTTGTAGAGCAGTATCAGCTTCAAACAGCGAAAATTTTCAACTACGAAGAGTTTTATGATTGGTATTTAGACTATTCAACAAGCAGACATATTGGAAGTTGTTACGAAGCGGTTAACAGTAGATTGAGCATAGAATTATCTAATCCCCCTAGAACGTCCTTGCTTCAGGAATGGGAACTGATAGACGAGACAATTTACAATATCATAAATCATTTAATCTCGGATTTGCTATGCAGGCCTTATAAGAGAGACCAAACTGTAGACAACTATCGTGGCTTTTTGAACAATCTACGCACATGTGAAGAAGTTAACGTTTTCTCACTCAATCATGATATGCTGGTTGAATACCTTTTCAAGGAGAACGATCTAGTATATTCCGACGGGTTTTCCGAAAATGATAGCCCTATTATTGGAACGCAAGGAGAAAAACTTCCGGTTTTTCAAAACATCTATGATACTGCTGTAAAGCTCTATAAGCTGCACGGAAGTATAGACTATTACATCTACGAAGACGCTAATGAATCTAACGCACACGTCAATCATACAGGGAATAGTTGGTTCTATAAGCCTCAGAGCTATTATAATAGACATGGTTCAAGGAGGGTTGGCGATAATGGTGAAGCTTTGCAATCATTTCCACAGACTAAGGTGTATCCACAGTTCTTGACTGGTAAGGACAAGTCAAATATTATCAAATCACACTTAATATATAAATCAATGTTTGAGACCTTTGAAAACTCATTTGTAAACATTGATACACTGGTGATTGTGGGTTATTCCTACGGGGATGCGCACATCAACAGAATTATAAAGCAAGGTTTAGACAACTATAATTTCAATATTGTCAACATAAATCCTTGGAGACACTTTCCTTTCAGAAAAAACTATAAGAATGTACAGGTAGACTTTCTGGATACTATTGAGGAAATCAGTCTCTAAGTGCGAGAATACGGGACTCGTAATAGCTATTTGTCACCTGTATGATTCGGAAATCTTTCAGAGTATACTTGAGTGCGCTGGCCCGAAAGTCCAGGCGGGCGTGCGCTGATTTTGTGCGGAGAAGCATTGGAATTTCTTGACTTTTTTGGTTCGTTTTTGTGTCAAGACAAAAATGAACAGAGAGTGTTGTTAAAAGGCAAAACTTCATGTTTGCTCCTCAATGCAAGTAAAGGCTACTGAGCATGTTCCAAACAAATCCTCTCACTATGAAACCCATCTACGATACCGTCATTTTCGACCTCGGCGGCGTGCTGATCGACTGGAACCCCGAGTATCTGTACCGCAAAATCTTTAATGACGAGAAGCAGATGCAGCACTTCCTTACCGAGGTGTGTCACGGCGCCTGGAACAAGGAGCAAGATCGTGGCCGCCCGTTTACCGAAGCGGTGCGCGAGCGTACCGAGAAATTTCCCGAGCACGCAGCCAGTATCCGCGCCTACCACGCGCGCTGGGACGAGATGCTGGGCGGAGCTATTGATGTCAACGTGCGGGTGCTAGAAGACCTGCGACAGAAATCAGACATTCATCTCTACGCCATTACCAACTGGTCGGCCGAAACCTTTCCGGTAGCCCAGCAACGCTTTCCTTTTCTGAGCTACTTTAAAGACACAGTGGTATCGGGCGAAATGAAGCTAGTGAAACCGGACGCGAAAATCTACCAAACCCTGCTCGACCGCCAACCCATCGTGCCCGAGCAGGCTATCTTCATCGATGATGTGCAGGAGAATGTGGTAGGCGCTGAGGCGCTGGGCATCCGTGGTATTCATCTCACCCTGGAAACTGACCTACGAAAAGAACTGGTGGCGTTGGGCGTATTGAATTAACTTCTAACTTGCTGTAATGACATTCTATCACCAACCTTCTCGGCGCCAGGCCCTGAAAAGCTCCGCCGCCCTACTGGGGTTAGCCACCACCAGTCCCTGGTTAATCGCAATGGCTAACCGGCTTAAGACGCCTTACCCAATCGGCGTTTGCGACTGGTCTATCAACCAACTGGGCGAGGTAAAAGCCTTAGCGGTTGCCCAGAAGATCGGATTGGACGGTGTCCAGGTCAGTCTGGGCACATCAGCCAACGATATGCACCTGCGGCAGCCAGAAGTGCAGCACGCCTATCAAAAAGCCGCTAAGAAGCATAACGTGCGCATCTCGAGCCTGGCCATTGGCGAACTGAACCAAGTGCCTTACAAATCAGAACCTCAGACCGAAGCTTGGGTGCGCGATAGCATTGATGTAGCGAAAGCACTGGGCTGCCCCATCGTACTGCTGGCTTTCTTCAGCAAGGGCGACCTGAAGGGGGATGAAGCCGGACAGCAGGAAGTGATTCGTCGCTTGCGCAAGATAGCTCCCCAGGCAGAAGCAGCCGGAGTGGTGCTGGGCATCGAGTCGTGGTTGAGTGCTGACGAACATTTGGCGATCATCGAAGCGGTCGGCTCGCCCAACGTGCGGGTATACTACGACGTGGCTAATTCGCACAAGATGGGCTACGATATCTACGAAGAGATGGCCCGCTTGGGCAGCGCGTACATCTGCGAGGTGCACATGAAAGAAAACGGCCACTTGCTGGGTAAGGGAGAAATCGATTTTGCACGTGTTGGCCAAATACTAGAAGATATAAACTACCAAGGCTGGGTGGTCATTGAAGGTGCATGGCCCGACGGTATGGATTTGTTAAAGACGTATAGGGCTAACAATCAGTTCATCCGAAGCGTAGTGAACGAAAGCTAGCTCCTCTGAAAATTGCTCCACTGATCAACCAATCAAATCGCACGAGCCTCCGGCTCGATGCGAAATATTAGAATAAGCCTTCGGCTAGCTAGCACTAGGACAAATGGCTTAATAGCCCACCCAATCAACTTCTATGAAATTACTACGATACTGTTCACCGGTCTTGCTCTTGTTCGCTTTGGGTTGCTCTCCGCAAAACGACATGCCTCTCGAAGAAACTGCCCCCGAGCCGCTCCTCTACCTTCCTGATGATTTGGAAGCCACCGTGTGGGCCGAATCGCCGCAGTTTTTCAATCCCACCAACATCGACGTAGACGCTCGCGGACGGCTGTGGGTTACCGAAGCGGTGAACTACCGCGACTTCAACAACCACGAAGAGCATCTGGAGCACCCCCAGGGCGACCGCGTGATGATCCTCGAGGATACCAACGGTGACGGCGTGGCCGACACGTCTAAAGTATTTGTTCAGGACGAGGATTTGCGCTCGCCCCTGGGCATCGCCGTGATCGGCAACCAAGTGATCGTTTCCTGCTCGCCCTCTATCATCATCTACACCGACGAAAACGGCGACGACGTGCCCGACAAAAAAGAGGTGCTGCTCACCGGTTTTGGGGGGCTCGACCACGATCACGGACTGCACTCGGTGGTATCGGGCCCCGGCGGGCGCTGGTACTTTAATACCGGCAACGCCGGTCCGCACATCGTCACCGACCGGGCCGGGTGGACGCTGCGCAGCGGCAGCATCTACAACGGCGGCACGCCCTACAACAATACCAACTCACCCAACCGCCGCAGCGACGACGATCGTATCTGGACGGGCGGCCTGGCCCTGCGCGTGAACCCCGACGGCACCGGACTGGAGGTGCTGGCGCACAACTTCCGCAACTCCTATGAGGTGTTCGTCGACTCCTACGGCGACCTGTGGCAAAACGACAACGACGATCAGGTGGCCACCTGCCGCACCACCTGGGTGATGGAAGGTGGCAACGCCGGTTACTTCAACGCTACCGGCGAGCGCACCTGGCAGGCCGACCGACGTCCGGGGCAGAACATGGAAGTGGCCCACTGGCACCAGGAAGACCCGGGGGTGATGCCCGCGGGCGACATTTACGGCTCGGGCTCGCCCACCGGCGTGGTGGTGAACGAAAGCGACGCCCTGGGCAAACACCACCGCGGTCTGCTGCTCAGCGCCGACGCGGGGCGGAACATCATCTTTGGCTACCATCCTAAACCTGAGGGAGCCGGATACGACCTGTCGGAACGCACCGCCTTTGTGGCTTCGGTGGATACCGATAATCCTGATTACCGCTGGGACAACGTAGAGGAAAACCAGCGTAAGTGGTTCCGCCCCAGCGACGTAGCTATCGGCACCGACGGGGCTATTTACGTGGCCGATTGGTTCGATCCCATTGTGGGCGGGCACCAGATGTACGATAAGAAAGGCTACGGGCGCATCTACCGCATCGCCCCGAGAGACCAAGCCTTAACCACGCCCACGGTTGACCTGAATACTACCGAAGGGCAGGTGCAGGCCCTGCTGAGTCCGGCGATCAACGTGCGTCAGCTAGGATTTTCCCGACTAAAGGCCCAAGGCGCTTCCGCGCTTCCCGCCGTTGAAAAGGTGCTGGATTCTGACAATCCCTATCACCGGGCCCGGGCAGTGTGGCTGCTCGCCCGAATAGGCGCGCCGGGTACGGAGATCGTAGAAAACCTACTCGATGACAATGACCCTCAAATCAGGATCACCGCGTTCCGTGCCCTGCGACAGGAGCAGCCCCAGCGGCTGATGGATTATGCCCAACGGCTGGCCGAAGATCCGTCGCCCGCCGTGCGGCGGGAGGTAGCCATCGCACTGCGTGACACTCCGCTGGCCGAAAGTGAAGCCATTTTCTTAACGCTTATTGATGGGTATGATGGCCAAGACAAGGCTTATCTCACAGCGCTGGCAATCGGACTGCAGGGCAAGGAAGAAGCGTTGTATGCTACTTTGCTTGATTATGTTGACGCCCCCGCTCATGAGCGGTGGTCGCCAGCGCTGGCTTCGCTGGTAGAAGCCCTGCATCCCACCGCGGCGGTGAACGCCCTGGCAACCCGGGCCGCCTCAAAGCAACTCACCGAGTCGGAACGAAAAAAAGCCCTGACTTCTTTGGCTTTCGTTACTGATGCGGCGGCCGCTAAGGCGACCCAGCGGTTGGCCGAAGCCGGACCCGGCGAGGTAGCGAGCCTGGCGCAGTACTGGTTGCAGTTTCGCAAAACCAACGCGTGGCGCGCGTATTTAAAAGACTGGGAATCGCCCGATAATTTTTCGCCCGAGGCGCATCCCGACCTGCTTGCCGCACGGCAAAGGGTGGCCGACACTACGTTGGCCTTGGAAGAGCGGGCGCAAGTAGCCCAAAAAATGGCCACCGAACCAGCCGGAAAACTGCACCTGGTTTATCTGGCTGCCGAAGAACTGCTGCCTCCATCCTTAATTCAGCCGCTCGGCCCGCCGATGATGCAGGAAGAAGACCGCAACCTCCGGGCGCTAGCGGCGCACTACTTCGCTACGTCCGACTCGGAATCGTACCAAATTGAAACCGTAGCTAACCTTTCGGCGGATGCCAACCGCGGCAGAAGTTTGTTCTACAGCAACTGCCTCACTTGCCACAAAATGGGCGCGGCGGGCAGCGAGGTGGGTCCGATGCTCACCAACATCAGCACCAAATACGATAAACTGGGCATGCTGGAAGGCCTACTGCATCCGGAAGCGGGAGTGGCCTTTGGCTACGAGCCCTACCTGGTGATGCTCAAAAACGGAGGAGCGGTCTACGGGCTGCTGCTTTCTGATGGGGCGGTGGTGACCATGCTGGACACCTACGGGCGCCGCTACATGATAGAAGAGGAAAAAGTGGAGCGCAAAAAGCGGCTCAACCTCAGCATCATGCCTTCTCCCCAGCACATGCAACTCAGTGAGCAAGACGTGGCCGATATCACCGCATTTCTGTTGCAGGGCCAGAAAGCGCTCAGCAGTCGGTAGACTGCGACGGGTCACTTCTTGTACTTCGAGGTTCGTTATTCCTTGCTCGATATTCAATATTCAAAACCACCTAATGTGATCTTAGCAGGGAACCACCGGAAATGCTAGATGATGAAGCAATAAAAAACTATTATCTTTGGCCTTTTCCTGACTAATGAGCCAAAATCACAGCATCCGGGTGTTCGCTCCGGCCACCGTGGCCAACGTGGCGTGCGGCTTCGACATCATGGGGTTTGCCATCGACCATCCGGGCGACGAGGTGGTAATGCATCTTACCAACCAACCCGGCCGAGTGGTGATCGAAAAGATTGTGGGCGATGAGGGGAAACTGCCGCTCGATCCCGATAAAAACACGGTGGGCGTGGTGGTGAAGCAGTTGCTGGCGCAGGTGCAGTCGCGCCACGGCATGGCAATCACGCTGTACAAGCAAATGCCGCTCGGCAGCGGACTGGGCTCGAGTGCGGCTAGCGCGGTGGCGAGCCTGTTTGCCGCCAACGAGCTGCTTAAGCGCCACGAACCGGAAAAAGCGGTTACCCGCCAAGAAGATTTACTTCCCTTCGCGATGGAGGGTGAGCGCCTGGCGTGCGGGTCGGCTCACGCCGACAACGTGGCCCCGGCCCTGCTGGGAGGCTTCGTGCTTATCCGCAGCTACGATCCGCTCGACGTGATCCGCGTGCCTACTCCCGAAGCCTTGCAGGTTACCGTGATCCATCCCCAGGTGGAAGTGCAAACCCGCGACGCGCGCAGCATCCTGCGCAAGCAGATTTCGCTTAAGGATGCCACCGTGCAGTGGGGCAACACCGCGGGCCTGATCGCCGGTTTGTGGCAGTGCGATCTGGATTTGATCGGCCGCTCCATGCAGGACGTGATCATCGAACCTATTCGCTCGCTGCTCATCCCGGGCTTCGACAGCGTGAAGGCCAACGCCCTGGAAGCCGGGGCGCTGGGCTGCGGCATCTCCGGTTCCGGCCCCTCGGTGTTTGCCCTGAGCAAGAACCGCGAAACCGCCGAGGAGGTGGGCCGCAAGATGCAGAACGCCTTCGGAGCCCTCAACATCGACAGCGAAGTGTACGTATCGTCGGTGAACCGGCAGGGCCCACGGGTGGTGGAATAGTTGCGTGCGCCGACGATGAAGAAACCCAACGATATGGACGAGACGAACGCCTTAGAACTCACCAAAAGAGTAAAAGCTTTAGCGGACACTGGGCTTTTGTACACCGAAAACGAATACGATAGGGAACGTTACGAAGAGTTAGCTTCTATCGGCCTACAACTAATGAGTGCCACTTCCGGACAGCCCTTTCCGGTACTCCGCAACTATTTTATGCCGGTGAACGATTACCCCACGCCCAAGGTAGACGTTCGTGGACTCATCATGAACGAGGCCAACGAAGTGCTGCTGGTCAAAGAATCCTTAGACGGAAAATGGTCGCTACCGGGCGGCTGGGGAGAGGTTGGATTTTCGCCGTCAGAAGTCATCCGCAAAGAAATCAAAGAAGAAACCGGTTTGGAGGCAACGGTCAGCCGGTTGCTAGCCCTCTACGACAAACGGTGCCATCCGCATCCTCCGCAGCCCCTGTACGTGTACAAAATAGTCTTTCAGTGCGAAGCAGTTGCCGGAAGCCTCAGCCCCGGTTTCGATATCCTGGATGCCCGCTATTTTGCCCTGGAACAGCTACCCGAACTTTCGGAAGAAAGGATTCTATCTCCTCAAATTAGGCAGCTATACCAGCTAGCCACCCAGGAAGGAGATAACGCTCACTTCGATTAAAATCCACCCCCTCGATAATTCATTCAATCATTTTCTCATTCCACCATTCAATCAATGCGCCTCTACAGCACCAACGATACCCACCAAACCCAACCGTTCACGTTCCAGGAAGCGGTGTTCAAGAGTCTGCCTGACGACAACGGCCTGTTTATGCCCGATACGTTGCCCCGCCTGCCCGCCTCCTTCTTCGCCGCCATAGAAGCACGGACGTTTCCGGACATCGCCTTCAAGGTGGCCGAAGCGCTGCTTGGTGATGAAATTTCCCCCGACGAACTGCGCCATCTGATCGACGATGCCATCAATTTCGATGCGCCGCTGGTGCCTTTGGCTGAGCAGGTGCAGGTGCTGGAGCTGTTTCACGGTCCCACGCTGGCCTTCAAAGACTTTGGCGCACGATTCATGGCACGGGTCATGTCGTGGTTTTTGCAAAGAAGTCCGCAGAAGCAGGATGTTAATATTCTGGTGGCTACCTCAGGCGATACGGGCGGCGCGGTGGCGCAGGGCTTTCTAGGCGTGCCCGGCATACAGGTCACCCTGCTGTACCCCAAGGGTCAGGTGAGCGACCTGCAAGAAAAGCAACTCACCACCGTGGGCCGCAACGTGACGGCCCTGGAAGTGGACGGCACCTTCGACGACTGCCAACGAATGGTGAAGCAGGCCTTTCTGGATACTGACATCAACCGGAAGTTGAACCTGGCCTCGGCCAATTCTATCAACATCAGCCGACTGGTGCCGCAGTCGTTCTACTACTTTGAGGCCTACGCCCAACTGAAGCGAGAAACGTCGTTCGACCCCAATCGTGAACTAGTCTTTTCGGTGCCTAGTGGCAACTTTGGCAACCTCTGCGGCGGACTCATTGCCCAGCGGATGGGACTGCCCGTTTACCGCTTCATCGCTTCCACCAACGCCAACGATATTGTGCCCCAGTATCTGGTTTCAGGAGAATTTACGCCGCGCCCCTCGGTGCGCACGCTGTCTAACGCGATGGACGTGGGTAATCCCAGTAACTTCGCGCGCCTGCAAGCCTTCTATCAAGCCGACAATGCCGATACTACTGTGCGGTGGAGTGCGATCAAAAAGAACGTTGTTGGTAAGTTCTATACTGATGCGCAGACGCAGGAAGCTATTCGCACGGTGTATGAGCAGCACGATGGCTACGTGATGTGCCCCCACACGGCGGTGGGCTATCTGGGGCTGCGCGATTACCTTCGAGAAACCAACTCGGACGCCTACGGTGTGGTGCTGGCCACCGCCCACCCGGCCAAGTTTTTAGATGTGGTGGAGGAAGCCATTGAGCGAGATTATCCGCTACCGCCCGTGTTGCAGTCCCTGATTTCTCAGAAGAAGCGCGCTACGCCGTTGGATAATCAATACGAAGCGTTGAAAGCTTTTTTGCTGGAAAATCAGTAACTTTCATCCTATGGGACAGTACGCAATCAAAATACCCGAAAGCCTTCGGTTCACTGACGATGAGTTCTACCTCTTTTGCCAAGAGAACCGAGACCTGAGATTTGAAAGAAACGTACACGGAGAAATCATCATTATGTCACCAACCGGAGGCCTTACCGGCAAGAAAAATGGCAAACTGACTGCCAAACTAGATCACTGGAACGAAGAACACGAACTAGGCGAAGTGTTCAATTCCTCCACCGGATTCGTCCTTCCCAACGGAGCCACGCGCTCACCCGATGCTTCGTGGGTAGAGAAATCGCGTTGGGAAGTGTTATCGTACGAGCAACAGGAGAAGTTCCCGCCCCTGTGTCCCGATTTTGTTGTCGAGTTAATTTCGCCTTCCGACACCCTGCGGACTACGCAAGAGAAGATGATAGAATGGATGGCTAACGGCTGCCGCCTGGGTTGGTTGTTCCATCCTAAAGAAGAAAAGACTTTTATCTACCGAATCGGGCAAATCGAGCCGGAAGTGCTCGACGGCTACGACCGATCACTCTCCGGCGAGGCTGTGCTGCTAGGCTTCGAGTTCGAGCTGAAATGGTTGAAATAATCAGCTTGGATACTCTTCGGGTGGGCGGGGGATGATCACGGTGAACTGCCGCCCGTCGGCATCGTTAAAGAACTCAATATTCGGTTGTTCGGCCAACGCCCTACGGATTCCCGTACCTAGGCCACTGAACGGCAACGTGCGAATGCCAAAGGCTACCAACTGGTTGTTGCGGATCACCAGGTTGCCAAACTTCATCTCTTCCACCGTAAGGCTATTGGGTAAACTTCCGGGACTAATAATTTCTATTCGGCTATCAAAGATCATGAGGGGAATCGGTGCGTTCTTCAAATAGTCGCGGTGAAGAAGCGCATTTTGAAGCAACTCCTCCAGTGCGATTTCTGATACTTCCAGTTGCCCTTCCGAATTGAATCCCTGCCCCCGTTGCGGGTACTTCAGATTTGCTTTCAAAAAAGACACTGCCTTCTCAAATAATTCAGGAATTGTTCCTGTCAAGTCGCGGGGTTTGCTTCGGTACTGTAGGCTCTCAAGCTGGTTGCCGACAAAGGAAACCGCTTTTATGGTCAAGGCTGGTTTGGCTGCTTGGGGATTCTCACCAAAAAATAGCAAGCCGGCTAGCGTCAACCGCTGATCTCGTAGCACTTTCTTAGCTTGAAGTGCCTGTATCAAGTCCAAACCCAGTTCTTCAAAGGAACGACCGAACTCTCTTTTGAAATAGTTAGCAAACCTTGGCTCATCAATGTCTTCTACTGAGGTATCAAAAACTAACATTTCATCGACCAGTAGATTATCACTCTCCCGGAACAACCGAAGAATTCCTGCATTATCTGACACCTTTCGCTTGTCCGGTCCCTGTCGAAGCCAAATCACTAGCTTGTTGTCTTTGTAGGGCTTATTAACGCCTTCCTCAACTGCTACGATCAGTACCCTTTTCTCATCCACTTTAACCACTTCGGTGAGCACGTACACCACCGGAATCACTCGGTTGGTGGCAATATTAGCTACCTGGCTACCGTATTCTCGAAGTTCTTCAGGACTCAACCCGGTAACCTCTCCGCGATCGGCCACGCCCAGCAAAATCACGCCCCCGCGGGCATTAGCCATCGCCACCAGTTCGGCCGCGAAATCGGGGTGGGGCATCTTTTCTTTAAACTGCACCGTGCTGGTTTCACCAGCTGCAATGATCTGCTGTAGTTCAGAGGAGTTCATAGCTAGGCTTTTTGTAACGACGGGCTGGAAATCCGCCGCTAGCGGGGTGCGTCGTCTACTGTAATGCCTTGAACAGCGTCCCCAGCATGGTGATGGCACTCTCTACCGTTTTTTCGTTGTCTACGGGCACCTTCAGATAAGTCTGGCCGGTGGCTTCGTCGCGTTCGGTGATAGAGCTTACCAGTTTAGCGGTGGCGTCTTTATCGCTAAGCGTTTGCGCCAGTTGACTGAAAAACTTCAACCCGTTGGCCATCAACTCTTGCCCGTCGGCCTGGCTGTTCATTGCCACGGCCACGGCAGGCGCGGCCGGTTCGGCTTCCGGTTCCTTTCCGTTGGTAGGCAGCTCCTCGGGAACGGTGCCCGGTTCGCTAAACATCTCCTGCTGGTCGCGCGTATCCTCTTCCGACACGGTGCCCATTTCGGCGGCCACCTCGCCGCCCGCCTCCGGCACTACGTTCTCTACCGAGTCCATAAATTTCTTGAACCGGTCTTCGTTCATGAAGATCGCATCCTCGCCCTGGTCGAGCACTCCTTCGGCCAGGCCCGACTTGAAACTAAGCACGTCGAGCATGCGGTGCTCAATGGTGCCGGTAGACACCAAGTTGATGATCGACACCCGCTTGCGCTGGCCGAGGCGATAGATGCGGGCGATGCGCTGCTCCAGCACCGCCGGGTTCCACGGAATATTGAGGTTCACCATCCACGAAGCGGCTTGCAGGTTGAGCCCCACCCCACCCGCGTCGGTTGAGAGAAACACCCGGCAGTCGGGGTCTTTGTTGAAGTTGGTGAACAACTCCTTGCGGTTCGCGCTGGGCACGCCGCCGTGCAGGTACTGAAACCCCACACCCCGCTCTTTCAGACCCTCCGCTACCAGGCGCGTCATGCGCTCCCACTGGCTAAACACCACCACCTTTTCGCCTTCGACGTCCACGATGGTGTCCAGAATGCTGAATAGCTCGTCTATCTTGGTGTCGTGGCGGGTTTTCTGGTCGATGATGTAGGTGCTGTTGCAGGCCATGCGCATCATATTGAGGCCGATCATGAGGCGCTGCCGGTCTTTTTCGGGCAAGAAGCCGAGCCGTCGCCATTTGAGCACCAGTTTGGCCACCATCTCGTTGTACTCGTCGTGCACCGTGCGCTGCTGTTCGGTCATGGGCACGAACAGGTTCTTGTCCTGCCGTGCCGGAAGCTGCTTCATCACCTTCTTTTTGGTGCGCCGCAGCATCACGTCCTGCAGAATTTTTCCGATCTCGTTGAGGTGCTGGTAGCCAGTGACCTTGCCTGTATCGTCGGTGACCCGGTAGCGTTGCAAAAAGGCAAATAACGAACCCAACAAAAAAGGATCTATGAACTGGATGATGGAGTAAAGCTCTTCCAGTTTGTTTTCCAGGGGCGTGCCGGTGAGCACCAGGGCGTAGTCGGATTGCACCTTTTTGACGCTCTGCGAGGTTTTGGTCTGCCAGTTTTTGATGCGCTGCGCCTCGTCCAGAATCACCAGATCGACCTCGCTGTCGTTGATGGCCTCCAGGTCGTTGCCCACGGTGTGGTAGCTCACGATCTTGTAGAAGTGCTCGGGATTGATATACTGTGCCGGTCGGGCTAGGGGGCCACCTTCCACCACGTGGGCGGTGCTGTCGGTAAACTTCTCGATCTCCGATTTCCACTGGTACTTGAGAGAGGTGGGGCACACGATGAGCACCCGGCTGATCAGAAATTCTTTCTTGAGCATCTCGGCCACGGCCAGGGCCTGGATAGTTTTGCCCAGCCCCATCTCATCGGCAATCAGACTGCGCCCGGCCCGCACGGCAAAGTAGACGCCCTCGCGCTGGTAGGGAAACAGATCGGTTTTGAGCAGCGTCTCAAAGTAGGGAGATTTGGGGTTTTTGATTAGATCTTTGAGTAACTCCTGCCGCCGGGTGTTCTCGCGCTGTTCCAGCACAAACTCCAGTGCGTCGTCATAGCAGCGAAAGTCGGGATCGAGGGAGCGGGCCTTGTCTAAAAACTTGTCGAAGGTGGCAAACGAGGCCGGTTTTAGTTGTCCTTTTTTGTTGAAGTAGCGATCGGCCAGCCGCTGCATTTTTTCTTCCTGGGTTTCTGTCCACGGGTCCCGGTTCTCATCAAGGGGGTAGTCGCCCACCCGGATCATCACCCGGCGTTCGCCGATGTAGTTCAGGTAGACCGAGGTGTAGGGGCGGTCGGGTCTTTCTTTCCAGTGCTTGCGCAGGCGGGTGTTGCGCCACAGCTTGCGCAGCGTGGCTTCCAGGTGCTTGCAGGTGCCCAGTTGGTTGGTTTTGAAGTCGTAGCAGGCGCAGAAATTATCGTTTGCGCCCTCGTCCATCGCCTTCGGACTGCTGCGAATAGCCACCTTGTAGGTGCTTTTTGACGTTGGATTATAGACCGTGAAGTCGGAGTAGACCGGGTGGTCGCCCCGGTTCTCGATCTCGAAGACGTTGTCGGCAGCGAACTGTTTGCGCAGGGCCGTTTGCCAGTCGTGCGGGGTGAGGTTCTCCGGTTTTTTGTGGTAGGGAACGCGGGGCGCCTTCTTAGTAGCTTTTTTTTTCTTTTTGCGTGGTTCTTCCATCGTGTCGGTTGCGGGTATCCGACAAAGTAAAAGAACCTCAGGGATAGATCGCAACGAAGGGGAAGAAATAATTGCCCAACGGATTATGTAGCCACCCTTAGCCAAGCAGTCATATAACAAATGAGAGGGCGGCATCGGGGCGGGGGAATGGGTTTGTTCTGATCTTTAGCTACCTATAGCCAAGCGCCCTTTGCTTTGAGTACTTCGGCCAACGCTTCGCTGGCATTTTCGCCAAAGGCCGAGCAGCACACCAATCACTCATCCCGCAGACACTCCACCGGGTTCACTTGCGCCGCCCGCACGGTTTGCAAGCCTATGGTGAACCACGCGGTGACGATGGCGATGGTTCCTGCCAAGGCGAACACCCACCACTCCAGCTCGACGCGATAGGCAAAATCGGCCAGCCACCGCTGCATGGCGTACCATGCCAGCGGGATTGCGACCGCAAAGCCAATCAACACCAGCTTTAAAAAATCTTGCGATAACAGCCTAACAATGGTACTTACCGAGGCTCCCAGTACCTTACGAATGCCAATTTCCTTGGTGCGCTGCTTGGCCGTGAACGCTGCCATGCCGAACAAACCCAAAGAAGCAATAAGCACCGACAGTAACGTGAAAAAGCCGAACATTTCTCCCAGGCGACGATCCGCTTTGTAGAGTTGATCAAATCGCTCGTCCAGAAACTGGTACTCGAAGGGGTAGGGCGAATATCGCTCAACGCTTTTTCCTACACTAGCAATCGTTTCTGAAAGGTTTTCGGGCCGTACCTTGAGGGCGATATAGGAGAGGTAGCTATCGCCCAGTTCTAGCAGCAAAGGAGCAATCGCTCGGTGCATTGAGTGCAGGTGGAAATCTTTTACCACCCCGATCACGGTCTTCTTTTCATCGTTGTAATTGGTGTATTGCTGGCCAACGGCCTCTTCGGGAGTCCAACCCAGTGCCTGAGCGGCGGTTTCATTGATAATGCGGGCTTCGGCCAGGTCGGAAGCAATGTCGGGAGAGAAATCGCGCCCGGCGATCAGGGCAATGCCAAACACTTTCAGGTAATCGTAACTAACCCGCGCCCGGTAAATATTGAAGCCTTCCTGACTATTTTCGTCTATCGGGCGAATGACTGTTCCCGAGGTGATGTTGGTCGGCAGCTCGGCAGCGGCCGTCACGGAGATAATACTCGGATTGGCCAACCACTCGTTTTTCAGCACGTCCAGCTGTTCAAGGAGACCGAAGTCCAGGACCGAAACGGTCACAATATGGTCTTTGTCGTAGCCCAGTTCCTGGGCGTCGATAAACTGAAACTGCCGGCAGATCACCAGGCTACTGATAATCAAACCGATAGAAACCGCATACTGCCCCACCATCAACCACTGCTGAATTTTTATTCCCGAAAACTGCCCGCTAACGCGACCCTTCAGGGCCTGAATCGGACGAAGAGAAGACATCAGAAAGGCCGGGTAGCTTCCTGCGCATACACCCACCACAACCACCAGGATCAACAATCCGGGCAGTAGCCATCCGTTGTCGATGAGGTTTAGTTCGATAGGTCGCTCCAACAAGTACCCGAAAACGGGCACTAAAAAGTGTGTTAGGCCTAGGGCCACTAGCAAAGCTAAAAACGTCACCAAAACGGATTCGCCCACAAATTGTCTGATCAACTGCCCCCGCCTGGCTCCTACCACTTTGCGGAGCCCCACTTCGGTGGCCCGTTTGATGGATCGGGCAATCGCCAAATTCACGTAGTTCACGCAAGCCAGCAGCAACACCACCGCGGCAATCAGAGAAAACAGGGAGATGTAAGCCGGATTTCCTTTCAGCCCGATGTCAAAGTTAAGGTTGGTTTCCAGGTGAAGAGCCGACAGGGGTTGCAGCCAGTAAGAATCCCGGAAGGGATAGGTGTCTTCGTGCTTGACGTATTTTTCTACCAGGGCCGGAAATTTATCCTGCAGCGTCTGCGGATCGGCCCGAGGCGACAGCGTAAAGAAGGTATAATAGGCATTGTTGTTCCACCGATCTTCCGCCATCTCGCTGGCGTACTGAGCGTTGGCCGACTGAATGTTGACCACAAACGAGAACCTGAGCGAAGCGTTGGTCGGTGGGTCTTCCATCACCCCGGTCACCGTAAAGGCTTCTCCGCCCCGGTAGATGAGCGGTTGCCCCACCGGGTCTTGGTTGCCGAAAATCTTCTCGGCCAGCGACCGGATGATGACGATACTATTCGCCTCAGTTAAAGCGGTTTCAGGATTGCCTTGCCGGAAAGGATACGGGAAAACGCTAAAAAAGTGGGCGTCGGCTTGCAGTCCTTCTTCGTAGTAGTTGCTTCCGGCGTACCCGAGCAAAGCGGTGTGGCCCTGAAAAGTGGTTGCCCGGCTCACCTCCGGAAATTCATCGACCAGTGCCGGAGCCAACCCGACGGTGGTATAGGCAAAATATTCGGTGCCCATGTACGGGTTACCGGCCTGCCGCTGGTAGACGCGGTAGATTTGGTCGGCGTTGCTGTAGAAGCGATCGTACGACAGCTCGTGCTGCACGTAGAGAAAGATCAGCAGGAAGCAGGTGAGCCCCACGGCCAGGCCACCAATGTTGATCAGGGCATACTGCTTCTGCTTGAGCAAGTGGCGCCAGGCGATTTTGAAATAGTTACGGAACATACCGGATGAGGTTAGGGAGACATCGTTGAAAGACCGAATAAAGGCCGGGCGGAAGTGCCGCAGGACGTTCCAGATGAACTGCCGAGTTGCCCGGCGGGGTGATTGTTCATACTGCCGATCATATAATTCCAGCAAGTTGCCTTCAATCTCTTCTAGATAGTCATCCCGGCAGAACCAGCGGAGGAAGCGGAGGGCATGTTTTGGTGGAGTTGGGTACTTACTCATCTGTAGCTGATTTCTTTCGACACTATAACTTATACTCGGTGATTCGCTCTCTTGAGAAAAGGATCATCTCAGAACCTCCTTCCAATAAGTTTAAGAGCGTGGGTTGATTAGCGATGAAAAAGTCAATCAATTCTTTGTTCCCGATGTTTCCGAACTCCAACAGCAGCACCACCGGAGGAGGCCCTTTCAACAAATAGTTATCAAAAAAGTCCTGATCCTTCGTGACAATAATTCTCTGTTCGTCAATTGCTATTTGAATGATTTCAGGGTCTTTTAGCAAGTGACCAGTTGGAAAGTCAGTCGTGTGTCTTGTGTCGTATCCCTCAGCGCGTAAGTACCTTGACAGCTTCGGAGGTAATTGCGTATCGACGATAAATTTGATCATCTATGCTGCATTAGAAGGGCTCACGCTTCTGGCGTTCACCACCCGGGAAGCGTAGGTCAGGCAAGCCTGAATGTCTTCTTTCTCGATGTAAGGATAGTCGTCCAGTATTTCCTCGTGAGTCATCTCACCCGCTAGGAGTTCTAGCATCTGGGCCACCGTAAAGCGCATGTTTCGGATCGTCGGCTTGCCTTGGCAAACCTCCTGATTCAGAGTAATTCTCTCTAGTAGGTTCATAGGGGTTGCTTTTTGGTAGTAATATACATCAAAACCAGAGTAGGGTGCCCCACCTGGGGTAACAAAATTCACTCATCGCGCAAGCACTCCACCGGATTCACCCGCGCCGCCCGCACGGTTTGCAAGCCTACGGTGAACCAGGCAATCAGCAAGGCCAGCAATCCGGCCCCGGCGAAGTACCACCACCGTAGTTCAATATGAAAGGCAAACTCCTGTAGCCAGTGTTGCGCGACCAGGTAGCTGATGGGTAGGGCAATGATAATCGCGACCAGCACCATCTTGGTGAAGTCGCCGGACAGCAAGCGAACGATACTAACGCTACTAGCGCCCAGGGCTTTGCGGATGCCAACCTCTTTCAGACGACGCTCGGCGGTGAAAGCGGCCAGGCCGAAGAGACCGAGGCAGGAGATGAGGATGGCGATCCCGGCGAAGTACTTAGATAGGGTAGATACGCGTTGCTCAGCGGCGTAGAGGGCTTGGTAATCGTCGTCCAAAAATTGATAATCGAAGGGGAATTCCGGGTAAAATGACTTTGATAATTGAGTAAGCTGTTCTATAGCTTCTTGCTGTTGATCAGATTTAAGTTTAGCCACTACGTTCCAGGTACCGTTGGGTTCTAGTATGAAAAACAATGGCTTTATTCGCTCGTGTAGCGATTCAAAGTGAAAATCCTGAACCACGCCAACAATTTCCCTATCCTGCCCCCATAGCTCCACTACCTGACCTACCGGATCAGTGAGTCCCATGTAGTCAATGGCGGTTTCGTTAAAAATGATCTTAGCCGTATCGGTGCTAAAATCCTCAGAAAACGCCCGTCCTTTCTTTACATCGATATCCAGTAGTTCTATCGTAGCGTAGTCAGCACGCACCACCTCGAACTCCGTTTTGTCATTTGGGTCTCGTCCCTCCCACTGCAATCCGTAGGTACCTGAGTTGTGTCCGGTCAGGCTGTGACCGATACTAGAAGCCTGTAGCACTCCTGGTATCTTCTCAACTTCTCCTAAAAATGCGGCTAGGTTGCCATCTTCCCAACCGAGTCGCTCAAAGAACAACATATTTTCCTTGTCGTAGCCCAGGTGAACGTTTTGCACGAACGCTATCTGCTGATATATTATCCAAACTGCGGTGATGAGTCCCACCGACAGCACGAATTGTAGTACGACTAATCCCTGCCGAGTCCATTGCTCGCCTACTGATCGGTTTAGCTTGTTCTTCAGCACCGCTGCCGGATTGAAGCCGGAAAGGTATAGGGCCGGATAGCTTCCCGCCATTAGCCCGGTGAAGACGCTCACCCCCACCGCGAGGGCTATCACTCTCACATCAAGCGTTAAGACAAGTTCTTTGCCGGTGATTGTGTTGAACTGAGGTAGCACTAGAGCCACCAGCAGCATGGCCAACGTTAGTGACAAGAGTGCTACAAGAATAGATTCGCTCAGAAACTGTGACGCTAAACTTAGGCGATGGGCCCCCACTACTTTCTTCACGCCAATCTCCTTCATCCGACGCGAAGCGCGCGCCGTAGATAAGTTCATGAAGTTGATGCACGCAATGAGCAGAATAAAAACTGCGATCCACGAAAACAGCCGAACGTAGGTGATCCTCCCCCCAGCCTGCTTCCCGTTTTCGTAGTTGCCGTAGAGGTATACGTCTGAATAGCGTTGAGCAAATATGGTGCGGTGGATAATTTGACCTTCTGTTTTAGCTTTGACAAAGTCCGCGATCTTCTTGTTGAATAAAGTAAGGTCAGCTTCTGGCTTCAGTTGAACGTAGGTAGCCGGACTTGTATTTCCCCACTCGGTCACCCACTCGTGCTCGCTTTGGTAGCCAGCAAAGGGCAACACAAAATCAAACTGCATCGAAGAACTACGCGGCACATCGCTAAACACTCCGGATATTTGATAGGAACGGTCCGCTTTCCGCTCCACTGTTTTTCCGACCACATCCTCGGTGGTGCCGAACAGACGCTGGGCTAATTCTTCAGAAACAACGATCGACGAAGGGTCAACCAGCACACTCAACGCATCACCCTGAACGAGGGGGAAGGTAAACATCCGGAAAAAATCATTCCCAACAAACTGACCCTTTGCCTGAACATCTTTATCATCCACGGAAAGCACGCTGCTGCTTCGGTTGTATGCCGTGGTAGCATAGGCTACTTCTGGCATCTCGGCGGCCAGCGCCTCGGCGGTAGGTCCTGAGGTTGACTCAAAGAGGACCAACTCCCCTGCTTGTTCACGTTGCTCCAAAATTTGGTAAAGCTGCGCGTCGTGTTCATGAAATTTATCTACGCTGCGTTCGTCTTGCACCCACAGAAAAATAAGCAGGGCGCAAGCCAGCCCCGAAGACAAACCAGTCAGGTTGATGAGGAAAGTACTTTTGTAACGCTTGAAATTACGGAAGGTGAGCAAAAAGTTATGGCGGATCATAGCGCGGTGGTTGGTAGGTTGATATAGTTTAAATGACCGAATAAAGGCGGGGCGGAAGTGTCGCAGTACATTCCAAACAAACTGCCGCGTGGCCTGGCGGGGAGATCGTTCATACTGCCGCTCGTATAGTTCCAACAGATTCCCCTCAATCTCTTCCAGATACTCATCTCGGCAAAACCAGCGCAGGAAGCGGAGGGCAGGGCGAGGGGGTGCTGGCAAACGATCTTTCTGGGTGCGTCTCAAACTGCGTTAATTTACTCCTTCGGACTATACTGACGTAGTAGGTCGATCATCGCTTGGTCCTTGGCCATCACGGCATGGTGCATCGCGTATTCATCGCCCAGCGTGACTAAGTAAGGATCAGCTCCCTGAGCAAGTAGCACTTCGGCAACGGCTTGGTGTCCGTTTCGTACGGCATTGATCAGCGGGGTGCCGTCGGTGTCTACCTGTCCGTCAACTTCCGCCCCCTGACTGAGTAGGTACGCTACCGTCTCCAGTCTTCCTGATCTAGCCGCCGCAATCAGGGCCGTACCATCTCCCGAAAGCTTTTCATTGACCGCTGCCCCCTGGGCCACCAGGTACTTGACAAACGCTAGGTTCTCACCGGCCGAAGCCGCCATGAGGGGCGTTTCGTCCCCCGGGGCATGAAAACCGACGCTTGCTTGCGCCTCAACCAATAGCTTTCCTACCGCTAAATTTCCGTTTCGGGCCGCTGCCACCAGGGGAGAGCGAGGTTCGCCGTCTTCCCGGTACGTGCAGTTAGGGTCCACCGTTGCTAATAGCCGCTGCACCTCGTCAACGTCATTGGCCTTTGTTGCTCGTAGCAGCGCGCCGCAGCCATCGTTCGGAGGATGCTTCCCCGAAGCGATAGACTGGCTAGTGAACAGAAGGGTGCCCAGCAGTACGAATAATCCCCAGAAATACTTCTGGAAAGCGCATGGGGCAAAGGATAGTGCGTTCATAGTTTTTAGGGTTAAGGATGATTAGCCAAACGAAATCTTCGGAATCTGCTGGTAGATACCTACCCGCAGGGCGTACTGCTGGTCCAGCATCTGCTTGCCTAGCGCGGTGATGGTATAGAACTTCTTGCGCCGCCCGCCCCGCTGCGCCGTGATGCCCCCGAAGCGGGAGGTGACAAAACCCTTGTCTTCCATACGCTTGAGGGCCACGTGCACGGCGCTGATGTTGAGCTTCTTGTCGAGCTTGTCTTCCAGACCTTCCAGAATGCCCACCCCGTAGGCTTCGTCGTGCTGGGCGGCCACCATCAGCAAGACCAGTTCTTCAAATTCACCGAGCGAGGGAGACTTCATGAGAGGTTATTTAGGTAACAGATGTAAATGTAATTGATTATATTTACTTTTGTTGCCTAAATACTCGGTTTAATTTCAGGGTTTACCCAACGGTAATTGATGAATGTTTCTTTATCTTATTGTAGTTACGGTTTGAGTTAGGTAGAAAAGTTCTTATTTTGAGCCACCAATGAAGCAAGAACTGTTGCCACCGTTCATCCGTGAACACTACGAAATTCACGAATGGAGGCACGCGTTAGCAATACTGAAGTACGACTTCCCAGAGGAGTGGAGAGATGTTGAGGAACTTCTGACGACCTTCAGACTTTGCCAGAGTTGGCTCACCCAAGGTGGCGGCCGAAAATCTAAAGTGTCGGAAGCTATTGACACTTTTTTGTACGAGCGTAAATGGATAGAAAAAGAGTTTGCCACCTCTATTAAAGTTGACGACAGCATTCTTGAGTCGCCTACTCACAAAATAGACTGTTACAGAAATAGAATTGCTCTGGAGATTGAGTGGAACAACAAAGACCCTTTTTTTGACCGAGACCTGAACAACTTTAGGTTGTTATTTGATCTTAGAGCAATCAGCGTAGGAGTGATCATTACTCGTTGCGATCACCTTCAAAGCATTTTCAATGCGTTGGGCAGGGGGAGTTCATATGGGGCATCAACTACGCACATGTCAAAACTTCTTCCTCGCATAGAGGGAGGGGGAGGAGCCGGCTGCCCCATCTTGGTTTTTGGTATTTCAGATAAATTATATAAAGAAGATTGTTGAGTTATGGAAGAGAATGCATCGCTAGACTTTAGCAAAAACGTAGAAAAAGCATCGTATCAAACCATTTTAGCTGATCCGCCGTGGCAGTTTAGCAACCGTACTGGAAAGGTTGCGCCCGAACACAAACGACTTAACCGCTACGAGACACTGAAACTAGATGAAATCAAAGAGTTGCCAGTTCAAGAAGTATGCGCTGATACCTGCCATCTATACTTATGGGTACCCAATGCACTACTAACCGAAGGACTAGAGGTAATGAAAGCTTGGGGTTTTACTTACAAAACGAACATTATCTGGCACAAAATCCGTAAAGATGGTGGGCCTGATGGACGGGGAGTAGGCTTTTATTTCAGAAACACTACCGAAATAATTCTCTTTGGTATCCGAGGTAAAGTACGCACGCTGGCTCCCGGACGAAGTCAAGTCAATATTATCAAATCTCAAAAAAGAGAACACTCTCGCAAGCCGGACGAACTCTACAATATTATTGAATCTTGTAGTCCTGGTCCTTTTCTAGAACTATTTGCGCGAGGAACACGACCTGGATGGGATCAGTGGGGCAATGAGGTGGATAATTATGCGCCTAGTTGGGACACTTACGCCAACCACAGTCAGGCTGACAAGAATCGATCTGCCATACAAACGACCCTCGCATTATTTGAGTGATACGTTTCAGATCCTCTAAACCAAAGACCTTCAACTGGTCAATCAAAGCGCCCTTTACAATGCTATTCCACTACTTTTGCTGTATCAATGAGAGTTTTTGTTTTTATCCTGATTAATGCTCTCTCTATCATACTGATGTCCCTGCAAATCTAAAAGTTATTTTTAGATTTGCAGGGATGATAAAGCGTACAATAGAACGAAGCTACTTGACTTCCCTAGAAGAGTTTCCGATTACCGGGATCATTGGCCCTCGCCAGATAGGGAAAACTACGTTGGTAAAGCAAGCAGAAGGGGCCTCCACGATGCTCTATCTGGACTTAGAAAGAACTTCTGATCTTGGCAAGCTCAGTGATCCGGAACTGTTCCTTACGCAGCACACCGATAAAACGGTCATTCTGGACGAAGTGCAGCATCTACCCGAACTGTTTCCACCGTTGCGCTCGCTGGTGGACGACAACCGCCGCCCCGGTAGATTTGTTGTTCTGGGTTCCGCCTCACCGGTCCTGTTGCGCCAAAGTTCAGAAAGCCTGGCCGGAAGAATCAATTACTGGAGATGTTTCCGTTGTCATCGCCCGAGACCCAGGGACAAATCGCTCCGCTGGATTTGTGGCTCTACGGTGGGTTTCCTGAACCTGCACTGTCAAAAAAACCGTCGTTCGTCCAAACGTGGTACCGCAACTTTGTCCAAAGCTACGTGCAGCGTGACTTGCCCACGTACGGTCTTCCGGCTGATCCAAAGGTCACCCGGCAATTGCTACAAATGATCGCTTCGGCCAACGGCAGCGTGCTGAACTACAACAGTTTTGCCAAGTCACTAGGACTCACAATACCCACCATCAGAACATACATCGGTTTTTTAACGAACGCCTTTCTGGTTTCCCGGCTACCGCCGTGGCACATCAATATCAAAAAACGGCTGGTCAAGTCGCCCAAGATTTACGTGAGAGATTCCGGCATGCTGCACTATTTGCTGGGTTTGTCATCATTCGATACGCTATTGGGAAACATTGCGGTGGGCAATTCCTGGGAAGGATTCGTGATCAGTCAGATAGCCGCCGTTCTAAAACCAGACGATGAAATGTACTACTACCGCACCCAAGACGGCGCTGAAATAGATTTGTTGGTGCGGCGCAACAACCAATGGTTGCTCGCGGTCGAAATCAAATTTAGCAGCGCTCCCTCGCTGAGCAAAGGAACCTACATCGCGATGGAAGATCTGGGCATCGAGAAATTATACGTTATCACTCCCGAAGCTGATACGTATCCGATGGCCAGGAATGTTGAGGTAACCAACCTTACGCAATTTGTCACGGAAACCTTGACGTAAACAGCAGCCCACCCTACGGCTGACCGGCGGTAGGGGAACTAACCACGGATCAAATAGCCTACTCACTGCGCAGACTCTTCACTGGGTTCATCCGTGCGGCCCGCACGGTTTGGTAGCTCACGGTAAGCAGGGTGATGACCAACGCTCCCAAACCGGCTCCCGCAAACACCCACCAGTGTAGTGTGGTACGGTAGGCATAGTTTTGCAACCAATCGTGCGCGAAGTAGTAGGCCAGCGGAATGGCTACCAGACAGGCAATCAAGATCAACCCCAAGAAGTCTCTGGAAAGCAACTGCCACAAGTTACCCACCGAAGCCCCCAGCACCTTGCGAATGCCGATTTCTTTGGTGCGCTGCTCCGCCACGAACGAGGCCAGTCCGAACAAACCCAGGCAGGAGATGAGAATGGCCAGGATGGCGAAGAAACCGGATAGTTTTCCGACGCGCTCTTCGGTAGCGAATTTTTGGGCGTATTCTTCGTCGGCAAATTCGTACTCGAACGGATTGACCGGATCGTGTTTCTCAAAGATCGCTTCAACATCGGCCAAAGCTTTTTGTGTGCTGACATCCGACGCTAGTTTGATATGTACTCCCCGGGAATTTACTTCATCAATGAAAACGACCATTGGTCGTACTGGCGCGTAGGGTGATTGCGTAATCATATCCTCCACTACTCCTATGATGGTATACGTGCTGTTGTCTCCCCGCCTTACTTGTTCCCCAATAGGGTTCTTTAGCCCCATGTACTTTACCGACGCTTCGTTGATAAGCACTCCCGCCGTGTCGGTTGTGAAATCGCGAGAAAAATCCCGCCCCTCGACGATCTTCCAATCCACAGTTTGGCCGAACTCGTGAGAAACACGCATGGTGACAAATTGGTCTCGCAGGTTAGGGTCTTTGCCCTTCCAGCCGAAGTCATTGCGAAGGGCAGATGCCCCGGTGACTGGTGAGTCTGCCTTGGCTACTTCTTCTACCACGCCCGTCTGCAACAGATCGTTCCGAAATGCCGCGAAATGCTCATTCATTTCGTTACTTCGGATAGGTACCCCAATCAAGCGATCAACATCATAACCAATCGGACGATTCTTCACAAACTGAATTTGCTGAAAGACAATCAGAGTACCGATGATCAAACTGACCGAAATCGCAAACTGCGTCACTACCAGCACCTTACGGGGCAAGGTCGCCATTCGGCCCGCCCGGAACGTACCTTTAAGCACCCGTACCGGACGCAACGAAGAAAGATACAGGGCGGGATAGCTTCCGGCCAGCGTACCGGTGAGCAATACAAATCCTAGTCCTGTCAGCCAAAACCAGGGGTTTAACCACGGAAGGCTGATTTCCTTATCAGCTACCTCGTTGAAGGCTGGTAACATCAACTGTACCAGTAGCAGGGCTACCCCAGACGCTATCGTAGCCACCACTATCGCCTCAATGAAGAACTGGCGTACCAACTGACCTCGTAACGAACCGATGGCTTTGCGCACCCCAATTTCCTTGGCTCGCTTCTCCGAACGGGCCGTGCTCAGGTTCATAAAATTGATACAAGCCAACAGTAGTACAAATACCCCAATGGTGCCAAACAGCCAGACGTACTGAATACGGCCGCCGACGTTAACGCCCTGCTCAAAGTCGCTGTACAAATGCGCCTTAGCCATAGGTTGTAAAAAGAGTTCCGTTCTGACAGGTGCGTCATTGTCTTCTTCCAAAACGCGCTTTATCACCGCGTCTTTGACGGTCGCCGACACTTGGTCCATTTTCGCGTGGTCGGTAAGCTGTACGATGGTCTGGAACCAGATATGGCCCCACCCGAGTTCGTCGGATAGCTCCTGCGCATACAACTCCCAGGGAGCGATAAACGCTACGTCGGTGAAGCTTGAATTGTGAGGTAGGTCTTCGTATACCCCAGTCACTTTCACCTCCTGCTTACCCAGCAGTAGCATTTGGCCCATCGGGTCTTCATCACTAAAGAATGCTCGGGCCGTCGCCTTGGGAAGCAGTACCGAGTTAGGTTCAGTTAGTCCCTCTCGAGTGCCCGCTATCATTCGCAGGGAGAGCATTTCCGGGGCAGCGGGTTCCATAAACAGCCCTTTTTTAACCAGTGCTTTATCATCCTGCCGCATTATACGCTGTTGCGAAAAACTAGCCGTAATTACGTGCTTCAAGTGCGCCCCGTAATTGTCGCGCAGTTCGGGAGCCAACTGCATCGCTTGTGAGCCCTCGGTTTGAATGCCCTCACTGAACGTTATGTTTTGCATTACCCAGGCCAGCCGGTCGTAATTCTTATGGTACTTATTAAACGACAATTCGTCGTAAACCCATAAGCCAATCAGGATGGCGACGGCCATGCCGACGGCGAGTCCACCAATGTTGATGAGGGAGTAGCCCTTGTGCTTAAATAGATTTCTCCAGCCGATTTTGAAGTAACTTTTATACATCGCGTAGTGGGTAGGTTGATAAAATGTCGTTAAGTTTCGGATAGCAAACGGACGCAGGTAGTGCAGCACCTGGTACCAGTAGTTGCGCTTGGCGCTTTTCGCAGAATGATGTTCCAGCGTTTGATAGAACTTCTCTTCCAAATCGCCCTCTACCTCTTCGGCCAAATCATCGCGCAGAAACCAACGCAGGAAGCGGCGGGCGAGCTTAGGTGGAGTGTTGTCTGAATCAGGATGCATGGAATGGAAGAATAAACGGAATTGATAAAATTTCTTGCACGTACCCACTGATTGCCATCAGCGGGTACCCAACCCCAGTGCCGGATACTGCTGCCACAGCGACAGCTTGAAATCGCGCGAGGCCACCAGCGCCTGCTGCCCGTAGGCGGTGATGGTGTAGATACGCTTGCGCCGTCCGCCCCGCACCGCCGTAGCCACGCCCATCTTCGAGGTCACGAAACCCTTGTCTTCCAGTCGACTCAGCGTAGAATGCACCGCCCCAATGGAGACCGTCCGACCCGTTTGGGCAGCAAACTCATCGGCGGTCCGCAGGGCGTAGGCCGCTTCGCCCAGGATGCCAACCAGCAGCAGGATACTCTCTTCAAAGTCGCCTAAGCGGGTTTCTTTCATAACATACTAGATTGTAGAGCTAATGTATAAAACATTTTTGGGTATGCTATACAATTTAGAAAGAAAGTCTAGGAAGTTGGGAAAAAGGTATAGGTAGCTAGCGATTCGCTGCCTAACCAATCAACGCCCTTACCCGAACGCTAAGCGGCAGTTGAGCAGCGTCCACGGTGTCGTCGCGCGTTAGGGTTTCCATAAATTGATAGCGTTCTTCATTGGGTTGACGGTACACTTCCAGTTGCTGCTTGTTCACATCTACGATCCAAACCTCGCGAATACCCGCGGCGGCGTAGAGGGGAAGTTTGGTATTCCGGTCGTAGCGCAACGTGCTGTCTGATACCTCAACAAGCAGTAATACGTCTGCCGGGGTAACTCCGGTGCTGGCGTAGTAATCGTCGCGGAAGGGTAAAACCATAATATCCGGCTCGGGTTCAGAGTGGTCGCCAATTTTTACCGGGTTTTGTACATCTACAATGGCTTGCGGTGCCACGAGAGGGGATAATAATGTGTTGAGGCGGCGGACAACAGCCGCGTGGTAGTTTCCAATGGGACTCATTTGAATGATTTCTCCGTGAACTAATTCGAGGCGGTCGTCTTCGTGCAGAATGCCCGCTTCGGCCATCTGATGGTACTCATCAATGGTGAATAAGCGTCGGGCTACGTCAGTCGTCATAGTGCAATGAATTAAGTTTAATCAACCCAAGATAGCCAAAAAATGAGTTTATGCCGCCTACGCCGTTGCAATTTTTCATCCCCCCACCGTTAGGCAAACTCCCCAAAGTTGCGGTCGCCGTAGTAGATGCGCTCGTTGTAGGTGGCGTACTGCCCCACGCTCTGCTGAAACGCCCGGTAGTTGTCATAGATGCGCTCACTCACCGCATCCCCAGCCACCATACTGTCCAGTATTTCTTCGGTATATTGCTTAAACGTGCTTAGCACCGGCTCAGGAAAGCGGCGGTACTGCACTCCTTCTTCATCGGCCAGCTTCTTAGCATAAATGCTGTTCAGCTTTTCCGACTCGGCAAACGACCAGCTGTTGAGCCGGGCGGCGGCGGCCCGCACAATGGCCTGCAGGTCGGTAGGCAACGCTTCGTAGCGCGAACGGTTGGCGAACAGCTCCAGCGCGGTGCCTGGTTCGTGCCAACCGGGATAGTAATAGTACTTGGCCACTTGGTAAAAACCCATTTGGTAGTCGTGGTAGGGGCCGATCCACTCGGTAGCGTCAATCACTCCGCGTTCCAAATTAGTATAAATCTCTCCTCCCGCCGAGAGCACCGCCGTGCCGCCCGCCTGCGCAAACACCTTGCCCCCGATGCCCGGAATCCGCATCTTGAGTCCGTTGATGTCTTCGTTCGACTTAATTTCTCGGTTGAACCAGCCGCCCATTTGCATGCCGGTGTTGCCTCCCGGGAAGGGCAGCAGGTCGAAGGAAGCGTAGGTGTCGCGCCACAGCGCCCCGCCGTCGCCGCTGATGAGCCAGGCGTTCATCTGCTGGGCGTTCATGCCAAAGGGCACCGTGGAGAAGAACTGCGCCGCCGGAATCTTCCCCGCCCAGTAGTAGGCCGCCCCATGGCCCAGCTCCACTGCTCCGTTGCTCACCGCATCAAATACCTCGAGCGAGGGCACCAACTCGCCTCCGCCGTAGACGGTGATCTCCAGCCGCCCGCCCGACATCTCGTTGACCCACTGAGCAAACTTGTTGCAGCCCTCGCCCAGAATGGGGAAGTTGGGCGGCCAGGTGGTGATCATTTTCCAGCGGTAGGTTTCGTTGAAGTTGAGGTAGGGAGCTTCAACGGTTGCCTTCGGTTGTTCGGCAGTGCACCCACTGGCTAGCAGGGCAGGAGCGGTAACAGCAGCGGAGGCTTGGGTAAGAAAGTGACGGCGGGGAATCAGCTTCTTCATAATCTGGGTTGATGAAGGAAGCAATATAGAAGAAATACCCCGAGAAAAGAACCTAGCGCCGGTAACAGAAGACCAAGCGGACGTTCATTCCTCTACCTGGAAAAGATCACTGCTTCACGTATACTTTGTCCTGCTCACGGCGATAAGCATTTCTGATTACCGGAATCCGTTCGCTGATTGTTGGCATCAAGTTCACCTGATCGATGATCAAATCCGGCATATCGGAGGTGAAGTTGATATAGACTTCCGACAGATTTTCAAAGTAGTTCATATGACTAAGCTGTTCCGAGGCAATCTGCCAGTTGAGGTAAGGAGTGGCCGGTTTGGCGTTTCGATAGATGCTTAAATCATCGCCCAACACCAGTACTCGTTTGTTCTTCACCAGGGTATCGTAGACGGTAGGCTGCACCAACAGCGCTTCAGTATGCGCCACCCGATTGATTGAGAAATAGCCGAACAACAGGGCGTAGCCATTGAGGGGTAATAGGATTAGTAGCAAAGCAGTGAGCAGCTCGGCCCACCACGTGCGCTGGATGATAAGCAGATAGTGCGTGATGAAAAACGCAAACGGAGGCACAAAGAAGAGCAGATGAAACGGCGCTAGCTCCCGAACCCACAGCATGGTCAACAAAGCCACCACCACATTCACGAACATTACCTGCTGCAAGTGAGCCTGCTGAATGGTGAAGCGTCGGTACTTGGTTACTTTATATACAGAAAGGACAAAAAGTCCTAGAGCCACCGCTAGAATTATCAATAGCGATAGGGAGCTCACGTAGTGGTGGTTGGCCAGGTGACCGAAAGCCAGTACGTACTGATGCACGAATCCGGTAGCCGTTTCCATGATGTAGAAGTAGGTGAGCGCCACCAGCAACGGAAGCAACACTCCGTATAGCAGCAGTAACGACCGCCGGGGCGACAAACTGGCAAAGAGCATGTAAGCGTAGAAAATGGGCACGACAAACAGCAGCGTGGGCAAATGAAACAGCGCGGCTACGCCTATCAAAAGACCCGACCGTAGAATCTGACCGTCGCGCAGCGTACCTTCAATCTTATCAAGGGTGTTGCGAAAGGCCAACAGCACCCAAGTGAGGCTCATTAACACCGGCGACAGGGTGTAGAAGTTGAACGAAAAGCTCATCAGCAGTCCGTAAACCAGCGCGGGCACATAGGTGCTTTCGCGGTAAGCCTTTCGGGCCCGAAGGAAGTCGTTGAAAACCAGGCTCTGGTAGATGGTAAGCAATGCCGCCAGCACCGTGTAGACCCACTGCTGTCGGTTAGATAGCGCTTCCAGCACACCGTAGACCGCCGCCGACAGTGGGCCGATGTCGTCCCACACCCCGGCGTACAATTGATGTCCCTCAGCCAATCGCTCGCCCAGTAGCATCCAACTGAGTTCGGGCAGCATTAAGTGACTGCCCGATAGCCAGAAAGGAAGCCGGATAAGTAGCAGCAGGACGCAGACGCCCAACATGCGGTACGGATCATTGACTCTGAAAAAGGTTAGCATACGAAGCGCAAAAGAACTACTCTGCGCGCCGAGAAACAATGCAGTGTACTTTTTTATGTCGATTAGTGTGATTTGTGCAGTGGCAATGGTAAGTTTGTTACGCTATGAAAGAAAGTAAGCGACAAAAACAAGCCGCCGGACTCATCCAACGAGATCTAAGCGAGCTATTCCAACGCAATGCTGCCAATTGGCTGGGCAAACCCACCTTCGTCACGGTGACCAACGTGACGATGAGCCCCGACCTGAGCGTGGCCAAGGTGTACTTGAGCTTTGTGCTCGATGATAACCGCCCGGCCATGATGGAAACCCTGAACCAGCGCAAGAGTGACGTGCGGCGTGTGCTGGGCAATCGCATCGGCAAGGCCGTGCGCGTGGTACCCGAACTGATTTTTTACCTCGACGAAAGCGCCGACTACGCCAGCCACATCGATCAGCTGTTGTCCGATCTGAACATCCCCCCGGCCGAAGACGATGAAGCGTAAACTAGTCCATAGTCCACGGTCGATAGTCCACGGTCCACAGCAGACTGTCGACTATGGACTATGGACTGTTGACTGTCGACCGTCGACTGCCGTATGAACTTCCCCCTTCTCGTCGCGCGCCGCTACTTCCGCTCCAAGAACACCAAGAACTTCATTCAGGTGATCTCGAATATTTCTATGGTCGGCGTGGCCGTGGGCTCTATGGCGTTGGTGGTGGTGTTGTCGGTATTTAATGGTTTGGAAGAGCTTATCCGCGCTTCGTACAACACCTTCGACCCCGAATTAAAAGTGGTGCCCGCGCGGGGGAAAACGTTTTTGCTCACCGACTCGCTGGCGACCCAACTCAGGGCGCTGCCGGGGGTGGCCATCGTTACCGAGGTGATCGAAGACAACGCGCTGGCGCGCTATCAGGATGCCTCGAAAGTGGTGACTATCAAGGGAGTGGGCGACAACTTTGTGGAGCAGAACCGGCTCGACCGGGCCATGATCTACGGCGATGTGGTGCTTAAAGACGAGCAGCGCAGCTACGCCATCCTGGGGCAGGGCGTGCAGTACGATCTGTCGATCGCTCCCTCCAACGACTTCTACTCCCTGCAGATATTTAGCCCGCGGCGCGGTTCTTCGGGCGGTTCGGGTTTCAACCCCAACCCGATGGCTAGCTACGTGAAGCGTAAGAATATCATGCCCGGCGGGGTGTTCGCCATCGAGAAGCAGTTCGACGCCAACTACGTGATCGTGCCCCTAAGCTTTGCCCAGGACCTCTTCGAATACGACAACGAACGCACCGCCCTTGAGATAAAAAGCCAACCCGATGCCAATCCGCGCAGCGTGCAGCAGGAGATACAGGCGGTGCTGGGCGATGACTTTTCGGTGCTTAACAGCGACGAGCAACACGCCAGCCTGCTGCGGGCCATCCGCTTTGAGAAGCTGTTTGCTTACATCACTTTTTGTTTCATTCTGGCCGTGGCCTCTTTCAATATCTTCTTCTCACTGTCAATGCTAGCCATCGATAAGCGCAAGGACGTGGCCATGCTCTACGCCCTGGGTGCCACCCGCCGCATCGTACGGCAGGTATTCTGGTGGGAAGGAATCATTATCGCGCTCATCGGTACGGTGACCGGCCTCACGGTAGGTTTTTTGATATGCTGGGTGCAGCAAACCTTCGGGGTGGTGTCGATGGGCATGCAAACCGCTATCGTGGATGCTTATCCCGTGAAGATGGAGCTCAGTGACTTTCTCTACACCGCCCTGAGCATCAGCGTGATCGCCCTGCTGGCTACTTACCGTCCGGCGGTAATTGCTGCTCGCACCCACGTGAAAGACTTTTTGTAATATCGGTTTTTTGGTTACATTGTACCCTGCCAAAACCCAACTGATACCACAATCAACCTATCCGGCGCATGAAAGTGTCTACTGACCAGCCCTTCAAGGTGATCTACTCCCTGTTTGCGCACGAGTACCTGGGCTACCTTTTTGAGTCGTTTGCGGTGCAGCTCGATGAGCAGCAGCACTTCACCTTTGGACACCAAAACATTTCGCACCTCAACGCCCACGAGTTTGCGCAAGATCTAGACGAAGACGACTACCGCCTCATTAAGCTGATGGACAGTATGCAGCAGGAGGTGGTGATCCAGAAGTTTCATAAGAAGAAGATCAAGCCGCACGAGTTCTTTTTTAAGGTGTTTGAAAGCGATAGCGAACGACACCAGTTGGTGCGCGACGAGATCGACCGCTACCTGGAGAACATCCGCACCCAGGTGCTTCCGCTGCTTCACAATAAGCGCCTCTTCGAGATGAGCAATGACGGTGAGCCGGTGGGCAACCGCATTGAGATCATGAAAGAAAAGGCGACGGTGTTGTTTCATTTTCGCCGTAACGAAGAAAATACCCACTACTTCCCTACGATCAAGCATCAGGATGAAAAACTGGACTTCCAGTATAAAAACGCTTATATCGTATGTAAAGAGCCTGCCTGGATGGTGCTGGAAGGCAAACTGTATACCTTCGAGAAGGACGTGGACGGCAACAAATTGGCTCCCTTTCTAAAACGAAAGTTCATCGTGATCCCTCGCAAGGTAGAAGACTCATACTACCGCAAGTTTGTGGCTTCGCTGGTGGCCTCGTTCGACGTGTACGCCAAGGGCTTCGACATTCGGTCAGAAAACCACCGGCCCGAACCACACCTCACCTTCTACGAAGTGCAACCCGAAACTGCTGAGGATTCAAGTAACGGTGCGTCAACATCTACCAACCCGTTGGGCGAGGATATTGCCTTTGAGCTCACCTTCGAGTACGGGAAGCATCGGCTCATTCCCAGTCAAGAGGAAGCGGTAAGCGTGGTAGTAGAGAAAGAGAACGATCAGTATACCTTTCGCCGGATTGTGCGCGATATGGCCCGCGAGATTGGGGTGATGCATTTACTGAAAGACCAAAACCTGGATTTCCACCAATGGCCCGCCGTGTTGGACAAGAACAAGGCCATCGACTGGATCAATGATCATAGGACACAATTGGAGCAGGCGGGCGTGGTGGTGCACCAGCAGAGCAACGGCAGCAAAAAGTACTTCTTAGGGCACTCGTCGATTCAGGTGCAGGTACGCGAAAATATCGATTGGTTCGATATCTACGCGGTGGTTTGCTTCGGTGAACACGAAATTCCTTTTAAAAAGCTGCGCTCCTTTATTCTGGCTAAGAAGCGCGAGTTGCTGCTGCCCAGCGGTGAGATCGCCATCATCCCGGAAGCTTGGTTCACCGAGTACTCAGAATTGTTCGCGCTGGCCGAAAAAGCAGGCGCCGATACCACCGACTCCGTGCGCCTCAAGAAGCACCACCTGGCCCTGGTGCAAGACCTGAAGAGCGGCGAACGCGCTAAAGTAACCATGGACCGCAAGCTAGAGCGCCTGCGCAACTTCAGCCAGATCGAAGATTTTCCGATGCCGGAGCACTTCCGCGGCGAGCTGCGCCCCTACCAGAAGGCAGGCTATAACTGGATGCACTTTCTGAATCAATACCGCTTCGGCGGCTGTCTGGCCGACGACATGGGGCTGGGCAAAACCGTGCAGACGCTGGCCCTGCTGCAACGGCAAAAGGAGCAACGCGCACTAACGGATGAGGGGCCAGCGACCTCGTTACTGGTGATGCCTACCTCGCTGATCTACAACTGGGAGATGGAAGCCCGGAAGTTTACTCCCCAGTTGAAGGTATTTATCTACACCGGCACCCACCGTGAAAAAAATGTGGAGCAGTTTGCCGACTATGACCTGGTGCTCACCTCCTACGGCATCGCCCGCCTCGACATCAGCATCCTGCGCGAGTACTACTTCAACTACGTGATTCTGGACGAGTCGCAGGCCATTAAAAACCCCAATTCGGCCATTGCCAAGACGGTGCGCGAGTTCAACACCCGCCATCGTCTCATCCTTACCGGCACCCCGCTGGAGAACAGCACCCTGGACCTGTGGTCGCAGATGACTTTTATCAACCCGGGACTGCTGGGCACCAAAGCGTTCTTTAAAAATGAGTTCGTCACCCCCATCGAAAAGAAAGGCGACACGAATAAATCAGAGAAGCTTTACTCCATTATCAAACCCTTCATCCTACGGCGGCAAAAGTGGCAGGTGGCTACTGAACTACCGGAGAAAATAGAAAACGTCACCTATTGCGCGATGACCGAAGAGCAAGAGGCCCGCTACGGAGAAGTAAAAGCGTTCTATCGTAACGAAATTATGGACCTCATTGAGAACAAGGGCGTTCAGAAATCGCAGATGCTATTGCTGCAGGGACTTACTCAACTGCGGCAAATCGCCAACCACCCCCGAATGGTGGATGAGGAATACGCTGACGAGTCGGGCAAGCTCAACGATATGATGCACATGCTCACCAGCGCCATTAGCGAGGGGCACAAAATTCTGATATTCAGTCAGTTTGTCAAGCACCTAACCCTGGTGAGCGAGCAGCTGAAAGAACGCGATATAGCGTATGCCTACCTGGACGGCAGCACCAAAAACCGGCAGGAACAGGTAGAAAAATTTCAGGAGGACCAGCAGCTGCGGGTATTCTTGATCTCACTGCGGGCCGGGGGCGTAGGGCTCAACCTTACCAAAGCTGACTACGTGTTCATTATGGATCCATGGTGGAACCCCGCGGTAGAAAAGCAAGCCGTTGACCGGGCGCACCGCATCGGACAAGAGAACCGGGTGTTCACCTACAAATTCATCACCCGCGACACCGTGGAAGAAAAGATCCTGCGCCTTCAGGAGAGCAAACTCAAACTGGCCACCGACCTGATATCTACCGAAGAAAGCTTCGTGAAGAAACTAACCAAAGACGACATCAGTGCCATTTTGAGCTAGAATGTTCACTGCGGACCGGCGTCGGGTTTGTTTGCTGTGCCTGGGTCGGTATGGCAGAAAAGTATAAAAACAAATACCGCATTGCTTCGGCCCGCGCACCCTGGTGGAGTTACGGCTGGGATGGCGCATATTTCATCACCATTTGCACCCACGACCGGCGACATTTTTTTGGGAATATTGTGGATGGCACAATGCCATTGTCGCCCGTTGGGGCGTTGGCCCATCAGTTCGCGCATCATCCGGTGGTACAAGGGCCGAACCACGTTTGAATCCCGCAAAATTCGGCCGGGCTTTGCCTGGCAAACCCGATTCTACGATCACATCATCCGCAACCGCACCTCCGAGGACAACATTCGCCGGTACATTCGCAACAACCCCGCCCGCTGGGTGGACGACCGGTTTTATGTATAGGACGGCGGCACAACGGATTCCGATATCTAAATTCGGCGTATTTCGGCAAAATTCCCTAGCTTTACGCCGTTTTACCAGCACAGTCCATCTGCACCCGCATGCAAGCACTATCCGACCGAATCAAGAACCTCGAGGAATCGGCCACCCTCGCCATGGCCGCCAAAGCCCGCGAACTGAAGGCCCAGGGCCACGACGTGATCAGCCTCAGCCTGGGCGAGCCCGATTTCCCCACCCCCCAGCACATTCAGGAAGCCGCCAAAGCCGCCATCGACGAGGGCAAGTACTTCGGCTACCCCCCGGTGCCCGGCTACCTCGACCTGCGGCAGGCCATCGCCGATAAGTTTAAGCGTGATAACCAGCTAGAATACACTCCGAACCAGATTGTGGTATCCACTGGGGCCAAGCAGTCGCTCGCCAATGTGATCCAGTGCCTGGTGAACCCGGGCGACGAGGTCATCATCTTCGCTCCCTACTGGGTGAGTTACGCCGACATCGTGAAGCTGGCCGGGGGCGTGCCCGTGCTGATCACCGGCGCCATCGAGAACAACTTCAAGGCCACCGCCGAGCAACTGAGCGACGCGATTACGTCCCGCACCAAAGCTATCATGTATTCTTCGCCCTGCAACCCTACCGGCGGAGTGTTCAGCGAGCAAGAACTGCGGGCCATCGCTGAGGTGGTGACCCAGCGCGACGACCTTTACGTGCTGGCCGACGAAATCTACGAGTACATCAACTTCGCAGGCGACCACGTGAGCATCGCCAACCTGCCGGGCATGTACGAACGCAGCATTACCGTGAACGGCCTGTCGAAGGGCTTCGCCATGACGGGCTGGCGCCTGGGCTACATTGGCGCGCCGGAGTGGCTGGCCAAAGCGTGCAGCAAGTACCAGGGGCAGGTCACCTCGGGGGCCAATACTATTGCGCAGCGCGCCGCCATTGCCGCTCTCACCGGCGACATGACCCCCACCCACGATATGGCCGATGCCTACCTGCGCCGTCGCGACCTGGTAATTGAACTGCTCAACGACATTCCGGGAGTGAAGACCTACCTGCCCAACGGCGCTTTCTACATCTTCCCCGACGTAAGTCATTATTTTGGTAAATCCGACGGAGAATCAACCGTCAAGGATGCCGACGATCTGTGTATGTACTTGTTGGAAAAGACCCGGGTGTCGCTGGTGACCGGAGAGGCCTTCGGTGCTCCGCACTGCATCCGCTTGTCATACGCCGCCTCCGACGAACAACTGCGCGAAGCCATTCGTCGCATCAAGGAGGCACTGGCCCAGTTGCAGTAGCCCCTCGCCGAAGACGCCATCGATCCAGTTGAGTGCTTCCTGATTTTTGCTGATGAATTCATCGTTCGACCGCTTGTTTGCCACCTTTGCCCAGCATAAGGTGCTGATTGTGGGCGACGTGATGGTGGACGCTTACGTGTGGGGCCGGGTGGAGCGCGTGTCGCCCGAGGCGCCGGTGCCCGTGGTGCGTGTGAACCGCCGCGAGAATCGGCTGGGCGGAGCGGCCAACGTGGCGCTCAACGTGCAAGCCCTGGGAGCCACGCCTCTACTTTGTGCGGTGGTGGGAGCGGATGCCGCCGGTGACACCTTTCGGCAACTGCTGCGTGACCAAGGCATTGCCACCGACTACATCGTGAGCAGTGCCGAACGAACCACCACGGTGAAGGAGCGCGTGATTGCCGGGTCACAGCAGGTGGTGCGGATCGACGACGAGCACGACCATCTGCTGAGCGCCGCCGAACAGCAATCGTTGCTCACCGCCGCCGACCAAGCCCTGGCGCAGGCCGACGTGATTATTTTTCAGGATTATGATAAGGGTGTACTTAACGAAGCGGTAATCCGGCACATCATGCAACGCGCCCAGGAACGGGGCATTCCCGTGGCGGTAGACCCGAAAAAGCGGAATTTCTTGCACTACCAAGGAGCTTCGCTCTTCAAGCCCAACCTGAAAGAACTGCGGCAGGGGTTGCAGCAGGAACGTTTAGCGTTGCACCACGAAGCCTACGCCCCGCTACACAACGAACGGGTTGCCATTCAAGAAGCGGCAACCACGCTCCGTACGCTGCTGCACCAACAGATCACGCTGATCACCCTGTCTGAGAAAGGCGTTTTTGCCGATACCGATGCCAACGAGGTTCACTTTATCCCGGCGCACCTGCGGCAGATCGCCGACGTGTCGGGCGCGGGTGATACGGTGATTAGCATTGCCGCCCTGTGCCTGGCGTCGGCCACTCCCCTGCCCACATTAGCCGCTTTGGCGAATCTGGGCGGCGGCATCGTGTGTGAGTATACGGGCGTGGTTCCCATCGAGCGCGCCCGGCTGCTGGCCGAGGCCCACGAACACCTGTCGGAATGACCAACGGGACGTCGCGCCTGCGGGGGTTTTTGCTGGGCTATGCGCTCCTGATTGGGCTGGGCACTATCCTGCTCGGCACATCCTGGGCCAGTGCTTCGGAGGCACTAACCTTCCGGGAGGCTTTGTTCATGGCGGTGAGCGCTGTTTGCCTGGTGGGACTCACCGTGGTGAATACCGCCACCGACCTTTCAGCAGGAGGACAAGCTGTGATGCTGCTGCTCATTCAGGCGGGGGCGGTGTTTTATTTGTTTTTTGCGGTGCTCACCTTCCGACAGATGCGCGGCGGGGCGGCCTATACGGGAAATGCGTCAAGTTCGCCGCGCGACGTGCTCCTTCGCGTGCTTAAAATTACCACGCTGGTGGAAGGCGGAGCTTTTCTGCTGATCTACTACACCGGAGGCAATTCTGACGGAGGAATCGGACACAAAGCATTTACGGCAGTCTTCCACGCGGTGTCGGCCTTTGGCAACGCGGGCTTTAGCGTGTTGCCCGACAACCTCCATTCCGTGCCGCGGGCGTTCGTGCTGCACCTGGCAATTCTGACTACCTTCGGCCTGGGCGGACTGGGCATCGACGTGCTCTACGATTTGTTCTCGCCCCGGCGGTTGCGGCAGCGTCTGGCAAATCCTTCGGTCGACTGGCGATGGGGAACCCGGGTTTCGGTAAACACCTCAATGGTGCTGGTCGGGCTGGGGGGGTTGCTGTTCTACGCTTTAGAGCAGCACAACGTACTTACTGAGCTCAACCTCACTGAGAAACTGATTGGCAGCTTGTTTCAGTCAGGCACCGCGCGCACGGCGGGCTTTTACACTGTAGACATCGCGCAACTCACCACTCCCACCTTGGTGATGCTGATCGGACTGATGTTTATTGGGGGAGGATCTGGTTCTACTGCCGGAGGCATCCATACCGCGACGCTTCACCGGGCGTTTGCCTTTCGAAACCTAGGGCAGGCCCACTGGCGAACGATGGCGTGGTGGATCATTGGCTACGCCCTGATGGTAAACGCCCTGGGCTTATTCGCCCTTCACTTCCTTGAGCCGCAGTCAGATCTGGTATCGTTGCTCTTCGTGCAGGTGTCGGCCTTTAGCTCGGTGGGTCTGAGTCCGATAGCGATCACTACGCTGAGTTCGGCGGGGCAGACCGTGCTTCTGCTTTCCATGTTACTGGGGCGGGTAGGCACCTTAGCCCTGATGATGCATTTGTCGACCAACGTATCTGAGCCGCTGCTGTCATTCCGTCAGTGACTACCCCGTTCATGTCGCTGGCGTCCCGCCAGTGACGACTATTGCTTAGGCCTCCGGCCGACCAACGGCCGACCACCGATCACTTCATAGCCCAACATCCCTAGCACCGCCCCGTACTCGATCATCGTGATCCACAGGTTTTCCGAAAAGCCAGTAGCGGTGTATCCAGCGTAAGAAAAGAAAATAAGCCCCGACCAGAGCAGCGCGTAGCGGTAGGGAGTGAACACGGCAAACGCCAGCAGCGGAGTGACGTACCAGGGATGCACCGTGGTCGACAGCAGCAGAAAGGTCAGCCAGACCCAACCGAAGGCCGCCAGCAGCCTACGCTCCCGTTCTAACAGCGCGTAGATGGTAATAAGCAGAAATGTGCTGATCGCCAGCCAGCGTCCGGCCGACTGAATGATGTTATAGCCTTTCTGGTAAAATCCAATCTCTCGAATCAGATAATACACGCTGGCGTTGAACTCGAATTTCTGAAAGTACAATCCTACGCTGTTGCGCATACCAACAAGCAGTTCGGGAGTAATCAGGGGAAGGAACAATAGCGCCGATGTGATGCCTACTACCGCATAAAAGAGCAACGTCTGTTTCCAGCCTAACCGACGCAAATAAAGCAGCAGAAAGATCAGCGGCACCAGCTTGGTGCACACCGCCAGGGCCATTGCCACCCCCGCCCCTACTATTTTACGCTTTCCAAGCAGATAGACACTGCCTAAAACAAACGTAATCATCAGCGCCTCGAAGTGCAGGTTGCCCGTGAGCTCGATAATTACCAGGGGGTTGAGGGCGTAGAGCAAAATGGCGCGGGGCGGCGGTTGGTAGAAAGTGCCGGTTTTGGGATGATTGCCGCGTCTGAAAAGAATATTGAACAAGGAATGTTGAGTGATGAATGATGAGGTATTTTTTGCTTTACTTCGAAATTCGGTGTTCCCTGCTCGATATTCAATATTTTCTTGGCTCTTGCCAGGATATTCGCCCCTCAGCAAACGAAGCAGCAACCACAACGTGAGCAGTTCGGCCGCGAAAATTACTAGCCGAATAACGATGGCACTGCCCCGCACCGAGGTAGGCGATAGCCAGGCGGCCAGGGCAAACACCGCCTGGTTCACCGGAGGGTAAACAGTGTAGTAGTCCGGCGAATTGAGTTGATCGTAGAGTTCCTGATCGATACCCACGGCATTAACCGCCGCTTCACCCTGCATAATTTCTGACGGCAAGTACGCAAAGGGGTCGTAGCCCTGATAAAGCAACCGGCCGTCCCACACGAAGCGGTAGATGTCGTCGGACAGATTGGGCATCATTGGAATGAAGACGGCTCGGGCCACCACCGCCACCCCGAGCAATTGCTTCACCTGCCGGGGCGTTTGCGCCAGCCGATAGCACAGCAAGTAGGCCACGAAAGACAGTGTGTAGAGGACGAAAAGCGTCTGCGAAGCGTCGCGCGAGGCGAAGTACCCTAACCCAATCAAGCTACTCAGCAGCGAGAAAGGTGCGGCGAATGCAAAAATCTTACGTGCCAAGTGAGACCATAAAATGACGTTCAAATAGATGGCTTTCGGACGTACAAAGCCGTTTCTGACCTACCAAGGAATATGCCTACCAACGATACTTCTAGCGTTGGCCCAATCATCCATAGTATATTTTGCAACAATTTAGTGCAAACAGTACATTTGTTATCCTGTTGTAGTATCTTTGTTGTCAATTTATCATTTCCTTTTTTAAACCCAACGTATGAGATCATTTCTACTGAGTCTTGTTTTGCTATTAGGAACAAGCTGGGCCCTCCAAGCCCAAGACCTCACCGTATCCGGCACGGTTACCGGCGGTGACGGAGACCCAATTCCGGGCGCGAACGTGTTGCTGAAGGGCACCACCATTGGCACCGTCACTGACATCGACGGCAATTATCGCTTGTCGGTGCCCGAAGATGCTGAAGTAATATCTTACTCCTTTATCGGTTACGGTACCATTGAAGAGGAAGTTAATGGCCGTTCCACCATCAATGTGGCCCTGGCTGACGACGTGTCGCAGTTGTCAGAAGTGGTAGTCACCGGCTACGGCACGCAGATCAAGCGTGAGCTTACCGGTAATATTGCCAGCGTGTCGGGCGAGGAGCTCGAGAACATCCCGGTCCCCTCCCTAGAGCAGGCCATGCAAGGCCGTGCCGCGGGAGTGTTCATTGAATCGAACAGTGGTAAGCTGGGGCAGGGCATCAAAGTGCGCGTGCGCGGTTCCTCGTCCGTCACGGCCAGCAACCAGCCGCTCTACGTAATAGACGGAATTCCCATTACCTCGCAAAGTCAATCAAACCCTGACTCAAACTCTGATACCAATCCCCTGGCGGACATTAACTTCAATGATGTAGAGTCAATTGAAGTGCTCAAAGATGCATCGGCCGCAGCCATCTATGGTGCTCGTGCTTCCAACGGAGTGGTGCTCATCACTACCAAGAAAGGGAAAAGTGGAAAAACTACCTTTAGCCTCAACGCCTTCACCGGCTTCAACGATCCCACCAACCGCCGTGAGTTCCTGAACACCCAGGAGTACGTTGAGCTGTTTAGCGAAGCCGCCGCTAACTCGGGAATCAGTGAGGAGTTTGTACAGAATCGCTTCACCCGCTACGGCGCGGGAAGTGAGGCGGCCTGGCAAATTCCGGGCGAACCGGGCTACGTGGACACCGATTGGCAAGATGAAATCTTTCAGCGGGGAGCCAACAGCCAGGTGAACCTGAGCGCCAACGGCGGCACCGAGAAAACCCGCTTCTACGTGTCGGGCTCGTACAGCGACCAGGAGGGAATTATCAAAACCAACCGCTTCCGCCGCTACAGCGGCCGGTTGAACTTGGATCATCAGGCCACCGAGAAGCTGAACTTTGGCGTTAATTTCAGCCTGTCGCGCTCCATCACCGATCGCCTGCCCAACGATAACTCTTTCTCTACCCCGGTGCAGAGCATCGCCCTACAGCCGATGACTCCTCCCATCGACCCCCGCACGGGTGAGTTAAGTGGCAACTATACTCAGTACTACAATCCACTGATCGATTTTGCCTACGCTTCGCGGGTCACCTCGGTGTTCCGCACCATTAGCAACGTGTTTGCCCAGTATCAGATTGCGCCCGCCCTGTCGTTCCGCAGTGAGTTCGGCATAGACTTATTGATTCAGAACGAGGAAGAATACTTTGGCAAAGAAACCGCCCGTAACAGCAGCGCTCCGAACGGCCTGGGTTTCAACCGCTGGGTGCAGGTGGGGAATTACAACACCAATAATTTCTTCCGGTATGCGCCCACCATCAGCGAAAACCACAGCGTGGAAGCCATTGTGGGGATGAGCTATCAGCAAAGCACTACGAACGAGTCGAGCGTGGAAGCGCAACAGTTTCCTAGCAATGCCTACAAGCAAATCGTATCGGCTGCCGATATCACCGATGGTGAATCACTGGAAACGGGCTTTAGTTTTCTGTCGTACTTTGCCCGGGTGAACTACGCTTTTCAGGATCGTTATCTGCTGACCCTCAGCGGACGAGTAGATGGTTCATCGCGCTTCGGAACCAACAACCGCTACGGCTTCTTCCCCGCCGCGGCCCTGGGTTGGATTGTTACGGATGAAGAATTTCTAGCCGAAAGCAGCTTCCTGAGCTTCCTGAAGTTCCGCGCCAGCTACGGAATCACCGGTAACGCTGAGATTGGCAACTTTGATGCCCTAGGGTTGTTTACCGGAGAAGGAGGATACGCCGGAGTGCCCGGGCAACGCCCCTCTCAGATTGCCAATCCCGACCTGCGCTGGGAGCAAACCGCGCAGTTCGACATTGGCTTAGACTATGGTTTGGTGAACGACCGCCTGAGTGGCGAGATTGATTTCTACATGAAAGACACCCGCGATCTGCTGCTCGACGTGAATGTGCCCACCACTTCCGGCTTCCGCACTCAGCTGCGCAACGTGGGTCGTCTGCAAAACCAAGGCTTCGAATTCGTGCTCAACTCACGTAACCTGGTTGGAGAATTTCAGTGGTCAACCAGCCTCAACTACGCCCGCAACGTCAACGAAATCACCGATTTGCAAGGGCAAGTTATTGAAGGTGGATTTTTGAACCGGGCGGTGGAAGGCCAGCCCATCGGAGTGTTCTTCGGACCGGAATACGCGGGGGTGGACCCAGCCAATGGCGACGCGCTGTACTACGTGAACGCCACCGATGCCGAGGGCAATATTGTTGATCGTTCAACCACCAACAACTATAACAGCGCCAACCGGGTGGTGATCGGTGATCCTAACCCGGACTACACCGCCGGAGTCACCAATAACTTCTCGTATAAGGGCATTGAGCTCAACGTGTTTTTCCAGGGAGTATTCGGCAACCAGATCTACAACGGCGGGGGTAAATTCCAGTCAGCCAACGGAGACTTCTTCGACAACCAGTCGCGTGACCAAATGGCGCGCTGGCAAAATCCCGGTGACATCACCGATATACCCCAGGCGCGCTTGTTCGGAGCCAACGGTACCGGCGAATCGTCGCGCTACTTGTCGGAGGGATCGTACGTGCGTCTGAAAACGGTTACGCTGGGCTACAGTCTGCCTACTTCCCTTATCGAGCGCGCCAACCTCTCGCGGCTGCGCATTTACGTGTCCGGCCAGAATCTGCTCACTTTCACCGATTATGAAGGTTGGGACCCGGAAGTGAACACGGATTACCTATCGGAAGGCGGTACGGCTGGTGGAAATATTAGCCAGGGCAACGACTTCTACTCGGCTCCGCAGGCCCGCACCATCACGCTGGGCGTTAATATTGGATTTTAATCATTGATACTGAAACAAGATATGCAAAATATAAAATTACAATCATTGGCGACCGTGGCCGGATTTGGTCTGTTGCTTATGGGCTGCGGTGACCGTCTGGAAATTGATCCGGATAACTCAGTGGCCGCTAGCTTTGCGGTAAGTACCTCGTCTGATGTGGAGGCTTTGTTAGTAGGAGCCTACGACGTTTTAGGCAGTGGTGACCTTTACGATGGCAACCTGCTGCGCGATGGTGAGTTGTTGGGGGGTGATGATGAAGTGTTCTGGGACGGCACCTTTGTGGCTCCCGGCGAGATCTACAACAAACGCATCCTGGTCAACAATGGCCAGGTGGAGGAAACGTGGATCGAAGCTTACGAGGCTATCAATATCACCAACAATGTGTTGGCGAACTTAGAAGTAGTGGGAGAAGACCTAGACGCTGACGGGCAAGCCAACCTAAGGGCAAAGGTAGAGGGAGAAGCCCTTTTCATCCGGGGCACGCTTTATTTTGAGTTGGTTCGCCTTTACGGCCGGGCCTGGAACGACGGCGACCCGGCGGCGAACCTGGGCGTTCCGCTGGTGTTGGAGCCTACCTCTACCATCGACGACGGTAGCTCTGTGACCCGCGCCACCGTAGCGCAGGTGTACGAGCAGGTGCTCACTGACCTGGAATCTGCCGTTAATCTGCTGCCCGAATCCAATGGCTTCTTCGCTACCCAGTACGCTGCCCAAGGCATGCTCTCGCGGGTGTATCTGATGCAGGGGCGCTATCCGGAAGCGGCTGAGGCTGCCAACGCGGTGATTGCTTCGGGCGAATACGCGCTCAATGATGACTACGCCGATGCTTTCGCTAATGTAAGTACGAATACTGCGGAAGATATCTTTGCGATGCAGGTTACCTCACAGGACGGGGTTAACAACATGAACACGTTCTTTGCGCCGCCCTCTAATCTGGGGCGTGGCGATATTTATATGTTGGAACCCCACTTAGAATTATACGAAGAAGGAGACGAACGTTTGGCGTTCTTTTACTTCGATGAGGATCAGGAGCAGACCTACACGGGTAAGTGGACTGAGCAGTTTGGCAACGTGAACATCATTCGGCTGGCCGAGATGTACCTGACCCGTGCCGAGGCCAACTTCCGGGCGGGCACTGCCGTGGGCGCCACCCCGCTAGCAGATGTCAACACCATCCGCGCGCGCGCCGGTCTAGCGCCACTCACCGAGGTTACGCTGGACATTATTTTACGGGAACGTAATCTGGAATTAGCCTTTGAGGGGCACCGCATCCACGATCTGAAGCGCACTGGGCGCCCGGTTGGTGATTTGCCTTTTGATTCTCCTCTGCTGGTATATCCGATCCCGCAGCGCGAGATTGATGCGAATCCCGAGTTAGAAAATCAGCAGAACACGGGGTACGACGCCACCTAGCGCATCCTGACACGGTAGATTAAACGTAGGAGCCTTCGTGACGAGGCTCCTATTTTTGTGCAGTAGAATCAGCGTTCGTAATGCGCCCCTTTCTGCCTAAGAGACGATGATAAAATAAAGTAGCCAACTCCACGGCCTGTGTCACCACAGGACGCTCGGAAGGGGTTTATGGAGACCGCGCCACGGTGGCACAAACCTCTGAGCTAAGTTGAGTACGTTATTTATTTGACGATCCTAAGATTGTATAGAACATAGATTCTGCACTGTTGCAGCACTATTCAATAGCTACATCACCTGCACCGGCACTCGGTTATACACTACGTCGCCATTATTAAAGATCAGCCGAACCCCCACGGCTATCGGATAGTTCGATGAACCAACGAAACCGACGCTCTTGAACTTTCTGAGGGGGGCAAACGCCACTTCGTCTACGTTGGACAGAATCCAGCCTGCCTCAATCGTAGCCACCTCGTTGGCAATGGCGGGGTTGATGAGCAGAATGTTGTCGAAGAAACCAGGGAGCGTGGAAACTTGGTTCTTGTTTGCCTGACCAGCGTAAAGTGATACCGCTTCGGTGTAGTTCATTACGCCCCACGGAATGGTTTGCAGGGCCTTGGGCTGATTGGCGTCTTCAACATCCTGATTCAAATAAATGCTCACCGTACCCAGGTAGACCTCCGAACCTAACATTCCTCGTAGGACGTTTCTGGCACCTAATGACAGGTTATAATTAGGTCCTAGGCCCGCGCTTGTAAACGACTCCAGAGCACCCCCCATCGCGTTGGTAAGCGTCAAGGGATCCTCCTGAATCGGACCTAAAGCACTGATCGCCTTTTTAAAGTTAGCACCACCTATTTCGCCGAGTAGGTCCCACCGTCTGGAGCTGTACGATGAAATCCCGAACGTTCCTTCGGTCAGGTTAAAACTTCGCCGGGAAGGCTTGGGCTGCACCACATACTCAATGGTGCTTCCGTCGGCTAAGTGCATATCGTACCGCACTTCTTCTCTGAAATGTAGGGTAAAACGGGCTTGCTGATCAACCGAAGCGCTATAGCCCTGCACATTAAACTCTGATACTATCCATGCTAGCGGTCCGATTTTAGAGGTAGCCATCTGCTCGGTTTCACTCACGAAGCGCAACAGCGGAGACGCGACTGTGGTGTCTTCAAAACTCAGTGAGGTGGTCTGGTGGGTGATGAACGAGTCGGTAGTTCGTAGCGCGCACACCCTTAATAACCCCCGGTAACGGTTGTAAAATACCGCGTACGGAATACGCGGAGCAGCGGTGGGCGTACCGAAATCCCGAGCGACCAGCATCCAACCATCAGTAGCTCTTATATCAATTCTAGTAGGATCATCGTTGCCGTAGATGCCATCGTTGTAGAATGGATTGATACTACTTACCTCCCAGCTCATTCCTCCTTCCTGATTTTGAAAGTAAAGGTACCAAGCAGTTTCTTCCCAGTCCCAGTTAAGGTCTAGGTTCGGGTCGCCCGGCAAAAGTAGTCGGTTAAGGGAGGTCGTCGGGGTGGGGAAAGCCACCACCTTTGGCTCTGGCACCTCGGGGGTAATCACATCCTGCTCTTGCTCGCGACAGGCAAGCAGGGTGGCGAAGAGGGCGGGGAGATACAGTAACTTTTTCATAGTGAGAGGCCAATGCCTAATTATCGAGTTTGAAACCGTGCATCAATTACTAGTTTTGATTAAATTGTGCATCTTATCTACATCTACTGCCGATTGACAAAAAGTCACGCCTTACCGTATAAATTATTTTTATGAGTCCTTATCAGCTGGATGACGAAACGATTATTGCCCGGTTCAGACGAAACAACTCGGAGGAAGATAACCCCAAGTTACTGGCCGAATTGGTGCGCCGCTTTCAGGAGGATGTGGCGAAAGAGTGCTATCGCTACCTAAAGGATAGAGATGAGGCGCAAGATGTGTCGCAGGAGGTTTGGATTAGGGTAATTACCAAGCTACCGCAGTACGACCACACCAAACCATTCAGACCCTGGCTGTTCACCATCGTGAAGAATCGGTGCTTCGACCACCTTCAGCAGAACAAAGACCTATTGCACCAGGAGCTGTCGCTCAAAATTATAGACTCGCTACAGGAAGAAATGGAAACCGAAGTGGGCATGACCCCTACCATTGAACTACTGGAAGAGCTGATGGAAAAAATTAGCGGGCAGGGGAAGTTGGTGCTTCTCCTAAAGCATTATCGGGGATGGTCGAACAAAGAGATTCAAAAAAGTTTGGAGCTGAGCGAAGGCACCGTGAAGATGCGCCTGTCGCGGAGCCGTGAAAAAATTCGTCAGTTGTATGCTGTCTACCAAAAAGAGCAATCGCAGTAAGTAAAAAGTAACATGATTTGCTACCCGCGATTCAAAGAAATCTCTTGTATGATTTCTTAATCATTAAGACATTTTAACTAATTTGTACGTAAATCCGTATATCTCGTACAGTAAGTCTATAGCTATGGAAAGTCTAATTATTACGCCTGCCGACGACGAGGAACTAACTCTAATTAAGGCGGTTTTAGAAAAAATGAACCTAAAAATCATGGTGCTAAGCGATGAAGAGAAGGGAGATATGGGCCTCGGCTTATTGATGAGCCAGGCAGACCGCAGCAAGACTATCTCGCGAGAAGAGGTGATGAAAAAGCTTAGCAGATGAACGTCGTCTTTCTTGAGAGGTTTGGAAGAGACCTGGATAACATTCGCGATGCAAAAATGCAAGCAAGAATAGCAGCGGTCATTGAAGAAATTGAGCAGGCGGATACGCTATTAGGTGTAAAGAACTTGAAGAAGATGAAAGGCTACGCTATTAGCTACAGAATCAGAATCGGCGACTATCGCTTGGGTATCTATTTTGAAAACGATACCGTTGAGCTTGCCAGAATTGTTCATCGCAAGGATATCTACAAGTATTTTCCTGACGAGTAAGCAGCGACTTCTCCTACCGCCACGCAAAGCCATCCAGTGCCCAGTGGCCCACGTCAGAGATGGTGAGTCCGGCGAAGAGCACCAGCCCGTGCTGCCAGTACTGCTGCGGCCAAGTGAGCAAGTCCAGCTGATAAAACTCCCGCGCCACGCAGTGGGTGATCACGTAGCAAACGGCCAGGTAGCCCACCCGCGTCAGGGTGCCAATCAGCGGCACGTGGCTGATGCCCCGGTGCTTGTGCAGGCAGGCGTAGGGCTTCCAGAGCACCATCCACAGGTAGCCCAGCACCCCCAGCCAACGAATCACCACCGTTTCGGAAATAGTGCGGTTGGCCATGTCCAGGTCGGGGCTAATGATCACCCCGCTCAGGCAACCGGCAGCAGCCAGCACTGTGGTGGGCGCATCTCCGCCCGTCAGGTGCCAGGCCAGGCCTGCCGTCAGGGGAGTGAGCAACAAGGTGCCCGTGATATGGATTTTGCCCGATGCCATTTGTGAGATGCTAACAAAAACTGCCGCACACTGTTGGCGCGGGGGAGTAATGTAACGTTTTTCGAGCAATAGATGTCAGGTGACGAAGATGGAAATAGAGTAATTAGGAAATTGATAGATATTGAGCCCCGAACAATTACCTAATTTCTAGCCACACTGAAAGTCCCAATTTCTCAATTTCTAGAGCTATTCAGAAAGTTACCGATTCGCCACGTACACCCCGCCCAGAATCGCACCCATCCCCACGAAGTGCCAGTACGACAGGCTTTCGCCATCCAGCACGCCCCAGGCAATGGCCACCATCGGCACCAAGTAGGTCACCGAACTAGCAAACACCGCGGTGCGAATCTGTACGAGTTTGTTAAACATAATCAGGGCCAGCGCGGTGCCCAGCACCCCCAGCAACACAATCGCCGCCAACTGCCACCCGACCGTGCCAGTTACCACCTTCTCCATGAAATCTGAGGCGCCAAACAGATAAATCACTGCCGGAGGACCCGCCAGCAGCAGCGAAACCGCCGTGATGACGGTAGGTTTCAAATCACCCAGGTAGTTTTTGATAATATTGGTGTTGAAGCCGTAGCAGATCGTGGCCGCGATGATGAGCAGCGCGTAGTAATTGATGCCGCCCAGACTGCCCGAACTGCCCGCTAGCATCAGAATAACCGTCCCCACCAAGCCCGCCCCCAATCCAACCAGCTCCGGGCGGCTGATACTTCGGCCGAAGAAAGCGGCACCCAGTAGGAGCACATTTAGGGGCGTAACCGCATTCAAAATGCCCGTGACTGAACTGCTCAGTTGCGTTTGGGCGAATGCGAATAAGAAAGCAGGCCCTAGACTGCCGAACAGACCGATAAAGGCCAGCAGTTTCAGATGACGGCGCGATAAGGTACGCAACGCGGGCAAGGCCACGGGCACCAGGAAGATAGAGGCCGAGGCAATGCGCAACGCGCCCACTTCGGCCGCCGAGAAAGCGGTGAGCCCCTGCTTGATCAGGATAAACGAACTGCCCCATATCAGGCCCAGTAGCAACAGCATTCCCCAAGCCAGCGTGGCGGGACTACGCCGCACTTTGGTTAGCATGCGGTCAACGGCACCGGGGCAAAGGCGTGCGCCACCTCATCCAAAATTCCTTCTACTTCAGCTTCTGTCATGGCTTCCACTAAGCGGGCGCGGTAGGGTTTGATGCCGGGCAGGCCGCGAAAATAGTTGGTATAGTGGCGACGCATCTCGAAGATGCCCTGCCGGTCGCCCTTCCAGCGCACCGAAAAATCGAGGTGCTGCTTGGCGGTGGCTACCCGTTCGGCCAGCGTGGGAGGCGGCAACTTCTCGCCCGTAGCGAAGTAGTGCTTGATCTCCCGGAAAATCCAGGGATAGCCAATGGCCGCCCGCCCGATCATGATGCCGTCCACGCCGTAGCGGTGCCGGTAGTCCCAGGCCTTTTCGGGCGAATCGATATCGCCGTTGCCAAAAATAGGAATATGAATGTCGGGATGGTTTTTCACTTCCGCAATGGGGTTCCAGTTGGCTTCCCCCTTATACATTTGCTGGCGCGTGCGCCCGTGAATGGTAAGCGCCTGGATGCCCACGTCTTGCAGGCGCTGCGCCACCTCCACGATTTTGATCGTCTTGTCGTCCCAGCCCAGGCGGGTTTTCACCGTAACGGGCAGGGCCACGCGCTCCACGATTTCTTTGGCCATGGCCTGCATCTTGGGCAGGTCGAGCAAGATACCCGCCCCGGCCCCTTTGCAAGCCACTTTCTTCACCGGACAACCGTAGTTAATGTCGACGAGCTCGGGACCGGCGGCTTCGGCCAGGGCGGCGGCTTCGCGCATGGATTCGATTTTGTTGCCGAAAATCTGAATACCAATGGGACGCTCATAGTCGTAAATATCGAGCTTCTGCACGCTCTTGGCCGCGTCGCGGATCAGGCCTTCAGCCGAGATAAACTCGGTATACATGATGTCGGCGCCGTGCTGCTTGCACACCGCCCGAAAGGGAGGATCGCTCACATCTTCCATCGGGGCGAGCAGCAACGGAAATTCGCCTAGGGGTATGGTATCAATCTGTATCACAGCGGGCAAATATAGCGTTTTATGCTACCTAAGCATACCCGGAAGTGACCCAAATGGTTCCCTGACTCGCCACAGAGTCACTGAGCGTCGGATGAGAGGAGTAGCATTCGCTATTGGAATGCCTTCCGGGCGGGGGACACGTTGCTATTGACACTGGTCTATTACCAGTACTGACCCCTTGGTGGGGCGGAGGAAAGTGATGGTGGCCCCCTAGTATGAGGTAACCGGTCAAAAAATAATCCTCAATAGTTTACCTACCAGTCTTCTGTAGAGGCTGACCCGTTTTTTTGTTCAGGCGTCGGGGAGTGCGGCGTATATCCCCCCAGGAGTGTTCGGTGGGCGAAGTAGGTTGTTTCACAAAATGATGGTACTTTCGTAATCTTAAGCGCTAGCGTATGAACTTTGCCGAAGTGCAACGGCCTTCTGACCAAGAAACCAACAGCAACGCGCTCACCTCGTTGCTGTTACTGGTGGCCTTTGTCTTTTTGGGACTGTTCGTCGGCCAGTTTTTAGGATTCGTTCTGCTTCTGCCCCTGTTCAACCTCGATCTGTCGCAGGTAATGCAAGCCATTGCTGATCCGAGCTCTTCCCCGCATGCCCGCACGGCAATGCTTGTTCTACAGGCCGGAGGAGCCCTATTCGGTTTCGTGCTCACTCCCTTACTGCATCAGCACTTTATTGATCGCACCGCGTTGCCAGAGTTGTTAGAGGTGCAGCGAACCGCCGGATTGCCGCTTGCCTTGACAGGCATTTTGGTACTGGCCTTTATGCCAGTGAACGCCCTGGTGATGGAGTGGAACCTCAACCTTGATTTTAGTGTAATCTCCCCGGCTTTTCAGGAATGGGCCTACGCGAAGGAAGAAACGTTGCGCGAGCTCACCGAACAAATTACCCGCTTTGAGGGCATTGGTGGTTTGCTGGTCGGCCTGCTTGTGATTGCCGTGCTGCCCGCGGTGGGCGAAGAGTTAGTGTTCCGGGGCATTGTGCAGCGCCGCCTGTATACCCTGGTAGGTAGTCCGCACGTGGCTATTTGGGTGGCTGCATTAGTATTTAGCGCTATTCACATTCAGTTCTTTGGCTTCTTCCCCCGGCTACTACTGGGGGCACTGTTTGGTTACCTGTATCACTGGTCGGGGAACTTGTGGTACCCAATCTTTGCTCACTTTGTGAACAATGGTTTCACCCTACTGATGTTATACTTATATCAGCGAGGCAGCGTCGGTATGGATATTGAGTCGATCGAAACGGTATCTTGGAGTGTCGCCCTCGTCTCTTTAATCGGATGTGTTGTCCTGTTATACATTTTTAAGCAACATGTCCAACCGGTAACCCATGAATAGTAAGTGGCAGCGGGTATACAGCACCGATCAGAAGCATCGGGCAGAAATTGTGCGGGCCGTGCTTGAGGACCAAGAAATGCACCCGGTGATCGTCGATAAGCAGGATCAAATGTACCAGGTGAATCACTGGGGAACCGTAGAAATCTACGTGGCCCCAGAAAATGTATTGCGCGCTATGAAAATTATCCGGGATGATATCCGCTTTAAATAGATACAATAACGTTACCCAACGCATTATCACTGGCTTCTTCGGCATCCTGCTGATCGTGTTTGCGGTGTATAACGGCGAGTGGTCCTACTTTGGACTCTTCCTGGTAATTTGCATTCTCACCCAGCTTGAGTTTTATAAGCTGACTGGGCTGGATGGCATGTTGCCCCTTAAATCAGCAGGCACATTCGCCGGGGCACTACTCTACTGCATTAGTTTTTTGGTAGAAAGAGGCTCCCTGGATTCTAAATATTACTTAGTGATTTTCCCGGTGGCGGCGAGCATCTTTTTCATCAAACTCTACAAGAAGTCTGACAAGAAACCCTTCACCAATATTGCATACACCCTGTGCGGCATCTTCTACGTGGCCGTGCCCTTTGCCCTACTTAACATCATTGCCTTTAGCCAGGGCACCTACAGCTTTCAGGTGGTGCTAGGCGTGCTCTCGTTGTTCTGGGCCAGTGACACCGGGGCCTACTTTGCGGGAGTGCGCTTCGGCAAAACCCAACTTTTTGCCCGGGTGTCTCCTAAGAAATCGTGGGAAGGAAGCATCGGCGGAGCGGTAACTGCCCTAGCGGCGGCGCTGATTTTTTCGGTTTTCTACAAAGACCTGCTCTCGTGGCAATGGATTGTGGTGGGTGGCATCATCGTGATTACCGGCACTTACGGCGACCTGGTAGAGTCCCTCTTTAAGCGCAGTATTGCCATTAAAGACTCAGGACGCGGTTTACCCGGCCACGGCGGCTTCCTGGACCGCTTCGACGGACTTCTACTGTCTTCGCACTTCATTCTTATATTTTTGAAGATTTTCTAAAAAACATACGTGGATTAGGGCAAACGATTCAATATCGGTAGTTTTGCCCCGCTTTCAAATAATCTTTTCAAACAAACTTGTCGCGAAAGGATTGAAGGCAGTAATGATTGAATGACTGAATAGAAATACTTCTCGTCATTCAATCCTTCATTCATCCAATCCTTCAGTATGACCTACGTAGAACCCGCCCCCATTACCGATAAAGAGAATCCGTTTGAGTCCATGATGTCGCGCTTCCATATTGCGGCTCAGGCCTACGGACTCAACGACGAAGTATACAACGTTCTCAAGAATCCGGTGAAGCAGGTTATCGTCTCTTTGCCCATCACGATGGATGACGGATCGATCCGGGTTTTCGAGGGCTACCGCGTGATTCACTCCAATATTCTGGGACCCTCCAAGGGCGGCTTGCGCTATGACATGGCCGTGAACATTGACGAGGTGAAGGCCTTGGCTGCCTGGATGACCTGGAAGTGCGCCGTGGTCGACATTCCTTACGGCGGCGCGAAAGGCGGCATCCGCTGTAATCCCCGACAGATGTCGGCCGGTGAAATTGAGCGGCTCACTCGGGCCTACACCCAGGCCATGATCAATATCTTCGGACCCGACCGCGATATTCCTGCTCCTGATGTGGGCACCGGCCCTCGGGAGATGGCCTGGCTGATGGACGAATTTTCGCGCGCCCACGGCACGACGATCAACGCGGTGGTGACGGGCAAGCCGGTGGTGCTAGGCGGCTCGTCGGGGCGCACCGAAGCCACCGGGCGGGGCGTGATGGTGTCGGCACTGGCCGCAATGGAAAAGCGAAAAATAAATCCCTGTTACGCCACCGTGGCCGTGCAGGGCTTTGGCAACGTGGGCTCCTTCGCGGCACTGTTAATTGCCGAGCGGGGCAGTAAGGTAGTGGCCATCAGCGACGTGTCAGGAGGTTACTACGATCGGCAGGGCATCGATATCGTCGCGGCAATCAAATACCGTGATAAGAACGAGGGCACGCTGGCAGGCTTCCCTGGCGGACAAGCTATTACCGGCGACGAACTGCTCACGCTGCCGGTAGATCTGCTGGTTCCGGCGGCGTTGGAAGACGTGATTACGGTGCACAATGCCGAGCAGATTCAGGCCCGCATGATTGTAGAAGGCGCCAACGGCCCCACCTCGGCCCGAGCCGACGATATCATCCACAACAAAGGAACGCTGGTGGTGCCCGACATTCTGGCCAACGCCGGGGGCGTCACGGTATCGTATTTCGAGTGGGTGCAGAATCGCTTGGGCTACAAGTGGACGCGCGACCGCGTGAACCGCCGTTCGGACCGTATTATGAAAGATGCCTTCGAGCGGGTGTATCAGGTAGCCTTACGCTACGGGGTGTCCATGCGCATCGCGGCCTACATTGTGGCCATTGACAAAGTAGCCAATACCTATAAGTACCGCGGCGGATTTTGAAGAAGTTTTTCTAGTCAATCGGGCCAAACAACTCATTCACCTTTAATTTCATATCGGGCAGGGCCGGGGCGGCCGTGCACGCATCGTCTTCCCAATAAATCTGGGTGCTACGCAGCGAGGTGCGCACCTGCACCATCCGCAGATCAGGATAAATTTGCCACAGCACCTGCACTCCGGCCTTCTGATATTCCAGGGCCTTGCGCTCAATCTTGAAGCCTATTCCTCGTCGTTTGATTCCCGTAATTTCAGGATCAGGTCGGTTTTGGTGGTGAACAGTTTCTCTTCCAGCCCAACCGGGTAGCTGTGGGGGTTCACAAAGCGTTTCACCCCGGCGGGCAACTCTTCCAGGCTTCGAATAGTCTGCTCACGAATGGCGTGTAGGTCAGGCGAATCGTATACCTGCTTCCCTTGTCTGAAGACTGGAACTAGTAAGTCTTCTGAGACTACCTCACCCGCTTTGATCAGCTTGCGTCGCGTGGCATCCATCGGATCGATGATTTTGTGCTTTTTGCCGAGCGATTGCTGGGTATCATAAAGCATGTCGGCTACCAAATCTTTCTGATCATTGGCGGTATAGAACCGGCGCACCTGCTGGATGCCGGGCGTATTCACCTTCACCGCCTGCTCTGAAAGCTTGATTTTATATTCCCACGCTCCGTCGTTCTCAATGGCCGACAGTTTATACACCGCACCTAGGGCGGGTTGGTCGTAAGCGGTGACCAGTTTGGTGCCGATGCCCCACACGTCTATTTTGGCATCTTGGCTTCGCAGGCTACTGATAATATTTTCGTCCAGGTCGTTGCTAGCCACAATTTTGGTGTCGTGCAATCCTGCTTCGTCGAGCAGCCGACGCGCCTCGATACTGAAGTAGGCCAAATCGCCCGAATCGATGCGTACGCCCAGCAGTTGCTTCCCCTTCTTTTGTAGCATCAGGCCCACCTCTATTGCCTTTTTGATCCCTTCCAGCGTATTGTAGGTGTCTACCAACAACACGCAATTGTTAGGCATGGCGTCGGCGTAGGCTTTGAAAGCCGACAGTTCGTCGTCGAAGGCCATGATCCAGCTGTGGGCGTGGGTGCCGCTGAGCGGAATACCGAATAGTTTACCTGCCAGCACATTCGAGGTGGAGGCACTCCCGCCCACGTAGGCCGCCCGACTGGCCGCAATGGCCCCGTCGATGCCCTGGGCCCGCCGCAGACCAAACTCCAGCACCGGTTCGCCCCGCGCTGCAATGTGGATGCGCGCCGCCTTGGTAGCAATCAATGTCTGGAAATTGATGAAATTGAGCAGCGCCGACTCAATCAACTGGCACTGCAGGATGGGGCCTTGCACGCGTAGCAACGGCTCGTGCGGAAATACGGCCTTTCCTTCGGGGATAGCGTCCACATCGCAGCTAAACTCCAGCGTGCGCAGGTAGTCTAAGAAGGCTGGTTCGAACAGGAGATCATCGCCTTCACCCGTTACTTCGGATAAGAAACCAATGGCCTCTTCGTCGAACCGAAAGTTGTTGACGTAGTCAATCACGTAGGCCAATCCGCAGTTGATGGCGAAGCCACCGTTGAAGGGGTTCTCGCGAAAGAACAGATGGAATACGCTTTTTTTCTCGGCAATCCCCTGCTTCCAGTAGCCATAGGCCATCGTTAGCTGGTAAAAGTCCGTCAGCAACGTGAGCGAACTGGCGTAAATGTCTCGGGTAATATTCATAATAGTCGATAGTCCACAGTCGACAGTCAACAGCCCAGTGTGGACTGTGGACTGCCGACTGTGGACTATTTCACAACCTGTACCTTTAGCATATTCGTGCGGTCTTCCCAGTGCAGTGGCATGCTGGCGGTGCTCACGTACACGTCGCCCGCTTGCAAATGCCCTTTTTCTACCAAGACCCTCTCCAGGTCATCGAACGTTTCGTCGGTCGACTGGGTGCCATCGTAATAATAGCCGCGCAGTCCCCAATAGAGGTTGATAATGTTGAGCAGCCCTTTGTCAGCGGTGAAGATGAAGATGTTAGCCTTGGGGCGGTGGCATGACAATCGAAACCCAGTGTAGCCCGATTTGGTCATGCCCACAATAGCACGCGCATTAATCTCACGACTTAACTGGCACGCAGTCCGCACCAGGCTGTCGTTGTTGAAAGTGGGAGACTCGGGCGATATCTGCGAAAGCTTATCGTACACAACATCCGACTTTTCTTCAATCGTTAGAATGGTCTTCACCATACTTTTCACCGTCTGGATCGGAAATTTGCCCGAAGCGGTTTCGGCGGACAACATAATGGCATCGGCTCCGTCCATCACGGCGTTGGCCACATCGTTGGTCTCGGCGCGGGTGGGGCGGGCGTTTTCGATCATGCTTTCCATCATTTGGGTGGCGATGATCACCGGTTTGGCCGCTGCGTTGCACTTCTGCACCAGCATCTTCTGCGCCAGCGGCACTTCTTCCATCGGAATCTCTACGCCCAAATCGCCCCGGGCCACCATCAGACCGTCGGTGGCCTTGATAATTTCGTCAATGTTCTTGAGCGCTTCCGGCTTCTCAATCTTCGCGATAATTCTGATGTCTTTGCCTTTCGACTCTATGATCTTTCGCAGCCCGTAGATGTCTTCGGCCTTGCGCACAAACGAGAGCGCAATCCAATCCACGTCGTGCTCCAGACCAAACAGAAGGTCTTCTTCGTCTTTCTCGGTCAGCGAGGGGGCCGACACGTTGGAGTCGGGCAGGTTAATGCCCTTGCGCGACTTGATCGGGCCACCGTGGACCACCCGGGTGTGAACCTCATTACCTTCGCTGCCCTCCACGCGCAACTCAATTTTACCATCGTCGATCAGGATAGAATCTCCCGAAACCACGTCGCTCGGCAGCGATTGGTAGGAGGTGCTGATGCGTTGGCTGGTTCCTATCAGATCTTCGGAAGTGATTATTAACGCTTGGCCGGGTTCAACGAAGATCTCGTCGTCCTCCACCTTGTTGGTTCTGATCTTAGGACCTTGCAAATCTTGCAAGATACACACGTTAGTGCCCATCTCCTGGTTGATCTCGCGAATGGCCAGGATCACTTTTTTATGTCCTTCGTGGGTACCATGCGAGAAGTTGAGGCGAAACACGTCGACCCCGGCCTTCACCAATTCGATAAGCATGTCTTTGCTGTTACTGGCCGGACCCACGGTGGCCACGATTTTAGTCTTATTAAATGCGTAAGTACTTTCCATGGTTAGAATAATAGGTTCTCTTTGTGTTCTACGGTTGCTAGATTGATTTGCACTATCTGCTCCACCTCCGCTAGTGCCTCCACAGCGGCGACCATAATGTCTGGCTGCCAACTGGCACTAGGATCATGCACTTGTAAAAAGAAATCCCACTGGGGGAATCCGGGCAGCAGAAATCCCGAAGAGCCACTGGTGGCAAAGGTTTGATTTTTCAGAAGCCTAAAAGTACGATGTGTAGTGGTAAATACGAAATTAGATACACCATAAGCGGTATCGCCAACTTCTCCTAATGCTAAGTCGACCGCCTTTTTAAGCTGCCAGTGCAAGGCGCGGTTGAGTTGCCAGGCCAATTTATATTCAGGCACAGGGGTCTGTAAACCATACAGATCATAGTCGTGCTGATAGTCAACGTATAAATCTCGCTGTATTTTATCCATACGATCGTGGCAGACTAAGAAAAATTAGTACCTTTAAAAGCTACAAAAACCCTGTTTGTTTCACTGTGCGGCTGTTTAGTTTTGTTGAAAAAGATAAAAATGATTCGTTTGACATTCATACTTTAAATCTTTTTCTTTGCGCCGTTCACTATAACCACCAAAAAAATGTCTGAAATAGCACAGAAAGTAAAAGAAATTATTATTGACAAGTTAGGCGTAGAGGAATCTGAGGTAACTCCGGAGGCGAGCTTTACGAATGACTTGGGTGCCGACTCGCTCGACACCGTTGAATTGATCATGGAGTTCGAAAAAGAATTCAACCTCTCTATCCCCGACGACCAAGCAGAGAACATCGCTACGGTAGGACAGGCTATCTCGTACTTGGAAGAGAACGTTAAATCATAAATACCAACCGGCTGTATTTTCTTTCATGAGCAGAAGAGTTGTAGTTACGGGTTTAGGGGCACTCACTCCGCTGGGCAACGACGTTGTTTCCTACTGGGAAGGACTTCGACAGGGAGTGAGTGGCTCAGCCTTGATCACTAAGTTTGATACCGAGCATTTCAAGACCAAGTTCGCCTGCGAACTAAAGGATTTCGATGCGCAGAACTACCTGGACCGCAAAGAGGCGCGTAAGATGGATCCCTGTACCCAGTACGGAGTGATTGCCGCCGCCGAAGCCATTCACCACGCCGGTTTGGAGGAGGGTGGCGTTGATCTGGACCGGGCGGGCGTGATCTGGGGTTCGGGCATTGGCGGTCTTAAAACCTTCCAGGAGGAGGTATCAGATTTTGCTACGGGCAACGGGGTGCCGCGCTACAACCCTTTCTTCATTCCGAAGATGATCGTGGACATCACTCCCGGTCATATTTCTATTCGCCACGGCTTCCGGGGACCCAACTTTGCTACCGTATCGGCCTGTGCGTCGGCCACCCATGCGATTATTGACGCCTATACCTACATTAAGCTCGACAAGGCTGACGTGATGATTACCGGCGGCTCGGAAGCGGCGGTGGTCGAAGCGGGAGTAGGCGGCTTTGGAGCCATGAAAGCCCTGTCGGAGCGCAATGATTCTCCGCAAACGGCCTCTCGTCCCTTTGACCAAGACCGCGACGGTTTTGTGCTGGGTGAGGGGGCAGGCGCACTGGTGCTCGAGGAACTTTCTCACGCGCAGGCGCGGGGCGCTACCATTTACGCCGAAATTATTGGAAACGGTATGACCGCCGATGCCTACCACATCACTGCTCCCCACCCCGATGGAGTGGGCGTGAAACAAGTAATGCTGCTGGCCCTCGCGGATGCGGGTATTGCCCCCGAAACGGTGGATTATATCAACGTGCACGGCACCTCTACCCCTTTGGGTGATATCAGCGAGGTGAACGCCATTATTGACGTATTCGGCGAGCATGCGTTTAAGCTCAACATTAGCTCGACCAAGTCGATGACCGGGCACTTGCTGGGTGCAGCTGGGGGCATTGAGTCGATCGCCTGCATTCTGGCCATCAACAACAATCTGGTGCCGCCAACGATCAACCACTTCACTAACGATCCGCAGATTGACGACCGCCTCAATCTAACCTTCAATGAGGCGCAGCCGCGTAAGGTCACCATCGCCGTTAGTAATACCTTCGGATTTGGTGGGCATAACACCTCGGTAATTTTCAGGAAGTTCGCCGAGTAATTAACCGTCTATCCGGCCGCCTATATTGTTTACCTTCCTCACCGGCTCCTCCCAGGATAAACAGCTAATCAAGGCAATTCGCCACATCGTGGGCCGCTCCCCGGCCAATCTGGCCCTATATCGCTTAGCGACGCAACATGTGTCGGTCGCTAAAAAGAACCAGCAGGGAGTGCGCGAGTCGAACGAACGGCTCGAGTACCTGGGTGATGCCGTGCTCAGCATGGTGGTGGCTGAGTATTTATTCAAAAAATTTCCTTTTAAAGACGAAGGATTTCTTACCGAAATTCGTTCGCGTATTGTTAACCGGGAGTCGCTTAACCAAGTGGCTCGAAAGATCGGAGTAAGCGAAATTGTGCAGTTCAGCGACGGAACCAAGAAGGGCGGTCGTAATCGCTTATCGCACAAATCCATTGGCGGAAACACGCTGGAAGCGTTGGTGGGAGCGGTGTATCTGGACAAGGGCTACCGGGCCGCCCGTCGTTTCATTCTCAAAAAGATGCTAATTCCCCACTTCGATCTGCTGTCAATCGTAGAAAATGACACCAACTACAAAAGCAAAGTGATCGAATGGGCTCAAAAACACAACCGCGACATTCGCTACGAAGTGGTTGAAACCCGGGGCGGCAAGCAGTACAAAGAATTTGTGACGCAGTTGCTGGTCGACGACCAACCCGTGAGTACCGGCAGCGGTTACAGTAAGAAAAAAGCGGAACAAAGAGCATCCGAAAAGGCATTATCTTTACTGGGTTCTATGTTATAGGGTTCGGGGTTTAAGTTCGGAGTTCTAGGTTCTAGGTTCTTGGCTTACCAAAGCAAACTCAAAACCTAGAACCCCGAACCTTCTAACCCAGAACCACTTATGCGTGTATTAACCGTCGCCGGGGCTACCCTGAATCAGACACCCATCGACTGGGCGAACAATGTGGCGCGCGTCCAAGAAGCTATTCAGCAGGCACGGGAGCAACAGGTAGATATTCTCTGCTTGCCCGAACTGTGCGTGACTGGCTACGGCTGCGAGGATATGTTCTTGAGCGATTGGATCTACGAAAAGGTAGAAGAACTACTGCCCGAACTGGTGAAGGCCTGCCAGGATATTACCGTAGCCCTGGGCGTGCCCGTCCGGTATCGCCACAAGAATTACAATACTGCCTGCCTTATTCACAACCAGCAGATTTTGGGGTTCACCGCTAAGCAGTACCTGGCCAACAACGGGGTGCACTACGAACCACGGTGGTTCACCCCCTGGCCCGCCCACGAAACCGCTACGCTGGAAATAAACGGCGAAGCGTATTCCCTGGGTGATGTTGTTTACGATGTGCACGGTATCAAAGTAGGGTTTGAAATATGCGAAGACGCCTGGCGGGCCGAGTTGCGTCCCGGTTGGACGCACAAAGAACGCGGTGTAGACCTGATTTTAAATCCCAGCGCCAGCCACTTTGCTTTCGAGAAAAGCCGGTTTCGTGAAGGGCTGGTAGTGCCCGGCTCGCGCGATTTTAAGTGCGTTTACGTATTTGCCAACCTGCTGGGCAACGAAGCGGGCCGCATGGTCTACGACGGCGAAATCCTGATCGCGCAGCGCGGCACGCTGTTGAAGAAGAACGAGCGCTTTTCGTTTCAAGACGTCAATTTGCTCAGCACCCGCGTTGATTTTGAGCATCCTGAACGCTCGGAATCCAGTCCGAACACCGATGTGTACGATAAGGAAGTAGAGTTTGCCAAAGCCGAAGCGCTGGCACTGTTCGACTATCAGCGCAAGAGCCGGTCGCGGGGCTTCGTGCTGTCGCTCAGTGGCGGAGCCGATTCGGCCACCTGCGCGGTGCTGGTGGCCGAGATGGTGCGGCGAGGCTGCGCCGCGCTGGGCGTGACGCCATTTTTGCAGAAGCTTGGCCGGGCTGATCTGGTCGAGATAGCCGACCGTACTCAAAGCGAGGCTGAAGCTCAAGCGTTGATCATGCAGCACTTACTGCACACTGCTTACCAGGGCACGGTAAATTCGTCGGAGGCAACCTTAAACGCCGCCCGCACCCTGGCCGAATCGCTGGGTGCCACTTTTTATCAATGGACCATCGACGACGAAGTGGCGCACTACATCGAAACCGTGGAGCAAGTGCTGGGCAGAAAACTCACCTGGGAAAACGACGACATTGCCCTGCAAAACGTGCAGTCGCGGGCGCGCAACCCGGCCACCTGGATGCTGGCCAACATTGAGAACGCGCTATTGCTCACCACCTCGAACCGCAGCGAGGGCGACGTGGGCTACGCCACCATGGACGGCGATACCAGCGGCAGCATCGCTCCCATCGCGGCGGTCGACAAGCAGTTTGTGCTGCAGTGGTTGCGCTGGGCCGAAACCGAACTGGGCTACGCCGGTTTAGGCCCGGTGAACCGTCTCAACCCCACGGCCGAACTGCGCCCGCAGCAGCAAGAGCAGTCGGACGAAGCTGATCTGATGCCTTATGACCTGATGGTGGTAATTGAACGCTTGGCCATTCGCGACCGCAAGCCACCAGTAGAGATATTTCAAATCATGGAAGAGCAGCAGTTGGTAGCGCGAGACGTGCTGAAGGGATACATTGCTAAGTTCTTCCGGCTGTGGGCCCGCAACCAGTGGAAGCGCGAGCGCCTGGCCCCGTCGTTTCATCTGGACGACTTCAACGTGGACCCGCGCACCTGGTGCCGCTTTCCAATTTTGTCGGGCGGGTTTCGGGAAGAGCTGGCGGAGTTGGAGAAGGTGTGATAAGTTAGACGGTGATGCATTATGCACGCTAGTGCTAAACGCGTTCCAGCAATAGAGGATATTCTGATAGATCGGTATAGGCTTGTGAGGGCACAAGCCCGGGATAAAAAATTATTAGAATGGTATCTAATGCCTTTTGTACTTTCCTTCCGGATAGTTTCTCCAACTGCCCGACTGCCAATTTGTAACACCTCGAGAACTTTGGTATCTAACCGGAAAGATACTGCTATGAAGAATCCTTTATCACCCAAGTACTCAGAAGATAACAACCGTACGCTGGTGCGCCAGAGTCTCAGTGGTGACCGGCAGGCCTTGGATCAACTTGTTCGTCTGCACCAGCCTTTCATCTACAACGTGGCCTGGAAAATGGCGCATGACCCTAACGACGCGCTGGACCTTACGCAGGAAGTGCTCATCAAAGTCATCACCAAACTCTCACAATTTAACTTCAACAGTTCGTTTCGCACCTGGCTTTACCGAATTGTTGTTAACGAGTTCTTGCAAACCAAGCGACGGAAGGTCGAACAAGCGTTTGGTTCGTTCGATGAATACGGCGAGAAGCTGGAAAGCATTCCTAACCCAGACCTGACCCGCGAAGAAGAGATCGAACAGGCAGAGCTGTCGCGGGAAATGCGTATTCGCTGCATGTCGGGCATGCTCATGTGCCTGACGCGCGAACAGCGGCTCATCTACGTGCTAGGCGACACCTTCGGTGTTGATCACAACCTGGGGGCCGAGATATTCGGAATGAGTAAGCAGAACTTCCGGGTGAAACTGCACCGGGCCCGCAAAGATTTGTATCACTTTATGAACAACCAGTGCGGACTGGTCAACCAAAGCAATCCGTGCCGTTGCCTTAAGAAAACCAAAGCATTGATCCCCCTGGGTTTACTGGACGAGGAGCACATGCAGTTTAATATTTCCTACCGCAGCAAGATTGCTGACTACGCCGCCGCGCACCAAGAGGACGTAGCCGACCGGATAGAAGATAAGTACACCCAACTGTACCGTGACCATCCGACCAAGGAAGACTTCGACAAAGAAACCGTGGTTGACCAGATCCTCAACGATGAAGAGTTGATGAAGCACCTTAACCCGTAGATGAGTCAAGCACCGCTCTTTATTGCCCGAACGCACTGCGTCCGGGTTTTTTTGGGTCTTTTGTAACACCTTCCTCGCGGCGGTATCTAACGGTTGAACGCAAAAATATTATCACTAAAACTTTAACGGTATGGATTTCAAACGAGAAGCAGTAATCAATAAGCCCGTGGAGGAAGCATGGGAAGTGTTAGGCAAACAGTTTGGCGACGCCCACCGCTGGGCCGCCTCGCTTAATCACGCCGAAGGTTACGGTAAGCCTACCCTAAAAGGGGCCAATTGCAACAACCGGGCGTGCGATACCACGCAGGGCAACATCAAAGAAGTGCTACAGAAGCTCGATCATGAGCACCATGTATTGCAATACCGGGTGATCGAAGGCTTCCCCTTTTTCGTGGATACGGCCATCAATACCTGGACCTTAACTCCAAAAGGAGCAGGAACCACCCAATTGCACATGCACTGCGAAATGAAGATGAAGGGCTTTGTCGGCACGATCATGACCCCGATGATGAAGCATCAGGTCAATAAGCTCTTCGACGAGGTAGTAGAAGAGTTCAAGCACTACGTAGAGCACGACGGTCAGCCCCACCCACGTAAAGTAAAAGCGCAGCAGAAACTGGCTCGCAAAGCCGTTTAATTCAACACTTAAATGACAAATACTATGAATTGTCATCCAATGCTTACCGGTCTTTTGGCCGGAGGAATCATTTCACTGAGCGCCTGTACGGGGACTTCAGAGTCCGCTACTGCTCAGGATGATCTAAGGCAGACCGAAACAGTATCCACCTTTAATACCGAAAAAATCATGGACATTGCCACGATCAAAAACCAGTACGCCCTGCAGGCCGGGCTGTTTGACAAAGTAACCGCCGGTATTAGCGACGAGGAAGCTTCCCAACGGATCAACGAGAATACCAACAGCCTGGCCTGGATTGCCGGACATACCCTGTGGATTCAGTACAACCTGGCCGCACTGGTCGGGGCCGCCACTGACAATCCTTACGCCGAGCAGTTTGCTTTCGGAACCTCTTTTGACCCGGACACGCAGTACCCTTCGCTGGAAAAAATGCGCCGCGACTGGAATGCCCTGTCGCCAAAGATCAGTCAGGGATTAGATCAGCTCACGGCCGAGCAACTACAAGCGGATTCCCCTTTTCCTATTCCGTTTCCTGAGCAGTCTGTCCGCGGACTGTGGGGCTTTCAGATGCATCACCTGGGCTACGAGATCGGGCAAATGGCGTTGTATCGTCGGTTTCTGGGCAAAGAAGCCATGAGTTATCAGTAGTTTTTGTAACACACTTCTCTCTAAAACAACGCATTATGAAAATGATCAAAGTGATAGCTGTTATAGCACTAGCAGTGAGTTTCGGTTCCACGGCCGTTGCTCAGAGCATGAGCAAGAAGTATAAAACCGTGGTATCAAAAATTCGCATTGACGGAAAGAAGCTGCCCCTGAACTTCGATAACTCTCAGGCTTTCTATCGAGTAGCCGATAACGGAGATGGTTCTTCTACGGCTTCTTACGAGTTTCAGTACCGTACCAAACCGGGTTTTATGACGGGTTTTGTCAAGGGCAGCTTTGCGAAGCAGCTTGAAGGAACGTTAATTGGTTTGAAACACTACGTGGAGACGCAAGAGAAGGTAACTCCAGTCAATAAAAGGTACAAAGAAATTAAAGAGCGATATCAGACTTCCTTGGTTGAAAATTGATGGGTCGCTTGCCTCGGTCTTAGTGCGCTTGTGACTGCTCGTATAACAGGCACAAAACGCCTCACTCACTGCGCAAAGCCTTCACCGGGTCACCCTGGGCGGCGCGGAGAGCTTGGCTGACGACAAAGAGCAGGGCAAACACCAGGGCGATTATTCCGGTCAGCGGAAAAATCCACCAGTAGATATCGGTGCGAATGGTATAGCGCTCCAGATAAGTATCTAGCGCCCACCAGGCCAGCGGAGTGGCGATAACAAAGGCAATGATCACCAACCGGGAGAAGTCCTTCGACATCAGCGTGATGATGCTCAGCACCGAGGCGCCCAGCACCTTACGGATGCCAATCTCCTTATTGCGCTGCTCGGCGGTGTAGGAGGCCAGCCCAAACAAGCCCAGCCCGGTGATGAGCAAAGCTAAGACCGCGAATACGTTCGCCAACCGCCTAGTCAAATTGATCGTTGTGTACTTCTTCTGGAATTCTTCATCCATAAACTCGTACTCGAAGGGGTATGCCGGATTATACTTCTTAAAAACGTCTTCTACTTGGGCCAGGGCTTCCGGTAGGTTATCGGTCTTAGCCAAGCGTAGCGTAATAGCTCCTCCCCAGTCGTTGAGAACCACAAACATCGGGCGCACCGGCTCGTAGGGCGACCCCATCAATACGTTATCTACCACTCCAACAAGCGTACGCTTTTCGTCCCATAATTCCAGCTGGGTACCCATCGGATCGTCAAGTTGCATGATGTCCAGCGCGGCTTGGTTAATAATAATCGCCGAGGTATCATTGCTAAAGTCCTTAGAAAAGTCGCGCCCCTGTAGCACCTCAATGCCCATCGTCTTGGTGTAGTCATAGTCGGCCACGATGGTGACGAAGAGTACCCTTTGTTCTTCGGGCTTGCCGGGCCAGCTCAGGAAGTTGTTGGAGTTCACCTGCGTGATATCACTGTTAGAGCGCGTCATAGCCTCTACTATTTCGGACTGAAGCAATTCGTTTTTCACCACGTCATAGTTCTTGTCCAGATCAGTCGTTCGTCGCACGCTGATCAGGTTCTCTTGCTCGTAGCCCAGCTCCCGGTTTTGTACCAGTTGAATCTGCTGGTAGATGACAATGGTGCCGATAATCAGCAGGATAGCAAAGCCAAACTGAAGCACCACCAGAACCTGACGGGGTGTGCTGGCGTTCTTACCCGTCTTCACCTTTCCCTTGAGTACTTTCACCGGCTGAAACGACGACAGATATAGGGCGGGGTAGCTGCCGGCCACTATTCCAGTAAACAAAACTACTCCCAGACTCGCCAACCAGAATACGCTGGAGGTGTAGTTCATAAACAGTTCTTTATCCACCAGTTCGTTGTAGAACGGTAGAGCTAGTTCGGTCAGTAGCACAGCCACTAGAAAGGCAATGACTGAGATAAAAATAGACTCACCCATGAACTGCGCGATCAGTTCGCGACGGCTAGAGCCTACACTTTTGCGGATGCCTACCTCCCGAGCCCGTCGTTCTGACCGGGCGGTGGCCAGGTTCATAAAGTTGATGCAGGCGATCAGTAAAATGAAGACTGCGATCACGGTGAACAAGCGGACGTAGTCGGCCATCCCTCCTTCCTCTATGCCATTTTCAAAGTTAGCGTGCAACCGCCAGCGTAACATAGGGTACAGAAAGAACGCTTGCTCTAACTCTTTTTCGCCGTGGTCAATAAGCATTCCACGGATGCTGTTGTTCACGTCCGCTAGGTGGCTCGGGTCACTCAGTTCTACAAAGGCTTGGTACGAATAATTGCCCCAGTTATCCTGATCGCGCTTAGTCTGATCAGAGGTTTGCTCGCTCAACGACCAAGGCACCAGAAAGTCGAACTCAAACGAAGAATTGGTTGGTACGTCCTTTAGTATGCCCGTTACTTTTAGGTCGTGCGCGTCGTTGAAGCGAACAACTTGATCCATGGGATCTTTATCTCCAAACAATGCTTTAGCGGTAGACTGCGTGATAACGATAGAGTATGGTTCGTCCAATACATTCGTCGCTTCGCCCTGGAGCAAAGGAAACTCAAACATCTCTAGAAACTCTGAACCCGCATAGTATCCATGCTGACTGATGGGTCGTTCATCTACCGTTAGCAGGTATTCTCCGCCCCAGTTGGTTACGGTGGCGTTTTGAATGTGGCTATTGGCCGTTTTCATAGCCTCCGCGGTAGGCAAGGGTACAGATCTCCAGGAGTTAATTTCTCCGTCGAATTTGGCGTTTATCCACACCTGATACAGGCGGTCGGCTTTGGGATGAAAAGTGTCAAACGAAAGCTCGTCCTGCACCCACAAAAAGATCAACATACTACAGGTGAGGCCGATGGCCAGACCAGCAACGTTGATGAAAGAATAGACCTTGTTGCGAAACAGGTTACGGATGGTAATCAGGGCGTAGTTCTTAAGCATAATGGCTGAGTAAGAGGATGACTGAATGACAAAGCGCAATCGTTCAATTTATCCTTTTGTCAAGGGATGTGCCAAAATTAAAAAGGACTCATGCGCCTGATGAGGCGGGATACGCTTTTGAAGAACTGTTCGCTATTGGACACTACCTGATCGGTATCGGACAGCAAGCAATATTTACAGCCCTTTGGTCTTCAGGTAGAGCGCTTGTAAGTTTCACCAAAAGAAAAGTGCCCTAATTGTTGCGTTACAAGCCATCTTTTTATAGTATTACTAACAGTGTCAGTATTTTTTTGTCAACCCAGCAATCTGCTTAGATAAGTCGATTTAAATATTGACATAATTGAAAACTAATAACCACTTAACCTTTCACAATTATGAGTGATGTGCAAACCACCACCCGCAATGCGGTGGAAAAACCAAAGTTCAAAAATCAGTATGACAACTATATCGGTGGCAAGTGGACGCCGCCGGTAAAAGGACAGTACTTCGAGAATATATCGCCGGTAGATGGTAACAGTTTCACGAAGATTCCCCGGTCTACCGCCGAAGATATAGACGCGGCCATCGATGCTGCCTGGGAAGCCGCTCCGCAGTGGAACAACTCATCAGCGACCGAACGGAGCAATATGCTGCTGAAGATTGCCGACGTAATGGAGAAAAACCTGGAAGCACTGGCTCGTGCCGAAACATGGGATAATGGCAAAGCCATCCGCGAAACCAGGGCCGCCGACCTGCCACTGGCCGTGGACCACTTCCGCTACTTTGCCGGAGTTATCCGCGCCGAAGAAGGCTCGGTCAGTGAGTTGGACTCCAACACTGTGTGCCTCAACGTGCCCGAACCGCTGGGCGTGGTGGGCCAGATCATTCCCTGGAACTTCCCCATTCTGATGGCCACCTGGAAGCTGGCTCCGGCCCTGGCCGCCGGTAACTGCGTGGTGCTAAAGCCCGCCGAGCAAACCCCAGTGGGCATTCTGCTGCTCATGGAGCTCATCGAGGGTATTTTACCCGACGGCGTGCTCAATATCGTCAACGGCTTCGGTGCCGAAGCGGGTAAGCCGTTGGCCTCCAGTCCGCGCATTAACAAGGTGGCTTTCACCGGCGAAACCACTACCGGGCAGTTAATCATGCAGTACGCTTCTAAGAATATCACTCCGGTCACGCTGGAACTGGGAGGCAAGTCGCCTAATGTGTTCTTCGAGAGCGTGATGAATGCCGACGATGAGTTCTTCGATAAGTGCCTGGAAGGCGCGGTGATGTTTGCCCTGAACCAAGGCGAAGTTTGCACTTGCCCATCGCGATTATTGGTGCAGGAAAGCATCTACGATAAGTTTATGGAGCGCGTGGTGGAGCGTACCAAAGCCGTTAAAATGGGTCATCCGCTGGAGGCTGATACGATGATGGGAGCCCAGGCATCGAACGACCAATACGAGAAGATCTTAAACTACCTCAGCATCGGCAAAGAAGAAGGCTGCAAGGTGCTTGTCGGCGGCGAAGCAGCCTACGTAGAAGGACTAGAGGGCGGTTACTACATTCAGCCGACAATTCTGGAAGGCAACAACAAGATGCGCGTGTTCCAGGAAGAAATCTTCGGACCGGTACTGTGCGTTACCAGCTTCAAGGACGAAGCGGAGGCTATCGAAAATCGCGAACGATACTTTATACGGATTAGGTGCCGGAGTGTGGACGCGCGATATGCATCAAGCTTACCAGATTTCGCGATCTATCAAAGCGGGCCGCGTATGGGTGAACAACTACCATACTTATCCGGCGCACGCCCCCTTCGGTGGCTACAAGAAGTCGGGCATCGGACGAGAAAACCACAAGATGATGCTGGACCACTATCGGCAAACCAAGAATATGCTGATTTCGTATGACAAGAAGGCAATGGGATTCTTTTAGGGGTTAACTGGGGGTGGGGTTTTGGGGATTAGGTCTTAGAGTAGTTCCAATACCTAATCCCCAAAACCCAATAAATCTATGATAAAACGAGTGACTGTTACCAAAGCCGCGGCTGAAATAATTGACCAACTGCGGGCCGAGCACGGAGAGTTGATGTTTCACCAGAGCGGGGGCTGCTGCGATGGCTCCTCGCCTATGTGCTTCCCCAAAGGCGAGCTGATGCTCAATGAAACCGATGCTTGGCTGGGCGAAATCAACGGCTGCGACTTCTACATGTCGAACGACCAATTTAATTATTGGAAACATACTGCGCTTACCGTAGATGTGACCCCGGGTCGGGGATCTAGTTTTTCGCTGGAGATTCCGCTGGGTCTGCGGTTTTTAATCAAGTCTCGCCTATTCAGCGAAGAAGAGCAGCGTGATCTGAGTCCGGTCCACTGGGGAGAAGCATAAAGTGCGGTCTGCGAGACGCGGTCTGCGAGACGCGGTCTGCGAGACACTGCGCCCCCATTAGCGCGGAGCAAAGCATACTTTGTCGTATGCTTTTTTTTATGCGAAGTTACTGAACAACGGTTCCCTGAAAGGATTGACCCGCCAGATAGGCTTCTATGTTTTCAATATTTCTGCCGTTTAGAATGGCTACTGACAGTTGCAGTTCTTCGGCCTTCTGGCTGGCAATGGGATCGAAGGGAGCCGACAGGCCAGGGGTCCATTCGTTACCCACGATCTCACGGAAGTCGGCCCAACTTATTTGCTCGAAGCGCTGCGCATCAGGATTTTTCCGGGGGTCTTCGGCGTACACATAATCAATATTAGATAGGTTGAGTACCGATTGCGCTTGGTAACGTTCCGCCGAAAGCACGGCAATATAATCGGTACTCCATCCGGGCTTCCAACCAGCCCCCACCAGAATGGGTTCTGAAAACTCGGGTAGCGGTCTGTCAAAATCCTTGGCAATCAGCGGATGGGCTTGCTCTTTAAAAATTGTACGAAGTAGATGCGCGTTCAATCGGGTAGCGTGGATTCCCAGCCAGTCGCGTTCTTCATCGTCTACCCCACTCACCTCTTCGGCGGCGGCCTGGTAGTTCCTGGCGGTTTTCCCTCCGCCAACCGTCAAAATAAAGCGATCGCCTAGAGCAATTCGCCGATCAATAAACTCCTTGAAACTAGTCAAATATTGGGCATCGATGGAGCCAGGAACCACAACAGATCCGCCCAGAGAAAGTACGTAAAGTGCCATACATGGTTGGTTTGACTTAGAATCGAGTTCAATGGCTTCTAACTGACTAAGCCGGTGGTTGTTCAGGACAAGCTGCAGTACTGTACAAAGGGCTAGTGAAAGCCCTCGTTAGAGACTAGTTGTCAACATTCCGCTCAAACACCAGCTCCATCGTATCCAATTCTAGCGCGCACAAATGATACATTCCGTACTTCTGGTAGAAGCAACCATTATCAATGCCTATCACTGGTCGTTTCGCAAATTCCTCAACTTGCTTCTGAATCTTCCGCTGCGGACGGGGCGTGTGTCCGTGCACAATGATTCGGTCGCCCAACCAATCGCGGTTCACCCGGCGGTCGCCGTGCCGAATCCATAGCATAGCTTCTCGATCTAGCAGCGGGTTGGAGGCCCGCAGGTTGAGCCCAGCATGTACCAGAATCAGGTCCTTGTACTCCCGGTAATAATCCATCGCCTCTAGCAAGTCAATATACTTCGCAGGAATTTCCTGCTCCGAAGCGACTCCGAAGCTTCGCAGCGTGGCTTTCCCCCCGAAACGGCTCTTCCAGTTGTAAGCTTCTTCCGTATCGGGTTCATCCAGCGCGTGCAGCAGCACCCAGTCATGGTTGCCCAACAGGCACTCCACATGGTGCCCGGTTGCCCGAAGCTCCAGAATTGTATCCAGTACCTGCTTGCTGTGCGGTCCCCGGTCGATGTAGTCGCCTAGCAGAAATAGGGTATCTACGCGCGAAAAGTTAACGCGTCGCAGCAGGGCGGCAAAGGTGTTGGCGCAGCCGTGGATATCGGTGATGGCCCAAGTGCTCATTTCGATTCGGCCAGTTGGATGATATGCGCCGGAGTGGGTGGGTCATTCTTGAAAAAATCGGTCTTGCCCCGGCTTAAAGCCCAGCGGTCTAGCCACGAGATGCCCCAGTCGCCGTAGGCAGTAATCTCCTGCTGGTAGACCGGGTCGGTGAGGGCTTCTTGGAGGGTAATAAACGTATACTGGCGACGCTGGTACATCATGGCCAGTTCATCTAGATAGTCCGCGTTTAGTTTATTGGCGTGCAGCAGTAGAATCTGTTTGACCGCTCGTTCCTCTAAGATTTCCGCGGCGAGCTCAAAGTGAATCAGTTTGTCTTCCATATAGCGGACGTATTCGCTCCCAATCTGTTGCATCAGGGCAGAATCTTCTCCTACCAATGCATTGTGATAGGCCTTCGCAAAGAGATAGTCGTCGTTGTCGATGGTGACCGGCGCCTCTTGGTACTGCCGTTGCTCCAGAAAGTGGCGTAATGAGTCGTGGTGCGCCTTGGTGAGGCCGATGCGCAGGTACGGATGGCGAAAGTAGGTGAGCGTTCGCTGGTGCTGCTGCATAAGCGGACCGGTGATTTGCTGTCCTCGAGTAATCTCCTCTGCGTACTCACTTAACGGAGTGATGTGATAGTTGATGTGCGAGAAGGTGTGGTTGCCCAGTTCGTAGCCGCGCTGCAACCAACGCTCCAGCAAATTTACCCGGTTTAAATCCAAAACGCCGTTGCGGTAGAGCTTCCCTTCGTTCACGAAGCCGATGGCAGGAATTTGATATTTATCAAGGGTAGCTAGCAGGTCTTCGGTAATCTCCAGCTGATAATCGGCCCGCTGGATGTTGTAGGGTACGGTGGGCAGATCGTCGATGGTGAAGCACACCTCACGCGGCTGGGCACAAAGCGGCAGCGTGAAAAGATACAGCACAGCGAAGCAAAGCTTGTTCATGCGTGAAATGAAGCAGGGTTTCTTGAACTACCCGTTTAAAGCGTTTTTGTTACGCAAAGGTTCGCTCGATGCAGAATTGATTGCTTTCATGTTTTGAGACATTCTCATCATTGTACGTAGGTTAACTGCGGTAGTCGATGTCTTATTGAGATCAGTCGGCATAGAAGTTGAATAGAACTGAGAAACTCTTCGTTCATGAAACATCTTCTAAAGCGTCTTCTTCCTTTTATTGCCGCGCTACCAATCCTCTTTAGTGCCTGTAAGGGAACCCGAACGGTTACTGTGGACGCCATGCGTCCGGCTGAAATTACCTTCCCCGCGCACATTAATACATTAGTAGTTGTAGACCGATCGAGGTTTGAAAAAGAAGTGGTGAACGTTATCGAGGGAATACTTACCGGTGAGCTTCCCGGAGAGGACAAAGCCGGGGTGCAGGAGCTTGTCAACTCCTTTCGGCAGCAGCTGACCTACTCGCCCCGCTTCCAAACCAAGGTGGCTACGGAACGACTGGCGGGAAACAGTCTGACCGCTGCGTTTCCCACTCAACTTCCCTGGAAAAAGGTCAACAGTTTGTGTCAGCAGTACGATGCGCAAGCGGTTGTAGCCATTGAGATTTTTGATACTGACTTTATCATAACGAACGGCGAGCGGAAGGTTAAGAAGACGGTTGTGGTGGATAGCGTTGAGCAGGAAATAGAAGTGAACGAATACTATGCTGAAGGAGTAGGCAACCTGACGATCGGCATACGACTGTACGATCCTAAGACAAAAACGGTCGTTGATCAGCAGTTGCTACAGAACAGCAACACCTGGAGAGCCACAGGCAGCACGCTGCGAGAGGCTTTAGCGCAGCTTATTGCCAAAAGCGATGCCACCCGACTATTAAGCCACCGCGTGGGATCAGATTACGCTTACAAAATAGCTCCTATGCCCATCCAGATCACGCGGTCATTCAACGGAAAGTCGCGAAAGGCTCCGGCACTAGAGCAGGGCTCCCGATACGCCGACGTAGGGCAATGGCGGAATGCTATCAATACCTGGGAGAACGGGATAGCAGGCGTACCTGCTAAGCAAGGGGGATACTTGGCTTATAACATTGCCATCGCCTACGAGGTAATGGGCGATCTGGAAACTGCTAAAGAGTGGGCGCAGAAATCGTACGTGCAGTTTGGTAACAGAGATGCCAAGAGCTATGTATCGCTCATCCGGCAGCGACTTTACGAAGAGCAACTAGCGGAACAGCAGTTGAAATGATGATACTATTCGTAGATGAGTTGAGTTTGTCACGAAAAAAAGCAACCACTTCACAGCAGTTGCGTTCTCGCTCAACTCCTATAATAACTTCTTAATTCCGCAACGGCTTCCCCCCTTGCAAGATCGACTGAATCCGCTCCAGCGTCTTCTTCTCGCCCGACAATGACAAGAAAGCTTCGCGCTCCAAATCCAGTAAGTACTGTTCGGACACCATTTGGGGGTACGACAGTGGACCTCCGCACATCACGTAGGCGATCTTCTCCGCAATCTTCTTGTCGTGGTCCGAGATGAAGCGCCCCTGGTGCATGCCGTAGATGCCCGCCAGGAACAGGGCCATACCGGTTTTTCCCTGCACCTTGATGTCCTGCCGCATCACGGGTTGCGAGTAACCCTGCTCGGCTAAATCTAGTACCGCCTCCTTGGCATCAGCCAGCAGCCGGTCTTGGTTCATGGTGACGCGGTCCGATGGGCGCAAGTAGTGTAGGTCGTAGGCTTCGTGCGCCGATGTAGAAACCTTAGCGGTAGCGATATTCATGAAGGCACTTTGCAGCGTGTTCAGTTCTATATCGCCCTCTTCCAGGCTATCGGACACGCGCAGGGCCATTTCTTTGGTGCCTCCTCCGGCTGGAATCAGCCCTACGCCCACCTCTACCAATCCGGTGTATGTCTCAGCGGCGGCCTGCACCCGGTCGGCGTGCATGGTCATCTCGCAACCGCCTCCCAGCGTCAGGCCATGCGGGGCCACCACCACCGGCACGGAAGAATAGCGCACCCGCATGATGGTGTTTTGAAACTGACGAATCATCATGTCCACTTCGTCGAATTCCTGATCCACGGCGAACATGAACAACATCGCCAGGTTGGCACCGGCCGAGAAGTTCTGCCCCTCGTTACCGATCACCACTCCCACGTAGTCTTTCTCGGCCATATCGATGGCGCGGTTGATGGCCTCCACGGGACCGGCTCCCAGCGTGTTCATCTTGGTGCGAAACTCAACGCCCAGCACGCCGTCGCCCAAGTCAAAAATGTTAGCCCCGTCGTTGCTCCACAGGATCTTGTTTTCGCGCAGCGTATCCAGCAAAACGAGCTCATCAGTGCCGGGAATCACTCTGTATTCTTTGCTGTCAATATCGTAGTATTGTCGTTGACCGTTTTCGACCCGGTAAAAGCTGTCGGCTCCGCTTTCCAGCATATCGTAGACCCACTGCTTGGGCTTATATCCCGCTTCTTCCATCTTCTCCAGGGTTTCCTTTACTCCCAGCATGTCCCAGGTCTCGAAGGGGCCGTGGTCCCAACCAAACCCGGCGCACACCGCCTGGTCGATGCGGTAGAGCTCGTCGGCGATTTCGGGGATGCGGTGGGTACAGTAGGTGAACACCTGGTAGAAATGCGCCCGGTAGAACTCTCCGGCTTTGTCCGAAGCGTTTAGCAAGATGTTGAAGCGCTCCTTGATGTTATCCTTTGACTTGGCCGCTTCTAGCGAAGGAAACTTGGCTTTGCTGCGCTCGCCGTACTCGTAAGTTTCAAAATTAAGCTCCTGGATATCAGATTTGCCCTGGGCATCCTTTACCTTTTTGTAGTAGCCCTGCCCGGTTTTGTCACCCAACCACTTGCGGTCGTATAATTCTTTGACGATGGCAGGCAACTTAAACGCCTCGCGCGCTTCGTCGTTTTCCAGAGCACCAAACAGGTTGTTGGCCACATTCACGGTGGTGTCGAGCCCCACCACGTCCATCGTGCGGAAGGTGGCGGACTTCGGGCGGCCAATGAGCGGACCGGTGAGGCTATCTACTTCACCCACGCGCAGGCCCATCTCCTCAATGGTATGCATGGCCGACAGTATGCTGTAGATGCCGCTTCGGTTGGCGATGAAGGCGGGAGTGTCCTTGCAGAGCACGGTTTCTTTGCCCAGGTACAAATCGCCGTAGTGCATAAAAAAGTCCACCACCGCCGGGTCGGTTTTGGAAGAAGGAATAATCTCCAGCAGGCGCAGGTAGCGGGGCGGATTGAAGAAGTGCGTACCGCAAAAATGCTTTTGGAAGTCGTCGCTGCGCCCTTCCAGCATCAGGTTAATCGGAATTCCCGAGGTGTTGGATGTAATCAATGTACCCGGAGTGCGATGCTGCTCAACGCGATCAAACAGCTGCTTTTTAATATCTAAGCGCTCAACCACCACCTCTATGACCCAGTCGTAGTCCGCAATTTTGGGCAGATCGTCATCAAAGTTACCCAGCGTGATGCGGCTGGCAAAGGAAGCGTCGTAAAGCGGGGCGGGCTTAGATTTAATCGCCGTTTGGAACGAATCGTTGACGATGCGGTTGCGCACCGCCGGACTGTCCAGCGAAAGCCCCCGCTTTTGTTCGGCTTCGTTGAGTTCGCGGGGCGGAATGTTGAGCAGGAGCACCTCCAGACCAATGTTGGCAAAGTGACAAGCGATGCGGGAGCCCATAATACCGGACCCGAGCACGGCAGCGCGTTTGATGTTGAATCGATTTTTCATGGGGTGGTTAATGTGGTGGGATAAAATGTTTCGTCGATGATTTTATTAATATTGCTGATCACTTCAAAGAACACGTCGAGTTTATCCGACGGTATCGATTCACTCACGGTTTGGTTGAAGGCTAACACGGCCCGGCGCGATATTTCTCGCTTTTCCTTTCCCAGTTCCGTGAGCATGATCCGCACCGACCGACCATCGTAGGGGTCGGGTTCTTTCACGATCAGACCTTTCTCGACCATACTCTTCAGCATCCGGGTCAGGCTGCGTGACTCGAGCCCAATAGCCGGAGCAATTTTGGTAGCAGGCGTCCCTTCCTTGGCATCAATGTTCAGTAGAACAAACCCAATAGAGGTAGTGAAGTCGTTCTTCATCGCGGTCTGGTTATACATGCGATTGATCGCGTGCCACGAGGCTTTTATGTTGTAATCAACGGTTTCTTCCTTTTTCATCGTGGGCCCAATATACGCAAATTATAGTGCGCATGCCTAACAAATTTATGCTTCGCGTAGACGCTCTCCTCTTTGATAAGTCTCAAGCTTTGTACTTCATAAACCGCTCATCTTCATAACACCACGCCCAGTATTCGTCCGGTTCGGCAGAGGTCACCACCGGATGCCGCGTTTGCTGGAAGTGTTGGGTCGCGTGTTTGTTTTTAGAGCTGTCGCAACAGTGCATTCCGCCGCAGGTTTGGCAGATGCGCAGATGAACCCAGGTGTCGCCCATCGCCACGCACGCTTGGCATACATACCGATTAGAAGTGCGTACTTTAGTGACATCGAAGTGTGAACAGGCTTGGTTTGAATTGCTCATCGGGCGGTTAGATTAGACAGGGTGAAAACGGCCAAATAATGATCTATTAGAAACTACTGCGTTTTCTGAATCAATGCGATCCAGTTGCCCACATCAGGACTTTCCAGTTGGACCAGTGCCCCGCCCTGAACCAATGAAGGTGCAGTCCACCGCGCTTTCAACACATCCAACCACCTAATCGTCAGTTCACCTCCTAAATCATTTAGGTCAATTTCAAGTGCGCCGCCCAGCGGATAATAAACAACCAGTGCATCGTCGGCTTTTCGGGCATAAGCGGCGTTTGCGGTGCGCTGCTTGATCATTGATAAATCCGGATTGCCGGTGAAGTGCGGATAAGCATCGGTGAGCATGCGCATACTTTTGATCACCACGCGGGCGGTATCACTAAGTCCCAATCCTGAATCGGGTCGGTGAAAGCGCACCGCGGCCACTCCCAGCAACACGTTGCGTACGAAGCGCTCAATACCGTCTTGGGTAGTGTGCCCGAATTTGTTGCCCTTGGTTCCGTATACTTTGATCGAGTTGACGGGCCGGGGTTGGTCTGACTGATGAATGCGCTGCATTTGTTGGTAACCGCCATCCCAGTGCGCTTGCCCCTGGTTGTGGTTGTTCTGAGAAATATCTACGAAATCGTACACCTCAGGATGATCAAACGTTTCGCGGTGCGCCACGTGGTTCAGATCCCACGGGTCCCACATTTCGGTGGTATAGACCGTCTTACCCACCGTTTCCTGAGCTACTTTTTTGATGTAGTCAGACCAGAAGCGGCCCCAGTCGGCACTTACCGAAGTTTCGTTGTCCATGCAGTAGAGCACATGGTCGTATTGCAGCGCGTAGGAAAGCATTTTATCAACGAATTTCTGTTGATATTCAAGCACCTTGAATAAACTCATCTGGGTGGGCACCGAGCGAAAGAAGTTGTTTTCGGTATAGATCGGGTGGGTAGATATCTCCGTAGAAAGCTTGCTACGCGCCGGGTCGTAGTTGGTGTTGTTATCAGGATTGAACGGGTTCACGGTCCAGTTGTCACGGTAGAAGTCAAAGGTCGCCCACACTTCTATTTGCACAATGATGCCGCGGGTAGATGTCTGCTGCAAGAAGTTTTCGAAGCGCTGCCAGTAGGTGTCGTTCCAGGTGTTCAGGTCGTACGGCCCCTCATCCAATCGCTCAAAAGGCCAGACGTTTCCTTCATCACGGCTCGACATCGTGCAGCGCACGTAGTTGCCTCCGGCGGCTTGTAGCGCATCGAGGTGCGGCACTAAAGGGGCATACTGAAACAGGTTGTCTTCGTTCGACCCGCCCAGCAGCAACCACGGTTGCCCCTGATACTCCCAAAAACGGGGATAGGTCGCACTGGGCCGAATACCCTGCGCCAGCACGCATAGTGGGAGCAGTATCAAGAATAAGAATAGAGTTAGCGGCTTTTGCTTGGAGTGGGTCATTCGTTTTAGCTAGAGTGCACAAACAAGCGGTGGACTTCGCGTTCTGCCACATTTTTTGTGTACTTTGGGTCTAATGTAAACTTCATTCTACCTTTATGCAATACAACCGAAACGAATTCCTAAAACTGATGGGCCTGAGCGCAGTCGGAGCCGCAGCCACTTCCCCTGCTTGGGGGGCCATTGCGCCGATGAACCGCCCGGCAGCCGAAGGGCTTACCCTCGGGTTGGCTTCCTACACCTTTCATAAGTTTGGTCTGGACGAAACCATTGCGATGGCGCAACGCCTAGGGCTGACAAACATCGCCCTCAAAAGCATGCACCTGCCGCTGGACAGTTCTGCCCAGGAAATCAAGGCAGCGACTGATAAAATCAAGCAGGCGGGACTTACGCTTTACGGAGCCGGGGTAATTTACATGAAAACGCCCCAAGAGGTCGACCAAGCGTTTGAGTACGCCAAACAGGCCGGAATGGGCGTGATTATTGGTGTCCCTGCCTACAATTTGCTTGAGCGAGTAAACAAAAAAGTGCAGGAGTATGACATCAAACTGGCCATTCACAACCATGGACCGGGCGACGATGTGTACGCCAGTCCGACCGCCGCCTACGAAAAGGTGAAGAACCTGGACCCGCGCATGGGCTTGTGCATGGACATCGGCCACACCCAGCGCATCGGCGAAGACCCGGCGGCACTGGCCGAGAAGTATCAGGATCGGTTGTTCGACGTGCACCTCAAAGATGTTACCACCTCCACGGGCGAAGGGGTTCCGCTAGAGGTGGGTAGGGGAGTTATCGACATTCCAGGCTTCTTGCGCGTACTGAAAAGGATCAACTACGGCGGAGTGGTCGCCTTTGAGTACGAAAAAGATGCGGACGATCCGCTGGCCGGTTTGGCCGAATCGGTGGGCTACGTGCGGGGAGTGTTGAAGACAATTTAAGGATCAAGCGTAGCCGATGCTGGTTCTTCGGCCCGTAACTGCTTCCACCAGCGCTGCAAGCGGCGGTAGAAGAAAAACAGTCCAATCAACAGCAGGATCACCACAACCGCAGCCACTGGCCACAGGAAAATAGACAGCGCCGATAGTCCGGTGGCGGCAATGGTTTCGGTGGCCGATACGATGGGATTACCGATTCCGGCGGTAGTAGCCGTTGATGCGAGGCGCGTCTGCGCGTTCACACCCTTGATGAGTCCGGCCGTGCCGCCTCCGGCGATAACAGCCAGTGCCCAACGCCACAGTGGCTCCATGTCCATCACGGTGGAGGCCATCACCGCGGTGCCGGCAATGGTAGCTCCGGGCAGGGCAATGGTATCGAGCAAATTGTCGAACCACGGAATAAAGTAGGCCAGCGTCTCCAGCACGGTGGCCGCGGCAAACACGGTCATGGCCGGATAGCCTCCCACCCACGTCCAGCTATCGTTGAGCGGCACCAGCCCGAAGTGATGCGCCATGCTGAGCACGAACAACGGCAAAAAGACCCGAAAGCCCACCGATGCGGCGAGCCCGAGTCCAATAAATACACTAGCGATAATCTCTATCATGGGTGGTAGATCAGAGGGCGATTGAACATCCTTCTGCTACCTAACCCTGATATTGATGGTTTGGTTAAAACCAACTGCTGCTTACAATGTGCTCATGCCCCCATCGGCCACCAGTTCAGCCCCGATTATAAAGGATGAATCGTCGGAAGCCAGAAATAACGCCGCCTTGGCAATTTCTTCAGGACGACCGAAGCGGCCCATCGGCACCTGCTGCTGAATGCTGGTGGCGGTTTGCTGCAACTGCTCTTCGGACATGCCCATTTTTCCGAAGATCGGCGTGTTGATAGGTCCGGGGCTGACGGCGTTCACCCGGATGCCCCTTCCTACCAATTCGCCCGACAGGGTGCGGGCCATGCTGATCACCGCCGCTTTGGAGGCCGCGTATACGCTGGAGTTAGGCATCCCAATGTTAGCGTTAATGGACGCATTGATAATAATCGAAGTGCCTTCGCCCATGAGCCGCAGCAGGTGCTTGATGGTAAAGTACAGCCCTTTCACATTGATGTTGAAGGTTTCGTCGTAGAGCGCCTCGTCGGTTTGCTCAATGGGGGCCAGTTTGGCAACGCCCGCGTTGAGGAACAGCACATCGATGTGTTTGCCCTGTGATTGTAGTTCGGCGGCGAGTTTTTCAATGTCGGCCAGTTGGGCGGTGTCGGAAATTATTCCAATGACCTGATGATCTAACTCACCAATGGCTTTGTCTAAAGATTCTTGGTTGCGCCCGGTGATGATCACCTCGGCACCCTCTTCGGCAAATACCTTCGCGGTGGCCAATCCGATGCCACTGCTTCCGCCGGTGATCAGGGCTACTTTGTTTACTAACTTTTTCATAGTGCGTGTAATTTATTATTTGGAATAAACATTCTAAAATCGTCTACGTAATTCCGGAACGATTGTTCCAAAATAAATGAAATACTTTTGTTTTATCCGAAAGCGAGCTTATATAGCGCACCGGTCCCACTCCGTTTCTGCTCGCTGTCGGGCTATATTCAGCAAGTTTCGGATTTTCACGGTCTGACTAAACCGTTATCTTTATCTCACACAAAAGCCAAGAACCGTGGAACCTAACCTTAATTTCCAGCGCGTGGCACAAGCCATCGCTTACCTCCACCAAAATTTCAAGGAGCAGCCCACCCTTGCGGAAATCGCCGAGCAGGTTTGCCTGAGTCCGTTTCATTTTCAGCGCTTGTTCACCGAGTGGGCGGGAGTGAGTCCGAAGAAGTTCTTGCAGTATATTAGCCTGAAGCACGCGCAACAGATGCTCAGCAACAACCAGCAGGCCACGCTCTTCGATGCCGCGTACGAGACCGGGCTCTCGGGCACCAGCCGCTTGCACGACTTGTTTGTCAGCATCGAGGGCATGACGCCGGGTGAATATCAGAAGGGTGGCGAGAATCTTATGATCCGCTATAGCTTTGCGGAGAGTCGGTTTGGAACTATGCTTGTCGCTTCAACCGGGAAAGGAGTGTGCTACCTGGGATTTGCCGACGACCAATCGCAGACGTTGAACGAGTTGCAGCAGCTTTTTCCTAACGCCCATTACCAGTATCAGGCGGACGATCTTCAGCGAAATGCCCTGTCGGTTTTCACGCACGACTGGAGCCAGCCCGCTCAGGTGAAACTACACTTGCGGGGAACGGATTTTCAAATCAAGGTATGGGAGACGCTACTCAAAACTCCTTTGGGCAAGCTGACTTCGTACGGAAGCATCGCTGGCCAGATCAACCAACCTCGGGCATCTCGGGCGGTAGGTTCGGCAGTGGGCAGCAATCCGGTCGCCTTTTTGATTCCTTGCCACCGGGTAATCCAATCAACGGGTGCTATCGGGCAGTATCACTGGGGTAGCGTGCGAAAAACAGCAATGATCGGTTGGGAGAGAGCTCAACTGGTGCATCCCGGCGGATAGCTTAGCAAGATTCGGGTGGTGAATAGCGTCTTTACTACCGATCTTCGCCGAGCATACGTACTAATAACCCCTTTACCAATGAAGAAATTTAAGATCATTCCTATTTCCGAAGTATACGCTGCCGGTATCCGGTCAGAAGGTAAAGATGTTTACGGCCACAAAGTGGTGAAACAACGTGCCACCGGCTACGGACCATGCAGAGTATCGTTGAAGCCCTTTGTACCAGGCGAGGATACCCGCCTGTTATTTAGCTACAGTCCTTTCGAAATCGATAACGCATTTAACCAACCGGGTCCCGTGTTTATCCATCAAGAAGTGATCCGCGCTTACCAAGACATTTACCGGTTTCCTTCGGAGATTAAAGCCGACCATATAAATTTTCCGCTGTCCCTCATTGGGTACAATGCCAAGCCAGAAATGATCTTTACTCGGTTGGTAAAAGATGACGATGTGGATGTGCTCATTCCGGAAATTTTTGAGAAGCACCAAGCGGTTGCTTACTTGCACGCTAGAAACGCGGAAGCAGGATGTTTTATCTGCAAGATCGAGCGCGCGTAAGTGATCGAATGACTCTTTTTAATGACGCGTCAGCTTCTTAATACAATGCCAAATCCGGTATTAGAATCAGTCTGATTATTACTCTGATACTAAGCCAAAGGCACAAATATTGCCGATAATACGGTATACTTCACCCGGCGTAGCAGCGTCAAGTCTGAATTGGTAACGGCCAACACCCGTAGCCCCTGTAGCGAAGCAAACAGATACGAAGACAGGGTACAAACATCACGATCGGCCCCGATCTCGCCCTGTTCTTGCCCTCGCTTAATCAAACCAGCAAAGGTATACGCCACTTTCTGTTCGTTATCTGATACCAGCCGGTTTACTTCCTGGTAGCGACTGGCTAAGCCGGTGGTGGCGTTCACTACAAAGCACCCTTTCTTCTCAGGATCGTTTATACTATCCTGGATCATAGTTTCGAGCAGTTCATCCAGCGCTCCGCGCACCGAATCGTGGCGCTGGAGGAGCTGTTGCATACTATCTTGAGTCTGTTGCTGATAACGTTGCAGCGCGGCTAAGTATAGCGTCTCTTTGTTACCAAAAGTATCGTACAAACTCGCCCGGTTAATCTGCATACCGTCGATCAAGTCTTGCATAGAGGTGCCTTCGTAGCCATTGCGCCAGAAGACTCGCAACGCTCGGTCTAGAACTTCATTTGTGTCAAATGCTTTGGTGCGTGCCATACCTTATTAACGCTCGTAGTAAAATGAATGTTGGAAATGATGGTAAACAACAGGATTTGATTCAGGAAATTATCTACCACCTGTGGCGGTCACTGGGCAAGTATAACCCAACGTACCGGCAGTCTACTTGGGTGTATCGGATTGCGCTTAACGTATCTATATCGTTTTATCGGAAAGAAAAGAGAAGAAATGCCTCCACCACCCCGCTTAGCGACGCAATTTTAGAAGTGGCCAGCGAATCCGAATCCGAATCCGAAGATCTACAAGAAGACATCCGGCTGTTACATCAGTTTATCAATCAACTCCCGGCGCTGCATCGCGCGCTGATGATCCTCTACCTGGATCAGAAATCCTACCAAGAGATTGCGGATATTTTGGGAATCACCGAGACCAACGTGGCCACCAAGATCAGTCGGATCAAGCAAAAACTCAAGCATCAATTCACCAAAGTAACGTAAACTATGGAACTCGATCAACTGAAAGACACGTGGGCGGCTTATCACGAAAAGCTCGACCGGCAACTACACCTCAACCAGCGCATCCTGCGGGAGATGAAACTGGATAAAGTCCGGTTGAGTATGCGGGGGCTGGTTATTACGCAAACTGTGGGAGCAATTATCGTTTTTCTGCTAATCGTATCGCTTAACGGATTTATCGCTAACTACTTTACACTTTCGGCTCCCACAATCTCCGCAGCGATTTTATCGGGGTTCGCGATCGTCATGTTGATTGGAATCATTGGCCAAATCATTATTGTCCAAACGATAGACTACTCCAAGTCAGTCATTGAGATTCAGCACCGACTAGAGGTGGTAAAAAGGCACAATCTGCGCTATTTTCAGATCACTATGCTCTCCGCCCCTTTCTATATGACTTATATATTTTTGGGAGTGTATTTGCTTACTGGTGTAGACTTCTATCTTCATGCCAATCCTGACTGGTTTGTGGCTAACTTACTATTTAGCGGAGCGACGCTCGTTGGCGTACTTTGGTTCAACTACGAGATTGGCCGAAAGCCGCCGCGCTATCGCTGGGCCAAAAAGTTGGTGGAGAACATCGGCGGGAAGGGAGTCGTCGCTGGATTGAGCTTTTTGCAAGAGCTGAAAGAGTTTGAAGAAGAGGGGTGAACGCACAATAGCTCCCTACTTATTATTTATTGCCTGATCTAATCTTATTCATTATGATTCTAAACATAGGCTTCTTCTTGCGCTTTACCAACATCCTGCCTACTTTATCCGACAAAAACCATAACCTATGCAAATTAAGGGAAGCGGCATCCAGTATGATGTATGCGTGGTGGGTTCGGGAGCCGGAGGCGGAATGGCGGCTAAGGTACTCACCGAAGCCGGAGCCAAAGTTGCCCTCTTAGAGGCCGGACCGATGTTCGACTCGGCGCAGGCCGATATGTTTGCCTGGCCCTACGAATCGCCACGCCGCGGAGCTTCTACGCATCGACCCTTTGGAGAGTTCGACGCGGCCTTCGGTGGTTGGGAGATTGACGGCGAGCCCTACAGCCGCGCCCCGGGCACCGAGTTCGACTGGTTTCGCTCGCGTATGCTGGGCGGGCGCACCAACCACTGGGGGCGCATCTCGCTGCGCTTCGGCCCCAAAGACTTCCAGCGCAAGAGCGTCAACGGCCTGGGCGACAACTGGCCGATCACCTACGACGACATCAAACCCTACTACGACAAAGTAGACCGCTTAGTAGGCGTGTTCGGAGCCAATTTTGATCCGGCCCTGGGGCTAGATAACGAACCCGACGGCATCTTTATGCCTCCCCCCAAGCCCCGCGCCTACGAACTGCTGATCAAAAAATCGTGCGACCCGCTGGGCATTCCGGTACTGCCCTCGCGCTTATCTATCCTCACGCGCCCCCTCAACGGGCGGGCTCCTTGCCACTACTGCGCGCAGTGCAACCGCAGCTGCTCCACGCACTCCAATTTCTCTTCGCCGTCAGTGCTGATCCCGCCCGCCATTAAGACGGGCAACCTCACGCTAATCACCAATGCCATGGCCCGCGAGGTGCTCACCAACAGCGAGGGACTGGCTACCGGGGTAGCGTACGTAAACAAAGACGACGGACTCGATTACGTGATCAATGCCAAAGTGGTGGTGTTGGCCGCCAGTGCCTGCAGCACGGCCCGCATCATGCTCAACTCCCGATCCAGCCGTCATGCCAACGGTTTGGGCAACTCCAGCGGATTGGTCGGCCGCTACCTAATGGACTCTACCGGCTCGGGCCTGTCGGGCCTGATTCCGCAGATGATGGACGGCATTCCCTATAACGAAGACGGCACCGGCGGCATGCACATGTACGTGCCCTGGTGGAAAGATAATATAAAAGACAAGCTCGATTTTCCGCGGGGTTATCACATCGAAACCTGGGGTGGACGGCGCATGCCGAGCTACGGCTTCGGAGGCAACATTCACAACTACAACGGTTGGTACACCCAGGAGAAAGGAGGACAAAGCCAAGGCGGGGGCGGCTACGGAAAGGCCCTTAAGAATGACTACCGCCGCCACTACGGGGCTTTGGTGGGCTTTGCCGGCCGAGGCGAGCCAGTCGCCAGTAAGAACAACTATTGCGAGATTGATCCCAATACGGTGGACCAGTGGGGCATCCCCGCCCTGCGGTTCAACTTCAAATGGAGCGACTACGAGAAGAACCAGGCCAAGCACATGGTGGATACTTTCGAGGAAATCATCCACGCGATGGGCGGCCGGGTGCTGGGCGAAAAGCCGGGCAAGGAGCAAGACTACGGACTGCTGGCCCCGGGTCGGATCATCCACGAGGTGGGCACCGCCCGCATGGGCAAAGACCCACGCGAAGCACCGGTGAACGAATACGGGCAGTCGCACGATTGCAAAAACCTGTTCGTGGCAGACGGCTCCTCGCTGGTGACCAACGCCGACAAAAACCCCACCTGGACCATCCTGGCCCTCTCCATGCGCACCTCCGAATACATCGCCGACCAACGAAAAAAACGCAATTTATAGTTTCGTACAGACGCGATTAATCGCGTCTCCATAGCAAAAAAATATGGATAACAAAATCAATCGCCGCGACACCCTCAAGATGATGGGCGTAGCCTCCTTGGCCGGACTCACCTGGACGGCCTGCGAACCGCAACCCGAAGTGGCCGAAGTGCACCACGTGCACACCGGCACCTACGAGATCAGCGAAACTGACCAGGAATTGATGAACGAGCGCTTCTTCACCGACCACGAGATGAAAACCGTGACCGTGCTGGGCGACCTGATCATTCCGGCCGACGAGCGCTCGGGCAGCGCCTCCGACGCCGACACGCCTGAGTTCATTGAGTTTATGATGAAGGACCAGCCCTGGCACCAGGTGGGCATGCGCGGCGGACTGCGCTGGCTGGATATGCAGTGCTTGAAGCAGTTTGACCAGAAATTTGTTGATTGTAACGAAGCGCAGCGAAAAGAAATGCTCGATCAGATTGCATATCCTGAGCAAGCCGCCCCCGAGATGAGCCAGGGGGTTAACTTCTTCAATAACTTCCGCAACTTCGTGGCCACGGGCTTCTTTACCAGCAAAATCGGGGTCGATGACCTGGAATACGTCGGCAACCGTCCCAACGTGTGGCAGGGCAGCCCGCCCGAGGTGCTAGCCCGACTAGGCGTGAGCTACGATTTGGTGAGTGAGTATACGTTTGCGTAACTGGATGGCTTTCTGGTAGCTAGATATTGGATAAGCAGAGGCAATCACCTAATATCTAGTCATGGTTACAAGTCAATTAATATCCACTATCTAATCTAGAATATCACCGCTACTCCTAAACCCCGTGGCTCAATACATACGGCGCGTTTTTCGTCGCCGTTCGGTCGTACACGGTGTAGATAAGGCACCAGCCAACCTACCGTAGCCCCTACTGCGTAGCCTACCACTATGTCGGTAGGGAAATGCTTGCCCGCTCGGTAGCGGAGATAACCGGTGGTGGCAGGCAGCAAAACCGCTCCGCTCCAGGCCGCCATACGCACCCACTGCCGATCGGTGTAGGCAGATATGACGCGTGCAGTAAAAAACGACAGCGCGGCCGCGTGCGAAGTGTGTCCCGAGAAAAACGAGAACGCATTGTCGTCTTCCGTACGTAGCTCTCCCGATAAGTTCTCATTGTAGGTGTACGGTCGGGCGCGCTGCACCGCCGCTTTGGTGAGACCGGTAAGCGCCTCGTTCATCGACACCGTTTCCAGTAACATGAGTACCAACGTACCAACGTCACCGCGCGTTTCTTCGAAGGCCAGCAAGGTGAACGGCAGCACGTAGGAAGACATCACTAATACGTCGCTCGCCGTCCGTGCTCCTCTTGAATAGTTGTCAGCGGCCGAACGATCCCACGACCACACGTCGCTCGTCTCCAACCGGGCCAGGTCGGCTCTGTTCAGTGGCTCGCGCTGGGCACGCCACAGCAGGCCGCCTAGCGAACCGGCGGTGCCCGCGCTTACCAAGGCAATATCCAAACCCCGCCGAAGCTGGTAAGGACCATCCTGGGCGTACGCTCCCGATTGCACCGACAAAAATAGCAGCAGAGAAGTGTAGAGAAGCGCAAGGTTTCTACGCCAAGGGTTTTTTTTAATAGTCATAAGCGTTGAGGAACACAGAAAACCAAGGTTAACAGGGCGTCTGAACAACCCTAAAGGATCCGCTTTTGTTGAATGTGGCCTAAATGGCAAAAACCAGACTAGTGTTATATCTACATAGAGTATGCCTATTTTTATAATTCATAATCCCCTATCATTGCCACCTAAACTTTAACAACTCTTAAAATTTCAGGTTCTCAGACAAAAATGGCGGAAAGGTATAAATTTGCATAGTGAACGAACGACTATTTTTTGAGCAATTGCTGGCCCTGCCTGACTTACGGGTAGATAAAGTTTACTATGAGAACACCCGGATTCTGCTTCACTGTCATAGTGAACAAAAGATTTCTGCTTGCCCACGCTGTGCTTCTTTGCGGGATAAGGCAGTAAAGCGCTATGAAGAGCGACAGATTCGGGACTTGGCTATCTCTGGAAAGGAAGTATGGCTTTACCTGCGGGTCAGGCAGTTTAAATGCGAATGCGGTCATTACTATCATGAGCCCTTTGAATGGGTCGCTGCTGGCAAGAGCTATACGGTACGCGAGTCTAAATTTGTGTTTGAACTCTGCGCTAAGCAACCTTTCTCAGAGGTAGGGGCTATCATCAACATGAACGTAAAAACCGTAGAACGGCTTTATTACCAGCAAGCCGAAGCGGTGATTGATCTACCTCAACGCTACGCCCAAGTGCGTAAAATAGGTATTGATGAGATATCGTTACGAAAAGGGAAGGGGGAGTACTGTTGCGTACTCACTGATCTGGAACGAGGCATCCAACTGGATATTCTTCCTGACCGAAAGAAAGAAACGCTTATTGCTCACTTTCAAGGCCTGGGTCCAGCGTTTTGTAAGCAGATCAACCACGTATCCTGTGATATGTGGGGGCCTTATAATGAAGTAGCCAAGCAATGTTTTCCCCAGGCTAAAGTTACTATCGACCGTTTTCATGTGGTCAAAGCACTCAATGACAGCTTAGATACCATACGCAGAACACTACGCCGAACTCACCCCCAACAAGCGGCTTTCAAAAGACTAAAATGGATCTTGTTCAAACGTAGCAAAACCCTGAGCGATGAGCAGCAACTCGTCTTACAGCAAGCCCTCGATCTTTCCAAAGAGTTGCAAGAGGCTTACCAACTTCGTAATAGTTTCCATGACATTTTTGATCAGGCACAAAGCAAACCAGAAGCTCAACAACGGCTGGAAGGTTGGGTACAAAAAGTTAACTGGACACAAAACCCCGCCTGGAACAAGTTCCTGAAAACCCTGACTAACTGGAAAGACCCCATCCTTAACTTCATAGAGTCTGGCATCTCTAACGCGGTGACCGAAGGCTGTAACAACTTGGTGCGCTACATTAGACGTATCTCGTTTGGCATCCCCAACTTTGAACACATGAGACTGCGAGTATTGGTCAACTCAACCTAATCCGCCAAATTTGTCCGAGAACCAAATTTTACCAATGAAGAATTTACAGAAACTTTTTTCAATGACTATGCTGCTGTGCATGGCGGTCGCAATGTTCTCTTGTAGTAAGGATGAAGAAGTGATAGTGTCAGCTACCAATGCTGATGTTATGGGGGTGTGGACAGTATCCTCCTCCGATATAAGTGTAAAGGGTGTTGAGGTTAGTGATCAACAAAAGGCCTTTCTAGCCCTTCTTACTGAAGCCGAAGGAAATATCTTTAAATTTGAAGATGGTGGCAAATTTGTGAAAGAGAGCAAAAATATACTACTATCAACCTCCGGTACGACCAGCAACTCTACTTACACTGAGGAAGGTGCCTGGAAGCTAGATGGCGGTAAAACACTTGTTTTAACTGACGCGGATGATGAGAAAACTAGCTACGAAATTCGTTCTTTAAATGCTGAATCTGCAACTATCGTAGAAGTAGTTTCGGAAAACGGCGTCACTGTGGAAGTTGTTGTTAACTTGAAGAAGTAGTTTTAAACACTTCGTGAAGAGAGCCACGCTAATCTGTTAGCGTGGTTTTTTTATGTCATAACTTGTACCCCACTCCCACTCTCAACGCCAAGTTGCTATTCTCGAAGTAGTAGTCGGTCATCACTTCCAGCCGCCAGGGGCCGGTGAGTTGCCGTCCGTAACCAAACCCCAGGGCATAATCCACCTCGCGGCCCACCAGCGGCCGAAATCGGAAGAAAAACGGGTCTACCGGATAAAAACGCGCTCCGGGCAAAAAGAACACTCCCTGATCGGTCCAGGCTTCTACCCCTAATGTCAGCGACAACTGCCGAATAAGAAAATAATTAAGCTCAGCACTGAACTGCGCTTTGCGCACAAACTCCACCGGATTGCGGTTGTCGGTTTTGTAAACGTCCAATCCGAAGTTGAACAGGTACTGAGCTTGGGTAGGCAGGTAGCTAAAAAAGACAAGCGCTAAGATAAGCAGGTAAGCGTTTTTCATATAGGACAAAAATAGTGCGCCTAAAGCTAGGCGAAGATCTGCGGGTTTCAAAGCGCTGAGAGTCATCTTTATTTTGAGGTAATGCTACACCCGAACGCCTACGACCAGCACGTCGTCGGTTTGCACCTGCTGGCCTTTCCACTCGTAAAAGGTGCGTTCTATCTGCTGGTGCTGCTGGGCAACGTGCTGCGATTGCAAAACAGTGAGCATTTCTTTAAAGCGCCTTCGCATAAACTTTTTGTCCTTCGGCCCGCCGAACTGGTCCTGAAACCCATCCGACGCCAAGTAAAAAGTATCGCCCGAACACAACTGCAGGGTTTGGTTCGTGAAGCATTTTTCCGGATAATAAGCCCCGCCGATAAAGTAGCGGTCTGGATTTAGTTGATGCAACGCGCCCTGTTTGAAATAATACATGGGCATCTGAGCACCACTGTAGCTCATTACTAACGTTTGCCGATCAATGAAGCAGACTGCCATGTCCAAACCGTCATTATTAGGGTTCTCAGCGTCCTGCTGCCGCAGTGCTTCCCGGATATGGGTGTCCATCAGCGTCAGCACCACATTGGGCGAGGTCATCTTGTCTTCCAGCGCTAGCTGGTTGAGAATAGTATTGGCCAACACCGTCATAAAGGCACCCGGCACTCCGTGGCCCGTACAATCTAGCACGCTCAGAATCACCGTGTCCTCGGTTTCGTGCAGCCAGTAGAAATCACCGCTCACAATATCTTTGGGCTGAAAAAAGATGAGCGACTCCGGGAACAGGTGCTTCAATTCGTTACGGGCAGGCAAGAGCGACATCTGAATTCGGCGGGCATACTCGATGCTGGCTTTAATATCACGACTGTTTTCCTCCAGTAGTTGGCTCTTTAGCACGATCTCATCGCGCTGTTTTTCTATCTTCTGGCGCTGCTGGTTGATTGATGCTTTTTGCTTCTCCAGTTTGCGGTTGGCCTGAATTTTTAGTCGATACTTACTATAGAACACCAACCCTAACCCAAATAGAAACAAGATCCCCGAGATCAATACGTAATTAACAAGTTTGCGCTGGTCGTACTCCAATCCTCTGATCTTGCTTTGCTGCTGCAGTGATTCAATCCGACTGGTTTTTTCGTCTACTTCATAGACCGTCTGCATCTCGGCCACCTGCCGCGAGGCCTGCTCCTGGTACATGCGCTCCTGCTCCAGGCTGTAGCGACGAAAATTGACCAACGCCTCTTCCAGATTACCTATCTGGTTGTAATACTTCGCCAAATTGAGGTAACATTCCTGTAAAATCACGTTGGCGTAGGTGCCTTTGAGACCACGGGCTTGCTGGGCGGCCTCGTTAAGAAAAGCAAACGATTGATCTAGTTCGCTCAAGTTGTAATAGGCTTTGCCTAACTCTAAGAGCGAGCGGGCACGCAACAAGATATCGCCATGCTGTTCGGCTGTCTCCAGCACTTCGTCTAGCAGGCTCAGTGCCTCTTCGTTATGGCCCTGTAGTACGTAGGTTTTCGCGATGTGATAATACGCGTAACTGGTACCTAAATCACTCTGCTTACTCTCGCCGCGCTGATACAAGGCAAGCGAACGGTTGAAGTAATTGAGCGCGTCGTCGTATTCTTGGGTTGCCCGCAGCGTCTGCCCAATGCCCACGTAGGCGTTGGAAAGCGTAGCAACATTATCGTATTTTTGTGATAGGTTAATCGATTGCAGAAAAAAGTCTTTTGCCTTGTCGTAGTTTCTCAGATCAAGGTTGATACTACCCATTGTGTTAAACAAGCCTCCCTTCTCGTCATCCTGCTTAATGGTATCGAAGATTCGCTGGGCAGCGGTGCAATACTTCATGGCCAGGGCATTGTTACCCATGTAGTTCTCTACCCGCCCCAGGTGCGCCAGCGCGTAGCCCTGCTTCCGCTCTTTACCCAGTTGCAGGTACAGGGTAGCGGCTTGCTCCCCGTAGCTATGGGCTAGCGGATAGTTATCGTTCTCGTAGCAAGTGCCACTTAAGTAGAAATAGCTATCGGCCATCGCTAGCGAGTCGCCAGCGCTTCGGTGAATGGTAAGTGAAAGCGAGAAATAGCGATCCAAGCTATCAAAGTTATAGTGTGGCACTCCACCGTAGTACGAAGCGATCTGTAGGTACGCTTGTGCGATTCCTTTGTCGTAGGAAGCCCTCTCGGACGTAGCCAGTGCCCGCTGTGCAAATCGTAGGGCTGAGTCAGCGTAGATGGGTTCGTAGTAACGAGCAATATTCACCAGCACATCAGCCTGATCTTCTAGTGAGACGGCCTGTTGTAGTGCGAAGGTTAGACTATCCAAGGTGTCGGCTGCTATTGCCGGGCGGCCGAGACTTAACAGTCCGCTCAAAAGTACTGTTCTACAGACCACGCGGTTAGAAAAGAGAAGTAGAGAAAGCACTCTTGTGCGTGTCATATGAGTCGGCAAAGATATCTACAAGGTAACATCCCTCAGCCGGAACTTCAAAGAAAGCGCATTATTCATCCAATACACTGTGGCGATCGGTGTCACCGGGGCACATCCACTTTGTCTACTAACTGCCGCAGCACCTCTGCGGGTAAACGTCCTTCCATCTCCGTTTCCGGGGTTAAGATCACCCGGTGGATGAGGACCGATGGGGCTACCTGTTGGATGTCTTCCGGAGTAACGAAGTCACGGCCGTGCAGGGCGGCGTAGGCCTTGGCCCCGGTGAGAATAGCCAGCGATGCGCGGGGCGAAGCTCCCAGATAGAGTTCGGGCGCTTGCCGGGTTTCGTGCACCATGCGGGCCACGTAGTGGATCAACGGCTCTTCCACGTGCACCGCGCGCACCTGCTCTCGATAGCGCAGCAACTGCTCAGCCGAAATTACCGGTTGGGCCGATTCGATCGCTACGCGGTTCTTGCGCTGGTGAAAGCGCTCCAGCATCAAAGTTTCTTCTTCCAGCGTCGGATAGGTCACCTCAATCTTGAACAAAAAGCGGTCGAGCTGGGCTTCGGGCAGGCGATAGGTGCCCTCTTGCTCAATGGGGTTCTGCGTGGCCAGCACCATAAAGGGTGGTTCCATGCGGTAGGTGTGCCCGTCGACGGTAATTTGCCGCTCCTCCATCACCTCGAACAGCGAAGCCTGCGTCTTGGCCGGGGCCCGGTTAATCTCGTCCACCAGCACCAGGCTGGAGAAAACCGGTCCGCGCCGAAACTCAAACTCCGAAGTCTTGGCGTTAAACACCGAGGTGCCGATCACGTCCGAGGGCATCATGTCGGGGGTGAACTGAATGCGCGAGAAGTCGACCGAGATCATGCGGGCCACCAGTTTAGCCGTGAGCGTTTTAGCCACGCCCGGCACTCCTTCCAGCAACACGTGCCCATCGGCCAGGATTGCCGTCAGGATCAGGTCGATCATCCCCTGCTGCCCGACAATCCAGGTGCCCAATTGCTGGCGGATTTGAGTAACTCCTTCTTGGAGAGAGGATAGATCGAGGCGAGAGGAAAAGGCAGGGTCTTGGGGGGATTGGTTTTCCATAGCGAGCAAAGATAAGGCTTATCGCTGTTTTTTATGCGGAATAGGCATTTTCATTGAGTGTTGGGTGGGGGATTATAGCCAGACGTGCCGTATTGGAGGTTAGATAATTTCAAGTTTACAGTTGCACACGTTGCTTGAAATCACCTTTGATCTCTTGCTCGGTTCCGTATCAGTCGGTACATTAGATTCATAAAATGATCTTTCCTCAACTAACAACAGCCTAATAATTATGCCTACGAATTCCTCAGAAAGCACTGACCTATCTGATTCTGAGAAAGCAAAAATTGAATTACTCAAGCATGAGTATAAGATGGCTGCGGATCGCTACGAAAACATCTACAAAGCTATCTGGCAAATCTTTCAATATGTCGCGGCACTTTCAGCGGCTATCCTTGCTTTCGGAAGCAATACTTTGCCCCTTGGATTAGTTGGTATACTGTCTGTTATCCCTCTGCTTTTCTGGTATTATGTCACTTTTGTTCCCCTCAATCGCTATGGCGATAAAGTAGGATGCCGTCTCGCATCAATAGAAAAGAATCTTAATACTCATGTTTTCAAAATCTCAAGATCACAAGATAGCGATGACAATGCTAAAATCGCTCTTTATACTAACTTTCAGGATCGTCGCAGCAAAAGTGACGCATCTATATAGTCGTCCCTGAAAAAGGGTCAAATTCGTATTGATAGCGTTGGTTGTTGGCTTAGCCTTCTACCGAGCCAGCGATAGAATAGATCGAAGACCAAACGGGTTTTTCCTTTGAGCGTCTTTCTGATCTGATTATACCGTTTCTTGAGATTGAACGCGCTGGCGGCCAGCAATGCATTGACCGCGTCGCCCACAGTTCCTCTCAAAAAGTTACGGATCATACGATGGTCATGTTTGATATGGCCTATGGTAGGTTCAATGCCCGCCCGTTGCCTAAACCGTTTTCTGGCCTTGCGTTTCTGGTAAGTTGTGGCCTCCTTGGCCGGGGCAGAAGGGATACAGATTTCAGTGCCGTTGATCTGTTTTCTTCCTTTGCATCCCCGATCCACGACCGCTGTTTGGGGGCGATTGCCGCCCAGTGCCGCCCGTATCCTCTCGCTCTGTGCCAAGGCCGGTTCCAGCGTATGGCCATCGTACACATTTTCAGTGAAGTTCTTAATGGCCGTGACCACCCCGGTGGAAGCCCCCCGCACCAAAGATACTTTGCTGCCAAATTCATAAGGTTTATGTTCTTTGCCCTTGGCCATGCAATACACTTCCGGGGCATGCAGTGAATAGACTTTATCCTTGTCGTGCCGTTGCTGGTTTAACACCCTTTGAAACAGGGAGAGTTGTTCTTCATAAAACTGCTTGACAGGGGCGGGCAACTTACGGTTTAGTTCCCGCACTAAGCGGCCAGCGATCGTCCTGATCTTGCGGCGGGCGGCGTTGGCCTTCTTCCTGCGCTTGGGATGGTTGCCTTTGCGCTGGGCCAGCATCAAGGCCTTCAAAGTACGTTTGTAGGACTGCCGCAGTTGGATGCCCTCCCGCCCGGCAATGGCCCGACACTTCTCGATTATCTTCTTGTGCAGCTTGGTGTCCGTGGGATATGTGATCGCCTTTTCCTGCACCGTGGGGTCAATCTGTACCTCTTTTTCTTTCTCTGCCCCTGGGTGCAACTTCACGGTCAGGGCCAGCACCTTTTCCATGCCCTCTTCCCCAACACGCCGCCGGAACTTGGGAAAATCCGTACTGTCAAAGGGAGGGCGGTGCCGGAAGAACTGCTCGCCGGTGAAGTATTGCCAGTAAGGATTCTCTGCCCAGCGATCCAGCACCGTTTCGTCGCTCTCGTTGAACAGGTGCTTGAGCAAGAGCATACCAACCATCGTACGGATAGGCACCGACGGGCGACCTTGTTCGGCATAATAGCCTTTCAGTTGCCCTTCTATCCAAGCCCAGTCCACTTCTTCGGCGAGCCGGACAAGCTCGTGCCGGTCGGAAAGCAACGTGCTGAGGCGGGGGCGGAAAACGTCCAATTGGTCGGTGTGTGTGGTTTTTCCAAGCATTTTCTCCCAGGTTTTTGGTCAATTTACTGTTTTCCTGGCAGCTTCGGAAGCAAACCAAGTAAAAAATATTGACCCAATGAACTGACTGTCAAATAGTTAAGACTGTACTTGCCGCTTATCAGGGACGACTATCTACATTCTAAGGTATTTAGTAAAAATTAAAAACTGGAAGTTTTCAAGATGGGCTTTGAAGTGGGTCATTGGGCTTCCTAGAGTAAGAAAGAGAATATGGAGGTTTGGCCTTCTATATATTCTGACATTATTTGTGGCAGTAATTTATGCTACCAAAAATCCCAAGAAACAACAAGCATCGTCAGATATTGAGCATGTTCTACGCACCGTAAATTCAAATCACAAGGAAGTACTGATTCTCATGCAACAGCTCAAAGAGCAAATTTCAGATATGGAGGCTCAGTTGATGGGCTTTAATTCACCTTGAAAATCCACCTGCTTTGCGGGTGGTCATGTTCTGATGGCTATGCCTATTTTTGAGGCATGAGTAAATATAAGAAGCTTAGCCATGTTGTCTATAAATGCGATTATCATATTGTCTGGGTTCCCAAGTACAGGTTTCGTGTCTTGAAAGGGGCCATAAAGGAATTGGTCGAGCATGATATCAAGATGTTGTGCCAATGGAAGAGTTGTGAGGTAGAAGAGTTAAGCTTGCAGGAGGACCACATCCATCTTTTGGTCTCAGTTCCCCCGAAGGTTTCCATTTCAAAGCTTATGGGAACGCTGAAGGGCAAGATTGCAATAAAGCTTTTCAAGAGCTATCCTAAGCTGAGAGAGAAGCCCTATTGGGGCAACCATTTCTGGGCCTGGGGTTACTTTGTGAGCACAGTTGGGCTTGATGAGGACACAATACGGAGGTATGTCAAGTATCAAGAGAAAGAGGAGAAGAAGGCTGAGAATCAGCAACAACGTTTCAATTTCTAAAATGGACCCCAGCCGCCCCCTATGGGGGCTAGCCAAAGCCACCTTCTTAGCTTGACTTTAGCCTTACGCGGCTCTGGTCATCAGGGTGCATAAATGCTGGATCAATGGTTTATTTAAATACTTAACCTCTGTTCCTGGCAGGGAGGTTAAAAATTGCTGTTTAGACCAGAGTCGTTCTCTTATTGAAGCTAGGGCATCCGAGAAGGTAGGATTCACTTTCTGATACCAGGCACTCCGTTGGGCTTCAATATCTTTCTGCTGTTGTAGTTGATTTGACCAGAGGGTAACCAGACTGAACAGACCCATCAGCACTGGGGTAGTTCTGGCGATAGCCAGATCGCTCCACTGCCGCTGAGATTCTACTCCCAAATGCCTTCTAACTTCCTCAAAAGTAACCTCTACAGTCCAGCGACGAATGAAGTAATTGATGATGCTTTGAACATCTAGTTGGCGGTCAGTACATAGTAATGCCACCGGGGCAATGCGTGCGCTAGGGTCTTTGATGAGCACCCAACGCAGCGGCACTAATGGATCATTGCTCTTGTACCACAAAGCTGTTCCAGTAGCTACTTGCATAACTTGCTTGCCTTTGCCGTACCACTGAGGAATGACGATGGTCTGCCATCGGGTTGTCGGAGCACTGAGCCGTTGCTGTAGCGTGAGTTGCCGATCACCGATCTTAGGTTTGCGTCCCCGCTTACCCTGTGGTTGTGGGGGCGGCTCATCAAACAGACGAGCATCTAAACGCAAAGGAGTGATCATACAAACATGAGCGCGTACCGCATCTAGCAAAGCATAACAGGCATAGGAACTGTCGGCCACTACGATAATCTGACGATCAGGTAACCACCGCTTGAGTTGCAGGATCATTTGTCCCGGTGGGGCCCACTGGCCCAGTCAGTGATCTTTTTGTGTCCTCTGCCCTTCTGCTCATTATAGCGCTCCGAAGGGGCTAGTACGGTTAAGAAAGGCAATGCCGCGTCACGGTGACCCATACACGCTTAGTCCAGTGAATAGGTGTTAAGAGCATCATGCACATCCAGCGCAGGCCGCTACACTTCACAAAATAGCTATGGCTAGAACGAACAGCATCTCTGTAGATACCACGAGCGGTAATATTTTTACCCCAGCGCCGCTCCAGAGTCTCATCCAAACCAAACACTAAAGGCTCGCCAGCAGGAACTAGCCCCTCTACTAGTAAACCTAATAGGATACGGGCCGCTTGATAGGCTGACCACTTAGCATTACTGAGCACACGATGATACTTATGGAATTGCGTCTCCTGCGCTAAGCCCATAGCCCGCAAAGCACTACACACGGTGCGGCGGCCTATTACTAACAAAGAACCCATGAGTAAGACTTTGACATGTTGAAAAACTTTTCTTTTAAACAAGGGGGCAAATGCTGATATTTGAACAGAGAACTCTTCGGGAATAGCAAGCATACATCTGAATTTTAGCGAATCCAAATTTATGCATTCCCCCAGAGTTCTTCTCTTCTTCGTAATTCATAAAAGGCTAAAGTCAAGCTAAGAAGGTGTGATTTTTACTGAGAAAGAAAGACAACCGGCACTTTTTGAAACAGAAGCCCCTAATTCCACTACTAAATCTGAAAGTATCACTAATAATGAATGACTTCATACCCGAACTTTTACTAAGTACCTACGCTAGCGTCCTTGATGGAAAGCGGGCCCTGTACTGTAGTATGCCGATCACCTCAGGACCGCGGTTTTTGGCCTGGCTTGCTAAACACGGAATCACTGCATCTGACGTGGATAGTACGAAACAAGCACTTCGTGAAGATCATCGCTAATCGGTTATTGTTCCTAATCGTGAGCACGCGCAGCAGGTGGTTCACGCTATTCGCACCCGAAGTAATGAGATAGTGATTGATCCCTCGGCGCTACCCTATATTCCCGATTGGACTCAAGAAGATTGGCGTTCGTTTTGGGAGCACGTTATTGAACGATTTGCGCGAGCCGTTTACTTTGTAGACGATTGGGCGTATAGCAATGGATGTGCTTATGAGTTTTACGTAGCGCACCGGCTAGGTCTCCCCGTCTACGACGAACGTGGTGAGTTGCTTGATCTTGCCGCTGGTAGGAAAAAGATCAATAATGCTGCCTCTGACTTTAAAGAACGTAATCATCCTACCGATTTTCACGTAGAAGTATTAGAGCTACTGAATGCGTTAAGCGAAGCCCATATCAAAGTCTAAACTATGCATTATAAAGACGTTATTTTAGATCATTTGGCCGACCGGGCCAATATTGCTCAGTTTGTCAGCTTTGCTCCTGATCTTTCCCAACGATATGCTCGGCTTTTTGATTACGAACCCAATCATTGCTTCGATTCTTTGGAGCAAGCGGTTGAGGCTCTTCTTACGGAGTCGGTAGAACAATCTGTTAATGTCCGTAGCTATGACCCGGCCTCTCCCAAGAAGCGTCCCTTTTTTTATGGCATCACCAATGCGAAAGAGGCCACTGACCACGTCCGCAAACTTGCTGGCGAAGGTCTTCATACGATTATTAACGAAACAATTGACATCCACGATGGAGGAGTATCAGGGGTTGCATTGGGCAATCTTATTGAGTTTGCCCCCGATGACACACCTCGGGCGGTAGAACAAGGTGGAACGGCGGCGCTCCCCCGTCAGTTTGGGCTAAAGCTTCTTCAAACCGTTTACAGATTTACGCCGGAGCTCGACTATGACCCAACTACCCGTGTAGAATTTAGTGTACACCCTCTTCGTCGCGGAGTACATCGCTCTCACACAATCATTTGGGAACTCGAGGACAATCAGCATACTCCTACAGAACCTGAAATACAGTGGCCTAATCGCTTCAGTCAATTTCTTGGTGACAAGGTGTATGGACTTCTTATAGCCCATCTTATAGGAATGCCTGTTCCGGAAGCCACATGCATCTCACGACGTATCGCTCCTTTTCGTTTTGGTTACCCTACAGAGACAGGTGAAACGTGGATACGAACGGCTCCGACGGTGCAAATGCCAGGTAAGTTCACTACGTTGAGAGGTTGGACTGACCCCTATCGCCTTATGGCTGAGGAAGACCCTGAGGGTGATTCAATTGCATCAATCTTAGCTCAAGCTGGTGTAAATGCAGCGTACTCCGGGGGGCTTATTTCTACTGCGGAGCAGACCCTTACTATAGAAGGTACCCAGGGGTATGGAGATGAATTTATGATTGGCAAGACACTGAGAACCGCTATTCCTGATATTGTCATTAAAGCGGTAAAGGATTTATATAATAAAGCAGCTGAGGTACTAGGCCCCGTTCGTCTAGAATGGGTATACGATGGGAAGCATGCTTGGATAGTCCAGCTCCACAGAGGGGCATCCATAAGTTCTGGACGTACTATATTTCCAGGGGAAGCCCAGTCATACCGCCGCTTTAGAGTAGAGAAAGGGCTTGAGTCTCTCCGAGAATTGCTAGATAAAATTAAGGATACCGGAGAAGGCGTAACGCTGGTAGGTGACGTAGGTATTACCAGCCACCTAGGTGATATATTGCGGAAAGCACAAATTCCTTCCTTCATAGAAGCGGAATGAGAATACGCATTTTGTTTTTTCACTTTAGGGGCCTGACTGAACCTGAGCCACATTTATATTTGTTCGGGTGCAGCTTTGTATAGGAGAAAGGGAGAAAGCACTTACGCCGAAGTAGCTTTCCTCTCTCCAAACCCCTCAATCTTCCGACGCAAATCCACCAACGCATCGGCCGACAGCGTATCCTGCATCTGCACCCGCCGGATTACCAATACCAAGGCCTGCACTTCATCTTTCGGTTTTCCCGATTTGTGCGCCAAACGCTCCGCAAAGGCTTCGTCCAGTGTGCTGGTGTCCAGCCGGTAGCGGGTACGGAATTCGTCCAGCAGGTAGTGAATCTGTTTGTCGGCGATGTTCTTGTGGTCGCGGGTGCGCAGGAACAGGTTGCTCACCGTGCCCACAAACTCCAGTGTGGTGTTGGCCGGAGGCTGCACCACCGGTATGGCCCGCTGCTTCCGCTTTGCCTCCAGCACCATGAACAGCAGCACGCCCGCCAAAGTGAGATACAACGCCCACCGAAGCGCCGGTTGACTCAGTACGTAGCGCAGCGGAGTGGTGGCTTCGCGTCGGCCGGTTTGGTAGTATTCCGTCCAGTGCACGCCCTGCACCGGCAGATACGACAGCGTGCGGGCGGTGGCTTCCGCCCCGTTCTCTTTCAGCAAATGGTAGTTGGTGAACTGGTAAGGCACACTGCTCAAAATGAGTGCTCCCTCGCCGAGTCGCGTACGCAGCAGCACCGGATGATCGTCAGCATCGTAGGCCAGCACGGTGGTGCGCGCCGAATCGTAGGAGGTGAAGTACGTCTGGTCGTAGGTTTGCCGGGGCAGCGTGTCGGATTGTCCGGACAGCGTGGGAAGCAGGCGGATGTCTACCTCTAACCGCAGGGTATCGGCGAAGTAGCCGCCGAAAAAACTAGCGGCGATCAGCGCGACCCCTCCCTGATCTACCTGCTGCAAAAGTGCCGCAGCATCGAGTGAGTCGGGACTAAAATCGGTGGCCACAATCAAGACATTGTCCGCCTCCGTTAGCTCGCCGGTTTCGAGATCGTACAGGCTGCTCTGAGAATGAACAATGGTTTGACCGGGAAATACATCCTCCAGCACCGCGCCCAGCACGTAGGTCCCGTAGGGCGATTTGTCGCGCTTTTCTAGCGTAAACGCCCAGTCGATGGGCTTCGGAGTGAGATATTCTACCAGCACCAACAGAAGCAGGGCTCCTACGAGATAGGTAGCGTAACGGTGTTCTTGCTTCATGCGAGGGCTTTAGGGGATGCTTCAATCTGCCGAAAAAGGCGTTCTACCCGCTCGGCCATTGCCTGATCCGCGGGGAAGTTGCCGTACCAGGCGTATTCATAATAGTAGCTCAAGCGCTGAAACGGTTCTCGTAAGGCGGTACTAGCCAATTCGGCTTGGTAATCGTAGTTGGTTTTGCCTGGTCGCCAGCGAATCAGTTGGCGGTCGGCAAGCTTTCGCAGCGCGTAGATGTAGCGCAGTCGGATCACCCGCCGGTGGTCTCCTTCACGTTGGGCTTGCGCAATTTCTTCCTCAAAATTAATAGCATAAATATTCTCCTCCGACGGGATAGTCGCCAGCACCTTATTATTATTATTTCTATGAAATAGCTGCGTGACACTGGTGCCAGTGAGTTTCAGGACAGCAAACGTGAGCACCGCAAAGCAAAAGAGGTAGAACAAAATGTCGTATATCGTTCCAAAGTAAGTATGGTGGTAGAGCCGGGCGAGTTGCTGGGATAACCAGTACTTGAAGCGTTCCCACCACGAAAGAGTGGCTTTACGCCGGATGCCGTAGTTGAAGTCTCCGTCTTCCTGAAAGCGGCGAATGGTTTCTTCTGAGAAAGTCCGCGCTTCAACGCGCACTGAGTCGTTGAACCGTAGGGTGGTGGTTTTAGACTGCGCCGCGCCGCTAGCACTGAAGAGAAAAGTCAACCCGCAGCACAATGCCACGATCGTATGACGCGCAGCGTGCTGAAAAAGCACGGCTTTTTTCTGGCGCGCCAACGCTATTGCTTCCCGATAAGTAGATCGCCTCACGCTCAATAGGTTTCGTCGTCGCGGGTGGGTTGGGTAGTCTGCCCAATGGTGTTCACGCTTTCCAGCAGGCCGGCGGCCTCCTTCTTCTCCACCAAGTTGGCGTACTGAAAAGCTACGGCAATCAGCAAAATGGCGTATAGTAAGTAAGACAATAACGAACTAAGCGCCTGGAAAGCAATCCAAACCACTTTCATCATCCCCCCGGTGTCCTCCAGTCCCGACTCCTGCGACAGACTGAAGAAAGCAGGTACGCCCAGCGCGATCCCAAACGGAAGCATCACCACCATGCTGATGATGGTGATCAGCACGGTCATTACCACAATCAACCCCAGGGTGCTCAGGTAGTTATCCGACACCAATTTAAAGCAGCGACTAAAGGCGGCACCCAGGCTGAGGCCTTCTTTTATCTGGATAATAAACAGAAACGACAATGCCGCAGCGGCAATAAACCCTGGGATGATGAGTAGCATAAAGCCTAGCACGACCAAAACACTGTACACAAAGGTGCTTACCACCACCACCAAGTAGTGCTGCTTCACCCGCTCCCACACCTGAGCCACGGTGATATTGTCGTGATCTGCCCGCTCGATGTACAACACCAGATAAGCGTAAACCACCGTCACCAGCAGGGCCGACACAAAAATGGACAAGAACGAGGTGAGGCTGCTTTGCGATAGTATTTCCAGGTAATCAAACGGGCCTCCCCCCGTACCCATGTCCATAATTGTTGCTTGGTAGATGCCCGCTACCACCGAAACGAGCAGAATAGCAGGCCCCGCAATGAACAAAATACTCTTGCTCAGCGGCGCAAAATTTTGTCGTAAAAAAGCAAAGGTAACGTTGATCTTTTCACCAAAGTCTCGCTTTTCGTAAAAATTAATCTTTTGGCTCAGTTCCATGGTTGTTAAGTTTTTGGGGGTAGATGATGAAGTAGTAAATAATGAAGCAGGCTGAACTCGCAATAATGGCCAGTTTAGCCGCCATCGGCCATTCGGTGAGGCGGGTCACGAAAGCTTCTAAGAAGCCCGCCGCAACAAAGATGGGCACCAGCCCGATCACCATTTTCAGGCCCCGGCGGGCCCCGCGCCGAAATGATTCACCCCGTGGATAAGTACCCGGAAACAACAAACTGTTGCCCATCACCAATCCGGCTGCCCCGGCCAGCACAATCGCTGAAATTTCCAGGGTGCCGTGCGTCCAAATGGTTAAGAACGAGGTGAGCAGCAGCCCCTTCTGGTAGAAGAAGTACTGAAACACTCCCACCATCACCCCATTATAGAACAGCATAAACCCGGTGCCCACCGACGCCAGCAGACCGAGTACGAACGCCAGAAACGACACCCGCACGTTGTTGAAGGTGATGGCCAAGAACATATCGCTCTGTTGCATATCTTTATATACACCCATCGGGTCGCCCCGCTTAATGTTGTTAAGCGTCATGTTCACGTAGGCATCCCCTAAAATCAGGCGCGCGAAGGTGTCGTCGTGGGCGGTGGATAAAGCGCCGACTCCCATCGAGAGCACGAAGATTAAGAAGGCGTAGAGCATCGGACGGCGGGCGGCGTAGTACAACTGGGGCAATTCTGTTTTCCAAAACCGGCTCACGCGGTTGCGATCCTGCTTTTTGTTGCGGTAAATCGCCTGGTGCACCTGCGCCGCCAGGTTGTTCAGGTAACGGGCGGTATTGCTCTGTGGATAGTGGGTTTGGGCGTAAGCCAGGTCATCAGTCAGCCGCACAAAAGAATCGGCCAGCGCGTCAGGGTCGACTGATCCGGATTGGCGAAAAAGCGACTCGAACTGTTCCCAGCGTTGCTCGTTCTGCTTCACAAAGGCTGCTTCTCTCATAGCCGGGCCAAGTTTTACGAAAAGTAAGCCATTTTTCCCGTATTTTTACTAGCCGATGCTTCCAAATCTTGGGCGAGCACCTACGACCCTTGTTCTCTTATGCAGAAAATTAGTGTACAAACCACCCAGAACGTGCGGATCGAGTACGTGCTGGCGGGCATTGGCGACCGCATTCTGGCCTATCTGATCGACTTGTTGATTCTTATTGCCTACGTTACGGTGCTGGGGTTGCTGTTTGCGGCCCTTTCCGTGGAGCCGTCTCTCACCGTAGTGATTCTGCTGGCCCTACCAGCCTTTATGTACCACCTGCTGTGCGAGGCCTTGTTGGACGGCCAAAGCGTGGGCAAACGGCAGATGAAAATCAAAGTAGTGAAGCTCGACGGCTCTTCTCCCGGCCTGGGGGCGTACCTGATGCGTTGGATTCTTCGACTGATCGACATGAATATTTTTGGCGGAGGTATCGCAGTGTTGTGTATCGCCATCACCACCCGCGATCAGCGTCTGGGTGACTTGGCAGCGGGCACCACCGTGGTAAAGGTGAAGGGGCAAGAAACCACCCCGGTATTCGCTACTGATGAGAACTATCAGCCTACTTTCTCGGAAGTCACCCGCCTCACCGATGCCGATATTGACACCATTCAGCGCGTGATCAAAGCGCACCGCGATTTGGGCAACACCGAACCGGTATGGGCCACCGCCCAGCGGGTGCAGGTCACCCTTGAAGTGCAGTCGGACATGCGCCCGTTGCAGTTTTTATTCACTGTGGTGCGGGATTACAAATACCTGACTTCTCGCTAAGGCATCAGGTTAGACGATTTGATTTACTCAACAAGCTGCGTAAATTTACGCAACGCATTGAGTAATCAGATTTATGTACGAAAGACGGCAAAAGAAAGTCCTTCTAGCACGAATAACTGAACCCCGCCGCTTCATCCAGGTGATCTACGGACCGCGACAGGTAGGTAAGACAACGATGGTTCGCCAGCTCATTAATGACCTTAAGATTCCGGTCCATTTTGCAGCGGCGGACGCCGTGGGAGGAGCCAACGGTGTCTGGATCGAACAACAATGGGAAGCAGCTCGTCTCAAACTCAAGCAGAAGCAAGCCTCATCCTGTTTACTGATCATCGATGAGATTCAGAAAGTCCAGCAATGGAGCGAGTTTGTGAAGCAGGGTTGGGATCAGGATGCGCATGCTGGCACCAATCTGAAGGTAATCCTACTAGGCTCTTCTCGGCTGCTAATTCAACAGGGGCTAACCGAATCGTTGGCCGGGCGGTTCGAGACGCACTACATGGGTCACTGGAGTTTCACTGAAATGCGCGATGCTTTTGGGATGAACGAGGACGAGTTTGCGTGGTACGGGGGCTATCCCGGAGCGATCTCTCTGATCGACGACGAAACTCGCTGGAGCACCTACGTGCGCGACGCGCTGATTGAAACCAGTATCTCAAAGGACATTCTTATGCTCACCCGGATCGACAAGCCCGCGCTGATGAAGCGAATGTTTGAACTGGGTTGTCTGTATTCCGGGCAGATTCTTTCGTACACTAAAATGCTCGGTCAGCTTCAGGATGCCGGAAACACAACTACGCTCTCTCATTATTTGGACCTGCTAAGCACTGCGGGACTGCTCTCGGGGATTGAGAAGTTTAATCCGGCTACACTGCGCCAGCGGGCTTCAAGTCCAAAATTTCAGGTGCACAACCCTGCTCTGTTGAGTGCGCAGGTTCCGGAATCGTTCCAACAAGTGCGATCAAACCCCCGAGAATGGGGGCGGTGGGTGGAATCGGCGGTGGGTGCCCATCTGCTCAATGCCTCGCTCACTGAAGACTTTCGGTTATTTTACTGGCGACAGGGCAATCAGGAAGTCGATTTTGTAGTTGAGAAAGCCGGGAAAGTAATTGGCTTGGAGGTAAAGAGCGGTTCTTCTGGCGAGACTTCGGGAATGCAGGCGTTTCGTGATAAGTTTTCTCCTCAAAAAGTGCTTTTAGTCGGTAAAACCGGCATTCCTTGGTCTGAATTTCTCACCTGTAGGCCGAGCGAGTTGTTCTGAACGCTACCGATTTACCACCAACCATAGCTCTTTACAATACTCCCGCTACTGCTTCAAAAAAAGCTTCTAACTTCCTCAATTCCAACTGCCCGTTCGTCCGCACTCCACTGCACAAGTCCAGCCCAAAGGGTTGTACCGCATCGATGGCAGCTTGCACGTTGCCCGCGTGCAGCCCGCCCGCCAAAAAGATGGGTTTGCTAGCTTGTTCCCGGATCTGCCGACTCAGTTGCCAGTTGTGCACCCGCCCGGTGCCACCGAGTTCCTTAATGGCTAGGTTTGGATTTCCCGAATCGAGCAGCAGTGCATCTACCTGCTCAGCTACTTCCAACGCTTGGTCAACTGATGCTTCGTCTACCACATGAATTACCTGCACGAGTTTGACGCCCGGCAGCGCGGCGCGAATCTCTTGATAAGTACCTCTTGTCAGGGCATCCACAATCTGTACTGTGCTGGTGGCAACGCGACGATGGTGCTGAATAATCTCTGTTGCATCGGTCTCGCTGGTTAGCAAGAAGGTGGCTACCGGCGGTGGCACTCCCTGAGCAATAGTGCGGATCTGTTCGTCGCTGATCACCCCCGGCCCGCTAGGCATAGCGCCTACCAATCCTAGCGCAGAGGCTCCGCACCGAATGGCTTCTTGCGCATCGGCGGCACTGCTGATGCAACAAATTTTGACACGTGGTTTGCTAGCAGCAGTCATAAGCTCGTTTTTTTGGTCAAAACAAGTTTGGCAAATATATTTATTCCGGCATCAACTGCGCGATCATTTCTTCTAGTTTGCTGTAGGCCCGCACCTGAATGCCATACTTTGTGGTATCTATCCCCTTTAGGTTGTATTTAGACAGATAGATCTCTTCAAAGCCTAATTTTTCGGCTTCGCTGATGCGGCTCTCAATGCGGTTGGCCGCCCGAATTTCTCCCCCCAGTCCCACCTCGGCGGCAAAACAGATTCGTCCCGACAGGGGCACATCTAAAAAGGATGACACCAGCGAAGCACATACCGCCAGGTCAATAGCCGGGTCTTCTACCTTGAGTCCGCCCGCGATATTAAGAAACACGTCTTGCACCCCTAGCCGGTAGCCCACCCGTTTCTCAAGCACGGCAAGCAGCATATTGAGACGTTTGGCATCGAAGCCCGTAGAACTCCGCTGGGGGGTGCCGTAGGTTGCGGTGCTCACCAGCGACTGCACCTCGATGAGCAGCGGGCGGTTGCCCTCCAGCGTAGCCCCAATGGTAACTCCGCTCAGGTCACTTTCGCGCTGGGAGATCAGAATTTCGGAAGGGTTGGTGACCTGCCGCAAACCGGTGTCGCGCATTTCGTAAATACCTAGCTCGGAGGTGGAACCGAAGCGGTTTTTAGTGGTGCGCAAAATGCGGTAGCTCAGGTGGCGGTCGCCCTCAAACTGCAACACGGTATCTACCATGTGCTCCAGCACCTTCGGCCCGGCAATACTGCCGTCCTTGGTGATGTGGCCAATCAGAAAAACCGGGGTATTGCTCTCTTTGGCGAATTTCATCAGTTGGGCGGTACACTCGCGCACCTGAGATACGCTCCCCGCCGCCGACTCCACCCGGTCTGACTGTAGCGTTTGAATGGAGTCGATCACCACTACCTGGGGTTCTAAGGTAGCAATCTGCTGGAAGATGGCGGGCACCGACGTTTCGCCCAGCACGTAACAGTCGGCGGGCTGTTTGCTTCCCGCCGCTGTGGGCAGGCGCTCGGCCCGCATCTTGATTTGCTGCTCGCTCTCTTCGCCCGAGACGTAGAGCACCCTTTGCCGGGGCAACGACAGCGCAATCTGTAGCATCAAGGTTGATTTGCCAATTCCCGGTTCGCCCCCAATCAGCACCAGCGAGCCCGGCATGATGCCTCCGCCCAGCACCCGGTCCAGTTCGGCATCGCCGGTGAGGGTACGGCTCTCCTGGGAGTAGGTGATGTCGGTAATACTTACGGGACGGGCGGCCGTCTTCTTGGCGGGCCCAGCAGCCTGTTGCCAATCAGCGGGAGCGGTGCTCTTGGCGACCACCTCCTCCACGTAGGTGTTCCACTCACCACACGATGGACACTTGCCCGCCCACTTGGGAGAAGAAGCACCGCAGTTTTGACAGACGTATACTGTTTTCGTTTTGGCCATATTGGTTCTTTAAATAGAGATTCTGGGTTCTAGGTTCTAAGTTTATATAAATAACCTAGAACTCCGAACCTAGAACCTTCAAACACTTTCCTGATTCAAACAAGTTACGTTTTTTTGACTTTATATAAACCATGAGCAGTTACATCTCGGCCATTGGCACGGCGGTGCCCGATCATCAGATTGCCCAGCGCGACATTGCCCGCTTTATGGCAGACACCTTGCAGTTGAAGGCTAATGACCGGCGGCGGCTACTGGCGCTCTACCGCGCTTCAGGCATTGTCTACCGCCATTCGGTGCTCGCCGACTACAGTCGAACCCAAGATTTTACCTTTTTTCCTAATGCCCCCGACCTTGAGCCTTTTCCCGACATCCAACAACGGATGCAGTTGTATCAGCAGGAAGCGGTTCAGCTTAGTCATACTGCGGCTACGAACTGTTTGGATCAACTTCCAGCAGTGAATCGGTCGGATATTACGCACTTGATTTACGTGAGCTGTACGGGCATGTACGCTCCCGGAGTGGATATTGAGTTAATTCATCTACTTGGGCTAAACACCCATGCCCAACGCACCGCGATTAATTTTATGGGTTGTTACGCAGCTTTCAATGCACTAAAAGTAGCCGACAGTATTGTCAGGGCCTATCCAGACGCCAAAGTGCTGCTGGTGTGCACCGAGCTGTGCAGTATTCACTTTCAGAAAGGAACCGACGAAGACACCCTACTAGCCAACGCGCTGTTTGCCGACGGCTCAGCGGCAGCCTTGGTGACTGGAGATAATAATCTGAATAATGTACAGTTGCAAATAAACCGGTTCTATTGCGATTTGGCCCCTAACGGACAAAAAGATATGGCTTGGCATATTGGCAACAATGGTTTTGAAATGCGCTTGTCATCTTATGTGCCTCAGATCATCAAGGAAGAAGTCCAGCAAATTACTCAGTATCTCCTTCAGCAACTGACACATTCTACCGAAGACGGGCAACCCACGCCTCCGGAAATCTCGGTTGACTATTACGCCATTCATCCCGGGGGAAAACGCATCTTGCAAGTTATTGAAGAAGTGTTATCCTTAGAAAAACAAGATAACTACCACGCTTACCAAGTGCTTCGGCAGTATGGCAACATGTCGTCGCCCACCATTCTGTTTGTGCTTCGGTCGTTGATGGATAGCTTTGGCACCGCTGATCACAGTAAGAATGTATTAGGATTAGCCTTCGGTCCCGGACTCACGCTAGAAAGTATGCTGCTGCGCGTGGCGACCTATTAACAATCATCAAACCCCTTGATTATGAAACGTTTAGAAGGTATGCTTAAAGAAGATGCGTTTGCTGGCAAGCACATCATTGTCACCGGGGGGGGCACCGGACTTGGCCGCGCTATGACCGAGTATATGCTTACGCTTGGGGCAAAGGTGGTTATTACCAGTCGCAAGATGGACGTACTGGAGAGAACTGCCCAAGAGTTGATGGATAGTACGGGCGGCGAGGTGCTACCACTAGCCTGCGATATACGCAACTACGACGAAATTGAACAAGTGATTGCCCTAACGATCGATCAGTGGGGCAGCGTTCATGGCTTGCTGAACAACGCAGCGGGCAACTTTATCAGTCCGACAGAGCGGCTCTCGCACCGAGCTTTTGATATTATCGTCGATATTGTACTGCGAGGAACTTACAACTTCACGTTGGCTGCGGGCAAGCACTGGATTGACAAAAAACAAGCGGGCACGATTCTTAATATCGTGACCACCTACGCCTGGACAGGGTCGGGCTTTGTGGTGCCTTCGGCCTGCGCTAAAGCGGGGGTACTAGCACTTACTCGCTCGCTCGCGGTTGAGTGGGCAAAGTACGACATCCGCACCAACGCTATTGCACCCGGCCCCTTCCCCACCGAGGGCGCTTGGAGTCGGTTGCTGCCCGGCGATTTGGTCGATAAATTTGATCCGGCCCGACGGGTGCCTTTGAAACGAGTGGGTGATCACCAAGAACTGGCGAATTTGGCGGCCTACCTGCTTTCTGATTATTCGTCCTATATCAATGGGGAAGTGGTAACCATTGATGGTGGTGAGTGGCTGCAAGGTGCCGGGGAGTTTAACAACTTAGAGGCGGTGCCTAATGAATTATGGGATCAGATGGAGAAGATGCGAAGGAAATAAAGGGGTATATCGCTCGTAGCAACAGGTCGCGATCTGTTGTTAGGAGCGATCATCACCACCCAAACTAAACACCTTCACTTGCGATTCTTTGACGGGGTACGACATTGTTACTTCAAACCGCCCGTTTTCCCATTCTTCTACGGTTAGAAACTGGCTTTCATCTTCAGTCTCGAACTCCCAGTAGTAGAAGAACTCCTCACTATCAGCTGATACATCACCCCCCTGGAAATAAGACCCTTCGGTTGAGTGGTCGTAGTAGTAGGTTCTGCCCTCAAAGTCAAATTGCCCGGCTGCAGCATCATCCATTCGATCTAGGTCATCTCGGACAATCGGGATATCTCGCATTTTAAGCTTGCGGGTGGCAATTGTAACATCTAACCCATCGTCGTGTTGCAAGCTGAGCCAAACCTTGCCGCGACCATTATCCCCCTCAAGTTCGTACCATTCGTAGTTTTCGCCCTCCCGATACACGCTGCGCGACAAAATCTGCACATCATATTCTTCTAAGTTTGGCCCCACATTCATGAGATGAATCAGTCCGCCTGCCTGTACGTTTTCTAGGCGGAATTCTGAACCAAGTTCGCTATTTTTATTTTCCTCCAGTGGCTTCTTTGTTTTTTTTCTTTGCCAGAAGTACATAGCGATACCGATAATGACCAAACAGAAAATAAGTGCCGAATACTGACCCATTTCGGTTAATTACGATTCCAACTGTCTAGCATCACCGCCACCAATACCCATTTTGGCCTTTAGCGCGGCTAGTTGGTCAGACCCGGCGTGACTACTCTCGCCCAGCGCCTTTTCGATTTCAGCATCCACGGTTTTGGGGGCAGCGGCCAATTCGCCGTACGATTCAGCCAGCGATTCTTCTTCTTCCACCTTGGTTTTCATGCGCTCCAGCATAGCCACGGTACTGGATGAATCAATGCCCGCCAACTGCTTGTTCAGTTTCTTGGTAGCGGTGCTCACTTTGGCCCGCGCCTGTAGGGTCTTGAGTTCGTTCTCCCAGGTAGAAATCTGCCCCCGCAGGTGGTTAACCTTTGACTCCAAGTTATTAGTCATCTTGTCGTATTTCTGCACTTCGTCATTGATACGTGCCACCTGCTGGGTGGCCTGTTCTTTTTTGCTGAGCGCCTCAGTCGCCAAACGATCGGCTTCGGCGGGGTCCAACTGCCCCTGCTGCGCTCGTTGCAATAGCAGCATTGCTTTCTTTTCGTAGTCGCTAGCTTGCTGCTGGTAGTTTTTCTGATCGCGGCGGGTGCGGATGGCCAATGCTTTTACTTCGGCTAAGCTTTCAAGCGCCCGGTTCAGATCACCCTTCATATCGCGGATGGCTTGTTCGCTCATCTTAACCGGGTCCTCAATTTTATCAATGGCTGAGTTGGCCTGAGCCTCGCCTACTTTAAATAATCTTCTGAAAATACTCATAACGAATGATGGTTATTGTTGATGGATGCTTACAAATAGATTAGAAATAATGATAGCTTCAAATAGAAATTCGCTCTATCCTTTAGCGAATCGAATAAATTCTTCCGCATACTCCGCCATCATCAACCCCAGCGAATTGATGGATCCTTCCAATTCATTAGGTGCTAGATTTTGCAACTGCAACGTGTCACGAAAGATTACCCGACTTTCTTCATCTAACCCTAGTGCCCCGTGCACAATAGTCAGGTTGATATGAAGCAGTCGCTTCAGCACTTTACTGTCAGTCACGTCTTTTAGGGGAAAGAGGAACTGCTCTAGTAATAGAATTTCGCCCTCGCAGTCGATAATTAGGTTACTAATCCCCTTTTCTTCGTCAGTAACCACCACTAACTCTTCGGAGGCATCCTCTGATTGCAGGTCAAAGCCCAGATCAAACAGAAATTTTTTAACTTTTTCGAAAATGAGATTCCATAAATTTGTCTAGTTTGGTGTCGTTGTATTATCTATAATCATTATCAGTGGCATAAAGTTATTGCTCTGCCCTGTTTTTTAGCCCTTTTTAAATCTCGTGAAACTTTTTGTGAACGACACTCCGGTTGATATCCTTGATGTCCATCAGTGTTCTGATTTCTCTTCCTTTGATCGCATCATAGATGCACGGCAGGAAGAACTCCTGGAGGCGAAGCTGCAGGATGATGTCGTTGTTATTCATGCTAGTGACCTTTACATCAAACAGTGTCTGGATTCTTTTACCAAAAAGAGAGTTAAGAAACTCGATAGCATTACCTTTCTGGTAGACGATCGTCGGGCCACCGTTGATGGGGTGAAACAGCAGTTCAAAGTGATTGAGGCCGCAGGCGGGGTGGTGGTGAAAGACCAACAACTACTACTCATTTTCAGATTGGGTAAGTGGGATCTGCCCAAGGGTAAGCTCGAAAGCAAGGAGAAACCCTTAGCAGGAGGGCTTCGCGAGGTAGAGGAAGAATGTAACGTGCGCGTGCTGGGTGGACCTAAGATTTGCCATACTTGGCACACGTATACGCGGAACAAGCGTAGGATTCTGAAGAAAACCTATTGGTATGCTATGGGGTGCACCGACGACTCAGCCATGCGTGGCCAGGCGGATGAAGGCATCACCGAGGTGCGGTGGATGAATTACGCCGATGCCCAGCAAGCGCTGTATAATTCGTACGTTTCTATTCGATACGTGCTACGCCGGTACTTTGAACAGGAGGACATTCTGTAGCAGCGCGATGACGGTGGCAGCGCGATTAATCGCGCTGCTATAGCGCATACGGCAAGAACTCACTCACGTCGCCCTGATAGCGGTGCACCTCGCGGATAATAGACGAATTAATGTGCGCGTACTGCGGCGAGGTGATCAGGAACACTGTTTCCAAGTCATTATTCAGGTAGCGGTTCACCTGCGAAATACTGTTTTCGTACTCAAAATCGGTGGTGTTGCGCAACCCCCGCAGCAGGTAACGAGACTCGTAGCGCTTGGCTAGTTGGGCGGTGAGTTCGTCGTAGGTGATCACCTCTACCCGAGGCTCATCCGAAAACGTGGCATTGATGTAGCCTAGCATGCGATCAATATGGAAATAACGCTTCTTTTTACTGTTGTGGCCCACCCCTACTACCACGCGCTCGAACAAATACAGCCCACGGCGCACAATGTCTTCATGCCCCTTGGTAAAAGGATCGAATGATCCCGGAAAGATGGCTACGCGTTTCATGCTTCGCACATGTATAAACTGTATAAATCGAAGTGCTGGTGATCCGGCAACTCATCAAAGGCATGAGAAAAAGTCAAAAAAGACGGGCGGCTTCCCTGAGCGATATTCTTGACGTAGCGGTACAGTGTTTGGAAATGAGCTGAGCGCTCGGGCGTATTGCCCCATAGCGTAACGCGACTTTCTTTATGGTCCATTTTTAACTCCTCCATCACCCCTCGGGTATACTTAATCAAATCTTGGGTGTAGGCATACGAGAACTGGTTGTATAGCACCAAATTGTTGTCCTTGGTCACCACTACACTCAGTTTTCCCTGACCAACGTGCAAATACATATCTTGGTAGTAGGTGAAGTCGCGGATGCTCTGGACCCCTTCAATAAAAGCACTACCGTGGTGCACCACCGGCACCATTAGGGAGGGATAGAAAGAGCGGACGCGCTCCACCAGCTTTTTCGGAACTCCGAACACCATAACCGCCTGCGACTGGGCGTGTTCGTAGTAGTAGTTTCCGTCGTGGACTTTCTCAACTCCTACACTCAGCGTTAGATAATGAGTCAGCTTCTCGCTTGAGAAAAATGCAGAAGGCACCAGGGTAAAGGTGCCGTTGCGGACCCCTAGTTTTACTGACTGCCAGTAGCCCGCCATCAAGAAAGTATGGGCTTCAAACAGTTGCACCATTGCTTGGTCTAGCTGTTCTGAAGGAAATTCTTTCGGCAAAGCATACTCCTCAACAATCAGACAAGCGTTGGTGCGCGGGTCGACAACACAAAGTTGAAAATTCCCTTCTCCCACCAGCAACAGTAGGTCGTAGTGGGTGATATCATCAATGCTAAACGCTTTGTCTTTTACTTGACGTACTAAGCTATAGCCGATAAGATGCTCCAAGAGGTTTTCAGATTATTCCCAGTTACCCGAAGTGGTCACTTCGGTACGGGAGCCAACGCGCAGTGGCCCTTTGATGCTTTCTTCACCCCGACGGGCCGGATTAACTGGATCAGTATCTTTGATTTCAAAAACATTCACCTGTACGTTGTTACGCTTAATTCGGTCAGCAAACAATTCAAACTTAGCATTGGTAAAGGGCACGTTCTCCATCGTGTTCAGGTCGTATTTGCGGTAGGCGGGGTTGCTGAACAGCGAGTCTTCCACCGGAATGCTTGCCAGGGTATCGATCTCAATGGTGGTTTCCTCTGCTCCATAGTCCAACAGCTTGGTTATCTCGCGTCGTTGCGTGATGTACACTGTTCCGGTGTCAATAAAGCTACGCAGCTTGTTCCATTCGCTGGTATACTGTCCGTTGACATCCTTATAAAGAATCTCAGCGTCTCGTAGAAACTGTAGTTTGCCAATAACTTGAGATTCAACCTGCGCAATACGCGCCTCTTCTTCAATACTAAACTTAACCCGGTCATACAGGTAATAGGCGATGCCTCCCGCAATAAGTAAAAAAACGAGGGTGAAGATTCTGGTTAGGTTCATAGGTTAGTGAGTATAGGTGCTGGTGAAAATACTAAATCCGAAAGTAAGGTGCTAATTTCGCGTTTTATTAGCAAATTAAAAATACCCCCGCCTCGATAATAAATCTTTTGAGTGAGCACCGCGGCTGATCATGGCGTGCATAGCATCACTAGGCGCTTGCGCAATGGCATCGGGCGACATAAATTGAACCGCTTCAATGAGTTGCTCGTGGTGGGCCAACTCCGGGTCGTGCCCCCGCCGCAGTTTGCCTCCCGTCGCCTCCACTGAGAAAAACAGCTCTAACGCGTGCAGCGGTGGTTCCAGAAACTCGTAGACGAACAGAAACTCTTCCACTTGCACCCGCAATCCGGTTTCTTCGGCAAACTCGCGCACTAGCGCATCCTCGGCACGTTCACCGTAGTGCACTTCGCCGCCGGGCGGAGCGTACAGATAACCTAGTTTTCCCAACCCCCGGTGACGAATGAGCAGCAGATCATCTCCCGAAAAGCACAAGCCGCACACCCGTATCCGCAGGCGGTGTCCAAAGGTGCGATGAACGACATCAGAAGACGCTTTCACAGCATTAATCAGTACGGCTTAGTACGGTGTATCTAACATCTAAGTAGATACTATCGCCGGAGGTGACAAAGTGACTCAAGGAGGAATCAAAATTACTGGCCCACAAGTACAACCGCTGATCGAGGGTATCGCCTTCTACTACTGCCGAGAGGTAGTTGGTAATTGGGAGTGAGTACTGCGTGCCGTTTAGTACAAGGGCCGCTGCCTGAGGTGGAGAACTTTGGTCGCCCGGCACGCCGCGGTATCCCAATAACTGACCTCGACTATCCCTCACCGGGCTTCGTTGTAATAGGTTTAGGCTGTCAGGCACAAAATCGTAGACAAACAGTGCGGGGGGCGCATTTAGGGTGTCCTGCGCCTCACTCAGCCCTACGATGAGGTCAACCCGATTTAGGCGAATGCTCTGCTGTTCAGTAGTCTGACTGCGCTCAAAGGCTAGCAACGAGTCGAGGCTGATGCGTGGTGCAATGCCTGCTCCGGACTGAAGGTACAGGTTCCCGTCGTCAGGCACCACCCGGCTTCCCGCAGTGGTTAGTCCGGCCAAGGCGGTGCCCGCATAGTCTCCCTCCACTTGGCTGAAATAGCGACGGACAACAAAGGTATGCTCTTTAACTTCTCCCTGCGCATCGGTGAAATTCATGATCAACCGCACCCGGATCGGATCGAAGCTACTCACGAAGCTGTTCGAAGCAGTAGGAACAAGAGCAAGGCCGGGCAGGAAATCCCGGAACTTAGCGCCGTCAAGTACCGTGCTATCCCCCGCCTCGGCCAAATCGAAGATAGTCTGCCCCAGTGTATTGTCTAGTCGAAACCGCAGCGTATCCAACCCACCGGTTAGCTTGGTACTGGTGGCAACGGTACCCAGTACGGGATCGGCGAACGCCAACCCGCTGCTATTGTAGTACTGGCTTTGCTCATCGTCAAATGGCTGCGTTAACCTGCGAATTTCCAAGGTTTGTTGCCCTACCAACGTTTCGCCATACGAACGCTCGTAGAGTAGCTCCAACTCTAGAGACTGGTAAGCAGCCGTGTCACCTACTACCGATCGGGGTCCAACTGTAAAGTCCATGAAAGTAGTTGCCCCCACTAATCCTGTTCTGGTAGCTTGCCGACCCGCCAGTAGCCGTTTGCGGTCTGACTCGCCTGAAGCATTCGATGGCCTTGAGATGTCTACCGAATCTTGCCGAACGATAGTGAAAGGAATCGCAATGCGGGTACGCCGGATGCTAAGGTTCTGCTGCGCAGGATCAGCCGGGAGACTAAGGAAATTATCATCCTCACAGGCCAAAAGAAACGGGACCAATGCGAGGATCAGTCCCGATTTAACCGTTTTTAAAAGAGCAGCCCGGCGGCAAAAGCAAGCAATTGCGCGGCTATCCAACCAACGCGTTGTATAGATTATAGTAGGAGTCAAAGAGGTTTTCGTCTTTTTCGATGGTGTCAATTTTCTTTTCGATGGTGAGTTCCTCCAGCAAGTGGGCTAAGCTTTCGCTGTAGTCTTCTTCACCCTTCAGCACGGCATCGGCGTACTGCACACCCACCTTGATAAAGCCTTCGTAGTCGCCCGACTTCAGGTTGCTCAGCATGCTGTCTTCAATATCCATCATCTTCACCTTATCGATCAGGTCACTGTTAAAGGTGTGCTGAAACTCACTGTTGTAAACGGTGAACACGCTCTTGGTATTTTTGAAGAGCGGATCATTTTTGTAAGTTGTTTTCAGATACATCGGAATCAGGCTCGTCATCCAGTCGTTGCAGTGCACGATGTCCGGGGCCCAGCCCAGTTTCTTCACCGTTTCAATCACCCCTTTGCAGAAGAAGATCGCCCGCTCATCATTGTCCTCGTAGAATTTGTTTTCTTTGTCGAAGAATACTGATTTGCGATGAAAGTAGTCTTCGTTATCAATGAAATAGACTTGTAACTTGGCGGTAGGAATCAACGCTACTTTGATGATCAGTGGCTTCTCTTCGTCCCCTACCGAGATATTGATGCCGGATAGCCGAACTACCTCGTGCAGTCGGTTTTTGCGCTCGTTGATCAGGCCAAATCGGGGCACTAGGATACGAATTTCCATACCGCGCTCTTGCATTCCTTGGGGAAGTTGCCGGACAAAGTCGGCCACCTCAGAGGTTTGGAGAAAAGGGTTGATTTCACTGGCAACGTAGAGAACGCGTAGTTTAGACATAGTATCGTGGATTTGATGAGTGATGTAAGAAATGCACGTGCAAAAATACGAAAATTTCGTCATATTTCCACTTTTTAATCGTTATGTCCGTTTCCTCGCGCCTAACTACCCACCCTTCGGATAATGCAAACCTACGCTGAAATTGCCCCGTTACGCGCCAAATTGGCCGAGCGGCGCACGCAGAAAGAGCGGATCGGATTAGTACCCACCATGGGGGCGCTGCACGACGGGCACCGCGCCCTACTCACCCGCTCATTACGTGATAACGACCATACCGTATGTAGTATCTACGTAAATCCTACCCAATTCAACAACCCCGACGATCTGCTTCGTTACCCTCGCACCTTAGAAGAAGACACCGCCCTGCTCCGTGAGCTAGGCTGCGACAGTTTATTTTGCCCAACCGACACGGTAATGTACCCCGGAGGGCTGACCGACGGCGTGCGCATAGACTTCGGTTTGCTGGAGCGGGCACTGGAGGGAGCCCATCGTCCGGGCCACTTTAGCGGGGTGGGTGCCGCAGTGAGCAAGCTTTTCCACGTGGTGCAACCCGACCGGGCCTACTTCGGACAGAAAGACCTGCAACAGTTTGCGGTTGTTCAGAAGCTAGTGCAAGATCTACTAATCCCAGTGCAGTTGGTGCGGGTACCCATCGTGCGCTCTCCCGAGGGACTTGCCCTCTCGTCGCGCAACCGCTTGCTTTCAGCGGTGCAGCAGCAGGCAGCGCTTCGTCTATACCAAGCACTGGCGATTGCGCAAACGGCCTTGTTGAGGAATGCGTCCGTAACCGAAGCGCAACAGGCAGCCATTAATCATGTGACAGAATCGCCGGAAATACGGCTAGAATATCTGGAGATAGTGGATGTTGCCACCTTCACCCCAGTTACTGAACGGACGTTGCAGCAACAGGTAACGATCTGCGTGGCAGCCTACGTGGGCGAGGTGCGGTTGATTGATAATGTTCTGCTGGGTATGAAATGATCCTTCTCGACACCTCTACTAAGCAAGCAGACCAAATGAACCAAATATGAACGTAGGAGTCGCCCAGTTTCAACAGCACGCTGGAGTTAATAAAAATATCTAAAGAGTTTGATATTCCGGTGTTGGCCGGGTTGGTCGAAAAATCGGAAGGAAAGCTCTTCAATACCTACGTGTGCGTTATCCAAGACGGAGTGGTAGCCAAGCATCGGAAGTTGCATCCTTTCATTAGCCAATACATGTCGGCGGGCAATGCGTATTGTGTGTTTGATTTGCTTGGTTGGAAGTGCGGCATCCTGATCTGCTACGATAACAACGTGATAGAAAACGTTAGGACAACCAGCCTCCTGGGGTCCGAATTAATTTTCGCTCCGCATGTCAAGGGTTGTACCCCGTCTGCGATGCCGGGGCGGGGTTACGTAGCCGACAAATTTTGGCAAAACCGCGAAAGTGACCCGGTTTCTTTGCGGCTGGAGTTCGACGGACCAAGGAAACACCTTCTTGTTCTTCCTACCCGCTCATCAATTTGCCCAGTGGTTCTCCAGCGGTTCGGCAAACAACCGCCCGCTCAGCACTAAGTACTCCAGATAGTCGTCGTAGATTTCTTCTTGCCGCTGCAGTTTCTCCAGGCGGATCTGTTCGGTGTCTTGGTTGATCTTGAGCAGCAGGTCAGAATCACTGCCTCGCCGCTGCGCGATGGCCCTCTCCAGCGCTTGAAGTTCTCGTAACTCTTCCTCCTTTATTTGCACAAACTTTCGGTACACCCGTATATGATCGCGCACGCGTTGCTGTTGCGCTATCATTCGCTGCTTCAATGCTTCGCTTTTTATCTGCTGCTCACGGGCCAGTTCCTCTTGCTCCAACCGCAACTCCTCCAGCTTCAGGTTACGATTGCCCGAGGTGGGCAGTACAAAGCCCAAGCGCAGTTGCACCCGTTCGCGCAGCACCTCATCGTGCGGGCCGTTGTAGCGCACCTGCACGAAGTCCAGAAACTGCCGCTTTTCGGCTTTCTCCAGGGCGGTCTCCCGCTCGATGAGTTCTCGTTTGTACTGATACTCGTCTTGGCGCGGGTCGCGCGGGGTAGCGTCGTCGCTCATCAATCGCTCCATGATATCCTCAACGCTAAGCATTTCATCCGAAGCCACGGTGGCGGTGGTGTCTAGCCCGAACTCCTCGCGCAAACGACGGGTAGCAAGCTCCAGTTCGTAGCGGCGCACGCGCATGTTGTTAAGCTTTTCGCGCATGTCCAGCACCTCCCGAAAGTCGGCGTCCGACTGCTGGGTTTGCCGCTGACGAATGATGAGTCGGTCGCTCAGCACGTCCTGTAGCCGGGTGAGCGAAGTGAGCTTCTGCTCCCGGATGTACAGTTCCTTCCACGCTACGTAGGCCTCCTCAATGCGGTTATTTCGATAGTCGGTTTCCACCACCGAACGCTTGCGGCGGTAGTGTTCGGCCAAATTGCGCTGGGCGCGGTGCAAGCCGGGCGAGCTGGGCGAAATCCGCAGGGCGTGCTCCTGCAGCTCCGGGTCAAATTCATCCGTCTCGGTTCGGTATTGGTACGACTGAATCCAGGGCAAACGCACCCGGCGGTGGTCGGTGTAGTCGCGCACCGGCGCGGGTTCCTCGATTGTGCGTTGAAGAAAGTCGTCCGACCGAATCGCTTCCTGCGCCCAGCCAAAGCCGGGAATAAGCAACAGTATGATGAATGCAGTAGCCTTCAAGCAGTTATCAGTTTTGGAGCTGGGCCTTGGTGGCTACTTTTTCCTCGGTTCGGGCCACCAGTTCCAGGGCGACCTTTTCTTTTTGTAAGAAGCTGTTTTCCGGTGAAATTTTGATGGTTACCTCCCGACCGTAGGTGAGCACCTCCGGCATCTTGCGCAGCCGCTCGGGAATCTCGATAATGCGCGAGCCCAAACCGGTCACGACGCCCGGGTAAGCAATGGTTTCGTCCTTGAGCGACTTCACCCGAAAGGTATCGCCCACCGCCACCTTCAGCGAAAGGTCTTCGTGCACGTAGCCCCTCACAAACTGGGGATGCGGCTCATAAAAGCTGATCAAGGTCTGAAACGAAGAGATGTGTTCGGCTTCTTTGCAGTGGATGTTTCCCACCAGTCCGTCGGTGGGGGCCACCACGGTGATGGGTTGCACACGGTGGTCTTCTTCGAACCGAAGCTCCGCTTCCAGACGCGAAATCTGCTCTTGATAAGGGCTGTTCCCCATTCGCTTTTTGTCTTCCAGCGCCTGGATGCGTTGTTGGTAACTTTTGGCCAACAGGGCCCTTTCTTTTTCTACCTGCTCAATCTTTTCTAGCAGGGGCCGGTAGGTTACCTCGTTGGCCGGGAAGGTGGACAAGCCCTTGGTGAGCGATCGTTGGTACTCGAGCTCTGATTGCAAATTCACCAGTTGGGCGTCCAGTTCGTCTAGTTTAAGTTGTTGTTCGGTGCGCAACACCTTGAGTTCATTCTGCTTTTCCTGTTGCCAAATGGCTTCTTCGGCCAACAGCTCCGAGATGCGGTAGTTTTGATCCTGCAGTTGCTCTCTGGTGGCAATGCGCGATAGGTTGAGCAGGGTGGTGCCGCGGGTAACGTACTGGCCGGGCGTCACACGAATCTGGTCGACCATCACGGGGTGGTTGTAGTTGATTTCGGTTTCGTTGGTTTCAGCAAAGCCATAGAAGGCTACCGTTTCACGGCTCTGAACCGCAAAAAATACGAAGAGGACGATGCCAATGGGGATCAGGCTGGCGTAGAATAAATTAATCCGTTTCATAGTTATAATTTTGTCGGCTCCTTTTTGAAGTTCAACTTCAAGTTTTCTAATCCTTCCAACGCTTCTAGTGCGCCGGTCAGGGCAGTCGCCGTTGCTTTGTCCTTCAACCGGATAGAATAAGTGAATTCCTGCAAGTCTTCCCGCGAAATCTCCTCAGTAATGGCCACTCCGGTGGCAGATATCCGCTCCACAGTTTTGGGATTTAAGAACCGCAGTTGGTCCAGCTCGTAGTCTTGGCAGTAGGGCTTGAGTTTTGCTTCAATCAACGTCTGCTGCCGGTCGTCCTTGGGCAGCTGCAGCCGGAGGTTACCAATCAGTTCGTCCTCATTATTAAGCGGTGAAAAGCGAAAGATGATGGCGGCCAGGCAAAACACCAACGTGCCGGTGATGGCGATGCTAAACCCGAAGACTCCGCAGGCAATACCCGCGGCCAGCGAAGCAAACATAAAGGTAATGTTGCGCGGATCGTCCAGCACCGTCCGGAAACGGATGATAGCCAGCGCACCCAACATGCCCAAGCCGCGGGCCAGACTGTCGCCCACAGCCTGCATCACCATTGCCGCCACGATGGCGATCAGGGCCAGCGCCTGCAAGAAGTGGGCGCGCTTGTAGATGCTCCGGGTGGTGTACTGATAAGTGATAGCAATGAGCGACGACAAAAAAAAGGCAAACAGCACCGTAATCAGCGTCGCGTAGAACGGGGGCATACCGGGGTTGTTCTCCAGAAGCTGCAGATCAAACATGAGGACGTATTGGTGTAGACTCGACTAAAAAATTCTCCTTAGCAAAAACTATGCGGTAATAACCGACAAAGGTATAAGATTGTCAGACATTTAGCATCAGCGAGCAGACAATGACTACCGAGAGGGCGCTTATGCAGGGGCGGTTAGCCCTATATAAACCAACCGGAAAGGATAATCCTGTATCTTTGCCGAAAATTCATGAACCGCTCGTCGATGACATGCTCGGGCTGAAACCACAAAACAGAACTCTTTGAACAACCCAAATTGTTACTCTATTGCTGAATCAAAGAAGTTTAAAGGTCATGACTATCAGGTTCTCGTGACCAGTAATCGGCATCTGATCATCATAATAATCTAATGAACGTACAGATATTTAAATCAAAGATACACCGGGTGCGCGTCACCCAAGCTGAGTTGCACTACGTAGGCAGCATCACCATCGACGAAGACTTGATTGATGCGGCAAACTTAATTCCCAACGAAAAGGTGCAGATTGTGAACGTGAACAACGGTGCGCGCCTCGAAACCTACGTGATCAAGGGCGAACGGGGTAGCGGTATGGTGTGCCTCAACGGACCGGCCGCCCGTAAGGTGCAAGTGGGCGACGTGGTGATTATCATCTCCTACGCCACAATGGACTGGGAAGAAGCCAAGTCCTTTGAACCCACAGTGGTTTTCCCCGACGAAAACAACCGACTACCCCACTAAGTTCTTTAACCTTACCGACTCTCCTGCCGTGAAGAATGTTCTTAAGTATACCGTGTCGCTGCTTATTGCGGGCGGACTAATGTGGTACGTTTTTCATGACATAGATGCCGACGCTCTGTTGGTCAAGCTTAAGGAGGTCCGCTACGGCTGGGTGATGGTAGCGGCCACCATTTTTCTGATTAGCTACATCACCCGTGCCTATCGGTGGAACCTACTGCTGAAACCACTGGGGTTTCCCAATCTCACCGTACTACGCACCGTCACGGCCGTTTCTATTGGATACTTTGCCAACCTGCTGGTGCCCCGTTTGGGCGAGGTGAGCCGCTGTGGGGTGCTCAAACGCCTCAACGATGTGCCGCTTACCACCGGGCTGGGCACCGTGGTGGCCGAGCGTCTCATCGATTTAGTCACGCTGCTGTTGGTCTCCCTGGTGCTTTTTGTTGCTGAGTTTGACCGGCTGAGTGGGTTTATCACCGGTTTTGCGGCCAGTAAAGTAGATAATGCCGGAGAAGCGCTCTTTTCTATCTATATCTTAGGTGGAGTGTTACTCCTGCTTGTTGGGCTATTTTGGGCGGTTGGACGCATTTACGGAGCCCAGCTAAAGCGCAGCGCGCTGTTCCAAAGAATTCGTGCCTTTGTGCGCGAGTTGGCTCGGGGCGTAGCAAGTATTAGCAGTATTGAGAACAAAGCAGGCTTTTGGATATCCACTATTTTGCTCTGGACGTGTTACTTTCTAATGTCGTACGTAGTGTTTTTTGCGCTGCCCGAAACAGAAAACCTAACCCCCTGGGCCGGAGTGGCGGTGCTGGTGATGGGCAGTTTCGGGATGGCCGCGCCCGTGCAGGGAGGGTTTGGCACCTTCCACGCACTGGTGAGCGGCGTGCTGGTACTCTACGGCGTTTCGGAAAGCGACGGTGTGCTGTTTGCTACGCTGGTCCACGGTTTGCAAACGCTGTCATTCATTGTGTTCGGGGCGGTAGCTTTTGTGTTCGCGTCGGTGCTCACTCCGCGCAAAACGTCAGTAGGTCATTTTTTGAACACGCCAGTTGTCTAGAACGTCATTAACAGGCTATCTTGTTGTTGGCTGTCTGCTAATCTTTATGATTATCTGATGGCCAATGGTTTCAATGTGCCTCTTAGGGTGTACTTTCCCTACCAAACTTTCCTCCCCCTTTCTTCGTTGATTTAGCGTAGACAAGCAACTTTTTCAGCTACTCGACCGTAGAACTGCCACAATAGGTTGCTACTTTAACTCAACATAAACTATTCATTATACAATGTATATTCTGTTATTTATTGGTATCGCGATCCTCAGCTTTGGGGTGAGCTACCGACTCAAAAGTAAGTTTAAAAAGTATTCGCAAATTCAGTGGAACACCGATATGAACGGCAAAGAAGTGGCCGAGCAAATGCTACGTGACCGCGGCATCCGCGATGTCCAGGTTATCTCAGTACCCGGCCGCCTGACTGATCACTACAACCCAGCTGACAAAACGGTGAACCTGAGCGAAGGCGTATATCAAGGACGTTCGGCGGCGGCGGCAGCTATTGCGGCTCACGAGTGTGGCCACGCCGTGCAGCACGCCACTGCTTACAGCATGCTGGAGTTTCGCTCGGCGATGGTGCCCGTGCAAAACGTGAGTGCGCGTATCCTCAATTACGCGGTGCTAGGGCTGTTCCTGGTAGGCGGTATGTTCATGGGCGGCGGTAGCGGTGGACTTGACGGAGGTTTCGTTCAGTTGGCCCTGATGCTTATTGTGGGCTGTTACGGGGTGATTACCGTATTCTCGCTGGTGACGCTACCGGTAGAGTTCGATGCCAGCCGTCGCGCACTAGCTTGGATTAAAGAACGCAATATTGCTACTCCTGATGAATACGGCATGGCCAAAGACGCGTTGAAGTGGGCGGCTATGACCTACGTGGTTGCTGCCCTTGGATCTATTGTGGCGATGCTTTACTGGGTGTCGGTGCTGATGGGTAGCCGGGATTAACAATAGTTCGTTATTTTCTTTTCTTAAAGGTGCTCTCCAGTGGGCACCTTTTTTTTCTTTATTGTGTACCGTATATTGCGCAACTACTCGGCATGCCTAATAAATTCTTATGAATTTTCAACTAAACGAAGAACATCAGGCGGTGCAACAAGCCGCTCGCGATTTTGCCCGTAGCGAACTGCTGCCCGGCGTCATTGAGCGCGACAATGAACAACGCTTCCCCGCCGAGCAGGTGAAAAAGCTGGGCGAACTGGGCTTTATGGGCATGATGGTGAGCGAGCAGTACGACGGCGGCGGCATGGATACCAAATCGTACGTGCTGGCGATGGAAGAAATATCCAAGGTAGACGCTTCGGCTTCAGTGTGCATGTCGGTGAACAATTCGCTGGTCTGCTGGGGCCTGGAAACCTACGGCACCGAAGCGCAGAAAGAGAAGTACCTGAAACCCCTGGCGCGGGGCGAGATCATCGGAGCGTTTTGCTTATCTGAACCCGAAGCCGGTTCCGATGCCACTTCGCAAAAAACCACCGCCATCGATCACGGAGACCATTACCTGCTCAATGGAACCAAAAATTGGATCACCAACGGCAGCAGCGCCTCCGTTTATTTGGTAATCGCCCAGAGCGATGCCGAAAAGAAGCACAAGGGCATTAATGCCTTGATCGTTGAGAAAGAATACGAAGGATTTGTGGTGGGCAAAAAAGAGGATAAAATGGGCATTCGCGGCTCCGATACCCACTCGCTCATGTTCACTGATGTACGGGTGCCGAAGGAAAACCGCATCGGAGACGACGGCTTCGGATTCAAGTTTGCCATGTCGGTGCTCAACGGCGGACGCATTGGTATTGCCGCCCAGGCACTGGGCATTGCCTCCGGTGCCTACGAGTTGTCGCTGCAGTACGCCAAGGAGCGAAAGTCGTTCGGAAAAACGCTGGCTGAGCATCAGGCCATCCAGTTTAAGCTAGCGGATATGGCAACAACCATTGAGGCCGCTCGCCTGCTGTGTCTGCAAGCGGCCGACCTGAAAGATCAGGGGTTATCGTACGCCAACGCCAGTGCGATGGCCAAGCTATACGCTTCGCAGGTAGCGATGAATGTGACCACTGAGGCGGTGCAGGTGCACGGCGGATACGGTTACGTGAAAGAGTATCACGTGGAACGGATGATGCGCGATGCCAAGATTACTCAAATCTACGAAGGCACTTCAGAGATCCAGAAAATTGTAATTTCACGAGAAATTCTTAAATAAACTGCTCATCGTGTAAGTTTTCAGGCTTATTTACTACGTTTTAGTCATTTTTCTGACATGTTGATAGTTTTTATTTGTAAAGTTACATATGTTTCGTATTTTTGAGACATCGACTTAGGTAAAGCCGATAAGCCAATAGAACTACACAGAACTACATTTTACTTGAATGGAAGATTATAACAAGATCATCGAGTCGCTGAGCGTCCGCTTTATCAAGTCAAAAAACATCAGAATCTTACAGCCGGTAAAAATTCAGAATTACTACGACGTTGAAAACACCATTCTGGTGCTCAACCGGGGGCAAATTCGTTACGGTGAGGATGAGCAGGCGGTGAACGGAGGAAGTGTTTTGTTTATCCCCGGCGGTAAAATGCTGTCGCTCATTTACGGATCAGGTGATCCAGTGAGCTTGTCTAATGACGACTTTACCAATAACAAAGAGCTTTACTTCCAATCGTTAGAAACTACCGATGTTACCAAACTGGAAGCGGAAAACTACAGTTTCATCAATTTCGAGGCTAAGGTCTTCGATTCGGTCAATTTCTTTGCCTCATTAGATATTCCTCCTTTTGAGATTGAGAACAATCCTAAAATCGACGAGCTCATTCAGGAGATCACCACCGAGAACAATTCGGAAACTCCCGGCAAAGACCGTATCATTAAAATCAGCACCGAGCGGCTGGTGATTGAAATTGTGCGCCACATTCTGGAGACCAAGATGTTTGTGGAGCAACTTGCTACCAATAGCACCTACTTCAAGGATCCTCGTCTGATCGATATCTTCTCCTACATCAAAGAGAACATCGGCGGCGATCTATCCAATAAGGTGCTGGCCAACGTGGCCAACGTCTCAGAAGATTACGTCGGGCAGTACTTCAAGATGCTTACGGGTATCAACCCACAAGATTATATTGAGTACCAGCGCATGGAGCAAGCGGTAAGTTTACTGCGCACCACCAAAAAGAGCATTCGTGAAATTGGCAAGGAGGTTGGTTACAAGGACACGGCTTACTTCTGCCGACGCTTTAAGATGATGTTCGGCATCCCAGCGGGCAAAATGCGTCGCCGCGAGTCGCTGATGAACGTCTGATTAATATAACACTACACAACCAAGAAGCCCAGCGAAATTCGTTGGGCTTTTTCTCGTTTAAGTAAACCGCGAAGTACTTAAGCCGGGGCAAGCGCCGCAAACTGACGCCCTTTTCGCACCACTACTTCCGAGCCGTGCGCGATAAACACCGAGGCAGGAGGCGTGGTCAGATAGGGAACAAAGGCCGCGCCGTACCATCGGGCAACGTCTATATCTGCCTCAAAACTAGTCACCGGATGGAAGTCCCACGGGGGATGCTCTACGCCGTATTCGCCGGTGGTTTGCGCGTCGATCGCGGTATATCCCCAGTAGTGATCCGCAATAAATGCTTCCAGCGAACCCGCCGTCATTGGTTGCCAGTCGTGTTCGGCAAAGGCGCGGATCATGTTCCACCTTCGTCTTTTCCACCGGTATACCACCTGCAGGTGCTGGTCGTCGTGCTGGATGCTGTAGCGCATGGGCGCGTAGGAATAATGCTCCCCGTAGACCGTGTTGGCCACGACCACGATCGCGGGCTTGGGCACAATTTCACTGATGAACACGGTGCCCCGCTTCCACCCTTGGGGGGCGGCGTAGCGCACGTAAAAACGCAAATTTACCTCCGTGAAGTTTTGATGCAAGGGGATCGGAATGCCTAACAACCGGGTGTTTAAGAAACGAAATCCCACAATACTGGCGTAGGTTTTGTCTTCGTAGAAATCCAGTTCGGTACCGGGGGGCACGTAGGGTTGCAGCACCGCAGGCGGCACCGCATAGTTGGCCATCAGCAGATAGCGCCATTCGGATGACAGAAAAACGGGGGGTGAAGACATCGTGCCATGAAAACCGGAGCACTTACCGGATTGTTTATGAACATACCACTCCCGGAAGCCCCGTCAATGCTGCTTTAGCCTCTTCCCAGCTGCTTTGCGCTACGCGAAGGCAAAAGTGACACTGTTGGGCAAATTCCTGATGTACTACCTCAGCGCTATACTGATGGATAATTCGCTGCACCTCGCTGGTATTCTCGTAGCCGAAGCGGATTAACAGTTCTTCGGTTCTCACCTTTTCCACCATCCGGTTGTGCGCGATAGCATCGGCAGCGGCTGTTTTGTAGGCATTGATTAGCCCGCCAATCCCCAACTTAGTGCCCCCGAAGTAACGCACTACTACCAGTAACACATCCGTTAATTGGTGAGAACGAATCTGTCCAAGCATAGGATCTCCCGCCGAGTGGGTAGGTTCGCCATCGTCGCTCGTTCGGTAGCGTTCTTCTTGTCCTTCTGCGGGTTTTAGCACAAAGGCGTAGCAGTGATGACGAGCGCTGTGATGTTGCTTTCGAAGGTTCGTTAGGTAGATATTAACCTCCGCCTCATCGGTTACCGGATAGGCAAAAGCGAAGAATTTGCTCCCTTTTTCGCGATATAAGCCTTCGGAGGCGGTGGCTAATGAAAGGTACGTATCCATAATAAATTGTTCTGACCTACTGCTAGCCGATGAAAAAAAGTGTCTTGCCGCCTCATTTCAACTCCTGAAAGGCTTTTCCAAAGAACTTCACAAGGTCCGAGGCGGTAAGGGCTTCGTAACCAAGCTGTTCGGCCGCCAAATCGCCCGCTAATCCGTGCACGTATACTCCCAGCCGAGCGGCATCCAGCGGTTCGTAGCCTTGTCCTAGCAAGGCAGTGATCAGCCCAGTGAGCACGTCGCCGGAGCCACCGGTAGCCATCCCAGGGTTGCCGGTGCTGTTGAAGTATACCCGACCGTCTGGAGCGCCCACCGCCGTTGGACCACCTTTCAGCACCAAGTGCACCTGGTAGGTCTTACAAAATTCGTGAAGAAGCTCCAGCCGATGGAAATCGTCGCGCGCGGGTTCGGTGAGCCGCTCAAACTCTTTGGGATGCGGCGTGAGGATGGTCTGCTCCGGAAGTTGGTGCAGCAGCGTACGGTGTTCGCCGCAGATGTTGAGCGCGTCGGCGTCCATCACCAACGACAAATGGCGTTCACGCATCGCCAGTAGCAGGCCCTGCATGGCCGACTTGGTTTCCGGAGCGGTGCCCAGACCCGGACCAATGCCCACGGTGTTGTAGGCATCCATTAGCCCGGTATCCAAACCGCTAAAGTGGTGCCTGTGCGCATCAACCGTTACCATGGCTTCAGGAACGGTGGTCTGTAGGGTCGCGTATCCGCATTCCGGGACATGCACCGTGAGCAACCCGATACCTCCCCGTTTGCAGGCACTCGCGCTGAGCACCGCTGCTCCAATTTTCCCGTAGCTTCCGGCAATGAGCAGGGCTTTGCCGTAGTTTCCCTTGTGCGATTGCGGTGCCCGCCGTTTTCTGACACCCGCCAGCGCCGCTTCATCCGTGTAGTAGTAGTTAGTGATTGCCTCCGCCACAAATTGCCTATCCAATCCTATGTTAAGCACCTGCCAGTGCCCCACGTAGACTTGGTTTTGCGGCAACAGAAAAGCTAGCTTGGGCCACTGAAACGTGAAGCTGTACGTAGCCCGCACCACGGCGGCTTCCCCGGGGGTGGCTTGGTCAGCAAACAGACCCGAAGGCACGTCGATGGCAACAACGGTGGCCTTCGATGCGTTGATGGCGGCGATCACTTCGGCGAAAACCCCTTCGGCAGAACGCGACAGCCCGGAGCCAAACAGGCCATCAATCACTACCGCTTGCTCGGGCAGGGCAGGAATATCGTCCGCCGTGGTGATAGTTTCAATCGGAGGCTCACCTGACCAGCGTTGGCGGTTGGCCGCGTGGTCGGGCGACACGTTTCCCCCACCGGTCACCACCCACGTCTGCACCTGATACAATCGGTCGGCCAATAGCCGGGCAATGGCGAGTCCGTCACCCCCGTTATTACCCGGTCCGCAGAACACGTATACCGGGCGTTGCTTGGCAGGAAAGGTTTCTGTGAAGCAGTAGACAAACTCCTGGGCGGCCCGCTCCATTAACTCCAGCGAGGAGATACTCGCTCGTGCTATGGTGGTCGCATCAGCCCGTTGGGTCTGCTCGGCGGATAATATTTTCATTGCTGCGGGGGTGAGGTTGTGGTTGGCTCGATAAGAACCAAAAATCCGTACCTTTGTCCTAGGGCGTGTTGACATATAAACTTGAACGGTGATTTTGGCCCGCTTACCGTCTGTTCAGCGTTACTTTCGGCGCCCGATGCCCCGCATCGCGCTTCTCAAATGCCTTGACCAGACGAAAACCGGCCTCAAAATCCCTCGTTAGCCTATAGTCAACACGCCCCAGCATCAACCTATAACAAATTTGTCTGTCATGTCCAAAAAAATTATCCAATCCGCCGACGCCCCCGCCCCCATTGGCCCCTATAGCCAAGCTGTGCAAGCGGGCAATATGCTCTTCGTATCGGGCCAGGTTTCTATTGACTCCGCCACCGGTGAGGTAATCAAGGGTGGTATCAACGAAGAAACGCAGCAGGTCATGAAAAACCTGGAAGCTATTCTTAAAGCAGCCGGAAGCAGTTTTGCCCAGGTGGTAAAGTGCACCATTTTTATCCGCGATATGGGCCAGTTTTCGGCGATCAACGAAGCCTACGGGCAGTATTTTACGGAAAATCCTCCGGCCCGCGAAACCGTGGAGGTGAGCCGGTTGCCCAAAGATGTGAACGTGGAGATCTCGTGCATCGCCCTGATTTAATCCATGCGAGGCTGGCCTACCGCGCAAGAAACCCTGGTGTCGTCCTTGTCCGCCGCTGAGGTCACCCGTCGGCTGCGAGTGGCTACGCTGGATGCTGCTTCGCGCTCTGCGGTACCCCCCGCCTCAACCGTTCTTTTCAACGGGCAGGTAACCAAAGATTCGTTTCGCCTGTCGCAAAAGATAACCCGTCCCAACAATTTTCTTCCCTTCATTTCGGGGGCGATAGAACCCACTTCGCAGGGTTGTTTGCTTTTTGTTCGGTACCGTCTGTTTACCATGACCACCGCTTTCCTGGTGTTTTGGTGGATAATTACCCTGGGCTTCGGATTTTATCTGGCGCACTATGAACGATTGTACCATTATGCTGCCCTTTCGGTCGGCGTGGGAGCCGCCAACTATCTGGTTTCGCTGCTAAACTTCAACAAGCAAGTAGCGATCAGCCGCCGCCTGCTGCACGAAGTAGTGAGCCAGGAAGGCAGCTGATAATTCGGTTAACATTCTGCCCTTTATTCTCCCGTAACCTAAACCCCGCTCGTCGGTTATACCCCCATGAAACCAGTTAGAGTCCGTTTTGCCCCAAGTCCCACCGGCCCCCTGCACATCGGCGGGGTTAGAACCGCCCTGTATAATTATCTGTTCGCCAAGCAGCACCAGGGCACCTTTATCCTGCGCATTGAAGATACTGATCAGAGTCGTCTGGTTCCAGGAGCTGAGGCGTACATTGAGGAAGCGCTGGCGTGGTGCGGTATTCATCCGGACGAAGGAGTTGGTCCCGGCGGCAATCATACCCCCTACCGACAGTCCGAGCGAAAGGAACTGTACCAGCAATACGCCCAGCAGCTGGTGGATGCCGGGCACGCTTACTATGCCTTCGACACCGCCGAAGAACTGGAAGCCATGCGACAGCGCCTGAAAGATGCCCGGGTGGCGCAACCGCAGTACAACGCCATCTCGCGCATGAAGATGAAGAACGCGCTGACTTTAAGCGCAGAGGAAGTGCAGGAGCGCTTGGTGCGAAACGAACCCTACGTAATCCGCCTCAAAACGCCCCGAAAAGAAGAGGTTCGCCTGGAAGACAGCATTCGCGGTTGGGTGGTGGTGCAGTCGTCTACGCTCGACGACAAAGTGCTGATGAAGTCGGACGGGATGCCCACCTATCACTTAGCCAATGTGGTGGACGATTATCTAATGAAGATTACCCATGTGATTCGTGGCGAAGAATGGCTGCCGTCGGCTCCGCTGCACGTGCTGCTGTATCGTTATTTGGGCTGGGAGAAGCATATGCCTCAGTTTGCGCACTTGCCTTTGATCCTGAACCCCGACGGCAACGGCAAACTGAGCAAGCGTAGTGGTGACCGTTTTGGGTTTCCGGTGTACCCAATCAACTGGACCGACCCGGCAACCCAGGAAATGGTGGTTGGATTTCGAGAAGCAGGGTATTTACCCGAAGCAGTAGTTAATTTTCTAGCACTGCTGGGCTGGAATCCAGGCAACGAGCAAGAGCTTTTCAGTTTAGCCGAGATGGTGGCTTCGTTTAGCTTGGCGCGTATTAACAAAGCCGGTGCCCAGTTTGATATCGAAAAGGCCCGCTGGTTTAACCAGCAGTATATTAAGAGTAAGTCTGACCAAGAACTGGCTGCTTATCTTCAAGAAGAGCTTGAGCAGGCAGGCGTTGATAGCAGCCAAGAGAAGGCCGAGGCGGTGAGCGGCCTGATGAAAGAGCGCATTACCTTCCCGTCGGAACTGTGGACCAGCGCTCGCTATTTTTATCAGGTCCCGGAACATTACGACGAAAAAACCGTGAGTAAGAAGTGGACGGAAGAAGCCGCCGCCACGCTGAATGCTTACGCTGATGCATTGCCAAACGCTGCCGACCCGTTGTCGGCAGAAGCCGCTAAGGCGACTTTGGTTGAGGTGCTGGAGCAGCAGGGGGTGAAGATTGGTAAGTTCATGCCAGTGCTGCGCTTGGCGCTAACCGGCGAAGGGGGCGGTCCGGATTTGATGCAAATCATAGCCGTGTTAGGGCGCGTTGAAGTGGTCAACCGAATTCGGCAAGCCCAACAAAAGCTCGGTAAAAACGTACACTAGATTGAACCATCAAAATTTTGAGTTATGGGACGCAAACGATTGAGCAAGCGAGAGACCCCCAAAGTGAATCCTGAGTTGGATGGCTTTGATATTAAAATAGATACCTTTGGTGAGATCAAGACCAACTACGACGTCGATAAGATCAACCAGTTCTTAAATCGCCATGTGGATGACAAGAAGCTTCGCGATCGTGATGACGCGCAGCCTGATTCTAGTGAAACAGAAGAAAATTCTGAAAAAAGCTGAACTTAAGCGATAATCAACTGCATAGTTTCAGACACGTGATCAGTAATGGTTGCGTGTTTTATTTTAATACTGCTTTTATGTTGCTAGTATTGTAATTTTTATAGATTTTTTACCCCACTGATTATCATATCTTAAAACTTTAGGCGTTAGAAGTAGTATATGTAGTTAGATACTGCTTTACTATGAGCAACGCTTCATCATTTCAACTTCGATCTTTCAGGCTGGCTATTGTCAGCGCTCTATTGGTTGCCGCAGCAATTCCAAACGCGAATGCTTCTCCTCTGCCGGTCAATGGGGCTGATTGGAACGACGGCGTGGTTGTTTTGGTAGGCGATGAAGTGCTTAACGGTCAGATCCACTACAATGCTTTGCATCAGTTGGTGCTTTTACGCTCGGATGATGGCCAGACGATCACCACCCTCACGGCTCGTCAGGTGCAACGCTTTTTCTATTACAACCCGCAGGATAATATCATCCACCGCTTTCTGGCCATTGAGCAGCGCGTGAGGTCTACTTACGCGGTTCGTAGCTTCTACGAGGTAGTAGCCGAAGGCTTAGTGCTCTATCTGCGTCAACCCAACCAATGTTTGGCCCGTCCGCCCCGAGGAAGCAGCCCTCACGTAGTGTCTTTCCATTATTTTGCTTACTACCACGGAAAAGTAGTGCGCGCTCACGCGTTTGAGACAGAGCTGCTTCCAACCCTGACGCAAGAAAACCCGAGGCTTATCGATTTTATGAAGTCGCAGCAGCTAAAGCCTTATCACGTAGGTGATCAGATCTTGTTGATCAACTACTTCAACCAGCAAGCTCCTAGACCGCTGGCGGTACTTACTCCTTCCAGATAACTCTGCGCTACCTTTGGCAGTTATAGAGCGTATGCCCGCGCTCCTTCAGGTAGATCAACTCACCTATCGTTACGACGAAACCCTTTCGGACCATACCATCCGCTCCGTCACCTTCGATGTACAATCGGGGCAGGTTTGCGCTATTGTGGGGGCCAGTGGCTCTGGAAAAACTACCCTCCTGCGCTTGGTCAGCGGCACGTTAGAAGCAGAACAGGGCGTTGTTTTGCTCTCAGGGCAACGGGTAACTGGTCCTTCGCAGAACTTGGTGCCCGGCCATCCGGACATTCGTACGGTTTTCCAGGACTTCGCGCTCGTGCCCAACCTGAGCGTGTACCATAATATCTCCTACCCGCTGCGCTCCTACCGCCGCGACTACCGCGAGCCCCGCACCCACGAACTTATCGAGCGCTTTCGCTTGCAAGGGCGTGAAGACCAACCTCCGGCTTCCCTGTCCGGAGGTGAAAAACAACGGGTGGCTCTGGCCCGGGCACTGGCTGAAGAACCGGTGTTGCTGCTGCTGGACGAGCCCTTCAGCCAAGTGGACCCACCCCTAAAAAATCAGTTGATGAACGAGGTGATTGATATTTTAAAAGAGACATCAGGCACTGCGCTCTTCGTTACGCACGACGCCCAAGATGCGCTGGCGTGGTCGGATCAGGTGGTGGTGCTTCGGCGGGGCGAAGTGGTGCAGCAGGGCACCCCGCAACAGGTCTACGAGCAACCGGCCGATGCGTACGTGGCGCAGTTGATGGGCGAGTGCAGTTTAGTTCCTACCGAAAAAATTCGCCGGTGGTTTCCCCATTATTCTCTGCATGGTGCCACGTGGGTTGGCGTTCGTCCTGAGCACATTTGGCTATCGACTGATTCTGAGCAAGGAATTAAGGGGCAGGTGGTGCGGTGCAATTACCAGGGCGCTTACTATGTGTTGTTGATTAAGTTGGAGGAAGAAATCATGTTGACAGTCCATCACTCCGATAAGCTCAGGGTGAACGCGACCGCTTACTTGACTATTGATCTAGATAAAATCATAAGACTAAGAAAAAGTGCCTAAATTATGTTTAAAGAATGACAACTTTTATTTACTATTGTAAAGTAAACTATACAAACTGTTATGAAAGCATTTACTCCTTTTCCGCTGGTCTCGCACGCGTACAAGAAGCCAGGGCTGTTGGTCGCCTTGCTCTGCATGCCCTTGTTAGTTGCCGCTCAATGGCTAAATGAAACAGCCTTTCTTTCGTCTACCAGAGTAACCAATCTGTTAATCTTGATTATAGCTCTTGGTCTAAACGCAGTCGCTTTTAGCCGGGAAAAGCAGGACGATGAGCGCGTGAAAGCGATCCGGTACGCTTCTTACCGAATCACATTGTCATTGATTATCATATTTCTGGTTTCGTTCGCTAGCGTTAGCGTGTTCAGCACTGCTCCCGTTGCGCTGGATGCCGGGGTGCTGGCATTTTTCTTCTTAGTAACTTATCTCATCGTGTTCTACGCCGGACTTTACTCCGATATGGCTGCGTTTTATGCGAACAATAGTGCCACCGACAATTTTCACCACTACCGAAGGCAGATTTTGGGCTATTTGGTGCCTATCACCGTGCTGACTCTGGTATGCATGGTTCTGGTGGTAGTTCGCTCATGAAGAATACTTTGCGGTTAGAACGGGCTAAAATGAAGCTGACGCAAGAGGCACTGGCCAATAAAGTGAACGTATCTCGACAAACCATCTACGCCATCGAAACAGGCAAGTTTCTTCCTTCCTGCCAACTCGCGCTCAAGATCGCTACTGTTTGCGGTCAGCAAGTGGAAGCCATTTTTCTCTTAGAAAGTGATGACTGGAAATAGTCCACGTAGCCGTAATTAACCGCTGATTGTAACTACTCAGGTAGGGTAGCATTTTTTGGTAAGTTAAGAAAAAGTTATTATTGTTGATTGTGGATGAATCTAACGAGATAGCGATACTGAGGGCGGAGAATGCCTCATTGCGCCAGCGGGTAGCTAGTCTGGAGGAGAAAGTAATGCTATTGTTACAACGACTGGAGGGCAAAGCAGTCAAGAAAGACAGCCACAATAGTCACCAGCCACCGAGTCAGCATAAGGCTAACAAAATGAGTAGAAGCCTTCGTCAGAAAAGCGGGCGCAAGTCTGGGGGGCAAGCCGGACATCAGGGGCACACGCTCAAGATGGTAGCCGTAGCCGATGAGATAGAGGAGTTAAGAAGTAGTTACTGTCAGGAATGTGGCAATGCTTTGCCCGAAGCGCAGCAAGTAGTCTCCCGCCGCCAAGTAGTAGACATTCCGCCAGTGCAGCCGGTTTATACTGAATATCGTCAGTATGGGTGTCAGTGTGCATGCTGTGATAACTTTCAGAAAGCAAGCTATCCGGCGGGGGTGAATGCCCCTATCCAATACGGTCCTCGCCTAGAAGCCTATACGGCTTACTTAAGTGTGTATCAGTATGTGCCTTATCAACGACTGGCTTTGCTTTTTCGGGACGTATTTGGCTTAGCGTTGAGTCAGGGCAGTTTGTATAATATGTTAGAAAGGGCTGCTCTTAAAGCCAGTCCCATCTACGAAACTATTCAAGCACAAATACAAAAGGCCAGCTACGTAGGCAGCGATGAAACCGGTGCGCGTGTGAATGGCAAGAATTGGTGGATATGGACCTGGCAGAATGTGAAGAACACTTTCTTGAAAGCTTCTGCTTGCCGAGGCAGCCAAGTTATCGAAGAAACCTTTCCCGATGGATTGCCTAAGGCTACCATAGGCTCCGATCGCTGGGCGGCGCAGCTCAAGATTACTTCCAACGCCAAGCAACTCTGTTTGGCTCACCTGCAACGAGACTTGATTTTCCTGGAAGAAAGCGAAAAAAGCCCCTGGTCCACGCATTGTAGAACTCTGCTGCATGATGCTCTGAAGCTCAACGAAACAGCACATAGACAAGAAAAAGCTTGGCGTAAGGGTCAGCAGGAGGTCTACGAGTTGGAAAATCGGCTCAATCGGTTACTACTCCGCCCTATTGATGGCAGACGGTTTGAAAAAACCCACACTTTCCAAAAGTCTATGGTTAAGTATCGGGACTGCTTGCTGGTTTTCTTGTACGATTTGGAAGTACCCCCAGACAACAATGGCTCAGAGAGAGCCATTCGCAATGTAAAGGTTAAACAGAAGGTCTCCGGGCAGTTCAAATCCGGGCAAAGCACTTTCTGCATCCTACGCTCGGTTATTGATACCCTCAAAAAACGAGACCTTGATGTATTCACCTATCTAGCTCAAATCATGGCTAGCCCAGCTACCTGAGTAGTTACCGCTGATTTAATCCTTCTTCCCCCCAATAGTCGGCGACCGCTCAAACGTAGCGTTTTCGTCAAATAACTTGCGGTAAGTAGCCAAAGTGCGCACTTGCTTGGCCCCTAACGCTTCCATCACCCGGATCATCTTGGGATTAAAATCGCCAACCCAGGTGACGATATAATTGTCGTACTTATAGTCCGGGGTGCGTTGCACGATATCGATAATGTCATCAAAGATAAGACCTTCGATACCCCGCATCTGGTACTTCTGCTTCACACCGAAAGCCACTCCGTACACCTCGCGCACCGGCAGGGTTTTCTGGTAGTACAGAAACTTGAGTTTGCCCCACAGGTTCATGTTATCGCCTACCTTCCGATAAATGGTGTTGATGTTAGGCAGGGCAATCATAAACGCCACCGCTTCGCCCTCGTGGTACACAAAGTAGAGCATGTCTTCATCCACCACCGGCTTGATCTGCTTGAGCAGCGTCATCGCCTGCTGCTCGGTCATGGGCTTGAAGTTGTCATGGGTTTGCCAGGCATCGTTGTAGATGTCCATGAACGCGCGCGCGTAGGTCAGCGACTCGCTCTTCTTGTAGTACCGAAGTTCGTAAGTACCCTGGGCCTTTAGACGGTCGGACCGGCGTTGGTAAATCTCCGGCAGCAAGTCGTGAAAGGAACGGTGGAAGATGATCTGGTTGAAGTATACCTGAAACCCATATTCCTCGAAGAATTGAATGTAGTACGGCGGATTGTAGTTTTGTCCGTAGTACGGCGGCAAAGAAAAGTTCTCAGTAATCAATCCCCAGTACTTATTGTTCTCACCGAAGTTGACCGGCCCGTCCATCGCTTCCATGTTCCGTTCGCTGAGCCATGCTTGACACCGCTCAAAGAGCGTAAAGGCGGCTTCTTGATCGTCAATGCATTCAAAAAAACCCATGCCGCCGGTGGGTTGCGTAAAGCTGTGAGCCTTGCGCTCGTTGATAAACGCCGCCACACGCCCTACCACCGCTCCCGTCTGGTCCTTCATAATCCAGCGCTCGGCTTGTCCGTGGGTGAAAAAAGTGTTCTGCTTCGGATCAAATACCGCCTCTACTTCCTGCCGGATGTGCGGAATCCAGTTCGGATCATCTCGATAGATTTTATACGGTAGCTGCCGAAAATCTTCTTTGTCTTGCGCCGAGCGCACGGGATATAATTGAAACTGAGCCATAGATGAAGGAGGTGTGCGTATAATCAGAGACGAATGATACTGTTATTCGTCCACTCTACCAATCTTCATCCATTTTTTCGCGATAGGTACCCGTTTTCTTGAAACCACTGAAAGCACTCTTGGATAGCCAAGTCAACAGGTGTCTGTGGCATATTGAGTTCGCGCACCGCTTTGGCAGCAGTAAAGTAGTGTCCATCGCACGACACTTGAGCCATCTTATAGCTCACGCTAGGAGCTTTCCCTGCGATGGTTCCGTAGAGTGACCCAAGTAGGCCAAACCCCTTAGTTAAAGAAGGTGGAATGCCGAAGCGAGGCGGGGCCATCTCTACTGCGCGGGCCATCTTCGTGAAGGCTTCTTGGTAGCTTAGGTTTTCGTTTCCTAAAATATAGCACTCTCCGATACGCGCTTGCTCAATGGCGTTTACAATGGCGGTAGCGGCATCACCCACGAAGACGTAGTTTTTGCCCCCTACGGGGTAGCCAGGCACCTTGCCTTCGTACACGGCTAGCACCATGCGCCCCGAACTGGGCTTGTGATCGTGCGGGCCAATCATAAAGGTAGGATTTACTACTACTCCGGGGAACCCGTTCCGTGCCTCACGCAGCAGAAGCTCCTGGGCCAGGTACTTGGTTTCCATATACCCTAATCCGTACTGGGCAAACTGGGGCAATGTGGTTTCGTCGCCGGGTTGTTCTTTGGTGCCAAAGCCCAGGGCGTTGGCAGTGCTCACCGAGATCATCCGATGCACGTTGGCTTTCTTTCCAGCGTTGATTAGGTTAACGGTTCCCTGCACGTTGGTCTGCTCGTAGGCGCGGCAACGCGACGGCCACAGTCCCGTATCGGCCGCCGCATGGATGATCACGTCGCACCCCGCCACCCCCCGTTGCATGGCGGCGGCATCGGTGATATCGCCCATAAACAGCTCAATGTCTTTGACCTCGCGGTGCTTACGGGCGTCATCCTCGTTTCGGAACAAAGCCTTCACGGCGTAGTTCTGGCGCTGGAGGGCAAGCAGCACGTTGCTGCCCAGCAAACCGCTGGTGCCGGTTAAAAATACTTTCATAATAGTAGGTTTTGCAGCGGGCAAAGGTAAGGATGCTGGTGGAATTTATAGGAATGGGGGCAGATACTTAACGGGATGATTATCAAACTTTTCTTGGTGTGACCTTGAACCCGGATTAAAGATGTCTTCCTCCCAGCGCAACGGATTGTCTTGTACATACTGACGAATGTTGTCCAGCGCACTTTGGTCACGAATGATGTGGTCTTGAAATCGGGCTTGCCACTCAAAATTCAATTCCAATTTTCCGCATTCGTACGAAACCCCTCCTTTGTACCACCGTATCATTTTGCTGATGGTATCGTAAGGCAGTTCCATCGGATTGTTGGGGCTACGACGATGAAACCCGCGGGCGGCCGATGGCCTTGTACTGCTCGGCGGGGTCTCTGGAGATCAGGATGTAATAGGTTTTGCGTTTCACGGAAAGCTTGGGGGTGCGCAGCCAAGGGTTATGGCGCTTCAGGATTTTGTAAGAAATGCCGTGGCTTTGTGCAAAGGCAACCAGGTCTTTGACTGTTTCAGTAACGGTGACGGTATCAAACTCCGGTTGCACGTAGCGCTGGTCTTCGGCGATGTGGAAGCCGTAACCTTCGGGATTTTCAATGATTTTTTTGATGGATACTACCCGAAAGAAGTAACGAGCTGTTTCTTCGTTCAGCAGCATGTCGAAGTACGAATCTACGTTCTGCGCCTCCAGCCGTCGCTCTAGTCCACGTATGCCAATGTTGTAAGATGCAGCCACATCGGCCCAGCTACCAAATTTGCGGTAGGCTTTCTTCAAGTACTTACAAGCAGCTTCGGTAGACTTCACCGGGTCGTAGCGTTCGTCCACTTCTTTGTTCACCTCCAGATCATAATCCTTGGCGGTTCCCTTCAGCAGTTGCCAAAACCCGACGGCATTCTTTGGTGAGCGAGCGCTTTCTACCAACCCACTCTCGATCACCGGCAGATACTTGAAATCGTCGGGGACGCCGTTCTCAGCGAGGATCTTGCTGATTGTCGGAAGCCAGCGGTGGGCCTTCTTTATCAAAAGGATGGTGTTGGAGTGCCAATTGGCGTTCACGTGCAACTCCCGATCGAGGCGCTCACGCAGGTCGGGATCTCTCAATGACAAGGTTTCCCCAGCAAATTCTATCTCGGTAGGGGTGGGAATAATCAGGGCTTGGTAAGAAGGAGTTGGGGGTGAATCAGGAAGTTCGGTGGGCGGAATCGGGTTTCCCGTAGGCTCAGCGATCAAAGCTGCGGGTGGTGCGCTCACTCGTCAACCGGTATTAAGCTCTCGCCACCCAACGTACACAATTAACAACAGAATGATAACAAACTGAAAGGCTACCTGGGCCTGGATATTCTTGAACATTTCTAAAAATTGGGCGATAGTAGATACTTCGCGTAGAAGTCGTCGATGACACGTACGGCATCTTCTGCGGAATCCACCAGATTAATAAGCGTTAGGTCGACCTGGTTAATGTTCTTCTCTTGCTTCAACATAATTTCCTCTACCCAGTGCAACAACCCTTTCCAGTAATCGGTGCCTACCAAGACGATTGGAAACCTACCAATTTTCTTGGTTTGAATCAAGGTAAGTGCTTCAAATAGCTCATCAAGCGTACCGAAGCCGCCGGGCATCACGATGAACCCCTGAGAGTACTTCATAAACATCACCTTTCTCACGAAGAAATAGTCAAACGTGATTAGCTTATCAGCGTCAATGTAGATGTTGCTACTTTGCTCAAAGGGAAGAACAATATTGATTCCTACGGACTTGCCTTGTGCTCCTTGAGCCCCCTTGTTCCCCGCCTCCATAATGCCCGGACCACCCCCAGTGATCACTCCATAGCCGTGTTCAACGATCATGCCGGCAATCTCTTCGGCCATTTTGTAGTAAGGGTGGTTGTCAGGAGTGCGGGCCGACCCAAATATAGTAACGCAGGGCCCGATTTTGTTGAGCTTCTCGAAGCCTTCTACGAACTCCGACATAATTTTGAATACCGCCCACGAGTCGTGGCTCTTGATCTCGTTCCAGTTACGGTCTTTAAATGCTTGGTGAATGCGGGCTTCTTCGGGAGTGACCTTGTTGTCCGTTATTTTTGAGGGTAGCGTATTGTTGTCAGTTATCTCTTGCATTGATACATCGGTATTTTGTGGTTTTCAGATTTTATTGAGAAGAATTTATGCTGCCTAAAAGCGAAATGAGTCTACCAGGCGTCATCAAATCTTGAGCGTTCTTTCTGGGTTTGGCTTGGTAACGTGTTGCGAATGAGCATAAGTTCGGCATTAGTCTACTTCAACAAGTCTGCCAAGGCAAGGTCCAGCTGGTTGAATTTATGGCGGAACCCTGCATCTTCTATTTTTTGGCTACTAACGCGATTGCCGCCTAGCACCGCCGAGGCAAGTTCGCCCAAAGCGAATTTGAGTGCAAACCCTGGCACGTTAGGCATCCATAGGGGGCGGTGCATCACCTGCGCCGCGGCCTGAGTCAGTGTTCGGTTGGTGACTGGTTGTGTCCCCACGGCGTTATATACTCCGGCTACCGCTTCATCTTCTAAAGCGTGAATAAATAACCGACATAAATCGTCTATATGAATCCAGCTGAGGTACTGTTCGCCACTGCCCAGAGGGGCTCCTACGCCCCAGCGTAGCGTTCGAGCAATGGGAGGCAGCGCGCCGCCATCCGGACTTAGCACAATGCCGATCCGGCACTTCACCGTCCGAATCCCCAAATTCTTAATGGCGTCTACCGCGGCTTCCCACTGCACCACCACATCGGCCAAAAAGTCATCCCCCGCCGGGCTCTCTTCGGTGAGCAGTGTATCTCCGGTATCGGCTCCGTAAATACCAATTGCTGAGGCAGATACGAATGCTCTGAGCGTAGACGGGCCCGCCTGGACGATTGCATCGTGCAACAATTTCGTTGACTCAGTCCGACTGTTTAAAATCGCCTGCTTGCGCTCGTCGGTCCAGCGCTTATCGGCTACTCCGGCTCCTGCCAGATGAATCACGTAATCAACGTTAGCTAGTGCCTGTGGGTCAATGTATTGTCGCTTGATATCCCACTGGTAAGTGGGAACGGAAGAGGTTGACTGGGCTGGAGAGCGGCTCAGATGGCTTACGGTGTAGTCTTTGGATAACAAAAGATCAGTTAGCCGATTTCCTACTAATCCGCTACCGCCGGTGATCAACACGTGGTTACTCATACATATGCTTGCTCGGTACGCTTGATACAACGGTGCAGTATCTCCTTATGTTGTCGATAGCGTTGCAAGCTGAAGCCTGATGAGGCGAGTAGGCTACAAAAAAATAGGACAGGTGAAACCTGCCCTATCGCAATTTGATTAACCTCACGCTCTTTTGGCTACGACTATCGCTCGAGAATTTCGTTACTTGGCATCGGCATTTCAGTAGGCGTGCTGCTGCCTAATGGAGCAACTGCTGCTGAGCTTTCTGTTGTTTTGATCTTCTGTAACGTGGGAAGAGGTTTCCGACTGGCGGTTTCATTAGCCGGTGCCTCAGCGACTTCCTCCTGCGGCACAGGCGCTACCTCTTCGGTTGCCAGAGGAGCAGCGCTTTCGCTTGAAGCACTGGCGGCCGGTGGTTGCGGTTTGCTTTGTGGCTGTTCTTGACGAGCCGGAACGATAACGGCAGCATCTTTAGGAGCCGTAGCGGTTCGCGTCTTAGTGATTACCGCTGGGGCTTCGACGGGGACTTCAGTTTGCGGTCTACGGGTAGCCTTTTTAACAACTTTCGCCGTTCCTTTAGGCTTTTCCTTTTTAGCAGTTCCCCTTTCAGGAATTGCCTTGGTAGTTTTCCTAATAGTGCTTTGGCGCACTGGCACTACTTTCTCAGTCTTTTCGGCTATCGCCAGTGACTCTGAAGGTAGAGCATAATCAGCTTGTTTGTTAATCACTGTTTTGAGAGCGAAGAACGAGAAAATTAGCAAGGCCACAACCGCGGTCGTTGTTCGGATCGCTTTCATCTGAAACGAAGATAATACGCTCTTCTTCTCTGTGTGGCCTGCCTTGAGGATTCCCTTTAGCTTCTTCGTGTACTGCTTATAATGTTCTGGTTCTTCAGCCTGGATATAGTCTATAATGGCTGATGAACAACGGGGGCAGTGATTAAGGTGTCGCTCTACCTGCTGCGATTTTTCAGTAGGCAGAGCTTCTTGCAGGTAACGACGCATGCCAGCCCAAGAAAGGTGGGCACTAAATTCGGTGGTTTGAGGGGCGGTATTCATTACTGGGTGGTTTAATGGTACGAGCTATTTACGATCTTATTTTTTAATTAATATTCACTCAATTTCCGTACCTAATCTAAATTTTATCAATACGAATTTGCACTATGCTAACAAAGCGTTGTAAGTGTAATCTTAATAAATTCACTTTTTTTACGTGAACAAGCATGTATAACGAATATCCGTCTGTTAGCTGCTAGCAGAGATCAAGCATGCTTAATGTTACACGCGTAAAGCTGGTTCATCTTTAGTTGCTTGCTCAATTCATCACGGAAGTATGGTCTGGAGGGTCTTGACAGAATACTTCAATAGATTGGTTCCTAAAACTCAGCTCGGTAATTTAGTACCGGAATTAATCCCACCTGATAGCTATTCGTCATATTCTGGGCTATGACATCATAATATCGGTTAAATACATTTTGCCGGTTAGTAACGTTTTGAATGTCCAACGAAATGGTGCTTGAGTATTTGGGGCGATCACGGCGAAAACTCAGGCGGACATCCACCCGAGCGTAATCCTTCACCTGCTGAGTGTACCGCCGGTTCCATTGGTATACCTCGTCACCGCTTCGCCGCGAAGTCTCTAAATCCACGGGAGTATACCGGTTTCCTCCTGCCCACAGGCCACGCAGGTTAACCGCCAATACTTTGCTGCCGTTTCCGCCCAGACGAAACTCCTTCCCCCCTAGCAGATTCAGCACATGGTTACTATTGAATCTGGTGTCGTATTCCTTACCGTTGAGAGGAGAGTATTTTGATTCAAACACTGAGCCGGTAAGCATGAAGTAGTACTGGTTGGTGAAGAACTTTTCAAGCGTTAGCTCCACACCATAGTTCCGGCCGGTTCCATCGTTTTTCAGCGGAATATTCACTGTACCGTCCTCGTAATTAATCATGGAGAATGTGGAGTACCAGGGGGCATCGTTTTCTCCTTCTCTGGCAAAGCCGATCGGAACGTCGTAAAGTTGCTGATAATAAGCTTCTACCTTCAGGTACAAATCCTTGCGTAACTGGTTTTCGTATCCTACTACATAGTGGTTTGCCTTAGTGAGTTCAAGCTGCCGGTTTGGTTGCTCTGCTGGAGCCGATCCACCCAGATCAACCTCAGCAAAGTAGTTCACGAGAGGATCTAGCCGACTGTGCACTCCAAACCCTAGGTTCAGGGCTTGCTGAGCGGTGAATTCCCAGCGCAGTCCGGCTCTGGGTTCTAGCGAAGCGTTGCCGTTGAGGGCAAAATGCATGTGATGCAGTCCGGCATTTAGCGTAAGCTGTTCATTAATTCGCCATTTCCATTGCCCGTAGCTCTGCAGCAGATAAGTTGCACCGTTAGCATTTACGTCGGTAGCTCTGATTTCATCTTCGATGGTTTGTGAAAATAAGTCGAAGGATAAGCGACTAACAATCAAACCGGTCCGTATTGTATGTTGGGCGTTGAACTTATGGTTGAGTAGCCAGGAACCTCGGAGTGAGTTTTCGGTAAACTTTTCGTCGTAGGCATACTGGTTTGGGAGTTCATAGTCAGAGAAGCTATTTACCGATTTAGCGTACGAGAGGATTGTTTCGGCATAGGTATTATTCCCGAAGAAGTATACGTGAGATAAGCCGCTAGTTCCCATATCGTATCGAAACGACTCCTGATCATCGTCCTCTTCGGTTGTCTGACGGCTGAGTCCGCCTAATCCCCAGAAGGAGAATGAGCCCGCCTGTCGCGTTGGCACGTGCACCTTGAAGGTAAGGTCCTGAAAATTAGGAATTGCGTCGCCTACCACATCGATACCGAGCGCACCAAGTATACCGAGCGTAGAGTATCGATAATTGATAAGATATGAAGCCTTGGTGTTCTGGCTGAAAGGTCCCTCCGCAGCAAAGTCTACTCCGAGCAGTCCGGCCTGTAGGGCATACTCGCGCTGTTCGCTATTTCCTTTGCGTAGTTTGATATCAAACACTCCGGAAGCGGCGTTGCCATACTCAGCCGGGAATGCCCCGGTATAGAAATCAGAGTTATCTAGCGTATTTACACTCAGCATGCTCACCCCGCCGCCCGAAGCTCCGGCCTCCCCAAAGTGGTTTGGATTGGGCACTTCAATGCCTTCTAGACGCCACAAGACTCCACGAGGCGAGTTCCCTCTGATTACGATGTTATTTGAGCCATCATCGTTTGAGGCCACCCCGGCGAACGACAGTGCCATGCGGGCCGGATCATTGATGCTGGCGGCGTAGCGCTTGGTTTCTTCCACCGTGAACGAGCGGGCGCTGATAAAGGCCAGTTCGTTGTTAGGTTTGCCCTTTTCCGATTCGGCGGTAACTACAATCTCTTCCATTTGGGTAAGCGACTCGGTGAGCCGGATGGTTAGAACCACCTCTTTGCCAGAGCCAACGATCAACTCTGGGATCTGGGCATCTTCGTAACCAATGCAGCTAATTTTCAGGGTATGACGCCCCACGGGTACGCGCTCGATCCGAAAGCTGCCATCGGCTTGGGTGCTGCTGCCGAGTAGCGGGTCGGTGTTCAGTACCACCACGTTGGCTCCCGGTAGCGGCGATTGCGCTTCCTGGTCAATGATTTTTCCTCGAATGGTTTGGGTGAGCGTTTGCGCGACGGTGACCGATGGCAACCACAGTAGCAGCATCCAGGCACAATGTAGTCTTTTCTTCTGCTGGCGGTTATATGTTTCAAGGGCGGTTTTCCAACCCTGAGCGTAGCTACGCGCGACCGAAGCGGACGTAGTTTTACGATTACTTCTCATCTGGTTTGAAGTTTAAATGATGGTAAAAAGAATCTAGAAGCGAAGCCCAACCTGAAACCCGGGCCACATTTTCACATTGGTTTGGTCGTTGAAGGTTCGGTTGTAGTTTGTCCATGCAGGAGCAATGGTGCTACCAACGGTCTGACTGTCCGGTTGCTGGTATTCGGAGACCATCACGTTGAAGGTGGGAGCGGCCCATAGGGTGAGGTGTTTCGCCAGTTGCAGATTAAAACTAAGCCGAACCGTATTCAGCAGATTCAGTACATAAGCATCAAAGAAATCTTGGCTGTTTTCGTGTATTTGCATGGCAAAAACGTCGAGGTTTATATTGAAGGCAGACGTGATCGGAAACATTGACCCTACTCCATAGCCAACGCCCCACTGAAGATCGGTGTCGGTAAACTGGGTACCAAACAATAGCATATTATAGAACTTTGGCACCCCCATTTTGAAGGCTGCGTTCGCCTGTAGCGCATCGCCGTACCATAGCTCTAAACGTCGGTAGCCATTCTTGCGCACGATGCTTAGCAAACCAATCGGTACGCCCTCGATGCTGTCGGCGATGTTGAGTAACCCGATTTGCGCACCTTTCACGTGGTGGGCGTAGTTCACGAATCCGGCTAGCTGAACTCCCCGCACGTCGCCTGACACTACGTTGACAAAGCCCGTGGCCTGCAACCCTTGGAGGTGCCGCGTATAGTTGACGAAGCCCGATAACTGAGCGCCCCGAATGCTGTCGGTGAGCAAGTTCACAAACCCTGACAACTGCGCTCCTTGTTGCCGACCGGTGCCCACATTGACGAAGCCGGTGGCTTGCAGACCGTTGATGGTTCCAACTGCTACGTTGACAAAGCCCGACAGTTGGGCACCCCGCATACTCCCGCCGTTAGCATTGACGAAACCCGCAGCCTGTAAGCCGTTCACCCGTCGCCGCACCAAGTTAAAGAAACCGGCAAACTGCGCTCCCTCCACAAAATCGTTCTCAATATTTCCGATCGCGGTGAACTCCGCACCATCTAGCCCGGCGGCGTAGCCCGCCAGCAAGTGAAACGACAGCCTATTGACTGTCCGTCCGGCTTGCAGTCCGTTGGTGCTCAGGGGATAAACCAATCCGATATGGAACGGACGGCGCAGATAGTCGGATGAATCAACGGAAGGCTTTTGGAAGAGTTTGTCCATCGCTCGGCGAATATTCTCACTGATTTTCTGGCCAAACTGGTTAGTCCTTCCTGCGACCGAGTTAGCCTCTTTGGAAGCGGGACGCGCCTCCTGTAGCGTACCTGAGGCTACGGGATCGGACGACCGAGCGGCCGTATCCACGGTGGCCGTATCCACGGTGGCCGTATCCACGGTGGCCGTATCCCCCAACGGATATTGCACGGTGGCCGCATCCTCAACTTCTATGCGGATTGGCACCACCGGGGGCACGCGGTTGGTGCGTTGATTCTGTAGAGAGTTAGTCGCTGCTGTGCGTTTAGTCGGTACCTTAACCGGCAAAGGCAGTGATCTAGCTTGTCGAACTGGCGTTGCCGGAGAAGGCGTCCGATGATTTTTACTATCCGGGGACTTAGAGGCAGTTGCGTCCTGCGAAGCAGCCGCTTCGGTAGGCTGGTAGCGGGTTTCCCCACTTCGCGCCGGTTGAGCAACAGGAACAATATTGGGTTCTCTTTTTAGCACTACTTGTCCGTTGACTACCCGGTAGGAAATGCCGGTATCTGTTAGTAACTCGTCTAGTACCAACCTCAGCGCCCGATCCCGCACCTGAATACTGAAGGTAGGCCCTTCGGGCATCTCGTTGTTGAGGTAAGCAAACTTGACCTGATACTGATTACTAATGTCGTGTAGTATCTGCCGGAGCGTCGCCTCTTGATGATTCAGGGTGACTTGATACGCTAAAACATCGGGCTGCGGCAGGGTGCGGAAGCTTAGGCAAGCCACGGCCAGGGTGATCAGGATAGACCATTTCATAACAAGTGCTTTAGTACGTTTACGTATTTTATGGGCAACCGGCCCCGGAAAGGACAACGCGGTTGCCGACTTTGCGGTAGGTTAAATTGCCTACCGCCGACAAGACATCCAGGACTTCAGCCAACGAAGCTTGGTTAAACGAGGCGGTGTAGCGACAGTTGGCTAAGTCAGGGTTTGCCAGCTCGATGGTGATTCCGTAGTAGTGCTCCAGTAGTTGGGTGATCATTGTCAAACGCGTGTCATCAAATACCAGTTGGTTGTTTTGCCACGATTGAAAGTTGGGGTTGCTAACCGTTGAGCGCTCGGCTACCGTTTGCTCTCTAATCACAAGCCCCCGTTGCCCGGGCGACAGGAAGACAGCATTATCTTCGTTTCGAGGCGAAAAAGCCACCCTCCCCGTCACCACCTGCACCAGCACCGAATCGTGGTGGTAAGCGTTCACGTTGAATGAAGTGCCGATCACCTCCGTTTTGGCCAAGCTGCTGTATACCGTGAAGCGCCTACCTTCGGCCCGACGCACCTCGAAAAAAGCTTCCCCGGTTAAGTAAACCACTCGATTGTCCCGATTAAATTCAGTAGTGTACATCAATTCGCTATTCCGGTTAAGCCATACCTGACTACTATCGGGCAGGTAGTACATTTCTTTTTGATCGGTTGTGGCCAGTCGAACTTCTTCCGACTTAGTCCACCACTGCCCCAAAAGATATCCGACGCCTATGACTAAAACTACCGATGCAGCAATTTTTGCATAGTATTCGACCAGACGGCTTCGCCCTTCCTGAGCCAAACGGTAGTGCTCTCCTTCACGCTGCCGGAGACGCTGAAAACGTTGCCAGCCACGCTCCACGTCCGGTTGATACGCTTTGCCAGGATGCTCACTTTGCTCCCAAAGTTCGCGGACTTCCTCCAGCACCTGTTTCTTCCTAGGGTCGTCCGACTGACGGTCCATAGCCGATAGTGCCTCATTGTCAGCAAGATTGAGTTGACGCGCGATTTTTATCCAGAAATCGTCATCTTTGGGTTCCATATTGTTGATCAACTACTATTAATACCGGTAGGCGAAACATTACCCTACCTCTGAAGAAAAAATATTTTTAATCGGTACCAAGTCCCGCTAGCTACTGGTCATAAACGTGCTGCCGCATAATCTTTAGCGCTTTTCCCATTTGCTTCTCCACCGCCTTAACTGAAATAGCCAAGTGCTGAGCAATTTCTGCGTAACTCATATCCTCAAACCTACTCAGTGAAAACACCACTTTGCATTTGGGAGGAAGTTGCTCTAAAGCGTAAGCCACTTTTTTTTCTGCTTCTTGGTAGGCGATTGTTTCTTCGGTGCTGTTGGTTGCGTATCGATCAGTAAGCGCGTCATCCCACGAACTAGTGGGTCGGTTCTTTTCCAGAAAGTTGAGCGCGGTATTGATAGCCGCTCGGAACAGATACGCTTTTACCGACTGCTCGGTATCTAACTTGGTTTTACTTCGCCAAATTTTCATGAACACGTCCTGCACAATGTCTTCGGCAGTATCGCGATCGCGGACGATGGGATAGACGGCGCGGCAGAGCGCGGCGTAATGGGTGCGAAACAGTTGCTCAATAAACGTTTCGTAGTCATTGTTGTCGGCAGTATGGCTAGCAGGAAGGGGGAGCGATACCGAACGTTGGTCTTTGTAGTTGCGAGGGGCAGCAAACAACCAGGCGACGAAAAGATGATAATGATACAATAGAGCACTGGTCACGGTCAGCACGGTTCGTTTGGGCACAATATAGACAAAAAAAAGGCAGCCGGGGAAAGCTGCCTTTTGGTTAAAAGTTAAAACGCCCTACGACGCTTTCCGGCGACCGCGTTTGGGTTTCACCTCTTCCTCTATTTCTATTTCTTCCACGTCGGCCAGGATGCGGCCCGAGTATTCGTCAAAGATAATACGTTTCTTATCTTTAATCTCTACAATACGTTGGGGAGGGATAATGATATTGCAACCTTCAGCGGCGCCACGCACTACTTTCACCACGGCCAACCCATTAGACAAGCTGGCTCGAAGTTTCTCATAGTAGTCTAGCAGTTTGCGGTCGGCATCACCAATTTCTTTAGCCACCTTCTCTCGCTTGTTGAGCAAGCTTTTTTCGTCGGCCTCGCTTTCGGCCACGATTTTATCCAGCTCCTGCTGCTTGCTTTCCAGGTCTTTTTGGCGCTGCTCGATAAGCTCTTTGGTGCTGGCTACTTGCTCGTTTTTCTGTTCAATCTTGACGTAAGCCTCACGGGTGCGTTTCTCGGATATTTGAATCTCAAGCTGCTGTAGCTCTACCTCCTTGGTGATGGCGTCGTACTCCCGGTTGTTGCGCACGTTCATCTGCTGCTCTTCGTACTTCTTGATCAGCGCTTCCGATTCTTTTACTGCATTCTTATAGCCATCAACTTCCTCTTCTAACGCTTTCACATCTCCCTCAAATTTATCGTAACGGGTCTGGTACCCGGCGATTTCGTCTTCCAGGTCACTTACCTCTTCAGGCAAAGCACCTCGAATCTTTTTGATATCATCTAGTTCAGAGTCGATGGTTTGCAGACGTAGGAGGACATCTAACTTTTCGGCTACGGTTTTTTGCGGGGCGGTGGTACTTTCCATAGGTAAATTATGCGTAGAAAACGGGGTTGGTATTCACTTCGGCCAAATGGACTGCAAAATTAACAAATTTCTCTGACAAAAAATCCCCAAGCAGGTCTTTTGTAAACACTTCGCTCTCGTAGTGTCCGATATCGGCAATGATCAACTGCCCATCGGCATCGAAGAACTCGTGGTACTTGTAATCGGCCGTGACGAACGCGTCGGCCCGCTGCCGCTGGGCGTGGGGCAGCAGAAAGCTACCGGCGCCTCCGCAAACCGCCACCCGACGCACCGGTTTATCCGGCAAACGAGTGTGCCGAACCACAGATAGTTGCATGCTTTTTTTCAAATGAGCCAGAAATTCCGTCCCCGAGAGCGGCCGGGGCAGTTCGCCAATCATGCCGGAACCCACCTCCTGGTTTTGGTTCATCAGTGGCTGTTGGTAGTAAGCCACCTCTTCATAGGGGTGGGCGCTGCGCAAAGCCGTCAGTATCTGGTTGGCTAAGTGCGCGGGATAGATCACCTCGATGCGTTGTTCTTCTACCTGCTCCAGCTTTCCTGCCTCGCCAAGGTGCGGCTTCGCTTGCTCGTTGGGCTGAAAGCGGCCCGTGCCCGTGGTTTGAAAGCTGCAGTTGCGGTAGTGCCCAATTTGTCCCGCTCCCGCCTCGTCCAATGCCTGAAGCACTTGATCAGCATCGGCTAACGGCGCGAAAGTGACCAACTTTTGAAGGGTATCAGTCTTAGGAGCCAGCACCCGCACGTCTTGTAAACCCAGTCGCTCACTGATGCGGCGGTTCACTCCATCCTGCACGTTGTCCAGATTAGTATGGATGGCATACAGGGCAATATCACGCTTGACAGCTTTGATTATCGTGCGCTCCACATAGTTTTTTCCGGTCAGACTTTTGAGTCCGCGAAATACAATGGGGTGGTGCGATACAATCAGGTTGCAGCCTTTGGCAATCGCTTCGTCCACTACGGATTCAATAGCGTCTAAACTCACCAGAATACCGCTTACTTCAGCCTGGGGATTGCCCACAATAAGCCCGGAGTTGTCGTAACTTTCTTGATAGGCGGGGGGGGCAATGGTTTCAAGGTAACGAGTAACGTCTTGGATTTGTGGCATGAGGCGATTGTTAATTTTCGCCAAAGTTAAGGCAATAGCTAATCATTATGGTTCTCAGACAAAAATGGCGGAAAGGTATAAATTTGCATAGTGAACGAACGACTATTTTTTGAGCAATTGCTGGCCCTGCCTGACTTACGGGTAGATAAAGTTTACTATGAGAACACCCGGATTCTGCTTCACTGTCATAGTGAACAAAAGATTTCTGCTTGCCCACGCTGTGCTTCTTTGCGGGATAAGGCAGTAAAGCGCTATGAAGAGCGACAGATTCGGGACTTGGCTATCTCTGGAAAGGAAGTATGGCTTTACCTGCGGGTCAGGCAGTTTAAATGCGAATGCGGTCATTACTATCATGAGCCCTTTGAATGGGTCGCTGCTGGCAAGAGCTATACGGTACGCGAGTCTAAATTTGTGTTTGAACTCTGCGCTAAGCAACCTTTCTCAGAGGTAGGGGCTATCATCAACATGAACGTAAAAACCGTAGAACGGCTTTATTACCAGCAAGCCGAAGCGGTGATTGATCTACCTCAACGCTACGCCCAAGTGCGTAAAATAGGTATTGATGAGATATCGTTACGAAAAGGGAAGGGGGAGTACTGTTGCGTACTCACTGATCTGGAACGAGGCATCCAACTGGATATTCTTCCTGACCGAAAGAAAGAAACGCTTATTGCTCACTTTCAAGGCCTGGGTCCAGCGTTTTGTAAGCAGATCAACCACGTATCCTGTGATATGTGGGGGCCTTATAATGAAGTAGCCAAGCAATGTTTTCCCCAGGCTAAAGTTACTATCGACCGTTTTCATGTGGTCAAAGCACTCAATGACAGCTTAGATACCATACGCAGAACACTACGCCGAACTCACCCCCAACAAGCGGCTTTCAAAAGACTAAAATGGATCTTGTTCAAACGTAGCAAAACCCTGAGCGATGAGCAGCAACTCGTCTTACAGCAAGCCCTCGATCTTTCCAAAGAGTTGCAAGAGGCTTACCAACTTCGTAATAGTTTCCATGACATTTTTGATCAGGCACAAAGCAAACCAGAAGCTCAACAACGGCTGGAAGGTTGGGTACAAAAAGTTAACTGGACACAAAACCCCGCCTGGAACAAGTTCCTGAAAACCCTGACTAACTGGAAAGACCCCATCCTTAACTTCATAGAGTCTGGCATCTCTAACGCGGTGACCGAAGGCTGTAACAACTTGGTGCGCTACATTAGACGTATCTCGTTTGGCATCCCCAACTTTGAACACATGAGACTGCGAGTATTGGTCAACTCAACCTAATCCGCCAAATTTGTCCGAGAACCATCATTATCCACCCCTATAATTTTACCATTATCATCATTTGTCAGCCAGCGAACCGCACAAGTTACCTATTTAAACACTGTCAGCACTGAATAAGAAGATAGTTTATCCTTCTTATCATACTGCTCGTTACGCACCATGCCCACCCCTTCGGAGATCCACTCGGTTCCGGTGTAGACCAGCTCCCGGCCCATGCCCATGGTCTTCACGTTCGCGTTCATCACGTAGGTGATCTTGTAGCAGGGAAATGTGCCGGCCGGGGTGGTTATATCTTCCTGGGCGGCTACGGTGCGGTCTCGGATGGTGACGGTGGTGGTGTTCATGGTCATGGCCGTATCTTCCATGCCCATTGTGATGGTGGTGGTGCTCTCCGGCAGCACTTCACCCACGCTTAGGGAGCTGGGAATGATGATGTGATTGCCTTCTATTTCAACGTTCATGCCCTGAGTATCCTGCATCTGCGTGAGCGAGGTGAGTAGCCGCTGCATATCCATCTTTAGTTGCCCGTCTTCACAAATGACAGCAAAGTCGCCTTCGCTGATTAGTTCGCCCTTTTTGTCTAACGTCTTGCTGTTCACGGTGGCTTCGTAACCGTTATCGGTTTCCGCTACTGCGGCAATGGTGTACTGACTGGTGGCTTGCAGCTTGTCCTTTTTATTGTAGACCTCCACTTCGTAGTAGTGGTCTTTTTCCATTGGGTAGAAGGTGTTGTTGCACTGGGCGTAGGCGGTGAAGGCAAAGATGGTGAGCAGGAGAGAGGTGATGAATCGAATTTTCATAGGTTTGGTTTTTGGTAAGTTAATACAAGCGATCCGCGAGGGGTAAACATAACTCTAAAATAATTCATTGGGTTTAGCAGAGGAAATGGAGCAGCGTCCAATTTTATCACGTCAAGATACACAAATTTTTAGACTGATAGCGCTCGTTAAATCCGGCAACGCCCTGCAACCCGCCGCTGTGGATGGCTAAGATCCGACTCCCGGATGGAAACTGGCCTTTTTGAATCATGTCGTATAGTCCACATAGCATCTTCCCGGTGTACACCGGCTCCAGCGGAATGCCGGTTGTTCGGAAGAACCGGTTGATAAAGTTGATTAGTTCAGGCTTCACCCGAGCGTAGCCCCCGAAGTGATAATCATCAATCAAGCGATAGTGCTCGTATTGCTGCCCGTTGTACTGCTGCGTGAGTTGATCAACTGCTTCCTGCAAAAACGCACCGCCCTTTAGCGTCGAGAAACCCAGCACGGTGGCGCGCCCGGCGGTGCCCACCAGCACTCCGGCCAGGGTGCCGCCGGTGCCCACGCAGCACGCCACGCAATCGAAGGGTAATTCGGCCGGAACAATTTCGGTGCATCCCCGCACCGCCAGGGCATTGGTTCCTCCTTCGGGCAGGTAATAGTGTCGGCCGAACTGGGCGAGCAGTTGTTCCTGAAATCCCACCTCACTGCGTTGTCGAAATGTCTCTCGGCTCACGTAATGCAATTGCATGCCCTGCGTCTGCGCAAACTGCAGCGTGGGGTTGAGCGGCTCGTACGCTTCTCCCCGCACTATCCCGATGGTCTTAAATCCGTAAGCCTGCCCGGCCGCGGCGGTGGCGTAGAGGTGGTTCGAGTAGGCGCCACCCACCGTCAGCAGGGTAGTGTGTCGCGCTTCGCGGGCCCGTTGCAGATTATACTTCAGCTTGTACCACTTGTTGCCATTAACCGTGGGATGCACCAAATCAAGCCGCAGCACGCCCAGTTGCACGCCCAGCGCCACCAACCAGGGATCATCCATCCGCTGCACCGGCGGAGCACGCATCAACCCTTCATTCATATCATTACAGAAAAACGTACCTTTGCCCCCAACCTATCGTACAGACGCCATTCATGGCGTCTCAACGGCGTCTCAATCCCCACCCGCGATACTACCCAAAACAGCATGGACGAACAAGAAGAATCCGACGAACTCTTTGAACACTACCACTTCACCGCGGTGATCAAGCACGAACCGCCCCGGCTGGATAAGTACCTGATCAACTTTATTGCGAACGTGACCCGCAATAAGGTGCAGGACGCCATCAAAAACGGCTTCGTGCGCGTTAACGAGCAGGAAGTGAAGGCCAACTACCGGGTGAAATCAGGCGACGAGGTAGTGGTGGCGCTGCCCGAGCCGCCCCGCGAAACCGAAGTGCTTCCCGAAGACATTCCGCTCAACATTGTATTTGAGGATGATGATTTGCTGGTGGTGAACAAAGAAGCGGGGATGGTGGTGCACCCGGCCTACCAAAACTGGTCAGGCACCCTGGTGAACGCGCTGGTGCACCACTTCCGGCAACTGCCGACAATGGAAGGCAACGACGGGCGGCCGGGGCTGGTGCATCGCATTGACAAGGACACTTCGGGTCTGCTGGTGATCGCCAAGAGCGAAGTAGCAATGCGCGGATTGGCCCGACAGTTCTTTGACCACAGCATCGAGCGCACCTATTGGGCACTGGTGTGGGGCTTGCCCGAAGCAGAGGAGGGCACCATTGACGTGAACCTGGGGCGCAGCCCCAAAGACCGGCGGGTGACGGCCCCGTTTGTGCAGGGCGACGTGGGCCGCCGGGCGGTGACACACTACCGGGTGCTGGAGACGCTTCGCTACGTGTCGCTGATCGAGTGCCGCCTGGAAACGGGGCGCACGCACCAGATTCGGGCGCACATGAGGTACCTCGGGCATCCGTTGTTCAACGACGCCACTTACGGCGGGGCCCAGGTGGTGAAGGGGACCAAGTTCTCAAAGTATAAATCATTCGTGGAGAACTGCTTCAAGCTGATGCCCCGGCAGGCCCTGCACGCCAAGTCGCTCGGTTTCGTGCACCCGGTTACCCAGGCTTCGCTGCAGTTTGATTCGGAGTTGCCGGAAGATTTTCGGGCGGTGCTGGACAAGTGGCGGCACTACGTGCAGTATACTTGACGCAATTGTTTTCTCGTTTACAATGAGCCAATCGTCTTTTTCTACTCACTTGATATCTCTACTTTAGCCATGCAACACATTCTCGAAAACAACCAGCTTACCGTCACCGTTAGCACCGAAGGGGCTGAGGTGCAGAGCGTCCGCAACCAAGCTTCCGGGCAAGAGTACATTTGGACCGCCGACCCCGCCGTGTGGGCCCGCCACGCCCCGGTGCTGTTTCCTATCGTGGGTAAACTCAAAGACGATCAGTATCGCCTAGGTAGCGACACCTACCGGATGGCGCAGCACGGCTTCGCCCGCGATCAAGAGTTCAAACTAATCGAGCAGACGGCCGATCAAATCACCCTGGGACTTACGGCTAGTCCGGATACCATGGAGCAGTATCCCTTCAACTTTGCCCTTGACATCATCTATCAGCTCACCGACAATCAGCTGGCTACCACCTACCGGGTGATTAACCATGATGCGTCGGTAATGCCCTTTTCTATCGGCGGACATCCGGGGTTTTTGTGTCCGTCGCAGGTTGATGGACACGAAAAAACGTACTATTTGCTTTTTGAACAGCAGGAAACGGTATCCCGACAACTTCTTAGCAACGGACTACGCACTGGGGAAATCCGCCCTGTGTTGCAAAACGAGCAGGAGCTAGCCCTCGCCCCCGCGCTGTTTGAGGAAGATGCCCTGGTGTTTGCCAATCTAGCTTCCGATGCGATTAGTATTATGCGCCAATCTACGCAGCAGCCACTGGTGACGGTTCGGTTTCCGGGTTTTCCGTACCTGGGCATTTGGCAAAAGGTCGGTGCCGATTTTTATTGTATCGAGCCCTGGTACGGTTTAGCCGATGCTACTGAGGCAAGCGGCGTGCTCACCGAGAAAGAAGGTATTCTTACGTTGGCACCCGAAGAGGTTTTTGATGCTACGTATACGGTTGAGTTTCATTGATTTGCTGCGCATTGCTCAGGTGTCCAGCCGTGCTTGATTGTTACCATTTCTTGGATAGCTATTAATTTAGTACATTCAAGATCGCAAACGCGGATAATTACGTAGATTCGCGTGGTTTAAACCAATGTCAATGCAATATCGTGGGTTTTGTGCGTGGTTCCTGATTCTTGCTCTTCTTCTTGGGGCTTGTCAGAACGATAGTGTCTCGCCTGCTTCCGAAGAGCCTGTGCTGCGCGAACTTTCCGTTCCTGAAAGTGAGCTAGTCACTTCTATCAATACTTTTGCCTTCGATCTAATTCGCGATTTGGCCGAGCACCGTCCGCAGGACAACGTATTTCTGTCACCCTACAGCATCAACCTGGCCCTGAGTATGACGCTCAACGGGGCCGCATCTACTACGCTTAGCAGCCTGCACGACGGACTCGAGCACGAGGTGATCAGCCCGCGTGAGATCAACAAGGCCTACAGCGAACTTACTCCCTTTTTGCAGCAACTTGATCAGCAGGTGGATTTTACGTTAGCCACCGCGCTTTGGTATGACCGGCAGCTCCACGCCCAACCGTTGTCCGAAGATATTTTGTCCGCTTATTACCAAGCACACGTTGGTGATCTGGCCTTCGGCCGCCGCAAATCTCCCGCTATCATCAACAAGTGGGTGAAAGAGCAAACCGATGGACGCATGGACGATTTTGTGGCCGAACTTGATCCGAATGCTTCCATGTACGTGACCAGCGCCGTGCAGTTCGCGGGCGATTGGACCGTTCCTTTCCGAAACGAAGACACCACGCCCGGCACCTTCCACTTGCCGGATGGCACCGAGATTACCACCGACATGATGGTTGCTCCGCGGGCGCAGTACCGGTTCTTCCAGGACGAAAGCAAAACGATTCTTGACATCCCCTACGGCAATCAACAGTACAGCATGACTTTGCTGATGTCGCGCCACCAAGATAGCCTGCTTAACCTGGTTCATAGTCTGGACGCAACCAGCTTCCGAAGCTACTTATCGCAAATGGATACGGTCAATAGCAGTTTGTATCTTCCCAGGTTCACCATTGACTACCAGGCTTCGCTTAAGCCAACCCTGTCGCGACTGGGCATGGGCGTGGCCTTTGGCGATAGTGCCAACTTTAATCAGTTGTTCGTTGATCCAGCCTCTCCGGCTCATTTATCCGATGTGCTACACCGAGCCGTAATCACAGTGAACGAGGCAGGTACCGAAGCAGTCACTAGTACCGCAACACAAGCTCAGAGCATTAGCAAGACCAATTCGGTGCACGTTGATCGTTCCTTCCTATTTTTTATTCGGGAAAACCACTCGGGCGTCATTGTTTTTGCCGGAAGGTTGAACCACCCCATATCAGTGAAGAAATTGCTTCTTACCCCCTGATTTTCCTGTTTATAGAGGAGCTTCTGACTTCTGCCACATATTTCTCGCATCTTAGCAATTTTCTTCCCCGGATGACAGAATGAGTAATCTCATTTATTGGCGTTTTTTGCTGGCTTATCTTATCAGTTCGTATCTTTCTGATCTTTCTTTATTTATCGTAAATTCTAAGCTTCATGGGGCAAAAAGTTCTTAAAATCCATCCGAAAGATAACCTAATTGTTGCTCTGGGTCATTTAAGCGCTGGTGAAACGGTGGTTTGCGATGGTGAAGCCTACGAAATCAAGCACGACGTGCCGCCGAAGCATAAATTTGCGGCCCATGATCTGGCTCCGAATGATTTGGCATATATGTACGGGGTGTTGGTAGGCAAAGCCACTGCTCCTATTCGGCGCGGCGAGCCGATCACCACCACCAACCTGCGGCACGATGCCCAGGGCTACGGTGCGCGGCAAGCATCCCGCCCCGACTGGCCCGCTCCCGATGTAAGTCGCTGGCAAGCCACCACTTTCATGGGATACCCTCGGGCGAACGGAAGCGTGGGCACGGCCAACTACTGGCTGTTTATTCCGATGGTGTTCTGCGAGAACCGCAACATCAACCTGATTCGCGAGGCGTTGATCCAGGCGTTGGGCTACGACCACTCGCGGGCCTACGATTTCGACGTGCAAACCCTGGTGCAACAGCACCGCAACGGCGCGTCGGCCAACGATTTGCTGGCTTCGGAGATTGTGATTACCGCCGAAGACATTCAGAGCAAACGGGCTTTTCCGAACGTCAACGGCATTAAATTCCTGACCCATGAGGGCGGTTGCGGCGGCACCCGCTTCGACTCGACCACGCTGTGCGCCCTGTTTGCGGGCTACGTTACCAACCCCAACGTGGCGGGAGCTACCGTGCTGAGCCTGGGCTGCCAAAACGCCGAGGTGATCACTCTGCAGCAGGAAATCAAGAAGCGCGATCCGCACTTTAGCAAACCGCTCTACGTACTGGAGCAACAAAAGAGCAAATCGGAGCGCGACTTTATCGCCGATGCTATTAAGCAAACGTTCGTTGGACTCACCAACGCCAACCAGCTGGAACGAACGCCCGCACCGCTGAGTAAGCTGGTGGTTGGCTTGGAGTGCGGCGGCAGCGACGGGTTTTCGGGGATTTCGGCCAATCCGGCGGTGGGGCACGCCGCCGACCTGCTGGTGGCCCTGGGTGGTTCAGTGATTTTGTCGGAGTTTCCGGAGCTGTGCGGCGTAGAGCAAGAACTTACCGACCGCTGCGTGGACGAGGCGACTGCCGAAAAGTTTGTGCGCATCATGCGCGCCTACAGCGCCAGCGCCGAAGCGGTAGGCTCGGGCTTCGATGCCAATCCGTCGCCGGGCAACATCAAAGATGGGTTAATCACTGATGCTATCAAGTCGGCCGGAGCGGCCAAGAAGGGCGGCACCTCGCCGGTGGTCGACGTGCTGGACTATACCGAGCCGGTGACGAAGCCCGGTCTGAACCTGCTCTGTACGCCGGGCAACGACGTAGAATCCACCACCGGACTAGCCGGTTCGGGAGCCACGGTTATTTTGTTCACCACGGGTTTGGGCACACCCACCGGCAACGCCGCCGCCCCCACGCTGAAAATTTCCAGCAACACCGCTCTGGCCCAGCGCATGTCAGACATTATTGATATTAATGCCGGAACGGTGATCACCGGTGAGGATACCATTGCCAGTAAGGGCGAAGAAATTTTGGAATACATTATTCGCACGGCCAGTGGTGCGTACACACCAAAGGCGGTTGGATTAGGTCAAGATGACTTTATTCCGTGGAAGCGGGGGGTGTCATTGTGATCAGGATGGGCGGGATTGATTTGAGGAATAATAGTAAGAAGTTTCTCTAAAATATACTTGCTTCGTCATGTAGAGTGCTTTTCATGAGTAATCTTTTCTTATGTTTGCCCCTGCTGTCCGCAATGCATCCTGAATCAACTTATTATGCTGACTATATTGAATGTGTCTCCGTTAAGATCCCAAGTGCTTTTAAGTGCCTTGGTGCTATTGTTATTTGCCTCTACCGGTTATAGCCAAACCACCTACACGTTGCGCGGAACGGTGACTGACGCTTTCGACGAGGCCATACCCGGAGCCACCGTGCAAATCAAAGGAACAACCGTTGGCACGGCAACCGACGGCTCGGGTAATTATTCCCTCCAGACTACCTTGACTCCTGGCCCTTATACGCTGGTCTTCCGGTCGGTTGGCCTGCTCACCCAAGAGTTTCCTGTCACCTTGGGAGCAGACACCGAAATAACCAACGATGCGGTGCTACCGGACGATTTGCTTAGCTTAAGCGAGGTGGTGGTAACAGGCACATCAGTAGAAACTTCTAAAAAGCAACTAGGAAACGCAATCTCGACCGTCAGTAGTGAAGATATTGCCGAAGCAAACGCGGTGGATATCAGCTCGGCGCTCACCGGTAAGGTAGCGGGAGCACTCATTCAGCAAAACTCCGGCAACCCGGCCGGCGGGGTCAGCGTGCGTCTGCGCGGGGTGAGCACCCTGGCCGGAAGCTCTGACCCACTTTATATCGTGGACGGGGTGATTATTGACAACAGTTCCAACGGACTGGTAGATATTGGGGGAGCTTCGCAAAACCGATTGGTGGATATCAACCCCCGCGATATTGAGAGCATAGAAATTATTAAAGGAGCCGCCGCTGCCGCTATCTATGGTTCGCGGGCCAACAACGGGGTGGTGCAGATTTTCACCAAGCGGGGCAAGAGCGGCAAACCACAACTCACCGTAGGCTCCACCTTCCGCGTTAATGAGCGGCGAAAAGCCATTGCTTTTAACGAATATCCCTTCGTGTTTGAAACCAACGAAGACACTGGAGTAGAATCGCTAGCGCCCGTAACGCGCTACGATTATTACGGTGACGTGTTCCGGACGGGCTTGGGTAGCGATAACTACGTAAGCCTGCGCGGTGGCAACGATGCCACCCAATATTTTATGTCGGGCTCTTACCTGAAGAACCAAGGAATTATCAAGAACCAAGACTACGAACGTTATGGCCTGCGGTTGCGCATCGACCAAGTGCTCAACGACTGGGCCTCCCTTAGTATAGGCTCAAACTTCACGTACAGCGAAAGCGCCGACGTGCCCAACGGAGGTATTGCGGCAAACTACGGGGTGCTCACCGCCATTAGTTTCAATAACAACATCACCGATCCCACCCGCAACCCGGTAACCGGCGATTTTCCGCGCCTGGGTGGCTTTGTGAATCATCTGGATGCGCTGGCTAACTTCGACTTTGGTAGCACCACCAAGCGCTACATCGGCAGCGTGCAACTGAACCTCACTCCGTTCGAGGGCTTTGGCATCGACTACGTGCTGGGCATTGACACCTACACCGAGCAGGGTAAGGCATTCATTCCGCCGGGCACCACCGTGGGCGGGTTTGGCAACGGCTTCTCCCGCCGGGCCGACCAAGACCGGTTTCAAATCAATAACGACCTCACGGTGTATTACCAGCGCAATCTTTCACCATCGGTAGTTTCTACCACTTCGGTAGGAGCTACCCTACAGTATGACGTGGTGGAAACCATCGCGCTAAACGCCATTAACTTGGTACCCTTCGTGCAGACCTCGGTCGGGGGCGACCTGGACGCGCGGGGTGATACCCGGGCAGAGCGGGTGGTGCAGGGAGCGTACGTGCAGCAGACGTTTGGCTACCAAGACAAACTGTTTGTTACGGGGGCCATTCGGGTGGATGGGTCATCGGTGTTTGGCGAGAACGAACGCACCCAAACGTATCCGAAAGTAAGCGGCAGCTACATTCTCTCTGAAGAAAGCTTTTGGCAGGGGCTACGGTCCGCGGTACCACTACTAAAAGTGCGGGCATCCTACGGTGAAGCGGGCAACCTGACGGGAATCGGAGCCTTTGACCGCTTCACCAACGTGAATGTGGTGGGTGGATCGGGACTGCTTCCCGATGAGCAGCGCGGTAACCTCAACGTACGCCCCGAGCGGCAGAAGGAGTTTGAAGTGGGGCTGGATATGGCGTTTGCCGAAAACCGAGTCGGCTTTGAATTCACCTATTATGACAAAGAAGTAGAGGATTTACTGCTTAACCGCACGCTGGCACCCACCACTGGGTTTCTTAGCCAGCGGTCTAACGTCGGCACGCTACTAAACAGTGGTATCGAGGTGCTGGTGCGGGCGGCTCCAGTGCAGCAAAAAAACTTTGCGTGGAACATCACCGGTATCTTTAGCACCAACCAGAACGAAATTAGCGGGCTGGAGGAGGACTTTATTCTGCTGCCGGGCAGCTTTGGGCAATCGGCAGTGCTCAACGGCGAGCCACTGGGAGTGTTCTATACCACTTACACCGCCCGTAATCCCGACGGTTCGTTATTGCTGACCCCCGCCGGGTTGCCCCAGCGCGACCGCGTAGGCCGGGACGACAGCGGGCAGCCCACTGGAGCCTTGGCCGAAAAAGTGATTGGCGACCCGAACCCTGATTATACCGCTTCACTCATCAACGAGGTGAGCTATGGCAAGTTTGACTTCAAACTACAATTTGATGCCATCCAAGGTTTTGACGTATTCAACTTCACGCGTCGCATCGGAGCATTGGAAGTGTTCGGCAACAGTGACCTGTTTGAGCAAGAACTGCGGGGTGAATTGCCGCGGGGCTACAACGCCGCGACCTTCAGTGCTTTTGACCGTTTCGTGGAAGACGGATCGTTTGTGAAGCTGCGGGAGATTTCATTGAGCTATAATACTTCCTTGGAGCAGTTAGGCATATCTAACCTGAACGTGACCCTGGCCGGCCGAAACCTGCTCTCGTTTGATAACTACTCGGGTCGCGATCCCGAAACGAACGCGGCGGGGCAATCGGCCGTCCGCGGATTTGATTTCAATGAAGTACCCATCCCCCGAACCTACTCCATTGGGTTTACGGCCACTTTCTAACTAATATATCTTATGCGATACTTATCAATTACGGGCTTACTCGGAGTGCTCCTGGCCGGAATTACTCTCACCGCGTGCGACAACGAAATTCCGAATCCCAACGCAAGTACCCTTGCTGAAGCCTCGCAGGACCAGGATGGCTTGATCGCGATGGCCAACGGACTCAGCGTGGGCTATGCCGCGGTGCTGGAGCGGGTACTGCTGACTCCCGGAACCACCGCCCGGGAGCTGGAGATCACCAATACCTTTGTGAACCTGCTCGAGCTAGGCGAAGGGGGCGAGGCACTTACCGACAACAATGGCAACATCATTAGCCTGTGGGGCCGGGCCTACCGGGTGATCGGCGCGGCCGACGTGATTATTGAGAATGCCCCAGCGGCGATCCAGGACGCCTCGATTCTCAGCGGAGTGCTGGGCGCAGCGCACTTCTACAAGGCTGCTACCTTGAGTTATCTGATTGAGTCGTTCGAGTCGGTGCCGATCAATACCTCCGCCGATGGTGCCGCCGAGTTCAGAAGCCGTGCCGAGGTGCTGGCCGAAGCGATCCGACTGCTCAATGAGGCAAGCACTTTATTGGGTGCCAGTCCGCCGTCGGCTTCGGTGGTCAGTAGTTTGGGAAATGATTTTGATCTGCCTAATATGATCAATGCCTACCGCGCCCGGGTGAACTTGCAAGCGGGCAACTACGCAGAAGCGCTCAACGCGGCCAATCAGGTGGATCTTACCTCGGTTTCATACTTCACGTTTAACTCTGAGAATCAGAACCCGGTTTACCTGAATGCGAGTTTGGAAACTGACCTGAACTATTCGCCTATCGACAATTTTGGCATTGAGGAGGTGAACCCGGCAGACGGAAGGCTGGAATTCTATCTAGAACCACTGGATTCTATCGGTCGGTTCGGCTACAATTTCTCGTTGTTGAAAGGCTTCTACGATGAGCTGGATAAGAACATTCCCGTGTATTTGCCCGGAGAAATCATCTTGATCAAGGCAGAAGCACTTGCCCGGCAGGGTCAAATCGACGAAGCCATTGCCGAGTTAAATAAAGTGCTGACGAAGACGAACGATCCCACTGGGGTCAATGCTGCACTTCCCGCTTACAGCGGACCCGCTACCCAGGAGGCGGTGCTTAATGAGATTTTAAAGAACCGGAACATTGAGCTTTTCTTAACGGGTCTGCGACTGGGCGACAGCAAACGCTTTGGCCAGCCAGGCCCGCCTGCTACCGATGTGTTTAGAAACCGGAACTTCTATCCGTATCCTGACACCGAGCGTGCCAACAACCCGAATGTTCCGGAGAATCCTGCTATCTAACTTCTTCGTGCAATAGGGGTTCCTACAAGAATCAATGAGGCGGGTTGTTGGGTTTGCGGATGGATGGGTTCACGCAAGTTTGCTAGGGCGAAACCACTATTCTGCAGCAAACGTACCCAACTGCTTACGGTACGGAAGTACCATGGTGCAGGATTGACAAATTCTTGACTGAAGCCACTCCACGATCCAGCACGCCACCCATCACAGTAAGGCTGATTTAAGCTGGCTGCAGCCGGGTGAATCGTCTGAATAATAAGGTGCCCTGAATGCGAAAGTAACTGAGGTAAGTAGCGCAACAGATATTCTACTGATGTTTGGCCAAATAATGAGAAGTTGCAAACAACTACCTCAAACGGCCCTTTCTGCTGCAATTTTCCTTCGATTATCTCCTCGTAATCACTGACTAAGTAGTGGGTACCCCCTGCCTCCTGTGCTTGCGCGATGAGAGCGGGTACAGCATCCACGCCGAGCACGTAAATGTCTTTAGCTGTGATTACACGAGTCAGCCATCCCTCACCGCATCCTATGTCTAATACCGATTGGGGACGGTAGGCTAAGACCTCATCCACGATTGCCCTATTGGTGACCAGCAATCGGCTCTCGATGTGATCTTCTCGCACAGCGTGGGTCCAGGCCTCCGAATTTTGGTGCCATGAGTCAAGAATATGTGTTTCAGCATCCATATAACATCAATATGTAGTCGAGGTGATTTATGATTTTCCGTCTCATAACTCTTTTTCTACTTCTCGCTGCTCTCCCGCAAAGCTATAAATCACCACCGACGCTACTTCTTCACCGAGCACTAGCGTTCGGCTCGACTGCGATAGATACGTGGAGCCGTAGTAAAGCTCTTGCCGCTGCGTTTTGCCGCTGGCGAAGGTGATCTCCGCCCAGGCATCGGTTGGCTGTAAACGAATGTTCTGACTTGCCTTTGCAGAATTGGAATAGGGGGCAAACAGTCGCAAACTATCTTGGTTTTGCGTCACTGCGATTAGAGGGATGCCATCGGCCCCCTGAATTTCTGCCATGCTTTTAGCGTCGCCATCCACGAAGAAGCCACTTGCAGCGGGAGGTACTACCCGGAAATTACCTCGCCCATCACCCGCCAGATATACGCCCGTAAACGCGTCATGTCGTCCGGCAAAAACCTCCATATTATAATCATTGCCTACCAATAGCGCGTCCAAGTGGCCATCCCGGTTGAAGTCACTGGCAAGCATTCCGAAGACGGGGGCGAACTGAGCCTCGGTGGGCAATGCGGTTAACGCGAACTTTCCCCCACCCTGATTCTCAAAGTAACTACTCGTCATGGTGTTGGCTTCCAGTACTGCTGCCTCTTCTAATTCGGTACCCGTAAAGATATCGTCAATCGTAGCCAGACCGTACTTTTCGTAGGTCGGAAACTGCCGCCGCACCCGCAAGAACTGCGAAGTGAAGTCGTCTTTGGCGTGCACGGGAAAGGGGGCGCGGCTACCATCCTCAGCCCGGCCGTAGGCCACCAGCACCGGGTCTACGCTTCCATTCTCGTCAAAATCCTTAGCGTACACCCGCAGCGGCTCCTGCTGAGAGGCGCGGTAGCGCGTGTTAAGCCCCAGATTTCCTACCAGATAATCCGTGTCGCCGTCAGCATCAAAGTCCCCGGCGGTCAGGCTATTCCACCAGCCGGTATGCTGCGCAATGCCTGTGTTAGCAGTAGCGTTTTCCCAGCCCTCGCCGGTGTTCCTGAAATACGTAACTGGCATCCACTCCCCCACTAGCAATAAATCCATCAGGCCGTCGGTATCCACGTCAGTCCACAGTGCATCGGTTATCATACCCACGGTCAACAATCCGGACACCTGCTCGGTAACGTCCGTAAACGTGCCGCCCTGGTTGTTGAGCAGATAACTGCGGGGAGGCATTGGGTACCTTCCGGATATTACCCTTCCTCCTACAAACAAGTCCAAATCACCGTCTTGATCGTAGTCGGCCGCGCGAACGCTGGCGGTGCTGGTCTTCATCTCTGGCAAAGCCATTGTGTCGGCCGCAAACTGCCCTTGTCCATTGTTTCGGTAAAGAATGTCCTGAAGTTCCGGGCTACCATTCTGAAATTCGTAACTGCCGCTGGCCGCATACAGGTCCAGGTCGCCGTCGCCATCGGCGTCGAAGAGCAGCACACCGGTTTCTTCGTGGTTAGGGTTTAGGATAGTGATCCGGGTACTATCCGCTTGAAACGACCCATTGGCTTGCTGCATGAAGAACGTACCTACTTTTCCGGCCGGACCGCCAACGTAAAAATCATCTTGCCTGTCGCCGTTCACGTCTCCCACCGCCAGGCCGGGGCCCAACTGACTGTATTTGCGCGGCAGGGTGCGCTGCAGGTTGAAATCAATTACGTCCCTTTCTGACTGATGGAATTGAACACCCCGCTGCATGACCACCTCTCGTAGTACGGGCGACAAAGTGGCGGGCGATAGTTCTTGGTTGATATCGGGCACGGAGGTAGCGCTGGCTTCCTGGTAGTCGAGCGTGATTTCCTGGTCGATGGCCACGTTAAACATGGTTTGGGTTTTGCCATCGGGCCAGATCACTTGCAGGGTATCTACTTGCGATTGGCTACCCAATCCGAAATGCGCCCGTCCCTCCACGGTAGAAAGGTAGCCCCGGTACTGGGCGTTCTCAAAGTACTGTACTTGCCCGCCGCCGTAGCGGATTAACACCTTGGCCCCTACTCCGCCCGGATTATCAGCACTGCCCGCGAGCTTTACCCGCAGAAAATGATTATCGGACTTTCTTCCGTTGTACAATTGGTTTTCGTACACAAAGGCGCTGTCGTTGATGTTGTTGACCACCACATCGAGGTCGCCGTCGTTGTCCAGGTCGGCGTAGGCCGCGCCGTTGGAGAAGGAAGGACGAAACATCCCCCACTCCTGCGTTTGATCCTCGAAGGTCAGGTCGCCCCGGTTGCAGTAGGCATAGTTCGAAGATTTTGACGATGGGAATGGAGTCGTGCATCATCATTTCGCTGGCTACTCCCCCAGCCGGACCCGCCCGGAAGTTAGCAAAGTCGCGGTCGGTTACGTCGCGCGGGAAGCCGTTAGTGATGATGATGTCGCGGTAGCCGTCGTTGTCGAAGTCAGCGACCAGGGGCGTCCAGCTCCAGTCAGTTTTTTCGATGCCCGCCAGTTGCCCGATCTCGCTAAAGGTGGGGTATCCTTCGGGGCCGGGACCGTTGTTCAACTGCAGCGTATTGCGCACGTACTGGTGCTGAAAGTTATAGCGTTCGTTGTTGAGGTAGGTAACGTAGCGATTAGGCCCCAGCATTTGCTTCTGCCGTAGATTAGACTCCGGCAGCATATCCAGGGCGATGATATCCGAGTGGCCGTCGTTGTTGATGTCTACCACGTCGGAACCCATTGCGGAGTAGCTCTGGTGCTTCAGGTAGTCGGCCACCCGGTTGGTGAAGGTGCTGTCTTGGTTGTTGATGTAGAGCAGGTCGTTGGTGATGTAATCGTTGGTGATGTAGATATCCGGCCAGCCGTTGAGGTTAATATCGGAGACGGTGATACCGAGGCCGAAGCCTTCGGTGAGGATACCGGCTTCGCGGGTTACATTAACGAAAGGTTGGGTCGCCTGCCCCGGACCCGATCCGGGGTTGCGGTACAGCCGGTCGTTGTTGAGGGCGGAGCCGTCTTCTAATTTGGGGCGGTAGTTGGTGGGTACTTTGGCGTTGATCACGTTGGTGAGCAGGTACAAGTCCAGGTCACCGTCACGGTCGTAGTCGAAGAAGGCGGCCTGGGTGGTATTGCCGGTGTCGGCGATGCCGTAGTCGGCGGCGGCTTCGGTGAAGGTAGGTACGTTATTATCGTTTAGACCCTGGTTGATGTACAGCAGGTTCTTGCGTCGCAGCGAGTCTTTGCTCAGCGTGGAAGACACGTAGATATCCAGCCAGCCGTCTTGGTTGATATCGATCAGGGCTACTCCTGAGCACCACTGCCCGTTTCCGGCTACCTTCGCCTCCGTGGTGACATCGGCAAACCGCATCTCTCCCCGATTGAGATACAAGGCATTATCGACCATGTTACCGGTGAAGTATAAATCCGGCAAACCATCGTTGTTGAAGTCCCCCACGCCTACTCCTCCGCCGTTGTAGATATATTCTTCGTTAAGAATGTTAAGGGTGTCACTCTCGGTGATGCGGTTGGAGAAGGTGACGTTGGATTTATCAGGGGGAACGAATTGGAAGAGCGTGGCAGGCTTGTTTTGACAACCAATAAAAGTTATCAACGATATTATAAGCAAAAAAACTTGGTGAAGGCTCATATCACTTGCGCAAAAAAAAGCAAGCCAAACAAATTGTCTGGCTTGCTAATATTTGACGGAATTTCTGATTTAGTAACCATCGTTTTGGGCTAAAACTTCCACTCCCTGCAAGTCAATCTCATCCTGAGGAATTGGCAAGTAAAGGTCTCGAGGCGCATCGAAAGAGGCGTCAGCAAACGCGTCGCCCAGATACTGCGCCTCATTTTCTATATAACGGTTCAGCACCTCCTCTGCCACTTCCCAACGCACCAAATCGTAGAAGCGATGGCCCTCACCCGACAGTTCTAGCTTACGCTCAAAGCGGATGGCGTTGATGGCCTGCTCTTGGCTAGTGAAAGCGCTGTAGGGAGTGATTGCGTAATTGGCCGCCTCTTCTCCGTCTTCGGTGAGCACCGGAGCCAGCGCAGCGCGTTCGCGTACCCGGTTCACCAATTCACGGGCGCGATCCAAATCACCCAATTCGGCCTCGGCTTCGGCAGCCATCAGCAACACGTCGGCGTAGCGAATAATGTAATAGTTTACGGCAGTATAGCCCGGAGTCCACGAGCTACCGTCGTTTTCTACCCCAATACCCGCTTTGTAATACACAAACTTCTTAGGCGAATAAGGTCCGCCGTTCGGCTGGTTGCGGATCCAATCCCGGCCGGGGTGCAGTCCCCAATCCAGATACGGAATGCCCCGCCGACCAATAGAATGATCTAACCGAGGGTCTACTGTTCCCTGATCCGGGGTGAAGGCATCGGCACTGGTTAGCCCCATATCGGTGACGAGCCGGTTGCTGGGGGTGTTATACGAGTTATCTAGCAAAGGCAACCCATTGGCCGTGCGGAACGAATTGGCCAGATCAAAGCTTGGCTGGTTAAATCCGCAGCACCCCCCCGGTCGTTCGGGCCCGCTGGAGCCGTGGGGGAAGTTGAGTACCAGAGCCGGATTAGCGTTGTCGATGCTTCCCGTACCTGCCGCCGCCTGCACCGAAAACACGGTTTCGGGGTTGTTATCGTTGATAGAACGGAACACCGAAGCATAGTCAGATAGCAGGGCGTAGGGTTCTCCTGAGGCGTTCACGCCTTCGCTGATCACTTGATCAAACAGCTCTTTCGCTCCCGCCCAATTGTCTTGGAACAGACGGGTTTTCCCCAAATAGGCTCCCGCCGCCCATTTGTTAGCGCGCCCTGCTTCGCCCTGCACTTCGGGCAGATTATCAAAAGCAAACTGGAAATCGGCTTCTATCTTAGGCCATAGGTCCTGATCATTAGGAACCGGAGTTACCTCGTCCCAGGTTTCGTCCACATAGGGCACATCGTTGAAGTTCTTCTTCAGTTCAAAGTAATAGTGCCCCCGTAAGAACCGCGCTTCAGCCGCAATCCGGGTTTTGGTAGCTTCATCTACGGTTTCAGGAGCCTGTGGAATCAGTTTGAGCACTGCATTGGCGCGGGCTACCCCTTCGTAGGTAGCCCGATACTTTTCTAGAATAGAACCATTATTGGTCTGAGCGGAGTAGATCTGAATCTCGTTGACCTGCGACTGATCGCCAGGGTCGCTGCCCTTGTTGGCTTCGCCGCCCAGTACACTACCCCAAAACCAGTTCGAGGCGTCGGAGTAAAATCCAGCCTTGCCCAACAAGGGGCTGTAAGCACCGATCAAGGCACCCTCTAACCCAGCGCGCGAGGCGAGTTCTGATTCACTGAGTGAAGCTGCAGGCTGCACTTCCAAAAAGTCTTTCTGACAGGCGACGGTGGTAACCAGCATGGTGACCACCGTGAGTCCAATGATTCGGGGAATTTTCATAGATGTAGGTATTTTTTCGCTTAACGCTGATTTAAAAGATTACGTTCACTCCGGCGGTCCAAGATCGAGTCACCGGAACATTACCCAGGTCGATACCAAAATTAGTATCGGCTGCACCTCCTACGGCCGGATCTAGCCCCTCGTAACCCGAGATAGTGAAGACGTTATTGACGCCAGCAAAGATGCGGAACTTTTCAAAGCCCCAATCGTCTAGAATCTCAACCGGAAGCTTGTAAGCCAGCGTGATATTCTGTAATCGCAAGTACGATCCGTCTTCTACGTAGAAGGAGTTAGACTGCGTATTGGTACTAAAATTCGCCACGTTCTCAAAGATTGGAATATCGCCGGTGGGGTCCTCAAAACTCCAGGCGTCCTTTACCCGTTCGCTGATAGCCGCTCCGGGGAACAACGGATAGAAATCAGTAAATAGCTTAGAAATATTGTAGATCTCATTGCCTAGCGAAGCGTAGGTGTAAGCTTCTACCTCGAAGTTGCGGTAGTTAACCTTAATAGTTAATCCACCCGTGAAATCGGGAACAGGGTTGCCGATGTTCGTTCTATCATTTACGTCAATCTTATCATCGCCGTTAATGTTACGGAATCGGAACCGTCCGGGTGCTGCTCCTTCTTGAGTAGGTGCAGCGTCTACTTCCTCTTGATTCGCAAATATCCCTACCACATCGTATCCGAAATAGTTTGACAGTGGTTGGCCAACCCGGTTTACTACTGGCCTTATCCCACGATAAGCAGGGGTATTGTTTTCAGGCAAACTGTTTAAGCCGGGTGTCAACGAAACAATCTCGTTGCGCAGCAAGCTGCCATTTAAGGTTATTTGCAGACCAAACTCCCCTACGTTTCGGCGACCTACGATGTTCAAATCAATTCCTTCGTTGCGCATCTTCCCAACGTTCACGAAAGGGGCAGTTGCCTGGAATCCCGTTTGCACCGTAACTGGCACTCGAAACAGCAAATCTTCTGTGTCTTTACGCCAGAAGTCAAGAATAACATCGAGTTTCCCGCCAAGCATCAATGCATCAACACCAATATTCGTGGTGATGGATTGCTCCCAAGTGGTGAGGGGATTGCCGATGCGGGTGCGATAGAAACCTTCGGCTGCGCCGCTATTGCTACCGGTAATGTCGTAATTACCCTGCGAAATGCTGGTGCCGAAAAGGCTGAATTGGTTGTTAGCATCTACGTTGTTGGAGTTACCGATGATGCCGTATCCCCCGCGGATTTTCATATCATCCAGGAAGGTGATTCCATTCATGAACCCTTCCTCAGAGATTCGCCAGGCCGCCGAGATAGCGGGGAAGAATCCACTGCGGTTCACTTCACCAAAGCGGGAAGAGCCATCGTAGCGCAACACGCCAGAAATCAAATACTTATCGTTAAAGTCGTAGTTGATCCGACCAAAGTAGGAGCGAAAAGTGATTCCGTTAAACTTGCCTCCATTTACTATGGGATCATTCACGGTGGACAGCGTAACGAAGTCAGGGTTTTGAGAGAAAGGATCGATACCAGAGCCACTTATTGCGTTCACAATTCCGGTGTTCAGCGCCTCCTGGCCAACCAAAAGATCAATCCCGTGCACTCCAAACTCTCGCTTGTAATTGGCCGTGTTGGTCCACACCCAGGAAGCAACGTAGTCGGAGTATCGCTGGTAGCCAAAAGAAGCGTTGTTTTCGTTGTTTTCGTAGGTGCGACGCGTGTATCCTTCGAAGTTACGCGAGTTATAGCGGCCCCCAAAGCTGGTTCGAAACACCAAATTTTCAATGGGTTCTGCTTCTAAATAAACGTTACCGAAGAGACCCAAAGAGAAGAACTGATCATTTTTATCTCCTTCTAAGTTTGCTACCGGGTTCTGAGGGTTGTTAAATCCCCGGGCGACAGTACCGGCATACCCCCCAAACTCGTCGTATACCGGGATGATGCTAGGTATACGTGACGCATTCAGAACAATGTTCTCGTCATCAGAAGATCCTGACCCGCCCTCGCCTTGGTTGTTAGAACCTAGTAAAAGTTGCGTGGATCGGTAGGTGGCTTGAATGTTTTCACCAATCCTTATTTTATTAGGTATGATATCAAACTCCGAATTGGCCCGGAAGTGGTAACGTTGAAACCCAGAGTTATTTAAAATTCCTTCTTGATTTTGCACTCCTAATCCTAAGTAGTAGCGGTTGTTCTCGCTACCTCCGGATAGCCCGATATTGTGGCGCTGTAACATAGCAGGACGCGTAATTTCATCGTACCAGTCAGTACCATCTTTATTAGCCTTGATCACTTGGTAAGTTGATCCGGCACTCGGATCCACATTGTACAGCGCCGCCTGGGCATCCCGATCAATAGAACCGACCACTCCGGTTTGATTGCCTACCAGTAGATAATCGGGAATAATCGGTTGCTGCCCGCTGCCGTACTGCGGGTGGTTAAATACGGGCTCTACCCCACGCTGGATAGCGGCGTTCCGAATGGCTCTCCAGGTATAATCGGCCTGGTCTTGTGGATTCATTACCTCGGGACCCCGTCCCGGAGTAGTTACCCCTATCACACCGTCGTAGCTCACCCGCATCGGCTCATTTCGTCCGCCCTTTTTGGTAGTGTACACAATTACTCCTCCCGCCGCGCGGGCTCCGTAGATAGAGGCCGTTGTCGCATCCTTCAGGACGGTAGTTGTTTCAATGTCATCGGGGGGCAAAAATTCGGTGGTCTCCACCGGCACCCCGTCTACAATGTAAAGTGGTTCATTTCCGTTTAACGCCCCAAAGCCACGCACCCGCACAATGCTGTTGGTGCCCGGCTGCCCGTTCGTAATTACGGTTACTCCGGCTACCCGGCCTTGCAACTGTTGTTCCACGTTGCCTGAGGGCACCACCTGCAAATCTTCGGCGGCCACGGTTGCTACTGAACCGGTGGTTTCGCGGCGGCTATCAACTGAGTAGCCAGTGACAATGACCTCAGTGAGCTCGGCAATGTCAGGAGCCATATTCACGTTTACGGTAGATTGATTACCAACGGCCACTTCTTGGGTGCCGTACCCTATAGAAGAAAATACCAGCGTCGGGTTCTCGCCACTTACGGTTACGTTGTATTGTCCTTCTACATCAGTGACGGTTCCGGTAGAGGTACCCTTTACCAGCACGTTGACCCCGGGGATGGCACTACCGTCGTCACCATCGGTGACTGTGCCGCTCACGGTGCTTTGCGCAACGGCATATCCCGCAGCGGTGACCAGCATCACGATCAACACCAAATACCTTGTTAATAAGTAAGTGTGCTTCATTTTACGATAAAATTAGGTTACAGAGAAAATAGAATGTAAGCAAATGTACGTTAAGCCGGAAGTTTGTTAATTATCCTTAGTAAACCAAACTTTACGCACGTTAAAATGCAAACTCTGCAACTACCGATGCTAAAGTTGGTATTGTTTTACCAAATGTCTACTGAGAGACCCATTTTTTGATGTTTCCCTGCCGCTGCTGCATTTCATGCGGAAGTATTGCTAGTGCGCGTTCGTAAACGTTACAAACACGCACCAGCGCGTGAACCGCCATAGATTTACTCGGCCACGTTAGCTCCTACATTACCCTGCGCAACGATGGTTGCTAAATCTGTGGGACTCAGGTGCACGTTGATGTAGCCATCAAAAGCAATCAACTCGTCGTAGGTAATCGCGCGGTTGTTGTCCAGGCCCATCACCGAAGTTTTGCTGATTCCGGTAGCACCACTTACATTAGTAAGACTAATCGCAATGGCGCCCCCTTCTTCCACTGAGTTATAATGGATATGCGCCGGATGGTTTCCGTCGGCGGGAGTACCCGTTACTACCAGGGTAACCAAGGCCGTACCGTCGTTGCGTTCTGCAAATGTAGCGGCCCCACTTACTCCAGATCCGCCTACTGCCGCTAGCGGGTAGCTCACCGACTCGCCAGTGAGCGCGTTCGATCCAATGTCACCCTGCGCCACAATAGTTCCCAGCTCAGCCGCACTCAGGTGCACGTTGATATAGCCATCGTACTCAAGCAAATCTCCGTAGCTAACTCCGGTGCCATCGTCGTAGGCACTCACTTCGGTGAAGCTAGCGCCGTTAGCTCCATTTACGGGAGTCAGGCTGATCGCAATAGCCCCCCCCTCGGCGGCCGTGTTGGCGTGGATGTGGGCGGGGTGCGTGCCACTAGCCGGGGTGTTCTGCAATTGCAGGGTAACCAGCGTAGTGCTGTTGCTTCGCTCCTGGAAAGTAGCCGTGCCTTTGATAGTAGGGTCAGCGATCGAGTCTAAAGCGTAGGTGACTGATTCGCCGGTGAAAACGTTCTGTCCAATGTCGCCCTGCGCCACAATGGTGGCTAACTGATCGCCCGGACCTAAGTGTACGTTGATGTAACCATCGAACCCAGGGTCCTCATCGGTGCCCACCAGTTCTCCGTAGGTGATCGCGGTGCCGTCAACGCCATCAGTAACCGACACGTTGGTCATGCTCATGCCCGTGGTGCCATTTACCGAATTGAAAGACACGACGATGCCACCGCCCTGCGCGGCGGTGTTGGCGTGGATGTGGGCGGGATGCACCCCACCCTCGGGAGTACCTTTTAAAGCTAACGTTACCAATGTTTCGCCGCTGTTACGCTCTTCAAACTTGGCGGTTCCTGATATTCCGGGCACATCCTTCTCAGCCAGGTTGTAAGTGGCTGATTCTCCGGTGAGTTCGTTAGCTCCGATATCGGCCTGCACAATTAGAACGGACAGATCAGTGTCGCTATGAACGTTTACGTAACCATCGTATTCTAGCAAACCCTCGTAACCGATGGCAGTACCCTCTTTGGTGGCTTCAATGTGCGTGACACTGGTGCCGGTGGTACCCGATACCGGTTTAAAGTCAATCGCTATATCGCCGGTTTCAGCGGCAGAGTTGAAGTGGATGTGGGCCGGATAGTTCGCACCGTCCGTTAATTTATCTAGACTATCCAACTGAATGGTCGCCAGCGTGTTGCCATTCTTGCGCTGGGCTAATGTTATTGCTCCGGTGTTCCCTGAGTTATCCCGCTGGTTTAGCCTATACTCTTTGGAAGTACCGGTTAATTCGTTGCCGCCGATATCGCCCTGAGCAACCACGGTTAGATCGCTCTCACTCAAATGAACGTTCACGTAGCCATCGTAATCGAGCAGTTCTTCGTAGCTGACCTGGGTGATGGTGGTGGTGCTGCGCCCGGTAGCACCGTTTACTGGCTCGAGGGCAATGGCAATGTCACCACCTTCGGCGGCTGAGTTGGCGTGGATGTGGGCGGGATGAGTATTGCCGGATTCAGTGCCCCCCACCACGATGAGCGCTTCAGTGGTGTTGTCGTCTATTTTTGTAAACTTCACGTAACCACTGACCTGAGAATCGTTGAGCGCGTTAAGCACATAAGCCTTTGATAGGTTCTCCTGCGGAGAAGGAGTAAATTCAGTGTCCTCATCGCAGCCGGTCAGCCCGAGTAGTACGCTTACTCCCAGCATAAATAGAAAGGATGAAAAGATTCGATTGCGTGTAGAATTGCTCATAGGTACCAGTTTAATTTTTATATCTTCATTTGACCGTCAAATTAAATGATTAATTTTAACAAAATCTTACATTTTAACTAATTTAATTCCTTTGACCCGACCTTTGCTTAATCGTGCATTCGTTCTTCAATCGGACGATCATCAGTTAGATACGAAGCATACTGGCGCTTTGGATCGACTCGCCTATCCAGAGCGCGTAATTCAGTTCGGCTCGGGCGCTTTGTTGCGAGGATTCACTAATTTCTTTATCGACCAGGCCAACCGGCAGGGAGTGTTTCAGGGCCGGGCGGTGGTGGTGAACAACACAAATTCGGGGAGGGGAGCGTTGCTCAACGAGCAAGACGGCCTGTTTACGCTCTGCGTGGAAGGCTTTGCTGGCGGCGAGACGCAGCAGGAGTACCTGATCAACGCCTCGATCAGCCGCGCCCTGCCCGCCGTAGACCACTGGCCGGAGGTGCTGAAGTGCGCGGCCAATCCCGACATCACCGTTATCACTTCCAACACCACCGAAGTGGGCATCAGCTTGCAGGAAGACGATGATCTATCGGCCCAGCCGCCTCAATCATTTCCGGGCAAGCTCACCGCCTTTTTGTACGAGCGGTTTCAACAACTGGGAGGCACGGCCGAAGCCGGGTTAGTGATGCTGCCTACCGAACTAATCATCGACAACGGAAGCAAGCTGCGCGATATCGTGCTCCGTCTGGCGGAGATCAACCAGCTTGAAGAAGAATTTGTCGTCTGGATCACTGAGCACAATCTGTTCTGTAATACGCTGGTTGACCGTATCGTGCCTGGCGAGCCGGAGGAAGACAAGCAACACACTATCGAGGAAGAGCTCGGCTACCATGACGGGTTGCTTACCGTGAGTGAGGTGTATCGGTTTTTTGCTATCGAAGGCGACGAATCAATCCTATATAATAGGGTGCCATTTTTGAATACTGATCCGGGCATCGTTATCTCTCCCGACATCACGCCCTTTCGCGAGCGCAAGCTGCGCATCCTGAATGGCGGGCACACCATCAGCGTTGCGGCGGGCTTCCTCTGCGGACTGGAGACTGTCCACGACTGTTTGGAAGATCCGGTGATGAGCGCTTTCATCACTCAGACGATTCTTGATGAGATTGTGCCTTCGCTGAATATAGATCCTGATATGGCTCGTTCATTTGCTGACGACGTGCTCGACCGCTTTCGCAACCCCTTCATCAATCATCAACTAATTAGCATTACGTTGCAGTATACCTCCAAGATGAATATGCGCAACGGACTCACCTTTCGCCGGTACTACGACAAATTCGGCCACGTCCCGGAACGAATGAGTGCCGGCTTTGCGGCTTACTTGCTATTTACCCGCCCCACCCGTGAAGATGACGGCCAGTACTACGGAGAATTTCAGGGCAAACCTTATCCGATCCACGACGATGCGGTGGCCTATTTCTACGAGCTTTGGTCAGCCGTGGCGTTGACCGACGCCGACGCGCTGACTGCTTTGGTGCACGAAGTGCTGGGCCATACGGCGTTCTGGGATCAGGACTTGCTTCAGTTGGGTGGCTTCGCGGCCCGGGTGGCGCACTACCTGGTTCAGTTTGGTCAGCACGGAGTATACGCACCACTTAAAGAGCTTACTGCCTCATGAGTGGTCCAACTGACCTGCGAGTGGCGCTGGTGCAAACCGCAGTGCACTGGCACAGTTCGGAGGCCAACATGGCCATGCTAGAAGAAAAGCTGTGGCAACTAAACGGTCCTACTGACCTGGTGGTGCTGCCCGAGATGTTCACCACCGGTTTCACTAATGCAGCACCCACCCTGGCCGAACCGATGAACAGCCGCACGTTTCGGTGGATGAAACAAATGGCGACTCAGTTGCAGGCGGTGCTCGTAGGAAGCTACATTGTTCGCGAAAAGAACCTCTTCTATAATCGCTTGCTGTGGATGGAACCAAACGGCCGCTATGCCACCTACGACAAACGGCACTTGTTCCGGCAGTCGTACGAGCACACGGTTTATTCGCCGGGCAGCGAGCGATTGCTCGTTTCCTGGAAAGGGTGGCGCATTTGTCCGCTGATTTGCTACGACCTACGATTTCCGGTGTGGTGCCGTAACCAAGTGACCGATACCGGAGAACTTGCCTACGATATGCTGCTGTGCGTGGCCAACTGGCCCGCCGTCCGATCGGATGCGTGGATGACGCTGCTGCGCGCCCGGGCGATCGAGAACCAGAGCTACGTGGTGGGAGTGAATAGGGTGGGCGCCGATGGCAACGGATTTGATTACAACGGCAACTCGGTGGTGATGAACGCGGAGGGTGATATTCTGGAGCGCCGGGTGGATGAGGAAGCGTTGCTTAGCGTAACGTTATCTTATAAGAATTTGCAAGCGCAGCGTGACCGCTTTCCGGTGCATCTGGATGCGGATTGGTTTACGCTCAATTTTGATAGGTGAGCAGGTGTGGGTGACGAAGTTCTGTTGGAACATCATTCATGATGTTCTTACAATTTGATGGGAAGTGCTTATATTGTCGCTCCGATCTTACGAGGGGTGTTAGCTCAGTTGGTTTAGAGCGCTGCCTTGACAGGGCAGAGGTCATTGGTTCGAATCCAATACGTCCCACTTTTTACTGTCTACCTATTTTTTGTCTCCCCCCTCTTGACTAAGCCCGTTAGCCATTCCCTTATCGGTACGTTGTAATTTTGCGGCCACTTCGCTAACTTATAGGCAAACAGAAAAGCTATGCAAAGGGCACTAGAATCAAAGTCAAAATCCACTTCCAAGAAAATCCCCCGTTCGCTCATCTACGAGGAGATGGACGGTGAACCTATTTACTACCGCGGTTATCAGGATGTCTTGAACAAAAACAAAACTCTAGACGACATTATGGGAAGTAGCAGTCTACAGGCGGTCATCATCAAAGTGTTACTTAAGTATCTTTATACAAACGTTGACGAGCAGCAGTATGAGATATTTACCAACGAAACTGGATTGCATCTAGCCAAGGGCAACAATTTGGCCTCTGACATTGCTATTTACGATACCGCTTTGCTTAAAGGTTTCAAGTACGACGAGCATTACTTCAAGATTCCCCCTACAGTAGGAATAGAGGTTGATATTAAGGCTGACTTGAGCGTGATGAAGTGGGAAACTTACGTGAAACGCAAGACCGAGAAGCTGCATCGGTTTGGCGTCCAGCGGGTTATATGGATTTTGTCAGCTACCCAACAGGTGATTACTACCGAACCCAATCAGGACTGGATTATTCGCGATTGGCACAAACCTTTGGAAATTTTGCCGGATCATATCATTAATTTAGGCGATATGCTTCGGGCCAGCGGGGTTGAGTAGTGAGGGGTCAATCATATGCGTTTTGCTCAGTATTAAGCAGGTCATTTGCTATGTTGGTTCCTGGCTAGAGGGGGCACTAAGGTTGTGTTGTCAGTAGGGAACCGTCTGCCTAAAAAGCACTATTGATGCTGCTGTGACAAGACCCCTACGATTTCTAGGGTTCAAGCAAGCGGGTGGGCATAAATATTTTCATATTCCCGTTCATCCCTGACGCAAGCAAACATACGATGAATGATCTTGTTTCTGACCGCATTGAGTACAGCCATTTTGTTTTTCCCTTCGGCTACCTTTCTTAGGTAATAGTTTTGTAATTCGCCTTCTCTTGCCACGGCAGCTCGGGCAGCTAAGTGTAGTAATACTTTCATAGGTTTATTGGCTTGGTGTGAAACTTTGGCTCTGCCCCTGACTGACTTGCCAGACTGTTGCTGAAAAGGGGCCACACCGCAATGACAAGCCATTTTTTTAGGATCGGTAATGGCCTTGAACTCATTGGTCACTACTAGCGTATTGATAGCTACAATAGGTCCGACCCCTTTCACTGAGGTGATAAGCGTGTAGAGCTTCTTGAGATGATCATCTTGCCCAATGAGCTGATGAATCTTTTGTTCTACTGCTTTGAGTTGCTTGTCTATTTGCGTGAGCACCGGCCGGAGCATTTTCTGATGTTCTTTCACCCAAGCCGGATCAGCAAATTGCTCTTCTTCGCGCATAGGATCCTGCAATCTTTTTCGGGAAGCTAACAAGCGTTCTCTGAGTTTGATGAGTGCTTTGAGTTGTCTAATGACCGCTCTGGGAGGTTGCCAGTGTTTGATCTGATCCCGCTTAGCATACGCATACTGAGCGATTTTCAGGGCATCAGCTGCGTCGTTTTTCTCTCTGGTAAGACCATGGAAGGCATTGATCTTGCGGGCATCTTCCAGCCAGACGGCTAGCTGTTTACTAGCAGCAAAGTTTAACAGGGGGTTGCAGTAGATACCCGTGTGTTCTAAACAGAACAGGCAGTCGGCTGGCTTGACTTTCACTTCCTGCTTAAGCCTTTGGCAGAAGGTCTTAATGCCTTGCAGATCATTACTTACTTGCTGGTGGAAGTGCTTTACCCCTTCTGCCAGTACCACCAAGTCAAGCGTCTCTTTGGAGACATCCACCCCGATAAAGATTTGATAGTTCATTGTTTTAGCGTTAAGTAGTGAGTAGAAATATAGTCAACATACCGCCACCCAATCAAGCCCTTACTAATGGATCAGGCCCAAGAACTGAGCGTCCGAATTTCTAGATGATGCTGGTGACAATAAACAAGCGGGGATTGAATCGTAGGATGGGTCTATCTACCCTGGGATGACAATGATTTCCCCCGCTTGGTGTTGAACGATTCAAGTTACTCTAAACCAGTAAAAGAACCTTTCCGGTGGATATATGGATAACTCATTAGAGTTACCCACATATCCACCGGACAACAACAACAGCAGTAATAGTAACCTTGAAATAATCATGTCCTACAAACCTAAAGGGGATGACAAAGCTGGCGTGCCTACGCCAAGAGATAATGTGACATTGGTCCCGGTGATATTTCTCTTTAATGCTTTACCCGTCCCGCCGCCAACACCACCCGGATTTCATCGTAGCTGATGGATTCGTCCAGGGCCATCTTTAGGGTCTTGAGCGATGATTGGCCGTGTACGGCTACGGCTTTCTTAATCTGCTCGATCCGGTCGGCCGCTATTAGCTGAGCGGTTTCTATTTTTCCATCGGCTACGTAAGGCAACAGGTGCCCATAGATTGTGCTTGCCGCAAAGCCGCGGGCCTCCGCTACCTTCTCCACGGTGTTGCCTTCCGTAAACAGATCAAAGCTTACCTGTTTGGTATCGCTTACCCGCTGCGCGGAACGCGTAGCACGGCGGTTAGACCGACGCGCGTTCTCCATGCGCGATTCCTGGCTGTGCATCTCGGCGTAGCACCGGATCACCTCCAAAAACGCCGCGCCGTACTTGCCGATCTTCACCTCCCCGAACCCATTGATACGTGGCAGGTCTTCTTCTTGTAAAGGAAGATAGGTAGCCAATTCGTGTAGCGTCGCGTCGGAGAAGATTACGTAGGCGGGCACGTTTTCGTCGCGCGCCAGCTGCAGTCGCCGGGCCTTGAGCTGATTGAGCAGCTCTTCCACCAGCGGTTGCTGAGTGGCCGTCCCGGTTTCCTCGCGTTCGCTCACGCTTTCGATCAGCATCACCTTTTCTTCGCCCCGCAGCACCGGCCAGCTTTTGTCCGTGAGCTTCAGGATAGGAAATTTGCCTTCGTCCTTCTTAAGGTAGTCCAGGTGCAGCAGATCATCCAGGTAACGCCGCCAGTCTTTTTTGCTTAGGTCGGCACCGGCCCCGTAGGTTTTGATCTGCCTGTGTTCTTCCCAGATTTTCTCTGACTTGGAGCCGCGCAGAAAATCAATCACGTAGGTGATCCCGAAGCGCTCGTCGAGCCGGGCCACGGCCGACAGTGCTTTCTGGGCGATCACCGTGCCGTTGAACTTCTGATAGTCGGTTTGGCAAACATCGCAATTGCCGCATTCGTCTACTGTTTTTTCGCCGAAGTAGTTCAGTAGGTACTTACGCCGACAGGTGCGGAGCTCGCTGAAGGTGGCCATTTCTTGTAGCTTGCGGCGCATGATTTCACTCTGCGCTTCGTTGCCGTCTACTTCCACAAAGCCTTGCAACTTCATGATGTCGGCGTAGGAGTAAAACAACATAGCATCACTGGGCAATCCATCGCGTCCGGCCCGGCCGGTTTCCTGATAATACCCTTCTATGTTCTTGGGAACGTCCATGTGCACCACGTAGCGTACGTTTCAATTTGTTGATCCCCATTCCGAAGGCAATGGTGGCCACCACAATTTTGATCTCATCGCGTAAGAACATCTCCTGGTGCCGCTCTTTTGTCTCGGCCGACAGCTTGGCGTGATAGGGCACCGCCTGAAATCCGTCTTCGTTGAGACGCCCCGCTAAGTCCTCGGTTGAGGCTCTTGATAATGCGTATATTATTCCCGCCTCGTCGCGGCGGGTTGCCAGAAAGTCCAGTAGTTTGTCGTAGCTGCCTCGCTTGGGAGTTACCTGATACGAAATGTTTGCCCGGTTGAAGCTCGAGACAAACACTTGGGGATCATTCATCTGCAAACGTGCCAGTATATCCTTCCGAGTTAATGGGTCCGCGGTAGCGGTGAGGGCTATGGTTGGCACCCCCAGGGTTTGACGTACTTCCGACAGCATACTGTATTCAGGTCGGAAGTCGTGACCCCACTGGGAAATACAGTGTGCCTCATCAATGGCCAGCAAGGACACGTTTAGATCACTAAGAAAATTAAGGAACCGATTTTCGGAGCCTATCAGGCGCTCCGGAGCTACGTAGAGCAACTTGATTTGCTGTTCTTTAAGTGATTGTATTACTCTCGATTGTTCATCCGGGGCCATACTGGAGTTTAGGTAAGCGGCCTCTATTCCGTTTACCTTTAACGCGTCAACCTGATCCTTCATCAATGAAATCAGCGGAGAGACCACCAGAGTCAATCCGGGTAGCATTAGTGCTGGTATCTGGTAGCATAGCGATTTGCCCCCACCCGTTGGCATTAGCACTAGCGCATCTTTTCGGTCTAAGACTCGCTCAATGATTTTCTGTTGCTCAAATCGAAATTCATTATAACCAAACTTCTCTCGCAGAAAATCAATTGGCCTCTTCCTTTTTGCCATTTGTTAACTTTTTAGATTTTTTCTGAACACTCGTTCTATTTATCTATAAATCTTTTTGAGATGTGACCTGCTGTACGTTAGACTACTTCACCAATACGCTTAATATCTATTTTCTTTCAAAGTGTCAAAAATGAACAGTTGGTCAAAATCATAATTTCATACTTTAGCTACATATTATTAATTGCTTATGCTGAAGTCGCCTCGTAACTGACGGAATCGCTTGCGAACGTCCGCTACGTAAATACTTCCCGGATAGTCCTTTAAAAATTCAGCGTAAATTTCCATTGCCTTTTTATCGTCGCGAAGTTGCTCTTCATAGATCTTTCCTTTCATGAACATCGCATCGTCACCCAAGATATCTTGAGAATAGGCGGCAATAATGCTGTTTAGGCTATTGAGCGATTGTTCAAATTTTCCTAATCTCATGTTCACTTTTGCTTCTAGCCAGTGAATCTCATCAACCAAAGGGTGTTGCGCATATTCTTTCAACATACTATCCAGTTTACTGATCGCTTCTGAAGGACGATTTTGAAATAACAGCAGCTCTACTTCTGCGTATGATCTCATAGCCAATTCGGTTGTATCAAAAGCAGTGTTGTTCTGAATGAGTAAACTAAGGTTCATAGCATCATTCGCTATTTCTCGGGTGGTTGCCTCTTTAAGAACATCCAGATGCCCCTGGGCTAACTCAAAATCACCGCGATAATACGATAGCTTGCCATTTCGCAGTTTAGCTTCGTAGCCCATCATTTCTTCCTTGTTCGCCTTTTCCACCTGGGCATAGAGCAACGTTGACTCCCATGGTTCGTTTAGCAGCAGGTAGATATCCCCCATGTCTAGCTTGCACTGCGCTTGCAACTCATCGCTGGCTTTGGGATGGCTGGCTACCTGTTCCAGGATAGCGATAGCAACATTTTTTTCGTCTTCGTAAAACGCGTATAAGTTGGCTTGGCTGCGCATTGCTTCCAAGGTCGTTAAATTGATCCCTACCCTTGACTCTCGGCTTTCATCAATAAATTCCTGGTAATCGCTGATGAGTGTAGTAATTTCTTCCCGATCTACGGGAAAGCTGTTTTTCACAAGTTGTTCGCGCGCGTTGATCTTATTACGTCGCGCCATGGCGTAGTTCCGAGTACGAGGATACTTGTCCACTACGTAATCGTACATCTTCAGCGCATTGCCGTAGTCGCGGTTCTCCAGGGCAATCCCAGCGACTTCCATGACCCGGTCACCTTCGCTTCGGTTGCGTCGGTCTAATGCGCGGGCCTGCATGAATGCACCGTAGAAGTTTTTCTGCTGCAGCTGCACCCAGATCAGCAATTCGCTGTAAAGCGGATTATCGGGGCTCTGCTGCACTTTGTCGAGCAGCATGACCGAGAGGCTGTCCAAGTCACCTTCTTCGGTGAGCGCGTTCTGAAGCACGTTCTTTACGTAGCCCATTCTGGCCAAGTCCTCTTCGGCATAAGTGAGGTAGGCCTCAATCATATTATCGCGCTCATTGGTGCGTTGGTAAATGTTTGCTAGTTCTAGCGCGTATAGCCCTTCATCATTACCAGCCGCCCGGCCCGCCTGGTAGACAGCAATGGCTCGATCTATCAAGTCGTTGCGCACCAGGTGACTCGCTACCACCCGTATTTTGTAAGGGTCATCAACCGCCGCTTTCATCACTTCCGAAAAGTAGCGTTCTGCGGCCGCCTCTTCGCCCCGGCGCAGGTTGATCACTCCCGCATCCAACCGGTACACCATGTTGTCCGGAAACTGCCGCACGGCTTTCTTGATGTACTTGCCTGCTTGGTCCAGATACCCGTTGTCGATGAGCAAGCGGACGTAGCGGGTGTGCACCAGCGCAATGTTATCTTTTTTGCGGACCAGCTCGTCGTAAAGGCTCTTGGCTTTTTCTACCTCGCCCTGGTCGTCGTACTGCTGCGCCAGCGCCACCTTTTCGGCATCCTGAGCCAGTAGCCCTCCCATATTAGCCCAAGTTAGCAATAGAATAACCCATGTTATTTTGTGGTTCATGCTTCTGAATTGTTTAGATACTAGGTTATGCACTAACCTAATGTATTATTAATTTATTATTCTTTCGAAACTATTACTAACTACTAGCCGGTGAATATGTGGATAAACTTTTCCACATCGGTGAATTATTGGCTCGAGTGAATAACTCCACTAATTATTTACAAGTTATGAACATACTTATTCACAACTAACCAGCTCTTTTTCAGTAAGTTACATCAAATTTCTAAAAATGTTAAGTAATTTGTTAATAACTCCTGTTGAGATAGCCGTTGTTAATAACCTTGTGGATAACCGCGCTTTTCGAGTGAGTAACTTGCCTTTTGTCGAGGACGGTGTGAATCGAGTGGATAACCGGGGTGCTATTCACTAGTTATCATCGAGTTATTAACACCTTATTCACTCGATGCTGTGAATAAGGTGTTCGTATTGATATCTACATCGTTCATCTCCCAGTTTTCGCGAACGACTATTTCTTCCGGATACATCAGCACCGGCTCCGGTTCTTCGTTACGCAGCACATTTCCGTCTTGCCAGATTCCATCGTTGTTACTGTCAACTAAAATGCGTAGCTGATAGGTGTCCGGTCTGACTCCCTTAAAAGTATAGTTCGTTGGGTTTGCAATTTCCTCTACCACTTGGTAGCTTTTGTCTAACAACTGGAGGAAATAGTTTTCGTACGGAACAGTCACCGTGCCACTTAGCGTACCATATTTCTCCGGGTTCATAAAAGTATACCGCTGCACGATTGCTTCGCTGCTATCCTGTTCCACACTCATAAAACTACCCGGGGCTGCGTAAAAGTTGAGCGCTTTCAGGTTCTCACGAACCGCACGACGGTCGGGCCGTTCGGTGGGTGGTGCCGGACCAATCACTAGCGTATCCGCCGTGGATCGGACGAGTTGAGTTATCTGTGTTTCGTCTTCTAGCTTACTCACCGAATCTTGCAGCTGCTGCACCTCAGCCTCACGGGTGGTGTTGAGCAATGAACTCAGCAATCTTCGCTGGTCTTCGATGTTGGTGGCGGAGCGCAGACTATCCAGGTAGATTGTCAATTGTTGCTGCCGTTGCTCCCGGACGATACTATCATTCTGCTGTTGGTAGAATACTACGCTATCGATGAGCTGTTTCCTATCAATAGGAATTCTTATTGTGACTTCGTTGAGATGTTCATTCCACACAAAGGCTGTTGCGTAGTCGATAGGCAGATAGTACAGCGTGTCATAGCTCAACAGAATGCTATCTGGTTTTACATTGATCACTGGTTTGTTAAACTGAACTTTACTCATCACCGAATCTTCGATAGCATCGTTGACTACCGTAAATTTTGTGCTGAATGCTTCCGGTTTGCGGCGACTGTCATTAAACTGTAGGTAGAACACACTGTCGCGCACCGCTTGGTTGGTAGAATCAATCGCCGTTAGCACAGTGCGCAGGCTATCTTGCCGTAGTGTATTATACACGCGGATTACTTTACGCTCATCCTGAAAATCGTGGAATAAATAGCGGACGCTGTCTGTTGTGGTGATCGCCAGCGAATCAACTAATTTCTGGGTTTCAGCACCTACGTCGTTCGCTTCCACCTTAAGGGTGTAATCGCTTAACCCTTTGTTGAACTTAAATTCGTAGTATTGCCCAGTGGCCCGGCTGCTCTGTAGTACCAGCGGTTGGGCATTCTTTCGGGTAATGGGTATATCTAGCGCTGACAAGTTTGGTCGCGTCAGTGAATCTCCTTGCGTGCTAACTTCCGCATCAATCACCCCAATGAATAGCGTATCAGCGATAAATCCATAGGGCTCTTTATTCGTTTCGATCTTTAGATTACTATTCTTATCCTGGTAAGCATATATACGATACAGGCCCGGTTTTATGTATCGAATAGTATACTTTCCATCTTCGTCGGTTTTAGCAAAGTATCGGGGAGGACCAGTAAAAGCATCCAGGGTGTCACGCGTATCGTATAGTGTTACGATCGCTTCCTCTACCGATTGCTGGGTTAACAGCTGCCGGACTGTTCCTTGAATTTTAAACGAATCTATGTAATCGCCGGTACTAAAGGCGGCTACCGCGTTGGTAGCCTTGTTTCCTTCGGATAAATCCTGAATTGCTTCACCGAAATTGAACGTATAAGTAGTACTATCCAGTAGATCTTCTTCTAATTTTAGAAACAGCTTGTTTTTTTTGATGTAGAAATCGTACTCTTTTACGGGGGGAGTGACGATAAGTTCTTTCTTAAGATTTCGCGCTTCGATCAACTCATCAAATTCTAGCTCAATCTCATCGCCTGTGTAATTCACTGCTTCTAGCTCGGGGATCATCCGAACGAGCGTTGGGGGTATAGTATCTTTTACCCCTCCCGTAGGAACCCCCCTACGGGCACACGATCCAGCCAGAATCAGCGTAGTCCAAGTAATTATCAGCCATAAATATTTAACGCGCATAAGTTCATTGTTTGTAGTGGAACGCAAAATTGATCGATTGCTTGTTTAGAAAAAAGCCTGCTTTGCTTTCACATAACAGGCTTTTATCAATTACTATCAGTAGGTAATACAGCTATTTACCGAGGTAGATCATTACAACCGAAATATCAGCGGGCGATATCCCACTGATTCGGGCTGCTTGTCCTAGGGTTAGCGGACGCACTTTTTTTAGCTTCTCTCGTGCCTCCGAAGAAAGGGCTGGAATCCCCTCGTAGTTAAGGGAAGTCGGAATTTTGTATCCTTCTAGGCTCTCAACCCGCTCAACATGGATCCGCTCTTTCTCTATGTAGGTTTCGTATTTAGTGATAATTTCTACTTGCTCTAAACTATCGGTATCAAACCGGCCAAAGTATTGGTCTAACTTTGGGTCTAACGACTTCAAAGTCTTTATAGAGATTTCAGGACGTTTCAGCAGTTTTTGTACTGTAATTTTTTCTCTAATAGTCGCTGTAGGAAGTGCATCCAATTGTTCGTTAATCTCATTGGGGGCGGCCTTCATCTGCTGAATCTCACGCAATATTTCAGCTACCGCATTTTGCTTGTCAAATACTTTTTCTAGCCGTTTGTCATCTATAAGTCCAAGCTGATGGGCTTTTTGACTTAGGCGAATGTCAGCATTATCTTGCCGCAACAACAAACGAAATTCGGCTCTGGAGGTAAACATACGATAAGGTTCGTCGGTACCTTTCGTTATCAGATCGTCAATAAGTACACCAATGTACGCCTCCGAACGTTTGAGCACGAGGGGGTCATTCTCCCTAACGCGCTGGTGTGCATTGATGCCCGCCATTAATCCTTGCGCTGCGGCCTCTTCGTACCCAGTGGTTCCGTTGATCTGTCCGGCGAAAAATAAGTTGCTCACTACTTTAGTCTCTAATGACAAATTCAGCTGAGTTGGCGGAAAATAGTCATATTCGATGGCGTAGCCCGGGCGGAAAAACTTAGCTTGTTTAAACCCAGGAATGTGGCGAATAGCACTGAGTTGGGTTTCTTCAGGCAATGACGTGGAAAAGCCGTTTACATATACCTCGATGGTATTCCACCCCTCTGGTTCCACAAAAATCTGATGGCGTTCGCGGTCCGCAAATCGGTTTATTTTGTCCTCGATAGATGGGCAGTACCGAGGTCCCTGTCCCCGGATACGTCCGTTGAACATGGGGGAGCGTTCGAAACCAGTAGCTAAAATTTCGTGCACCTTCGGGTTAGTGTAGGTAATATGACAGCTACGTTGATTTCGTACAGGATCAGTACTGGTAAAGGAGAATTTACCCGGTGCTTCATCTCCTTTTTGTTCCTCCATTTTGCTGTAATCCAGCGTGCGACCATCTACGCGCGGTGGCGTTCCCGTTTTCATTCTCCCTGCTTCAAATCCTATGTCAAGCAGTTGCTTGGTAATTCCTAGCGATGCCCGTTCGCCGGAGCGCCCCCCTCCCATCTTTTTTTCACCAATATGGATAAGCCCATTCAAGAACGTGCCATTGGTAAGCACTACGGTGTGTGATTTGATTTCCAAACCGAGCTGCGTCACCACTCCGGTAACTCTTCCGCCTTTTACCATAATCCCGGTCACCATCTCCTGCCGAAAGTCAAGATTGGGTATGTTTTCCAAGGCAATCCGCCACTCTTCACTGAATCGGGCGCGGTCATTCTGCGTCCGAGGACTCCACATCGCGGGGCCTTTAGAACGATTCAACATGCGGAATTGAATTGTAGATTTATCGGACACAATTCCTGACCATCCACCGAGCGCGTCTATCTCCCGAACTATCTGTCCTTTAGCAACACCACCCATTGCGGGGTTGCACGACATCTGGCCCATTTTGGTCATATCCATTGTTACTAATAGCACCTTGGAACCTAAACCTGCTGCTGCTGCGGCAGCCTCGTTACCGGCGTGCCCCGCCCCTACTACAATTACGTCGTACTGTTCTTGCATTGTTACTTTGTATTGCTGCTCAAGTGGCAGCTTATGGTAAATAATGTTTCACGTGGAACACTAACGAGTCATCTGATTTTCACGAAGCTCATTAAGATATCTATCTTCCAAATCTCGCATGTTATTCTTCTCAGTAGGCGTAGCATCATCATAGCCAAGAAGATGAAGAAGTCCGTGAAGCATAACCCGATTGATTTCTTCAGTGATTGAAAGATTGAACTGCGCACTATTGTCAGCAACCCGCTCATAACTGATAAAAACATCACCAAGAATTTCCTCAGTGGCCAACTCGCGGTGGTCGAAGGTGATGACATCCGTAAAATAATCATGATGTAAATACTGTTGATTCAACGTAAGTAGATACTCATCTGTGCAGAAAATATAGGAAAGTTCATCGATAGTGAAGTGCTCAGTCAGTGCTACATCAGTTAGCCAACGAGCAATAAGCAGTTCATTGGAAAGAGTGAAATCAATATCTTCAGAGAAAAAGTAGATCATCCGTTGATATAGAAAACCAACTCAACGGTGCACCCCTGGTTATAAAAAGTAACCTCATCGCACAAGTGCTTCATCAAGAAAATGCCGCGTCCACCTGGTTGATCAAGATGATCAGGAGCAGTAGGGTCAGGAAGATTATGATAGTCAAAACCGGAACCTTCGTCACGAATATGAAATACGATTGAATTGTCTTTAAGCTGTAGAGAAAGATGGACGTTTTTCTTAGCGTTGCCCCGATTTCCATGACGAATGGCATTGTTTACTGATTCAGTGACGGCAACAATGATGTTACCATAAATGTCATCGGTAAGATGATAGGTATCCTTAGCATTATCAATAAAGCTCTCTATCATACGAACGTTGTCAGTCAACGAAGGTATCTGAATCGAAATTACATCCATATTACTTGAGACGTTTAAAATAGTCGTTGGCTTCGTTTTTATAGTAAGGATTTAATCTAACGGGCACTGTCTTTAAAAGTTCAATCTCTTGTTCCTTCAACTTTATATACTCATCGAAGCGCTCCAGGGTTCGTAGTTCGTAATCATCTTTGGCAGTTTCACCTTTACGTTTGTTGTCCAATTCCTGCTCCCGCATCAACTCTTCAGCTTTGAGCAAACGAGTCATGATTTGCTTCTGCCGCTCAATAAGCTCCTGAGTAAGTTGTTTGTTCACTAAGTCTTGTTCCGTTTCTTCCATCTGCTTGGCCAGTTCATCCCCGGAGCCCCCGCCCCCTTCCGACTCTTCCTCACCCTGCATTTCTTGCATCGCCTGACGGATTTTCTCTTGCTGCTGCGCCAGCTTGGCCAACTCTTCGGACAGCGCACGACCTGACTTTCCACTCTTCTTCAGTTCCTGAATTTCTTGATTGAGCTGCTTCTGTAATTCGCTTAGGTTCATGTTGGAGCGCGTATTGCCCTGCTTCTGCTGCGGATTGCCCATCGCATCGGCCATTTGCTGCTGCATCTGGCTGAGCACATCATTGAGCAACAGCGCCAGATTGTTGATGGAAGTCATGGCGAACTGCTGCTCGCCGATGGCCTTGTACTGCTGCCGCTCGCGCAGTGATTCTACGCTGCCCTCCATATACTTGTTCATGTCTTTCACCTCACGGGTCACGAACGACTGAATCTGAAACACCCGATCGGCCAGGGCCAACAAGCTGTCCTCAATGATCTGAGCATCGTCCATCAGCTTAAGCTGCTCCTGCGACAAGTCAATAAAGCGCGGGTCGTTTTGCTTCACCTCCCGAAAATCTTTCATCACTTTTTCCTGGTCAAAAGAGAGGGTAATCAGGTTATCCAGAATGTTGCGCAGGTTGTCCATATTTTCCTGAAGCGACTCCATTTCCATGCTCTGCTGCATCTGTTGCATCTTCTGGGCCATTTGCTTCATCTGCTCGGCACTTTTCTGTTGCGACTTCTGCGCTTTGCTTCGCTTCTTCTCGTCCAGGGCTTCCTTGGCTTTTTGCTGCTCCTGCTGAGCCTGCTCCTGCTCTTCGGACATATCCTGCATCGGTGACGGATTCTTCAAGTCCTGGTTCATTTCTTCCATCTCCTTCATGTCTTCCTGCGTCTCCTCAAATTCTTTGTTCAGCTGCTCCTGCTCCTCGCTTAACTTATCGGTTTCGTTGTCTTTGTTTTCGGTTTCTTCGGCCAGATCCTGCTGTTTTTCGGCCAGCTCGCTCAACTGTTGCTCCACGTCGTCCAGTTTCATATCGAACTTCATCCGCTTAAAAAGCTCAAGAGCCCGTTCGAGTTCTTCCTCCAGATTTTGTTCCTGGTCGTCAATCTGCTGCAACTTCTCCTGAACCTGATCAATATCCTGCTGCTCGTCCAGCAGCTTGCGCAGTTCTTCGTACATCTTCTTGGTTTCTTCGTCCAGCAACTCATCCATCAGGTTTTGCAGCTGACTGATTTGCTTTTGCATCTTCTCGCTGCGCTCATCAAACTGCTCGCGCTGCTGGTTTAGCGATTCGTTCTGCCTTTGTAGTTCTTTGAGCTGCTTTTCCAGCGCTTCACGTTGCTTAAGAATATCCTCCAGCTTTTCTTTATCCTGCCAGTTAAGTTCTTTTTTTCCCCGTAGTTTCTTCTCTAAATCATCAACCGATTCCTCCAGTTGCTCTGCCTGCTGCACGGTCTTGCTGATCTGCGACTGCGTTTCGGCCGAAGACTTATCCAAGTTGTCCTTGATGACTTGCTTGTCGGGCACCTGGAATACATAAGAAGCGGTCTTGGCAGACTTATACCCATTAATCGCGTCGTTGTCCCAAACCTTAAGGTAGTACCGAATCTTGTCGCCCGATTTCAACTGTAGGGTGTCCACCTTCCACTGGTGATAGTAGCTCTGGTTGTTCTGCTTCCGGTCGAGGGGAAGATCGTAGGCTTGGTACTTGGGCGGTGTTGCGGATGGATCTTCGGCCGACTCGAAACGATAGAACAGGGCCAGGCGAGCTAGTCCGTAGTCGTCGGATACGTTTCCGCCCAGCACCATAAACTGGTAAAGGGTAGTATCCTGAAACTGATCCAACGTAATCTCCGGTCGCTGATCCGGAATCACGTCCAGGAAGTACCGAATCTTCTGCTGGTTGCTGCTGTACTGGTTTTTGAGATCGATCTGATAATGATCCGAAGCCAGGGCTTGCTTCTTGAACGAGAAAGATTTATCGCCATTGGGCGATAGTGGGTACCGTTCCTGGCTTTTCTCAAAGGTGAGGGTGACACTATCGGCGGCCAAGGTTCCAAACTGCCAGGCAACCTGGGTGCCCTCCGGCACCTGAAGGTTGCCTACGTTTTCCAGACGCTCATCTTTGCGTTGCAGATAATTCGGATAGTCAAGGAAAACGTTAAAGTTTTTTAGGTTAGGCCGATCCACTACGGTGATGTCGTACGCAGCACTGGAAAAACCGGCCGCTTCGATCTGGTAATTGGTGTTGCGCTGCAAGTTCTGGAATACGTGCTCGTAAACCCCATCCTCGTTCGCAATCATCCTGAACCGCCGCCCTGAGGCGCTAAGGTACACCTTGTCAGGCAGTGAATTTCCCGAAAGGCGGAGACGGACCGGAAAGTCTTCGTTCTTGAAGGCAATCGCCGATCCGGTTTCAACGTCAAACGAAAAGGGCGCTTCGGGGCGATAGTCCTTGTTAAAATTAACAATACGTGTGGTGCCCTCTGAAAAAAACTGGGGAATGAACAACAGAAGCACAATGATTACCGCCGTTGGGATGGCCAGGTAACGCAGGTAACGCAGGTTGTTTTTAAGATCGATGGCCAGGGGAAACGACACCACCGAAAGTTGCTGGATGCGGTGGGCAATGCTGGCCAGCACCAAAGAGTTGTCGGCCTGAGAACTGGCTCGGTTAAGCTGCACCATGTTAAGCAACTTGTCCTGCACATCCGGAAAGTGCGCCCCCACGCGGCGAGAGGCTTCCTCGTCGCTCATCTGCCGACTAGAAAAAGCAAGTCGGATCAGCGGGTCCAGTACCCATCGGTACAAAAAGAAAAAGAAAACCAGCACGAACAGGGCCAGCAGGGCGGCGCGCCCAACTGAATTTAGCCGCGCTGTGTACTCAATCGAGTTCAGCAGCAGATAAACCGATAGCAAGATGGCTCCAAAGTAGATGCTACCTCTCAGCAGTTGATTCAAATAAAACTTGCGTTTGTAACGATGCAGTTGTTGTAAAATGCGGTTGAAATCGGTTGATGCTTGCGCCATATCGTGGTTCTTTGAGCGTAAATAGTTTCTCAGTTTGTCTGCAAATTTAACACTACCGGACAATGGTCCGAATGCATTGCTAATGGCAAAATCGAGGCGCCCGCCAGGGAATCTTGCAAAGGGGCGGTCGCCATATGATAATCAATGCGCCAACCCAGGTTTTTGGCCCGGGCCCCGGCGCGGTAACTCCACCAGCTGTACTGCTGGGGTTGGTGGTTGAAGTACCGAAACGTATCCACAAAACCTGATGCCAGAAACTGCGTAACCCAGTCGCGCTCCTCCGGCAAAAATCCGCTGGAATTTTTGTTTCTCACCGGGTCGTGAATGTCAATCGGACGGTGGCAAATGTTATAGTCGCCGCTAATGATTAAACGGGGTTTCTCCTGTTTTAGGTGATCGATGTACTGATAAAAATCACTGAGCCACTGCATTTTAAACTGCTGCCGCTCATCTCCGGCTGTTCCCGAGGGCATGTAGACACTCATGAGCGAAAAATCGGAAAAATCGGCGCGGATCACTCAACCCTCCCGGTCGTACAACTCCATGCCGCAGCCGTAGGCAACGTGCTCCGGACGGTGTTTCGTCAGGATAGCCACCCCACTGTATCCTTTCCGCGACGAGGCCTCCATCCAGTATACGTGGTAGCCAAGTTTCGTGAAGTCCTCCAGATCAACCTGTTCCGGCGATGCCTTCACTTCCTGCAAGCAAACCATGTCCGGACTTTCCTGAGCCAACCACTGTAGAAACCCTTTGCGGATTGCGGCACGAATGCCGTTCACGTTGTAGGAAATAATCTTCATCTATAAGGCCAGGTCAAATTCTTGCGTGAAGTAGTCGATGACATGCATTTTGAGCAGCTTTTCTTGCTCCAACAAATCGAAGTGCGGCAGCTTCTTCACGAGTTTCCAGTGGGGCCAGCCCGCTTCGTCAGTGCCTTCAAGTTCGTAGAATCCCGACAGCGATAGCACTTTGCAGATAGCAATGTGCATCAAGTCTTGCTTTTCTTCCTTGGAAAAACGTTGCAGTCCCCTACCCAATTCCTGCACACCGATCAGGAAAAGCACCGCGTTGAGGTCGGCGGGTCGCTTACCGATACGCGCTTCCAACTCGTTCAGCAAGTTGCTCCACTGTCTTTCTGAGGATAGGTCCTTTTGGTACATAGAAAAAGTTAATCAAACCAAGCATCCCGCCAGTTGCTCAAAATTCTTACTTCGGTGGTCTCGAGCTGGAAACGAACGATGCGAGCATGCACAAACGGAGTATCTTGGGACGTAGTTACTATACGCGTTCTTATGCTAAATGATTTTGTTTCGTTGTTATTTCCGCGCTGCTGCCTGATTAGTAACGCTCCCCTGGCCCGCGGTGAACAGCAGGTGTCAATGGCGGCCGTTCAAAAACTGCCCCGTTTCGATCAGCAACGCCCGCCCGAAGTACTTCGTCAGCAACTGTATACCTTTGCCCCGGTGAAACACGCCTTGGCCTACTACAAGTTCGCCAAGCACGGCGGAGTGCAGCGCCTGCTGCATCATTTAAAATACAAGAACTGCCCGGAAGTGGGCGAACTGGCGGGAATGTGGTTCGCCCACGCCATCAAAAGCGCTGGGCTGCACGAATCGTTTGACCTGATTGTGCCAATCCCCTTGCACACTGCCAAGCAGCGCCGCCGCGGCTACAACCAGTGCGACCACATTGCTAAGGGCATGGCGGAAGTGCTGGAAGTCCCCTGGAGTGATAGTGTGCTGACTAAGCCAAAGCACACTCAGTCGCAAACCCGCAAAAGTCGCTGGGAGCGATCGGAAAACGTAGCGCAAGGATTTAAAGTAGCAGATGCCAGTATCATCGCCGGTCGGCGGATACTGCTGATCGACGATGTGATGACCACCGGGGCAACGCTGGGAGTAGGCGCTAAGATTCTGCTGGAAAGCGGGGCTGAAGAAGTAAGCGTAGCGGCATTGGCAGCGACCCAGTAGAGATGATACCCGCAGAGAGGCTACCACAAAAGTCCTAACTGAAAGGCAAAAAACAGCAGCACCACGGCCCCGGCCACCACTTTGTTGTCGCTACGCATGGGAAGGAGTGCGAAAATCAAACACAGTATGAGTATCCAGGTGATAAAGAACCGGTAACCCTGATACACTCCGTACGCGGGCTTCACGCGGTAAACGTCGGGCGCTCCAAATTCTGCCCATAGGACAATACCAAGCCAGGGAGTGGTCACAATGGTTGCCTCATCACCGGGCCGTACCCGGCTGATGTTTTCGTACTTCGCCGAAAGGGTTCGCTGCCGAAAGTACACTTTGGCATGCAAGCCCGTCATTGCCGGTTGTTCGTAGGCTACGGAAACCACTTCGTCAGGAACCACTCGGGGAGATAACTGATGGTCGACCATGAATAGCAGTTGCGTGAGCGCCACCAAGGGGATAACGAATATCAGAATACGATTGACCGCTAGGGTAGCTGCCAGCCGCTGGCGCAGTTGTTCTGCCGCTTGCTGCTGCGCAAACAGTCGCGCGGCGCGGCGGCAACGTTCGTATTCTTCAGCAAAAGAGTCGGAGTATTCATTGCGCAATTGCGCATCGGGAACAGTGAACGCGGGCTCAGTTAGGAATTGGTAAGCCTCGGCAATTTCTACAAAGCGCTCGTGGGCGGCGGGGTGCGCCGAGCGGTCGGGATGATACCGCTTGGCCAGGCGACGGTAGGCCTGCCTAATCTCTTTCTCGCTGGCGCTCAGCGGCAAATCAAGAAGACGAAGGTATTGTTCTCTCACTAATTGTCAGGCAACTTATCCATAAGCGTTGATAGCAGATTTTTGTGAAGCTGCTCCACTGGTACCTTCAGAAATTGGGCCAAGCACCGCGAACAAATTTTCTTTATATTGCGTCTAAGCAGTGAATACCATTAATCCCAAGATACTATGAATGCATACATCACCGGCGGCTACCGCACCGCCATTGGCAAAGCCAAAAAAGGCGGCTTCCGCTTCACCCGCCCCGACGACCTGGCCGTAGAAGTGATTCAACATTTGGTGAAAAGCGTGGAGGGACTTACTCCCGAAATGATCGACGATATGATTGTGGGCAACGCCGTGCCGGAGGCCGAACAAGGCATGCAGATGGGCCGCATGATCTCCCTAATGGCACTGGGCAAAGAAGTGCCCGGTATGATCGTGAACCGTTACTGCGGCTCCGGGGTAGAGGCCATCAACATCGCATCCGCCCGGGTGCACGCGGGCATGGCCGACTGCATCATCGCCGGGGGCACCGAATCGATGTCGATGGTGCCGATGATGGGCCACAAAACCGCGCTTAATTTCGAAGTGGCCAAAGAGCATCCCGAGTACTACACCAGCATGGGCCTCACCGCCGAAGAAGTGGCCAAAGACTACGACATCTCCCGCGAGGATATGGACGAGTTTGCGCTACGCTCCAACCAGCGTGCCGTGGAGGCAATCAAAGAAGGTAGGTTCAAAGATGAGATCGTGCCGGTAACCGTGCACGAAACTTTCGTCGACGAGGAAGGAAAGCGGCAAGAGCGAGAGTTTGTGGTGGATACCGACGAAGGGCCCCGCGCCGACACCAGCATGGAAGCCCTGGCCAAACTGCGGCCGGTGTTCCGGCAGAGCGGCAAGGTGACGGCGGGCAATTCTTCTCAAACCTCCGACGGTGCCGCCTTTGTGCTGGTGATGTCAGAGAAGATGGTGAAGCAATTGGGCATTCAGCCGCAGGCCCGCATGATGAGCTACGCCGTGGCTGGGGTAGATCCCCGCATTATGGGCATCGGCCCGGTGAAGGCCATTCCGAAAGCCCTGGAACTCGCGGGACTCAAGTTGGGTGACATTGATCAGATTGAGTTGAACGAGGCCTTTGCTGCGCAGGCACTGGCGGTAGGCCGGGTGTTGGACATCGACATGGGCAAGCTGAACGTGAACGGCGGAGCCATCGCGCTGGGGCACCCACTGGGCTGCACCGGAGCTAAGCTGACCATTCAACTGATCAACGAGATGCGCCGCCGCCAGGAAAAGTACGGCATGGTGACGGCCTGTGTTGGCGGCGGACAAGGAGTGGCAGGAGTGTTTGAGTTTTTGAATTAAGAACAGTTCCGCTCCGGAATAGGCACGAATCGCATGAAAAAGTCGGGCTTCTACAGTCCGACTTTTTGTGTGCTTTGTTTTCAAAGTTGATGAGAATGGGCCGTGGTGTGTCTCGGCACGAACGGTGTGGCTATGGCAAGTAGGGCAGGTGATAAGCACTTATCTTTCCGCCAAGCCCGTAGCCAAAGCTTTTGTATTTTGTTTTTATTTTATCTATTCTAAAATCCAAATCAAAAGATTTGGCGGACTTCAAAAACACGCCCAAGCCTTTAGATTCATAACTTACCGCCCTATTTGCTATAGGTATTGTTGTAAAACGTACTTTTTTTACACTTCAATTGAAATCGTAACTTTTCCGCCAAGACCTTTTTCCACAATTTCGTAAAGCGTTTTCAAGGTCAGATTGCTGCCGTTGTTTTCTACTCGTGAGATATATGTCCTTTTTTTGTCTACTAATTCGCCCAGTTGTTCCTGCGTAAGGTTCTTTTCTTCCCGTGCATTTCGCAAGAGCAAACCAATTTTAAAAGACTCGAAATCTCTTTCCAATCCGTCTCTACGTTCCGTTCCTTTTTTTCCATAAACGGTGTCCTTGATTTCTTTCCAACTCTTGGTGTCCATCTTATTTGTTTTTGTCTTCATAGTATAAATTCATGGTTCTCGGACAAATTTGGCGGATTAGGTTGAGTTGACCAATACTCGCAGTCTCATGTGTTCAAAGTTGGGGATGCCAAACGAGATACGTCTAATGTAGCGCACCAAGTTGTTACAGCCTTCGGTCACCGCGTTAGAGATGCCAGACTCTATGAAGTTAAGGATGGGGTCTTTCCAGTTAGTCAGGGTTTTCAGGAACTTGTTCCAGGCGGGGTTTTGTGTCCAGTTAACTTTTTGTACCCAACCTTCCAGCCGTTGTTGAGCTTCTGGTTTGCTTTGTGCCTGATCAAAAATGTCATGGAAACTATTACGAAGTTGGTAAGCCTCTTGCAACTCTTTGGAAAGATCGAGGGCTTGCTGTAAGACGAGTTGCTGCTCATCGCTCAGGGTTTTGCTACGTTTGAACAAGATCCATTTTAGTCTTTTGAAAGCCGCTTGTTGGGGGTGAGTTCGGCGTAGTGTTCTGCGTATGGTATCTAAGCTGTCATTGAGTGCTTTGACCACATGAAAACGGTCGATAGTAACTTTAGCCTGGGGAAAACATTGCTTGGCTACTTCATTATAAGGCCCCCACATATCACAGGATACGTGGTTGATCTGCTTACAAAACGCTGGACCCAGGCCTTGAAAGTGAGCAATAAGCGTTTCTTTCTTTCGGTCAGGAAGAATATCCAGTTGGATGCCTCGTTCCAGATCAGTGAGTACGCAACAGTACTCCCCCTTCCCTTTTCGTAACGATATCTCATCAATACCTATTTTACGCACTTGGGCGTAGCGTTGAGGTAGATCAATCACCGCTTCGGCTTGCTGGTAATAAAGCCGTTCTACGGTTTTTACGTTCATGTTGATGATAGCCCCTACCTCTGAGAAAGGTTGCTTAGCGCAGAGTTCAAACACAAATTTAGACTCGCGTACCGTATAGCTCTTGCCAGCAGCGACCCATTCAAAGGGCTCATGATAGTAATGACCGCATTCGCATTTAAACTGCCTGACCCGCAGGTAAAGCCATACTTCCTTTCCAGAGATAGCCAAGTCCCGAATCTGTCGCTCTTCATAGCGCTTTACTGCCTTATCCCGCAAAGAAGCACAGCGTGGGCAAGCAGAAATCTTTTGTTCACTATGACAGTGAAGCAGAATCCGGGTGTTCTCATAGTAAACTTTATCTACCCGTAAGTCAGGCAGGGCCAGCAATTGCTCAAAAAATAGTCGTTCGTTCACTATGCAAATTTATACCTTTCCGCCATTTTTGTCTGAGAACCAAATTCATTAGTCCGACCGCTTTGTCAATTTCTTTTTTTGGTGTTTTCTGCGATTTTTTGGTAAATCCGTTCACGAGTATTACCAATTTTCCTTTGTTGAAAAAAACAGAAGACTCTCCAAATGTCCGAGCCCAACTTTGTTCGGGCTTCGTAGAGTCCTTTAGTTCCGACAATTGCTTTCAGATAAGTGGAGGGAACTCTTTCATAAGTCTCAATTATTTCGATTACCTTAAATATCTTGTCCTGAACCTTTTTCGGTTGTTTGAGCAAGAATTCTTCGAAATACCCCTTATACTGGATAACTTCCCTTACTTTTTCCATCACCCAAGGGTAACTTAAAAGTTACTATTTTAAAGTTTCAAATGTTTATTTTTGAAAGCCGAATGTTTTTTGGGCATGTTTTACAATGTTAATGCTATGAACTGCACGAAGCGAGAGCGTAGTATGGTTTATAGCGTTTAGTACATGAGAAGTAGGTGATTTTGAAACACTACACTTTCGGTTGACCACAAAGTTTGATACGAGCCACAAGCCTTGAATTTACTACTGTTTCGCCTATTTTTTATATACATTGTTGGCAACTGGCTTTGTTCCGTTTTTGCTTTTTAATTGTCATTATCTATCTGTTCTACATATTCCTTTATCATTTTTTTTGTGGCAAGTCCCTTCCAACTTAACTCAAGAATTTTGTTAATCAATTCTGCATCTTGGCAATTTGTCCACATACAGAGATATTTATACGCTTTAAAATGGTCGGGCAAATGAAAAAACTCGGGATAGCTGTCCAAATATTTATCTCTTAAATCAAAGTCCAAATGTATAGGTATAAAATCTCCGCTGTCGTGTAATCGGCACATTAATTTGTTACGCACTTTTACAGAAGGCGTTCCTTCGTGGGAAACACTTTCTTGCGTATCAGGAAAAGTCAAGGCAATATTTTTGACGAAATCAAAGTCGGAATAGTTATAGTTCAACATCTTTCCTTTCATTATTCAAGTCAATTCGTTTGAGTGCTTACAGCCCAATAATTTCCTGCAAAATCGTAAAACGAACCTCTTGTGTCAGGGTCGCCTTCTTTGTTTATGGGTTTTTCAATCTTTTCGCAACCATTTTTTATTGCCAAGTCGAAAGTTTTGAAAACATCTGGAACGTAAATATGTAGCATTGTCGTGTTAGCTTGATAATTTTCTGTGCTATTGCTAATCATTAAAATACTATCGTCCAATTCGAGTTCAATATGTGTAATTGTTCCATTTTCGTTATCAAATCTTCTTAATTCCGTTGCACCGAATATTGTTTTGAGCAAGTCAACTAATTTTTGGGCATTATCAACAATCAAATATGGTGAGAGCGAATTATAATTTTTCGGTTTATATGTTTTCATTTTATAACATTTTTCTGTCCATTTTTCCTTATCTCAATTTTGGTTCGGGTGTTTCTTTAGCTTGCTGACAATGGTTGTATAAATACACCCTTTTACGCAGCTTTGTATAACCAAGTTTCTTGTGTGTTGTGCAAACCTTTACCCCCTTCCAGCGACTGATGACTATCAAACGGTATAGTCCCGCCACCATCAGAACCTACGTGGGCCTACTCACTTCATTTCAAGCGTTTGTGGGAGAACCGCCGCTGCAAGGCCTCAACACTTCGGCTTTGCTCAACCAAGTGTTGCGTGTTGTAGAAACCAAACAGTATACCTATTCAACGCACAAGCAACTGATCAGCGCCATTGCCCTTTACCTCAAAGAAATACACCGACGCAACGTTGACTTCAAGCCAGTGTATCCTACTCGCCGCCCGAAACCGCTGCCCGAAATTCTGAGTGCGCGCGAAGTGAAAGCAATCTTGTCCGCCAACTCCAACCTGAAGCACCGGGCCATGCTCACGCTGGTCTACGCGCTGGGGCTGCGCAGCGGTGAATTGATCCATCTAAAGATTACTGACATAGACGGCGAACGCAAACTAGTGCACCTGAAAGGAGCCAAGGGAAACAAAGATCGGGTGCTTCCCCTATCTGATAAACTGCGGAGCCTACTGCGCGAATATTACCTGAAGTTTCAGCCTCAAGAATACCTTTTCAACGGTCAAAAACACGCCACTTATTCTCCCCAGAGCTTGCGAAAAGTCTTTGGGGCGGCCTGTCAGAAAGCGGGCATTCGTAAGAAAGTAACCTTGCACAGTCTGCGCCATGCCTACGCTACGCACTTATTAGAGGCCGGAACGGACGTACGGGTCATTCAGCAACTGCTGGGGCACACCTCTATTCGTACCACCATGATCTACACCCACGTCACCAACCGCAACCTGATGAAGGTGCCCAGTCCGCTGGATTTTTTGGATCAATGAGGTACGTAAATGCCAACTAACTTATCCTACCAAAACTAGCCGTCGATCCAACAAAGAGTCTATTACCATAAACGTCTTGCTTTAGCGTTTTCTAAATCTCCGTATTCCTGTTACCTTTAGCGGACCTTTAGCCTACGCAGCATGCCGAAAGTACTCACCTACCACAACCTGACCCACGGCGAACACTGGTTCCCGGCCGACCCCTACGGCAAGCGCCAAATCGATGCCATCAGCGACCCCGAGGGCGGCAACACCGATCATCCTCCCACCTCCATTCCCAGTCCCTTTGCGCGTATCGACCTGGTGCGCACCGCCTTCAGGAACGTGGTGAAGGACCGCCAGCTGCTGGGCAACAAGGTAGATCGCAAACTGGTGGCCGAATGCTTCGACGTGGGCGAAGTGTTCTTCAACATAGAATACCTGCATGAGCAAACCCGAATTATCACCTGGGACCGACAGCGCGATTTGGAGGCACTGCTCGCCTCAGACAATCAGAAGCACCGCCGCCTGGGTGAGGTGCTGCGGCTCTACTTGGAGCAGGATGCAGCGACGTATAACTTCAACAAAATTGACCGACTGCACATCCTGCAGTACAACTATAAGGTGATCGGCGGCACCTCACCCGCCACGTTGTTCTTTTCGGCTCCCAACGATTTGTCGTTCGTGGACATTCCGATGGAGAAAAACCGCCTGTTCAGCAATGACTACCCTCCCCTGTACGCCCGCAGCGCGAGCTACCAGAAGTATTGGTACGCGCTGCTCAAGTTTTTTCAGTCGGCCGGAAGCGAGGAGCCTGATTTTCGGGCGTGCTTTCCCGAAGTTGCCGAGTACCTGGACGCTAACCTGAAAATCCTGGGCACCGAGCAGGCGGGGCTCTACAACGAAATCAAGCAACTTACAATCACTGATTTCTACGACCACTACGCCGAACTGGATACCGGGCAGTCGGGCGATTTGGTGAAACTGCTGAGCTTTCCGTTGCGCAAGAAGAAAATTGACATCAGCTCGATTGCTTCTTCGAGCGATTTTGTGATCAAATCAGGTAAGTACTCCGGCCCTACCCTACCGCTGGTGCTGCAAAACCAGTTGAACAAGCCCTTCCGTTACGTGAACGATGCGTGGGACAGCCACGTGGCCGTTCCCTACCAGGTGGAGGAACCACTGGATGAGCGCAAACTACCGGGGCAGGTGATTTCGTATCCTTACCTAACGGTGAGCGATTTTCTGGAACCCTATCTCATTCGGCTGGTGTACCCGGTGAACGAGCAAAAGTTTTTCAATGGCAACGTGGGGCGCACCAAGGAGCAAAAGGGTTTCGTGTTGCCTCTGAAACCAGCCTTCTTCGACTACTTTGATGTGGAGGATTTGCAAGGAAGCGTGGCCGGAGGTAAGAAGTTCTTCGAGATGGAACCCCGGGCCGCCGGAGGAGTGCGCGTGACATTGCGCATCCCGGTGAAGCAGGACTACATCACCCTGGAGCGGATTTACCTGTCTTCCATCAGCGAGGGCGATGGGCTGTCGCCCGATGAGAAAAACAACAAAGGAGTAGTGATCGAGAGTCAGTTTGGCATAACCTTGTACCCCTTTATCAAAACCCACGGCAAAACCGACGCTGCCCACTACCGGGTGCAACTCATCGACCGCGACGTGAGTCCTTACAACAAGCACCACCGCTACCAACTGCGCTTTTTTCAGAACCAGGGCAACCAAGAGACCAAGGTAGAAGCCCAGCAACAGCGCAGCAACAAGCAACTGGAAGACCGGGCTACGTCTCAGTATTACGTATTAGAAGAGGAGTTTGATTACATACAGGTGAAAAACCAGGTGGCCGAAGGCATCATCGTTCCGAAGTTTCCCGAGTACCACCGCGGCAACGATACGTTCACCTTCGCCATTGATTTTGGCACCACCAACACCCACATCGAGTACCAGGTAAACGACCGCGACCCGCGTCCGTTCGACATCACCGACGAAGACGTGCAGATTGCCACTCTGCACGACCCCTCCTTTGCCGACGAAAGCGCTGACTTTGGGGGCAGCGGGGCCACGCTGATCCGTGACCTGATTCCGCAGGAGTTTTTGCCGCGCCACCTGGGTCCGGGCTACGAACACTACTTTCCGCAGCGTACCGTGCTGGGCGAGAGCAAAAATTTGAACCTGGAGCAAGCTACCTACGCCCTGGCCGACTTCAATATTCCCTTCGCCTACGGTAAGCGGCCCATCAACGGCAACGTGCGCATCAGCAGCGATCTGAAGTGGTCGAACTACACCAAGAACACCGAAGATCGGCGGCGGGTAGAGGCTTTTTTCGAGAACTTGCTGCTGCTCATCCGCAATAAGGTGCTGCTGAACCGCGGTAGCCTGGCCAAAACGCGCATCATTTGGTTCTATCCCTCCAGCATGCTGCCTAACCGACGCAGCAGCCTGGAGAGCACCTGGACCAAACTGGTGCACCGTTACATCACTCCCGAGCGCGATCCGATCAAACTGTCCGAAAGCATTGCGCCCTTCTACTTTTACAAAAGCAAAATGGGGCGCAGCGCCGCTGACAAGCCCGCAGTGGGCATCAACATTGGGGGCGGCACCACCGACATTGTGGTGTTTCAGAACAACCAGCCAGTGCTGCTCACCTCGTTTCGGTTTGCGGCCAATGCCCTGTTCGGCGACGGCTTCAATGGGTCGGCCATCACCAACGGATTTGTGAAACGCTACGCCGATTTGATCGACAAAACCCTCACCATTGTTGATCCCAATACGGCCGACTACTTGCGAGAAAATTCGCGGGAAACCATCAGTTTCCTTTTCGAACTGGAGAACAGCGACCGCTACGCCAAACTGTTGCCGGTTTCGTTTAGCAGTTTACTAAAGGAAGACGAAGACTTTAAAATCCTGTTCGTGGTTTTCTACGGAGCCATCATTTACCATTTGGCCCAGTTGATGAAAGCGGCCAATGTAGAGATGCCGCGACACATTCTGTTCAGCGGGCGGGGCTCAAAGGTGATCAACATCACCGATAGCAACTTGCGGCTAGACAGCCTGACGGTGCTCACCCAGAAAATCTTTGAGAAGGTATTCCAGAAAAGCGCCGCGTATATCGAGCTGGTGCAGTACGAACGGCCCAAGGAGATCACCTGCAAGGGCGGACTGCTCAGCGAAAATCCGGTGGACATCGACCACATTAAAAAGGTGTTGTTGGGCGCGGGACAACAATTCATCATTCCTGAAAAGTCCATTAAGTATCCTGATATCAACGATCGCACCCTGTCGCGGGTGGTGGGCGAGGTGGAGCAGTACCTGCGGGTATTGTTTGAAGTGCACGAGGAGTATAATTTCTCGCATCACTTCGGGGTGAACCCTACCTATCTGGGTAATTACCGAAAGTGGCTGACTACCGATTTAATGGAATACCTCAAGTCGGGACACCAGATGAAGTTGAACGAGTTGGCGGGCAACCAAAACGTGAACGTGGAGGAAACACTTTTTTTCTATCCACTCGTTGGGGTGCTTAACCGGCTGGCCTACAAGATCGCCACTGAACTGAGTGAGGTAGAAAATTGATGGCAAAAGAGGCCGACCCGCGTCTATAAGCAGTAAGCAACTAAACCAGATTTACCTATGCGCTATCAACCGGCTACGCTTTTGCTCGCTTTTTTACTAATGAGTAGTTCGCTTCAGGCAGTGTTGATTCGGGAAGATTTTGCCCGCTTGGTAGATTACGCGGGTTGGCGACTAGTGGATGCCTACATGCAGGACTACGTGCGCTTGCGTCCCGATATGGTTGCCGAAAAGGAAGGCTACCGCCTGTTCAAAGAGACGTATAATACGTCCAATTACAGCCTATCCAATCCGCCTCCGAATGAAGCGCTGCGTTTGTTTCTGATCAGTCACGACTGGCGAGGAACAGCGGTTAACCTCTACGACCCCTTCGTTCAAACCAAAGAAGCGTATCAGAACGAATGGACTGGTGAGCAAGCTACGCAAGCTTTGCAAGACCGCATTGCGGCGGTGAGTCCCGAAGCAATGGGTGCGCAACGCGATGCCGACTACACCACATTACAGGCAATAAAAAAGCAACTGGCGGATGAAGTAGCGACCAGCTTCCTGGAGCCCGTGGAAGCTGCTGCATCGGGAAGTGACACAACGTCTGGCGATAGCAACGCAAGCCCTGAAGTTGCTGATAAGAAAGGATTTACATTGCCGGTGGTTTCGGTGGATGAAGGGGGCGAAACGAGTGGGATGTTTAGTTACGCGATCAATCCCATCTCACTAGGCGCGGTAGCGGCACTGCTGCTGTTGTCGCTCTACCTGCTGGGACTCGTGAAACGGCTCAACACCCGGGTCGATAACCACAGTAAGCGGATTGAAGACTTGACATCTCGGCTGTTTCTGAAAAAAGACCCGATTTCTGCTGAGGAAGCCAAGCAACTGAAGGCTCGGGTTGCCGATCTTGAGCAAAAATTGCAGAAACTAACCACAAAGACGCCACCACCACCCGCGCGTGCGCCCTCCCCTACCCAACCAATGCCCAAGCCGGAAGAATATTACCTGTCAACCCCCAATGAGGACGGTACTTTTAACGCCAGCTCTATGTCGGAGCAATTTCGTCCTTCAGCGTCGGTATACAAGTTTGTGGTGACGCAAAAGAATGAGAAACACTGGGCAGAATTCACGGTAGCCGACGATTTTGAGGCAATGAAAGATGCACTGAGTTCGCCCACCAGCTATCTTGATCCGGTGTGCGAAAGTGATAACGCGTATTTTCCGGGAGCCAAGCGCATCACGAACGTGCGTCCTGGCCGGGCGTTGCGGCAGGGAGACAAATGGGTGGTGAAGCCCGAACAGAAAGCCCGTATCCGATATGAGTAGCCTTGCGGCTTTCGTGGCGGTTTGCGTGGGGGCTGCCCTGCTCGGTCAGGTTTGGTTTATGCGCCAGCTACTACAGCGAGTACGACAATTTCGGCGCAGCATTCCGCCCCCTGAACAACTTAGTGTGCAACCTGTCGCTATCCTAATGGAGGACCTTGAGCATACTTCGGCCAAAGAGTTGGCGCAGAAGTACGTAGCTTCACAAAGTCCGCCCGCATCAACTGGGCCGGTTGTTCGAATTCCCTTGCTGCACGTCGAAGCCAATGAAAGTACGCTAGCCCATCATCTTATTGTTACTATCAATAGCTATCTGGTCCGCAGCCGGGGAGCAATAGTTGACTTCGCTCTGATTCAGAACCTAACCGAACGCCACGAACTGGACAACTGGCAGGGGCTGCGCTACCAAGCGTCGATACCTCTGTTGATTGGATTAGCCACCGCCCTACTGGCCAGTACTATAGGACTATTGCTCTTACCCGACTTACCTGCTGCGCTCATCGACCGGATAGCACTGGCCAGCGTGGCTGCAGTGTTTCTCACCAGCGTGAAATGGACTGCCCTACCGGTGCTCACGGGCGGGTTACTCGTGCTGTTTTTGCTAGGTTGGGCGTACCCGCGTGCTCGTCGGGAAGGATTACGCCGAAAAAACGAACTGTATAATCTGGTGCAAATTGAGTTACTGCCCAGTTTGGACCAAGATACTACCCGCAGCTTGCAGTTGCTACAGCAGAGCCTCACCAGCTTTCAGCACGGGTTTGCCGACAGCATTGCATCGTTGCGTGGTATGCTTGATCGCAACTTCGATACGCTAAAGGCGCAAGAGCGCGTTGCCGAAGCACTGCAAAAGGTAGATGTGATGCAACTTACCAACGCTAACGTGGATATGTTTGAGACCCTCAACAAGAGCGGTGACGAATTGAGGAAGTTTCGCGACTACCTTTCGGAGATGAATCACTTTGTGGAAAACACCACCGCCCTTAATGAAAAGGTGAACCATTTTCTCTTCCGTACCGAACATCTGGAAACTATTGTGGAGAAGATCAAACAGACCTTGGATCAAAACGACCGACTGCACCACTTTATCGCTTCCCACTTCTCGGAGCTGGAAAGCCGCGGGCACCTCATTCAGCGGGCGGTGGTGAAAGTAGATGACGTGCTGGACAAAAGCCTGGGAGAACTCATGGAGCATACCCAGCACAAGATCAGGGCGATCCGCGACCTGTCGGCGAAGGAAGAAAATCAACTGCTCAAAACTTACGAAGAGAACAAGCACGTATTTGGCAAACTGGCGCGTATTGATGACCTGTACCGTGACTTCGCCGACTACAAAACGCAGAACCTGGAAACCCAGCAGCAAGTACTCGAGCAACTTCAAACCCTCAATCAGCGCTTGACAAAAGAAGGCGGCGGGGGATTCTTCAAAAAATTATTTGGTTCGTGAGCGAAATTGTTTATTGTTGCGTTATCCCAACGATGAAACACTGGATCTGGACGCTTGCGTTGTCATGTCTACTTTCCGGTTGCCAGAGTTGCTCTCGATCGGCCCAGAAGGCCCAGGAGCACCGGCCAACGGTGAACAAAACCCTTTCGGAGAAAGTGGTAATGGACACCCCCACCCCCACAATTCCGATGCACGAGGTGGTTCCGGTAAAAGAAAAATCACTGGCTGAAATCATCGCGCACGCTGAACCTTGCGTATTCGTGGTGCACACCTACAACCGTAAGGGCAAGCGAATCGGGCAAGGAACGGGTTTCTTTATTGAGGAATCGGGCGTGGGAGTGAGCAACTACCACGTGTTCGAAAAAGGCAGAAGCTGGCGCATTCGCACCACCGACGGGCAAGAGCACCCCGTGAAGCGAATTATGTACCAGAGCAAAAAGTTTGACTACGTGGTGTTTCAGGTGGCTACGCAGCAGAATATGCCCTACTTGTCGCTGGGCGATATACTGCCTATGAAGGGTGAAGATATTGTGGTGTTGGGCAATCCCCGGGGCTTGGAAAGCACCGCCTCCCGCGGCATTGTTTCTTCCATCCGTGACTATCAGGGGCAAAACCAAGCTATTATTCAGGTAGACGCGGCTATATCACCCGGCAGCAGCGGCAGCCCGGTGATGAATCGGCAGGGTGAAGTGGTTGGTATTGCCACTATGAAGGTGAACGGCTGCGAAAGCTGCAACTATGCGTTCAACATCAACCTGCTGAACCACTAATTCCCCTTCTCGGTAACTAACAAGGCCTATTCTTAACCGTGGTCGAACCCCAAATTCTGACTATCACTTTTTCACTTCATCACTCCTTGCCCGATACGCTCGGCGCCCGATTCGATATTTTTACCTGTCAAGAAAATTCACCTGCTTAGTCTTCTCTTCATGTCGATACTAAAACTTATTGTTATCGCAACCACCGTGTCTGTTGGTCTGTGGTCGAGCGTGGCCGCCCAATCATTCCAGGCCCAAGCCGTTATTGGACTCAATGCCGCCCAGATTGACGGTGATGGGCTGTGGGGCTATAACCAAGCGGGAATCTTAGGGGGGTTCAAGGTAGCCTTACCGTTATCAGATGCATTTTCAGTCCAAGTGGGGATGCTATATAGTGCTAAGGGAAGTCGCAATAGTGAATACGAACCCTTCGCCATCTGGCGGCTTTCATACCTTGAACTTCCAATAGAAGTTCAGGGTCGTATCGTTAATCAGGTATACCTGTTTGGTGGCCTATCAACCAACTACTTGATCAAAGCGCGGCAAGAAAACACAACGGGGGTCAGAACAGATCGCCGGGGTTATCGGTCCTTTGATCTTTGCTACGTAGTGGGCATTCTTTACCGGTTTGCTGACAACGCCGGTGTACAGGCTCGAGTAAGTGATGGACTAAGAAGTGCCAGCGAGGTGCAGTACATTCGCAATCGAACCCTTGGCTTCGCACTAGTGTACTATTTTTCCGAAAAATAGAATTAATTGGCGGTGCTGAAGCCTGAAATGAGCATCGATAGTAGAAAAATACAATTAAATTATACTTTTATGTAATATTTTTGTACTTTTGAAGAGTAATACTTCAAAAAGTACTCATGAAAGATATAAAAGTATATTTAAAATTTCCCCTCTTGAACATCTTATTGGAGGTGATCGCTCGCCTCCAGGTGCCCTACGTGAGTCCGGTACGCATCCGTTGTTTGTTCGTAGGAATACTATGCTTATTAAGTAGTGCTACCTACGTTAAGGCTCAGACGGATACTATCCACTGGATGCCCCCCGTGTGGGAAAACCGTGGTGCCCTCTCACGGGTGATGCCGGTGCAAATGCAAGTTACCACTGAGTTTGCTACCGCCCAGGTCACCATCAGTCTGACGGATGGTACCTTGATTGCCAGCCAAACTGTGAATGCCGGTCAGCCCTGGCTTGTGCCGCTCAGTGTGATACAAGGTATGACCTTCGAAGCTAACACAGTTGAGCTAGACAAAGGATTACTAATTCGCTCTGATGTGCCCGTTCGGGCTTACTGCCAAGGGGTTTCTCGTCTGAACCAATTTTTTGTGACCTTGAAGGGAAAATACGCACTAGGGACCGAGTTCTACACCGGATCGCAAACCCTGATCCGCGACGGCGAATGGCCAGGCACTGATTTTGGCGCATACGATTTGCACTTTATTTCGGTGATGGCCACGGAAGACGATACCAAAATCACCATCACACCTCCCAACGGAGTCGTGCTATTTGGGGGAAATGATAAGGGCGAAGTAACATTAAACAAGCATGAGACCTATTTAGTAAGAAACACCTCGTCAAAAGGGCCAGCCTCCGACAACGTAACTAACAACCTTGCTGGTTCGCATATTGTCGCAAGCAAACCCGTGGCAGTTTTGTCCGGTGGTCAGCACCAAAAGCTAATAGATTCTAAAGATGCTGATGCTGGCGTAGATCAGTTAGTACCCCTGCAAGGCAATGGGTTCTACTCTATTGGTCGGCAGTACATTATCGTTAAAGGCTCAACAACCAATACCAGTGCGGTCAATCCTGATTACGCGACCATCGTTGGAACCCAAGACCAAACCTCCATCTACGTAGATGGTAACGCGGCGCCCGTGGCTACCATTGATGCCGGAGAGTATTTTAATTACGTGCTACCGGGCGAAGCCAGCGATATCGGTACGCCGCACTACATCGAAACCAGCAAAGAGGCCTACGTGTACCACTTTTCGGGCATTCGCCGCCAAGAGTTAGGAATGGTGCTGGTACCTTCTATCGAGTGCACTGGCAATCAGTATATCGAGTACAGTAAGCTAGGCGACACTGCGTACCATAACGTGATTCATATTGCCGCCCCCCGCAAGGCGTTTGAAACTCCTACCAGCCTTACCATTAACGGGCAACCCTACACTGATTTTGACGCAACCGTCAACCCAGTGCCGGGCCGTCCCGATTGGGCGACCATTACGTTTGGCGAAGCTGCTTCGCTTAGTAACCGCGCACCGCTGCCCAAACACGTAGTGGTTGAATCGAACGTATCGTTTCACTTGTCTATTTTGGCGGGCAATCAATTTGGGGCGTCCTATGGCTACCTGGCGGGCTTCACCTCCCTACTAGAAATACTAGACCCCTACGATCTATTGCCTACGGAACGGTATGTCGTGGATACTGTGCAACAAGGGGCCACGCACGAGCACTGTCTGGAAATAGTGAGTTGCGATGAAGAATCTAAGATTACCAAGGTGAACGAAGGTGCCCACACTGAAGAGGCCAAGCAACTAACCAACCGCTGCCTTAGCTATACAGCACAAGACAATTACGCGGGCAATGACACGCTCTTGGTATACGTGAGCAATCGCGCGGGAATTTTGCGAAAGGTGCAACTCGTCTATCACGTAGAAGCACTACCGGTACCTGATACGGTAACAACCGAAGATTCAGTGATGACTCCCGTGCCGCCGGTGGTAGAAGATTCAGTATTGACTCCTATGCCTACAGTAGAAGAGATTCCAACCCCAAAGGATACAACCACCATCGGTGAGGGAAAAGAAGTGGAAGAAACCACCGAGTGCGATCAGGATTTTGCGATTTCCCAAGGATTTTCCCCCAATGGTGACGGAAATAACGAGTTCTGGTACATCCGTGGCATTGCGTGCTTCCCCAACAACGAGGTGGTCGTATACAACCGATGGGGCGGTTTGGTCTACCGGACCACCGGGTATGATAATGGATCTCGCCGGTGGAACGGGCAAACCCAGGGCGGAGCGCTAGCCAGCAACCGGGGCCTTCCTTTTGGCACCTACTACTACATCATCAACCTCAACGACAACGGCCCGCTGCACAAAGGGTACGTAATCGTTCACCCGTAATCAGTGTCTAAAGCAAGCAAAACAAGTTATGAATACATTCTACATAAAAACATTCATTCGGCGGTGGGTAGTCAGCATAATCCTACCAATCGCTCTGGCTACGTCGGCTGCTCATGCCCAACAGCAGGCCATGTTTACCCAGTACATGTTCAACGGCTTGGCATTGAATCCGGCCTACGCCGGTAGCCACGAGGCCATTAGTCTCACCGCACTGGGCCGAGAGCAGTGGAACGGCCTGCCTGGAAGCCCAAGCACCCAAACCTTCGCGGCTCACGCGCCAATTCGCTTCAGTCGGGCTTCGGTCGGTTTGTTGTTATCGCGCGACGATCAGGACGTGTCGAGGCAGCATGGGGTGTTTGCTTCCTATGCCTACCGCATTCCGGTGGGTCAGGGGCAACTGGCACTGGGGTTACAGGGTGGATTCACCCAAGCCCGTACCGACCTAAATTCTCTGCGGATCATCACGCCGGGAGATGCGCCTGATCCAGCCTTCGGGCAAAACCTAAACACCGGTTTGCTGCCCAACATAGGGGCAGGGTTATACTACCACACCGATCGCTACTACCTCGGATTTTCGGTGCCGCAACTGGTTGATCATCGGTTGGAACAAGCAACATTAAATGAGCAAGCACAACTGGTGCGGCACTACTTCCTGACTGGCGGGTACGTATTTGATCTGAGTCCGTCGCTAAAACTAAAGCCTAACTTCTTAGTAAAATCCGTAGCCGGAGCCCCAGTAGAGGCTGACTTCAATGCTAACCTGTTGATTCGCGAAACCCTCTGGGTGGGACTAGGCTACCGTTCGTTTGACGCGCTGAACGCCTTGGTGCAAGTGCAAATCAGCCCAGCTCTTGCAGTAGGTTATGCCTATGACTACACCGTGAGCGGACTGCGCGAGGTACAATCAGGCTCGCATGAGTTAATGCTCAACTATACCATTAAGCTATCCAAAGAATCAGTTTTGTCACCCCGATACTTTTAACATGATGAAGTATATCAATATATTGTTCCTTATTGCCTTATTGCCGATAGAAGCCGTTGAAGCAGAAGCTTTGGGCCTTCCTCGCAAAGAGCAGCGTGCCGACTACCTATTTGAGCGGCAGTCGTTTCAATCGGCGGTCGATCTCTATGAAGAACTGCTGACTCGAGATGAGCGCAACATTCGGGTGCGCCTGAAAGCTGCTGAAAGCTACTACGAGCTTAACAATCCCGCGCAGGCTGCCAAGCACTACGCCTACGCTTCGTGGAATCCTGGTGCAGCCTCAGTGGAGGCGATGCACCGCTGGCACTACGCCCAGACCCTGGTTCGCATCAACCAACTTGAGTTAGCAGAGCAGGTAGTTGCTGACTATCTGGCCGAGGCACCTGACCATCAAGCGGCGCAAAACTTAGCACTAGGACTGCAACAGCGATCCACCTTCTACGCTGATTCGACGCGTTACGTCCTGAAAGCATTCGGCAGCAACAGCAATAGAGCAGACTTCAGCCCCGCCTTTTATCAAGATGGGTTAGTATTTGCTTCCGACCGAGAAGAAGGCGGCCGACAGAAGACCTATCACCGCGATCTGGGTGCGTATCTCCGGCTGTACTACACTCCTTCGTCTGACCAGCAACCGGTCGACACGGTGCAACCTTTGTTTGGAAAACACTTTGTATCGCTGCACCAAGGGCCAGCGGTTTTTTTCGCTAACGATACTAAGGTATTTTTAACTACCAACAACCCCTCGTTCAAGAAAGAGCGTGGGCAAGAGATTGCGTTCAATCGACTTCAATTACTGTACGCTGAAAAAAACCGGGAGGGCGTATGGATGCCCCCGGTGGCACTGCCCTTTAACAACGCGGAGTACTCGGTAGGCCATCCGGCGGTCTCAACCGATGGTAAGCGCTTGTACTTTTGCTCCGACCAGCCTGGGGGGTTTGGTGGAACAGATTTGTACGTAAGCCACTACGAAAACGGAACCTGGGGCAAACCAGTGAACCTAGGCGAACAAGTTAATACCGATGGCAACGAGATGTTCCCCTACCTGCACAACGACCAGACCCTTTATTTTGCTTCAAACGGCCACCCGGGCTTGGGCGGATTGGACATTTTCAAAGTAGACGCCTCACCAAGTGATATTGCCACGGTGCGGAACGTAGGGTACCCAATCAATACTTCGGAAGACGATTTTGGACTGATTCTGCGGGCCGATGAACAATCCGGTTACGTGTCGTCGCATCGGGCGGGGCAGGATGACATTTACCAGTTTAATATACAGGCGGAAGAGTCAAGCGAAATTCCTTTGGTGGTGCAAGTGATTGACGGACTTACCAACCAACCTATTCCGGGGGTTCGGTTATTCTTGAAGCGGTTGGTAGAGAATGAGCGGCTGGCAAGCGTGACTGATTCATTAGGTCGTATATCGCTGGTGGCAGCGGAAAATGCCCTGTATGATATTTCGGGTGAGTTCAATGGCCGTCACTGGAGCCACCCTCCGATCAATACGCAGGGCATGAGAACGGATCAAGAAAACGTGGTGAAAATATATCTATTCAACGAGGTGACCGATCTTGATGCGATGGATGTGGTAATTTTTGACCGCCACAACAACGATGGCGATGTGTTGGCCAGTATAAACCAACGTTTGTACAAGTGGGGAGAAGAAGATGGACAGTGCTTTCTGGAAAGCGACGGGCGCCGGATTCTGCTGAGCAGGACGAATGCACCAGACACCGAACCAGTAGGGCTGCTAGAAAAAGTGGAACAAGTGTTTGAGGAGGGGGGATTGGCCCTGCGATCAATCATGATGATTGAAAACGTTTTCTTTGACTTTGACCGGAGCAATATTCGTCCCAGCGCCCAGGCAACACTAGAGAAACTAACGTCAGTGATGGAGCAGTACCCTTCGCTACGTATACTGCTGGCCGGACATACTGATAGCCGGGGAACAGATCAGTACAATAATACACTTTCGCAGCGTCGCTCGGCGGTGGTCGTGGACTATCTGACCGACCAGGGTATTGCTCAGGAGCGGCTACAGGACAGTCACTGGGGCGAGCATCAGCTAGTCAACCACTGTTCAAACGGGGTGTTGTGTACGGCCGAGCAGCATCAGAGCAACCGCCGGGTAGCGTTCGGTATCAAAGACCTGCTGGCGAAACCAGCGTTAGTAGCGGCTGATTAATACGCATTCCGTTTGACAGCATTGCCTTGGTTGGGAAACGCTCCGCGTTTAATCTTCCAGGGCAATGCCCATTTTAGCCATCAACTTGCTCGCGTTGAAGCTTGTGCATACTCCTTCGCGCAGGCGATAGTCAAAGAGAATCTCATCTTGCTCAATCGTGCTCGTGAAGTTGTAGTTTTTCACGCGCGGTAGCGTTTCCTCCAGCCTGCCTAACTCCAGGTCGTGGGTAGAGACAAAACCGGTGGCTTCTAGGTTACTCAACTGCTTGATGAGCGAAGCCGCCCCGTGGTGGCGATCTTGTGAGTTGGTTCCCTTCAGAATTTCGTCGAGCATAAACAACGCAGGAATTTCGGGTGCTTGCAGCAGATCAAGTAACTGCCGCAGGCGGCGCAACTCAGCGTAGAACGACGAAACATTTTCTTCCAGCGAATCTTGGGTACGCATGCTGGTGAACACCTGTAGCACCGAAACCTCAAACTCCTTGGCACACACCGGAGCTCCCGCCAGGGCCAGCACCACGTTCACCCCCACGGTTCGTAGAAAAGTGCTCTTGCCTGACATATTTGAGCCGGTGATAATGGTGATGGTGCCCCGATCTTGCGTGGTGAAGTCGTTGCTTACTCGCTGCGTGGGCGGTATCAGGCAATGTCCCATCTCCTGGGCCCGCAGCAAAAAAGGTTGTTCGGCAAGGGCGGGGAAGATGAAGGTGGGGTGAGCAAAAGCAAAGCTGGCGATGCTGCTTAGCGCCTCCACCCGGCTGATGGCCGCAAACCATTGCGTAACATCGCCCTGCACCCGCTGCTTCCATCGGTCGGCCCGCAGCAGCCAGAACACATCGAGTAAAAGCACCACATTAAAGATGTGATAGAATAAGTTAGCGCGGGCGTCAAAGTTATCAAGGATATAGCGCAACTGGCTGATTTGTCGTGAAGCAGGCATTTCGTGATGGTGCAGGTGCGCTTGCGCATGCCGTAGCAATTCGGAGGTAAACTTCTGGCGCTCTACACTAATAAACATCTGCTGATAGGCCCGAAGGGCTGCGACGCTCTGCGTGGTTTTGCGGTGCGTTGCCAGGGCTACCCCCGCGGTTGACCACAAAACAACTCCGTTGATGGCCAATAGTGAAATGGCTACGTAGCCTAGCAAGCCAGTAGTGAAGTAAAGAACAATACTCGCAATTGTGAGCAGGGCCAGCCCGTAGCACAGCGCGGTATACAGTCTGCGGTTGGGCAAAGCCGGTGGTTCTTTCATCCACGATAGCAGGGTAGACAGATTTTCTTCGGGGGCAGTGTGCTGCAGGCTGTGGGCCTGAAGAGTTTGCCGCCAGTCGGTGAGCCGGGTGATTTCTTGTACCGCTACCTGACGCTCCAGTAATTCAGGCTTTGACGAAGGCTGAGACAGCCATTGTGCCAGCGTGGCCTTGCCCGACTGAGTAGCACTTCGGTTGATAAGTTGAAACAGCGAATGCTCTCCGAAAATATCCAAGTCGCTGGTGTAAGGATGCCGGGGCGTCTGGAAGGAATTCCCCTGATCAAAGCTGGTTAGCTGGAGATTAAGTCGTTTCAGTTCGTTCTCATTCACCAGTTTGAGCGTAAGCAGATGATCACGACGCGTACGCAATTGATTATGATACCGGATGAGCCAAGGAAAGCCCGCCACGAAGAGCAGAAGCAACAAAAGAAAACCATCGTTGCTTCGGGAGTTCGCCAAGTACACCAAACCCACCAGAGCCAGTACGAATATCAGCGTGCGCACTACCGAAAGTTGGTTGAAGCGTTTCCCCGCCTGCTGGGCTAAGGTATGGTAGTGCTCTATATTTGTTGTGAAAACGTTGGTTGGATTGGGAGTCATAGAGAATGGATTACGATTTGGCTGGTGTGATGAGCGAAATTACGGAGGTTTAGGCATTTCCTCTGAATTTATCGGTGCCGATGGCGGGGCAACGGTAATAAACAAACTTCAAAACCCAAACCCTTGGTGATACGTTAGCCGCAGCGGGCGATTTTGCTATATTTGTTGTTACGTATTAACGGAATATCCTATGCCAATAACCAGTGCCCCCGTATCCACCGCTACCATTCAAGGGGTGAATTTGATAAAAGTAAGTCAAACATTCGGCACACCCTTGTACGTCTACGACGCTGAAAGGATTGCCTTCCAGATCGACAGTTTGAAGAAGGCATTTAATGATTCCCGAGTACGTTTTAAGTACGCGGCTAAGGCATTGACCAATCAGGCAATTCTGAAACTAATCAAACAGCAGGGCATTGGATTAGACGCAGTTTCTATCGAGGAAGCCCGTCTGGGCTTGCGGGCAGGGTTTGCTGCCGAACAGATCATGTACACCCCGAGCGGAGTCACTTTTGAAGAAATCATTGAGGCAGTAGAACTTGGCGTGCAAATCAATATTGACAACTTACCGCTGCTAAGGCAGTTCGGCGAAAAATATGGGAACACGGTAGCCTGCTGCTTGCGCTTCAACCCTAACGTGATGGCGGGGGGGCATAGTAAAATTTCGGTAGGCCACTCCTACTCTAAGTTTGGCATTCCGTTCGCGCAGCTTGACACCATCCGGGCGATTGTTGAAGAACATCAAGTCCACGTCAACGGCGTGCACATTCACACGGGGTCCGATATTAAAGACATTGATGCGTTTATACAGGGCGCCGAACGCTTGCTGGAGGTTGCCCGGCGGTTTGACCAACTGGATTTTATTGATCTGGGCAGCGGCTTCAAGGTTCCTTACAAAGATGGTGATCCTTCTACTGACTTAAAAGATCTGGGGCAGCGATTGCTGCCAATCTTTAGCGCCTTCAGTGAGCAGTACGGTCGTCCGCTCACCCTGTGGTTTGAGCCAGGTAAATTCATCGTTAGCGCTAGCGGACAGCTGCTCGTGCGCGTAAACGTGGTGAAGGAGAATCCTAACGTCACATTTGTAGGCATTGATACCGGTCTGAATCACCTGATTCGCCCGATGATGTACGACGCATATCATACCATCGAGAACCTATCAAATCCTGACGGCGCCCGGCGTACCTACACCGTAGTGGGTTACATGTGTGAAACCGATACCTTTGCCACTCACCGAGAGCTGCCTGAAGTGCGGCCGGGAGACGTGCTGGCGATTAAAAACGCCGGAGCCTACGGATACAGCATGGCCTCTAATTACAACGGTCGGCCCCGCCCCGCCGAGGTGCTCATCCACCAGGGCGAGGCAAAACTCATCCGCCAACGCGAATCTTTTAAAGATCTGCTTCGCAACCAGGTAGATATCGATATTGACTGATTGAAGGGCTGAATGACAGAATAAGAATTATGCGTGGTGAGTGTTTGATTTTCTATCCTTGGTCCTCTGGTCGGTTCTTGATCGCTGTGGTGTTTGTAATGTCGCTGTTCGGCAACGCTTTGGCACAGACGCCTGCACTTCACCCGCGCCACATTAACCTGGGAGTGGGCTATACGCTGCCTAAGTTCCTAGACGAAAGCTCTTCGGCGCTGCGCTACTGGGGCCACGCCGGTTCGGTGAGCGGCGGACTGGTGTGGGCCAATCGCGATACCACCGCCCGCCACAGCGGACTCGTACGTTTCGACTACGGGCAAATGACCGCCTTCGACTTTGCCGCCGCCGACATAAATTCATTTCGTTTTGAGGGACATTATAGTTACGAAAAGCAACTTCCTCGGCCGCACGAGCGGTTGCTTTGGTACGTGGGCGGCAACTTCAGCGGACTGTGGACGCTGTGGCAATTTCAGAACTTCTCGAACAATGCCTTCAACAATAGTTTCTACTTTTCACTGAGTCCACAAACCACGCTAGAGTATCCGTTTCGGCTGTGGAAACGCCGTTTTCTGGTTTCTTACTCGGCCTTTGTGCCTCTGCTCACGCTGGCGGTGCGCCCTTCCTACGGCACCACCCGCTTCCCTGAGTTTTTGGACGATGAGCGCGACGAACTAGTGCGGCAATTTCTAGGGAGTGGACAACTGGCCACGCTCAATCGCTTTTTCCGCTATAGTAATACCGTGGCATTAGAATATGCACTGCAAAACGCCAATCGCCTGCGCCTAAGCTACACTTGGAACTACCTTCGCTACAGTGAGCCCCGGCTGGTGCAATCGGCCTCGCACAATATTACCCTGTCCACAATGTTTAACTTCTAAACAAGGGAAAACCCATGCAGAAAATACGATTTTCCGGCCGCTTTGGCTTGCTTGGACTGCTTCCGGTTATTTTAATCATTGGTAGTTGCGAAGAGGCGTTTATCAGAGAAGAGTATCAGGACAACGCAGTAGATGTCTTTAACTCGCTCTGGACCGAAGTGGATGAGAACTATGCCTCTTTCAACATTAGGGGCATCGACTGGGATGCGGTTTACGCGCAGAACCGGCCGCGTGTAGAGAACGGCATGCGTAACGATTCGCTCTTTAACGTGCTGGCCGATATGCTCTTCGTTTTGCAAGACGGCCACGTGAACCTGCAAGCCGGGTTCGACTTGTCCCGCAACTGGGAGTGGTACCTGGACTATCCGCAGAACTTCGACTACCGACTCATAGAGCGCAACTATTTAGGCGAAGATCACCAGATTTCAGGGCCATTTCGCCATCAACTGATTGACTCTATCGGCTATGTCTACTACCGTAGTTTTGAGAACACGGTGAGCGAATCGGTTTTTAACTACGTACTGTCGCGCTACTCGAGTCGAGTGGAGAACGGCGATACCACCATCGTGAAAGGACTCATTATCGACGTGCGCGACAACGGGGGCGGAAGCCTGAGCAATGCAGAAGAAATGGTGAGCCGGTTCACCACCGAGAAGAAACTGGTTCACTACTGGCAGTACAAAGACGGTCCGGGGCACAACGACTTCACCGAGCGCATCCCGAAGTTCGTAGAGCCCAAGGGGGATTTTCAGTACCAAGCCCCCGTGATTGTGCTGACTAACCGCAGCTGCTACAGCGCCACCAACTTCTTTGTGCAAATGATGAAAAGCCTAGGGAACAACATTTTGGTAATGGGTGACAGCACTGGCGGCGGCGGCGGCTTGCCAATTAACCGAGAACTGCCCAACGGCTGGACCTACCGCTTCTCTTCTACCGTCACCACCACGGTGGCCGGAGAGAATATCGAGCTGGGGGTGTCGCCTGACCGGCGCATCGACATGACGGAAGAAGATCGCCAACAGGGGCGAGACACAATTCTGGAAGCAGCACTGGAAGCCATCAAGAAACGATAGAAGGGTAATTGAAAAAGATTCGTTAAGCATCAACGCGGTTCAAAGCAACTCCAAAATCTTCTTGAGGGTTACTATACTTCATGGCGCATAGATTCGTGAGTAGTCAAAGGTTTGGAATTTGAGAGTGAGCAGAGATTTGAGTTGGGTTTGATGAGTGTCTAGTTGTTGAAAGAAGTCTTTGATGGCTTGATGAAAACGGTCAGGACGCTCATAGTACTGCCCGTAGAGTACTTTTTTCTTAGCAAACTTCCAGAGTCTTTCAATGATGTTAAGGTTAGGGGAATAAGGGGGCAAGAACAGCAGCTTAATGTGCAGGCTTTCAGCAAAAGCCATCACGGCCTTACAGTGTTGATAGCGTGCATTGTCTAGCACAATGGTAATGGGCAGCATGGGGTACTGCTCTCTGAGTTTGACTAAGAAGTTCTGGATGACCTCAGCATTGATGTAAGTGGTGTTGATCAGGGTGGTGACTTCTTGACTGATGGCATTCAAAGCCCCTAACACATTGATACGGTTCCTACCTGCCCCTGAGCGTAGAAAGAGTCGCTTCACGCACCACATCATGCAGCAGAACTGGGATAACACAAAGTGGGCGGCATCCACAAACAGCAGTACGCTTTCCCCTTTTTGAGCCGCCTGTATTTCAACTTCCAGATGCTCTGCTAGCCACTGTTCTTGCTGCTGGGGGTCGGCCTTGCCGGGCACATAACCGCACTTACGGTAGACAAAGCCATGCCTTTTGAGGAAAGCTTCCACCCGGCTGTTGTCTCTTTTTAGCCCGGTGAGTTGCTCAACCCGATAAGCCGCCTCTGAGAGGGTCAAGGGTGGTTTCTCAATGAAAGTACCTACCAGCAACTCAGCGTAGTCCTCTAAAGTGCTACGATTAGTACCATAGTGCGTCTCAGAAAGCTTGGCGATCCCCCCTTGCTGATAGAGGCTAATATACTGGCCCACCTGATTGGGATGCACATTCATACAGCGAGCAACCTCTTCATGGGTGAGAAACATACAGGCTTTTAGATATATACAGTGCAACCGACGCTGCACCAAGACTTGCTTGTGTTGAAATCTTTCTCTATCTAGCTCTTGCATTTGAGCTTCGCTCAACTGTAAAGTAGGCATTGATTTTTGGCTTGGTCGCTTCAAATCTGCCTACTTTTTTTCCCCTTTCCAACTCACGAATCTACCCACCGTGAAGTATAGCAACACGAATCCAATAAAGCACCAACTAATAACGTTGGAAGAAGTCCGCCGGGCCATCCACACTCCTAACGGGGAACCTAGGAGCACACCTAGGGATAAAGTCCCGGAAATAGGCAGTACAATGTAGCCAAATTGACCAGGCAAGAGGGCAGCGTGCGGGTGGTCAACAAAATTGAATATTGTAATGCCCAACGAAGCGATAAAGATCACACCTAAAGAAATAGACTTAGCCCACTTGATGTCGAGGTGTAGACCGGAGGTGAGCATAGGCACGGTGATCGTGCCGCCCCCCGAACCCGACAGAGCGCTCATCGCTCCCGAAGAGGCGCCGGTGATCAGGTACCAACGCTGCGCATTTGCCACCGGCCTGGGGAACAGCAGGTTGCCATACTTGGGCGAAAGCGCACCGAGCAAAATAGCGACCAGGAAAAAGATGGTGACTATCGTGAATAACTGCTTGGAGTACAAGAGAGTATTTACGAAAGTGAATAGAAGTAGAAGCGCCGTGAAAACTGCACTAAGTCCCACCAGTACTACCTCTTTCCAGTAAAAGTCCTTAGCGTGGAGCAGTGATATACTTCCCGCAAGGGCGGCTACGGTGGTACCGAATATGGAGTTCGCAATTACGTGCTGCGCAAGTTCTGCTTCTGCCACGCCTACGCTTAGCAAAACCGCTGGGAGGACCAAGATGTAAATGATACCCCCGCCAATACCTAAAAAACCGGCTAGGAATCCACCTCCCAAGCCGGCTATTACTAATTCAATATAAAGGGTTGTCTCACTCAATAATTACTCTTCCCCCAACAAAATACTTTTGTAGCGCGGGGCATCGTTAAGCACTTCAACAGCGGCTTGCATCATTAGGTCATCATCGAAAGAAGCCTCGATTTTGCCTTCGGACAAGTGGTAGCGTGATACAACGTCCTCTTCTATAAGTTCTTTAATTTCGTCCTTATGTTTAGTCAAATCCAGTTCTTTGTCGTGCTGCACCTGCTGCCGCAGAGAGGCAATCTGCTCCTTAATATTGTCATAGTACTTTTCGTCCTGCGAGATCTCAGTAAGATCGTCAATGGTCTGCTCTACTTCCGTTACGTAGTCATAGTCTTTGTCCTTTATCCATTCCACAAACTCAGCATACTCGGCATCGCTCATCGCGAACTCATTGGATTTAGGCGCTTCAGGGTGTTCGTAAAAATACTTGGTGGCGTAGTCAAAAATGAGACTTTTAGCGTACAAACTTACGGAGATCGGAGCCAATTTCTTAGATTTCACTAAGATATCGGGCTTAATGCCTCCCCCATCGTATACTAAGCGTCCCCGACCGGTTTGAAAGGCGGTTTTCAGGGAATCAGGTACACGTCCTACGCTGCCGTCGGTATGGCGGTTGCTGTAGTCAATGGCCTGGATGCAGCGTCCACTGGGGGTGTAGTACTTGGCGGTGGTCACTTTCAGTTGCGAGTTGTACGTGAGCGGACGCGTAGCTTGCACCAGCCCCTTGCCGAAGGTCTTCTCCCCTACCAGCACCGCACGATCATAGTCTTGTAGCACACCAGACACAATTTCAGCGGCGGAAGCACTGCGACTGCTCGTAAGCACTACCAGTGGAATTTCGGTGTCCACTGGGCTATCCAGTGCCCGGTAGGTTTTATTCCAGTCTTTCACCTTCCCCTTGGTGCTCACCACTTCTGAGCCTTTAGGGATAAAGGTATTGGACACATTTACGGATTCGCTCAAAAGTCCGCCGGGGTTGTCGCGCACATCAAAGATGATTTTCTTGGCGCCGTCTTCCTTTAGCTGCTTTAGGGCTTTTTCTACTTCCCGTCCGGCACCGGTGGTGAAGTTGCTCAGTTTGATGTAGCCAATATCCTCGGTTACCATGCCCGAATAGGGAACGTTGTTAACGGTGATGCGCTCTCGCTTGATAGAAACCGGTAGTTCGTATTCTTCGCCGAAGCGCTTGATGATTACGGTAAGGTCAGTATTGGCTTGGCCCTTTAAAAGCTTGCTGATGTCTTCTACCGATTTGCCGATGACGTTCACCTCGCCGATACGGACAATCTCATCGCCAATTTTGAGACCACCTTTGTCGGCCGGAAAGCCCCGGTAAGGCATCAGCACCATGTTGCGCCCGTTGCGTTTACCGATAATTGCTCCAATGCCTCCGTACTGTCCGGTGGTCATAGTTCGGTAGTCCTCAATGTCGTCTTCAGGAATGTAGTTGGTGTAGGGGTCCAGTGATTTGAGCATCGCATCGATGCCTACTTTCACCAGTTTATTGGGGTTTACCTCGTCTACGTAATAAGTGTTTACTTCCTTAAAAAGCGTGGCGAAAATATCCAGGTTTTTCGCAATGGCGAAGTAGTGATCGCCCGGACCACGGAAGGCAACTAAGGTAACCAGAGCAATGGATGCAACAACAAATGATAATCTACCCAATCTTTTAGCATTCATAAGCGACAGACGTGATTTTAAAGTTTCACTTCGATTAAACGACCAATAATCCCCTTTATTTTTGACTCGATGTCTTGATAGGGGGCTTGCTTTCTAGCAATATATATATATGCTTGCAAAAAGTGAACATCTTTATCCGGGCTGTAAGGTATTTGGTGTTTGTGCAATCGGTAGGCTTCCCGCATCTGTCGCTTGATGCGATTTCGGTCGACGGCTTTTTTGAAATTACGACGAGGCACCGTGAAAAGTGCTTGGTGTCGCGTAATTTCCGAGGAGGGGAGGTATACTAGTTTGATCGGGAAAAAGTTATACGATTTTCCCTGATCGAACAAAGTTTTGATCAGTCTATGTTGGTGGAGGCGTTCACGCTTGGGGAAAGTTTTCCGCACGGCAGCATGGATAGTCAACCTTACAGAAAAAGCTGTTCAGTGAAAGGTTTGGGGAGGAAAGCGAAAAAAGTAAGTATGTTAGCTGTAAGATTCGTTGGCGAACTCAAAAGGAAAAAGAAGGGCTTACTGCTTGTGCCTTCTTTCACTGGATACTGACAGCTTCTTTCTTCCTTTGCTGCGCCGACGGGCCAACACCGCCCGGCCGCTGGCCGAGGCCATGCGCTCGCGGAAGCCATGCTTGTTTCTGCGCTTGCGCTGTGAAGGTTGGAATGTACGTTTCATGAAATCTATTTTTAATTCAGGGGTGCAAATATAAAGACTTTTACGAAAAATAGAAAGCTCTTGGGGTAATTGTGGCTTAGCAGATTTTACTATCTTGCCCGCTAATTAATTTAGTGTCAGAGACATGAAAGTTCTAAAGTTCGGAGGCTCCTCAGTAGGTTCCGCCGATAGCATTGCCGTAGTAGCCGACATCGTTGCGGATTATCACCAGCAAGGAACGCACTGCGCCGTAGTAGTGTCGGCCATGGGGGGAGTCACCGACCGGCTGATTGCTCTCAGCGAGCGAGCTGCCGCCGGAGACGAGTCCTACACGGATCTACTAAAAGAACTAGAAGAGCACCACTTTAACACGGCCCGGAGGCTGATTGGTGTGCAGACGCAGAGCCGCGTATTTGCCTATCTGAAAACATTACTCAACGAACTTGATGATCTGCTGCACGGAGTGTTTTTGCTGCGCGAATGCTCAGCGCGCTCGTTAGATTTGGTCTCTAGCTTTGGGGAGCGTCTGTCGGCCTACCTTATCAGCCAGTATATCAGCGAACGGGGAGTAACTGCCGAGTTTCTGGACGCGCGCCGCATTATCACTACGAATCTGGATTTTAACGCGGCCAAAGTAGACTTTCCGGCAACCAATCGCCAAATTAAAGATTACTTTGCGCAGCATTCGGCCCTACAAGTTGTTACTGGGTTTGTTGCAGCGACGCCTGATCAAGAGACTACTACACTCGGGCGGGGCGGGTCAGACTATACCGCATCCATCATCGGTGCCGCGCTAGACGCAGAAGAAATTGAGATTTGGACTGATGTGGACGGAGTGATGACCGCTGACCCCCGGCAGGTATCGGCTGCATTTTCGCTCGATGCAATTTCCTACATAGAAGCTATGGAGATGTCGCACTTTGGCGCCAAGGTAATCTATCCTCCCACCATGCTGCCGGTGCTGAGCAAGAATATTCCGTTGCGCATTCGCAATACCTTTCACCGTGCGTTTCCTGGCACATTAGTTAGTCGAGATCCGTACTCATCGGTGATTAGCGAGTCGCTTAAAACCAATAAAACTCCCGCAGTGAAAGGGCTCTCTTCCATCAAGGAAGTAGCGCTTTTGTCTCTGCAGGGAAGCGGCATGATCGGAATTCCGGGCATTTCGTCGCGGCTGTTTGGTGCGCTAGCCCAACGGAAGATCAACGTGATCATGATCACGCAGGCCTCCTCAGAACATACCATCACTTTCGCGGTGAGTCCGGCCGATGCTACCGCCGCCCAGCGCACGATGGAAGAGGAGTTTGCCCCTGAAATCGAAGCCAGGAAGGTTGATGCACCCTTTGCCGAGACCGAACGCTCGATCATTGCTATAATCGGTGAGAATATGCGCCAGACCCCCGGTATCTCGGGCAAACTATTTAGTGCGTTGGGGCGCAACGGCATCAATGTACGGGCCATTGCCCAAGGATCATCAGAGGTGAATTTGTCGGCGGTGATTGAGCAGCGTAATCTATCAAAGGCACTCAATACGGTGCACGAAGCATTCTTTTTGTCCGAGCGAAAAACGTTGAACGTCTTTATGGTGGGCATTGGCCTAATCGGAAGAACGCTATTGCAGCAGATCAACCAGCAAGATGCCTATTTGCTAGAGAATCGCTTGTTGCGTATCAATTTTATAGGCTTAGCGAACAGCAAAAAGATGCTACTAAGCGAAGACGGCATCGCCCCGGGTGAGTGGCGACAAACCTTAGAAACGGCGGGCGATAAGAGTGATATTCAATCATTTGTGGCCCGAATGCAGCAGATGAACCTGCCCAACTCGGTATTTGTAGACTGCACATCTAGTGAAGCAGTCGCAAAAATTTACCCGGAGGTATTGCAATCTGCCATATCCATCGTAACTCCTAATAAGCTAGCCAACTCACGATCTTACACAGACTACCAGCAGTTAAAGCAGCGAGCTATGCAGGCGGGAGTGAAGTTCTTGTACGAAACCAACGTGGGTGCCGGGCTACCAGTGATTCGGGTGTTGCAAGATTTAAAAGACAGCGGTGACCGAGTACACAAAATAGAGGGAGTGCTGTCCGGTACGCTGTCGTATCTGTTTAACTCGTTCACCGAAGGAACCACCTTTAGCGAAGTAGTGCGGCAAGCGCAGAAAAAAGGATTCACCGAGCCCGACCCACGCGACGACCTGAATGGAGTAGACGTAGCGCGTAAAATTCTAATCTTAGCCCGTGAGATTGGTGTACCGCTAGAATTCAGCGACGTAACCATTGAGAATATTTTGCCCGAAGACTGCCAGCGAGCCCCCTCGGTAGAGGAATTCTTCACAGCACTCCAAAAAAATGATAACTTGTTCGAAGAGCGCCGTCAGCGTGCAGAAGCTGCGGGGAAGCGGTTGCGGTTCATTGCCACTTTAGAGGATCAACGGGCATCAGTGCGCTTGGTTGCCGCCGATCCGTCGCATCCTTTCTACACCTTATCAGGTAGCGACAACATTATCTCTTACACCACCGACCGCTACCGGGAAAGGCCACTGGTAGTAAAGGGGCCAGGGGCGGGGGCGGAGGTGACCGCGGCCGGAGTGTTTGCCGATCTAATTAGCATTAGCAATTACTTGTATCAGGACTATTAGAAACGGTTATGCATAAAAAAACCCAACCATTCCTGGCTGGGCTTGTTACTTAGAGAGACCGCAACTTAGTAGTTCGTACCGGCTCGGATCATGGCGCAACGGAAACCAATACTTGCGGTAGCCGAATCTTGCTCGATATAGCGGCGGGTACCTGGTGATAGCCAGTAGGCAACGTCGGCCCACGAACCACCCTTATACACCCGCAGTTCATTGGTTACTAGCGAATTGTAATCACCCGTGAAGCGAGGATTCTTCTCACTATCATAACCGCTTTCCGGATCTTCGGTGCCGTCGCGACGAATTGGATTCAGGTCACTAAAATCTTGGTATGACAACGGGCGATACACGTCCAGCACCCACTCGTTTACATTGCCCGCCATGTTATACAGACCAAAATCGTTGGGAGGATACTCGTACACGTAATCCGTGATCATGGCACCGTCGTTCAACTTACCCGCAATACCGGCATAATCGCCGCGTCCGCGTTTGAAGTTGGCCAGGAAACCACCCATCGACTTACCATAAGGGTTCCGGGTGGCATGACCATCCCAGGGGTAAATTCGCTGATTGGTGTGATTCTCATCCAGATACTGCGTTCCGATCAAAGCCTTAGCAGCGTATTCCCACTCGGCTTCAGTTGGTAAACGAAAATCGGGAAGCACCACGCCGCTTTCGAGCGGAATCCGGCCTCCTTCAGGCACCGAAACGTCTAGACCCGATTCTTCGGCTAGTTTCTCGTTCACGACCGACGTCCTCCAGCGGCAATAGTCGTTAGCTTGTCGCCAGCTCACCCCAACTACTGGGAAGAAGCGGAAGCCGGGATAGCGGAGATAATGATTTTCGTAGGGATCGTTAAAAGCCAGATCGCGTCGCCACACGGCGGTATCGGGCAAAGCTGAGCGGTAAAACTCGGTGGTAGAATCCTGATGCACATCGAACAGGTACTCTAACCAATGAATGTTGGCTACTTCAGTTTGGTCCATATAGAACGAGGCAACCGTGACGGTTCGCTCGAGGTTGTCGCGCGAGCCCATCAGATCCTCCTCAAAGCTACCCATCACAAAGCGACCGCCCTCAATGTAGACCATGTCAGGAGCTTCGGGCTGACCTTCGTATTCTTGAAGGGTGAAATTGCCTTCCACATTGTACTCGATCCCCGTCTTGGCACTAGAAGGCCCGGGGTTCATGCTGGTGGGCTGGCTTTTGCTGCAGGCAACCAGGGTCGCTGCTCCAAGGGCGACCGATGACGCACTGAGCGCGTGTCTAAACAATTGCTTCATAACCTGTTTCGTTAATAATCGGATGATGTTCTAAGCTGATAAACGCAAACTATATAATTAAACTAAGATTGTTTGATTTATTGAAACACTAAAGTCACTACTTTCAGTGCGAATAACAACCGATAGTAGCCAAAATAGCTAAGATGTAATATACACCGCGAAATAAAAAAGAACGCCGTGAAGTGCGTACATCAAGTCGATTGTGAAACGCGCCAGATAAGAACAAATTATACGGAAGAATTATTTTCTCCCCAAAATCTCAGATAAGATAGTGATTGCGTCGTCTACATGAGAAACATTTTCAATAGACAAAATCGGTCGCTTTTTGGTTTCTTTCATTTGGCAACGTTTAGGATGCTGTTGCACATACTGCAAGATACCACCAAAAACATCAGAGTTCACGTACTGCGGATCATCGGTTCGAGCAAAATAGCACTTCATCCGGTTGCTTTTCAACGTCAGTTTTTCAAAGCCTAGTTGTTCTGCCAACCACCGTAAACGAACCGTATTCACCAGCTCAAAGACCGGTTCAGGAAGCGGGCCGAAGCGGTCTTCCAGCATTACCTTGAAATCCTGAAGAGCGGCTTCGTCCCGAATATTGTCCAAGCGAGAGTAAATACGTAAACGTTCGGAGGTGCTGCTGATGTAAGTCTCGGGAATGATCACCTCCAAATCAGTTTCAATCGAACAGTCTTGCACTAGTGGTTTAGTAATTTCGCTCAGTTCACGGGTGAATAGCTCCTTAAAATCGCTTTCCTTGAGTTCCTGAATGGCTTCATCCAGAATTTTGTGATACATTTCAAAGCCTAGGTCAGAGATGAAGCCACTTTGTTCGGAGCCTAGCAGATTGCCCGCGCCGCGAATGTCTAAATCGCGCATGGCCACTTTGAAGCCATCGCCCAGTTCCGAGAATTCTTCCAACGTAGACAGGCGTTTGCGCGCGTCGGCGGTGAGGCCGATGGTGGGAGGGGAAAGCAAAAAGCAGAAGGCTTTGCGGTTGGAGCGCCCTACCCTACCCCGCATCTGGTGGAGATCAGATAAACCGAACATGTGCGCGTTGTTGATGATAATGGTGTTGGCGTTGGGTATATCCAAACCAGACTCGATGATATTGGTAGATACCAGCACGTCGTATTCGCCCTCAATAAACATCATCATGGTTTTCTCCAGTTTCACGCCGTCCATTTGCCCATGAGCAACCGCCACGCGGGCGTCGGGCACCAGCCGAAGAATAATATTAGCGACCGACTCAATATCGCCCACTCGGTTGTGCACAAAAAACACTTGCCCGCCCCGGCGCAGTTCGTAGCTGATCGCATCGCGAACGACCGCCTCATTGAAAGTATGCAGCTCGGTGGTGACGGGTCGGCGATTAGGTGGCGGGGTGGCAATGATGCTCAAATCGCGGGCGCCCATCAGCGAAAACTGTAACGTACGCGGAATGGGCGTGGCGGTTAAGGTGAGTACATCTACATTGACGCGCATCTCTTTGAGGCGCTCCTTTACTTTAACGCCAAATTTTTGCTCTTCGTCAACGATCAGCAAACCGAGATTTTTGAAGACAATGTCCTTATTAACAATACGATGGGTGCCAATCAGAATGTTCACGTTGCCTTCGGCAACCTTCTTCAGAATTTCCCTGATCTCTTTGGTAGACTTAAATCGGTTGATGTACTCTAACGTAATAGGAAAGTCGGACAGGCGCTCACTGAGGGTACGGTAATGTTGCATGGCCAGAATAGTGGTAGGCACCAGCAACGCCACCTGCTTACCTTCGGTAACAGACTTAAAGGCGGCGCGAATGGCGATTTCAGTCTTTCCGAAGCCTACATCGCCACAAATAAGGCGATCCATGGGGTGAGGCTGCTCCATATCGTACTTCACGTCTTCAGTAGCCTTGGCCTGGTCGGGCGTGTCTTCATACATAAAGGACGACTCCAATTCGGCTTGCAAGAAACCATCAGGACTAAAGGCCGTCCCCGCCGCCGCCTTGCGTTTGGCATACAGACTAATTAAGTCCTTAGCGATGTCCTGCACCTTCCGCTTGGCGCGTTTCTTTTTATTGTCCCACTCGGGCGAGCCCAGTTTACTGATGGAAGGTGGGCCGGTTTCCTGGCCGCTGTACTTAGAGATTTTATGTAATGAATGCACGCTCACGTACAGCAGGTCGTCGTCGCGGTACACCAGGCGCATGGCTTCTTGCTCACGGCCATTCATGTCCATCTTCTCTAAGCCGGCAAAGCGGCCTACGCCGTGATCAACGTGGACCACGTAATCGCCCACCTTTAGCTCGCGCAACTCTTTAAGACTAAGGGCCCGCGACTTACTACGTACGCCGCGGGTTTTATAGCGATGAAAACGGTCGAAGAGTTGGTGGTCGGTGTAGCACGCGATTTTTAGCGTAGTGTCCAAAAAACCAGCGCGCAGCGAAGTGTAGAGCGGGTCAAAAACTACCCCAGAATCAATTTCCTCAAAAATTCGGCGAAGTCGCTCAATCTGTTGTTCTGAATCAGAGGCGATTAGGTTGGTGAACCCCCGCTCAGAGTTCTCCTTCAGGTTCTGCGTGAGCAACTCGAAGTTCTTGTTGAATGAGGGCTGCGGCTGACTTTCCAGCGCAAATACTTTGTTGGGATGGGCAAAAAATCGATTGCCAAATTCAACAACGATAAATTGCGATAGTGCTTCTGAAAAGTGTGTCTGAGTCTCAAAGAGCGCTTCCGGGCCGAAAACTACCTGGGTGTTGCCCGCAGTTTGCATAAGGGTGCCAAAGTTTTCCTGGGCCTTGGTAAAATAGGTACCGATGATATCTTCGGTCTGCTGTCGATCGCGGCACCACACCTGGGTGTGTTCCGGCGATAGAAAATCGAGGAAAGACTGTCGCTCTTCGTTCCGAAACTGGGTTTGCACGTTCGGGATGATGCTAATTTGGGTGATGCTGTCTTGCGACAGTTGGGAGGCAACGTCAAAGGTGCGGATGGCTTCCACCTCATCGCCGAAGAGCTCCAAGCGGTACGGCATTTCGTTGGCATAAGAAAAGATGTCCACAATTCCCCCGCGAATGGCAAATTGTCCCGGTTCGTAGACAAAGTCAATTTTCTCAAAATCGTAGTTAACCAACAACTCGCTAATAAACTGGGTGTCGAGCCGCTCGCCTATGCGAATAAAGAAGGTATTGTTTCGGAGGGCACGTTGGTTGATCACCTTTTCGGCCAATGCATCAGGATAGGTAACAATAAGGTGCTCGAGCGAGGAGGAGTTGAGTATGATATTCAGAATTTCAGCGCGCATTAACACGTTGGCATTCTCGGTTTCGTCAAGGTGATAGGGTTTTTTAAAGGAAGCCGGATAAAGCAAAACCGGCCGATTGTGGTGCAGGTTTTGTAGATCATTCTGAAGGTAAGCAGCTTCTTCTTTGTCGTTAACAATAAAAATTTGGTTTTGCGGACGAATCTGATGCAGGGCACTGGCAACCACCGCATCCAAGCTGCCGGTAAGTCCTTTAATGTGAACCGTTTGGGAAGAAGAATCAGTTATTAGCGAAGAAAGGGTTTGAATAAGGCTATCATGAGTGTATCGATCGAGTAAATCCTTCGTCTGCACGTGCTGCCGGTTACTATTGGTGGGAGATAAATTACAGATTATCAGAACTACGCATCAACAAATATGTTTCACTAGGAGCAACCCAGCTCATCCATAAAACTGCTATGCAAAACCAGAACAGAAATATCAAGAAAGCAAGTCAGCAGAATGTAATCGATAGGCTGGAGAAGCTGCATCCGCATAAGACACTGCTGTATCTGGCTATTTTCGGAAGCTGTTTGCTATTTGGCTTTTTGATCATTGCTTATGCAACCAAGACCGATCAGAATACCCTCATTGACTTCCGTTTCCCCAAAGCGTTTATTGTGAGCTTGGTCCTGCTTCTTTTCTCCAGTTTTTCAATCTCTAAAGCACTAGGTGCCTTTCGTGATGATGATATGAAGGCGCTGAAACAGTCGTTAGGGCTCACTTTGGTATTGGGTCTGGGGTTCACCATTAGCCAGTACGTGGGCTGGTATGAGCTCAACCAGTCTAAAATTTATCTATCGGGTGAGGTGTCGGGGTCCTATCTTTACGTGATCTCCGGACTGCACGTAATACACTTAGCAGCGGGCTTGGTGTTTCTGACGGCAACCTACACCCAGGTGAGCAATGTTTCGCGCGACCAGGTTAAGCGCTTGATCATGGTGACCAACCCCTATCAACGCATCAAACTTGAGATGCTAACGGTATACTGGCACTTTGTGGACATCCTATGGATTGTGCTGTTTTTTTACTTCTTGTTTAGTTTCTAGCGGTTCCGATAGATGGTCAAGGTGTTGCCACCTACGCGCTGCTGGCTACTGCCATACGGGCTGGTGATGCGCGGTGCCGGAAGGCCTTCTTCAAAAGTGATAGGTGCTTGAAATACGCGCGCCTCATCCCACCACCCTTGGTTCAGAAGAAAAGACAACAAAGTAGCTCCCCCTTCCACCAGTACCGATTGAATTTGTCGAGCGTATAAATCATCCAGTACAAAGCGCACCCGTTCTTTCCAAGAAGAGCAATTCTCAGGAATTTTCGCAAACGTTAGGTTGGGGCGGACCTCTTTTCTTAAGTTGTTGTAGCACAGTGTGGGCTGTGCTTGATCGAAAACATGTAACTGTGCGTTCAACTGAAGTTGAGGATCAATGACTATCCGAAGCGGATCAGGACCGACCCAGAAGCGAGCATTTAGTCGTGGATTATCTTGGTGGCAGGTAGATTTCCCCACCCAAATGGCTGCCTCCTGCGTTCGCCATTGATGCACCAGCCGCCGGGCGTGGGCGTTGCTTATCCAGTATGGCTCGGAATGAGTCGGAGCAATAAAGCCATCGGCTGTTTCAGCCCACTTTAAGATAAGGTAAGGGCGCTTCTGTTGTTGCCAAGTGAGAAAACGACGGTTTAAATGGACAGCCTCGCGTCGCACGGGACTTTCCGAAGTAGTAGCAACATAGTATCGCTTTAAAGAGAGATTAGTACATAATACACTGAGGTCTGACTGGGTGGGAAATGGGTTGATGCTTAAAAATAGCAGGCTATGCTCAGGCACTTGGGTGCTTTGCAACTGAAGTAACGCTGATTTGGTAGATCCCTCTGCAACGATACGACCACCGTTTGCCAAAACCCACCCGAACCACGGGCCGCTAAAGACGGTGCCCTGCCCCGATCCTGCCAAATTGAGGGTGCGGCGGAGGAACGGAAAGAACGCGCTCGTTATAGTATCATCAATCATAAATCAGCATCTTTGGGCAAACTGAGCAGCGGTAGGTTATGAATAAATTATACGAATTAAAGGAGATACAAAGCCAAATTCGGGAAAAATTAGCGTCTGTACCAATCGGATGGGACGACCCATCCGTGATTACTGCGTGGTTACTAGAACACTACTTAGGCGTGAGTCGGACGGATATCATGATAAACAAAAGTGTGGAAGTCTCATCCATCGATCAGCAACAAATTAATCAAGCGGTAATCCGACTGCTTAACCAAGAACCCATTCAGTACGTGTTAGAAGAGTCGTATTTCTACGGCAGAAAGTTCGTCGTTTCACCCAGTGTGCTCATTCCCCGCCGGGAAACGGAAGAGCTGGTCGCCATGGTGCGACAAGAGAATTTACAATCGGGCCTCAGGGTGTTAGACGTTGGTACAGGAAGCGGATGCATTGCGGTGACGCTTGCCAAGGAACTGAATAAGCCCAAGGTCACTGCTTTTGATATAAACAGTGCCGCGGTGCAGTTGGCTAAAAAAAATGCAGTTGCTCATCAGGCGGAAGTTACGTTTATTATCGGTGATCTGTTTGATAAATCGCTTCCGGTCCCTAGTCCATTCGATGTAATAGTAAGCAACCCGCCCTACGTGCGACTGAGCGAGGCCCGAACGATGGACGAACGTGTCCTTGGATTTGAGCCTAAAGAGGCCCTTTTTGTAAGCGATGAGCAGCCTTTGCGATATTTCGAACAGATTGCGCACCGGTGCCAAAAAGGGTGGGTGCGGCCGGGAGGAAAGGTCTACTGGGAGATCAATGAAGCGCTAGGAGAACAGACGATTGATCTTTTAAGAAAAAGCGGCTTCAAAAAAGTGGCTCTACGAAAGGATATGCAGGGGAAAGATCGATTCGTTTCGGCAACGCTATTATGAGAAATTCGTAATGGTTAACTTTGCGGCAGTTGATGACTAGTTACTGACGGCGCATCGTTCGTCAAGGGCCCGTGTCTTTTAAACATATGGTGAATTGAACAATCTGTATCCGATATTTGACACCTTGGTAAGCAAGCAACAAAAAGAGGCTCTGCTCCAGCAACGGGGCCGGGTGATCTGGATGGTGGGCTTATCTGGTTCGGGCAAGAGTACGCTGGCCCGGGCCGCTGAACACACCTTGCACGCACAGCGGAAAGTAACTATGCTACTGGATGGGGACAACCTACGTACCGGGGTGAACAACAATTTAGGTTTCAGCCAGGAGGATCGGATAGAGAACATCCGCCGCGCCGCTGAGGTAGCCGAACTCTTCGCCGGTGCGGGAGTGATCACTATATGTTCGCTCATCACTCCTACCCACGCCTTGCGGGAGTTGGCGCGTGATATCATTAAGGAGAACTACTTTGAGGTGTACGTAGACTGCCCCTTGGAGGTATGCGAACAGCGCGACGTGAAGGGGCTCTACGCCAAAGCCCGTCGGGGCGAAATAAACGACTTCACCGGGATAAGCGCTCCTTTTGAAGCTCCTCAAAATCCTGATCTACGTCTTCCCACGCATCAACAATCGTTAGAAGAAAGCCACCAAATGCTAGTAAACACCATTCTAGACCTCACTGCCTTATGATCTCGTATAACCTCACCCACCTGCAACAGCTAGAATCCGAAGCCATCTTTATCATGCGCGAGGTGGCTTCGCAGTTTGAACGTCCGGTACTGCTGTTTTCGGGCGGCAAAGACTCCATAGTTATGGTGCGTCTGGCCCAGAAAGCCTTCTGGCCTGCCAAGGTGCCCTTCCCCCTCCTGCACATCGACACCGGCCACAACTTCCCGGAAACCATTGCTTTCCGCGATGAGCTGGTACAAGATCTGGGAGCCACGCTGCTGGTGCGCTACGTGCAGGACTCTATTGATCAGGGCCGCGCCGTGGAAGAAAAGGGGCCTAACCCCAGCCGAAACGGTCTCCAGACCATCACCTTGCTGGAAGCTCTGGAAGAACTCAAGGTAGACGCTGCTTTTGGAGGAGCCCGGCGCGACGAAGAGAAAGCGAGAGCCAAAGAGCGTTTCTTCTCGCACCGTGATGAGTTCGGACAGTGGAACCCCCGGCAACAGCGCCCTGAGTTATGGAATCTGTTTAACGGGCGCAAGAATATGGGCGAACACTTCCGGGTGTTCCCCCTGAGCAACTGGACCGAAATGGACGTATGGCAGTACATCGCCGCTGAGCAGTTAGCCATTCCGCCCATCTACTTCTCGCACCCGCGAACGGTCGTCGCGCGCGATGGGGCCCTGTTGGCTCAGTCAGATTTTATCACTCTCATGAAGAATGAGATCTACGAGGAGCGGCAGGTACGTTTCCGCACGGTGGGCGACATGACCTGCACGGGAGCGGTAGAGTCGCCCGCCAGCAGTTTGGAGGCGATTATCGCCGAAGTGGCGGCCGCCAAAGTGACCGAGCGAGGTGGGCGGGCCGACGACAAGCGTTCGGAAGCAGCGATGGAAGACCGCAAGAAGCAGGGCTACTTTTAGACAAAATTAATTCTTTTACGAAGGGCAACTACTAACAAAAGCATGAGCGAACCCACAATTCCTACCAACGAGCAGTATCTGAACATGGACCTGTTGCGCTTTACTACTGCGGGCAGCGTAGACGATGGCAAAAGTACCCTGATCGGAAGGTTGCTTTACGATAGCAAAGCCATCTTTGAAGATCAACTCGACGCGGTGGAGCGGGCCAGCACCAGCGCAGGCGACGCCCACGTGAATCTAGCACTGCTTACCGACGGCTTGCGCGACGAGCGTGAGCAGGGCATTACCATCGATGTAGCCTATCGATATTTTGCCACCCCCAAGCGCAAATTCATCATTGCCGATACCCCGGGGCACATCCAATACACCCGCAACATGGTGACCGGAGCCTCTACGGCCAACTTAGCTATTGTGCTGGTGGACGCCCGCCACGGGGTGGTAGAGCAAACCTGTCGCCACGCCTTCATCGCTTCGCTGCTGCGTATTCAGCACTTGATCTTGTGCGTGAATAAAATGGACTTGGTGGACTACCAAGAGGCTACCTTCGACAAAATCAGAGAAGAATTTGCTCAGTTCAGCTCCAAGCTCAATATCCCCGACATCATCTATATTCCGATCAGCGCGCTGAAGGGAGATAACGTGGTGCATAAATCCGATAACATGTCCTGGTACGGCGGGGGAAGCTTGCTCTATACACTGGAGAACGTGCAGGTAAGCAGCGATTACAACCTGGTGGACTCGCGCTTTCCGGTGCAGCGCATCATTCGTCCGCAGTCGGACGACTACCACGACTACCGCAGCTACGCTGGGCGGGTGGCCGGAGGGGTGTTTAAACCCGGCGATGAGGTAATTGCCCTCCCCTCAGGTCTGACGACGACCATTGCTTCGATTGACACTATCGATGGAGAATTGAAAGAAGCCTACCCACCCATGTCAGTAGCCATGCGGCTGAGTGACGATTTGGATGTGACGCGAGGGGATATGATTGCCAAGCCGGACAACCAACCTACTGTAGGACAAGATCTAGACTTGATGGTATGCTGGCTGCATGAGAAGGCACTGGTGCCGGGTACCAAATATACACTGCGGCACACAACGCAGGAAGCGCGTTGTGTCGTCAAGGAGGTAAAGTACAAAGTAGATATCAACACCCTGCACCGTAGTGAAGAAGACAAAAACATCGGACTCAATGACATCGGACGCATCCGCATCCGCACCACCACGCCGTTGCTCTACGATTCCTACCAGGAAAACCGCACCACCGGCAGCCTGATTCTTATTGATGAGTTCACTAATGAAACCCTAGCCGCCGGGATGATTATCTAACTAAAGCACGTTACTCGCTAACACTGGCCAAACGACGAGCTGCTGCCGGGTTATGCTCAAAGTATATCCAGTCTACGGAAACCCCCACCTCTTCGGCACTTCCTTCAGGAACGGAGACTACGACGTGCAACTCTTTCTGCCCAACGGGTACCTCATCCATCGGAAGGCTAACTTCGCTCCAGTTCGTAGCCCCTTCCGTATTCGGCAACTCAACCGTGCCAATCGTATTTCCATCTTTTATCTTCAGCGTAAGGTTGGTACCGGGAGCGGTGGCTGCTACCCGCAACGTAAGTGACTTCACATCTTGGAAGTCAATATTGTTAAAGACCAAGTAGCTTCCCTCCTTCATTCGGTTGACATACGCGTAGTTGTCTTTGGGAGCATTACGTGTACGGGCATTGAACTTCAGGTCAAAATCTTCGGCTTGCACTCTTGGATTGCGCAGCACAAGTTGTTTTGTCCGGGTCAAGGGGCCCACGCCCTCTCCGCCCTGGTCCGTGTATTTGACGGTCATTTCGTACTGACCACCCGTGTCTTTGGGGCGCAATTCGGGAGTTAACGATCCGGCCAGCGGCAGTGAAGAGCGCTCGTCAATTGATAGGATATAGTCCACAATATACCCGGCTTCCTGCTCGGAGACGGCCTGGGCAGGCATAGCGCGTTCGCCCCAGTTGCCCTTGCCACCCTTTAGAATTTTGTTCACCAGCATACTGGTAGTTTCTTCAGAACGTTCATAGCGAGCGGCCACCGCATTGTAAGCAGGACCTACGGATTGTTTTTCGTACGAGTGACACGCTTTGCAGCCGCTGCCCTCGATCAAGGCAAAACCGTCGGTTACCATTTTATGACCTAAATCATCGGTACTGCTCGCCGTCGGAACAAAATTGAAGGAGAAATCAACTGCTTCCGAGTTTATGCTGCCCTTGGCTAAGCTGCCGTCTTCCCTATCTTCCACTTTCACTTGGTATTGAATAGGAACTCCCTCCCAGTAAAAAGATGAGTTGGACGCCAACACAATGTCTACCGCCGGAGGATCATTTCCTACTTCTATCTCAAGCGTTTTGCTGGTGCTGCCTCCCGCTTGATCTAATACCGTTAACTGGACCGGATACTTACCCGCCTTTTCAAACGTATACTTGGGGTTAGCCTCTTCCGACTGCACATCGCCTCCTTCAAATGACCATTGGTAGCTAAGCTCATCATCAGTGTCGTAGTCAAAACTACCTTCACTGGAGAAAGAAGCGGTGAAGGGCGGAGCGCCCATGGTTTGATCCGCCGCAAGTTGAGCCACCGGGGGGCGGTTGCCCTCGGAGTAGTCGATGCGAGATAGCATGGCACCCGGGTTGGCAGCGAACCAGTCGCTTCCGTACTCCAGCAAATAAAGCTCTCCGTTCGGACCTAGTTCCAGGTCAATGAGATGATTAAAGGTCTCAGACTCCAGAAAAGGCTCAATGCGTGCCAGATCACCGTTGGCATCCAGCGTTAGTGCTTTAATCCAGCCGCGCATCCAGTCGTAAATAAATACCTTATTATCGTAATAAGCGGGTAGGCGCTTGTGACCGTAAGGAAACATCTCGGAGTGATACACCGGACCGGCCATCGCGTTGCGCCCCCCCTCACCCAACGAAGGGAAATCGGGCGATACGTCGTAGGGATACCAAACCAAAGCTTCCTGGAAGGGCGGCAGCACTTCGGCGCCCGTGTTGTTAGGCGAGCGGTTCACCGGGGCGGCAGGGTTGTAATACGGACCAATCTTGTCGGTGGCGAAGTCATAGTCTGGGTAGGCCTGGTTGCCTCGAAAGTAGGGCCAGCCAAAGTTACCGGCCGCTTTGGCCTGGTTCACCTCATCGTAGCCCCGGGGCCCCCGCTCGCTGTCGACCCGGGCATCGTTACCCACATCGCCCCAGTAGAGCCAGCCAGTGGCCTGATCCACACTGATGCGGTAGGAGTTGCGCGTTCCCATGGTATAAATCTCGGGCCGCCCGCCTGATCCGTCTTTGGGAAATAGGTTGTCGTCCGGAATAGAATAAGTAGCATCATCGTTCACGCTAATGCGCAGCACCTTGCCGCGCAGGTCTTTGGTGTTGCCGGACGAACCTTGGGCGTTGAAGGGTGCGCGGCCGGGGCGCTCGTCAATGGGAGCGTAGCCTTCGGACTCAAAGGGGTTGGTATCGTCGCCGGTGGACAAGAAAAGGTTGCCGTCGGGACCGAAGGCGACGGAGCCGCCGGTGTGACAGCACTGATCGCGCTGCACGTTGACGGTCAAGATGAGCTTTTCGGACGACATAATCAGACTATCGCCCAGCAGCAAAAAGCGCGACAGGTGCTGCACCGGCTCGTCGCCCACGGGCGAGTAGTACATGTAAATCCAGTGGTTGCGGTAGAAGTCCGGGTCGCGGGCAATGCCCATCAGGCCGTCCTCAAACTTGGTGTGCACATTGAGCTGGGCGATCTGCTTCACCGACTCGGTTTCGGGGTCGTAGAGTTTCACGGCACCCTTGCGCTGGGTGAACACCACTTTGCCGTCGGGCAGCACGGTGAGTTCGGTGGGTTCTTCCAGGGGGCCGGGCACCAGCACGTGCTTTACGAAGCGGTTGTCGTCGGGCACGGGCAGCGAGCGGGCCCGTAGGTAGTCGAGGTCGTTATCGCCAATGGCGAAGTTGAGACCTTCAGCGATGAGCTCCGCTTCACGGGCTGAGGATAAGTTGGCTGACACCTTCTTACCATTTAAGTAGAAAACATTCCCTCCGCTGTACGAGCGCTCAATAACGTTGATGCCATCCTCCGTTGCCGCATCCTCTTTGGTAGACATCAATTCTACCGGCGTCTCCGAGAATTCGGGACTTTCGGTGGCCGCCGCTCGTCGCAGGCCGAGTAAGCCCTCGTACCAGGGCCAGGTGTATTTGGTGTTGATGGGAGAGGCCACGCCCACAAAACCGCCGCCTGCCTGCACAAAGCGCTCCACGCTGGTTTGCTGTCGGATATCCAGTGAGTCAACCAAGGCGTTGAGGAACACCACCGCGCTATAATTAACCAAGTTGTCTTCATCGAGAAGCACCGCCCGGCTGGTGGTATCTACCCGAAACTGCTGCTTCTGCCCAACCTGCCGGATCACTTCCACTCCGCCGGGAGCATTGCCTTCAGTAGGCTGATAAAAAACCAAGACACTGCGTTCGCGCTCGCTCTGACAAGAGAAGAGTGCGAAGAAGGCCAAAGAAAGGCACAAAAGAGAGGGTAGCGTACGCATGAGCGGGATATAAGTTAAACAAAGTGGAAGGAGCACGGAATTTAGTGCCTATCAGCCTAAGAAACCAAAAAGATAGCAAAATTAGTTTCGGATAGGAAGTTTGTTTTGCGGCTACGTAGGTAGTAGTGCAATAGCTACGTAGGCGAGGGGTCAACGCCTACGTAGGCAACAAGGGGTTACCTACGTAGCCTCTGCCTCGATGCCTAGGTAGGCAATGAGCCTATTTCCTACGTAGGGGATTACTATACAACATCAGGCTCCATCTATTTTTTATCACTGATACTGTTTTGTGATGCCTACTTCTTCATGGCCAACCCTAATCGCTTGATAAACGCATTGTGCACCACGTGCTTGCCTTCGGGCGGATTGCCGTCCACTCCCATGCGGATGTACACCACGTTCCACTCGGGAATAACGAAGCATACGTTGTGGTTCAGGCCGCTCATGTAGGCGGTACCCGGCGGGGCATCGGGCATAAACCGCCCCTCGTCCGTCATCCCGTTCACCCACCAGTTGTACCCATGGGAGCCGCTACCGTCGGTGGCTTGGCGGTCGGTGTCGGCCACGGGCAAATCAGCGGGCACCTGGGGTTGCCGTGCTTGAATAGTCCACGCCTCGTTGATGACCTGCGTGCCGTTCCAGTTGCCCCGGTTGAGGTAGAGATGGCCTACGCGCGCCAGTTGGCGGGCCGACAGGTGCACCCCGGTGCAGCCGTTGCGGATGGATATTCCGTTGAGTTCACCCTCTTCGTCCCAGGTCCAGGTGCCCATGCCAATGGGGTCGGTGAGGCGTCTGGTCAGGAAGGCGTGCAGGTCGCCTTGCAGGATGCGGGTGAGGGTGCGCCCGTTCATCATCATGGCCTCATCCCAGTAGGCATAGGCGGTGCCAGGGGCGAAAATTGGGTCAGTGGGTTGATAGGGAGTTGGTGACCAGTCTTCGCTTTCTTCTTTCCAGCGGCTGCTGCCCGCTGCGTTGTATCCCGAGGTCATGGTAGCGAAGTGCCGCAACGAAACGTTAGGATACTGCTCGGCCAGCGCCGGTTCGTAGGTTGCTGCTCTGTCATCGAGTTGGCACCGCCCGTCTTCAATCATCAGCCCCAGGGCGGTGCTGGTGAACGACTTGGAACACGACCAGACGTTGTGCACCTTATCGATGCTGTCGCCCTGATAGATAAGGTAGCCGTTGCGAATGATCATCAACTCTTCCACCTTGTCTTCAAAGCAGTGGTCGGCCAAATACTGCACGGCTGCCTCCAGCTTTTTCGGATCGAACCCCTGGCGCTCGGGGGTGGCCGTTGGCCAGTCTTCGGCGGGGAAAGTCATGGTGGAAGTGCGCTGCATCATTTCCGGAGTACGTTGCTCAGACCGGGGATTAGTGCAACTCCCAAGAGTGACCGAAAGGGCCAGAAGGAGACGCAAATAGACACTCTTTGATAATTGACTTAGCGTGACGATCTGGGTTCTCTGCATATTTACGGTGATGAGACGTTGCCTACGTAAAAGGTTATTTCATCGGAAGAGAAATAGCACATAGTGGATTGTAAAGCCGGACGAGAGCCACCGTTCAAGAGTTCACCTGAAAAATCAGCGTGATTCTACGGCTACGGATTGTGAAGGCGAACCGCTGACAGCACGTGTCGTTTAGCTTCCCGCTTCTTGTTTCTGCCGTTTGCGGAAGCAACAATTCCCCCAACCAGTGCCCCTACTCCGACGCCGGTGATAATGCCATAGCGGGTTTTCTGGGCTGCGTCATCCGGACTCGCAAACATGCCCCCTAACGAAGCGAAAAACACTCCTAAGTAGCCTACCGAAGCGGTTGCACTGCCAATGCCCACCAAACTATATCCGCCCAGGAGGCGTCCGTTGGCTTGCTCATTGGCTTTTAAGGCTTGTTGTAGGGATTGGTTCACCTCGGGGTTGCCCCACTGATAGTCCCGCGCCGAGAAGCCCTGTCGTTCTAGCCACCGAATCTGTTGCTTTAGCTGACGGGGGGTGTTATTGGATGAGTTTTGGCCGTATCCAACGCTGCACAGTATGGTTAACGAAAGGATTAGCCAGCCAGCGTAGAGGAGTGCTCTTGTCACAGAAGTTACGTAGATAGTATGATAAGCAAATACGTATAATCTTAAAAAATGTTGAAATATTTTGCTCAAGGAGTTAGCGTCTCGTAGAATGACGATGTAGCGAAGCTAAAAGCAGAAAAACCCGCCGAGGGGGCGGGTTCAAGGTAATAGGATCAGAAGTTACACTCAACTACAAGCGCTTCACGCGGATGTTGCGAAACGAGACTTCGTCGCCGTGGTCTTGCAGGGCGATGTGGCCGGTTTTAGCCAGTCCGTAGGCGGGGAACTTAGCAAACTTACTGTTGGCGACCATCTCCTCCCACTCGGGAGTCCACAGTTCATACTCCACCACTTTTTCGCCATTCAGGTAGTGCTCTACCATGCCGTTGTTCACCACCAGACGGGTGGTGTTCCACTCCCCGGCCGGTTTCACGGTTTCTACGGTTGACTTCTGCAGGTCGTAGTTATCACCGGCGCGGTGCTTTTCAATCTTGGCGTCGGCGTGGCGTTCGTTGTCCAGCAACTGGTACTCGGGACCGGTGTGGTAGGTGGCGCCCAGGGTGTCGGCTTCGGCCACGTGGAACATCAGACCGCTGTTGCCACCCTCCGATATTTTCCACTCCATCTCCAGGGCAAAGTCGTCGTACTCTTCCTTAGTAATAAGGTCGCCGCCTCCCTTGCCGGTGAGCGTGAGCACGCCGTCTTCCAGCACCCAAGCAGAGCCAATGGTGTCGGCCTTGAAATTGCGCCACTCGTCTAGCGAGGTTAGGTCAGTCCACTCGCCTTCTGCTTCGGTGACTTCCGGGGCATCAATCAATTCAACATCCTCGGTTCCTGACACTTGTTCGGGATTGGAGGTGCAGGCGGCTAATCCGCTAACGAGCACTCCGAAAGCGAAAGAAGAAAATAGGGCGTTGGTAATGCAATTGCGTATCATAGGGTATTAAGTTTAACGGTTATTGTATAGTTTAAAGCCGGATGCGTAGTTTACAAACCTAGTATCTTCTTGTTCGTATCATCGTCCACTTGCCCTCCGGCAAAGTCGTCAAAGGCGCGTTCGGTGACCCGGATGAGGTGTGCGCTCACGAATTCGGCACCTTCGGCGGCCCCTTGTTCGGGGTGCTTCATAAAGTCTTCCCACTCCACCACGGCCCAGCCGTCGTAGTCGTACTGCGCCAACTTGGTGAACACCGCTCCGAAGTCTACCTGCCCGTCGCCGGTGGAGCGGAAGCGGCCCGGCCGGTCGGCCCACGCGGCATAACCACCGTACACGCCCGCCTTGCCGGTGGGATTGAACTCGGCATCCTTCACGTGGAACATCTTGATAAACTCATGGTACAGATCAATGTTCGCCAGATAGTCAAGCTGCTGTAACACGTAGTGGCTCGGGTCGTAGAGCATATTGACGCGCTTATGATTGCCGGTGGCTTCCAGGAAGCGTTCAAACGTGAGCCCATCGTGCAGGTCTTCTCCGGGGTGGATTTCGTAGCACACGTCTACGCCCTGCTCGTCGAAGGCGTTGAGAATAGGCGTCCAGCGGTCGGCCAGCTCCTTAAAGGCCATTTCTACCAGACCTGCGGGGCGCTGGGGCCAGGGGTACATAAACGGCCAGGCCAGTGCGCCCGAAAAGGTGGCGTGCACGTCCACGCCGAAGTTGCGGCTGGCCTTGGCGGCGAGCATCATCTGGTCTACGGCCCACGCAGTGCGGGCCTTGGGGTTATTGTGCACTTCGGCCGGTGCGAAGGCGTCGAACATGGTATCGTAGGCGGGGTGCACCGCAACTAATTGTCCTTGCAGGTGGGTAGAGAGTTCGGTGATTTCCACTCCGGCCTCCTGGGCTACGCCCTTGAGTTCATCACAGTAATCTTTGCTGTCGGCGGCTTTCTTCAGATCGATGCAGCGCGGGTCAAAGGTGGGCACCTGCACTCCTTTGTAGCCCACGTCGGCCATCCACTGGCAAGCGCTCTCGAAGGTATTGAACGGAGGTTCGTCGCCCATAAACTGGGCCAGGAAAATGGCGGGTCCTTTGATGTTCTTCATGGATCAGGTTGTTTGGATAGGATTAAAAAGCTTTTTCTATCTTCCGGAACATATCCTGGTAGATAGGATCGCGGCGAACGTAGGTGCCCACCCGGTAGGGCGGGCGGGCATCATCAAAGCGGTAGGTAAGCTCATCGGTGAGGAGGGGCGTACTACGAACTTCCGTCTTGAACCAACTGGCGTCAATCAAATAGGCCACCGCCGAAATGTCCCAAATCACCTTCGACCAAGCGTAGTGGTCTTGGTGGTAGTCTTTAAAGATCTTCACTAAATAATCGCCAATTTCGCCTTTTCCCGCCAGGTAAGTCTCTACCTCAGGCACGGTGGTGAGCAGGTGAGAGGTGACCGGTTCGGTGGGCAACTGAATCAGGGGAACGCCCGAATCGAAAAGCACCTGCGAGGCCAGCACGTCTTGTTGCAGATTGAACTCGCGGGCGCTGGGCCAGTTCAGCCCTTTACCACCCAGCCACACCACCACAATGTTGTTCACGATAGACGGCTCCAGCAGCAGGGCCGAGGCCACGTTGGTAGGAGCACCCACGGTGAGCACGTACAACGGCCCTTCGGACGCTTGGGCCCGGCGAATCAAATCGCGGGTGGCGTCGCTTTCAAGCGGTTTATCCAGGCTCTCCAGAAATCCGGCTGACCCGCGGTACACCAGCCCGTCGGCGGGGCGGTTCATCTTGTCGAGCAGCCGCAGGATTTCCTCGTAGCTCTTTTCCATACCGTCGGCGGCGCTTGCGGAGCGGTCGTTGAGGAAGGGGGCAGCGTAGATGGCCTCAATGGTCATCTGCTCGGGGGAGAGCAGCGCGTAAACCAGCGCAAACTGATCGTCAATCTCATTGTAAGTATCGGTATCGAGCACCGCAGTGATCGGCCCACTGGGGGGCTGTAGCCGCGAGAGTCGCTGCGCTTCGGCTAATTGGGGAAAGGTCTGGGCAAGTATTGTAGCCGGGATAAGAGACAAGGAGCAAAGTACGGCTAGCAAAAGTTTCATAGGTTGTGTTTTAGTGCATGATTTGCTGGGCAACAATTGCCGAGCAACATTTGCCGGGTAATGTTGGCCCTGCCACTACTCTGCCTACATCATGGCTTCATCAATGTACACCACGCGCACGTTAGATTTTGCCTCGGCCAACACGAACTGCCGCTTGGGGTAGTGCATCTGATTCAGGTGGTCGGTCATTATCTGCATTGCGGCTTCGTAGGCCACCCGATGGTCGCGTTTGATGGGCTCGGAAGGAGGCATATCGATGGTGAGCGCATCCACCGCCCGGCCGTTCTTCCAAACGCGGTAGTCGAGGTGCGGTCCGGTAGAAATACCGGTGCTACCTACGTAGCCAATGATATCGCCCTGCTTCACCCGCTTGCCCACCTTAAGGTCTTCGCCGTACTTCGACAGGTGCATGTAGCCGGTGGTGTAGGTGTTATTATGTCGAACCTTCACGTAGTTGCCCGCGCCGCCGCTGTAGTTGGCTTTGATAACCTTACCATCGCCCACCGCGCGTACGGGAGTGCCAATGGGGGCCGCATAATCAATGCCGTGGTGCGGACGGTGCACGTGCAGCACCGGGTGCAGGCGGTCGTTGGAGAAGCGCGAACTGATGCGGGTGTACTTAAGGGGTGCCTTCAGAAAGGCCTTTCTCAGGCTGTTACCTTCCTCGTCGAAGTAGTCAGTGCGACCCTGCTGATCATAATAGAAAGCGTAATAACTCTCCTGATCGCGCTCGAAGTGCGCGGCCAATACTTTGCCCACGCCTACCGGCTCGTTCTTGATGCGAATCTCCTCGTAAACCATTTTGAAGCGGTCGCCCTTCTGCACTTTGAAGAGGTCCAGTTGCCAGGCGTAGATGTCGGACAACTGATAGGCCAGGTCGGGCGGAGCGTTGCCGTCGGCCAGGGTTTGGTAGATCGAGTAGTCAATCACCCCTGCGAACTCGCGCGTTACCGTATCAATTTTGTGCTGTTCTTGGTAGATGCTGACCGTGTCGGTGAGGTCAAACACCACGTAGTCGAGGCGGTTGGGTTCGTAGATGAAGTACTGCGCCGTGTGGGCTGAGTCAGCGCGGCACAGAACGGTATAATCCTTATCCATCCGAATCTTGCGCACGTCGAACACCGCGCGCGACTTCTTGGCGATGCGATCAATTAGCCCCAGTGAGATATTGTATTTGCGCAAGATCTGCGAGAGATACTCATTGGGCTGAATGGTCGCCTCAACCACCTCCAAAGAATCCACGTTGATGCCGAACATTACTTCGGGCTCAGGAACCTCCGGAGCGACGGGAGTCATGGAGGCGAAGAGTACGCTATCAGACGGAACCGTCGGAAGGGTGTGGTCGGTAGGATAGGTAATCAGGGTAGAATAAATGGCAATGCCCGCCACGAGCGGAAACACAAGTACTGATAAATGACCGACTTTTTTCTTTCTTTTCGACATAGGGGAATTGCGGTGGTATATTATCAATAAAGTTGTAAGGGGCTCAAAATTAAGACTAAGTACGAGAAAACGATACGGGTACGGCGCTTAATTTCCTAAAAAAACCCAGGGCAAATGCCCGTATAAAAAGATACAAAGATTCGTTAGTATCTTGGGGGGAGGCTACTTAAGAATACTTTACTCAAGCGATTAGACTTCGGCTTCCGAACTCCTGATGGTGGTGAGTAATGGCCCGGCAACCTTGCCTCGGGCGCGGGAGTTAAACTATAAAAGTGGTTAATGGTTTTTGTTACAAGATGTTCCCAAACAAGCGTTTCAATGATACGTAAACTCTCTCTATATTTGCCCAACACTTTTTCACTGTAATGGATCAATACTCATACATTTCGAATGCCCACGTAAACTATATCGACGACCTCTATCAATCGTATCAGCAGGACCCCGCGTCGGTTGACGAGAGTTGGCAGAAGTTCTTCGAAGGCTTCAACTTTTCGCAACAGAGGTTTGATAGCAACGGCCACGCTAACCGAGCCGCCCCCGTTTCCGAAGGCGAAATCGATACGCGCGAGATCAGCGTCCGTAAGCTGATTCGCAACTACCGGCGGCGCGGTCACCTGGAGTCGAAAACCAACCCGGTGCGCGAGCGCGTGAACCGCCACGCCGAACTGGGCATTGAGCACTACGGGCTCACCGAAGCCGATCTGGATCAAGAGTTTGAGGCGGGTAACGAAATTGGCATCGGACGCGCCACCCTGCGGGGCATCATCGAGGTGTTGCGGCAGATATACTTAGGCCCGATCGGTTTCGAGTACACCTACATACGCAGTCGGGAGGTGGTGGAGTGGATGAAGCACAAGGCTGAACACGAAAGCATTACGTACAACCCCAGCGATGAAGAAAAGCGGCAGATCTTGTCCATGCTCAACGAAGCAGTGGTGTTCGAGAACTTTCTGCACACCAAATACCTGGGGCAAAAACGCTTCTCGCTGGAAGGCGGCGAAACTACTATCCCCGCGCTGGACGCGATCATCGACGAGGCCTCGACCCGCGGAGTGAAAGAAGTGGTGATTGGCATGGCCCACCGGGGGCGGCTCAACGTGCTGGCCAACATCATGGGCAAAACCTATGAGCAAATCTTTAACGAGTTTGAAGGCACCGCCGAGCCTATCCAGTCGCACGGCGATGGTGATGTAAAGTATCACCTGGGATACTCGGCCGAAGTGGCCACGCCCTCCGGCAATAAGATAAACCTAAAGCTTACCCCCAATCCCTCGCACCTGGAGGCGGTGGACCCAGTGGTGGAAGGATTTGTGCGGGCCAAAGCTGACCGGCAGTACGGCAACGACTACGACCAAGTAATGCCGATCCTTATCCACGGCGACGCCGCCCTGGCCGGGCAGGGTATCGTCTACGAAATTGCGCAAATGTCGCAGCTAGAGGGCTACTACACCGGGGGCACCATCCACTTCGTGATCAACAACCAGGTGGGGTTCACCACCGACTTTGACGAAGCGCGCTCCAGCGTGTACTCCACCGATGTGGCTAAAGTAGTAGACGCCCCCGTGATGCACGTGAACGGCGACGATCCCGAAGCCGTGGTGTTCTGCGTGCGCGCCGCCGTGGAGTTTCGGCAGAAATTCAACCGGGACATCTACATCGACATGGTGTGCTACCGTCGGCACGGGCACAACGAAAGCGACGAGCCCAAGTTCACTCAGCCTTCGCTGTATAACATCATATCCGATCATCCGAACCCTCGGGAAATCTATAACAAAAAGCTCATTGAGCGGGGCGAGGTGGACGCCGAACTAGCCGAAAACATGGACACCGAGTTCCGTAGCCTGTTGCAGGACCGCCTGAATATGGTGAAGCAGAAGCCCCTGCCCTATTACTACCAGGAGGTGGAGCAGGAATGGCGCGATCTGCGGCGGGCTGATGAAAAAGACTTCGAGCAGTCGCCCGAAACCGGGGTGTCGCAAGCGGTGGTTGATCAGGTGGCTACTGCGCTCACTACCCTTCCCGAGGATTTCAAGCCGATTCGCCAAATTGAAAAACAGTTTAAACAGCGGCAGGAGATTTTCTTCGAGAAGAAAGTGCTCAACTGGGCGGCCGCCGAACTGCTGGCCTACGGCACCATCTTGGCCGAAGGACGCCTGGTGCGGGTGGCCGGACAAGACACCCAGCGCGGCACCTTTTCGCACCGCCACGCGGTAATCCACGATGCCGAGACCAACGAAGCGTACAACAATCTGGAACACGTCAGTGAAGACCAGGGGCAGTTTCATATTTATAACTCGCTGCTGTCAGAATACGGCGCGATGGGTTTTGAGTTTGGCTACGCGATGGCCAACCCCAACGCCCTGGTGGTGTGGGAAGCACAGTTTGGCGATTTCGCCAACGGCGCGCAGGTGATGGTAGACCAGTTCATCACCACCTCTGAAACCAAGTGGCAACGCATGAACGGACTGGTGCTGCTGCTGCCGCATGGCTACGAAGGGCAGGGCCCGGAGCACTCTAACGCCCGCCCCGAGCGGTATTTGCAACTCAGTGCCGACCTCAACATCGTGGTGGCCAACATCACCGAGCCGTCTAACTTTTTCCACGCGCTGCGCCGCCAGTTGGCCTGGCCGTTCCGCAAGCCGCTGGTGGTGATGTCGCCCAAGTCGCTGTTTCGTCACCCCAAAGTGATGTCGCCGCTGGAAGAATTCACGCAAGGGCACTTCCGAGAGGTGATCGACGATGCCTACGCGAAACCGGCCAAGTCGGTGAAGAAAGTGCTGCTGTGCTCGGGCAAAATCTACTACGATCTACAGGAGCGGCAGGAGAAAGATAAGCGCAAGGATATCGCCATCATTCGCCTGGAGCAGTTGCATCCCTTTCCCGAGAAGCAGGTCACCAAACTGCTGATGAAGTACAAAGCGGCGAAGGTCTATTGGGTGCAAGAGGAGCCCGAAAACATGGGCTACTGGGCGTTTATTCTGCGCACCTACCGGCAGGTGGATATTGACATTATTTCGCGCGAGCCCAGTGCCTCACCCGCCACCGGCTACGGAAAACTGCACACCCAGGAGCAAGAAGAAATTATTAGCAAAGCGCTGGCTTAACGAAATGTATCTCCGCGTTGCAATGTTTACTGACTAACTTAATTGAAAACGCGCTGCGCGCAAAACAACAACCATGAGTTTAGATATCAAAATCCCCACCGTTGGCGAATCCATCACCGAAGTGACCATTGCTGAGTGGATGAAAGCCGACGGCGACGCGGTAGAAATGGACGAGGTAATCGCCGAACTGGAATCTGACAAAGCCACTTTCGAGCTTACCGCCGAGCAGGCCGGAACCTTGCAAATTATCGCGCAAGCGGGGGAAACCGTGGAGGTGGGTGCCGTGGTGTGCAAAATCGAAACCAACGGCCAATCGAGTACTTCCGAAGAAAAAGCCCCGGAAGTAGAAGAAGAACCGGACGAGCCAGAGGAAGAAAAAGCACCGGTTGCCGACACCGATGATGAAGAAGAATCCGGCTCCGATGAGGTGCTGGAGATGAAAATCCCCACCGTGGGCGAATCCATCACCGAAGTAACCCTATCCGAGTGGATGAAAGCCGATGGCGATCAGGTGGAAATGGACGAGGTGATTGCTGAAATCGAATCGGACAAGGCGACCTTTGAACTCACTGCCGAAGCCGCCGGTACACTACGCATCGTGGCTGAAGCGGGAACCACCCTGGAAGTTGGGGCGCTGGCCTGCAAGATAGAAACCGGAGGTAGTAATGCGGGTGAGCAACCGGCCAAGGAAAAAGACGCATCCGAGACAAAGCCCCCCGCCAAGACTGAGTCCTCGGCCAACGGACAGGGCAAGGAAACCTACGCTACCGGACACGCATCGCCCGCCGCGGCCAAAATTCTGGCCGAAAAGGGCATGGAAGGCAGCGAGGTGAAGGGCAGCGGTCGCGACGGACGCATCACCAAGGAAGACGCCGAAAAAGCCCAAAAATCGGAAGCAAAACCCGAAGCGCGCACTACTTCGCCCAAGGAAGAAAAAGCTCCGGCGAAAGAGGCAGCCGCTACTCCGGCTCCGGCGGGCGAGCGCGAGCAGCGGCGCGAGAAGATGAGCTCGATGCGCCGCACCATTGCCAAACGTTTGGTGGCGGCCAAAAACGAAACCGCCATGCTCACCACCTTCAACGAGGTGGACATGCAACCGGTGATGGATCTGCGCAAGAAGTACAAAGAATCATTCAAGGAGAAGTACGAAGTCGGTTTGGGCTTTATGTCGTTCTTCACCAAGGCTGCTTGTCAAGCCCTACAGGAGTGGCCCGCCGTGAACGCCATGATCAACGGCGACGAGTTGATTTTCAACGAGTACTGCGACGTATCGATTGCCGTTTCTTCGCCCCGCGGCCTGGTTGTCCCCGTAATCCGCAACGCTGACCAATTGTCGTTCGACCAGATTGAAAAAGAAGTCGTTCGCTTGGCGACCAAAGCGCGCGACGGTAAGCTCAGCATCGACGAGATGACCGGCGGCACATTTACGATTACCAACGGCGGCATCTTCGGCTCCATGCTCTCCACGCCCATCATCAACCAGCCACAGTCGGCCATTCTGGGCATGCATAACATTGTACAACGTCCGATCGCCGTGGACGGCGAAGTCGTTATCCGCCCCGTGATGTACGTGGCGCTATCATACGACCACCGCGTGATCGATGGCCGCGAGTCGGTGAGTTTCCTGTACCGTATCAAGGAATTGATTGAAGATCCGACGCGCTTGCTGTTGGGGATATAATATTATGCCGTAGACGCATTCTCTTGGTCACCCGGTAAGGGTCTTTTTGGATAAAGACAGTACGGCAGCGACGGAATATTTGCTCTGAACAACCAAAGAAGACTATGAAATCTTACCAAGAGATCATCACCATTAATCCTCAAAAACGCTTCGGACGACCGTGCGTTCGTAATACGCGAATTTCAGTATATGATGTGCTAACATGTCTGGCCAAAGGAATGTCAAAATCAGATATTATCAATGATTTCCCCGAGCTTACCGAAGAAGATATTGACGCCTGTTTAGCCTATGCCGCTGAGCGTGAGCAAGGAACAAGAGTTGCTTAGATGAAGCTGCTGCTGGATCAAAACTTATCTTATCGCTTAGTAGGTAAACTGCAAGATACGATTCCTGAGCCCACGCACGTAAAGTTCGAGGGATTGCAAGATGCTGAAGATAGCGAGATATGGGATTTTGCTATAAAAACCAATTGCGTTATTGTCACTTTTGACGTTGACTTCTATGAGCGGCAATTGGTAAAAGGGTTTCCTACGCGTATTGTCTGGTTAAGGCTTGGCAATATGACCAAAGAGGAGTGCGTAGATTTTTTCAGCAGAACATAGAGAAAATCAGAGATTTTCTTGGTGACAAAGCGTTTGAAGACGTAGGGTGTTTGGAGTTCAGGTGATTTTTAAAACGTACCCAAGACCATCTAATCCAGTAGAGGTTCAATCAGTTGTGCGCCTCTCGCTACAAACTAAAGTACCCTCCCACCTTGAACCAAAGCCGCGTGCGAAAGCCCTCCGCGATGTAGCGATCTGTGCGGTAGTCTAGCCCCGCTTCCAACTTGGCCTGCTTGCTGAAATAGTGACCCAGCGAACCCACCAGCCGATTCTCAATCTCACTATTGCCCCCCTGATAACCATAGATTACCTCCCCGGATAGCAGCAGATAGAATTCGCCAGGGTCCAGCGACTGACCAGCCAGTGGAATCTCGACCGAGAGCCGGTAGCGGGCGCGCAGCTCGACGGCTTCGCTGGGATGGTAGGTTTGGTCGGTGCGCAGGCGGTGGCCCAGGCGGGAGCGCCTCAGCCGCTGCACGTAGGCGATTTGCTGAATGGAGCGGTGGGTATTGGCCCCGTCGCCACCCTCGAGCCGGTACTGGTAACCGCCCGACACCTTCCAGAAGGGATTCAGCGACAGCGCCACAAAGCCCTGCAAATCGGTGCGGTAGTGGAAATACTCCCAGCGTTCGCCTTCGGATGCGCGATTGTCGTAGCTCCGGTGTTGCGATTCTACTTTGAAGGTGAGTTGTACCCGATCGCTCACCGAGCCGGTAAGGGCCGCTTCGGGGAAGAAGCCCGTGTATATCACGTTCTCCTGGGCCAAAGTACGAAGAGAAAAGCACGTCAGTGTGCCCAGCAGCAACCACCTCATTAGTAGTTTAGGTTATCGGTCGGGCGCAGCACGATTCTTCTCCGCTGCTGCAATTGGCCTTGGTAGTCAAATAGCCCCTCCCACAGCGCTTTGCTTCGGTCGTTCTTGCCGTAGAACTCCACTTCGTAGCGATACGTCACTCCCTCGGCCGGTTCGTTTTGGATAACCGCGCGCACCACATCGGATGGGCCGCTTAGTTGTTGCTGAATTTTTCGGATGCGATATTTGGTATACGTGGTGTCAAAATAGACGGTCATCCCCCGCCGGACGGTTTCAGGCAGGTCGTTTAAACTAACCCTAATCTCAATGTCCTGAAGCATACCTTCTTCGCCGAACTCCACGCTGTGCCACGCTCCGTGATGCCGAAACTTGGCCTCGTAGCTCGTTCCATCAGATGACCTTTCCAAATACCAGCGAAGCCGCTTGGTATGGAGGTAGGTTTCATGAAGCCAGTCGCGGGCAACCAAGGGCACTTCGGTGGCGGGTACCCCGCGTTCGACTTCAGTTTTATCTTGAGCAAGAAGGGTGAAGCTAGTAACCACCAGGAGCAGGCTGGCACCATATCGTACGAAGGGAGGAAGCATCTTGATTGATGTTGTATGGCGAAAAGTAGCCAGCCCAAAGTAAACCGACCGGCGGAGGTTGAGTGGATGAATGAGCAGCAATAACACGATTTTCTGGATTCTTTAAAAGTCCAAAACCCCTACCAAACATAGCATAACCGTCGTCGTTTACTATCTTTGATCTCATTCGTAAACAACATCAACATTAAACCAAAGAATAGCTATGGATTTTGACGTTACCATAATCGGTTCGGGACCCGGGGGCTACGTATGCGCCATTCGCTGTGCCCAATTGGGTCTGAAAACCGCCATCGTAGAAAAATATAACGAACTAGGCGGCACCTGCCTCAACGTGGGCTGCATCCCGTCCAAAGCGCTGCTCGATTCCACCGAACACTTTCACAACGCGCAAGCGAACTTTAAGGAGCACGGCATCAATCTGAAAAATCTCAAGGTAGACATGCCGACCATGGTGCAGCGCAAGCGCGACGTGGTGGAAAAAACGACCGACGGGGTGGCCTTCTTGATGAAAAAGAACAAGATCACCGTGCACACCGGCATGGGTTCGTTCAAGGACAAAAATACCATCGTGGTGACCGATGGCGACGGAAAAGAAACGTCGTTTACCACGGAAAATACCATTATCGCCACCGGCTCCAAACCCTCTTCCCTACCCTTCATCAAGATTGACAAAGAGCGGGTGATCACCAGCACCGAAGCGTTAGAATTGCAGGCGGTGCCCAAGCACATGATCATTATTGGCGGCGGTTACATCGGACTGGAACTGGGATCGGTTTACGCCCGCTTGGGAGCGAAGATCACCGTGTTTGAGTACCTGGATCGCATCGCGCCGCTGATCGACAAAAGCTTATCTAAAGAACTGACAAAGGTGCTTAAGAAGCTGGATTTTGATTTCAAACTAAAGCATAAGGTGACTTCGGTGGAGAACAAGGGCAAAGAAGTGGTGGTGAAAGCGGAGGATAAAGATGGGGAGGAAGTGGAAGTCACCGGCGACATCTGTCTGGTGTGCGTCGGTCGCCACGCGTACACCGAAAACCTGGGATTGGACAAAGTAGGCATCAAGACCAACAAACAAGGCAAAATTGAGGTAGATGACCACTTCCAGACTCCGGTAGAAGGCATCTACGCCATCGGCGACGTGATCGACAAGGGCCCGATGCTCGCCCACAAGGCGGAGGAGGAAGGCGTTTTCGTGGCCGAAACGCTGGCCGGACAGAAGCCCCACATCAACTACCGGCTGATTCCCAGTGTGATCTACACCTGGCCCGAGGTGGCCAGCGTGGGCTACACCGAAGAAGAACTCAAGGAGGAGGGCCGCGCCTACAAGGCAGGTTCGTTCCCCTTCCGCGCCCTGGGCCGCGCCCGCGCCAGTGCCGACCTGGATGGGCTGGTGAAGGTGCTGGCCGACGAGCAAACCGATGAGGTGTTGGGGGTGCACATGATTGGCCCCCGCGCCGCCGACATGATCGCCGAAGCCGTGGTGGCGATGGAGTACCGCGCCTCGGCCGAAGACATCGCCCGCATGTCGCACGCCCATCCCACCTTCGCTGAAGCCATGAAAGAAGCCAGCCTGGCCGCCACCGATAACCGGGCTTTGCACGTATAATCCTAACCTCGTACAGACGCGATTTATGGGGCGTTCCACGCTGAACGGCCCCCCGCCGCGTCTCCACCGCGCCTGCACTATGAAGTATCTATCTCTTGCCCTTTTTGCCCTCTCTTTCGCCTGCTCTTCCCCGGAAACCACCGAAGTTGAAACGCTAGATTCTCTGGCCGATGATCAGAACTTCATCTACCAGCTGCTCGCGCAACAAAACGATACGGTGGTCGACGAAGTGATCAACCACCCCAGTCGCTATGAGTTGCAAATTTTGTACACCCAGATCGACCGCGACTCGGCCAATAACCCATCGTTCACCTCGCACTACTACGGCATCGATAGCAATACGTATTTCTATCCGGCCAGCACCGTGAAGTTGCCCATTGCACTGCTGGCGCTGGAGAAGATCAACGAATTAGGCATTGAAGGGCTGGACAAGTACACCCCGCTGCGCATTGACAGTGCCTACGACGGGCAAACCCGTGTGGAATACGATTCTACCGCCGAGAATTTAAGACCATCGGTGGCGCAGTACATTCGGAAGATTTTTGTGGTGAGTGACAACGATGCCTACAACCGCTTGTACGAATTTCTGGGGCAAGATTACATCAATGACAAGCTGGAAGCCAAGGGCTACGATAACTTCAAGATTGTGCACCGACTTTCGGTGTTCAATACCGTAGCGCAGAACCAGCACACCAATCCCGTCCAGTTCTACAACGACGCTAAGATTTTGTATCAGCAGGACCTGATCCAGAGTGCCCGCAGCTACGATCTGGATGTCACCGGCACCACCCGGGGAGTGGGCTACTACCGCAACGATTCGCTGATCAACGAACCCAAAGACTTCAGCGGTAACAACACGCTGTCGGTGCGCATTTTGCAAAATATCCTCAAGTCAGTGCTCTTTCCCGAAGCGGTGCCCGAACAACAGCGTTTCAACCTCACGGACGAGGATTATCAGTTTCTGTACCGCTATATGTCGCAGCTACCGCGCGAAACGCGCTATCCGGACTACGCCAACGATACGACTGAAAATTACTACGACAGCTACTCGAAGTTCTTTCTGTTTGGTGACAAGAAAGAAGAAATTACTGACGATATCCGCGTCTTCAACAAGATTGGGCAGGCCTACGGCTACCTGACGGACGATGCTTACGTGGTGGACCGTGAGAACAACGTGGAGTTTATGCTCACCGCGGTGATCCACGTCAACGAGAACCAAATCTACAACGACAACCAGTACGAGTACGACGAAATTGGTTTGCCATTTCTCGCCAAATTAGGGCAAGCGGTGCTAACTTACGAACGGAAGCGGGAGCGGAAGTACGAACCGGATCTGAGTCGGTTTCGGGTGGATTATGATCGGTAGCGCATGAAACAGCAAGCGGTAGCACTGAACAACCTTCCGATCTTGGAAGAAGTGGATCAGCTCAAGATTGAGATAGATAAGCTACGTCCGCTACCTGCTGAAACCGAACAGCGCATCTTGCAGAAACTTCGGCTAGAATGGAATTATCATTCCAATGCGATTGAAGGCAACGCGTTGAGTTATGGCGAAACGGTGGCATTCTTGATGCATGGCCTTACCGCGAAAGGAAAACCGCTGAAAGATCACCTAGACATCCGGGGGCACAACAAAGCCATTAACTTCTTGCTGGGTATTGTAAAAGATAGCCGAGCCATTACCGAAACTGATATTCGAGGCTTGCACGAAATGGTGCTCGTTGAGCCATATAAAGTTCGTGGAGAAACCCCCAGCGGGCTACCTACTGAAAAGACGATTCAACTCGGACAGTATAAAGAAGAACCCAACCACGTAAAAACCGCAACCGGAGAGATTCACTACTATGCTAGTCCGGAAGAAACTCCGGCAAAAATGGGAGATTTAATGGCTTGGTACCAACAAGCGCAAGAAGAAGCCAAGGTACACCCCTTGGTGATTGCCGGTTTGTTTCATCACGAGTTCGTAGCTATTCATCCTTTTGATGATGGAAACGGCCGCATGGCTCGTTTGCTGATGAATCTCATTCTCATGCAGCATGGGCTTCCGCCACTCGTCGTCAAGCAGAACGATCGGACCAACTATTACCAAATACTCAGTCAAGCTGACGCAGGGGAATACGAGCCGTTGATTACGTACTTTGGCGAGCTGATGAGGCGCTCTCTAACAATCTATCTAAAAGGTGCTCGGGGCGAATCGTTGGTAGAGGCGGAGGATGTGGATAAAGAAATTGCGTTGTTTAAGAAGGGGTTGGATGGAAGACAAACAGTTAAAAAAATAGATTCCAAGGAGAATGTTAACAGCATTGCAAAGAATAGCATATTTCCGTTTCTACAGCTTCTACAAGGGAAATGTGATCAGTTATCTGATCTTTTCTTTAGCCGTCGTTATAGCATAGAGTACAAGAGTGGAGGTACTATCCATAGTAGTGTTCAGCCCTCTGATTGGAATAAAGTTAAATATGAATGGCACCACGAGGTAAGTCGAGTGTCTCTCCCTAGAGATATATTATATGAATTCCTTTGGAAGGATTTCAAGAAGACAAGAGAGCCTTTTGATACTAGTCTTGCTGTCACCATAAGGTTTAATATGTACAACTATACGATTAACTTCGCCGTAGTGCCAAGCGAGACAAACGAAAAGTTAAGGAAACTAAAAAAACTCTACCACGAACAACTCACCCCCGAAGAAATGAACCAAATTGTCAAGGAGATAATTGGCAAAGTAATGGCAGAGATCAAGCAAAAAGCCGAAAATCAATCCGAATGAAATCCTATTGCCCCCTCATCCTTTCAATGGTAGCTGTCGCTTGCGCTACTCCTTCCGAAGAACCGGTTTCCTTGTCCCAAACCCAAGTGGAGCAAGCCATACAAATCACCAAAGACCAATACGCTCCCGATAAACGCGTTGCCCTGTTCAATATAGAAGCCAAGGCGCAAGACACCACCGTGGTGCTCACCGGCGAAACCGACCAGTTGAAAGCCAAGCAGGCACTGCTACAACAACTCACTGACGAGAATATCACTTACATCGATAGCATCCGCACGCTGCCCGATCCCTCTCTTGGTGCCGATACCCTCGGAATAGTCACCATCTCGGTGGCTAACATCCGCTCGCAACCCAAGCATTCGGGCGAACTCGCCACGCAGGCCACGATGGGCACTCCGCTGCGCTTACTTAAAAAAGAAGGCGATTGGCACCTGGTGCAAACTCCTGACAAGTACATTAGCTGGATGCAGGGCAGTTTCGTGCCAATGGATACCGCGGCCTATGCCGACTGGCAAGCCACCGACAAATTAATATTTACTGCTCCCTACGGCTTTGCCTACCAAGACGAAACTTTTGATAGTCCGGTTTCTGACTTGGTGATGGGCAACGTGATGGCCCTGGCGGGAGAAAATCGCGTGGCCTACTGGGTGAAATTCCCCGACGGCCGGGAGGGCTACGTGCAAAAGGATGACGCGATGCCCTACCCCGAATGGGTTGCTAACGCCGAAGCCACCGAAGAAACGCTGGTGACCACCGCCGTAGAGTTGATGGGCGTGCCCTACTTGTGGGGCGGCACCTCCTCGAAGGGCGTGGATTGCAGCGGCTATACCAAAACGATCTACTTCATGAACGGCCACGTGCTGCCCCGTGATGCCTCGCAGCAGGTGCACGCCGGAGAACTGGTGGATGAAGCCAGGGACTTCGACCAGCTACGGCCCGGCGATCTGTTGTTCTTCGGACGGGCCGCCACCGACAGCACCAACGAACGCGTGACCCACGTAGGCATGTGGATCGGCAACGATGAGTTTATCCACGCTCCCGGCCTGGAAGCCCACGTGCGGGTGAGCAGCGTAGACCCCGAATCGGAAAATTATGATGAGCCTAACCTGAACCGCTACCTGCGCAGCAAGCGGATGATTAACAGCCGCAACGAGGTGGTGGCGCTAAGGGAGGTGAAGTTGTTTTAGTTTTTTGTATCTTTCGCCTAAATCGAACGTGACATGACTAACTCAAAAGTACTAGACGAAAAACTGAAGGAGCTACCGGAAGAAGCTTGCCTGGAATTATTAGAGTACGTCGACTATTTACTCTACAAGTATGCCGAAGAACAGGCCCCTGACCCGGCATACGATAAGCTGTTGGAAGAGATGTTGACGAAGCGCTACCAAGCGTACCAGAAGAATTCTGATTCGGCTTCTTCTTCAGAGGAATTCAGTCAGCGTATTCGTAAGAAATATGGCTGGAGTGAATAATTACCGCACAATAATTCTCAGAGAAGCACAACTTGATTTGGAAGCCATCATTGACTGGTACGAAGAGCAGCGGCTAGGATTAGGTGAAACTTTCTTTTCTCGCTACCAACATACCGAAGCGCTGCTCGCTAAAAATCCTTATCTCTTTCAAGAAAGACTGCTTTTCGTGCGACGAGCAATTATCAGCCGAACCCAGTATGCTGTCTATTATGCAGTGGATGAGGAAAACCAGGTAGTAGAGGTGATTGCTGTGCTACACCAAAGGCGTAATCCTGATATTCTGAGAAGAAGGATCAATCTGTAGGTGGTTGAGTTTCCGACAGAATCGTTTCAAGAGAGTCTGGCTGAACAGGAAACTGTTTGTAAATCATTTTTAGCGTTGTGTTCAAAGAATCTAAAGCTTTTACCTCTGCTGCTTGACCTGCTTCAATAGATTGAATTAAAGCGTTGCGATTGGGTCGGTCAAATATACTTAGTAAAATGCTGATAAATCCAACTACAAACGAGATTGTAATGGCTACCCAAGTCCTCCAAACTTGCCAAGTATGTCGGATGTCACTTTTAGTTTTAAATCCATTTCTAACGTACTGTTGCAGTTCTTCGGTAACCGTTATCTCCTTTAAAAAGAAAGAAGCCAGTTCTTCCTTAATTTGAGTGGACACAAATATTGGTGGCGAGGAGTCATGTAACCTTTGATCTCCTATTCTCTTTGTATGCATATTTCTATGTTCTTCAAAGATGTTGTGAGGAGTATGAAGGTAAATATAACCGTGGTTTTCAAGGAGTTGTATTAGCTTAACAAAACCTACTAAACGATTTCCAATGGAAGGAATACCTTTTTCATCAGGAGTACCGTCAACGAAAACAGATATTTTTCCGCTACTAAAACCGACTTGATAGGCATTCCATTTTCTCTTGATGCTTATTCTGTTCAACTCGTGTTCTAAGACCTCGTACACGCACTGATTGTTATTACTAATGTATCGTGCTGAGTACTTTTCTGTTTCGTTTAGATGTCTCACTGTTTATAACAAAAATTACTTCTACCCTAGTTCTACAGGGCAATCACTTTTAACTACGTCATTCCGGAATTTTTCAGCGTGAGACGGCTAGAAAAGAGGAGTGAACCGTTATTTGAATAGTTTCCATAGGCATATAAGGTAAGACAAAGTTGCTATTTCCGCAACTCCGCCAGGTGCTTGTAAAACAGCGTAATGGTCTCGATGCCCTTCAGATAATTAAACACCCCGTAGCTTTCGTTGGGCGAGTGGATCGCGTCTTCGTCCAGGCCGAAGCCCATCAACACCGAGTCGATGCCCAGGGTTTGCTGGAAGAGCGAAACGATTGGTATGCTGCCGCCCTCGCGGGTCAGGAAGGGTTTCTTGCCCCAGGCTTCCTCAAAAGCCTTACTGGCCGCCTGCACTCCCACCGAGTCAGAGGGCACCACCGCCGCTTGCCCGCCGTGGTGCGAGGTTACCTTCACCCGCACCGTGGGCGGAGCGATTTGTTGTAGGTGCCGGATAAATAGCTCATCAATCTCTTTATGATGCTGATTAGGCACCAAGCGCATCGATATTTTAGCATAAGCCTTGGATGGCAAAACCGTCTTAGCTCCTTCCTGCGTATAGCCCCCCCACATACCGTTCACGTTGAGCGTGGGGCGAATGCCGATGCGCTCGGGCGTGGTGTAGCCCGCTTCGCCCGCCAGTTCGTCCACGTCTAGCGCCCGCATGTATTCCTCATCGTCGTGCGGGGCACGGTTGATTTCCTGTCGCTCGGCATCACTCAACTCCTCCACCTTGTCGTAAAATCCCGGAATGGTGATACGGCCTTCGTCGTCTTTGAGCGAAGCGATCATTTTGCACAACACATTGATCGGGTTGGCTACCGTGCCGCCGTACATGCCCGAGTGCAGATCGCGGTTCGGGCCGGTCACCTCCACCTCCAGGTAGCTCATGCCCCGCAAACCCACCGTGATCGAGGGATTTTCGTTACTGAGAATATCGGTATCGGAAATTAGCACCACGTCGGCGGTGAGCATCGCGCGGTTGGCCTCCACGAAGGGTGACAAATGGTCAGAACCAATTTCCTCTTCCCCCTCGATCAAGAATTTAATATTGCAAGGGATACTTCCCTGAGCCTTCATCGTTTCCAGGGCTTTCACGTGCATATACATTTGCCCCTTGTCGTCGCAGGCGCCGCGCGCGTAGATTTTGCCGTCGCGGATTTCAGGCTCAAAGGGAGGCGACTTCCATAACTCAAGTGGGTCAGCGGGTTGCACGTCGTAATGTCCGTACACCAGCACCGTCGGTGCGTTTGGGTCGGTCATTTTCTCGGCGTACACAATCGGGTGCCCCGCGGTTTCGTGGATTTCGGCGCGATCAACTCCCGCATCCTCCAACTTTTTGCGAACAAACTCAGCGGCTCGTTGCACATCGCCCTTGTATTTGGCGGCGGTGCTCACCGAGGGGATGCGCAGCAGTTCAAATAATTCTTCCAGAAAGCGTTCTTGGTGTTGGTCTACGTAGGATTGGGCAGTCATAGCGAAAGTTCGTTTAGAGGATAATTCCTCTTTAAAACGGACGAGCTACGGATAGGTTTACTAACGCAACGAAAGGCACCGGTAAGGGGACATTAGTCGCGACGCGAGCGATTTCGGCTAAACAGATAGGTGCGGCTCTCCGTGCCGTGGGCAAGGCGGACGATGTTTTTTTTGTGCGTAAGGGCCAGCACGGCAAACATCACGAAGCCAAAGACAATGAGCAAGGGTTCGTCGGTGATGAAAGGCGGCACCAGCCAAACCAGCAAGGGGAAGGACAAAGTCGCCAGCAGCGCACTTAACGATACATACTTGGTTAGATAAAGCGAGAGTAAAAAGATTCCCACGCAAACCAGCGCTACCCACAGCTCGGCCGATAGGGTCATGCCCAATAGGGTGGCCACTCCTTTGCCCCCTTTAAAATTAGTGTATACCGGAAACACGTGGCCCATCACCGCTACCAGACCCAGCAGCAATTTATATTCGGTGATTGCCTCAAACGGGATGACACCCACGCGCAGCAGGGCAAAAGCCAGCATGGTGGCCGCGCTGCCCTTCAAAATATCGCCGAGCAGCACCACGGTGCCCGCCCGTTTGCCCAGCACTCTAAAGGTGTTGGTAGCTCCGGCATTGCCACTACCGTAATCGCGCACATCGGTATCAAAAAAACGGCGACCGTACCAGACGGCGGTAGGAATAGACCCTAGTAAATAAGCAACAACGATAGCAAGAAAAATAGAGAGTGTTTGCATAAATCGGTTTTAGTCAAAAAGAGTATGATACGAGAATCCTGGCAGATTTACAAGTTTAAACCGCTCCTCAAAATCCGTCTTGCGCTTCTTCCTTTTTCTCTTCGGTTCGCTCTTGTTCGGTGAGCAAGGGCGGAGCCACATCGAAATTATACGGCTCGTCAATATCAAGATACGTTTTTCTAAAACGATTCACGAAGGTCAAGGTTTCGGCGATGTCGCTGAGGTAAAACGCAAAATCGTCCGAACCCGCCTTGTCGATCTTTGATTTTGATCCAATCAGGTCGCAAAACGCCTCGTTGTAGGCCCATATGGCCATCCGGTTGTTTTGGTAACTGAAGTAGTACCAGGAGTCGGGCGTGGCTTGGATAAACAGGTTCATGATATTGCCGGTTTCGGTGGGCTTGATTTCCAGATATCCGGTGGCCCGGGCGTTGATATCCTCAAATCCCACGCTAGAAATACCCAACGAAGCGGTGCTGTACCAGGCCTTCTGCTCGGGCGACCAACTCAACTGCACGTCTGACAGGCCGATGGTCTTTTCCAGACGCGGATCAATAGAGAGCACCGAAGTGTATTCAGTCGCCGATGCCTGATCGTATTCCTTGGCCTTCTCGTCGCCCACTAGCTCCGCAATTTTATACAGCAGGCGCGTTCGGTCGGTGTTGGCGGCGGGAGCTCCGGCCCGGTTCATTGCTGCATTGAGATCTTTACCCATCATCTCAACCGATTGACCGGGCAAGTCTATGTCAAACAACATAAAAGCATCAATGGCAAACGCACTGGAGTCTAGTCGGCCTTGTCCCCTACCAACGGTGGTGAGTTCTACCCCTTCTTCCGGACCAGGCATCAGATTGAGTGGCCCCTCAAAGCTCACGGTTTGGGTATTTTCGTTGAAGGTGAACACCTCGCCCGCCAAAGCATCGGGTTTGTCTTTTTTGGGCGAACGGATGCTGTATTCCTGCTCTTCCTCATTGTACGATAGCGAACCGGTAGGCTTAAATAAATCGTAATCGTCGGGGGAGCGCCGGTTAGTGACAAAGGTTGTGTACAAGCTGTTGTCTTTCCCGCTCACGTGGAGTCCAGCCACCAGCGGGTCGCCGGTATTGGTTTCGCTTTGGTCGAAGTCGAATATCAATTGTTTCTGTCCGGCATCGCTACTGTAGCTAATCCAGGTATTGTAACCCGAAATCGTCTTGAAATCCAGCTTCACCTCGCCGTCAAGTTCCAGGGCTTCTTTCACCGCGTGCATCTTTACCTTGCCGCGGTAGAGCATACCCGGAGAAATCACCACGTGTTGGTCTTCGCTCACCTGTCCGTCGGCCACGGTGTGCACGGTGTAAGCGCGGCGGCCTTGCTGCACGCTATCGCGCTCAAAGCTCGTGAGTTCAATGGCAAAGGTGTCGCTGGCCGATACCAACTCATACGTGGCTTTTCCGCGAAATTCATTGCGCGATAAAATATCGATGGTTCCGTTGTACAGATTGTGATACTCATTAAGGGTATCAATCACCAGCGTGGCATTGGTGAAGCGGTCGAGTTTAGCATTCTCTAAGATTTGCACCCGGTTGTTCTCGGGAGTGATCTTCGCGTCGGCCACGGTGATAAAGGGAACTCCGGATACATCTAACTGCTGTAACGGAATGCGGTAGATGGCTTCTTCGGCACTAAAGGCCAGCGAGTCCAGGTCTTCGCGCGTAGCGTAGAAATAAGAGTTCTCAATGGCCACATCAGCCGGTTTGCTCATGCGCACAGTTTCGTCGTCTAGGTTCCACTGGGCGTTGGTAATCGAGGTGCGGAACATGGCGTAGGGGAACTCAATAGCGGCCACGCCCTCTACTTCCGGGCTGATATCAGCCAGATTGGCATTCAGGTCAAACTCCAGGCGCACGTCTTCCCCTGCCAGCGCCGGTTTTTTAGGGTTATCTGATTTAATCTCGAAGTTGGCGTTCCGCGCCGAGAAGTTGGTTTCCCGAAAGCGCATATTCTTCGAGAACGCTTCCGAGCCACGCGTGGAGAGCGTTCCCGCCCCTAGTAAACCGGTTTGGGTCACAACGAGCACACTATCCAGCGAGGCCGTCTGGTCGTACAGATCGAAAGGCTTGGCCTGGTTATAGATGATCATGCTGTCTTGCTGCGGCAGCCACTTGAGCCGGTAATTTTCTACGTAGGCCTGCGGAAAGCTCGCTGAACCCACCGATCCGGCCTTCATGTCGGCCACCGTGCCCACCGTGGTCACCGAGTCCATAAAGAAGGTAAAATCTTCTGCTTCTAAATTAGTGGTCAGGAAGTCAATGTTCCCCGCTCCGTGCAGGCCGCGGGCGTCTAGTACCAGTTGGTTGTGGTAGGTGCCCGTGCCGTTGTACATCTGATAACCCCCGGAGGCCACTTCGTGCTCAAAACCCATTGAGTTGTCGGCTCGGACTTGCAACACTTCTTCAATGGGCGGAAAAATGCCGCTGTAGAGCGTTCCCTGGAAGCCAATGGCTGAAGGGTCGGCGTTGTTCAAACTGTCGATGGCAAAGGGCGGAATAACGAAGTACACCGACTTGTCGTAGGCCCCGTCCAGAATATTTTTAGAATCGAAATAGACAATGGCTCCGGTTTCGGCACTGAAGCGCGGGTAGTCGGGGCGGCTCTTGCGCGCGGCCTTGTTGTCGGGGTCATTGATGTAGAGCGTGCCCGAAGTTTTTGCCTTGCCTTCTTCCGAAGAGCTTTGTAAGGTATTATCTACTTTGCGGCGGTTGCCGTTGGCATCGGCTAGCAAGAAACTGATAGAATCGATCTGGGGCAAATCCACTTTAAAGCTGTCGTAACTAAAGGTGAAGTCTTTGCCCACAAACTCGAAGTTGCCCGAGTAAAGCGTGCCGTTGAAGCGAAAATCACGATTGCCCAGCAGCGTCACCTGGTTATCGTCAGGTTTGATCAACACGTTCAGAATGTCAGTGATGTTGAACTTCTCAATGCCCCGAATGTCCAGTTCCTCCTGCTCCAGGCGAATGGTAGCATTAGGCCCATTGGTTTCGTACGAAGCGATCAGCAGGTCGTCGAAGTCTTTTCTCTTACTTTTGGAAAGTACGTAGTGAAAGCCCTTTCGCTTGATCGTGAGGTAGCCGGTTTGGGGGCTATAGTCAACGTAGCCACGTTCGGAGAGGTCCTTCATGGCGGCCCGAACCACCTTGGGTTGCTGTCGGATAGCCTGCGCCAGATCGTCGGCGTAGAAGGAAGAACTTTGCGTTTTGCGGGCGTGGCCCACGGCCATAATAAGCGGGTGAAAGTCGTACATCCGCGACAAGTTATCGAACGACTCTTCGTCGAAGTACTCGTGCGACTCGAACAGCACCGGCACCTTGTCGCGGGCGGTGAGCGTGGACACGTTGAGGCTATCGGTGCGCATGTTCCACTCCACCAGGTCGGTGTGGATGTCCATTTTGAGGTTAGAAGAAACGAACGGGGTGCGCTTAAAGCTTCCTTTGCCCGATTGCAGAATTAGCTGCGAAGAATCAACAACGTACTTGAATTGAGCCCCAGGATGATAAATAGAGTCACTACGCTGATAAATTGCCACGGTGGCCCGCTGGCTCTCGATGAGGGAATCACCAATAACGAACTGTTTGGAAATCGTGCGCACCTTTTTCTTATTGGCTTCCCAAATTTCGACGGTGGTTTCGCCCTCTAGCAGCGAGGTGCTGCTGACGCGGGCACCCTGCAGCGAAAATCCCCCTACGCAGTTAACGCGGTGCGGGTTTACCGCCGGATTGTTGAACACGTCGACGGAGATGTTACTGTTGTAGGACTTGAAGCGCGGATAACGCGCATCCTGCGGCCGAGTGTGGCGCTGACTGGCAAACTGAAACACGCCCTCCACGGGTTCTTTAATCTTGCCCACGTAGGTCATCTGGGCCTTTTCAGCACTCAGCCGGGGGTTACGGATGTCAAAGTTATACTTACCTAGCGTACAATACACTGAATCGGGGCTCAGCCCGGTCATCACCCAGTCGAACTTTCCCCCTTCGCCGACCAAAACCTGATCCTTCAGCAACAGCGCCCCGCTGGTGTTCACCAAGTTCGCGGAGTCGAAGGGAGTAGAAAAGGTGAGCGATAGTTGCTCGAAGCGCATCACCGCGCCAGTGATCTCCGGCTGCACGGGTTCCTCGATGAGATAGTCCAGCACGGTTGTCTCTTTTTCTGCTGGTGTATCAGCCCCCGGTTCTTCGGTGCCTTCGTCCTCGCTTCCCCAGTCGTCTTCGCCGCCCCAACCATCGCTCCAGTCGCTTTCTTCCTCGGCCCCCCAATCGTCAACGGGTGCTGCTTCTGTCTCTGGCTCTTGACTCAGAAATTCGTCTTCGCCCGCGCTAAGTTCGGCCTCGCTGCTAATTTCTTCTGCCACGGCGGGTTCAATAAATTCGAACGATACGTCTTTTGCAGTGGCGTATAAGGTATTGTAATTAGAAAAATACAGGGCGTCGTGCTGGAAATATGTAAGCAGTGTTTTTAGAGACGTACCCACCTGCCGCCGGTCGTAGTGATCAACGGATTTGTCGATCATATTGAGCATGCCATCCAGTGATGAAGGCGAAAGCTGAGCCGAATCTACGGCACTCAGCAGGGTGAGGTGTAAATCCACGATGTAGGGCTGAAACTTGTAATTTTTAGCCTGCATTTTGGCGGTAATGCTCTCGAATTTCTTTTTCTGCGAATCGGTCAGCGGGCCAGTGGCCCAGAAGTTAGCAAACTGCTGCCCGATACCGATAGTTGTGCTGTCGCTGAAGCGCGCGGTCCAGGCTTGCACTTGGTCGCCGTAGGTCAGGCTGTCAATGCGTTCGTAGCGCTGCCCCCAGGCTATCTGGGTGATTGTCAAGAATATAAATATTAAAAAGCTTGCTCGCATAGTTGATACACCGGTTTGGGGGATAACGTTTTTTCAGTAAAAAAATTTACTGATATTAAAACTTATCCCGGGCCGGAAAGCCTCTGTTATACCTGGGTGTAAGGTTTGAAGGAAAGTAGTGAGCAGAATTTGAGAGAGGTTTCTATACTAGCCTGTACTAATCGTAGGGTTTCTTATCGCAATCTCCATCTAAACTAATGCTTCTCCGCCAGCAACACTACCCACCGGTCTCGGCTGTCCGCTCGTACTTCTTTCAGCCCCTGTGCAGTAACTGCTTCGCGTAGCAGAGGCAAATCCTCTTCATAGAAGCCACTGAGCAATAACTGCCCGCGCGAAGCCAAGTACCGGATGTAGTGCACCATTTCGTCGAGCAGCACATTGCGGTTGATATTCGCCAAAATGACGTCAAAAGATTTGTCAGACGCAACGTCCGCTACGCTACCTTGAAAAAGTTGTATAGAAGAGGCCTCGTTCAAATCAAAGTTCTCCCGGCTATTCTCTACCCCCCAGGAGTCGGTGTCGAAGGCCAGCACTGACGCGGCCCCCCGTTTCTGGGCCATGATCGACAGAATACCCGTGCCGCATCCGGCATCCATCACGCGCTTGCCGTGGTGATCGAGGGTGAGTTGTTCGCGCAGCATGAGGTAGGTGGTGGCGTGGTGCCCGGTGCCAAACGACATTTTGGGGTTGATGATAATATCGTAGGGATAAGCAGGCTCGGTCGCATGAAAAGAAGCCCGCACGCGGCACTGGTCTTCCACGATAATCGGTTCGAAGTTGCTTTCCCACACCGCATTCCAGTTCTGTTCCTCCACAGTCTGCGTGGAGTAGCTAATTTCAGCCGACTTGCGGTACCGATCTAGCAGTTCCTGTAGTTCGGCTTCGTCGAAAGTGGCGGCGGTTTGGTAGGTTTCAACCCCTTGCTCGGTTTCCAGAAAACCGTCGTAGTTTCGTTCGGCCAGCTCCGCGATAAGCAGATCCACCAAGTTGGGAGGGCAGGTTATCTGAACGGTGGTGTAGCGTTGGTTCATAGGAAGATATTTTGTCATCGTTGATAAAGATGAGAAAGTTGCAAAGACACAAGTACACAATTAGTGCGTCGATGTGCTGTAGACGCTTACACTTCGAAATTCATAATTCCTTATTCGACATTCAATATTCTTTTAATGTTGAATGTTGAGTAAAGAATTCCGAATGATGAAATATAGCATAAGTTTTAAGTCTGTAAATCGCACCTAGACACAGACCTTGCGTACTAACCCTACTTCCGGGCACCCCGGCGGTCACCTGAAAGGGACCTCCGGGCGGGCAACGTCAAACGGCTTGGCTCGCCACCGGTGACCCGGTGGATGCCCTAATTGGTTTGATCACTGTTGAAGAGGTTTATGGTGACACTAACCTTGGGGGGCTAGGTTGGTGAAGACACCGACCTCGGGAACGAAAAGTGAACGGCGGGGTAGACCTAAAATGACTTGGCGATATCCACAAAGTCGCGCGATTTGAGGGAGGCGCCGCCGATGAGGCCGCCGTCCACGTCGAGGCAGGCGAACAGTTCGGCGGCGTTGCCCGGTTTCACGCTGCCGCCGTAGAGGATCGAGGTGTCGTTGGCCACGGCTTCGCCGTACTTTTCGACCAACTGCTTGCGAATGGCCGCGTGCATCTCCTGCACCTGATCCGAAGAAGCGGTTTTGCCGGTGCCGATGGCCCAGATGGGTTCGTAGGCGATCACTATCTTGGCAAACTCGTCGGCCGACAAGTGGAACAGGCTGGCCTGAATTTGCTGGCGCACGTACTCGGCCTGTTTCTCCTGCTCCCGAACTTGCAGGGGCTCGCCGCAGCAGAAAACGGGGCGGAGCCCGGCTTCCAAGGCCGCGTTGACCTTTTTGGCTAGCAGCTCGCTGCTCTCGCCGTAGTACTCGCGCCGCTCGCTATGCCCCAGAATCACGTAGGTGACGCCAATGGAGGCCAGCATATTGGCGGCAATTTCGCCCGTGTAGGCTCCGGCGGCGTGTTCGTTGCAGTTTTGGGCACCCAGTGAGACCTGCGGACTAGCTTGAGTGGCACCGTACATCACCGGCAGGTGAATGAAGGGGGGGCACAGCACCACCTGCACATCGTCGCGCAGCTCCGCTTCAATCATATGAATCACTTCCGAGGTAAGAATTTTTCCTTCCTCAATGGTCTGATTCATTTTCCAGTTGCCCGCTACTATTTTTTGTCGCATTACTGTTGGTTTGGGTGAGGGGGAAAGGTACGGCGAAAAACGGAAGGAAGGAAAAAATTGTTGAATGGTTCGATTGCTCAATGGTTAGTTAGCAATTGAGCCATCGAACCATTGAGCAGGAACACGACGGCCACCGTGAATTCTAAGGTTAAAACAAGTTTTCTTGATATAATTTTTCCGGGCAAGTGATTTTCATGTTGGGCTGCGGTCCGCCGCGCGGTTGAAATATGGATAACTCTATCAAGTTAACCACATTCCAAAAGCTCAGTAGTAGCAACAAATTCATACGATAATTTCATTAAGCTGCCTGTCCATACTGCCTCAAGACAACATATTCTGTACCTCGGTTGATAGTAGCGAAGACGCGGTTAATGAGTTTGGCTCTGATCGCATCGATGACGACCATTTTGGGTTTATCCCGGCGGGGAACCGCTTTGGCTACTTTGCGATGGAAGTAGGCTTTTAGCTCTTCATCCGACTGGATAGCTGATGCGGCGCCATTGCTCAGCAGGGCTTTGACTCGCTTGTTCGCTAGATGACTAGTCCTCGACCAAAATGGGGGAAAACCACCCCGAAGGCAGGGTTGGTGGGCTGGTAGACAAAGTCCTGGGCCAGCAGCGACGAGCTGCCACTGAGCAGCAGGGCGGTGAGCAATAGTTTGGTTGGTTGCATAGGTTGGTCGGTTAAGTCAATGTTAGGGAACGATGGGCGGCTCTTGCTGGCCATACCCACCGTTGTCACCCCTAACTAAGGGTTTAAAAATCATTAGTCTCAAAAGATACCGCTGCCTTGCTGGTCTTCGTTGCCCAGTTGCTGAGACATCTGCTCGTAGTTGCTCACCAGGGCCACGGCGTACTCGGCCACTGCTTCAATGACGTCGTAGCGCGGTTGCACGGGCTGGGAGAACAGCTCGGTGTCGTCCATGTAGACACTCACCAGGCTACCCTGCCCGATCTGGGGCAGTTCTTTGATGAAGATCGTATAGCTCAGCTGGCCGGGCGACGCTTCGCTGGTGGAGGCTTCCCACTTGCTGTAGAACACCTCGTAGAAGTCGCGGCCCACCTTGGTGATGGTCTCATCCACCACCAAACCGTTGATCTCAGTAAGCGATGCCTCCCCCGAGAAGGCTGACTGTAGGTCCTGGGCGGTGGCATTTGTCACCACCATATTAAATAAAAAAATAGCCAGTATCTGGGCGAAGAGACACAATGAAATCTCATTCGTTGTGTCTTTTTCTTGGTTATATAGCATTATTTCTACTATTTGAAAGCACTAGCAAAAAATTAGTGTTGTTGTACCAATGATCAATAAAACAAGAAACAATTACAAGAAATCCGGCTAGTTAAATTCTGAAAAAACAAAAAACATTGTAAAAGTTATAAAAGAAGCTAATGTAAGTATTGCTGTACGCATAAAGTCTATGCTTCTTTCTTCCGAATGAGTTAGACTTACAAAAAGCGAGGCTAACCCTGGGAATAAAATTTTTCACGTTAGTTTTGGGCATCTCTAAAACCCCTTTTCATGCACATCGATATCATCAGTTGCGTCCCTGCTTTGCTGCAAAGTCCCTTTTCCCACTCTATCCTGCAGCGGGCGCAGGACAAAGGGCTGGCCACCGTGCGCGTGCACGATCTGCGCGACTACGCGGCGGGCAAGCAGCGACAGATTGACGACTACGCCTTCGGCGGCGGGGCGGGCATGGTGTTGATGATCGAACCCATTGATCGCTGCATCAACGACCTGAAGCAACAACGCCCCTATGATGAAGTAATCTACATGAGTCCGGATGGCGAGGTGCTGACGCAACCAATGGCCAACGGTATTTCGTTGCTGAAAAACATCATTATCCTGTGCGGGCACTATAAAGGAGTAGATGAGCGGGTGCGCGAACACTTCGTCACGCGCGAGATTAGTGTGGGCGACTATGTGCTGTCGGGCGGTGAGCTGGCCGCCGCCGTGCTGGCTGACGCGGTGATCCGACTGCTACCGGGCGTACTCAACGACGAAACCTCGGCCCTTACCGACTCTTTCCAGGATAATCTGCTGGCCCCGCCCGTGTACACCCGTCCGGCCGACTACCGAGGCTGGGCGGTTCCCGAAGTGCTACGCTCAGGACACGAGGCCAACATTGAGGAGTGGCGCTTCGAGCAATCGGTGGCACGCACCCAGCAGCGCCGCCCGGATCTGCTGCGAGACTAGCCCGGTTAGTTCAAGGAGAAATGGCGCAAGTAAGCCGCGAGTTGATCATATTTTTCTACTCTGGACGGTGGAGCGCCCACCGCAAGCAGTTGCTCTCGGTAACGTGTCACCAACGATGCCCAGTCAAGACGCTGCGCAAGCTTGGCCAGGATGATCCCGCGCAGACTTCGGTGCCAGAGGTGAGGCAACCAGGGGGTGACCGGACCGTTAAACAGTTCTTCAAGTACTGCTACGTGGTCGTAGTGACGGAAGAAGGCAAGGCCGTTGGATTTTATAAGTTCCACTATTTCTTGCGCTACTTGCTGCGCATCGGCGGGACGTTCTAAAACGTAGCGGCGATAAGGTTCACCAAGCAGACGGCCAGTTGGTACCAAAAGGGTGGTGCTGTGCGAAGCGTAGTCACCCGGCCCGGCGGTGAACTGATACGCCAGCTGCTCAGCAATCTCTACCCGGATGCCCAGTTGCACTTCGGCAATCGCTGGCGTGGCCTCCCCCACCGAGAGCACTATACTGTGGAAACCCGACGCGCTGGCCCTCCGATACTGGCTTCGGTGCGGCAAACACTGAAACCTATGGGAGAGAAGATACGTTTCTAACGCACCGAGCAGATTACTGCGATAGTTCATATTTTTCCTAAAAAAAGCATAAAAATGACAAAAGCTTGCATAAGACATGTAAATAGTTTAATTTAGTATTTGTAATATTCAATTAACAGTTAGTCATATTAGAATTTGCACGAGACGCTTAATATTGGTCAATTTATTTTTTGACGGACCCGTGGGTCTACTACTAACGGTACTATGAGAAAGTTCATCAACAACTGCCCGCTAAGCCGCTTCCCCCCCTGGGGCTTGGCCATTCTGCTACTGGTTTGGCCCGCGGGATGTACCGATGAAGAAGGCCAACTAATGCACGAGGCGGAGCCTTCTCACCGCACCGAAGTACCGGTATCTCTGGACTTGGACCAACTCACCGAGCGAGGGCGACTCACGGCCATTCTAAACAACAGCTCCACCGGCTACTTCATCTACCGGGGCCAGCCGATGGGCTACGAGTACGAACTGCTCACCCGTCTGGCTGAATCATTAGATCTCGAGCTGGATATCGAAGTAACCAACAGTATTGAAAACGCCTTCCAGATGCTAAATCGGGGCGAAGGTGACCTCATTGCTTTCAACCTCACGGTGACCGCCCCCCGCAAGGAGCGCGTTGCCTTCACCGAGCACCACAACGAAGTAAAGCAAGTGCTGGTGCAATCGATGCCTGACCATTGGCGACAGATTAAGCGGCACCGCCTGGATAAAATGCTGATTCGCAATCCGTTAGATTTAGAAGGGAAGCAAGTGCACGTGCAAAAGAACTCAGCCTACGCGGCTCGACTCGTCAATTTGGCCGAAGAGATCGGCGGTGACATTGATATTGTAGAAGAGGAAGTGGACACCGAAACCCTCATTAAGATGGTGGCCGACGGAGAGATCGACTACACCGTGGCCGACGAAGACATTGCGCTGGTGAACGCCACCTACTATTCCTCAATAGACGTGCGCACTCCGGTGAGTTTTCCTCAAAAAGTGGCCTGGGCCACCCGTCAAAACGCCCCCCAACTGCTGTCGGCGGTCAGTGATTGGATTCGTGAGATGAAGCAGGGCACCGACTACTACGTAATTTATAACAAGTACTTCAAGAGTCCGAAAACGATGCTCAAGCGGGTACGTAGCGACTACTCCAGCGTGGCCGGAGAGTATATTTCTCCCTACGATGAACTGCTTCGACAGGCTGCCGATACATTAGGCTGGGACTGGCGTTTGCTGGCCGCACAGGTGTACCAGGAGTCAAAGTTTGACGCCCAGGCCAAATCGTGGGCCGGAGCCGAAGGGCTGATGCAACTACTGCCTACTACCGGTGAGATGTACGGAGCTACCGACATGATGAGCCCCACCCAAAGTCTGAAGGCAGCTACCGCCTACTTGGCTTGGCTGGATAAAATTTGGACGAAGTATGTGCCAGATGAACAGGAGCGGCGCAAGTTCGTGCTAGCCTCTTATAACGCCGGACAGGGACACGTGTTGGATGCCCGCCGCCTGGCGCGCAAGCACGGCAAGGACCCCGCCCGCTGGGAAAACGTAGCGCACTTCCTGCTACTCAAGTCAGATCCCGAGTACTACAACGACCCGGTGGTAAAGTCGGGCTACTGCCGAGGGGCTGAACCGGTGAACTACGTACGCGAAATTTTGCAGCGCTACAACCGCTATCAGCAATTAGTACAAGGGGCGGCGGTAGCCAGTGCTGCGGCTTAAATTAAGTCCAACGGCTCACCTCTCCACAAGCCGACTTCACACTAAACCCTCGCCACCTGATCGGCCATAATCTTGGCCGATAGCAAACTCAGTGGTATGCCCCCGCCCGGGTGCACACTTCCTCCGCAAAAGTACAACCCCCGGAACCGGCGACTGAAGTTGGCGTGTCGCAGAAAGGCAGCGTAGCGATTGTTCGAGCTGTTGCCGTACAGCGCTCCCTGCGAAGAAGAGGTTTTGCTCTCGATGCTACGCGGATCCAGAATGCTTTCGGTAGCAATCAGCGGGGCCACATCGGTATTCAGCATTCGGTTAAGCTTCGCGATGATATTGTCCCGCGCACGTTCGATAAGATTATCCCAATCTTGTCCCGAATTGTTTGGCACATTAATCATTGTAAACCAGTTTTCGCAACCGGGTGGAGCATCATCAGATTTAAACTTCGAAGTAATGTTGAGATACACCGTCGGGTCGTAGTGCACGCTACGATGCTGAAAAATGTGCTCAAACTCGGTTCGATAGTTATGACTGAAAAATATATTATGCAAACTAAGTTGCTCAAAAGTTTGACGGATGCCCCAGTAGAAAATCAGGGCTGAACTTGACTTGGGCTGGTTTAGTAGGCGAGTCGGGGGCTTCACCTGAGGCAGCAACTTTTGGTAGGTGCTCACCACGTCCATGTTGCTCACCACCAAATCGGCCGTCTGGTTTTCACCATTCACCCGCAAGCCTTGTATCTTGTTAGCGCGTAGCAGAATTTGCTCTACGCGCACTCCAAAATGAATTTGAACGCCCTGCCGTTGTGCCAGCTCGCACAGGCTGGTAGTAATGGAGTACATGCCTCGCTCCGGAAAAAAGGCGCCCCGCCCAAATTCCAGGTGGGGAATAATATTCATGGTAGCAGGTGTCTGGTGCGGGTCCGAGCCGTTGTAAGTGGCGTAACGGTTGAAAAGTTGCGCCACCCGCGGATCGGTGAATCGCTGCTGATTGGCCTGATGCATGGTGCGAAAAAAGTCCAGCCGATGCAAGCTTAGGTACGAACGCAGGGCAGCACGGTTCGTAAAGGTAGACCAACGATGCAGTGAGCGCTTCATAAAGAGCTCCGCCAAATGGTCGTACAGAAAAGCACTCTGCTGCAAAGCCCGCTGGATGTTCTCTGGCGCCTCGCCCGTCTTCTGCGATAGCTCCCGAACGAAAGCCTCTGGCTCGGCGAAGGCTGCTACCGAGGTGCCGTCTTCGTAAAAGTAGTGACAATTGACGTCCAATTGCCGATAGCAGAAGTGATCTTTGGCCCGCTCGCCCGATAGCTCGAACAGTTCTTCAACCAATTCGGGCATAGTGAACAGCGACGGCCCGGCATCAAAACGGTAGCCATCTTGCTCAATCTCCGATAGCTTACCTCCTGGGTAAGCATTTGACTCGAAGACATCGACCTGATAACCCTTGCTAGCCAACCGAATGGCTGACGCGATGCCCGCAATGCCTGCCCCTACCACCAGTGCTCGCTTAGTCATCTAGAAGCAAGTTGGTGGCGGTTAAAAAATATAAAGAGCAAACCCACCAGTCCCATAAGCAGTCCGAAGGCTTCGCGCGAGCGTTCCACGTACATTCGATCGGGGCTCATCCCCGTGATCAAGCTGTCGTCACTGCTGATCCACGCAAACACGCTAGGAAGAAGATAGATGAAGTATAGCGCTAAGATGGCGATGCCAGGCACCAGCAGGGCATAATTATATTTACCAAAAACGGCCATGCCTGCCATGAGTGCTACGTAGCCGTAGAGAAACATCCAGGAAAAACTGTCGGGATCATTGTACTGGAAGGCCGCAAATAAAAGAAACAGCAACGCGATTATCCCACTGACTATTTTTACCGTGAGCGGACGGCGAGAGGTGGTGGTGGTTTCCATAAGATAAATGCTCAACTTTAATTTAAAACGCACTGCGATCACTAAAGAGTCACCTATGAACCGTTTAACCGCCGAAAAAATAAAGGTAGCCGATTTTCCGGAGATGGAGGTGAAGCTTGGTTTTATTTACGAACTAATCAACGGAGAAATTGCGAAAAAAGGAGCTCCATGTCCCAAGCATCAAAAAGCATCCGGAAAACTGTCTCTTGCGCTAAGCGCTTTTGTTAAGCGGAAGCAGCTAAATGATAGAGGTGACAAAATGAAGATTTATCGTCAGCACAAAGTACGCGAATACTGGATTGTGGACCCGAAAGGCGGGTCTATAGAAGTCTACTAGCACCAAAACAACGACTATAATTTAGCATCTTTCGCCGTAGAAGAAGGCGAAATTACGTCGCTGGTGTTGAAAGGGTTCCCACTGAACGTTAAAGGTCTTTTTAGTTCGTGAACATTATGAAACTTGGCAAAAGGCCACCGTTTGTTAACACTACAACGGCCGAATCCAAACGTTGCGGAAGCTAGTCGTATTGCTATGATCCTGTAGCACAATTGGGCCGTCGCCGTGCGCTACCCACTTCGGAGTGCCGATATACTCGGTGGTGCCCTGTAGCTTAGCGTGGTTTTGCACCACCACTCCGTTGTGCATCACCGTCACGTAGCCTGCTTCCAGCAATGCGCCGTTCTTCTCATCAAACTTTGGAGCACTGTATATGATGTCGTATACGTCCCACTCGGTGGGTGGTTTGGTTGCGTTTACCAGGGGCGGATGCTGCTTGTAGATGCTGCCCGCCTGTCCGTTCACGTAGGTTTTACTCTCGTACGAATCGAGCACCTGCACTTCGTAGAGCCCCTGTAAGAAGATGCCACTGTTGCCCCGGCCCTGCCCTTCACCCTCAATCTTCTGAGGCGAACGCCACTCGATGTGCAGCTGAAAGTCGCCAAAATCCTCTTTGGTTTTGATGTTTCCGGTGCCCGGCTTCACCGTGAAGTAGCCGTCTTGCACGGTCCACTGAACATCGCCTTCCTTTGTGCTTTCCCAAGCCGACAAATCTTTACCGTCGAATAGCACTACGGCATCAGAGGGGGGCTGGTTATTTTCGCCAGGGGTAATTTTTTCTACTTTTGGTTCGTAGAATTCAGTATCCTCGGGTTTATATTCGCCCGCCTTCATCATTTGCTGGGCAAAGGCACTGTATGAGAAGACAAAGGTTAAAGCCAAAGTAAGCAGGGATAAGTACGTTTTCATAGAAGGGTTAGCGGTGTAGGGTTAAATTGATAAATAAGGGCAGGTAGCGTATCACCGACAAATTTATAACTTTGTGAAGGACACGCTGTTTTGTGATTAGGCTGATTTTCTAATCCAGAAAGCTATTCTTTTTTTACCAACTTCACAACTTAAACCACATCGACATGAGCAGAAAACTTCGAATGGGCATGGTAGGCGGAGGCCAGGGTTCCTTCATTGGTGGGGTGCACCGCATGGCGGCCGCCTTGGACGGACACATCGAATTAGTATGCGGCGCTTTCAGCAGCACCGCCGAAAAATCGCTGGCATCAGGTCGGGAACTCTACCTGCCCGACGACCGCATATACGGTGACTTTAAGGAAATGATTGCCCAGGAAAAAGCCCTGCCCGCAGACCAGCGCATGGACTTTGTGTCGGTGGTCACGCCCAATTACATGCACTTTGCCCCGGCCAAACTCGCCCTGGAGAACGGCTTCCATGTAGTGTCGGACAAACCCGCCACCTTCACAATAGAGGAAGCTAAAGAACTGCAAAAGCTGGTAGAAAGCACTGGGCTGCTCTACGCCCTTACCCACAACTACACCGGCTACCCGATGGTGAAAGAAGCCAAGCATCTGGTAAGCTCAGGCACGCTAGGTAAGATTCGCAAGGTGGTGGTGGAGTACCCGCAGGGCTGGCTAGGCCAACTGCTCGAGAAGTCGGGCAGTAAGCAAGCTTCGTGGCGTACCGACCCCGATAAGGCGGGCATCAGCAACTGTATGGGCGACATCGGCACCCACGCCGAAAACCTGGCCGAATACATTACCGGTTTGCAGATTACCGAACTCTGCGCCGATCTGACCGCCTTCGGCGAAGGGCGCGAACTGGACACCGACGGCAACGTGCTGCTGCGCTTCGATAACGGGGCCAAGGGTGTGCTGCACGCCAGCCAAATTTCGGTGGGCGAAGAGAATGCCTTCAAGATCTACGTCTACGGCGAAAAAGCCGGACTGGAGTGGCACCAGATGAACCCCAACACCCTGCTGGTGAAGTGGCCCGACCGTCCGGTAGAAATCTACCGCACCGGGGGCGACCACGCTTACCTGTCGGGCCTTGCGCAGTTTAACACCCGCCTGCCCGCCGGGCACCCCGAGGGCTACGTAGAAGCTTTCGCCAATGTCTACCGCAACTTTGCCCTCACGCTGCAAGCCCGCTTGGAAGGGAGAGAACCTGATAATTTTGCTACTGACTTCCCAACGATTTCAGATGGAGTGCGCGGCATGGCCTTCGTAAAAAACGTGGTGGAGTCGAGCAAGAGTGATCAGAAGTGGCATCGGTTTGAGGTTTAGGTATGTTATAGCTTAATGTTTTTTAGTTTTTAGTACTTTTTATAAGAACTTGATGTTACTTGAACAAGAAATTAAAGTAGCGAGGAAAGAGATTGTCTCTGATGGATATGATATGTCGGTAGGCGAAGTCATAAACTTGTATAAAGAGGATGAGATATTTATTAATCCTGTTTTTCAACGGCTATTCCGATGGGATTCATCCAGAAAGACAAGATTCATTTGTTGAGAATGTTTAAAACAGATATTGAGAACTCAGCTGCGCTGAAAAGCTATATGAACAATTTTCAGAAAACTTATCCGTAATTGAAAGTTCGGATAAGATAGATGTTGAAGTAAAGCCGAAGACAAATAACAGTTTGGAGAATCTTTTATCTTAAACCTTGTAGCCTCTTTTGAAATGGAAGTAAAATTGAATATAGGTTATGAGCAACTCATTGATCTTATCAATCAACTACCTCCTGATGACATAAAAAAGCTGAAGGCAGAGATTGATAGAATACTGAATAAAGTCAGCTCAACTGCTGATAATGAATGGGAAAGCTTGGTATTAAATGGCCCAATTATGAGTGATAAGCAATATCAAGCGTTTGAGGAAGACAGAAAAAGCTTTAATCAATGGAGAGAGAGCTAATCCTGTTGGACACATCTATTTTGATAGACTATTTTAGAAAAACAGATAAGAGGAACGCTGTCTTTTACCAGCTTGGGTTTGCCTAGTATCGAGGCGTAGGGGTTGGCGACAATTTGCAGCAACTTGAACCCGAGTCCCAGGGTGAAAAGTGCTGATAAAAAAAAAGGCGTACACCCCGTACTCAGCGGCCGGGTAGAACATAAAGCATCCCAAACCCGAAAGAAGCAAGCCAATGATAATACCGTTTTTATAGCCAATTTTGTTGATTGGATCTCCGCTCTTTAAAGTGACTAAGAAGTAGGTGAGCGACCCGATAAAGTAAGCTCCGAAAAAACAGAACTGAATCAGCATCGCCTGCCAGTACTTCAAACCGAAGATCTCCTTTAGATAGGGGATTAAAATGTCGTTCATACAGGTTAAAAACCCCCATAAGAAGAACAAGGCCTTTATAACAACCAGACTGGAATTGTAACTTTTATGCTCTATTTGTTTTATAGTGGTAGTTGTGGAAAGCTCTCCGCGAATGTGAGTTAATGTATTGCTTTTGCTAGTTACTTGTATTCCGATTCTCAAAACAGAAGGTGTTAGCGGGTGCATTAGATGATTTTTTGGATCACAATGCTTTGATTTAACCTATGACGAAAAGAGAAAACAAGAAGCAGATCCGGTGCGGCATTGATCTGGGCGGCACCAAAATCGAGGGAATGCTGCTTGCGATAAACGACGGCGGCTACCAAATAGTTGAACGGCTTCGGTTGCCGACCGAGCAAGAGAAAGGGTACCGCCACATTCTAGAGCAGATTAAGAAGTTAATCCAAGAACTAGGGAGCAAAAGTGGGGTTACAATAACCAACCTAGGGATTTGCACTCCGGGCAGTATAGACCCCACCACGAATACTCTTAAGAATAGTAACACGGTTTGTTTGAACGGGAAACCGATCAAATCGGACCTCGAAGCGATGTTCGGATTGCCGGTTGCAATTGCCAACGATGCGAACTGCTTTGCCCTGGCCGAAGCTACCTTAGGATCTGTGCCAGCGCATGCGCCGGATGCCGAAGTAGTCTTCGGGGTGATTATGGGAACCGGAGTTGGGGGCGGTATTGTGTTCGATGGCAAAGCGATAAACGGCCAACAGGGAATCGGAGGAGAATGGGGTCATAATTTTTTGGACAGTTCGGGGGGGAGTGCTACTGCGGCCGGTCCGGCTGTGTAGAAACTGTTATTTCAGGAACTGCTTTGGAAAGCTTCTATCAATCTTGCAGTGGCCACGGCAAAACTATGAAAGAAATAATGGTTGCCTACCAGGAAGGAGAGGATGAATATGCTGCCCAAACCATCGAGAGACTGTTGTACTTCTTTGGCAAGGCGATGGGTGCGGTTATCAACATTCTCGATCCTCACGCCATTGTGATCGGCGGAGGGGTCGGCAACATTGATCTTCTGTATACCGAGGGGGTTGAACGGGTAAAACAGCACGTTTTCAATAGTACGCTTACCACCCCCTTCTTGAAGCCGAAGTTAGGCGACAGTGCCGGGGTGTTTGGCGCCGCGATGTTATAAAAAGACAATGGAACAACTAAGAGACAGCATAAGAAGTGAATTTTCTCAAGCGCAGCGGGTGCTCGATAACTTTGTCGCCGACGACGCTAATTTCAACACCATTGTTGAAATCACCAAGTCGATGGCCGAAGCCTTCGAGCGCGGTAACAAGGTGATGTCATGCGGCAACGGCGGCTCGCACTGCGATGCGATGCACTTTGCTGAAGAAATGACCGGCCGCTACCGCGAAAATCGCCGCCCTTTGCCCGCCGTCGCTATTTCGGACCCCAGCCACCTTTCGTGCATCAGCAACGACTATGGCTACCAGTACGTGTTTTCCAGATTCGTGGAGAGTTTGGGCCGCAGTGGCGACATTGTGCTGGGAATAAGCACTAGTGGTAACTCACAAAATATTGTTGAAGCCTTCAAGGCAGCCAGAAAAAAGGAAATAACCACCATTTTGCTTTCCGGAAAATCGGGTGGGGACCTCAAGCAGTTTGCGGATATCTCTTTACTGGTACCCCACGAAGGCTACGCCGATAGAATACAGGAGATTCATATAAAAATCATCCATACGATTATCTTCGGCATCGAGAAACTCCTGAATTTTTAGTAGTTCCTTCGTAGCAGGTCTCTATCACGTCCGGTAGCGTATTGAGCTAGGTTATGCTGAGGGTAAGTACCTATCCGCCTGACGCGCTGAATAGGCATACGCTACCGCCTAAGGTTCTGCCCGAATCGCGGTGAACACCAGGTTTTCTAGGTACTCATAAGTTTGCTGGTGCACGTCGTCACCCTTCTTGATCTCGGTAAGCGAGGGTAAGTGTTCCGCAAAAAACGGCTGAAGATGCGCTGCTTCCAGCACCGTGCTCACCAGGGCGTGTGGATATTGATAATCAGGATTGAGCTCAATGATAATATTAGCCACCCGCTTGCACAAATCTTTATACCCCCGAAACAATCCTTCTTTGTTATCCGCGTCCACGTGCTTGGTGAGATAGGTCTTATTCGACTCAGCCACCACAATGCGGTGCAGAACAGCTTCGTTGATGTGCGCGAAACTAGGGTCTTCTTCTACTGGTCTACACACCGTTTGCAAGGCTACCTTAAGCCGCTCCCGCGCACTGGGCACATTGTTGGTTCTATAGTCAATCTGATACTCCATCCACTTCCAGTACCAAGCAATTAGATAGATCAGCAGCTTATGCTTGTTGTCATAGTAGCGGTATACCGAAGCTTCGGTGGATCCGATGGCCTGCGCCAGCTTCTTAAAGGTGAACTGCTCAAAGCCCAGTTCGTCAATCATTAAAATACTGTGACGGACGATTTTGGTGCCCAGTTCGGTATGCTGCGGATCGCGCAGAAAGTACTTATCGGTAAGTACGAGTTGAATCATAACGGTTGCTTAAAGTGCGAAGCTACCGTTTTTTTAATAGTAAGGCTATTGAATAAGGTGATTTTACTCAAAAAGAAAAGGAATCGTAATTGCTACGATTCCCTTTGCTGAACGGACGATAATAAATGCTTTGGTTGTCGCCTTAAGCGGTTTGGTTGTTAGAACTGGTAGTGCTGGGCCACGCGAAACTCCACCGATGCATCTTGGTCGGTAACCTGGTTCGAGTGCACGTGAACAATTTTATAGAAAGGCTGCTGGTTGAAATTAACTTCCAGTGAATAACGCCCAGGGGGCATGGATGAGAAGTCAATTTTCTCCTTAATACCGTCCGACGCATCAAGGGATAGTAAAACAAAAACCTGCTGCTGAGCATCGGTTACGCGGATGATAACCGGATGCTCGCTCGGAGGCGCCACAATCATAGCGCATCGGTGGGGCTCAGCAATGTGCCAGGTGGGCAACGGAGAGGCCGAGCTAAAGGAGAAGAACCCTCCTAAAACGGTGAATACCAATAGGGTTAGGCAAGTAGTTTTCATGATGAATGGGGTGGTTGAAATATTATCGTTCGTTATAAGCAAATGATCTTGATTCGGTTTCGAACCGGCGGGCCGACCACTGTTGTAGATACTCCCCCTCTTCGTGAGAGAGCCAGCGAAGGGCCTTTCGGTACTCTTTCTGAAACAACCGCTGGTCAAAGTGAACCTTCTCTAAAATAACCTTGCAGTAATCTAACATAGATGGACGCATAACCATGAATTTGTAGTTGGAACAATTTAAACCATAAGCGGTAGAGGAGTCCGTATAAGCAACATCACTAAGATTGGTAGTATTACTATCTAATACGAATGCTTTACTGTAAGGTTGTTTTTTAAGGCATTTTTTTGTGAGTTCATATTTAAAGCTCATCTATCCGAGTAATCAGTCGGCTTTTAGTAGCTACGAACGCATTAACGACGTAACCAAGTAGTAGGTGTCAAAGCGATTCAACTTGCTGGCAACCGACCAGAATTAGTTACCTTAAGCGCTAATTAACCAACTAAATGTTATGAAAGATTGGATATTTACTTCATCCGATATCATTTTCCCTACCATCGTATCAGCAATGCTAATCTACGTCCTCATCATTGCCTACACCCGCATCTTTGGGCTGCGGAGCTTCTCTAAGATGTCGAGCTTCGATTTTGCGATGACCATCGCGGTGGGCAGCCTGCTGGCCTCCACCATCGTTAGTAAGGACACCACCGTGATGCAGGGAGGGGTTGCGTTGTTTAGCTTATACTTCCTGCAGACCGCTATCGCTTTCTTGCGCCGTAGGGTCAACTGGTTTAGTGATGCGGTGGACAATCAACCCATACTGCTAATGCATGGCGAGCGTATTTTGCGCGATAACCTCCGAAAAGCGCACCTCAGCGAAAGTGACCTGCAGGCTAAACTTAGGGAGGCCAATGTGCTTAATTATCAGCAAGTGAAAGCCGTGGTGTTCGAAACCACCGGCGACGTGTCTGTGCTTCACTCCGGTAATGACGATGTGCATTTTGATCCCAATCTGCTAAAGGGAGTGAAGGACGCCAACCTGCTGAAAGGGTAAGCCCCGCCCGTCGGTACTACGGCACTGGTGGTACGCATAATTTTTCCTGCCGGGTCCCATCCGGTTTCTGCCTCAATCTCGTAGGTAGATAACCTTCCTGACTACTTCACTTTCCGGATTGATAAAGTTGATTTTTTGTCTGAAGGCGGACATATCGTCAGCATTTTCCTATTTTTATCAAACACTTTTTATTCAACCATTAGATTTTAGCTTATTTTATATAAACAACCAAAATTAGTCTGATCTAATCATCTATAATGGCTATTTACATTATTCTTTAGGCTCATCAACTGATAATTTATGAAAGTCGTTCTCAAGCAGTGGGCTAACCAACAGTTGCGCTACAATGCATACTTTCGCCGGAAGCTACGCGCAGTGCAGCAAGAGAAAGAACTTAAACCCGCTAAGATAGCACAGATTCGCAATGAGCGGTTTCAGAAGCTAGTCGCTAAAGCTTATCACAAGTCACCGTTCTATCGCAACCTCTACAATCGGTCTGGAGTGAACTTGCGGCAGGTGCAAACCGTAGAGGACATCAGTAAACTTCCTATCATCACCAAAACGGACCTGCGCGACCACGTGGATGATATGTTCATCGGCCAACGGTTCAACCAGGTGAAAGCCTATACGAGTGGCACTTCGGGTGCGCCACTACAAGTATACCGCGACTACCCGTCGATGGTAGAAGAATGGGCCTACCAGTGGCGGCAACGGATCAACTTCGGCCACCGGCCCGGCATGAAAACGGTGGTGCTGCGGGGTGATCTGCGCCGGAACCAACTCGAACAATACGATCCGTTTACCCAGTCACTCTACCTGTCTGGTTACCATTTGCGCGAAGAACGAGCTTCGTGGTATCTTGACAAAATCAGGACTTTTGCACCCCAGGCAATTTATGCCTACCCAAGTTCGGCCGAATCGTTGGCTAACCTTTTTCAATCGTTGGGCGAGCCGGTAGCGGTTCCTCTGATCTTCACCTCTTCCGAGACCTTATATAACCACCAACGCACCAAAATTGAGGAAGTCTTCTCTGGTAAAGTAGTCGACTGGTACGGTAATGCCGAACGCAATGTAGCCCTTGAGCAAAGCACCGATGGCTGGTATGACGAACTGCCCTTGTATTCAATTAATGAGTACCATGATCACTACACGGTGGGCACAAGCCTGATCAACTTTAGCTTGCCACTGATTCGCTACCGGGTCAATGACATCATTAATTTAGATAAAACGAACCGTTTGAAACCAGTGGGCCACCGGCGGGTCGAAGCCATTCAGGGAAGACACGATGACGTGCTAATGCTGGCTGACGGAAGCCGGGTCAGTATGATTTGGGGAGCCTTTGATCGGGTGCCTTACCTCTGTCGTGCTCAAATTATTCAAGAGAAGACAGAAACCTTCCAACTCAACTTGGTGGTTCGCCCCGAGTTTGATGACCAGCATGAAGCCTTTTTGCGCCGAAAGCTAGCCGAATACGTAGGACCGCAAGCACATTACACATTATCGTACGTAACGGAAGATCAAATTATTAAAGCGCAATCGGGAAAGTATAAGCTGATCGTTAACCAACTGCTGAGCCAGGAGCAGCCTGCCCATAGCGCGGCCTTTTCTTGAGTACGTCCTGGCTAACGGCGGTTATCCTCGTCTTCTAGCATGCTCAAGTAACTGTAGTAGCGGCTCGCGTCGATCGTTTCGCGCTCCACGGCCTCGCGCACCGCGCACCCGGGTTCCTGCGTATGAATGCAGTTGTGGAACCGGCACTCGCCTAATAAGTCACGCATCTCCGGGAAGTAGTGGCCCAATTCTCCGTCCTGAATATCCATGAGTCCTAGCTCCTTAATACCCGGGGTGTCAATCACAAAAGTGGCGGGGCTCACCGGAAACATCTCAGCGTAGGTGGTGGTGTGCACCCCCTTATTGGCAAAGCTGGATACCTCGGCGGTGCGTTGTTGGGCTGTGTCCGGAGCGATTCGGTTGAGCAAGGTAGACTTCCCCACTCCTGAATGGCCTGAGAACAGGCTTACCTTGCCCTGAATAATTTCTTGCACCGGCGGCACCGAACGCTCAGAAAGTGCCGAAACGGCCACGCACCGGTAGCCAACGGAGGTATAAAGCTCCATCAGTTCGTTTTGCAAGCGATGTTGTTCTTCACTTAGCAAATCGGCTTTGTTGAAGATAACCACCGCCGGAATTCGGAACGACTCGGCCGATACCAGAAACCGATCAATGAAACCCAGCGAAGTGCGGGGGAACACCAGGGTGGCCACCAGCACCGCCTGGTCGAGGTTGGCCGCGAGCATATGGCCGTGGTACGCTTTGCGGGTCGACTTGCGAATGAGGTAGTTCTCGCGGGGGAGGATGTCGGTGATGACGCCAGTGTTTTGCTGCGGGTCCTCAATCTCAATCGTTACCCGATCTCCTACCGCAATGGGATTAGTTACCTTCATTCCTTGAATCTTGAACTTACCCCGTAAGCGACAAGCGTAGGTGTGCTCATCGACCAGTACCTGATACCACGAGCCGGTTGATTTCATGACCAGTCCTTCCATAGGGCTAGGGTAGTAAATGGGTGGTAACGTACTTCACTATCTCTTCGGTAGCCCCTCGGTTATCAGTCACAAACTGCCGGGTGGCCGCAGCCGCCTGCGCCCGCCGTTCTTCGTTGCGATAAAAGAGCAAAAACTGATGGCGTAGCTCCGGCCCATCAGCCACTGAGAACGCCCCGCCGCGTTTGATCAAGGCATTGGCTTCACGCACATGGCGGTAGCTTCGGTTGCCGAAGTAGATGGGCATTCCGAAGGTAGCGGGTTCCAGGATGTTATGCAAGCTTTTGCCCAAGGCGCCCCCCACGTAGGCAAACGAGCCGTAGCGGTACAGCGCCGTGAGCATCCCCACGTTGTCGATGAGCAGCACCCGGTAGTTGGCCACGGTTTCTGGTTTGGCCCGCGAGTAGCGTACCGTTTTGTCGGGCAGGGCTTTTTCAAGGCGAATGAGTTCGGATTCATCAATCTGGTGCGGAGCGATGACGAACTTGATTTCGTCAGCAAACTCCTGCATCAGCGGCAGCAGCAAGTCATGATCAGGAGGCCAGCTGCTGCCCACCACAAAGACGGCTTCATTTCCCCTGAACTGAGCAGCCAGCGCCACTTCCGGTGCCTGCTTGGCCAAGGCGGCCGCGCGGTCGAAGCGGGTGTCGCCCACCTGGGTGAACTGTTGTATTCCGATACTTCTTAGAAGTTCGGCCGTGGTGGAGTCCTGCACAAAATAATGGGTAAAACGGCGCAACATCCGGCGGTAGAAGCTGCCGTACCACCGGAAGGGAGTCATCTTGGAAGAAAGCACCGTAGACACCGATAGCACGGGAACGTGCTGTTTATTGAGCGTCCGAAGGTAGCCGTACCAGTACTCATACTTAACAAAAAAGGCTACGGTGGGCCGAACGAGCCGCACAAACCGGCGCGGATTGCGCCAGCCATCAAAGGGCAAGTAGCTTACTAGGTCGGCACCGGAGTAGTTGCGGCGCACTTCGTAGCCCGAGGGAGAGAAAAACGTGAGCACAATCTGGGTGTCGGGATAATGCCTGCGCAAGGCTTCCATTACTGGGCGCCCTTGCTCAAACTCGCCCAGCGAAGCGCAGTGGAACCAAAAGCACGGGAGTTCGGAGTTGCGGTGAGCGGCGAATCGCTCCACGGGGTCAAACACCCGGCGTTGCCCAGCCACCAGACTCCGACTACGGGTTGAGAAAAGGGCTGAAAAATATAGCCCTGCTCTAAGGAAAAGGATAGCAAGATAGTAAGCGAACATAAGTCAGGATACGTTCCGGAACACCAACCGCATAGATAGACAAGTAAACACTCTGTTCAATGGTTAAAGCTGGCGCGAAAATTAAACAATTTGTCGAGTACTGGCTATTGATCAGGAAAATAGCACGCTGTATGCTTCCTACCTCCTCTAGGTTTTTTCCACTATGAAAAACAGACAATTTTAGGAGTAAAATTTCATTAAATACAAATGCAGTACTCATCTCTTCTAAATTACGCAAGAAAAAATAGCATTCTTGGAGCTGTTTCTCTCACCGCTTTCCTGATTGGAACTACTTCACTGGCTACCTTCTATGTGAAATACGAGGCCAAGAAGCTTGGCAAAGCAAAAGCAGAAGTAGAAGCAGTCGAAGTGAAGGTAAGTGCTCTTTTTCACTTTATCACTGAGATGGATAAGGGAGTCCGAGGATTTCTAGTTGAGCCTGATGAAAAGTTTCTAGGCCCTTACTCGGTCAGCGAGTATATTCAGCCAAACTTCAACGACCTCCAGGCAATGCTGGAAGCGCAGTCTTTTCCCGATATGCGCCTTTTCGTGAAAGCCAAGCAGTCGCTGATGGGCTATCGTGTAACCCTTGACGAAGTTATCTCATTACGCCAACAGGGAAACCAAGAAGCTGCCCTTGTCATCTATCGAGAAGATCCAGGAGGACCCGTCTGGGCAGAATGCAATGCATTTGCTCAAGTGGTTCGGTCTTTTGAGGAAACTATACTACAAAAAGCAGAGAAGCGATACGAGACTGTTTTTCGTATGGCCACGCTCATGCAGATTTTGTTGCTGCTGGTCGGCGCTCCCACACTGATCTTTGTCATTTTCCAGACTCGCCGGTCGGCCCGGCGGCGCTCACAACTTTTTAACGAGCTAGCTACCAGCCAGCGCCAGTACCTGTACGCTCATCAGGAGGAGGAAGCCCAACCTGATGAGAAGAATATTATCAACCGCCTGATCCAGAGCCTGGAACAGGCCGCGGCCTTTATCAAGGAGATCGCCCGGGGCAACTATGCGGTGCACTGGGAAGGGATTACCGAAGACAACCAAGCCGACAACCAAAACAACCTGGCTGGGGCCCTTATCCAGATGCGCGAGCAGATGAAGATCGTTAAGCGAGACGACCAGCAGCGGTTGTGGACCACCGAAGGTCTCTCTAAAGTGGCCGAGATCACCCGCACCCACCAGCAGGATGTTGATCAGTTGACTGACCGTTTGCTCTCCTATCTGGTCAACTATCTGGAAGCTAACCAGGGTTCATTGTTCTTTCTGCAAGAAGATATTCTGGGGGAACAGTGCCTGACCCTGGCAGCCTGTTATGCCTACGATAAGAAGAAACACAATGAGAAAACCATCAAGATTGGCCAGGGGCTGGTGGGGCAGACCTTTCTGGAGAAGAAAACCCGGCACCTGACACAACTACCACCCGGCTATGTGCAGATCACCTCGGGACTGGGGGAGGCCACGCCGACTTCCTTGCTGCTGGTGCCGTTGATCTTCAACGAGCAGGTGATGGGGGTTCTGGAAGTGGCTTCTTTCACTAATTTTGCCGCCCATCAGATCAGTTTTCTGGAGACGGTAGGAGAGGTGATTGCCTCGGCGGTGGCCACCGTGCGCATGAACGCGCAGACCAAGCAGTTGCTCGCCCAGTCGCAGGAGGGCACCGAGGCGCTGCGGGCGCAGGAAGAGGAGATGCGCCAGAACATGGAAGAGTTGCAGGCCACCCAGGAAGAGATGCAGCGCAAAGCACAAGAATACGAAGCCGTCATTGAGGAGCAGAAGGCAATCATCGCCCAATTCGCTCAAGCAGAGCAAGGATCCTAGGCAAATACAACAGTCTACCATCACGACCCTAGAAGCTTATTCCCTTCTGCTTATTCCTTCTGTCCTCTGCATTAGCACTCGCTCGTTACGCGGTGAGGCGCAGAGCTTACCGTCCGCTAACGGACGACTTCTAAGGCAGATTTCCGGCCTTTACTAATCCGAAACAATCATAAGTTGCTTGTGCGTACTACGAGGCCCCCGGATCATCAATACGTAAGCTCCTCGAGGCAGTTCGCCCACCTGCACCGTCGCCTGAGGCTGCACAATGGTGTGCGTAGCGCGACGACTACCGTCGATGCTTACCAGTTCTAGGGTGTAGGAATGATCGGTAGCCGCATCCGGCAGTGAAACGGTTAGCTCATCCCGGACCGGATTGGGATAAGCCTGCACTTTGTGCTCAACTTCGAGTGCCCCGGGCTTGCTAACAAAGTTCGCCGTTCGGGCGAAAGAAGCATCGGACGCCCCCGCTGCCCATAAAATCGCTTCCTGCACCATCGTTCGGAAGTTGCTGTTACTCTGGTAATCGGACGCGTTGTGGCCCAGGGCGGTGTAGAACGAGCGGCCGCCGTCGTATTCTTTGTACCACGTCACGGGGCGGGGAGCATCGTAGCTGTTGCTGCCGGTCGACCGCACCTGAAGCAGGTTAATGTTACCCGCAAAAAGAAACCCGCCGTTGCGCTCCCAGTAGTAGTACTCTTCGCTTTTGTTCCAGGTGTCATCCAAGTGGGCTACGGCCGGATGACTACCAACGACATCCATTGTGGCGTTGGTGTTGTTGGCGGTGTGGTTGGGACTGGTTTGCACAATGCCGCCTACCAGTTCGTTATACCACGGCCAACTGCCGTCGCGGTACGTATCGGTAGCCGCGTGCACTCCCACAAAGCCGCCACCGTTTTGTATATAGCCCTCGAAGGCTTCCTGCTGAGCGGCGGTCAGTAGTCCATCGCCCGAGGTGTTCAGCCACACCACCACGTCGTACTGTGAAAGAGTAGCGGAGGCAAACACCTCGCTATTTAAAGTAGAAGTCGCCGTCCAGCCCTGGGTATCGCCTAGTTCTTCAATCATCGTGATTCCGGCGTTGATAGACCCGTGCCGGAAACCCTTGGTCTCGTGGTACACCAGCACGTTGATTTCTTCCTCTACTTCTGGCTCGATAGCGATCCAGCGGGTTTTGTTGAGCGGACAGCAGGTGCCGTCCTCACCGCCATTGGCTACGATTAGGCGGTCGCCGAACACTTTGGCCGCTGGGGCCAGCAGGTTTTCCGGCAGTTCGCAGCGTTCGGTCCACTGGTTGGTGGCCGGGTCGTACTCGGTCACGTCATCGAAGAAGAAACCACCGCGTTGACCGCCCGCGATAATAATCTTTTCGTTGTGCACCATCGTGCCCGGCTCAAAGTGCGAGCGCGCCGAGGGCAAATCGGCCTTTCGCGTCCAGGTGTCGGTGGCTGGGTCATAAGCATCCAGAAACTTCTGGTCTTGCACTCCGGCGTCGTGCCCGTATTGGCCCCCAATAGCGTAGACGAGTCCGTCAACCGCTGCGCCGCTGAGGTGATTTCGGGGGTTAGGCATCGGGGCGGCTACTTGCCAACCGGCCGCCTGGTTCGTCAGGTCCAGAATGTAGTGCTCACCGACGTCGGTTCGCCGGTCGGGCAGCAAACCGCCGAAGAAATGAAGCTGACCGTTGCTGTACACCGCGGCACCCGAACCCCGGGGGTTGGGCAGGGCGGGCCCTTCGCGCCAAGTGTCGGTTACGGTGTTGTAGACTTGCACTGCGTCGGTGGCCACGCCGGGGTGGTTGCCCACGAAGCCCGCCACGATCCATATCTCATCGCCCGCCACGGCTGCGCCCATGTGCGTCACCGGGATAGGCATCGGGGCACCCAGCGACCAGCTATCTTGCGCCGGGTCGTAGATTTCGGTGGCTCCGGTTATCTTCAGCCCGGCCATAAAGCCAGCCAGCACGTAGAGTTTGCCGTTGACCTTGGCGCTCTGCGCTTCCACCTTGCTCAGCGACGAATTGGCTAAACTGTTCCAGTCGCAGGCCGACGGTTCGGTCGGGTCCGTGATGATGTCGCCTTCGCCGTAGATCTCAATGGCCGATACCTTGGGCTGGTTGACGCTGGCCGAAAAGTTCAGGTTGAGTACCTGATCGCCCACCTGGGTGGTAAACGTTTTTACGGTGGCAGCCATTGGTCCCACCTCCGCATTGATGTCAAAGTTGGTAATGATCGGCACGCCCTCCAGCGTAGCACTGAACACCCGCTTGTTGCTGCCGCCGCTTCCCCCGCCGGTGGCTCCGAAGTAGATCTCGGCAAAGTGGAGCTTCACGACGTACTCTCCGTTGGTGAGCGGAATGTCGTAGCCGAAAGACTGGAGACTCTGGTTGGTGCTGCGCTCGGTGCGGTACAGTTCGTCCTGCGTGGTGTTAGCAATGTCGGTGATGTTGTTGTTGGAGTAAGACTTACCGTTGCCCGTAAAGTAGTTATCGGCCGTGAAGACCGAGTCGCCGAAGGTCACCTGATTGCCTCCCGCGTTGATGCGGGTCACGACGGGCAGTTCGACCGGGGGGGGCGTTACTTCCTCTACGATGGTGAAGTTGACGGTATAGATCGGCCCGGCGGTTCCGGCACCCCGGTCGGCCGAGTAGGCGGTGGCGGTCACCTGGTTCGCGCCCACCTCGGGCACCCACGGTTTGTAATCGTTGCCGCCGTTGTCACCTCCGATGGCGTAGACCGGCACGCTTTCCGTCTGGTAATTGGGGTCGTCCTGGTAGCCAAACACGACGCTTTCGGTATCATCAGACACTTCCGCGCGAATGTTCAGCTGATTGGTGCCAATCTCAGTTAGGTCAAAAATATCCCCCTCCTCAATCGTTTTGACGTCCTGGTTGGTTACCGCATTGACCAGCACCAGTGAGGATATTGTCGGACCCGAAGGAGCATTGGGCGAGGGCAAAGTGGTTACGCTAAAGGTGTTCCACGCCGAAGGCTGGGCATCGAAATTGACGCGCATGCGGAAGAAATAAGTAGTATCCGAAAGCAGCCCGGAGTAGCTGAACTCGTCGTAGCCATAGTAAAGCGCGTCAAAACTGTCGAAGGGTCCGTCTTCTTGAAAAGCATACTCAATAAGATAATCGTTGCCGAAGGGAGAAGGCGTCCAACTGAGGTTGAAGGAGCTTTCGGTCACGTTGGTAATCACAAAATCGGTGGGCGGGTAGGGCAGGTTTGCCACTTCCGCGGGGGCCGTAAAGGCGGAAGCCCCAGCACCATTGACCGCCCGGACACGATAATCACGATAGCCTTCCAAACCCAAGGTATTGTCCGAATAGCTTGTGGTGTTGGCCGCAACCGTGGCTAGCGGTTCCCAGTCCTCGGATGAATAGGGGGCAGAGATTTCAATGTCAAAAGCGGTCTCGTTAGAGGAGTTGTCGGTCCAACTCAGTAGGGCGGTGCCGGGCGTGGTTACGGTCACCGCTAGGGACGAAGGGGCGGTAGGAGCCGAGACTACCGGTTCGTTAACCACCACAAAGTTGACGGTCAATGAGCTTCCCGCCGTCCCCTGCCCCTTAGATGCGGAAAAAGGAGTGGCCTGCAGTTCGTAGTTGCCGGGAGTAGGAAGCCAGGGGAAGTAATCGTTGCCATTGTTACCCGCTAGGGCGTAGGGAGCCGCGCTTTCGGTGCGAAAATTAGCTCCCTGAAGCGTAAACACCACACTGCCGACCGTAGTGGGACTGGTATTGGCCCGCACGTTAATTGCATTGCCGCTTAGCTCCGCCAGGTTGATAACATCTCCGTCTGCTAACGGGCCAATCTCCGAATCGGTAGTAGCGTTGAAAAGCGTGAACGATGAGATACTTTGCGCTTCCGTACGCAAGGTAAAGAAACAGAAGACGAACAAAGTCAGGAAGTAGACATTTCTGATCATGGTGAGAGTATTTAGCAGGAAAATTATTAGTACCAAAACTAGTGTTTTGCCAAACGAAGTCCAACTAATAAACTTAACCGCTAGTCTTTAATTTTTTTCTAAGTTAAAGCCGTTCAGGTCAATAATCTATCTCGCTGGCGTTATAGAACTTGGGGAAAGGCAGCTATTGTCCGTATCCTTGTGGCGCAAGATTTGTTACGATTGCTCTTCAACCCACACTGATTGCCTAACCCAACCAAGAAGCCCCCCGCTACTATGCCAAGATTCGGAGTTTTGCTGCTGACGTTGCTGGCGAACTTTTCTCTTTACGGACAAGGAGTGCGCGGCTACGTCTACACCGCCGAGCAAGAGCCGCTGCCCTTCACCACCATCTACATTCGGCAAGTGGAAACCGGCACCACCACCAACCAGGAAGGTCGCTACGAGATCAAGTTAGCTCCCGGACAGTACGATCTGGTGTTTCAGTATTTAGGCTACCAAACGGTGGTGCAAACGGTGACCGTGGCCGACGGCTGGCAGGAGCTAGACGTTACCCTGCCCGAACAGGTGGTGCAGTTGCGCGAGGTGGAGGTACGGGCGGGGAAGGAGGACCCGGCCTATACCATCATCCGCAAGGCCATTGCCAAGAGCAAATTTCACCGCTTGCAGGTGCAACACTACTCTGCCCGGGTGTACGTGAAGGGGGCCGGGCGGGTGAAGGACGTGCCCCTTTTGCTGGAGCGTCGGATGAAGAAAGAAGGCGTAGACTCCTCCACCGTCTTCTTGTCCGAATCGGTGAGTGAGATCACCTTTGATCAACCCAACACGGTGAGCGAGCGCGTGATTTCTATCCGCAGCATCGGCGAAGGCAACAATACCAGCCCTACGCCCTTTATCAACGGCAGCTTCTACAAACCCACCGTGGCGCAGGCCATTTCACCGCTCTCGCCCCGCGCCTTTGCCTACTACCGCTTTCGCTACGAAGGCAGCTTCGAGGACCGCGGACACACGGTTAACAAGATTCGAATGATTCCCCGCTCGCGGGGCGACAACGTGTTCGACGGCTATATCTTTCTTATTGAGGATCTATGGAGCATCCATAGTTTGAACTTGTTCACTTACCGGCAAGGGTTCCGCATCGAAGCCAGCCAGATCTACAGTCCGATTGCCGAGACGGTGTGGCTGCCGGTGACCCATCGCATTGAGGTCACCGGCAAGGTGCTGGGCTTCGATCTGGAATATAAGTACCTGGCCACGGTGGCTGACTACGCCGTTGAGTTGAATCCTGACCTGGGAAGCGATTTTGAGGTGGTAGACGAAAAAGTGGACCAAGAACTGGCTGTGGCATTAGCAAAAGAGGAAAAGTCGGCGGCTGATACGTCAAAGATTTCGCGGGACTCGAAGGCCTTTAAGCAGCAGCAACGCTACACCCGCAAGCAACTGAAACAGGCACTGCGCAACTACGAGAAAGAACTGGACCGCCAGCAAGAAGCACCCGAGGTGGTTTCTAATTTCAATCTCGAGGTAGACTCTTTGGCGTATCAAAAGGACTCGGCCTACTGGGCCACGGTGCGGCCGGTGCCTCTTAACCTCCGCGAACGGCAGAGCTACCAGAAACTCGACAGTCTGGCGGTGGCCGAGGAGAATGAGAATCCTGAAAACGACGACACCAACAAGAAGAGCGGTTCCGTAGGCAGTCTGCTGCTGGGCACCACCGCTAACTTGGGCAAAAAAAGTTCGTTCCAGTACGTGTCGCCGCTGGGCGAGCTGCGATATAACCCGGTGGAAGGCGCACACTTCAACGTGCCACTCACCTACCGCACCGAGCTGGATAGCACGCATCGTCTAGAAATATCGGCGGTGCCCCGCTATGCCTTCGCCCGGAACAAGCTGATCGGCAAAGGCGCAGTGAACCTCAGTTATCTGAGTGCCGGGCAAAACGCACAAATATCGATGGAAGGAGGACGCTTCGTGAGTCAGTTCAACGAACAAGAACCCATCAGTTCGTTGATCAACTCGTTTACCGCCCTGCTGCAGAAGCGCAACTACGTGAAACTCTACGAAAAAGACTACGGGCGGCTCACGCTCGACCAGCCGCTGAGTCCGCGGCTCACGCTCACCGCTGTGGCCGAGTGGGCCGAACGGTGGGCGTTGTTGAACCAAACCGATTTCTCGCTGCGTCGTCGTGAAGAATCAGATTTTGCCCCCAACGCTCCGACCAACATTGAGCGTACCGACACCCGTTTTGCTACGCACCAGGCGCTGTGGGGCGCGGTGACGCTGGGCTTTGAGCCTTGGCAGAAATACTACGTGCGCAACGGCCGAAAACGGCGTATTGAGCACTCGTCGCCCCACTTCCACCTGACCTACCGAACGGGATTGCCGGAACTGTTGGGCAGCGACGTGGACTACGACTTGCTGGAAGTAGGAGTGCGCCACCGCTGGCGGCCCGGGGCCCGGGGACGCTTGGATTATATGCTTTATGCGGGGGCTTTTCTGAACAACCAGCAGTTGTACTTCATGGATTTTCACCACTTCGCGGGCAACCGCGTGCTGGTGCAGGAATCTGATCCCGTGGGCAGCTTCCGCCTACTGGACTACTATACTTACAGCACGCAGGAGCGCTACGCGGTGGCGCACCTGCACTACCAGTTTCGCAAACTGCTGCTCACCCGTATCTTTGAGGTGCGCCTGCTGGGACTGCAAGAAAACGTATTCGTCAACTACCTGAAAACCAGCGCCTCGCCGCACTACACCGAGGTAGGCTATAGCCTCGACAATATCTTCCGTTTCTTCCGGGTGGAGGCCGTGGCGGGCTTTGACGACAGGCATTACCGGGACTTCGGCATTCGTATTGGGATTTCCACTACATTGGGCAACGCCATCGGATTTTAAGCGTATGCCCCAGATCAAACGAAAAAAAACTGCTTACCGCATCAGCCCCGCCCTGCAACAGTATTTGCACGAGCACGGGCGGGTCACCCCGGTGCCCATCACCTACCACGACCTGCTGCGCTACGACAACACCGTGCCGCTCTACGACAACCGGGGCACCGACACGCTGTGGGTCACGGTTTTCTACCCGCAGCAGGACATGGACGGCATCTACTACGCGCTGAAGATGATCTACTCCATCCTGAAGGCCGACGGCGATATTTCGGTGATGCAACACCTGTCGGTAGACCGGGTAGATTTGTGCGTGTACGGCAACACCCAGCCCTTTCGGGTGCGGATCGTGAACCAGATCAACGACAACTTCGACTACTTTTACATCAAGTACGCCGACGCCTCGCGCATTTACGGGCTGGAACTGGAGCATATCTCGTCGCCCAACCGCATGACCTATACCGTGGCCGACCAAACCCTGATCGAGGAACACATTGCGGGCATTCCGGGCGAGCAGTTCTTTAAAGAATCTTTGCACAATGAGCGCCAAAACCACACGCGGCTGGCCAAAGAGTTTGTCAAGTTCAACGAGCGCTGCTTTGTGCGGCTGCTGGGCGACATGCACTCGGCGAACTTTGTGGTGGACGTGACCCCCGACTTCGACGAGTTGCACTACCGCATTCGCGCCATTGACTTTGACCAGCAGTCGTACGAGGGCAGCAAATCTATTTACATGCCGCAGTACTACAAGCAAAACAACCCGCTCATTGAGGTGGGCCTGGGGGTGATGACGTCCGAAAGTGTGCGGCAGTACCAGACCGAAGAACACGCCCTCATTGCCGCCCGCCTGCGCTCGTCGCGCCACCGGCTCAAAGATTTGTTAGATACGATGACGCAGGATACGCTGGCTCCGGCAGCCCACGTCGAACAGCTGAAGCAAGCACTGGCCCGGCACTACCGAAACGAAGACTTTCTGCGGTGTGGCTCGATGGGTGATATTGTCCGGATGAGCCTGCGGGCATCACTGGGGTAGGGGGAATTCATTCGCCACTTGTGGTGTTATTTTATGACTAAACCTAATCGTATGTTACCCAAAGTTGATATTGCCTCGTTCAAAGAAAAGCTAGACCAGCAGCACGGCTGGCCCACCTTGTATATGTTCAAGTTCATTGTGCCCAGTGGCAAAGAGGAAGAAGTGTTCGCGCTGTTCCCCAAAAATCAGCTCACCACCAAGGCTTCCCGAAAGGGCAATTACGTGAGCGTGACGGCCAAGGTGATGATGCGCTCCAGCGAAGACGTGATGGCCAAGTACCGCGCCGCCCACAAGATTGAGGGCGTGTTGGCGCTTTAGATTTTTTTACCATCTGACCCACGGTTTTTTGCTGTTTTCGGATGTTGCATTAGTGTTTCACATTATCGTTCGAAGATACATTTCTAGAATGTGCCAGATGATAAATGCTACTATCCCAAACAAGAACAATCCGTATTGGGAGCGGGTATAGTCTATTCCCTCTCTACTTTTTCTAATCATTTCATCCCAAAGCTCCTTTGCTCGCTCTGCGACTTGCGAGTTGTTTAGTATATGTGCTTGCATTTCTAACTCGAAGTAATGTGAGTTTTGAGCCAAAATACTGAGGGATTTTTGAATATGAGAAAAGCCAAAAACAATACTTGCTCCCCAAGACAAAACAGATATACCCAAAGGAATTTGTATCCATTTGAGAGGCTGATCTATTGACTTGTTCACTGCAAAACCGATGCAGGCGACACTTAAGGCAATAACGTAATAGATATACTTCTCTTGCTGAGTTCTAAATTGCTTCTGTATATCTCGCTGAATTTCTTGGGGGTCTTGCATTAGTATCTGGTCGCTCTGGATAAAATTAGCGGTAGCTTTCTTTCAATTAATTGCTTATTTCTAAAACTTGGTTCAAGCTATTTTCCAGCTTCCTCCTAGCTGTCTCTTTCAACTCGAAGCTCTCTCGCTCCTCTATCAGTAAATCATAGGGGATGTCCAGGTATTTATGCAGGTTGTAGATGATCTTCATCGTTAGCGGACGTTTTTCGTTTAGGTATTCGCTAACTCGGGTTGTTCCTCCGAAAATTGGCGCTACATCTTTGTTTTTCAGATTCATTTGTTCCATGCGAAACTTGATGGCATCCACCGGATTGTCTTGCTCATCTATAGCACGGTGTTTTGATTCGTAAACTTCTATCGAGCTAGTAAGCTGCAATAGGCGTTTTTCTTCAGCTGATTCCTTTTCAACAGGACTTTGCATCAGCTCATAGGCCATGCTCAATGCCTTCTGATAATCACTCTCGTTTTGGATAGAGTTCAGCGTCTTCATAGCGAGTTGTCGTTACGTCTATTTTGTCGTATTCCAGATGGGTCAGTACATCAACGATAAATAAGTAACAAGTTCCCTACGATTTCTAGGGTTCAAGCAAGCGGGTGGGCATAAATATTTTCATATTCCCGTTCATCCCTGACGCAAGCAAACATACGATGAATGATCTTGTTTCTGACCGCATTGAGTACAGCCATTTTGTTTTTCCCTTCGGCTACCTTTCTTAGGTAATAGTTTTGTAATTCGCCTTCTCTTGCCACGGCAGCTCGGGCAGCTAAGTGTAGTAATACTTTCATAGGTTTATTGGCTTGGTGTGAAACTTTGGCTCTGCCCCTGACTGACTTGCCAGACTGTTGCTGAAAAGGGGCCACACCGCAATGACAAGCCATTTTTTTAGGATCGGTAATGGCCTTGAACTCATTGGTCACTACTAGCGTATTGATAGCTACAATAGGTCCGACCCCTTTCACTGAGGTGATAAGCGTGTAGAGCTTCTTGAGATGATCATCTTGCCCAATGAGCTGATGAATCTTTTGTTCTACTGCTTTGAGTTGCTTGTCTATTTGCGTGAGCACCGGCCGGAGCATTTTCTGATGTTCTTTCACCCAAGCCGGATCAGCAAATTGCTCTTCTTCGCGCATAGGATCCTGCAATCTTTTTCGGGAAGCTAACAAGCGTTCTCTGAGTTTGATGAGTGCTTTGAGTTGTCTAATGACCGCTCTGGGAGGTTGCCAGTGTTTGATCTGATCCCGCTTAGCATACGCATACTGAGCGATTTTCAGGGCATCAGCTGCGTCGTTTTTCTCTCTGGTAAGACCATGGAAGGCATTGATCTTGCGGGCATCTTCCAGCCAGACGGCTAGCTGTTTACTAGCAGCAAAGTTTAACAGGGGGTTGCAGTAGATACCCGTGTGTTCTAAACAGAACAGGCAGTCGGCTGGCTTGACTTTCACTTCCTGCTTAAGCCTTTGGCAGAAGGTCTTAATGCCTTGCAGATCATTACTTACTTGCTGGTGGAAGTGCTTTACCCCTTCTGCCAGTACCACCAAGTCAAGCGTCTCTTTGGAGACATCCACCCCGATAAAGATTTGATAGTTCATTGTTTTAGCGTTAAGTAGTGAGTAGAAATATAGTCAACATACCGCCACCCAATCAAGCCCTTACTAATGGATCAGGCCCAAGAACTGAGCGTCCGAATTTCTAGATGATGCTGGTGACAATAAACAAGCGGGGATTGAATCGTAGGATGGGTCTATCTACCCTGGGATGACAATGATTTCCCCCGCTTGGTGTTGAACGATTCAAGTTACTCTAAACCAGTAAAAGAACCTTTCCGGTGGATATATGGATAACTCATTAGAGTTACCCACATATCCACCGGACAACAACAACAGCAGTAATAGTAACCTTGAAATAATCATGTCCTACAAACCTAAAGGGGATGACAGATGAGGGGCGCTTTGTGAGACTCGTTTCTGTTGGCTTCCTGTGTGGCAGTCTTCGTAAGGCTGTATATCCGCATAAACTTATTTACTAACCGACCGCAACATACGCCCGTGCCGCTCGTCTGAAAACTTTTCTTGCTCCTTCGCCACTTCTCCGTTCACAATAACCAACTCGAAGCCCTCGGCCAACTGCAAGGGGTTTTCGTAGGTGGCGGTGGCGCGCACCTGCGCCGGATCAAACACCAGCACGTCGGCCTTCATGCCGGAAGCAAGGCGCCCGCGGTCGGTGATTTTCATGGTTTGAGCGGGCAACGAAGTCATCTTACGCACCGCTTCGGGTAAGGAAAGCAGGCTGTCTTGCACCACGAAGGTTTCAATGATCTTGGCAAAGGTGCCGTGTCCGCGCGGATGGCGGGCGGTGGGGCTGCCGTCGGAGCAGATCATCACCGACGAGTCCACGATGATCCGCGCCTGCAACGAATCGTCCATCACAAAGTAGGCGCCCGACGCCCCACCCGGTTTGATGTCGTCGATCAAGATATCTTCAAAGGGTCGGCCCTGCTCGGTAGCCAGTTGCGCCAGCGTTTTTCCGGCGTAGGGAGCGGTGCCCAGCAGTGTGGCTTCCGGTCCGTTGCGCTGCTTCACTTTGTTGCGCAGAAACTTCGCCAGTTCGTCGCGCCGCGTCGCCACCACCCGCGCGAAATCATTGGGAGGCTTGGCCCAGTCGGGGAACAGAATGCCGATGCCGGTATAGCTGGCCGTATACGGATACACGTCGGCGCTCACCGGGATGCCCTGCTGGCGGGCGCTATCCAGCAGTTGCAGAATTTGTTCGGCCCGATCGGCACCCTTTCCGTAAACGACTTTGAGGTGAGAAGCGAGCACGTCGCAGTGTTTGCCCTGCCGCAGCAGTTCGCGCAGCGAGGCTTCCACGGCGGTATCGTCTTCGTTACGCACGTGGCTGGTGATTAGTTTCTGATGTTCGCCCACGATGCGGGCCAGGTACTCCAGCTCGTAGTCGGGCGCGTACCAGCCGGGCACGTACTCCAGGCCAGTGGTCATGCCAAAGCATCCGGCGTCCAGGTTGTCGGTGAGCAGTTTGCCCATCGCTTGCAGCTGGGCTTCGGTGGGGCGCGGGCTATAGTTGATCCCCGACAGCATCCGCAGGGTGCCGTGCCCCACGAACATGGCAATGTTGACGCCCGGCACGGTGTCGGCCACCTGCTGCATCCAGGTGCCCAGATCAGGAACGGCCGGACTGGATCCGTCTTTGCCCAGTGCAATGGTGGTGACGCCCATGGCCAGGAAGTTCTGGAAGCCGGGCGTGGTGAGCGGGTCGCCGTGGCTGTGCGTATCAATGAAACCGGGAGTAACCACTTTTCCGGTGGCGTCAATAGTTCGCTTCACCTCAACCAAACTGGTATCCACACTACCCACAAAAGCGATGGTATCGGCGCGAAGCAGCAGGTCGGCGCGGTAGCCGGGTTGGCCGCTGCCGTCGATCAGGGTGCCGTTGCGGATCAGCAGTGAATACGTTAAAGAATCTTGGGTGCTCAGAAACCTTTCAAAATCCGACGGGGCAGATTGGCACGCCGCTATAACAATCATAAAAAACAGCAATGCGCGCATAGGTGGGTTGCCTTGGTGGTGGGTGATGAGTAACCAGCAATAAAGGGATTTTCAACTAAAAACAGAATTTTTGTGTGGCAAATACCCATTCCGCAGCTTATGCTGCTTGTTCAACGACCAGCGCGATACCCGCTACTAATCGTCTCAACTATCTTCCCCCATCGCCAAACGATTGCACTTCATGAGTATTTCCTGCAGTTCGTTTCCCGCTGACCTTAGCGGATCGATGCCTTTGACCAGGGCGGTTCGCATCTCGTACAGGTTCGCTTGGCTATCCTTTCGCGCGTCTTTCTTCAGTTGAATCTTCATGAGTGCCTCCTGTTGGTTTTGCTCGGGATTGAACCACCCGTTCAGTTCGGAACACTGATGACAAACTCCGTTTTTGTTTACCAGCGCACACCGATGGTCAAAAATACCGTTCATCGTTTTGCGGGCTGATTGGAGTAGATACTTAACCACTCCTTCGGTTTTACCGAGAATCAACATAATCTCCTTAACCGAGAAATCATATACCTCCTTCAACATCAACGCGACCTGACTTTCTACGGGAAGGGTTTTGGAAATACAGGTGAAGCAGGTGCTGATATGTTCCCGAATATCGTAGCTGCCCGCAGCAGACGTGGCTGCTACCCTTTCTATGGAACGCGTAAGCTTCGTATCGTGCTGCGTCCGCTCTTTTGCTTGCGCTAGTACATCCGGAACCCACCGCCTTCTGGTTTTCAGAAGATTGGTAGCCAGGTTGGTGGCAATCTGAAACACCCAGGTTTTCAGTGACGCTTCACCTCGATAGAGACATAACTTATCGTAGGCGCGGACAAACGTATCGTGCGTGAGGTCCTCAGCATCGTTTCGATTGGCCAGTAAACGGTAAAGGTAGGACCTGAGGGGCTCCTGAAACTCGGCAAAAAGCTGCTGAAAGGCATTGATGTCGCCTGCCAACGCTTCTTTGAGTAGTTGATCTTCGGTGGCGTCCATCGGCTAAGGGAGTAATACCACTTTTCCGGTGGTTTGCCGCGCTTCTATGTCTTGATGGGCTTGGGCCGCCTTTTCCAGCGGATACGTGTGAGCGACCTCAACCGTGATTTTGCCTTCGGCGATTAGGCCAATCATCGCTTCCAAAGAGGCTTGCCATTGTTCAGTTCTGTGTTGGACAAAGTGAGCCAGATTAAAACTCAGCAGATTGTGGCTTTCATCCACAAAATGTTCGGAATGAACCAAGCCTCGCTCCCCACTGGCCGCGCCGTAGACGATCATTGTTCCTCCGGCTTTGAGAAAGGCGAAGCTTTGACGATAAACGTCTCCGCCCACCATTTCCAGCACGTAATCTACCTTTTCTCCGCCGTTCTCTCGCAACAGTTCTTCGGGCCAGCCAGCTTCGCGGTAGTTGATGACAATATTGGCTCCCAGCTTTTGAGCAACCCGCAGCTTCTGCTCCGAACTGCCGGTAGCGATCACCTTGGCACCCGCCAATTTTGCCAGTTGTACCAGCAAAGAACCTACTCCTCCCCCCGCAGCGTGAATCAGAATCGTTTTTCCGGCAATATTATGGGTTACTTGATGCAGTATTAAATGGGCAGTAGTACCCTGCACAAAGATGGCGGCCGCGGCCCTCAATGCAATGGACGGTGGCAGCGGCACACAGTATTGAGCCAGGGCGGTTACGTACTGCGAATAACCACCGCCCGAAGGTAAGATCGCCAACACCCGGCTTCCGACAGGGTAAGAAGAAGCAGTAACCCCTTCTCCCACCGCAACCACTTCTCCCACCGCTTCTGATCCTAGCACGTAGGGCAAGGGAGTCGGCATAAAGTAGGTGTTTCTTCGGCGAAGCACGTCAGAATAGTTAACGCCTGCCACCTGCACGCGGACAAGCAGTTCTCCCGGTTTAGGGGAAGGAACCTCGGTATCGACGATTTGTAGTACTTCGGAAGTGCCGTAGTCAGTGAGGCGGATTTGATGCATTGTTTTGGTGATTGTCATGATACGAATTTTTTTGGTGTATACTGCTATGACAATCAACCCGCTGAGAACGGATGAAAAAGTGAGAAGTTTTTTTGGGTTATACGAAATTGCCCTGACCCCCGCCGAGTAGGGCTTCTCCTTATCACGGAAGGTGGAGCACTTAGCTCAATCATCTCGCAAACTATCCACCGGGTTGCGCGTGGCAGCGCGCAGGGTTTGCTGGCTGATGGCGAGCAGGGCGATGATCACCACCACGAGGGTAGGAACCACAAACCACCACCAGGCTACCGTGATTCGGTAAGCAAAGCCCGCCAGCCATTCTGCCAGAAAGTAATTGGCTACCGGGACGGCAATCACCGATGCGATAATGATCAGCTTGACATACTGTTGAGAAAGAAGCACAAGTACATGCTGCACCGTGGCTCCCAGCACCTTGCGGATGCCGATTTCTTTGGTTCTTCGGGTCAGACTAAACGCAGTGAGTCCCACCAGGCCGAGACAGGCGATGAGGATGGCCAAGATAGCAAAGGTGGTGAACCCCTTCAGAATCATTTGCTCCATCAGGTATTCAAGGGCTAACTGGTCGTCCAGAAAGGCGTAGTGATAGATATTCTGGGGAAAAACCGCTTCCCACCCTTCTTTCAACTCCTCCAAACCCGGTTGCCCCGTCAACTTCACCGCCGCCTCAAAGATTCCGTAGTTCCAGTTGATCAGCACGCCGGGACTAATTTCTTCCTGTAATGCATTGTTATGGTAATCTGCTACTACTCCTACAATCGTTGCCTGTCCTTCGTTGATCGTTAGTTCCTGACCTAGTGCGGTGGTAGGCGACATACCCAATGCTTTGACCAGTTTTTCGTTGACGATAAACTCATCGAACTGATCGCTGGTGCGGGTAAAATTTCTTCCGGCCACCAGCTTTAGCTGATAGAAATCTAGGTAGGCAAGATCAATGCTTTTCATCTCCGCTTCCAAGCCTTCCACTTCCGTTTGGTGGGGTAATCGGGCCGTGGTGCCGTTCCGGATTTCGGTGGCCGTAGGAGCCCCGGTGGCCAGCGTCACCTCGGTAACCGTCGGTTGGCTTAACAGTCGGGTGCACAGTGCTTCGGCCCGTTGCTCGTCCGGCACGGGGGTGGTCACAATGGCTTCGGTAGCAAATCCCAGATCGGCATTCTGAATATACCGCAGTTGCTGATACACCACCAGGGCACTGATACCAAACATCATCACAACCGAAAACTGGAGCACAATCAGCGATTTGTGCAAACCAAAACTTCGGTCTCGGAAGGCAACGACGTTGCCCTTTAAGGCTTTCACCGGCTCGAAGGCCGAAACCACCAGGGCCGGGTACACAGCCGCCACTCCGCTCACCATTAGCCCCAGCAGTATGCTGATGCCGATGATACTGCTGTCTAGTGATAGGTCTAGTCTAATGATAGACAGCAGATTGTTGAGTTGACCAAGGCATAGGCTCGTCAGCAAGAGTGATACGATGACGGCCCCGGCCACGGTCAGGCTATTCTCGCTGAGGTACTGCGCAAAAAGTTGGGCCTGACTTCCGCCCAGCACCTTTCTGACTCCCACCTCCCTGGCCTGCTGGGAAGCCTGCGCCGTGGCCAAGTTAACAAAGTTGATGCAGGCAACCAGCAGAATGAAAATGCCAATCCAGATGGCCGACCGGATGACGCTCATTGGCATGGTGTAGCTGTTGATACTGGTGCTGTACAAGGTCTCGGTGTGGATATCAGTAAGCGGCTGAAGTCCGTAGCTGATTCGCTGCCGATCCTGCTCGTTCAGGTACTTCGCTTTCCAGGTATCAATCTGCTGTTCCAGCCCGGCCACCGAAGTTCCGGGCTGCGGAATCACGTACGTGGTGCCCTGGTAATTCCCCGACCAGTTGCCCGCAAAGTAGGGATTGTGCATCTTGTAAAACGCGTAGGGAACGAGCATACGAAACACGATGGAGGAAGTGACAGGAGGATCGTCCACAATTCCGGTGATTTGCAGGGCGTCCTTGTGGTTTAACTGAAGCACTTCTCCCAGCACCTCGTTTGCCTCCACTTTAGCTCTACCGAACACGTCAATGGCCAGGCGCTCGGTGAGCACCGCGGAGCTGGGGTTTAAAAGCGCGGTTTTAGGATTGCCCTGCAACCAGTGCACATCGAACACCTGCGCGAAAAACGGATCGACGAACAGCACCTGATCTTCTTCAAACTTGTCGAGTTCGGTTTCTGAATCGGCCAGGCCAAAGTTGCGGGTGACGGGTCCGGCCATTTGGGCCACCAGCGATAGGTCATCCGGGAAGTCGGTGCGTAGTGCTTCGGCCAGTGGATAAGCGGTGGAGCTCCAGTGATAGGTGGCGTCGGGATACTGCGTGTGCTGCACCACGCGGTAGATTTGGTCGGCTTTTTCGTGGTGCCGGTCAAAGCTTCGTTCGTAGGTCACAAAGGTATAAATCACCAGGCAGCAGGTGATTCCGATGCTTAGGCCAAGCACTTTCATGAACGCCAGGCTTTTGTTCCGGCGCAATCGGCGGACGGCGGTTTTCCAGTAGTTGCTGAGCATTACTTTTCGGTAAGGAAGTTGAAAATATTCTGATCAAAGTATGATCATCCGGTTTCAAACCCTAGCCTTTTGCAGTGAAGCGACCGTATTTTGCAGTGAACGACCGTAGACCCGTTATAACTCGAATGAGTTATCTTCTCAAGGTACTTGTCGCTTTTGCGCTACATCAACCGTCGCTCAAAACCCGTAGGACAGTCCCACGTTCACCGCATTTTGTACCTGCAGGGCCGGACCCATGCTGCCGTCTTCCCGCTCCACGTTGATATCGTCGTCGTAGATGAGTTGCAGGGCCACATTGGCCGCCAAAAACTTGTTAACCCGTAGCACCACCACCGTTTGAGAATTCAGATCGATGTTCCCGGGCTGCCGGTAGGCTGAGAACAGGTTCAGGTTAGCGCTCACGGTCACATTCTCCACCAGACGCTTGCGCACCACCAGCGTAAGGCTGCTTCCAAGTTCCGCCCGCACGTTCGCCCCCTCGGTGCCGTATAGGTTCAGCGCTACCAGTTCGTCGTTGAGCACGAAAGTGAACTTGCCCGAAAAGGGTGATAAAGTTACCGAAAAATAATCGCGGGCCTTGTCCTTGCGGTCTTTGGAGTCATCATCGTCGTCTTCCTGCCCGTCGGCCCGCCGCTTCAGTAGCACCTTCTTGCGCGTAGGCGAGTAGGTAATGCCCAACGAAGTGATTAGAAAGCCCGGAGACAAGAACTCTGATGTCTGGGTAATATTGCGCACCGAGTCGTTCACTTGTTCGTAGCGAAACCCCTGGGTGAGCTGACTGCGAAAGTCTAGCAGTGCCGAAAGGTAAAAGCGGGTAGCCAGCTTGCGGCCGTAGCGCGACACCAGCAGCAGGTTGTCGTTGGTTTTTATGAAATTGCTCTCGCTCCCCCCGATTCTGCCGAGGCCGTAGCCTAGCTCCAGGTTGTTCTCCCAGCGCCGCCGCACGGTGTCGTCGTATACCGCAAACAAACTGGCTACCGCCCCCAGAGATAGTGAGTTCTGACCCCCGCCCGCCCAGTTGGCCGACGATACTTGCTGAAAAGTGGAATTGAAGTTGCCCCCGGCATTCCAGTACTGTGGCACCGAATCAGCGCTCTCCTGCGCCCGGGCGGCCAGAAAGAGCAGACCGCTCAGCACCGTGAGTATGCATTGTCTCATGAAATTAAGCAAGTAAAGGTAACGGATGGGCAATGTACTGCCGATTGAGGCCCAACTCCAAGAACAAAGGGTCTTGAGCGACGACAAAATATAGCTGGCGCCCTCAACGTTCTAAACTTTGATACTAATGCTTTCCAAAGCGGGCTTCGTAAGCGGCTTCGTGATGTACTGGATCACTGACTGATTGTTCACGATCTTATCGATGTCTCGTTGGTTGTCCGAACTGGATAGAATCACTACCTGGCAACGCTCTTGCACGATGGCTGAGAGGTTCTCAAACTCGTAGAGAAACATAAAACCGTCCATCACCGGCATATTGATGTCTAAAAAAATGAGGCGGGGCAACTGATCTACGTCGTCAGCGTGCGCCACAAGGTATTCCAGGGCTTCCTGTCCTGAGTTTCTCACCTCAACCCGTTCAGCAAACTGGGTGATCTCAATAATCCGTTTACTGATAAAATTATCAGTGTCATTATCATCGATCAACATTACTAGATCTATCATCACTCTTTCGGCAGCAGCCCGGCGTTCGCTCGACGCTAATTGTTGGAAACAACCATTTTTCTTAGCCGTGAAGGTTATACTAAATCTAGTAAAAAAAAACCGGGAACATAAAAGATTGAGGAGCAGGTAATATTTACCCGAAAGTTGCAGACACGTTGCCGACGCTGAGCAGCGAATGCGCTACTTATAAACCTTTAATTGCTCGCCCGCTGCCAAGTCGAAGCCATTTTTGCTGTTCCACTCCATCAGGTTCTGAATGGTGACCCCGTGCTGCCGGGCAATCTGAAACATGGTTTCTCCGGCTTGCACCTCATGCATTAGCAACGTTTGCTGCGCCACCCGTTGCACTTGCTCTTCGGGTGGCGTAAGATAAAGGGCTTGTCCAACCCGAAGCGGCTCGCTCACCTCCAGCGCATTGTACTTTGCCAGTTGAGTGGCACTGAGCTGGTAGCGGCGGGCAATCCCGTAGAGCGTTTCGCGGGGGGCCACCGTGTGCGTACGGCGCTTCGCCTCCTCAACTCCCCGCCACCCATCGTCTTCCGCTGGTTTGCCGTAGGCCGGTTGGGTCGCCGCCTGAGGTGCGTCCGCTTCCTCGTCGGCCAGCAGCACTGATAAATCAGATGGGAGGCTTTTCTCAGTCGAGCTATTAGCTACATACTCAGATTTAGTTGCAGCTTGAGGTGATCTGGTAGACGAAGGAGTACGTCGTGCCAGCGAAGGTTGCGCCACCTCACGGGGTATGGCCTGATAGGTAACCGGCACCTGCTGCGGACGAATGAACCGAAGCCAGAGCACCAATCCCGGCTTTAGCGCATCTTCTCGTTTCATGCGATTGTTACGCGTAAGCTTCTTAAGTTTTACGCCCAGGCGCTGAGAAATACTCCATAGGTTTTCACCCGGCGCTACGGTATGATAATGGGCCGGAGCCCGATTCTTCTTCGGGCGTAAGTAGTATGCCATTCCTTCTTCTACGCGAGCCCGTTTGCTGGTTAGATCATTGTAGCGCACCAATTGGCTAGAAGAGACACCCGCACGTTCTGCCAAAGCACGCACGTCTTCGCCCGCCTGCGCAATGATGCCCGGGATACCATTGATAAGAAGCCTCTTTTCGCCCCGAAAGGTTTCTCCTTCCCGAATAACCGGAAATTTTTCCGTCTCACGCTGTTCGTCGAAATAAGTGGGATTGCGCAGTCCGGCTGTTTTAGCGGTTCGATCTGCCGCTTCGGACTTCGTCCTGGCTTGGTCGCCTTGGTTTCGGTTGGTGTTTTGCTGGTCGGACGAATTCCGTTGTGCCAGCAGATCATCGGCCGGAATCGCGTTGTAGCGAGGAACAATTACGGGGAAAGGTTTGGTGGCCGGAATGCGCCGCTGCCTGAGCCAAAGATTATAGGGCTCTAAGTACGAAGCTTTCAAATCGAACGCGCGCGCCACTTCAGCCAACGTTTTGCCCGACCCCTCAGTGTAGGCAATTAGTTGCACCGGGGTGTCCATGGGTTGGCCTACGGCGGGCTCGAAGGCCAGTTTGTGCGACAGATACTTGAGCACGTACCAATGGGTGTTGCCCCGCAGGCGCATCTTCCGAGCACCGTAGTTCGATTTATCGGCTTTTTTGAGCGCCCCGCCGGGTCCCTCGTAGTAGGCCATCAATGCGTAGAGCCAGTTGTCGAAGTAGGCGTTGTTGCTCTTGAAGTAGCGCGCGGCTCCCCGCGTGGCGGTGATAATGTTCATTCGCTCATCGACCGCTCCGTTAACAAGCAGCCCTACTTCCTGCGCAGTGCCTTCTTTAAATTGCCAATAACCTACGGCTTGTGAAGAAGAGACCGCGTCGCCCACCAAAGCGCTTTCCTGAATCACTAGGTACTTTATATCGTCGGGTACTCCCTCTTCGCGCAACACTGCCTCAATGAGGGGAAAGTAGGCGTTGATACGCTCTGCCTTAGCATTGTAATACTTCTCGTAGCGCGTAAGTGCGTCCACATCGGTCTGAATTTTCTTGCGGGCCTCGTTGGTTAGTTCCAACCGCATGTTGGCAAAGTCCACCACTTCGGGCACCACCACCCGCTGCTGTCCCGACGCATCTGGAGCAAATAGGCAGAGAAGAAATCCAGCGGCGGCGGCCCGACTGGTAAGTAAGTACACGCTAGCCCAGTGGGGCAAAGAAATGATCATACGTTGGTAGGTTCTTGCTTGATAAGTATCATGAGCCCGTCGCGGAGGGGAAGCAGTACATTGGCCACATGCGCATCGTGGTGTACGTAATTATTAAAGTCCCGAATGGCCTGCGTTTTTCGATCAGGTTTCTGGCTGACTACTTTCCCTCCCCACAGTACGTTATCAACGACAATAAGTCCATTCTCGCGTACTTTGTCAATAATGAGTCGGTAGTAATGTCCATAATTTTCTTTATCGGCATCGATAAACACCAAATCGAAGGTTCCGTCGAGCGTAGGAACCACCGTTCGGGCATCGTTGCAGTGGTATTTGATGCGGTGGCCCACTTCCGATTCGGCGAAGTAAGCCCGTACCCGGTCTTCCAGTTCTTCGTTGCGATCAATGGTATGCAGCAGGCCGTCATCAGGCAGCGCCTGCGCCATCCAGAGCGAGGCGTAACCGGTGAAGGTGCCTATTTCCAGCACCCGCTTCGCCCGAGTGAGTTGCACCAGGGCAGCCAGCAACGCTCCCTGCACCGGTCCCGACAGCATCTGCGGCATCAGCACTTGCAGGTGCGTCTCGCGCCGAATTTTCTCTAGCAGCGTGGTTTCAGGCGTGCTGTGCGCGGCAACGTAGGTTTCCAGCAGTAAGGCAGCGGGGTTCACAGCGACTGATTAAATACAAATTGTAGATGCATCATTCATGATGCTCAATGAATCTCTATTTACCACCTATTCCCCCAGCAAGTACTGCTGAAAAAACAGCGCAATGGCATTGTACTGGTAGTCGCGGTTGCCCTTCTTCCGAAAACCATGCCCCTCATCTCTGGCCAGCAGATACCACACCTCACTGCCCATGCCGCGAATCTCTTCCACCATCTGCTCCGACTCGCTGGCGGGCACCCGGGGGTCGTTGGCTCCCTGAATTACGAACAGCGGACTCTTGATCTTCTCAGCGTGGTTGTTGGGCGATATCTTTTCCAGAAACGCCCGCATGTCTGGATCGCGCTCGTCGCCATACTCCGCCCTCCGCAGGTCACGACGGTACTCCTCGGTATTCTCCAGAAAGGTCACAAAGTTGCTAATGCCCACCACGTCCACTCCGCACCGCAAGCGGTCGTTGTAGTCCACCATCGAGGCCAGCACCATATAGCCACCGTAGGAGCCGCCGTACACCGCCACCCGCTTACTGTCTAGCTCCGGCTGCTGCTTCACCCAGTCGAGCAGTGCGCCAATGTCTTTCACCGACTCTTTGCGCTGAAAACCGTTGTCGAGCTGCAAATACGACTTTCCGTAGCCCGCCGAGCCGCGCACGTTGGGGGCGATCACCGCAATGCCCATCTCGTTGACTAAGTAGTTGATGAACGACGAAAAATACGGCACGTACTGCCCCTCGGGTCCGCCGTGGATGTATAAAACTACCGGAGTGGGACCATCGGTGTTCGTAGGCTGAAAGTAGAAGGCCGGAATCTGACGCGTTTCTTGAATCGTAGAATCGTAGCTAGGAAAGGAAATGAGCTCCGGCTGCACAAAAGTCTCCGTATTCAGCCCGCCTACCTCACTATTGGTCCAGCGTGTTAGACGGTTGCCGTTGGATAAATCGAGCACGTAGGCATCGCCGGGACTCTGCGCCGTTCCGATGCTCAGCGCCAGTCGATTGTCCTTCGGATGAAATACCAGGCCGTAAATCTGACCCATTGGCAGGTTACTCACTTTTTGATAGATAAGCTCATCAGGATCGAGAAGATACAACTGGTCAATGCCGTTTTCGTTGGTCACGAAGGCGATTTGGGTGCGGTCGGCGTTGATGGCAAGGTTTGCTACGTCCCACGGAATATCGCTGGTCACCGGGGTGAACTCCTTGGTCGTCAAATCGTAACGCATCAAGGTGCGAAATTCCCCGTCCCGGTTACTGATGGTGAACACCTTCGACCCGTCGGCGTTCCAAACCCCTCCGGCGTAGAAAGCCACCTCTGTGGTATCGTTGATCGGCATGAGTGCCCCGTCCGCTAGGTTGAGCACGTACACGTTGGCGTGCGCCGCCGAAAGGTACTGCGTGACCAGAAGTTGCTGATCGTCGGGCGACCAATCGGCGGTTGACCAGGCCCCGTCGCCCTTGTCCACCAGCAGCGTGGCTTCTTCCGGACTGGTCATCGCTGTCCGGTAGATGTTGAAGTCTTTTCCGGTGCGGCGGGTGCTGGTGAAGGCAAACTGGTCGCCCCGGTTCGACCACGTGCCGTTACTGTTGCGCGACTCGCCGTCGGACAACATGCGGGAGCGCCCTTCTTTGGTGTCGTACCAGAACAGCTGCGCGAACTCATTGCCGCCCTCGTCTTTGGTAAACAGAAAGCCGGAGTAGTCGGCGCTGGGACAGTAAGAGCCGTCGCCCACCGGCTCGTCGAAGAAGGTTATCTGCTGCCGCATGCCCATCGGCTGGCTCACCAGGTGCAGTTGGGTGGTTTCGCCGAAGCGGGTGCTAAGGAGCAGTTGCTCACCGTCGGGGTGCCAATCGGCCACCGAGGCCGAGCGCACGTTTTGGTACTGCTGCTGGCGCTGGGCCAGGGTATCAGGAATTTTAGGAATGTTCTCAATTACCAAATTGCCCTGCTCGCGCTGCTGGGCTACGGCGGCCGTGACCAACAGAAACAGGGATAACAGAAGTAAGTTTCGGATCATAGGAAAGTTGGGTTAGGCTTTGATTGCTTAAAAGTACAGATTTTTCGGCGTGCCCCCTTCGCTGCTAGGCTAATAAAATTCACTCTCTCAATTAGCTCTTCATCAAACTCGGGCGCGGTTTCAACGCGTTCGCCCATGTTTCTGGTCAAATGCAGTTCCAAAGCGTTCGCCCTTGTCTTAATTTGGGAATTGCCCCCTAGATAAAGAATCACCCCCAGCGAGGGGCATAGGTAAAAATGACTAGTTACTGGGCAACCTTACGTGCCCAAGGTCTGCCCAAATTTTACGGTTTCCTTCTTCGCGGATCGTTCTATTTTCGCTCGTTCGCATTATTCCCCTATTCGGGCAATTGCATTCCGAAAAGTAGAGGAAAAAGCGCCGCCGATTCCTGCTGAAGCCATGTAAGGTGCGGCTGGCTTTCATTTAGGGCACTATTCTTACCAGTAGTAAGTGTCTAGTGTCAAAAAAACCAGTACGTATGCATTTTCTTTATCGTCCTATCTCATTTGGTAATCCTCTTTGGCTACTCACCGTTGTTGGGTGGCTAGCACTACTTCCTCTGCAGGTCGTAGAGGCGCAAACCGGCCCGGGGGGGGTAGGCAATGCGACCGGCACCAGCCAGCCCAGAAATATTTTGTGGCTAGACGCTGCTTCGTTAGGGTTAGTCGATGGCACTCCGGTAGAGATTTGGACCGACCGCTCAGGAAATGGGTTTGATGCTACCCGCACTACGGCTAACGAGCGGCCCCGCTTCACTACTTCTGTGCTCAACGGGCGTCCGGTAGTGCGCTTTGATGGCGTAAACGACGAAATGAACCTTGATGCCAGCATCAATAGCAATGCCAACGGTATTCTCAATCGTGACTATTCGTTTATTGTGGTGGCTGCTCGTCGGACATCACTGGGCAACGATGGCTGGCTTTTGTATGGATCAGCCGGAGCGAACGCCAATAATAATCTGTACGTAGGATGGCGAGGAAATGATCCAAGTCAATTTCGCTTTTCCCAGTTTGGTGCTACAGAAATAGCAACCGGTGGATCGGGATACATAAATTCAGGAGTAAACCAGTTTGGGATTTTCACTGGTACCTTCGGGCAAAGTATGAGCCCGCCGCGTCGTCTATATGAAAACAGCAGCCTAATTGATACGAACCCCAACAACGATTTTCTTAGTAGTTGGGCAGGTCCCGAACTAGCTGGGTTACAATCCGCAGTAGATATTGCCGAGGTAATTTTCTACCAAAGAGATCTCAATGAGGTAAAAATAGTTATCATCAACAACTATTTGAACGCAAAGTACAATTTGTCGCTGGTAGGCTTCGATGGAGTTAACCGTGATCGCTACGCCGGTGACCTTCCGGCCAACGGCGATTTCGACTATGAGGTGGCCGGTATTGGTCGGGAAAACGCCAGCGACCACCGCAATGCAAGCACTAACGCCCTCACTCTCTATGCCGAAACGGCTGACCTAAGCGATGGCGACTATCTGATGGCCGGGCACAACAACACCCCCCACGGCACCACCACCACCAATCTGACCGCCGGGGTGGAAGAGCGCTGGGCCCGTAGTTGGTACGTGGATAAAACCGGAGCGCTGGATGCTTCTTTGCAATTTGATTTGCATAGAGTGCATCCCGGAAGAATTTTTTCTACCATAAAAAGTAACTATGTTCTCCTGCGCAAGAACGGCAGTGTTTACGAAGTGGTGCCAATAGCCGATGCTGACAAGAGTTTTAGTGCTAATAACATAAGCGAACTCACTTTTCGACTGAGTGACGCTCAACTAAACGACGGAGAATATACCATTGGCACGCTGGATGCAGCAGCCGCTCCTTTAACTGGTTTTCAGCTTGACACAAAAGAGTTTTGCGAGCATCGAGAAAACTTCAACGATCAAACATTGAACAGCTTTCTGGAAGAAGGCCCTTCCAATGAAACCAGCGGTATCGCTATTGACTATACGAATTACGAAGCCAAGTGGGATCCAACGGCTATTAACAACAACCGTCAATACATCAGAACGAAAGACACTGGTTTTTACAATAAAGATTTGGTGTTTGAGGTGACCGCCAAAATTCCGATGAGCGACAACGCTTCAGGTACTCCCTTTGTTGGCTTGGGCTCCGGCGACGCACAGGCATCTAACTACTTTGGTGAACCCAATTTCCCCCTACTAGGGATGAACATAAGAGTTGATCAAAATGGAAATAAAGGCCGCTTATACTTTTTTGACAAAAAACCCGGCGACAGCAAAACTACTGGTAACGACGATGACTTTCCTTCGGACGTTTCGGGAAAAACAGTCCGATTCCGCATCACTTGGAATGCCGCTCTCAAGCTGGCCCTGTGTGAGTTGGATTACGAATACGACGGAACCTTTGTCGCTGATTATCAACGCACCTTCGATGGTAGCGATAATACCTTTGATGCCACCAACATGGCTGTTTACTTCGGCGGAGGCAAAGGAATTGTCTTCGAGGACTTCATCCTGCGCGAAAACTGCGACCCGGATGGCGATGGCCTGGGCAACTCAGCCGATATTGATTCGGACAACGATGGAATCTTAGATACTGATGAGTGCCTTCCAGTTGAACAGACCATTGCCGTAGGTGATGTGATCAATATTCCTCTCATCGACCGCAACCTCACCGCTTACGAACTGGACGCCATACAGTCACAAGATGGTGCTACCTTCTATAACGCCGAAGACTCATTCAGCCCGACTACCTGCGCTACCCCCGGTAATGTATCCGCGAGTGTTACCAATGAGTTTATCGTGCGGGGCTACGAAGTGGACGTACCCGAATGTGTGCAGTCGGTACAGATTGACGTAGCTTGGACCGTAGAAAAGAAAAGCGGTCGCAATGGCTCAGGACTTGACGGAGGCTTAATTGCTATTGATGCCGAAAGTGGAGCAGTGCTTAAGCCAATGGATAAAACCATTCTTCGTGACATTCCAAAAAACACTCCTGAGACCAATAATTATACCCTTAACTTCAATACTTCCGGTGAAGTAACCCGCGTACTGATCATCCCTGCCCTGCAAAGTCAGGATTCAGGCGACTCCTACCGCTGGACTAGTGATATTACCTTCACCACCACCGTTACCAGCGTGAACGATGAAGCCTGCTACGTTTATTCGTGCAACCCCGATCACGACGGCGACGGCGTGCCCAACCGCCTCGACCTGGACAGCGATAACGACGGCATCCCCGACAATATCGAGGCGCAAACCACACTGGGCTACAATGCTCCCTCCACCGACAACAATAACAACGGCTTGGCTGATAATTACGAGGGCAGCCCGATGGGACTTACTCCCGTAGATACCGACGGTGATGGCACCCCCGACTACCTCGATACCGACAGCGACGACGACGGCAAGCCCGACTTCCAGGAAACCGGCGGCGGCTACGGCAACGACGTAGGAGTCAACGGCTTATCTGCTAATCGTGAAACCGCTGATGACTACTCCGACCCGGACGGTACCTACACCGGCGCCCCACTTACCGACTTTGCCGACGACGATCAGGACGCTACTAGCGGAGGCGACGTGAATTTCCGCGATCCTTTCTCAGATACCGACCGCGACGCCAGAAGCAATACCGTAGACCTCGACAACGACAACGATGGCATCCTAGATGCTGACGAATGCGCTGGCTCGCAGGCCGAACTAAGCCTTGAACTTACCGATCATGGTGGGGCTACGTCTAATGTTACCGACAACGGCGGCGGCACCCTAGAGACCACACTAACCGCTAACGGCGGCTCAGCAGCCTCAAATACGTATGGCACGGTAGCCATCAATTTCCGAGCGCAGGTGGTAAATCCTGATAATAGCACACTGGGTCCGTGCGTCCTCACCTTTGCGCTAGGCAGTTTTGATGACGGCATACGGTTAGATATTGGAACAAATCCCGTATTCAACTTTAACCAAACCCATTGGGACCGGGTGTGCGAGTTTGCCCCCGGTGAGCTCTTTCGACTCCGATCTAAGCACTACCAGCGGCAACGTGGGCTGGACTCCCTGGACCGGTGAAGGCAATCCGGTGCTGATCGTTACCAATGATAGCATTAAACTGATGGTGGATACGAACATCGCCGGTGAGCGTCGCGACATCATTCCCTATCTCGACAAGACGAAAGGTACCGGAAGTGATGCCTTCATCTATAAAACGAATGATTTTACCTGCGCTGACTCTAATGGAACCGGCTTTACCCTCTACAACGCCAACCGCAGCACCGCCACCGAACTGCGTAATGTTACTGCTACCGCCCGCGTCTACGCCTGCGGTGACACCGATGGCGATGGAGTAGCCAATATGTTTGATCTGGACAGCGACAACGACGGCATCTACGACGTGGTAGAGTCCGGTTCGGGCGTAGCCCATACCGATGGGCTACCCACCGGCCCCATCAACGCTTTCGGTATTCCGCAGTCGGTAGACGGCAATAACGACGGAGCGATTGATTATACCCTAGCCAATAGCGATAGTGATGCGACTAGTGAAGCTGACTTCCTGGTATTGGATGCCGACGGCGACGGCTGCGATGATGTCATTGAAGCCGGTTTGACGGATAGCGACAATGACGGCATTATTGGCACCGGTACGCCTACCGTAGATGCCCAGGGCCGCATCACCGGGGCCGGAGGCTACGCTACTCCCGCCGATGGAGACGGCAACAGCACCTTCGACTTTCAGGAGGCCGGAGTCGCGCCCGATGGTAGTGTACCTACCGGTGAAGTAACCGCCTACGCTGGAACTACGGTTGACCTATCGCCCATCACGGTGCAGTCTAACTACACCTACCAGTGGCAGGTGAGCACCGACGGTATTGCCTATACCGATCTGAGCGAAAGTAGCCCCTACAGCGGCACCCAATCGGGCACACTCCGTATCGATGTGGCCCCAGCAATGGATCAAAACCAGTACCGCGTGCTCATTACCGACGCGAGCTTCGTTTGTACCGCTACGACCTCGGACCCCGTTAGGCTGCTAGTACCCGCCGACGAAGACCAAGACGACGACGGCATCTTGAATGTGGATGAGTGCGCCAGCACCAATGCTACGCTTACTTTAGACGCTACCAACTTCGATGGAACTAACCCTTCGTCCGTCACGGCCACTGGAGGTGGAAATATGTTCGAGCACGATTACCGCCTCGGGAGGCAATGCTAACAGCGGGGGTACGCCAGTATCATTCACCGCCCAAACTAATCTTCCTAGTGGAGGCACCGTCAGTGATTGTAAGCTAAACTTTGATATCGAACGCTTTAACGATGGTTTTGAGGTAACAGTAGACGGCACTACCGTTCTAAACTTCGGACTGAATCACTTTGAAGGAGTCCTTGAGTTCGAGAAGGGTGAGCTTTTCGACTCTGATAATACCAATAATTTCCCATCATGGCACGTCGGCTGGCATCCCTGGGACGGTGAAGGAAATCCTGAACTCGTAATCACCGAAAATTCTATTCAACTCTTTATTGATACCAATGTGCCCGGTGAACGAAGGGATGTAATTCCCTACTTGGATCAAACTCAGGGAAGTGGAGTAACTGCTTTTGTTTATCAACCCGTTGGCTTTGATTGCGAGGCTGGAGTAGCGGTAGATATTATCCCACGTGATTACGTGTTCACTACGTACTACACTGAGATTGGAACGGTCGACGCTACCGTTAGCATCTTTGCGTGTGGCGATACCGACGGCGACGGCGTAGTGGATATGCTTGATTTAGATAGCGACAACGACGGCATCTACGACGTGGTAGAATCGGGCTCAGGGGCGGCCCATGCTAATGGGGTAGTGAACGGGGCGATCACCCCTCGGGGAATTCCGCAGGCGGTAGATAGTAACGATGATGGAGCCGCCGACTATACATTGGCGGACAGCGACGCGACGGGTGCCCCTGATTTTTTAGTACTAGATGCTGATGGTGACGGTTGTAACGATGTTGTTGAAGCCGGTTTCGATGACCCGGAAGGAGATGGATTGTTAGGATCCGGTGTCCCAACAGTAGACTCCCAAGGACGCGTTACTGGCGGTAGTTACCTAGTGCCGAGTGATGGCAATAGTAACGGAGTATTTGACTTCCGGGAGGTTGGCACCGCACCTTCCGCTAGCATTTCTACCACCGCCATGCCGGTATGTCCCAACACTGATGATATTCTGCTATACCCCGCCATCACCAACCAAAATTTTATCTACCAGTGGGAGGTGAGCGAAGACGGAGTGAGCTACGCAGATGTTGCTAATGATGCGTTGCATCAGGGTGCCCAGTCCGATACGCTGCGCGTAAGCAGCAACGCGGCACTGAACGGTAACCAGTACCGAGTAGTGATTACTAATTCCAGCTTCATTTGTGGTAATACCACATCGGACGTTACTACCGTAGAAATCCGCGAATCGCCCAATGCCGGGGGAGACGGTACCTTGACAATCTGCGATGCCTCGCTGCCGGTTAACCTGTTTGATGGCATCGTAGGCATCCACAATACCACCGGCCGCTGGAAGAACAACAGTTCGGTAACGGTTGACCTTAGCAATCCTGAGCAGGTTATCTTCGATCAGCTCGGCGGCGGGCCCTTCGTGTTTACCTACGTAGTGGATGCTACAACCATCTGCTTCGCCGACTCGTCAACAGTTCAGGTTACGCTCAATCCAGCTTGCTTTAGCGTCGTGGCTACTCCTGATCAGATTATCGTAGACGAGGACAGTACCGTTACGGCGAATGTATTGGTTAACGATAGCGGCGTGAACGGAGGCAGTTTAACAGCCCTACTGCTAACCCCACCTACCAACGGCACCGCTACGCTGTCTCCGGATGGAGAGCTAGGGTACGCCCCGGCCGAAAACTACAATGGCTACGATACCCTTATCTACCGAGTATGCGACCAAACCGCCCCCACCCTGTGCGATACCGCCCGCGTGGTGATCACGGTGAACCCGGTGAACGATGCACCGGTCGCGGTGAACGATGCGGTCATCATTACCTACGACGAGGTCGCCACCGGCAATGTGCTGGCCAACGACTATGATCCCGACGGCGGTCCGCTGGGAGAGGTTGCCTCGGTTGGCTCACCCGCCCACGGTACCGTTACCCTGGCCGCCGACGGCAGCTATTCGTATACTCCGGATCAGTACTACATCGGGCCTGATCAGTTTAGCTACTGGGTGTGCGATGTTCAGGACCCGGACCTTTGCTCGAAGGCAGAGGTGATTATTCAGGTGCGAGCTGGAGCGATTGAAATTCCCAAGGGCTTCTCTCCCAACAACGATAACAACAACGACCGCTGGGAGATCAAAGGTATCAGCGCCTATCCGAATAATTCGGTAACAGTTTTCAACCGTTGGGGCAACGCGGTGTATCGTACTCAGGGCTACGACAACCAACGGAGCGTGTGGGACGGCACGGCCAACCAGGGATTGATCGTCGGGGGTGGGCAACTGCCCGAGGGCACCTACTTCTACGTGGTTGATCTGGGCCCCGAAGAAGGTCCGCAGAGCGGCTACGTGGTGCTGATGCGATAGCGAGGGATGCTCGATAATCGCTTGGTTGTTATCTCCGGTTTTTTGTAGATTGCCGCCTACGCCGCTTGCTTGGCTAGGTTATGCGCTCATTCTTCCGTTCGCTCTTTCTTACTCAATACTTCTTCATCGCGCTGGGCGCGCTGGTGCTTCTGTTTGTTATAAGTTACAGCCTTCCACTACTGGGGCTGGCGCGGGTGTTGTTCTGGGTGCTGATAGCGCTGCTGGTCATCGACCTGCTTTTGCTCTACCAAACCCGGGGGCTCTCTGGTCAGCGCATCACTCCCGATAAGCTGTCCAACGGCGACGAAAACCTGCTTCGAATTATCGTAGAAAACCACTACCGGTTTGCGGTGTCCGTACGTTTGCTCGATGAGCTGCCGGTGCAGTTCCAGGAGCGTGACTTCCACGCCGAGCTTTCTGTCAAACCAGGCGAGAGTAGCACCCACACCTACGCTGTGCGTCCGGTGAAGCGGGGCGAATATGACTTTGGGGCGGTGAATGCGCTGGTCAGTTCTCCGCTGCGGCTGGCGCAGCGTCGTTTTCGCTTTTCAGAACACAAGACCGTGCCGGTGTATCCGTCTTTTATCCAGATGCGACGCTACGAACTGCTGGCCATCTCGAACCAGCTCACCGAGTTCGGCATCAAAAAGATTCGTCGCTTGGGGCACAACCAGGAGTTCGAACAGATCAAAGAATACGTGCCCGGCGACGATTATCGCACTATCAACTGGAAGGCCACCGCCCGGCGCGGCGGGCTCATGGTGAACAACTACCAGGACGAGCGCTCGCAGCAGGTCTACGCCCTGATCGACAAGGGCCGCACCATGCAGATGCCCTTCGAGGGTATGAGCCTGCTCAACTACGCCATCAACGCCAGCCTGGTGATCGCCAATATTGCTATCAAGAAAGACGATCAGGCGGGCTTGGTCACGTTTCAGCACCAAGTACAGACGGTGGTGCCCGCCAGTCGGCGCAGCAAGCAGATGTACCTGCTGATGGAAGCACTGTATCATCAGAAAACTGCGTACAAAGAAGCTGATTACGCCGCTTTGTATTCTGCCGTGCGTCGGCGTATCACACAGCGCAGCTTATTGTTGCTGTTTACTAACTTCGCGTCATTGTCGGCGCTGGAGCGGCAGCTTCCTTATTTGCGTCAACTCGCCCGCGACCATGTGCTGGTGGTGTTGTTCTTCAAGAATACCGAGTTATATAATTTGTTGCAAGAGCCGGTGCGCACGGTTAACGATGTGTATCGGAAAACTATCGCTGAAAAGTTTATTTTTGAGAAAAAAGTGATCGTCGAGCGCTTGCAACAGTTTGGCATCCACGCTGTGCTCACCACCCCGCAGCAGTTGTCGGTAGATACCATTAATAAGTATCTGGCCCTGAAAGCGCGCGGGCTTATCTAAACCACCATTGCTATGAACAAGCTCAAGTCTAAGACCAGTTATCAAGTGCGCCGGAACCTGTCCCGGATTAAGCAGCTCGATCCCCGAAACCTTATAGACTATCTGCCGCTGCTACGGAAGAAGCCGGACACCTACAAGCTGAGCCAAACGGCGGGTACCGCTCCCGGCACATTGGTCTACACCGGCAAAAACACGGATGAAAAACCTGAAATCTCACTCTATCGCTACGATGAGGAGCAGTTGGAAGAATTTCAGAGCGAGTCTTTGGGCGAGATTCTGGCCAAGATGGACCCGGAAAAGGCCAACTGGATTAACATCAGTGCGCTGCACAATATTTCACTCATTCAGGAGGTGGGCGACCACTTCGACCTGCACCCGCTGGTGATGGAAGACATTCTGAACACCGTGCTTTCTCCGCAGTACGAAGACTATGACGACTACCTGTTCATCACCCTCAAGATGATGAGTGTTGACCCGAAGCACCAGTCTATTGAGCAGGAGCACATAAGTTTTATTCTGGGTAAGACCTACCTGATCTCTTTTCAGGAGCGTAAAAAAGACGTGTTCGAGCCGGTGCGCCAGCGGCTGGAAGCCTACAAAGGAAGAATCCGCAAACGCGGCATCGACTACCTACTCTATGCCCTCGTCAACGTGATTGTGGACAACTACTACACCATCACTGAAGAATACGGTGACCAGTTGGCCGAACTTGAGAACGACCTGATCTACCACCCGCAAGAAAGCGCGATTGAGCAGATTACGCACTACAAGCGGCAGTTGATCGAGCTGCGTAAAAACATCTATCCGCTGCGTGAGGCCCTGATGACCCTGACCAGTCAGGAGACGTTGGTGAACCAGCAAACGATTCGTTTTCTGGGTGACGTGTCCAGCCACATCGATCACGTGATCAACACCATGGAGCATCAGCGAGAAACCCTGACCAGTTTTATGGACCTATATATGACCAACCTGAGCAACAAGATGAACAATGTGATGAAGACGCTCACCATTATCGCGACCATCTTCATCCCCCTCACATTTGTAGCGGGCATCTACGGAATGAACTTCGAAAACATGCCTGAATTGCACTATAAGTGGGGCTATCCTATTGCCCTTGGTTCAATGCTATTCACCGGGTTGGTGATGTATATATATATGCGCAATCGGGAGTGGTTTTGAAACGCTTGGTGACCAACTTCACCGCAGAATAAACAGCTTCCCCACTCCGGTACCTATCGAGCGATCATTAGAACTTCGGCGTAGTTCAAAGTTAGTTGCCCCTTCAACGACAGTTCGGTATAAATACATTCCGTTCGGCAAGATATTGCCAAACCGGTCTCGACCGTCCCACTGGTAACGTACCTTTTCACTTCCTAGCCGCAGCTCGCCAAAATCTTTGGTAGTGATTTCGCGAACTACTTGTCCGGTCACGTTCATAATCTGCACCGTTAACCGTTCGGGCACCGTTGATCCGGTTAGGGTGAAGGTAAAGTACGCGCTGCTTGTGAGGGGATTCGGATACGGATGAAAGCAAGTGATGGTAGACTGATTAACCACTTCAAAGCTAATTTCGTAGGGTTGCGTTCCTGAAGGGTTGCCTGATGCATCATCGGCCTGCACCCGCAGGGTATAGACGCCATCCTCTAGTTCCGGCTGAAAGGTAAGTGTAAAAGGATTTTCGTCATCTGCCGCAGAGAACCTCACGTTGTCGGCTGATAAGCGTACCCGCTTAAAATCCGATACCACCGTGTCAACACCTCCGCTTCTTCGCAGGTACAGGTTAATGCCTGTGGTATCCTGCTTTTGCAGGATTGGATTTTCGTCGCGTACCACCACCGCAATCAGTGGGCGGGGTGATACCACGTCGCCGTTGTTAATGTACCTGCCATCGAAGGCTACGTCGAGCACCGGGTGGGTCTGGTCGGGAACCACAGTAAAGAAGCTGGGCAGGTTTGCTTGGTTGTTGTGGTACGACTGCTCGGGCAGTAAGCGCGGGTTTACGTTGACCAATAGGTCATTGACCCCGGTCCGACCCACGGTTGCAGCAGTGATGCTAAAGGTTGCAGTGTCGCCGGCGGGTAGCGAAGCAATGCGTAGCGTATCAGTTGCTGCCGCCTGCGTTGCTTGGTTGGTAAGTGTGTAAACTACTGCCAACGAATCGGAAAAGTTATAGGACGAGGCATTGTAGAAGTCAAAGGTCGCAGTAAAAAGCTCACCCTCCGCTAGGGTATTCTCATCCGCCGCGGTGCGCAGCAGCGTTCCCTCGGGCACCCCAACGTAGTGAACTAACCACTGCTCTAGCTGCGCTGGAGTCTGGTCTGTCGCGTCTTCCGTATCTAGCCGAAGACGCAGATACGGATACTGGACCGTATTAATGGTTGAAATATCGATCGTTGGTTTTGTTATGTCTTCTAGTAGCACAGTTGTTTGCCCCGAGCCGCTCTCTCCGATCAACGATAGTTTTACGCTATCAGCTTGGCTACGAACCACCCAGGTTTGCAGACTCGCCCAGGCAGAGGCCGGACCGATGCGGGCCGACAGAATGCTTCCTTGCTGATACTGTCCTATGATTTGTTCGTTGAGCGCTACGGCCTGGTCAACTACCGACTGGGCATCGGTGGTGTCAGCACGGACTACCGTGGCGCTGCCGGGTGCTGCATTTTTCCTCCCTAAGATAATCAACGGTTCACCGCTTTGCAGATTCTGTATCTCCGCCGTATCCACTCCGATTTCTAGCAGTTTTGCCCGCGTGGTCGCGTTCCAGCCGTCGTAGTTTAGCTCGCCGATAGAGAACAAAAATACCGGATCGCCTTCCTTTAATTTATCTACAAACTGATCTAGCAGCTCCCCGGTGGCGACCTGCTGATTGCTAAACGTATTAACCACCTGTGGCAGGGGTCCACAACTGTTCGGATCCCTCCGATCATAACCTGGTCTCCCCAGCGGCAGGTAGGGTTGCAAACTATTGCGGTCGAAGGCCATGCCGTTAAAAGAATTGTCGCGGCACCGCTCCCCACTATTTCTACTGATGATAAAATTTTTGCCGTTCACCAGCACCGAGGGCAATTCTTCCGCGTGCTCACTACCGTAGGCATTTACCTCTACACTTAACTGCGTCTCGGTGAACCGCCAGTGTCCGTCGTAGGTAAGCCCTGTCACTTCATCTTCCAAAAACTGGGCAGCCTGTCGCTGCACCCATCCGCCGGAGCTACCCTTCGCATAGGTGAACGAGCTTGGTGTCCATGCATCCACCTCGCCTTCCTGCGGCGTAGCGTACCTCGATCGCCAATAGTACACCGTGCTGTCGATCACTACCGGCAGATCGACCAACCATCGCCCTAAAGCCGAGGCTGACTGAGTTGTCTGTTGCTTCACGGGACTATCGAACCGGGCCGAGGTATCTAGTTCGATCAGAAAATCCCGTGGCTGATTTTTAGCCAATGCTTGCGACAGGTTGCCGGGCTGCACGTGCAAAGCGACCGTCGGTTCACTTATCAGCGCGTAGTTGTGCGGAAGCAAGTTCACTGTGCCACTCACCGGAACGAAGTACTCCAGCACCGCGCGGTTGTTGTCCTCATTGAGTTCCGAAACATGGTTGGCATCGTCCAGAATCACCTCAAACTGATTGCTGCCTGAGCTTTGATCGGCTGATGTAGCTACTTCCGCCGAAGAAATCACGAAACGCAAGGTGTCCTGAAAGGCTACGGGCGGAAAATACCGCGGCTCGTAGGGGACGGTGGTGCCGTCGCCCAGGGTGCGGTTAATCTGCACCGCCAGCGAGTCTCAACTGGTACGCCCAAAATTGCGAACCGCCAACGCAATCGCAAAAGAGTCGGAGGAGGCAGTGACCGGTCCTGGCTCGAGTGGTTCTACCGAAAGGCGCTGGTCACTAATCTCAAAATCAGGTAAGCCCCGCCCGAACAGCGGAATGGCCGGATCGCCCTGCAACACCATCTGCTGCACATGGGCGGGGTAGGCTTCCCACGAATTATCGGTTGCTAACAGGCGTCGTGCTGCCTCGATTTTCGCCCGTCCGATAGATTGATCGATCCAGCTGCTGTCACCCAGGGCGGTTTGATAGAAGCTGTCGGAATAGTGCTTCAAAATGCTGGATAATCCGGTGGCACTATTGGCGATCACGTTCGTAGCGCCTCGGTCAGGAGTGCTGATCCAGTTTTCGCCGAAAGTATAGGCACTGCTAAATATGTTGCCCGCATTGCAGCCGTTTAGCAAAATAGCGGGATACTTTCCTTTGTTGCGATAGCCAAGCTCATCATTAGAAGCCCAGCCGATGTCGATGTCGATGCGCACGGCCGATGAGTGGCCAAAGAAAGTGATCAGGGCCACTCCCTGGTTCACCTCTTCCGATACATTGATCAGTTCGGTGGCATTATCCGTCTTCTTGGAAAGCGTGGAAACCTGGCCGCCCAAAAAGTCGCCGGTGGCCACCTGTTTGAAATCGTTCACGTGGCGGCTGAAGGTAGCAAACTCTTCAGCGCTTATTCCCCCACTGATGTGGAGCAAACGCTTTTTCCACAATGCTTTCCGCGCGTCACTAGCTTGGTAGTCTTCCGTCAGCGTACTAACTTCTTTTTCCTTTACTTTATCCAAATAGCTGGCTACGTCGGCTGCGTTACGCGCGTTAATTCGTCCGGTGGCAATGCCTGGGGTGAAGCCTTCGCTATCACCCAAACCAGCACTAAATACCACATCCGAACCCGGAAAGCCGCCAGTGGGCACGTAATGAACTGGTTCGCTAACGGCGGGATCGCGCCGGTGGTAGTTGTAGTCGACAGTGAGCCCTTTGCCAATCAGCAGTAAGTACTCCGGTTTCCCCTTCGCAAACAGGTAACGACAGAAGCGGCGAATGGCCACGGGACTGGTTTCTCCGTAGCCAAACTGATCGTAGAGCTGGTTAACTTTCACTGACTGAGTACGGTGACTGCCCCCTTCGGGCGAGTTGCGGTATGCCTGATATGCCGCTACCGGATCGCTGTACCGCCCGCCTGGCTGATGCAGGACCGTGTGGCTAATCATCCAGAAAGTGGCCGCCGGATCAAGCGTAACAAAATCTACCTGTCGGGGAAGGGAAGGGGTTTTCGCCTCACCCAGTAGCAAGCGGCGGGGCACAGTAGTATTGGGGATGACAGCCGTCAGTTGCTCACTAACTAAATTGCTTGCGATCTGCTCGGGGGCATGAGGATCGGTGATATCTAACAGGGTAGCCCCGAGCGGCGGGTTGTTTACCGTTACGAATGATTTTCCGGTAGCACTGGCGGGCAGGTTGATCGCCAAGTTGCCCCCTTCGGCGTTGGGAGACTGAGCGTAGGTCAAGCGCGCGTACGATAGTGATACGTTGTCAGCCTTCCCGCCCAATCCGTTCACGGTGAGCCGCACCACCAGTTGATCGGCTCCTATATCAGACCATTCTAGTGTTTCGGTGAGTTGATAACTGTCGTAGTAGTCGAAGGTTACGTCGGTTAGGGGGCGCAGCGAACCCGCGTTGGGTCCTACTTGTACGGTCACGTGATGGGGCAATCCGTTGCGACCCGCCAGCACCAGGTTGAGTTGGGGGCGGGGACCCGCAGGCACGGGGTTAACGACCCGAAGCAGATAATCGGCAGTTTCGCCCTGCTTCAGTCGCGTTCCCGTCCAGCCTTCTCCGTAGTCGAAGTCACTGAGTCGTGCCGCAATTTGCGTGGTTGCTCCCAGTGGATACACCCGTCCGGCCGAGAATTCAGTAGCAAAGCACTGCGCTTCTTCCTTGAGGTGAAACGGCTCGGCAGACAAGTTGCTCACATTGTTCTCAGAAAAGCTAGCCATGCGCCGTCCGACTCCAGCATCAAGGCGCCAGGTAAGAAAGTAGGCGGTGGTATCCGAATACAGGTTGTAGTAGGGATGGGGCTGCGCCTGCGGGGTAACGTAAAGTTCGGTGTCCAGTGTGCCGTCGTTTTGCTGCCCGTAGAATAGAATCACGTCAGCAGGATCAAATCGAGCGTCTTGTTGCCCCTGCACCACAATGGCCTGTTCCTGTCCCCGAAAGTAGAGTTGTAAACGGCGGGGGTCCACTCCAGCCAGGGGGAAGCCTGCCGCTTGCAGGTCGGCGTGGGTTATGCGGTAGATACCGGTTTCACCCACGCTTATTTTGTAATACTGCTGGTTGGGTTTGATCCATTCGTTGCCGAACGACTGCGCGGTGGCCAGCCGAACCAGTCCGGCTATCATTAGAGCAAAGGTTAACCAGAAAATGCGCATAAAGGAGGCTATTTAGTAGCAACCTACTGAGGGACGGCAACTTGTGCAAACCAGCACCCGGGAGGGGGATTTTTGGTTGTGTAGGATCGATGCACTACAGCGATACTTACGCTGACTTTCGGTGCTGCTTGTATTTAGCGGCTGAACAATTCGGCGAAAGAGCAGTGAGAAACCGTGACTGGCGGGTGATTATTTCAGTATACTGATCGTCTTCGGCTAGCTGTTTCGCGTTGTTACACGAGTAAGAAAAAGGAGTGAACTATGGATTGTGGTGCTCGGTAAAGTACTGTTCGCTTACGAACACTAAATGTCCGGTACTGAACATCGTTATTATCCGCGTGCTCGTGTTAAAGGTCGTGAAAGCACTTTTTCGTATTGGCACACTTTTTTACTAAGGCTGGGTAGTATCCACTCCTTTTCGCGCTCCAAAGCCTCCGCCCCCATGATCAAGAACTACTTCAAAATCGCCCTGCGTAACCTAGTGAAACAGCGCTTCTACTCGGTGATCAACATCCTCGGACTCGCCATTGGCCTCACCACCTGCCTGCTCATTACGCTGTTCGTGTTGGACGAGCTCAGCTACGACCGCTTTAATGAAAAGGCCGACCGCATTCATCGCGTACAGATAGCTTATCAACTAGGAGGAAAGGCAGGAAATGGTGCGGTTGCCCCGGCTCCGTTGGCCCAAACAGCGGCGGAAACCTACCCGGACGTGGAAAGCGCGGTTCGGTTTCGCACGCAGGGCGGCTACACGGTGTATCGCGGTGAGCGTGCCTACCGCGAGGAGGAGGTCACTTTTGCCGACTCGTCGCTGTTTTCGGTGTTCACCCTTCCGTTGCTGCACGGCAATCCGCGCACGGCCCTGGCGCAGCCCAACACGTTGGTGATCAGCGCTACCTCAGCCGAGAAATACTTCGGCACCGACTGGGAGGAATCGCCGCCGCTGGGTGAAATGCTGCTGGTGGGGCGCGACAAAGAACCGTATCAGGTGACCGGCGTTTTTGAGGACGTGCCGGCCAATGCGCACTTTCACTTCGGAATGTTTCTTTCGATGCCCTCGCTAGAAGAAAGCAAAGAGGAGATCTGGTTGAACAACAACTTCTACACGTATCTGCTGCTGCGCGAGGGCACTGACGTTGCGGCGCTGCAAACCAAGCTAAACAAAACCTTTGAAACCTACGCCGCCCCGCAGATTGAGCAGTACGCCAATACGAGCTACGAAGAGTTCCTGGGCGGGGGCAACTACTTCAAGTTCTTGCTGCAGCCCCTCACCGACATCCATCTGCACTCTGATTTGGATGCTGAGATAGCCGCCAACGGCGACATTCGCTACGTCTACATTTTTTCGGCCATCGCTTTGTTCGTACTGCTCATCGCCTGCGTTAATTTCATGAACCTGTCGACCGCCCGCTCGGCCGGTCGGGCCAAGGAGGTGGGCATTCGCAAAACCCTGGGCTCGGTGCGGCAGCAACTTATTGGGCAGTTTCTGGTAGAAGCGGTGCTGATTAGCTTTCTGGCTCTGCTGCTAGCGATCCTGCTGGCCGAAGCGGCGCTGCCCTTCTTCAATGATCTGGCCAATAAGCAACTCACCACTCGTTACCTGCACCCCTGGTATTTCTTGCCCCTGCTGCTGGGCGCGGTGGGGTTGATCGGGCTGCTGGCGGGCAGTTATCCGGCGTTTTTCCTATCGGCTTTCCGTCCGGCGGCGGTGCTTAAGGGCAAACTGGCCGGAGGGATTAACCGCAGTTGGTTGCGCAGCGGTTTGGTGGTGATGCAGTTCGGCATTTCCATCGTGCTCATCACCGGCACGGTGGTGATCTACCAGCAACTCAACCACATTCGTAACAAGAAGCTGGGCTTTGACAAAGAACACGTGCTGGTGGTACACAACACCTACTACCTGGGCGACCAAGCTGAAACCTTCAAGAACGAAGCCCTGCGCGAACCCGGTGTGGTGGCGGCGACGCTAACGGGTTTTTTACCCGCCAAAACCTTTACTAACAACAACAGCGCTATTTTTCCGGGCAAAAACCCCGACAGTGACCGCACCACTAGCATGCCCTGGTTTCATGTCGACTACGATTACATTCCAACGATGGGCATGCAAGTGGTGACCGGACGCAACTTCTCACGCGATTTTGCCACCGACACCAGCACGTTGATTATCAACGAGGCTGCGGCCCGGTACTTTTTCGACGATGCGGATCCACTAGGGCAAGAGTTAAGCCGCTTTGGGGATAGGCCCGGTGCCTTCGAGACATTCGCCGTGATTGGCGTGGTGCAGGACTTCCACTACAGCACCATGCGTGAGAAGATTATGCCGATGGTGATCGTGCTAGGGGGTAATATCTCGGCACTGTCGCTGCGGGTGCAGCCCGATCAGGTGCCGTCGGCCCTAAGCGCGCTGGAGGCCCAGTGGAAGCAGTTCGCGCCCGACTTACCCTTCGAGTATTCGTTTCTAGACGAGCGTTTCAACGATATGTACAAGTCAGAGGCAAAGCTGGGTACCGTTTTTACGGTGTTCTGCTCGCTGGCCATTTTTATCGCCTGCCTGGGCTTGTTCGGCCTGGCATCGTTCACCGCCGAGCAACGCATGAAGGAGATCGGCATCCGCAAGGTGATGGGCGCATCGGTGGGCAGCTTGGTGTTACTGTTTTCCAAAGACTTCACCAAACTGGTACTGGTGGCGCTGTTGATCGCAATCCCTATTTCTTACTGGATGATGGACCGTTGGCTCGATGACTTTGCCTACCGCGTCACGTTGGGAGTGAGCACCTTTTTGATTGGCGGCGGCATCGCGCTGCTCATTGCCTGGCTCACCGTTGGTTTTCAGTCGGTGCGCGCCGCGGTGGCCAACCCGGTGGATTCGTTGCGCAGCGAGTAGTTTAGCAAAAAGCCTTTGGAAGTTTCGTTTAAGGTTCTATACTTGGGTATTTAGCATATCCAAGACAGTAACCATGCTACGCAACTACCTGATTATTGCCCTGCGCAATCTGCGTAAGCAACGCTTCTACGCGGGGATTAACGTCCTAGGGCTCAGCCTGGGCATCGCCAGCTTTCTGCTCATTTTGCTGTACGTGGTTGACGAGCTACGCTACGACCGTTTTTATCCGCAAGCGGAACACATCTTCCGGGTCGGTTCATTTGACAACACCTTAGGAGAAAGCAACCGAATGGCGCTTACTTCTAATGCCGTGGCAGGCGGGATGCAGCGCGAGTTTCCTGAGGTAGAGGCTGCCACGCGGGCGTACCGCGCGTGGGAAACGGTACATTTCCAGGACAAAACTTTCGTAGAGTATGACTGGCAATACGCTGATAGCAGCTTTTTCTCGGTGTTCGGCTACGAACTACTCGAGGGCAATCCAAGCACTGCCCTGCGCGCGCCCCACACGGTGGTAGTAACCAAAAGTACCGCGCGGAAATATTTTGGAGATGACGCAGCAATGGGTAAAACGTTGCTGGTTGGCAAAGCACAAACCCCGTATCAGGTAACGGGAGTGATGGATGACCCCCCCGTCCACACCCACCTTGACTTCTCTATGCTGGGGTCCATGCTCTCCACCGAAGACAGTTTGGGGGAATACTGGAACTACTACGCGCTCTACACCTACGTGCGATTAAATGAGAAGGTGAAGCCAGCAGCTTTCGAGGAAAAACTAAAAGTGCTGGCCGATAAGTACGTACGTCCCAGCCTGATTCAAGACAATGGCCTCCAGTTAAAAGCAGATCAAAAAACCGAAGAAGTATTTCGGTTTATGCTGCAGCCGGTCACCGATATTTATTTGCGCTCAGACTGGATATATGACAACTCGCCGAGCGCCAGCATCGACGATTTGTACGTTCTTCTCGCAATTGCCTTGTTCATTTTGCTGTTGGCGTGCATCAATTTTATGAATTTATCCACGGCCCGTTCGATGAGCCGAGCCAAGGAAGTGGGAGTCAGAAAAACCCTGGGCTCGCAACGAGGAGCCTTGATGACGCAATTTTTAGCTGAGTCTATGCTGATGAGTGTGATTTCTACCGCACTGGCCTTGCTGTGGGTGGGGCTAGCCCTGCATCCGTTCAGTACCTTATCGGGCAAAGAGCTATCTTACTCTAACTTGCTTCAGCCTTGGTTCATAGCTATCACGCTGGGTTGCACGTTGGTAGTGGGCGGGCTAGCGGGTAGTTATCCGGCCTTTTACCTGTCATCGTTTCGTCCGGCCGAGGTGCTCAAGGGCGGGCAACGGTCTCTCTTAAAGGGGCAAACCGTTCGCAACGCTTTGGTAGTTTTTCAGTTCACGATGTCTATTGCCCTGGCCATTGCTACGTTGCTCATTTATCAACAACTCTCCTTCGCTCGCTCCAAACAACTGGGCTTCGACAAAGAAAATGTGCTCATTGTTTCAAATGCTGATTACCTGGGGCAAAGCACCAATTCCTTTCTGCAAAAAGTGACCTCGATGGCAGCGGTGCAGCAAGCATCCGCCTCGACTTCCGTTCTTCCGGGGGTGGCTGAAGTGCAATACTTTCGCAAGCAGGGTGCCGACCAAGATTATTCTCTGAACGTAATGGGAATAGATGAAAACTTTATTGCCACCTACGGGATGACCCTGCTAGAGGGACGTAACTTCTCGCGCGCCAACCCGGCTGATACAGCCCGAGTTATCTTGAACGAGACTGCCCAGCGAGTGTTCGATTTACAGCAGCCTATTGGTAGCTTCATCACCTACTACAATGAGGGCGAATATATCCCTTACGAAGTGGTGGGAATAGTAGAAAACTTCAATTATGAGTCGCTTCACCACCCAGTGGAACCGCTGGCCTTCTTCTTTAGCGATCAGATACATTCTTACGTGTCGGTGCACTTGGCTCCGGGTAACGCTCAGGAAGCTGTGCAATTGATAGAAAAATCCTGGAAATCAATGGCCCCTGGGGCTCCATTTGACTATAGCTTCTTAGATGAGGACTACGATAAGTTGTTCCGGTCTGAACAACGTCTGGGCAAGGTGTTCACAGCTTTCACTTCGCTTGCCATTATTATCGCCTGCTTAGGACTTTTGGGACTAGTGTCTTTCTCTACAGTACGCCGCACCAAGGAGATTGGAGTACGCAAGATAATGGGGGCCTCTTCGTGGAACGTAGTGGTGCTACTCACCCGAAATTTCATTTATTTGGTTCTTATCTCCTTTATAATAGCCATAGGGCCCACTTACTACGCGATGAACCAGTGGCTGGAGAGTAATTTTGCTTATCGTATCACCATTGGAGTAGGAATCTTTATAGTTGTTGGTTTGGCTGCTATAGTGATCGCTGGGCTCACGGTCTGTTATCAGTCCCTTCGAGCGGCTAACATTAGTCCAGCGCAAGCCCTCCGTAATGAGTAGAATACAGCCATGCTACTCCACCAACTGCACACGGGCGGCGTGGAGCTTCTGCACCAGCTTCTCACTGTATCCTACCATAATTTCCACTTCCTGGGCACTGATCAGGCGCAGGTTCCGAAAGATAAGAATCTGCTGCCCGTTGCTTTCCAGATGGTAGATATCTCCCTGCTCAAAGAAGTGAACCAACGTAGGCGAAAAGAACTTGCGGATACTCATTTCATCCGGACCCTGCAGCAAGAACTTGCGGGAGAATTGCTCGTGCTCCTTGAAATCAATGTCTTGCTGAGCAGCCAGCAATGACATGCGATTGAGGAACGACTCCTCTTCTAGCGAGAAGACTGGCACCTCGAAGGGTAACGAAAGCACTTCTACGGTGAGACGGTGCGTCTCGAAGGTGATGAAAGCATTCTTAAGCGTGATATCACAAATTTCCCAGCCGACGGAGGAATCTGGGTAGCTACCGGTCAACTGGTTCTTCGTGAAATCTACCGGATGCGTTTTGAAAAAAAGAAACCGATCCAGCTTAGTCATGTCCCAGTTGATGTTCGGATCATAGTGCCATTGCTGAGCGCGGGCGAGTTGCTTGAGAGCCACTTGCCGACGGGTGAGCCGCACCTTGAGCGGCTCGGGTACCCGCAACACGTGCAGCGCGTGCGGATGGTGCGACGAGGTTTCGTGCGTATCCAACCCCGTGAAATGAAATTCCCCACCCTGCTGGCTGTACTTCTCGGCATACTCGTGAATGTACTCCAACACCGTGAGGTCTACAATGCGGGCGTGGGAAAAATCTAGGATAATGTGCTTGTCCTGGCCCAAGTTCCAGATTTTGCCCTGGAGTTGCAGCATGTTGAAAAAATTAACCACCCCTTTTAGTTTAAACAAATAGGTTTGCCGCTGCTCCTGCACCACCTTCACCGACAAATGCCTGAGATAGCGCATAAAGAGCGGGAACGAGAGTCCCGAACGCAGGTAGTGCAACACCAGCGTAAACCCAATACCAAGCAATAGGCCCGGCACCAGTCCAATGGCTAGGCCAGCCACCAGCGTCACCGTCAGGATAGTTACCTGCTCCCAGCCCTGGTGGTAGGCGCTCTTGAACACGCTGGGCGAGACTAGCTTGTAACCGGTGAAGATCAAGATGGCGGCCAGGGCAGCCATGGGAATCATTTGCAACAGTGGACGAAACCCAAGTACGAAAATCAGCACCACGATGCCCAGGAATAAGTTAGACCAGCGCGTTTTAGCAGCATTGTTGATGTTCACCGAACTGCAGACGATGGACGTTGACACCGGAATGCCTCCCAGCATGGCCGAAACCACCGTGCCCAGACCGATCCCAATCAAATCATCGTTCAGGTTGGTCTTTCGTCGGTAAGGGTCCAACTTGTCGATGGCCTTGGCACTCACCAGTGATTCTAGCGATAGCAATAGGGTAATCAGCACCACCATCACCCAAAATATGGGCTGGTCAACTTTTGAGAAGTCAGGAAACACCAGTCCTTCGGTCAAGTTTTTGGGTATCTGAATCAGGTAACTGGGATCAACCAGTCTTGCTAACCCGGCCTGCGGCGCCCCCCACTGAAACAGGGCGAACAGGGGAACTGTGATCAGCAGCACCCACATGGGGGCGGGCAAGTACCGAACGAGTGGACTCTGAACCTTCGGATACCCAATCAGAATCAATAAGGCCACTACGCTGGCGATGGTCACTAGTGGATTTAGCTCGAGTACGCTGCGCGGAATGTCCATCAAAATAGCCAGGGGCTGATGCGCATCCGATGCCACTCCCAGGGCCACGTGCATTTGAGTGCCGATGATGATCAGGCCAATGGCCGCCAACACTCCGTAAATAACCGCTGATGGCACGACATGACCTAGCTTGCCCAAACGCAGCACCCCCAGTATCACGTGGATAACTCCAGAGATGGCGAAAGCCGCCATTACGTAAGGAAACCCGGAAGTGGTGCCATCGCTCAGACGCTCGGTGGCCACCAATGCTACCACGATAAGTGCCTTAGACGGGCCATTGATACCAATGTGGCTTCCCCGAACAAAAGTGGTGACGAGTCCGCCCACCACCACGCTGATGAGTCCGGCCATGGGTGGAGCGCCTGAGGCAATAGCGATACCAAGGGCCAATGGCAACGCCACCAACAGCACACCCAGCGCCGCCATCAGATCGTTCTTCCAAAATTGACGTAACCCCTTCCATCCGGAACTGGGAGTTTGATTGAGAGGAGTAGCTAACATGCGGAATTTGAGGTGAGCGGGTAATAATTTAATGAAAAAAAATTGATCTACGTTCGTGAGGCCAGGACAAAGCAATTTTGTGTTGAAAAAATCTGAATTTTTATCTTTTTATTACCAAGAAGTGATCATTAACTTTTTTATTTTGAGTAGTTTGGCAGCCCAACGGAAATGAGGGCCCCACGCCTTAAAGAAACTTGTCTAAGTTGCAAAAGCAGGGTATTTAATGATAGTCAAACACTTTGGTACAAAATTTTCTTAAGATCAAAGGAATGTCTTACTTTGTCGGCATCTATTTTGTTCAATCTCTATTCGCTTATTTGTGAACACAATGCAACACAACCACCACGCAACCATGCCGGTCCAGCGCCGCTTCACTGCAACGCTCGGTCGGCTACTCATGCTCGTTCTTCTGGGGTCTCTGGCACTCGGTGCCGGAGGATGCAAAGCTAAGAAAGAAGCCCGGGCCGCTGCGGCAGCGAAGGCCGAAACCATCGCCAAAGCGCGCGCCGACTTGCTGTCGGTGATCAACGACCAGGGCAGTATGACAATAGAAGAGAAAGAAGAAGTGGTGGCGCGCATTAAAGATATGAACTTACAGGACGCTGAAATTCAGAACCTGATCGACCGGGCTGAAGCTTCTATTGCTGAAGAGCGCTCGGCCGCCCGATCAAATTCGGTAACTACCAGTCCACCTTCGAGTGGCGGTGCGGTGAATGCGGCTAGTATGAATAATACCCTGCGCGACATTGCGCGAGCGTCGGGCAGCGAAGCTAACTTCAAAATTCGGGAAGCGATGAGCATGTTTGCCTCTCCTGATACGCCCGTGCTTATCATCATCAGCCAAAGCGGTGATCAGGTGGACTACGACGAGCCGACCACCATCAAGAAGTATCTGGAATACCTAAAGGATACCAGCAACGAACCGGCTGCGGTGAAAAACCTGGAATTCGATGCCAACGGCAAAATTAAAGAAGTGGAACTCACTAAAAATTATACCCGATGATTCAGCGCTCTTTACTACTCATCCTTAGTCTGGCTCTTGCTACCCCCGTGCTGGCGCAGAGCGAAATTAGCCGTGAACGAAAAATTGCTATTGACTCACTCGCGCTAGAAAAGGTGCGTGATCTAAGCAAGTACATCAGTATCGTAGGTGATAAAAACACGCCCTTTTCGGAAGCCAACCGGGTTATCGACCGCGCCGAAGAGTTATTTGCCACCGGTGCCGAAATTGGGGTTTCTTCCCTCACTACCGATGATGTTACTTACTTCGACATTCGCCGCTACTTTGAGCACTTAATGGCCCTTAACTACGATCAGGTAACGATCAAGTGGTATGACATTCAGTATATCAGCGACCTGGAACAGCAACCAGACGGCAGCTACGTGGGCGTGATCACCATCTACCAACGTTTTGAAGGGCGCTCTGAAGACGGCCTGGAGTACAAGGACACTACCAAAAAAGACATTACCGTATTCGTGCAGAAGAAAGAAACCCAGATCGGCGGACGTACCATTGATTTCTGGGATGTGCTGCTGGGCGATATCCGCGTTGTAGAAACCACCACGTAACTTACTCTATGGGAAGAGGGGAAAGATCGGCGAATACCAGCCCAAGTAGTGAAACGAGCCACGGCTTAGCTTGCTACTTATTGCTTTGTGGAGTAGCGCTGACACTGGGTTTAGCGGCAGCGCAATCAGTTCACGCACAAGGGATCGGCGAGTATTTGGGCGGCGAAGATGTGCTCTACGCAGAAACCAAACAGGTGAACCAGTTCTTTCGGCGCTTCAACGGCGAAGAAGACGGCGAAGGGAAACGCTACTACCCCAAAGACCAATATTATCGAGACCCCCGCTTACGCAAAAAGTACCTGGAGCTTCTTTTTGACGAGCAGAACAGAAACCTGTCAGGCGCTCTGAAAAAAGAGTTTATCAACCGGGTCAACAATCCTTCTGATCCGGTGTACCTTAATTTTCACGGGGGCAATTGGTTTGCCGAAGTGAAGGCCCGTTTCGAGTACAAAGGAAGAGAACAAGAAGCCACACTGTTCCTAAAGCTACAGGAAGAAAAAGTGGGCTCGAAGTGGATTCTTACCAAGTGTTACTTTGCGCCTTTTGCCCGACTGTTTGCCAGCGATACTACCGGCGGCAAGGAGTTTCTTCATCCGCTAAGCCATGAGCTCAACTTTATGAACCTACGCAAGGCGTTTCAAAACAATAAGCAGAAAATCGACCAGTTTACCGAACGAGGGTACCAGCCCGATTATCTGTCTATCTTGCTTTACGAACTCAAGAACTCGAACCTAAGCTTTAAAACGGTTTCCACGGTCAAATTTCACTTCTTCCAGGTAGACGGCTGGTACTTTCAACTAGCCCGGTTTAATCGCTCGGGCTACAACCGGGGCTGGCTGATCGCTGACTTAGCAAAAGTGACTGCGGCAGAAAAAACTTTGCTGACAAACTATATCTACTACGAACGATGAATCATCGATGGCTACTCCGCTTGAGCTACCTGCTGTGCCTGATCGGTTGGTCGTCGGGATTATTGGCCCAAGGTCAACCCACCGCTGAGCTGAGTCCGGCTCAGATTGATGAATATAAAGCCCAGACGAGCCAGCTTGTATCATTTCTACAGTACATGATGAACGTGCTGGGTGATAAATCGGCTACCACGCAGGACAAAGAAACCATTATCCGCCAGAGTTACCTGAAGGCTTTTCGTGATGCAGAAGTGCAAGTTGAAGACGACCTGGACGAGAATCGAAAATGTGGTTACCAACAAAAACGTACAGGCCTACCTGAAAGACATTGATTTTTTTTTCCGAGAGGCCAAATTTGAGTTTCTGGTAGACGATATCAGCTACTACGTGGCCGAGGGTGGACGGGTATTCTTCCGCGTCACCGCCAACCGAAACCTACAGGGCGTCACTATCAGCGGCGATACTGTAAACGCTAGCCAGATGCGCTACATCGAGGTAAATCTTGATCCATCGGCCAAAGGGCTGAAAATTGCGAGCATCTACACCACTAAGTTGAGCGAGCGTGAGGAGTTAGCCAGCTGGTGGTCGGAGGTGCCAAATGCTTGGCGCGATTACTTTAAGGAACGCCTGGGAGCTGCTGCCAACGACTCGGCAGACTACCGCATGCTACGCGAGATTGTGCGCTTCACCGAGGTAGACGTGACCGGCCGCTCATCTATCTGGGACTTGTCGCCGCTGAGTAAACTCGTCGACCTCAAGTACGTTGACATATCGGGCACCCGGGTAACGGATCTGGTTCCTCTGCGCAACCTTACCAAGCTAGAGGTGCTCAACTGTAATCAGACCAATGTAGTAGACTTAACCCCTTTACGCTACGCTACCAGCTTGCGCGAGCTAATATGCGAAGAGACAAAAGTAAGCGATCTGGGTCTGCTACCGAGTTTTCCGAAGCTGGAGAAGTTGTACTGTAGTGGCTCCCCGGTGCGGAGGTTGGTAACCATCGCGGGCTTGAAAGATCTTCGCTGCGCCAGCACTCCCATCGCCAACCTATCGTCCCTGGCGGGCATGACCGCTTTGGTTTCTTTAGATTGCTCTCAAACCAGCGTGAGCGACCTTCAACCGCTGGCTTCAGCTACGCAGCTTCGGGTGGTTAATATTGAGGGCACCGCGGTGAGAGACCTGACTGCGCTACAGCAGTTGGCTAACCTACAGGTGCTGCTTTGTAACAACACTCCTATCGAGGCGCTTAGTCCACTAGACGGTTTGCCCGCTCTGGAAAAGGTATACTGTGACAATACCGTCATCACCCCTGCTGAAGCTAGTCGATTTATGGTGGCCAATCCCAAAGTCCTGGTTATCTTTGAATCGGGGCAACTGCAAACCTGGTGGAATGGCCTGGACCCCGAGTGGAAACGTATTTTTGCTTCGTATATTCAGGTTGAGGGAGAAGTGACCAAGGAAAAACTGGCCCAGGTGGCTAACCTCACCGAAATTGACGTTAGCGGCAATAAAAGCATCACCACCCTGGCTCCTCTTACTAAATTGGCGGTACTGCAAACGCTAAAGGTTGCCCAAACCAACATTCGTAGTCTGGACCCCCTTCGAGAGTTGCTCAACCTGGAGCACCTGGACTGCAGCAACACGGCGATAGACAGCCTGGGTGCGCTAAGCAACGCCCGGAACCTGCGTGTTCTCAACGTAGACCACACCAAAGTGAATTCGCTGACGTCTTTGCGCGGACTTTCGGGCATGCAACGACTGAGTTGTGAACAAACGCCCTTGCCGGATATTGCCATTAGAAGATTCATCGAGGAGCATCCTGAAACGGTTGTTATTTACAAAAGTAGCAAGCTCAGCCTATGGTGGAATGCCCTTCCGCCTGCCTGGAAAGAGATACTGAAAGAACAGGTGACAATGGATGATATTCCCAATAGAGAGCAGCTGCACCAGATTGCTTTCACCAAGTCACTAACCATTCCCGAGAATAGCAACATCAACTCGCTGGAACCGCTATCGGAATTTGTCCGCCTCACCGAGCTGGCGTTTTCTAATACTTCAATCAGTAGTTTAGAACCCCTTCGTTCGCTGAAAACACTACGCGCCTTGATCTGCTCCCGAAGTCCGATTCGCAATCTGGACCCCCTGCGCGACTTATCGTCGCTCACCTACCTTGACTTCCAGAATACGCCGGTAGAGGAGCTTGATCCGCTGGAAAACTCTATTGAGCTAGAAACCATTAAGTGTTCGGGCACGCAGGTGGATGACCTCCGGCCCTTGTCCGCGTTGATTAACCTCAAGCGGCTGGAGTGCTTCAACACCGACGTAAAGAAGCTAAAGCCGCTCAAGAGTTTATATCAGTTAGAAGAATTGCACTGCTACAACACCCGCGTATCGGAGCGTAGGGTAGACAAATTTAAGAACTGGCATCCTGACTGCAAAGTAGTTTACTATTAGTGTGGAAGCACTATGATGTTTAGTGGCTAGGAGCGGCTTAAAGGCGTTAAAAGTTTGCATAACACAAACTTTTCTGGTTATGCAAAAGAGCCAACAAAAGTGTATATATACAGCATAATTACTCTTGTATTATCACACTGAAGAGCTTAAGGTTGTTTATACCAACGTTCAGTGTCATTTCCAGGGGTGGAAGGATAGCGAAAGGCAGCGGAAGCGGAATGGCTAAGCGTGCGGGTAGAGAACCGGCTGATAAGTGCCTCACTTGGGAAAGCCGGTTAACTGGCTTTAGCACTCGTTGAGAACGAGTAGCACGCTTACGAAACGCCAAATTTTCACTTTTATTGCCCGCTTTTTCGCTAAAAATATACTGCCTCCTGGCCGTTCCGAGGAAGGAAAAACCGACGGACGTTTACCTTCCGGTAAAGCATCATAGGTTTTATGGGATGATCTTCGGAACTTAACGACCCCGAACACCCGCTATAAGCCATACTCGCTATCGCTTCGTACGGCTCATAGCATTAACATTGTCAAAGCTCAAAATCTTTGAAAGAGATTCGTTGTTTCAGTTATCCTTGCAATATGTCACCGCCCAATCTGATTTAAATCTACCAGCTTAATCTCAACGCGTCGGCCCTCTTCGGCGCTGGTGGTCTCGTTCAACGTTTCTCCGTAGCCCAGGGCAACGATGCGCCGCCGCACCACCCCGCGCTGATTGAAAAAGTTAAGCACCTCAGTGGCTCGTTGGTTAGACAGTTTGCGGTTGGCTTCAGTATCGCCTTCGGGAGAGGCGTAGCCCGAAATCTGAATACCCAGATCAGTATGATCTTTGAGCGTTTTCAGCACCTCGGTAAGCGTAGTATTGTACTTACTGTCAACCGCACTTTTCCCAACCTCAAAATACACCTTCCGAACCTCTTCCAGCACTCCGCGATTAAAGTTAGTGGGGGCCACCTGTTCATCACGGCCGTTAATGGCTGCCATCGTCACGTAAAAGGTCGGTAGCGTGTAGATCGTCTCGTTGCCTACCTTTTTAGCAACTAAATTGTCCTTTCCGGTTTCGTCGTAGTAGTACGCGATGCGGGCCGCTTCAATTCTGTCGTTTACCGTTTCATCGAAGTTAATGTCTTCGATCGGATTGGTTTCATGCATCAACCCCAATAGGTATTCGTACGCTTGTTCGTCACCCGCAGCAATGATTGATTCCATCAGGACGTAGGTGTCCACGCTGTCGTTTTTCACCAGCATGGTTTCGTTGGCAATGCGGGCAGTTGATTTCTCTTCGTTCTTGGTGTCATAGAAGGCATTCTTCACACTCACTTCCTGACCTACCGTAACGTCGAACTGCTTGATAGGCCGCAGGTTAATTTCTTGGTACAATTCGTAAAAGTACTGCTGGTTGGGCAGGTTGATGTTCACCGTATAGGGCAAATAGCCTTCTGATTCTATGATCAAGTCATAGTTTTTGCCCGGAGGCAGGATGATCAAGTACTTGCCAGTGGCGGGGTCTGGGCTGTATACGTATTGTACTTCGCGATTGGCATCTACGTCTACTACTTTTATTTTGGTGGGCACCGGTTTAAGCTCATCTTCGCCAACCAATATTTTCCCCTTGATAAGCGTGATCGGAATATTGGCTTCGTGTGCAGGCATCTCGAGGTAATAAATGTCCTGGCCCCCTAAACCGCCCTTTCGCTCTGACGAGAAGTATCCTATCTTGGCGTTGGCCGTCAATGTGAAGTAACTGTCGTTGGTGGGGGTATTGATGGGATAGCCCAGGTTGGTAGGCTTCTGCCATTTTCCTCCTGCAAAATAGGTCTTGAAGATATCGGTACCACCCATCGTATTGTGCCCGTTAGAGTTGAAAAACAGAGTGCGGCTATCAGGATGAATAAAGGGAGCATCTTCGTCGTATTCAGTATTGATGTCACTACCTAAGTTTTCGGGAGTCCCCCAGTTGCCGTTGGGCTGCTTTTCAGATTTGTAAAGGTCCAGACCCCCGTAGCTATCTTTTCGGTTACTAGCGAAGTAAATTGTCTTGCCGTCAGGGGTGATGCTGGCCGTTGTTTCCAGATATTGCGAATTGATTTGGCTGCCCAAGGTGACTGGACTTGACCATCCGTTAACCTCCTTACGGATAGTGTATAGGCTTCCGGTGTTGTTGGCTCCGGCAATAAATACGAGCATGTCCTGCCCATCGGGCGAGATACCGGCGGTGCCAATGTGAGACTTAGACTTGATAGCAATGGGGTTAGCTTTGCCCCACACCCCACCACTGCCACGCTCGGCTATATAGATTTTTTCGGTGACCTTGCCCTTTTCTTCGCGCACCGCCGTGTAGGCTAGCATACTTTCATCGGCCGTGATCAGCGGATTGTACTCGGTGAACTTTGAATTAATCGCTTTGAAACTATGAATGACGATCCCTTTGTTTTCGGCAATTAAAAACTGGGCATTCTTACACACTTCTAACAAGCGGCTGACTTCTTTTCGCTCCTTATCACCTTCTGCTAGCGTTTTTTGATAGGTTTCCAGTTGCTGGGTAGCCTCATTCACCCTGATGTCCTTATGGTACATCTGGCCCAGATAATAGTGTGCCCGATCAGGAATATCGGCCTGCGCTTTCTGTTTAAGCGCAGACTCTAAGTAGGGAATGGAACGATACTGCTCGCTTAGCGAAGGAGACTGGGTATAGCATACTCCTAGCCGGTAGTATACCATAGGGTCAGACACGCCTTTGTCCACTGCCTGCTGGTAAAGGGGCAGCGCTGCTTCGTAGTTTTTGGCTAGGGTAAAGAACTTATCTGCTCTATCTACTAAGGCGCCAGTTCCCCCCTGTGCCCAGGCGCTAGTGCAGGTAATGAAACAAAAAAATACTAACAAAACGGTTGGTAATAAGACATAATGCTTACAATCCAAACACTTCCGCGTAGCAGATACTGGGTCATTAATGGCCATAATCTTCCGTAATTAGCTTTCCTTAGAATACTATAGATACTATTTAGGGGCAAGAGCAAGGGTATCTCGCTATCTAAACCCTACGGAAAGCTAGTTATTTGGAAGTGGCGGGCGAACTCAATTTGGCCTGAAGGAGAGAGGATGTACTAAACGTAGCTAGATAGCAACCGGATTAGTTGCCCCAACGGTATAAGACTAACCATTTTCGCTAAAACTTAGGACAAGGCAAACGCATAATGCTCCGGGGCGGTTTGCGGGGGTCGCGCAGGGAGAAGTGATAAGCAACCGAGATTTCGTGCGCACCGCCGCTGCGAATGCCCAGGCCAGAAACAGTATAGTCGAAACTGTAACCAATGTTGAGATCGTTGATGACAAACCCAACCAGGGCAATCACCGATTCGTGATTGGGCAGGTCGCGCAGTTGACTCACTGGCAGGCCACGGTACCACAAGCCAAACACCAGGGGTTCGTAGTTGAGATACGCTCCTACGTCCAGTTGGTCGAAGTTGCCCTGTCGCTTATACTGGAAGGTAGGAGTCACGCTGCGCTCTTTTCCATCCTTATTATAGCCAACCTGCCGAAAGCCGGTAGGCAGCAAAAAGCGGTACCCACCGTGGACGGAGGATTTCATCGCCAGGCGGCTTTCCCCCTCCACCAGCGATTGGTTCGGGGTGGTAACGTGGTGGGCGGCGTAGCCGATAAAGAAATTTTCGTTGTAGAGCAGTCCACCCAGCGAAAGATCGACAAACGAACGGCTCAGTCCTGTGTTGAGTGGCTCGCCCGTGATGTCGGTGATCAGTCCGTTTTCATCGAGTTGGTCACCAAAAATCAGGTTATCAAAGTTGAGGTCGCGGTTGTAAAAGGTCACTTCCGCTCCGGGACGGAAGGTAAGCCAGTCGGCAATCTGTAGGCGATACGAATACTGTAGCCCGGCGCTTACCGATTGCAGACCACTCAATCCTTCTCGGTCTCCGTTCACAATAACCCCTACGCCGCTGTTATACTGCTCAAAGAAGTGATCGAAGTAAACCGATACAGTAGTAAAGTTAGCGTCTAGCGAAGGCCACTGGGTACGGAAGTTCAGGCCAGCACGGCTCAGTTCGGCCGACCCGGCGAACGCTGGGTTCAGGTAAAGCGGGGCGGCGTAGAACTGCGAAAACTGCGGATCCTGCGCGTGCGCGGGCGACCAAACCAATCCTGCACCAAATATGAATATAAGTAGTAAAGCCTTTTGCATGAACGTAATCAATCACCTGTTTGTGTAAAAAGCGACCAAGACGGTGTTTTATTGTCAGAGGACGCCACTAATAGATTCAAAGATAGGCAGTTCGCTAACGAATTATGACAAGGTATCGATATAATAAGTTACAGTGACATGAATTTACTGCCTTTCTACCGTTGTCCAATATTTCTAATTATTGTGGACTCTTCTCTGGAATTCGTACTATAAACCGGCTTGGCATCGTTATCAGTTCCCAATCGATCAGGTGGTAAACCAAGCCGGTGCGCCAATTGCTTACATTGGGCATCAAACCAACAGTTTTTTCGTTACCCTGATACGCATATCTTCGCGTACGTTACTAATAAGAGTGTCTCTATGTTAAGCACCCTACTTTCAGGAAGAATTGGCGCCTTTGCCCTCGTATTTTTGTGTTTCGTTGGGCCACCGCAAGGATGGGCCCAAGGTGGTCGGGGCGATGGTACCTGGACCGTGGGCGGCATCCGCCTGCCTTTCAACCCTGATAACAATGAGCTATCTGATACCGGAATACCGCTGACCAATCCAGTAGGATTAGGCGGCAGTGCGGTAGCCAATGACCCCGTCACGGGAGAACTACTGTTCTACGCCAGCGGTGCCGGAATTTATGACGCGCAGGGCAATTTGCTGCAAAACCTTGGCGGCAACGCCGATGCTAACCAGCCGGTGGCCGTGGTGCCCGTACCTGCCGATGATCTTACCGACGGTATCCGGCAGTACTACGTATTTGTGAACGAAGGCGGGGTGATTCGCCGCTATACAGTGTCGGTCAATGTACAGAATGCCCCCGTGGCTACCGTGGCTGGTCCTACGGATACTGGTATTGTAGGTGCTGCCGATGCCCTGGCAATTATCCCCAATGCCGACAATAGCAATTACTGGGTGGTGGCTCAGCGCGATGGCACGGGCGATTTTTTGGTGTATGATGTAGCGGGACAGACAGTTGCTGAATATCCAGGCGTGTCGCCGCAGGCGCTCAATGACACCAACATTTCGTTCAGTGCGGCTTCGGGTCAACTAGCGGTCGCCACCGCGGGCCAGGGGGTGCGGTTGCTTACCATTGATCGCAGCACCGGCGCGCTCACCGAAGCAAACGATTTTGCGGTGCCGGGTAACGAAGCGGTCTACGACACTGAGTGGTCGCCCGACGGCACCAAACTGTTCGTGAGCACCGGGGCCACCGGCAACGTGTATCAACATGATGTCGCTACCGGAGTTAATCTGCCCATCAATAACCTGGTGCCGGGTGTAGGGAACTACGGACTGCAACTCGGCCCCGATGGCAATGTGTATCACTTGTACGAGGCGGCGGCGGGTGACTACCGGCTGGCTCGCATCAACAACCCCAACGCTTCGGGCGCTACGGGTCTCACGGTAGATTCAAACCTACTGGGTGGCGCTAACCTGGGCGGACGGCAGTTTTCTTCTACTGCTAACGCTGACATCGACTTCTCTGAAGTTACCATTCAGTTTGCGCCCGCGGGGCAATGTCTGAATAACCCGGTACACCTAACCCCCAGCTTTGTGGTGGACAATGTTCCTCAACCACAAAACGGCATTCCCAATCCGGATAGCCTGGTATGGATCATCGACGGACAACGCTACGTCGGTTTCAGTCCTACGTTCATTCCCGAACAGGCTCCATCGGTGCAGGTAACGGCCTACTGGGGGGACGATTCGGTATCGGTGGGGCCTTTCAACGTTCCGTTACAGGATCTCGATTTGCAGGTGCCACTAGTGCAAGATACCACCATCTGCCCCGGCGATGAGGCAATACTCAAAGCCGAGCCGGAGAGCGGCGGTGGGCAGGGCGGACAGGGAGGTGGACAAGGGGGCGGACAAGGGGGCAACTACACTTACCAGTGGAGCACCGGCGAAACTACTCCTGAAATTACTGTGGATGAAGCCGCTGTTTACTGGGTGCTGGTCACTGACCCCAGCACGGGGTGCGCGGCCTACGCCGAGTCGAACGTAAAGGAGTACCGGGTTGAAAATCAAACCTACAACGAGTGGTACTTCGGCACCGGCGGTGGTATAAATTTCAACACGCTATACGATGATCCCGACGATCCGGACGACGGGCAGATTACCCCGCTGGGGGATGGGGAACAGACGGCACCCGAGGGAGTAGAGGCCGTATCAGATCCCAATGGAGACATTTTATTTTACACCGACGGCCAAACCGTGTGGTTCGTCGGGCGTGACCCCGCCACGGGAGAGAAGGTGCATACCCCTGAAACTATAGGAGTTCCTCCAGCGGGTATTGGTGGCAGTCCAAGCGCTCAAGTAATTTCCATTCCGGTGCCGGGCACCGAAGCGATGTACTATATTTTCACCACCACGGCCGTTGAAGACGGGTCCTACGCCCTGCGCTACTCGGTGGTCGATATGCGGGGGTCGCAGGCTTCGCCCGGTCCGTCGGTGGTTTCGAGCAACAACCTGCTGTTCGTCAAGAGCACCGAGCGCATCGCCATTCAGGGTAGCAACGGCGGTCCGGCCACGTTGGTCGCCCACGAATACGGCACCAACAACTTCCGCGCTTATCCTATCACCGAGCAGGGCATTGGCAACCCAGTGATCTCTTCAACGGGTTCGGTCCATGACATCACCAATCCCAACGACGGCAAAGGCTACATCAAATTTGGCGGCGACTCCACCAGTTCATTAATTGCCGTGGCCCTAGACAACCGGGTGGAGCTGTTTAACTTCGATACCGAAACGCTGGAGATCAGTGAGCCGGTGACCATCGACTTCACCGGACAAGGACAACCCTACGGCGTTGAGATGGTAACCGACTCATCGGGCAACACCGTGCTGTACGTTTCTACCAACAGCGGCATCTACGGAGCCACCGTGCAACGACCGCTCAACGAAGGGCAAAGCATTCCGGTGGTGCTGGTAGACGGCACGGCGGGTAGCACCTACGGGGCCATTCAGCGCGGGCCCGACGGACAAATTTACGTGGCGCAACCCGGCGAGACAAACGTTGGTACCCTGTCGCCCAACCCCGACGATCCGGCCAACTCCGGCTTCAACGCCGCAGCGCTGCCCGACGGCCTGCCCAACGGGGCGGTGAGCGGCTTTGGCTTGCCCACCTACGTGAGCTTCGGCGGTAACTCCTTCCCCGACCCCAGTATCATCGTAGACGAAGCCTGCGTGGGCAACGATATTAGCTTCACCGCCCAGGGGCGTGACGACGTGATTGAGACTTACACATGGACCATTGAGCGGGTAGATGGCAGCGGTAACTTCCTGTACAACGTCGGCATCGACTCGGCCGACGCCCAGAACTTTACGATGATGATCGACTCGGCGGGGTCATATAGGGCCAGGGTTTTGCTTAGCAACGATTGCGAACCTGACACCACCCTCACCCAAACCTTTGAAGTGACCGATGGCGTGGAAACCACGCTGCCCGAGAGTGCCCAACTGTGCCAGGGCGGCATTGACATAACCGCTGTGGAAGGCGTAGACGTGAGCGACCTAAGTTTCGCCTGGGTGCTACGCGGCGCTCCGGGCGGCGGCAACCTACCCACCGAGAACACCATTAGCGTGGATGAGGAAGGCTACTACTTCGTCACCGTGACCAATGCGGAGGGCTGCACGAGTGAAGATTCTATCTTTATCGTGGACGAGCGCCCGCGCATCGAGCTTCCGGGAGACACCACGCTCTGCGTCGGCGATGAGCTTCGGTTGGATGTGCGCGCGCCCAGCATCCGCGAAACCCCGCCCGGTTACGAATGGGTGATCCTGGATGAAAACGGAGCTACGTTGCAGACCAGCAACGAGCCGGTGTTGGAGGTAGACGAAACCACTCCCGACCCGGGCGTGTACCAGTATACGGTTACCGTGACCGACGAATTCGACTGCTTCATCCGCGATACGGTTAATATCACCATCAGTCCGACAGTGGAAATCGCGCTGGCACAAACCAGTCCCATTACTAGTTGCGGTGCAACTAGCGGGGAAATCACCCTTACCTTTCCCAACGGTGAAGATCCGACCCAGTATTCGTACCGATGGAGCGGCCCCAATGGGTTCACGAGTACGCAGCAAAACCTCGATAACATTGGTTCGGGAGTTTATTCGGTGGCCGTGACTGGCTTAAACAACTGCCCGGTAACGGAAAGTATTGGTTTGGATGATCCGGCCGATTTTAGCGTAGTTAGCGCTGCTCCCGAATCCGGCTGCGACGACACCGGCACCATCACGGTTGATCTTGAGGGAACTACTCCCGGCTCGGAGCCTGATAATTCGCTTTTTCCCATCGATGTACGAGTGGTCGGAAACGAGGGGACAGAAACAGCCTTCCAGTTTTTCTCGGACTTTGTGGTTACCGGTTTGGCACCAGACACATACACTATTGAGATAACTGACGCCGGTGGATGCGTCGTCACCACTAGTGCGGTCATTGACGAACCTGAGGAAGTAGACTTTGACTTTGTCCAGGATGTGGTGACCGGTTGTGGTGAAGCTACATTGTCAGTCAACTACTCCCCTACCTCGGGTGATCAGTGGTTTTTTGAGTGGATTGATCCCAGCGGCAACGTGGTACTACAGGGCAACGATCAATCGTCCTTTACAACTACCGTGTCTGGAACCTACGAAGTGCGCGTCACTGATGTGGATGGAGTTGATCCGAGCGGTACGACCGTATGCCCTGCGACGAAAGATATTCCGGTGTTCGTGGATCAATCATTCTTGATCAACCTGGAAGAGGTGGAGCCGGACAACAGTTGCGAAACCGGAGAAAAGCAGCTTACCGTTAACTTTGTTCCCGAAGAGGCCGCCGACCGTGATCTGAGCTACCGCTGGGTACTCGACGGTATTCAACTTCCGCTGGTGACTCGGACCATCACTGCCACCCAGAGTGGGGTGTACGAAGTAATTGTGCGCGACCGCAACTCCGCCTGTGATGCGAACATTGAGCCGCTCGGAGTGTTTGTGAATCAACCCTTATCTGTTGCTCTGTTTTACGGAAACGCTTGCGCCGATGGCTCATCAGTCCCGTTGTACGCCGGAGTGCAAGCGACGGGCAGCGATAGCTTGGTCTACCGCTGGTTTGGTCCTAACGGGCAGGCCCTGCCCCAAGGCACCGGGCGCGGTGACACCCTTTTGATCCGTCCTGATTATCCCGAAGGACAGTACCAAGTGGAGGTGACTTCGTTTATTCAAGAGCGCGAAAGCTGCCAAGCCACCGCCACCGCCGACTTCTCCCGCAATCCCGTACCCACCTCTAACCTTGGGTTGGGTCCGTTCGTGATCTGCCCGCGCGACCCCAACGACAGCATCAATTCGGTGACGTTGCGCGTAGAAGATAATCCCCTGGCAACCATTCGCTGGACTACGCCGCTGGGTCCGGGCAGCAACGCTCCGGATATCGTAGCCGACCGGGGCGGCACCTACATTGTGGAGATCACTAACGAGTTTGGTTGCACCGTTGTGGACTCAGTAGAAGTGATTGAAGATTGTGCGCCCCGCATCAACGCGCCTAATGCGTTCCGCCCGGGGGGAGTAAATACTGAGTTCTTCGTCTACCACAAATACGTGTCGACCGACAACTTTGACGTGAAGATCTACAACCGCTGGGGCGAACTGGTGTACCAATCAAATGATCGTGATTTCCGTTGGGACGGCACGTACAACGGTCGTCAAGCACCGCTCGGCACCTATCCTTACGTGGTGAAGTTCAAAGGGGACACAGATACCGCAGAAACGGGCAGCACTATTCGCGAAAGGCGCGGCGGGGTCACCATTATTCGGTAGCCGTTATTCACCGGGCCTGATCTTTTAACACTGTTTAAAAGGCGATCAGTTGATCGGCCTGCGTATCTAGCACTTCGCGGTAGATACGATGCGAAAAAGTTTGTCCATCGAAGTATTTTTCGATAACCGCCAGCTTGGGTTTCAGCGCCAGCACATGGGTGCCCAAGTAGTTGAGCACGTCGGTAAGGTGGCTCAGTGCGATGCTTCCGCCCTGCGTGCCGGACGATAGTCCAACCAAAGCGCATTTCTTGTCGCGCATCGGACTCGGGTAGGCTAATCCGTCAATAAAGGTTTTCAGAATACCTGGAAAGGAGCCGTTGTATTCGGGCACGATAAACACCAGCTTCTCGCTCTCGGCAATCATCGCGCTCATCGCGTTGAAGGCTTCGTTCTGGCCGTTGTTTTCGTACAGGGCGGTGGTTAGAAAGTCAGCCGGAATCTCGTGTAAATCCAGCAATTGGCAAGGAACATCTCGCTTCGTGAGTAGGGTTTGATAGTATTCGGCGACCTGCCGCGATACCGCCTCGGTGCGGTTGGTGCCTACGATGATAGTGATCATGCAAATTAGAACGAAGAACTGAAGGTTTGGTTGGAACCAGTGGGTTGCCTGCCCTTAAGCCGCCTCCTGCTTCTTCTCGCGCATCTCTTCCAGCCGCTTCTTGCCGTAGGCCAACCGTGTGATCGCCACGTACAGCACCGGAACGAAGAACACCGCCAGCAAAGTGGCCGCCACCATGCCTCCAAACACCGTCCAGCCCAGCGTACGCCGCGCCACCGCTCCGGCTCCCGAGGCGAAGGCCAGGGGCAACACCCCCAGAATAAAGGCCATCGAGGTCATCACCACCGGGCGCAGCCGCAGTTTGATGGCATTGATAGTCGCCTCGACCAACTCCTGGCCTTCCTGCAAGCGGTCCTTGGCGTATTCTACAATTAGGATCGCATTCTTCGCCGACAAAGCAATCAGCGTGATAAGCCCAATTTGAGCATAGACGTTATTTGACAAAGAGGGAATGAGCGTCAGCGTCAGAATGGCCCCGAAGGCGGCCACCGGCACCGACAGCAAAATAGAAAAGGGGATCGACCAACTTTCGTACAGTGCGGCCAGAAACAGAAACGAGAAGATAATTGAGATACCAAAAATGTAGGCTGCCGTGTTGCCGCTCTTGACCTCCTCACGGGTCAGTCCCGAAAATTCAAAGTCGTAGCCCGAGGGTAAAGTCTTCTCCGCCACTTCCTCAATGGCAGTGATGGCCTGCCCGCTGCTGTAACCGGGGGCCAGTTGCCCACTGATTTCCGCCGACCGAAACAGGTTGAAGTGGGCGATTGCCGGTGAGCTTTCGGTGATTTCGTAGCTGATGAAGGTGCTCAGCGGAATCATATCTCCTTCCCCGTTGCGCACGTAGTAGCCTCCCAGATCGCTGATATCGGTTCGGTAGGCGGTGTCGGCTTGGGCCACCACGCGGAAGTTACGGCCGTAGCGGGTGAAGTCGTTCACATAACGGCTGCCCATCAGCGTTTGCATGGTCGTGAATATTTCGCTGAGCGGCACTCCCAGTTTCTTGGCTTTCTCACGGTCTACACTCACCTGGTAACCTGGGGTGCTGGCCGTGAAGAACGAAAAGGCCGCAGCCACTTCCGGACGCTTATTCAGCGCCCCCAAAAACTCGTTCATCACCTGGGCCAGTTCGTCCACCGTAGCGTTGGTGCGTTGTTGTAGCACCAGCGAGAAACCCGCCGAAGTGCCCAAGCCCGGAATGGGCGGCGGGGCAATCACCCGAAAAGTGGCTTCTTCAATGCTGGCGAACCTCTGCTGTAGTTTCGCTGCCAAATTCTCGGCCAACAGCGAGTCAGCTTCCCGGTCGGCCCAGGGTTCCAGGTTGCAGAAAATAGTGCCAGTATTCGAGCGCTGGGTGAAATCGATCACGTTCAGGCCCGGAATGGCGGCAAAGCTCTTCACTCCCGGAGTGCTGAGCAGCACCTCCATCGCTTGGTCAGTTACCTCCAGCGTGCGGTCGGTAGAGGCAGCATCGGGCAGTTGGTAAGTAACGAACAGACGGCCCTCATCCTCGGTGGGCACGAAGCCGGTGGGTTTTTCCACAAACAGCCATACCGTGGCTCCGAAGAACAACAGCAGCACCACCATCACCACCGGGGTGTGAGCAATACCGGTTTGCACGCCCGAACGGTAGCGGTCCACAATGGAGCCGAAGCCCCGGTTAAACCACGCGAAAAAACGCTGCAAAACGTTCTTTCGCTCCGATTCATCAGGAGTAGGTTTCAGCAGAATGGCGCACAACGCGGGGGTAAACGACAGCGCCAGAAATGTGGAAATGAGCACCGACACGGCAATGGTGATAGCAAACTGCTGGTACAAACGCCCCGTGATCCCCGGAATAAAGCCCACGGGTAAGAACACCGCCGCCAGAATCAACGAGGTGGCAATGATGGGAGCAGTAATGTCTTTCATTGCGGACAGTGTGGCTTCTTTGGGCGACAGCCCTTCGTTATCCATCAACTGCTTCACTGCTTCTACCACCACAATGGCGTCATCCACCACAATACCAATGGCCAGCACGAAGCCAAATAGCGTCAGCGTGTTCACCGAGAAGCCGAACAGCACGAAGAACGAAAAGGTGGCAATAATCGACACCGGGATAGCCAGTACTGGAATGAGCGTAGCCCGCCAGTCTTGCAGAAACAAGAAGATCACCAGTACCACCAGCAACAGAGCAATGAGTAATGTCTCAATCACTTCGGCGATCGATACCTGCACCACCGAGACCGACTCAAACGCTACTTCGTAATCCACATCGGGCGGAAAATCGGCCTTCAGTTCTTCCAGCGCGGCGAATACTCCTTCGGCGGTTTCAAGGGCATTGCTGTTGGGCTCTTGTCGCAGAATCAGAAAGGCCGCCGGTTCTCCGTTCAGGAAGGCGGCCTGCCGACTATAGTTGAATTTGCCTAGTTCTACTCGGGCTACATCCTTCAGATACACCAGCGCCCCGGTTTCGGGGTTGGCCCGCACAATAATATCCTCGAATTCGCTGGTTTCTACCAGCCGCCCCTGCACCGAAATGGTATACTCAAAGGGCTGTCCGGTGGGTTGCGGCGGCACGCCCACTGTACCTGCCGACACCTGCACATTTTGCTCCTGCAGGGCGCTGATCACGTCGGTAGTCGTCAGGCTGTACTGCGCCAGCCGGTCGGGGTTGATCCACACCCGCATGCTAAAGTCTTCGGCTCGGGCAAACAGATCGCCCACTCCCTCTACGCGCAGCAGGCGGTCGCGCACAAAAATCTTGGCGTAGTTGTCTAGAAACGAGGTATTATGGGTGCCGTCGGGAGAATATACGCCAATCACCATGAACAGGCTAGAGCTACGCTTGCGCGTGACCACCCCCAAACGGGCCACCTCCTGGGGTAATTGCGGCTCGGCGGTCGACACTCGGTTCTGCACGTCTAGCGCCGCAATATCAATGTCGGCATCAATGTCAAAGGTGATATTCATCAACATGTTGCCGCTGCTGGTGCTATAGGTGGTGATGTAGTCCATGCTCGGCGTGCCGTTCACCTCCACTTCAACGGGGGTTGTCACCGTTTCCTCCACCGTTGTGGCATCGGCCCCGGTAAAGTTGGCCGAAACCGACACCACCGGCGGGGTGATGTTAGGATACTGACTCACCGGCAGAGTGTAGAGCGAAATAAGGCCCACCAGGGTAAGCACCACCGCGATCACCATTGAAAATATTGGCCGGTTAATAAAGAACTTTGAAATCATAATGGTATGGTCACCAGTTGGGCTGTAATGTTTGTTGGGCAGCGCGTGAATACTTTTTCTGCGGAGGCTTGTTTTGGTCAATAGTCCACGGTCCACGATTCAGTAGTTATCAGTGCCAATCAACTGTCGACCATCGACCGTTGACTGTTAACCCCCCTCAGCAGCTGTCGGCAAACGATCATTCGTGGACGATTTTCCGCTCGCTGTTGTCTGTAGACTGTCGGCCGTGGACTTTTTATCCTCCTTCACCGCCACCTTTGCTCCATCCTTGAGCTTCTGAATGCCCGACACTGCGATGCGCTCTCCTTCTTCCAGTCCGTCTTGCACCACGGCTTGTTCCCCTACTTGCCGATCCAAATTGATACGCCGCTCTGCCACCTTGCTACTATCGCCCACCACGAACACGAAATACTCACCCATTTGCTGGTTAATGGCCCGGTAGGGAATGGTTAGTTGGGGTTCACCGCTGCGCTGCCGCACGCGCACGGTGCAACTCATGCCCGCTCGTAGGTAGCCCTTTTCGTTGGGAATTTTCAGGCGCGCCCGGATGGTGCCCGTCTGCCGGTCCACCGCCCGGTCGATGAGCATCAGCGCACCGTAGGCAGAGTAGTCTGAGCCATCAGGCAGGCGAATGGTGAACACAGAATCGGCATGTTGCTCGAGCAGTTGCAGCAGGCGGGGCAGTTGCTTTTCGTTCACCTCAAAGTCTACGGCCATCGGGTCAGTAGTCGATAGAGTGTTCAGGGTGGTTTGTCCGGCGTTCACCAGATCGCCGAGCTCCACTTCGGTGATGCCGATGGTACCGGTGAAGGGAGCGGTGATACGGGAGAAGCGCAGGTTGGTTTGCGCTACGTTGGCGGTGGCCTGGGCTGCCTCCAACTGTGTTTTAGCACTTTCCAGACCGGTGAGTGCGTTTTCGTAGACTTGCTTGGCAATGGCATCCTGCTCGTGCAGGCGGGTGTAGCGCTCCGCGTCGCGCTGGGCCTGCGCGTAATTGGCCTCCACTTCAGCCACCCGGGCCTGGGCTTCGCCGTAGCGCGCCCGGTATACGCGGGGGTTAATTTCGTAGAGTTGCTGGCCCTTGGTCACTGTCTGCCCCTCCTCAAACAAAATCTTGGTCACCTGTCCGGTTGCTTCGGCACGCAATTGCACCTCCTCGAGCGGCACCACCGTGCCGGGATAGGTCTGGTAAGAGGTAACGATAGTCTTCCCAACGGTTTGCACCGTCACGGGCGCGGGCGGCGGGGTGGGTGGCGCCGACTCTCCACCGCAGCTCATCAGTAGTCCCAGCACTATTGCCGGAAGTAGGTATCGTTTCATGGGGGTCAGTTCGTTGGGTTTATCTCGGCCAGGGGCACGGTACCGATGGCGCGTTGCAGGTCCACCTTGCCCGACAGCACCCGCAACAGGGCATTGCTGGTGTTCAACTGGGCGCTGCGCAAATCGGTTTCAGCCTGAATTACTTCTAGATAGGGAATGATCCCCTCGTCGTACTGTAGCTGAATAATCTGATACACTTCGCGCGCTAGCTGCTCGTTCTGCTGCTGCAAGCGCCAGTTGGCGAGCGCTCCCCGGTAGCTGGCCGTTGCCTGCGCGTATTCGGTTTCTATCTGATTCTGCAACTCGGTGCGGGCGTAGGTGAGTCGTTCGCCTGCCAGTTTGGCTGCCTGCAAGTTATAAATGCGCGATGCCCCTCGGAACAGTGGAACCGAAGCACGAAGGCCCACCTGCGAGCTGGTGAACGAACGGTCGTAGAGCGGTGCAAAGTCATCGTTGAAGTAGCTGAACTGGTAGTTATAGAAAGCACTTAGCGTCGGTAGAAACCCCCAGCGGTAGCGGTTCACGGCGGCGGCCAGCAGTCCGGCCTGGGTCTCTAGCTGGCTGTACTCAATACGGTTGCGGTAGGAAGGAGATTGAAGAGTGTCTACCATCACCTCAGACGGAATTTCATCAGCGTCGAAGGCAATCTCCAGCGATTGGTCGGATGGGTAACCCATCCGCTGCTTCAGCACCGCCCGCCGATAAGGAAGGTCTGCCTGCGCACTGGCTAGTTGGGCCAGGGTATTATTAAGTTGGATGGTGGCCTGCTTATAGTCTACCGGATCGTTGATGCCGTTTTCGTAGCGAATGCGGGCGTCGCGCACGTTTTTCTCGAGCCGTTGCCGGTCTTCCGACAAAATCTGAACCTGATCCTGCGTGGTAATCAGATCATAGAACGCCTTGCTTACGTCAACGTAGAGATCTATTCGCTCGGCGTAAGTGCTCTGCTCGGCCTGCCGACGGACCAGCGGGGCGGCACGGGATGCCGCGAGCACCTCGTTGCTAAACAGGGTCTGGCTAGCGTTCAGCGTAGCGTTCAACTGGTACTCCACGCCAATCTCGCGCACCACCGGGTTGCCCGACTCGTCGGGGAACACAATGTTGGGCTTGTCCACGTTGTCGATAAGCGCCCCGTCGATGCTCACCTGCGGTAACCAACCCGATAGGGTGCCCGCCACCTCCTTGCGTACAATCTGCTGGTCGATAACGCGCTGTTGCAGCAGTGGACTGTGCTCCAGGGCATAGCGCACGCAGGCTTCGCGGGTGAAGGCGGGTGGAACATTGTTCGTCTGAGAGTAGGAAACAGCGGGAATAAGGATCAGAAAAAGCTCCAGTATTCTCCAACGCGCGGTATCGTGCATAGTGGGTGAACCAATACTTATACGATACTGCTAAAGCCGACTTTTTGTTGCGTATCTTTCAACAAGCTGCGAAATTAGCTGCCAAAATGGTAGTTCAGCGAGACTCAAGCAACCGGCACTGGTTGGACAGCTCTTTCTGAGCGCAAGAGCTGTCCAACCAGTGCCAGTGCCATCTAAAATAACAACGCTCATGAATGATACCTTTGATTCGCCTTCGCCGCAGGCGCTCACTATCGGCTGCCTGACGGGAGGCTTACTGATCTTTCATCTGCTGGCCAATGCTTTCACGCCCTATGGCTACTTTCGAGATGAGTTGTATTACCTGGCGTGCAGTCACCGGCTGGCAGCGGGCTACGTAGATCATCCTCCCCTCTCGATATGGTTGTTGGCCCTCGTCCGCATCGGGCTGGGCGACACGCTATTCGCCTTGCGGCTGATTCCGGCCCTGGCGTTGTCGGGCACGGTGGTGGCGGTTGGTTTGATGGTGAGGCAGCTACGGGGAGGTCCGTGGGCCGTTGTGCTGGCTGGATTAGCAGTGGCACTTGCTCCCATCTATCTAGCGATGGGTACCTACTATTCTATGAATAGCCTGGATATTCTGCTCTGGTCGGTGGCTGCCTATGGGGTACTCCGAATTATGGGCGACCCTACGCCGCGTTGGTGGGTGGTGCTTGGAGTGGTGATGGGACTGGGATTGTTGAATAAGGTAGGTTTTCTGTGGTTCGGAGCAGGTTTGTTGGTGGGCCTGCTGCTCACTCCGCAGCGCAAGCAACTCGCTACCCCCTGGCCCTACGTAGCCGCCGGGATTGCCTTTCTCCTCTTCCTGCCCTTCGTCGTCTGGAATGCTCAGAACGACTTTGCCCACCTGGAATTTATGCGCAACGCTATGCTGAATAAGTACGGCGGCATCACCCGGACCGACTTTCTGTCGGGAGCAGTGCTGATGATGAGTCCCGCGGCTGCGCCGGTGTGGGGGGCGGGCCTGTTCTACTACTTCGGGGATACGCAGGGCCGGAAGTACCGAGTGCTCGGCATTATTTTTCTGACGACGCTGTTCATCCTGCTCATCAATGGGCATAGCAAGCCGGAGTATCTGGCTCCGGCCTTTCCAATATTGCTGGCCGGGGGTGGGGTAACCTTGGCGCGGGTTGCACAGTGGAGACGATTGCGGTGGGTGCCTGCGACCGTTACCCTCTTGCTAGTTTCATCGCTGATGCTAGTCCCACTGGTGGTGCCGTTGTTGCCGCCACCTGCGTACGTCAGCTATGCTACGGCCATCGGCCTTCAGGGGCCCAACAGCGAAGGCAAAGCCACGGCCGAGTTGCCCCAGTTCTTCGCCGATATGCACGGTTGGGAGGCGTTGGCCGCCCACGTATCAGCCGTCTATCACGCCCTGCCCGAGACTGAACGGAAGCAGGCCTCGGTGTACGCTCAGAACTACGGTGAGGCCGCCGCGCTGGAGTACTACCGCGGGCAATACGAGCTTCCTCCTACAGTGAGCGGCCACAACAGCTACTGGCTATGGGGCTATGGCACGCACGATCCCGAGCTGATGATTATCATAGGAGGAGAACGAGCCGACCATCTGGAATCCTTCGAGCAGGTAGACTCAGTAGCCGTGCACCAAGCCGCCTACGTGATGCCCTACGAGAACAACTTGCCCATCTTTGTGTGCCGGAAGCTGCGTGCTCCCTCCGCTGAAATCTGGCCCGGCAGCAAGCATTTTGATTAGCTGGCACTGGCACTGGTCGGACGGCTCTTTCGCCCAGAAAGAGCCGTCCGACCAGTGCCAGCTCAGAAGATGCCAGCAACCTTATCGCCGCCCATCACCTGATACGACTGATCATAGAATGCCTCTGCCCGGTTGGGAAGGTCAACGAGTTGGCCTGCCAGCGCCTTGTCGGCCAGCGTACCGCCCCGCAAACCTGCGTAGTCTCGAAAGGAAGAGAACTCCCAATCCTCTAGCTGCGCTACCAGCCTGGCCCTCAGCGGATTCTGGTGGATATAATGAAAGCAGACGAAGGGGTAATCCGCATCAGCATCCCCGGTCAACGGCTTGGCTTTTGTCTTCTGCTGAAACAACGATCCGGTGCGCCTCTCCTGCTTATTGATAGCTTTGGTATAGGAGCTTAGCAGAATAGCGATGGAGCGGTTCAGCGGTTGCACGATACCTACCCCATTGGATAACCGAGGATCGCTAGGGCACAACTGCCCCGGCGGTGTTTCCGGATAATAGATCATTAGGTGAAAATGATTGGGCATCAGGCACCAAGCAAGGATGTCGCAGTGCGGGGTCAGTTCTTTCTTGATCTTCTTTAGGAAGAAGAGGTAGTTTCTTCTACCAAAGAAGATCCGTTGCTGGTTGTTACCCCGGTTGTAGACGTGATAAATGTTGCCAGGAACAAAACGCATGGTCTACTGCGGTTGGTGGGGGGAGGCGCAAGCGTCGGACGGCTCTTTCTGGGAGCAGATAGTCGTCCGACGCTTCGGGGGTTACCGCACCACCATCCCCAGAACCTCCAGCTGCTGCGGTTGGTCGTCGAAGGCTAGTTTGGCGGCTTTGTCGAAGCGACGCATCCAGGTCTGCAATTCGGTGAGCGTGCGCTGGCGAATCTTGGAGAGTTGCTGTGGCTGGCTCATCGACTTCTTTTGCAGGGCCAGCAGCTCTTCGACCCGGACCACCAGCTGGGTCGCCTGGGTGAGTTGTTTCTCCGGCACGTGGTACTTAGCCATCATCGAGGCGGGCACGTTGGCGTAGAAACGTCTAATGTGTGCCAGGCAAGCGGCCATCTCGCGCGGGGCGGCGGTGCTTAGGTTCAGCGTATCCTGGTACTGAGCTTCGCGCCGGTAGGCCAGACGGGCGGTGCTGGCGTGGATACCGAAGAGATACAGCAGCTCGCTCTTGGCCCGCTGAAGCAACTGGGTAGTTTGGTACTGCGCTTCTTGCGCCCGTTCGCGCTGCCGGGTGAGGTCTTCCACCCGGTCGTAGATAGACAACCCCTGGCGGAGCTTCTTGGCCCCGTAGGTATACTGTTCCAGGGCGGCCAGCAATTCGGGAGTGGTGAGCGCGTTGGTAATCGCCAGCCGGGTGTGCTGCAGAAATTGATCTTGGTTCTTCTTCATCTGTAAGCGTGTTATATTGAAGATGTGAAACTACACCGTATGCTTCGTAAAGAATAACGCATTAGCTGCCAGAGCCTACACAAGTACGAGAAACAAGGATTCTAGTCTCTCCTCCTGAACTGTCGGGCTATTAGGAGCCGGTAAGGGCCAGGCGAGCAATAACGCTCTGCGTAAGAAATAGGAGGCGTGAACACAGGAAGGCTACTCCCAATACCCGCGCCGGGAGGCGGGGAGGTGGGAAGTACTTTCCGAGCGGTGCCGCCCCGTGGCGGGAGGGCTGGAAGGCTCCTCCGGACGGTCGCGCCCGAGCGTGGAAGGGCGGGGAGCACCTTCTGAGGGGTAGGGGTAGCGTGAGAAGACGGAAAGATAGAGAGAACCCTTTTGATGTAGTGACCTCCACGCGGTGGTGGCCACCATGTGGCACAACCAACAAAGAACGCACGCATCCCTGTGGTGTTTGGCTTCGTGGAACATGAATACCAATTGAACCGGCACCGAGATACAGCTTAACTCTTATCCAGCTTTTTGCTGCAAGTTCACCGGTAGGCGGTGAGCGAGTTAAAACATCGGGTAGAGATAAGAAATACTCCAATCGCGTGGGTTTAGTGCAACAACGCTAGCGGCACCAGCATAGGGGGGCAAAGCCGAGCGTTACCCGCTAACGGCGGTCGGAGGGGCGAAGGGGCTTCAAAATCATCAGGTTCACATTTGCCGTTTGCCAGCGCGCCAGCGCCCCTGCTGCCTGGCGTCCCATGCCCATATTGAACGCTCCCAGCATCAGCGCCGGATGGGCGTTCTGCCGCAGCGGCTCCATTAACAGCCACCGCCCTTGGTTGAGTCCGCCGAGCGAGTGAGGAACAAACTCCAGCGAGTCGGTACTGGTATTTTCGAGGTAAACAAACGAGCGTGGCGCGTCCACCAGGGAATCATTCGTCGGCAAGTTCGGAAAGTAAGCGGAGACCGCTATATCTGGGTCGTCGTCGGCATCAAAATCCTGGCTAACGATACGAGTGGCACCGTACATCGGGTAAAAGTAGGCTTCGGTGAACCGGTGGTCGCCTTCGTTGCGATAGATCCGCAGCCCGTGGTAGGGTTTAAGCACCGGAGAGAGGTCGGCGTTATCGCCCTGCACCAGCAGTAGGTCCTCGTCACCGTCCCCATCGACGTCCGCTAGTTCAAAGTCACTTGATCCGTACACCGGCGGAAATTGTAGCAAAGGTTTCATATCGAACTGGCCCTCTCCTTGGTTGTAAAAAGCGTACACCCCCTCGCGGCCCTGGGCCATCAACACCAGCAAGTCGGGTTGGCCGTCCTCATCCAGATCGCGCACTACGGTTTTCACCGCCCCGGGATTCTCCCACAGTACGCGCTTCTCAAATGTATCGCCTCCCGTGCTCCGAAACCACGACAAACGGCCGATGTGGTTGCCAAATTCGCAGATGATCACGTCCTCCTGTCCGTCCTGATCCAGATCATGCCAGTTCATGTGCACCGGGCGACTCAACCCCTGAATCAGCGATTGGTGGTTGCCCCGCGCGTCCATAATAAGCAGCTCACCCAATGGTTCGTCGTGGGGGTCCAGGTTACCTACGGTCAGCAGATATAGGTTTGCGTCCGAGCCAAAGTGCAAGTCAGCAACCGGGCTCGTTACTTCGAAGAAGTCTTTGGTTTCGCCCGTGGCATCTAGCTGGTAGAGCATCCGGGTGCCGTCCGCTAGGTAGATGTCGCCCGTTTCCGGGTGCTGCCGCAGCATGGTGGTCAGTCCGCCGGTACTGAGTCCGAGTGATACGGGCTGCGGAGTAAAGGAAGTCAACGAACGGTTCAGATTGGGTTCGGTGGGCAGCGGAAGAGTAGCAGGAGCTAGTGCGTCGTAGTAACTCACGATGCGCTGCCAACTGTTCAGGCTGAGCCGGGCACTGTCGGGAAAAATTCCGGCCTGCCGGATGAGGAACCGCTCGCTCATATTTCGGCCCATCGGGGGCCGGTAGGTGGTGTCGCGAATGCCCAACCGCCACGCCATCGCGGGCAGCACTGAATTGGTCCAGGTGGTTTTGTCGAGCAGGCCGGGTTCGGGAAATAGATGGCACGAAGCGCAGTAGCGCTGGGCTAGTTGGCCGCCCGATAGGGCTGCGTCGGGCAAACCGGCCACGGGGTCGGTAGGTTGGCAACGCAATAACAGCCACCCCCCGCCCAGCAGGAGAACTATCCACTGTAATAAACGCATCTGGAACCGGTTAGAAGAAGGGAACGCGGGCGGAAGGCCATTCGGTTCATCGCGCAAGTAAATTAGATTTGTTGTATCTTTGGGATAGATCAACAGTAATTGACTATGGAAGACTTACCCAACGGAGATTTTGATGACTGGCAGGACATTGTAAAGATTCTAGCCGAAGATATTCGGGAAACCAAAAAGCTTACCAAAAAAATTGCGGAACTGAGTGCCGAGACCCGCGAGATGGTGCTCGAAGCCCGACGCAGCGCGGATGCTGCCGTGCAAAAAGCCGACGCCGCCTGGGATTTGGTCATCATCACCGCAGCGGCGGCCGCGCGCAATCAAATCACCCGTCTCTGGTACAGGAAACTACTGGGTCTGGAGTGATCTGCATTCCCGAAACGTCTTGTTAAATGCAAGCCACTAACAAAGTACGCATACTTTTTTTGAACCTACAAAGACCGGCTTAGTCCCGAAATTTATCACACGCATCCTACCTCTATGAAAAACCTACGCTACGCGGCCCTGGCTGCCCTCTTTCTGCTTACCGTCCGGTTCACGCTTCCCACCGCCAACGATCCTTCGCCCGCCGCCATCGCCGACGCGTCGCAGCGGGCCAACGAATTTTTCGAGCGCGTCTACAATGAATCGATCGACCGCGACCCGGTGATGCAGACCTATCTGGGCATCAAGAAAGACTACGACCAGTGGGACGATCCTACAGAGGAGTTTGCCCAGATGGAGCTTAGCATTACCCAGGAAGATTTGCAGTGGCTCAAGGATTCTATCGACTACGACGCCCTGAACCCGGCCACCCAACTAAGCTACAACCTGTTCGTGCAGAAGGCCGAAAATGAGCTGGCCGACTTCCAGTATCGCTACCACACCTATCCGGTGAACCAGATGTTCGGCTTCCACTCCCGGGTGCCCTCGTTCCTGATCAACATGCACCAGGTGGGCAGCCAGGAAGACGCCGAAGCTTATATTTCCCGTCTGCGCGGCTTGTCAACCTATTTTGACCAACTGATTGCCAAGCTAAAAACCACCGAAGAAAAGGGCATCCTGCCGCCCAAATTTGTCTTTCCCCGCGTGATCAGCGATGCGCAAAACATCATCAGCGGCTTGCCCTTTTCGGCCAGTGGCGACAGCAGCGCCCTGTTTCAGGACATCTACCAAAAAGTGGCGAAGCTGGACGCTGACGAGGCGACGAAGCAGGAATTGCTAAAGCAGGCTGAAAGCGCGCTGAAGGATTCGGTGCAGCCTGTTTACCAAAAGCTCATTGCCTTCTTGGAGGAGCAGGAGCAGCGGGCCACCAACGACGACGGGGCCTGGAAATGGCCCGATGGCGAAGCCTACTACGCCAATGCGCTGCGCCGCACCACCACCACCAACCTCACCGCCGACGAAATTCACCAGATAGGACTGGACGAGGTGGACCGCATCCACAACGAGATGCGCGGCATCATGAAGCAAGTGAACTTCAAAGGAGATTTGCAAGCCTTCTTCACCTTTATGCGCGAAGACCCGCAGTTCTATTACCCCAACACTGACGAAGGTAAGCAGGTCTATATGGACAGCGCAACGGCCATTATCGATAACATGCACAACCGGCTGGACGAGCTGTTCATCGTGAAGCCGAAGGCCAGTATGAAAGTGAGGCGCGTAGAAGAATTCCGCGAGGAATCAGCGGGAAAAGCATTTTACAACCGGCCCGCCCCCGACGGTTCGCGCCCCGGTATTTACTACGCCAACCTGCACGACACCAAGAACATGCCCAAGTACGAAATGGAGGCCCTGGCCTACCACGAGGGTATCCCCGGTCACCACATGCAAATCGCCATTGCCCAAGAACTGCAAGACGTGCCCAAGTTCCGCAAGTACGGCGGCTACACGGCCTACATTGAGGGCTGGGGCTTGTACTGCGAGAAAATTCCCAAAGAGATGGGCCTGTACCAGGACCCTTACTCCGACTTCGGACGGCTGGCAATGGAGCTGTGGCGCGCCTGTCGGCTGGTGGTGGACACCGGCATCCACGATAAGAAATGGACGCGCGAGGAAGGCATCGCCTACTACCAGACCAACACCTCGGCCAGTGAGCGCGAGTGCGTGCGCATGGTGGAGCGCCACATTGTGATGCCCGCCCAAGCCACCGCCTATAAAATTGGGATGATGAAGATTCTGGAGCTACGCGCCCAGGCCAAAGAGCAACTCGGTGAGCAGTTCAACATCCGGCAGTTCCACGATGTGATCCTTAAGCAGGGTGCGTTGCCACTGGACGTGCTCGAGAAGCAGGTAGATCAGTGGGTGGCGTCGCAAGACGTAGCTAGAACCGACGACTCAAGCGATACTGTCCGGCCCCAATAAAGATCAGGCTGATAAACAGGATAGCCGACTCCACGGCGTGCGAGTAGCGTACGAAGCCATCGCCCTGCGAAATGTGCATGATGGCCGCCACGATCATGGTGAGGATCAGCAGAAAGCAGGCGGGCACCCAAAAGATGCCCAGCACCAGGCACAGTCCGCCTACGAACTCGGCGAAGCCCGCCATAAATCCCCAAAACGCGGGCAGAAAATCGATGCCCAGGTTGGCCATCGACTGCCCGACTTTTTCCCACTGTTCGGGCCCGCCCATTAGTTTGGGGGCGCCGTGCAGCATAAACATGGTGCCGATGCCAATGCGAAGGATTAAGAGGCCAAGACTAAGGTTGATTCCCATGAATTGAATGATTGAAGGATGGAATGATAGAAGGTTGCTCACTTCGGAGAGAGAACGCCCATCCATCGATATAGTTTTTGTGCTACAACCGAGCGCTACCGTCAACCTTATACTTGCTCCCCGCCGCCCAATATATCAAAAAACCGATCACCGGCAACAGCGTGATCACTACTACCCATCCCCAGCGGGCCGCGGGCGACCGAAAGCGGCTGCGGGCAATATTGAGAAGGCCGGCCAGCCACATCCCTACAATTAGTGCCAGCAGAAGCACCAGCAACGGAGTGCGCCAGCCGTCTACCGCCCCCAGGGCCATCAGCCGCACCGTATTCATCCTTCTTCCACCTTGTATCTTCTTCCCAACACCAGATAAACAAGCACTCCCAGCACCGGGGCCAGCGTAACCACCATAATCCACAGCAGACGGTCGGTGTCGCTGCGGAATTGGCTACGGATGATGTCCACTAGGGCAATAACCCAGGCCAGAATGGGTAGTAGCAGGAAAAGGAGGATAATTATTATCTCTCCTCCTCCCATGCCACCAATAAAAAGAACCGTGTGTACTTCCATGTCAATTCACGTTATCATACTCGTTCGTAATGCCCCCGGTGAGGCGCAGCAGTTCGGTTTCCGACTCGATCAAATTGTACTTGGCCTGCAGGTTGTTTAAGGCCGTGTTCAGGTAGTTCACCTGAATGTCGCGGTAATCAAAGGAGTTGATCGTGCCGTTGCGGAAGCGCTCTTCAGCCAGGGTCAGGTTCAGGTCGGCACTCTGCACGTTCTGCTGCGAGATGCTCAGCAGCTTCTGCCGCACGTTATACAGGTCGTAGGTGGCCACCAGATCGTTGCGCAACGAGGTCTTCAACTCGTCAATCTGCAACTGGCTGATACGTTGCTGGGTAGTGGAGTTGGCAATGGCCCGCCGCACCCGGCCCCCGTCGAAGAACAGATAGCTAAGGGTGAGTCCGCCCGCGTAGTTGAGAACGCGTGTTTGGGTAATCGGATTCTCAATGGGCCGCAGCAGTTCGGCGTTGCTCAAATCTTGCCGACTTACGCTGTACGAACCGTTCAGGTCCAGGCTGAGCCGCGGGTAGACTTCGGTCTTGGCTAGTCGGATGTCCGCCTGGGCTATTTCTAGGTTAAGATATTGGTTGCGCAGGTTACTGTTGTTGGTGATCATTCGCTCGTACAGATTTTCTATTTCGTAGTCGTTGGGCGTCACCTCCAGGCTGTCGGTGAGTCGGTAGCGCTCGCCCACCTCCTGCCCCATCAGCAGGTTAAGGTTGCGCCGGGCATTGATGGCCGTGATCTCCTGCGTCACGTAGTTCGACGAGTCGGTCAGAAAGGCGTTCAGCTCCTGCAGCACGTCGAAGGTGACCGCGCTGCCCAGTTCGCTGCGTAGCTTTACGTAGGCGTAGCGGTCTTTGGAAAGCTGAAACACCCTGTTAAGCACCGATAGCCGTTGCTGCTCCAGTTGCACCAGGTAGTACTGGGTGATGATGCCCTGCACGGCGTTCTCGATCACCACCTGGGCGTTGCCCTCGCTGAGCCGCTCCAGTGCCTGCAAACGCTCGCGGTTGGCCACCACCCGAAATCCGTCAAACAGCACCCAGCTTACCCCCACAAAGGGCGTGATGTCGTTCGAAATCGACAAGCCTTGCAGAAAGCTCGCCGGGTTGTCCACATCGCGGAAGTTGTTGTTCTGCGACACGTTGAGCGAAATTGTTGGCCAGCGCCCGGCCGCGCCCCAGGTGTTGTTGGTGCGGGCGATCTCCACGTTCTGTTGCTCGATGCGGATGCCGAAGTTTTCGGCCAGCCCCACCTGAATGGCATCAGAGAGCGACAGCGGCTCCCGTTCCTGCGCCCGCAAGGTGGCCAGCGGCAGCAGGGACAGAACAAGGATAAATAGAATAGATTGCATAGTTAATTGTGGTTATCTGATTCGAACGGTCTATGCGACCCGGGTCGCATAGACCGTTCGACGACCGTCGCATAGGCTATGCGACCACCGTCGAATGGGTCGTTCGACCTGGGTCGAATGGTCTATGCGCGGAGGCCACGCCCTGGAGGCCGTCGTATTTCTACGTACGCTGCAACCGCTGTTTCTCCCGCACCGCCGGTTCCACTCCTTCGTGGTCGGGCATCACCCGCTCCTCGTCCGGGTTCATGTAGCGTTGCAGCTTCACCCAGCCCTTGTTGAAGTATAGTTTAATATCGTTGAAGGTAAGGATGATCACCGGGAAGAACAGCAGAATCATAAAGGTGCCGAACATCACCCCGTAGGCCACCGAAATGGCCATCGGAATGAGGAACTGCGCCTGGAAACTCTTCTCCAGAATGAGCGGGAACAGCCCGGCCACCGTGGTGATGGAGGTAAGCAAAATAGCCCGGAAGCGCGCTTTCCCCGCGTCAAAGGCCGCTTCTTCTACCGTGAGCCCCTCGCGCAGGTTCTGGTTATACTTGTCCAGCATCACCACCGCGTCATTGATAATCACGCCCGACAGGGCAATCATACCGTAGGCGCTGAGCATGGAAATCGGTTGGGCGTGGATCAGGTGCCCCAGCGCGGCGCACACCAGACCAATCGGAATCAGCAGCAGGATGAGTGTTGCCTGGTAGAGCGAGCGAAACGACAACGTGATCACCAGCACCATCATGATAAAGGCCACCGGAAACACCTTCACAAACGAGTTCACCGTGCGGGCCGAGCGGCGTTGCTGCCCCTCGAACGAGTAGGTCACGCCGGGGTACTTGGCCAGGATGGGCGGCAGAATCTCGGTGCGCACCTTTTCCACAATGGGCGGCACCGGTTCGTAGGGGTCCACCAGGTCGGCCTCAATGGTTACCTCGCGCTTGCCGTTGAAGTGGTTGATGTTGATCACGCCCCGGCCCACATTGTAGTCGGCCAGTTCGGTGAGCGGATACTCGTTGCCCTGCCCATCTTTGATCTTCATCGACTCCATCTGCGACACGCTGAGGCGGTCTTGCTCGGGGTAGCGCACCCACACCCGCACCTCGTCGGTACCCATGATCAGGCGCTGCGCCTCCTCGCCGAAGAACGCCTGCCGGATTTGGGTGGTGATATCGGCCTGCGAGAACCCCAGAAAGTAAGCCTTGGGCTTCAGCTCCAGTTGCAGTTCGCGTTGCCCGGAGGCGGTGTTGTCCTTCAAGTCTTTGAGCGACGAGATCTGCGATATTTCGTCCTTCGCGTCTTCCTTAGCGGCCATCAGGTCTTCCAGGTTGTTGCCGAACAGGGCCAGCGAGAAGGGCGTGCCGAAGCGGTTGGACCCGCCCACGTTAAACTTCTCGGCTACCGGCACCGGCCCGATCTTCTGCCGCACCTTGGTGGAGATGTTGAAACTCAATATATCCTCGATGCCCTCCATATCAGCCAGGTCCACCCGCAGGTGCCCCGTGTGACTACCCCGCTCGGTGCCTCCACGTCCGCCGCTACTGCCCACGTTCAGGCTCACCGTCTCGATCAACGATTGGTCATTGCCCCGCTCTTCTTTGATCTCTTCGTTCACGGCCCAGATGGCTTCTTCAAACTCCCGCAGGTACTCTTCGGTGATGTTCTCCCGGGTGCCCGGCTTCAGCACCAGCGACACCTCAAAGTCATCGAAGGGAATAGAGGGGAAGAAGGTGGTCTGGATGATGCCACCCTGGATCATGCCCCACACCGCCATAAACAGCACAATCGGGAACGCGAACGACAACCAGCGCCAGCGGATGAGTATCTTGAGCGCTCCGCCGTACCAAACATCGCGCACGTACTTGATGCCTTTATCTAGTCCACCGCGAACGCGGTCTTTCTTAGGCTTCGCTCCGGGCTTGGCTACCTTACCCATGGCCAGGTGCGAGGGCAGTACGAAAAAAGCTTCTACCAAGGAGAACGCCAGACAGCCAATTACCACGATAGACAACTCGGTGGTGAACCCCTGGTTGTCGAGCACCATCAGCGGAATGAAGGCGATGATGGTGGTGAGTACCGAGGTGAACACGGCGGGCAGCATCTCCACGGTGCCGTCGATGGCGGCTTGCTTTGGGCTTTTGCCTCCCTCGGCGTGGGTATGAATGTTCTCGGCGATCACAATGCCATCGTCCACCAGAATACCCACCACCAGGATCATCCCGAACAGCGATAGCATGTTGATGGTGACGCCCGCCAGGTTGGCCACGATAAACATGCCCAAGAACGAAATCGGAATGCCGATGGCCACCCAAAACGACAGCCGCAGGCTCAGAAACAGGCCCAGGGCCACCAGCACCAGAATAAGTCCGATGAGTCCGTTGCTGGTGAGCAGGGCCACCCGCTGCTGCAGCAAACTGTTGAAGTCGAAGGTGGTGGTGAGCTTAAACTGCTCGTTCTGGGCATTGAAGGTGTCCATGTAGCCGTCTAGCCACTCGGAAATCTCCTGCAGGTCTTCTTCGGGTAGCTTCTCCACGTTGACGGTCACGGCCAGTTGCCCGTTGGTGTAGGAGCGGTTGGGGGTATCGGCAAACTGCATCTTGAGGGTGGCGATGTCGCGCAGCAGCAGGTTGCTGCCGTCGGGGTTGGCCCGCAGCACGATGCGGCCGATGGCCTCCGGAGCGTAGGTCTGGGCGTTGGCGCGAATGCGAATCTCTTCTTCCACCGTCTTGATGGAGCCGCCCGACACGTCGCGGTTGTTGAAGCGGATGGCGTTGGCCACTTGGCTAAAAGTAAGCCCGTAGCGCGACAGGTTGGCTTCGGGCACCTCGACCGAAATCTCCAGGTTGGGGTAGCCGAACACGGTTACCTGCGAGATCACGCCCGAGTTAAGCAGATCGTCTTCCACCATCTCGGCCTTTTCCTTCAGAGCGCGCAAATCAGAGCCGCCCGACAGGTTCAGGAAAGCGGCCCGAGAACTACCTCCCATCCGGTCTTTCGATACCAGAGGCGGTTCGGCCCCCACCGGGTAGCTGCTGATACCGTCCACGGCGTTCTTCACCTCGGCCAGCACCTCGTCGATGTCGTAGCCGTCGCTGGTCTCGATGTCGATGGTGGCGGTGTTCTCCGAGGAGGTGGAGGTTACTTCCTCGATGCCCACGATGCCCTTAAGCGCCTCCTCAATCTTGATGGTGACGCCCTCTTCCATCTCCTCGGGCGAAGCGCCGGGGTAGGCCACCCGCACAGTGATCTCGTCGGGCGGCAGCTCGGGGAAGAACGACATCTTCATGTTGAGGTAGCCCAACGTGCCGAAGATGACGATGACCACCAGGATAGCGTTGGCCCAGATGGGGAAACTCACGAAGAATTCTACTACTTTTCTCATGTGGAAGGCTGGTTTTCAATGTTTACGGTGTCGGGCTGGTCTTTCTTGGCGGCCGGTTGAGCAGACATCATCTCGGTGGTGACGCGCATGTTTTCGATGGCGTTGGAGGGAGCCTCTACCACCAGGCTGTCGCCCTCGTTCAGGCCGTTGGCCTCCAGCGGACTGATCAGCACCTGGTCCTGGTTCACCTTTTGCACGTTCACCTTGCGGGTTTTCAGCACGCCTTTCTCCACCACAAACACCTCATCGTCGTTCACCAGCACCCGGCGCGGAATCTCCATAGCATTTTCCAGGCGCGAGCCGGGAATGATGGCCCGCAGGTACAAGCCGTCGTACAGGCCGCTGTCGGGTCCGGCGTCCACCCGGATGTAGACGTTGATCGACTGGCTGTTGGGGTCCACGAAGTCGGCCACGCGGGACACGGTGCCCGGCCACGAGCGGCTGCCGTCTTCGGAGGTCACCTCCACGGCGGCGCCCTCCTTCACCCACCGCACGTTGCCCACTTCCATGGGGATTTCCAGCTCCAGTTCGTCGGTGCGGATAATGGTGGCGATGGTGGAGCCCGGGTTCACCACGGTGCCGGTTTCCAGGTTCACGGTGGCGATGCTGCCGTCGTAGGGAGCGTAAACGTAGTATTTGCGCAGGTTTTCTTCGGCGCTCTTGATGCTGTAGTAGTCGCGCAGGATGTTGCGGGTGGCCAAGAAGGTCTTCACCTTGCTGCTGCTCGCTTCGGGTAGTTCTTTTAGGGGTTTGTCGATTTCCAGGCTCTCGAAGTAGGCTTGCCAGGCCGCGTAGTCGTCGGTGAAGTCGATCTTGAAATCGGGCAGGCTGGAGGCGATCAGGTTCAGAAACTCACTCTTACGCGACTGCAAATTGAGCCGCACCTCGGCATCGTTGATGCGGTACAGCAGTTGCCCCTGGCGGAAGTTGATGCCCGGTTTAAGCAGCACGCTGCCCCGGAACAGGCGTCCGCCCACCTCGGCGATCAGGGTGAGCGGCTGGGCCGACGTGATCCGGCCGTAGGCCACCACTTCAGTGTCGAGCTCGCGGTAGGCCACCTGGTCCACCTTCACGAAATTGGAAGAAACCACCTTAGGGCGCTCGGGAGGCAGGGTTTTCATGCTGGCGAACTGCCGCATAAGCAAGTAGCCCCCCAGCAAAATGAGCACGAAGACGCCCAGGACAATCAGCTTTTGTTTATTCATCGGTAAGGTTGTGATCGGGAACAGGAAAGGTAGGTAAAGTAACGGATAAATACGGCCGAGGGTACGGAATAGTTAGGTAAAGTTTGGCAGCAGGCTTTCGTAGCAAATCAGATAACGCGCTTGGGGGGGAGCACCCGTTCTCCTAAACCCGTTTGTGCTCCCGAAAGTTTACCCCCCCTGCCTTCCGGGCCATTCATATCCTTCTTTCCTTCCGTCTGTTCCAACCAGATCGCTGCCGAGTGGGTCTTAGGTGCTCACCATTTGATGCAATAACTCCATGAAAAAAGCAGTATATGTTTTGTTGATCAGCGCACTGTTCGTTCGGTGCTCGGACAGCCAGGATGCCGCCCCCGCCAACCTGCCCAACCTGGCTCCTTTGTCGGGTGAGACTCGCACGCTGGTAGAAAGCAGCAACGGGTTTGCTCTTGATATCTTCCGGCAGGTTTACCAAGCGAACCCCACCGAGAACGTGGTGCTCTCGCCCCTGAGCATCGACGTTGCCCTGCATATGACCACCAACGGGGCCAGCGGCGACACCAAAGCCGAAATGAAGCAGACGTTGGGCGTGGCCGAGGCCAGCGATGCCGAAATCAACCAGGCCGCACGCGACCTCAGCGCCCAACTGCTGAGCATGGACCGGAAGGTGACGCTCTCGTTGGCCAACAGCATCTGGTATCGTGATGCGTTTACCCTACAGCCCGGCTTCGACCAACTGATTCAGACCTACTACGACGGGCGCATCGAAGGGCTAAACTTTGAAGACCTGAACACCAAAGATCGCGTCAACGGCTGGGTGGCCGACAAAACCCAGGGCAAGATCACTAACCTGCTAGAGGAAGTGAAAGACACCGACGTGATGTACCTGATCAACGCCATCTACTTCAAAGCTGACTGGCAGTATCGCTTCGACCCGAAGCAGACGCAGGATGCGCCCTTTTACCTGGAAGAGGGCCAAGAGGTGATGGTGCCCACCATGTTTTCGGAAGGGGTGAAGCTGCGCAGTTACTACGGTTCCTCGTTTGAGTTGCTGGACATCCCTTACGGCAATGGGCAGTTCAGTTTGGTGATTCTGCTCCCTCACGCTGACGGTAGCTTAGCAGAAACCATGGGCCAACTTAACCCGGCCGACCTCAGCATCTGGCTAACCGAAGCCGATACCCTCACGCCCCAACTGTACCTACCCAAGTTCAAGGCCTCCTTTAAAATGGATTCGAGAAAAGAGTTGATGGAACTGGGAATGAAGCTGCCGTTCGGCAGAGAAGCTAATTTTGGTGGGTTCTTTAGCGAAGGCCCCGGCGAAAGGCTCTACATTGATCGGGTGATTCACCAAGCCGTAATTGAAGTGAACGAAGCCGGTTCGGAAGCCGCCGCTGCTACTGCGGTAGTGATTGCAGAGTATAGATCGTTAGGAAGCACGCCACAACCGGCGGTTGTTCGGGTAGACCGGCCGTTTGCGTACTTCATTCGCGAACGGCACACGGAAGCTATTATGTTCGCGGGCACGATGCTGAATCCGGGGGCGGGCCGTTAAGTCGTTGGCTACCTTTCCGTTTCGCCATCCGCGCCCTTAGATGGTAGTGGCGGTTGCCAGGGCACGGCCCCGCCCCGCTGCAAGTGCCCCCGCATGAGCCGGTCGAGCTTGCGCCCTACCTCGGGGTACGCTTCCAGTACGTTGTTCTGCTCCTGCGGGTCTTCCTTAAGGTTGTAGAGCTCCCGCGGGGCAAATGGGCTATTTTGCAGTAGCTTCCAGTCGCCCAGCCGCACCGCGTTGATCATTTTGCCGCCGTAGGTGATGCCGCCCTCGCGGCGGGTGAAGAACAGCGGCCGGTCGGGTTCTTCCTGCTGCTCGCCCAGCAGTACCCGTAGAAAACTGCGACCCTCTATCCCCGAGGCAGGGCGCGCCCGGGCCACCTGTAGCAGGGTGGGGTATAGATCCATTGACAAGTTCGTCTGCCCCGAAACCGTTCCGGCCGAGATCATGCCGGGCCAGGTGAGGCAGGTGGGCACCCGCAGTCCGCCTTCGTACACGCTCTGTTTGCCGTCGCGCCACGGCCCGTTGTTGGCCTCACTGGGCAGGTGCCCCCCGTTGTCGCTGGTGAACACAATCAGCGTGTTTTCGTACTGCCCGGTTTCCTTGAGCGCTTGCACCACCTGCCCAATGCCATCGTCCATGTGCTCAATAAAAGCCACCAGCGCGGCCCGCTTGTCCGACAGCTGGGGCTCGCGCTCCTTCACCCGCGCCAGCCAGTCGGAGGGTGGTTGCACCGGGAAGTGAGGAGCATTGTAGGCCAGGTACAGAAAGAACGGCTGCTTTTCGCTGGTCCGCTGCTTGATGTAGTCGACCGACCACCGCGTGAACAGGTCGGTGGCGTGGCCCGAGGGGTCGATGGTGTCGCGGTTGTGGCGCATGTAGTTGATGTCGTGCCGCCGGTGGGAGTAGTAGTCGTCCATCATGTCGCCCAGCCAGCCGTGGAACTCATCAAAACCCCGCTCGTTAGGCGTGTTGGGACTTTCCAGTCCCAGGTGCCACTTGCCGATCAGAGCGGTGTGGTAACCGGCTTCTTTGAGCGGAACCGGCAGCAGCACCGCGGCGGGGTCGAGATAGCCCCAGCTATTGTCGGCGTGGGTTCGGATCACGCCCGGCACGCCTACATAATCCTGGTAGCGTCCGGTGAGCAGCGCCGCGCGGGTGGGCGAGCACACCGGGCAGTTGGCGTAGAAATTGTCGAAGCGCATGCCCTCGGTGGCCAGTTGGTCGGTGTGGGGAGTGCGAAGGTCTCGGGTGCCGTAGTACGACACATCGTGGTAGCCCTGGTCGTCGGTGAGGATCAGCAGGATGTTGGGCGAAGCCGGAGCGGTAGACTCGCGAGATTGAGCGCACAGCGCGCCAAACGAAAGGAGGGCAACAACAAGAACGAATGAAAACCGTAGTTTCAGCATAAATAAGGCAGTAAGGCGGACGGTTAAGTAACCAAAAATATCCGGCATTGGCAATCTTGACTGAGTTCTAGGTTCGGGGTTCTAGGTTCGGAGGTATAGATTGCAAACTTAAAACTTAGAACTTTTCAACCTAGAACCATGCACTAGCCATACAGAAAGTCCGATCTTTCTCTGGAAGTTGACGCGCTTCTTCGTTCCTTTGGCGTTCTAATTGCAGGAACCTATTCTATGAAAAACGTACTCGTACTCGGAGCCGGTCGGTCGGCCACCGCCCTGATTGATGAACTCAGCCGCAGCGGGCAGCAGCAGGGCTGGACTATTACCGTGGTGGATGCGGTGGAAGAAACCGTTGCTGCCTACGCCCAGCGCTACGCCAACGTGCGGGCCATCACGTTGGATATCTTCGATCCCGCTGCCCGCGGACAGTTGCTGGGCGAGGCCGATCTGGTGATCTCCATGCTGCCCGCCCGCTTTCACATTCACGTGGCGCTTACCTGCCTGGAACTGGGTAAGCATCTGATCACCGCTTCCTACGTAAGCGATGAGATTCGGAAACTGGCCCCCCAGGCCGAGGAAAAAGGGCTGATCTTCCTGTTCGAGTGCGGCCTGGACCCCGGTCTGGACCATATGTCGGCCATGCAGGCCATCGACCACATTCGCGATCAGGGAGGCACCGTTGATTCGTTTCAGTCGTTCTGCGGCGGACTGATGGCACCCGGTTCCGACGATAACCCCTGGCGGTATAAGTTCACCTGGAACCCGCGCAACGTAGTGCTGGCGGGCACCATGGGCACGGCACAGTACCTGTACAAAGGACGTTACAAGAACATTCCGCACCACCAACTCTTCAAGCGCCTCACCGAGATTAGCGTGCCCGACTACGGCGACTTTGAATCGTATCCCAACCGCGACTCGCTGCACTATCGGGAGCTCTATGGTCTTGATGAGGCCCAGACCATCCTGCGGGGCACCCTGCGCCGCCCGGGCTTCTGTTCAGCCTGGCACGCCTTTGTGCAACTGGGCCTCACCGACGATCGCTACGAGGTGCGCAACGTGGCAAACATGACCTACGCCGACTTCGTGCGCGCCTACCTGCCCTACAGCGAAGACGATCTGAAAACTAATTTTAGCCGCTATCTGGGAGAGGACATTAACTCCGAGCGCATGCAGCGCATTCGCTGGCTAGGCTTGCTCAACGAAACTCCCATCGGTCTGGATAAGGCTACTCCCGCCGACGTGATTCAGAAACTGCTGGAGAGCAAGTGGACGGCCGAGTCTGACGACGAAGACATGGTGGTGATGCAGCATCAGTTCGGGTATCAGCTAGATGGGCAGTCAAAACGGCTGGTTACCTCGCTGGTGGTGACCGGGCAGTTATCGGAGCTTACGGCGATGGCCAAGACGGTGGGCTACCCGATGGCCGTGGCCACGCGCTTGATCTTGAACGACCAAATTCAGAAAAAGGGGCTACTGATTCCGATTCACCGGGAGATTTACGAACCTATTCTGAAGGAGCTTCCCCGCTGGGACATTCATTTCACCGAAAGCGAAGCACCACTTGCGGCCTCGAGAAAATCTCATATTTCGGCCGCCGTCGTTTAGGAGGCAGGCTGCGTTTAGAAATAGTACCGACAACCCACCCCGCCCTGAAAGAACGGAAGGAAGGGGTCGTCGAGTAGCTCTAAAAACAGGTTCACGTCGGCGAAAATGGTGATTGGAACCTCCTGCCACGAATACTCCAGACCTAGGATGCCATCGACACCAATATCGGTGTGGGTAACCCGCTCGGTTCTGGTTATCCCGTTTTTCTTGCCTGCGGCGGTGTAGTACCGGTAGCGGTAATCAACGCTGAAGGTGCGTAGCTGTGCACCAATGCCGTAGTACCAATCCAGACCACGGGCTTCCTTCACTCCCAAATCTTTGTGGATTAGGTAGCGCGCCTGCAAACTCACCGCTGAACGCACTTGGTGCCAATCATAGTCATAGAAATCGCGGTTATACTGGTCGCGGCGGTAGAACGCGTTCGTATAGTTGTAGGCCCAGGTGCGCCCCAGATTGAATTCTATCGCCCGCTGCCGCGAGAGGTACTTCTTCGCGCTGAGTCCTACCGGATCCCCCAACCGCAGGCCTACCCCCCAGTTCTTATTTTGTTGCGCCAGGGTGGTCGTGCTGATCAGGCAGCACAGGAAAAAAATTCGCTTGTTCATTGCTTCTGTTTTGGGTTAAGGTTCACAGGCACGAAAGTAGGGTCATCCGGCTTCTCTGAGGCTCAAAAGGAAGGGAATATCCTACGGGTGTAGTATATTGCGGCAAATGCACAAAGTGCGTTTCAATCCTACCAAAACTTTAAGAACTATGGCAATCAGCACCCTACCCGCCCTGCTGGACAAAATGTGGGAAGACTACACCACCATGAACCCCCAGGCCCTGAAAATCTACCAGCTTTTTCAGGAGCAGGGCGACCGCATTCAGAACGACCACATTGCCCTGCGCACCTTCAACGACCCGCGGGTAAGCATCGACATGCTGGCGCAGCCCTTCCTCGACAGCGGCTATGCCTACGGGCAAGATTATCACTTCACCGAAAAAAAGCTGTACGCCAAGCACTTCCAGCATCCCGACGAGCAGTATCCTAAAATCTTCATCAGCGAACTGAAGCTCGAGGAATTTGACGAGGATTTACAAACGACCGTGCGGGAGCTTATCGATCAGGTTCCGGAAGGGCAACCGCAGGAGTTCAACTTCTGCTCGCAGGGCCGCCCCTGGACGGTGAGCTACGAGACGTACGAAACCTTGCGCGAAACGAGTGAGTACGCTGCCTGGATGGCCGCCCACGGCTACCGCCCCAACCACTTCACGGTGCTGGTAAACCAGCTGAGCACGCTCAACGACATCGTAGCGGTAAATGAATTTATCAAGAGCGCGGGTTTCCAGATGAATGACAGTGGCGGAGAGATCAAGGGCTCGCCCGAGGTGTTCCTGGAGCAGTCATCCACCCTGGCCGACACCGTGGAGGTCGACTTTGCCGACGGACCGCAGCGAGTCCCGGCCTGCTACTACGAGTTTGCCCAGCGCTACCCCTTACCCAGCGGCGAACTGTACCAGGGTTTCGTAGCCACTTCGGCTGACAAAATTTTTGAGAGTACCGATAAGGGGCAGTAGTTGCAAATTCGTCAAAAAGGAGCTACATTGGAAGTTCCTTTTTGTGGTTTAACTTAATAATGCAGAAAGCCCGGCGAATTCCGTCGGGCTTTCTGTTTTACACGTTCAGTGGCTTCCCGCCGCGAAAGTCCCGGCTTAGGCAAAGTCACGCTTGAGCACCGCTTCAAGCGTTTCAGGCTTTTTGCCGGTGAGCTTTCCTAGGTTGTCGGTCACCCCTGCTACTTTGCCGTGCTTAATCATTCCGTAGACCGGAATCATATAGTCAGCGATCATCGGTGGTGCACCGGCGTCGGCCAGCACCTGACGGTACGTAGCCTCGTCCGGATTGGCGTACGAAATGGTTTCACCCCGGATTTCTGACAGCAGATCGGCTACCTCGAAGTGCGAGTAGGGTTTGCTGCCGGTGAGTTCATACACCTGGTGGGCGTATGAATTGTCCTGTAGTAGCACAGCCACCGCAGCGCCTATGTCACGGGCCGAAATAAAAGCCGTTTTCCCTTTTCCCGCGGGGTTGAAAATTACTTTGCGCTGCTCAATATTTTCGCGCTCGTAATTGCCAAAATTTTGCATGAAGAAGCCCGGTCGCGCCACGCGCCAGTCTAGATCGGTCTGCTGCAATTTTTCTTCCATCTGCGCGTGAAACGGCAGTTCGGTCAGGTCTTCCATCCCGTAGGCCGACAGATACACAACGCGCTGCGGTCCGGTTTTAGCCAAATAATCAACAAAAGGAGCCACCAGTTCAAACAAGTTCGGATACAGGGGCGGGCCGAGCACAAAGACTCCCTCGGTGCCTTCGGCCATGGAGAAGGTTTCTGGATTTTCGTAGTCAAAATGAACCGCTTCCATGCGGTCGCCGATGCGACGGTCTCCGAACTGCGTCCGGCTTTTATCGGGATGCCGACTTGCGGCCTTCACCTGCTGTCCTTGATCAAGGAGTGCTTCCACTACGGCGCTGCCGACTGTGCCTGAAGCCCCGGTTACTAAAAATGTTGCCATCGTTGTTTCGTTCATTTAATGAATACTTTTCGGTAAATTTGGCGGAGTACCTGCTAAAAAGCAAGTAGGTTCTACATAGTGGTATAGTATTGTAAAAGTAACTATTGCTGAAAATCAACACGTTATGCATGAAGAAAATGAGTTAGTATCGCAAAAAAAAGTGGATACCCCATCGCGTTGTCCGGTGATGACAACATTAGAAGTGATTGGTGGCAAGTGGAAACCGGCTATTCTTTGGGAGCTTCAGCGCTTTCGCACCCAGCGGTTTGGGGCCCTGAAACGGGCATTGCCCACCATCACGCAGAAAATGCTTACTCAACAACTGCGCGAGTTGGAAGCTGATGGGGTGATCCATCGGAAGGTGTACGCTGAGGTGCCGCCTCGGGTGGAGTATACCCTGACTGATTACGGTGAGAGCCTCACCCCTATCCTCAACGAGATGGCTTACTGGGGAATGAATCACCAGGAAGCAAGCGAGAAAAAATAATCGCAGCAAGACGCAACTTTATTCCCAGACTGTTGTATATACAATGGATAGGCTCAATACGTTGACCAATCTCAAGACCTGAGTAGTTGCCAAGCGTCTATCCACTCAGAAACAGTATATACTTAAACCAATACATTGATGCTTTTTGAATCGTTTAAACTAGGCAGCCTGACGCTGCAAAACCGGGTGGTGATGGCCCCCATGACGCGTTCGCGCGCCACTGATAACGTTCCCAACGACCTGATGGCCGATTATTACGGACAGCGTTCGGGCGCGGGCCTTATCGTGACCGAAGGCACCGCTCCCTCGCCCAACGCGCTGGGCTATCCCCGCATTCCGGGTGCTTTTTCGGACGAGCAAACGCAAGGCTGGAAAAAGGTGACCGATGCCGTGCACCAGGGCGGCGCAAAGATATTTCTTCAACTGATGCACACCGGACGGGTAGGGCATCCGCACAACCTGCCGAAGAAAGCAGAGGTAGTGGGCACAACCACCACGGCCGTAGAGGGCGAAATGTATACCGACGAGGCTGGTCCGCAAGCGTATCCCTCGGCCCGCCTGATGAACGAAGACGACATTCAGCAGGCTGTTCAAGAGTACGTACAGGCCGCAAAGAACGCCATCGAGGCGGGCTTCGATGGAGTGGAGCTGCACGGAGCCAATGGCTACCTGATTGAGCAGTTTCTGAATCCCAACGTAAATGAGTTAGACAATGCGTACAATGGTTCAAAAAAAGCCCGTAGTAAGTTTGCTCTGGAAGTGACGCAAGCGGTGGGAGAAGCCATCGGTTTTGAGCGCACCGGCATTCGGCTGTCGCCCTACGGCGTGTTCAACAACACCGGTCCGTTCGAGGGTATAGACGAAGCCTACAAATACCTAGCGAAAGAACTCAGTGGATTAGGCATTGCTTATGTTCACTTAGTGGACCATGAGGCGATGGGAGCACCCGAGGTGCCCCGCTCCATCAAGGAGAAGATTCGTGATGCCTTTGGCGGCACCATGATTATCAGCGGCGGCTACGATAAAAAGCGCGCCGAAAAGGATTTAGCCGACGGACTCGGTCACTTGGTGGCCTTCGGGCGACCGTTCATCGCCAACCCTGATCTGGTGAAGCGCATGAAAGAAGGCGCCGAGATCGCCGAGCCCAATCAAGATACGTTTTATACTCCCGGCAAAGAGGGGTATACTGATTATCCAAAGCTAAAAGAAGCGACGGCGTAGCGGTAGCCGTAATTTATTTTACAAAACAGAAAAGCCCAGCGAAACTCGCTGGGCTTTTCGTTTTAAATATCAAACCGAATGCCCTGCGCCAGCGGCAACTCGGTGCTGTAGTTGATGGTGTTCGTCTGCCGACGCATGTACACCTTCCAGGCATCAGAGCCCGATTCGCGGCCACCGCCGGTGTCTTTCTCGCCCCCGAAGGCTCCGCCGATCTCCGCTCCCGACGTGCCGATGTTCACGTTGGCAATGCCACAGTCCGAACCGCGTTGCGACAGGAAGGCTTCGGCCTCCAGTAGGTTGGAGGTGAAGATAGCCGACGATAGCCCTTGGCTCACGGCATTGTGCAGTTTGATGGCCGCGTGTACGTCTCCTTCGTACTTGATAAGGTACAGAATGGGGGCGAAGGTTTCTTCCTGCACGATGTCGTAGTGGTTCTCAGCTTCCACTAGCGCGGGCGTCACGTAGTTACCCCCGGCGTGTGCGTGGTTGCTCAGCACCTTACCGCCGGTCAGTAATTCTCCGCCCGCTTCCTGCGCGGTTTCCAGGGCTTTCGTGAAGTTCTGCACCGCTTCCTGGTCGATAAGTGGCCCGACCAAATTCTTCTCGTCTAGCGGGTTGCCGATGGACAGCGAGGGGTATATTTTAAGCAGCCGCTCCTTCACTTCCTCGTAGCGCGTTGCGTGCACAATCAGGCGACGGGTGCTGGTGCAACGTTGCCCGGCGGTGCCCACCGCCCCGAACACGGTGGCCCGAATGGCCATTTCCAGGTCGGCGTGCTCGGTGATGATGATGGCGTTGTTGCCGCCCAATTCCAGCAATGCACGGCCAAGTCGCGCTCCTACGGCTTCGCCCACCCGGCGGCCCATGCGCGTGGAGCCGGTAGCCGACACCAGCGGCACCCGCCGGTCGTGCGCCATCAGAGAGCCAATCTCAGCGTCGCCGATGATGAGGTTGAAGATGCCTTCGGGCAGATTATTGTCTTTGAGCACCTGCGCCACGATGCGCTGGCAGGCCAGGGCGGTGAGGGGAGTTTTCTCCGAGGGTTTCCACACGCAGACGTTGCCGCTCACGGCGGCCAACATGGCGTTCCAGGCCCACACGGCCACCGGGAAATTGAAGGCCGAGATGATACCGATTACTCCCAGCGGATGGTACTGATCGTACATGCGGTGCTGCGGCCGCTCCGAGTGCATGGTGTAGCCGTACAGCTGCCGGGACTGTCCCACGGCAAAATCGCAGATGTCGATCATCTCCTGCACCTCGCCCAGGCCCTCCTGGTAGATTTTGCCCATCTCGTAGGTCACCAATCGGCCCAGTGCTTCCTTGTGCTCACGCAACTGGTTACCGATTTGCCGGACAATCTCGCCCCGCTGCGGCGCGGGCATCATGCGCCAGGTGGCGAAGGCTTCCTGCGCCAGGTCGATCACCTGCTCATAGTCGGCTTCGGTGGCCATGGTGACGCTAGCGATCAGTGAGCCGTCGGCGGGCGAGTGAATGGCGCGGGTGTTACCTACGCTGGTACCACTAGGGCCAAATTTCTGGCCGGTGCTGTAGGCGGGATTATGGTCGTGGATGTTAAGTTGTTCGAGGGTGGATTGGATGGTGGTCATATTTTAAGCACGGTGGAGACGCGTTAAGACGCGATGCATCGCGTCTGTACGGAATGGAAATAAATGAATTTGTTTGAAGCGGCAAAGGTAGAAAGAGTTCGGGAGGATTTTTAGGATAGGTACGCTAATTGTACGAGTCACCTGAAAAAGAAACGTACTATGAAGAATTATTTGCTCGCACTCGCCCTTCTGGCAGGATGTTTCACCTCCGCCACCGCCCAACTGGTGGGTACTACCTTCCCCGCCATCGATACCGAAACGGTGGAGGATAAAGTAGTCACCCTACCGCAAGACGCGCAGGGCCGGATCACGCTGGTGGCGATGGCCTACTCCAAGAAGGCCGAAAAAGACTTAAGCTCGTGGCTTAGCCCACTGTTTAATACATTTATTGAGCAGAAGGTGAGCGACGGCGGATTGTTTGCCAGCTTTGCGCACGACATCAACGTGTATATCGTGCCGATGTTCACGGGCATCAAGGCTGCCGCTCAGGGCACCGCCAAACGCAAAGCAGCCAAAAACCTCGACGAGCGGTTGATTCCCTACGTGTTGTTTTACAAAGGAAAGCTCAAGCCGTATAAAGAAGCGCTGGAGTTTGATAAGAAGGACGTTCCTCATCTGTTTTTGCTCGACCAGAACGGGCAAATCGTTTATGCCACATCCGGAGCCCACTCAAGCAAGAAAATGAGCGCGATTGAGGAAGCAGTAGATGTGCTGTAGTGATCAATTGAAAAGGGCGGCTACGGCTGTCCCTTCACTTTCTCGTCCTCGTACAGGTAACGATCCTGCCGGTTCACGGGCATTTGCATAGCGGCCTCGGTTGTTCTTCCGCCAATTCGTTGCGCCCACTGATCGTATTTGTTGATCATCCTTTCGGCACGTTGCGCGTTCTGATCGATCAGGTTGTTCATCTCAGTGCGGTCTTCCCGTAGGTTGTAGAGTTCCCACGCCCGGCCGCGTTCTCCTACCAACTTCCAGTCACCCTCACGCACCGCCCGGCTCCCCATATATTCCCAAAACATCGGTTGCTCCCGGCGCAGGCTGTCGCCCCGCCAGCTAGACAACAAACTCACTCCCTCAGGGGACAGCAACGTGCGATCATCAAATTGTTGGGGATAGGCCACCCCGGCGGCTTCCAGTAGGGTGGGCATCAGGTCCAGAACTTGTCCGGGCACCGCAGAAAACGTGTTTGCGGCGATCTCACCGGGCCAGCGAACGATCATGGGCGTGGCGATGCCTCCCTCGTGAATCCACTGCTTGTAGCGGCGGAACGGCGTGTTAGATACCTGCGCCCACTCGGTGTCGTAAGTGCGGGCCGAAGAAGCGGGGCCGGGGGGCTTCAAGGGGCCCATGTTGGCATCGAAGGGGCAACCGCCGTTGTCGGACAGAAACATAATGAGCGTATTGTCGGCTACACCAGAGGCATCTAACTGGTCCAGCAAACGGCCAATCTGCTGATCCAGCCGATCAATCATCGCAGCATAGACTTCCATTAGGCTTTGTTCTTTCTGTTGCTGAGCAGTGGGCAGACTGGCCCAGGCCGGAGCCAGGCTATCGCGGGGCGAAAGCGGCCAGCGCGGATTGATAAGGTTTAGTTGTTGCATACGCCGGTAGCGCTGCTGACGCAAACTGTCCCACCCCATTGCGTACTTCCCCCGGTATTTTTCGATGTTCTCTTCGGGAGCCTGAAGGGGATAATGCGGGGCGTTGTGGGCCAGGTAGAGAAAAAGGGGCTGGTTGCGCCGGGCAGCTTGGGCCACTTCCTCGATGGCGAAATCGGTGAACTGGTCGGTCGTGTAGAAGTCACGGGGAGGTTCATAGACCGCACTATCCAGACGCATGAAATTCTCATCAGAACCATACACCCGGCCTGTGAAGAAATTACTCGCTCCATTCAGAAACCCGAAGTAGCGATCAAAACCCCGATTGTTGGGCACATCCCGCTCGCTTTGCCAGTCGCCCAAGTGCCATTTGCCGCTCATAATGGTTCGGTACCCAGCCGTTTGCAGCACTTCGGCCAGCGTCACGTTGTTATCGCGGCGGGTGAGGTCATCGGTTTGCTGATGATGGAGACCCGACAGCATCATGGCCCTTGATTGGGTGCACTTCGCCGTATTGTAGAACTGCGTCATCTGCAGACCCTCGTGCGCCAAGCGGTCCAGATTGGGAGTCTGGATTTCCGATCCGTAGCAACCCAGATCGGAGAAGCCCAGGTCATCCGCCATGATGAGGATAATGTTAGGCTGATTTGGAGCTTGGCCTTGTCCGCAACTAAGGAGCGAAAGAAAGCATCCGGCGAACAGCAGAAGGGCAGGTCGTATTATCATGAGCAATAGAATAAGTATCAGGCAGTGAACTAAGCGAATAATGTAACGAATTTTCGAGACAATCGTCATCGAAGGGGCGCATCTCGTTTACCGTCTGCGGAATTGCCCCTGACGAAAACCTTTCCCCCGCTTTTTGATTAAAATAAGAAGTAACCGTTACGCTGAATTGCAGCAGTATCACTCCACTTCTTATTTTATGAAACACATTGATATCAACCACGAACAAGCTCCGGCGCTAGGACTAGGCACCTTTTCTTTGAAAGGCAAAGCGTGTCAGGAAGCCGTCGTCGACGCCATCGACATTGGCTACCGACATATTGACACGGCCAAGATGTATGACAACGAGCAGGACGTGGGGCTGGGCATTCAGCAGTCGGGCATCGAGCGCGACGAGTTGTTTGTCACTACCAAAATCTGGTATACCGACTTGAAGCGAGATCAGTTGCTAAGCGCTACTGATGATAGCCTGCGGCAACTGCAAACCGACTACGTGAACCTGCTACTCGTCCACTGGCCCTCGGAGCAGGTGCCACTCAAAGAAACGCTCGATGCTTTGGTAGAGGTGCAGAAACAAGGCAAAGCCCGGCTGATTGGAGTGAGTAATTTTCCTCCTGCGATGCTGAAACAGGCCTTTTCACTGGCTCCGGTGGTGTGTAATCAGGTAGAATACCATCCGTATTTAGGACAAAGCGCGTTGATCAACATCGTGCGCGAGCACAACGCCATGCTCACCGCCTACTCGCCCATCGCGCAGGGAGCGGTGCAGGAAGACGCTACGCTACGCAGCATCGGCGAACGCTACGGAAAATCGCCTACCCAAGTAGCCTTGCGCTGGCTGGTGCAGCAGGACAACGTGGCGGCCATTCCTCGGGCCAGTTGTCACGCGCACCGGGTGGCCAACTTCAATATCTTTGACTTTTCGCTCACCGACGATGAGATGGAACAGGTGCACGCCCTGAGCCGCCGCGAGCGTCTGGTGAACCCGCATTGGGCCCCGGTGTGGGATGAGTGAAATATTGCTATAGCCTAGATAGTGAATAGCGATTTGATAGCGTATTACGCCCAGCGGGCCAAAGAATATGATCGGGTGTATCGGAAACCGGAGCGGCAAAGTGATCTTGCTTATTTGAAAGACTACGTAGCGCAGGCTTTCCAGGGTCAAACGGTGTTGGAAGTAGCCTGCGGAACTGGCTACTGGACGCAGTATCTGGCGCAGCAGGCCCATTCTGTGGTAGCAATGGATGCAAGCGCTGAAGTGTTGGAGATAGCGCGCACCAAGAAGTTCTTCCGCCAAAATGTTGACTTCGAGCTGGCTGATATGTACGCACTACCAAAGTCTGACCGTAAGTTTGAGGCTGGCTTCGGAGGTTTTATTTGGTCGCACATTCCGCTATCACGATTGTCCAATTTTCTAACCTCACTTCATCAGCACCTTAAAAAAGGCGGCAAAGTTATGTTTGTTGATAACCGTTACGTATCTGGAAGCAGCACCTCCCTTGCTACAAAAGATGAGGAGGGGAACACGTTCCAGAAAAGGCAGTTGGAAAACGGAGAAGAGTACCTGGTGCTCAAAAACTTTCCTTCGGAAAAAGACATAAAAACTGCGTTGAGCGATACAGCGCGCGACATTCAGTTTACTCCTTTAACGTATTACTGGGCAATTACCTACACTATTGCCTAGCCATCTTCGCTAATCAACCCAATACCTAACCCCCAATCCCCCTTGCCACTCCAGCAAATCATTCTACACCTTCACCCACCCTTGCTGCTTGTCACTTTCGATAATCTTCTCGCACAGCACTAATTCGCGCAATCCGTCGGCGAAGGTGGGGTAAGTATTTGTGCTCTGTTTTCCGGCTTCCACCGCAGCGTACACTTCCTTGAACATCTGCTTAGACGTATCCGGAAAGCCTTCGTTGTGTCCACCGGGAAACGAGATAGCTGACTTGGCGGCATCGTGTACCAAACCTGGGTCGCGCAGCAGCAGGCCATTGGCTGTGTCGCGCTTGCCGATCCACACCTCGTTGGGCGCTTCTGAATTCCAGGCTACTGTCTCTTTTGATCCGGAGATTTCTAGTTTGAGCTGATTCTTGCGACCGGCCGACACCTGACTCACCGTGGCTACGCCCTTGTTGCCATTGTCGAAGCGCAGCAGCACGTTGGCGTGGTCTTCAGTGGTAATGGGCACGTCCTGGTAGTCTTCGGGCTTCAGGGTCATGCCGCCGTAGGTTTCCACCGGCTTAAGCGGCTTCTTGCGTTGCTGGTGCACGGTCGAGAAATCGGCCAGCACTTCGGTAACCTTCACTCCCGAAATATACTCGACCAAATCAAGCAGGTGCGAGCCGATGTCGGCGATGGCCCGGGAGTCGCCCGACTGCTCGGGCTCCAGTCGCCAGTTGTAGTCGGTGTCGTAGTAAAGCCAGTCTTGCAGATAGGTACCGATCACGGAGTATACATCACCCAGTTCGTGGTGCTCGCGCATGGCGCGCATCTGCCGCACCAGCGGGTAATAGCGCAAATTGAAGTGGATAGCGTTGATCAGGCCGGTTTTTTCGGCCAGCGCCACCAGCTCTTCACCCTGCTGCGAGGTGGTGGCCAGCGGTTTTTCTACCACCACGTGCTTTCCGGCTTCCAGGGCAGCTTTGGCCATGTCGAAGTGCAAAAAGTTGGGCGTACAAATGTGCACGCACTGCACTCCGTCGTGTTTGAGCAGTTCGTTGAAATCACCGTAGGACACACCAATGCCCAGTTGATCGGCCTTCTGGCGGGCGTGTTCTTCACCGACGTCGGCAATGGCGACCACGTCGATATTGGGCAGGCGACGCAGGGCCTCAATGTGGGCGGGGCCGATGAAGCCAAGTCCGGCCACGGCTACTTTAATCTTTTCCATATTGGTTAGCGAGTAGTTGTTTCGCCAATACTAGCAGGTTCCGGGCAAAAAACCAATTGTGGCGTGCCGGGTTTTGGTCGCGCATGTCAGAACCGGATGGTCTTCTTGCCTTCGGTGAGCTTCATCGTTTTGCCCTGCCAAACTAATTCACCGGCCAGACCAGGCGGTAGCGTCACCTCTCCTACCAGACCGTTTTTTTCCTGCCGCGTAAACCGGACGGCGATCTCGCCCTGCGGATGGGGCATGCTGCCGGAAACGGTTTCCAGGTAACCCAGGGCCGGAGCAATGCGCACCGCAGCAAAGTGCGGAGCGGCGGGCTGAATGCCGCACACGGTAGCCAGAAACTCGTAGTTCGGACTCGCACTCCAGGCGTGGCAATCGGAGCGAGTGTCTTCTTCGTGCTCGGCAAAGGTGGTGAGTCCCTGCGCCAGCATGTTCTTCCAGGTGTCGAGGTGGTTCACGAAGTAGTCGGCTTGCCCTAGCTTTTGCACCGCTCGGGTCAGGTAGAACCGGTAGTAGATGTTGCACTGCACCAACGAAGTGTCACTCAACAACTTCTCGAGCAGCGCTACTTGCTGGGCTTCGGGCACTGCGTCGGTCAGAATGGCCATAATGTTGGCATGCTGGCTGAACGAGGTTTTTTCGGGATCATCGGCCAACAGTTGCCGCCCCGCGTCGTAGCTGGTCTTTACCACGGTCTGTTTGGTAGCGGCAGATAGGTTTCGGTAGTGCTGGGCTTGATCCGTCTGACCGTAGTAGTCGAACAAGTCGGCAGCGTAGTCCAGCGCGTAAACCCACTGGAGCGTAATGAGCGTAGAGTGCCCACCCTCAGCCCCGGGCGGCACGCCCCGCGGAAAGCTCTCGGCCACGTCCACGTAGTTCCACCACTGTAAATCGGTGAGGATGCCATTGTCATCTTGTCGCGACTCGAACCACTGCAACACCGCCTGAATGCCCGGCAGAAATTGTTTGACAAAAGTAGTATCGGAACGGTGCTGGTGGTAGTCGTGCACCATCGCCACCCAGAACAACGAGTAAGGCGGAATGTACTGAGGTTGGGCCGAAGGATAGCGGCTCATAGTGATTCCCTCGGGCGCGCGCGATTGGTCGAACTGCAGCAGCGCGTTGCGCACCAGCCGGTCGTCGCCCGATACGTAGAGCGAAATCAGCGCCTGGATGCGCGTGTCGCCAATATACTGCAACTGCTCGTAGTAGGGGCAGTCCATGTAGGTCTCCGTGGCGCACAGCCGGGCCGTCCGCCAGCCCACATCCCAGACGGTAGCGGTCAGGGAATCGTTGCTCCCGAAGAAGGCTGTCTCCTCAAAAGGGTAGTTGCTGTAGGTGCCGAAGAAGTCGTGCAGGGTGAGCGGTTCGTCACCCGTTTCAATGTCCAGTTGCACGTAGCGGTAGGTGCGGGTCCACAGGGGTTGAAACACCCGGTCGGCTGCGCCATCGGGTTCAAAAATATCAAAGTAGCCCAAGATGTGCTTTCCTTCGGTTTCGTTACGATTTCCCTTTCGTTCCTTGTCATTATACAGCGCTTCGGCGTAGATAATCTTGATACTGCTGCCCCGTCCGCCGCTTACCCGAAGTTCAGGATACCCCGCCACCAGGTAAGACTGGTCAAGCAGCAGGGTGGCCGTGGTGTTGGCGGGCACCGTCACCGGCTGGTCGCCGGACAAAAAGCCCGTATCCGCCGCCACTCCCTCCGAACGAACCACCCGTTTGAATCGCTCCGGGTGCTCTTCCATCATCGGAATGTTGCGGGGTAGCAACTCGTGGGTGCCATCGCCGTATCCGTATACGAGTCCGTAGGGCTTGCCTGTGCCCAGATCGCGCGGCGCCTGCCATGCACTGTCAGTTTGATAATCAACCATTTCCCAACCCCAGGGGTATTGGTTGCCCCGCACATGGTCGGTGGCTCCCGTGGCGTAGTAGCCCTTCACGGTGAAATCTTGCGGCGTGAGCGGCCGGTAGGCCTCGTTATGCAATACCTGCCAGGTGTCAGGATGCGTGTCTACGGTGGGCTGCTGGGTCGGATTGCCCTGTAGGATGAAGCCGGTGCGGTACGAATGCTGGGCCACGGGCCGGTGCTCGCCGAAGTTCCACACCACCGCCGCCAGGGTGTTCTCGCCAGTGGTAAGCAGTTTCGCAATGTTATAGGTTTCGTAGCGCCAGTGCAGCAGATCGCCCCGTGCCGGGCCGAAGCCCACGGGAGTGCCGTTCACAAACAGGCGGTAGCGGTTGTCGGCCGACACGTGCACTACGAAAGAGTCGGGTAGCGTGGAAAGGGTGAGCGTATGACGAAAGTGATACACCCCGTAGTCGGTGAGCGATGCGGTGGGATGCGCAATCCAGCGCGCTGACCATTCTTGTTCAAGCAGGGCCTTTGGAACCGGCTGCGCGGATAATTGGAGACATGTAAACGTTAAAAACGTAGAAAAGACAATTTTTTGCGACATCGTTCGTCTGAATAATAGCATTACTTTTCTAAATCTAGGTTATAAAGCGTTTGTTATGGATCAATCTGATACTTTCACCTTAGCCTGCCGATCAATTGTGCAAGACCGTTGCGCCGAATCAGAGCAGCGGTTACTGACCAATATCCTACAAGCGCGTCAACTGCTTCATTATTCCCGTTTGCTCACCGGTTTGTTCGCGCAGGATAATCTGTCGTTCTACGATCTGTGCCCGGTAGACAGCTTCGAGCGAGTGAATTGAAAGTTCTGGGTTGAAAAGTTCTAGGTTCTGGGTTCTGAAGTTTTCTAAACCCAAAACCTAGAACTCCGAACCTTCAACCTAGAGCCTACCGAACGAATGCTGCGGGTAATCCTCCGTCTACGTTAATCACGTTGCCGGTGCTTTTGTTGAGCAACCCACCCACCAGTGCAAACACCCCGTTGGCAATGTCTTCGGGCGTGATCGCTTCACCGAGCAGGGTGCGCTGGGCGTAGTGCGCCGGAAGGTCCTCCACGCTCACTCCGTAGGCCTTGGCCCGCCCTTCGGCCCAGCCTCCGGCCCAGATGTTGCTGCCCTGGATCACCGCGTCGGGGTTCACCACGTTAACCCGAATTTTGTCTTTGCCCAGTTCAGCGGCCAGCAGACGGGTCATGTGCAGTTGCGCCGCTTTGGCCGTGCCGTAGGCCGCGTTATTGGGCCCCGATACCAGCGCGTTTTTGCTTACGATGTTGACCACGTCGCCCCCGAGTCCTTGCTGCCGCATGATCTTCACCGCCGTTTGGGTCATCAGAAACTGCCCCTTCACCATCACATTGTAGAGTATGTCCCAGTCGGCTTCGCTGGTATCTTCCAGGGTTTTAGAGATGGACAAGCCCGCATTGTTGACCAGAATATCTACCCCGCCGAAGGCCAGGCAGGTATCCTGAAACGATTGCGCGATGGCGTCGGTATGGGTCACGTCCATCGTGGTGGCAATGGCGGCGTCTTTTCCGTAGGCCTTTTTAAACTCCGCCAACGTGGTTTCCAGGCGTTCGGCGTTCATGTCGGCCAGCACCACGCAGGCACCCTGCTGCACAAAACGCTCGGCGATGGCCCGGCCGATGCCGCCACCGCTGCCGGTGATCAGCGCGACGCGGCGCGATAGCGGTTTTTCAGCCGGCATACGCTTCAATTTGTCCTCTTCCAGCAGCCAATATTCAATGTCGAAGGCCTCTTGGGTGAGCAGCGCGGTGTATTCGGACACGGCCTCGGAGCCGCGCATCACGTTGATGGCATTGGTGTAGAACTCGCTGGCCACCCGAGCCGTCTGCTTGTTCTTGGCGAAGGTGAACATGCCCACTCCGGGCCACAGAATCACTACCGGATTGGGGTCGCGCATGGCGGGACTGTTGTCGTGCTTGTGGTTTTCGTAGTATTCCGCGTACATGGCTCGGTATTCCTGAAAGGCGACGTGTAGTTCTTCTTTTAACGCCATCGGGTCAGACAGATCGCGGTCGGCGGGCAGGTCCAGCACCAGCGGACTGATTTTGGTGCGAAGGAAGTGGTCGGGACAGCTGGTGCCCATGGGGGCCAGCCGGGCGAGGTCTTCGCTGTTCACAAACTCCAGCACCCGTTCGCTATCGGCAAAGTGGCCGATCATGGCCTGGTGGCTTGAGCACAAGCCCCGCAGCACGGGAGCCAGGGCCGCGGCCTGTTGGTGGCGTTGGTCTTCGTCCAAAGCTTGCATCTTGGTGCCACCGAACACCGCTCGTTCTTTCCCGGCGTGTTCTTCAATGTAGGCCGAGGCTTTCTCAATCACTTCCAGGCTGTTGATGTAGCAGTCGTAGGCATTGTCGGCCCAGGTGAAGAGCCCGTGGCTGCCCAACATAATGCCGCGAATGCCGGGATTGTCGTTCAGACATTTTTCCAGTTGCAAACCCAGGTCGAAGCCCGGCCGTTGCCAGTCGACCCAGCCAATCTGTCCCTCGAACAGCTCTTCGGTGATGCGCTTACCGTCCTTTGCTGCCGCAATCGCGATCGCTGCATCGGGGTGCAGGTGGTCGATATGCTTAAAGGGTAAAAAAGCGTGCAGGGGAGTGTCAATACTAGGCGCGCGGGAGTCCAGATCGTACAAGCAGTGGTAGAACAAACCAACCATCTCGTCTTCGTTCTCCAGACCGCGGTAGCGATTTTTGAGGGCGTGAAGCCGGTCCACGTACAAGCCCGCCAGGCCGTTGCGTTTGAGCGAGCCAATGTCGCCCCCCGAGCCCTTGATCCACATCACCTCGGTTTCTTCGCCGGTAAGGGGATCTCGCTCGATAGTTTTGCAGCTGGTGTTGCCACCGCCGTAGTTGGTGATGCGCAGGTCAGCGCCCAGCAGGTTGGACCGGTAGAGCAGCAGCGCCACCTGATCGTCTTGTAGTTTTTGTGCTTGGGCATCGTCCCAGAGGTAGTCGGCGTAGCGGAAGGAAGGTTGGTTCGTAGGCATAGGGGTAGGTGAGGATGTTAAGAATAACAAACCCTATAGTTACAAAATCTTCAGATAACCCAAAAGGATTAGCAACCGTCTTTTAAATCTTTTCCGAAGAAGAAGGATAGCGAAACTCTCTGAGTTTGTCAATCCTCTGCATTATAGATGATCAGGTTCAGTCGTGTTGAACGACCTTTCTAGCAAAGTGAAAAGTAACGCTTTTCATCTTGGCACTATTACCTTACCGAGCAGCTTCATAGGAAAATGCACTCAGATAACTGCTAGCTAATACTTTTCCTTTTTCGCCGTCCTTTTCAGCAGAGAGCACGGATACGTAGCGTTTGAACCAAGCCCGACTGTTAACTTCCAGATCGGGAGACGTTAGCTTCCATAGATGCTTACCAGTTTCAACTTCTACTGCATGCAACAGGCCATCCCCTCCCCCTACGAAGTAAACCACACCATTTAAGTACGCCATTGGACTACTGGTACCCGATGACTTCTCTTTCCATAACTGCTGGCCGGTTTCGGGGTCTAGTGCGTACAAGTAAGTGTCTTCGTTGTTGGCCAAAACTTTGCCCTCGGCGATGATGTAACGCGAAAAGGTGAACCCTTCTGAGAAATCACGCTTCCATAGTTGCTCTCCGGTATACACATCAATACAAATCAAGCTCTTAGCGGGGGAATAATACGCCTTGCCTTGGTAGATAACGGCCGGGCCACTTCCGTAGAAGGGAACGTTGATCGTGAGCGGCTGTCCATCGTATACCGTTTTTTTCTTACTATAGTTGTATAACCCAGCGTAGGTACTTCCATGATAGTTAGGCTCGGGATCGCTATAGTTATAAGTGATCAGAATATCACCGCTCTTTTCATCCACAAAAGGCACCGCAGAGTTTATGATACCGATTGAGTTGTTAACGTCAGTGAGCTCTCTGCGGTAATTGGGGGTAAACAGCAACTCATTTTCTGCGGAAGTAATGTCACTACCATAAACCTTACCCTCATACTCTCCTTTTTCATTCAGCACATAACTTCCTGCTGCTATATACAAATCCTTTATACCTTCTAGACTAGCGTCTTGATATTCTCGCTCTTCTTTCTGTAGCGTAGTCCCGTTTGCTAAGTCAATAAGGTAGAAGCGGGGTCCATATTGAATAGCTAAATAATTCTCGTATTGATACACCCTTGTGGGATCGAATGAATCCTTATCTATCTCGAGGAGATCACCCCAGCTCCATAACACTTTACCGGTGGTGGCTGATAACATGTTTAAGGTGCTACTTTCTTTCTCTCTGCCAGCAAACAGTATTTGATTGTCATAAATCACCGAAGGCTCAAAGAAATTTTTTACTAAACTGCCATCTTGACTAAGAGACGTTCTCCACTGATATGGCATACTAGTCACCACTCCGTCTGCGCCTTTTTTGATAGGAAATTCTTCTTGCTTTTCGCAGGAAAAACTTCCTAGCGAACCCATTAAAACAATGACTAAAATACTTTTCATCTTGGCATCGTTATCTCACTGAGCAGCTTCGTAACTAAATGCGCTTAGGTAACTGCTAACAAGTACCTTCCCTTTTTCATCTTCTTTTTTAGAGGGTATCACCCTCACATCCGATTTAAACCAAGCCCCTTTATTTTCTTCCAAATCTGGTGAGTGCAAACGCCACAAGTGCTTGCCACTTTCTGCCTCTACGGCATGCAGCAAGCCATCTCCGCCGCCGACAAAATATATTATTCCATCTAGGTAAGACATTGGACTGCTAGTACCAGATGACTTTTCCTTCCATAACTGCTGCCCAGTTTCGGGGTCCAAAGCATATAAATAAGTGTCTTCATTGTTAGCAATCACCTTGCCTTCTTCGATAATAAAGCCAGAGAAAGTAAAGCCCTCATTGAACCTCTTCTCCCATATTTTCTCTCCGGTATACAGATCTAGACAAATAATACTTCTCCCTGGGGCACAGTATATTTTATTGTCATAAATAATAGGAACGCCACTTCCGTATGAGGCTATGTCCAAAGCCAAAGGCTTTTTATCGTAGATGGACACTTTTTTGCTGTAATTGAATAGACCGATATATGTGTTAGCTCCCTGTTCCTTTGGGTCGGAATAGTCATATATTAGCAAAATATCACCGTCTTCCTCCTCAAAAGGGACTACTGAACCTACAATGCCAACTTCCTGGCCAGCACCAGCATGGCTTCTCGTGAAGGCAGGACTTATCAGTAACTCATTAGTCTGCTCTATAACACTACCATCAAAAACAGCCCCTTCGTAAAGCCCCTCTTGGTTCAACAAGAAATTACCCGCGACAAAGTAGGTTTCACCAAGTCCCCCCATTCTATCGGCTACATACTCGCGCTCTTCTTTTTGCAGAGCGGTGCCATTCGCCAAGTCCAGATGATAAAACTGCCTGCCCTCCTGAAAGACCAGATGATTCTCATGCTGCTGCAAGTGCCTGATGTCAAAAAAATTCTTTTGTATGTCAAAGAAATCATCCCATTGCCAGCGGATCTCTCCGGTAGCAATAGAGAGCATAGACAGCTTATTACCATTTTTTCCTTCTCCCTGACTGGCAAATAGTATATGCTCATCATACTGAATGGTAGGACTTAATGTTCCGTAAATTAGTCTGCCATCTTCACTCAGGGAAGTTTTCCATTGGTAAGGCATACTGGTGATAACTCCCTGGGCATCCGCCAAGACAGGAAGTTCTTCCTGCTTCTCGCAAGAAGAACTTATCAGTAAAACAGCTAACATAACAGCAGCAATACTTTTCATCTTCTATCCGTTTTAAAAAATACAGGTGCGTTATCCAACCCATCAAATACTCTATTTAACCGAGTTCGCGAGTTTGGGTGCTCATTATATTCACTGTGGTTAGCTCCTACAATCTCATAAGTCACATTAGGGTTCCAGTTACTGGCGAGGCCATTGGTTCTCTGGCCCATCTGGGTGCTTCGGTTTAGCAATCCGTCGCTCGGCTCGTTGTAATACTCGGTGTAGGTGCGGCATTCGGTTTGCCAGCAGTTCTGGCACCCCGGCGCATTAGGGTTGCCGGTGGCCCCATAACAATTGGTATAGTAAAAATTAGGATCGCATACCAGCGTTTCAGAACAAGTGCGGCGGCTCTCGGTTCGAGTGGCTCCGATCAGATTGTTCCAGCCTTTTTCTGACTTCCCATCCAGATAATCACGGCCCGCCTTCCAGCCAGCTGCTTTAGAGATATTGATGATGTTAATAGAAGTTACTACGTTCTTTAAGTAAAATGTGTTATACACTCCCCGGGCATCACGAATAATGTTGGGAAAGTAAGTATCAGGATGACCCTTAAAAGAAGATGCCAATCGGTAATGTACCGGGCTGGTTTCAGTACCATAGATACTAACCCGAGGTATGGTAATATTATACTGACGGGCCTGATTCATATATGTGCTAGTGGTTGCGAAATCTACTACACTATTGTTGGTTGCTGCCGCCATTACTAAGTTATCGAGCCCCACTTCATTCAATAGTATCTCCTGAAGTTGCCGACCAGTGAATGTCCGCACTGCCGCCCGCACAATGATGTAACCTATACCAAAAATTTCCCGAGCCGGTCCTTTGGTCAGTTCGTTCACACCGTCTGATATATAAGCCCGCAACTGCCCGTTACCGACGGTGTTCGCTACTTGAGTACCATTCAGGGAGGATCCTACCGTGATAATTCCTCCTACGTGACCAGGAGCCGTTCTGGCTTGTATTTCTCGCAGCGCTACTCCTCCCATACTATGGCCAATACCGATAGTTCGGGCACCCGCTACCCCTAGGGTGGCGTTTCGTATGTCATTGGCCATCGTTGGAACCCCGGTAAGGCTTCCAATGGTTCGGTTAGTTGAAACCATGCGGCGCTCACGGGCGAAGTTGGCAGCATAATCTTGCCAGAACTCATTCGAGCCAATCAGGCCATGTTGCCAAATCACGTTCCGATCTTGTGACAATGCGGCGTATGATGTCAACACACCGATCAATAATATTAGTATCTGTTTCATGGTTGCAGCAGGTTTAGTTGATTTGTAGAGAATAATTATTGTAGTAATACGTGGTCTTGCTCACGTACTGGCTACCGGTTACTTCGTTGGTTCCGTGCTCTTCGTAATACATCATTTCCGGTTGCCACTGGCCTTTGTCCTCCTGGTAATTATACTTATTAACCATTCGACTTACTAACTCACCATTGGCTTCGAACAGGCTACTCCCCAGCAGCAGGTTTAACTCAGGAATCACCACATCTTCGGTGTAGCGACCAGCGGCGGTACGCAGAGCAGGCCCCTCTTCTTGCTGCGTAGTGTTGAAGACGGGCTTGCGAATTAATAGCCGCCCTTCCTCTAGTTCTTCTACCTTTCCTCCTACTGCCAACGCTTCCGCTTTCCAGTCGTATTTTCCGGTAAGAACTGCTATCTGATCTCGCATACTATAGTCTTCCTCCATAGGATGCTGGTAAAGCAGATTATCCTGGCTATCGTAGAAATAAGCCATGCCACCGGTAACTTTGGTTTTTGCGACAGGTGGAATATCGTTAGCGGGCACTCCCTCAAAGGACGAAGGAAGGTCTATATGCTCCGGCTGCTGCTCTTCTATGAGGTAGTCAGCGCTACCATCCGCATAAGCGACCACATTAATTGCCTGTCGACTGGCCACCGGCTCGCCAGCAACCTCATCAATAAAAGAAAAACCTTCACTCTTTCCCGGACTCACCACTTCTTGGTGAATAATTGCCTCTAGCTCATAACTGAGTCGCATGGTGGCTGACGCGCTCTGTTTTGGATACGCGTACTCGCTAATCTGCACCAATTTCATACGGGAGCAGACTTCACCCCCTGGCTTTTTGGTATTGTCCACAATCGCTGCCGAGACCATATTCGGCAGGACAAGCGGTTGCTCGATCAGGAAATCTCTCGAAAAATTGCGGATAGCCTGGCAGAAGAGTTGAATACGGAAGCATTAGACCGACCGCTGTCGGAAATACTGGTGGAGTTGATGGAGAAAATTAGCGGAGAAGAGAAGCTTCTCTTATCGCTAAAGCACGAGCAAGGATGGACGAGCAAAGCCATTGCCCAAAGTCTAGGAATCAGCGAAGACAACGTAAAAAAGCGCGTATCTCGTGCTCGCCAGAAATTGCGGAAGCTTTTAGACCAATACCAGCAAAACTAAAAATCAGGATCAAGCTCCAGGCGTTTAGTTAGTTCGCGCACCTGCGGGTACTTGTCGGCGAGGTAGTTCAGCTTTTCGGCCGGAGTGTACGGACGACGCTGGTGTTCTTCTCGATTCACGGTGGCCGACAGGGTGAGCTTTGGGTTACCTAGCTGCGCTCGGAGCCGCTGTAACAGTTCGGATTTAACGCCATTGAGCGAGTCCTCTTCCAAAAGATTTGTCAGCGCGAGCGGAATGGTACGCCCATCATCGGCCAGGGTGATGGGCTGGTTGAGCACGTGGTACTCGCTGTCCTTCCCGGCCGCGCGCCGCTCGTCGGCAAAGGCTTTCCAGGCTTCCCGCAACTTGGTGAGCGATATTGGTGCCACAGCGGTAGCGGTTACCGAAGATGGCGCTTCGGACGGCGGGGCTATAGCAATGGTTTCCTTTGACTGGGGCGCACTTGGTTGAGAAGTCACAACCGGATCTGCCTCGGCCGGTGATGCATTGTCCATGAGCTTCGGGATTTTCACCGTGCTTTTGTTCTTGAGCGCACTCAGGGCGGGAGTAGGCTTCATCGCCCCGTTGGTGGGTGCACTCGCTACTGCTTCAGCGTCTACAGAAGCTACCGGCTCAGCTTTTTTTTTGTCTTCTTCGGCAGGGGGCGGAGGGGCTTGGGCCACTCGGGCCAGATTGACCGCCGCCTGAATGTAGGCCATCTTCATCAGCGCCAGCTCCACGTGCAAGCGCTGGTTTTTGCTGTTCTTGTACTGCAAATCGCAGTCGCCCGACAAACTCAGGGCCGTGAGCAAGAACGACAGCGGAGCTTCTTCGGCCTGCTGCCGGTAGCGCTGCTGCACGTTTTCCGACACCGGCAGCAAGCGCACCGTCGCGGCGTCTTTGCAAACCAGCAGGTTGCGAAAGTGCTCAGCTAAGCCTACGATAAAATTGTGCCCGTCGAAGCCCTGGCGCAGAATGTCGTCGAAGGTGAGCATCACCTGCGGCAGGTTCTGGGTGAGCAGGGCATCGGTGACGCGGAAGTAGTAATCGTAGTCGAGAATGTGCAGGTTCTCGATGGTGGTTTGGTAGGTGATCTTCCGCTCGGTGGAGAAGGTAACGATCAGGTCGAAAATCGACAGCGCGTCACGTAGGGCCCCGTCGGCTTTCTGGGCAATCAGGTTCAGCGCTTCCTCTTCGGCCTCCACGCCTTCCTGCTCAGCAATTTTGCGCAGGTGCCGCACCATGTCGCTGATCTGGATGCGGTTGAAGTCAAAGATCTGGCAGCGCGACAAAATGGTCGGAATCACCTTGTGCTTCTCGGTGGTGGCCAGAATAAACACCGCGTAGGGCGGAGGCTCTTCCAGGGTTTTTAGAAAGGCATTAAAGGCCTGGTTGGAGAGCATGTGCACCTCATCGATGATGTACACCTTGTGGGTGCCCTGCTGCGGTGGGTAGCGCACCTGGTCAATGAGGTTACGGATGTCGTCGACGGAGTTGTTGGAGGCGGCATCCAGCTCGTAGATATTCATGGCGTTGGTCTGTTCCTCACTGAAGCCGTTGATTTGCCGGGCCAGAATGCGGGCGCAGGTGGTTTTGCCTACTCCCCGCGGACCGCAAAACAGCAGCGCCTGGGCCAGTTGTTGGCTATCGATGGCATTTTGCAGGGTGGTGGTGATGTGCTCCTGCCCTACTACCTGCTCGAAGCCCATCGGGCGGTACTTGCGCGCCGAAACCACAAAGGTGTCCTGTTCCATGCCGGGCAAGTTACCAAATAATGCCTACGATTGAAATGATTTTTTGTAACTTACCGGTTCTGATATTTCCTCGATAGTAAGGTCCTTCACGCAACCACCTCCTATGTCCGACACTGCCCGCCAGCCCACCCTGCTGGAATCCATGGTCCCCATTCTTTTTCTGGTACCGTTGCTATTTGCCAACGTAGTGATGTTTAAGGGCGACGCTACCTACGGGCCCAACCAAATTGCCCTGATCCTGGCGGCGGCGGTGGCGGCGCTCGTCGCACTGCGCACGGGCACCAGTTGGGAAACTATGCAAGACGGCATGGTGAAGAGCATCAGCTCGGCCATGTCGGCCATTCTGATTCTGCTGCTCATTGGCTCGCTGGCGGGCACCTGGATGCTCAGTGGCATTGTGCCGGCCATGATCTACTACGGCCTACAGGTTCTAAATCCTACGATCTTCTTGGTGGCTGCGGTGGTGGTGTGCGCGGTGGTGGCGGTGGCCACGGGCAGCAGCTGGTCCACGGTGGCCACGGTGGGCATTGCCCTGCTGGGCATCGGCAAGGCGTTGGGCTTATCGGAGGGCGTGATCGGTGGGGCCATTATCTCCGGCTCCTACTTCGGCGATAAAATGTCGCCCTTGTCCGACACCACCAACCTGGCTCCCGCCATGGCGGGCACCGACCTGTTCACCCACATCCGCTACATGACCCTCACCACGGTTCCTTCCATCACCATCACGCTGATTATTTTCCTGGTAATGGGTTTTACCGCGGACGAGGTCACCTCTTCGGCCGGGGTGGAGGGCGTGCTAGCCGCCCTCGATAGCGCCTTTACCATCAATGGCTGGTTGTTTTTGGTGCCGGTGGTAGTCATTGGCATGATCGTGCGTAAGGTGCCCGCGATTCCGGCCCTGCTGGCGGGTACGCTGCTGGGAGCCCTGTGCGCCCTGATCTTTCAGCCCCAGGCGCTGCGCGAGATCTCCGGAGGCGTGCCGGGGCCAGCGGGAGGCTACACGGCTGTGATGCAGGCCATGTTCGCCGACATCAGCATTGTCACCGACGACCCGATGGTGAACGAGTTGTTATCCACGGGTGGCATGGCGGGCATGCTCAACACCGTGTGGCTCATCATCTGCGCGATGGTGTTTGGCGGGGTGATGGAGTCGGCTGGGATGCTGGCCCGCATCACCCAGTCTATTGTGCAGTTTGCGCACTCCACCGGTTCGCTGATCGCCTCCACCGCCGGTACGTTCGATCTTCTTCAACCTCACCGCGTCGGATCAATATTTGGCCATCGTGGTGCCCGGCCGCATGTACGCCGATGTGTACCGCGAGCGGGGACTCAAACCCGAGAACCTGAGCCGCACGCTGGAAGATTCGGGCACGGTGACTTCGGTGCTCATTCCCTGGAACACCTGCGGGGCCACGCAGGCATCGGTGCTGGGCGTGGAAACGCTGGTATACGGCCCCTACGCCTTCTTTTGCTATATTAGTCCGATCATGACGGTCTTGTATGGCTACCTAAACATCAAAATTGCGCGCTATTCGGACGAAGAGGTAGCGGAACATCAATTGGAAAATGCGTAGTGTGAGGTAAAGTTTTTGTTAGAATGGTGGCGTGATTAATCCCCCCTTTATGTTTTCGAAAAAGACATCACCAAAGAAGAGATCAACGAACTGCCGCTGCGCAAGTACGAAGGCCCCATTGAGATGGTGATCGATGAGGAGCGACAGCGAGCGGTGCTGGAAGAACTGACTACGCATGCGGTGGTGGGCTTCGACACTGAAACCAAACCCGTCTTCAAGCGGGGCGTGCATCACGACGTATCGCTGGTGCAACTGGCAGTTCCGGGCAAAGCTTTTTTGATCCGCTTAAATCACATCGGATTCACGGATGTACTGAGCGCCTTTTTCGCCGACGAGCGCATTAAAAAGGTAGGGATCAGCATCAAGGACGATCTGCGGCACCTGGCCCAACTGGCCAAGAAGCACCACGTTCGCTTTGAGTCCGTTAACACGCTCGACCTCAACGACACGGCCAAGCAGCTGAACGTACCGCATATGGGAGTGAAGAAGCTCACGGGCATTTTTCTGGACTTCCGGGTGTCAAAGGGGCAGCAAACCTCCAACTGGGAAAACCCCAAACTGACTGAAAAGCAACAGCGCTACGCCGCCACCGATGCCTGGGTGTGCCTGGAGATTTATCAGCAGTTAGAAAAACTGGGGCATCTGTAGTACAAGAATAGGTTTAGTTTTCCTGCTATAATTCTCCAATTGCTTTATCCAGATATCGAAGTCTTTCGTCAAGTACTCTTTCCAGATAACGTATTGATGTAGAGTCCGGAGATGCTTTTTCTAAACTGGAAATTATCTCCTCTCTTTCGTATACTCCGTTTCTCAATAACTTTGCGTAGTTACTTCGGTAATAAGATTTAATGTTACCATTTTCTAGCCATTAGTTTCGTGAAGTTAGGCGGCTTTAGGCGCTGCTTGCGAGCGATTGTGATGGAATAGGGTCACATTGTCTATAAACGCAGGTGTTGGGGTAATTGCTTGACTGGTTAGCATTTCATTGAACATCCATTGCACGTCTAGTTGGGTAGGGTGCTTTTTTTTGCGATACCAAGGACGGTTTTTCAGCAAGTCTATGGGTTGCTTCCCCTGCTGTTCTACTTGTTGAACAAACCATAGCGAACGGCAAGCGGCTAACAATGCTCTAAAAGTGTTCACCCCGACCAGGCAACGATAGCTCTGGCACTGATCCTGACCAAAACCATAAAAAGCATTAGCATCCCGAATATTGATTTCTACGTCCCAGCGTTGGGCGTATTGGGCTAAAAGCTCTTCGCTCGTGGTAGAAGGATCAGTACTAAAGAAAGCTTCCAGGGGTTTTTCTCTGCCAGTGGGCTTGTCGCGCTTGATGAGTACAACTCGGATAAGTTGGCCCGGTAGTACGCTGTGCCAAAGCCCCTGATAGGTTGCTATCCAGGTATGTTCCTCAGTAGGATGGACGTGCCATCCACCTTGAACGACTAATGTCTTGGCCGTACCGATCAAGAGGCCTTTCTTAGGCGGCCGCCGCGCGGTTTGGGGCCGCGCTTACCTTTGGGGCGGGGGCCAGGCAGGGCATAGAGTTTACTGGAAACTGAGAAGCGGCCCGTTACGGCTACATTACCAGGAAGCTCACGCAAGAATTCCTTTGTAGCATAGCCTCCGTCCGCGCTGACCACAACGCTACGCTCAGGCAAGGTAGCGGCCAGTTGGTCTACCAATTGCCGGGCCAGCACCGAGCGGCTACAGTAGGGTTGTTTGAGGTGCTTAGCTATCGGCTTTTTGAGATAGAGCTTCAAACCAACCGGAATACATAAGCGATAGCCCGGCCACTGCTTCAAAGGAACCGACAAGGTAGCCCACACCCAGTTTAGTCCCCATAGACTACGGTATTCCTGGCGGGCCGTGCCCGCCCCATTGCGATAATAAGCCGCCCCTTCTATGCAGCGACCGTTCTTCTTACGGGTGCCATCGTCTACTTGAAGGTAGAGCACCTCATCTTGGGCAATCAAAGCATCGCTCAGCTGAATAAGGTCTACCCAGAGTTGGTCGGCTACCTTATAAAACGGTGCACTGAAAAAGGCATAGAAACGCGAGAAATGTTTGTAATTCACCGCCCCACTCAAGCGTAGGTAAGCCGTAATAGTATGCTGTGAACCGGCCAGCGACCAGCCCTGCGCCAATAGCAGAAAGCTTTGTAGCGAAGGGCGGGTAAAGTAGCCACTAAACAGTTTTACTAACATTTGTCCGAACGATGAGTTGATAAAGTATTCCATGGTAATGATTTTTGATGATGAGTTGGGATACTTATACATCAAAATTATACCATGGATGTTTTGCCTTTCTTGCCCGATCTACTAGCCGAAAAACACGAAACTAATGTCTAGTCATGAGTTGCGAAAGCTACCTGGATGAAGAACCCATTGACTTTTTATCCGAAGAGCAATTCTACCAGACCGAAGATGATGCGGTTGCCGTGGTAAATGCTGCCTACGAGCCATTTGCCACCAGTGGTTACTACGGACAGCAGTTTTTCGTGCAAGTAGAAATGAAAGCCGAATACTGTTTAGGTAGAGGCTCGCACCAACCCCCGGGAGTGTATGAGCTGGACCCCCAAAATACCGACCGGATTGCCGGCATATGGCGCCTGGCCTACCTGTCTATCAACCGGGCCAATGCTGCCATCGCTAGAATCCCAGCGATAGAAATCAGCGAAGACCTGAAAACCCGCACGCTGGCCGAAGCGCACTTCGTGCGGGCCCTAAACTACTTTAACCTGGTGCGTTTGTGGGGAGCGGTGCCGTTGCAGGAAGAGGAAATTGACGCGATTGTTGATTTTTCTTTTCCCCGTGCCCCGGTGGATGCGATCTACGAATTGATTCTGGAAGATCTACAGATTGCTGAGGCCGGACTTAATCTGAAATCGGAGCAAACTGCCCCCGCCGAGCTGTTTCGGGCTACGGTTGGCGCGGCCCAACTGCTGCTGGCTGATGTGTACCTAACCCTGGAGCGCTACGACGAAGCCCAACAAAAAGCCGAAGCCGTGATTGCTTCCGGCGAATATTCGCTGGAGCCTGAAGTATTGGATGTGTACGACGTAAACCGAGAAACCAGTTCGGAAGATGTGTTTTCTATCAAGTTTGCCCGCATTGAAGGGTTGGGTAGTTCACTGCCGGTTTTTACTCATAATGTGAACGCTGGCTATTCGTCCGCCGGATTTAGAACAATTTTGGGCAACACCGATTCATTTCTGTCTACCTGGGATGCCGACGATTTGCGGAGAAACTTGAACCTATACTCTACTCCGGAAGATTCGGCTTTCCTGACCGCCAGCGAACCCATTCTGTTCAAAAAATATATCGACCGGGAAGCGCAGGGCGACCACGGAAACGATTTTCCGGTATATCGCTATCCTTATGCGCTGTACGCTTACGCCGAAGCAGAACTACGCGGCAGCGGCAGTTTATCGGCGCAGGGGCTAGAATACATTAATATGGTGCGCAGAAGAGCCTACGGCAAGGATATTAACACTCCGGATGCGTCAATAGATTTTGCGGCTGGTTTGTCTTCACAAGAATACCTGGACATTATCTTTGACGAAAGAGGTAAAGAATTTTTGTTGGAGGATAAACGATGGTTTGACATGCTGCGCTATAATCGGGTACAAGAGCTGCTGACTGCTTCCGGATTTGAGTACAATCCCCGTGTGCTACTGTGGCCAATTCCTCAGGAAGAAATTGATAACAACGAAGCGCTCACGCAAGCCGACCAAAACCCGGGATACTGATGCGCAAAAGCAGCCAATGGACGCTTAAGAAGTTAGTGGTTCTTCCGATAGTAAGTGTTATTCTTTTTGCAAGTCCCGGCAAGGCCCAGCAAGGGGAGCTTCCCAACATACTCATCATCCTGGCTGATGATCTGGGGTACGGCGACTTGAAAAGCTACAACCCCAATTCTCTGATCCCCACCCCGAACCTGGACGAGCTAGCTTCCGGAGGCACGCGCCTCACCGATGCCTACTGTCCGGTATCGGTCTGCTCGCCTTCCCGTTACGCGCTGATGACCGGTACGTACCCCTGGCGAAGCCGGAAAAAATCAGGAGTGATGGCGAACTACGAACCCTCCATGATTGATTCAGGGCAGCTGACGCTACCCAAAATGCTGCGCCAAGGTGGTTATGTGACGGCCGGATTTGGCAAGTGGCACTTAGGCACTACTTTTCCCACCTTAGACGGCGAAAAGCCGATAGGCTATGGCAAGTTCAAAGCGGAAAACAACGGAGCCAACCTCGACTTCAGCCAGCCCGTCAGTGATGGCCCCCTCGACCACGGGTTTGACCACTGGCTGGGCTTCAGTTGCGCCAGCGAATGCTGGATTCTGGAAGGAAACAAAGTTGTGGGAGCCTTAAAGCACAATTTGTATACCACTGACGCCGCTCCCGGTGCAGATCAGCTGAAGCAAGTTCCCCTGGAAGATTATCTGCCGTTTATTACCGAAAAGAGTCTTGGATTTTTGCGAGATCACGTCGCTAGCGATCAAGGCAGACCGTTCTTTTTGTATTACGCTCCGTACGTACCCCATATTCCTTTGGCAGTTAGCCCAGCGTTTCAAGGAACCACCGAAGCCGGACAATACGGCGACTACGTGAGCGAACTGGATCATTACGTCGGTCAGTTGTTGGGCACCTTGGATAGTTTGGGATTGACTGACAATACGTTGGTGTTGTTTGCCAGTGACAATGGCTCTCAGTTTGTGGTTACCAGCCGTGAACTCAACCTTTCCGAAGCCAGCAATAGTCCGGGTGAGAATTCAATGAGCGCGCAAAACACAGGTGAACATCACCCTAATCACCCATTGAGAGGGACGAAGTGGACCGCTTGGGAGGGTGGAGTAAGAACGCCGTTGATTGCCCGCTGGCCCGGACACGTTCCGGCAGCAACAGTAAGCAGGCAACTCTTTGCACTTAACGATGTGATGGCTACCTTGGCTACTGTGATTGATTATGATTTGCCCGCTACTGCGGCGATAGATAGCTACGACTTGCTCCCTGCACTGATGGGCAAAAAGAAGCCTATTCGCCAAGAAGTAGTCATACAATCTAGCGGCAATGTTTTAGGACTGCGACAGGGGAATTGGAAGTACATTAGAGGAAAGAAAGACGATCCCCCCCAGCTATACGACCTTTCGGTAGATGAATCGGAATCAGCCGATGTGTATGCCGAATATCCAACGGTAGTGAAGAAACTGGAGCAAAGGCTTAAATCTATCTTAACCAGCGAGAGAAGCGCCAACTAAGCAGAAGATATATCAGCAATTAACTCATACTGATAAGAAGTGATAAAGTTTATTCCAAGCAACCACCCGGCAACATTATTATGGTTAGCTGCTTTGTTTTTGCTGATCGTTGTCCGTGCTAGGGCCGAAGGGAATCCCAATTTTATCATAATTATGGCGGATGACTGTACCTACCGCGAGTTGCAAGTGTACGGGGGGCAAGCCCAAACGCCAAACTTAGTGAAGCTAAGCGAGGAGGGAATGAAGTTTAACCGTTGCTTTCAGTCTGCCGCTATGTGCGCTCCTACCCGGCAAAGCTTATTAACAGGTCTGTATCCTATCAAAAACGGCGCATACGCCAATCATAATAATTCTTACGCGTGGGTAAGAAGTATTGTGCATCATCTTCAACCAGTCAACTATCGGACAGCACTAACCGGAAAACGGCATATTGGACCCAAAGCGGTCTATCCCTTTGTGTACTCCGAGAATAGAGATGATCCGGTTATGAACTTCATTAGCCAATTCATAGCCGATAGTGAGAAGGATGATCAACCCTTCTGTTTGTTTGCCATGTGTAGTTCGCCCCATGTGCCTTGGACATACGGTGACTCTTCAGAGTACCCGCCCGAAGACATTCAGCTCCCTCCTTATTTGATCGATACTCAGGATACCCGTCGGGCCTTTGCCAAGTACTTGGCTGAAATCAGCTATTTTGATCAGCAGGTAGGACAAATCCTTCAACTTGTTGATCAGCATCAAGTACTAGAAAATACAGTAATCATTGTGCTAAGCGAACACGGCAGTCTATTTCCTTTTGAAAAGTGGACCTGCTATGATGCAGGGTTACGCAGTGCGCTGGTCATACGCTATCCTGAGGTAGTTGAAGCAGGAACAGAAACCGACGCAATGGTGGAATATGTTGACATAATTCCTACGATGCTGGATCTGGCTCAAATTTCGCCCATAGCTGAGCTTGATGGGAAAAGCTTTAAGGAGGTTTTACTTCGCAAAAAGCAGGAGCATAAAAAATACGTATTTGTAGTACAGACTACACGAGGTATAAACAATGCTACTCAGGCATACGGCATTCGCTCAGTCAGGAACGATTCGTTAAAATACATCGTCAATCTGTTTCCTGAAAACCGCTTTGAGAATGCACTAACTATGAATCCGGAACAATGGTCGCCACGACGAACTACCTATTTGTGGTGGATACAGTCGTGGCGAGAGGAAGCGGATCGCAATAGGAAAGCCTATATGCTATGGGAGCGATACCAAAAACGACCGGCTATAGAACTATACCACGTGAAAGATGACCCCTACGAACTGGTTAACTTAGCGTATGACCCTGATTATCGAAATGTGATGAGTCTTCTTTCCGAAAAGCTAGCAAACTGGATGCAATCGCAAGGTGATGAAGGCTGAGAAACCGAACTAAAAGTACCCGTTCGTTAGTCCAACTTACTGTGAACTTGAGCAAAAAAATAACTATAAAAGTGGTAGAACAAAGCGATAGCGGACGAACACTAACTGCAAAACCCATGAAAAACTTACTCATCTTTATCCTGTCTCTTTCTTTTTCAGCTTTAACTGCCCAATCTTTTAAACAACCTAAAGACCAGCACGACATCATCATCTACGGAGCCACCTCCGGCGGCATTGCCGCAGCCATCCAAGCCTCTCGTCTGGGCAAATCGGTGCTGTTGATCGAACCGACGCAGCGCATCGGCGGACTCACCACCGGGGGGCTGGGCCAAACTGACATCGGCAACAAACAGGCCATCGGAGGTATCTCCCGGGAGTTTTATCAGAACATTCGCCGCTACTACGCTGACCTATCCAACTGGAAATGGCAGCAACGCTCCGAATACATCGACGGCGGACAAACCCGCACCGTGGCCGGAGAAGATGCCATGTGGACCTTCGAACCCTCGGCCGCGCTGGCCGTCTACGAGCAGATGATCGCCGATGAGGACATTGATCTGGTGCGGCGCGCGCGGCTTGACCGAGCAAACGGGGTCAAAAAAGAAGGGACAAAGATCACCCAGATCACCACCGAGGAGGGCGAAACCTACGCGGGCAAGATATTCATCGACGCCACCTACGAGGGCGACCTGCTGGCCGCCGCCGGGGTGGACTACTTTGTAGGGCGCGAAGCGAACGACGTGTACGGTGAAACCTACAACGGCGTGCAGTTGCTCAACGGCCACCAGTTTCCCGACGGGGTGGACCCCTACGTCACGCCCGGCAACCCAAGCAGCGGCCTGCTGTGGGGCATCAGTCCGGGAGAGCTAGACAAGCAAGGCAGCGGCGACACGCTGGTGCAGGCCTATAACTTCCGCATCTGCCTGACCGATGAGGAAGAAAACCAGGTGCCGATCACCAAGCCAGACAACTACGACGCTACGCGCTACGAACTGCTGGCCCGCCTGTTTGCGGCGCAACCTGACCAGCGACAGATCAACCAGTACTTTATCTGGAGTAGTATGCCCAATGATAAAACGGATATCAATAACCGGGGCGGCTTCTCTACTGATATGATTAACTGGAGCCACGCCTATCCCGAAGCCAGCTACGCTGAGCGTAAGGCCATCATCAAGGCGCACGAAGACTACACCAAAGGATTGCTCTACTTCTACACCAGCGACTCGCGGGTGCCCACCGGACTTCAGCAGGAAGTGCAGCGGTGGGGGTATCCGAAGGACGAGTACGCTGACAACAACCACTGGTCACCTCAACTCTACGTGCGCGAAGCGCGCCGCATGGTGAGCGACTACGTGATGACGCAGGCTAATTGTGTGGGCAAAGAGACGATAGATGATCCGGTGGGACTAGCCGCCTACACCATGGACTCGCACAACTGCCAGCGCATTGTCGTAGAAAAAGACGGAGCGGCAATGGTGAAGAACGAAGGTAATGTAGAAGTGGGCGGCTTTCCGCCGTACCCGATTTCGTACCGGTCTATCATCCCCAAAGCAACCGACGCCACCAACCTGCTGGTGCCGGTGTGTTTGTCGGCCAGCCACATTGCCTTTGGATCGATCCGGATGGAACCGGTGTTTATGGTGCTGGGACAGTCGGCGGCGACGGCGGCGGTGCTGGCCATTGATAACGATCAGCCCGTGCAAGACCTCAACTATTCGGAGTTGCGAGAGCAACTCGAGGCTGATCAGCAGATGCTGAAACACGATGCTACAGCAGAGTAATCACCCCAACACAATTCAGTCAGTCACTAATCGTTAATTTTCCCCTACCTATGAGAAATCTATTCGGACCCCCTCTGTACATTGCTTTGATTGTCGGCATCCTTTCCCTTTTTCAATGCAGCACTCCGCCGAACGCGGCTAACGGCGAGTCTGCTTATTCGGCCGACGTGATCATCTACGGAGGTGCCTCGGCGGCCGTCACCGCCGCGGTGCAAACCGTCCGGATGGGAAAAACCGTTATCATAGTGTTGCCCGATACGCACTTGGGCGGACTCACCGCCGGAGGATTGGGCTGGACGGATACGGGCAACAAAGAAGTGATCGGTGGCCTATCGCGCGAGTTTTACCAGCGGGTCTACCAGGCGTATCAGCAGCCCGAGGCGTGGCCGTGGGAAGAGAAAGAAGAATACGGCAACACCGGGCAGGGTACCCCGGCCATCGACGGCGCAAACCGAACCATGTGGATTTTTGAGCCGCACGTCGCCGAACAGGTCTTCGAAGATTTTATTGCTGACAACGATATCCCGGTGTATCGCGACGAGTGGCTTGATCGTGAAGACGGAGTTACCAAAGAAAACGGGCGCATCACTTCGCTAGAAACCCTAAGCGGAAAAGTATTTCGGGGAAAAATGTTTATTGATGCCACCTACGAAGGCGACCTGATGGCCGCGGCCGGGGTGAGCTACCACGTAGGTCGGGAAGCCACCAGTGTTTATGATGAGGAGTGGAACGGAGTGCAAACCGGCGTGCTGCACCACGCCCACTATTTTAAAAGCGACATCAGCCCCTACGTGGTTCCGGGTGACTCTACCAGCGGTTTGCTGCCCCTGGTTTCGGCCGAAGACCCCGGTGACTACGGCGCGGGAGATGACAAGATTCAGGCCTACTGCTTCCGGATGTGCCTGAGCAACCACCCCGACAACCGCGTGGCCTTTCCCCGTCCTGCGGGCTACGATTCTACACAATACGAACTGCTGGCCCGGGTATTTGACAACGGCTGGCGCGACACTTTTAGCAAATTTGACATAATTCCCAATCGAAAAACCGACACCAACAACCACGGCCCCGTGAGCACCGACAACATTGGGATGAATTACGACTACCCGGAAGCCTCGTACGAACGGCGCAAAGAGATTATTCAACAGCACGAAACCTATCAGAAGGGACTCATGTACTTTATCGCCAACGACCCGCGGGTGCCCGCTGAGGTGCGGGAGGAGATGAACCAGTGGGGATTGGCCAAAGATGAGTTCACCGATAACGGCTACTGGCCGCACCAAATCTACGTGCGCGAAGCGCGCCGCATGCTCGGTGACTATGTAATGACAGAAAACGATATCCTGGACAAAAGAGAGACGCCCCGCTCAGTGGGCATGGGCTCTTACACGATGGACTCGCACAACGTGCAGCGCTACGTGAAACCCGACGGATACGTGCAAAATGAAGGCGATATCGGAGCTAAAGTTCCTGAACCCTACGAAATCTCGTACGGTGCGCTGGTTCCTAAGCAGGAAGAGTGCAGAAATTTGCTGGTACCGGTCTGCGCGTCTAGTTCCCACATTGCCTTTGGATCGATCCGGATGGAACCGGTGTTCATGATCCTCGGGCAGAGCGCCGCCACCGCGGCAGTGCAGGCTATTGAGAGTGGGATAGCGGTGCAAGAAGTAAGTTACGAAATGCTGAAGCAACGCTTACTCCAGGACGGGCAACGGCTCACGCTTACTGATAACTTGGCGACCGGTGGGTAAATACTTTCTAGCACCCCGCGCCTATACCTACTCGTACGCGTTGATATCTGAAAAACATCGATAATTTAGAACTAGCCCGGCCGATAAGCTGTATTGGATAGGAAACTACCCCCAACGACGATGTTCAACGTTATGCACACCTCTCAGGATTTTGATGCGGCCTTAGAGGCTAGCCACGAAAAGCCAATCGTGATATTCAAGCACTCTGCGACGTGCCCCTTTAGTGCTGCGGCGCAGATTGAAGTAGCCAATGCCAAACACGATATTGACATCTACGGAATTGTGCTACAGTACACTTCGGACCTGAAAGCAGAAATTGCCGAGAAACTAAACGTAGAGCACCAAAGCCCGCAGACGATCATCGTTCATAAAGGTAAGGCAGTCAGCCACCAATGGAGGGGCGAGATTCAGAAGGATCGACTAATCCAAATAGTCACTAATCTTTAATCTCTGTCAAGCAGTCCTCTTTGCTGAACAGGACAAGATGCATATTCTGGGATCGAAGTACTTGGTATAGAATGCTTCTACTGCTGCCGTTTCTGTGGTAGAGAAGAATAAGGGCGTTCAGTCCGCCATAACTATCTTCCCGTAAAATACGAACTAAAAAGGCTGAGCGCGATATCCACGCGAGCGTTACACCTGCTCGTATTCTGCGATATCCGACAAATCAAAGTCGTTCATAAAGGCGGTAGTGAAGTCTCCCTCTCTGAACTTAGGGTCGTTCATTAGCTTGATGTGGAAGGGAATCGTAGTTTTGATGCCCTCGATAATAAACTCTTGCAAGGCCCGACTCATGCGGGTAATGGCCTCCTCGCGCGATTGCCCGCTCACGATCAGTTTGGCAATCATGGAGTCGTAGTTGGGAGGGATAGTATAGCCCGCGTAAATGTGGCTGTCGATACGCACCCCGTGGCCTCCTGGCATGTGCAGGTTGGTGATTAGCCCGGGCGACGGTCGGAAGTCACGGGCGGGGTCTTCAGCGTTGATGCGGCACTCGATGGCATGCATCTGCGGGTAGTAATTATTGCCCGAAATTTTTACCCCGGCCGCCACCTTGATTTGCTCCTTGATCAGGTCGTAGCTGGTCACTTCTTCGGTGATGGGATGCTCCACCTGGATGCGGGTATTCATCTCCATAAAGTAGAAGTCGCGGTGCTTATCCACTAGGAACTCGATTGTCCCCGCCCCTTCGTAGCCGATGGCTTCGGCCCCCGCAATGGCGGCGTTGCCCATCTTATCGCGCAATTCGGGGGTCATGAATGGCGAAGGAGTTTCTTCTACTAGCTTCTGGTGCCGCCGCTGGATGGAGCAGTCGCGCTCCGACAGGTGACAGGCCCGCCCGGTATGGTCACCCACGATCTGAATTTCAATGTGGCGGGGTTCCTCGACAAACTTTTCCAGGTATAATTGGTCGTTGCCGAAGGCCGAGCTTGATTCGCGCTTCGCATCGTCCCAGGCCTTCTTAAATCCGCTGGCGTCGGTTACGATACGCATGCCTTTGCCCCCGCCGCCCGCCGTCGCCTTCAGAATAACTGGGTAGCCAATTTCTTTGGCGATCGCTAGCCCTTCGTCAATGGTGTTCACCAGTCCGTCAGAACCGGGCACCGTAGGCACGCCTGCCGCCTGCATGGTGGCCTTGGCGGTGGCCTTGTCGCCCATCTTGTTGATCATCTCGGGTGAAGGGCCAATGAACTTGATTTGGTATTCGCCACAGATACGCGAGAACTCAGCGTTCTCCGACAAAAACCCGTAGCCAGGATGGATGGCGTCGGCATTGGTGATTTCGGCCGCCGCAATAATGCTGGGAATATTGAGGTAAGAAAGACGGCTGGGAGGAGGGCCAATGCATACCGCTTCGTCGGCGAAGCGCACGTGGAGACTATCCTGATCGGCGGTGGAGTAGATTGCTACGGTTCGGATGCCCATCTCGCGACAGGTGCGGATAACCCGCAGGGCGATTTCTCCGCGATTGGCAATAAGTATTTTTTTGAACATGCACATAACGGGTTGGGTAGCAAAGCTAAAACTCTACTATCAGATCATATTGCTCGGCAGGGTGATATTAGCCAGACCGACCGAAGCCATCATCTCACGATGGGTCCACTAGGAAGAGCGGTTGGTCGTACTGTACCGGTGAAGCATCCTCGACCAGTATTTCTACCACAGTGCCGGAAATTTCCGATTCTATTTCGTTAAAAAGCTTCATAGCCTCAATAACGCAAACCGTTTTTCCAGCGGTCACCCGGTCGCCAACTTTCACGAACGGATTCGCCTCGGGACTAGACGCTTGATAAAACGTGCCGATCATCGGAGAGGTGATAGGAGTATAATTGCTCTTTTTGGCCGATGACGAACTGTCATCGGTTGCTTCCGAAACCTTCTCAGGGGCAGCGGAAAGGGGGGAAACGGGAGGCACTGCTGCTACCAGACCGGTAGAATCATGGGGCATGGTCACGCCGGGTGCCTGAATAATATTCTGCTGAACTTTAGATGGCATGCTCTTTTTCACCTTGAGCGTGAGCTCTTCGGTTTCTATCTTCACTTCCTCGAGGCCCGATTTGGCGATGTAGTCCAGCAAAGATTGAATTTCTTGGTAGTCCATATAGGGAGGTTGTTATTTTACACGTTCGGAGTAAGACTTAGTGCGGGTGTCTACTCGAATTTTTTCGTCTTGGTTAATAAATAGTGGTACCTGAATCTCGGCTCCGGTGTCAACGGTGGCTGGTTTGGTAGCGTTGGTGGCGGTATCGCCCCGTAGGCCTGGTTCGGTGTAGGTGACGGTCATCTCTACGAAGGCGGGGAGCTCGCAGCCTAGAATGGTTTCCGTTTCATCGTGCACAATCACATCCACGGCCTGCCCATCGGTTAAAAATTCGGGAGCATTGATCTGGCTCTCCTGGATAACAGTTTGCTCAAAGGTGTTACTATCCATAAAGTGATAACCCAGGTCATCCTTGTATAAATACTGATAGGGTCGCCGTTCGATGCGGGCGGTGGTGATTTTTACGCCAGCGTTAAAGGTGTTTTCGATCACCTTACCGGAGGTGAGGCTCTTGAGTTTCGTACGCACAAAGGCCCCGCCCTTGCCCGGTTTCACGTGCTGAAATTCTACGATGGTGTATAAATCATTATTATACTCCATACAGAGGCCATTTCTAAAGTCTGCGGTGGTTGCCATATTATTTTTTTATACACGTGGAGACGCGATGCATCGCGTCTGTACGATTTTTTGGGATGATTATCCCCCATCATATCCCCATTTCATATATAGTGAGCCCCAGGTGAAGCCGCCCCCGAAGGCCGCCAGGATAAGGTTGTCGCCCTTTTTAAGCTTTCGATTCGTAGTCCCACAAGCACAGGGGAATAGTGCCGCTGGTGGTATTTCCAAACTTCTGGATGGTGTACATCACCCGGTCTTTTCCTACCCCCATGCGTTCGGCGGTAGCATTAATGATACGCGTGTTAGCCTGATGGGGTACCAGCCACGCGATATCGTCAGACGTTAAATCGTTTTCTTTCATAATCTGCGCGGTGACCTCGCTCATATGCTTCACGGCGTGCTTGAATACCGCCGCGCCCTCTTGATACACGTAGTGCTCCTTGGCTATCACTGTCTCTAATGAGGCCGGACGCATGCTGCCTCCGGCCTTCATGTGCAGGTGTTTGGCCCCGCTTCCATCCGAGCGAAGTATCGCTTTCATCACTCCGAGCGGTTCCTCGGTGGGCTCGAGCAGCACCGCCCCGCCGCCGTCGCCGAAGATGATGCAGGTGCTTCGGTCCTCATAATTGATGATCGACGACATCTTATCAGCCCCGATCACCATCACCTTTTGGTAGGTACCGGCTTCAATGTATTGCGCCCCGGTGGCAAGTCCGTACAAAAACCCCGAACACGCCGCTTGCAGGTCGAAGCCAAACGAGTTTACCGCGCCGATGCGGTCGGCCACCAGGTTGGCGGTGGCCGGAAACGACATATCGGGAGTAGTAGTGGCGCAGATAATGAGGTCGATATCGGCAGCATCGGTATTGGTTTTAGCTAGCAGTTCGCGCGCCGCGCCGGTAGCCAGCACCGAGGTGCCCTGGTCTTTTCCCTTCAGAATGTGTCGCTCTTTGATTCCGGTTCGGCTGGTAATCCATTCATCTGAGGTATCGACAATGGTTTCCAGCTCTTGATTGGTCAGTACGTAGTCCGGCACGTATCCGCCTACTCCGGTGATCACAGCTCTTAGTTTGGTCATGCCCGCAGAATATTGTCGAGTGCTATTTACCGAAAGCGTCTCGAATTTTCAAATGTACGTTGGATTCTGCCATCTGCATCGCTTGCCGCAGCATATTTTTAATGGCTATCTCGCTAGACACTCCGTGACCGATGGTGACGTTACCGTTGATGCCCAAGATAGGACTGCCACCGATAGCTTCGTAATTGAGTTTGGTGAAAAAAGAATCCGAAAATCCCCGCTTGTGCAACAAGTCGTAGACTGATTCAGCCATCTTCAGAATCACGTTGCCCACGTAGCCATTGCAAACCATCACATCAGACTTTGAAGAGAAGATATCACGTCCCTCGATGTTCCCCACGAAGTTGACGCGCGGCGTTTCTTTGAACATCTGGTAAGCAGCTTGGGTCACCACCGTACCCTTGGCTTCCTCTTCTCCAAGATTGATGAGGGCCACTTTGGGTTGAGCAATACCTAAAATGTGCTGGGCGTAAAGCGAGCCGATCTCGCCAAACTGCACTAACATTTCAGGCTTCACATCGGCGTTGGCACCTACATCGAGGATCACCCCGTAACTACCGTCTTCGCGCGGAGCGAAACCCGCAATGGCGGGGCGAAGCACGCCAGGGCAAGGCTTCACCGAGAACATGGCACCCACGTGCATGGCTCCGGTATTGCCCGCTCCGCAGAAAGCGTCGATGGTCCCCTCGGCCAGCATTTTAAAACCTACCCCGATACTGGAATCGGGCTTTTGACTAAACGCTTTGGTAGGGTGCTCATCCATGCCGATGGCTTCACTGGCATGAACGAGTTGAATGCGTGAGGAGGTAACCCCTCGGCGCTGGAGCTCTGGCTCAATGAGGGCTTTGTCGCCCACCAGCACCAGCTGATCATGCTCCGAAAACGTTTCGACGGCCAGTACGGCCCCGCCCACCGTAGCCTGGGGGGCGAAGTCACCGCCCATCACGTCTAGGGCTACTCGCATACGCTAGGCAACCTCTTCTTTCTCCATCACTACTTTTCCCCGGTAGTAGAGCTTGCCGTCGTACCAGTGGGCGCGGTGGTAGATGTGCGGTTCACCAGTGGTGGGGCAAACGGTAATTTGCTTGGGGGTGGACTTAAGGTGCGTTCGGCGTTTGTCGCGGCGCGACTTGGATATTTTCCGTTTGGGGTGTGCCATGAGCTTCTGTAATAATTACGTTATTCTTTTTTCAATTTTTTAAGCGCCTCCCAACGTGGGTCGGCAATTGTGTCAGTTGCTAAATCAGTGTCGGCTTCGGGCTGAGAGGAAAAAACGATCTCTCCCTCAACAAAAGGCTGGTCATCCTGAGCGTACTTAGGATGCAACCGTTTCATCGGAACCGCCAGCACCACGAACTCGTAGATCGGCTGCGCCACGTTGATCTGCTGCATATGTCGGGTGATTATCACGATCTCGTCCGTTAGCTCCTCCTCTTCCTCTCCGTACTGATACACCAGCGTCTGCTCCGTATGCAGGGGATAATCAAACGCTTCCAAACTTCGATCACAGACGAGCGTGAGCGTGCCGTCGATAACAAACCGAGCCATAATCAGGGTTTCCTGCTTATCCAACGTCACGCTGGCGGTCAACTGCCCCTTGTCTAACTGGCTCCCCTCAAAGTGCGCAAAGAACGAGTCATCAATAGCGTATTGATAGGTATAAACTTTGTTGGTTAGCTTATAAATATCAATGGCGAAATCTTGTAAATTTGTCACGTCTACCCCCGCTTTTCTTTAGAGTCGGCAAAGTTAAGGATATAATTCTAATAAACGAAAGGTTTGCTTCGAATAACCTAACGGCTAACCCAACGTGCCCAAAGGAACCTTTCGTTGCTCGTTAAACTTACATGAAGCGGTTATTTCGTCGGGGTTGCAAAATAAATAGTCCGCTGGTTGGTTACTCAATTGATAAGTTAAGGTGATTATGATACGATACGCCAGTCTTGTGGTTGCTCTGTTCCTGCTAGGGGGCGGACTTGCTTGGGCTCAAGAGTCCATGTCGGCTCCGGAGAAGGCGCAGCAGCCCCTGTTGCTTGACATGAACATGCAGATTGAGGCCACCGAGGCGGTCAATGATATGTATAACTTTAAATTTGCCCGCGCCGAGCGGCAGTTTCGCTGGATCAAGCAGGCGCATCCTACTCATCCACTGCCCTACTTTTTGCTCGGGTTGAGCCAGTGGTGGAAAATCGTTCCCAATATTTACGAAACCCGTTACGACGACAACCTGCTGGCTTATATGGACACGGCCACTTATTACGCCGAACGCATGCTCGACCAGAACGAGCAAGATCCAGAGTCGGCTTTCTTTCTGTCGGCAGCTTATGCCTTCAAAGGGCGGTTGTACGCCGAGCGGCGCGACTGGCGCAAGGCAGCCGGTGCGGGTAAAACTTCGCTTAAATACCTTGAAATCTGCAAGGGGAAGGAAGATTTCAGTCCTGAGCTACTTTTCGGCGATGGACTATACAATTACTACGCTGAGTGGATCAGTGAGAATTACGCTATTCTGCGACCAATTTTGATGTTTTTTCCTGATGGCAATAAGGAATTAGGCATCAAGCAACTCAAAACGGTAGCCAACAACGCCTTTTATACCCGCACGGAAGCGCAGTACTTTCTGATGCGTATCCTTACTGAAGAGCAAGACGACCCCCGCGAGGCCTTTCGCATCTCTGAGTACTTGTACCAAACCTTTCCCGACAACGCCTACTTCCACCGCTACTACGCGCGTCAGCTCTACTCGCGTGGGCGCCATCGGGAGGCCGAAGCCCAGGCCTTAGCCATTATTGATCGGATCGATAGCAGTATGATTGGCTACGAGGCTACCAGCGGACGCTATGCAGGCTTCTTTCTGGGCGAGATTTATAAGATGCGCGGCGAGCTTGACGAGGCCAAAACTTACTACCAACGGGCCATTAGTTTTGCGCGAGCGGTAGATGCCGATGAGTCGGGTTACTACCATTATTCGCTGCTAAACCTGGGTGAAATAGCTGAAAAGCAGGGTGAAAAAAAGAAGGCCCGTGACTACTACAAGTTGGTGAAAAAAGAAGCCAAGCGCAGTAGCCGGGTGCACGAACGCGCGCGCGAGAACATCAAAGCCCTCCGTCAAAGTTAAAGGTTCTAAGTTTCTTAACCCATAACCCCGAACTCCCGGTAAACTTCGTCGTTGGACATGCTCATCGTTGAAAAACGTTTCACGTCAACACGAACCTCTGGGTGGTATACCAAACTTACCCGGAAACTAACTAACATATCCAGTAAGAGGCGGTTGTAGCACTAATCTTTTGCTATTAATTCTCTTATCATGTCCGACACAAAACACTACGACGCAATCATCATCGGCTCCGGCCAAGCGGCCAGTCCGATGGCCAAATATCTTACCTCACAAGGAATGCAAACCGCGCTCGTCGAGCGAAGATATTTGGGCGGCACCTGCGTGAATACGGGCTGCACGCCCACCAAAATGCTCATCGGTTCGGCCAAAGCCGCCCATGACGCCCGCGATACCGACCGCTTCGGCGTGCACACTTCTGACGTCAATGTAGATTTTCCGAAGGTCATAAAGCGCAAAGATGATATGGTCATCCAATCGCGCGAGAACCAGCAGGAAAGTCTGGGCAACACCGAGCATCTGGAAATCATTTATGGCGATGCCCGCTTCAACGACGACAAGAAACTGACCGTCAACCTGAAAGACGGTGGTAGCCGAACCATCACCGCCGACCACATTTTTATCAATACCGGAGCCGACAACCTGATTCCCCCGGTAGAGGGCCTCGATCAAGTGGAGATCTACGACAACCGTACCATCATGGAGTTGGATGAACTCCCTGAGCACTTGATCATCGTGGGCGGCGGTTACATTGGGCTGGAGTTTGGGCAGATGTTCCGCCGCTTCGGCAGCAAAGTGAGCATCTTCCACGCTCCCGATCGTATTCTGGATATTGAGGACGAAGACATTTGCGCCGAGATGACCAAAATTCTGACCGACGAAGGCATTAATATTCACACCGGTTGCAAAATCACCGAAATCAGGCGTGAAGGTAAGGAGGTGATTCTATCGGGTGAGCAGGGCGGAGGACTCAGCGAAGACCACCGATGTAGCCATATTCTGTTCGCCACCGGCCGCAAGCCCAATACCGAAGGCTTAGGTTTGGAAAATGCCAGCATCAAAACCGACGACAAGGGTCACATCAAAGCCAACAACCAATTGGAAACCGATGCGCCGGGCGTCTACGTGATGGGTGACGTGAAGGGCGGACCGCAGTTCACCCACGTGAGCTACAACGATTACCTTATCCTGAAGAAAAATCTCTTTGAGGGCGGCAACGCCACCACCGACGAGCGACCGCTCACTTATACCGTCTTCACCGATCCGCAGTTGGGGCGGGTGGGGCTCAACGAGCAGCAGGCGAAGGAGCAGGGCGTCTCGTACCGAGTAGCCACAATGCCGATGAGCAAGGTGGCCCGCGCCCAGGAGATGGGACACACCAAGGGAATGATGAAGGTGCTGGTGGGCGACGACGACCGCTTACTCGGAGCCTCAGTGCTGGGCATGGAGGGCGGCGAACTGGCCGGTGCTTTTCTGTTTGCCATGATCGGCGGAGTGACCTACCAGCAGCTGCGCGACGCCATGATCTCGCATCCCACCCTGCTCGAGTCAGTGAGTAATTTGTTTTCCGACCTATGATCGTGAACCAAGCGGAAGCAGGCTGGGACATTATCTTCCAGCGGGCGCACGCGCTGCTGGCGGGTAAAATTGCCCTGCAGTGGAAGATCAGCGAGCGCCCCGAACCTTGGACCGACGTGCTGTCAACCATTGTGGACCACGACGACGGGCAGCGCGACTGGCGAACGCGCCAGCACCTTAACAAAACGGGCGCACCGCTCGACTTTACGTTCCAGGAATTTGACTTGCCCCAGGCCAAGCGCACGGTGAACAACGCCCGCTACCGCTCGCGCTGGATTGCGCTGCTTACCTCGATGCACACCACGACGCTCTACGAACGGCTGCGGGGAAACAGTAATGATCTTGATGAATTTCTGGACGAGCAACAAAACTACCAGCAGAAACTACGGCGCAACCTGGGTATCCGCAAGCAGAAAGCCGAAGAGATGTACCGCTTAGTGTTCTTCTGCGATGCCTGCTCGCTGGTGCTGTGCAAGAACGAGGTGCCTGGCAACGGCAATCGGCTGGAACTGGCCGATACTCCGAAGCAGCAAACCGCTTACATCTTCCAGCGCGATGAGCAACACCTTTCTGTGGACCCCTGGCCGTTTGAGGAGCCCACGTTCACCGTGGAAGTAGATGTGTTCCAGCTGCGGCAGCTCTCGTTCAAAGACGATCAGGAGTTATATGAAGCACTAAGCGAAGCGGAGGTAGTGGGCAGGCAATGGACGTTTACGCGGTAGTTGCAGTTGCTTCCCCGTCGTTAGCGTTCTCGTTAAGTGGTCAGAGCACTATTCCTTTCTCCCGCAATGCCTCCTGCAAACCCTCCGGACGCGGCAGGTGTACGGCGTTGATCCCACACTGCTGCGCGGCCGCCGCATTTTCTTCCCGGTCGTCAATAAACAAACACGCATCGCCGTTTTTCTGCAAAATGTGCAGCGTCTTCCGGAAAATCGCACAGTCGGGCTTGGCGACGCCCAAAAAGCAGGAGCTAAAAAACGCACTGAAGTAGCGCGTTAGCTCAAAGGTTTGAATTCGGTACAGGTTGAGGTGGGTCAATTCGTTGTTGACGGTAGCCAACTGGTATTTACCTTGATCGACCAGCCGTTGCAGCATCTCTAGCGAATGAGGGTGCAGCTGCGATTGTTCCTCCATAAACCGGATGAAATCAGCCTTGCCAAACGCGCGCGTTTGCGCAAACACCGTTTGGTCTAAGTAGTTATCCAACCCTATCTGCCCGCACTCAAACGGAGTAGCAATTTGCTGGTGCTGTTCCTCTACCGGATCGTAGTCGTAGCCAAAATGCTGCGCCGCTTTTTCGCGTAGTTTATGGCTCCAGCCGTTGGTCAGGATCACCCCGCCCACGTCGAACAATAAGGTTGTGATGTTGCTCATAATAAATGTTTTGGCCAAGGTAAGCAACCTCGCCAAAACATCCGTCTGTCAGACAAATTTATCCGCGCTAGTGCCCACCCCCGTAGCTGGGCGGGTCGGTCTGCGTTTTGTCCGTGTTGCGGTTAGGATTTTGCAAGGGCGCTTTGCTGGGGTCCACGTTGCCGTCTTCGTCCAAAAACTCTTCGCGCAGCTCTTCTTCGCGCTCTAGGTCTTGCCCTTCTTTGAAATCTTTGATCTGAGCTTTGCTCTTGCCCGGTCTGGCGAGACCCGGATTAGCCGAAGGATCGCCCTTCTCTTGTTTTCCGGTGGTGTTAGTATCGCGCTGTGGCATGATGTTATTCGAGTTACGTTGAAAAAAATTTACCAGGATGTATATGATTGCGAAGGATAAACAGGATAGAAGGATTTGCCCTTCTCAACCAAAAAGTAGTTATCTTCGCATGAATCCTTAACCCACAACCATCCAAATAGTTATGAAACGCATCTGCCTTCTTCCCTGGTTCGCCCTGCTAGCGGCCTGCCCCTCCCCCACTTCCAATGAAACCGCCGCCGATTCCACGGTGGCCGATTCCACGGTGGCCGACATCCGTCCGACTGTCCGGGAAGACTGGCAACCGTTGTTTAACCACCAAGACCTCACGGGCTGGGATGTTTTGCCCGGCGGTGAGTGGCACGTCGAAGACGGAGTGCTGATAGGCACCAGTCCGGCCAGCGAAGAGCGGCACGGCATTCTGGTGACCCAACGCGAGTACGCTGACTTCAAACTGCGGGTAGTATACAAGGCCAACCAGGGCAATAGTGGACTTTACTTTCGGGTAGAAAAGGTGGGCGAACCCTACAATGTAGCCGGATTTCAGGCTGAGATTGATCCGGAAAAAGATGCGGGGGGGCTTTACGAAACCAGCGGTCGCGCCTGGGTGGTGCAGCCCGACCCGGCCGATGTGCAGCGCTGGTACAAACCCGATGCTTGGAATGAGATGGTGGTGCTGGCCAAAGGAAAAGACGTGACCGTGTACGTGAACGGAGAGAAAACCGCCGAACTCAAGGACGATCCCGGCCGGGAAAAGGGCTACATCGGAGTGCAACTGCACGGTGAGATGGACATGGACGTGCGCTTTAAAGACATTGAGATCATCGAGAACCCGCAGGATGAAACCGTCTGAGCCAACTCCCCAAGTAGTGTGCTTCGGCGAAATGCTCTACGACCACTTGCCGAGCGGCTGCTTTCCGGGCGGAGCCCCTATGAACGTGGCGCTGCACCTGCTACAGCAAGGCGTTGAGGTGCAATTTGTTTCGCGCGTGGGTGCCGACGAAGCCGGAGCATCGCTACGGGCGTACCTAACCGAGCGAGGGCTGCCGACTCACCTCATTCAAGCCGATGCCGACCATCCTACTGGCAAGGTGGTGGCCGATGTCACCCAGTCAGATGATGTGCAGTACGACATTTTGCACCCGGTGGCCTGGGACTTTATTGATGCCGATGCGGCCGCGCTGCAAGCGGTAGCGGGGGCGGATTTGGTGCTGTACGGCAGTTTGGCGGCCCGAAGTGCCACGTCACGGCGCACGCTGGAGAAGTTGCTAGCGGTGGCTCCCCGCACGGCCTTTGATGTTAACCTGCGCGCTCCGCACTACGACCAGAAGACGGTTACGCTGTTGCTGGAACGGGCCAACTTGGTGAAGCTCAACGAGGAGGAGTTTGCACTGCTGGCGACGTGGTACTTCGGAAGCGAGCCCACCCCGGAGGCGGTGCGCCAGCTGGCCGAGCGCTTCGGGATCGATACGGTGTGCATCACCCGGGGAGCCGAAGGGGCCGAACTGTGGCACGTGGGGCAGCACTGGCAGCAAGCGGGCTTTTCGGTGCGGGTGGCCGACACCATCGGTAGCGGCGATGCCTTTCTGGGAACGCTGCTGAGCAAACTACTGCGGGGCGACCCACCGCCCGATTGCCTGCGCTACGCCTGCGCGGTGGGAGCTTACGTGGCCTCCCAACCCGGCGCTACGCCCAAATTAGATGCTAAGTCTATCAAGATAATAGCGGGTTAATCACCACTTCAGAGGAACATGAAATGCGGCAGAATCTCCAATCTCTACAACCGAGCCGCCATGAGCAAATCCAGGTCACGGTGACTGAGTTTGAACTTTCGGGCAATGGCAGCGCTGGTGAGGCTTCCCCGGTAGGTGTAAACCCCGCGCATAAACCACTTGTGGTGGTAGATCATCTCGTCTACCCCGCCCATGTCGCTCACCTGAAGCAGAATAGGCGTAAAAATATTACTGAAAGCAGTCGTTGCTGTGCGCGCCACCCGCGAAGCAATGTTGGGCACGCAGTAATGAATTACGTTAAACTTCCGAAACACGGGCTTGCTGGTGGTGGTGATTTCTGAGGTCTCTACGCAGCCGCCCTGGTCGATGCTCACATCAACGATCACCGACTCGGCTTTCATGTTGGCCACCATTTCCTCGGTCACCACCAAGCGATTGGCCCCTTTCTCGGGGCGAATGGCTCCGATGACCACGTCGGCCACCTCCAACGCATCGCTCAGCGTAGAAATATCCATCGTAGAAGTGTATACTTGGTGGCCCAGCGCGTGCTTTAGACGGCGTAGCTTGTAGAGTTGGTTGTCGAACACCTGTACCTGAGCGCCCATCCCCAGCGCTGCCCGCGCGGCGTACTCGCCCACCGTACCGGCTCCCAGAATAACGACGCGCGTGGGCGGCACGCCGCTGATGCCTCCCAAAATAGTGCCCCGGCCGTCGGATACACTGCTCAGATAGTGCGCTGCGATGTTGATCACGGTGCTTCCGGCAATTTCGCTCATGGCCCGCACCACCGGCATACCCCCCACCTTGTCCTCGATAAACTCGAAGGCCAGCGCGGTGATTTTTTTCTTGTTGATAGCGTGAAAATAATCGGGAGTGCGGTTGCCTAGCTGAAGGGCCGAGATAAGCGTGGAACCCGGCTTCAGAAACTTTATTTCCTCGGGGGTGGGCGGCTCCACCTTGAGCACAATGTTGGCATCGTACGCTTCTCGGGCGGAGTAAACGATTTTAGCACCGGCTTCGCTGTATTCGTTGTCAGTGAATTTAGAGGATAGGCCCGCTCCGGCTTCTATCAACACTCGATGGCCGTTGGCCGCCAGCACCGACACCGAGGCCGGGGTGAGCAGCAAGCGCGTCTCCTGCATTGAGATCTCGTTGGGGATGCCCAGCAACAGCGAAGCGTCTTCTTCTTTAATCTTAGCGAGTTGCTCCTGGGGATACAGGGCTTGCTCCTGGGCTAATTCCTTTACCTCAGACGTAACCGGGTTGCTCATGGCGGGACAGGTATATGGTTCTGCTTTGGTCTTCGTTCGCGCGAAGATCGATACGAAGATACGTTTCCGGAAGTAAATTACGAATTTTTGCAGGCCATTCCACCAAACAATGCCGCTGTGAGTAAAAGTATTCGTCTATACCGATATCTATCGCTTCTTCTTCGTCTTCAATGCGGTAAAAATCGAAGTGATACATCAAATCGCCGTTGGCCCGCTGATATTCATTTACCAGGGCAAAAGTAGGGCTGCTTACGGAATCCTCTACTCCCCATTCGTGGCATAAAGCCTTGATAAGCGTAGTTTTTCCGGCTCCCATTTCCCCATAAAACAACCACACTGATAGGTCAGAAGCTACATCAATAATTTGCTGCGCTACAGTAGGTAATTCGTCTGGATTGCGACACAACAAAACCCCTGACTCAACCATTTTTAGGGTTCAGGGTCACTACAGGGACGATCATTTCTTCGAGCGATATGCCACCGTGCTGAAAGGTGTCGCGGTAGTAATTCACGTAGTAGTTATAATTATTCGGATAGGCAAAGAAATAATCCTGGGTGGCAAAAGCATAGGTGGTGGATACATTTACCTTGGGTAGAAAATAGTCCTCAGGATGCTTCACCGCCAGAATTTTGTTGTTGTCGTAGTTGAGATTCTTTCCTTGTTTGTAGCGCAGATTGGTATTGGTATTGCGGTCGCCAACAATTTTGGCCGGGTGCTTCACCCGAATGGTGCCGTGGTCGGTGGCGATAACCACCTTGGCATTTTCGCGCGAAATACGCTTGAACAACTCCAGCAGGGGCGAGTGCAGCAACCATGATTTGGTAATTGAGCGGTAGGCCGATTCGTGCGGGGCCAGCTCACGAATCATTTGCAGGTCGGTGCGGGCGTGCGATAGCATGTCCACGAAGTTATACACCACCACGTTCAGAGAATTGTTGAGCAGATTGCTAAAGTTGTCAACCAACTGTCGCCCCTGATGCGTCTGGGTGATCTTGTGATAAGACGACTTCACGTTCAGATTTTTTTTCTTGAGTTGGCGCTTCAAAAACTCAAATTCGTTGTTGTTCTTTCCCTCGTCATCACCCTCACCCGACCAAATGTCGGCGTGGTACTTTTCCATATCGGTGGGCAGCATACCCGAAAAGATAGCGTTGCGCGAGTAGGCGGTGGTGGTGGGCAGGATAGAGTACGCGGCGGTTTCTTCTTCCACCGTAAAGTAATCTAGCACGATAGGCTCAATCACTTTCCACTGGTCGTAGCGCAGGTTATCGATCACGATAAAGAACAGCGGACGCGCTTCATCGAGGTGCGGAAATACCTTCTTAACCATCAATTCGTGCGACAACACCGGCTTGTCCACGCCCACTTGGTTAAGCCACAGGTCGTAGTTCTCGCTTATAAAGCGGGTGAAGTTGGCGTTGGCTTCGTCCTTTTGGGTATCGAGCACCTCGGCCATGCTTTTCTCTTCGGTGTTGTCAATTTCTAAATCCCAGAAAATCAGCTTCTTGTAGATATCGACCCATTCTTCGTGGTTGATATCTTCAGTATAGGCCATGCTCAGGTTGCGGAAGTCCTGCTGGTAGCTCTGGTTCGTTTTCTCGCTCACCAAACGCCTGTTATCCAACAGCTTCTTCACTGCAATAAGAATCTGATTGGGGTTAAGCGGCTTAATAAGGTAGTCGCTGATCTTAGCACCAATGGCCTGCTCCATAATCATCTCTTCCTCACTCTTGGTAATCATGATCACCGGCACATTGGGCTTAGAGGATTTGATATAGTCAAGCGTCTCCAAACCAGTCATGCCTGGCATGTTTTCGTCCAGAAAAACCACATCATAGTGGTTGTTTTCGAACTTATCAATCGCATCAGCCCCACTGTTAACGGTGGTTACGGAGTAGCCTTTCTTTTCCAGAAAAAGCGTATGCGGTTTGAGCAGGTCAATCTCATCGTCAGCCCATAGAATAGAGTAATTTTGCATATAAATTTGGTTAGCGAGGAATACAGAAATGAGTAATAATAGCGGAAAATGGTCCGATTGCTCGATGGCTTTGCTTAACAATCGAGCAATCGAGCCATCTAACAATTGTCCATTCGTTCAATTATTAAACACATGGAACTTGCGGCTCGTTAAGCTACCAAATTCTCCCTTTGTTTTGAACAAACGTAAAGTCTTCAACGACCCGGTCTACGGTTTTATCAACGTATCGAGCGACCTGATATTTGATATTATTGAGCATCCGTACTTGCAGAGATTACGCAGAATCAGGCAACTGGGTTTAACCGACCTGGTCTATCCGGGAGCTTTACATACCCGCTTTCACCACGCACTGGGGGCCATGCACCTGATGCAGAATACCATAGACAGCCTCCGTAACAAAAAGCAAGACATATCAGACGAAGAATGTGAGGCCGTGCTCATCGCTATTCTGCTGCATGATATTGGCCACGGACCCTTCTCACACGCGCTGGAGTACGTGCTGCTGCCCGAGGTAGCCCATGAGTATTTGTCGCGACGCATTATGCAACGGATGAGCGACGAGCTGGGTGGAGCTGTTCCTCTCGCCTACCAAATCTTTACCGATAACTACCCACGTCGGTTCTTCCATCAACTGGTATCCAGCCAGTTAGACATCGACCGTCTTGACTACCTGAAGCGCGACTGCTTTTACACCGGGGTATCAGAAGGGGAAATTGGTGCTGATCGCATCATTAAGATGCTCAACGTGCGCAACGACCGGGTGGTGGTGGAAGAAAAGGGCATCTACAGCATTGAGAATTTCCTGAACGCCAGGCGACTGATGTACTGGCAAGTCTATTTGCATAAGACCAGCGTAAGCGCTGAGAAAATGTTGGTTTCGATTGTGTTGCGGGCCAAGTGGCTGCTAGCGCAAGGCCACAGCTTGCTCGCCTCACCAGCCCTACTTCTTTTCTTAACCCGCGCTATCACCCGTGATGAACTCGTTCAGCATCCTGACTACCTAAATGAATACCTGACGTTGGACGACTACGACGTATGGGGAGCGCTTAAGCAGTGGCAACAACATTCCGACCGCGTGCTCTCAACCCTTAGTCACCAACTGCTGCAGCGGAAACTGTTTCGCATTCAACTATCCAATACCCCATTCGTCTCTGACACCATTGACGAGCTGCGTAAAGTAGTGCAGCAAACCTTATCGCTAACCCCCCAAGAGACCAATCACTTCGTGATGCACGGCACGATCAGCAATGCGGCCTATCTATCGGGCGAACAGAAAATCCAAATCTTAACCAAGCAGGGCAAGATTTTTGATGTAGCTCAGGCTTCTGATCTGCCCAATATCAAAGCGATGAGCCGGTTAGTGAAAAAGCACTATTTGTGCTGGCCGAAATCCATTGCACTACCGCAGCATGCGCACTAAACCTACCCTTCATGATCGAATTCAGTATTGACTACATTGCCCAACTTCTTGACGGCGAAGTGCAGGGCGATGGTTCTGCTAAAATCAATGCTTTAGGAAAGATAGAGGATGCTCCCGCAGGTGCCGTGTCGTTTCTTTCTAACCCTAAATACGAACCCTCGATCTATACTACCCGCGCTAGTGCGGTGCTGGTTGACAAGAAATTCGAACCGCGTCGCACCCTCGACACCACCCTGATTCGCGTCACCGATCCGTATCTGGGGTTCACCGCACTGCTGGAAGAATACCACAGGCTGATCAACCATGCCAAGTCTGGCATTGAGTCTCCGGCCCACACTGCCAAATCGGCCACGCTGGGCGACGGAGCCTACCAGGGCGCTTTTTCGTACGTGGGTGAACGTTGCCGCATCGGCAAACAGGTAAAGATTTATCCGCACGCGTATTTGGGCGACGAGGTGACGGTGGGCGACTATACGGTCATCCACAGCGGAGTGAAGATTTATCCCGGCACGGTGATCGGATCGCACTGCGTGATTCATTCGGGCACCGTAATCGGCAGCGACGGCTTTGGCTTTGCCCCGCAACCCGACGGAAGCTACAAAACCATTCCGCAGATTGGAAACGTGGTGATCGGACACCACGTTGACATTGGTGCGAACACCGTGATCGATTGTGCTACGATGGGTTCTACCCAAATCGGCGATGGCGTAAAGCTCGACAACTTGATTCAGATTGCACACAACGTAACCGTGGGCGAGCATACGGTGATTGCGGCCCAGACCGGTGTTTCCGGTTCATCTCACATTGGTAAACACTGCGTGTTGGCGGGGCAGGTGGGAGTGGTGGGCCACCTGAACATCGCCGACCGCAGCACCATTGGGGCGCAGGCCGGCGTGGGCAAATCGACCCAGAGCGGCAGTGTGGAGTTGGGAAGCCCCAGCTTCGACCGGAAAACTTACCTGCGTGCCTACGCTGCCTTCAAACAACTACCCGATTTAATGGGACGCATAAAAGAACTTGAGCAAAAAGTTGCTAAATTTGGCGCGACGTGAGCCACTCCTGATGATGAACCTGAAGCAACATACCATTTCTAAGTCGGTTACCGTATCCGGAGTGGGCCTGCACACCGGAGTGTCGGCCAACATGACTTTTCTGCCCGCCCCCCCCCACCACGGGATCAAGTTCCAACGCACCGATATTGGTGGGGAACCGATGGTGGATGCCGACGTTGATAATGTGGTTGACTTGTCAAGAGGCACCACCATCGAGCAAAGTGGTGCCCGTATCAACACTGTGGAACACACCCTGGCTGCCTTGGTGGGCACAGAAATTGATAATGTACTCATCCAACTCGACGGACCCGAGCCACCCATTTTAGACGGAAGCTCGAAGCAATTTGTGGATGCTTTGCTCGAAGCCGGTTCGGAAGAACAGAGCGCCCTGCGTAACTTTTTCGAGGTGCAAGAAGGAATATTCTACCGCGAACCTGCCCGCAACGTAGAAATTGCCGCACTGCCACTTGACGACTACCGTATCACGGTAATGGTCGACTACAACTCGCCGGTACTTGGGAGCCAACACGCTTCACTGAATGATATTAAGGAGTTTAACAAAGAAATTGCTGCCTGTCGCACCTTCTGTTTCCTGCACGAGTTGGAGATGCTCCACAAAAACAACCTTATCAAGGGTGGCGACCTGAACAACGCCATTGTGGTGGTGGACAAGCAAGTGGAGAAAGGTGAGCTAGACTACCTGGCGGACCTGTTTAATAAGCCGCATATAGAGGTAAAGGAAGAGGGTATCTTGAACAACGTGGAGCTACGCTACAAAAACGAACCCGCCCGCCACAAGTTGCTCGATATTGTAGGCGACTTAGCGCTGGTTGGCCGACCCTTGAAAGCGCAAATTCTGGCTGCCCGCCCCGGACACGCGGCCAATGTGGCGTTCGCCAAGCGTATAAAAAAAGCCATTCGCGAATCCAATAGCGCGTCTGTTCTCCAGTATGATCCAAAGCAACCCTCGGTTTTAGATGTAAACCAGGTGAGCCAGATGTTGCCCCATCGCTTCCCGTTTCTGATGGTGGACAAAATATTTTACCTGGATGATACCACGGTGTGCGGCGTGAAGAATGTGACCATCAATGAGCCTTTTTTTCAGGGACACTTCCCCGGTAATCCGGTGATGCCGGGCGTGCTTCAGGTGGAAGCGATGGTGCAAACCGGGGGCATTTTGGTGCTAAACACCGTGCCTGACCCCGAAAACTATTGGACCTACTTCCTGGCGATAGAAAACTGCCGCTTCCGAAAGATGGTCTTGCCCGGAGATACCCTAACCATTCGTTGCGATCTAGTGGCTCCCATCAAGCGCGGCATCGCCAAAATGAGCAGCAAAGCCTTTGTTGGAGATACCCTCGTATCAGAAGCCACCATGACCGCCAGCATTGTACGTAAAGACGCATGAACCAGCCCCTCGCCTACATCCATCCCGAAGCTAAGATTGCCAATAACGTAGTGATCGAACCGTTCAGCACCATTCACAAAAATGTCGTCATCGGCGAAGGGACATGGGTAGGCTCCAATGTGACTATTATGGAAGGCGCCCGCATCGGTAAAAATTGCAAAATTTTTCCGGGAGCGGTAATCTCGGCTATTCCGCAAGATCTGAAGTTCGACGGCGAAGATACCACGGTGGAAATTGGTGATTTCACGGTAATTCGAGAGTGCGTCACTATTAATCGAGGCACGGTAGATCGCTACAAAACCGTGATTGGCAGCCACGTGCTACTAATGGCCTACGTGCACGTGGCCCACGACTGCATGATTGGTGACCATTGCATTCTGGCCAATGTGGCGCAGGTGGCCGGACACGTGATGATCGAAGAGTATGTGCAGGTGGGCGGTATGAGTGCTGTGCAGCAGTTCGTTAAGATTGGGGCCCACGCCTTTGTTGGGGGAGGATCGTTGGTGCGCAAAGACGTGCCGCCCTTTATCCGGGCCGCTCGCGAACCACTGGGTTACAGCGGCATCAACTCCATTGGGCTGCGCCGTCGCGGGTTCACTAACGAAAAGATCAACGAGATTCAGGAAATATACCGCCTAGTATACCTGAAAGGAATGAACAATTCGGCATCACTCGATCACATTGAGGTAACCATGCCTCCTTCCAAAGAGCGGGATGAGATCGTTCGTTTTATCCGCGGTTCAGAGCGAGGCATCACCCGCGGGTTTGATCAGTAGGTTGGCTCGTGAATATTAGAGGTTAGTCGATCGGTTAACGTCCAACAACCAACAACTAGCATGCGTATCTGCCTCGAGGGAGTTGGTAAGAAGTTTCAGCATGAGTGGATTTTTCGGGAAGTCACCTTCACCTTTGAAGAGAACCAAACGTATGCCCTGACCGGTCCTAATGGAAGCGGAAAGTCCACCTTACTAATGTTGATTTCAGCATTGGTCTTGCCCTCGCAGGGCACGCTTTCGTATCAACAGGGGCCGAAGCTTATTGCACCGGAAGCGGTGTACCAGCACTTGACACTGGCCGCCCCCTATCAGGAAGTTATTGAGGAGTTTACCCTGCGCGAACTGCTAGACTTTCATTTTGCGTTAAAAAAACCGTTGAATGCACTTTCGGTTGGTGCCATAGCGCAGAAGCTGGGTCTGGAGAAGGCGTACGACAAGTATATCTATCAATTTTCATCGGGCATGAAGCAGCGCCTTAAACTAGGATTAGCTCTTTATTCGGAAAGCCAACTGCTGCTAATCGACGAACCCTGTACGAACCTGGACGCCGAAAATACCCAGTGGTACCGGCAGGAAATCCGGAAGACGCTTGGCCAACGACTAATCATTGTCGCGTCGAATCAACCGCACGAGTACGATTTTTGTGACGAGATTGTGGATGTTATGCGGTTTAAGTGAACGAGTGTACCATTTGTCGATACTTTTACGTTCTGTTATCAATAAAATCAAGCACTTTGCCGGAACAAGATCAGATATCCTATATTTGTCACGATAAACAAAAAACACTATGGAGTACGCCAACAAACTAATAGCTACAGTTGCCGTTTTTTCTCTACTATTAGCCTTCGGCTGCGGCGGCGGTGGCGAAGATCCCGGTCCTGACGGAGTAGCTGGTGAGAACCTGGTCGCTACCTGGGTCCAAGGAACTATTACCGGCGCGGCTGCCGAAACGTTTGAAGACTTTTCTATCACCATCAACACCACCAATACCCCAGGGAAATTAGATTACTCTACCCAAAATACTAATACGCTAGTCTTTCCACGAAATGGTACTTTCACCCTGCCCGAAAATCCCAATTTCAGCACGGGGGCACAGGTGACACGAGACAATGACGTTCAGGTAGACGTTACTTTGCTAAATGACAACCAACTGCGCTTGGAATTCACGATTAACTCAAACTCAAGTATCCCTACCGAAAACTCACGCACCATGCAGGTTGACGGTGAGTATATATTCACGCTGGATAAACAGGAATAATCTCGAGCAAAAAGCAGTAAATAAGTAGTCGCTCAGAATAAATTACAAAAATCTGCCTAGGATTTTGTATTTATAGAGTGTGAAAAAACAAACACTAGATCCGTTAGAACGGCAGACTTTGGAACAAATGTATCGTTTTCACCCTAACAAACAAGCCCGATTACACGCTCATGGGCTGCTGTTGTTAGCCCAAGGCTACTCCTTTGCCGAAGTAAGCCAGATACTGCTGCGCTGCCAAAAAAGCGTTTACAACTGGGTGAATCGCTGGCAGGACAAGGGATTAGTTGGCCTTTACGATCAGATTGGACGGGGCCGCAAGCCCATACTAGACTTGAGGGATTGCCTGAAAGTGGAAGCCATCGTTGAGCAAGCTCCCCGAAGAGTGAGTCAGCATCTGGAAGAGATCAAAGAGCAAACCGGGCATTGGATCAGCAAATCTACGCTAAAACGCACCCTGCGTAGTATGGGTTTAGGTTGGAAACGCATTCGTAAGTGGTTAGGCAACTTGCGTAATGAGGCAGATTTTCGCATGGCCCAGCAAGAGTTGGAGAGTCTAAAAGAATTAGAAGACAAGGGATTGATTGAGTTGTACTTCTGCGACGAGTCAGGTTTCAATCTGACGCCTTGTGTGCCCTATGCTTGGCAAAAGCAGGGGCAAACGATCTGCCTGCCTGCCGCCAAAGGGGGCAGCTACAATGTGCTAGCAATGATGCGTCGCAATAATAATTTGCACGCCTACGGTTTCCAAGGCAGCATCAATTCCCAGGTAGCCATTGCCTGTATGGATGAATTCGCTATCCAACGAGCACAGAAACCAAATTGCCTACCCGCTTATATCATTATCGATAATGCGCCTATCCATAACAGCCAAGCTTTTCGGGCCAAGGAAAAACAATGGGCCCAGCAGGGAATTACCCTCAAACGAATCCCCGCCTATTGCCCCGAACTCAACTTAATAGAAATCCTTTGGCGTAAAATTAAGTACGATTGGATACCCTTCAACGCCTATCAAACCCTGGACAAACTCATCCACGAAGTGGAACAGATTATCCGAGGCGTAGGTAAACGTTTTGTAATTAATTTTGATTGACTACTTAATTCTATAGCCACGGGTAATTGCTCGTGGCTATTTCATTCGAACGATGGTGACCCCCGCCCCGCCCCGCTCCACGTGCTCGTCGTAGGTCGATGCCACCCGCTCGTGCGAGCGCAGATAATTGCGTACTGTCTCGCGCAACGCCCCGGTGCCCTTGCCGTGCACGATGCGCAGTTCATCGGAACCAACCATAGAAGCCTCGTCCACAAAGCCCATCAGGCGTGGAATCACTTCTTCGGCCCGCTGACCCCGCACGTCGATTCGCGGACTAAAATTTGTAAACTTCTCGTGCAGGTCGTAGCGTTGGGCGGCCCCCCGCTGCTGAGGCCGCTCGGTGGCGTTCTGTAGCCGCTTCAGCGTTCGCGCGGCCACTTTATCCAACCGGTTGCGCTTAATCATCGACTTTAGTGCGCCAATCCGCACTTCCACCTGCTGGCCCCGCAGCGATAACACTTCGCCAATGGCGCCATTGTCCCTCACCCGCACAGCATCACCCACCTGAATCTCTCCGCCGATCACCTCGTCAGCAGGGATATTCTGGGATTTGCGAACGGGTTGGTCGGGTTTCAAATCTATCTTTTTTTCCTCCAGGGCGCGCCGGGCCTGCCGGGTAGCTTCCTTCTCGGCGTTCTGCTCCTTGATGGTGCGGATGGTGTTCTCTATAGTTTGGTTGGCCTCCTGAAGAATTTGTTTGGCTTCGTGTTTGGCGCGGTTCAAAATGTCTTTCTTTTCACCCTTCACGTGGTCGCGCAGCTCTTCGTATTCCTGCGCGGTTTGCGAGATTCTTTTTTCTTTGGCCGCCAAGTTTTGGGTAAGCTCTTGGTAGCGGGTGCGTTCTGCTTCTAAATCCACCAGCATTTTCTCGTACTCAACCTGGGCCACACCCACTTTTTCTTTAGCCCGCTCTAGTACACTGGCGTGCAGGCCAATCTTGCGGGCAATCTCCAGCGCAAACGAACTGCCGGGTTTGCCTACCTCCAGCTGAAACATTGGCTCCAGGCGAAGCGCATCGTAACGCATGGCGCCATTGACCACGCCCTCGGCCCGGTCGGCAAACTCCTTAAGGTTGGTATAATGCGTAGTAATCACCCCAAACACCCGCTTGGCGTTTAGGTCTTCCAGAATGGCTTCGGCGATTGCTCCGCCGAACCGGGGTTCAGTGCCCGTACCGAACTCATCAATGAGTACTAGCGTCTTCTTATCGGCAAACTTTACGAAGTAATTCATGCTGGTAAGGTGCGAACTGTAAGTGCTCAGATCGTTCTCCAGCGACTGCTCGTCACCAATGTCGATGAAAATACTCTGAAATAACCCCACCTGCGAGTGCTCGGCCAGCGGGACAAGCAAACCGCACTGCGCCATGTACTGCAACAATGCTACGGTTTTCAGACATACCGACTTTCCTCCTGCGTTGGGTCCCGAGATTACCAGAATGCGCTGCTCGTCGTTGAGGGCAATGCTGAGCGGCACCACCGACCGGGTTTGGTGGGTTTCCGAAAGCTGTAGCAGCGGGTGGCGCGCGTTTGTCCAGTCCAGCACGCGCGCTTTCACTAATTGGGGACAGCGAGCGTCCAAACGCAGGGCCAAGCGGGCTTTCGCGCGGATGAAATCGATCATGCCCAAAAACTGGTAGGCGGCGCGCAAATTAGGCAGATGCGGACGTAATGTGTCGGTGAGCGCAATGAGGATCCGCACTACCTCACGCTTCTCGCGGTAGGTCAGGTCTCGAATTTCGTTGTTGATCTCCAGCACCTCGGCGGGCTCCAAAAACACGGTTTGCCCGGTGGCCGATTCGTCGTGGATAAATCCCTTTACGCGGCGCTTGTACTCGGCCAGCACCGGAATCACCATGCGCCCACCGCGGATAGTCACACTGGCATCGTCAGGCGTGAAGCCCTGCGACTGAGCACTGCGAAGAATCTGATCAAGCACCTTGCGCAGGCGCGACTGTTCGCTGAGTAGCGCGCGGCGAATCTGCTTCAGTTCGGTGGTAGCGTTGTTGCGCACCTGCCCCTGCTCGTCGATCACTTGCTTGATACTGTTCAGTAAGTTTGCGGGCAAATTTACCGCTCCGCTTAGTTCTTTTAGGTACGGATAAGTGTCTTCGCTGTCCTGCTGAAAAAACCGAAGGCACTGAAACAGGGTGGTGAGCGATAGCTGAATGTTGTGAAACTCTTCTTCGGACAGAAAGGCGCCGGGGGTTTTGGCGCTGTTGAGCGCGGCAGTGACATCGATGAAGTGCGCCGATGGAAAGCTGCTTTCGCTGGTAAGGATGCGGCGAAACTCTTCGGTTTGGTACAAGAGTTTGCTGATCTGCTCGAAGCTAGTGGAAAACTCGAGGCGATCTACGTAGGCGGTGCCCAGCGAACTGCTGCACTCTTCCTTCAGGTAGCGCTTGATGGTGTCGAAGCCAATCTTCGACTCAATATTCTTAGGGTATAGCAATGCGATTATTGGCGATACGTTGGTTTTTAGTGTATAACCAACGGAGCCGGGGAAGGTTCCCTCGCTGGAGTACAATAAGATTCAAGCGTAGCTGCCATTCCTTAAACGTTACTTATGTAGATTACTTTACTTCATAAGTACTTAAATAGTAACCTACTATGATTGCGGCCAATTATACAGAATTCAGAACCAAACTAAAGGCTTACTTAGATGAAGTAGAGAATAATCAGGAAACGCTCATTGTTAAGCGAGGCAGCGGTAAAGGGACGGTAGTTATCTCCCTGGAGGAATACAATGCAATGGTGGAAACGATGCATTTGTTAAGCTCTAAGAAAAACGCGGATCGCTTGTACGAATCTATACGACAAATGAAGGCGGGTGATACGGTGGTCGGTAAACTTTTAGAAGAATGAAAATCACTTTCGCCAAGATCGCCTGGGAAGATTATTTGTCGTGGCAAAAGGAGGATAAGAAGATACCAAAGAAAATCAATGCGTTAATCAAAGAGATTATGCGCACACCATTTGAGGGAAGAGGAAAAACGGAACCTCTGAAGTATGATATGACTGGGTATTGGTCGCGACGCGTTGACCAGGAACACCGCTTAGTGTACCAGTTCAAGCAGGGGGAAGTGCTTATTTATAGTTGCCGGTTTCACTATGATGACTAAGATACCAAACAAGCGCTCCACCGATTACAAAAGGCAAGCTGAGCAACTGCCCCATATTTAGCCATAGCGCCCGTTCAAATGCTTCTTGATCTTCCTTGAAAAACTCTATGAAGAATCGCCAGCCGAAAAGCAGTACCAAAAATATTCCAAATAGCCGACCACGCTGCTGAAGTTTAGGCTGACGTTGCAGAAGGAATAGCAAAGCAAAGATGGCAAAATAGCCCAGCGCCTCGTAGAGTTGCGCTGGGTGGCGAGGCAACTGGTCCACCGAAGCAAAAACGAACGCCCAGAGTACCACAGTCGGCCGCCCGATGATTTCAGCGTTCATCAGATTGCCCAGGCGAATGAACCCACCCGCCAGAGGACCGACCACCGCCAGTTGGTTGAAGATGAACGTCCAAGAAACAGCGTGGTACTTTCTGGTAAACCAACCAATTGCTATCAATATACCGATGGCCCCACCGTGGCTGGCCAGCCCTTGGTAGCCCGTGAACTGAAATTCGGGAGTGAAACTCACCGGCAGGAAAACCTCAATGGGCCGCTCGATAAAAGCCATTGGCTCGTAGAACAAAAAATGGCCCAGGCGCATGCCTACGAACATCCCAGCGACGACGGCAAAAGCGAACTGGTCGAGCAAGCGATCGGCTAAACCGGCCTTCCGGAAGCCGCGACGCACCAGTATGTAGCTCAGAACAATGCCGGTAGCGAAGAGTACCCCGTACCATCGCAGTGCATAGAATCCGAAGTCGATGAGGACCGGATCCGGATTCCAGAAAATGTATCCCAGTGCTTGGTTAGCAACTAGCATCCGTGACAACAGACGAATAAAAGTCCGTAGACTCCCACGTAGTACGATGTCTTCAGCAGAATGCGCTGAAAAAGCGGTCGGCCGTCGGGTAATAGAGCGCCTAACTCCTCTTCTGACAGCGAAAATTCACTGTTTGTTGACCGAAGGGCGTGCCAGTGGTTGCGTAATTCTTCTAGTTCCATGATGATTCTTGCGTAATGATCACTTTTAGTTTCTGCTTAATCCGGTTGAGACGGGTGCTCACGTTCGTCGGAGTCAAATGCAGTAGATCAGCAATTTCTCGGTAGCGGTAGCCTTCCAGGTATAACAGGACCAATGCTTTGTCCTGCGGGCTGAGTTGATTCAGGGCAGAGCGAATAATTTCCGCATCCTCCTGATCCGAAGGGTTGATGATATCATATTCTGGGCGGTAAGAGCAGGTGCGCATTTGGGATTGGCGTCGAGCCTTGTTCATCAGGGTGCGTAATGCCACCCGGTAAATCCAGGTAACCAGCGAAGACTCGCCCCGAAAGGTGCCGTACGATTTCCATAATTGCAGTAAAACATCTTGGAACGCATCTTTTCGGTCTTCTTCTTCTGAGAAATAAACCACGCACAGGCTACGGATGAGCCTCTGGTGCGGGAGGATCTGTCTGACAAAAATTTGTTTGGCTTTAGGCATTCCGAGTGGTTGGCTACTGTAGGGTTAGTGCGGGTTTCGCGGAATTTGTCACAACTGCGGTGAAAAAATTCTGCCGGATGGTCATAATTCCAGTGGGATAGTTGGGCCGAGACGATACGGTATTGATTCTGATATTCATCGGACATTCTTTTTTGAAACACTACGCGCCAAAGGCCAGGCCATTGCCAGGCAATGGTTGCCTCCATTTTCTCTCAAATCAACGTCGCTGCTAAAAAGGAAAGCAGGTTGTCTTATGTGTACGTCACACAACCTCCACCAACTTGTGATACTTCCGTGATGACTTCCTGGGTAATGCGGCCTTACCTTTATCTTATCATTCAAATCTGCCTTGCCATGTCACTCAAAAACGAACTAAGTGAACTCTCTTGTCTGATCCGCAATGAAACCTCACCCCGCCTCATTGAGGTGCTCGATCGTTTCACTGATGCACTCCGCGAGCAAAACGTCCGGGGCCGTTGCCTAAAAGTAGGTGATGTCGTAGAAAATGCAACGCTAAACATGCCGAAGCGTGGTCGGGTCGAGCTCCACACTTTACTCGGCAAGGGGCCGGTGGTGCTAAATTTTTACCGCGGTGGGTGGTGCCCCTATTGCAGCCTCGAACTCAAGGCCTTGCACCACGCCTGGCCCGCCATTGAGCGGCAGGGGGCACAATTGATCGCTATTTCCCCTGAACGTCCGGAAAGTATTGCCCGAACCGTCCGTAAGAATGAACTAGACTATCCGGTGGTGCACGACGCTAACAGCGAAGTGGCCCAGCAGTTTGGACTTGCCGTTTCGCTGTCAGAACCACTAAAGGCTCTTTATCGCAGTCTAGGGCTCAACTTGGCGGCGCGCCACGCCGATGTGATGGTGCGCCTGCCAATGCCCGCCACTTTTATGATCGGCGTGGACCATACCGTGCAATACGCGTTCGTGGACGAAGACTACACCCAGCGTGCCGAACCAGTCGAACGTGTTAGCGGCGCTGCGGAATGTTACGTCCGAACTGGTGCACTCGTACGGATAAACAGATAAATTGATATATTTGATATGATTACTTCCTCTACGGCGTCCGATGCTGAACAAACCGTCGCTACTACCATGCAACGAAAAGTACTAGTCATTGAAGACGATCAGGATATTGCTACGTTGATTAAAATCAACCTGCGTGATATCAACTGCGAAGCCAGCATCGTAGCCGATGGCACCGACGGCCTCTACCATGCGGTGAACCACCACTACGACGTGATTATTCTGGATATTATGCTGCCCGGCATGGATGGATTAGAGGTATGCAAGTGCATTCGCGAAGAGAGGGTAGCCACCCCCATCATCATGCTTACCTCAAAGTCAGAGGAGATCGACAAGGTACTGGGACTTAATCTGGGAGCCGACGACTATATGATTAAGCCGTTTAGCGTGCGCGAACTCACTGCCCGGGTGAAGGCCCGCCTCCGCCGCACTTCACTGAACCAAGAGGCGGAAACCATTCCGGAAGTATATACCTATCAAGGGCTTACCCTCAACCCGGTAAAGCACAAGGTGGTGCTTAATGACAAGGTCGTAGATCTCACCGCCAAGGAGTTTGATCTGCTTAAGCTTTTTATGCAGCAGATTGGCAAGACGTTTTCCCGCGAAGAACTGCTTAGCAAGGTGTGGGGCTACTCGTACAGTGGCTATGAGCACACGGTGAACTCACACATCAATCGGCTACGCATAAAAATAGAAAACGACCCGGCGCATCCGACTTACATTTTGACGGTATGGGGCGTAGGTTACAAATTTAACGATGAACTGGTTGCGTAATATTTTTCGTCTTAACAGCTTACCGCTTAAGCTATCCTTATTATTTGTGGCCTTGCTGCTCACGGTGAGCGCAATCTACTTTTACACCATTCTAGGGTCCACCGGCGAATACGTGGCCGAGGTGACGCAGCAGCGTAACCGGGGGCTCGCCGCTTCTATCGCCCAGGAGATGAAAATCGATTCGGCTACTAACCGCATTCCGGAAGCTAAGCTAAAGGAACTCTTCCACGCCGCCATGATCATCAACCCCAGTATTAAACTCTATATTGTGGGGCACGAGGGAGAGATTCTAACCGCTTCGGCCGAGCCGGGCGAGGTGAAACTCGACACGGTGAACGTTGAACATGTTGAGGATTTTTTAGACAGTCGGATTCCGCTACCCATCTACAACGATGATCCGCGGGAACCCGCGCGGCCTAAAATATTTTCGGCTGCTGCCCTGGCTAGCAGCGATGGCTCGTTGCACTGCTACTTGTACATTACGCTGAACAACGATAGCCTCTACGGCGATGAGGCATCGGTGCGGCAAAGTTATATCTTCAAAATTGTGGGCCGGGCGCTGCTCATGGTCCTGGGCGTGGTGATGGTGATCGGACTGCTGCTTATCTTCCTGGTGACCCGGGATCTGAAGCGAATCGTTACGGCGGTGCGCCGCATGGAGCAGGGCGATTATTCAGCCCGGGTGAACGTGCGCTCTTCTGACGAACTGAGTGAACTGGGCACTGCCTTCAACACCATGGCCGACGAAATCAACACCGCGATGCGGCAACTCAAGCAAAACGACGAACTGCGGCGCGAGTTAATCGCCAATATCTCGCACGATCTGCGTACTCCACTAGCCTCGGTAGAAGGCTACGTAGAAACCATTCTGCTCAAGGACCATCTGCTCACCGAAAAAGAAAAGAAGAGCTATCTGGAAACCATACTGAAAAACACTCGAAGTCTGGGCAATCTGGTGTCCGAATTGTTTCAGTTGTCCAAGCTTGAGGCCAAGCAGATTCAGGCCAAACCCGAGACTTTCTCGGTGAGCGAGCTGGTGCATGACATCGTATTGCAGTTCGGTCCCAAAGCGGAGGCGCACCAAATTACGCTTCGTTACAAACGCTCCGATGAGGTTCCGCTGGTTTATGCCGATGTGAGTCTGATTGAGCGCGTGCTCCAAAACCTGATCTCCAACGCTCTTCAGTACACTCCTGCCAGAGGGCAAGTGGTGGTCGAGGTGGCGTCCGATGCGCAGCAACGCGTGTGCCTGAAGATAACGGATACCGGAGCAGGCATCTCCGAACAGGACCTGCACCATATCTTCGACCGCTTCTACCGCAGCGGACAAGTGCGTAGCCAAAGCAAGGGCGGGCTGGGGCTTGGGTTGGCGATTGCCCAAAAGATTGTGGAGCTACACCAAAGCGAACTGCACGTGCGCAGTGCGGTGGGGCAGGGAACCACCTTCTGGTTCAGTCTGCCTGCCACCACCGAGTTGGTGGAAGCGAAAGCCTGAACCCATTTGCAGGATGATAGTTTTTATCGAAAAATGCTGCCTACCTTTGCGGCCACGGCACACTGTGAAACTTAGTATGGACTTCTGGCGATTGGCTCCTCGCCCTTGATGGCACGTGATAAGAAAGACATTGACGATCGAGGATAAATTCATGCAGCAAGACATCAGGGTTGTCATTCCAGCCTACAACGAACAAAATTCTATTGGCAAGGTGATCCGTGACATTCCCCGAGATTGGGTGCGAGAGATTGTGGTGGTAAACAACAACTCGAGTGATGATACCGTACAACATGCTCAAGAGGCGGGTGCCACCGTAGTGCAAGAGCCCCGGCAGGGTTATGGCTACGCCTGTTTGCGGGGCATTGCGTATCTGAGCCAACGGTTGCCTCCCCCCGACATTGTTGTATTCATGGATGCCGACTACTCCGATCATCCCGAAGAACTCCCGCAGGTGGTGGCTCCCATCATCAGCGATGAGGCGGACCTGGTAATTGGTTCGCGGGCACGGGGAGCCCGCGAGCGCGGATCGATGACCATCCCCCAGGTGTTTGGCAACTGGCTGGCGACCCGCCTGATGAAGTTGCTATACGGGGCAAACTTTACTGATTTAGGCCCCTTTCGGGCAATTCGCTACTCCGCACTCATTTCGCTCAACATGCAAGATAAAACCTACGGCTGGACGGTGGAAATGCAGTTGAAAGCCGCTAAGTATGACTTACGGTGCTCCGAGGTGCCTGTTAGTTACCGGCAACGCATCGGCATATCAAAGGTATCGGGCACCGTGAAGGGAACTTTACTAGCAGGCCATAAGATTATCTGGACGATTATAAAGTATTGGAAATGAATTAGTCCATGGTCAACAGTCCACAGACCAAAAATTTATTCACTGTAGACTGTAGACCGTTGACTATTGATTATGGAAATTGTTATTGTTATCGGCTACGTACTTAGTCTGCTGTTCATTTTCATGTTCAGCCTGGGACAGCTCCACCTCACCTGGCACTACTTGCGTAGCTTAAAGGAAAATAAAGCTTCGGTGACCGAACCATCAATCTGGCCTACGGTCACGGTGCAATTACCCATCTACAACGAGCGATACGTGGTGAGACGACTCATCGACGCCATTGCCGCTTTCGATTATCCCGCCGACCGCCTGGAAATTCAACTGCTCGACGATTCTACCGACGAAACCGTGGATATCATCGCCCAGCGGGTTGAGCACTACCGGGCGCAAGGCATCAACATCCAACACGTCCGCCGCCCGCAGCGCACAGGTTTTAAGGCAGGCGCGCTGGCCTACGGATTAGAGATCGCTCAAGGTGAATTTATCGCTATTTTCGATGCTGATTTCTCGCCCGCCCGTGACTTTCTTCGAAAAACGGTCCCTCACTTCGCCGACCCGGCGGTGGGGGTGGTGCAAACGCGGTGGGGACACATCAACCAAGATTACTCGCTACTTACCCGCTTGCAAGCGTTCGGACTCGATGGGCACTTCACCATCGAGCAGGGTGGACGGCGGCACGCCGGTAGCCTGATCAACTTCAACGGCACGGGTGGCGTTTGGCGAAGGACGTGCATCGAGGAGGCCGGGGGCTGGTCGGACGATACGCTTACCGAAGACCTGGACCTGAGCTATCGTGCTCAGCTCAAAGGCTGGGAGTTCTTGTATCTAGAGGATGTAGAAGCTCCGGCGGAGCTTCCGGTGCTGATGCCCGCCATCAAATCGCAACAGTTTCGCTGGAACAAAGGGGCGGCCGAATGCGCCCGCAAGCACGCTGTCCGCGTTGCAAGTCAGCGAAACGTGCGTCCGCTGCGCTGGTGGAACCGGGTGCACGCTATCTTTCACCTATTCAACTCATCGGTATTTCTGTTCCTACTGCTGGCAGCGCTACTGAGTGTGCCGATGTTATTTATCAAGCAGGCCAACGCGCAGTATGAATGGATTTTCAACCTGGGGGGAGTCTTTATTCTGGGATTTTTTTCGATTGGGTTCTTCTACTGGGTAGCCACGCGGCGGGTGCGGCCGGGGCAACCCTGGCGGTACTACCTGCTGCACTATCCGCTGTTCCTGATCATTAGCATGGGCTTATCCTTACACAACGCGGTGGCGGTGATCGAGGGACTACTCGGCGTAAAATCGCCTTTTCTGCGCACGCCCAAGTTCAACGTGACCAACGCCCGCGAAAAATTAAAAAAAAACGTATACGCCCGCACGAAACTGGGTCCGTTGGTTCTGCTGGAAGCGTTATTTGCCCTGTACTTTGCTTACGGCATCTACACGGGTGTCCGTCTGGGTGACTTTGGTTTGTTGCTCTTTCATACCATGCTTTTTCTGGGCTTTGCTGCGGTGGCAATTTATTCGGTACGGCAGGTGCAACAGACTTAGACCACTGAGAGAGTACTAAAGTGTAGGTCTTGGTTCGTTTTTTAGCAATCCGGATTCGGCTAAATGGCGACAGTCGGGGTAAATCGAATAAAAAAAGACTCCCTATTATCGGAAGCCCTTTTCGCTTTGCTTACAAACTAACCTTTTTGTTGAATGAGTTTGACGATCTTGGCCTGGGTAGTAGCATCAGCATACGAAGGGTCGTCAATTCTTCCCACCCGAATGCTCTTGCTGTAACTCTCCAAGGCCCGATCAGGCAATTGATTCTTTACGTAATAGTCGCCTTGAACACGCAGATTGTAGACGGTTTCTTTGATCGCCAACGACTGCTCCAGCCAAGTGGCGGCCTCCTTGAGGTTAACCCCCTTGGTGATGCACCGCTCGGCCGATTTCGCCAGGGTATGCCAGTCGTCGGGACTGGCCTGCTCCACGGCCTGACGAGCCCGTTTAGTGGTTCGGTCAACGCGTTGATTAGCCAATAGGGTAGTGGCGGTGCTTCCCATAAGGAAGAGAACAATAAACATTCGAGAGAAAATAATGGGTACTTGGATCATGATTTTAGCTTTAGGTTACTGAAATGATTTCATAAGTCTTGCTTCCCAATGCCATGCCATAAAGCTAAGCTTTTGACAGTCAGTTAGATGCATTAACTGCGCAGTTCAGTAAGTGTCCGGTTATAGTACACCTGCTGTTCACCGGCGGACACTATTGTATCCTAATTTTTATTTTGCGTAAATGTGCTAACTTTGTAAGCCGCTCACTTTTTTTAGCTATGCAGACCGAATCCCTGGCCGTTAATCAGTACGAAATAAAGGAGCTAGAGCTCAACGCGCTGCTGGAGGTTACTCAAGCGATCAACAACAACCTTTCTGAGGAATCGCTCTATAAAATATTCAACTTCACTTTGCGCGCTAACCTGAACATCAAACGGTTGGCCCTTTACGTGCTCACCGAGCAGGAGGGACGGGCCGATTTGTGGGCGTGCAAAACTAACTTCGGCACCGAGATTAATTTTGGCCGGGTAATGCTTAACGAGCATTTCTTGCCCATCCGAGACATCACCTACGTGCGCGATTTGCCCGATCCGGGCTTGTTCGAAGAGTTCGATATTGCCCTGCCGGTGTCGCACAAGGGACGTATGCTGGCGCTGGTGTTCACCAGTGGTTTGCGCAAGGAAGACGACGCTGCTCCCGACCAAAGCGGCACCACCTTCGTACAGGCGCTGAGCAACATTATTATTGTGGCCATTGAGAACAAAAAGCTGGCTCGCCAGCAATTGGCCCAGGAGGCGGTGCGCAAAGAAATGGAAATCGCTCAACAGGTGCAGCAGTTTTTGTTTCCCAAGAATCTACCCAACGAACCGGGTTTGCAGGTGGAAGCCAGTTACCAACCGCACCACTCGGTGGGCGGCGACTACTACGACTTTCTGCGGCTCTCGCCCGGTCATTTTCTGGTGTGCATCGCCGACGTGTCGGGCAAAGGTATGCCTGCCGCCCTGCTGATGTCTAACTTTCAGGCCGCGCTGCGTACCATCGTACGCCAAACCACCAACCTGCAGGAGATCATCTACGAACTCAACTACCAGGTGATGCAGAGTGCCAACGGCGAAAACTTCATTACCTTCTTCGTGGCGATTTATGACCAGGCGGCCCGTACCCTGCGCTACGTGAACGCCGGGCACATTCCGCCTGTGCTGATCAGTAAGCAGCACCCCACCCAATTGTTAGAGCAAGGTAGCGTGATGCTCGGCAGCTTTCAGCCGTTGCCCTTCCTCAACGAAGGGAAAGTTGAAAATCTGGAAGAGTTTCTGTTGTTCGCCTACACCGACGGACTAACGGAAATCTTTAACGAGGCGGGCGAGGAGTTTGGTACCGAGCATCTGCAGAAGTATCTAGAGCAGTACGCTAATCAAGAGCTTCCTACGCTGCACCACCGGTTATTTCGCACCTTGGTTGAGTTTCGCTCGGGAGAATCCTACGACGACGATATCACTTTTGTGTCGATGAAGGTGAATGCTGCTTTACTAACTGAATGAATTTTTTCAAGACCCCCTTTCTGCTCAAACTTTTTTACGCCAACTTACTCTGGGATAAACAAAACGAGTCTCCTACCTCACCTCGCCTTTACGTAACCTTCGACGATGGACCGGTACCTGAGGTAACCCCGTGGGTATGGGATACGCTGGATCAGTTTGACGCGCGCGCTACCTTTTTCTGCGTAGGCGAGAATGTGGACCGCTACCCGGATCTGTATCAAGAAACCTTACGCCGCCACCATGCGGTGGGCAACCACACCTACCATCATCTGAACGCCTGGCGAACCGATTCTGTGACCTACCAACAAGACATTGACCGTTGCAGCCATGCCCTTCGCAAGCATCATCCCCTGGCAAAGAAACCATCTACCCTCTTTCGCCCCCCCTACGGAAAGGTTAGGTTCCGCCAGGTAAGGCAACTAACGAAGCACTATACGCTAGTGATGTGGGATATTTTATCGGGTGATTTTGACGCGGGTTTCCCGGCTGATATCTGTCTGCGCAAGTGCGTCCAACATACCCGACCAGGAACTATTATTATCTTTCACGACAGCCTAAAGGCACGGCGAAACCTAACCTACGTGCTACCACGGTACCTAGACCACTTCGCCCGCGCCGGTTACACCTTTGCTACCCTTTAATGATACCGGTAACTGTGGTCCTGATAAGCACAGTAGTGGTCGTCAATGGGCTCCTGATTCTTTACTGGCTATTCAACTATCGTTCTTGGGAGGCTCCTGAAGCTGCGTATCCCTATATCGCTATATTGTTGGCAGTTCGCAATGAAGCAACGTACTTACCCACGTGCCTGGACCACCTGCTGGCGATGAACTATCCTGCCGACCACTGGTGCATTTGGGTGGGCAACGACCAGTCGGAAGATGAGACGCTGGCGATTGCCCGGCAGTATGCTGAACGCGATACCCGCGTGCGGGTAGTCGATGTAACTAATCAATTGGGAGAAGCACGGGCGAAGGCCAATGTGATCGCCCATTTGGTTCAGGCCAGTGCCCGATCAAGACGTCCCGCCGACGTGCTGCTGGTCACCGATGCCGATGTGCGTGTCACACCGGGCTGGGCGCGCGCCATGGTGCAACGCTGGCAAGCTGCTGCTTCGCCTCGCCCGGTAGGGATCGTCACCGGTGTCACCGTGGTGGCGGGCCGGGGGGCATGGGCAACATGGCAACGCATCAATTGGTTGTGGGCACTAGGCATGGTGAAGGTGGCCAGCGACTTAGGCATTCCGGTGGCTACCCTAGGCAACAATATGCTACTGCACCGGGCGGCTTACGAAGCCTCTGGCGGGTATGAAAATCTGCCGTTCTCTATCACCGAAGACTTTCAGATTCTGCACCAGACGGTGGCTTGCGGCTACGACTTTCGCAACTGCATTGACGCCGATACCCTGGTAATGACCCAGCCGATGGGCAGCTTCCCCGAACTACTCCAGCAGCGTAAGCGCTGGACACGCGGGGCGTTGCAGCTTCCTGTTTATTTAGTGAGTATTCTGGTGTTACAAGCCTTGTTTCTTCCGATGGTACTAGCAGTAGCTGGGCAAAACCTGGCTTTAGCCGGATGTTTGTGGATCGCAAAGGTGGTTTCGCAGGGAGTGTTTATTTTATTGGTAATCCAAAAAATCCGCTTGCCGCGTCTACTTTGCCGCCAAACCTTGTGGTACTTATTTGGGTTTGAGCTATACGTATCCGTGCTTTCACTGGTATCGCTGTTCTACTACCTGCTTCCTACCGGACTGCAGTGGAAGGGGCGACGCTTTTAAAAGAGGAAGTTGACGCAGTTTAAACCCTGAACCCAACGAAGCACCCCGTTCATCGTTATCCAGTATCCAGTATGACTTTTATAGACACCCACGCGCATATCTACGATCAGCAGTTCGACGAAGACATTCAGGATACGATAGAACGCTGCCAGGAAGCGAACGTGTCCACAATCTATATGCCCAACATCGACCACACTTCGGTGGACGCTATGCTGGAGCGCGAACTGCGGTTTCCCGAGCAGTGCGTAGCGATGATGGGACTTCACCCCGGTAGTGTGAAGCGTGATTTTGAGCGCGAGTTGTACCAAGTGGAAGCGTGGTTGAACAAGCGCCCCTTTGCGGCCGTTGGTGAGATCGGACTTGATTACCATTGGGATACCACCTTCAAAACACAGCAACAGGAAGCGCTGCGCATACAAATCACCTTTGCGAAGAAGTATGATTTGCCTATCGTGCTGCACACGCGCGAATCGCTCGACGACGTTATCGCGCTGGTGCAAGAGCAAGCCGAGGGATTGCGGGGGGTGTTTCACTGCTTCACCGGCACCGCCGAAGAGGCCAAGCGCATTACAGATCTAGGATTTTACCTGGGGTTAGGCGGAGTCGCTACGTTTAAAAACGCTGGAATGGGCGAAGTGATTCCTTACCTCGACCGAGAACGGGTAGTGCTAGAAACCGACAGCCCGTATCTGGCCCCCGTTCCGCACCGGGGGCGGCGCAATGAGCCTTCGTACGTACCCCTCATTGGGAAACGAGTTGCCGAAGCTTGGAACGTTGCTATTGAAGAAGTAGCCCGGCAAACCACCGAGAATGCCCGCCGGTTGTTCGGTTCTGAAACTGAAGATGCTACGAGCTAGGTAGATAAATGGTCAACTCTTGCTAGAAAGCAATCTTTTCAGTTTCTGTCAAAACGATTACCTTTAGGAGACCGCTTCCTCCATGAAGACCAACTACAAAATCGTTAATGTTAACACTGGTTACTCGGGAGCACCCCGGGCGGCGGTTCTCATCATCTACACGGGGGGCACCCTGGGCATGACTTACGATCAGGCCGGAGTGTTAGAGCCCTTCAACTTTTCCCGCATTGTGGAAAAGATGCCTTCGCTCAAGGAGTTTAGCATCCACATCACGGTGATCTCTTTCCCTAAGCTAATCGACTCTTCTAATGTGCGCCCCGAGCACTGGGCAGATATGGCCTACATCGTGTACGAAAACTACCGTCGCTTCGATGGATTTGTGATTGTGCACGGCACCGATACAATGGCCTACAGCGCTTCGGCGCTCAGCTTTATGCTAGAGAACCTGACCAAGCCGGTGATTTTCACCGGGGCTCAGCTACCCATCGGGTCAACCCGCTCCGATGCGCACGAGAACCTGGTGACCGCCCTGGAAATTGCCAGCGAGAAGAGCAACGGCGTGGCGATCGTTCCCGAAGTGTGCATCTACTTCGGTAATCTACTTTTGCGCGGCAACCGCAGCAGCAAGCGGCAGAGCATCCACTTCGATGCATTTGAATCAGAAAACTACCCGGTGCTGGCCGAAGCGGGAGTGCTCATCGATTATAACGCATCGGCCATTCGCCCCGCCGCGCCCGACCAACAACTCGTGTATCACCGGCAACTCAACACCAATGTGGCGGTGCTCAAGCTTTTTCCGGGCATCAGTCGACGAGTAGTGGAAAGTATTCTGCAAATTTCTGATCTGCGGGGGCTGGTGCTAGAAACCTTTGGCTCGGGCAACGCCCCCACCGATGCCTTCTTGCTCAACAGCCTGGCCGATGCCACCGAGCGGGGCCTGGTGGTGCTCAATATCTCGCAGTGCAGCGGGGGGCGCGTGATCCAGGGACGCTACCAAACCAGCAAACGCCTGGAAGGTATTGGAGTGGTGAGCGGCAAGGATATGACCACCGAAGCGGCGGTGACCAAGATGATGTTTCTACTGGGGAACGAGACAGACACGGAGCGAATCAAAGAGTTGCTTCCTGCCTCATTGCGGGGAGAAACGTACTAAACGGCCGATCTGCTCAATAAACTGAGGTAGGCTTTTGGGAATTAAGCGTAGTAGCGTCGGTCAATCGCCAGAAACGTAATGATACCTTACATGACGGTTGTATCCGAAGGTCCTTGAATATTTGGTACTAAAACCCGCTAATCTTCGAGTTTAGCAACAATATTTTTGCTTCGTTCGTCATTTATCGAATTGAATCGATTATATTAGTTGAATGAATTGCCAAAACTTGCAAATGGTAGGGATTATTAATTTCTTTGTTATCCGGGTGAAACTCAAGAAACAGTGAAAGCCTCGGGAGAGGTGGCCGAGTGGCTGAAGGTGCTCGCCTGGAAAGTGAGTGTACCCCACAAGGGTACCGCGGGTTCGAATCCCGCCCTCTCCGCTGTCTCAACAATCGTGTAACCACTAACCTTTTATTCATAAACTCTTTTTTACTACACTGACGACTGTATTCTTATGAAAAAGTTATTTGCTTTGCTGCTACTAGCCAGTTGCCTAACCTTAGGCCAAACCAACGTATTATTTGCTCAGGATGCCGATGCCGACACCACCATGATGGAGGAAGCTGAGGCCGAGATGGAAGAAGAGGTAACCACCGCTGCCTCTAACGTAGAGAGTGCCGCCGACATGGATTTAGTTGCCGAAGCCGAAGAGCAGTCATTTCACCAAAATGTGAAGTCTAAGTTCATTGAAGGTGACTGGAAGTTTATGTCGCCGGTACTCATTTGCTTGATTCTTGGCCTAGCCATCGCCATCGAGCGAATCATTACCCTGAACCTGGCTTCAACCAACACCAAGAAATTATTAGCCAATGTGGAAGACGCACTGAACACCGGCGGAGTGGAAGCCGCTAAGGATGTGACGCGTAACACCCGCGGACCGGTAGCTTCAATCTTCACCCAGGGTTTGCTACGCTGGTCGGAAGGGGTAGATATGGTAGAAAAATCTATTATCTCTTACGGTTCCGTTGAAATGGGACGACTAGAGCGTGGCTTGGTTTGGATCTCGCTGTTTATCGCCATTGCCCCTATGCTGGGCTTTATGGGTACGGTAATCGGGATGATCGGCGCCTTTGATGCCATTGAAGCCGCCGGTGATATCTCTCCCTCATTGGTAGCCGGTGGTATCAAAGTAGCCTTACTCACCACCGTGGCCGGTTTGATCGTAGCGATTATCCTGCAGCTGTTCTATAACTACTGCGTGTCTAAAATCGACAGCCTGGTTAACAACATGGAAGATGCTTCTATCTCACTGGTAGATATGCTGGTGAAGCACAAAGTGACCGGCGGCAGCACTGCTACCGCTACGCGCATCGACTAAAGATCATTACCCTACACAACCCACTTTGGGGAGGGCGCTGAAAAGCCCTCCCTTTCATTCACTTGACTGTTAAACTGATACCCTCATGGATCAATTTGTTTCTACCTACGGATTGTATGCAGCCTACATCCTGCTTGGCGTTGCTATTATAGCGGCCATTTTGATGCCGCTTATTCAGTCGTTTGGCAATCCACGCGCCCTATTGGGAGCCCTGGTTGGGGTTGTGGCCATTGCAATACTGTTTTTCATCGGATACTCTATCGCCGGAAACGAGGTAGTGCCGCTGTATATCAAGAATAATGTCACCTCGGCGGTCACCTCTAAGATGATCGGTGGGGCGCTGATCACCATGTACATCCTCATTCTGCTAGCTCTGGCCAGCATCGTTGTTACTGAAATCACCAAAATTTTTAACTGATATGGCACGTAAAAAAAGAGGTGCTGCAGAAGTGAACGCCGGCTCAATGGCCGATATCGCTTTCTTGCTGCTTATTTTCTTCCTGGTCACCACCACCATCGCATCGGACAAAGGGTTGGCCATTCAGCTTCCTTCTAAGCCCGACCCGAACGAGCCTCCGCCGGATATAAAGCTTAATGAGCGGAACCTGTTTAAGATTCTGCTTAACTCCGAAGATCGTATGCTGGTAGAAGGAGAGCCAATGGACGATATTAGCCCATTGCAAGATATGGTAAAAACCTTTGTGCTGAACGACGGTCGCGATCCGGAGTCGTCTGAAAATCCGCAAAAGGCAATTGTATCTTTTAAAACCGACCGAGGCACCAGCTACGAGAAGTACATACAGGTGTATGATGAAGTGAAGGGGGCTTATTATGAAATCTACGCCGAAAAGCTGGGCATAACGCCCAAGGAAATCCGCGATGGTGATCTTGAACCCAGCATGAAAGACCGCTATGATGACCTGCGAAAGGACATACCCATGGCTATTTCAATTGCTAAGCCATCTAAGGCCACCGAAGCCAGCCAGTAAACAATGGCCTAATAGTTTTCTCAGGCTTGTGGTGGTAGCGGCCGTATACCTCGCTGTCTTGCAACCCCCGAAAGTCGTCAACATAAACTTTAATACTCTATGTCAAAGTTTAAGAAAAAGTCTTCCGCTAGTCAGGACATTCCCACCTCGGCCCTGCCAGATATTATCTTCATGTTGCTGTTTTTCTTTATGGTAACCACCGTGTTGCGTGAGCAAGACATTCTGGTGAAGCAGCAAATTCCAAAAGCCGAGCAACTCACCAAAATGCAGAAGAAATCACTGGTCAGCTACATCTACATTGGTAAGCCGAAGGATACCAACCGCTTCGGTTCGGAACCGCGCATCCAGACCAACGACGTGCTGGTGGAACCTTCGTCCATTGTGCAATTTGTGAATCAGGAACGCGACAAGCTCGACGAAGCCGAGCGCAACCAAATCACAATGGCAATGAAGGTAGACAGCGAAGCCCGTATGGGAATTGTATCCGACGTGCAGGAGGAGCTACAGGAAGCCAACGCCCTCAAGGTGCTATACTCTACGCTCCCCGAAAGCGACGCCGTCCAATAAATTTGGGTGCTAAGAAAAATAACTACACTACACAATCTGCTTTAGAGCCCTTCCTGCATTTGTAGGGGGGGCTTTTTTTATGAATCCGCTCGTCTCTATTGTTATGGCAGTGAAGGATACCGAGCCCTATCTGGTTGAATGTCTGGAGTCTGTCCAAGCGCAAACCTATCCCCACTGGGAATTGGTAGCGGTAAACGACCACTCGGCCGACCGTTCGCCGGAAATCCTTCGCGCCTACGCCGCTGCTGATGCACGAATTCGGGTGTACAATAGCGACCGCCCTTCGTTGATCCCAACCTTGCAGGTCGCCTACCGCCATAGCCAAGGCCCTCTGATCAACCGTATGGACTCCGACGATCGTATGCCCGCCGATAAGCTCGAGGTGCTAGTGGATGCATGGCAACAGCACGGTCGGGGCACCGTGATTGCCGGAGGCACCGAGCACTTCGTGGGCGACGGCGAGGTGGGCGACGGCTTCCGGCGCTACGAACGCTGGCTCAACGATGTGGCCCGGCGCAGTGCGCACTACGAAGAAATCTACCAGGAATGCGTCATCCCCTCCCACTCCTGGCTCATTCACCGCACCGACTTGGATGCCGTAGGTGCGTTTGATCCGGAGGTGTACCCCGAAGACTATGACCTGTGCTTCCGCTTTTACCGACACAAACTGCGGGTGGTTGGCCTGGATAAGGTGCTCCACTACTGGCGCGACCGCTCGGACCGCATCTCCCGAACCTGGGAGTGTTACCAAGACAATCGGTACTTTGACCTGAAATTACGCTACTTCTACGAATTAGACCGCGATCCACGGCGGCCACTAGTGCTGTGGGGAGCGGGGCGCAACGGCAAGGACTTGGCAAAACAGCTACTCGCCCGCCAAGATACCTTCCACTGGGTGTGCGACAACCCACGCAAGATTGGTAAAGATGTGTATGGCATTCGGATGGCGACCTTTGATATGATTCCGCAGCTTGACAACCCCCAGGTAATTATCGTAGTGGCCTCGCCCGATGACAAAGCAACGATCCGCCAGCAGTTGACAGCTTGGGGAAAGCGGGCGCGAGACGACTATTGGTTCTTTGCCTAACTACCAAAGAGAACCCGTAGCCAGCGTAGAAAAATGCACTAATCTATCTTAACCTATGACCTCCCTATCACCATTTTTCCGTCTGATCACCGGCGTAACCGCGGCGCTGATGTTATTGCTACACGGTGCTCCAACTGTTGTCCTCGCCCAGTCGGCAACGGTGAGCGAAGAAGAACGAAGCATCTTGACTTACCCTTTTTCCGATCCCAATCCCGTCCCTGTGCTCACTACCAACCCTGCTATCTATCCGTATCATCGGTTTGAAGGATACAGCGTGGTTGGGAAGGAACAACCGTGGAAGGTAGTGACCCTAGAAAATGATTACGTGCAAGTGAGCCTGTTGCCGCAGGTGGGCGGCAAAGTGTGGGGCGCTACTGAGAAAGCAACCGGGGGAGAATTTATCTACCGCAATGAAGTGCTCAAATTCCGCAACATTGCCATGCGTGGTCCGTGGACCTCGGGGGGCATTGAGTTTAACTTCGGCATTATTGGCCACTCACCAGCCACCGCCACCCCGGTAGATTATATCATTCAACGTCACGACGACGGCAGCGTGAGTTGCACCGTGGGAACAATGGACCTCGCTTCACGCACCCAGTGGCGCGTGCGCGTCACCCTGCCTGCCGACAAAGCCTACTTTGAAACGAACAGTCTGTGGTATAACCCCACTCCTACGCACCAGTCGTACTACAACTGGATGACCGCGGCGGCGGCGGTTCGTCCCGACCTGGAGTTTTATTATCCGGGCTACCTTTCACTGGAGCACAGTGGCGAGGCTATTCCCTGGCCGGTTGACACGAGCGGGCGCGCCCTGAACCTATACCGAAACAACAACTTCGGGCCTAGCAAATCATACCACGTAGTGGGAGCCAGCCAACACTTCTTCGGTGGCTACTGGCACGATGACCAATTGGGCTTCGGGCACTGGGCGCAGCACCACGAGATGCTCGGCCAGAAACTCTGGCTGTGGGCCCAGTCGCGGGCCGGGGGCATCTGGGAAGACCTGCTCACCGACACCGACGGGCAGTATATGGAGTTCCAGGCGGGCCGCTTCTTCAATCAGTACTCCTACGGACCGCACAACAACCCAATCACCAAGGTGGCTTTTGCTCCCTACACGTCCGACCGCTGGCGCGAGCTCTGGTTTCCCTTCAAACTGATCGGCGGGATGACCGACGCATCGCCAAGCGGAGTAATGAACGTAGAGCAAACAAAGGGAAGGCTACACATTGGCGTCAACGCACTGAGCCAAATAGAAGAAACCCTGGTAGTAAGCGGCGACGAAGGCGTAATCTACCAAAAGAAGTTGTCATTGGCCCCGATGGATACGGCATCGGTAACCGTTGCACTACCCAGCGAAGCCAACAATTTGCGGGTAGAAGTGAAAAGAGCGGGCTTGCAGTATACCACGGAGGAGCAGCGCTTGCAACGACCCTTTGCGGCGAAGGCTACGCATCGTTTGTCCGTAACTGATCAGCGGTACAATGAAGGAGTGGCGGCCGCCCGCCAGCGGCAATACGTGAAAGCAGTAGCGGCGTTGGAAGCAAGCATCCAAGCGTATCCGGCGCACTATCGGGCGCGGGTGGCACTGGCAGAAATTTACTACGAGCAGGGCAACTACGAGCGCGCCCTGGAGGAAGTGCACACCGCGTTGATCGCCGACACCTACGACTACGACGCCAATTATGTGGCTGGTATCATCTATCAGGCGCAAGAAGACTGGGCCGATGCGCTCGAGTCGTTCGGAGTGGCGGCACGCTCACCGGCCTACCGCGTAGCCGCCTACGGACAAATGGCCGAGGTAGCGCTACAGCAGAAAGATTGGGAGCGGGCCGAAGATTGGGCGCAGCAGGCAGTGAGCTATGATCAGTACGCCATCGGAGCCCACCAGGTGATGGCGGTAGCCTATCGGAAGCAGGGACTAGCAACCGAGGCGGAAGCCACTGCCGAGAAAATACTAGAGATGGACCCCCTGTGCCACTTCGCACGCTTTGAGCAGTACTTACTGGACAACACCGACGCTCGCCTAAAGGCATTCACCGCCCTCATCCGAAACGAGCTGCCCTACCAAACCTACCTGGAAATTGCCATGACTTATCTGAAAATGGGGCGACAGGATGATGCCATCGCCGCGCTGATGGTGGCGCCTGACCATCCGCTTGTTCAGTGCTGGCTGGCCTACCTGCACCGCGGGCAACCAGACCAAAGCCAGCGTTACAAGCAACAAGCGTTGGCGCAGTCTCCCGCCTTCGTGTTTCCGTTTCGGCGCGAATCGCTGGCTATGCTTGGGTGGGCGAACGATCAGCAGGAACATTGGAAGACCAAGTACTACCTCGGCTTGGCCCACTGGGGCGTAGGAAACAGAGCAGAAGCCGCAGATTATCTAATTGACTGCGGTGACGATCCTGACTACGCGCCGTTCTACCTGGCCCGCGCTGATCTGCTTCGGAAGGTGAACGGAGACAAGCCAACCGAGGAAAAGGACCTGAACCGGGCACTGGCGCTCGACCGAGAGCAGTGGCGTACGTGGCACGCCCTGACAGACTACTACGACCGGGAAGAACGAAGGAAAGAAGCGCAAACCCTGGCAACGCAAGCGTACGAACGGTTCCCGGATAGCTACGTGCTCGGGATGGATTATGCCAAAGCGCTCTTTCGCCGCCAGCAATACGAAGCAGCGGCCAAGGTGCTTGATTCCCTAGAGGTGCTGCCCTACGAAGGGGCGTCGGAGGGACGCACGCTGTTCGAAAAAAATTTACACCCAGTGGGCCATGCAACAGATGAAGGAGAAGGAATACACCGTCGCCATTAAACTGCTGGAAACCTCGCTTGATTGGCCCGAGCACCTGGGAGTGGGTCGACCCTACGATCCGGAAACCCGACCGCAGCACTACCTGCTGGCTCACTGCTACCAGCAACAAGGGAAAACAAAGCTAGCCCAACGGCACCAAGACGAGGTAGTAGCCGTCACCGAACAACAGACCGAGCGTTCGCCCTACGACCTATTGGGAGTGCTGATGCTGCGGCAAAAAAGAAAATCAGACGAAGCCACCCGCCTGCTGACAAAGATGAAAAACTCGAGCGACGACCCGTTAATGCAGTGGGCAGTCGCGTACGCATCCGATCCAAAGGCCGCTCAAGCCTCAGACGAGCTCCTCAGCCAGGATGCCTACCAGTCGCTCCAAGAAATGCTGCGGATTACCGAGTAGGTGCATCAGTGCGTCATTTTTGATGGGTCAAGGGTGGCTTCGAGTCGGGAACCGACAGCTTCCACGGCGTCGAGCAGTTCGTGCAGCACCGCTTCGGTGGTGAACACATTCATCAGTGTGGTGCGCAGGTGCAGCCGACCACGCAACCGGGTTTGCACCAAGTAGAACCGGCCGTCTTCCAGCATCTCCTGCCGAAGGGCCGCGTTGAGCTGATCCAGGTAGTCGGCATCCGAGTGCTTCCCTACATAACGGAAGCAGACAATGTTGGCCTCGGGAGACAGCGCAAGCTCCAACGCGGGGCGCTTAGCAATCATCCGGGCAAAGGTGCGGGCCAGGCCGTAGAGATAGTCTACGTTATCCGCAAAAATATCCGGACCATAGGTACGCAGGATAGAATACACTTGTAAGCTCATCATGCGTTTGGTGCACTCAAAAGCGCGTTTTCCGGAGTTGAACCACTCACCCTCGGCATCGCTGAGCAGGTAGCTGGCGCGCTGGGCGAAAGTTTGGTAAGACTGCGCTTCATTCTTGAACAGCAAGGCCGTGGTGATTGCCGGGGTCAGCATCATCTTGTGGAAGTCAACCGTGATAGAGTCGGCCCGCGCAATTCCCCGCACCAAAGCGCGGTATTCAGGCGAGAAAGCGGCCGGTGCGCCATGGGCCCCGTCTACGTGAAACCACAGGTGGTGCTGCTCGCAGAAGTCGGCGATGGAGTCAAGAGGATCGTAGGAGCCGGTAGAGGTCGTGCAGGCTGAGCCCACCACCGCAATGACCCGCTTCCCTTCGGAGAGTGCTCGCTGGTAGCAGGATTCCAGCGCGTCGGGTCGCAACTTGTAATGCTCATCGGTAGGCACTTTTATGATCCCTCCTTCGCCCCAGCCCATCACTTTCACTGCCCGGTCAATGCAATAGTGGGCTTCTTCCGACACCAGCAGCGCCAACGGCTCCGTGGTTCCACTCTGCCAGGCTCCTTCCACCTGATGCTGCCGGGCGGCTAGCAGGGCGGTGAGGTTAGAAAGGGTTCCTCCCGACGTCATCAGGCCCCCGGCCGCGGAGCCGTATCCAACCATCGTGGCCACCTGCTGGATCACTACTCGCTCCAGCGCGGTGGATACCGGTCCCATTTCGTAAACCGCCATGCCGTTGTTCAGAAACGCGCTGGCCAGCCCCGCCAGGGCCGCCACCGGGGCGGGCGGAGCCACCTGGTGCCCCACGTAGTGCGGGTGGTGCAAGTGCATGGATTGCTGCACCACCACGTCCCAAAACTGGTTCACCTGCGCATCGGGAGCTTTGCGAAAGTCCGCTTGCCAGTTCTCTAGCCGGTCATCGGGCGACTGCCAGGGCAGCACCGCACCGCGGGGGTCGTTTTGCATATTAGCCAGGTAATCAGCTAAACTGTCGATCAGTTGGTGTCCTTGTGCTCGGAAGCGTTCGGGGTCGTAAGCGTGGCGTAGGCGGTCGGTCATAAGTATCTATTATTCAAAAGGCAGGTAGGTTGAGCGGTAAAAAGACGACGAAATAGATTAGGTGCCTCATATTGCTAACTAAATCTGCTGCACCGCTTTCTCTATTACTCTCTTCTCATCTTCCGAAAACTCCAACCGCAACGCCGCTATGTGTCCGGCCTCCGACATCTTCTTCCAGGTTTTGCTGATGATAGATACTGCTTTCTCCTCAGCGTGTTGTGAGACAAAGTCTGCGAAGTAGTACCGCAAAAACACCAGGCAGATCACGTCTTCCAGCGTCTGCATCTCCGGGTCGCGCTTCAGGTTCTTTTTGTTGAGCAAATCCACCATCTGATCAATGGTTTCCGAATCATAGCCTTCGGCTTGCATAATCGCCGTAGCCTGCTCACCGTGAAACTTCTTCAGGTACGTACGCCACCGCAGATAGCCCTTCCGATCCATTGGATACGAATCGCGGGGTACCAGCCAGCGGCGGATATGCTGACAACGCGTGGCTAACCGCAGCCCTTCCGATGCGTTGGGCGCAAACGCATCGAGCACGGCGCTCATCCGTTGGGCGTAAAGCAATTCTTTGGGTACGGCCTGGCCGTCGTCGTTATTTTCCAGACGGGGATCTTCCTGGTTGGCCGCGTCGAAGGCAGTCAGGGTGCGCTCGAAGCGTCGTGGATCAGTGACGTTCATCGGTAGGAGAATTGAGCCAGCCGGCGGTGACTTCGTTGAGTTTCTTCACTTTGTACTCGAAGTCGCCCTTGAGTTGGTCGCGCACTTCCTTGAGGTTATCGAGCAGCGTTTGCACATCGTCGGGAATGGCCACCTCCAGGTACTCGCGAATGCGTTTGGTGAGCGTGGGCGACTTGCCATTGCTGGAGATCGCGATCTTGAGGTCGCCCTTCTTCACCACCGAACTGAGGTAGAAATCGCACAGGTCGGGGGTGTCGGCCACGTTGGTCATAATGCGCCGTCGCCGCGTGATCTTCTTGATGCGTTCGTGCAGCGCCCGGTTGTTGGTGGCCAGAAACACCAAGTCTTTGTCGCGCAGGTCGCGCCGCCGGAAAGCCCGTTCCACTACCTGCACATGGGGATAGGCTTTGGCCAAGCGGCGGATATCAGGCTGTAGTACTTCGGCCGCCACCAGCGTGACGCGCGCGGCGGGGCTATTCTTTAAAATAGCCTCGAGCTTCTCCAGGCCTACGTAGCCGCCTCCCACCACGAGCACGTCGAGCTGGTGTAGCTTAAAGAAAACCGGAAACATGGTGTTGCCAGCAATATCGGGGGCGTAGTTCATAGGGGCATTAAACGTGAAACCGGGCGGGGTGGTTAGACATACTTGATTGAATGATAATGCTTCAAGTTAGGGCTGAAGCACGGTGGGTAATTGGCGCCAGTACTACGGCGTCTGTATAGGAGTATTTTTTTAATGGGGGTTCTCTGAGTGCAGTTTTTAGCCTTTAGTAATTTCTTCGAGAAGTAAAAACTTGTTACCTTCTAGAGAACTAATTCAAGCTCATTTTTATCGGTTGCTTCTGTGATTATCTTCATAGACCCAGACTTGGTCTAACGTAATACAAGCATTCAAATCTGTTCGTTCCTAGCATTTCCAGTCGTTCACTGCAAAATAGGGACGGGTTACTGCAAAAGGCTTGGCATTCTCTCATCAAGGACGTAACTAAGTGGCCAACTCAAACTGGCCGCTATGTATCTCTTCCTCCGAACCGCCCTGCGCAACCTTGTCAAACGAAAGTGGTTCACCCTGCTCAACGTGGTGGGGCTGGGCGTGAGCCTAGCTGCCTGCGGACTTATCTTTCTGTACGTGCAGGACGAACTGTCCTACGACCGTTTCTATCCCGATCCCGACAACCTGTACCGCGTGGGCCTGTCGTTTACCATCGGGGAAGAAGACTACGACTGGCCGGAAAGTTCGGCCCTGCTGGCCCGGGAAATGCAGGACGGCTTTCCGGGCGTAGCCGCGGTTACGACGGTGTTTCCGGCCTATTTCTACGCTTTTCGCCGGGACGAGCAGGTGCGGGGTGGGTTTGAGATCATCCGCGCCGACAGCAACTTCTTTGATTTCTTCGGCTACCAACTGCGCCACGGCAATCCGAACACCGCGCTGAAAGAACCGCACTCACTGGTGCTCACCGAAAGCATGGCCCGGCAGTACGCCGGAACGCAGCCGTTGCCGGACCTGCTGGGTGCCTTGTTAACCAACGACGGCACCACCTACCAGGTCACCGGCGTGATGGCCGATCCGCCCCGCCCCACCCACTTGCCCTTCGACGGGGTGATCTCTATCGCCACGCTGTGGAAAGAGCACGACTACTTTATGAATACCTGGCAGCCCAACGGGGTGGCCACCTACGTGCGGCTGCACAAAGCAGCTAGCTTGGCCAACTTGCAACCTGCGTTTGCGGAAGTAGAGCGGCAGTACCTATGGCCTCAGATGGCGGCGAAGAACCTGGGCGTGGTAGAAGAGCGACTGCGGGCCGGGGGCGAACGCTACGGCTACTACCTCGAGCCGGTCGCCGACATTCACCTGGTGCGCGATGGGTATGAGCTGTACGTCCGCTTGTTCTCAGCGGTGGGCTTGTTTATCCTGCTCATCGCCTGCACCAATTTCATCAACTTAGCCACGGCGCAGACCACCGAACGGCGAGCCGAAGTCGGCATCCGAAAAGTGCTGGGTTCCAGCCGCCGCAGTTTGGGCCTCCAGTTTCTGACCGAATCAATGATGACCACCGCCGCCGCCACGCTGCTGGCCCTGTTGCTGATGGGACTGTGCCTGCCCTCGTTCAACCAACTCACCGACAAGCAACTCGCGTTGCCGCTGGGCAGTCCGGCGTTTTGGGCGATTAGTCTAAGTACTATCGGGGTGGTGGGATTGCTGGCGGGGGGATATCCCGCCTGGGTAATCACGGCCGTTTCGCCGATCAAGGCCCTGAAGGGCAAGTTCAGTCGGGGGCGAACCGGCGTTTCGGTGCGCGACTTTTTAATTGTGGGGCAATTCGTGATCACTACCGTGCTGATCATTGGCACCGCGCTGGTGTACCAGCAGTCGGAGTACCAGCGGGAACGCAACCCGGGCTTTGACAAAGAAAATGTGCTGCTGATCCGCGATGCCTACGCGCTGGGCGACCGCAAAGCCGCCTTCAAGCAAGCGGCCCAAAGACTGAGTTCGGTAGCGAGCGTGAGTTATTCGTACACCGTACCGGGCGGTATGCACGACGGCAACCCGGTAATTCGGGTGAAGGGCCAGCCCGAAGGGTACAAAATGAATTGGTTCAACGCCGACGAAGACTATCTGCCCACTTTAGGACTTACGCTGCTACAGGGCAGAAATTTTTCGTTCGGCCTAGCAGATACCTCCTGTGTGTTGATCAACGAAACCGCCGTTGAGCTACTAGGCCTCAACGAGCCAATTGGCCAGGTCTTGCTAGACCCGTGGGATCAATCTTGGGAGGTGGTAGGAGTCATTCAGGACTATCACTTTCGTTCGCTGCGTCATACCGTAGAACCCTTGCTTATCATGTTTAGCGAGCTTGACGACTGGCATACCTACGTATCGGTTCGCTATAACGATGCCTCACCGGCCATCCGGCAATTGGAAGAACTCTGGTCCGCCCAGTCGCCCGATGCCCCGTTTACCTACACCTTTCTGGATCGGCAGTTTGACGACCTGTTTCGCACTGAAGCGCGGCTGAGTACCCTGGGCACGTTTTTCACCGGGCTATCGGTGGTGCTGGCCCTGCTGGGTCTGTTCGGATTAGCTTCTTACACCACCCGACAGCGCACCAAAGAGATCGGCATCCGCCGGGTGTTGGGAGCGTCGGTAACTAATCTGCTGGCTTTGTTGTCCAAAGACTTTTTCCGGCTGATTTTGATCGCCCTGGTCATCGCTGTTCCGGTCGCTAATTACCTGATGACCGAGTGGCTACAAAACTTCGCCTATCACACCAATGTCGCCTGGTGGCTATTTGCCGGACCCGCTGCCCTGGTGCTGCTCATGGCGTTGCTGTCGGTAAGTGCCCAAACCCTGCGCACTGCCACGCGCAACCCGGTGGATAGCCTGCGGGATGAGTGAGCAGGAGTCTGATTGGTATGAATTAAGCGCACAAATTGTTATCTTTCGTCAAAAGAAAAGTTATGAATATAGAAGCGCAAAAGGTTCGGTTGATCGAGCGTATTGTTCAGGTAGATGACCCCTCAGTCATTGATCAGATTAATGCTATTCTCGAGCAGGATGAAAATGACTTTTACGATGAACTGACGGATGAGCAGAGAGCTTCGGTTCAGCGGGGGCTATCGCAGGTAGCATCCGGCGAAACAATCCCGCACGCTGAGGCAAAGAAGATATACCAGCGATGGCTTTAGAGATTATTTGGACCAAAAACGCCCAGGAGCAACTGACCGAAACGATCGCATATTTAGAAGCTTCAGGAAACGAGACACTCTTGCGACGGTTTAGCCAGCAGTTAGAGGAAAAGCTGGAACTCGTTAAAGACTATCCCCAACTGTACCAAAGATCGGATCAACTCGGGGGCGCACGACGTTGCGTGGTGAACAAACACTATAGTCTGCTGTACAGCCACGATCGCGTCTTCGTGTATGTGCTCGCCCTGTTTGATAACCGTAGCAGGCGCGAATCGCGGTAGAAACCTGCCGGTCTTATTTGTGACTTACCTGCCGTACCCAAACCCTACGCGCCGCGCCGCGCAACCCGGTGGATAGCCTGCGGGATGAGTGAGCAGTATCTGGCAACTATCGGTATTTTCGGCAACAAGAACCGGTTTCGCTGTGTGACCAACTGTTTTAGAGGGAATAACTTTTCCCAAAAGATTACGTAATTTTCAGCATGGCACAAGTGGATCATATCAAGATCGTATGAGGACTCGCGCATCTTCGCGAATGGATGGCTGAGAAGGACTGGCAAGATTGGGATAAGCAGATAGAAAGAGACGCTGTATCAGGCAAGCTTGATTTTTTGCGTGAAGAAGCAGGAGCTGTCAAGAGAAAAGGTTAGCTAAGAGAACTGTAAATGCACTGTACCACTTCTCGGTTCTGGAAACGTTTTGATAGCTTAAGCGAGGATATTTAGAAGCTGGCTCGCAAAAACTTTAAACTGCTCAAAAGCAATCCCAAACATCCCCCCCTTTCATTTTAAAAACGTTGGTAACTACTGGTCCGCTCGGGTTGGACGCTACTACCGGGTGCTCACTATTGAAGACGGCAGTGACTTTATCTGGGTTGGCACTCATGCCGAGCATCATAAGCTTACTGGGTGATAGGTGAGTGCGTCGTCGTGTAGAGAAAGGGCGAAACTTGAGGAAGGTGTTGTCATTCCCTGCAAAATAGCGTCGCTTCACTGCAAAAAGCTTGGTAATGGTGCGTGATTGATGGATAATAAAGCATCATTCACTCAACTATCGCCCTATGTTTCGCGAATACGTCACCATTGCCTACCGCAATCTAGCCAAACATCCCTTCTATTCGCTCATCAACGTGCTGGGACTGGCCATCGGCACCGCCGCTTGCTGGCTGATTTTGCACTACGTGCGCTACGAACTTAGCTACGAAGATTTTCACGAAGAGGCTGACCAAATCTATCGTGTCACGCTAGATTCTTACCAAGACGGTGAACTACTGGTGCAGGATGCCGAAACGCATCCGCTACTGGGCCCCGCCCTTAAGGAGCAGATGCCGGAGGTGCTAGACTTTGTTCGCTTGCACGATGAAGAAAACGTGGTGTTGGGCACAGAAGAATACCGCCAAACCGAACGAAGGTTCTACTTCGCCGACCCTTCGGTGCTCTCAATGTTTTCTCTTCGGATGGTGCAGGGAGACACGGCAACCGCGTTGGACGATCCTTTCGAAGTGGTGCTAACCGAATCAAAGGCCCGACAATACTTTGGTACCACGGATGTCGTAGGCAAAACGCTGAACTTATACGGAGCAAGCTACCAGGCGGATAACCGCAAGAAGGTCGCCAAAATTACCGGGGTGATAGCTGACCTTCCTGCCAACACCCACCTGAAAATAGATTTCTTGCTATCGTTCGTTTCTTTGCGCGATAAAACGATCAACTACCCTATGGGGTGGAATGCTAACAATGAGTTTACCTATCTGCTGGTGGCTCCGCAGACTGACCTAGCGGCGTTCAATGAGAAGATGAATAAGATTGCCCTCCGCATCAATGAAGATCTGGACGAAGATCGCTACCTAGCCCAGCCGATGTCCGATATTCACTTGTACTCGCACAAAACCTATGAGCCAGAGGCCAACGGTGATGCCAATACGGTGTATTTTCTGTCGGTAATTGCCCTATTTATCCTAATCATTGCTTGGGTCAACTACGTTAATCTGGCGACTGCCCGTTCGGTGGAGCGGGCCAAGGAAGTAGGAATCAAGAAGGCTGTTGGGTGCTCAAGGCGACAGCTGATAGGACAATTTCTGTTTGAGTCGTTTACCATCAATCTGATTGCTCTACTGCTCGCCGTTGTTTTGGTACACTTCAGCTTTGCCAGTTTTAGCAACCTAAGCGGTCAACCGATCACTTTTCGCTTGTTCTCCGACGCGTACTTTATGCTGACGATGGGAGGGCTGCTGCTCGTTGGCACCCTGCTCTCCGGTGTGTACCCGGCCTTTGTTTTGTCTTCGTTTCGTCCGGTGGCCGCCATGAAGGGAATATCCCGCAGCAGCACCCACGGACGTTGGTTGCGGCAGGGCCTGGTCGTCTTCCAGTTTCTGGCCTCGGTGGTGCTGATGGTGGGCACGTTCACGGTCTACCAGCAACTGTCCTTTATGCGACAGCAGGAGTTAGGCATGGACATTGATCAGGTGCTGGTGGTAGAAGTCCCTTTGGATATTCTGACAGATTCACTAGCCAGCCCGCAAGTCAGCGCCCTTCAGCAGGAGTGGACCCGCATTCCGGCAGTAGAAAGCGTGGCCAGTGCTGCGTCGGTGCCGGGAACCGGCTACAACTTTCTGAGTTCTAACACGGGGGTTCGCCGCGTGGGACAAGACCAAGAGAGTAACCAATTTACGTATTATTTCTATCGGATAGATGATCAGGTGATGAATACCCTTGGCATGCAAATCATCGCCGGACGGGGTTTCCAGACCGGGGTAGATAACCGAAAAAAGGTGATTATCAACGAAGAAGCCGTTCGTCTGCTGGGCTTCGCGGATGCGGAAGTGGCTCTGGGACAAACTATCACCTTTGATTCGTCGGTCATCATTGGGGTTGCTCAGAATTATCACCATCTCTCGCTAAAAGAGCCGATAGTGCCCTTCATATTTCCGTACAACGACGAAAACGTGTACCAGTACCTTCGACTAAATACCGCCGATGTGCAGCGAACCATCGGCGAGGTAGAAGCTACCTTCCAACGTGTCTTTCCCGGCAGTACTTTCACGTATTCCTTCCTTGACGACACCTACAATCAGCAGTATCAGGCCGAGACGCGCTTTGGGCAGGTATTTGGCTTGTTCGCCGGGTTGGCCATTCTGGTCGCTTGTCTGGGTTTGCTAGGGCTATCGTCGTACACCAGCATTCAGCGCACCAAGGAGATCGGGATCCGCAAAGCCTTAGGAGCTTCGGTAGCGCACATCATCGTGCTGCTCACTAAAAGCTACTTCCGGCTAATATTCATTGCTTTACTGATTGCCGTGCCCGTCGCCAACTACGCGATAAGCGAGTGGCTGAATCAGTTTGCTACCCGCATCGGCATTCAGTGGTGGCTCTTTGCTATACCGGGCCTACTGGTGGCGCTTATTGCGCTGATGGCCGTGAGCGGTCAAACCCTGAAAGCGGCCCAACGCAACCCAGTAGATAGCTTGCGTGATGAGTGATAAGCAAAACCTGCTTTGCTACAAGGATGTGGTCGATGGCTAACCTGTTCGATTGTTGCGTATAAAAGTAGTCAACAATCGAGCAACGAAACAATTGAGTAATAACTAGTCGAGAGAACCGCTAATTCAAATCTACCCGTTCGTCCTTCGGATACTTTACCTCGTAGCGAAGGCGCAGCCTTTTGGTTTCGGCGGGCGGAAGCTCGAGCGACCAGCGCAATAGTCCGGTGGCTTCGTTGTAGTCGGCTTTTGAAGTTTCTTCAACGTCCACACGGATCTGCTCGTTGGCCGAGACTGGCACCTGGTCTTCCATCACAATGCTCACTGCCTGCGCCTTGTTGCTGCGCAGCGTAAGCTCATAGCCCACCTGTTCGCTGCGGGTGGTTCCGAAGAAGTTCTTCTCGGAGTAATCGGCCACCCGGGTGCGCGACACGCTGATGCCCCGGTCTTGACCCAGCGACACGGTGAGTGTGTCGCTGGGCTGGTCCACGTCGAGCACCGAGCGGCCCACAAAGGTGTCCTCGAAGAAGATGCTGGCTTCGCCCGCCATCAGGTTGTAAGGCTCCCAGTCGGTGATCAGGGCCGTGAGAAATACGGTTTCGCTCACCTTGGGCGCGGTGAAGTATTCGTAGGTAGCCGGAATCGATAGGTCTTGCATCTCTACCGTGTAGTTTTCGCCGTTGCTAGGAACGGTGTAGGGAATATCGACCGCAAAACTCACCGTGGTAGGCTGCACCACTGGGAAACCGGCACCGGTCGCTGACGGTCTTTTTTTTCTTCCACCTGCACTCCGGCAACTCGTCCCTGAAGTAGGTCCTGAGGTTCTGAACCAAAGCCTGTTACCACCACTTCCGATAGTTCTTGCATATCATTTACCAGCGTCACGTTAATTTCGGCCCCGTATATTGGCACCTCCTGTGAAGCGTAACCGACCGAAGAAAACACCAGCGCTTGAGCGTTTTGGGGCAAAGCCAACTGATACTGCCCGTCCAGGTTGGTGACCGTACCCACGGTGGTTCCCTGCACCAGCACGTTCACTCCCGGAAGCGGACTTCCATCCTCTTGGTCAGAGACCCGCCCCCGCACTTGTCCGACAGAAAGCGCCCGGTTGCTCAGTGGGCCCCCCCCGCATCCGGTTGGGCTGGTAGAAATCTAAGTACCACGGATCAAGTGTCGGCTTGGTGCTGTTCTGCTGCGGATTGGCGTTAGAGAACGTGAGTTTCACTTCGTTCCAATCCTCCCCGGTCTGCTGCTGCACGTTGGCTTGGTAGATTAGTTGCACCGGGGGAGCCACCTCCGTTACCCGCACTTCATAGGTTGGGTACCAGCCCGCCTGCGCCACGGTGTAGCTCACTTCTAAATCCACGGTTTCTCGTTTTTCGGCCCGAACGGTGATAATAATCTCTCCCGAGGGCTCTTCCGACTCGGCACTCAGCCCGTTGCGCTGCTGCTGCAAACGCGCTTGCTGGCTTTTCAGGTCCTCAATGGCGAACCTCAGTTCGGTTTGCCGGTCCTTCAGTTCGGTAAGCCGCGTGCGGAAGAAGTCGGCCATCGCTTGTAACTGGGCGGTGGTGACGGCCTCATTGTTGCCCCCCAGGGTGCGGTTGGCCACCAGCAGGGCTTCCTCCTCTTCCAGCACCGCCAGGCGGGCTTCCTGCCGGGCAATCTGCCGCAGTTCTTCCAACCGGGTGGCCAGCGCCTGAGATTCTTCGCTCTGCTGGGTGCTGTCCAGGTAGTTACGCTGGTAGAACACCGATTTGATCATCAGTTCCCCCGCCGCGCGCACGCGAATGCTCTGGGCATCCACGTAGGGCGAAAGCTTCTCCAGCCGATACTGCGTTTCACCCACCGGCAGCGTGATCTTGGCCAAGCGCGTCACCTGGGCTCCGTTCAGAAACACCGTCACGGCTTTGACCCGGGAAGCAACGGGGGTGGGAGAGCCGTGAACAGAGCCTAGACAAAGGACACTCAGTACAAGTAAGGCCGGTAATTGCTTCATCGGTAGTTTGTTAGATGTACTAGCAAGATGCAGGAACTGACCGAATGCTCCAACTTTGGCAGGGTTTCTTTCTGCTACGGAAGCCGAAGCGATCATTACATTCTCCGCAGATTTACTACCTTGTGAACACCTACTATTTAGGTAGTTTGATAAGGTCATCTTATGGCCCACACTACCACCAGATGCGTTTTGCTAACCTATTTCCCGCCTAATGCCTATAATCGCACGAATTCTGAACCTACAATCCGTAGCCGTGGCTCTTTGGCTCTGCCCTTGGCTTTACCATCCCGCTACGGCGCAGACACCGTCTACCACCGTCACGATTCAAACGGGACCGACCCAAGACACGATCAGCCGCCATATCTACGGACACTTTGCTGAGCACTTGGGGCGATGTATCTACGGAGGCTTCTACGTTGGAGAAGACACCACCGAACTTCCCACCGTCAACGGGGTTCGCCGGGATATTATTGAGGCTCTCAAAGAGCTGAACATTCCGAATTTGCGCTGGCCGGGAGGTTGTTTTGCCGACACCTACCACTGGAAAGACGGCATTGGTCCCCAGCGCGAGCGTCCGGAACTGGTGAACCGCTGGTGGGGCGGGGTCACCGAAGACAATAGTTTCGGCACCCACAATTTTCTGAACCTATGCGAAGAACTAGGCACGGAGCCTTACCTGGCGGGCAACATTGGCAGTGGCGAAGTGCAGGAGCTGGCCGATTGGGTGCAGTACGTTAACCTCGACGGCAAAAGTCCGATGTCTGATCTGCGCCGGAAAAACGGTCGGGATGCGCCGTGGGAGGTGCAATACTGGGGCATTGGCAACGAAGCCTGGGGATGCGGCGGCAACATGACCGCCGAATACTACGCCAACGAGTACCGCAAGTACGCTACTTTTGTCTCAGACTGGACCAATAGTGGAGGGCTGTTTCGGATTGCTTCCGGGGCCAGCGATGCCGACTATCACTGGACGGAAGTGCTGATGCGCGACATCCCCCACCGTCTGCTCGAGGGGGTGGCACTGCACCACTACTCGGTGCTGGACTGGTCAGCCAAAGGACCCGATGTTGCCTTTTCGGAAGAGCAGTATTTTGGTACGATGCAAGAAGCGCTGATCATGGATGAACTCATCACCAAGCATACGGCCATCATGGATCAGTACGATTCGGCGGGGAGGGTAGCCTTAGTGGTCGACGAATGGGGAGGGTGGTACGACGTCGCGGAAGGCACGAACCCCAGCTTTTTGTACCAGCAAAACACAATGCGGGATGCGATGCTCGCGGGGGCCACCCTGAACATTTTTCACAAGCACGCTCGGCGCGTGAAGATGGCCAACCTGGCCCAAACAGTGAATGTGCTCCAGGCCGTTATCCTGACCGACGAAGAGAAGATGCTGCTGACTCCCACCTACCACGTGATGGAAATGTACAAAGTGCATCAGGATGCCGCTCTGCTCCCGGTGGCGGTGGAAAGCAACGCTTACACCGTGGGGGGAGCGTCGCTGCCCGCCGTATCGGCCTCGGCTTCGCGAGACACCAGCGGGGTGATGCACCTCTCGCTGGTCAACATCGACGCCAAGGACGCTCAAGTGGTGTCGGTCACCTTAGACGGAAAGGCTCCCAAGAAAATCAGGGGCCGTATCTTGACGTCGGGCAACATCCGCGATCACAATACCTTTGATAATCCTGAGAACGTGAAACCAAGTGCTTATAATCAGGCAAAACTGAAAGGGAATACCCTCACCGTGCCTCTGCCGCCTTTTTCGGTGGTGGTGCTAGCGGTAGAATAACGCTTAATTCAGTAGCGTGTCTACCCGCCGCAGGCACGAGAATCGTCGGGTTGCAACGTTACGTTAGGGCAAAACGCGAACAATTCTGTAGGTTCGGTTCACTGAACAATATCTAATTATTATGGCGAACTACCAAATTGCGCTCATCCCGGGCGATGGCATCGGCCAGGAAGTGATTCCGGCCGCCGTGCGGGTGCTGGACAAGGCCGCGGCGCTGGGCGGATTCTCGCTCACCTACCGGTCGTACGACTACTCCTGCGAGTACTACGCGAAGCACGGGAAAATGATGCCCGACGATGGCCTGGAGCGGCTGCGCGATTCGGACGGTATTTTTCTGGGGGCGGTGGGCTTCCCGGGCGTACCCGACCACGTATCGCTATGGGGTTTGCTGATTCCGATCCGCCGCACATTTCAGCAGTACGTGAACCTGCGTCCGGTGCGGTTGCTTAAGGGCATTACCTCGCCGCTGAAAAACCCCGGCGACATCGACTTCTACATCGTGCGCGAGAACAACGAAGGCGAGTACTCATCCATCGGGGGGCGTCTGCACGAGGGTACCGATTATGAGATGGCCGTGCAGGAAAGCGTATTCACCCGCCGGGGCGTAGACAGAGTGATGAAGTACGCTTTCGAGTTAGCCCAGTCGCGCCGGAAGCACCTGACCAGCGCGACAAAATCGAACGGCATCATCCATACCATGCCCTATTGGGACGAACGCTTCCGGCTGATAGGCGAACAGTATCCCGAGGTGACCACTGATCAGTTTCATATCAACATCCTGGCTGCCCACTTTGTGCAGCATCCCGACTGGTTCGACGTGGTGGTGGCCAGCAACCTGTTCGGCGATATTCTGTCGGATTTAGGTCCGGCCGTGGTGGGCGGTATGGGCATCGCTCCGGGAGCCAATATTAACCCCGAGCGGGAGTTTCCCAGCATGTTTGAACCCGTGCACGGCAGCGCACCCGACATTGCCGGGCAGGGCGTGGCTAATCCGATTGCCTGCTGTTGGACCGGGGCTATGATGCTGAACCACTTGGGCGAAACCGAAGTGGCCGATGCGGTGGTGCGAGCCATTGAAGCGGTGACGGAAGAAGGAAAAGTACTCACGCCGGATTTGGGAGGCGCAGCGGGGACAGAGGATGTGGTGGAGGCAGTGCTGGGGAAGTTGGAATGAAACACTAGAAACTGTTATCCCACGAAAGTAAACTAAGTAATATTACTTAGTTTACTTTCGTGGGATAAAGTAATTATAGTTTATTATGATTTAATGGCCTTAGTAAAAAGGCAGCGAATGACTTAGCAGCAGATTTTGAGCGGGAAGCCATCTTGGTAGAGATGACCGGTCAAAGCCGGAATCAACTGTTTGTATTTGATCAGTATCTCACGTTGGTCCAAAAATAATAGACAAAAACTACTGCTGGATCTTGTCCTGTTCTTCCTTCACCTGCTGGTGGCGCCGGGCGTTGACCCCGGCGTCTTCACCCATCCATACCCAGAGTTTGATCAGGCCGTTTTGGTGGGCGCTGACCAAGAAGCTACCGTCGGCATTGAAGTCAATATACTCGGCATGGTCGCCGGCCCAGGTTTTGTGCGCCACCGGAATGGCGTCGTTGCCGAATTGAAGAATATCGGCTACCCGATACACGTAAATGTAGGGATCGTGCCCGGCGTGGGCGATGTACTGACCGTTGGGGTGCCAGGAAACCGACTCGATCTTCTTGCCGGTGTGGTTGAACATCTTGAGCAACTTGCCGCTTTGCCACTCCCACAGGTAGGCGTTGCCCCGGGAGGTGCCGCCCTGCCCCACCGCAAACACGTGTTTGCTATCGGGCGAAAACACGCCGCTGGTAAAAATTGTGAAGTAACCGGGATCCAGCGTTTGCACCAGTGACCAATCGGCTACTTCATATACTTTCACGGCGCCGTGCCCCACCGCCAGCAGATACTGATCATCCGAAGAGAAAAAAAGCTCGTTGACGGTATTGCCGAAATCAATGGTTTTGATTTCCTTCCCGGCGGGCATGTCATACACCCGAATCATACCGTGGGGGGGGGCATCATCGTCGGTGGTCTTCTCTTCCCCACTCACCAGCAGGCTGCCTTGGTTAGACCAGGTGAGGCCGTTGATGCCTTGCGTGTGCCGGAGTTCGTGAACCACTTCGCCGTTCTGGGCTTCGTAAACCGTCACCAGAAAATCTTCGCTGGCCGCGGCCACATACTGCCCATCGGCAGACCACCCGACCCGCTCGAACTTCTTGCCGGGCGTACTTTCTCCACAGTTCGGTGCCGTCTGAGGTGCGCCACATCACCACGGAATTGTCGTACTTGGTGCCGCTGACGATGTGCTTACCATCGGGCGAAAACTCGGCACTCTCCACCGAGCCGATCTCTCCCAGGGCATCCGCCACCCGTGACCAGACCGGCTCCAGGCGCAGTTGGTAGTCCAGGTACTGCTGGGCCTGGGTAGAAGCAATAAGCACCAGGGAAAGCAAAAAACTGAGGATTGTTCTCTTTAGTATTCTCTTGGTGTGTATCATGCTACTTTATGAGTATTCAGCGGGAGATCAATTAAAGCGCTGGATCTGAATGGCGTGCTCCGTCAATTCTAAAGAAGCCCCCTTGTCGTTAACTGATTTTAGTATTCCGTATAATTCGTGGCCCTGGCCCGTGTTGGGATTATACAACCTAACAAAGTTGTCGTCATCCCGCCAGATAGGCACTATATCAACCGATTGGATTTCTTTATCCTTTACACTCAACCGCACCAAAAGCCCTTCGCGAAACCTTCGCCAACGGTCGCTGCGTCGATCATCAAAAGCCGCCTGCCCCAAACTGTAAAAGACGGGCTTACCATTATAAACCTCAATCTTTTGGTAACAGTGCGGCCCGTGACCGAAGACCACGTCTGCCCCCGCCTCTATCACCGACCGGGCAATATCGGTTTGATAAGATACGGGCTGGGTGGTGCCGGAGACCCCCCAGTGGAACGAAACGATCACGATATCCGCCCGCTTGTCCAACGATTGGATGTCACGGATCATTCGTTGTTTAGAGTTTTCATCCAACCAGGTAATTACTACCGGAGGTTGCCCCGGCTTGTCAAGATTAGGGGGCGGCTGATACGCCGTATGCACCTTGATCTGGGCAATGCCAGGCTGGCTTTCGGTCGCGGCATGATTGTAGGGAAACACGGTCGCGGCGTATTGCATGAAGCCGACTTTCAGCCCCTTCTTTTCGATAATAACGGGCCGATGCGCCGCCTCAAGGTTCTTACCGCCCCCGGCGTACTTCACCCTTACGCTATCGAGCACGTGCAAACTTTTCATAAGCGCCGACCAGGGATAGGTCACGTTGTTAGCCACCCCTACCGCGTCAATCGGGGCGGCGGTAATAGCCGCTACCTGATCCGGATTAGAATACCGCCAATTTTTATGCGGAATATCGGTTTCGGTAGTATCATCGGTGCCGCCGACGAAAGGCCCCTCGAGGTTGAAGAAGTTAAAGTCGGCTCGTCGCAGCGTAGGAATAAGATACTTTAGGGCTTCTTCGGGGTTTTCCCGGTGCTGAAAATTATTATCCCCCAGCAGGATAATACTTAGTTCATCCTCATTCGGTTGAGCAAAGGGCCAGGGTGGGGCTTGAGCGCAAACCGAAAGAACGAAGACATTGGCGATTATTCCAAACACCCATTTTTTCATAAGCTCAAATTAGTAAATCTACCGGGTATCCGGTCTCGAATTGAAAATCCGAAATCACTCTTGCCATCAATATAAGAAAACTATAATCTTAATTGTAACCCGGGTTCTGCTCTAAGGCATCGTTGACATCCAGTTCTCGGTTGTTGATGGGCCAGAGCAGTTGGTAAGTTTCCGATTCATCCATCTGGCTGACTTCCGCCGTTTCGGCGAATTCGCTTCTGGCAAACTCATAATTATTGGCTGGGAAGCGAGACAGGTCGTGCCAGCGATGCCCTTCAAAGTTTAGCTCAACGAAACGTTCGTCCTGGATGGCCTGGAAAACTTCTGCCTGGGTTTGCGCCGTTGTGGGCGGTATCTGGGCCCGCTCCCGCACTTGGTTAAGTAGTTGAATGGCTTCCGCAGTCATGCCCATCTGGTTGAGTGCTTCTGCCCTTACCAGAATTACATCGGCCAGACGCAGAATAACTAGGTTGGGCACCAGTACTCCGCCATTGCGGTTGTATTTGGTGGTATAAAACTTAAATCCATTGTTTAGTACCGAGTCCATCGCGCCAATGGTAGCATCGTAACGTATGTCGTTGGGGTTAGCTTGCAAAGCATCCAGCAACTTCTGACTGGGTAGTATGCGGGCACGGGCATCCCCTCCGTTTTCACGGGCTTCAAATTCACGTTGTAGATTATCTCCTTCGTTGAGTCCCACTTCTTCGGTCTGAGCTTCAAAGATAGACTCAACCGTATTGCCACCGTCGGCAGCAAAAATGCGGGCATACTCTTCGGCGGGTACCAACTGGTAGAGTGCCGTATTATCTATCACGCGCTTGGCCCGGTTCGCTGCATCCTGAAAATCGCTTTCCTGGCCGAAGTCTGTGTAAGCCCGACGCAAGTACACTTTGGCAAGAATGCCGTTGGCCGCCCCCACGGTAGCTCGTCCCCGCGTAAATACATCTATATCATAAGACACCGGCAGACTTTCGGCAGCCAGACTCAGGTCGTCCACGATCTGATCATAAATATCTACCAAAGGAGCACGAGGCTGGTTGAGCACTTCAGGATCTGAAGTGTTCGTCGTAGACAAAATCAATGGGACACTACCGTACCATTTCACCAGTGTAAAGTAAAAGAAGCCTCTCAGAAAATAAGCTTCCCCAATTAACTCCTCCCTTTTGTTGCCTACATCCAGCGAGGCGCTATTAATACCCGGCACGTTTTCGAGCACATCGTTGGCCCGGTGAATAGCCCGGTATGACTCCCGCCATAAATCCCGGGCCGGGCCGTGGTCAGCATTCACGGCGTGAGCATTCATCCGATTGTTGTTCCCTCCTGAGCTGGGGTCGGTAGTGGTCTGGTCGCTGCCAGCGCTTGCTGAGGCGAAAAAATCCCGTCCGATGGTGCCGGTCTGGAATAAGTCATAACCGGCACTCAGGGCGGCTTCTACCTGTTGCGCATTCTGGTAAAAATTACTTTCGGCAATGACGCTTACCGGCTCCTGATTAAGCACATCACAAGAGGCGAAAATGACGAGTATTGCTATAAATAAACGGTTCATATTTTTGTATTTTCAGAGTCCAACGTTGATACCAATAATAAAAGTCCGGGGTTGAGGCTGCTCCAGATAATCCACTCCCACCGCAGTAACCACACTGTTATTTTGCGATTCGGGATCAAAACCAGTGTAGTTAGTGAAGGTCAAAGCATTGCGCACACTGCCGTAGACACTAAGGTTACGCAACAAAAGCCTTTCTATGATTGCTGACCCAAAATTGTAGCCCAGCCGAATTTCTTTGACCCGTAGAAAAGACCCATCTTCCAGAAAGCGGTCAGAAATTTCCCGGTTGTTGGCGCCCACTGCGGCCAGTCCGGTAGCATCAGCAATGAGCGCAATAGGAACGTCCGTCCGGTCGCCCGGTTGCTGCCACCGGCGCAGCACATCGGTATTCTGGTTATACAAGCCGGTCATGTTTTCCAGGGCGGCGGCGGTCTGGTTGTACACGTCGTTCCCGTAAGACCATTGCATAAATACATTGAGGCTTAAGCCTTTGTAGCGAAACTCGTTGGTCAGCCCCCCGGTATGGAGCGGGAGGGCGTTGCCAAAGATCTGCCGGTCGCTAATCCCCAGAGTAGGTTCACCGTCTTCGTTGGTACTACCATCCACATTTTCGTAAACAATATACCCTGTCGCCGGGTCCACGCCCAGCACTTTATATCCGTAGAATGAGCCGAAGGGTTCGCCCACCCGGAAAACGGTACGGGTACCATCGGTGCCCAGGCCGTCGGGTTGCTGCTGAGAAAAGTCGGAAGCCAGGGGATTTTCCGGGTCGTAGTCCGGCAAGAAGGTGATTTCGTTGCGATTATAACTAATGTTAAACGAGGTTGTCCAGCTAAAGTCTCCCACAAAATTCAGGGTGGTTAGCCCCAGTTCCAGCCCTTTGTTTTCCATACGACCGATGTTGGAGCCATTGTCCTGTTCAAAGCCGGAAGACCAGGGCAGTTGCCGGAAGAAGAGCAATTTATCGGTTTTTTTCTGGTAGACATCGGCCACGATATTCACCCGACTGTCAAACAAGGTCACGTCCAGTCCGAGGTTCAGTTGAGCAGTTTCTTCCCAGGTTAGATCAGGGTTGGCAATGCTTCCCTGGGCGATACCCGGAAAGTTGCTGAGGTAGTCGCTGCCGCTAAAGTAGGTAGCCAGCGAAGGAAAATCGCCCGCTAGCCCTTCCTGGTTGCCCACGATGCCGTAGCTGGCCCTGAGCTTGAGGTCACTTACAAATTTAAGGTCTTCCATAAACGACTCTCCACTGATCCGCCAACCGGCAGAAACCGATGGGAAATAACCAAACCGGTTGTTCGCCCCGAAACGAGAAGAGCCATCAGCCCGCAAGGTGGCACTCGCTAAGTATTTATCATCGTAGTTATAATTGACCCGCCCAAAATAGGATGCCAGCCCATAATTGGTGATATAATTCGTGGGTGAAAAGGGATTTGATATGGCAACGGTGGTGATGATGTTAGAACCGGCCAGGCTGCCCCCGGCACGGAGCAGTGTTTCTTCCCGCTCCAGTACGCTGTACCCCAGCAGGGCGTCCAGCGAATGCCTGGTGCCGAATTGCTTGCGGTAGGTAAGGGTATTTTCTATGCTCCACAGCAGCTGCTCAAAGTTGGCCGCCACCGCCACCGCCGCGTCCTGAAAACCTATGACCGTGTTGGGATTGAACCGTTGTTGCCGATCATCCAGGTAGTCAACCCCTAGGCTGGTTTTGAAGGTCAGCCCATCCAGAATATTGTATTCAGCGAAAACATTGCCCAAAACCCTCTTTTGCTTGCTGTAAAAGGTGATCTCCTCGGCCAGTTGCACGGGGTTGGGGATGTCGTTATTAGGGTCCTGAAAATAGGAGCCGTCTTCGTTATAGACCGGAAAGTTAGGATTGTATACCAAAGCGGCAGCAATAGGGTTACTGCTGCTAAAGCCGGTAGATACTCGGTTGTTATCAGAATAACTTAGGGTGAGGCTGTTCCCTACCTTGAGCCGGTCACTGGCCTGGTGGTCAATATTGACCCGCGCGTTGGTCCGCTTAAAACCCTGGTTGATGATGGTGCCTTGCTGGTTAAAATGACCCAGCGACAAGAAAAATTTGGTGTTTTCTCCACCCCCTGACATAGAAAGGTTAGCATTAGACACCGGCGCACGGCGAAACACCTGGTCCTGCCAGTTAGTATTGGCCCCGGTGCCGCCCAAACTCTCGGGAATAGGAGTGTTTTGGTTGAGTAGTTGGTTGGAATTGTTGATGGCCTCGGTACGCAGGTCAACGTATTGCTGCCCGTTGAGCACGTCCAGCTTGCGCCATACCTCCTGGGTGCCGGTGTACAAATCAAGGTCAATCTTGGCTTTACCCGCTGACCCTCTTTTGGTGGTGATCAGAACCACCCCATTAGAGGCCCGAGCACCATAGATAGCAGTAGCAGCGGCGTCTTTCAGTATCTCTATAGATTTGATATCATTGGGATTGATATCATTGGTAGAAGTTGTCAATTGTCCACCCCCCGACAATACATCAGCAGTAATATTGTTCATCTGCACACCATCTACAATATAGAGCGGGCGATTCTGACCGAGCAAAGAACCATTTCCCCGGATGCGAACGTAATTTTCGGCGCCGGGCGTACCGGAGTTTTGTACCACCTGCACCCCGGGAGCCCGTCCCTGTAAAAGCGCATCCACCGCCGTAACCGGCACGTTCTGGATATCCTCAGACCGGACAGACGACACCGCTGAGGTAACCTCCCGGCGCGACTGCGTGCCGTAACCCACCACCACAATTTCAGAAAGTGCCTGTATGTCTGGTGCCAGTTCCAGGTTAACCACCGTCTGGTTGCCAATCGTTACCTCCTCACTCGTGTAGCCCACTGAAGAAAACACCAGCGTTTCAGCATCGTCCGGCGCAACCAGGCGGTAGTTGCCGCCTACATCGGTCACCGTGCCCACGGTTGTGCCTTTAACAACAATATTAACCCCTGGCAACTCCTCGTTGGTAGCCAGGTCGGTTACTCGGCCGGTGATGACTTTTTCTATTGCCAACGAGCTGGGCAAGTCTTGCTGAGGCGCACTGCGAACGGTACTAACAACATAGCGTTGCGCCAAACTTTCCTGGGGAGAGACAGCGTTGAGCCGCTGCCTATTCAGCTTTCGGATTTTTTGTTTATTGCGTATGAAATATACTCCGGCGCTGAGCTTTTCGTAAGATAAAGCCAAAGGTTCCAGCAACTGCCTCAGAACCGCTTCCACATCCTCCAACTGGCTGATGTCTGGTTCTGCACTAAATTTGTCGGCAACTGCTTTGTTAGCGTAATTGAACCGAACCTGGTACCTATCTTCCAAGTCACTAAGAATAGTCTCAAGGGCTTTTTGTTCCGGTTGAAGTAACTGCTCATGACCGCTATCGGTAAGCAGGGCCATCGGCTGTGCTGTCGCTCGCAAGCAGCAACTGCCAATCAACAGAATAAGTAATGATGCTTTCATAAGGATGCGTTTAGGGTTAATGGGTATCAAAATTTAGTCATGAGTGAATATGATTCGATTTTTCGTTCTCTTCATTTCCAGGGAAAAAGCCCGGGTCAGCATCGGAAACAGCAGTTCTACTTCGTTGGCAGGAATGCTTACGGTGAACTTTTCCTGGCGAATGGCCTCGTCTTCAAAGGTGATCTGATATCCATAGGTGGCCTCCAGGCGGTCGGCAATCTTACCCACGGCTTCATCCTGAAAAACAAGCTCTTCGTCCTTCCAGGAGGTGAGCACCTGGGGGTTCACTTTTTGACGAACGACCGGCGCAGCATTGGTGGCACTGTTATATTCCACCATCTCTCCCGGCTGCATATCAAGACTCAGGTGGGCTTTGTCACTCCGCAAATGGACCTTCCCTTCTGATAAAACCACTTGCACCGCTTCGGCTCGATTGAGGACGTTAAACTCAGTGCCCAGCACCTGAACCTCCAAATCGTCGGCGTATACAACAAACTTAATGTGGCTGTTGTCACTGGATTTTTGCTTAGAAACTTTGAAGTAAGCCTCTCCTTCCAACCACACTTTCCGTGTTTTATCTTCCTCCCATGTTTCATGATACGACAAGCGAGAGTTGGCGTTGACAATCACAACAGAGCCATCGGGCAGCGAGACGGTTTGTTGCTCGCCGTAGGCCGTGCTTACGGTCCGGGTTGTTGGGTTGGTATGATAAATCAGAGCCGTGGCAATGAGCAGTAGTGCTGACACCGCGGCGGCCAATGACCAACGGTAGCGGTTCTGCCGCGACGGTGTACCGGAAGAGCCAATCTGGCTCCTTATGCCCTGATACATCCTCTCTGACCGCACTTGGTCAATGGGTGGCCTCCCTAGTTTGCGCCACAAATCTCGAAATACTGCTGCGTCTTCAGGAATTTCCTCCTGTTGTAACAGACGAAAAAGGGCTTCTTCTTCCTCGGCGTTACTTCGGCCAGCCAAGTACTTGCTGAGTAATTCTTTCTTTTGCATAGGGCTGCTTGTTGATGAGTATAGCCTCGCCGGGCAGGAATTAATTACGCCAGAAAAAAAAAGTTACCTTTTTATCGTCTTTGCAACAGAACAAGCAAAAAGCTGCGTATCACCTAGGGGTTTAGGCGGATAATTTGACAGATTGGCAACAAGGAAAAACGAATATGAGAAAATAAACACCACAGGGAAGTGCTTAACAAAGCAGGAAAAGCAGAAAACACGCCTGAATTTTGGAAGTTTCCCGAATAAACTCCCGGATGCTCTTGCTGGCTTTGACCAGTTGCGACCTAACCGTATGGACAGATAGTCCTAGGACTTCGGCAATCTCTTCATCGCTTAGGTATTCTTCGTAGTGCATTTTAAAAATGATCTGCCGCTTTTCAGGAAGCTGGTCGATCTTAAGGCGGGTCAATTCGGTAAGTTCGTGCAGATAAATTATATTTTCCGTAGACGGAGCGGTTGCCTCCTCCGCCATAGTAGTCCTGGACATAGAACGGGCTTTTTGTTTCAGATAACGACAGGCCAGATGATGAGCAATCGTAAAAATATAAGCATCTAACGAGCGGGCAGCGTCTATCTTTTTTCGGTTTTCCCAAACCTTTACAAACACCCGTTGCGCCAAATCCTCCGCATCATCTTCATCTCTGGTGAAGCGAAGCACGTAGTGAAATACCTTGGCGTGATAGTCATCGAAGAGTTGGCGAAACGCCCGGTCGCTTCCCTTCTTGATTAGTGATATGAAGACCGGCGTCATACAATTAAAAATTAGTAAAAATGATCCAAATTCCTCTTTAGTAGTTACCTAAATATTAGCAATATAAAGTTCATTTACAAAAGTATTAAGAGAAGCCTGCAAATTCACTAAGCCGATCCTCCTGTAAAGCCCAAGGGGGCGAATGCAGCAGTTTGCTACGCACAATTCAGCACAGGTCATTCCGTTAGGGTTGGATAGCCCCGCCAAACCCCGTGGGAAACCCTTGCGGCACGAAATCCCACACCGCGGGCAAGAAGAAGTACGACAAAACCGTCAGCAAAATAATCGACAGCACGTTCATCCAGATGCCCGCCCGCACCATGTCGGGAATGGTCAGGTAGCCCGAGCCAAACACCACCGCATTGGGCGGGGTGGCCACCGGCAGCATAAAGGCGCAGGAAGCGGCCACGGTAGCTCCCACCAGCAGTAGGTAGGGATGCACGTTGAGCACCACCGCCATCGAGGTCAGGATGGGCAAAATCATCGCCGTGGTGGCCAGGTTCGAGGTGATCTCGGTGAGGAAGTTGACCGCCGCCACCAGCACGAGCATCAGCAGCACGATGTTGATGCCCTGCACCAGCGACATCTGACCGCCGATCCAGGTGGCCAAACCGGTGCTTTGAAAGCCCTCGGCGATGGCCAGCCCGCCGCCGAACAGGAAAAGTACGCCCCAGGGCAGCTTCACCGCTTCTTCCCAATTGATGAGCGCCCGTTTTTCAGCCCGGGCGGGCAGCACGAACAGCACCAAGGCCCCGGCCACCGCAATGATGGTGTCGTCCAGGTTGGGAACCAGCGCTTGCAGCAAAAACGAACGGGTGATCCATGCCAGCGCAACGAGCGAAAACACCGCAAGTACCGACTTCTCTTCGAACGACATTTTGCCCAACTGTTGCAGGTACTTCCTGATCTCGGCGCGGCCACCGGGAAACTTCTTCTGTTCGAAGGTGAAGGCGAAGCGCACCAGATATTGCCAGCAAATGATCAGCAGCAGCACCGACAGGGGCAACCCGAACGTGATCCACCGGGCGAAAGTGATCTCGATGCCGTAGGTTTCCTGCACCACCCCGGCCAGCACCAAGTTGGGTGGCGTGCCGATTAGCGTAGCCATACCGCCGATGGAAGCGCTGTAGGCAATGGCCAGCATCAGCGCCTTGCCAAAAATCGTCGTCTCGTTTTCCTTGGTTTGCGGATTGTCCTTCAGCTGCAGCACGATGGCGGTGCCAATGGGCAGCATCATCACGGAGGTGGCCGTGTTAGAAATCCACATCGACAAAAAGGCGGTAGCCACCATAAACCCCAGGATGATACTTTTGACGTCGGTCCCAATCACATTAATGATGTTAAGGGCAATGCGGCGGTGCAGGTTCCAGCGCTCAATGGCAATGGCCACGATGAAGCCTCCGGCATAGAGAAAAATATAGGGGTGCCCGAACGAGGCAGCAGTGCTTTTTATATCCAACGAGCCGGTGAGCGGAAACAACACGATGGGCAGCAGCGAGGTGGCCGCAATGGGAATGGCTTCGGTGATCCACCAAAGGGCGATCCAACTGGTGCAAGCGAGTACCCGGCGGGCCTCCTCGCTCATGTCGGCCGGATGCACCAGGGTGAGGATAAGCACAAAACTGAGCGGTCCGGCGATCAGTCCGATGGTGGGGGCGGTTAGCTTCATGCGGTTGTTTGCTCGCGATTAAGAATCAGTAGAGACTGCAAAAAGCAAATGAATGCAATAAATGACCAATAAAGCAAGGCCGTGGTTAATATCTGGAAGTTAGCGAACAGAAGGTAAACTACGGGCCGGACATTGCTGACGGCTATCAGTTAGCGGAGGAAGCGTTTTTGGAACAACATATTTGTTTAAAAGATTTTCCGATTTGTTCAACAATCACCCCGGCTTTCAGTTGGTAAGTCCACGACGGAACGATAAAAACTGAATATGAGACATTTTTTTTTACTACTAACAGTAAGTTTATTTTCTACTTTAGTATCAGCGCAAGAGCAATATACTGTCACGGGAAACGTCACTAATCTGAAGACTGGCAAGGCGGTGCCCTTCGCCAACGTGGCCCTGTACGCCAAAGGCAAAAAGGCGGTTGCCCAGGGAGGGACGTCTAATGCGCAGGGTGATTTTGTGCTCAGCGATGTGCCCCCGGGCACGTATCGGCTAACAATCCGCTTTGTTGGCTACGCTCCGTACAAAGTTCCCAAAATCAAGCTAAACCAAGACCTGGACCTGGGCACGGTGAAAATGGCCAAGCAAGCCACCGAACTGGAGGCCGTGGTAGTGACGGGAGCAGAGGTCGTGAAGCCGATCGAAACCACGCTGGAGGGCATGACCATCCGGCCCGAGCAAAACATCTCTAACGTGGGCGGCAGCGTATTAGACGTGCTGCGTAACACCCCTTCGGTGAGCGTAGGGCAAGACGGAGGACTTGCGCTACGGGGCAGCAGCTCCACCAACGTGCTGATCAACGGGCGCAACTCGGCCCTCAGTGGCGACCTGTCGCAGATTCCGGCCAGCGCCATCAAAAACATCGATATTATTAACAACCCCAACGCCAAGTACGACGCCGAGGGCACGGGCGGGGTGATTAACATCAAACTCAAAAAGGGAGAAGACGAAGGGACTCACGGCAACGTCGAACTCACCATGGGCAGCCGAATGCGCACCAATGCCTCGGCCCGGATCAGTCACCAGCAAGGGCGGATCAACGCCTACGGTGGCTACAGTTACCGCCGCTGGCCCAGCATAGCCGACGCGCGGGTGGAACGAGCGACGTTCGGCGACAATCCTACCCTTCTCCAACAAGAGCGTGATGTGGAACGCGACGACTTTAGCCACACGGCCAACTACGGAATCGATTACTACTTCAACAAGAGCAAGCTCACCTACGAAGGCGTGTTCGAGGTAGAGGGCGAAGAAGACTCGGAGATCACTACGAGCCAGCGCTTCGATACCGACACGAACCTACGTACACTGTACAACATCCGCGACAACGTGGAAACCGAAGACAACTACACCCTGGACAATTCGCTGATCTACGAGCGGGTGTTCGACGAAGAGGGCCGCGAATTCCGCGCCCTGGCCAGCTACTCGTACCGCGATGGGGTGGAAAGTCAGGACGCGGCGACGCAGTCGCTGAATGAGGACGGCACCCGCAGCGAAGCTCCCGCCGACCGACAGCGGGCCAGCACCGACGAGTTGAGACGCATCGGAGTGGCTCAAGTAGATTACACCCACCCTTTCGATAATGATAACAAGCTGGAAGCAGGAGCGAAAATGATTCTGCGCGGCTTGAATACCGACTTCGATTTTGACAATTACGATGACGGAACCCAGCAGTGGCAAGAGAACCCCGCAGTGAGCAACCGCTTCTCATACCAAGAACAGGTCTACGCCGCCTACGCCATTTAAAGCCACAAGTTTGAGAAGATTGACGTATCAGCGGGGGTGCGCTTGGAGCAGACGCTGGTTGATACGAAACTTTACAACACAGGCGAAGAAAACCAGCAGCGCTATATCAACCCCTTTCCCAGCTTCAGCGCACAGTATCACCTCACCGGTAATCAGTCGCTGAAGTTGACCTACAGCCGTCGCATCGACCGGCCCGGTTCGTGGCAGTTAAACCCCTTCCGCGACATCGCCGATACGCTCAACGTCCGCTTTGGCAACCCCAACCTGCAACCCGAATACATTCAGTCGCTCGAGTTCGGACACAAAACCGGTCTCGGAAAATTCAACCTCACCTCCACGCTGTTCTACCGCCACACCAACGGCTTGGTCGACTGGGTGGTGAACGTGACCGACAATGGGGTGTCGGAGCGCCGTCCCGAGAACCTGACCAGCGGCACCACCTACGGCATTGAACTCATCAACACTACTGAGTTTGCCTCCTGGTGGAACGTGAACGTGAGCTACTCGCTCTTCCGGGCGCTCATCGACGGCACCAACCTAGACGCCGACTTCACCAACGATGCGCTGGCCTGGAATGCCAAATTGGTGTCTAACTTCGTGCTGCCGGGCGGCGTAGATTTGCAGTTTACCGGTAACTACGAATCGCCCGAAGCCGAGGCGCAGGGTTTTGATGATGCGCGCTACTACCTGGATGCCAGTGTGCGGCGCAATTTTCTAGACAAGAAGGGCAGCGTAAGCGTGAGCGTACGCGACGTGTTTAACACCTACCAGTCTGGCAGCGACGCGGAAACCGAGCGGTTCCGGCAGTACTTTGTCTACAAACGCGACTCGCGCATGGTGCTGGTGACGGTGGGGTATAAGTTTTAGCGGCTTGGCTGATCAGACCAGGGTCGATCTAGGACTTCCAAACAGGTGAGTTGCACAACGGGGCCGACCATGCATACGCTGGCCTGATCGGGTAATACCTCATAGGCAATGCGAACCTTCATTCCATCTTGTGGATTGGCGTTGTACCAAATCGCGTTTCTGTTGATAGCAGCCTCAATTTCTGGGTCCAAAGGCGGAGTCCCACAAAAGCCAATACTAGCAAAATAAGGTTCCAAACGTTCTCCACTCTCTAACTCTAGTACCCAGCCGCAACCGTCTAGTCCGGTTAGATTGCGGACGGTCGCCAGAGTAATGCACTCGGGGGTGACGTCTTCTTGCTGGCAGGCTGATGCGAGCAACAGGCAAAACAAAGCAGTCGAAAGTGATTTTAGATGTTGCATGGTGTCTTTGTTGTTTTTATCAGGACACCGTGCCGGAGAGAATGGTTGGAAGGGCAGTAGCTACTTAATCCGTAAAAAGGTAGCAAGCTCGTTCACTGCCTGTTCGTGCTGCAAATGCCAACGGCTGTAGGCGACCGGAAAGGTAGTAAGCCCCACCCGGTGCAAAATCTTGCATCGTTCTATAGAAAAACTTTCGGCAAAATCTCCGGGATAGCCTACCGCATCAATGCAGTACGTATGTTGCGCATGCATCACGAGTAGATCAATTTCTATCCCGGCAATCGGATACGCTCGATAGATCTCTACTATTCCCAAATCCTTTGCTACCTCCGTGATCTCGTCCAAAAAAGCGTCTTTGCTCTTCTGAGGCAATACCGGAGTTGCTGCTTGCTGGGCGATGGATTCTAAGCACCGCCTCACTAAACCCGGTTTGAGTTGTGAAGGATCTAGCGAGGTGAAAACGTGCTGCTGCGAACGAGCGCGGGTAATACTCACGTTAAAGACATCGGGCTGATTGAGGTAGCGAAATGCAGTGGGATGATCGCTAGCGCTAAGCGCCAATGAGATAAACATCACATCACGCTCTTCACCCTGAAACGAATGGGCGGTGCCTATCAGTAGTCGGTGCCTATCAATAATGTCTAGGTGGTAGGTCTTCTGAATCTGTTTTTGCAAATAATCTACCTGCTCACGAAAGGGCGAAAGAATCCCTATGCTTTGGCAAGTAGTTGCTTCCTGATGTGCTTCTTCGCGCGTGAGTTGATCTACGCGATGCAGAATCGCATCGGCTTCGGCTTGGTCGTGGCCTGCTTTGGTTCGCTTCCCTTCGCACCGATGAACGATCACTTTCCGTTGGCGACGCGCTTGGGGAGTGGCGGTCATAATTCGCAACGCTCCGCGGTAGAATGCAATGGAAGGCGCACTCCGATAGTGCTCATTTAAAAAGATAGCCTGCGATTGATCTTGAATGCTTTCTTGCACCTTGTCCAGCAAGCTGTGCTCGCGAAAATTGAGTGTCCCATGCTCCTTCTCGGTCAGGTTGTACTTTTTTCGCAGGTTCTGCTGCCGCGCTTCGGATAAAAAAGAGACGTGGCGCAACTGTTGAGGGTCGCCAACCACAACCGCTCGCTTTCCCCGTTGCAACGCGGGTAACGTGCTCGCAATATCACACTGGGTGGCTTCGTCGATGATCACAAGATCGAACAACTCTTTCTCCAGGGGCAGCACGTTACTCACGTCCGATAAGCCGGTAAGCCATATCGGAAAAGCGCGCTATAGTTGCGGCAAGTTAGTTGACTCAAATAGCGATTCTTTGCGCCGGGCGGTTCGGGCGCGCAGGGCCTGTAAAAACGATTATAGTTCGCTCCGGTGCGTACGCAATGTAGCGGCTAGCTGATCGTGGAACTTCAGCACCAGATACTTCCTGATAGTTTGTTCTCGTTGTTGGCGAGCACCCTCCAACTGCGTCAGGAGAGCATAATACGAATCTGTTCTTTCAATTCGCCACCGCACGTACGCCTCTTGACAGCGGGTTAGCCAACTAGTTTTCTGCTGTGCCAGCCAAGCTCCCCGCCGTAGTTCGATCCGTTCGCGCTTCGCTAATTTCCGCTCTAGCCGACGGATGGTTTTGGCCAGTAATTTTGTCTCCCTACGGTGTTGCCGCAATGTTTCCAGAGATACCTCTTCTATTCCAACACCGGCTAACATATCCTGCATCCGTTTTTTGAGCACTTTCTTGTAATCCTGCCGTCCGCCTCGCACCACCACGTCCGGAAGCCCAAAGTCTTTCTCTATTTTGTCAGCAATCACGTCCACTGCTTGGTTATTGCTGGAAGCAATAAGTACGGACTTGCCCCGGCTCAGATAGCTTTTTGTAGAATCGCTTAATAGCGGGTTCGTCGAGCAGACTGGGAAACATCAGCAACTCTTGGGTGCTCAGCAAGGGCAAGGTTTCACCCAACAGTCGCTGAACTTCGCCGCAGAAACCAAAGTCAACAAACCCCACTGGAAGTTGCTCAACTAGTTTGTCATACGCTTCCGTCCCGGAGGATGGGATAGCAGCCTGGTTGATGATTGGTTGGTCGATATTGATGCTTACGTAAAACTCACCTTCCTTTTCCGCAAGCTGCGCAGGGTGAAAATAAAGCGGGGTGCAGATTTTTCTTAATTTCTCAGCAACCAATGTGTGACCCAGCACAAAAAGGGAGCAGCAGTAAAGAGCTTTCTCCTTCGTATAGATTCTTAAATTCTTCTGCGTATCCATAGCCCAATCCGGGTCCACGGATACTTTGGGCAGATCGCCCGAAATGAGATCAGCGTTTGGCAGAAGCAAGTGGTTCTCTGTCTTACTGCTGAAAAAGTTTGATAAGTGCAATGCTCGGTTATCAGCTTGATAGCACGCACGGAAATATGAAATAGTGTCAGATAGCATAAAAACTACCCCAAACTGGCTTCCAGCAGAATTTTCAGTTCGCCCCTTACTTGCTCAATCGGAATGCCGTCGGCGGGGGCAGTAAGGACTGCCTTGATGATGTCGCCGACGATGTGCTGGGGAAAACCTAAGTGCTCAGCATACTTCATCAGGATTTCTATCTCTTGCTCCTCTACCACCTTGTCTAGGTAGATCAAGTACACTAGGTTGTACAACTGCTCTACTGATGACTGAGCGTCTTTCGGTATGCGGTTGACCAATGTGTCAGGGTCGCGTACTACCTCGTCTAATGCTTCGGGAGGCATGGCCAAGTGCTTGCCCCAGACGTAAACGCTTTTCAACTGTTCCGGCGTTGTTTGCTTGTCGCTGGCAAATACCGCCAGGATTCGATAGTAGCTACGCAAGATGGATTGTTGCTCTGATTCTTCTTTCATATCGTTGCACGATGATCTGCTACCTACCTATCAAAGCCCTCACCATCGTAACCTCACAAACCAACGAAGTAGCGCACTTTATGCTATTGTGTAACTTATTCGCTAAGATTGCACCTGAAAATCAGAAGGTTCCCTGCCATCTATCTGTCACCTAACGATCGTCAACTGTTGACGCGTCAAAGTAACTTCTGAAAAACAGCAACTGATACTGCACCGCATTGCGCCAGTAGGGCCACGTATGCCCTCCCGGGCGGATGATATAATCGTGGGGAATGTCCGCTTCTAGTAACCCGCGGTGCAACTGCTGGTTAATCGCAAAGAAGAAGTCATCGGTGCCGCAATCAATGATCATGGCCAGGCTGTCGGGCGGCCGCAGCGCGACCAGGTTAACCACCGACAGCGAATCCCAGCGCAGGGGATGTTCTTCGTAGCGGCCCAGCTTCTCGCTAATCTCCCAGGCCTTGGTGTCGTAAGTCAGGTCTACCCCGCCGCTCATGCTGCCCGCCGCCCCGAACGTATCGGGGTGCCGCAGCGCCAAGAACAAGGCCCCGTGTCCGCCCATGCTCAGCCCCGTGATGGCCCGCCCCGCCCGGTTGGCAATGGTGCGATATTGAGCATCAACAAACGTCACAACCTCTTGCGCCACGTGGGTTTCGTACTGACTGCTATCGTCTACCGGGCTATCCAGATACCAGCTGTTGTAGCCCCCTTCGGGGCACACAATGATTGCCTGATGCTGATCGACCAGAGTGAGGAGTTCCGGAGTTTTACTGTACCAGTCTCGGTAGTCACCGCTGTAGCCGTGCAGCAGATACACCGTCGGGTAGCGGGCCGTATCGTTCGCGTAGCGGCCGGGCGTGATCACCAGCGCGGGAATTTCCCGCTGCATTGCTTCGCTGTAGATGCTGACCGTGTCAACCCGGGCAGCCTGCACGGCAAAGCTGATCAGAACAAATAAGCCGGTAGCAAATCCGCGCTTCCCAACCCACCGTGCTTTTTTGGCTGATTTCACCTACGCGCGCTTGGCTTGGGGTTGCAAAGAAGTCAAGTCGGCGATTTTGACCGGCTGTCCGCTCTCAGCGCTCTTGCGGGCGGCAATGCCCACCAGAATGGACATCGCCCCGTCGCGCGTACCGGCCGACTGCTTGTAGGGGTCGGCCAGGTCGGGGTTCTTAAATATTTTATCCTTCAAACGGGCGTCGCCGCCACCGTGACCGCTCCCGCCGTGGGGCACCTTGATGAGCTCGGTTTCGCCGAAGTTCTTCGTCAGGCGTAACTCGTCGTAGTCTTCCGCTTCCCAGGGCTGTCGCTCCTTGATCCAGGCCTCCAGCCGCCCTTCGGTGCCGTTGAATGCGATGCGATAGCCTTCGTAGGGCGAGTAGGTGGTGAGTGAGTAGCTCACCGGCACATCGTTGGCGTACTTGATGGTGGCCGCCATCTTGTCGTAAATGTTCACGTCTTCCCGAAATACGCAGCCGTCGCGTAGGTAGCCATCGTACTCCTCGTTTTTGGCGTAGAGGTTCATCAGATACTCGCTCTCGGTCATGTCCCAGTAGAACGAGCAGTCCTTTTTGTGCGGACACGGACGGCAGTTGGAGTGACGGAACGGGCCATTTTTGCCGTAGTGCTCCAGCTTGCCGAAGGCGTATACTTCGGCGGGTTCGCTGTCGAGCCACCAGTTGAGTAGGTCGTAGTGGTGCGTGGCCTTGTGCACGAACAGGGTGCCGCCCTTGTCCCACAAGCGGTGCCAGCGCCGGAAGTAGTCGGCCCCGTGATGCACGTCGAGGTACCAGTGGAAGTCGGCCGAGGTGATGGTACCAATGGCTCCGTCGCGCAGCAATTCGTAGATTTTCTGGCGGTGCGGCGAGTAGCGGTAGTTGAAAGTGACGGTTACCTTTTTACCGGTTTTCTTTTCCGCGTCCAGGATGGCCTGGCACTTATTCTCGTCGGTGGTCATGGGCTTTTCGGTGATGATATCCGCGCCCATTTCCATACCCTTCACAATATACTCGTGGTGGGTGGCGTCCACCGTAGTCACAATCAGGGCGTCGGGTTTGGATGTGCGCATCATCTCCTCGAAGTCGTTGTAGGTGGGGCAAGCGGCTCCGATAAACTGCTTACCGAAGGCCAGGCGGCCGGGATTGGTATCGCAGAGTCCGACAAACTCCACGGTATCGCCGTATGCTTCTTGCACGCTTTTGCCCCACATGGTGATGCCCCGGGTGCCGGTGCCGACCAGGGCGACGCGCATTTTGGCCCGGGGGCGGGTGGCAAATGCGGGGCGGGGAGCGATGATGGTTCCGGCCACGGCGGCTCCGGTGGTGGCCAAGAATCTTCGACGGTGGTTGGTACTGTTCATGTCAGGCTGGTGCACGTAGGTGCGGGTCGCGACCCGCACCTACGGAATTTATAATTTGTTTTCTACCGAATGCAGATAATCAATGCTCTGGTTGATGCTTTGGATGGGGTCGGGCGACTGGTCTTGCTCCACAAAGCACTGCTCCACGCCGCTCTTGTCGGCCAGCAGCAGGATTTGCTCAATATCGATCACCCCGTCGTTGAGTTCCTGAAACGCATCGACGGGCACGGTGCTTTCGTCGTAAATCAGGGGCGTGCCCTGCTTTTTGTTTTTCAGGTGCAGCAGCATGACGCGGTCGCCCAGCTTCTTCATCAGCGGGATCGGTTCGTGTCCAGCCAGGCTCGACCAGAACACGTCGAGCTCAAAGTGCAGTTTGTCGGCATCGGTTTCATCGATCAAGACATTGTAGGGCACGGTGCCGTCGATGGGTGCGAACTCGAAGGCGTGGTTGTGGTAGCACAGCTTGATTCCGGCGGCGTTGCACTGCTCCCCGGCCTCGTTAAGTTTTTCGGCAATGCGGTGGTAGTCATCCAGCGTTTGGCGCTCTTCCTTGCGCATGTAGCCGAACACCAGGTAGTTCATGCCGAGTTTCTGGGCGCTTTCCACCACTCCGGCAAAGTCTTTTGCAGCGGGTTTCATGCCCTCGGCTTCCACCAAGTCCCATCGACCGGTCAGGTAAGGCCAGGGGAAGAAAGAGCTTTGGGAGGAGAGTCCCTGATCCTTAGCCATCGCGATCATTTCCTGTTCGGCCACTGGGTTGCCGCCTTCTATTTGGGCGTAGCCCGCCGCTTTGATCGCCTTGAGCGTTGCCAGTGGGTCCGCCGCCATCTGGTTGCGCACCGTGTAGAGCTGTAGTCCGATCTGGTCAACGTAGGGGTGCTGCACTTTGCCGAAAGCTGATGAAACCAGCGGCAAGCTAAGACCGGCCGCTGCGGACGTTCGGATAAAGTCTCTTCTTTTCATGTGAGTCAGGTTGCAGATGATTTTACCCCCCAAAATAAGGATAATTCTTGAACTGGTCTATTCTGGACAGACTTTGTGAAAAACTAGTTAGAAAGTCACGAGGGCTACTCTGTGCTAAGCCCGGATTATTCTCTACATTCGCTTTTCATCCTAAGTCTTGGATTATGTACATATCAAACATCAAGTTAAAGAATTGGCGTAATTTCAGAGAGGTGGATGTTGATCTGCAAACCCGGGTCTTTATCATTGGGCCGAACGCCTCGGGAAAATCTAATTTGCTGGATGCGTTTCGGTTTTTAAGAGATATCGTTCGTTTGGGGGGCGGGTTGCAAGAGGCGGTCATGCTAAGAGGTGGAGTTTCTAAAATAAGGTGTCTAGCGGCACGCAATAAAACCGACGTCAAAATTGAGGTGATTATTGCCGAAGATAATGGAAACCCTATCTGGCAGTACGATATTGGGTTTACCCAGAAAGGGGGGGGGATAGCTGACCTCAAGGCTGAGATTCAGTATGAACGGGTTGCAGACCTTCGGAAGGCCAAGGTGTTGATCAATCGACCGGATGAAAACGACACCAACGATCCCGAACTTTTAAAGTGTACCCGCTTACAATCTTCAACTAGCTCGGTTTGTTGCTAGCTCCTGGAGCTGGAAAGCAGCCCAGCAGAACAGTGAAAGCTTGCGCCGGTTGATTAATTGTGTGCGCACTTTCAAGCCTATTCTTAGCTCTTAAAACTTTTCGGCACGCTGCCTCACCCTGCGGTTTTGCTTAGAGCGTTTCAACCCGTATTTTTAGCGCTTCGCCCTTTTACTTTTACCTACCTATGCTAAAGCTACTCACCGGACTGCTGCTCATCCTACTCGCACTGGGTTGCCAACCCTCCTCCCCTACCGCCGATCTGATTCTTCGCAACGCGACCGTCTACACCGTCGATGAAGACAATCCCCGGGCGCAAGCCATTGCCATCGTGGGTGATACCATCGCCTTTGTGGGCAGCGATGCCGACGCGCAAGCCTGGGCGGGCGACGCTACCGAAGTGCTCAACATGCGCGGCAAAACCGTGACCCCCGGCTTCATCGAGGGGCACGCCCACTTCTCAGGCGTTGGAGCCAACCTGTTGAACCTCAACCTGATGGCTACCCAGAGCTACGCGGAAATCATTCGGCAGGTGAAACGCGCCGCGCGCGATACACCGCCCGGCGAGTGGATCGTCGGGCGCGGCTGGCACCAGGACAAGTGGGATTCGCTGCCCGCTACGATGGTGCAGGGCTTCCCGGTGCACGAGGCCCTCAGCGCGGTATCGCCCAACAACCCCGTCTACCTGAAGCATGCTAGCGGACACGCCGCCCTGGCCAACGCCCGGGCCATGGAGGTGGCTGGAGTGACGAACATCGACCAGGAAGGCATGCAGGTGCGCGACGTGGAGGGCGGCGAAGTATTTCGCGACAACCTGGGCAACCCCACCGGGCTGTTCAACGAAAACGCCATGGGACTTATCACCCAGCACATTCCGGAAGACACGCCCGAACGGCGACGGCGGACGGCCGAACTGGCCATGCAAGCCTGTCTGCAAAACGGCATCACCAGCTTTCACGACGCGGGGGCTCCGCAGGAAGAGGTAGCGCTCTACAAACAACTGGCCGAGGAAGGCGCGCTCAAAACCCGCTTGTACGTCATGCTCAGCGGACGCGACACCAGTATGCTCGAGCAGTACTGGCAGTCGGGACCGGACATCGGACTCGGCAACCACTTCCTGACCCTGCGCTGCGTGAAGCTCTACGGCGACGGCGCACTGGGTTCGCGCGGCGCCTGGCTGCTCAACGAATACGAAGATATGCCGGGGCAGTACGGCCACGAAACCACTCCCATGTCGCGCGTCTACGAAGTGTCGGTGAAAGCACTACAGTCCGGTTTTCAGGTGGGCACCCATGCCATCGGCGACCGGGCCAACCGCGAGGTGCTGGATCAGTACGCGGCCGCTTTTGCCGAGTATCCAGAGGAAGCCAAAGACGCCCGCTTTCGCATCGAACACGCCCAGCACATCAGCGCGGCTGACATACCTCGCTTCGGACAGTTGGGGGTGATTCCCGCCATGCAGGCCATCCACATGGCCTCAGACCGTCCCTGGGCCATCGACCGACTGGGAAAAGATCGTATTGAAGAAGGAGCCTACGTGTGGCGCAAACTGCTGGATTCGGGAGCGATTATCGTGAACGGCACCGACGCGCCAGTGGAGCCGCTCAACCCGCTGCCTAGTTTCTATGCCTCAGTGGCCCGCAAAACCCTCAAGGGCGAGCCCGAAGGCGGCTACGAACCCGGTCAGAAAATGACCCGCGAAGAGGCGCTGCAGTCGTACACGATCTTTCCGGCCTACGCCGCTTTTGAAGAAGATATTAAGGGGTCAATCGAGGTGGGCAAACTGGCCGACTTCACGGTTTTTTCTAAAGACATTATGACCGTTCCGGAGGAGGAAATCCTGATGACGAAGGTAGATTACACCATTGTGGGAGGGAAGGTGCTGTACGCCCGGGATTAACCGCAGATCGCATAGTAGCGACAGATTGCAATCTGTCGCTACTATGCGATCTGTCGCTACGTAATCACAAAACCGACGGACGTAACCGGTACGTGCCCACCACCCCCCGGTGATCAGACCCTTCGGCCGACACCGCATAGAAATCCAGGCAGGTAAAATCTTCGGAGTGAAACACGTAGTCGATGGGCAAACCACCTCCCTGCAATCGGGCCGGATAGGTTGAGGTGAAATTTTGCCGACTGTCGTACACCCCGCCTTCTTGCCGCATGGCCACAATCGACCGGTTCCAGGGCACCGCATTGTAGTCGCCAATGGCCAGCACCGGCCCCTTGACCGACTTCAGATAGTCAGCGATCTGCTGAATCTGCTGGTTGCGTCGCCGGTAGCGGCTTTCGCTGCGGGGCGACAGGGTGTGCGAAGCTACAAAGTGCACCAGGGTGTCCCCGGATTTTTCGTTGGAGGCCACCCGATCGCTCAGATCAATGTCACCGGTGATGTTGGGCGACTTGGTCCAGTAGTGGGTCTGCACGTTCTGAAGCGGGTAACGCGAAAAGATGGCAATGCCCCGCGTGTCCCAGGGATCAGTCACCACGTGATAATAGGGATACGCATCGCGCAAACGTTGGGTGAGCTCATCCGCCCAGTGGGGCGCCACTTCCTGAAATGACAGTAGATCAGCCTTAGATGCTAAGGCTTGCCGGATCACCGGATCGTACTGCCGGTTGTTGGCCAGCACGTTGAAGTGCGCTACCGTGAAAGGTTGCCCGTCGGCGAAGTGAGATAGCGAGGGCGGGAGGATGTAGGAGTGTAGGCACAACAGCAACCCGGCTACTGCGCCTCCGGCAACAATCGCTAGTTGCTTCGCCCGAACTAAAATAAACAGTCCCAGCAGCAGGGCGTAGCCCACCAGCGCGTGCACGGCAAACGACTGCAACAGATCAAGCGCGTAGAGCGAAGTGGGCAAGACGAAGGCTAGCGCCGATAGCGCAATCACGAGCGCAACGAATCGCTGCCCCCAGAACAGTATTTTTTTCATAAGTATCCTAGTTTTCCAAGTAAAATGATGGTGCCCACTACCGCGGCGGTAATGCTGGTCACCAGCACTGCCCCGGCGGCCAAATCTTTGATGATGCCCACGTCCGGGTCCGGCCCGGGATGCAGCTTGTCCATGAGTTTCTCGATGGCGGTATTGAAAATTTCCGAAGCATACACCATGCCGATGAGCATCAGCACAATGCACCACTCGGTGCGGGTGAACCCGGTGAGCCAGCCGGTGAGCAGCGTGCCCACCGTGGCCAGCAGATGATAGCGAAAGTTATTCTCGCGCCGCACCGCCGAGGCTATCCCCCGACCGGCGTACCGAAAGCTGCGAAGCATTTTGATGAAGCTGGGGAGCATATCTATTATCGTTCAATTCTGTGTAATGGTTAACAATCATGGAAGGGGCTTACTTATAGTAAATAAGTTTTTGGTACAGCAGATAGTCGCGGTAATTCCACGACTGCCACCCTTCTCGCTGTTCCTGCTGGATGAAGGTATCTATACGATCGTAAATGCGTTCCTTTGCCCGCGCTGAGACTACCGGATTGTCCTGTACAGATGCAAGCCGGTCAAGGTCTATATCAGAAAGCGAAAGTAAATATGTCATGTGAGGTGGATGCTCTTCAAGCCTAGCTAAGCTATGCTCAGTAATTACGTAACCCCAATCTATCATGCTGTATACCACCAGTACCGTATAAAACGCCCAACTGTTGCGCCGCACCAAGAACCAGTTGCTTTTTGTATTTCGCACCTTTATCCACGTAGTTGCAAGGCCGATAAGGGTAAGCAGTAGGTAGACGTAGACGCCAATACGCCGGTGGGTAAGGCCAAACCGCTCAATGTATTCGGCATTCTTCACTATCGTAGCACCTGCTAGTACGGCATTTTGAGTAATCCAAACGTACGCAGCGTACTTGAGGCGCTGGCTGTTAGACAAAAAATTAAGGCTGCCTCGCAAGAAGTACATTACTATCGCAATGGCTAGCACCACCGAGATAATCAGCGCATTCACTCCCTGGTGCAGAAACTCTTTGTAGGTTATTGTTTCGGGTAGTTTTCCAGCACTGAGGTACGCTATATCTACCGCATTGAAAAAAAACAGCAATATGTTGAGAAGAACAAACGCTCGCCAAGCGGTGCGGTACTCGTAACGAAGACCCACTGGGTTAAACTTGGAAGTAGTTGATCGGCGACGGTGCAACAGATCAGAAGCCGCCAGATCAGCTTGAACAAGCTTGGAAATCGTTGTAGGGTAGAAAAGGGTAAGGAGCAGATAGCCTCCGAACAGGGTAAAAATCACCCACCACCCCGAGATGAAGTCGAGCGAAAGTTGACCGAATAAAGCAGAGAAGGCCGGACTCGCCTGCGTGTAAAGCAGAAAGAATAGAGCAGCTACCAGCAGAGGAACAAATTGCGATACTACTTTGCCCGCCGTGATGCCTGCTACTGCCGGAGAAGTAGGTTCCCCTTTGGAATCGCCGGGCACCAAAGTAGGCCGCGAAATCATCCTGCCAAGGGTGTGCTTCCAGAAAGAAGCGATTAGCGAGTACCCGCTGTTGATCCAGGCCACCAACAGCGAGCTTTCCGGATGAGCGCTAAGCCCTGCCAGCCCTAGCAAAGAAATAAGGTTCATCCAAACGGCGGGCCAGGTGGGATGCCACACCACGTTGAGCGCCGTTAGCAAACATCCGATCGCTACGGCCACCACCGCCCGTTGTCGGCGCAGCGTTGGATACAATGCGAAAAGGCCTGTCAGCAAGGCAACGTTGAACAACAAAAAATTGATTCCGGCCGATTGGTCGTAAAACAGGTAGCCGTACAACAGAGTGGCTCCCAGCCAGCATTTAAATCTTGTGATACGCATAGTAATAGTTTAAATAATTGAAAGTACTTTGAATTACAAAGCTGATATTCAAATTTTTTTACGCTTGTTGTTTTTGCGCCTTGAGCAACGCCTCTAGCGCGTTCAGGTGATCGTTGAAGGCTTTTTTGCCCATTTTGGTAGTCGAATACCGGGTATTGGGCTTGCGTCCCACAAATTGCTTCTGCACATCAATGTAATTTACCTTCTCCAGCGCTTTCAAGTGACTAGCCAAGTTGCCATCCGTCACTCCCAGCAGTTCCTTCAACCGATTGAAGTCTAGCGCGTCGTCCACCATCAGGGCCGACATCACTCCCAGGCGGACTTTGTTTTCAAAAGCTTTATCAAAATCGTTGAGTAAGTAATTCACCGTTCGTGCGTATAGTACATGAGGGTGCCGTAGATGATGTGGAGCACTCCGAAACCCAGCGCCCAAAAGAGCAAGCTGTAGCCGGGGAGCAGGGCGGCCAGCAATCCAAGGCCAATTTCGGCGAAGCCGAGGTAGCGAATGTCGGTCAGGGTGTACTTGCTGGCGTTCACCAGTGCCAAACCGTAGAAAATCAGCATACTGGGCGCGATGATGCCCACCATTCCGCGCGCCACCAAAATTAGGCTGAACAAACCACCCACCACCAGCGGAATCAGCAGGTTGATAAGTAGTCGTTGAGCCGTAGCGTCCCAGATCGTGGCTCCCTGCGCCCGGGCGCGGCGGGTGGTTAGAAAAACTCCCGTACCCACTGCGAGCAATAATACTACCGCCGCAACGACCATCAGATAGGCTATCACGTGCTCGTGAGGATTTGCCCGGTAATCTTGCACAATCAAATGAGCTACGTACGCTCCGGCTAACGCGTACGCTCCCGCCATCACGCCCGAGAGTCCGCTCAGCGAAATAAAGCGCGACGAGCGCTCCATAATGGAGCGAATCTCGGTGATGTCCTTTAAATAATCAGTTTGCTGCATAACAGAAAGTACTTTGAATTACAAAGTAAGTGAATAGATTGATAGAACACAACTATCAAGTAGAAAAATTATGCTTGAGTAAAAAAAATACCTGACGTCTTGAATCGTCAGATATGGATTATCATACGAACAACAAATTCACTTGATCCGTCTTTAGGTGATATTAGCGGTTATTTTATCAGCCTAGGAATTAATCCGTAGGCTGATGAAATGTGCGTGGTTATACGTAGACGTAGCTTTTCTGTTTCTAACAGTTATTCGCATTGTTGACAAAAACTACTGCACCTGCGCGGGCGGCGAAGTGGCTTCTACGGCGGTGAAGGCTTCCAAGATTTTATACGTGTGTTTGGCATCCTTCGGCACCAAGTACGAATCGCCCGCTTCCAGAATAACCTTCTGACCCTCAGCGTGTAACTCCGCCTTGCCCTTGATCACATAGCCTACCATTTCGTAGGGGCTGCTGTGCTCGGGCTTGTCGGCCCCGGGTTGTTCGTTTTCCCACAGGCGCATAGCAACGTTTTTGCCGGAGGCTAAAAATTTCTCAGCACCCTTCGTGGGCGAATGTGTTCCGTCTACTTTCTTAATGGTAGTGTCGGCCATGACTTTATAAATTCTACTGGTTAAAAATGGTTTGTCTCGGGCGCGTTTGCAACGCGTCCGTTCAATAAACCGTACTGCCTGAAAGATGTTCAGGGTTGCAGCACCACCTTCACGCAGTCATCCTTTTTCTCGTTAAATATTTTGTACCCGTGCTCGGCTTCCGACAGCGGCAAACGGTGGGTGATGATGTCGTCCAGCACGATATCGCCCTGCTGCACGTGCTGCATGAGTTGATCAATATAGCGCTGCACCGGAGCCTGACCGGCCCGTAGGGTAATCGCTTTGTCAAAGATTTTGCCCAGCGGAAACTGGTTGTAGTTAGAAGCGTACACTCCCACTACCGACACCACTCCACCACGACGCACGCTGTCCAGCGCGTTCACGATCACGTCGGCCGTGCCGGCCTGCCCGCCCAGCGTTTGCAGCGTTTTGTCCACGATGGTCCGGTGCGCCTCCATCCCAACCGCATCAATGCACACGTCGGCGCCGCGGCCGTCGGTCATGCTGCGCACTACTTCGGCCACGTCGTTTTCGGCTCCGTTGATGAATTCTACGTTGGCGGTTTGGTGCGCCTTATCCAAGCGGTACTGCTCAATGTCTACGGCAATCACGCGCCCCGCGCCCCGTAGCCAGGCGGACTTTTGCGCCATGATACCCACCGGACCGCACCCAAACACCACCACCGTTTCGCCGCCCTGCACATTAGCCCAGTCGACGCCGGTGTAGCCCGTGGGAAAAATATCGGTCAGGAACAATACTTGCTCGTCGGTCAGCCCTTCGGGCACCTTGCGGGGTCCCACGTCGGCGTAGGGCACGCGCACAAACTCGGCTTGCCCGCCGTCGTAACCGCCGTAGAGCTGGGTATAACCGAACAAGCCGCCGCCCTTGCCCTTGGTGATGTCTCCTTCGGGGCCGTAAAACTCCGGGTTAGAGTTTTCGCACTGCGTGGGCAGGTGCTGGTGCTGGCAAAAGTAGCACTGTCCGCAGCTGACGGGGAAGGGAACTACTACCCGGTCGCCGATCTTTAGGTTTTTAACTTCGCTGCCTACCTCCTCTACTATGCCCATAAACTCGTGGCCGATTACAAAGTTCTGGGTGTCGGGAATGAGGCCGTTGTAGATGTGGAGGTCGGAGCCGCAGATGGCGGTGGCGGTGACGCGGATAATGGCGTCGCGCTGGTCTTGAATGGTAGGGTCGGGAACGGTGTCAACGCTAACGTGCTTGGGCTTGTGGTATACGAGGGCTTTCATCGGTTAAAAAGTTTTGGATTGAAAAAAAGTAATGGTTCAACCCCACTGGTCACCGATTGTTAGCCGAAGGTGTTTTTAAATTGTACAGAGATTTTTCTGCAAAAAAAGACCCGGTGCACGTGAAATTCTCTGTTAAAAATGCTTAGTTAAAGGGAGTATTTCTAAAGGTATGAAATAGGGTGAAGGGCAGGTGCAGCGGGCAAGAAACTAAGGCGTTATCGATCAGCTTCTTCTCGAAGAATCCATTTTTAATTTCGTGGACCAGCACTTGACCCACTTCGTTCTTCGGAGAAACTTGGCTGCCTCCGGAGAAAACTCTGCCAAGTATTCGATCTTGGTGACTGAGCATTTTTATGATCTTTTCCATAAGTCTCAAGGTTAAAGGCGCGATTCTGTCGATCGCCACCGTGAAACCCTCACAAGAAATGCGCCCAACCAGTGCGTTATTTCCGCTAGTTGTGCCTAAACCTTAGTCGATTCTTACACGCCAATCTACCTAATAACGGAGATAAACGAGCAACTATGGAGTGAGCGTGACGGGGAGGGCAGTGAATTCGTACGTTTCCCCATTGTCCAATTCGTAGCGAACGGTAAATGTATGGATCGTCTCCTGGGCGGGGGCTGTGGTCAACTGCAGCAGAAACCCTTCCTCACCGGCCAGCGGTTCATCCAGCAGAAAGTCGGGCAAGCCCACAATGCGGCCGCTGTAGTAGTCGTATATTTTGACGATATCATTCAAGCGTTCGCCTGCGGCGATTACCTTATCGCTACTGGCTTGCTCGTAGGCGGTGTTACTAAATAGGGCAATGTCTGTGATAGTCTCGAAGGGTTTTGGAGGAACAGGGTCACACGCGTAGGCCGCGTTCCCCCATCCTCCGGTAATTTCAGCGCGTTGGTCGGTAAGTTCTACGGTGGGAGATAATTGCAAAGCGTACTGGGCGAAAGTGGCCTGCGCTTGAGCTGCTAGCGAATCTAGTTTACGATAGTTATCGGTGAGCAACCGAGCGTTGTATCCGGTAATTCCGATGACATCCGTATAGCGGGGAACTCCATTGCCGCAATTAAGATCATCGTTGTCACACCCAACGGGAAACAACAGCATCAGCAGAAGCATTGGTTTGAGTAAGTTCATCAGCGGAAGCATTTGTGTTCGATTCGGGCGCAAATAACATGCTAGGGTGAACTGTGGATTGTCTCTCCAAACAATTTACGCCGCTGCGCTTTTATATACCCTATGAACGAAATTTCGTTACGCGTCATTTTTATGGGAACTCCCGAGTTCGCGGTGGCCTCGCTGCAAGCGTTGGTTGAGCACAAAATTCAGGTGGTCGCCGTGATTACCGCTCCCGACAAACCGCAGGGGCGGGGGCGCAAAGTTGGCCATTCGCCCGTTAAAGAATACGCGCTAGCGCAGAACTTGCCCGTGCTGCAACCTACCAACCTGAAATCTCCGGACTTTCTGGAGAAGCTGCGCGGCTACCGGGCCGATTTACAAATTGTGGTGGCCTTCCGGATGCTGCCCGAAGTGGTGTGGGACATGCCGCCCCGGGGCACCTTCAACCTGCACGCCTCGCTGCTGCCGCAGTACCGCGGGGCCGCGCCCATCAACTGGGCCATTATCAACGGAGAGACCGAAACCGGAGTCACCACCTTTAAGATTCAGCACGCCATCGACACCGGCAACGTGCTGTTTCAGGAGCGCGAACCCATTCACCCCGACGACACCGCCGGAACGCTCTATGGACGGCTGATGCACCGGGGAGCAGCGCTGGTGGTGCGCACCGTGCAGGCCATCGCCGCCGATGAATATACACTGTCCCCCCAACCCGAAGTGAGCGACCTCAAGGAAGCTCCCAAGCTACAGCGGGAAACCTGCCGCATCAACTGGCAACAACCCGCCGAAGCTATTGGCAATTTCGTGCGCGGACTCTCCCCCTACCCCGCCGCCTGGACCGTGCTGAATGGGCTGCGCTGTAAACTATTTGCCGTAGCGGATACGGGCACCAGCAATGACAACCTGAATCCCGGAGAACACGTCACCGACAACAAAACCTACTTGCACATTAAGGCGCTCGATACGCTGGTGGCCGTGCACGATCTGCAACTAGAAGGAAAGCGCCGCTTACCCATTGAAGAATTCTTACGCGGAAACTCCCTATGATCAAATCTATTATGGTGGCCCGGTCCGACAACCGGGTGATTGGCCGAGACAACGACCTGGTGTGGCACATGCCCGCCGACCTGAAGTACTTCAAGGAAACCACCACCGGCCACTACGTGGTGATGGGCCGCAAAACCTACGAGTCGGTGAACAAGCCCCTGCCCGGCCGCCTCAACATCATCGTGACCCGCCAGCCGGACTACTACCGCGAGGGCTGCATCGTGGTGCACAACGTAGAGGAAGCGTTTCGGCTAGCCGAGCAGAATGGACAAGAAGAAATGTTCGTTTTGGGCGGAGCGCAGATTTACGAACTTACCCTGCCGCAGGTTGACCGCATTTACCTCACTGAGATCAAGGCAGAGTTCGAGGGAGATACCTACTTCCCAGAGATTGACGCTACGCAGTGGAAAGAAGTGAAGCGTGAGGAGCATCCGGCGGACGAAAAAAACCCTCATCCTTACGCTTTTGTGGTGCTAGGTCGCATCTGAGCACAGCTAACTATTCGCTTCACGCAGGCGTCAGTAACCGCTGACCTTAGCCAGCGCCCTACCCAGCGAGGCATCCATTTCGTTCGAAGCGCTGCAAGGCTTCTTGCAAAAAGTCATCCTTCAGCATTTCTTTTATATCCTCATCGCCGGTTACCTCAAGTTCTGGCACCTTAAAGGTCTGCTCGATCAACCCTCGTTCTAATTTAATCAGATACTTCGCGTTCCACGAGAAAAGCGTAATTCTGCAATCGGGATGCGGTATTTCACCAATGATGAGCATAGATAATATCCGTTTTGGTTTGCCTGCTCTTTCCTAAAATTGCTTACACAGGCGAGAAGCAACGTTAAACAATTTTTATGGCATATATAACAAAAGTAGTTTTGTTGTATGCGCGCTTTCTCAAAAAATGTCCTGCTTTGCACCGCATTTGGCCTAGTAACTTGGTCTGCAACTGCGCAAAGTAGCGTTGCATTACCAGCCGAGCGTCCGTCCGAATCGGCCTGGCTGGTGTCCAGCGAGCTGCCTTCGCGTAGCACCATTCAGCGGACTTCGTCTGCCCCTCCCCAGAGCAGTAGCAAATCAAGCAATGCTTTCTTTCGACTGCACCATGAGGGGGACGCTTTGTTGCTGCACTTAACCGATGAGCGCAACCATGTAGCGCTCCGGGTGACCGACCTCACGGGCAAAGTAGTGCAAAACGACGCGCGGACTAATGTTTCGGGTGGGTTTTACGAAATACTGTTAGCGAATGGACCCGCTGTCCCCACGCTCTACGTGCTCAAGCTCATTATCAACCAGGAAGTGGTCACCTTTCGCGCCACCTTGTAGCGACGGCTATAGAATGGCACGTATTTTAGTTTCGGCCAGCTTCTTCTCTTCCTCGTTGGCCGACTCCTGCATCTCATCGTTATCCGGCCGGGGTTCGTAGTTCACGGCCAGATACATCGGAAAATGGTCCGATCCGTAGTAGGGCAAGCGTTTGATGTCCAGCAACCGAAAGTGCGGCGAAAGAAACACGTGGTCTAGCGGCCAACGCATAAAACGGTAACCGGCGTGAAAGGTATTGAAAAACCCCCGGCCCTTACGGGGGTCCAACAGTTCGCTAATCTTGATAAATAGGCGCGTAGTATACGACCAAGCCACGTCGTTGAGATCGCCCGCCACCAGCGTTGGCTGCTTGGCGTCGACCAAATCTTTGCCCAGGATGAGCAGTTCGGCATCGCGTTCGGTAGAAGTTTCGCTTTCGGTGGGGCTGGGTGGCTCGGGGTGCACACAGTGCAGGTTGACGATCTGCCCTGAGCGCAGCTCCACCTGCGTGTGAAAGGACGGGATCTCGGGCTTTACAACAAATTTGATGTCACAGTTGACAATTGGAAGTTTTGAGTACAGCAACATCCCATAGGTATTATCCAGAGGATACTCAACCGCATGGGGGTAGGTTTTTTCCTTGAGGGGCTGCATCTGCTGACACCACCAGTCGTCGGTCTCCACCATCAGCAGCAAATCAGGATCAACATCCTCCACGATTTTTAAACACTGCTGGGCGTTTCGGTTGGTCATCAGCACGTTGGTCACCATCAGGCTAAGGCTATTTTTGCCTACGGACAGTTTGCTGTTCTTCACCGGCTCGGGGGCCACGTAGGTATACGGATAGATAATGTAGCACTGGTAGACAATGCAGGCCGCTAACGCAATTAAAAAGACAGTAGGCCACAACCCGTCTACCGGAACGAAGATCAGAAAAGCAATGAAAATAACCGCGTTGAAAAAGGTGATCTGGACGTGCGGAAAGTCAAAGTCCCGAATGAGCCAGTGGTCGCTTCGGATAAGCGGCAACAGGGTGGCAATCATAAAAAAACTGCCCAAGATATAAAGGGGCATTTCCAAATAGGCAATTTGCATAGAATGGTTTGGTAGAAGACTAGCCGTTGGTCAGGTAATTCGGTCAAAGCCCGTATAGGGAACCAGCACCTCCGGTATTTTAACGAAATCAGACCCTTGGTTGTTTTCGAGCAGTGCCGCTACAATGCGAGGCAGCGCCAGCGCACTGCCGTTTAACGTATGGAGCAAATGATTCTGGTTGTTGTCGTCTTTGTAGCGCAGCTTGAGCCGGTTGGCTTGGTATGTCTCAAAATTGCTCACCGAACTCACCTCCAACCACTTCTGCTGGGCCGCTGAGTACACTTCCATATCGTAGGTGAGCGCCGCGGTAAATCCCATATCCCCGGCGCAGAGTTTGAGCACCCGATAGGGCAGTTCTAGCTTCTCGAGCAATTGCCGCACGTGCAGGGCCATTTCTTCCAGGGCCGTATACGACTGCTCCGGCTTACGGATCTGCACAATCTCCACTTTGTCGAACTGATGCAAGCGATTGAGGCCGCGCACGTCGGCTCCCCACGAGCCCGCCTCCCGGCGAAAACAAGCGGTGTAACCGGCGTTCATAATCGGCAACTCATCGTGCTTCAGCAGCACGTCGCGGTACATATTGGTGATGGGCACTTCGGCGGTGGGGATCAGGAACAGGCCCTCCTTAAGTTCGTACATCTGCCCTTCTTTGTCGGGCAATTGCCCGGTGCCGTAGCCCGAAGCTTCGTTCACCAGCAGTGGGGGTTGCACTTCGGTATAGCCCGCGGTGCGCGCCTCATCCAGAAAGAAATTGATCAACGCCCGTTGCAGTCGGGCACCTTGTCCCTTGTACACCGGAAAGCCCGCCCCGCTGATTTTATTGCCAAGCGCAAAGTCGATGATGTCGTGTTTCTCAATCAGGTCCCAGTGGGGCAGCGCGTTTTCTCCCAGTTCGGGCAGCGCGCCGTATTCGTAAATTACCTCGTTATCGTCGGCCGACCGGCCGTCGGGCACGCTGGGGTGCGGCACGTTGGGGATTTGGTAGAGTTGTTGCTGAAGCGACTGCTCATATTCCCGAAGTTGCTCGGTTAAGTCCTTGCTCTGCACTTTGAGATCCGCGGTCTGCTGCTTAATTGCCTCGGCCTCCTCTTTTTTGCCCTGCCGCATCAGCTCACCGATCTGCTTAGATAGCTGGTTCGATTGCGCCAGCAGTTGATCGAGATCGGTTTGGGTGTGCCGCCGTTGAGAATCGGTTTGCAAAAGCTGGCCAATGGCCCGACTAGCCTGCGGAAAACCCCGCCGGGTGAGTCCCTTTTCTACTAAATCTCGGTTTTCAGCAATATGAACGGTTTGTAACATTATGATGCGTGAGTCGTTGAGAATAAGGAAGAGAACAGATAACTACCTCAGCCCAGATTTAGAATATACCACTAAGTGGGCGCAAAATAATTTTTTTTCTTTGATAATTAGGATTTCTTGGCCTATTATTGCGTCAGCATTCCTTGACGGTAGGAGGGAGTCCATTCCCTATTGCTACGTTTTCATCGCATTTCCCTTTTGAAATTTATCCTCACCCCTAGTCCAGCGTCCTTGCTGGATATCGATCATTTACCATTTTTCTTATGTATACCATTGATGAGTTACAAGTGAGACTGCTCTCTGAGCTGCGCGAAATTGCGGAGCAGTTAGACTTGAAGAATTACAAAAAGCTAAATAAGGCTGACCTGATCTACAAGATCCTAGACCAGCAAGCAGTGCTTCCCGAGGACAAGCTTCCGCAGAAGAAAGTGCCTATGGCCGTTACGGAAGGTGAAGAAGCTAAACCGGCTGAAGAATCCAAACAAAGAGATACTAACAAAAGACCGTCGGCGGATAATAAACGAGACAAATCTCCTTCCCCCACCCGCAAACGCGTTAACGTTACTGAAAACGGCGACGACGATAACAGAGAGAAGAACGACAACGAAAGAGACGAAACCAACCGCGAGGCCAAAACCTCGGCCAACGAGTTGATGGAATCGTTTAACGTGGAAGTGGAAGGCGGCAAGAAGAAGGCGGAACCACGCGACAACGACCGCGGCGCGAACGACAAGAAGAGCGAAGGCGACCGGCCGCAAAACCAGAAGAATGACCGGGTCGCGAACGACCGGGCATCGAACGAAAGGCGTTCTTCCGGCGGCGATAGCAATAACAAGTCGAACCGCCGTGACAACAACCGCGGTAACGACGGCAACCGGGGCAACGACGAACGGCGCGACAACCCGCGCAACGATGATCGCCGCAACGAAGATCGCGATCGCCGCAACGAAAACCCGGGCAACACCAACAACCAGCGGAAGAACAAGAACAAAGACGATAGCATGACCGTGCCCGTTAAGGAATTTGACGGCCTGATCGTGAACGAAGGGGTGCTGGAGATGATGCAGGACGGCTACGGCTTTCTGCGCTCATCGGATTACCATTACTTGGCGAGCCCGGATGATATCTACGTGTCGCCCTCGCAGATCAAGCTGTTTAGCCTCAAAACCGGCGATACGGTGCGCGGTCAGATTCGTCCGCCCAAGGAAGGAGAAAAATACTTTGCCCTGCTGCGCGTAGAATCCGTGAACGGCAAAACCACCGAAGAAACCCGCGACCGCGTTCCTTTTCGAGTATCTCACGCCCCTGTTCCCGAACGAACGGCTCAACTTATCCACCAAGGCCGGGCACTACTCTACCCGCATCCTGGACTTGTTTTCGCCCATCGGTAAGGGACAGCGCGGCATGATTGTGTCGCAGCCCAAGTCGGGGAAAACGGTGCTGCTGAAAGAAATGGCCAACGCCATTGCCGAAAACCACCCCGAGGTATACTTGATCGTGCTGCTCATCGACGAGCGTCCTGAGGAGGTTACCGATATGGCCCGCAGTGTGAATGCCGAGGTGATCGCCTCTACCTTCGACGAACAAGCCGAGAAGCACGTGAAGGTGGCGAGCATCGTGCTGCAAAAAGCCAAACGCATGGTAGAATCGGGCCACGACGTGGTGATCTTGCTTGATTCTATCACCCGATTGGCGCGGGCCTATAACACCACCGTGCCTTCGTCGGGAAAGATTCTGTCGGGTGGCGTTGATGCTAACGCGCTGCACAAGCCGAAGCGCTTCTTCGGTGCCGCGCGTAACGTAGAGAACGGCGGCTCACTTACCATCATCGCCACCGCCCTGATCGAAACCGGCTCCAAAATGGACGAGGTGATCTTTGAGGAGTTCAAGGGCACCGGTAATATGGAGCTGCAACTTGATCGCAAGCTGGCCAACAAGCGTATTTACCCGGCCATCGATGTGCCGGCTTCCGGCACCCGCCGCGAAGACCTGCTGATGGAGAAAGAAGAGCTGTCGCGCATCTGGATCTTGCGCAAATTGATGTCGGACATGAATTCCAGCGAAGCCATCGAGTTCTTGCTACAACGCATGAAGGGCACCCAAGACAACGACGAGTTTTTGATATCGATGAACGGATAATTACTTTCTTCTTAACCGAAAAGTGCCGATCAGGGCGTTTGGATCGCAATCGGTCGGTTAACCTAACCACCTCGATTTCCATGCGCCCTGTTTTGCTCCTTTTTGCCTTCTTAGGAATCAGTTCAACCATTGTTGCGCAGCAGCCCTGGGCTGTGACCACCTATCCGGACGAAGGGGGTTACCAACGCAGAATTTCGGGTAAGTTGTCCGAAATTGCTGCGCAACCCTTCGGAGAAAAGAGCCAGGCACTTTCCCAGTGTCCCGATACCGGCTTACCGGTGCGACACTGGGCTTTGCAAGGAGAGACAATCACGTCGCCCTACACCGGGAGAGTCTACGTACAGGGCGAAACTGGCTACTTTGGCCCCAAAGAGCGTGGTCCGGATGGTCAGATTATTCGCTTCGGTGGTGATCCGATGAAGCGTGATTTGCCCCCCGCTACAGCACATCTACTCCTTTATCCCACCGACGTAGTTACAAAAGCGTACCTGAGTATCCCGGGCAACCTGCGGCAGCAGTACCACTTTGCCGCTAAGAACTGGGCCCGTTTTTACTCCTTGTTTGGTTCGGAGATGGGACATGATTGGCAAACCAGTTTCCGGGCGGCCGTGTCAAATTACCGCGAAGCCCGCCTTCCTTCGGATGGGCCCGCCCGGCAGTATGTTAACTTGTCTGTGCCCCACGATCTGGTGGGTGAGGTAGGCCAACTGCTGGGTGGTAACCGAAAGGACGGTGGCACTGAGAACCACAAAACAATGTGGCGCACCTCGGGTCTGTTATACGCTCAGCTATTTCCGTCCGAAAGTAAAATTTCCGGTTATCCAGTAGCTGAGGCTGAGCAGAAAATTAGTTTTGTTCTGAAAGATTATCTGCGCAAGATGCTCACCACCGGCAATGGCGAGTACGATTCGCAGATCTACTATCCACACTCGATTGAGGCCTTTCTAAACCTGTACGACTTCTCGCCCGATCCCGAAACCAAAGCGCTGGCCAAGCTGGCGCTAGACTATTATCTGGCTACTTACGCGCTCAAGGTATATGACGGGGCCATCGCCGGAGCCCAGAAGCGCGGTCCGTACGACCTAAATTACACCGGAGAGATGCGGGGGATGCTTCACCACTGGTTCGGTAGTTCGCTGGACGAGCAGGACAATTTCCATACGTCGCTCCACCAGGTCACTTCCTCGTATCGTCCGAATCAAGTCATCTACAATATTCTTCATAAAAAGATTGCGCTGCCCTTCGAAGCGCGAATCGCACGGCCGCTCTACCACATGGACGTCCCGAATGCCTTTCAGGAGTATTTTTACGGCAGCAAAAACTTCGGTTTGGGCAGCGTGTATATCACCCAGGTCGACAACCCCAATCAGCAGATTAGCTGGTCATTGGTGGTGAAAGGAAAAGCTGGTCCCCTGAGCTTCGGCGGGTTGCAGCCTTACCACCGCGCACCGGGTGGTTACAGTCCGTATACCCAGACGTTGCAGGACAAAAACGTGATCCTGGTCGCTTCCGCCCCCACCGAGTTCACCAAAGGCAAAAAGACAGATGAACAGGCCAGCCGTCAGGGTTCAATCGCCGACCAGCCGCTGCAAGCAGTGCGTAAGCCTTCTCCTGATTCGCTTGGGACTTTCTTTCAGCAAGCGAAGTACCAAGCCGCTACCTGGTTGTTTGTGCCCCGTGCGGTACGCAAAATTCTGGAACAGGATGGTAAAATCTTTATAGACGCCGACTCTGCCTACGTAGCAGTGACTCCCAGCACCGCAGACTACTACTGGCTTAAAGCTGAGGATGAAGAAATACAAGCGGCCATTCCGATAGACAAACGTGCCGCCAAGCTTCTCGACAACCACGTGCTGGTGGTGCCCGGTGCGTTTTCGGGCTACGCGCTAGAGGTGCACGAAAAAGATGCGTTTGGCAATCTGAAAGCTTTTGCGACTGCCGTCGGTGCGAAAGGTCAGCTGTTGGTAGACGCTGACGAGCAGCAACTACAGTATCAGGCCAGTTCAGGAACCGCCCTCCGTATGCAGTACCAGCCGGAAGGCCTTCGCGGCACCGGCAGCATTAACGGCGAGTCCATTGACTTCACCGATTGGGCCGACGGGGGAGCCTACCAAAGTCCGTACGTCACCACTGGCGAGGGCAAAATGACGATTACCGATGGCCAACGGGGCTACTCGGTTGATTACTCAGACTTGGCACCGGTGTATCGAGAATTAAAATAAGCACTTTGCCGAGTAGTGCTTCGAAGAATTCTCGTAGTTTGCCTTAAACCCTGCGCCATTATGTTTATCAGACCGCTGCTTTCTGTCCTTCTCTCGCTGCTTGCCTTCTCAGTTCTGGCGCAAGCCGATCACGACTTCCGGCACGACCTCTACGACCAACTGCACGACTCACCCCAGCAGCAGAAATTCAGAACAATTGCCCCGATGCCCGCCGGAGTGGTCTACATCCAGCGTCCGGGCGAAGGCGAAGCGGAAATACGCGAACATTTCCGCCAGATGAAAGCGCTCGGGTTCACCAACCTAAAGCAGATAATGGCCCTGCCCGATTGGACCGAGGAGCAAATCCAGTTGATCGCCCTGGAAGAAGGCATTATTCCGTGGTGGTACGGCGAAGGAGGCTGGGAGCCGATCACCGAAGCCTTGGTCAAAAAGCTCGGATTGCCTAATGGAATGAGTATGAAGGAAGTACGGAGGCACCCCAAGATGGTCGCTTATCAAACCGAAGTGCTCAAACAACGCATTGAGCGCATCATCGCCTACAAAAAGGAAACTGGCGATCCGCAGGCACCCAAAGGGGGCAGCACGGCCTACGACCCCACCGTGGGGCCTCGCGGACTCGAACTGAGTGACAAGGGCAAGGAGCTTTTCGTGGATTGGGCCCAGCGGACCTACGGTACCATCGATTCACTGAATTTTGCCTATAACCAGCATCACCACGGTTTGCAGGCTACCGGCGGAGCGTTCGATTCGTGGGAGGACTTTGCGCAGCGGTGGGAACAGTACAATCACCGCGAGTACCGTATCCGGCGGGATATTCTGCGGTTTAAAGCCGATCACGGGCTAGAAGAATTGCAAAAGAAGGTAGATGAATTTCACGCGTTCGATGCCAACGCGCCCTTCCGCGCCGGGGGCGAATTGGGGCTGTTTCGTCCGCACGCCTACTTTGGGGTAGATTTCCCGGGCATCGCCGATGTGATGCGTAACGCGGGCTCTTTTTACCCGTCTATCCACTTTGTCTGGCACTTTGATCAGGTGCAGAATGAGTTGGGTCCCACCCTGTATATGCAGGCCAGCTACATCAACGATATGTTCAAGGGCGGCTGGAGCGGCGGCTGGGAAACCTCCGGCGGGCCGCAGCAGTTTGGTGGCGAGAGCCTTGGACGAAGTGATAAAGGCTTCACCGTGGATGCGGGCACCATGCAACAGTTCACGCTGAGTATGCTGGCCTCGGGCTTCAAGGGCTGGGGGTTGTGGAGCTGGAGCATCCGCACCGCCGGAGCCGAAGTGGGCGAATACGCCCTGCTCGATCATCAAAACCAGGTCACCGACCGGGCCGTGGCGGTTGGGAAGATCGCCCAGGGCATGCAGCGCTACCGCGAAGAACTGTGGGCCGCGCACAAAGAACCGCTGGTAGGAGTGTTTTTTGATTGGGACAACGAAGCGATGTGGACCGCCATGTCGTTCAAGGGGCAAGATAGTCTGCGCTATCGACCCATGCAGGCCCGGGTGGGAGTGTCGCGCGCGCTGATCAACGGAGATATCCCTTTCGAGTACCTGAATCCCGACGACCTGCGGGCCGGACTAGCCTCGCGCTACCCCGTGATTTACTTGCCCGGCGTCATCGCGCTCAACCGGGACTTGATTCCTATCTTAAACGACTACGTGAAGCAGGGTGGGCGGCTGGTGCTCGATATGCCCGGAGCGTGGATGGATACGTATTCGGCCCTGCTGCCCCGCGGCGAAGGTTCACCCTTTGCGGATTTGTTTGGCGTAGTGCTGCGGGAGTACCAATTTTCGGGACTCAACCGCGGCTGGTTGCTGAATGATGAAAAACTAGTAGGATCCATTGGATCGTTGCGGCTTACCGAAGCGAAGCAACTCGCCGCTTTCGGCAACGGCGAACCGGCCATCACGGAGCACCAGTTGGGCCAGGGGTCGGCGGTGATTCTGGGCTACGAAGCGGCTCGCTCGTGCTTCAAACCGGGCAACGTCGCGATGGAAAACCTACTGAGAAAATACTCGCTGGGAGGTTTAGAGCCGCCTTTACATTCCGAAGAAGCCATTGTTTATCGCCTGGCCAGCCCTGAGGCCGATCACTATTTCTTGCTCAACGATGGAGAAGCAACATCGGTAGATTTGACCTTTGATGGCTACCAATACCAACGAGCCAGCGATGCGGTGAGTGGCGAAGCCCTTCCGTTGGGTGAAAGCGTTGCGTTGCCGGCCTACGGAGCGCGGTGGCTGCGGTACGAGAAATAGTTAGGATGTAGCGACGTAGTTGCTCAGATACTGATACGCTTTGGTGAGGTGACCGCCCTGGGTGATGGTGGCCCGCTCGATGATTCCGGCGTCACCGTCGCCCAGCAGGCTGGTCATCACGTGTTGCATCAGGCTGTCGCCGAACGATTCGGAGGCGTCGCGCGGCAGTTCGGAGGGCAGGTTGTCCACCGCCATCACCGACACGTGGGCCGGATTTTGGTACAGCGTATTGGCTACGCGGTCCTGCTGCGGATCATAATCGTATACCGGGTCGGCAATGGTAGAAGGCCGCTTGGTCGAGGGAATAGAGCCTTCAATGTCGCAGGTGACATCGGCAATCACGCGGATGCTGAAGTCGTCCTGTAGCATATCTTCGCGATGAAAAAGCACCGGGGCCCGGTGATCCCAGAAGGCTCCGGCGATGAACAAATCAGTGGTCTGCGCAAACGGCTGAAAGCCGGGCACGAAGCGGTCGGGATGCTGGTAGAACTCTTGGACAGCAAAGGCACCGCCATCGGCCTTACGGTTGTAATCGGTCACCTCCAGTTGGGTGTAGACCGGTTCTTCAAAGGTTTGGGCCAGATAATCTTCGGGCGATACCCGGCGGATGCCCGCGCCCTCCAGCACCTCAACGGCCCCGTTGGCGACGCGTCCGCCGCCGGTGAGGGCAATCTTGATCGGGGGCAGTTCGATCTTATCAAATTCACTCCGCATATCGTCCATGTCGAAGCAGTCTTTGGCCCGGCGGATGTCATACAGTCCTAACTTTTTGCCGTAGGTGTACAGTCCGTTGTAGGCGCCCACGATGCCCGCGAATCGCCCGAAAGCCACCACCCGGTTGCCCTGCGCATCGGTGAACCGCTCGTAGTCAATTAACCGAATATCTTTCTGTAGGATAGTGCGCAGCAGATCGCGGTTGTAGGGCTGCTCCTTGATGGTGTGCGAGAAAAACAGGTAGGTCTTGTCGGCGATCAGGTTGGGAATGGGCACTTCCTTCACGCCCATCAGAATATCACAGTGACGCACATCATCTACCACCGCGATACCCGCGTCGCGGTAGTCCTGATCGGGAAAACACCGGTGTTCGCTGCTCTGGCAAACGACGGTGACGTGCGGAAAGCGCCGTTGGATATCGGCAGCCTGCGCCGGGGTGATGGGCACGCGGCGATCAACGGGCACTTTGTCTTCTCGGATGAGGGCGAGGTTGAGGGGAATCATATGGGCGGAGTGTCTAAATTATTTGTTAAGCGAACGAGCACTTTTCAGGAATTCTGTCTTAATAGTGGATTGATAAGGATTCTTATTGCTTATCATTAGAGAGACTAGATACTGAAGGTTAGCAACGGTAATGGTCGCATCTACCTTATCAATACCGAGCGTAGGACCGAATTGGTTGTACCATCGATCAAACTTGCGTTTTCTCGCCGTCTGCCTATCGTCAATTGTATCACATAGGTAGGAAAGAATGCGAGTATCGTCCTCCTCAAAGAAAATACGAACTGCATTGCATACGGTAATACCAATCTTAACATCAATGGGTAACTCGGTGCCGCTGACCAGATAGACAACGATCTGAAAGCTATCTATATCGATGAGATTATCGTCTCTAGTAATAGTGACTCCATCAAATGGAACGAAGCTAACTTCGTAAACTATCGCTTGATCAGTAGCGAACGAAAATAGCGTAGATGATAAACGGTGAATAGGATAAGATGAAGAAAAACTACTCAATGGTCTTTTCATGCTGGTGATCACGTACCAATTTTCGCCGCTCATCAGCTTCTTTGAGAATGCGCTTCTTGTCTTCAATCATCTGCACAAAATTGAACCCAACCATCTTTTTGTCTGATCTTTCTTTGTTTCCTTTCATAACCTCAATATACGCAAAAATGCAACGTATCGTTATGATACCTCCGTAAGATTAAGCACGCGGCTTCTAAATCAATCCTTCCAATATAAGCACCAGGGACTACCCATGACCACCAAAACCTTCTACGAACGCTTTAGCGACTGGACGCGCCACTCGATCATGCTGCGTATCTTTTCTATCGCCATCCTGGTGCTGTTGCTGCTGATCCCGGCCTCCATGATCGAGGACCTGATTCGCGAACGCAGTTCGTACCGCGACGCGGCCATCCGGGAGGTGAGCAGCAAGTGGGGCGAAGCCCAAACCATTACCGGCCCGGTGCTCACCTTGCCCTACACCACTTACTTCAAGGACAATGAAGGGCGCGTGACCACCGCTACTGAATACGCCCACTTCTTGCCCGAATCGCTCAACGTGCAGGCCCAGCTGTCGCCCGAAACCCGCTACCGGGGCATCTACGACGTGGTGGTTTACACCACGCGTCTTCAATGCGCCGGTGAGTTCGCGTATCCCGACATTGCCCTGCTCAACCTCAACGCCGCCAACGTGCAGTGGGACGATGCCTACGTGTCCATCGGCATCAGCGACCTGCGCGGCATTGAGGAAGCGGTGACGCTCCGGTGGCAGCAGCAGGAACATCCGTTTGACCCGGGAGCGGGGTCCACCGACCTGTTCACGACGGGCATTAGCACTACGGTTCGCCTCGATTCGGCCCGGCGCACCCTGGCCTACGGCTTCGATACCACCCTGAAGGGCAGTCAGTCGTTGCAGTTCATGCCCCTGGGCCGCACCACCGAGGTCACCGTTCGCTCCGACTGGCCTAACTCCAGCTTCAGTGGGGCTTTCCTACCCGACGAGCGCACCGTAAACGAAAGCGGGTTCACGGCGCACTGGCAGGTGCTGCACCTCAACCGCAACTTCCCCCAGGCTTGGCAGGGCAGTCAGTATCGCTTTGCTTCGGGGCGGGCTGCACCTGCCGCCGATTATTACCTTGAGCGTCCGATGGAAGTGGCCGCGGTGGCATCTACTGAGGCATCGGGTTACGGGTTCGGAGTAAACCTGCTGCGGCCGGTGGATGAGTACCAGAAGGCCATGCGCTCGGCCAAGTACGCTATTCTGTTTATCGCGCTCACCTTTCTGGTGTTCTTCTTCGTAGAAACCCTCAACCGAAAGCGCATCCATCCGGTGCAGTACCTGTTGGTGGGCCTGGCGTTGTGCATCTTCTACGCGCTACTGGTGGCTTTCTCGGAGCAACTAAGCTTCAACGCGGCCTTCTTGCTGTCCAGCGTGGCCGTCACTGCACTTATCACGCTTTATTGCTACAGCATTTTCAAACAGCAGAAACTCACGCTCCTGGTCGGTTTGCTGCTGGTACTTCTGTACGGGTTTGTGTTTACGCTGTTGCAGTTGCAAGATTACGCCCTACTAATCGGAAGTATCGGTCTGTTCGGAGTGCTGGCACTGGTAATGTATTTTTCCCGTAAAATTGACTGGTACGCCCTGGCGGAAGGGAAATAGGTTCGGATTTAAAAGGTTCGTGGTTCTAGGTTCTGCGTTTACAGAACGCAGAACCTAGAACCCTCAAGCAATCAATTTTCTTGCATCTGCAACTTCACCAAATTGCTGTAGTCCTGATCTAGTTGGTACAGTTCGTCGTGGCTGCCGGACTCCACAATCTGACCGTCGCGCAGCACGTAGATAGTGTCAACCTTACGGATGGTGGCCAGGCGGTGCGCGATAATGATCGTCGTGCGGTTTTCCATGAGTGTATCCAGTGCTTGCTGCACCAGACTCTCCGATTCGGCATCAAGCGAACTGGTTGCTTCGTCCAGGATAAGGATCTTGGGGTTTTTCAGAATGGCGCGAGCAATGGCAATACGTTGGCGCTGCCCCCCGGATAGTTTTACGCCGCGTTCGCCCACCAAGGTTTCTATTCCTTCGGGAAACGAATCGATAAAATCTAAGGCGTTGGCCAGGCGGGCTGCCTCCCGAATTTCGTCGAGCGAAGCTCCCTGTCGTCCGTAGGCGATGTTCTCACGAATGGTGCCGCCGAACAGAAGTACTTCCTGGGGCACAATGCCAATGTGCTGCCGGTAGGCGGTGATATCGTGCTGCCGGATGTCTTCTCCGTCCACTAAAATACGCCCCTGACCCGTTTCGTAGAAGCGTAACAATAGCTGGGTGATGGTCGACTTGCCCGCCCCGCTGTGCCCTACCAAAGCCACCTTCTCCCCCTGACCGATGGAGAAACTAATCCCTTTGAGGACCGTGACATCCGAACGGCTCGGGTACGAGAAGAAGACGTCCTCAATGGCGATGCTGCCTCGAATGGGCAATTCGGGCAAGCGCTGGTAGTGGGAAGCCGGGTCCAGTTCGTTCTCTTCCTCCAAAATAGACAGAATCCGCTCCGATGCTCCGAAGGCCCGTTGCAGTTGCCCGTACATATCTCCCAACCCGGCAATCGATCCCCCGATGAAAGTTGTATACAAAATAAACGAGACCAGATCACCAATAGAAATCACTCCCTCTTGCACCAATAAGGCTCCGTACCAAATTACCGCCACAATACCGCCAAACAGCACGAATACTATGAACGAGATAAACAGTCCGCGAAACACAGCGGTCCGCAAGGCCGTTTTCACCACATCGTTCAAACTTTTGTTGTACTTGCGAATCTCGAACCACTCGCTGGTAAATGACTTCACCGCCTGCACGGCCTGCAACGTTTCTTCCACAATTACATTACTAGCGGCTAACTGATCCTGGGTAAGCTTGGACAGCTTACGGATGTAGCGTCCGAAGAAGAGGGCGGCCACAATCAGAAAAGGAAAAGTGGCCAGCATGAAACCAGTGAGTTTGGGTGCCATGAAGGCGATGATGCCCACTCCGACCAGCAGCGTCAGCGTCTGCCGAAGGAACTCAGCCAGCGTGACCGAAAAGGTGTTCTGCAACAGCGACACGTCGGAGGTGATGCGGCTGATCAGTTCGCCGGTGCGGTGGCGGTCGAAGAAAACCATCGGTAGCGACATCAACTTGGTGTACAGCGCCAGCCGGATATCGGCGGTGGACCGTTCGTTGACCTGGGCGAAGAAGTAGACGCGAATGAACGAGAAGATGCTCTGCACCACAAAGATACCGAGCAGGGCCAGGGCAATGATGTTAATATTGTCGGACAAGGCCGATTCGTTGCCCGCCGCCACGTCCAGCAGTTGCCCAGACAAGTAGGGAAAGGCCAGCAGCATAACACTCGACAGCAACAGGGCAACAATACCGATGGCGAAGATTCCTTTATAAGGAATAATAAAGGCGTAGATACCGGCCAGCCGCTTAAATCCTTCGCGTGGTTTCACCTTTTTTTCGGACTGATCCGCCGAATCGGGAGGGGTAGTTTGTGACATAACAACAGAAATAACGAAAATCGGGTTTTGGGGTTCAATAAATGGGAGTGAAACGCCCGAATGAATTAACTTGCCAGCGCATTCGTTTCAGGCTTACTTATTCCCGAGTCGTTCATCCCGCTACCTAACATCACTATGACCATCTTCGTCACCGGAGCCACCGGTTTAATTGGAAGTTTTATTTGCCGTCGCCTCCTGGAGAACGGCTACGCGGTGCGGGCCCTGCGGCGGGCCACCAGCGACCTGTCGTTGGTCGATGACATCAGCGCCCAAATCACCTGGGTGGAAGGAGATATCCTGGACACCGTGGCCCTGACCGATCATCTGACGGGAGTGGACGGAGTGATCCACTGCGCCGCTTTGGTATCGTACGACAGCCGTGACGAAACCCATATGCATAAAGTTAACGTGGAGGGCACCGCCAACCTGGTAAACGCCAGTCTGCAAATTGGAATAGAGTATTTTCTGCACGTGAGTTCGGTGGCCGCCATTGGCCGGGGGAAAGACGCAAAGCGCATCGACGAAACCCACCAGGCCAACGTCGAGGAATTCAGCACCGCCTACGCCCGCAGCAAGCATCTGGCTGAAATAGAGGTGTGGCGGGCATCATCAGAAGGGCTACCGGTAGCAATTATCAACCCCTCGCTGGTGCTGGGGCCGGGGCAGTGGAGCCAAAGCAGCACGAAGATTTTTAAATATATCTGGGACGAAAACCGTTTCTACATCAACGGACTGGCTAACTACGTGGACGTGCGCGATGTGGCCACCGTGGCGCTGCGCCTGCTGAAGTCACGCACCACGGGCGAACGTTATATCACCAGCGCCGGAAGCATTCCGTACGCCGATTTGTTCACCATGATTGCCCAGTCGTTTAACAAAAAACCGCCCACTACGCGGGTGCGTCCGGGCCTGATTCCACTGGCCAGCGTGGCCGATTCGCTCCGCGCTCGGCTCACCGGTCGCCCGCAGTTGATTACCAACGAACTACAGCAAATTGCCAGCAACACCCACGTTTTTGATAACACCAAGGTGCAGCAAGCCACCGGCATCACGTTCAATCCGCTGGAGAACACCGTGCGCTGGTGCTGCCACGAACTGGCGAAAAAAAACCAAATGGTACAATCATAGTTGCGGAGCGACAAAGAATTGGGCATCCTCCCAGTATTTTCTATATTTATCGGCATGGACGAACGATTTAAACAGCACGAAGAAGGCAAAGAGCGGGCGAAGTGGTTCGAAGATCAGCTTCGGAACAATACCCTGCAGTTTTTAGACCTGCCCGTCTACCTGGATATCATCGATCATTACCTGGACGAGGGGATGAATCAGAAGGCCCTGAAGACCTGCGAAGTGGCCCGGGAGCAGTATCCTTATTCGGCCGAATTGCTCGTTGACAAAGGTCAAATTCTGACCAACCTGGAGCGCTACGACGAGGCCCTGTCGGTGCTGGAGCAGGCGGGCAGCTTGCAGCCCAACGATACCGAGATTGTTACGCTGCAGGGCAACATCCTGCTGGCCACCGGCCGGTTTCGCGAAGCCATTGCTGCCTTCGAGCACCTACTGGAGTTCACCGAAGACCGCGACGAGGCTTACTACAGCATGGGTATGGCCTACCAGAACGTGGACAAGTACCGCGAGGCCATCGAGCACTACAAACTGGCCGTGGAAGAAAATATTCACCACGAAGAAGCTATGTACGAAATGGCCTACTGTCTGGACATTATCGGCGAACTAGAGAGCAGCATTGCTTATTACCAGCGCTTCATTGATGAAGATCCCTACTCGCAGTACGCCTGGTATAACCTGGGCATCGTTTATAACAAGCTGGAGCAGTTCGAGAAGGCAGTGGAGGCCTACGACTACGCGATCTTGATCGACGAAAGCTTCGCCTCAGCCCACTTCAACCTGGGCAACACCTACATGAACCTGAAGAAGTACGCCAAGGCGGTGAAGGCCTACAACAAAACCTACAAACTCGAGGGCCCCAATCCTGAAACCTACTGCTGCATCGGGGCCGCCTACGAAAAGATGGAGGAGTACGAAAAGGCCATTCGCTGGTACCGCAGCGCCTCCAAGCTTGACTACCTCTACGACGAGGCCTGGTACGGCATCGGGTCGAGCATGATCAAACAAACCCGCTTCTACGAGTCGATTCACTTCCTGAAGAAAGCCATCAAGCTCAATAAGGGCAACTTCCGCTACTGGTTCACGCTGGCCGAAGCCGAATATTACACGGGCAATATGGTGTCGTGTATGGAAGCCTACCACGAGGCCAGCCTGCTGGCTCCCGACGACCCCGAGGTGTGGATGGACTGGTCGTACGTGTTCTACGAGCAGGGCGACTTTGACCGCGCCATTGCCATTGCCATGAGCGGACTAGATGAACTGCCCGATGATCCGGACCTGTTCTACTACGTGACGGCGTACCTCATTTCGGCCGGTAAATACAAGGAGGCCTTCCATTATTTGGAAAATGCGTTAACTTTGGATTTTGATAAACACGAGATTCTGTACGAATTTTTTCCGAAGCTAGAAACCCAGAAGGCGCTCTTTAAAATTATCGATCAATACCGAAAGTAGATGAACTACCTGCTTAATGACCTTCCTGAGCGCACGGCCAAACCGCGCGTTTCCGGGTACACCATGGCGATGGACAAGGGGCTGAGCCTGCGCGAAGTGGAAGACTTTATTAGCGTGGCCGGAGGTTATGTCGATGTGGTGAAGCTGGGCTGGGCAACTTCGTTTGTCACTCCTCATTTAAAGGAGAAGGTGGCGCTGTACCACGCTGCCGACATTCCGGTCTACTTCGGAGGCACGTTGTTCGAGGCATTCATTGTCCGGCATCAGTTCGACGACTACCGCCGCACGCTGGATCAGTTCAATATGTCGTTTGCCGAAGTGTCGGATGGGTCTATTGAGCTGCCGCACGACCGCAAGTGTGAGTATATCCGTCAGCTATGCGAACAGGTAACCGTACTGTCGGAGGTAGGCTCAAAGGACGAAACCAAGATTATGCCGCCCTACCAATGGATCGAGCTCATGGAAGCCGAGCTGGAAGCCGGAGCCTGGAAGGTAATTGGTGAGGCGCGCGAAGGGGGCAACGTGGGCTTGTTTCGCTCCACCGGCGAAGTGCGCTCGGGGCTGGTGCAAGAGATTCTGACGAAAATTCCGTCCGAGAAAATCATCTGGGAGGCCCCTCAGAAAGAGCAGCAGGTGTGGTTCATTAAGCTCATCGGAGCCAACGTGAACCTGGGCAACATCGCTCCCAACGAAGTCATTCCGCTGGAAACCATCCGCATCGGCCTGCGGGGCGACACCTTCAATCATTTTCTGGGCACCAACGGCGCGGCATTGTGAACGAATCCCCCAGCACCCCGCGCGAATATATCACCCTATTCTTGAAAGGCATGGCCATGGGCGGGGCCGATGTGGTGCCCGGCGTGTCAGGCGGCACCATCGCCTTCATCACCGGCATCTACGAAACCCTGCTCGACTCCATCGCTTCGGTCAACGCCGAAGCCTTGCAGCTGCTCTTCAGGGGGCGGGTGAAAGACTTTTGGCAGCATATTAACGGCAACTTTTTAGTAACGCTGTTCGGAGGTATCTTCCTGAGCATCCTTACCCTGGCCAGACTGCTGGGCTTTCTGCTAGAGGCCTATCCCATTCAGCTGTGGTCGTTTTTTTTCGGACTGATCATCATTGCTGCTTATTTGGTGGCCAAAGAAATTAACTACTGGTCAGTCGGCGTGGTGATATCAGCGGTGGTGGGCATTGCTATTGCCTACTACATCACGCTGGCTACTCCGGCCGAGACGCCCACCAGCCTGTGGTTCGTGTTTCTGTCGGGTTCGCTGGCTATCTGCGCCATGATCTTGCCGGGCATTTCGGGTAGTTTCATTCTACTAATTTTGGGCAAGTACGCTTTTATTCTGGAAGCGGTGAACGAGCGCAACTTCGCGGTGATTGCGGTGTTTGGGTTGGGCTGCGTGGTGGGCCTTCTCACCTTTTCTCGGGTGATTTCGTGGCTGCTGGACCGTTATCACGACGTGGCGGTGGCGCTGCTGGCCGGTTTTATGATCGGTTCGTTGGGAAAAATCTGGCCCTGGAAAGAGGCGGTGCTCACCCGCCTGGACAGCCACGGTGTAGAAGTACCCTTCGTGACGCGCAACGTGTTGCCCGCTCAGTTCGAGCAGCTTACCGGACAAGACGCCCTGCTGGGGCAGGCTATCTTGTTCATGCTGCTTGGTTTTTTACTGGTGCTGGGGATAGAACGTTTCGCTAATTACCAGCAGAAGAAAGGGGAGCGATCGGCTTCAGCGTAGGGGGCTTCTATGACAACAAGTACTCTATTAACGTTTTGAGAAGGACTGATCCTATACCGGTGCCCACAATCCAGAGCAGTAATTGCCGGTAGACTCCATTGATTTCCTTTCCTATATCAGTTCTAACTTTAGCAGTCTCGCTAATAATTTCCCTGGTCAGGTCCGTCCTGACTCTACTAATCTCACCGCCCAAGTCCGTCCTGACCTTGCTAATTTCGCTTAGCAAAACCTCCTTAGTATCAGATAAGTCGGCTTTGGTAGCTAATAACTCCTTTCTGTCGTCAAACCTTTGATTGACCAGTGATATAACACTCTCAATGAAATCTTCGGCTTCCTGCGTAGTGAAATCCTTAGACCTCAGGATTTTCGAGCATTCTAACTGTACTCATGGTTTATGTTTCTATTGAGTATAAATATAATCAAAAGGAAATACATGACCTAGCCCTCCCCATCCTATTCCCCCAACACTCCTTTATAATAGTCAACTGCCTGTTGAAATAACCTTCTTTCATCGAAACGCTGAATTCTCACTATCTGTCAACGAAAAACTGCCCTCCGGTTCGCTCCCGTCCAAAAATCCTGACAATCCTCTTCATCCTGACTGGGGGACGCCTGGTCTTTTTCTTTCTAAATATACGTTTATCTTTGCAGACTTGTTAGTTAGATAGAAGGGTTGAATGATAGAAGGACTGAATGAATAGCAAATCATTCAGTTATTCATCTGTTCTGCTCAATCCTTCACGCACTCAATCCTTCATCTGTTTATGGAAATCACAACCGACAACACCGCCAAGCGGGCGCACCAGGAAAAAATTCAGCAGGTATTTCACGAGGTAGGCAAGGTAGTAGTCGGCCAGCAGTATATGGTGAACCGCCTGCTCATCGGGCTGTTTACCAACGGGCACATTTTGCTCGAGGGGGTGCCCGGTCTGGCTAAAACCCTTACCGTGAATACCCTGGCCAAGGTGCTGCACCTCGACTTCAAGCGCATCCAGTTCACGCCCGACCTGCTGCCCGCCGACCTGATCGGCACGATGATTTACAACCAGCAACGCAGCAACTTTGAGGTGAAGAAGGGCCCCATCTTCGCCAACCTCATTCTGGCCGACGAGGTGAACCGCTCGCCCGCTAAGGTGCAGTCGGCCCTGCTGGAGTCGATGCAGGAAAAGCAGGTCACTATTGGTGAAACTACTTATCCGCTCGATCGCCCTTTTCTGGTGTTGGCCACTCAAAACCCGGTTGATCAAGAAGGTACCTACCCGCTGCCCGAAGCCCAGGTAGACCGTTTCATGCTGAAGGTGCACGTAGACTATCCCAGCAAGGAGAACGAATTGGAGGTGATGCGCCGGATGGCCAATATGTCGTTCAACGGTACGGTAGAATCGGTGCTCACCAAAGAGGACATCTTTGCCATCCGCGACGAGATCAACGCCGTCACTATTTCCGATTCGTTAGAAAAGTATATCATTGAGTTGGTATTCGCTACCCGCGATCCTAAGAACTACGGCTTGGCCGACATTGACCCTTACATTCAGTTCGGAGTGTCTCCCCGGGCCAGCATCAACCTCAACATTGCCGCCAAGGCGGTGGCCTTCTTCGACCAGCGCGACTACGTGCTGCCCGAAGATATCAAGGATGTGGCGCACGACGTGTTTAACCACCGCATTCTGCTCAACTACGAAGCCGAAGCTGACGGAGTGCGCACCGGCGACATCATTGACAAGATTCTGCGCAAGGTGCCCATTAATCAGTGACACTCTTTGGAAGAAAAAAGTAGAAAGTGATCTGCCTTTCGCATCATAGCACTGCCGCTATCGTAGCGCTCGTCAAATCGTGGTAAGCCTGGCGTTAGCTTCGCTACGCCGTTTGGCGATCCTCCGCTGATTTATGGTTTTGTAGCAGGGGAGTTTTTACTTGCTACCTCACAAAAGTAGCGGCTGATGCACCAAAGTTGAGGCAGACTCTATTCTGCTATGAAATTCCGAAAACAGGTAGCAACTGCTTGTTTGTCGGAACAGTATGCCCGTATCTCGCCAATGTCAATTCTTAACATTGCCGTAACACTCAGATAACTTTCTTAACAATTTGTTAACATCGAATACGCGATGAGTTAACAATCAATGCTGACTTTTGCAGGGTGTAATGGATGTACCATTCGCGTAATAAAAATTGCAAGTATTAACAATTCGAAACAAGCTATGAAAAAATTATCATTAAACTTTTTGCTGATGCTGGGCCTGATGGCCTCGCTATTTTTCGCCTGCGGCGACGATGACGAACCAAATTTAGCGGCACCTACGGTAAATGACCCAGCAGCCGTAACTGTTGAAGCTGGAAATAATGCTACTATCACTTTCAGCGTAAGCGCTCCTGCTGGATATGCTTCGTCTTCGGTAGCGGTAGACCCCGCTAGTGCTGGTACCGTTACGGTGACTACCCCTCCTACTTCAGGAGCAACGGCCGGAAGTGCCGTAGTAACCTTCACAGCAGGCGCCGCGGCAGCCACGGCCACCGTTACCCTTACTGTTACTGATAATGAAGGTGATACTGATACAGGTAGCGCCACGGTTACTGTCAATGTTCCTGTTACCGGTGGTGGTCCTGGTGCTGCCCCTGCGATTAGCGCTGCAGTGTTAGATACCGCAGCTAATGGCACTCTAACTACGCTAAGCGACGCTTTGGAAGCGACTAACTTGTTTGGTGCTTTAGCAGGAGCAGCTAAGGTCACCATCTTCGCCCCGAACAATGATGCCTTTGATGAATTACTAGATGAGTTAGGGGTTGCCGACTTAAATGCACTGGTAGCTGAACTTACAGCTGACGGGGTTACTGGCGTACTACAGGGCCATGTTGTAGCTGATTCGCTCGGTGCGGCCGAAGCGGATGCGGCCGCTGGTGGAGCTGCTTTAGCTACCCTCAATAGCAACGAAACCATCACCATTACCAAAGAAGGCGAAAACCTGTTCGTAAACGGTGCGCAGATACTAACCACTGACATCAAAATCGCTAATGGTGTAATCCATGTGATCGACTCAGTGATTAACCTTCCTGGTGAGGAGATTACTGTGACAGCTTCGGCTGAAGGGGTTGGAACAACTACTTGGTCGGCCGAAAATACCTACATCCTTGATGGATTAGTGTTTGTTAATGACGGACAGACGCTTACCATTGAAGCGGGAACTGTTATCAAAGGGAACCCTGGACAAGGCGGTGGTGCTAGTGCGCTGATCGTAGCTCGGGGTGGTACCATCGAGGCAGCAGGTACTGCCGAAGATCCTATCATATTCACCGCAGTTTCTGATGACCTTAACGGCTCGGTAGCAGATGATGCCCGAGGTTTATGGGGAGGAGTAATCGTACTAGGAAAGGCTTCTTCAAATAACATAGATAGCAACGGTGAGAAGAACGTTGAAGGTATTCCTACTGAGGATGCTCGTGGTACCTACGGCGGCACCGAAGACGGTGATGACTCGGGAACGCTTTCTTATGTATCCATCCGCCACGGTGGTAGTATCATTGGAGAAGAGAACGAAATCAATGGCTTAACCCTTGGTTCAGTCGGTACGGGCACTGTAATAAACAATATTGAAGTGTGGGCGAACCTAGACGATGGTATTGAATTCTTCGGTGGCACAGTAAACGCTAACAATTTAGTAGTAGCTTACTGTGGCGATGATGGGCTGGATACTGACGAAGGATACCGAGGTAATGTACAAAACGCCATTGTATGGCAAACTAGTGGCACATTGCGTAGTGATGACCCAAGTGCGATGGAGCTTGACGGAGGTAGTGGTGCTAACGAAACCGTTGCCCCCCTATCGTTGCCTATTTTTGCTAACCTGACGCTCTTCTACGACGAAGGCGACAATGACTTGACAAATGCAGTCAACATCCGTGATAACTCAGGAGCAAGCATCTACAACAGTATCGCTATCAACCACGATGCAACGTTTGCTGTTGAGCGACGAACTGATATTGGAGGTGAAGCTACTGACGTGGTTGGAAGTTCGTTTGAGCGATTCCAGGAAGATGAGCTAGTGATTAGCGGAAACATATTCTTCAACATCAATGGGGTTACTGACGCAGCTAATATTGCCGATGCTTTTGAGGTTTCAAACGCTTCTACTGCTGAAGCAGAAACTGAGCTTGAGACTGCAATAGGAGAGAGTAATGCGATAGTTGATCCAACGTTTGGTACGGGTGCGACTAAGTTCACTCCGACCGCTGATGCTGTGACTGCTGATTTGGCTACGCTTCCTATCGAGGAAGGGTTGCAAACGACGACTTACAAAGGAGCGGTTGATCCAGCAGCAGCTTCACCCTACTTTGCTAACTGGACTAAAACCTGGTCAGTAATTAATCAGTAGTAATTATTATAGCGAATTGCATAAACAGGGTGACTTTCGTCGCCCTGTTTTTTTGTATTTACTAAAGCTAATATCTATGCGTACATATACACTTATTCTACTCTTCTTCCTAAGTATAGGAAGTACGATGGCCCAGACTGGAATAGTTCGAGTAAACGTCTTTGATGGAGAAACCGGTGAAGCCCTTATCGGTGCTACGGTTGTTGTGGCAGGAACAACGCAGGGTACCGTAACCGACCTGGACGGTAAAGCTTCACTTAGTGACTTAGAAGCAGGGACCTATGACATACAGGTTTCATACGTTTCTTATACACCCAAAACTGTTGAAGGGGTTGAGGTAAACGCTGGTGAAGTAAACGCTTTTGAAGTGAAGTTAGCTCCTGAAACAATTGGGCTGGAAGAGGTCGTAGTTACTGCTCAGGCGGAACGAAGTAGCGAGTCTGCTCTACTGACTGTGCAGCGAAAGTCGCCTTCGGTTATTGATGCCATATCGGCTGATATGTTTTCACGAAACGGAGATAATAATGCCGCTGCTGCTGTAAAACGCGTTACCGGAGTCACCGTAGAGGGTGGGAAATACGTATTTGTGCGTGGTTTGGGGGATCGATACAGCAAATCAGTGCTAAATGGCGCTGACATTCCAGGACTTGATCCTAACCGTAATTCCGTACAACTAGACATGTTCCCCAGCAATATGATCGATAATATTATTGTTTATAAAACCTTCACCCCCGACTTAACCGGAGAATTTTCAGGTGGACTGGTCAATGTAGTCACGAAGGACTTCCCTGATCGCTTTACGCTACAGGTATCGGGCTCGGTAGGCGTAAACAGTCAGGCAACATTCAACGACAACTACCTTACATACGAAGGAGGGGGATCAGACTGGATAGGAATAGACGACGGAACGCGCGGACTGCCTGCGGTTTTAAATCAGTATACCAATGAGACGTTTCCGACACCAATTCAACGTGATGTATCACCAGCAGCGGTAAATGAGGCAGCACGATCCTTCGATGGCAATCAGTTTACTCCCACTCGTAGCGCTCCTAGACCAAACCATAGTTTCGGTTTCTCATTAGGGAATCAAAAAGAATTTTTAGGTCGTCCGTTAGGCTTCATTGTTGGCCTAACCTACCGTAGAAACTACGACTTCTACGAGAATGGACAAGTAAACCGATACGAAGGAGTACCGCAAAACGCTACCTCAATTGGTGGAAGTATCATCACCGCTGCTGAAGATGCAGCCTCTACCGAAGAGGTGAACGTCGGTGGCTTAGTAAACCTATCGTATAAGCCTAGCGCTAACAGTAAGGTAAGTCTAAACCTAATGTATAACCAAGCTTCTACTGATGTTGCTCGTTTTCAGAATGGCTTCAGCCTTCGCACCCGTCCTGATTCAACCCTACTTTTTGAAAATAGAGTGCTTTCTTTTACCGAACGTGGATTAGGCAATGGTTTGATAAAGGGTGAGCATAACATCGCCGGTCTGAATAATCTAGCGATTGAGTGGCAATCGTCTTACACCGACAGTTATATGAACGAACCTGACCTTCGCTTTCTTCAGAACAACATAAGAGTAGCAAGCAATGGCGAGCAGTCAAGAATATTGCCTAACCTTAACCGGCCGGGGCGCTATTTCCGTGATATGGAAGAAACAAACTGGGATAGTCGGTTGAATATAACCCTCCCGGTAAACGTCTGGAATGGCCTGGAAGGAAAGATAAAAGCAGGTGGAGCTTATACTGAGCGAGAGCGTTCTTTCAGAGAGCGTAGATTTATCTATACAGTTGATTTTCTTGGATACGAGGGGCCGGTAGATGATTTGTTAGTAGATCAGAATATAGGGTTCGACAACGAAGAGAACCGGCTGCCAGTGTACGTAGAAGAGTCCACCCAACCGGGCAACAATTATGACGCAACCCAGGAAGTATACGCCGCTTATCTGATGATGGATACTAAAGTAACTGAAAAGCTTCGTATGGTAGGTGGGGCAAGATACGAACGCACCGACATGGAATTAAATGCTTTTGACGGTACGACTGGGCAATTAGAAACGAATGACATTCTGCCTGCCCTAAATTTCACTTACGAGCTGGTAGAAGAAATGAATCTACGGGCTGCTTACGGGCGAACCGTTGCCCGCCCGACCTTCCGTGAGTTTGCCCCCTTAGTGACTTTCGCGTTCTACGGTGATTTCAACCAGATTGGTAACGCAGAACTAGATCGTACCCTGATTGATAACTTTGATCTTCGTTGGGAGATGTACCCTGAGCGCAATGAGTATCTGAGTGCTAGTGTGTTCTATAAGCGCTTCGACAATCCTATTGAAAACACGATTAACCCGAACGCTGGTGGGCGTACGGCTGAGTATAAATACGAGAATGTAGATGAAGCTCAGGTACTTGGTGCTGAACTAGAGGTCAGGAAATACTTAGGATTTATTAGCCCATTGCTTTCCAACTTCCGAGCGGGAGTTAATTTAACCTACGTCTACTCTCAGGTAAGTTTAGAAGAAGATGAGTTTTTTGCAATTCAGCAATTCAACCCTGATGCTGACGATACCCGGGATATGTACAATCAGTCGCCTTACGTAGTGAACGCTAACTTAGACTATGAAAACCTTGAGAGCGGATGGTCAGGTAATGTTGTATTTAATGTATTTGGACCACGGCTAGAGTACTTCACTACCGCTTTGCCCTTTGTATACGAGCAGCCCCGCCCCGAACTTAATTTAAGTATCAAAAAACAGATAGACGACCGATGGAGCGTTAGGTTTAGAGCAAATAACTTGCTTAACCCTAATTACGAAGAGATAATTGATTTCAGAGGAGAAGAGTTTGTCTTTGATCAATACACCATGGGTAGAGACTTTTCAATCAGCTTTAACTACCTCATCGAGTAACTTAATTCATAGTTTAATACTCTTGATATATGAAAGGGGCACTGCAAAGTTTGTGGTGCCCCCTTTCTATTAGCGGCGCGCCGTGTCCATGTTAAAATAGATATGGTAGCTATGCGCTATTGAGTCGGGTCTGGCCACTCCTCGCAGGTAGAAATTAACCACTTTAAATCCCTCGATGTTCTTCCACATGATCATCGCCAGCGAGTCGTACTGGGTAGGTTCCACGTAGTCAATCCCAAACTTAGTAATAGTCTCCGGGGCGAACTTGAGCGGATGCGGTTCATTGACGATAATGCCATTGACGGACCCGTTTAAATGCCGAACTTCTACGCCGTACTGATTATAGTACTGTACCAGATAGCGCTTATTAAAGATTGTCAGATAATAAGTAGTATCGGGTGCGCCGAGTATACTAGCAGTCTTCTCGGGAGACGCATCGACTAAAGCGAGGGCATCAAAAATAAGATCGTCTTCCGGTTCGGTTGGTTGACAACCAAGGGTAGACAAAGAACATAAGAAAGTGATATACCAGTAGCGCATCAGTAACAAGGGAAGCTGAACAGATAACAGTAGGCAAGATAAACAAAGCGGCAAAGCCAACCTAGCTATTGCTCGCCTCTCGGGCGCGTTTGCAACGCGTTCGTACCAATCTTACATCCAACAACTACTACCTTCTTTTCCTCAGCAACCCCGCCTTAAACCCGACGCGTGCCGCACTACACTCGGCAACTGGAGTAAAAAGCTAGAATCCCGCCCCAATTTACCGCAAACGCCGAGTAAGCAACCGCAACTTCCGGGTTAAAAGCCCCGCCGTTGAACCTTTTAACCGCAAAGTCCGAGCAATGAACTCGGAAGGCGACTCTTTTACTCAGAAGTTGGAGTTCCGAACTCAGAATTCTACGGCAGTAGCTGCGTTCTGCCAACTAAAATTTGGCAACGGTTCTTTTCCAGGGTAGGCACTGGAGTAAGCAGTATTCTCAAATCCTTCTTGAAATTACCCGCGTAAGGTTTCTAGAAGATCTGACTTTGCTAAAAAAAGTGCTTCCCCTACTTTTGCTAACAGTAGTCAACCAAAAAATCACAATCCCATGATCAACGACAATTTAGTAGCCGTAGAACTCACCGCCGAAGAAGTAAAAAAATCCGTGAAAAAGATCAAGGAGCTACAAACCACGCTTCAGGACCAACTCGTGGCCCTACAGCCCCGGCAGCGACAGGAGTTGCCCAAGATGAGCGACAAAACCATGCCCTTCGTGGAAAAGGTAATCAGCTACGCCGACTCGCGCCCCGAGTTCGTGCCCTTCTATCTGTCGGTCGATGAGATGAAGGTCGACTTCCAGGCGGTGAACGACCTGAAACAAATCTTGCGCGAAGCGCAACAGCTGTGCACCGCCCTGAGCGACACCATTATCCTGTCGGGCAGCGAGGCCTACACCGCGGCGCTGGCCTACTATAGCGCGGTGAAACAAGCCGCGGCCAACAATGTGCCCCACGCCCAGGCCGTCTACGAAGATTTAAGAAAGCGCTTCGAGAAGAAATAAAGTCTCACTCCCTACAGTCATCCCACATTCCACGCCGGGCAGGGATCTCTTTGCACCATAGTGTTTGTTAAACATGAAAAACCTTCTGCTTGATTTTTAACGATCCAGTTAGAAATAGCATGGGGCTCTCGTTGTATTATGCTATAAGACCCCTAAGGGGTGACAAACGGGGGGGAGAAGAATTTGGATGCTTCTTTGCTACCGCTTCGTTATGCTGTCGGGCAACTACTTTGTTTATATCATCACCAATCCCCGAAAAACTGTGTTGTATGCGGGGATGACCAACGACCTGCCCACTCGTTTGCAACAGCACTACGACAATCGGGGTAGTTGGCAGACCTTCGCCGGGCGTTACCACTGCTACAAGCTACTTTACTACCAACGTTTCTCCGACGTGCAGCAAGCCATCGCTTGGGAAAAGGACATCAAGCGTATGCGTCGCAGCAAAAAAGAAGCGTTGATCAACGAGATGAATCCCCACTGGCACTTCCTGGTGCCCTAAGCTCTTTGACTTGTGACAAGACCCCTGCCCGCTGTAGAAAATTGTTGTAAATTTATCCCCCTACCCCTGTTCTACCTTATTTGCGTAGCGCTTGCGCTCGTTTTCGTCCAGGTAGATCTTGCGCATGCGCATCGAGCCGGGCGTCACCTCCAGATACTCATCCTTCTGGATGTATTCTAGCCCTTCTTCCAGTGAAAACTCCTTCTTGGGCACCACCCGTACGTTGTTGTCGGAACCCGACGCCCGCATGTTGGTGAGTTTCTTGCCCTTCAGGATGTTCACCACCAGGTCGCTGCCCCGGGTATGCTCACCAATCACCTGCCCGGCGTATACGTTCTCGTTCGGGTCCACAAAGAAAATGCCCCGGTCCTGTAGTTTGTCAATGGAGTAGGGCGTGCCCACTCCGGTGTCCATCGAGATCAACGATCCGTTGATGCGTCCGGGAATCGGTCCTTTGTGCGGGGCGTACTCCTTAAAGCGGTGCGACATCACGGCTTCTCCGGCCGTAGCGGTCAGCATATTATTGCGCAAACCGATGAGTCCGCGGGCCGGAATATCAAATTCCAGGTGCTGAAGGTCGCCCTTGGGCTCCATAATCAGCAGTTCGCCCTTGCGTTGGGTTACCAGCTCGATCACCTTACCCGCCACCTCGTCGGGCACGTCGACCACCATCGTCTCGATGGGTTCGTGGCGCACCCCGTCAATCTCTTTGAAGAGCACCTGGGGCTGGCCCACCTGAAACTCGTAGCCCTCGCGGCGCATGGTTTCCACCAGCACCGACAAGTGCAAGATGCCCCGGCCGTAGACCAGAAACTTGTCTTCGCTATCGGTGGCCTCCACCCGCAGGGCCAGATTCTTCTCCATTTCCTTGAACAGGCGCTCGCGCAGGTGTCGAGAGGTCACAAACTTGCCTTCTTTGCCGAAGAAGGGCGAGTTGTTGATGGTGAAGAGCATATTCATTGTGGGCTCATCGATAGAAATGCGGGGCAGCGGTTGCGGATCCTCGGCGTCGGTGATGGTATCGCCAATCTCAAAGTCATCCAAACCCACCACGGCGCAAATGTCGCCGCTCTTCACTTCCTCTACCCGGAGGCGACCGAGTCCCTCGAAAACGTACAGTTCCTTCACCCGGGTGCGCTTCACGCTTTCGTCGCGCTTACTTAGCGCCACCGTGTCGCCCTCTTTGATCTCGCCTTGATACACCCGGCCGATGGCGATGCGGCCCACAAACGAGGAGAAATCAAGCGAAGTGATCTGCATTTGCAGCACGCCCTCGCGGCGCTTAGCCGCCGGAATGTGCTCGATGATGGCGTCGAGCAGCGGGAAGATGCTGTCGGTGGGCTTTTTCCAGTCGTCCGACATCCATCCTTGCTTCGACGAGCCGTACATCGTGGCGAAGTCTAGTTGCTCTTCGGTGGCGTCGAGGTTAAACATCAGGTCAAACACCTGCTCGTGCACCTCGTCGGGACGACAATTAGGCTTGTCCACCTTGTTGACCACCACGATGGGAGTAAGGCCCAGGGCCAGCGCTTTGCCCAGCACGAAACGGGTCTGCGGCATGGGACCCTCAAAGGCATCGACCAGCAAAATGACCCCGTCGGCCATCTTGAGCACCCGCTCCACCTCGCCACCAAAGTCGGAGTGACCGGGCGTGTCGATGATGTTGATCTTCACGTCTTTGTAGCGTACCGATACGTTTTTAGATACGATGGTGATGCCGCGCTCACGCTCCAGGTCGTTGCTGTCGAGCAGCAGTTCGCCCATTTCCTGGTCGTCGCGAAATATTTTGGAGGCGTAAATAATTTTATCGACCAGCGTGGTTTTGCCGTGGTCTACGTGGGCGATGATGGCCACATTTCTGATGTTCTGCATAAAAGGTAAGCTAATTTCTCAATGAAAGCGCAAAGGTACGAAAATAGGTTCGGTTTCGGTTCGGAAACGCTGCAATTATCGCTCCTCCGAGACGGGAGTCTCTATTTCAACCGTACCCATCGTGTCCACGACGGCGGGGGCCGAATCCACGGGGGCCGTATCCACGGGGGCCTGCGCCAGGGTGCGCAGCAGGTGCTTGCTGATCTCCTGCGAGCGTTCGTAGTTGGGCCGCAGCAGCGTGAACACGAAGGAACAGGCGATTTTTTCGGTGGTCAATTCCTTCACAATGAGTTCGTCACTATTGGGCTTCACCCATTGCTTGTAGGGACGCAGGGCTTCGCGCAGGTGCGCTTCCCAGTCGGCTAATCCGTGCGCGCGCTTCACCTCAAAGGGCACCGCCACCCGTCCGGCCCGCTGCTTGCCGTAGTTGGTCACGTCGGCAGCAAACACAGTGTTGTTCGGAATGGTGATCAGGTGGTCTTCATCGTCCACCAGGTACACGTTGCTGAGTGTGATGTTGACAATCTTGCCCTCGTGCCCGTTAATCCGCACGTGGTCGCCCAGCGACAGCCGGTCCGACATCATGTTCACCAGTCCGTTGATGGTGTTGGCGATGTAGTCTTTGGTGACCAGCACTGTGGCCACCGCCACCAGGCTGAAGGTAGAAAAAAAGTCGTTCCACTTGAGGTCGAACAGCAAGAACGCCGCCACCACCAGGGCGCTTCGCTTAAGCAGGGTGGCAATGCGGTTGATAGCCAGCACCACGCTGCTCTGCTTGGGCTGGGGGTTTAGGCCCTTGAGATAAAAATAAACCAGCAGGGTTCGGCCCAGCGAAACTAGCAAATTGGCCGACAGATAAAACAGCAGCATTTTGGCGGCGCGCAGCACCAGGGTTTCTTGGGCCCGCAACCAGGGGTGATACTCCACGTACACGTAGATCACCGCCAGTAACAGGGCCATCTTTAGCCCGAATAGCGTCCTTCTCTTCAGCTCGTGCTGCCGAATGCGTTTTTTGTCCGGAAGAGCGGTCTTGATTTGCATAATAGGCGCAAAGCTACGAAGAAATCTCTTCCGGGGGCTAATCCCGAAGCGCCCGGCCCAAATTTATTATCTTAGCGAGATCATGCCCTTCCCGGAACAATTATTAGTCTTCTTTCCATACCTTTTTTTGGGCATTTTCGTTTAATCAACGTCTTTCTTACATGACGCTACTCACCGAATATACCGTCTTGCTACCTTATTCAAGTTTGCTATATTTCGGACATTATCTCAAACCACTTTATGAAGAAGTTATTCATTATTCTCGGAGCCGTTCTGGCAATCATCGTTGTTGCCCTGATCGTTCTGCCCATCCTGTTTAAGGACGACATTCAGAAGGCCATTGATCAGGCGATTGCCGAAAACGTGAACGCCGATGTCTACTACGACATCGACCGCTTTAGCCTATCGCTCATTAAAAACTTTCCGGATGCCACCGTATCGCTGGGCGACTTCGGGGTGGTGAACCGCGAGCCCTTCGCCGGTGACACCCTGCTGTCCGTAGATGCGTTCAACGTTTCGGTCGATTTGGGCAGCATTGTTTTTGGCGACCAGCCGCGCATCAGCGGGATCACCCTCAACGAACCCAACGTGCACGTGCGGGTACTGGAAGACGGTCGGGCCAACTACGACATTGCCATCGCCAGCGCTGAAGACACCACCGTGGTTGCCGACACCACCGCCTCAGCGGTAGCCTTCACCATCGACCACTGGGAAATTAACCACGCCAACGTGGTCTACGAAGACCTCACCCTGCCGATGGTGATGGCCATCCGCGATATGAACCATACGGGAAGTGGCGACTTCACCCTCGACGTGTTCGACATGCAGACCAACACTGAAATTGATGCCATGAGCGTGAACTACGACGGGGTAGAGTACCTCACCAACAAGCACATCGCTGCCGACGCTGACCTCAATATCAACCTGGCTGACTCGAAGTACACATTCCTGGAGAATACCTTCCGGGTTAATGATTTTGCCCTCGGCTTTGACGGCTCGGTGGCCATGCCCACCGAAGATATTGAAATGGATTTGACCTTTGCAGCTAAGGACAACAGCTTTAAGGGCTTACTGTCGCTGGTGCCCGGCATGTATCTGGAAGGGTTTGAAGGAGTGCAAACTGAGGGAAACTTCGACTTCAGTGGGTTTGCCAAAGGTATCTACAACGAAGAAAGTATGCCTGCTTTCCAGCTGAAGCTGCTCACCGAAAACGCCCGCTTTCAGTATCCCGACTTGCCCACGCCCGTTACCAACATTGCGGTCGACCTGCTGGTGGACAACCCCAGCGGGGTGATCGACAACACGGTGGTGAACGTGAAATCGTTCCACGCCGACCTGGGCAACAACCCCATCGACGGCCGCTTTCTGCTCGAGGGCTTGGCTACCTACAAAATAGACACCGAAGTGCGGGCCAAACTCAACCTGGCCGACATGATGAAGCTCTACCCCATGGACAGTCTGGCACTAAAGGGCACGTATACGCTTGACCTGGTGGCGAAAGGAGTGTACGACAGTGCGACGAACCGGATACCAACCATCGATATGGACATGGCCCTGCAGAACGGTTACGTTAAATCGGGTGAGTATCCGCCGCTGGAGAACATGCGGTTCACCTCGACGGTGAAGAACCAAACCGGCCGCCTGGCCGAAACCACCCTGCGGGTCAACGACTTCGACATGACCCTGGCCGACGAGCCGTTCCACGCCGACCTGGTGGTGACCAACCTGAACGACTACACCTGGGACCTGGCCGCCAACGGCACGCTGGACCTGCAGAAGCTCACCCAAATCTACCCGCTGGAGGGCACCCAACTGGCCGGGATTATCAAAACCGACATCAAGACGAAAGGCAAAATGTCGGATGTGGAAGCCGAGCGCTACGCCCAACTACCCACCAGTGGTATGGTGCAGATCAGCAACCTGAATTACGTGAGTGAAGACCTGCCGCAGGGGTTGCAAATCAACCAGGCACAGGCCAAGTTTAATCCGGAGCGTATTGCGCTCGAAAATTACCAGGGAACGGTCGGCAAGAGTGATCTACGCTTGTCGGGCTATTTATCCAACTACCTGGGCTACGCGCTGGCCGACGATCAAACCCTGCGCGGGCAACTTGATATGAAGTCGGGCAAGTTCGACCTGAACGAGTGGATGACCGACGAAGAGGGAGCGGCCCCCACCGAAGAGGATACAACGACGCTGGCCGTGGTGGAGGTGCCTAAGAACATCGACTTCACCATGAACGCCAACATCGCCGAGGTGCTCTACGACGACATGAGCCTGAACAACATGGACGGACAGATTGTGGTGCGCGACGGCGTGGTGCGCATGAACGACCTGGACTTCGCCTCGCTGGGCGGACAGTTCGCCATGAACGGCACCTACGACACCCGCAATGCGGAAAGACCGGCCTTCGATTTCAACCTGGACATCAAAGACCTGGGTATCCGGGAGTCTTATCAGACATTCAACACCGTGCAGGCCCTGGCCCCCATTGCTCAGAACATGGACGGCGACTTGTCGACGCGCTTTTCTATCGCCGGGCTTCTGCAATCCGATATGTCGCCGCTGCTCAACAGCATCAGCGGGAAGGGTTTGCTAGATATTGCAAACGCGGCAGTGGAAGACTCCAAGGTGGTGGGTGCGATCACGGCGGTGACCAAGCTGAGCAATACTAAGACTATTGCCATCAAGGACACGCAATTACAGTTCGAAATCAAGAACGGACGCGTGTTTGTGCAGCCCTTTGATGTGAACATTGGTAACTTCAAAACGGTGATCGCGGGCAGCAATGGCATCGATGGTTCGTTGGATTATAAGTTGAAGATGACCGTGCCCGCGGGCAGCGTGGGCACGGCGGTGAATAGCGCTATCGCGAAGTTTACCGGTAGCGGTAGCAATGTGTCGTCTGATATCCTGCTGAACCTGAACCTGGGCGGCACCTACAACGACCCGAAAGTGGGATTGGCCGGAGCCGAAGCGGGCGAAGGCGGAGTGAAGCAAGTGGCCAAGGCGGCCGTGAAGGAAAAAGTGGCCGAGCAGAAAGAAAAGCTCAAGGACGAGGTGGACCAGAAGAAAGCGGAGGCCGAAGCCGAAGCCCGCCGCCGCGCCGAGGAAGCCAAGCAGAAGCTCCGGGCCGAAAAGGAAGCAGCCGAGCGCAAAGCCAAAGCCGAAGCCGACCGCCTAAAGCAGGAAGCCGAGAAAAAGGCCAACGAAGCCAAGGAAGACGTGAAACAAGAAGCGAAGGAGAAGCTGAAGAAGCTGTTTCCGCCGCGGTAGAACTAGGGCGTGTTGACCTATAAGCACAGACGGTGCTTTCTGACTGTTTTTGATCCCGGCGGGGAACCGCTACTCTTTGTTGCCTTCGTTAGCCGAACAAAAACACTCTCGAAAACCTTCGTCAATTTATACGTCAACACGCCCTGGCATGGGATATCAGCTCTTGCGAACTATTCTTTTATGAAATGAATAGATTTGCCACCGATGATATTTAGTCGTCCCTGAAAAAGGGTCAAATTCGTATTGATAGCGTTGGTTGTTGGCTTAGCCTTCTACCGAGCCAGCGATAGAATAGATCGAAGACCAAACGGGTTTTTCCTTTGAGCGTCTTTCTGATCTGATTATACCGTTTCTTGAGATTGAACGCGCTGGCGGCCAGCAATGCATTGACCGCGTCGCCCACAGTTCCTCTCAAAAAGTTACGGATCATACGATGGTCATGTTTGATATGGCCTATGGTAGGTTCAATGCCCGCCCGTTGCCTAAACCGTTTTCTGGCCTTGCGTTTCTGGTAAGTTGTGGCCTCCTTGGCCGGGGCAGAAGGGATACAGATTTCAGTGCCGTTGATCTGTTTTCTTCCTTTGCATCCCCGATCCACGACCGCTGTTTGGGGGCGATTGCCGCCCAGTGCCGCCCGTATCCTCTCGCTCTGTGCCAAGGCCGGTTCCAGCGTATGGCCATCGTACACATTTTCAGTGAAGTTCTTAATGGCCGTGACCACCCCGGTGGAAGCCCCCCGCACCAAAGATACTTTGCTGCCAAATTCATAAGGTTTATGTTCTTTGCCCTTGGCCATGCAATACACTTCCGGGGCATGCAGTGAATAGACTTTATCCTTGTCGTGCCGTTGCTGGTTTAACACCCTTTGAAACAGGGAGAGTTGTTCTTCATAAAACTGCTTGACAGGGGCGGGCAACTTACGGTTTAGTTCCCGCACTAAGCGGCCAGCGATCGTCCTGATCTTGCGGCGGGCGGCGTTGGCCTTCTTCCTGCGCTTGGGATGGTTGCCTTTGCGCTGGGCCAGCATCAAGGCCTTCAAAGTACGTTTGTAGGACTGCCGCAGTTGGATGCCCTCCCGCCCGGCAATGGCCCGACACTTCTCGATTATCTTCTTGTGCAGCTTGGTGTCCGTGGGATATGTGATCGCCTTTTCCTGCACCGTGGGGTCAATCTGTACCTCTTTTTCTTTCTCTGCCCCTGGGTGCAACTTCACGGTCAGGGCCAGCACCTTTTCCATGCCCTCTTCCCCAACACGCCGCCGGAACTTGGGAAAATCCGTACTGTCAAAGGGAGGGCGGTGCCGGAAGAACTGCTCGCCGGTGAAGTATTGCCAGTAAGGATTCTCTGCCCAGCGATCCAGCACCGTTTCGTCGCTCTCGTTGAACAGGTGCTTGAGCAAGAGCATACCAACCATCGTACGGATAGGCACCGACGGGCGACCTTGTTCGGCATAATAGCCTTTCAGTTGCCCTTCTATCCAAGCCCAGTCCACTTCTTCGGCGAGCCGGACAAGCTCGTGCCGGTCGGAAAGCAACGTGCTGAGGCGGGGGCGGAAAACGTCCAATTGGTCGGTGTGTGTGGTTTTTCCAAGCATTTTCTCCCAGGTTTTTGGTCAATTTACTGTTTTCCTGGCAGCTTCGGAAGCAAACCAAGTAAAAAATATTGACCCAATGAACTGACTGTCAAATAGTTAAGACTGTACTTGCCGCTTATCAGGGACGACTATTTAAGTTATAGATCCCCGGATGGAGTTTAGAAACATCTATCTCGTTACCTAAAATAACCGAATTCATAAGTACCAAACCGTTGATATTCACTATCTTAAAGGCACTACCCGAAACGTGGTTTTTGACGAATAACTGATCGTTACAAGGCACCGGATAGGCTATTATAGGATCGCTCGCCACGAGTGCGGATGCCCGTATATTGGTTGTGTTGCTCGAAGACACGATTCCCTTGGCTACGACAAAGTAGTTAGACATTGCCCCTGATGCGCCACCCGATAGGTTTCCTCCTAAAGTATATGATCCGCCGGAAAGCGTTTTCACGTAGACATTCATAGGCACATCGTTTGTGGCCACTATCTCGCTTTTCTTGGTATAGCTAGTCAGCCAGGAAGGTAAGCTGGTCGCCCGGCTATCGTAGATCACGTACACCTCGGCTGACTGGCTAAGGGTAAACGAAAGAAAGTTAGCGTTGCTGGAAGCCTTATCATTATTAGCAGTTTTAATATATTCGGCTCCTGATAAGTAGCTGGGTAGCGACGAAATTGAATAGCTTCTATCGGTATAATACCGGTCACCAGTAGATAAAGAACTAGCTTTTACGTAGCTGCCATTTCCGGTGGAAGATATACTGGTAACCACATCGCCAGGGGGTGGGGGAGGGGCATCATTGGCAGTAATAGAAACTACACTTGAGGTAGTGGTAGCCCCTTCGTCATCGGTAGCTTTTGCACTGAGGGTGTAGCTGCTGGCCTGGGCGTTGGAAATCGTAAAGCTGTAGGGGCTGCTATTGTCCGTGCCTAACAGCGTAGAACTATTGAAAAACTCCACTTTTACTACCGAACCATCGGCATCGGAAGCATTGACCGCTACTGAAATGTTGGCACCCTTCGTATATTTTGACCCATTAGCCGGGGAAGTGATGTTTACGGTAGGGGGGGTATTGACCGGTGCCGTAGTAGAGCCTTTGATGATAACTCTCCGGTAACTGGTCAAATAGGGGCTTCCATTGTCCTTCACTTTGAGAATAACATGCACCTCATCCCCTGCCTTAAAATTAGAAGGTAGGGTAACACCGGCTTCTTTGGCACTGGAGTTATCGATGGTGATTCCGCCCGAATAATTGCCTGCTTCTTTATAATAAAACCAGCTGTAGGAAAGATTGTCGCCATCGGGGTCGGTAGTGCCATTGGCATTCAGGGCAATAGTACCGTTGGCAGCACCCTGAACCACTAGAACGGACTTGGCGGTACTGTCATTGACTTTTACTATAGGAAAATGGTTAGCATTGCTAAAGCTTTTCACGCACCAGTCCATTCTTGCCGCAAAGGAATGACTGTACTCTCTTCTCCACCGGTATACGGCTGCAAGTGCGTTGGTAGAACCTTCGTAGGTATCTTTCGCATCGTTATAGTAAGATCCGTTCCAGTTAAAACGTCCGCCCCAGCCTCCGTAGTTAGGATTTTCAGGATCATGCATCCCATTTTCTAAAAAATAGTACCAGCTAGGCGTATCTCCCGCTTTGGTACAGTTGTAGGGAAAGTTTCTTCTGGTATAGGTTTCCATTGGATACCAGCCACCCAGTGCGCCATGGTTCCTCTTTATATTTTCATCTACCCAATAGTATCCTACGGTTTCTAATTCTCCTTGGTAATACATGCCCCGGAAAGAACTCTTCCAATTATCGGATAAGTTTCTGTTGAGTATGTAGAATAGAGAAGGGTGGGCGGCAATGATCTTGTTGAAGATGCCATCCTGATCGGCAATATCATGCACTCTTACTTTGGAAACAAAGGTATTATACTGCGACGCAGACCGGGTACTTTTGACTTTGTAAAGTGCCTGGGCCAAATCAGTTTGTCCGCCCCAGATAGATATGTTTACCGGACGAGCGTCGCTTTTATCTACCACCGATATGATCCAATCGGACCCTTCGGTGTCCTTCCCTGCTCCTACGGAACTCCACCCACGAGATTTATTTCCTGCTTTTACTACGGATTTGAGGGAGTTAGAGTTGGGAAAACTATTGTCATGAAGGCGCAGGTTATTTTCAACAGCAGCGTACAGGTTAATGGCTTCTAGTAGAAGATCAGGCCTGACAATCTCTTTTGCTAGCTCCCCGGGAGTACCAGAAGCAGAAGCAACGAGTCCTTCTATATCAAACTCATTGGCGTGGACCAGCAGCATGACCAAGGCTTGCATGTCATCCGGGTCTCCACCAATATCAGTGGTTACCAGCAGTCGGGGCTTTTGCGCGTAGGTTATTCCTCCCCATAACAGCAGGACAAATAACAGCAGATACTTGTGTTTCATGAAGTTTAATTTGTAGGGATTCAAAATAGGTCTGAGAAGCAGCATGTAAGAGTTATCGCTATTGTAAAACAAAGAAAATTCAGTGCTTTTATTCTAAACCTTCAAATACGAAAAAACACTGCTTTATGCACTTGATTGCGATAAACGCAGTAAATGTATTTTATTTCCTATGAATTACTGCACATGAGTAAAATATAATTCTTTGGCTTTAGTACTGTAGTTCTTATGCAATATGCACCGCATTCCAATAGCTGTTGCAACTGCTTCCTTCTCCGTTTTCTCTATTCTACAATAAGCTTCTGCACTTGAGCATTCACCACCATTAGGTATATACCGGTGCTGATCGAACCCAGATCAACTTCTACTCCCTTCGCCGTAGGGTAAACTTGAGTGTCCAAGGCCACGCCGAAAAGGGATAGCACGCGTACGGTAGACACTTCGCCGAGAATAGTCAACCTTTTGGAACCATCCACCGGATTGGGAAAGACAATGAAGCGACGCGAAAACTCAGCGCTGCCTGGTACAATATCCAAACTATCTTGCTGCGGGGAGGTCGCCGGACTAGCGACGATATCCATCCAATTGAAATTCCAACCCGTGGCTCCGACTGAAACCACTTTTAAAACATTGTTTCCCGCCACTAGATTGATGGTTTTGGTAACATCCGTATACACCTGGTAATTATTGGTGTTGGGTACATTCACCGTCATAAGAATTTCACCGCCACTTTCCACGCGAAACGAAGAATTGGCTTGAGTAGCAGCGAGCCTAAACGACACTTGGTATGCACCGCCGTTGGCTACGGTTAACTCGTACTCCATCCAATCGCCCGGGTGGATGTATCCTACGTTGAGTCCGCCCCCCTGCATATCGCCTGTGGGTTGGGTTTTGATTCCGCTCATCGCGTGATAATTCTCTGCTTCAATACGGACGGGCACATCTGCTGATGGATCAACTACGTGAGCGACCACCGACTTGTTGCCGTCCATGATTATCTGCTGGGGGTTTTGGTCGCCCGATAGATCGCCACTCCAGTGACTGAACGCATACCCGTCGTCGGGAGTAGTTGTCAGGGTGACTACGGTTCCTGCGGAGTAAGATCCGCCTGCGGGGGAGACCGATGCGTTGGGTGCATCCACAGTCAGGGTAAACTGGGGCTGAGTGTTGGAATTTGCTTCGCCATACCACAGACCCCAACCACCCAGAACCAGGTATACTGTACCGTAGTTGCTGCGGCTGGGGGCCATGTCACTCACTCCCAGTCCGGTAATTTGCTGCTGGGCAGTGTTGATTTTGTTAAACGACTGGCCCATGTCCTCCGACACGTAGAGTCCTCGCACGCCATGTATGGTGCCGACCAGGTACAAAGAGGGATTACTTTTACCGGGCGGATTGGCCCCAAAATCAAAGGAAATCACCTCATCCACCCCAAAAACGGGCGTGAAATTGTCCCCTCCGTCGGTAGACTTGAGCAACCCGCTATCGCTGCAACCGACCCACACCTCATTTTCCTTAGCCGGAACGGTGCGTACTGAAACCCACTGTCGCCAGGGCTTAGCAGCGAGGGTGTTCACCTGGTCAAAAGTTTGACCGGCATTCTCACTGCGGTAGAACTTGCCGTTCTCGCGGTTGTAGACGTAAAAAATTTCCCCGTTCACTTTGTCGGCTTCCAGGTTTTGGTCCCACTGCCATATTTGCTTAATGATGGCGGTGTCAGCAATGGAAGATTCCTGCCAGGTGATGCCTCGGTTGGTGGTGTAATAGGGTAGACTGTTGAGCGGAATCGTTACGATTTTATCCAGCGAAGTGGCCGAAACGGCTACCTTGCCGCTGGCCTTGCCGTCCCCCGGCCAAGCCGGAAACGGCGTCCAGTCTTGACCATTGTCTACGGAGTAAGCTCCCCAACCCCAGGTGCCCCACTGGAAACCACCTACCCGAACCACGTGGTTGGGGTTATTTTCTACGATTGAAACATCGGTCGTCTCTGAAAATTCCAGCCCGTTGAATTTTTGCTGGGGCGGACTGTTTACGTCAGTGATTCTAAAACCATCCGCGTCGCCGCATCCAAACAGGACCAAGGCTCCCGACTTAGGGGCTTTTGCTACAAACCCGACCAGTTCTTCTAGTTTGTCCACTTCTGCCGTCCAAAACGGGGCACTGTTCCACACGTTGTCGGTTTTCCAAACCCCTTCCCCCGACGAAAACCACACTTGATCCGTATCAAAGGGATTGAACTGGATCGCAGCGGGGCCGGTGGCAAACAACCAGTCGGCCCACCAGGGTTGGCCCTGCTTCACCCGGTTGTTTTCACTGTAATGGATCAGGTACCAGTTGGCCCCTCCGTCCTGGGTCCGGTATATTCTCTGTTCGGCTTTGCTATTTCCGGCGGTCAGAATGATTCTATTAGGGTCGGTCGGATGAACATCCAGCGCGCCAAAGGGCTCGTTGGGTCCGTTGGTCGCCAAATTTTGATCGACCCAGGCACCGTTGGCATACTTGTAGACGCTCCCGCTCTGGCCCCACGCACCCCCGATCGGGTAGCCGGTCGTGACCCACAAGGTGCTTCCGTCGGGAGTGAGGTCCATCCTTCGTGCGGTTTCCGGGCTACCGTTGATTTTTTGAAACGTGGTGCCCGCGTCCGTACTTTTGTAAATCCCATCCTCGTAATTTCCTACGTAGATCACCTGCGTTTTGCCCCCCGCTACGAAATTTTTATCGAAGAGGATATTACACACCCCCACGTAGCCTACGTTGGGGTTCTCGTCGCGGTCAACGTAGGTGAAAACCGTGCTGTTCGGAATGCTGTTGACCTTGGACCAGGACGTTCCTCCGTCGGAGCTTTTCCACAAACCATCCAGCTTGGTGCCGACAAAGACGATGTTTTCGTTGACCGGATCCACCGCAATGCGTTCGCCGGTGTAGCGCACATCCCGCTGGTTGCCTTCAAAAGCCTGCTCTACTCCCGCTAGGTTGTTGAACCCCAGTGCCTGCCAGGTACTGCCCCGGTCCGTGGATTTCAGCACATCAAAGGCTTCGGGGTTCTGGTCGGAGGAGTTTCCGCACGCTAAGAACAGCATGTCCGGATTAGATTCGGCAATGGCCAGTCCATCTACGTTGCCGTACTCCGGCACAGATAGCATGAGTTGCGTCCACTCGTTGGCTGAGGCATTCCAACGATAGGCGCCTCCCACGTCGGTGCGGACGTACAGAAGATCTTGCTCCTGGGGATGAAACACCAGGCCGGTAACGTAGCCTCCGCCGCCAATGGTTACGTTTCGGAAATCGTATGACTGTCCGGATACCTGATTGGCTACCACTAAAAAAGGGAGTAGTAGTAGCAATTTGTTAATCGCGAGATGCTTCATATTCGTGGTTTTTATGTTCTTGGCAGAATGAGCGGATGATCGCATGACTGCTTGATCTGAGGTGAAAGGAATCGGCAAACGGAAATCAGTTCGTATTGCGAAACGTCCCGAATAAAATTGCAGCGAACGCGTTACCAAGCCGCTTCGGCTTAATATCGTCAAAGTAAAGTAACTTTCGATCAGTTAAATCATGGTTTTTTTCTGCCGTCCGGTAACATTTTACGGTAGTCTTTCTAACCCACTTCGCAAAGGCAGAATCGTCTCGGACAAGACGGCCATCTTTGCCAGCGGCTAGAAAAAATCGCTTGGTAACCAGGAATGTTTGCTAGATAAGCGCCATCTTGCTAGAGAGCCGCCGGACAACTAGTTGCCCACTACGGATCAATCTATAATTCATACTGATGATTGATAATAGGAATTCAAACGATATGATAAGTAAAACGAACCTCTCGAAAATTATGAACCAAGCCCCTTTTATTGGTCTGATGTTCTTGACTTTTACTGGCTGTTCGCAAGACGAGCCTGTTTTAACCCCCGAACTAGCATCTAGTGCGTATGCATCCGAAAGCAGTGTGAATGATTTGACTTCAAAGCGGCCAACCAACCGGAATGCCGTCGAAGGTATTGAGGGGAATATCGTTTTTCTGAATAAGCCTCCGAAATCCGTTGAACTCGGCAAACTAGTGAGTGATTCAACGATTTTTATGTTTGCAGAAAAGCAGAATCACCGGTTAAGCAGAGCTATCTCGACCGATATGTCGTTACCCGGAGACTATTTTCCTGAGTCGGTTCCGAGTGACCGGCAAACCTGGAAGGCGCTTAATCCTGGGGTTATACCAGCAGGAACCAGAGTAAGTTCTTATTATTTTCACTACGATAATGAAACCTACAACGAAAACTTTAAACTGAGAAATTATCTCAATTGCATTGGGCAGTATCGTGTTCAGGCTACCGTAACTTTTAAGACTCCGGTTCTCGGAATTGTGATGCGCGCGGGAGTAGGAAAAAGGTTTCACCTTCGCGCCAGCGATGCTGAACTAGGCCTAACCGGTGTCGATTATTGCGAGCACAATCTGAGGCACTTTCCCGGAATCAACATTGCTGATGGTTGTCGATCAGACCGATTTATTTTAAGTGAGGATAGAAAAACCCTGCGCTTAACTAATAACACGGATGTCCATCACGATAATTACCGAGTAATTGTCGCGGCTAAATAGCCATTGTAGCCCTTCTAGTGATTTATTTTGACCTACTAACTCCTGGAGGCTTAGTGTGTGGTTGGCCTTCTCCTTGATTTCGGAAGCACTTTGAGTAGTCTTGATTAAGTCTCGGAAAAGCCATACCTTGGTTAGAAGGTTATATATCCGACTTACACGCAGTACCTCCTATCCTCATGAAACGCCCTGCTTTTGCATTGCTACTAACGGTTTTTTTCCTACCCACCCTCGGTCAATCGCTGAAAGTATCAGCCGACCAGCGCCATTTGGTGCGCGAAAATGGCATGCCCTTCTTCTGGCTGGGCGACACTGCCTGGGAATTGTTTCATCGCCTCAACCGGGAAGAGGCCACGCAGTACCTGCAAGACCGGGCCGATAAGGGATTCACCGTGATTCAGGCCGTGGTGCTAGCCGAGTTAGAGGGGCTCACCGACCCCAATCCCTACGGCGACACGCCCCTGATCGACAACGACCCCACCCGGCCCAACGAAGCCTACTTCGAGCACGTCGACTTTATCGTGAACAAGGCCGAAGAACTGGGCTTGTACATCGGTATGCTGCCCACCTGGGGCGATAAGTTCAACAAGAAGTGGGGAGTAGATCCCGAAGTGTTCACCCCGGCCAACGCCCGCGCTTTCGGTGAGTTCCTGGGCGAACGCTACCGCGACAAGCCGATCATCTGGATTCTGGGCGGCGACCGCAACCCCGAAGAAGACGACGATTTTGCCATTGTGCGGGCCATGGCCGAAGGGCTGGCCACCGGCGACGAAAACAACCACCTGATGACCTACCATCCGCAGGGTGACTACACTTCGGCGCAGTTTTTTCACGACGACGATTGGCTGGACTTCAATATGTTTCAGTCGGGGCACGGCAGCCGTAACAAAGAAAACTTTCGCTGGACGCTGGCCAACTACCAACGCGCCCCCACCAAGCCCACCCTCAACGGCGAACCCAGTTACGAGGACCATCCCATCGACTGGAAACCCGCCAACGGCTGGTTCGACGAGTACGACGTGCGCAAGCTGGCCTACTGGTCGATGCTGTCGGGAGCATTCGGGCACACCTACGGCGACCACAATATCTGGCAGATGTGGCAGCCGGGCCGTGAGCCGATTTCCTCGGCCCGCACCCCCTGGAAAGAGGCACTGAAGCATCCCGGTTCTGAGCAGATGGGCTTTATGCGGCAGTTGTTCGAGTCGCGCCCCTTCACCACGCTGGTGCCCGATACCACGCTGGTGCTTTCGGCCGAGGGCACCCTGCCGGTGCGGGCCGCCCGGGGCGATGGTTTTCTGATGGTCTACCTGCCGCAGCACGCTAGCGTGGAGGTTGACCTGGAAAAACTATCGGGTCGGCGGGCCCACGTGTGGTGGTTCGACCCCCGCACGGGAGATAGCGTTAATCTGGGCGATGTGAAAAGCAAAGAAAGCCGCACCTTCAATACTCCAAATGCAGAGAAGGATTGGGTATTGGTGGTGGATGATACGTCGCGCGATTTCTCTGCACCCGGCGAAGCGGTGTTTGTTCAGGGCAAGTAGTCCCCCCCTTGTGCGGTTCAGTATAAGAAGCCGAATAGCCAGAGGGGAATTTTGTTCTGATGGCCCACTTCCAAATCATCGGCCACCACGTAACTATTCTTTACCTCCGCGATTTGGCGCATGCTTTTGCCTTCCCCCCCCCCCTTAAAGGTCATCTGATTGTCCACGTAAAAATCACCGCGCGTGGGCAGACTCACCGAGTGATTTATCTTGACCTGATTAAGAAAAAACGTCTCCCGCTGCGAACCAACGTCAATCTGTTGCGGCGCCAGGGCGTGCGCTACGTTGGTATTGTTTAGGTAAATCTTGTCAGCCTTTTGTAAGGTGCTGATGCTTTTGCCAACGTTTGTCAAGCTGTTAATCAACCGGGTTTTTTCCAAAAAGTGCAGGTACTGCACGAGCGTCGCGCGCGCGATGCCTATCTTTTCGCTAAGCTTCGTCACGTTAGGCTTGATCAGCAAATATTCTCGGAACGAAAGGCCCGGCAATTCGTAGATTACTGCCCGCCGACTGAGGTCCACGTCTTGCCGTAGTATTTCTATCGCCGATGAGCCGGTGAAGAAGATGAATAGTTCGGGATAGTAGTCATACGCATTCTTAAGCTCTCGGGCCCAGGGGGGGTACTTGTGTACCTCGTCTATAAAAAAATATTTGCCCCCAATGCTGCGAAATGCCTCTATAAAATCGATAGCCGATTGTCAGCAAAATAAATATCATCCAGGGTAACATACACGGCTTTTTTGCTGCCAAAGCGCGTGGCCAATTGCTGAAGAAATAGCGTAGTTTTGCCCGTCCCCCGAGCGCCTAAAATACCCGTTAATCGCCAGTCCCACGCAATTTTGTTTCCCGGGTTGCGAATAAATGAGGTGGCTACCTGGGCAACCAACCTATGCGAACGGGTCAGTAGTTTTTCCATTTCAGTGAGATTGTTAAGTCAAGTTAACAATTTACCGCAATTTTGCTAAGTCAGCTTATCAATTCTACTTTATTTCGTCTTGTAGGTTGCTTGGTGTGCTTTGGTAATAAGCCTTTACCTCGCTGATCAACGCCTTAAGCTTGTTCTGGTAATAAGCCAAGTAGGAAAACAAACAATTGTCTTCATAAATCACGCCCTTGCCGTATATTTGACGGTATTTTCCACCTTCTACAGCTGTTATGTACAATCTCGTGAAAATTATTAGCTCCGCCGCATTGGGCAGTCTGCTGGCCTGCGGTACCGGTTCCGAATCTGCCGATTCGTCGGAAGGACCCGCTCCGCCGGTCGCTTTCAAGCAAGATTCGGTGCTCACCTTGCACGGCGACACCCGCGTGGACCCTTACTTCTGGATGCGCCTGACCGATCAGCAGAAGGTAGCAACCGACCCAGACCCACAGACGCAGCGCGTGGTGCAGTACCTGGAAGAGGAAAACCAGTATACCGAAGCGGAATTGCAAGACACCAAAGAATTGCAGCAGCAACTCTACGACGAGATGGTCGCTCGCATTGATCCCACCGATGAATCGGCACCGTACTTCGAGAATGGCTACTGGTACTATACGCGCTTCGCCGATGGGCAAGAGTATCCAATATACGCCCGCAAAAAAGGCACCCTGGAGGCCGAAGAAGACATCTTGCTCGATGCCAACCAACGAGCCGAAGGGCACGACTACTACGCAGCGAGTGGCTTGACCGTGAGTCCCGACAACAAACTGCTGGCCTTTGCTGAAGACACCGTAAGCCGTCGGCAGTACAGCATCCGGTTCAAGAACCTGGAAACTGGTGAACTGCTGCCCGATCAGATTCCCAACACGCAGGGCGGCGGTGCCTGGGCCAGCGACGACCGGTCGTTCTTCTACACGACCAAGGACACCGTCACGCTGTTGTCTAACCGCATCTGGCGGCACCGCTTGGGCGAACCAGTCAGCGACGATGTGCTAAAGTTTGAGGAGGAAGATCCTTCGTTCTACATCGGCGTTGGCAAGACGAAGTTGAACAAATACATTATCATTTATGAGCAAAGTACCCTAGCCAACGATTACCACCTACTGAAGGCCGACCAGCCCGACGGGGAGTTCCGGCGGTTCACCTCCCGCGAGGAGAAGCTTCGCTACCAGATTGAGCACGTGGGAGACCAGTTTTACGTACTCACCGACTGGGAGGCTCCCAACTACCGCTTGATGGTCACCCCGGAGTCGGCGACCGACAAGCAACAGTGGCAGGAGGTGATTCCGCACCGCGCGGAGGTGTTCATTGACGATATGGAAGTGTTTGACCGATACTTGGTACTCACCGAAAAAGCCAACGCCCTACCCAAGCTGCGGATCATTGATCGGCAAACCAACGAAGAGCACTACATTCAGTTCGACGAACCGGCCTACCTGCTGGCTTCGGCCGAGAATCCCGAGTTAGACACCGAGGTGCTACGCTACGGCTATACCTCGTTGACCACCCCCCTTACTTTCTACGACTACAACATGAAAACCCGGGAGCAGACTCTAGTGAAGCGGCAGGAGGTGATTGGCGGCCACGACCCGGCGGCCTACGTGACCGAGCGACTGACGGCCCCCGCCCGCGACGGGAAGCAGATTCCTATTTCGCTGGTCTACAAAAAAGGCACTCGGCAGGGAGCCAATACGTCCCTGTTGCTGTATGCCTACGGTTCGTACGGAAACTCTACCGACCCCTACTTCAGCAGTGCCCGCCTGAGCTTGCTCGACCGGGGCTTTATCTGGGCCATCGCCCACGTGCGGGGCGGACAAGACCTGGGCCGGGCCTGGTACGAAGACGGCAAGATGTTCAAGAAGAAGAACACCTTTACTGATTTCATTGACTGCGCTAAGTACCTGACCAAGCAAGGATACACTTCGCCGGAGCATCTGTACGCACTGGGCGGCAGCGCTGGGGGCCTGCTGATGGGAGCGGTGGCTAATATGGCTCCCGAGCAGTTCAATGGGATCGTGGCCGCCGTGCCGTTCGTAGATGTAGTTTCTACCATGCTAGATGAGTCAATTCCCCTTACCACTGGTGAGTTCGACGAGTGGGGAAATCCCAAGAACGAAGATTCGTATGAGTATATGCTGTCGTATTCACCCTACGACAACGTGCAGGAGCAAAACTATCCGAATATGCTGGTGACCACCGGTCTGTTCGACTCGCAGGTGCAGTACTGGGAGCCGGCCAAGTGGGTAGCCAAGCTGCGCGATAAGAAAACGGACGACAACTTGCTGCTGCTAGAAACCAACATGGAGGCGGGGCACGGCGGGGCCTCGGGTCGCTTCCAGCGCTACAAAGAAACCGCGCTGGAATACGCCTTTTTGCTGAAGCTGGAGGGAAAGGTGGATTAGTTATAGCGCGCAAATGCAAACTACCAACTTGGCACTACCGGAAATATTTCTACATTTGTATAATTAACCTATAGCTTAATTTTTTTTGAAAAGGGTTGCAGTAAAGATACGTTCTTCCGATGATGGAAAAGAGAAATTTACGTAGATCAAGGCAATACAAAAGCGATTATAGACTATATCCAACAGGACAGAAGACATCAAAAGAAGTTCAACCACATAACAGACGCTATCCTTCAAGGGCTGCGCATTACGGATCTTTACGACAAGGAAGAAATTAACGACCGCTGTAAGGGGGTAACGGCGATGAAATTCTTCAAAGAACAAGAGAACAACAGGCTTTATTGTAAAGAAGTTACCCGAGACGATAAGGTGTTTGTGGTAATAATGGTTGAGTTGAGGCTCAAGAAGAAAAGTCAAAAGCTCAGACAAAAGGAAATTAATATAATAGAAAAAGTAGCTAGCTATGAATACGAATTTGAATAATAAAGATAAAATACAGGAGGCCTTCAACAACCTACTCACGTGCGCTGACGAGCACGAGAAAATTGAGCACGAAGCGACGATGATTATGTTTCAGTTTCTTAGTGAAATTACGAAGATCATGGAGGACAAGAAAATCAGTAAGAAGGATCTTGCTGAGATCATTGAGACATCGCCTAGTTATATTACCCAACTGTTCAGAGGCGATAAGCTTATTAATTTCAAGACCTTAGCAAAGATTCAAAAGGGGCTTGATATGAAGTTTGAAGTAAAAATCAAGAAGAAGCAAGAATCACTCTCTAACACTAAAAACACCGCATACAATAATATGTGCGACCAGAAACCGAAAGATAAAATTTCTGATCTAGTTACGTCTGTGTAAAAGCTGGGTTCTATCAAAACATGGGAAAAAGAAAGTTTAGAGTAACAGTTTTTTTGATAATACTATTGTCGGGCTGTCAGGATTTATCCTCTGGTTTAAGAGGAGATCAGACTGAAGAAACTCCGGATACTTTACTTCTTCAGGAGCAAGACAGACTCTTAAAGGCTACCGATTACCCATAAATAAGGGGGCAGGATTTGCGAAAGCGAGGGATATTTCTAGGTTAGAGGTATGATAGAGAATTATAAGGAGCGATTAGTAGCGGCGGCGGACTTAGGGGACGAGCGCTTGAATAAGGGTTTAGGCCAATGTTTTGAGACCTTTGTCCATCATATGGAAGAGAGTATACCCTCGGTTACGCAAGATGTTCATCAGGCCAAGGCCGTGTATCGTTTCTATGAGAACGAGCGGGTAAGCTACGAGAAGCTACTACAAGCCGAGCGAGAAGCCAGTTTATCGGGTTCGGCTACTCAACGCCGCCTGTTTATTCAAGACACCACGGATTTAGACTTTACCGGTACTCGCAGCGCGCAGCGTTTGGGTTGCCTGAGCTACCGTTATCAGAAAGGGATGTATCTACACAACCATCTGGTGGTGAGTCCGCAGGGGGTTCCGGTGGGTTTGTTCGCTCAACACTACTATGAGCGCGATGCGGAATCTTTAGGTAAGGGCAAGGAACGTAAGTACGATCCGAGTTGAGCATCGTCTCCTTACAAATTCTACAACTCACTTACTATGCCCGCCTGCATCCTGAACTGAGCATTGAGCAGTTGGGTGTCTTTCCAGTAGAATGGCAGGCTTTGCAAGTCTATCAGCGCAAAAGCAACGGGCAAAAGACAGGAAATGATCCTCCCTCGGTTAGAGAGTGGATGCATCAACTCACCGCCCTGGTAGGCTTTAAAGCCAGCAAGCGACAACCTTTTCCCGGGGTGAAACGCCTCAGGATGGCCTTGCGCAAGTGGTACCACATCTACCAAGGCTTTCGCCTCGCCCAAAACGCACTAACTTATGGGTAAGCGGTAGGGTGAATACGGATAGCTGATAAGCAGTGCGCGTTTACATGATTAGCGTATCAACTCCCCTACAGCTTGGCCCGTATAAACATAGAAAGCACTCCTTTCACTACCATGCAACCACTCACCTCATCCGCCGCCCCCACCGAATCTATTTCGGGCATCGTGAAGCGGGTCACGTTTCATAGCGTGGAAACCGGCTGGTCGGTGCTCAAGATCACTCCCTTCGACAAGCCGCAGGAAGAGATTGCCGTCACGGTGCACCAGTCCAAAGTGTTCGCCGGGGCCACGATGGACTTCTACGGGCAATGGGTGAACCACCCCACCTACGGACGGCAGTTTAAGGCGCAGCGGGTGGAGGAGCAAAAGCCTGCATCGGCGCACGCGCTGGAAAAGTACCTGGGCTCGGGACTCATCAAGGGCGTAGGCCCCAAAACCGCCCGCAAAATCGTGAAGCATTTCGGTAAGGAGACGATGGCAGTGTTTGATCAAAACATCGACCAGCTCACCGAGGTAGAGGGCATCGCCGAGCGCAAGCTGGTGTCTATCGCCCGCGCCTGGAAGGAACACCAGCACATTCGCGAGGTGATGATGTTCTTGCAGTCGCACGGCATCAGCACCCTGTTTGCCGTCAAGATTTTCAAGACCTACGGACAGGAGGCTATTCGCATCGTGGAGGCCAATCCCTACCGGCTGGCGCAGGACATCTACGGCATCGGTTTCCTGTCGGCCGATCGGGTGGCGCTGAGCATGGGCCTGGCCCAGGACGCCACCGAGCGTATCCAGGCCGGTATCAGCCACGTGCTACAGAGCGCCCGCGAAGAAGGTCACTGCTACCTGACGCAGGCGCAGATCGTAGAACAGACCAAGAGTCTGCTGTCGATCGGCAGCGAGGAGCGCATCCTAAACGAACTGCAAGCGCTGACCCAGGCCGATGAACTAAAAACCCGCCGCCTGCGACAGAACGACGAAAAGATTACCGCCTACTACGCTCCCTCGTTGTACCACGACGAAACCTACGTGGCCCAGCGGGCGCAGCAGCTGGTGCGCACCGGCCTGTCGAGTCCGCCCTCAGAGCAGCGCATTCGGGCGTGGGTGCGTCGCTACTGCGAGAAGCACGAACTGCAACTGAGCGACGAGCAGCAGGACGCCGTGCAGCGCGTGGTGAGCGAGCCGCTGAGCATCCTCACCGGCGGACCGGGCTGCGGCAAAACCACCACCACCCGCGTGATTGTAGCGCTGCTGCGCGCCATGAAGAAGGAAGTGCTGCTGGCCGCTCCCACCGGGCGCGCCGCCCAGCGCATGGGCGAGGTGATCGGTCAGGAAGCCAAAACCCTGCACCGCCTGCTCAACTGGAACCCGGCCTACGGAGGCTTTCGCCACAACGAAGAGGTGCCCCTAGCGGGCGACTTCCTCATCGTGGACGAAACCTCGATGCTCGATATTCACCTGGCGGCATCACTGTTCCGAGCCATCCCGGAGGGGGCACAGGTGCTGCTTATCGGCGATGCCGACCAACTGCCTTCGGTGGGGGCGGGCAACGTGTTGCAAGACCTGATCGGTTCCGGCACCGTGCCCGTGGCGCGGCTCACCCAGGTATTCCGGCAGGCCCAGCAGTCGCAGATCATCCGCTACGCGCACCAGATCAACGCCGGGCGGGTGCCCGAGGTGGGTTCGCCCTTTCGCACCCCCGCCCTGTGGCAGCAGCACGACTGCCTGTTTGTCGACTCGGAAGAAGCTACCCAGGAGCAACTGCGCTTCATCCGACGCATCAAGCGCATGGCCGACTACCTGCCCGACCTGGAAGCCAGCCTGCTGGAAGAACCCAACGAGACCGCCGAGGCCTACCTGGCGCGGCAACCCCTGGCCATTCCGGAAAAGTTCAAACACGTGGATATCAACGAACTGGCGGTGGCCGAGCAGCATAGCGAAGAACTCAAGGCGGTGTTGCAACGGGTGCATCCGTTCTCGTCGCTGCACTGGGGCTACTCGGCGGTGGCGATGGTAGAAAAGCTCTACCGCGAAATCATTCCTAAGTACCACGGTACGGACGTGGAGGTACAGATATTGAGCCCGATGACCAAGGGCAGCCTGGGCACGCACCACCTCAACGACACCATCCAGCAGGCGGTGAACCCGGCGCAGCCGGGTAAGGCCCAGTTGCAGATCGGCGGCCGCCTGTTTCGCGAGGGCGACCGGGTGATTCAGCGGCGTAATGATTATACGCTCAACGTGTTCAACGGCGACATTGGCAAGATTATCCGGCTGGACAATGAAAGCATGAGCGGGGTGGTGGCCTTTGCCGACGACAAAGAGGTGGCCTACGAGCGCGAGCATCTGCCGGAGTTGGAGTTGGCCTACGCCATCACGATTCACAAGTCGCAGGGCAGCGAGTTTGGGGCGGTGATTCTGCCGCTGCTGCCCCAGCACTTCACCATGCTGTACCGCAACCTGATTTACACCGGCCTGACGCGGGCCCGCAAAGTGGCGGTGCTGGTGGGCAGTCGCTGGGCGCTGCGCCGGGCAGTAGATCAGCAAAACACCGCGTTGCGGCAGACGGCCCTGCGGGAGTTGTTGCATTTATGATTTGGCCAACGTGCTAGCGACATCGAAACTAAACCTAGCATTAGCGTTGACATATCAGTAGCACCTCATTATATTAAACGGTAGGGATGTCTACTTTCGAACTGCCAAAGCAGCGGTTACTCCGGAACTCCCTTTTTCAAACCACCAAGAATCATGCACTACACCCTACAAATCACGCTGAAAAGCATTTTGGTCAAAGAAAACGGCACCGTTGAAGCGCTCGAAGGGCTTAACGGACTTTCGGCAACGCTTTTTTACCCTACGCCCGATACTCCTATCCGGGAAACGATCAGAAAATTTGCCCTGGAAGACGATAAAGAAAAAGACCTGACCAAGCTGCCGTTTGAGGAGAAGCTAGTATTCAAACAAGATTTTTTGGGGGACTCGGTGCTCAGGGTCACGCTCACTGCGATTGAAGAAGCGGACAAGTTTGACCGGGCTATGCTCAAAATCCTTAGCACCGTTGCCCCGACCGTTATCGGCGCGGTTACCGGAGGCATTTTCACGGCTATTGCCACCGGACTGACCACCTCTCTTTTTAACCTGGCTGATCCTAGAGACAAGATTAGGGTAATCGGCGTCGGTTCGTTTCCGATTACCCCCGGCACCGAGGATGGTGAATTGCCGATCAACCTCACAGTTCCGGAAACCATTAAACTCACGCAACTGACTAATAAAGACGGTCAGCTCGTCCGAAAAACGATAACCCTGAAAAAGGGGGCGGGCAATGCCCGGGTGGTGTTTAACGTGAAACGTTTGCTGGGCCCGGTTGCCTAGCTGCGGCCAATCAAAGTAGCGAAGAAGAAACCCGCGAATTGGGTTGAAAAACCAGTAGCCGCTGGCTATATTGGATAATGGAAACCTTCACCCTCAAGTTGCCGAAGCAGTGGTCGCTCACTGACGATGAGTTTTACGACTTTTGTCAGGAGAACGAAGCGGTACAAATGGAAAGAAACGCTCACGGAGAAATACTCATTATGTCACCCACCGGCGGAATCACCGGCAAGCGCAACAAGAACGTTTTGTACGAACTAGAAACGTGGAATCGCCAGTGCCAGCTCGGCGAGACCTTTGATTCATCCACCGGCTTCAAGCTGCCCAACGGTGCCACGCGCTCGCCGGATGCCTGTTGGGTGGAACAATCGCGCTGGGACAGTTTAAGCGCTGAACAGCAAAAGAAGTTTCCCCCGCTGTGCCCTGATTTTGTGATAGAACTTGTCTCCGAATCGGATAGCCTACCCGCTACTCAGCAGAAGATGGAGGAATGGGTAGAAAACGGAGTGCGTTTGGGCTGGTTGTTTCAGCCGACTGCGGAAGCGGTATACATTTATCGAGCAGGTCAAAAAGCTAAGCACTTAACCGGCTATGCGCAAACTATCTCGGGAGAGAATGTTCTGCCGAACTTCACATTTGACCTGCAGTGGTTACGATGAAATAATGCACTACTATCATTCACTTCAAATCAAACAGCACGCGTGCCTGAAAGACAATTACTTCTTCTCCGTAGCGTTCGCCACCGATGCTCACATGCGCTAGCAGCAATTCGTAGCCTACGCGTGATGCGGCGGGCACTAACCGGAAGCCGATCAGTCCGTTCACGGCCAGATGGGCTCGACTAAAATACTTCGAGGCGCGTCGTCCCGGATCTCCGCCGGTGCCCAGCAGTCCTGACGTATGATTGCCGGTAAGGCCCGCCCCGACAACCAGTGAAAAGGCACCGGCAGTTGCTACGTCAGCATTCAGATTAACTTTAAGGCTGGTGGAATTTTGAAAGACATCCGGTACGTCATCGGTTCCCTGGTTGGTGTAGGTAGCAAAGTTCAGGCTAGGAACCAGTCTGAGCCAGGGTTTGCCCAACGTACGTTGGTAGCCTATCCCGACGGCCAATCCTACTCCGCTAACTACACGAGCATCAGCAATGCCTACCCCAACCGAACCGAACAGCGCGTTGGCTGATCGTTCCTGAGCGAAGGATGCGAGGCTGACCAGGAGAAGCGGAGGGAGAATAAACAGTAACTTCTTCATGGATTTGCTTTGGTAGGTTTACTCCGCCACCTCTTCCCGCCTGCATCTCTGGCAAAGATGGTGTTGAGAATCAACCCACAATCTTCTCTTCCACATTAATGTATACTAAGTCAAAGTACACGTCTTTTAGGTGCAAAAAATCCCGATCTGAACTGATCAAGATTGAGTTTGTCACCGCTGCGGTAGCGGCAATCCAAAGATCGTTTTTCCCCATGTTTCTGGCAGACATGCCCAGCTCTTTAGTTGGCAGTTTGTTCTGACTGTAAGCATCAATCTCACCGTAGGTAGCAATGACATCTTGAACGTTGATATCGGTGACCACAAACTGACTCAAAAACGCCTCTGTTCTTTGTCTCCTAGTTGATCCCCACTAATTTCTTATTGCAATAGATTCTACTTCCCCCATAGTAACTACTGATACGACGGCGGTGTGCTCATCGGCTAGCGGACTGTATTTGTCGTCCAACGTCTTTTTGAGTGACAGGTTTCTTAAGTAGATTAGAATAGCGGTTGTATCGAACAAGTATCTCATTGAGCAGTCAAATCATGGCCAGCAATTCTTCCAAGGGTTCTTGCAAATTTATTTCTTTAATCAGTCAATCTGTTCTGGATCGATCAAAGCCTTGGTAGCCTTGTTCTACTTTGAGTTGCTCTATGTCTAAGGTTTCACGCATTGGTTTCGTTAAACGTTTAACACGGCCTTTTCATAAAAAGTCAACATGCTTAAAAAAGTGTATTGCAAGCGTTGGATCACAGGCTACATCGGGTGTAGGACAAGTTTGCAAGAGAGGTTAACTTATGGCAAAAAGAGCTAAGATGAAAGATACAGTAGATGAAGAATCCCAGTTCAGGGCCATGTACGAACAGTATTTAAAGTGGAAAGCGAGTCAGGAGGGGCAGCAGGATGCCTACGAGTTTGAGCGTAGTTTTGAAGTGTTTTGTCAACAGATGAACAAGCAAATGTTAGAGCTGGCTACTCAGGAAAAGGGATCAACGGGTAAAAAAAAAGTCCACACTAAGTTCGGTAAGGTGAGCGTGAGTGCTGCCCACTGTCTGGCCCCTACCGGTAAACAAGGCTTCCGTATGAGTCCATACTACCAGGAACTGGCTTGTTTGCTAGGTCAGGCACTACCTTTTGACGAAGCTAGTACCCTAGCCGAGCAACTACTAGGTCAATCGCTAAGTGATAAGCAGATTGAGCGGCTCTGCCATTACTATGGAGAAGCATTGGAAGAACTCGCCGATCAAGAGCCTGTCTATCAAGCAGATGAATCACTACATTATGCAATGATGGACGGATCAATGGTTTACGTACGGAAGCAAGGGTGGAAAGAAATCAAGCTGGGGCGGGTGTTTGCGAGTGGAGACCGTATTCAAGAAAAGAAGCGTGGTACCATCAGGCAAAGTAACTACGTAGCTCATTTGGGTAATCACACGGCATTTCTAGAGAAGTTTGAACCTTTACTGTGTGGAAAGAAGCAAATAGTAGCCATTGCGGATGGGGCCCGGTGGATATGGGAGTACTGGGACAGTGAGCACCCCGAAGCAGTCCAAATTCTGGATTACTACCATGTAGTAGAAAAGCTAGGTAATTGGGCGGTTCAAGTGTTTAACAATCAGGCAGCACGACAAACATGGATGTGTTGCCAGGAAGAGCGCTTGCTCAGTGATCGGGCCGAAGAAGTCATTGAAGCTATTAAACAGCTTACATGCCGGACGGCTAAAAAACAACAGAATCAACTACTCTCTTACTTAACCAACAACCTTTCGCGTATGCGCTACAAAACCTATCGTGATCAGGGTTACTGTATTGGCTCGGGGGCCATTGAAGCAGCCCATCGACACGTAATTCAGAAAAGGCTTAAACTCTCCGGGCAGCGTTGGACAGCACAGGGGGTACAACAAGTCGCTAACCTGCGTGTAGCTTACTTGTCAAATCAGTGGAACACACTACAAAATGCTGTTCGTAACGCCGCTTAAATAACTTGTCCTACACCCGGCTACATCTTCCTGTATGGCTTTCAGATAATCTTTTTTCTGTTGCCGTAGCAGGTTTCCGGCTACTGATATGATGCTGGCTAGAGTTTTGCTGCGGGCCGGTTCTTTGCATCGGATGCAATCTTCGCGGAAGGTAGGGTCTCTGACCCAATTGTCCGCCTCGATACTCCAATGTTGACGAATGGCTTGAGAGAACTCTTGGGGGCTATCTGCTCCAAGGAGGCATTAGACAGATAATAACTAGTTTCTCGGCTCACTTTACCGGTTTTGCATTGCGTACTTTCTCGTTCCATCACTACTAAAGTAGCAAACCCTGAGTCATCCCACTTTTGCTCGAAGCAGATAGCCTTGACGCAATAAAAAGAAGCTTTTCGCTCTTCTATGCGACCATGGCCCTTTTCTGAGGTCTGATGTTCAGCTACCGGAGCTATCAGTTTGGTATGATCTTGTAAATCTTCCAGCAACATAGATTGATTGGCTTTCACTTGTGCTATATAAGTGCCTTGAGCGTTCTGAACCATTTCCAGGGTCTGACTCTGGGTATGTAGTGCATCAAAAGTCAGGCATTGACTAGCTAATTGCCCTTTCTGAAGAAGCTCTCGCACGCAGTTTATCTCGCCGGGCGCCGGGCGCTATCTTTGGCCCCATGATAAAACAACCCTGGTAGACTGATGCTTGCCTGATGTAGTAAAGGACGTACAATACATAATCCCCTTTTCTGTCCGGCTACCCCGTCAATGGTGCCTCTGAGTTCTTTGCCATCAAAACCAATCCAACTATTGGGGGGCAGCAAACAAGCTTGCCAACCAAAATAACGAGCATGAAAGTGTTGATAAGCAGCCGCATCCACCAGGGCCAGCAGTCTGCGCAATTGCACATCGGAGACCGTATGACTGACCGATAAGCCCAATAAGGAGCATAGGCAATTGTGATGTCGTACCAAAAACCGGTGAATCTCGGCGATGAGTACCTTGCCTGCCATAGTGGCTAGAAGTGCCCCAAACAGCACAAAGTACAGATCATGGCGTTTGCCACGGTTGTCGCGTGGATCAATCACATTAGCTTGCAGATAGTAGTAGTAAGTCCTACATTCGTTTTTTTAAGACAGGGTAGCATCGTTTGTTAGTTTGATGGTGGAATATCAAAAGTAACAGCTTTTTGCTATCCTCTCTTTTTTATGAAAAGGCCATGAAACGTTTAAGGTCAGCGTCTGACGGTTGGTATTTATCTATTATTTTAGCAATAGTGTCTAGTAATTCGCCGTCTGAGATATCAGACACCCTCTCTAATATTTGCTGTCTCTTGGTTTTGATGGCCATATCAATTCCCCTTTGTTATTCTTACCACAAATTGTGAATTTCTGTCTATTATTCCTATCTCTCAGGCATTACTCCGCCACTTCCCCCCGCACCTGCATCTCTGGGAGGCTCTCAACCGTACTAGCGTAGATCGCATTGAAGATCAGTTGGTAGGTGCCCCGCGGCTGCCCCCGAAACTGCGGACGAAAACCGAACAATACTACTTGCCCTTCTCCCAGCTTCACTTGAGCCATTGCCCCCTTGCCGCCAATATATTTCTCGGCTCCCACTTCCCAGCCGCTCATCAGCAGATCCTTCTCAGCATAGCTGGCAATCATGGTCACGGGCGGGGGCGGAATCTTCTCTATCTCCTCGGTTCCCCCTTCTCCCTTGCGCTCTTGCTTCACCACTTCGAAGGCCCGGCTGCGCGAAAACGACGCGGCCACCGTGTCGGCCATGCCGTAGGCCAGCGGATGATGCGTGTTCACCACTGTCCGGATGAGCGACCCAGGAATGAAGAACGACTTACGAGGCACGTTCTGCACCACATTCCGCACCGGCAAGCCAAATTGCTCGATGGCAAAGTCGCTGGCTTCGTCGAAGGTAATTAGGGTGCCGCCTCCTTTCACGTAGGTCTCCAGGGCCAAAGCTCCCCCCAGTCCCAAACCACCCGTATAAGGTTCCGGCATAGCCGAAGGGGAGTGACCGTGCAGCAGGCGATGCGGGCTTTGGTCGGGTAGGATGATGGTGTGGTACTGCGACAGATCGCGTGTGCGGATATCGGCGTCGTGCAGGGTATCGTAATCAAAATTGTACTGATCGAGCAGCCAGCGCGTCCAGCCCTCGTCCATGTTGGCTACCCACGATTTGTACAGCCCAATGCGGGGGCGTTGCAAGGTGTGGAGTGAAGCCCGCGGGGCACGACGTAGTCCGGCAAAGGTCAGTCCAAGAGAATCGGCCAGCGATTGCAGTTGCTCCGGTTGCACTTCCTGGCGCTCAACAATGATAGCGCCAGCCGGATGTTTGCCTTCGTCCGCTCCCAGCCAGTGCACGGTGGCTCCTTCGGCCAGCAGGGCGTTGACCGCCTGCGCCGCCGCATTATCGTTGGGCGAAAGCACGTAGCCAAAGTCAGCTTCCTTAGCCACCGACCCGGCAGCAAGCGTTACGGAATCGGTAAGCAGCGAGGCATCTACCTGCAACGCTTCGTGTACCGTATCCACCCGCACGCCCATCTGGAGGGGCAGCGTCCATCCCGCTAGGTCGTAGGGCGTCTTCGGCGGACCGCCCGGGTACTGCTGCATGTTGGGATACTCCTGCTTTTCGAGCAGGTCTTTGAGGTAGGGACGAAACGCCTGCGCTCCGTAGATCACGAACGTACCGGCTGGGTACGAGGTGGTGTTCGCATTGAAAGACCGATCAGCCTGATGTACCTCCACGCCTCCCTGTTGCAGCACGTTGATCAGGTTATAGGCTTCGCCCCGGTCGTGTTGCTCGGGCGGTACCAAGTAGGCCACTACGTCTTCTTCTTGCTCGATGGCATCGCGGCCCATGCGGTACATGCCGTACAACCACTTCTCCCGCCGGTCGGCCCCGATGCTGAGGGTGGCCATTGCGGCGGTAAGCATGTAGTCTACCGCATCGCGAAAGTGCGATTCGCCGCCCCGCCAAGGATCCGGGTAGTTGATGGCGGTGCCGTCGGTAGCAATGCCGTTACCGATGGTCTTGGGCAGGGAGTCAGGCTCGTAAAAGCGGGGTGTGGGAGTAGCGTGGGCTGTTTCGGTAAGAATGCCGATTTGGTTGTGGAAGTAGGGCGCGGTGCGCAGTCCGCCGTTCCACCACATGGTGAAGGTCACATCCGACACCACGCCGGGCATTTGCTTGATTGCGAAGCGCGAGGCCATTTCACTGCCTACTAGATTCACCCCGTTCACCACTCCCGGATGAATATTAGGGTTGACGGGTGCCGAGAAGGGTGGGATAAAAATGCGGGCCCAACGGGGAGCGGTCTGGTGCTGGTTGTGCACAATTTGTGGGTACCACGCGTTGAAAAGCAAATTGGTCACCGCCCGGGTTTCGGGTTGGGTATTCATGAACCAGTCGCGGTTGTCGTCGTGCCCCACGTAGTGGTGGTAGAGTACCGGCGGGTTCAATGTTTCGTAAGGAGTGCCTCGCTGCTGTCGGTACCAATCGGCTACAATGTCAAGTCCATCAGGGTTGATGTTGGGCATCAGCATGAAGATTACATTGTTGCGAATCTTTCGCATCTCAGCGGTTTCTTCAGTGGCTACGCGGTAGGCCAGTTCGGGAGGGAACTGGGTAGCTGCTTTTTCGGTGGAATGAATACCGCCGTCGATCCACACAATAGCTTTTCCTTCCTGGGCCAGCCGTTGTGCCTCTGCCTCTGGTATACGCGCACGCGCTAGTTGCTGGCTGACGGTCTTCCATTGATCCAGGTTCTGAATATTTTCTTCGCTGGAGATAAAGAGCACGTAGAGGGGCTTACCCAGCACCGAGGTGCCAATTTGCTGCATCTGCACCCGGTCGCTGGCTGCATCTAACTGCGTTAGGTAGTCAACAATTTGGGTATAGTCGGCAATCTTATAGTCTTCGCCCATCCGGAAGCCGATTACCGCCTCGGGGGTGGGAATCTGTGCGGCAGTAGGCAGTGGAGCAAGCAGACTGGCAGATAACAACGACAGGCAGGAAAACAACAAGACCTTCATGGGGGCGGGGGCAATAGGCGACGGATTATAATAGCGGCGGTTTTGCACTGTAGCGACAGATTGCAATCTGTCGCTACAGTGCAAAACCAATTTTCATCTGGCCTGAGGACTCGGGTTGAGTATGCGGAATATCCAAGGTAAAACAGGTGCCCTGCCCTACGGCCGACGAAACAGTGATCGTGCCGCCCATCTGCTCTACGGTGTCTTTCACCAGGTAGAGCCCTAAGCCCGAACCGCTCCCCTGCTCCGAGGCACGGTAGAACATGGTGAAAATCTTATCGTGGTGCGTCGGGTCGATGCCCTGTCCGTTGTCCCGCACTTGAATGTGCGCTTTGCTGGGGGTCACCTTCACCTCCACCTGCACAAACCCGCTGCGGCGGTGCGTGCTGCTGTACTTGTAGGCATTGCTAATTAAATTTTCCAGTACCCGGTTCAGCCGGTGTTTGTCCGAGTAAAATTCGTGGGTTTGGTGGATGGTGATTGTTTTCTCAATGGCCTCGGCGTGTTCCATGTGATCAAGACTTTCCAGCACGTCGGCCACCAGTTCTTGAAAGTCGATTTTCTCATGCCGCACGGCTTCGCTGACGTTCTTGGCGTAGTCGACGATGTCTCGAATGAGGTCGTTGAGCCGATGGATGCTCTTTTCCATCATCTGTAGATACGCTTCGCGTTGCTCTTCCTCCTGCTCCATCCGCAGAATGTCAATCAGACCTAGTACCGAAGCCAACGGCGCTTTGAGGTCGTGCGTAGCCCGGTAGGTGAACAATTCCAGTCGATGGTTTTCTCGTTCTAAGTCTTCGGTCTGTTCCCGCAGCGACTGCTCTAACTCCTTCTGAGCACTGACATTCACCAGGCACACCAAGAAGTAACTTTCTCCCTGAGCGCTCTGATGCATCTGTGCGTTGGCCAGTAGCCAAACCGACTGATAGTGTGGGTGTTCAACAAGTACTTCTTGGTTGGTGAGCAGGGTGTTCTTTTGCAGCAGACGGATGAACGACATGCGCTGTGAGGTGCCGCGACTTAGCACCACCACCTCGCGATCGAGCACCGAGGTGGATGTCAACCCCAATAGCTTTTTAGCGTTGCTGTCTACGGTGATTAGTTCACCTTCTAAGGTGCACTGCAACATGCCTACTTCGCCGCAGGCCTTCACTTCCAAAGCTTCTTGCGGGGGGAGGGGGCAGATTGACCCTCTTTATCAATCGCAATAAGACTGAGCAGTCGGAGAGATTCCCCTGCGCTGGGCAGCTCCTCCAAAGTTTGGTGCACGTAGCGCGCGGCGCCGTCTTTTCGCTGAATATAGCGGAAAGCCTGATCGGCTTCGCCCTTTACAAATTTCTGGTAGGATAATCGGGCTTGATCTAGGTACTGCTCCGGCAATAGCATCGAGGCCGGTTGTCCTAGCAATTCATCGGGATCGTAGCCGTATAACTGACAAAACGCATCATTGACTTCTACAAATTTGTTATGGTAGTTGAGAACGGCTAAGCCGATATGTTTCGAATGAACAATGTGATTGCCTAAAGTGGACGTAGCGGTCATTGAAGCGCTTAGTGTAAGGTTAGTTCGCTAGGGCGGTAACCGGGGGCCACGCGTCGGTAGCGTTAGTGGCTACGAATATAGCCAAGGTTCGCCAAACTTTTAAACTGGCCTCTTAAGATTTTGGACGGGAGGGCTTAGCCTAATCCTTGTTAAAGTGCGCAAGTACTGGACAATCAATTGGTTAGTGTTGATGTAGTAAATTATCGCTTTAGCAAAAAAAAATAGTGTGGAAAACGTGTGCAGTTCACGGTAAAAATACCTATGTCAGCCCTTCGGTTTTTTGTAGAGGGGCACGGTGCTGCACGGTTCGCCATACATGATGCTGGCCGCCACCGGACGAAGCAGTCGAGTGATTTCGGTGTAAGCGAAGGGCGAAACAGATCGGTCGCCACACCCCTTTACTACTACTTTGGCTTCGCGAAACTGACTGAGATCTATTTGCTGAAGTGCTTCCTGAAACAGTACCGCTTCAAGGGTTTCCAGCGTGCCGAAGATCACGCGTTGGGCATAGGGTTCTAGCCTGGTAGCCAACAGCATGTAGGCCCAAGTGGGCACAATCGCATCAACTGAGCAGGTAAGTGCTACGTACTGTCCTTGGTATTGCGCCCAGTCGTGCTCCTTCGCGAACGCCCGAAAGTCGCGCTCGCGCAAAATCATTTCCTGAAACAAATTGTTCTTGAGGTCGTACACCACCCGTTCTCCTTCCGGGTAGTAGTCTTCTAAGTTGAAGGTGATTAGAGCGCTTTGCACCACGCGGTTAACAATGGGTTCCGATAGATCATTCATGCTGGTTGTTGTTTAATTAGATGGCAAGCAGGCCAACGATCAGCGGTCGATCTGGTGCCGCTGTCAATCTATGATACGCATTACGCTCCCCATCGGTTCACTCTTTCCGGTTGGCGATGGCTTACGTCCTCTTTCGAGGCTGCGTCGTATAGAACGCCTTGCCGTAGTGCGGTGCCGAATAGGCCAGGTTTTCAAATTCTTGCCGCGCAAACTTAGCTTGGGCCAGTTCGCCCACCCAGCGGGCCGACAGCTGTACTCCTGCCAGAAAGTGCGCGTTGGGAGAACTGTTTAGTACCGGAGCACATTTACCGCTTCCGTTGCCGAAGAACCACACCTCGTGCTGGTCTATCTGGTTCCGGAACGACTGCTGATCGATGACCAGTGCCTGGGTCGGCAGCAGTTCGTTTCCTTGCGCATCTTCCAACCGGCAAAACACCTCCATGCGGCGGGCGTCGATCATAGGGCATAGCCAGGCTGCGGATGGGTTACCCTGGTTCACGCCGTGGGCCATCGCCCGCAGCGTATCAACCCCAATTAAGGGAGTATCCAGCGCGTAGCACCAGCCCTTGGCCGCCGCTGCTCCGATGCGCAGCCCGGTGTAGGAGCCCGGCCCCATTGAGATGGCCACGGCCGATAGTTCGTCGCGTGTCACCTCAGCGTAATCTAGCAGGTGGTCTACCAGCAGATGTAGTAGCGACGAATGTGATTTCTCCAAGTGCAACTCTTGCAGCCCTAGCAGGACTCCATCGCGGTGCAGGGCCACCGAGCAGGTGGGTGTGGCGGTTTCTATGCTTAGAATAATGGACATGGTGTCAGATGCTGGATGACTTTCTGTGTGGCTAGGATGCTGGTTACTAGATATAGAGAGAAATTGTTTGGATATTGGCAGTTGGATGGTGGGTGGCGTTTTTGTTTATTTGATCATCGGCTATAAACCAAACAAGCGCTACCGAATAGCCAAGGCCTATTGGTTGCTAATATCCACTATCCCCTGGCCACAATCCAGCTTATGTCCGAAAACCTATACGAAAAATTTCTGGCCTGCGGCAGCGTATCCACTGACACCCGTAGTATTGCCAGGGGCAGCCTGTTTTTTGCGCTGAAGGGCGAGAACTTCAACGGTAATCAGTTTGCCCAACAAGCGCTGGAGAACGGAGCGGCCTACGTGGTGATCGATGAGCCAAAGCACCAGCACGACGACCGCTGCCTGCTGGTAGACGACGCGCTTACCGCGCTGCAAGACCTGGCCCATCACCACCGTATGACACTCGATATTCCGGTGATTGGCGTCAACGGCACCAATGGGAAGACAACCACCAAGGAGCTGCTACACGCAGTACTCAGCCAGAAATACCGCACTTTGGCCACCCGGGGCAACCTCAACAACCACATCGGGGTGCCCCTTACCCTGCTGCAACTCACCTCGGACACCGAACTGGCTATTATTGAACTGGGCGCTAACCACGTAGGAGAGATCGCCGCGCTGTGCCAGATTGCGCACCCTACGCACGGACTCACCACCAACATTGGTAAGGCCCACATGGAGGGCTTTAGAGGACTAGCGGGCGCGATCCGGGGCGAGAGCGAGCAGTACGATTATCTAAGCAAAACAGATGGAGCGGTGTTCATTAACTCCCAAGATGAACTGCTCAGCCGCATGAGCAAACGCTTTAGCCAACCTTACTTCTACCCCGCTTCGGGCGATTATCTTCACTGCACGCTGCTGTCAGCCGATCCGTTTGTGGTCTACCAGCCAGAGGGAGGTGATCCGATAGAAACGCAATTAGTGGGCGCTTACAACTTCGAGAATATCGCGGCTGCCCTGTGCATCGGCAAGTATTTCGAGGTGTCGGCGGAAGCAGCCAACGAAGCGGTGCGTACCTATCAGCCGACCAACAAGCGGTCGCAGATAGTCCGGCAGGGCACCAACACCATCATCCTGGATGCCTACAACGCCAATCCCGACTCCATGCAGGCGGCCATTCGCAACCTGGAAGTCATGCAAGCAGCGCAGAAGGCAGTGATTCTGGGCGATATGTACGAACTGGGCGAAGATACGGAGGTGGAGCACCGTGCCCTGGGCGAACTACTGGCTTCGGGTAGCATCCGGCGGGTATTGTTCTGCGGCGAATTGATGCGGGCGGCCCACCAAGTGTGTCCGCGTAGCGATTATTTTCTAGACAAAGTGGCGCTGGAAGAACATCTGCGGCAGCACCCGGTCGAGAATAGCACCGTGCTGGTCAAAGGCTCGCGGGGCATGGCGATGGAGACATTCTTAGAACTACTGTAACTTCTTACCCAATGGATACTCACTGCATATTAACCTTCCTGCAACAACTACAGACTAACAACAACAAAGCGTGGATGGATGCGCACCGCGACGATTACCAAACCGCGCGCGAATCGTTTATCGAGCTGATCACGCACCTGCTGGGCGGTTTGGAGCCTGAAGACGAAGGGCTGAGGGGCCTTGATCCTAAAAAGTGCATCTTTCGGCTCAACCGCGACATTCGTTTCTCTAAAGATAAGTCACCCTACAAAACCAACTTTGGCGCAGCGCTGTCCGAAGGCGGACGCAAATCGGGAAATGCCGCTTACTACCTACACCTGCAGCCCAACGATGAATCGTTTATTGGCGGAGGAGTTTATCAGCCACCCAGTGAAGTGCTGGCCAAGGTACGGCAGGAGATCGATTACAACGCCTCGGAGCTACGTACCCTGGCTTTGGCCCCGGACTTCAAGGAATACTTCGGCGAAATACAGGGCGACTCCCTCAAGCGGGCGCCGAAGGGCTACGATCCCGAACATCCGAACATTGCCCTACTCAAGCTCAAGGACTATATCGTGCTGCGCAAACTAACTGACAAGGAAGTGACCGACGAGCGATTTCCGGGTCAGGCGCTTGCTATCTTCAAAACTATGGTCCCCTTCGTGCACTACCTCAACGTGGCCGTCAGCTAGCGTCACCCAACTGCTTTCTGCTTCCTTCTTCCGTAGCCTTTGGCAGAGGTTTTTACGCATCGTCTCTTCGAGCTCCCATTGCCTTCCGAGCCTGCAACAGGTGCCGCTCGGTGTGGGCCAGCAGCAGCCGAAAGCAATCGCCCAGTTTGAACCGCAAGATCGGTCCAATAGCTGAGGCCACTTTTGCCCGGTCCCAATCAAGCGGAGCAGATCGAATGAGCAATTCTTGCAAGTGGACATGGTGCTGAAGAAAAGCGGCAAACACCGGTTCGGGTGGTTTACCATCGGTAGCGGGCGTCATCTTCTTAAGGGTTTTAATCTTCATGCGACGCTTTCCTTGCTGCGGACGCTGACCAGCAATCATCCTCTTTCCAAAAAAGCCCGGTGAGTAGGTCATCGTGGAACTGGGTGCCGCCCGCTGCACCGCCGCTTCCACCCGGGGCAGGTAATCATCGTAGAACAAATTCATGTGCTCTACGCAGTTGAGCGCACTCCACCCACCGGGGCGGGGACGGTGCCGCAGTGCTTTGGGCGGTTGTTGCTGGAGGTGCCGAACCTGCTCGTTGGCTTCGGCGATTTCGCGTTGTACTTGCTGCGTAACATCGGCTTTATTGAGTTCCATCGAATCAGTTGATAAGAAAATCAACCTAGCCAATTTAGATTAGACAACCAAGTTGTTAGCGTATCTGCTTCACCATTTCTGGCAGATCTTTGATAGGCTCTACTTCACGCACAAAACTATTGATGGCATTCAACGCTTCTTGTGTTTTCTCTTCGGGAACAAAGTGTCCACACTTAAACTCCCGGACTGCCGCTTTAGGCCACCGGGCTTTCCATCGTTCCAAATACTTGGGCGTGATAAACGTGTCTTTTATGCCCCATAGAATTAGTTGAGGCTTGTCGCGCAACGTATCTAATTTTTCTCCCTGCTGTTGATACCAATCAGAAGAACCGAGCAGTGATTGGGCAAGGTTCAGTAAAGAACGCCGTGACTCCTTGCTAGGAAAAGGCCGAATGTAATGCTGGTGCATGGCTTTAGATAGATTTTTCTTATCTGAGAATCCCTTCTTCAGAAGCACCTTCGGTGAGAAGTTGATTTGCAGGTATAGAAATCTACCCAAAAAACTATTGACAACCCGATCCACTTTCCGGACCGCCGGTTCATGCTTCGTTTCCCACAGCCAGGTGTTAAACAGCACTATCCGCTTCACTCGATCTGGGTTCTCAACGGCCCAGCCGAGACCAATGGGGCCACCAAAGTCATGAACCACCAGGGTGATGTTTTTCAGCTTGCGTTGATCTACAAATGCTGATAGATTTTTGGCGTGGGCCTGCGGAGTTCCTTCCGAATTTTTGGGTTTGTCGGATAGTCCAAATCCCAGATGATCTATGGCGACGCAGCGGTAATGCTGCGCAAGATTTTTGATGAAATCGCGAAACAAAAACGACCAGGTGGGAGTGCCGTGCACAAAAAGAATTACCTCGCCACTACCTTCGTCCACGTAGTGCATGCGACCGGCAGGTAGCTGAGCATAGTTGCTCTTAAAGGGATACGCGTTGGTATCTAACCACTTTTGCGTTTGCGGGGGAGAATGCATAACTGATACTTTGTTTGGTGAACGATTGATTCAGGATGAAACAAAGGTCACCCAACCAGCGCGATTTATTCTTGGTCTGTACCAAGATTCTATATCCGCACGCTGCCGAGCAGTTTGCTGAGATTGGTAGCATCAATCCGAAGGTACGCGGCCAGGTCTTTCTGCGAAACCATGTTCAGCAGGTGAGGGCTGCGGGCGGCGAACGTTCGGAAGCGGGTATCGATGTCGAAGGCCATCAGTTCGTAGTGGCGACGCATCATCCCTACCAGAAACCCTTCCGTCGCTTTGCGAAACAGCGTTTCAATGGGGCGGTGCTGTGCCATCAGCTGCTGGTGCTTCTCGAACGACAGCCGTACAAACCGGCTGTCGGTGATGGTTTCCAAGTAGTGGACCGAAGGGGACTGCGTAAGGAACGACTCCAGTGCGCCGGTGAACGAAGGTGGGTACGTGAAGGCGACAATGTGCTCCTTACGTCCGTTGAGGTGGAACGCTTTCTGAATGCCCTCTTGCACGTAGTACATATAACGCTCGGTTTCGCCTTCGGACGTCATAACGGTTTTTTTAGGCACCGAACAGGGCTTCCAGTGAGAAAGATATTCTTCCAGCGTAGCGTCATCTACGAGATGGATGCGGTTAAAAAAATCTTTCATACGCGCATCTCATTAACCGGACATTTGATTCCTTGACACAAAGGTAAGCACGGCATTTAGTAAATGCGGCTACCTAACAAACTATTCTTAGGAGAAAGAGCTTTCATAGAAGACCGTCTCCGTTTGTATGACCTTTTTCGATAAAATATCACGCAAGCTCTTCCCTCAGGATAAAGCTGTGTCTCGCCCTGACGTGCACGAGGTGCTCAAGCGACCTGAGCGCGACCGGTTGGCCTATCAGGATTGGCAACACCAACCGGAGTGCGAAGCGTTGGTGCGGGAGGTGGCCCAGGCGTATTACTACAAGAAAACCAACATTAGTAGCGAATTAGAGGTGCACTTGCTCAACACTGCCTACGCCAATGGCTTTGCGGTGTCGTACGTGCCGCGGCTGCCCGCGAAAGAGTTTCAGCACTTGTTCGAGTACTTCAAGGATCAGGTGACTCGGATGGGCTACCGGGTTGTGAACGCCGACCGCCGCATTAAAGATAAGGTAACCTACGTGGAAACCATCGAGAAGTATTACCTGAAGCCTCCGCTGCATCGGGGAGAAATCAAAGCGGGCAGTATCGATCAGTTATACGGCAACGTGGCGGTGGAGCACGTGTTGATCAATGACCGACCCAGCTACATCAAAGTGCAAGCCAGCATCTACTCTGACCGTTTGTACCAAGATGCCCGGCACTTCGACGACTTCGCCGATCGGCTGTTTGGCTAGCGCTAGCGGCAAGCGGTCGGATGGCTATCTTCAGCATCGCAAGAGCCGTCCGACCGCTTGCCGCTACCCGCCGCTACGGCAGCGACAACCGCCGAACGATGAGCGAGTTCACCAACTCGAAGAAGTATAGCGGCTGTAGGGTGCGCCAGTTGGTAATTTGCAAACTGCCCCCGTAGTTCACGTACGAGTCGATATTATACTGCGTCATCTCGTCCAGCACGAAGTCGCGGAAGCCCACCAACGCAATCCAACCGTCCTCAACGTCTTCAAACCACTCTTCGTAGTAGCAGTCGTCCGAACCGTGGAAGTTCAGGATATTTTCGCCCACTAGCACAAACTGCCGAATGCCCTGCTGCGTCAGGTGGTCGATGATATTGCGCTTCAGGTGCATGATATCGTTGTTGAGTGCATCATTCCATTCCCCAATCAGTTCAATCACCCCGAAGCTCCGCTGGTAATCCATGTATAATATTTTGATATAAAGTGTTTCGGAGCCGATAAAGTCCCAGGCGGGGTCGATGTAGTAACCGTAAATGGTGTTGGTATACAGTTCGTAGTTATACTCCTTGCCAAAGTAGGGCGAACGTTCGTCGGTCGCTACATCGTAATACTTGTTCCAGCGGTGAAAGGGTTCTATCGCGTGCATAGGCCAGGTTAAGGTGTCTACTACACGACAAAAAGCGGCAAAAAATTGTTTCCGTGGCTCGTGGTTTTGTGGTCTTCCATGAACTGGGACACTGTTTCTTGCTGCGCGACCATTTGGAAGATGCTTTCCTGAATGGTGCCTGTACCAGCATCATGCGCAGCGGCACCGGCTCGTGTCGTGACAACTACGGTCGCCTAACGCGCGAGGCGTATCTGAACGAGTTTCTCGACACCAACCGCGCCCAGGATTTATTACCGTAGGGGGACGGGTGTAAGGGCATGCCACATCCACACCAGGCAATGGACTAACCGCACCGTTACTGCCTTCCTGCCTCTACCGCTTTGCGCACTGAACCGCTCTCCTGTAACAGTCGCTCCGCTTCGGCCTGACTGATACTCAGCTCCTCCATCACCATGCGGGTGCCGCGTTCCACCAGCTTGTGGTTGCTCAGTTGCATATCCACCATGCGGTTGCCTTTTACCCGGCCCAGGCTGATCATCGTAGCAGTAGAGAGCATGTTGAGCACCAGTTTCTGGGCTGTGCCCGCCTTCATCCGGGTGCTGCCTGTCACAAATTCCGGACCCACGACCACCTCGATCGGAATCTCAACGGCCGCGGCCAAAGCACTATCGGCGTTGCAGGTAATGCAGCCGGTGAGGATGCCCTGCCTCCGCGCCTCCGTCACACCCCCAATCACGTAGGGCGTGCGCCCCGAGGCGGCAATGCCCACCAGTATGTCTTTATCGTTGATTTCATACTCCCGCAAATCTTTCCAGGCTTGTTCCGGATCGTCTTCGGCAAACTCCACGGCCTTGCGAATGGCCGCGTCACCCCCGGCCATGATGCCCACCACCCAATCGTGCGGCACCCCATAGGTAGGGGGGCACTCCGACGCATCCACAATGCCCAGGCGTCCGCTGGTGCCCGCCCCGATGTAGAACAGGCGCCCGCCCTGCTTCATGCGGGCCACGGTGCCCTGCACCAGCTTTTCGATCTGCGGAATAACTTTCGCGACGGCCTGGGGCACGGTTTGGTCTTCCTGATTGATGCCTACTAGCAGCTCCCGAACGGACATTTGCTCGAGGTGATCGTAATTAGAAGCGGATTCGGTAGTGGTCATAAAAAGGCTTTATTGAGCGCGAAGAAACGAAAATTTTGCTACTTATTTTTCTGCTGATGGTAGAGTGTTAACCCCGCAATAGGACTTTCCACAATGTTTTGTACGCTAAACTCCAGGTCGTTGGCTACCTGCCGCAGCACGTTGCTGTAGTAAAAAGCAATGGAGCCGGTGAAGTGGATTTTCTGCTGCTGATAGTTCTCGTAGGGTCGCACGTTCTTTTCAAAAAACTGCCGGAAGCCTTCGTACACCATCCGCATGATGTAGGGGTGATTTAGGTGATGAAAGGCGAATTTAGCGAAGCTGGCCAGATAGGTGTTCGCCTGCGGTTGTCGGTACACCCGGTCCAGCACCGCCTCGGTGGTCAGGGCGTAGCGTTTGGCAAACTGACTGCGCAGCGGCTCGGGCATATGGCGTTTCAGAAAACGATTGAGCAACTCTTTGCCGATATACGTCCCGCTGCCCTCGTCGCCCAGCACGTAGCCCAGCGGCGGCACATTGTCGACAATGGCTTGGCCGTTGTATAAGCAGGAGTTCGCCCCGGTGCCCAGAATGCAGGCAATGCCCGGCTGATGACCACACAGCGACCGGGCCGCTGCCAGCAGATCACTTTCTACCTGTACCTGCGCCTCCGGGAAAGTACGTTTCAGGGCCTGCACGGCCGTTTGGTTCACGGTGGGGTTGGCGCATCCGGCTCCGTAGAAGAAAACCTGCCCGACCGGTACCGTAAGCTGGGGAAGCAGTTCCTGATCCAAGACTTGGGCCATCTCGTCGCTCAACTGATGATACGGGTTGAGCCCTACGGTTCTGGCCTGATGGATCTTATCCTGCGCATCGATGATACGCCAGTCGGTTTTGGTGGAGCCACTATCCGCAATTAGAATCATACTTTTAATTGGTAGACGAGTGCAGGATGAATGAGTCGTTTGAAGTGCGGCCGTTTTAAATCCCTCAGTCCCTCATTCCTTCCTTCCATAAATCAATCAATCATTCTCTTTACCTTGCCCACAAAAGTACGATTCTATGGACAAGGCATGGCACGACAGTACCAACTTTTTATCCAAGCTCACCCCGCGCCGCGTCTACAACGCCGCTCAGGTACTGGCCAGCTACTACGCCTCGCGCGTCAGCGGTTGGCCGAGCCACCGAGGCATGCCCATCAGTTTGTCGATTGAGCCCACCACCGCCTGCAACCTGCGCTGCCCGGAGTGCCCCAGTGGGCTGCGTTCCTTCACCCGCCCCACTGGCAAACTCAGCGACGCGCTGTTTCAAAAAATCGTTGACGAGGTGCAGGCTACGCTGGTGTACCTGCTATTCTACTTCCAGGGCGAGCCGTTCCTGCATCCGCAGTTGCTCCACTGGGTGCGCTACGCTTCGGGCCGGGGCATTTATACTGCCACCTCCACCAATGCCCATTTCCTCAACGACGACACCGCCCGCCGGACGGTAGAATCGGGTCTAGATCGCTTGGTGATTTCTATTGATGGCACCACCCAAGAGACCTACGAAGCCTACCGAGTGGGCGGGAAGTTGGAAAAGGTGATTGCGGGTACGAAAAACATCATTCGCTGGAAAAAAACGCTACGCTCGCGGACACCCCACGTGGTATTTCAGTTTTTGGTAGTGCGCCCCAATGAGCATCAGATTGAAGAAGTACAGCTACTGGCAAAGCAATTGGGTGTGGATGCGGTTGGCCTGAAAACCGCCCAGATCTACGACTACGAACAGGGTTCCGATCTGATTCCCACCCTGACGCAGTACGCCCGCTACCGCCGGAAGTCGGATGGGAGCTACGCCATCAAGAACCCCCTGCTCAACCACTGCTGGAAGATGTGGCACTCGGCGGTGATCACCTGGGACGGGCAGGTGGTGCCCTGCTGCTTCGACAAAGACGCGCACCATACATTGGGCGACGTGGGCGAGCGCTCTTTCGCGGAAATCTGGCGCAGTGTGCCCTACCAAAGCTTTCGGCAAACCCTGCTGCGCTCACGAAGCAAGATTGATATCTGTCAGAATTGTACGGAAGGGACGAAGGTGTGGGGATGATTGCACCAAAGCGGGCCTTAGTAGCTTTACTAGCGCAGGTTCTCCAAACCGGTGCTCTCTCATCCGTAGTCTCTAACTAATCCCCATATCCTTTGCGGGTAATTATCCAGGTAAGCCTGTTGACGATAGAGCCGTCCTTACCTTGATCACATTGGTTAATCCCCCTTTTTCCGTATATTCATCAACAAACACTACTAACAATCTTCCCATGAGACATCTCGTTCTGATCCTCGCCTCGCTAGTTCTTGCGGCCTGCACCGCCGGGCTTAGCACTCCACCTGCTGAAGGAAAACTAGCCACCGCCGCCCAGCGCTTCCTAGATTTGTTGGAAGATCCCCAACAGCAAGCGGCCACCTACTTCCTCGATGATGACGAACGTTATAATTGGCACTTCACCCCGCGCGAGCGTCAGGGCGTGCCTCTTAAGAATATGACCGTAGCCCAACAAGCAGCGGCGCTGCAACTGATGGAAATTTGCCTAAGCGAAGCCGGCTACGAGAAGGCGATGCACATCCGCGAACTGGAGCAGGTGCTGCGCTACGTGGAGAACCGTCCGCCCAACGACACCCGCCGCGATCCGATGAACTACTCGTTTACGATTTTCGGTGACCCTACCGCCGGGCAAGCCTGGGGCTGGCGGGCAGAGGGCCACCACTTGTCGCTTAACTACACCGCCATTGATAACCGGATTATTTCAGCTACGCCTACCTTTCTGGGAGCCAATCCAGGCAAGGTGCCCTCCGGTCCGAAGGAAGGTTGGCGCGTGCTGCAACCCGAAGAAGACCTGGGCCGCGAACTGGTGAGACTGCTCGAACAAAGAGCAACGCGGAACGGCCCTAATCGCCGAGGAAGCTTACCCTGAAATTATCACCGACACCAAGCGCTACGCGAAGATCGGAGAAGCCGAAGGTCTGCGCTACTCCTACATGACATCAGCCCAGCAAGACAAACTGGTGCAATTGCTGGAGTTGTACTACAACGTGCACCGCGCCGAGGTTGCCGAAGCCGCCCTGGCTCCCATCAAGGAAAACTTAGTTGACATTCACTTCGCCTGGGCCGGAGGTTTAGAAGTGGGCGACCCGCACTACTACCGCTTGCACGGCCCCACGTTTGTTATTGAGTACGACAACACCCAAAACAACGCCAACCACATCCATACCATCGTGCGCGACCTGAAAAACGACTGGGGTGAAGACGTGCTCAAGGAGCACTACGAGTCGGCGCATCAGCGTTGAGGGATGCAGCGGTCAGACGGCTCTTGCGATGCTGAATATAGCCGTCTGATCGCTGCCGCCCCCGACCGAAACACTACCTTTCCCAGAATTCTTGCTTCCGTAAGCTTCTAATGAAGCTGTGTGAATAATCTTATCGCCGGTGAGTATCTTTACTTACTCACCCTGACGATAAACTTATGAATGCTCAAATCGCTAAGCTGCTACCCGTAATAGCCTTCTTTTTTCTTTTCGGTTGCCAAGACGACGAACAAGTTACTCAGCAGCAGAAGTCCGTTTCCATCAAGGGTCACGTGCAGAAAGGTCCCTTCATCAATGGCACCGCCATCACGGTATCTGAACTAGATCAAAAACTGGTGGCTACTGGCAAGAACTTCACGACGCAGATTATCGATAATAAAGGGGCATTTAGCCTCAAAGACGTTACGCTGCAATCTGATTTTGTGCAGTTGATCGCTGAGGGCTTCTACTTCGACGAAGTGCGGGGCGAGAAATCGGCTGCGCAACTCACGTTGTTTGCCCTGGCCAATGTCTCAGACGCCAGCAGCGTAAACGTGAACCTGCTGTCGCATCTGGAAAAGGACCGGGTAGCTTATTTGATGCAGGAAGAAGAAAAAAGCTTTGCTACCGCCAAGCAACAAGCGCAAAGAGAGATTCTAACCATTTTTGGGATTGAAAAAGCCGATATGGCAGCTTCCGAACTACTGGATATTTCACAAGACGGTGAAGACAATGCCATTCTGCTGGCAATTTCGGCCATCTTGCAAGGCAACAATAGCGTGGCCGAGCTTTCAGAACTGCTGGCGGATATTATCACGGACATCCGAGAAGACGGAACGATGGATAGCGAAAGCACGCGAGAGAAAATTCGCGGCAATGCGATGGCTTTGGTATTGACTGACATCCGACAGCACCTGGAAGTCCGTTACGAAGAACTGGGAGTGGATGCCACCATTCCTAATTTTGAGCAGTACGTGGATAGCGACGGCGATGGGTTCTTGAACAAGGATGAAGATGACAAGCCGGATGACTTTGCATTTGAAGCGCAGGTGGATGTAGCGGTGGATATGGTGGTGGTTTCTAACGAGATTATTATCACTGGTTTAAGGGAAGGAGGGACAGCTTATGCTTCGGTGGATAATGGCTGGTTGGTAATAAATGGGGTCGTAGTACCGCAAGGTGCTAGTCCGGCCGACCATCGGGATACGCTCAGCGTAGCCTCAGTGAAGAATGGTGACCAATTGCAGGTACGGCTTCTCTCTAGCCATCAATTTGCTGACACCACTAGTACTTCTCTCACTGTTGGTACAGTTGTGCAATACTTCCAGGTTGTTACTGATGATTACTCTCCTGATAGTTTTAGTTTTGCTAGCATTGTAAGTGCTGAGCGTAGCACTGTTTACCGCTCAGATACCATCATCATCACAGGATTACCTTATACTACGCTCACTGGAATGGCTCAGTTTAGCACGGATGACCATCAAACTGGTGCCATTTACATCAACAATATAAAGTATGCCGACAATAGCTTTAGTCTGAAAGAAGGTGATCAAATATGGATTGAAGTGACTACATCGGAAGATTTTTCCTCCACCATCTCTTCGTCACTGGTCATCAATAGTAAGGAAGCATCTTTTACTATTACTACTGGGGCAAGCCCTTGGCAAAGAAAAGCAGATTTTCCTTTGCATAAGAAAACCTATGTTAGCTTTTCTATTGGAAATAAGGTGTACTCTGGGGTTTATGAGGATAGTTATGGTAGTATTTTCGAAGGATCTATATATCTATGATCCCGCCACTAATATCTGGTCAAATACTAGCAAAGTACCAGAAAGTACTACCTATCATCATTATACTACTGTAGTTGACAATAAAGCATACTGCTTAATGAATACAGGATTCTGGGAATATGATCCCACTGTAAATCAATGGACTCAAAAATCAACTATTGCTAACAACGAACTTATTGAGTTTGACTGTATATTGATCGGCGGCGGTAATAGCAGGGCATATTTAATAAACAGGCTTGGAGAGTTATGGGTGTATGCACCGACTACAGATACTTGGCAACAGGAAGGTATTGTACCTTTCAACTACTCATATAGCTCTACTAGCTTTGTCCTGGAAGGAAATATTTACATAGTTTATCCTAATAATTCTGATGAGCCATATCCAAATAATCCCTCCGATCCTAAGCAGTCTCATGTTTGGCAATATAATATACTTGATAAGATATGGACACAAAAGAACGATTTATCGCTGACCTCAGTAGATGCGTCTAGCTTCGTAACTCAAAATAAGGCATATTTCTTACCGGGCACGTGGCATTCTGAATACGCTGTGTATGATCAGATGAAAGACAGATGGGAAATCTTGGATCCCAAACCGGGTGACTACATTCAAGGGATCTCTTCCAATGAGAAAGGATATGGTCTAGAATGGAGCAAATTCTACGAATTCACCCCACCCCAAGACTAAACTTCTACTTCTTCCGAAAAAACACCCGAATGGGCACGCCCTCGAAGTTGAAGTGCTCGCGGATGCGGTTTTCCAGGAAGCGGGTGTAGGCCTGCTTCACGTATTGCGGGTGGTTGCAGAAGAACGCAAACGTGGGCGTGTACACCGGCAACTGCGTGATGTACTTGATCTTGATGTACTTGCCCTTCACCGAGGGCGGGGGCTTCTTCTCTATCTCGGGCAGCAGCGTATCGTTGAGCTTTGAAGTGCTAATGCGGCGCTGCCGGTTTTCGTGAATTTCGGCGGCCTTCTCAATGGTCTGGTACACCCGCTGCTTGGTGGTCATGGAGGTGAACAGAATGGGGACGTAGTTATACTCTCCCAGGCGTTCGTAGATACGCTCACGAAACTGTCCGGCGGTGTGGGTGTCCTTATTGATCAGATCCCACTTGTTCACCAGAATCAGGATGCCCTTGTTGTTCTTATGCGCCAGTTGCACGATGTTCATATCCTGTGCTTCCATGCCGCGTTGGGCGTTGAGCATCACAATGCAGATGTCCGAATCCTGCAAAGCCTGCACGCTGCGCAGCGTGGAATAAAACTCGATGTTGTCCGAAATCTTGGCCTTTTTGCGTAGTCCGGCCGTATCCACCAGGATAAACTCCTTGCCGTAGAGGTTATAGCGGGCGTTGAGCGCATCGCGGGTGGTGCCCGCCACGTCGGTGACGATGCTGCGCTCTTCGCCCAGCAGCACGTTGAGTAGCGACGATTTGCCCACGTTGGGCCGCCCTAGGATGGCCAGCTTCGGAATGCCCGCCTCAGGATCTTCGGCATCGTCCACGTCGAAGTGCGACACCACTTGGTCGAGCAGGTCGCCGGTGCCCGCCCCGCTGGCCGAGGATACCGGAAACACCTCACCCATGCCCAGCCCGTAGAACTCGGCGGCCAAATAGTTGCGCTCGGAGTTGTCGGCTTTGTTGGCGATGATGTAGATGGGTTTCTCGGTGCCCCGCAGTTGGGCGGCGAAGCTTTCGTCCAGGTCGGTGATCCCGGTTTCCACGTCGACCATGAATAAAATCACCGTGGCCTCGTCGATGGCCAGTTGCACCTGGTTGCGGATGGCTTCTTCAAAAATATCGTCGGAGTTGGTCACGTAACCGCCGGTGTCGATCACAGTGAAGTGCTTACCAGTCCACTCGGCGTAGCCGTAGTGGCGGTCGCGTGTCACTCCGCTCACGTCGTCCATGATGGCCTGCCGCCGCTCCACCATGCGGTTGAAAAAGGTAGACTTCCCTACGTTGGGTCGTCCGACAATGGCTACGATGTTTGACACGGCGGTTAGGTTAATTGGTTAAAAAGTAGGGGCGGTTTGCACTTTGGTAAAAGTAAGAATTTTTTGCTACGAACGGTAGCCGAAGTTTTGGAGTTTGCGGTGTTCGCGTCGCCAATTCGGCACCACCTTCACGTGCTGTTCCAGGTGCACCTGCTTGCCAAAAAATTTCTCCAGGTCGGCTCGGGCCTGTATGCCCACCTTCTTGAGGCCCGCCCCACCTTTGCCAATCAGAATTCCCTTTTGCGTGGCGCGCTCCACGTAGATTTCGCAGCGCATCCGGATGATCTGTTCTTCTTCTTTGAACTCCGTCACCACCACCTCGCTGCTGTAGGGCACTTCTTGTTTGTAGTTCAGGAATATCTTTTCGCGCACGATTTCGGCGGCGAAAAAGCGCTCGGGTTTATCGGTGATCTGGTCTTTGTCGAAGTAGGGAGGATGCTCGGGCAGTCGCTGCAGAATAGCCTCCAGCACCGCCCCTACATTGAGTCCTTCTAGCGCCGATACCATAATCGACTCGGCAGGCTGCACAATCTCCTGCCAGTAGGTCATCTTATCCAGCGCTTGGCTGCCCTTGGCCAGATCGATCTTGTTCATCACTAGCACCACGGGCACGTCCGAATTAATTAGCTTCTGCACATAGGCATCGTCTCCGCTGGGCTCCGCCTCGTACTTTTCGTACAGGTCGGTGACGAACAGAATCACATCGGCATCTTCCAGGGCGATGTCGACGAAGCGCATCATCGCCTGATGCAGTTCGTACTGCGGTTTCACCAGTCCGGGAGTGTCGGAGTAGACGATTTGAAAGTCCTCTCCGTTCACAATACCCATAATGCGGTGGCGGGTGGTTTGCGCTTTCGAGGTGATGATCGACAGGCGTTCGCCCACCAACGCATTCATTAGGGTGGATTTGCCCACATTGGGTTTGCCCACGATACTAACGAATCCGGCTCGGTGGTTCGGGTTGGATGATTCTCCGCCAGAATGGATCTCATCGGACTGAGCCGTGCTAGGTTGAGCCGCACCCCCAACGGATGCTGCTGGTTCGGCTTTGTCAGGCTGAACAACATTTAGCCGATCCTTGTCGGGCAAATCTTCTTCTTGGTGCGTGGTATCCATGGCGTTTAAATATCCTGCAAAGGTATTTGTTTTTATAAACGTAACCTTTACTTTTGTGATTCGTTTTAAACGGTACACCGCGGGGTAGAGCAGTTGGTAGCTCGTCGGGCTCATAACCCGGAGGCCGCAGGTTCGAGTCCTGCCCCCGCTACTCTGAAAATCAGGCAGTTACAGTAAAATGTAGCTGCCTTTTTTGTTTTAGGGTACAACATAGGTACAACATATTTGTAAAAAAAGGCTGCTTCAGCAAATGTATGCTCTATAATACATGAACCGCCCGATGCAGTTTTTCGTTTTACAATTGAAAATTACCAAGGTTTCATTTACAATGAGGGTATGACCAAGACAGAGTTACAAGCCGATATTCAGCAGAAGCTTCCATTTTTGAGTGAACGGAAGCTTGTGGCGCTTCGTACCATGCTGGATGTTCTGTTAGATAGCGATACCAAGCTGGATAAGACAAAAAAGCAAACACGCGGGTTGGTAGGTAGCATGCCCGGTTTGGTTAAATACATGGCTGATGACTTTAACGAGCCGTTGGACGACTTCAGAGACTATATGCCCGAATAGTGTATCGTATGAAGTATTTGCTCGACACACAAATTATAATCTGGGCATTAGAAAACAATTCGCAACTTCCAAAGCCTATCAAAGAAACCATTGACGATCCTGAACAGGACATTTTTATTACTGTGGTGAGTCTCTGGGAAATTGCAATCAAACGTAGCATCGGCAAGTTGGAGTTAAATTATGAGTTGGCGGACATCCATCGGCAAATGTCGCACAAAGATGCAAGTATCCTAGCCATCGCAGTAGAGCATCTAGCAACTAACGAATCGTTAAGTTTTGTTGATAAGCACCGCGATCCGTTTGACCGGTTAATTATCAGTCAGGCGATTGCAGAAGATATGACGTTGATCTCTAGCGATCCGTACTTCAAGCATTATCCAGTAAAGGTTCTATGGTAGTATGAGCTATAATGACAGTGCTTATCATTCTCCGGAACTGCGCCAGGCCGTGATGACGGTTTGTCCAGAATACTATGGTTGGCCGGAAGCAGCGCAGGAATGCTATCGAGCCAATATTTCTAGTGAAGACGACAAGCGCATCCGTCAAATGCTCCTTAAAAGCCTACTCAACGTTGAGGCGAAAGATCGGGAAGAATTAGATTTGATTTTGGATGACCTGTCCATTCCCCAACTCACGCTTCTTAATAAAACTACCTTGCCCATCCGCGGCATTGGCCAGAACTGCTTCTGGCTGAACGAAGGATTCCAAGACGGCCGTAGTTTGCTGGACTTTGAAACCCTGTACGATTACGACTACGATGATTTTGTGTTTCAGGAAGCCTCGCGTCGGGAGCATCTACCTAGTCATGTAAGCCCGCCCTACACTGGTAGCTTGTATTTTACCTGGGCACGGTTGCAAGTAGATGATGCTTTCTACTATGCAACGCTTTCTAGTTTGGCCCCCTACGTAATGAGCCAGACCGAAGACCATGCCTACGATAAAATTGAGGCCCTAATTCCCTATCGATATGTTCCAGGAAAAGATCACGGGGCTGTTGATAAGGGGCGAGGATCTATATTCAATATGCAACGGGATGCTAACGGAATGGAAGGGCAGTTGGACGAACTGCAATATCGCTACTGGCAGTATTCGTTTGATAGAGCAAACGAGTTAGGCAGTCTCTATCAGCAAAGGGCCTTCGGTCAGGTGCTTATCAATGAGACGATGCAGGATGGCAATCCCCAGCTTGATTTTGTTTTTAGTGATACGCAAGTCCTTAAAAGGGTACGCTTTAAAAGCTTTATGTGTGACTGTCGCGCTATTGAAGGTGATTATGCTCTTGTAGAAGGGCTAATCGTTGAAGAACAAAACCGACTCACCGGCTTCCTAGAAGAAAACTATCAAGATATCGTTGAGAACTACGACCCCAAGGTGCTAAAACTACGAAAGAAGCGTAAGATCGTAATAACCGATCAGGCGGTGAAGGATATTGCAAATATTGTTGATCGGTCTGATCAAACTCCTTAATGCTCCTCGCACACCAATGTGTAGTTTGGTTTCCGTAAGATATATTATCACTCATTGGACGGAGTGTTCTGCTCTGCTGAACTTTTCCTGGGCTTTTTTTGAAATGGTAATTTATTCGGTAACAAATCATACTCCTTAGCTTTTTCTATTAAGCGATGAATTTGAGATGGACCAAACTCTCTACCCCTACGTGTCCTTTTACCAATTTTGTTAAAATAATCAGCAACTGCTGTTTTTGTTGTTGCTCCATGAGCAATGGCTTCAACTACCAACGGCGCAAGTGTTTTTGTGTTCTCATCAGCCGCTTTCTTGTTGTACTGAGGACCAAGTTTATCAAAATGCTTAACCTTATCCTGTAACAGTTGAAGTTCGTTAAAGATACGATCTCTCGTGTCGTTAAATGCTTTAGTATCTCTGTCTTCAAACGCAGTATTTAATGCTTCGTATTCAGTTTTTAGATCATTGTACAATTTTTCGCCCTCCTGTAACGCACGATTAAAATTTTTTTTAACATATCTATATAAGATATCCTCAAAAAAAACCCTTGTGTCTTCTACATTATGACTTCCTTTAACAAAAAGATAAAGATTTTCAGGTAGTCCTGGATATTGTTCTAAATAGTACTGACTAAAATTTCCATAGATACTTCCCACTTTACTGTAGAACTTCATCTTATAAAACCTATTGTAAGGATTCTTACAATAGATTTCGGTAGCCTTTATTAGGCTATATCTTTCTTCAAAACTAAGATATTTCTCGAATGCTTTGATAAGATTCTTAACCTCTGCTTGGGAAGCTAGCATAATATTTGTATTTTGCATTCATATATGTATGGAAAACGTTTTTAAAGCAGATTGTTAAATATCACCAAACCATTATTTTTCCCTGAATCGAAACTAAATCGGACAGCAACAGATTAATGTATACACTCATATTTTCTTAACTGGAAGAGGTCGGATGTCCTACCATCCGACCCTTCATAAACAAAATTCCTTATGGACTCACAGCCAAAAGAATCTCGCAATGCAATCTACCGAAAAATCGGTAATGTTCTATTCACTTTACTGGTTTTACTGCTGATTAACTTCGCAGTAAAAGCGGTTTTTCGGCACTACGCTAGAGAACAGATGATGGCTTCCTTGCAGGAAGACATTCGCAAAGGACTGGACGCACACGAACCGGACGTCCACACCAACGACTATTGAAACGTCGCACCAACACCACTTGCCAATCCGGGTACGGCCTCTCAAAAAGCAATTTGCGACCGGTCTGATCAGGAAATGACCCAAATCATACAAGGTTTGGGTGAGAGCGCAATTATCGCTGAAATCCTCATCCGAATAGGATACGGCAATATGGAAGATAGGGAGCAGCGCGATCTGTTGTTCAGGGCAGCCCATTCCTACACCCAGTGCTTAAACCCTACTATGACGGCCGAACGGCAACGGGAGTTCGTGTTGGCTAACCTCAATGGGTCAATCATTTACATCTTGAGCGACCCTGGCTCTTTGTATCGTTTTCTTCCTAACCTGATGGCCCGGCTCAAGAAGCTTAATACTTATGGCATTGAGGGTTATAGCCCGATTGATATCAACGATAACCGTGAGGCTTTTGAGGAAATGCAGGGTGAAGCTGATTTTGAACAGATCGCCCAAGATATAAAAGAGTACTACGAAACTACTCTACCCGACGGTTTTGGGTTGGGGGTTGAATAGCAAAAAGGAAAAGCTAATTTTTGTAGTTGCGAGACAACAAAAACAGCTTTTCCAATGGACAAAAATCCGATAGACAAGATATGCGAAATGATACGTACGGCCAAAATAGTGCCCCACAAAAAGCGTCAGGAGTTTCTCTGTGAACTTCTAGGAGGGATCATTAAAAGCCGTTCAGTGATTTTTTCTGAGATTGCTGATAAAATAGACAAACCTATCAAAATCAGTTCTATTGAACGGCGTACCCAAGATTTCTTCGCCAAAGTACGCTTTGACTACACCCAACTTGCTGTTTTTTTACTGAGTTTCTTGCCTCAGCGTACTCTTGTACTCAGCATTGACCGCACGGAGTGGGATTTTGGCAAAACGCAGGTTAATATTTTATGTGCGGTAGTGAGCGTTGGTAAGATGGCCGTTCCGATTTACTTTGAGATGCTGGACAACAAAAGCGGCAATAGCAATGCGGCTGACCGAATCACCTTATTCAAATCGCTAATTGCCACTATTGGCAAACCCCGTATCCAACCGCGTCCACGGTGGATGCTGGTTATGGACCGGGAATTTATCGGGCAGACCTGGCTTTCTTGGCTTAAGAGAGAGAAAATTCCCTTTTGCGTACGAGTGCCTAAGCATCATTCTATTCTGCTGGCTAGCGGGGAGAGACTTTGGGCTGAAGAGGTAGTGCGCTCTGGCAGTCAATTCTACTATCAGCAAAATGCAATAGTAGATGGAGTAGCGATCAACCTATCGTTGTCCTATGGTAGAGATGGCCAACTGCTCTATCTAATTGGTACGACACTGCCACAAACTTTGCAAGCTTGGTATAAAAGACGTTGGTCAATAGAAGTGTTTTTTCAAGCGCTCAAGCAGCGCGGCTTCAACTTAGAAGGCTCTTCTCTGCGGTGTATCATCAAGTACAGAAAGCTCTTCGCTTTGGTCTCTATGGCCTACACAATCTGCTGGGCCACTGGCATTGAGGCGGGAAAGGTAAATCCGGTGAGAGTCAAAAAACACGGATACCCACAGTATAGTGTCTTCAGAAGAGGATTGAACCTCATGAGAGAGTTCTACAAACAGCAAATCAGCCAACCCTTACAACTAGCAGTAGAGGCAGCCTGGGTGAGGTTTGGCTTCCTTTACAAAACCGTCGGGTAGAGTACTACGAAACCCTGAACTAAACTCCTACGATCATGCCATGATTAGCAACAACTGCGAAGCTGACATTTGTATTTTCTTAACCCAAAAAGGTCGGGTGGTTCCAGCACCCGACCCTTCTAAACGAAAACTCCCATGGATACACCCAATGAAAATCCTCGCTCCCAAATTTATGCATTTTTGCGCAATGCATTAGTGCTCATCCTATTTATAGCACGGCCTTTTCATAAAAAGTCAACATGCTTAAAAAAGTGTATTGCAAGCGTTGGATCACAGGCTACATCTTCCTGTATGGCTTTCAGATAATCTTTTTTCTGTTGCCGTAGCAGGTTTCCGGCTACTGATATGATGCTGGCTAGAGTTTTGCTGCGGGCCGGTTCTTTGCATCGGATGCAATCTTCGCGGAAGGTAGGGTCTCTGACCCAATTGTCCGCCTCGATACTCCAATGTTGACGAATGGCTTGAGAGAACTCTTGGGGGCTATCTGCTCCAAGGAGGCATTAGACAGATAATAACTAGTTTCTCGGCTCACTTTACCGGTTTTGCATTGCGTACTTTCTCGTTCCATCACTACTAAAGTAGCAAACCCTGAGTCATCCCACTTTTGCTCGAAGCAGATAGCCTTGACGCAATAAAAAGAAGCTTTTCGCTCTTCTATGCGACCATGGCCCTTTTCTGAGGTCTGATGTTCAGCTACCGGAGCTATCAGTTTGGTATGATCTTGTAAATCTTCCAGCAACATAGATTGATTGGCTTTCACTTGTGCTATATAGTCGTCCCTGATAAGCGGCAAGTACAGTCTTAACTATTTGACAGTCAGTTCATTGGGTCAATATTTTTTACTTGGTTTGCTTCCGAAGCTGCCAGGAAAACAGTAAATTGACCAAAAACCTGGGAGAAAATGCTTGGAAAAACCACACACACCGACCAATTGGACGTTTTCCGCCCCCGCCTCAGCACGTTGCTTTCCGACCGGCACGAGCTTGTCCGGCTCGCCGAAGAAGTGGACTGGGCTTGGATAGAAGGGCAACTGAAAGGCTATTATGCCGAACAAGGTCGCCCGTCGGTGCCTATCCGTACGATGGTTGGTATGCTCTTGCTCAAGCACCTGTTCAACGAGAGCGACGAAACGGTGCTGGATCGCTGGGCAGAGAATCCTTACTGGCAATACTTCACCGGCGAGCAGTTCTTCCGGCACCGCCCTCCCTTTGACAGTACGGATTTTCCCAAGTTCCGGCGGCGTGTTGGGGAAGAGGGCATGGAAAAGGTGCTGGCCCTGACCGTGAAGTTGCACCCAGGGGCAGAGAAAGAAAAAGAGGTACAGATTGACCCCACGGTGCAGGAAAAGGCGATCACATATCCCACGGACACCAAGCTGCACAAGAAGATAATCGAGAAGTGTCGGGCCATTGCCGGGCGGGAGGGCATCCAACTGCGGCAGTCCTACAAACGTACTTTGAAGGCCTTGATGCTGGCCCAGCGCAAAGGCAACCATCCCAAGCGCAGGAAGAAGGCCAACGCCGCCCGCCGCAAGATCAGGACGATCGCTGGCCGCTTAGTGCGGGAACTAAACCGTAAGTTGCCCGCCCCTGTCAAGCAGTTTTATGAAGAACAACTCTCCCTGTTTCAAAGGGTGTTAAACCAGCAACGGCACGACAAGGATAAAGTCTATTCACTGCATGCCCCGGAAGTGTATTGCATGGCCAAGGGCAAAGAACATAAACCTTATGAATTTGGCAGCAAAGTATCTTTGGTGCGGGGGGCTTCCACCGGGGTGGTCACGGCCATTAAGAACTTCACTGAAAATGTGTACGATGGCCATACGCTGGAACCGGCCTTGGCACAGAGCGAGAGGATACGGGCGGCACTGGGCGGCAATCGCCCCCAAACAGCGGTCGTGGATCGGGGATGCAAAGGAAGAAAACAGATCAACGGCACTGAAATCTGTATCCCTTCTGCCCCGGCCAAGGAGGCCACAACTTACCAGAAACGCAAGGCCAGAAAACGGTTTAGGCAACGGGCGGGCATTGAACCTACCATAGGCCATATCAAACATGACCATCGTATGATCCGTAACTTTTTGAGAGGAACTGTGGGCGACGCGGTCAATGCATTGCTGGCCGCCAGCGCGTTCAATCTCAAGAAACGGTATAATCAGATCAGAAAGACGCTCAAAGGAAAAACCCGTTTGGTCTTCGATCTATTCTATCGCTGGCTCGGTAGAAGGCTAAGCCAACAACCAACGCTATCAATACGAATTTGACCCTTTTTCAGGGACGACTATATAAGTGCCTTGAGCGTTCTGAACCATTTCCAGGGTCTGACTCTGGGTATGTAGTGCATCAAAAGTCAGGCATTGACTAGCTAATTGCCCTTTCTGAAGAAGCTCTCGCACGCAGTTTATCTCGCCGGGCGCCGGGCGCTATCTTTGGCCCCATGATAAAACAACCCTGGTAGACTGATGCTTGCCTGATGTAGTAAAGGACGTACAATACATAATCCCCTTTTCTGTCCGGCTACCCCGTCAATGGTGCCTCTGAGTTCTTTGCCATCAAAACCAATCCAACTATTGGGGGGCAGCAAACAAGCTTGCCAACCAAAATAACGAGCATGAAAGTGTTGATAAGCAGCCGCATCCACCAGGGCCAGCAGTCTGCGCAATTGCACATCGGAGACCGTATGACTGACCGATAAGCCCAATAAGGAGCATAGGCAATTGTGATGTCGTACCAAAAACCGGTGAATCTCGGCGATGAGTACCTTGCCTGCCATAGTGGCTAGAAGTGCCCCAAACAGCACAAAGTACAGATCATGGCGTTTGCCACGGTTGTCGCGTGGATCAATCACATTAGCTTGCAGATAGTAGTAGTAAGTCCTACATTCGTTTTTTTAAGACAGGGTAGCATCGTTTGTTAGTTTGATGGTGGAATATCAAAAGTAACAGCTTTTTGCTATCCTCTCTTTTTTATGAAAAGGCCGTGCTGGGTTGATGAAGCGGGCTTACTCTCCCTGCCCCAAACGCTCAAGCTGGTCAAAATTGCCAAAGCTATCAATGCCCGTATCCTCTTCTCTGGTAATACCAAGCAGCACGGATCGGTCGAACATACCGATACCCTTCGGCTCTTACTGGAGCGCGCCAAACCTCCAACCGCTCGACTGACCAAAGTCTTCCGGCAAAAAGTCATCCCCTACCGCAAAGCGGTCGAAACCGTTGCATCAGGCAATATTTCCCAAGGCTTCAACACCCTAGATGATTTGGGTGCCATCCATGAACATGAGGACACCGATACCGCTATTTTAAGTGCCGTCAAAGACTTTATAACCTCCGATACCGATAATACCCTCTTGGTTTCCACTACGCACAAACAGGGGCAAAAAGTAACCTCTCTATTACGCAAATATTTAAAAGCAACCGGCAAAATATCTTCCTCCGGCCGTAAAATCGATACCCTTAGCTCCGTTGATCGTACCAACCGCCAAAAACAGGATGCGGCCACCTATCAAGCCGGACATATAGTAGAATTTCATACCCCTACCGGTGGTATCAAAGCCAAAGCCCGATTTATCGTATTAGGTACAAATCAACACGGCCAAGTGATGGTCCGAGGATCTGATAGCATTACCCGCGCCCTTCCCCTTCATCTCTCGGCGCACTACTCCGTATTCGAAACCAAACCTTTAGAGCTAGCCACCGGCGATAAAATCCGTATCACTCAAAACACGCGCTCGGCGGAAGGTATACCCATTAACAACGGATCAACCCTTACTCTTACCAGCTTTAATGAACACGGATGTATGCACGTCTCAGACGGAAAACAGACGCTGACATTAGCCAAAGATTTCGCGCATCTCAACTACTCCTATTACACAACATCGCCCGCATCTCAAGGGCGCACTGTTGATAAAGTAATCTTGCTAGCCACAGCTACCTCTGGTCGCGCCGCTTCGCAGGAACAATTCTATGTTTCTGTCTCCCGTGGCCGCTCTGACATTGCGATCCACACTGATGATATGAGTTATTTGCGTGATGCCTTTACCCGTTCTTCTCATCGCGCCTTTGCCCATGATCTGGCTGATCCTAGCCCCTTCCCCGATCTGCCAGATTTGGCTATTGCTTGAGCTAGAATAGATAATCGTTAAACTTCATTATTTCTGTTACCTCTTATTAAAGAAATAATTGAATGATTCAATTTGACTATCGTAACCTTTTATCATACAATTGAGTATTACTTACAAGTAATACTAAAAAGGATATCATTATGACTGAACGTGCAACATTCTCCCTAGATGAAGAGGCTTACGCTTTCTTGCAAGCGGTCGGGGGCGATAATAAAAGTGCCTATATTAATGATTTGCTCAAAAGAGAACGGCTGAAAACATTGCAAGATGCCGTGTTAAAAGCCAATGAAGAAGAAGCTGACGACACCTATCAGAATGATTTGACGGAGTGGGACGTGACCCTTTCAGATGGCTTGCAACCATGAGCACATTCAAGCAATTGGGTATTTGGTGGGTTGATCTGAACCCAACGCGTGGCTCGGAAACGCAGAAAAAAAGACCCTGCATCATTATTCAGTCTAATCTAGTCAATAGGGGTAGCCGGACCGTCATTGTGGCACCGATCCTGCCTAATCACAAGCAATGGCCTTTTGCGGTGAATGTTAATCCTTCCAAAGCCAACGGGTTAGATAAACCGCGACATATTAACTTAAAACAACTGCGAGCGGTGGATGTCTCTCGAATATCGAACCAGCAAGGAACACTGGAGAAAACGTATCTGCCTGATATTCAGCAAGCCCTTAATATCATCTTTGATATACCAAGCCTTCGTATATCCTGAATGCATATTTCTCAAGGCTATTACGGCTGCATCCCGCCGAATAGCGGTAGAGGCTTTTTGTATTCTGCTACTGGTTGAATGTCTTCCTCGGGCGGTAATTCTAGCGGCTTAAATGCAAAGTGAAACGGTTGCTTTCCCTCACGTGTCCATTTCTCGTTCGGGTCTTTGTAGCCTGCGTATATGCCCCGGGCGTCCAAGCACTGTGCGCCGGTATCAGCCAATAGCCGTAGGGCTTTGTTTACCGCCTGTTCTGCCCCACTCCCCGGCTCTTCATTGTCTAGCCATAGATAAAGCGCTAGTGCGCTTGTATCGCTGTATTCCGCTCTGATATATTGTACAACGTGTTTGGTATTATTGAGTGAGTTTAGAATGATCGTATCATGATTCGGCTGTATACGGTCTACGCTATCGAGCAGAGTTGCAAAATCTAGGAAGCCTTCGAAGACATGAAGCTTCTTTGAACTGGGTTTCATTCCCTTTACAAGCGTATAAGTCTGCGGGGCAAGCTGTGTTTTCAATAAGGGGTTCCGGATCGAGTACCCACCCTGCTCGTTCTTAAAACCTACCCCGTAGCGGATCGCGTTTTTCTCGGTATCCTTATAACAATACTCCGTAGAGTTTTAAGGGGGAAATAAATTAAAAAGGCGAAAGTCTAGTTTTGGTTTTGCGAAACTACAAAACAAAGACTTTCACCTATGAATGTAGAAACACTCACGCGTATAATAATGGACAAAATGCCTGACATAGGCAAATGGCAACGAGACTTTATGATTCATTTGATGCCCCTACTGCTGACCATCCGTGGTCGCCATAATTTTGAGAACTTATCCCGTTATGGTTCTTCCAACGAGGCGACCTATCGGGCGCGCTATGAGAAAAGTTTTGCCTTTGAGCAATTCAACGAGCAATTGATTTTGTCTATGCCCACTGAGGAACGTATCATTGCTTTCGATCCTAGTTACCTGCCCAAAAGCGGTAAGCATACCCCAGGTACGAGCTACTTTTGGTCAGGGTGTGCTAATGCGACTAAGTACGGCCTAGAGATTAGCGGTTTTGCCAGCGTGGGCATAGAGAGTCGTACGGCCATGCATTTGTATGCCAAGCAAACCATCGGTCAAGACCGCTACGGTTCGCTACTGGACTATTATGCTGGTCTGGTGGTAGAGCAAGCCAACCGATTGAAAGCTGTTTCTACTACTTTAGTAGCGGATGGTTACTTCTGGCGCAGACCGTTCGTGGATGCAGTGAGCGGGCAAGGCTTCACGCTGATTAGCAAACTGCCCAGCAATGCGGTCTTGCAGTATCCTCATCTAGGGCCCAAGCCCAAACGTAGAGGCCGACCCCGCAAGTATCAAGGGCGCGTTAACCGGCTGGCTTTGGATAGGGCGCACTTTACCCCCTGTCTACAAGAAAATAATATGATCGCTTATCAAGGCAAAGTCTATGTGAAAGCATTGGATCGTTTAGTCAAGTGCGTCATCGTGCACATAACCAAAAAAGATGGTTCTCTGAGAGCAGAAGCTTTCTTTGCTACTGATCCGACTATGGATGGAGCTAAAGTGCTAGAATGCTATCGCTTACGTTTCCAGATAGAGTTTCTCTATCGGGATGCTAAGCAGCACACTGGCCTGACGGAATGCCAGGCCCGTAGTGAGCAGAAGATACATACCCACATCAATGCCAGCCTGACGGCCGTATCACTAGCCAAAGCAGTATACGCTTGGCCTGAGCCAGGACAACCAAGAAAGCCTTTCTCCCTCTCCAGCATCAAAATCCAGTACTTCAATGAACATTTGCTACACAGGTTTTTTAGCGAGTTCGGTATAGCTGCCGAATTCTATCAAAATTCGCCACAGTATCAAATGCTATACAACTATGGCTGCATTGCCGCTTAAAACTCTACAGACTATTGTTATAAACAACTTCCTGCATATGAGCGTAGGCGACTTTGCGGGAGATCCCGCGTGTGCCGAGATAATCGAATAACTTATCATTGGTTAAGTGACGGGTTGAGACCAGTTCAAACCGGCTCGCTTTGTCGCCATTTAATTGATCCTGTCAATTCGCCGAAGTTTTTTGATACGTTGTACCGGAAAAATTAGAGAGCCATTGTAACGCCCCTCTGACGTCCGTATTCTGCATCCGGCATACCAGATCAATAACTGTCCCGCCTTCGCCTCCGAAGTCATTCCAGACATTCTTACGAGGATTAACAAAGAAACTGGCTGTCCGCTCGTTGCGTAAAGGGTTCTCGTAGCGAAGTTCATGGCCGCCGCAATGCCGGTCTATACATTTGTAGCCACCAGCTTCCAGTACATCCGTAATGGGTATACGTTTAGCTTGTTTGCTGTTCATTATTCAGCAGCCTGTTTTTCTTTCAAAACAATCGTGTCCTGTTTAATATTGATCGGCATTTGGTACTCCGGATTATCTTCTATAAAGCCACCCAACCACCCATTTAAGTATTCTCGTAGCGACTGATCGTCTTTGATAAGGGCTGCAAATTGAATAGCACTTAGTGCGTTTTTGGCGATGTTCTCATGGTCTGGTTTCATGCGGTACAACTTACTTTCTGGTTACGAGTGTGGGGCATTCAGTTTAGCGAAAAAACCGATCAGACTCAAAACAAAATGTTCTTTTAAAAGTACAATTTTGTTTTTCTTTAGCCAGCAATCATTTTCAACGGCTCGAAGTGGGTCTCTGCGTTTAATAGTTTCAACATATTTTCTACGGCTTTTAGGATTACACTGATTTAGCTTCGCGTCACACCGTTACTTATAAAATGTAGGAAAACAGACAGTAATGTTTTGACAGAGTTCACTTTTCGAGTGAAACTAGGTTCATGACGCGTATAATATCCATTCTTAACCGCAAAGGCGGTGTCGGCAAAACAACAACTTCCATCAATCTAGGGGCAGGTCTGGCGCGTAGCGGCAAAAGAGTGTTGGTTGTTGACAATGATCCTCAAGCAAACTTAACCAATGGTTTTGGCATTGAACTGGATGAAGAACAACTCACAATCTTTGAGAGTTACGAACGCGGTGACCCATTGCCGCTTATTGAAATAAGCAGTAATTTATTTGTTGTCCCTTCTTCAGGCAAACTCGAAACCATTCAAAACAAGATAGCGGATGATTACAATAAAAATCATAAGTTGTTAGAGGCACTAGACCCGATTAAAGAACGCTTCGATTATATTTTAATTGACTGTCCCCCTTCCCTAGCGGTCTATACCGCCAACGCTCTCACCTCCTCCACCCACTATTTAGTCATTGCTCAATCAGGTAGTGGCTTTAGTAATGAAGGAGTAGATGAAGTGGTCAATATGATTGATAACCAAGTTAGAAAATACGTAAACAAAGACCTGGAGTGTTTAGGTATTTTGATTACGTTCTACGACCCTCAAACCAAGATCAATCGGGCCGTTGAAGAGGATTTAGAAGGTACATATAACAGTTTAGTGTTTGAAAGAAAAATCAGACAGCTTACCAAATTGAAAGAAGCCAGCTATGCGGGTGAGGATATCTTCACGTATTCGCCCGCTTCGGAAGCCGCCAAAGATTATCGTGCGCTAACAAATGAAGTATTGAAAAGGATGGAAGGATGAGCAAAAGTGTTGAACAACTAAGAAAGAAGCGACAAGAGCGAGCTTCGTCATCAACCGGAACTGAGCAGGTATTTGAAACCAACTTTCAACAACGAGTTTCTTTTAATGATCTAATCATTGACGATCATCTGCGAGCATTTATCCCGCCGCTACAGGAAGAAGAGCGAAAGCTTTTGGAGCAGAGTGTTCGCCAAGAGGGGGTGCGTGATGCACTGCTCTACTGGCAGGACCCTCAGCGGGGGGCTATATTGGTGGACGGTCATAACCGCTATTTAATCTTACAGAATTTGTTACGTGAGGGGTTAAAGCCGAAGATACGCATTGAGTCTCTCGATTTTGAAGATTACGAGGCGGTTAAAGATTGGATGCTGGTCAATCAGCTTGGACGCAGAAATCTTACGAAAGAACAGAGAAGCTACCTTCGCGGGGTTCGTTATGATCGTGAAAAATCCAGACATGGTGGCGGAAGAACATCAAGTTCCCAAAAAGGGGACTTGGAAACCAGTGAGAGGTTAGCGGACGAATACAACGTAGCTAAAAATACGATTTTGAGAGATGCCGAGTTAGCCCGCGGGATAGATCGGATTGGTCAGAAAAACCTTACGCTTAAACGCGATGTACTCGGCGGAAATGTAAGAATCAGAAAAGCAGACTTACAAGCGATTGGCAGAATAGAGGCCAATAAGCTGCCCGAGTTTAAGGACGCAAAAGAAGTCAGTGCGTTTGTTGCTCAAGCTGCGGAAAACCAAAGAGGTCAAATCCTTCAAAGAAAGATATCCTTTCTGACAAAAAGGGGCATTTAATTCATAGCATAAAAAAACTGGATAAAAAGAATGCTTCTCAAGAGATAGATCAGATCAGGAAGCTACTAGAGGAACTATATGATCTTTTAGCGACTCAGTCAGAGTAGTCGTTACGTTATAAAACAAGAGCCGGACAGGTCGTCAGGCTCGAAAAAAATTTATTTCTGTCCCTAGAATAACGTGAGTTGCTGCCGTTCACGCAGGTAGATTTGCCATATTTTATTTTCGGCTTCATGATCGAGCTATTGGCGCACAAAGTCGGCGGGGGTGCCGTAGGCTTCAATGCTACCACCGGATCACGGTTTTCATTGATCGTTCTCCTTATCACCTTTAGTCGTTGAGAAGAGCAGGGCGGCGTATGTCCGCCCTGCGGGATTGATAAGAGGTAGCGCATCACCAGCTCGCGCGGTAAACGGCGACTTTGAACACGCCTGTTTCTTCTGCCTGTAGCCATCGAATTGCACGGGTCAGTATGTTTCTCGCGCGGTCTTTTTCATCCTTATCATTGGCACTTGCACCAAAGAAAAAGCCCTCGGTTCGCGGAAGCTTACTATGCTGTATTGCATCAATAATCTTTTGCAAGTCTCTGCTATCTAATTCTATTTCCTGACAACAGTCTTCACCATCAGCGAACGTATCTACAATGTAGCCATGTAAGTTCGGATGTTTGCGCCAGTAGCCAAGTTCCAGTCGCTTGGATTTTAGACGAAACCCGTCTTCAGTAGGGTTCTCGTTGAGGTTTTTAATATCCGGCATATAAAATTTCTCTCCGGTTAAGTACATATCTAATCCCATGTTTCATATCTCCTTATTTTGATGGGTTGGCAGGAGCAGGGGCTTACTATGCCCCTGCAATAGTGGTTAATATTCGGTTGGCAACATCAAAACATTGTCGGTAAACCATAGCGTAATTTCGTCAAGCGGGAAGTCCGTAAAATGCAGTTCGTGACGGAAGATTTTTTTTTTGTTTCCATCCTCGGCTATCAATACGCCCGTTTGATCTTCGGATACTTTTAATATCCAGACTTGGAAGGGTTGATCTTTAATTTTCTCTTCACCCTGATAAGCAAAGATGTCGGTGACGAGCCAGACAGCCCCGCCATGTTCTGCCACATACTGCACGCCATCGGTATACGTGAATTTCCTAAACAAAGGATGGCGATACCATTTTTCAGTCCCGTAAAAGTTGTTTAAATCTGATTTCTTTAAAGTCATTGTTCATAGTCCTTTTTAATAGATAGAAGAGGGGGGTTAAAGTATGATGTTGCTGCGTAAAGCAACCTGCCGAGCGGTTTCTTCAAAGGCCAACCATGCAAGACGATCCCAATGGAAAGAGCGGTCTTTAAATAGGATGTCGCCCAGAGTAGTGGCACCGTAGTCTTCAGCCAGGGTTTCTAGTATCATTTCAATTTCTGCAAAATACTCGTGCACAAACGCATGACAATCGTCAGTATAAATTAGGTGCGTTACATAGCCAGATTCACACCCGCCCTGAAACAAATCGCGCAATACACCTTCTGCATCTTGGTAATTTTTGGCTTGTTCAATGATCCAGCTTGAAACATGGGTTTCTAGCCGGTTGCCAGTCTCATAATCCAGTGATTGCTTTAGAAGCGTTGGTGTCATTTTCTTTCTCTCCTTTAATTGGTTTTGGGGTTCGTATGAACCCTTGCTACCGGCGAGGGTGGGGTAACAACTGCCAGGGCCGGACACGCTGAATTTTGATGCGCGAGGAATCACCGACCAGGTGAGGGGAAAATTCTGCGGGGTAGGGAAGCGATAGCGCCTTCACCCTTGCGGGCGTGGGGGCAACGCCATTAGCGAACTTTTAAAAAACACAGGCAAAAAAGGGGGAGCTTTCGCCCCCCGGTTGCCTACTTATTTAGTCGTCCCTGATAAGCGGCAAGTACAGTCTTAACTATTTGACAGTCAGTTCATTGGGTCAATATTTTTTACTTGGTTTGCTTCCGAAGCTGCCAGGAAAACAGTAAATTGACCAAAAACCTGGGAGAAAATGCTTGGAAAAACCACACACACCGACCAATTGGACGTTTTCCGCCCCCGCCTCAGCACGTTGCTTTCCGACCGGCACGAGCTTGTCCGGCTCGCCGAAGAAGTGGACTGGGCTTGGATAGAAGGGCAACTGAAAGGCTATTATGCCGAACAAGGTCGCCCGTCGGTGCCTATCCGTACGATGGTTGGTATGCTCTTGCTCAAGCACCTGTTCAACGAGAGCGACGAAACGGTGCTGGATCGCTGGGCAGAGAATCCTTACTGGCAATACTTCACCGGCGAGCAGTTCTTCCGGCACCGCCCTCCCTTTGACAGTACGGATTTTCCCAAGTTCCGGCGGCGTGTTGGGGAAGAGGGCATGGAAAAGGTGCTGGCCCTGACCGTGAAGTTGCACCCAGGGGCAGAGAAAGAAAAAGAGGTACAGATTGACCCCACGGTGCAGGAAAAGGCGATCACATATCCCACGGACACCAAGCTGCACAAGAAGATAATCGAGAAGTGTCGGGCCATTGCCGGGCGGGAGGGCATCCAACTGCGGCAGTCCTACAAACGTACTTTGAAGGCCTTGATGCTGGCCCAGCGCAAAGGCAACCATCCCAAGCGCAGGAAGAAGGCCAACGCCGCCCGCCGCAAGATCAGGACGATCGCTGGCCGCTTAGTGCGGGAACTAAACCGTAAGTTGCCCGCCCCTGTCAAGCAGTTTTATGAAGAACAACTCTCCCTGTTTCAAAGGGTGTTAAACCAGCAACGGCACGACAAGGATAAAGTCTATTCACTGCATGCCCCGGAAGTGTATTGCATGGCCAAGGGCAAAGAACATAAACCTTATGAATTTGGCAGCAAAGTATCTTTGGTGCGGGGGGCTTCCACCGGGGTGGTCACGGCCATTAAGAACTTCACTGAAAATGTGTACGATGGCCATACGCTGGAACCGGCCTTGGCACAGAGCGAGAGGATACGGGCGGCACTGGGCGGCAATCGCCCCCAAACAGCGGTCGTGGATCGGGGATGCAAAGGAAGAAAACAGATCAACGGCACTGAAATCTGTATCCCTTCTGCCCCGGCCAAGGAGGCCACAACTTACCAGAAACGCAAGGCCAGAAAACGGTTTAGGCAACGGGCGGGCATTGAACCTACCATAGGCCATATCAAACATGACCATCGTATGATCCGTAACTTTTTGAGAGGAACTGTGGGCGACGCGGTCAATGCATTGCTGGCCGCCAGCGCGTTCAATCTCAAGAAACGGTATAATCAGATCAGAAAGACGCTCAAAGGAAAAACCCGTTTGGTCTTCGATCTATTCTATCGCTGGCTCGGTAGAAGGCTAAGCCAACAACCAACGCTATCAATACGAATTTGACCCTTTTTCAGGGACGACTATATAGCTGTTCTCTATTTTTCGGCCGCGTACACTGAAACGACGAGGCCATTGGAAGAAGAAAAACATCCTGATGCGCACCGGCGCGTGTAGTAAGAACTTTCCTGTATACCGTTTATTTGGGTGTTTGTAAAAACTCAATAGGCAGCGCTTACGTTTTAAATTGAAAAATGACCCGTTCTCCTTTATAATAAAACTATGACAACGATTGATCTACAAGAGCTTTCCCCAAGTGCAGCGGAGATTGTAAAACGCGCCCTGGCTAGTGGGGAAGAGATTTTTATTACGGATAATAAAAAAGAACGCTTGGCGAAAGTTGTCTCGGTCGCGGGAGCGGCAGAACCATCTGCACTTAAACAGGATCGAAATCTATTTGGTAGCATGAAAGGAGTTGTCACTTATATGGCCGATGACTTCAACGAGCCGTTGGATGACTTCAAGGAATACATGCCAGAATAATGAATTACCTGCTCGACACGCAAGCCGTCATCTGGTTCATTGACGGTGATGAGAGGGTGCCACTACCAGTCAGAGAGGCGGTACACGATCCAAATAACGTTATCTCAATCACAATGGTAAGCTTGTGGGAAATTGCCATCAAGCGCAGCATCAACAAGCTTGAACTTGCCACCGGTCTTCAGGATGTCCAAGACAAGCTACTATCCAGACAGGTTAGTATGCTACCCATCACCGTAGATTATTTAGAAGCTGTGGAAGCTTTAGAATACCAAGGTAAACACCGAGACCCGTTTGATCGGTTGATCATCAGCCAGGCTATTGTAGAAGATATGACGCTGATCTCAAACGATCCGCACTTTAAGTACTATCCGGTGAAGATACTTTGGTAGAACAACTCGTCTGGATCTGATCTGTGTACTGTTATCTTTTTCCCATTAGAATATTTTGGCGATCCTGCTCTTCGTAGCGAATAGTTCTTTCGTAGTCCTTCTCAAATTCTAATACCAGAATAATCGTCTGCACATCGTCCTTAAAACTGACCAAGATACTGGATACACAAGTTGTACCTAAACGCTCTTCCATTTCCTGATAGAGGTTTATTTGTTCTTTGTCTTTCATCAATCCGGTGGGATCAAAACTAAACTGACCAATAGGCGGGATGTAGGGTAGTATATGAGGTACAATAAACCCTGTTAGCTCACCTGTAACACCATCAATGCCGCTTCGGTCAAACTCAATGCGAACTCAACAATCCATATATGTTTTTTGCAGTAAAGATACGTGATTTAGCGCATAAATTGCCATGCTGATACGGGGGAAATCCTTACCAGAACTGCGTCTACGCCTTTAGCCAATATCGTATTCGGGTTCTTTCTCAGCTTTACGTATCCGCTCTACCCATTCAGGCGTAAGTATCTGTTCCATCTTTTCAGCCAACCGGCAAAACTCAATCATCAATTTTGCCTCTGCTTCTGTCGTGCGCTCGGTAAAGGTAAGCGTCTCCAGAATGCGTCCGGCGCTACCTGTTGAAAACCGTCTAAGCAAAAGACGGGCAGGGCGGGTATTTACGATTCCGGCAATGAGTAGGCGGGTTCTACGATACCCCTGAAAATTCACATGTACACGGGGCGGAATTTGCTGCGGGAACGTATCAAGCGTTTCTAAATAAGCGGTGATTTCTCGGTTACGTTGCATCGATTTTGAGACATTTTAGAACGAAGTTAAACAACTACGCTCATATCTGCACGGAATATAAGACAAGAACAAAAGAGAAACATTCTTCTTGACAATCGAGTACGCTACGCCTTATTAGTAAAAAAACGAAACCACCAAACCAAAGCAGAAAGACCCTCTTATGCGTAAAGCTGATAGGGATAGCGGCAATCCGTTGGATTGTACGGTTATCCGCCTATTCCCCGAACTTGATTTTTTTGAAGCCTGTACCTTAGAAATACTCGCCCTGCCGCTCATGGGCTGTAGTGTCTCTGCCGGTTTTCCGTCACCGGCAGATGACTACATGGAAACGCGGCTTGATCTTAACGAGCATCTGGTAAAGCATCCCTCGGCCACCTTTTATGCGCGGCTTGGCTCTACGTCTGACAGTATGATAGGGGCGGGGATTTACCCGAATGATTTGATTATTGTTGATCGGTCGATTCCGGTCAAACATGGGGACGTGGTGCTGGCCATCATCAACAATGATTTTACGCTCAAACGCTACTGCGTTGAAGGGGGCAAAATCATTCTAAGAGCCGAGAACAAGAAGTACCCGCCGATCACCTTTACCGAAGGTGATGAAATGCACGTCTGGGGCGTTGTCAAACACTCTGTCAGGCATTTGTAAGATGTTCGCGCTCGTCAACTGCTATAATTTCTACGCAAGCTGTGAAAGGCTTTTTCGTCCGGAACTGCAACACACCCCGGTGGCCGTACTGTCGAACAATGATGGCTGTATCATCGCGCGGAGTAATGAGGTAAAGGAATTGGGTATTCCCATGGGTGCGCCGTACTTCAAATTTAAAGACCAACTCGCAAAGCAGGGGGTCGCTTTATTCTCAAGCAATTACGAGCTGTACGCGGACATGAGCAACCGCGTGGCCGAATGCTTGCGTATGCTCGTTCCGGACGTGGAAGTATATTCCATTGATGAATGTTTTCTGTGCTTGAAAGGCTTTGAGCACAAAGACCTGCTTGAGCTGGGGCGGACGATCCGGACTACGGTACACCAATGGACGGGCATACCTGTAGGCGTTGGTATTGCTCCGACAAAGACACTGGCAAAGGTGGCCAACAAACAGGCGAAGTTATCGCAAGGCGTTTGCGTGATCTCAGACGGGGCGTTCTCCCGTGAAATCTTGCGCACCTATCCCATTGACGATCTTTGGGGAGTAGGGCGGCAATATACCAAGAAATTAGCCACCTTCGGGGTTCATACGGCAATGGAATTAATGGATAAGCCCGATAAGTGGATACGGCAGGAAATGACCGTACAGGGGCTTAGGTTGGCCTACGAACTGCGGGGAATCTGTTGCATCCCGTTTGAGGATGTACCGCCCGCGCAGAAAGGGCTGGCCGTGACCCGGTCGTTCGGTCAAAAGCTGGAAGACTGGCAACCGATAAAACAAGCAATGGTGCATTATGCAACCAGGGCAGGGGAGAAGCTACGGGCGAAGGATTTAAAGGCCGGACATATGCAAGTGTTCTTGCATACCTCTAAATTTGCAAAGCAGGGCTACTATAGCAACGCTACGTCCATGCGCTTGCCACACCATAGCGATTACACGCCCGAACTCATCCATTACGCGACACGGCTTTTAAAAACGATCTACCGGCGCGGCTACCGGTTTGCAAAATGCGGTATTATGCTCTCCGATCTGGAAGATAAAAGCTACGCTCAAAATGATCTCTTCATCGCTGCCCGTGATCCGGTACAAGATGAAAGTCTCATGGCCGCACTTGATACGATCAACCGCAAGATGGGCAAACATACGGTGGCTTTTGCCGGTGCTGGGATCAAACGAAAATGGCTTATGAACCGCGATTTTGTTAGCCCTTGTTATACAACGGACTGGAACGATATACGGGTTATTTGAATCTACAGATAAGAACAAAGATTGCGATTGGTGCGTATATAGTGTAAAATTGCACCTATGACTAGACAAACGATCTCATTTACAAAACCCAATGATAGTTGGCTTAAATCGCAGGTTGAAAGCCAGGAATATAAATCCAAAAGCGAAGCGGTTAACGATCTTATCCGTAAAGCCCGTCGTGAACAGGAAGAAATCGAGTGGATACGTGCGAAGCTGGATAAAGCAGAGCAGAGCGGTTTCGCTGATCAAACCCCTGAACAGATTAGGCAAGAAGTACGGGAAGAACTGCGCGCTAATGGCGAATTATAAGCTTACGAAAGAAGCGCGTTCCGATCTTCGGGATATTTATCGCTATGGCGTACGCAAGCACGGCCAAAGGCAAGCCGATGAATACTACGACGGATTAATCGACCAATTTCAATATATTGCCGACAATCCGGTTTTAAATCCGGCTGTCGATCATATACGGCATGGCTATCGTCGGTGTGTATACGGCAAGCATAGCATTCTTTATCGTCTAGGCGATGAGGCGGTAGAAATAATGACGATTTTTCGAAGTCAGGATATAAAGAATAAGCTTCAATAGTATAGTGCTAACGGCTTTTAAAAACGATCTACCAATTCTTCATTTTAAATAGCCTTCCTTCTTCTCCTTCGTCATGCAAACGAAGTACAACTTCTTCAATACTAATCGGCGGATCTTCATCTGCGCCGTACTGTGGAAGATCGGAATCAATTAAAGTTATGATATGCTGAACGCCTAGATCGCAATAATCTCGGACAACTTCTAACAAATTCTGCTTCTTCCTTGGGTCTAATGTTTCAAAAATTCCATCATGATAAGTAAAGCGAGGAAAGTCACTAGTTAAATGAGCTCTTAAAATGGAAAGGTCAAATGCCACGCAAAGAAGTTTTCTATAAGTATGCCCCATATCAGCACTCGTATTATTACCAGCTTGATCTAAAATTTGAGCTTCAAAATCAAGATGACCATTTCTATTAGTAGATACATTTAAAAGGGCTTTTCTATCAATGACATGCTCAATAATTTCGCTGAAGTACAGTCTTATTGAGGAGAAGAAACTTTCAGAGTTTGCATTTTGCAACTCTACATTCTCTTCAACCTTCGTTTGTAAGTGAATTACATCTTCTTCGAGCTTCCTAATCTTTGTACGAAGCTCTTGTAACCTAGCTATTTGGGTACGCTGTCTTTCTAATGTTTCCACATCAGCCCGAAGAAATACTAATTCGTTAGAAAGTTTCTTATATTTTTCTAGAACATTAGTTTCACTCAAGAATTGTAATGCCTTAGAACGCCTTTCTCCCAAATCACGTATTTCATTATTGATTTTTGTGAGCTTTTGATCATGATCTGTAAGCTCTTCTTTAAGGTATGCTTGGCGCTCTTCTGTTATAGCTTTATTGAACTCAATAAGTTGTTCAAAGTCTTTTTTAATTTGTCCTTGAAAGGAAATACCTGCTTCATGAAATATTTTTTGCGCTTCATCAGGGTCAAATAGAATTTGATCTTCTTCGATAGAGCTAGTTATCTTTTTCCTGTTCTGTGTGAGAGAATACTTTTCAGAATTTAGCTTAGCAATATCTATATTAATCTCATCAACTAATTCTTTTATTTTGTTTTTGTCTTCCGTATTGAAATCAAAACTATTGAGAAGACTTTGTTTTTTCTCGGTTTCTCTCCTCTTAAGAAGCAATATTCCTTCTATCTTACTGACATCTTCTAGCGTCCCTCCTAATTCGGCTTTGATTATATTTGCCTTAGCTTTCTCTTTCTCTAAGGTATCTTTTAATTTATAGTGTGATTGAATAAGCTCAGCATCAAACCCTAAAATGTGCGCTAGAAAAGGTTTCCAGTCAGCATGAGCACTAGCAAATTTTTGTAATTGAAAAACATTCTGATAGTCATTCTGGGATCGTATTAAGTATCCCATTTCTTTACGAAAACCCCAAGGTTTGATTGCTTGAAGGTTTAACAGCCCATCTACAAGCTCTTTTGCAGGTTCGAATGCTAACTGACTATGATCCCAAATGTTGTTGTGTGAACTACTAAAATCCTGGTTTGGCACCTCATGTTTTTTTATGCTGATTTTAGTAGCTTCCTCAACATTACGTCGTATTGTTAGAAATGTGTTATCAGACAATTTTATCTCTAAAAAGAAGATAAAATCACTAAACAAATCTAAGTGCTTGAATAAAAAGAACGCAGAGCTTTTCTTCCTCAAAAGGCAAAAGTCAATTAATTTACCTAAAGTAGTTTTGCCTAAATTATGAGAATCTTTGTCTTTGTTTTGAGGTAGGCGAATTTCACCTAGGACAACATTCAATCCTGGATTGAACGTTATGGGTTCAAACACATCATGCCTGTTAGAGTATAGTTTAGATAGCTTCATTTAACTGTATATACTCGATAGAGTCTATTTTAGGTCTGTACTCTATCAGTCCAATGATGAATAGAAAATTTAGTGCGGGTAGAAAAAGGAAGTTACCACCTTCAATGGATTTAGCAAGATAGTTCTTTAAACTGCTGTAATCGGCTATCCGCTTCATTCTTAACTGGCGCAGCAACAGCAGAGAGGCGTTTATTACAGTCTTATCAGGGTGTGAATGCTTTGTTGGTCTAATCATTTTCTTTTCGTCCAATATCACAATTCCAATACATATAAAATAACATTGCTCGCGTTAACCTTCTATGTTTTTGTTGTCTTAAAATAGGATCCCGAGCATATAATAAATCAAGAAGATATTCCATCACCTCATCAAATGATTGGTAGTCCTTTCTTTTAGAAACAATCTTCAACTGAAATTCGTCCACAATACCTTCATAAAGCCGTAGCAATTCTTGGTTTTCTGGTGCCGAGAGGAATCTCTGAATCTGCGTGGTCTCTTTCAAAAAACGTTTTCTGATCTCTTTGGCGTACTCAGGGCTCATTTTATTGATTGAATTCTTGGTCTCATAATTAGTACGCGGTGTGGGTTCATCATCTGGCACTTCCGTTAAACTTGCTATCTGTGGAGCTAATGCTTCAATAACTTCAGCAAGATCGTCAGGAGTGACAATTAATGGATAGTCTACAGGATCTATCTGTGCTTTCTCTGGTATATCTGGAAAGTTTTTAAGAAATAATTCTAATTGTTCCACACCACAAAGATAAATAGATGCCGTAACAATATTGCACTTCTCTGATATGAACTCTTTTATCTCATCTTCGGCGTTACCGGCCAATCTACGATTGGCGAAAAGCATATAGTTATCAAGCTTCTTACCTTTTTTAAGTTTGCTAATCTTAACGATTTCTTTAGCGACCGTATTGGTTTCACCTGTACTGAAAAAATCGGATTCCTTGAAATGACGGTTGTACCCATTTGTATGCTTTGCCTGAATTATTGTCTTACCTTCCCAAGGTTTTGATTTGCTCGGATGCAACTCTGCGGTTCCCTCAAACTTTGCATCCCTGCCACCGTCAGGACCAGTGGAAAACCCTTGTACAGAAATTCCTAGCAGCTTCTGACATATAAGTATAACAAGGTTCTCAAACTGCTCGGGGCTAAGATTTTCGTAAGCATACTTCATTCGTTTCGCTTTATGCAATTATACCTATATTATTGGTAACAAATAGAAGATGGGGTGTCATATTAAATATGCTGTCTATTTTCTTTTCACTTACAATTTTAATAAATGTTATTTCACTATCTGACAAGACTTTATCCAACTTCATTTAACACTATTTCTAATAGTGTTAAATGAAACGCCCTAACTGGTCGGCCGGCCGAGCTGGTGCTGGCACGCTGCGGCCGGTATTTAAACATAAGATAAACAGTCAGTTATAATTTTAGATTTTGTAATTTAACGCTTATCATCTAAAGTGTTAAATATGGCATCTGAAATGAGATTACGCGATGAACACGGCAACCGGCTTTATCTGGATGCTGTTGAGCGCGAAGCCTTCCTGAAGGCAGCAAGTTTTTATCCGGCCAAAGAACGGCTTTTTGCCGAACTGCTGCATCATACCGGTTGCCGGATATCGGAGAGCCGTCAGATCACTCCCGCCCGTATTGAACTGTTGACGAACCGGATTGTCTTCCGGTCATTAAAGAAACGCTCCAAGATCGCCTACCGTGAAGTACCGGTGCCGCCTGATTTTATCGAGCGGCTTGATCTGGCCTTCAACATCCGGCAAGCACAAAAACGCCAGAACCTGAAAGATGAAGTGCTCTGGGGTTGGACGCGTCAACGCGGGTTTCAGATTATTAAAGAGATGATGAGCAAGGCCGATATTCCGGACGGGGCACACCGGTGCCCGAAAGGGCTGCGGCACGGCTTCGGGGTCAATGCCGTTGTTAACGGTGTACCGCTCAACATCCTGCAAAAGTGGCTTGGTCATGCCCAGCTTACGACGACTGCGATTTATGCCGATGCGGGCGGCCGCGAAGAAGATGAAATTGCCGCGCGGATGTGGGGTTGATAGGACTGTCTGTTTTTCGGCTCTGGCTTATCGCGGATTAGGTTATCAAGGAAGCTACTGTTTGCGGGGACGTGCCAAAGTAGTGCTTCACGAGATCAAACAAGACCGGACGACGATTAACGTAGTATGCCAGCATAGGCATACGGCATGTATAAAAATGGGCTACGTGTAGTGTCTTCATAATGAACATGGTTAAGTGTATTTCAGCATCGTCGGGTTGATCCGGTGTACCGAGGGACTTATAGAATATCCAGCCTTCCTGTTGATCTTGATCGAAATACTGACGGGCTGGATGAGGAAACGGACCATCATACGCTTGCGATACAATTTCTTCTGCGCCTAAAATGAAACGCCCTAGTCCATTGATAAAATCCATATTACCAAGCGGATATAAAGACCGTCCGATTTTAATTAAGCTTTTAGCGGCCGGAACGAAGACCTGATATTCCGGCAGCATTCGATAATCGGGGAAGTTTTTTTCCATACAGCAAAGTAGTGAAATCGACCTATCAAATGGAAATAAGAGCCGGGCAGAGTCACCGTCCGGCTCGTAAAAATTGATTTTGTCCGTTAGAACAATGACCAGCCTTCTGCGGTCAGAATGATGTGATCGAGCAACAGCAAGCGTACATACAATTAAGTGCCTATTTCCACATTCCGGCGTGATACTCTTTAGCAGACCGTTCCTCGCGCCTGTAAAAGCCTTTGGAATAGGGGGTGTAATCGCGGGCGTAGCCATGTTTAACCATAATCCCGCCTAAATCCTCACCATTAATATGACAGTGCATCACCGCGCGGTTGTAGTGGTCGGCTTCTATAAATTTACATTCTAGCCGGTTGCGACCGATCAGGGTTTTTAGGGCTATCCGGCTTTGCAGATAAAGCGGCTCGTCTTTCTCTGGCGCATCAATACCCCAAAGCCGTATGCGTTGTTGCGGCGTATTAAAGGTATCCCCGTCGATAACATAGGATACAATGTAATGCCGGTACTCGTATGATAAATGATTTTTCTCTGGCGAAAACTGTTCGGCGTTCTTGGCATAGCTAGTGGCAGTGAAAATCATCAAAACGCCAACGAAGAAGAGCAGGGGCTTCATCGCAATTAGCTCCTCTATGCCGCGTATTCATCGGCAGCACTATGATAGATAGGTTTATCTTTGCTGCGCTTGATTTCCGCCCCTGACACCATCATAGCGTAAAGTTTGGCCTTATCAATATGCGGGCTTACCTGAACGCAGAGTGTACCGCGCTCTGTATGCCGTACATGACCGATCCGTTCGGATCTGTTATCTAGCCATCCCCAAAGATCATAGCTGTACGTCACGCTCGGTGCGGATGTAGGTTGCGATATGCGTTTGGTCACTTCGGCTCCGAATATCAGGGCTTTGTAGAGTTTAGCTTTATCCGAACTCGGCTCGGCCTTTATTCGGATCGTCCCGCGCTTGGTTTTGAAGGCATAGCCAATCTTCGTGCGCTGTTTGCCTACAAAGCCGTATAGGTCGTAATACTCCAGTTTGGTTGCCATCTGTAAATCCCTTTCGTCTTATACCTACTCAGGGTAGGGGCTTCGATTTCGGAATGCTAGGGGGGAAATACCGGTATCCACAAATTGGTTTTTACTTGCTAGCTAAAATAAAAAAGACGGGGATATACAGACGGTAAATCATGACAGATACTTTTCCGTTGCCATAAGGTCGCTTAGATGCTTCCTGAATACTTCAAATTAGTTTTCGTAATGTGAATTATCAGATTCTAATTCAATTTATATTACTTTCGAATACGAGAATTGAGGATCAACGTGGTTTTGTAAGGATATTAATCTAAATTAGTAGTGGACTACATATCCTATTCAAAATAGTTGTCTCATACATTCGAATAAGCGCTATGAAAATAAATTACTTGTGCTTAACCTACTATATAGCTATTTTACAACTTTGTTCCTGCGCACCAGTTTTGCGAGAGATATACTGCGAAGGATCTAAAGATCCTGTTTTCGTATATAAGAACCCGCATCAGGCTTTTCCTTCAACAGTCAAGGATTTCAAGTTAGAACTTAAAGGTACATCATCCAATCTCTCACAGTTGCTTTCACCTGAGTTCAATTTAAATTCTTTAGTTGAAAGAAAAGTTGTGAACCTCAGAGAGAAGCTCAATCAATATAATATTCTAATTGAAAATCAAATAAAGGCTGCTTTTATTGGTTACTGCTTAAGGCCTTGTGATAGAAATGTATCAGAAAAATATTTTGATTACTTGGATAAGTTAAGCGAAGAATCGATTGCTCTAGAAAAGCTCAAGTTAGGTATTGATAAAGCGATAAATAATTCAGGTTTTGATCCTACAACTAATGTGTTTATAAAAAGTGTACTTGAGAAATATGAAGAGAACAGTAGTTTGTATAATACTTACTAGCTTTTTAAGCACATCATCAATTAAGTGCTTTTCACAACTAAGCATGATAGATAGTATTCTCCAAGACATAGCCGCAAAAAGCATCTTTTTAAGGGTAGATAGTATTATAAAAAACGAAGCGTCAAATTTAGTTGGTAAAAGAGAGGCAAAGATTATAAGGTCTACTCGGCTTTTTTTTGAGGAAGACTCTCATGCAAGTTCTCTTCTCTCCCATTTAGGTGATGATAGACAATATGAAATAAGAATTGAAAATAGCTTCCCAGTCGGTGTAATTAATTTAATTTCAGGAGCTTCTATTAACTATCAAATTGAACCTAACCTCATACCATTCTATCAAAACGTGTACCCATTTATAACCGATAAAGATTTGGTTCTATCAATAGCAGAATTGACGGAATTGGATGAAGTTGGTTTAAATGAAATTCTCAGTAATGATATCACTTCCGCTGACATTTACTTTTTATCATTAGATTTCTTTCTTTTTTCATTACTTCATGAGTATGCACATATTATATTGAAACACACGAAAGAAAAAGTTAAGTTGAGACAAAAAGTCTTAAAAAAAAAGATTACCGTTACTAAGTTTGAAAGAACCCGCCAAAAGCAAGAGCTTGATGCAGACAAATGGGCATTAATAGCAATACACAAATTATCTGGCATTAGGCTTTTTGCAATTGAAAATCTTTTTTTTTATTTCTGGGAACCTGAAATCTACTTGGGAACTTTTGGAAATTTTAGATCTTATCCAACTAGTGGTCAAAGGATAAAAGAATTGTTGAAATTTGAGCTGGAAAATTACTGTTATGGAAAGGATCTTGATTTACAACATCAACACTGGTGCGATTTGAATGAGAAGGTCTTGGGAAATTATACTCAATGGGATCCTTTAGAAGAAATATTAGGGAAGTATGATGAAGATAAATTTGATTACGATAACGAAAGCGAATTAGATTATGAAGGTTCTGATTGGTATAAAGTAACAGATACAGGTGTCAATTGGGATTATACAACGATACCTATTCAACATTCGATTGGACTTGCCTTTTTAAGAAGCCGAGAAGCCAAAAATCACGTAGAAGCTGGATTATATTATTTCGAGATGGTTTCAGACTACTTTGATACTAACTCTGTCGTCGATGAAACTATAGATGATATCATTTTACCTTTTGCACTAAAAAGCAAATTCTATGCTGGCAAAATATATGAGATTTACAAAAAAGACTATGCTAAAGCTATTAAATACTATAAACAACTAAAAGGTCATGAAGAATATTTGTCTGACGATTACTTGAGTAGGCTTATTCAGCGCCTAGAATCTTACGATTAGATATGCAACTAGACTGATATATATGGGCTAATCTTCTTCTAACAAGGTAGGATCGTAACTAGATAGCAATTCCTTTAATTGTTTTTCATCTTTGATATTACCCTCTGTAGCTAGCTGTAATATACCATTTTTTAATTTTTCTAACTCCGCATTTTGAGTATTGATTTCTGATAATAGCTTTTGATGGCTCTCTCTTACACCTTGATCACATGGATTAGAATTATATGCTAAAAAGTTTGCTTTGATGATATCCTGAACCCTTGAAGAGTAGTTATCTAATTTTTTTCTTAGCTCCACAACTTGTGTCTTAGTTCCTGCATTTAGATCAGCTATTTTAACTTTATCAATAATTTCTATAGTACCCTTAACATTCAAATTAGTCAATTTAGTATACTGCTCATATTGCTTTTCAGGACATTTATAAACGAGTACAGGATTGCCATTGCCACACGCCAATTCTTTTGTCCCACAGCAACCTGAAATAAAGGATAATATTAGTAACCCATTGACTAGAAGTGATGTTGATCTCATAGATTGGTTCATAAAATTTAAGCATCAAGCTAATGAAAACAAAGTGATTATAAAAACTGGTTATTGCAACATCTATATAGACACTAAGCCGAGTTGAATTTGCTACTAATTAAGACTTTTTGTTTTACTATTCAATAAAACCACAAACCCTTTATTTTCCATACTTGATCTTATCACTCACCCGTACCCATAATATCATCAAAACGCTCTGCTTTGTTTGACCATTCTTGCACCCTTTCCCAATAGGCTCTCGCCGCGTCTTCTACGGCTTGGTATTCACTTTGGGGAGGGGCTGGGGTGTCGCCCTCGGTTTGATCGGATTTAACCGCTACATCGTCCTCATCAAAGTCGTACCAATCATCTCCCCCCAACAAACGATCAATAACAAAATCATGACCGTTCCAGTATGCGCCAATTGGCCGCAATGTCTCGGAGTCAATTTTAAGATAACGTTTTGGCTTGCTTTTTTCGCTGTGGATACAGATTAATCCCATATTGCAATAAACGAATTATCGCGGCTAATATCAGCAAAGTACCGCAAGAAAAGAAAATTACACAGGCCGTACTCGCCGCCATGACGGAAACCGATAGTCGCTATATTCAATATTTAAAAGCGGTAATCCTGCAACGAACGGTTACGGTCGGGTAGAAGCTTATCAGTCTGCTTGGCATAGGCGGTGACTGCGACAGTCACCAAAGCGACAAATAAGAATATCGCAAAAAAGAGCAAGGGCTTCACTGCTCGGTCACGTCCGTTACATCAATGAATACGCCCTCAGCTTCATGGGCGCGGGTGGCTATCTCAATAGCTTCGTCTTCAGTATTGGCTTCTACGGTTTCTGTAAAGCGTTCCTCCACCGTAAATTCAACGTGATATTTTGGCATCATCTTCTCCTTAGGCGGCGTATTCGTCGGCCGCGCTATGATAGACGGGCTCGCGTTTGCTGCGCTTGATCTCTACCCCTGCGGTCATCATGGTGTAAAGCTTAGTCTTATCCATGTGGGGACTGACCTGGATAAAGAGCGTCCCCCGTTCGGTATGCCGGGCCTGGCCCACATGCACCGGCTTCATATTGAGCCATCCCCAAAGATCATAGGTGTAGCTGATCGTCTGAGTTAGGTTACTTCCTTCGCGTTTCTGCACCTCGGCTCCGCACACTAAAGTTTTATACAACTTGGCTTTGTCGCTCTGGGGGTCGGCTTTGATGCGGATGGTGCCACGCTTGGTTTTGTAAGCGTAGCCGATCTTGGTGCGTTGTTTTCCTATGAAGCCATAAAGATCATAGTATTCGGGGGACGTGTATTTTGGTGCGCCAGTCATAGTTAAAATCGCTTCGTCAAAATCTGTTGATACTCTACACGCGATCAACCCGAGATACCAGTAAAGCGAGTAGGGCTATCCACAAGCGTGAGGATGAAGGTCATTTAAAACGCCATTCGTTCGCAGGATCAAAAGGGTCATACCCGTGAGAGTCGACCATCTCGAAATAGTCACCGATATTTTTCTCTTCCCACTCACTAATCGCTTTACTTATCTGGCTATAGTCTTGATCTGGAGCCAGAGCTAATCGGGCAATAGAATAGAATTCATGCCGAAAGTGGTATAAGTGATCATCGTCATTAAGTGCTTTACAATAACGAAAAGTATCCACTTGAGCATTTACACGAATACCTTTTATGTTGTGTATAGAACACCTAAGAATACCGCTGATTTTTAGATTTTTCATAGGATGATGTACTATTAACCAAATATAAATAATTTTATAGAGTTTTAGTACTATCCCAACAAGATTGAGTACTCCACTGAATGAAAGCAGCTAGGTGTGCCACATCTAATTGGGTAGCGGTTGATCACCGAAGTGATCCAAACGCTCTTACCCCCTGGTAAGCCATAGCAATGTCTCCGCTATAAAAAGCGGTGCTCAAATACAAATGATCGTTCGGTCACTTTAGGCTTTACGCTCAAATTTATAGGCGTATGATTGAAACCACGGCGGTTTGTTTGAGCTGTTAATGCTATTTAATATATATTTAATATTTGTAGGGGACTCTTTTGTCCTCTCTGAATTTCTGGGATTCTCCAGAATATTGATCCACATATTTGGCTCGTACTGTGGGTTTTGAGCTTTAAAGGCTGGTAGCACTTTGTTCATAATCCAGATACGCATGGCGACGTATAATCCGGAGCGGGCACTTTTGAGGCGTTGTGTCCGGATGTAGCCAAACTTTATGAGTTCCGCAATATAGCGTTGTATAGACCGCGGACATCAATTCAATACGCGACCGAGCGTGGTTTTAGTGGTATCGGTGCTGCGGCCGTTGCCGGTACGAGCGGTAATGATCTGAAGCAAAGCTTTGGATTGTGGAGTGAGCCGATCATCCCGTGCGGCCGTCGTCGCCATTGCCTTTGAAAATTGTTTGCTTACCCGTGGGGCAGGGCGCTCGTGCCGAGAGGGTGCATTGGCCTTATTGTATTTCGAGTCAAGTGCTCGTTTCTTACGAGCGTTATAGCTGGCTTGGTCCTCTTGCTGTTCAACCGCGCAAATCCATCCAAGCGAAACCGCTTGCCAGTACTCCGGCGAATTGAAAGCGGGTTTCTGATAGTCAATGGGCTTGCGAGCTGTGTTGCGTACGGCAACACGCTGTGCCTTCCAGTTTTTCATATAGATATCAGCCGCCTGATGCGCGGCATGTTCGGCATGTGAGTACATAGATTTTCCTTCGGTTCGGAAAACCAGCCAAACATTAGGCACAAAAAAATCTGTTACAAGAAGTCATTTTTTTCTTGCATCGCGGAGAATATTAGGCGATGCTCATAGGTGTTGAAGCTAGAGCAATCGTAATTTAGATTTTAGAGGCCCGCCCCTGGCGGGTTTTCTTATGGGTTCGTGGTTAGTCTCCTAGAGTTTAGAAAAACGCAGAATTGAGCAATCCGATCAGAATGATCGAATCTATTTCTTAGTGTTACTGAAATGAGCCTCAAATTCAATAACAGACTTATCCACTGGCTTTATGATTAAACCTACTCAGTTTTGAGAAAAGGCCGTATATCGTTGTTTTGGAAGGGCAAAGGCGTAGCTAGGTTTTTTTGGTACGGTCTTTATCATGTGTAGCAGTATCTCCGCTTTTTTTCTCTAAAACCTTTTTAAAGGAAAACTTCTTGATAGCCCTTTGCTTCGCCTTATACTGTAAAATTCCATCTCGAAATCCGTTAGTATACTCATTTTCAGATTCGTTCGGTATCTCTATGCTTTTAACGACATTCGGCATGTAGGCGCACATCATATCCGCTTGATTAAACCCCTTTTTATAGTCCTCAGAGACTTTGAGTAGTTCTTGATTATCTTCCATTAGAATGTCGATTTTCTATGCTTCTCAATGTACTCATCAATCGAGAAGCGGTTGTAAAGAATGATTTTACCCATCTTTGAAAACTCTATCTTGCCTTCGTCTCTCAGTTTTTGCAGAGTCGTTGATTTGATGCGAAGCTTCTTCATGGCTTGCTCACCATCAATCCATTTTTCCACAGGAGCGTTATTCTGCTCACTCAGGCGTTCTACGACGCGCTCGATCAATTCGTAAAAGGCTTCTTCTTCTATACAAATGACATTCATTTGAGCGATCAGGACTATTACGAATTTAAAACACTTTCCAGAGCGTCATCGGCTTCCTTATGAATAAAATTCGCTTGGTAGTTAATTGTCGTTTTCAGGTCTGTATGACGATATAGCTTTTGCAGCATCAGCGGATGAATGGCATCTCCGGCGATATTACCGAAGGAGTGTTGAGCAATATGGTTAGAAAGGTTCTTCTCAATACCGCACATGCCCGCGATTCTTTTCAAGTACTTGTTGAGTAGCTTCGTAGCGTTCCGCACTTTCGTGTACACATCGCGCCTGTCTGAAATATCGGCTTTTTTGAGGAATGGAAAAACAAAATCATTATTTGATACACGGCCTTTTCATAAAAAGTCAACATGCTTAAAAAAGTGTATTGCAAGCGTTGGATCACAGGCTACATCTTCCTGTATGGCTTTCAGATAATCTTTTTTCTGTTGCCGTAGCAGGTTTCCGTCTACTGATATGATGCTGGCTAGAGTTTTGCTGCGGGCCGGTTCTTTGCATCGGATGCAATCTTCGCGGAAGGTAGGGTCTCTGACCCAATTGTCCGCCTCGATACTCCAATGTTGACGAATGGCTTGAGAGAACTCTTGGGGGGCTATCTGCTCCAAGGAGGCATTAGACAGGTACTGTCTTGAAAGTCAAGTTTTAGATTATAAATATTTCAATAACTTTGTTCTACCGGAAGGAGAGCTTTTGGCGACTTGTTGCACGGAAGTTCATCCTGCGTAGCCCTGCTGGTCAGGGCTACTTTTTTAGCCATAGCCACCCCGTTCCGGTTTTCTTCGAAAACCACCGGAAGGAGTAGCTCAGGCTCATTATTACTGGAAGCGGCCGCCGCTGCGGTTGTCAGCTTTGTGTAGCGATCCGGGTTGTAGGCCTGATCCTTCTTCCACAACGCATAGATGAGACAGAGCAGCTTTTTCTGCACGGCTACATAGCCCTTCATCTTTACCCCACTACGTTGATAGATACGCTCATACAAGGCTTTGAGCACTGGTTCCTGATACCTTACTGCACACAAAGCGGGCATGTGTAGGATACGTCGGATACGGGCATTGCCCCGTTTAGAGATACGAGTTTTCCCAATACGTTTTCCTGATTGGTTCTCTATCACATCATAACCAGCATAGCTCACTAGCTGGCGTTGGTTGTCAAACAAAGCGAAGCCATTGGTTTCTGAAACAATCACGGCGAAAGTTAAGACACCTACCCCTTTAATGCGGCTAATCTTGTCGTACTTATCTTTGAGCAGTTCATCATCCATGATGAGTTGTCTGATCTGCTCTTGGGTGACCTTTAACTGCTTGTCGATGGCTTTCAAGGTAGCTTGTAGTCCTTTGCGTACTGCTTTTAGCTCATACATGCGGTATTCAGTGGCATGTAGCTGGTTGTTAAGCGCCGTGCGTTGTCCGGTGAGACTCTCATGCAAACGGGTCAGACTACGTAATATGTACAGACTACGACTCAAGGGTTGCCATCGGGGCAGACAACGCTCGGCCCCCATCCGGGCGAGTCCCTGCGCATCCAGATGATCGTTCTTGCTCTTGAGTCCAATGCTTCGCAGGTAACTCTTCGCGTGATTAGGCAATAGCACACTACACTGACAATTGTGTTCATAGAGAAACCAAGCCAGGCGTTCATAGTATACCCCGGTGGCTTCCATCACATAAGTAACGGGCAAAGCTTCTTTAGCATGTTTTTCTACCCACTGGTGCAGTGCCGAAAAGCCCGCTTCATTGTTATCGAAGGTACGAGATGCTTTGATCTTAACCTGCTGTTCTGTATTGATGGAACTTATACAGGCTTTGATGTCTTGCCGAGCTATATCCAGACCGACAGAATACTTTAAATTGCTCATGGTAGAAAAAAAGTTTTGTGAAACAGCGATCAAACGGCTATTCTTCCTGCCACTTTACTCATCAGCATACAAGATTAAAGTATCGCTACTTTATCTTTAGGTACTGTTCTGGGTGAAGAAGAAAAGTAAGGAAAGATAGTCCTGTCTATCAATATGGTAGTGAGTTTACCTATTTGTTAATTAATGCAAGCTGCTTTCCTTACTGCCCTTTGAAATGACCAAAAATAGTACTTTAACCTTCTGCCGCTAAGATATGAGATAATAACTAGTTTCTCGGCTCACTTTACCGGTTTTGCATTGCGTACTTTCTCGTTCCATCACTACTAAAGTAGCAAACCCTGAGTCATCCCACTTTTGCTCGAAGCAGATAGCCTTGACGCAATAAAAAGAAGCTTTTCGCTCTTCTATGCGACCATGGCCCTTTTCTGAGGTCTGATGTTCAGCTACCGGAGCTATCAGTTTGGTATGATCTTGTAAATCTTCCAGCAACATAGATTGATTGGCTTTCACTTGTGCTATATAAGTGCCTTGAGCGTTCTGAACCATTTCCAGGGTCTGACTCTGGGTATGTAGTGCATCAAAAGTCAGGCATTGACTAGCTAATTGCCCTTTCTGAAGAAGCTCTCGCACGCAGTTTATCTCGCCGGGCGCCGGGCGCTATCTTTGGCCCCATGATAAAACAACCCTGGTAGACTGATGCTTGCCTGATGTAGTAAAGGACGTACAATACATAATCCCCTTTTCTGTCCGGCTACCCCGTCAATGGTGCCTCTGAGTTCTTTGCCATCAAAACCAATCCAACTATTGGGGGGCAGCAAACAAGCTTGCCAACCAAAATAACGAGCATGAAAGTGTTGATAAGCAGCCGCATCCACCAGGGCCAGCAGTCTGCGCAATTGCACATCGGAGACCGTATGACTGACCGATAAGCCCAATAAGGAGCATAGGCAATTGTGATGTCGTACCAAAAACCGGTGAATCTCGGCGATGAGTACCTTGCCTGCCATAGTGGCTAGAAGTGCCCCAAACAGCACAAAGTACAGATCATGGCGTTTGCCACGGTTGTCGCGTGGATCAATCACATTAGCTTGCAGATAGTAGTAGTAAGTCCTACATTCGTTTTTTTAAGACAGGGTAGCATCGTTTGTTAGTTTGATGGTGGAATATCAAAAGTAACAGCTTTTTGCTATCCTCTCTTTTTTATGAAAAGGCCGTGCTATAGGGGACACTTTTTCTGTTTTGTTGCGTTTAATAACTATCTTTTAGGTTTGTTACCAGCGTTCTTAAGATTTGATTTATATTTGAATGACAAGCATCCCTGATTTTCAGATTATCAACTCCAAAGTAGTATTCAACTACGAAACTAATTTTTCAATTAGAAAGAGGGTGTTTGAGTTTGAAGATTCTCTCAAACACCTATTTAAGATCCCGTTTTCAACGATTCCTATTCCAGATGACTCAAATCCTGAGATACCGAGATTTGAGGCTAGTTCTATAAATGAACACTCAAAACTACAAGTTGGGCCTTTGTACACGGAGTTAATAACTAATTACGATGATCAGTTTAACACTGACTATAGAACGATTAGAAACTATTTGATGGAAAGAATAGATTTATTGTCTAGCCTTCTCAATGCGGAAAAGCATACTTATATAGGTTATGTACTATCAATCGTTTACCTATTGGATGGGGTGAACGAATTTATGAAGAACAATACCGGACTTTACCTTATAGGCGAAAATACAGTAGACATCCACGTATACTATTCTTTTCCCGTTCAGGATAGCTATTTCTTAAATGTCAAGATTACCAAAGTAACTATCAGGGATAATGAGGGTAAAGAGCAGTACGGTATTAACGTTGAATTAGATGTTAACAGTAAGTATTCTTTACGCAGTGGAGTGGACTTTAACGAAGATATGTTCGCCAATGCATTAACAACTTTATTTAACATAGTTAGTAACAATCAACTAGCCAATTATGCTAATGGAGACATTAACACATGATACTGCTACTTCTAAGGCAAGAAATAAGTTCTTACCACTACCATACGGGGGGGGTGTAGCAATGGCACTCATGCCCTTCTCTCTAGATGCTAATGAAAATCTAGGCACAAACACACATAGTGCTCAGTTCCATTATCGTGATTGTAAGGAATATGATAGTAGACCTAAAATAGATAGATACATCGCAAGGCGATTGTTGCAAGTATCTTCCCTACATACGCACGACCTTTCTTTCTTTAACTTAGTGCAAAAGCTGTCTGATAGCCAAGTAGATTTGGATGATGATTTTAAGGCAGCATTAAATAGAGTAACGTCTAAAATCGCTCGGAGGACTCCCACGAAACGTAGATTCTAGTAGGATATGCCTTTATCAAAAGAGTCGCTAGAATTTTTAGAAAATTTACTTCCCCGCTATTTGACTGAAGTAGCACTCTACATGAGGAAAAATAGATAAATGGAAAAGGGGTTAGTTTTGTGATGTTCAATGTCACTCACTAACCCCTTTGAAGAATGAACTTCCCGGAAAAGATAAGTAGAATATTTGAGAAAGTAGATGCGCTGATGCCTTTGAGACCGATTAACTTAGCTCGTAAGAAATTCATGGCTCTTTTTGTAGAAGGGTTGATCCGCGCGGCGTCCGCAAAGGGCGTAGCGTACAGTTTATAGAGATCGCCAATCATATGTCTACGCAGGTAAAGACTGAATCTAATCTACGTCGTATCCAGGATTTTATCGCTACCTATGAGTTAAACTATGGACAACTAGCGTTGCTGTTGTGCTGCTTTTTGCCGCCCAAGGGACAAATTACGTTAGCTATTGATCGCACTAATTGGCAGTTTGGAGAGTGCGATATTAATTTTCTGGTCATCAGTGCTTACTGTCAGGGGGCGGCCATTCCACTATGGTTTGAACTGCTGGAAGATAAGCAAGGGGGCAACAGCAACGAAGCTGAGCGCATTGCCGTGCTGAAAGCTTGTTTGAAGCTGCTTTCTCATCGCTCAGTAGCCCTGACAGCTGACCGGGAATTTATTGGTGCCACTTGGGTTAAGTTCCTGTTTTCCAGTCAGATAGACTTTTACATTCGCTTACGAAGCAACACGCTGGTAGAAAAAGATGGCTTAGTCCGCCATGCTGCTGACTGGTTAGGGGAGCGCAAAAGATGCCTGCTGGATGGCGTAAGGATTCATAATCATTGGCGGCCGCCGCGCGGGTGAGTCTAGCCATCAAACGGCAAGCTAAACTAGGTGACGAATACCTGATCGTGATGACGAATACGTTTGCTCATTGTGCTTTGGCAAACTATCAGCGGCGCTGGTCTGTAGAAACTTTCTTTCAGAGCGTCAAACAAAGAGGGTTTCGTTTGGAGGATACTCATTTGAATGACTTGGAACGCTTACGTAAGCTGTTTGCCTTGGTTGCAATCGCATTTGCCGTCTGTCTGCACATTGGACGCTGGAGCGATCTACATATAAAACCTATTGAAATCAAAAATCACGGTTACAAAGCTAATAGCTTCTTTCGGCATGGATTGGAATGCTGGCGAAGAGCATTGAGAACCTCAACCTATGAACTAGACCTCTTTATTGAAGTGATCGCACAGGTTTTAAACCCGCCTGTTCAAAACGCTGAAAAATTCCTCATGTAGAGTGGGCTTCGTCACTATTTCAGTCAATGTAACTTATTTGCTTTCAATAATGTCTTATTAAGTGGGCACAACCACTTAAACATGAAAAGCAAGTCATTCGTTTTTTGGGGATTGATTGGCAGTGGAGTGCTTTTTATTCTCACGCTGATCATCGTCGGCAACATATTGACCATCGGCGACAACCTTGCCGAAATTCATCCCATCGTTAGCTACGCCTTCTACGGCATCACGGTGCTGCTGCTCTTTTTCCTGATCATTCGCCCACTACTGGCCATATTCTCACTGCCTGAAATTCAGGCAAGTGCGTTTATGGACGAGAATAAGAAAGACCCCGGAACCAAAGTTGCCACTAAAGTAGCCAAGCAACTGCTTAGCCAGGGACAGCTAGAGGAAGATGAAAAAATTGCCCTCAAGAGCCTGCTCAAAACCAACCAGGACCCGTCGAACACGCTCGGCAGAATCTTCGACGCCCGGCTCGACCAGATGGATGATATCGTGCACCGCCACGCCAAGCAGGTGTTCGTCTCTACCGCCCTGTCGCAGAACGGTCGCCTAGATGCTTTTCTGGTGTTGGCCATCAACTTCCGGATGATCAAGGAGCTGATCAGTCACTATGGGTACCGGCCCACCTATCCGCAACTGGTGAAGACTTATACCAAAGTACTCTCGGCCGCCCTGATTGCCGACGGCATTGAAGACACCCAGTTTGCCGAGATTTTTCCGATGCTGAGCAAGGGCTTTTTGGGTGTTATTCCAGGACTGGGCACCCTGTCGTCTTCGCTGTTGCAGGGCACCGGTAACGCCTTTCTGACGCTGCGCGTAGGCTATATCACCAAAAACTACTACGCCCTGGCCAACCAAGGGTTATCGCGCCGCGAGTTGCGGGTCAAAGCCAACCGTACGGCCATCAAGAAGCTGTCGCTCATCGTACGCGAGTCGCTGTCGATTTTTCCTCGCGAAGCGCAGCGCAAAGCCCGGCAGGTGCTTAACTTCATTTAGACGACCCACTCATGGCGGACCCAACCAGTAAGATGAAACAACCAGCCTGCTAAACTGATTATACCAGGTACAAATCCAATCGTTCTGTACCTATGCCTTACCGCCGCCGCCGCCGAAGACAATCACCTTCCGTACCTGATCACCCCTCAACGCGTCGCCGCTCCACGGCCGACCGTCCCGCCACGCGTCGCCGTCGCCGAAAGCGTAATCCTTCCGCCCGCCGACGCAAGGGCGCCGTGGTACAGGGCGCTCAGAATCGACTCAAGCGATTTGCGCAAGCGTCCATTCTCACCGTTGCTATCACCGGATTCCTGCTGCTGCTGCTCGCTCCCAGCGAAGCCGGTTATTCCCAAGACACCACCACCGCAGAAGAAATCCCCGATTCAGTAGCCATCATCGACCAGGTGGCTACCGAAGAACTTATTCCTTCGGAAGAAACGGTGGAAGAGGATAGTGCCGCCCTTCGGCCCGAAGACGTGGGCCGAGCGGCCAAAGACGAGGCCGTCGGCACCCTGCGTAACCTTTGGGAGGGTTTCTACGCCAACCTGCCCAAACTCTTGGTGGCCCTGGTGGCCCTGCTGCTGGCCTGGGGCCTGGTGAAACTCACGCAAGCTTTGCTCAGGCGCACCATTGGTGGGTGGAAAAACTCCGGGGCCATCATCACGCTAACCACCATTTCGCTGTGGCTGCTGGCCATCGGCCTGGCCATCAGCGTGGTGGCGGGCGACATCCGGGCGCTGCTTGGCTCGCTGGGTTTGGTGGGACTGGCCCTGTCGTGGTCGCTGCAAACCCCCATAGAGAGCTTCACGGGCTGGCTGCTCAACTCGTTTCAGGGCTACTACCGCGTGGGCGACCGCATCAGCGTGGGTGAGGTGTTTGGCGACGTGTATAAGATTGACTTTCTGACCACCACGGTGTGGGAGATTGGCGCTCCCTACCGCGACGGCTTCGTGCAGGCCGAGCAGCCTACTGGTCGGCTGGTGACCTTTCCTAATAACGAGGTACTCACCGGCACGGTGGTGAACCTCACTGGCGACTTCCCCTACGTATGGGACGAACTGGCCATTGCCGTGGCCAACGAGTCAAACCTGTCGGTGTCGATGCAGGTAATCGAGCGGGTGGCTAATGACCTGCTGGGCGATTACATGAAAGAACCCGCCGAGCGCTATGAGCGCATCCTGCGGGATGCCGACCTGGAGTATGATATTCACACCAAGCCACAGATCTACATTTCGCTCAACGAATCGTGGACCGACGTGATCGTGCGCTACCTGGTGGGTGCCCGCGAGCGTCGCGGGTGGAAGAGTCAACTGTCGCTCAAGATTATGGAAGAGCTCAACCGCATGGAACACAAAAAGAATATCAAGGCGGTGTACCCACGGCAGCAGGTGCAGTTTGTGAACGCCAACGGCGACCCGGATGAGGTGACGGCGGCGAAGAAGAAGAAATACAAAGGGACTAACGGAAAAACTAGCTAGTTCTGTTCGTGCGGAATGAGAATCTTACTTCAACGCCTGCGCCATTGTCGCCCCAATGTCGGCCGGTGAGTTTACTACCAGCAGGCCGCATTCTTCCATCACCTTCATTTTGGCCTCGGCGGTGTCTTCTTCGCCGCCGATAATGGCACCGGCGTGGCCCATGCGGCGACCGGGAGGGGCGGTTTGTCCGGCAATGAAGCCCACCACCGGCTTAGGGTTGCCCTGCTCCTTGATCCAGCGGGCGGCTTCGGGTTCGTACTGGCCACCAATCTCGCCGATCATCACCACCGCTTCGGTGTCAGGATCTTCGATGAGCAACTGCACCGCTTCTTTGGTGGAAGTGCCGATGATCGGGTCGCCGCCTATGCCGATGGCGGTAGAAATGCCCAACCCGGCCTTCACCAGTTGGTCGGCTGCTTCGTAGGTCAGCGTTCCGGATTTGGAAACCAGCCCCACCTTGCCCTTCTTAAACACAAAACCGGGCATGATGCCCACTTTCGCCTCTTCGGGAGTGATCACCCCGGGACAGTTGGGCCCGATGAGGATTACGTCGCGCTTCGACTTCAGAAAATCCTTGGCGATCATCATGTCTTTGGTGGGGATGCCCTCGGTGATGGCGATGATCACCTTGATGCCCGCGTCGGCGGCTTCCATGATGGCGTCGGCCGCGAAGGCCGGGGGCACAAAGATGATTGAGACGTTGGCGCCCGCCTCTTCCACGGCCTTCTGCACGGTGTTGAACACCGGTCGGTCGAGGTGCGTTTGCCCGCCTTTGCCAGGAGTGACGCCGCCCACTACCTGGGTGCCGTACTCGATCATCTGCTCGGCGTGGAAGGTGCCTTCGGAGCCGGTGAAGCCCTGGACAATTACGCGGGAATCTTTATTGACTAAAACGCTCATGGAATCGTGGGTTAGATTTTTCACAAAAATAGGACAAATGGCGGCATTGGCAAGGCGGAGGCAGCAGAATGGTGCAGCCACCGAAGGCATCCAAGAAATATTGTGGACGCAAAACGATTCTCTTAGATTTGGCCCGATGAAGAAACGCGTTAGGCGGCTAACCACCCACGCATCGTTTCAACTCCATACGCTTCTATAATTTCATCGCTTATGCATCACAAGCTCATTGGTCTGGTCAGCGGACCGCTATTGTTTTGGGGGATTGATTCGGTGCTCCTGGTAGAAGGCTTAGCCACGGACGCCACCCAAGTGATTGCCGTGGCCGCCTGGTTGGTGGTGTGGTGGATGACCGAAGCAGTGCCCTTACCAGTGACGGCCCTGCTGCCCCTGGTATTGTTCCCACTGCTTGGCATTTTCACGATGGGCGAGGCTACCGCCCCCTACGCCAGTCCGATTGTCTTCTTGTTTATGGGAGGGTTCCTGATCGCCCTGGCGATGGAAAAGCGGAACCTCCACCGCCGCATCGCCCTCAATCTGATCCGCCTCACTGGCACTGACGCCAATGGGATCATCCTAGGCTTCATGCTAGCCACCGCCTTCCTGAGTATGTGGATATCCAACACTGCCACCACCGTGATGATGTTGCCGATTGCCATCTCAGTGATTGACCTGCTCAAAGAATCGCTACCCGCTGAGCAAGAGGCGGGCTACCGTCGCTTCGCGCTGGGTTTGATGCTGTGTATTGCCTACGCGGCTAACATTGGGGGCACTGCTACCATCATCGGCACGCCCCCCAACGTGGTGCTGGTGGGCTATATGCAGCAGTTTTATGGGCAAGAAATCACCTTCGGGCGGTGGTTACTCATCGGCATCCCCGTCTGCACGATTTTACTCAGCAGCACCTACTGGTTAGTGACGCGCGTACTGTTTCCTCACGGGCTAAGGAGCCTACCAAATTCAGGCCCGCTGATTGCTGATAAACTGCGGACGCTGGGGGCGATGTCTCGGGCTGAACAAGGAGTAACTGTTGTCTTTGCCCTTACGGCCTTCGGGTGGGTGTTTCAGAGCAACCTAAACGCGTGGTTGGGCCACGATTATCTCAATAACACCCTCATCGCGATGGGCGGAGGCATTCTGATGTTTATCGTGCCGGTGAGTGTGCGCCGCGCCGAATACCTACTGGACTGGGAGAGCACCACCCGCCTGCCCTGGGGCATTTTACTGTTGTTCGGGGGTGGGTTATGCCTGGCCAAGGGCATGGAAACCACCGGGCTGGTGCAGTGGGTGGGCGACCGGATTGCCGACCAATCGGGCATTCGCCTGGTTTGGCTGGTGCTGTTGCTTACCGCTTTTATGCTGTTTATGACCGAGATCATGAGTAACGTAGCCTTGGTCGTTATCTTCGTGCCGGTGGTGTTCGGCATCGCCGACGGGCTGGGCGTTGAGCCGTTGTACCTGGCGATACCCGTTACGTTGGCCTCGAGCTGTGCCTTTATGATGCCCATCTCCACCCCGCCCAATGCAGTGGTGTTCTCCAGTGGCTACATTAAAATCGGACAAATGGCCCGGGCGGGCTTGCTACTAAACGTTGTGTCTATTTTGGTCCTGGTGGCGCTCACCCTAACGCTGGTGCGGTGGGTCTACTAAGACAATGCAGCCGGTGCATTTTTCTATCTTTACCGCATGTCCCGACTGGCGCGCCTTTTTCAGGTTAAACATTTTCTACTGCTAAACGCCCTGTTCTGGGCTGGATTAGCGATGGTGGCGCTGGCTGAGCACTACGCGCGTACGGTAAGCCTGGGCCGTCCGTTCGCCTGGGAACAAACCATCCGGCACCCCGGAGCGACCTACCTTACCTTTTGGATGCTCAGCTTTTTGGTGTTTGATCTTTACCTGGCCACGCGTCGCCGCCGACATGACCGGTTACCGCCGGTGTTCTGGATCATCCACAGCCTGGCCGCGCTGGCGTTTGGGATGCTTCACAAAACCCTGAGCTACGTGGTGGGGCTGCTGCTCGAGCGCCTGTGGTTGCCCCAGGAAACCAAAACGTGGGAAGAACTGATCCCGCTGTGGCAGCAGACCTTTCCTGATGTGCTGTACGGAGTGCTGATGTACTTTGTGATCCTGTTTGTGCTACTGACGCTCGACCACCGACAACAGTTCCGCGACGAGCACGTGCGGGCGCTGGAGTTGCAGAACCAGTTGACGCAGTCGCAGCTTCTGGCGCTGAAGTCGCAGTTGCAACCCCACTTTCTGTTCAACGCCCTCAACACCATCGCCATGATGGTGCGCGGCAACCGAAGAGACGAAGCGGTTGGTATGATTGCCAGCCTGGGCCAGATGCTGCGCAGCCACCTAGACCGAAAGCAACCGTGGGTCACGTTACAGCAAGAATTGCACTTGATAGACCAATATCTGTCTATTGAGAAAGCCCGCTATCAGGATCGCTTGCAAGTTACCCAGCGCATCGCTTCGGATGTCCTCTCAGCGCGGGTGCCTAACCTGATTTTGCAGCCGCTGGTGGAGAATGCCTTCAAGCACGGCATTGCGCACTGCCTGGGGGAGGCGCACCTGAAGATCAGCGCTCGGCAGGAAGGGCCACGGTTGGTGCTGGAAGTCTTCAACAGTGGGCCGCCATTGCCCGACGGCTGGAACCTACAGAAACATCAAGGCGTCGGGTTGGGCAACACCGTGAATCGACTGACGCATTTGTACCGGGGAGACTTCCGCTTTCAGATGCGCGAGCAGGAAGGCGGGTTGCTGGTGCGAATGGAGTTGCCGGTGGAGGAAGAGGTAGTATATAGGTAGGTCATCGATTGGTGAGCAGTTGTAAATATCCGCGACGTTTTTTGATTATAACCCTCAAAGTTAAACTATATGGATACCCTCAGACAAATACTCTGGTTTTCTGTATTCATAACGCCACTGCTGACAGTTCCTCTGGTTTGGTACGTAAGTAAACAGAAGAAAGTAGTTAGATTACTCATTGGCTTTATACTAGCAATCGTCTTATCCTTTCTTTTGTATTGGGTGAGCTTATCTATAATTTTCAGAAACGGTATGGGGCCTGGGTGATAAACATATACTGGTTTTCCAAGTCAGAAGAGCAGACTTGCTAGGGCAAACTATTGCCCAAATCGCATCGTTAAAGGAGACGTCACTAAAGTAGACGAACATGACTAATGCAACGAAACTCAACGCGGTACAACTTCACTAATTGGAGCTTTTCTCCGGTGATATGGCCGATCAAGAATTATCAGACATCAAAGCAATTTTAAAGAGCTATTACGCTAAGCGCGTCGATGAGGATATGGATGCGCTTTGGGACCAGAGGGAATGGAATAAGGAGACTGTTGAACAGTGGGGAAAGAGCATATGAGAATCCCCTATAAGAAGTGAAAATCCTAATTGACACCAACAATCTACTACATTGTATTCCCCGAAAATCCGAGTATCGTTGACTATTATTGATGCGTTCAAAGCCATTATCAATCCGTGAGATTACCTATTGACAAACTCACCACCGTCATCGTCGATGACGAACCGGAAGCCCGGGAAGGAGTAGCGCTGCTGCTGGCTGATGATCCGGAGGTCGCCGTGGTAGCCGTCTGTGCCAACGGACTGGAGGCCATCCGAGCCATTGAGAGCTACGCTCCGGACTTGCTATTCCTGGATATTCAGATGCCGCAGGTAGACGGCTTCGAGGTGCTGCGCAGCCTGTCGGCCAACGTACGGCCCGCCGTCATCTTCACTACCGCCTACGACGAATATACACTGAAAGCTTTTGAGGTACACGCCGTCGACTATCTGCTCAAACCCTTCACCGACGAGCGCTTCTATCGGGCGCTGGCGTATGCCAAACAATTGATCCGCACCCGGCAACCGGCTGACCTTGAGCCGCTGCTGGGCGCTCAAAGGTCACTTAGCCCTAGCCAAGACACCCTGCTGCCACCCAATGAGCCAACCAAACTGCTGGTAAAGTCCGACGGACGCGTACACTTCGTGCCCTACGACGATATTATCTGGATAGAAGCCTACGACTACTACGTGAAGGTGCACGTGCGTGACCGCTACTTTCTGCTGCGCGACAGCCTGAAGCACCTGGAGCGTCAATTACCGTCCGAGCAGTTTGTCCGCATCCATAAGTCCAGCATCGTGAACCGCCGGTACGTGGAGGCGTTGCTACCCCAGGAGCAGGGCAGCGAGTTTGCCGTGGTGCTACGCTACGGCACAATCCTCCGCAGCAGCCGAAGTTATCGGGAGGGCGTGAAGCGGCTAGCGCGGGGATAATATAGGGCTAATGTCACTCACTGCAAAATAGAGACGGGTTACTGTAAAAGGCTTGGCCTTCGTCCGACGGCGGTGTATTTTGGTTATTCATCATTCTGTCTACTGCTATGTTTAAGAACTACCTCCGGACCAGCTACCGCAATCTGGTTAGAAACAGTGTTTTTTCGTTCATCAACATTCTTGGTCTGTCTGTCGGGATGGCCGTCAGCTTATTGATGCTGGTCCACATCCGGCGCGAGTTGAGCTACGAGACCGACTTTCCGAAGCACGAACGTATTTATCGGGTTGCCTCTACCGAATGGGCGAAAATGCCGCCGCCTCTGGCCGGAGCCCTACACAGCGAGATGCCGGAGATAGAAGACATCGGACGGCTCTACTACATCAATCCGCAAATTATCGCGTACGAAGACCGGCAGATCACCGCCGACGAATGCTACCTGGCCGATCCTTCGGTCATCGATATCTTCGATCTGGAATTCTTGCGGGGCAGTCCCAAAGAGGCCTTAGACCAACCCAATACGGTGATACTCACTCAGCACGTGGCCGAACGGTTGTTTTCATCCGAAGAAGATCCTATCGGAAAAACGATTCGGCTCGATGGCTACCGAGATGTGGCGGTCACCGGCGTCATAGAAAACTTGCCGATGAATACGCATCTGAAGATTGATTTCCTGGCCTCAATCGTTGGCTCCGATGTGGCTACGGCCGAATCAAGGAGGTGGAATGCGGTTTCTATCTACGCACTGCTGACGTCACCCAATGCTGCTCAGCGGGTGTCCGAAAATTTGAGAGAATTTCAGTATCAATTCCGAACGGGTATTCAAACTTCTGAGGAGATAGATCGGGAAGGGGATTTCTTTGAGCTTCATCCGATCACGGACATCCACCTGCACTCGCAGCGGGAAAAGGAGATGTCGGCCAACAGTGATATTCGCTACGTCTATCTCTTTGCCACGCTTTCGTTGTTAATTATCCTAATCGCCTGCATCAATTTCATTAATCTATTCACCACCCAAGCCCTCAAGCGTCGGAAAGAAATCGGGGTTCGTAAGGCGGTTGGGGCGCAGCGAGGGCAGCTCACGCTCCAGTTCTTTGGTGAGTCGCTTTTCCTGGTTATAATAGCGGCTACGCTGGCGCTGCTGCTTGCGTATTTGGCCCTTCCATTATACAATCAGGTGGCGGCACTGCAACTCACCACCATAGCGTTATTTTCCGCACCCAATATGCTGCTACTGCTCGGGCTGGCACTGATCACCGCCCTGTTATCGGGAGCGTATCCGGCAGCGGTGATCGTTCGTTTCGGCGTGGTGGCCAGCCTGAAGAACCAGCCGGTTTCAGGGCGAGGCATCGTTTCCCTGCGCCAGGGACTGATTGGGTTTCAGTTTATGATATCCGTGCTGATCCTCATCGGTACGCTGGCGATCAACCGGCAAATGCAGTTTGTGTCTGGGAAAGACTTGGGATTTGACCAAAGCCAACTCGTGGCTATCAAGCTGTACGGTGCGCTTTGGCCGCAAGCGGTAGAGCACCAAGCGAGTTTTCTGGCAGAACTGCGGCGCAATGCTTCGGTAGCGTCGGCTACGGTCGTATCAAAGTTGATGGGCGACCGTTTCGGCTATGAATCGGTTAAACTTAAGAACAGTCCAGACGACGAAGCATTGACCAATCGGATTGTGCAAGTGGGCGATGACTTTCTGGAAACGATGAATATCCACCTGGTGGCGGGCCGGAATTTCCGACGCGGTGCTGACACCACTGCCACTTTTTTGATCAACGAAGCCGCCGCCAAGGCCTTGCCTACGAACGATCCCATCGGGCAAACGGCCACGAACATCGCCAGCAACTATGACGGGCAGATTATTGGTATCGTAGAAGATTTCCATTTTGCCTCGCTGCGCGATGAGGTTGAACCCCTGGTAATTGAGTATCGTCCAACCTTGTATTCTGCTGACTACCTGCTTGTTAAGATCGTCTCGGCTAATGTGCCGGAAGTGCTTGCAGAAATTCAGGCCACGGTAGACCGACGCGCGGGCGGCACTCCGTTGGTATATCATTTCCTTGACGATCAGCTCAACCGACTGTACCAATCGGAGAATAGCCTGTACCGGATTTTCCAGTTTTTCGCGCTGCTGTCCATCGTTATCGCTTGCCTGGGCTTGTTTGCCATGACCGCCTACGCAGTAGAAATCCGCCGCAAAGAAATCGGTATTCGCAAAGTGCTCGGCGCATCGGTACAGCACTTGTTGTTGGTTTTATCCAAAGAATATGTACAGTTGATCCTGGTGGTATCCTTCGTAGCGATTCCGTTGGCTAATTACTTCATCACTGAGTGGCTACAAACCTTCGCCTACCGGGCACCCTTGCGTTGGTGGCTATTCGCTATTCCCGGTCTGTTGGTCCTGCTCGTAGCACTACTCTCCGTAAGCACTCAAACCCTACGTGCCGCTACACGTAATCCGGTAGATAGCCTACGTGATGAGTGAAGCGTCCGATCGTTTCTAAATCACTGTGTTGCTATTACTGATAACAATCGATATATTTTGGTGAATGGGCACAGTGTGATGTGTCTTACAAGGTGATGTCACAGGCATGAGAACCCAATATACTATTAGGAAGCTACTACGGAGCACGCTGGCAGGGTTTGCGTTAGTTCTCCTTTTTCTTGGAGTAAGCACAGCCCAGGTAGAGCGCATTTGGCTTACCCACCCCACCAACAAACCTGATACGCTGGCGATCAACTGGGAGACGGTGTTGCCCGGCAACTCAGTGGTGCACTACGGCACGACCGAGCAATACGATAGTGTGGTAGTCGTATCAGAAAATACGAGGCTACACCAGGTAAAAATAGCGCTCAGCGCTGGGACGCCGAAGTATCATTACCAAGTCGCTACCAACGATCAGCAGTCTCTTGACTACACGTTCCCGTATTATCCTACCGGCGAGCTACGCGTCGCGGTGGTCGCTGACTGGCAGGGAAAACCGGCGCTTGACAAAATTGTGGAGGATAATATTCACTTGTTGCTGACGGCAGGCGATAACATTCCTAATCTTCATTCGGCGTGCGGAGTTGGTGTTACCGACTGTATAGAACCTTACCGACAGCTCATTGACACCTATCCCGAATTGTTTCGCGGTACTCCTTTTATGCCGGTTTTGGGCAATCATGATCGTGAAATTCGGCCCCGAGGAAAGGAGCCACCCGTTGATCCTGTCTACGACATAGAAGCTTCGGCTTTTCGTCGTTTTTTTGCGTTACCTGACGATGAGTGGAAGTGGTCGTTCACGGTGCCAGCCTTTGACGTTCGTTTTGCCGCATTAGATCTAAGTCATACTGAAGACCAAGGGAACAGTTGGCAGACCTGCCATGCTTTTGGCGAAAACTCTGCTCAGTATCTCTGGTACCGCAACCTTATGGCTGAAGCCGACGAGGCCTTCATTGTCACCCTACAGAACGAGAAAAACGAAAGGGTGCGGCAGCAGGTAGGCGGTAAGTGGCACCAGCTGTTTCGTCAAGGAACAGCCGTTATCACTGGCTACGGTTACTTCGCCGAGCGGGCTGAGAAGGATGGATTTCCCTACTTCAATACCTCACTAAACGGCACGGGAGATGCATATCCCGACACGAACTCAAAGTTCTTTCAGCGCAAGGACAGCTACATCCTCCTCACGTTTTCCCGGGAGAGAGGAACAATGACCGTAGAAATCAAAGACCACCACGGCATGGTGCTCGACCGCTCAGTCTGGACAAGACAGTAGCACGGCAAAATGCTATTTGTCTGATCCAAAAATCTGAATATCGGGTTTGAAATGCAATCAAACCGATTAGCCCTTCTTTACTCTGTACCTGTCTACTTCCGCCCGAAGCGCTTGGACAGGCGTGGGCAGGCGTGGGGCATATTGGTGCTAGCGGCCTGCCTCAAATCACCGACTCAAATACAAATTCCGCTCGCTGTAAATATCCAGGAAGTAGTCGTCCATCAAATCATCAATGAAGTAAATCGCCTCCCCGGTTGATTTCATCTCGGGGCCTAGCTCCTTGTTCACGTTGGGAAATTTGTTGAACGAGAACACCGGTACTTTGATAGCGTAGCCCTGTTTGTGTGGCTCGAAGTTGAAGTCACGTACCTTTTTCTCTCCCAGCATCACCTTGGTGGCGTAGTTCACGTAGGGTTCGCGGTAGGCCTTGCAGATAAACGGCACCGTGCGCGACGCGCGGGGGTTGGCCTCAATTACGTACACCTTGTCGTGCTTGATTACAAACTGAATGTTGATTAGGCCCACCGTGTTCAGCGCCAGCGCGATCTTTTTGGTATGGGCTTCGATCTGCTGCATTACGAAGTCGCCCAGGTTGTAGGGCGGCAGCACCGCGTAGGAGTCGCCCGAGTGGATGCCCGCGGGTTCGATGTGCTGCATGATGCCGATGATATACACGTCTTCTCCGTCGCAGATGGCGTCGGCCTCGGCCTCAATGGCCCCTTCCAGAAAGTGGTCGAGCAGAATCTGGTTGCCCGGCATCTCGTGCAAGATGTTGACCACGTGCTCCTCTAACTCGTGCTCGTTAATCACGATCTTCATGCTCTGCCCGCCCAGTACGTACGACGGACGCACCAGCAGCGGAAAACCGATGGTCTTGGAAAGTTCTATGGCCGACTCGGCGTCGGTGATGGTGCCAAACTCCGGGTACGGAATGTTGTTTTCCTTCAGCAGCGTGGAGAAGCTTCCCCGGTCTTCGGCCAGATCCAACGAAGCATAGTCGGTGCCGATGATTTTGATGCCGTAGCGGTCCAGCTTTTCGGCCAGCTTCAGGGCGGTTTGTCCACCCAGTTGCACAATCACACCCTCGGGTTGCTCGTGCTGGATGATGTCGTAGATATGCTCCCAGAACACCGGCTCAAAGTAGAGCTTATCGGCAATGTCGAAGTCGGTCGACACCGTTTCGGGGTTGCAGTTGATCATGATGGTTTCGTAGCCGCACTCCTTGGCGGCCAGCACTCCGTGCACGCAGCAGTAGTCGAACTCGATGCCCTGCCCGATGCGGTTGGGCCCCGAGCCTAGCACCACAATCTTCTTCCGGTCAGAGGGCACCGACTCGTTCTCCTCCTGAAAGGTGGAGTAGTAGTAGGGCGTCTGCGCTTCAAACTCGGCGGCGCAGGTATCTACCAGTTTGTATACCCGCTTAATACCCATGTCGTGGCGCTTTTCGTGTACTTCGCTTTCCAGACAGCCTAGCAGGTGAGCAATTTGACGGTCGGCGTAGCCCTTTTCCTTAGCGGTGCGCATCAAGGGCTGGGGCAGGGTGTCCAGACTGTGCTTTTCAATTTCTTTCTCCAGCTCGATGAGCTCCTCGATCTGCCGTAAGAACCATTTATCGATCTTGGTCAGTTTCTGAATGGTGCTGAACGAGATGCCGAGCTTGAAGGCATCGTAGATGCGGAACAAGCGGTCGTCGCTGGGGTGCTCCAGCTTGTGCAAGATCACCTGCTGGTTGGTTTCTTCCTTGCCGTCGGCGCCCAGCCCGTTGCGCTTGATCTCGAGCGACTGGCAGGCCTTCTGCAACGCTTCCTGGAAGTTGCGCCCAATACCCATTGCTTCGCCCACCGCTTTCATTTGTAGGCCCAGGTTTACGTCGGCTCCCGGAAACTTGGCGAAGTTCCAGCGCGGTATCTTCACGATCACGTAGTCGAGCGCCGGTTCGAAAAAGGCTGAGGTGGTGCCGGTAATCTGATTTTTGAGTTCGTCCAGGGTGTAGCCGATAGCCAGCTTGGCCGCCACCTTGGCGATAGGGTAGCCGGTAGCCTTCGAGGCCAGCGCCGAGGAGCGCGACACCCGCGGGTTGATCTCGATGCCGATGATCTGGTCGTCGGCCGGGTTCACGGCGAACTGGATGTTGCAGCCTCCGGCGAAGGTGCCAATGCCGTTGATCATCTTCTTGGCCAGATCGCGCATGCGCTGGTAGACGGTGTCGGGCAGCGTCATGGCCGGAGCCACGGTGATGGAGTCGCCGGTGTGCACGCCCATCGGGTCAAAATTCTCTACCGAGCAGATGATAATCATATTGCCCAGCTTGTCGCGCAGCAGCTCGAGTTCGTACTCCTTCCAGCCCATGATGCTCTGCTCCACCAGCACTTCGTGCACCGGCGAGGCGTGCAGTCCGGCATTAAGCGCTCGGTCGAAGTCTTCGGCCTTGTTCACAAAGCCACCGCCGTAGCCACCCAGTGTGTAGGAGGGGCGAATCACCAGCGGAAAGCCGATTTCCTGGGCGATTTCTTTGCCCTGCAAAAACGAGGTGGCAATGCGGCCTTCGCACACGTCTACGTCCAGCTCCTTCATCTTGAGCCGGAACTTCTCGCGGTCCTCAGTGGTCTCGATGGCACCCACGTCTACGCCGATCATACGCACGTCGTACTTTTCCCAAATCCCGGCGGTTTGGCAATCAATAGCGAGGTTGAGTGCGGTTTGTCCGCCCATGGTAGGCAGCACGGCGTCGATCTGGGGGTGTTCTTTGAGGATTTCTACGATGTATTTCTTCTCCAGCGGCTTGAGGTAGATATGATCAGCCGTGAGCGGGTCGGTCATGATGGTGGCCGGATTGGAGTTGATCAGCGTGACCTCGATGCCTTCTTCGCGCAGCGAGCGGGCGGCTTGTGTGCCGGAATAATCAAACTCGCAGGCCTGGCCAATGATGATCGGGCCGCTACCAATAATGAGGATAGACTTGATACTAGCGTCTTTGGGCATGAATGGGGGGAGGTTGGGTGGTTAGTAAATGACTTTTAGAACGATCAGATGCTGGTTAGATGGATGCTAGTGGCTATTGTCTAATGACCAGCGTCTAGCATCCTCGCCACAAGCACAAGTCATCCGCGCGGCAACCGCCAGTATCCAGCAAAAGCAAATTGGGCGAATTTAGAAGATATTTGGTTGGGATACGAATAGATCGCACGCTTATTGAAATTCTTCTTCGAGCGTTCCCCTTGAAAATATTCCGAAGATCACCATTTTAATCGGGGAGAGCGTAGTTTGACACCGCAAACGCTGGGATTTACCGATGGCAAACTCACCGCCGGTGAACATTATTTTTTCATCTCGTACGAAGAACTCATCAGCAACTGGCCCGATAAATGTCTGTCAGTAAAACTAAATAGCAATGTTCGGTCTACCATACGGCAGTACATTTCAACCATTAATATCTCATGAACGCATTCGAAATGAAAGAAGAAACGAAAAAGCGACGGCGTGAAGCGTCAGAATACTTACAGAGCGTTGATCTAATTGAGGAAGCATATAATGAAGTGGTACGTGAAACCAAGGATAGCTTCTTCAGGAAACTGTACGAATGCTTGCCTAGTAAGATTGTGGGTTCAGCGGGCTACGATGTGTGGTGTGGTATAGAAGAATATGCCCCTGATAAGTACCTCTTCCTTAATTTTTATTTAAAAAATGAGTCAGGAACCATAAAAGCGGAACACGCCAGCGACGAGCTTCGCAACTTGTTTAAAGAAGAAGGGGGCGTGCCGGTGGGTAGCGACAGAAAACCGGACAGAGCATGGAAAAGAGATGATAACCGTATCGGATGGGTTATATCAGATCGGTATGACAAATTTAGCTTTGAGGATAATCTGAAAGATATATACATCCCCCCCATGGCGGATTTTCTGCAAAATTTCGTGGATGATGTTATACATGATTTCAAGCCTATCATTGAAGAGGTAGCGCATCGTATCAAATATCTCCGAACATCAAGTTGAGTAGCTCCGGCGAGCAGGTTAATTCGTTTGATAGAGAAGTGGTAAATAACAAATACGCAGAATTAATATGTATAAAAAGGCTTCATACGTAGCTATTTATTCCGATTTATAGAATTTTAGCAAAATACTTTGTATGTTCGCCTTCGTTCTACGCTAACCTAACCCTCCGCTGCTCTCACTCGTGCAATGAAGCTACTTTTATCGCGCTACGTTTTTCTCCTTATCTGTTTTACCTCTTTCTCGCCGCTACTAGCCCAAAATGCTTCTCCTCCCGAGGTTCGCATTAAACGAGCCACTTCCCCAATCCAACTTGATGGCATCGCCGATGAGCCCGCCTGGCTCGAGGCCGACGTAGCGGGTGACTACTGGCAAACCTTTCCGATGGACACCTCGCTGGCCACCGCCAAAACGGAGTTTCGGATGACCTACGACGATAAATTCATCTACATCGCGGCCGTTTGCTACAAAACAGCCAAAGAAGACTACTTCGTTACCCCCTCGTTGCGGCGCGACTTCCGGGGCGGGAGCATCGATCTGCTCACCTTCTTAATTGATCCTTTTCAGGATGGCACCACCGCTTTTTTGTTTGGTATCAACCCTTTCGGAGTGCAGCGCGAGGGGCTGATTTCTAACGGTGGGGCAAACTCCGAAGACTTCGATCTGTCGTGGGACAATAAGTGGTACTCTGCCGTTGCGGTGTATGATGACTACTGGCTGGCCGAACTGGCCATCCCTTTCAAAACGCTGCGTTTCAAGGAGGGTAGCACCACCTGGAACCTAAATACCTTTCGGCAAGACAGTTACATTAACGAGCGCTCGGTATGGTCGCGTATTCCGCGTAACTTTATGCCGTTTTCCCTAGCGTTTCCCGGTAAAATGCACTGGGACGCCCCCTTGCGCAAGCCAGGGGCCAACGTCTCACTGATTCCCTACGTAGCGGGCAGCGTGAGCAGAAACTATCTCAACGACACCCCTACCGACGTCGGTTTCAATGCGGGCGGCGACGCCAAAATTGCCGTAACGCCTTCGCTGAACCTCGACCTGACAATTAACCCCGACTTCTCGCAGGTGGAAGTGGATCGACAGGTGACCAATATTGACCGTTTTGAGATTTTCTTTCCTGAGCGGCGACAGTTTTTTCTGGAAAACGCCGATCTGTTCGGTAGCTTCGGCTCCGAGCGGGCGCGCCCGTTTTTCTCGCGGCGCATCGGCGTGGCCATTGACTCTGCCACGGGCGTGAACGTGCAGAACCAAATTTTGGGCGGAGCGCGCCTGAGCGGACGGGTGAACAAGCAGTGGCGCTTGGGCCTGATGAATATGCAGACCGGCCGCGACGCGCAGATCAACCAACCGTCGGTCAATTATTCGGTGGCCGCGGTGCAGCGGCAGGTGTTTGCCCGCTCTAACATTGCCGCCCTCTTTGTAAACAAGCAGGCCATGGCAACGGGCGAGTTTGGTATTCGTCCCAATGCGTTCAATCGGCTGGTGGGGCTGGATTATAACCTGGCATCGGCCAACAGCAAGTGGACCGGCAAAGCCTACTACCATCGTTCGTTCGGCCCTGATCAGCCCCAGGACACCTATTCGCACGGGGTTAACCTGCTCTACAGCACCCCAAACTGGGACGTGAGCTGGGAACATCAACTCACCGGGCGCAATTTTAACGCGGAAGTGGGTTTTGTGCCCCGTACGGGCATCCGCCAGGCGGCGCTGATGGCCCAACGCACCTTTTATCCACGCTCAACGGCGGTGAACCGGCACGGTCCGGGAGTGCGGCAGCAGGTGCAGGGGAATCCCGAGGCGGGGGTAACTGACCATAGTACATCTTTGTTCTACGAAGTAAGGTTCCTGAACACCAGCAACCTGATGGCATCGCTCGAGCAAACCTACGTGCAGTTGCTGCGGGGATTTAATCCCACCGGGAGAGGCGAAAACTTTAGTACCGGAGACGAGTTCTTGGCCAAGGGGGCTTCCCTAGCGTATCAATCCGATGGACGGCGATTGTTTTCGTACGAATTCGAAACCTACCACGGTGAGTACTACGGCGGCTACCTGCATTCGCTGGGAGGAGAGTTTAACTACCGGTGGCAACCCTTCGGGCTCATCACGCTCAACCTAAACTACAACCGCATCCGGTTGCCGGAGCCCTACGCCACGGCTAACCTCTGGCTTATCGGCCCACGCCTTGACCTTACCTTCACCCGCAGTTTGTTCTTCACTACCTTTGTACAGTATAACAGTCAGTCGGACAACCTGAACATTAACAGCCGCTTCCAGTGGCGCTTTCAGCCGGTGTCGGATCTGTTTGTGGTGTACACGGATAATTATTTCCCCGAACCCTTCAACGTGAAGAATCGGGCACTGGTGGTGAAGTTGAACTACTGGCTGAATTTGTGACAGCTAGCAATTGGTTTTCCGCATTATCGCAACCTTTCGCATCGTTCGGCCAACAGTGCCGAGTACTGTTCCTTCATCGGTGTATCCAGAAACGATACGCTGATTAGCTGCTCTAGTGCGTTTCGTTTGCTTCTCAGGTTTTGTTTTTCAGAAAGAAGCGTTTTGTCAGAGAGTGCCATTCGCTCTTTGCCGTAGTAGTCGAACAAGAGTTCTTGACTTATCTTGCTCTTTTTACCCGCCAGCGGCAGCGCCAATTCTTCTACCACCCCGCCTACGGCAATGGTGGTGCTGAGCAGATCATACGCCGGACTCAATTCGGTTTTGTTGTTGCGCGTAATGAGACTAAAGTTTTTCAGGTGCATATCTTCGTTTCCCGTGATAAAGCAGAAAAGTACCCTTCGAAAAAGTTTCTGTATCTCTAATGCTGGAAAGGTGCAGTGCGTCCTAATTACCGGGAGTAGCTTTTCCATCGACCAGTTGTATTTGGTGGTTCTTGTATTACGGGTCAGTTGCGCAAAGTCCTCAAGGGGAAGCTTTTTGTTTCTGCCGTACCGATCAAATCGCTTAACGAAGTAGCTCAAGCTATTGTCTTTGGCGTATAGCAGACCGGTCAGGGGAACTTCTATGCCATACGCCGCGGCCATTTTCATCGTAAGATCTTCATTCTCCGGCACTTGGTGAAAGATGTCACTCGGTGGCTTAAGAATAAACGTGCCCCCTTGGTCTACTACTTCAAAGTGCTGATTTTTAACGGACAGCTTTACACTTAGCTTGGGTTGCACTCCCTGGACAGACATTTTAGCGGCGCGAGTAGCAGCTTCCCGGCGTTGTTCCTGCGCGGTGAACGGCAGCTCCTTCAGCGTGATGAGTCTCCGGGATAGTTTTGCTAGCCCCGAATTGCTGTAGCGATTATCTCCGCAGATTTCGTAGGTAATTGGGCACCTATTCATCCGAATATTCCAATGACACGACCGTTACGGCTCCTACTAAGTCGGCACCCGTCGCGACGAGTTGTTTGAAATAGTCGTTTCTATCTATTTTTTGCACTTTCAATAAGCCTTCCAATTGTACGCCTTCGGGCAGTAATCCGTCAAAGAATGGGGGAAACCCCTCAAACGTATACGGAATTGACCTTACGGGTATGATCAGCGAGATTGCCGGGCCCTGGTAATCCGCGTTATACTGAAATGCGTAGCTACGCGGACTTTCTTCGCTAAGGATGCCCGCATCAATGTCGTGCATCTTCACCAGTGCTCTTCTCATAATCGTGCATCAAGGGGCTTGCAAATTTTATCTCTATGTTTAGCACCTGAAGAACAGCAACGATGGTGGACCATCGAGCAGTTAGTTTGCCGTTCTCTAGATCGTAAATTGTCGTTTTGCCCACCCCCGCAAGATCAGCCAGTGCTTTTCGGCTTAGGTTGGCCTGCTTCCGGTGATAATGAATGACCTCCCGTAGCTCGTTTTTTGCCGCCATAGCGGTAAAAATATAGATTTTTAATCAAAATAAGAAAGCGTCATTCATCGTAAATCTTGCTTTTGCCGGTATAGCGGTAATTATATCCATACCAGATCTGTTGATTGTGCAGGACACCTACTTAGTAGTATACCGTCTGACCAATACAACCAACGTATCCATGTCCACTTTATCCAAACAGCACTAGCGCTTAGTTTGCTTTATCTATCGGTGGTGCCGATTTACCCTGTGCTAACTTCCTGATATATCTAACCTCCCCTTATGAGGAAGTTCCACCTAGGTTAGACCGAGAAGTCTTTTTCTGACAAATTATTGATGATCACAGCTTGGTTAACACCAAATCCTTGTACGCTACCACTGTTTTTCCGCCACCGTGAATCTGCAAGCCAATCAGGCCCTTCTGCACGATGGTGGTATCCGGCTCGGTGTAGTCTACCGTTTTTTGCCCGTTCAGAAAGAGCTGTATACGATTCCCTTCCGCCCAAATTTCATAATCATTCCACTGATCAGACTTGATGATCTTGCTTGCCGCTAGTGAGTCGGGTCCGGCCAGAACCTTTTTTCGGCGCGATTCATCGTACAACGCGCCGTAGTAACCAGGGCCTAGGTCTGCCTGGTAGCCAATCATCTCGTAAGCCGGGTCGGTCAGGCGTTGACTTCTGAACTGAATCCCGGCGTTCTTAAATCCCTCTTTGCTCTCTAGCCTGAACTTCAAGCGCAGCACGAAATCACCGTACGCCGCTTGGGTGGTCAGAAAGTTGTTGTGCGGCACGGTTTCGGTGAACGACCCACCCACAATTGTGCCGTCCTCGATGCGCCAGGTGACGGTCGTATCACCTCCCCAGCCGGCAAAAGTTTGTCCGTCGAAGAGCGAGATAGAAGGCGGGGTGTGGCAAGCAGTCAGTGCCAACGAAAGGAGTAACAACATGACCAGATGCAAGAGAGGAAGCGATAGCAGTTTCATATCTTACGAGTTAACCATGCAAATCTAATATTAAATGTTAGATTTGCATGGTTATGATTAAAAGAAGACTCGCTGAAAAAATAATAAAAACGCTCCGGCGTGGCCCATCGGTTGCCCTAATGGGACCAAGACAGGTTGGCAAGACTACGTTGGCTTTGGAGATATCGGAAGGAATGGCCTCGGTCTATCTGGATTTGGAAGACCGGCTTGATCTGCAAAAGGTAAGCGATTTTGCTGCCTTCCACGCTGAGAACAAAGATAAGCTCATTATTCTGGATGAAATTCAGCGGTTGCCCGAGATATTCTCTTCGCTGCGCGGGGTTATCGACCGCGAACGTCGCCGGGGAAACCGGGCCCGGCAGTTTCTGTTTTTAGGCTCAGCTTCTATTGATCTTTTGCAGCAGTCGAGCGAATCACTGGCCGGGCGGATTGCCTATCTGGAACTCTTTCCGATCAATTGGCCGGAGTATGCAGACGAGGGTTCGGCCGATACCGCTGCTTTAAATACGCTTTGGCTGCGGGGCGGATATCCGGAAAGCCTGCTAGCCATCTCCGACGAAGACAGTTTTGATTGGCGAAAAGATTTTATCAAAACCTACTTAGAGCGCGACATTCCGCAGTTAGGGGCTCGTATTCCGGCCGAAACACTTGAGCGGTTTTGGATTATGTTGGCGCACCACCAAGGAGCAACACTAAACGCTGCTCAGTTCGCCAAAAGCCTAGAAGTATCGGGCGTGACCGTTGGGCGTTATTTGGACTTACTGGTAGATTTGCTGCTGGTGCGGCGGCTTAAACCCTGGACCTACAACGTGGGAAAACGCCTGGTTCGCTCTCCGAAAGTATACGTACGAGACAGTGGGATTACCCATGCCCTACTGAATATTCCAAGAGTCAATGATCTGCTGGGGCATCCGGTGGTCGGGGGAAGTTGGGAGGGCTTTGTCATCGATAATATTCTTTCCGTCTTACCTACGGGCATACAACCCTATTTTTACCGCACCCCCGGCGGGGCCGAACTGGATTTGATCCTGGAGTTTGGAGTATCGGAACGCTGGGCCATTGAGATCAAGCGCAGTGCCTCGCCCTCACTGTCCCGCGGGTTTTATACCGCTTGTGAGGATATCAAAGCAACCCGCAGATACGTCGTTTATTCGGGACAAGATAATTTTTCGTTGGGGCAAGACGTGCGAGCGATATCACTGTTCGGTTTAATGGAGGAGATAACAAGAAGCCGTTAATAGAATGTCAGGACTAAGGAAGCATTTTATGCAAAACGTACGGTTGGGTTTTAAGAACTATCGTGATGAATTGGAATATGGTATCTTTGGTTTCGACATTGACATTGACGCTAAGCGAGCGATTATGATTTGAGAAAGCCAGTACCTTATGATCTTACCGCCGTCTCCGATATTCGTTTGGTGGCTCGTAAGAAACTACCTCTAACCGCAACTTTGAAGTTGACAGATAAGAAAGGAAAAAATCACGAAGTTCATTTCCCTCTAACGGAAGATCAAGCAGAGCACTACGACAAAATTGATTCATGGCTAAAGCATGAGTATTTGAAGGTACTTGCTGAAGAACACGATGAAATCGTAGCTTATCTCAAGAAGATGCAGAAAAACAGTAGTTGACTATCTATCCTTTGTAATCCCATACTAAGTCTCTCAGTGTATCCAAATCCGTCCGCGTATGCAAACTGCTCACGATCACCCGCGTGATGAGTGCACTATCCGGATGGGGATACGGAAAGCTCGATAGCACACAGTCGGGATCCACCGCTTCCGCAAGCTTATCGTCAGCCGTGTAAAACACTGGGTACCGATCCAGGCTGCGGAACAAGCCTAGCGCTTCGGTTTGGTCCCGAAAGTAGGCTACGTTAGCAAAAAGCTGCTGCCGCGCTTGCTGATAAAGAGGTTGCGCCCGCACGAAAGCGAACAGATACGCCGGGGGCACCGGTGAGCCAGCCACGAAGAGCGGGCTTTTTTTCAGCTCGCCGATAAAGTCTGTCGGACCCAGCACCACGCCGCCCGGAACCCCAAAGGCCTTGCCGAGCGAGCTCACCACCACCACCGTCGCGTTGGGTTGGGCCAACGCCCGCAGCGTGCCGTAGACGCCTCCCCCGTCGCGGCCGGTCACCCCCAAGCCGTGCGAATCATCTACCAGCAGTGTAATAGCCCGGTCTTCGGGAAGTTGAGCCACCCACCCAAAGTCGTGTACTCGGGCAAACAGCGGGTCCAGCGCGTTAGCAACGATCACGTATTCTCCGATGGTTGCCAAAACCTTTTCTGCAATACCTTCTGACCATTGCGCAAAATCACCGTAAACGGCGTCCGCATCGTTGCGCCACACCGCCGGGTGGGTGCTGGGAGCGTACAGGAAATTTGGTTTGTTATGCAACCGTTGCGTAGCCGCCTGCCCGGCTTGGTAGCCTGAAGAAAACGTGAGGGCGGCGGGGGCCCCGGTCAGTTCGGCCAGCAGGTTTTCGGCTTCTTCGTACACCGCCAGTTGCACGTTCAATGCGCGCGAGCTGGAGTAAACCGTGCCGTAGCGTTTCATTCCCTCCTGCAGCAACGCACGAAAGTCTTCGTTGTGGCCCATGCCCAAATAAGACGTGCCGCTAAAGTACAAGCGCTCGCGTCCGTCGGTGAGGATGGTGCGTCCGGGAAGGTCGTGGGTGATCAGCATATCAGGTGGCTTAAGAGAGCAACTGCGCCCCGGTGCCATTTACCGGTGGAAACTCCACTCCCGTCTCGGTCACCGTCACCCCGGTGGCCACGTCTTCGGCCAGCAGCAGCGCCCCGTCCATGTCCACGTAGTCGAGCAGGGGGGCCAGGTGGGCGATGGCCGAGATGCCTACGGTAGACTCGGTCATGCAGCCCACCATCACCTTCAAGCCGCGCTGTCGCGCTTCGGCGATCATGCGGCGGGCGGGAGTGATTCCTCCGCACTTGGTAAGTTTGATGTTGACACCGTGAAAGTGACCCGCGCATTTGGCCACATCGCTTTCGGTAATGCAGCTTTCGTCGGCCATCAGCGGCAGCGCGGAGTGCTGCATCACTTCTTTCATCCCCGCCAGATTGTCGGCAGGGAGGGGCTGCTCGATGAATTCTACGCCCAGCTTTTTCAGCGCGCGGGCGTTGGTGATGGTTTCTTCCACGCCCCAGGCGCAGTTAGCATCCACCCGAAACACGGCGTCGGTGTGCTTGCGCAGCTCCCGAATAATGCCCAGGTCTTCGGAGGTGCCCAGCTTAATTTTATAGATGGGCCAACGCGTGTCGCGCAGCTTGCGCACCATCACCTCAATGCGATCGATGCCGATGGTGTAGTTGGAGACGGGCGCCTGGGCCGGGTCCAGTCCCCAGCGTTGGTAGAGCGGTTGGCCGAGCTTCTTGCCGGACAGGTCGTGGGCGGCGATGTCGAGCGCGCAGAGGGCGAACGGACTGTTGGGCAAGTGCGGCTGGAGCGTTTGCCACAAGTGTTCGGGCGTGCCGAGCTCTCCGGCGGCGCGCAATTCGTCAGTCAAGACGTAGCTTTCTATCACTTCGCGCAGCGCCGTCAGTTCGGACTGCATCTTGGCAATAGATACCCCGTAGTACTTGTTCTCGGTACTCTCGCCCAGGCCCGCCACCTGGTTGCCGCGGGCATCCTCGTCGGACAACTTAACTACTAGAATTTCTTGCTGGTCGCGCGTTTCGTAAGAAATCCGGAAGGGTTCTCGCAGTTTCAGGGTGAACGGATGAAGAGAAAGGTGCATGGTTACGGGGCGTAGTAAGCCCGAAAAGTACCAAATAACAATGACAAATATAAACGCCCGAGGTAAACGAATGCTGAGAGCGGATAAAACGCTCTTGTGCCGTGCACCAAAGGGAAGCTGCTGTGCAGGAAGAGTACTACTGTTTGCCGCAATTTTTTTATCTTGCCTGATGCAACCATACCTTCATATGCTTCTACGACTACTCGTTCTCGCTATTTTAGGCACCGTAAGAATACTAAATGCCTCCGTTGCCCACGGCCAGGATACCACCGCCACCCGCCTGCTGCGAAACCCCGCCATCAGTCAGGATCACATTGCGTTCGTCTACGCCAATGACCTATGGGTGGCCCGCCACGATGGCTCCGAAGCGCGCCGCCTCACCACCCACCCGGGCCTGGAAACCGACCCCTACTTCTCGCCCGACGGGCAAACGCTGGCCTTCACGGGGGAGTACGACGGCAACATCGATGTCTATACTGTTCCCGTGCAGGGCGGAGCGCCGGTGCGGATGACCTGGCACCCCGGCGAAGACCTGGCCCGCGGCTGGACTCCCGACAGTACCGGTCGTATCCTGCTGGCCTCCGACCGAACTCGTGCTCCGCTGGCTACCAACGACCAGTTCTGGACGATCGACCGGGCCGGAGCCCTGCCGCAACCCTTCCGGGTGCCCCGGGTCACACTTGGGCAGCACGCGCCCGACGGGGAGCGGTTTGCTTACCAGATGGTGAGCGCCTGGGAATCAGAGTGGCGCAACTACCGGGGCGGACAAAACGGACCCATCCGCATCATTGATCTGGAAACGCTGAAGGAGGAAAAGGTGCCTTGGGAGGGGAGCAACGACAAGAACCCGGTGTGGATCGGCAACATCGTCTACTTCTTGTCAGACCGCAACTACGCCATGAACGTATGGTCGTTTAACCCGGTGAACAAGCAAGTGCAGCAGCAGACGTTCTTCACCGAGTTCAACTGCAAGCATCTAGCGAGCGGCGGAGGCAAACTAATTTTTGAGTGCGGAGGATACCTGTATCTGCTCACCTCGCAGCAGGGCGAACCCCAGCGTGTCAACGTGCGCATCGACGGCGACTTTGCCTGGGCCCGCCCTCACTGGGCCGAAGTGCACGACGACATCCGGGAAGCGAACGTTTCGCCCACCGGACGGCGGGCGGTTTTTGAGGCTCGGGGCGACATCTTCACCGTTCCGGCCAAGGAAGGAAGCATTCGCAACCTCACCCAGAGCTCGGGCGTGGCCGAGCGAAGTCCGGCCTGGTCGCCCGACGGAGAATACATTAGCTGGTTTTCGGATGCGGGCGGAGAGTACCAACTGCTGATTGCCGACCAGTACGGAGAAAATACCCGAACCATCGCGCTAGACAGTCCGACCTTCTACTACACTCCTGTGTGGTCGCCCGACAGCAAGTACCTTAGTTTCACCGATGCCAACCGCACCCTGTGGGTCGTCAATGTGGCCAAGGGCAACGCCCGGCGGATAGACAACGAGGGTTTCGCCAATCCGGAACGGACGCTCTATCCGGAGTGGTCGCCCGACTCCCGCTGGCTGGCCTATACCCGGCAGCTCGATAATGAGTACAACGCCATCTTTGTGTACTCGCTGCGCGATGCAAATAGCTACCAGCTCACCGACGGCATGTCGGACAGCCGGGCCCCGGCCTGGGACACCAGTGGCAAGTACCTGTACTTCCTGGCCAGTACCAACTACGGCCTCAATGTGGGGTGGCTCAACATGAGCAGCATCGAGCGCCCCCTCGACCGGGCCGTTTACGCGGTGGTGCTTTCGGCCGATGATCCATCGCCCGTGCGTCCCAAGAGCGATGAGGAGACGGAAGAAGAGAAAGAAAAAGATTCTAAGAAGCCCCCTCTGGTTAACATCGACCTGCCCAACATTGGTCAACGCATTGTGGCCCTCGATGTTCCGGTGCGCAGCTACATTGCCTTGCAGAGCGGCGAAGCGGGCACGGTGTTCTTCACCGAGAGCATCGCCAACGAAGACGGGCTCACCCTGCACCGCCACACGCTAGAAGATCAGGAAACGCAGGTGCTGATGAGTAATGTCCAATCGTTTCACGTCACGGCTGATGGTCAGCAGTTGCTCTACGAAACCAACGAGCAGCAGTGGGGCATCGTAGAAGCCAGCGCCGACTCCGAAGCGTTGAAGAACGAACCAGGAGCCATCGACGTGAAGGGAATGCGCGCTTATGTGGCCCCCGCCGCGGAGTGGAAGCAAATCTTTCGTGAAGCCTGGCGCTACCAGCGCGACTACTTCTACGTGCGCAACGTGCACGGGCTGGATATGGATTGGGCCTACGCCACCTACGCGCCCTGGATCAACCACGTGCGCCATCGCTCCGACCTCACCTACGTGCTGGATATTCTGGGTGGCGAAACCGCCGTGGGTCACTCTTTCGTTCGGGGCGGTAGCTACCCTGAAATAGACGAAGTGCCAATAGGCATGTTAGGAGCTGATTTTACCGTTGCCAATGGCTACTACCGGATTGGGAAGGTATACAGCGGTGAGAACTGGAATCCCGAACTTCGGGCTCCCCTGAGTGCCCCGGGCATTAATGTGCAGGCGGGAGAGTACCTGCTGGCCATCAACGGGCGTCCGCTAGACGCTACCACGAACGTGTACAGTCGGCTGGCCTACACCGCCGACCAGCCGACCCGCATCACTGTGAACAGCACTCCCTCGCAAAAGGGAGCCCGTGAGCTCACAGTGGTACCGGTAGACGACGAAGCCGCCCTGCGCCGCCTCGACTGGGTGGAGAGCAACCGCCGCCGTGTGGATCAGCTGTCGGGCGGGCGGCTGGCCTACGTGTGGTTGCCCAACACGGCGGGCGGGGGCTACCGCAACTTCAACCGCTACTATTTCGCCCAGCAAGACAAGCAGGGGGCCATCATCGACGAGCGCTTCAACACCGGTGGGTTTGCCGCTGATTACATCGTCGATCTGCTGTCGCGCGGGCTGATGGGCTACTTTAGCAACCCCATTGGCGACAAAAAACCGTTTACCAGTCCGGGAGCCGGTATCTGGGGACCCAAGGTGATGCTGATTAACGAGATGTCGGGGTCGGGGGGTGATTATTTACCATATATGTTCAAGAAGAAGGGGATCGGACCGCTGGTGGGCACCCGCACCTGGGGCGGACTGGTGGGCATCTGGGACGTGCCGCCCCTAGTGGACGGCGGAACCATTACCGCGCCCCGGGGTGGGTTCTTCAACACCGACGGTGCGTGGGACGTAGAAAATATCGGAACCGCGCCCGACACGCTGGTGGAGCAAACACCGCGTTTGGTAGCCAACGGCAGTGACCCTCAGCTGGAAAAAGCGGTGGAAGTGGCCCTGGAGCTTCTGGAGAAGAACCCAGTTGAGTTACTAGCCCAACCGCCTGATCCGGTGCGGGTGCGGCGGCCGGGGGAAGGGGAGTAAGCGATTTAAGTAGCGTTTAGAATTACGAACGCGTTGCAAACGCGCCCGAGAGAGTAAGCCGGAGGCTCACTGGGATAGTGCACGCGAGCGCTTCACGCTCGCGCAAGGTAAGTGTGCCAAGTAGTCTTACGCTTCAACCCATTCTTCAGCAAGCTCCTTTTCGGAAAAAGAAAATTGCTTGATGTCAGCCGAGTTGATGAGATCGCCAAGGCTGACTACGTCTTTCAACCGCTTTTCTTCGGTGACTATGGCGATCTTCTCAAAGTCGGTGTAGTGCTGGAAGGTCTCTTGTATGTCTTTTACGAACGCGGCTACAGAGTCGTAACTTTCCAGGTGTCTTACTTCCATAAGTAGCCGCAGTTTGCGCTGCTCCTTCAGGCTATCTTCCATCACGTTAACGCACTGATCAATATCTGCTTGGTTTACTTCGCCGTCGACGACCAAGCGAATCACGCGGTTAGCTATTTTTTGAGCGGTTAACATGTATTGTCTAGATTAAAAAGTAAGTATACGTCTATCAGGGTTCAAACGATCCTGCTACCGGTAAGTTTAGTATAATATGCATCATTCATAGATTGCCTTTGTGCCGCTGGTAAATGCGTTCGCGCCGCCGGTACGAGAAGTGCCCGGCCACCAGGCCCACCACCACCGCCACCAGCAAACGAATACCAAAATCTAACCAGCTAAAACGCGTCCAATCAAAATCCAGCTCGATCACGTAAAACACGGCACCCACCAGCGTCCACATCAGCACGCCGTGCGTGAGCACGTAGCGACCCTTACGCTGCCGCGTCACTTCCCACCGCCGCTGGGCTTCCTCATTAAACTCGGACAAACCCATCCTTTTGATTGTTTGAAGATTACTTAATGCGGCAACCTGGGCTCTATCAGATCGTAAACTCACGTATTGGCTACCACGCTAGGCAATATAACAACATTCACTGGGTAACCGTTGCTCATCAGGATGTAAATTGCTGGACGTGTTACTAGAGCAGTTTGACTGGCATTTTATGCACCGAGAGCAACGAGGCAACAGACACTAGACATAAGAGAGGTAAAGCGCATGCACTTTATCCAATTGTTATACTTAATAATGGATTTTCATTGGAGGAACATATCAGACGAAACAGGAATTGATAACCATTTTGAAATTAAGGTTTCAAATTCTGAAAAGCCTACAATCAGGTTAATTGCAGGTGCAAATTTTCAGTTTAAGATTATCAATGACTCAAAAAACCTTTTGTGGGGGAGGATTGCATCAGATTATTATGGTTGTTGGGCGCTAAGAAGCAACAACCAATTGGAAATTGATGAAATGCCAATTCCTCCAATTACGTCTAAACTTATCGAAAAATCTAAACTTGTTACAGCTGAGAACAGGTTTGAATTTTGGTTTAAGTATTTCCTGAAGACACTCGAAAAATCTAAATCTTCATTCCTTTTCGATGGAGATTGGGAAGTAACCGAAGCAAAAATAATCAATGTTTCAATAACTGATAAAAAATGGAGAACGGTAGATTACAATTTCAACTTAAACAGTCAGCAACCAACTTGGATAGACTGGGACTTTGGTATGGCGCTAAAAGTAATTAGACTCAAGGAACAACGAAGGGAAAGCGGGAGAATAAAATGGTGGAGAAAGAAAGTGATTGAAGGCAGTTGTCCTCCAATTCTAACTTGGTTTGTGAGTTCGTTAGACTCATTAGTCGTCATCGATGGCCATGATCGACTTACAGCATTTGAACTAGAAAGTCTACGTCCATAGTTTCTAATCATTAATTCCGTAAGAAAGGAACCAAAAGAGGTTGATCAAAAAAAGCAAAAAGGAATACTAAATAGCCTTGCCAAACGGAACCTGAATCCAGAAAAGAAAGGATTTACTGTAGAAAGATTAAATTACCTATTGTTGGACGCTTTTGACGATAGTCCATTTAGACGACCAGTGACAAAGAGTACTGCCAAAGCTGGCTTCTCAGAGTCTTGGATAAAAGAAGTTTCTAGTTTTAAGCTCGATGCTTATGTAGATCAAGAGGAATTAGAAGCAATGCTGATTGGCGATTGAAATAAAACTACTACCAACATTTTGCAGCCGATAGCTTGGCCAAATTGAGCTTGATTATCAGTCGCTCCAAGTAGCCAAAAGGATATATAATAGATAAACGCATACAATCCGGCCGTTGGCTAGCCAAACCGTTAAGACTACTACCGCACCGCCGCTTCCAGCAACGTCAGCGTTTTCTTATTCGCATCCAATCGCGCCCGCACTCCCACCGGCAGGGTGGCATTTTGATTGATATGGCCGAACGATAGTCCGTAGAGCACCGGGATGCCCAACCCGGCTAGCCGGTCGTACAGCACCTGCGCCAGCGAGAGCGAGGTGCTTTCGTCTTTGGCTTCGCAGTCGCTGAACACACCCAGCACCACTCCTGCCGCGGCCGGTAGCTTATCGGGGTCGAGCAACAGTTGGGTCAGCATGCGATCGATGCGGTAGGGTGCTTCGCCCACTTCTTCAATGAACACCAGTTTGTCGCGCAGGTCCACGTCGTAGGCGGTGCCGCACAGCGAAGTGACTAGCGACAGGTTGCCGCCCACCAGCACTCCTTCGGCGGTGCCCGAAGCCAGGGTAATCAGCGGGTCAGCAATTACTACGGGGGCGGCGGGGTCTTTCCCATCGGCCGTGAGGGGCTTCACCGCCTCAGCCACCGGATTCTCGTAGGTGAGCGAAGCGCTCGGGCTTATCAGTACTTTCTGGAAGTAGCGGGTGGTGAAATCGTTGTAGTCGGAGGTACCCATCGGGCCGTGGAAGCCTATCAGGTTGGCTTTTCCGTACAGGGCGTAGAGCACGGCGGTAATGTCACTGTAGCCCATAAACACCTTTGGATTGCTTTTGATCATGTCGTAATCAAGGTAGGGCAGAATGCGTCCGCTGCCGTATCCGCCGCGGCCGCAGATGATACCATCAATAGAGTCGTCAGCAAAGAACCGGTTGATATCGTCGGCCCGCTGCTGGTCGGTGCCCGCCAGGTAGCCCTTGCGCACCAGCATATTAGGAGTGTAGCGCACCTTAAAACCAAACTTCGCCCACGCTTCGATAGCTTCGCGCAACTGCTCCTCGGTCAAATAGGTGGCGGGAGTGACCAAACCGATGGTGTTGCCCGCTTTGAGTCGGGGCGGTTTGCTAGGCTGGACTGCCGGGGTTTGGGCAGAAGCGGGAAGGGTGGCAAGCGCGGTACCCGCCACCAGTCCCCCCATGAATTTTCTTCGCTGCATCAACGGAAAAATTGTACGAAACGGATTGAGAAGACAAATTGCAAAAATCGCTCGTAGATACCGATTAAACTCGTAATTTTGTGGCGAAATGAACAACCAGGTGATTGGCGGAGCGTTATTCGCACCATAAATCACTTTTTACGCTGGTTGCTAATGACAACCCAAAATTCCTAATCTCAACTATTCACCAGCACCTTATTATATTCTCATTATGGCAGGAAAGATCACTTTCTCGATGATTAAACCGGACGCCGTGTCCGCAGGCAATACCGGCGCAATCCTTAAAATGATAGAAGAAGCCGGGTTTCGCATCGCTGCGATGAAGAAAACCGAGCTCACCAAGCGCAGCGCGGGCAAATTCTACGAAGTGCACAAAGAACGTCCGTTCTATGAAGATTTGACCACCTACATGTCTACCGGCCCCATTGTGGCGCTGGTGCTGGAAAAAGACAACGCCGTGGAAGACTTTCGCAAGCTGATTGGCGCCACCAACCCCGCTGAGGCTGAGGAAGGAACCATTCGTAAGTTATACGCTACCTCGATTGAAGCGAACGCGGTCCACGGTTCGGATGCCGACGAGACTGCCGAAAAAGAAGCTGAATTCTTTTTCGAGGATGAGGAGATGTCTTAACAATAACTCGATAGTTCAAGGCAGTCTTTAGGTGCCCATTTTGGTAGGGGCAGATTCAGACTTCTTTTGATTTTCTTTCTGGAAGAATACCCGGCGAATCCACTTCGGCAAGAAGATCGCTCCGAGCAGTAGATAAGGGTAGTAGGATAGTAATCGCCACAGGACGTTGGTCACCACCATATAGTCACCCAGAAACTCGGTGAAGAACTGGGCAAAAAAGTATTCAGCCGCCCCGCTTGCTCCGGGAGTAGGCGATACTAACATCACAATCCACATCATCAGGTGGCGGCAGAAGATCAGTAGGTGGGTGCTCCAGTTCAGTTCCACAAAAGAGGCCACCAGGCAGTTGAGCATGGCGTAGCGCGCGCACCACACAAAAAAGGTCATTGATATAATAATTGACCAATACTTTACCCCCTTGCCCCGCAACTGGTGGGATGCTAGAATCACCTCATCACCGTGGTTGCTCATGGCGTAACGCCACCGGCGCAAAAAGCGAATAGTACCTAGTTTCATTAGAAACCATTTGAATCCTCGAGGGCGAATCAACAGCGCGTAAATCATCACAGCCGTGTAGGCGGCGATCAGTAGATAACTAATTAGAAACAATACCTGCAAGCTATCTCCCCATGGCAACTGCATCTCGCTGGCGGGCGGAAACAACTCGTCTTTAGAGTAGATCAACGCCACCGGCGACATCAGCAGAAAGAAGGTGTTGTCCAGAATGGAAGTGAGCATCACGTAGGCCAGCGCTTTGCCGAACTTAATGCCCTCTTTCATGAGCACCAGCACCACGATGGTGGTTCCCCCCACCACCGACGGGGTGATTGCCGAGGCAAACTCCCACAAAATAATCACGTAGATACTGCTTTCCCAGTTAAGTTCGTGGTTGGTGAGCACCTTGATCCGATACACATAGCCGGAATCGCGCGCCAGAATCACCACAAAGGCCAGTAGCAGAGGTAGCCACCGGGCATCAAGAATCAGTTTGAGCTTATCCGCCGAAACGTCAGGGTCGCTCAAAAACAGGTATACCACAATCGCTAGTCCAATAAGAACGGGGATCCAGATCTTATTCGGATTAAGGGTTTTAACGATTTCCTTTGAGTTAATCTCCATCAACGACGCGCGCGGCTTCTGCTATACTGATCCAAAAGTTGTTGTAACCTTCGCCAACGCGAAGGGTAATGTCTCCTACTTGCAGCAACTCCAAAATGGCCAGAAAGTTAAAGATCACCGCCATCTTCGTGCGGTCTTTCTGAATAATGCTTACAAAGGACACCGGTTCAGTTGCCTGATGCAAGCTCGACAAAATGAACAGACGCTGGCTCTCGATGGTATAGGGGTACTGTATCACTTGGTGGGGCTGCTCCTGCTGCTTAAGTTCGTAACGTTGCGTGACGCGCTGCAGCACCCTAAATAATTTATACAGCGTCAGGTCCTGTAACTCCGCCTCCTCGTTAACCGTCGCCGACAGCATAGCAAGCTCGCTTGGCAAACTACCCCGGGCGTGGCGCAACAACCGCTCCTCTTCCAGACCGGCCAGCTCCTGCACCACTGACTTGTACTTTTTGTACTCGAGCAAATGCTTCACGAGCTCCTCCCGCGGGTCGGTCTCTTCGCCCACCTCGTTCACCACCGGACGGGGCAGTAGCATTTTGGCCTTAATGCGCATCAGGGTAGCGGCCACCAGGATGAACTCGCTGGCCACTTCAATATTCATTTGTTCCAGATCGTGCAGATAGCCCAAAAAGTCGTTAGCAATCGTAGAGATAGGAATATCGTGGATGTCTAACTCATCGCGCTCAATAAAAAAAAGCAGCAAATCGAAGGGGCCTTCAAACAAGGGAAGTTTAATCTCAAAGCTCACGGTATGGCGGATTATAGAAGGGAAAGCAGCACCCTACACACACGGTGCGGACACTGCTTCGAGGGTTGAACGAAATTGCTGCCGGGTTGGTTGATCAACGTGGCGTCTAACCACCGAAGCGTGGCAAATTTATTATATATTGCAGGCAATCCGCTTAAAATTAAGGGAAAAGACGGTAATCTGAGTGAGAATTGCGGCGCACACCAAGAAACAATCGACCATCAGCACGGTTTTTCCCATGTTAGTCCGAACAGGTGTATTATGATGATCCAACCCGGCCCCCTGCTGGCCCAAATTGATGAGCCCTCCAATCTTAAGAAGCTAACCGCCGAGCAATTGGTCCGGCTTTCCGAAGAACTTCGGCAGTTTATTGTAGACAACGTTTCGGTCTACGGTGGTCACTTTGGAGCCAGTCTCGGCGTGGTCGAGCTCACGGTGGCGCTGCACCACGTATTTAACACTCCCTACGATCAACTGGTCTGGGACGTGGGGCACCAGGCTTACGGACACAAAATCCTGACCGGGCGACGCGACAACTTTTCCACAAACCGGCTCTACGGTGGGCTGTCGGGCTTTCCCAAGCGCAGCGAGTCCGCCTATGACACTTTTGGGGTGGGGCATTCGTCTACCTCTATCTCGGCTGCACTGGGCATGGCGGTGGCCTCGCAGTACCAAAATATCGCTGATAAGCAGCACATTGCCGTGATCGGCGACGGAGCCCTAACGGGTGGCATCGCCTTTGAGGCCATGAACCACGCCGGAGTAGCTAATTCCAACCTGCTCATTATCCTGAACGACAACTGTATGTTGATCGACCCCAACGTGGGGGCGCTGCGCGACTACCTCACTGACATCACCACTTCGCAGACCTACAACAAAGTGAAGGACGACGTGTGGAAACTACTGGGTAAGGTGAGTAAGTTTGGTAAAAATGCGCAGGACGTTGCTTCCAAGCTCGACACCAGCATTAAAACGTTTCTGCTGCGTAATAGCAACCTCTTCGAATCGCTTAACCTACGCTACTTCGGCCCGGTTGATGGACACGATGTGAACCATTTGGTGAGCGTGATGGAAGACCTGAAGAAAATTCCCGGACCCAAAATCCTGCACTGCCTCACGGTGAAGGGCAAGGGGTTTTTGCCTGCCGAGAAGAACCAAACACAGTGGCATGCACCGGGCAAGTTTGACAAGCTCACCGGTGAAATTCGCAAGAAAGTATACGACGTTCCGCAGGCGCCCAAGTATCAGGATGTGTTCGGCCACACCATTGTGGAGCTGGCTGAGGAGAACGAGAAGATCGTTGGCATTACACCGGCTATGCCATCGGGTTCTTCACTGAACATTATGATGAAGGCCATGCCCGACCGGGCCTTCGACGTGGGCATTGCTGAGCAGCACGCCGTCACTTTTTCGGCAGGCTTGGCTACGCAGGGTTTGATACCGTTCTGCAATATTTACAGCACCTTCATGCAGCGAGGCTACGACCAGGTGGTGCACGACGTATGCATTCAGAAACTGCCGGTGATCTTCTGCCTCGACCGGGCTGGAGTGGCCGGGGCCGACGGACCCACCCACCACGGAGCCTACGACTTAGCGTATATGCGGTGCCTACCTAATATTGTGGTATCGGCCCCCATGAATGAATCCGAGCTGCGCAACCTGATGTACACCGCCACGCAATACAAAGACGGAGCTTTCTCTATCCGCTACCCCCGCGGACAAGGGGTGATGCCTAACTGGCGCACTCCGTTGGAAGAAATTGAAGTGGGCAAGGGAAGATTGGTAAAAGAGGGAGAAGAAGTAGCAATCCTCACCATCGGCCATATCGGGAACTATGCTGTTTCAGCTTGCAAAACCTTGGCCGACGACGGTGTGCGTCCGGCGCACTACGATCTGCGCTTCGTGAAACCGCTGGACGAAGAACTTTTGCATGAGGTGTTCGGTCAGTTTAAGCACGTAGTCACCGTAGAAGATGGCTGCCTGATGGGCGGTATGGGCAGTGCCGTGCTGGAGTTTATGGTCGACCACGGCTACTCAGCTTCCGTAAAGCGGCTGGGAATTCCCGACCGGGTGGTGGAGCACGGTGAGCAACTGGAACTGCACCGCGAGTGCGGCTATGATCCAGAAGGTATTGCGCAAGCGGTGCGGGAGTTGCTAGGAGTGGTAGAAGAGGTGGTTTGATAAGGTGCTGGGGACGTCGGTTTCAGGGGCCGTAAGCGTAGCTGCTTTCTAGAATATTTGCCGGGTACCGGCCACCGGGTGTCGGCCACCGGGTGCGGGTGCCGACCACTTATCTTTTCCGTGAAGCTCATGCTTTAGAGAGGTTAGTGAGTGACTTTGAACATCACAAAACTAACCTCCTTTTTTATTTATCTGTTTTCCTCATGTAGCGTGCAGAGAACCATAAACACGATGTTACAGAATAAATACTACCTCCCTATCCTATCGGTTGGCAGTGCCTTGCTGTTCTGGTTAGGCTGGCCGGTGAAACCCTTTCCGTTTCTGCTGTTTATTGCCATGGCGCCGCTCTTTGCCATTGAGAAGCAGGCTTCCTACGAGCACCACCGTCATCCGGGTCGCGTGTTCTTCGGTTACACCTACCTCACCTTGTTACTTTGGAATCTGCTCACCACCTGGTGGGTGTATTACTCCACGGCCGTGGGGGCAGTGTTTATGCTGCTGGCCAATGCGCTGCTGATGAGCGTGCCCTTCGTGCTGTTTCGCTTTACCAAAAGGGTCGCTGGGGAGGCGTGGGGCTTCTTCGGTTTTGTGCTCTACTGGATCACCTTCGAGTATGTGCACCTCAACTGGGATGTGTCGTGGCCCTGGCTCACGCTGGGCAATGGCTTTGCCTCGTTTCCAGCGTGGGTGCAGTGGTACGAATACACGGGAGTGTTCGGCGGCACGCTGTGGATACTGCTGGGCAACATTGCTTTTTACTACGTGTTTTTGCGCGACGGAGCACCCTGGCGAGGCCTTATTCGCTGGCGCAGTTTCGCGTATACGGTGCTTTGGATCGCTCTGCCTATTGCGTATTCTTACGTGATCTACCTGCGCTATGAAGAGAAGGGAGAGGAGGTGGAAGTGGTGGTGGTGCAGCCTAATATCAACCCCTACACCGAGAAGTTTGCCGATGGTGACGCTTTCATTCCCTACGCCGAGCAGGTGAATCGTTTTGCGGCGTTAGGAGAACAGAAGATCACTCCCCAAACCCAGTTCGTGCTCTGGCCCGAGTCGGCCTTCGATGGCGCCTACTGGGAGCCCACGTTTGCGGATACGGATGTCTACCAACGCATCATGGCGTTCAAAGAACGGAACCCCGACGCGTCGCTGGTCACCGGCATGACCTCACTCATTCGCTACGACCGGCCGGAAGACGTTACCCCCACCGCGCGCTATAGCGAAGACATTGGTTCGTACGACGTGTTCAACACCGCCTTCTTTGTGCCCGACCAGGGCAATCCCGTGTTCTATCACAAGTCGCGGCTGGTGCCGGGCGTAGAGATTATGCCGTATCCCAAAATACTGGGTTTCCTGTCTACCCTCATCTTTGATCTAGGCGGCACCTCGGGTGGCTTCGGACGGCAGACTGAGCGCACCGTGCTGTATAACGCCGATTCCATAGGCGGCGCTCCGGCCATTTGCTACGAGTCGATCTACGGTGATTACCTCACGCGCTTCGTGCGCAACGGGGCCAAGATGATTTTCATTATAACCAACGACGGCTGGTGGGGCAACACCGCCGGACACAAGCAGCACCTGCACTACGCCTCGCTGCGAGCGATAGAGACCCGGCGCAGCGTAGCCCGCTCAGCCAACACTGGCATCTCCGCCTTCATCGACCAGCGGGGCAACATTCATCAAGCCACCGATTACTGGGAACAAGCCGTGATCCGGGGCAGTATCCGGGCCAACGATCAACTCACTTTCTACGCCCGGCATGGCGACTACCTGGCCCGCACCGCTGCCTGGCTGTCGGTATTCGCGCTGCTAGCCGCCCTAGTGAAAAATAAAATCACGTAACGGCGGATCGCAATCCGCCGCCACACGACCAACAATCAACCCTATGAATCTAGACCACATTCTTCAACAGACCGTTGCGGTCACTAAACAGGCTGGAGACTTTATGCAGGAAGAAGCCCGCAAGTTTCAGCTTTCCTCTATCGAGTATAAGGGCAAAAACGACCTAGTGTCGTACGTAGACAAGGAGACCGAAAAAATTCTGGTGGCAGGACTGCGCGAACTTCTGCCCGAAGCCGGCTTCATTACTGAAGAAGGCACCACCGACGTGGGCCGGGCCGAACGCTATAACTGGGTCATCGACCCGGTGGACGGCACCACCAACTACGTGCACGGCCTGCCGCTGTACTCGAGCAGCATTGCCCTGATGGATGGTGACGAAGTGGTGCTGGGAGTGATCAACGAACCCAACCACGGAGAGTGCTTCCACACTGTGAAGGGCGGTCCAGCCTACCTCAACGATACCGAAATCCAGGTGTCGCCCGTGAACGAATTAGCCAACAGCCTGCTGGCGACTGGTTTTCCGTACTCGAAGTTCAAGAACCTGCCCGTGTACGTAGAGATTGTACAGGACCTAATGCAATGCACCCACGGGCTGCGCCGGATGGGCAGCGCTGCCGTAGACTTGGCCTACGTGGCGTGCGGTCGGTTCGAGGGCTTCTTTGAGTACAATCTGAAACCCTGGGACGTGGCCGCGGGAGTGTTTCTGGTGCAGCAAGCAGGAGGCACGGTGACCACCTTTAGCGGCACAGACAATTATATCTTCGGAGGCGAGTTAGTATCCGGCGGGACAATCCATCCGGAGTTTTTATCATTGATCCAGCGGTATTGGTACCGGGGGAAGGAATACTAAGCGGGCAGGTCGATGCCACCTTTTTCGATCAGGTCGGCCACGGAGAAACTATACTGATCGAGAATGATGACCGGTTTGTCCCAGTCTTTGGTGATCCAATCTTGTTGGGGCCGCGCGACCATCACCTTTCGGTTTTCGCTAAACAACCAAACTACTTCGGCTACCCCAAAAGCAAACAGCTTTTCGGTCTTGGCATGGTAATAACCGGCGGGAGTGTTAAAGTTACCAGTGTCTGCCTTGGTGTCTACTTCTATTGCTACCTGAGGCGGAATATCAAAGTACTTGTTTTTGAGCGGTGCCCGCAAAAGATCAGCTCTTTGATAAATAGCTATATCGGACGACAGATTACTTCCTCGCTCAATGTGCAATCCGATTTCGTTGGTAATAATTTTATACTGATCTCTCGCTATTGTAGGATACAAATACTCAAGCATTGCTGAGATAATAATCCCCTGCACGTCGCTGCATCCCATAATGTCTTCCGGTTTTTTTTGGCTGGTCAGCACGTCGCGGTAGCCCCGGTAATAAATTGGTTTCCCGTCCATTTCCTCGTACACCAGCACGCCGGGAACCTTCTCGAAAGGAACTTGGTCAGAAACCGGTATGGTTGTAGTTTCGATCATTGTCTACTTCACTTCTTCGTAATCCACGTATTCACCACCCTTAAAATCTTGGGTACTGCGCGTCTTTTTTTCTTCCTGGGGAACATGATCAACGTGAATGCGTCCTTCAGGTGAGTGGTTTTGCTGCTGTTTTCGCCGGTGTTTAGGGCCAAAGTTATTCTTTCGAGCATACTCCTGTTGCATACGGCGGGCATGCTCAAGGGGAAAGAACAGCTTGAGCACAAAATTGCTCGCCTTATAAACGACATAGATAAATATAATGGTAAGCAACAAAAACTTCAGCATAGCAAATGACAATTTGTTAGAGGGCAGTTTACCCCCAAAGTACGCAAATATGGCCTGACTGACAACTTAATTCATCAGTCAGGATCAGATGTCAACATCACCTAATAAACGGTATTTTAGCAGTGATAGTTTGACTGGCTGAGCGTTACTCAAAGTCTTCGTACAGTAGATACTGCTTACGCATGGCCCGGTAGGCCCTCAAATCAGGTTCCCAGACCTGCTGAATTTCCGCTTCGGTTTGGCCCGCGGCGATCTGCTGCTGTAGTGTTTCGTTGCCCGCCAAGATTCGAAAAGGTGGCCTTCAGGAAGAAGTCCTCATCCGAAATGCCGCCCGCCCGGGCCTGCTCATGCGCCCGCAGCACGTACTTGAGCGTGAATTGGTCGAGCTGCTCGGCCTGCCGCAAATCGGCCCCGTAGCACCGCTGGTTCTCGTGCTTAGGCTTCGTTGCCACTCCCGGAATTGCCCGCGGCACAAAGGTAAAAGTATCGGCGGCGCTGTTCACCTCGGCAAAGGCCCGGTTCGGGTGTCCGTATACCTGAAAGGGGAAATCGGTACCTCGCCCCAGTGTGACCACCGTGCCCTCGAGCAAACACAGCGCCGGATACAGATTAACTGCCTGATCGTTGGGTAGATTGGGCGACGGCCGCACCGGCAAACTGTAGAGATCACGGTGGGAATAGTTATCTACCGGAATCACCTGTAGGCGACACTGCGCGCTGTCGGTGAGCCAACCTTGACCGTTGATCATTTGCGCTAGTTCGCCCACGGTGAGGCCGTGCACCACCGGAATGGGGTGCATGCCCACAAAAGACTCCACCCCCGGCTGCAAAACGGGGCCGCCAATGTAAAAACCGTTGGGGTTGGGCCGGTCTAGCACCAGCACGGCTTTGTTCTGTTCGGCGCAGGCTTCCATCACGTAGTGCATGGTGCTGATGTAGGTGTAAAAGCGTGCGCCCACGTCCTGGATATCAAAGATCACCAAGTCAATACCGTCTAACTGTTCGGAAGTAGGCTTCTTGTTTTTACCGTACAACGATACGATAGGTAGACCGGTCGTGGGGTCAGTGCTGTCGTTGATTAAGTCGCCCGCTCCCGCTTCGCCCCGGAAGCCGTGCTCGGGCGCGAATATCTGCTTCACGTTCACCCCAAGCGTCACCAGCGAATCCACCAAGTGAGTTTGATTGATCATTGAGGTATGGTTCACGACCAGGGCCACCACTTTACCAGACAAGCCGGGCACGTAGGCCTCAGTTTGGTAAGCTCCCGGGCGGATGGGTTGATCAGCTACCGTCTCCGGCGGGGTGGCTTCTTGCGTAGTAGTTTGTGACTGACAGGCGTAAGCCACAACCAGGAGTATGCTTAGTATGGTATTTCGGTTCATAAGTTTATCCGTTACTTTTCCCGCCATAAGCCGGTCAGGGAATCAAATGTATTGCAAATCATCAAAATGTTCGTGTACTTTACCCGCAAGCTTCGAGCCGTTCGTTTCATCACTATCGATTAACCCGCTTTTGTTCTCTTGAACCTTCCCTACTTTATATCTAAAAAGATCAGCCAGGCCGAAAGCAAATCCTTTTCGTCCACCATTAACAAAATTGCCATTGCCAGCATCGCGGTGGGGTTAGCGGTAATGATGATCTCCTTTTTGATCTTGGACGGGTTTCGTCAGGAAGTGAAGGATAAAATCTACTCGTTTAGCGGACACATTCAGGTCACCAAATACTCGCTCGACAACTCTATGCAGGAAGAGCCGATCTCGACCAATAACCTTTTGTACCAGCAGTCCGGGCGCTTTGGGGCGGTGGACCACGTGCAGGTGTTTAGTCACAAAGCGGGCCTGCTCAAAACGAAGGACGAGGTACTGGGTGCCGTAATTAAGGGGATAAGTACTGACTTCGATAGTACGCGATTCAAGCGTAACGTTAGCCGGGGACAGTTCATCCGGTTCGATAGCAGTGGCTACTCTACGGACGTGCTCATCAGCCAAAAAATCGCTAATACGCTGCTGCTCAACACCGGCGATAACGTGCGGATGCACTTTATTGATCCGCCCAATAACCGGATTCGCAAACTGCACGTGCGGGGCATTTATGACACCGGCATCGAGGAGTTCGACGACCAGGTGATTTTGGGAGACATTGGTATGATCCAGCGGCTCAACGACTGGCCTGATTCGCTGGTGGGCGGCTTCGAGGTATTCTTAAAGAGCAGTGATCAGGTAGATCAGGCTGAATTGGCACTGCAGGATGAATTAGACTACAGCCTGTTCGTAGAGAAAGTGAGCGATAAGTACGTGCAGATTTTTGAGTGGCTAGACTTGATCAACAATAACGTGGTGGTTTTTCTGGCGCTCATTCTGTTTGTTGCTTGCTTCAACATCATTAGCATCCTACTGATTCTGATCATGGAGCGCACCCAGATGATCGGCATTCTAAAGGCACTGGGCGCTAAAAATCAGCAAATTCGCCGTATATTCACCTATAACGGTCTGCTGCTGGTGCTGAAGGGTATGCTTATTGGCAACGTGATTGGTATCGGCTTCGGACTGCTGCAGTCGCATTTCAAGATCATTCCGCTCGACCCAGAAAACTACTACATGGATTTTGTGCCTATCCAGTGGGATTTGCTAACGATTGTAGTGCTCAATCTGCTCACTTTTGTGGTGGTGGCGTTGGTGTTGGGCATCCCTACGGTGGTGATTCTGCGGATCGATCCGATCAAGGCCATCCGGTTTGATTAAGGTTCGGGGTTCTGGGTTCTAAGTTTTCAAACCCCGAACCTAGAACCTTTCAACCTAGAACCTTCAATTCGTATTTTCGAAACATGCTGCGCACCTTCATCAGAATTACTCCGCCGAAGGCTTCCCAGAAGATTTTGCTCAACATTTTTGATTCTCCCCGCGTGCGGTCGGTGAAGATGATGGGCACTTCGGTGATCCGAAAGCCGTGTTTCCAAGTGTTGAACTTCATCAATATCTGGAAGGCGTAGCCTACAAACTGCACTCGGTCAGGATCGATAGCTTCCAGCACTCGGCGTCGGTAGCACTTGAAGCCCGCCGTGGCATCGTTGATGGGCATGCCGGTGACCCAACGCACGTACTGGCTAGCGAAGTACGAAACCAGCACCCGCTTAATGGGCCAATTCACCACGTTTACTCCCGTCACGTAGCGCGATCCAATGGCCAAGTCGTATCCCTGCTCGGCGCAGGCCTCGTGCAAACGCACCAGGTCTTCGGGATTGTGCGAAAAGTCGGCGTCCATTTCGAAGATGTAGTCGTAACCCCGCTGAATGGCGTAGCGAAATCCCGCAATATAGGCGGTGCCCAAACCTTGTTTGCCGGGCCGCTCGAGTAAGTGAATTTGGTCGGGATAAGTTGGTTGCAGTTCGCGCACAATACTGGCCGTGCCGTCGGGCGAGCTATCATCAACGATTAATACCTCAAAGGCCACGGGCAACAAAAAGATAGCTTGCAGCAACAGCGCAATGTTTTCTTTTTCGTTGTAAGTCGGAATAATGACCAGGCTGCGGTTGGAGCTCACTAAATAGCGATTAGGATAAAAGGCCAAAAATAGCCAGCTTTCGCCGATAAAAAAAACGTACACTGGTTACTCTAAACCACCAATGAATGCTCTTGTGAAGGAAAATCCCTGCATTTTTTTAGACCGGGACGGAGTCATCAACCGCGACCGGGTGAACTACGCGTACCGCCTACCTAATTTCGCAATTTTGCCCCGGGTACCCGAAGCACTGCGGCGGATCAAAGCGGCGGGCTATCGCTTGGTGATTGTGACTAACCAATCGGGCATTGCCAAGGGTATCTACACCCGCGAGCAGATGCAGATCTGCCACGACTACATGAATATGGTGACCGGCCACATGGTTGATGACATCTACTACGCCCCCTACCACCCATCCGTCAGCGAATCGCTCACCCGCAAGCCTGACAGTTTGATGCTCGAGCGGGCGATGGCTAAGTTCAACATTGATCCCGCCCGCTCGTGGATGATCGGCGACAAGGAGCGCGATCTGGTGCCCGCGCAGCAACTGGGCATTCCGGGAATTTTAATTGATGGGACGCATCCTGAAACTGCGGCCCAAACGACGGTGAGTAGTTTATGGGACGCAGCGGAGTGGATTTTAAAAATGTCGGATGGATCATAGAAGAAGCAACAGAGCATTTTGATAACGAAACGAGTGGTTTGTTCTTAGTGCAAATCTTTTGTGGGAACAAAACACATCTGTACCTATCAGAAAGAAATCCCAGCAATGATACTGATGGTGCTCGCTCTCAACTGAAATAGGCCAGATACGGAATCTGTTCCTGCTCCAGGTGAATAAATATCAAAGCTATTCCTATGACGGCCTCTACTCAGGCCGTAGCGTCCCTCTAAAAAAATTCTTTTTCGCTTAGTCAGTTCATATTCCACCCCGACGGCACCTTCTAAGCCATACTGGATACGGCCGCTTTGTATCCAATCTAGTTTGTTGTCGCTTGCTATTCGGTTGACGTTTACGTTGATTAGAAAAATCCCTTTAGGTCCTAACCCAATCACGGCCTTTTCATAAAAAGTCAACATGCTTAAAAAAGTGTATTGCAAGCGTTGGATCACAGGCTACATCTTCCTGTATGGCTTTCAGATAATCTTTTTTCTGTTGCCGTAGCAGGTTTCCGGCTACTGATATGATGCTGGCTAGAGTTTTGCTGCGGGCCGGTTCTTTGCATCGGATGCAATCTTCGCGGAAGGTAGGGTCTCTGACCCAATTGTCCGCCTCGATACTCCAATGTTGACGAATGGCTTGAGAGAACTCTTGGGGGGCTATCTGCTCCAAGGAGGCATTAGACAGATAATAACTAGTTTCTCGGCTCACTTTACCGGTTTTGCATTGCGTACTTTCTCGTTCCATCACTACTAAAGTAGCAAACCCTGAGTCATCCCACTTTTGCTCGAAGCAGATAGCCTTGACGCAATAAAAAGAAGCTTTTCGCTCTTCTATGCGACCATAGCCCTTTTCTGAGGTCTGATGTTCAGCTACCGGAGCTATCAGTTTGGTATGATCTTGTAAATCTTCCAGCAACATAGATTGATTGGCTTTCACTTGTGCTATATAAGTGCCTTGAGCGTTCTGAACCATTTCCAGGGTCTGACTCTGGGTATGTAGTGCATCAAAAGTCAGGCATTGACTAGCTAATTGCCCTTTCTGAAGAAGCTCTCGCACGCAGTTTATCTCGCCGGGCGCCGGGCGCTATCTTTGGCCCCATGATAAAACAACCCTGGTAGACTGATGCTTGCCTGATGTAGTAAAGGACGTACAATACATAATCCCCTTTTCTGTCCGGCTACCCCGTCAATGGTGCCTCTGAGTTCTTTGCCATCAAAACCAATCCAACTATTGGGGGGCAGCAAACAAGCTTGCCAACCAAAATAACGAGCATGAAAGTGTTGATAAGCAGCCGCATCCACCAGGGCCAGCAGTCTGCGCAATTGCACATCGGAGACCGTATGACTGACCGATAAGCCCAATAAGGAGCATAGGCAATTGTGATGTCGTACCAAAAACCGGTGAATCTCGGCGATGAGTACCTTGCCTGCCATAGTGGCTAGAAGTGCCCCAAACAGCACAAAGTACAGATCATGGCGTTTGCCACGGTTGTCGCGTGGATCAATCACATTAGCTTGCAGATAGTAGTAGTAAGTCCTACATTCGTTTTTTTAAGACAGGGTAGCATCGTTTGTTAGTTTGATGGTGGAATATCAAAAGTAACAGCTTTTTGCTATCCTCTCTTTTTTATGAAAAGGCCGTGCTAACCCAATGGTAGGTTTCAGTTTACCGTAAGAAAATTCGTAGCGAAAGAGCAATGGAACTTCTACACTAGCGTGAGAAAGCACTAATGCGCTCGAGGTGTGTTTAGTTCTACTGTAACGGGCCTCTGAGTGATAGACGTTCACTGACAAACGCATCTATTTGAACAACCCCCCAACTATCATTGTGTAGTCTGACTCAAAGGGGGTGAGCAAATCAGTACCCAAATATGTTACTTCTCTCTTGTTCGAATATATTGTCTGCCCTCGTGCCTGGTTGGGATTTCTTCAACAATAAGTGGAAGCAGATTTTCTTCCTCTTTTGACAAATAATAATACTCATTCTTCTGGTCTCGAAAAAAGAAAATGTCAGCGATACCATCTACTAAATACTCTAAAAGACAGTTCTCGTCTTATCTTCAATTATTACTTCCTCGGCCACGTAGTACTTGCCTGGGGTGAATCGGTAAGCGACTATTTCGGTAGGCACATAGGTAACCGTTGCGCTTTGGTCGTCTTCTTTAAAAATGCACTGAAGAGCGCTTTTTCTAGCAATTTGATACTCAAGAAGGCCATAGCTGGTGTCTTTGTCTAACGTAATAATGTAGCCTTCCTCAAATTTTGCCTGAGCGGACAATGCAACTCCACACAGCAGAATACTCAACCAAACAACTACACTTTTTAGTCCAATAGGAAGTAGAAAGCGCATGAGATAGGTTCTGTGAATTACATAGCTTACGGAAAGGTACTTTTAAATATTTAGCGCGCCTTTCTTTAGAGCAAATAAATGTTTTGGCGGATACCAAAGCTACGTTCGACCTGCGGTGGAAGAGCCTAATCAATCTCGCGCTAGAGCGATCTTCCGAATGGTCTCAATATTATCAATAGGGGCAATAGTGACCGTTTTTTCTTCCTGACCAATGTAGAATGTTAATACCGAAGAAACGGTAGTAAATAGAGTCGCCCAACATGCCAAGCATCAATAGGTAGAGGTAGCCCAGTGTGAGGTATTCCTGAAGGCTGAAATTGCTTTTCAAAATCTTGGTTGTGATAAGGTTTACCGTCCGGGCTAACGCAAAATACTTCGCAAATGCTCAACCCCTTCTTCGCTCACTTTGTACTGCCCTTGCCGCATCTTAAACACCTTTTTATAGTCCTGATTCAGTTTGTTAAAGTGCGCCGTGTTGGTCATGTCGATGCCGTGGTCGCGCAGTAGTTTGTTCACCTCACGGGTGGTGAAAGTGCCTTCTCCGTTGTGCGACTGCACAAAGAAACTGGCCAACAGCACTACATCCGATTTGCTGGTACTCTTAGGGGCTTTGTAATACAGTTCTCCAAACGAGTCGGGCGAGGCCAGGGGCATGACGTCGGGCGGGGGCGTCGGAGTCTCCGGATCAAAGATGGCGAATTGCTTTCCTGGGTTAAGATTGCTTTCTTTGCCCTCGCCAGCGCTCGAGTGCGACGGAGCATTCTTCAAAAGCTCTGACAGGCTGGCGATGGTATCGGCGTGGGAGTTGACAAACTCCTCCGACCCTTCAATTTCAAACTCTCCGCCGTTCAGGACGATTTTTACGCGGGCGGTGTGCTCCATATGCGTAGTTGGTAGTTAGTATAGTCAGCAATATAAAGTTTTTTAGTCGATACCGTCAACCCTACCGCCCGCTCATGAAGCCAAAAATATCCATCGCTACGATCAATGACATTGCGCTGGCCGCCGGGCAAGCCATCCTGGAAGTGTATCACCACGCTGATTTCTCGCAGGTAGTCGACTTCAAGGCCGACCATTCTCCGCTCACCCTGGCCGATCAGGCGGCGCAGCAGGTGATTGCCCCCGCGTTACAAGCGCATTATCCTAATATTCCGCTGATTTCGGAAGAGGGAAAAGAAATTGCCTACGCTACCCGTCGGGAGTGGGAGTACTTTTGGCTGGTAGACCCGCTCGATGGCACCAAGGAGTTTATTAAACGCAACGGGCAGTTCACCGTCAACATCGCCCTGATTCACCACCATCGACCCGTGCTGGGCGTCATTTACACTCCCGTGACTGAAGAACTCTACTTTGCCACACAGGCAGGCTACGCCAGTGATCTGGAAGCGGGTGGGTACAAGCAAACCCCCGGTGGCGCTCAACAAACGTTGCGCGTGCGGCAGCCGACCGCTGAGCGTGTAGCGGTGCGCAGTAGCAGCCATGCCTCCGAAGAGGAAGAACAGGTGCTCCGACAGCACGGCGTTACCGAAAGCATCGCCCGCGGCAGTTCGCTCAAGTTTTGCATGATTGCCGAAGGAAAAGCCGATATCTACTACCGCCATGGCCCCACCATGGAATGGGACACCGCTGCCGGACAAGCCGTAGTGGAAGCCGCCGGAGGAAAGGTGTTTCAGGAAACGTCGGATCGCCCTTTTACATACAACAAGGAATCACTTCGCAACAGTAGTTTTCTGGTGCTCGCGTAATCATTCTTCGGGGGCCTGACAGCAAAAGCAACCAACAGCGGTAGATGCTTGTAACCCAAAGACTAGCTACATTCTTAGAGAATACTTTTCTTTCGAGCACGATGTCCGTATATTTGCTTCGCTTTTTAGTCAATTTTATTATTTGATAAATACAAATGAAAGCGAATAATTTTGCTCTAATTATGGCGGGTGGCGTTGGCACCCGCCTGTGGCCCATCAGTCGGCAACAGTTTCCTAAGCAGTTTCACGACGTGCTAGGCACCGGTGAATCGCTGTTGCAACTCACTTTTAATCGTCTGAAAGCGGTATGTCCTCCCGAAAACATTTACATCATCTCTAACCAGGCGTACTACGACCTCATCAAGAAGCAGCTTCCCCAGCTCACCGACGACCAGATTCTGCTGGAACCCGAGCTGCGCAACACGGCACCCTGTGTGGCCTACGCCTTTCATAAGATTGCCCGGAAAAATCCGGAAGCCAGTATCATCGTTTCGCCCGCAGACCATATGATCGTGAAACAGGATGAATTCACGCGTTTGGCACAAAGAGCCTTCGAACTCGCCTCGCAAGAAGATTATCTGATCACGTTTGGGATCAAGCCGTTACGTCCCGACACCGGTTATGGATACATCGAGTACAATGCTTCCGAAGGTGCATCTGACACTTACAAAGTATTAGCTTTTAAAGAGAAGCCGGACCAAGCTACCGCCGAAGAATTTTTGCGGGCGGGTAATTTCGTCTGGAATTCCGGCATTTTTGTCTGGAGCTTGGCCGCCATTCGAAAGAGCTACGAGCAACACCTACCTGAGGTAAATACGTTATTCGCCAACGGGGGGGCTCAGTACTATAGCGATCAAGAGGAAGAATTTATTAAGAAAGTATATTCCAACTGTATCAATATCTCTATCGACTACGGCATCCTGGAGAAAGCTGACAATGTATACGTGATGCCCGCCGACATTGGCTGGACCGATCTGGGTACCTGGAAATCTATTGATAGCGAGCATCCGAAAGATACCACTGCCAACAGCATCCAGGGTTCAGTGATGACCTACGACACCACCAACTGTTTTATCAAAGTGCCGAAGGACAAAATTGGCGTGGTGCAGGGACTCGATAATTACATTGTGGTGATGACCGACGATGCCCTGATGATCTGCGACAAAGACCAGGAGCAGATGGTAAAAAAGTTTCTCAACGATATCAAGGAAAAAGGATTAACCGAATACGTATAAACTATGAAAAAAGCACTCATCACCGGGGTAACCGGTCAAGACGGAGCCTATTTGGCCGAATTGCTTCTGAAAAAAGGCTACGAAGTGCACGGCATCAAACGGCGCACCTCGCTGTTCAACACCGATCGCATTGATCATCTTTATCAAGATCCGCACGAAAAAGACCTTAAGTTCGTGCTGCACTACGGCGACTTATCGGATTCTGCTAATATTATCAGCATCGTGCAGAAGGTGCAACCCGACGAGATTTACAACCTGGGCGCCATGTCGCACGTGAAAGTGAGCTTCGACGCGCCTGAGTACACCGCCAATGTGGATGGCATCGGCACGCTACGCATCCTGGAAGCGGTGCGTATTTTGGGCCTAGAGAAAAAGACTAAAATCTATCAGGCCTCCACCTCCGAACTCTACGGACTGGTGCAGGAGGTGCCGCAGAGTGAAACAACTCCCTTCTATCCCCGCTCACCCTACGCGGTGGCCAAGCTATACGGCTACTGGATCACGGTGAACTACCGAGAGGCATACGATATGTTCGCCGTCAATGGCATCTTGTTCAACCACGAGTCACCCATCCGGGGCGAAACCTTCGTGACACGCAAGATTACCCGGGCGGCGGCACGCATTGCCCTTAAATTGCAGGATACGGTTTACTTGGGCAACATGGACGCCAAACGCGACTGGGGCCACGCTAAGGATTACGTACAAGCCATGTGGCTGATTCTTCAGCAAGAGGTGGCCGAAGACTTCGTGATCGCCACCGGCATCACCACCACCGTGCGCGACTTTGTAAAAATGTCGTTTCAAGAACTGGGCATTGAAGTGGCCTTCGAGGGCAAAGAGCAGAACGAAGTGGGCCGGGTGGTCAGTTGTTCGCACCCCGACTACCAACTGCCCGAGGGCAAAGAGGTGGTGAAGGTCGACCCGGCCTACTACCGCCCCACCGAAGTGGAACTGCTCATCGGTGATCCCACTAAATCGAAGGAGAAACTCGGCTGGGAATTGGAATACGACCTGCCCGCTTTGGTGAAAGACATGGTGCAGTCGGACTTAGAACTCTTCAAGCGTGATAAGTTTTTACTCAAGGGTGGTCATAAGGTATTTAACTACCACGAATAATTTGCCCAAGCGTAGCGTTCTTTGAATAGACTTACTGAACATGGAAGAACTTATCGCTTTGCGCACCCACATTGAGCAGCAGAATTACGCCGCGGCCCTGTTGCTGGTAGACGAACTGGAGGAGATGAGCAAGGAAGACAAGCTCAATAAGATCTACGGCTACTCGGTCATTCTGTTGGTTCACTTGATCAAGCAACAGGCCGAGTCGCGTACAACCACTTCCTGGGACCTTTCTATCCGCAATTCAGTACGGGCAGTCAAGCGAATCAACAAACGACGAAAGTCAGGAGGCTACTACGCTTCTCACGATGAGCTATCCGAAATTATAGAAGAAGCATTCGACGAAGCGCTTGACAATGCTTGTGTGGATATCTTTGAGGATAAGTACGATAGAGATCACCTTTTGGGACGCATTGATCCGGTTGCTATTCGTAGCAAAGCACTTTTCTCTATTCAATAGTCATAGCGCAGGACTTTTAGTCCTGTGCTGTTTATCCGTTGGGCTTTTAGCCCAACAAACTCGCAAATGAAGCAATCCAAACCTTTGCATCACTTATCATGAAGAAAGACGCTAAAATATACATCGCCGGACACCGCGGCATGGTCGGTTCGGCCATCCTGCGCAACCTACAGGACAAGGGCTACGATAACTTCGTGACCCGCCGGTCAAGCGAGCTAGATTTGCGTGATCAGCAGCAGGTGGCGGCGTTCTTCGCCGAAGAAAAGCCCAACTACGTATTTCTGGCGGCTGCTAAGGTGGGCGGCATTCACGCCAACAATGTGTACCGGGGCGAATTTCTGTACGACAACCTGATGATCCAGAACAATGTGATTCATCAGAGTTACGTACAAGGCGTGAAGAAGCTCCAGTTTCTGGGTTCGTCCTGCATTTATCCCAAATTGGCTGATCAGCCGCTTAAAGAAGAGTATTTGCTGACTGGTCCACTGGAGTCTACCAATGAGCCGTACGCCATCGCCAAAATTGCCGGTATCAAGCTGTGCGAGAACTACCGCGCCCAGTACGATTGCAACTTCATCTCGGCCATGCCGACCAACTTATATGGCCCCAACGACAACTACGATCTGAATAACTCGCACGTGCTTCCCGCCCTGATTCGCAAGTTTCACGAGGCCAAAGAGAATGGCGACGCCACCGTAGAAATCTGGGGGTCAGGCAGTCCGAAGCGGGAGTTCCTGCACGTGGACGATCTGGCCGAGGCTTGCGTATTCTTAATGGAAAACTACAGCGAGCCGGAGCTGGTCAACGTGGGAACCGGTGAGGACATCAGCATCAAGGACTTGGCGTTGTTGATCAAAGAGGTAGTGGGTTTTGCGGGCGAACTAACGTTTAACACGTCCAAACCCGACGGCACGCCCCGCAAGTTGATGGACGTGGGAAAACTGCATAGCCACGGCTGGAAACACCGGATTGGACTTTGGGAGGGGATTACGTCGGTGTATAAACAGTACCAGCAGGAAGTGGTAGTCTGATATCTTAAAATTAATTAAAACAGAAGATAATGACCTTGCAGATTGAAATAATGGACCCCAAAGCGAAGCGCCTTTTGGAAGACTTGGCCGATTTAGGAGTTATTAGTATCAAAAAGAATTCCCCGAAGGAAAGATTTGCGACATTATTGGATCAATTCAGAAGTCAAAAGGGCGCGACGCCTGCCCTGGAAGACATTACCACCGAAGTTGAAAAAGTTAGGGCAAAACGCTACCGTCAGTTTGAACAAAAAGTCAGCACATGAAAAAACTCAAACCTTCTTCCTCCGACAAAATTGTGCTGGGCGTCTGCGGTGGGCTGGCTATGTACTTCGGTTGGGACACCGCGCTGATCCGGGTGTTATTTACTACCGCGATTGTACTAGGCATCGGTTCACCCCTTATTGTCTACCTGGTGCTTTGGCTGGTGATGCGCTATCAGTAATAATAACTCAAGAATGAAAACTACTCTGAAACGAACTTTAATCATAGCAACTCTTACACTGAATGGGTTATCAAGCCAAGCAGAATATCGTCCTTTGGAGCTTTATGAGATGATAATTAAGGCAGAGAAAATAGTTTACGGAACTGTCGTCGAACTTGATCACAAATACTTTACTCTAAAAATAGAGGGAAGTCTGACTTTTGACTCTGGAACTCTTAAAATTACTAGATTCCACGAATGGCCTTGTGCAGCAAGATGGACTCAATACGAAGTTGGCCAGCGCCTCTTTCTTTTCTTGACTACTCTGAATGGTGAGCTTGTAAGTATGAGCGGTGGAAATGAAGGTGAACATCCAATTGTGAATAAAGCGGTTTATGTTCATGGCCTTTCAATTCCCCCCCACCTCCGGGAGTAACTCTGAGGGCTGATTTAATCTACTTTGAAACCGAACGGTTTGACATACACGGTGCAGACTACTACGGGATTCAATAGAGCCTAAACTCTTTCATAGAATCGGTTTCTTTCACAAAAAGCTGCTTTGATTTTACCTACGGCCAATATGATATGACATTGGATTGGCAGATAAGTTGCGATAAATCCAGTTTAGAATGGATGTGTAAAGCATCAAAATTTGTGAAGTGGGTCAACTCCAGAGCAATTGAAAAAGCCGAGAGATAAGAGAAGCTATGAGTGAATTTTTACCAATGAAGACGCCTTGGCCTAGTAGGTTTGTGATCTTTGCCTTATCTAATTGCTAACCAATACCTACTTACTGCACCCCCTTCACCCGCATCTCCAGCGTATACAGCGATTTCATAGCCGTAATAAATAACGTCTTTCGGTCTTTGCCGCCGAAGCAGACGTTGGCTGTCCAGCCCTCGTCCACGTCGATGTGCTCAATCTGCTTGCCCTCCTTATCGAACACAGTTACTCCCTGCCCGGTGAGATACACGTTGCCTTCGTTATCGAGCGTCAGGCCGTCAGAACCCATATCGGTAAACAGTTGCCTGTCTGATAGGCTTCCGTCGTCACTGATCTGGTAAACGTAGGTCTTCTGGTCGCCGATGTCGGTTATGTACAATTGTTTCCCATTCGCCGTGCCCACGATGCCGTTAGGTTTCACCAGGTCGGTGGCGACGGGCGTGGGTGTCTTTTTATCCGGAGCCATATAGTATACTTGCTCGTTATTAATCTCCTTTTCGGTGTGCGCCCAGTAGTCGCGCGGGTAGTAGGGGTCGGTGAAGTAGATGCCTCCTTTCAAATCCACCCATAGGTCGTTGGGGCCGTTGAGTCGCTGTCCCTGAAAGTCACTCACCAGTACCGTGACCTGCTTATCGGGACTGATCTGCCAGAGTTCGTTCTGCGCGTCGGCGCAGGCGATCAGGTTGTCCTGTTGGTCGAAGAACAAGCCGTTAGCGCGTCCGGCATTTTCCATAAACACTGACAAGGTGCCGTCAGTGGCCCACTTCATAATGCGGTTGTTGGGCTGGTCGGTGAAGAACACGTTGCCCTGCGCATCCACCGCCGGACCCTCGGTAAATTTATAGTCAGCCGCCACTTGATGCAGCTTAGCTCCAGAAGCAACAACGGCGCTTTTATCTTGTTTTTCTTGGGCGTTCGTAACTACACTCACCAAGAGAAGCAGGCAAAGGAAACTAGTTGGTAACAGGCTATTCGTTTTCATAGAGTTGGTCTACTCAGCAACTATCGGGTATCAAATCTGAAAACTCGGTATCCTAAGTAGAATTGCAGAACACGGTTTTGTAGCGTTCCCTCGACAGGCCGACCGGTTTCATCCCTTAGCTGAGAATCTACAATCACGTTTTCAAAGCCGTAAACGTATCTTGCTCCCACCTGCACCTTCTCGCTAAGAACATATTCTAACCCGCCGATAAATCCACAATCAGAGTTATGGTTATAAAACGAGGATGCATCAGATGCGTTATTTCCTACTTCAGACGTGGCGGCTAGCAAGAAACCCGATTCAAACCCTATCCCTATTCTGAGATTGTTCAGCGGGGTGTAATAGAGTAATAAAGGCATACTCAGGTAGTGGAGCCGTTCGCTGCCCCCGGCGTTAAAGCCTTTGCCAGAATAAAGTATATCAGTACCGATCGCCCATCGATCATCAAGGTAGAAGATACCAGAAATACCCGCATGAAAGGACAAGAGGACACTCGGATCAAGTGTACTGGCTGGAATGTTTCGATGGGAAATGCTGGCGAGATTAGGACCCGCCTTGATACCAATCTCGGTAACACCAAATTCGTTCTGAGCTAAACCAGTAGAAGCAACGGTAAGGATAAGGGCCAGAGTCAGATAGGAAGTTTTCATAAGGCTTACACTTGGCGAATGGCTGGTTAATTTAGTCGAAAACGAGTAAAATACCAAGCGTACGCTAACCCCCCGGATGCTGCCAGGGTGCGCGGTAGGGGCGGCGCAGCAGTTTGGTGGCTTCGGGGTCGCCCACTACGATGTGCTGCTGCGGATTGTACACCAACGGGCGACCGGCCTGCACGGATAGATTAGCCAGAATGCAGGCGGCGGTCGAGATGTGCCCTTGCTCTACGGAAGCCACCGGTTGTTTTTTCTCCTTGATGGCGGCCAGTAGGTCCAGCATATGGCGGCGGGTGGCGGGAGCGGCGTGTAGTTCTATATCCTTTTCGGTGAGGTCTTCCGGATACTGCTCTCGCTCGTATACGGCATCTCCGTGAATGGGTTCTCCGTCGCCTTCGGGAATAAAGTCATACCGCGTTACGCTACCCTTCAGCGTGCCCTTATCACCGTAGAGCGTGAACGCCCAGGGGTAATCGGGGTCGGCCGGAGTGCCCCAACTGCGGTGTTGCCACACGCAATTGAGATTGTCATACTCGAAGACCGCCGTTTGGGTATCGCTGATGGTGGATTCGCCCCCCTTCTGTACGTAAATGCCCCCTTCGGAGCTGATGCGCTGCGGCCAGCCCAGGTCGAGCATCCAGCGCACGGTATCGAGCATGTGTACGCACATATCGCCCACGATGCCGTTGCCGTAGGCCATGAAGGTGCGCCACCACCGCCGGTGCGGCAGCCCATCAAAGGCCCGCAGCGGGGCGGGACCCGTCCACCGCTCGTAGTCAAAGAAGTCGGGCACTGGCTGCACGGGTGGGTTGCCGTTGGCGCGCATGTGGTAGTAGCAGCACATCTCCACGTGCGACACCTTGCCAAGCAATCCGGCTTCCACAATGTTCTTCTTGGCCTCCATCAGGTGAGGCGTGCTGCGCCGCTGGGTGCCAATCTGCACCGTTCGATCCGACTGCCGTGCCTTGGCCAAGATGGCCTCTCCCTCCAGCACGTCCACGCTGATGGGCTTCTGCAAATACAGGTGCGCTCCGGCGTCCAGCGCGTCGATGGCCTGCAAGGCGTGCCAGTGGTCGGGCGTGCCGATGATCACCAAATCCAGGTCGCGCTCGGCCAGCATGGTGCGGTGGTCGGTGTAGGTGCGCGGCTTCTTGCCCGATTGCTGCCGTTGGCTGATCAGGGTAGCCGCTTCGGCCAGCATATTCTGGTCTACGTCGCAGATGGAAACCACTTCTACCGGGGCCACCTGGATCAGCCGAAAGACATCGTTCTTACCGTACCATCCGGTGCCGATCACGCCCACTCGCAGGGGTTTGTCCTGGTAGACAATGTCTAGTCCTGAGGGGCCAAGAGTAGAGAGCGCCAGCGAGGCTGAAGCAGTTTTTAGAAAGTGGCGGCGGTTGATGTGAAAGCTGTGCATGGTGAAGTATTTGAGGTTGGAGCGATGATTTAATATATTGGGTTAATCGGTCTTTACCAAACGGGGGGCAAACTTCTACTGGCAGAAATTCTAAAGGCGGTCGGCGAACCAATTAGGGCAACCTGGGCATTGGTTTGCTCGTTTACACTTCGATGCTTACCTTCATTTTTTTCCTTATATTCTTTTCAATGACTTTATTTGACTTTACGAGCGAAAAGGAGGTGCAACAGTGGCACACCGAGAACGATGTGGTGATGGGAGGAGTGTCTAACAGCCAGGTCACCCATGTCTCCGAAGCAAGCGGGCAGCAGGGCCTGGCCCGGTTCAGTGGCCACGTGTCGCTGGAGAACGACGGCGGCTTCGCGCAAATTATTTACGATGAGAAGACCCTGGACTTAAGCGGTTCTCAGGGCATAGAACTGCACGTGCGGGGCGATAAGCAGACTTACCAACTGCGGCTGGAAACGGACGCCGACCGCGTGGCTTACGCTCATTCTTTTACGACGAGCGACGAGTGGCAGCGCATTCAGCTGGCATTTGCCGACTTTGAAGCGACTTTTCATGGTGAAGACGTGCCCGATGCTCCTGCTCTTAATTTAGCTTCTATCCGCACCGTTGGTTTTCTCATCGGCGATAAGCAGGAGGGAGAGTTTGCGTTGCTGATCGACGCGGTGCGGACTTATTGAAGCTAGGACTCAGCTTTGCGTGGGCTTAAAACAAAGTAGCGCTAGTGCTTGCCTTCAACGACAATTACAATTTCGCCCCGGGGGTCAGTGAGGGTATAGTGTTCTGCTAACGCGGCCAACGTATCGTTGCGCGTTTCTTCGTGCAATTTAGTCAGTTCTCGCGACACCGACGCGCGGCGCTCTCCGAAATACTCGGCCAGTTGCCCTAGGGTTTTCACCAAACGGTGCGGCGATTCGTAGAAGATGAGCGTGCGTTTCTCTTCGGCGAGTTGCAACAAGCGCGTCTGACGACCTTTCTTGGGCGGCAAGAACCCCTCGAACACAAAGCGGTCGCTGGGCAGGCCCGACTTCACCAGGGCGGGCACAAAAGCGGTAGCTCCGGGCAGGCACTCTACGACTACCTCAGCTTCCAGGCAGGCCCGCACCAGCAGAAAACCGGGGTCGGAGATGGCCGGAGTGCCCGCATCACTAATTAGCGCCATGCGCTCGCCGCCTTGCAAGCGCGCCACCAGGGCCGCCACCGAACGGTGTTCGTTGAAGGCGTGGTAGGGCTGCATCCGGGTGGCCACGCCGTGGCGCTTGAGCAGCTTACCCGAGGTGCGCGTATCTTCAGCTAAAATCACGTCGACCGACCGCAGGATGCGCAGCGCCCGCAGGGTGATATCCTCCAGGTTGCCAATAGGGGTCGGCACCAAAAACAAAGCGGCAATTTCGGGAAATCCGGACATAACTTTCTTATAGTCAGATGCTGGATACTAGCATCCAGTATCCAGTAACTAGTAGCCAGCATCTATCACACTAGTTTATTAATCGCTTCGGCTAATTTCCGGTCTTTGTCGGTCACGGTGTTGTCCGCGTCGTGGGTGCTCAGGGCGAGGCTCACCTGGTTATACACGTTGGTGATGTGGGGATGGTGGTTCATCTTCTCGGCCACCAGCGCCACGCGCGTCAGAAAGCCGAAGGCCTCCACAAAGTCGGCAAACGCAAAGTCTCTTTTCAGGGCATTGTCTTCTTCTTTCCACATGGTGGTTGGCGGTTGGTTGGTGCAGGATTAACCCATTCGGGTCTTTAAAGTTATTGTAATCAATGATGATTCGGCGTATCTCAATCCAGTTTGCTAACCCCGATACGTGCAGCTTACTCTGGAAGCGCGAAAATTGCCATCACCGGCAGGTGATCGCTCAACGACCAGCGGCGCTGCGGAGGAGCAGGCACCAGCAGTCCCTCGCTTAAGGTTTGGGAAGAGCCCGCTAAGTGTACTGATAGATTTGGACTCACCAGTAAGTAGTCGATCCGGCGGTAAGGAACCAGTGGGTCATCGCCTAGCTCATCCATTTTTGTGAAGCCATTACCTTGCGTCTGTGCGTCGTAGGTGTCTACCAATCCAATATACTTCCATCGTTCGTATTCGGGAGCGGAGGGCAAATGGTTCAAGTCTCCTGCCACAACCACAAAGCGCTTTTGGGCCAGATCACGCCTGAGATAGGGTTCTAGCAAATCTATCTGCCGCCTCCGCATATCAGCCTGGTCGCGAGGTGCCAGCTTGAAGCCGTAAATGGTCAAAGCAGTTCCTTGGATATTTAGCAACACGCGCGCCCAATGGTTGAATAACGTATTTGCATCGGCAGCGTCACCCTGGATGCATACGTCAATCGTGTCGATAACCACCGGAGCCCGGTATACTAACAGTCCAACCCGCCTGCTCTCCGGATAGGTAGGGCACTTCAGTACTAGGTAGCGATAGTCGCTGCCCAATGCGCCTACCAAAGCGGCATAGTCGTCCGGGTCGCTGCCGGGTTCTTGAATCACCAGCACGTCGGGCCGGTAGTTGCTCATTGCCTGACCGATAAGAGAAAATCGCTCGTGACACGTTTTTTCGTCAGACTCACCGTAGCCTCGGCCGCTCCTCAGATTATACGTGATCACCCGCAACTCAGAAAGCACCTGCTGGCTCCAAACCGGCAGCGGCACCACCATCAAACTAATCAACAAGGGTAGGAACAGGTGCTTCATTTTCGCTGCTGCTCACCCAGCGCATCGAGTAGGCTGGCCGTCACGTTCAGGAAGTTTCCTTCGGAGATGATGCCCACCAGCTTCCCCTTTTTTACCACCGGCAGGCAAGCCGCGTTGTTTTTCTTCATCACCCGCATGGCCTCCATCACCGTCTTGTTAGGCGTGATGGTGATCGGGTCGGTAATCATCAGGTCGGCCACCGTGCACGCACTGTCTTGCGTGCCGTCGGCGCGACCGATGAGGTAGCGCACCAGCTTGCGCACCGACACCAGTCCGACCAGCCGTCCTTTCTTATCCTCCACCGGCACGAAGCGCACCTTCTGCCAGTCCATGATGTTGGCCACCAGTTCCGGAACATCGTCCTGCTCCACCGTGAAGATATCGCGGGTCATAAATTCCTCAATCAGCAATGAGGTGGGCGACCAGGCCACCGAATCGTCTTTTGTTGCCAGCTCCCAAGTGTGCACCGGCTGGCCTGACCGCTGGTGCTTGATCATCGCTGAGGTGAGGGTGGCCGACCGCTCGTCGTGCATCACTTCCTTGCTAATTTTGTGGTACGACTTCAGCAGCCAGCCCGACCCAGTTTGTCGAGTGCGATTGCGCTCGGCGATGATGCCTAGGTACTGATTAATGTCCGAAGCAGCCACCTTTCGTTTCTTGAGGCCCGCCTCGGCCAGCGGTAATAGCTCTTTTTCAATGAGTTCGGCCACCGGCAGTTTTTGCCCTTTGATCCACGTGAGCTCGGTTTCATGACCCGAAAAGGCCGCCGCCACGAAGTTGGAATGTACGTGATCAAAGTCCATCCAGCGGGTGATGTCGTGGTAGGCATCGCCGAAGCCTTCCATCAGGCCTACCCAAAAGGCCGCATTGGCCACCTCGTCGGGCACACTGGGACCGGCGGGCAAAATGCGGTTCTCGATGCGCAGGTGCGGCTTGCCGTTGGGACTTACCCCGTAGCAGGGGCGGTTCCAGCGGTACACGGTAGAATTGTGCGTCATCAGGGCGCGCAGTTCGGGGGTCTTGCCCTCGGCCAACTGTTCCAGCACGTCCTGCTCACAGTCGGTCATCAGCATGGGGCGGAAGCGTGCAATGTCTTCGCGGTAGAGGTCAATCACCGAGCGGGTGAGCCAGTTATTACCGAAGGTGACCCGCGGGCTGCGGTCGCGCAGGTGCTCCGAGACGGCGCGCGTGTCGATCAACTGCTGAAAGAGGGCAATGCGGGTTTCGTTCCACAGGCGCTTATTGAACAGCAACGGCGAGTTGGTGGCAATAGCCAGCACCGGGGCGGTGATCGCCAGCGCAATGTTGTACTTAGCCACAAACTCAGCAGGAGCAATTTGGAGGTGCACCTGGAAGCTGGTGTTGCAGGCTTCCAGCAGGGCCGAGTCGTGTTTCACGTTGAGCTCGTCCACCCCCCGGATGTGCAGTTCGTGCTTGCTGCCGCGCATCTTGCCGATGGCTTCCACCAGCGCGTGGTAACGATCAAGTGGGGTGAGGTTGCTCATCTCCAGATCAGACTTGCGCAAGGTGGGCAGAATGCCGGTCATCACCGTTCGGAAGTTCATGTCTTCGCCCAGGGCCGATAACTCAGCGAGTTTCTCTTCGGTATTAGCGGTCATCTGACTGAAGCAGTTACCGGTGAATTCCAGCGGATCAAGGTTAAACTCCAGGTTGAACTTGGCCAGTTCGGTGGTGTAGCCGTCGGAAGTGAGGCGCTCCAGCACGGCCATTGAGATTGGAGCGGGCTTGCAGTGTTCATCCACCAGGCACAGCTCCTGCTCGGCCCCAATGTGGATTGGGTCTTGGTTGAACCACTCGCCATCCAGCATAGCCTCAAAAGCCTTGAGGTCACGCAGGATGCAGCGCGTATTTTGGTTCTGATCCTCTTGGCTATCGACCAGCTTCACGTTAAGATTTCCCATGACGGACAATTTAAAAAGAAAGGTGATATACTAAGCACAAGACCGGTAGTTTTGTTGATGAACCAAGCGCTCGGTGGTCATTCACGACCGGCGGTTGGTTTGGGCTACTCAGCGTCAACGCTCTTTCCTTCATCGTTGTCCTCCGCAAAGAAAGCTTCCAGTTCGGGTAGTGTGGTTTCGTCGGTGCGCAGGTCGCGGATGATCTTCCCCTGATGCAGCACCACGATGCGGTCGCACACCTCAGTGACGTGGCTCAGGTCGTGACTAGAGATCAGCAGCGTGGTTTGCTGCTCGGTGGCCATTGCCGTGAGCAGGTGCTTGAGGCGAATCTGGGTGGTGGGGTCCAGGTTCGAAAAGGGCTCGTCGAGCACCACCACCGCCGGATGGATAAGCAGCGCCGCCGCCACGCCCACCTTCTTGCGGTTGCCCTGCGACAGGTCGCGGATGTACTTGTTGTTGTTCAGAATTTCGTCGTTGAACAGTCCTTCCAGCGGTTGCAAGCGGGCCGCCAGTTCTGACGCCGACAAGCCGTGCAACTGCCCCAGAAACGAGAAGTACTCTTCGGGAGTAAGGTAGTCGAGCAAGAACCCCTCGTCGAGATACGACCCGGTGTAGGGCTTCCAGTGGTCCGACTGGTGCACCAACTGGCCCTGACTGCGCACCTCGCCCCCGGTGGGCCGCACCAGATCGAGCAGCAGGCGAAACAGGGTGGTTTTGCCCGCGCCGTTGTTGCCTACCAGCCCGAGGCGCTCGCCCGGGGCCACGTGCAGGTGCTCTACCGACAGCACTATCTGCTGGTTGTACTTCTTGATTAGTTGGGTAATCTCGATCATGAGTTAGGTTGGTTTTTGCCGGAACCCGGCCGCCATGCGGTATTTCTCCTGTTGGAAGCGTCGGACAACCACGCGCAACCAGTATGCACAGGTGAGCCAGCCCAGCAATCCTAGTCCGCCAATCAGAATCACCCCTCCGCCCGGTATCCACCAGTTTGCCAGGGCTCCGATAGCCAGGGGGAAGAACAGAATGGGAAGCGCCATTAGCCACTGGGCACCGCTCACTCCTTGCCAGTTGGCAAAGTTGCTCTTCGTTAGGTCTATCCGTTCGCGGTTGGCCGTGGCGAGGTATATAATGATCCAACTGCTCACCCCTACATTGAACAGCAGGCAGGCAGTATTCATCACCAGAACGGGCCATCCCAGCACTGCCGAGGGTAGGGCCAGTAGGTAGACAATCAGGCAAAAGGCAGACAGCAAGCGGGATTTGCTCCGCACGTAGGCGCTGGGCGAAACCTCAACGGTTAGCAATCGATCAAAATACGCCCCCTCCCAAGCGATCAGAAACTGTCCGTAGGTTATCATCATGCTACTCGTAACTATGATACCCGGCAAAATCAGGGCGTTGCTTGTTAAGTCTACGTTCAGGTCACTATCGAAAAAGATAAGGCCGTAGATAACCGCCAGGGCGATGCCCGAGAGCACGTTGGAGCGTGAGCGACGGTGGCGGGCAATCAGTTTGAGTTCGTTGGTTAGCAACAGGGTTTCCACCCCGTACTGTGGCTGCCGGAGGTCCGTCGTGAACCGCAGTTCGCCCAATGTCACCCGCTTTGCGGGGATATCCTCCGCGTACCACCGTTGCCGAAGCTGCTGCCGCACCGCGTAGCACAAGAGCAACCACCCCACCAAACTGCGGCAGCAGCACCGTGAGCGCGAAGGGCACCGCCACCAGCAGTGGGAAAAAGTTGAACAACGTAAGCGGCACCTGCGACATGATGAGATTGAGTAGCGTAGCACGGCGAATCGGCAGGTGGCGATACGGGTTCACGGTGGCTACGGGCATTCCCTGAAGCACGAAGCGCCCGATCAGGTCAGCCACCCAGTAGAACAGCAGTCCGCTGTGGAACACCTTCACCGGGCCTTGTCCGGGAAACAGTTCGGCCAGCACTTCCCGGATGTTCTTCCCCGCGGCGAACAGCAGCAGTCCCACCAACGTGGCGAACAAAGCCAAAATGACCCCCACGGTGAGTTGCCGCTCCCAATTGGGCGAGCGGAAAAAGGCTTTCCAGCGGTGTTGCAACAGGGTGCGGGTCAGGTTCATGCGGTTTGGTTGAGGTCGTGCCCGCCGTAGTACTGCAAGTCCACGTTCTTGCGCGTCTTCACGAAGTAGGTAATCTGCCCGGTGTGGTAGGAGAAGTGCTCGGTGACGTGCATCAGAATGGCCACCCCGGTTTCGTCGTAACCCTGCACCCGGTAGGTGGCCAGCAGGTCGGCCGGGGTGAGCCGGTCGAGCACGGCCGCTACCTCAGCCATCAGGGCATCAAGCGGCCGCAGCAGTTCGACGGTGGGCAGGGGATCGGTGCGGTCAAACTCCTGGTCGCGTTGCCGGTGGTCGGGCTGCCCGCCCAGTCCGCTGAGCACCCACTGCCGCAGGTTGCCCTGCAGGTGCAGCACCAGGTTGCCCACGCTCACCACGTTCTCATTGGGCCGGTGCCAGATTTCGTCCGTGCTCAGTTGCCCCAGGCACTGCCTGATGCGGGGCAACGATTCGCCGATGATGCGGCGCTTCACCTCGTCGATGAGGGCTTGGTGGAGGGCTTGGGTGAGGTCGCTGGTCATGCGCTAGGAGTTAAGTATCGAAATATATCGGATACTGAGCAAGCGATCACAAACTTTGCGCAAAAATCTGATAAGCTTTTACGGTTCGCGTCAACACCAAACGCTGGGAATTACTTTGAGAAATGCACGTTGGCAAACAAGTCTTCCTCCCCGGTTCGGGCGGGTTCAGAGAACCCGTTTACTTTAGACACCGACCGGAGGTACGGCGCCAGACTGGGCCAAAAACCAGCAAAATTAGCAGAAAACATACTCCGGAAGCAGCGGCTTTTCCGCTTCAAACCTGCTCTTGGAAGGCCATGCACCACCTTACCGGCCGTTCAAACCCGCTTCTGAAGGGGAGGGAGGCAGCCTCCCGGTGGCTCAGACGCTCTGCGGAAGGGCTGGGGAGCTGCCTCCCGGTCGTCCAGACGCGCCGCAGAGGGACTGGGGAGCAGCTCCCCGGCCGTTCAGACGCTCTGCGGAAGGACTACGTAGCAGCCTCTCGGTCGTAGATTTGGCCGTCGGAGCGGGTGCGTAGCAAAAATTATCGGGCCAAACCGGTCATTTAAGCTCAATCGGTGGGTCTACTCACTGGCAATGGACCCTACCCACGATGTATGGTTCGGTCGGTCTTTGCCGGTTTGGCACGCGTTTTTGTCGGGCAATTCAGATACAGAAACGTGAAACGGTTGGTGGCGAAGCAACTGTCTGAGAATGGTTACGAAAGTTCTTGGGATAGTTTTGAAAAACCGGCTCCCCCGGGCCAGTAGCTATCCTCTGGGCGAAAACCAACATCCACCAGAAAATTCAATAACTTTGCCCGCGGTTTCAGTATCATTGCACAACTTTGTGTCTAACAACTTTCCCCTTCATTCATGTACGCTTACTTACGCGGCAAACTAGCTCATAAAGAACCCACGTTCGTTATCATCAATGTGCAGGGGGTGGGCTATGAGATCCGCATTTCACTCAACACCTTCAACGCTCTGGGGCCCGACGAGGCGTGCATGCTGCACACCTACCTCTACGTGAAGGAAGACGCCCAGTTGCTGTTCGGCTTCGCCGAGGCTAACGAGAAGAAACTGTTCTTAGACCTGCTCAGCATCTCCGGGGTGGGGCCCAGCCTGGGGCTTACCATTCTGTCATCAATGGACCCCGAGGAGATTAAGGCCGCCATTGTGCAAAACGATATCAAAACCATTCAACGAATCAAGGGAATCGGGGCCAAAACGGCGCAGCGCATCGTGCTGGAGCTGCAAGACCGCATCAAGAAAGATATGATCAGCAGCGGGACCTCGGCCGAAAAGGTGCGCGGTTTAGGATCGGGCTCGTACAATACCCTTCGCAGCGAAGCGTTGTCTGCTTTGGTTACGCTCGGCATCAGCCGAAACATGGCCGAAAAAAGCATCGAGAAAGCCATCAGCGAATGGCAAAAGAAGAACGAGTCTACTGAACTGCGCCTGGAAGACCTTATCAAGCTGGCGCTAAAAACCACGTGATCACCACAAATTTGCTTCGTGCTTTCTACGTACCGGTTTCGTTTATATACGGCTAAAGTAAATCGCGGGTTGGCCCGGCCGCTGGGAATCAGCCTGTTGCTACTGCTGGGGGTTGTCCGGGCAGGAGCAGCGCAGGATGCCCCGCCCACCCCCGGCGATACCATCGCCGCCGACCCCACCGACGTTCCGGAAACAACCCCCGCCGCGACCACCCCAGAGGAAGCCGTACTAGCCGTAGATACCATCCCCGACAACCGGGAATACCAACCCTCGGCCCAGCCCAACTACCAGCAGCCCGATCGCTACGGCGACCCCTTCTCTAACCCGGCCCCGCGCACGCCCCTGTACCCGCGCGACCCTACCCAGGTGGAAACCGAGATCACCGTCAACGACTCCACGGTGAACTACTCTATCTACGAGCGCATTAACGGGCTCAACTACCGCGCCCCGTCCTACCTCAATTTTGAGCAGTACCAGCAGTACCAGGATCGCCGGGCATTGCAAGACTACTGGCGCGGCCGCTCCTCAGCGCTGGACGGCGAAAGCGCAGTGAGCGGTAAGCGGCTCATTCCGCCCATCTACACTACGCCCATCTTCAACCGCCTGTTCGGGGGCTCGTTCGTCGACATTCGGCCCAACGGCTTCGTGACACTCGATTTCGGGGGGCGTTTCCAGCGGGTGGAGAACCCCGCCATCCCGGTGCGGCAGCAGCGCAACGGTAACTTTGAGTTCAACCAGCAGATCAGCCTCAACGTGATCGGTAAGATCGGCGAAAAACTCGCCGTGACGGCCAACTTCAACAACAACAATTCTTTCAACTTCCAGAACAACATCAAGGTGGAGTATACCGGCTACGACCACGAGATCATCAAGAAGATCGAGCTGGGCAACGTGAACCTGCCGGTGAACAACAGCCTGATCACCGGCTCGCAAAGTTTGTTCGGCCTCAAAACGCAGTTGCAGTTCGGGCGGCTGTTCGTTACCAGTGTGGCCTCAATACAGCGTGGCAGCAGCGACGCGGTCACCATCGAGAATGGTTCGCAAAGCCGCGAATTCGAGGTGCGGTCCTCAGAATATGATGAGAACCGGCACTTCTTCCTGGGCCACTTCTTCCGCGACAACTACGAACGTTGGCTGGCTGCCCCGCCCCAGGTGCAGTCACTGCTTAATGTGACCCGGGTAGAGGTGTACGTGATTAACCGCACGGGCAATACCGAGACGCTACGCACCGCGGGAGCCTTCATGGACCTGGGCGAAGGATATCAAAGTGCCATCTTTCGGGATGAAGTTTTTGCCAGAGGGGAAAGTCCGGTGCCCACTGCCAACCCTGCCAACGACCTGTTCGCCACACTTAAGAACTTTAGCCGCACCCCCGACGGCCTGGAGGCCGACCTGCAGCAGCGCTACCCCGATTTTGTGAGTGCCACCGACTACGAGATCAAAACCTCGGTGCGCAAGCTGAGCACGCAAGAGTATACTTTTAATAGCCAGTTGGGCTACGTGACGCTGAACCGGCAGCTGCAAAACGACGAGATGCTGGCCGTCGCCTTCGAGTATACCATCAGCGGCCAACGTTACCAGGTGGGCGAACTCACCGAAGACTATCAGAACCTGGACGACGACCAGGCGATTTTCCTGAAGCTGCTGCGTCCCACCAAGATCAACGTAAACGTGCCCACCTGGGACCTGATGATGAAGAACGTGTACTCGCTCAACGCCAACCAGGTGACCCGCGAAGGTTTTCAGTTGCGCGTGGTGTACCGTGACGATCGGGCGGGCATCGACAACCCCAGCCTAAACGAAGGGCCCGACAATGTGCGCGACCGTCAGTTGATTGGGCTGCTGGGGCTGGACCGCCTTAACCCCAACAACGACCCGGTGGGCAACGGCGATGGCAACTTCAATTTTGTGGAAGGCATCACCATCGACCCGAACCAGGGCGTGGTCTACTTCCCGGTGTTGGAACCCTTCGGGAACCACCTGGCCCGGCAGTTCGGACCGAACGCCGAAAACTTGGTGGAGAAATACGTGTACGATGAGCTCTACAACAGCACCCAGAACGACGCTTCGCTGGAGACCAACAAAGACAAGTTCTTTCTGGTGGGTAGCTTCCTGGCGGGCTCATCGAACGAGATCATGCTGCCGGGCATCAACATCTCCGAGGGCTCGGTGCAGGTGATCGCGGGAAACACTCCCCTGACCGAAGGCTCCGACTTCACCGTAGATTACCAACTGGGGCGGGTTACAATTCTGAACAGTGGCGTGCTTAGTTCGGGCAAAGAGATTAGAGTGACCTTCGAGAAAGCCGATCTGTTTAACTTTCAGCAACGCACCTTGTTGGGCACTCGCTTGGACTATAAGATCAATGACGACATCAACCTGGGGGCCACCATCCTGCACCTGAACGAGCGGCCCACCATCACACGCCCCAGCATCGGCGACGAGCCGACGCGCAACACCAAGTATGGCTTCAACCTGAACTACCGCAAAGAATCGCGCTTTCTGACCAAGCTGGTGGACGCGCTACCCCTCATCCAGACCAAAGAACCCTCGTCGGTGGCAGTGAGTGCCGAGTTTGCGCAACTCATTCCGGGCACCTCTAACGTGGTGAACGGCGACGGCACCTCGTATATCAACGACTTCGAGAACTTCGCTACCCCTTACAACTTGAGCGGCTGGCAGAGCTGGCAACTGGCGGCCACTCCGCGGGTGGGCGGTCGGCCGATTGGCGAAGAAACCGGGCTGCCCGGTCGGCTGGGCGAAGGAGCACAGCGGGCCAAGCTGGCCTGGTACGTGGTGGACAACTTATTCTATATTAATCGGGGGGGGCTGAAACCAGATAACATTCCTGCGAGGATAGTGAACCACTACGAAAGAGGTGTTATTCCTCAGGATGTTTTCCCGCAGCAGGCCGAGCAGCAGCAGAACATCAACCTGCCGGTATTCGATTTGGCCTACTTCCCCGAAGAGCGCGGCCCCTTCAACTACACCCGCAATCTGAATCAGGATGGCACCCTGGCGGGCGATCCCAGCGAGCACTGGGGCGGCATCACCCGGGCCATCACCGCTGATGTGGATTTTGATAAGATCAACATTGAGTACGTTGAGTTCTGGATGCTTGACCCCTTTATGGAGGGGGAAAACGGAGTGGTGCGCGACGGGCGGGTGAACCGCAACAACACCACCGGTGGCAAGCTACTCTTTAACCTGGGCAGCGTGTCGGAAGACGTGATCCCTGACAGTCGGCACTTCTTTGAGCAGGGCCTGCCTGACGAGTACGCTTCGGACGACGTAACGGTGAGCGAAGCAGGGCGTGCCCCAAACGCGCAACTGCTGATCGAGTCGTTTTCTAATATCTCAGCGGAGGTGCGCCAAAACCAGGACGTGGGCTTCGACGGGGTGAAGAATGGCGACGGAGAACAAGAGGAACTGAACTTCTACTACGCGGGCGAGACGGTGCCCGAGGCGGTGCGCGCTGATCCGTCGGCCGACAACTTCCGCTACTATCTTGGTGATGAATACGACAGTCGGCAAGCGCAGATTGTGGAGCGTTACCGGGACTTCAACGGCACCGAGAACAATACCCCCTTCGGAAGGGGTGATAATTCTACTTTCATTCCCTCGAACGGCAATGAGCCTGACAACGAAGACCTGAACCGCGACAACACCTTGTCGACCCTGGAAGAATACTACGAGTACGAAGTGGACCTGCGTCCGGGAGAATTGCGGGTGGGCAACGGTTACATTGTGGACAAGACCACCGTTACCAACGGGGACGGAGCAGGAGAGAACTGGTACCTCTTCCGGATTCCCATTCGGCAGCCCGACCGGGTAGAGGGCGACATTCAGGGATTTAAGACGATCCGTTACTTACGCACCTACCTAACCGGCTTCCGCGAACCGGTGGTGCTGCGCTTCGCGAAGTTCCAGTTTGTGGGCAGCCAGTGGCGGCGCTTCACCCGCGACCTGAACCAGAAAACCTTGGCTGAATACGGCGAGGACTACGACCCCGGCTTCACCATCTCAACGGTGAACATTGAGGAAAACAGCACGCTGGACGCCGGAAGCACCAATGCTTCGCCCTACGTGGTGCCGCCCGGTTTCGTGCGTGACCTGGACAACACCTCGCCCATCAACCGTCGCCTCAACGAGCAATCCATCCAACTGTGCACCGAAGACCTGCGCGACGGCGATGCGCGGGCAGTGTTTAAGAACCTACAGCTAGACCTGATCAACTACGGCAACCTGCGGCTCTTCTTGCACGCGGAACCTCCCGAGGGGCGCACCCTAGCTGATGGGGCTACCAGCGCGTTTTTGCGCATCGGCAACGACGCGACGCGCAACTACTACGAGGTGGAGATTCCCCTGATCGTGTCGCCGCCGGGCGAGGAAAACCCCCGCGCCGTGTGGCCTGAGGCCAACGAGATGGACATTGAGCTCGACTGGCTGCACCAACTCAAGGCCGAGCGCAATAGAATCAGCTTTTCGAAGGATCTGGAGTTTAGTCAACCTCGGGGAGAGGGCGACAAATACAAAGTGAGTGTGCTGGGCAGCCCCGATCTGAACAACATTCAGGTGATGATGATCGGGGTGCGCAACCCGCGCTCGCCTGATCGCACCCCGCAGTCGGTGTGTGTGTGGGCCAACGAGTTGCGGGTGGGCGACTTCGACCGGCAGGGCAGCTGGGCCGTGAACGCCCGGGTGAACACCCAACTGGCCGACTTTGCCAACGTGACCGCCTCAGTGCAGCACTCTACCTTCGGCTTCGGAGCGTTGCAGTCGCGCATCTCAGACCGTACCCGTGAAGAGCGCACCGCCTACGACGTGTCGGCCAACGTGAACCTAGACAAGTTCTTCCCTGAGAAGTTCGGCCTGCAGATTCCGATGTTTGTGAGCTTGGAGCGCGAGCGCATCACTCCGCAGTTCAACCCCCGCAACGAAGACATTCCGCTGGAGGCCACGCTCAACGCCATTGAAACCTCCGAGGGCACCGATGAGCGCGCTGCCTACCTGGATATTGTGACCGGACAGCGTCGCGAGCGCAGCCTCAACTTTACCAACGTGCGCAAGGTGAAAACCAATGAAGAGGCGAAAAACTACTTTTTTGATCTGTCGAATTTTGCGTTTTCGTACCAATACAGCGAAGAGGTGGCCAGCAGCTTTGAAATTGCCGACTTCCAGCGGCGGCTGGTGCGGGGTGGCATCGGCTACAACTACACCTTTCCTGACCTGACCATTGAACCCTTCGCTAACGTAGGCTTTCTGAACTCGCCCTGGCTGGCGCTGATCAAAGACTTTAACTTTTCGCCCGCACCCAGCAGCATCAACGTGCGGGCCGACGTGTCGCGCAGCTTCGTGAAATCGCAGTACCGCAACAATGCTTTAACCACCTTTAACTCCGAGCCGCAGTTTCAGAAAATCTTCACCTTCGACCGGGTTTACGCCCTACAGTGGAACCTGACGCGCAACCTGGCACTCAACTATAACTCCCGCGCCCTGGCACTGATCGACGAGCCAGAGGATGAGGTAGAGGGAGCTATTGATACGGAAGTAGAGCGTTCGTTCGTGATCGACCAGCTCAAGAGGATGGGCCGTATCAAGAATTTCGACCAGTCACTCACCGCCACCTACACCGTGCCCCTCGATAAGATTCCGCTCACCGACTGGCTGAACGCCGACGTGCGCTACGCAGCCAACTATACCTGGCAGGCCGGTCCCTACGACCCCAATCCGCAACCGAATCCGTTCGATCCTGAGGCTCCGTTGGTCAACCCCATAGACACCATTGGCAATACCATACAGAACAACCGCGACCGCGCGCTGAACGGTAAAGTGGACATGGTGGGGCTCTATAACAAGATCAATTTCTTGCGCGAGATCAACGGTGCCGGAGGAGGAGGCCGTACCGGGCGGGGGCGACCGGCCCGAACGGTGGCGCAGCCGGGCGACAGTACCCAGGAGGAGAAACCCAAGCGCGAACTGAAAGCGGTGAAAGGCTTCTTCCGGGCGTTGATGTCGCTGCGTTCCATCAACCTTACCTACGCGCTGAGTGAGGGCACGCTGTTGCCAGGCTTCCGCCCCACGCCCTACGTGTTCGGCCTTGATGATGGCTTCAACGCTCCCGGCTTGCCCTTCTTGCTGGGTAGCCAGGACCCGGGCATCCGCACCACGGCGGTAGAGAACAACTGGCTGGTGGGCGGTGCCCTAACGATGCCCTTTCAGCAAAACCAGCTAGAAAACATCGGGGTGCAGGCGCTCATCGAGCCCTTCCGCGATTTCCGACTGACGGTGGATTTCAAGAAGACGGTGACGTCTACGTACCAGGAGATTTTCCAGGTGCAGGAGGAAGGTTACGTGGCCCTGAACCCGGTGCGATCGGGCAACTATAATGTGTCGTACCTCACCATCCGCACCGCCTTCAGCCGCGACGATGGCAATGACAATTCGGAAACCTTTCAGAGTTTTGAGGCGAACCGCGAGATTATTCTAAATCGTTTGGAGCGGGAGAATCCCATCAACACGGCGCAGTACCAGCGCAGTTCTCAAGATGTGCTCATTCCCGCCTTCCTGGCCGCCTACTCGGGGCAGGATGCCAACACAATCAACCTGAGTCCCTTCCCCACCCTGCCATTGCCGAACTGGCGCGTTGATTACGGCGGACTGCCCCGCTTGTTTCCTAGTCTGAGTGAGGTGTTTCCGACGCTCACGCTGTCGCATGCTTATACCTCGAACTACAGCGTGAGCAACTATACCAACGCCCAGGAATATACCGACGGCTTCAACCTGTCGAACCGCGCCACTGACTACCCCATCGCATCGGAGGTGAACGACTCTTTATTCTTTGTGCCGCTGTACGTGGTGCAGCAAGTCACCATTACCGAACGCTTCGCGCCACTCATCGGAGTGAACATTCGCACCAAAGGACAACTCTCGGGCCGGGTGTCGTATGACCGCGAGCGCAGCTTGTCCCTGAATATGTCGAACGCTCAGGTAACGGAGCTTCAGAGCCAGGCCATCACGCTAAACGTAGGTTTCACCAAGAAGGGACTCAAGTTGCCCTTCAGGGTGCAGGGCCGCACCATTGCGCTGGACAATGATATCACGTTTAACATGGCGGTGGCCTTCAAGGATACCAAGACGGTGCAGCGGCAATTGCCCAAAGACGGTGAGGAGGGCGACAATACCATCACCAACGGCAACGTGAACTTCCAGGCGCGCCCCACGGTCGACTACCGCATCAACGACCGCCTGAACCTGCAACTCTACTTCGCCCGCACCATCAACACCCCGCGCATCACCAACTCGTTCCGAAGGACGACAACCGAGTTTGGCACGCAGTTGCGGTTTAACTTGGCGCAGTAGGGAACTGGCATGTGTCAGACGGCTCTTGCGGTGCTGAAGATAGCCGTCTGACACATGCCAGATCAGCCAAACTACAAAGCTTCCATTAGCTACAATGAAACAAATTGTTGGTATCCTCTAGTCAGGTTAATAATACCGCCCCATTAGTTCATGCTCCACAATCGTCTTCCGCAACGCAAACGGATCGATGGTGCCCTGCTGGCTGTAGATGCGCTGGCCGCCGGGTTCCACCAGCACGGTGTAGGGCAAGGCCCCCTGCCAGTTGGGATCAATAGCCTCAATCAGAGCGTAGGTATCGTCTTTGGCGAAGATATAATTGTCCAGCACCGAGTGCTTCTTCTGTAAAAAGGCCAGCGCTTTGTCTTTCTGCTCGGGTTTGTCGGCGCTAATGGAAACAAACTCGAAGGCGCGGTCGCCGTACATGCGCTGCATCTCGATGAAGTCGGGGTACTCCAGCACGCAGGGGCCGCACCAGGTGGCCCATACATTGACCAGCCGGAGCTTCTCAGTGTCGTTCTTGAGCAAATCGGCGATTTCCGCCTCGTCGATTTCTTCCAGCGTAACGGGGGCTTCGTCCCATTCTTCGTACATTTTTTCTCGGTACTCATTCTTCCAGGCCCATTTCACCGAGCATCCGAAAGTTTTGGTGGTGGCGGTTGCCACATCTTCGCCCGCCAGCACCGCTTCGATGGCTGCCCGGACGTCTTCCGCCTGCCCCGTGCCCGGTTTCTCCGAAGCATCCAGCCGCCCCACGTAACGCAAGGCCCGCTCCTGGTCAAAGACAAACGCGTGCGGTGTGGCCACCGGACCGTACTGTAGTGATACTGCATGGTCGTCGCCGTCGTACAGATACGGGAAATTGAAGTCGCGGTCTTCGGCCGCCTTCTGCATGTCTTCGTAAGTGTCGCCCAGGTCAGAATAGCCCAGCTCATTATACAGCACTGCCAGCGGACTATTTGGCGAGATGGCTACCACGGCTACGCCCTTGGCTTGGTAATCGTTCACTAGGTCTTTAATGCGCTCCTCGTAGGCCTGCGCCGTGGGGCAGTGGTTACACGTGAAGACAATCGCCAGCACCGGGGCATCGGCGAAATCGCTGAGCCGGTGGTTTTCGCCGTCGGCACCGGGCAGGTTAAAATCAGGAGCTTGGTCGCCAATATTCAGCGTAGTCACCTGCGTTTCCGCTACGGGTTGCGGAGAGGCTTCGAACGAAGCGCCAACGGCGGGAATTTGCTTAACTTCGGATGGGTCGGCGGTTTCGGTCGGTTGGTTTCGGCAAGCGATTGTGAATGCGGTAAGCAGGGCGAGTGCGGTGGGGAGGCAGGACGTATTCATAGAGATTGTGGTTAGGTTGTTCGAGTAGTAAGCCAAGTTCGGGCTAATATTTATCAATTCCTACCCCATAAAAGCCATACGCCTCTACTGGTTTCCGGGTATATTCACCGGCTTTTTTTACCGGGCCGCTCTTTCTTGGTATATTCGGGATGCCGATTCAGTGATCTATGCCCATGCGCCGTTTGTCCTTCTTCTTTGCCTTCATTCTAGGTCCCCTGCTGGCGGCGGGGCAGGGGCAGGCAGTAGAGGAACTGAATGAGAGGCTACGAGACGCCACCACCGACGACGAACGGGGCTTTGCCTTGTGCGATCTCTCGTTGGCCCACAGCGGTATTGATTCTGTCAAAACTTTTGCTTACGCTAATCAAGCACTTACTACCTTTCAGCGCAGCGGCAACGCCTACGGAGTGGGACAGGCCTATCTGGTGCTCGGTGGCGGTTACTTCGACTACGACGACCTGGAACAGGCCAAGGCGCACTACCTGCTGGCCAAGCAGCAGTACGAAAGGTTGCTGGCGCAAGACTCTTCCGTGCAGCACATGAAGGCCTGGACCAAGAGCACCTTTAACCTGAGTGCCACCCTGGGGCGGCAGGGCCGGAACGAGGAGGAGTTGCAATACATGATGGAAGCCGAGCCGGTGGCCGAAAAAGCGGGCGACACGCATATCCTGGCCCTGATTAATTCTAACCTGGGCATCACCTTCACCAACGAAGAAGACTACGATAAGGCCTACGCCTACTTTATGAGAAGTGGCCGCCTATATGAAGATACCACCAGTACCCAGTTCATTCAGGACCGTCTGATCTTCTCCTTTTGCCTCTACGAACTGGATTCTCTAAAGCAAATGGGGGCGGTGCTGGACCGCATTGAACAAACCCTGAACAACACTCCACAAACCATTGATTGGCACCTGTATTACCTGGCGCGGGGGAAATATATGTTCGGGAAGGAAGAGTACCGGGCGGCGCTTCATTATTACGATCAGTCACGGGTGCTGGTGGAAGAAAGCAAAATGGTGTCTCACCTCGACGCTATCTTTCAGCACTACGCTGAAGCCTACGAAGCCCTGGGTAATTACGAACGGGCCAAATACTACGCCCTACAGTACCTAAACCGGGCCCGGGAAGATCAACGTCTAGACAGAGAACTGTCGGTCTTGCCAGATCTGGCGGGTTACGAAGCGCACGACAAGAACTTCGATCAAGCCTATGCTTACCTGAACGACTACGTCCGCCTGCAAGACAGCGCTAATCTGGTCACTACCCAAGCGCAGTTTAACGAACTAGAGCTTCGCTACCAGTCCGAGAGGAAAGAAAAGGAAATTGCCGAACTAGAGCGGCGCAACGGGGAAGTGGCGCTCGCGCTAGAAAAGAAACGTTCGCAGCAGTACCTAACCCTGCTCATCGCCGGTTCGCTGGCGCTGGTGCTGCTGGTGGGCTACGGAGCGTACCGGCACCTGCAACAACAGGCCCAAACGGACGAGCGCCGCCGCGCCGACGAACTGAAGCAACTGAAGCACGAACAGCAAACCAAAGTGGTGTATGCCCTGATAGAAGGCCAGGAAAAAGAACGGAAGCGACTGGCCACCGACCTGCACGACGGTCTGGGCGGACGCCTGTCAGGCATCAGCCTGAAACTGTCTAAACTTAACCAAGACCGGCGCAACGGGTCGGCCGACCCGCAGATTGAGGAGATCATGGAGAACCTGGACGGCTCGTTGGTTGAGTTGCGCGGCATCGCCCGGAACCTCACTCCCGAGACGCTGTCAAGATACGGTCTCAAAGCCGCCCTGGAGGACTACTGTAGCAGCCTGAACCGGCTGGACACCCGCATCATTTTGCAGTGCTACGGGACTGATACTGACCTGGAGGAGAACACCAAGCTAACCATCTACCGCATCATTCAGGAGCTTATCAACAACGCCGTGAAGTACGCCCAGGCGTCGGAAATTCTGGTGCAGTACATGCGCGAAGAAGGCACGGTAGACATCACCGTAGAAGACGACGGTATCGGCTTCGAGCGGGCTGAACAAAGCGTCGACGACCGATATCCCGGCGACCGGCGCTCCGGCGACCGGCGTTCCGGCGACCGGCGTTCCGGCATGGGCCTTGCCAATATCCGAAACCGGGTAGCGTACCTGAACGGCCAGATGGATCTGTACACTTCGCCCACCGAGGGCACCACCGTTACTATCCACATCAATGCCTGATCAACAACCCATTCAAGTGGTAGTGGTCGACGACCACCGCTTGGTTATCGAGGGCCTGAAGGCCCTGCTGGGCGGTGATGCGCAAATTGAAATATCCGCTTCGTTTACCACCGGACAGGCGGCGCTAACGTTTCTGGAAACCCAGCCGGTGGCGGTGGTGCTGCTGGACGTGAACCTGCCCGACATCCACGGGGTGGAGATGTGCCGCATCATTCACGAGCGTTACCCAACCGTCAAAATACTCGGGCTGAGCACCTACTGCGAACCCAGCATCATCAACCAGATGATTAAGAACGGAGTGAGCGGCTACCTGCTCAAGAATGTGGTGGCCGATGAACTGGTTCGGGCGATTCATCAGGTTCAGCGCGGGCAGCCTTACTTCGGAGCGGAGATTCAGAAGATCCTGGCTGACGCGGTGCTCGACGGGGCGCAGGAGACGCCTCGCCTCACCCGGCGGGAGAAAGAAATCGTACGCCTGATCGCCGACGGGCACACCACCAATCAGATTGCCGAAGCGCTGTTTATCAGCCCGCTCACGGTAGAAACCCACCGGAAGAACGTGATGAAAAAGCTGAAAGTCACCAACGCCGCTTCGCTTATTAAGCTGGTGGTGGAGAAAACCATTATCTAATTTTTAACCCTAGTACGATGAAAAACCTATCCTTGCCCCTGCTGCTTCTGTGTTTTTTGCTCGCTTGTTCTTCGGACAACGACGGGCCGGACCCCATTGGCTCGGGCGTACCGGTCTACGACGAAAGCCTGATTCCCGAGACCGTTCCTCCGCTGACCAATCTGATCAGCAACGGCGACTTTGAATCGGACGGCGGATGGATCAACTGCGGCGGCGTCCGTTATGAACAACGTAACTTTGCCACCAGCGGCGACGGAGTGCTGGTTCTGGATGCGGGGAGCGTTTGCGAGGCGGGAGCCAGCCGCAGCATCGTAGCCACGGCCACCCAGGAGATTGACCTCCCCGGAGGCATTTCCGACGTGCTCACCATTGCCTTTCAGGTGCGGGCCGACGGACCGGTTCCTTCGCTAGCGTTTGATATCTATTTGAGCAACGCGGTGGGAGAATCCCTTCAACTGTTCGGTGGCTACCGCATCACCTCTATCACGCAGGAAGTGGGCGAAGCTCCTGGCTGGAACCTGATTACCTTGTTAGTCACGCGTTCCCAGATAGAAAATGCGATAGAAGCTTTGCCGTTGTTTTTGACGTTTCAGTTCCGAGGCTCGGATGAGATTGCGGCCACCACCATCTACCTGGACGACGTGCGCGTGACCAACGGCTTTCAGGGCACCACCCAGGCCGCTGCCATGCCCGACGCGCTGCGCAACTACGCGGGCAATAGTAGGATTCTGTTTTATAAGTTGACCACGGAAGACCAAACGGTAGCATCTATGCGACCCAATGGCACCGACATGCTGGTCTACGAGCAGGTGCCTGCCAAATTGATAGAAGGGGCGGCGCGCTGGTTCAGCGAAAATCAGATCACGTTGGCCCAGAAAGAATTCAACCCGCAGTTGCCCAGCGACCCGAGCATTCAGCCCGGAGGCGGCACCAGCGTAATCAAGTACAACCTCGCCAACGGCAACGAGGAGCTGGTCTATCGCACCCAGGGCGAGCCCGGCAAATTTCTCTTTCAGGACGCGCTGGAGAACACAGCCGCCTTCGACTTTGAGGTGCGCCGCACGGCCTGGGACCCCGAGCGCAACCGGGGCGTGTTGTGCGCCTGCGGCCGGAACCGCTCGCCGCAGTTTGAGCTCAACTCCGATGATCTCTGCAGGCTGTTCATCATCGACGCCACCACCAACGAGATAATCAACGATGAGGTCAACGGCTTCGCCCCCGAGTGGTCGGCTTCGGGCAGGCTCGCGTTCTACTACGCCGACAAGATCTATACCGCGACGCTATCAGAAGGAGGAGAACCGAACCCCACCGTGGTGTACGAAGGACCCGCCCTGCTGCAAGCCGTGGACTGGTCGCCCGACGAAACCCAACTGGTGATTGCCGAACAGGGGTCGGGCAGTGCGGTGATCAACGGTGAGATTGAAAGCATCTATACCATCAAGCTGCTGGACCTGGCCACGGGCCGGACCGAAAACCTGCTGCGGGTGGATCACGGGAGTATGGTGGCGAACCTGTCGTGGTCGCCCGATGGGGAGTATATTATCTACTCGATGAACCTGAATGATGGTGGCGGAGCGCAAGTTTGGTGGCTGGAGGTGGCCACCGGCCAAACCGGCCCCATCACCAATACCATCAATGGGTACGCAGCAAGCTGGAGGAAATGACAGATGCTCTGGTTGGCTGGCTACCGGATGACTTTCTGGGGGGTGAGGATACTCTATGTTCTAAAAAGATCAGAGAATGCAGCCTGTACTATGATAGGGACTGCATACCGATGTACCAAAAATCAGATTCCTTCGTAAAAATCTAATTTTTGTTAAGAAATCGCTGGGTAGCAAGCGAAAAAGATGATTTTAAGGTCAAAATCGCTGGGTAGCGTAACAAAAATGACCTTTTGCGGTCAAAATTGATGGATACAGGGGCAAAAAGATGATTTTGAGGGCGAAAGTGGGGGATGATGGGGTGAAAATATGTTTTTTGGGGGAGGGCGAGCGGAGGTTTGGGTTGGAATAGTAGAAGCAAATCAGAGAGCTGATATCAGAAAGAATGAAAGCAGGCACCTGGTCGTAGAATGAGCGAAGCGGTTCTACGACCCAAACGGAGGCGTTGTAATGAGGTTGTAGGGCGGTCAGTCTCTTTTATATCATTTTGGATAGCCTGGACGAGCCTTTGCTCTTTTGATCTGTCTTAGATGACGATCACTATGGGTAAAAATCATCATGCATTTCTGATGAATGTTAGGCCCAAAATTCACATAGTATACCCTTAGGTTTTCATCGATGGACTTTACAAAATTGATGGTCTCTTGTCGCATTTTAGTTACCCAGATCAGGTTGTTTCCCCCTTCGTTGTTTCCAAGGGGGATAGTGTATGAAAATGGCTTCGTGAAATCTGACGTCTCATTCTTCTTTAAATCTAACGGATCTTGGTCCAAGAAAAGGCTGTCGGGGGCATAGTGAGTAAACTCTGGCAAAGAACCCATCTGGAATGCTACTGCAATATCGTTCATAAAGATCAATTCGTACAACCCAAGGTGCTCAACGATTTGGTTGATGCTCCACCCATCAGCACTTGCTTTAAAATTCCACTGCTCCTCCGTTAAGTCTTTAGTTTCTCTTAGCAGTTCTTCTCTCAATTTAATGAGATTGTCTAAGAGGTACTGTCGGTCTGTTTCTGTCCAAACGGGTGAGGTCGTAAATTGATCTTCGGCGATCTGTCCAATCCCTGATGAGATCATCCCAGACAATAGAATGATTATGACAAGCATTGATTTCATAGAAGGCTGATTGTAATTCGCTTTTCTAATTTAGTTTTTTGAGAGAAGTTTTGAAAGCTACATCAGGCGATTTAACCTTTGTTAACGTTTCCCTGGTCGTAGGATCAATCACTCTGTGAGCCTACGATCCCGATCAAAACCATACGATCCACTCAGCGCATCCGCGCCTAGCATACAAAGATGCACTCAGTTTTCTTAACTTATAAAAACGTTCGTCAAAAACTGATTGCGGATATTCCGATAGATGTAGAAGTCCGAATCAATGCTGGCAATCTCAGTGATATCGTACGTTTCGGAAGCTACAATCAACGAAGCATCGGCCAAATCCATCGGGACATCGTCAAACTTCTGACTCAGCGCTATCAGGCGCGCAACGTGCGTATGATTCAGTTCGCCGATTTGAAGCCCTCCCCGGTGTATCCATTCCAGAAAGTTGATCTGCGCTTTGGTGCTAAAGCTGAGCATATGAGAAGTCTCAGTGATGACCGGCCAAGTAGTTAGGAGCACACCGCGAAAGCTCTTTAGGAATTCAACCGCAGTGCGATGAAACTGATCACTTTTATCGAAGAGCGCGATCAGCGGTCCGGCATCAACGAGGGTACTTTTCATCAAGCAAGTGCTTTAAGCGTTTCTTGTAAGTGGTCGATGCGTCAACGCGTCCACTTCCTTCGGGGCCGAACAAATCTGCACCTAGTTCGTACGGGCTACTTGGTACGCTGTGCTGCTGTATATACAGAGCAAGGGCATCTTTAACCACCTGTGATTTTGATACACGTCTTTGTTCGCAAAAGTCGGTGAGTTCTTGCTCGGCTTGAGCGGATAACCTAACAGTTAGCATAAGGACATATTGGTAAGTATTACTAATGTAATACGCTCCTTTTTACTGCTAGGTTTCATCTCTGTTTAGAGTCTGACAACGGAAGACCGTTCCTTATTCGGTCGCTGCACCTTAGCCTAGAAACAATCATTGCAGAAGCACGGAAGGAGAATGAGCGCAGAAAGCAATCGGGATGGGACGAGGTGATCAGCGATTTGGAAGAGAGGATTGCGCGGGTGCAGGAAAGAAACGCCTAGCGGCATACCCGTAAAGTGAAAAAGTATTAACTTCACGGATATGCCGAAGGTGCTAGAAAAAAGCGGATTTGCATTCTACTCTGTCCACCTAAACCAACAATGAGATGCCTACTGTAGTAACGGATAAAACAGATTTTGCTTCTATAGCAGCAGCGGAAAGGTGATCGAGCGCAAAATCAGTCAGATACCAGGGTTGTCAGAAGCCAACGAAGCCCAACTGCTCAACTACGACAATATGGGCAATGGTGTTCTGCGGGAGGATTTGCCCCATGCCGACCTTTCGCTCAAGCGCCTGCTGGAAGGAGAATTGCAAACACGCTACAACCTGAAAGTTGCTTAACAAAAAGCGTTGCTTTTATCAACTGTCAACTTCCTTCCCCTCCAGCAACCCGTCCATCATTCTATCGAACTCTTCCACAAATTCATCATAGTGCTCTCCCGTGCCGGGCCCGCTGAAGCCAGTGTGAATGCGGTGCACCCGGTGGTTCCGGTCGAGCACGATGAGGGTGGGGAATGACATGATTTTATTAAGCATGGGCAGCGTACGCGAAGCGGCGGCCTTGTCGGCGGTACCCGCGATCAGGAAGTCGTAGCCCACATCAAGCTTGTTGACCAACCTTTGCACCCGCCCGGCGGCGTAATCGAAGTCATCCTTCTGCTCGTAGGCCAGTCCGATCACCGCCACATCCTGGTCTTGATGCGCGTCGTACCAATTGGTGAGGAAGCGCGTTTCGTCCAGGCAGTTTGGGCACCAGGTGCCGAAGATTTGCACCAACACCACCTTGTCTTGGTACGGCGCATCGTCGAGCGACACGGGCTCCCCATTCAGGTTGGGGAAGGTAAACGCCAGGCGGTCGTAGCCCTCTTTGAGGTAGGTCAGTTGGTCGGCATCGGCTAGGGTAGCGTCCTCGTCTCGCTCGGCGGTCCAGGTGGTATGGTAGCTTTGTCCTGACCAGAAGTCGCCCCGCAAAGTACCGTCTTCCTGCCGCATGGCGTGGAACAAAAAGGCGTGCTCACCGTCGAAGGCGCTGAGCATCATCCGGTCGCCCTCGGCGTTGCCCGCCAGGTAACGATAGTCGCCCAGGCTGGTCAAAAAAGAGCCGGTCAGCTGGGTGCCGTCCTGCGTGAATTCGCCGACGGCTTGCAGGGTGTCGTCGGCAAATCTGACTGACCACCTTCCCTCAAAATCAGTGGGTGGCTGGGTCGATGTTTTCACGAAGCGATAGTTATCTCCGTGCGTTGCCGCGAAGGGAAGGGCGTAGTCGGCCAGGTAGTTTTTACGCCACGTACCCCGCCACTCTCCGTCGCTGATATGTCCCACAATTTCGGTGTCGAAGATGGGCATTGGCAGGCGCAGCGAGTCGCCCGAGCGAACCACACTGTCGATGAGAATGGCTTCTTCACCGTTGCGTAGGTAAGCTTCGTAGCCGGTCACATCGTTGCCTTCCAGCTCCAGTAAAAAGGGAAGCTCCTGCTCCTGCATCGTCAGGGTGGCGCGCCACACCCCCACGGGTAGGGGTGCCGTATCAGGAGGAGATTGGGGGGTGGGTGAGCAGGCAAACAGTGCGCCCAGCGCGAAGACCAGACTAAAAGAACGGATGGCGAGAGGAGGCATAGGTCGGTTTAGCGAGTAAGGCCCAAAGGTACGCAACGGTGGGCACAATAGCGAAGGAGGAGGAATGGGGGGCCGTCAGTTATCTGCTGGATCGTGCTAACGGTCGGTATACGCTACGGCCCGATGCGACGTTAGAAGGAGTAAAGTATTCTGACAAAAGGGCAGCTCAGAAGACCCGAACAGTAACCCTAGTTAGCCAAAATACTGTTTATGATAACATCGATAACAAAGAATAACATCTAAGTGACATCACATATACCCTAATTTGTACTTTTTATAAGAATACCTGCTTAAAATTGCTCTCAAGGCCCTTTTTTTAACAAAAAATTGTAAAAAAAAGTGGTAAAGGGTGGGAGGAAGTGGTAAATATCCCTAAGTTTGTTTCAGTATCTAAAAATAGTGATGTCAAATAGATGGCCACCTTCAACGGAGAGTGCTTGTGCAATATGGATGCCAAGGGACGCGTCTTGCTTCCGGCCCGCATCAAAGCGCGCATGCCCGAATCGTCGCAGCAGGAGATTATGCTGGGGCGGGGGATGGACCCCTGTTTGATTATCTATACCCAAGAGAGTTATAACGAAGAGCTGCAACGCATTAACGCGCTCGACCGCTTCAACCAAGAGCACCGCAAATTGCAGCGGAATTTTTTTAGAGGAAGTGAAGACATAGAATTGGATAACCAAGGGAGGTTTAGAATTCCTCAGCGCATGGCCCAGTATGCGCACCTACGAAAAGAAATGCTGATCGTGGGGGCGGGTAAAGTACTGGAAATATGGAACCCGGAATTATACGATCAGTATATCCTGGACGATCCGGACGACTACTCAGACATGGCACAAAAGCATTTGTATGGAAGCGCTAGCAACAATGACTTATCACCAACCGGTACTGCGGGATGAGAGCGTAACCGCCCTGGTGCATAACCCGGCGGGGACCTACCTCGACCTCACCTTCGGGGGCGGCGGGCACAGCCGCGCCATCCTGGATCAACTCTCCGGTGGCCAACTGATTGCCTTCGACCAAGACCCCGACGCGGCCGCCAACGCCGTTGCGCTTGACCTCACTTTTATCGCCGCCAACTTCCGGCACGTGGGTAAGTACCTGCGGCTGCACGGCATCAAAACCGTCGACGGCATCCTGGCTGACCTGGGAGTTTCGTCGCACCAGTTCGACGTGCCCGACCGGGGTTTTTCTACCCGCTTCGAAGCGGAAGCTCGATATGCGCATGAACCCCTCGGCATCGCGCACCGCGCAGCAGATACTCAATACATACAGCGAGGCCAAACTGCACCGCATCCTGGGTATGTACGGTGAAGTGCGCAACGCCCGCACGCTGGCGCAAGCGCTGGTGGCCGCCCGCGTGGCGCAACCCCTGCGCACGGTAGAAGAACTGAAAAAGGTGCTCAGTCGCCTGGCCCCTCGGGGGCGAGAATCAAAGTACTATGCCCAGGTGTTCCAGGCCCTGCGCATCGAGGTGAACGAAGAGCTGGACGCGCTGCGGGAGATGCTGTTGGCTGTGCCCGCTTTGCTGAAGCCGGGCGGACGGCTGGCGGTGATTTCGTATCATTCACTGGAAGACCGACTGGTGAAGAACCTGATCCAAACCGGTAACCTGGCCGGTGAGGTGCAGCAAGATTTCTACGGCAACGTGATCAAACCGCTGGTGGCCGTGAATAGAAAACTAATTACCCCGTCGCCCGAAGAACTGGAGCAAAACCCCCGGGCCCGAAGTGCTAAGTTAAGAATTGCAGAAAAGAGTCAACAGTTAAAAAGTCTACAGTCCACAGTCCACAGTCCACAGTGACTATCGACTGTTGACTATAGACTAACCAACTATGAAGACACTAACCAAGAAACCCAATCGGATCAAGCGTCGGCGTCCCGCGCCCTCTACCAAGCCTTTGGCTGCCGGAAGTTTATTCGGACGGGTAGAGCGCGTCTTCCGTATCGATACCTCTTTCGAGCGGGGCCTGCCCACGCGCTTCGTTCCTTATATTCTATACTTCACCATCATCGGCATGTTCTACATTGGCAACAGCCATTACGCTGACCGTATGATTCGCCGGATGGACCAGGTGGAGCGTGAAGTAGAAGATTTACGCGCCAACTACACCACACTGAAAGCGAGTTACATGTACGAAAGTAAGCAGTCGCAGGTGGCCAAGCGGGCGCGGGTACTGGGCTTGGAAGAGAGTCCTACTCCTCCCTATAAGTTACTAGTGCCCCCCAGCGAATGAACATTAGAAACTCCATACTGCTTCGGGTACGCGCTGCCTTCCTGTTAGCCCTGGTCTTCACGGGGCTTTTGGTGTTTCGTATGGTGCAATTGCAACTTATCGAACGGGCCGAAGTGGTTGGCGTTGGCCAAGGACGTGAGCGTGCAGTACCGGAGTGTGCCCGCCGTGCGGGGCAATATCTACTCGGACAACGGCAGCCTGCTGGCTACCTCGCTGCCCCACTACCGGGTGGCTTTCGACCCGCGGGTGGCCTCAGAAGAACGCTATAAGGAGCACATCGATTCTCTGTGCATACTGCTGGCTCAGCATTTCAAGAACCAGAGCGCCACCGCCTACCGCCGGAAGATTGATCAAGCCAGAAAGAAGGGAAAGCGCTACTTGTTGCTTAATCGCGAAAAGATCGACCATCTACAAAAGAAGAAGATGGAAACCTGGCCGCTGTTTCGCGCCGGGCGCTACCGGGGCGGAGTAGTGTTCGAGCGTGTGAACGTGCGCTACAAGCCCTTTGCTTACCTGGGTACCCGTACCATTGGCTTTGTGAACGAAAACGGCCGGGGCGCGGGGCTGGAGTATAGCTTCGACCGCTACCTGGCGGGCACCGACGGGCAGGGCTTGTTTCAGAAGATGTCGGGTAACCACTGGAAACCAGTGTACGACGGCACCGAGGTGCGCCCCCAGGAAGGACTCGATATTGAAACCACCCTGGACGTGAACGTGCAGGACGTGGCGCAGTCGTCGCTGCTGGCCGCGCTGGAGGAGCACAAGGCAGCCTACGGTTGTGCGGTGGTGATGGAGGTGCGCACTGGGGAGATTAAGGCAATGGCCAACCTGACCAAGCGCAAGAACGGACGCTACGCCGAGGTGTATAACCACGCCGTGGGTGGACTCACCGAACCTGGGTCTACCTTTAAATTGGCCTCGGTGATGGCCCTGTTAGAAGAAACTCCGCTCAATCTCAACGATAGTATTGCCACCGGTTCGGGAACCTACCAGTTCTACGACCAGACGATGCGCGACTACAAAACCGGCGGCTTCGGCACCATCACGCTGGCCGACGCTTTTGCCCGTTCGTCGAATATTGGCATTTCTCAACTGGTCAACCGCCACTTCGGATTGAAACCCGACCGCTACATTGAGCACCTAAAGTCGATGGGAATCACCCAACCGTTGCAGCTACAACTAGCGGGCGAAGGGTTGCCCGATGTGCCCACTCCTACCGACCCCCGCTGGAGCGGAGTGACCCTCCCCTGGATGTCGATTGGCTACGGACTGAAGCTCACCCCGCTGCAAACGTTGACCTTCTACAACGCAGTGGCCAACGACGGTGTGATGGTGCAACCCCTGCTGGTGAAACGCATTAGGCGCGTGAACCAAACGGTGGAAACATTTCAAGCCAAGGTACTGCGCGATCCGATCTGCTCACCAGCCACGCTGGCTAAGGTGAAGACGCTACTGGAGCGGGTAGTGAAGGAAGGGACGGCCAAAAGCATCAGTGGAGGTTACTACACGATTGCGGGCAAGACGGGCACGGCCCAGAAAATTGTGGACGGGGCCTACACCAAACAGTATTACACGTCGTTCGCAGGCTACTTTCCGGCCGACGCTCCCAAGTACAGTTGCATTGTGATGATCGACCATCCGAAGGGCGTGCCGCAGTACGGCAGTGACGTGGCCGCCCCGGTATTCAAAGAAATTGCTGACAAGATCTACGCCACCGACCTGGAGCTGAACGAACCTTTGCCCCAGCAGTTTGCCCGGCAAGCGGGCGTGCTGCCGGTGATTCAGGCTGGCTTGCGCAGCGACCTGCAACTGATTTGCAATACATTAGACATTCCGCAGCGCACCCGCGACGAAACCGAGTGGACCCGCACCGAGCACGGCGGCGACCGCGTGATCTGGACCGACAATCATCAGAAAAAAGGAACGGTGCCAAACGTGGAGGGGATGACCCTGCGCGACGCGCTGTACCTATTGGAAAACCAGGGCTTGCGCGTAGAGCACTCGGGCACCGGACGAGTAGCGAAGCAATTGAAAGAAGCAGGAAGCAAAGTGGTGAAAGGGGAGCGGGTGAAGTTGAAATTGGATTAGTGTATAGAGTCCATAGTCAACGGTCAACAGTTGAAATGGACAAGCTATCGACTGTGGACTAAAATTGAAGATATGGCTTTCAAGTTTGAGCAATTAAACGTATGGCAAAAAGCCTTAGTATTAACTAAAGATGTGCATGATTTGACGAAGGATTTCCCAAAGATGAGCTATACGTATTGACAAGTCAAATGAAGCGGGCGGCGGATTCAGTGGCATTGAACGTAGCAGAAGGTTCTACCGGACAGAGCAATCCGGAATTTAGAAGATTTCTGGGGTATTCCATCCGCTCTGCTATTGAGGTGGTGGCTTGTTTACATATAGATAAAATGAGAAATATCGTCTCCCAAGAAGAATTCAGTACGCGCTATGAGCAATCAGAAGAAATCGTAAAAATGCTACAAGCACTGCGAAACGCTATAAAATAGTCGATAGTCCACAGCAAATAGCTATCGACTGTTAACTGTGGACTAACAACCATGAAAGTACTAAAAGACATACTGTATAAAGTTTCTCTACTCGCTACCGAGGGCAATACCGGCATTGAGATCAGCTCTGTGGTATTCGATTCGCGGCGGGTGGAAAAGGACTGCGTATTCGTAGCCGTTTCTGGTACGCAGGTTGATGGACACCGGTTCATCGAGCGAGCAACTGAGCAAGGGGCAACGGCTATTGTATGCGAACAATTGCCGAGCGAAAAAGTCGCCGGGGTTACCTACGTGCAGGTGGGCAACAGTGCCGAAGCGCTGGGCGTGATGGCGGCTAACTTTTACGACAACCCCTCGGCCAAACTTCAACTCGTGGCCGTGACGGGCACCAACGGCAAAACCACGGTGGTCACGTTGCTGCACCAATTGTTTATCCGGCTCGGTTACCCCACCGGTCTGCTGTCGACGGTAAACAACATGATCAACGACGAGGTGATCCCGGCCACGCACACCACTCCCGATGCGGTGCAACTCAATGCCCTGCTGGCGCAGATGGTGCGCCGCGGCTGCACCCACGCCTTTATGGAAGCCAGCTCGCACGCCATCGCCCAGCACCGCACCAGCGGACTGCAACTGGCTGGGGCGGTGTTCACCAACATCACCCACGACCACCTGGATTACCACGAGACATTTGAGAACTACATCGCCGCGAAGAAGATGCTCTTCGATGGCTTATCCCGAGAAGCCTTCGCGCTGGTGAACGTCAACGATAAGCGGGGGCGCGTGATGCTGCAAAATACGAATGGCCAGCGGGTTACCTACTCGCTCAAGAGTGCCAGCGACTTCAAGGGCAAGGTGATTTCCAATACGCTCGAAGGATTGGAGCTGGAGGTGGGTAGTCGTGATACCATCGCGCAGCCGGTGTGGTTCAACCTGATCGGCGACTTTAACGCCTACAACTTGGTGGCGGCCTACGGGGTGGCAATGCTGCTCGACGAAGAGGCCGCCGACGTGCTCACCCAACTGTCGGCCGTGAGTCCGGCGCGGGGCCGCTTCGAGCAGATCATCTCCTCCGAAGGGGTTACCGCCATCGTGGATTACGCCCATACTCCCGACGCGCTGAAGAACGTGCTGAAGACCATTCAGAACGTGCGCACCAAAAATGAAACGGTGATCTGTGTGGTGGGTTGCGGCGGTGACCGCGACAAAACCAAGCGACCCGAGATGGCGGCGATTGCGGCCCGACTGAGCGACCGGGTGATTTTGACTTCCGATAATCCGCGCAGCGAAGACCCGGAGCAAATCATCCGCGATATGCAGCAGGGTGTGCCGGCCTCGGCCTACAAAAAGGTGCTATCGATCACCAACCGACGGGAGGCGATCAAAACCGCCTGCATCACTGCCCAAAAGGGAGATATTGTGCTGGTGGCAGGCAAAGGACACGAAACGTACCAAGAAATTAACGGAGTGAAACATGATTTTGACGATAAAAAAGTGATTGAAGAACTATTTAAAACGGATGCTGGATGACTTGTAAGAGAGGCCGGCTACTGGTTACTGGATGCTAAATACTAGCGGCCAGCATCCAGTATCTTAACCGTCAAGAAAGTCATCCAGTGACCAGTATCTAGTATCCAGTTATGCTATATTACCTTTTTGCTTATTTAGAGCGTACGTTTGATCTGCCGGGAGCGGGACTGTTTCAGTTCATCTCATTCCGGGCGGGCATGGCTACGCTCTTGTCGCTGCTGATTACCATCACCTTCGGCAAGCAACTGATCAACATCCTGCGGCGCAAGCAGGTGGGCGAAGAGGTGCGCGACTTGGGCCTGGAAGGACAGTTGCAAAAGAAAGGAACCCCCACGATGGGCGGAATCATTATCATTGCCGCCACGGTGATTCCGACGTTGCTGTTTGCTCGGTTAGAGAATATCTACGTGATCCTGGTGCTCATTGCTACCCTGTGGATGGGCACCGTGGGCTTTCTGGATGACTATATTAAGACCTTCCGCAAGAACAAGGAGGGGTTGGCTGGGTGGTTTAAGGTGGCGGGGCAGATTGGACTGGGTATTATTGTGGGTGCGATGCTCTACTTCCACGAAGATGTGGTGGTGCGCGAGTTTGACCAGGATTTTGTGGGCACCATCACCGAAGTAGGCGACGTGGTAGACGACCTGCCCGCCAGTGCGTACGAAGACATACGCGACACCAGAACCACTATTCCGTTTGTCAAAAACAACGAAGCCGACTACAAAAATTTTGTTTCATTTATCACCTTTGGCTTGGTCGATCTGCCGGATGAACTCACTTGGATCGTGTACATTGCTATTGTGATTTTTATCATCACCGCCGTCTCCAATGGGGCTAACATCACCGACGGTCTGGATGGTCTGGCCGCGGGTACTTCGGCGATCATCGGTCTCACCCTGGCGATCTTCGCCTACGTATCGGGCAACCTGCTGTTCTCACAGTACCTTAATATCATGTACATCCCCGATCTGGGAGAGCTGGTGGTCTACACCACCGCCTTCGTGGGAGCGTGCATTGGCTTCCTGTGGTACAATGCTTACCCGGCGCAGGTGTTTATGGGCGATACCGGTAGCCTGGCCATCGGTAGCGTCATCGCGGTGCTGGCGTTTGCTGTCCGCAAAGAAATACTAATCCCAATCCTGTGCGGCATTTTTGTGGTTGAGAACCTATCAGTGGTGATGCAAGTGTCGTACTTCAAGTACACTAAGAAAAAGTACGGAGCGGGGCGCCGTCTGCTGAAGATGGCTCCGCTGCACCACCACTATCAGAAGATGAATATGCCCGAGGCGAAGATTGTGACGCGCTTCTGGCTGGTGGGCATCATGTTAGCAATTTTCACCCTAGTCACCCTAAAAATCCGGTAGCGATGGTACGAGCGTGGTCTAATAAATACCTGAAGGGCGATCCGGTGATCTGGTTCGTGGTGCTGGCCTTATCAGCGCTGGGAATTCTGGTGGTCTACAGCGCCGCCAGTTCGTTGGCCTACCGCGTGCGGGGCGGCAACACTGAATACTACCTTTTCAAGCATGTCTCGCTGCTGCTGCTCAGTCTACTAGCCATGTGGTTCACCCATCGGGTTGACCATCGCTACTTTGCCCGTATTTCTACCTTGGCCCTGATTTTGTCGGTGCCCCTGCTGCTCTACACCTGGAAGTTCGGCGAAACCATTAACGAGGCGTCGCGCTGGCTGGTGCTGCCGGTGCTTGATCAAGCCTTTCAACCGTCTGACCTGGCGAAGCTGGCGCTGATCACCCACTTGGCGGGAATGCTCTCGCGGCGGCAGCAGGTGATCCACGACTTCAGAAGTACCATGCTGCCCCTGCTGTTGTGGTGCGGTGCCATCTGCGGACTCATCGCCCTGACCGACCTTTCGTCGGCAGCGATGCTGTTCGCTACCTGCTTGCTGCTGATGTTTATCGGCCGGGTGCCCGCTCGTTATTTGTTCGCGCTGTTGCTGGCGGGCGGAGTGGTCGGCATGACGGCCGCTTCTCTGGGGCAGCGGGGACAAACAGCGCTAAACCGATTAACCACCTACGTCAACGATGATCAGGTGTCTTTTCAGACGCAGCAGTCGTACGTGGCTATCGCTACCGGGGGCATTGCCGGGAAGGGTTGGGGGAAAAGTGAACAGCGCAATATCCTACCCCTGTCGTACTCCGACTTCATTTACGCCATCATTGTGGAAGAGTACGGGCTGCTGGGCGGAGTGGCGGTGATTATGCTCTACCTGGTGCTGCTCTACCGGGGCATGCGGGCCGTATCGCTGAGTCAGCAGGCTTTTGGCGGCCTGTTGTCAGCCGGACTGAGCTTCGCTATTGTGATTCAGGCGATGGCCAACATGTCGGTGGCGGTGGGCTTAGCTCCGGTTACCGGACTACCCCTGCCGCTGGTAAGTATGGGAGGCACGTCGTTGCTGTTTACCGGCGTGGCACTAGGAATTATTATAAGTACCACAAAAAACGAAACGGCATGACTTTCAGAGTATCCAGTATCCAGTTTATACAGAAGATAATTTTAAGAATAGAGAGCAACAATTTATAACGAACAGTGTCAGGTAAAAGCCTTCCATATCGAATCATCATCAGCGGCGGCGGTACCGGCGGGCATATCTACCCGGCCATTGCCATTGCCAACGCCCTGCGGTCGATACGTCCGGATACGGAGGTGCTCTTTGTGGGGGCTCAGGGGCGCATGGAGATGCAAAAAGTGCCCGAAGCGGGCTACCACATTGAAGGGCTGTGGATCAGTGGTTTGCAGCGCAAGCTAACCACCGACAACCTCGCTTTTCCGCTGAAGGTGATCTTCAGCGTCTTCAAGTCGTTCCGTATCTTGGCTAGATTCCGCCCCGATGTGGCGGTGGGAGTAGGAGGCTTCGCCAGCGGTCCGCTGCTGTACGCCGCCAGTCTGAAGAAGATTCCGGCGCTGCTGCAGGAGCAAAATTCCTACGCGGGACTCACCAACAAGATGCTGGCCAACCAGGTGCAGAAAATTTGCGTGGCGCACCACGGCATGGAACGCTTCTTTCCGAACGACAAGCTGGTGTTCACAGGCAATCCCATCCGGCAGGATATCGTAACGCTAGCCGCCGAAGGGGTGGATAGCCGACGCGCCGAGGGGCTAGAGTACTTTAGGCTCTCGGCCGACAAGCCCACCCTGCTGGTGGTGGGCGGTAGCCTGGGAGCCCGCACACTCAATGTGAGTGTGCTGGCCGGTATAGATAAGCTCACCGCCCAGGGCGTGCAGGTGATCTGGCAGAGCGGCAAAACGGCCTACCAGGCAATGGGTGCTCAACTGGCCGCCATCGATCACCGTCCCGGCATTCAGTTGCGAGAGTTTCTCACCCGGATGGACTTGGCCTACGCGGTGGCCGACGTGGTGGTTTCGCGGGCCGGAGCCTTGGCGATTTCTGAACTGGCTTTGGTAAGGAAGCCAGTCATTTTTGTACCTTCGCCCAACGTGGCTGAAGACCACCAGCGAAAAAATGCCGAAGCACTGGTCAAAGAAAACGCCGCGTTGATGGTCCTGGATGTCGACGTTCCCAAGCAGCTTATTGATCAGGCCATTGCGCTCCTGAACGACCCATCGCGACAGCAGGTGCTGCAGCAAAACATTGGGCAACTGGCCCGCCCCGAGGCCGCGCAGCAAATCGCCGAAGAAGTGCTTTCGCTGGTCAAAACCAAGAAACTAAGATCCGCCGAATGAACCGTTTTAAGAAAATAGCGAGAACCCTGTTGACCGCCCTGCTACTGCTGGGAGCGGTGGCGTTCGTGGAGCTGCGGCGGCAGCAACGGGTTTGTCAGCGTCTGGTGGTGGAGGTGCAAACCGACGGGAACCCATTTATCACTCCGGAAGACATCCGCTTGCTAGTGACCCAGCAGCAGACTACTCCTCTGGAGGGGGTGCGACTCAAGGACATTGACCTGAAAATGCTCGAGAGAAACGTGGCTAGCAACAGTTACGTGCAGCAGGTGAACGCCTACCACGACCTGTCGGGCACCGTGGTGGTGCAAGCGCAACAGAACCGCCCCATCGCCCGAATTCTGGCATCGGCCAAGCAGGGCGCCGGAGTGCCAGATGCCTACTTGGGAGCCGACGGCCGCCTGCTGCCCCTGTCGGATCGCTTAACCGCCCGTGTAGCCTTACTCAGCGGCCACTACGTGACCACCCTGCTGGACACTAGTGAGGAAAATGATTCGGCGCGGGCGCAGGTGCTGGAATTAGTGCGCTACGTGGAGCAAGATGACTTCTGGCGCGCCCAGATCGCACAAATTGATATAGATAAAAGAGGAGAAGTGACCCTGTACCCGCAGGTAGGTAAGCAGCGCATTGACTTCGGACCAGCCGACCGGGTATCGGAGAAATTTGATAAGTTAGCGGTTTTTTACGATCAAATTCTGCCGCGGCAAGGGTGGAACCATTACGAACAGGTTAGCCTGAAATATAACAACCAAATCATTTGTCAATAATGATGAAGACAACGCAAGAAAATCAACCAGTCGTCGGACTAGATATTGGGACCACCAAAATCTGCGCCATTGTTGGGCAGAAAAACCAGTACGGCACCCTGGAAGTGCTCGGCATGGGAAAAGCGGTGTCCGACGGAGTGATCCGGGGCATCGTGAGCAACATCGACAAAACGGTATTTGCCATCCAGAAAGCCGTACGCGAAGCGGAAGAACAATCCGGTGTGGAAATTAACGTGGTGAACGTGGGTATTGCCGGACAGCATATCCGCAGCTCCATTCACCACGGAGGCATCACCCGCAACTCAAAGGACGACGAGATCACCGTGGCCGACGTGGAGCGCCTCACCAACGATATGTACCGCATCGTGACCCCGCCCGGTTGCGAAATCATCCACGTGATGCCCCAGCACTACATCGTTGACTACGAAGAGGGCATCATGGACCCGATCGGGATGTCAGGAGTGAAGTTGGAAGCCGATTTTCACATCATCACTGCCCAGACCAACGCCATCAACAATTTGAACAAGTGTGTGCAGAAGGCCGGCCTGTCGGTAGACAACCTGATTCTGGAACCGCTGGCCTCGAGTTTGTCGGTGCTGAGTGAGGAAGAAAAGAAAGCCGGTGTTTGCCTCATCGATATCGGGGGCGGTACCACCGACATGGCCATCTTCCACGACGGAATCATCCGGCACACGGCGGTGATCCCCTTCGGGGGTGACATCATTTCGGCCGACATTAAACAGGGGTGCTCGGTGCTTGATGAACAGGCCGAACTGCTGAAGGTGAAGTTCGGACGGGCCATTGCCGAAGAAGCCAGCTTCAATGAAATCGTTTCTATTCGTGGGCTGCGCGACCGTCCGCCCCGCGAGATATCCGTGAAGAACCTGGCCTACATCATCGAGGCCCGGATGCAGGAGATTTTTGAGCTGGTGCACGCCGAGATCATCGCCTCGGGCTACGAAGACCGGCTGGCGGGCGGCATTGTGGTTACCGGGGGCGGTTCGCAGCTCAAGCAGGTGAAAGAGCTATGCGAACTGATGTGTGCATCGGATGCCCGCGTGGGCTACCCGAACGAATACTTGGGTCGGGGTAAGCCTGAGGCCATCAAGTCGCCCACCTACGCTACCGGAGTGGGGCTGGTGCTGGCTGGGTTCAAGGCCCTCGACGAGCGCAACCTCGACTACGTGAAGCGGAAAGCCCCCAGCGGAAAGCCCAATTGAACCGAGCGCCCCGGAGGGTTCTCGTTCCGATCAATCTTAGAAAAAACCAAAAGAATCTTAATTGACGATTTTAACGAAAAAGAATATTAACGTAAGTTTATCTTTGAGCGCGCCAACTTTTTACCCTGGCGTGAACCAGAAGCCTAACTTACCAAACGTTGATCATTATGGCAGATAAAACGTATTCCTTCGAATTGCCGCCCCAGAACAAGTCCATCATCAAGGTGATTGGCGTGGGCGGCGGCGGCAGCAACGCCGTGAACCACATGTATAGCCAGGGCATCAAGGACGTGGAGTTCTTCGTATGCAACACCGACTTGCAAGCGTTGCACAGCAGCCCGGTTCCCAACAAAATCCAGATCGGCAGTACCCTCACCCAAGGACTGGGGGCGGGGGCCAACCCCGAAAAGGGCAAGAACGCCGCCATCGAGAGCAAAGAAGACATCCGCGATGTGCTGAGCGAAGACACCCGCATGCTGTTTATCACGGCGGGCATGGGCGGCGGCACCGGCACCGGGGCGGCTCCCGAGATTGCCAAGGTGGCTAAAGAACTAGGCATCCTCACGGTCGGCATTGTTACTCAGCCCTTCGGCTTTGAGGGGCGCAAGAAGATAAAGCTGGCCGAACAGGGGCTGGCCGACCTGCGGCAGAACTGCGACACGGTGCTGGTGATCCTCAACGACAAGCTACGCGAAGTGTACAGCAACCTGACGCTGTCGAACGCCTTTGCGCAGGCTGATAACGTGCTCACCACCGCGGCCAAGAGCATCGCCGAGATCATCACCCTGCCCGGCTACATCAACGTGGACTTTGAGGACGTGAAAACCGTGATGGCCAACTCCGGGGCGGCCGTGATGGGATCGGCCCGGGCCGAGGGCGACCAGCGCTCACGGCGGGCGGCCGAGATGGCGCTTTCTTCTCCGCTGCTCGATAACGTGAACATCCGGGGGGCGCAGAAAATCCTGCTGTCGATCAAGTCGGGCACCAAGAAAGAAATTCAGATGGAAGAGCTGGACGAGATCACCTCGTTCATCCACGATGAGTGCGGGCAGGACGCTGAGATGATCTTCGGCCACGGCATCGACGAAGACCTTCAGGAAAGCGTGATGGTGACCGTGATCGCCACCGGTTTCAAAGGAGCTAACGAAGGCAATTTTTCTGAGGAAGATGAAGTGGAGGTGAAGCGGGTCATCGATTTGGAGTCTAGCCGTCGGGTTCGTCTGGAAAAAGAGCCGCCAAAGCCTCCAATGGGTCCGGCAGAGCGCTTACCGAATCCGTATGACAACGGAAACGCCGATGAGCCTGACGCCGCATCGCCCCCTCCGTCACCCCGCCGCGAAACCAACTGGACCAGTGAGTCGGCCACGCGTTCGTCTTCCAACGGAGTGCTGCCCAACAGGGTGCCGTCCAACGGAGTGCCGTCCAACGGAGTGCCGCCCGACAGTGAGTCTTCTGCCGACATTCCGTCGTCAGATTCATCGCATCCGGATTCACCAAACCCTACCTACCGCTGGGGCAGCCGCGAGCCGCTGGATGATGCTTCTTCCGAAGAAACCCCGGACGACTACGACAAGGTTGATACCCCAGCGCCTTCGGCCGATCGCTACGACCGCTCGTGGGAAATTGGTCCAACGAATAACCAAGACACCCGCCTGGACGATCAGGACGAAGACGAGCGGTTTGCTTCCGAGTCTGACCGCCGTCGGTTTGATCCTGACCATTCCGATTCGTCAGAGCCAGAAGAAGAATATCTTTTTCAGCGGGAACTAAGCCCTCGAAAGAAGACCCTAATGGAAGAAGCTTACCAGCGAAAACTAAAGCTGCGCGGTCGCAAGAGCATCAGTTCGCCCGACAGCAATCAGGAGCAGTTTCAGAAAGAGAACTTCAGCCAACCGGCTTACCTGCGCAAGAACGTGCATTTGTACAGCACGCCGCCCTCCAACGACCAGAACGTGTCGCGTTACAGCCTGGACGACGAGAGCAACATCGTGGGCAACAACCGCTTTTTGCACGACAATGTGGACTAAAAGATTGAAGGACGGTGCACCACCACTTTGGTGGTACGTTCTAGGTACGCTTCCTGGGCATCCTCCCAGTTGGCGAGGACCGTGGTGATCATCTCGGGCCGGAACGTTCCTTGCTCAATCAAGCTCAGCACCTCAGGCAGGGCGGCCCGGGGATGAGAGATTCCGGTGTGAAAGGTGGTGTCGTTGGTGTACATCTGCATCAGGGGCAGCGAAGTGCGTTTCTGAAAGTAAAAACCCACGCTGGTGCAGGTGCCGCCCGGAGCGAGCGAGCGAATGGCGTATCGCAGTCCGTCCGGACGAGCGCTCGCGTCTACCGAAATAGGATATGCGCCACTGCGCTGGGGAGCCTGCTGCCGGTACCATTTATTGCGATCTCTTCCCGGTTTGGGGATGCGTACGGGATGCGCTCCCAGGGCCTGGGCGATTTCCAGCCGGGAAGCATCAACGTCCACGTAGTCTACGCGCGTGGAACCCAGGGCCACCGCGATGCCTGCGGCGTACAAGCCAATGCTCGGAGCGGCCCCGCCCACCACCAGCACCGGAGCGCCGGGTTTTTGCTTCAACAACGGGGCCACCGTCCGCCAGGCATCCGGAATGTTGTCGCTCGCGCTGGCCACCGCTACCGGATCGATGCCCTTCGGCAAGCGGACCAGCAGGTGCTCGGCGTAGGGAACCCGAAGCAGGTCGCTCACCATCCCGCCCCACGAACCCATCGGTTCTCCGAAACCATATCCAGAGATAAACGTGTCCCCCGCTTCCAGGCACTTCGAGGTGAGGCTCGATCGACAGTGCGAACAACTGCCGCACGAAATGGACCAGGGAACGATTACTCGGTCACCGGGCTGGAAGGAGCCAACCGACGATCCGCACGTCACCACTTCCGCTACGCATTCGTGTCCCACCGGGATGGGTCCCTGAAACGGGTTTTTCCCCAGTAGATCAATGGTGACCGGGTCCAGGTAGTGCAAAGCCAAACCGATTTGCATCGGCCGGGTGATGTTGTTGAACAGAAAGATTTTATCCGCATCTCAACGGGCGGCAGCCAGAGGACGCACAATGGCATCGGTAGGAAGTTGTAGCTCCGGCTCCGGCACGTCCCACCACTGCAGGGTATTTTTTTTGAGGTAGGTTAGTTGTTTCATGGGTTTTACCGGTTAGGAAGCGTCAGCATTAAGGGGTGAGGATAGCTGTTCAGTCCGCTCTTCGAAACTCATCGAGCAGGGCAGCGGGTTTTCCAGCGAAGCGAATAAGGCACTTAGTTCTTCGGTGTGCCGTTCGCTCTTTTGGGTACGCAGATTGAAGTGCACCAATGTCATCCACAGCAGCGACTTGAGTTGTTGTTTAGCGCTGTCCCACATCCGCATCTCCACCTTCAGACTTTTAGGGCCCCAGTGCAGTAACGTAGAATCAATAATAACTTTCTCTAGCGGTACCGCTGGTCGTCGGTAAGAAATCTGGTTCTGCACGGCCACCCATCCCAGCCCTTTTTCCTGCACTAGCTGAAAAGGATTGAAGTTGTAGTAGGTCATCAGGTGGTCTTCGCGTGCGTTAGAAAAATAGTCGAGGTAGCGCGAGTTGGTCAGATGGTTGAACGGATCACAGTCGGCAAACCGAATAATCACCTCACTCTCCGGGGTTTTAATCAATTGATCACTCATCATAGTCTTGTTCGGCACCAGTTAAAATACAGCAAGCGCCTGCTTTTTATTTTGTGTAGCAAGGTTTGCCCTCTTTTGATTCTTGTTTGCAGGTCAGTTTTTTTCTGCCATCAATTGACCTATTACGCGCTGCGTGGCATCTTCCAGGTAGCTAGGATCATCGTACAAGCGCACGAACATCACGCTTCCCTGAATTTCTTGCACCGACTCCTGGGCCAGGTGCTGTGCTTCCGTTGCGGCGTGCTGTGTCTCGAAAAGATGCATGAGCGACGCTACCCAACCGTCGAAATACTGCCGCAATACCGACTGAAATTCAGGTTCGTTGCCCGCTGTACCCAGCACCGTGTTGCCCATCAGGCAACCACGGGGGGCGGAAGCGTACAAGCGCACCGCGTTCTGCATCATCTTTTCCAGGCGTTGCTTGGGCGAGTAGCGTTCGTCATAGGCCTTGTCGAAGATGTGCTGCTTGGCGTTGCGATACGTAAAATCCAGCACCGCCAGCATCAGGTCTTCCTTATTTTTGAAATAATAGTAGAAGTGCGATTTCTCCAGACCACAGGCTTCACCTAAATCCGAAAACTTGGTGTGGTAGTAGCCTTTCCGCAAAAATACGCCTAGCGATTGGCGAAGGATGGTGTCTCGGTCGGTCTTGTGTTTGGGCATACACAAAGGTATGTTTTATTTAACGTAAGTTAAAATAGAATGGTAACTTTCTGCTTTCTCATTGGTTCAAGTAGCCTAAACCCCTTATCGCATGCATCGTATCTACCTGATTAGTCTGCTTTTTCTCACGTTTCCTGTCTACAGTCAAAACTCGCCTAATGCCCCGTCCGGGGAGGCCCCATCCGGGGAGGCCCCATCCGGGGAGGCCCCGCCCCAGGCCGACCTGCGGATGTACCGCATCATTGATAGCGTGTTGGCTAACCGCATCGAGCAGGATATTCGCACGCTGGCGGGCTTCGGCACCCGCAATACCCTGTCGGATACCGTTTCGGATACGCGGGGTATCGGTGCGGCGCGTCGGTGGATCAAGGCCGAGTTTGATAAAATTTCTGAGGATTGCGGTGGTTGCCTGGAGGTGTTTTACCAGCGCAACTTTGTGCCAAAGGGCACCGGCGAGCGCATCATCAAAGACGTGGATATTGTAAATGTGGTGGCCATTCAGCGCGGCACCCAGTTTCCTGATCGCTTGGTGATGATGTCGGGTGACATTGACTCACGCGCCTCGGACGCCACCGACTACCAAACCGACGCCCCTGGAGCCAACGACAATGCTTCGGGTATGGCCGGAGCCATTGAGGCGGCACGGGTGCTCACCCAGTATGAGTTTTCCGGCAGCATTGCCTACGTAGGGCTATCGGGCGAAGAGCAGGGACTCTACGGCGGAAAAGGCCTGGCCGAATACGCGCAGGAAAACGACTGGCAGCTGCTCGGGGTGCTCAACAACGATATGATTGGCAACATAGAAGGAGTAGACGGAGTGATCGACAACCGGAGCTTTCGTATCTTTTCAGAACCCGTACCGCCCACCGAAACCGAGCAGGAGCGCCGCTTCCGCCGGTTTACCGGGGGCGAGGTTGACGGTATCTCGCGGCAACTGGCCCGCTACGTGCACAAAATGACCGAGCAGTATATGCCGGAGATGAACCCAATGATGATCTACCGGCTGGACCGCTTCGGGCGAGGCGGGCACCACCGTCCGTTCAACGATTTAGGTTTCGCCGGAGTGCGTATCATGGAAGCCCACGAGAACTACAACCGGCAGCATCAGGACATTCGCACCGAGAACGGCATTGCCTACGGCGATGTGGTGGAGGGAGTGAACTTTGACTACGCCAAGAAGCTTACTGCGGTGAACGCCATCACCCTGGCCGGACTCGCCGCGGCACCTCCGGCACCGGATAGCGTGCGGATTGGCGGGGCGGTGCAGCCTTCTACTACGCTGGCCTGGGAGCCGGTGAATGCTCCTGATCTGGCGGGTTACAAAGTGTACTGGCGAGAAACCACTGCGCCGCAGTGGACGTACGCGCGCTTTGTGGGCGATGTGACCGAGCACACGCTGGAGGGAGTGGTGATCGATAACTACTACTTTGGCGTGGCCACGGTGGGTCAGGATGGGAACGAGAGCGTGGTGGTGTTTCCTTCGGGTTTGATTAGAAGCGAATGAAGCAAAAAAAGCCCGTTAGACTGATTCTAACGGGCTTGGTGAAAGAGGGAAGTAGTAAATTACTGCTTGAGTACGGTTTGCTTGCGGATTGCCCATCCATTGGGCCCTGGTATCGCCAGAAGAATGTAGTAAGTTACACCCGACTGTAGTCTCAGTTCGTCGGCACCAAGCACCAGATTGGTGCCCGGAGCTACCTTGGCCCGGTAGATCAAAGCGTATCGCTCGCTAAAAATAAACAGCTTGCCATTACCCGCTCCGTCTATCTCCAGAGTTAGCTCGTTTTCAATGATCGTAGGATACGCCAGCAATTTGGGTTGAGCCACCACGGGCTGACAAGGTTCTTTTCCGGATGCTTTGGTCCTTTGCTTAGTCTGTCCGTTCTCGTCCTTCCATCGGATAGTGGTCGTGTTAGCACCCACTTCGGTCTGGGTGAAGAAAAATGAGTCGCCGGGGGCGGCCACCACGGTGTCAGCTTGGGCACTGCCGTACACCTGCCAGGTCACTTCCACGTCGAAGTCGTTGGGGTTGCGGATGCGCCAGCGCAGTTCCTCATCGGGATCGTCGGAGCACACGGATGACAAATTGAGGTTTTCAATTACTACCACGACCGGGGGTTCTTCTACTACGAGCGTGATGGGTACGGTAGTAACCGAACCAAAAGCTTCGTCCAGTACCTGCACTTCGGCCTCGTAGGTACCGGGGGCCAGGTTCTGTGCGTCTAAGGCTACGTCTAGTGTGCTCTCTCCGGTAGGCAGTGTTCCGGAGGCCGTTGGTGTGCTAATCCAGTCGGGAGCAGAGGCGTCACCTTCCGCGATGGTAAGATCGTCAAAATAGAGGGAGGGATTTTCTCCGGTTACAGGCACTCCAAGCTGAACCACTAGTAGTCCTTCAATCAATCCGTGCCGTGCCCCAACCTGCTCGGCTACTCGTTGGCCATCCACGTACAGATCATAGGTTTTAGTAATCTGATTAGCTACTATCATCACCTCAACGTATCCTTCTTCCAGACCGTCACCAAAGGGAGTAGAGACTCTATTTCCGGAACCGCTGCTATTATCGAAATACGCCACTTTACCGCCCGATGAAATAGCTACGCCGGCGTCACCATCCGGAATACTGCCATTGAAACGAGGATCTCTTCGTTTATAAGCAAACAGTCTGAAGTCACTCCCACTACCGGTTAGATCAAAGTTAAACACCAAACTTCTGACCGCACTTGTTTGCTCCGGCTCTACCTGAGGACTAACACTGAGATAATTATCAAACCGCTCGCCAATGTTAAAATCCAGGTGTTTTCCACCGCTTAATGGACTCTCGGTGCTTACTGATGCAATCACCGGAACATTATTGCTAACGATGGGAGAGAGGTCGTCCCACCCCATCTGATCGCCTAGATTACCAATCGTGTAGTCTTCAAATCCGGTAGAGAAAACCACATCCAAGCCATCAAAAGAAGCAGGGGCCACGTTGCGCTGCGCCAGGGAAGCGGTGCTCTCTTTGACGGCGGTTTGGAAGCTTACCGATGCGCTGCCCGAATTGGTCACGGTAATCTGCCGAACGGCAGTTTCGCCGGGTTGCAGTCGCACCTCAAGCGGAGGGTTGGTCTGCGCTAACGCAGGTAAGATACTAAAGGAGAATAAAGCAAGAAGGATGACTGCTTTGAGACGTTGGTAGGTGTGCACATACCCAGATAGGGTAGGATAAGTAGAAATTTTCATTACAATTTAGGTTAAATGATACATGGTACATAAGTGTAACAAAAGTACGTTTTCTTGACATAACATTGGCATAAATCTGCTTTTATTTATAATAAAATCGTTCAGGCCACGTAAGATGCTGTCGTCTCCCCCATCACGTAGGCATAAATTGAGCGAAATTGTTGGCCCGAGGTTCAGAAAGTACATCAGATTAGGAAATTGAGTTTAATTTAATATCTTTATGATATCAAATTAATATCATACTCGATTCGCTATGAAACACGAACAGAATATCAACGCCGTATCAGGCTACGTGATGGTCGGCGCGGTTGTGCTCACCCTGCTGGTCGGACTGCTCTCCGTGGCCGTGCTCGAGATGCCGCTTTTGCTCATTCTCTCCGTGCTAACGCTCCTCTTGCTGCTTCGTGGCTTTTTTATGGTGGACCCCAACGGTTCGTGCGTGATGACGCTGTTCGGCGAGTACCGGGGCACGATGAAGCGCAACGGCTTCTTCTGGACCAACCCCTTCTACACCCGGCAGAAAATCTCGCTGCGGGCCCGCAACTTCGACAGCGAACGCGTGAAGGTGAACGACCAACTGGGCAACCCCATCATGATCAGCGTGATTCTGGTGTGGCGCGTAGAGAACACCTACCAGGCCGCCTTCGAGGTGGATGACTACCAAAACTTCGTCCGGGTGCAATCTGACGCGGCGGTGCGCAAGCTGGCCAATTCCTACCCCTACGACAACTTCAACGACACCCCCGAAATCACCCTGGTGTCGGGGGTGGATGAGGTGAACGACGCGCTGGAAGGCCGACTGAGCGACCGCCTCAAGATGGCGGGTATCGAAGTGATTGAGGCACGCATTGGCTACCTGGCGTATTCTTCGGAAATTGCCAGCGCGATGCTGCGGCGACAGCAGGCCACCGCCATTGTGGCGGCCCGCGAGAAAATCGTGGAAGGAGCCGTAAGCATGGTGGAGATGGCGCTGGCCGAACTCTCGCGCAAGCGAATCATCGAGATGGACGAAGACCGAAGAGCGGCGATGGTGAGCAACCTGATGGTGGTGTTGTGCTCTGACAAAGACGCCACCCCCGTCGTCAACACCGGTACGCTGCACCAATAATGGCCAAAAAGAAACCCTTTGTGCTGCGGGTGAGCCCGGAGATGATGAAAGCCGTAGAAAAATGGGCGGCCGATGAGTTTCGCAGCACCAACGGACAGCTGGAGTGGATCATCGACCAGGCCTTGCACAAGGCTGGGAGGAAACGTAAAGAAGACCCCCCCGAAGAGGAGAGTCCAGCGTAAGCCGATAACGTTCCGCTACGGAAACCGCATATCAAGATTAGAAAGCGATGCCGAAGTTGATACTCACGTGGCTGTTCTGAAACACCTGGTCTTCTCCCAAACCACTCACATCACCGCGGCGGCTGGCGTACTCCGCTTCAAGATCAATGGTCAGGCTAGACTTTCCTTTTCCGAACGGAATGGCGTAGCCCACCCCACCCAGTATACTGGTGCCAACGGCAAACTGGTGGTCGTAGGTCTGCGTGGCATTGAACCGCGTTTTTTCGGTCATCTGTCCAAAACCCACGGTCGTTTTGACCGAGAAGCCCTGGTTAAACGTCCGCGAAAAGGGAAAGTACTTGAGTCCAACTCCCACGTGGTAGGTATTGAATAGGTAAGTTTCGTCATTGTCGCCGTTGTTGGGAGTGGCGAAAAATCCTTTCACTCCGCTACCAATGCCCAGCCCTTGCCAGTGCTTCGGTGCGGCGTAGAAAAAGGTGGACAAGGTGTAGCCCTGGTTGCGACCGTAGCCGCGACCGTCGTTGATTGTTTCTTTCTCCGAAAGTGAACCGTAGAAGAACGTGTTGCCGTAGCCCATCGCCACGTTAGCGTATATCGGTACTTTTTTAGGGGCATCCTGAGCCATAGCTTGGCCATTGACCAATAAGATAATAAACAGAGCAGCTGAAATTGTAAATCGGTACATAATTAAAAAGGATTAAATGGTTGACAGAAAATTTATAATATTCGATTATTAGTTGATTGATTTTCAGTGTGTTGCACCGTAATATTCACGACTGCCTTGTGCCCCAGCAGGGGGTTTCCCTGCTGGGCTTGCCAAAAGGTGAGCGAAACCAGGGTGAAGTACACCACCGCAAAAGCGCAGACCAGGTCCACCCGCTTGAAGAGGTAGAAGCTCGCCAGGGGAAGGATTTGCAGGGCGTGAAGGCCAAAGAAGTGAGCCACCCGCAGGTCGCCGTGCTGCGTACTCCAGTTGGTCATCGGCAAGCCCGCTCCGCCGTCCGCTCCGCCCACCGAATGCGCCAGTTGCCGCGCCATCAGCGAACCCTCAAAGGCAAACACCACGAAGAGCAGAATTCCTAAGCGGATGCCCCAAACAAAGGGCGGCGGAAGTTCCGGAAAACGATGGACAAAGAACAACCCGCCCAGGTAGGCAGTCCACAGGGTCATGGATACAATCAGTAACCCCATAACACTCCACATCGTACTGTTGAAGGACGTAGACACGTTGAAGTGAGAAAGCTCTCCCACCGCCGCTTTCCCAATGACGTAGCTCAACTCAACGGTGAACACGATCACCACCATCCAACTGTAGGCCCGCACGGAGGTGTATTTTTCCAGGTAGGTTGCCAACCAGGCCATTGTCCACACAAAAATTGCGGTAGACACAAAGAACTTGGTAGGCTTGATCCAGGCATTGATGCCGAGCACCTTGGTTTCGGTGAACGCGATCAGTGCCGCGGTTACGACCGCCGCCAGCAGGCAAAGCAGGCCGAACTTGTAGAGCGTGCCGTTGCGAACGGACAGGGTGGCGAAGAATTCTAATGCGCTGACTTTCATAGTACCGTGTATTAAGGGGTGGTTTAGCAAAACGCTTAATACAAAAGTACCGGAGAACCCGGGGGCTAGACGTGCACCTGGGTTAACTAATCACAGTTCGGAGGAAATTCTTTTGCGAATTCGACTCAGCGATTGCGGCTTAATGCCCAGATAGCTGGCAATGAAGTGCTGGGGAACCCGCTCGATCACCTTGGGGCGGTGCTGAAGCAAGCGCAGGTAGCGCTCTTCGGGGGTGAGGTGGGTCAGGGTTTCGGTGCGCTTGCGCAAACCAATAAAAGCGTTTTCGGCCATCAGCCGACCGAACCGCTCGAACTGCGGAAGCTCAGTATACAGTTGCAGCAGCGAGGACTTCGAGAGTAAGGCAGTCTGCGAGGGTTCTAGCGCCTGAATACCCTGCTCGGAAGGCTGTTCTAACAGAAAGCTCTCGTAGTCACTGTACCAACTGTGCTCAAAGAAGAACTGGCCGGTGATCTCTTCGCCATCAACCACGTTGAAGTAGCGCAAGCAGCCCTGCTGAATGAAGTAGGCATCCCGGCAAATTTCACCGATCGACAGCAGCACTTCTCGCCGCTTAAGCTGCCGGAAGTGAAGACATTGATAAAACCGATCAAACTCCACGTCACTGAGGCGAATAAACCGGGCCATATGTTCGCGAAGTAGTTCTTCCATCGGTTAGATACCCGCCTGGGCGGTTTCTTCTTTCGCTACTCCCGTTACTTTCCACACCCGTCCGTCGGATTTGGCGAACAAGTACAACTCGTTCTTAAAGCCCAGACCGAACCGTAAATCCACCCGGTTGATGCCCGTCACCTCGCGCAGGGTGGTGGGTTGCCCGTCCACCCGCAAGCCCAGCTCCTGAATCTCAGCCTGCTGCCCTAGTTTGAGTTGGTCAGCTTCAACACTAAATAAGCGGCCGGTCACGATGTCGCCGAACACGTAGATGCCTTGTAGGGCTGGAATCGCTTGGCCCTGGTAGACGAAGCCTCCCGAGATGGCGTTGCCCTCGTCGTGGTCGTACTGCGCCACCGGGTAGGTGAAACCCAGGGCGTCGTCGTTGGGCGGCAGCGGGTAGGGCAGTGAAATGTCGCCCCGCTGGTCAATTAGAAAGGTGCCCTCGCGCTGCGGCCAGCCGTAGTTGGCTCCGGCCACTCCCCGGTTCAGCTCCTCAGCGTTTTTCTCACCGATGCCCGAAATTAGCATGGCGTGCTCGCCGCCGGTGTCCCAACTGATGCGGTGCGGATTGCGAAAGCCGTAGGCGAAGATCTCGCCCAGCGTCTGGTCACTGCCGTCGCGCGCGAAGGGGTTGCTGGCCGAAATGCCGTACTGTCCATTAGCACTATCATCACCGCGGGGATCGATGCGCAGGATGGTGCCCCAGGGGCGACTCAAGTCCTGACACAGTTCGGGGTGACTGTGCAGCGTAGCGCCGCCGTCGCCAACACCCAGGTAGAGCAAACCGTAGTCCTCATCTCCGGGATTAGTAGTAGGATTAAAGGTAAGCTCCTGCGCCCCATGAATGCCCGTGACCATGTTCACGCGCAGCAGTTCGCGCGGCCCACCTTTGAAAGTAGCTGATGTTGGATCATCCGTCTTCCACGCACTGAGCACCCACTGCAGGGTTACGTCGATGCTGTCGGGGAAGGCGTAGTCGGCAGGAGCGGTGCCCGCCGGTTCGGTGTGGGTGGTATAGAGCAGTCCGTTGTCGTAGAACTCCGGGTGAAAGGCAAAGCTGCCGAAGCCAGTGCCCAGTCCGGGTTTGTCGATAAAATCGGGCCGATTATCGCGCAGGTTGAGGTAGGGGCGAAACGTGCCGTCCTTCACTTCGTAAAGAATGCCCTGCAAGTCGTGCACAAACATTCGGTCGGCTTTGTTTCCAGACGGATCAGTCAGCATATCCAGCTTGTTGATGCGGGCCACCGGCGGTTCGGAGCGCGTAGCGGGGGCCTGCGCCACCGCTTCCAGCACCAGGGCCCGCCCGGAGTGCTTGATCTTGGTGGGAATGGGATCGGTGAGCACGTTTTCCAGCGTAGCGGCACTTACCGCGGGGGCCACTTCCTGCTGGGTGTGCAGGTAGCCCATGATGGCCAGCACCGCACTGCTGTCGAGCGCGGTGAAGGGCGGCATGTACTGCTGGTATTCTTCGTAGAGCGCCACCGCCCGCTCGTCGCCCTCGTCGATCATCGCCGGGGCGTTGCGGATGAAGTGGTACAACCAGGTGGGATCGGTGGCGGTGGTCACTCCACCCAGGGCCGGGCCGATGGCCTGCTGCTGAAAATTGTGGCAGGCAGAGCAGTTGTTCACGAACAGTTCTTTGCCCTGGGCCACCGTGGCCGCGTCGGTAGGGATGGTCAGTTCAGCGTGTTCCGAAGCGGCGCTGCAACCGAGCAGCAGACTGCCCGCGGCGAGTAAGCCGGGCAAACTAAAGATAGTGATTAGAAAGTGTCTCATCCCAGCGAAGATAATGAAATATTTGATTGAGGAGTAGGGGTGCAAAACCGAGAATTGCCCTGCCAACCTCCTCCGCTGTTAGCGAGCATAAAATTTTAAATGTACCCAAACGTCCCACCATTTCCATAGCCCAGCGGTGGTTCGCCGCCCCGGTTAAACACTGGGCTATGGAGTTGATGACGAAATTTTACACCAGATACGCAATACGCTTACAATTTGGAAGACATCCTACTGCTGGGACGCGGTTCTCATCAAACCAAAAAAGGCCTTCCCCACAGGGAAGCCAATACCTAGACGGCGGGCTACCTCACTAGCAGGTTGCCCGGCAGCAACCATCGCTAGCACTTCAGCTTTGAAGGTCTCATCATATTTACGACGGCTTTTTCGGGTGGTCTTGTGTTTGCTGTTCGGGTCCATAAGTGGCTAAGCCGCCGGGGTCCGGTTAGCACTTTTTGGTGTCCCACTTTTTTAGACCACCTCACTTCAATGAACATTTACTGCATAAATTTTTTAGCGAGTTCGGTATAACGGCCGAATCCTATCAAAATTCACCACAGTATCAAACCCTAAACAACTATGGCTGTATTGCCGCTTAAAACTCTACAGACTATTGATATAACTCATCCAAACACAATTGTCTGATCTTTCAATGTGATATTGATAGCAGCTAATTATTTACTAAAACTTCCGGGTGATATTCCGAACTGAGTCTTAAAAGACTCTGAAAAATAGGCCAGCGAGTTGAAACCCACCATCTGACTACTCTGAGATACATTGTAACCTTTTCTAAGGAGAACAGCGGCCTGTTTTAGTCTTATTGTCCGTATGTATACATTTACAGACTGTCCGGTTAGCGACTTTATCTTTTGATAAAGCGTAGTACGACTATACCCCAATGCTTTGCATAAAAAATTCGCCTCCAAATCAGAGTTACTTAAATTATTTATGATAAGATCGTCCACTTTTTTAAGAAATTCCTGATCCAAAGTCCCAACTTTCAGTTCAGAAGACTTTATAAAAAAAGAGCTTGAATATTTCCGTTTCAGTTCTTCTCTATGGCGTATTAGGTTATTAATTTTAGTCAAAAGGATGTCAAAATGGAAGGGTTTGGTTACATAATCGTCTGCCCCGAATTGCAGTCCTACCAGCTCGTCATTTTCTGATGACATGGCGGTGAGTAAAATCACCGGGATGTGACTGATGTTGGGCTCCTTTTTTACCGCCTGACAGAGTTCATAACCATCCATCACTGGCATCATCACGTCACTGATAATCAAGTCCGGCAAAAGATTCGTTGCCTGTTTCAGTCCTTCACTACCATTGAGAGCCAGATGGACTTCGCAGTGATCAGAAAGTTCATCTTGTAGCATCTCTCTTAAATCTCGGTGATCTTCTACGACCAGAACGCGCGTATCCTTCGTTAAAAAGTCCAGCGCAACGATGGGTTCATCCATCTCTGATGAGACCTCCTCCACCGCATAATTTTTAACAACTAAACTATGCCCGATATCTCTCGGTATTTGAATCGAGAACTGCACATAATCCCTATTTTCACTTTCTACGTTGATGATGCCCTTATGCAGCTCGATGAGTCTTTTTACCAGAGCAAGCCCCAGTCCGGTACTCCGATATTCATTGTTACGAACCTGATAGTAAGGGTCAAATATCTTCTTTAGTTCTTCCGGATCTAGTCCTACACCTGAGTTGTATACTTGTAATAGAATGTAATCTTCTGATTGAGAGAGTGTTAGTTTCACCTCACTTCCTTTTGGAGAATACTTGAAGGCGTTGGACAGTAGATTATTTAATATAATATCCAAGAGATGAGAATCTATACGAGCGGTTACTTTTTCCTGCGTCAGTTCCAAATGGAAATCTATTCCGGTTTCCTCACTCAGGGGCTGAAAAGCAGCATGTATTCCTTTGAGATAATGCGCAAGTTCCTGAATTTCAGGCCGAAAATCCCAGGTGCTCTCTTCTATTTTTCTGATCTTCAACACCTCATCTATCATACCTAGAAGATGTTGCGCATTCCTTTCCATCTTATGCAACATACTGTCTAGTACATCTTTAGAAATGGAGGGAGACGTCTTCATCAGCTTATGGATGGGTGCCACTATCAGCGTGAGTGGGGTTCTGAACTCATGACTGATACTGGTAAAGAACTGAATTTTTTCCTTATGCGCCTTTTCTACTTGAGTGGCCATCACCTGAATTTCGTCATTCTTCTGACGCAAATCCTCATTCGACTGCAGTAGCATTTTGTTCTTTTCGGAGATTTCATTCTGCTTCATTATCAGTTCGTTTGTCCGCTGTATTACCAACGCTTCGAGTTTTATGTTCTGACTTTTTAGAAACCGCTCTCTCAGACTCATCCACCCATATACAAGAAACAGTAGGGTAAGGGATAGAATTAACTTGAACCACCAGGTTTGCCACCACGGAACCGCTATAGTAAAATTTAGCGTGGCCGGAACAACAGACCAGATTTTATCTGCATTGGTGGCCTTGACCACGAAGCGATAGTTACCAGCTGGTAGGTTAGTGTATTGCGCAAAAGCCTTGTCAGATGAGTGGATTTTCCAATCGTCATCAAAACCAAGCAACTTATAGGCATACTCAATATTTTGAGGGGCGGCAAAGTCCAGCGCGGCAAACTCGAAAGTGATTGAGTTTTGCCAATGTTTCAAATCGAATGTAGATCCACCAGACCAGTGTCGTACTTGCTTTTCTTTACCGTTTACCCGCATTTGAGTAATAAAGATGGGGGGCTTATAGATACGATCCGTTACTTTCTCTGGGTTAATAACAGTTACTCCGTTATGTCCTCCGAAGTAGATTTCATTCTTGAGCGTATCATAAAAGTTGCTGTTCCAGTGATACTGCAAGCCTGGTAAACCATCGGTCTCATCGTAGTTCCGGAATTTCACTTCGCCATTTTCAGTGTTCATTCAAGTAATTCCGCGATCTGTACTCATCCAGTAGTTTCGTTCACGATCCTGAAGGATTCCCCAGATCGTATTTGATGGTAAGCCCTGATCCATTGAAAATCTGGTAAAGGTTCCGTGGGTAGCATCAAAGCGGTTGAGCCCCCCTCCCTCAGTGCCTATCCATAGTACATTGTTATCATCCACATACAACGTCTTAGTATTGTTACTGCTCAAGGACGTACTTATCCCGTCCGTATGCTTGTAGTTAGTAATCTCATTGGTGGTTGGATCAATCATGGAGAGACCCTCTGAAGTTGCAACCCAAATATTTTCGTCTTCGTCTTCGGTAATATCCCAGATCATACGGCCGGCGATCGAGTTGCTGCCAAATGTGCTATAGTTCCTTTGCGGGTTAACCTCATTCTTATGCTTTCCTAGACTGTATCTGACTACACTCTGAAGATTGGCCACCCATATGTCACCTGAACCGGATTGAAAAATACAGGGCACATACCAATAGGGTAAAATGCTTTCGTCAGTACCCGGTAGATACAGTTTCCTATCGGTAATTTGTGGTTTGCCACCCGATATTTCTAGCCACTCCAACCCATGATGTCCCACCCAGAGTTTTCCATCGATCCAGTTTGTGGTATTAATTTGTTCGGTATACAAGCTGCTCGAACAGAAAGGGCTCCAACCTGTTGTTCTCGAGATCTATTGTCCGAATTCCTTCATCCTGAAACGACAGCCACAGTCGCCCTTCGTTATCTTTAGTGATATCGGAAACCACATCTTGTGGCAGCTGATAGCTGTTTCCTGGATAATTTTCTATACCCCTAAACTTGACCTTTTCATCGTTAAAATAGATCACTCCGTTCTGGTCCAGCACCTGCCATGCAGTTCCTGATTTATCATAAATGAAAGGCTCGTCTCGTTTGATTTTCCCTCTTAAGCCAGTTGGATTTGATAGATTAGCCGGATAGTGTTCAACTAATTGCTTCTCTAAATGATATTTGTATAAGGAATTTCGGGTACTTATCCACACCCAACCATTTCCTGCATTTTTTACAGCGCACAAATCCTCATCCGCTAATCCACCAAAACCTGGCGATCGAGAATCAATAAACGCGATCTCTTCTTGCTTTTCGTTTAGCACGATCAGAAACTTTTCCTCCACATTTCCCAACCAGATTCTCGCTTCACTATCCTCTTCCCAAATTGTAAACGCATGCTCTTTTTTCAGGTCTGTTTTGAAAGTTGGACTGACCGCCCTACGTGATGAAAGCAACTCGTGGGAAGATATTTTCACATCCCTACCCACAAACCACAGCTTACCTCTAGAATCCTCATATATGCCACTGAAATCGCCGGCGAGTTCCCCCCTCAGATTTTCTACTGGGTATTCGCTTACCTCCGTCTGGGAGAGGTCTTGCAGGTTGATATCGGCATGATTGACACGGTACAATTTGCCGGTCTTGGCTGCCTGAAACCAACAGTTACCAAAGCTATCCACTAGTCGTATTTCCACGAAATTTTCCTTTTCCCAGTCTCCTGGTATGTAGTGATATTTTCCTCCGTCGGTATCAAAAAAGGATAACCTATTCTGAATAGATCCGGACCAGATATATCCTTTGTGATCAAGTATAGGAATCCAACGAGAAGTAGCATCGTGATTTAAAAAGGTAGAATCCGGTGAGTGATGCGTAAAGTGCCCACTTTCTGCGTTGATTTTATACAGCCATCTATCCGTACCTACCCATATGTCTCCCTGAGCGGCCTCATCCAGTCCTAAAATATTAGTGCCCGCATTATTATTCAGATGCTCAGCATTCAGCGGAAAATTTCTCACCCGCAAACCGTCGTATCGACAGAGTCCCGCCCGGGTAGCAAACCAGACAAAACCGTATCGGTCCACCAGTATATCATTAACAGTGTTTGAAGGCAGCCCTCCTTTACTGTCCAGATGGTTGAAAAGAAGCGGTCGATCAAACTGGGCGTAGAGGTGAACCTGACACAAGAGCAGGAAAATTATATGAACGAAAGCCTTTACCACAGTATCTATTTTAAACATGATCAGATTATAGTGACAGATTATGAAACCTACTATTTGCTAATTTTATCAGCAAATGTCTCAAAGTTATTAAGATATTCGGCCAAAAGTCACAGAATTAATGCGTGTTTTATGCAATTAGTTCTAACAAATATTTCAAAAGTTTAAGAACAAAATATACCGAAACAACCCGAAATATAGCGAAATCAAACATTTGCTCCACTGACTATATTGCAGTCAATAACTTTCAAACTACATAAACTCAAAATCATGAAACAACAAATTCTACCGTGGGCACCTCTCAGATTGCACTCATGTGTCCGGAAAGGTCTGTGGACTATTGCTTTGTTTTGTCTCCTAAGCATTCAAGCCTGGGCGGCTGACTTCGTGGAGGTAGTCCCGGTTACGAACAAGATCTTGAGACTTCATTTTGACGAAGGTTATGCCAACTATGGCCGGGATTTGGCATCTACTGTTCTATTTAGATATGAGCTGGATGTGGATGCAGCTCAAACCAAAGCAAACTACCTAATTTCAAGTTCAGATGACCCTAACTTCTCTACAGCGCAAAATCCAATTGGCTCCGTAGGCAGAAAATCTAAGGGAACCGATTTTGGAGATCTTTACAAGAGCCCTCCTTATATACTCGGTCACTGGATTTATCTGGAATTACCTTTTGCCATGCAAGAAGGAAAGTCCTACACGGTGTCATTGAACAACATTGCTGTTGGAAACCTGGATAACATAACGTTTACCTTCGATTCTTACAAGACAAGATCCTCCTCCGTACATGTTTCCCAGATTGGGTTTCCTACCAACGCCCCTAAGTACGCTTACCTATCTCACTGGATGGGAGACGCAGGTGCAGTTAGTCTTGATGATTACAGCGGTTCCGCTTTCCATGTGGTTAACACTTCCACCGGTCTGTCCGCTTATTCGGGTACCATCGCCAAGCGAAAATCACTCGCCGATGGTAGTCCCCAGACTAATACGTTTTCAGACGGTGATATGACCTTCTTTGGCAATGAACCGGTCACCCGTAACTTCACTGAAGCCGATGTTTGGGAGTGTAATTTCAGCGCTTTCTCTTCTTCCGGAGAATACAAAATAGTGGTGGAAGGCATGGGTTCCTCACTCCCCTTCAGGATTGCCGATGATGTATATCGTGAAGTTTACCGAACGGCCAGCAAGGGTCTTTTCTGGCAGCGGTCGGGAATAGAAATGGAAATAGAGCCTGGGCTGATGTACCCAAGGAGTCATCATCCTGCTAACCCAAACGTAAATACCTACTATCAATCCGATTGGAAGTGGTATGATGATCCTGATCATAACCGACCAATTACCTCCACGACGCAACTCGACGTCTGGGGATGGTATAAAGATGCCGGTGATTGGGATGGATATCCCCGCCACGTTTATGTCCCCTATTCCTTGCTACTTCTTTATGATCTGGCTCCGGAGAAATTTGGCGACAGTGACGTAGGCAACAAGTATATCGACAACGAAACCAATGTGCTGTATAATGAAGGCACCAATGGTATTCCGGATTTACTAGACGAAGCCATGTGGCTCATCAAGTACTACAAGAGAGCAAAAGATCTTGGTCTTGCGGCCGGACTCACTACCGGAGGAGTGCCTGGCTCTTACGCCGGAGTAGATGGTGTAGGAAATAACCAGGCTTCGTGGCAAGATACCCGAGATCTGAAGCTTTCAGCTGAAGATCCTACGGCTACTTTTAATTATGCTGCCACAGCGGCTTGGTTGGCCTCTTGTTTAGACAAAGCGGCCGGTGGCACCCACAGTGAAAGTGCTGGATGGATCACCGAGGCTCAAGCCGCTTACTCATGGGCTTTGAATAACAGTGTGGCAACCGATGAAAACGTAAAAGAATTTCGTAGTGCACGAATGCTTGCTTCTTTAGCATTGTACCGATATACGCAGCAAAAGTCGTATCACGATCAATTCGTTGCTGACCTTAACGACGACGCCCAGTACGCCATTGCCGAAAACAATTGGTTAGGAGCAAATCCATGGGAATTATCGGCTGGTATTTATAGTTTTCTGCCGTCGAGTTTTCCCAACTTGGATCCCTCACTTCAGAATGAAATCAAAACTAAAATCATCGGGGTTGCCGATACAGAATTTCTACAACCGGCTCAACAGCGAGGTTATCGTATGGGATGGGACTGGAACAAAGCTGGAATCAATGGTGCTACCACAACCCCTATCATGTATCCACTGGCTATAGCCTATGAGATTACGAATAATAAAGTATACTGGGATGCGATCAATACAACGGCGAGTTACTTTATGGGTGGGAACCCAATGGATAAAGTGCTGATGACCGGGCTAGGTCATCATAGTATTAGCGCGGTATTTCATCCCGACTCCTGGACGCTTTTTGATAATGACAGTAAGATTGTCAACTTAAAAGCACTACCAGGATTAACCACGTATAACAGCGTGCTCCAGGATTTAAGCGAAGCATCTAAGCTGACGGATCTATTGTGGTCTGGAAATGAAGCTTTCAGTGCATATACGGCTTACCCTTTCAGTCCGAAAGACACTTGGCCAATCAGTGAAATTCGCTTTGAGAATAGAGAAAGTATCGTTGGTAGCGAGTTTACTGTCAATGAAAATAACGCTCCACTCATTTTTGCCTACGGATACCTAGCCGGGGATAACAATACATTCACGGTAAACACTCCTCCTACTGTTGCCATTACTTCCCCATCGTCAGATGAAGTGTTGAACGACGGGGTGAGCACAACTTTTTCAGTCAGCACTTCTGACGATGAGCGTATCCATCACGTAGAATATTACATGGATTGGCACCGAATAGGTGCCTCTTATGAAGCGCCCTTCAGTATTACGCTCGATGAGTTTGCCAAATCATTTGGCGATGTGGAGATCACAGTCCTTGCGGTAGATAACCGGGGCGCAAAAACGCTTTCCACACCCATCACTATAGTCCACAATAATGCCCTGGGAACGCTTCCCTTCGGTGGGGAGGCGGCGATCCTTCCGGGAGTTATTCAGGTTGAACATTTTGATGTGGGAGCAAACGGTGAGTCTTACGTTGATAATACTCCCGGAAATACAACCCCGGCAGAGTACCCTCCGGTAAACTATCGTCCCGGAACGGATGTAGACATAGCCGAACTTTGGGATGAAGAATTGGGGGCCAACCATCTGATGGTAATGAGCCCACAAAACGGAGAGTGGCTGGAGTACACCGTAGATATATCTGAAACGGTTCTTTACGATATTTCGCTGCGCATCTTAAACGGAATCAGCAGTAATCGGATGAGCGTCATACTTGACGAAACTGACACCGTCGTGAATCAGGCTCCTATGCCAGTTAGCGGATGGTGGCCGCTGAGGGAACGAAGTTTGGCAAGATGCTTAGAGTTACCCGAAGGACTTCACACGCTCCGGTTTGTCTTCGATAAGGTGGATGATTACGTAAAGATCAACGATATCAGGGTTACTAAATCTCAGCGTGTCACGGGTATCTCTATTGATCAAGACCAATCTGTACAGGCACAAGTAGGAAAAACCACCCAGATGACCGCCACCCTCACCCCTAGCGATGCTTCGTGTCCTGAAGTCAACTGGTATTCATCCAACGAATCCGTAGCCACCATCGATGCGGATGGAGTGCTCACGGGAGTCGGGGTAGGCACGACCACCATTACCGTAGAATCCCAAGATTTAGGGTTTCAGAATTCCATCACGGTAACGGTTACTCCCTCATTAACCATTACAAGCCCAGCCGCCGGATTGACCGTGACTCCTGGCAGCTCGGCTACCGTAACGGTGACGGGTGGCTCCGGAGGAACAATCACTCAGGTAGATTTCTTCTTAAATGGCAGTTATCTCTACACGGATGATACCAGTCCTTATAGCCAACCTATTAGCATACCGGCGGGAACGCACCAGTTAGAAACTCGGGCTACCTATTCGGAAGGTTATGTATCAAAGGATCAGATTCAGGTCTACGGAAGAGATCCTTACACGGCTGACTTCAGCCCTCATGCCATTCCGGGAAGAATACAGTTCGAGGATTATGATCATGGTGGAAACGGAGAGTCGTACTACGATTTAACGGAAGGTAACGCGTCTGAAACTTACCGCAATGATGACGTTGAGATTGAAGGAGATGCACGAGTAACCGGACTAGACAACGGAGAATGGCTGGAATACACCGTCGATGTATTACAGTCTACCAACTACAACCTGACGGTTACCTATACCAGTACAGGTGCAGTAATGGAAATACTGGTGGATGGTTCATTGGTAAAAACACTTACTATGGACAACATAGGGTTCTGGCCTCCCAAAGACAAGGTTTTCACCTCGGTTCCGCTAACGGCCGGTGAGCACGTAATACGCGTAAGAAAGACTTCAGGAATACTGGTTTTAGACAGAATGGAGTGGAGAAGAGATGGTGTTTTTCCGATTACCGGATTCAACGCTGAGATCAATGGTTTTGCAAGTGACCAAGTCAGCGGTGTACCTGGTGACTATCACGTGGTAAACCATAACCCGGTTCCTTTTGATGCCGTCGTAGACAGCGTTACCCGTGCCTATCCTTCCGACGCATGGCAGGTAGTCACCGAACCCGATCCTACTAATTCGATCGCATTTACCGCAGAAGAGTTTCAAGTAGATAAATCCACCTATATCATTTACACCGGATATAGTGGTGGTAATGCTTTTACCGATACCATCTTCTTTATCAAGACCGGAACTTATGATTTTGAGGGTTCTGAGTTGGTAGAAACCACCCCTCTTACCGATAAAATTGCCCTGTTGCGTTTTGATGACGGAAAGGTTACCCTTCACGCAAAAGATGAAGCAAAGGTAGATGAAATAGAGACGAGGACTTTTGATGTGTACAGCACGAATATCCCGGTACAAACTTCTTCGTACGTAATCACCAGCTCGGATGATCCGAACTACAGTTCACCTCAAAATCCGACGGCTGTTTACCGCAAGTCTAAGCCCACTGAGCAGGGAGAAAATCCATCTCAGTTCATACTGGATCATTGGCTCTATTTAGAGCTTCCGTTTGCCATGCAGAGAGGATCTACCTACAGCATAGCGATGGCCGAAGGTATCGCCAACAATGGAAACACCACCAGTCTCACGTTCGATGAGTTCGAGCAGCGTTCGGAGGCGATCCACGTCAATCAGGTAGGATATGTTCCTTCAGCAGGATTGAAATACGGATACATCGCAGAATGGATGGGTGACGGAGGGGGACTGGAACTAGCTGACTATGGGGGAAATGCTTTCCACATTGTAGATGCCAGTACGCTGAGTCCTGCATTCTCAGGAACTATTCAGAAAAGAAGAGCCCTGACCGATTCTCAAGTTGACAATTCTAACATGAGCCTTTTCGGGCCTTCAAATAACTATTACGGGTCTGATGTGTATGAAGCAGACTTCTCGAGCTTCTCAGGGGTGGGCGAATTTTACCTGGTGGTAGAAGGATTCGGCAGGTCGTTTAAATTTGAAATGGCGGAGGATATTTATGATACGCCATTTGAGATGACCACCAAGTTCTTATACAATCAAAGAGCTGGTATTGCTAAAGAAGCAGCGTATACTCCTTTTCACACCACAAGAGATCATCATCCGGATGACATTCAGATTGTCAAGATCTCGACCAGATCAATTGACGAAGGTGATATTCAAAGGGTAGCCAATAACTTAGAAGTAGGTGCTCACTATACATGGGGATGGTACCACGATGCTGGTGACTGGGATGGCTATATGCCACATATGCTCGTACCGGTTTCACTGCTGTCTACCTATGAGGCAGGGCCACTGGGTTTTACCGACGGTCAGCTTAATATCCCCGAGAGTGGAAACGGACTGCCCGACATCCTGGATGAAGCGGCTTGGTTGATCAGCTACTTCAGGAGAAATATCAACCCGGATGGTTCTGTGTTTGGTGCAAGAGTAACGGCTGACTATACCGGGCAATCAAAACTACCGACCGGTCATTCCGGACAGGACACCAGAAAATGGCATCTCTTTGCTGCTGATCCGCATACCAACTTTGCTTTTGCTGCCTTAGCCGCCAATTATGCTTATAATCTGGAGATCGCGGGTGTTTCAGATTCTACCACTACCCTGCTCTCGGAAGCTTTAGCTGCTTACAACTGGGCCAAAAATCCTGATAATCAGTTAGCTGGAGATGCGGACAAGGGTATCGATCATTTAGGTAAGAAACTGGCAGATCTTGAGCTGTTTGCCGCAGCCTCTCTTTACAAGCTAACGGGCGACGCACAATATCAAACAGATTTTGAAAACGCATTGGTCATTTCTTCGGCTACCGATGATTTAATGAACAGCGCGAACAACCAGCAGTGGGGAGTGTGGACTTACGTGACTTCTCCGGATCATGCAAATGTTAATGCATCATTGAAAGCGACACTGAAACAGGCGACCATCAACTGGGGGGTAAAGAGGATCGTAGATAATGCAAAACAGCGATCAGGACGCCAGGGTAGTGAATTCAGCATGCCTCCGATCATTGGTTCTGAAACAACACCCAGGGTATTTGAAGCGATTTTTGCGCACAGGGTTGCAAATGAGGGCGCGCAGAAAGATGAAATTCTCAGCTATATCTATACCACAACAGATTATTTCCTAGGAAACAATCCGCTAAACATGGCATGGATCTCTGGCCTGGGCGAACGACATCCTGTTCAGGCGCTCCATCTGGATAGCTGGTATAACGACGCAGGAATTAGAGGGGGGATAGTAGATGGAATTGTTCCCTACGGTATTGTGTGGCATGGCATATTCGATCCCGAAAACTGTCACTGTAAGGATGATGAAGACATCATACAGGCTGCATGGACGAACGATGCGGATTGGGGAAAACTGCAATCGTATCCCGATAGGTTCTCGTGGCCAATATCTGAAACTTGGTTTGATACCCGCTATTCAGTATTGGACGGAGAATTTACCGTTTACCAGACCACAGCGTACGCTTCCGGAGCCTATGGGTTTCTCGTCGCTTTGGGTAATGAATTGCCTACCGAGAATGTGGTCGTAACGGGTATCAGTCTGGATCAGGCCACCGTATCGCTCGATACGGGTGAAAACGTAACCTTAGTTGCCACCATTGCTCCTGTCGATGCAACCAATAAAGCAGTCACCTGGATGTCTTCCAACGAAAACGTAGCTACTGTTTCTAATGGGCAAGTGACTGCTATCGCAGAGGGCGTAACCACCATCACCGTGACTACCGTAGATAGTGGATTAACGGCGACTAGCGAGGTGACCGTTACCGCGAGTGCCGTGGCGGTGGCAGCAGTAACGCTTGACCAAGCCTCGTTGACTTTGGACGAAGGCGAATCAGCCACATTGGTGGCTACAGTGACACCCACCGATGCTTCCAATCAATCTGTAGTCTGGGAATCTTCTGATGAAAGCATCGCTACCGTTATTAACGGGGTAGTCACGGCCGTTTCAGCAGGCACCGCTACCGTTATTGTGACGACTGATGAAGGCGGGTTCACCGCTACTAGTACAGTAATTGTTCAGACTGGTACCGCTACTCCTGGTACCTTTCAACAGGACTCAGGGGCAGATGGTGTCGTATCTATGGAAGCTGAAAACTTCAGCTCAAAAAGTATCGGAACGGGTACTTTTGAAGGAATGGATTGGACGGAATATTCGGATGGAGATGCTAGTGGAGGCGCTTACATGATGGTGCCTAACGATAACGATAAGAACGGAAGCACCTCTACCAACGCTCCGTTATTGACTTTTGATGTTGATTTTGTCAAAACAGGTACCCATTATCTATGGGCGAGACAAAAATCACCAAATGGTAATGACAATTCAATCAGCCCGAGAATAGGGTCTACCCTAATTTCCCAATGGCATATGACTGAAAATCAAACATCATGGGTATGGTCTAAACTTAACGTATCATTTACGGTAGCGACTACGGGCGTTCAGTCTTTAAATGTATACATGCGTGAAGACGGTACACCGATAGATAAGTTCCTTATTACTACCAACAGTAGCTATAAGCCATCTGACGCTGGAGCGAGAACAGCAGATCAGCATACATCATCTGTATCTGATGCTAAAGCGACGATAGGAGATCAGAATACATCTCCCGTAAACTTTAGCGTCTATCCTAATCCTACCAATGGCAAGATGTTGTTGTCTTTAGCAGGCACGGATCAGGTAGAAGTTTCGGTCTACTCGCTTAGTGGTATTAGAGTATTTTACAAAGAAGAGGTAAGTGAGTCTTTGGATATTCATTTGCCAGCTGGACTGTACGTACTCACTTTAAAGAGTAGCGAGATGACCAAATCAACTAAGATCATTTTTCACTAGTCTTTCTAGTCTTTAACCCTAGCGGTAGCTGGGTTTCACGTACCCGTTTGAGAAGCCCGGAATTCAATTCCGGGCTTCTTTATTTAAAAGCCGGTCTACCACTAAACCTAAGTGCTCTATGGTCTGTATACGTCCATCCAGCCGGTGTATCTTCTGATGCTTGGGCATACGCATTACAAAGTATGCGAATCAAGGGTAAAGAGTTAGTGCAAAACAGGCAGCGGCAATCTTAAATCAAATATCAGCATTTTGAGGCGTTACGGTTTTGCCGGACGTTCCACGCCGGACGTTCCACGCCGGACGTTCCACGCCGGACGTTCCACGCCGGACGCCACTGTTGCTATAAACTGCTTTACTACCAGCGTTTCTCGGATGCCAGGCAAGCTATTGCCTGGGAGAAGGAGGTGAAGAACCTGAGCCACGCCCGCAAGGAAGCGCTCATTGAAGAGGCCAATCCCCGGTGGCGGTTTTTGGTGCCCTAGCCCGGCGCATTTTGATACCATAAGCTTATCTTCCCCGATTGTACAACGTGGAGGTTATTCTCACTTGGAAGCAGCACTACTTTTGCTTTGGTAGGTTTGGTTGGACTTTCTCGTTGCTTCTTATAACAAGGTCTTTTCCCAGCATGGAATGCTGGATGACATAACTATTTTGATTTTCCCTTCGGTCATCCACTGGTGACCTTTATACATTTTAACTTAGGCAAACTTTGTTGAAAGGGAGCGAACAACGCAAAAAAGGCCTCCCCGAGGGGAAGCCTTTTCTATTTACTAACTTCTGCTAAAGCAGGGAAGGGTTTACTGAACCATTCCAGCACCATAGTTGAAGTTTATCCCAGGATTAGAAGAACCGGGGGTGATGATGTCATCATCTTTATCAATAGTCTGATCAAAGCTTATGTTATTGAACATATCATGGTCAGTATCATTTGCTTCACCGTAACCAGAACCCGGATTGGTGATAGCAATGCCCACCACTCTACCGTCTTCAAGTAGTGCCTCTCCTTCGGCACCCGTACCGTTTCCACCAGCGGTCTTGAACGTCACTTTGGGAACAGTGATATAACCAAACCCTCCGTCAAACATGGAAGATATATCATATCCAGGGCCAAACACAAGTCCTCTAGAACCAAAACCATTGTCTATACCATAGACAAACCCATCTTCGATCATGATAAGACGAGGATCAATCACGGCCTGCTTTGGCTCGGGGATGAACGCCTTCGGAGTAGGAACGGTAGTAGAGAAAAAAGTGGTATAATCATCCACATAACTTCCGCTAGCCGTTCTTGCATCAAATCTGAGTACATCACCTTTCTCCCCTACCTTGCCATCTTCTACATCGATATTATAGAAGTCTGCTACCCGTTGCTGTCCGTTTTCGTTGGTATAAACCATTGTAACTAAAGGCTCTGTCCAGTAGCCAGTACCAGGATTATCTACCACGATTTGGTACAGATTGACGAAATCAACGCTAAATTCAGCACCAGTACCGCTTACTGTCTTCGCAGTGATAGCAGGCTTTTCAGCAAACATAGCACTGTTACCAGCATACGTGAACTGATCAATAGCTCCGGTAGTTTCGTCTACGCTGGTAACTGTGATTGTAGCAACATTATCTCCGTCAGCCGATAATTCAAACACGTCATTGACTTTGTAACCACTTCCACCTTTGATAGCTTCAAAATCATTCAGGAATAGATCCTGCTTCACCAACTCAGCCTTCGGCACAAAGCCTTCGGCTTTAGCAGTAGGAGCCTCAATTTCTACATACACACCGGGAAGATCTTCTATAAGGTGCTCACCATCGTCGCCATCGCCTCCGAAAAGCACGTCTTTTTCCATCGTTACCAGCTTGCCATCCTGAAGTTCCACGTACTTCTGCTTCGCAACAAAAGGCATGAACTTCACGGTAGGAGCAAATCCGTTTCCATTACTTCCTTTGCCGTTAGGCACGATCAGCGAGTAGGTACCATCTTCCCCTACGGTAGCCTCTTTCGAGAAACCTTCGTAAGTAGCAGTTTCTACGTTACCGAAACTGGTAGTACCTTTTCGATATGAAGTTAGCACGGTGCTGACATCAAGCGTTCCGCGTACCATAGCACCCTGGGCTGCTTCCGGCATATCATTGGTCGCATCCAACTCAGCCCAGGCTTTGCCCTTGATCTCGGTGGCACCAGCGGCTACTGTCGTCGGGAATACCGGAATCAAAGTGCCTACATTGTAGTTTTCCTTACCAGCTGTTCCTGAGGCACTAAAGCCTAGGGTCGTGGTGTAAGTCACGGCGGTATGATCCGTAGCCTCCACGGTTACCACGGCTTGCCCTCGAGACAAACCAGCGAAAGTAGCAACCCCACCTTTACCAGCAGTTTCGGTGTAGGTCTTGCCACCTTGTACTAAGGTCACAGTAGCTCCCTCAGCCGAAGCCTCAGCGCTCGTACGACCAGTGTTAGCTTGTCCGGCGGCTGCTACGGTTACGGTGTAATCAATTTTAGCACCGATACGATCCAGCGAATCCTGCATAGCCTGCGCCATAGCGTCGTTGTTAGCTTCCTGATCTTCCAGGGCGGCCAGGGTTTCCTGCTGCGCTCTGATAGCGTCTTGCTCGGTGAACTCGTCTTCGCATGAAGACAGGACCAGGCCTCCGGCTACTACGCCTACGCCCAGAATCGTTGAGAATAAGTTTCTTACTCGTGTGTTTTGCATTGTTACTGTTTGTTTAAATTAAAGTTTGTTTAATTGTACTAAAGAGTGGTTAATTATTTGATTACTAGAAGCCGACTCCCAACGAAAAGACGAAGGAATTAGACCGCAGGTCCGAGGCGTCGCGCAACAAATCGTTGGCGTCGAAGCCGTTGTTCACGGGGTTGATCCCGTACCGATAGCGGGTGTCGAAGACCAGGGTGAATGCCTCCAGGGGCAGTTCAATTCCTAGTCCGATGTTCAATCCGTACTGCATAGACTGGTACTCCGAGCGCACGTTTTCCGAACCACTGTTGGTGGTTGAAAAAGCGGCTGCTTCAATACCAAACTCAGTATCGTCGCGGGAAGCCAAGAAGTAGGTCACGTCCTGCGACTGAATCGCCGCCACGTTGTAACCAATCGAAGGGCCCACAACCAACTGCGGCTTGAAACCAAGTCCCAGATCAGGTACGGTGGCGCGCAGCAGCACCGGAAACTCCACATTGTGCAGTCGCACGTTGCCCGTGATGGCCACTGGTGATCCATTCACGATCAACTCCTTGAGCTCTACCCGGGTGCCGCCCTGTTGCATGTAAAGCAACTCGGCCGATACGTCGAGGAAGTCCAGTACGGAGTAGCTGGCGAAGCCGCCGACCACCAAGCCAGATAAGCTACCACTGTGGGGTCGCCCTTCGGCGAAGCCTTTGTAGAAGCCGCTCGAGGTGAGGCCAATCTTGCCACCGTAGGTAATCTCGGATAACAAGCCACTTAAGCCGCCGCCGCTGCTGCCACCATCAGTACTTATCGTACCACTAGGGTCAGAGCTAGCATCAGATTGGTCTTGCGCCTGCGCTGGGGGGTTGAACATCAGAAACATGAGCAGAGACAAGAGGCTGCCAAAGGCGCCCGTCGCTCTGCGCGGGGAATTTTTCATAGGCATTACGTTAATGGTTTGAGAAAACATAAACTTGAGCGTTTGCGCAACGAGCGTTGAGGTTGGTGCTTCATTGCGGTTGCAAGCTAAGGGGCTTGTTTAAACTTTTTTTTGGGGATGGGCGGTCTGAGATACACGCGTAGGATTCACGGAAAAGCGATCAGGAACCACGGGAAAGATCAAACTGACAAAGTGCTTTGGTGGTGGCAGAATGGGTAACAACTCCCCAAAATGATAGCACTTTGGGCAGAATTCACTAGTCGTTTCCTAGTGAAAAGGGTCTGCCAAAAAAATGGTAGGATGTAAGAAAAAAGGGGTAAGTCAATCAGGAGTGCTGCTACAAGAGGTGCTTTCTGGGGCCAGAAAGCTACTTTTCAGCAAAAAATGTCACTCCCGCTACCGCCATTCCGGCCAAAGTGGTAACCGCAAGCCGGGATATCCTCCGGACGGAAAAAAATTGTTTGGAAAAAGGAGTGGCTTTGTCGCTAAATTAGGCGGCGTACTACGGGCTGCGCGCCTCGCCCCCAAGGTTCGGTAAGGACCCAGAAATTGGGGGGGGGGTGGCTTCTGTCGCTGAGTTAAGGGGATCCCGGATAATCTGCTTCGCTTCGCTTCGCAAATTTCCGGGATGACGTCTCTGAGTTTTATCCCGCCGCCAACTCCTCGCGCAGGAACCGGGCGGTATAACCCTGATCACTGGCGGCCACGGCTTCGGGAGTGCCTTCGCAGACAATAGCACCGCCACCCTGCCCGCCCTCGGGGCCCAGGTCGATCACGTGGTCGGCTACCTTGATTACGTCCATGTTGTGCTCGATGATGAGCACGGTGTTGCCGCGGTCGGTGAGCTTGTTGAGCACGTTCGAGCAGGTGCTGGATGTCCTGAAAGTGTAGCCCGGTGGTAGGCTCGTCTAAAATGTATAACGTTTGGCCGGTGTCGCGCTTCGACAGTTCGGTGGCCAGCTTCACGCGCTGCGCCTCGCCGCCCGACAGCGTGGTGGCGTGCTGCCCCAGCGTGATGTAGCCCAGCCCCACCTCGCTCAGCGTCTGGATGCGCCGCAGAATGCGGGGTTGGTTCTCGAAGAACTCCACCGCCTGTTCCACGGTCATGTCGAGTACGTCGGAAATAGATTTGCCCTTGAAGCGAATCTCGAGCGTCTCGCGGTTGTAGCGGCGGCCCTTGCAGGTAGGGCAGGGCACGTGCACGTCAGGCAAAAAGTCCATCTCGATGAGTTGCAGTCCCGCGCCCTCGCAGGTTTCGCAGCGCCCGCCTTTCACATTGAAGGAGAAGCGACCCGGTTTGTAGCCCCGAATTTTCGCCTCGGGCAACTGCGTAAACAACGCCCGGATGTCGGTGAACGCCCCGGTGTAGGTGGCCGGGTTCGAGCGCGGCGTGCGTCCGATGGGTGATTGGTCAACCTCAATAACTTTATCGAGATGCTCAACGCCCTTAATTGAAGTGTAGGGATCGGGTTTGGCCTGAGAGCGGTACAGGTGCTGACTTAACAACGGATACAGCGTGCGGTGAATCAACGTAGATTTGCCGCTGCCCGACACCCCAGTCACGCAGGTCATCTTGCCCAGCGGTAGCTTGAGCGTTACTTTTTTCAGGTTGTTGCCGGTGGCGCCCCGCAGGGTGATCTTCTTGCCGTTGCCCTTCCGGCGTTCGGTGGGCACCGCAATTTTGAGCGCACCGTTGAGGTAGCGGGCGGTGGTGCCACCATTCTTCAGAAATTCTACGGGCGAATCAGCGGCGATCACCTTGCCGCCATGTCGCCCGGCTCCCGGGCCGATGTCCACGATATAATCGGCGTTCACCATCATATCTTTGTCGTGTTCCACCACAATCACGGTGTTGCCCAGGTCGCGCAGGTCCTGCAAAGCCTGGATGAGCTTCACGTTGTCACGCTGGTGCAGCCCGATGCTGGGTTCGTCTAATATATAGAGCACGCCCACCAACTGGGTGCCGATCTGGGTCGCCAGCCGGATGCGCTGGGCCTCGCCGCCCGACAAAGTGCGCAGCGGCCGGTTCAGGGTGAGGTAGGTTAGGCCCACGTCAACCAGAAAGCCAATGCGCTTGCGAATTTCCTTCAACACCTCGGTGCCAATCAGTTTCTGCCGCTCGGTGAGGCGCTTGTCCACATCGGAAAACCAACCTTGTAGCTCGTCGATATTCAGCATGGCCAGTTCGGCAATGTTGCGGTCGGCAATCTTGAAGTGCAGCGACTCTTGCTTGAGGCGCAGCCCTTGACAGGTGGGGCAGGTTTTGCTTGACAGAAACTGCTTCACGAACTTCTGCGTCTTGTCGCTGCCGGTGTCCAGTTGCTTCTGTAGGTAACCCACGATGCCCTCGAACTCGGTGTGGTAATCGGTGCCGGGGTACTTGACCGACTTCACCGCCACTTTGCCCGGTTCGCCGTGCAGGATGATCTCCAGCTTATCGTCCGGAATGTCTTTAATCGGAGTGCTCAGCTTCACCTTGTGCTTCTTGAGCACCGCCTCCAGCTTTTTAAACACCCAGATGTCGCGGTACTCGCCCAGCGGCTCGATGCCTCCCCGGCTGATGCTCAGCTTGGGGTCGGGGATGATCGCTTCGCGCGCGAACTCCTCGATCACGCCCAGCCCGTGGCAGTCGGGGCACATGCCGTAGGGTGAGTTAAACGAAAAGGTGTTGGGTGCCGGTTCGTCGTAGGCCAGCCCGGTTTCGGGGTCCATCAGATACTTAGAGAAGTGCTGCACGTTGCCGTCCTGGTCGCTCAGCATCATAATCCCCTTGCCGTGGTGCAGGGCGGTTTTGATCGACTCGGTGATGCGGTACTGGTCTTCGGGTCGCACGATGATGCGGTCCACCACAATCTCGATGTCGTGCACCTTGTAGCGGTCCACCTGCATCTTGGGAGCCAGGTCGAGCACCTCGCCGTCGACGCGCACCTTGGCAAAACCCATCTTGCGGATTTGCTGGAACAGCTCGCGGTAATGGCCCTTGCGGCCCTTCACCACCGGGGCCAGCAGCACCAGCTTCTGGTCGCCGAAGTTCTTCAGGATGTAGTCGATGATCTGGTCTTCCGATTGCCGCTCCATCTTCTTGCCGGTAAGGTAAGAATACGCCTCACCCGCGCGGGCGAACAACAGACGCATGAAGTCGTAGATTTCGGTGACGGTGCCCACCGTGGAGCGGGGGTTCTTGGAGGTGGTTTTCTGCTCGATAGAAATCACCGGGCTCAGGCCGTTGATCTTGTCGACCTCGGGGCGTTGCAGGTTGCCCATAAAGGAGCGGGCGTAGGCCGAGAAGCTTTCCATGTAGCGGCGCTGCCCCTCGGCGTAGAGCGTGTCGAAGGCCAGCGACGACTTGCCGCTGCCGCTGATGCCCGTGATCACGATCAGTTGGTTGCGGGGCAGGGTGAGGTCGATGTTCTTGAGGTTGTGCTCGCGGGCGCCGAAGATTTCGATCACTTCCTGGTCGTAGGCGGCGGAGTTCGAAGACTGAACAGGCGCAGGGTGCGGGGCGGCGGTTGGTTCTTTAGTGATAGGCATACGGCAATGACAACCCGAATGAATAATAAAAAGTGTCGTTAATTTTTAGGGAGTCTAAAAGTACGGAAAAAAGTGGGGAGCGACGCTGAGCGGGCTAATTTTATGAGCGCATTGTCCCATTCTAAATTTCTTCAACCCCCCAGCCAACCCTTTTTCGGTTCATCCTGTCCTCTCATTGTACCAGTTATCCAATAAACTATTACGATGATGAGAAAGACGAAACTATTCTGGGGAATGATCGGGTTAGCCCTTCTTCCTTCTGCCTGTGATACGCTAGAAGACGATGTGGCTCCGGCCAGTGATCTGTCGGCGATCAGCGATGACATAAATGCGATAGGCAACACCTACAGCTCAACCGGAGATACGGTGCTGATCGATTTGCTGCGGGGATTGGAAGCGAGCCAGAACGTGCGCATCGCGCTGGAGAAAGCTCCCTCTAAAGGCACCGCCGAACTGCTAGACGCCGGAACGCTGCGCTACGTGCCGTTTCCTGATTTCACGACCGGAAAAGACTGGCTGGTGGTAGCACTGAGCAGCGGAACGTCGTCCCGAAAAGATACGATTGAGGTAGTGATGAATCCGATGCCGGATACAGTGGTATTGGATACGATGAGGGTCGATAGCGCTTTTCGTTGTACTGATCTGATCGTTAGAAACGACTCTATTGTGTTAAGCGATTCTATTTCGCCGTTTGACTACGGTGTATACTACCTGGATGTGTTGGCTAATGACCAACTGTGTAGTTTGTCGTATCAACTGACCCTGTCAGCAGATAATCCGGCACTGGTCGTAGAAAACAATCAAATCAGGTATACTTCTCCTGGTCAAAAAGATATTAGTTTCTCCTATAATGTCTGTCTGCTGGATTATGACGCATGTCAAGGGGGGCAAGTGGATGTTCGGTTTGCTTCGTGTGAACCCTACCTACTACCCGATTCGGTAACGGTGAAGCGCAATGGTATGATCTCTGATACGGTCAGTATCAACGTGCGGTGGAACGATCAGGTGTGTGGCGACGATTCGGTTCGTATCTACCAGCAACCCGCTACGGGACAAGCCTGGGTTGAGAACAACTACATCATTTATCGGTACCCCGCTGCCCCGGAAGTATTTAACACGTCACTAATCTACGGTTATGGGGTGCCGCCGCCCGCATCCGACAACACCGACGGTCGCCAGGCCACCGTATACATAAAGGTTGAGGAATAAACAACATCGCTCACTAACGCATAAAAACCAATCGTCAGAAGGCGGTTGGTTTTTGGGCTGCAATAGCATTCTATGAACTACCGCCGCTTGGTGAAACAGTGTCAGCGAGGCGACCGAACGGCCCAACGGCAGTTGTATGAACTGTTCAAGGGGCGGTCGATGGGCATTTGTCTACGCTACGCGCGCGAGAGTGCCGAAGCCGAAGACATCTTCCACGAGGCGCTGGTGAAGGTGTTCAAGCACATCGGTTCGCTCAAGGATCCGCAGACGCTGCCCGCCTGGGTTCGTCAGGTGGTTATCCGGACCGCGCTTAATCAATACCGCACCAATCTTAAGTTAAAAGACCAGCTTGAGTACTCAATAGTGGAAGAAAGCAGTGAGGAGTACGTGTCTGTTTTGGACAAGCTCAGCAACGACGAACTGCTGTCGCAAATTAACCAACTACCCGAGGGCTACCGGGTCGTCTTTAACCTGTACGTGATCGATGGCTACACGCACCCGCAGATTGCCGAGTTGTTAAGCATCAGCGTGGGCACGTCCAAATCACAACTGCACGCCGCTAAGAAAATGCTGCGCACGAATTTGAAACCCTTAGGAATCGTCAGCTATGAAAGATCAGCCGGAAGATAAGTTTGAGCAACGCATCCGCGAGCGATTGCAGTCGCTGGAGTCTGACCCGCCTACCGAAGCCTGGGATCGCTTGGCGGGGGACTTGCCGACGGCGTCTCCGCTGGGTTACCGCCGCTGGGTTGCCCTGGTAGTTCTGCTCGGAATGATGATCGGCGGAGCCGCCTGGTGGACGCTGGTGGATCAGTCTACCACTCAGAAGAAAGCTGCCCTGAAATCCATTACCGGTCAGTTGCCTACTGATGGGCCGCTTACTTCCGAGGCAAAACCTTCCGTTGAAGTGGTTGAACCGAATGATCTAAAGAGACCGGCGGAAGCGCCCGCTAAGCAATCTGCTGCTCAGTCTAGGCGATCAAAGCAAGAAGAACTAACTAATCGTAATCAGAATACTACCATACGCATCTTTAGTAACCCCAAGCTTCAAACGCAAAGTAGCTTCTCACAAAACCGCCAAGCAAGTGCGGCATCTCGTTCGTCATCTGGTCTGATTACTCCTGAGCTAGCTACTGACCCAAAAGAAGTTACGCAACGCACTGCTAAAAACGCTGATGGGCAAACTCCAGTGCCTTTGGTCGCCCCGAGCCAACCGGTGATAGAGGCCGGGTTGCCAAAAGTGGCTATCGTTTTTCCTTCCAGTAACCTTGTCTCAGAACCGTCCCCTCCCTCAGAACTGGGTCCGATTCCTAGCCGCTGGGAGCTGTGGGTAACCGCCAACCCGATGCTGCTCTACCAGCGCGTGGCTCCCGACGCGTCCGATGCGGTTCAGGTAACCTCGCTCAACCGAACCACCTTTTCCCGAGATCGGCTGGGCTTTCAGGCCAGTGCCGGAGGACTTTACCAACTCACTCCGCGACTCGCGCTGAAGTTTGGAGTTTACTACCGATATACCCGCGACCAGTGGACGTATGATTACCATAATAACGTGACCGATTCGTTTGACATCGTGCGAATAGACGAAAATACCGTAGAAGCTACTCCCGTTTACGAAGAGCAGCGGGGGACGATAAGCGAAACCAGCCACCGCGTTGGGGCACTGGCGGGAGTTCTGTACCGACTGAGCGGTCAACGGTTTGGTAACATCCTGAGCGCCGAACTGCAAGCGCAGTCGCTGACCGAGCAACCGGCTTGGTACGCACACGTGAGCTACGTGGCGGAGCGCAAGCTAGGCAGGCGATGGTCGGTACACGCTGGTCCGAGTTTCTTGTGGAACTTCAGCGGGCCGGGTAGCCGTAGCGAGCATTTCGTGCTAAAACCCTACGGATTTGGCGTCCAGGCCGGGGTTAGTTATCAACTGCAATTGCGGCGGTAAATCCGCTTGGATACCCCCTTGGGTTCAGGACTTTTGTCACCGCTCTATTCTGGTATAACCTTTTTTTGAGACGGATGTCCCACCTCTTTCTAATGTTCGAGCGAGCAGTGAAAGCAGACCAAGTGGTTGCGTGCGCTGGGTAACCGAAAGGCAAGTCAAAAAATAACCCCGGAAGCAATGAAGCAACCGGGGCCAACTATCAACCTTAAACAAACGCTCAGACGAATCTGCGCGCAAGCAAATATTTGCAACAATTGTGCCGAAAAAGTTTTATCGGTTCTATGAATGGTTACGTTTACCGGACTTCTTTGCCTTCTCTGTGCTATGGTCTACCCACTTTCTTTACCCGCTGAGTTGTCGTACATTTACGCTTATCCTTTTATTTTTTGTCTATAACGCGCTCATCGCACCGCAATGCAAACCTATCTACCCCTTTTTCCGCTAAATTTAGTTGCTTTTCCTGGTGAAACCCTGAATCTGCACGTCTTTGAAGACCGCTATAAAGAACTGATCGGCGACTGCCTGGAGCAGGACGCGCCCTTCGGCCTGCCCGCGTACGTGGAAAACCAAATTGAGTACGGTACCGAAGTGAAGGTAACAGAAGTAGTAGAGCGCTACGAGGATGGACGGCTGGACATCAGCACCCAGGCCACGCGGGCGTTCCGGGTGGTGTCGTTCGACAATCCGACGGCAGGCAAACTTTACGCCGGGGGAGAAGTGGTATTTTTAGAAAATGAGTACGACGCCGACAGCCACTCGCGGCCTGAAATGATAGAGCTCATCCAGGAGCTTTTCTCGGTGATCAGCATGGTGGATCGGGTAGAGGTGGCCGATGATATTATGTCGTTCGACGTGGCCCACAAAATTGGGCTATCACTAGACCAAAAGTACGCCCTGCTCCAGTTAGAGCGGGAGAGCGAGCGGCAGATGGTAATTATCCAACACCTGCGCAGCACCATTCCGGTGTTGCGGGAGATGGAGGATACCAAAGAACGCATCCGCATGAACGGCCACTTCCGCAAGTATGATCCGCTTGATTTTTGATCAGGATGGGTAGGATGATTTGGGATGGGCAGGATTACTTTCTGGGCAGATGAGGTTCATGCTCGCGTTATCTACCAGTGTTTGCCGTAGACGTTGCCTTCGCCCGGTTTGCAAGAAAGAAGCAGAGCTTGACCAAAGTACCGCTTTTATGATCGTTGCTCTCGCGCTGGTTTTCTAAACCAGTGCGGATCGTAAACACGGTCTCCGGTCAACCCGCCCGCTATTTCTTCACCACCATCCGCCGCAGTACGCGTTTGCCATCGGCGGAAGCCTCCAGAAAGTATATCCCCTCCGGTAGGTCCGACACATCGGTTTCCGTAGTGAACGAACTGCTGCTGATCGTCCAGCGACGGCGCTCTTGCCCGGTCATGTCCAAAATACGCAGACGCAGTTCGGTTGGTAATTGGGTTTCCCACGAAACGGTAACGGCTCCGTTGGTGGGATTTGGGTACACCTGAATAGTCGCTAAAATTCGTTTAATCAGGTCTTCCAACCGATCCGACAGCCGGACGCGTACGCCCGCTTCTTCGCTGTAATCAGAATCTTCGGCATCACCAAGGGCTTTCACCCGGTAGTAATAGATGAAGCCAGGAATCACGCGGGTATCGGTGTACGATTCAGCGTTTGCGGGTAGCTCCACCACTTCGTAGTAGCGCTTGGGCCACCATAGGTTGTACCACGCGCGCTCCACTACGTAGCCGGTCTCGCCAACTGAAGCGTCGCTCCAGGTCAGATCCACCTGGCCACGTTTGGACGAAACGGCTTTTAGGTCGGTCGGAGGCATTATTTCCGCACTTGGCTCGTCTACCGGCTGGTCGAAATAGATGTGAAACGCGCCGGGAGCCAACCGGATACTCTGCTCGGAACTGGTTACTTCGTAGGTCTCACCACTGAGGGCGTCGTACCAGGTGCCGGTTTTCCCAAACTGCGGGGTCATCGTCTGCTCGGTCACTCCGAAGTTGCCAATAATCGTGACGTTCACGCGCTCGTGGCGCAGGTTGATCTCGCGCGTCGGCCCACTTAGCTGCGCCGAGAATTCTCCTTCTTCGAAAACTTCCGAGTAGTCATTGACCAGGTTGATGATCGCCGCAGTGGTCTGGTATAGTTCCTGTCGGGCCGAATCTTCGTAGTAGTTAAGGTCGTACGCATCGCCCCAGGGAATGGGTTTGTTACCAACGCGCCCGTTGAAGTTGATGGAAATATCGTAGCCCAGTTCGCCGAATTGCCAGAGCATCTTGGGGCCGGGCAAGGTGTAGTAAAACGCCGAGGCGAGCTTGACGCGGTCCAGCGCGGTTTCCAGGTCTTGAATGTTGTAGTCGCCAGCCGATTCGCCTTCCTCCCGCGCGTAGACCATCAGGCGTTCCTCATCGTGGCTTTCCATGTAGGCGATCAGGCTACCGTCGGCCAGGCCGCGCTCGCTGGCCAGTGCTCCGCGTAGGTCGCGGGTCGTGTCGCCCGCGACTGACCGCCCGTAGGCCTCGTTCATGTTGCCCCACAGCATCATGCCGTAGTCGGCCAGCACCTGCTCTTCCTCGTTCACCGCCAGGTGCTCCAGAATAACGTAGGTACTGGAATCTAAGCTCCAGATTTGGTCGGCCATGCGGGTGAGCAGGTCGATGCGCGACTGGTCGTAGTTACTCCACGCGCCCACGTCGTTGGGGTCCTTGCCTTCGTTTTGCGTGAACCCCTTGGACAAGTCGAAGCGGAAGCCGTCGAACTCATACTCGGTTAGCCAATAGCGGTTCACGTCGTCGACGTAGCGCTGGGTGTAGGGACTTTCGTGGTTGAAGTCGTAGCCCACGTTGAAGGGATGCGTCGCCACCGGGTTGAACCACGGACTATTTTCGGCCGGATGTTGGTTTGCTTCGTCCCAGTACATGCGCACCAGCGGACTCTGCCCGAAGTGGTGGTTGAGCACCATATCCAGCAGCACCACGAAGCCTTCGGCGTGCGCTTCGTCGATAAATTCTTTTAAGTCTTCTGGCGTGCCGTAGTACTTATCGGCGGCCAGCGCGTACGACGGATTATAACCCCAGCTTTCGTTACCCTCAAACTCCATGATGGGCATCAACTCAATGGCGTTCACGCCCAAGCGTTTGAGGTAGCTCAGCGTATCGGCCAGGTCGTCGTAGCTGTGCGAATCCAGGAAATCGCGCACCAGCAGTTCGTAGATCACCAAGTCTTCGTTGTCGGGGCGGCCGCCCACCACTTCGGGATGTTGCCAGTCGTAGGTCTTCTGGCCGGTTTGTAAAACGGTGGCAATACCGTCTTCGGTGCGGTTGTAGTCGGGCAGGTTGGGATACAGTTCGTCGGAAATCGCGTTGTCGTTGTACGGGTCGGCTACCTGATGCGCGTAGGGATCGCCTACTTTGATGGTGCCGTCGACCCAGTACTGAAAGACGTATTGTTGCTCGGGAGTAAGATCGTTGAGCGTTAGCCAGAAGTACTCGCCATCGGGTGTCTGATTCATCAGGTAGGCCGAATCCAGTTGCCAATTATTGAAGTCGCCTACCGCGTAGACGAACTCTTTTTGCGGAGCCAATAGCACCAGTGTCGCGGTGGTTTGGTCGGTGGAGTCGTAGTTGATGCCCTGACGTACGCCCTCGGGCAACGCGGCTACACTCGCATTGGGGCGAACGGTCAGTTGCAACTCGCGGATATTTTCTACGGTTTCGCCCTCGATCACCGCTATCACCTTCACCAGGATGTTGGCGGTTTGGCGCACCGGATAATCGTAGCTGATGGTCGTCGTATCCGCGGCAGTCGCTACCGAGGTGTAACCGGTTCCCTGATCGATCAGCAACTCCATAGCGCTGGCCTCTGCCGAAGCCTTGGCCCGAAGTAGCAGCGTTTCGTCGCGCAGGGCAAACAACAGATCCGCGGCGGGGTCAGTCCAGCGCACGTAGTTGCCCGGGTCCACCGCCACGTAGATGTCACCATCATCGGCCGACTTACCGGTTTGGGTGCCGTTGGCGTTGCGGAACACCATGCCCAGCCGAAATACGGGCTGTCCGGCGGGCACGCCGTAGTACTCCCGAATGCTCGGCAACGTGATTTGCCACTGGTCTGGCTCGCCCGGCACCGGCGTCATCTCGCCTACGCCGTCGTCTTGTCCCCAGTTACCGACGACGCGGGTCCACCCGGTACCGCTGCTGTCCGTCACGATGACTCCGGAATGGAAGTACACCTTTTCGGCACCGGTCAAACCCGAAACACCCCGCGTAGCATCATACGTAATCGTTACTTCTTCGTCCAGCCCCGGATACTCCGGGTTTAGGGTAACGATACTGCTTTCGTCACCGTCGCCGGTTCCTGCGAACGAATACGCGCCGGTGATGTCGCTGAAGGTAATATCGTATACTCCGGCGGGAATCGGAATGTTGGGGCCGTCTTGGGTAGCCGTGCCCTCGGGAAAGGAAGCACTGCCCCAGTTAACGTCCCAGGCGTCGTTGGCGCGAAACTTCGCTTCACCTCCTACCAATGAGAATTCGGTAAGTGTCCAACGGTGTTCATCGGCGGGGTCTTGGTCCATTGGTGTGGAAGCGTCCCAACCGTTGGGAGTGGCGGTACCGATAATGCCGACGGTTTCGTAGGTCGTTTGCGCCAGCGTCAGGAGAGGAAATAGCAGTGCGAAGAGTAGTAGTAAGCGTCGTTTCATTAGGAAAGGTGGTTCGTGGGTGATGGTTTCACCCGACGAAAGTAACGACAATTCTAGTAAGAAGGTAATAATTTAACCGCACTAAACCCTTTTTTCTAAAAACATGAAAATTTTAGTGCATTTTGGTATTTATATTTTGCAAATTTCGTTGATGTCACTGTTTCTTTCCGCATTGGTTATCAAGCAGTGATTCGCCTACCGGGCCCTTCAAATCCGAATCCGAACCCATTGCGGGTAACTACAGCATTGATCCGGCAGATTTTTGCCCATTACCAAGCCATCGCTGAGCAAGGGGTGGCGGTGAGTAAAGAAAGGCTCATTGGCGAAGGAGATTGGGCGGCGTTCTGCGAGACTATTGCGAAGGAGGTGATTGATATGGTGGTGAGGCACTACGTGCTGATCAAAAACAGGGAGCTGCGCTACAACATCTACGTGCCCCAAGAAAAAGATGTGCTCCACCAAGTGATCGAGCGGGGGGTATTAGAACTTAAGTACGTGTATTTGAACCAGCTGCAGCAAGAAACCCGGCAGGGGCTGCTCAACGAGCCGGATGAAGCCGCCCAGCTAAAAAGCTTGCAGAACCACCAGTTGCTCAAAAAAACCCAGATGGAGATCGCCGAGCAGTTGGGCATCGTGGTGTCATAGCGTTGTTAGACGCATACCTATATCACTACAAAATCTCGAAAATTTTTCCTGGTAATCACTTTGCCTTCCGCTTGGTAAGTGTCGGTAAAAGTCCTGGATAATCGTACCTTTTTCTTAGGACTCCATTTAAATTCATAAGCCTTCAGCTCAGTGCCTTTCTCCTCTACGTAATCTATTTCTTGTTGCTGGGTGGTTCTCCAGAAATACGATTTTGCTAAGGTCAACTTATACTTGTTTTGTTTGATACGTTCCGAAATAAGAAAGTTCTCCCACAGCGCCCCCAGATCCGGACGCAAGGTGATCTCATTCATAGAACCGATAATCATGTTTCTGATTCCATTATCGTAGAAGTAAATCTTTCTACCCTTCTTGATCTCATTCCTCACGTTTCTGTTGTAACTGGGTAAGCGAAACACCACGTAACCCTTTTCCAGAACCGATATGTATTTTTCAACCGTGTTGCGATCCACCCCAACCAACTGGCTAAGCTCCTGATAGTTTACCTCACTGCCCACTTGTAGGGCTAAGGCTCTGACGAGTTTATCCAAAACGTCCGGTTTTTTTAGACCAGCGTAAGACAAAATATCTTTATACAGATAGCTATTCACTAAGTTCTGTAATATTTCAATCTCATCGCCTGGATTGTTGATCACATCGGGATACATGCCGAATCGCAATCGGTCTTCTAACTGTCTTTCCGCCGTTAAGTGCCCGGTGTGCTGCTCCAGTTCTTCCCAACTGATTGGAAACATCTCGTATTCCCATTTCCTCCCCGTTAGCGGTTCGTTCAACTCATTAAATAGCGAGAAAGAAGAAGAGCCGCTAATCCATAGTTGCACATCCTTAAACTGATCGACGATGATCTTCATGGTTAGCCCTATACTGTTAATTCGCTGGGCCTCGTCGATAAACACCACTTTTTTGTTCTCAAGCAGCACCCGGATCTGCTCAGTGTTGGGCGTATCCAGGGAAGTCCGGGTTACCGGATCGTCACCATCAAAGAACTTGTAGTCGAGTCCTTTCAGGTATTTCAAAATCAGGGTAGTCTTGCCTACTTGACGTGGCCCGATTACCATGATGGCTTTACCACGACCGATTTTTGATAGTATCCGTGTCGCAAGCGTTCTTGGTATCATCCTTCAAAGCTACTCACTTGCTGCCGCATTCACAAATCATTATGATATTCATTGAACGCAATCACGAAATATTATAGTAATTGACGCTACTGGTTAGCTTTACGGTTACTCTTGGCTTTCACTGGTTCGCTGACCGGTGAGGACAACATTGGTATCGCAATTTTAAGAGTGGCTATTTCGTCTTTTATGGGCATTGTTGTAGCTAGTGCATTCTCCATTCTTCCGTAAATTCGTAGTTTGTACTCCGACCTCCTGATTCTTCTTGCTGTAAAATTCCTTTTTCAATTAAACTGGTTTGCTTATCATCCCAGGTGAATTCAGGCCAACTCTGGTGTTCGTATATGTATCTCGGCATGAACTATCGTCGTTTTGCGGTAAATATCCGGACTAATCTCCGCATATTTAATGGGAATAGGATTGCTTTTCTCCGCACCACTCTCTCAGCACCAGCTATAATGGCCATTGCGAGCTGATGACCAACGCTGTTACTTTTCTTGCTGGCTGGTAAGCTGATAATCATGCACTAGAACCGATGCGGAGATATGAAGCAATTGCTCTAATTCTCTGATCATTTCTACGGTCAGCTTTTTCTTTCGGTTCAAGATTTCCGATACGCGGCTTTTGCCCCCGATGATCCCCACCAAGTCCTTCTGGCGCATGTTGAGCTCTTCCATTCGAATTTTGATAGCCTCAATCGGGTCGGGTGCCTCAATGGGATAATACTCGTTTTCGTAATTTTCTATAAGTAGAGATAAAATTTCTGCTTCGTCACCTTCATCAGTGTCGGTTGAAGCGTCAAAAATTAACTCAAGCCGCCCGAGTGCCCTTCGGTAGTCCTCTTCGGTTTTGATGGGTTTTACTTTCATAGTATTTTAATCTAAATCGTATTTGCGTCCACTTTATCGTACTCAACGTGGGTGCCAATGAACCGAATAAATGCCCACTGCTTTTCGTAATTGAACTTGACAATCAGTCGGTAAGTGTTTCTTTTTATGTTGAACACAACCCGACCGTTTTTCAGGATACTGGCATTTGCGTAGGTTAGTTTCACATCGTTCGGCGAACTCCATTTGGAACTCTTCGCAGTATCATACCAAGTCTTTAAATACTGTTCAGAATCTGAGTGTCTTTCCCAAAATTCTCGAAGCGTACTTTTCGCAATGATTCTTTTCATCAGCCCAGCTATGATACAAATATATGAAAAGTTCTCTAATGTAGAACTTTTAATGAATTATTTATGTCAACACGCCCTAAGAAATATTCGTTGACTCACCGACAATCCTACACTTTCAACTTCAATCCTACCTCCCCCTTAAAACCTCCGCAATCCCGCGCAAACTGCCCGAAATGTCTTCCATCGTCTCCACCGCCTGCGCCATGCCGTTAAGCTCTTTGGCGCGTTGCTTCTTGACAAAAATCGCCTTGATGTCAGTCCAGCGCTGCCGGTCTTCGTCGGTGAGCAGGCCGCGCATTTCGCGGAGCTTTAGCAGATTAGCCTCGGCGCCAGTGGTGAGGGTTTGGGCTTCGTTTTCGTAGTGCGCGCGGATCAACGTTTGCAGTTCGGCCTCGTTCATCACCGGCACCACCCGCTCGGCCAGCTTGTTCATGTCGCGGTATGAACCCTGCAACTTAAAGGATGGCTCGGTACGATACGCGTCCGCCTGTCCGGCCGAGTGGATGTACGCAGTGTTCACCCGCAGCACCACGTCCCGCACGGTGAGCAGCTTTTTCAGCACCACCACGTACTCCCGCACTTCTTCGGCCGTATGGTTGGTCTCAAACTCGGCCCCGGCCCGCTCGCCGGTTTCGGCCATGCGCACCAGCGTTTGCACGTCGCGCTGACTTTTGCTAGCCAGTTGGTTGAGCACGGGGTTCGATGTTAGGCAGTTCTCGATGTAGCTCAGCTTGAAGGCATCGGCCGAGTCGCCGATAATGTCGCCCAGGTTGTAGATGTCGGCGCGGTTGGTGAGCATGTCGGGAATCTGAAACTTGTCGCCGCTTTCGGTGTAAGGGTTGCCCGCCATCACCACGCACACTTTCTTGCCCCGAAAGTCGTAGGTTTTGCTGCGTCCCTTGTACACGCCCTCGATCTTGCGCTGGGCATCGCAGAGGGAAATGAACTTCTGCAAAAACTCGGGGTGGCAGTGCTGGATATCGTCCAGGTAGATCATCACGTTGTCGCCCATCTCGAAGGCCAGGTTGAGCTTTTCCAGTTCCTCGCGCGCCCCGGCGTTGGGAGCCTGCGCCGGGTCCACCGCCGTCACCGCGTGCCCAATGGCCGGGCCGTTGATTTTCATAAAGATGATGCCCAGGCGGTTCGCCAGATACTCCATCAGGGTGGTTTTGCCGTAGCCGGGTGGCGAGATGAGCAGCAGCATACCCATCAAATCGGTGCGCTTGTTGGCTCCGGCGGTGCCGATTTGCTTGGCCAAATTAGCTCCGATCAACGGCAGGTAGACCTGGTCAATCAGTTGATTGCGCACGAAGGACGACATCACCCGCGGTTTAAATTCCTCCAGCCGCAGCTCATTGGTGAAGTCCGCCGTCAACTGCCGCTTGAGGGCCTGAAACGCTCGGAACGTAGGCACCGTTTCTTCGGCGAAAACCGACAGCCGATCCATAAATTGATTGTAATCCAGGACGTAATTACCTTCCGGGAGCAGAGGGTGATTACCCTGCAAACCGGTGAGGGTTTGGTGCAGGGTGGCTTCGGCAACCTGGTCGGTGTCTAGTTGGTCAGAGAACAGCAGCAGGGCGGCTTCGTCGGCAAAGCGTGCGTCGTACTGGACCTGCTCGGCAAACGAACGCACCCACCGGCGGATCAGGCCGTACTGAAGCCACCGATCATTCTGCAAATTATCGACCGACTGCCGGTAGGCTTCGGTGGCCTGGCTTTTTTCGAGGTACTTCCTAAACCGGTCGCGCAGCGTCACCGACGCCTGATCGATGGCAAAATCGTCGTCGCTGATCAGTTCGTAGAAGAGATACTCAGCCGCCGGGGCCACGGTTTTGCCGCCGAAAAGCTGGGTTTCCCGCACAAACTCGTCCACCACCGCGGTGATGGTCTGCTGCACCTGGTCAAACTCGTGGCTGTGCGGGAAGACTTGCAGGATGGCCCCGGCTCCCTTGAGCTGGTGGTTGAGCTGCTGGCGTACCGGGACTTCCAGAAAATGCAGCCAGCACAAGGCGGCGCCGGTCCGCGCTTCGGCAGGATAGCGCAGTAGTCCGGCCGAGCGCCGCATCTTCACCAACGCTCCCAGGATGCGTGCGGCGTCGTGGTCGTGCACGCCCTTCACGTAACCTTCGTCGTAGCGCGTGGCCATCCGCTGCTGCACGTAGGCGGTCAGCGCATCCGAATCTTTCTCCGCCAGTTCTTCAAACGAAGGGCTAGCTTCGGTTTCCCGGTAGAGCTGGTAGGCCAGGAACTCGGCGCGGTACACCTCCGCGGTTTCCGACACCAGCGACTGGTTCCAGTACGGCCGGTAGGGCTCCACTTGCTCGGGAGCCATTGGCTCGTAAAAGTTGGTGCCGGTGAGGTGATAGAATAACTGATCGTCTTTAGCCACCGTGGTCAGGGCCAGGTCGGCGGTGTTCACCGAAAAGGCGTGCTCCCCGAAGCGAATCACGTCCTGCCCGTCGACGAACAATTCGGTACGATCTTTCAGTTGACGCACCGCGTCTTCCTGGGCCGATTTCAACCGACTCTGCACTTCGTCGGCTTTCACGCTGTCGCCGAGTTGCTGCAGTTCCTCGATGATGCGGCGCGTCTTCTCGATCATCAGGTCGGCGGCGAAGTAACCGTTCAGTTCGGTCACCGACTTAATACTGCTCACCCGGTTTTGCACCGCCTTCAGGATGCGGTCGGCCGACTGCATCAGGTTGGTAGCACGCTTGTTACGGGCCTCTACCAACTGCACCTTGCGCGATTCGAAGGCGTTGTATACCTCCTCGCGCAACTGGCTAATCTGCTCAATGAACTCATCGAACTCGGCAAACTTACCCTCCAGTTCTTCCAGTTGCACCATCAGCTTGTTGGCATACTCGTCGCACTTTTCGGGTGTGTCTGACACGTCGAGGTAGTTCACCATCGCCTGGTTGATGAGCTTGGTCTGCGCAAAAAATTCGGCTTTGCCTTCGGCGCTCATCAGCTCTTTGCGGCGGCGCTGTAGTTGCGCTTTGGCTTTGTTGAGTTCGGAGAAGATGGCCGAGATGTTGTCGACAATTTGGGTAGTTTGGGTCGCATCCTTAATCGTCAGGTTGCTTACGATCTCGATGAGCATCTCCAATTCACCCGACAGCTGCTTGATTTGCTCGGCGAGCTCCTGGGCTTCTACCACCTTCTTTACACCCGCGATGCTGGTTTCCAGCGATTGGACGCGCTGGTGGTAAGGTTGCAGCGCATCGTCGCGCAGCAAGAAGCGCACGCACCGCTGGGCCGTTTGCTCGGCCGATTCGGCCAGTTGGATTTCGTACTCCGCCACGCGCGTCTCATCAACGTAGCGCAGTTCTTTGAGCGAGATCACTTCGCCGCGCCGCTCCCGCAGTTGCGACAGCGCCGCCACAAAATCGTTGATGTGCTCGTAGGACTTTTTAGTCAGGTCGCGCTGCAGGTGATCGGCCGATTGCAGCACTTCATCGGTGCGATGCTGGGTATTCTGGCGGAGGTTGCGCACCTTCTCGAACTCGTCGGTGGCGGCAACGGCGGTTTCGCGGATGGCCCGCAACGGTTCGCTGATGGTGGCCGCTTCGGAACTGTCCAGCCAGTAGTAAGCATCCAGCACGGTGGTCGCTTGCTTTTGCAGGTCGATGTACAAGTCCTGGTAGCTTTCGCCCTTCTCCACCAAGCTGATCAGGGCCTGGCACTCGGCCATTGCTCGCACAATGTCCTGGTTGCCAATCTTGAACAAGTACGAATCGCTTTCCTCGGTGAGCGGAAAGTTGGGACCCACGTAGGGGGTTTGCCAGATGCGGATGGCGTGGTGCTTCTTGGGTTCGGCATCGGCGTTGAAGTAGCACAACTCGCCGTTCTCAAAGATCGCGTAGCCGTGGCAGATGATCGGCGTCCGCACCGTCTGCTCGATAATGTTGTAGGGCAGCAGTTGGTACACGCCCTGCTCAGCGTGGTAAAAGACGTATAGATAGTCTTCGCCATTGGGCGACATCACCTTCTTCTCGAAGCGTAGGTCATTTAGTTCGCTATCAAACTGTTTAAACGCCCCGGTTTGTAGGTAATAACCGTTGGGGAACAAAATTCCCTGATCGTCGGGTAGCAGAATACCGGCCTGCGCCACCGCGTCGATGCGACGGGCTTCTTGCAACTTGGCATTGTAGGCGAGGTAGCGGTAGTTTTTCTCTTGGTACGGACGGATCTTAAGCAGCACAATATTGCCCAGCGACGCGTAGTGTACTTCGGCATCGTCGAGCGTCTGGTCGGGATTTTCAACTTCCTCGCGGTAGATGCCCTGCCCCTGATCGGTGTTGTCTTCCACCTTGATGGTCAGATCACCGCCGATGGTTTCGACGAACACCCGGTCGGCCACCGAGATGTGCGGGTACTTCCCCTCGCGCTGGTCGTCGCGGGTGGTGCGCTGCCAGACGAAGTCGTGCTGCTCAGGCAGTTCGATCTCGTGTTCGCTGCGGTTGTCGCGGTAGACCAAGGCCTCGCCGTCTAGTTCCCACTTAAATGCCTTGAGGTCGCTGGCACTTTTACTGATGCGAAAAACCATGTACAGGTATGGCCCGCGACGCACGAAGCGAATGAATTTGGTGTCTTTGTAGTACTTATACAGCTTCTGAAAGTCAGCCGCGAAGGTGGCATCATCGAGCAGCCCGTAGCCCAACGAGCGGAAGCTATGCTCCTGATAATCATAGACGCTAAACACGTCGGACAGCTCCACGTGCGTTTTAAGGCCCAGGTGCACGTTGTAGCCAAACAGAAACTTAGTGCCCAGCGGCACCATATCGTAGGGCACGCAGTTGTGCTCGGTATGAATGCGCTCGGTGGCGATTAACTTGGTCTCGATGGCCCCAAATACCTCCTGCCGGGCTTGGTTGAGTTGCTGCAAACGTTCGCGCAACTGCTGGGTTTGCTGCTGCAACCGGTTTTGTAGGATTTCGTAGGTAGAATTGGCGAGAGCAGCCGTGGGTTTGGTAGTCGTTACTTTGGGCATACAAGTTGATATTTAAAGCATTGTTAAGTCTAATTTTCTTATATTGCTTTCAAATTGTTTTATTATGAAAACACTGAAAGTTACCATCCGCGAAGATCAATACGCCGACGAAGTCCTAACCGCACTAGGAAATATTCCGTCGGTTACCGTTGAGAATATCAGCGATGAAATACGACAAGCTGTTCTTCGTATGCAAACGATTATCTGCGAACACCCGAAAGTTGATATGGAAGAAGAAGAACTACAAGCCATAATTCAACAAGAAATTAACGATGTACGAAAAGAGGGTTCTCAATAATGTCTGTCAGGATTGTGGTAGATGCCAATATTTTGCTAAGTGCTGTTATTGGTAAAACAACGGCGAGGTACTTCGATAGACTTCTCAACTGTAGTGCGGAAAAAAGTCAAAGATGTCTGTTAATCTCCCAACGAAATCTAATACAAATTCAGCGTTTGGATTATTAGCGATTGTTTCGTTGACAAACAGATAATTGCCGTAAACTATGATAAAGTTAAACTGCGCTGTTCTATCTCTATCTCGGTGACTACGCCGCATTATCTGTTCTTCGTAATCATCCAGCTCCTGACAGCCAAATAGCGTAGTTGCCATATCGCGCACTTTAGGAGCGGCAATGTCTACGGCAATGGTTCCCAAGCGATTGGCCAGCTTGATCCACGTTTCGTACGTTTCTCTTCGATAACTGCGCATACTCTCACTGAAGGTCGGTGCGTCTTGATCCATGGTTTTTCAACTACAATTTACGCTTTTTCCGGCAATTGCTTAACAGCAGTCAGGCAGTTCCGAACCGCCTGACCGCCACCAATCAAAACTGAATGTTCCGCATCGGCTCCTCGGCTAGTCCGGTGGTGCGGGCCAGGTCGAGCAGTTTGCTTAGCCCGTCTTTTTCCTCTCCGTCGGTCTGGTTCATCATTTTCAGCAGCAAAGCCGATACCGTCAGGTTCTTTAGGTCATCGGAAGAGACGCCGAACTGGTCCACGAGTTTCCGCAGATTTTCTTTGAGGCCGCCGCCGCCGTTGGAGTGCAGCAGGGCGGTCTTCACCTCTTGCAACGACCCGTTCTTGCTGATCATGCCGTCGATAGCCTTGCCCTTGGCGATGGAGCCCATAATTTGGTCAAACAGCATGGTTTCGCCACCAATAATTTCGATATGGGCGGCCTTCAGCGCTTCGCTGATGACCGTGGCCTGCGACTCGGCGATTTCTCGCTGGATGTCGATGCGGGCCAGTTCCAGGGTGCGTTCGGTTTCCAGGCGCAGCTTAAATTCTTCGTGCTCGCGGCCCGCGCCGTCCAGCACCTGCATGGCGTTGGCCTTTTCGCGAATTCCTTCGGCTTCGGCCTTGTACTTCTGCTGCATCACGCGGGCCTCGGCCAGTCCTTGCTTTTCGTCGGCCGCGGCCTTGATCTCGACCACCTGGGCATCGGATTTTCCCTGCTCCAGGCTGATCTGCGCGGCCACCATGCCCAGTTTTTGGTCGGCTTCTGATTGGGCCGCGGCGCGGAGGCTGATGCCCTTGGCGTCAGCTTCGGCCTGGGCCTCGATCACTCCGGCTTCGGCTTCGCCCTCTTTCTCGCGGGCCGCTGCCTTGGCTTTCATCACCTGGGCTTCGGACAGGCCGATGGCGGCTTTCTGGGCCGCTTCGGCGTCGGCCATTGTCTTCATGGCCACGGCGCGGTGGGCGGCGGAATCTTCCTCGGCCTGGGCGTCGATCATCACCTGTTTGGCGCGGTGCTCGGCGGCCTGCTGGGCCGCTTCGGCCGCCTTGATTTCCTTCACCAGGGATTCCTGCGCGTCGCGCTCGGCGTTCACGATGGCCACCTGCTTGCTTCGGTCGGCCTCGGCCATCGCCCGGGTGTCCTTGATTTTTTCTTCTTCGATGACCGTGGCTTTCTCCACGATTACCCGTTCGCGGATCACTTCCTGAATATTCCGGCGCTCTTCTTCCAGGGCTTTCTCTTTCTCAATACGGGCCAGCTCAACCACGCGCTCCTTGTCCGTAGATTCCAGCAAGCGGGCCTGCTCCACGCGTTCCTGCTCGACGGCGTCGGTGCGTTCCTTGTTGCGCTGGGCGACCAGGATTTGCCGCTCCTTGTTTTGTTCCAGTGTGCCGATCTCTTCCTCGGTGGCGATGCGGGCCTGCTCGGCGCGCTTGTGTTCTTCCTGCTTCACTTTTTCGCGCTCGGCCGATTCCCGCGCCCGAATGTTAGACACTTCGCGGGCCTGCTTTTCCTGCTGCTCGGTGAGTTGCTTGTTCGAGCTCGAGGATGGTTTCTTCGGCTTCCACATCCTGCTTCTTGAGCATCTTGCGCTTCTCGTTCTCGATCAGGTTGGCCTGCACCTTCTGCTGGGCGGTCAGGTCGATAATCTTCTTGATGCCTTCCGCGTCCAGGATATTGTTTTCGTTCAGGCTTTCCAGCGGCGTTTGCTCGAGATAGTCGATGGCGCAATCGTTGAGGATATAACCGTTGAGGTCCGTACCAATTTCTTCCAGAATTTTTTCTTTAAACTGGGCGCGCGAGTTGTACAACTCTACAAATTCGAAGTGTTTACCGACCGTCTTCAGGGCTTCCGAAAACTTGGCATCGAAGAGCATCTGTAGTTCTTGTGGGTCAGACGCTCGGTTGCAGCCGATCAACTGGGCCACATGCACCACGTCTTCGCGGGTTTTGTTGACCCGAATAAAGAAGGATACTTTAATGTCCGCCCGCAGGTTGTCCCGGCAAACGAGACCGTCTTTGCCGACCCGCGAGATTTCCATCGCCTTTAAGGTGATGTCCATCACCTCCAGCTTGTGGAGGACGGGCACGACCATGATGCCGGAAAAGGAGACTTTCACGTCGCCCGAACCGGTGCGCACCAAGGCTTCTCCCTGCACCGCTTTCTGGTACATTTTGATGAAGAAAACCAGCATGCCTAGCACGACGACAACCGCTAGAATTAGTAAAAACAGTGTTATTGATGTTCCCATGATTTGGTTATTTAGGTGGCAAATAAAATGATTGAATGAAAGAGTGACGGAATGTCGTTAGCTGATGTAGGGTTCCACCAGGTAGACGTTGCGCCCGGCGTCGTACTCAATGACCATTGCTGAGTCGCCCGCCAGCAGCGAACTGCCCTCGTAGGCCCGTACGTTGAGCACAATGGGCGCGCCATTGGTGGATACCTGCGCTTGCCCTACCTTTGTGGGACTGGCTGAGGAAGTTATCTGGCAGATTTTGCCTACCGGTGTCGTATTGTCTTCTTGGTCCAGGGCCTTGTACACCCGCACGAAGGGCGTGGTCAGAAATTTGGCGATGAACAAACTAACCAGCAGGGCGGGAACCAGCACCAGCAGCGACAGCACGAATGATTCGTTGCCGAGGTAGTGGTTGCCCAGCACCGTGATGGCCCACCAGGGCACCACCAGGAAAGTGAGAAACAGCATAAACGGCACCTGGCCCAGGTTGAAGAAGACCAGCACGTGGTTGAGCCAGGACACCGACAGTTCCCCGTCGACGTCCGCCTCGGCCTCCAAGTCTACGTCCACGTCGAAGAAGTCCAGGTCAATGGCTCCCCCGATCACCACTAGCCAGTACACCAGTACGAACACCAGCCCGGCGGTGGGAATGATATTGGGAGCCGAAACGGCGGCGTTAAGTAGTTCAAGCATCGTTGTCGTTGTTTTCTTGCAATCGTTTCTTCAGTTCAAGCAGTTTTTCTGAGGCGGCCGGATTGTCGCCGCCGCCCAAGGCTTCCTCTATTTCCGCGTTCAGCGTTTTGGGTTCGTTCGCCAGTTCACCGTACGACTCCGCCAACGCTTCTTCGGCTTCTACTTTAGACTTCATGCGCTCCAGCATCGCGGTAGTGCCTGAGGCATCGATGCTGGTCATTTGCTTGTTGATGGACTTCGTGGCCGTACTTACTTTCAGGCGGGCTTCCAGGTTCTTAAGCTCATTTTCCCAGGTATTGATGTTGGACTTGAGCACGTCGACGCTGCTTTCCAGTTTTTGCACCGACAATTCGTAGCGTTGCTGCTCACCGCGCACACGGTTTACTTCCTGGTCGGCCCGCTCTTTTCGGTTCAGGGCTTCGGTGGCCAGCCGGTCTGCTTCGGAGGTTTCCAGGTCACCGCTTTCGGCTTTTTTGAGCAACAGTACGGCTTTTTGTTCATAATTTTGCGACTGTTCTTCGGCATTTCTTACCTCACGCTGCGCCCGGATTTTCATGGCCTTCACTTCAGCCATCGCTTGCAAAGCTTTGTCTAGCTCGGCCCGCAGGTCGCGGATGCCCTGCTGGGTAAGTTTGATCGGATCTTCTAACTTACTGATCGTGTTGTGTGCTTCAGCTTGTCCTACTTTGAATAATCGGTTGAAAATGCTCATGACGGTGGGGGTAAAGGGTTGATGTTGGATATTAGGAATTAGTTTATAGGATTCGTTGAATAATTGAAGAATAATTTTGTCTTCCTTTGGCAGTATAGATATTATTACGCAGATTTGCTAACAAAGTTATCATTACTAATAAAGTTAGCAAAAAAACAGGAGTATGTCGGTTATTGGAAAGAACATAAAGAAGATCAGAACCGCTCAGAAGATTAGCCAAAGCGAGTTTTCTGAGCTATTCCAGGTGTCCCGAGCGAGTGTGGGGTCTTATGAAGAAGGAAGGGCGGAGCCCCGCATCGACACAATTATTAGCATTGCTAATCATTTTAGCCTCTCTATTGATACCCTGCTTACCAAAGAACTGACCTTTGATGAGTTGTACCAACTCAACATTATCGAGCACGATACTTCCGTAGAAAACGATGAGCGGTTGGCGTTGATGGACAAAGACCATCGGAAAGAAGACACCCCGCTGGTGGTTAAGGAAAACTACCTGGAGTACATCGTTAACTACGACCACAAAGACTACATCAACAACCTGCCGTTCATCCGCCTTCCCAGTACCCAGCACGAGAAAACCCGGGCCTTTGAGGTGCAGGATAACGCCATGGAATTTAACGGCCATGGCTTGCTGTACGGCGATATTCTGTCGTGCTCGCCGGTAGAGAAGAAAGACCTGCGCGAAAATGAAGTCTACGTGCTGGTGACCGATCAGAACATCTACGTGCGCCGCCTGGTCCGCACGGCACCCACGCTGGAGTTTCGTCCCGATAACCCGAACTTCATCCGGCTGGACTGGTCGAAGCATAATTGGCAAGAGCTTTGGAAAGTAGACGGTTTCTACAGCACCATCCTTGACCCGCCCTCGATGCAGGAAGAGCGCATCGCCCTGCTGGAGAAAAAGGTGGGCGAACTGGAACGCTGGATGCGACAGCAGTAGCAACGGTTGCGCTACCCACCGGCTTTTCGTACCTTTCCTGCCCAACAATCTAGTCACCCATGCCCCCCACCAACTCCCTACTCACCCTGCTCGACCGCATCGAAGACTCGTTCGACCGCACCAAGTTTGCCATTCGGAAGAAGCTGGATTTCATCAAGCCGGTGATGATTGTGCCCTACCGTGGCTATGGCAACGAACAGTCGGTGACCCTGATGGGCCGGGTGCTGGAGGATACGGGCATGGTGAAGCCCACTCCCGACGACACCGTGTGGCAGAATCTGGTGGCCTCGGCCAAGCGTATTGGTAGCCGCGAGATTCCGTTTGTGCGCGTGCAGGGAGTATTCCAGGGGCGAGCCCGTACGGTAGAAACCGACGAAGAAGGTTACTTCAACCTCAATTTCGAGGTGGACGAAGCCCAGTTAGAGCCAGCCACCGCCTGGTATCCGGTGCAGCTGCGCCTGCTGGATGCGGTGGTAGAAAGCCAGGGTGAGGTCACCGCGGTGGGTGAGGTCCTCATTCCCGACCTTGAGTCAGAATTTGGGGTGATTTCTGATGTCGACGACACGGTGCTGGTGTCGGACGTGGGCCGACTGCTGCGCATGTTCCGGCGGGCCTTTATGGAAAACGCGACGGCGCGCCTGCCGTTTCCGGGCGTGGCCGCCTTCTACCGGGCCTTGCGGGCGGGCAGCCTGGAGAAATCGCACAATCCGCTCTTTTTTGTCTCCAGCAGTCCCTGGAATCTGTACGACTTGCTCATCGAGTTTTTTGACCTACAGGAGCTTCCCCGGGCCCCGGTGCTGCTGCGCGACCTGGGCATCAGCGACACTATGTTTATCAAAGAAGGGCACGGCGTGCATAAGCTGGGCAACATTCGCCGAATCCTGGACACCTATCCCACGCTTAACTTTGTGCTGGTGGGCGACAGTAGCCAGCACGACCCGGAAATCTACCGACAGGTGGTAGAAGAATATCCGGGCCGCATTTTGGCCATCTACATCCGCGACGTGACGCCCGACCACCGCGACGTAGAGATTGTGAAGATCGGCGACGCGCTGCGCGAGCATCAGGTCGATTTGGTCTACTGCGAGCATACCGAAGATGCCGCCCGCCACGCCATTGGCCTGCGCCTTCTTTCGCCTAATCGCCTGCCGGAGATTCACCGTGAAAAGGAAGAGGATGAACAGGCGTAGAAAGCAGCTTATAACCACCGGTTTGGCTAAGAAACGTACAGGTTTGGGATACGTCTCTTTCTGTTAGGAACCAATTTTTGGTTTAATGTACTGGATTTTGTCTTACCCGGTCAGCCTACGGGTTTTTACCAAATGTCATGGCTTCGTGATTGACTTCTCCAGTTCTTGTTACCTTCCCTTGATACGTAAATCTTGGACCCGATTAGTGCAGCCAGTGTCAATTCCACTAGCCCATAGGCAGTACCAACTGCTGCTATTTCCAAAGGTAAAAAGCCATAAGCTATAAGAGCCGCGTTAGACCAGAAGTAAGGAACAACATCTCTACATCCCCTGATACTCCAGCGTCACTGAGCCGCCCGAGGTGTGCAGGTTCACCGGCACGCCCCCGCCGTTCACGCTGCCGTTGATGCTGTTTTTGTCCGACTCGCCCGTGAAGTTCACCAGCTTGGTGTTCACCCGGTTGCCCGACAAATCCAGATCGAGTCCTTGTCCGCCGGGAATGGTTGCTGTGATGCCGCCGCCGCTGGTTTTCAGGGTCAGAAATTTGCCCAGCTCCTCCACGTCGGCGCGGATGCTGCCCCCACTGGTGTGCGCCTCCAGGCTGCCGCGAATGTTTTCCAGGTTAATGCTGCCGCCCGAGGTCTCTAGCATCGCTTCGCCCTCGGAGCCGTCCACCCGAATGGATCCGCCGCTGGTATTGGCGTTGAGTTTGCCCTGGTAGTCGTTCACGTTGATGCTGCCGCCCGAGGTGTGGGCTTTCGTGGTGCCACTGAGATGATCAAAATTGAGGCTGCCGCCGCTGGTGCGGATGTCATGCTGGCCCTCCACGTCGGCCACACTGATGGAACCACCGCTGGTAGACAAATTGCACGACATGCTGGTGGGTACCTGCACCTTGAAGGAGATGCTCACCTTGCTGTTGCCCCAGTTGCTTCCCTGGCGTTCGGCGGTGGCAATCACTTTGGAACCATCCTGTCGAACGTCAATGGTGTAGTCTTCTAATGCTTCTTCTATATCATCATCATTGCTGCCGAACAGGCTCCACCCCCCGTTGGGCTTCACGTACACTTCAACGGTTACCTGGTTGCCTGAGGTGCCAACCACGTCGATGCCCCCGCCCGAGGTCTCTACCTCCAACTTGCCCGGGCCGTTGAGCGTAAAGGTTTTAGTGAGATACGGATCATCGCTGGCGTGGCCCAGTATCGGAATCAGAATGGTCATCAGGAAGAAATACGTAGTTTTCATGCGAATTAAGTTTTGGTTGGTGATAAATCACTATGGTTGAATCAAGCACCCTGCCAACTTAACAGCGTACTGATAACCAGCATATTATAGGATATTGACTACCGGAATTATGTCCGTATTCGCACACTGGTGTTCGGTTTCGTACATCAGTCCAAATAGACTATTAGGGTCAAAAGCTGTCACTGGTATTATTCCGTCCACATATGGCTTCCTTCATACCAGCCAAACCACGACATTGGAAACAATTATCTTCCTGCTGGAATATGCAATTAATATTATCTCATGTACCAAGATGGATTCGTTCGCTCGCGACCAATTCCATGCTAAAGGGTGGTTTCAACGATTTGGATGAGGCTAAAGGCCGAACCCGTACGGTAAACTTATTTAGCGTCATTAGCGGTTCCGTTGCCACTTTCTACCTTGTATTATACATGCTGCTGGGAGCCACGGGTAACATCCTGTGGATGACGGGCGGCTGTATAATCGCGGTGTTGCTTCCCGTACTGCTCAATTATCGCCAGCAGTACGCGGCCGCTAAGGTTACCTTCTTGGTGGCCACGAGTCTTCTTGTTTTACTGTATGCCTCAGCGTTAGGAAGAGAAGGCTTGATAGAGGTAGCGATAGTTACCACAATCGGATATCCCTTCGTTATTGCCGATCCAAAAAGGGAAAAGCTAATCGTGTGGGTTGGGGTAATACTACCTATCGCCGTATTCAACGCCCTGTTCTGGTCCGACTATCAGCTTCTGCCGAAGGTAACCGCCGAAGGAAGCGTGATCAATCAATACGTTCGGTGGAGCATCTTTCTAACGGGCATTTTATTCAACGGTGTAATCTACTGGTTATTCACAAAGCAGCGCGAAAAGCTGGTTTCGAGGATGTTTGAGCAGTATTACGAGCTATCAGTCAACAAAGAGCATTTGCTGCAGCACCAGGAAGAACTCATCATGCTCAACGAACGTCTGGAGCAGCACCGATTCAATTTGGAGGAAGAAGTAGCTACCCAAACCCAAGACCTGCGGGACAGCAAAAACCGCCTTAAGAAATCGCTGTCCGATGTTGAAGCCGCCCGCGCCCAGGCTGAAGCAGCCAACCAGGCGAAGTCGAACTTTCTGGCCAACATGAGCCACGAGATTCGCACTCCGCTCAATGCCATTGTGGGTTTCAGCGAAATCATGCTCAACGAGATTGAGGTAGCCAACGTGCCGCCCAGCTTTCTGCAGTACCTGGAAAACGTGCGCATGAGTGGTAAGAACCTCGCCGAACTCATCAACAATATCCTCGATCTGTCAAAAATCGAGGCGGGTAAGGTCAACCTTTCCACGGGCGCGGTGGCCGTGGAATCCGTCTGCAAGGGAGTGTATCAGATCAACCGGATCAAAGCGCTGGAGAAAGGGGTGAAGTTCACTTACCGGGGCGGCGAAGACCTTCCCGGGTGCATTGAAACCGATCGCACCATGCTCAACCAGATTTTAATGAACCTGGTGTCGAACGCTATCAAGTTCACCGACGAAGGAAAAAGCGTTTCGCTCACCCTAGAGGCCAACCCTATTGCTCAGGTGCTCCAATTTAGGGTAACCGATCAGGGCATAGGTATTCCGCCCGAGCGACAGGCCAGCATCTTTGAGCCCTTCGAGCAGGCCGACAACACCATCACCCGGAAGTACGGCGGCACGGGGCTAGGCTTGTCCATCACCCAGAAGCTGGTCGGTATTTTGGGCGGAACGCTCGCGCTGGAGAGCACGGTGGGGCAGGGCAGCACGTTTTCCGTAACCTTTCCTTACGTAGAAGCTACCTGTCCCGACACCGACCCTGAGGTGCGCACGATAACCCCAGGTCGGCATCAATTCGCAGCTAGCAATAGCGTGCTGTTGGTAGAAGACAACAAGGTGAACCAACTGGTCGTCGTTGCCTTGTTCAAGCGTCTGGGTATTACGCTCCACCTGGCCAACAACGGTGAGGAAGGCGTTGCGCGGGTGGAGGAGCTAAAACCAAACTTGGTGCTCATGGACATCCACATGCCCGTGATGGATGGTCTGAAAGCTACCCGCCTGCTGCGACAAAATCCGGCCTACCGCGACTTGCCCATCATCGCCATGTCGGCCGATGCCTTTGAAGAGCAGCAGGCCGAAGCGCGCACGGCGGGGATGAACGATTACACCACCAAGCCCATCGAGTTCGACAGACTCATTCAACTCCTATCCTATTATTTGGAAGTGGAACTGGAGGAGGTATCCTGATTTTGGTACCTTGCTCGTCGGTTCACCCTGCTAAACTCCATGCGCTTCTCTGACCTACCCGACTTGCTGCGGGGCACCCCGCTCCAAATGGCCCATCCCAAGCGTGACATCCGCCACCTGCTCACCGACAGTCGGCGCGGCGGGAGAGGAGCAGAAACCCTATTTTTTGCTATCAACGGGCTGCACCACGACGGTCACCGCTTCATCCCCGAACTCTACGCCCGCGGGGTGCGGCAGTTTGTGGTAGAAAAGCCGATAGACGAACACTTGCCCGAAGCGAACATCTTGCAAGTAGATCACGGCATCAACGCCCTGCAGGATCTGGTGGCAGCGCACCGCCAACAGTTTAACGTGCCAGTGGTCGGACTCACCGGCAGCAATGGGAAAACGATTGTCAAAGAGTGGCTCTACCAATTGCTCAGCCCGCACCAGGCGGTGGCGATGAGCCCGAAGAGCTACAACTCCCAAATTGGGGTGCCCCTGTCGGTGTGGGGCCTCAACGAGCGGCACCAGGTGGGCATTTTCGAGGCGGGCATCTCCCGACCCGGCGAGATGGTTCGGGCGGCCCGGGTGATCCGCCCCACCGTGGGCATCTTCACCAACATTGGCCCCGCCCACGACGAAGGTTTCGTTAGTCGGGCACAAAAGATTCAGGAAAAAGCATTGCTCTTTGCGGAAGCAGAAAAAATCATCTACCGCTACGAGGCCGCCCCCGTGCGGGCGGTGCTTCATGAAATGTATCCCGACCGACAGCATCTCACCTGGTCGACCAGCGGGGAGCCCGCCGCCTACCGCATTGTGGCCGAACCGCGCGGGAAAAATACCCACCTGCGGGTGCACGCCGTATTGGCCGATGTCCATCATTCTTTGGTGTTACCCTTCCGGGACGAAAGCTCACTGGAAAACGCCCTGCACGGCGTGGTGTTTATGCTGGACGCGGGCTACGAAACATCCGTTATTCAAGCCGGACTACAGCATTTGCAAGGTGTGGCCATGCGGCTGGAGCTGAAGCAGGGCATCAACTACTGCCACCTGGTCGACGACAGCTACAGCCACGACATGGCCAGCTTTGGGATGGCCCTGGATTTTTTGAACCAGCAAGTGCAGCACGAGCGAAAAACCGTGATTGTGTCGGACATGCTGCAAACCGGTCAGCCGGAGAGCGAACGCTACGCTGAAGTGCGGGAGCTGCTGGAAGATCATCAGATCAATCGGCTTATTGGGATTGGCCTGCAGATGAGCACTGCATCACCAATTTTCAACGGAGCATCTTTTACCTACGAAGCCTATCCTACCACCGAGCAGTTTCTTCGGGAGGTAAATCTGGCTTCGTTTAGCCACGAAAGTATTCTGGTGAAGGGCGCGCGGGCTTTTGCGTTCGAGAAAATTGTGCAGCGTTTACAACAAAAGATTCACGGCACGGTGCTGGAGATCAACCTGGACGCGGTGATGGACAACCTGAACTACTACCGCAGCAAACTGCTGCCCGGCGTGCGGGTGCTGGGCGTAGTGAAAGCCTTTTCGTACGGCGGCTCGGCCTTCGAGGTGGCTAACCTGCTACAGTATCACCAAATTGACTACCTGATGGTGGCCTACGTCGACGAGGGCATCATGCTGCGCGAGCGCGGCATTCGGCTGCCCATTATTGTGCTCAACCCCTCGCCCGACAGCTTTGGCAAGATGGCCGACTACCGGCTGGAGCCCGAGTTGTACAGCTTCCGCCTGCTGCAAAGCTTCATCGAACGAAATGCCCTACCTGCCCCACGTGCCCCCCGTGCACCTGAAGCTCGACACTGGCATGCACCGCCTGGGTTTTGTGGAGTCTGAGTGGGATCAACTGGAAACGGTGCTGCGGGCGCATCCTAGCCTGCGGGTGGCCAGTATCTTCAGCCACATGGTGGCCTCCGACCACGCCGAGCACGACGCCTTTACCCACCAGCAGGTGGCTCTCTTCGACCAGGGTTGCCAACGGTTGATTGAGGTGCTGGGTTATACGCCCATCCGGCACGTGGCCAACACGGTGGGCATGCTGCGGTTTCCGGACTACCAGTACGACATGGTGCGCCTGGGCGGCGGACTGTACGGCGTAGACACCTGGGGCGAAGATCCGCACGCGCTGCGCCCGGTGGCGCGCCTCCGAACGGTGGTTTCGCAGGTGAAGCAGTTGCGGGCGGGCGACACGGTGGGCTACAGTCGGCAGGGCGTGATTGAGCGGGATACCGAGACGGCTACCATTGCCATTGGCTACGCCGACGGCTTCGACCGCCGTTTCGGCAACGGACTGGCCAGCGTGAAAATTCGAGGACAGTGGGCGCCTACCGTGGGGCGGGTGTGCATGGACATGACAATGGTGGACGTGACCGGCCTGGGTGTGGAAGAGGGAGATGAGGTGGTAGTGTTCGAGGACCAGGCGTCGCTGTGGCAACTAGCCAAACCGCTGGAGAGCATCCCCTACGAGCTGCTGACCAAGGTCGGCGAACGCGTGAAGCGCGTATATTACCGCGAGTAGCCCCGCGATTCATCTTGGGGAACCGCAATTCATTGCAGCCCCCCCGCAACAGGAAACGGATAAGAATAATATTAACTATCTTAGTATTATTATTCAATTTTTGGTGACTAGCTAAAATATCACCAAATAGGCGCTAGTTCGCTCAGCCGTCACCAACCCAATGCCACCCAGATTTTGCTATCTTTCTTGCCTTACGTGCTTCCTATGGTTCGCAGCGGGCGGTAGCAACAGCTACGGGCAAGCCAGGACGCCCGCTGAGCGCCGCGTGTTACAGCAGGTAGAGCGTTTGCTGGCTACTGAACTGCCCGACTCGGTCAAGCTCGATTCGCTTTTTGCGATGGCTAGTGCGCTAGACTTTTACAAGTCTACCTTGCCCATGCAACTACACCGGCGCGGGCTGGTACTGGCCCAGGCGGCGGGAGCCCGCCGGCAGGCGGGTTATTTTCATTCCCGCATCGGACTGATCTACAACAACAAGCTCGACGAGGTCATCGACTCGGCCGATTGGCACTGGCGGGCGGCATTGGGCTACTTTGAGCAGGCGGGCGACGATGAGATGGTGGCCTTTATGCACGGGTACCTTCGCTACACCAGTACTGAACTTCAGAAGTATGATTTAGCCTTACGCCACTGTCTCAGTGCCCTAACCTACTACCGGGCGCAGCGTGATTCGTTCGGCATCGGAGCTACCTACAACGATATAGCGGGGGTGTTGCTAGCCTCCGAAGAATATGAAGAAGCGCTGGATTACGCCCTACGGGCAGAAACACTTCTTAGGGCTGACTCGAGCCAAGGTGGCTACTTTGAGCTGAGCGCCACGCGCCAGAAGATGGCCGATTGCTACAAGGTAATGGGCGACTCGGCGCGGATGTTCCGGGCGTTGGACGGAGCTCTACAGGCCATTAGCGAGATGGATAGCAGCAGCCGGTGGCCGAGCTACATCGAGAACCTTCTGCTCATCGCGAATGGCTACGCTCACTTCGGTAACTATCCCCATTCACTGTCGGAGTATGGCGAGGCACTTCATCTGGCTGACCGCTACGTGCCCGGCACCCGCGAACAGGTGTTGCTACCCACGGGCGATCTCTACACAGAATTGGAGCGTTACCAAGAGGCACTTGCTACCTACACCCAAGTCAAAGATGCATTATTACAAGACCACTACGATAAACTGGCCACTTGTTACGCAGGCACGGGGCGTTACGACCAAGCCTATACCTACCAGCGTGCCTACCAGATTCACGTAGATAGTGTGAAAGCGGTGGAGGCTGCCCAGGCCATGAACCGCCTCAAAGCGGAGTTTGAAACCGAGCAGAAAGAAGCCTAAATTGCGCAACAGCGGTCTCGACTTTCGCAGCAGGCCCGGGTGCAACAGCTATCCTGGATAATTGGAGCCTTGCTGGTGCTGGTGGTAGCCGGGCTACTTCTGGGGGTGCGAAAAAACCGCCGGAAAAACCAACTGCTCGAACTGCTAAACCAAGACCTAACGGTGAAGCATGACCTGCTCGGTGAGCGCAACGCGCAGAATGAACTGCTGTTCAAGGAAATTCACCACCGCGTGAAGAACAACCTGGAGATTGTCGCTAGCCTACTCAGTTTGCAGGCTGCCCAGGTGGATTCGCCCGAGGTACTGGCTGCCATGAAAGAAAGCCAGAATCGGGTGCAGAGTATGGGTATCGTTCACCGCAAACTCTATCAGGAGAGCGAACTGGCCGCTGTCGAAATGAAGGACTACTTCCTTAACCTCAGCGAGAACATCCTGGATAGCTTCGGAGCCGAAGACCGCGTAACCATCGCAGTGAGCATGGAAGCGTTAGAGATCGACGTAGACGAAGCGGTGCCGATTGGGTTGATCGTGAACGAACTGATGACCAACGCCCTCAAGTATGCCTTCCCGGAAAATCGCCCGGGCTGCATTCACATCAGCTTGGAGCAGTTGTCGCCCACTGATCTGCGGCTCAAGGTGAGCGACAACGGAGTGGGCAAATCCGATGGCCCCGCGGCAGGCACTGGTTTCGGACAGCAACTTATAGAACTGCTCACCCGGCAACTCAACGGGCAAATGGAGACTCTTGTGCAGGGAGGCACCAAGGTTCGCTTTTTGTTTAATTTGGAAAAAGCCTTTTGACAGTTCGAAGACTGGTACAAAAACCCGAACAACCGCTGTGTCATTACCCCGCCGTTACACTCCCCGAACCGCTCACGCTCTGGTTCACCGTTGGGGGGTTGCCGCGGTACCGGATATCGCCGCTACCGCTCACCGTGGCGTTGAGCACTTCGGTGGCCGTAACCCGCACCTCGCCCGATCCGCTGACGGTCACGGTGGTTTGCCGACTGGTCATGCTGTAGTTGCTCACTTCACCCGACCCGGAAACAACAGCGGTTTGTTCATCCACACTACCGGCCAGACTTACGTTTCCCGAGCCAGACACCGCAATGCTGAGCACGTTCAGGTTTAAGTTGCCTTCGCTGCTTACGTTACCCGAGCCGCTTACGTTGATCTGGTCCACATCGGGTATGGTAACGAACACGGTAAAGTCTTCCTCGTTCCGAACGTTCTCGGTGAAGCGAACCTCCCAGATGCCATCCTTTACTCGGGTAGAGAGAATATTAATTATGTTGGCTTGTCCTTCTACGGTGACTTCCTGCGGCGACCCCTGGGTAATTACTACGTTTTGGCTGCCCGAAACACCCAGTCCCCGGATATCGTCTAAATCTAGGGTACGGGTTACCACCGGGCCGCTGCCTCGCACGGTGGGACCGTTGTCCTCGCAAGCTATAATTAAAGCAGAAAGAAGAATGATAAATGCTTTGGAAAAGGGGTGTGTCATGAGTTTAAGTGTATAAAGGTTGAAGTACAATGAGTCTCAGAGCGGTTTTGCGTCCTTACCTTTTATACAGATTCTACGATAATTACCCTACCTTGATCGCTCGATTTAATCAAAAAACACGCTATGCCCTTCGGAACCCTAGTGAATACCCTAGCCGTCGTGGTTGGCAGTTTGCTAGGATTGATGCTACAGCGTAAATTTCCGGATAACGTTCGCACTATCTGCTTTCAGGGCTTAGGACTCTGTACGCTGTTAATTGGAATGCAAATGGCCCTACAGGTAGAGAATATCTTAATCCTGATTTTCAGCATCCTGATCGGGGGCATTGCCGGAGAGAGCCTGCGTTTGCACGATCGGCTACTGCGGTTGGGAGATTGGGTGCAGCGAAAGGTGCGCATCGGCAGCGAACGCTTCACCGAAGGGCTGGTTACCGCCTTCCTACTGTTCTGCGTGGGTTCGCTCACCCTGGTGGGCGCACTGGAAGAAGGGCTCAACAACGACCCCTCGCTGATCTACACCAAGTCGGTGCTTGACGGTTTTGCCTCCATCGTGCTGGCCGCCACCTATGGCTGGGGAGTGCTGTTTTCGGCCTTGCCCCTGCTGCTGTTTCAGTCGACCATCACCCTATCGGCCGGATTGCTGGAACCCTACCTATCCGAAATAGTTATTCATCAGCTATCGGCCACCGGCGGGGTGATTATCATTGGCTTAGGATTCAACTTACTGGAAATAAAAACGCTGCGGATCACCAATCTCTTGCCCGCCCTGCTTATCGCGATGCTACTCACCTACTGGTCGATGGATTACTGGCTGCCTTGATCGGCGAGGGTTGTAGGACAAAACTCCCAAAAATGTGTTCCAAACAATAAATTGCAAGGCAAAGTAAAATCAGTATAAAATAAGTCGAAGTAAGGTTTAGGCTAAAAAAAAATTTTACTCGGGGCTTTAGTTAAAATATTATCAAGCTAAACGGCAACATGTTGTCGATTTGGCAAAGACTTGGTAATTGCATAATTCATATTCACGAATCTTCAACAAAACATAAAATTTAATTCTTCTAAAATCCTATAGAGCAAAATAATGTTTTGATATTTAATGCATAATCAGTTAGGTTTGTAAGTGTACTTATCTTTTACTTATCAAAACCGCTGAACTTATGAGCATGACCTTTACCCGCAACAGGGTTCCCACGGGATACCGTTGCCGCGTACCAATTCTCTTCTTCCTGTTCTCCTGCCTTAGTGCTCCCCTCCTGGCCCAGTCCATTAGCGGGCAAGTCACTTCAGTTGAGGATGGCGGCGCTCTACCCGGGGTCAATGTGGTGGTGAAAGGAACCACCATTGGTACCATTACCGACATTGAGGGTAACTATCAGCTTTCGGCCAATGAAACGGCTGAGACCCTGGTGTTCTCCTTCATCGGATTAAAGACCGAAGAAGTAGCCATTAATAATCGCTCAACCATTAACCTCAAAATGAGCGACGACGTGGCCGAATTATCCGAAGTGGTGGTGACCGCTTTCGGTCTGGAGCGCGAGAAGAAAGCGCTGGGCTATACCGTACAGGAGGTAGGGGGCGAAAAGCTCGCCGAGGCCAAGCAGGCCAACGTGGTCAACAACTTGTCGGGCCGCATCGCGGGCGTGCAGGTGACCAGCAACGGCGGGCCGGGCAGCGGCTCCAACGTGGTGATCCGGGGGCAATCGTCTATTTCCGGTAACAACCAACCGTTATACATCATCGACGGGGTGCCCATGGAAAACTACCAGCAGCCCATCAACACGGATTCTAACACCGAAAACGTATACGGCGGCGGCCCTTCGGAAATTAGCCCTGACAACATCAAGGAGATCAGCGTGCTGAAGGGACCCAACGCGGCAGCGCTCTACGGGGCGCGGGCAGCCAACGGAGTAATTTTGATTACCACCAAAGACGGCTCCGGCTCGAAGGGCATCGGCGTGACCTACAACGCTACGGCCATGTTCGAGCGGCCCTTGGTAGAGCCCAACCTCCAGAACATCTACGGCGGCGGCACCGGCTACCGCACTTTTTACGTGGACGGCCGCAACGGGGTGGACGGCAACGGCAACGGTGGCACCTACGGAGTGGACGAAAGCTGGGGCGAACCCATGGACGGCCGCTTGCGTCCGCAGTGGTGGACCGGCGGTGAGATCATCGATGGGCAGATTTTCAACAACACCGCCCCCCTGCTGCCCCAGCCCGACAACTTCCAGCAGTTCTTTGAAACCGGTACCATGATGACCAATAACATCGCGCTGGCCGGATCGAACGACAAAGGCAACTTCCGCCTGTCCATCGGGCGGCTGGACCAGAACGGAATTATTACCAACAACGATTTTCATCGCAATAACTTTCGCCTGAACGCCGGGTACAATTTCACCGATAAATTTAAAATTAACGTCTCCAGTGAGTACATCAAGTCTTACTCCGAAAACCGCCGTTACCAAAGCGGATCGGAATTTATCTGGACGCACCGCAACACCAACTGGGACCAGATTCGTGACTTCGAGCGCTACAATCCCGAAACGGTGATTCAGCCTATCGGGCAAAACTACCCCTACGCCAACTGGCAGTATGAGTACTTCTGGAACCACTACTACACCCAGGAAAACTGGACGTTCTCAAACGACAAAAACCGCCTGCTGGGGAACATCGCGCTCAACTACCAACTCACTGATCACCTGAACCTGATGGTGCGTTCGGGCACCGACTTCTGGATGGATAGCCGCGAAAACATCGTCGCCGAGAAAAATGCGCGTTACTATCCCAATGGCCAGTACGAGGAAGAAATCCTGAGTCAACAAGAGACCAACACTGACTTCTTGTTAACCTATGACAATCAGCTGACCAACGACTTCTCGCTCACCGTGAACGCCGGAGGTAACAGTCGGGTGAACAACTTCAAGCGCAACTTCACGCAAATTCGGGATCTGGCTATCAACAAAGTATACAACCTGAGCAACTACGCTTCACCGCCGGTCACCGAAAGCCGCATCGAAGAGTACCAGGTAAACAGCTTGTTTGGCTCGGCACAGTTTGGCTTTAAGAACTACCTGTTCTTAGACGTAACCGGACGCAACGACTGGTCGTCTACGCTGCCCGCTGAGAACAATTCGTTCTTCTACCCTTCCGCGTCACTCAGCGCAGTGTTGACCGATATGTTTGACATTCAGAGCGGTGTGCTTTCGTTTATGAAGCTACGCGGTAGCTGGGCGCAGGTGGGCAACGACACCGACCCCTATCGCCTACAGCAATTGTTCAACAGTGAAGGACTATGGGCCGGCAGCACCGCTGTGGTGTCTGAAGATACCGAAATTGCCAACTCCGAACTACGGCCCGAAACCACCACCGGTATTGAGCTGGGCACCGATATCCGCTTGTTCAACAACCGCGTTGGGCTGGACTTCACCTACTACGACCAGACCACCACGGATCAGATTCTGGCCGTAGAGATTTCGCGGGCGACGGGCTATGTCTACAAGCTGCTGAATGCGGGCGAGGTGCAGAACCGCGGAGTGGAGCTGATGCTCACTGCTACGCCCCTGCAACTCCGCAACGGTTTCACCTGGGATGTGATGGCCAACTGGGCGCGCAACCGCAGCCAGGTAAACGAACTGGCCGACGGCCTGGACACCTACGTGCTCAATACCTACCACGTGACCTCGGAGGCCCGTGTGGGCCGACCCTTCGGCGAACTGCGCGGCACCTTCTTCGCCCGCGATCCCGACGGCAACGTGATCTATCGCAACGGACAGCCCGTGGCCGGAGCCAACGAAGACGGCAGCACCGTGAAAACGCTCGGCAACATTCAGGCCGACTGGACCGCCGGTATCTCGAATACCTTCCGCTATAAAGGCATCTCACTGAGTGCACTAATTGATATCCGACACGGAGGCGACATCTTCGATCGGGGTAGCTCGGTAGCCCGTCGCACCGGACAGCTGGCCGAAACCGCCATCGGACGCGAGGAAGGCGTGATTGGCGTGGGCGTGAAGAACGTCGGCACTGCCGAAGCACCGCAGTACGTCACCAACGATGTAGTAGTGGATGCGCAGTCGTTCATGGGTAACCACCACCCGCGCAACATCAACGAGGTGGCTATCTTTGATGCTAGCTTCGTAAAGCTACGCGAAGTGACGTTGGGCTATACCCTGCCAAGCGGACTGCTGGAGCGTACCAACTTCATCGAGTCGGTGAAAATCTCGGTGGTAGGTCGTAACCTGGCCATTCTGCACCGGAATACTCCGCACATCGATCCCGAAGGCGACCGCTACGGCGGCAACCTACAGGGGTTCGTGTACGGACAGTTGCCCCTGACGCGCAGCGTTGGCTTCAATCTGAACATTACCTTTTAATCGAATGGCTGAAGGATTGAATGATGGAATAAACTAGAGTAAGTCCATCATTCAATCATTCTTCCCTTCAATCATTCACTATCAAACGCACTATGATGAAAAAGATAACTTACCTGAGTACCGCCCTTACCCTGCTGTTCGTGGCCTCCTGCACCGGAGACTTTGAGGAGATGAATACCAGTCCCAACCAAGCCACCGAAGTGTCGGTGACGCCCGATTTGTTGCTGCCCTTCGTTATCGAAAAGCCCGTGGACCTGACCCGCGGCTCTAACGTGCGAAACGAACGCCTGAACCTGGACGGCGGCATGCTGTGGATTCAGCACTTCGCCCGGCGGGTGTATACCTACGAAGGCGACACCTATAGCCCCTCGGGAGATCTGGCCCAGAACACCTGGGAGAAACTTTATACCCAATCTTTGCTGAACGCTGAGCGGATTCGCTTGCTGGCCACCTCCGAGGAGCAGAAGAACGCCCACTACGAAGGCGTGGCCCTGGTGATGCGCTCCTGGGTATACTCGCTGCTCACTGATATTTTCGGACCGGTACCTTATTCGGAGGCTCTGCAAACCAAAGGAGAAGAAGAGATTCTGAAACCGTCTTACGATGCTATGCCGGTGGTTTACGAAGGAGTGATCAACGACCTAGACCAGGCGGTGGCACTGCTGGCGCAGGATGCTAGGCCAATTGGGGGTGACATCCTGTTCAATGGTGACATCAGCCGCTGGATCAAATTTGCCAACTCTTTACAACTCAAGCTTCTCAACCGCGCCTCGTCGGCCCCGAGCTTCTCCATTGATATTGCCGCCAAGATGACCGAGGTGGCTGGGCGACCGATCTTCACCAGTAACGAAGATTTCGCTTATCTGGCGCACTCGGCGACCCGCCCCAGCAACAATGAGTGGAACGAGGTGATCGTGAACGGCGGCCGCGACGACTGGCGGGCCAGTGCCACGCTGGTGGATGCCCTGAACGCGCTTAGCGACCCGCGGGTAGAGGTGTTCTTTAACCCGACCTCGACCGGTGCGTACGCCGGTATGCCCAACGGCTTGCCCGACGCCCTGGCGCTAGAGTACACGGCCCAGGCCTCGTTCATCGGCAACCAGATGTGGGAACCCACCACCCCGTCGGTGATCATGTCGTACGCCGAGCTGCAGTTTGTGCTGGCCGAAGCGGCCCTGCGCGGCGACATTGCGGGCGACCCGAAAGCCTTCCTAGACGAAGCCATCGACGCTTCCTTCGGGCAGTTCGGACTGGAAACTCCCGACGGCTATCTGGCCGGACAAGCCGCCACGCTGGAGAACATTATGTTCCAGAAGTGGATCGCGTTGTACGGACAGGGCATTGAGGCCTGGACGGAATACCGCCGCACCGGCTTGCCCGACATCATGCGCACCGACCCCAACGCGGCCCTGCTCAACGAAGGAGTTTTGCCCACGCGTTTAACGTATCCGCAAACCGAATACTCGCTGAACCGCGAAAAAATTCAGGAGAGCTTAAGCCTGCTGGGCGGAGACGACAACATGCGCACCAAACTGTGGTGGGCGCAATAAACCAACTGTATTGGCAGACCGACGGTAGAGTTGATTGACCGTCGGCTGCTCGCTTCACTATAAACAACGCACGAACATGAAAAAATACTTAAGATATCCTTTAGCAATCGCTTTAATCGCCCTCACGCTGTCTGCTTGCGAAGACGTGGCCGATAATGCTATTCCGCACATCGCCTCGCCGGTGCTATTAGAAACCGCTACGCTGGACACGGATGATGCCACGGCCGAAGTTCTTGCCACTTTCTTTGAGCTAGACAAAACCGGTATCATGGATAATACAGTGGGAATAGATTCTATTCCTGTAGCAAACTTATCGGTACAAGTATTCGCTGGTACCGCCTCTCTAGGAACCTACACTACTGATAACGCAGGCAGTTTCGTTGTGACTTACGACCCGAGTACGATCACGGATAAATTAGAGTGGGCCGGTACTTACAATAATATTGCCTTCCGAATTATAAAATAATATGTATAATGATTGTTATAATCGACAATGCGTAGAACAAAAAGCTGTGTATAGATAGATAAGTAAAATTTTATTTTTATAAATACTGCTAATTCGTACTTTAGCGACACTTTAACTTATACCCCAGAACATGACAAACGTCACTACAAATCGCAGAAATTGGCTGAAGCAAGGTGCTTTGCTGACCGGAGGCCTCATGAGTGCCCCGGCCTTATGGGGACGCGCCGTGGCGCGTCCCCACACCCACCAGGGTGCCTTCGGCATGACGCCCTACCAGGGCCGTTATCACCTCACCGAAAATTATCATATTGCCCCACCCGACTTCTCGAAGGTGGAGGTGCGGCTACTGGCCAATGAGAATCCTTATGGCCCGTCGCCCAAAGCCATCAAAGCCATCGCTGAGAGCGCCAGTAAGGGCAATCGCTACGTCTACAGCAGTTCACGGCAGATGGAGGAAATGATTGCCGAGATGGAAGGGGTCACGCCCGGCCACATTCTGCTGGCTCCCGGCTCCACCGATATTCTGGAGAAAACCGCTATCGTGGCCTGCATGCACGGCGGCAACGTAATTTCGGCCGATCCCGCTTACATGTCGCTGGTGAACACCTCGCGCGGTGTGGGAGCCACCTGGAAGAATATCCCCCTTAAAACCGACTACGCCCACGACCTCGACGCTATGGCCACCGCTATTGACAGCGAGACCAAGCTGATCTACATCTGCAATCCCAACAACCCCACCGGCACCATCACGCCCACCGACGAGATCATGGCCTTTAGCCGCAAGGTGGCCAAAAAAGCCCCGGTGTTTATCGACGAAGCCTACATCGAACTGGCCATGGATCCCAAGGTGACCACCGCCGTTGGTCTGGTGCAAGAAGGACACGACGTGATTATCGCGCGAACGTTCTCAAAGCTGCACGGCATGGCCGGACTACGCATCGGCTACATGGTAGCTCAACCCGAGCGCGTGAAGATGATCAAGGATTTGGTGCGCACCGAAATGGGCATTAGCGTGACATCGATGGAAGGCGCCATGGCGAGTTTAAAGGACCTGGACTTCCAGGAAAAAACCAAAACGCTGAATCAGGCGGCGCGTGAGTACACCATGGGCGAGATCAAGAAGCAGGGCTTCAAACCGTTGCCTTCTTATACTAGCTTTATTTTGTTCCCCATTGATATGGCAACCGATCCGTTTATGACGGCCATGCTGGACAAGGGGATTGGCATTCGGACCTACAACCTGGACGAACAGCCCTACTGCCGCGTGAGCATGGGCACCATGGACGAGATGAAACGCTTCACCAAAGGTCTGGCCGAGGTGATGGACGAAGCCTCGGTGCACGCGGGCGGCAAATAGTCGGACGCTTGAACCCAGTAGGAGGACTACGTACATAGTCTCCGACAAAACTGAATATCGATTAAAGAATGATGAATAACGAAGGGAAATTGACAAACGCTATTAAGAGACGGCTGTTCATTTCGACATTCAGCATTCCTTGTTCTTTATTCGATATTCTCTAGCCAACAGCTCTCTTAAACTTCCATTTCTAATATTTTTTGACAACCTGACAGTTGTCACACACCCTCATTATGCCCTTTTATGAACCCCGCAATCGTTAAAACAATCTCGCTGGTGGTGCTGATTCTGCTTGGTTACACCCTTCAGTTGAAGATCAACACCAAAGAGCAAAAGAACGGCATCAAGACAATTATCCTGAGCATTGCCCTGCCCGCCACCATCTTTATTGCGCTGCTCAAGATTGAGTTTAGCTGGGAAATGGCGCTGGTTCCGGTGCTGGCGTTAGCCTTTAACTTTATTATGCTGGGGCTGGTTGACAAGGTGCCCGCTATCTTGCCTGGTATTGATACGGGTTCATCGCGGCACCGTACTATTAAGATGCTGTTGCCCTCGTTGGCACCCGGCCTGTCGTGCTTTCCTTTCTTGCTAGAATATCTAGGCGAACATCCACTAGCTATGGCCGCCCTGGCCGACGTAGGTAACAAGGTGTTTGTGCTAGTAATTCTGTATCTTGTGGCCATGCGCTGGTACTACAGCCGCAACGAAATTGATAACCAAAACACCAGTGACAAGGTGAAAGGATTGCTCGTTTCGCTGGTGCGCGAGCCGATCAATATGGTGCTGCTTATCGCGCTGGGCATGCTAGCCTTTGGTCTCCACTTTGATGCGCTTCCGGAGTTTTTACAGATGAGCACCGACCGCCTGAGCCTGATGATGACTCCCTTGGTGCTGCTCTTCATTGGTATTTCGGTGAAGCTCAACTGGCAGCAAATCAAAACCATTTTTTCTCTCTTGTTCGTACGTTCTAGCATTGCCTTCCTAATTAGCGCGGTGTTATTGCTGCTTCTGCCGGTGCAGGATGTGGGCATTGCCCTGCTAATCGTTATCTTTCCGCAGAGCGCGTGCAGCTTCTGGCCCTACGCCCATATTTCGGTGGTAAACGCCCTGGAAGAAGTGAACACGCATCCCAATTCGTCTACCTTTGATATTGAGTTCGCCATGAACGTGCTGGCCTGTTCCCTGCCCTTCTCCACCGTACTCATCCTCGGCATTTGCACCGCGGGCGACTTCTTTGCTGCCCCCGTCAGCGTGCTAGGCATCGGAGCGGTATTTGCCGCGGTGGCTTCAATTCCGGTGGTGGTTCAGCTGTTCCGCAAAAAGCCCCAGATGGTGAACCAGTGATTCGCTGATGTGAGTGCAGCGGTCCTTGCTAAGCTTCCTTCGTTAAGTACTAAAGTTTTGCGGATTAAAAATATAATTCCAATTCAGTTAAAAAATGTAAGAATTAACCTCTAGTAGAGAGAGTATGTTTGGTCTTTAGCGATGTCTGTCTAAATACGATGTTGCCCCTCTCCCGGGGCAGCTTCTTTTTTTACAAACAACCAACGTACTCTTTTTATGAAACATCTCAACGTACTTCTTACAGCGGTTGCCCTGCTCGGGCTAAGCCTCTCGGGATATGCCTCCGACATTGTCGAGGTCATCCCGCTTTCCAACCGCATCATTATGGTGCACTTCGACGACGGTTACGTACGCCATCACCAAAAAGGCGAAGCCCGCAGCAACGAGTGGGTCATTCAAGATCCGCTCAGCGTGGCACTGGCTACCCAACTTAGTTCTTACACCATCAGTAGCACTGACGATCCTAACTTTAGCGGTGGCGTAATGCCGGTAGACATTGGCCGCAAGAGCAAGGGCACTGACTTCACCTGGCTGTGCCAGAGTTACGACACCATCGTGGGGTGCACCAATGCGGATGCCGACCACGCCAAAGAACACTGGATCTACTTATACCTGGACGAGCCGATGCAGGCGGGTAGCACCTACACCATCAATACCGGAACGCTGGCCGCGAACGGCAATAGCTACGAACTGCAGTACGACCCTAAGCTCGCCAGTTCGCGCTCGGAAGCCGTGCACGTTAACATGATCGGATACGCGCCCACCGCTCCCAAGAAGTACGGCTACGTGTACCACTGGACCGGTGAAAAGGGTGGCTTGGACCTGTCGGCCTACGCAGGCGCCACCTTCTGGCTGGTGAACACCGCCGACAACAGTGTGGCTTTCTCGGGCAACATTGCCTTCCGGAAAGGGGCTAACAACGTAGAAACCGGCCAGCCCGACGACACTCCGGACGATAACTTCCTGGGTGCCGAAGTCTACGAAGCGGACTTTTCTTCGTTCGCCACTCCGGGTGAATACCGGCTGGCTGTGGAAGGCATCGGCAGTTCGTTCCCTTTTGCCATCGACGACAACGCCTACTTTGAGCCCTACTACAACATCATCCGGGGCTTGTACCACCAGCGCAGCGGCATTGCGTTAACCCAGCCCTACACCCAGTACGTCCGCCCCGCCCCGCACAACCCGAACGTAACTCCGGGATTTGCCGGAAAGCTGCAGTACACCACGTCACGCTTCGTAGACTGGGAAAACCAAGACAACTCAGAAAACGACAAGCCCGCCATCGAAGCGGGTATACAAGGACCGCTGGATACCTACGGCTGGTACCAGGACGCCGGTGACTGGGACGGTTACTTCTCGCACCTGCGCATCCCGAGTTGGCTGCTTTTTCTGTACGAATTCGCTCCGGCCAAATTCCCGGATAGCCAGCTAAACATTCCCGAAAGCGGCAACGGGGTGCCCGATTTGGTGGACGAAGCCGCCTGGCTGCCCCGCTTTTTTCACCGTACCCGGCAGGAGCTAATCGCCAAGGGCTACGGCACCGGGGGAGTGGGTTCTCGTGTGGCGGGCGACTGGTTTGGGGGCGACGGCGAAGGGGTACCCTCGTACGAAGACGTGAACCGCATCTACATCGTCTCGGGCGAAGACCCTTTCAGCACGTATAAGTACGCCGCCACTGCGGCCCACCTGGCCATCGCCCTGCAAAAGGCCGGAGCGACCGACCCCGAAGGAGTGAACTGGCAGCAGGAAGCCGCCGAAGCCTACGCCTGGGCACAGGCTAACACCCGCGATGGAGACGAAGAGGAAGTATTCAACCTTCGGCTCAGCGACCAGCGTCTTTACGCTGCCGCCGCGCTCTACAAACTGACCGGCGAAGCCACCTACCACGATCAGGTGAAAGCCGACGCAGCGGGGATCAACAGCGGCACCGTGCTGGGCGAAGACCAGCGCTGGGGGGCGTACACGTATCTCACTATGGGCCCCAACCGTTCAGTAGATCCCGGTTTGTACGCCGCCTTGCGCGATGCCGCGCTGAACTCAGCCGATAACGTGCTCACCGACGTGGTAGAACGCCGGGCTACGCGCTACGGCGGCAACTTCTTTTTCCCCATGCTGGTGGGGCAGCCCACCACCCCCATGATCTTCGAGGGACTGATGGGTTTTATGCTCACCAAAGACAGCAACCCCAGCCGCGCTAATACCTATCTGGCTAACATTTACACCACTTCCGACTATTTCCTGGGCACCAATCCGCTGAACACCGTATGGGCCACCGGCCTGGGCGAGCGTCACCCGAACGAAGTGTTCCACCTGGACTCATGGTACAACGGCTTAGATACGGAGGCTGACGAGGTGCAGACTGAGTTTTATCCGGGCATTGTCCCCTACGGCCCCTGGATCAACGACGGCAAAGCCTTTGGTCCGTGGGACAACGACTGGGCGGGAAGAACCACCTTTCCGGCGTACGAAACCTGGCCCGGCCACGAACGGTGGTACGACCAACGTACCGCCCCGCTCACCGCCGAGTTCACGGTGCACCAGAACACGGCTCCGGCCGCCGTCACCTACGGCTTCCTCATCGATGGCGTGTTTGGCGACTTTAGCACCGGCTTAGAAACCCCTACGGCAGTGAGCTTGAGTCCCGACTCGCTGGTGCTAGGACTCAAAGATGCTGCTCAACTTACGCTGACCACCACTCCGGCCAACGCGGGCGGCGGACTCGTGTGGAGCACCCAAGATCCGACCGTTGCTACCATTGACCGAAACGGCATTGTGACCGGGGTAGGAATAGGAACGACCAGCGTATCGGTGGCAACCACCGACGGTAGCGTATCAGACAGTGTTTTTGTGCAGGTAACGGCAACCAAAGCGGGCATCACCTTTGTGGTGGCTGATTTCGACGAGGTAATTCCCACTAATGGGGTGGTAGAACCGGGTAAAACGCAGATGTTCGCTGCCGGAGGCACCGCTACCTTTGCCGAGAATCCCGACCCGGACAGCAATAACGAAAGTGCGCAGGCAGTCCGTTTCGATAAAGAAGAGGGCACGTACAAACTGATCGGCTTTAATCTATCCGAGCCGCTGCCCGTCAGCCCCTTCAACACGCTGAGCTTTCAGTTGTACGGTACCAACATCAATCAGGTATTTGTGGTGGTAAGCAACGGCGAGGGCGTTAATCTGGTAGAGACCCAGCAGTCGGTCATTATTGCCGACAACGGGTGGGGGACGGTAGAAATCACCATTCCTGAGACAGCCGAAGGCAACATCAAAGACGTGCTAATCTTCCCCAATCCTACCGATGGGGCCACCGCGACCTTCTACCTAGATAACGTGAAACTTCTTGGGGACAACCCCGCCGCTCCCGTAGCGGGCGTTGCCTTGTCAGCAGATAGCGTGGGCGTAGGCGTAGGGGAAACCGTGCAGCTAGTAGCCACAGTGCTTCCCGCGGAGGCTACCGAGCGCAGCGTCGTCTGGCAAAGCAACGACGAAAGCGTGGCCCAGGTGAACGCTTCCGGACAGGTAAGCGGCATCAGTGAAGGAGTGGCGCTGGTCACCGTGACCACCGTGGAAGGATTGTTTGCCGACAGTGTGTACGTGACCGTTACGCCAGCGGGTGCCATCCGCAGCCTGATTGTGGCCGACTTCGATGAAGTGATTCCTACGGTGAGCGTTGTGGAACCGGGCCGCACCCAGATGTTTAGCTCGGGCGGCACGTTGGTGATCGTAAACAACCCCGACGCGACGGCTGACAACCCCAGTGCGCGGGTGGCGCAGTTCGACAAACCGGGGGGCACCTTCCAACTGGTCGGGTTCAACCTGCCCGAAGCAGCTCCGATAGATGACTACCAGACGTTTAGCTTTCAGCTCTACGGCAGCAACATCACGCAGGTATACGTGGCTCTGGACGATGCCGACGGCAACCGGGTGGCCGAAAGCTTCCAGAGTATAAGCATCGACGGCAACTGGGGCACCGTGACGCTGGACTTGCCGGAGACTGGTGCGGCGATAAAAACCATCCTGATTTTTCCTGATCCTAACAACGAGGCCACCGCCACTTTCTACCTGGATAACGTGCGGATGGACGGCACCGCCCCGGATACGCCTATGGTGACCGTTAGCGTAACTCCCGAAACCATTACCTTAGAAGAAGGAGCTAGCGCTATTCTCGCGGCTGAAGTGACTCCCGAAAGTGATATCGACTTGCGCTGGAGCACCGCCGACACCCTGGTGGCCAGCGTAGACAACACCGGGCAGGTCACCGCCCTAACTGCCGGCAGTGCCACCGTTGTCGCTAGCACGGCCGATGGCACTGCTTCCGACAGTGCTACCGTGGTGGTGGTCCCTAATGTGCTGCAAGGAGACCTGATCGTAGCCGACTTTGACGGTGTGAGTCCGACCCTGGGGATTGTTCGAGCCCGGCCGCACCCAGGCGTTCGGAGCCGGAGGGGAAATCACGATAGTGGCCAATCCAGAGAATAACCAAGCCAACGCTAGTGCGCAGGTGCTACAATTTGACAAAGACGAGGGGACATACAAGTTGGTAGGATTCAATCTGCAAGTGGGCCGAAGCCTGAACCGTTACGAAACGTTCTCCTTTCAGGTGTACGGTGCTGTCAGTATCAGCGAGGTACTGGTGCTGCTGAACGACCCCACCGGCACCGAAGTGCTGGGCGGGATCCAGACCGTAGCGATCGACAGCGGTACATGGGGCACCGTGACCGTAGAAATTCCCGCAGGGACGACTGGTAGTGTCAAGGATATTCTGATTTTCCCTAATCCGACCACCGCTGCGGCAGCCACCTATTACTTCGATAACGTGCGCTTCAACGTTGAGCAAGCCATCACGTACCAGGTGGGTGAGTGCGTATTCACTGCCGAAGATTTTCCTTCGGACATGGCCGAGCTGGTGGAGGTAACGGAAGTGCCCCATTACACTTTCCGCCGCCGGGGCACTTATATGGTTGGTTTGGCCACCGGTATTCGAACCGACGGACGGGCAGGAGCCTGGGAGGTTCACAACGACTGTAGCGTTCGGCCCCTGCACCGAAGCGGTTTCAAGAAAAACACTTCGTTGCTGCCCGACCTGCGCGGGGTAGAACGCCGCCACGGGTGGCGCTACGAGCCGACTGGCATCAGCGAGGATGGCAAGTACATCGACGCGGTAGCGATCAACGACGACGGGTATACCCACGCCTGGGGTTGGCAAGTAGCTCCCGGAACGGCCGTTGACGTGCGATTCCGGCTCAATAGCTCGTTATTTGGTCGCATCTTCTGGGTGCGGGGAAGCGTAGCGTGTGACAATGTGGTGGCAGAAAGGAAAGGGTTCCACTACTTCGTGGTGCGCTGCGATGACGACGAAAACGCCCGAACCGCTTCGTCGTCTGACGATAAGTTGGCCGACGACCAACTACTCGAAGCAGTGACTGCCTACCCGAACCCCACGACGGGCATCGTGACGCTACAGGGAGCCAGGCTGTCGGATCGGCCGGTCACCATTCGGGTGATCAACGCCAGCGGTCGGGTGGTGCTGCACCTTGACCGAACCAACGAAGTAGCGAAAACCGAACTCGATCTGTCATCCCTCGCTGACGGTTTATACACCATCCAGTTGCTCGACAACAACCGTAGCACCACGCACCGCGTGCTGTTGCGGAAGTAGGTCCGGTGCTTCTCAGCGTTCCGGACGGGCACCGAAGGCCTGCTGGAGTGTACGCTGACGCTATAACCAAGAAGTCCCTCGCGCGAGGGACTTCTTTTTTTGCGAAAAATTGCGCTATTGATAATTTGTAATTACAGGGTAAGAAAAGCGATCCTGTTTTAAAATATTTTTGTTGTGTCGGAATTTTTTAGAATATTGTGGGGTAAAGATGGTTTAGCGCTATGCAGTTGAAAGAAGAACGTACCAATGCAGCACTGATTGAGCGTATATCGCAAGGTGACAAACGCGCGTTTCAGGAGATGTTTTACGCCTACAAAGACCGGCTGTTTTCGTACTGCTGCCGTTTTACCAAGTCGGAGGAGCTGGCCGAGGAAATTATCCACGACGCCCTGCTAAAGGTTTGGGATGATCGCCATCGGCTCGATCCGAACCAATCTTTGATTGGCTATCTGTATACCATCACCCGTAATTTGTCGCTTAACTATCTCAAAAAATTAGCCGCTGAGGAGGCCCTGAAGCAGCGCGTACGCTACCGAACTCCACAATTTCACAACGACACTGAGGCGGCCATCGACTACGCCAACCTAAAGCAACTGGTCAAAGTGGCTATTTGTCAGTTGCCCCGGCAGCAGCAACGGGTGTATCGCATGAGCCGCGATCAGCACATGACGCACGAGGAGATCGGGCAGCGCCTGGGAATATCTACCAACACGGTGAAAAACCACGTGATTAAAGCCCTTCAGACCATCAAATCACACCTTCGCGTGCATACCGATATCAGCCTCTTCGTGAGTTATCTGATCGCGAGCGCCCTATTCTAAAAAAAGTTGCCGTCCGAGTAGTCCTCTGCCCCGCCCAGGGTTGTAGTACTATAAAAGGCACAACATTGAAAGAGCACGCGCAGCAACTACTTCAGAAATACCTACAGGGAACCGCCAGTTCGGAAGAGCGGGCGAAGCTGCTCGAGCACCTGCGCGCGTCGGGCGGTGAAAATGCGTACCGCGCGGTGATGGATCAGTTGTGGGCCGAACGGCCCGAAGAAAAGCACTTGCCCGAGGCAAAAGCGGATGAACTGCTGCAGCGCGTCTTTCGCTCGTCTAAAAAACAACGGATTGCCCCCTACTGGTATCGCGTGGCCGCGGTGCTGGGTGGCCTGATGGTGATGGGCAGTCTCTTCTACTTGATAATTGTCGGCAACGAGCGGGTTACTTTATCTTACGCCACCGACTACGGTGAAACCAGAACTATCTGGCTGCCCGACAGCACCAAGGTGATACTCAATGCCAACTCTTCCCTGACGTTTAGTACTAGTGAGCAGCTCACCCGCGAAGCGTGGTTGGAGGGCGAAGCCTTTTTTGAAGTGAAGAAAATAGGTCAATTCTCCAACGCCGCCCAACCGGTGAAGTTCGTCGTCCATACCGAAAACCTGGACGTGGAAGTACTGGGCACCGCCTTTAACGTGAGCGAGCGGCGGGGAGCCACCCAGGTAGTGCTGGAGCACGGCAAAGTGCGACTGGCCACCAAGCACAACGAGCAACTGGTGATGAAGCCGGGCGACCTGGTGGCGTTGGCGTCTCCTTCGGCGGCGCTAACCACGCAGGTGGTGGACCCAAAGGACTACCTGGCCTGGCAAGAACAAAAGTTGCTGTTCAAGCGAACGCCGATCACCGAAGTGGCCACCATGATGGAAGACTACTACGGTTGGGAGGTCATCTTATCCGGCGATTGGGCAGACCAGCGGATCACCGGTTCCATTCCTACCTACGATGAAGAAATTTTTCTAGAAGTATTAACCGAGTCGATGGGAGGGCAGGCCATCCGCGAGGGAAATCGGGTGACTTTGCGAAAAAGCAACGATCCCCCCCCGCGAGAGTAAGAAAAAAACAAACTCGGTCTGTCAGACCCGGTTGCCTGCATTCTTGGCGGGACACAGGCAGCCCGAGTCTGAAGTTGATTATTAAACCTTAAATGTAACCATGATGCAAAACATTTCCTATTTTCTTCGCCAACGGCACTGGTGGAAGTCCGGTTTACTCATCGGCGGACTGATGCTATCGGGAACTCCCGCGTTGCCGCAGCTGCTCGCCAGTGGCGAAGCACCGGTGGTGTCAACCGCTTCGGCCAAACAAACGCTTCGCTCGCTAGAGTCCGTGCTGATCGACCTGGAAGCTACCTATCGCGTAAGTATTGTGTTTGACCACGCCCTGGTGGAGAATAAGCAGGTGGAAGCCGAGCTGCTGCTTACCGACGACCTGGAGGCATCACTGAGTCAGCTACTGCGCCCGTTCGGACTGGAGTCTCGTGAGATTGAAAAAGGAGTGTACGTAATCAAAGCCCCCGCCAAGCGCCGGAAGAAAGTTAGTAAGCTCAAGCAGAGTCCGGCCTCAACCTCCCTGGCGTTTCCCAAAAGCCCACGAACCTTGCCAAGTAATCTCCTGGTCGCTACGCCAACGACGGTGGAAAAAACCATCACCGGCCAAGTCACCGACCTATCCACGGGAGAAACCCTACCCGGCGTGAACATCGTGGTGAAGGGCACCACCGTAGGAACCGTTACCGACATTGACGGCAACTATCGTCTCACGGTGGCTAATGAAGTGACTACCTTGGTCTTCTCTTCGATTGGCTACGAGAGGGTTGAGGAAAGCGTCAACGGCCGCAGCACCATCAACCTGTCGCTAGCCCCCGACATCCAGTCACTTTCCGAAGTGGTAGTGATTGGCTACGGAACGCAAGAAGAGAAGGACCTGACCGGCTCGGTGTCTTCCCTGGAGGTAGATGATGTGAACCGGGTAGGCGTGGCCAGCGCCGACCAGATTCTCCAGGGCAGGGTAGCGGGGGTAAACGTAAAACAAGCCAGTTCGGCTCCCGGTGGGTTAACCTCAGTTCGTATCCGGGGTTCCAATTCCTTTACCGGAAGCAACGAACCGCTGTACGTCATCAACGGGGTGCCGGTGTTCAACGATGCACAAGAACTGAATACGTATGCCGGACCGGGCACCGTGGGCGCCCAGCGCATCAACCCTCAAAACCCATTATCGTTTCTCAATCCTAGCGACATTGCTTCTATCTCAGTACTGAAAGATGCCTCGGCCACCGCCATCTACGGTGCCCGTGGCTCTAACGGGGTCATTATCATTACTACCAAAAGAGGCAAGTCGGGCAAAGCCAGTATTGACTTTAACGCCTACTACGGGGTGCAAAACTTGGGACTCAAGCCCGACCTAATGAACGCGCGCGAACTGGCGATGTACAACCAGATGCACGTAGGCAATCCCAACAGCCGGGAGCAAGAATACTACTTCGATGCGCCACCCGGTGAACTAGGAGAAGGTACTGACTGGATGGAAGTAGTCACGCGGGAAAATGCCCCCATCCAAGACTATAACTTGGGGGTTAGCGGGGGAAGCGATGCAATCCGCTACTCAATTGGCGCCAACTACTTCAATCAGCAAGGATTAATGCAGCAGTCTTCTCTTAAGCGCTATTCTATCCGTACCAATATTGATGCAGATATTGGCGAACGCTTGACCATTGGTAACTCATTGGTTGCTTCTCGCACCATCAATGATTTTGCGTGGGTAGACGGCACCGCCAACGGTAACTTCGGGATGGGATCGGTGATGGCCGCCCTGGGAACGTTTCCTAGTTTAGATGTTTACGATGAGAATGGAAACTACAACTCTAATCAACGAGACGCGACATCGTTTCGCGCCCCCTATATCACTAACAGTCCGCTCGCGCTGTTGCTCGAGCAGCAAGACCTGCGGCGTACCAATCGGGTGTTGGCCAACCTGTACGCTAACTATAGTATTTTGGACAATCTTTCTTTGCGGGTAAGCGTAGGGGGGGATGTGGAAGCCCGAGACAATACGGTTTACTACACGCGCGAACTGCTACAGGGGCCTCGTCTGATTGCTTCTAGTGCCAACCGCGAAAACTTCATCAACGAAAACACGCTAAACTACTCGCTGGTCAGCGGAAAACACGCCATTGAAGCCTTGGGGGGATTCACCATCCAGCAACAGGATGTAAACTCCTTCTTCCTACAGGAAGTTAACTTTCCCTTTGACCGGCTGGGGGCCGATGCCCAAGGACAGGGGGATCTGACCAGTGCGCCCGGCAACAGAAATCGCTGGTCGATGGTTTCTTACTTAGGTCGGATCAATTATGAATTTGCTGAAAAGTACCTGCTCACCGCCAGTGTCCGGGCGGATGGTTCTTCCCGGTTTGCTACCAACAATAAGTGGGGAGTGTTTCCCTCAGCGGCGGTAGCCTGGCGGGTATCCGAAGAAGAGTTCTTACAGAACAATGAAGCCATTTCCAATCTCAAGATTAGAGCCAGCGCCGGAACGGTAGGTAACACTGAAATCGGCACTAACCAATCAATACTGCAGATTGGCGACGACCGCTACAGCTTCGGCGGCCAGCAGGTCACTACCTTTTTTCCCAGCTCGAACTGAGAATCAGGACTTGAAGTGGGAGCAAACCACCCAGTACGATATCGGACTAGATGTAGGATTGTTAAATAATCGGCTTTCGCTCACTGTGGATGCCTATTATAAAGAGACGACCGACTTGCTGGTCTTCGTGCCGGTACCTACCATTAGCGGCTTTAGTTCGGCATTGCTCAACATTGGCGGCATGGAAAATCGGGGTATTGACCTGGCCATTGACGGTAATTGGTTACAAACCGAAGACTTTTCGTGGTCCACCAACTTCAACTACTCGGTCTACCGGAACAAAGTGCTAGCCATCAGTCCGGCAGCAGATGAATTTACCGCCGCCAGCCCCAGCGAACGGGGCGAGTACCGGTCCTTGGTAAAAGTAGGGGAGCCGATTGGGGTGTTCCAGGGCTTCCAAACCGATGGTATCTTTCAGTCGGAATCCGAGATTGATAGCTCCCCTTCGTTAGACGGAGCCCTGCCAGGCGATATCAAGTTTGTAGATATCAATAACGACGGGGAAATCAACAACGACGACCGCGTGCCGATCGGCAATCCCCACCCCGATTATACGTTCGGTATCACCAATGAATTCCGCTACAAGTTCGTTGATCTGTCCATCTTGTTTTCAGGTTCTATCGGCAATGATGTGCTAAATACTACCTCATTTCACCTAAAAGATCCTCAGCAGCTTCGCACTAATAAATACGCGGCTCTGCTTGATTCCTGGACTCCTGAAAATACTGATGCCCGCTATCCTCGGGCGGGATCCGACCTCACCGGCGGGTTTATCGCTAATGATATTATGGCGATCGAAGACGGTTCTTTCGTCCGCTTACAAAATATCACACTTGGGGTTAACCTACCGAGTGGTTTTCTCAAGTTTGCCCGTAGCCTTCAATTATACGTTATGGGTCAGAATCTTATCACCTGGACCGATTATATGGGTATCAGTCCGGAAGTGAACTCGGCCGGGCAGTCAACCGCCAACCTAGGAGCGGATACCGGGGGCTACCCCCTGGCTTCGAACCTATACTTTCGGCATCAATCTAGGTCTATAATCTCAAAACGCAAAATACTATGAATACGCACCGTATCCCCTTGTTAATCCTAAGTTTGTTGCTCTTAAGCGGATGCTTTGAGGATTATTTGGAAGAAGAATCATTCAATAACTTTACTGAGCAAAACTTCTACACCTCCGAAGCTGACCATGTGGCCGTTGTAGACGGAATTTATGCCATACTAGACGGTTACCTCACGCCTATTACCTATCTAAATGCGGTTCCTACCAATGTGGCGACCACCCAGGAAGAGATTAACTTAGATGTATATAACAACGCCGGTTTAATCTCAAACGGGCGCGTAAGTTGAATGTGGAACAATTCGTACCGCGGCATCTCCCGGGCTAATTCCGCCCTGGAACGGATCGATGATTTTGGAGGGTTCACTACCGACGGACTAAAAGAACGGCTCATCTCCGAAGCTCGTTTTCTACGGGGGTACTATTATTTTAATCTAGTTCGGCTATTTGGCGATGTTCCGCTCATTACGGAAGCCACCACTAATTTCTCAAGCTACGATGATGTGACCGAATTATTCGTGGAGCGCGATCCTGCCGCAGCCGTCTACGAACTTATTCAAGATGACTTAACGTACGCCCTGGGCAACTTGCCGGATTTAGCCAGCCTTCGGGGTACTGACGACGAAGGGCGAGCTACTACCGAAGCGGCGGCGGCCATACTCGGGCTGATGCACCTGACGTTGGGAGACTACGCTGCTGCCGAAAGCCAGTTACTACCCTTGTATAACAGCGGTGGATTAGCCCTTACCGAGGACTACGCAGCCGTTAACGGTTCAAATACCTCAGAGTCCATTTTTGAGATTCAGTACGCCGGGGGTAATCCCGCTTCGCGGAACGGCTTAAACAATCAGGTTCCTCCTAAAAACTCCGGAAGAGGAAATATTGCTTTTGAAGAACCTAGCGGTCAAGTCTTTGCCGAACTGGCTTTTTTCAATTCGTTTTCGGAGAGCGATTTACGGAAAGAAACTTTTTTTATTACTGAGTTCGTACACCCTAGCACTAATGAGGTTGTAAACTTCTGGGAGTTTGCCGAACCTATGCCTCACTTTGGTAAGTACGTCAAGACTACTGAATTCTCGGACATTAACTATCCGCTGATCCGCTACGCCGATGTATTGCTAATGATTGCTGAAGCCTTGATAGAAACCCAAGGTGTCGCGGCCGCCGTCCCCTATATTAATGAAGTAAGAAGCCGGGCCGGACTTGATGATCTACCCACCATGCTTACCCCGGATCAGGTGCGAGATTCGCTGTTTGTAGAGCGTCAGAAAGAGCTATGCCTGGAAGGTCACGAGTGGTACGATGCGGTTCGCTTCGGAAAGTTAGTGGAGGTAGTCACTGCTTCGGTAAACTTGAATCAGCAGTTTGTTGCCTCTTTTCCCGACTCCTCTCTCCTGGCAACCCCACAAGAGGCACCGGTGAGTGAGTTCAACACGCTGATGCCTATTCCGGATTCAGCCATAGAAGATAATGATAAACTCACCCAAAATGATGGGTACTGAAGATAAAAGCATAATTTTAATTAGAACCAATAAATATGAGAAAGCTAGCAATTATCGTATTCATGATGTGTGGTTCCTTTTTGGCAAGGTCACAGTCGGCTACTATTCAGTGGAGTAACGAACATCAGACCATAGAAGGATTCGGAGCGAGCGATGCTTGGCTTGCCGATGATATTCAAAAGCATGCTAAGGCCAACGAGATTATGGATATTTTCTTTAAATCAGGAACTGGCATAGAGCTATCTATCTTAAGACAAAGAGTATCGCCTTATTCCTACAATGCACCTGGCCAATGGGATTGGAGTCACAAAGATTTCGTAGGGTCCTCTTGGGTAGCCAAAGCGGCAAGAAACCGAGGAGTAAGCAAAATATGGGCCTCTTGTTGGACCGCCCCCAAGTGGATGAAGGCTAACAACAGTTTTAACAATGGCGGATCGCTTTACCCTAATAGGTACGATGATTACGCAGAATTTCTTTCTGGATGGGTACAGAGAATGAAAAGTACCCAGGGAGTTACCTACTACGGCATTTCTGCCCAAAATGAACCGGGGAAAAAGCCGTGGGAATCTATGGAATGGACAAAGAATGACTATAAAAAGTTTGTCAAAGATGACCTGATCCCTGCTATGAATCGCAAAGGCTTAGGAGGAGTAAAAATTATGTACCCGGAGTCAACTGGTTGGGAGGAGATGAGTAACTGGGATCTAAGCAGTACCGATGTTCAGAACAATGCAGACATTTTTTGTGGTCATAACTATGGGGAGGGAAACAATTCCAAAGACTATACAGGGTACGGAAAGCCGGTATGGCATACGGAATGGTGGAGCGAACAACAAGGGGGAATTACCGGAGGGTTGTCGCTCGCCGAGAACATGCATAAGTATTTAACCCTTGCTAATGTAAATACTTGGCACTATTGGTGGCTAGCAACTAACCAACCGGGCAAATCAAACGGACTGATCAGGTTGACCAGTACTTCGGATTATGAAATATTGAAAAACTTCTACGTCTCGGGACAGTTTTCGAAAGTTTATTAAACCGGGATGGAAAAGAATAGGGACTACTAACCACAATCCGGCCCCGGGGATTTACGTATCGGCCTACAAGAACGGGGCTGGCAATAAAATTACTATAGTAGCAATCAATAAGAACAGTAGTGATAAAAACTTAGCCCTAAGTTTTGATGGCTTTGAGACAGGAAGCATCTCTAGGACAAGAACCTCTCCGAATGAAGATTTAGCTAGACTAACAAACAAAGGGGGTGGAAACTCAGCTAGTTTTTACTTGGCACCTCAATCGATAACAACATTTTCTGCATCTGTAACACAACAAGAAAATGACACTTGGTACCGGGTAGAAAACGACGGCCGTGACTGGTGGTTGCAAGCGGCAGACAACAATGATGGGGTGTACACCGCCAGCCAGAATTCTGATGGAAACTTTACACAATGGAAAAAGGTTAGCGCTAATAATGGATGGTTTTATCTGGAAAACAAAGGAAATGGCAAACGCCTAAAGGACGGGCCTACCATGGTCGCCGCTTCTAATAGTGGGAACAACGTACAGTGGAAGGAAGTAAACGCCGGTAATGGCTACCAACGTTTGCAAAATCGTGCTTCGGGTCAGTGGCTACAAGCGTCGGGAAACAACAACGGAACCTATATGAGTGGGACGGGAGCCACGGGAGCCTGGACGAAGTGGAAGTTCAGAGCAGGAAATACTAATGGAGCTCGATACTTGGCAGAGATCAAAAAATCTGACGTCAGCGAGGAACATGCTGAGGGCACATTATTAGTGTATCCAAATCCTGCCAGTAACTATCTTACCATTCAGCTAAGCGCCGCTGATGAATCAGCCCTGGTCGTTCTCAAGGACATGCAGGGAAGAACGCTCGTACAACAGCAGCTAAAATCTAACGAAAGCCTAAATACATCTACCTTATCAGCGGGCTTGTACCTGGTAGAAGTTCATACGGCAGCCTATACTGAAACCAGAAAAATTCTGATCAACCACTAGTTTGTACAAACTACGGCGCGAAAGGAAAGGGTTGTTCAGCGAAGAATGACCTTGCCAAACGATTGAACTGCTATGATAATATAGAAAAGTTTGAAGAATATACGAGTGCAGCGGAAGATTTTAGCCTACGGATTGATACTAGCCCCGGTGGCAGCCTGTAACACTCCTCAGCAGAGTTCATCTACTATCCAGATGGTAGCTAGCTCCCACGATGACGAAGGTCCGGCTGATCGGTATTCGGTCCCGTATGATCCAATCACCTACGGCCAAACCATCAAGGCCCCCTTGCCCGGCCTGGCCTACGACTATAAGCTCATAGACTGGGACCGGGACGGATTGGTGGACATACTGGCCAGTGTGCGGCGGGGCGGGGGGATTGTCTTTTATAAGAACGTGGGCAGCCGGGAAGAGCCGCTATTTCTTTCTTTGCAGGAAAATGAAAGAATTATGCAGCCCGGCGACTTCGGTCTAGGCCGGTATTTCAACGTACTGGATGTAGACCAGGACGGAAAAAATGAACTCATTGGCTACGGGAGAGAAGAAGATCGCGCTGCGCAGGTACTCACCGTTTACTTTGACGAAGGCAAGGAGCACTCCCCCCGGTGGAAGCCGGTGGTCGTAACCACTTCGCAAGGGGATGCTATCAAGGCCCCGGAAGACGTGAACAGCGCTCCCCGCCTCAGCGTTGGAGACTGGAACCACGACGGAAAGCCCGACCTCGTTGTGGCCTTCGAGCACCAGGACAAAACGGTGCCTGCCGATCTACCCACCACGGGCAACAGCCGGATGGCGGGCTTCCGCGATCCTAACGTTTATGATCCCTATACCGGTGAAGTATGGTTACTACTAAATAGCACCCCAGCGAAGGGTAAGCCCCAATTTGAGCCGCCGGTCCGAATGACTTCCGACGGTGAGCCAATTGTTACCTACATCAACCCGTACCCGACTACTTTCAACATCAACCAGGATAGCTTACCCGACCTGCTGGTGGGAAGCCATAATGCTACTATTCGCGTGTTTATCAACCAGGGTACGCGCGCGGATCCCAACCTGGTAGAAGATAGTCTGCTGTCCGATCCTACGGGTTCTCCCCTTCGTACCTTTCTTACTATCCGGGTAGATGCTGCCGATATGAACGGGGACGGTACGGAAGAACTAATTAGCGCGTCTTACTACGGCAACCAAAACCGCTACTTGGTGTATAGTCGCCGCGGGCTGGGATGGCAGCATACAGATGATCTTCGTATTCAGGCCGATCAAGATACCCCGGTGTACGGCATGGGTAACTCAACGGTGGACCCGGTGGACTGGGATGGGGACGGGGACATCGATTTGCTGCTGGGAGCCGAAGGCTCTTTTCCCACTGTGGTTATCAACATCGGTACTGAGCAAAACCGGGTGTTTGATCCCGCCCGGCGATTGCAGTATACGGATGGCTCTCTGCTGGAAACTTTTTCTATCGAGCAGGGTGACGGTTCCTACTGGGGCCCCCGGGAGTGGTACTCTGATCGCATCGCTCCGCGGGCGGCCGACTGGGACGGAGATGGAGTGCTGGATATCCTCACCGGCTCGATGGGCCGAAGACTGTACTTTTTCAAGGGGGAGAAAGTGAACGGTGAACTGCGCTTTCATAAGCCAGCGAACTTCCGGTACGGAGGGGACGAACTGGTGCTGCCCGACCGCCTCTTTCCGGCGGTGCTGGACTGGACCGGCGACGGCCAACCGGACGTTATGGTCTCGGATGACCCCGGTCACGTGCTGGTATATGAGGGTGACGGTTCGTTAGGCCTTGAAAATCCGGACACACTGATGCTATCGACCGGCCAGCCCATCGTGCTGCAAGACTACTGGGAACGCAAAAAAGGCAACCGCTCCGGCTTTGCCGTGGCCGACTGGGATGGGGACGGGAAGCGGGATTTGATTATCTACATGTTTCACCGGGGAGTGTTTTTGGTTCGTAATACGGGCAACGATACTTTTGAAGAGGCCCAGCCGCTGGTGCCGCTCTACAGCCACCTGGCCGGACCCAGCGTCATGGATTGGAATAAAGATGGGGTGTTAGACTTGATCATTGGCGGCGACGAACGGCGGATGATTGAGCCGGATAAGCCAGCCCATCTGGCGGTATTCTACGGAGAACATACGTTAAGCCCTCCGAAAAACATCAAGCAAGTAACGGAACAATGATAAAAATAAAAAAGCACGTAAAAGCAGTAATAATGCTTATCCTGCTAGGTATCTGTTCCGACGGAAAGCAAGTTGCCGAAAGTCAACCACCCAATGTTATCTTCGTTGTGTGCGACGGCCTGAACGACATCGCGGTAACGGGAGCTGGTTATCCCCAGGCGAGTATGCCGCATCTGAAAGCCTTGTCGGAACGGGGAGTAAAGTTCACCAATGCCTTTACCAACGCTCCGATTCGCGCTCCCTCCCGGGGCAGGTTTCTTACTGGAATGACGGTAAAATAAATTGCTCATCATTCACCTACTACCAGTGACCATGCCTTATCGATTCTTACTTGTCTTATCTCTATCCTTTAACCTCGCCTGCGGTCAAGAGAATACAACGCGTCAAGATGATAATGATACGACGCATCAAGAGGATACGATTCGCCAGGATCTGTTTGTCTCAGGGACTAACGGTTACCATACCTACCGCATTCCGGCCCTGGAAATTACCACTAAAGGAACGGTGCTGGCTTTTTGTGAGGGACGAAAAAACAGTAAGGAAGACACCGGTGATATTGACCTGCTCCTCAAGCGCAGTGAAGACAACGGACGTAGCTGGTCGGAAGCCACCGTGGTGTACGAGGTGGGCGGCGATGCTGAAATAACCATCGGCAACCCTTGCCCGATCGTTGATCGCCAAACGGGACGAATTCACCTGCTGTTTGTGCAGGACTATCACCAGCTTTTCTCTACCTACAGCGACGATGATGGGCTGAGCTGGTCAGTTCCTCAGGAACGTACGGCTATTTTGGATGCGTGGGACTATCCGCTGGTGCTGATTGCCACCGGGCCCGGACACGGTATTCAGTTGAGCGGTGGCCGGTTGGTCGCCCCGGTTTGGATCTGTGACCGGGAAAGGAAAGACCGGTACGAAAACACCACAAAAGATCGCATCCGCTCGGGAATGATCTACTCGGATGATGCTGGACAAACCTGGCAAACGGGAGGCCTTGTCCCTGCCGAAATCGCGATGCTGCACGAGGCTACCATTGTCGAGAGAAAAGACAGTTCTTTGCTGATCAACATGCGGGCCCGGGCAGCGGGCTATCGGGCCGTAGCCACCAGCACCGATGGGGGATTGACCTGGAGCGATCCGGTGCTGGACAAACAACTACCCGATCCGACCTGTCAGGCCAGCTTGATTCGGCTCAACGAAGAAGAAATACTGTTCAGCAATCCGGCCGTCAGCGCTGCGCAGGGAGTGAGCGGGTCAACCCGCCGCAACCTTACCCTTCGCTTGAGCGCCGACGGAGGAGAGACCTGGCCGCACGAACGCGTTATTACGGAAGGCCCCTCCGCCTACTCAGATTTAGCAGTGACCAGCAATGGTAAGATTTTATGTTTGTACGAAAACGGAAGAGAGAATTATCGGGCCAAGATATCCGTCATCATTGCGGACCGAGATTGGTTGCTTTTGGATACGGCAAACGAATAACGCGTTATCAGTAGCTACTATCAACAGGGACCTTGTGCCAGAAGTACTTATAAATGAACAAACACGTAAGTTATCAGGATTGCCAAGCGTTTGTAAGCCAGGTATTCGCCCGTTGTGGGTTCTCCGAAATACTGGCGCAACAGTGGGCTGACCTGCTGGTGGAAACCTCTCTGCTGGGCATCGATTCGCACGGCATCCGCATGCTGGACCGCTACGTGAAACACGTGCAGGGCGGGGGCATTGCTACCGGTTTTGAGCCGCTCACCCTGAAAGACCGGGTGGCTGTGGCGGTGGTGGATGCGCAGGGCAGCGCGGGACATCTGGCGGCAGCCTACGCGATGCGCACGGCCATTGAAAAAGCGCAGCAAACCGGGGTCGGCGTGGTGTCGGTAATCAATACCAACCATGTAGGAGCTTGTGCACTCTACGCCGCCCAAGCCGTCGAAGCTTCCTGCGTGGGCATCTGCACCGCCGTGAGTCGCCCCGGTATCGCTCCCTGGGGCGGTAAGCAAGCCCTACTCGGACTCAACCCCGTTGCTATCGGTTTCCCGATCGCTGACCGGGCCCCCTTCTTGCTGGATATGTCCACCACCGTCACCGCCATGGGCAAAATTACTCGCGCCGCGGACGAAGGGCAGGTGATTCCCGAGGGCTGGGCGCTGGACGAGGCCGGGCAACCCACCAACGATCCCGAGCGGGCGCGGCACGGCTCCCTGCTACCCATCGGTGGACACAAGGGCTACGGGCTGGCGATGGCCATTGAGGCGATTACGGCGCTTCTGCCCGGTGGCAACCTATCCGCCTCCGTGCTGAGTTGGATTTCCCAGACCGCGCAGCCGATGGACGCCAGCTTTACGGCCATCGCCCTGGACATCAGCGCCTTCACCGAGCCGGAAGTCTTTGCCCGGAAAGCCGCCGAGTGGGTAGCCACCCTTACCCAATCACCGCGTCGGGCGGGAGTGGACCAGATTTATTATCCCGGCCAACAAGAAGGAGCCACCCGGCAGAAACGCCGCGCCTCGGGCATCCCCCTGGACGACTACACCAGGCAGATGCTGGGCCGCCTGGCCCAGGAATTTTCGCTTGAACCTTTAACCCCTTGATATGAGCACCGAAGAACTACGTAAAATAGCCACTCCTACCTGCATGATTTCGCAGTACTGGCCCACCTCGCGCGAGAAAGAGGGTGATACGCTGGCCGCGATACGGTGGGTGCTGGAGCAAGGTTTCTTTCGCGCTTTCCAAACCGTAGAAGTGCCCTACGCCGACGAGCGACGCGCCATTGCCCAGCTGCTGCAACCACAAAATTTGTATCTGGACTACTGCGTGGCCCGGGTGCTCAACGAAAACCAGGGCAACCTTTCTTCCCTGGACCAGGAACAGCGTACCCGTTCCGTACAATTGGTGCAGGAGCAACTCGCTGACGCCTGCGAAATCGGAGCCGCTTCGGTGTCGATGGTGCCTGGCACACGGCCCACCGAATGGGAGGAGCGAGACGACGCCCTCGACGCCCTGCGGCGCTCCATGACCGAACTGTGCCGCTACGCCGCCGATCAGTATCCTGGTATAGATATCCTGCTCGAACCCCTGGATGTACGGGCCCATAAGCAGCATACGTTTGGCTACACGCAGGATGCGGTGGCCCTCTGCGAAGCGTTGCAGAAAGAAGGGTTGACGCTCTACATCAACGTAGACACTGCCCACTGCTGGCTCAACGAAGAAGACCCCCTGGAGATGCTCCGGGCCGTGCAGCCGTTCGTGCAGGAGTATCACTTCTGCAACTGCGTAACCGATCCTGCCGATGCGTTGTACGGCGACCGGCACATGCTGCTCGGCGAGCCGGGCCGCCTGACCAGGCCCGCCATGGCTGACATGCTGCGCGCCCTTCGGTCGGCGGACTTCCTGACTACCAAGAACAAGCCCTATTTACTGTTCGAGGTCATCAAACCGGCGGATACCGACAGCCAGACCCACGCGCTGCATTGCCAGCAGTTTTTCATTGATGCCCTGGCTGCCGTATGAGTTCCCCAACGAACCCAACCCTTTTCCCCGCCGCCCACCTTCGGTCGTTTGTCACTGAGGTGTTTCTGTCGCTCAAGATACCCGAGGCCGAGGCCGTCGGGGCGGCGGACGTGTTGTTGTATGCCGACTCCCACGGCATCAACTCCCACGGGGTGGGCCGCCTGATGACCTACGTGGAGTTGCTCCGGGCCGAAAAAATCAATCCCCAACCCAACGTGACTATCATCCGGCAAAGGAAGAGTGCGGCAACCGTGGATGGGGACAACGGACTGGGTCTGGTGGTAGGCCCTAAAGCCAACCGAATGGCTTTTGAAATGGCGCATGACTTTGGCACGGGTTGGGTGAGCGTATGCAACACCAACCACTTTGGGGCAGCGGGCTTTTACGCGGTGCAGACCGTGCAACAACACGATATGATCGGCTGGGCCATGACTAGTTCATCCAAGCTAGTAGCTCCGCTCTGGGGAGCCGAACCCATGTTTGGCACCAACCCGATTGCCTTTGGCGTGCCCGCCTACCAGCAGCCGCCGATGATCATCAACATGGCCACCAGCGCGGTGCCCTTTGGCAAGGTAGAAATCGCCATGCGGGCGGGCCAATCCCTGCCCGACGGCTGGGGAATAGACCGGCACGGCCATCCGACCAACGACCCGCAACAACTCATTGACGGGGGCAGTCTGCTGCCGCTGGGTTCAGAACGAGTCACCGGGGGGCATAAAGGGCAGTGCTTATTATCAATGGTGGATATCCTGTGTTGCGTGCTGAGCGGAGCCAACTGGGGGCCCTTCGGTCCGCCGAGTCTGCTCTGGCAAGCCCCCCCCGACCAGCAGGTAGGCAAAGGAATCGGCCACTTCTTCGGGGTGATGGACATTGAAGCCTTCCGGGACAAAGCCGAGTTCAAGCAGCAGATGGACGACTGGATGCTCACCATTCGGGGCACCAAACCGCAGCCCGGCACCGAGGGGCCGCTCATTCCCGGCGACCCGGAGCGACTGGCGTACGAAGAACGCTCCCGCCACGGCATTCCGGTGGTGGAAGCGGTGGTGCGCGACCTGGAAAAAGTCGCTTCCCTTACCGGGGTTTCCCTCAACCAACCTTCCGCATGAAAGTAGCCGTACTATCCAAATCATTCGCCAAAGCCTCTGACCAACCCGTAAAAGCGCTCACCGAGGTCGGCATCGAGGTGCTGCAGCGACCCAACGACGACCCGGCCAACGAAGTACGGGTAGCCGAACTTATCGGCGATTGCGACGGAGCCATTGTCGCTGCGCAAGACCGGGTCGGCTCGCTGGTGTTCGACCGCTGTACCAACCTGCGCGTGGTGGCCGACCACGCCGTAGGCTTCGACCGCATTGATATGAAAGAGGCGCAACGTCGGGGCATTGTGGTAAAAACCTGCCCGGGCAACTATGAATCGGTGGCCGACTTGGCCTGGCTGTTTATTCTGGCAACATCCCGCAAACTAGTACCGGCGGTGCAGAGCGTCAAGGAGGGGCAGTGGTCGCCTCCGGCTTTCTCTGGTACCGAGGTACTGGGCAAAACCATCGGTATTGTCGGCTACGGTCAGATCGGCCGGGCCGTTGTTAAGCGCGCCCAGGGCTTTGAGAACAAAATCCTGGTCTACGATCCGTTTGTGGATACCGTAGCCCCAGTGGGCAACCTCCACATTGCTCAGGTGTCGCTGGAGGCCTTGCTGGGGCAGTCGGACGTGGTGTCGCTGCACGTGCCGCTTAACGAGCACACGCGCCATATCATTGATGCCCAGGCCCTCGCTATGATGAAGCCGACGGCCACGCTCATCAACACCAGTCGGGGCGGACTCGTGGAGGAAACGGCCCTGTACAAAGCATTGAAGGACAATACCATTGCCGCGGCGGCTACGGATGTGTTTGAAACCGAGCCTCCGGGAGAGAGTCCGTTGCTAAGCCTGCCTAACTTCTTGGCTACCCCGCACCTGGGAGCCCAAACCGCCGACGCCAACGTGCGCACCGGCATGATGGCTGCCCGGATAATCATCAACGTTTTACTAAAAAAGACAACAACATGAACTGCGGAAGAATAAGAAAACCGATCCAAGATGGTTGGAACCAGCTTACCGACCACGAACTCCAAAACCAAAAGGTGGCTTTGCTGAATCTGAAAAAGGGTGAGCAGTACCCCCTGAGTACCCAAAACAATGAGTACGCACTCGTTATTCTGGAAGGGGCTGTATCCTTTGCAGTGCAATCCGGACTCCGGGGCACACTGGGTCCCCGGAAAAACGTATTTGAAGATTTGCCCGAAGGCTTGCTGCTCACCCGCGAGGAAGAGGTGAGTCTGACGGCGATCACCGATTGCCAGGTGGGCATTCACTATGCCCCCGCCCCCCGGAAGTACCGAAACTACCTGATGAAAAAGGAGGATATTCGGGTGAACGAGCGGGGCGCCGACAACTGGCGACGCGTGGTGCGCAAGGTCTTCTGGAACGACAACTCCGAGGGCAACGGGCTGCTCACCGGCGAGACGGTGACCTACCCCGGCAACTGGAGCACCATGCCCCCGCACCGCCACCAGTTTTTTGAAGAAGGCAAGGAGATGCCCTACGAAGAAGGCTACCTGTTCAAGTTCTCCCACCCGAGTGGTTTCGGCTTGATCTACCAGTTCGATGATCAGATGGACCAGGCGTTTAGCCTCAAAACCAACGACGTGGCCTACGTGGGCGGCGGTTATCACCCAGTGGTGGCGGCACCCGGCTCCTACCTGTACCACCTCACCTGCATGGCCGGACCTAAGCGCCTCTCGCAGGCTAGAGTGCACCATGATTATGAGTATTTGTTGGAAGAGCAAGGTATGGAAAATCAATTTACGCCGCACCGTTGAGAGGACTCGCTACCCTTGATATTGCCGTAGCCGTGGTGTACGTACTGGGTATCCTTAGCATCGGGGTGTACTTCTCGCGGCAGCAAAAATCGGCCAAAGACTTCCTGCTCGGCGGAAGGAGCATGGGCTGGTTTCCTATTGGCTTGTCCCTGCTGGCTACCCTGACCAGCGCGGTCGGTTATATGTCGTTTCCGGCCGCGGCGCTGAAGTTTGGACTCATTATGCTGTGGATGTGGGTGGCCATCCCGCTCAGCTACCCGGTGGTTACGCGGCTGTTCATGCCCTTCTACCACAAGCTAAACGTCTACACTGCCTACGAATACCTGGAAAAGCGCTTCAACTTGCCGGTCAGGCTGCTGGCCAGTGCCATCTTCATTCTGTGGCGCGTTACCTGGATGGGAGCGGTGATCTACGTGCCTTCGCTGATGCTCAACACGGTGACGGGCGGGCAGTTGCCCCTGGTGCCCTCGGTGATTGCCCTGGGCATCCTGTCTACCCTCAATACCACCTTAGGGGGAGTGAAAGCGGTGATGTGGGCCGATGTGGTGCATTCGCTGGTCATGTTTGCCGGTATGATCATCGCCCTGACGGTGATTGTGTACGCGGTGCCCGGTGGCTTGCCGGAAATAGGGCATAGTCTTGTTGCGGGAGGCAAAACGCAGATGTTCGATCAGATTGCGGGCTGGTCGCAAGCCAACGTGTGGGAAAAAGGACGGCTTTACGTGCTGGAGGAAATTACGGTGATCTCGCTGGTGGTTTCCTATTCTTTGCAGAAGATGGGCAACTACTGCGTAGACCAGGCGCTGGTGCAACGTTACCTCACGGCGAAGTCGCTGAAGGTGAGCGAGCAGGGGTTTCTGCTCAACTGTTTTTCGTATACTTTTTACATTGTGGCCATCACACTGGTAGGAGTGGGGTTGTTTGTGGTGGCACAGCATCATTCCTTTCCCGATACACTGGCCAGCGATCAGGTGTTTCCTTTCTTTATTGCCAACCTCATTCCGGTAGGCTTGTCCGGACTTCTGGTCGCCGCCATCTACGCGGCCTCCATGTCTAGTATGGATTCCGGTACCAATGCCTGCGTCAGTGCGGTGATGAACGACTTCTACGCCCGACTGTATCGGAAAGACTACAATCTGGACGCCGGAGAGCAGTCGGAAGCTACCGACCGAACCAAGTTACGCATCGCTCGGATCAGCAGTGTGGTGTTGGGCATCAGCGTGACGATCATGGCCTGCTACATCGGCCGACTAGGAGACATCTTCACCATCACGGCTAAGCTCATCAATATGTTTGCCGGGCCGCTCTTTGGGGTATTTATCTTGGGCATGTTTACCCGAAGGGCCAACGCTGTTTCGGTGCTCATTGCCGGATTTGCCGGAGCGCTGGTTGGTATATTAACGGTGTTTGCTGAGCCCTTTGGACTGGAAATGTTTAGGGTGGGTAAGCTGTGGCCCCTGATCCTTTCGTTTCTGGTTACCTACGGATTAGGGTACGGATTGAGCTTTGTGGTAGGATACAACCAGCAGGAGCGGCTGGAATGGACCTGGAAAAAAATTATGGCCCGGTAAGCGACCGCGCTATTGGGAATCCTTTCATCAGAACGGCCAGCAACAACTCACCGAGATGATCCGCCAGCGCTACAACCACCCGAGCATCATCTTCTGGGGCTTGTACAACGAGGTGAAGACTGACTGGGACGATCCTTATGCTTACGTGCAAAGTCTGGACAGCCTGGCCCACGCCCTGGACTCTGATAGACTCACCGTAGCGGCTACCTTTCAGGACAACCCCACCAATGCGCTCACCGATGCCATTGGCTGGAACAAGTACTTCGGCTGGTACGGTGGAGAGCCCAGTGAGATAGGCCCCTGGGCCGATGAGATGCATCAAGCCAAGCCCGACCGTCCGCTAGCTTTGGGAGAGTACGGGGCGGGGGCCAGCATCAATCATCACGAAGACTCGCTCAAGGCCCCGGCACCGGGCGGGGATTGGCACCCGGAGGGTTGGCAGGCGTACTTTCATGAGCAGCACTGGCCACAACTAGCAGCGCGTCCGTTTATCTGGGGCAAGTTCATCTGGCTGATGTTTGACAATGGGGCAGCGCACCGAAGAGAGGGGGATCGTATCGGCATCAACGACAAGGGGTTGGTCAGTTTTGATCGGAAGACGCGCAAAGACGCTTACTACTACTACCAATCGCAGTGGAGTGAGGAGCCGATGGTTTATATGGCTGACCGGCGCTATGTTGACCGGGAGCAAGCCAAGACGGAAGTGAAGGTATACAGCAACCAGCCCTCGGTCACCCTCTACCACAACGGCAAGAAGGTCGGTGAGATGAAGCAAAGTCAACCGGGCGTGTTTCGGCACTCGCTTACTTTATCGGAAGGAAAAAACCAGGTGAGCGTGAAAACGAAAGCCGGGAAGCAAACCCTGAGCGATTCGGTTACCTGGTACTACCAGCCCTAAAGAGAGTAACCATCTGCTAACAAAACTTAATCAGGTCAACGCTTTTCTTAGCAAAAAAACGGAGCTTTATCGCCACTATCGCACGGGATACCCCTACCTTGACGACTAAATTTTCAATTCCTCCCGCTTCTATGCAAAACCTCACCGGAATAGACCATCCCGCCCTGGCGGCCGACAATCTGGACAGCCTTTCGCAGTGGTACTGCAGTACGCTGGGATACAGCCTGTTCTTCAAACATCCGGAAAGGCCGGTGCATATTCTGAAGGCTCCGGATGGCACCCTGTTCGAAATGATGCAGAAAGACAACTCCGCTCGTCCCGAACGGCAGGTGCTCACTCCCGGCTGGTCGCACCTGGCCCTGCGGGTAGACAATCTGGAAGAAGCGATGCAGCACCTGGATGGACAGCAAGTTCACTGGCTCAGCGAAGTGGTGCCTGCCATTGGCGGAGGGCAACTGCGCAGCTTTGCCGACCCCGAAGGAAACATGCTGCAGGTAGTAGCGCGATAAGCGCTTAATCTCATCTTTTGAGAAAAACGATTAGCCGGTAAATTTGTATACTTGTCAATCGCTACGTATCACCCTTCCGCAACCACCATGAGCCAGTCTCCCAACGCCACCTACTTCAATCCTCAGTATCCTTCCATTGCCGATCTGAAGGCCAAGGCCAAGCAGCGCATGCCCCGCTTCGCCTTTGAGTACCTGTCGGGCGGAGCCAACGAAGAGGTGAACCTGGCGCGTAACAAGTCCGACATTCAGGAGGTGCAACTCATGCCCGAGTACTTGAAAGACTACGACGCTCCCTCGCTGGAGACTGAACTGTTCGGCCACCACTACGGGGCTCCCTTCGGGGTGGCCCCGCTGGGCTTGCAGGGGCTTATCTGGCCCAACGCTCCTGAAATATTGGCCCGCGCCGCCCACCAGCACAACGTCCCCTTCGTGCTTAGCACCGTGTCCACCAGCACCATCGAGCGCATTGGTGAACTCACCGAGGGGCAGTTCTGGTTTCAGCTCTACTATCCGGCCGAAGCATCGCTGCGCGACGACCTCCTGAAGCGGGCCTCGGCCGCTGGGTGCCAGGTGCTCATCGCCCTGGCCGATACGCCCAGCTTCGGCATTCGCTACAAGGACATCCGCAACGGACTGGCCATGCCGCCCAAGATGTCGCTGCGCAACTTCGCCCAGATCACCGGCAAACCGCGCTGGGCGCTGAATACCCTACGCCACGGGCAGCCGGAGTTTGCCTCACTGAAGCCCTACATGCCCGACGGACTGGATTTGCAGCAACTGGGGCAGTTCATGAACCAAACCTTCAACGGGCGACTCAACGAACAAAAGCTGGCGGCGTTGCGGGAGCAGTGGCCGGGTAAGCTGGTGGTGAAGGGCATCGTGAATGAGCGCGACGCCGAACGGGCCATTCGGCTGGGGGCCGACGGCATCATCGCTTCTAACCACGGGGGGCGGCAGCTCGATGCGGGCGAGTCCAGCATTGCTCCCATGCGTAAGCTGGCTAAAAAGTACGGTGACCAAATCACGGTGATGATGGACGGTGGGGTGCGCTCGGGCCCCGACGTCGCGCGCTGCGTGGCCAGTGGCGCGAAGTTTACCTTTTTGGGGCGGGCGTTTATGTACGGCGTGGGAGCGCTGGGCAAGCGGGGTGGCAACCACACCGTGAACTTGCTCAAGATGCAACTCACCCAGGTGATGGACCAACTGGGCTGCGCCCGCATCGAAGACCTGCCGCAGCACCTGATTGCCGCCCCCACATTGCCCGCTGAGTCGGCCGACGAAGCGTAGGGCACGGTGGTCGCGCGCAGGGGTCCGCTGAAAAGATTCTCGCTGGTGGTCACCGGGCGGGTGCTGCTGCTGCTGGCCACCACGGTGGGCTGGGGCCTGATCCTGGGGCGGGCCGACCTGTTTTTCAACCAACTTATTCTGGGCATCCTGATCCTGCTGCAGACCGGGGGGCTGATCCGCTACGTGCGCCGCACCAACTTCGATCTGGCGAAGTTTCTGTTGGCCATCAAGCACGCCGACTACACCGTCCACTTCGGGCCGGAGAAGGATGATTCGTTCGGGGAACTGCACCACGCCTTCCGCGAGATTCAGACTACCTACCGGCAAATGAACGCCGAGCGGGAAGCGCAGTACCAGTACCTGAAACTGCTGGTGAGCCACCTGAACGTGGGGATCATCTCGCTGCGCGGCGACGACGACATTGTACTAATCAACCCGTCGGCCCTAAGTCTGCTACAGATAGATACCTACCACCACTGGCATAACCTGGCGCGGAAACATCCTGAATTGGTACAAGTAATAGAAGCGCTGGGGGAGGGCGAGCGGCAGTTGCTGGAGCTGCGGGTAGGCCAGATGACCAGGCGGCTGTCGGTGCAGGTGCGCTCAGCGGTGCTGCTCAAGGAGCCCTACCGCATCATCACGCTCCAGGACATCGAGCAGGAGATCAACCAGAGCGAGGTGGAAGCCTACCACCGGCTGATCCGTATCCTCACCCACGAGATCATGAATTCCATTACCCCGATTGCTTCGTTGTCGGAGACGCTGCTGACGATGCTCCACGACGAACAAGGGGAGCTGCGGCCCTGGGAGAGCCTGGGCGAAGGCTACCGGCAGGAGCTGGCGCCCGCCTTGCGCACCATCGGGCGGCGCAGCGACGGCCTGCTGCACTTCGTGGAGGACTACCGCAAGCTAACCAAGCTACCGGCGCTGCGACCCGAGCGGGTGTCGGTGGGCGAGATGCTCACCGCGGTGGGCCACCTGATGCGCGCCGAACTACAAGTACACAACGTCGGGTGGCAGCAGCGGGTAGACCCCAACGATCTGACACTGTGGGGCGATGCGCACCTCATCGAGCAGGTGCTGATTAATTTAGTGACCAACAGTGTGCAGGCGCTGGAAGCCACGGCCGCCCCGCAGATCAGCGTACGGGCCCGGGCGCAGGACGACCGCACGGTGGTGGAGGTGGCCGACAACGGGACGGGCGTGCCTGCGGACAAGCTGGACCAGATCTTCGTACCCTTCTTCTCGACCAAGGCACAAGGCTCGGGCATCGGGCTGAGCTTGTCGCGCCACATCATGACGCTGCACCGGGGCAGCATCCATCTGCACTCGGAGCCGGGTGGGCAAACAGTGGTATCGTTATCGTTTCCAGTTCGGGCTCCGGACGAAACGGGACCGGGGTTGCTTGATGAGCTGACAAAAGGGTAACTTTGGACTGGATGCGCGGAGGGGAAGCAAGGTTGGCGAATGCTGTCGATAGAGATGCAGGAAAAGAAGATATGATAAATTGAAATAATGATGCGAAAGACGATCGTGTTTTACTTGCTTGTTGCTTTTCTACTCACAACTGTTCTTCTTTTTTTGAGAAAAAGCGACTTGATAGTTCATATTATAGCAGAAACCAACAATCCTACAAGTTCGATTCGTCTTCAAATGGATGGCAGAACAGTTTTCAACGGTAGAGTCAACTCAGGAGTATATTTTGGAGAGAAGATTTTGATTGAAGATGTATATATAGGTTTTCACTCACTGAAGATAGAAGCTTTAGAAGATAACGTGGTATATCAAAGAGACGGATTTTACCTATTTAACAGGACAACTATCATTATGTATTTTGACAAGTCCACGAGTGAAAAGAGGCCTCGCTTTAACGTATGGAATAAGTTCGGAAAATTTCTTCCAGACTAAATATAATACCCCCTTCTGGTCGTAGCTTAAGCGCAGTATCCGGCACCCGGCGGTGCTACGACCCAATCAGCGTTGCTACCCTTCTACAACACAATCGGGTAGACAGACCCAACGAGTGAGACGCGATTACTTAACTAAAGCATAACGTAGTTTCTGAGGCGAAACCGAAGCTTAGTGATTACTTTTGGCAAAGTTGGCGGTGGCCCACCGAATGCCAAAGCCAGCGGTTAACCCTAGCGCTACTTCCCTTACTCAAGTTCACTATGCAAGAAAGTCAGATAGACATTATTCTTCACGAACTCTTTTCGCTGTACGAACGCTACGGCGCGGAAGCCTACGGCGAAGCGGTGACCCAAACCGAGCATATGGTGCAGTCGGCCCAGCTGGCCGAGCGCGAGGGCAACGACGAGGAGGTGGTACTGGCGGCCTTCTTCCACGATATCGGTCACCTGTACGCCTCCTCGGTGGCCGATTCCAGGGCGGGCGAATACGGAGCCACGGAGCACGCTCAACTGGACAGCGTCTTCCTGCGGCAACGGGGGTTCTCGGACCGGCTCACCCGCCTGATCGAGAACCACGTGCGGGCCAAGCGCTACCTCACCTTCATCCAGCCGGGCTACCACGACGAGCTGTCGGAGGCCAGTCGGCACACGCTCAGGTTACAGGGTGGCCCGATGGATGCTTCCGAAGCCCAGGTCTTCGAGCAGGACGAACTGTTCGCGCTAAGTTTGCGGATGCGCCACTGGGACGAGGCCGCCAAAGAAAGCGGTCGGCCCGTCAGCGACTTGTCGGACTACCGGGCGCGGTGCCGACGCTACCTGCTGGCGCGGTAGCTGATGGCATTTGAACAGGGGGTAGCTGCCGAAGTATTCGGTTGATGAGGTCTACCAGGTAGCTGCCGGTGTGGGGACCGTACCAGTTGGTTTCTCGCGCCTCGCGGTGGGATAGATTGTAATACTTGTCCGGAATCACGTAGCCAATGTAGTTACCGTTGAAGCTGGTGATCATCAGCTCGTACCCATTCGCTTGGATGGCCGGAACCAGCATGCCCGAGAAATCGGCCGGAATGCCAATAAGCACTACTTCGCCGAGGCAGAACACCGTGAGCGAAGCCTGCGGCGGACCAAAAAACCAGCGGAACAGCCAGGGGCGCACCTGCCACCCGGCAAATAAGCGCAACTGCGGCTCAGGCAAGTCAACGGGCACCTCGGTAAAGCGCATCGGCAGGGTCGTTATTTCTTCTGCCTTCGTGGTATCCTCTACTAGTGGGCCCACTAGTCGTTGCGCGTAGGCTTCCATCGTTTCCTCCACCGCGCGGTGCGGACGGTGGCTGCCTACCGCTCCCGCCGCCCACTGGGCAAAATCAACGCTGGGCTGGGCTTCCAGGGTTCGGATCACCGCGCCGGGGTAGTCGGCCGATAGCGCTTTGGTGCGGGAAGACAGGAAGGTAGCGTGAGCCGCGAAGCTCATCAGCACGGCAGTGGTGGCCGCCACTGCGGTGGCCGCCACTGCGGTGGCCGAGTCTTGATCAAGATACAGTACCCGTAGATAGGGATCTACCGGACCGTCTTTCACCAGTCGGTTACTCACCAGACCGGAACGATCGTACTGGGCGTAGCGCAGGCGGGTAGGACGGAGTTGCGCCTGCGCCTGTTGCACGCTGGCAATGGTTTGGTTCACCAAGGTATTGACTAATGCCTGATTGTAGCCTCCGGTGATGAAGGTGCCCGCCGGGCCGGTTTGCCACTCGCCGAACCCGTGGTGGGTGTGCACTGCCGTGAAGTAGCAGTTGGGTAAACCCAGGGTCGCCAGCCGCTGCCGTACCGCCTGGGCCACGGCGGGGGGCGTAAGCATCAGATCGTAGCTCATGAGAGCAACGGCAAGGGGCCCCTGCCGAAACACTAGGGTACGCACCCAGAGCGAGTCGCGCACCTGCTCAAAGTTGCCCTTCCAGCCGTAGCCCATGAGCTTGGTGGGCCGATGGGGGGTGATGTTCTGCCGGGCCCAGCCGACGTAGAGGGTGTCGGGGGAGAAGGGGGGCATGGCGGTGAGTAGGCTATCCAAACGTTGGGTTATTGTCTGGTAGTAAATGGATTGAGCGTAGGGGGTGGAGGGGGAGGTGGGTTTAAAGAGGAGAAGGAATAGAACGGCTACGGTGAGCAAGATATACAAAAAGAGGCGTAAGAACTTCACCGGAGGGCGTGGTTAGTGGTGCGGTAAAAGTAGTGAATTAACTACCGAAAAGGATGAAATAGCGCTTTGATGAAACATCTCTTTAGAAAACCTTCTTAAAGGTTTATACTACGGTTAGGAATTTATTATAATTGATACTACATTTAGGATTCAATTAGCTTAGTATATTTACCCTGTTACCGTTAATTAATGAGGCTCATGAAGAAGTTTCAACTCGGCGAATTTGAAGAAGTGGTGATGCTCACCGTAGGCGTACTGTATAAAGAAGCCTACGGGGTATCTATCAAGAAGGATATTGAAGAACGACTCGATCGTTCGGTCAGCGTTGGTGCCTTACAGTCGGCGCTGAAACGATTAGAGAACAAAGGTTATTTACGCTCGTATGCCGGGGAAGCCACCCAGGAACGCGCCGGTCGGCCCAAGCGGTATTTTGAGATTACCGCCTACGGCAAACAAGCCTTAGATTACGTGAGAAGCACCCGCAATGCCTTGTGGGACGCGATCCCGAAGATAGCCTGGGACATGAACAACCTAAGCTAAATCGGTATGAATTCCTCCCCCCAAAACTGTTGCTTCGCTTCTTCAGCTGGTTTTGCCACCCGGAACTACATCGGTATATTGAGGGAGACTTGCTAGAATTGTACGAAGAACGGGTGAAGGAGAGAGGCAAAAGGAAAGCCAATATCCGGTTGGCATTGGATGTATTACTGCTCTTTCGGCCAGGGATTATTTGCTCATTCAAAATATACCATTCCTTAAATTATTGCGCTATGCTACGACACAACTTGATTCTTACCTACCGCAGCTTTAAACGCTACAAAAGTACGTTCTTCATTAACCTGATTGGCTTATCCTCTGGCTTGGCTTGTGCCTTATTGATTTCTCTGTGGGTGCAGGACGAACTCAGTGTCGATAAGTTTCATGAGAAGGATGATCAACTGTATCAGGTTATGGAGAAAGAGAGCGGTAGTGAGGGCATCTATACTTCCTTTGAAACCAGAGGCCCTATGGCTGATCTTTTGAGGGAAGAAATGACGCAAGTAGAATACGTTGCTGCCGTTGGTCCCGTTTCCTGGCCCGGGTTTGACAGTTTTACGCTTTCTGTGGGCGAGAAAGCCATCCAAGCGGCGGGGCAGTACGTCGGTAAAGACTACTTCAATATCTTCTCGTATGAGCTGATCATCGGAAACAAAGATCAAGTCCTTGCGGACAAAAACTCCATTATGCTGTCGAAAGAGTTGGCAATGAGACTTTTTGAATCCGCGCAAGACGCCATTGGGCAGACCGTAGAATTTCAGCAAGAAAGGGAGTTTATTGTTTCCGGTATTTTCAAAGAAATCCCCGCCCGCTCTTCCGTCCAATTTGATTTTGTCATGTCTTTTGAAACCCTGAAGGATATAATGCCCTGGGTTGATGATTGGGGAAGCGGCGGCCCGTTGGTTTTTGCAACCCTGAGAGAGGGCACCAGCGTTGAAAGTTTCAACAATAGCTTTGAAGCTTTGCTGAAAGAAAGGTTTGGTCATGACACCAATCGCACTGCGTTTCTGCAACGCTATTCAGACAACTACCTGTATGGCATTTACAAAAACGGCGTACCAGTTGGAGGTAGGATAGAGTACGTTAGATTGTTCTCGGTAGTGGCTATCGTGATCTTGCTCATTGCCAGTATCAACTTCGTGAATTTGACCACCGCCCGGGCATCAAGAAGACTAAAGGAAATTGGCATAAAAAAAGTAGTTGGCTCCGGACGGAAGGAACTGATCTTTCAGTATATCGGAGAATCCGTACTGATGAGCTTTTTTTCGTTGATGATTGCTATCCTGTTGGTAGCCCTTGTCCTGCCCACGTTCAATGAAATTACCGGAAAGCAGTTTGCTCTAACTTTTGATAGCACCCTTATTGTATCAGCGCTCACCATCACTTTCTCTACGGGAATAGCAGCGGGCCTTTATCCTGCGATGTACCTATCAGGTTTCAAACCGATCAATATACTGAAGGGGACACTAAGACTGTCTTCCGGTGGGGTTTGGGCTCGGAAGGGACTTGTAGTCTTTCAATTTACCCTTTCCATTATCCTGATGGTTAGTGTCTGGGTAGTATACCAGCAGATTGCCTTTGTGCAAGATCAGCATCTAGGCTACGACAAAGAGAATGTTATCTACTTTCCCATCACCGGAAGACTAAAAGGAAGTGAAGAGGCTTTTCTGACGGAGATGAAGAAGGTCCCCGGAGTCCTCAACGCATCCAGTACCGGGCATCGCATCGTGGGGCATAATTGGTCGGTTGGATCAGTCAGTTGGGAAGGGAAAAGCCCGGACAACAAGATCCAGTTCGAGGTAGTGACCGCCAATTATGACTTGCTGGAAACGTTAGGCGTAAAAGTGAAAGAAGGACGGTCTTTCTCTAGAGATTTTGGTGCCGATAGCACAAAGATCATATTCAATGAAACTGCCATTGAAGCCATGAGCCTGGCATCCCCTATCGGTAGTACGGTAGATTTTTACGGGGAAAAGGTAATCATCGGGGTGGTCAAGGACTTCCATTTTGAGTCTTTCCACGAAGAAATGAAACCGATGTGTTTTGTCATACAACCTAATTCAGAGAATAAGATGGTGGCCAAACTTCAGGCGGGAAGAGAAAAAGAGGCACTGGCGGGACTTCAAAGTCTCTATGGTACTTACAATCCGGGCTTCACGCTGGATTATCAGTTCCTGGACGATATTTACCAAGCATTATACGTGGCTGAGCAACGCGTGTCTACCCTATCCAAATACTTCGCCGGGATCGCCATCCTCATTTCTTGCCTCGGTCTTTTTGGTTTAGCTGCGTTCACCGCTGAACGTCGTCAGAAAGAGATTGGCATCCGCAAGGCTTTGGGGGCCAGTAGCGTCAGCATCGTTCGCTTGCTATCCGGCGACTTCACTAAGATGGTGCTGGTAGCGATCATTATTGCTCTACCTCTTAGTTACCTGGCCGCGCAACGATGGCTACAGGACTTTGCCTTCCACATTGAACTACGATGGTGGTATTTCGCCGGGGCCGGATTGCTGGCTCTGCTGATTGCCTGGTTTACTGTGGGACTACAAACCGTACGGGCGGCGCGGATCAATCCGGTAGAGTGCCTGAAAGATGAATAAGCAAGACCACGATAACGTTTCGCCACCTCGTCTTGTCACGCGCTTCTTCCGCTGGTTCTGCCATCCAGAACTACATAGATACATAGAGGGTGACCTACTAGAATTGTACGAAGAAAGGGTGAAGGCATCGGGAAGACGAAAAGCCAACTTCAAATTTACTCTGGATGTTGTGCTGCTCTTCCGGCCAAGCATCATAAAATCAATGAGCGCTATTTACCAACCAAACCACTACACGATGTTTAAGAACTATTTCAAGACTTCTTACCGCAGCATGGCGCGGAGTAAAACATTCACGATCATCAATGTCGTGGGACTAGCGGCGAGTATGTCCGTAGGCTTCCTGATGGTTGCCTTTCTTTCAGACTTGCTATCGTACGATGACTTTCATGAGAAAAAAGACCGTATCTATCGGGTAGTCACCACGAACCAGCAAGACGATGGATCACGTATGGACCTGGCGTCTACCTCACTAAAGGCCGGATATCAAATAAGAGAGACCATTTCAAACGTAGAAGAATTAACAATCCTACGTACGGGGTTTAATGGTGATGCAACCGTGGGCAATCATGCGTTACCGTTGCAAGCACTGTGGGCGGATCGTTCGTTTTTTAGCGTGTTTACCTTCCCTTTGCTACAGGGTGATCCTGCCACGGCCCTGGCGGAACCCAACTCACTGGTGTTAACGGAGCAGTCGGCCGAAAAGCTGTTTGGAAAAAGCGATGTGGTTGGTCAATCTGTCAAATTGGACACGGTGAACTACGTGGTTACCGGGGTGATGAAGACTATTCCCAAACGCTCTCATCTCCAATTTGAGGCGTTGGTCTCGTTTTCTACCTTCGAGCCCCAAAGCTTGCGCACTGATGAAGATGCCTCCGGATGGGAAAGTGTTTTCGCTAATTACACCTACCTCGTACTTCCTAAAAACCATGACCCTAAATCCCTACAGACCAACCTGAATCAACTAAGTGCCACTGAAAACGCCGCGATCCAAAACCAAAGATTCATGCTCTCTCTACAACCATTAAACGAGATTTCTATTGGGGGTGAGCTATCGAATGATATGGGAAAGACAACGAATAGCAGCGCTTTGTGGGTACTGCTAGGATTGACGTTCATCGTTATTCTCTCGGCGTGTTTCAATTATGCCAACCTTTCTGTTGCCAGGGCACTAAAGCGCTCTCGGGAGGTGGGTATTCGTAAAGTAATGGGTGCCAAGAAAAGTCAGGTGATCAGCCAGTTCCTCACCGAATCTGTCATGGTTTCGTTATTTGCCCTGATCTGCTCTTTTTGGTTGTTCCTGCTCCTGAAAGAGCAATTTGTTGCCTTGCATCCCTTCATTGACCGACGTGTAGCACTTGAATTGTCCCCTACCCTACTTCTGTACTTTGGTTTGTTAGCCGTGATGGTAGGTTTGATAGCCGGCATGTTCCCCGCGCTGTTCTTTTCTCAAATAAATGTACTACAAACATTAAAAGGACTTCCAGCATTTCGGGCTTTCCGTAGGATCACGCTGCGGAAATCGCTGATCGTCATACAGTATACCTTCTCACTTGTGTTTATTACCGCCACCATTATTGGCTACCACCAATACCGAAGTTTTCTAACTTTCGATCTTGGCTTTGATACGGAAGATATACTGAATATTGATTTGCAGAATAACAAAGCGGATCTTCTCAAGCAGAAGCTCTCGGCATTACCGGCCGTAGTTGATATCTCTCAATTGAGTCTGGTGATCGGTCTGGGGAGTACTCGTAGTGCCCAACTGACTTATGAAGACCCAAACGACTCCACGAGTGTATGGCAAAATCTTGTGGACGAGCATTATCTACCGCTTCATGCGTATACCCTGTTGACTGGCAGAAATTTCCGACCCAATCAGCCAGATCAGGCTATTGTCAATGAAAAACTACTCCAAAACTTTAGGATTGGTGGGAACGATCCTTCTTTAGCGTTGGGCGAGGTGATACGCTTGGATGGAACCGAGACAGAAATTGTGGGGGTGGTAAAAGACTTCAACTACGAAACGTTAGAAGACCCTATGGAACCCGTAATCTTTCGTTACTCAGCCAATCCCGGCAAATATCTCAATGTAAAAATTTCCGCTAACCAACAGCTGGAAACAGTGGAAAGCATTGAAAAAGCCTGGCAGGAGCTAGATGCTGTCCATCCGTTAAACGCGAAGTTTTATGATGACCAGATAGCCCGTAGTTATGTTCCCTACGTGATGATGATAAAGGTGGTTGGCTTCTTAGCCTTTTTGGCGGTACTCATTTCTTCCATAGGATTATTCGGGATGGTCGTGTTTACTACGGAGACCAAACGTAAAGAAATAGGTATTCGAAAGGTGCTAGGTGCCGGTGAGAAGAACTTGGTTTATTCGTTGAGCAAAAATTTTCTCTCTCTACTGATTATGTCAGCACTCATTGCTCTTCCTACCACTTATCTATTCTTCGACAAGGTAGTATTATCAAATGTCGCTCACCACGCACCCATTGGATTGATTGAGCTATCTATTGGTCTAGCTGGAGTGTTAATTGTAGCCCTGATAATGATTGGCTCCCAAACAATGAAAGCCGCTCGCGTAAATCCGGCCGAAATCCTCAGTGAAGAATAATCCGCTTTGCCCGGTTAAGATAGAATCTTAAGGCAATAGCCCGTCAGAGCGTTCCAGCCGGAGGCACGGACGATGTTGATATCCTCCGAGGCTTTGCCTCGGACAGACAATTGGCTAAGCCTCTGGCTTCGCTAATAAAACTTATAGCGTTCGTCTTCGATGTTGGCAGCTTCGCGCACGGCCTGGGCGATGTTACTGCTGGTGCGTGGCCCCTGCTGCTGCTGCAACTGCTCCTTGTAGGTAGCGTAGTCGGCAATCTCGGGGGCGGGGGTGATGGACTGCAATTCGATCACCACCACTCCGTTCTCAGTGATTATGGGCTTAGAGGTCTCTCCCTCCTGCAGGGCAAAGGCCCGACCTACGGCTTCGGCCGCAAAACCCACGTTAGGTAAGGTATTGCTGCTCAGCTTGAGATCGTCAGCGGTATAAACGCTGGCGTCCCCTCCGTAGGCCTCTTTCTGTTCTTCCAAGGTGCCTGACAGGCCCCGAAGCTTCTCGGCGATCTGCTCGGCCTTCTTCCTACCCCGCACTTTAGCCAGCACCTGCTCGCGCACATCCTTTAGTTGGGCGGTACCCTTCTCGCGCTGGCCGGTGAGGGCGGCGATCACGTAGGTATCTTCTAGCTCATATACTTCAGACACGTCGCCTACCGAAGCATCTTTAAAGGCCCAGCGTACCACCTGCCGGGCTTCGCCCAATCCAGGTACGTTTTCGGCATTGGGCAACAAATCTTCGGCGGTTTGCACGTTCAGTGAATCTTGCTGCGCCTGCTGCGTGAAGCTCTTGAGGTTGCTCACCTGGCTGTCGAACAGATCCGCCAGCCGGTAGGCCTGATCGCGCGTGGCGTCGCTGGGATACAGTTCGCGCTCCACCGTGGCAATCTGGTATACCTGGCGGGTAGGCAGATCGGTTACGTCAATGATGTGGTAGCCATACTCGGTTTCAATGAGCCGGTTGATCAGGCCGGTTTCCTTGGCTGAAAATACGGCCTCTTCGAAGGGTTCTACCATGCGTCCCTCGGGAAACCAACCCAGGTCGCCGCCGCGGGAAGCCGATCCATCGTCGCTATTCTCGCGGGCTAACGCGGCAAAGTCACCACCATCGCGCAGTTGCTTCAGCACGTCCTGGGCCTGCTTGCGCACTTCCTGCTGGTCCTTTCCTTCGGTTTGGAGCAAGATGTGACGCGCCCGGGCGTTGGCCACGGTATCCTCCAGCACGTCGGACACCTTGTACATACGGTATACCTCCCCCTCCTGAACGGGACCTACCACCGCGCCTGGAGTAAGGTCTCCCTGCTGCGTCACGTAGCTAGGCAGTTCGTCGGGACGGTAGCGTCGGAACGACTGGGTGGGGTCACCGTCGGTATTGATGGAGGCGAAGATAGAGTCGTTGTTGGCCTCATCTAACTCTTGCTTGAGTTGATCAAGTTCCTCCTCAAAAGCAGCTACGTCTTGCTCCGAAGGAACCACCGGAAAACTGACGTACTGAATAGAGCGCCCTGCTTCCTGGTCAAACTCTTTGAGATGCTTCTGAATGTAATCCGTTAGTTCCTGGTCGCTGACCTGCACGGCTGAGTCAGGAATGGCCAGGGTAGGCACGTAGAGGTACTTTACCGAAGCGGTGGTATTTTCGGCTTCGTACAACTGCTTGGCTTCCTGGGTGGTGATGAAGTCGGCGTTGATGAGCAGCCCTTCGTACTTGAGCCGTACGCGGCTTTCGTTCAGGTTTTTTTCGTACATCCGCCAGGATATTTGCTGCTCTTGGGGTAACTGGGGCATGTTTTGCAGATAGCCTACCAGTTGGTTGCGGTCGAACTCACCGGTTTCAGGGTTGGTGAACGACTGGAGGATGCCAGGAGCGATGTTGTTGCCCTGCACCATATCGACCAGTTCCTGCTCGGTTACCTGGATGCCCAGTTCATCAAATTGCTTGGTAAAAGCAACGTCGGCAATGAGCTTGTCCCAGGCTTGCTGTCGGAGTCCGTTTTTCTCTTGTTCCGAAGGGTTACGCCGGGTTTGCAGATAGAAATTAGCCTCCATTTCGCTGATAGCCTGCCGGTACGCATCGATGGTAATTTCTTCTCCGGCAATCTCACCGATTTCCTTGTCCGGGCCACCCAGTAGTTGGGAGCTGGGGCCCAGCAGGTCGCCGCCCACTAAAAACAAGATCAAGCCAATGGCTACCGCGCCGACAATCAGGCCGGTCCGCTCGCGAATTTTACTAATCAGTGACATACAAACTTCAGTATTAGATAATGTGAGTGGCAGGAATCTGTTTCGGCTGCCAAAAGTGCGGACCGCGTCCCGGTCGGGCATGATCCACCGTGGACGCGGCACGGTGGATGCCGCCCAGCGGAACGCCGCCCGAATGCAAAGATACGCGGAATCCTGGCTAAATCAAACGCGCTATTTCTAAGCGAAACGTATCAGGGACCAGGATATTATACGGGCGATTTGGTGGTGGGCAGGGTGAGCTTCACGGTGTCGATGCGGTTGTCGCTCATGCTCATCACCGTGAAGGTGAGGCCGTCGGCCGGGATGATGTCGCCTTTGATGGGAATCTCACCGGTGAGCGAAAGTATATAACCCCCCAGTGTATCATATTCGCCCTCTGGAAAGTTCCAAAGGTACTTTTCGTTAAGATAGTCAATCTCGTGCCGCGCGCTCACTAAGAAGTTGTTCGGGTCAATTTGGTGCTCCACCCAGTCTTCGTCGTCGTGTTCGTCCTGAATCTCACCAAATATTTCCTCAATAATATCTTCAATACTCACGATGCCCGCTGTGCCTCCGAACTCGTCCACCACCAGCGCCAGACTCTTGTGTTCGGTGATAAACTGAATCATCAACTCGTTGGCAGGGGTGGTTTCGGGAACAATGATGATAGGTGCCAGGATCTGGTCGATAGACTGGGGTTTCTTGAACAGCTCGAGCGAGTGGCAGTAGCCGATCACGTCGTCAATGGTTTCTTTGTAAACCACAATCTTCGAGTGACCGCTTTCCACAAATGCCTCCGTTAGCTCGGCAATGCTATCGGACAAATCTACGGCGACCACTTCGGTGCGGGGAATCATACACTCGCGCACTTTCACCGTTTTAAACTCCAGCGCGTTGTTGAAGATTTTGGTATCCACCCGGTGGGTGTCCAGTCGGGGAATGGGCTGAGAAACGGCGCTGTCGGTCGCGGGAACTTCAACCAGCGTATTTTTAATGTAGTCGTTCAGGTCGGTGAGTCCGAACACCAGGGTGTTTTCCTGGTACTTGAAGCGAAACACCCGCACGATGGTGAACTTAGATACCTTATCAATGAGGTAGACCACCGGGTAGAGCAGCACGTAGATAATCCGAAAGGGCAGCACGAAGAAGGCCAGCAAGTTATTAGGATCGATCATAAACACGCTCTTGGGCGTGAACTCGGCGGTAACCAGCACCAAGAAAGTAGCTACCAGGGTTTGCACCGTTAAGCGACCAATGTCGTTGTTGGCCCACTCGGGTAGATAAGCGATCAGCCACGGTTCCATCAAATTAGCCATAAAGATGCCGTAGAGCACCAGGGCAATGTTGTTGCCCACCAGCGTGGTGCCGATGAAGCGGGTAGGATGCTGCAGATGGTCGGCCAGCAAACGACCGGAGAGCAAACCGCTTTTGTTGGCCAGCTCAATGCGCAGCTTATCCGCTGAGATAAAGGCGATTTCTATTCCCGAAAAAAAGGCCGAGAACAGCAAGCAGGTAATCACCACAATAACTTCCGAGTAGTCCATGCGCTATCGGGAGGCTTTTTTTCTTCGGGAAGGTCGCTTCTTCTTCGGGGGGGGCGGAGGTGAAGAAGCCTTTGGTCGGCGGCGACTTTTATACCACAGCAGCAAAACTGACGATAGCATAATGAGCCAGTAGGAATGCACAAATCCTACGGTGATCATTTGATGCACACCAATAACGAACAACGTGGCACACAAGGAAAGGATAACGGCATCGGGAATGTGCATACTTAGTTAACTGAAAAGGAACCGGTAGGTTTCAGGATGCGGTAGGACGACATATCTTCTTCGGCGGTGAGCCCTTCGCCCATAATCACTTCTTCCTGGGAGATAACCTCAACGTAGCGGTCGGTATGTACCTGCTTATCGTTGCGATTCCAGTGCAAAATTTCGGTCTTAAGCGTCTCACCGCTTTCCAGGTTCTTAACAATTACGTTACCCTCGGCGGTAAATTCGTTCTCTTCCTGGCTGTAGCGCCCGTGGTCAGCCACGATGGTGGAAGTGACGGTTTCATCTTCTCCGTACGACTCGATATAGATTCCCTCGGGAAAGTCCAGGTTGCCGTTGGCGTACTGAAGTTGCCGCTTCGCGGTGATCTTGTTCCTCACCACTGCCGAGTCGCTAAACAAAAACTGAGCATCGGCCACCTCAAGGGTAGGGCCCTCGTATTCTTTAAAGTCGTCAGCAGTTGCCTGCTCGTCGCGGCAGCCAGCCGTGAGTAGCAGTATGCCTATTGTAACAAGCCAGTAGCGGTGCATATAACGGGGGAGCGGGGTCAATAAAAAAGCCATTCTCGGTAAGATCACCGAAAATGGCTTAGAACGAACAAATTTTTAATTAGTCACGCGTCTGGATGGTAACGCTTTCGCCTACCCAGCAGTTTACTTTCACTGTCTCTCCTACTTTTTTGTTGTAGGTAAACACCTCTTCTTTAGAGGGGAACTGCTCTTTAGCGTTGTTCATTCCTTGTCGGTTACCGGCCTTAGCGTACATATCGTAGGCGGCAATAAATACAGCGCGATCTTCCACCATATTCTTGCCCCCTCTGCACTGCTCATAACTGTTCATGTAAAGATCGCCCACCATCTTGTAAGCCTTAGAGGCCTGCGTACTACTCAGACCAGCAGATTGCAGCGCGTAGGTACGGGCCTGCGCACGATTGCCATTTTTGAGGTTGATAGAAGCCATGTCCATGTATATTTCACCCTTCTGCTCATCGTCGCTCGATAGCTCGATGGCTTTCTTGAACCACTTATCGGCTTCGTCCATTTCGCCGTTGGCCAGCTTGCGCGAACCGATGGTCTTGGCCAAACCGGGGTTGGGTTCGGAATTAAAGGTTGCCTCGGCCGCCTCAGTAAAGAAAGGCCGGTCGGTGCAAGAAGAAGCCAGCGAAAGGGCAATGATCTTCTTAGCTAAATCAGCATCCTCAGGATTGGCCTTTAGTTTAGGCACCATTTTCTCCTCAATGTAGTCGCAACTCACGGTAATAGTAGAAGCGAAGATCTTATCCACATTTTCGCCAACGTCCTTATACTTTGAAGCAGTTTTTCCTCCGGCGGCCGCTTTCTTATCAGCAATACCCGCAATTTCATCATAAATCTCAATAACGCGGGCCTCATCGATCTTACTGCGTTCAAACTGGGTTTTAGCAATGGTCATATAAGGAACCACATTGTAGTAGGCCAGATTGCCGCCGGTTTTCTCCACAGTTTCCTGGTAAATTTGCTGAAGCTGATCGTACTTGTCCTTATCTTTGTACATCATCTTCATGGCCGAGCTGGCCTTGCGGTTCATAATATCAGATTCTTTGCCGTCGCCAAAGTACTCAATACGCTTGTCGTACATCGCCAGCGTTTTGTTGATGTATTCTTCCTTCTGCGCCGGGTCTTTGGCCTTCATCGCCAGCTCCTCGTAGATATCCGCCCCGTTCACGTAAATTGATGAGTTGAGATCAGGAGCATTCTCGTGCAGCCATTGCAGAGGGGGCACCGCCGCTTCGTAGTTCTTCTGTTTCTTGGCGTCCGTATAGAGCACTACTTTCTCTTGGGCCGTCGCCTTGTCTTCCGGCCATTTCCAGTTGCCCTGCGCCTGGGCAGCGTAGGAGAAAATCAAGAACAACGAGAGAAGTGATCCAAAGGACTTATAGTGAATGGTGTATTTCATCTTGTTTTAGCTTTTTTACTTGTTATACATGAAACCAATGTTTTACGCGAGAGAGCACCGAGAGGAAGTGGCAAATCAACCGCGAATATAACGCAACTTGACCAAATTTTGTTAAACCTTACATGACTTTCGGTACCTTAACCAACGAAAAAAAGAAGCTTTGCGGTTCAGAAGCAACTCGGATTTGCCGTTTTTTATTGAAACGGTTCAGTGAAATTTATCTAAAAAATAAAATACAAGCTAGCAAAAATGGCACTTTATCAGTCAAACTTGCGGCGAATGAACCAGCGATCATTAAATGTTACCCCCAAGGTGGCCCGTGCGTAGTTTTCGCGGATCAGACCCTGCTCGGTGGTTCCTCGGTTACCAATTTCAAATGCCAGGTTAATACTTGATAAATTGCTCACGGGTAAGGATAAACCAAAATCTATACCAAATTCGGTTATCTGCTGTCCGTTCACGGCAAATGGCAGATTGCGGTAGTGTCCTCCCAGGCGGTAGGCCACCCGGACCAGGTAACTGTTCACCGAGGTTGCGTCAGGGATGAACTGCCCTCCGGCAGACAGGCCGAAGCTATTCTGCATTCCTTCGTTTTGCCCCGTCTCCCACGACTCAAACTCTTCCCAGGCCTGGTACGTGACGTCCACCCCAATGGTATACTTCAGATACTGGTCTATGGATAGGCCCGCGCTCAGCTTCTGGGGCAGGCGCACGTCGCGCGTACTATCAGAGACAATGTCCTGCCCCGGCACCGGCGAGCGCGCTCCGGTCACCTGGCTGGCGAAGGTCACATCTTTGGTAGCGCGCACCTGCCTGGCTGGCTGGTATACCACACCTAGGTTAAGCGAGGTGCGCTTGCCAATTTTTTGCCCGAAATAAATACTTGGTTCAATGAGCACGTCAGAATAATAGAGTTGATCTTCGTAAACCGACGTAAGTCCCGAGGCGCCGGTCAGAAAAATACTGCGCGTTTCGGTGATGCCTCCAAACAGGTAGCCTAACCGTACGCCCACCGCCAGATTCTTATAAATGCGTACGCCGTTCGAAAATGAAACCAAGTTGAGTCCTCCGCTTCCCTCGCGCACCCGCCGGGCAGGAATTCCATCATCTCCGGTGCCCAGCTCCTCGTCCTGCCGGTAGCCCACCGTGCTGTAGGGCATCATCCCCAGGCTAGCTGACCAGCGGTTTGCGATGATCGGAAAAGCAAACACCCCGTAGTTGATGCCGCCCTGGTTGATAACCGCGCTTTCGTCGTTGCGCCGCTGGGTGGTGCGCTCAAATGAGAAGGCCACGTCGAAAGACGATAGCGTATTTTTGTAGAGCATGGCCGGGTTCACGTAGTTGATGTTGAGCGCGTTGCCGGTGCCCACCCCAATGCCACCCATGCTGTGGTTGTGCACCAGGCCGGGCCGTGTGAGGTTGCCAATGCCCTGGGTGGAGTAGGGGGTAATGCCCACTTGGGCGTAGGTGGCGGTGAAGCTGACGCAGCCGAGGGCTACGACCATGCTAGTTATTCTGCTGAACATAGTGCTGAAGTATACGATTGAGGCCGATCAGAATGAGGTGAGGAACCACCGTCACCGGGTGGTCGGACCAGATAGTGTTTGTAAGGACTGAGGCGTCGCCCCCGCTGATCACCACCTGCAAATCTGAGAATTTGTCGCCATACATCCGAATCATTTGGCTGATTTCTGCCGCCGCGCCGCCCACCGCGCCGCTGCGCAAGGCTGCCGGAGTGCTACGCTCGGTGAGGCTAAAGGGTGAATCGTCTGCTTCTACCAGCGGCAACCGCGCCGTGAAGGTATGCATGGCTTGGAGGCGCATCCGCACTCCTGGCGAGATCAACCCGCCCCGGTAGTAGCCCTCCCGGTCGATCAGGTCGTAAGTGATGCAGGTACCCACGTCGATGGCCAGGGCATTCTGCTCAAGATGCTGCTGCTGCACGCCCGCTACGGCGGCCAGGCGGTCAGTACCGAGCGTGGCGGGGGTTTCGTAGGTGTTGACGAAGGGCAGGGGAGTGGTGCCGTCGAGCACCAGCAACGGAATAGGCAGACGTCGCCCCAGTGCCTGCACGTCACGGAGCTGCCCTACCGAAGAAACAATTGCCCGCGCCACCGCGTGTTCGTCAACCACCGAAAGCAGGGCCGACCAATCAGACAGCTGATAGGTCTGACGAAGGGTAGCCCCGTCGAACAGCGCAGCCTTGATTCGGGTATTGCCCATGTCAATGGCTAAGTGCATGTAAAACTGAAGTTATAAGCCAGGCGTTTGTTGGTGTTTACCGCTTTCCTTGATATTTTGCTGCCGCCAACCCAATGATTATGCTATCTTTGGCTGCCCGGCGATTAGGTCAACAAAACGCGGGGAAAGCATCATTATTATAGAGGAAGTTGTCCGAAAAGACTGCTCCACTACGACTAACCGACCACGCTTGATGAACGTAAAGGTACTCTTTCTATTCTCTTTTTTGATATTCACGGGTGTTGGGCCGGTTACTGCCCAATCTGCTTACCATCCACCTGCCGATCGCGTTTGGTTGGCGCAGGCTGATCACGGCACCCTTCCGCAAGATGGTCACGATAATCACGAAGAAGATACCGGAGAAGCGCTGCACGACGCCGCCGAGGTGCATACGGTGGCTCCGCCCTGGACGGTGATTCCCTTCGCGGCGTTGCTGCTCATGATTGCTACCGGGCCACTGTTCTACGAGCACTTTTGGCATAAAAACTACCCGATCGTAGCCGTCTCGCTGGCGGTGCTGGTAGTGGCCTATTACCTGTTCGTGATTCACAACCAACACGCTCCGGTGCACGCCCTGGCCGAATACATGCAGTTCATCGCGCTGCTAGCTTCCCTGTTCATTGCTTCCGGGGGCATCTTGATCAAGGTGGATCGAAAAGCCACGCCCCTGGTTAACGCGGGTATCCTGGTGATTGGCGCAATTATCTCTAACCTGATTGGCACCACAGGGGCTTCTATGCTGCTGATTCGTCCGTTTATCCGGCTCAACAAAGATCGAATTCGGGCCTACCACATCGTGTTCTTTATCTTTTTGGTGAGTAACATTGGTGGATCGCTAACTCCTATTGGCGATCCACCTTTATTCTTGGGCTTTCTGCGGGGGGTGCCCTTCTTCTGGACCTTCACGCACGCCATCCAGGAGTGGGTGGTGGCCACCGTGGTGCTCACCGCCATCTTCTACATTATGGACCGACGGCACCAGGCCAATGTAGATCCCGACGAGGTGGTCGATGAGGAGTACACAAATAAGATATCGCTGGTGGGCAAGCGCAACTTCATCTGGCTGGCGGTGGTCATTGCGGCGGTGTTTATCGACCCCAACAAATTCGATTGGGTGCCCGGCATCACCTACGACGGACAGCAGTTCTCGTTCGTGCGCGAGCTGATTATGTTTACGGTGGCTTTCTTGTCGTTCCGATTAGCCAGCAAAGACGCGCTGGCGGGCAACGAGTTTAGCTTTGAACCTATCCGGGAGGTGGCCTTTATCTTTATCGGGATTTTCGGCACCATGATGCCCGCCCTGGAGCTGGTGGGCACCTTTGCTAAGTCGGAGGCCGGAGCGGAGCTGATCACGCACAACACTTTATACTGGGGCACCGGGCTGTTGTCGGGCTTTCTAGACAACGCGCCGACCTACCTCAACTTCCTGGCGGCCGCCATGGCCTCGCTGGGCGCCGACGTGGGCAGCCAGGCCGACGTGCTGGCTTTCGCCGACGGGGGTTACCCTGATAGCGTCTTAGACCTAACGGCCATTTCGGTGGCGGCGGTGTTCTTTGGGGCGATGACCTACATTGGCAACGGCCCCAACTTCATGGTGAAGTCTATTGCTGAGCAGATCGGCATTAAGATGCCGTCTTTCTTTGGGTATATTTTACGCTATTCTATTCCCTTTTTATTGCCCGTGTTGGTGATGATCTGGCTGGTGTTCTTTGCGTTTGCGCACTAGTGTTTATCTTTTGAACGCACCCTTGGGTTTTGCTTCTGCTCTGTTCAACCACTCATAATCTTTTAAATAAATAGTACCCATTCGGGTGCTTCCGGTTGCCAGTTTCGTGTTCCTGGTATCCCACCAACTTATCAGCAAAGGCCGCTACTCTCCTTTCTCCGGTGATGGAGATTCGCTCGTCCCTATTGTCAATTGATCCCACAGAAGAGACCTGGCGAAAGTTAGAAAAAGATTGGTGTTTATAGTACATTTGTTATACAAATTTTAAAATTTAAATGTTTTTATAGGTACTTTTTGCGGTAAGTCGATTATTTATCTATTATGTGAAAAACGTGGTATTGCAGGGCATCATCCGGCGTAGTTTTTCAGAGCCTTCAATTAACCTAATTTAAGTGCTTATTTTTTCTCCACCTAACGTATTACTCTACTATGAAGCACATTTCACGGTATCTCAACGTCTGTCTGATCCTGGCCCTGTTTGCCGTTAGCACCTCGCTAAGCGCTCAGAACTTTAGCATCCAAAACGGCAAATTTATTGACCCCGATGGCAAGGAGTTTATTCCTATTGGGGCGAACGTTAACCCCTGGAACTACTTCGACTGGCAGCAAAATATTTGGTCGGAAGAGCATCAGGACATCTGGACCGACTGCTGGCGGTTCAATTTTATGCGGGCACCGGTGTTTATGAACGACTTAAACTGGCACAATGGCATTGAGCAAACCTACATGCCCGGGTGGGCTACTGCTCCCAACGAAGGTCTTCAAAAGTTGAAAGAGTTGGTTGATATCTACACCGCTAAAAAGGTAGTGGTGATGATTAATGCGCACGATTTTATTTGCCGCTGGCCGACGGACGCTGAGATGGTGATCGTCAGAGACTATTTCAGGACCGTTGCCAATGAGTTCAAAGATAACCCATACGTGTGGTTCAACCTGTTTAACGAACCGGGCTTTGACCAGCCGACTCCGGACACGTACCGCACCATTCACCAGGACATTATCAAAATTATCCGGGACGAGGTAGGAGCACAGAATATGATCGTGGCCACCGGCTCACAGTGCGGCATGGAAGCTGCTTCCTGGGGTAACGAACCCATCTGGGGCCCTAACAGTGCTTTCCTCACTTATGGCGATGACCTGATCAACTTCAATGGCAAGACCTACCAAAATATCGCTTTCGACCTGCACATGTACGATCAGTGGGCCTACGATATGCAGTTGCTCAACGTGAAGCTGCGCGATTTTCTGGATCGGCTAAAGGCGCGTGGATACGCGGTGCTGATTGGCGAAGTTGGCTCACCCCCGGCCGAAGGTCATCACAATTCCGGCAAGTTTTCTAGTCACGCTCGTGGCACTGAGCTGGCCTACAAAGTAGCACTAAAGGAATACGGCATTGGTATGGTGCACTGGCACTGGGATCCGGAAGATGGTTTTGCGCTGGTGGATGGCCCCCATAAATTTAACGGGGGAGTCAATATCAACGATTGTGAAAACCCCACCAACCTCACGTATTGGGGAGGTGCTTATTTCTGGAAAGCCACCCACGAAGACGGCTTTGGACTGAATAGCGGCGGCGGAACCGTCACTCCCCCCCCTCCTTCCGGTGGCGATGGCAATATTGTGGTAAGAGCAAGAATGACCCAAGGATCATCCGACCAGTTGCAACTCAAGATCAACGATGCCACCGTCCATACCTGGACAATTAGTGGCGGTAGCTACCAAAACTACAGCCACTCAGTCAACTACAACGGTGGCAATATCAAGCTGAATTTCGTGGACACTGGTACCGACCTTGAGGTGGATTACCTGGAGGTTGATGGCACCCGGTACGAGGCTGAAAGCCAAGCCGTGAATACCTCAGTTTGGCAGGGCACCTGCGGCGGAAGCTACAGTCAGAATATGCACTGCCCGGGCTACATTGACTTCGGCGGCGGAACCAGCAGCGGAGGGGGGCAAGACGAGATCGTCGTTCGTGCCCAGGGGGTAGTGGGTGATGAGCAACTCAGCCTCCTAGTCAATGATCAAAGCGTTGCCACTTGGACGGCGAGCGCCACCATGGCCAATTACAGCTACAGTGGTACCTTGATGGGGCAAAACGTGAAAGTAGCATACACCAACGATGGTGGCGCTCGGGATGCTATTGTGGATTATATATCCGTCAACGGGCAGGTGATACAAGCCGAAACGCAAGCTGTCAACACTGGTATTTGGCAGAACGGAAGTTGCGGAGGTGGTTATTCCGAATGGATGAACTGTAACGGCTACATCGATTTTGGTAGTCCTTCGGCTCAAACCGCCGCTAACTCATTGGTAAAGCTACCCGGTGCTTCGGTGGCACCATCCCTCGATTTCAACGTCTATCCTAATCCTTCGAGTGGGAAAGTTCAGGTGTTGGTGCCCGAAAAGGTAACGCTACAGATCTACAACAGCCTTGGCCAGATATCTTTTCAACAAACCATTCCGCAGGGCTATACGACGCTGAATCTTCACAGTTTGAACCCAGGCGCGTACGTAGTGCGAGCGTACTCGCCGGGAAAATACCAGGTTAAGCGGCTTCTGATCGAGTAGAAAGTCGGATTGAACCCCTTCGTTGTTAAGTGAAACAAGGCCGTTATCGCTGATGGTGGCCTTGTTTCACCTATAAGGCCGTCGTTTGCTTATTCTAAGCAGTGGAACCGGGTAGCACCCCGCCTGCTCAACAATCAGTTTGCGGTTTCTTCTACAATTTTCCCTTCCCGGACCACGAAAAACTTCTTTTCCACTTCAATTCCCTGAAACAACTGGCGCGTGCGCTCGGGACGGGCATCGGTGACGAACAATTGCCCGAAGGTATGGTCTATCACCATCCGGGTGAGTTGGGCGATGCGGTGGTCGTCGAGCTTATCGAAAATATCGTCGAGCAGCAGCAGGGGCTTCACCCCGGTTTCCTGGTGGATGATCTCGAACTGGGCCAGCTTCAGGGCAATCACGAAGGACTTTTGCTGCCCCTGCGAGCCGTACTTTTTCACCGGGTACCCGCCGATCTCAAAGACAAAGTCATCGCGGTGCGTGCCCTGGGTGGTGCGTTGCAGGATGAGGTCACGCTGCTGCGCCCGGTAAAAGTTATCCTGCCAGTCGGGCGGCGCAAAGTGACTTTGGTAATGAATAGCCACCGACTCCTGGCCGTCAGACAGGTAGCGGTAGTGTTTCTCAAAGAGCGAAATGAACTGGACAATGAATGCCTGCCGGGCTTCGTAAATGGTGCGCCCCAGGGTGAGCAGCGGCTCACTGTAAGAATCGAGTAGATCGCGGTCGTAGCTGCGACGCTCGGCAAACTGCTTGAGCAGGCGGTTGCGCTGCAGCAGCAGGTGGTTGTAGCGAATCAGGTCGTCGAGGTAGGGGTGGTTGATCTGTGAGATGATACTGTCGAAGAAGCGGCGGCGGTTTTCGCTACGCTCGCGGATCAGGTCGGTGTCGTCGGGCGAGATCAGCACGGCCGGAAACAGGCCGATGTGCTCACTTAGTTTTTCGTAGGGCACCCGACTGTTGCGAGCGTCCTTCTTCTGGCCGGTTTGCAGACTAAACTGCACCTGATACTCTTGCTCGTGCTTGCAAAAAGTGCCCTTCACCAGAAACAGCGACGCTCCGTGCCGCATGTTCTGCTGCTCGGTGCTGCTGAACGCGCTTTTGGTGAAAGCTAGATAGTAGATCGCATCGAGCAGGTTGGTCTTGCCGCTGCCGTTTTCGCCCACAAAACAGTTGATATACTCCGAAAACTGAATAGCCGCCTCGGGGTAGTTTTTGTAGTTGAGCAGTGCTATTTTTTCGAGCCACATTCGTTTCTAGTTGAAGGTTTTTGTGCTACTTTGCGAACCTTGACGGGCCAAAGATGTTTGATAGTCGATAAGCAGTCCACAGTCCACAGTCCATAGTCAACGGTTGACAGTCGATGGTCTACAGTCCATAGCTTGGCTGTCAACTGTGGACCATTGACTGTTGACTATATACTCATTCGTTCATTCTATATTCACTTACCCAATTATGGCGACCAATACTAAGGAAAAAAAGCAGTCTAAATCGAAAAAAGCCGAGTTTTCTAAAGAGACCTATATGTGGTGGTACGAAACCATGTACCTGATGCGCCGCTTCGAGGAGAAGGCCGGACAGCAGTACGGTCGCCAGAAGATCCGGGGCTTTTGCCACCTCTATATCGGGCAGGAAGCCTGCGCGGCGGGTACCGTCACCGCCCTCAAGAAAGGGGACAAGTACATCACCGCCTACCGCGACCACGCGCACCCCATTGCGCTAGGCACCGATCCCAAAGCCGTGATGGCCGAGTTGTTTGCCAAAGAAACGGGCATCTCCAAGGGCAAGGGCGGCTCCATGCACATGTTCAACAAAGAAAATCACTTCTTCGGCGGCCACGGCATCGTGGGCGGTCAGATTCCGCTGGGGGCGGGTATTGCCTTTGCTGAGCAGTACCAGGGCACCGACCACGTGTGCGCCACCTACATGGGCGACGGCGCCGTGCGGCAGGGCGCTTTCCACGAAACGCTGAACATGGCCATGACCATGAAGCTGCCGGTGCTCTTTATGATCGAAAACAACGGCTACGCCATGGGCACCTCGGTGAAGCGCACCAGCAACGTGCAGGATTTGTATACGCTGGGTGAAGCCTACGACATGCCCTCGTTCCCGGTGGACGCAATGAAGGTGGAGAACGTGCACCACGCCGTGGCCGAAGCCGCCGAGCGCGCCCGTGCCGGAGACGGCCCCACTCTGCTTGAGCTGCGCACCTACCGCTACAAGGGCCACTCTATTTCCGATCCCGGAAAGTACCGCACCAAAGAGGAAGTGGAGGACTATAAGCAGCAGGACCCCATTGTGCAGTGCATGAAGTCTATTCTGGAGAATAAAATGGCCAGTGAAGACGATCTGAAGGAAATTGAGAAGAAGGTAAAAGAGCAGGTGGAAGAAGCCATCAAGTTCGCCGACGAATCCGATTTCCCCGACCCTTCGGAAGCGCTCAAAGATGTGTACGTGCAGAAGGACTATCCGTATATTTTAGACTAATTACATGATACTGGCTACTAAATGCTAGCCGCTAGTAGCCAGTATCCTGGCCATTCTGAAGATCATCCAGTGAAACGTTTGCCGCTGTTTTTCTGTTTGGAAAAACTATCGTAGATTCGCCCCCTCAAAAACCCAAGAAGATGGCAAACCGAGTAACTGGCCCTAAGACAAGAAAGCCAAAGTCACAGCAGGAAGAACACCACGACGCGAACGAACTGCTGGAGAGCTCCGAAGCGCTGCGGGAGCGGCTCACGGGCACCGAAGACTTCGTGAAGAAGAACGCCGGGTTGCTTACCGGGCTGGCTCTATCCGTTGCCCTGCTGATCGGTGGCTTTTTTGGCTATCGCTATTACCTTGACAACCAGAACGATACGGCTCAGGAAGAAATGTTTCAGGCGGTGTTCTACTTCGAGGCGGATAGTCTGAATCTGGCCCTGAATGGCGACGGCAACAACTACGGTTTTTTGGAAATCATTGATGAATTCGGTGGCACTAAAGCCGCCAATCTGGCGCACTATTACTCCGGAGTCATTTATTTGGAGCAAGGAGATTACGAAGAAGCCATCAGCCACCTGAATGATTTTAGTGCGTCTGATCTGCTGGTGCAAGCCAAGGCCTACGCGCTGGTCGGTGATGCCTACATGGAATTAGAGCAGTACAGTGAGGCTGCCGGGCAATACGAAAAAGCTGCCGACTACGAGTCCAACGAGTTTTTTACCCCGCAGTATCTCAGAAAAGCGGCTTTGGCGCACCAAGCCAATAATAACCAAGCTGCTGCCGCGGCCGCGTATGAGCGAATCGTCGATGCATTCCCGCAGTCGAACGAGTTTCAGGAGGCTCAGAAGCAGTACGCACGATTACAAACAGTAAGTAGCGGCAACTAGATGGCCACTACGCACAAGAATCTAAGTGATTACGCCACGAACAACCTCCCTGACGTTTCGGGGAAAACCTTCGCTTTGCTGGTATCCGAGTGGAACGAACCCATTACTCATGCGCTGGCAGACGGGGCCCGCGCCACCCTGCGAAAGCATGGGGTGGCCGACGACCACGTTCTGGTACGTACGGTGCCGGGTAGCTTTGAGCTTCCGCTGGCGGCGCAGAAGGTGGCCAGTCAGGAGAGCGTGCACGCCGTGATCTGCGTGGGCTGCGTGATTCAGGGTGAAACTCCCCACTTCGACTACGTGTGCCAGGCGGTGGCGCTGGGAATAAAAGACGTCGGGCTGAAGTTCGACAAACCGGTGATTTTCGGGGTGCTCACCACCAGTACGCTGGAGCAGGCCCAGGACCGGGCGGGAGGCAAACACGGCAACAAGGGTGATGAAGCCGCCATCACCGCCATCAAAATGTTGGCGTTTTAGCAAAACACTAACCGGCCCTTTCTGGGTTATGGTAGCAGTGTTTCTTTGACGCTTCAATCTGATCTATGAAAATTCTTAAGTTCGGTGGTACCTCTTTGGGCAGTCCCGAGCGGATGCACGCCGTTCGGCAGCTCATTCTCCGGGAGGAAGGGCCCAAGATCGTTGTGCTCTCCGCGGTATCAGGAACCACCAACACCCTGGTGCAGATTGGAACAGCGCTGCGCGATGGGCAGCCCGAAGAAGCGCGCGAACGCATCAACGCGCTTCACCACTACTACCGTACGTATGCCGAAACTCTGCTGGTGCAGGAAGCAACCCGGCAGGCGGGGGAAGCTATTCTGGATGAGCACTTTGCGCTGCTGCGGCACGCTACCCAGCAGCCCTTTAGCGTAGACCTTGAAAAGGAGATTCTTGCCCAGGGCGAGTTGCTGTCTACCAAGTTGTTTGCCACCTACCTGCACGAGCAGGGCACCGAGGCTACGCTGCTACCCGCCCTGGAGTTCATGCGCATCGACGACGAAAACGAACCCGACGAAGCGCACATTGAGGAGAAACTGCGCGTTTTGCTCGATCAGCATCCTCATCAAACCATTTTTGTTACCCAAGGATACATTTGCCTGAACAGCCACAACCGCATCGATAACCTGCAACGGGGCGGCAGCGACTACACGGCTTCGATCATCGGGGCGGCGGTGCGGGCCAGTGAGATACAAATATGGACGGACATCAACGGGATGCATAACAACGACCCCCGGGTGGTGAAGAAGACCTATCCCATCGCCCAGTTGTCGTTCAACGAAGCGGCCGAATTGGCCTACTTCGGTGCCAAGATCCTGCACCCTTTCACCATTCGTCCGGCGCAGCGGGCCAACATTCCGGTGCGCCTGCTCAACACGCTGGCTCCCGAGGCCGCGGGCACCCGCATCTCTGATCGGGAGGGGGAGCGCACCATCACGGCGGTGGCCGCCAAAGATGGCATCACGGCCATTAAGATTCGATCGTCGCGCATGCTGCTGGCCCACGGCTTTCTGCGCAAGGTGTTCGAGGTGTTCGAGAAATATAAAACCCCCATTGACCTGATCACCACCTCTGAAGTGGCCATATCGCTTACCGTGGACAATCAAAACCACCTGGAAAACATCATCCGCGACCTAAAAGAATACGGCGAGGTGGACGTGGAAACCGATAATACCATTATTTGCGTGGTTGGTAACATGCCTTTTTATAAAGTAGGCATTCTGAAGCGGGTGGTCGACGCTATTGACGACATTCCGATCCGGATGCTTTCATACGGCGGCAGCAAGTTTAACATTTCGTTGCTCATCGACAGTGCCTACAAAGAGGAAACGCTAAACCGCCTCAACGAGCGCATCTTTATGGAAGGAAAGTAGTTTGTTAAATTAGAAAGCTCTTGTACGTACAAGTAGAAATTCTATATTTGCTACATGAGCTTACTTTTTGCAAGACTTTTTGGATTACTGGTTCTTTTTGTACTTCCTAACCTGGTTTTAGCAGTAGATGCCCCTCCCCTGCCTATCGCAGAAACCATTGAGCGCATCGCGGGCGATCAGTCAGCGTACTTTGTGTTACGGCTTACCGAAAAATCGGACGGAAAAGATAGCGTGAGCGTTAGCGGGAACGACGGCAAGATTGTTTTAACCGGTTCCTCTCAAAGCTCACTTGGCTACGCCTTCTACTGGTATTTGAAGAACTTCTGCCATGCCCAGTTCGCCCACGGACCTAAGAACCTGGTCTTACCTAATCCGCTGCCAATCCCCGATACGACCGTGCACCTGACTGCACCCTTTCAGCAACGGTATTACCTCAATTATTGCACCTACAACTACTCGATGAGTTGGTGGACGTGGGAAGACTGGGAGCAGGAACTGGACTACATGGCGCTGCACGGTATCAACATGCCCCTGGCCATACTGGGGTACGAAAAGGTATACTACAATACGCTGGCCCGATTGGGGTACACCGAACAAGAGATACTGAACTTTATTCCCGGACCGGGATACACCGCCTGGTGGCTGATGGGCAATCTGGAAGGCTACGGCGGACCAGTCACTAAGTCCTGGATCGACCAGCAGGCAGAATTGCAAAAGAAAATCATTGCCCGCATGAGGGCGCTGGACATGGAGCCCGTGTACCACGGTTTCTACGGCATGATGCCCATCGGATCCGAAAAGAAGTTTCCCAGCAACACTTTTATTCAGTCGGGCTACTGGGGTGGGTTTGAGCGGCCGCCGATTATCCAGCCCAGCGACACATTGTTCGACCAGGTGGCTGGCATCTACTACGAAGAACTGGAAAAACTCTACGGTGAGGCACACTACTACGGCGGCGATCCTTTCCACGAAGGGGGCAACAAAGAAGGGGTGGATCTAGCCCAAGCGGGAGGGATCATCCAAACGGCCATGCTTGAGCGCTACCCGACCGCCCGGTGGGTGCTGCAAAACTGGGCCGACAACCCTTCGGATGAACTACTGGACGGAATGCAGCCGGAGCACCTGGTGATTCTGGACTTGTCGGGCGAAGACAAGCCGGGCTGGCGCTCTCGAGATTGTTTCGGTGACAAACCGTGGATATGGGGCACCATCAACAATTTTGGTAACAAAGTAGGGCTGCACGGCAAGCCGGACTCCATTGCCCTGGCACCGATTGAGGCCATTAACAGTGACTGCCGTAGCAACCTCATCGGTATTGGGGCCATCATGGAAGGGTTTGACTACAATCCTTCCAATTACGAACTGGTGTACGACGTAGCCTGGCGGTCTTCTTCGCCGGACGTTAAAGACTGGTTCACAGGCTTCGCCTACTCCCGCTACGGCCAGAACCATACCCAAGCCGATAGTGCCTGGCAACTGATGTACCACAGCGTGTACCAGCCGCCGTCGTCGCAGGAAGAGATGGTAGAACCGCTGATCTGTGCGCGCCCCTCGCTCAACGTGGAACGGGTGTGTACCTGGGGCACCACCAACATTTTCTACGACCCACAACGCGTAGAACAAGCCGCCCAACGGTTGTATGCCAGCCGTGATGACCTTCAGGATCGCGACACCTACCGTTACGACCTGGTAGATTTCACCCGGCAGGCCCTTTCCAACTACGGTCACCGGGTATACCAGCAAATGATAGACGCTTATCAGCAGCAGGACCAGCCTCGCTTTGATAGCGTAAGTCACCATTTTTTGACCCTACAGTATGACCTGGATTCTCTGCTGATGACCCGCGAAGAATTCTCGCTGTGGAAGTGGACGCTGGATGCTCGCAAGAAAGCTGCCCATGCGGAACACGCAGACTTATTCGAATTTAATGCCCGCCGACTAGTTACCCTGTGGGGCAACCGGAAGGCCGCCGACGATCTGCACGATTATGCGAATAAATTATGGGGTGGCATGATCAAAACATTCTACGCTCCGCGCTGGGAGATGTTTATCCGTCATCTCTCAGCCCAGCTCGAACGGACAACGCCCCCCGGAGGTTGACTACTACGCCTTTGAAGATGCCTGGACAAAGCGCACTACTCCCAGTACGCAACCCGTGGTAACAGGCGACGAGGTTGAGTTGGCGGGCTACCTGCTGGACAAATACTTTGGTGAAAAAGAATAAAACAACCATCACTTTAAAGTAAGTTTTTGAGCATAACCTTGAAAAAAACTGAAAATTTTACGATCTCTGTCATGGACCGTTAGCTGAGTATAGGTTGACGCTTATTCAACGCTGCTCAACCGACGCATACCATGAGTGATTGTAGATATCCGTATACTTTTGTCATTTTTCTCATTAGCTGGTTGGTGCTGCCCGATACCTACGCCGCTGACCCTAATCAGTTCACCCAACTAAGCAAGCAGGAGGGGCTATCTCACAGTTTAGTCAATAGTATCTACCAGGACCGAAAGGGATTTCTCTGGGTGGGAACCAAAGATGGGCTAAATCGCTACGACGGATTCACGTTTGAGGTTTATCAAACTCAGCAACCGGGCCAGCCTGGTATCTATTCCAGCGAAATCCTTTCGGTGTACCAGGACACCCAACACCGGTTGTGGATCAAACACAGCGGAGTTGGATTGAGCCTGCTCAACCCGACTACCAACACTTATCAGCACTTTCTTCATTCGGATGGCGATAGCAAGAGTATATCAGCTGATATTATGTATTCTAATTCTTCTAACCAGAACGTGGTAGAAGATTGCCAGGGAACCATCTGGGTGAGGAGCGTCAACGGACTCAATCAGTACGTGGAGGCCGATAGTTCGTTTGTTCCCTACTACTTCGATGGCGATTCGGGCAATCCGTCCTCCCCCAAGAATGATGTCACTTATCTGCACGTAGACCAGCACTGTACCCTATGGGTAGGCACCCGGTCCGGGCTGTATAAACGGCCCGCCAGTGCAGCGAAATTTGAGCACGTTCGTCTAGACCCAAAAAGAATTATGGAGGTGACCGCCATCGCCGAACGGGCAAACGGACAAATCTGGGTAGGCACCACCACCGGGTTGTTCTTCTGCACCGATGGTGCCACAGAGTCCTTCCAACCTTTTTCTTACCACGATAGCGTTACCCAGGACCAGCGGCTCATTCGGTGCATCACCGAGGACAATGTGGGCACCATATGGGTAGGCACTAACCTGGGAGTGATGACAATTGCCCCTACTCCTGCTCATACGCACCCGGTCACCTACGCGCTAACGGAAGAGCAATACCAAAGAAACGGTAAGCTATTGGTTGATCAAATTCTTGTGGACAGCCATCAAAACGTTTGGATTAGACTTAACCCCTCGTCGGCTGGACTGTTTCGCTACGACAAACAGCGAGCGCATTATCAGGAGGTGAACCTTCGCGAATATCACCATCCGGAGGACAAGCCGCGGATCTCTTGCCTGTACGAAGATGATAAGAACGTGCTGTGGATTGGTACGTGGAAAGAAGGACTTTATCAAGCTGATCTTAACGAGAAACCGTTTCATTACATCCGCATCTCACCCCACTCCAACAGCCGCGTCAACGACATTCACGCTATCAATACCCTAGACAACGCGCTGTACCTGGGAACTTCCCTGGGCTTGTTCCGAGAAGAGGAGAACACCTTCGCTCCGTTTGGCTCGGAAGCATCCGGTAAAATTGTTGGTGCCCTGGCCACCGATGCCGAGCAAAACCTCTGGATCGGAGCTCTGGACTATAAACTCGCCCGAGTCAGCCCGAACGGTAGGGTGACGCAGTTTGACGAAGATTTTCCGGCTTGGTCGGTGCGCGACGTGTTGATCGCCGACGGGGGGACGGTTTGGGTGGCTACTGCCTCCCGAGGGCTGGTGCGCTACTCGAGCGATACCGATTCGGTGACGCTGTTTCCTCTGGATACTACCCACCGGCACGTGCAGGATAACTGGATCAATGTGCTGGTAGCCGACGGAGATGATTTGTGGTTGGGGACCAGAAAGAAAGGACTTGTCAAGTTTGATACCCGACGCGCTACGTTTACTCCTTTTCCCTTGCCGAATGAACTGTCTCCGGAAATAAACGCACTCTATCAGCAAGGCGACTCGGTGATGTGGATGGGAACCGACCAAGGCTTGCTGCGGGTCAATCTGCTGCACCGCACTGTGCGGCGATTTGATGAATCGGACGGCCTGACGGACAACTTCGTCGCCGGGTTGCTGGCCGACGAGCAGAACAACCTATGGATCAGCACCCACGACGGGCTTTCCAAAATGTCGCTTGTTACCTATCAATTTACCAACTACTCGAAGGCCGACGGGTTACCCTCCAACGAATTTAACGAAGGTGCTGCGTTCAAATCACCGGGCGGGCGGCTCTATTTTGGGGGAGTAAACGGGGTTAGCTATTTCTGCCCTCAGGAGATTGTTGAGCACCAGCACCCTTCTACCGTACACATCACGCAGCTTTTTGTGCGGGGCGAGAAAATAGGCGTGGGCGACACCCTCAACGGGCAGGCCATTCTCAGTAAATCGCTGATCTATCAGGACACCGTCACGCTCTCTTACCGGAACAACGCGGCCACGCTTGCGTTTGTGGCCCTGGACTACAGCGCACCCGAGAAGATTAAGTTTAAGTACCGGCTAACCGGTTTTGAACGGGGCTGGACGGTTCCTACTTCCCAGGTTCGGCAGGCTACCTACACCAACCTGCCCCCGGGTCGCTACGTGTTTGAGGTGCGCGCCTCGAGCACCGAAGGCTTTTTCTACCCCGAATCTACGGATAAGTTGGTGATTGTGGTTACTCCACCCTGGTGGAATACCCTTACGTTCAGGGTTGGGCTGTTTTTCTTTAGCTTGCTAGCCGCCTACGCGCTCTATTGGTTTCGTACCCGCCAACTTCGCAGGCAAAAGCTCGCGCTCCAGCAGAAAGTGAGGGAAAGAACCGACGCCTTGTCCCGAAAAACCGTAGCGCTGGGTCGTGCCAACCAGCAATTGAAGGAGCAGAAAGAAGCTATCCTGTGGGCCAACGCCAACTTACAGACGCTTTCTGACAAAGTCCATCGGGCCGATATGGCCAAGATTAGATTTTTCACCAACGTTTCGCACGAGTTCAGAACACCGTTGACCCTCATATTAGGTCCACTCTACGACCTGATGCGTTATACCCAATGGCCGAAAGAAACCACCCAAACCCTGCAAATCATAGACCGCAACGCCCAACAGCTCCTCAAACTCATCAACCAGCTGCTGTACCTGGGCAAGGTAGAATCAGAAGACATGTCGCTACGGATCATCCGGGGAGACGTGATGGCACTCATCAGAAAGGTGGCCGACTCCTTCCGCTACCTGGCCGACTCTAAAGAGATACTTTTTGAAGTAACCATAACGCCACAATCACTAGAAACCGGCTACGACGGTGACAAGGTTGAGAAGGTTTTGTATAACCTGATTGCCAACGCTTTTAAGTTTACCCCCCCGGGGGGCAAAGTTACGTTGAGGGTGCACGAACAGCAACAGCACCTGATCTTCCGGTTAACGGATACCGGGCGGGGCATTGCCAAAGATGAGCAGGAGAAAATATTTGACTACTATTACCAATCTGAAACGGAGGACCATCCGGAGCCCGGTTCAGGGATTGGGTTGGCACTATCCCATCGCCTGGTGCAGCAGCACGGCGGCGACATCCGGGTAAAGAGTACGCTGGGAGTAGGCACTGAGTTCGAGTTCTACATCAAACTATGCACTTCCAACCAACAGATAGATACGGCTACACCTCTGGTACTTGATCTCCCCGAAACATTGTCCTCCGTGGAGCACAACCTTTCAGATAAACCCCCTAAAAACCCGGTAGAAGGTAAAACCATTCTGGTAGTAGACGATCACGAAGACATGCGGGTCTTCTTGCGCAGCATCTTGGAGAAGAGCAACCGCGTGTTTACCGCGGAAGACGGGCAAGTCGCGCTGGCAGTGCTGGAAGCCAATGCGATAGATTTCATCATCTCCGACGTGATGATGCCCCGCATGGATGGTATCGCCTTATGCAAAACCCTGAAATCGGATGATGCTTTTAACGATATTCCGCTGATACTACTCACCGCTCGGGCGGACGATACCAGCGAGATCATGGGACTGGAAATTGGGGCGGACGACTACGTGGCCAAGCCGTTCAACAGTCATTTGCTGTTGCTTAGGATGAGCAAAATTTTCCGTTCCCGAGAGAAGTTGCAACAGCAGTTAGCGCAAGGGGCTGCCTCGCCCGTCGTGCTGTCGCTAAGCACCCGAGATCAGGCCTTCTTGCATAAGTTGGATCATCTCATCGAAGCGCACCTAACGTATGCCGACCTGAACGGCGATATACTGGCTGAGCAATTTGTGATGAGCAAAGGTCACCTTTACCGCAAGGTAAAATCACTGACCGGATGCTCCGTTCACGTCTACATCAAAAATTTCCGGTTGAAGAAAGCTGCGCAACTCATTGGGGAAGGGGAGAATATCGCTCAGGCGGCTTACGCAGTAGGCTTCGATAACCCTTCGTACTTCACCCGTTCCTTTTCAAAGCTTTTTGGGGTGCCCCCTTCCAAGTATCATTCGCAAGCGCTTTAACAAGAGTTAAAAATCTCAAAGTATTCGTTTAATAATGTTACTATAAACGTGCGCTTCTCGTGCATAACTAACATAATTAGTGCAACAGGTTGTCCTTAAAATATAAATTGCGAAAATGAGTACAGTATTGGTGAACCTAGTGAAAGCTGATTGACCGCAGTTGTTACACCTTGGGGGGAAACTTTAACCTTAAAACCCTTTTATTATGTGGACAACAAAACAAATTTTCAGGGCTGGGCGAGCGCTTCTGCTTTTCTCGCTGCTTGCCCCCGCCTGGCTCTACGGGCAGGAAAACTACGAGTGGAATTCCGTTAAAATTGGCGGCGGCGGGTTCGCTACCGGGCTGGTGGCGCACCCCACCGAGCCAAACCTCGTCTACGCACGCACCGACGGGGCGGGCCTCTACCGGTGGAATCCGTCTAACGAATCCTGGACGCAACTCATCACGGCCGACCGCATGCCCGGTGCCGTGTTGGAGTACCCTGATCAGGAAATCAGTGGTAAGGCGATTGGTAACGGAACGGGTAGATACACGGTTTACGCCACCAACAGTGTGGCACTAGACCCTCAAGACCCGGATGTGCTTTTCGTTGCCGCTGGCAACGCCCGCCTGCAAGCCGGCGTGTTTTTGAAAAGTACTGACCGGGGCGAAAGCTTTTCCTTACTTGAGCTAGACGTTCCGGTAACGGGCAACGATCAAAATTCCCGAACGTACGGAGAGCGCTTGGCTGTTGACCCTAACAACTCTAATGTTGTCTACTACGGAGCGCAGCAGGACGGCAGTGTATACCGCAACTTTCAGGCGGGTGAGGGGGCCTGGGAGCAAATCCCCAACTCGGTACTGCCGTTTGGTCGGGCCCCCTTCGGAGCCACGGCCGTTGTGTTCGACGCCCAGTCAGGCACCAACGCTCAGGGGCGCACTAACCGCATTTATGCTTCAGTAGGAGATGGCAGCAACGCTGGTGTCTACGTATCAGAAAACGCGGGCGGTAGCTGGTCTAAACTGCCCTTTCCTAATGCATTCTTCGCCCGCGATATGCAGATTAAAGAAGGCGCATTATACGCCGCCTCCAGTATTCGGTCGGCATCTCCGGGACTGTACCGATATACTCCTGGACAGGGCGTATCCGACATCACTCCCTCGGGCAGTAACCGACGCATAGCGGGCATTGCTCTCGACCCTGATCCCAACAACGAGATAATATACGCAACGACCAGGTTCTTTAAATCACTGTACCGTAGCACCAACGGAGGAAGTGATTGGGTGCTCTTGGGAACCGGCGCTGAAAATGAGGCTACCCAGCAAAACTTCCGCTCCTCTTTGGCTCCCTGGAAGGAAAGTGCCAGTGTGCGTACTTCACTATCTGTCGGACAAATAGTGATTGATCCTTCCAACAGCAGCCGGATGTGGTTTGCCGAAGGAATGGGCGTTTGGCGAAGCGACAACATTTCGGCGAGCAACAACGCTCCGGTATTTAATGATGTGTCGCGGGGTATGGAACAAACCGTAGCCAACGATGTAGTCTCACTGCCCAATAACAACCTGATCGTAGCGGTTTCAGATCGTATGGGATTTCATTACACCGATCCCGATGTATATCCCGATGAGCAGATCTCACCGTCGGGGCGCTTCTCCGCAGGGGCAAGTATTGGCACTACACCGGCCCAACCCAATTGGGCGGCTGTATCGATCGCTGATACGCGCTTTGTAGAAGGAGCTTGTCAGCTTTGCGGAGAAGGCAACGTGAGTAGCTTCTCTGAAGACGGCGGGGCGAACTGGAATCTATTCGGATCAGTTACACCAGCCGGCACCACCGATCTGGGAGAAGAAAATTTTACCAATAACCCTTCGTCACTACAGCTAGGCGAAATCGTTGTTTCTGCCTCTTCGGTTGACAATATGGTTTGGGTAGCTCGTAATGGTGCCGCTAAGCCGGGAACGACGGACAAAGCCAGTCTCTTTTACACTAATAATAAGGGAAACACCTGGCTGCCTTCTTCTATTACCAACGCCGCAGGCGAACCGGTAGGTGATCTGAACCGGTGGTTCACGCTCTACCGACGAGTTCTGACCGCCGATAAAGTGCAGGGCGGCACCTTTTACTTCTACTCTTGGGGTAGCCCTACCGGCAACGACCTAGGCCCCGAACCGCCCTCGCGTATTTTTAAGTCCACCGACGGGGGAGCGAGCTTTCAGGAAGTTCCCGGTTCGGCTAACCAGTTAATATTTCGCAATTTTTGGGGACAGTTAGAAGCCGCCCCGGAGAACGAAGGGCACCTATGGTTTGCGACTGGTTCTGACGAACGAGGCCCTATTGCGCAGCGCGGACTGTTCTTCTCAGACAACGGGGGAGCAGCATTTACTAAAATAGATGATATTATTGATGCCTGGGCCATCGGCTTTGGAGCCAAGCAGGCGGGGCAAGCGTATCCTACTATCTTTATGTATGGCGAGACCGAAAGTCGAGGGTGGGGAGCCTACTATTCTACTGACCAAGCGGCTACCTGGCAAAAAATCGCCACTTACCCTAATGGAGTATTCAACCGCATCAGCACCATCAACGGTGACTACGATGAGTTTGGCAAGGTATACATTGGCTCACCGGGGGGGGGCTTCATTTATGGAGTGCCCACCAACAACCCCAATGTAGCCGTTACCCAGGTGAAATTAGGGGAGACTTCGCTCTTCCTCAATCAAACCACGCAGGCTCTGGCTTTCGCTAATGGTGACGCAACCACCGCCGTAAGTTGGAGCAGCAGCAACCCCGCCGTGGCCGAAGTCAACGACCAAGGGGAAGTAACCGGCAAGAGCGAGGGGCAGGCTACTATCACTGCTTCTTCGAGCGGTTCCTCGGCGAATGCTTCTGTCACCGTGAAGTCTACCACCGAAGTGACTATTCCTGAGAATACTGAGTTGCTGGTAGACTTTGACAACATCAGTCCCTCCGTGCAAATTGATGAGGACGGCCGAGTAAAGATGTTCGTCCCAGCTGACGGTGGCACACAAAACCCCGCTGACTTCGTTTCTTCGGTGGTCGATAATCCGGATCAGGGAGGCATTAACAATAGTGGTAAAGTAGCGCGCTACGAAAAAACGACGGGCACTACCTTCCAACTTATTGGGTTTGAATTTCCTGAGGTAGTATCCTTAGAAAACGCTCCCTCGCTTTCTTTTCAGCTCTACGGCCCGAACCTACAGGAAGTGTATATCCAACTGCAAGACGAGAGTCAGGAAGTCTTCTACGACGCAACGATACCCGTTAGTGGAAACAACAGTTGGGCATCCGTTATCGTAGAGATTCCGGCTGGTTCGCCGCCTTTGAAAGTAGCCTCTATCTTTCCTAATCCTAATGATGCGGCTTCCCAGACATTCTTCCTGGATAATATCGGCATACAAACCGGCGACACTCCACCACAACCCGACGTGGCTGTCACTGGGGTGAGCTTGAACCCAGCTACGCTGAGCTTGGAAGTTGGAGCTACCAGCACATTATCAGCAACCGTGCTACCTGCCGACGCTACGGACAAAAGCGTGACGTACGCCTCCGGCAACGAAAGCGTAGCCACGGTGTCTGGTACCGGACTCGTGACGGCAGTGGCTGAGGGCTCAACTGAGATTACCGTAACAACCGCCGATGGAGGCAGGACTGCGGTGACGGCGGTGACCGTCACCAGTACAGACAATCCTCCGCCCCCTCCGCCCACGGCAGGCAACCTGGTGCAAAACCCGGGCTTTGAGCAAGACTTCCAGAACTGGAATATTAAGTACGGAGCCAGTAGCATCAGCACCTCCCAGTCAAATACCGGTAGCAAGTCCGGTTCGCTGAGCAACGGAGGTGGCTTTGAGCAGACGGTCACCGGCCTTCAGCCTAACACAGCCTACACGCTGACGGCTTTCGCCCGAAAGGTGTCGGGTGGCTTCACACTATTGGGAGTGAAAAGCCCGCAGCTAGGCCAGCAGGATGTGATCGTGAGTGGCTCAGACTGGAATCAGTATACGGTAAACTTCTCGACGGGTAGCGCCACGACGGTCAACGTGATCGTCTACGGCGGAAGTGGCTCGGTTTCTTTCTTTGATGATTTTGTGCTGGTGCCGAGTGGCAACGCCCGTGCGGCGACCGGCAACCAGGCGAAGTTATCGCTAGAAGCAGAACCAACGGCGGAAACGACGATAACGCTTTATCCCAATCCATCTACCGGACACGTGAAGGTGCTTATGCCTGAGACTGCTACCGTGCTGGTACATAATGGGCTAGGACAAGTAGTGGCCCGGCAACAACTTAAGCAAGGGCACGCTGCACTGGACTTGTCAAGGTTGAGTCAGGGAGTGTACACGGTGAGCACCACCGTACAGGGTCGGCGTCGCGTGCAGCGGCTGATCTTAGAGTAGCTTAGTATTTAGTTCATCCAAGAAGAACGGACTGCGTCGCCTGCGTAGTTCGTTCTTCTATTCTTCATACTTTAACCAACCTTTTAAATGAAAAAAATTTCTATCATTTTGTTTGCTATGGGAGTCATGACTTCCTTTCTGGCGTGTTCCTCTCTGTTGGCACAAAGCTACCCACCTATTACCAAGAAAGTGGATAACCCAGGTAAAGGCGTTCAGAAGTTTATCCAAAAATTGAACGACGGACAGACTGTCAAGCTGGTCTACTTCGGGCAGAGTTTACATACTGAAGATAACAGTTGGACCAAAGACTTGGCCAACTATCTGAACAACAGGTTCCCCGGTACAGTCAATGTAGTGTACAAGGCTATTCCTGGCTATGCCTCTGATCGCTTGGCTCCCCTCGTGCAGACGCAGTTACAAGGCACTGACCCGGATCTGATTATCATGCAAGATTTTGCGGTTTCTTATCAATCGTACTCGACGCTGATTAACAACGTGAAGCAGTATGCCCCCAATGCGGAAGTACTTGTCTGGAATGACCACGTAAAAGTAGCCTCACGTGCCGAGCAGACGAACTACTTCGATAATTGGGGTCTCAACGAACTGCCAATCATTTTAGCAGCAGCCAAATTCGGTTTTTTTGACATTAGAACTGCCTGGAAAGCCTATCTTCAGACCCACTACGGCGATCCTTACGAAGAAGAAAACATCAGAGAGCTGTTAAGAGACGGCGTTCACTTCAACGACCACGGGCAGTGGCTGGTGTTCAACCTGATGAAAGACTACTTTGTTAAGCTAAACGACAATCACGACTCAGGTTTTAACATCTATCAAGCCGAAGACTACAGCGCGAGTGATGCGACTTTTCATAGCTATAACAATGGCTATACCGGAAGCGGGTTCATGGACTATGGCACCTACGTAGAGTGGAGAGTCAACAATTCTGAAGGCAGCGGATCATTCAACCTTATCTTTCGCTACGCCAACGGTAGCAACCAGAATCGGAAGTGTGACATTATTGTCAACGGTAGTAAAACCGGTTCACAAGATTTTGGCCCTACCGGAAGTTGGATGAGTTGGGGCACCAACACCCAACGAGGCGTTACTCTAAATAGTGGGTTCAATACGATTCGCGTACAAATCGCCCCCGGGTTTGTCGGTCCTAATATGGACTACATGGGCGTAGAAAAAAGTAGCGGGGGGGATTCGGGAGGTAGTCCCGGTGGCGAACCCAGTCAAGGCTTGATTACCTGGGAGGCAGAAGAGTACGACAACAAAGTGGCCAGCAGCGGGGCTTCCTGGGAAAAATACACCAATAATCAGGCAAGCAACGGATACTACATGATGGTTCCAAACCAAGGCGAACAGAACGCGGGCGATGGACTAGAGGGGCCCCGTATGGATTACGCGATCAACCTACCCCAATCCGGCGTCTACTATCTTTGGGTGCGGGTGATAGCTCCCAACTTTAGCGATGACTCCGGAATCATCGTGCTGGACGGCGTGAGCCAAGGTAATTTTTATCCTAAAGTCAACGCGCAGTGGACGTGGGAAAAGTTTCCCCTTGGCAACTTGTCTACTGGCTCCCACACCCTGGGTTTTTATATGCGCGAGGATGGTTTGAAGGTAGATAAGTTTATCCTGTCATCCAGTAGTAGTTACACCCCGTCTGACAATGCCCGGACGGCCAACGCATCCAAGAAGATGCCTCTAGCTGATGACAGTGACTGGTCAGCATCAAGTGAAATAGCGGTGTATCCTAATCCTTCTACCGGACTCACGAACTTGCTAATGCATAAGGCCGCCACCGTGCTAGTGCACAACAGTCTCGGGCAGCGAGTGGCCTCACAATGGATGGAAAAAGGGAAATCTGAGCTAGATTTGCGGCACCTTAAAAAGGGGTTGTACACGGTTAGCACCTTCACCCAGGGAACACGCAAAACCATTAGTATTGTTCTAGAGTAAGTAATACCTAAATGTGTCTGCCTAAAATAGTAGTGAAAAGCGAACCAGACTCGAGATGGTTCGCTTTTTTGCGTATAGCAGAAGGAGGGTTTTTGAAATAACCGGAGTGGTATCCCCATATCCGTCCGTTAAACTTAAGGGACCGAAAGCTCCGTCTGATAAGCCCGGGGCGATTTACCGTAGAATTCCGAAAAGCAGCGGGTAAAGTAACTCTGACTGCTGAACCCTACGCCGTAGGCCACTTCGTTGATGCGTCTGCCTTGTTGCAGCAACTGCGCCGCCGCGCGAATGCGTTGGTTGCGAATGAACACGTGCACCGATACTCCCGACAACCCCTTCATTTTTTTGTATAAATGCGATTTGCTCATTGAGAGCCGGTCGGCCAGAAAATCAGCGGTGAGGGTGCTCTCGGCAAGGTTGTCATTAATTAAAGTAACAACTTGATCCAGAAAACTCCGGTCGTTCGGATGAAGAGTATCCTGATCGACAGCCTGGTGTTCGCCCCGGCTGATCTGCCGCTTCACCCGCGCGTAGGTGGCTAAAATATTCTTCACTTTCAGCTGAAGCACCTCCACGCTAAATGGTTTGCGGATGTAGTCGCAGGCACCGCTTTGCAAGCCAGTTATCTCATTTTCTTCAGACGCCTTAGCGGTGAGCAACATTACCGGAATGGGTGAGGTAGCGGGGTGCTCCTTGATGCGCTGACACAAGGCGATTCCATCTAAGCGGGGCATCATCACGTCGCTGATGATAAGCACCGGGGCAAGGGTTGTCAGCAGTTCCCACGCCATTTCCCCGTCGTGGGCTTCCACAATCTCATAGGTGGGAGTCAGTACCGACCGGACAAAAGCGCACAAGTCAGGATTGTCATCTACCACCATGAGTAGCGGTTTTTTGCCGTCTGATGCTGCCTGAGAAGCCGAATGCTTATCACCAAGTGCCAAAACGGAAGGGGGGACGGGCGATTTAGCGGGGAAAACGATCACGGAAGAAGCTTGCTCGTGGGGTTTGAACTGCTTGCGGCCCACTGGCAACCTTAGGCTGAAAGTGGTGCCTTTGCCATCCGAAGTCGCCTCGATGGTTCCTCGGTGCAGTGCCACCAACTGTTTCACCAGGGCCAGACCGATGCCACTGCCCGGCTGCTGCTGGGGGGAAGGGTGGTTAGCGGTATAAAAGTGGTCAAAGACGCGGGGAAGATCGGCCGGATGCAATCCAATGCCTGAATCCTTTACCAGCACGCATAAGAACTTCCCCGCGTGGGTAGACTCCGTCCGTGCGCTCACGATCACGCTGCCCCCGGCCGGGGTAAACTTGAAAGCGTTGGATAGCAGGTTGTACAGCAACTTATCGTATTTATCAACGTCTATCCACCCTTGGTGCCGCTGGGTAGCCATCTCGCAGCGGAGAGTGACGCCGGTTTGCTCGGCCATAGCCGCAAAAGTTTCTACTGTTTGGCGGGTTCGCTCTATAATGTCAACTTCTGACACCAGCAGAGGCATCATGCCTTCTTCCACGCGGTTCAGATCGATCAGTTGGTTGATAAGCTGAAAGAGCCGTTCGGCGTTTCTTTTCATGAGGCGCAACTGCTGCGCCACCGGTCGGGGCAGGTGTTTGCTGCTGAGGCTCATTTGTAGTGGTCCTAAGATCAGGGTGAGGGGAGTGCGAAACTCGTGTGACATCTGGGTGAAGAAGCGAATCTTCATCTGGTCGCTGCGGTGCACCTCTTCCGCCATGCGTTGCACCAAACGGGTTTGTTCTTCAACCTCCTGCTGCTTGGTGCGCAACGCCTGGTTGGTGGTGATTAACGCTTCGGACTGCTGTTGCAAGCTGACCGTTCGGGCGTTCACTTCTTCTCTGAGCGTCTCTCGTTGTCGCACCAGATCCCCGTGTCGCCAGCGGTTCCAGGCCACCACAATTCCAACAACGATCAATCCCATCAGCGTACGAAACCAGGTCGTCTGCCACCACGGAGCTAAAACGATAACCTCAACCGAGGCCGCCGGTGCCGTCGATCGAGTATCTCGCACCCAGAAGCGGTACGAGCCGGGCGAAAGGTTGGTGTATGTAGCCCGTCGGTGGGTAGCCTCGGTCACGTTCCACTGCTCGTCGAGGCCTTCTAAGCGATAGGCGTAGCGGCTGGCCAGGGGCGATCGGTAGTTGAGGGTAGCAAACTGAAACATCACGTTACTGGCGCGGTAGGGCAGTATCAACTGATCGGTAAAGGTTGGGTTTTGAACGAGCGGAACCCGCCCTCGGATGGTATCTCCTGAATTGAGCGACAGGTTGTTAATCTGAATATCCACAACGCGAAGCGGCGCTTCAATGGTCACGGGGGCAACAGCACTGGGATCGAAGGCCGTAACCCCTTTGCTGCTGCCGAAGTAGAGCGTTCCAGCTTGGTCCACAAAGCTGGCTCCCTGATTGAATTCGTTGCTAATCAGGCCGTCGCTGGTGTAATAATTAACAAAGGTACCGGTGGCGGGATCAAAGCAAGAAAGCCCATCGTTGGTGCTGATCCACAGCCGACCCCGGCGATCGGGTGCCAGTGCCTTAACGTTGTTGTGACACAAGCCGTCTGCCGTGGTATAGGTACGAATGACCCGGTCGTCCGCTCCGATTTCGACCAGGCCGTAAGCAGTTCCTACCCATACCCGTCCCGCCAGGCTGGTAACCGCAGTTACGTCGTCGGACGCAAATTGGGCGGTAGTAGCTTCATCAAGTGTAGTGAACTGGCCCGACCTGAGATTAAGGCGGTGGAGGCCCTGCTGCATGGTGCCGATCCAAAGTAGGCTATCGTTCTGAAGATAGAGTGCCTTGATAAAACGGAGGTTTTCGTAGGGTAATTTGCGTTCGTAAAACCGATTCGTTTCCGGATGATAGTAGTGAAGGCCGCCCGTGACGGCGCCTACCCATATTCGGCCCGAGTTGTCCTGACAAATGGTGCGCACCGACCAGGGGCGGTAACGGTCGGTGCGGTTGTCTCGGTAATGGTAGTTGGTAGCAGAGTAGTCGCTTAGTGACAGGCGACTTACTTTATAATCGTAGTAGCCCAGCCACAGGCTGCGCCGTAGGCTGTCGTAAGCGATAGCACCCACGATCTTGGGATAGTCAGGCAGTAAATCGTCTTCACCGTAGGGAATTTTTTTGGTGATGTTGATAGACATATTGCGTTCGTACAAGCCGTTGGCGGTGCCGATCCACAGACGGTTGCCAGCGCGATTGATGGCGTATACGTCATTGTCCAGCACCGAATCGGGTTGATAATGCACGAAGGGCGGGGCTTGTAAATCTACCTTGAGCACCCCCGAACGCCAGGTAGCCAGCCAAAGAATTCCCGAGGGTTCTTCGTATATATGCGCTATGGCATCAGTGGGGGGCGGCTGCCCTCCCTGACTATTGGCCGGAGCAACAAACCGGTCTTCTTCCGAAAGATATTGAAACAGCCCTCTTTTGTCGGCGCGCGCGTGTGCCCAGGTGTTTCCTTGGCTATCATGGTGCACCGCAAGAATAGGATGAGCACCGGTAACGTCAAGATGCTCCGGCTCGTCTAAATAAACCTGAAAAGACACTCTGCCAGCACCAGGATACGCCCGAACCACTCCGCGGGCGGTTGCCAGCCACAGACTACCATCAGGATGCGGAACAATTTGCTGAATGGCATTGGTACGATGAGTAAGCGAGTCCACCGGACGGAAGGTAATGAACCGTAGCGATGAAGAACTACTCAGCGGATGCTCACTGCGGCGCAGCCCGTTGAGAGTGCCCGCCCACAAATAGTGGTGCTCATCTTCATAAAGCGACAGTACCGATTGGTTTTCTAGTCCGCTGGTAGAAGCAAGGTAGTTCACAAAAGTTTGGGTGCCTTCGTTGAAGCGACTTAGGCCTTTGTTGGTAGCCACCCAGAGTTGGCCCCGGGCGTCTTGTAAAATGTAGTTAACGTGATTTCCTGCTAAAGACGTGGGATCGTCCGAACGGTGAGCGTAGGTTATAAAACTATCGGTGGCCTGGTCGTAGCGACATAATCCGCTCGTCGTGCGAAACCAGACGCGCTTTTGCCGGTCAACGGACATCACATTTTCCCGATTTAGTCCGGCCGCAAAATCGCCCGCGATGCCACCCGGGTCTGGCTGCAACGGATAGTGACTAAATTGCTGGGTCACCATATTATACCGGCTCACTCCACCCGCCGAATACCGAATCCAGATATTCCGGCGGGCATCCTCCTGAGCTGCTTCCACTTCGTAGTAGAGCAATCCGGTTTGGTCATTATGCTGGGGCACGAATGTTTTGAAGGTGTACCCATCGTAACGGCTTAAGCCTCCGTGGGTGCTGAACCACAGAAAGCCCTGACTGTCCTGCATGGTGTGATTTACGATGCTGTGAGGCAGACCTTCCGCGAGCGATAATGACTGAAATCGAAGCGGAACGTTTTGCGCGTAGCACACCGCGGTTGCCATCGTCACGCCAAGCCCCAGTAACAAGTAAAGATACCTCATAAGCGCGCTTTCATAAAAGTATAGGGAAGTAACGTGTTCTATAAATATCACAAAATTAACTTAAGCGATTCACATTTAAGTTTACCGCTGGCTCGGCAATAAACCATTTAGTGAAGTCGCTGCCAAGCGGTGAAGAGAAGAATATCCTATTCTAGATTTATTTCACTGCCAATTCAACCATAATTAAGTAATATCATTAGAAATATAAAATAAGTATACGTTAATATCAATCGTAAAAAACAACGCATAATTTAAATATCCTAAAAAAATAAGAAGAATCAGTGAAATATGAGAATAGGTATCCTTTTTAGGACTAGCCCACTTAGAAAAACAGGTAATGATAATATACGTCAAAAGATAGATAATCTATTGCACAACTAGCTGCTCTAAAATCACTCTCTTTGCCCTAAGGAGATTAGTTTCTCCCTAGTACGAATGTACGGCGAAGCGTATCGAACCCAAAATAATCGTCTGCTTTATCAAGAAAGTATTCTGTGTTTTGTACAAAAAGTTACCCGCCCTATTACGTTTACTTATTCAACATTTTAAACCCCTCACTATGAATCACCTCCACGCACTTATTCGCTGGACCTGCCTCTTGGTAGTTTTCACCCTGTTTTCTTTTTCGTTGCCTGCCCAAACCAACTACGAATGGAAACCCGTCAATATCGGTGGCGGGGGCTACATGACAGGATTATTAGCGCACCCTACCGAAAGAGATTTGGTATATACACGGGCTGACGTGGGAGGAGTGTACCGTTGGGAAGCAGGTAGTCAGTCTTGGACACAACTGCTGACCGCTAGCCGAGTGCCCGCCAGCGTACTTGACTTCCCTGATAAGAAAATCAACGGAGAGGACATAGGCAATGGTTACGGACGTACCCTTGCCTATATCGTTGAGGGTATCGGTATTGACCCCCAAGATCCGGACGTACTTTACGTAGCATCGGGTGAGAATCTGAAGAATCCGGGAATATTCATGAAGAGTACTGACCGCGGCGAGAGCTTTGAGCTTCTGAGCCTGGACGTACCCTGCGCCGGAAATAGCGGTCTTAGAACCGACGGCGAGCGCTGGGCCATTGATCCCAACAACAGCAACGTCGTCTATTTCGGATCACGCAATAGAGGGCTATGGCAGAGCACCAATGGCGGAGAAGATTGGAGCCAGCTACCTGCCAATGTGTTGCCGTTTGGTAAGCCGGTAATCGTAGACAACGAGCCGGTAGATATTGGCCCTACCGTACTTGTTTTTGATGCACAGTCAGGAACCAACGCCCAGGGCCAAACGAATCGCATTTTTGCCTCAGTAGGCGGGGAGGGTGTTTATATTTCTGAGAACGCCGGCGGTAGCTGGCAACGCTTAGGTTTGCCTGCCTCAGAGTACGCTAGCGATATGGAGATAGTAGACGGTATACTTTACTTGTCTTCTCGTATCAGTGGTGTTTATAAATACGCGAACAATACGTTGAGCCAAGTGCTTAGCGATACCAAAATCGCTGATGTAGCGGTAGACCCTCAGGATAACCAGACGGTATACGCCGCAGAAACTTCTTTAAATAGCTTTTACCGCTCTACCAACGGAGGGGGCGACTGGACCAAGTTAGGCACCAATTCACTGAACGAAGCGGGGCGACAGAACGTGAGGTCTGCACTGGCTCCGTGGAAAGAAAGCTCCACGGTGCGATTTTCGCTTTCGGTGGGCGAGTTAGCGATCGATCCGTTTCAGAGCAACGTATTATGGTTTGCCGAAGGAATGGGGCTGTGGCGGAGCGATGACATATCACCTACCAACAACACTCCCATACTCAACGATATCTCCCAGGGCATTGAAGAGATGGTAGCCACCGATGTAGTATCGGCTCCGGGTGGCAACCTGGTGGTTGGAACTTGGGATCGCATAGGATTTCATTTTACCGACCCGGATGTGAATCCTGATGAGCAGATATCAGTGGCGGGCCGGTTTGCCGATGGGGTGAGTATCGAGGCTGCTCCGAGCGACCCTAACTTTATTGTGGCTTCTATCGCTGATCACCGCCCATGTTGCCGTTCGGGGAATGCCAGCGGTTACTCATCGGATGGTGGCAAAACCTGGGAAAAATTTGGCTCGGTCGTTCAGGGAGGAACAATTATAACTGGTGAGACTGGCTATGCAAATACTCCTAGTACGCTTAATTTTGGTGAGATCGCCATTGCGGCTACCGACAAAACAAATATGGTCTGGGTGCCCCGAAATGATTCCGATCAGGGACTATTCTATACCACTGACCAAGGCAATAGCTGGGAAAAATCTTCTTTGGATACCCTGGCGGATGACCTGAATTTCTATTTTCTTACCAGCCGCCGAGCCTTGGCCGCCGACCAGGTAGCGGCCAGCACTTTTTACTTCTACTCACTGGGCAATGACGGCATCAATGAGGTAAACCCTGTCCCCCCCGCACGCTTGTTCAAGTCAACGGATGGGGGAGCTTCTTTTCAGGAAGTTTCCCGAGGGCAACTGCCCTTTAGAGTGTTTTGGGGACAGCTGAAGGCCGCCCCCCAAAATGAAGGGCATCTGTGGTTTGCTACCGGCATAGATCACCGTGAACCCGCTGATGAGAGAGGGCTATTCTTCTCAAACAACGGTGGCCAAACTTTCGACAAGCTGCCCGGGGTCATCGACTGCTGGGCCGTCGGTTTCGGAGCCAAGCAGTCAGGACAAGCCTATCCTACGATCTTTATGTACGGTGAAACCGAAAGCGAAGGTTGGGGGGCTTATTTATCCACAGACCAAGGAGCCAACTGGCAAAAGATTGTGTCTTATCCACTCGGTATTTTCGACGGAGTGCGCACCATCACCGGAGATTATGACGAGTTTGGTAAGGTGTATATCGGGTTTGCAGGCAACAGTTTTGTGTACGGAACGCCCGGTAACGTGTCTCCCCCCACGCCTACCGCACCAGCGGCTCCAACTGCCCTAGTAGCCAACGCGGTATCGGGTAACCAGATAAACCTGAACTGGAGTGACAACAGCAACAATGAAACTGGATTTAGTATTGAGCGAAGCGCCGGAGACGGAGCGTACAGTCAGATAGCAACGGTGGGTGCCAGTACTACCACTTTCAGCGATCAAGATTTGCCAGTCGGTACTTATTCTTACCGGGTGATAGCTTTCAATACGACGGATAGTTCTGCCGCAAGCAACTTGGTCAGTATCGCGCTTCAAGACGAAGAAGGGGGCGATGGCACTGCCTATCGTTATTTGCGGTTGACTTTTGAGTCGGGCAAGAGCGTTTCGGTGCAGGAAGTGAGCTGGCTGGTCAACGGCACTTCGTATCCCAACACAGCCGTTACGGCCACGGGACAAACCAACGCTCAGGGAACAACGGTGCTCGGGCCTTCTTACCTGGAGGACTACAAACTCTACGACAAGCTCGACGACTGTAGTGGGGGGCACCTGTACGTGGGTGGCAACCTGCCCAAGAGCGTGGTACTGGATCTGGGAGAAGGCAATGCCATTGCCCCTGACGCGCTAATGATCAGTAAGTGCCCCAGCAGTTGGAGTGAGCTGAGCGGCTTTATGGCCGAGGGTTCAGCCGACCAGAGTGCGTGGGTAGTGCTTGGTGAGTTCAGTGGTCTGGATAGCGGTGACTTTCCGGGGGAAGTGGGCACGTTTAGTTTCACCTCAGGAACATCAGCGCGTCAGGCGAGTGGTATTCAGGAGAAGGTGGTTATCGGTTCGGGACTAGAGCATGCCGAGGTGGTGGTATATCCTAATCCGAGCACGGGCATGGTGCAGATGGTGCTGCCGGAAGGTGCACTGGTGCAGGTATATAACAATATAGGCCAGCAAGTAGACCAGCAAAAACTCGAGCCAGGACGAGCATCGCTGAACCTGAGTCATCTTCCCAGAGGAGTATACACGATGAGTATCAACGTTCAGAATGCCCAGCACCTCCACAGATTGATTTTAGAGTAACTATTGGCGAGTAAACTGCCCCCTTTCTCATTTGAGATGGCAGTTTGCTCGCTACCTATCACTATTAATATAGTGATCTACATCCTTTCAAATTCAATACTAACTTTAAACTTACGTAGCATGCTAAAGTATACTTTTCTTCTACCTCTTTGCCTGGCTTTCTTTCTGCTGGCAACCCTTTCCGCATCAGGTCAAGACTACCCGCCCATTCCCAAGCAAGTAGATAATCCAGGAGTAGGGGTTCAAAAATTTATTAAGAAGCTCAACGAGGGTCAAACCGTTACGCTAGCGTACTTCGGTCAAAGTTTGCACTCTTTTGATAACGCCTGGACGACCAACCTGGCTACTTATCTCAGTGATAATTTTCCTGGCACCGTCAACGTAGTCAATCGGGCAATTCCCGGTTGTGGATCTTACTGTCTGAGAGACGAAGTAGTGGATCAATTGGGTGGGGTTGACCCCGACCTGATCATCATGCAGGATTACAGTGGTTCTTATCAGTCGTACAACGACTTGGTCAACAACATAAAATCCGTGGCACCCAATGCTGAGGTATTACTCTGGAACGACCACGTCTCTGTAGCCAATAGAAAAGATCAGGTAGATTACTTTGATAACTGGGCTTACAATGAACTGCCGATTATTGTGTCGTCTAACGGATACGGTTTGTTCGACATCAGAACGGCCTGGAAGGCTTATTTGCAAACCCACTACGGTGACCCTTACGACGCAGAGAACATTACGGAGCTTCTAAGAGACAGTGTACATTTCAATGACCAAGGGCAGTGGTTAGTTTTCAACCTAATGAAAAATTACTTTGTGGTGCGAGACGAGGATCAAGGGCCTTCTTCTACGACGTATCAGGCGGAAAATAGCGATGCTACCGATACCAAACCAGCGGTGAATTATTGGCCAGGCTACACAGGTACTGGCTTTGTGGAATACAGCGGCGCTACTTACCTGGAATGGAACGTAAACAGTGATGGAGCCGCTACAGTTGACTTGGACTTTCGCTATGCCAACGGTAGCGACAATAACCGAAACTGCGAAGTTATTGTGAACAATACCCCAGTCGGATTGGTGACTTTCGACCCTACCGGTAGCTGGACAGACTGGAACGTTCGCACTCGGCAGGGTATAAGCCTTAGAAACGGGGAAAATACCATTCGACTGCAGACTGTTTCGGGCTTCAACGGACCCAATCTAGATTATATGAAAGTTATCAACAGTGCGAGTGAAGCAGACAACGGTGGGGCCCCTACTACTCCACCCTCCGGGGGCGATGGCACGGCCTACCGGTATCTACGGCTCACCCTCGAGTCGGGCAAGAGCGTTTCGGTGCAGGAAGTGAGCTGGCTGGTCAACGGCACTTCGTATCCCAAAACAGCCGTTACGGCTATGGGACAAACCAACGCTCAGGGAACAACGGTGCTCGGGGCCTCTTACCTAAGCGACTACAAACTCTACAACAAGCTCGACGACTGTAGTGGGGGGCACCTGTTTGTGGGTGGCAACCTGCCCAAGAGCGTGGTACTGGATCTGGGAGAGGGCAACGCCATTGCCCCTGACGCGCTAATGATCAGTAAGTGCCCCAGTAGTTGGAGTGAGCTGAGCGGCTTTACGGCCGAGGGTTCAGCCGACCAGAGTGCGTGGGTAGTGCTTGGTGAGTTCAGTGGTTTGGGCAGCGGTGACTTTCCGGGGGAAGTGGGCACGTTTAATCTCACCTCAGGAACATCAGCGCGTCAGGCGAGTGGTATTCAGGAGAAGGTGGTTATCGGTTCGGGACTAGAGCATGCCGAGGTGGTGGTATATCCTAATCCGAGCACGGGCATGGTGCAGGTGGTGCTGCCGGAGTCTAGTGTCGTACGGGTGCACAATAGCCTGGGCCAACTGGTGCTAGAGCAACAACTAGTAGCTGGGCAATCTACCCTGGACTTGTCTGAATTGGGCCACGGGATGCATCTGCTTAGCACGAAGATAGAAGGGCGTCAACAAGTACGGCGACTGCTCTTAGAATAGCGAGTAGGAACATCGATAGACAGGGGGCGTAATTTACGCTACCCTGTTTTTTAAAGTTTTGATACCCAAATAAAACAGTTTTATAAATATATCCTTAACACCATGTCAGTAAAATGCTATTTATTACTAATTATCGCCCTTGCTTTGTCCGCTTTATCAACAGCTAGAGCGGCCACCGTCTCCAATTTTTTTACCGACGGCATGGTGCTTCAGCGAGACAAGCCCGTCAAAGTATGGGGATGGGGAAGCGCGGGTGAATCTATTACCGTAACGTTCAAATCTCAGACCCGCAATACTGCGGTGAACAGCGATGGCTATTGGGAGGTGACGATGAGTCCCGAACCATTCGGAGGGCCTTTCACGCTAACGGTCACTGGCAACAACACCTTGGTGTTTAGTGACGTGCTGGTCGGCGACGTATGGGTCTGTATGGGGCAATCGAACATGTCATGGATCACGCTGACTAGTGATGCTAAACCTATGATCGCCGAGTCGGTCAATTACCCGGACGTAAGGGTATTTAAAACGGAGGGCGATTTAAGGAGCACTCCCCAGAAGGATATCAACACACTAGACAAGTGGGTTTTTCACCCCAATAGGATAAGAGGCTTTTCTGCGGTAGGCTATTCGTTCGGCAGAGACTTGCACGACGCACTGGATATACCCATCGGTCTGATTATGATAGCAAAGGGGGGTACCCCCATTGAGACGTTCTTCGCTCCGCAGACGATCGGTTACGACTCAGAAGTGCAAAGGGTCTACTACGAAAAGCCAGCCAGCCAAGCTAGCGGGATGTACAACAAAGATCTAGCGGCCAGCAAGAACTTATCGGTGAAAGGGGTGATTTATTATCAGGGCGAGAATAACGCGTTAGACGATAGTTTTGTGTACCGCCGGTCTCAAGCAGCGCTGATACAACAACTAAGAAATGACTGGGGAGATAACCTGCCGTTCGGGTTGACACAGTTGGCCGGACTGAATATTAATAACTACCACCTTATTCGGGAATCTCAGTCTATTGTGGGCAATTCCATAAAAAATGTAGGGATGGTTGTCATCCTAGACAATGAGGACAAAACGGACGTGCACCCGCGTGCCAAGCGGTACGTAGGCGAACGACTGGCTGATTGGGCGCTTAGCGATATTTATGGTGTACAAGGCGCTGATGAGAAGGTGTCTTATTTGAAAGACTACACCATCAGTGGCAATGCGGTCAACCTAACCATTTCTAACGCTGGTTCCGGTTTGGTTACCAACAACGGAGCGTCTCCCGCTAACTTTGAGGTTGCCGGAAGTGATCTCAACTTTGTGAGCGCTTCGGCCACCATCGTTAATGGCAATACCATACGGGTCTCTTCCGGCAGTGTCTCCTCACCGGTGGCGGTACGCTATGCTTTTTCCAATGGACCTAGCATCAATCTGTACAACGGGGGAGGCCATCCGGTATCTCCATTCCGGACGGACGTAACCCGGCTGAGAGGCACGCCTGCCAATGCTGATGTAACTCCCCCAAGCCGCCCTAGTAACGTTAGCCTCTCGGGTTCGACGGTGCGTTGGGCGGCCTCGGCGGATAATCAGGAAGTAGAAGCTTACCTAGTGTACGTGAACGACTTTATCCGAGAAACCACCTCAGGATTATCAGTTTCTCTTGGTGGGCTAAAAAGCGGGGAGGTCGTATCGGTGAGAGCCAGAGACCACAACTTTAATATTTCAGGTATTTCTAATGAGGTTACCGTAGGCAATAGCGGGACAGCAAATCAGGCGCCCCAAGCCAATGCCGGTAGCGACCAAACGATCACGGATTCCGACGACAACGGAACAGAAACCGTTGTGCTGAACGGATCGGCTAGTTCGGATGCCGATGGTTCGATAACTAACTATGTCTGGTCAAAAGCCGGTAACCAGATCGCTTCCGGAGTCACGCCCAGTATTAGTTTATCGGTTGGCACTCATTCTCTCACGTTGGTAGTGACGGATAATCAAGGGACTACCGCCTCCGATCAGGTTGTCATCATAATAAATGCGGCACCCAACAATGATAACGGCAACTCAAGCGCCACGGCCTACCGGTATCTACGGCTCACCCTCGAGTCGGGCAAGAGCGTTTCGGTGCAGGAAGTGAGCTGGCTGGTCAACGGCACTTCGTATCCCAAAACAGCCGTTACGGCTATGGGACAAACCAACGCTCAGGGAACAACGGTGCTCGGGGCCTCTTACCTAAGCGACTACAAACTCTACAACAAGCTCGACGACTGTAGTGGGGGGCACCTGTTTGTGGGTGGCAACCTGCCCAAGAGCGTGGTACTGGATCTGGGAGAGGGCAACGCCATTGCCCCTGACGCGCTAATGATCAGTAAGTGCCCCAGTAGTTGGAGTGAGCTGAGCGGCTTTACGGCCGAGGGTTCAGCCGACCAGAGTGCGTGGGTAGTGCTTGGTGAGTTCAGTGGTTTGGGCAGCGGTGACTTTCCGGGGGAAGTGGGCACGTTTAGTCTCACCTCAGGAACATCAGCGCGTCGGGCGAGTGGTATTCAGGAGAAGGTGGTTATCGGTTCGGGACTAGAGCATGCCGAGGTGGTGGTATATCCTAATCCGAGCACGGGCATGGTGCAGGTGGTGCTGCCGGAGTCTAGTGTCGTACGGGTGCACAATAGCCTGGGCCAACTGGTGCTAGAGCAACAACTAGTAGCTGGGCAATCTACCCTGGACTTGTCTGAATTGGGCCACGGGATGCATCTGCTTAGCACCGAAATCCAGGGGCAACGACGGGTAAATCGGATACTCTTGGAGTAAGCCAGATTCAGATATTAGCAAAAGCGGATTATATTGCCCCAATGTAATCCGCCTTTTTCTCGTTTGTATGCCAACTAAATCGATTAACAAATTTCAATAAAGAAATGTGTTTTTGGAACAACTTTAAAATTAGATATTTTTTTCTAAAAGTTTTATATACCTTGACAAGATCATAAAACAGCACATGATTCAGAGAATCAGTGCTTACTTAATTTTTTTAGACAATACGCTCATTATTGGTAGTTAAGGGTAAGAAGAATCGTCACGCATTCTTTATATAAAATTGCTGTTTCGCAAATTTTGCGCATCACAGTTCATATTTCGTTTAACCCTAAACTAACCACCATGAGACTGACTTTTATTCTCCTCATCCTTCTTTTGATCACCCGCCCCACGGCGGCCCAAGTACAGCTCGACAACACGTTGATCAACACGGCCACCGTCGCCAAGAACCTGTTTATCCCCTGGGAGGTGACCTGGGGTCCCGACGACCATATTTGGTTCACCCAGATCAAGGGGAAGGTGGGTCGCCTAAATCCCGAGACCCAAGAAGTTAGCTATATTCTGGAGGCGATTCCTGATCTGTGGTTCGACGATCCTAAACCAAATGAGAACATGACCTCCGGCCTGTTCTCGATGGTGCTGCATCCTGATTTTGATACGTCGCCCTACGTATACCTGTACTACACTTTTTACGCATCGGCCCCGGGCGGCGTCAAGATTGTGCGCTACACCTATAATGCGGCAACCAACCAATTAGAAGCGCCTTTTGTGCTGCTGGATGACATTCTGGGTACCACAACCTTCCACAACTCGGGCCGAATGATCATCTCCCCCGATAACAAGCTAATCCTCTCCACCGGCGATCGAAGTGACTTTTCGACACCTCAGGACAAAAATTCTCTCAACGGCAAGCTGCTGCGGATGAACCTTGACGGCACCATCCCCGCCGACAATCCCGACCCCACCAGCTACGTCTACTCCATCGGGCACCGCCACGCGCAGGGACTCGTCTATTCACCCGACAAAACCATCCTCTACAGCTCCGAGCACGGCCCTAACTCCGACGACGAACTCAATATCATCGAGGCTGATAAGAACTACGGCTGGCCCGACGTGAAGGGCTTCTGCAACACCAGCAACGAGCAAGCCTTCTGCGCCAGCACCGCGGTGACTGAGCCGATCAAAAATTGGTTTAACATCATTGCGCCCTGCGGACTGGACTACTACAACAGCGACGCTATTCCGGAGTGGAAGCGGTCTCTGCTGCTGATGACCCTCAAGGAACGGGACGTGCGCGTGCTCAAGCTGAGTGCCGACGGCCGGGCCGTGACCGACGAGCAGGTGCTGTTCGATGACGCCCAGGGCTTCGGGCGCCTGCGCGACCTGTGCGTATCACCTGACGGCGACGTGTACGTGGCTACGACTAACAAAGACGACAACGGCAAGAAGTTCAACTTGATCAACAAATTCGGTCTGCCTGACTACGACCGTATCATCCGTATTGCCAGCATCGTGCCGCGCGGCTTGGCCGCACTGGCTGATGATGAAACGGTGCAACTAAGCTGGAAAGACCGCTGGAACAAGGAGCAAGGCTTCCAGGTGTACCGGGCCCCGGGCAGCACTTCCGACTTCCAACTGCTGGCCACCGTGGACGCCAACCAAACCACCTATCAGGATAGTCCGCCAACTTCCGGCACCTATTCCTACCGCATTCGCGCGTTTAACGACAACACCACCTCCGACTACAGCGCGGTGGTGTCGGCCGAAGTGTCGGTGACTTCCTCTCCGGCAGGCAGCGGTCTAGCCTTTGCGCTGTACGATAACATTAATTTGAGCGGCAGTGCCCTGCGCACGGGAATGGATGCCACGGTCAACTTTGACTGGAAGTCAGGAGGAAAAGCCACTGATCTGCCTGCCAATAATTTCTCAGTGCGCTGGACAGGTCAGGTAGAAGCCAAGCACGACGAAGCGTATACCTTCTACACCCGCAGCGATGATGGGGTGCGGCTATGGGTGAACGGCAAGAAGCTCATCGATAACTGGACGGATCATCCGGTAAAAGAAGATAGAGGCACGATTACGTTGCAAGCGGGTAAAAAGTATGATATTAAACTGGAGTACTACGAGAACCGGGGCAAGGCCGTCTGTCAGTTGCGCTGGGGTAGTACGAGTCAAGCGAAGCAAGTAGTACCAATGGCTCAGCTATTTTCAGCGAACACAAACGCTCGCCAGGCCGACCAGCATCTGGAGGGGTCAAATACCCAGGACGTCAATCTACGAATTTATCCTAATCCTAGTACCGACGGCACTTTTATGGTGCGAGGTGTTAACGCGGAAAGTCAACTCAGACTGTACGACCCACAGGGCCGGGAGGTGCTACTCACCTTCCGTACGCTGGGACAACACCGCGTAGCAGTACAGCCTACGGATAAGGTGCCTACGGGCGTATATGTGCTACGTGTACAACAGGCTGATGGTACGCAACAACATCGCAAACTAATGATAGAATAAGTAAGAGTAAATAGCTACTGCTACCCACGGGGGGATGGCGGTCTGTTGTACGACGCATTTTCTCTTTAAACCGATAAACGATGAAACTCTTTCCCTACTTCTTGACGCTGGCCCTCTTCGTAGTGCTGGCAAACCACCCGCCCGTCGGAGCACAAACCGTAGATGTTACGTACCAAGAGTCCCTGGAGAACTTCGGTAATCCCGAGCGGGGACTCCCCCTGCGCATCGACCCGCCCTGGCCGAATGAAAACTTCCTGAACGCGCAGCGGGGCAAGCCTTTGGTCGATAACCCTGACTACCTGGGGTGGGATGAGATTCCGTGGGAGTTCTGCGAACGGGACGAGCCGAGGTACACCTACACTGCCTGGACTGAACCGCTGAACCTTGACGAACTTAAACAGAACCGGGCACGGGGCGTCACCCTGGTGATGGTACGCTACCACTTGGCCGACTTTCGCCGTGAGCCACTGACAAAGAAGTTCCTGGAGCGACTGACCAACGATTTCAACAAGGCCCGGAAGGCGGGAGTAAAACTGATTCCTCGCTTCGCCTACAACTACCCAAAGGGCGGACCGGATACGTCACTCAACTGGGTCACCAAGCATCTGAGTCAGCTAAAACCTGTCTTTGATAAACATTACGACGTAATCGCTTTCTGCGACTTGGGCTTCATCGGTTGCTGGGGTGAAGGGCATACCACTGCGAACGAACTAATGGACGTAAGTAGAGGCTACACCCGGCTCAACAAAGCGTCCATTCAGATCATTAATAAATTTTTCTCGGTTCTGCCGGCACAACGGATGATCGCCGTGCGCTACGCCAACTACAAGTTTCAGTATTATAACGGACTATCTGCTAACGCGCAACGAGAGAACAAGCCCATTACTCCCCTCACAGCGAACCAGGCTTATGACGAATCGATACGCAGTCGCTGGGGGCAGCATGAAGATTGCTTTACCTGCGGTGAATGGAACGCTGGAAGCTGGGATAATCCTCACAGTGTAGCCAACGGCAAAGCGAAAGAAATCACTGACTTCCTGAACGCCGATAACCGTTTCGTGGTGCAGAGTGGCGAAGTGGGTGCCGGATGCTGCGAGCTGCCCGACAACCCCACTGACGAAGACGGCGACGGCTGGTCGTCGGACTACGATGCCTGTGCACGGGTGATGCCCCTGCTCAAGAAGCTCCGATTCTCAACCTTTAACCACAACGATGATTTCGAGCGCGTAGCGCGGTGGCAAGACGAAGGCTGCTTCGATGAACTCCAACGTAACTTGGGGTATCGCCTGATACTCAAGAAAGCATCCGTTCCCCGGCAGGTGGCTGCTCAGGGTACTCTCAACGTGTCGCTGACAATGCGCAACGCTGGCTGGGCCCGTCCGTACAACCCGAGAGATGTAGAGATTGTGCTTAGAAGCACAACTACAGGGCAGGTACATCGTTTAAAAATAGCCACGGATGAAGACAAACGGCTATGGTTACCTGGTCCTGATCAGACCAAAACGCTGACGGCAAACGTACCCTTGCCCCCCGAGGTAACTCCAGATGACTACGCCCTGCTGCTGAACCTTCCCGACCCAGCCCCGCGTCTTAACACTCGGCCAGACTACAGCATCCGTTTAGCTAACCAAGACACCTGGGAAGCGGCTACCGGATACAATAACCTAAACACTACCATCACCGTTACCGGCGAGTCGGTGGTTTCTACTCATACTGTTCGGGCGCGCGGTCTCAAGGGCACCGAGCGGATGGCCTTGCAGATCGGGGGCGAAACGGTAAAAAGCTGGACGGTGAGCAAGAGTATGCAAAACTACAGCTACAGCGGTGACGAAAGCGGTTCGGTGCGGGTCGCGATCACCAACGACCAGGGGAAGGGTCACGATTTGGTGGTGGATAAACTCACCGTAGATGGAACAGTATATGAGGCCAAGCTGCAAGCGATAAACACCGGGGTGTGGCAGAACGGCAGTTGCGGGGGTAGTAACTCACAGTGGTTACACTGCGGAGGGTACATTGAGTTCGATCTGGGCGGTGCTAACGCGCGGCAGGCGGGGCGATTTGAGAAGCAGTCGGTAAATCTGGAAGAAGTGACTTCAAGCTTGCAGGTCTATCCCAATCCCAGCCAAGATGGTAGCTTCACACTACAGGGGGGGGATGTAGGTAGTGCTCAGGTGCGTTTGTATAATCTTCAGGGCCAGCGCATTCCCGTAAACGTAACCGAAATGAGAAATGACCAGCTTAGCTTGCAAATTGGCAAGAAGGCCGCCGGCGAATTGTATATCCTTCACGTGCGGACTAACGCTGGTTTGCTTACCAAGCGACTGCTTATCACTCAGTAAAAAACAAAGGATACACCATTCGTACTGAACAACTTAACGTATAACGCGATGATACGAAGAGACATCATTCAGTTAACTTTTGCCCTGCATTTTACCGTAGGAAACCCTGCCTTCGCTCAGAAGACGGTCATTTATCAGCCGGATAATAGCAATTTGGCCAATCCGGAACGAGGGTTCTACTCCCAATCTTGGTTGTTTCTCGGTGAACGACTTTCCGCCTTTTACCTGAAAAACCTGCGGGTGCAGGAGAACGTCACGCTGATTAGAATTCCCTTTCGGGTACCTGACTTTCGGGATAAGCCATTTTCGGAAGAAGTGCTCACCACGATAGAAGAGGCGTTCAACGCGGCCCGGGAGGCGGGCATAAAGGTGATTCCGCGCATTGCTTACAGCTACGGCAGCGAAGAACCTGATGCACCACTCGATATCGTGCTTCAACACATTCAGCAGCTTAAGCCTATCCTGCGCAAGCACGGCGACGTGATTGCTTTTATGAACGCAGGCTTTATTGGGGCTTGGGGCGAGTGGCACTCGTCTAGCAACGAACTAGCCAACGATAACCAAGCACGCAAGGCTATTCTATTTGCTCTGCTCGACGCGCTGCCGCCCGATCGGATGGTCAACCTTCGCTATAACTACCACAAACGCCCGATTTTTGGTACCGACCAACCACTCACGAAAGAAGAGGCATTTAACGGCTCAAAACGAGCCCGCACCGGGGGGCTTAACGATTGCTTCCGCGCCTCCTTTTACGATGTGGGTACGTACACCTGGCAGGGTGATATTGAAGGAGAAAAGGATTATTTAAGTCAAGACAACCGCTTTGTGCCCCAGAGCGGAGAGACCTGTGGACAGAGCGAATACTCTGATTGTGCCACCTCACTGAAGGACTTAGAACGGATGCGCTGGGATGCCCTTAATAGAGATTATGAGGAGAACGTGCTTAACGATTGGAAAGACCAGGGTTGCTATCCTGCGGTGAACAAGAAATTAGGGTACCGGTTTGTGCTTGAAAGCACCGAGGTATTGTCCGCTTCACTGTCCGCTGGCCAGATGCTTCGGGCAACAGTTAAGCTGCGAAACGAGGGATGGGGGAAAGCGTATAATCCGCGGCGACTTGAGTTGATCCTCCGAAATCAGCAGAGTGGAAAAGTCACAAAAATTTCTCTGGATCAAGACCCCCGACGGTGGCTTATCGATGACGGAGTGATTTCGCTGGCAATTAAAAAGAAGCTGCCCAATAACGTCGCCGACGGAACCTACGAGTTGTTACTTAACCTGCCCGACCCGGCACCTTCTCTTTCAAGCCGACCGGAGTATAGCATCCGTTTGGCCAACCAGGACACCTGGGAGGCGATAACGGGGTATAATAAGCTCAATACAACAGTTACAGTTACTAACCAAGCTCCTCCTTTTTCTGACAACGGTGCGGGCTTAGGCTACGCGCTGTATAACAACCGTAACCTGAGTGGCCCTGCTTCGAAGATGGGTACGGACGCCACCGTCAACTTTAACTGGAAGACAGCGGGGAAAGAAACCGGTCTGCCTAAAAATAACTTCTCGGTGCGCTGGACCGGACAGGTGCAGCCGGAGTTCAGCGAAGCGTATACTTTCTACACCCGAGCCGACGACGGCACCCGCCTGTGGGTGAACGGTGAGCTCTTAATTGACGATTGGACTAACCATGCCGTGCGCGAGAAGTCGGGCAAGATCACCCTGCAAGCGGGGCAGAAGTATGATATCAAACTAGAATATTTTGAGAACGGCGGCAAAGCAGTTTGCAAGCTACTGTGGAAAAGCACCAGTCAGAGTAAGCAAGTGATTCCGCAGGCCCACTTGTATCCAGACAGTGATGTCACCGCTCGGACGTTCACCAACTTTCTGAAAAGACCTTCTGATGAACCTCAGAAACTGGGTGAGGCCGAAATAACGGTGTATCCCAACCCGGTGGGTACCGAGGGGTTAACCGTCGTGCTTCCGGAATCTGTTGAGCGAGGCACGGTTAGTATCGTCAACCTGTCCGGGCAGGAGCTGCTTCGGCAACCGTTCGTTGGCGCATCACTAAGCCTGGCGCGGCGGGAGCTAAGCCCCGGAACCTACGTTATTCGAATTATCACCAAGCAGTTCACGCATACCCAATCCATGATTATTCCTTAATCTTTTATTTCAACCTTTTACCCCTTCATGCTATGAAACACTTACGTATCTTCCCAATATTAATAGCCCTGGTGGGCTGGCTAAGCCTACCCACTGCCCTGGCGCAACCGTCGCCGACCTTCGCCGATGTGATCGGCGACACCCCACGGTTCAGTATTTTAGAGGATGCGCTGGCTCTAACCGGCGTAGGCAACACCCTGGCGAACGATGGCCCCTTCACTGTATTTGCTCCCACCAATGCCGCCTTCCGTCGGGCTTTCGATAAGTTAGGAATCAGTAGTATTGAAGACTTACCGCGGGAGCAACTCACCGGGCTGCTGCTCTACCACGTGGTTGAGGGCAAGATCTTGTCTACCGACCTGCAAGCCCGGCAGACGGTGCCCACCCTGGCTACCCCTACGCTGGATATCATCAAGCGGGAGGATAGAATCGTGGTTCGGGCCGACTTCAGCCGGGCCCGGGTGGTGCAGGCGGATATTGAGACGACCAATGGCGTGATCCATGCCGTTAACAACGTATTGCTCAGCATCCCCGTGCCGGAGCCACCCGCGCTGCTGGATATTCCCACGGCGATCAACCGCGATCCTCGTTTCTCTCGATTATCCGAAGCACTGCAGCAAACTGGCCTGGACAATGCCTTGGCGGAGGCTGGTCCCTTCACCCTTTTCGCTCCCACCAACGCGGCCTTCGATAAGCTGTCGGCTGCTCTGGAGGCGCAGCAGATTATCATCTCGCCGGAGCAACTCACCGGCCTGCTGCTGTACCACGTGGTGGCCGGAGAGATTCTATCCGAAGACCTAGCCCCCGAGCAGACCGTGCCTACCCTGGCCTCGCCCACGCTAGACATTTTCAAGAACGACAGCAGCATCACTGTGAAAGCCCTCTTCAGCGAAGCGCAGGTGGTAGCCCGAGACATTCGCGCTAGCAACGGGGTGATTCATGCCGTGGACGAAGTGCTGCTGAGCATTCCCGGACTAATTCCCGAAGATTCTGCCCAGGAGAGCATCGTTGATATCGTAGCGGAAGACCCTCGGTTTTCTACGCTGGCCGAGCTCCTACAGCAAACCGGTCTAACCAATGCTTTGTCAGAAGATGGTCCCTTCACCGTGTTTGCCCCGACCAATGCTGCTTTTGAGGAACTGTTTGCTGCTTTGGACTCCCAACAGATAAGTATATCCCAAGAGCAGCTAACGGGCTTGCTACTGTATCACGTGGTGGAGGGTAAAATCCTGGCCGAGGACTTAGCCCCCGAGCAGACCGTGCCCACGCTGGCCTCGCCCACGCTGGATATCTTCAAACGAGATAGTGATATCACGGTAGAAGCATCGTTCAGCACGGCAGAAGTGGTGGAGGCCGATATCCTGGCCAGCAACGGGGTGATTCACGCCATCGATGCGGTGCTGCTGAGCATTCCTGGACTTCTGCCGGAGCCCGTTGAGCCAGTAGAACCTTCTATCAATGTTTTCCCCAATACTTTTGTCGATGACCTCAACATTGAGCTTACCGGATTTGACCCCGAAGTGGTGCAGGTGCAGATATTTAGCCTGGAAGATAACCGGGTGATTCTTAAGGAGACCATCGAGAATCCCGGCAATCTTATTACCATAGACGTTTCGGCCCTGCCCGGTCAGCGCCGCCCCTACGTGTTGCTGCTCACTTCTGACCAGTTTGCTAATTTCTTTCTAATCCAAAAGCAGTAACCAACTCTCACAAGGATCGGCCCCGGCAACGGGGTCGGCTTTCTTTACAAAAACCTTCTCTGACTATGAAACGCCTATCCGCCTACTATTTTTGGCTATTCAGCTTGAGTATATTGTTTATAGCTGGTCCGGCCATCGGCCAGTCGGATGTGGTGCAACCCTTCCCCAAGCTGGTCGACGAGCCGCTGAGCACCACCTATACTGTGAAGGTGAACGGGCAGACGGTGCCCGTGATGCGCTACGAAGCGGGCCGCGCTCCCGGTTGGGGTGCCTCCAGTATCACCCGAAGCGTGGGCATGGCCCAGTTTGCTTTTGCCGGAGAAGTAGAGATAGAAATCACCGTGAATCCGGGCGTCCCCGCTGGCTACATCCTGAGCCCCCTCAGCTACGACCTGCAACCCGTGGTGGGTGGCAAAACGATCAAGTTCTCGATCGACCGGCCCCGAAAGCTCATGCTGCACTACGGCGGCGAGTGGGGGCTAGATAATGCCGATGGGGTCACCGAGCGACTATTAATCTTTGCCGAACCCCTGGCCGACGACGTGCCTGATCTCCAAGCCGATAACGTAATCGACCTGGGCCAGCGCAGCATCGATAACCAGGGCAAAAGCTTTGTCGCCGACGCCCTGCAGCAAGCTATTGATGAGGCGGGCAATCTGCCGGGCGGCGGCACGGTATACGTTCCGGCGGGTACGTACAATATTGACAAAGGCTTGTTGATGCGAAGCAATGTGAACCTTTATCTGGCAAGCGGCTCTCTGATTAGAGCTACTTCCGTAAAATTGAATGAGGAAACCGCTTCTGAAGGAGTCATCGGATTCTTCGGTGTCAGTAATGCCAAACTATTTGGCCCCGGTACCGTGCACGCCAACGGGTCAGCCTTTCGTAAGGATTCGGATAGCGACAAAGACTTCGACAATACGGTGATTGTTTGGTTGAACCAAGCAAACGACTGTGTGATCAAAGATGTGACGCTACGGGATGCGGCCAACATCCACGTGTTTATTGAGGAGTTCTCCGAACGAAACTACGTCTACAACGCCAAGTTGGTTACGGACTCCGATTACCCAAACACCGACGGGATCAACCCCAACCAAGCCAGCAATAACGTGATTGAAAATAGCTTCATTCACAACACCGACGATCCGATTGCGGCTGGATACAACCAGGCAATAGAGAACATCACGGTGAAAAACTGTGTCTTCTGGACGTATCAGGGAGCGTTGAAGGTACTCTACCAACCCTTCTTTCCAGAAACGGCCGCCCGCAATATCAGCTTCGAGAACAGCGACCTGATCTACTCGACCGGAATAGGAGCTGTGACGGGCGGGGGGCGTGGTCCCCACGAGGTGAAAGACATATTCTATAAGAACATCCGCTCGGAGGAAGTCCGTCAGCACCAGTTTCAAATCCGCACCACCAAAGAAGATGAACTGGCTCCGTGGGACAATGGCATCTTCGGAAAAGTGAAAGACATCTATATCCAGCAGGTAACCGCCGCCGTGCAGGGGGTGCCGATCTTCGGACAGCCTTCGTATCTGCTCGGAAAACCAAACGACTCAACCGGGAGCCATACCACCGAAAATGTAGTGTTTCGTAACTACTCCGTGGCAGGAGAAACTATCACCAGCCTGAGCGAATTGGAAGCAGTAGGATTCGAAACCAACCCCTACTTGGAGAACATCCAGTTTACCCAACCCGAAGAAACCGAGATCAACGTAGAGGCCACCAGCCTGTACGCCTCCGAATCCGGCACCTCCTCGGCTTTCAAGATCACGCGAAGCGGAAACATAGACGCGTCGCTCACGATCAATTATACCCTGCGGGGCACGGCTCAAAACGGGGTGGACTACCAAACTCTGGGCGGAACGGCAGTTCTGGCGGCGGGAGCCAGCAGCGTCAGCGTGCCGGTGAATCCGGTGGCTGATGCGTCGGAAGAACCCACGGAAACCGTGCTTTTGACCCTGGAAGGAGACGCTTTCTCAACCAACTACTTCCTTGGAAAAAATTACCACGCGGCGATTGCAATTGAAAACGCTACGGACGAACCTGCTACCGCGGGCACGGGCCTGGCTTATGCCTTGTACGACAACAAAACACTGAGTGGCAGTCCCGTTGAGACCGGAGTGGATACTACCGTTAACTTTGACTGGAAATCGGGCGGAAAAGCTACTGACTTGCCTGCCAACAACTTCTCGGTACGCTGGACGGGTCAGGTGAAGGCTGAGTTTAGTGAAGAGTACACCTTTTACACCCGCAGCGATGATGGCATTCGGCTATGGGTGGATGGTCAGCAAATAATCAACAACTGGACAAATCACGCAGTGAAGGAAGACCGGGGCAAGATCACCCTGGAGGCGGGTGAAAAGTATGATATCAGACTGGAGTATTTTGAGAACCGGGGGAAGGCAGTCTGCAAATTGCTTTGGAAGAGCGCGAGTCAGAGCAAGCAGGTGGTGCCGCAGGGGCGCTTGTATCCGGAAGCGGTTGATGAAGATGAACCGAACTCAGCCACCTACACGGTGCGGGCGCGAGGTTTGCAGGGCACCGAGCAGATGGCCTTGCAGATCGGGGGGACCACAGTGCAGAGTTGGACGGTGAGCGCTGCGATGAAAAATTATAACTACACCGGTAGCGAAACCGGATCAGTGCGCGTAGCGATCACCAACGATCAGGGGAAGGGACACGACCTGATTGTAGACAAGCTCACCGTAGACGGCACGGTGTATCAGGCCGAAGCGCAAGCGGTGAACACCGGAGTGTGGCAAGGCCAGTGTGGGGGAAGCTTCTCGGAGTGGCTGCACTGTTCGGGGTACATTGCGTTCGGATTGGGTAGTAATAACGCCCGGCGGATAAATCAACCTTCCAAACCATTTGAAGCCGAAGTAGTCTCGGATGTGCGCGTTTATCCGAATCCGAGCTCCGGTTCGTTCACCGTAGCGGGAAGCGGATTAAGAGAAGGTCAGCTTCGCTTATACGATCTGCAAGGACAGCGAATACCCCTGCGTATATCATCCTCGGCTGACCAGAAAACGATCGTCATTCCCCAGCATCGCTTGTCTCCCGGCGTCTATCTTCTCCACGTGCCGACCGCCGAAGGGGCCAGCATCCGTCACAAAATCTCCGTCACCAACTAATTTTCAACAACCAACCACCAAGCTTATGCAACCTTCTCCACAGTTTATCCGATCTACGCTCATGCTCGTACTTTTGCTGACGGTTCACGGGCTGGCCGCCCAGCGAATTTCGGTGAGCGGTAATCAGTTTGTTGTCGATGGTCAGCAAATCTGGCTCAACGGAGCCAACACGCCCTGGGACAAGTGGAACGACTTCGGGGGCGGGTTCGACTACACTTGGTGGGACGACCACTTTCAGATACTAAAGGACAAGAAGGTGAACAGCACCCGGGTGTGGATCACCTGTAATGGCGAAGTGGGCATCAATATCAACACTAACGGCTACGTGTCGGGAGCCACCACCACGTTTTACAACCACGTAGACCAACTTATGGAGATTGCCCAAGACAAAGGCATCTACCTGATGGTGGCTCTGATTTCATTTGACCACGTTAAAGACAGTCACAACAACTACCAACGCTGGCGTAACATGATGGGCAGTGCGACTAACCGACAAGCCTTCGTCGATAACTTCGTTCAACCCTTTGTGGATCGCTACAAGGATAACCCCTACTTTTTCGCCGTAGACGTGAGCAACGAGATTGAGTGGATGTTTGAAGAACACGGTGTGTCGGGGAGCGATACGCAGGATTTGGTGGCCCGCACCGCCAACCGGGTGCACGGCCGGAGCCAGGTGCTGGTGTGCCAGGGCCTGGGGTTAGGACCCAAATACGTCAGCCCGTTGTACGAAGGCAATTATTATTCCGACGCCAACCTGAGCGCTAAGCAGGGTGGAGCCTATTTAGATTTCTACAAGATGCACTACTACAATTGGCAAAATCCTTTCTTCGGCAATCCCTTCGATAAATCTCCATCCGATTGGCAAATCAATGACAAGCCCTGCGTTATCGGAGAAGCCTCCGCCAAGGGCAGTGCGGGCTACAGTCCCCTACAGTGCGCCCAACGTGCCTTCGCCCAAGGGTGGCAGGGCTACATGCCCTGGACCTCTAACGGGGTTGATAGCAATGGTGACATTGATGATATGGACGATGGCTCACTGTGGTTTCACGCCACGTATCCTGATTTAGTGTATCCTTCTACCAACCCATCGCCCCCTATTGCCAACCAAAGTCCGTACGGAGGTTCTCCGATCAGTCTGCCGGGCACTGTAGAAGCTGAAAATTATGATCTGGGCGGTTTGGGAGTGGCCTATCAGGACGACGACGGCTCCAACAACGGGGGAGGCTACCGTGACGACGGTGTGGATCTGGAAGTCTGCACAGAGGGCGGATACAACGTTGGCTGGATCAATACCGGCGAGTGGTTGGAGTATGCAGTGAACGTACCAAGTGCCGGAACCTACAGCGTAGCCCTGCGGATAGCGAGTCCTAATACCAGTGGCAAACTCCGTATAAGCTTCAACGGCAGCGACAAGAGCGGCACGATTGGCGTGCCCAACACCGGAGGCTGGCAGAACTGGGAGACTGTGACTGTGCCAAACGTAAACCTGTCGTCCGGCGAGCAGGTCATGCGCATCGCGATAGAAGGTGGTTCGTTTAATTTTAACAAGCTAACGTTTGACCTTACCTCGGGCGGAGGGAATATGCCGGGTGCGCCGATCAGCCTAAACGCCTGGGATGCCACCAATACCAGTGCCGGTGTCACTGATAACAACGGCTGGGGGCTGGGCGACTTGGGCCCCGGGGAATGGTTTATGTTCGCCGGGGTAGATCTGGGCGACGGATACGAGCAGATCGCGATGGAAATGGCTAGCACCGAGTCGGGCGCGCTAGCGGTGAGAACCGGTTCGGTCACGGGCAGCAAGATCGGAGAGATCAACTGGTCGTCGAGTGGAGGCTGGGGCACGTTTGTTGAGCAAACCGGCAGCCTGACAGGAGGTGATGGCTTGCAGAACCTGTATTTGGTGATGGAAAGCGGAACGGCCAACGTAGCCAGAATCAAACTCACGGATCAGGCAGGCAACGCCCGAATTGCCCAAGGGACGCTCAACCGGCAAGGATCAGAAGAACCGTTGATTGCTACCAACCTACTTGTTTATCCAAATCCCAATACGGACGGCAGCTTCATTGTGCGGGGCATCGCCAAAGATAGCCAAATCTACATCCATGACTTGCCGGGCCGACAGGTGGCGCACGACCGACAAAGCATCGATGCGCAAAGCGTGCGGATCATACTTCGCCGGGCCACGCCCGCAGTTTACCTTCTTCGGGTTCAAGCAGCCGATGGCACCTCGATGATAAGAAGAATGCTGGTGACGGAGTAGCAAGAGAACCGCTAGTCGATGGTGTGCCCAACATAAGGTTAGGAAATCACCCTTCAACGGCGTCAGCGGCTTGGTACACCCGCACGTAGTCAATAAAGTACTGCTGCGGTAGCACGCTCTTATCCACTCCCTGCACCCCGCCCCAGGCTCCGCCGAAGGCGAAGTTCATAAGCAAAAAGAAGGGTTGGTCGAAAGGCCATTCTTCCACCCCGTCGCCCGCTTTCTTGGTCACCGTGAATACCCGAGCATCGTCAATTAAGAAGTTGATTTGCTCAGCGTTCCACTCAATGCCGTAGGTATGAAATTCGGTGTCGCCAGTGGGCAGGTAGGTGCCGTCGATTTTCTGGGTATCGCGGGTATGGTTGTAGGTCTCAGTGTGGACGGTCGTGAACACCGTATCAGCATTGTAGCCTACGTTTTCCATAATATCGATTTCGCCACACAGCGGCCAGCTTACCGTTGATATATTATCGCCCAGCATCCACAGGGCGGGCCAGGTGCCCAGGCCACTGGGTAGTTTCGCGCTAATGTCCACCTTGCCATACTGCCACGACTGCTTGCCGCGGGTGGTAACACTGGCCGAGGTAATTTCTCGCATCTCACCACCAACGACCGCACTATCCTGACGCGCCTCGATGATAAGGTGGTTGCCATCCACGCGTACGTTTTCCGGCCGATCAGTGTAGTACTGCAACTCATCGTTGCGAATAAACCCTTTCTCGTAGTCCCATCTGCTGGGATCAGGCACCCCCTCGTAGTCAAATTCATCGCTCCACACCAACTTCCATTCGGTGTCGGCAAGGGGGGAGAGCCGTGCTCCGGGTGATTGATCATTACCCTGACAGCCGGTAAGGCTGCTCATTATTACGGTGGCAAAGAACACTGGGAAGAGTGCTGTTTTCATAGTTTAGCGTTAATATGCGGCCTAATTAATAAAAATTGATGAGGTTAACTACAGAAATTCCGGTGATGGGCGCAAGCTTTACCAATAAAAAACTACCTTAGTTGTAGTGAGGCTTCATAATTTTTACCGATGAGTTCCAATTTTTATTTAGATGAGCGGGCCTATCAAGAACTGCTCAACCTGCTTAACAACCAGCACTTCACCGAAGTGATGGGTAGCATCGTAGACTTCAACCTGTTGTTTGATGACTGCTGGTTGCAGGATTCGGCGGTGATCGAAAACTTGGTATACCAGCGGGGGCAATGGGATGTACACCTGGTGTTCGCCCACCACAAAAACCCTTACCGATTAATTCAGCGACGTATTACCACGTGTAACTGCCGGAGCAAAGCCGAAACGCACGCGTACTACATGAAGAGGCTGGCCGCCAAAGACCAACGGGGCACCCTCACGGTTGATAGCAGCCTGTTCCGATTTAATAGCAACTAAACCAATTAATTTACAAATTGCTCTGACCATGTCAGATACAAAACAACGCATTATTGAGGCCGCTGCCGACCTGTTTCACGATCAGGGCGTGGCCCCGGTGCGGTTGCAGCAAATTGCCGACCGGGCTGAAGTGAGCGTAGGTAATCTGGCCTATCACTTTAAAAACAAGGAGACCATCATCTTAGCCGTCTACGACCAACTATCGCATCAGGTAAAGGATATTCTACAGCAGTTTCGGCAACTGCCCACCCTGCTTGACCTGGATCAGCAACTTTCGCAGTGGTTTGCGTTCAATGAGGCCTACAACTTCTTCTTTTCGGCCTACCTACCCGACTCGGTACCTGAGGCAGCGCAACGGCGGGCCCGCCTGTTATCGCGTCTCACCAGCCAACTGACCAAGCGCATCGAGTACCACGGACAGCGCGGGGTAATGCACCCGCCCGGCGAAGCCCGTCCCTACGCGGCGGTGGCTGAGACTACCAGTCTTATCATTAGCAGTTGGTCCTTTCATCAGAAAATGAAGGGCCATTCTGAGGCCGAATTAACTGAATTTAAGGCCTTGGTGTGGGCGCAATTCTTTCCTTACTTCACCCCCCGAGGACAGGCTGAATACCAAGCACTGATCCGGCCGATGCTAATCCGACCTAAATAAGGGGTCACATCAAGACACCGATATATTCATAAATAACGCAGTGGAATAAAAAAGATTAGAAAAAATTTTCTAATCTTTGCGGTTTCTCATATATTATCAAATCTTCAAAACGAAGGTTTTTTTAATCGCAAGTTCTTACGTTCGTACAACCAACGCCTTATATTATGATAAACGTACTATGGCTCCAGGGTGGAGCGTGCAGCGGCAACACCATGTCGTTTCTCAATGCCGAAGAGCCCACCGTGGTCGAACTCGTCACTGACTTTGGCATCAATATCCTTTGGCACCCTTCCATCGGCCTAGAGATTGGCGAGCAGGTGGTTGACCTGCTGCACGAGTGCACCTCGGGCAAAACGCAGCTCGATATTCTGGTCTTTGAGGGGTCCATCATTCAAGGCCCCCATGGTCGAGGCACCATGAACTACTTCGCCGACAGGCCCATGAAAGACTGGGTCAAGGAACTCTCGGAAGTGGCCCAGTTCGTGGTCGCCATCGGTGATTGTGCCACCTGGGGCGGTATTCCGGCCGTGGCTCCCAACCCCAGCGAGTCCACCGGCATGCAGTTTCTAAAGCGCGACAAAGGGGGTTTCTTAGGAGCGGACTATATATCTAAGGCCGGACTGCCGGTGATCAACGTGCCGGGCTGCCCGGCGCATCCCGACTGGATCACCCAGATCCTGGTCGGTATTGCCACCGGACGTGCCAAAGACATTCTGCTGGATGACTTTCACCGGCCCAAGACTTTCTTCACCGACTTCGTGCAAACGGGTTGCCCCAACGTGAACAATTTCGCGCAGAAGGTCAACGGCCACTTTGGTAAGCGGGGCGGCTGCTTGTTCTACGAGGTGGGGTGCCGGGGGCCGATGACCCGCGCCAGTTGCAACCGCATCCTGTGGAACCGGCAGTCGAGCAAGACCCGCGTCAACCACCCTTGTCTGGGTTGCACCGAACCGGGCTTCCCTCACAACGATTTAGTAAAGGGCAGCGTCTTCAAGACGATGAAGTACCTCGGTATCTTCCCTAAAGAGGTGCCCACCGGTGAAACCAAGCTGCGCTATTACGCCCGGGCGGGCTGGGAAAAGGTGATGCCCACCAATGAGAAGCTTACCGAAACCTCTAAATAATCCCCCCGGCACAATTACTTCAAAAGGATGCGTAGCGCAACGTCTGAACATCAAATTTTTATTCAACTCTTCAGTTATTCAACCCTTCAATAATGGAATCTAAAGAATTAAATATATCACCGGTCGGCCGCGTGGAAGGCGACCTGGACGTGAAAGTATATATGGAAGATGGCGTGGTGACCCGCGCCCACACCCAGGCCGCTATGTTCCGGGGCTTCGAGAAGATTATGGAAGGCAAAGACCCCCAATCAGGCCTGATCGTTACGCCGCGCATCTGCGGCATCTGCGGCGGCTCGCACCTCTACTGCGCCTCTACCGCCCTGGATACGATCTGGAAAACCCAACTGCCTCCGAACGCCCTGCTGCTGCGGGCCATCGGGCAGGCCACCGAAACCATCCAGAGCATTCCGCGCTGGTTCTACGCGATCTTCGCCACCGATATGGCGAACAAGAAATTTGCTAGCAAGCCCCTGTACCAAGAAGTAGTAAAGCGCTTCTCGGCCTACGTGGGCACCTCCTTTCAGGCGGGAGTTACGGCCAGTGGCCGACCGGTAGAGGTATACGCCCTCTTCGGTGGACAATGGCCCCACTCGAGCTACATGGTGCCCGGCGGGGTGATGTGTGCCCCCACGCTGAAGGACATCACCCGGGCTCACGCTATTATGAACCAGTTTCGCAACGACTGGCTGGAAAGCGTCTGGCTGTGTTGCTCTATCGAGCGGTACCTGCAAATTAGATCGTGGGACGATCTGATGGCTTGGGTCGATGAGAACGAGGCGCAGCGCAATAGTGACCTGGGCTTGTTTATCCGTGCTTCACTGGAGTTTGGTCTGGATAAGTTTGGAGAGGGCGTGGGCAAGTATCTGGCCTTTGGAACCTACCTGCACAAGAACCTGTACAACTTGCCGACCATAGAGACGCGTAACAAAGCCCTGATCAGTGCCGGAGGCTTCTATGATGGCGAGCGTTACCACGCCCTGGATCACATGCAAGTTTCCGAACACGTGAACCACACCTGGTTCAAAGACCACCCCGCGGCGCATCCCTGGAAAGAGCCGATCCCCACCCCGGTCGACAATACCACTATCCTGTCGGAAACCGACTTCGGGGGGAAATACACCTGGTCGAAAGCACCGCGCTACATGAACCACGCGGCCGAGGCTGGTCCGCTGGCTCGGGTAATCATGGCTGCCAACTCCGAAAACCTGGAGCACCAGAACCGTGACCCTTTGTTCGGCGACATTATGAAGGTGAAGGGAGCGAATGTGTTCACCCGCGCCTTGGCCCGTATGCACGAGGCGCCACGCCTGTATGAGTACATCAACCAGTGGCTCGGTGAAGTTGACCTGGACGAAGAGTTTTACATCAAACCCGAAGAGCGCGACGGCAAGGGTTGGGGCGCCACCGAGGCCGCTCGCGGCGCACTGGCGCATTGGGTTGAAATCAAGGACGGTGTAATTTCTAACTACCAAGTGGTGGCACCCACCACCTGGAACGTGGGGCCCAACGATGACGAGGGCAAGCCCGGGCCCATCGAGGCCGCCCTGGAGGGTACCGAAATTGAGGATGCTTACGACCCGGTGGAAGTAGGCATGGTGGCCCGTTCGTTCGACTCGTGCCTGGTGTGCACCGTGCACGCCCACGACGCGAAAGACCAGAAAGAGTTAGCCCGTTTCAAGCTATAACGTATGCCTAGTGCCGATCAACCGCCGCACCGTATCGCCATCATGGGGTTTGGCAACCCCGTGCGTAGCGACGATGCGGTAGGCATCTACGTGATTCAGGAACTGCAGAAGCAACTGGCCGACGCTGAACATATCACCGTGCTGGACATGGGTACCTCGGCGTTCGAGGTGCTGTTTCAGCTCAAAGGGCACCGGCAGATTATCCTGGTGGATGCCGTGCTGAACTCAGGCGACGCGGTAGGTACGATCTACCGCGTGCCCGCCGAAGAAGTGCAACGGGCTCCGCAAGACGATCCGATGGTGTTCCTGCACAGCCTGCGCTGGGACCAAGCGCTGTCGTATGCCAAAAAACTACTGGGTGACGAGTATCCCGACGACATTCAGGTGTACTTGGTGGCGGTAGAGGATACGCGTCTGGAGGTTAATATGTCTGAAGTCGTAGCGCAAGCGGGCAACCGGGTGGTAGACCATATTTTAACGGACATCGCATGGACCCCGTCACCCTAAAATCTTCGCACCTGTACCTACCCGCTTCGGTGGCCGGATTGATTTTCGGAAGCGAAAGTCGGGCCTATGTGGTGTATCACGCCGACCGTTCGACCTTGTTGCTGGCGCCCGCCTCGTTTCAGTGGTTTCACAAACTGCACAAAGCGGGTCAGCACATGCTCAAGGTCCGCAACCAGCAGGGAGATCAGACCGTCGCCCTGCACGAAATATTGATCGATAACGACCTGGACGACACGGACCGGACGCTGGACTACGTAGTTCAGGAGTCAACAGGTATTTTAAAAATCACCTTGTAAGCGAAAGACTTGATGTTAAGAATCGAACGAGGAATGTCGAGGTGAGAATATTATACTAAGCACTTTAGCATTCGGTGTTTCTTATTCGTCATTCAATATTTTTTACCGGTTCGATTGACACGCTGATCACATACGCTTCGAGCCCTCCGCTGGTAAATTAGTCCTGTTAAAAAAGCACTATGATAAGTATTTACGCCGACCGCCCCTTCTTTAATACGGTCACCAACATCATTGGCCAGGTTCCTCGCCTAAACGAGCTGGTTCGGGTGAATGAGCTTGAGCAAGCGGCCGAGGTCGTTGACTTTATTGTGGATGATCGCGGTATTGTAGTTCCCCTGGGATGGAGCAACAATGCACTGCCCTTTCTGCGGTCGAGTCCGCTACCCTTCAGTGCTGAAACCCTGTTGGGCTTGGTCTTCGACGCCTTGGGCAATGCTGAGCGGGCGCAACCCTATTTAGAGGAGCATCCCGCCCTCAGCACCGAACTTGCCGCCCGCCACTGTCTGCAGCAGAACCTGCCAGTGTCTACGTTTCTGGCGCAAGACCTGGAGCGACGGCGAACGCCGCAGAATGCCTACCGCTACGACCACAACGTGGCGCTGCTCCAGCAGTACGGCCTTTGGCCTTCTCCGGTGACCCTGTCCGAGGTGCAGCAACGCTACCAGCACGCGATGGCAGCCGCTCCCGACGATGAGCACTACGGCTTTACGTTGAAGCACTACGTTACCCTGCTGCTCGATACCCGCCAAGAAGCCGAAGCAGAAACGCTGCTCCGACAGCACATTCCCCGCGCGCTGTCCGAAGCCGCTGCCCACGCACTGAAGTCAGCCTTGGTGAGTGTGCGGATGGCGCAATTATCTGTTCCCTACGCGCCGGACCAGTTGAACGAATTGAAAGATTTGCTGTGGGATACCCTATCGTACTACGAACGTGAGCCGCAACCTACCGAGGTGGGTCTGTTGCTGGTGGACGCGTCGGAAGTAGCCAACATTTCGGAGAGCTATGCCGAATCGCTGGGGTATATCAACCGCGCCCTGGATATTTTTCGGGGCGAAGGTCTGCCCGAGTTGGCGGCTAGCAGCTTGCTGCGGAAAGGAGTACTGCTGTATACCTGGGCGCAGAACGGCAGTCCGCAGTTCTACAAACCGGCTATCGATACCTACCAGGAAGCGCTCAAGGTGTTTAAGCGCGATGAGGCCCCCGATACCTTCGCGCAGATTCATATGCACCTGGGAGTGCTATATGCCGAGATGGCCACGCGCCACCACAAGAAAAGTATCTGGGCGGCCGTGTCGGCTTCTTCGTTTCAGGAGGCCTTAAACTACTACACCCCGGCCAAATTTCCTTACGAGCACGGGCTGGCCTGTAACAACTACGCCAACGCACTTACCAAGTACCCAACCGCGCTGCGCAGCGACAACTACCAGAAGGCGCTGGACTATTACGAGCAGGCCTTGCAGGTGCGCACGGCGGATTATCCCTACGAACGGGCTCTTACCCTGCTCAACTTTCTGGAAGCCAGTTGGCACGTCGACAACGGCGAAGCCGATTTCCACCACGCCCGTTACGAAGATATGGTGCGCAAGGCCGAGGAGGTACTCACCTTAGTAGAAGCTCCTGACCTGCGGGCCGAGGCTGAGCGGCACCTGGAGCAACTGAGTCAATTGGAAGAAACTAATCGTGAAGGTTATGCATGAGGTCTCACTGGTTCGTAGTATCTTCCGAACGCTGGAAGAGGAGTTTCCGGCCGATAAAATGAACCGCTTGCTGAAGGTGAACGTGAAGGTCGGTTTACTATCAAATGTGGAGCCGCTGCTGATGCAAAACGCGTTTCAGGCCCTTATCGAAGCAGAAGAAAGGTACCGGCACGTGGCGCTGGAAACAGAAACCGTACCGGTGGCGATCTACTGCGCTGACTGCGAGCACACTTCAGAGGTGCAGCACTACAAATTTGTGTGTGCGTCGTGCGGAAAACTTAATAATAACGTGGTGCAGGGCACCGAGCTACTTATTCACCAGGTGCACTTTAGCGAAAACTAACTCCAACACAATACACAGTAAAAATCGGTACACTAAACCAATCACCGTTATACTGCTTATTCATTCACTCAACCCTCAACATACCATGCCCATCGAAAAATCAACCAAAGCCGCCCGGGGTAGCGTACAGTGCGAAAATACCTCGCTTAACCTCCTGAAGGCCAACGATTTTGTGGCCGATACCATCCGACGGGAGATGGAGCGTCGCAACATATTAATGATCAATATGACTTCCTCGGCCGGCAGTGGTAAAACTACGCTACTGCAGGAAACCGGCCGTCGCATCGGCGATCAGGTGAAGATCAAGGTGCTGGTCGGCGACCTGGAAACCGAACGGGATGCGGAGCGCATCCGGGCGGCGGGCATCGAGGCCCTACAGATTGTTACCGGAGGCATTTGCCACCTGGAGGCCCAGATGGTCGGACAGGCGATGGATCAGATTGATCTGGACGGAGTGGAACTGCTGATCGTGGAAAACGTCGGCAACCTGGTCTGCCCCGCGGCCTTTGATCTGGGCGAAGATTACCGCGTCACGCTGATGGCCACCACCGAGGGTGATGATAAACCCAAAAAGTACCCCCGCATGTTTCTGACCAGCGACCTGATGCTGGTGTCGAAGGCGGATCTGCTTCCCTACCTGCCCTTTTCGGTGGAGGCGGTGGTGCAGGATGCCCGCGAGGTGAACCCCGCCATCGACGTGCTGCAAATCTCCAGCACCAGCGGCGAGGGCATCGATGCCTGGTGCCAGTGGCTGCTGGATAAGGTCGCAGAAAAACGTCACGAATCACAAAGCGTCGCCGTTTAGTTTGCGAACCCACCAGATCCATATCCAGGGGCAGGTGCAGGGAGTGGGCTTTCGCCCGTTCGTGTACCAGCTGGCGCAGCGCCACGGCCTGAGCGGTCGGGTGAGCAATCGCTCCGACGGGGTGTGGGTTACGGTCAATGCCAGTGAGGAAGGGGCGCGCGCTTTTTTGCGGGCGCTGCTGCGGGAGCATCCGCCGATGGCCCGCATCACGGGGCACACCATTGAGGCCGCGCCGCCGCAACGCTTCAACGATTTTTTAATCGTTCGTAGCACCACCACCGACCGCACCGAGGTGCTGCTCACGCCCGACTTGGCCCTTTGTGCGGCCTGTCGCGCCGAACTGAACGATGCGGCGGACCGTCAACAGGGCTATGCCTTCACCAGCTGCACCCACTGCGGCCCGCGCTACTCGATCATTCAGCACTTGCCCTACGACCGCGAAACCACCACCATGGCCCCCTTCGCGCTGTGCGCCGACTGCCAAAGCGAGTACTACGATCCAACCGACCGGCGCTACTACGCCCAGACCAATACCTGCCCCACCTGCGCTATTCCGTTGCAACTTCATAACCACGAAGAATGTGTATCGGATGATCCGTCGCGCGTGGTGGCACTGGCTGCCGAGAAGCTGCGGGCCGGAGCATTGGTGGCGGTCAAGGGAATAGGGGGCTACCTTCTCCTCTGCGATGCTGCTAACCCCATGGCGATTTCCACCCTGCGCACGCGCAAACAACGACCGGCCAAACCACTGGCGGTGCTGTATCCCAGCCTGGCGATGCTACGAAAAGACGTGCCCCTGCCCGCCGCCGAGCAGCGGCTGCTCACTGGTGCGGTGGCGCCCATCGTGTTGCTGCCCCTCACTGCGGCGGTGAAACAAAGAATCGCGCACGAACAGATTGCTCCGCAGCTCGACCACTTTGGCGTGATGCTTCCCTACGCTCCGCTGCTGGAGGTGTTGCTCCGGGAGCTTAACTTCCCGCTGGTGGCCACCAGTGGTAACCTCAGCGGCTCGCCCATCGTCTTCGCCGAACCCTCGGCCGATGCGCTCACCCGGCTAGCCGACTATTACCTGACTAACCCCCGGGAGATCGTGGTGCCCCAAGACGATTCGGTGGTGCAGTACAGTCCGACGGCCCGGCAGTCCATCGTGCTGCGGCGGGCGCGGGGCCTGGCACCTACGTACCTACCCGCTCCCTCGGGAATTCAGGAGGGCATACTGGCCCTGGGAGGGCACCGCAAGAGCACGTTCACCTACACCCACGGCGGCAACGTCTACGTGAGTCAGTCCCTGGGTGACCTGGACAGCTACGACGCCCAGCAGAACTACCAAAACTTATTAGCGCACTGGCTCACCCTGTTCGGTGCGCCGCCCACCGTGGTGGTCACGGATCAGCATCCGCAGTACCACACTACCGAACTTGGCGTATCACTGGCCGCGAAGTATGCCGCCCCAGTAGTGGCGGTACCCCACCACGAAGCGCACTTTGCCTCGGTAATGGGCGAACACCAGCTGATTGATACTGAGGAGGCGGTGTTGGGAGTGATATGGGACGGGGCCGGGCGGGGCACCGACGGACAGGTGTGGGGCGGTGAGTTTTTTATTTACCAAAATCACAACTTCGAGCGCGTCCATCACCTGGCTTATTTTCGGCACCTGCTGGGCGATAAAATGGCCCGTGAACCCCGCTTGTCCGCCCTGTCGCTCCTGCCCGAACGAGCGGACGTCCGGGGTGACTTACGGAGCAAGTTTACTGACCCGGAATGGCAGTACTATACCCGGCAACTGGCGCAAGTTGAGGGTCTTCACACCTCCAGCATGGGACGGCTATTCGACGCCGTGGCCTGCCTGCTGGGGTTGGCCGACCGAACCACCTACGAAGGAGAGGCTGCCTTGCTCCTCGAAGCCCGGGCGGCGCGTTACGTGCAGCAGCACGGCTACGCCACGTTAACAAGCTACTTTCCGGAAGGTACGATCACTTCGTCTATCCCTACCGCGCCGCTAATCGCGGGCATTCGGGCCGACTGCTTGCGGTTGTCCATCGAAGAAATTGCCGCGCGTTTTCATTATTCACTGGCGTATCTGATCCATACCGTGGCCCGACAGCAAGATAGCAGGAAAGTCGCTTTTAGCGGCGGAGTGTTTCAAAACGCCCTGCTGGTAGATATGATCCATCATCAGTTGTCTACCGAATATGATCTTTATTTTCATCAGCAGTTGTCTCCCAACGACGAGAACCTTTCGTTCGGGCAGTTACTTCACCATCACATTCAGCAGAAAGCAACCAGAGAAATCGTTTTTTCGGCGGCTAGGATGGCCGAAGTAGATTATTCGTAATATTATTCACTGAACTTAATAACCTATGTGCTTAGCTATTCCCGGTAAAATCAAATCTATTTCGTACCAGTACGACGGCACGGTGCGGATGGCCCGCGTGCAGTTCGGAGGCATCGCCAAAGAAGCCAGCCTCGAAATGGTGCCCCATGCCCAGGAGGGCGACTACGTGCTGGTGCATGTGGGGGTGGCCATCAGCGTCATCGACGAAAAGGAAGCGAAAGAAAGCTTTCACTACTTAAAAGAAATTGGCGAACTGGACGAACTAAATCCCGAAGTATCATGAAATTCCTATCCGAATACCGCGATCCGGAACTCGCCCGGTCGTACCTGGACGAGATCAAGCGAACCGTCACCCGGCCCTGGACGATCATGGAAATCTGTGGCGGGCAAACCCACAGCCTGGTTAAGAACGGCTTGCTGAGCCTGCTCCCCAACGAGATCACGATGGTGCACGGACCTGGTTGCCCGGTGTGCGTCACTCCCCTCCACCTGATCGATAAGGCAGTGTATCTGGCCGAAGAAAAGGATGTCATCCTGTGTTCGTTCGGCGATATGCTGCGCGTGCCGGGCTCCCAGCGAAGCCTGCTGCAAGCCAAAGCCAATGGAGCCGACGTGCGCATTCTGTATTCGCCCCTGGAGGCGGTCAGGCTGGCTCAGGAGAATCCCGACCGGCAGGTGGTGTTCTTCGCGGTAGGATTTGAAACCACTGCTCCCGCCAACGCGCTCTCGGTGCTCCACGCCCAACGGGCCGGACTCACCAACTACGCTATTCTGGCTTCGCACGTGCTGGTGCCTCCCGCCATGCGAGCGGTGCTGGACGATGACCATAATATCATCCAGGGGTTCTTAGCCGCCGGACACGTTTGCGCCATCATGGGCATCGATGCGTATTATCCGATTGTGGACAAGTACCAGCTACCCGTGGTGGTCACGGGCTTCGAGCCGGTCAATTTGTTGCAGGGTATTTTGATGACGGTCCGGCAACTGGAGCAGGGGCGGTGCGACGTAGAGAACCAGTACAAACGCATCGTACGACCCGAGGGAAACCTGGCCGCGCAGCAGGTCATCGAGCAGGTGTTCCGGGTCACCGACCGTGAATGGCGGGGCATCGGCACCATCCCGCAGAGCGGCTACGAGGTGAAGACCGAGTTGGCTGACTACGACGCCAACGTGAAATTTGCGGTGAACATCGAGCACGCCGAAGAGAGCAAAGAGTGCATCGCCGGGTTGGTCTTGAAGGGACAACGGAAACCGCACCAGTGCTCCCAGTTCGGCAAGGCGTGCACTCCGTCTACCCCGCTCGGCGCCCCGATGGTTTCGTCCGAAGGAGCCTGTGCCGCGTATTATCACTACGCCGAAGCGCAGGAGGTGTGAAGTAGTCCACGGTCGACAGCCCCATAGTCAACAGTAAAGGGTAGTTAACTGTGGACTGTGGGCTAATAAACACAACGAAAGACAATGAACCAACCTCACCTACGTATGCAACTCCACTGCCCGCTTCCTACGCTGGACTTCGACATCGTTACGATGGGGCACGGGAGCGGCGGACTGCTAACCAACAAGCTGCTCAACGATGTGATCCTTAAGCTGCTGTCCGACGACGGCGCGGCGGAGCGACACGACGGAGCCTTGCTTAATTTGAAAGGTCCTACCGCCTTCACCACGGATAGCTTCGTGGTGTCGCCGCTGTTCTTTCCGGGTGGTAACATCGGCGACCTGGCCGTCAACGGTACGGTCAACGATTTGGCCATGTGCGGAGCCCTTCCTGAGTTTCTGTCGCTGAGCTTCATCATCGAAGAGGGCCTGCCGATGACCGAGTTGTGGGAGGTTCTTCTGGCCATCAAAAGCAGTTGTAAGCGGGCGGGGGTGCGGGTTGTCACCGGCGATACCAAGGTGGTCGAGCGGGGCAAAGGGGATCAGCTTTTTATCAACACCACCGGCCTCGGGCGGGTCCACCCCCAGGCGGACATTAGCCTGAGTCGGATTCAGGTAGGTGACAAAGTCATCGTGAGCGGCCCCCTGGCGACGCACGGCATGGCGATCATGTCGGTGCGGGAAGGGCTGGAGTTTGAGACGGCTATCGAGAGTGATACCGCTCCGCTGAACCACGCAGTCGAAACCCTACTTGATGAATTTGGTCCGGCGATCCGTCTGTTGCGCGACCCGACCCGGGGCGGAGTGGCCACCGTGCTCAACGAAGTGGCCCGCGACCGGAAACTCGGCATCAACCTGACGCAATCGGGCATCACCGTGGATGAGTCGGTGGCCGGGGCCTGCGAAATTCTGGGACTAGACCCGCTTTACGTCGCCAACGAAGGGGTATTTCTGGCGGTGGTGGCCGAAGAGATTCACGAGGCCGCCCTGGAGCTACTGCGGACGACGGGTAAACAACCCCAGGCGGCCTACCTGGGTGAGGTAGTGGCCGAACATCCCCGGCAAGTGGTGCTCACCAGCGGCATCGGCGGTCGCCGGGTGGTGAACATGTTGGTGGGAGAGCAACTGCCCCGAATCTGTTAGCCAATGCACCTTATCAACCTCCATGCGCAATGGCGCCCCTTCTACGGCCCTCCGGACAGCCCGTTTTTAGCCCCCCGCGGGGTGAACCTGGGCGGTGACCAGTTGCTGGTTTCGGACACGGGCCAGAACCGGGTATTTTTGTGGCACCGGTTGCCCACCGAGGCCCATCAAGCACCCGACGTGGTACTGGGTCAATTGGCAGTAAGCGACACCGGACGCAACCGCGGTGATGTCGCCGATGCCGCCACCCTTCAGTATCCCTCGGGCCTGTGGACCGACGGTCAGCGGCTTATTGTGGCCGATGCCTGGAACCACCGGGTGCTTATCTGGCACCGCTTGCCAACCAAGCACGGACAGCCTGCCGACGTGGTGATCGGCCAAAAAGACTTTACCGCCAACGCTCCCAACGGGCAGGGGGTGGGCCACGCCCCCTCGGCGCAAAGTCTGTACTGGCCCTACGGACTTACCTCGGATGGCGACCGGTTGTGGATCGCGGACACCGGTAACCGGCGGGTGCTGGTCTATGACTGCATTCCCACCACCTCCTACGCCGCCGCCGACCGCGTGATTGGTCAGGAAAACTTTAGTGAGCGCGACTACGACCACCGCCACGCCATTTGGCCCTACTCCGTAAAGATTGGCTCCGCTGGACAATTGGCCATCACCGATACCCAGTACTACCGGGTGCTGCTGTGGTCACACTGGAGTCAAGCTTTAGAACAGGTGCCTCCCACATTGGTCGGTCAGCCGCACCAAGAAGCCAATGGGCAAAATCAGTTCGGGGCAGGCCCTCAGGCCAATACCCTGAATTGGTGCTACGACACCTGCTTTGACGATGAGGGTCTATGGGTGGCTGACACGGGTAACAGCCGTCTGCTGTGGTTCAATAAAGTGCCCCAGGACAACAACCTGACTGCTGATGGCGTGTGGGGACCCCCTGACTTTTCTACCGGCAGCGAAAATGCTGCCACCATCCACGGCACCGACCAAGCGCTCTACTGGCCGTTTTGTGTAGCGGCTTCGCCTACGCACTTGGCGGCCGCCGACACGGGCAACCACCGGATCATTATTGTTCAACGCACTCCCTAACCACGATGGAATCACTTGTTTCTTTGTTCTTTGCGGCCCTGGTGGGGTTTGGTCACGCCTTTGAGGCCGATCACCTGCTGGCGGTGAGCAGCTTGGTGACGCGTCGTCAGACTACCCGGACCGCCATAAAAGACGGTATTTACTGGGGATTGGGGCACAGCTCCACGATTTTTTTGGTCGGGTTGATTATGATCGTAGGGAAGTCTACCTTGCTCAACGGTCACTTCCACCACTTCGAAGCGGTGGTGGGGGTGGCTTTGGTGGTTCTGGGGGCGCACCGCCTGTACCGGATGCGTCGTTCCCCCCACCCGGAGCCGCGCGCTTCCGAACCGGGGTACCAGGTAGCCTACAGCGTGGGCCTGATCCACGGACTAGCCGGTAGCGGCACGATGGTGTTGCTGGTGATGAGCGAGATGGAAGGAGTGATCGAGAGTTTAGCGTATCTACTGGTCTTCGGCGTGGGTTCGGTGGCGGGGATGCTTACCGCCGCCGGAGTTTTCAGTCTGCCGTTCGCCCGAAAAATCGCGCACCGCCACGCCTCGCTGCGCGCTGGCTTTGTGCTATTGTCTTCGCTGCTTTGTCTGGGTTACGGCAGCTGGATTATTGTCAAGAACCTAGCATAACTTCTTCCTATGAACCACTCAGAAGCCGAGTCACTTTTACGCTACGCCCTGAACCACTACGGCATTGCCGTGCTGGGCAGTGAGCAAAACACGGTTCAACTAGCGCAGGGATACCAGGTGGAAGTGGAAGGCCCTTCTCTTTACAAACTGCTGTCCGACGGGGCCGTGGTGGCTCCCTTCGCGGACGTAGACGAACTGTGCCAATTCATCCAAGCAGACCCCTCATTCCGTGGATAAGATAATCCTAGACGTGGTGGCGCTCACCAACAGCGAGTCGCACCCGGGAAACTATGCGCTCATTCTGGAAGAACAGAAAGGGAAGCGGCGGTTTCCGGTGGTGATTGGCAGCTTCGAGGCGCAGGCCATCGCCGTGGCGCTGGAGAACATGAATCCGCAACGACCGTTGACGCACGATCTTTTTAAGCAGACCCTAGATTGTCTACAGGCCTCGCTGCAAGAAGTGGTGGTGTATCAGCTGGTGGAAAATGTCTTTTACGCGCGGATGGTGGTTCAGGACAGTCGCGGGGAAGCGTTTACGATTGAGGCACGCAGCTCCGACGCCATTGCCCTGGCTGTGCGCTTCGACTGCCCTATTTACACCTACGAAGCGGTGCTCGCCGAGGCGGGCTTCACCAACGAACCCGGCGAAGCCGATCTCAAGAAGGGGCCCTTCTCCGACTACCCGGTTGAGAAGCTAGAGGAACTGCTGGCCAAGGTGCTGGCGAAGGAAGACTACAAAAGCGCCGCCCGCATCCGCGACGTGCTGGACAAAAAGCGCGGCCTATAAACTAGCTGTAATTGCTACCTATTCGGTAATGATCTTTAAGAAAGGCGCTAAGCGCCCGGTATACAAAAAACTAACAAGAACAAAAAGGTCGGTTCATCTTGATGAACCGACCCGTGGGGTATGCTTATGATTGCTACTGCACCACTTCCAAATACCAACGTTCCTGATCCGTATCAGCCGGTGGACTTTGCTTGATGGCCGATCCGTCATCGCCACCGGTGGTAGTCAGCACCACATTTTCGGGCCACTGAGGTACCAAGCGTACGGCTCCGGCTCCCGTGTCCTCCATCATCCACTTCTGAGTAGTCCATCCTTGGTAAGCCGCCTGATACACCGGCGCATCCGTTACCTGACCGTCAGAGGTGATCACCCGGTTCAGAGGTTGCTGGGGTGACAGCGTAAACCACCCATCTTCAACTTCGGTGGCGACCCAGATCTGCGTACTATCATTCTCGTCCAAATCAAATTGAAGGGGAGTCACCCATTCTTCGTCGGTGCTGTTGGCGGCGAGATAACGCCCCGATGCCGCGTTTTTGATGCGATAGGTCATTGACTCAACGGGCACTGGTTGATTAGTACTGTCCTTTTGGTAGACCCGCACATAATCGAAGTCAGCGTACTGCGGCCAGATGGACGAAGCGGTCGGTGCCTGGGCCCAGTCGCCCCCTACTACCACGTTGAGAATCAGGTACATGGCTTCGCGTGGCATAAAGCTGTCGGTATCGTTAGCCGTCCAGGTCTTGGTGAGCAGTCCGTCTATATACCACCGAATTTCGTCTTTTTCCCATTCCATCACGTACTCGTGAAAGGCCTCGCCCGGAAGCTGACCGTCTGCAAGCACCGTGGTGGTTACGTCAAACGCCCAGTCGGGCCAACGCCCGCCGGTGGTGCCGTCGTAGGGGGTGGTGCCGTAGTGCACGGTCTGGTGCACGCGGTCGGGTTCGCGCCCAATCATTTCTATGATATCAATTTCGGGGGGCCAGGCTCCGACGCACGGGTTGATGCCATCGCAGGGAGTGTGCACCAACCAGGCGGCAGTGTGCGTGCCCGGAGTGGAAGCGGTACGCACCCGAACGGCGACCCGGCCGTAGGTGAAATCGAATTTATCTTTGCTGAGCACTTTACCGCCGGTAAAGTTGCGATCGCCTACGCTGTTGTTGTCGGCCCGGATGCGCAACGTGCCGTTCTCAATGGTAACGTTGTCGGGCGAAAGGTAGGCCAAATCGTTGTTAATGCCGCTAGCGGCATCCACGACCATCCACTTGCTTTCATCGAAGTCGTCAAACTCGTCATTCCATACCAAGTTCCAGTCGCCCACGGTAGAATCGGGCGGGTTGGTTGGTGAGGGGGTTTCCCCATCCGGATAAAGCCAAGGATAAAACTCTTCGCAACTGAGGAGGCCACCGGCTAAACAAATTATTAAGAGAGTTTTAAAGAATGATTCCATGAGAGGAGGTTTAAGATTAGAAATAAAACAAGTACGACCAGCTGAGCCAGTCATACTTGTCAAGTATACTATAAGTTAATTGATTACAAGGTCTAGAAAACAGCTTCTTTATAAGCAGTGGCTTGCACTAGAACAAGCCAAAGTCAATATAACCAGGGCAGTCGATGCTTTCAGTGAAGCTACCCGCTCCGCAGGTACCCTGCCACGCTCCCGTATTAATGGCGCGTGATTCAGCCTGTCGGACGGTACTGCCGACCTGTAGGTAGTCGATCACGGCGTCGCCGGTGTTATCGTCAAACTTTACCTTCACGTTTTTACCGGCTACGCTTCCTGAGTAGGTGTAGTTGCTCATACTGGTTGACATCGTCCAGTTGGCTACCTCATTATCATCCACCAACAGTCGGATTATTCCCCCGCTGGCGGTGCCGCGAGCGCGTACGGTAGTGGTGCCACTGCCCCCGCCGGTTCCGCCGCTAGTGCTACCAAACTTAATCTCACCGGGGCAGTGAATATACTCAGAAAAGCTGCCTCCGCAACTGCCATTCTGCCACACTCCAGTGTTCACCGATTGGGCTTCGGCTTGGTAAGTAGTACCATCGGCCTCCAGGTAGTCAATTTGTACGTCCTGACCAATATTGTCGTCGAAGCGCAGTTCAAGCGATTTGCCCGATACGTTGCCTGAGTAGTAATAGTCGCTCATGCTGGTGGTAAGGTTCCAGGTCTGCACGGTGTTGCCACCCACTTTGAGCTTAAGCTGCTCGCCGCCCGCTGTACCTCGTGCACGCACCTTCACGTTGCCCGATCCATTGGGGGGAGGGGTGCCGCGTTTGTACACGCGTACATAGTCAAAATCGGCATACTGAGGCCATACAGAGGACCCATTCGGGGTTCCGGCCCAATCACCTCCTACTACAATATCTAAGATAATAAACATGCGTTCGCTTGGCATAAAGCTCGTACTATTGTTGGGATTCCAGGTCTTCACCGGATCGTTGCTACCATCTAGATACCATCTGATTTCATTTTCCTCCCACTCAATGGCATATTCGTGGAACGCAGATCCGGGGGCAGGGCTTGGTGTTATGTTCGATGACGCATCGTTAAATGTGATACCCTTTCCGCCTTCCGACCAACGGCCTTCGCTTGACTGAACCCCATGATGTACATTGAAAAAGGCTTCACTAGGATCCCTACCAATCACCTCTACAATATCAATTTCGGGGGGCCAGGCGGCACAGGGGTTTATTCCGTCGCACTCCTCGTTGAGAAGCCATGCTGCTGTGTGTGAGCCATAGGTAGAGGCAGTACGCACTCGTACTTCCACTCGGCCATACAATAGGTCAAACTTATTTTTGGTCATCACTTTGCCGCCCGTGAAATTGCGCCCTCCAATACTGTTGTTGTTAGCGCGAATGCGCAGATTACCATTCTGAATCCATACATTGGCGGGGGTAAGGTAAGCCAGGTCGTTGTTAATCCCGCTAGGCGCATTAATCTTAGTCCATTTGCTGTCGTCGAAGAAGTTGAACTCATCACTCCAGACCAGCTCCCAATCAGCATCGCGGGCAGTGCTGGATGAGAAAACCTTGGTATCTTCAGTCGAAGACTCCGAAAGTTGCCTCTGTTGATCAGGTAAAAGTTCGTCCTGACAGCTTACCAGCGCACAGCTGGCTATTAACAATGAAAGAACTGCATAGCGTAATTTTTTCATAATACAGTTATTTGTTGATGAAAATACAAAAGCACCAAAATGAATCATGATTTGATATTATATATTGCAAAATAGTAACATTGTGTGTCTTTTACAATTAAATATGGTGTATTATGAACACTGTTCGATTAATGAGAAGAAACTAGGACGAAGTTGTCTGTTTAAGGAGCTTGTTTACTTCACTGGTATTACCAAACTGATAGGATAAACAGCAGTATACCAGCGGAAGGTTGCAAATAACGTTATAGTGGGGTTTACCTATCTATTCTCAGTTCGCATCTCTGGCACTCACAGAACGAACTGCTGCGCCCCGCTGCTGAGCAAACGCTGCTTTCCCTGCCACGCAAACACTATCTCCATTGCCTCCGGCACCTCCACACGGACGTCTAGTCCCTCATCTCCCCGACGGCGCAGTTCGAAGCTGATCACTCCTTTGGGAGTGGGATACTTCCCCTTAACAAACCGCAGCTCACCCAACTGAGGAGCCATGCGCACCCGGTCCTAACCGAAGCCCGGCTGCTCAATGCCGGCTACCAGTGTGAAGTAGAACAGCGCGGGCGCCGTGCCCCAGGGGTGGGCCTCCGACCGGCTTTTCTTAAACGGACTCTCGAAACGTTCCACCACTGTGGAGGCGTTGAGCCGTACCAAATCCACCCACGGTTGCTGCACTTGCGGTAGCAGGTCGGCCCGGCCGGTTTTCTGCAGGGCTTCTAGTAAGTAGTAGCGGTAGTAGTAGGTGGCTGGACTCAGCGTGGTGTCCGTCACCGTGCGCTCGATGAGGGCCGACTGCTGGGCGGCGGGCACCGCGTCGGTGAGCACTGCCATGATGTTGGAGTGCTGGTCGTAGTACGACTGGTCGGGCCGTTCGGACATCAGTTGCCGCTCTTCGTTGTAGCACAGTTCGTGCACCCGCTGTTTAATCTGGTCTGCCGAGCGCTGGTACGTCCCGGACTGCGCCGAATCGCCCACCGTGGCAAACAGCTTAGCAGCCGATTGCAGCGCGTGGGCCAGGTGCAGGTTCACCACCGCCGAGTTGGCCCCGTCGCTGCCCGGAGCCAGTTTTCCCTTTGGACTGTCCACGTACCAGTCGACAAAGTACTTGTACTTAGCCGCTCCTAGCAGGCCGTTGGATTGCAGCCGTCCCGCGAAGTAGGCCATCGTCTGCTGCACGCCGGGCAGAAACTGGCGCGTAAAGGTGGTGTCGGCGCTGTAGCGCAGGTAGTTGTAGAGCATGTCTACCCAGATCATAGAATAGGTGGCGTGCATAAAGTGCGCCTTTAGGGGATAGCAGCTCATCAGCATCCCCTCTTCGTTGCGCGAATCGTGAAACTGCTTCAGGGCGTTGCGGGTGTGCGCCTCGTGGCCGCTCAGCGCCTGCCACACCGGCGCGTGTACCTTGGTGTCGCCCACGTACTGCATGGTTTCGTAGTAGGCGTCGCTCAGGAAGTAGTCTTGGGTGCACAGCTCCACGGTGCGACGACAGATATCAAAGATTTGCGCGTACTCCGGCTGGTTGGCGGCGAACTCGGCCACCACCGGAATGGGCGTGGTGGTGCGTTGGTTAGTAAACGTATGCAGGGTGAGGAGGGCGTCGGCCGTGCGAATTTTTATCTCGACAAAGCGAAACGTGCGTAGCCAGGTGGGCTGAAAGTGCCGCTCATCGCCACCGTCGGGGCGAATGATGTCGCGGTAGCCGGTGACCAGTTTATCGCCCACCACGTTGCGGTCGCCCTTCAACTTGTCGGGGTTGAACAGGTTTTCGGCGTATGTGATAGTTATCTGCGCTCCGGCTCCGCCCGAAAAGTCTAATTGGGGGTACCCCATTGTGAGCACGCCGTGGTCCAGCAGCAGGGTGATATCTTTGTTGGGGGCCACCACCAGGTCCTGCCCCTTAAACAGTTCTTTTGGAGCTGGGGGGCCATTGGTGCGCACCACGGCACCAATGGGTTCTTCCTGCTGCTGTTGCAGGGGCACGTTGCGCGGCTCCAGCAACCAAGCGAAGCCGCCGCCGAGTCCGTCGGTATTTTCCAGAAAGATCGCCGACGGCCAGTCCTGATCGTTGAAACCGGTTGCCTTCCAGCCCCAGGGATAGTGCTCGGCCACCAGGCTATCGGTCGGATTGTTGGCGTACAGTCCGCCGATGATGTCGGGCGTGGCCGAGCGCCATTGCACCACCTGGGGGTGCCAGCCTGGGTTGCGAAACACCTTCCAGCCGCTTTCGCCGACCCGGGTGCTCACCGGTTCGGCCGCGTCATAGCCGTGAACGGTCAGGGCGGTGTGCACCGACTGCTTGCCGAAGAAGCGGTGGTAGCCCCAGTTCACCACCTCCACCGCCAGGATGTTGGTGCCAACTTGCAGGTAGGGGGCCAGATCGACCGTTTCGTAGCGCCAGTGAGTGATGTCGCCCAGTTGCGGGCCGAAGCACACCATCCGTCCGTTCACGTAGAGCGTGTAGTTGTTGTCGGCGGTGATGCTGATGATAAACGCCTCGGGCACCGCGGCCAGATCGATGGTGCGGCGGTAGTGCAGCAGCACGGCTTCGCCCTGACTGATGCCGGGGTGGGTAACCCAGTGCCCCCGCCAGGGGTTGGGCTGGTAGCGCACTTCGGGATAGTTGAGCTCCTGCGCCAGCAGGGGAAAGCTCAGGATAGATAATAGAAGGGAGAGGATGGTTTTCATGCCAGAAAAGGTAAAGCCATTTGCGATAGTTGCCAAATCTATCTTGGGGAAACCAAAAAAGGCAACCACCCTGGGTTGCCTTTTCAGAATTACCTGACAAAATCTAGTTTCGCCTGCCCGGTGACTAGCGCATGCGGGTTCAGAGAACCCGCATGCGCTAGTCACCGGGCGAGAAGCCCGGCGCCAGATTTGATAGGGCCTACTTTAGTCAATATCAATCTTCTGCGAAGCAGCCTGTGCTTCGGGCAGTTTAGGCAGGGTGATCTTGAGCACCTCGCCATCTTGCTTGGCCTGAATCTGGGTAATGTCGACCTGTCCGTGCAGGCTCACCACACGTTCGAAGTGCTTCACCGGAAACTCCTGCCGCCGGAAGCGGGGCGGGTTGTCCTGGTCGATCTCGCGCTTGCCGCGAATCATCAGCACGTCGTCTTCTACGGTGACGCTGATGTGCGCTTTGTCGAAGCCGACGGCGTAGACGTGCACCTCGTAGTGGGTGCCGGTTTCGGCAATGTTGAGCGGCACGTTGTACTTGGGTCGGCGGAAGAAGCCGCCCCGCATGCCTTCTTTAAATTCGGCGTCGATAAACGGACGGCGTTGTTGGTCGGCGGTGTGTCTGCCGCGGGTCTTGTATTGATACATGGTGATTGGGTTTAAGATGAACGAATTACTGAATGGCAATGGTGGTTCGGGCCACGCCGGGCTGCTCGGGCCGAAGGGTTTGCCGGAACGACTGATACTCATCGTCGGACATGGCCCGGATGGTATCGGTCCAGACCCGATGTGGATGCATGGGGTGCCAGCTTACGCCCCAGGGCGCGCGCTGGCGGCCGAACCTTTGGGAGCCGAACAGGTAGCGGGCCAAACGAAACATGAGTCCGAAGACCAGCAGCAGCAGGGCCGCTTTGAGCAGGAAGAAGGGCAGGGCTAATAACAGGAGCGCCGCACCCACTCCCAGCAGTAAGGGCTTGAATGACATTTTGTACATAAGGTGTTGGGTTTAGGTGAATACTGATTTCAAACCGGTAGACGGGGTGGCGGGGGAATTACTCTAAACAGGCAAGAGTTTTTTGTCAGTCCGGACATTTCCCATAAGTCGTTCGGCTATGCTGAGTGGCGGCTATTAAGATACACGGCCTCCTCACAAAACTTGTTGAAGAGAATGCGGTAGTTTTTGATTAACTTTATCGGACCGCAGGCGCGGCGCAAGCTGCGACAAGCCCTCCGCGACCCTGTGGTTAAACGTTTGTAGTCGTTTGTAAACGTTTAGCTAATTGCCTAACGTATAGTCCGATTTCGCAGGCGATCTATTTGAAAACTACTACGGAAGATATGAACAGATTAACGCTGTGGGCAAGTTTAGTGGTTTTTGCTAGGGTAATCTTACGAATCCTATATTGCAAACAAGCGCACTAGGTGCGTTTATACGGTTGTTATGCCCTATGTGAATTGAAAAAAAGAAAAGTACAAAATGGCTATCTTTGAGATATGGATAGCAAGGAAAGATATATCAACCCGTTCACCGATTTCGGATTTAAAAAACTGTTTGGAACAGAATTTAATAAGGAACTACTGATTGATTTTCTGAATCAAGTGCTTGGCGATAGAGAACGGATTCAGGATTTGACTTATTTAAATACTGAGAACCTCGGTAACAGAGAAACCGATAGGAAGGCTTTTTTTGATCTGTACTGCAAAAATGAGAAAGACGAGAAATTTATTATTGAATTACAGAATGCGGAGCAGTTGTACTTCAAAGATAGAAGCATCTTCTACTCAACTTTCCCTATTCAAAGCCAAGCACCGAAAGGCAAGAAATGGGATTACTCTTTAAAGGCTGTATACACCATTGGGATCTTAAACTTTAGCTTGCCAGATCAGGGTGAAGAGGAGAGGTATCAACGTGAGATTCAATTGATGGATAGGCAAACTCATGAGATTTTTTACGACAAGTTGACGTTTATCTATCTAGAAGTACCGAATTTCAGGAAGGCTGAGGATGAATTAGTTAGTCAGTTTGACAAATGGATGTATGTACTGAAGAATCTGCATCAATTGCAGGATAGACCCGTTAAATTACAGGAGAAAGTATTTGAAAGGTTGTTTAGTGAAGCAGAGATAGCCAAATTAAAACCAGAAGACATGAAAGCATACGAAGAGAGTTTAAAAGTCTACCGAGACAATTACAGTATTATTGAAACTGCCGTCAATAAACGAGAGTTCGAGATGGCAAAAGAAATGAAAAGGGATGGTCATCCGCTTGAAATGATTGTCAAATACACCAGGCTAACCAAAGAGCAGATAGAAAAACTTTGATTGAAGAAACACAGGGCATAACACAAGGCAAGCAGCATGGCTGGTTGATATGCGAAATGAAGCATCAAAGCAAACAAGTAGCCGAAATGGTAACTCGGATGAAAGTTGCTCCAATAACGCCACGCTGCCTGCCCAAATCGTTAGTTTTTGCTTCTGCTTTTTTTATAGAAAAGGCTATGTATTAAGATAAGCTACGAACGCTTACAGTGCTGTCGCCACGCTTCCTTCATGCGGGCGCGTTCTTCCTCGCTCAGGTTGGCCCAGCGGCTGCGTCGTTTGCCTGTCCAGGCCGGGCCCCTCCAGGGTGGCCCACCGCCCCCAAAACGAAAGCCGCCGAACAAGATGCGCGATAGCAGCAGTAGGCCCAGGGCTTGTCCGTAGCTAAGCGGCTTGGCACCCACCACCTCGGGCATGATGGCGTTCCACAGCATCATGACCACGGCACCCAGCGCGGCAATCAGCAGGGGGACAAACAGGAAAAAGAGTCCGCGGTAGCGTCGTTTGGGGTTCATCATATCAGTAAGATAAAAATTCGTCGTACAATGCCGCTAAGCGGCGGCGCAAATGTTTTACGGCGTAGCCCTTGCGCGAAATCACCGTCTTGAGGTTGGCCCCCGTTTCGTCGGCAATTTGCTGCAGGGTCTTGTCTTCCAACTCGTTCTCAACAAACACCTGCCGCTGCTTGTCGGGCAACTCGTCCAGGGCAGCAAACAGTTCGCTCCAGAACAGTTCTTTCAGTTCTTCGGCCTCCAGGGTGGGGGCGTCGGCCAGCAAAATGTCCTTTAGACCAAAGCCGTCGTCGTGGTCATAGTCTGCGAGCGCGTCGGGCCGTTTCTTACGGTAGGTGTCGGTGATTTTGTTGCGGGCCACGCGGTAGAGCCACCCGCTGATCTGGCTGACTTCTTCAATATTAACCGAATGGCTCAGTTGGTACCACACCTCCTGCAGGATGTCTTCGGCATCTTGGTCGGAGCCCACCCGGCCGCGGATGAAGCGGAACAGACGGGTGCTGTAATCCTTTACGACTTGCCGGACGGTGGGCGGAGGGGGTTTGGACATTAAAATATAGCTACGTTCCATGCGTATTAAGGGAGACGAAGCAGGGCGGAAAATACTTTATCTTGCGACAGATTTATTGTACTGTGGAGTTAAGGAGAAGCCCGTTGTGGTTCTTAATTCGTTAGCCGAGCAACAACTGCTCGTCAACTTTATCCGCTCGGTATGAGTCCTGCTGAACGACGCAGCGAAGTGTGTCTTCTGAATTAGCGAACAATATCCAACTACGGCAACGCGCAAAACAGCAAGCGTACGCTTGATAAGCGTGAAGTTGAGTATTTACTGATTAGAGGGGTTGCAGTTAATCTGCACGGATATCGTTTCTAGTATGAGTAGTTGCGTGGGTTAGCACTTAACTTTGCGAGTGCACATCAAGTTAGAAATTCCGCAGGAATCTTCAAAGTAGGCGAGAACAAGCAATTACTTATAGCCATTGTTGTAACACGTTATTTTTTGTTTTGATACAGTTCAATTGCTTTTAAGAATTTCATTCCACCAGATTCTGTTTGGTCGTAAATATAACGGTTTAGTTTCAGTTCAGGATGATTTTCATCAGTCCAGCTTAAAAGTGCATTTTTGTTCCTTTCCCAAGTCGCTTCGTCAAAATTCAAATATTCTATTTCAACGGAGTAACTACTCAGGTAGGGTAGCATTTTTTGGTAAGTTAAGAAAAAGTTATTATTGTTGATTGTGGATGAATCTAACGAGATAGCGATACTGAGGGCGGAGAATGCCTCATTGCGCCAGCGGGTAGCTAGTCTGGAGGAGAAAGTAATGCTATTGTTACAACGACTGGAGGGCAAAGCAGTCAAGAAAGACAGCCACAATAGTCACCAGCCACCGAGTCAGCATAAGGCTAACAAAATGAGTAGAAGCCTTCGTCAGAAAAGCGGGCGCAAGTCTGGGGGGCAAGCCGGACATCAGGGGCACACGCTCAAGATGGTAGCCGTAGCCGATGAGATAGAGGAGTTAAGAAGTAGTTACTGTCAGGAATGTGGCAATGCTTTGCCCGAAGCGCAGCAAGTAGTCTCCCGCCGCCAAGTAGTAGACATTCCGCCAGTGCAGCCGGTTTATACTGAATATCGTCAGTATGGGTGTCAGTGTGCATGCTGTGATAACTTTCAGAAAGCAAGCTATCCGGCGGGGGTGAATGCCCCTATCCAATACGGTCCTCGCCTAGAAGCCTATACGGCTTACTTAAGTGTGTATCAGTATGTGCCTTATCAACGACTGGCTTTGCTTTTTCGGGACGTATTTGGCTTAGCGTTGAGTCAGGGCAGTTTGTATAATATGTTAGAAAGGGCTGCTCTTAAAGCCAGTCCCATCTACGAAACTATTCAAGCACAAATACAAAAGGCCAGCTACGTAGGCAGCGATGAAACCGGTGCGCGTGTGAATGGCAAGAATTGGTGGATATGGACCTGGCAGAATGTGAAGAACACTTTCTTGAAAGCTTCTGCTTGCCGAGGCAGCCAAGTTATCGAAGAAACCTTTCCCGATGGATTGCCTAAGGCTACCATAGGCTCCGATCGCTGGGCGGCGCAGCTCAAGATTACTTCCAACGCCAAGCAACTCTGTTTGGCTCACCTGCAACGAGACTTGATTTTCCTGGAAGAAAGCGAAAAAAGCCCCTGGTCCACGCATTGTAGAACTCTGCTGCATGATGCTCTGAAGCTCAACGAAACAGCACATAGACAAGAAAAAGCTTGGCGTAAGGGTCAGCAGGAGGTCTACGAGTTGGAAAATCGGCTCAATCGGTTACTACTCCGCCCTATTGATGGCAGACGGTTTGAAAAAACCCACACTTTCCAAAAGTCTATGGTTAAGTATCGGGACTGCTTGCTGGTTTTCTTGTACGATTTGGAAGTACCCCCAGACAACAATGGCTCAGAGAGAGCCATTCGCAATGTAAAGGTTAAACAGAAGGTCTCCGGGCAGTTCAAATCCGGGCAAAGCACTTTCTGCATCCTACGCTCGGTTATTGATACCCTCAAAAAACGAGACCTTGATGTATTCACCTATCTAGCTCAAATCATGGCTAGCCCAGCTACCTGAGTAGTTACTCAACGGAAATTATTTTATTGTTTTCAAACCTCAGAATCTCATTCGTTAAAAAAGGTTTTTGCATAAGGAAGTTAATCCTCTTATCGGTTTTTAAAACTTTTGCTTTGACAATTCCATTCTCCAGTTTCATTTCAACAACTTTATAAGTTGGTTCAAAAACTGAATCCCATTTTAACCATTTCTCCACGTAATCACTTTTAGAATATCTCACTTCATAGTCATATTTCGGTATCGTGGTCACAAGACTGTCGGCTAATAAATCGTTTATTTCGGAACTGTTAGATTTATCAAGAGCCACGAAATATTTTTCAGCAATTTCAAGCTTGTCACTTGTCTTTTCAGAGTTTTTACAACTTATAAGTCCGACTAAAAGTGCAAAGGACATTATTAGAATTAGGTTCATTCTGATGTGGTTGGTCTTGATGTACTACAACGTCGTAATACCGGCGACCTTAACGCAGGATCAATACGGTCTCGTCACGAAATATCGGCCCGCCCAAAAAGCGGTACTGCAACAGATAGATCACTAGCCAAGTATGAACTTGCAAGTTCATGCGCCACTGAATCTCTCATTGGCTTTCAGGAGGCACCTAACCCGTTGCCAAACCGTAGGTGACGCCCTTGAGCTCATCCAACTGGTCGAACAGTTGGTTATCGGGGTTAATTTTGTAGCGTCGCGAGAGTAGTTCTACCGCAATATTCTCCCGCTCATCCTGCAACATTATTTTCAGGGTGCAGGTGCCCGGAAAGGCGTGGGTGAGTTCTTCCAACCGATGAATCAGGGCGGCATCCAGCCGCGCGGCGGGAAGGGTGATCCGAATGCCGCGCGTCATCTTCTCGCGCAGCTCACTCAGCAGTTGCACCTGGCTAGGCTGTAGTTCCCACACGTCGGGGCGGTTGTACCGTTCCTCTACCCTTCCCTTCACGTAAACGAACTCACCGACGGAGAGTCGGTGTCGGTTGCTTAGATAGTCTTCTCCGAAAAGGGCCATGTCTAGCGAGGTCTGAAAATCCTCAATGGTGATGAGCCCGAAGGGCTTCCCGTTGCGCATCTGTCGCTCTATGCTCTTGGTGACAATACCGGCTACGGCAATCTCCTGATTGCGGTAGTTGTTCACCTTATCCACCGTGCAGGTGCAAAAATTGTCAATTTCCAACTTGTACTGGTCGAGTGGGTGACCAGAAATGTAGAAGCCGGTTACTTCTTTCTCAATCCTAAGTTTTTCAATTTCGCTGTAGGGTTCGCATTCCTCAGCCCGGGGCAACGGCATTTCCAAACCCTGCGGTCCGCCAAAGAGTGACACCTGGGCAGCCTGCTCTTCGTGCTGCAACGTAGCAGCGTAGCGGGCCGCTTTCTCGAGCAAGTTCATCTCGCCGGGAGGAGTGTATAAATACTGCCGCCGGTGCAGGTCGCTGAAGCAGTCGAAGGCCCCCGCCATCGCCATGCTCTCTAGTGTCTTTTTGTTCACCGCCCGCAGGTTCGAACGCTTCACGAAGTCAAAGATATTAAGGTAGGCCCCGCCGGTTTCGCGCTCCTCAATAATGGATGTAATCGCACTTTCGCCCGCGCCCTTGATGGCGCCCAGTCCGAAGCGGATTTGCCCCTCGGCGTTCACTCCGAAGAAGAAGCTGCTTTCGTTGGCATCGGGGCCCAGCACCCGGATGCGCTGCTGCTTGCACTCGTCCATGAACAGGGTCACCTTATCGGAGTTGTTCATATTATGGGTGAGCACGGCCGCCATGTATTCGGCGGGGTAGTTGGCCTTGAGGTAGCCGGTTTGGTAAGCCACCACCGAGTAGGCCGCCGAGTGCGAGCGATTGAAGCCATACTGGGCAAACTTCTCCATAATGGAGAACACCTCTTCAGCCTTGGCCTTGTCGATGCCATGCTTCTCCTTAGCCCCCTGCACGAACACCACGCGCTGCTTGTTCATCTCCTCGATCTTCTTCTTGCCCATCGCACGCCGCAGCAGGTCGGCACCGCCGAGGGAGTAGCCACCCAGAATTTGAGCAGTTTGCATGATTTGCTCCTGATATACCATAATTCCGTTGGTATTCTTCAGAATGGGTTTGAGCAGTTCGTGCGGATACTCAATGGCCTCTTTGCCGTGCTTCCGATCAATAAAGTTGGGAATGAACTGCATCGGACCCGGCCGGTACAGGGCGTTCATAGCGATTAGATCCTCTATGTCGGTAGGTTTTAGTTTCTGCATCCACTGCCGCATGCCTTCCGACTCAAACTGAAAGGTGCCGACCGTATCGCCCCGTTGGTACAGCCGAAAGGTCTTCTCATCATCAAGTGGAATTTTGTCAATGTCGATATCAATGCTGTGGTTGCGCTTGATGTTATCCAGCGCGGTTTTGATGATGGTGAGCGTCTTGAGTCCCAGAAAATCCATCTTCAGCATCCCCGCCGATTCTACCACCGAGCCGTCGAACTGGGTAATAAATAGATCGGAGTCCTTGTCCGTCTTCACCGGAATGTACTCTAGCAGGTCGTCGGGAGCGATGATGACGCCCGCGGCGTGGATGCCCGCCCCGCGCACCGAGCCCACCAGCTTGTGGGCCAGCGTAACCACCTCGGCTTGCTTGTCGTTGCCGTGCTTGATCTGCTTGAGTTCGGGCACTTCGGCCAGGGCCTGCTCGAAGGTGGTTCCCGGCTTTTCGGGCACCAGTTTGGCCAGTCGGTTGGCATCGGCCAGCGGGAGTTCGCTCACCCGTGCCACATCGCGGATAGCCATGCGGGGGGCCATCGTGCCAAAGGTAACGATTTGCGCTACCTGGTTCTGCCCGTACTTCTGCACCACGTAGTCGATCACCGCCTGACGTCCTTCGTCGTCGAAGTCGATGTCGATATCGGGCATGCTAATGCGCTCCGGGTTGAGGAAGCGTTCGAAGAGCAGGTCGTAGAGAATGGGATCGATATTGGTGATGCCGGTGCAGTAGGCCACCACTGAACCCGCGGCCGAGCCTCGTCCGGGTCCTACGGACACGCCCATACGCCGGGCGGCGTTGATAAAGTCCTGCACGATAAGGAAGTAGCCCGGAAAGCCCATGTCCTTAATCACTTTCAGCTCCAGATTGAGGCGGTCTTGCAATTCGGGGGTAATTTCAGGATAGCGCGTTTTAGCACCCTCAAACGAGAGGTGGCGCAGGTAGTCATCCTGGTCGGAAAAGCCTTCGGGGATCTCGAAGCGGGGCAAGAGGATGTCGCGCTCCAGAATGAGCTCCTCAGTTTTTTCTACGATCTCGTACGTATTGGTGATGGCTTCGGGCAGGTCGTGGAATAGCGCTTTCATCTCCGCTTCCGACTTAAAATAATACTCATCGTTGGCAAAGCCAAAGCGGTAGCCCCGCCCCCGTCCTTTGGGCACCGACTGCAAGTCGCCATTCTTCACGCACAATAGGGTGTCATGGGCGCTGGCATCTTCTTCGTTCAGGTAATACGCATTGTTCGTAGCGATCACTTTCACGCCGTACTTTCGGGCAAAACCCAGCATAATTTCATTGACGCGATCTTCTTCGGGTAGTCCATGACGCTGCAGTTCCACGTAGAAATCGTCGCCAAAGGTGTCGGCCCACCACCGAAAGGCTTCCTCGGCCTGATGTTCGCCCACATTAAGGATCAGGTCGGGGATTTCGCCGGACAAACTGCCGGTGGTGGCGATCAGGTGCTCGGCGTACTGCTTGATCAATTCCTTATCTACCCGCGGGTAGCCACCGTAGGAACCCTCGATGTAGCCCAGCGAGCAGAGCTTAGCCAGGTTCTGATAGCCCGCCTGGTTCTTGGCCAGCAGCAATTGAATGGTGCGGTGGTCGCGAAAGTCTTTGGTGAATTTCTTCTGATGGCGGTCAGCGACCATGTATACATCGCACCCGATGATTACCTTTACCCCTTGTCGCCGCCCCTCGGCCACCGCTTTAAAAGCCCCGAACAGGCTACCAAAATCGGTTACCGCCACGGCAGGCATTTTCTGCTCCTTGGCAGTGGCGATTAGTTCTTTTAGATTAATGGTGCTCTGCAAGATAGAAAACTGCGAGTGCACGTGCAGGTGGCTAAAGGGAGCAGTCTTGATGTCCTCGACCGGCACTTCAACGGTTGGCACGGCCGACGCTTGCTCAATGGCCGACGGATCAACCACCGCGGTAGCATCCTCCAGGTTAGGGCGTTCGTAGTGGATATTCTCAAGCGCTACCTCAGGAGTGAACGGAGCAATGACCCGGTGCTCGATCAGGCCGAAGAAGCAACGAGCGGTGGCGTCTACATCGTAGGCAGAGTTGTGCGCCCCGTCGAAGCGCACGCCAAAGAGCTTTTCGTGCAGTTCGGACAAAGTAGGCCACTTGTACTTACCGCCCCGGCCGCCGGGGATTTTACAAAAATCGGTAGACGCATCTTTGGTATCAATCTTCGGAGACTGTAACACCGGATTGTCGTCTCCGGACTGCGATAACCCGGCCCGGATAAATTCAGCGGCGGTGATGTTGATATCAAAGTCAACATTATGACCGACTACCACCGGCCGTCGACCCGACTCGGTACGGTCTAGGTCCTGGTTGAACGCAGTAAGCACCTCGGCCAGCGGCAGTCCTTCTTCCTGGGCGCGCTGCGTAGAGATACCGTGCACTCTTTCGGCATTGAAGGGAATGGTGAACCCCTCGGGCCGAATGATGTAGTCGTGCTGGCTGAGCAATTTGCCGTTGGCGGCATGCAGTTGCCAGGAGAGTTGCACCACCCGAGGCCAGTTGTCCAGGTCAGTAACGAGAGCGTTGTAGTCGCGGGGCAGTCCGGTAGTCTCGGTATCAAATATTAAATACATGCGGGAAGGTTGGCTTAAGTACTTATGGCTGAACGGCTTGCGAGTTTAGTCCTAAACAATCTGTTTATAGTTACCGCTTTTTTCAAAATAAAATTCCCTTAAACATACACCGAATGAGGCAAAAATGAAACAAAAAAAGCACCGACTACTGCTAGCCGGTGCTCGATTCCGAATGCGTTTACTCGGGTTTAGTTGGGAGTGATAGTCACCCGCACTCTTTCTCCCACCGGACGGTAAATGAACCCATCATCGGAGGGGTTGATGTCGTCAGTTGTTACACGACGCACCGTATTATCCGGATCGGCCGGTCCGGTATTAGGGGCTGTCTGACGGGGAAGCTGATTCAGTCCCGCTCCCGGATATTCGTTGGCCTCGGTGCCCACATCGTAAGCGATCAACTGCCGACTTGCATTTCCATTAAACGGCCGTCCGTTGGTTCGGTACAAGGGGATACCATTTTCAGGAGTGGTATATATAATATCGTTGCTCTGCCCATTCATGGTCACGATGGTTAAGTAGTCACCGGGTTCAGCGTCTACGGTGAACGAATAGGTTCCACCCGGGCCAATGGTCTCGGTACCGCCAAACGTACCGCTGGTTCTCAGGTCAGTGCGTTGCGTTAAGGCAGTTGCCAAGGTCGCCGGGTTTCCGTCTTCGGCCAGCGCTTGCAAACCTACTCCCCGATCCACCTGACCGACTTCAAACACCGGACGTACCTGGCTACTATGAACCGCGAATACGCCGGGGGTTAGGGGGACGGCAAACCCTTCGTTACGGTCAAAAGTAGCTGCTAAAACTGCCGGGTTGCCATCTTCGGCCAGCTCTTTCAAACCGTCGGTACCGGCTGCGCGGTCGGTTCCAAAGACGGGATTATTAACGGTATGCACACCCCATACTCCGGGCGAGAGATTACTGTTGGGTACGCTCGGATCGCCGGTTTTGTTGGCGATACGTAGGGTGAACAATGTGCCCACGTTGCTGATGGTCACATCCACCAAGCTTGAAGCAGCCGGATAGGTTGTTCCACCGTATAGTTGAGCGGCAACGTTTTCATCCGCGTCGGTATCGTTGTTCTTAGTTCCAGCATCCCACAGGAATATTCGGTCAGAAATATTGCCGGTGATAGGATTGTTATTGACATCGTAAAGTTCTATGCCGTTTTGATCCGGAGCGATAAATAAATCATTGGAAGCGGCAAGCATGGTAATGAACATCAGTTTAGCGCGCTGTCCGGCAGTCATCACCGGGCCGGCGTTAAAGGTGAACTCGTATGCCCCACCGTTGGCAGCCGTTGTTCCGGGAACGGCCGGTCCGGGGGTAGTAGCTCCCACCGGGGTGCTGAATAGTCCGTGCTGAAAGAATCGTTTGTCATTTGAAACATTCTCGATAGTAACCGTGAACCCTCCGGAGCCATCATTGGAGGCAGATAGATTCACCACTGAATCCATGATATGAACCACCCCGTTCTCAGCGGTCAGGTTTGTCTCTACCACATTAGCACCATTGATACGCACTGCGCCGGTATTTACGTCTACCGTGGCGGTAAGGGTGGCCCCACTAATGGTGTTATATACGTCTTTATCCCTGATATCAGCAGCCGTTATGGTTTGTGGTACCACATGAGCTTGCAAGATTGACGCTATCGCATCAGCTCCTAATTTGGTAACCAGTCCGTTCAGATCGGTGACTTCCTGCGCTGCAACTAGTGCGCTAAAGGCAGCATTGTTGGGAGCAAATACGGTGAAAGGGCCTTCGGTGCGAAGGGTTTCAATGATATTTACTGCCTGAAGCGCCGCTTCCAAACTGCTAAGCTCATCGCGCACTGCAATGGTATCTACCACCGTGAATACCCCTTCTGCTACGGGCGGGGGAGGCCGGTTGATCACTGAATCTATGATGTGAATCACTCCGTTAGAAGTAAGAATGTTCGGAGTAACTACCGCTGCTCCGTTCACCGTTACGTTGCTGCCTGACTTAACGACATCAATTGTCGCGTTGGTATACAGCGTTGGGTAATTCTGTGATTGCAACAGATCAACGGGCAATGAGTCAGCAATTACGTGCGCCTGTAGCACGTTGGATAAGCCTGCCTTGCTGAGTTGCGCTACCAGCGTAGTTAAATCGGCCGTGCCCTGGTCGTCTAGTAAGTCGGCCAATGCTGTGTTGTTAGGCGCGAAAATTGTGAATTTTGCGTCTTGGGTATTTAGTACATCCACCAACTCAGCAGCCGTAAGCGCCTCAAGGAGCGTGTTCAGTTCGGGAATCTTAGCAATGGTGTCACCTGGCGACAAGTAGGTGATTCCGGGAGTGGGAGGGGGCGGAGTTCCGACCTCGCGCACCGTCACACCGGCTTCGGCGTTGCCGATCTGGCCGAGTTGGTCGGCCACTTCAAGCCGCACCGTGGCCGGGCCTACCGCCGCGGCGGTGAAGCGGACTACCACATCACCACTGGTAGCGCCATCGGCCGGAGGGGTGATTATGTCGACCGCACCGGCACTAGCCGGTTCTACGGTAGGGGTAGCCGAAGCATACCCACCTGGAATGATGGCCTCAAACGTTAAGTCAACGGAGTTTCCGGTTTCCACCGATTCGTCGGCCGGGGCGGTGATAGTCGGACCCGCCGGGGTCCCGTTATCATCGTCGTTGTTGCAGGCATAAAAAACGGGGATCAACATCCCCAGCGCCAGCGTCAGTCTCATGGATAATCTCTTCATAGAAAAATGGAGTTAATATTTATCTTTAAATTGTAGATGAAGGTACGCTGTCGTCCTGACAGCAATTTTATGTAGCAATAAGGGTACCAAGCAGCAAGATACTGGCAAAGTCTTATTTGAAATCTTCCTTATGCCATTCAAAAGTGGTCCTTTATCAAAAAAAGAGCGTAGGCGAAAATTCAACCAAACGTAAGAGAATTAAAGGAGACAAAAAAACCCACCAGAACTAACTGGTGGGCTTTCCTGTAGCGTATATTCTGGGCCTTCAGGGTTCGGGGGTGATGCTCACCTGAATGATCGATCTAGTCTCCGGATACACAAATCCGTCAGCCGCGGGGGTTTTTCCGTCGGCCGTAACCCGACCCACCCGATCATCGCTGTCGGCAGCTCCCGTATCGGGCGCACTCTGCCGAATTACCTGATCGAGTCCCGCTCCGGGAAACTGGTCCTCCTCAGTAGCCACGTCATACAACAGTACGTAATCGGTGACATCGCCGCTGATAGGCTGACCGTCTTTAAACAGCGGCAAGCCATTGTCTTCAAAGGTATAGATCAAATCGTTGCTCTGCACAAACATGGTTGCCAGTGATAGGTTGTAGCCAGGCTTGGCCGTCACCGTGAAGGCGTAGCTTCCACCGGGTCCGATTGGGCCGGGCGCATTTGCGCCTACCGGAGTGTTGAAGACCGCGCTGGCTCCAACTCCTGTCACGTCAGGCAAGTTTCCCCCTAGCTCGGCGGCGCTGCCATCTTCGGCAATGCCCTCTAGCCCTAATCCGCGGTCGGGCTCGCCCGAGGTAAACAGTGGCATCACGTCTTCTTTGTGTACAGCCCATACTCCGGGAGACATAGGAACGATCAAGCCGGTGCGGTTGGCTAAGAATTGACCCAACGGACCCGCATTACCGTCTTCGGCAATAGCCTCTAATCCGTTGCCAAAATCAGGTTCGTTGGTCACGAACAAAGGGTTGTCGGCAGTGTGCACCACGTAGATGCCAGGCGACAGCGGGCCGGGCACGTCGGTGTTGCCCGACAGGTTGTAGATGCGCACGGTGAACTTAGTGCCTTCGTTGCTGATGTAGACTTTAATCGCCTCGTTGACCAGCGGGTAGCAGGTTTTGATGTTGGGCACGACCAACCCGTTTTTGTCAGTGTTCACACTGTCGAGCAGCAGCACGACGCCGTCCTCATCCTCTCCGGTGTCTGGACCAGCCTGCGCAGGAGGTTGGTTGGGACCGCCCGGCTCTTCATTTACCTCGGTGCCCGCATCCCATAGAAACACCTGGTCGGTGATGTCGCCATTGATGGGGTCGCCATTGTCGTCGTAAAGGGTGATACCGCTATTCAGTGGGGCGAAGAATAAATCGTTAGAAGCCACGAACATGGTAGCAAACGATAGCTTGGTGGTGGTGCCGGGTACGGTGCTGGGACCAGCGTAAAAAGAAAATTCGTACGCGCTTCCGTCGCCGGGGAGGGCCGGACCGGGTCTCGCCAGACCGGGAGCGGTGGCACCTACCGGAGTGTTGAAAACGCCGCTCTGGAAAAAGGGCTGCGGAGTGTTCACATTCTCGATGGTGACCCGGAAGGTGGTGGCCTCCGGTTCTTTCGCGTCTGCCTTGGTGACGGTGAACGGAAAGGGATCAGAGTCGCTGCCGTTGGTGGTAACCACAATCTCGGCCTTGCCCGCTTCAAGTCCGGCGGGTACCTTCACCGCAATGGCAGTTCGGCCAACGGTTGATACATCAGCAGGCACTCCGCCAATAGCCACGGTGGAAGAAGCAGTAAAATTGAGCCCCGAAATTGTTACATGTGATCCCACAGGCGCCTGATGAGGCGACACGGTAAGAATGGTCGGTTCCAGCACATCGGGGGTGCCGTCCTGGTCTTCGTCGCACCCGGCAAAAAGCAGAGCACAAAGGGCGAAAAATAGCGGTAGTTTTTTCATCGTTAGTTGTTTATGAGGGGGGTTAGAAAATTAGTTTATGACACAATCATACGGGGCACACGCCAGACGAAATGTAAGCTGGCTTACATATGACTCGCTGACCCGCCGATGTTATAGAAATGTGACTCTTTCAGGACCGGGGCGTGATTCTTAAGTAGCATATGAAGCAAAAACCCAGTCACCGACCGCTGGGAGAGTCAGGTTGTTTGCCCGAAATATCTAGCCGAGGCACTAATCTTTCTTAGCTATTCGGTGTTCTATCCAATGAGCAGCTTGCGGTTGTTTTTGTTTCTTTAATCGATTATGGTTTTGTACCTTCACCTTATCGCTAAACCAATCTCCTTATGACTGATCAGATCAAGCACGAGTGCGGCATCGCCATGATTCGCCTGCGCAAACCCCTCCAGCACTACATCGACAAGTACGGTACGCCTCTTTACGCGGTGCGAAAGTTGTACTTGCTGATGGAAAAGCAGCACAACCGGGGGCAAGATGGCGTGGGGGTGGCTAACATTAAGATTGACGTAGAGCCTGGTTCGCGCTACATCAGCCGCTATCGTTCGGTGTCGGACCGGCCAATTTCGGATGTGTTTAAAAAAATTAATCGCAAGTTCAAGAAGGCCCGTAAGGAGTGGGGCAGCGACGCACTACAGGACGGGCTTTTTTTGCAGAAAAATGTGGCCTTCACCGGAGAGGTATGGTTGGGCCACCTGCGCTACGGCACCCATGGCAAAAATTCTATCGAGTACTGCCACCCCATGCTACGTCAAAATAACTGGCGCAGCCGCAGTTTGGTGATGGCGGGCAACTTTAACATGACCAACGTCGATGAATTGTTCGATATCCTGGTTAGCCTGGGGCAGCATCCTAAGGAGAAGGCCGACACGGTGACGGTGATGGAAAAAATTGGGCACTTCCTGGACCAGGAGAACCAGGAGTTGTTCGATCAGTATAAATTCACCCATACCAACCAGCAGGTCACCGAGATTATTGAAGACAACCTGAATTTGCAGCGGGTACTGCAACGCTCGTGCAAGGACTTCGACGGTGGCTACACCATGGCCGGGCTGATCGGCAGTGGAGCTTCGTTCGTGGCGCGCGACCCCGCCGGCATTCGACCTGCCTATTACTACGCCGACGACGAAGTGGTGGTGGTGGCTTCTGAAAAACCGCCTATCAAAACGGCTTTTAACGTGCCCTACGGCGAAATTAAGGAGATTGATCCCGGACACGCCCTCATCATTGATAAACACGGCAACTTTTCGCAGCAGCAATTTATTGAGAAGCTTGAAAAGCGCTCCTGTAGTTTCGAGCGCATCTACTTTTCGCGCGCCTCGGACCCTGATATTTACAACGAGCGCAAGAAACTAGGTAAACTACTGATTCCGCAAATACTGAAGTCGATCGATTATGACCTGCAGAACACCATATTCTCCTACATTCCCAACAGCGCTGAAACTTCTTTTCTAGGAATCTTAGCCGGATTGGAAGACCATTTGAGCAATGAGCGCATTGCGGCTATTCACGAAAAGGCCAAGGGCGGCGAGGTAGACCAGGCCTACCTGACCCAGTTGTTATCGTTCCGACCTCGGGTAGAGAAACTGGTGGTGAAAGATGCTAAGCTACGCACCTTCATCACCGACGATATTCACCGCGACGACCTGGTGGCGCACGTGTACGACACCACCTACGAAGTGGTGCGCAAGGGCATCGACAATATTGTGGTGATTGACGATTCTATCGTGCGCGGCACTACCCTGGAAAAGAGCATTCTGCAACTGCTCGATCGCCTGTCGCCTAAAAAGATTGTGATTGTTTCTTCCGCCCCCCAAATTCGCTTTCCCGACTGTTACGGCATTGATATGTCGAAAATGAACGACTTCGTGGCGTTTCGGGCGGTTCTTCAATTGCTGAAGGAAAGCGGGTTGGATAATCTGGTAGACGACGTATACGACTTGTGCGCCACCGAGGGTTCGCTCAAGGGTGCGCCCAACTTCGTGAAACGACTCTACGAACCGTTTAGCTACGAACAGGTTTCGGAAATGATCTCGTTGATTACGCGTCCGGCCAACCTCAAATCAGATTATGAAGTAGTGTATCAGACAGTGGAAAACCTGCACGAGGCCTGTCCCGACCACCGCGGCGACTGGTACTTCACGGGTAATTACCCTACCGACGGAGGCAACCGGGTGGTGAACAAAGCATTCGCTAACTTCATGGAAGGACGCGCCGTACGGGCGTATTAGTTGGCTGAATAACCTGTAGCAAGGTTATGATGCCGGATAATTTTCTGCGTGAAGAGTATATTAGATACCATATGCTAGAGGACTTTCTGAGCATTTCTGATTCGATGATTGGTATCTAGCCTTAAACAAATACTGCTGTTTTTTGCTTTTATTAGCAGACTTACCAACTTTTTATCGATGAAACTCTCAGCCAGTAAGCGACGAAAACCCACAGCGGGCACCCCTGAACTCAAGTGGGTAGATAAAATTACGCACCTGATGGACTCGAAGTTTAGAGTTCCGGGTACCCAATTCAGGTTCGGGCTGGATCCAATTCTGGGGCTGGTGCCTGGCCTGGGCGATGCCACTTCGCTGGCGGTGTCAGGTTCGCTAATCTACTACATGGCCAAGTTCGGTGCCAGCCGCAAGCTAGTGTATATGATGATTGGCAACGTTGTTCTGGATGCCACCATCGGAAGCATCCCCATTCTGGGTAATATCTTTGATTTTGCTTACAAGGCCAATCAGCGCAACGTGCGTATGCTTAAGCGTTATCACGAGGAAGGGAAGTATCGTGGTAGTGGCAAGGGAGTGCTCGTGAGTGTCGTTGCCATATTCATTGGACTTATCGGACTGGTGCTCTACGGCACCTGGGAGCTGGCCGAATATGTTCTACGAGCGGCTGGAGATCTGGGGTAGTGAACTACTAGTATTCGCTGGCTGATTTCTATTATCAAGGGTTCTCCATGCTTCCCAGTTGCACCTTAGTGCATTATCTTATTCGATTAGCAAACAAGAAAGCCTTCCCGTAGTTGATTCTGTATACCTTGAACCAATAATCAACTATATATGAGCACCGCTGATAGTTCTGAGATTTCCGAAGCACTTAAGAAGATAACCTACGGTTTCTATATTGTCACTACCCGTAAATCGAGCGAAGAGATGTTAACGCGGGACGAAGACTTTGTCGCTGCCGGAACCGTGAGTTGGGTAAGCCAAGCTTCGTTTGAACCTAGTTTGGTTACTATTGCGGTCAAAAAGCAGTCGGATCTACACGAAACCATTGAGAAGAGCCGTATTTTCGCCGTGAACATTGTTGGAAAGTACAACAAGGACATGCCTGCGCCTTTTGCCGAAGATACCAAAGTAGAAGAAAATACGATTAACGGTTTTACGTTTGAAGATGGGCAAACCGGAGCCCCTATCCTGAAGGATGTACCTGCTTATTTTGAGTGTGAAGTGCGCGAGGATATTACGATTGGTGACCATAGCATCTTTGTGAGTGAAGTGGTGGCCGGAGGCGTGCGCGATGCCGCAGCAATACCCCTTACCGAGTGGGAAACTGACATGCACTACGGTGGCTAAGCAACCGTCCAGCTTCGGTGCTTGTGGAGAATGCTTTGACCCTCACTTTCCTATACTTAACTAACCTTAACCACTTTTCCAGTATGAGAAATCCTATCGTTTACGCTACCCCTGTTCTCCTAACGCTGATAACCGCATGTGGTGGCACTACTGAAACCGCCGAAACTACGGCTGAAGAAACTATCCCTGAGCAAACATCCACCATGAACGTTTCCATCACCGAAGCATGGTCTACCGACACCGTGATGCAGACGCCCGAATCGGTCCTTTACGACGAAGATAATGACGCAATTTATGTGGCTAATATTGGGGGAATCAACAAGGAAGGGCAGGACGGAGACGGTTTTATTTCGAAGCTATCGACGGACGGCTCGGTGACCACTCTTCGATGGGTTACCGGATTAAACGACCCGAAGGGAATGGGACAGTACGAAAACACATTGTACGTGACTGATATTAGTCAAATTACTGCTATCGATATCGCCACCGGAGAGGTGAAGAAAAAGTATCCGGTAGAGGGAGCTAGCTTTCTGAACGATATCACCGTGAGTGGCGATGGCACCGTATTCGCCACCGATTCAGATACCGATAAGATCCATCAGTTGCAGGACGAGCAAATAACTACTTGGATGAGCGATTCAGTGCTACAGCGTCCTAATGGTTTGCTGGCCGAAGATAACCGTATCTTATTGGCTTCTGCCGGAGGAGGCTTTCTTGCTCCAATCACTATGAGTAACAAAACAGTGGGAGCTCATTGGATTGACGAAATACCATCGGCCGATGGTATTGTTAAAACGGAAAACGGCGACTACATTGTCTCTACCTGGCAGGGGGAAGTGCACTATGTAGACGCTAAAAACAACCGTAGCCAAAAACTACTGGATACTAAGGATCAAGAAATTAATTCGGCTGACATTGGCTATGTTGAGTCAAAGAACTTACTGCTGGTACCTACTTTCTACGATAACCGCGTTGTGGCTTATACGGTGACAAAGAACTAGCAAGCGCAGTGTTATCCAAACACTCGTTTGTAAACCGGCTTGCGATACAAAAACTGTAACCACATCACTGGATACAATAAGAAGTCGGTGATAAAAAAAGGCGTTTCAAAGATGATATCGTTGATAATCGCAGCATGAGTGCCAGCTTGTACCACCCGGTGCCGGTGCTGCCAACAGGTAAGAAAGAACGGTAGTCTCTTACCTACGTCCACAAAGTACCATTCTTTCTTGGTCTCACCACTCTCCACAATATGGCTTTCCCATACTTGCTTAAAGACAATAAAGTTAAGCTCTAAAGACACTATGTCTCCCTTTTCCGATCCATCGAAGCGAAGCAGCTTCACCGGCGGAAACGGGGGGCTCAATTTCTTGAACAGTTCTTGATTGAATCCCTGCGCCACCGCTAGGCGGCTTTGCTTCACAGGAGTAGAAATGGTAATGCGCACTGGTTGTAGAGTGATTGTACTTCAGTTGAACCTTTAATGCAGTAATAAGTTTGATATTATACGAACAACAGTCATAGCGGTGCGGCACAGTGGTACCATCACTTGTCAGGTACCTGTACCGACGCTGGTTGTATATCCGACTTACCCACCTCAATCACTGAGCCACCGTGCACCCGCATGGTTGCAGTTTGAAAGTCATCAGCTTCGGCCTTAAAAATGTTATCTACGTATTTTTGCGGATTGCGGTCAATGTACGGAAACCAGGTACTGTGAATCTGGATCATGATCTTGTGTCCTTTTTTAAAGGTGTGCAGCACATCCTGTAGCGGAAAAGTGACATCGGTGATGCGGTTGGGTTCGAAGGGCTTGGGACGCTCAAAGCTATTGCGGAAACGCCCCCGAAACACCTCGCTGCGCACTAGCATCTGGTAGTTCCCCATGCGCAGGTGGTCTTGCATGGTCGGACTTTCTTCGGCATCGGGCGGCATCACGTCGATGAGTTTCACCACCCAGTCGGCGTCGGTGCCCGACGTAGAAACTTTCAGTTTGGCCATAATCTCGCCCATCAGCGTGATGTCTTCTTCCAGCGGCGGAGTCACGAAGGTGAGCACATCGGGACGGTGCGCCGCGAAGCGCTGGTCGTCGGTCATGAACTTGCGGGGCGTAAAGGTGATCTTTACGTCCTCGGTGAAGGGCACCGGGTGGGCCGGGTCGCTCACGTACTCGAAGGTGAGCCGGTCGTCGGGTTCTTCGTTGATGAGCAGCACATCGGGTTGCAGCGCCTCACCGGTGCCAAACGCAAAGGTATAGCGCGGGGCGTTGACCGGGGGCCAGGTGTTGAACTTCTTCCATTCCTTTAGCCCTGTGTCGTACAAGTAGGCATCCGGTAGCTGAGGATTAGGTCCATCTTTCAGAAAGTGTGTGAAAAAAGGATACTCAATTTCTTTCTGGTAAGAGGTGGAGATGCTGTCGCCGAAATAAATATTACCCACCGCCTGCGAACCTTTCTCGCGCGCCCAGTCACCGTGGCTCCAGGGGCCCATAACCAGCATGTTGAAGGTGCCGGGGTTGTTGCGTTCCACGGTCTTGTAGATATTGAGCGGTCCGTACAAGTCCTCAGCGTCGAACCAGCCGCCCACCGTCATCACCGCGTGCTTGATGTTATTGAGGTGCGGCAAAATGCTACGCTCTTGCCAGAAGGCGTCGTAGTTGGGGTGTTCTACCACCTGCTGCCAGAAGAAATTGTCGGCGTAATACTTCTTGGAGTTCTTCAGTGGACCCAAATCCTGGTAGAACTGGTAAGCATCGGGCGTGCCCGTATCCACCATACTGAACCAGATCGAATCGGTAGGAGCTTCGTGCTGCACGCCAAACACCGGGAAGGTCATCCAGTAGCTTTGCAAAAACGCTCCCTGGTGGTGGAAGTCGTCGAAGAAGAAATCGGAGATGGGGGCTTGGGGCGAAGAAGCCTTCAGCGCCGGATGCGCGTCTACGGCACCGGCAATGGTGTAGAAGCCGGGGTAGCTGATGCCCCACTGCCCCACCCGTCCGTTGGTGCGGTTGCCGAGCCGTCGGAGCAGTTCTTCGATGGTGTCGTAGGTATCGGAGCTTTCGTCGATCTCCTCTTCGCTGTCGCGGTTGGGCCGCATGTTGTCATACTGCCCTTCAGAGCGGTAGCGTCCGCGCACGTCTTCGTACACGAAGATGTAGCCGTCGCGCATCAGGTAGGGCGACGGCCCCAGGCGGTTCGGAAACTGCTCGGGGCCGTAGGGTGCCACGCTGTAGGGCGTGCGCAGCAGCAGCACCGGGTACTGCTGGCTGCTGTCTTTGGGCAGATACACGTTGGCAAACAGCTTGACCCCGTCGCGCATGGTGAAGGTCATTTGCTGCTTATTGTAGTGCTCACGCACGTAGAGCGAGTCGGCATTTTGGGCGAAAAGCGAAAAGCTAAGCAGTAGGAACAGACTAAGGATAGAGATTTTCATAGGCGTTAGGTGGTTGAGAAGGAGCAAGATAAGGGGTTGGCGGGAAAAAACGTGTGCGTTATCTCAAATTACGGTGCTTCGTCCTCCGGTTCAAACTACTTCCTTCGTCCTTTCGTTGTCCCTATAGCTTTCCGTGCTGTCCACAGGGCAGGGGGCTATTTTTTAACGAAGATCAATCTACGATGAGTTGAGCGTTTGTAAAAGAAGAAGATCAGGAAGAAGCTCCGTTTATTCCGCCCCGGGCGGCGCTTCCCCCCGGAGCCACCAACTACGTGACCGCCGTTGGCCGACAGCAGTTGCTGGACGAAAAAAAGGAGCTAGAAGCAGAGAAAGCCGGGTTGGCCCTGGAGGACGAAGCGGAGCAGCGCAAAGCGTTGGCGGTTATCAATGGCAAACTTCAGCTTCTGGCCGAGCGGATCAGCTCAGCGCAGTTGCTGAGCCAACCGGGGTCGCCGGATGAGGTGCGCTTCGGGGCGCGGGTAACGCTCAACGTGGTAGGCAAGAATATCAAACAGCAATTTCAGATCGTGGGAGTAGACGAGGCAAACGTTAGCCAGCAGAAAATCGCCTTTGTGTCGCCGATCGCCCGAGCCGTCACGGGCAAGAAGGTAGGCGAAGTGGCGCAATTGAGGTTGGGCAATGAGGTTAGGGAGTTGGAGGTGCTGGATATTGCTTACTAAAAAACAACAGTGGCTGTTTGTCGCTTTCACTGCTTGATCGCCAACTGTCCGCAGGCGGCGTCAATGTCTTTGCCCCGACTGCGCCGCACGTTCACCGTCACTCCCTCGCCCTCCAGGTATGCCGCAAACTGGTCCAGCCGGTCGGCCTCGGTGTTGGTGAAGTCTGCTTCGCTGATCGGGTTATATTCAATAATGTTTACTTTACTGGGCACGCGCTTGGTGAACTCCCACAGTTCGCGGGCATCGTCCAGGGTGTCGTTCACGTTGTGAAACACAATGTACTCCAGCGTGACGGTCGTGCCGGTTTTTTCGTAGAAGTAGCTCAGCGCCTCACGCAGGGCTTCCAGCGTATTGCTCTCGTTGATCGGCATAATCTGGCTGCGCTTAGCGTCGTTGGCCGCGTGCAGCGACAGCGCCAAATTAAACTTCACCTGATCATCTCCCAACCGCTTGATCATCTTGGCGATGCCCGCCGTCGACACCGTGATGCGCCAGGAGGCCATGTCCAGCCCCTGCGGTGCGGTGAGATACTCTATTGATTGCAGCACGCTGGCGTAGTTAAGCAGCGGCTCGCCCATGCCCATGTACACCACATTGGTCAGGGGGCGGTCGTAGCGCTGCTCGGCCTGCTGCCGGATGAGCACCACCTGGTCGTAGATTTCAGCCGCATCCAAGTTGCGCTTGCGGTCCATGTAGCCGGTGGCGCAGAACTTGCAACTCAGCGAGCAGCCCACCTGCGAAGAGATGCAGGCCGTCATCCGCTTCTTGGTCGGAATCAGCACTCCCTCCACCAAGTGCCCGTCGTGCAGGAGGAACATAAACTTCACGGTGCCGTCGCTGCTCAGTTGCTGCTCCTGCACCGTCACCGGACGAATCACAAAGTGCGCTTCCAGGCGCTCGCGCAGCGGCTTCGACAGGTTGGTCATCTCCGCAAAGCGGGTCGCTGACTTCTGCCACAACCACTCGTGAATCTGCTTGGCGCGGAAAGGCTTCTCACCAATGTCGGTAAGGAAGTCCTTGAGTTGGGCCAGCGTGGCTTGGCGAATATCCTGCTTGGTATCTTCTAGGGTGTCGGTTGCTTCTATCACAATCTTTTAGCTCTTCTATTACTTTTTCTTGGGGGACCTGCGGTGCGACGGTTCGCTCTGCTTCGCCATCGTTCCGTTCTTGGTCGCTTGTCGCAAACCCTCAAACATTTTGTTCATTGTTCGGACGTAGTCTTCTTCATCCTTGAAAAAGCCTTCCTCAATCAGAATAGGGTCAACGTACTCCTTTTCTAAGTCTTTGTTCGTAGTCTTCATAATTAAGGTTCGTGTCAACACGAACCTCCGGGTAAACAATTATCAGAATAAAGTTCATTCTAAAGTGTCCTTTCCCCCATTCAGCTACTTTCTCATCTTCTTAATATTAATCAACTCCTGCTTGCTAAACTGTCGAACACGAAACATTTCTAGCAACTCCAACTGCATAGGATCAACCGGTTGGGTGTTGTAGGAACGTTTTTCTTCTTGATTAACCATAGCGTTTATCTTGATTTGGCATAACAACCGGTTGCCTTAACGAAGTTCATTGGCTAGGATTAGATTATACGGCTCGGATAGCTTCCATCAGAACTTTGTTGTGCTTCACGATAGATACAACGGATCAATTGATGATCTTACGGTATGCTTCCCTAAAAGTTTGCCCCGAACGCTGCGCCGAGCGGTGAATACGCGTATATTGGGCGAATACGCACACCAACCAGCCTTCTATGACACTAAGAGAGCAGATGCTAACGGAGTTGAAAGAGAAAGAAATCTTCAACCAGGGGCGTACTTATGCCTTTGAGTACCTGGATGGCATCGAGACGATGGATGCCTTTCCCTCTCCGTCGAACCGGCAAAAGCTCACCGCCTTCGACGAACCCCTTCCCGAAAACCCCACTGCCGCCCGCGAGATCATTCATCAACTGCACACTTTCGGCTCAGCGGCCACGGTGGCGCAGCTGGGAGGGCGGTACTTTGGTTTCGTCAACGGCAGTGCCGTTCCTGCCGCCCTGGGGGCCAAGTGGCTGTCAGACGTGTGGGACCAGTGCGGCGGCTTATACAACACCTCTCCCATCAACGCGAAGCTGGAAGCCGTGTGCGAACGGTGGCTCGTCGATATTTTCGGCTTGCCGCCCGAAACCGTAGCCGGATTCGTGAGCGGAACGTCTACCGCTAACTTATGCGCAGTAAGCGCGGCCCGGTTTCACCTGCTGAAAAGGTTGGGTTGGGATATCAACCGGCAGGGGTTGAACGGAGCACCGCCGCTGCGCATCATCGCTCACCCGCAAATTCACGCCAGCATCAAACGGACGCTGGCTATCCTGGGCTACGGATACGACAACGTAACGTGGGTTCCTTCGGATAGTGAGGGAAGAATGGTGGTGGACGAGCTTCCTGAATTAGACGAGCGCTGCCTGGTGCTTCTTCAGGCCGGAAACGCCAACACCGGCTCCTACGACGATTTCGCCGCGGTGTGCCACCGGGCCAATCAGGTCGGGGCCTGGGTGCACATTGATGGCGCTTTTGGCCTGTGGGCGGCTGCTTCAGAATCACTTGCGCACTTGACCCAGGGAATGGAAAAAGCTTCTTCGTGGGCGGTAGACGGGCACAAAACGCTTAACACTCCCTACGATTGCGGCATCGTGCTGTGTCGCCATCCCGAAGCCCTCATCACGGCGATGCAGGCCAGCGGCGAGTATCTCGTCTACAGCGACCAGCGAGACCCCATTCTCTACACCAGCGAAATGTCGAAAAGGGCGCGGGCCATTGAGCTGTGGGCCACCATGAAGTATCTGGGCAAAGAGGGCATCGACGAAATGGTGACCACCTTCCATACCCTCGCCCGGCAGTTGGCGCACGGACTCAGGGAGATCGGGTTTCAGGTCATCAACGAGGTTGTGTTCAACCAGGTGATGGTCGCCCTGGAGGACGAAACCCACACCAAGCAAGTGGTAGCGCACATTCAGCAGTCCGGCGAATGCTGGTTGGGCGGCTCGGTCTGGAATAACAAGGCCGTGATCAGAATAAGCATCTGCTCCTGGAGAACCGGCGAGCACGATATCAACCAAACGATTGAACTGTTCAGAACAACCAAAGAGAGCATATTTGCAAATAGCCGGGCAGTGAGTACCTTGTGCCCATGAACTACCACGGCAAGCGGTTCAGTGCGGTGGGCAACAGCCCGAACGGCGAGACATCAGGAGATACGATCTTCGCGTACCAGCAGCAGGGCAATATCGTGACCGCGCACTATGCCGGTGGGGCCATCGTGCAGGGACACCTGATGGGCCTGGTTGACGAAGGGGGAAACATCGAGATGCGCTACCACCACGTCAATGTCCAGGAAGAATTACTTACCGGGGTATGCCACTCCCGGCCCGAACGGATGGACAACGGCAAGATTCGACTCTACGAAACCTGGCAGTGGACCTGCGGAGATCAGTCCACCGGAGAATCTGTTATCAAAGAGATATAGCTATACTTTGAGAAAAACCCTACAGCAAATCATCCGCCTCATCGACCAACTTAACGAAACCGTGGGGCGCGGAGTGGCCTGGCTCACCACCGCCCTGGTGCTGGTGATTGGCTTCGACGTGGCGGCCCGCTACCTGTTCAACACCTCGTCGGCGGGCGTGGTGGAGCTGGAGTGGCACCTGTTTTCGTTTATCTTTCTGCTGGGCGCGGCCTACGCCCTGAAGCACGATCGCCACGTGCGGGTCGATGTATTCTACCAGAAGTTTACCAAGAAGCAGCAAGCGTGGGTTAACCTGCTGGGCACCCTGCTGTTTCTGCTGCCCTTCTGCTACGTGATCCTGGTAGAATCCTGGCAGTTCACCTACAATGCCTGGAGCATGCAGGAAGGCTCACCCGACCCCGGCGGGCTGCCCGCCCGCTACGTCGTGAAGGCGGCCATTCCGATTGGGTTCTTGCTGCTGTTGTTGCAGGCGCTGTCGTTATTGTTCACCTCGCTGCTCACGCTCACCGACGATGCTTGAAGCCCTGGCCCTCATTCTGTTTTTGTCGATCTTTCTGTTGATTCTGTTCGGCTTTCCGGTGGCCTTCACGCTGGGGGGCGTATCGGTGCTGTTCGGACTGGCGGTGTTCGGCCCCGACTTCTTCTACCTGCTGGCGCTGCGGGTGTACGGTACCATGAACAACTACGTGCTGCTGGCCGTACCCCTGTTTATCTACATGGGTATCATGCTCGAAAAATCCGGACTGGCCGAAAGCCTGCTGGAGACAATGGCCCTGCTGTTCGGCAAACTGCGGGGCGGGCTGGCGATTTCGGTGGTGGTGGTGGGAGCGATGCTGGCGGCCTCGACCGGCATCGTGGGAGCCACGGTAATTACGATGGGACTCATCAGCCTACCCACCATGCTTAAGCGGGGCTACAGTCCTGAACTGGCCACCGGCACCATCGCGTCGGCGGGCACGCTGGGGCAGATCATCCCGCCCTCGGTGGTGCTGGTGCTGCTGGGCAGCGTGCTCAACGTGTCGGTGGGCGACCTGTTCACCGCGGCGCTGATTCCGGGACTGGCGCTGGTGGGAGCGTACCTGCTCTACATCGTGGGCGTAGCGGTGGTGACTCCCCACCGGGCCCCGGCCATGCCCGCCGAAGAGGTAGCCGCCTTCCGGCGGGGCGGCATCATGAAGCAGGTGATCGGGGCGTTCGTGCTGCCCTTCTTGCTGATTGCCGCCGTGCTGGGCTCGATCTTCGCGGGGATTGCCTCCCCCACTGAGGCGGCCGCCGTGGGCGCGCTGGGAGCCGGGCTGCTCACCATCTTTCAGGGCAAGTTCACGCTGGCGGTGCTCAAGGACGTGATGCGCGAAACGACCCACCTCACCTGCATGGTGTTTATCATCCTGGTGGGAGCCACCGCCTTCGCGCTGGTGTTTCGCGGTCTGGAAGGGGACCGTTACCTGGTGCAACTCATCGAGGCGGCCGATCTGTCGCCGATGGCGTTTTTAGCCATTGTGATGGTGGTGGTATTTGTCGCGGGGTTCTTTATCGACTTTATTGAGATTATCTTCATCATCGTGCCGGTGGTGGCTCCGATCTTCAGTGCGATGGGCGTTGATCTGATCTGGGTAGGTATTCTGCTAGCCCTGAACCTGCAGACCTCGTTCTTGTCGCCCCCCTTTGGCTTTGCGCTGTTCTACCTCAAGGGCGTGGCCCCGCCCGAGGTCACCACGCGCCACCTGTACCGGGGCATCGTGCCCTACATCATCATCCAGCTGATCTTTTTAGGACTGGTGATTGCTTTTCCCGAAATGGTGACCTGGTTGCTGGAGGATTGAGGGGTACTTTTGAGGCAGTAGCGTACTAAATCGGCGCTTAGTCCATAGCCACCAACTCCCGATAAGATAGACTATAAAAGTTATCGCTGTTCATCAGCCGGTTATGGTCACCGTACTGCGCAGTAACGCCGTTCTCTAATAGGTAGATACGATCTGCCCGATATGCTGTTTTGATGCGGTGGGTCACCAATACAATGCCTAGCTCCAACTTGAGCTCCTCAAGTAGTTCCAAAATAAAGTTTTCGGTGTTGCGATCCATTGCCGAGGTGGCTTCGTCAAGTAAGAGAAGCTGTGGTTTCCGGTATAGCGCTCGGGCCAACGCTACTAATTGTTGCTGCCCCCCGGAGATGTTGATGCCTTCTTCGCCCAACAGAGTAGTATACCCTTGAGGAAACTTACTAAAGAAATGATCAAAGCCCTTTGCCCGGCAAAACGCTACCAAACCTTCAGCTTCCTCCTGCCCGCTGCCCAGGCAGATATTGTCCAGCAAGGTTCCGTTAAATAGTTTTATCTGTTGCGGCACCACGCCCAGCGCGTTACGCCACGCGGCAACCGGCATCTGTTGCCAAGGCGTGTGATTAACGGTTATACTTCCGGAGGCCGGTTCGTAGAACTTTTGCAGCAACTGCATCACGGTGCTCTTTCCCGCTCCGCTTTCGCCCAGTAGCGCAATCATCTCTCCTCGGTTCAGTGCAAAGGAAATATCCCGGATCAACGGCTTACGACCCGGAAAGCGAAAGCTGAGATGCTCGGCGCGCAACGAATTGAATACCCACGGTAATGAGACATCCTCTTCTTCGGAACGTTCCGGGGGTTGGTTGGCAAACTCGTACATCCGATCAAAGGCAACGCGGGCCTCCTGAAGCGTGATGACGGTCCCCACCAGGGCGTTCACCGAGGGAATTACGTTACCGGCCATCGTCATTAAGGCCACCAGTTCGCCTAACTGCATCCGCCCTTGCATCACCAGCCAAGCCGTGAGTCCGGTGATGCCGAAGTTCACAACGAAGCTGATGCCTCCGGAAAGCAAACCGTAGGTAATGCCAAACCGCCCCATGGCAAAGGCGCACTGCTGAAAGAATCCGTACACGCCAAGGGTGGCTTGCTGAAAAACCGACTCCTTAGCGGCCGCTTTGATTGCCCCAATGCCGCTGATCGTATCCACGTAGTGGCTTTCGTTCAGGGCGTACGCTTCCATTACCTGCTTCTGGTAGCGCACGATGGTGGGGTTAAAGCCCCAGGCCAAAGCGATGTATATAGGAACGCTGCCCAGCAAGATAAACCCAACCAACGACGAATAATAGAAGACGAACGCAAGAGACACCATCAATACCAACACGTCGATGAGCACGTTGCTGAGCAGGTGACTTATCGTTTGTTGAATGCGGCTGGTATCGTTAAGGCGAGCGATGAACTCACCGGTCTTGCGGGTATCAAAGAAGGCTTTTGGTAGAAAGAGTAACGAGCGAAAGAACTTACCGATCATCCGAACGTTGAAGTCGCGGCTCTGCCGCAGCAGGAAGAAGCTACGCACCGCCGACAGGCCCATATTGAACAGTAAGAGCACCCCCAGCAGCGCTAACCCCAAGAACAACTGTCCCGTATCGCCCGACGGAATAATGCGGTCGATGAGCACCTGCGAGAACACCGCCTGCGAGAAGCCCAGCACCGTAATGATTAGCCCCAGAAACAACGCTAACCCCAGAATCATAAAGTCTTCCTGCCCTAGGCTAAGAATCCACCGCCACCGGTTGCGTTGATCGGCCTTTTTAGGCACAAACTGGTCGGTAGGCACAAACTGCATCAGCGCCCGCGACTGCCATATTTCCTTCAGTTCCTCGTCCGTGTAGTAGGTTAATCCTTTGGCCGGGTCTCCCACAATAAACTTTCCTCGCTGGTAGCCAAAGCATACTACGTAGTGCTGTAGGTAGCCGTGGAGAATCACGTGGAGAATAGCCGGTTGGTCTAGTTTCTTCAGGTCTTCGATACCCGCCTCGTAGGCCGCAGGCTGCAACCCCATCTGCTCGGCGGCCTGGTAGATGCCCAGCAGCGTAGAACCCTCGCGGGTGGTGCCGCTCAGGGTGCGTAGGGTGTCGAAACTGTACACTCCTCCGTAGTACTTAATGATAGACGCTAAGCAGGCCACCCCGCAGTCGCTTTGCCCGTGTTGCCGCACTACCGCGCGTTTTATCCTTTTGTTCATAGGTGCTGCGCAATCGCTTCGGTGCTGGTTTCACCCCGGTAGTACTGCACGAGTTGCCCCCGGGGGTCATAAATCAAGACGCTGGGGGTTGATACCGCTCCAAACAGATGGGTTATCGCCACGGGGTCAATCCCCAGTAAGGTGATATTTTCTCGTTGATCCAGCCCGTAGTCGGTGGCAAAAGTACGAATGACCGCCAGTGGTTCTGATGAGAGCATCACGATATTGGCGTGTTGTAAGGCGGCACTGTCCTGGTAAATCGCTTGGGCTTCATACTGACAGACGGAGCACTCGCTGTTGAAATATATGACCACCGTAGATCGGGCAGGTTGAAGAGGCTCATACCGGATAAGTACACTATCGGTGGTCCACGCCGGAATAATGGGCAAGGTTTGGCGGGTTACTTCGGCTTGCTGCCGGTGTTGGATTTTGCTCGCGCTCAGGTAGATTAAGCCACCGGCGAGTAGCGCCAGCATCAGCAGGATGCTAACAACAATCGTTTTCTTCTTCATAGAGATAGGTCAATAGAGTCAATGACTAGAAACACAATAATCCGTGGCCGAAGAACGACCACGGATTATCACGGTGAACTTACTAGAAGGGACCGTACAATTCGTCGCAGTAGGGTTGCGCAATGGTAAGACCGGCACTTCCCACGCCTCCCAGCGTCAGCAGGCTAAAGGCGCCAAGCGCTCCGCAGATCGGGCCGGGTTCGGGCATAGGAATAGGGAAGGGCATTGATCGGGCTTTTTTTCCTCCCGCCAGGTTTTCCAGTTGGTGCATTGATAAAGTTTTCATAATATTTATTGGTTAAAGTGAAACATGTTACAAGGATAGCCATCGACACCGCGAAGCCATCGCAGTGGAAAAAAAAGAAGCAAGAAAATGACAGGAGAATTATCCTAAGCTGACACTTAGAAAGGTGATCAGCGTAACCCACAGTATAAGGCCAGGTAGATAGGAAGCTAACACCAGAGTAAGGGCCCGGTCGTAGTGGGTACGCAATAGGCGGTGCAAGCCGTAGGCCAGCAGCAGCCAGTAGGCTACCTCAAACGCGTTAGCTAGTTGCAGTGGATACACCCACCACTTAGCTACGCTACCTGGCTCAAAAAAGTTGAGTGCTGATAGGGGGTAGAAGTACTGAACCTCTTCGAGGGTGAAAGAGGTTTGCACCAATAAGAACCACAGTAGCTTAATTACCACTGGAAGCAAAAAAACTACCTCAGCCACCAAAGCTATTCTAAACAATTGACTGAAAGATACTTTGAAGTTGAACAGTAGGGTGCCGATGTTGAGACAAAGGACAATGAGGGTAAGTTTAAGTGAGTAGAAAATGGGGATCAACACATACCCTGCCCATTCCCATTCCCGCTGTAGCTGTAGCATCGCCTTAACCCGATCCACCCCCATTTGGTCGCTCAGTGAGCTTAGATACACCTCATCGTTAACTAATACCTCCTTGGAAATAAAAGTAAGACCGAGAAGTAGGCAACTGAGGACAGCGAAGAGAAAACGCTGGTCGGCTTGATAGATTTTAGACAGGAAATTCATGGTTGATAGCCTTTGAGTGAGTATTAGGCTAGAAGACGGATATTGTCGCGATATCCTAAGCTCTTTATCGTATCATTACTAACAGGCTACTCTACTTTGGTTTTATTTACACCAAGGTCTATCTGATCTATCTCAGCACGCCTTGGCACTTCTATCTTCTCTGCTAATGGTGGTAGTTGATCTTCTTGCTCCTCACCAAAGCAGTGGTGAGTCCACAATAGTAGGTTTTCGGAGATAGGAAGTTGAGAAGGGTCAGTAGGCGTTTCTTCCCGGACGTAGTACATCTGGAAGGTTGTGAGTTGATCTTCATAGGGACGGTTTTTGTTCCAGTTCAGACATAAGCACTTGCCTAAGTAAAGGCGGTGTCGTTCGTTTTCAACATAATAGATGTTTCTGAAGTACTTACGCCACCGGTAGTTCTTGAAAAGTAAAGAAGGTTGCTTAGGTTTCACCCAGTTAACTCTAGCGTCGGTACTCGCTTTGAGTAAATCAAAGCGGTTACCCCGCCGGTCACTTGCCGGAATAATATACCAACCATCATCTCGAAAGGGATGAGGCGAAAACATACCCCAGTTCTGGTCTAGCCGTAGCGTAAACATAAAAGAATCGTACACTGCTGAGCCTTTTACTTTGGATGTGAGCGTAGTTACGTTCCAAAAAACTACACTACCTAACAGAAAGATCACCGCTACCGCTTCTGTGTAGAATATCGGTGACCACTTTACGGATGGGACTCCGCTTCGTGAAGGAATCGTAAGATTAGGAGTTCTTATAGCTCTCTCCCAGAAAAGAGAAGGTACAAACACTAGCAGTGCTATGGCATCGATGTAGGGAAACAATCCAATTTTCAGAAACAACCCAAAGGTGATGTGCATTCCGATCAGCAACGGCACTGCTACTAGTCTTACCCAACCCGTTTTAAACGGAAAGAACAACAATAAGGGAGCAATACCCTCCAATACGATCACAATAGCCGTAGATGCTTTCATGAGCAACGGATACTGTCTAAACCAAAGTGCGGGTGCGAGTGCCATTTGGTCAACATTCAAAGCGTAGTATACTGCCGTGAACTCACTTCGCCACTCAACTCCCGACTTCTGCATAAATGTAGACAAATACAAGACACCTACCTGCACCATCAGAGCCACCACTCCGGGACTGAATACGCTATAGCTACTGGGCTTCCGGGTGGCGGTGAGCGAGTCAACGGAAAAATAGCTTCCCCACGGGATGAACATTGCCCAGAACAGTACCATCCGCAGCAGATCATCGCCGCCTTGCAGTATCATTGGGTTGCGGTTTTGAAGAGACACCAGCATTACCCACGACAGAATGGTGAACAAGCGTGTGCGGTAACCAATCCCCATAAGTACCGCACAAACGGCTGCTATTAAAAACAGAAAGCCCATCACATAGGGAGACCCGCTAAGCAGATGTAAAGAAAGGTACCCACTATAAAAAAGCTCGTAGTGCGCTAATCTTGGTAACACCCCGGTATCTGAGTAATGCGCTGCTAGGTCGGTGGCTCTAATGGCTAGATCGGCCAGAATAACCAGCCCCGCGCAAACGCGCAATAATGCCAATGATCTAATATCTGCTGATAAAATACTATTTGTCGTATTTCTAGTGATCCATTTAAACTTATGAAGTAGGTAGGTTTTCATGAATTGATGGGTTTCGGACTAAAAGCTATGCCTGTATGGAGCAGACATCATCTAAAGGGTACCATAAGAAGACTGCCTAACTGATATATGTAAGCCAGCTTATGGATAAGCGTTAGTAGCGGCCTAATACGAATCCATACAGACTACTACTAACGCTTGTGATATATGAAATAGATTTTCAACGAATCAGTCGCCTACACTATGGGTGGAGTACAAGGTTCAGTGGACACAGTGCCACCGCCCCTAGTCTTGCAGGGTCCCTTAGGACTATCATCATCGTTTCCACCAGGATTGGAGGGTCTGGTAGGTTTAGGACCAGATGCTGAACCAGTGTAACCTGTTCCTCTGGTTCCCATGCTAGTTCCGTGGGTAAATCCGGACCCACTGCTGTATCCTGAGCCTCCGCTACCAAAAGATCCACTACCGCCATAGCTTCCGCCAGAGCCACCACTGGAACCGCCAGAGCCGTAGCCACTAGTTCCAGAAGGATTAGTAACAGGATCGCCAGGACGAGGACTGTATTTCTTTATAGGACCTTTATCATCTATTACGCTTTTGATCTTTCCTGTTCTGCTACTCGTGTTATACTCAACTTCCATTCTTATGTTACGGGTATCAAACTTACCTATTCCTTCTAAAAACATATTTGTAATCTGCTCCGCCTGTACTTCCATTTCGACAATATGATTTGAACCAGGCTTACGGTTGATACTTTGGCCATCATGTTTCCAACTACTCATAATAGTAAAACCGCCAACACCTGATGATACATTTGTGATCGTATGTGTACCCGTTGAAGAAATTTTGTGAGTAAACTTAACGTTGTAGTATGTAAAACGACTAATTTTATATTTTAAAATGATTCTATATTCAATCGGTGGGTAGTTCGTGCTCCTACCATGTTCATCTCCGTAGTTTATAGGGATTACTTCTATGTATGACTGACCAACATAATTGCCATGCATGCTAAGAGACGAATATTTTGATAGATACTTGTCTGCTTCTTCTACTGTGTTGAAATGCAAGACGCTATCAGAATTAGGAATAGAAGCAGCATCTACATCCACAAACCCATATTTGTCGTTAAATTCTTTATGCTTTGTTCTGTTTAGATCGCTCTCAACAGTTTCGTAATCGTTTTCTGTACAACTACTGTAAGGTAGCACAAGTAAAAAAAGAATTATGTATTTTAAATTTTTCATTTCTTTCTAGTTAAACGTTTAATGATAAGAAAAGAGATGGCTAGAAATATCACTAGGCCAACGAATGGTAGAACAGCTAGTTGCTGTGCGGGGGTTAACCAATTCTCAAACATATTTTTATTATTTTATGCTGTTAAAGATCTATGTATCATCTACGTAATAGGAACTGCTTATTATAAATACTCCTACAGATAGGGACAAAAATAACTCTTCAAATAGGTTTCTCATAACTTTTTGCGTTTCAGTGAACAGTAACAAGCTTGTAATTCAAAGATCGCTAATACCACCGCACCCGCCTTGCAGTCACAAAAAAATTTCACGAAGCAAACCCAAAACTCATTCGCCCCTCGCACGTATAGTAGTAGCTGCGCCGCAGATGGCAGTAAGCAATGGGGCAGTCGAAGTCGTACTTAAGCTCGTCCAGCAGGTCGTACAATGAGCGTTCGGAGATACCAAGCTTTTCGGCAAAAGTGCGGGGCGTACCGGTGGCTTTCATTCGGATGAGTTGGTCGGCCTGACGGGCCCGGTTCACGTATTTGAGCAGTGGCATAGTAGAGAAGGTTGAGTGAGTAAATGATAGAATTAGTCAATGAGTAGCATTAGGTTGTTGCTTAGTGCGTAGTAGTTCTAGGTATAAAAGCTAGGGTCCACCAGCGAGTGTCTGTCTCGTATTGTTGCGGTCGGTTTCCCCTCGCACGGGCGTGCCGTCGCGCAACTCACGGAACACGGCGCGGTAGGGGCCGCTGACCACCGTTTCGCCAGCTTCCAGGCCGCTGCTTATCTCGATATACTCTCGGTTGTGGATGCCGGTGGTAACCGTCCGTTGCGCTACTTTACCGCGCGCGTACACAAACACTACCTCCTTTAAAGAATCAGCTTCGCTCACCGCGTTAGGATTGGGGCGGGGACTAGCCGCTAGCAGCGGCACGGTGAGCACCTGCCGGTGGGCCTGCGTAACAATGTCTACTTCGGCCGTCATGCCAATCCGCAACGACTCCGGCACCGCGTCCAGGGCCACCCGCACCCGGTATACACTTCCACCAAGGGCACTTCCTTCGGCCCGGTAAGCCACCTGGGCCACCGTGCCGCCCACCACCCGGCCCGGCAGCGCCTCCCAGCGCACTTCGGCCCGTTGCCCTTCCGCTATAGACAACACCTCATCCTCTTCTGCCATAAAGTGCACTTCCAGTTGTTCCAGATTGGCCAGGTAGAACAGCACGCTGCCTGCCCGAAGCCCCGTTCCGGTCACCTGCTCGCCCGTGGTCACAATTCGTTGCACCACCGTGCCTCGCCGGGGGGCGTACAGATGGGTCAGCGTCTGGTTCTGTTCGGCTTGTTGCGCCTCGGCCTGGGCTTCTTCCACCGCGTGGTGGGCTATGTTGGCGCGGTGATGCGCGGCCCGGGCGGCTTGTCGGGCGGCCTGGCAATCTGCCTGCGCTTGTTCCCAGGCGGCATCGGCAATCACTCCGCGTCGGTGCAGTGTTTGGTTGCGGCGGAAGGTCCCTTCAGCTTGCTGTGCCCGAACCCGAGCCGCTTGCGCCTGCGCGCGAGCCTCGGCCCAGGTGGCTTGCCGCTGGTGCACCACCGCCTGCGCCCCAGCTAGTTGGGCGGCGGTTCGCTCGGCCCGGATCACCGCCAGCAGTTGCCCCGCTTCCACGGCATCACCCTCGGCCACCGGCACCGATAGCAACTGGCCCGACAGGTCCGAACGAATCACCACCGGCTGCGCCGCCTGCACGGTGCCGTGCGCCGATACCATCGCTTCCATGTCCCGCCGCTCGGCAATAGCTAGGTCCACCGCCAGCCGTTCTACCACTCCCAGCCATCCCGCCGCCCGGGCCACCGCCAGCGTAACGATAATCAGTCCCAGCCCGCTGAGCAGTCCGTACAATAAAGAAGGTCGCTGTTTAGCCATGGGGGTCGTCTGGTGTTACTTCCGCTAGAATACCCTTCATCCCGGCTCACAAAGCCCGGTAGGCACTCGCTTTTCACTGAGATAGTACGCCGTAGTCTGAAAGGTGACCAGAATAAAAAAAGAACGTTTTGTGCTTTGGCAAGAAGGTGGGCAGATACTCTTTATTTTTCTGAGTAGTCTGTGCCCCGTAAGGTTTGGACGGTTTTGTGGTGGAAGTGATTCGGTACACCCGCTACTTTTGCCTGAAATCATTTTAAACAAATCTCTATTACTATGATCTCGTACTATCTGTATTTGAACAAATTGACCAAAGCCCTTTACGACTACGCCGCCCGCGTGGTGAACGTGCCGGTCTTCACCCTGGAAGACATCATTCAACGGGCTACCCAGGAAGGCAAGACAATGACCGAAGAAGAAATGCGCAGCGCTTACTCTTCAATTGAGAAAGCGATGGTCGATATCATTAGCAAGGGCGGAAGCGTGCAGTTGTCTATCCTCAGCACCGCGTTTAGTATCAAAGGAAGTATTCGACAGCGATGATGAGTCGTTCACCGAGGGCAAGCACAAGCTCAATCTGAAAATGTACCCCGGCGACAGCCTGGTAAAAGCGGCCCGCCGCAACCGCCTCAAGCGGGTGAAGGCCAGTGAGTACAGCCCGGAGCCCCTCAAGGTAGAAGACGTTGCCAGCCAGTCGCTCAACGAAGTGCTCACCCCCGGCAACATGGCGTGTGTGAAGGGCGAGAGCCTGAAGTTTGAGGCCGAGCAGGCCGACGAAGGACTCTTTTTGCTCAACGAGCAAAACAAAGAAACCAAGGTGGAGCACATTGCCCGAAATATGCCCAGCGAGCTGGTGTTTCTGGTGCCCGCGAAGCTCACGAAAGGCACCTACTGGATTGAGGTGCGCAACCGCAGTTATCAGGAGCTGACTACCGGTCGTCTCAAGCATTCCCTGACGGTGAAGTAAGCGTCAGTTAACCCGTGCTTAATCACCAAAAAGCCGGTAGGATAACCCTACCGGCTTTTTGTTTGATACTTTTGTGGATGTTGCTTTCACAGCTTACTAACCCAAGTTGGAGTCCTCACCGACCCCAACTCCCGTCGTAATACTAAGCACTCCCTTGCCCTACTACTACTCTGACATCTCCTATAGTAGTAGGTTGCCCCTCCCTCTACCACTACGCTGTCTCTCCCCCTAGTAGTATGCCGCCTCTTCCTATACTACTATTCCCACTCGCTCCCTACTACTACTCCAACCTATGCCCACAGTAGTACTCCCCAAAGCAGACACCTTCGCGGGATAGCAACGAGTAATAGATAAAGTCAGTTCTTAAAAAAGTGCAAAAAACGTTGCTTGCTCATTCGGGTTGTTGTATCATAGTTGTTTTGTTACAAAATGCTATGGATACTCAGCGCCTGCTTACGCTGCTTCAGTCAGGAGATACCCAGCCGCTCAAGTTCCTCTTCGAGCATTACGGAGCGTATTGTCAGCGCTTGTTGCGCCAGCGCACCGGCTGCAGTGTCGATGAAGTCCATGACACCTTGATGGATGCCTTGTTAGTTTTTCGACGAAACGTGCTGGAAAAGAAGGTGACCGAGGTGAATCACCCGAAAACTTACTTATACACCATTTGTTACTACCTTTATCGGGCAAGGCGGCAACAGCAGCAGCGACGTGATACCCAGCAACCAGAGGTAATCCGTGCGTGGTACCCATCCGAAGGACAGGCTCCCGAACACGAGCAGCAGGAGGCAGAGGCGGCGCAACAAGCCACGCAGCAGCAAGTTTGGGAAACATTTCAGCAACTTAGTGCCCGCTGCCGCGAACTGCTGCACTATTTTTACGTAGAAAGTCAAAGTATACAAACCATTGCCCAACGGATGGGGATCAACAGCGCCGACGCGGTTAAATCATCCCGCTACCGCTGTTTTGCCCAGTGGATGCAGTATTGGAAAGACCAGAGTAAACAATAAAATCAGGTACGCTACTTTGCCCTGCCGCAGTTATAACCATCCACTATGATGGAAGATGATCTACAACTTATTGAGCGAAAGCTGGCCGGTGAACTCAGCCCTCCCGAAGAAACCACCTTTTCGCAACGATTATCTCAGGATGCCGAATTTGCTGAGCAGTATGCGCTAGGGCAGATGATGATTGCTTCTCTGCGCGACCACCACCTAAAGCAAGAGATGCAAGGCTGGAGCAAAGCGGCTGCCCGGCAACAAAAGCGCCGCCGACAGTACGGAATCGCTGCCGCCGCCGCTTTTCTGCTAACTGCTACTGCCGCAGTATGGTACGTCAGTTCTCTGCAACCGACGCCGCAGGCGCTCTACGAGACGTATTACACCGTGTATCCCGCCGACCCCGTGCTGCGGGGCGAACCCACTGTGGACTATAACCAAGCCATGCGTCTGTACCAGGAAGAACGCTACCAGGAAGCCATTCCCCTGTTTGAAGAACTGCAAGCCAACGACAGCACGGACCCGTGGATTGCTCTCTTTTTAGGAAACAGTCACCTCAACACGGGCGAAACCGAAGCCGCTATCCGCTATTTCGGACAGGTGGCTGAGGCTGACGATGCTATTGTTCGTCGGTACGGGCAGTGGTATTTAGCCCTCAGTTATTTGAGAAACGGCGATCTGTCAGCTTCCGAAGAGCAACTACGGTCGCTAAGCGAACAGCCCGGCATGTTTCAGCGCAAAGCACAGATTATGCTTGAAGAAATGTAGCTGCAAAAGCAATCGCTATGAATCGTTGCTTACGCGACTAGCCGATAATAAATATTTCATTGGGTTGCTCCGTATGATTTTATAATTATCTTTAACCAACCGACAGATACCGAGGGTGATCATCTTCTTTAGTTCAGAGTTCCGGGTTTATGGTTTTAATTTTATAGATTATTAAACCTAGAACCACGAACTCAGAACCCTGAATGGCAGTATTTCTTTAAAATTGGTTAGTCACTTCACTTTTAGTACGTCACTCTAATTTACACCACAGCCCGTATGCAACCTTTACCTAATTTAGACCATGCGCTATACTATCTTAAGCCTCGTGGTGCTTTTGTTTTTGTATGTAAGTAGTCGCTCAGAATAAATTACAAAAATCTGCCTAGGATTTTGTATTTATAGAGTGTGAAAAAACAAACACTAGATCCGTTAGAACGGCAGACTTTGGAACAAATGTATCGTTTTCACCCTAACAAACAAGCCCGATTACACGCTCATGGGCTGCTGTTGTTAGCCCAAGGCTACTCCTTTGCCGAAGTAAGCCAGATACTGCTGCGCTGCCAAAAAAGCGTTTACAACTGGGTGAATCGCTGGCAGGACAAGGGATTAGTTGGCCTTTACGATCAGATTGGACGGGGCCGCAAGCCCATACTAGACTTGAGGGATTGCCTGAAAGTGGAAGCCATCGTTGAGCAAGCTCCCCGAAGAGTGAGTCAGCATCTGGAAGAGATCAAAGAGCAAACCGGGCATTGGATCAGCAAATCTACGCTAAAACGCACCCTGCGTAGTATGGGTTTAGGTTGGAAACGCATTCGTAAGTGGTTAGGCAACTTGCGTAATGAGGCAGATTTTCGCATGGCCCAGCAAGAGTTGGAGAGTCTAAAAGAATTAGAAGACAAGGGATTGATTGAGTTGTACTTCTGCGACGAGTCAGGTTTCAATCTGACGCCTTGTGTGCCCTATGCTTGGCAAAAGCAGGGGCAAACGATCTGCCTGCCTGCCGCCAAAGGGGGCAGCTACAATGTGCTAGCAATGATGCGTCGCAATAATAATTTGCACGCCTACGGTTTCCAAGGCAGCATCAATTCCCAGGTAGCCATTGCCTGTATGGATGAATTCGCTATCCAACGAGCACAGAAACCAAATTGCCTACCCGCTTATATCATTATCGATAATGCGCCTATCCATAACAGCCAAGCTTTTCGGGCCAAGGAAAAACAATGGGCCCAGCAGGGAATTACCCTCAAACGAATCCCCGCCTATTGCCCCGAACTCAACTTAATAGAAATCCTTTGGCGTAAAATTAAGTACGATTGGATACCCTTCAACGCCTATCAAACCCTGGACAAACTCATCCACGAAGTGGAACAGATTATCCGAGACGTAGGTAAACGTTTTGTAATTAATTTTGATTGACTACTTACCAATCAGCTACGCCCAAACCCACCTCGATAGCCTATCAACTCATCCGCTTTTCTTCAAAGGTGACTCGCTACAGCAAGCCGGACACTACCAAGACGCTATCGATCACCTTGAGCAAGCCGCCCGTGACTACCGAAGCAACCAACGCTGGCGCGATTACTTCTACACTGAGAACAAAATCTGCGAAAACCTCTGGCGTCTGGGTCAGTACGATACCGCCTGGCAGGTGGTGCAACAGGTACAAGAAGAAAGTATCGAGCGCCTGGGAGAGGGACATTCGGTAGGCGTCTATACCTATTTCAACACTGCTTTTCTGCACCATATTTACCGTCGTTACGAAGATGCGCTAGCTAATTACCATACGGCATTGGCGATTGCCGAACAACATCCCGCCAGCTATCCTTTGCTGCACGATGATCTGTATCACGGAGCAAGTATTAGCTACGAGAGAAACGGTGCGTACGACTCAGCCATCAGCTACTGTCGCCGGGGGTTAACAATCAGAAGGCAACAGGGCAAAGCAGCCCGGGTTGAGACTGCTAAATCGTACGCGCAATTAGGGATCATTCATCGTGACCTAAACAACCAGGATTCGTCTTTGTGGTATAATCAGCGAGCTTTAGCGGTTCAACTAGCCCACACCGGTGGGGATCACCCTCATGTAGCTAATTATCAATCCTACGTAGGAAACGCCTATTATGTACTAGGTATTTACGATTCAGCAGTTCACTATTATCAACAGGCATCAGCGGGACATAAAAAGCACCTAGGAGAAGACCATTACTACCTAGCGTTGGTGCAAACTAACTTGGGCGACGTTTATTATGATCAAGGAGACTATCACGCGGCACGCTCCTACTACCAGCAAGCACTTAGACTGACCGTTTCCTTATTCGGAAAAGAAGATAAGCTGGCAGTGGAGCTTTACAATCAGCTAGGCAACGCACAAAGTAAGCTGGGTAATAACATTCAGGCATCAAAAAATTATCGCACCGCATTAGCGATTAGCCATGCCATTGGTGATGAAAATATCCAGTACTTGTATAACAACTTAGGCGATTTGCACGCGGACGAAATGCAGTATGATTCTGCGCTGTGGTATGCCCGACAAGCGTTATCAGTGGGAGAGCAGGTACTTGGATCACAAGACCTTTCCATAGCAGTTTCGTATAATACACTAGGCGAGGTTTTTCATAAGCAATTGAGATATGATAGTGCTCTGTGGTATTATAGGCGCTCTTTGACTATTTGGGGAAATTACCAAATTACCAAGCATTCCGATCTTGCTCTGCTCTACAAAAATTTGGGAAGTATATATTTTTCGCTAAATGATTATGAACGGGCATTAGCTAGTTACCAGAGTAGCCTAAGAGCCAATGCTATCAATCCAGACAACCAAGTAAATTCAAATTTCAGGCAGTATATCAGCAACGAAATTTTACTATCCACCGTGCATGGACAAGCCCAAGCACTGCAAAAAAGCTACGAGCAAACCAGAAATGTAGCACAATTAGAAGAGTCTTTTGATACCTATCTACGTTATGACTCTTTGCTTACTCAATTACAAACCCATCGGTATCATCAGGAAGACAAACTGTTTGCTCAACAAAACGCTAAACGAGTTTATGAAGATGCGCTAGGTACCGGTATGCGTCTGTATCAGCTTACCCAAGATTCAACCTATCGGCAGCGTATGTTTCAGTTGGCCGAGCAGAGTCGAACAATAGCATTACGCAGCGCACTAACCGTTTATGAGGCCAAGAAGTTTAGCGGTATTCCGGCGGAAGTAATAGAGCAGGAGCAGAGCATTAAACTCAAAAGCGCGCAGTACCAAACACTGTTGCAAGCGTCTCAAGAGGCCAATGACAACGCGCAGGTACAGCGTTGCCGAACTATTCTATTCCATCTGAACCAACGTTACGATTCGCTCACCCAGGTGATGGAGAAGAATTATCCTCGATACCATCAGCTAAAGTACGAATCGGAAGCGATCACCGTCGCTGAACTTCAACAGAAACTGAGTGAGAACACCACCACACTCGTATACTTTCTGGGAGAGGATACCGGATACGCTTTTGCGATTACTGCCAATTGCCTTCGCGTAAAGACTTTTCCTCACGATTCTCTACTAAGTAGTCAAATTGATCAACTTAGAGTATCTATTCAACCCCGGGTCAGCCAGTCAACATACCAAGAGTTTGTCACATCAGCTACTGATCTCTATCAAAAAATTCTACAACCGATGATTAGCGACATCACTCCCCAAGATGCTTCGCACCGGCTGATAATCATTCCTGACGGAAAGCTTAGTTTGCTTCCGTTTGAGTTACTACTTACCCAAGCGTCTTCGCCGGAGACGGGAGACTATCGTTCGCTTCCGTACCTTGTTAAGGACTATTGCGTGAGCTATAGCTACTCGGCTACGTGGCAGTTTCATAAACGAGAAATTATCTCTGCTAATAATGAAGAACCGTCTTATCTGGCAATGGCTCCTACCTACGGAGACGCCAATACGTTGGCCTATGGTGCTCTCCGTAATGAAGTAACCCCATTGCGGTGGAACCAAGAAGAAGTAGCTGACCTAAGTACGTATCTAAAGGGAAACGCTTTCGTTGGCACCGCGGCCACTGAGCAGCGATTTAAGCGGGAAGCATCCCAGTATGCTATTCTGCACTTGGCAACGCATGCATTAGTGAATGATCAACGTCCTAGCCAGTCGGGCTTGGTATTCGCTCCTCCAGAAGATAGTAGCGAAGACGGGCTGCTGCAAATGCACGAACTCTACGCGATGGAACTACCCGCCCAATTAGCAGTGCTCAGCTCCTGCAATACGGGGAAAGGGCAGTTGCAAGAAGGAGAGGGGGTGATGAGTTTGGCTCGGGCGTTTGCCTACGCCGGTTGCCCCAGCATTGTAATGAGCCACTGGGCTGTTGACGATCGAGCCACCGCTCAGTTAATGAAGTATTTTTACCAATTTTTATCTGATGGATCGGACAAGGCCGAAGCATTACAACAGGCCAAATTATCGCTATTGGATTCGGATGACCTTCCGGCCAATCCTTTCTATTGGGCTAGCTTTTCGGTAGTGGGAGATATTCAGCCTCTTGTAGATGTCTCTAGTCGCAAACAAATGGTAAAGCATTTTCTTTTCGGTCTGGTAGCCGTTGTCCTGGTAGCAGGAGTAGTTTACAATTTGAAGAAGAGATGATTGCCAGTGCACCCCGAATAGCGAGATTATATGGATCGTAACAACTCACTGCAAATATACTGCGGTGGCAGATATGATATTTGAGATGGGGAGTCCTCCTAATTACTACCACAAGATATTTATGATACTTCATTACTAAACTTTAATACTTTATCATGATTCACAGAACCATTCTCATTTTCTTCGTAATTACTGTTGTTTCTTCTATCTCATCGTACGGTCAGTCTTCTAGTAACCCATTTGAAGATGAAGGTGGCTCAAAAACCAAGCAAACAACCACGTCTGAACTTCCACCTTCTATCAGTGGATCAGCGTCCTCGTCGATAAGTATCCTTTCGTACCCTAATCCATCAAGAGGAATTTTTTGGCTTTCAATAAGCAATAGTTTAAGAGATTATTCAGCAGCCGTAGCTGAGAAGAATAGCGTACCTTCAGATAGGAAGCGGCCATTTGTCTTCGTGAAAATTGTGAAGCATGGTAGTCAGAAACCAGTATTTATTCTTCGCGAAACTTATCCCTTAAAGCTGATAGTAGACTTAACCAAGTTTGGTCAAGGGACATACTACCTTACTGTTAGTACCGACAACGATACCAAATCTCAACGATTACTAGTTGAATAAGTGCGGTAAGAGCAGCTACAAGTTTACTTTGTTCAGATAGCTTTGGTTGCTTGTCATAAAGCAAAGCAGCCCAGGCTGTCACTGAGGGTTAAATACGCAACGGAGTCCGAAACATCTTGGTCACGTACCGAAAACGCATGCACTACCGGGTTGAGATTAGCTCGGTAGTTCAGTCCGTCCCGTGCAAACGATTGTGGAGTTCCTGTTGGCCGGAACCAGCGAAGAAGAGCTGTTGCATAAGTATCCGGTGTTGGAGAAAGAAGACATAGAAGCGTGTCGTCAGTTTGCTTCCCGAACGTGATCAGCAGTTGTTGGAGTGAGGTGACAGAGATGATTCGCTATTACAAACTAGTAACTATATATAGGAATTATCTTGAGGGGATTGACTGATGATGTGAAAGCATCCCTTTTCCAAGCGGTAGCATGATCCTTTCTGGATGACACCAGAGAGCAGTTGTGCCCGGGAACGCATCCCCCCAAAAACAGAAAGCGTGCCCGGCCGCTAGGGCCAAGCACGCTTCTGATGCTATTAGTAATCCTTGCTGCTACTCCAACTGCAAACGCATGGTTTCCGAGCGGCCCTCTACGGTCATCAGGCGCAGGTAGAAGATGCCCGCGCTTCTGATCTGGCTCAGGTGCGGAGTCATGTCCACGCGCAGGGCGTTTTGGTTGTCCACTGCCTTTGAGACCAGGATGCGGCCCAGGTTGTCGATCAGCGTGTAGTGCGCAATGGGATCGGCGGCGTCCGGACTCTGCACCGAGAACGTGCGCGCCACCGGGTTGGGGTAAGCTTGGTAGCTCAGTCCGTCCGGGTTGATTTTCGCGCCGTCTAGCCCCTGACCGGTGCGGGCCAGCGTGCTATTTTGATCGCCATCAACCACCCGAATGCTCACCGACAGGGTGTCGGCCAGTTCTGCTCCGTCGGCAATGGCCACCACGGTGATATCGTAGGTGCCGGGCTGGAAGTCGTAGGCCAAAAAGTCGCCCAGCGGAACGTCACCCGCCAGGGCGTAGGGAGCGTAGCGTTGGCGCTCCTCAAACTGGCCATTGACGTAGAACTCTATGGCTCCCCTAAAATTACTGCGGATGGGAATTGCCTCCACGGTAATTGGCGGCAGCACGCTCAGGTCCAGCACATCGCCATTGTTTAGGGGGGCAATGCTACGGTTAGACTCGGCGTTCACCAGCAGTAGCTCCCGCAGGTAGAGCGGTTGCACCACCGGCGGGCGGCGATCTCCTTTCACGGTCATCTTCACCGGCACGGTGGCCGAGGGGTTGAATGGATCGTTGGTAATCACAGTGATTTCAGCTTGGTACACGCCAGGTTCAAGTCCTTCCGAGTCAAACACAATATCAGCGTTGATACGAGTACGCGCCGCTACCGTATCGGTAGAGGGGGCTACATACACCCAACTGGGAGCCGCCGCATCACCATTGATGAGTTCAAAGTCATCGATATCAAGCGCAACCCCTGGCTCCGCTCTAAAGAAGGGGGTTTCTGATCGATTGTAGCATCTAAACTCTACCACCTCTACGTTGTTGTTGCTACCAAGGGTAGGAATCGCGGGAGCAATTAACTGATCATCCACGTATACATCATACGTTTCGTCTACTTTATTTGCCACATACTTTAGCTCAACGTAGCGCTCAGGAAGCACGTATCCAGTGCTCACATAGCCGCGACGGGGGTCAAAAACTAGCACAGTTCGCGAAGGCGTGATGCGAATACCGGTGGCAACCGCTAATTGACCATCTACTATCTGAGCGGGGAAGATACGATACTGTGCACCAGAGTCTGACAAATTCAGTTTCACTGAAAAACTAGAGTAGGGTTCGTCTCCGCCTCTAATTCCCGGAGAGAAAACGCGGTAATCATCCTTTGCGCTATCCGACAGCATCCGGATATGTTTTTCGCCACTAAAAGGGTTCTGCTCTGAGATCAGTGCTAAGGTATCGTCTGTACCAAACCAACCACTTTGCTGTCCAACTGGTCCTACGTCAAAATCCTCGAAGTCAGTAGCAAACTGTACTGTTCTCAATGCTTCGCCTTGGTAGATGGCATTTCCCGCACCAAACAGCTCATTCTCAACCGTTTCAGCCATAGAAGAAGTCTCAGTAACGCTTGGGGCAATGCTCAATTCGGCCACCGCCGCCTGACCCTCCGCCACGCGCTCTTCGAGCGAGCGATCAGTCTCGCGGATCACCGTGCGGTAGGTAAGCGGTGAGCCCCCCCGGTTGGCAATGTTTAGGTTGCGCGTCTTGCGCGCGTCGGGTTCCAGCTTCACCGACACCTCGCGGGTGGGTCGGATGTTGGCCACCGGGGCGTAGAACAGTTTCGCTACCGCGGTTGCGGTTACCTGCCCGGTCACGCCCGGCTGGGAGGCCGTCCAGGTGGCAATGTTCGTAAGGGGCAGGTCGCGCTGTCGTACCTTAATTTGCCGGGTCACGGTGAGCGACTCGCCGGGGGCTAGCTCCTGCCGCACGTTGAACAAGATCACGCCCGACTCGGTGTCGCGCAGGTTGTGCAGGGTAAGGGGAACGTCGCCCACGTTTCTCACCGTGTAGTACAGGCAGGCGGTGCCGCCGGGCAGTACGCCCACCTCGTCGGTGGTGGGGGTGCCTCCCAGGCAAGCTCCTCCCACTCCGGCTTTTACGGTGTGGCGCAGGCTGATGAGCGTAACCGGCTCCTCGTTGATCGTCCAGCCCATGTCTTTGAACAGGCCCTTGGTAATATCGCCCACCCGGTGAATGGATTCGGCAAAGCCAACTTGGGGCGACATGAGTGAGTTAGAATCTCCGGGGGGGAAACTGTCTTCGTCCCAGTGTGAGTAACTAGAACCTCCTCGCCAAACCGTAGGGGTGTATATCTTAGGCTCTTCGCCTCCGTATGCTTCTACGGTATTTTCACCGTTCATGAACAGGTCATTGCTGGTGAGGAACTCGCCCAGTATTTTGGATGAGTCAGGCAAGGATAAGATCGCGGTATCACCGCTGTTTTCCACGAAGTCGCTATAGATCCAGGGTAGTCCCGCCGTGCGGATTTCTCCTATTTCTGTAGAATCGTTGTACGAAGCACCACCGATAAAACCAAGTCCGTGGCCTAGCTCGTGCAGCACCACCGTCACAAAGTCGAACTTGTCGGAAGGGGTGTTCAGATCGGTGCCATAGTACCAGTCGAAGGTACTGCTGAAGCGGGCCCGTAGATCAGCAGCGTCAGGCACGCTATCCATTGTCTCGGCTAAATCTTCTCCCGCGATGGCGTCGGCCAGGGCCGAGATGTACCAGGTGTCGGGCTTCACGCTTTCATCAAAATCTGAGAAGATGAAGGTGGGACCAGCCGATCCTAGCACGTTCGGAGGCAACGCCTGGAAACTGGCATTTACCCGAATGGGCACGTCAGAAACCAGAATAGTCGACCAAATGTCTACGGCGTACTGAAAAGCAGCCTCGGCTTCGGGGGTGAACCCGGTGTAGTTCACGATGAACTCGGCGGTCTTGGTGGGCGGCACTTCGGCATCGGCGGCCGTGCGCGCCTGCTGCAACTGGGGCGACTCGGCTAGCATCTGCTCAGCATACACCCGGGTGTTCATGATTTCCGGCGAGGCGTAGCAGGTGTCCATCACGCCGGGGCGCACCTTCATTTGGGCCTGGCTGGCCGTGAGTCCTACCGTGAGTAGCAAGGCTACGGTGAGTAGGGGAGCCCACCAACCGCGTTGGCAGTAGGCTTGGTTAGTAAAGTGTTTCATTAGAAATTGAGGTTAGGTAAAAGGTATGTTTGCACTAAAACTACACTATTTAGCCAAGCTTACCACAGGTCAGAAGATTTTTAGGAAATTTTATGGAAGCGGTTACGTTCTTCCCCCAAACCCGTTTATATTACCTGAATTTATCCAAATATGCTTCACCACTGCATGAGTCTACTAGTAATTGTTCTTACGACACTGTTATCTACTGCCGGAGGACGTCAGGACAATGCCCCGCAGGACAACTTCTGGCTGGGCAAATTCGCGATGGTGCAAACTTGCGACGGAGCCAAGAATCCTGACTATACCCTGGAAATAAGACCAGTCGCTAATCAGCTTAACCAGAGAACCCTCATCAATTTGGGCGGCTATGGCCAGCGGGTGTCCGCCACGGTGCAGGGCGACAGCCTGATCATCAGCCCCACCGCGGTGAACGTGGGACTGATGGGACAGGTGCAACTGTCGGGCACTGGCACCCGGCGCGACGGAGGACTTTTCATCCAATTAACCGTGCAGGGCCCCGGGCCACAGGACACCACCACCACGAGCCGGTGCGATTTGAGAGGTACCCCATTTAAGTCAGCAGCCGTGCGCAATTCGCCGCCGGTGTTTTCTCCCGAAGGCAGTAACGAAATATTACTACACAATGCAAAAAGCACTACTCATTATTATCCTCGACTGGTACCCCTCTGGCTCTACGCCTGAGCCCCCGCCTCAGTAGCTTCCACTCCCCCGATGGGCTGGAACAGTTGGAATTGCTTCCGCGAAAACGTTTCCGAAGACAAGATCAAGGCCATCGCCGATGCCATGGTGGCCTCGGGCATGAAGGAAGCCAGTTATCAATACGTTGTCATCGACGACGGATGGATGACCGACCGGCGCGACAGTGCGGGGCACATCATCGTCAATGCAGAGAAGTTTCCCAGCGGCATGAAAGCCCTGGGGGGGTTATATTCACGGTTTAGAGGAGATCAGCTTATCCGGCAAGCGGCGGGTACGGGACTTGTGGGGTCACCGGGATCTGGGCCACTACGAAGACGCGTACACCGGAAAAGACGTGGCGGCGCACGATGCTAGAATATTGTTAGTTCAATAGGTTCTTTTTTGTCAAGGTTTGCGAAATATTAAATTAAACGCTAGCTTATCCCCCTAACTAATCTCCGAGGCCCCTTTGAACACCTTACAAACCAGACAGTTGATCCAGGCCATAGCCAACGATGACCGCCAGGCGTTCAAGCGGTTCTTCGACCGGTTTTATCCCCGGCTCTACCGGTTGGCCTTTCACTACGTTCGCTCGGACGTGCTGAGCGAAGAACTGGTTTCCGACGTCTTTCTGAAAATCTGGAACAGCCGCAAAAAACTACCGGAAATCGAGCAGCTTGAACTATATTTTTTCCGGTCAGTTAAAAACCAAGCCCTTACCTACTTGAAGCGGGAATCACGTGGGCTGCCTGCCAACGCTGACTCGGTAAGAAGCACTTATATCGAGTATAACCAGCCTGAAAGCCTATATCTGGCCAACGAATTGGCAGCTAAGATTGAGGCAGCCATCAGCCAATTGCCCGAAAAGTGTGAAATTATCTTTCGGTTGGTGCGGGAAGACGGACTACGGTATAAAGAAGTGGCCCAACTGCTGGACATTTCACCCAAAACTGTAGAAAACCAAATGCACATTGCGCTGCAAAAGCTTCGGGTCGCTCTCCACGACTACCAACGGGCTGAAGCGGTCCCTTCTTATATCCCCGGATGGCACCTGCTTCTCATTGCCAGCCTCTTAGGGTAAGCAGCACCATCAATTTGTTAATACTAGGCTGTTTATAATCCTGGGACTGCTTAACTACCTGATATTCTGGGTTTTTTAAGATATTTTCATCGCTACTTTGGGGGTAAGCTAGTTTTCGGTGGTCTCTTACTACAAAAAGGCAACCTCCGTGATCTCCTACCCCAACCTTATCGCTAAAAAACTTTCCGGGCAGATCAGTCGCGAAGAAGCGCAGCTGCTGCAGGAGTGGTTGGACATCTCGGCCGAGAACCAGCGGCTGTTCGGCCAATTGGAAGAAGCGTGGCAAGCAGCCACCTACCAACCGACCGTGCGAAACCAGGAGCAAACCTTTGCAAAGGTTGCCGCTCAAATTGGATTAGCCCAAAAACAACCTGTATCAATTGCCCGCCGCCGTCCTCGTAGGAGACATTACAGAAGGTGGGTAGCAGCAAGCCTGTTGCTGCTCATCGGAGCCACCGGGTTGTTTGTCTGGCATAACGACCAGGGCAAGCAAGTTTCAACCCACGAAGAAGTCGCTCCGACGCTGATCTCCAAGCACAACCCCCGCGGGCAAAAGTCGCTCATCACGCTGCCCGACGGAAGTCAGGTGAAGCTGAACGCCGAAAGCTCGCTGGAGTATTACGCTGACTTTGCGCAGAGCCGACACGTCACGCTGACCGGAGAAGCTTTCTTCGATGTGGTGCGCGATACTTTGCGCCCGTTCATCGTCACAGTCGGCGGAGTAGCGGTGCGCGTGCTAGGCACTTCCTTTAACGTGCAGGCTTTTCCCGAAGAAAACACCACGGTAGCAGTGGCCAGCGGCGCGGTGTTGGTGCAGCAAGAACGCACCGGGCAGGCAAGTCAGCTGCAAGCGCGGGAAATGGTGCGGGTCGACCGTCAGGCTGGGACTTTCGAAGAAAGCACTTTCGATCCGGCCGAGGCGTTGGCCTGGAAAGACGGTATCCTAACGTTTCGGCAAGCGTCTTTCGAAGAGATTGCGCAGCGACTGGAGCGCTGGTACGGAGTGGACTTTGTGGTGCGGCGCCGCCAGCCCATCACCGAAGGATTCACCGGGCGATATCACAACCCCAGCTTGGAAGTGGTGCTGGAAGGCATGAGCTTTTCCTCCGACTTCACTTTCACGATCAATGGAAAACAAGTAATTATTGATTAACCTAAAATAAACCACGCTATGAAAGTAATATTACCCACCCGTTTCGCCCGCTGGCTCGGATACGCTCTGGCCGGGCTGGTGCTGCAACTGGCGTTGTCCGCCTCGCTCATCGCCGCCGACCTGCGCGTTCAGTGGCAAAAGAAAAGCATCGAGGACATTTACTTGTCACTGAATGTGAAAGATCAGCGTCTCACCGAAGTTTTCCGCACCATTGGCCAGGAAACCGGGTTCTCGTTCGCCTACAACGAAAACCTGGTCGACCTGCGGCAACACATCAGCGTGCGGGCCGACAAAAGTTCGCTGGCCGATGTTCTGCGGGACATATCACGCACCGCCGCCCTGAAGTTTAAGCGAGTCAATGAGTACATCCACGTGGGTAAGCTCGAGAAAGACGAAACAAGCACGGTGGAGGAGAAGATCGTTGGCCTGCTCATCGATGTGAGCGGCAAGGTGACCTCCGAAGAAGACGGCGAAGAGTTGCCCGGCGTCAATGTGCTGGTGAAAGGAACCACCATCGGCACCGTCACCGACGTGAACGGCAACTACCGAATCGAGGTGCCTGAAGCCGAAAGTGTGCTGGTGTTTAGCTCCATTGGTTTTCTCAGCCGGGAAGTGACGGTGGGCAGCCAAACCGAAGTCAACGTGTTCCTTCTGCCCGACGTCAAGTCGCTGGAGGAGGTGGTGGTGGTGGGCTACGGCACCCAAAAAAGAAGCAACCTGACCGGGGCCGTATCGTCTATTGAAGCGAGTGACATTCAGGAAACGCCCATCACTTCCATTGATCAGGGCCTAGTGGGCCGGGCCTCGGGCGTGATGGTGACCCAAACCTCAGGCATGCCTGGAGCCGTGGCATCTATCCGCATCCGGGGGTCAAGTTCTTTGCAGGGCGGCAACGAACCCTTGTACGTGATCGATGGCTTCCCGGTATACAACGGAGGGGGCTACGGCAACACGGGCGGCAATGCCCGCATGAGCGGATTGTCTACCATCAACCCGGCCGACATAGAATCCATTGAAATCCTCAAAGATGCCTCCGCCACTGCGATCTACGGCGCCCGTGCGGCCAACGGGGTGGTGCTGATCACTACCAAGAGCGGAAAAGAAGGGCGGGATCAAATCACTTTCGATGCCTACTATGGCACCCAGAACGTGGTGCAGCAGATCAACGTGATGAACGCCCTGCAGTATGCCGAACTGGTCAACGAAGCTTACACCAACGACGGGCTGGCCGCGGTATACGATGACGATAAGCTGGCCGAACTGCGGGCCAATCCGCAGGGCACCGATTGGCAGGACGAGGTGTTTCGAACGGCTCCCATTCAGAATTACCAACTCACCTTTTCGGGAGGAGACAAGAAAACTAACTACGCTATCTCAGGCAACTATTTCAATCAGCAGGGGATCATCCGCAATTCAGGGTTTAGTCGCTATTCGGGTCGCATTAACATTACCCGGAACATCATGGATAACTTTAGAATTGGCACCAATCTGAACGTGAGCCGTACCAACTCCAATTCTGTCCGTACCGATGCCGGAGGCACGGGTGGGGTGGTCACCACCGCCATGAAGTTTAATCCTGTGCTACCGGTTTACCAAAACGAAGCACTGGGAGAATATACGCCGGTAAACACGCCTGGCATCATTCTGGCCAACCCGGTGGCCACGGCCGATGAGCAGGTGCGGCAGAGTACCATGCTGCGGCTGCTGGGCAACATCTACGCCGAATGGGAATTTATTCCTAACCTCACCGCCAAGGTTTCGGTCGGCACCGACCTGGTGAATACCAAGTTCGATACCTTTGTTCCTTCCAATATCTTCGAGTCGAATGGGATCGCTGAGGCAACGGTCACGGGGGGCTATACCACCAACTGGCTGAACGAGAACACGCTACGGTGGGATAAAGAAATTGTTCCCGGACATTCTGTTTCGGTGCTGGGCGGAATCACTTTTCAAGAGAATACCTTTGAACAATTGCAAGCTTCCTCCCAGCAGTTTGTGAACAATGTGCTGGAAGAAAACTCGCTGGAAGCGGGGGCCGTTTACAATCAGCCTTCTTCTACCCAAGAAAACTGGAGCCTGCTCTCTTACCTGGGCCGCATCAACTACAACATCAACGAAAAGTACCTGGTCTCGTTCAACGCCCGGGTAGACGGTTCCTCTCGCTTCGGCGCGAACAACAAGTACGCCTTCTTTCCTTCGGGAGCTGTGGCCTGGCGACTGATCGAGGAAGATTTTGTAAAAAATCTGAATCTCTTTTCTAACCTCAAAGCGCGCGTCAGTTACGGGTTAACTGGTAACCAGGAAATTGGTTTATACAGCTCGCTGCCCACGCTAGATAACACGGTCTACACGCTGGGTCGCTCGCTGGTGACCGGTTTCTACCCAAATACGATTCCGAACCCGGACTTGCGGTGGGAAAAGACGGCCCAATTTAACGTGGGGTTGGATTTCGGTTTCTGGAATGAGCGGCTTCGGTTCACCACCGACTACTACCGCAAGACCACCACCGACCTGATCTACGATGTGGCGGTGCCCTATGTGTCGGGCTTCTCATCCTCGCTGCAAAACATCGGGAGTATGGAAAACCAGGGAGTGGAACTGTTGATAGAGAGCGACATCGTTGCTACCCGGAACTTTCGCTGGACATCGGCCTTCAATATCTCTTTCAACCGCAACAAGGTGCTGGAGCTAGGCGGAGAAGATTACAAGGACGTGGGCGATGGCGATGGTCATCTTAAAACCGGTTCGGTGCATCGCCTAATTGTTGGCGAGCCGGTTGGTTTATTCTACGGTTACATGTTTGACGGCATCTTTCAGAATCAGGCCGAACTGGATGCCGGTCCGGCCGGGCCTACCCAGTGGGTTGGAGCGCGCCGTTACCGCGACCTGAGCGGCCCGGAAGGCGTACCTGACGGCATCGCAAACGCCACCGACGACCGAGCCGTGATTGGCGATCCCAACCCCGACTTCTTCGGCGGTTTCAACAATACCTTATCGTACCGCGGGTTTGAGTTGAACCTGTTTATGCAGTATTCCTACGGCAACGATATTTTCAACTACAACGCCATTGAACTCGAGCTGCCCTCGGGCGGGCAAAACGTGTATGCCGAGCTGGTGAACCGCTGGACGCCCGACAACCCCAGCGAAGTGTACCCGGTGGCGACGACCAACCGCTCGGCCGTGTTTAGCGATGCCTACATTGAAGACGGCTCGTACCTGAAGCTCAAGACACTGACCTTCGCCTACACCTTTCCTAACCTGGACGTGGCGCGCGTCGGCGGGCTGAAGGTTTACGTGACCGCCCAGAATCTGCTCACTTTCACCAACTATTCGGGCTACGATCCCGAAGTGAGCTACCGCGGAGCCAGCAACCTGCAGATGGGCGAAGACTTTGGCGGTTATCCTCAGTCCCGCACGTTTATGGCCGGAGTGAAACTAGACATTCAATAACGAAAACAACCCTACGTCATGAAAAAAATATATCTCGCAATTTCTCTGTTTATTGTCAGCGGTTGGCTGGGTTCGTGCACCGATTTCCTGAAAGAAGAGCCGACCGACCGCTACGTGATTGATAACTTCTACAGCAGTCGGACCGATGCCGAAGCGGCCGTAGCAGCCGTCTATCAGCAGCTATACAGTATCTACGAACGCCACATGTTCTTGCTAAATGAACTACCTGCCGATGACGAAAAGAACGGTCTCGGCATGCCCAATCAGTTTTTGCAAAACCTGGAATACTTGCGTTTCACCTCCGAAAACCAGTTCACCCGGGAGATGTGGCAGCGAAATTATTCAGGCATCGCCCGAGCCAACACGGCCATCATCAACATTCCGAAAATCAGCATGGACGAAACCGTCCGCGCCCGTCTGGTAGCTGAGGCCAAGTTTCTGCGTGCCCTCTACTATTTCAACCTGGTGCGGTTCTACGGTGATGTGCCCATTATTTTGCAATTGGAGAGCGTGGAAGATGCCCTCGGACCACGGGCACCCAAAGCGCAGGTATACGAGCAAATTACTCAGGACCTACTGGATGCGGAAGCTGATTTGCCTATCTCCTACGGCGATCAGGATATAGGCCGGGCCACCCGGGGAGCCGCTAAAATTTTGCTGGGTAAAGTGTACCTAACGATGCGCGAGTATCAAAAGTCAGCAGACAAGTTAGCCGAAGTCATTGAGAACGAGGGCGAATATAGCTACGGACTGCACGACAACTTCGGCGACAACTGGGAACCCGCTACGGAAAACGGTCTGGAAACGGTCTTTTCTATTGAGTTTATGGACCCGCCCGGCAATGGCAACTCGGCCATGATCCTGCAAGGACCCAAGTATTCGCTGCCCGGCGGTTTTGGCGTGCTTGGGTTAACCAACTCTAACGAAGCGGATATTCCTACCCGCGATTTGTACGACCACTACGCGGACGAAGACGAGCGGAAAGCCGCGACCTTCACCACTGATTTTGTCAGCCTCATCGACGGATCCATCCATACGTCCACTATCCCGATCTTCACTAAATATTGGGAAGAAGGCGAGCGCAACCCGGCCAACAGCGACGCCAATATGCACATCATCCGCTATGCCGATGCCCTGCTGATGTATGCCGAAGCGCTGAACGACCTCGGTCAAACGGCAGAAGCTCTGACCTACCTCAACCGGGTACGAGAACGCGCCTTCAACAATCCTGACCAGAACTACGTCGGCTTGTCGGCCGAAGATTTCCGGACGGCTGTTTGGCTGGAGCGTAGGCTAGAACTAGCCATGGAAGGCCACCGCTGGTTCGACCTGGCACGCACCGACCGTTTCATTGAGCGGATGAAGGAGCACGCTGCCTACGAAGCCTCGGTGGCCGAAAGCAACAAGGTAGAAATTGCCCAAAACATTCAGCCGCATATGGTGCTAATGCCCATTCCACAGCGGGAGGTCGATTTAAATGCTGTTTTAGAGCAGAATCCGGGATATTAAAATATCTTTGGTCACACAACATCCGGGAAGGTTCGACGCTGGTCGGGCCTTCTTTTCCATTTCCGTCCATTATCCTATGCATTCTACTTATCCTCTCGCTCTGTCATTTTTAAACCTACTGGGCCTTTTCTACTTTCAGCAGCCGATTCAGGCCCAAACTCAAAAAGACGATCGTCCCAACATCGTGCTCATCTACGCCGACGATCTGGGCTATGGTGACCTGGGCACCTACGGGGCCACGCAATTTCAGACGCCTAATCTTGACCGACTGGCTGCCGCCGGGATGCGGTTCACCAACTTTGAGGTGGCCCAGGCGGTGTGCAGTGCCTCCCGAGCCGCTATTCTCACCGGGTGCTACTCCAACCGGGTAGGCATCGGCGGTGCCCTGAACCCACACGCGACCATCGGACTCAATCCCGATGAAGAGACCATCGCCGAACTGGTGAAGCGCGCCGGTGATTACCAAACCGCCCTATACGGCAAGTGGCACTTGGGTCATTTAGGACCGTTTCTTCCTACCCAACAAGGCTTTGATGAGTACATGGGGCTGCCCTACTCGAACGATATGTGGAAGTGGACCTACGACATGCAACTGGCCACGCCGGAAACCCATGCCCGCAAGGCCAGCTACCCCGAACTGCCACTGATGGCGCAGGATACGGTGTTTAAAACCATTGAGACCCTGGAGGATCAGGCAGAGCTGACCACCATCTACACTGAACGGGCGGTCAACTTTATCAATGACCATAAAGATCAGCCCTTTCTGCTGTGCGTGCCGCACTCTATGCCCCACGTGCCCCTGGCGGTGTCGGATAAGTTTCGGGGAAAGAGTGCGCAGGGCTTGTACGGCGACGTGATTATGGAGATCGATTGGTCGGTGGGCGAAATTGTGCGGGCTTTGGAGGAGAACGGTCTGACCGATAACACCCTGGTGATCTTCACCTCGGACAATGGGCCGTGGCTCAACTTCGGGGACCACGCCGGGTCCACTGGGGGGCTGCGCGAGGGCAAGGGCACCAGCTTTGAGGGCGGGCAGCGGGTGCCCTGCGTGATGAAGTGGCCCGCCCGGATTCCGGCCGGTACAATCTGCCACCAGTTGGCCGCCACCATCGATTTTTTGCCTACCTTCGCTGACATGCTCAACGTAGCCCTGCCGGAGAAGAAAATCGATGGCGTGAGCCTGTTGCCCCTGATGCAGGGCGTGGCCGGAGCCAAGCCGCGCGAGACGTTCTACTACTACTATCAGGGCAACGCGCTGGAGGCCGTCAGAAAAGATGAGTGGAAGCTGGTGTTTCCGCACGAGCACCGCACCTACCAAGGAGTGCTGCCCGGCGCCGGGGGCGTGGATGGTGAGACGCGCCAGACGAAAACCGAGCTGGCGCTGTATGACCTGCGCCGCGATCCCGGCGAGCGCTACGACGTGCAGGAGGGCCACCCGGAGGTGGTGCAGATGCTGCAGAGACTGGCCGAAGAAGCCCGGGAAGACCTAGGAGATAAATTACTCGGCATCACCGGAAAAAACGTCCGGGAAGCCGGAAGGATAGACAAATAGTCACATCAATAAATAACCAACGATGAACCTAAAAAACGCATACACTACCGTTATCGCTTGCTTGCTCATTACCGCGGTCGGTTGCAGTCCAAAGCCCGAACCCGACCAGACCTCCGATAATCCGCCCAACATCGTTTTTATCATGAGCGACGACCACGCCTACCAGGCCATCAGCGCCTACGGACACGGCCTGAACGAAACGCCCAACATCGATCGGATTGCGCAGGAAGGGGCCATCTTTACCCGCTCTACGGTGACCAACTCTATCTGTGCGCCCAGCCGGGCGGTGCTGCTCACTGGCAAGCACAGCTTTATCAACGGCAAGGTAGACAACGTGCAGCCCTTCGACTGGGACCAGGATAACTTCCCCAAATTGCTGCAGGCCAACGGCTACCAAACCGCCCTGATTGGCAAGATTCACCTGGATGGGCTGCCGCAGGGCTTTGACTACTCCATGGTACTACCTGGGCAAGGCAACTATTACAATCCTGATTTTCTGGTGAACGGAGAGAAAAAACGCTTCGAGGGCTACGTGACCGATATCACCACCGATGAGGCCATGAAGTGGCTGCAAGAAACGCGCGATCCGGACCAGCCTTTCTGCCTGATGTACCACCAAAAGGCGCCGCACCGCAACTGGCAACCCGCCCCCGAATACCTGACGCTCTACGATGATACGACCTTTATCCCTCCGGCCAACTACTTTGACGATGCCACCAACTACGCCGGACGCGGCACCGCGGCCAAGGAGCAAGAGATGGAAGTGGACGGCCACGCTAAGTGGGGCCACGACTTCAAGATGGTGGTGGACCCCAACGGCGACAGCACCGGCTTTGACAAAGAGTTGGCCCGCTTCACCCCGGAGCAGCTAGCGCAGTGGAACGCGGCCTACGATCCGAAAAACGAAGCCTTTAAAAAGGCATACGCCCAAAACGGTGAACTGGACTTTGCCGGGGACAATGCCCGAGAAGTGGCGCTGTGGAAGTACAACCGCTACATTAAAGATTACCTGCGCACCATCCAGTCGGTGGATGATGGCGTAGGCGAGGTGCTGGATTATCTGGAAGAAAACGGACTGGCTGATAATACGATTGTGGTCTACACTTCCGACCAAGGGTTCTACCTGGGCGAGCACGGCTGGTTCGACAAGCGCTTTATGTACGAACAGTCGTTCCGCACCCCGCTGCTGGTGCGCTATCCGAAGGAGGTCGCCGCCGGTACGGAAATCAGCAAGCTGGTTCAGAATTTAGACCTGGCGCCCACCCTGCTGGACTATGCGGGCGTGGCGGTGCCTGCGGAGATGCAGGGCAAGTCGTTTCGTCAGTTGGTAAGCGGCGAAACCGAGCAGTGGCGCGACGCGGTGTACTACACCTACTACGAGTACCCTTCGGTACACATGGTGAAGCGACACTACGGCGTGGCCACCGACCGTTACAAGCTCATCCACTTCTACTACGACATCGATGAGTGGGAGCTCTACGACCTGGAGAAAGACCCCAACGAGATGAAGAGCGTGTACGATGACCCCGCGTACGCCGAAGTGCAGGAGCAAATGCACCAGCGCCTCACCGAGCTACGGGCCGAGTACGGCGACAGTGATGAGAACGATGAGCGGTTTCTGGAAGCGTATCTGGAGGTGGTGGAGAATAGGGGGAAGTAGCTGACAAAAGTTTAGCGCAGTTCTCGATAGAGTATTGTAGACACTACCCCAACTCCGCCAGCACGGTGCGGCCGCCCTTGGTTTTGTCGCCTACGCTTACCTTCACTTCGGAGTTAAGCGGTAGATACACGTTAACGCGGGAGCCAAACTTGATGAACCCGAACTCGGCGCCCTGCTGCACCCGGTCGCCCTCGTTGATGTACCACTTGATGCGGCGGGCCATCGCCCCGGCAATCTGCCGAAACAGCACTTCGGGGCCGTTCGGAATCTCAACTACCACCGTGGTGCGCTCGTTGTCGGAACTCGATTTGGGGTGCCAGGCTACTAAGTATTTACCAGCGTGGTACTTGAAGTACTTCACCACCCCGGCCACCGGACTGCGGTTCACGTGCACGTTGATGGGCGACATGAAGATAGAAATCTGCAAACGCCGCTCGTGGAAGTATTCTTTTTCCTCGGTTTCTTCGATCACCACCACCTTGCCGTCGGCCGGGGCCAGCACCTGCTGCTCATTATGGTCGATGATCACCTTGGGGTTGCGGAAGAATTGCAGAATGATGAAGTACAAAATAATGCTTCCGATCAGTATCCCGTTTTGAAGCGCGTTGTTTTCCGGGAAAAAATAGACGATAGCGAGGTAAGTAGCGGCCAGCACTAATAAGAGTACTAGCAATAAAATTCTACCTTCTTTGTGGATGTTCATAGGGTTGCAAAAGAGTTGTGCATATACTACAAGAAGTTCAGTGGTTTTGTTGCAGCGTAAGCTTAATTCAGACCAGTGGATCACCAAATGATTGATTATATTTAATTGGTGAAAAGGAGCAGATATGATGGAGAAAGTTAAATTTATAGTAGAACGGACAGCTACCGGATACTCAGCCTATGCCGAGAAATATCCGGTATTTACGGTAGGCAGCAATCTAAGGAATCTGAAAAACAATACGCTGGAAGCTATCAATCTCTTTTTTGTAGACCAAAATAAGATAGTTAGCCAAGAAGACCTGCAAATGGCTATTGACCTTCCCCAGTTGTTTGAGTTTTATCAAGTAGTTGATACTGATCTATTGTCTAAAAGAATAGGCATGGACCATGAACTTCTGACTCAGTACGTAAGCAGTAGCAAAAAGCCATCTGTGACTCAAACGCGTGAGATTCTCACTGGCGTTCAGCAAATTGGCCAAGAGTTAGCCGAGATACAACTCGTTCTGTAAAGAAAGCATCACTGGCTGGCACTAACCTACACTCCACTATAACAATTAAACCCGCCGTCTACTGGCACCGAGATGCCCGTGACGAAGCGGGAGGCATCAGAGCACAACCAGATTAGCGTGCCCGCCAGTTCGTCAGGTTCGCCAAACCGCCTGAAGGGAGTGTTGCTGATAATTTGCTGTCCGCGCTCGGTGAGGCTGCCGTCTTCGTTGGTAAGAAGACGGCGGTTTTGGTCAGCCAGAAAGAAGCCGGGTGCGATGGCGTTCACCCGGATGCCTTCGCCGAACTTCTGGGCCATTTCCACCGCCAGCCAGCGGGTGTAGCCTTCAATAGCAGTCTTGGCCACCGAGTAACCCATCACCCGGGTAATTGCCTGATAGGCCGCCATTGATGAAATATTGACCACTACGCCCCGTTGCTGGTCGGCCATCACCCGGCCAAAGACCTGCGTTGGATAAATGGTACCCATGAGGTTAAGATCAACCACCTTTTGCAAATCAGGAATTTGCAGATCGAAGATGGTTTGCTCCGGTCCGATGGTGGCTCCGGGTTGGTTACCCCCGGCGGCGTTCACCAGAATATCTATGGTACCGAAGGCTTCTAAAACTATTTTCTTGGCTTCTTCCAGCGACTCAACCTGAAGAACGTCGGCGGGCAATGCCAGGGCTTGCCCGCCCTGATCCGTCACCCGCTGCACCACCGCTTCGGCTTGTTCCTGCCGACGACCCAGCACGCCAATCCGGGCTCCGGCGATAGCCAGTGCGAGCACCATTTCGGTGCCCAGCACCCCGGTGCCGCCGGTAACCACCGCCGTCTTGCCTTGTAAAGAAAAGAGAGTATTGGTCATATCGGCTAAAAGTACTCTTTCATACGCTCAAAGAAGCCTTTGTCGCCCTTGCCTGGCTGCGGTTTGAAGTTGGGCGACTGCCGCAGTTCCTCCAGCAGTTGCTTTTCGTCGTTGCTTACCTTCTGGGGCGTCCACACGTTCACGTGAATAAGCTGATCGCCTTTGCCGTAGCCGTTAATGTCTTTGATCCCTTTGCCGCGTAGGCGCAGAATCTTGCCGCTCTGCGTGCCGGGTTCAATTTTGATCTTTACCTTGCCGTCTACGGTAGGTACTTCCACATCGGTGCCCAGCACGGCATCCACGAAGCTGAGGTGCAGGTCATAAACGATGTTGCTGCCGTCGCGCTTCAGGTCTTCATCTTCGGCTTCCTCAATGACAATAAGCAGATCTCCGGGCACGCCGCCCCGCTTGGGCACGTTGCCCTTGCCCGACATAGAAAGCTGAATGCCTTCGCCCACTCCTTCGGGAATCTGCACCGGAATTACCTCTTCCTCCATCAGTTGACCTTCGCCGTGGCAGTTGTCGCAGCGCTGACTTACAATCTTGCCTTCGCCGCTACAGGTAGAGCAGGTGTTGGTCAACACCATCTGCCCGAGCATGGTGTTCACCACTTTGCGGGTTTGTCCTGAACCGTTGCAGGTGGAGCAGGTTTGCAGGGAGGTGCCATTCTTGGCCCCATTGCCACCGCACACGTCGCATGAGATGTAACGCTTTACCTTGATTTTCTTTTCTACTCCGTGGCTCACCTCATCGAGGGTCAGCTTGAGCTTGATCCGCAGGTTAGAACCCCGGCGTTGGCGCGTGCCTCGACCACCCCCGCCGCCGAAGAAGCTCTCGAATGCGCTGCCGCCACCGAAGATATCGCCGAACTGCGAGAAGATATCGTCCATGTTCATGCTGCCGCCGCCGAAGCCGCCCGAACCGCCCACGCCCTGGTGACCGAAACGGTCGTAGCGCTCGCGCTTCTGCGGATCGCTTAGTACCTCATACGCTTCCGCTGCTTCTTTAAATAAATCTTCCGCCTCGGGATTGTCCGGATTCTTGTCCGGGTGGTATTTGATCGCCGTCTTTCGGTACGCTTTCTTGAGTTCTTCGGGAGTCGCGTTGCGCGATAGTCCTAAAATTTCGTAATAGTCTCTCTTAGCCATGCTCCTATGATCCAATAACTACTTTTGCGTACCGTAACACTTTGTCACCCAAAAAATATCCCTTATCGATCACGTCTACTACTTTTCCCTTGAGTTCTTCGCTGGGAGCAGGAGTTTGTACGACCGCCTCGTGGTACTCAGGATCAAAGGCACTACCTACTTCTACTTCCATGGCTTTTAGCCCCTTTTGCGCCAAAGCTTTGGTGAGCTTGCCGTGAACGAGCTGGATGCCCTCGTACATCGGGGCTACCGCTTCGTTGTCACTAAATATCTGCAACGAACGCTCAAAGTCATCTACCACCGGAATCAGTTCGGTGATCACGCCCTCTCCGGCGGTTTTGATTAGGTCGAGACGCTCCTTGGCGGTGCGCCGACGGAAGTTTTCAAACTCAGCAAACAAGCGAAGATACTTATCTTTGGCGACTCCTACCTCATTTTTGAGCTGCGTAACTTCGTCTACTTCTTCCTCTTCAACAAAGAGTTCATTTGCCTCTTCCTCAGCATGCTCATTCTCGAAGGTGTCGTCCGTTATCGGCTGGTCGGGCGCGTTAGATGCTTCACCATTGGCTTCGACCGATGGGTCGGTATGATCTTGTTGCTCTTTATTCACGGTTGTTCAACGTTGGTTCTTATGTAAATTACTTTCGCAGGGCGCAACTACTTTGCCAAGCGAAAATACGTGACATTATGACAGTTTTAGCGGTGGAGGGTTTGCCACAGCAGATCTTTAAGCTCCGAAATATGGTACTGCGTCACCGATGAGATAAACAGGTGTGGAATGTCAATGGTGATTTCCTGCTCCAGCGCTTCCATCAGTTCTTCGTCCAGCAGATCGGCCTTGGAAATGGCTAACAGGCGTTCTTTGTCCAACATTTCGGGGTTATAGGCCTCCAGTTCACTCAGCAAGGTATTGAAGGTATCGTTAATATTCGGCGTGTCGGCGGCAATCACGAACAGCAGGATAGCGTTTCGTTCGGCGTGGCGCAGGAAGCGGGTGCCCAAGCCCTTGCCCTCGGCGGCCCCCTCGATGATGCCCGGAATGTCAGCCACCACAAACGACTGATAGTCGCGGTAGTCTACCACGCCTAAGTTCGGTGTAAGCGTGGTGAAGGGGTAATCAGCAATTTCGGGACGCGCGGCCGACAGCACCGACAGCAGGGTGGATTTTCCCGCATTGGGGAAGCCAATCAGGCCAACATCGGCGAGCACCTTGAGCTCCAGGATGAACCACTGCTCTTTGCCGTCTTCGCCCGGCTGCGCGAAGCGGGGCGTTTGTAAGGTTGGGGTTTTGAAGTGATCGTTACCCAGGCCGCCGCGTCCGCCTTCCAGGATAATTGCTTCTTGGTTGTCTTCGGTGATCTCGGCCACCACCTCGCCCGTATCAGCGTTCTTAACTAGGGTGCCCAGCGGTACTTCCAGGGTCACGTCGCTGCCCTGCGATCCGCTCTTGCGTTGTTTAGCTCCATTCTCACCGCGTTCGGCAATCACGTGCTTCTGGTACTTAAGGTGTAGCAACGTCCAGAGTTGGGCGTTACCCCGCAGAATAATATGCCCCCCCCGTCCACCGTCGCCGCCGTCGGGCCCGCCCTTGGGTACAAATTTCTCGCGCCGCAGGTGCGCCGATCCCGCTCCGCCCCGCCCCGAGCGCGCCTCAAATTTCACGTAATCAATAAAGTTGACGGCCATTCGGGGGTTTGGTTAGGAGGTGCGGTTGCGGTTCGGGAGCTATGTGCGCCAACCGTCTATGGCGGCTACAATGTTCTGAAAGATAGTATCAATATCGCCTACGCCATTGATCTTAACGTACTTGTTTTGATCTTCGTAGTAGCGAGCGACAGGTAGCGTTTCTCGCTGGTACACCTCCAGGCGGGTAGCGATTTTTTGCTCGTTTTGGTCGTCGGCCCGTCCTGAGGTTTCCCCCCGGAGCAGCAAACGGCTAACGAGCTCTTCAGTAGGCACCGACAGTGCGATCATACCCGCGATCTGACTATCGTAGGTACCCAGAAACTGATCCAAGGCCTCAGCCTGCGGAATGGTACGAGGAAAGCCGTCGAAAATAATTCCTTGGGTGTTATTCTCTTCTTTCAACTTGTCGTCTACCATATCGATCACCAAGTCATCGGGCACTAGTTTCCCGATGTCCATATACGTGCGGGCGCGGATGCCTAGTGGAGTTCCTTCGCCCAAATGCTTTCTAAACAGATCACCGGTAGAAATGTGCGTCAGGTGGTAGTGTTCTATTAGTTTTTGACTTTGGGTGCCTTTACCCGCGCCCGGGGGGCCAAACAAGACAAGATTAAGCATAATTGCCAGCGGTTACGTTGGTAGATAAGAAAGCAAAAATACGCTTTATCAGCGGTTTTAAAAAAGTTGATACGTCCGGATGGAGGGGCACCTACGCCGACATAGGTTTAGCCAGCGAATAAATAGATCGTAGGTTGCGACCCAGACCATCGTAATCAAGTCCGTAGCCCACCACAAAATCGTTGGGAATTTCAAAGCCTACGTAATCCAGTTTAAGGTCGTGCACCAGTGCCTGGGGTTTGAACAGCAGGGAGGCCACCGCAATGCTGCGCGGTGCTTGTTCACTGAACTGCTGCGTCAAATACCGAATGGTGTTGCCCGAATCCACAATGTCTTCCACAATGATCACGGGCCGATTACGGATGGGCACCTCCAGTCCGATGAATTCTTTGTGCTGCCCGGTAGACTGCATCTCCTGATACGATTTCACCTTAATAAAGGTGACTTCCGCAGGTATACTAAGTCTCCGAACCAAGTCGGCCGTGAAAACAAAAGCTCCATTGAGTACCGCTACCAGCACCGGTGGTTCGTCGGCGTAGTCGCGGTCGATCTGCTGCGCGAGCATCTGCACTCGCTCAGCGATGGCTGCTTCCGAAATAAACTGATCAAACTCACGGTCTTTGATGCGCATCCTATAGCTGTTGGAAAAGATGTCGGTAGAGGGCCAGCATGCTATCTATATCAGCGCGATGCACCTTTTCGTTGGGCGAATGGGCGTAGGCCACCGGTGCGCCCACGAAGCACCAATCGATGGGGTAGGGGGCCTGCTGTAACTCACGGGCATCGCTCGCCCCCGTGGCCTCCACTTCCAACTGAAAGGGAACCTCAGAGGCTTCGGCCAAACCGATGACTTTGTTTAGAAACGACCGGCGGGGAATAATCCGGTCGCGCATCGACACCACCGCTCCTTGCCCCGCCACCACTCCGTCGGTCGTCCAGGTCACGTCAGAAATCAGGTACTGCTTCACTTTGAACTCTTCGTAGATAAAGCGGGCCAGGTAGGGCACCGAACCGCCGCCGTGTTCTTCGCCGCAGGTAAATACCAGCAGTCCATCTTCCAGGGTCTCGGCCAGCCGCAGTGCGTTGTACACTCCCAGGCGGTTGTCCAGGTAGCAGGTCTGCACAAAGTCAGTGGTTTCGCGAAAATCGCACTCGAAAGTCAGTTCGGTGCCGCGGGCCAGGCCGCGACCAAACTGGTAACGCAGCTGCTGTGCTTTTTTTGACTCGTAAACGGCCAATTCGCACACCACTGGCCCCAGGTGATCGGCCCCTATCAGGCGATATCCATCTTCGGTTTTAGGGCTACCGATGGGGATTAGCTGGTCGTGGTAGCGCACTGTAAAACCAACGGAATCCATGTGCGCCATCACTGCGGTGCGCGGAGTGCCAAAGGCTAGAATGAGTGAATCGCGCAAGTCTTCGCGATCGATTAGGGTAGGAGTAGAACGCCACTGTGCCTGGTGCTCCCGCACGTAGGTCATAATGAAGTCCTTAAGCGCTACCTCATTACCCGACGGAGCCGGGACTTCGCACAATTGTTTTAGAAGTTCCATACGGATATCCGTCGTGGGGGAAGTGCCTCAGCGAGGGTTGGCTAAAAGGGGAGATCATCTTCCTCGCCTTCACTGGCCGAGATAACGGGGCTCGAGCCACCCGAAGAAGCGGGAGGTGACGCCGGAGCGGAAGGGGCGCCAGCACCGGCGGCGGCAGCTTCGTTAGGGGCAGAAGAGGCACCACCCGCGGCGGGCTGCATACGCCACGCTTGCAGTGAGTTAAAGTACTTCGTTTCCCCCTGGGGATCAACCCACTTGCGTCCTTTCAGGTTGAAACTCACCGTTACGTCTTGTCCGACCGAGTAGTTATCCAGCATGTCACACTTGTCCTGAATGCACTCAAACTTCACGTATTCGGGATACTGAGGATTGTCAGAGTACTCAACGACAAAATCTCTTTTTCTGAAGGTTTCTTTTATTTGAACGGTATCGGCTATTTCCAGCAGTTTTCCTTGAATTTCCATAATGATGATTTATAGGTTGGGGTTGAGCAGTTACAAAAATGCCCTTTCCTTTTAATTAAACCAAGCATCCTTAAAGGATTTCCTGGAGAGATCAGTCTATCGCTGAGAGAAAAAAAAGGTAGTGCAAAGAGTAAGTTTTAGGTGGATTGTCAACATAAAACCTAAAAACGGCACGTTTAGTAGAAACTAGCCCGCTTTAAAAAAATCTTGGCACCCAGTGAGAACCGGTGGCTAAATAAGTTAGGTTCAGTTTTTGATTTAATTCAAGCTAGGGTGCGGAGAGCATCATGGGTGCCGCGGGGCGGCTTTTATGTATGACTAAGTAATTGTGTTATGACTATTGACTACATCATTTTGTTCTTCCTCTTTCTACTGGCGCTGACGCTGGTGCTGCTAAAAATTATCAAAGACGAACGATCCAGCAACTCGAACAACGACGGCGGATTGCCTTTTGAACTAGAACTACCTGATCTGGATCTACCGCCCGGTGTAACGCTGCCTATGGATGGCCCCATTCGTAAGAAAGACGAGCCGGTGCTGGCGTAATTTGCCGAACCGCTTCCCGTAGCGCATGGCAGGGTTAGTCCTTTCCGGGCATCAACCATAAAAAAAAGACCGTCTTAGCTATAGCCAAGACGGTCTTTCTATTAAAAGAGAATACGTTCGTTAATGGAACACTTCGTCTCGGGCCTTTTGTGCCGTCTCGGGATACGCACGCATTTTGTGCTCTCCGAGGTCGAGCCCTTCGATTTCTTCTTCTTCGGACACCCGGATTCCTATGGTTGCCTTCAGTACGTAGAAAATCAGCAGGGAGGCCGCAAAACAGAAGATGCCGACAGCGATCACACCAATCAACTGGGTCAGAAACTGCGACATACCCGCGTTGGCTCCAAAGATGCCCACGGCGAGGGTTCCCCAGATGCCGCACACCAGGTGCACGGAAGTAGCCCCTACCGGATCATCTAACTTAGCTCTGTCGAAGGCCACTACGGCCAGCACCACCAAAGCTCCGGCAATCAGGCCAATGATAATAGCATCGGTGACACCCATCACGTCGGCCCCGGCGGTGATGCCGACGAGTCCGCCAAGAATGCCGTTCAGTACCATGGTTAAATCGTTAGAGCGCACCACGATGAGCGCGGTGATCAGCGCCCCGATGGCTCCGGCCGCCGCGGCCATTGAGGTGGTGACGAATACTAGAGAAACCAGTCCCGGATCAGCGCTCAGCACCGACCCGCCGTTGAAACCGTACCAGCCGAACCACAGCAAGAACACTCCAATGGTGGCTAGCGGCATGTTGTGACCCGGAATCGGACGAATCTTTCCGTCGACATACTTGCCATGACGAGCGCCCAGCAGAATGATGCCCGACAGTGCCGCCCAGCCACCGACCGAGTGCACCAGCGTGGAACCGGCGAAATCGTAGAAAGCGACATTGGCACCGTCAGCACCCGCAATGAAGCCTGCTTCCAGGAAGCCTCCGCCCCAGTCCCACATGCCCGTGATGGGGTAGACGATGCCGACATAGAGGACAGTAAAGACCAAGAAAGCGTTTAGTTTGACGCGTTCGGCTACCGCACCGGAAACGATGGTGGCGGCGGTGGCGGCGAACATGGCCTGGAAGATAAAGTCCGTCCAGTAGGTATAGCCTTCGTTATAGACCCCGGTATTGCCTCCCTCAGGAGAAGCAATGCCGAAGCCCGCAAACCCGAACAGGCCTCCGGCAAAATCTTCACCGGGATACATCAGGTTGAACCCCCACAGGCAGTACGTGAGTAGCCCGATGGGCAAAATGGTCGCATTTTTAAAGAGGATGTTAACGGTGTTCTTAGACTGGGTGAGTCCGGTTTCTAGGGTAGCAAACCCTAGGTGCATGATGAATACCAGAATGGTGGCGACCATCATCCACAAATTGTTAGTTGTAAACAGTTGTTCCATGAATTAAACGTTTAATGGTTACGGTTAAAATAGTGAGATAAGTAAAGAAGGGCGAGGGTGGTTATCCTCTTTTAGTTGATCGCGTCGGTACCTTGTTCGCCGTTCCGAATTCGGAACACCTCATCTAGGGTGGAGACGAAGATTTTGCCATCGCCCACCTTGCCGGTTTTACCGGTTTGAAGGATTGCATCGATCGTTTTTTGCAGAAAATCGTCGGAAATTACGATCTCTAGCTTGGTGCGGGGGATGTAGCCCGTGTCGTAGGTGGTGCCGCGGTAGGTTTGGTACTCCTTTTCCAGTCCGTGCCCCTTCACGTCGTAAAACGACAGAAAGATGACTCCGGCCTCCGTGAGCGCTTCCATTACCTGCTCGAACTTGGAGGTGCGAATAATGGCTTCTACTTTTTTCATAGGTTGTATGGGGTTTGGTTAGCTTGAGTATAAAATCACTAGATAAACGCGTGGATAAGCTTAACTTAATTTGGTGATTCCCCACCGAAAACAAATATAAACATCTAATTAAGGTAAAAAATACATTCGCACCAAAGAATTTTGAAAAAATGTCGACTTTTGGCCTTTTCAGCACAATTAAATAGCCGCTGAGTCGCAAAATTTTAAATAAATAGAGAGTTATGTTGAATGGATCGTATCGTTAACGAAGTAGATTAGCTGACGCACGAAGAGCAGGAAAAGTGGTTTTTATTTTTGCGCCAGCACTTGAGCGACGTTGGTGCGATAAGCAGCCAATGCAGGTAGCAACGCCGCCGCCCCGCCCACCAATACGCTACCCAGCAACAGCCAGCCCTCTTCCGGAATGAAGCGAAGCGCCGTGAGTCCTAGTCCGGACTGGGGCACCCACTGTGCTAGCAAACTAACAAATCCGTGACCGAGTAACAGTCCCAGCAACCCACCCAGCACGGAGATAATCACTCCTTCCAGCATCATAAGCAAGAATAGTCTGCTTCGGGAAGCACCCAGTGAGCGCATCACCGCCAGGTCATACTGCCGCTCCCGCAGGGCATTGTACAGCGCAATGAAGGTGCTTAGGGCAGCAATGAAAATAATTATGTAAGCAAAGACCCGCAGTCCTTCTACCCCCACTCCCACCAACGAAAAGAGGCGGGCCATTTCGAAAGGTGGTGAGGCGGCCTGCAAATTGGTGCGCTGGTTGATGAAGCGCGGCAGCTGCACCGCCGCCATCGGCGAACGGTACTGCAGCAGTAGCGCAGTGATTTCCTGCCCTGCTTCGCCCCGCGGCTGTCCAGCCGGGGGCAGCCCGCGCTGGGTGACGCTGTCCTGCGCAACCTGATGATCGTGGACTACGGAGTCTGCGTGCGCATCGTGCACTGCCCACACGCTCTCCACCGCCGTTAGAATCAGGTTATCCAGCACGCTGCTAGTAGGCTCAAGCACCCCGCTCACCCGAAACGCCTGCTCGTCGTGCACGTTGATTCGGTCATCGGCCAGACCGTGACTACTGTTAAATTGATCACCCGGAGCCAATTGCAGTTGCTGTGCCACATTGGCACCCAGGGTCACTTCCAGTGGCGCTTTCCACCAACGGCCCGTTTGCAGTTCGGCTTCGTAGAGGGCGGGATAGTCGTAGTTGGTGCCCACAATGCGGAAACCCCGGTAACTGTCGCCCAGCGCCAGCGGAATCATGTTCTTAATCAAGCGATTGCGCTGCAACGGCTGCACGTCGGCCAGCGAAATGTTACCCGTGGGGAAGTCGGCGTGAAACACGCTGGACAGAATAATCTGTAGCGGACTCCCCTTGGCCCCCACCACCAGATCGATGCCCCGGCTGTTGCGGGTAAGCGTATCTTCTACCTGTCGGCTCAGCAGCAGCAGCACGGTGATGGTGGCGATGCCCAGCGCGAGCAGCAATACGTTGAGGGTAGTGTTGAGCGGCCGGTGGCGGGCGTAGTTGCTGCTAAGGGTCCACAGATTCATGGCGTGCGCAGGGTTTGCTGGTGAGGCATCAACTGTTTGAGACGCTGGTCGTGGGTGGCGATAATCAGCGTGGCTTCGTACCGTTCAGCCTGCTGCCGCAGCAACCCCAGCACCCGGGCGCAGTTGTCATCGTCCAGGCTAGAGGTGGGTTCGTCGGCCAAGATCACGCGGGGGCGGTTGAGCAGGGCGCGGGCCAGGGCGGCGCGCTGGGCTTCTCCCTGACTCAGACGATCAGGCCGGGCGTGGCGGCGGTGGGTGAGTTGCAACGTGTCTAGCGTTTCGGCGATCAGGTCGGGCTGGGCCGACAGTCCGGCCAGGTACTGCGCCAGTTCCAGATTTTGCGTCACCGACAGCGAAGCGATCAGGTGCGGCCGCTGAAATACCAGCCCAATCGAGCGGCCCCGGTAGCGGTCGAGCTGGGCTTCGGACAGGTCAGTGAGGTTCTGGTCGCCCACCACGACACGTCCGGTAGTGGGTTTCAGGAATCCGGCCAGCAGGTGCAGCAGGGTAGTTTTGCCACTGCCGGAGTTTCCCAATAGCAGACAGTGCTCCCCTGATGCCACCTGCCAATCGGGAAACGACAGCGCGGGTGCCGCGGCAGCGTAGCGAAAGGTGACACCGGATACGTTAATCATCGAGGTCGGGACTGGTTAAAGGGCTTGGCAACTATCGCTCGCGCAGAATGCGCCCCAGCATCATGGCCGCAATGTCGGCCCCGGTTGGAGTGGCAAAAAAGACTGGCTTCCCTTTGGTACAATGCAGAAATATGCCGTTTTGGTAGTGGTCGAAATTGGCAATGCTGTCGAGATACACCACCACTTCTAACTCAGGATTGCGGAAGATAAGACGCTGGTTGGTTAGGTACAGTTTACCTGGTTCGCTGGCCCGCCAAGCATCGTCTGCCAGGTGAATGGTACCTGCGGTAGCGTTGCGCCAATAGGTGCCGTTGGCTAGTTTGTGGCGCAACGTATCAGCGGTAGAAACAGGGGTAGTCTTTGCACCAAGTGCTTCTTGATGAACCGCTTCCTGGCGAACGGCATCGCACAGGAAGTGGCAAGTTTCGTGGGGGCGCAGGGTGAGGGGCACAAAGATATGCGGCAGCTTCTCATTCTCAATATGCCAGTGCAAGCGGTACTTGATGAGTTCGGCGCGGGTGCGCTCGTCCCACTGGGGTACGGCGTTCAGGTGCTCGGTCAATACCGCTAGTTCTTCTTCCTCATCGGTAGTAAGCGGTTGCTCGGTTATCTCTCCTTTGATGAAGCGAATAATGAGATCGGCGGCTTTGCTCTGCTGCACTTGGTTTTCCAGGGTGGGGGGCAACTGCAAACAGTGCCGTAGCTGGTGCAAAAAGGCGAGCTCTTTAGGATGCAGTCGCTGGTCTTCCAGGGCCTCATCGAGACTGCGGGCGTACACTTCCTGGCAAACCTGATGGTTGGCTAGGGCAACCGCCTTGTCACTCAGTCCCAAAATGCGTTTCAGGTGCAGCAAGCGCTTCGTCTCTTCGGCGTCCAGGTGGTTGTCATCGAAGCAGTAGCGTAAGTACTTTTTGTACAAGTCGCGCAGCGAGCCGTCGCTAAAGTCACAGAATAGGTTAAGGTCGTAGCGTTCTAGGATCGTCTGCACGTCGGCTCCCTGGATGTTGAGCAGCGGCCGCTCGGCCAGCAGGTTATTGATCTCAATAAGGGCATTTTTCTGCTGCTTTTGTCCGGTGACTTTGTTCCAGACCGACACCGGCTCTAGTTTGGCCGGGTAGAATGCTTGCGTAAGAACCATGATGAATAGAACGTTGCGTAGGCGTTAGGTAAGAGTATCGGACCCTAAATGTAACAAAGAATTGATTACGCTAAGCGCGTTGCTCGTGAAATTCCTGTTTTTCTTATTCTTCCTGTGGTGGTAGGCGGGGCAACCAAGCGGCGATCACTCCTAACAAAGGAAGAAAAGCACACAACTGAAACACGTAGGTAATGCTAGTAATGTCGGCGAGTTTGCCGAGCAATGCGGAACCCAGACCGCCCATGCCGAAGGCGAAACCGAAGAACAGCCCGGAGATCATACCCACCTTACCCGGCATCAGTTCTTGCGCGTAGACCAAAATCGCCGGAAAGGCCGAAGCCAGGGCCATACCAATGAACACCGATAGGGTGGTGGTCCAGAATAAATTGGCGTAGGGCAGTAGCAAGGTGAGCGGAGCGATGCCCAGGATAGAGAACCAGATCACGTACTTGCGGCCAAAGCGGTCGCCCAGCGGTCCGCCAATCAGGGTGCCCACGGCGACAGCCGCCAAAAAAATAAACAAGTACACCTGCGACTGCTGTACCGACACCGCAAACTTATCGATGAGGAAGAAGGTGAAGTAACTGGTGAGGCTGGCCAGATAAAAGTACTTGGAGAAGATAAGCACCAGCAACAACCCGATAGTAACGTTCACCGTGCGGCGCGGCAGTCGCGAGGGAGTTTCTTCGGCTGAGGGGGGACGGCTTTTTCTTTGCTGTAGGTTGTCCTGGTACCAACCGGCTACTCGGGTGAGGACGATCATCGCCAGCCCGGCCGCCAGCCCGAACCAGGCCACGTGGCCCTGCCCGTAGGGAATAACAATGATGGCCGCCAGCAGCGGACCGATTGCGCTGCCCGCGTTGCCGCCGATCTGAAAAATAGACTGGGCCAGGCCCCGCTTTCCGCCCGAGGCCAGGTAGGCCACCCGCGACGACTCGGGATGAAACACCGCCGAGCCCATGCCCACCAGGCCCACCGCCAGTAGGATGAAGGCGTAGTGCGCCGCCTGCGCCAGCAGCAGCAGCCCGGCCAGCGAAAACACCATCCCGGCCACCAGCGAGTAGGGGCGGGGCCTTTTGTCGGTCACGTAGCCCACCACCGGTTGCAGCAGCGAAGCGGTGAGTTGAAAGGCCAAGGTAATCAGACCGATCTGTGTGAAAGACAGCGTGTAGTTCTCTTTGAGAAGCGGGTAGATGGCCGGGATCACCGACTGCATGGTGTCGTTGAGCAGGTGCGCCACGCTGATAGCGAACAGAATGGGTAGCACGGTTTTGTTAGCGGCTTTTTTCTCAGTGACCAGGGTGGCAGAACCGGACGCGTTTTCCATGACTCGACGAAAGTGAAGCGCAAAAATATTGAATATTGAGCAGGGAATAATGAATGCAGAAGGAAATGTTATTGAATGCTTATTTGTCAATTGTGTGCCACGCCGTCAACAGAAAATCTTTGTTATCTTTGGCCTATGATCCCCCGCGAAACCATCGATGAAATTAAGGCCCGCGCCGACCTGCTGGAGGTGGTGGGCGACTACGTGAACCTTAAAAAATCGGGCAGCAACTACCGCGGACTGAGCCCCTTCAACCAGGAGCGCACGCCCTCGTTCTACGTGGTGCCCTCTAAGGGGTTCTTCAAGGACTTTAGCTCGGGCAAGGCGGGCGATTCCATTACCTTTCTGATGGAGGTGGAAGGGATGAACTACCTGGAAGCCATCAAGCACCTGGCCAAGAAGTACGGTATCGAGATTGCCGAAGAAGCGCCCACCGACGAGCAGCTGCTGGCGCAGAACGAGCGCGAGAGTCTGTTCATCGTGATGAAGTTCGCCAACGCCTACTTCCAGCAAATGCTGTGGGAAAACGAGGAGGGGCAATCTATTGGACTTTCTTATTTCAAAGAGCGCGGCTTTAGCGAAGAAACCATCCGGGAGTTCGGGTTGGGCTACAGCCTCGACCAGTGGGACGGGCTGCTCAAGGAAGCCACCGCCAAGGGACACAACCCCACGCTGCTGGAAAAAGCAGGTTTGGTGGTGAAGAAGGAGGCAGAGGAGGGAAAGCCGGAGCGTACTCGGGCGGCGATCCGCTATGACCGCTTCCGCGGACGGGTGATGTTTCCGGTGCACAACATCTCGGGCCGGGTGCTGGCCTTTGGTGCGCGTATCCTAGGGAACAAAACCGAGAAAACCGCAAAGTACATCAACTCGCCTGAGACGCCGATCTACCACAAGAGCGACGTGCTCTACGGACTCTACCAGGCCAAGCAGTTTATCCGGCAGGAAGACACCTGCTACCTGGTAGAGGGCTACACCGACGTGATCTCGCTCCACCAGGCGGGCATCAAAAATGTGGTGGCCTCGTCGGGCACCTCGCTCACCCACGAGCAGATTCGCCTCATCGCGCGCTACACCAAAAACGTGACGGTGCTCTTCAACGGCGACGCGGCAGGACTCAAGGCCTCGTTTCGGGGTATCGACATGCTGCTGGAGGGCGGGCTCAACGTCCGGGCCGTGGTGCTTCCCGAGGGCGAAGACCCCGACACCCTGGCCCGCCAACTGCGCACCAGCGAGCTGCGCGACTACCTCACCGAGCACCAGGAGGATTTTATTGCCTTTAAGACGACCATCTTCCAGAGAGAAGCGCAGTCCGGGGGGCGCCCCACCGACCCCATCCGGCAGGCCGAGCTGATCCGGGAGGTGGTGGGTAGCATCGCCAAGGTGCCCGATCCTATCCAGCGGCAGGTGTACGTGAAAACCACCGGGCAGCGCCTGGATATGGACGAGGAGGTGCTATTTGCTGAGCTCAACAAAATCCACATCCAGCAGCAACGCAGCGAAGCGCGACGGGCCTCCCAAAATTCGCCGTCCGAAGTGTTTCCCGGAATAAGCTCTACCGAAACAGTCAACGATGGCGGCTTGCCGAACCTGCCCGAACCTGCCGCTGAGGTGGGCCATCCCCCGGCCTACTACAAGGAGAAGGGCGTGACCCGCCTGCTGGTGCTCTACGGCGACTATCCGGTAGACGAAGAAACGAAGGTCTGTCACTATATCTTTTCGGAGCTGGAGGATATCACACTGCAAACAGAGGTGTACCAGCAGATTTTTGATCGCTACCAAGCGCTCACTGAGCAGGGCGTAGCGGTATCCGAAGAGCGTTTAATCGGCGAAGGCAATGAGATGATTGCCAAAGAGGTGATCAACATGGTGGTGGATCACTACGTGCTGAGCGAGAATTGGGAGCTGCGTTACAAAATTCACGTGCCCCAGGAGAAAGACTTGCTGCACCAAGTGATTGAGCGGGGCATTCTGGAGCTGAAGTACGTCTACCTGAACCAGTTGCTGCAAGAAACCCGGCAGGGGCTGCTCAACGAACCGGATGAAGCCGCCCAGCTAAAAATCTTGCAGAACCACCAGTTGCTTAAAAAGACCCAGATGGAGATCGCCGAGCAGTTAGGTATTGTGGTGTCGTAGATGAAAGGCAAGATAAAAAGCAGTAAGTTAATCATTAATGATAAACCCCACCGAACGTTTCCGCAACTACATCGCCGAACGGGTAACGCTCGGCACTTCGAATTGGGAGCGGGTGCAGGCGGTCGTGCAAATCCAACACGTGGCAGCTAATGATCTTATCCTTCGGGAAGGGGAAGTGTGTCGCTATCTCTACTTCCTGGATCAAGGACTGCTACGCTTCTTTCAGTGGATTGAAGGGGAAGATAAAACCAAGTTTTTTACCTACGAACAACAGCTTTTCACCGCGCAGCAGAGCTTCTCAACCCAACAACCCGCCCGAGAAAATATTCAGGCCTTAGAGGATAGCACGCTACTGCTTATTTCCTACGAGGAGGTAGAGCAACTACGCCGAACGTTGACCATCTGGCCGGCCTTTACTTACCAGGTGATGTCACAGGTGAACGTCTGGACCGACGAGCTGCTGGTGGCCAGTCTGAACGAAACCGCCGAAAGTCGTTACCGGCGCATGCTCGATGAGCAGCCCGAACGCTTGCGGCGTATTCCCATCAAACATTTGGCTTCGTACCTGGGCATTGCGCCCGAAAGCCTCAGCCGTATCCGCCGAAAGGTTGCCCGCCCCGATCGAACCTAACCTAGGTTAAGTGCATCCCGCTTAGTGCCACCTTACCTTGCTTTCAAAAAAAATGAAAGCGTTGATCGTATTTACTATGGCACTAAGCATTCATCAACCAGTCTCTGCTCAGGGGAGCGCCAAACATTTTCAGCATTCGCTAGAAACCGCGGCTCCGGCTGCCGAAATCTGGCGCATTTGGACCGATGTGGACCAGTGGCCCACCTGGGATATTGGGTTGCAGCAAGCCGTTCTCACCGGTCCGTTTGTTGAGGGCACCAAGGGAACGCTAATCTCGGATCAAGGACAGAAAGCCAAGTTCGTTATTACGGCAGTCAACGAAGGCACTTCGTATACTTTTAAGACAAAACTTCCGCTGGGCAGCCTGGAAATTACCCGCTCGTTGGTGGCAGAAACCGGTACGGTGCGGTTTACCCACGTGGTGAAATTTTCGAGGACTCACCGGTGGTCTGTTCGCGCGCAAGTTGGGGAAGGGATACCAAAAGATGCTGCCCAGAGCAATGCAGAAGATTAAACAACAAGCCGAAAACCGATGAAAAGACGTACCTTTCTAAAAGCTTCCTCCGCTACGGTAGCCACCACAGCAATCGCTGCCGGAGCAATATGGAAACTACCCGACTATGCCCCAACCGGTAGCCCAATATTGAAACCCACGTCCTTACAAACCTTGGTGCTGAGCGATACGCTCAAGGTTCACGCCATGATGGCGGGCACGGTTTCAGTGAAGCGATCGCACCGCGCGTACTCCGGCCCCCAGGCGCTGGCCTTTCCGCGCTTGCTGGCCGACTGGCGGTGGACGGAGCCGCTGCCCATCTGGACGTGGCTCATTGAGCATCCGATGGGCAAATTTCTGGTGGATACCGGCGAGAATACCGACGTTCTGCAAGCCGCCTATCTCAATGAGCAAGGTTTCAGCGGACGCATCAACCGCAAGATTCTGCGGTTGAACATCCATGCCGAACAGCAAGTGAACGAGCAACTACTCGAAGTAGGCTTGTCACCCTTGGACGTTGATGCCGTGATTCTGACCCATCTGCACCTCGACCATACCGACGGACTTCGGTTTTTCCCCAAGGCCGAAGTGCTGGTGGGTGAAACAGAGTGGAAAAAACCCTATGGTGCCGTGGTAGGAACATTTCCCGCGAAATTAAAACCAAGCCTTATCGGCTACCAACGCGACGATTCGGCTTTCGAGCAAAGTTATCGGCTGGCTGATAACCTCTGGCTGGTGCCGACTCCCGGTCATAGTTTTGGTCATCAATCGGTGTTGCTTGAGCACGAGGGCACAGCCTATTTGTTTGCCGGAGATACTTCTTTTAGCCAGAAGCAATTAATAGAGGAAGGGGTTGCGGGCATTTGTGCTGACTTCACCCAAGCCCGGCAGACGTATCAGCGTATTAAAACTTTTGCTCGGGAGACTCCTTTGGTCTACTTGCCTTCGCATGATCTGGGGTCGGCCCAGCGGCTATTGCAGCGAGAGACCTTGGAAGTCTGACAATTCCATTCGACGGGTGAGTGCATCTGAAACCAAGGAGTAGTATCTTGTATGGTAAGTCTTTCGTAACTTTGGTGCCAATATCCATCTGCTACATGGCTACGAATAACGAACCCTTAAACATCACCAATAACGAAGCCCGTCACCGCTTCGAAGCGCACATCGCCAGCAAGACTGCTGTATTGGAGTATACGCTGGCCACTGGCCTGATCGTCTATAATCATACCGAGGTTCCTAAGAATCTGGAAGGGCAGGGTATTGCCAGTCAATTGGCCCGTACGGCCCTGGAATACGCCAAGGCCAACGACCTCAAAATTATGCCGCTTTGTCCCTACGTAGCCTCTTATATTCGCCGGCATCCCGAGTATAAAGAACTGTTGCGTCCCGGATTCAACGTGTAATTGGTGAAGCGAACCATAAGCCTTTTAGGAACTACTTTTCTGGGCGTCATCGGCCTTTTCACGCTGCTGGGTTTCGGAGCGGACTACGGTTTCTTCTTTGATATCGTCTCGCACTTCCGTCTTCAGTACGCGCTGGGAGCATTTGCCAGCGGGATCATCTTTATCTTACTGAAGAATCGAGCGTTGGTGCTGGCTTCGCTCATCGTGCTGATAATCAACCTGATCTTTATTGTTCCGCTCTACTTTCCTAGGGATGCTTCGCTGCGTACCACTTACCCGCCTCCCGTGGGTCTGCTGCTGATGAATGTGCTGTCCTCTAACTACGATACGGAGGCGGTGATAGCCCAAATTCACCACTATCAACCGGATATTTTGGTGCTGGAAGAAATTACCCCTCGCTGGTTTACTGCTCTGTCGGACCAGCTCGCTGACTATCCCTACCAGCTTCACGAGGTACGGGAAGACAACTTCGGCATTTGGCTACTAAGCAAGTTTCCGGTATCCGACGAGGAAATTATTCCCTGGGGCCCGGCCCAACTGACCAGCGCGACCTTTCGGTTTCGGACTCCGATGCAGTTGGCCCGCCTTTTCGTTCAACCCCCTGATGATCACGCTAGACCACTGTTTGGTGAGCGCCGACTGGGAAGTGACTCGCCGGGCAGCAGGTGATTACGTAGGGTCAGACCACCTTCCGGTATATGTTGAGCTGAACCTATTAGAGTAGTAGGATCACTACTGCACGATCAGCCGCTGCACGGCCGTATTTCCCTGAAAGCCAATGGCTTTAACAATGTACATCCCATCGGCCAAACCCGTTTTGCTGATGGTGTGAACCAGGCCCGGATTGAGCCGGTCAGCCTGGCTAACTAATTGTCCTAACACGGTGTAGATCATCAACTGCGCCGGTTGATTCACCCGCACGCGCAGCGGATCATCCGGCGTATTGGGATTGGGATACACCGTAAGGGTGAACTCATTTTCTCCGGGAGCGGGCGGGGTTCCGTCGCTGATGCTTTTAAGCAGATACACTCCTCCTTGCGCGTTGCCTAGGGCAATCACGGGCTGCCCCGTATCGTACAGTTCGGCCCCCGCCAGCCAGTTGCGCGCGCCCAGCTGGGATTCTTGCGCCTCCCCTTCGCCGAACCGGATCAGTTGGGTGGTAACGGTTGGGGACTGCGTGTCGTCCGTAAAATTTTCGTACTGCCGCAGCACTCCCGATCCGTCGGTGGTGAGGAGTTCGGGCCGACCGTCGCCGTTTAGGTCGCCCACCCAAGGAGCCAGATTGCGCTTGAACGGATCATTGGTGATGCCCGCCAACGAATCGGTGACCCGCGTAAACGCGATGGGATCACCACCCTCGTTGCGGTGGTACTCCAGCCGACCCGTCACCCGACCGATCAGCATATCAGCCCGCCCATCCTGGTCCAGATCATAGAAGAAGGGAGTATCAAATTTTACGGGCGACACGCCCAGCGGCTGCAAACCAGGAGTAAAGTTCCACGCACGGGCCGACTGATTTAATTGGTAGTAGAGTCGGGCGGTGACGCCGTCGCCCCCGGCCTGCACCAGTAGATCGACCGCCCCGTCGCCGTTAATATCAGCCAGGGAAGGCTTCAGCAGCGTAAAATTCTCGGATGATAAACCAAGGTAGTCGGTATTGGTTAGCCGAAACACCGGATTGGTGCGGGTGCCCACGTTTTCGTAGAGCTGCAGGCGGGCTTGTCCTACCTGGCTTTCAGCTCCGAGCAGCAGGTCGTAGTCGCCGTCGCCATCGTAGTCGCCTAGTGCCGGGGCGGCGTTGGCTCCCTGGTCGATCATCTCCTGTTGCAAAAAGTCTTTCCGGACCAGTTCAAAACGCGGTTGTGCTTCGGTTCCTTGGTTGCGGTATAGCCAGCTGGATTGGGTGAAATTGATGCTGTTCTGGGTGTTAGAGAACACGTTGGGCGCGATGATCAAATCAGAAACATCATCCGAGGTGACGTGCGCACGGTAACCGGCAGGAAAGAAAAATCCATCGGACGGAACCATTGCCGTAGGAAAGGTGTCGGAAGCTGCCAGGAACAGCGCTTGATCCGACGTGCCCTCGTTCTCCAGAAAAGCCAAACTGCTACACGTCTCGTCGCCAAAGGCCAGATCCTGATCGCCGTCGCCGTCGGTATCCCAGGTCAGGATCGACTTTCCCCCCACGTGCTTGGTTCGGGCCGTGCGCCCCCCGCTGGCAGAGCAAGCTTCACCAAAAGCGTACTCTCCGCAAAAGCATTCGGCAAAGTTGCCCCAGGCGCGCGTCTCACGCCGAAAAACCAGTTCCTGACAGGTACCCGTAGTTTCCTGACTCTGGTTTTGGTGGTACTCAATGGTGCCCCCGGTGGCAAAATCAAACACCAGCACGTCTAGGTCTCCATCGCCGTCCACGTCGGCGATGCCCGGCAGGTCGGTGCTGTTCACCGGTAGGTTAAAGGTGCCTGAGGCGCCCTCGGTCATCACCGGGTCGGCCACCAAGGTAAAGGCCAGTTGGGCATCAGAAGTGTTTTCAAATACGCGGATGCCGCCACTGGAATGCGTGAAAATATCCTGCTTCCCGTCGCAGTTGTAGTCGGCCAGCAGCACCCAATAACGCAAATCATCCGGGAATAGCGTCTCGTAGAATGGATCGTAACGATACTGTCCGTCCTGACGCAAGAAAGTATTTAACTTCCCGGAGGTGCGGTCAAACACCACTAAGTCTGGCTCCCCGTTTAGATCCAAATCTACGTTGCTGTATTGGCCGGCGTTAAGTCCTCCGGCCCAAGGGTTGCGCAAGGTATCCTCGGCAACCAGCACGGGCACGTCGGTAACGAACTCGAAGAGCATTTGGGCAGGGCTGATCTGCGGAAGCATTAGCAGCACCACGCAACTCACGAAAGCTACTTGTCGCCGTGTTTGATGCCATCCTTTGCGTTTTATCATCCGCTACTGATCCGAAGGCGAAACACACACCGCAATATCACTGCTCAGGGCGGCGGAGTTTTGCCCAATGTTGGCTCCGGCCAGCACTACATCTTTGTTCGCGCCGCCGTCGAGGTGCACTTTGATACTTCCGTCAAAGCCCATCAGATCATCAAATGTAAACGGAGTGCCGTCGGCTAGTTGATTGAAAGTGGTGACGCTGGTGCCGGTGGCTCCCTCTACGGGCGTGATCATCAGGGCAATCTCGCTGCCGGGCACGTTGACGGTGCCGTAGTGCAGGTGTCCCGGATGCTGTCCGCCCGCCACCGTATTTTCCAGTTGCACCGTGAGCTGCAAGTCGCCGCCGGTTTTCTCACGAAACGTAGCCGTTCCTTGCATGTTATACTCGGAAGCGGACACCATAGCATAGGCAGTCTGCCTTCCGGTAAAAGCACCGCTGGCATCATCCGAACCATCACAGGCGCTGAGTAAGCAGGCAACCACGAGAATTTTGCTAAACAAGAGAGGGGTGTACTTCATAATTTCAGGTACTACTAGGAGTATTAATTCAACGTACAGCAGCGGCTATTATTTTGCGTGAAAACGTCCGGCGGCTTCCAATATGCGGCCGACCGGTACCAAGAGAAATAAGGGAAACTTCCTCTGCGAACATCGGGCAATCAGCCGAAGCAAACAATGACCGCTTTCCGTTTCCGAATTCATAAAAAGAACGTACTTTTGAACCCATTCAAACCTAATCAGCAGTATAATGAATGTTCCGGCTAACTTAAAATACACCAACGATCACGAATGGGTTCGGGTTGAGGGTAACGAAGTCTACGTGGGCGTGACCGACTTTGCGCAGAACGAATTGGGTGATATTGTGTACGTAGAAATTGAAACCGTGGGAGATGAGATTGCGCAGGGCGAGGTATTTGGCACCATTGAGGCGGTGAAAACGGTGTCGGATCTGTTTATGCCGGTAAGCGGCACCGTGCTGGAGTTGAACCCTGGGCTTGAGGCGGCTCCCGAACTAGTAAACGAAGACCCGTACGAAAAGGGCTGGATGGTGAAGCTGTTGATTAAAGATATGGGTGAGCTAGACGAACTGCTGGACGCCGAGGGGTATCAGTCGGTAATTGGTTCGTAGATCGGTGGGTCGGCCTACCGGGTTTATTCGTTACAACGCGTATACTTTTGTTTGGGCGTTACTCATTGCAGTTCTGGTGCTACTACCAGGACAAAATCTACCGAAGTTAGCGGACGATATTTTCAGTATTGATAAATTAGTGCACGCTTTTTTGTTTTTGGGACTCGCTTTTCTAATGATTATAGGATTCATCAAACAGTCGGCCTACCCCGCATTGCGCAACAAAGCCCTACAGTATGCGTTTATCCTATCGATAAGTTACGCCATTCTGGTGGAGGCACTACAGCTACTTTCGCCGGAGAGGGTATTTGATATTATAGATATGGTGGCTAACATTAGTGGTGTTTTTGGAGGATTTTTATTATTATTTGCACTTTATAAATCATAAATGATTTATATTTCGTTAAAAGAATTTGATGAATTGCTAAAAAAGTCGTTAATTGCATAACATTGTTACACTGTAATAATTCATAACTAATCTTATATATGGAAGCTAAGAAAACTCCCAACGCTGATCTTACTAGTAAAACCGGATTGCATCTGGCAATTGGTTTGGTGATTAGTCTGGCGGTGATTACGCTCGCCTTTGAGTGGAAATCATACGATGCCAGTGCGCTGGTGGATCTCGGTTCGGTGGATGATACTTTTGAAGACGTGATGGAGATTCCTCCTACGGAACAACCACCGCCCCCGCCCCCCAAAATACAGACTCCCGAAATCATTGAGGTTCCTGATGAAGAAGAGATCGAAGAAGAAATTGAGATTGATCTGGATATTGAAGTAACCGAGGATACCGAGATCGAGGAGATGGTATTTGAAGAAGCTCCCGATGAAGAGGTCTCTGATGAAATTTTTATGGTCGTTGAGGACCAGCCCGAACCCGATGGAGGTTTAGCTGCCTTCTATAAGTTTGTGGGAGATAAGATGAAGTATCCTTCGCAGGCTCGACGAATGGGCATCGAGGGAAAAGTATTTGTTCAGTTCGTGGTTGACAAAGATGGCACACTCACTGATGTGAAAGCCGTGAAAGGAATTGGAGCGGGCTGCGACGAAGAAGCTGTACGTGTGGTGAATAGTGCCCCCAAATGGAAACCCGGTAAGCAACGTGGCAAAGCGGTGAGGGTCCGCATGATCATCCCCATCACGTTCAAGCTGGGATAGATAAGAGTTTGTTTGATTTAGAGTTGTTAATATTTTGATTATTGGAAGCCGGTTACACGTTTGTGTTTCCGGCTTTTTGTTTCTCCAGCGCTCTAGCAACCTATCACTTGAAACGAATCATCCGCATCCTCTATTCCGCCTGGGTCTTGTTAGTTTTCAACGGGTCCATGTTGTTGTTGTTACCCCTTATTCTGCTCCCCGCAGTGGCGGGAGAAGCGACCCGGCCAGTTAGCTTCTTCGGGCTCAAGGTATGGGCCATGATTTTTCGTACGTTCACGGGGGTGCGTTACCGGACGATAGGACAAGAACGACCAAACCGCCACGCTGCCTATATCTATGTTAGTAACCACACGTCCTTTTTGGACGTCCCCGCTCTCCCGCTGTTCATTCCTGGTCAGTTTCGCCCCCTGGGCAAAAAAGAATTACTAAAAATACCCGTACTTGGCTGGATCATCGGCACAGTTTGCGTGATCGTTGACCGCTCGAGTTCAAACAGCCGTAACCGCAGTATATTAGCCCTCAAGCAACTTATTCAGCGGGGAGTATCGGTCTTCATTTTTCCCGAAGGAAGCATGAACCGAACCGAAAAGCCGTTACGCCCTTTCTACGACGGCGCCTTTAGAATTGCCATCGAGACGCAGACGCCGGTACTGCCCATGGTTATAATCAACGCAGGCAACCTGTATCGTCCCGGCACGGCTTACGTGAAACCCGGAGAAATCAAGGTGAAGTTTGGAAAACCAATTGCTATTGATAACCTTACTGCCAAAGATGTTCCTACGCTGAAGCAGCTTACTCATCAAACAATGGAGGCAATGCTTTTAGAATCTTAAGTGCCCGTTTTCATGATCACTACCAACGAATTAGTTCTCACCAACCTCATTCTGTCAGCGATGCTCACCGGGCTCATTTGGACGATTCAGGTGGTGCACTATCCAGGATTTTTAGGGGTGGGAAGTGATGGTTTTACGGACTACCAACAGCAGCATATGCGCACCATTTCCTACGTGGTAGTTCCGTTGATGCTAGGCGAATTAGTCGCCACGGTGTTGCTTATTGTTCGCTATCCGGCGCTACCCATTGAAGTTTACGTAGCCACCGCTATGGTAGTAATTATTTGGGCGGCTACTATTTTTGTGTCTTCACCATTGCACAGCAAGCTGTTATCTCAGGGTTATAACACCAGACTGATCGAGCAATTGGTAAACACCAATTGGATAAGAACAGCTGCCTGGAGCATAAGAACAGTCGTACTATTACTATTAACTTGGCAACTAGTCAAACTTTGAAGAAAATAAATGACGAGCTGTCTTAGTAAAGTATAATCGATTTCGTAATATTCTTCAAATAATCAACTCTATTAAATTATTTGTAAACAATAGCGCGTAAAGATTCGTAAATTATAATTACCAGTGTTACTTTTGGCGAATAATAAGTGTCATTAACTAAATCCTCAGTGTTGGAAACGCACGATAATGTACAACGCGTAGTAAACCAGCTCCGTTCTGACTTCCACAACTTGGCGCAGGAATCAAAGCACCTTAAGAATGGAGAGCGATTTTGTAAGCTTCGAAAGATGAACGACCTGCGGCAAATAATTGCTTCGCTGGAGGATATTGACCACTCACTAGACACCCTACTTGAAGAACAGTCCGGAAAGGCAACTGGCTAGTAGAAATTTTGATCTTCTTTTGCTATCTTGGGTGAGATTCTCGCGTTATTTTCTCACTGTATGCCTACCCGACCGTTATCCACCACTACCACCCGAAGAGCGTTTGTCCGTACCTCATTTGCTGCGCTAGCGGGTATTGCTATTGTGCCCCGTCGCGTATTGGGTGGACCGGGTTTTGTTGCCCCCAGCGACCGCATCACGCTAGGCTACGTTGGCACCGGGAAGCAGGCCCGAGGTGCCCTCTTACGAAACTTCATTGCCATTCCTGAAGCGCAGATTGTGGCTGGATGTGACGTGGACAACCAGAAACTGCAAGCCTTTCAACAAGACGTAACGCGCTACTACGCTGAGCAAGTCAACCAAAATACCTACCAAGGCCTGGCAAGTTACGCCGACTATCGCGAAATGCTGGCCGATCCAGCCATTGATGCGGTCATTGTGTCCACTCCCGACCACTGGCACGCCCTAACTTCCATCGAGGCCTGCGAAGCGGGCAAGGATGTGTATTGTGAAAAGCCACTTTCGCTCACGATCGCAGAAGGGCGCGCAATGGTGAATGCCGCCGAAAAATACGAGCGGGTATTCCAAACCGGTAGCATGCAGCGATCTATGGAGAATTTTCATCGTGCGGCCGAACTGGTAATCAACGGATACATCGGTGGTATTCAACAAGTAGTGGTGAGCGTAGGAGGCCCTCCCGACGCGTGTGATCAGCCTGCGGAGCCTACCCCAGCACACCTGGACTGGAACTTCTGGCTCGGTCCGGCTCCCGCCCGAAGCTATAGCTCTTATTTTGCTCCGCCGCTTGCGTGGGACGGCTGGGCACGCTGGCGCTACTGCGGGCACTACGGTGGAGGAGGAATGACCGACTGGGGGGCGCACATGTTTGATATTGCTCAGTGGGCACTCGGTATGGACGCCAGCGGACCCGTAAAGGTGACTCCACCCGACGGAAAAGACTATCCGGTGCTTACCTACGAATATGACAACGGCATTGCGATGACCCGCGAAGACTTCGGGCGGGGAAACGCTATCCGCTTTGTGGGTTCAGAGGGAGTCATTGATGCGAGTCGTTCCTTTTTGGAGGTGCCAGAGCGCCTTACTGATCAAAAGATTGGCGAGAATGAGATTCATCTGTATCATAGCAGGGACCACTACCGTGATTGGCTCAGTACCATCAAGGACCGAGCGTTGCCTATTTGTCCGGTAGAGGTAGGGCACCGTACCGCTACAGTATGCAGTATTGGTAACATCGCCTACGAACTGGGCCGCCCCCTACGCTGGAATCCGAAGAGAGAAAAGTTCAGAAAAGATCGCGAAGCCAATGCGATGTTGTCCCGCGATTCGCGGGACTTTCGGAAGGCCACGGCGGTGGGGCAGTAGTCAGCTGAGCGACGAAACCAGCCGGGAAACGCACAGTGAGCTCGTTAAAAATCGTTGCTCTGTCTTGTAGAGCGCCCTAAAAAATTTGAGATTTATCCCTTAGTATCCCTTAGTATCCCTTAGTATCCCTTTATCTAGTCCAGTGAATTCGCTCAAAACTGAGTAGTTAGTAGCTGAGCCTGCCTATTTGAACAAGCAATAATCGGTGAGAACAGCTTATTGGTCTAAGTAAAAGGAAGTATTTAGGGTACAGCAAGCAACCTTTACCACCTTGGTGAAGTAGATAACAGTAGTATTGCACTATCACTAATATTCTGTTATTAACCCCTGATGGACAGCATTCCGGTTTACCATGAGATTAACGAACTACACCGCTTGACCGGAGCCACGGTGCGCACTGATAATCCTCTCTTTCACTGCTTCGATATGGGGGAAAGTAACAATCTAGCCGTGAACGCGGTACCTCCCCACCGAGCCAGTTTTTATACCTTGGCCCTCAACTTCGGCACCCAGAACCTGTCTTACACACTAAACGAGCGTCATTTTCACCACCCCCACAATTTTGTGCTGTGTACTGCACCGGGCCACGTGGCTACGTGGAAGAAGCAGGGTGATTGGTTTGGCTACTGCACCTTCTTCAAAAGTGAGTTTCTGCTGCTCAACGATCAGGTTAACTTCTTACAACAGTTTCCCTTTTTCCGGATCAACGAAAGTAATTTACTGCCGATTGAGGGAGTGGAATTTGATCGCTTACGGGGAGTGTTCCGACAGATCATAGCCGAGCAGTCGCACGCTGATGTGTTTAGTACGGAGGTTATCCGGTCGCTGTTTCAAGGGGTGCTCTGGCAGGTGAGAAGACTCTATGAGCAGACCAACACTGTTGCATCGCCGCGAGTCGGTGCCGCGATCACCGCCCGGTTTCAGTGGCTACTGAATGAGCAATTTCTTGAGAAAATTACGGTAGCTGAGTACGCCGAACTACTGTATGTGTCAGCCAATCACCTTAGTCAAACGGTGAAGCAGACAACGGGGTACACGGCCAAGCACCTTATCAACGAGCGACGCTTACTGGAGGCTCAGCATCTGCTAACCTATACCCATAATAGCGTTGCTGGTATCTCACATCATCTGCGCTTCTCAGAACCAACGCACTTTACCAAATTTTTTAAGAAACACACGGGGGAAACTCCCCTGACGTATCGCTCCCGGAAATCTCAACGGTAGATTCACCAAGCTAGCGGTTTCTTATCTCGGAAAAAGCCGCCTGATGGACCATCTTTGGGTAGCGTAGCGGCCCAGAGGATACCATCAACGGCTTCGCTCACCGGGCGTGCTCCCATTTTATCCATCCCATCAGCCGTAGCCACTAGTCCCGGATCTACGGCATTTACTAGGATGTTATCGTCTTTCAGCTGGCGGGCTAACTTCACAGTTAAACCGTTTAGAGCTAGTTTAGAAATGCCATAGGAAGTAACCACCGCCGGGTGCACAGCTAGTCCGAAGTCGGGCTCCTGAAAGGAGCCTGCCCCGCTGGAAATATTCACGATTCTCGCCTGTTGGCTTCGCTGTAGCAAAGAGTAGCACTGCTGCACCATTCGCCAAGCTCCGAACAGATTGGTTTCCAGTGCTTGGCGCGTTACGGCAAAGTTGGTTTCCAGGGGATGGATACCATAGTCGAGAGAACTGCCTGCGTTATTAATTAAGATATCTAAGCGGCCGAACTTCGACTGAATAAATTCAGTCATAGCAGCTACGCTTTGGTCTTGGGTAATATCCAGGGCGTGCGCGAATACCGGGCGATGATCAATGCTAATCTTCCTGGCCAAGGTTTCTGCTCGTTCGCCCTGCCGGGCGGTAATGATAACGGAAAAACCCTGAGATACCATCGCGTGTGCGATACCGAAGCCCAGCCCTTGTTCCCGGCTTACGCCGGTGATAAGTGCGATTTTATCGTTTACATTCATACCTGAAAAGCAGCTTTAAGGTCCGCTATTGATGCTCCCACCGTACGAGCCGGTCTTCCGGTCACCGACGCTACGTCAGAGGTTACCGTGGCGGCATGTCCTTCGGCTCCAAGGCGGGCGATAGCGATAAGTTCACCAACGAGCCACTCGTCCATGCCGAAGCCTAGCATCGCCTGCTTACCGTCTTCATACGATACCGGATAGTAGACAACTTCTTTTCCGATGATTTGCCCAATGGTTTCAGCGTCCTGCTGCATAGAAGTAGCAACCGGCCCCGTGAGTACGTAGGTTTGACCCTGGTGTTCTGTTGGCTGCGCAAGGAGCACCGTAGCGGCTACCTGAGCTACGTCGCGTACGTCAACGTTGCTTACCTTTCCTTCGCCGCGTGGAGCATAGATAGCACGCTGTTCCCTTACCGATTGAGCGTGGGCGAGCAGGTTTTGCGTGAAGCTGTTAGGCCTAAGAATGCAGTATGGAATGCCGGAGGCGTTTAGCGTTTTCTCGATGGCGTAGTGCATCCGAAACATCTCGACCGGAGCATCTTCCGCTGCGCCTAGTGCCGACTGTTTGACAATTAGTGGCACCCCCTGCTGCCGGGCTACCTCGATGACCCCGTTCTGCAGTGAAGCCATGTTCTTCGATCCGCTGGTGAGCAGAAACAAGGCATCCACGCCTCGCAAAGCGTCTTGCAATGCACCCGTGTCGGCTAGGTCGGCCTCGACTACGACGACTTCTGAGTCGAGTGAGGAGAGGCGCTCCGGCGACCGGGTGATCGCAAGGACGGTAGCGCCCGCTTGCCTTAGTAAAGGAATAAGGGCGGAACCTACGTTGCCGGTAGCACCCGTGACAGCAATGGTTTTCATAGGATTATAGGTTTTGTTAAGTAGAAAAATAAATGGTCAATCAGAGTATAGCGGAACGTCCATCGTGCTGAATGACCCCAGTAGAAAGGTACGATAGTCGAACCTACGAACGCTGACCCATCTTGAGGAAAGAATGGCGAAAATCTTGGGAAGTGGATGTTTGTAGGCTATTGTCAGGATTATACTTAACGAACGATACCGAACACTTTGCGTCCGTTTCCGAACAGTATACAATCCAGCCACAGGCTAAAATAGCCCTTAAAAGCACTTTTTTGGTTTGGCATTTTCCTTGTATATTACAAATCGTCATTTACGAAACAACCCATGAAAGGAACAAATTTAGGTGAATTTCAGGAGCTGGTGCTGCTGGCGGTAGGCGTATTATACGATGACGCCTACGGCGTGAGCATCAAGGACGCGATAGAACAGCAGACCGGGCGGCGCGTGACCCTCAGTACCGTACACGCCGCCCTAAATCGCCTGGAGGATAAAGGTTTTTTGTCGTCGCGCCGGGGAGGGGACACTGAGGCCCGGGGCGGTCGACCCAAGCGTCTGTTTCAGATCACCGCCTACGGCAAGCAGGCCCTGGAAGAAAGCCGGACGGTGCGCAACCGACTGTGGGATTTGATTCCTCGGGTAGCGTGGAAGGGTGTATCAGGATAGGCAGAATGCAAATAGACTGTATGGTCATTGATAAGTGATGAAGAGAGAACAACCACCTTACTGGACTAACTGTCTTCTCCGTCGGTTCTGTAATCCTGACTTACTGCCGGAAATTGAAGGGGATTTGTACGAGCTGTATCAGCGGTGGGTGGAAGACTATGGATCAAAAAAGGCTTACTGGCTATATGCGCTCAACGTCGTTACATTTTTTCGTCCTTTTGCCGTCAGGAAGAGAAAAACTAAGTCACACTATCCAACTAATTATACAATCATGTTCAGCAACTACTTCAAAATCGCCTATCGCAATCTGCAGAAGAACAGAGTTTTTAGCTTCATCAATATTCTCGGACTCGCCATCGGGATGGCTGCCTGCCTACTGATTTTGCAGTACGTTAGTTTTGAGTTGAGTTACGATAATTTCCATGAGAAAGGTGACCAGGTGTACCGCGCCTCTCTGTATCAGTATAAGGACGGCGCACTGGATATTGCGTCGGCATCCACTTTTCCCGTAGTAGGACGGGTATTACAGGAAAACTTTCCTGATGTGATAGAGTCCTTTGTCCGGCTACACCATGAAGCGGGGACTTTCTCTTACCTAGACAATGGCGCGGCGCGGGTTTTCAACGAAGAAAACGTGTTTTATGCCGACGCTTCCTTCTTCGATGTATTCTCTTTTCCGCTGCTGGCAGGAGATGCCCAACGAGCTTTGGCTGCTCCCAATACGGTAGTGATTACTGCTTCAATGGCGGAAAAGTATTTTGGTAATAATTGGCGCGAGGTGAATCCGGTAGGCAAAAGCATTCAGTCCAGATCTTATGTCTTCAACACGGATTTGTTGGTTACCGGAGTGCTGGCCGATCCACCGGAAAACACCCATCTGACCTTCGATTTTTTGGTGTCTATCCCTACGATGTACGCCTGGGAAGATGGAGAAACAAACTATCGCGAGGATATTGAAGAGAGTTGGTACTGGGATACCTTTTATACCTACGTTTTATTGAGGCCAGACAGTGACCCTCACCAACTAGAGGAGGCCTTTACGCCGATAGTAGAGCAGAATACCCCATTTCGGCAAGAACAGGGCTTTACGTTTAACACGGTATTTCAACCTCTTGAAAAAATTCATCTAAAGTCTGACCTAATGAATGAGATGGAGGCTCCCGGAGATGCCCAAACGGTGTATATACTGTTAATCATTGCCTGTTGCATCCTCATTATCGCCTGGGTTAACTTTGTAAATTTATCAACGGTCAAAGCCATTGAGCGGGCCAAAGAAGTGGGCTTGCGTAAAGTAGTAGGGGCTAGTCGGAAGCAACTCATCGTACAGCATCTACTGGAAGCCTCCTTGCTGAACGGAATAGGCATTTTATTGGCGCTCACCCTCTTTCAGGGAAGTCTCCCCTACTTCGCGGGGTTCACGGAAATAGAGGTGGATACTTCGCTGCTGATGCAACCAATGAGCGTTGTGCTGATTATATTATCGCTCATTGGGGGAACGATGATGAGCGGACTCTACCCGGCCTTTGTCCTTTCATCCTACCAGCCCGTCAGAGCACTGAAGGGCAAGATTATTTCGTCAAGATCAGGCGGATGGTTGAAAAAGGGATTGGTCGTTTTTCAGTTCACGATGGCTGCGGTTCTTATCATGGTGGTGTTCACCGTCGGGCAGCAGCTATCCTTCATGAAAAACCACGAACTGGGAGTAGACATCCAACAGAAACTGGTCGTTGAGGGGCCTCGGTTTGCGAACAGTAGAGTGGAAAACCGGGCGAATATTAATGCCTACAAAACATCGGTGAAAAGGCACAACCTGATACAGCACGCCACGCTTTCGCGCAACGTACCGGCGACCGAGATCAGGGGCAACGGCTACGTGCGCCGACGAAACCGACCGGAAGAGGCCAAGTTCTACCACGTGATGGGCGTAGACTATGACTACATGGCTACGTTCGGCTTGCAACTACTGGCTGGAAGGTTTTTCTCAGAAGCGCAACCCGTCAGCGGTACGGAGATCATCGCGCTCAACGAAAACGCTCCTGATTTCGGCACCAGCGACCATGCGGTGATTGTCAACGAAACGGCGGCCCGACACTTGGGCTTCACCCGAATGGAGGATGCCATTGATCAGCAGATTCAAGTATTCGGCGGGTTGAAACAAATTGTTGGCGTCGTGAAAGACTACCACCACAAATCCCTGAAGAGCAACTTCGAGCCCATTATCTTTTATTTGCAACCCGACGGATGGGATTATATGACGCTGGATGTAGGGTCAACATCAGGCGAAAAACTAGCGGATGTGGTAGAGTACGCTAAAGAAGCGTGGAAAGAAATTTATCCTGACCAACCCTTTAACTACTTTTTTCTGGACGATTATTTCAACCAACAATATCAGGCTGATCAGCAGTTTTATACACTCTTTAACTTTTTTTCAGGACTCGCCATCTTTATCGCCTGCCTGGGCTTGTTCGGGCTATCGTCGTACACCGCCCTGCAACGCACCAAGGAAATTGGGGTTCGCAAAGTGCTCGGTGCTTCGGTATCCAGCATTGTTGGGTTGCTCTCTAGAGATTTTATTCAGTTGGTGCTGGTGGCTAGTCTTCTGGCTTTGCAGGTGGCCTACTGGGCCTTACAGCGGTGGTTGGCCGATTACGCTTTTCATATTACAGTTCACTGGTGGCTTTTGGCGCTGCCGGTCGTGCTAGTGCTGCTGATTACGCTATTCACCGTAAGTTTTCAGACCGTGAAAGCCGCCTTGGCCAACCCGGTAGACAGTCTGAGGAATGAGTGACTATAAACATAACCCACCCCGCTGGGCCAAGCGCCTCCTGCACCGGTTCGGCGACCCGGATGGGTTGCTGGAGATCGAGGGAGACTTGCCGAGATGTATCAAAGGTGGGTGGAAGAACAGGGACTAAAGAAAGCCGAATGGCTATACACTATCAACGTTATTGCTTTTTTGCGACCCTTTGCCATCAGGAGAAAAAAGAATAAATTTCACTACGCAACCAACTCAAGCGCTATGCTTCGCAATTACTTCATTATCGCTGTTCGTGACCTACAGAAAAACAAGGCGTTCAGCCTTATCAATGTCTTGGGACTCGCCATCGGCATGGCGGCTTGCTTGCTTATCTTGCAGTACGTGCGCTTTGAGCTGAGTTACGATGATTTTCACAAGAATGCCGACACTATCTACCGGATAAGCACTACGCACCATCAAACCGGAGACGAAAGTCTCTTGGTGCCCCCACCATTAGGGCCGGAACTGCAAAAGGATTTCCCCGAAGTGACTAAATCCACCCGACTTATTCTGCCGTGGAGCGGACAGGAAGCCAGCAGTACCCTCAGCTGGCAGGATCAGCAGGGCAAGCAAATGAAACAAAGCTTTCATTGGGGATTTTATACTGATCCGGAGTTTCTGGAGATGTTTTCTTTTCCTTGGATCAGGGGAAATCAAAAGCGGGCGCTGGCCGGGACCCATCGAGTGGTACTGTCCGAAAGTGCGGCCCGTAAAATTTTTGGCAACGACTGGGCAGAAAATAACCGCATTATCGGTCAGACATTAGAGTACATCAATGAGTTTGATCGCTTTCAGTTAGTGGTTGCTGGGATTATCGGCGACGCTCCGGCCAATGCTCATCTTCAGTACGACTTTCTGGTATCTTTTGCCACATTGTCTACCGGCTGGGGCAAGGAAGTGATTAGCTCGTGGGACGGCAACGGGGTATACACCTACGTGCAAATAAATCCGGCTGCCGACGTCCGTGCGTTTCAACAAAAGATTGGCAACCTCGTTGACGAACGCGCTCCGGAGAAGCTTCAAGCAGAAACAGGATTCAGGGTGCAGCCTTTGCGGGATATTTACTTGCACTCTCATTTGCCCCATGAACTGAAGGTGAATGGCAACGCCAACTACGTGTCTTTCCTTTCGCTTATCGCCGGGCTGATCCTGCTTATTGCCCTGCTGAATTACGTCAACCTAACAACCGCCCAGGCAATTGCCCGGAGCAAGGAAGTGGGACTACGAAAGGTGATGGGAGCACTACGTTCGCAACTCATTAAGCAGTTTCTGCTCGAGTCGCTGTTGTTGAATGCCGTTGCCTTTGTGTTAGCAATCGCTCTTGTGCAGACTGCCATGCCTTTTTTTACCCAACTGCTCGGAAAGACAGTGGACAGTCGTGTCGGAGATTTTTGGTGGGTGCTTCTGTTGTTTCCGGCAAGCACGTTCCTCTCCGGCTTTTATCCGGCCTTTGTGCTATCTGGCTTTCGTCCTATGAAAACCCTCAGCGGCAAGTTGACTCGTACTGCGCACGGAAAGGGATTGCGCCAAGGAATGGTTGTATTCCAGTTTTGCATGTCTATCATCCTCATCATTTTCACCTTCGCGGTTGTCCGACAGTTGCAGTATATGCAGTCCAGCGATCCGGGCTTCGATCAGGAAGGAGTGATGGTAGTAGAAGGACCGGTTAATCGCACAGAAACCTGGATTGAGCATGACCAGCGAAAAGATAAGCACGCCACCGAGGATGCGTTCAAAGTAGCGCTATCGCAAAACGCTGGGATTGAAGCCTCCTCCCTTTCTTGGTCAATACCCGGCGAGAAAAGCAGTGGTTACCCGATAGCCCTGGGGGAGGCCTATCAAAATGGTCAGATAGACGTGCTGGTTACCGACAGCGACTACGCTGACGTCTACAATTTGGAACTGTTGGCAGGCCGCTTTGATACGGAAAACGGATTTGTCATCAACGAACGGGCTGCTGAAATTCTAGGATACCCAGAACCGGCGGCGGCGGTGGGACAAGTATTTAAGGATGCCCGGAATAGGGAACGCAAAATCCGGGGAGTGATCAAGGATTACCACCACCATAGCCTTCACCATAAGATTCGTCCGCTCATCTTTGGAGAGAACGACCCAACCTACAAACTGGACTCCTACTACAGCATCAAGGTAAGTGCTAACCGTCTGGATGCTAGCATTGCGAACATTAGCACCGCTTATAAGCAGGTCTATCCTTACGACCCTTTTGAGTACTATTTCATAAGTGCCTATTTTGATGCACAATACCGGGAAGACAAGCGATTTGGGGTGCTTTTCGGGCTTTTTTCCGGACTCGCCATCTTTATCGCCTGTCTGGGATTGTTTGGCCTTTCTTCCTACAGCATAGTGCAACGCACCCAAGAAATTGGTATCCGCAAAGTGCTGGGTGCCTCAGTAAGAAGCGTAGTGACCTTGCTCTCACAAGACCTCGTCAAATTAGTGTTGGTTGCCAGTTTGCTGGCTTTGCCGGTTGCTTATTTTGCTACGGAGCGATGGTTGACCAGTTATGCATTCCGTATCGCAATTCACTGGTGGCTGCTCGTCCTGCCAATCGCCGTCGTCTTGCTGGTCACTTTGCTAACTGTCAGCTTTCAAACGATCAAAGCCGCATTGGGCAATCCGGTAGATTCGCTGCGGAATGAGTGATTCTCCGCCATTGTTTGGCCATGCGTTATTTCAAACCGGCCTGCTTAAGAATATTACTGAGGGTGCCCGGACGTATTTCGTCGGACAGGCGATGGATAGGAACCGTGACGTGTCCGGATTTGGCCGCGTGTTTGTAAACCCGATGACTGCCCTTTTGTCTGACCTGAAACCATCCGTCTTGTTCTATGAGTTTGATAAGCTCTTTCGTTTTCACTCAACAACCAGCGTTTCGGCTTCGCTGCTGCTCTCAGGAATAGCTAAACCCTCTTCCTCCATTACTTCCAGATGAAGGGAGATAGCTTCCTGAATATTTATTTTTGCTTCTTCCTTCGTCGATCCGGTAGAAATGCACCCGGGTAAATCAGGAACATAAGCACTGTACCCCGTGCTAGATCTCTCAAAAATAACTACATAGCGTTTCATACGGTTGAAATAAGATTACCAACAAGATCATTGCTGTTTCTAAACGATAAAGATAAGAAATTAACGCTAACTCTTATGCTTCGCAACTACCTCATCATTGCCGTCCGCAACCTGAAGAAAAGCAAGGTTTTCAGTCTCATCAACATTCTGGGCCTCGCCATCGGTATGGCGGTCTGCTTGCTCATCATGCAGTACGTGCGCTTTGAACTGAGTTATGATGATTTTCGCCGACCGGATATCTACCGAATAACCGAACATGGCTTTATGAACGAGGAAGCCGTCGGGGAACGGGCACAGACCAATCCGGCCCTGGCCCCCGCGCTGCAACGGGACGTTCCTGAAGTGGTCCGAGCCGCCCGACTTATCCACGCCGCTCCACTGATGTCCGACCCGGTAATGCAGGTAGACGACCGAAGCTTCCACGAAAACAATATCTACTTTGCCGATTCGGCTTTTCTCACTATGTTCTCATACCAAATGGTGCAGGGAAAGGCTGATCAAGCGCTCACGCAACCCGGTAGCTTGGTTATCTCGGAAGCGATGGCGTACAAGTATTTTCCCGCACGGGAAGCGCTTGGCCAGGTGCTCACTTTTCACCGGGGCGAACGCGGCCCCACTCCGGTTAAGGTTACTGGGGTGTTTGAGGACATTCCTAAAAACTCCCACCTGCATACCGATTTTCTGGTGTCGTTCCGTTCGCTTCCATCAGACTGGAACCTAGACGAAAACTGGGAGTGGGGCAACTTTTATAACTACGTCGAGGTGACCCCCGGCACTGATCCGGCGACTGTGAAAAGCAAAATTGCAGCAACAGTAGAAAAGTACATCGGCGAACTATTGGCCGACTACCGCCAGGCCGGTTACGTCCGCACCTGGGAGGTGCAAGCGATCCAAACCATTCACCTGGATTCGCACCTGGAAGCCGAAGCAGAGACCAATGGGAGTCGGCGCACGGTAGATATCCTGATGCTGATTGCGGGCTTCATCCTGATCATCGCCTGGATCAACTACCTGAACCTGACCACGGCCAAGTCTATTGAACGCGCCAAAGAGATCGGCATCCGAAAGGTGGTCGGTTCTAGCCGGAAGCAACTGATCGGGCAGTTTATGTCTGAGTCGCTGGTCATTAACCTGCTCGCCGCTTTGCTGGCCCTAGCCCTGTCGCAACTACTGATGCCCGCGTTCCGAATCCTGATCCAGGGGCACGTGGCCACTACGGTTGGTATTGAGATGGGAGCGGCCGTGGTTGGTGTATTCCTCCTGGGAACCCTGCTATCGGGCTTCTACCCAGCCTGGGTGCTTTCTTCGTACCAGCCGCTGCGGGTGCTCAAGGGCAGTGTCAAGAGTTCTAAGCAAGGAGTGCTGCTCCGAAAAGGATTGGTCGTCGTTCAGTTTGCGGCTTCCATTGCCCTGATTGCCGGTACGCTGATGGTCCAGCAGCAGCTTAGCTTCATGCGCCAGCAGGACATGGGTTTGGCGATGGAGCAGGCGTTGGTAGTGAAAGGCCCCGGCATTAAGGATTCTACCTACCAACAGCATCTCGCGTATTTTAAAAATGAAGTCAGTAAGCTACCGGTGGTGCAGGAGGTGGCCGTGTCCTCCAGCGTGCCCGGCCGGGAACTGAGCTGGGCGCGGGGATTCTACCAACCATCGCAGCCGGATAACCCTACGGGAGCCAACATTGTGGCGGTAGATGAAGAGTTTTTAGATCTCTACGGGGCAACCTTCCGGGCGGGGCGCAACTTTTCTCGCTCAATCTCTTCCGACCGCGGGGCGGTCATTTTTAACGAAACTGGTATCCGCCAACTAGGCTTCGAAAGTGCCGAAGCCGCCGTGCAACAAACCGTTATCTGGGAAGAAGGAGACGATGATAAGCATCCGAAAACTATTGTGGGGGTTTTGAAGGATTTCAACCAAGAGTCACTGCATCAGGCGGTGGAGCCGATGGTGTTCGTACTGAAACGCTACCTCAACGCTTCCTGGGCCGGAGAATATTACTCACTGAAAGTAAGCACTCGAGATTACCCGGCGGCCCTCGCGCAGATCCAGAACCAGTGGGCACATGCCTTCCCCAGCAGTCCGTTTGACTACTTCTTTCTCGATGACTACTATGACCGGCAGTATCGGGCCGACCGGCAGTTCGGCAACATCTTCAGTGTATTTGCCGGATTGGCGATCCTCATTGCCTGTCTGGGCCTGTTCGGCTTGTCCTCATACGTCACGCTGCAACGCACCCGCGAGATTGGCATCCGCAAGGTGCTAGGAGCTTCTACGCAGGGCATTGTCGCCTTGCTTTCACGCGATTTTATTCGGCTCGTAGTGGTCGCCAGTATTATTATTCTGCCGATCATCTACTGGATAGCGAACGGCTGGTTAGAAAACTACGCCTACCGCATGGAAATCCAATGGTGGTTACTGGTCCTGCCGGTGGCCCTGGTCTGGCTATTGGCTTTGGTTACGGTCAGCTTTCAAACCGTCAAAGCAGCCTTAGCCAATCCGGTAGACAGTCTGAGAAACGAATAAGTAAGGTAGACGCAGTATTACAACGAAACCTGAAGGTGCGGGGCCGTATTCAGGGGCAGTGGCAACACCGGTTCGGCGTTGACCAGATGATCAGCAGAACGATCCCGGTTCCAGTGCCGATGCAGTACCAACGCTGCCCCCAACGCCGAAGCCTCTTCCAATTGAGCAGTGCAGACATTCGTCTCCGGAAGAAAGCTAGCCAGCAATCGTAAAAACAATGGACTACGGCAAAAGCCGCCCGATATAAATACCTGCCCAATAGTCGTGGTTCCTTGGGCCAAGCGCAGTGATATCACCTGCCACTGCACCAGATTGATCAGTAGCTGATGGTACGCCTCCTCGTAGCTGCTGAAGCGCGAAAGATCTATTTCGGGACCGGTGAAATCGGGCAAAGGCCCGGTCTTATGCATCGTTTGCGGATAAAATTGGGGAAGGGACGTTGATGCATCCAGTAGCGCATCGATGAGTTCTGAATTCGGTTGGATATCGCGATGATAATGCGCTGACTTATCGAAGTGCTCCGCAATTCGGGCCTCCTGATGATCGTGCTCACGGCCGAGTAGCAGGCGAGCAGCCCGCACCGGCGTGCCTCGGTAACTCATGTACTGCAGGCAGTCTTGGCGTAATTCAGCTGCGGTGAGTTCACTGTCGTTAAACGGATTGAGCGTGATGCTCCAGGTGCCCGTCGATAACAGCATAAAGGATTCTTCGTAGCCCATCAGGTAAGGAACCAGGGCGGCCGAACTATCGTGAATCCCCACTCCGCAAAGAATCTTACGGTTCTTATTAACTACCTCTTCGTACGAGGCGGTTGGTACCACGGGCGGAAGCAAGGAAGTTAGTTTTTCTTCGTACACCCAATCGTGACTTCGGTTACGCTCAAAATCCCACAAGCCCGTGTGGCACCCCAGGCTGGTCATCTCGCTGTACATTTTACCGTGCAGCAGATAGGCAAAGTACTGCGGCAAGTGCAGGGTGCGGCTGGTTTGCTCCAGAGATTGGGGCCGGTGGTGCTTGAGCCAGTATAGTTGCATCCCGGTATTGAGCATACCCATTGCCGGCGATGAGGTTTGAATACTAAAAGCCTCCTGACCGCCGTAGGCCGCGTAAAACTGCTCCGCTAACGATTCGGGGTAGTGCTTCAGATAGTTGTAGAGCGGAGTGGTTGGGCGACCGCGCTGGTTGAGATTCACCACGGTGGCTCCGTAGGCCGAAACGTTCACCGCTCGGATGCTATAGGCTTTATCCCGTTTAACTTCTTTAAACGACTGCTTGAACCACTGGGTAACCGCTTTCAGGTCTTCGCACGGATCGCCATCATCGTCTTTGGTTTCAGCGAAATGCTCGCTGGTTTCCCAAACCACTTGGTAATCTCGGTTTAGAAGTAGCAATTTCTTGTTGGTTTTTCCTAGGTCAAAGACGGCAACGACGGGTTCCATAAGAGCATAGATAGGTTGTATTGCTCAATATAGCTAATAAAAGCCGATAGAATAGCGGCTCAATTACAATTTTAGCAACAAAAGATGAGTAGCTCAGGAAGTTAGGTTGTTCCGCGGCCTGCGTTAGTAATAGGCTACAGAGAAAAGGTCGTGGTTAGGCCACTCATTGAGTCGAGACAACTCGTTTTGGAGCACGTAACTGAAGCGTCCGTTGAAATAGTCGCTGCGGCGGTTGCTGGTATTGGTAAGCACGACCCAAGAAACACCGTTATCGAAGCGCTTCATCAGGGCTGAGGTCCCTGCTAGGGTTCCGGTGCGCCACCAGGTGCCCCCCACACTAGCGCCCCGCCAGCCGTAGGGTCGGCCGGTGGCTGGTTCAATCATGGCCAGTAACGATTCGTTGGACAAAATGTCCGGCACATTGCTCATGCCATCAACCGCCACCAAGAAGCGCAGCAGATCCGTGGGCGTAGCCACCCACCCTCCGGCTGCGCTCAGTGCTTCCACGTTAAAACTGTAGGTGGTAGGCACTACCTCACCGGTTCCGTAGATCGAAGGGCGGATGTTGTTGGGTGACAGGTCGTAGTAGCGCACCTCGTTCTCAAAGCGATCTTCGGGACGGTTCTTGGCCAAACGCATTTCGTAGATTCCCAGCGGGGCCAACAGATGGTTCTGGACGTAGCGCTCGTAGGTTTCGCCTGAGGCGGCCTCGATCACCTTGCCCAGTAAGCAAAATCCAAAGTTAGAGTAGTCGTAGCGCGTGCCGGGTGCGTAGGGAATCCGCTTTGACAGCACAAATTTAATGATGTCATCAAGGTCGGCCGGAGCCGGAACCTGCATTTCTTCGGCAATCTTAAGCGGAATAAACATCGGATCACCGTAGGTGCGTTTGCTCCACCCCGCGGTGTGCGAAAGCAGATGCTCAACGGTGATACGGTGCGCACGACGCGGGTCTTTGATGTTTTGATACAAAGGGGTATCAAGAATGCCATCTTCGCCAAACACTGCATCGTTGAGCGAAAGTTTTCCTTCTTCCTGCAGCTTCATAACGGCTACCGTGGTAATGAGCTTCGATAAACTGCCAATGCGAAATAAATGGTGGGGGTCTACGGTTTGCTGAGCGTCTAAGTCAGCATGGCCAAATCCCTTAGCGTATACGAGTTGCCCGTCCTTCACCACGCCTACTGAGGCACCAACTACGCCCTGCTTCTGAATAAACTGATGCAGGGCCTTGTCTAGTCCGCTTAACTCCTCAGTATCAGAAGCCTCGTTGGTGATATTGGCTACGCTGCTGAGTATACGGGAAAGATTGGTGTCGTCGAACGCTAATTTCTCAGCGTCGGATACCGAAAAGGGCACTCCTCCGTAGATGAGGAGGAAAAACATGCTGGTAACCAGGATGCGAGGAGTGAAGAAACGTTTCAGTTTGAGGATATTGTGGTGGATGCGTTCGGACATGGTTTGCCGGGTCGTGGTAAAAGATTAGCCTCGGTGTACTATCAAAATACTATGTGCTTTAGTTCATTAGTTTGATCAAAAGCTTAGTAAGTAACTCAAATTTGACCAATTATCCGCAACAGCGCAACAGGGTTATTGATAACGTATAAAAGAACGGTGGGATAGTACCAAACTACCTCATGCTAAATGATCGAAAACCTTACGTCAGACGAGAAGGTTGTTTTTTACGTGCTTCGAAGCAGCTGGTTACCGGTCACTAATAGCCAACATCCGGTATTAATCTACCCAAAAAATTATCCGTACGGCGGCCGCTAGCATCTGGCATTTGACCCATCCAGAAAGCCATCTACTATCTAGTTCAGTTGAACACTTTTGTCTATGGTTGATTAACTTACTACGAAACCCTAACCCCCCTACCCAATGAAACACCATAAATTTGGTAAAACCCCCTGGTCAGTGAGCGAAGTAGGCTACGGCATGTGGGGCATGGCGGGCTGGACCGGTTCGGACGATCAACAGAGTGGGAACTCGCTCGACCTGGCGGTGGAGCTTGGCTGTAATTTCTTTGACACCGCCTGGGGCTATGGTGAAGGTAAAAGCGAAAGGATACTGGGAGCGCTGTTACAGCGACATCCTGACCAAAAGCTGTACGTCGCCACCAAAGTGCCGCCCAAGAATCGCACTTGGCCCTCGCAGCGCAGCTTTTCTCTGGATGAGGTGTTTCCGGACGACTATATCCTGGAGTATGCCGAAAAAAGCTTGACCAACTTGGGGGTAGAAACCATTGATCTGTTGCAGTTTCACGTATGGGAAGACCACTGGGCCGAACGCGACGAGTGGAAGCGCGCTGCTGAAGCACTTAAGAATTCCGGGAAGATACAGGCGCTGGGCATTAGCATCAACCGTTGGGAGCCCAATAATAGTTTGCAAACCCTGAAAACCGGACTCATCGACGGGGTGCAAGTAATCTATAATATCTTCGACCAAGCCCCGGAGGATGAACTCTTCCCGCTATGTGAAGAGCTGGGCATCGGAGTGATCGCCCGGGTGCCGTTTGATGAGGGAACGCTTACCGGAAACATCACCAAAGAGACCACCTTCCCGGAAGACGATTGGCGATCTACCTATTTCGTGCCCGAAAACCTTGAGTCTAGTGTGGAACACGCCGAAGCTGTGCAAGCAGTACTACCCAAGGGGTTATCAATGCCTGAAGCGGCGCTGAAGTTTATCCTACACCATCCGGCGGTAAGTACGGTGATTCCGGGTATGCGTAAGGCTACCCACGTGCGCGCCAATCTAGGATGTAGCGGAAGTGCCTCGTTGCCTGATTCTCTGCTCGACGAACTAAAACAGCACCGCTGGGATCGCGAGCCTACGGAGTGGTCGCAGTAGTTGGCAAAGGCCTGATGCCAATAATAGTAGAGACGGCTAATGCATAGGCTGCCAGGGTAATGCTGCTTACAATTATGATTCTGATTTTTAATAGGTTAACCCCGGTAGGCAACCACGCCAACGGGGCGTCGCCTTAGCAGTCGGTTGGAAATTGGCTCTAGTCATAGATAACTACGGTAGTCTTGGGATCAGTTTCTACGCTGCTTTCCTGCGGATACAGGTACGCATACAGCGTGTCAGAATTAGCGTCAAACATATCCAACAGACTATAGGCACTATTCAAAGCATCCTGCACGGTTTCCCCACCATTGGCAGCCTCAAAAATCACCTCCGAATGGCGGGCGCGTAGTAAATCCTCAGGAGCGTTATGCTGCCCCCAAAACCCCATGTGCACCCGACGGAAAGGACGGTCTTCGGTACCGCGCACGTTCATCAGCTCGTTAAGGTTGGGCCCTTTGGGCAATGACTCGATCCGCAAGTAGCCTCCGTTGTCGGCAACCGGTAGCCGAAAAGTAGATCCACCGGTTCCGGCAGCGCGCTGCGCGGCATCAATTTCACGCGCTAAATCCTCATAAAAGCTTAACGTCAGGCAGGTGAACATTACATTGGCCTTCGCCGGGTCATCCACAATGTCGAAGCGGAGGCTGGCTTTTCCCTCGCCATCACCGTAGTGGCGGTCGCCCACCAGGGTGATGCTGCGGCGCACATCGGCGGTACTGATAAAGGCTTGATTAAGCGAGATGTCGTGTTGGTAACTGATTTCAGCACCTTCGTAGGTAGGCTCATCATCGCAAGCCGACAACAAGCAAAAAAAGGTAATGAGAGAAAGAGATCGGGCGATGGTGGAAAAAGACGGTTCAGGGCGAAGTGTAGTAGGGATCATAGCGGAAAAAGGTTAGACATTAAAAATTAAACGTAAGAGGATGCCCTGCGGTTGAGGTCTGCCCTCTTAATGTTAAGAGAATGACAAAATCTACTCCAGATGAGTGGATGTTGCTGGAGTTTTCGTAACCAGCTGAAATTTTAGAATACTCTTTAAACCAGCGGTGAATTCTACGGTTATTGAGAAACAACTCCTTACTATGCCAACGCTACTCATTTCGTACACCCTGCCCGAACCGAGTCTTCACTCGCTGGCGAAGCATTTTGAACTAATATACCCAACGGATGCTGATGCCTTCAGTCAGGAGGAAATTATGCGGCATATCGTCCGCGCCGATGCCTATCTGGCGGTGAATACCGCGGTAGATCAGCAGGTCATCGACCGGGCTGAGCGGCTCAAGATCATCGCCAACTACGGCGCGGGTTACGACGATATCGATACCAATTACGCTGCCTCCCTGAATATTCCCGTCACCAATACTCCTACCGCCGTAACGGAAGCCACCGCCGAAATTGCGTTCGGTCTGATGCTATCGCTGCTGCGCAACATCACTTTCTGCGACCGGCAGTTGCGCCACAATCAAGACTTTGTCTGGGGAATGCTCAAGGCGCACACCGGTCGCTCACTCTACGGAAAAACCCTCGGCCTAGTAGGGTTAGGGCGCATCGGAAAAGCAGTGGCCCGCCGGGCCGTGGTATCGGGCATGCGGGTAGTCTACCACCAGCGCCATGCTTTGTTTTCGGCGCTAGAAAGAGAAATAGGGGCCGAATACCGGTCTTTAGACGATCTGCTGGCGGAATCCAACGTGGTTTCACTCCACGTGCCTCTTACTGATGACACCCACCACCTGTTGGGCGAGGCGGAGTTGAGTCAGATGAAACCGTCGGCCTACCTGATCAATACCGCCCGGGGCGGAGTAGTGGATCAGAAAGCGCTAATTCATCACTTGCAAGAGGGCAAACTAGCCGGTGCCGGGCTCGATGTATTTGACAACGAACCTCAGGTACCGAATGAGTTGCTCGCATTAGACAACGTGGTGCTCACCCCACACATTGGCACCGAAACCATTGAGGCCCGCATCGCGATGGCTACCGAAGCCGAGCGCAACTTGGTTGCCTTTTTCAACGGCGACTCCCTACCCAATCAAGTAAACTAAAGGCGTGCCCATGAAGCGAGAAATCCTGTATGTGTGTTTGGCACTCACCGCCTGCGGCGACCGCAACACGTCGGTGATCGACCAGCGGGTGCTTAACGAGATGGAGCAGCGCGAACCAAAGCGGGTGATGCCCAACCAACTGGTGGAGGAGGCCTATCGGCAGGGAAGAACACTCGCTAATCGCCTCCTCACGCTGTCGCTAGACCGCCGTCCGGTCAACGATTCACTGTCGCTGGTTGTCCTGCTGGCGCAACAATCCTACGATACCTTGTCGGCTCGGGTAACATGGATTGATTACCGTACCGACACCACCCGGTTCACTGCCTACGAGCAGCAAATCTGGGGGGCATATCGCTACAGTGCCACCCAGGGCGACCCGCTGGCCGACAACGTGCAGCGTTTGGCAGGCGATTCGTTGCTTTACACCCAGCCAGTGGTGCTGGCCGACTCGCTGGTCGATCGGTTCTCCGCCTCGTCTGACACGGTGGGCCAGTTGGTAGGAATGTGGAGCATCACGCTGCCGAAGAAGGAAGTGGTGCTGGGAATTAAGTAGGCTACTTCGCAAAGATTTGCTCCTGATCTTTGAAAGATTTAAACTCCAGCGCATTGCCGCTGGGATCGAGGAAAAACATGGTGGCCTGTTCCCCTACTTCTCCCCGAAAGCGCACATGGGGCTCAATGATAAACTGAATATGCTCGGTGCGCAGGCGGTCGGCCAACGCTTCCCAATCGGTCCATTCCAGAATAGCCCCAAAGTGGCGCACCGGCACTTGGTCACCATCCACTTCGTTTTGCTGGGCCAAGTGTACCTCTTCGGGTTTCAGGTGGGCGGTGATCTGGTGACCGTAGAAATTGAAATCGATCCAACGTTCGGAGGTCCGACCTACCGGGCAACCTAGTAGGGTTTCGTAGAACTGCCGGGTGTCGATCAGACTAGATACAGGAAAAGCGAGGTGGAAGGGGTTAGCCATAATACAATTGTTCATGGGTGGTAAATTGTTATTATTGTGATGACAATCACGGAGCCAAGATAGCAAGAAAATGAGCATTGAGAACGAAAAAATAAACAGCAGCGCGGAGCGAACCAGGCGTCGTTTCGCACGATTGGGGCGTTGCCAACGGAAGCAGCACGGGGAAGTGAGTAAACGAGTAACGCTGGTTAGAAAGCCACTAGAAATCTAGCCTTTGCACTATTCCACCCTCAACGACTTCCTCGGCAACACCGATCTCCATCTGCTGGATCAGATCCTAAAGGGGCGCTACGAATCCCCTACGCGGGTGCTCGACGCGGGCTGCGGCGAGGGACGCAATTTGCCCTACTTCGTTCGCAATAACTTCGACCTGTGGGGCGTGGATACCAACCCGGTAGCGCTACGGTTGCTACGATTGCAGGGCCGCTCGTGGAACCCCGACTTCGACCCGGAGAAATTTATCGAAGGTGACCTTGTTGAACTCCCCTTTCCCCCAACGTGCTTCGATGCGATACTCTGCGTAGCGGTGCTGCATTTCGCGCGCGATGAAGACCACTTCTTCCAAATGACTGATGAACTGCTACGGGTGCTGAAGCCGTCTGGCAGCCTATTCATTCGCATGCACGCAAAAGCACCGCACCCCTTTGATCAAAAAAACCGTGGCAAGCCTTTAGACGAAGGTAATGCAACCCGTTTCCTGCTTACGCCTGACTTAATCAGTCAACTCATCGATCGATATGCCCTCACCTGGATTGAGCCAGTGCGAACCGAAATAGTGGCCGGTGGGCCGACGCGGGCGACGCTCATAGTACAAAAAGGTTAGCGGGCCGCTTCACTAGCTACCACCGAAGCGTAGGCCTGTTGCAGTGCTTCACGGTGTGCCTGGGCTACCCGGTCGCTCATTACCGGAAAAGGAGTGCCGTCGTCTTGCCACAGCGTGCGCTTCATGCGCCCCTTCGGAAACCAACGGTCATTGCCGTGGGTGCCAATAAACTGGCACTTGAATACTCCGACAATGTACGGTCGCTGTAGTGCCGCCGTAACCCAGTGCGCTACGTCTTCTGCTGCGGTGGCTTCCGCTTTGATGGTGCCCCGCTCGTTCACGTAGGTAGAATCCAAACTAAAGGGCGTAGCCCAGTCGATCACTAGCATTGGCTTTTGCACGATCGCAAAGGTGCTGTCGAAACCGGCTTGTTGAAACACCTGCCACTCGGGCGGCCTTTGCGGACTCAAAATGAGTGCCTGGGTACAAAAAATATCTACGTATTGACCGACCACACGCAGCACCGGTTCGGGCACCATGCGCAGCACGTAACGCTCACCCATAAACAGATGCTGCGGTGCCCCCTCCCGCACGATGCCCTGTAGCAACGGATACAGCACAGCGGCAATACGACCCATAAACAGTTCGTCATCTTGTTGTACGGTTGATTGCGTGAGGTCTAACGCCCATTCGGTGGTGGTTAAAATGTTGGCAAAGGAAGTAAATTGGGTGCCGTAGACCTCATTGAGCGACTGAATCTCACTTGCGTATTGATCTTCCAGAAAACGGACGTACGCTATCTTGCCGGGTGCGGTGGCGGGTAGGGATCGGTAGAAATCTACCCGGCGGGAGTCCCAGATGGGCAAATCTACGAAGGCCACCCCCAGCACCAGCGAGTCGTTGGCAATGCGGCGGCAAGCGGGAACGAGGGCTTGCCGGAATGCGGTTTGCACCGAGTCACTGAAAACATCGAAAGCATGTTTGCTGCCGGGGTAATCGAAGTGAGCAATGTAGGGTAACCGCTGCTTGAGGTACGGATCAAGTGGTATGTAGGCCTCTCCGGCATTAAGGCCCGCTTCGCGATAGGCCTGGTACATTTCCTCCTGCGCCCGCATCGAATCACCGCCTATTCGTTGGTATAAGGAGCTTGATTGGTGCGCTTCTTTAAGGTAGCGCCCGGTATGGTTGGCCCCCAGTGCCAGGTAGCCGTGCCCCGACGGAGTGATGAACAGCCAGCGGTCAGCGACCTGTTCTACCCGAAACCAGCCAGTTGCCTCTCGCTGGATGGCTGAATGTCCACCGAAGGCATCAAGCGGCCCATCTAATGAGCCACTACAGGCGCTAGCCCCCAGCAGCAGGACCGGTAAAAGCCAGTGGGTGAAAAAGGGTAAACGTGTCGTCTGCTTGGGATTTAGGGAAACCATTGCCTTGCTTTGGTGGTTGGATTGATGCCATGAAAATACTGCTTTTTCTCATAACGTTGGGTAGCCTGTCCTCCTGCAATCTTGACAAAGACACGCAGGTAGACGATAAAAAGGCCAAATTTACCACCTCTGATCCATCAGAGCTGTTTTTCAAGAACGTACGGCAAATCTACTACGATCAGGAGGAAATGGCAGCCGCCAAACTAAATATTTTTCGCTTGGGCGATCGCAGTCAGGCGGAGGACTACCCGGTGATCAATCTGGCTATTGCCAGCAACTGGCGCTATGACGAAGCCTATCTTTTAGTAGAGCCCAATGTTTACCTAGAAGCGTTAGATTCTATTCGGGTGACTTGGAAAGACGTCGCAAACCAGCAGGAAGGGATCTACCGCTGGGCGCGAGGGAACAAAGAAGCGCAGTTTGCGTTTGCCAGTCAGTTGTATCGAAGCATTCAGCGGGGGCACCAACTCTACGTGACCAGCCCCCAGGGTGAGCAAGATAAACTGCTTGACCGGTTTGACGACCGCGAAGTATTTCGCAAAACGATGTTTGATTACTACCGGCTGGTCAACTTGTTGTGACCGGACAGTCATCTAGTTGATTATGTTCGCATTTTATGGTTGTTCAATAAATGCTTACTTTGCTCTCCCGACGACCCGCTAAAACACATTGCCTCATACGTTGTTATTAAATCACTTTCCGATGAACGAATGCTCTACTATAAAGAATACGTATTAGATAAAGACAAAGATTGGGTGGTGTTCGTTCACGGCGCGGGCGGAAGCTCTTCAGTCTGGTACCGGCAGATCAAAGACTTCAAGCAGCACTTCAATGTACTACTGGTAGATCTGCGGGGTCACGGGCGCTCGCGTGAGCTGCTAAAAGAATATGTTGAGAGCGACTTCTCATTCCGCGACGTGGCGGCCGACATTCTGGAGGTACTGGACCATCTCAAGATACCCCAAGCTCACTTTGTGGGCGTTTCGATGGGATCTATTATTATTCGTAGCATCGGAGAATTAGCTCCCGAGCGCCTTAAATCGATGGTGCTGTGTGGGGCGATTACCCGGCTAAACGTACGGTCGCGCTTTCTGGTGTTTTTCGGCCACTGCATGAAGCGGTTTGTCCCCTACATGTGGTTGTATAAGTTTTTCGCCTGGGTGATTATGCCCAGCAAGCGCGATGCGTTTTCTCGAAATCTGTTTGTACGCGAAGCTCGACGTTTGTACAAGCAGGAGTTTCTGCGGTGGTACCACCTTACCTACGAAGTCAACCCCCTGCTGAAGTACTTCAAGGAAAAGGAGATTCCGGTACCCGCGCTCTACGTAATGGGCGAGCATGACTACATGTTTTTGCCCCCGGTGCGGCAGACAGTAGCATTGCATCAACACGCCTCGCTGAGCGTGGTAGACAACTGCGGTCACGTGGTGAACGTTGAAGAACCCCAAATATTTAACGACCTGGCCGTCGCTTTCATCAGCCAGCACCCGGTGGCGGGGTAGCAGCTTCAACATTCGTGCTAAAGCTTGTATCAGTGTGAATATCGAACGCCGAACAAGGAATATCGAAGGGCGAAGTAATGAAAAAACCTAACACTTGGGCGCGTTTGCAACGCGTTCGGTAACGCAATCTCTAACCTATGCCGACCACTAAGATCCTCAACGCCCGCTTGGTCAACGAAGGCTCTGTTCGCCCCACCGACCTGCTCATCGAAGACGCTTTTATCACCCGCTTAGACGGTGACCTCTCAGCAATTGCCACCGACCATACCATTGACGCCCAGGGTAATTACCTGTTGCCGGGCCTCATCGACGATCAAGTGCACTTCCGCGAACCCGGATTAACCCACAAAGCGAGCATTTATACCGAGTCGCGGGCGGCGGTGGCCGGGGGAATCACCTCGTTTATGGAGATGCCCAATACCGTTCCCAATGTTGTGACCCAAGAGTTACTAGCCGATAAATACGCTATTGCAGCCCGTAATTCATTGGCCAACTACTCATTTTACATGGGCGTTTCTAATGATAACCTGGACGAAGTGCTGCGCACCGACCCGCGCAGCGTGTGCGGCCTTAAGATATTTATGGGATCATCGACGGGCAACATGTTGGTGGATAACGAGCAGACTTTGCGCAACGTTTTCTCTAAAGCCGAATTGCTGGTGGCTACGCACTGTGAAGACGAAGAGACTATCCGCAACAACATGCAGCGTTATCGGGAGCAGTACGGCGAGGAGGTGCCTATCGAGCTGCATCCGGTTATCCGGAGTGCCGAGGCCTGTTACCGTTCGTCGTCGCTGGCGGTTTCGCTGGCCAAAGAATACGACACCCGCCTGCACGTGCTGCACATCTCTACCGCCCGCGAATTGGCCCTCTTCGATGCGCACACTCCGCTACCTGATAAGCGGATCACCGCCGAAGCCTGTCTGCACCACCTGTGGTTTACCGACCAGGATTACGAAGCCAAAGGAACACTCATTAAGTGGAACCCGGCGGTGAAGACCGCCCAGGATCGCGAAGCACTACGACAGGCGGTCATCGACGGACCGATCAACGTGCTGGCTACCGACCACGCTCCGCACACCCTGGACGAAAAGCAAAATACCTACTTCAAAGCACCCTCCGGTGGTCCGCTGGTGCAGCATCAATTGGTAGCCCTATTTGAGCTCTTTCATCAGGGAGTTTTTTCATTGGAAACCATCGTGCAAAAGGCCTGTCACAACCCAGCGACGCTATTTCAAGTAGATCGGCGGGGCTTCGTACGCGAGGGCTACTACGCTGACTTAGTGCTGGTGAACCCTGATGCTTCCTGGACGGTGAGTCGCAAGAATACGCGGGCCAAGTGCGGTTGGTCTCCCTTCGAGGGGCAGACGTTTCGATCGCAGGTCACGCGCACCTGGGTGTCGGGGCAGCTGGTCTACGAAAACGGTGCGCTACACGAACCACAGATGGGCCACCGACTTCAGTTTCTGCGGTAATTGTCCGGCGCAATGGTCAGCAGGTGCGCAAATATTGGGAAGTGAGTTTTTCTTTCTGGCAAAATTTGCGTTGTTCGCGTAGTGACAATGGCGACGGGCCGGTGGTTCCTAAACCAGTCGTATAATTAAGTCTACTTTTGACGAAAGCGCTTCCTCTTATTTTGCTGGCCGCTACGCTCGTGGCCTACCTAAGCGTCTACGTGTCGCCCGCCACTTTCTGGCTCGCGGGCTTCTTCTCGCTGGCAATTCCTTTTTTTCTGATCATCAACTTGCTGTTGCTGCTTTTTTTTGCGGTGAAGCGGCGTTGGCAGGCCGTGTTTCCGCTGGTCGCTCTGCTGGTAGGCTACCCCTATATTGAAGCGAGTATCGTTTGGCGCAACCCTCCCGAAAGCACTTCGCCTACGTTTTCAGTGCTCAGCTACAACGTGCGGGTATTCAATATTTACTCGCACTCACAACGCGACACCCCCCGGCCCACCGTGACCTGGCTCACCCAAGAGAACGCGGACGTGAAGTGTTTACAGGAGTTTTACAATGATGACTCATCGATGGTATTTAACGCTACCCAGCAATTGCGAAGGGGGGGGGGCTACCACAGCTACGTAAACCCTTCGCTCATCAACGGCACTGGTGCCGAGTTCGGGTTGGCAATTTTCAGTCGGTTTCCTATTACAGACCGCGGAGAAGTTGGCGCTTCTGAAGACTCGTTGCAGTACGCTATTTTCGCCGACCTACGCACTCCGGCCGGTCTTATCCGGGTCTATAATATTCACCTGCGTTCCATGAGCATCGACGAAAATACACTGAGCGACCAGGGGGCGTATCCCTCTATTGCGCGTAAGCTCAAGAATGGCTTTACCACCCGCGCCCACCAGGTTAATGCTTTGCTAACTCATATTGAGACGAGTCCCCACCCCGTGGTGGTGTGTGGGGATCTTAACGATCTGCCGTATAGCTATACCTACTTCTCGCTTCGTGACCAACTGTTGAGTACCTTTGAGGAAGCGGGGCGCGGCTTTGGATTCAGTTATAACGGCAAGCTATTCTTCTTGCGCATCGACAATCAATTTTTCAGCGAAGCGCTCCGCGCCCACCGCTTCACCACCTACCGGGAAGTAAACTTTTCCGACCATTTTCCGGTGAAGGCTGAATACTCATTTCGGTAGCGTGGCGTGCGGTGAACCAGGAGTTATCGCACGCGTTAGGCATAAAAAAAGCAGCAACCCCTTGGCAAAATGCCCTCGGATACCTAATTTTGTCTTTCTTTCCAAATGGTGGATGTAGCTCAGTTGGTTAGAGCACTGGTTTGTGGTACCAGGGGTCGCGGGTTCAAATCCCGTCTTTCACCCGCCGATAATAAGTTAGCCGCTTCTTAACCAAAAGGAGCGGCTTTTTTTGTATTTTCGTCCTATACAAAACACGCTTGCTCTCATTGTTTGAGTGTGTTTGCGTAAGCGTTTACCCGTTTGTTATATGCCCGCTGCTGAGTTTCTCTTGTTGCCACTATCCGACCAGATTCATACGCTGTATCGAGAGGGCACGTTTGTGGTAGCAATTCGCTACTATGGCTACAAGATTAACCTGTACCTACTACAGAACTACTACGTAGAGGTATTCTACAACCACAAACTGGACAAGATCGAGAAGACGGAGTTACTCAAGACCAACCACAGCCGCGTTAAGTTCTATATTGATCAGATCTCTCTGCCTCTTGACCTGCTACAGTAGCGTGCGTTGGCTCTTTAAATAGAAACCTTGCCCCAGTTTTCGCCAGAACGGATGCGGTTGAGCTGGGTATGAGTAATGTTGAAGCGCTTAGCGATGATGCTCAGTCGGGTTTTATTACTCTTGAGCAGTCGTTTAATTACGCGCACGTCCGATTCGGTGAGCTTGTAGCCCGTGCTTCGGCTTCGCAGAATCGCAGGATTCCGGTTGTTGTGGCACCGCGATTCTTCGTCGCTCATCCACTGCAGGTTGAAGCGGTGGTTATTCTGTTTGTCATAATCAAGGTGCACCACGAACTTCTGATCGGCGGTGGGGCTGGGCAAGAACATTTGGGCTACCAGGCGGTGGACGTAGTAAGTTTGCGACACCTTTTTGTCGAACCGAACCATCACCGATAGATACCCGTTCACGTTAGAACCCTTCATAATTTTGCCGTTTGCTTTGTCAACAGCGTAGCTTTTTACTCTCCCCACACTAGAAACTTCGTAGCTAGCGTGCGGGAGATCTGTCTCGAAGTCAATCTGTTTCCAGACTTCGTTTCTGTACTTGTTTAATTTCATTTGTGGTTTATTGAGCGACGTATTAATTAACTAAATGATGATGAATGGTAAGCACCTGCGGAAGCACTAGTCTTCCTCCGCTATTGTCGATCGAGTGGTCAGCACGTCGACTGCGTTCGGTGTCATCCAATTGCTGAGCGATGATCTGTTTAACCTGTTGTCGCGACCGCTGGGGATCACGCCTTAGTACCCGGCCGATCCTAATGGCCTCGGGAGCATTTACATTGATAATGAACGTAAGTTGTTGGTGCGCATCGGTTTCAAAAAGCAGGGCAGCTTCCTTTAGCGTATAAGAAAGATGTCCTCGTTGCTGGACCCACCGCCGATAGTCTTCGGCTACCCGCGGATGAACCAAATTGTTAATGGTTTTTCGCTTCGCGTCGGAAGAGAAAACCTCGTTAGCTAAAAAAGTACGATTCAAATGGCCCGTTGCATCGTAGGCTTGGGGACCAAACACCTGTTGGATTTGCTGCACAAGTACCGAATCGTTTTCTTGCAACCATTTGGCCCGCGCGTCTGCGTAATATACGGGGATTCCTAAAACTTCAAAAATTTTGCTCACGAAAGTCTTGCCCGAGCCAATGCCTCCGGTGATGCCTACCTGCCGTGGCTTAGGAACCATACCGGACCTTCAGTTTGGCGGGCCGGACGACGATCCGACGGGCGTACGCGGGATATTCTTGCACTACGGGAACCAGGGTGCTGTCTTGGGCATCGACATCCGATAGATCAGCCACCACCGTGAAAAATGTGCTGTCAAGCAGGTTTTCATTCGCTAGTGACTCTCTCACCCAGAAGCTAACCGTCACCTGGTCTAATCCTAGGTAGGTCGACGAATCGCGGGGGAAGTTACTGGTGGTGAGGGGCACCCTTTTTTTGTAAGCAATAAACGGCGACACCTCAAAGGATATTTGCGCTTCGGGAGGAATCACCTGCACCATGGTGTTGATGTAGCGCAACGGAACGGTGGACTCATAACGTTCGTCAATCTCTCGATCGGGAAGGTTGATCGTTAGGGTATCGCTCGCCTGACTCACCACGGATGTGGGGCCGTGCAGGGTGACAAAATTAGGCTGCAGAGAGATCGGTGAGGTGATCCAGTGGTTTTCTCCCAGGTTAACCTTGTTGCTGTCCACCACCACGCGCACCTCTTTCTCCAGCACTCCGTCGATATTAATGCGCAAGGTATCGGTAACAATGTAGTTGAGGCGTACGTCGCCTAAAACTGCTTCTACCTCCTCGGTGAGCGTCTGGCCGGGAATAGTTTTCACCTTGGTGGGTTCCTCCAGCGTAATCTGCACCGGGCGCGTGTTAACGAGTAGGGTCTTGCGAAGCAGATTCCACCCGCCGCCACTCACTTGCACACTAATATTTTCGGGCAGTTGACTCAGTAGGTAGGTGCTGTCGGTGGGGTACGAGAAAACGATAGGGTAATCGAGCCGGGTAGTGTAGTCCGTTTTGTTGAGGGCGCTAAAGAACCAGAAGGTAGTGGCCGCTAAGATGCAGAGCAACACGATTGTTAGGTTACCCTCCTTCGCAGAAAAACGCTGGCCAAGTCGTTGCCAAAGGGGGGGGGCTTTTTTCCTGCGCTTGCTCAAGGGGCTTTAAGACTTAACAACGTATTGTTTGCTGGCTTCCTGAGAAATAGATGATTTATCAAACTTGATTTTGGCACCGCGGTCCACGTCCAGCACCACGCTGTCGTCTTCAAGGGCAACCACCTTGCCGTGCATGCCGCCAATGGTAACCACCATATCGCCCTTTTTGATGGTATCGATAAAGTTGCGTTGGGCCTTCTGCTTCTGCTGCTGCGGGCGAATCATAAAGAAGTAAAAGATAAGGGCAATTCCACCGATCAGGATGAAATTGCCAATCATACCACTTTGGCCGGCATCGGCCTGTAATAAAATAAACGCTGACATAATGTTTTCTTATTTTCTTACCGGACCGGCGATCGGTTCGCTTTTAGGGGTAACGTTGGCTTTAATAAACAGACGGGTGGTAGCGGGTTCGGTGTTGGCCGTAATAGTGACTGCCTTGTTTTGCACTCCTGCTTTACCCTGGCTGTTGAAGCGCACCTGAATTTCGCCGGTTTCGCCGGGGGGAACGGGAGCTTCGGGCTTCTTGGGCACGGTGCAACCGCAGGTAGTCTGCGCATCTTGAATGATCAAGGGGGTGTCGCCAGTGTTGGTGAACACAAAGGTGTGCTCCACCACGTCGCCTTCGGCAATGGTGCCAAATTCGTGGGTAGTTTCGGCAAAATCGACGGTAGTGGCAGCTCCAGCCGGGGCAGTTAGTTCGGCCATTTCGGTTGGTTCAGCCAATGATACCGCCTGGGTTTGGAGGGCGGTGCCACTTTCCAGTTGTGCGGTCCGGTCTTCCAGATCGGCTACGCGCTCTTCCAGGGCAGCATTGTTGTTGCACCCACTGAGGCCCAAGCAGCCAGCCGTCATCAATCCAACGGACATTAATTTAAGGTTCATCATCTTGTTTAATTTAAAGTGGCAAACACCACTGGTAAGTTACTTTTTTATCTGATCTAACAAATTTTCTACGTCGTCGAGCAACTGTTTGGCCTTTTCTTTGGCCTCGTTGATTACCTTCTCACCATCGGACTTCGCTACGCTTTCGGGCAACTGGTTTTTGGTTCGAACCAGATCGTTAACCAGGTCTTCTAGCTTGAACCGATACTTTTCAAGACGAAAGGTGACCCGATCACGCGTGTTGATCCCTGAGTCGGGAGCATAGAGAAAACCGACCGTCATGCCCGCGAGCGTTCCGGTAAAGAAGAGCAAGAAGCCACCTAGTTTGTTCATGTATCTAAGAGGTATAAGTTCGGGTAAATTTACAAAGGCTAACGAGTCCTTACTAATGAAAAGATAAAATTATCCTACATGCCGTCATCAGTTGTCCATTAGCCCCCGCCCGCTCTTACGAATGAGCCCTTGTTTCTGTAGTTCCTGCGATATAACGTCCAGAATACCATTGATAAACTGCCGACTCTTTTGGGTGCTGTACAGTTTTGATATGTCTACGTATTCGTTAATCGTTACCTTCACCGGAATGCTGCTAAAGTGAATCATTTCGGTGATGGCCATCTTCATAATCACATTGTCAACGCTGGCAATCCGATCAGCGGCCCAGTTCTTCGACTTTTCGCTAATCAGCTGCTCGTATTCTTCGTCGTGGCGCAATGTCTGCTCATAGAGTTCTTCGAAAAAAGACCGATCATCTTCCCAATTGGGCGTAAGCGAAGCTACCTCAATTCCCCCTTCCCCTTTATTCAACGACTTGAAGGTGCGATTCGTCAGATTCTTAATAACTTTTTTGTCCTCCTCCCAGTTCACCCCGTCCTCTTCGAAGATATTGATGATCAACGCGTGGTTCAGGGCCAGACTATTAATGATGTGTCGGATAACAGCCACATCCTCTTCCGTGCTAGGTTCAGTGAGCGCTTGGTAGGTCTGGTAGTCGGGATCACTACGAACCGCCTTCAGCAACTGCCGCACCTCAGTACGGTGCCCCTCCCAGGATAGCCCTTGCTGACGCACGGTTTCCTGCAGCGCATCACGGTTGCGCACGGCGGCCAGCAGGCGGTTGTTAATCAGGTTGGTAAGCGATTGGCTGCCTTCGGACGTCCCCGACCTTTCGAGACGAGAAGATTTCTTCTGCGCTTCCCGGCCTGCTTCCTGCAACAGCGCTTCGGGCAACACCAGAAAACGGCGGTAGTAGTCGCCAATCTTTTCGGTGCGGGCCACCATCTGGTTGTGCAAAAAACGATGGTCTTTGCGACAGCGTTCCTGATAGTTCCTCAGTGCCTGGCTCACCACCTGCTCAATCTGAGGGGATACTGTGCTTACCGGAAGTCGCCCTTCCAGACGGGCGGTTAGCAATTCGTCCGCTTGCGCTCGCTGTTGGGCCAGCATCTCGCGGTCTTGCACTTCCATACTATTAAGGTCCGGAGCAAACGACTCCCGAACAAAATCGAAGGCCAGTTCGAAGTTCGCCTGTCGGCAACGCTGGTAGGCATACAGGTGTTGCATGGCCCTGATCCTAAGAAGTCGGCGGTTTAGCATAAGTGCGGGTGCGTGGCTTTAAACAAAGCAAACCCCAAAAAGATTTTGAAACGCAAAGGTAATTTTTTCTGCGGTAAATCACCGGCGAAGAACCATTTAGGGGAGTAGCCGTTTTAACAAAACGTGAAGGAACTCAGCTATCTCAACAAATACCTCTTCAAATACAAGCGCCGACTGTCCCTTGGCCTGTTATTTATCATCGTTTCCAATGTGCTGGCCATTATTCCAGCCCAAATTGTGCGCCGGGCTATCAACCTGGTCGAGGAAAACATCGCGTTGTACCGCGTTTTTGAAGGGTTTACGCTGCAAGAAACTATCTACGCCGTTTTTGGCGGAAGCATTCTGATCTACGGGGTAGCCATCCTGGTGCTGGCCCTGTTGCGGGGATTCTTTACGTACCTTACCCGACAGACCATCATCGTGGTGTCGCGCCTGATCGAGTATGATCTGAAAAACGAAGTGTACGCGCACTACCAGTCGTTGCCGATGAGCTTCTACCGCCGCCAGAACACGGGCGACCTGATGGCGCGCATCTCGGAGGATGTATCAAAGGTGCGTATGTACTTGGGCCCAGCCATTATGTACGGCCTGAACCTGCTCACCTTATTCCTGATTCTGATTCCGTACATGTTGTCGGTAAATGCCCGCCTCACCTTGTATACCCTAATTCCGCTGCCGCTACTGTCGCTTAGTATCTACTACGTCAACAACATCATTAACCGAAAGTCTGAAGAGATTCAGCGTAGTTTGTCCGGCCTGTCTACTTTTGTGCAGGAAGCGTTTTCGGGTATTCGGGTGATCAAGGCCTTCGTCCGCGAATCTGACTCGGCCCGCACCTTCAAACGCGAGAGCGATGACTACAAAGACAAATCTATTAGTTTGGCGCGGGTCAACGCCTTGTTCATCCCGCTTATTATGGCCCTGGTGGGGCTCAGTTCGGTGATCACCGTATTTATCGGTGGCGGGGAAGTGATTAGTGGAGCCATTTCGGCGGGCGTTATCGCCGAATTTATTATTTACGTAAACATGCTCACCTGGCCGGTAGCCTCTCTGGGGTGGATCACCAGTATTGTGCAAAGGGCGGCCGCCTCCCAAAAACGCATCAACGAGTTTCTGGAGACCAAAACCGATATCGTATCCGAAGCCGGGCTAGAAAGAGAAATCCAGGGCGATATAGAGTTCAAAAACGTGACGTTTGTCTACCCCGATTCGGGCATCGAAGCCCTGCGTGACGTATCGTTTAACGTGCAGGTGGGACAATCGATCGCCATTGTAGGAACCACCGGTTCGGGTAAAAGCACCATTGCCAACATCATTCCGCGCATGTACGACGTGGCCCAGGGGGAGGTACTTATCGACGGCACCGACATTCGGCAGTATGATCTGGCCAGCCTGCGCAGCCAGATTGGCTACGTGCCGCAGGACGTGTTTTTGTTTTCCGACACCATCTTTAACAATGTGGCATTCGGCTTCGCCGGGGAGGCTGACCCGCCGCAGGTGGAACGGGCCGCCGACATTGCCGACCTCACCGCAACCATTCAGGACTTTCCTGACGGCTTTGCTACCCGGGTGGGCGAGCGGGGCGTCACCCTGTCGGGTGGGCAAAAGCAGCGGGTATCGATTGCCCGTGCGATTGCCCGCGATCCGAAGATTCTGATCATGGACGACTCGCTATCGGCGGTGGACACCAAGACCGAGAATACGATCTTAAATAGCCTGAAGGAGATCATGAGGGAGCGTACTACGGTGATCATATCGCACCGCGTTTCGTCGGCCAAGCTAGCCGATAAGATTCTGGTGCTCGACGACGGAGTGATTGTGGAGCAGGGCACCAACGAGTCGCTACTGGTCAGCGGGGGAGTGTACAAAGAGTTGTACGACAAGCAGTTGCAGGCTGATGAAGTTGAAGGCGTGCCCCCGACGACGGTATAGTTAGGTTATGGACTTTCTAGAAAGAATCTCGCCATACCCGGCGACGCTGTAACTTCAGGTCGCGCAGGATCGCAGACTTCACGTTGATCTGCACGTAGAATGAGGTGAACGCCCCAAATGGAATCCAGTCAAAGCGAAAATCAAAGCAGTCCAGATCTCGAAACACGTTGATGCTGGATTGGGTAATTTCTTCTTGCTGGAAATCGTAGCCCGAGGTGAACCCGATTTTCCACTTCGGAGTGAGATTTAGGTCACCGTTAAAAGACAAAGACTGCCGAAAAGGATCATTGGGATCAACGCGACTGAAGCGCTGTTCAGGCCGGGGCTTGCCAGGAGTTTTTAAAACTTGCCTTGGGTTGTACGTGTAGGTGATACTATAGCGCACGTTCAAACTCCAGGGAATATCAAAATCCACGTAGTCTTGCCGGTTGGCATTGACATAATCCATATCATCCTGCGTGATGCTGGCCTCCTCCGCTCGCTCCTCCTTCTTTTTGTTAGCCTCCGGGTTTAGGTTAGTACTTAGCGCGAGGTTAGCACGGGTAAGTGTGCCAAACCGGCGGGTTTCCGAATCCAGCGTAGTAGGATTGCCATCGATATCCACGACCACTGGGCGGCGGTCCCAGGCGTACTGATCATAGCGAATGTAGTTGTCGAACACTGCACCATCTTCCCGGATCACGGTCGGAACACTCGGGTCACGAACGTACTGATAAGGATCGACGGTGGCCGAAGCATTGATACTAACCTTGTTATTAAACAGCCGGGTACGGGCAGCAATGCTGATGTTGCTTAGTTTAAACGAGTCAGCAATAATATTGTAGCCGGTACTCAGCGATAGGTTCTCGAAGATGGGCACCTTCTTGGTAGCTTCGGCATTCTCGGTGGTATCTTTGTCGTTGCGCATCTTCAACTCCAGGTTGTTGTTTAGCGAGAAACTGATCGATCCCGTCTGAGCCGAGGTAGGGGACGAAAACACTGAGCCATCGTAGATGGGTACGCGCTTCACGTTGTTATCAAAGCCATTGGTACCAACCACCCGCGCGTTAGCCACCCGCACCGTGTCGGTATAGCGTTCCGCGAAGTCGGGGCTGTAACTAAAACTAAACGAGGGCACCAGCGTGTGGCGCATTGCCTGAATTTTGCCTCCGCCCTTGCCAAAGTAGTAGGTACCGTACACCCGGGTGCTAAAGCCCATGCTGGTATTCCACGACGAAGCCCGGTTGAAACCGGCAATGGTATCAATATCCACCAGCTCGGTAGCCGGGTCGTATTCGTAGGTAAACCGCCGAAACGACCACACCTCACGGTACTGAAACGAGGGAGATGCCGTGATAAATTTCAGTACATTAAACGAGGTAGAAATAGGAATTGAGTGCTGCACTCCGGTTTGGGTACGGGTCAGGATATCCTCCAAGTTGCTCGCGTTGATGCCAAGCACGCTATCGGCCAGCGGATTGGGATCAGCCAGTTTATTAAAGGGGATTATCGAGGAGGTGATGCGTGCGTTAGTGAACTCATTACTGCCCCGCCCCTGGTATCCCACGTTGATCTTAGCGATCCAACTGCTGCGCGATTGCACTAAGTTTTTGAACGGATATATCCGATTCATATTGATGGATATATCCGGTAATAACACAGTAGTTAGATTGCTAATTAAATTCTGACTGTGTCGCGCACTGGCCGTGAGGTTAAAGGGAGTGTTGCGAAAAGAAGTAGAGTACGAAACGTTCGAGGTAAACGTCGTCTTCAGGTTTTGCATCACATTGGGCGAGGGGTTATTCTGGATGAAGGTGCTGGTGACTGCGTTCACGTTGGCGCTGAATCGGCTCACGCCTTTGGTTTGGGGCGCGTGCCTAAAGTTAAGCTGGAAGTCCCGAGCCGTTCTCACGTTCTCGCTGTCCGGGTCTTCTACCTGCCGGTTAAATTGGAAGTTAAGCCCGCCCCGGTAGGCGTAGCGCTTGTAGTAGTCTGATGCTACCTGAAAACCCCAACTGCCCTTCGAGAAGATACTGGCCGTCAGGGTGAGGTTCACCCGGTCACTGACATCGAAGTAGTACCCAAAGTTTTGCAAGAAAAAGCCCCGGCGGCGCTCCTCACCGTACTGCGGCGGGATGATGCCCGAGTTCTGCTTACTGGGCATCGGAAAAATCCCGAAGGGCAAACCCAGGGGCGTGGGCACGTCGGCGATCACCAGGTTAAAGGGCCCGGTGGCCACCAGGTTGTTAGGCACCACCTTCATCTTTCGCGACCGGATGTACAGATCGGGCACCTCACCCGGTTCGCAGTCGCAGGGTGTGTACCAGCCGCGGTTGATAAACACCTCGTTTTTTTCGTTCTTTTTCACCACCTCACCGTATACGAAGCCTTCGGTGGCCTCGGGCTTGGTGAGCACCCCGGTGATAAAGGCTTTGCGGGTTTTGAAGTTGTAGCGAATCTCTTCGGTCTGGTATTCTTCCGCCCCTTCCTTAAATATTGGTTGCCCCACCATTGTTCCGGTGGAGTCTTCGCGCCCCCGGGCGGTGAGCATATTGCTGGTCCAGTCGAGCTCGATAAAGTCAGCCTTCAGCGAGATCTCTCCGTAGTCTACCTGGGCGTTGCCGTAGAGCAGCACCCGCTTGCCCCGAGCGTCCATCAGGGTGGAGTCGTCGGCGGTATACTCGATGGTGGTTTGAATATCGCCCTGCGGCGGCGGGCGCAACGTATCGGCCGCCACCACCAGCGAATCGCTCGAGAGCGAATCCATCGCCACTTCCGGGGGGATGGTGTCGTTAGCGTTTAGAATACCCAGCGAGTCGGCCGACGGCAGGGTGCCCTCGATGTCCTGCGCCTGCACATTCAACGCAAGCATACATACTATAAAAAGAGTACGCACGTATGGTAAATAGTGCAAGGCTTTTTTCAGTTTTGCGGAAAAAATGTCAATTTTGGGCGAAGTTATCGTTTGTTACTCTAACAACCGAAGCAGTATGAAGAATATTATCGCGATCATTGGTTTTTCCTTTTTTTTGCTGGGGGCCACCTTCAACCCTACTGGTATCAAGCAGTATCAGGTGAAGCGGGTGGTGATTGATGCCGGGCACGGCGGGCACGATCCGGGCACCCATGGCAAGATTTCGCGCGAGAAAGACATAGCCCTAAGCATTGCGCTGGAGCTAGGCAGTATCATAGAAGAGTACCTGAGTGATGTAGAGGTGATCTACACCCGCGCTGACGATACCTTTATTCCGCTGGACAAACGGGCAGATATTGCTAATAAAAGTGGGGCCGATCTTTTCATCTCTATTCACGCCAATGCCTTAGGAAACAAGCGCGTAAGCGGCACGGAAACCTACGTGATGGGGACGCACAAAATAGAAAGTAATCTGGGGGTGGCCAAACGCGAAAACTCCGTGATTCTGATGGAAGAGGACTACAAGGAGAACTACGCGGGCTACGATCCCAACTCGCCCGAATCGCACATTATGTTTTCTTTGTACCAAAACGCGTATTTAGCCAACAGCCTGTACCTGGCCGAAAAGATAGAGACCCAGTTCAAGACGCGCGTGGGTCGTCACAGTTTGGGAGTGAAGCAGCAGGGGTTTCTGGTGCTATGGCGCACTTCTATGCCTAGTGTGTTGGTAGAAACCGGTTTCTTGACCAATGAGAAAGAGGAGCGCTTCCTCAACGACAAACTAGGCCAAACCTACCTTGCTTCCGCTATCTTCCGGGCTGTTCGTGACTATAAAAACGAGATTGAGGACAACATCAATTAGCGGAATTGGTTTTATTTTCTCTATTTACTTGCGAATAGCCAACCAATTGGCAGAGAAGGCAGTATACCTAATGGCAACTGCCTAACAACTTCTCATCGCGTACTAACCTATTTTTGAGTGAGACTATCCAAGGAAATTAAAGTAGCGCTGCTGGCCATTGTAGCGCTGGTTATTCTGTTTTTCGGTGTGCGTTTTTTGAAGGGGAGCGAGCTACTGTCCAGTTCTAACGTATTCTACATTGTCTACGATAACATTGACGGTCTCACCACTTCTAACCCGGTGATTATCAACGGACTAAAGGTGGGGCAGGTAGAGAAGATTCGCTTGATGCAAGAGCGAGACAACCACCTCTTGGTCACCATCCGGGTTGATGAGTCGGTGCGTGTGGGAAAATCAGCTCGGGCGATCCTGGCCTCCAGCAGTATTTTGGGGGGCGAAACAATCATTCTTGATCCTGGCGATGTACTGCAACCTCTCGCGGGAGGCGACACGCTTCGGGGATCGAAGGAACAAACCATCGGCCAGTTGGTGCAAGCTAAGGCGCTACCCATTGCCGAGAAGTTTGACTCTACCCTAGCTCGCCTGAACACGCTTATTGGGGTGAACGGAAAAGACACCATGGCCAATATCTTAGGGATGTTGGTAGGCGACACCGCCACCGTGTCTCGCACCGTAGACGAGATTGCCGTTGCCACCCAACGGGCCAGCGCTATGCTGCGCTATAACGAACAGCGGCTCAACACCACCATCGCCAACCTAACGCTGCTCACCAATTCGCTAAGCGACCAGAAGCAGGGGTTGCCTCCGCTATTGGCGAAACTTAACCAAACCGTTGATAGCCTCAACAATTTGCAGTTGAGCCAAACGCTGGCCAAGCTCGATCGCATCGCGCAGAATCTGGACGAAGTGACCGTTAAAATTAATCAGGGCGAAGGTACCCTGGGCAAGTTCGTAAATGATGACGAACTCTACACCAATCTTAACCGTTCAGCCCAAAACTTGGACAAACTTCTGGTAGACCTGCGCGACCGTCCGGGACGATACGTACGCTTTTCGGTGTTTGGTCGAAGAGATAAAGACAAAGATATTACCGACAATGAGGCAGACGAAGCGGTAATCATCGAGAACAATCCTGAAAACTAACGTTGGGCTAACCTACCGTTATGAACGAAAAAGAACTAAAGGCTTTGGTGGCACTGCTCGACGACGAAGATACCGAAGTGCTTACCCACGTGGAGGAAAAAATTATTTCTTACGGCAACACTATCATTCCTTATTTGGAACATGAATGGGAGAATAGTTTTAATCCTGGGGTGCAGCGCCGCATCGAAGAACTTATCCATACCTTGCAAACCGATGCGCTCAAGAGCCGTTTGCGCGCCTGGTATCAGCAAGAGGCCCCTGATTTGCTGGAGGGAATGTGGTTGGTGGCTACCTATCAGTATCCTGACATCAACCTAGCCACCATTCGTGAACAGCTAGAGCAGATCTACTACGAAGCCTGGCTGGAACATAAACCTGATGCACATCCTTTCGATCAGGTGAAAATTCTGAACAGCGTTATTTTCAGCAAGCTTAAGTTCAGCGCCAACACCAAAAACTTTCATGCCCCGGCCAATTCCATGATTAATCGGGTACTGGAAACGCACAAGGGCAACCCTATCTCTCTGTGCGTGGTGTATATGCTGGTGGCAGAACGTTTGAAGCTGCCCGTATACGGAGTGAACCTGCCGCAGTTGTTTATCCTGACCTATAAAACCGAGCAGTTACAGTTTTATATCAACGCGTTTAACCGTGGGCTGATCTTTACCGAGCAAGATATTGATAATTATCTCAAGCAGCTTAAGTTGTCGTCCGACGATATGTTTTACCAGCCCTGTAGCCACGTAGACATTGTGCGACGGGTGTTGCGTAACCTGATTAACTCGTTCGAGAAATTGGATGAATACGAAAAAGCTTATGAAGTGCAGGAACTGCTCAGCCTAATTTCTGACGACGCATCAAGCGTGTAACACTCCTTCCAGGTTCAGTGCCTCGATATACTGAAAGTTCTGATTAGTGATGCTTTCGGGCAAGAACACAAATTTCTTGTCGAACACCTTACCATCATAGTAGTAGCTTACCCAGAACTGGTTGACCAGCGCAAACAATGCAGTCTCAATCAGCTCTACCGGGGCAACGCTACGCGGCGCTAACGTCTCCAGGAAATGACGAAGGGTGGAGGTCTTCTGGGTGTCATTGTAACCGGTAGAGTTAATGATCACGTTAGACAGCGGAAAGTCATTTTCGTTGATGATGTACACCCGGTACTCGTAAGCGTCGGCCGCTTCGATGGGCTGCCTCCCGATAGCCAGCGAAACGCCCTCGACCTTCGGAAATTTAATGTCCTCCTTCATTCGTCTGCTGTTAACGATAATTTATCTAGGCATCACTGCTTCGGAAACTAGTCTCATATCAAACAGTGCCGACAGGTGGCGGCGAAGGTCAGCCTCTACCTCTTCCATGTCTTGCGCTTGCCCCAGCTCTTGTGCCATAGACGTAACCGCTTTGTCGGCAATACCGCAGGGCACGATGTGGTCGAAGTAGCGCAGATCAGTGTTCACGTTAAGGGCGAACCCATGCATAGTCACCCACCGACTTGCTTTCACTCCCAAGGCGCAAATTTTTCGCGGAGATACCTGCCGCTCGTGATCCAGCCACACCCCGGTGAGGCCCGCAATGCGTCCTGCTGGCAAACCGTAGTCGGCCAGGGTGCAGATCACGGCTTCTTCTAACAACCGAAGGTAACGATGAATATCGGTAAAAAAGTGATCCAGATCAAGAATAGGATAACCTACCAACTGCCCCGGCCCGTGGTAGGTGATGTCGCCACCCCGGTTAATTCGGTAGAACTGAGCGCCCAGCGCTCGCAATTCGGATTCGCTGAGCAACAGGTGCGCTACCTGCCCACTTTTACCCAGCGTATACACCGGCGGATGCTGGCAAAACAATAGGTAGTTTGTGGTTGGTTGACTTTGGCTGTGCTTCAGGTTATCAACCTTCTGCTGTACCGTTTCAGAGAATAATGACTCTTGGTAGTCCCATGCCCGCTGATAATCAATTACCCCAAGGTGGCGATAACGAACGGTGCGGTCGGGCTGGGCGTACATGTTATTGATCTACGTGAAATCCATTTAACCGTAGGATCATGATCAATCATAATCCTACCGAGGTACGTACGATTCCAGCAGGTTAACGCCAGTGGTAGCGATTGTCGCCTTTGGCACACTAGCGGGGATTAGGTACGTATCGCCTTTTGTCATTTCATAACGTTGTTCACCGCAGTGCAGTTCGGCTTGCCCCTCGGTGCACACGTAGATAGTAAACGAATCGCGGTCCGTGTAGTCTCGCTCTACGTCCTGGGAGTAGTCAAGCCGGTAGGTATCGAAGTAAGGACAGCTAACCAGTTGCACTGGCTCGTTGCGTCGCGGCTCGTACTGGGTTTTGTAGTGGTCGTAGTGCTGGTAGTCAATAGCATCAAGGGCTTGCTCCACGTGCAGTTCGCGCGGATTGCCGTCGGCATCGCGGCGGTCGAAGTCGTAGATGCGGTAGGTGATGTCGGAGGTCTGCTGAATTTCAGCCAGTAGCAATCCTTTACCGATGGTATGTACCCGCCCGGCGGGCAAAAAGAACACGTCGTCGTCCTGTACCGATTCTCGGTTAAGGACATCCATCAATTTGCCACTCTCGAAGGCTTGCAGATATTTTTCGCGATCCAACGGTTGATTGAAACCCGCAATGAGCGAAGCTCCGGGGTCGGCCTGAAGAATGTACCACATTTCGGTTTTTCCCGACGAATTGTGCCGTTTTTGGGCTAGCGCGTCGTCAGGGTGTACCTGGATAGACAAATCCTGGTGCGCATCGATAAACTTCACCAGCAGGGGAAACTCATCGCCGTGCTGCTCGTAGACGTGCTCTCCGACCAACTGCCCCTGATACTGCCGAATGAGTGACCGCAAGTCTTGTCCGGCCAATGGCCCTCGTGCTACTTCAGAAAGGTTGCCTTCCACTCCTGAAATTTCCCAGGTTTCTCCGCAGTTAGCCAAACTACCCACCGCTTTGCCAAGCACGTTTTTGATCTTCTGCCCACCCCAGAGTTTTTCTTTGAAGATAGGAGTAAACGTCAACGGATATAATTCAGTCATAAGCAGAAAGTCAGCGGATAAGGAGATCCAGAGAAAGGGGCGGGTGCGGATGGCAGTTACTCGGCTTTCCAAACTACTTCTTCGTTCTTCTGGCCCACCTGCAGCACCAAGCGCGTGGGGGCGGGTACCAGCACCAGCCGGGTAAGTTGTTTAGGGTACTCATCCACGTCCACGATCACTCCCCCGCTAGTGGCGCGGTAGGTGGTTGCGCCGTTCTGCTCAACCTTCTCGTAGCCGTTAGCGATGTAGGCAATCGGCAGCAAAACATCGTTATCCGGGCACAACTCATCGTGCACGTCGGCTAGCATGTCTTCCAAATGATCACCGTAGGTTTCCACCAGGTTGTCTTCCAGATTGTGGAGCTCTTCCTCGATCAGGTCATACTGCTCATCATTATACGTAAGGTGGCTTAGCGTTATCTTTTTTTCTACCAGTTGGGACAGTGCTTTGTCCAGTGCGTCGACGTTCATAAAACAGCGGGTTTATTTAGGCCCTAAATTCTTAACAATTCGCGGGAGTTGCAACTATAACCAGCGTTGTATTTTGTAAATTATCCCGTACTTTTACCGACATCGCATTCCTGATGCTAACCTAACCTACTATGGATACAACCAGTAAAGAACGGGCGAACCAGTGGCTAGCTAGCCGCGTCGTCGATGACGAAAGTAAGGCCGAAATCCGGCAACTGCTCACCCCCGAGCGAGAAGGCGACCTCACCGAAGCCTTCTACAAAAGCCTGGAGTTTGGCACTGGCGGGCTGCGGGGTATTATGGGGGTTGGCTCTAACCGCGTCAACAAATATACCATTGGGATGGCCACCCAGGGTTTAAGTAATTATCTGCTCAATAGCTACCCTGATCAGGAGATCAAGGTAGCCATTGCCCATGATAGCCGTAACAACAGTCGTTACTTTGCGGAAGTAACGGCGGCGGTATTCTCAGCCAATGGCATTCAGGTCTATTTTTTCGACGATCTGCGTCCCACGCCGGAGCTCTCGTTTGCCATTCGCACGCTGGACTGCCAGAGCGGCGTGGTGCTCACCGCCTCGCACAATCCCAAGGAGTACAACGGCTACAAGGCCTACTGGGCCGACGGTGCCCAACTAGTGCCCCCGCACGACAAAAACGTGATCGATGAAGTGATGGCCATAGAGAGCCTCGACGACATCAAGTTCGATAAGGACGAGTCCAAAATCCAGGAAATTGGGGACGATATTGATGAAAAGTATCTGGAAGCACTAGTGGGTCTTAGCCTGTCGCCCGACGCTATTAAGGCGCAGCATGACCTGAAAATAGTTTTTACTCCTATTCATGGGTCATCCATCACCCTGGTGCCCAAGGCACTGGAGAGACTCGGCTTCACCAACGTGCACATCGTGGCCTCGCAGGCCGAACCCGACGGTAACTTCCCCACGGTGGTGTATCCCAACCCTGAAGAGAGCGACGCGCTTAGTATCGCCCTGCAAGAAGCCAAGGAAATTGATGCTGACTTAGTAATGGGCACCGATCCTGACGCTGACCGCGTAGGCATTGCGGTGAAGAATCTACAGGGAGAATTTGAGATTCTCAACGGCAATCAAACCGGTAGTATGTTGGTCTACTACCTGCTGCTGAAGTGGCAGGAAGCTGACAAACTTGATGGCAAGCAGTTCGTGGCCAAAACCATCGTAACCACTGAACTTATCAAAAAAATTGCCGAGCACTTTCGGGTAGACTGCTACGATACGCTTACCGGGTTCAAATACATCGCGGCGCTTATTAAGGAAAAAGAGGGTGAACAAACATTTATCGGGGGCGGCGAGGAAAGCTACGGCTACCTGATTGGTGACTTTGTGCGTGACAAAGATGCAGTGTCGGCTTGCACCATGATCGCTGAGATGGCAGCCTTTGTGAAAAATCAAGACCTACAGATGATCGATTTCCTGCTGGATATGTACGATAAATTCGGACTGTATTGAGAGAAGCTGGTGTCTGTTACCAAAAAAGGGAAAAGTGGCGTAGAGGAGATCAAACAAATGATGCGCGACCTGCGCAAGAATCCTCCGAAAACCATTGTGGGAGAGTCGGTCATCCGAGTGATCGATTACCAGGAGGGAATGGAAACCGACACTACCACCGGAAAAAAGAAGCCCATCGAGTTCCCAGAGTTGAATGTGCTGCAGTTTATCACTGAGCAGGGCACTAAGGTGTCGGCGCGCCCCTCGGGCACCGAACCCAAGATCAAGTTTTACTTCAGCGTGAACACTTCAATGAACAGTATTGAGGACTTTATCATTGACTGGGAAAAACTGAGTGACAAGGTAGACGCAATCGTACAGGACATGGGCCTTTAGTAATAACCAGCCATCAGGGCTATTTACCGGGTGGTGAATGGCCCTTTTTTGTTACTAAACCACCCTCTTGCGGAGACTATTACTTGACAGAGCAAGTTTTATAAATTAGTAATTTACATTTTTAAAGTTTTAATATAATTAATGTAATATTTTGCGTATTTTAGCAAGATAGCTACTCAACGGGAAGCCTATGACGTATCAGGAAAAAGAAATTGAGAAGAAGTACTTTTCTATCGGCGAAGTAGCCGACCAACTGGGGATTGCTGCCTCGCAGATCCGCTTCTGGGAGGGCGAGTTTTCAATCATCAAACCCCAGAAGAATCGCAATGGGAAGCGACAGTTTACTAAAGATGACATCGATAAGGTAAAGGTGGTCCATCACTTGGTTAAAAACCAGGGGTTTACCTTGCAGGGAGCCAAGAATATGCTAAAAAATGGCGCAAAAGGGGCTAAGGACAAAATGGAAGTGATTGAATCATTGCAAGAAGTTCGAGCTTTTCTGGTTGGTATGCGCCAGGAGCTGGACAAATAACGTATACTATGTCGGGAATCGCCAAGCACCAGAAAACTACTACCATTGACGCGTCGGTTTACTACGTAGCACTTAGTATGATTCCGTTGGTAGGAGGGGTGATCGCCCGGCAATTAATTCACCACTGTGGCTCGGCCGAAGCGGTCTTCTCTGATTCTTTTCGGCATCTGGAACGCATTCCGGGCATCGGTCCCAAAATCAGACATCACTTAAGTCGGCGTCATCTCCTGCTAGACGGAGCACAACGCGAGGTAGAACGCTGTGCTAATCAAGGTATTCAGGTAATCACACTGGCATCTTCACGTTATCCTGAGCGCCTGCGGCACATCTATGATGCCCCGATTGTGCTTTTTTACCGGGGGAGTGCCTCGCTGGATCATACCAAAGTTATTGGTGTGGTGGGCACCCGAAAAGCCACCGACTACGGACGCCAGATCACCGAAGACCTGATCACTTCATTGGTGCAGCACGAAGTCTTGATTGTGAGCGGACTGGCCTACGGCATCGATATCACGGCCCACCGGGCGGCCCTCCGCGCGGGGCTATCTACGGTGGGAGTGATGGCCAGCGGACTAGACATCATCTACCCAGCCGCGCACCGCCAGGATGCCCAGCAGATAATGGAGCATGGCGGACTGCTCACCGAAAGTCCTCTGGGAACTAAACCTGACGGACCCCGTTTCCCAGCGCGGAACCGTATCATCGCCGGACTTTCCGATGCGGTAGTGGTGGTGGAAGCTGCTGAAAAAGGCGGCGCCCTAATCACCGCTCGTTTAGCCAACGACTACGACCGGGAGGTATTTGCCGTACCCGGTAGTCTGCAGCAAAAATACTCACAGGGGTGTCATCGTTTAATCAAAGAACACCAGGCGCGACTGCTCACGAATAGCGAAGACATCATAAAAACCCTTAACTGGGATTTACCGAGCAGCGCAGCTACCAAACTGCTTCGCCGTCGTCCGGACGAGGAAGCCCTGATAGAACTAAACGACGAAGAGAAGACGGTGGTGGGCATGCTAGCTGAGCAACCGAGCGGAATGGTCACCGATGATATCAGCCGACAGTCGCGCATTGCGGTGAACCAGCTAGCATCAATATTATTGAGCTTAGAGTTTAAGCAAATCGTACGGGCGCTTCCGGGGCGTAAGTATAAACTAAGGTAGCTTTCTCTTTTTTTGAAAACAGTGTTTGCGATGAAGAACTACTACCATATTTTGTCTCTTGACTACAGCGCCACTGCGGCGGACATCAAATTAGCGTACCGCAATCTGGCCAAAGCGTATCATCCCGACGTGAACGGGGGCGATCGGGCCAAGGAAGACATGTTCAAATTAGTAGGCGAAGCCTATGAGGTGCTGTCTAATGACGACAAAAAAACTACCTACGATCTGTCGTTGCTGCTGCAACTGAATGGTCAAACTGCTGCCCGACAAAGCACTACTTGGGACATTCGTCGGCACGCGCAGCGCCGTAGATATTACTACCCCCGGTATTATCATCCGGTGGTTTATTCCCGACAAACGCAGTGGGCAATGGCGGCCCTGCTGCTGCTCATCGCCTCGGCGGTGCTGTTCGTGCCCCTTTCGCTTACCCGCTATTCTTCTGAGTACCACTATGATAAGGGATTAGCGTACTTTCAGGACGGTCAGTACTACGCCGCTCTTAATAGCCTGGACCGCTCAGTGATTGATTTTGGTACTAAGGATGTGGAAGCTTGCCTGCTGGCCGGAAATATTCTGATGAACGAATACGGACAGTACGCATATGCTATTGAGTATGCAGACAAGGGGCTGGAGCGTGCGTCTTCCCGCGGCGAGCGGGTACAACTGCTTCACCTAAAGGGGAAGTGCTTGGAGAGAAGTGCTGACTATTATCCCGCCATTGCGGCGTTCGAGCAGGCGCTGGAACAGTGGCCAGAGTACGACAGCCTGTACTATGCTATCGGAGAAATTTACGCATTTCGTCTGGATGAGTACGCTCAGGGATTACCGCAGTTCGAGCAGTTACTAGCCATTAACCCAAACTTCCGACAGGGGTTTTACGGACAAGCTTACTGCCACTACAAGCTGAAAGAGCACCCGGAGGCACTAGCGAAGGTAAACAAGTTTCTGGAAACCGGCCCTTCGGCCGGAGGAGCATATTTGCTAAAGGGGAAGATCTTAAATCAATTGGGCGAGTCGGATGAAGCCTGCACTTGGTGGACGAAAGCTCAACGGCTCAACTATGGCGAAGCCGATAGCTTACTGAAGAAATATTGTAGGTCGCTAAAAGATTAATGAAGTCGGTCCGAGCGGTTCCCTAAGGATACTGATTTTGAATAGGAGTATTGACAACAGCTAGTGACTATTTCATGGCGGTTTTGCGGTTGCATACCTCGCGAATCACTTCGTAGGCCTTCAGGTCACCGAGTTCGCCCGCTTTGCTCAGATCCAAGCACCCTTCTTGTATCAAACCACGCTCTATTTTGATAACGCCGCGCAGGTAGAAAGCATCTTTCCCTTTGGGGTTGAGTTCAATAATCTTTGTGAAGTCACTAATAGCGTCTTTGTAAGCTTCCAATTCACGGCGGGCTTCCCCCCGGTGGTAGTAGGCCTCCACCAGATTAGGGTTGAACGAGATAGCAACTCCGTAGTCTTCGATGGCACCGTAATAATCTTGTAATCCCGACTTCACATTGCCCCGTTCGTAGTAGGCATCAGCGTACTCAGGGTTGATCTCCAGCACCGTATTATAGTCTTTCATGGCCCCGTGTAGATCCTCAAAGATCATTTTGGTCTTACCACGAAAGTAGTATGCCTGCAGGTTGAGCGAGTCTTGCTCAATTGCTTTGTTGAACTTCATGATGGCTTCCTTGTACATTCCTTCCTCAAAAAGCTCTCTTCCTGTCTTAACCGTTAGTTGGGCGAATACGGAAGACGAACTTAGAAGGACGACCAATAATAATATGGGAATAACAGAACGGGTCATATGGTATTTATCTTTATCATATAAAATAGCTGATAAATACAAATAACAACAACAAATGGCGATCTTGCTAACCAGCAGGCCAAAGGGTAGTGTACCGAACGAAGCCAAATGATAGCAAGCCAGAGGAAATATGCTGATAGGTAACTTATCCTACGTACTGATCAATCCAATCCACTCCTTTTTTAAGCAAGGCTAGCGTTTGGCCCTCAGCACTATCCGGAGAAGGGATATAAGCGTATTCCCAAGCGGCAAAGGGGGGAGACTCATTAGGATTGACTCAATTCGTCCATTGGTATCCAGACCAAACTTGGTTCCCTTGTCGTGAACCAGATTAAACTCAACGTATCTGCCTCTTCGGATGAGTTGCCACGATTTTTCTTCCTCTCCATACGGCAAATCGCGATTTTTCTGCATCAGATGGGTATAAATAGGTGCAAAAGCCTCACCAACTGTTTGCACAAAAGCAAATAATTCTTCCCGGCTGTTGGCTTCGGTAGCAGACAAACGATCAAAGAAAATACCACCAATACCGCGCGTTTCTTGGCGGTGCTTGATGTAGAAATAATCATCGGCCCACGCCTTGAAGCGGGGATAATACTCCGAAGAATAGCGATCACATACACGCTTTAGCGAACGATGAAAGAAATAAGCATCTTCTTCGTTAACGTAGTGAGGAGTGAGATCAATGCCCCCCCCGAACCAAGCCACCCCGTTACTCATCTCGAAGTAGCGAACGTTCATGTGAATAATTGGTATCTGAGGGCTACGCGGATGCATAACAATGGACACCCCGGTGGCATAAAATTCTGCCTCATCTAATTGCAGTGCCGTCAGAATGGAAGGGGGTGTGATGCCGTGAACCGCCGAAAAGTTTACCCCTCCCTTTTCAATCACCGTCCCGTCATTGATTATTCGGGCCCGGCCGCCGCCGCCGCCGGGACGTTCCCAGGTGTCTTCACGAAAGGTGCCGCTGCCGTCGGCATCTTCCAAAGAAGAACAAATACGGTCTTGTAATCCACTGAACCAAGTAGCGACGGTTTCCTTGAACATGATGGGGGCTGAGTAATTAGTTGGTGCGTACGGTGGAGTCATTGGCCTGCGACACTGGCTCCACCATTAGGGGGCTGCCTATTGTTATATCATCAAGCACAATCCCATGCCGATGAGTTCCGGGGCCTTCCACGCGCCGGTCGCCCAACTGCTGAAAGCGGATCACGAAGCGTTCGGAGTAGCGTTGCTTGGTTTTGGCTACTAATGAGTCAAGATTAAGTTTGACCGGTACGTATTCTTCGGGATGATGGTGGTCAAAACTATACGCTTTCTTAAACGACCGCCCGCCGTCGTCACTCAGCCAGATGCCATCTTCCGGGTTGGTTTGGTCATGGTTGCTGTACAGCCAAAAACCAATCTCTAGTGCTGACTGCCGCACCAAGTTCAAACACATATCCAGCCCACTTACCGTGGGATATCCGTCGGTTGATTTGCCCAGTAGCAGTGCGTGTTGACCGGTGTGGCTCAAAGAATCTATCAGACTGGCTATTGCATCGGGCAGCACCGTGGCTGCCGGAGCCGTTGTGGTTAAATCACCGTGTTGCCAGTAAGCTCCCAGTGAATCTGACTCGAACGTTTCGGTAAAAGGCAATGCTCGGTAGTAGGCTACGTCGGGCTCATCTACGCGAATATCGTCTATATAAAAACCATCACTATTAGTTCGGGTGCCCTCGAAATCATCGTCGTCGTGCTGCTGAAACCGAATCACGAAGCGGTCAGTAAGTTCACGCCGGTGGGCGGCAGCCAACTGTCTAATATCCAGGGCATAGCGCCCAAAGACATGATCACCCCAGCGGTCACCATCAAAAGCATTTACCTTAGTGAAACTAGCACCACCGTTATCGCTGAAGTAAATACCGTCCTGGGGGTGCGTTTCATCGTAGTGATCGCGTAACCAGAACGTTAGTTTCGGATTTTGCGCGTGTTGCAGGTCTAAATGCAAGTCCAAAGCATTGGTAACGTAGCATTTGTCAGTTTGGCTTCCAAGTCGCACTGCTTGACCCCGGAGGCTATCTACGAAGACGACCTCTACCACCCCGGTGGGCCTTACCTCTGTGGTAATATCGTCGTAGCGAGGGGCAGTCCAGCGCCAGCAGGGGCGAAGCGAGGTTCCTTCAAAATCTTCAATGAAAGGGAGCGACGCGTACACGGTGTTCTGAGAAGCAACTCGAATGTCGTCCAGGTAGTAACCGTCACTGGTAAAGCGACTTCCCGAAAAGTCGTCATCATCATGCTGCTGAAAGCGAATCACGAAGTGGTCGGTTAGCGACAAACCAGCCTGGCGCGCGAGTTTATCAACCGACAGCGGAGGCAATTGACCGAACTGATCGGCTTTCCAGTTGTCGAAGTCAAAATCGAGTACTTTTACGAACCTTTGCCCTCCGTTGTCACTAAAAAAAAGACCATCGAGTTCGTGGGTTTCATCGTGGTTGTTCAGTATTTTGAAGCTTAGGGTGACATCCTTCTGCTCCAGCAGGTTTAGGCGAAGGTCCAAGGCGTTGGTGGTCCACTGCTTGTCTACAGTGTTACCGAGCCGTACCAGATGCTGCTGTACCGAATCGTCGGACATGAATACGTCTACTAGACCGCTGGGGCCGATAGCCACCTTGGGAGCCGTTTTAGAATCACTTCCGATAGGGCAACCTACTGACCAGTAGGGCGATAGTCCCCGCTCAAAATCATCCGAGAAGGGCAACTGTGCGTAGTCGGCGGATACCGTTTGCACGATAACGTCATCCAGATAAAGTCCGTCGCTGAAATCTGCCCCGCCGATGAAGTCATGATCATCGTATTGCTGAAAGCGAATTACAAACTGATCAGACAACTTCATGCCGTGCCGGGTCGCTAATGTCTTCAGATTGAGGGGAGGAAGTTGACCTCCGGAGACGTGCCACGCGTTCGAACGCAAAGCCGAAGACCTTGACAAAATCACGTCCGTTATCGCTAAGGTAGATGCCATCTTGCACGTGGGGGTCGTCATGCTGATGTGACAAAGACACGCGGAGTTCAGCATCAGCATAAGCAGAAAGGTCTAGTTTTAGATCCAGCTTGTTGAGGGTGTAATCACCGTCGGCACTTTTTCCCAAGCGAGCGGCATACTGCCCCTGGAGCATGGAGCCGGAGAAGACTTCTACCACTCCGTTCTGCCGGGCCGGGTGCAGAAGCCACTCCGACCGGAAGGCACCGGCCTCAAAATCGTCGCGAAAAATTATGGTAGGTTGGCTCAGTACCGATGTACTTAGCATCATAAGGCACAAAGCAACAGTAGTAAATAATGGTTGCATACAGCAAGGTTTGGTGCTAGCGTCTTTTCAACAAGCGGTGGTGTAATAGCAAAAGTTGGACGTACGCAGAAAAAAGCCCGTGTTGACCACTGGTAAGAAGGATAATAAAGTACATTCTTCTAAATAAAGATGTAACTTTTATATCTTTTTAGCAAAAAAATATAACTATTTAACTAAAAAAAGTAGGTAGAGGAGGATTTGCGCTTAGAAAGGATAGCCAATGCCAATGTAAGGTCGACCGTTGAGAATCTCTTGCCAGGGCGTGAACTTCTGGCCAATCCACCGATTGCCTTCTTCTCGGGCAGGGTCGTACACCTTCACACCGTAGTCGAGGCGGAAGATCAGGAAGGAAAAATCGAAGCGCAGTCCGACGCCTGAGCCGATCGCAATCTGATCCCAGAAGGTGCTAAAACGAAAGGCCGCACCGGGACGTAATTCTTTGGTATCGGGGTCGGGCGGCAGGTCTTGCAGGCGCCACACGTTGCCCGCATCCACAAAGAAAGCACCGTTCACGAAACCGAACAACTTGCTCCGCAGTTCAACACTGGTTTCGAGCAACACTTCGCCGGGTTGCTCGGATTGATACTGGAAATAGCCATCACTGTCAGTTTCAGCAGGACGAGCACCACCTGGTCCCAAACGGCGGGGAAACCAGCCCCGAATGCTATTGCTACCTGCCGCAAAAAAATACTTTTCGTAGGGCAGCGCTAGCGTATCACTCCCGTAAGGAATGGCCACGGCAGCATTGAAACGGTAGGCCAGGGTATTGTCGCGTCCCACACTGATATACTGCCGAAAGTCGGTGTTGAGCTTCACGTACTTGAAATACTCCAAGTTGGCCCGCTCCAGCAAATCCGTTCCGAAGAAATTAAGAATAGTGCCCCCGGCTTCAGCGTATAGCTTCAGGTAAGTAGGAGTACCTATGGTGCCCTCGATCAACTGACTACTGCCGTAATCGTTGAAATTGAAGATAGTAGTGAAGCTCATGCTTGACACAAAAGAGGGTTCGAACGAGCGACTCAGGGCAAATCCGTAAATTTCTATGTCGTTATCAAGATCAACTTGAAAGGAGTCCGATTGTATCTTTGAGTCAATGAAATTGATATCAATAGGGGTGAAGCTGTAGAGGACACGCTGCCCTTTCTGCCAGTTGTAGGACATCGTAGTCTTGAAGTTTTCGCGAATAAACTCCGGGCGGTTGGTAAAGCTATAACCGGTTTGCACCCGGGTCTTGGGGTTTAACCGTCCCAGTCGGGACTTTAACAAGGTGGGGAGCGGAAAGACGAACTGCGGAAAGGTAAGGGCCAGGTTGCCCCCCATTTCTACACTTCGGTACGCCCCCACCCCTCCGACTTCGGTAACCGGGGGCACTCCCTCAATGCCCGCCCGCCCGCTGATCTCAAGAATTTCCAGGCCCCCGAAAACGTTCTTCACCTGGAGTGAGGCGTTGACAAACGGACCGGGAATTCCCTGGCTCACGTTGAGTCCGATTTCATTGGCCGTCTGGAATTTCTTGAGCGGACTGGCATAGATGTTAGCAATGAATTGCCCGCCGGAGGTGTCGTAGTTAATGTTGATGAACTTGAAGGTGTTCAGGTTAGAGAGTTGCCGCTGGGTTTCCAGGGTGGCATCGCGGGAGTACAGGCTATCCGGGTACAGAAAAATGCGCCGGTCAAGGATTTTCTTGTAGTACTGGTAGTCGTAGTAGCGGTAGGTGATATTGTTGTAAGTGCTGGTTTGCCGTTCGCCTACCCCGGGCATATCCGCATCGGTGGTAAAGATGACCGAGTCTATTTTGAACGCTTTGTGATAGCCCCGCTTGGCGGGCTCTTTGATGTTGGTGTATACCTTCACCTCGCGGCTGCCCACGGTGGAGTCTACACTAAAGTCTACGTACTGCCGACTAAAATCATAGTACCCCTGGTTTTTAAGCAAGTTCTCAATGCGCTCGCGCTCCTGACCAAACTTATCTTGATCGTATATCTGCCCCTCCTGGATCACCCGCTCATCTAGATTTCTCTCAATCAGCGACAGCAGGTCCTTGTCATCGCTTCGGTAAACCACCGTATCAATACGATAGGGCATCTTTTCGTGTACGGTGTAGACCGAGGTCACCTTCTTCCCGTCTACCACTGCATCGTGCGCAACGTCGCCGTTGAAGTAGCCCTTGGTATGCAAGTAACTCTCCATCTGCGCCCGGGTGGTTTCTGCTAAGCTGCTATCGTAAATGGCCAGCGGCTCACCCCAGCGCATGAGCAAATTACCCTCTTTGAGGCTGCGCTCAACCTTAGAAATCTTGTTTTCTTTTTTTCGAGATAACCGCTTTACTTTGTTCTCTTTCTCTGCGGACCGGGCGGCCTCAATCTTCCGATCGTACTTTTGCGTAATTTCTTTCTTCTCCTGCTGAAGGGCTTCTTTGTCATAGCGCTTTAGGCCCATTTGGTAGAGCTGTACAAAGGGGTACACGGGCAAGAGTGGCAAACTGCTGTTGGGTTCTTGCCGATAAAAATTATCGAGCGCACCTTCATCAATCTTGTTTGCTCCCTTAATTTCTTGTTCGTGCAACAAGTACTCTCCCTCGTCTAAGTAACGCGTACCCACGCACCCAACGGTGCTAATAATGATGAAGAAAACCGAAAATTGGCGTATAATCGCTCTAGTACTCACGCTGTATTGTATTAATTAGGTTGTTTATGATTAGTCGGAAGACAACGAAGCTCATTAAATCGCTTCATCTGAAGAAGTACCGCCACCGGCACGGGTTGTTTTTGGTAGAAGGGGCAAAAAGCGTACTGGAATTGCTCGCTTCGCCCTTAAGGATAGAAACACTAGCGGCCACCGAACTGTTTTTGCAAACCCACCACGAATTGCTAACACCGCGGGCGGAAGATTTTTCAGTGGTAGAGTTGAGCGAACCCGCTTTGTCGTCGCTGAGTTCCTTTAAGCACAACCAAAGCGCCTTGGCAGTAGTGGCTATCCCAGCAGTGAAAGCCAAGTTGCCCCCGGAAGGAACGTACGCCCTGGCACTGGACGACGTGAGCGACCCCGGAAACCTGGGCACCATCCTGCGCATTGCCGATTGGTACGGGATCCGACATATTGTGGGTTCGCCCGCCACCACCGATGTCTACGCGCCCAAAGTGATCAGCGCCAGCATGGGCTCGTTCTTACGGGTGTCGGTCGCTTATAGCGATCTGAAGGATTATCTGCAACGGGCAACGGTGCCCGTCTACGGAGCCGCGCTCGAACCGGGGCACCAGCGTGCACGATTTCGTCCCGCCCCGCCCGGGGGGGATTATCGTGCTGGGCAACGAGTCGGTGGGCATCCGGGCGGCGCTCGAACCCAGCATCGGCCAGTATCTGCACATTCCGCGCTACGGACGGGCCGAATCGCTGAATGTGGGAGTGGCTACGGCGATTATCTGCGATAATCTTACACGACAGCATCCTGGCTAGCCTCTTCCATCAGTTGCTCGGCAGTTTCTATACCCAGGTACTGATCAATGAAGTAATGGGCAACGTAGAGCAGGGGCGTGACCGCCAGTGCCACCACAAACTTATAGGTATAGTTGACGATGCCCACCGCAATCACTTGTTCAATCGGCCAGTTGCCGAACACGTAGAAGGCAATAAAAAGCACCACGTAGCTATCAATCAGTTGCGAAACCAGCGTGGAACCGGTGGCGCGTAGCCAAATTTTACCTTTTCCGGTAAGGCGCCGCAAACGATGAAAAACAATGACATCCAGCAGTTGCCCTACCATGAAGGCTACTAGCGAACCAATAATGATCCCTAACCCCTGAAGGTACACTTTGTTAAACGCAAAGTCGATATCGAAGGGTTGGCCGTTGGCATCTTGATTGTTTACCTGTAGCCAGAAATCGGCGGGCGACAGTTCGGTAACTACGTAAATTACCACGAATACGTAGCTGATGCAGACCACCGTGAAGAAGCTAATCAGCCGTACTCCGCGCTTGCCATAGTACTCGTTGACAATATCAGTGGTGATAAACACCACCGGCCAGATCACTACCCCCGCCGCCAGGTTGAAGTCCAGAATAAAGTCACCTAACAGCGGAATCTGCGCCGGAGGCAGGCCCAAGGTGCCCTCCAGAGAGAATATCTTTACCCCAATAAGTTCGGCAACGATCGCGTTCGTCAGGAAGATGCCGCTGAGGATAATGAATAGCGTGTTTTTTCGGTTCGATAGCGGAGAAACCATTCAGGGTGAATACGTTAATCGGCGATAGAATAATCGTGCCCCTCGAGCGCCAACTGAGTATTGGCAAAAATGGCTTGCGCCTCGGACAGCAGCGGGTTCAGATCGCGGTAGCGGCTCGAGTAATGACCGATGAGCAGCTGCCCTACCTGAGCCTCGCGCGCCAGCGTAGCCGCTTGTGTGGTGGTGCTGTGGTAGCGTGCCTCGGCCAATTCCGCTTCCGCGTGCATAAAGGTGGCTTCGTGGTACAGCAGGTCTACTTCCCGAACTGCATCTGCTAATGAGGCTTTGTATCGCGTATCAGCGCAGTAGGCGTACGACCGACTCCGGCGCGCCGGTAGTGTTAGATCCTCGTTGCGGTGACGCAGGGTGCCATCGGCATAGTATAAATCCTTACCGGCCTTCAGTGCCTTAAAATCGTCTACCGAAAGGTCGTCCGAAAGCTTTTCTTTGTCGATGCGGCGGGGCTTGGGCGACTCCCGAAACAGAAAGCCCGAGCAAGGAATCCGGTGGTCCATCGGTAACGCGCTCACCTGCAGCGTAGGCCCATCGTAAATACACTCCGACGCGTCGGGTTGCAGCGCGGTGAAATGGGTGGGGTACTTGAGTACCGTGTGGGACTGTCGCAGTTGCACTCGAATGATATCGGCCAAGCCGGGCGGCCCGAAAATGGACAGGGCATCGGTTCGTCCGCTTAGGCTAAAGGTGTTGAGCAAGCCCATGAGTCCGTAGAAGTGGTCGCCGTGCAGGTGGCTAACAAAGATGTGCGTGATCTTGCTCGGCTTGGTTCGGTAGCGGATCAACTGCATCTGGCAGCCCTCGCCGCAGTCGATCAGGCAGTGGAAGTTTTCAACGGTGAGCAGTTGGCTGGTAGGGTGCCGTCCGAAGGCCGGGGTAGCCGAATTTGCGCCTAGTATTTTTAGTTGAAAAGCCAACGATCAATCTGTGCTCTCTTCCTGATCGGTGTCGCCACTGTTCAAGTCTTGCTCAATCTGGTTAAGAAACACCGCATCAACCGCTTCTTCGATGGTGGGCACAATAGACAGCACGCTGTCTAACTGAGAAATTTTGAGCAACTTCATCACGTGGTCGTTCAGGGCGGCCATGACGAAGGTGCCGCCGTCTTCACGAAAAATCCGGTTGCCCACCAGCAAAGCGCTCAATCCGGAAGAGTCCGTATACTTCACCTGCCCCATATCTAGAATTAGGTTGCGGGTGCCCTCGGCGTGCATAGTGATTAACTCTGACTTGAGTTCAGGGGCCACGGAAGCGTCGAGCTTGCCTTCTTCGAGACCTACCAGGCTGTATTGTTCTTTTTTGTCTATGGAATACTTCATGCGCGAAGTGCGATTAAGAATGATTGATACTTTAAAACTAAAGGGCCTTTAATATGTTTCGCTCAATGCGTTGCGATAGGTTGGTGGTCTGCTCCCGAACGAAAGGAGTAACCATTAGCCTTTCGTAAAGCTCTACGTAACGGTCAGAAATGCTATTGACCACCTCATCGGTCATTTCGGGCACGGCTTGTCCGTCTAACCCCTGGAACCCCGAACCAATGAGCCACTGCCGCAAAAACTCCTTGGATAGTTGCTTCTGCGGCTCGCCCCGCTGCTGCCGTTCCTCGAAGCCCTCGGCGTAAAAATAACGCGAAGAGTCGGGGGTGTGTATTTCATCGATAAGGTGGACCTTATCTTCTAGCTTTCCAAATTCGTACTTAGTGTCTACCAGAATCAGTCCGCGCTCTTGCGCCAGTTGGGTGCCCCGCGCGTAGAGTTGGTGGGTGAGTTGTTCTAACCGTTGATAATCTTCCTCAGAAGCTAGTCCCTGCGCCAAAATCTGCTCCCGCGAAATGTCCTCATCGTGCCCTTGGCGGGCTTTAATGGTGGGCGTGATAATGGGCTCAGGCAACGGATCATTTTCTCGCAAACCTTCGGGTAGCGGCACTCCACAGATCGTGCGTTCTCCGGCCTGATAGACCCGCCAACTGTGTCCGGCCAAGTAGCCGCGAATCACCATCTCAATGGGGAAGGGGTCGCAGGCAAGCCCGATCATTACGTTGGGATCGGGAACAGTGGTGACCCAGTTGGGCACGATATCGGAAGTGGAAATAAGAAAGTGGCTGGCGATCAGGTTAAGCACCTGTCCCTTACACGGAATCGCCCGGGGTAAAATAACATCGAACGCCGACACCCGGTCGGTGGTTACCATCACCACCTGTTGGTCTAGAAAATATACGTCCCGCACCTTGCCTCGGTAGAAGCGCGTCTGGTTGGGAAGCGTAAAATTAGTTTCTAGGACGGTGTTCATGGAGGCGCAAATTTAGTGATACCAAAGACAAATAACTAATGCGTATTTGTGCATCGCCCAATATATACTGGTTGCGTACAATTAACCGCGCGCTTGGCGAGATCGGTCGGGCGGTTGGAAAAGGAAGAGAAGTTCGCCATATTACCAGGACTCAGATCGTGCGAATACACTTCACCAATTACCTGCCATGATTTCAATTATTCCGCTCATCGCCCTGTCTCTGCTTCACGGATTGTTTCTGACGGATATTCCCGCTGCCCCACAAACATCTCCCAACGTACTGTTTATCGCCGTTGATGATCTTCGTCCCGAGCTCAACGTCTACGGCGCCTCGCACATTCACTCTCCGGCCATTGATAAGTTGGCCGCCGAAAGTTTGGTCTTTACGCGGGCGTTCTGCAATGTGCCGGTGTGCGGAGCCTCGCGGGCTAGTTTGCTCTCGGGAGTGCGGCCCGGTCTCCACCGCTTTGTGGGCTATGATACGTATCTGGAACAAGACTACCCCGGAGTGACCTCATTACCGAAGCACTTTAAAAATAACAACTACACCACCATTTCTAACGGCAAGATCTACCACCATGCCGACGACGACCAGGAGGCTTGGCATGAGGTATGGCGTCCAAAAGTGAATGCCTCGTGGCGCGATTATCAATTGCCCAGCAACATCGCCTTAGATACCACGGCCGGGAAGAGGGGCTCCCCTTACGAAAGTGCTGATGTGCCCGATACCGCCTATTTTGATGGTCGGATTGCCCAAAAATCTATTAAAGATTTAAAAAAGTTGAAAGAAGCCGGAAAGCCATTCTTCTTAGCCGTAGGCTTCCTAAAACCACACTTGCCCTTCAATGCTCCTAGCCAATACTGGAATTTATACGATCCGGCTACTATTTCGCTACCGGAGAACTACCGGCAGCCTGCCAGCACGCCCCAGGAAGCTTTTCACAACTTCGGAGAGCTGCGCCACTACGCAGGCACTCCTAAAAATGGTCCGGTCAGTGATGAAATGGCCCACCAGCTGATTCGCGGGTACTACGCCTGCGTGAGCTATACCGACGCGCAGATTGGCAAACTGCTTACGGCGCTTGAGGATTTGGAACTTGACGAAAACACCATTGTGGTGCTGTGGGGCGACCACGGCTGGAATTTGGGCGATCACCAGCTGTGGTGCAAGCACTGCAACTTCGCTTCTTCCCTGAAGGTGCCGCTGATGATTAAGGTGCCGGGGCAAGCGGGAAAGCGCACTGACGCCATCACCGAGTACATTGATATCTACCCCAGCCTGAGCGAACTAGCGGGCTTATCAATGCCTTCGCATCTGGACGGAGAGAGCTTTGTACCGCTCATTGAGGGGCAGGCTGCGCCCGAGGATTTCGCTATTGCGAAGTATCACGATGGGGTCACCGTGGTGCGGGGTAATTGGTTTTACACCGAATACATTAATGAACAGGGAGTGGCGCAAGCTCGAATGCTGTTTGATCACGCTACCGATCCCCTGGAATTACGCAATCTAGCCGAAAAAGCCGAGTATCAGGCTACGTGCCAGGAGCTGAGTCAATTGCTGCGCGACCGCTGGGGAGATGATTTTTTCACCAATCGAAAGGTTCAGCGGGTAAAAAAAGGATCGTAAGTGCTTATCTTCGGCTGCCCCGGATACCTACGTTTTCAAGAAGTTGTTCAACACACTTCGGGGAGAGCTATCTGGCAGTTTGCGCCCGCTATTTTACGGTGCTATCTTTTGTTCTTACGCCCGTGGGTTAGTACCTTCCGCAAATCACCAAAGCATGGGCGGCACACTAATGAAACTAACTACTGACGTATTTCTGGAGCGGGCGGCCCACTGGCCGGTGCTCGACGTGCGCTCGCCTAAAGAGTATACCGCTGGTCATCTGGCTGGCGCCCACTGCTTTTCCCTTTTTGACGATCTCGAACGGGCACAGGTGGGCACCACCTACAAGCAAATAGGTTCGCACGAAGCCCTGCTGGTAGGACTAGAGCTGGCTGGCCCTAAGATGCGCAGCCTGGTAGAGCAAGCATATCACTTGGCCCCCGCCCGAGAAGTGCTGGTGCATTGCTGGCGGGGCGGCATGCGCAGCGAGAGCGTGGCCTGGCTGCTCACCACTGCCGGGTTCACCGCCCATACGCTAGAAGGCGGCTACAAAGCCTATCGCAACCATGCGCTAGCGAGCTTTCGAAAGATTCCGCAACTGATGGTGCTGGGCGGAGCCACGGGTAGCGGAAAAACGGCCGTGCTGCGTGCCCTGCAGCAACGGGGCGAACAGGTAATTGACCTGGAAGCCCTGGCGCATCACCGGGGGTCGGCCTTTGGAGGTATCGGGCAGGTGCCGCAACCTACCACCGAACAGTTTCAGAATGACCTACACCACGTTTGGCAACGGCTTGATCCCACCGCGCGGGTGTGGATCGAGGACGAGTCGTTCAGTATCGGGCAAGTGAAGCTACCGCTGGAGCTTTGGAACATAATGAAAGCGCGTCCGCTGGTTTTGCTGGAGGTGCCCCGCGCCGAACGCGTTCAGCGATTGCTTCGGGAGTACGGTTCGCTCGACCTGCTGGAGCTAGAACGGGCGGTGGTGGCCATCCAAAAACGACTGGGCGGACTGCGCACCCAACAGACACTGGTAGCCCTTAGCGGCGGACAGTTGGCTGAGGCCGCCGGTCATCTTTTGACCTACTATGACAAAAGCTACGACCGGTGTCTGGAAAGATCACATCAGGGGCCATTGGTTCGCGTGTCTACGTCGGTAGGCGATGCCGACCGCAATGCGGTTAGAATTTTAGAAGCAGTTAACGATTATTCAACCACTGAAACCAAGGGCACTTCCCCTATCTATGAATAACATTCGTCTCACGCAGTACAGCCACGGGGCCGGTTGCGGCTGTAAAATCTCTCCGAAGGTGCTGGAGGAAATTCTGGCCAACAACACCACCTACTTTCGGGACGAGCGACTGCTGGTAGGCAACCACACCAAGGACGACGCGGCGGTTTACGACCTAGGTAACGGCGAAGCGGTGATCAGTACTACCGACTTTTTCATGCCTATCGTAGACGATCCCTACGATTTTGGGCAGATTGCTTCGGTGAACGCCATCAGTGACGTATACGCAATGGGTGGCGAACCACTGATGGCCATTGCTATTCTGGGGTGGCCTATCAACCAGCTTCCGGCCGCGGTGGCGCAGCAAGTGCTGCAGGGGAGTCGCGCCGCCTGCGCCCGCGCTAATATCATGCTGGGCGGCGGGCATAGCATCGATGCCCCTGAGCCGATCTTTGGACTGGCCGTGACGGGTCGTGTGCCTGTTAAACACCTAAAGCGTAACGACCAAGCTACCGCAGGTTGTCAATTGTTTCTAACCAAGCCGCTGGGCGTAGGCGTTTTGACCACCGCCCAGAAGAAAGGGCTGGTAAGCGAGGGTGATCTGGAACTGGCCCGGCAGAGCATGCTGCAACTCAACGACGCGGGAGCAAAGTTCGGCGCGCTCTCATACGTCACCGCCATGACCGACGTAACCGGCTTTGGGTTGCTCGGCCACCTGAGCGAAGTGTGCGAAGGAAGCGGGGTAAGCGCGATCATTCATGCCGACCGGGTGCCCCATCTGTCGGTGGTACATCAGTATATCGCCCAAAATAGTATCCCAGGGGGCACGCACCGCAATTGGGACAGCTACGGGCACAAGATCAGTGACCTCACTGAGGCGCAGAAAGCCCTGTTGTGCGACCCGCAGACCAGCGGCGGCTTGTTGGTGGCCGTAGAGGCGGCGTCGGCCAAGGAGTTCGTGTCCTACGCGCAAACCTTAGGTCTGGAATTGACCTCATTTGGCGAAACCGTGGCATCGCAGGATAAACTAGTGGTGGTGAAATAATGATAGTAAATGCCGGATGATCTTATGAGTAATTCCCAACCAGTGCCGTCCGCCAAAATTGGTATTATCAACGTTTCGGACCGTGCTAGCCGGGGCGAGTACGCCGATCTGCCGGGGCAGGCCATTCTGGAGACCCTCAAGGCATACCTCACTTCGCCCTGGGAGCAAGTATACGCAATAATTCCCGATGAACAAGACCAGCTAGAAGCCACCATGAAGCGCATGGCAGACGAGGATGGCTGTTGTCTGATTATTACCTCAGGGGGCACTGGTCCGGCCCAGCGCGATCTAACGCCTGAAGCCACTGAGGCGGTATGTCAGAAGATGCTGCCGGGTTTCGGCGAACGCATGCGGCAGGTGAGTTTACAGTACGTGCCCACTGCCATCCTGTCGCGACAAACGGCGGGCATCCGCCACCGCACGCTGATCATCAACCTGCCTGGCAAACCCCGCGCCATTCGGCAGTGTCTCGACGCGGTTTTTCCAGCAGTGCCCTACTGTATTGACCTGCTCAAGGGGCCCTTCTTGGTCTGCGACGAAGCGGTGATTCAACCCTTTCGTCCGAAAGAAAAGTAACTGAGCTTTACCAATCGCGAAACAGATACAGCGGAAAAGTCTCTCCCGCCGCAAACTGCGAACGTTCGGCGGGGAGCTCTATAAATCCCTGACAGTTCACCAGGTTGACAAAGTCACCCGAGCCGTTTCCGGGTTGTGGAGTAGCAGTCAGGCGACCATCATCGGCTACTTGAACGCTTACCGTAAGGAAGTAAGTGAGCTTAGGAAGAAATTCTACCGATGCGCCCAACGACGCTCTTAGGGGCAGAGAGAGCGTCTGGCCCAGACTCGCTAGCAACCAAGGTTTCACGTAACGATAGAAGCCCACCAAGGTCGATACTGGGTTGCCAGGCAGACCAAACACCACCTTGTCCGGCGGGCGCTGGCCGAACCACAGGGGTTTGCCGGGCCGCTGTTGCACCCGGTGGAAGTGCTCGGTGACTCCCGCCGCGCTCAGGGCTTCGGGCACGTAGTCTCGTTTGCCGCGCGACACCCCACCACTAATGATGAGCAAGTCATGTTGCTCCAGTGCCTGAGCAACTCCTTCGCAGACCGCCACTTGCTCGTCAGGCAAATGATAACGAGTAGCGGGTACTCCACAGTCGATCAAGGCTGCTTGCAGGGCATAAGCATTCGACTGCCTAATTTGGTGCGGCAGCAGTTCTTTATGCACAGCTACTAATTCGTCGCCGGTGGACACAATACCGACGCTAGGAAGGTTACTCACCTGCAGGTGAGTCTTCCCAACGGAAGCGGCAACCGCAACATCAGGAGCGCGAAGTAAGGTGCCCGGTTTCAGCAAAATATCTCCCTGCCGCTGGTCAGCCCCCTGCCGGTGCACACTTTGTCCGGACTGGTCGGGTACTACGCGCAGTCTCGCTATTTTCTTCCCATCCTTCTCCGCAAGCTCCACCTCCTCGTAAGGCACCACCGTATCCGCACCCCGGGGAAGCATCGCGCCAGTCATTACTTCCAAACACTGCTGGGGGGGGCACTGCTGCTGTGGTTCACCGGCATGCTGCGTGCCTGCTACTACTAGGGTTTGCGTTTTGGTCAAATCACTCCAAGCAAAGGCAACGCCATCCATCGTGACCCGGTGGAAAGGAGGAAAGTCCCGGTCGGCGTACACTGATTCACGCAAAACCCGGTGGTTGGCTCGATCAAGCGGTGTACGCTCATCACCAAGGGACAGTAAGCAGTCGTGAATGGCTGAAGTTGCCTGCTGAGAAGTGACCATGCGTGAGTAAACAAAAAAAGGGTACTCGTTGGAGTACCCTATAAAAAAATGTTACGGTAACTTACGCTAGCATACTGATGGGTACTGCTAAGGCGCTTAGTACTAGTGCTACAAAACCGATCAAAACTCTTATATATTCTACTCTCATTGTTATAAACGTTGGTTAAACTACTAATAGTTACAGAAAATCTATGCCAACCCGCTAAATGCTTTTTTTGGAACATTTTGAGTGATGAGGTGGGTATTTTTTTTCCTATTTTTGGGGAAATGCCCCAGATTTAATCCTCTTCCTTCTTATGTACACTGACGGGGTGGCCTGTCCCACTCCTTACTGCTTTAGTTACCCATTATGGAAAAACCGCCTACTGGTAGGAAAAATCTTTCGCACCTGGACTCACAAGGCCAGCCGATTATGGTTGACGTGTCTGAGAAAGAAGTGACCTCCCGGCGCGCCTGTGCCAGCAGTTTGGTAACGCTGAACGAAGCCATTGTGGGGGCACTACGCTCCTCTCCCGGTAGCTCATCGGAGCTGCACAGTGCTAAAGGACCGGTGTTTCAAACCGCAATCATCGCCGGTACGATGGCCGTGAAGAAAACCAGCGAACTGATCCCATTTTGTCATCCCCTCCCGATAGAAAATTGTCGTATCAATATTTCGTTGCTCGATAACTACGAAGTGCGCATCGACTGCACCGTGGCGGTGCGCGGACGAACCGGCGTAGAGATGGAAGCCCTGGTGGGAGCCAGCGTGGCGGCCCTCACCGTGTATGATATGTGCAAAGCGCTATCGCCCGACATTGTGATTCGCGAAACGCAAGTGATGGAGAAAAGCGGGGGACAGCACAATTTCAATCGCGCCCCTTTCTGATCCCAACCTTGATAGTCTGTTGCTCGTCCTAAATGGATTCGTTGCGGAAGATGGTTAGCAACTTTCTGGGGAAACCAGTATACTTGCATCCGGATTTTCCAATAAGTGAAGCACGAATGATTGTTAAGACTCGAAAGTATACTTTAGATAACAGTACCTACATCAAACTGGCGCTGGTCAACATCCTACGCGAGCAATGGTGGGTGTTTTTGATTACGCTGGCGCTGATGAGCGGAGCCTTCATTATCTTTTCGTGGTGGTGGATCATCGGCCCCCTCATTGCCCTGGCGCTCTACGTGCTATTCTGGGTGATTCAGTTCGCCGGAGTGACCCAGTTAGAGCAGAATAAGGTATTGTTCGAGCGGCTCAGTTACGAAATCAATAGCCAGCAGATTTTGATCAAGGTAAGCGCCAAGCAGGGAATGCCGCTCAAGTGGAACATGATCAAGAAGGCCCGGGTGGGCAAAGACTACTTTCTGCTGATTGTCTCCAAAGCGCAGCTCATCTACCTGCCCTTCCGCATCTTCAATACTGACAATGAACGGAAGTTTGTAGAATCTATTCTGAAGCGCAAGGGCTACGTGAAGGAGGAGAAAGTAGTGAGTGGATAACACATGAATGATTTGAGGTAGTAGCCAATCAAATCATGTACTCCACATTCATTCCGTGTGGTAGAACACCGTGCTGCAGTTGTCGGCGGTGAGCACTTCGCTGGCCATCTGCTGCATGCCCTCCGCAGTAACGGCCTGAATCTTCTTGGATTCTTGGTTCACAATGCTTGAGTCGCCCAGCACGGTGGCGTAGGCCAGGTTCATAGCCCGGTTCAGCAGTTCCATCTCGGCAAACACCAGCGACGACTCTGCTTGGTTCTTCACCTTCTCTAATTCTTCATCGGAAATCGTGGCGCTTCTCAGTTCTTCTACCACAGATTCCACCGCTCGGTTTGCTTCTTCCATAGTAATGCCACGCTGCACCTTACCCTGGATCACCAACAGGCCAGGATCGGCCGAACCGGTGATGTAGGCATTAATGGAGCTGAATAGCGGATTTTTCTTCACCACTTCAGTGTACAAGCGCGACGACTTGCCCCGCTCCAGCACGTCGCTCAGCAGATCAGCGGTGTGGTAGCGTACGTCGAGGCGGGCGGGCATGTGGTAGGCCTTGTAAAGCGCATCGGCGGGTACCGCTCCTGTTACGTGCTGCTCGCGCTGCTTGGTTTGGTTTGGCTCAGTCGGAAGTTGCCGGGGCGGCCGGTTGCCCGTCGGAATAGGACCAAACCAACGCTCGGTCAAGCGTTTCACTTCATCGACCGTCACGCTGCCCGCCACTACCAGCACGGCATTGCTAGGCACGTAGTGCCGGTAGAAAAAGGTCTGCACGTCGTCTAAGGTAGCCTCCTCAATGTGTGAAATACGGCGTCCGATGGTGGGCCACCGGTAGGGATGTACCCGGTAGGCTAGCTCTTTGAGGGTGATCATGGCGTTGCCATAGGGCTGGTTCAGATAGTTTTGCTTGTATTCTTCAATCACCACGCTGCGCTGCACCCGCAGCACCTCTGGATCGAACGACAAACTTAGCATACGATCAGACTCGAGCCAAAACGCGGTTTCCAGATTCGCCGCGGGTAGGGTGATGTAGTAGTTGGTAACATCAGGGCTGGTGAAGGCGTTATTTTCACCACCCACGCGTTGCAGCGGCTCGTCATAAGAGGGAATATGCCGGGAGCCACCGAACATCAGGTGCTCAAATAGGTGGGCGAACCCGGTTTTTTCGGGGTCTTCGTCGCGCGAGCCCACATCGTAGAGCACATTGAACGCTGCCAGGGGGGTGGACACATCTTCGTGAACAAGTACTCGCAACCCATTGTCCAGCGTAAAGGCAGTGAAATTAATCATTAAACAAACATAGAAATAATTAACACAAAGTTAACACGACAAAGGGCAATCCGGTGATTTTGGTTCATTACCTTTAAGGTCGCAAAATATCATCACATCCAGTAGGAAGAAGCAATTTATGGGTAAAATATCCTACGTATCCAAAAATTACCTATACTTGTGACCCAGCCGATCTAACCGGATAATGCCCAAATTACGCAAGCAAGAAAGCTCTCCCAGCCGTTTCCGAGACATTATCTATCAAATCTTCGATGTCGTTAAGGAAGAACGCTCCTTTATTCTTCTGATTGCCATTCTGTTTCTGGTAGCAGGGATGGTGTATCCGTATGCTGGGGTGGCCATGTGGTTCGGCTTTGTTTTGGCGGCCTACTCGGCGGTATCTAACGATAGCATCCAGACCATCGGCACCTTTATTGCCTCTAATGCCCACCGACGGTGGTACGTGTTGTGGCTCTACATTGGCACCATCTTCTTGATAACGGTTATTTATGGATGGTACATCAACGATGGCGATGTATCGTACGGACGCCTGCTGGCGCTGGAAGATGACGGCTCGCTCTCGTACCCGCAGCCCGACCAGTTTAATTTTTTACAGATCGCCGCGCCGATCTTTTTGCTGGTACTCACCCGACTGCGTATGCCGGTGTCCACAACCTTTTTGCTGCTAAGCAGCTTTGCGGTGAGCCAGGGCGCGGTGGCTTCGGTGATTAACAAAAGTTTGGCGGCCTACGCCCTGGCGTTCGTCCTGGGATTTATTGTGTGGTTTAGTATCACTAACCTCACCAAGAAGTACTTTAAAAACAAACCTGCTCCCTGGTGGGCCGTGGCGCAGTGGATCACCAGCGGCTCGCTGTGGTCGGTGTGGATTATGCAGGATGCCGCCAACATTGCCATCTACCTGCCCCGCCAGCTGGGCGTCGGCCAACTGTTGGTCTTCTCATTGGTGGTATTCTTTGGCCTGGGGCTGATCTTCTTTCTGAAGGGGGATCGGATTCAGCAAATCGTGAACGAAAAAAGCGAGGTGACCGACATTCGGGCCGCTACGCTGATCGATTTTGTGTACGCTTCTATTTTGGTTTATAAACTAACCATCAGTGTAATTCCCATGAGCACCACCTGGGTGTTCATCGGTCTGCTGGGCGGCCGGGAACTGGCCATGCGCCTGCGCGAAAAAACCAGTAGCTCCGAACGCAAGGTGCGGATCAAAGAAGCCCTGCTGATGATAGGAAAGGACGTTGCCCTGGCCACCATCGGTCTGCTGGTATCGGTGGCGCTGGCGATGGGAGTGAACCCCACCTTCCGCGCCGAAGTGTTGGATCTTTTTTAACTGAAGAGTTGAACGCTGTTTCGCCTATTTGCGCTATTGATAGGCATACTGAGCCACAAACCGGATGACTGCCTGGGCAAATTTCGTGGGCTGTTCGTAGTTAGGCGAATGCGCCGACTGCTCAAATACGTGCAGGTGTTTATCTTTTTCAGGCGTACCCAACTTGTTGTAGGTATCGTAGGCAATGGGTAACGGAAATACGCCATCGTGTTTGCCCCAGCAAAGCAGGGTAGGGATCGTAATTTCAGGGAGCCGGTCTTGCAACGCCAAGCCTTTGTCCAGAAAAGCAAAGTGGTACGGTACGAAGAAGTAGGCCGTAGAAATGGGTGAGAAAAAGAGCAGATCGGTGAACGGCACCCGCAACGAATCGCTTTCCGGATTGTAGTCATAGCCGTGCGCGGCGCCCACAAAAGAATAGTGGGCATTATCATTGATGCCTACCACCGGATGCTTCTCGTACCATTGTAGGGCGAAGTTCCAGAAATCAGTTTCTTCCCCGGTGGCTACCTTTTGTTGCGCGTATTGCACCGTGGCATCCCGAGAGAGGGCATTGGCCGCGGTCCAGCTATGGCCACCGTCAACTTCGATCCAGCCTTTGATCTTGGATTGATGCTGAAGCAGGTAGTTCGTACCCAACGCGCCGCCCCAGGAGTGCCCCATCAGAAAAAGCTGCGGGTGATCGTATTTTTCGTTGATCACGCGGACCAACTTATCCAGATCTTCGGTAAACTGCTCCAGGGTAGCGTCCTTCATCGAAGGGTTTCCCTGACTCATGCCGCACATGCGCTGGTCCCAGTAAACGATCGCGAAGTTCTCCTCTATCTTTTGGTGGGACGGAAATACAGTGTAATACTGAGAAGAACCACCCTCGGGCCCTCCGTGCAGCAGGATGATGAAGGTGTTGGACGCTTGATTGCCTTTCACCCAAACGGGCATGATGGCTTCTTCACTCTCCAGGTAAAAGAAATCACCGGCTACCTGAAATTCTTCTTCACCGCATCCGAATAGCAATGAAATACCTATTAGTAGGCTAAATAATTTTAGTTGTTTCATCTCTTCTTAAAACTTTGAAATGATACCGGTGCTCAGTGCCGGATGCGTTAGGTAATAGCCGTTGAAGGGAGCCTTCCAGAACAACTCAGGGCGCAGAAAAACACTGATATTGGCAATGCCCCTCTTAGAGAAATCATAGCCCGTTCCCAACGTGATAGAAGGCATAAACCTGGGCTGCCCCCGGTCGGGCGTTTCCACCACCGCCCCGCCGGGCAGCACTTCGTATAATTCGCCTCCGTGGCTAAACTGATGCAGATAGCCCAACCCCAAGAATTGCTCGACAAACAGTCCGTTGCCAAAGGTGACCCGTTGGCCCCACTGCCCGCGGATGAAGAAGGAAGTGTTGTTTCTTTTGTGCACGTATCCGCCGACATTCAGCGCGAGTAACATCTGGTGCTTTCCCGATTTCATCGGTGCGTACTCAACCCCCACCATCAATCCGGGGTGCGTGATCGTTTCGCCGTAGTATCCAAGCGTGATATTGATGGGACTAACGGCTTCTTCTTGCCCAAAAGCCCGAAGCGAAGACAAGAATAAGAGTGATAAGATCAGATTTCTCATGATAAATCGGTCAATTTGAGGTTTACTTACCGCACCAAGTGATGGCCGCCGCGTTGGTTAGCAGCACGTCAATGGTAGGATTTGCGTTGATTTGCCGGTATGCCAGTGGCTTCACCTCGGAGGTAGTTAGGGTAATATCTGCACATCGCCACGCTTGCTTAAACCGTTGTTTCACAGGGATCGCTTCCGCCAGTCGGTTTTGGCCGGTTAAGCTGCGGTAGAGTCCGTTCAAGGCCCAGCCATTGTTGGGGTAAAAGCGCAGGTCCTCTCGGTAAACTGCTTCGGCTTGCTCATACTGTTTGGCATCTAACAATACCGCGCCTAACGCATGACGCACCGAGAAAAACCAGTCGGGCGGTTCATTGTAGTTGAGCTGATCTTCAATCATCACGGCTTCTTCCAGCAGCGTAATGGCGGCCATCAACTTACCGCTCTGACGGTCAATCTCTGCTTCCAGCATCCGGGCGGCAATCGATACCAACTGGTCTACCGAATTGAGCTCCCAGATCGTGATGTGCGTCAGCATGGTGTCCTGCTGAATAGTCTCTAGCTGCTTCAGACTAGCTTTTGCATCGGATATTCGCCCTTTTCCAGCCTGGGCCATTCCCTGGGCGTAGTGCCAGATTGCTAATGGATAGATCAGATCATTGTCAGGTTGTTTAACCTTCAACAGTTGATCCCACTGTCCGAACTTCACCATCACGTAGTACGGAATGATCCAGTAGTGCTGCAGGGTTTCCAGGCCGGGTTCGCGCATCAGTTCGGTGGCGGTGTGGGCGGCTACGCGGTAGGCCGCATTGATGGACGTTTCGCCCCTACCCTCCAGCGCGGCCGTGGCGGCCAAGAAGTGAATGTTGTGCGGAAAATACGTGAGCGGATACGCTCCCTGCGCATTGCACTGGTCGATGTAGACGCTGTCTACCGAAATGGCTCGTTCGTTAACCAGCGATCCCTCGTGGTAGTGCCCCGTGCGAATGTAAATGTGCGACGGCATGTGCACCAAGTGGCCCGCCCCGGGCATCAGTCCGCCCAAGCGGCGGGCACTGGCGAGCCCTTGCTCCGGCTGATCGGAGGCTTCCACCACGTGAATGTACAGATGGTTGGCTCCGGGATGCGCCGGATTTCGCTCCAGTACCTCCTCCAGTGTAGCTAGAATCTCCGGAGTCCAGGGCTTCGCCACTCCCGCCCGCGTATACAGATCCCAGGGGTGCCGGTTCATCAGCGCCTCGGCGTAGAGCACCTGGATGTCGTCGTGCTGCGGGTATTGTTGATGTACCTTGGCCATCGCGTTGGCGTAGGCTTCGTCGAGCACATTCTGGTCATCGGTTTGCTCGTAATCGTAGCGGGTAGCCAGGGCCCGAATCATCGCTTGCTCCCAGGGTTTAGCCGTTGGACTGTAAACGAGCGCTTGCTCAATGTAGTCAAAGGCCGACTGCCGGACGTCTTCTTCCATCGCGGCGTTGTAATTGGGTCCTAGTACGAAGGCCGCACCCCAGTAGGCCATCGCGCAGGTAGAATCTATGCGAATGGCCTCGCGAAACGAACGGGCCGCCTCGGCATGATTGAACCCATAGGTCAGGTTGAGCCCCTGGGTGAAGAATTGTTGCGCCATCCGCGAAGTAGTGGTTACCTCGAGGTGGTGCTCGCCCAGATTGTCAAACAGGGGAGCCTGGGTGGGTTCCTGACCGGGGCGGCAGCTCTCCAGCAAACTGCTGACCGTCAGCCAGATAATTAGATGGATCAGTAGATTTTTCATGTTAGCGTTTATTGAAGGTGATGACGTGAAGAACACGCTTTGTTTTCTGAACGAAGAACGAATACTGCCCCAGCAGGCTGCCGTAGACCAACAGCAGTACTTGGTAGGTCGGAAAAACGAAGGTAACGTACGCAATCGCTTTTAGTAGCCAGGGCGTTCGCTCGTCCATTCCTAGCCACTGAAAAAACCAGGGACGAATCCAAACGATAGTAGACCCAGCCAGGCTGAAAGTAACCAGTATCGCGATTACTTGCCAGACGTTGCTGAGTTGCCACTTGGTTTGTAGTTTCTGTAAAGTGCGGTTTTTCATGAGGTTACTTTATTTTTTGGTAGCGAAAGTCACACTTGGGCGCTCCGTTAGCGATGGTTCCGCTTCGGATGAGTTGCAAACCGGCCAGTGAGGAAGTGATGTAATCCACCTCACACAGCAGCGGGGCGTAGGCTTGATGCTGGTGCTTGGCAAAGAGCTTACAAATGCCGCACTCCCGAATATCCACTCCGTACCCAAAACCCAACGTTTCTTCCTTATTTGTGATCACGTCGATCAAGAATCCGTCGGCCAAAGGCGCTTTCTTAAGTTGTCGGTCGATTCGCCGCAGCAGATAGCGCCCTACGGTAGAGGTGAGCAAGGCAGGAACGAGCGATTTTAGATACTGCTGCACCCTGTTGCTGGGTCGGGCGTAGTGATACGTCAGCTCCAGAATTATTTTCCGAATGCCAGGCAAACTAGATGCGTGCTGATCCAGCACCATGATGATGGTCAGGAGATACGCAGCAATGGGTAAGTTTTTGTCCATCGGATTTTCAGACTTTTTGGCGAAGGCAACATCTTTCTCAACACGAAGAAATGCTTCATCTATAGCCGCGGCCAAAGCCTCCGCTTGCGTGGGATACTCTGTTTTGAGCAAGCGTAGCAATTTTTGCTTGGTCTTTCTCATCCTAAAAAACTCTAGAAACGTTGAAGCCAAAGTGGATGTCTCCGGCGAAGAAGTTGCCGGTGGTTTCGGTGATGAAGCCCTTTTCAATAATGGCCCGGCTGTTCGTCAGATGCAGCTGAAACACGTGCCCCCCGGTTTCAATATCGAAGCCCACGGCCAGTGAGTTGAACTCCGGGGCGTCGGCCGGTGCTTGCAGTCGGTAGTAGTATTCGCCGTTGAGCGACACCCGGGTGGTCAGCTTTATTCTTCCGCCCACTCCCAGCGCGTACACGTCGTTTTCGCCGTCCCGTTCCTGCACCTGGTTGCGGTGCACCACAGTGGGTATCAGTTGCAGCGACAGCAATTCGCTCAGTTTTCGCCCGATGAGCAACTGGTGGGTATAGAACAGGCGGTCGGTGAATTCGAGCGGGGTTTCGCTGGTCAGCGTTTTGACTGCCGCACTGGAAAAGGCCACCACCGACACCGGAAACCGCCGCGCACCGCGGCTCTGCCGCAGCAGTTTCAGCTTCAGGAAGCCGTCGTAGGTCTTCTCGAAAGAGTTACGCCCCACGCCCACGTTCAGAAAGTCGGCCAGGCCGTATTCCCAGCCCAGCCGGATGTTGGCTCCGTCGAGTCCGAAAAACTCGTAGGCTCCGGAGTTGAGCCGCCCGAAGCGATGGCCGATGATAAACTCCAGCGTGCCCCGCTTCCGGGTTTCCACGGTGTGCCCGTTGATGAGCCGACTTCCCTTGAAGGTGGCTACGGTGTAGTGCACCGGATCGGGAGTTTGAGCATCGAGCAGGTTCATGAGGTCATCCTGTGCTTGGGTCTGTCTGGCGATCATTAGCGACAGAGAGAAAAGAATAAGCGCGTAGACAGAGCGGGCCGAGCCGAAACCATACGGCTTTCGTCGTTCGTGGGGGATTTTCATAGTTGAATAATTTGCGAGTAAACGGTTAAAGAAGAAATACAGTAGCCAGCCAACGACTGGCTATTGTACGATGCTTAAACAAATTACCAAACCTAACCTATGGCGTTAGCTGTTGAAGGGCTGGTATTCCAGGTGCACAGATACCTCTACCACCTCGGCGATGTTCATAAATACGAGTTTCGGAATCTCAATCCGGTGGTCGGCCACCCGCACGGGGAAGGTGGTTTCGGCGGTCACCTGACCGTTGCTCACGGTGATGGTTCCGGTGGTGGTGATGGGTTGTGCCACTCCGTGGATGGTGAGTTCACCGGTCACCGTCACCGCGTAGGTGCCGTCCTGGTCGGCCCGAACGGGCTTGGCACTACTGAATGTTCCGTTGAAAACCGCCTTGGGATACTTTTCCGACTCCAGGTAGTTTTCGTTAAAGTGCTCCTGCATCAAAGACTTCTTGAAGTTGAAGCCAGTGATGAGCATGCTGACGGCTACCTCCTGGCTTTCCAGATCAATGATGCTTTGCACCCCGCCGTGATTCGCCTCAATGTCTTCGAGTGGAGCGGTGGAGAAAAACTTGGCCGCACCCGACTGGGTCATAAATTTGGCCTGCGCCGATGATTCCAGGTACGCAATGGATAAGATAATCAAGGAAATAAAGAATTTAGTTTTCATTGGTTTTGGGGTTGAGACGCGATGCGCCAGATTGAGACGCGCCGCGCCAGATTGAGACGCGATTAATCGCGTCTGTACGGAATTTAATTTTGGGCGCCACCATCCACCCAGCAGGCCAGTTGCTCAATTTGCGCATCGGTAAGGGTGCGGCCGCTCGAGGGCGGGGGCATCGACTTGGCCGAAGTGCGCGCCTTGATGCGGGCGGCCCGGTCTTGGATGGTGGCCACGCTGGTGAAGTTGGGCGCTACGCTGCCGTTGTGGCACCCGCTCACTGCGCAGTTGGTTTCTATAATCGGTTGAATGGTGGCAAACGCTATCCCGCTGCGCACCTCCACCCGCTGGGTGACGGTGCAGCCGCTGGCGTCTTCCACCGCCACTTCGTACGCTCCCGGCGCTAGCGCGCTGTACGTTCCCGTACTCTGCGCGGCTCCGCCGTTGAGCGTAAACCGAAAGGGTGCTTCTCCGCCCGATACTTCGGCCCGGATGCGTCCGTCGGTGGCCCCGCAGCTAGCTTCGGTGGTGGTCACGTTCATGTTCACCCCGTCGCGGTTGTTCACCGACACGGTGAGTTCGCCCCGGCACCCATTGGCGTCGGTGGCCGACACCACGTAGGTTCCGGCGGCCAGCACGGTGAACGTACCGTCCGCCTGTGCCTCTCCGTCGCCGATACGAAACGCGTACCCCTCCGATTCTCCCTCTACTCGCACCTCGATGCGTCCGTTGGTCACCCCGCAACTTGCGTCGCTTTTGGAAACCAGCCGCAGGCGAGGCAGCGCGTCGCAGTTAGCCGGTTCGGGCACCACCTCGTAGGTGCAGCGCACGGCTCCGAACAACACGATCAATAACCACGGGGCACTGATGAACGAACGAAAGTGGAGTAAGCGGATCATGATCATTGGGGTTGGGGTGAGCGAAGAATTTGGTAGGGTAATTTAAGCAGGTTTAGAGAGACGACGATGGAACTTCGGCCACGGTGAAGGCCGCCGAGGCGTGCCCCTGAGTAGCGCCGCGTTCGGCATCCTGCACGAAGTAGTACAACGGCCTTCCGACGTAGGTAAGCTGCGATCCGCCTCCGCTGCGCTGGATAGTGGCGAAGTCCGCTTCGTCCAGCGCAGAGGGCAGCACCAGCGCTCCTTCAGCGGCAAAGGCGGGCCAGGTGTAAGCACAGTCGCCGTTGCAGTTGCTCACGTTTTCTTCGTCGTTAAGCGCGTAGTACAGGGTGTTGCCGTAGGCGTCTACCAAGTACTTCACGGAAGCATCCGCCCCTTCGGGTACCGCGTCGGCCACCATCAGCGTGTAGTTAGGCTTCGCGGCAAACCACACCGTGCCAATTCCTTCGCCGATGATGTCACCGGGGGCATCGCCCGCGTAATAATACAAAGGCCAGCCCTGGTACGTGACCTGCTTACTGCCGTCGGGGCGGGTAATCTCCGCAAAATCGGCAGCTACTAAGCCTTTACCGTAGCTGATCTCCGGTTGGTAGAACACCGGCCAAGCCGCTTCGCAGGCTCCCTCGCAGACGCTCTCACCGGAAGCATCCTTGGTGTAGTAGTACAAGGTTTTGCCTTCGGCATCCACCAAATAGTTACCGAGCGCATCATTGTTGGCCAAGCTAAGTTGGTATCCTTCCACCGGAACCTCCCCCTCTTCTTCAAGGTGATTTTCGTTGAACACAAACCAGACATCGCTCGCTCCTTCACCAATCACGTCACCCCGCTGCTGGTCCTGGGCGAAGTAGTACATTGGTCGACCTTTGTACGTCATTTGCGGCTCACCATCGGTGCCGGTGATGCTGCCGAAGTCTTCAGAAGCCAGAATGGAGGGAAGCACTACGTTGTCATCTCCGGCAAACGACGGCCAGGAAGCCAGGCATCCGCCCGCGCAATTACTCACATTCTCTTCATCGTTTAAGAAAAAGTAAAGCGTATTGCCTTGGGCATCTACCAAGTAGCGGTCGCTATCGCCTTCAATAGTCTCAATGTCCTGGTTGGCTACCATAATGCTATAATCTGGTTTGGCGACGAACCACACATTGCCCGAGCCATCACCGTTAATGTCTCCGGCGTTCTCGTCGGAGGCGAAGTAGTACAAAGGCCAGCCTTTGTAGGTGGTTTGCTCGCTGCCATCGGGGCGGGTGATCGTCGCAAAATCAGCCGCTGCTAGCCCTTCTCCGATCGCTAAATCCTCAGCGTGAAATGTTGGCCAGGCGGCTTCACAGCCTCCCGCACAAACGCTCGTGCCGTTGGCATCCCTGGCAAAGAAGTACAGGGTGCGTCCTTCGCTATCCACCAGGTAACTGCCGAACTCGTCGCTGTCCGCTAGTTCTACCGCCTCAGCTTCTTCTTCCGGCACGTCTACAACATCTCCGGCTTTTTCCAGATTCGCTCCGTTGAACACGAACCATACGTCGCTGGCTCCTTCGCCGATCACGTCGCCGCGTTGTTGGTCTTGCGCAAAGAAGTACATCGGACGACCGCGGTAGGTGCGTTGCGGCTGCCCATCGGTACCCGTGATGCTACCGAAAGTATCGGCTGATAACGCTGAGGGAAGAACTAGGGTTGTGCTACCCGCAAACGAAGGCCAGGAAGCCAGGCACCCGCCTTCGCAGTTACTTATTCCCTCCTCATCGTTGAGAAAGAAATACAGGGTATTACCTTCCGCATCTACGAGGTAGCGATCATTATCGCCATCGATGGTCTCAATGTCTTGGTTGGCCAGCATTAGACTATAATCCGGCTTGGCGACAAACCACACGCCGCCCGAACCGTCGCCGGTGATGTCTCCCGCGTTAGCATCGGAAGCGAAGCGATACAGCGGCCAGCCTTTGAAGGTGGTTTGCTTACTGCCGTCGGCCCGGGTGATGCTGCCGAAGTCGGCGGCGGCCAGCCCTTCGCTTACCGTTAGGCTGTCGGCATTGAACACCGGCCAGGCAGCTTCGCAACCACCTACGCAGGTGCTAGTGCCATCCGCATCGTTGGTAAAGAAATACAGGGTGCGCCCTTCGGCGTCGGTGAGGTAGCTACCGAAGGTGCCATCGGTGGTTAATTGAACGTCGACTCCCGTGGGGTCTTCGGTGGTCGGATCTTCCGGGGTTACTGGGGCGGTGTCTTCTTCCTCCGTGCAGGCGGAAAAGAACAGCAGGTGGCCAATGGCCAGCGTGAAAATTAGGAAATTCTTAAATGGGTGCATTTTGAATTGGTGTTAAGGAGTATGATACATACGTAAAGTGATGCGAATCTTGAAATAAACACCGGCCCCGCCGTTCGCTTGTCGGAGCCAGTTGCTGGGTCACTTAGCGAGCGGGGGTCGCGGTGTAGCGGCGGGCTCGGTTGAGCGCGGAGCGCACCGTGGCCGAGCCTAGAAATGTCTCTCGTTGAGTTTTCATAAGTAAATTGAATGTCAATAAAATTTGTACTAACCCACCGGGCGTTTAGCCACCGGGTCTTTTTTATGAGCGCGCTTTTCTAGCAGCGTCTGTGACAAAGGTACGGCAACCCGGAGCGGACTGCCTATTATTTTAGGTAGACAAGAGGTCTACCAAGTCACTTTGTCGAGTAGACAAAAGGTGAACGGCGGGTAGCGTTCAGTAAATCTAAGTTTGGCCGATTTTCCGTTCCAACTTTGCCGCTTCTCTGTTGCAGGTCTACTTTATGTCTACTGCGTTCTGGGGCTGTGTCCACCTTTTGTAGCCTCCCAAGATTCGATTTTCTTCGCTGTTTCCGCTTGCTTTGTGACATCACGAAAAAGCCCACTATGCCCGATAATTTATTTATCCCTTATAGTAACGAAGCCCATGCTGAGAAAACAGCGATTTCGGTCAGTCAGCTTGATGGTGCCTTCCGGCCCCTGCAACGCAGCGAGGAAGTACCGCGGTTGGCTGAATGTGAAACAACTCTATCTTATTCAACGGCTTTTGTCATGATCGTCCGAAACAGGGCACTATACGGGTTGCTGTTGGTCATTGTGCCGACCCTGACCGCTGTTGCGCAGTCGGATTTAGCGACTACTCTGGAAGCCAGACTAGAAATGAACGGACTAGTGATTGATGAGACGATTACCAAGATAGGCAGGGATTTTTACGAATTGTTTTATACGCGCTGGGAAGCACCGCCTAGCGCAATGGGCTATACACTATATATCAAAGAGCAACCGCAACCGGGCCGGGGCACCCGCATCAGCGTGCTGCTCAACGACACTGAACTGATAAGCCAAGCCCTGCAAGCACGGGAAGAGCTTTTGCTCGCCGTGGCCACTCACGCAATTAAACGTGCCCACTACCAGATTCAACACTACGAACAGATGGCGCAGCAACTGGAAAATAAAGACCAGTACGGGAGTGGCATCTACTAATCGTTACTTGCTGGTCCGAAAAACTATACAACCATGAAGCATCTATTCACCCTTTTCTTGATAAGCCTACCCGGATGGGTTACTCCACTGCTGGCTCAGGATTTTACCTACCGGCCGCAAAACCCAGCCTTCGGAGGTAATTACCTCAACTACAGCTGGATGCTCTCGTCGGCGCAGGTGCAAAACGGATACACGGCCGAAGGAGAAGACATTAGCAACCGCTTCGAGCGCGACCCCTTGCAGGATTTTGAGCAAAGCCTTAATCGCCAAATCCTTAGTCGCATCACCCGAGAGGTGGTCGGGGAGCAGTTTGGAGAAGCAGGCTTAGCGGAAGGGCAGTACGAGATTGGTAATTATCAGATCGAACGTGACCCCCGGCGGCGAAGGCATCAACATCAAAATCCTGGATACCGTCACGGGTAGCGAAACCACCGTCAGCGTTCCTTATTTCTAATGTTGCACATCGCTATTTATTAGATGATTGCGCTACAACGAAAGATCAATTATTAATCGCTCATTATGAACCGTATCGTTTCCATCTGGCTACTGCTGGGGCTGCTGACCATCTTCGGCAGCTGTGCTCCTTACCTTAGTCAACCCATTCGTCAAAGCGGTGCCCGACTGGGGGCCGAGTCGGGAATGTACGAGGCGCTGACCTCGCTACCCGAACCCGAGCAGAAGATTGTTGCCGCCGTCTACAAGTTCCGCGACCAGACCGGGCAGTACAAACCCTCTGAGGTGGGAGCCAGTTGGTCGACGGCGGTGACCCAGGGGGCCACCTCTATTCTACAGCGGGCCCTGGAAAGCTCGGGTTGGTTCACCACCATCGAGCGAGAAGGCTTATCCAACTTACTCAACGAGCGCAAGATTATTCGTAGCAGTCGACAGGCCTTTCAACAGCAGCAAGGGGGCGAAGGTGAGGTGTCGTTACCGCCCCTGCTGTTCGCCGGAGTGCTGCTGGAAGGCGGTATCATCTCGTACGATGCCAACGTGCTCACCGGCGGAGCAGGTGCCCGCTACTTCGGGGCCGGAGGATCGGCCGAGTACCGCCAAGACCGGGTCACGGTGTACCTTCGGGCGACGTTGACCACCAACGGGCGGGTGCTGAAGACGATCTATACCTCGCGCACCATTCTTTCGCAGAAGGTAGACGTCGGGCTATTTCGTTTCGTGAGCTTTCAACGCTTGCTGGAGGCCGAAACGGGATTCACCCATAACGAACCGGCGGAGCTGGCCGTGCGTGAGGCTATTGAGAAAGCCGTGCATAGCTTAGTTGTGGAGGGTGTCGTGGACGGGTTGTGGAATTTGAAGCACCACGACGAGATGAACACTCGGGTTATCACAGAGTACGAACGAGAGGTAGAGGCCAACGAACAAACCGATTACCTGGGTCGACGCTACAACCGATTTCAGCGAAGTCGTTTCCGCCTGGGAGCAAGTTTGGGCACCTTCCGCTACGCCGGAGACTATCCCAACCCCCGGTTCCGTCCGGCCGGGTCGCTGCACGTGGGCGGGCAACTCAGCCCCTGGCTCACGGTAGGCCTGGAAGCCACGGAGGGGACGCTGGCGGGGGAAGGGGCGTATCAGCAAGAGGTGTGGCTGGCCGAAGCCTTCACCGAATGGCGTTTATCGCCCGAAACCCGCTTCACGCCCCTACTGCACCTGGGCAGCGGCTGGATCGGTGAAGAAGCGCAGCCGCTGGGGTCGGGCTACGGCCTGATAACCGCCGGACTGGGAGCCGAGTACCTGCTGAGCAACCGCCTGGGAGTAAGCGCCAAAGTGCGGCATCAGTACGTACTGAGCGATGCGCTCGAACCGGATGCAGCAGGGCAAGTACAACGATTTCTTCTGGTCAGCGTCGCTGGGCATTTATCTTTATTTAGGAAAACCATGAACCAAGCAACAGAAATACGATTAGCGCATACCCAAGAGCGTCCGGTAGCCAAACGGTCCCTTCATGCAACCTCGCCTCCCCCTGAATATTGCCGGGCGGTCGGGTACTGCGACCGAACCGCCTTAGCCGCTATCCGGGACTTCGATCACCATACGGTGGAGATCAACGGGAAAAAAGGCATCCTGTTTACCTTTCACCTGCTGCTAGATCTGCCGCGCGAGCGCAACCTGGTGGTCGTAGTGTTCCGAGAAATCAAGGAACACGCGCTGGCCCCGGCTTCGGTGCAACAAGCCATCGATGCGATGACGTGGAAATATGACTAAGCCGAAAAAAGATCAAGAGAGAACGGATCGTCAGGAGGATAGCCCGGTCCCGTTCCAAGTGAGAATTTTATTTATGTTTTATTTTAACCTTTATCAATTATGTGTATCAAAAAAGCAGTATTCAGCGGTATGCTCGCCACCGCCATTGGCGCGAGCGCCCTGGCCCAAAGCCGAAACAACGAAGTGTACATCGACCAAATTGGCGATGACAACCAAGCAGATATTCTACAGGGCGTAGGTGGCGAGGCTCGAGACAATGAAGCAATCGCTATTCAGGAAGGCATCCTCAATGTCATTCGTGTAGATCAGGGGTTAGCAACCGGTACCGCCCGGGATAACCAGGCAAACGTAGAGCAGCAGGGTGTGCAACACCGAGCCGAAGTCCTGCAAGGTAGCACTGGGGTAGCGACTGATAACGAGGCCAATGCCTATCAAAGTGGCGACGGTAATAGTGTGAGGATCGTCCAAGGCGCGCGAGGTGAAGCCAAAGACAATGAGGTTGACACCTACCAGGAAGGAAGCGGAAATTCATTGGGGGTTCAGCAGGGATTTTCTGACGGTATTGCTACCGAAAACGAAACTCAGGTAGCTCAACACGGGGAGAGCAATTCCGGAAACGTGATACAAGGTAGTGCCGCATTTGGTGATCTTGGCGGCACCGCTCGGAGAAACGAAGCAAACGTTACGCAAGATGGGTCAGGCAATGGTTTCTCCGTTCTACAAGGAACTGACGAAGGAATTGCGCTTGACAACCACGCTGCCTTAGACCAGATAGGTGACGAAAATTCTACTGATATTCTTCAGGGTGCTGAGGGTGAAGAAGCGATAGATAGCCGGGCTATGGTAGAGCAACTAGGCGATTTCAACAACACTAGGATCGAACAAGCTGGTCGGAATGATCTGGCGGACGTATTGCAACAGGGCGATACCAACACTGCCAACGTAACTCAGGGAGGAACCGCCCCTTTGTAAAACGCCTTGATAGGCACTTACCCCGGTGGTACGATCTGGCCGCACCCCAGCTCGGTCGTACCCCCGTTAATTCAACTAATTTTCTAAATTTCCAATAATTTAACCAACTATGAAAAAGCAAGCAATTATACTTATAGGTGTGCTGATACGTGTTAGTGCCATCGCTCAGAGTGAGAACAACGAAGTGTTTATTGACCAGATTGGCGATAATCATCGGGCAACAGCGATTCACGGAATAGACGGTTTTGCTCAACACAACAAAACTTCTATCACGCAGCAAGGAATCGACAACAACAGTAGTCTTCGCGTGGGTTCTGAGAACGGCACTGGTATTCGTAACGAAAATTCGCGTCTCCAATTGGGAGAAGGAAACTTACTTCGGATATCTCAAGGATTCGGCTCAGGGTTCGCAGAAAAGAATCGTAATTCGCAGTACCAAGCTGGGACAGAGAACACCGCCCTCATCGATCAAGGAGTCAGCTTAGGAATTGCCAAGGAGAATCATAATTCGCAGCACCAAGAAGGATCAAGGAACTCAGCCGAAATTGAACAGGGGGATGTGATAGGATCCGCTATCGTTAATCAAATTACCCAATTGCAGCACGGTAACGATAATACTATGAGGGTCCTCCAGGGAGCTAATGGCGATGGTTTCGCGAAGGATAACCAGATAACGCAAACCCAGCATGGCAACGGCAACTCCTCTAATGTCATTCAAGGCCTGGGCGACATCGCCGAAGGCAACCAAGCCAGTATTGAGCAGGAGGGTAACCAAAACTCAGCAGATATTTCGCAAGGGGATTTCGAAACATCCTTCGACAATCTGGCGATCATTGAACAATTTGGTGACCTCAACAATGCCGAGATTACAGAGGCTGGAAGAGATGATCTCGTAGACATAATGCAGCAAGGAAACGCCAACGAAGCATTTGTCATCCTCGGAAGTAAAGATTCTCAGGATTTGTAGACTACACCCATTGATTATCAATACTTCGGTACCAACAACAGCAGACCACCGGATATCGGTGGTCTTGGTACCAAGTATTCTCTAATTCTTTTAACGATTTAACCGATGAAAAAACAAGTATTAATCTTCGTATGTACGCTGCTTTGCGTTGGTGCGATAGCCCAAAGTCAGAACAATGAAGTGTTTATTGACCAAGTTGGCGAAAGTCACAGTGTTACGGTACTACAGGCCGTTGGTGGATTGGCTAAGTTTAACAAAGCCGACATCAACCAAAGCGGTATTGAGCATTTCGCAAATATTAATCAAGGGGTAGACGGGGCAAACGCCACCGCTAATCATACCACGGTAGAACAACGGGGAGAAGCGAGTTCAGCGTTCGTAGATCAAGGAGAAGGTCTTGGTAGTACAGCCAAAGATAACCGCGCCCGTATTGAACAGCAGGGCACCAACTCCGCCGCCATCCGACAGGGAAACGTAGGGGAAGCTTATACTAACTGGGCTTCTATTCTACAGGAAGGCGAGAACGAGGCTACAATCAATCAGGGAGCTGGCCTCAATGGGATAGCCCGAAACAATCAGGCCTATACTACCCAGTATGGGTACGGCAATGATATCACGGTTGACCAGGGAACACTGGGTGGCATCGCTACGAATAACCAGGTGAAGAGCGAACAAACCGGAAGTGGTAACCAAGGACTGATTCAACAAGCGGGCACTGCTGGCTCAATCACGAAAGATAGCGAAGTCTCCCTGATGCAAACTGGCGAAGAGAACGAAGCCTTTCTTTTCCAGGAAGGAGCTAATGACTATATCAACGTTGTTCAGCAAGGCAACGGAAACAGCGCCATCGTTTCTCAGGGAGCCGGACTGCCCTTTTAATTTATTCATCCACCTTCCGGAAAGGCCCTCTTTCCGGAAGACTCTTCTAACGCTATGAAAAATCTGTTTTTAACAACGATTGCAGGATTAGGATGTACGATCAGCATCCTGGCTCAGGAGGTTGAGACCCCGGTTCTTTTGTTACCCGATGCATCTGAATTTGCCTCCGGCAGTGACAACCGGCTAACGCTTCAGCAAATCGGTCAGGATCACGCCAGTGAAACGGTGCAATCCGGCCAGCAACAGCAGTTACGGATCTTTCAGGAAGGCGAAGCCCAACAACTACTGCTTTTCCAACTGGGCAACGATAACGACTGGAACGTGGTTCAACAAGGCATCGGTCACGATTATACCGGAGTGCTGCACGGCGACAATAACGAGGTCACCGTTCGCCAACGGGGAGCCTACAATCACTTGCAGCAAGACCTGCTCGGCAATGGTATGAATTACGGCATCACCCAAGATGGGAGCTTTCTGGAAATGATTCAGATTGAGAACCACGGCCAGGCACCGACCTACCAGGTGCACCAGCAAGGCGAAGGCATGCGCATTATTATCGAAAACGGATTTCAGCCCCTGCCCGAATAAAAACCAATGTTCAACCCTATAAAACCAAGTGTTATGATCCACCTACGAACCCTATTCTGCCTGATGAGCCTGTTCGGACTGTTTGCGTGTCAGGAAGATACCCTCGACCTGATATCCTTTGCCCAGGTTAGCGGCCACACCATCGACGAGGCAGGCGCAAGCTTGGCCGGAGTGCAGGTAGCCACCGTTCCTCCCACTTCTATCGCCCTCACCGATAGTAGCGGTGCCTTTCTGCTGAGCAGTATTCCTACCGGTGACTATACCATTACGGCCGAGAAAACGGGCTACCGCAACGAGTCGCTGAAACTGGCGCTGCAACCAGAACAAACCGCCACCCTGGCCATCGTCCTGGGGCCATCGGCGAAAAAGCAGGGGAACTTATCCGGCACCCTGCGCGATGCGCTCACCCAGGCACCGGTCGCCGGAGTCAGCATCACCACCCACCCAGCCACCACCGCGCTGCTCACCGATGCCAACGGTCAGTTTCGGCTGGATTCGCTGACGGTGGGTGACTACCAGGTTCGTATCAGGAAACTAGGCTACCAAACCGACTCCGTTGTGGTGGCGGTCACCGAACAAAAGTCTACCCGGATCGAGCTGCTACTTACCCCCCAGGCCGCCGTCGGTTTTTCAACAAGAAGTTTACCGCACACTCATGAAGATCACATTCACCAAAAGAGAAAATGGCTCGGCGACGCTACATTGTGTTCGACCTGATGGAAGCGAAACCTGGAGCAACACCAAGCACCCTGCGATGGTCATCCACGATCTGATTCACTACGTGGTGGAGACCGAGTTGGGTTTTCGTTCAGCGTTTTACGGGCTAGTGACCGAAGGACACAACATCAGCAGCTTTGGTTTGCCCGTTGCTCAGCGTCCAGAGGCATTGCAACCCGCTCGTTTGCCCCGGGAGGCCCATCAAGCCGAAATTCTGGTGGGAATTTTACAGGCCGAACTGATAGACGGTGCTGCGTACGCTAACTTTGCTGCCACCCTGGTGAAAGTCTGTGTACTGAAGAGTATCCCGCCGCTTCTGCTGTCGGAGGCTACACTGGATGCGCTGCATACGCGCGTTGCGCAGCTGTGCCATCAGTGGCAAGCATTGAGCGAACAAGAAACGCTTTGTCTTGAATTTAACCAGTAACAAACCACTCCATGCGTATATCAATCCAAAAGATCCATCTCATTGCCGCCGCCCTCTCCTGGATGGGCGTATTGGCCGTTGTGCCCTCCGGTTCGGCCCAGAACCCAGGAAATACCCGCTCGATAAACGGTGTGCAGTTGTACTATGAAGTGGTCGGCGATGGTGCCCCACTCCTCCTCCTGCACTACTTTGGGGGGTGCGCCCAAAGCTGGCAGCCCCAAGTGGAGCGACTCGCCCAGCATTATCGTCTGATCATGCCTGACCTGCGAGGGCACGGACGTTCTACAAACCCGACAGGAGAATTTACCCATCGGCAGGCGGCGCTCAACATGTTTGCTTTGCTAGACGAGCTGGGGATCGATCGCGTCAGGGCGATGGGAATGAGCAGCGGGGGAATGACCCCTCTCCATATGGCAACCCAGCAGCCGGAGCGCATCGAGGCGATGGTCTTGATTGGGGCAACGTCTTACTTCCCCGAGCAAGCCCGAGCAATTATGCAACGGGCCGTGCCGGATAGCATGTCGGTGGCAGAATTGCAGGAGTGGGAGTCGTGCAGTACCCGGGGTGAAGGGCAAACCCGGGAGGTACTCGGACAATTTCACCGGATGAAGGACAGCTACGACGACATGAACTTTACGGCTCCTTACCTGTTGACGATCACAGCCCGAACGCTGATCGTTCACGGAGACCACGACGAGTTCTTCCCGGTGAGTATCCCAATCGAGATGTACGCCGCCCTACCGGAGGCGTACCTGTGGATCGTCCCCCACGGGGGACACATCCCAATCTTCGGTGAGCAAGCGGAGGCATTTAACGATAAAGCACTCGCTTTTCTGCGTGGGAAATGGGAGCAGAACGGGCATTGACTTCGTAACACGGCTGGTCTGATTATATATTCGGAACAATAACAAAACGTCGTTACTTTAAATCCACCATACAATGAACAAGCACAACCAGCGCCCTTCCGTTATTCTCAGCGACCCTTGCCTATTTCGGGTCTTGGCAATTGCCCTCCTCCTGGCAGGGATCCATCCGACTGCTTCGGCCCAGGGTCACTTACAATTCGCCAGCCTGGGCGACTACCCGCTCGAAAACGGACAAACCATCCGCGACTGTCAGATCGGCTACCGTACCTTCGGCCAACTGAACGCCGACAGGAGCAATGCTATACTGTTTCCCACTTGGTACGGCGGTACGAGCGAAAGTTTGCTTTCTTACGTCGGAGAAGACCAGATGCTGGATTCTACCCGCTACTTTGTTATTATCGCGGATGCCTTCGGCAACGGGGTTTCTTCTTCTCCGTCTACCAGTACGCAACAACCGGGAAGGTCGTTTCCCGCGTTCTCGATCCGAGATATGGTCAACACCCAGCACACGTTCGTGACCTCAATATTAGGGCTGGATCATCTGTACGCCGTGACGGGTATCTCAATGGGCGGGATGCAGACGTACCAGTGGATGGCCAGCTATCCCGAATTCTTTGATCGGGCGGCCCCCATCGTAGGCTCGCCCCGACTCACCTCGTACGACGGCCTGGTGTTTGAACTTTTCCAGCGCATCATGAACCTGTGCGAAACCGAAGATTGCCCGGAAGTGACCACCACCGCCCTGATGCTGGAGTACGTGCTGGGCTTCACCCCAGCGTATCGAGCGCAGAAGACCAGTGCCGCCGCTCTTCCTGAATTGGTTACGGCCATCGAAGAAGAAGCGCGTCACTACCGCCTGCACGACCTGCTGAGTCAGATGCGCGCCATCAGTCAGTACGATCTCGGCGATGGCTTCCGGCGTTCGTTGGCGTCGGGTGAGGAACATACAACTCCGCAAGCCCTGATTATTGTGGCTGAACAAGATCATTTACTGCTGCCGACGACCACCGCTGATTTCGCCCAGGCGACTGGGTCTGAAATAATCACCCTGAATACCAACTGCGGTCACTACGCCTTTGCCTGTGAGCAAGAACGTATCAGTGAGGCGGTAAGGACGTTTTTAGAATAGAAAATTGTTGATCAAAGTGCTGACCGCCCGGACGAGGTATGCGCACTACTGCTTGATATCGGGCCTTTTTCTTGATTAGCCGCGGTAGTTTTCGGACATTGTTTGTTCGCTAGTCTATCGTTCGGTATCAAACCTTACCGCGTCATGAGAAAAATTGTTTATTACGTAGCCACCTCGGTAGACGGATTCATCGCCGGACCCAATGATGACATCAGTGGGTTTGCCCAGCAAGGGCCGGGCGTAGAAAAATACCAACAGGATTTGCAGCAGTTCGATACGGTCATTATGGGACGCCGAACCTACGAGTTTGGCTACCAGTACGGCTTGCCCCCGGGGCAACCGGCGTATCCGCACATGGAGCACTACCTGTTTTCGAACACGCTTACGTTTGATCAGCCTCACGAAAAAGTGCACGTGCTTCCGCCTGATCTCGCCCACATCAAGATACTGAAAGAACAGCCAGGTTCGGATATCTACCTGTGCGGAGGAGGGGAATTTGCCGGGTGGCTACTGGATCAGCGACAAATTGACGTACTGAAAATAAAGCTTAATCCGGTGATTCTGGGCGAAGGGATACGGCTGTTTGGCTCTTCCGTAGGAAAGTACCGGCTGACCCTTGTCGAGCAGGCAACCTTTGACGAAGGCCCTCAGATTCTGACGTATCACATTGCGTATGCGTAGTATTAGACATCAATCTACCTCCAAATAAGTATCCAAAATTGCCCAGTAACCAAACCATAACGCTTCGCTTGGCAACGATCAAGGATCTGCCTTTCCTAGAGTACTGGGACGAGCAGCCGCACGTTATTGCTTCAGGGCATGACGAAGATTGGGACTGGGCGTATGAGCTTCAGCGGTTGCCTCCGTGGCGGGAGCAGCTGATCGCTGAGGTTTACGGGCGACCGGTGGGGTGCATTCAGATCATTGATCCCGCGGAAGAAGAGTCTCATTACTGGGGTTCCGTTGCCGACAACCTTCGCGCGATAGACATTTGGATTGGCGAGCGGAATGATCTGGGAAGGGGATACGGAACGGTGATGATGAAGCTTGCTATCGATCGCTGCTTCAGTAATGCGTCGGTTATCGCTATCTTGATCGATCCGCTCGAGTCGAATACCGGTGCGATTCGCTTTTACGAAAGAATCGGATTTCAGTTGGTTGAAAAAAGGAGATTTGATGACAGCGACTGTTTGGTGTACGTACTGAACCGGGCGGACTGGACAAAGAGATAAAACAGCGTCTAAACCCATCCGTTGCTACGCTTCTGAATCGCTAATGGCAGAATTCGCCGTTGTTTCGGTCGATTCGGCTTCCGCCTGCATAATATAGTCCAGCAAGCTGTCTTCTCGGGTCAGACCAAACTTCTTGCGCAAACGGTAACGTGCGGTTTTCACACTTTCCGGCGCAATGCCCAAGATACCGGCCACTTCTTTGAGGTTGAGATTTAGTTTGAGCAGGGCGCACAGCTTCAGTTCGTTGTGGGTCAGGTCGGGACAGCGTTGCTTGAGCGTGGTGAAAAAGTCCTGGTGCACGTTCTCAAAGTGCCGCTTAAAATCTTCCCAGTCGCGATCAATGTTGGTGCCCTGTTGAATAAGCCGTTGGATGGATCGCAGTTTATGGGTTAGTTTGGGATTATCTTGCTTGGACAACTCCCGCACACTTTCGCTAATCTCGTCCATTAGTTGGTTTTTCTGCACAAAATTGAGGGTGTAGGAGGTGAGCTCCTTGTTGCGATAGTGCAGCTTTTGCTCAAGTTCATGCGAGCGAAGCTGTTCGTTCTCAAGCTCCGTCTGCGCCAGGGTTTGTTGCACGGCCAGTAGCTGTTGGTCCTTTCGATGGCGGGTCCGAGAAACCTGGAAAGCCGCTAACGAAAACCACAGCAGCAGCAAAATACCAACGGCCAGGATATTGCGCCACAGGGCCTTGATCTTGCGATCTTGCTCAAGCAACTCAATCACCTGGTCGCGAATGGTTAGCTCCCGATCCTTTTTTTCCAGTGCAAAACGATTCTCTAAGCGAACCAACTCCCGGAGGGTTTCAGCATTTAACAGACTATCGCGCATGACCGCATAGTTGTTCGCGTAACCCAGTGCCGCCTGATACTTTCCCTGGGCAACCGACACCGCTTTGAGCTGCTGATAAATGTCCCTACGGATTTTCTTCGAGCTTATTCGTTTTGCTTTCTCTAAACTAGCCAACAGATTTTCCTCAGCCAAGTCTGGCTTGTCCTGCGCAAGATAGATGGTGCCGATGGTGTACTGCGTGACGGCTTGAGACTCCACAAAGTTGTTTTGATTGTGAATGAACAGGGCCTGCGCACAAAAAGCCAGGGCGCTGTCTAATTGACCGTTTGCCTTATATAAAATTCCTAAGTTTTGCAGGGTCGTCGCCTGCCCGTAGGCATACTGAAGGGAATCACTTCGTTGCCGAACTTCTTCCAAGATAATCTTGGCGTCATCGTAGCGACCCATCAATTGATAAAGTTCGCTCAAGTGGTTGGCTGTGTTGATCCAACGCTTCGGACGGTTGAGGTTTTCAAACATGGCGGCGGCCTCTTGGTAATATGTCAAGGCTTCTTCGTAGCTCTCCTGTGCTTGATAGATCAGGCCGATGTTCATCATGGCGTTCGCTGTGCCCAGCGTATCCGCGATAGATTGGTACGTGGCAAGCGACCGCAGCAGGTTATCAAGACCCTCTTCGTAGTTGCCCTGCGTCCAGTGAGCGATCCCGATAATCCGGTGCGCGTAGGCCTGCCCCGCAGAATAACCTAACGTGTCGGACAATGCCAGTGCTTCTTCGCCTAAGACTTCCGACTGACGTGGGTTTACCACCCAATACTGACGCCCCAGTCCGTTAAGCAGGTCTACCCTGATCGAATCACGGATTAGGTGGGCCTCAAGTTGAATGGCCAGGCTATCGAGTGACGACTGAGCAAACGTGGACCATGAGAGCGAGGCTAGCAGAAAGATAGCGAATAGCTTCATTGCCAAGGATTTGAGGTAAAGAAGGGCGGTCGATCGGACTGAACGGCTAAGATAGCATACTAATGATATTTTTCCATGTTTATCTTCCGCACAGTCAGTATGCGTCAACTACTTGCAAAATTATCACTTGCGATCAAACTTTTGCAAAATTCCTTTCGTTTCGGTTTATTAACATTAAATTAATATTGTTAACATTAACTTAATATTGAATTAATGTACCGATTTGAAAATCTTAAATTCACCTATCATGAAGACTCCCTATGAAATGCGCGCAAAATACGGCTTAAACCGAATTATGTTCGGAAAGGCTAAAAAGAAGTACCAGAAAGTCTATTGGCTGATGCTGGGACTTATGATGGCCGTCGGCTTACTCGTTTCTTAATTACCGTACCAATTCCTGCACCGCAATCCAACTCATTAATCCCACGCCTGTTTCCAGGGCTTCCTCATCAATATCGAAGGTGGGGGTGTGCACCGAAGAAGTAATTCCGCGGGCCTCGTTGCCCGTGCCCAATCGGTAGAAACAAGCGTCTACCTCCTGGGTGTAGTAGGCAAAATCCTCGGCGGCCATCCACAGGTCCAGATCCACCACGTTCTCACCGCCCAGAAAGTCGACAGCGTACTGCCGGGCCCGACGGGTGAGTTCCGGACTGTTCTTCAAAAACGGATAGCCCCGTCGAATCTCAAAGTCACACGAGCCGCCCATGCCCTCGGCAATGCTTTCGGCCAGCTTTTTCATGCGCTGGTGGGCCGTGGTGCGCCATTCCTCGTTCATGGTGCGAAAGGTGCCCTCGAGCTGCACTTTGTTAGGAATCACGTTGGTGGCCCCATCGGCCATCACCCGCCCGAACGAGAGCACCGACGGCATCTTGGGGTCAGCGTGTTGACTCACAATCTGCTGTAACGCTACGATAATGTGCGAGGCGATGAGCACCGGATCAATGTTGCGGTCGGGCATGGCAGCGTGCCCCCCTTTGCCGTGCACGCTCACGTAGAGTTCGTCGGCGCTGGCCATGTACATGCCCTCACGAAAGCCCACCTTGCCCGCCGGAATAAACGGTTGCACGTGTTGCCCGAACATGTGGTTTGGGCGCGGATTTTCCAGCGCCCCGGCCTTGATCATGAGCGAAGCCCCGCCGGGGATACGTTCTTCGCCGGGCTGAAACACCAGTTTCACGGTGCCCTCAAAGCGGTCGCGCAGTTGCTGCAACACCTGGGCGGTGCCCAATAGCGAGGCGGTGTGGGCGTCGTGCCCGCAGGCGTGCATTACTCCAGGGCGCTGCGAGCGATAGTCCACATCGTTCGCTTCGTGGATGGGCAGCGCATCCATATCAGCGCGTAGGGCTACCGTTTTCTTCTGAGGGTTTTGCCCCTCGATCAGGGCAACTAAACCGGTGTCGGCCACCCCTTCTTGGGGATTGATACCAAACGACTTCAGACGGTCGGCCACGTAGCGGGCGGTTTCCTGCTCCTGAAAAGATAACTCCGGATGCTGGTGCAGGTGGCGGCGCGAAGCAACCACCTCCGCCTTGTGCGCTTGGGTCAGCCGTTTGATGTCGGTAACCAGGCTCATCCGTTGATCTTGAACCGCTGGGGAACCAGCAAGATATAGGGAAATTCTTCCTTTAGTAAAGTGTAATCTTCCTGTGCCTCCAGACGACTGGTATATTCACCCACCTGTACCCGGTAGATAGAACTGTTGTAATTGATAGCCGGGCGCGCGTCGGGCAGGGCGTTGTATACCCGCCGTTTGGCTTCGTTGGCCTCATCGCGGCTGCCTCCGGTATATACCTGTAAGGTGTAACCCTGGTACGAATTTTTCTCACCATTGCGGCTACTGCGCTCGGCTACGTAGGCGTCCATGTCGTCGGTAATAGCGTAGCGAGTGGTCAGTGGGCCCACCGTAAGAGGGCGCTCGGGCGACTGAGCCACTGTTTGGGTTTGCTGTAGCGAATCAGTGTAGTGGATGCGGTAGGGGGCCACGTTTTCCTCGTAGGTATTGGCCTTCTGGGTGCTGATGCTCTTGGGCGGAGCGCAAGCATTGAGTCCCAGAAGAAGGGTAAGGAACCCGTAGAAAAAGTGATAATGGTTGGTTTTCATACCTTGTGACATTATAATGCGAAGGTAATAATAAAAACAATGAATATATTGCCCCCGTGCTCTGGCACTCATAATTATTCTACAGACTGTTCAGAAACCGGTGAAACATTCTACACTTGTTGCAGATTTTGCTCATCGATTCACTTCGTTGTACGTAAACTTACTCTTGTATATCGCTGGTTATAAAGCATTTAGAGTAGATTAACGACGCGCGTTTCGTAAAGTGTACAGTTGTTGATGGTGAGCGTGGAAAGTTGATGAATCAATGAGAAACCAAAAATATTACGATCGCTTGACCTCGACGAATTATTGCTACCCTAGTGCTGCCGCCGTTCTCCTATTACTTAACCTGTTTAGCTGCCAAGAAGTTGAGCAGAAAGATGAAGGACTCCCGCTGCCGGTAATGACACTTCAAAAAGAGCGCGCCGCCAAGTCATTTCAGTATCTTGGATCTATTGAAGGCGTGGAGAACGTGGGGATTCGCCCGCAAGTAGATGGCATCCTGGAAGAGATTTACGCCGATGAAGGGGAGTACGTGGAGAAAGGCCGCCCGTTGTTCAAAATCAACAGCCAACCCTACCAGGAAGACCTAAACAACGCAATGGCCAACGTTAAGGTAGAGCGCGCCAAACTGAGAAAAGCTAAAACCGAGATCGATCGCATCCAGCCACTAATTGATAACGAAGTTATCTCGGAAGTGCGCATGGAAACTGCCCTGGCCGATTACGAGGTGGCCCAGTCATCGCTGGACCGGGCGCAGGCGGCTGCGGCCAACATGAAGATTAGTCTGGGGTTTACCACCATTCGCGCCCCGGTGAGCGGGTTCATGGGAAGAATTCCTAAATCTATTGGCAACCTGGTCAAAAAAACGGACGAGAAGCCACTAACGGTTCTCTCTAACGTAGAAGATGTCTACGTATACTTCTCCATGAGCGAATCTGATTATTTGTATTACGAACGGATGAAGGGAGATTCAACCTCCAGAAAAATGAATACCGAAGTAAAGTTGGTGTTGTCCGACGGTTCGGAATACGAAAGAGCGGGCAACATCAACGCCAACTCCGGTCAGATTGATAAGTCAACGGGTTCTATCAACCTGCGCGCCAAGTTCGACAATCCCGACACCCTGCTGCGGTCAGGGAGCACCGGAAAAATTATTATGGAGCAAATCTATCCGAATGCGATACTAATTCCGCAAGGAGCAACCACCTCTATTCAGGATAAGAAATTCGTGTTCAAGTTCCAGGAGGATAGCACGGTGGTAAGAAAGGAGATTCAAATTGAGGGAAGCAGTGGCAAGAAGTATATTGTGAGCGGAGAAACGCTGTTGGCCGACGATAAAATCGTGGTTTCCGGCCTCGATAAGCTGGCCAACGGAACCAAGGTGAAACCAGTCAAGGTGGGTAGCTTGATGGTAGGCAGCGCTAACCCTACCGATACGAACTAAGCGCCGGAAACTTGGATTCTGTTCTGTCTATCATTATTACAAGCACACAATATCTGGTTTCTCCAGTAGCCCACTAAGCCGCCATTATGGGAACATCTGCTTCTCAAAGATCCACCTCGAAGAAAAGAACGTTTTTGCAAATGCCCGCCGGTCTCATCAATCGTAACTGCATAACAATATGTTAAAAAAGATAATAGACCGACCGGTGCTAACGCTGGTCATCTCCGTTGTGCTTGTGTTGGCGGGGGTGGCCAGCATGTTTCAACTTCCGGTAGAACGATTTCCGGAGATTGCCCCTCCCAGCGTGAGCGTTCAGGTGTATTACCCCGGTGGTAACGCCGAAACGGTCGCCAAATCAGTGTTACTTCCCATCGAGGAAGCCATCAATGGCACTGAAAATATGACCTACGCCCGCTCTACCGCGACCAACTCCGGCCGAGGCCGCGTTTCAGTGTACTTTGAACCGGGAACTGACCCCAACCTGGCGGCGGTAGATATTCAAAACCGGATCTCCACGGTGGTTCAGCAAATTCCGCCCGAGGTAATTGAGTCGGGCATCACCGTGATGAAAAGAATGAAGGGGACGCTGATGACCATTAACATCTTCGCTGAAGAAGAAAACTCTCCTTATAACGAAACGTTTCTCAATGCCTACACCCGCATGAACGTGCGACGAGAGCTGAAGCGCGTGGAGGGTCTGGCTGAAGCTTCCATCTTGCGCTCGCGCGACTACGCCATGCGCATCTGGCTCAACCCGGAAAGGTTGGCCCTCTACGGACTCACTCCGCGGGACGTGTATCAACAGATTCGCGATCAGAGCTTCGAAGCCGCCCCCGGGAAGTTCGGTGAAAACTCCGACGAAGTATTCGAGATAGCGCTAAAACATCGGGGCCGGTTCAACGAACCCGAAGAGTACGAGAACATCGTGATCAAGTCAGAGGAAGACGGGTTGCAACTGCATCTGCGGGACGTGGCTCGTATTGAGTTTGGGGCGTCCAACTATACCAGCCAGAACCGACTGGACGGTCGCCCATCGGTAACGATTGACATTGTCCAGCAAAGTGGGGCCAACGCGGTAGAAATTGACAAAAACGTGCGCGAGATCCTGGAGCGGCAGGCCAAAGTTTTTCCGGAAGGAATTAATTACGAAATCACCTACAGCGTCCGGGATCAGATCGATGAATCGATGGGGCACGTGAAGAAGACGCTGATTGAGGCCTTTATCCTTGTCTTCCTGGTAGTATTTATCTTCTTGCAAGATTTCAGAGCCACGTTCATCACCGCGATCACTATTCCTATCTCTTTGGTAGGAACCTTCTTCTTCCTGTCGCTCATCGGGGTGTCGATGAACGTGCTTAGCATGTTCTCCATTGTGCTTTCCATCGGTATTGTGGTAGACAACGCCATTGTGGTGGTGGAAGCCATCTACGAAAAAATGCAGCACCACGCCATGAGCGCCCGCGAGGCCGTTGAATCAGCCCTGACCGAAATCACCGGGGCCATCACCTCTATCACGATGGTGATCGCGGCGGTATTCCTGCCCGTAGGCTTTTTGCAGGGTCCGGTGGGAGTGTTCTACCAGGAGTTTGCCTACACCATCATCATTGCGGTGGTGATTTCGGCCGTCATTGCCCTCACTCTGGGGCCGGTGATGTTTATGCTGCTCTACAAAGAGCGTAGCGAACCCAAAGTGGCCAAGCAAGAAAGCACCGATACGGTGGTGGATAAAATACAGCAGTCGGAGAAGGTGCAAAAGGCCAAGGCGCTAGGTTCTAAGGGATTGCGTAAGTTCGACTCGCTCTTCGATCGTTTCACCGAAAAGTACGTAACCCTGGCCAAGCTGGCCATCCAGTACAAGTGGGCCAGCCTGATCGGCTTGTTGGCGGTTGTTGTCGGTACGGTCCTCTTGGCCCGGCAAACGCCGAGTGCCTTCATCCCTACCGAAGACGACAATTTCCTCATCTTCACCGTATCCATGCCAGAAGGAGCTTCGTTGCACCGCACCAACCAAGCCCTGGTGCAGGCCGACTCCATCCTTCAGCTAGAAACGGCGGTCGCCAGTGTTAACACGGTGTCTGGCTATAACATTGTGAGTGGTTCGGAAAGCCCCTCTTCCGGTTTGGGATACGTGCTGCTCAAAGATATTGACGAGCGTGGTGAGATAGCCGACATTAACGAACTCATCAAACACCTGATGGGCAAGCTGATGGTCATTAACGACGCCAAAGGCATCAACATGTACCCCCGTCCCACCGTTCAGGGGTTTGGCGATTTCGACGGAGTACAAATTATGCTACAGGATCTTTCGGACGGCGACCTGAGCGAGTTTGGAGTTTTAGTCGATGAGTTCGTCGCCGAGCTTGCTCGGGAGCCGGCGATCAATAATGCGTTCACCTCTTACAATACCAACTTCCCGCAGTACACCCTGAATATCGACTACAAAAAGGCAAAAGCGCTGGGGGTGAGCGTTAAAGACATGATGTTCACTGTGCAGTCTAACTTCGGTCGCACCCGGGTGGGAGATTTCAACCGGTTCACCCGGCAGTACGGGGTATTTATGCAGTCGGATATTGCTTTTCGGGATAACGCCGAGACGTTTAACGCTATTTTTGTTAAGAATGATGATGACGAGATGGTGCCGCTCAGCACAATTGTGCAGCTAGAACAAACCTACGGACCAGAAACCGTTACCCGGTACAATCTGTACAACGCCGCCCGAATAAACATCACTCCCGCTCCGGGCTACAGCACCGGCGACGTGATGAACAGCATTGAAGCGTTAAGCGAGGACAAACTGCCCGCCAGTCTCAACTTCGAGTGGACCGGGATGAGTCTGGAAGAGAAAAAATCAGGGTCTGATTCTATCATCGTGTTTATCATCAGTATTGTGCTGGTATACTTTATTCTGGCGGCCCAGTACGAAAGCTTCTGGCTGCCTATGGCGGTGATGCTTTCGCTTCCTACCGGCATTCTGGGGGTGTTTGCATTCATCAACATTGCCGGTATAGAGAACAACATTTACGTGCAGGTCGGCATCATTATGCTGATTGGGCTATTGGCCAAGAATGCCATTCTGATCGTGGAGTTTGCTGCTCAGAAGAGGCAGGCCGGTAGCTCGGTGCTGGATGCCGTGCTAGACGCCAGCGCCCTGCGCCTTCGAGCGATTGTGATGACCTCGCTGGCCTTCACCGCGGGGCTCATCCCGCTCATGTTCTCAGAAGGGTCTTCTGCCATCGGTAACAAATCGGTGAGCATCGGCACCGCCGGGGGTATGCTGTCCGGCGTCTTTTTAGGAATTCTTATCATCCCCGTGCTAACGTACCTGTTCATTCTGCTAAACGAGCGATTTAGCGTGAAAACTACCTAAGGACCGATTGATATGAAATTTTTCAAGCAGCTACTCTTCATTGGTTTGGTGAGCATTACGGCAATCAGTTGCCGGGTTGGCAGAAGTTACGTGCGGCCAGACCTTGGCAATATCGAGCGCTACTATGGTCAGTCTGATAGTACTACAGCCCGTCAGGTAAACTTATCCAACGTGAACTGGAAGGATTATTTTGAGGATGCTACCCTGACTTCGCTAATTGATACGGCCTTAAATAATAATATTGACCTACAAAGAGAAGCGCAGCGGATCGAGATAGGTTCTCAGAGTTTTCAACTGTCTAAAGCAAACTTCTACCCCAACTTTGGGATTTCGTTATTTAACTTCAGGCGGGAGTATTATTCTGAAAACTACAATAACTACGGCTCAAACCGGTCGCGACGCAACCACGGAGAGGTTCCTCCCACCACCTTGTATACTGAGAACTTAGCCTTTTCCACGACCTTGTTCGCTAGCTGGGAAATTGATCTGTGGGGAAAATTGCGTTGGCAGAAAGAAGCGGCGCAGGCCTCTTTTATGCGAAGCCAGGAGTTTCAAAAAGCCGTGCAAACCGCCGTAGTGGCTGAGATCGCCTCCACCTACTACAACATGCTGATGGTTAATTCACAGATTGCGGTAGCCGAAAGAAACTTAGACCTGGGTCGAAACACCTTGAGGATCGTGAAGTTGCAGTTTCAAGCTGATGAAACCACCTCCCTAGCTGTTCAGCAGACCAAGTCTCAAATCCTCCGCGCGGCCTCGCTCATCCCCCGCCTAGAGAAAGATTACCTGGTGCTGGAGAACCGACTCAACCAACTGTTGGGACGCTACCCACAACCGGTAGACATTCGGCAAAACCTGGAAGATGTAGTGTTTGATGACCAATACATTGTGGGAGTACCTTTAGAACTGATCGACAACCGACCGGATGTAGCCGCAGCCGAGTACCAACTGGTGGTGAACAATGCGCGGGTGGGCATCACCCAGGCCATGAAATACCCTTCTATCGTTCTTAACGCCAGCACCGGCCTTAATTCCTTCAAACTCGGTAGCTTTCTAGATCCAATCGGTTCGGGGTTCGCGCTCCTCAACGGCGGGCTGTTTCAACCCATTTTTCAGAATAGGAGGCTTAAGACGAACTACTCTATCGCCCTGGCCGAGCGGCAATTGGCCGAACTTGATTTTAGAGACAATGTTATCTTGGCGGTGCGGGAGGTTTCCGATGCACTGGTTACCATCGAGAAGCTTCGGGAAGAATATGATATCGCCCAGCAGCGCATCAATGTAACCGGTAAGGGGGTTCGGGATGCCTCTCTTTTGTTCCAAAGTGGCTTCGCAAACTATCTGGAGGTAATCAACGCGCAGGAAGACGCTTTAGAGAGCGAACTAGACCTGGCTGATTTAAAAAGACAGCTTATCCTGGCGAAGATTGAGCTCTACCGCAGCCTCGGCGGAGGATGGCAGTAGCAGCGCACTAAAACTTCTCCACCTACGCGTATCGCTTTTCTCCGGTAAAAAAGTACCCAATAGCACTAGGCCAACAGTGCGCAGCATGGGTTGCTCCTGGTAGGTCTCTTTACCTTCGTACTCGCTGCCCTCCCGGGCCACCTTGAAGATGTAGAGCATGAACAGGGCGAAGAAAAACAGCAAAATAACTCCCGTCGGAGCGGCTGATGATTAGCCCCTGGTATTCGTCGAAGAGCGCGGCGTAGGCCAGAAAACCAACCAGTAGCGCGGCCATCAGCGAGAACGGAATCTCTGACATTCGATATTCGGTGTTCCTTGCGCCCGGCTCGGTATTCAAATATCGAACGCCGAACAAGGAATGATGAATAATGAAGTGAAAAAAGGTGCTTACCGTGCAGCCGAGCTATTCCGCTTGGCGGTTTCAACACTCTTTACAAAAATAGCGATCAGTTCATTACCTTCTTGCATCCTCGAAGCCAACCGCGCATCCGGGAGCAAATCGTTTTTACGCTGAATCATCTTCAAGCAAACCAGCGTTTCTCGCAGTTCATTTGAAGCGATTTTCATCTTGTGCATAAAGTCCTTCCGCGACTCTGCGCTCTGTGCTTCTCCGTACATTAGGGCCGGACCCGTACCGGAACGCACCAACTGACCCGATAGATGATTGCCAACGCGTGTGTTTGGTAAGTTCCTCCACCACATTCATTACCCACGCCGCGTAGGTAATCAGCCGTTCTTCCAGATCAAAAATTCTTTTGTTCGCCATTTTGTATTTTCATTCCTTTCCTTTCATCATTCGAAATTCCTTGCTCGAACATTCGATATTCGTTTTAATATCGAACCGGGCACCGGGTGCAAGGAATGATGAATTTTGAATGATGAAGTTTTAAACTACCCATTCCACCCCTCGCGATCCAAGCTTCGGTACTGAATCGCCTCGGCCAGATGCTCAATTTTGATATCCTCCGATGCGGCTAGGTCAGCGATGGTGCGCGACACCTTCAGAATACGGTCGTAGGCGCGCGACGACAAACCGAGGCGCTCCATGGCGGTTTTGAGCAGCGTCTTTCCGGCCTGATCGATGCGGCACACCTGCTTCACCAGCGGGGTGGGCATCAAAGCGTTGGCGTAGACGCCTACCTCGGTTTGGCTCATCGCCGTGAAGCGCTCCACCTGCCGCTGTCGCGCCCCGATCACGCGCTGCCGAATCACCTCGCTGCTTTCTGATTTCCGCTCGGCGGTCATCTCGTCGAACGACACGGGATTCACTTCAACGTGGATATCGATGCGGTCGAGTAGCGGGCCGCTGATTTTGCTCAGGTAGCGCTGCACCGCCGCGGGCGAGTCGGCGTGCGACGAAGTAGGGTCGTAGAATTCGCCCGACGGACTGGGGTTCATGCTGGCGATTAGCATGAAGTTGGCCGGGAAGGTGACCGTGCCCCGGGCGCGCGAAATGGTGACGGCCCGTTCTTCGAGCGGCTGCCGCATCACCTCCAGCACCGAACGCTTAAACTCGGGCAGTTCGTCCAGAAACAGAATGCCATTGTGGGCCAGCGAAATTTGCCCTGGCTGCGGAATGTTGCCCCCACCCACCAGGGCCGCGTCGCTAATCGTGTGGTGCGGCGCGGCAAAGGGCCGTTGCGATATCAGCGCATCGCCTGATTGTAGTTTTCCGGCCACCGAATAAATTTTAGTGGTCTCCAGGGCTTCCTGCAGCGTGAGCGGCGGCAGAATGGTAGGCAGCCGCCGGGCCAGCATGGTTTTTCCCGAACCGGGCGGGCCCACCATAATCACGTTGTGGCCTCCGGCCGCCGCCACCTCCAGCGCCCGCTTGATGCTTTCGTGGCCCTGCACGTCGGCAAAGTCTACGCCGAACTGGTTGCTCTGCTCCGAAAACACGTCGCGGGTTTCGTGCCAGGTGGGAGTAATCTTCTGCTTGCCTTCCAGGAAGTCGACCGCCTCACGCAGGGTGCGCACGCCGATCACGGACAGGTCGTTGACGATGGCCGCCTCAATAGCGTTTTCCTGGGGGAGGATAAAACCCTTGAAGCCGTTCTTGCGGGCTTCGATGGCAATGGGCAGCGCCCCGCGAATGGGACGCAGCGAGCCGTCGAGCGACAACTCGCCCATGATCACGTAGTGCTCGGCGTCGGGGGTGGTGATTTGTCCCGAACCGGCCAGAATGCCCAGCGCGATGGGCAGGTCGTAGGCCGAGCCCTCCTTGCGAATGTCGGCCGGAGCCAGGTTAACCACGATTTTGATGCGCGGCATGGCGTAGCCGGTCTGCTTGATGGCCGTCTCGACCCGCTGCTCACTTTCCTTGATGGCACTGTCGGGCAAGCCTACCAGGAAAAACTTAGTTCCCTTGCCCACGCTCACTTCTACGGTGATGATGTGCGCGTCAACTCCGAACACGGCGCTGCCGAAGGTTTTGGCTAACATACGCTACTGACTTAGTGAAACTGGAGGGCGAACTTCGGAAGAAATGCTTGGTTTCCCCAGCCGGAAGCCGCGCTTTGGGCGAGTATGTAGGAAATTAGGGAAGAAAGGCATTGTTAAGTCACCTCACGGCCTTGATTTCGCTGCTCTAAATTGTTCTGATAGTTGTCGGGCATTGGCAATTATCTCGTTCGGATAATCATTGAGCTCTAAGATTCTGATCGCATTAGTGGTTTCAAGGTTGCCCTCTTTAATTTTATAGTCAAATAGTATTGCTTTTTCATCAATGACCTCAGTGAAATGGTACAGTTGGAACGTTTCACTCAAATATTCCGTCAGTTCGAGATCGTGCGTTGCTACGAGAACAAAATTGTCACTGCTGTTCAAATAACTCAGCACGGATCTTCCGGCCGCAATGCGTTCTACAGTGTTGGTTCCTTTGAACAGTTCATCCAGGAGAAAGAGGTTTTGCGCCCCCGATCGGCTTTCGTCCAGCATCTCTTTGATGACGCGCACTTCTTCAAAGTAGTAACTCTTATCACTCATCAAATCGTCGGCGATTCGGATGGCCGAATGAACCCTTAGCTGGGGCATCGTAAATTCTCGCGCAAAACAAGTATTGATCGTCTGCCCTAAAATAGCATTGATGCCCAGGGTACGAATGAAGGTTGTCTTGCCCGACATGTTGGAACCCGTGAGCAAGGCTGACTTTCCGTGGAGCTCGATAGAATTCGGCACCCCGTTTTCAAGCAACGGATGATACATCTCTGCTACCGACAAATGCTTTTTTCCCGAGGTAATGACTGGCTGTGTGCAGTAGGTTAGTCCTTCTCGCAGCGACGCTACCGAAATGGCGACGTCTAATTCGGCAGCAAACTGATAGATTTGACGAATCTGCTCTCTTTTTCGAGTCAAGGGCGGTCAGGGCCTTGAACAATACTAGAGGCTCGATCAACAGCAACGCCTTCAGTATTTCAACAATGAACTCAACGGCCAATCCAATCTCACTCTGAAATTTCGCCTCTAGCTTGAAAAAAGCCACCTGATTGCCTAGACGATCAAGGGCGTTGATAGATTCTCGCAGTCCCTCCGCTTCGTTAGCAAACTCCGGGGCCTTTAGTAGTTGTTTGGCCACCCGATGGAGCAGCAGCAGTTGCAGAATAGATCCGCTGTGCTGGTACAGGTTTCGCTTGTTCCAGTAGTGGATGAAGTAGTTGACTGCCAGAACAAAGATCAGAAAAATAAATAGTTGAGGAAAAAAGAACGACAGCACAATAGAAGTAATGCTAACCGCTGACAAGAGGTGAACCACCCAAAACCAAGCAGGCTTTTGCACGTAGGGGTCGTGGATTAATGACGCAACGAAGTAGGCCTCCGGGTTTTTCAACCGAGCAAGTTGCCCCAGCACCAATTCTTTGAGCGGAATATTGTCCTTAAACAACCGGATTAAATGCTCGAGCCGATGTTGTCGGTTTTTATCAGCAGGAATCGTTCTGAGAATAGCGTAATAGTACTGCTGCCCAACCCTGGAAACCGTCCGATCAATGAACATAAACAGTTCGTCCAGATCAAGGTCATTATAGGTCCGCTCGGAGATGACCTGATAAGCGGAAGCCTTATCGCTACCCAAGAAATACTGCCGAATCTGGCTAAAGTAGAAAGTTTCCCGCTTCACCCGGTGGTGGTTCTCGAGCAACTCCGCCTTTTGCTTCTTCTTCGACCTGAACATTTTCTGCTATTAGCGTGGCTAGTTTAACAAGAAGAGAGGATCAGTTGCTCACAGACTCCCGCTATCCTATCTACTCATCTTTCTCAAACACCCCCTTCACCGCCCGGCCAAACCGTTTGAAGGGCTTGAACACTTTCCACTCGCCCACCGGGGTCTTATCCGAGTGCTTGTCGCGCAGCTTACGCGTTTTTTCCTTTTCTCGCTGGCGCTTCTCCTTGGCTTTGTCCTTGATCTTGGCCCGCTTGGCCTTCTCGCGATCCTTCACCTTGCTGGTCTTGGCTTTATCGCGGTCGCGGCGGGTGCGGCGTCGCTCGCGGTAGCGCTGTCGGTCCTCGCGCGTTTCCTTGCCAATCACGTAGCGCACCGACAGGGCGGTAGAGAAATCAATGCGGCTGATATCGGTTTCATCGTTGGACACCGTGCGGAAGTGGTACGAAGGCTTCAGATCGCCCGCCACGGTGAGCGGCATGAAGGGCAGTTTGAACTCCACGCCCAGCAGCAGGTCGGGACCCAGAATAACCCCTCCGGTATTGGCGGCCCCCAGATGCGCTCCGGCTCCCATATAGGCATTCAGACCCCGTCCGATGATCGGGTAATGCTTCTCGAGCAGCAGCGTGCCGATCATGGCGTCGGAGTTGCCCGCCAGGATGCCTTCTACGGTCACGGTTTTAAACACCCGCTGCTTCACGGTGATGCCCAGCATGCTGCGGTCGATGCGCGCGCCAATGGCGGTGTTGTACCGTTGGGCCACCGCCGGAACGGTGAACCCGATGATTAAAAGTAGACTTATCAGTGATTTCATAAACCGTTCTTAGAACGAGAGAGCACTTGCAATATTCTGCCCAAAGTGTTGCATTCCCTTCTTACATAAGCTAAGTTTCGCTCCAAAGTTCATTTCCGCATGGAAGAAAACTTAGGCCCCGGCGGCTACAACGCGGTGCGCGGACACGGCGGTATCACCGCACGGGTGGTGCAAGCGGGAACAATTCGGGCGGGAGACCGGGTAAAAGTTGAATAAAAAGTGCCCAATTGTTCGATAGCTCGATTGTTAAGCGATCTTGTCAACAATTGAGCCATCGAACCATCAGATTTATGCAAGAAAACGACGATAATCAACTCAAAGCCACCCTAGGACCGGTCTTGCTGTGGGGCATGGGCGTGGGGCTGGTGATCTCCGGAATGTACTTCGGCTGGAACCTGGGGCTGGCCGAGGGCGGCACGCTGGGACTAGCCATCGCCACCGGCTTTATCATGCTGATGTACGTGACCTTCACCTTTAGCTACACCGAATTAGCCTGTGCTGTCCCCAAAGCGGGCGGGGCCTTTGCCTACGCCGACCGCGCGCTGGGCCGCGACCTGGGCTTTGTCGGTGGCATGGCCCAGATCATTGAGTTTGTGTTTGCCCCCCCGGCCATTGCGGCGGCCATTGGGGCTTACTTTCATCTGTACTTTCCGGCGGTGTTGACCCTCACGGTGGCTATCGTGGCCTACGCGCTGTTCACGCTGCTCAACGTGCGGGGCGTACGGTTGGCTACCACCTTCGAGCTGGTAGTTACGGTGCTGGCCGTGGTGGAGTTGCTCATCTTTGCCGGAGTGACGCTGCCGCACTTCGAAACGGCAAATCTGACGAAGAATGCGTTGCCCAACGGCTACTCCGGGGCGTTTGCCGCCATTCCGTTCGCCATCTGGTTCTTTCTGGCCATCGAGGGAGTCGCCAATTTGGCCGAAGAAACTGTGAACCCGCAGCGCAACGTGCTGCTGGGCTTCGGCTCGGCCATCTTCACCCTAATCATGTTGTGCTTTCTTACCTTTCTATCGGCCGTGGGCGTGGCTGGCTGGGAGGCGGTGGTGTACCCACCGGGCAGCACCGAGCCTTCCGATTCGCCCCTGCCGCTGGCACTGTCGCAGGTGGTGGGTGATAATAACTTCTTGTACCACCTGCTTATCACGGTGGGCCTGCTGGGGCTGGTGGCCTCGTTCCACGGCATCATTCTGGCGGCAGGGCGGGCTACCTTTGAGTTCGGACGCATGCGTTACGTGAGTCCAATGCTGGGGCGGGTGCACTCTCGCTTCAAAACCCCGGCCAACGCGCTGCTGATCAACATGGGGGTGGGCATCGTGGCGCTGCTCACGGGCAAAACCGGCGAGATTATCACCGTGGCCTGCTTCGGGGCGTTGTCGCTCTACGTGATCTCCATGATCAGCCTGTTCGTGCTGCGCCGCCGCGAGCCCAACCTGGAACGCCCGTTTCGGGTGCCGTGGTACCCGGTGTTCCCGGCCGTGGCCCTGGTGATCGCGGCGGTGGCACTGGTGGCCATGACGGTCTACAACCCCGGGGTAGCGCTGGTCTACTTTGGGATACTGGCGGGGGCGTACGGGTATTTTAGGGTTTTTGTGAAACGCGACTGATGTTGAATGCCTGCTTCACGCATTTATATCGCTGATTTCCACCAATGGTTCACCATTTTCTATTAACTCAATGGCTGGCTGAAGCGCTCGTTCTAATATTGTTCGCATGCGCTGATTTGTGGTATTTCCGCAGGTTACCCAAACCACCTGTGGCGGTGGTCCGTGTTTGTCTAGCAAATCCAGAAAGTCTTTATCCTTACTCATCACCACTGCACTAGCGGCACGGGCAGCTAGAAAAATGACTTCATCCTCTGCTTCACGCAAATCAAGCGCGCGAACTGAGTGAGCTCGAACATTGGTATAATTATTATTAATCCACGCTGCCAGAGAGGGGGAAAGTTGTGCATCAATCCATAGCTCAGTCATGCTGCCAAAACAGGGTGATTCAAACGATTGCTAGCGTAGCGAAGGGCAGCCTCAATATCTTCGGCTTCCAGATCAGGCATTTCATCAAGCACTTCTTCTCGAGACAATCCTGCTGCCAGCAAGTCCAAGATATCAATAACTCGAATACGCATTCCGCGGATACAAGGTCTGCCTCCGCATTGCCTCGGATTGACAGTAATTCGTTCCTTCCAGTGGGTCATTTGTCCATTTTTTTAAGCTCTCGAGGTAGTCGCTCAAAAGCAAGGTCATACTATTTATAAAAACTTCGTTATGTTCGCCTAACATACAAAAAATTACGATTTTCCGAAAACATAACAATGCTAATGAACCCCATCCGCATCCTTTACATCAGCGCCCACCCTGACGACGGGGAAGTGTACGGCGGAGGCACCGCCGCGCTGTGGGCCCAGGCAGGACACGCCGTGAAGATGATCTCGCTAACCGACGGCCGGGCCGGACACCATCAATTATCGGGCAGGGAGCTAGTTGATCGGCGTAGTCGGGAGTCAGTTGTTGCCGCCCAGCGGCTGGGGGTGGCCTACGAAATCCTGGATAATCCCGACGGGCAACTGGAACCCACCCTGTATAACCGCAACCGGCTCATCGGCAAAATCCGGGAGTGGCAGGCCAACATCGTGGTGACGCACCGTCCGAACGATTATCATCCCGACCACCGCTACACCAGTCAGCTGGTGCAGGATGCCGCCTATCTGGTGATGGTGCCCAACCTGGTGCCCGAGGTGCTGCCGCTACGCAAGAACCCGGTCTTTCTGTACTTCGCTGACCGTTTTCAGAAACCGTCTCCCTTCTCACCCGACGTGGCGGTGGACATTGACGATGGGTATGACCAAAAGTTAGCCGCCATGCACGCGCACACCTCACAGTTTTACGAGTGGCTGCCCTGGATTGAAAACAAATCAGGCGAAGTGCCGCAAACCGAAGCCGACCGTTTGGCGTGGCTAAAGGAGCGGTGGCCCTTCGGGGTGGATGCGCGCACCCGGGAGGCGTTGGCCAAGTGGTACGGCGCGGAGCGAGCGCAAGCGGTGCAGCACGCCGAGGCGTTTGAACTGTGCGAATATGGGTATCAGCCGAACGGGGATGAAGTTAGGCAGTTGTTTCCGATGATTTAGTTGAGGTTACTTTTAGAACAGAAGAAATTTCCTACAGTCAACCATAGCAGCCGAAAGCAGTAGCGTGTCGCCTCATTCCTCGACCCATCACTTACTTGCTCGCGCTTACTGATATAGTCGAATGCGATCAAAATTAAATGAGTATCTTCTAGCTACCGAAGTACGACTATACCGCAGCGTATTGACCGCCCTCTCTTGATGCTGACGAGTTATTTGCAGTTCTATTAAAGGAGCGCTCTGTCGCCGAGATTAACGCGCAGAACGGTTGAGGGGAGCAATGCAAACGCGGGCGTATTAACCCTTTCAAATGCTAGGGCAAACGCTCGCGTTCTGTATCAGCTTGCAGCGGCGGATTATGTGGCACCTTATGCGCGACCATGGCAAAACTTGTATTTGAGTCCGCTCCCGCATGGGCAGAGGTCGTTTCTATGTACTCCTGCAAACGGGTCTTGGTGAACGAAGAAGTTGTTGATCACCGTTGCTGCAGTTTCGGTGCCTCGCTTCTTTTGACTTTGGTACCAAGTTAGGAAGGCAAGGAGGAACGCTAGGAAGGCATATAACTCTCCAGCATTAGTTGGAATAACTAAGTCTCTGATCCAGTTGAACTCAGGAAGCTGGTCACCTACTTCTGCTATGAGCTCTGATGGACTCACACGCCGATCTAGAGCATCGGAAAGCTGGTTGCGAAGTTGGCTAATGAGAGGCGTGCCAACAGGGAAGCTTTGAAGGCCCTGAACGAAGCCCTGCAGAGTAGGAATAGAAATGACTGCGTTATACGCTCCGCAGACCGGGCAGCGAAGAACAATGTTTTGTATCTGTTCGGGATGGAGTCCAGTAGCCAGACAATTGGTACAACGCCCACATTCAAGGTCAATCGGACCATTGTCTTCAAAGAAAGGTCCCTTGAACCCCTCTGCAGCAGCAATTAATACGACCTCACCCTCAGGTGGCGGAGGGATAATGGGCAATCGGAACGTAGCTCGCGAACTGTTCAAGACTTAATAACCAGTTGTTAGTACTAAATAACTATTAATTATGCCGAAAGATAGCACATTATATATAGCAAGCGAATTTTCCAGTTGTTTATACAAAATCTCAAAATTTCGTGTAAAGTGGATGGTATCTGCATGAATCCGTGTATCGAGCGAAAAGCGGATTACAAATAGCTATACAAGCATCTAGCAGGAAGTGGTTAGGTACTATTGTTTCTTCAGCATCAACTGCAACTCGTTCAACTTCAGCAGCGCCTCCACCGGCGACAGCGTGTTAATATCGGTGGCCTGTAGCAGTTGCTGAATTTTCGTCCAGCGCGGGTCGGCCTCGAACAGGTTGAGTTGGAAGGTGTTCTTGGGCAGATGCTGGAGTTTGTCAGGGGCGGGGTCGTTGACCTTGTCCTGCTCCAGGTGGCGCATGATCTCGGCAGCGCGCAACACTACGGGTTGGGGCATTCCGGCCAGCTGGGCCACGTGGATGCCAAAGCTGTGCTCGCTGCCCCCTTCCTTCAGCTGCCGCATAAACAGAATTTTGTCTCCCACCTCTTTCACCGCCACGTTGAAATTCTTCACGCGGGGCAAGTCTTCGGTGAGTTGGTTCAACTCGTGGTAATGCGTGGCAAACAGGGTTTTGGCCCGGCACTGCGGGTGGTTGTGCAGGTACTCGACCAGCGACCAGGCAATGGATATGCCATCGTAGGTGCTGGTGCCGCGCCCGATCTCGTCCATTAGCACCAGGCTGCGCTGGCTCAGGTTGTTGATGATGCTGGCCGTCTCGATCATCTCCACCATAAAGGTAGACTCCCCCTTCGCCAGGTTATCCGAAGCGCCCACTCGGGTGAACACCTTGTTGACGATGCCCAGCGTGGCCGACGTGGCCGGGACGAAGGAGCCCATCTGGGCCATCAGCACAATCAGGGCGGTTTGCCGCAGCAGCGCCGATTTGCCCGCCATATTGGGCCCGGTGATGATCATGATCTGCTGCGTCTCGGCATCCAGGTGAATGTCGTTGGGCACATAGGGCTCGCCGGGCGGAAGCTGCTGTTCGATCACGGGGTGCCGCCCGGCGCTGATCGTCAGGGCGTCGCCGTCGGTGAAGATCGGCTTCACGTAGTGGTTGTGCCGGGCCACCTGCGCAAACGACGACAGGCAGTCGATGGTGGCCAGCAGCCGGGCGTTCTGCTGAATCTGCTTCACGTATTCGGCGGTGGCTGCCACTAGTTCGTTGAACAGCCGCTGCTCGATAACCACCAGCTTTTCTTCGGCCCCCAGAATCTTTTCTTCGTACACCTTAAGCTCTTCGGTGATGTAGCGCTCGGCGTTCACCAGCGTTTGCTTCCGAATCCAATCATTGGGCACTTTTTCTTTGTGCGTGTTAGATACCTCCAGATAGTAGCCAAACACCTTGTTGAACGAGAGTTTCAGCGAGCTGATACCCGTGCGCTGCACCTCGCGCGCGCGAATTTGTGCCAGGTAGTCTTTGCCCGAGTAAGCCAGTTGCCGCAGTTCGTCCAGCGCCAGGTCGACACCATCGTTGATCAGGTTGCCTTGGTTGCTCACCAACGGCGGTTCGGGTTGCAGCTCCCGCTCGATGCGCTCCAGCAAAAAATCGCAGGTGTGCAGTTGATCGGCCAGCGTGGCCAGATGAGTAATTCCAGCTTGCAGTAATAACTTCTTGATGGGTTTCACCGCTTGCAGCGCTCTTTTTAACTGTGCCATCTCGCGCGGGTTCACGCGGCCAGCCGCCACTTTAGAGATAAGGCGCTCGATGTCACCCAGGGGTTTAAGCAACTGTAGCAGTTCGTGGAGTAACTGCTCTTGCTCCACACAAGCCTCCACGGTGCGCTGCCGGTTCTCGATGGCAGCCCGGTCCTTCAGGGGCAGCACCACCCACTTTTTCAGCAAGCGGGCACCCATGGGCGTGCAGGTGCCGTTGAGCACGTCGATCAGCGGCACGCCGCCTTCCTGCTGGGGGTGCAGCAATTCCAGGTTGCGAATGGTGAACTTATCCAGCCACACGTACTGATCGGCCTCAATGCGCCCGATCGATGAGATGTGCTGCACGCGGTGGTGCTCAGTTTCCTCCAGGTAGAACAAAATAGCTCCGGCCGCCACGATGCCCTCGGTGAGTGCCTCAACGCCGAAACCCCGCAGCGAGGGAGTATTGAAGTGCCGGGTGAGCCGCTCGTAGCCGTAGTCGTGCGTAAAGAGCCAGTCGTCGAGGCGGTAGGTATTGTACTCGTCTCGGAACAGGCGCTCGTACTCCGCCCGCTGGCTTTTACAGTACAGAATCTCCGAGGGGGCAAAGCCTTGCACCAGCTTCTCAATGTAGGCAACCGAACCGCAGGAAGTAATAAACTCTCCGGTTGAGACGTTGAGCAGGGCAATGCCCAGGCGGTCGTTATTGAAGTGGAGCGCGGCTAGGTAGTTGTTGTGCCGCTGGTCGAGCACGGTGTCGTTAAACGACAATCCGGGAGTGACCAATTCGGTTACCCCCCGCTTCACGATGCCCTTCACCAGTTTGGGGTCTTCGAGCTGGTCGCATATGGCTACCCGGTGCCCCGCCCGCACCAGTTTGGTGAGGTAAGTGTCAAGGGCGTGGTGCGGAAACCCGGCCAGCTCCACGTGCGAAGCCGCTCCGTTGGCCCGTTTGGTCAGCACAATGTCCAGCACTTTGCTGGCGGTGATGGCATCTTCGCCGAAGGTTTCGTAGAAATCGCCTACCCGAAATAGTAATACCGCTCCCGGATGCTTGGCTTTGATGGCGGCATACTGCCGCATGAGGGGAGTTTCTTGGCTACTGGTCTTTTTCTTGGAGGCGGGCATGAAGCAAGGCTTTTAGGTCGGTTGAATCTTACAAAAATAAGCATTCGTAGCTAATGTGCTAGAAACAGAAAGTCCTAGGCCCGGAGGCTGTACGAGCTGGCCGACTTCTTCGCTTCGAACTTTTGACGGGGGTATTTGTGGGTGTTTCGTAGGATAGTCGTATTTTGGTCACCTAGAAAATTAACCGCTATGAGAAAACTCAAGAACGAAGAGCTCAACCGTCCCTCGGTAGAGGAATACCGACAACAGGAGAAGCGCCCTATTGCGTTGGTGCTTGATAGTGTGCGAAGCATGAACAATGTGGGCTCCACGTTTCGTACCGCCGATGCGTTTGCTATTGAGAAAATCTACCTTTGCGGCATCACCGCCATGCCCCCCCACCGTGAAATCAATAAAACGGCGCTGGGTGCCACCGAATCAGTCGCCTGGGAGCATCGTGAGAAAATTACCGAACTGATCGAAGAACTACGTGAGCAAGGATACAAGATTATCAGCATCGAGCAGGCCGACGAGAGTGTCCCCCTGCAAGACTTCATGCCTTACCATGATTGCAAGTACTGCCTGATTTTCGGTAACGAAGTATTCGGGGTGGACGATGCGGTGATAGAAGCCGCCGACACCTGCCTGGAGATACCGCAGTTTGGCACCAAACACTCGCTCAACATATCGGTGAGCGTGGGGGTAGTGTTGTGGGACTTCTTTAAAAAGCTGGAAGACTAGCAGTAAGTAGCTCCCTTCAGATTTGTTGGTATATATTTTATATAATGTATATATTTGTATTCACTACTTATTTTGAAGATGTAATGAAGAAAATTATAGATGTAAAAGAATCCCTACTAGTCAAACTGAAGATTGTTGCTGCTTTTGAGAACCTGAGTGTTAAAGCGCTCATGGAATTAGCGGTTGAACAATTTGTGACGGAGAAGGAAAAGGAACGACTCAATAGAATGACTGACGAAGAAAAAGAGGATATAGGGTTGCTATTGCTTATGCAGCAGGTTGATAAAACCGATGTTGTTAGCAAAGAAGAGTTCATGAAGGCACTACATGAATGAAAATTGTTTATACCAGTGCTGTTACCAAAGATGTTCGTAAAATAAAAGATCAAAAGATAACAGACCGGGTAGCCAAGGTTATCAGTCAGATAGAAAACGCATCTTCTTTTGATGAATTATCATCACTCAAAAAATTGTCGGGCCATGCTACAGCGTACCGTATCAGAATCGGATCATATCGTCTAGGTTTCTACTATGAAGACGATCAGGTTGTACTGGCCAGATTTCAAAAACGCAGCGACATATACCGAGTTTTTCCGTGAGACTTGTGTTTCTAAAAGTACGCCCGGCACTACTATTGCTCTGCCGAGTGAAAGTCATCTGTTCAAAAATTAGGGCCGCAAATCACCCATTATCCTTACCTTTGCCGCATGGAAACACCCCCCAATCTCTGGCAAACCCGGCAACGCCAGCAAGTCTACAACAATCCCTGGATCACGGTGCACGAAGACCAGGTTACCAACCCCCGGGGCGGAGCGGGTATCTACGGCTGGGTGCACTTCAAGAACAAAGCTATCGCCGTTGTACCCGTTGACGAGCATCTCAACACTTGGTTAGTCGGGCAGTTCCGCTACACGCTCAACGAATACTCCTGGGAGATTCCGATGGGCGGCGGTCCCAATGAGCTAGCTCCATTGGAATCGGCCCAACGGGAACTCAAGGAAGAAACTGGCCTAACTGCTGATAAGTGGCAGAACATCATGCGCATCCATACCTCTAACTCGGTCACCGACGAAGAAGGCTTTATCTTCCTGGCCCAAGAACTCACTCCTGGTGAAACTGAGTTCGACGAAACCGAAGATCTGCGCGTTCGTAAACTACCTCTGGCCGATGCCCTGAAAATGGTGCTCAACCAAGAGATTACCGACGCCATTAGCATCAGCGGTCTCTTCCGCGTTGCCCGAATGTTTAATTTGTAGTTGTTCGTCATTCGTCCTTTGACCAGTGATCGTGCGGCGACCGCCAGCAACCAGTGACCATCTCATGCCTTTACAGTCCTATCGTTCCCACATCAAAACCACGCTACTGATTGCCTACCCGGTGATGCTGAGTCAATTAGGCCACATTCTGGTGGGAGTAGCCGATAGCGTGATGGTGGGTGCCCTGGGTGCTGAGCCGCTCGCCGCTGTGTCGCTGGCCAATGGCTTGGTATCGCTGGGTCTGATGTTCGGCATTGGGGTGTCGCTGGCCATCACCCCCTTGGTGGCTGCCACCGACGGGGGCGACACCACCCACGATCGCACGCAGATTTTCCGGCACGGGCTGGTTATTAATGTTGTTACGGGGTTGGCACTGGTAGCACTGCTGGCGGGGAGTGCCGGAGTGCTACCCTGGCTAGACCAGCCGCCCCGCGTGGTAGAACTAGCGATTCCTTACCTGATCACTATTGCGCTGTCGCTGCTGCCGTTCATGTTCTTCCAAACCTTCCGGCAGTACGCTGAGGGGTTGTCATTTACGCGTACCGCGATGGTGATCACGCTCAGCGCTAACTTGCTCAATGTGTTGCTTAACTACTTGCTAATCTATGGCTACGAGGGGATTCCGGCCATGGGACTGAACGGTGCGGGCGTGGCCACCCTGATAGCACGGGTGGTGATGGCCGGGGTGATGATGGTGTACGTGCTGCGCGCCCCTTGGTTCCGATGGCCGTCCCTGCGGTTGCGCACGTTACAGCGTGGGTTATCCCTGCGGATGCTAAAAATTGGCGTTCCTACGGGCTTTCAGTACATCTTTGAAGTGGGGGCTTTTAGCTTCGCCTCAATCATGATGGGGTGGCTGGGCACCCGGGCACTGGCCGCGCACCAAATTGCCCTCAATTTGGCAGCGGTAAGCTATATGGTGGCCACCGGACTGGCCGCGGCTGCCACGGTGCGGGTGGGCAACCAGCTGGGGCGGCGCGATATGCCGAACCTGCGGCGCGTGGGCAACAGTGCGCTGCTCATGTCTACGGTGCTGATGGGCACTTCAGCCGGACTGTTTTTGCTGCTCAATGATACACTTCCTACATTATACGTTGATGAGGTGCCAGTGATCGATTTGGCGGCCTCTCTGCTGGTGATCGCTGCGTTCTTTCAACTGTCGGATGGGGTGCAGGCGGTGGCGTTGGGCATTCTGCGGGGCATGGCCGATGTGAAGATCCCTACGCTGATTACACTGATTGCCTACTGGGGAGTGGGGCTACCGGTGGCCTATGGATTAGCGTTTCCGTTGGGATGGGGTGCTCCAGGCATCTGGGTGGGCTTGCTTATTAGTCTGACGTTAGCGGCAGTGTTTCTGGTGCTTCGATTTCGCCGACTTAGTATTCAGCGTGTTCCTTCGGGTACGACCCCAGCCTAATCCAAGGGGGCTGAGAGTCAAGGCTAACTAATGCTCTTCTGATTGAAGGGCGTGCTGAGCGTCGGCAAAACGCACTATGTAGCCTACGTTTTCTTGAGCATTGTAGGTGTTGACCGATACTTCGGCACTAAACGTTTGCCCTTGCTGGTTCTGAAACTTTTGCACAAAGGATTGGCCAGTATGCCGGTGTAAGAAATCCAGCATATCGATGGCGTTCACGTCCTGAAACAGCTTACTAGCGTGTAAACCTTCTAGCGCTTCTGCTTGGTAACCAAATTTATCGACTGTCTGATGATTGGATAAGACTATCTCCCCGGCGGCATCTACAATAATATAGGCGTCCGGAGTAAAATCCAGTACCGCCTGGATGCGGGTTTCGCGTTGCTGCATGGCGCGCTGCTTACGGTCCATTTCTTCTTGGGTAGCCTGTAGCTCTTCCATATTCTGCCGCATCTCCTCTTCCTGCGCTTGCATCTGCTCGGTCATTTCGGTTCGATTCGTTGAGTAGCTTTTGCGTCTTGCTGTTAATCCGAGCCGTGGCGATGGTGGCGGCAATGCTCTCAGCAATTTTCTTCATAAACTCAATCTCGTGCGGTTGGTAGGTCTCGAACGATGCCATTTCTGCCACTCCGAACACTTCTTCGTTTACTATTAAAGGCACAATCAGGATGCTGGTAGGGTTGGCTTCGCCGAGTCCGGAAACGATAGTGATGTACTCCTGCGGCACATCAGTAAAATAAAGTGCATCCTTTTCTAGCCAGGCCTGGCCAGCCAGGCCTTCTCCCCGATAAATCTTTTGCTCGACGTACTTTTCACGATCCCAAGCGTAACACGCCTCTAGCGTCATATAGGGCTCATCACTAGTATCGTCTTCTTGCACTACGAATATTCCCCCCTGATTGGCGTGCATGTACTCGATGAGTTTGGTGAGCACCGTGGTGGTTAACTCTTTCACGCTACCGCTGTTTTGTCGAAGCAACTCACCGAACAGGGCGGTGCCCTCGGTGGCCCAGTGACGCTTTTGGTCCTCTTCGGATACGCGGCGTAGGTTGTCGCGCATGTTAATCAGGGCATTGCCCAACACGTCTTGCTCACTCAGAGGATTAAACTCGGCGGTGTAATTGCCCACTCCAATGTCTTCCGCAAAACCCGAGGTGGCACGTAGTCCGTTCACTAGCCCGTCAACCGCCTGCGCCATTTCTCCTACTTCGTCGCGGCTGAATTTCTGCGTCTTTTGACTGCTTTTCTCCGGTAGTTGCCCTTTGCTCAGTTCCACCACCGTATCTTTCACGTAGCTGATGGGGCGGGTTATGTTTCAATTAAGTGAAAAAGCAATAACCAGCCCTAGTGCAACCGTGATCAAGCCCAGGATAAGATTGAGCCGTCGCAGGTTCATCGAAGAAGCCACGATAGTGGCCTGCGCTGCTTCTGCCTCTTGTCGCTTCACGTTGCTGATGGCACTAAGCTGCACTTCAAGATTGCTAACGTGCGGCAGCACTTCGTCCTCAATGCGGTTCTCTGCGAACAGCTTCACCATGGGGTCTTCGTAATCCTGAAAAGAAACCAACGAGGACATAATTTCTTTCTGAATATCGATTAACTGCTCAAAACTTATGAATATCGAATTGAGCTGCTGCTTTTCTTCCCCCTCCTTCCAGTGGGCAGTGAGCGCGGCTATCTGGCTCTTCAGTGCTGGATACTGGAAATTCTGTAGTTCCTTAAGGGCATCTTTATCCTGCTGGTTATTGGGTAAATACACCCAGTTGGTAATCAACATTTTAGAGTTAACAATCAAGTCCATCAGGTCTTCCAGGGCCTTGGCCGAAGGATTGCTCACCTGGGCTGTCTCTTCAATCGCCTGGTTGGTATTGTTGATTGTGAGGATACTGATAACCGCATTGAGCGAAAAAATGAAGATCAGCGCAATGAATCCGCCAAAGATTTTAGTTCCAATAGAAAAGCTGTTCTTCTTCATATCTATGATACCACGAGGTTGACGTATTGATTTCTGGTGAATACTGCGCCAGCACAAAGGCACCAGCGCACCGTATCGCTTGCAAGTATGAAGCGTTGCGCACGATTAAAAAAGCATATCTTTGGGTGAAGATTACATGGTGATAAATCCTTTAAATACGCAAGAGGAACGGTCTGGAGCGCAGCCCCGCTTTTCTTAAGCGTGAGTCCGCGATTTTGTGCGCTGGTTTGTTACTTTTGTACGATAACCCAGAAGCCTTATGAAAGAAACGTTAGCGGCGATCAAAGACCGGTTCGAGGAAGTTGGCCAACTAATTGTACAGCCCGACGCCATGGCCGATATGAAGCAGTACGCGAAGCTGAGCAAAGAATACCGGGATCTGGAGAAAGTAGTAAAGAAATTTGACGAATACGAAGAAGCCGAGGCTAATCTGAACAGCGCAAAATCCCTGTTGGAAACTGAAAAAGACCCTGACTTTCGGCAAATGGCCAAAGACGAGATCGATACCCAACAGGGCAGTATCGAGACGTTAGAGGAAGAACTAAAGCAGATGCTGATCCCGAAAGACCCGAACGACAGCAAGAACGTGATCCTGGAGATCCGGGCTGGCACCGGCGGCGACGAGGCGGCCATCTTCGCGGGCGATTTGTTCCGCATGTACCAACGCTTTGCTGAGTCGCAAAAATGGAACCTCACGGTGCTAGACCTCACCGAAGGGTCAGCCGGTGGTTATAAAGAGATCGTAAGCTCAATCTCGGGTGAAGACGTGTTTGCCTTTATGAAATTTGAGTCGGGTGTGCACCGGGTGCAGCGCGTGCCCGCTACCGAAACGCAGGGTCGGGTGCACACCTCGGCGGCCACCGTGGCCGTGTTGCCCGAAGTAGAGGATGTGGAGATAGACATTGATATGAACGAAATCCGTAAGGATACTTACTGTTCATCAGGACCCGGCGGACAGTCGGTGAACACCACCTACTCGGCGGTGCGCCTTACCCATAATCCTACCGGGTTGGTGGTGACCTGCCAGGACCAGAAGTCGCAGATCAAAAATTTTGAGAAGGCGCTGCAGGTGCTCAAATCCCGCCTCTACGACATTGAGCTAGAGAAGCAAAACGAAGAAATCGGCGCACAGCGACGCTCCATGGTGAAAAGCGGCGACCGTTCCGATAAAATTCGTACGTATAACTATCCGCAGAGCCGCGTCACCGACCACCGGGTTAACTACACGGTGCACAGTCTTTCGTCGGTGATGGATGGCGACCTTATTGATTTTGTGGAGCACCTGCGCATCGCTGACAACGCTGAGCGGATGCAAGAAGGGGCAGGATGACCCTCTGAGTAGCCATATGAACTGCAGGGCGGAACAGTTAAGACACCAGATGTTTCCGGATGAAACGGTTTTTGATTAGAAAATTGAGTGGTCTGCTGTTGGGTAGTGACAGAGAGGACAAAATAACTCTTGCCAACTGGTGGATACCTGGGCTTATCGTCTTTTTAATTGCCGGGGGATCGTGCACCCCGGAGGATGAAATGCTTACGCGAGAGGAGGGGGTGCAATTGTTTTTTGGCCAGGACACCGTGCAATTCGATACGGTGTTCACTACCGTAGGCAGCACCACGCAGTGGTTGCAGGTGTATAATCCTCAAGCGAAGGCGGTTAGCATTGGTTCGGTATCGTTGGCCACTCCGGACAATTCTTCATTTCGGCTATGGCTGAATGGTGAGGTGGGCACTCAGTTCCAGGATGTGCGCCTGCGGGGCGGTGACAGCTTGCTGCTGCTGGTCGAAGTGACCGTAGATCCGCAGAATGCAGACTTGCCCTTCATTGTGAAAGATTCTATTCAGTTTAGCACCAACGGCAACGTGCAGTACGTGAATCTGGAGGCCTGGGGGCAGGACGCCTATTTTTTGAAAAGTGAGATTATCAACCAGGATACGACCTTCTCGAGCGAGCGGCCCTACGTGATCTGCGATTCGCTGCGTGTGGCACCGGAGGCAACCCTAACGCTGGCGGCCGGTGCGCGACTTTACTTCAACGACGGGGCCGGATTGTTGGTAGACGGCACCCTGCAAGCCACTGGGACACCCGACGCCCGGGTAGTGCTACAGCACGTGCGTCGCGATGGTGCTTACCTGAACGCACCTGGTCAGTGGTTGGGAGTATTTTTTAGTACGGAGAGCAGAAACAATCGGCTGGATTTCTCGGTGATCCGCAATGCTAACGTAGGAATAGCTATTGGAGCATCGGATAACGATACCCTGCCTGACCTGACCTTGGCTAATACAATTATTGAGAACATGGCACTGTACGGAGTGTTTGCTCAGGAAGCTGACGTAGACCTTAGTAATACCATCATTAGCAATTGCGCGTCAGGAGGGTTTTTTGGCCTCGGCCGTGCTCACTACCACTTTCGGCACTGCACTTTAGTGAATGAGCCTGGTAGTTCTTCGCGAGAAAGTAACGAACCATTACTGGGGTTTGATCAGAATAATAGTGGGCCAATCCAACTTACGCAAAAATTTTCGCTACAAGTCATCAATTGTATTGTATGGGGAGCTTTAGAAAATGAATTGCTTTTCGCACCATTTACAAATGAAAACCCAGTTAGCTTAGAACTGCGTAATACAATCATCAAATCTACGGATACAACACCAAATCTGGTTGAGGTCAATTTTTACAATCAACCGCCCCAGTTTGTGGCCCCTTTAGAAGCCAACTACCGCCTGGATTCGCTATCACCCGCTATTGACGCCGGAGTAGTGCTGGGCATCACGCAAGACCTGGACGGCAACCCCCGCGATGCCCAACCTGATCTGGGCGCTTATGAGTTCACTCCCGAATAAACCGGCTATGAAAATTATCCAGCAAGAAATCACTTTGCCCGCTTTCAAGCGGGGCTTTCACCTGATCACAGCGCACGTAGTGCAGAACTTCCCGGAGCTACGCACCCTGCGACAGGGCCTGCTGCACGTTTTCATTCAGCACACTTCGGCCAGCCTGGCTATCAACGAAAACGCTGACCCCACCGTACGGGACGACTTTCGAGCGCCACTTCAACCGCATAGTACCGGAAAATGCTCCTTACTACGAACACACGATGGAAGGTTCTGATGATATGCCCGCCCACATCAAAGCCGCTATGATGGGCAACAGTGTCACCGTGCCGATCACCAATGGAAAACTAAACTTGGGCACTTGGCAAGGAATCTACTTAGGTGAGCACCGCAATCGGGGAGGACAAAGAAAATTGGTACTAACGGCGTACGGAGAGGAATAGTCCACGGCAAAAGTAGTTGACGGTCTACGGTCGATAGTTGACAGCCGCAAGGTGGACTGTTGACTATCGACTGCGGACTACATCACTGCTTGCTGGCGTTGAACAATTTTTGCTTTTCTTCACGCGACAGGCTGTCGTAGCCACTTTCGGAAATCTTGTCTAGGATGGCATCTATCTCCTCCTGCCGGTTACTAAAGGTGCCATTGGGGCGCGGACGGCCGTTGGCTTTGGCAGTGCTGCGGTGGGATACCCGTACCTTAGGCTGCTGCACAAAGAAGCTTTTGACGAACGTAAGAAACGCGGTGACCGGCTTGCCCCAGTCGTTGCCCCGTTGCAGTTGCTTAATAAACACGAAGCCCAGCGCTGCTCCCGCCAGATGTGCCCAATCGCCCCCCGCATTGGGGCCCACGGTCCCGGCAAACGAAACAATAATATAGAAGATAGCAATGTACTTAATGCGGACCGGTCCCAGCAAAATCAGTGAGATAGAATAGTTGGGCGTAAAGGTGGCCGCTCCCACCACCACGGCGTATACTCCGGCCGACGCGCCCAGCATCTGGGCCACCGCCACCCGGTCGCTGAAGTAAGGAAGGGTGTTGTATACCAGGATATAGAGAATGCCTCCGGCAAAACCTCCCAAGATGTATAGATTCACCAGTTTTTCGCTTCCCAAAAACTCCATGATAATCATGCCGAACCAGTAGAGGAACAGCATGTTAAACAGAATGTGGAAGAAGCCTTCGTGGGTAAAGAAGTAGGTGATGAGCGTCCAGGGTCGGTACAGCAATTGGGGAAGAGCCGCTGGCAACGAGAGTTGCCGTACCACCTCATGGTACCAGTTTTCGTTGCCCGACAGCGTAAGTACTACCTGCAAAAACAACAGCGCCAGAAACACGACCAGGTTGATCACAATGATCTTGATCAGGCCGTTGTTCGGTCGGTTGAAGGCGTTCTTAAAATCGTCTAGTATATTGTTCATCTTCTCCGACTAATAAAAGACATTGCGTTTGTCTTTCCACAACTTAACCAAAATAAACGCAAAGAGCATTCCGCCCAGGTGGGCGAAGTGCGCCACATTATCGTCCGGTGCTCGCTCAAAGCCAGACCACAGTTCGTAAAGTCCGTAGAACAAAACAAAGTACTTTGCTTTAATAGGGAAAGGAAAAAACAGTAAAAATAATTCGGTATTGGGGAAGAGCAGCCCAAAGGCCATTAAAATCCCAAACACCGCCCCCGACGCCCCCACCATTGGAATGTTTTCCTTTTGCGCTACCAGTTGTTCAGCATACTGCCGACTCTGAGTCGCGAAACTGCTGCTGGTCGGGTTGTCATAAAACTGATCCACGAAACCCTGCAACTGCGGATAAGCGTACTCGGCATGGTCTAATAGTAACGCCGAAAAATTGTCCGGAGAGGGGCTTTGGATTACTTCCTGAGCGGCTGACTCTAGCTGCCCGATTTCGTAAAAATTGACCGCCGAATACAGCAGACTGGCGCCCAGCCCGGTGACCAGATAAAAGAGTAGAAAGCGTTGACTTCCCCACACCCGCTCTAGCATAGGTCCAAACATAAAGAGCGCGAACATATTGCCGAACAAGTGCCAGAAACTACCGTGAACAAACAGATGGGTAATGAACTGGTAGGGTTGAAACGTATCCGCTAAGATATAGCGTAGGCCAAACCAATCGACGAAATCAAAACCAAGAAACTGCTGGATCACCAGAACGACTACGTTAACGATCAGCAGATTCTTAACAACCGGAGTAAGGTTACCAAACATGCAAATTATTTGAAGAAAGAGGCAATGTGCTCTAAAGTTACGGTATGAAACGTTCTACGGCCGTCGGGGGCATAGGTTGGATTGGTGCATGCGAACAACCGCTCGATTAGCGAAGCCATCTCGGGCGGGCTCAATGGCTGCGCCGCGCGTACCGACATACGCTTGGCAATGGACCGAACCACGTTTTCCCGTTTTTCTAACGACAACTGCGCCTGATTGTTCTTGTACTGCTCCATCAATCCTTCCAGCACCTGGGCTTCAGTGCCTGCCTTTACATCAACCGGAATGCCGTTGATCACCAGGGTGTCGGCACCGGACAGCGTAAAGGCGAAGCCTAGTGCCTGAATCTCTTCTTGTAACTCACTCACCAGCCCTATGTCGGCCGCACTGAGGCGCACGGTGGCCGGAAATAACATCTGCTGCGATACAGACACAGAGGATCGCCCCTGAGAAGAACGTTCTTGCTGTAGCGATCGACTGTACTGCTCGTATAAAATACGTTCGTGCGCCGCCTGCTGATCAACCAACATTAGCCCCGACCGCACGGGTAAGGCAACGTAACGCTGGTGAATCTGGAAAGGCGCTCCCCCTGGCAACGCCAGTTCGCTGCTGGCTGGTCCGTGTCCGATTAACTCACCCCCGCGCGTGGGTATGTCGTTGGCTGCACTCTGAAAGGTGATAGCCGCTGCATCACCTTCTCGGTTTGTGTCTAATAGGCCGCTCAACAACCGTTCCGGTGAAGGCTCTCCTTCCCAACGTTCCCGGTTCGCGGGTTGCCAGGCGTCAGCACTGCGCAGTGCCTGGTAATTATTTACCGCCGAGCCACGCAACGTACTTGCCGGTGGGTCGGTAGGCAAAAGGATCGGAAAAAAATCATCATTGCCAGTGGAAGGAGTAACCAAATTGGTGCCAAGCGACCGTTTCACGGCAGCCCGCACAATGGCGTAGATGGTGCGTTCGTCCGAAAATTTAATTTCGGTTTTGGTGGGATGCACGTTCACATCGATGTGTTGCGGGTCCACCTCCAGAAATAAGGCGTAGAAGGGGAAGGTGCCTTCGGGCAGCAGCGCTTCGTAGGCGCTCATCACCGCGTGGTTGAGATAGCTACTCTTGATGTACCGCTCATTGACAAAGAAAAACTGTTCGCCTCGGGTACGGCGGGCTGCTTCGGGCTTGCCGATAAAACCGCCGACGCTGAGATGGGGCGTCTCTTCCTGACAGCGTAGCGTCTGCGGCTCATAGTTCTCACCATACAGTTCGACAATGCGGTGCAACAAGGTGCCTGCGGTGAGGTGATAGATCTCGGTGTCGTTCTGATAAAAATCAAAGGCAATGCCCGGACGGGCCAGAGCGACTCGAAAGAACTCGTCGTTGATGTGCCGCAGCTCCACGGCATTGGATTTTAGAAAGGTGCGGCGGGCCGGAATGTTGAAGAATAGGTTTTTCACGGTGATGCGCGTGCCCACCGGGGCGGTCTCAGGACCACTCTGCTTCAGCACCGACCCCTCCACTTCAAGTTGCGTGGCCAGTTCATCCTCGGCGCGACGGGTCACCAGGGATACCTGAGCCACCGCCGCAATAGAGGCCAAGGCTTCGCCCCGAAAGCCCAGTGTCTTGATAGCATAGATATCAGCAGCCTGTCGGATTTTAGATGTGGCATGGCGCTCAAAGCTCATGCGGGCATCGGTAGCGCTCATACCGGCACCGTTGTCAATCACCTGAATAAGCTGCTTGCCCGCGTCCTTAACAACGACCGTGATATGCGTGGCTCCGGCATCCAACGCATTCTCTACCAATTCTTTTACTGCCGAGGCTGGCCGCTGCACCACCTCACCGGCCGCTATCTGATTGGCAATAGCGTCGGGAAGTAGTTGTATAATGTCTGCCATGAGTAAGGGGGACAGTAGGTATTACCGTTGCCAAAGAGAACAAGCAGGCGCTGAACCACCAATTTGGGGAAGACTACTTCCGGCCGAAGGGCCACCCACCTGAAGTTCTTCGTAGTCGCAATAAAAAATAAATCGGAGCGGTCAGAATCAATCCGTAAAATACAATGTTGCCGTAGTAAATGTACCCAAAGATAACGGTAAACAAGACAAGCATAATTACAAACTGCAAGCCGGAAGCACTCCGACTGCGCTGCTGCGCCGTACGCCCGAAAGCTGCTTCCAGATTGCGTCGGTGCTGGGCGGCCGGTGAACTAACTTGGCGTATTTCTTGCTCTATTCGAGAAGTCCGCGCGGCAATGTCTTCCTTGATGGGATCATAATAACGGGGCTCGATATGAAATCGTCGGTGGCTAGGCAGTGGGGTAAGCGAAGGAATTTTCATAGCTGATCAAGGTAGCAAAAAAAGCAATAAATTAGCGGCCTTTTGGTTGTAAATGTAAAGGAGAACGCCTCCATGCTCAAAAAAGTTTGTCCGTTTTTTCTTTTTCACTGGGTCTTAAGTAGCTCCGTTTTTTGCCAACCCGAGGTCAACTTTCCTGACACTATCCCGCGTCTGTCGCAGGCGCAGTGGGTAGCCAAGTGCATTGGTTCACTGACCCCCGACCAAAAAATCAGGCAATTATTCTGGTTGCTACCCTCCACTTCTGACGACCCCCAAGCTTTGTCTCAACAGGCACAGACGCACCAAGTGGGCGGGATAATCTTTCAGGAAGTGCCCACTAGCTCTTGGTTTGAAGCCCTGCGCAACCAACGCAACCAGTCGCTCCCCCTGCTGCTGGGTCTCGAGGCCACTGGTCAGTCGGCTTCACAAGACTCTTTATTAGCGTGGCTGCCTCAGCAGACCACCCTGGGCGCTGTTCAGGACCCCGCGCACCTCTACGCCGCCGGAGCCGCCGTGGCCCGGCACTATCGCAGCATGGGAATCCACTTTTATTTAGCTCCCACCGTAACGGTGGGCGGAGCCGGATCGTCGGCCGTCAATCCCTGGCACGACGACCCTACTACAGCACTAGCGCTGGGCACCTCCTACCTACAAGGCATGACCGACTACGGACTGCTGGCTAGCTTCTATCGCTTGCCGGAAGAAACGTCGGCCAGGGTCCGAACCGGACTCACCCGCAAGCAGCGGAAATTGAGTGAGACATCTGATTTGCGGGGCACAGTGGTTGTGCAAGTGCGCAAGTTCCAAGCCACTTCGGTTGCGGGCAGCTCGCCGGTAGACGAGCCACTGACTCCCGTTCCACTACTACTGGCTGAGCGGTTGTTATTAGATGGATTGGTAATCTCGCCATCGTTTGATGCACAACAGGGGGCGCTGGATGATTGGGCGGTTGCCGTTTTACAATCAGGAAACGACGTGCTCCGGGCTCCAACTGACTTATCGATAGCTGTGCAAGCGATCAAAAAAGCCCTGAAGAACGGCGAACTGTCGTGGGATGCTATCGACCGAAAGGTGACCAAGCAGTTGCAGTTAAAGTACCAGGCAGGTTTGGACGGGCAACCTGCTGGCCAAACACCGGTGACTCACCAGGCGCTTCCGGATAATACCCTCTTGAAGCAGCAATTGTACGAAGCGTCTATCACCGTGGTGCGCAATCAGCAGCAACTGCTTCCTATCAAAACACTAGATAATCGCACGTTTGCCAGCTTGGTGGTGACCGATCGTCCCGAAGCCTCCCTCCCGTTCCAAGAATCGCTGAGCCACTACGCCCCCTTCGCCCACTACTCGGTTTCCCAAGGGGCGGACCGCCTGGACTACGAGCAGACTTACGACCGACTAAAGAAGTACGATCAGGTGGTGGTCGGCATTTACGATACCGAACGACGGAGCCTACCTAAAAAAGCCCTGGCTTTCCTTAAGTTTTTGCACGAGGAAGTAGACCTTACGCTGGTGGTATTCGGCGGTCCCGAACAACTGGATGACTTTGCCCGCTTCTCAACACTGGTGTGTGGCTACGAAGACGATAGCCTAGCTCAGTGGGTAGTGCCTCAGATTATGTTCGGGGCCCGGGAAGCAAAGGGGCGGCTTCCCCAGCGCGTAGGGAAAGACCTGCCCGCGGGTACGGGTGAGCCTACCCAAGCCCTGGGGCGACTGGTCTACACCCAACCCGAAGCGGTAGGACTTAATTCTGATACCTTACGCCTGATCGATACCCTGGCAAACTGGGCCATTCGCGAGCGGGCCACACCGGGCTGCCAAGTACTGGTGGCGAGGCGGGGGGCGGTGGTGTTCTCTAAGTCGTATGGCTACCAGACCTACGACAGCCTGCTGCCGGTGAATAACCAAACCATCTACGATATTGCTTCGGTGACCAAGGTGGCGGCCACCACCCAGGCCATGATGTTTTTACAGGAGCGTGGCGCGGTGGTGCTCGACGATAAACTGTCGGCCTACCTGCCCGAGCTGCGCAGCACCGATAAGCGGAATATCACCGTTCGGGAGGTGCTGATGCACCGGGCGGGCTTGCGCTCTTACGTGCCTTTCTGGCAGATGACGCGCGACCGCTACGGACTGCACCCCGAACTCTACCGCCTGTCTTCGGAGACCGACTTCACCACCCAAATTGCTTCCGGTCTATACGCCACCCCCAGTCTGCGCGATTCGCTGTGGAACTGGACGATTCAATCTAGGATGATCAAAGCGCACGGACGCCACGTTGGATGGAAGCCGCGCCACAGCTACCGCTACAGTGATCTGGGTTTCTACATGCTGCTTCGCCTCATCGAACAGGTAGGCCAGCAACCGCTGGACGCGTTCATGGAAGAAAACTTCTACGCCCCACTAGGACTGACTACCCTGACCTACCAGCCCTTGTGCAAATTCTCGCAGCGGCGAATTGCGCCGACGGAAGAAGACCGGCATTTTAGAAACACCCTGGTGAGGGGCACGGTGCACGATGAGGGGGCGGCACTATGCGGCGGAGTGGCGGCCCATGCCGGTTTGTTTAGCAACGCCCATGATCTTGCCGTGCTCATGCAGATGAACCTGCAAGACGGCTACTACGGGGGCACCCGATATTTACAGCCCGGTACGGTGGCCCGGTTTAGCACCCGGCAGTTCAATGATAGTCGCCGCGCCCTGGGTTGGGATAAGCCGGAGTACCTTCGCAACGGTGGACCTACCGCCCCGGAAGCTTCGTGCGCCTCCTACGGGCACCTGGGTTTCACCGGCACTTCGGTGTGGGTAGATCCCAAGTACGAACTAGTCTACGTGTTTCTATCGAACCGCGTACACCCCGATGCGCGAAATACCAAACTTCTCACCGAAGGAATCCGTACTAGAATACAGTCGGTTGTTTATCGGGCGATGGAAGACTACAATGGCAAATAATGTAGGTACATGATTAATCATGTACCTACATTATTTGCCCTACCCAATCTATTTTTATGAAAATTGGTATTGTTTGTTATCCCACCTTTGGGGGGAGCGGGGTGGTGGCGACCGAACTGGGTAAAGCCCTGGCGAAGAAGGGACACAAAGTGCACTTCATCACCTACTCGCAACCTACCCGTTTAGACTTCTTTAACGAAAACCTTATCTACCACCAGGTAGACGTAATGACCTACCCCTTGTTTCAGTATCCACCCTATGAACTGGCGTTGGCTAGCAAGATGGTCGATGTGGTAAAGTATGAGGAGTTGGAGGTCCTTCACGTGCACTACGCCATTCCGCACGCTTCAGCAGCCTATATGGCTAAACAAATTCTGGCTACCGAGGGCATTCACATCCCGGTGGTGACCACCCTGCACGGTACCGACATTACACTGGTAGGCAAAGATGCCTCCTTCACACCGGTGGTCACCTTTAGCATCAACCAGTCGGATGGTATTTCGGCCGTGTCGCAAGATTTACGCGACGACACCTACAAATTTTTTGATATCAACAAACCCATTGAGGTGATCCCTAACTTTGTGGACCTGACCCGTTTCAACCGGCAGGCCAAGGAGCACTTTAAACGGGCAATCTGCCCGGAAGGTGAATACCTGATCGTACATACCTCCAACTTTCGGCGCGTAAAGCGGGTGGAAGATGCCATCCGAGTGTTCTACAACGTGCGTGAGCAGGTGCCCGCCAAATTGCTTTTGGTTGGCGATGGTCCGGAGAGAAACAACGCCGAAAAGCTTTGTCGCGAATTAGGAAACTGCACTGATGTTCGTTTTCTAGGTAGACTTGATGCGGTAGAAGAGGTGCTGTCAGTTTCAGACTTGTTTTTGATGCCTTCGGCCAAGGAGAGCTTCGGGCTGGCCGCGCTAGAGGCGATGGCCTGCGAAGTGCCGGTGATCTCAAGCAATGCAGGGGGGTTGCCCGAACTCAACATTGACGGAGAAACCGGCTTTGTCTGCGCCGTGGGCGACGTGGATGCCATGACTGAGAAAGCGTTGCATGTGCTGCATCCCGATCATTTGCCAACCTTCAAGAAAAATGCGCTAGCCCGCGCGCAGCACTTCGATGTGGGAGCCATCGTGCCCCAGTACGAAGCCCTGTACGAGCGGGTAGTGCAACAAAAGGATCAAGTTGCTGTGGCCAGTAGTGCGCCAACCGCTTAACCCCCGGTCCGTTTGTATCGTATTATTCTTTTTTTGTTTCTACCCAGCACACTGGCCGTATTCGTTCTATATTTGCGCGCGATTAAGTCCCTTTACTTATGAAGATTGTTATTGCCGGAGCGGGCGACGTGGGCACCCATTTGGCTCGCCTGCTGTCGTACGAAAAGAAAGACATCACCATCATCGACCTGAACGCTGAGCGATTGCAGAAAATCGCCAACCAGATCGATGTAGCCGTGGTGCGGGGAAGCGCCACTTCTTACAGAATACTAAAGGAGGCTGAAGCCCCCCGCGCCGATTTGTTTATCGCGGTCACCGAATCAGAAGAAGTGAACCTAACCGCCAGCATCATTGCGAAGCAGTTGGGGGCCAAAAAGACGGTGGCCCGCATCAGTAACGAAGAGTTTCTGATGGATAGACAGAGCATCAATCTTGCGCAGATTGGCATCGATGAGTTGATCTCGCCCGAGTCGCTGGCAGCCCGTGAGGTGAAACGACTGATGCGCATTGCGGCCGTTACCGATAGCTTTGAGTTTGATCAGGGGCTGCTATCACTTATTGGGATCACCATTGATAAGCAAAGCGCCCTGGTGAATCGCCCGTTGGCCGAAACGGCCCGTCTAAATCCCCAGAACACCTTCATCATCGTGGCCGTGTTGCGCGGCACCCGCACCCTCATCCCCAACGGAGAGACTACCTTACAAGTCAATGATCACGTCTACTTTATCGCGCAGCCTAACGGTATTGACCTGGTGCTGGAACTGACCGGAAAAAAGGATATAAAGATCAATAATATGATGATTTTGGGGGGCAGCAGAGCCGGGTACCATACCGCCCGCAAGTTGAGTCCGGATTATAAGATTAAACTGATTGAACGCGATAAAGAGAAGTGTTTCACCCTGGCTGACGAGTTGCCTGATACCCTGGTAATCAACGGCGACGGGCGCAACGTAGATCTGCTAGAACAAGAAGGTCTGGCCGATATGGACGCATTTGTGGCCCTGACTGGTGACTCAGAGACGAACATTATCAGTTGTTTGATCGCTAAAGACCGCGGTGTGAAAAAGACCGTGGCGCTGGTAGAGAACGCCGACTATATTCAGCTTAGTCAGAATATTGGGGTGGATACAATGATCAATAAAAAGCTGATTGCCGCCAACTTTATCTTCCGCTATATTCGGGAGGGCGACGTGATATCCATTGCGGGCATCCATGGAGTGGAGGCCGAAATACTGGAGTACGAAGTGAATAGCAACTGCAAGATTGCCCAACGACGTCTGCGCGATCTGGATTTTCCGAAAGAGGCGGTGATTGGTGGGGTAATCCGCAACCAGCGGGGATACATTGCTCTGGGGGATTTCTTGTTCGAAGACAATGATCGGGTGGTGGTGCTTAGCAAGCGCGAAGCACTGAGTGAGGTAGAATCGTTTTTTAAGTAAAAAACCCCTCACCGGCTGGTATGAAATTCAATTGGTTTGCCCTTATCAACATTCTTGGAATCATTCTGATGTTCAATGCCGGATTCATGGGGTTGTGCTTGCCGTTTGCGCTGTATTACGATGATCAGCAGTGGCAACCGTTGCTGTTGGCAGGTGCCGTCACCCTGGCGGCGGGCGGAATCCCCTGGCTGCTCACCCGCCGCCGCATCGATCAGGAACTACGCAGCCGAGACGGCTACCTGGTAGTCACCTTCGGCTGGCTGCTTATGTCGTTCAGCGGCTCGTTGCCCTATCTGTTCAGCGGGGCTATTCCCAGTTATCCCGACGCCTTCTTTGAATCGATGTCGGGCTTCACCACCACCGGGGCCACCATCTTGACCAATATTGAAGTGATTCCGAAGGGAATTCTGTTCTGGCGAAGCCTTACGCAGTGGATCGGCGGCATGGGTATCATTGTGCTGGCGGTGGCCATCCTGCCGATCCTGGGCATTGGTGGCATGCAATTGTTTCAGTCTGAAGCTCCGGGCATCTCGCCCGATAAGCTTAAGCCCCGCATTCGCGACACCGCCAAGCGATTATGGATTATCTACATCGCACTCACCCTCACCGAAACGGTGCTGCTGGCCCTGGGGGGCATGAGCTTCTTCGATGCCATCAACCACGGACTCACCACCATGGCCACCGGCGGTTTCTCACCCAAGAACTCCAGTATTGCTTTTTACGATTCGCCTTACCTGCAGTATGTGATCACGGTGTTCATGTTTTTGGCGGGCACTAGCTTCTCGCTCACTTACTTTATCCTGAAGGGCAAACTCAACAAGGTGTGGCAGAACGAGGAGTTTCGCTACTACGTGGCCCTGGTGCTGCTGGTGACCCTAATCACGACGATTGGAATTTACCTGACCACCGGACAGGCCTGGGAGCCCTCGTTCCGCTACGCGATTTTTCAGGTGGTCTCAATCATAAGCACCACCGGCTACATCACCGCCGACTATACGGCGTGGGCACCCCTGCTCACCGTGGTCTTCGTTATCCTGATGTTTATTGGAGCTTCGGCGGGTTCCACCGCGGGGGGCGTGAAGATTGTGCGGCATGCCATTCTGATTAAGAACAGTATTCTGGAGCTCAAGCGGCAGATTCACCCGGCAGCGGTGATTCCGGTGCGCTACAACGGCAAGGCGGTAACCCAGGACATTACCTTCAACGTGCTGGCCTTTTTTGTAATTTACATTACAGTATTTGCGCTGGGTACCATTGTGATGGCGCTTACCGGCGTAGACTTCATGACGGCCGTCGGAGCCACGGCCACCTCGCTGGGCAACATCGGACCGGGCATTGGCACGGTGGGTCCGGTAGATAACTTCGCGCACCTTCCGGGAGCAGGCAAGTGGATTTTGTCGTTTTTGATGCTGCTGGGACGACTTGAGCTGTTTACGGTCATCATGCTGTTCACTCCCTACTTTTGGAACCGATACCAATAGGTTCTAGGTTCGGGGTTCTGAGTTTAAAAACTTTGATCTTAGAACCTAGAACTCCGAATCTATACTCGCTAAGGTATAGATTAGTGATTTTAGATTTCTGGTCGGAGGGTAGCGATAGCGTCCTCCGACCCAACTGAACGAATATTTGGAAAAGAAACCACTGTCTTTAAAATCACTTTTTTACCCCTTAACGAGTGTAGAACAAAATGATCACGCTACTTTCTCCCTCCAAAACGCAGGCCGACCCGAACGAACCTGCCGACCATCAGCACAGAGAGACCACTACTCCGGCATTTCTGCCCGATGCGGTTGAACTGGTCCGTACGCTTCAACAGCAGTCGCCCGGCGAACTAGCGCAGCTCATGAGCGTCAGCGAGACGTTGGCCGAACTTAATTACGCGCGGTATCAGCGCTTTGGTCCGCCTTTCACCGCCGACAACGCGCGCCTGGCCCTGCTCACCTTTCGGGGCGACGTGTATACCGACATTGCGGTGGATACCTACTACTCGGCCGATTTCACTTTCGCCCAGCAGCACCTGCGCATCCTGTCGGGACTCTACGGCCTGCTGCGTCCGCTGGATTTGATGCAGCCCTACCGGCTGGAAATGGGCACGGCACTATCCACCGCGCGGGGCAATAATCTGTACCGGTTCTGGGGTGACCGCCTCAGCGACCATCTCACCGAGACCCTGGCCACGCAAGAAACTCCAACGGTGATCAACCTCGCCTCGCAGGAATACTTCAAGTCCATCAACCCGAAGAAGCTGGGTGCTCCGGTGATTACGCCGCTCTTCAAAGAGTATAAGAACGGAAAGCTTAGAACGGTAGCGATCTACGCCAAGCGGGCACGGGGCAAGATGGCCAACTTTATCGTGAAGAACCGCATTGACGCTCCCGACCAGCTCAAAACTTTCAACGAAGACCGCTACGAGTACCACGAAGTGGCTTCCACCGTCCAGCAGTGGGTGTTTGTGCGGTAAGCATTCTAATCCCTCTCTTTCTTAAAAAAAATTCTTTCCCCCCAAATCCATCCCGGCACGAGGCTACGTATCTACTGCACTTTTACCCTAACCTAGTCTTTATGCCACTTTCCGCAAAGCTTCTGCCCGCCGCCGGTGGGCTGGGGCTCACCCTGGTGTTCCTCGCCTGCTTTTCCGCCGCAGTATCCGCTCAACCCTCCGACGTACTGTACCAAATCAATGGCCGCGTGGTGCCCGGCACCCTGGAAAGTCTCACCCTCGACTCGATCTACTACCGACCCGCGGGAAGCTCCGCCGCAACTTTGCTTTGCAGCGAACGGGCGGCTGTCGCTCTGATCTTCAGAGAAAACGGTGAGTTTCTGCTGGCCTCCCGGCCCGAGTCCACCTGGAAGTCGGGGGCCCATCCAGCGTACCACCAGATCGTGGAGATCGACGGGCGGGTGCTTCCGGCCAATGACATCGAGCAGCACGAAGATATTATCTACTATCAGGATGCCCTGGATAGTACCGATGCCTCGGTGCGGGTGGCCGAAACGATGGCGATTATCTACCGGGACGGTAGCCACCAGCTGCTGGCCAACGCCAACGAAGTGGCCCAAGGACTAAGTCGGGCCATCGACTTCCCAACGGCTACTCCTGCCCTTGACGCCGTGGCGAGCACCGGTTTTGTGGCTGCGCCCCCTCCCCGCGCCCCCGCCGCCGAAACGGCTTCCGTAGAGGTTGCCCCAACGGATGTTGCCCCAACGGATGTTGCCCCAACGGATGTTGCCCCAACGGATGTTGCCCCAACGGATGTTGCCCCAACGGATGTTGCCCCAACGGATGTTGCCCCAACGGATGTTGCCCCAACGGATGTTGCCCCAACGGATGTTGCCCCAACGGATGTTGCTCCAACGGATGTTGCCCCAACGGATGTTGCCCCAACGGATGTTGCTCCAACGGATGTTGCCCCAACGGATGTTGCCCCAACGGATGTTGCCCCAACGGATGTTGCGGATCGCCGCCTGGCCCCAATGGATGTTGCCTCGGCAGAAACCACTTCCGTAACCAGCGCCGCCCCCGACGCCGCTCAAACCCAGGCCGCCAGTGTGCTGCGCACTAGCCAAGCCGTGCGGAAAGAACTGGAGCTCGACCGGGCAGATTACGAAGAGTATGCGGCCAAGGCCATCAACAAGGCCGAGTACCTGGGCTACTACCTGGATTTGCTCTGCAACCGCAAGCTGGATATGTACGACAAAGACCAGGCAATTACCAACGCCCTGCAACTGTTCTTGCACGACAGCACCCGGGTGCAGGTGTCATCGGTGACGCGCGACCAAACCACCGCCTACAAGATAAAGGATTACCTAAAGCGACTCAGCCTGCTCAACTACGACAAAGTGGAGCTGTTATGGCGTAACCTCCAGTACGTCACCAAGTTCCGCCTGGCCCCCGATGGCAATTACTACGGCACCATCACCGTGGAGCAACTTTTCCGAGGCTTTAGAGACGGCCGCCCCGTTTACGAAGACATCACGCAGAAGGATGTGGAGATTGTGCTGGGCAACTTCCGGAAAGAAGAAAGCGGCACCGTGGCCTACGCCTGGGACGTGCTGCTCTCGGACATTGGGGTAGAGGAAACCCGCCGACGTTAGGAGCTATGCTACGAGCTTTGGTGGGCCTGACACTTCTCTGGGGGGGAACCCCCGGGTGGGGTCAGTCCCTTTACTTGTCGGACAACGAGAACTTCGCCTTTAAGGTGAAGCAGATCGATGAGCTTATGGACCGCTTCAACGCGGTGGCCGACACGCCCATTCAGCAGTATGTGCGTGAGCAATACGCCGTGGACAGCCTGCCCCGGGCGTCGTTGGTGCTGAGCCTGTTCAACCAGGAAGATACCACTTGGAACGAATCGCAGGTGCGGGAGTTTGTCAGCGATGTTGCCCAGAGCGCGGCCAGGCTCGACTTCTACGATCAGGGCTGGTACGCCGAACTGGAGTGCACCGGTCGCTACCGGGGGCGCGAAGAGCAGTTCACCCTGGTGCTATCGCTCGAAGTGCTGCGGCGGGGCCGGGGGGCCAAGTGGATCATCGAAGAGGTGTCGGCCGACTTCCTGCAACTGGGCTACAGCCAAGACCACCGCCGGGCGCTAAACCCGAGCAGCTACGGCACCGACTTTATGGGACTAGTTGACGCGCTGCAAGACACCGCCAACGTGCGTAACTACCTGAGCGCCCGCACCCAACCCTCGCAGCTGCTGCTATTCTTCAACGAACTCTGCGAGGGTCAGCTGCTCTTCGAACGGGTCAACGCCATTACCTATCACTTCTTGCAGATTGATAACTGGATATTTAAGGTGCGCGACTTCAACCGCGACACGGCCAACTCGGGTTGGCTGATCAGTGAGCTGATGAAGGTCACCGACGTGCAGAAGCTCCAGTATCGCGAAAAGATCCTCTACCTGGATTAGGATCAGGATGGCCAGGATACGGCAGGATATCCAGGATAAATACGAACTACACTGCATCTGGTTGTAGGGTAGCGAAGCGTCCTACGACCCCACAAAACGTTACTGTTGGGTCGTAGAACCGCCGGGCGTAATCGCTAAACCTTCTTCGAGTATCAGGCACTGATCCCGGCGGGGAAACGCAAGGAATAATGAATGTCGAAATAATAGAACTTATAAGCTGTCACTGGTCGTAGCATTTGCTACGACCCCATTGGAACACTAACCGCATGATAAAATACATTCTACCCATCAGCCTATCCGGATTGCTGCTGCTACCACCAGTGGTACAAGCGCAGCCCCTGGAGGCCGCCGACACTGCTGAAATCCGGCAGAAGGCGCTGCGGCACGTACGGCAGTTCGAGGGCTTGCTGAACCTTATCTCGCAGCCCGACGAGTACTTCCGCAAGTACGGCTTCGAAGCCTTGGTGCGGAGCTACTACCACGAGCAGTCGGGCTACCAGATCTTTCGCGACTCGTTGGTGGTGGTGGAAGACGACCTCAACCCGCGCGCTCGGGTGCAACGCTACGGCCACCTGCTCACCATCCGGGAGTACCTGAAGGCCTTCTTCTCGTTGTACGAAAAATCGCCCGTCACCAGCGTGTTCTTCGACCGCTACCGCGTGTCGGAGGTGCAGCAGGGCGACTTCACCTACGTGGAGGTGCGCTACGCCAGCGAGTTTCGTAACCACCACCGGGCCTTTCCGAACGTTCCCTACCCCGTGCGCGCCCGAAAAGCCACGGTGAAGGCCGAGCGAACCGCCAGCGGTTGGCAGGTGATGATCACCGACCTGAGCTACGACCGGCCTACCACCTCAAAAGCTCCGCTTGCCGTAGTTTCTGGCAAACCCTCAACCCGCCGGGTAGCCAGCACCGCGCCGAACACCCCGGAGTCGCTCTCCGAACCGCCTTCCCGCCAAGTACGATCGGTGCCCGCGCCCGATACCACTCTGATCGCCGATGCCGCCCCCGAGAACCTGTTCGGACCCCTGCGCCGGGTATACCGTCCCGGTGAGACCTATCAGCTCCCGCTGTCGCCTCAGACCACCGCTTCGGAGGCCACGCTACTGCTCTACCAAGACGATCAGTTCGTGGAAGATATCAGCGCCGTGTTGACCGACAGCACCTACGCCTGGCCGGTGCCGAAGCAACTGGCCTCTAAAGACTATTATCACCTCCGCCGGTATGACCCGGCCACCAATACCACCGTCGAGAGTGCGCCCTTCGCCATCAAACGTCGGGCCCGCTGGCCCTGGGTGGCCGTTGCTGTCGCTGCCGTGGTGGTGGCAATACTGAGCAGCGGCGACGACGCCAGTGCCGACAACGAACTCCCCGCCCCGCCCACTCCCAACTAACTCCCAATGATTATGCTATCATTTCGTATAACCCGTTCACCCGTGCGCTACGCAATCCCTTTCCTTGGTTGGTTATTGCTGGGGGGGGCAGGTATATCCCTAGTGGCCCAGGAACTGGAGAAGGTATACCAATTGAGCGGCTCCGGCTATTGTGACACCAAGAGTACGGTGATCGACGACGCCGGTAATGTTTACATGATCGGCTCCTTTGGTGGAACGGTTGACTTTGACCCTTCCTCCGCCACCGCGCTCCTGACCAGCACTTCGGACCGGGATATCTTTGTGGCGAAGTACGACAGCGAGGGCGGACTGGTGTTTGTTAGTCAGATGCAGACGACCACCGCGGGTGATGCCGTCAGCTACGCAGAAGCTATTGCCGTGGATGCCAACGGCAACGTGTTTGTGTCTGCTTCCTTCGTGAACCGCATAACGCTGGGCACCACCGTGCTGGGCACCACTGTGCTCACCAGCACATCTAATGAGGCCGGAGGGAGCAGCCGCGATATTCTGCTGGCCCGCTACTCGGCGACGGGCGAACTGGCGTTTGCCTACGCGATGGGGGGCTCCGGCACCGACTACGGCTACGCCCTGGCCGTCACGCCCGATAACAAAATACTGCTGACCGGCCGCTTCCAACGTCAAGTGGATTTTGATCCAAGCCCCGGAACCACCGTGCTGGAGGCAGAAGACAACAGCACCGATATCTACCTGGCCCGCTATAATCCGGACGGGACGCTCAACGCCGCGGTGAGCGCGGGCGGCACCGACTACCAGTTGGCCAACGCCCTGACGGTCGACAGGCAGGGCAACGTGATCATCGGCGGAACCTACCGAAACCGACTCTCGCTCGACCGAAGCAATACCTTCAACCACCCCGATACGCGCAACGGCTTCGTGGCGAAGTACGATGCCGACCTCCGTTTTCGATGGGCCCTTCCGCTGCGGCTACCGCAGAACCGGGCCAACGAAGGCTGGGAGATGACCTTGTACATGCAGACTGACCCAGCCGACAACATTTTGGTGACCGGGAAGTTCGTGGGGCTGCTCAGCGTGGGGGAGCAGGAGCTTATCGCCGCAGGAAGCACGTCGGACATCTACTTGACGCGCATTCGTCCCGATGGCACCCCGGACTTTGCCCGCCGCTACGGCGGGGCGGGCGATGAGGAAACCCGCGACGTGGCCATCGGTCCCGACGGTACGATCTATCTGGTAGGAAACTTCACCGGGGGGCTGGACTTGGGCCCGGACCGGCAAGACGATAACCTGACCGCGCAGGCGGGCAGCGACGGTTTTCTGGCCCAACTAACCGCGCAGGGCGACTTTCTTGTTGTACAGCCCTTCCGCGGTGACCACGTTACCTTAAAGCGACTGGCGCTATCTCCTACCGAGTCGTCTACGATGGTTCTGACCGGCGAGTTCAGCGGAGCCCTGGCGATCAACGAAAGCACCTCGCTCAGCAGTGGCGGAGAGGCCGACGTCTTCTTTGCCCGCTACGACCTCACCCCACCCCCACCTCCGACGCCTGCACCCGTGCTGACGGCACTTTCCACCTACCAGGGGCAGGCTGGTGATACGGTGCAACTGCAGGGGCAGAACTTCGGCGAAGCGGTGGTAGATAATACCGTTACTTTTGGCGAAACGGTGGCTGAGGTGCTAGCCGTCAACGCAGAGCGCACCGAACTTGCCGTTCGGGTACCGGTGCTGAACCCCGGAAGCTATTCGGTGGTCATGCGCGTAGGCACGGCTTCGGCTTCGGCCAACCAGGCATTTGTGGTGGGTCGGTTGGCCCCGGTGATCACGGCGGTGCTACCTCCCGTGCTAAAGTCCGACACAGTGGGCACCCTGGTGATTACGGGCGACAACTTCGCCTCCGGTGCCGATGTGATCAGCGTACTAATCGGCGATACTCTGGTGGCGGTGGAGAACGTGCGGGTCAACGAAGCGGGCACTGCGATCACGGTGACCGTGCCGCCCTTATTGGCCGGAATCTACGCTTTAACCGTGACCGTCGGCGACCAAACCGTGGCGTCTTCGCAACCCCTCACTGTGTCGGCTGCGCCGGTCGTCGACCAAACCCCGCCGGTGGTAGCACTCACCGTTCCGGCGCGCTTGCGCTCCGACGAAACTACGCTTTCCGTCAGCAGTGCGATCACCGACGCCTCCCCACTCCAGGAAGTCACCCTGGAGTTTTTGCCTATCCGCCAGGCCCCCCGGAATGGTGCGTGGCGGCGCATCAGCCCGGTGCGCGAGGGCCGCACCAATACCTACCTGGCCCGGCTGACCAACACCGACCTGGACGAATTGGGCGTGCAAACCCGGACGGTGGCCACCGACGTGTGGGGCAACACCGACACCTCGGCGGTGCGCTACACCTACCGAGAGTACACCGCGGCCCAGCCCCTGCGGATCGAAGCAGTGACGCGGGCCGGAGAGACACCCTCGGCCAAGGACTACCAACTGCTGGCCGTGCCGTTGCAAAATCAGTACGCTACGCAGTTGCTCAGTCCGTTGGGCGACTATGATACCCGCCGCTGGCGCTGCTGGCGCTTGCGCGACCACGCGGGTGATACTCCCTACGAAGAACTGAACCGGGGCTGGTCGGGCGAGTTGGCGGCCGGGCAGGGGTATATGCTGATCTACACCGAAGAAGCAACATTTCGGGCGGTTGGTTCGGTGGTAGAAGCGAACCACGAGGAGCCCTATACCATCACCCTGCAACCCGGCTATAACCTGGTGGGCAATCCCTATCCTTTCGCTTTGGACTGGGCAGCGGTGCTGGCCTATAACCAGCTTGAGCCCACTTCGCTGCGACTGAAAACCTTCGACGGCGGCTTTCGAGAAGCTATTCGGCTGGAGGCTTTCGAGGGTGGCTTGGTGATCAACCCTAACGAGGGGCAGCCCATCACGCTGGCGGTGCCGGTGGGCACCGTGGCTCCTCCCTCCGGCCGCACCGAAGCGGTTAGCGCAAAGGTAGATGCCGCGCAGTGGAGCGTGCTGTTCACACTCAATAGCGCTGATTTGCGTACGTCGGGCCGGGTGGGCATGCATCCTGCCGCGCAACCTGGCTTCGACCTCCACGACGATTTCCCGCCACCCCGCCTCACCGACTTCCTGGAAGTAAGCACACTTCACTCCGAGTTCTTTCTGTCAGCCTTTAGTCACGACGTGGTGCCCCCCGCCCCGCAGCACCACTGGGCCTGGGAGGTAGCCACCGGCCAGGCCTACCGAGCGGTAACATTACGTTGGAACCCCGCCGATGTGAATTCGTTGGCGATGCCGCTCACGCTGCTGGACCAGGCGCGGGCGCGGCAGATCGATATGCGCACCCAGAACCATTACACCTTTCGGACGGATGCGACGGGTGCCTACGCCTTTGAAATGGTCTACGGCTCGTCCGACGAATTCCAGTCCCTGAACGGCCCGCTAAAGGTGGGAGAGGCTTATCCCAATCCGGCTGCCGACCGGCTTTCGTTACCGCTGTGGATACCCAGCGGGGAGACTTCCCGTGCTACGCTCGAGGTGTTTGACCGCACCGGCCGTCGGGTAGGGGCGCAAACCTACGATCAGTTGCCATCGGGCTACCAAACGCTGGTGTGGCATCGGGATGGAGCCTTGCCTGCCGGACTATATCTATACCGACTGCGCCTTGGGGATAGAGGGCAGACGTTCAGTCAGCGGGTGTTGTTGGAGTGAGGGGGCGGGACAGCGATATAGTGACCATCCGGATGGCTCCATGAGTTGGTGAATCACCAACTGTTGCTATCTTCATGCTGCTTACGACAGAATAGATGTGACAACGATATGAACCTCACTAAAGTAATAGAAACCGAAGCAGAATATGAAGCAGCTTTGGAGAGAGTAGATGAACTACTGGATGCTGCGCCTGATGTTGATAGTGCGGAAGGGCGGGAGCTTCGGTACAAACTTCCCCTGTCGTTGCGCATGATCCGCCAGCTTTCTCAGGCCCTCAACCTACCGGCTGAGATACTGCTGCAAGAAACCCCATCGGAAGCTCCTGCTCGCCCCCTTACCAAGTTGGGTTGACGCACTTGCTGGGTGTAAACTATATTTAGGGCTTGACTATAAGTCACTTCCCGGCTTTGCTTATGAGTTATTCCACCAACACATAAACCGGCGGCTCCACCGTGTCATCAAGCGCAGCCGTCACACCGTTGAAAGTCACCGCACCGTAGACATACTCTCCGCAATCGCTGCCGGGAGGCTCACGGGATACACGCACCGAAAGGGTGTCAAGTGTATCGCCTCTTTCCAGAAGAAAGTCGGTTCTGCCTCCCAAGCTGCTCAGGGGCAGTACCGGGGAGACGCCGTAGGTAGCTTCGCCGCTGCCCTCGAAGAAGAGTTCCAGCGTGATGTTAGTACCGTTTTCAAGGTAGAAAATCCGCGTATTGGCCGGGGTGTTATCGCTACTCAATTGGTTGCTGTCCAGCGCGTCTACGATCACAAAGCGAAACGGCTCGGGTTCTATAGTACAGGGTGCGGGTTCCTCATCCTCGCAGGCAGCGAATGCAAATAGAAAGAATAAGAAGAGGGTTGGGTTATTTCATGGGGAACGGGTTAAGTGGTAACTTGTTGAGAATGCGTCGGCAAGAGCGTTTTTGTTATAGTAAGCAACGTAAGTCAACGCGCTTGCCTTCTGCTAGTAAGTGATGCCGCCGTTTGCCTCGCCGTGACGGCTGCCGTAGGCCAACCAGCGTAGCCAACCAGGGCTACTGAAAACGTAACGTATAAGAAACGGCGGGCAGCACCGGAAACAGCGTGTACTGCACGAACTGCTTGGTGCCATCGCTAAACGTATCCCGATCAACGAAGAAGGGGTTGCGACGGTTGTAGGCATTGTACACGCCCACCGTCCACACCCGTTCGCCCCACTTCTTTTCCTTAGTGTGCTGCACGTTCAGGTCCAGCCGGTGGTAGGGCTGCATCCGAAAGCCGTTGCGGCCCCGAATCTCCTCAATGTCGCCCTCGCTGACCACGTCACGGAAGTAGAAATCGGCGATCTCAATGGGATCATACGACGACACGGGCAGCGTGATGGCCTGCCCGGTGCCGAACACCCAGGTGGCCGAGGCAACGAGCCGCTTGGTCCACTGGTAAGAGCCCGTGACCGAGATGTCGTGGCGGCGGTCGTAGCGAAAGGGAAAGCGTTCGCCGAAGTTCACTTCATCAAACTGCCGGTCGGTCCACGACAGGGTATAGCCCACCCAGCCGGTGAGCTTGCCAGTGCGCTGCTCCACCAGCAGCTCGGCCCCGTAGCTGCGCCCGTTGCCCACCACCACCTTATCCTGCCAGTCTTCTTCCACGTCCAGGAAGTCGGCCCCGTCGCGGTACTCCAGCAGGTTGTCCATCTCCTTGTAGTAGCCTTCCAGGCTTACCTGCAGGCCGCCGGGCAGCGTTTTGGCCAGGCCCAGCACGCCCTGCCAGGCCTGCTGCGGACGAATGCGCTCGGTGGCGGGCACCCATAGGTCGGTGGGCAGGCCCAGCCCGGCGTTGGTGAGCAGGTGGATGTACTGCGTCATGCGGGCGTAGGAAGCCTTCAGCGCCAGCGTCTTGCCCAGCAGGTAGCGGGCCGATGCGCGGGGCTGTACGGAAGTGTAGGTTTCATCCTCTACCAGGAAGGCCGAGGCGTGCACGCCCAGGTTCATGCTGAAGCGCGGAAACGGCTGCCACTCTTCTTCCAGGTAGACAAAGCCCTCCCAGGCCTCGATGATGGCCGAACCCAGCACGGTGTCTCCGGCCACGATGTCGTCGGTCGCCAGCGTATCAAAGACGTAGTTGACCGCCCCCGGGTTGAAGGTGTGGTGAATCAGGTTGACGCCTCCCTGCACATTGTGGCGCGGGTTAGGCAGAAAGTTCACGTTGATGCGCCCCGCCCAGTCTTTGATGGAGGAGCGGTAGCGTTGCCGCGAGAAGTTGTAGGTGGTGTCGTCCTCCGCTTCCGGGTCGTTGGTTAGTCGGCCCGTGCGGGTGGTTTCGTAGGTCACGTCGTTGTTGTAGTCGTAGCGGCTGTAGGTCAGCGTGGTGTTGCTGAACCAGCGGGGCGAGATCACGTAGTTCCAGCGGAAGGCCGTGGTCAGGTTGCTCCACTGCAGGTCAAAGTCGTTGCCGCTGTTGGTCTGCACCCCCTCAATGATTCGCTCGCGCTCGTCGCTGATCTGCCCGTCGTCGTTGCCGGAGTAGGCACTCAGGTACAACTGGTGCTTCTGCCCCAGGCGGGCGTTCACCTTGGCGTTCAGGTCGTAGAAGTAGTAGCCCACCTCGTCGTCTTCCCCTCCGGCAAACTCCTTGAGCAACGGCTTGGCCACCAAATCCAGGTAGGTACGTCGCCCCGATACGATGAACGAGACCTTGTCCTTGACGATGGGCCCTTCGATGGAGGCGCTGCCCGAGATGATGCCCAGGGTGGCTTCCCCGGCGAACTGCTTCATATTGCCCTCCTTCATGCGGATGTTGAGCACCGACGATAGGCGACCGCCGTAGCGGGCCGGGAAGCCGCCCTTGATGAGCTCCACGTAGCTGATGGAGCTGGGATTGAACACCGAGAAGAAGCCGAACAGGTGCGATACGTTGTAGACCGGCACCCCGTCGAGCAGGATCAGGTTCTGGTCGGGACTGCCGCCGCGCACGTAGAGTCCGGCGGTGCCCTCGTTGCCCGACTGCACGCCCGGCATCAGTTGCAGCGTCTTGAGGATATCCGCTTCGCCCAGCAGGGCGGGCATGCGCTGCACCTGCTCGGGCCGCACCGACACCACGCTCATCTGCGTGCGCTCGTGCACGGCATCTTCGGGGGCCTGTACCACCACCTCGTCGAGCAGGTTGTTGGAGGTGAGTTCTACATTGATTACCGTATCCCGTTGCAGCGTCAGCGCCAGTTCAGTCGGAGCGTAGCCCACGTACGAAAAGCGCAGCCGCAGCGTATCAGCCGCAGGCGTATCCACGCGGGGCGCATCCACGCGGGGCAAGGTGAGGCTGTAGAAACCGTAGCGGTTGGTAGCCACGCCGGTGCCCGTGGCCCGATTGAGCACCGTGGCCTGAATCAACGGCTCGCCGCTCTGCGCATCGCGCACGTAGCCGCTCAGGGTATGGGTTTGGGCGTGGGCCGCAGGCAGCGTGCCGAGCAGCAGGAGAAGGAGTAGAAGGCGTGGCATAGGCGTTGTGGTTGTTGCCCCCATCACCATAGCCCAGGGATTAAGCCCTGGGCTATGGTGATGGGCGGGGCGGATGGCGAACCGTATTTTGGTTGTAGGTACATCTGTCAATTTAGTGTTATTTGAAAGTGACATTCTTTTTCACTTGGCTGTATCCGGCGAAGATACCCAGCCCGTTTTCTATGTTATCAAAGACCTGCACGGGCTGGGCGAAGGGATTATTTCTTACAAAAGATTGCAGCTTGCGGGTAAAATTATACTGGTAATACTCTTCGGTGACGGTGCGCAGTAGCGCGTACATGAAATCCGTAGGAAAGGAATCTCCGGGCTTGTAAACAATCTTTCCATCAAGATCGTATACGTATTCATCTTCTCCTAATTGGTAAAAATCTCGGGCAAACAGTGCCGGATAGGATGGGTTTTGTGTACTAGTAGTCTGCCGCATGTAAAGTTTTAGGGCGTATTCTTGTCCGTTAAAGTTCACGTCTTTGAATAAGAGTTCGCTTACGTAATCGTCCGAAGGATTATCTACCACGGGGTCGTCGGACCGCATACCGGCTTCCGACCGGGTAAACTCTCTTAGCACCGGGTCCGGTACACCGTCATTATCAATATCCCTTCCCACAATGAACTCCCTCCGGGTAGCAATGACCAGGCTATAAAAGTTTTCTTCCGGCGGGTCATCCAGGCGAATTGTGACTCCATAGGCTACTCTGTCGCTTGTAGCGTTAGGAATCTCTCTGATATCCAGCGTATCCCAGACAAAACTAAGAATAGGGGTAGGCACCGGGGTGGTTCGGCTATTGGCGGTTACGCTGCCCAGCGTAGGATGGGTTACCTCCAGCGTATAGTCTTCTCCTAGCTCCGGTCGGCTATCGTTGGAGGTGTAGAAACTGTTCCGGTTGTAGATACTTTCGCCTTGATAATCCAGTTCGGCTACTACGCGTCCCTGTTGCTTAATTTTTACCGTAGCGTCCGGAACGAGAGCAAAAGGAGTGGTATCCAAGACATAGCGATTTTGGTGGAGTTCTGCCTTCCACACGCTATCCGGGTTGAACAGGGCGTTAGCCGTCAGTTGCGCCGTATTTCGAGGTATATCAATCTCCACGGTCGTCTCGCAACTCATCAGTACTATGCATAAGAATAATGATAGAAAGTGTTTCATATCAATCTATTTAATTCACCTTGAAAATCCACCTGCTTTGCGGGTGGTCATGTTCTGATGGCTATGCCTATTTTTGAGGCATGAGTAAATATAAGAAGCTTAGCCATGTTGTCTATAAATGCGATTATCATATTGTCTGGGTTCCCAAGTACAGGTTTCGTGTCTTGAAAGGGGCCATAAAGGAATTGGTCGAGCATGATATCAAGATGTTGTGCCAATGGAAGAGTTGTGAGGTAGAAGAGTTAAGCGTGCAGGAGGACCACATCCATCTTTTGGTCTCAGTTCCCCCGAAGGTTTCCATTTCAAAGCTTATGGGAACGCTGAAGGGCAAGATTGCAATAAAGCTTTTCAAGAGCTATCCTAAGCTGAGAGAGAAGCCCTATTGGGGCAACCATTTCTGGGCGCGGGGTTACTTTGTGAGCACAGTTGGGCTTGATGAGGACACAATACGGAGGTATGTCAAGTATCAAGAGAAAGAGGAGAAGAAGGCTGAGAATCAGCAACAACGTTTCAATTTGTAAAATGGACCCCAGCCGCCCCCTATGGGGGCTAGCCAAAGCCACCTTCTAAGAAGGTGTGATTTTTACTCGTCACTTCTTTCTCCACCTGGCTGTAGCCCGCGAAGATGCCTAGCCCACCCTCAACGTTATCAAATACCTGCACTGGTTGGGCAAAGGGGTTGTTTTCTACAAAGGCTTGTAAATCCTGGGTGACGCTATACTGGTAGTATTCTTCCGTCAGGGTGCGTAGAACAACGTAGTAAGTTATCCTGCTGACTGTGTCTCCCGCGAAACGAATAATATTTCCATCTCGGTCGAGCCCATCTTCCTCTAGCACGCTACCCCTCAGGTAGAAGTTTCTGTTTATATTGCTACCTAGGTAAGCGGTTATTTCGTACTGCTCTCCGTTGAAGCTTGCGTCTTTGAAAAAAAGCTCAACTCGCGACCTTTCAAAAGGGTTGTTTACAACGGGGTTGTCTGACTGGATGGTCAACCAATACGCTGCTTCTTGTAACCACACTTCATAGTCTCCATCGTTGTCGATATCATCACTAAAATAACCCACAAAGCGCTCAAGGAGTGAGATACTGTAGAAGTTTTCGCCGGGAGGATCATCAAAGCGAACGGTGATTGCGTAGTTATAAGGCACATCAGAGAAGCTCGGAACCGGTTGCACTTGCGATGTATCTAAGGTGGCTTTGAGAATTTGCTGAGGGATGGGTACCTCGCTACTGGCCGTCAAGTTTCCCAAGGTAGGATGCGTTACTTCTACCGTATACGTTTTCCCTATTTTGGAACGACGGCCCTGGGAGATATAAATACTATTACCAAAGCTACCTTCTCCCTGATAGTCTAACGATGCTACTGCCTGCCCCTGCTCCAATACCCGAATATTAGCGTCGGAAACGGGGGTGAACCGCGTGGTGTCCAAAATATAGCGATTTTCTGATAATTCTACCCGCCACGCGCTATCGGGCGTGAAGAACATATTGGCGGTGAGTTGGGTAGGATACTGCGGTATATCCACCTCAACGGTTGTCTCGCAACTTGGCAGGAGCACAACAAAGGAAAGATATCGTATTGCGTTTTTCATCGTGCTTATTTGATGGTCACCTCTTTTTCTATCTGGCTATAACCGGCAAACACCCCTAGTCCTCCTTCTATATTATCAAAGACCTGTACCGGTTGAGCGAAGGGGTTGTTTTCTACGGAGATTTGTAGGTCGCGGGTGTAGTTGTAGTCGTAGTATTCTTCGGTGGTGTTTCTCAGGATTGCATGAAAAGTGTTGATGCCAGCAGTGTCTCCTGCCTGACGAACAATGTTACCGCTTCTATCATAAGCTTCCTCATTCAACGGAGAGCCCTTATCGAATAGTTGAAAGTACCTTGGGTCGCCTGTCTCAAAGATGCCGTATGCTTTCATCTCGTACTGTTGTCCGTTGAAGCTCACGTCTTTGAAAAGTAGTTCGTCGCGGTAGTTGTCATAAGTATTAACTACTACCGGATCATCTGACTGGATGCGTACCAATAAGTCGTTATCTTCTTTTATAAGAAGCTTGTTGTTGCCATTGATAGCAATAGTACCAAATTCCTCAAGACGAATAATGAGAGAAAGGCTGTAGAAGTTCTCTGTGGGAGGGTCGTTTAGGCGTAAGGTAAATCCGTAGGCAATTTGATCATTGACAAACTGTCCCTCCTGCCGGACATCCAGCGTATCTAGAGTCACCTCCACTATTTGCGGAGCGGATGGCACCTGGCTGCTAGCCACTAAATCACCGTAGTCGGGATGGCCAACCCGCAGCGCGTAAGCGGCATCTGGTTTTGGATAAGCATCTGTTGCTCGATAGATGCTAGTACCGGTAAACGGAGCATTTCCTAGATAATCAAGCACCGCTACGGTTTGTCCCTCTTGTTGTATTTGCACCGTCGCATCCGGCACCGAGGCAAACGGAGCATTGTCCAGAATGTAGCGGTTCTGCGTGAGCTCCACTTGCCAGACACTGTCGGGATTGAACAGCGCATTGGCCGTGAGTTGCGCTGGGTAGCACGGCACGTCTACCTCCACAGCGGTCTCGCAGGCAATCAGCCCAAGGAACATAAAACCGAGTAGACCGCCTTTGCCCATACGTTGCGTAGCTTTAGTCAACCCAAGATAATTATTTACTTGATAAATCAGTACGGAAACACTGCCCATTGCCGCCAATTGTTCATTCTTGGGCGTCAACCCGCTCGATACCGGAATGAACCGTAGATAGCCGGATAGTGGTCTGCCCGCTTTCATCAGAAAGTCACTTCCTTTTCCACCTGAATATAACCGGCAAACACCCCCAATCCACCCTCAATATTATCAAACACCTGCACGGGTTGCGCGAAGGGATTGTTTTCTACTAAGGCCTGTAGGTCGCGGGTGTAATTGTAGTTGTAGTATTCTTCGGTGGTGGTGCGAAGGGTTACTGACAAAGAGTTTCCCACCATGTCGCCCGGTTGAAGCAAGCCTTCCGGCCCCCGTATCGTATCACCCTCCAACACCGTAAATTTGTAAAAGATCAAAGAAGTAAGCCTACGCTCTCCAAAGGGCACGTACACCTTCAGTTCGTAGGGCTTGCCGTTGAAGCTCACGTCGTTGAATAGCAGCTCATCACGGTATCGGTCAAAAGGATTGTCTACAATTGGATCATCACTGATCATAGACTGTACCGAACTTCTTACATAAAAGGTGAAGTTGGTAGCGGTGGGTCCGGTGAAACCAAGATAATTTACCTGCGCAGTCACACTGTAGAAGTTCTCTTCGGGCGGATCATCCAGCCGGATAGTCACGGCGTAAGCGATGTTCTCGTTATCAAGACCCGCACCCTCCCGCACGTCCAGCGTATCCAGCACGGCACTAATGATAGCCGTTGGAGGAACCGGCACCTGGCTGGTAGCCGTTAGGTTGCCCAATGTCGGATGCTTGACCTCCAACGTATATACTTCACCTGCCTGCGGACGGCTATCCTCAGCCCGATAGACACTGTTACCCGTGTAGGGCGCATCTCCCTGATATTGCAACGAAGCAACCAACCGCCCTTGCTGCGTAATGCGAACCTCTGCATCCGGCACCGAGGCAAACGGCTCATTGTCCAAGATGTAACGATTCTGCGTCAACTCTACTTGCCAGACACTATCGGGATTGAACAGGCTATTAACCGTCAGTTGCGCCGGGTAGCGGGGCACGTCTACCTCCACGGCGGTTTCGCAAGCGTAGAGCAGAAGTCCCAAAACAAAGAAGCATGGGTGTCTCATGGTTTACTCTATCAAAACATAGACTGGTGGCTCGCTGGTGCGATCCAGGATGGCGGCCCTCCCGTTAAAGGACACCTCTTCGTAGGAAAAGCCTTGGCAACTCTCGCCCGGCACAAGTATTGTCACCTTTACCACAAGCGTGTCTATGCTACTGCCCCTTTCCAGGAAAAATATGTCATCTTCACTTCTATAAGCACTTACGTCGGGTAGCGCACCGGAAACTGCATACGTTTGCTCGCCCCCGCCCAAGATTTCTAAGTCCAACGACACTTCCGTACCGTTCCTGTCGTAGAATATTCTAATGTCATTCGGTGGGCTGACACCTATCAGATTGTTGCTACCGGTGTTGCTCACCAGCTTGAAAGCAAACGGCTCAGGCAAAGCGTAACAAGGCTCGGACTCTTCTTCGTCGCAGGCCACGAATGCAAATAAAGTGAGTAGGAAAGTAATTGAGTATTTCATCGGAAGGTTATTTGTTTTTCTACTTGGCTATAGCCCGCAAAGATGCCCAGTCCCCCGTTGATATTATCAAATACTTGCACGGGCTGGGCAAAAGGGTTGTTTTCTACTGAGGCCTGGAGATCACGGGTGTACAGGTAATCGTAATATTCTTCGGTGGTGGTACGCAAAAGCGCGTAAAGGCGGTGCACCCCAATGGTATCGCCGGGCTGGCGAACAAGGTTTCTTTCTCTGTCGTACGCATTCTGCTCCAGAACAAAGCCTTCGTTGAATATGCGACTATAAATTGCATCATACGGCTTGAAAGCCATATACGTTTTCAACTCGTACTGCTGTCCGTTGAAGCTAACGTCCCTAAAGATCAATTCTCTACGGTAAGTATCGAAGGGATCGTCCACAATAGGGTTGTCCGACCGAAGGTACACATCCGTCATTTCTTCTTGTAGTTCTATCTCAAGGTTATCATTAACGTCAATAGTGCCCAAACCATCCCACTGAATAAACAGCGACAGACTATAGAAATTCTCCTCGGACGGATCATCCAGCCGAATGGTCACTGCATAAGCAATGTCACGATCCTCCAAGTCACGATCCTGCCGCACGTCTAGCGTATCTAAAACGGCACTAACCACCGGGGTTACAACCGGAGGCACTGCGCTGTTGGCTGCTAATGCACCGTAAGAAGGGTGGTCGATCGCCAGGGTATACGCCTGCCCCAGCAGTGGTCGCTCGCTTTCCGATCGGTAGATACTATTGCCTGAGCGGGAATCATCTTTCAGATAGTCCAGCGAGGCAACCACGCTTCCCGCCCGTAAGACCTGAACCTTAGCATCCTGAACCGGAGCAAACGGGGCGTTGTCCAGGATGTAGCGGTTCTCGGTCAACTCAACCTGCCACAAGCTATCGGGCGTGAATAGTCCGTTGGCGGTTAACTGGGTTGGATACCGGGGCACGTCTATTTCTACCGCCGTTTCGCAGGCGCAAAGCAGAATAGCAGTAGTCAAAATAACAAAGCATCTCATAGATCAACAACCAAAGGTAGACAGATTTTCAAGGCAATATCTGCAAATAATGACCAAGTTACGCTTTTTAAAGCCAAATCAATGGTTGAGTCTGCCAATGGTATAGATTGCTTTGTCGATCAAGCCGTCACACCAGAATTCCCTATCTTAACAACAAAAGATTGCATCTTTGTGGTAGAGGATTCCGGCAGCAACTGCGCTGATGTTCCCCTTGGTTTCACTCAGAAAAACCCCAGGGTGAAGCGATGAAGATAATTATTGCACAATAATTCGCTTAGTTATTTTACCCTCTTTACCGGGAACTGTCAGCAAATAAACCCCACTAGGAAGGTCATCGGTAGCTACCTGAGTTATAGTTCCGGTTACGGTAAATGTCTTTACTGCTTTCCCAGTTTCCTGACTCGTTATTTGAGCGGTAGCGGTTACGTAGCTTTCTGGTACGGCCAAAGCGAAGGTGGTGGTAGCAGGATTTGGAAACGTAACGACCGGTGCAGCCATAGCAGAAGACCCATCGCAAGGGGCTTGGTTGCTGGGAATAACAAACACATTGGTTGTTCGCGCTGGACTGGTCCCCGCACAACCGATTGCCCTAACACTTATGGTCTTGTTGCCTGAGCTACCAAAGCTAACCGTGAAAGAACGACTGCTGGACGTATTGCTAATCCCAGTAGCCGACCATACGTAAGAAGAGGCACCCGGAACCGCGGAACAGAAAACGTTACGCTACTAAACTGACACACCGCTCCATTCGGTGAAGGCGGAGCAGCGTTGACTGCAATGTTGCCAGGAAGAGAAGGAGTTGCTTCGGGAAGAACTGTAATAGGCTTTATAACGTCAACTATCATCTCACTACCTCTCATTACTTTTAGCTTTATATCAGCTCTGGTGCCAACAAAAGGGCGAGTGACGATACCAGTAATGGTATTTGTCGTTGTTGTTGTCAAAAGTTGCCCGTTAACTGTTCCTATTGAAATAGACCATTCATAAGTAAGGCCAGAGAGACTAGTATTAGATACATTAGCTGTAGCAGTGAAAGGGTCATTTGCACACACAGTAGAAGAAGCAGCAGCTCCTGATATAGTGACAGTCGCGCTGGCTGAAAGCGGAGAAAGATCACTATTTTCGGCTAAAGAGAATTGCCAGCAACCTGATGCCAGCAAGAGGGCGAAACATTTGTACGGGGTTTTCATAGTCATCAAAGTTTAGGATTGAATAAAGAACTAAAACCAATAAACAAACTGTTCGAAGTGCTCAACAAGAAACGATGCTTTGCTCTTCAGTGACGTACTTTAGCCATACTTGTTGTGCGTCATAAAAAGCAGGGGCACCCAAGCGAAGAGTAACAAATAAAACGAAGTGGCGGGAGGCCATCCCAAAGCCAGCAACCCGCCCGCCGCCACCGCGAGCAGCAGGTTGAAAAGAGTGGGTGGTATCAGGGCGGTTCCGGGCGTCATAATGGTATTGGTTGCTGGTGACAATACAATGTTACGCGCATTCACTCCAAAAATACAGCAGTGAATATTATTCCCCAGATATTTTTTGTAGCACAGAGTCTCCATCCGACCCACCTCGGTGTAGTAGTAGGTTTGTCGCTTTCGGCTGTACTCGATGGGGAAGCCAAAGTCGTCCCGGAGCTCGTCTACCAGGGTATAAAAGGTGGCTTCGGAGAAGCCGAGCTTTTCGGCAATTTCGTGGGGAGCACCGGTGCGTTCGGCGCGCACCAACTGGTCAAATTGCTCAACCCGGTTGAGGTATTTCTTGATCGGCATAGGAGTAGTGTTTATGGTACATAAAAATAAGTAGGTAGATTGATGTACTCAATATAGTGTTTGTGCTACCAAAGTCAAACGAATTTTGCCAAACCCGAGCATTCGTTACGTAAAGGCCATAAGAGCGATTCGCTTTCAGTGGTTACTGCACTTTGCGGCGCATAGATTCCGGCAAGAGAACCCACAAACAGCAAATAATTAACTGTCAATGGCTTGCCAAAGGGTCCTACTCTAGTCTAGTGGGTACGCGCCGCGGCGCGTACCCACACTCCTACACCCCCATAAGCATCAAATTAAGGGAAAGCTTTATACTCCCTATTGCTACGACGGCACCGGCCTCACCATAGTGAAGGGTATGCGCTCACCATAGTGAGGTAGGCACGCTCATTGTAATGAACCCGATGCGCTCATTATGGTGAGGTAGGCACGCGCATTGTGGGGAGGGTATACCTGTCATGGTAGTGCGGGTGGCCCGGATGAGGGGCGTTGGGGGTCGACTTTTTGTCTTGGGGACGTGAACGAACGTAAACGAACGCGTTGCAAACGCGCCCGAGGTGATAGGGCAAGAAAAAGCCCGGTCGGGGTGACCGGGCGGAAGTGTTGAACGAAGAACGACGGCTTACTTTGCTTGCAGGATTCCTTCGTACTCGGCCGTATGCAGCTTCTTGTTGATCATCGTGCGGGTTTTGATGATATAATTCCCTTTGGCCAACGAGGCGGGCACCGTCACGGTGAGCTTCTTGGGGAAGTTGTCGCTGTATACTTCGCCGCGCACCTCTTGGCCGTTGCTCACCGCCACGAAAAACACGCCCTGCTGGGGGTCGGCCAGGTCGATCTTGAGGCGCTTGCCCACCACCTTGATGGGCTGCCCCAGGGTGAGCAGCTCGTCGTTGGTGCCGCTGGCCACGTCGTGCACGTTGATGATGACGGGCGCGGTTTTGTCGGCTTCCACCTTTTGGGGCGTGATGAAGGGCTCAACCGCTTGCAAAGCATCCCCGAGCTGCACGTTTAGGTTGATGCTGTGCCGCGCGCGGTCAAACACGTCTTCGGCACTGGTGAAAACGCCCGCTACGGTGGGATTGATCGTCATAAAGGGCGTCTCGATGCGGTCGCCGTTCTTCAGGTACAACCCAACCACTTTGAGGTACTCATCCAGCACCGACAAAATCTGTGACCGGCTCATCCCCACATTGCGGTAGCTCACAATCATGTCTATCAACTCCTCGTGCGTCACCGTCCGCTCGTGCTTAGAGACGGCCCGGAAGTCAGTTTCGTCTTTCGTCAGCGGGTTGTCGGCCAGGTAATACTTCAGGTTCATGGCACTTCGGATGTTCTTCTTCATATCGGAACTTCACCGAGAGGCCCAGAACCGAAGTGATAATCGGCAAAAAACGTTAGCCTTGGCCGGTTCCTGGAGGGATATGAGCGACGAAGACTTTCAGGATTATCGCCGTTGCACCGTCGCTGTCACGTTCACCCAGCAGCCCACCGACACTACTTGCCCTTCTTCGTAGCCTTCCTGGAAGATAACTTCCATGGTCGGAAACTGCTGCCGGGCCTGCTCCATCAGATCGGTGCGACCGGCCCGCCGGTACTGTTCGTAAGCCGCCCAGTACACCGCCCGGTCGGCCACCTGCTGCTTACCCTGACGACACGCTTCGAAGCTGGCGTAGTACAGGTCGCCAATTAGTCGGTGGGCCTCCGTTAGCGCTGGGTCGAGTCGGAGGGCTTGCCGGGCGGCATCTCGGGCCTTCGGCTTCTGGTTGATACGCTGGTAGAAACTGGCCACTTGGTACGAAAGACTGGCCTCAAGCGAATCGGGGTCGGCCAACCGCACGGCTTCCTGGTAGTAATGTTCGGCCCCGGCCAACTGGCCCCGGGCTTCGTAGAGGCGGGCGAGGGTTTTGGCCATGCCCGCCGAAGGGCGCTGCCGCTGTAGTGCTCGCGCGGCCGTCAAGAACACCGGCAGGTCGCGGCACTGGTTGGCCAGCGCCAGGGCCACCACCTTGCTGGCCTTCGCCACGTCGCCGGTGTCCTGCTCGAAGGGCACGCCAAACTTCTCGTACACCAGCGGGCAGGTCAGCGCAATGGTCTCCACCAGCATATTGTCGACCACCGCCTGCTTGTCGGCTTCGCCCCGGCGCAGCAGCTCCTCCGCGATTCGGTCGTAGTGCTCGATGATCTCCTCGTCGGTCAGCGCTTCGTTCGTCCGGCGGTGCAGACGCACCACGTCCATGTAGGCCAATAGGTTGGCGCTGCTCAATTGCTGCTTGCCCGCCGCGTAGGCCCGGTCAAAAAGCTCGATCAGGGGTGCGTACTGCGTTGGCTCCGAGCGGTAGTAGCGATAGGCCGCGTAGGCTTTGCGGTTCAGCACCGCCGCCTCTCCGCCGAAGTGTTTGATGCGAAGATCGTACAGATGCAGGGCTTCTCGTTGGTACTGCTGCCGAAGGTTGGGGTCGCTCGTCTGCTCGATCAGCCCCCGGTACAGCTTTTCCCCCTTGATGTAAAGCGATTTGTGCAGGTTGGGTGCCTGCGCCAACAACCAACGCAGCGGCTCCCGCCCGGCGGCGTATTCTTGGGCGCGCAGGGCATCGGTATACAGGGCCATGTTCTGCTGCGCTTGGCTGGTATCCGCTGGCCAGCGGATGTCTGGTTGGGCCAATCCCCGTAGGGTTGCGGTGATGAAGAGGATGATCAGTATGGTGCGCATATTTTATTGGGCTAATGGGGAAGTGATTTTTAGATAGGTCGTAGGGCGTGCGGTTTCTTAGATGGGTCGTAGGACACTTCGTTACCCTACGACCAGCAGAGGTTTTCGCTTTAAATAGGTCTTAGGATGCCGGGCACCGTGTGCTATCGTTACCCCACAACCAGTGAGCGGGTAAGAGTCCGCGGCAACAGCGAGGGGGCTGGAGTATATGATTCGTTGCGACAAGTGGCGGCTCGTCACTCAGCCAACAACGCCGCCGTCTCGACCAAGCGCAAAAACTCCTGCTGGTCGGCGTTGTCACCGTCCACGGACTTTCGGGTCATCGTACGCACCGCTTCCCAGTCTAACTGCCCGGCATAAGCCGAACCCCGCAACTGCATACCGAAAGCAGCCACGGCGGCGGCCAGGCGGAAGGCCGACGATGGCGCATTATTTATTCGCTTGCCCTGATTCACGGTTTGTTGCATCAGCACGCTGGCTTCCTGGTCAATGGGTTTGTAGCGTAGCTTTAGGGTGAGTAGTTCGTTGCTGTCGGCCCGGGGGGTGAGGGTGCTCTGCTGGTACTGCAGGGCGGCATCGGCCAGCAGCGCCTCGCGGGGGTCGGCGGGGATCAGTTCGTACAGGGCCGTCACCGTGTGGCCCGCGCCCAGCTCCCCGGCGTCCTTCCGGTCATCGTCGAAGTCCTCGCGGGCCAGCACCCGGTTCTCGTAGCCGATCAGGCGGTACTCCTTCACCCGGGTGGGGTTGAACTCCAGTTGCAACTTCACGTCCTTGGCCAGGGTGAACAGGTTGGCCCGCATCTCGCGCACGAACACCTTCTCGGCCTCGGCCACGTTGTCGATGTAGAAGTAGTTGCCGTTGCCCGCGTTGCTGATCTGCTCCATGCGCCCGTCCTTGTAGTTGCCCATCCCGAAGCCGCAGATGGTCAGGTACACTCCGCCCCGCCGCTGCTCCTCAATGAGGCGCACCAGCTCGCCGGTCAACGCGTTGCCGATGTTGAAGTCGCCGTCGGTGGCCAGAATCACCCGGTTATTACCCTCCGGAATGAACTGCTCACGGGCAATTTGGTAGGCCAACTCAATGCCCTCACCTCCGGCGGTAGACCCTCCGGCCGACAGCCGGGCGAGCGCCGCCTCGATGGTTTGCTGCTCGGTGGCGGGGGTAGACGGCAGCACCAGCCCCGCCGCCCCGGCGTAGACGACAATGGCTATGCGGTCTTTGGCCCCCAGGGCGTTCACCAGCATCCGGAAGGATTTCTTGACCAGGGGCAGCTTGTTGTCGTCTTCCATCGAGCCCGACACATCGAGCAGCAGCACCAGGTTGCTGGGCGGCGTATGCTCGTAGTCGAGCGGCTTGCCCTGCAGGCTCACGTGCAGCAACTGGTGGTCGGCGTTCCAGGGGCAGGGGGCCACCTCGGTGTAGAGGGCAAACGGGTGGGCATCGGTGGGTTGGGGGTAGTCGTAGTCGAAGTAGTTGATCATCTCCTCGATGCGCACCGCGTCGGGCGGCGGCAGTTGGTGGTGCTGGGTGAGGAAGCGGCGCACGTTGCTGTAGGAGGCGTTGTCCACGTCGATCGAGAAGGTAGACACGGGGTGCTGCCCCACCCTTCGGAAGGGATTGGCGTAGATGCGGTCGTATTCTTCAGTGAAGAAGTCGGGGGTGGGGCGTTCGTTCATTGCCATGTCAGGGGCTTCCTCAAAGATCATCTCGGCTATCTCCTCTTCAACTTCTATGTCAAAGGGAATTTTAATGTCTGCCGGGAATTCGTTTTCGTCGGGCACGGCGTAGATCTCGGGCAGTTGCGCTTGCTCCTCCGGGGCGGGTTGGGCGGTGGGCGGGGGCGCAATCATGTCCCCTTGTTCTTGAGCAGAATTGGTGGTGGGGGCCGACGGTTGGCAGCGGGTGAGCAGCCACAGCAGCAGCAGAAAGGCGAGGCTGCTCTTCACGATCAGTACGCTGGCTTCACGAACAATCTTCAGGGAGTTGTTTCTGGAGTTTTTCATGGTGATGGGACGTTTAGTGAGATTCTAACCTACGCAACCGCCGTAAGTAGCCAAAGGAAAGGCGTAGTAAAGCGCTCGTAAAACAGTTTACCAGAATTTCCGACGTTTTACCAAGCGCCATACCCGCTGAGTTTCGTACCTTTGGCGGGTATGCCTACCGCTGCCTTTACCTGCTTTCAGCAACTCAAGGACGAAGTTGCCGCCACCGCCCGGCAGGCGTGTCCGGCCAACCCGTCCGATATCCGCACCTGGAAGGGCGAGGATATCCGCTGCTTTCAGGAGGATTTAGCCGAGCGGGTAAACGGACGGGTAAGCGAGAAATGGTTCTACACGCACTTCAAAGCCGACCGGGAGACGGTGCCCCGGGTGGATATGCTCAACCTGCTGAGCCGCTACGTGGGCTACGACAGTTGGAACGACTACCGGCAGCAGCACCCCGCAACGACTACTGACTCGACTACTACTTCTCAGACCAAGCGGAACTGGATAGGGGTTGTCGGATCGCTGCTGTTAGTGGGAGGATTACTAGGAGGCTACCGCTGGACGCAGCGGCCCGTTGCTTACCAGTTTTGCCTGATGAACGCCTATAACCGGCAGCCCGTTTTGCCCAACGAGGTGAGCGTGCGGGTGCTGCTGGAGGGGGAGTCGCCCTACCGCCTGCCGGTGGATGCCGGGGGCTGCCTCACGGTGCGCACGCGGAGCAAGCAAGTGCAATTGGTGGTGCGCAGTTCGTACTACAAGAACGATACGCTGGTGCGGGTGCTGGATAAGGCGAACCCCACCGAGCAGGTGGCGCTGGAGACCGACGACTACGCCTGGATGATCCGGCTCTTTTCGAGCGCCGACGTAAGCGACTGGCAGCAGCGCCGCGTGCAGCTCAACTCCATGCTCGCTCCGGACGCGCGTATCTACCAGCTCTTTGCCGGGCAGGCGCTGGGCATGGAGATGTATAACAAGCAAGAATTTATCAACAAGCTCACCATGCCGCTGCGCAGCTTGCGGCAGATCGAGGTGCTCGATATCCGCTACGCGGGCGATCGCATCCAGGTGTTGCGCTTTAAACAGAAGAATGATGAAACTGCTCCGTAATTGGGTAGGATGGATCGGCCTATGGGCCAGCGTGCTGGGGGCGGGGTGCGCCTCGGCCAACCGCGAGTCGGCCGCCGACGTGGCCCTGGCCGAAACCCGACCCACCGAAGCACAACTTAACGACCAGCTCACTGCCGACCGGCTGCGCCCGGACCAGCTCCGAGCCCTGGAAGTGCGGGCCCAACAGAAGCTGCGCGACTTCTTTGACTACCTCAACCTGGTGGGCAACCCGGCCCTAGACTCCACCTTTCGGGCAGAAGCGGCCCGGCAAGCGATGGAGTTATTCACCGATCCCCAGGCCACTATGCGGCTGAATCCGGTGGGGTTTCCGGCCCGGACGATGACGGCCCGGCAGTGGCTGGACGAACTGGCCCAGTCTGACGAAGCAGTCACCTTTGCGGTGGGCAAGCCTACGCTCAGTCGCCCGCTCACCCTAGCGGATTCGTCGCAGTACCGTGGGGAGCTATCGATGCCCGGCATTGAGGAGACCGAGGGCGAGGCCCGTATGTCCCAGGTGAGCGCGCACCGGGTACGGGTGCTGGTGAAGCGGGTAGCTAAAGACTTCGGAGAGGATGAGATGCAGGTGTGGGAAGTTTTTTTGGAGGGGGTGGAGTAAGTGACCTCAGCACCCACTCTCCCACTTATCGGGCACCCCGGTGGTCACCTGAAAGGGACCACCGGGCGGGCAGAGACGGGAATAGCCTCGCTCGCCACCGATTCGGCGGAGTGATTACGACGGGTGTCCGAAGCGCTCAATGGCGTGATCAAGGCAAAAAGAGCATCTCATATCGATGGCGACACCCTTTCAAGCAGTAACATGATCCCTACGATTTCTAGGGTTCAAGCAAGCGGGTGGGCATAAATATTTTCATATTCCCGTTCATCCCTGACGCAAGCAAACATACGATGAATGATCTTGTTTCTGACCGCATTGAGTACAGCCATTTTGTTTTTCCCTTCGGCTACCTTTCTTAGGTAATAGTTTTGTAATTCGCCTTCTCTTGCCACGGCAGCTCGGGCAGCTAAGTGTAGTAATACTTTCATAGGTTTATTGGCTTGGTGTGAAACTTTGGCTCTGCCCCTGACTGACTTGCCAGACTGTTGCTGAAAAGGGGCCACACCGCAATGACAAGCCATTTTTTTAGGATCGGTAATGGCCTTGAACTCATTGGTCACTACTAGCGTATTGATAGCTACAATAGGTCCGACCCCTTTCACTGAGGTGATAAGCGTGTAGAGCTTCTTGAGATGATCATCTTGCCCAATGAGCTGATGAATCTTTTGTTCTACTGCTTTGAGTTGCTTGTCTATTTGCGTGAGCACCGGCCGGAGCATTTTCTGATGTTCTTTCACCCAAGCCGGATCAGCAAATTGCTCTTCTTCGCGCATAGGATCCTGCAATCTTTTTCGGGAAGCTAACAAGCGTTCTCTGAGTTTGATGAGTGCTTTGAGTTGTCTAATGACCGCTCTGGGAGGTTGCCAGTGTTTGATCTGATCCCGCTTAGCATACGCATACTGAGCGATTTTCAGGGCATCAGCTGCGTCGTTTTTCTCTCTGGTAAGACCATGGAAGGCATTGATCTTGCGGGCATCTTCCAGCCAGACGGCTAGCTGTTTACTAGCAGCAAAGTTTAACAGGGGGTTGCAGTAGATACCCGTGTGTTCTAAACAGAACAGGCAGTCGGCTGGCTTGACTTTCACTTCCTGCTTAAGCCTTTGGCAGAAGGTCTTAATGCCTTGCAGATCATTACTTACTTGCTGGTGGAAGTGCTTTACCCCTTCTGCCAGTACCACCAAGTCAAGCGTCTCTTTGGAGACATCCACCCCGATAAAGATTTGATAGTTCATTGTTTTAGCGTTAAGTAGTGAGTAGAAATATAGTCAACATACCGCCACCCAATCAAGCCCTTACTAATGGATCAGGCCCAAGAACTGAGCGTCCGAATTTCTAGATGATGCTGGTGACAATAAACAAGCGGGGATTGAATCGTAGGATGGGTCTATCTACCCTGGGATGACAATGATTTCCCCCGCTTGGTGTTGAACGATTCAAGTTACTCTAAACCAGTAAAAGAACCTTTCCGGTGGATATATGGATAACTCATTAGAGTTACCCACATATCCACCGGACAACAACAACAGCAGTAATAGTAACCTTGAAATAATCATGTCCTACAAACCTAAAGGGGATGACAAAAGGGGCGGGGGATGCTCACCTGACGAAAATATGCTGTACGCAATACAACCTCACCGCACGCGCTTCTTGCCCTTCTTGAACTTCTTCTTCTTGCGAAAGTCGCCGTTAAAGCTCCGCTTCTCGTCCTGGGGGGCGGGCCCCACCTGGGTGAGCTCCACGTGCACGGGGTTGCCCTCGAAAGTCACACCCTTCTTGAAGCCCTTAAGCAGGTCTTTTTCGTAGCGAGCATCGGCCTCGAAGATGGCGAAGCGGTCGGTAATATCAATCTTGCCAATGGCCATGCCCTTCTTGGGCGTCTGCTCGTTGATCAAGCCCATCAGGCGGGCGGGCGATAGCTTGTGGTAACTGCCCACGTTGATAAAGAACTTAGAGAACTCCGGGTTGCCACCGCGTTGCTCTCGGTCTCGCTTGCTGCCGCGCTCCTTCTTCTCGTCCGCGGCCACGTTGAGGTCCTGTGCGTCTTTGTAGTAGTCCAGGAAGCGGTTAAACTCGGCCGACACGAAGTGCTTGATCAGGTCTTCGCGGCTCAGCGACTCCAGCTTCTTGTAGATGGCGGGCAGGTACGAGTCGATCTGCTCGTGGTCCACCTCCACCCGCTGCACCTTGTCGATCAGATAGAAGAGCTGGTTCTCGCAAATCTCGCGGCCGGTGGGCACCAGCGTAGGGATGAATTCTTTTTTGAGCATACGCTCGATGCTGCGGATACGGTTCATCTCACGGCGGTGGATGATGGCAATCGAAGTGCCTTTTTGTCCGGCCCGTCCGGTGCGTCCGCTGCGGTGGGTATACACCTCGGGGTCGTCGGGCAGGTTGTAGTTGATCACGTGGGTGAGGTCGTTCACGTCGATGCCGCGGGCGGCCACGTCGGTGGCGACCAGTAGTTGCAGGGTTTTGTCGCGGAACTGCCCCATCACGTAGTCGCGCTGCGCCTGCGAGAGGTCGCCGTGCAGGGCGTCGGCGTTGTAGCCTTCGGAGCCGAGTTTAGCCGCCACGTCTTTGGTTTCCATGCGGGTGCGGCAGAAGATGATGCCGTAGACGTCGGGGTGCACGTCGACGATGCGCTTGAGGGCCAGGTAGCGGTCGCGGGCGTTTACCACGTAGTAGCGGTGCTGCACGGTGTCGGCTCCGGCGTTCTTGGTCCCTACGGACACTTGCAGAGGGTCGCGCACGAAGTTCTTGACGGTGTGGTCGGGCATGGTAGCCGAAAACAGCAGCGTCTGCCGCTCGGCGGGTGTTTCACCGATGATGGCTTCCAGTTCATCCTTAAAGCCCATCGACAGCATCTCGTCGGCCTCGTCGAGCACCAGGTGCCGCACCTGGTCGATGATCAGCTTCTTACGACGGATCAGGTCGTGCACGCGGCCGGGGGTACCCACCACCACCTGCGCACCCCGCTTGAGGGCGCGAATCTGGGTGTCCATGCTGGCACCGCCGTACACCGCTACGGTCCGAACGCCCTTCAGGTGTTTGGCAAAGCTTTCCAGGTCGCCCGCAATCTGGTTGCAGAGTTCGCGGGTAGGGCACAGCACCAGCGTTTGCACTTGCAGCAACTCCGGATCGGTGCGGTGCAGTAAGGGAAGTCCGAAGGCCGCGGTCTTGCCCGTACCGGTCTGGGCCAGGGCCACCAGGTCGCGGGCTTGCTCTTCTAACAGCAGGGGAATAATTTTTTCCTGGATGGGGGTAGGCTGTTCAAAGCCGATGTCGGCCAGGGCGGACAGTAGTTCGGGACGGAGGCCCGTTTCTTGAAAGGTCATAGGGAATACGTTTCTTCAAAGCTCAAAGCAACGTACCAAAGGGGTGCCCGGAACTTGGTGATGTAGTGATTCGCAAAGGTACGAATAATAATACCAAGTTGTGCGAGTAATAGTTCGCTGGGTAAAATGCAATTGTCGTGGAGACGCGCCGCGTCCACGGTAAATGAGACGCGATGAATCACGTCTGTACGCTATGCTATTTTATCACCAATACTCAATCACGTGCTTGCGGATGGCATGGAAGGGGGTGTCGCCGGTGCTGAAGAGTTCTTCTTCGGTAAGGGTACCGTGGGCATCGTACTTTGCAAAGTTGCGGAAGATAAGTCGCTTCTCCTCATAGGTTTCGTCGGCCACCTGGTGCCCTCGCTCGTTGTAACGATAGCAAAACCGGATAGTAGTTTTATCCAAGTGGTTGGTCACCAGCCGTTCCACAAGTTGCCCTTGTGGATTATAGATCAGCTTTTCGGTGCTTAGCTTGCGGCGTTGGGGGCCGGTGGTGGTAATGGCGGTGAGCACTCCTCCGGGGGCGTAGGTATACAGGGTTCGTTTCTCGAACTCTTCGTCGTAGCCAAAAATGTCTTCCATCACCAGCCGACCGACTCCGTCGTAGGTGGCGAAGCGCTTGTAGGCCGTCCGGTTCTCCGTATCGGTTTTCACCTCGGCAATCACTTCGTCTTCGGAGCCATACCACAAGATTTCGTACCCCCTAATCTCACCACTGGCAGAGTTGAGCACCGCTTTCTTGATGTTTTCTACCGGATCGTAGTGAAACTCTTTGATACTTTTTTCCCCGTTCGCCAGCGTAATTTCGGTCCGAATAAGGTGCCCATCGTCGTCAAAGAAATGGTCGGTTCGCTCTAGCAGCTGATCGTGTTCTACGAACACAATCTGTTCGATTAAACACCCTGCCTCGTTGTAAGTATATAGTGTCTTCTGCTCGGCTAGGCCGCTAGCATTGTATAAAATTTCACTAGTCAGGCGCCCCTGCCGATCAAAGCCTTGGTACTGGCTGGTATAGGCATGCGTGATGTTGCGGTCCTCATCTAGCTCTAGCATGGTAGTAGCCTTAGACTTAATTACGGGGACGGTTCCGTTGGTTTCTGTATTCATACCCCACGATCGTTCATCCAAGCCTTGAACAGGTGGAAGTTAGCAAAAGTTGGTGACGGGGTGCTTCGCAAAAAGTGGGTACGCATACTAAAGCATAAGATTCCGGGGCGAAGTTAAAACACCCGGCATCGAAATGAAGACTTAAATCAGAAGGGTCTTACGGGTGTAATAATTGGCGAAGGTTAAGCCGATTTCATGCGAATAGTATAAGAAGACCCGCAGTGCGTCGTACGGGTCTTTTTAAAGAAGTTGCTCATTAGAAAGTGATACCCACGCCGAGCTTCCATACCCCATTGTAGGCCTTGGTGTTTTCGGTAAACCGCACGAAACCAAGGTCATAGCCCAACTGGGCGTTCAGTCCGAAGGGCAGTTCGTAACCCACCCCGGCCGCCAAGCCCACGTCGATGTTGTTCAAATCACTGCTGTTATCGTTCTCAAAGTCGAAGTTGAGTAGATTGAAGCTTCCAATACCAGCTGAGATATCGGTTTTAAATGTGTTAGAGAGCAGGATCGAGAACTGGGGACCGGCGAAGATATTCAGTCCTTCTGCGATAAACACCCGGGCGTAAACCGGTATCTCCAGGTAATACGAGCGGTTGACGATATCAAGCTCAGCGATACCCTGTATAGCGTTTTGCAGTCGGTAGCCCCGGCTGGCCAGGTATACTCCGGGCTCTAGGTGCACCGCACTTGACAACGGTAGGTCCATGTAGGCCCCGGCGAAGAAGCTGGTGAGCGACTTAGGATCGGCCTGCGCTACGCTACCAATGTTAACACCTTCCAAGAAGCTAGGCAACTCCAGACCGGTAACAGAATTCGTGTACTGCGTTACCGCTGCGTTGTTGGCATCTTCGCCACGAACGTTTGATATACTCACCCCCGCACGTACTCCGAAAGCCACATTCTGTGCCTGTAGGGCAGTGGTAAACAATCCTAAAAATAAGGTAATTGATAAAAAATGCTTTTTCATTTTTGTATAGTTAGGTGTATAGATTATCATCTTCTGTGACAAGAACCATACTGGAAACCGACCAGGTGCCAAAAAAGTTACGGGGATCGCTCGCTTCGCGCTAGGGGGTGGTTGGGTAACGGCTGCTGCGGTAGCTATCGCTCATAAAAGGAAAACCGGTGGTTTCCAATGACTGAAACGAACGGAAGGTGGTGCGATTTTTTTGGATGACCACCGTGAGTTCGTGGGTTTGCTTTCTGGTTCCACCCTGAAGAGCCAGCTCCACCGTTTGCTCTCCCGCGGGCAAAGGCACCCGACGGTAGTATATGGTATGCGGAATGGTCTGCCAGTTGCGGGTGTCGGCCCGCTCGGTTAGCGCGTTCACCACACCCAGCACTGCGCCCAGGTCGTCGTTCTTGGCCCGTAGGCCGTATTCCGCTCCTTTTTTTAGCGCCACGCGCAGCAGGGACGTGCCAAACTCCCGCAGCATGCGCTGCTGCAATCCCTGAAAGGCAATGGCGTTTATATCTTCTGCCTTTTGCAACGAAAAGGTGCGACCGCTGGTCTTCAAACTGGCCTGATCAAAGTAGAGTGCTCGCTCTTGGTAGCGCGGAAAAGCCACCCGGATCAGTTCCAGGTTGCTCAGCCCCTTTTCTTCGTATTCTTCGTCGTTGTTGAGCCGGAAGGGGAAGCTCCAGCCGTACTGCTGGTTCTGAAAGTTCACCAGGCCGCCCGCCCCGCGTACCAGGGCGAAGTTCACGCCCCACTCAGCCTTCACCGGCCCCAGTCCGTTGTTCCAGAAGAACACCAGGTCACCACCGGTCTGGGATTGTGGCTGGTAGGTCATGCCGAACTGCTGCTCGTAGCGTCGCAACTGGTCCGTGAATTTCATCTGGTGGGCCGTACGCAGCAGGTCTTCCTTGAGTTGCTGAGGAGCGCCAAGGCCAAACAGCGGCTGATAGTCTTCTTCGTAGATTTCCACCGCGTTGCGGTAGGCGATAAAGGCGTTGTTAGCGTCTCCGTCGGCATCGTAGATGAGTCCCATAAGCGTATGGACAAAGGCATCACGGCGGTATTTTTGGCCCTTCCCGGCTGGGTACTTATCGGCAAATTGGTTGAGTTTGATGTTCAACCGTCGGCATTCCACCAGCGCGGCCTTGGTATCGCTGAGCTGAAGGTAATTGAGGGCTTTGTAATAATGAATCAGCAGCAACTCATGGTCTTCGCCGGTGTAGTTCGAGAAAGTGGGGTTGATCAGGTAAGAGCCCACCACGTTCCAGTAGTTGTTGCGCAGGTCTTCGCCCAGTTCGTAGGCGCGCTCGAGCAGTCGGTTGCTTTCTTCGGGTTGCCCCAGCAGGGCGGTGGTCACACCCCGGTTCAGATAGTACAACAGGCGGGCTTTGCCCTCGGCCGCCTTGGGAGTGCCCTCGAGCACTTTGTCAGCCCGTTCCAGTTCACCCTCCTCAAAGTAGCGGTTAAACTTCTGGTTGGTTCGATAGTACGAAGCACAGGAGTAACCCAGCAGCGCCAGCAGCAGTATGAGGAGTCTAACCTTCATGAGCGATTACTCTGATAAATCTCGGAGGTTTGCAAAGACACGAATCACAGGTAAAGTGGCAGTAGTTTCCAAGACCTAAGACCCAAAACCGCGGGACAGCCCTGCGCCTGGCTATTTTACCCGGTGATGTATTTTTTGATCTTCTTGCCGTCGACCCACACCAGTTCGTTGCTCTCTAGGTCGGCCAGTTCTAAGTCTACCTGGTAGAAGGTGACCTGCTTGCGGCCTTCGCGATCCACAATAGAGTTGATGGTGCCAAACATCATGTAGTCGGCGCCCAGTTCAGCACCCCAGCGCTTCTGGGTGTCGGGCGAGGCGAAGTCTTGCTGGTCGGCCCGTTCGGTGCGCATTTTGTCGCGCAGCACGTTATTTTGCACCACCCGCACCAGTCCCGAGCGCACAAACTGCTTTTCAATGTCCTTGATAAAGGGTTGCGCCTCGATGTGCTCATGGCTGTTGTTGGCGATCAGGCCAACGATGACCACCGGCTGGCGGTTGTGCTTGCGGGCGAAGCCTTCGCGCCACGCGCTGCCCAACGCACTTTCGGACATGGCTTGGGCCACCCGCCGCGAATCGGCATCGTTCCAGCGGCCGCTCAGATCAATATCCGAATTGGTATCTACCCGGGTTACATTTTTAGAACAGCCCAGCAGTAGGGCTAAAACAAATAGCAGGGCTACAGAATGAATCGATTTCATGGATGTACATTTAGTTGTATTGCTGTCTTGGGCAAGATTAGTACCGAAGCACCAAACCACGGCCAGGATGTACGTATTGCTATGAAATTGCTATATTTACCGGCTCACAAAACCATTGTTATGCTGTCTATAAAAGCTTTTACTCTATCTCTCCTATGCTTTCTGTGCTCCGCCGCCTTTGGTCAGGATGCCATCAAAGTATTGATCGTCGATGGTCAGAACAACCACGAGCACTGGCCTAAAATCACCTCTATGCTCAAGGAGTATATGGAAGACACCAAACTGTTTTCGGTGGACGTGGCCCGTACCGCCTACACCTGGAAGGGCGAGGAGTTTCTCGCTGAGTTTACCGTGGAAGGAGTTGGCGAAACCACCACCCTGGAAGAACCTAAGGCTGATCCTGCCTACGATCCTGACTTTTCGGCCTACGATGTGGTGGTATGCAACTTTGGTTGGAAGGCCGCCCCCTGGCCCAACGAAACCCAGCGTAAGTTTGAGCAATTTATCAAAGCGGGCGGTGGACTAGTGGTGTTCCACGCGGCCGATAACTCCTTTCCCGATTGGAAGGCCTACAACCAGATGATTGGCTTGGGAGGCTGGGGCGATCGCAATGAGAAAGACGGTCCGCTGGTCTATTACAGCGATGCCGGAGAGTTGGTGCGCGATACCACTCCGGGCAAGGCCGGCGAACACGGTCCGCAGAGCGAATACCAGATCCGGGTCAGGAATCCCGATCATCCGATTACCAAGGGCATGCCCGAGGTATGGATGCACACCCAAGACGAACTCTACAACAGCCTGCGCGGCCCAGCCGAAAACATGGAAGTGCTGGCCACCGCGTACTCGGACCCGGAAAACAAAGGAACCGGTCGCCACGAACCGGCCCTGATGACGCTCACCTACGGCAAGGGTCGTATCTTCCACAACATCATGGGCCACGCCGACTATTCGGTGGCGGGCGTAGGCTTTTTGACGTCAATGTTGCGCGGCACCGAGTGGGTAGCCACGGGAAAGGTGACCCAAGAAATTCCCTCGGACTTTCCGACGGCGGATGCGTCGAGTTCTAGGGAAGAGATGGTTAAGAAATAGCGCGCTGATCAAAGAATAACCTCTTACCACGATGAAAGAACTTATCGTCCGGCGTCTGCATACGGCCCTTCCTTCGCTGCGCGCGGTCTATCTATTCGGAAGCGTGGTAACCGAGCACTTCACGGAAGATAGCGATATCGACATTGCGGTTCTGACTTCCGAGCCGATGGACGCGCTGCTTCGCTGGAAGTTAATTCAGCAGTTGGCCATTGCGCTGAACCGCGACGTGGACCTGGTGGATCTGTCGACAGCTTCTACGGTGATGCAGTTTCAGGTGGTGAGCACCGGCGACCGAATATTTACAAAAGATGCTTCCGCAATGGAGTGGTGGGAACTGAAGATATATCAGTTGTACCTAACCCTCAACGACGACCGGAAACCTATTCTAGAAGCTATTCAACAGACCGGACGAATCTATGGCGACTGACGTGCTCACCAACAAGGCCGCTATTATAGAGCGTTGCGTGGCCCGCATCCGGGAAGACTTCGACGAAGACTTTGCCACTGATTTCACCAAGCAGGATGCGGTGATTCTCAACCTACAACGGGCGTGTCAAGCTTGCATCGACATGGCCGCCCATGTAGTGAAAATCCGGAAGTTAGGAGTGCCTCAGACCAGTCGTGAGTTGTTTTCGCTTCTTGCGGAGCATCAACTGATTTCCGCTTCTCTAAGCGAGCGATTGCAGGGGATGGTGAGCTTCCGCAACATTGCGATCCACGATTATACGTCGCTCAATCTGGACATCGTCGTCAGTATTGTTGGTCGCCATTTGGGAGACTTTACCGATTTTAGTGCTACTTTACTAAAAGCTAAATAAAGGTAGAACACTTACCAACACGATACGCAGCCATCAGACATAATTCAAGATCAATCTTTCTGGGTCGCGCAGATTGCACTTCGCAATGCACACTTGTTTACTTTCAATCAACATCAAAGTAAGATCGTGCCGCCCTCACAGCGTGAACAACCCCTTCAGCTCCTTGTTCGACAGCTCTCCTACCCACTGCTCGCCCTGCGAGACGGCCAGGTCGGCGAGTTCGCGCTTCTCGATGAGCATCTGGTTGATCTTCTCCTCAAAGGTGCCTTCGGTGATCATGCGGTGCACAAATACGTTGCGCTGCTGTCCGATGCGGTAGGCGCGGTCGGTAGCCTGGGCTTCCACGGCGGGGTTCCACCACAAATCGTAATGCACCACGTGGTTGGCCTCGGTCAGGTTCAGACCGGTGCCGCCCGCCTTCAGTGACAAGATCATGGTGTTGATCTCGGGCTGCTGCTGAAAGTCTTCTACCATCTGGTCGCGCTGCTTTCGGCTGCTGCCGCCGTGCAAAAACAGGGGCGGGCGGTGGTAGGTTTCGCTGATAAACTGCTGCAACAACGTGCCCATCTCCCGAAACTGGGTGAAGATCAGCACCTTCTCGCCCTGCTCATACAGTTCGTCCAGCAGCTCCATCAGGCGCGTGGCCTTGCCCGACAGAGGTATAGCAGCCTTCCCCCGCTTGAGGTACTGCACCGGGTGGTTGCAGATTTGCTTGAGCGCGATGATTAGCTTGAAGACCAAGCCACGCCGCTCAATGCCGTCTTTTTCTTCCACCTGCTTCATAATCTCATCCACCACGTTCTGATACACCGCCGCTTGCTCCTTGGTCAGGTGGCAATACTCGTCGGTGGTGATTTTGTCGGGCAGGTCGGTGATGATGCTTTTGTCGGTCTTGAGGCGGCGCAGGATGAAGGGCGCCATCACCCGTTTGAAGTTCTCCAGTTGGTGCTGATCCTGTTCTACCTCGATGGGATACGAGTAGTCTTTCAGGAAGGGTTTGAGGCTGCCCAGGTAGCCCTTATTGGTGAAGTCCATGATGCTCCAGTACTCACTCAGGCGGTTCTCTACCGGCGTGCCGCTCATGGCAATCCGCACCTCCGATTTGAGTTTTTTTAGCGCTTTGGTCTGGGCGGTGCCGGGGTTTTTGATGTTCTGCGCCTCGTCAATAATCAGGCTGTGCCACTTGATTTTGTTGAGCGCCTTAACGTCGCCCCGGGCGATGCCGTAGGTGGTGAGCAGCACGTCGAAGTCGTCGTCGGGAAAGGCCCGCTGCGGACCGTGGTAGGTGTGCCAGCGCAGGGCCGGGGCGAAGCGGCTCATCTCCTTCTGCCAGTTGGTGAGCAAGGTCGTGGGCACCACCACCAAAGCCTTCTTCTTGTCTAACTGACCTTCTTCCTTGAACTTCAGCAGCATGGTGATCACCTGTAGGGTTTTGCCCAGCCCCATGTCGTCGGCGATGATGCTGCCGAAGCCCAGGCGACTGTTTTTGTACAACCAGGCGTAGCCCCGCTGCTGGTAGGGCCGCAGTTGCGCGTGCAGGTCGGCCGGAGTGGCAATAGTGTCGGTTTTCATCAGCGAACGCAGCAGCTTCTTCGCTTTGGCGTTCAGCTTGATCGGACTTCCTTCGTATTCCTCGGTGAGCGCACTCTGTAGCAGCTCTTTGCCCGACAGCTCGGGCGGGTTCTCCAACTTGTCAACCAACTGCCGGATTTCCTGCGGGTTGAGGTACACGTACTGGTCGCGAATCTTAACGATGCCGGAAGACCCACGCACCAGTTGCAAAAACTCCTGGGCGTTCATTTGCTCGTCGCCAATGGCCACTTGCCAGCGGTAGCGCAGCAGTTCGTCCAAGCTCAGGAAGTGCTTCGTAATGCCCTTCTCTTCACCCGCGTCCAGTGTCATCGACAGGGTCGGACGCAGCAGGTGCTGCAAACTTTTGGGCAGCAGAATATCAATGCCCAGCAAACGGATCACCGGCAGCGTCTGCGTAAAAATCTGGGCAAACTCCCGTCCGTCCACGGTCAGCTCCTGCACGCCGTGGCTGCTGATCACCATGGCCAGTTGCGGGAAGTAATTAATCAGCAGCGATAAATCCTGGAGCACCGCCTGCCGCAGTTCCTCGTACTTCGGTTCTTCAAACACTTCGGCCAGCGATACCGGCTCCACGAAGGTGCCCGCGCGCTGCTTCACCAGCAGGTCGATGACGAAGCTCACCTCCGGGCTTTCCGGCTCTTCTTCCCGGATGCGAATCACCGGAATGACATCTTTCTCGTACAGGTAAAACCGCCGCAACCACAGGTAGGTCGTCACCGGATACTCGCGCGACTCAAAGTCGTGTGCTCTCAGCGTATCGGGTCCGAAAAAAACGTCGGCCATGTCGTCTTCTTGCCAAGTTTGAGGACGGATGGTGTGAGTAACCAGCGCGGCCAGCAGGTGCGTGGCTTGGTCGAACTCCGGGAAGTAGCGCGGCTCCCGGTCCACCGAAAGCGTCAGGCTGTCCGGCGGCAGGTGAGGGGCCAGTTGCTGGGTGGCCTGCTGCACGGCTTGGTTCAGCAAGGCCGGTAACCAGTGAATCTGGTAGGCGTCCTTCCCGACTCCGAAGATTTGGGGAACCACCGCTCCCTGTCGAACGAGCACCAGGCTCATCCGGTAGGCCAGCGAGAATGCCTGCACGGCGGGAGCGTAGCGGCTCAGTCGCTCGGGTTCCAGGGTTGCCAGCCAGTCGGTAAGAAACGTCAGCGGCTCAGACCGTATCACCTTTGCCTCTCCGTCGCTCAAGCGAATGTGCACCTCACTGACTATCAGGGTGCTATCCAGAACAACGCGGAGGTGCGCAACCGAGGCGGGAGGCAGTTCGGTCGAGGCAGTCTCTTCGGCACTGAGGGTTGCCTCCAGTTGCTTCTTAGCTGTTTTTGCCCGAGCGCTGAGCGTCTTGCGGACGACCTCTTTGAAGTCTTGGCCCGGATAGAACAGCGGGTTGGGTGATAGCAGCGACAGCAGTTCGTCGCCGCAGGCCGGAATCTGGCTCAGGTCGGGCGGCGAAGGCACTTGGCCAGACGCTTCGGGGGGCGTGGTGGAGAGCGGTCGCCACAGCAGCCGCACCGAAGGAATATCTTCACGGGCGGGCCGCTCGTTGGTATATCCTTCCGCTTGCATCCGCTGGAGCAGGTCCAGGCCGTGCAGTTCGAAGATCAGGAAGGGGTTTTTGTCGATCTCGTTGGCGATCAAATAGATCACGGCCGCGATGTGCTTGCAGGGCATGGCGTAGTCGGGGCAGCTGCACTCCGCCTCCATATCGCGCCAGCTGCCGGGAAACAGATCGATCTGCTTCCGACTGAGGGTTTCGTGAATGCGGGGCGGCAGCTCCCGCGCCAGCAGTTGCGACAAAAAGAGTGGGTTGTCGGTGACGGCTCGCACGATCGCTTCTTTTTCTTGCTTCGTGAAGGAAGTGACGCTGACGCTAACCCGGTAGGGACGACGCGCCGAGCCGTCTACCTTAGCGGTGACGGTGTTGCCCGCCACAACGATATCGTGGGCGCGACCGTTGCGGGCGTAGGACTTGCCCCGCGGCAGGCGGTTGCTGTTGTCGATGTGGTTGAAGGAGTTGAGCCATTGCTTCCCCCACCAGGTGTGGCCGAATTGTTTGATCATGATCTTGGGTGGTTACGAGGCGACGGCCAAAAATAACACAGGAGATAATTTATTTAGCAATTAGAGCGACGTTGATTGTTGTAAAGAACTACAGGAGCGAAGGAGTTGGTCTGAAAGCTATCGTAGTGGTGCTATGTACGGAACAAATACGTTATATTGAACAAGTAGAATATATACTGGTACGTTTATCGTGAAAAAGCGGATACTTGGCGTTGCTGTTCTTCTTTTCCTTGGCGGTTGTCTCAAGGACAGCGATGGGACATATGTTGAGGGGGATGTGAGCAGGGTAGACGTTGATGCGCCGGTGGTTGGTACAGATCTAATCATGTAAGCTTACAAGAATTGAGAAAAGAAACTAAGTTATTTTCTACCTATCATCCTTCCCAAATTACAAAACGCTAAGGCCAAAATTTGCGTATGTCTATCTCCACCTCGTCTTTGTCCCGCGTGGCTATTCTGTCAAGTGCCGTGTTCGCTCTAACCTTTTGTACCAGCCCTCCCCCCCGGAAGAAACGCAGTCTGTCCCTCCCAACGTAATCCTGATCATGAGCGACGACCAGGGCTGGGGCGACCTGAGCCTAAACGGCAATCCCAACCTGCTAACTCCCAATATTGACCAACTGGCGGCCGAGGGCGTTTCCTTCGACCGCTTCTTCGTGAGTGCGGTGTGCTCGCCCACCCGCGCCGAGTTGCTCACCGGCCGCTACCACCCCCGGGGCGGAGTGTACTCCACCTCGGCCGGAGGCGAGCGGCTCGATCTGGATGAAACGACTGTGGCCCAGCACTTTCAGCGGGCGGGCTACCGTACGGCGGCCTACGGTAAGTGGCACAACGGCACCCAGTATCCTTACCACCCCAACGCCCGCGGCTTCGACGATTTCTACGGCTTCTGCTCGGGCCACTGGGGCAACTACTTTAGCCCCATGCTAGAGCACAACGGCGAGATTGTACAGGGCGAAGGCTACATCATTGACGACCTCACCAATAAGGGCATTGCGTTTGTTGAGCAGGAACGGGAGACACCCTTCTTCCTCTACCTGCCCTACAACACTCCGCATAGCCCCATGCAGGTGCCCGACCGCTGGTGGAACCGCCTGGCTGATCGGCCGCTAGATTCCCTGAACCGCGACCCAAGCCGCGAAGATTCAACCTTTACCCGCGCCGCCCTGGCGATGGTCGAGAACATCGACTGGAACGTGGGTCGGTTGCTGCAAGCCTTGGAAGAAACGGGGCAGGCTGAGAACACCATTGTGCTCTACCTGTCGGACAACGGCCCTAACTCCTGGCGCTGGAATGGGGGTATGAAAGGCCGGAAGGGCTCCACTGACGAGGGCGGGGTGCGCTCGCCCCTGCTGATGCGTTGGCCCGGCATGCTGGAGGCCGGTAGCCGCGTTACCCAGATTGCCAGCGTGATGGATTTGTTTCCTACCCTGGTAGACCTCACCAGCATCTCGGCCGAACAAGACAAGCCGCTGGATGGCTTAAGCCTAAAACCCTTGCTGTTGGGCGACACCGGCGACTGGCCCGATCGCCCCCTGATCAATCACTGGGGAGGAAACACCAGCGTGCGCACGCAGCAGTACCGGCTGGATGCGGAAGGGCAACTGTTCGATATAGTGGCCGACCCTGGGCAGCGTACTAACGTAGCCGCCGCGCACCCGGCGTTGGCGCAGAAACTGACTGCCGCCCGGCAGGCCTGGGAGGAGGATGCCTTGGCCGAACTACCAACTGAGGATATGCGTCCGCTGCTGGTGGGGCACCCGGCCGGTCAGACCACCCAGTTGCCTGCCCGTGATGGCATCGCCCACGGTAACATTCAGCGTTCGAACAAGTATCCTAATAGCTCGTTCTTCACGAACTGGACAAACGCTTCCGATAGTATTACCTTTGATGTGGAAGTGGCGGAAGCCGGTGACTTTGAGGTGCTGTTGTATTATACCTGTGGTGCCGAAAACGTGGGGGCTACCGTAGCGCTAAGCTTTGAGGACGTGCGGCACACGTTCACGGTAAGCGAAGCCCACGACCCGCCCCTGCTGGGAGCCAAACAAGACCGTTCACCGCGCATTGAATCGTACGAGAAAGACTTTCGCCCGATGAACGCCGGTACGATGCGCCTGCCTCAGGGGCCGGGCACCCTCACCCTGAAGGCCCTTGACATTCCCGGGCAGCAGGTGATGGACTTTCGAATGTTATTGTTGCGGAGGAAGTAGTAAAGGGGCGTGTCGGGACAGCAGCAGTGAGGTTGCCATCTGTCGGAAACGTCCGGCGGAGACACCGGACGGGGATATGGCTTTTAATCTCTCCAATCTTTATGATCTGGTAATACTCTCTGTTCGTACAAATCTGTCCAATGGCTATAAAATTCGGTAGTTGGGTACCTAGCAGTATTCTCTTGACTACCTCTCCAGGTCAGGTGAACTACTGCATATTTATTTTCTTCTGAGAGTAGAAATAGTACGTCATCCCGGTCTATTCTTTTAGCCACAGCTTTTACTGTTTTCCCGAACAAACGGTGATCGCTATGAAGTTCTTTTGTTAATTCATTCCCCAACCCTGTTGCCAAACCATCAGCGGATTCCCAAGGTTCTAAGAGTTCTAATTCATTTCCTGGCAAAAGTTCTATTATCTCACCCTTTTGAGCTTTATTAACGTCATCACTATGCTTAATCTCAAACGCAAAAAGGTCTAAACGTTGATTGCCTTCTTTGTCTATGGCTCGAGGAATAGTGAATTCTTTAGTAATCGCGACTCCTCCCAATCTAGAATTCTCAGTAAGCCAGAAGTCAGCACCCGCATCAACTAATCGAGCCATGATTACTGGCTTTGGCTCTCTTGTCTTTATTGTAAGTACATTTTCCACCTCAAACTTCACTGCCATTTTCTCTCATCTAGCTTGTCTATAAACAGAATCTATTGCGGAATGGGAGTAGTGGCGGCATTGACGCTCCACCAGCGCAACAGGTACGAAAACAGAAACGAGAACACCAGGGCGTACAAGAAATTTACCAGCCCAAAGGTGTAGTATTGCGATTGGTACGGGTCCTGCTCGTACAACTGGCTGATGGTGGTGTAGCTGATATAGTAGGCCACCCCGAAGTTGAGCGCCCCAATAAGAAATACGTAGAACAGCCAGTGGTACCAGCGGTTGAAGCGCGGGTGGTTGATCACGTAGTAGAAAACACCCACCAGCGCCGCCGATGATAACAGCAGGGTGAGTCCGATAGGAATGTAAAGGCGATTGTTGTACAGGTCGTCCGAGAAATTATCCAGATAAAACAATCCCCAACCTTCGTAGAGGGGGGCAAGCAGGTCGTTCATAAATTAGGGGTTTACCGATACTGTTAGCGTGAAGTAGGGGTTTTGTCCGTACACGTTTCGGTAGGCCTCTTCTACCCCCGCCACTAAGTAACGAAATCCGAAGGTTTGGTCGTGCGCCGCTTCGTTGTTTTTGATGGCGGTATCATCATTGGTACTGGTCTGCGCCACCCAGGCCGGGGTTTGTCGTTGCAGGGCCACCTGTAGGTTAGAGTAAGAACGGCCAGTGGTGGAGAAAGCCAGCACGTGAGTGGCTATGCCTTCGGCCAACGAGCGGTCGCGGGGGTGAAGCATGTTCACCGCGTCGAGCGTGAGCACGGTGTCGAGCTGGTAGCCCTGCACCTGATAATTGTCCGGGTCGGTCAGGTAGCTGGCGTCGGCCGTCACGTTCGATAGGTTGACGGCCACGCTGAAGCCGAAGGTGCCGCTTTGCTCGCCCCGACGACTAGCCTGCACCTTCTCCAGGCCGTGCACGTAGTCCTGTCCTGTGGCGGTACGTCCGGAGGCGCTGCGATCCGTCCGGGAAGAACCTTGTTTAAAAGTGTTGTTCAGAACGGTATAAAACGGTTCGGGGGCAACCTCGTCGCTCACCGGAAGCAAGGTGTAGCTGTGGGCGAAGCCCGGCAGTTGTTCCACTTTGGCAAGGGTGGGTAGCGCCTGGATGGTAGCCGCCGGTCCGATAAACCACAGGTAGTAAGGGCGGCGCACGCCGGTGAGATACACCGGGCGGTCGTCTTTGGTATAGTAGTTCCCGGTGAAATCAGAGTGCATCTTCACGATGTAGGTGCCCAGTGGTTGCCGCTCTAGTTGCTGCCGGAAGGTGTTATAGATACTAATGCGCTGGTTGTTAAGCAGGTCTTTGGTGCTTCCTTTACCCAGCGACAGAATAAAATCGGAAATCAACAGGGTGGCGCGCTGCTCAGCAGTTTGTTGGAGTAGCTCGCTGAAGATTTGGTTCAGATCGCTGTTGGATCGGTTGCCACCCCGTTGCTGAAACTCGGCGGGTTCCAGCTTACTAATGAACTGTTCGGTACCCGCCGAATAAGGGATGGGCTGAGAATTGATGTAGAACAGCGAGAGCGTATCGGTGGCGTAGCCCAGGTCAACGAGCAGTTGGTATACATCATCCTCAAAGGCTGTCACCCCACGTACGTAGCCGTCCATGCTGCCCGAATTCTCCAGGTACACCGCAAAGGCGGGCGTCGCGGCTGGGGTGGTATCGGAGGAAGGATCAGTGGTTATAGCCGGTTCTCTGCCTCGTTCCTGGGTGTAGGAGCAGGCGGCAGTGCCCAACAGTAGCAGGAAGTAACCTAGGCGTGACGCGTTGCAAACAAGCCCCAAAAGGATGACGCGCTGCAAGCGTGCCTTAAGAATAGGCACCCTAAGAAAGGCGGTAGCCTTGCCAACCCACTGGTGTTTGTCATCCATGCGCTTACTTGCTGAATCCGATTTTCTTGCCCTGGTAGCCGTATTCTTCCATCTGCTGGGCCGATTCTTCCACCTTTTCCTTGAGTTCTTGCTTGTAGACATCCAATCGCTTGGCCACCTTTTTATCAGACGAACCCAGAATTTGCGCCGCCAGAATGCCCGCGTTCTTGGCTCCGTCGAGCGCCACGGTGGCCACTGGCACGCCGCCTGGCATTTGCAGAATTGACAGCACCGAGTCCCAGCCGTCGATGGAGTTACGTGACCTGATGGGCACGCCGATCACCGGCAGCGAGGTGAGCGATGCTACCATGCCCGGCAGATGGGCTGCTCCGCCCGCTCCGGCCACGATCACCCGGATGCCTCGTTTTCTGGCCTGTTCGGCATACTGCACCATGCGGTGCGGAGTGCGGTGCGCCGATACCACCGTCACCTCGATCGGGATTTCCAGCTCTTCCAGGATTTCGGCGGCTTCGCGCATCACCGACAAGTCGGACTGGCTGCCCATGATGATGCTCACTAGGGGGTTGCTCATGTAATCACTTTTAGGGTTTGTTGCACCCAACGCGCACGTTGCGGCAAGGTTGCGGGGTCGGAGGCGGTCAGGGTCACATGGCCCATCTTTCTAAAGGGCTTGGTGGTGGTTTTACCGTACAGGTGCACGTGCGCCCCTTCGGTGGACAGCACCTCGTCCAGCCCTTCGTAGCGGGCCGGACCTTCGTGCCCCGCTTCGCCCAGCAGGTTCACCATCGCGGCAGGCGTTTCCAGCGTAGTAGCGCCTAGCGGCATGTTCAAGATGGCCCTTAGGTGCTGCTCAAACTGCGAGGTCACGTTGGCCTCAATGGTATGATGGCCACTGTTGTGGGTGCGCGGCGCCACCTCGTTCACCAGCACCGCTCCGGTCGGGGTCACGAACATTTCCACGGCCAGCAGCCCGGTCATGTTGAGTTGCTCGATGATGGTACGCGCCAGCTGGTCAGCCCGCTGTCGAAGCTTCCTCCGACAAATGGGCGGGGGCGAACAGGTATTCTACCAGGTTTTTTTCGGGATGAAACACCAGCTCCACCACCGGAAAGGTGCTTACTTGACCCCGGGCGTTGCGCGCCACAATTACCGAAATTTCTTTGTCAAAGTCGATTAATTCTTCCAGCACCCCCGGCGCGTCGAAGCCTTGGGGCAAGTCAGCTTCCACACGAAGCACCTGCACGCCCCGTCCGTCGTAACCGGCCCGGCCTAGCTTGTGTACGGCGGGCAAGCGGTCAGCATGCTGGGCTAAGTCGGCCCGCGAGTCGGTGAGTACGAAGTCGGCGGTAGGGATGCCGTGCTGTTGGTAAAACTGCTTCTGGGCACGTTTATCCTGGATGAGCTCGATGACCTCGGGTTCGGGATACACAGGAGTGCCTTCGTCGCGCAAGCGCTTCAGCGCCTCGGTATTCACGTTCTCAATCTCGATGGTAAGCAGGTCGCAGGCTTGGCCGAAAGCGTATACGGTGCCAAAGTCGGTGAGTGAGCCCGCGGTGAACCGGGTAGCGACGGCGTGACAGGGTGCCTGGGGATTGGGGTCGAGCACGTGCACATCGAGGTTGAAATCGATGGCCGATTGGATGAGCATACGGCCCAGTTGTCCGCCACCTAATACCCCAAGGGTTCGGTTGCCCGATAGAAAATCTTGGTAGGAAGGATGCTTCACGAAGGTTGGTCGGCCAGTGGGGACGCAAATTATTCAGGATTCTACTGATTTGCAAAGCTGGGAGAAACCATTTCGTAGGCCCCTTCAGAAGCGGACGGCGGCTGTTCGTTGACGCGTTCCATGATTTGCCGGGTGGCAAGTTCTAATTCTTCGGTGCTTATCTTGAGCATTTCTACGTACTGGGCACGCACGGCGGGTTCTTCTTCGTCCTGAATGAGTTGCATCAACCCCAGAATAGAGCACACCGGGCGGCGCACCTCGTGTGATTGGATGTAGGCGATTTCGCGAAGCTGCTCGTTTTGAGCGATGATTTTGCGGTAAAAAGGCCGAAAGACGAAGAAAATTTCAACCATCAGCACCAGAATGCTCACCGTGGCCAGCAGGATCTCCAAGTGCATCAAAGAGGTGAGTTTCTCACGGGCATCGGCTTCTATGACGTTTACAATCTGGTCCATAATCACCAGAAATTCTTGTCCTTGGGCGTTGATCATCTCGACGCGGGTGAACAGATCATCCACCTGCTCGGTTTGATTGACGGCTTCAAACAGGGCGCTTTGGTGCGGCTGTAGCCGCGCGAAAAGCTGCCGGGTGGCCTCGCTCTCAAGCGGCGGTAGATTCATGTCGGCGTTGCCCCGCTGAAGTCCCCAGTGCACTTCGTTCCAAAGACTGGTCAGGTTTTTCAGAACAGGGATTTGCTGCTGGTCGCGGGTCATCAGGGCACGGTAGGCTGTTTTCACGATCTTCTGGCTCAGCATTCGCTGCCGTCCGGCCAGGTTCACTACGTGTTCGTCGTACATTTTCTCCCGAATGGTGTGCTGGATAACGGCCTGGTTGCCCAGGATGAGGACCACCATAGAAACAAAAACGATCCAGTAGAAGCTCAGGTGACGACCAATAGGACAAAGCTTAGCGGTGCGTTGGGTTGGTAAAAAGAAATTGTTCATAAAAAATATTCGGAGCACGGTGCCGTCTATCAAGCAAAAACACCTCCGGGAAGTAGGGATAAAATACGTTACCGCCTTAGAAAGCACGCGGTAACCACAGATGGCGAACTAGCTTTGGAAGGTAGGTATGAACGAAACATTGGGTATAATTGCTGATGAATCATCGGTGATTTAGCGTAGCGCGTTAGTAAAAAAACCACCCTTTGGACAAAACGATCCCCGCCCGGCCTCTAGAAATTTTACCCCCGTCCTACCTGCTGGGAGTGGACGCCGCCTGGACGGCGCATCATCCGTCGGGAATTAGTTTGTTAAGGCAGTGGCCCGACGGTTCGATGGAGGTAGTGAAGCTGGCCCGATCGTACCGTGAGTTTCTAGAGCGAGATAGTCCGGATTGGTCGGCCAAGCCTGAGCCTTCGCCACCGCTACTGCGTGAGGTGCTGGAACACTGCCGAAGCCAAGACTGGCCCGTGCGGGTGGTGGCGCTGGACATTCCGCTGGCCCCGCAGCCGGTGCGGGGCTACCGCGAGGCCGACCGGGCGCTTACCCGAGCTTACTCCGGTCGGGGTGCACCGGTGCACAGTCCCACTCCCCAGCGGCCCGGGGTGATTTCCGATGCAATTTATGAGCAACTGACCGACGCTGGATTTCAGTGGGCCGGGGCGCAGGCCGTGCTCGATCAGCCCTCGTTTATTGAAGTGTATCCGCACGCGGCCATCATCGGACTGTTCGGCTACGCCTACCGGTTTCCCTACAAGGTACACAAGCGAAGTCAGTACTGGCGAGACGACCCGCCGAGCCTACGGCACCGGAAGTCGGTCAACAATTTGCTGGAACTCAAGCAAAAGATTGACAACTACGTGAGTTATGCTCCGGGCGTAGCGTTTGTCAAGTTAGTGCCAGAGCAAGCGTATTCGCTGGGCTTCCTGAAGGGATACGAAGACGCATTGGATAGTTTGGTGTGCGCACTTAGTGGCTGGGCTTACGCTGCGAGGCGGGCCACCGCCTACGGCGATCAGGATGCGGCTATCTGGGTACCAGACCAGTCAGGTAGATGACCAAGAAGCAAGAATATATTGTAATTGTACTGATAAATGCGGTGAATACGTAGTTTCTTTACTACTTTGCTGCCAGAACAATCGTTTGACAAGGATTTTAACAATAGTCTACTGCTTTATCATCCACCATAATTTCTAACCACCCACCCCCAAATTATGTCAACTAAAATTACCGATATCGACGGCATTGGCGAGCAGCTAAGCAAAAAGCTGGCTAAAGCAAACGTTCGTTCTGTTGAAGGATTACTGAAAGAAGGCTGCACCAAGAAAGGGCGAAAGACTATTGCCGAAGCCTCGGGCATCGAAGAGAAGAAAGTGCTCGATTTAGTGAACATGGCCGATCTGTTTCGCATTAAAGGAGTGTCTACGCAGTATGCCGAATTGCTAAAAGCGTCAGGAGTGGATACGATCAAGGAGTTGCGCACGCGCAAGCCCGAGAATCTGCAAGCGAAGATGGCCGAGACCAACCAAAAAAAGAAACTCACCCGCGTGGTGCCCAGCGTGAACATGGTGACCAAATTTGTGGAAGAAGCCAAAGAGCTTGACCCAATGGTGACCCACTGACGTTTCTTTAACCAGCGCTTGAAGCCATCTCATCCGGATGGCTTTTTTTGTTTATCTTGAACCCCATGAAACGTACGCGACCTGCCTCAATGGCAAGCTTGTTTTTACCATTTCTTTTCTACATCAGTTGTAGCTCTCGCCACAACACCCCGCCCGAAAAGTTAGGCCTCCCCCTGCGCAACGTGGTCGTGATCATCGGCGACGACCACGCCACCTCGGTGCTGGGTGCCTACGGTAACGAGCTGATCCGCACGCCAAACCTGGACCGATTGGCCAGCCAGGGCACCACCTTTCTGCACGCCTACGCCAACTCGCCGGTGTGCACGCCCTCGCGGCAGTCGCTCATCACCGGCCGCTACCCACACGCCACGGGCGTCACGCTGCTGCGCACCGCCCTGTCCGATGAGCAGGTTACCATCGCCGAGCATCTCAAGGAGCAGGGCTATCGCACCGGTGTGGTGGGCAAAACGCACTTCAACAGTGACCTGTCGCACGGTTTCGACACACTCACCGGACGGACCGACTACTACGCGTTCAAAGAATCTTTACCGACCCGTACGCTGCCCGATTCTATCCATACCCGCCCCCTCCCGTGGCGTCCCTTTCAAACCCCGGCGCGCGCGTGGCTCAACGCCGATGCATTGCCTGACACCACCTACGACGCTGAAAGCGAAGGCACTTACTTCGCTAACCAGGCGGCCAACTTCATCCAAAATAATCAGGATACCTCTTTTCTGCTGTGGGTGGGCTTCTTTCGAGCCGCATTCGCCGTTCAATTTTCCCATCGAGTACGCCGGTAAGTATAGCCCCAACGATATTGTGCTACCCGAGACCTCGGATGAGGACGACCGTTGGGTGCCGGAGATTTTCCGTGAGCTGTCGGAGAAGGACCAGCGGGGAGTGGTAGCAGCCTACTACAATTCGGTGGAATATCTGGATAAAAACGTAGGCATCGTGCTCGAACGCGCTGCAAGAAGCCGGGCTGGACGAAAATACGCTGGTGGTGTATCTGGGCGATCACGGCTATTTGCTGGGCGACCATCGGCGCTTTGAGAAACACATGATGTGGGAGGAGGCCGTACAGGCTCCGCTGATCGTGCGCGCGGGAAGCCGATTTGCTCCCGGCCAACGCACCGAAGCGTTGACCGAATTTGTGGACGTGGTACCAACTATTACCGCGTTACTGGATGTGCCCCCGCTGCCCACCGCCCAGGGCCGTAGCACTGTGCCCGTGTTAGAATATCCCGATACCAGCTTTCGCGATTTTGTGTTCTCCGAGTTCTTGGTTCGATAACAAAGCGATGATTCGCGGTCGGGAATGGAAGTATATCTTCACATCGGGGAAGCGCGACCTGGGGCAGGGTTACGCCACCGGTTTCGGTCCGTCGGGAGTGGTAGAGCGCTTGTACAACCAGCGGAACGATCCGGGTGAAACTACCAACGTGGCCGACCGATCTGAAAATCAGGCAGTGATAACAAAGATGCAACAGGAAATGCTTACGTTGTTTAAGCAAACCCATCCGAAGGCCGATCAACTGCCCGAAGGCTTGTCCGTAGAAGAACAACTTATCTGGTTCTGTGAGCCGGTGGAGGATGCACCGGATTACGGAGAGTGATGCGTAGTAGGAATATTGTTGATGGTGTCCCTACACTAAATATTGAATGTTGAGCAAGGAATATTGAATGATGAAGTATCTCGCATCCCTTTCGTCCCTATTGTTACCCCTTATCTTTGGGTGCCAACCTCGTCCAGAACCGGTCTCCACGGAGGAGGAAAAACCGCCCAACGTGCTGTTCATCGCGGTGGACGACCTGCGCCCCGAACTGGGCTGCTACGGCAAAGACTACGTTCTTTCGCCCAACATTGATCGGCTAGCGCAAGCCGGGTTCATCTTCGACCGGGCCTACTGTCAACAGGCAGTCTGCTCGCCCTCGCGCACCAGTCTGATGACCGGTCTGCGCCCCGACGCTACGGAGATATATGATCTGCAAACCAGTTTTCGGACTAGGGTGCCGGCCGTGGTCACGCTGTCGCAGCACTTCAAGCAAAATGGTTATCACGCCGAATTCTGGGGAAAAATTTATCACGCCTCGCTGCTGGATAGCGCCTCTTGGAGCGTCGGCGGAGCCGATCAGGACCGCCGGATTGAACCGCAGTGGCCCCAAGAAAACTGGCGGGCCTATGCGCTGGAAAGCAGCAACGCTATTGCTGACCAGTACGAGAACCGCGGCGGACTGCCCTACGAACGAGCTGCGGTGCCCGACACTGCCTATCCCGATGGTATCATTGCCGCCCGGACCATCGAGACCTTGCAAGCGCTAAGTAAACAAAACCAGCCCTTCTTTTTGGGCGTCGGGTTCTACAAGCCGCACCTGCCCTTCAATGCCCCTCAGAAATACTGGGATTTGTACGATTCAACCGACATCACCTTGTCGGCGTTTCCTGCGCCTCCCCAGGGCGCTCCCGACGTGGCCTTGACCGATTGGGAAGAACTGCGGGCCTATGCCTCGGTGCCCAAAGAAGGCAACGTGGGCGAAACGCTGGCGCGGAAACTGCTGCACGGCTACCGGGCTTGCGTGAGCTTCACCGATGCCCAGGTGGGCAAGGTGCTGGATGAACTAGACCGCCTGGATTTGCGCAGGAATACGATTATTGTTCTGTGGGGTGACCACGGCTGGAAGTTGGGCGACTACGGCGACTGGTGCAAGCACACTAATTTTGAAATAGACGCCCGCGCTCCGCTGATCGTCAGCGCTCCGAACATGGTTGCCGCCGGACAGCGGACGGATGCTCTGGTGGAATTCGTCGATATTTATCCCTCGTTGTGCGAACTTGCCGGACTGCCACTGCCGGATCATTTGCAGGGCAGCAGCTTCGTTCCGCTACTGGAAAACCCTACCCAGGGGTGGAAGGAGGTAGCCCTGAGTCAGTTTCCCCGACAGCAAGAAAAAGTCATGGGCTACTCCATGCGTACCAACCGCTACCGCTACACCCGCTGGCAACAGCGCGACACTCGGCAAATGGTAGGGCAAGAATTATACGATCATCAGGATAAGGTGCTGGTCACCGAAAATCTGGCCGACCAACCGGACTATGCCCCCATAGTGCAGGAACTGGATTCGTTGCTGGACGTTCGCTGGGCCGCATCGTTACAATAAATCCCCCGGACTATAGAAACACGAAACGGCCATAAAATGCACAAAACAACCTATCTTTTATTCGTACCAATTTTCTGGTTTAGCGGTATCTTACCCCTAACCGCACAGGATCAACACCAAACATTCGACTACCGGATGCAGATGACGCTCAATAGACTGACCGGCTCCGACGTGTCGCCGGTTTTTACGTCCGACTTCATCCTAGCCGACGTAGCGCTGGACCCGGATTATTCCCGACGGTTTTATAATTTCAGTGGCGACCTGTCGGGTCGTTACATTGAGGTGATGGCACTGTTTCCTGACCATCGGGGGGCCGTAGACCTGGATAGTTTAGTGCAGCAACTGCTTGGCTACCAACGGTCCGACGGTCGGTTTGGTGATGCCAGTCTGGTATTTAGTGCGGAGGAAATCGGAGGCGAACACATGGCCTTGCTGTGGGGCAATGGTCGCCTGCTGGTGGGGTTGATGCAATACTACGACCAAACGCAAGATCAGAAGGTGCTGGCCGCCAGCCGCCAACTGGGCAATTTTTTTCTGCAAACCTACGAAGCCTGTGCCACCCCGGCAGTGCGGGAAAAGCTAAAAGATTTCGGGGCCAAGGGCATTATCTGCTTCACGCAGTACATTGAGGGCCTGGTGATGTTGTCGCGGCACAGCGGCGACGAACGCTACGCTGAGGTGGCCGCCCGGGCATATCAGGTGCTGCCACCCCGGGGACAGCAGCACACGCACGGCTATTTGTCTACCCTGCGTGGGGTGCTGGACTTGCACGAACACACCCAAGACGCAGCGCATCTGCGCTACGGGCAGCAAGCCTACGACGACCTGGTACAGTCGGATGATTACACGGTCTTCGGAGCGGTGCACGAGTACTTTGGCGGCAAGGGCGACCGCGACGAAGGTTGCTCCACCGCCGACTTTATGCGCCTGAGTTTTCATCTGTACCGATTAACCGGCGAACCGGAGTATCTGGAGCGGGGTGAATTCGCGCTTTACAACGCTTTCTACTTCAACCAGTACTTCACCGGTGATTTTGGCAGTCACTTTATCAGTGAAGAAGGCGCCCAGCCCGCCGCGCTGATGGCCTCCTGGTGGTGCTGTACCATGCACGGGTTGCGGGCCATGCATGACCTGAAGGACAACTTTATGGTCACGACAACGCCGAATCGCAAGCAGCTTGAGCTATACCTGGAAACCACTTACGAGGATGACGATCTCGCCTTCACGGTTTCGCAAGACGGGAAGGAAGGCGATCAGTACTCGTATACGTTGATTATCACCGAACTCAACAACCCGCAGACCCAGCTTTCTTTGCGAAAGCCGACTTGGGCCACCGCGATGCGGGTTTCCTCGGGAAATTCGTCGGTAGACGCCTCGGTCAGCGATGCCTGCGTAACGCTGGCCGAACCGCTGAAAAACGGCGACAAAATAACCATCACCCTAACCTACCAGAAGGTGCTTCGCCCGGATCAGCAGCAGAAGATAGCGCTGGAGGAACTGAACAAGCAACCGGTGAGCGGTATTCTGCAATACGGCCCTTACCTGATGGGAGTAGACGGGCAAGTGGACCCAACCTTTGGAGCCGAACCCAGCAGCAATGTAGTGTTCGCCGGAAGCCTGGAGCCGGTTGCCGCTGACCTGGAGAGTGTGGTGCAGTCCAACGTTGCCATCACCGCCCAGTATCAGCACGGGGGCTACCCATCGCAACTCTCCACCTGGCTGATGCCTATCGCGCAGCAAACTTTCACTCGACACGGCCCACTCAAGATGCGCATGGAATTTACGAAAGGTATCCCCCGGCAAAATGATCAGGAAATGCTGAACCCCTGGCAACCCTATAAATAGCGTCATTTCTCATCTCAGTGTCTTAATCCACTTTATCTATGCCTAGTTTTCGCTATCCTTTTCTTCTGCTGATTGCAACCCTTTCGGTAGGTTGTCAACCGCAGCCCGCCCCCGAAGCCGATGTGACACCCGACGTTCCGCCCAACATTGTCTTCTTGCTCACCGACGACCAGCGTTGGGATGCGGCGGGGTTTATGGGCAACGACATTGTGCAAACTCCCCATCTGGACAGTTTGGCCGTAGCCGGAACGGTATTTGGGAACGCCTACGTCACCACGGCTATCTGCGCCATCAGTCGGGCCAGCATCCTCACCGGGCAATACGCTAGTCGCCACGGCATTCTGGATTTTGATACCTCCCTGAGCGACAGCGCTTTTCAGCAAACCTACCCGGCCCAATTGCGGCAGGCCGGTTACTACACCGGATTTGTAGGCAAATACGGCATCGGAACGCTGGATTCGGCCACGGCACGCCAGCGCTTCGACCAGTGGTACGGCTTCAACGGGCAGGGAAAGTACGAGCACACCGACGAAGACAGAAACTACCGCCACCTAACCCGCATCATGGGCGATCAGTCGCTGGCCTTTTTGGGAGGTGTGCCCGACAATCTTCCTTTCTGCCTGTCGGTGAGCTTCAAGGCTCCGCACGTGCAAGACACTGACCCCCGCCAGTTTGTGTACGATACGGCTTACACCGACTTATATGCCGACGCAACCATTCCGGTGCCCGAAACGGCCGACCCGCGTTACTTTGAGCAGTTGCCGGACTACCTAAAAACCTCCGAAGCGCGTCACCGCTGGCAAATCCGGTTTGCCACTCCTGAGGCCTATCAAGAATCGGTGAAGGGCTACTACCGCCTCATCACGGGCGTCGACGATGCGGTGGGCCGAATTAAGGATGCGCTGCGGCGGTTGGGGCGAGCCGACAATACCGTAATTGTGCTGATGGGGGACAATGGCTTTTACCTGGGAGAACACGGCCTGGCGGGCAAGTGGTACGGTCACGAAGAGTCGATCCGGGTGCCGTTGCTCTACTACGATCCCCGACTACCCGGAGCCCGGCGTCGTGATGAGATTGCCCTCAACATCGATATCGCGCCCACCCTGCTGGAGGTGGCGGGGGTGGCCGTGCCGTCAGCGATGCAGGGACGCAGTCTGTTGCCGCTGGTTCGGGGCGAGGCGGTAGCTGATTGGCGGAAAGATTTCTACTACGAACACGCCTTCGATGTGCAAAAGCTGCTGGATGAGGGAAGAGTTGACCCCGAGCGGCTGTGGCCCATACCGCGCTCAGAAGGAGTGGTGTCGCTCGATTGGAAATACCTACGCTACTATGATTACCCATCGCCGAACGAAGAATTGTACGATTTGCGCCGCGATCCACACGAGACTACCAACCTGGCCAGCGATTCGGAATATCAGGAGGAGAAGAATAATTTGGTGCAGCGGATGGAAAAACTTCGCGAGGGAGCAAAGTGATGAACATCCGATTGTCTTTTCTCGTACCTTGCCCTTATGTGGATTACATTTGCTTTACTCGGAGCGTTGATGGCCGGAAGCGCGGTGGTTTTGTCGAAGGCAGGCCTGCGGGACCTGAACCCGGCGCTGGCGTTCGCCATCCAGTCAGTGTTGATTCTGGTGATCTCGTGGACGGCTGCCTTCTGGCAGAAGGAGGGAGTTACCCTAACCGACATCGACCGCCGTACCTGGATATTTCTGGTGGCAGCGGGCATCGCTACTACGCTCTCTTCTTTGTTCACTTTTCAGGCACTCAAACTGGGAGAGGCCGCGCTGGTTACTTCCGTGGAGCGGGTATCACTGGTGTTTGCCATTGCGCTGGCGGTGTTTTTCTTGCAGGAAGAACTCAACTGGAAAGTCATTGTCGGGGCGCTGCTCATTATCGGCGGCGCGCTGCTCATCGGCCTTTCCCGTCCGGGCGAGTGAAACCCCCTCGCCCTTATAAGGCAAAAAAAACAAGAAGGGGTAGTGCAAAAGTGATTGTCATTCCCCCCCCCTTGCCTGCGGTTCAATAGAAAATTTAATTTCATCGGAAACGTAACATAAAAGTATTATCATCGTAAATGATAGTATTACTTTTAAACAATTAATTTAAAGCTATGACAGCGTTACAATCAAATCCGATTTCTCAGGTAGATAGAAAAGAAAATCCTTCAACCGAAGCTCTCAGCAGTTCGCCTCGTTACCGGCAGCCGCACCGACTGGCCGATATGTCGGTAGGCAGAATACGACGCTGGGGGCAACCGTTCCGACGCGCTTTCCTGATGTAGTCTTTCAGCGGGACTGATAAAACCGACCGGTAGGGGGAAACCTTACCGGTCTTTGCGTTTTATCTGGTTCTTCGCAAGCTATCCTGGTTTTCTGGGATAGGGTAGCGGAGTGCTCAGCAGTGACCGCGATCTGCCGTGGGCCTTTCTAAGAAAAGTTAACAAAGCTTAGATGAAAACAGTATCTTGGCGGGTGAAGAAAGTGTGGGTTCAATTTCCGTTACTAGCGTTGGCAAGGTAATTTACTTCGCACTATATCACGCTTCAAAAAATTTGTTTTATGTTGTATCCAGTCACAACCTCACGCTGGAAGAAGCTATAGATTGCTCTTACCTGGGCTACTTTAGGCTTTCTGTTGCCCCTAACCTCTGTGTCACAAACTACCAACGTGGTGATCCTGGACACGGCTGAGATCACGAACTTGCGGCGGGTGATTTCGCAAGACGGACGGGCCAAGCACTTGTACGACAGCATCGCATCGCTCGCTCGGGCACACAGCAAAGAAGCGCCCCGCCCGCTAAAGCGTTTGCACTACGAAGGTCTGCTAGAGACGAATCCTGATCGGATAGACACCCGGAAGAGCCTTGAAGACATGGACAAGGTAATCGGTTTTATTTACGCCAGCTACGGAAGTAGCGACACTGTTTTCGCCCGCAAAACCAAGCAATTTGTTCTGGCTTGGGCCAACACCTATCAGCCCACCGGCAATCCGATCAACGAGAACAAGTTTGTTGCGCTGTACTGGGGCTACTACTTGTTTCAGGATTATTTTTCAGACCGTGAACAGGAGGAAGTGGAGGAATGGATGATGACTATTGCCCAGCAGGAAATAGGTTGAAAGCACACCCACAACAATAACTGGGAAGCCAAGCGGCAAAAGATGATTGGTATCATCGGAAGCATCACCAGCAATGATAGTTTAATGCGGTTTGCCCAGCGGGGTTTCCGAACGTACATCAACACGGCGTACTTTCCGGATGGAACCAGTGCCGACCTCACGCAACGTGACGCCCTTCACTATCACGTGGGTGGGCTGAAACCGATGCTTTCGGCCGCAATTAATCTGAGTAAGTTCGATACGCTGTTCAAGCTGTACAATTACCCCGCCCCTTCGGGAGCGTCTATCCAGAAATCGGTTGCCTACGTGGTTCCCTACGCCCGGGGCGAACTGGAGCGCCCGGAGTGGGTCAACACCACGGTGGCCCTGGACAAAGAGCGGGCGGCCGCCGGACTGGCTGAATACCAACCGGGCAAACTTTTCGATCCGAAAGAAGCCGTGCCCTTGTTTGAATGGGCCGTTTATTACCAGCCCGCTTGGTACGACATCGTGGGCAACCAAGGATTCACTTCCACTTGGGTCGGTTTGCTAAACAGTCCGCTGGTCCGAAACCGAACGCGGTAACTACTTTTTCGGCGGCAGGTCAAAGGCTACGGCTTCGTGCTCGAAGTGGTTCTTGTGTGAGCCGTCGCAGAAGGGTTTGTTGCTCGACAGCCCGCAGCGGCAGATGCTCAACAGGGTTCGGCCACCCAAGTCGTAGGGAGTGCCGGATTTGTTGACGATCTCAAAGTCGCCTTCTACTTTTACGGAGCCGTTGCTGAGCACGGTAAGTTTGGTGGATGCCATTGTGATTGGTTAGTTGGGGGGTAAAGAAAGAAAAATTTTAGGTGGCACGCAATGCTTTCCCATATGAAGTTATCACGCCCTAGTATTCCCAATAGCCGATGTCGGGCGCAGTTCCCCTGAAATCCATTCCGACATCGGTGCCTTGGTCCACCATCAGACTACTGGCGGCGGCCGGTCGGTAATACATGTCCCCGCGATCTCCCGAAGCCACCAACCCAGGATCGCCCACCAAATTGTCCGATTCTTCGGTGATTCCGGTGGTGGTCCAACTCTCTTGGGCGTCGCCAGCCTTGAGGTTGTGCTCGAACACAATGTGGTTCCCTACCGCCTGCACTTCGGCTACGCGCGAGTTCAAGAAGATGTTGTTCTTTATTTCCACGCGCTCTATGTTCTGGCCTTTGATCCGCACTCCGTAGCCGTTAGTGTCGAATACGTTGTTGATGATCCGGATTTTTTCGTAGGTATAGGCCTTGCTGTTGTCGATGTAGATGGCGGGATTGCCCGCCCAGTTGGCGATGGTTCCTGAGTTGTAAAAAATGCTGTTGCGCACAACCACGTTGTTGTACCCTGCGTTCCAGATAGCCACTCCGATGCCTTTGTTCTGCACGTACACATCGTGAACTTCTACGCCCGAGGTGCCCACTTCAATACCTTCTTTATTGCTGTTCGCGTCCTGATCGATGATCCGGACGTTGTAAACCTCCACGTTTTCGGTAGAGTCCGGCTGGTCAAATACGTTGGGGTGACTCACAATGGAGAGCCAGGTATTGCAGTCCACGTCGTGGATTTTGTTGCCGGGTCCGGCATTCCAAAGCTCAATAGCGATGTCTTCTCCCCACAGCGCATCTGACTCATTAAGCTCGATGTCCAGGTGGTGTAACACGGTGTTTTTGTAGTACCCATCGTACATAAACTTGATGCCGTAGCCTTCATTGTCCCGAATGGTGATGTTATACAATTCGGCTCCCGCTAATTGCGCAATATTGATGTTGCCGGTCGACTCATCTTCCAGGTCTTTTCCTGAGTTGATGAACGTGCAGTCGTGAACCTTCAACCCTTCAACATAGAAATTTGGCTCCTGAAACCAGGGTTTGTACCCCGAGGCGAACACCGCCCCGCGCTGGGCCACGTCGCGCACGGTGACATGGTGTACGTGCACATTGTGTCGGTTCTCCATCCAGATACCGGCCTTGAGTTGCTTATTTTGTCCGTCGATGGTGAATCCACTCAGGCTCTGAGCCCCATCCACCGGAGGTTGGGTGTTCTCAATGGTGGGGCCCGAAGAAGACATAAGTTGAATCAGCGCTCCGAAGTGCCACTTTTTGTAGTCTTTGTTGCTTTGGTTTACCGACGGAGGCACGGTTACCCCTGCCGACAACAGCGTCACCTGATCTTCGCCCGCTCCTTTGATATGGACTCGAAGCGGCAGCACGATAGGCTCCGTCTCTTCGTACACCCCCGGGGCCAAATAAATCGTATCATCTTCATTGGCAGGCACCATGCGCGCCGCGAACGCCAGTGTTTTGAAGGGCTGCGCTTGGGTACCATTGCCCACGGTATCCTTGCCGTTCGGAGCCACGTAGTAAGTGGCTATCCCAGGCGAAGGGGCGGGCACCGGATAGCCGGTCTCGAACGATAAAATACCGTTTTTCGCCAAGACTACCGTATCAGCGTTGACCGCCGTCACCTGCCAGTAGTAGGTTGTTTTGGTAGCGAGGGGCTGGTCAGTAGCGTAAAAGTTGTCAGTTAAACTATCTTGCTCCAGCACCGGCTGGGTCAACGCCTCGTCGGTGGCGACCAGCAGTCGGTAGAACTGAGCGCCGGAGGCCGCCTGCCACTCGAAGCGAGGGCTTACCGGTGCTTCGTAAGCTTGGTTGGCGGGCTGTAGCAGAGAAAAAGAAGCGATGGGAACCACCGAATCAACCACCGCGGTATCTTTCACCACGGGTTCGGGCGGTTCGTTGATTGGAACTACCTCGCGCTCCTGGCATCCGCCTACCCCGAGGACCACTAACAGTACTGCTAAAACTAGGATAAGGTAGTCAAACTTTGTTCTAACCAATTGAATCATAGACTATTGTTGTACTGCCACTCTCCGGGAGGAATCGCCCAGATGAATTTTTCACTGGTGTAAGGATCGGTCCCGTCGCCCCGGTCGCCCTGCGGAATGGGTACCTTTAATCCCCGCAGGTAGTTGAGGCGGTCGGCCTCGTTGAAGAGCTCGACCAGGCGCTCGCGGTGGATCACTTCCGCCGTTACCTCCGCCGCCGTAAGATCCCCGTAGGCAGGATCGACGGCAGTGTCCCAGGAGCGCTTCCGCACCACGTTCAGATCAGCCGCGGCCCCGGCGGGGTCACCCGCGTTGAAGCGAATAATGGCGCGGGTGAGGTACACCTCGGGCAAGCGGATCAGGGGCAAGTTGGTGTAGTCTTCGCCGGGTCCACGAAAGTACTTCCAGGGCCAGATAGTAGTGATGTTGCTGATGCGGTCGTCGGACGCCAGGTCGTAACCCAAGGAATCTCGGATAAGTTGATCAATGGTTTTCACATCGTCGCTTCGGCTAACGGACAACGAGTCGCCCGCGAACGTTCGGCGGAGTGATTCGCTCCATTGGGTAGGATACCGTACCTTCATCAACTGCTGAAACCGCTTATCGCGGCGGGCTGCCAGCGTAAAACTCACGTCCTCCTCTTTCCCCGGGGCTTCCATCCACCCCAGTTGCTCGATAGCACTAAACGACATTCTGGTTTCGTTCCATACGCATTTCTGGCCGTTCCAGGTGGCATTGAGCACGCTCAGGTGCCAGGGGGGAAACAACGAGATATCCGAGTAGGGCAGGTAGAAGATCACTTCGTTACCCACTTCGGCCAGTCCGCTTTTGTTGAACGCGTCGATGGGCTCTTCGTCTAGCTGATAACCGCCGTTGGCTATGATATAATCGCATTCTTGTGCGGCCAGGTCGTACTCACCGCGCTGAAAGTAGGTGCGCATTAGCAGGGCCGCGGCCGCAAAGCGGTTGGCGCGAACCTGGTAACCGGCCGGGTGCACCGCGGGGTCATACTTCTCCGGCAGCAATTCCTTGGCCATTTCCAGGTCGGCCCGAACCAGGTCCCAGACCTCCTGGGTGGTGCCAATTTTCGGATCGCGGGCCTCTTCGGCGCTCTCCACAAAATCGGTGTGCAGGGTGATGTCGGGCGTGGCATTATCCCCACCGGGCACGTAGGCCTGTCCGAAGGTGGTTTCCAGCATAAAATAAATGAAGCCTCGCAAGAAGTGAAGCTCACCCACCATACGATTCAGTTGGTTTTCTACGTCGCTCGCGCTGGCTTCCGGATAAGGATTGCCATCGTTCTCTTCCACAAAATCCAGGGCTTCGTTCACCCCCGCCAGTCCGCGGTAGGCCAGCCAACTGTTCCGTTCCACCAGGTCTACCACCTGTTCGGTGTTGCGCAGGTAGCCCCACTGGGGGTCGTTCACGTAGGCCACGTCGTCGCCCAGGCTGGTGAGCGGCACGGCGTAGTTGGGCCACGCTTGCACCCACGCGCGGCTACCGAACAGAACGCCGTAGGCTCCCGTCACCGCCCGGTCGAAATCGTTTAGGGTGGTCCAGGGATTCTGCGGGGGGCGGTCCAGTTCGAAAAAACCGCTCCTCGTTGCAATTGGATAACGATAGAAGGACTGCCACAACGGTGAAGGAACGGGCTAGTTGGGTACGGATACGCTTCATAACAATTACAATTTGATGTCTAGTCCGATAATAAAGGTTCTCAGTTGTGGAATGGGAGTGTTCCATTCGTAGATGTGGGCACCGGTGCTGGGGTTGAGCACGCCCTCGGGGTCAAACCCGGGATAGCGGGTGTGCACCCAAAGATTGTTGGCCGTGCCGTAGAGCCGAGCGCTTTGCAGCTTCACCCGAGACAGCCAGGCATCCGGAAGGGTATACCCCACCGTCACGTTCCGGAGGCGCACAAAATCGGCTCGGTAAAGGTATTTGTTGTGATAGGCCGCTTCGTCGCCAAAGCCCGATACCTTCCTTCCATCCACTTCGTGGGTGAAGCGACGCACCAGGCGGGGATACTCAGCCACGTCGCCCGGTTCTTTCCAGGAGTTGTTGAGCACCTCTTTGAGAATGGGCCGCGTCTCGTTGGGGTATACCGTGGTTTGCCGATCATAGTCAAACAGGTAGTTACCCCCCGAAAAGGAAAAAAGAAAGCTTAGGTTGAAGTTTTTGTAGGTCAGTTGGTTAGTGATTCCGCCGAAGTACGTTGGGTCCGAATTCTTGCTATCCTGAGTAAATCGATTGTCCTGGATGTTTTTGATGGTGGCCATCACGGTGCTGTCCTCAAGCCTGGCGGTTTGCAGACGCACGGTTTCGCCGGTTCGGTTAAACACCGCCGTATCCACCACGTACACGTAGGGCACCCCGTTGTCGGGATTTACCCCAGCGTAGTCAGCAATGTACCACACGTTTCGCTTCTGCCCCTTGCGCGACAGGGTGTAGCGGGTCTCGATACCCCGGCCCAGTTGGTCCAGAGCTGGGTCGATGCTTTCCACGATGTTGCGGTTAAAAGCGATGTTCAGATTGGTGGTCCAGCGAAAGTTTTTACCGTTCACGTTCACCGAATATACTTCCAGTTCCAGACCCGAGTTGATCATATTGCCGATGTTCGACCACACCCGGTTGAGCTGATCGCCCGGCACTTCGGAAGCGAACTCAAAGTCACCCGCTTGGTCGTTGTTGGGACCCACTCCGGCCGAAGAAGGCAGCTGAATCTCCATCAGCAGGCCATCAATAAAGCGGTGGTAGTAGGCCACCGAACCGTTGATGCGGTTGCGCCAGAAGCCGTAGTCGATGCCCACATCGGTGCTGCGGGTGGTTTCCCAGGTAAGATTGCTCACGGGGATGTTAGACGGCAGCGTGCCGCTCACCCCGAAGGCGCGGTCGCCGTAGATCGCTTTTTCGTAGAAGTTAACCGCCTGCAGGTTGTTGCGCACGTTCTGGTTGCCGGTTTCCCCGTAGCTGCCCCGCAGTTTCAGGAAGGTGCCGTCGCCCAAGAAATTCATGAAAGGCTCTTCCGAGACGATCCACCCGGCCGACACCGCCAGGAAGTTGCCCCAGCGGTTTTCGGCAGCGAAGGCTGAGCTACCGTCGCGGCGGGCGCTGAGCCCCAGCAGGTAACGGTCGTTAAACTTGTAATTAGCGCGGCCAAAATAGCCTAGCAGGTAACGCTCTCGGTTTAGTCTGCCCTCCAGCACAATGGGCTGCTGCGGCACCCCCAGTTCCTGAAACCGACCGGCCAGTCCTACGCCCTCCAGCCGCTTCTCGAGCTGTCGGGTGCGCTGGGCTTCCGCCCCCACCACGGTGTTCAGCGCGTGCTTGCCCCACGCGCGATCGTAGGAAGCGTAAGCGTTGTAGTTGATGCTGGTAAAGGTAAACGCCTCCTCTTTGGCCTGGGCGGTGGGCTCGTTTTGCCCAAACAGCGTGATTTCCTTGCTGCGCCACTCCAGGGCGTTGGTCTGAATGATGTCCGTAGAAAATTCGGTGCGTAGCGAGAGTCCACTGATCGCCGGAATCCGGTAATCCAGATAGGCGTTGGCCAAGCCGCGGTACGATTTTATGTTGTTGGCAAAGTTTTGGGGATCGTTGCGGGCCACCAGGTTGGCTTCGGTATAGGGCACAAAGTACTGCTGGGGGTTGTAGGGGTCTCGCACGGGCATCCAGGGCAACGAGTACTTGATCAGGGGCGTCATGTTGCCCTCCCGGCGGTCGTTGTCGGTGTGCGAAAAGTTAAGTTTAATACCCACCGAGGCGTTCTTGATCGGGTTGAAGTTCAGGTTCGACCGCAGTGAGAAGCGGTCGAACTGGTTGTGTTTCAGCACCCCCTGTTCGGTGCGGTAGTTGCCCGATACGTAAAACGAACCCTCGTCGAACCCCTTGGAGCTGGAGATGTTAAAATCCTGAAACGATCCGGTCTGAAAGGCTTCGTCAAACCAGTTGGTGTTCACGTTGAACAGGTTGGCCTCCTCGCGAGTAAGTAGATCGTCTCGTTCCAGCCCGATCTTCGAGGTGGGTGCGAACTGCTCGTACTGCTGAATGGTAAAGGGGCGGCCCAGCGAATTGCTGTAAGCGGCATCCATGATGGCGAACCACTCCTGCGCGTCGGCGTACCCTACGTCCTGCGGAGTGCGCGTCACCTGCGAGATCCCCGAAGAAAGGCTAAAATTGGTCTGCGACACGCCTGCTTTGCCGCTTTTGGTGGTGACGATGATCACGCCGTTGGAGCCACGGGAGCCGTAGATCGAGGTGGCGGCGGCATCCTTGAGCACCTGGATGCTGGCAATGTCGTTGGGGTTGATCAGCGACATGGGGTTTTGGTTGGACCCGCCGAAGCCGCGCGGATTGCTGTACACCGGCATGCCGTCGATGATCCACAGCGGGTCGGTGCTGGAGTTGATTGAGTTGGCTCCGCGGATGATGATCGAGCTGGGCGCGCCCGGTTCACCGCTGGCCGACTGCACCGACACCCCGGCCGCCATGCCCTGAATGGCCGCATCGAAGTTGGTAACCGATTTGGTGGGCATTTGATCTACCTCAATGGAGGACACCGATCCGATTACGTCCTCTTTTTTCATGGTTCCGTAGCCCACCACTACGATCTCCGAAAGCTGCTGCACGTCGGGCATGAGCACCACGTCGATGTTGGTTTGGTCACCGACGGTCACTTCTTCCTCTAAGTAGCCGATAAATGAAAAGACGAGCACGGCCTCACTCGAGGGAACCTGTAGGGTAAACTGCCCGTCCAGATCGGTGATGGTGCCCTGGGTGGTGCCCTCGACCACCACGTTGACGCTGGGCAGGGGGATATTGTCAACTCCGTCGGTTACCGTTCCCCGGACGGTGCGGAGCAGGGGGTTATCGCTTTCTTTTTTTTTTTGCGCCCCGTTTCGCGTGAGAATCACCTGGTTGCCGTCGACTTCGTAGTTGACCCCCGCCGATGAAAACAAGCGGTCTAACACCGAAGCAAGCGGTTCGTTTTTGGCCACTACCGTGAGCTTATCAAAAGATTGGCGTACGCTGGAGGGGTACAAAAACTTGATCCTGGCGGTTTGTTCCAGCTTCGCCAGGGCATCGCTAAAACTTTCTTCCTGGATAGTGACGGTGGTTTTTTGGTCCAGTACCGACTGCGCTCTGAGGGCCGATTGCGAAGCACCGAAGAACAAAACGATGCTGGCGATCAGAAACAGGGTGCGCCTGCGTCCGGAGCGAGGTTGGCAAGGTGGTAGGCTGCTTTTCATAGGGTTGTCGGCTGAGCGAGTGAGGTTGAGTAGTAGGTTTCAAGAAGATTGGTGAGGTGCCTGCAAGTAAACGGTAGACCCGTCGTACGAGTAGGTCAGGCCCAACGCTTTGCAGATCACCCGAAGCTTATCCGGAAGCGGCATATCTTCTAAGTTAGCGTTGAGCAAATCGTCCATCAGAATCTGATCGTCGTACATGATATTGATCTGATACACTTGGCCCAGGCGGGTAAATACATCCTGCAAGGGCGCATCACGGAAGGTAAAATCGTAGCGAGCGAGCGCGGAAGTGGGATCGTACTCGGACAGTTGGGTGACGGTGAGCGCGGCGTCTGCCTCCGAAAGCGCAGCTTGTTGGTAGGGATGCAGCACTACGGGGTCGGGTTGGGACGCATTGCCTGTGGCCTTGGCACTCGCCACCGACACTAGTCCGGTTTTTACCTGCACGGAGGAAATGGGCTGATCTTCGAAGTCACTCACCAAAAAACTGGTTCCCAGCACGGTGCTCACCACCCGTTCGGCCCGCACCACAAAGGGACGGGTCGGATCCTTGCGTACCTCAAAAAAACCGCGTCCGGTCAGGCGCACGTTGCGTTGGTCAGCGGCAAAATGGATGGGGTGCGACAGGGTGCTGTTGGGATAAAGCACCACCGAACTGCTGTCGGGCAAGAGCACCGTTTGGGGCAGCGGGGTGGCGTTGGTGATCACCGTTGGTGATTCTAGGGAGACTACGGTTAGCGGGGTAGCCGGACGCTGGGTGAACCAGAAGGCTACGGAGGCGAGCAGTAGCAGGGCCACCGAAGCGGCAATACCGTAAGAAACCGGGCTACGCCGGATGGTTCGGGCGGGACGGCGGGTTTGGTCGACCGACTGCTGCACCCGCTGCCATACGCGTTCTTCGGCGGGTTGTTCAGCAGGTTCCTCTCCATCGAGCGCTTCTATGAGTAGAATAGCGTCCTCTACCTCGGCCGCCCGCTCGGGGTGCGCCTTGATCCAGGCTTCCCAGAACGCAACGAGCTCCGGATATTGCTCTGGATGGTTCACCCAGCGGCGAAATTTGTCATCGTGGGCCAGGGCAATGGCATCGTACGTTGAGTAGTGGTTCATGGTCTGGTGGATAATAAAGGAAAAATGCTTTTCCTGGGTCTATCATCTGTTAGTAGAAAGAAGAATACGACGGACATAACTCACCCGAAGGCTGATTTTGAAGAAATAAATTGCCATCGGCAGGAAATAGACCCGCCCCAGGGCATCAGTTCTCGGAATTAGCGTCCCTAGGCGTCTTTCAGGGAGCCCCGCAGGCTGTCCAGGCTTCGTCGAATCAGGTTGCGGGCCGACTGTTCGTTGATGCCCAGGGCCTGCGCAATTTCCGGGTAGGACATTTTTTGGTAAAAACGCAGCATCGTAGAGGCACGTTGCCGTTCGGGTAGCTTCGCCAGACTCCGGCCAATCTTCTTGATAGACTCAGCTTTTTGCTCACTTTCGATCCAGCGTTCTTCCTGGGTTAGTTCTCTCTCCAGCAACACTCCCACCGGCCCCTCAAACTCCTTAACCTGTTTTTCGGCGACGGTATTTTTGTGAATCTTGCGGCGAAGGGCCCGAAAGAGATAGAACTCGATAGAACTGGTGGGTGACAAATTTTGGCGATAGCGCCACAAATCAACGAACAGATCATGAATGGCGTCTTCGGTGGTCACCTGGTCTTTGGAGAGTTTCATCCCGTAGCGAAAGAGTACTTTGAAGTATTTTTGGTAGAGCGCGGCATAGGCAGATTGCTGACCCTGGTGCACTCCGCTCCATAGCTCCTTGTCGTAGGCCCAGGCGGCCGAATTCTCTTCAGTAGTTGTGATCATAGCAGATGAGGGGCAAGCAGCTTAGCATAAGTAACTTAAGCGGTAGATGGTCTGGCTCGTCGCGCGATGCATCAAGCTGGCGGGCAATAATTATAAGGATTTGGCAACAATCAGTCCCTAAACATAACTCATTTTTTTGATATTTCAACTAATTCTCAAAAGACAGTCAATTTTTTGACGGCCTCTATTTGGAGTTCCCCTAATTTTTCGCTGTCCGTAAGAACTTTGGGCCGTTTTCGTTTCTCCTAAAAAAATTTTAGCCCCTGCTGAGTTAAACGGCGCGATTGGCTGCTTTACTACTATAGTTCTGTGTCCCAGCGCTAGTCAACCGTATCTCACTACACTTACAATACACTAGACCGATATGAAAATGATGTTAAAAAATCTAACCCTCCGATCAAGTCTACCTTTCTACTCGCTGCTGAGCGGACTCTTCTTGCTGGTCCTACTTACGAGTGGCTGTGAGGAAGAGGATGTGGCAGACGATCCTGAGCCACCCACCGCCAGCTTCACCCAAACCGTTACCGACCTCACGGTGGCCTTCAGCAACACCTCCGAAAACGCCCAGGCTTACCTTTGGACGTTCGGCGACGGCGAATCGGCCACCGACAAAAGCCCCACCCACACCTACGCCCAGGGCGGTGAATACGACGTGAAACTGGTGGTGACCGGGGCCACGGGCACCACGCCCGCCACGCAAGAAACCAAAGTGACGGTAACCGCCCCCGATGCCTGTCTCAACTACGACGGCACCTCGCCCGACAACCTCATCGACGGGGCCAGCTTCGAGGTGTGCGATTCAGTGTACTGGACTGTGGTAAACTCTACACAGACCGATAGCGACGGTAACTTAGCCTTTGCTAAGTATGCGTTTGGTTACAACGACTACGTGCCTACCGGCGGCGAAGGAGGTGCTTTCTATATCTACCCTGACAATGATGCGTCGGCCGGGGAAGAGGGCACCATTATGTATCAGGCGGTTGACCTCACTCCCGGACAGTATCAACTGTCGGCGCTGGTGAAACTGGCCGGGGAAGATATAAACGCGCCCGAATCGGCTATGAACAACTACTGGTTCCAGATGTACTTGGGCAGCGTAGAGCCGGTAAGCGAAGTGGACTATCCTAATGACAATATCAGTGATATGGTCACGCAGGTGTCTGGATGGTTCTACGGTGGCTGGACCGGTTGGGCCTACGAGGTGCCCGCTACCGATGGCGCGCTGGTGCACACTTACGTGGCGGCCAATGCGGCTGACGAAGAAGGAAAATTCAATGTAGACGACGCGGGCACCTACTATTTTGTCATCAAATTTGGCAAAGGCAGCGACGAAGCCTCGGGAGGAACGGCCAGCTTCGGCGATGGCATCGCGCTGGATAACGTGAAGTTGGAGCGCGTGGGTGATGTGGTAGTGGAAGAACCAAAAGACCCTGCCACGGTTTCCTGCGAAGACTTTGATATTTCGGACGACGGCAACCTGTTGAAAGGTGGCAACTTTGAGGATGCCGATAGCACCGCTTGGTCGGTGTTGCTTTCCGGACAAGGCTACGGTGACCCTAAAACACTAGTCCATGCCAAGCACGAGTTTGGATACACGGCCTATAGTCCCAACTGCGGTGAGGGTGGAGCACTGTATATTCACCCCACCAACGACACCATCACCGTAGACCACGAGGAGGGCACTATCCTCTACCAAGAGCTTACCTTAGAAACGGGTGACTACAACATTGCTGCGCTGGTGCGACACGGCGCCGAAGATGTTGATCCGAAGATGACCAACTACTGGTTTGAAATAGTAGTCAACCAAGCGGTGCCCGCTGAAGGCGATGGTTACAACAACGCCCGCCTGGCCGGATGGATCTTCAGTGGTTGGGCAGGAGTAGATCCCCTCCCGGCGGTCAATGGGCCGATGGATCCGAACATCTTTGATCCCAATCTTGCCGACGAAGACGGTAACTTCACCATTGATACCGCGGGCACCTACTACTTCGTCATCAAGTTTGGCAAGGGGTCTAGCACCAACAGCTCCTTCGGTGAGGGGATTGCCCTGGATGAACTCAAACTAACCAAGGTGAACTAAACCCGTCGCTCGGTCACGGGGGTAGGCTGGGCCTACGTCATTTGTCGCTCAAGTATGATGTTCGTTTTCGCGAACCCCCTCAACCCTCTTTTTTCGGAAGCTTGCTTCCGGAGAGAGGGTTTTTGCTTTTGCGCGTTTATCTAGTACCTAATTTGCCCACTTGACCGGGCAACGCTACGTCGCTGCTCCACCTTTCTTTCTTTCTTTCTTTAACTATCTCTCTATGAAGTACTTATTACCTGTTTTTGCCCTGCTGTTTTCCTGCGCTACCGATCCCCATCCCTTGCCCACCTGGTCGGTGATGATGCACCAGCCCAACCAAGACCCTGTTCGGGTGACAAGGCTTCCGGCTGACCTGTCGCGGGAGTTCTTGGTGGATACTACCCTGGCGCAGGTGCAAGTAACCGTCAGCCTACGTCCCAAGGCAGACTATACCATATTTCGGGTTACCGGTAGCAGCACTGACCGCGCTTCAGTCTACTTTTCGCTGCAAGCTAACTACGGCGAAGGGTTCACTCCTTACAACTTCAACGGCCCGGTGGATAGCGCCGAAATCTACCGGCAGAGTCCGCACGACGTGGATGCCTGGATTGTGAACACCATCGCCATGCAGGCGGTGCCAACCGTGGCACTGCGGCAGGATAGCACCTTCTACGTAGCTCTCAATGGGTCTCCGGCACTGTACGACAACTTCACCAGCCAGGCTTTTTATCCGGAGCAGCGCCAGCTTTCGCTCTCCTCCGGCGACAACGGAAGTTCGCCCGGCCTGCAGCCCGATACGGCGGAGGTGCTCACCCTGGACTACAATGCTGAGAAGACGCAGCGGTTTACCCCTGGCAAAGTGCTGGCCCACTACCACCCGGTTTCGCCCGAGCAGGGACATGCTTTCGAGGGCATTTTGTTCCAAGCTTCGGCTTCCGAACTCAATGGGTTGCGGAAAGCCATCACCGTACGGTCGGCTGACCACTTCTCTCGGGGACGCTACTCTGACTACTTCGGGGCTTTGGCCTTCACCACGGCCTACATGAACCTGCGCACCAATGATTCGGGCAAAAGCAAGTACTGGGTGGTGCCCGCCGTAGAGTATTCCAATACCCAGTACGGCCGCGACGCCTTCTGGATTGCCACCCTGCTGGACCCTGAATACTCCGCCGAAGCGCTGAAGAGTGAATTGCAGCAGGTGAACCACTTTGCCGAGTATCCGCTCTTTGCCATCATCTGGGCCTACCGTGCCCAGCTGGACGGAATGGAGGTGAACAAGGGGCAGGCACAAGCTTACGTAGATGCCATCGAGGAGCGCGCCCGCAACGATCAGTACTACAGCTACTACGAGGGCGACGGCCGGTTGGACTTCCAGTACTGGGGCGATTTGATGGCCTTCGAAAAAGACGACGTAGTCACCTACAACCAGGGGCTGTTTGCGCTGGCCCTCACCGTCGCCCAAAAGATGGGGCTTACCGTGCGCTCCGATCCGGAAGCCGCGGCCCAGCACTACCGTGATCATTTTGATCCCACGCTGGGCTACTATCCCATCAGTAAGTACAAAGCCGTATTAGGCCCGGATCCGCTGGTGCCCGACTTGCTCTCGCAGGTATACTTGGGTGAGCCTCTGCTGGAATCCAGCACGGTGCAGCGCCACTACGACCGCATGGTTAAATACTCCAAAACACCCTACGGCTTCAAGATTGTGGCCACTCCCGAAGGAGCGTACCTTCCCGCCGAAGCCTACGACATTGCGGGCTACGTCTCGCAGGTGAACCGGGAAGATATGCCCGACGGGCGTTACTTTCGGGGTGGTTCGTACTTTCTGTACGACAACTTGTTTCTGATCGACGCCTACCTGCACGGTGTGGAGGGTGCCGAAGAGATGCTCATCTGGCGGGTGACCCGCGACTTTGAGATCGGCAGCACCACCTACGAAACCCTCAACACACTCAACGGCGAACCCTGGAAGCCCAACATGGGCTGGAACGTGGCGGTCTACGCCATCTGGCGCAAGCTGATGGACGAAGGAAAAGCTGACGGCAAACTGCTGGAGGCGGTGGACGAGATTGTCGGGAAGGATTAATTTTTACATGAACTCCATTTTAAACTCAAGCATAAAATATTATTCTGCCATGTGACTTTCTGCCTTGTTCATTAAACAAAAACCCTCCCGATCATCCAATGGTGGACCTCAGGAGGGTTTTCAAAAACAAACTAATGCTTATCGCAAGCCCGGGCGCTTACCTAGCGGGCCAGCATCACTTTCTTCATCAATTGGCCTTGTGCGTGGTTGATTCTCAGAAAGTACAGATCGTTGGGGTAAGTGCTGAAGTCAATCTGCCACGCGGCGTTGGTCCGAATAATGGCCGGGTGCAACAACTGCCCCTGGCGGTTATATACCCGCACGTCGGTGAGTTGCATCTCACCGGCTTCCAGCGTAACCACACCAGCGGTAGGGTTGGGGTAGTAGCGAATCAAGCCGTCATCGTCATCTTCAATCGAGCTCTTCTTAGGATCGGCCGAAGCCGTACGCGCGTTGCTGCCCAGCTCCCAGCGCCCAATATCGGGGGCTGAGCCGTTGAAGGGTAGCCCAACATTGATCCCGGCGTCTACCACCGCACTGGCCGACGAAGCAGGACGATAATAGTTATCCGTGCGACTGCCCGAATTGCGGAAGCCTGGGTTGCTCACGATATTGCCGCTACCCAGTGTCACTCCCCCGGTTAGGTTCCAGGCGTTTTTCTGCGGATTGGTGTGGTACTTCAGGTTATTCTTGAACGTCACTCCTGAGCCATTTTCTACGTCGGCCCCTTCCGAGTTCAGAAATACGTTGTTCTTCACATCAGCACTCAGCACCCCGTCCAGGTTCAGGCCGTTGCCCATGCGATCAAACACGTTGTTGTAGATCTTCAGGTTCTGGGCTGCGTCCGGCACAAAGACGGCCGAACTTTTACCGAACCCAAAAACCGGGGTGCGGTTCACGTTCACGAAGATATTGTCCCGGATGATGTAGTTTTTCTTCAGCGTCTGGCCCTGCCCGTTCCAGATAGCAATGCCAAAACCCTTGTCCTGGATGTAGCAATTGTAAATTTCTACTCCCGAAAGCGCCGCTTCAATGGCTTCTTTACTACTCACGCCGTCGGGGTCGATGATTTCTACATCGTGAATTTTCAGGTTGTTGGTGCTCGTGCCACTGGGCTCGTAGCTGGTCAACTGACCGTGGTTCACGTACGAATGCCAGGTATTGGACTTGATGTTGTAGATCTCGTTGCCCTGATCCAGGTTCCACAACTCAATAGAGATTTTTTCGCCCCACTGCGCGTCTTCCTCGTTCACCGTGATGTCACAGTCGTGAATTTTGACGTTGCGGAAGTGGCCAACCATGATAAACTTGATGCCGTAGCCCACGTTGTCGTTGATCGTTAGGTTATAAATGTCCGCTCCGTCCAAACCGGCTAAGCACAGGTTGCCCAGCGTTTCGCTGCCCAGTTGGGCTCCGTTGTCCTTGAATGTGCAGTTGTAGACCTTGGTGTTGTGCATCCATTTGCCTTCGGGCAGGGGCTCATACCACCACATATCGCTGCGGGTGAACACCGCCCCGCGCTGCTCACAGTCTTTGATGGTGACGTGGTGCATGGTCACGTTGTTGCGGTTTTGTACCCACACTCCGGCCTTCACCTGCTTGCTGTTGCCGTCCACGGTGAAGCCGCTTAGGGTCTGGTTGCCGTTCGAAGAAGCCACCATCTGGTCGGGCGAGCCGTAGATTTGCTCGGGGCCACCGGAGTAACCGGCCGAGTATAGCTGAATCAGGCTGCCGTAGTACCACAACTTCCAGTCTCCGGAGGTGCGGTCGATGCCGGCCGGGATGGGCACATCGCCCGGTGAGGTAATGGTCACGCTAGACTCACCGGCTCCTTCCAGGTTCACTCCCAGCGGCAGTTCGATGGCCTTGGTTTCTGAGTAGGTTCCGGGATTGAGGTAGATGGTTACATCCGGTCCGGCGGGCACGTTTTTGGCCGCGTAAGCAATGGTCTTAAAGGGGGCACCCTGTGATCCTCTTCCGGCTGCATCTTGCCCGGTGGTGGCCACGTAGTAGTAGGTACCGGTGATGTCACTGGTGGTGAAGGCATTGCCCGCGTTGGTGGCCACTTTGGTTCCGGTGGTGTTAACCGCAGTCACCTTCCAGTAGTATTTCTGATTGGCCGACAGCGACGAAGTGGGCGTGAAGCTGGTAGCAGTCAGGCCACTCTGGTTGATCACCGGGCTGGTGTAGGCACTGCTTGTCGACACCACCAGCGAGTAGCTGCTGGCATTGGCCGAACCGGCCCAGGTAAGGGTAGGCGTGCGCGATACCCCGGTCGCATTGTTAGCGGGGGCGGTCTGGGTGAAGGTGCCCGGAGCAGGAGGCGTCAGGGTCGTAAACGAGCGTCCGGCATTGGAAGCCACCACCGAACCGGCCGCATTTACCGCCGTCACCTTCCAATAATACTTCGTATTGCCCGATAAGCCACCGCCCGGTGTGAAGCTGGTTGCACTCAATCCCGACTGGTTGATCGCCGGGCTGGCGTAGGAGCTTTGAGTAGAGACCACCAGGGTATAGCTGGCCACGTTGCCGGAGGCGCTCCAGGTAAAAGTAGGAGTTAGCGAAACCCCCACAGCGTTGCTGGCGGGAGCCGTTAGCGTGAAAGCACTGGGTGGTGCCGGAGGGGCGGTGACTAAGTTGGCACTGCCAATAATTTGGTGCGAAGTTCCCGATCCCTGCCAGGCCACGGTGAGGTGATCTCCCCCCGAGGCTTCTTTCTGTAGTGCTTCAATGTAGTAGTAAGTGCCCGCACTCAACGAGATCGACGCGGAGGTCTGCGAGCCGTACTTGTTATACTGTAAATAATTAGTCCAGCCGTTCACGGAGGCAATTTTCACCTTGTTAGCCGGGCTGCTATCGGTGCTTAGCCACAGTTCAGCGTCATCGTCAGCGGCGATAGAGAACTGGTAAGAACCCGAGGTGGTGGGCTTCAGATAGCCTCTGATCCTTTGCCCGTAGTTTTCTCCCACATCATTGGGAGCATTAAACTCCGTGAGTACGCTGGTCGAGGTAGGGCTGTTAGGAAAATTGGCGCTACCGGTCAAATCGCTGACGGCAGTGCCCGGAATATTGTCATAAAACTCCCGAATGACCCCCGGTTGTGAGGTAGTGGGGGGAGTGGTGGGCGGTGGGGGTGGCGGAGTAACTGTGGCGGCCGTTGTGAAGGAGGCACCGGCGTTGGTAGCCGCCGTCGTCCCGTTGGCATTGCTAGCGGTTACCTTCCAGTAGTACTTAGTGTTGTTGCTCAACGCTGTGCTAGCGCTGTAGCTGGTGCCATTCACTCCGGATTGGTTGAGGGCCGGGCTGGTATAGTTGCTACTGGTCAATACCACCAGGGCGTAGCTATTAGCACCCGAAGCCGCTCCCCAACTGAAAGTAGGAGTGGTTGAAACCCCGGTGACCCCGCTGGCCGGGTTAGTTTGCGTGAACGAACCCGGGGGCGGAGTAGGAGGGGGCGTGGCGGTCGTGAAGGAAAGTCCGGCGTTGGCGGCGGTCGTAGCTCCACTGGCATTGGTGGCGGTCACTTTCCAGTAGTATTTTGTGCTGCCCGATAAGTTAGCCGTAGCCGTATAGCTCGTGCCACTGATCCCGGTTTGGTTGATTGTGGGGCTAGAGTAATTGCTGTTGGTAGAGACCACCAAACTGTAGCTGCTGGCGTTGGCGGCGGCACTCCAACCGAAGGCTGGAGTGGTAGATACCCCCGTGGCCCCGCTGGCCGGAGCCGACTGGCTAAAAGCGCCGGGCGGAGGGCTGGCAACACCCACCGTCAACAGAAACGCATCAATGTTGACCGAGGTAGACACGTTGAGCTTCCCCTTCAACTTCATGCCTTGATAACCAGCGGGAAGCGTAAACGTGATCGTCAGGGTTTGCCAGTCGGTCCAGGAGGAAGTAGGCGGAAAGACCAAATCTTGTACCTTCTGCGACCCCACGTAAAAGGCCAAGTTAGTCACGTTGCTGCCCGTGCCGTTGGCGTACCGAATGTTGAGCTGGGCAGTCTGAGTAGCGTTGTTGCTTTTGTCGAAGCTGAGGGAAGACCATTCGCTAGTGATGTCTGTCACGTAGCCCGAACCGGTGTAGCCGGTGTATTGGGTGGCGACCGTCACATTGGCCCGGTTGGTCGTCTCCGCTTCGTACTGATCCTGGGCGAAAGCAGATTTTGGGAATGATAATACCAGCAGTATGCTGAAAAAGACGAACGGAAGCCAACGGTCGCGGCGGGTTATTGGCAAAGTGAGAAGACAATGTGCTTTCATGAGGATGAATAGTTGGGTGGATAAAAAAAGGTTTCGTAACTATTCATAGAAAGCGAACTATAGCCGGTTTAACTCATTTGTTTTAAAGAATTTCAAATACGAACGCACAGCAGCAAGCCTTCTTAGTATTTTTACAACAAAAACCGATCAGGAGGTGCTATCCCCCCACCTTAAAGCCCATTACCAGAATATCATCAATCTGAGCACCAGGCCCAATCCACTGCCGCAGGGTTCGGTCTAGATGCTCCTTTTGCTGCGCAAAGGGCTGGGTGTGTATTTCCAGCAGCATCTCGCGGAGCTTCTTTGACATAAATTTGCTCTTTCGCGCTCCTCCAAACTGATCCTGGTACCCATCAGAAAATATGTATACCCAGGTTTCTTTGTTGAGCGGCACGCAGTGCTTGGTGAAGCGGTGGTTTCGGTCGGTGTCGGCTCCGCCCACCGCACTGCGGTCGCCTTTGATCACGTGCATCTCGCCGTCCTGGATGTAGACCAACGGGCGGTTTGCTCCGGCAAACTCTAGCACCCGTTCTTGCGGATCGATCAGGCAGAGGGCAGCATCCATGCCATCTTTGTTGGCTGTTTCGTCTTGCTTCAGAAACCGCCGTACGCTCAGGTGCAACGTGTTTAGAATTTCGTTGGGCTGAAAAATACCCTTCTGCTCAATGTCGTTCAGAAAGTTGAATCCGATCATCGACATCAGCGCGCCCGGCACGCCGTGTCCGGTGTAGTCCATGGCCGCGATAAGTACCTTGGATGAATAACATTCTTGACCACTGGTGTCACCAAAGGCCAGCTGGTTGTCTAAAGTC
>CAVXII010000002.1:0-493690 GCA_963761785.1 uncultured Cytophagales bacterium
CCGTCCCACTCGGTGTAGGGGGTTCCTTCGTCATCCTCTAGCAACAGGTAAGCGTCCTTGCGGGCTTGGTCGGGCCAGGCTTGCTCCCACTCGGGAGTAGCTGTAAAGTCAGACCACCCCCCCATGTTGGCCGGTGTCCAAATCTGCGGGTCGGTGTTGATGTCTACGTTGTTAGAATTAAATCCCCAGATGGCCTCCGGGCCGTACTGCGTAGCCAGGCTAAATACCTCGCGGATGTCTTCAACCAGCGCATAATTGCCCCCGTCGATCACCTGCTGCGCCATTTGGGCGGCCAGCGCGTAGTTCTCCGTAGCGTTTAGCGGGGCGGTGGCCATGGTCAGATAGGTCTTCGCCAGCATCGCTTGCGCGGCCCCTCGGGCCGGTCGCCCCTGTCGTTCGGCGGGCCACGTCTCCGGCAGTCCGTCGATGGCTACCTGAAAGTCGCTGATGATCAGGTCGTATACCTCGGCAACGGGCGAGCGGGTGATTTCCGCTGACAGTACGTCCGTGTCTTCGGTGAGCAGCGGCAGGGGTCCGAAGAGGCGCACGAGCGTAAAGTAGTTGTAGGCCCGCAAAAACTTGGCCTGGGCCATAAGTGTCTGCACGTCTTCTTCTGAGACCGAGGCACCCAGTTTACCCGCCTGCAACGCGTCAATGGCAGCGTTGAGGTTGAGAATGGAGCGGTAGTGAATTTTCCACAGGGTTAGCCCGTGGTCTTCGGTGATCACCAGATCGCCCCCGTTCAGCTGGTCGGTATGTCGAAAGTCGAATCCAGGCTTGGTAAGCGTGGGCGCTCCAGGTATCCCACAGGTTGTTCATCGAGGCGGCAAACACGGCCTCAATCTGCTGCGGCGTTTCGTAGAAATTACTCGGCGACACAAAGTTGGTCGGTTCCTCTTCCAAGTCGGCGCAACCGGTAATTACTCCCAGCAGCAGCACCGCAGCCAGACTCGCTATTCTTGTTTGTATATTTTTCATAATTGTACGTTAGGGTATGTTTTAAAAGGTGACTTGGGCTCCGAAGGTGAAGGTCTTGCTCGAGGGATACGTACTGAAATCAACGCCCAGGCTGGCATCGTTGGTGCCAAACGAGCCTACCTCCGGATCGTAGCCGGTGTAGTCGGTGATGGTGAACAGGTTGTTGCCGCTGGTATAGACCCTTAGGTTAGAGATACCCACGCGATTGAGTAACGACGCGGGAAGGTTGTACGCCAACGTGATTGCCCGCAGGCGAATGTAGGAAGCGTCTTCTACCCACCGGGAGGTTTCGTTGCCACTCAGCGAAACCGTGTTCACCAGATTGGCATCCTCCCGCGTTCTTTCGTCGATGAAGGCCGGTACGTCGGTATCCTGATTGTCGGGCGTCCAGCGATCCAATAACGCCCGGCTGGTTCCCTCGTTCGGGCTCTCCAGTCGGATCCGGGGCGTATTGAACAGATCGTTGCCCTGGCTGGTCTGGATCAGAAACGATAGTTCCAGGTTCTTGTACGACAGGGTGTTGTTCCAGCCGATCTGGTAGTCCGGAAAGGCATTACCGATCACGATTTTATCGTCGATATCAATCGCACCGTCGTCGTTCACGTCGGTGTAGCGCGGGTCGCCGGGTAGCTGACCGTACCGCGCCGCCTCCTCAGCCTCATCGGTATTCCAGGTGCCTTCGTAGCCCCAGCCGATCATCTGGCCGAAGGGTTCACCTTTCACCAGAAACATAAACTCATTAAGCGAGTAACCGCCCGTGGTGGTGGTGAACGGAATGCGGTCGTCTTCGCCCAAGTCCAGTACCTCGTTGCGGTTTACCGTGAAGTTCACCGACGTGTTCCAGGTGAAGTCTCCGGCCACCGGGGTGCCCCGCAGCAACAGCTCGATCCCCCGGTTCTCTACCGAACCCACGTTGTCAATAACAAAGTCCACGCCTACGTAGCCGGGCAGTTCACGACCCAGCAGCAGGTCGTCGGTGGTCTTTTGGTACACGTCTACGGTGGCTCCGAGTCTCCCCTCAAAGAACTCCACGTCTAGCCCGAAGTTGGTCTGCGTAGTGCGCTCCCACTTAAGGTCTTCATTGGCCAACGACGATATAAAAAAGCCAATCTCGGTGGCCTCGGTGCCGTTGTAGGGATAGTTTGAGCCCGAACTGATGCTCGCCAGGGTTTGGTACGGGTCGATGGCTTGGTTGCCGGTGATGCCGTAGCTGGCGCGCAGCTTAAGGTTAGAAACCACCGTGCCTTTCAGAAATTCTTCTTCGGACACCCGCCAAGCCACTGAGGCGGACGGAAAGTAGCCCCACTTGTTGTTAGAACCGAACACCGAAGAACCGTCGGCCCGGTAGGAGGCGGTGAGCAGGTACTTATCATCGTAAGAGTAGTTGATCCGGCCCAAGAAAGAGGCCAGCGAGCGGGTGTAGCGATCACTTTCTACCACACTGTTGGCTGCCCCTCCCAGATCATCGATACCGGTGGCATCCACCAAAAAGTCGGAAGCTGATATCTCACTGCTCTCAAAACGCTCGAACTGCTGCTCGGCCACGGCAGTGACGGTGAGTTCGTGCCGTTCGGCAAATTGTCGGGTGTAGGTAAGGATGTTAGAGTTCTGATACAGCACATTCTGCGACTCCCGCAGGGTGGCTAATCCCTGGTTGGCCAGTCCGTCGAAGGTGAGGCGGTTGTAGTAGCTGCGGTAGATATCGTTGTTAACCAGTGCCCCGCCGGTGGTCTTAAACTGCAGGCCTTTGGCCAGTTCAAACTCCAAAAATAAGTTGGCGTTGTAAATGTTGGTCGGCTGTTGGGTCTGTGGTTCCACGGCACTGGCCAGGGGGTTCCAGGTATCGTCGGCTCCGTAGCCCGCCCGGTGCTTGGCGTAGTTGCCAAACTCATCAAATACCGGCTCGGTGGGAGACCAGCGGGGCGTCACGTTCACGGCCTGGCCAACAAACGACACTTCTTCCCGAAAGGGCGGCGAACTGGTCTCTTCGCGGGTGATCACCCCGTTGATGCCGAAGTTGAGCCAGTCGGTCAGTTCGGCCCGTAGGTTCGTTCGCAGCGAACCCCGCAGGTACGATGAATTCTTCATAATGCCTTCGTGGTCAAGGAAGCCCCCCGATACCAGGTACTGGAGTTTTTCGGTGCCTCCGCTGATGGATAGCTGGTGATTCTGAATCACTCCCGTGCCGTAGATCACGTCCTGCCAGTCGGTGCCCCCGCTGCGATCAAACTCCGCAATCTCTTCTTCGGTAAAGGTCGAAGTGGCTGTGGCTCCTCCGCCGGTCTGCGTAAGGGCGTCGGCGTTCACCAGGCGGGCGAACTCACCGGCGTTCATCAAGTCAAGTTTGTTGTTCAGCGACTGAAAGCCGATGCTGTAGTCGTAGCTGATCTTAGGGGTGCCCACGGCTCCGAGTTTGGTGGTGACCAGGATTACCCCGTTGGCCCCCCGCGAACCGTAGATGGCCGTGGCCGAGGCGTCCTTCAGAATTTCAATAGACGCGATGTCGTTGGGGTTCAGGTTATCCAGGTTGCCGCCCTGAAAGCCATCAATCACGATCAGCGGTCGGTTGTCGCCGTTGATCGAGTTGAGCCCGCGAATTCGGATGATGGTTTCTCCGCCGGGCGAGCCGTCGATATTTTGCACGTACACGCCGGGCGCCCGACCCTGTAGGGCCTGGTCAACGCGCTGGAGCGGAAACTCAGCCACTTCCTGCGCCGATATCGAACTGACCGACCCGGTGAGGTCGCTCTTCTTCTGGGAGCCGTAGCCCACCACCACCACTTCGGACAGCGACTGCACGTCGGCGGCCAACGCTACGTTGACGGTGGACTGACCGTTGATGGCGACTTCCTGGCTCTGGTAGCCGATGGAAGAAAACACCAACGTGGTGGCCTCGTCCGGGGCCGTGAGCCGGTAGTTGCCCTCCACGTCGGTAACCGTTCCTACCGAAGTTCCCTTCACTAAGATGTTTACCCCGGGCAGTGAACCGTTATCCGCACCATCGGTTACCCGACCGGTAATCGTTTGGGCTACGTCACTCAGGTCGGATTTGCTCTCCGCGGAAGCGAGTCGCTCCGGCACTTGGTGAGCCACGGCAGACGACTTGGGTTGGTTCTTGCGCACCCGGTCCACGCCCTTGGTTCGGACGCGGGGCTGGATAGCGTAGGCCTTTTCCCCGATCTTTTCGTACTGCAAGCGCAAGGCCGGAAGAAGCTTACCGAGAAGTTGTTCGACTTCATTGGCGTTGCCAAGGGCTTGTTCTGATACGAACACGTCCCGAAGTAGTTCGCTATCGTAGTAAAACCGGATTGCGTGCGTCTTCTCCAGATTCAGCAGCACCTCGCGAAGCGCCATCTGCTGGGCGCCCTGCTGGGCATCGGTGGGAGGAGAAGACGACAAAGCGGCAATTTCACCCTGAGATTGCGCTAAAGAGGGGCCGAGGATCAAGGTGAGTAGGATCACCCACGGGTGAAGTGGATGCGTAGGAATTTTTTCATAGGACACTAGGTTAGGAAGCTGGAATAGTTTATTGCGTCGAACTTGTTCGCAGACCAGCCTTACTGCGGACGTTGTATCGTGATCAGATCATTTTCTTGTTGAATAGTCAGGTTAAAGGTTGAACTCAGGGCCTTCAGCAGCAGGGAAATTTGCTCGGTAGATACGGTTCCGTTAAATTTCTTCTCCGCAATGCTCGGGTCTTCCAGCACCACGCGAAACCCGTAGGTATCTTCCAGCAGGGCAATGATGTCGCGCAGGGGGGTATCAACAAACACCAGTTGCCGGTCTTTCCACGAGGAGTACCGTTCGGGACGCACCACCCGTTGCTCCAGGGCGCGGGCCGCTTCGGAGAATGCCACCAGATCACCGGGTTCCATCGTAATTATTGAGTCTTGCTCCTCAACCGGAACGTGCAGCTTCACTTTTCCCGAGTTGAGCACCACCTGGGTGGCCCGGCGGCGGTTGGTCACGTTAAAGGCCGTGCCCACCACTTCCACGTCGAGCTGCGCGGTGTGCACCACAAACTTGGCTTTTTGCTGCGCAGCGAGAACGATCTCGGTTACCTCAAAGAAGGCCTCGCCCTCCAGCCATATCTCCCGCCCCGCCCCGGTTTGATTGGTCGGCGTATTGCCCCAGTCAGCGCGATAACTGAGCGTAGAATTGCCGTTTAGGGTCACGCGGGAGCTATCGGGCAGCGTAATGACCTGCAACTGACCGTACTCGGTTTGGTACCGAACGGTGTCTTCTCGTAGGTACAGGTACCCGACGGCGGCCACGATCAAAATACCGATAAAGACGGCCGCCACCCGGCTGAGCCACAATTGCGACCGAACAACCGTTGGGGTCTTCTTCCGCTACCACTTCGCCCCTCAGAATGTTGTTCAGAATGATCTGCGAACGCTCCGAGTCCAGCGTTTGGTCCGCCTGCATCCGGTTCCAGAGGTCTTGCAACACCTCGGCGTACTCGGTGCGGTAGCCGGGCTGACGCAGGTAGCCAAACAACTCCCGAAGCTCGGCGGGAGTGCAGGTATCTTCGGCAAATTTTCGAAGTAGTTCCTGACGACGGGGTTGGTTCATGGTTGCTGGGTTACATCATAAGTACCAGCAAACGGGCAGGACAGGTATACTCGTTTTAGAAAAATTTTTCTTGTTGTTGGGTAACAGACTGATTACGAACTGATTAAAAATAGTTTACTGGTGTTCTGGCAATTCTCACCTCGTCGTATTAGGAATTGCCGATGCGGACTATCATGCCAGAAGACCACCCAGGCAGACGAGCAAAAAAGTGATGTCCGCGTGGATGCGCAGGTAGTCTTTGATGGATTTGACCGCGTGGATGATATGTATTTTGACCGTGCCCGGCGAGAGCTTGAGGGCCTTGGCAATCTCGGCGTGGGTCATCCCCTCCTGGCGACTCATGCTGAACACCAGCTTCCGGCGCGGCGGCAGTTGAGCGACCGCCTCAGTGAGCATCCGTTGGTACTCGGCCGACACCAAAAAGTCTTCGGTAGCATTGCGCTCCGGTAGCTGCTGGAAATAGTTAGTCAGTCGATCCCGGTGTTTTTGATCGCGCGCGGCTTGTTGCAGGAAGTTGAGGGCCAGGTTCTTGGTAATCTTAAACAGGTAGGAGTTGAAGGCTAGTTCGGGGTTGATCTTCTCCCGGTTCGTCCAGATTTTGAGAAACACATCCTGAACAATCTCCTCGGCTACTTCCTCCGACTTGGTAATTTTGCAGCCGTAGGCAAACAGTTTGTCCTTATACTGGTCAAAAAGTTGGGCAAAGGCACGCTCGTCGCCGTCGATAATCCGGTTCAGCAGCTCCTCTTCGTACGTCTCAACTCGTTTCAAACCACGTAGCGTTTGATCAATGGGAATAAATTAGAAATACGGAAATTAATCCGGTAAAAAAAAGCTGATACTGGCAATTTATTAAAAATATCCTTCTCACCGCTTCCATCACCGAGCGTAGACCTCATCGCGGAAGGCCGCCGGTTTGTTAAGTGACTTGATCTTGATCCGGAAGGCAGCAAACAGCAGGGTCATAACCGGACTGAGCCAGTTAAAAATAGCGTACGCAAAGTAAGCCCCCACGTCAACCCCCAGCACGCTGCTCTGGTACGCCCCGCAGGTGTTCCAGGGCACCAGGGCCGAAGTCATCGTACCGGAATCCTCCAGCGTGCGGCTCAGGTTTTCGGGAGCCAGCCCCCGGTCCCGGTAGGCTTGGGCAAACATCTTTCCCGGAATCACCAGCGCCAGGTACTGGTCCGAAGCGGTGAGGTTCAGCGCCAGGCAACTGGCTACCGTGCTCGCAAATAGCCCGAAGGTGGTGGTGGCCAGTTGCAGCAGGGCGTTACTGATGGTGGCCAAGGCCCCGATGCCGCCCATGATGCCGCCGAACACCATCGCGCAGATAATGAGCCAGACGGTGCCCAGCATCCCGGCCATGCCGCTCGAGGTGAACAGTTCGTTGAGCGTAGCATTGTCGGTAACCACCGCGGTGTCTACCGTGATGGCGTTCATCACTCCCCGGTAGCCCGATTCAAAAGTTAGCACGTCGCTTCCCCCGGCAACCGCCACGAGGTTGGGCTGAAAAAATAGCGCAAACAGCCCGCCCAGCAGCGTGCCCACCAGCAGGGCCAGCAGAGGCGGAGCCTTCCTAACGATCAGCAAAACCACGGTGGCGGGCACCAGCAACAGCCATCCGTTGATAGCAAAAGTGGTTTCCAGCGTGCGCAGCAGGGCCTGGGTATCGGTGGTACCCGTGGGGGCAAGCGTAAAACCAATAATCCCGAAGGCCAGCAGCGTGATCAGCAGGGTGGGCACCGTGGTCAGGGTCATGTAGCGGATGTGCGGCGAAGAGTTCGCCCCCCGCCATGGCCGGAGCCAGGTTGGTGGTATCGCTCAGGGGCGAGAGCTTGTCGCCGAAGTAGGCTCCGGAGATCACCGCCCCGGCCGTCATCCCTCCCGACACCTCCAGGGCGTTGCCGATCCCGATCAGGGCAATCCCCACGGTGGCCGAAGTGGTCCAGCTGCTGCCGGTGGCCACCGAGATGATCGCACAGATCACCACGCTGGCGGCCAAGAATACGGTCGGATTCAGCAGCAGCAGGCCGTAGTAGGTCATGGTCGGAATAATCGCCGCTGAGCATCCAGGTGCCCGACAAGGCCCCGGTCATCAGCAAAATGAGCAGCGCTCCGGTGGTCGATTTGATGTTATCGGCCACTTCGTCCAGCATCCGCGCGTAGGGCACGCGGCGACGGAACCCCACCAGGGCGGCTACTCCTCCGCCGAGCAGCAGAATGAATTGGTTGGATCCGTCGAGCGCGGCATTGCCGTAGACGTGTACATTATAGGCCAGCATTCCCACCAGGGCCACCACGGGCACCAGCGCCTCCGTAAGGGTCAGTGCGTTCTCTTTAGGAGAACGAAGCGCGGTTGGCTCGGCTACTGCTTGGTCTTCTTCCTCCATAGTTGGCTCGGCGGATGTAGTTAGCGGACGGACAAGCTACCGAATTGTATCTCGCCAATGTATCTCCGGTAGATACCCCGGAACCCATCGCATCCGATTGAAACTTGCTCAGTTTTCAAAAATAATCATCTGTCGGTAAGCCCGCGGCCCAATGATAGTGCTTATCATCCAATTACTGATACTTTTGTGCGGAATAGGGGCGCGCGTGATAATAACCCTGAATTTTCCTTCGATATTGGTAGCTATGAACCTATTTATCATCATCCGGTGTTTGCCTCGCGTTAAGTTGGCCGGTTCACCGTGGCTTCTGGGGTTGGCCCTTGCCGGGGCTGGTTGCCAACCTGACGCGGAGGAGGTAGACCTGATTGTTCATCATGCCCGGGTGTATACCGTTGATGACCGCTTTTCTCAGGCGGAGGCCTTTGCCGTGCGGGACGGTGCCCTGGTGGCCGTGGGCCGGTCCGATGATATCCTAAACCGGTATACCGCTTCGCAGACGCTGGATATGGCGGGCAAAACCATTACCCCCGGCCTGATCGACGCACACTGCCACTATTACTGGCTGGGGCTGAACCAGCAAAAGGTTGATCTGGTCGGTGCGAAAAGTTATCAGGAAGTATTGGACCGGGTGGTGACCTTTCAGGAAGAACATCCCCGAAGGTTTATCGAGGGCATGGGGTGGGACCAAAATCTGTGGGAGAACAAAGCGTTTCCGACCAAGCGGGAACTAGACTCACTCTTTCCGGACACTCCCGTGGCCCTGCGTCGCATCGATTATCACGCCCTGCTGGTAAACCAAAAGGCGCTGGAGCTGGCGGGCATCACCGCCGCGACCGCCGTGCGGGGCGGGGAAATTATGCAGGATAACGGAGCACTTACCGGGATACTGATCGACAATCCGATGGCCCTGGTTGATTCGGTCATTCCCGAGCCCACCCGAGCGGAGCAGATTCAGGCCCTGCGGGATGCTGATCGGATCTGCCGGGAAAACGGACTGACGACGGTGAACGACGCGGGTCTGAGTCGCTTCGTCATTGAATTGGTCGATAGCCTGCAACGGGCGGGAGACCTCTCGGTGCGGATGTACGCCATGGTGAGCAACACCCCGGACGACATCGCCTACTACCTAGATAAGGGCATCGTTAAGACCGACCGCCTCCACGTCCGGTCGGTTAAGGTGTTCGGTGATGGCGCTTTGGGTTCCCGCGGTGCGGCCCTCAAAGCTCCCTACTCCGACCGGCCGGGGCACTACGGCGCCATGACCACCTCGGCCGAGGACATCGAGCGGTTGGCCCTACGCCTGTCGGCGACCGACTACCAAATGAACACCCACGCCATCGGCGATTCGACGGTGAGCGTGGTGCTCAATGCCTACCAGAAAGCGTTGGGAGACCAAACGGACCGGCGGTGGAAGGTGGAGCACTTTCAGGTGGTGGATTTGGAAGATTTGCCGCTCATTGGGCCCAGCGTCTTCCCTTCGGTGCAGCCCAAGAGTGCCACCAGTGATATGTTCTGGGCAGAAGACCGGCTGGGGGCCGAACGGGTAAAAGGATCGTACGCCTACCGCACGCTGCTCGACCGGGCAGGAAAAATAGCCCTGGGCACTGATTTTCCGGTAGAACCCGTCAGTCCGTTTCTGACCTTTTACGCGGTGGTGTCCCGCGCGGACGTAGAAGGCAAGCCGTCGGGAGGGTGGCGTCCGGCCGAGGCGCTCACGCGTGAGGAAGCCCTGCGGGGCATGACGATCTGGGCGGCTTATTCTAATTTCGAAGAAGCCGAAAAAGGTAGCATTGAAGTCGGCAAACACGCGGACTTCGTGGTGCTGAGCGACGATATCATGACCGTCCCCATCGCCCAGGTACCTCGTCTCCGGGTGGAGCAAACGTTTATCGGTGGAGAGCAGGTGTACTGAGCAGCCTTCCATCCGTCCAACCATGATTTTTTGCTGTGGTACTACTACCGTAGGCGATTCGTAAAAGAACGAGGAAATACTAGTATTTTGGGCTGGCCGATGAGATGCGCGTACTTGCCCGGGAAGTGCTGAGCGGCAAAACCCCCTGAATCCGGACAAAAAACACTACAATAAAAAACCACCTAACCATGAAAAAGTATCTGTTGATCTATCTATCGTCGTTTGTTCTTCCGTTTACGCGCAGGAAGCGCAACTCTGCCAGGGACACTACTGGACCGAAGACGAAGCCAATCTGGTGATGAAAGAATTCGCCACAACGTGGAGCGACCGGGCCTCGTGGGAGCAACGGGCGCAGACCATTCGGCAGGGCATCATTAGCGGATTACAGCTCGACCAAATGCCCGATATTCAGGGCAATTTCAACCCGATCATCCGCAACTACACGGAAGAAGACGGCTACAGCGTTGAGAACATTGCTATCGAAAGTTTTCCCGGCTTTTATGTCACCGGCAACCTGTACCGCCCCCTAGCAAAGCAGGAAACCTACGCGGCTATTCTGAGTCCCCACGGACACTGGGAGGACCGTCGATTTTCGGAGGAGGTGCAAACGCGCTGCGCCGTGCTGGCCCGGATGGGCGCCATCGTCTTCACCTACGACATGGTAGGCTACGGGGAAAGCCAGCAGGTAACCCACGATATTCCTATCGTCTTACTACTACAAACCTGGAACAGCCGACGGGTGCTCGACTACCTGCTTTCCCGGCCGGACGTGGACCGTACGCGGGTAGGCATAACGGGCGCTTCGGGGGGGGCTACCCAAAGTTTTGTGCTCACCGCTATTGACGACCGAATCAAGGCCGCCGCTCCGGTGGTGCAGGTGTCGGCCCACTTCTTCGGCGGTTGCGCCTGCGAAAGCGGAATGCCTATTCATAAGAGTAAGGATTACCAAACCAACAACGTTGAGATTGCCGCCCTGTGTGCTCCCCGCCCCATGATTTTGGTCTCGGACGGGGCCGACTATACCCACAACACCCCTCGGGTTGAGTATCCCTACATTCAGAAAGTCTACGCCCTCTACGACCGGGAGCACGCCGTCTCTAACGTGCATCTGCCCCACGAGCGACACGATTACGCCTACAGCAAGCGCGCCCCGGTGTACAACTTCTTCCGGCATCATCTTGGGCTTGACCACGAGGCGGTACCTTACCAGGATAAATACGTTGAGGACTTTGTAAGCGTGCTACCGAAAGCGAAGCTGAGCGTTTTTGACGCGGCGCATCCGATCCCGAAGGGCGCTTTGCAGGGCGATGAGGCGGTGATGGATTATTTGGATATTAGGCCGGCCAGGGAATAAATAGCGGTTCCGTGCCTACTTGTTCGCCGGTCGGAGGAGTTACTCGACGACGATCTTGCGTTGCAAAGTGCCGCCCTGGGCAGACCTTACTTTCAGCAGGTACAAGCCCTGCGGTACGTAGCTGCGGGCTTGCACCTCGGTATTGTCGTACCTGCTGTACGGAGGGGCACGTCGATTTCCTGTCCCTGTAGGTCGTACAGCTGCACCACGCTGGCTTGCGAAAGCCCCTGCACGGTAAAGACTTCCTCCCTGCTGGGGTTAGGGTACAACGCTAACGCCGGGGTAATTTCCTGGGTCAGGTGGTTCTTGGCGAGTGAATTGTCCTGCGGGCATTAGCGGCGCTCAGTTCAAACTGGATATAACCCGAGCAGTGCAACGACTCCGAATTGCTGTCGGCCGCAACTGTCAGCACGGCCACACCGGGGTGTGTCACCGCCTGCGGCATCGGCCTGATAGGTACGTGGCGTCTACGGTGAGCTTGGTCTGCCCGTAGGTCGTGGTTCACCCCCTGGTCGTTGGCGATGGCTACCCGCACCGATCCGCACTGCGAACCCGTATAAGTATAATCACTCATCGTCGGACTCACCGTCCAACTCTTCACCGTCTGCCCACCAATCTGCAAGGCCATCATCTCGGTGCCCTGCACCCCCCGGGCCCGTACGGTATACGTGCTGGTCGATGTGGTGCTAGGATACAAACGCTCCTGGGGCACTACTTCTTTGCCTTGGCTAGTACTGCTCCATCGCAACTGGCACACTGCCCCGCCTTTGTTCTCGTAGTACTCCAACAGAATGCTATAGAGTTGTCCCGCTTGCAGACTGATCTTCCCCTGATCGGTGGTGGGAGCGTGGTTCGTCCAGTTATCAATGAGCTTCTCTCCGTTCACCCACAAGCGCACTCCTTCGTCGCTGCGGGTGACGAAGGTGTAGGTTTCGCGGTAGCGAGGCTGACCTCACCGGTCCGCTGAACCGAGAAGTTGTCCGTCAACCCGCTTATCTTTACGGCGGACTTCAAGGTTTCAGGATGACCTGCGTGTCGTCGGTGACGGCCGTTGCCCACGGCGCCGCCGAAGGTTTTGTTCACGTTGAGGCGTAGTGTCGGCTCCCACCTGACTACTACCCCCGGTCACGGTCAGCGTATAGTCTTCGGTTTCACCGTAGCCGAATGTGCCGCAGGCGGTGGGAGCCAGGCCGTCGTTGTCGGCCGCGTCGGTATACTTCATCACCACGCGCAGGCGGGTGGTGATAGGAGTGGCATCGGCCGGAATGCTAAGGGTGCCGCTCACGGGCCGGTCTGCGTGACCCCAGCGTCAAAGAGCAGTTCAGTGGTTTCGTCAAAGAGACTGTCCTGGTTCAGGTCGGCGTAGATTTTCCAGTATTCCTTGTACTCGGTTTCCGGTATAGCCCGGAGTCAGATTCAACGCGTAGCTTTCGCCCGGCTCCAACGCAACGGTTTGGTTTAGAAAGTCGCCGTACCCACCTTCGTTGCCGGAAGGATTGCTAAAACTACCGATTTGCACTTCGGCAATCCACTCGTCTTCAGTACTATTGCCCTTGCTGGCACAGTAGTCGGTAAGTTTCGGCTCGGGGTCCGGGGTAGCGCTGCCCAGGATTCTCATGCGCACGTTGTTCTGCGTGAGTTGCTTAAAGCTCAGGTTGGTGATGCCGTTTTTGGCGTAGGCGCTGAAGTACGAATTATTTCCGCTGAACGTACCGTTGGCCACCGCCTGGTATCCTCCCTGGTTGGTTTTGCGCAAGGCCAACGCATTGGCTCCTCCGGCATTGCTCTCGCCGGTAGCGTAGATCGTCCCCTTCACCCACCCGACGTGCAGCGCCGGGTCCCAGCTGGTAGGAATCGCGAAGTCCTTGCCGTCGGGCTGAACCACGTTGCCAAAGATATCAACCAGTCCCGGATTAAACGATCCGTCGGTATCCTGCCATACGCAGGCGGTGGCGTGGTGACACTGTCCCAAGTCCGAGTCGATGCGGGACGAAGCCCCGGTGTTAGTGATGGAAATGATGGCCCACGGCACGCTGTTGTCTCCGCTGCCCGGCACCGGTTTGAGGTAGATGTAGCCCAGGTTGTTGGTTATCTTCGGGTCAGCGATGGGCGTAGCGTTGTAGTAGTCGAAGTCATTCCAGGGCAACGAATAGTGGTCGGGCAGCCAGCCGGTTCCTATTTTCCAAACCAGGGTATGGGCGGTGCCATCTGCGATGCCAAAGATCACAATGGCCTCATCCTTACCCACCACGAAAGTACCTTCCTGGGCTCCCCCGAAGAAACTACTAAAGTTGATTCCAAAATAATTGATGGCCGAATTAAGGTCAAATAGCGTGGTCGAAGCCCCTCCCAACTCGTTTCTGGTGCACTCGGTCGGATTCGTGTAGTACATTACGTTCGGCTCAACGTTGCTCCACTGTTTGACCTGCACGCTGGCGTTATCGGCAAACGAACCGGCCTGCCCTCCGTCGGAAGTGCGGTACACCTGGCCAGCGTGCGTCACCAGCAGGGTGCCGTCGACGTTGTAGGCTCCAGCGGCCGGGTGGTGCGGAATAAATCCGCCCAGATCAACGGTTTGATAGCCAGAAATGTCAGCGTAGCCCGGGTCGCCGGAAATAAAATCACCCAAGCCGCTGAGTTCGGTGGCAATGGCCTGCGCCGAGGCATTCAGACTACTCAGCAAGCCGAGCAGAATGGCCGTGCCCAGGGTTGCAAATCGTGTAAGGTTTTTCATGACGTTTTGGGTTTAATTGAAGTGATAAAAACAGTGTGTTTTTAGGGGACTGCCGGTTTTGTAAGCGAATGAGAGGGGCTTACGCTCACTTTTGCCCGGCGGTAATCGTACTGACGCGCGTATATCGTGGCGCGGGAAATGGGATCGTCACGGTCGTTGAAGAGGCTTTCTACCCGAAACCACAGGTCAAGCGTATCTGCACTACCCTCGGAGAGCGATACAACCGCTGCTACGCTGGTAGCCCCGGCCTGGTTTACTTTTTCGTCATAATCCAATCGATGGACGTTGACGGACGGGACGTTGAGATGATTGATCAAATAGGTACGGTGAAACGTGTTGGTATCGTTGGGGGCCATCCCCTGAGGCAGTCTGATGTACACAAGAGCATCTTCTCCTGGCTCCAAGATTCCGTTACCGTTTCCTTTTCCACCAGCAATCGCTCGCGGCTGTATCTCGTTGGGTCCCGGCTGGTACACGGGCACATGAACCACCGTACGCCCGTCTAACACAATCATATCCTCGGAAGCTTCCAGGTACGGCGAAGCAGGAACCGTAAAAAACAAAACTTTTTGTGTGCCATTGGGTACGCCGTCCACTTTCACTTCAAAGTGAAGAGTGCCCACAAGGCTGGAATCTTGGTACTGGGCAATGCAGAAGTCAAACTGGTCCTTTAGTTCGAACCGAAGTTCCGGCCGCTACGTGATCCACCTGTGCTGTGCGGTCGGCAAACGTCAGGTGCGGATGCGTTGATGAAGCTAGTATCTCAATGTTCTCAGCTTGCTTTCGGCCAACATTGACCAACTTGAAATCTAAACTATAGGCTTTTCCTTCTTCAAAGTAAAAGTACTCTTGCCCTTTGGGATGCACTATCTTTACCTTGGCCCTACTTTCCGATTCAACCCCGTTTATACCAATTAGGTGGCCTCCACCTCCCAGTTCAAACGTTAGCTTCCCATCTGCTGAGGTAGTTGCCTCCCGCCGTTCGATCTCACCGTCGGAGAGATTATAGGTAATAAGCTGCATTGGCGCGCGGGGGGGATAGATCTCACTGGTAGTAACCGTGATGCGTTCGTTCCGGACAAGAGGCCCATCGGGTATAAATTGGCGGGCCACTATCTTCATGTGCCCCGGCGATACATCTTCCAGTAGGGTAAGGGCCGGTTGGGTACGTTGGACCTCAACCTGGTAGTCCCACACCGAGAACGAGGGGAAGGCCGGGCAAACGTGGCTCCAGTTTTCCGGTGGGCGATGTTTTTTTTGGAATTGTTCTCGGTGAAAGTCCAATTGTTTATCGATATCAGCTGCCCAGTGGTCGGGATAGTCGACTACGTGAAACTCAAACTGAGCGGGATCGGCGGCTTCGTAAATCCGCGCCAGTTCCCAGTCGTTATACTTGAGCCAGTCACCGTCGGTCATCGTCAGTCGTACCGATAGCCCCTCCAGCGCCCGGTACATTTCCAGTACCGGAAAGGCCACCTGATGCCCTTTAAGACCGTACAAAGGAACATTATCAGCCGGATCAAAAGCACTCACCGAACTGACCAGATCTTTGTTTTGGCCCGCCACGTAGTAGGCCGTTAGTCCTCCCATGCTAAGCCCGGTGATGGCGCGGTGGTCTCGGTCGTCAACGGTACGAAAGTTTTCGTCCACTTGCGCCACCAGCTCTCGAAAATGCACCCGATAATCCCAGCCCCAGTGATGGTCTTCTAGGTCATGGGCTCGCTGATAATCGTACGGAGAAGTATCTCCGTACGGAATTCCCTCCCGGAATTTTTTTCCCGGATGTAGATTGGGTTCGTACCCGTCCCAGGTCACGATGATTACCGGATGGTCTCTAACGTACTCCTTCCATTCCATCACAAAAGGAGGTTCTTTTCTCCCGTTACCAGGATAATTGATATCATCCTCGAGGTCGTAGTTATCCCACTTGTACCGGCCGCCCCAGCCGTGAAAGTAATAGACCACCGGATAGCGAGCCTTGGGGTGCTGTTGGTAACCAGACGGCAGATAAATACGATACTGCCGATCCGTCTGAAAAGCATCGCTCCGGAAGGTAACGTCCCGGTAAGGGTCAGAACGAGCGCATGAAAAACAGAAAGCGAGCCAGTAGCCTACCATTACCTTTTGGCTAGTCAGGGTTGAACTAGTGAACTTTTGCGAAACCATTTGGCCTTCGAATTTGCTCAGGATCATTTCCTTTCCAGGGCAAGGTAGCATCTATCGTTTATCCCACCACAGCCGGGTGCTGTTTTTGTCTCCGCCCGCCATTTCGGGCAGCGCAATGGCCGCGTTTACGGCTTCTTCGTTGGTATCAAATTCATCGCCGACGTACACCATGCGGCGCACAATTTCATCCACCGCCACATCGGTGTTGTCCGATTTCACGCGGGCGTACTGTTTGGGATAACCGGTGCGGCGCAGCTCGGCCCAGGCTTCCCAGCCGTTGGGATACAGCGCCAGCCACTTTTGGGTGATGATCTGCTCCAACTGCTGCTCAGCATCCGCCGCGAAGGCCACCGGAATGTCAGTAACCGGATTGGTGCCGGACGCGTAGGGCACCGGCCGACCGCTGCTGCTGATATACGCACTAATCTCCTCGTCGGTGGCGGCGGAGTTTTGCTGCATCGAGGTGCGGATGCCCGCTTCGTACAGTTCCTGTGCCGGGCCGCCCATGTTCCAACCGACCAACGCTCCTTCGGCGCGCAGCAAAAAGATTTCGGCGGCGTTCATAATTTCCAGCGGCCCGTTTTCACCGCCTCGGGCCACTGGAATAAACCGTTGCCCCAGATCAGAGTGGTTGTCGTTTTGCCCCTGCTCTAGTGTGGAGCGCAGCTGCCCGTTCAGCAACCCTTCATAAGGCGAGCCGTCCTCGTCGGTGTCGCCCTCATCGGCGGGCGAGAAGTAGGTGTCGATGCGCGGATCGTTATAGCCCTCCAGGATGCTCTCCATGCTGGCGCTCATCCGAAACTCGCCCCAGTCGGTGATCACCTCCAGGGGGTTGCGCAGAATTTCGCCCACGGCCACCGCCGCGTTGTCTACGTTGTCGGTCATCACCCCGTCGGCCACGGCTTTTTCGGCTTCCGCCTTGGCCTTTTCGGGATTAGCAAAGCGAATGCGCATCGCCAGTCGGAGCCGGAGGCTATTGGCAAGGGTGAGCCACTGATCGCCGTTGCCTCCGTAGATGCCGTCGCCCGCTGCGAAGGATATGCCTCCCGGATTGGCCTTCAGTTGCGCCACTGCCTCATCCAAGGTAACGAAGAAGTCGTTGTAAATCTCCTCCTGGGGATCGTAGGCCACCGTGAGTTCGCCGTTGCCGAACTCCGAGTAGGGCACCGGACCCCAGTAGTCGGTGATGCGGTGGTAAGCAAACACCCGCCAGATCTTCGCCATCGCGTTGCCTACCTCATTGCCATCCCGCTCGGTCAGGTCTTCCACCAGCTTGATCTGGGGCGCGGCCCGGCCGTAGAAAGCAAACCAGGCCGAGTTAGACCAGCTACCCACCTGCACGTAGCGGTCCGAATCGAAGAACGACTGGGTGGTGGCAAAGTACTGACACCAAAGATCGGCAAATAGGTTTTGCGAAATCTGATAATAATCCTCGTAGGCCGCCACCCCGTAGAACTGGGCCTGGGCAAAGGCCTGCCCCTGCAACCCTTCGTTGTTCTCCAGGCTGTTGGTGTTCAGGGCCAGGGGGTTGGTATTAATCTCGTCGAAGTCGCTGGTACAGTGGGTGAACGTGCTTAGACTCAGCACTCCGGCCGCACAAGTGGTTAGCATATTTTTCATGATTGCATTGGGTTTAGAGAGGTCAAAAGCCGAGTTTAAGGTTGAATCCGATACTGCGGGAGGTGGGCAGGGAAAACGACTCAAACCCATCGGCGGTATCGTCCAGGCCAACGATCACTTCCGGATCGAAGGGGGCGTTGTTTTGGATAAAAAACAGGTTGCGGCCCACCAGGCTAAGTGAGGCCCGGGCAAAGGGGGTGCGATCCAGCAGGGTAGTGGGCAAGCTGTAGCCGAAGTTGATCTCCCGCATTCGCACGTTGCTGGCATCGTGAACGAACGCTTCGCCGTTGGCCGCGTTTTCGCCGCCGATGCTGCCCCAGAAATCTTCGGCCCGGATGGGCGTGGTGTTGGGACTGCCGTCGGCGCGCACCACCTCAAACTCGGAGAACACCGTCTGCCCGAACACCAAATCGCCGTCGCGGCCCGGCAGCGTTTTCTCCAGCACCCCGTCGGCCGACAGGATGGCATCGGAAAGCGAGACCACCTGGCCGCCCTGCCGGATGTCGATCAGGAAGCCGAAACTCAGATTTTTGTAGGTGAAGGTGTTATTGATGCCCCCCAGCCAGTCGGGATTGTAGTTGGCCACCAGCACATCCTTTCCATCGGTATTGATGGGCAGCCCGTTGTCGTCGGCCAGCACCTGCCCCTGCTCATTGCGCTCGAAGCCGCGGGAATAGATGTTGCCCCAGGCATCGCCGACGTTGAGCTCGTAGCGAGTGATGAAGTTATCGCCAAACGACAGCGTCTCCAGGCTTTCGGCCAGCCGCACCACCTCGCCCCGGTTGCGGGCGTAGTTGATCACCAGGGTCCAATCGAAGTTGGCGGTTTGCACCGGGCGGGCGCTGAGCACCAGCTCCACCCCGCGGTTTTGAATGTCGGCACCGTTCACAAAACGCTGCGACACTCCCGATGCCAGGGGCACGTTCTGGGCAAACAACTGATCCACCGAGTTGGTCTGGTAGTAGGTGGCGTCGATGCCTACCCTACTTTCCAGAAAGCTGGTTTCTATTCCCAGCTCGAGCGACTTGGTGCGCTCGGGCCGGAGGTTTTCGTTGGGCAACGTACCACTAAGCTCGATGAAGGTGGTCGGTCCTCCCGCCTCCAGAAAGGCATCGCGGGCCAGTTGAAAGGGATCGGTATCATTGCCCACTTCGGCGTACGAAGCGCGGGCCTTGAGGTACGAGATCGAGGTGGGTAGGTCCAGCAGCTCGGATACCACGGCGCTCAGCCCCGCCGAGTAGTAATCGAAGCGCCGGTTCTGCGCCGGAAGCGTAGAGCTCCAGTCGCTGCGGTAGGTCAGATCCAGAAACAAAGCATCCCGAAAAGAAACCTGCCCCAGGCCGTAGAGCGAGTTCACTTTCCTCCGGCTCAGCCCTTCGCTAGATCCCAGGTTCACGGCGTTGCCGATGGCAAAGATATTTTCCGCGGCGAGCCCGTTGGTTTCGGTGAACAGAAAATTAGAGGTAGCCAGCCGGTGATTGCCTCCGACGTTAACGGAAAAGCCCAATTGCTCGCTGATGTTCTTTTTGTAGGTGAGCAGAAAGTCAGTGTTCCACTCCAGAGCGTTGCTTTGTTCCACCGCGTAGTTGCCCAGCGGATCAAAGATGTAGTAATCCACGTAGTCGCGGTCGTTGCGGGTGCGGGCGGTTTGGTCTACGGCGGTGCGGCCCATCAGCGACAGGTTGGGCGCCAGCTCGTAGGTGAGCATGGCGTAGCCTATCACCCGGTTGATGGTGCTCTGATTCAGGTTTCGGTTGGCCGTCCAGTAGGGGTTGGCCCCGCCGTTGTTGCCGGGGTCCCAGTAGTTTTGCCGAAGGTTGCCTTCTTCGTTCACAAACTCAAAAGTGCTGATGTCCTGGGTGCGAATGTTGCGCGGCAGTCGCAGCGCGTGCCGCACCGGGTTGGCGTAGTCGCGGCCCGTTTCCAATTCGTTGTCCAGGGTGGTGCGCAGGTAGTTCACGCGCGAACTGAGCGTGAGCTTGTCGTTGAGCAGCTTGTTGTCGAGCTTCAGGCTCACGTTGTGGCGGCTCAGCTCGTTGCCCGGCACAGTGCCCTTGCGGTTTTCGTGGGTATAGCTAAAGAAGGTTTGGGTGCGCTCGGTGCCCGCGCGGATGGACAAATTATTGGCCACGCTCACTCCCGTTTGGAAGAAGTCGCGCACGTTGTCGGGCTGCGGCAGGTAGCGGTAGGTGCCGTTGCCCAGCTCCGCCCCGGGCGACCAGCGGGCAATTTCGCGTCCGTTGAGCGGCGCGCCGAACGAACGCACCGACAGCTGCTCGTACTGCCCGGCGCTGCCCTGTCCGAAGGCATTCTGGTAGTCCCACAGAATGTTAGCCGTTTCCAGCGTTACGGTGTTGTTCAGATCCACGCTCATGCCCCCTCCGGCCCGGCCCGATTTGGTGGTGATGATGATGGCCCCGTTATTGGCACGCGCGCCGTAGAGGGCCGCCGCGTTGGCGCCCTTCAGCACGTTGATTGAGGCAATGTCGTCCGGGCTCAAATCGGCGATGTCGCCGCCCAGCGGCACGCCGTCCACCACGTAGAGCGGAAAGCTGCTGCCCCCGATGGAGCGCAGTCCGCGGAGCACCACCCGCGAGCCGCCGCTCACGCCGTTGCCCGCCCGTTGCACCGAAAGCCCGGCTACCCGGCCCGACAGGCTGTTGACGATGTTCTGGTTGTCCCGCGCCTCGTCAATGCCCTCAATCTCCACCTCCTGCGTGGCGTAGGTGAGCGATTCCTTTTGCCGCTCGATGCCCAAGGCGGTGACGACCACCTCCTGCAACTGCCCCACGTCTTCCTGCATTTGCACATTGAGGGTGGAGGAAGTCGCCGGAACGGTTTGCGATTCCATGCCGATGTACGAAAATATCAGTTCGCTTCCCGCGGGGACGGTGATGGAGTAGCTGCCGTCAACCTCACTCTGGGTACCGTTGATGGTGCCTTGCTCCACGATGCTCACTCCCGGTAGGGGAACGCCATCGGCCGCGCTGCTGACGGTGCCCGATACGGTAGTGCTTTGCCCTACGGCCACCTCGGCCAGCAGCAATAGGCAGCCCAGCAGAAGGATACGCAACGGTGAATAAAATTTGTTTTTCATGGGTGGTTAGGGTTAGGTGGGACATTAGGGAAAGAAGTCTTCACAATGTAATGGCAGCATGGACTGGTTTCCAGTACAAAAAGGGCAAATACCGATACGTTTATTCGGCATCGCCGACCGTGGCGTCGGCAAAGGCAAAGAACTCACCCCGCTTCAGCAGTTTAAAGACATTACCGTTGGGATGATCGATCCACTGGTACTGCAAAGTGGCTTCCTGGGGTGACTGCACGTACCAGCTGCCGTACATGTAAACCCGCCCCTGCTCGTCGGCGGCCAGCGAGTTGATAAACCGGGCCGCCCGGCCGTCCTGGTCCACAATCTTGCCGTGGTCTTTCACCGCTTGCTCCATACCGACCGTCAGCGATACGCTGCGCAGGTGCAGGCTTTCGTCGTAGCCCACCTCATCCGGGTCGCGGTCCCGTTCGTTTTCCGAATCTAGATCGCGTTCGTCCTGCAGGTCGGCGTACTGCACAAAGTAGAGCCGATCTCCGCCAACGGCGGTTTGTAAAAAGGTAGAGCCGATAGAGGCCACCGGCTGAAAGGCCGTTCCCGAGGCAATATCCTGGGCCGGATCAAAGATCCACAGCCGTTCGTCGCCCCCACCCCAGGTGCCCATCGTGAAGTAGCAGGTTTTGCGATCGGGCCGGGCGTGCGCCCACGTCCAGGCCCGCTCCTGATAAAGCCGTTCTTCAGTTACTGGGGTAGCGTTAATGAATTGGCCGGTGGGCAGCACGTCTTCGTAGGTTTCGATCTTTTCGGTTTCGGGGCGGTAGCAGTACAGGTTGCCCCGGTCGTAGGAATACTGGTAGTGCCCTTTCCACAGGGTGAACCAGCAGTTGCCCTGGTCGTCGATAAAAAACCACAGCGAGGCTCCGCTTTTATTTTGGGTGAGTTGCCCCAAATCCTTTTTCTCGCCGGTGGCAATGTCTACGCTGTACAAATGGCAGCCGTCGGTATTTTTGGTTTCTTCGGTGAAGGGAGCCACGAACACGTACAGCTTTTTCCGGATGGGGTCTACGTTGATGGCGGAGTAGATGGAGTACTTGGGAAGAACGATCCCCAGGTCGCGAAACTGCCCCGTGGACAGTTCGTAGCCCATCACGTGCGCTCCGGTATAGGACTCGATCCCTTCCTTCCAGTAGTTAGATAGGTGGGTGGTGAAGTACAGCCAGCCGTCCAGTTCCACGATGGGACTGTGGATTTTCCCCTGTTGGGAGTTGGTATTTTCTTCTCCGCACAAGATGGTCATGTCTTCGGCCAGCACCGTGTGTTCCTGGGTTTCCGGATTGAACCGGTGGAAGCCCGCTCCGTGGGCGATGGAGTGCGTAGAAGACGAAAAGTAGCAGTTACCGTCCGAGGCTACGGTGATGCCCTGCCACTGCCCATCGTACTCCTTTTGGATTTTGTTGATTGACACCGAATGGACCTCAAAGATAGATGGGTCAGCCGCAGTAGTTTTCTGACTTTCTTGATCAGCTTGGGCTACACCCTCAGCCGTTGATACCAACAGCATTAGCAAATATAAACTGGCAGATGTGAATAATTGAGCATTAATCATAAACAGAAAGAAGGTTGTGACGGTAGACTATTCGGCAATACCTCAAGGTACATCAAACCCGCTTTTGGAATTGATACTTTTCTTCGCAATGGTGATACGTATAGTCAAAAATGGGGCACCCGCTTTAGTGACTGCGGTTATCTTTCGTAGATTAGCTATTAAAGCGAGCTTCAGCAAACGCTGCCTTCTGTGATACCTATCCCACCCCGTATGCCAACTTTCATTGACAAACCAACGATTGAGCGACTCGTCGCTAACACCGACCCCGCAGTGCTGATGCGATACGTAGAGACCGCCTTCACCGCTTACTCGGCGCAGTCCGCGGTGGTCCCCCCGGTGGGGGCTCTGTCGTTCGATGCCCCCCGCGGCGACGTGCACATCAAGTACGGCTACCTCCGCGACGATGCGCACTACGTGATCAAGATCGCCTCGAGCTTCTACGAGAACCCTACCCTCGGATTGTCCTCCAGCGACGGACTGATGCTGGTGTTTGACCAAAAAACCGGGGTACTACAGGCCGTGCTCCTGGACGAAGGTTACCTAACGGACGTGCGGACCGCCGTGGCCGGGGCGATTGCGGCGAAGTACCTGGCTCCTCGTAACGTGACCCGCATCGGCATCGTAGGGTGCGGAACCCAAGCCGCTTTACAATTGCGCTACTTGAAGCACGTCACCGACTGCCGCCGGGCGGTGGTGGCCGGCCGGTCGGAAGAAAAGCTTTCTGCTTTTAAAGCGCAACTGGAGCCGGAAGGGTTTGACCTGAAAACCACCACCGATTACCGACACCTGGCGCAGCAGTGCAACCTGATCGTAACGACCACTCCGGCTACGGCCCCCTTGATCATGGCCGACGACGTATTGCCCGGCACGCACATCACGGCCGTGGGAGCCGATACGGTGGGTAAGCAGGAGCTGGACGAAGCTCTTCTTGAGCGGGCCGACCTCATCGTAGCCGACAGCCTTTCTCAGTGTCAGCACCACGGAGAAATTCACCGGGCGTACCAACGTCACCTGCTGGACGATAAGAAGATCAGCGAATTAGGAAGCATCATCACTTCCGGGGGCATTGAGCGCCAGGAAGACGATATTACGGTGGCGGACCTCACCGGCGTTGCCACCCAGGATATACAAATTGCTAAGTTTGCCCTGGATCATGGTTCGGCCACTAAAAAACAGGGAGTAACCTAGGTAACAAAATAGCGGGTTAGCCTCAGGCGTTCCTATCGTTGTTTTCGGGAAGCTTGCTCCAGCGCGTGCACCAACGCTGGCGATAGCTCCGGCTGTTCGCACAATAAGATGTTGTGAAAATAGGATTTGGCCGCTTCGATGGAGGGGTGCTTCGCCTGTTCGGGCAGCTCTTCCTTTCCTAGTGCGGTTTTGATCACGGCGGTGAATTTGGCCGGATGGGCGGTGGCCAAGCAGATCAGTTTTCCGTCTTCGGGCAGTTCATCTTTCAAGGCAAGTCCGGCCGCGAGGGCCACCGCCAGGTGCGGGTCGATGAGATAGTCTTCCTGCTGAAATATTTCCTTGATCAACGCAAGGGTCACTTCATCGGTGACTACTTGTGACCGAATGCCGCGCCTGATCAGTGCGTGCGTCTCAGCATCAAAGCGAATTTCGCCGGTTGTCTTAAACTGCTCGGTCCAGGCTTTTAGCCGCGGCGCATCCTGACCGGTGATGAAGTACTGAAAGCGCCAGAAGTTGTAGGGCAGGATAATGTCAATGGCGGAGGAAGCGGTATTGATCAACGCCTTCTTCACCATCACCCCCTCCCGGAAGATACGGTGCAGGGTAGCGTTTTCATTGTTGGCGCAGATAAATTTTTCTACCGGCAGCCCCATTTCCCGCGCCAGCGTTCCGGCACACAGGTTGCCAAAGGCCCCAGACGGCACCGAGAAACTCACCCGCTCGCCTACCTCGTCCACCACGCGGAAGTAGCCGTAGAAGTAGTGCACGGTTTGCACCATCACCCGCCCCCAGTTAATCGAGTTTACCGATGAGATGCCGTACTTTTCCTTGGTTGCCGGATCGTCCATGAGTTGAGAGATCACCAGGTCCAGATCATCGCCTCCTTCGGGACAGTTTTCTACCGCCACCGCGTGCACGTTAGGTTCGGTGAGGGTGGTCATCTGCCGCTCCTGTTCCTCGGTCACCATCCCCCGGGGGTACAGCAGCCAAGTGTCCAGCGTGGTTTTGCCAATAGAAGCGTGCGCGGCGGCCGGACCCGTATCTCCGGTGGTGGCGACCAGGATGTTGCGGCGCTCACCGCGTCGCTGTAGAAAGTAATCCACCAGGTTCACCAAAAAACCCATCGCCACGTCCTTGAACGACAGCGTGGGTCCGTGAAACAGCTCCATGATGTACAACCCTTCGGTGGTCTTCATCGGACGCAACGGAATCACGTCCGGGTGGGTGAAGGGGCTAAAACTGTCGTAGATGAGCTTTCGCAGGTCCGCTTCCCCGACACTGCTTTGGTCGACGAACAGAGAAATTACTTCGAAGGCCAGGTCGGGATACGACAACTGCGACCAAGACCGCAGTGTCTCCGGCGATACGCTGGGTAGGCGTTCCGGCACGTACAGCCCCCCGTCCGGGGCGTAGCCTTCCAGAATGGCCGCCTCGAAATCAACCGGCGCTCCTCCACCGAGGGTGCTTACATACTGTATCATAGCAGTTTGTTTAATGATTAATGGTTGAATACCTTACTAAACACTTTATCACCGATATGAAAGGCATGATCGGCGATGCACTTCATAGCCCGATGGTGCTGTTGCATGGTCGGGTCGGGGTTGGTGACGTGGTACTGCCGGTAGCGCCAGAAAGCTACGGCCGTGGCTGCGTATACCACGAACGCCCGCAAACGGTCTTTTTCGCAGGCTTGCAGCGCCTGAACGGCTTCGTAGCCTGCCACCAGGGCGCTCACCATCGGCAACCTGATTTCGCTCTTGGGAGCGCATATCCCTACCACCGCCATTGCTATATCGAAGATTCTGTAGTAGTAGCACGCTTCCTCAAAATCGGTGATGGCGATACCCGCTTCGCTGAGGATCACGTTGTCGTAGAACACGTCGCCGTGGATGAAAGCCCGCGACAGATCATCGCTCAGGTGGGGCCTGATAAACCTATGCTTCTCGCGAAGCCAGGTGATAAAGGGTCCGGGAAGATGGTCCAGTTCGGCAAAGGCCTGCTGGCCGTAAGAATACGCTTGGGGCAAATACGCCGGGGGCGGAATAAGATGCAACCGGGCGATTTGTCCGCCAATGGAAGCCAGCGCTTCCTCGTTGAGGTGGGGCGTGATGATGCCGGGGATGTATTCTTTCAGCAGCACCGGCTTCTCGTAGTGCGCACTCAGCAGATCGCCCGCGCGCGTACGACAGACGCGGGAGGTGTAAAAGTTGTGTTTTGCCAGGTGATCCAGCAGTTCGGCCAAATGTTGTGCTTCACGGCTGGATTTTCGCTCCAGGACGATTAGTACAAATTGCTTGTGGCGCGTGGTGACCAAGATGCTGGTATTCTCTAGTCCTCCGCTGAGGGGCTTCCAATTTTCTACCGACGGCAAGCCGTATTCTACGAAGATTTCGCTGATCTGTTCAGAAGAAAGTACGCTGTAGGAGGCCATACGTTGAGCAGTTCAGTGAATCACGTGCTTATCTTTCCTAAACCGGCCTCATCCGTGGGATACAGCACTCCCTGTTTCAGATGAAACAGCCCCTGAAACGGATCGTTCACGAAATCCAGGTGCCCGTCCAGGTCGGCGTACCTCATGATAGGACGGGACAGCGCGACGTGTAATCCCGCCGCGATGCCCAGCGCGCACTCGTCTACACACCCGATCATCACCGGCACCCGGGCGGCTTGGGCCACCGATTGGATGCTCATCGCTTCGGTGATGCCTCCCACCTTCATCAGCTTCACGTTCAGCATATCCGTCCGCCGCCTGGCGGTGAGCCGAAGCGCGTCGTCCAGGGTTTTCAGCCCTTCGTCGACCATAATCGGGGTGCGCACCTGTGGCAACAGCTCGTCCAGCAACTGCTCCTGCGCTACGGCAAGCGGCTGCTCAATCATCTCTACTCCAACGTGTTCGGTGGCTTGCGCGAAAGCCACGGTATCTCCCACCGTGTAGCCCTGGTTAGCATCAAAGCGCAGCTTCAGGCGGGGAAATTTGGTGTGCAGGCGTTTGATTTTGGTTATGTCTTCGTCAACATCCAGTCCGCCCTTCAGTTTGAGGGCTAAAAACCCTTCTTCTACGTACCGGGCGGCCAACGCCATCGTTTCGTTCGAGCGACATAATCCCGATGGTCACGCTGGTGATCATACGCTCTCGGTAGCCTCCCAGCAGTTGGTAGAGAGGAACCTTCGCTTGTTTGGCCAGCAAATCCAGCAAAGCCATGTCTACCATGGCCCGAGCCGACGACGCGGCAGGAATGACCTTCTTCAGTTCTTCCAGCAGCCGGGCGTACGCTCCCGGACGTTCACCCGGAAGCAGGGCGCTAATGGGTTCGTGGATGGCCTGCGCTACGGTTTCCGCCGTTTCGCCGGTTACCACCGGGTCGGGAGCGGCGCATCCGTAGCCCACGTGGGCGGTATCGGTTTCCACCTTCAGGACGAAGTTAGTGGCGTGGGCGACGGTTTCGTAGGCGATGGTGTAGGGTTCGGCCAGGGTCAGTTTCAGCCGTTCGTACGATACGCGGGTGATCTTCATGCGCTCTTTTCATCTACTTTAGACAGCAGCATCCGAACCAGTTCGTCGGGACCGTGGGCCAGCACGTCGGAGGCGGGTAGACCGGTTTCCTGGGTGATCGCCCGGCAGGTGGGCACGATTTCCTCTTCCGTCATACCCTCATGGTTCACGGTCACGGCGATCACCTTCTTGCCGGAAATCATCTCGATGGCTTGGATTTGCTGTGGCAACGGATGCAAGACGTATCCCGGAAATCCGTCGTACTCCACGCGGCGCGGGGCGTGTTGCAGGATTACAAAGTCGGGCCGCCCCGCGGCCAGGATTTCAAAACCGCCCGGATAGGCCGGGTTCATCAGGCTGCCTTGCCCTTCTATGACGATCACATCGGGCTGTTCCTGCTCCCAGGCGCTCACCACGGCGTGCTCGATCTCGCCCGACACAAAGTCGTTGATGCAGCTATCTAGGATCATACTGTAGCGCGCTCCCTGCATCCAGGCCGTTTGCCCAGTGCCAATCATCTCAGCGGCGAGCCCGGCGGCTCGGAGTCCGTGCACCAGCAGCCAGGCGGTGGTGCGCTTGCCCAGGGCCGAATCGGTGCCCAGGACGGCCAGCTTGAGGCAGCTTACCCGCTCAATGGCACCCGTAAAGAAATGCAACTGGTCCCGGTCCGGAGTTTTACGCACGTCCCGGATAGTGCCCCCGTGGGTGGCCGCAAGTTGCACAAACTCTTCGTTTTTGGTCAGGAAATCGTGCAGTCCACTGTCAACGTTCCAACCCCGGCGTAGGGCTTCTCGGATGGTTTCCTGGGCCTCCTTCGGAAGCCGTCCCCCGTCGGGAGCCAGTCCGATCACCAGGTAGGCAGGTACGTTTCCCTGACTTTCTAATTCCCGAAGGGCCGCCTCTAGCGAAGCGAAGACCGGAATGCCCACCGGCTTATTGTCTAACACTTCCCCCGCATCCTGTCCGGCGTAGTTGCCATCCAGGACTCCTACCACTTCATAACGTTCCGTGAAACGGACCAGGCCGTGGGCGGTTTTGCCGTTGGGAGTGTTGAAGGCTCCGTCGCAATAGACTAGTGCTTTGCCGTCTAAAGGCTCGTTCATAAGCATTAAGTACTAAGGTTGATTCGTTCAATTTTAAAACGCCAAGATACGCAATGGCCACCCAGTTTGGCTGGTACTAATATTCTTTATTGCGGTGGTATTAGACATTTTCTGCATTTAGGTTGCTAACCTATCTTTCGCTTGCGAAAAATGTGGATATGTACTACCGGATTCGAGTCACCGCTAGATTTGATGTTATTACCGTGGGCTGCCTTATCCGTTGCACTGCTATTTGAAGCAGTCAACAAATGCTTTGTTACCTATTGGCTAGTCCCTGAAACAGAATAGTTTTAACCGGTAAACTGATCAGAAAGCACTTCCTTCTCCCCCCCCTTTCCTTTTCGAACCACAGTGCTTCTGCTTCCCTTGATTTTTGCTTTCAAACGGTTTAAGATAAGGGCAGTTCGTATCGAACTGCCCTTATTCTGTGACAATAAATGATAAAATCTGCCCCTATTTTGTTACATGATTTGTCTATATTTGCCCTTATTTTGTTACAAAATACTTCGCCATAATTTCTAAATTTGATATTCGCCCGGAACACAGCGCAGCAATTGGCTAACTGGAAGGCCAAACCCAATCGTAAACCACTCATCCTGAGAGGAGCCCGGCAAGTGGGTAAGACAACGGTAGTTCAACAACTGGGTCGTGGCTATCCTCAGACGATTTTTCTAAACCTAGAGAAGCCGGAAGACCGAAACTTTTTCGAGGCTTACGATGATGTCCACACCATAACTGATGCGCTTTTCCTGTCCCGAAACCTGACTTCTGAGCGGAAAGACACCTTGCTGTTCATTGACGAAATCCAGGAATCACCCAAGGCTATTCAACTGCTTCGCTACTTCTACGAGGAGATTCCTGATCTGCCGGTCATTGCGGCGGGTTCCCTGCTGGAATTTGCCATGCGTAAGGTGCCCAACTTTCCGGTGGGTCGGGTAGACTACCTGTTTGTGCATCCCCTTAATTTTCCAGAGTACCTGGAAGCACTCTCGCACCAGACGGCCCTAAAGCAGCTTGGTGAAGTTCCGGTGAAACCGTTTGCGCATACCACCTTACTCAACCTGTTTCACACCTACGCCATCATCGGCGGCATGCCGGAGGTCGTACAAACCTACGTCGAGCAAGAACGAGACATTACGGCCCTGCCGGCCGTCTACGAAAGCATATGGGGAACCTACCGGAACGACGTAGAAAAGTATGCCAGCAATGAGAGCGAGCGGCGGGTCATCAAGCACATTATGACCACCGCGCCGCTGTACGTAGACCAGCGGATCAAATTTCAGCACTTCGGAAACTCTAACTACCGCTCGCGGGAGGTAGGGGAAGCGATGCGTAGCCTGGACGATGCCAGCGTAATTCGGTTGATTTATCCGACCACCGACCAGGAAGCACCCTTGAAACCGAATCTGAAAAAATCACCGAGATTACAGTTTTCAGATACCGGATTGATCAACCACGAGTTGGGGATTCAAGCCGAGATGCTCAGTCTTCAGGATATGAGCCAGGCCTATCGGGGCAGCATCATTCCTCACCTGATCACGCAAGAGCTGATTTCACTCAATACCCTGAATAACAAGAAGCCGTATTTCTGGGTGCGCGAAAAGGCGCAGGCTTCTTCCGAGGTTGATCTCGTCTATACCTACCAAAGCAAGGTTATTCCAATTGAGATCAAGTCGGGCAGCCCCGGTAACCTGAAATCACTGCATCAGTTTGTGGAGCGAGCGAATCACCCCTACGCCGTGCGGCTCTACGCCGGAGAGTTTGCCGTGGTCCGAACCCAAACCCCTGCCGGAACGCCCTATCTGCTCATGAACATGCCCTACTATCTGGGTGTGAAGCTGCCGGAGTACATTGCATGGTTCATTAGCGAATACCCTTTGTGATCACTTGGTGAGGAGGCTTTTTACTCATTCGGTTAGAGCGGTATAGACCGAATTCGCTTGGTACATCAGGCAGCTTTAATGCCGCCCGACTCAGCCAGCTCGAAGAAATGCTGGAAGACGACGTCTGACTTAGTAGAAAATAATGACGATCATACGAATCCGGTAAAGGGACATTGAGAATACGGTGAATTTCCTGGCGCACCCGCTCCTGGGCGGCTTTGTTCTTATGCCATTCCTGAATCAGAATTTTGTTTTTGGTATCTAACAGGATTGTTAGCAAATCTTTGGCCGCCAGCTTCACTTCCTTTTCTTCCGCTTTGGTCAACTTCTCTTTCTTGAGCAAATCAAATAGCTCTTGCTCCGGCTCAGTCATGTTGTTTTTGACCGCTCGCTGCTCTTCTTCGCTCAGACCTTCTGCCTGCCGCACCAAAGCTTCGTAGGCTTCCTCAATAGAAATACTGCCGGAGTTATAATCATCGATCACCTGCTGAAAACGCGCCAGAAAGTCCCCGCGCGTCTTGTTCTGCGCCAACATCTGCTTGAGTTTGATTTCCATGAGTTCCCGCAAATCAGCAAACTTAACGCGGGGGTGCTTTTTCTTCGGAAACTTGGCGCGGAGGCAGGCAAAGTCAAGTTTGCTTAGGTCGATTTGTTTAGCATCCTGGATACTGTAGCGCGCAGTCGAGTCGGTAAGGTCGCCCTGGCTCACCACGCTGGTGTCTAACAACTGGTTAATTCTGACTTTTGCTCGCTCAATGGCTTCGTCCTGATCTACTTTCCGCTCTACTACCTTGCGCAAATACTCCAGCACGTCCCGCTCTTTTTTTAGGTCGGCTTGCGCGTAGATTTCAGGCATAGCCGAATTGTACAGAGCGGCGATGGTATTGACGAACAACCCTAGCTGCTTTTTGTATTCGTCTTTCGCCAAGTTAAGATTGGCGTAGGCATCAAACATTTCCACCTCTATAAAGCCCATTTCTCCAAGCGCTAAATTGGCGTCAATATCGGCCCCGAGTTGTTTACAGTACGCTTTAGCTTCCGCAATCGCTTCGCGCAGTAAGGTTAGCAGTTCGTCAAATTCCCTGACTGGAAAGCGGAGTTGATCTTACCAACCAAGTGGAGCAGCGCCCTAGAGCGGGGCAGTTGCTCACTAGCCTGATCCGGTACATGGAAAGCAACGCATTTCAACCCCAGGTAGCCTTGAGCGAGGAACAGGTGCTGAGTATCAGAAAATAAATAGAATGCACTAAAGCGTAGCGTTCGAAGGGGCGGGCTTGCCGTTGCTGCGGATGTTGTCTAGGCAAACATTTCGCAAATCAGCTTTCCACCGGTTTGCTAGCCTGCTTGTAGTGGCTACCTCCAAAATAGGTAAGCTTGTTGTGGTCTAGTCCCATTCGGCAAAGCAGCATGGCGTATACGTCAGGCACGTAGGGCAGCGGATCAACCACGTAATCGCAGTTCGGTCAATATCATCGGTGGCCCCCATGGTGCGCCCGTTCTTCACGCCGCCGACCGACCACAGGGTCCATCGCATTGGGTTATGGTCGCGGCCATTGGCCACGCCGCTAGACCAGAGGGGGGTGAGCTATCAAACAGTGTGTTATAGTGCTAAAGAGATAAGGATGGTCAACAAAGTGCATACCAATGCAGCAGAAAGTTATTGTACAGGATAGAGCGGCTGCCGTGCGGAAACTTCATGCGACCATCCTGAGGGGGTGAGCAAGTTATACTTGTATCAGCATATGACAACGTATTAGTATTTGTGGATGCGTAACAAGAAGATAATAACTTACCACGTCTTGACTTTGACGTTCACTAGCGAAATATACTTCCAATAGCCATATTTTTAAACAAAAAATTCTATTGACGTTCAGTTACAAATTACCGTTCTTAGCCCGCTAACGCAACCTATCAAGATTATGGAAAACCTGTCCCAAAAGTTCCTCCTAAGCACTACGCATTTGCCCTTGTTACTGCTATGCTTTTTATTGGCCTCCTCCTACCCAGGATTCTCTCAAGTCACTTATGAGGACGCTTTTCCGTCGCTCAATTTTGAGTTTCCGGTAGAGATTCAGAACACCGGTATCTCAGGCGATAACCGGCTTTTCGTCGTAGGCCAGCGGGGAACCATCCAAGTGTTCAACAACAATGCTTCTACCGGAACTGCCTCGCAGTTTTTGGACATCCGGTCGGATGTACGCTTTAACGTAGGACAAGAGTTAGGACTGCTGGGTCTCGCCTTTCATCCCAACTACGAAGCCAATGGCTTCTTTTATCTGTACTATACACGCTCCGCCGGAAGCATCCCTGAAATTGTGGTAGAACGCTTTCAGGTAGACTCAAGTAACCCCAACCAAGCCAACCAAGCGTCCCGACAAGTTATCTTTAGCGTCGTAAAAAATCAGTCTAACAGCAACCACAACGGTGGCAAGATCGCCTTCGGACCCGACGGCTACCTGTACGTATCCATTGGAGATGGGGGCGGCGGCGGCGATCCTAAGAAAAATGGTCAGAACGTAAACACCTACTTTGGCAGCATCCTGCGGTTAGACATTGATCTTGACGGCAACAACCCCACGGATGCCAATGGGCTGGCCCCCGAAGGCCATTACGAAGTGCCTTCCACCAACCCGCTGGTCGATCAGGAAGGTTTGGACGAAATTTACGCTTGGGGGATCAGAAATACCTGGAAGATGAGCTTCAACCCACCGACGGGTCGGCTCTGGGGCGGAGACGTTGGCCAGAACGCCTTTGAGGAGATTAATCTGATCGTACCCGGTAATTTCGGCTGGAACCGGTTTGAGGGAATTTCGGTCTACAACAGCAGTGTTCCTGATCCGGGCAACGCCATTCCCCCGGTCTTCTACTACAACCGCTCCAGTGGCGATCGGTCCGTTACGGGGGGCTACGTGTACCGCGGGTCACAGATCAGCAGCACCGCCCCCAGCATTACCGGCAAGTACCTCTTCGCCGACTACATCAGTGGCCGGGTTTGGGCGCTAGACTACAACGCGACCACCCAGGAGGCCACGCGCGAGCTACTTTTTAAGGCCAGTAGTAGCAATGGCTCATCGATTAATGTTTCTACGTTTGGCCTGGACATTAACGGTGAAATGTACTTTGCGGGCTACGGATCATCGGGGTCTATCTACCGGCTGAAGGACGGAACAACCACCGAGAACGCCGTAGCGGTAGAAGGGGTAGGCAGTTGGAATGATGACCTGGGCAACATTCAAGGGGAAGTGAATGCTATTGTGACAACTGCCGACCAAACCGTATACATCGGCGGCAGTTTCGCCGAAGTGGGTTCGGGAGTAGCAACCAATAATGTGGCCCAGTGGACTCCTTCGGGCGGATGGGAAAGTCTGGGTACGGGAACCAATGGCGTGGTGAATGCACTGGCTCTGGATGCCGACGGCGCACTCTACGTAGGGGGCAGCTTCACCACTGCCGGAAGCACCACCGCCCGTAACGTTGCCAAATACAGCAACCAGAACTGGGAACCATTAGCCGGAGGAGTGAGCGGCGCGGCATTGGCCCTGACAACCGATAGCAATACCCTCTACGCAGGAGGGGCCTTCGTTGCGGCCGGTGGAGAAACCGTCAACAACATCGCAGCGTGGAATGGCACGTGGTCGGCGCTGAAGGATAATGTGACACAACAGGCAGGCACCAATAATGAGATACGCGCTATGGCGGTGGATGAAACCGGCATCCTCTACATAGGAGGTAATTTTGGCTCAGCCGGAGGCAATAGCGCCAGTAGAATTGCCCAGTGGGACGGCAGTCGGTGGAGTAGCCTGGGGGAAGGCACCAGCGGGTTCGTTCAGTCTATCGTGATAACCGACCAGTACCTCTACGCCGGAGGCAACTTCACCATCGCAGGCAACCAAACCGTGAATCGAATCGCCCGGTGGGATCGATCAGCCGCGGCCTGGTCGCCACTGAGTAACGGATTGTCTAACAGCGTTAACGCAATGGTGGCCGATGAGAACTTCCTCTACGTGGGCGGACAGTTTCGCAATGCGCTGAATCCTGGTTCGCAAGACAATATCACGGTGAACAACGTGGTACGGTGGAGCGATGCCGGGTGGGAAGCCCTGGGCGAGGGCACGGACGTCGGGGTTGATAACTACGTGAATGCGCTTAGCCTAAACGGTGCTACATTGCGGGCAGGCGGGAGATTCGAGGCTGCGGGTGACCAATCTATCCGCAATCTAGCTACCTGGTTGGCCCCTGCAGCTCCCCCTACACCATCGGTTCCCTTTGAGGCCGGTAAAATTACCATTCAGCAACCGAATCGAACCACTTGGGTGGTCGTCGACCTTGTCAACTCATTCATTCAGCCCATCGTGGTAGTGAGTCCGCCGACCTTCGACGGAGGACAACCCACCACCGTGCGGGTTCGTAACGTTGGTGCCAGCTCATTTGAGGTGCAGATTGACGAATGGGAGTACCTGGACGGCTGGCACGTTCCCGAAGAACTAAACTACCTGGTGGTGGAAGCCGGTAATCGTTCACTCGCTGGTCTCCCCGTTGAGGCCGGTCGGCTCACTGTGGATGAACGGTTCGAAACGCAGTCTTTTAGCCAAAGCTTTGCTTCACCCCCGGTGGTGCTTGTGCAGTGCGTGTCTGAAAACGAAAGCACGGCGGTTACAGCGCGCGTTCAAAACGTATCAGCAAGCGGTTTTGAGGTTCGGCTCCAGGAAGAAGAAGCGGCCAATGGCACGCACGCCGACGAAGAACTACACTATATTGCCCTGGCTCCCGGGGCGGGCAGTGAAACCGACTGGAAGGTGGAAGCGGCTTCGTTGGGCACTTCCTTTACCCAACAGTGGAAGGCCATTGACTTTCTGAGCGCCCATACTGCCCCTCTCTTTTTTGCTACGATGCAAAGCTATCAAGGGAGCGATCCGGCTGCACTACGCTACCGTGGGTTGAATGCCACCCGCGTAGAACTCAAGGTAGAAGAAGAGCAATCGCGCGACGGGGAGGTAACGCACGCCAAGGAAGCCATTGGCTACCTGGTGCTAAGCGATCCGGAAGCAGGCAACACGAACAGTTTCGCTTCCAGAACGCCTGCTTCGGTGCCAGCACCGGAAGCTACCACTCTGGAGTCTGGCCTTCTACTTTATCCCAATCCGATTCGGGTGGGTGATGAGGTAATGCTACGTGGTTTGGCTGATCAGCTCACCGTCTACAACGCCCAGGGGCAGGTGCTACTTGAATTTGAGGATGCCGATCAGCTAAGACTGGGCACCAAAGGTTGGCGGCCCGGCTTGTACTTCGTTCGTCACCAGCGTGGGCAAGATGTCCGTACCGAAAGGCTGCTAGTCGTGGAATAGGAAACAGTGCTATCTGGGAACCTTAGGTTCTGACTACTGCCAAGCTCGAGGAAGCTATTTCGCGGGTTTTTACCTCAATCCGTTACTTCCCAAAAGCTTCGCGGCGACTATTCAGACTGGTACTGTATACGGGGAGGCTTATTTTGATCATAGCGAAGAAGCCTTTTCCCTTCACCCCCGGACGAGAGCCCACTTCCGCCCCGTAGGCCCAGCCGATGGTCCGGTTAGACTTGCCCTCAATGCCCAGTCGGTAACCCCAGGCCTTGGTTTCAATCTGGTCGACGCGAAACGTCCGTGAGATATTGCCCTGGGTAGGGTCGCGGTAGATGACGTCTTCCATCTCGATACTGGGCGCAAACATAAAGTCAGCGAAAGTGGTGAGCAGACTGTTCGCTGATAAAATAGCATACCCTTTATCGGGTTTAATGGCCATATTCCGAAACCAGCTCATTGATCCACCAATGAACGCTCCCCGAACCACCTGGTTGGTGTGCACGTAGGCACCCTGCGGAAAAGGTCCTTGGGCATCTTCCAAAACAACGGTTTGCGCTTCGGCAATGCGTTTTAGATCGAGTGAGGTATCAAAGGCAAAGCCGCCCAGTTCGAACCCCCCGCACCTTACGCACTTTGGTAGGAATAACAATGTGCTCCGGCATGTGCGACGCCCAGCGGTTGCCCTTCGCGTACTTACGAGAATATAGCGCCAGCTTCGTATCTCCGTCATCCTCAAAATCCTGAATGTGATAGGTGCCACCAATCTCGCCGTAAGTAAAGTTATTGGGTTCGTTCACAATGATCTGGTTCTTCACGGCCGCGTCACGGGCCAGATCGAAGGCCTGGGTGTACGCCTGTCGGAAGCTGACGTGAAAGTCGGCTTTGTTTTCTAGGTAGTAGTTGGCGCCAATACCAAATCCAGCCGTTACATTGGTCGCGGACAATTCGGCGTACATCGGCTGTAGGTGCAGAAAGAGCTTGTTGATAGCGTAAGGATCATCGTAGAGTTCTTCGTAGGTGATGGCTGCTTTGGACGAAAGTCCTTGGGCAAGGGCAGCGGTGGCTCCTCCGATCAGTAGAACGCACGCGAGTAGTAACTTCTTCACAACGATGTAGTTTTGGCATTTCATCGCTGCTAAAATAGCTACTGCTGGCAAAATTAATAGTGCGTTAACGGCCGGTTATTGCACGCGTACCGTTTCGGCGCGTTAGCGGATATTCCCCTTCTTCATTTCGCCCACCGCGTAGTTTACCGCCCGAGCAGTGAGGGCCATATAGGTGATCGACGGATTCTTGCAGGAGGCCGAAGCCATACAGGAGCCATCGGTGACGAAGAGGTTGGGAATGTCGTGCGACTGGTTCCAGCGGTTGAGCACCGACGTTCGGGGGTCATGGCCCATGCGGGCGGTGCCCATTTCGTGAATACAGGCTCCCATCACATAGGCCGGTTGATGGTTATAGGGCGCAATATCTTTGGCTCCCGCCGCTTCCAGCATCTCCACCGCCGAGGCTTGCATATCCTGACGCATCGTGTCTTCGTTTTCTCCGAACTTACCGTCGATGAAGAGGGTCGGCAGTCCGTGGATATCTTTTTTTTCAGAATTGAGACGCACCTGATTTCTTTCGTATGGTAGACTTTCGCCGAAGGCTAAAAACTCCATCGCCCAGTCGCCCGGCTCGTGCAGTTGGTCCTTGAAATCGGCACCGAATGCCTCGGAGTTTACCCCGCGTTGCCAACCTGCGCGCGTAGCCCACCCCTGGTAGTTAAAACCGCGCACGTAATCATCACGCTGTTCGGTGACGTTGCGGAAGCGGGGCACAATGATTCCGGTGGGCCTTCCCCCGAAGTAGTAGCGGTCGTTGAAGCCCTCCATCCTACCCCGAGCCCCGATGCGGTAGTGCTGATCGGTCAGGTACTTGCCGAGCACGCCACTGGAGTTGGCCAAGCCTTCGGAGAACCGATCGTTGGTTGAGTTCAGGAGTAACCACGTGGAACCTAGCGTAGAAGCACACAGGAAAACGACCTTAGCGAAATACTCGGTTGCTACGCCGGTGATGGCATCCAGCACCCGCACGCCGCTGGCCCGGTTCGTGTCAGGATCATAGATCACCGACTCCACTACCGAATCGGGACGCAGTGTCATATTTCCAGTGGCAGCCGCGGCCGGTAACGTGCCACTCTGACTGGAAAAGTACGCCCCGTAGGGACACCCGCGGTAGCACAAATTGCGGTACTGACAAGCTGACCGCCCGTTGTGGGGCTTGCTTAAATTAGCCACCCTCCCGATGGTGATGCGTCGATCCGGCCACTGGTTTTCTACCGCCCGTTTCACCTCTTTTTCCACGGAGTTCATCTCCATCGGAGGCAGGTACTGTCCGTCGGGCAACTGAGATAGCCCCTCTGGCTGACCGCTCACACCGACAAACTTCTCTACATAGTCGTACCAGGGGGCAATGTCGCGGTAACGAATGGGCCAGTCGATACCGTGCCCATCGCGGGCGTTGGCCTCAAAGTCCAGGTCGCTCCAGCGCGAGCATTGTCGCCCCCACATCAGGCTCCTCCCTCCCACGTGGTAACCGCGAATCCAATGGAAGGGTTGATCCTCCGGGGTGGTGTAGGGATGCTCCGTGTCCTTCACCCACAAGTGCTGCGTGCCCGCATTGAAGGCGTATACTCCTGACTGGATGGGATAGTCTTTCTTGACGTCGGCTGGTACCTGCCCCCGCAAGTCAAACTGCCAGGGGGCGGTGGAGGTATTGGTATAATCCGCTACGTGATCTAATTTATGCCCCCGCTCGAGCACCAGGGTTTTGAGTCCCTTTTCGGTGAGCTCCTTGGCTGCCCATCCCCCGGTAATGCCCGAGCCAACCACAATGGCATCGTAAGTGTGCGAATCTTTCATGGGAGTGAGGGGCTTAAGGGGTTTCTTTCGGATTAAGTGAAATGACTATACGTTGTTGTCTACGTACAAGCGGGGTTCTTCCGACAGCTTGGTACAAGCTACGTATCTTCCGGGCACGGCGTGGTAGTTCATCTGATTCTTCATTACGGGTTCGGAGGTAAAATAACCGAGTAGCGCAAGTTGCTTGATGGTACGGAAAAAAGGCGGCGGGGCATCAGGTTGTGCGTCCCGCTCGGCAGCATAGGTCTGCTCGAGCAGCAGCAATTTTTGATCAGCCGTAGTGGGGTTGTCTTCGGCGAATCTGTCATCGCGCAGCGAGAATTCATCCATCTGCTTGAGCAAGTGTTGTCGTTGCTCTTCAGTATACAATTGCCCAAGGGCCACGTCCACAAAGCGATCTACTCCCAGCTCAAGTGCCCCCGGCGTTTCGGTAGCGGGAAGGATGCGATCGACGAGCTGACGCACGAGCGCCCACTGGGGTGGCGTAAAGATTTGAGAAGTACGGGCAGGTTCGATACTGGTCTGACACCCTTCCAGTACCGCAAAAAGTGCTGGGGTTAGGGTCAGTCCGCTCAGGGCGGTGGCGCGTTGTAGCGCCTCTCTTCGCGTCATACGGGTGTTGGTTTACTATTTAGGCAAACAAGCGATAAATTAGCCAAGTATTTGTTCAGTCGCAAGTACTGTCTTTGAGCACTAGTGAATAGCCCGCAACGATTCGTAGTTCGCCTTCACAACTTGCTCGATCAGTTCGTCGGTGAGGGCGGTGCTAATGAACAAGGCTTCAAACTGGGAAGGGGCCAGGTAGATACCGCGGCTAAGCATCTGCTGAAAGTACTGTCCGAAACGCCTGGTATCTGAGGTGCTGGCCGAGCGGGAGTCGGTGACGGGCTGGTCGGTGAAGAACAGGCTGAACATAGAACCCACGTGGTTGATGGTGTAGTTAAGGTTCAGTTTTTTAAGGTTATCGCGGAAGCCCGCAACGATGGCGCTGGTGTTGTGCTCTACTTGCGCGTAAACGTCGGGGTGGGTGGCTAGGTGCTGCAGCATGGCGTATCCGGCGGCCATGGCGATGGGATTACCCGACAGGGTGCCTGCCTGATAGACCGGCCCTACCGGCGAGACGAAGTCCATCACCTCGGTCTTCCCCCCGTAGGCTCCTACGGGCAGGCCGCCGCCAATAATTTTCCCTAGTGCGGTCAGGTCGGGGATCACTCCGTAGCGTTCTTGCGCACCGCCGGGAGCCAGGCGAAATCCCGTCATCACCTCATCAAAGATCAGCAGGATGCCGTGCTCAGTACAGAGTTCCCGCAGGCCTTCCAGGAACCCTTCTTCGGGCAGCACGCAGCCCATGTTGCCCGCCACTGGCTCCACCATAATCATCGCAATCTGCTGGGGGTTGTTTTTGATAAGCACCCGCACGCTATCCAAATTGTTGTAGGTGGCCAGCAGGGTGTCTTTGGCGGTGCCTTTGGTGACGCCCGGACTGTTGGGTATCCCCGCGGTCATGGCTCCGCTGCCCGCGGCAATGAGGAACGAATCGCCGTGCCCGTGGTAACAGCCCTCGAACTTCACGATCTTGTCACGGCCGGTAAACCCCCGGGCCAAGCGGGCCGCTGACATAGCCGCTTCGGTACCGGAGTTGACCATTCGCACCTTCTCGACCGAAGGAACCATCTCCACAATCTGCTTGGCAATAGCAATCTCCCGCTGGGTGGGCGCTCCGAAGGAAAATGAGTCGGGCAGTGCTTCGCGAATAGCCGTCTGCACCAGTTCGTGGGCGTGCCCCAGGATCATGGGTCCCCAGGAATTGATCAATTCGATATACTCGTTACCGTCCTCGTCGTACACGTAAGGCCCCTGCGCCGAGCGGATGAACAGGGGATCGCCGCCTACTGCTTTAAACGCACGCACGGGGGAATTTACTCCACCTGGAATTACGCGTTGGGCTTGGGCAAACAGTTCCTTACTTCGTTCGGTAGTAAGCATTGATAGTGGGTTAAGCAGAGTGAAAACAACGGGTAACTACTCTTCCTCGGTTCGCGCTTCGCGCAGTACCCCATCTTCAAAGCGAATGATAGGAACCACTTGGTTGTCCTGCGCTTCAAAGTAGTTATACCCGCCAAACAGCAGGCTTTTCACCGGTTTAGGGTTAGTATAAAACTCCTGGAAGTAGGTACCGTACTCCCGGAGCATCTGACCGATGTAGTACATGGCGTCGTAGCCCGCGTGAGCGTATTTGCTGGGCACCGCGTTATATTCCCTGCGGTAGGCCTGCTCGAAATTTTTCACATTGCGCCGCTTATGATTCGTGTAACCGGGGCTCAAAAAGTGAACGTTGAGTTCCTCCAATTGTTCGTAGGTGATGCTGGTGATATCGAACCAGCTGTCGTTACCAATCAAAGTGACCGGTGTCTTGGCCATCACCACCGCACTGATGGTGTTGGTAATCACCAAATCATTGTTAGAGGCCACGTAGACCACGGGTGGTTCCGTTTCGTTGCGCTTGCCGTAGTACACCAGCGTATCCACAAAGTCTTCGATGGCATCTACGTTGAAGCTCCGAAACACCTCAAGGTGCACCTCCCGGTCCGGATCTTCTTGCCGGAAGGCACGAATGAATGCACCCACGCGGGCGGTATCCTGCTTGGTATCGTCGGTGACCACCACCGCCACCGGTCGGTTGAGCGTATCGCGAGCGAACTGAGCGGCGTGGCGGGCCTCGGTCAGCAGGCTGGGTTTAGTGAGAAACGAAAATGGATTGCCCTGCATCACCAGAGGGTTGGTAGATATTGGGTTGAACATGTAGATCTGCTGCTCTTGGGTGAATTCTGATACCGCCCTAAAGGGGCCTGGAAAAAGCGGGCCGATAATCACGTCCATGTTCTTTACCTCATCTTTCTCGAGCAACCGCTGGGTCGCATCATAGTCGCGTTCGGTGTCGTAGGCGGAGAGCTGCACGTTGACGCCCTCCTTTTGAAGATCATTCACCGCCATGCGCATACTTTGGTACAACTCTACCACGAAATCGTTGCCAACCCGTTCGTTTTCTACCATCAGTTTGTCGTAGAAAAAGGGCAGAAAAGCCGCTACGTTGTAAACATCCTTTTTGATAGACGATGCCTGAGAGGCAACGCCAAAGGAGGCTTCATCGATGCCAAAAATCTGTACCAGTGAGTCCTTGAGGGCAAGGTTCTCATCATTGGTCACCAATTGTCTTACTAATTGGGTAGCAACCAGCTTATCTTGGGGATAGTCTTGGAGCAGGGCACGCAACTGCCTGGTGTCATTGAGGCGCGATACAAAGAATTCTTTCATCGCCTGCGCGTCTTCCAGGGTACTGCGGGTGGTGCCCTTCTGCTGATCAAGCGATTTGGTTAGGGACATTGCTTGCGCGTAGTCGTCCAGTTTGAAGTAGGTGTTGGCCAGCCAGTAGTCCACATCGCTCATCTTGCTCCACTTGGGATACTTGCTCTTGATTTGCAGTAGCATATTCTTGGCCAGGGCGTAGTCTTGCTGCTGAAACGCCGATAAAGCAAAGTAAAAGGAGGCATAGATCGTGTAGGGGTTGCCTACTTCGGTGCGGCTCAGCGAGCGAAAAGCTTCAATAGCGGAAGCGTATTGACCCTGCTCATACAACTCCTTCCCCCTTTCGTAGCGTTCCTTAAAAAGCGCCGCCGTGTTGTTGCCTGCTTGTCCGAAGGCGAAAGGCATGCCGGCTACGAGCAGTAGGCTCCATCCGATCGTCCTGATAACTGTATTCATAGTTGTTCTTATTGAACTGGTACGCAAACTAAAAAAGTGCTACAAAGGAAACTGGTTTCTCAAGGCATCTATTCCCACTCGATGGTAGCCGGTGGCTTAGAGCTTATATCATACACCACCCGGTTCACTCCCTTCACCCGGTTGATGATCTCATTCGAGACGTCGCCCAGAAAATCGTAGGGCAGGTGGCTCCAGTCGGCCGTCATGCCATCCACGCTGCTCACCGCGCGCAGTGCCACTACCTGCTCGTAGGTGCGCTCGTCGCCCATCACGCCCACCGACTGAATGGGCAGCAGCATAACTCCGGCCTGCCACACCTCGTTGTACAGGTTGCGGTCTTTAAGTCCGCTGATAAAGATATGATCCACCTCCTGCAGGATGCGGATGCGCTCGGGCGTCACCTCACCCAGGATGCGGATGGCCAGCCCCGGTCCGGGAAAGGGATGGCGCTGGAGGATTTTATCGTCGATCTCCAGGGTTTTGCCCACCACCCGAACTTCGTCCTTAAACAGCATCCGTAACGGTTCCACCACGCTTAAATTCATGGTTTCGGGCAAGCCTCCTACATTGTGGTGCGACTTGATGGTAGCCGACGGCCCCTTTACCGACACCGACTCTATCACGTCGGGATAGATGGTTCCTTGCCCCAGCCAACGCACGTTCTGAATGCGGTGGGCCTCGCGGTCGAACACCTCGATAAAAGTGCCGCCGATGGCCTTGCGCTTTTGTTCCGGGTCGCTCACGTTGGCCAGTGCCTGGTAGAACTCGTCCTTAGCGTCTACGCCGGTCACGTTAAGCCCCATCCCTTGATACGAATCCAACACCTGCTCAAACTCATCCTTGCGCAACAGGCCATTGTCCACGAAGATACAGTGCAGATTCTCACCTATCGCCCGGTGCAGCAGCATGGCCGCCACCGACGAGTCCACGCCGCCCGACAGGCCCAACACCACTTGATCATTCTGCAACCGCTCTTTTAACGCCGCCACGGTGCTTTCCACGAAAATGTCGGAAGTCCAGTCCTGGGCGCAGCCGCATAAGTGCACCACGAAGTTGCGTAGCACGGTCTTGCCTTCTACCGAATGCGTGACCTCAGGATGAAACTGGATGCCGTAGGTTTCTTGGTCGCGCACTTTAAAGGCGGCAATTTCCACGGTAGAAGTGCTGGCGATCACTTCGAAGGCTTCGGGGACCTGGGCAATGGTATCACCGTGCGACATCCATACCACCGAATCGGGAGTGAGTTCTTTGAGCAGACCTACGTGCGTATCCACGTGCGACAGGCGGGCCCGACCGTACTCGCGGATGCGGGAAGGCACCACCTCGCCCCCGTGGGTGTGGGCCATCAGTTGTGCTCCGTAGCAGATACCCAGCACCGGAACCTTCCCTAAGAACTGGGACAGATCAATGTCCGGAGCCTCTTCGTCGAGTACCGAGCAGGGGCTGCCGGAGAGGATCACGCCCTTGAGTTGATCCGCGGCGGGCGCGACCGACAGGTGGTGGTAAGGATGAATTTCGCAGTAGACGTTGAGCTCGCGCACCCGGCGGGCGATCAGTTGGGTGTATTGTGAGCCAAAGTCGATAATCAGGATGGTTTCTGCCATGGGACAAAGTTATACGACCCAAGCAAATAATCGTACTATTCCCGAAATTAATCCCTTTAACAATTTTTAACGATATCAACGCAATCATTCGGCAAACCGCCCTGTTAAGGTATCGTATGAATACTATAAACCAGATCAGACGATGGTATTCAACGGTAGAAGTAATTATCAGTAAATCTTAATCCTTAACGAACGAAATATGAAAAACATAATCCCCCCCTTTGTTGCGGCCCTGTTTGCCAGTTTGGTGACCCTTGCCGCGTATCATTTTCTCCTTCGGGAGCAACCCGCCACGCAAATCGCACCGGCTACCCAAACTTCATTTGCCACGTATCTGGAGGACGCTCGTCCAGCGGCTTCATCGGCCGTCGCCTTCGATTTTACAACAGCTGCGGCCAAGGTAACTCCGGCGGTGGTGCATATCACCTCTACCCAGGGCGCAGTGGCCCAGAACGACGGTGATGCGGGTGAAGAAGACCCCCGCATGCAGCAGATTCCGGAAATGTTCCGTGATTTCTTTGGCGATTCTTTTCGCATGCCTCAGCAGCAAGGACCCCGCTCGGGTTCCGGGTCAGGAGTGATTATCAGCTCCGATGGCTACATTGTGACCAACAACCACGTGGTGGCTGACGCCGACGAGCTCACTGTAGTGCTCATCGACAACCGTAGCTACGTGGCTAAGGTGATCGGTGCCGACCCCACCACCGACGTGGCGCTGATCAAAATCAACGAGGAAAACCTCCCGGCCCTCACCCTGGCCAACTCTGACAACGTGAAGGTGGGCGAATGGGTAATGGCAGCTGGCAACCCCCTGCGCGGCCTGAACTCGACCGTCACTGCGGGCATCGTGAGTGCCACCGGACGCAACATTGATATCCTACGACGTCAGGATCAGTACGCTATTGAGTCGTTCATCCAGACTGATGCGGCGGTGAACCCTGGCAACAGCGGCGGAGCGCTCACCAACGTAGACGGCGATTTGATCGGCATCAACACGGCCATCATGAGCCCGACTGGTTCGTACGCGGGCTACTCCTTCGCCGTTCCTTCCAACATCGTGAAGAAGGTGGTGGACGACCTAAAAGAATACGGCAAGGTGCAACGCGCCCTGATCGGCGTGCAGATAGTGGACGTGAATGCGACTACAGCCAAAGAGTTTGACCTCGATGTGAGCCGGGGCGTATACGTGCAAGGCGTTATGGACGGCGGGGCCGGAGCTGAGGCTGGCTTGAAAGAAGGAGACGTGATTGTGCAGGTGGACGAAAAGCGCACCAACAAAAGCGCGGAACTACAGTCGTACGTGGGTCGCAAGCGACCCGGCGATCAGGTAGATGTGATCGTGATGCGGGATGGCGAAGAACAGACTTTCACGCTGAAGCTAAAGGGTATGGAAGGTAGTGAAATGGTGGTCAGCCGCGAGCGCAGTTCGGAGTTAGAATCGCTGGGAGCCCAGTTTAAGGAGCTGAACGTCGGGGAGCTTAAAGAACTAAACCTGGAATCCGGAGTGCAGGTGGTGCGCACCTACCCCGGCAAACTGCGGCAGCAGGGCGTGCGTCCCGGTTTTGTGATCACCCGAGTGGCCAACAAGACGATCAAGTCGATGGACGACCTCACCGAGGTAGTGAAGAAAGAAAGCGGTGGAGTGCTCATCGAGGGCGTTTATCCTGACAGTCCGGAAGAAACTCAGTTCTACGGTATCGGATTGTAATAAAATCCTGATAATCAATAAGCAACAAAAAAGCCTCGCCAATTGACGGGGCTTTTTGTGTTACAGCAGCTTTTTGGTCAGCGCGAATTGTAGCTGGCTCACGCTCACGGTGGATTGTGCGGTTTGATGCCGTCGTTTGATTAGTTGAAGCCAAGTACGAAGTTGGGGTACTGAAGCCGACTATCACCGAAATGGAAGAGCCCAAGCTACCGACGGCGATTGATGTTTCGTAGTTATTTCTCGTACTGCCAAGCCGTTATCGCTTGGCAGTTTTTTTGTGAATAAACCCTATAAACTTATTTTTCAGTTTTATAACTGATATTTCAGTTGTAAAACTGGAATTTAAGTTTTAGCTTTGTTGAAACGTTTAACTACTTTCCCTATGGCTAGTCTACTTCTGTATCTGCTGAAATCAAGTTTGTGTCTGGCAGTGTTCGCCCTGCTGTATCGCGGTTTTTTGGCCCGGTCTACGCATTTTTCCTGGATGCGGCGCTATCTTCTGGCAAGTGTCGCGCTCAGTCTGATGCTTCCGCTCATCCCACTCCCTGCCCTATTATCGTGGTTGACTACCGATGGAGTTTTATCCCTTCCGGCGGCAGCAACCTGGGATGCCAGCCGCTGGTTAGTTCCCGCTCTTGGAACAGGCGGGATCACAACCTCCGGCCCGTCCTTTAGCGTGCTCACTTTTACTCTTTATGGCGCGTTGCTGGGGTACGCAACCGGATTGCTCTACAAAACGTATCGGCTGATCCGCCATTTGAAAAGTCTGCAGCAACTCATTCGAGACAACGGTCACGAGAAAAAGCCAGGTTATCGCATCGTTACCGTGGCATCCCCGATGCCCGTATTTTCTTTTTTTCATTACCTGTTTTTGCCCCCCACGGTGCAGCAGTTGCCGGAAGAGGAAGTGAACCGGATTGTAGGTCACGAGTTAGTGCATATCCGCCAAAATCACAGCGTAGACTTGTTGTTCTTGGCCCTGGCCGAGGTCGTGCTCTGGTTTCATCCGTTGCTGGGGTATCTGAAAAACGCCCTGCGCGAGGTGCACGAGTATCTGGCCGACGCGTCGGTGGCCGGTCAGGGAGACGAGCGAAAGGCCTACGCCCATCTGTTGCTGAAGATGACCAATCATCAAAGAGTGCCCTTGGCCACCGCCTTTGCGGGTAAGCAAATAAACCGACGCATCAAGATGCTTGCTCAAACCCGTTCGCTTAAAACTCAAAAGCTATGGTTCACCCTTCTCTTTCCGGCCGCTGCGGCCTTGCTCCTACTTTTTGCCTGCGTGGATGAGCCTCCGGCGCAGCAGTCTACCTTATCCAACCAACCGGCTAGCCCTAAAAACGAGCCCGCTTCCGATTTAAACTCCGGAACCACCATCGGCACGATTCGTTGGGAAGGAAACACCTTGTATGACTATGAAACGCTCAACGAAGCGCTGGGCCTGAAACCGGGTGATGCCTTTGACCGTCAGGTGCTGAACGATCGGCTGAATTATCAGCCAACAGGAGACGATATTTCTACCCTCTATATGGACCGTGGGTACTTATACTTTAACCTGGAGGTAGAGGAACAAGCGAACGAAGCGGGTAAAACGGATTTGTTGATGAAAATTTACGAAGGGGACGTCGTGAATCTGGGTGAGATTACGATCAAGGGAAACGGGGACGTTCCAGAAGAGGAAATTCGGGAACAAATTGCGATGCAACCGGGGGAGCTCTTCAACCGAGCCGAGTTAATAAATACGCAGCGGGCCATCGCCGAAATGGGTTACTTTGATCCGGAGCAAGTTGGCATCAACCCGATCCCGGATGGGCCAAGCAAAACCGTAGCGATTGAGTTCACCGTAGTTCCGCTAACTAACCGACGATAATAATGGAAGAACTAACCAAAACGGAAGAACGCGTGATGCAACTCTTCTGGAAGTTGAAAAAGGCGTTCGTAAAGGACATTATCGCAGCAATGCCGGGCAAAACCAAACCGCCCTACAACACCATCTCATCGGTGGTGCGCATCCTGGAGAAAAAAGGCTATTTAAGCTATACGGCCTACGGCAAAACCCACGAATACTTTCCGATCATCAGCAAGGCTGCCTATCGAAAGGTCTATCTCAAAAAGTTAATGTCCGGCTACTTTGAAGATTCTCCGGCCACGCTATTGTCTTTTCTGGTAAAAGAAGAGCAGCTCAGCGAACAAGAAATCAGCGACTTAAAAAAGGTGATTGACCAATTGCCCTGACTAATGCAAAAAAGTTACTCTTGATCTGCCTTATACGCTGTATCACTGATGTCGTCACCCTTCGGCACGTCCATGCGCTCCGTGTCAGTCATAATTTTGTCGCGAAACAAAGGCAAGTCGTTCTGAATAATGCTCCAGGTAGGACGAAAATCTATCTCCAGTCCGTCGCTAAACTTTGCTCCTTTAAAGACTTCCAGAACCTGTATATCCACTGCGGTGTATTGCTCCAGGTACTCATCCGATAGCAGGGCCGTGGCTTGCCCGATGTGTTGCAGGTTTTCCATCACCGTGATGCGCACCTCTTCTTCGTCAGCAAATTGCTGGTAGTTCATACCTTCAACGTAGGCTTCTATTTCGTTGATATAATTGGCGATATTGGTCAGGTGGACTTGGTCTTCTTCTTTCATAGCTGATCAAAGGATTGAATTATAGAATGAGTGATTGAATAGTGGTAACGGCGGGTAAGTTTAGATGTTTTGAACGCTCTGTTCGTAGCCTTCGTCCACCAGCAAATCGCGTCCATCGGCGCTGTCTACCGCCAGTTCGTCGCAGCGCTCGTTCTCCGGAATGCCCGAGTGCCCTTTAATCCACTGCATCTTTACCTCGTGTTGTTGGTAGGCGTTGATAAACCGCTGCCAAAGGTCAGGATTTTTCTTTCCTTTAAAACCCTTCCGCTGCCACGTCCACAGCCATCCTTTGTTCACCGCATCCACCACGTACTGAGAATCTGAGTACACCTTCACTTCTGACCCCGGTTTTTTGATCGCCTCCAAGCCCGCAATCACGGCCAGCAATTCCATGCGGTTGTTGGTGGTTTTTCGGTATCCGGCGCTTAGCTCCTTACGATGTTGCTGATACATTAGAACGGTGCCGTAGCCGCCCCGGCCCGGGTTGCCTCGTGAGGACCCGTCAGTGTACATAGTGATCATGAAGTATTATTGTTTTGAGTCCGTACTGTTGTTTGCCGGTGGGGTGGTTCACCTGGCTTTATACTGGGAGGTGGTTAGGCGAACTGACTGGTCACCAATTTGATAGCAATGGCTAACAAGATAATACCGAATACTTTGCGGATAATAATAAAGCCCGGCTTACCAATTTTTCGCTCTAACCACACCGACGATTTAAGGACAATATACACCAAAATTAGATTTATCACGATTCCAATTAGGATATTGGGGTAGCTATAAGCTGCTCGTAGCGAAATGAGCGTGGTCATGGTGCCCGCCCCGGCGATCAGCGGAAAGGCCAAGGGTACGATAGATGCGTTTGAGTCACTCTCGGGATCGGATTTAAACAGCTCGATGCCCAGGATCATTTCCATGCCGATCAGGAACATTACCAGAGCACCGGCTAGCGCAAAGGAGGCCACATCAAGGCCAAATAAACGCAGAATCCGGTCGCCCAAGAATAAAAAGGCTACCATAATAAATCCCGACACAATAGTGGCTTTGCCAGACTGGATAGTGCCGGTTTTTTTGCGCAGATCAATCACAATGGGTAGGCTACCCAGAATGTCAATCACCGAAAAAAGAATGAGCGTGACCGAAAGAATTTCTGTGAAGTTGAGCATGACGGGGGAAGAGATATTGAGGGATTGAATGAATGAAGGATTGAATGTGGTCGTCTGCCGGGGTTAAAACTCCTGCAGGAAAACCTTAAGCTGCTCAATTTCTTGGTCGAGGATAGCGGGGAAGTTGGCCATGCGTAGGGTGGTAGGTTTCAAATCGCCGTAGCCGTTGCCAAGCGTGAACCCGGCTTGCTTCGCTTGCTCCCGTAGGCGGTTGATCGTTTCGGGTTCTGCCTCAATGGGGATCACGGTGTGCGAACGAAGGGCCGGGTCACCAACGAGTAAGCGAACCTTTTTCACATCTGATATGCACGCTACCCACTGCTGGTAGCGCTCCTGGGTCTGTGCGTCTATTTCACGAATTGTCGGACGGTCTTCCAGGGTGCGCATGAGTAGATAAATACCCAGCACATTCGGGGTGTGCGTGGTTTGCCAGCGCTGCATCTGCTCCTGCATGTACAATAAGCTGTTATAGTGCTGGTTTTCGCCCACCCGCTGCGCCTTTTCCAATGCGCGGGGCGAGCAAATAAGCACCGCCATGCCGGCGGGCAGTCCGAAGCACTTCTGCATCGATGCGTACCATACATCAGCCATCGCAATAGGCAGCTCCACTCCCGCCAGCGACGACGTGGCATCCACCGCAATCAATGGCTTCGGAAACCGAACGCGGATGTCAGCCAGCGTAGCCGATGGCAAAGCAGTTCCGTTAGAGGTTTCGTTGTGCGTCAGGCAAATCACCTCCGCTTCCGACGAAGGCTCTATTTGGCTAGCCCGTAGGGGTTGCTGGAAATTAAAAGCGTACTGCTCAGCCTGCGGCTGCAATTGCTGGGCGTAGCGAAACCATTTCTGCCCAAAAGCCCCATTGTGCACGTGATACGACAAGTGATGCACCAGCGATTGGCTAATGATCTCCCAACACTCAGTGGCCGACGACACGTAAAAAATGGTATAATTGTCCGGCACCGCCAGTTTCTCCTTAATCAAGGCAATAGTTCGCTCAGAGATGGCGACAAACTCCGGGCTGCGGTGGTTGATGCTAAGCACGCCCTCCTCGTAGGCTTCCTGCACGTAGCGGGGCACCGCGGGGTAGACGCGCGAAGGACCGGGGTAAAAGCTGATCACGGTAGTTGGGTTGGTTATTAGTTGATAGTTCGATAGTTGACAGCCGATAGTAGAACTGCCTATGGACTATCGACTGTTGACTATGGACTAAAAAGACAAAAGTACGAAGAAGGGGGCAGAGTAAGCGATTTCTGACGCGAATTGATTTGCTTCGGCGCAACGACTCCCTTAACTCGAGCAACAATTCGTAAGAAGTTGTACATTAGCCCGAAAAAAACGATGCAACGACGAATCTTCATTAAGCGCTCTACGCTGCTCTCGGCCGGACTCGGCTCCGCTGGTTTAGGCTTACTATCTTCTGCCTGTAGCAGTCCCACCTCCCAATCCGCTGCCGAAGGCGACACCACCGCGGTGGCTAGTGCGACTTCCGAACCGCTATTCAAAATTTCACTGGCCCAGTGGTCGTTCCACAAGGCGCTGTTCAACCCCGCCGCCCTGAAGTTGCCCTGGTCGGAGTTTGGCAGTAAGTTGAAGAACGACTACGCCTTTTTGGTGGCCGACAGTGAACTAACGAACCTGGAATTCCCGGCCAAAGCCGCCGAAATGGGGTTTCAGGGAGTGGAGTTTGTGAACACCTTCTTCTACGACAAGGCGGAAGACACCGACTACCTGACCGAACTCAAAAACCGCTGCGCGGAGGCCGGAGTGCAACCGCTGATCATCATGTGTGATGCCGAGGGCGAACTGGGCAACGCCTACGAGGCCGAACGGCAACAGGCGGTGCAAAACCACCACAAATGGATCGATGCGGCTAAATTTCTGGGCTGCCACTCCATCCGCGTGAACGCCCAGAGCAGTGGCACCTACGAAGAGCAGCAGCAGCGCGCCGCGGACGGTCTCAGCCAACTCGCTGAATACGGATCCCAACAAGGCGTTGATATCATTGTGGAAAATCACGGCGGGCTGTTGAGCAACGGCGAGTGGCTGGCCGGGGTGATGAAGCTGGTGAATAGCCCGGCCGTAGGAACGCTGCCCGACTTCGGCAACTTCTGCCTGGAACGCGAAGCGCCCACCGCCGAAAACCCCCAACCCTTGGGCTGCCTGGACGAATACGACCGCTACCAAGGAGTGGCCGAACTGATGCCCTACGCCAAGTCGGTGAGTGCCAAAACCTACGACTTCGATGATCAGGGGCTAGAGGCTGAAATTGACTACGAAAAGATGATGCGCATCGTGCTGGACGCGGGCTACCGGGGCTTTGTGGGCGTGGAGTACGAGGGCAGCGGCCTGAGTGAAGAAGAAGGCATCAAGGCGACCAAGCAGCTGCTGGAGCAAGTACGCAGCGAATTGGCCGGGCAATATAGCTAACGAACCACTTGGTAAAGCATGACCAGAACCCTGACGGTCGTACTGCTGCTGTTGCTGGTACACACGAGTGGGTACGGTCAGGCTTCGTCTTTTTTGATGTTTGAGAAAAGTCGCAATCGCCGGGCTTTTTATTATCCGGGCGACAAAATCTCGTTGCAACTGCGGGGCGACCGGAGCAAGTTCACCGGCCGCATTCAGGAGCTGCAGGACAGCGTCATCCTTTTTGAACATTATCGCGTTCGGGTGAGCGACGTCACCCACATCTACCAGGACGACAAGCAAAACTGGTACACGTTGCGTCACAAGTTATCCCCGCTGCTGCTGATTGGCGGAACGGGCTATCTGGTGCTCGACGTGGTCAACAGTCGGGAGCTCGACCGGGGCACGCTGGTGCTTAGTGGCTCACTGATCGGGGTAGGACTATTGGCTAAGTGGCTCATTCCTACCAAAACCCGGATCCGGGGAAAGAGGAGGCTGAAGATTGTGCGGTTGTAGCTAACTCGCCGTCCTCAAGATCAACCAGCGTGGTCTGACTTAGATGAACAGGAGGTGTTCCGATTGATTTTATTTTACGTGATAAATTTTTATTTTTGACGTAGTACAACAGAAAGAGACAATGGACACCAAAGTCACCCTACATTTTGACCGCGAGGTTATTGAGCAAGCCAAGGTTTTTGCCGCTAATCATAATATCAGTTTGTCTCGTCTCACTGAGTTTCTCTACCGGCAGATCACCACTGGTAATTATCAAACACTAGAAAAGTTTCCGATTGCCGATTGGGTCATGCAAGTAGCGGAAGGAGAGGCTACTTACCAAAGACGTTCTCGCCGTAAACTCAAACAAGAATACCACGAGCAACGTTGAAACTTTTTATCGATGCTAATGTGCTCGTCTCAGTACTGAACAAAGAGTATCCGTTGTTTACCTATTCTTCCCGAGTATTGAGCTTAGCGCAACGGGCCGACTACGAACTGGTGACTTCGCCTTTGTGCTTAGCCATAGCTTTCTATTTTTCTTCTAAGAAACATAACGAGACCACAGCGAAAACGAAAATAGAACATCTGACCAGCTTTCTGGGCGTTACAGAAATCAACGAAAAGGTTGTAAGAAAAGCCTTGCAGGACAAACGAGTGCATGATTTTGAAGATGGAATGCAGTATTATTCCGCAGTAAAGGCGGGTTGCAGTATCATCGTGACCGAAGACAAAGACGACTTTTACTTCAGCGAACTGATTGTAAAAAGTTGTGAAGAACTGTTGAAAACCATTCTCTAATCAAAACTAAGGTCACAGCCAAACGGAAGGGAGTACTAATTCAACTGTCGGTACTCATTCGGCGAGTAGCCTACACGTTGCTTGAACACGCGGCTAAAGTGCTGGGGGTACTTAAAACCCAATTCGTAGGCAATTTCGCTCATCGACTTGCTCGGATCAAAGATGCGCTCCTTGGCCTCGTTGATCAACTTCAACTGGATATATTCCTGGGCCGACTTGCCCGTCTCTCGCTTAATCAAATCCCCGAAGTAGTTGGCCGACAAAAATAACTGTTCGGCGCAGTAGCCCACGGTGGGCAGACCGAGATTCTGCGCCTTATCAGAGTAGAAGTAGTCGTTCAGCAGGTTTTCAAACCGCTCCAAAATCCCTTGGTTGGCATTCGTCCGAGTGATAAACTGCCGGTCGTAGAAGCGGGTGCAGTAGTTTAAAAACAGCTCGATGTTGGCCACAATGAGCCGCGCACTGTGCTTGTCCACGGGTTGGCTCAGTTCAAACGCAATCTTGGCGAAACAATCTTGCATGACTTGCCGCTCGTGGGCCGATAAGTGCAGGGCCTCGTTCACCTCGTACGAAAAAAACGAGTACTTGTGGATGTGTTGGCCGAGCGAGGTGCCCAGCAGCAAATCCGGGTGAAATACCAAGGCGTAGCCCTGGGGCTGGTAATATTCTTCGTCTTTATTTTCACCAATCACCTGTCCGGGGGCCAGAGAAACGAGGGTTCCCTCCTCGTAGTCGTAATAGTGACAACCGTAGCGCAAGTCGCCGCAGTTGATTTGTTTGAAGAAGATCGTGTAAAAGCCAAAGTGCATCCGCCGGTGCTGCCGGGGGGCGGCCTGGGAGAGGTTGATGACGCTCACCAATGGGTGCTGGGTTTCGTGCCGGTTGAAAGCGTTGTACTGTCCGATAGTGTCAAACTTCAGGATGTCGTTCATCGTGCTTTTAATATAATACTCTTCAAATGTACAGCATTATTTCAGCTTTCATCCTCTGCCTTTGTTGAACCAGTAATATTGGTTAGTAATCCCGTAATCGGTATACAGAAGTAGCGAGCACCTTTCCCGACCTTTGAACCATGCTGATTAAAAAACCTAACCTAAAAGAGCTATGAGTAGTATTGGTAGACAAGCCTTCCACCGTGGGTGCATGATCGTATCGGGTACGCTTACGATATTGCTTGGGACTACGGTCGCCTTCTCGCAACCGGTGATTCAGGTCAGGGGTGGCAAAAACCCTTGGGTCATAGAAAGACACGTGCAGGCCCACTTAGATCAGTTGGACGTTCAGGAAAGCATTCATCTAACGATACGATTTTCTAGCAGAATGCCCGAAAAGCTGGAGGGAATCACCTTTTCCCTTCCTTCATCGGAACCAGACGTGTATCAACTCTTGAAAGTGTTGATAGATGCCCGGTTGAGTGCATTGAAACAACGGCTCGTGTTGGCTCACGAAATGATTCACGTAAGGCAGTACGCTAAGCAGGAACTCATTATTCTCAATGACAACGTGATTTGGAAAGGCCAAAACTACCCGTATGCTTACGAATACAACCAAAGGATGCCCTGGGAACGAGAAGCTTATCGGGGCGACCGTACCTTGGCTAAGCTAGTCAACACCTCACCGAACCCAATGCAAGAGACGTTAGCGGAGCAAATGCCCAATCGTGTTTCCCAGCCAGCCTCCCGCAAGTGCATGTATTTGACTGGAAAATGTGTGATTGAGGATCAAAATGCTAGCTCTTGAAACAGTATTAGGATCTAAAATAATGAGATACCTAGTGCCAGGGGCACTAGTTTCTATGGAAAAAGCCGTGTTGGCACGTGCATTTGGGGGAAATCTGTTAAATTAAATGATATGCAACTACAAAACTTAAACAAAAGTATGTCGAAAAGCCTCGCCGCCATTGCTTTTCTGCTGATTGCTGGCTGTCAGTCAGGAAGTGATAACGATGTTAATAAAGATCGGACCTGGTCCGTGTATAAAGCCGATGCGCACAGCTCCAACTACTCTCCCCTAGATCAGATCAACGTATTGAATGTGAGCCAACTGCAACCGGCCTGGACCTTCACGGTCAGTGATTTGCCCGCCAGTGCACAGCCGGTCACCAGCCAATGCAATCCCATTTTTGTCGATGGCGTGTTGTATGCCACTTCTGCCAAACTATGGGCTTATGCGGTGAATGCAGCCACCGGTGAACAAATCTGGTCGTACGATCCTTTCGATGGTGGCGGCGGTGGTGGACAAGGTAGAGGGGTTACCTATTGGGAAGACGGAGATCGCAACGGCGAACCGGACAAGCGCATATTGTTTGCCGGTGGAAATCATCTGGTGGCGCTGGATGCCCGCACCGGTAAACCCATCGACACCTTTGGAGAACAAGGAAAGGTTAACCTGAATGTAGGGCTTAGGGATGATCCTTCAACGATTGCGGTATCGATGACCTCGCCCGGAATCATTTACAACGACCTGATCATCGTCGGCTCCCGGTTGCCTGACCTCTATGGTACTCCGCCGGGCTACATCCGGGCTTATCACTGCAAAACCGGAGCACTGGTCTGGACCTTCCATACTATTCCGCTTCCCGGAGAACCGGGCTATGAGACGTGGCCAGAGGAGGCGTATCAATACGCGGGCGGAGTGAACAACTGGGCCGGTATGTCGCTAGACCGTGAACGTGGTATAGTTTACATGTCATTGGGCTCGCCTACTTACGACTTTTACGGGGCCGACCGGATCGGGGAAAACCTCTACGGCAACTGTGTGTTGGCCCTGGATGCCGCTACCGGCGAACACGTCTGGCATTATCAAACAGTCCACCATGACATCGGGATTATGACCTGCCCGCCCCGCCGAACCTAGTACAAGTTAATAAGGACGGAGAAGCAGTAGATGCCGTGGCGCAGATCACCAAGCAGGGATTTTTGTTTGTACTGGATCGGGAAACTGGTGCCCCCCTTTTTCCGGTGGAAGAACGGGCGGTTCCGACCTCCAATCTTCCGGGGGAAGAAGCCTGGCCTACCCAACCTTTTCCTCAGGTGCCCGAACCTTACGCCCGGCAACTGATCACCGAAGCAGACCTTACCCACTACTCTGAAGCCGACCACGACTCAATACTACAAGAATTCAGGTCTATGCGCTATCAAGGACTCTACACGCCCCCGGACCTGAAACGAACGTTGATGATCCCGGGCACCCGAGGTGGTTCTAATTGGGGTGGGACGGCCTATGACCCGGCCACGACGATGCTCTACATTCGTTCCCTGGATGCGCCCGACATTCAGACCATCGTTAAAGTGGACCCGCAGGAGGCGGCCGGACTTCCGATCAAGGACCAGGGGAGAAGATTGTACAGCACCTACTGTGCCTCCTGCCACGGAGTAGATCGAAAAGGCATAGCTGCCAATCCGTCTCTGATCGATCTTGACCAGCGAATGAGCAGAAACATGGTAATGGACAAGATCAAACGAGGAGCGGGCATCATGCCCCCCTACGCTGGGGTCCTCAAGGAGGGGGAAATTCAGGCGATTCTGGCCCACGTACACAGCGTAGAAGAAGGTTCGGATCAACTGACCACCGTGGAGATAGACACTACAACCGAACAGGTACGAGACATGTATTTGAACACCTCCGGCTATCGAACCTGGACCGACCCGAGTGGCAACCCGGCCATTAAACCCCCGTGGGGCATGCTTCACGCTTTGAACCTCTCTACCGGCGAATACGAGTGGCAGATCCCCCTCGGAAACGATGAACAATACCAGAAAGAAGGTGCCCCGACAACCGGTCTGGAAGGCAAGGCGGGGCCCATTGTCACGGCCGGAGATTTGGTCTTTATAGTGGTGCCGAGGACCGGAAATTCCGTGCTTTTGAAAAGTTGACGGGCAAACTTCTGTGGGAAACCACCTTGCCCGCGATGGCGAATGCTACTCCATCTACCTACCAGGTTGACGGCAAGCAATACGTGGCACTGTCGGTGGGCGGTACCGAAGAAAATCCTTCCGGTTTCATCATGGCCTTTTCACTGCCGTGATCGCTTAATGGGACAATCAACTTACAAGGTTACCAACGTAACAAATTGTTAAATTAATATCCAGAAAATGATGAGAACAAGAACATTAGGCAACGGTGGGGCGGCCACCCGCCTGGAAGTATCCGCCCTCGGGCTGGGTTGTATGGGACTAAGCTTTGGTTACGGTCCGGCCACCGACCAAGAGGCTGCCATCAAACTAATCCGTGCCGCTTTCGAGCAGGGCGTTACCTTTTTTGATACGGCGGAAATCTACGGGCCGTTTATCAACGAAAAGTTGCTGGGCGAAGCCGTGAAGCCGTTTCGCCAGCAGGTCGTGCTGGCCACCAAGTTTGGTTTCAATATCGAAAACGGAAAGGCCAACGGCCTGGACAGTCGCCCGGAAACCATCCGAGCGGTGGCCGAAGCATCGCTCAAACGGCTGAGAACCGATGTGATTGACCTGTTTTACCAGCACCGGGTCGATCCTGATATTCCCATCGAAGAGGTAGCCGGAACGGTGAAGGATTTAATCCAAGAGGGAAAAGTGAAGCACTTTGGTCTGTCGGAAGCAGGCGTCGGCACCATTCGTAAAGCCAACGCGGTGCAACCCGTGACGGCCCTGCAAAGTGAATACTCTTTGTGGTGGCGAGAGCCGGAGAAAGAAATACTACCGACATTGGAAGAATTAGGGATTGGCTTGGTGCCCTTCAGTCCTCTTGGTAAAGGCTTCCTGACGGGTAAAATCAACGAAAACACGGCCTTCGACGAGACGGATTTTCGCAACGTGGTTCCCCGCTTCTCGGAAGAAAACCGCAAAGCCAACCAGGCGTTGGTAGATTTGCTGGGCAAAATGGCAGAAGAAAGAGATGCTTCCTCGGCACAAATAGCCCTGGCCTGGCTATTGGCCCAAAAGCCGTGGATTGTTCCCATTCCGGGCACCACCAAACTGCACCGATTGAAAGAGAACGTGGGCGCAGCAGACATTGTCCTGGGTGCCGATGATCTGAAAAAAATCAACGAAGCCGTAGCCAAGATCGACGTACAGGGAGCCCGCTATCCCGAAGAGATGCAAAAAATGGTGAACCGATAGTGATGAAACAATAAATTTGAACACAAATAACACAATCAACCAAGACAATTATGAAGCACCTATTGAATTTAATCGCTTTATCATCTACTCTCCTTTTTGCCCCAGCGATAGCACAGGAGGCGACTATTTTTCCGAAAGGCGAGAAAGCTCCCAACGTGCATCACACCGGAGACGTGTGGCTCAGTCATGTTAGTGATGCGGATAGCACTTTTAACTATAATATCGCGCACGTGGTCATGGCACCCGGTGCCAAACTAGACTGGCACCGGCATCCGGAGGGACAACAACTTATCATTACGGAGGGTACCGGCTCCTACCAGGAAAGAAACAAGCCGGTGCAAATCCTTCATAATGGAGATGTCGTCAAATGCCTTCCCGGCGTAGAACACTGGCACGCCGCCACTCCGGAAACCGACGTTGCCTACCTGGCCATCACCGGGGATCAACCCACCGAATGGTTGGAACCGGTAAGCGAGCAAGAATTCAACAGCATCAATCCGCCTACTACCGGTAGCACGAATGCGAATAGCAATGCAGAACAAGAAATTAAAGACCTCTCCCAGCAGAAGTGGCAGTGGATGGCTGATAAGAACGTAGATTCCCTGGCTACCCTCTTCCACGAAAAGGCGGAATTTGTCCACATGGGAGGAAGCTGGGGAAAAGAGCAAGAACTTGACATCATCAAAAGTGGCGGAATCTGGTACAAGAAAGCGGATGTCCACGAAGTCTCGGTAAATTTCATTGATAACACAGCCATTCTTTTAAATCGAATTGATTTGCTAGCCGAAGTGGGAGGCAATGAAGTGACGAATCTGTTTGAGGTCACAGAGGTGTATGTAAAACGAGACGATGGTTGGAAATTGGGTTCGCTTTCGTTTACCAAATTACTGAATCCCTAGTGTCCTCATTTTTGACACAGCATTAACCTAAAAACAAAAAATATGAATCGCCGCCAGCTTTTTAAAACAGGATTGGCAGTAGCCGGAGGCTCGGTAGTAACTTCCGTGGCCGGTGCCCAAAGTGCAGCACAAGGAAATAAAGTCAGTTCACGCAGCCAACATTCTCAAAATACCCCGACCGCCACCTTGTTCGAACGGCGAAAACTTGGCACCTTGGAAGTCTCCGGTATTGGCATGGGCGTGCAGAACATGCACCGCAAGTACACCACCACGGTGCCCTACCGTCCGGAAATGATCAGCATTATCCGCGAAGCATACGATCGCGGCGTCACCTTCTTCGACTGTGCCGAGGCATACGGGCCTTTCGAAAACGAACGAATCCTCGGCGAGGCCATCGAGCCGTTTAGAAATCAGGTCAGGATCACCTCCAAATTCGGCTGGGACATTGACCCCGATACCGGCGAGCGCGGCCCCGGACTCAACAGCCGCCCCAAACACATGAAGCGGGCCGTGGAGGGTTCGCTCCAGCGGCTGCGGACAGACCGCATAGACCTGCTCTATCAACACCGCGTCGACCCCGATGTGCCAATTGAGGATGTGGCCGGAGCGATCAAAGACCTGATGGATGAGGGAAAAGTGCTGCACTGGGGACTTTCCGAACCGGGCCTACAGACGATCCGTCGCGCGCATGCCACCTTGCCGCTGACCGCGATCCAGAACGAGTACTCGATGGCCACGCGCGATCCGGAGCGGGAAGTGATACCGCTCTGCGAGGAGTTGGGAATCGGCTTTGTGCCCTGGTGGCCACTGGACTGCCAATTACTAACCGGCTGGATCGATGCGGACACGCGATTCGCCCCGGGCGATTTTCGTGCCATCACTCCGCGGTTCGCGCCCGAGAACCTGATGCACAATATGCAATTGGTTGATCTGATCAAGACCTGGGCGGTTCGCAAGCAGGTTATTCCGGTTCAGATCGCCCTGGCCTGGCTGATGGCGCAAAAGCCTTGGATTGTGCCGATCCCCGGAACGACCGTGATGGCGCACATGCTAGAGAACATCGGCGCGGCTGAGGTTCAGTTCACCCCCGCCGAGATAGCCGAACTGAATACGGCGGTCCGGGCCATTGAGGTTCGCGGGCAGCGCCTGCCGGACCGCGTGCTGGCCTTTTCGGGCGCAGAAGCCCCACCGAAAAAATAATGAGTATCATTTCAAAAAAATTGAAGCTATGAAAAGAAGAACTGAAAAGATCAACATGATTAGTCAAGTCTCATGGGTGCTTGCCCTGCTAATGCTGGTAAGTCTCTTATCCGATCCGGTATTGGCCCAACAGACAGCGCTCTATCCGGTGGGAAATCCGCTCGGTTTACCTGCGGCTGACGGCACCTTCGAGCCGATCTCATCGAACGTGAAAGTCTACGGGGGCATCTACGGAGCGGAAAGCTGCTCGTATGATCCGGAGCGGGAGCTCATCGTGGTACCCAACCGCGGTGCGCCGCAGAACGTCCGGACCAACGATGCCTGGGTTTCCCTTATCAACCACGACGGGTCGGTGCACACCCTGCGGTGGATTGGCCTGCAAAATGCCGACGAACGAAAAACCCTGTCCCCGCCCCTGGTATTAAACGAGCCGTTCGGTAGTGATATCATCGATGGCCAGCTTTATGTGGCTGACCGCGACGGCGGTACCGGTGATGATGATCCCAGTGTGGCCGTCGTTCGCCAGTTTAACATGCAAACGGGTGCGCCAGTAAAGGAAATGCGCGTGGAGGATGCTCCGTGGCTCAACGACATTGAGGTGAAGGAAGACGGCACTATTTACGCCACGCAGACGGGTGATTTCTCGGGTGAAAACCCCAATCCTGACACCTGGAAAGTTTGGAAGGTAACCCCCAACGGTGAGGCCACGGTATTGGTGCAGGGCGCGCCACTCAACGCCCCCAACGGCATTGCCTTTGACCCGGATGGAAATATTGTGGTGGCTAACTATGGAAACACGGAGGTACTGACATTTTCAGAAAGCGGGGAATTGTTGAAAACCGAAAACGCAGCCCAGGCCGGTAGCGATGGACTGGTGATCATGCCCGATGGCACGAAATATATATGCAGCGTCCGGCACGGAGGCGTATCCCGCATTCGTCCCGGTGCGTCCGCCGAGTTGATCGCCACCAACGTTCCCAATGCCGCCTCGATGTGCTACGATGCCGGGTCCAACCAACTGGTGATCCCGATGAATCAAAACAATGGCCTCGCCTTTATACCGCTCGAGTGAAAACTAACCGGTCTTCTACCTGGCTACTCATCGCATTCTGGGGGTTAGTGTCTTGTTCATCAAAAGCACATTCCCCCGTTGTCCAAAATGGCAATGAAAATATTTTAGTCGTATATCTATCGCGCACCAACAACACCAAAGCCATTGCCGAAATGATTCACGAACAGGTAGGTGGCGATTTGATAGCTTTAGAATTGAAGAATCCCTATCCCGAAGATTACGATGCCATTGTCAAACAGGTGGCCGAAGAAAACGACACCGGGTTCTTGCCGCCCTTGAAAACCAAGGTTGAGATGGATCAATACGATACTATCTTCCTGGGATTCCCGACCTGGGGCATGCAATTACCGCCCCCCATGAAAAGCTTTTTGCATCAGTACGATTTGAGTGGGAAAACCGTCATCCCCTTCAATACTAATGCCGGATATAGCGTCGGAAGCAGCTTTGAGACGGTGGAGAAGTTGTGCCCGGATGCTAACATTCTGGAAGGATTTTCTATCCAAGGGGGCATCGAGCGAGATGGAATTTTATTGGTGATGGAAGGCGAAAAAGCAGAAGAGGCGGAAGCTAAAGTGACGGAATGGTTGCAAGAAATTAAGGCAATTCAATAACCAACAACATGATCAAGCAAAACACAGATTTTAAGATCAAAGCTCCCCTATTTTTTTCAATATTATTACTGATGACGGTTAGCTGCCAAACCGCCTTAGCCCAGCCAAAAGAACCGATGATACGTATTGCCGAAATTGAAATAGACTCGGCTCATCTGGAAGAATACAAAGCCATTCTTAAAGAAGAAGCGGCGGCATCGGTCAGACTGGAGCCGGGGGTGATTACCATCTTTCCGATGTATGAAAAAGAAAATCCTACCCAGATAAGAATAATGGAAATATACGCCAGCCGGGCCGCTTACGAGCAACACCTAACCACACCCCACTTCCAAAAGTATAAAACCACTACGCTCAAGATGGTGAGGTCGTTAGAATTAGTAGCTATGGAAGCCATCGATGAAGCAACCATGTCCCTGATATTTGAAAAACTGAAAACAGATGAATAGAAGAGTATAAATTGCTCTTTTAAATGATTGAAGAAACCGTGAGTTCACAATTTATCATTCAAACGATATGAATATCATCATAAAGATCATCACCTTCGTTGCCTGTCTTGCTTTTCATCTTAGCAATACCACCACTTTGATGGCCCAGACCAACGCTGATTCGGCTTCATCATTAAATATTCAAGAGCAATCCATCGTAACTATCTCCGCCTTGACCGCCCAGGGTGACCTGGAGTCACTGCAATCAGCCCTCAATAGTGGATTAGATGCGGGCCTGACGATCAATGAAACCAAAGAAGTGCTGGTGCATCTGTATGCCTATTGCGGTTTTCCCCGCAGTATTCGCGGACTGCAAACATTAATGACAGTAGTGGAAGACCGCCAGGCGCAAGGCATTCAGGATGAAGTAGGCCGGGAAGCCACTCCCCAGCAGGAAGGAGAAGATAAATATAAAGAAGGCAAAAAGGTGTTGGAAGAACTCACAGGACAACCACAAGACGGCCCCACCGGGGTGCCGGCCAAACGAGGCTATGCTGCTTTCAGTCCTATCATCGAGGTGTTTCTGAAAGAACATTTGTTTGCCGACATTTTTGGACGTGACATTCTTACTTACACCCAGCGAGAGATTGCTACCCTATCCGCATTGATTAGTATGGGAGGCTTGGAACCAATGGCACAAGGCCATATGGGCATCGCATTAAATATTGGTATTACAGAAACTCAACTTAAGGAACTTATATCGGTAATTGAAGAGAATGTAGGCAAGTCAGAGGCAGAAGCGGGCAGAGAGGTTTTGTCCCAGGTCATGTCTTCCAGGGAATAATCCGCATTCAACAATCTGTTAAACACAAAATCATGAATAAAATAACGATTTTGGCGCTGGCGGTTTTTACCTGCACTATGATTGCCTGTGGAAATGCTGATGACCAAAACGCAACTAACCTTAATAACCAATCCGATGACCTGCTTTACCCCAAAGGTGAAAAAATCACCAACAACAACTTTGTGGGTAATGCCTGGTTGACTTGGCTGGTTCAGGCAGATAGCATTAATGAAAATTCGGTAGGCAGCGTTACCTTTGCCCCGGGAGCCAGGACGAACTGGCATTTACATCCGGCGGGACAGATTATCCTGGCGACCGAAGGCGTAGGCTATTATCAGGAAAAAGGAAGCCTAAAGAAAATTCTTAGGAAAGGAGATGTCGTCAAGTGCCCTCCCCACGTTCCCCACTGGCACGGGGCCAGTCCGGATGAAGAATTTATTCAAATTGCCATTACCGGCCGGGAAGCGGGGTCTACCGAATGGTTGCAAACGGTTAGCGAAGCAGAGTATCTACGCTGAGCAATAGGTCAACCTTGGTGAAACCGCAACGCTAGTGCTACTCCGTATCCGGCACGTGCACGTAGACCCGCCCCTTGTAGGTTTCGCGGGTATAAAACGCCAGAAAGTAATACGGCCCACTGGCCATTCCCTCGGCGTACCACTCAAAATCAGTGTCGCGCGTGGCGTATACCTGCTTGCCCCAGCGGTTGTAGATCTCGATGCGATCAAACGCATTGGCGCAGTTGCCGATCGGCAGGTCGCAGCCACCCTGCGGATCATTACAAAAGTCGAGAAAGAAGAAATCACCGAAGCCGTCTTGGTTGGGCGTGAAGGCGTTATGCGGCTCGAACTCATCGAAGCCCAGCGAGAACACTCCAATGTCCAGAATGGCCCGCACCGTGTCCGATTGGTTGCTAAAGCACTTGTCGTCTTCCACCACGAAGGTGAGCGCAAACTCCGCCCGGTTAAAATCTGGCGGCAGCAAACTGCAATCAGGCACCCAGAAAAAGCGCGATGCCACCTGCCCCCGCCCCCGCGCCGGATTAAATCCAAAGTTCACCACTTCGGCGTCCAAAGGCTCCCCATCGAGCGTTACCTGGGTGAGCCGCAGGGTGATGACGTCTACATCCTCATCGGTGCCCACCACGTCGAAGCTGATCGGACGGGCGACCGTGCCCACAATGGTGTCGCTGCGCACGTTGCGCAAACGCACTTCGGGCGGGCGGTTGCTAGGCGGCAACACGTTGATACGCACCCGTACGGTGTCGCCGCTGGGCACCGCGCACTGGTTCTGGTCGCGGGCGATGAAATCAATCTCGTAAGTTCCTAGCGCTTCGATCGAGCGGCACGACAATTCCCAGTTAAAGGGCGAACTGATACGACGGATCCCTGAGTTGCCCGGAAAGTTGATACCCAAATCATTCAGCGCAAAGCCTACTCCCTCGGCGGTAAGCGTCATAAAGTCGCCGTCGCGCTCCTCGGCGATTACGTCGAAGCGCAGCACGTCATCAATGCGCACGTCGATTTCGGTTTCGGTGAGTCCGTCGAAGGTAATGTTGGGACGGTTGTTTTCCGGCAGGTTTACCTTCAGCTGCAGGCGCAGTTCGTCGGGCTCGCCGAACGAGCAGTCGCTGTCATCGCTCAGGCGAATGATCACCTCAAATTCGTCGCGCTGATCAAACGGGAAGGTGGCGCAGTCGGTATCCCAGACAAAAGTCTTCCGTACCTCGCCGGGCACCAGCAGAACTTCACGCAGTTCCATGCCGTAGTCCGACAGATCAAAACCTACCCCTTCCGCAGAAAGCGTAAGTTGGTCGCCATCGTTGTCGATACCCTGGATAGGTAATTGGTAAGGTTCTCCGGCGGGAATCGTTACGTTCACGATGTTCGGATTATCAACAATAAACGGATCTTCGTTTTCGGGGCCCTCTACGTTTACGGTGATCCGCAGGGTGTCGGTGAGCGGCACGCTACAGGCATCGTCGTAGGCTACCAGATCGATGATCATCGGGCTGCCGTCGTCGGTGTAGGGACACTCGGGCAGGCAAAACTCAAAGGCCAGCGTATCATTGGTTCCGGACAGCTCGGTGAGCGACAACGGAATCAGTTCCTGAATATCCTGATCAAAATTGACCCCAATAGCCCGCACGGTCACCTGTTCACTGCCATCTACCGCAATATCCGGGTCCGTAACAAACATCTCCAAACACTTCTGGTCGTCCACTCCGAAGTTGAGTACCGTTCCTTCCTGATACGCAGTCGTTTCTCCTTTTACCTGTCCGGTGATCTGCGGAGCATCGCCCGGATCGCAGTCGATGACCAGCATCTGAAAATCGCGGCGCACCTCGCCAATCTTCTCCCCATCGCGATACTCCTCTGCCCGTACGCCGAACACGAATAAACCCAGTTGCGAGGGCCGCACGGTAAGAAAGCCCCGCGCGTTGATTCGCAGCGGCGGACTGCCCGGCACCATGTTGGTGGCATTGATGCCGTCTACAAAGGTGACTGGCTGATGGGGGCGCGGTTTGGGAGTAGGCAGCGGGTTAGAATTTTCGGGAACAGGATCGGTTTCCGAGCTATTGTAGGGCGCCACCAGCGAGTAAACCAGCGAGTCACCGTCCACGTCGCTGCCCGCGAAGTCGAAGTAAAAATTTTGGTTCACGCAGGCGTAGTTGCTCAGGGGTGGGAACAGGATGGGCGTTGAGTTGATGAATGGTTGCCTGTTCTTCTGCACCGCCGGAAACTCCAGATAGAACGTCTGTCCGGTGCCGTTGAATTGTAAGTTATTTACGTTGTAGTTGCGGCAGCAGCGTTCGTACACCACGTAGTAGCCCGCCGGATCGTTGAACTGGCTGGCGGGTAGCGTTAAGGTGTCGGTGTACAGGATGCGGCGGGTCTGTAACTCATCAATACTGCACTCGGGGTTGGTGTAGGGCACAAAAGTGGAACCGGCGTTGATAAGCTGCACCGAGCGCACAAAGGTATCGTCGCTCTTGCGGTAGATGAATACTTCGGTGATCTGGTCTTCGGCATCGTTGTTACCAAATACCTCATCAAAGTACTGAATCAAATTCAGGGCGTAGCGTTCGCCCTCAATGTGGCGTAACTCAAACTCACCGCCCACGATATGACTCGCCCGGGCTGAAAAGAGACCACCAAGGATGAGCAAACCTCCTAGTAATATTTTTCGCATGCTTGTGTAGTTTCGTATGGCGTACCCATCGTGCACCCCTTTTCTCTTATGCCCCCCCCCGCAATCAATCGCGCTGTTATGCTAAGATACGGGTATTTCCGGAAAAAGTACTTCATCCTCACCGGAAAGAACCCTACTTTCGTGGCTGAAGCGGAATGGCGGCGTGGCCAGATGTTGGATAGTGGATAGTGGATGTTGGCGCTTATATCCTGTCTACCCAGAAAATCATCTAATATCCAATATCCTAACCACTCAGAAAATCATCTGATATCCAGCATCTGACCATCACCGCAAGTCATCCAGCATCCTGTCTACTAAGAAAGTCATGAAAAGAGCAGCGAACGAATTGATTGAGCGGGCCACCGTGGAGCGCATGGCCGCCGAGGGCAAGTGCATCGTGAAGCACAACGAGCGCGTGGTATTTGTGCCCTTCGTGGCTCCCGGTGACGTGGTGGACGTGCACACGACCCGCAAGAAAAAAGCCTACTGGGAAGGAAAAGCGGTAAATTTTCACCACTACTCCGAAGACCGCGTGGAGTCGTTCTGCGAGCACTTCGGCGTGTGCGGGGGCTGCAAGTGGCAGCATATTCCCTACCCCCAACAGCTGGACTACAAGCGGCAGCAGGTGATCGATCACTTTGAGCGCATTGCCAAGGTGCCGCTGCCCGAGGTGCCCGCCACGCTGGGTTCGGAGCAGATCACCTACTATAGAAATAAGCTGGAGTACACCTTCTCGGACCAGCGGTGGCTCACCCGCGAGGAGTTGGCCCAAAAAGAGATCACCTACGACCGCCGCGCGCTGGGCTTTCACATGCCGGGCAGCTTCGAGAAGGTGCTACCCATTCAGCACTGCTATTTGCAGGCTGATCCATCGAATGCCATTCGGCTAGAGATTGATCGCTACGCCAAGGAACACAACATTTCCTACTACAACGCCCGGCGGCATAAGGGTCTGTTGCGCACGCTGATGATTCGCAGCACCAGCACCGGCGAGATGATGGTGCTGGTGCAGTTCGGTGGCGACGCCCAGGCCCAAGAAGCGCAACCCACGATCACCGCGCTGCTGGATCATATTCGAAACCACCTTCCCCGACCTCACGGCGGTGCAGTACGTGATCAACCCCAAGAAAAACGATACCTTCCACGACCTCACCGTGCAGCACCACAGCGGCACGCCCTACCTCACCGAGCGCCTGGGCGAGCTGCAGTTCCGCATTAGTGCCCAGTCGTTCTATCAAACCAACTCCGAGCAGGCGCAGCGACTCTACGCAGCGGCCTTGGAGATGGCGCAGCTCACCGGCCAAGAATACGTTTACGATCTGTACTCGGGCACCGGCACCATCGCCAACTTCGTGGCGGCGCACTGCCAGCGGGTGGTGGGCCTGGAGTACGTGCGCACCGCCGTGGCCGACGCCCGGGTAAATAGTGAGATCAACGGTATCGAGAACGCCCATTTTGTGGCGGGCGACATCAAAGACCTGCTCCAGCCCACGTTAATTGAGAAGCACGGCAAGCCCGACGTGATCATCACTGATCCGCCCCGCACGGGGATGCACCCCGACGTGGTGAAGCAGTTGCTGGCCATCGCCGTACCCCGCATCGTCTACATCAGTTGCAACCCCGCCACCCAGGCCCGCGACGTGGCGATGCTAGCCGCCAAGTACGATGTGAAGCAAATGCAGCCGGTGGATATGTTCCCGCATACCCACCACGTGGAGAACGTGGCGCTGCTGGAGTTGCGTTGACTTAGGGCGCGGGGGCACGTTTCAAAAAGGATAAAACGTTATCTTTAGGGTATGGAAAAGCTCCCCATTGGCATTCAGGATTTTGGTAAGCTCCGCGAAGGAGGCTTTGTGTACGTAGACAAAACCGAGTTGATCTATCAGCTTACCCAAGGGGGCGGGTACTACTTTCTCTCCCGCCCGCGCCGCTTTGGTAAAAGTTTGCTGGTTTCTACCCTGGCTGAACTCTTCCGGGGCCATCAAACGCTTTTTGAGGGACTCTGGATACACGACCGCTGGGACTGGAGCCAAACGTACGCCGTACTGGATTTTCGCTTTAACAACGCCAGTTACAAAATATCCGGGCTGGAAGCCTTTTTAAAGAACGAATTCGATTACCAAGCCGAAGCCTTCCAAATTACGTTGCGTGAAGCCCCGTATCCGAATCAGTTTCGCGAACTCGTCACCAAACTCTCCCAGCAGCACGGCCGGGTGGTGATCTTGATCGATGAGTATGACAAGCCGATTCTGGACTACCTGGACGACATCAAGCAGGCAAAAGCGAACCGAGAGGTGCTCAAAAATTTCTTTTCCGTGCTCAAATCCCTAGATCCCCACTTGCGATTGGTACTACTAACGGGAGTGAGCAAGTTTAGTAGGGTATCCATATTCTCGGACCTAAACAACTTAAAAGATCTGACGCTGCACTGGCAGTATAGCGCGCTGCTCGGATACACGCAAGACGAACTGGAACACTACTTCGCCGACCGGATCGATCAATTTGCCCCCGACTTTGGCGGAAGAGAAGCGCTGCTAGCCCAGATCAAACAGTGGTACAACGGCTACACCTGGGACGCAAAGCGTTACCTCTACAACCCCTTTTCTATTCTGAGCTTCTTTGATCAGGGGCGTTTCCAAAACTTCTGGTTTGAAACCGGGACGCCTACGTTTTTGGTCAAGCTCCTCGAGCGAGAACGGCAGTACGACCTAACGGAAATCAGGGTAGACGAGGCCGTCTTCAGCAGTTTTGAGTTGGATCACATTGATCCCAACGCACTGCTGTTCCAAACCGGCTACATCACGATCGCTTCGGCGGACGACAAACCAATCTACACGCTATCGTACCCTAACCGAGAAGTGCGCGACTCACTGCTACGCTATCTTCTAGCTGAGTATACCCAAAGTTACGCTTCGGAAGTGCCCGTACGTGCTCAACAGATGAAGCAAGCGTTGCAGCAGGAAGATTTGGCCGGTTTTGTTCAGGCATTGAACAGCTTGTTTGCCAGCATTCCTTACCAGATCTTTATTGCCGACAAAGAGGCTTATCGCCGGGCGACCCCGTACCAATCAGTAACGTTCTTGGCCCCAAGCCTGGTAGGCACCTTCGTGCAAGTAGAGGTGAGTCAGGCGAAGGGTCGGCCAGACGCGGTGGTACACACGCCGGATATAATCTACGTGCTGGAGTTCAAGCTAGACAACAGCGCCAAAGCTGCTTTGGAACAGATCAAAGAACGGGGCTACGCTCAGCCGTACGTGGGGGGGGGCAAGATCGTGCGGGCGGTCGGACTCAATTTCAACGCTAAGCAGAAAGCCTTAGATCAGTGGCAACAAGAGGTTATTCAATGATCGAAACACCCGCATTCGTGATCAGTGCTGGCGTACAGCCCTACTTTTCCGAGCTAACGCGACGCTTCTTCAGCAACTGTTGCAGTTTCAGGCGCGCCCGGGTGAGGCGCATTTTTACGGCTCCTTCCGAAAGGTGCAACGCTTCTTCGATGGCCTTTCCCGACCACCCTTACTCGTACTTGAGCAGCAAAATCCGCTTGGCTTCGCCGCTAATCTGCTCCATGAGTTCGCTAAGCTCTTCTACCGTGGGAATCTCTTCGTTATCGGCGTCTAGCTCATCCGCTAGCGAGTCAATGATCTTCTCCGATATTTCTTGGTGCAGCAACCCCTTGTCTTGCTTAAGATGGTCTGCGCAACGGTTGTAGATAATCTTATCGCGCCAGGCGGTAAAGGTTCCATCTCCTCGAAAACTTGGCAGCTTGGTCATGTTCCGAATCATCACTTCCTGGGCTACGTCCTGGGCTTCATCGTGGTTTTTGAGGTGGCGATAGCAGCCCTGCACAATGGGTTTTTGGTGCCGGGTGAGCAATTCGTTGAGCAGGCGGGGTTCCATCTGCTGCCGGAGCCGATCAATCAGTTCCTGGTCAGTGAGGTGGGATAGGTTCATACAAAAATAGTTTGGTGGCGAGCGTTACTTTTCGCTAAAGAGCCGTCTGTAGTAGTAAAGACTTTTATCATTTCTGAAACCTAAACAATATCAAACAGTGAAGCAAATACGATCAGAACGTTGGATTTTTTTAGTAGCTGGTGCGCTACTCTGGACCGCCTGTCAAGAAGAAAACGAGGCGGTGAGGACTTTTGAAGGAGACCTACTACTATCTACGCAAGAAGAAGTAGATAACTTTGGTCATCAGGGCTTGGAAGAAGTTACCGGCAACTTGCTTATTAATTCAGATCCAGGCGAGGGTTCGGAGATCCGTTCGTTGGAAGGACTCAGTAAACTCCGCCGGGTTGAAGGCGACTTGTCCATCCATAACAATGATGAACTTACCAGTTTGGCTGGTCTAAATCAGCTTTCGTTCTTTGGGGGTGGGTTAGCTGTTACTTCTAATAAGGGGTTGCTGACTATTAATACCTTGAACGATCTTACTTCGGTAGGACAAAGTCTCGTGATTGGGCATAACGATCTCTTAGGAAGCATTGATGGTTTTGATAGCCTCACCTACGTTGGAGCATCTGTTTACATTAGTGGTAATTCTACCCTTTCTACCATAACCGGATTCGATAAATTGTCATCAATACCAGAAAGTTTATGGGTTTCGAGCAACCGTTCTTTACTCGAAATAGACGGTTTCAGTAGTCTTTCTTCCGTTGGATTAGATTTTAGTTTTGATGACAACACCTCCTTTCTCAATCTGGATTCGTTCAGTAACCTTTCTTTTATCGGAGGGGGGTTGTGGATAAGCACTAATGATGCGCTCATTAGCGTGGCAGGATTAAGCAAACTGTCCTCGGTAGGCACCCGAATAGAGATTCAAAGAAATTCCGCACTAACCACGCTCAACGGTCTTGGTCAGGTTTCAAATCTACCCGAGTTCCTTATCGTTTGGGATAACTCTTCTTTGAAAAACATGGACGGATTAAGCGGGATTGAAAAGATTGAAACCATGGTCGTGGGGTTCAACGAATCACTACTCAGCATCAACTTACCGCGCCTTTCTACAATTGGCTCTCAATTGACGATTCAGGGTAACGGTAAGTTGCAAAGTCTGGATGGCCTTGCTAATATCACCTACGTTGGATACGGGGTTCTGGTCGAGGACAACCTTAACTTGAACAGTTTTTGTGGTATCAGGCCGCTTATTCAAGACGGTTTTTCGGGTGAGTACGACGTTTCAAATAACGCTGTAAATCCAACGCAAGAAGAGGTGCTGGTCGGCAGGTGCAATTGATAGCCTCGCCTTAGTTCTTACCTCAGTCAAAACAGCTTTTACGCTTATGAAAAGGTATCCGATGCTCTTACTGATGCTTGCGGTAGTTTCGTGCCGCGAGGAAGTCACCGAAATAGCCCCTTGAAAGCTCGTTACAACCAACAACTACGAAATTACCGCGCGCGACAGCGATGGTACTATCACCGCTATCGAGTTCAAAAACTTGCCTTACGTTCCGGATGAGGTTCTCGATACGCTTGGCTCACTTAAGGAAATCGCCTTAATCGAAATAGGTTCTCTATCCGAGAAGATGGGAGACTTGGTACATTTGGAGCGTATCCAAATCTCATCCACCCGGCTGAAGAGTTTGCCGTCATCCGTCGGGGCCCTCCCCAATCTGCGTCGCATATCAATCCTTAACAGCCAGATCACCACCATCCCTGAGTCGTTTCGTGGCTCAGGCGTAACTTCGGTGAATATCGGCTTTTGTCCCACCGAGCTTATCGCCGCGGTATCTATTATTGAAGGACTGCAGGAGTTAAGAATCTACGCCGGTGATCACCCGGTTCTCCCTAATGAAATCACTCAGTTAAAGAATCTTCGTACCCTAATCATCGAAAACGCAAACGTAGTAAAACTCCCCAGCAGATTAGGCGATTTATCCCAGCTAGACTCCTTGGTAATGTTCAACGCGGCTATTGATACCATCCCCAGCGATATTGGAAAGCTATCACAATTGAGAACGCTAGTACTGTTTTTAAACAATGGACCAGTAGTACTTCCTGAAGAACTGAGCAACTGCTCGGCATTAAGGAGACTACATATTCAACGAACCACTATCAATGCGCTACCCACTAATATTGGTAACCTTAAACAGCTACGGACGCTTCACTTATACGATAACGCACTAGAATCGCTCCCTGAATCGATTGGAGATTTGGCATCGCTAGTGGATCTCAACGTTGTTGATAATCTTATCACTACACTACCGACGTCGCTGAACCAACTGTCGGCGTTAGAGCAGTTGAACTTGGCTTCTAACCGCTTGGTCCGGTTACCGGAGGATATGAGTAATTTAAATCGTCTACAGCTTCTTTATCTACCCTTTAATGATCTCACCGCCATTCCCGAGAGTCTGTTTGATACGGAGAATTTGCGCGATATCAACGTATCTCGTAACCAAATCACTAAGTTACCCGAAGCAGTCAGTAAGTTGACTACGCTACAGTATCTGTATTTAAACGACAATCAGCTCACGTCTCTTCCGGTGGATGAGCTTAGAAAAATTGGCGATCTAAAGGTCTTGTCCATTGTCAATAACGGAGTGCCGCTCACTCAGATCGATGAGCTAAAGGTGGCACTGCCTAATGCCATAATCGATTACTAACCCTACTTCCGTACCGCACGGGCCGGTTGGCGCCCTGGTCCTAATACCAACGAAGCGTGTGCATTGGTCTCTTCCTAACTATTGGACAAGAAAACAACCACTCAGTTAGGCAGTTTTCAGACTGTACGTTACTTTCACCAACGCCTGCCGTATCATAATGAGCTCTCCATCTTCTGATCAGCCTGTCAATTTTAACGACCCTTACAACCGCACCGAGCAGATTTTCCCCACCCTGACCGAGGAGCAGATCGAGCGGATCAAACCCTTCGGGGAAGTGCAGGACCTCGAGAAGGGAACCGTGGTTTTTGAGCGTGGCGAACGTAGCGTCAATTTCTTTGTGGTGCTCCATGGTTGTATAGAAATCTACGAATACGCCGCCGACGCAGTCCGGGTCATCACCGTCCACGGCGAGCGGCAGTTCACCGGCGAACTCGACCTGTTCAACGACCGCGAAATTCTCGTCGGAGGCCGAATGGGGGCCGACGGACGGGTGATCCGCCTGAGCCGAGATCAGTTTCGTAAGCTGATCACCGCCGAGCCCGACGTCAACGAGATCATTATGCAGGCCTTTATCCTGCGGCGGCGCGGCCTCATCTCGCACCAGCAGGCTTCCGTCACCATGGTTTCTTCCCCCCAGTCGGGCGACGCGCTGTGCATCGAGCGCTTTCTGGAACGCAACGGCTACCCCCTGAAAACCCTGGACTCCCAAACCGAAGAGGGCCAGCAACTGCTGAAAAAGTGGGAGGTTTCGCCCGAGCAGTTGCCGATGGTATTTCTGCACAACAAAGAAGAAGTGCTGTGCCAACCGTCTAATATGGTGCTGGCGCAGTCGCTTGGTTTGGTAGAGCAAATTGAAGAGAACCACGTGTACGACATGGCCATCATCGGGGCCGGACCCGCCGGGCTATCCGCCACGGTCTACGCCGCTTCCGAAGGGCTGAGCACCTTGTTAATTGAGTCGGAAGCGCCCGGCGGACAGGCGGGTACGAGTTCTAAGATTGAAAATTACCTGGGTTTTCTCCTGGGCGTGTCCGGTCAGGGATTGGCGGCCCGCGCGCAGGTGCACGAGCACAAGTTCGGCGCCACCATCGCCTTGCCCTACGCCGTGCAGCAGCTCGATTGCAGTAAGCAACCCTATCAGGTTCAACAGAATCACGACTGCGCGGTGAAATCCAAGACGGTGATTATCACCACCGGAGCCCGCTACCGCAAACTGGATTTGCCGCAGGAGGAGAAGTTTGAGGGGGTGGGCATCTACTACGCCGCCACGGCCATGGAAGGCGCGCTTTGCCGCGACGAAGAAGTGGTGGTGATTGGTGGAGGCAACTCAGCCGGGCAAGCGCGTGGCCTCCGGGGTGGGGGAAGGCGCCATCACCGTCAGTCAGCTGCATCAGGCCCTGGCCGAGGCAGCCGATAGCAGATAATGCGGGACGCTTCGAAGCACCCACTGTGACCACAACTTTTGGCGAATCGTCAACCCTTTAGTAACCTTTGTATTTCATCCCCAACCTTTCCGGAGGAAGGCCGCTCGGCTTCTGCATCTACGATGTTTCCCGACTGGTCAACCAAAATATATCGAGGGATTCCGTTTATCAAATAGGCTTTCCTGATTGAAGCAGCTTCGCTCTCTGGCGACTCGATAATATGTAGGCCCTTCAGTTCCTTGTTCGAAACCATCTTCTTCCATTTTTCCCGATCATCAGCTCGGTCCACCGATACGTACAGAAAAGCCACCTGATTGTTGCCTTCAAACTGCTGCTGAACTTTCTTAGAATGGGGAAACTCTTTCAGGCAAGGCCCGCACCAGGTGGCCCACACGTCGATGTAAACCACCTTTCCCTTCAGATCGCCGAGCGAAAGCGGATTGCCCTCTGGAGTGATGCCGGTGATGGGCGGAGCGGAACGACCGGGGGAAAGCACCAGCCATCGTTGGTATTGCGCATCAAGGCGGGTCCCAAGGTTAGAATACGAATATCTTTCTTTGAAATCATTAAGCAGCGTATCCACGGTTGGGGTCATCCCTTTTGAATCCATTAAACTGCTCACGTTGTAAGCTACCAGAAATTGCTCCACCTCCAGTAGGTACTTTTTGCTTCTAATAACCTGATTCACCATCGGCGCAATATCGTCCTGAGCTTCTTTCGGCAAACTGTCGTAAAGTGGCCAGGTCACCGAGTGGTCTAAATGCATCTTTAGGGCCACAGCGTAGTCATACGCCAGCAAGCTATTACTAAGGAAACTAGAACCTGTGGGCAAATCGTAATAAGATAGGCCTAAATCATCTGCTGATTCGCCACGGATGGCAGAAGCAGCCGTCTTATCCGAATAATAAGCCATTTGGTAATTTTCTTTCAAAACAACGAGCTTCAGTCGATTGCGCATCTGCAAAGCCTCGCTGAGTTCAGCCAGTAGCGCCACGGAATCCGCGTACTGTTGGTGAAAACGATCGTATTCCACGCGGATCGAACGTAAATGATCGGCAAATTCACTTGAATTTAGCTCAAATGCATCACTTCCCCCTGAATCATAAAATTGCTGCTCGATTCGGGCTGCCTGCACCAAATAGTTATTGACGGTCGACCCGCTTCCCGTACTAAAAATGGTCCGATCTTCACCGGCACTACGCAACGTGATCGTTAAGTCGTCACCGGCCGTTAAGTAGATTTGATGCGTCTGATCCGCCACTTGCAGATAAGCCAGGGTAGGTTTGGCTAAATCTACCACCATAAATGCCGTATCTCCTGATGTGGAATCCACCCTGGCCAATACCGAATCAGCGAAGTCGAACGGATGTAGGGTACCAACCTTCACATCAGATAGTTCGCCTTCGGGATACAGATAAATTAAGAAAAACAACGCTAAGAAAGCTAACCAATAGGCAAAGTATCTTTAAAGAATAGCGGCGTAATTTTGAAATCACTTATTTCTTTCGTAGCTGCCACTTTTAAAACTAATCTTAAAGTCAGATTTAAAAAGCTTACTGGGCAAATAATAATCGGTGGTGATGACTTGGGCGCCTGATGCTTTGGCTTTTTCGAACCTACTATAACTGTTTTTCCTGGCCTCCTGCGTATCGGCATCAGCTCTGGTGCGAACCATATACCCTAATGCTACCAGGTTTTTAATTTTCTCAAAATTTGTAATGGGGTCATTAATAATTCTAAAAGCAGCGTTCGGATTTCCTTCTTCTTGATTTACAAACAAAGTAGCTCCTGCTGAATTTGAGAAATTGGACAGATATGCATTTGTCTTTTCGTCATTCTCATCCAAAACGAACAAAAACCGGTTTTTTACCTCACGCAACAAAGGCCAACCATTGGTGAGTACCGCTTTCTCCAGCGTTTCAAAATTACCCCTCACCGTAGCGGGAGTTATCAAATGCTCGTCCTCAAGCACCTCCCGGATCTCGGTATCGATACTTCGTAAAGCTTCGGCAGTAAAGGGGAGTGGCTTTCGGGTAAGGGGAATCTCGCCGTCCTTGGCGTTGATGGTAATTATTATCGGGGTATGCGCCTCATTGGCCTGAGACCACTTTTTTATTGCCTTGAGGGCATCCTTGAAAAGAAGTTGAGAACTTCTAAAATCAATTTCTTGAACGTGAAAAACCTTTAGCCCGGGCAATTGCAGCTTTTGTTCCACATCAAAAGGTTGTGGTTCTTTCCCTAGCGATTTAACAATTTCTAATCCTTTGGGATTAGCGTAATAACCTCCTTTCGGATCATAAAAAACATCTAACTCCAAGCTGCGCAGTCCCAGATTCAACTGCGCTGACAGTGGAATATGCTCATACTCCAAACCACTAATTGATGGTCTGCTTTCTAACAGATAATCGAACAAGGGCTTTTCAATCGCGATTTTATAACTGTTATGACTACCAATTACCTGAATTTCATTTAACTTAATTTCCTCTACCCTTTTACGCGCTGAATTACTAAAGAACAGGATGGGTATTATGATCAGCAATATCGTGTATACTGTTTTCATAGGTTTAACAAGTATTAGAAAAATATACGATGAGAAAATCTGATTCTCACCGTATCTTCGCAGTTCAAAATTGACTTAATAACCAGGGTTTTGTACTAAAAAACCTTCTTCACTGGAAGCTCCGTCAATCGCCCTTTGAGGAATCGGGAACAGCCTTTTGTTGACATCGCTATCGGTCTTCCCGGTCCAGCTTCCTTCGTATTTACCAAACCGGATTTGATAGTTTCTTCTAAAGCCTTCCCAGTAAAGTTCAAACCCTGTTTCACGGAACAATATATCCAGGTCAAGGGAAGCCAACGCCTCCGGAGTCTGGGCCGGGCGAGCAGTTCTTGCCGTTCTTAGCGAATTGACGTCGGCCAAGGCCTCGGTAACGTCACCTTTCCTCAACTTGGCCTCGGCCCGCATCAGATAAATTTCCCCCAAACGAATCAGCACAATATCAACACTACTGTTAGTACAACAATTAGGCGCGGTACGGCTGAATTGGTACTTTGAGAATCGGTAACCGGTGTTATGCAGACTACCTTCTGCCGTAAAATCAACATTAAGGGTATGATCGACGTATCTCAGGTTGGCACCGCTGGTTCTTCGGTTCACTACTGGATATATCCGTACGGTTCCGTCGTCACAGGTTAAAATGTTGCCTCCATCGTCTTTTCTGGGTCCCCATATAATTCCACCAATAAGTCCCCGGTCTATTTCAAACTCATCGGCCGGTACGCAATAGTAATGATCCGAATCATCGGCTGGGGTCACCCCGATAAGATCTTTGAGCGCTTCCGGTACAACCGTGTTCTTTTTAAAGAAACGGGCATCGGCATCGGCCGGATCAACATCCCCGTAGGCATCTACCCAAGTCTGATAAAAATCCGGAGTAGCGGCTACCGCATCCGTTCCCCGCGTATTGGGAAATTCCGGTCGGGGAACCTGGTCGCCGGATATTGACCAGTAGGCCCATCGGCTGTGCTCGGTTTGGAGTACGCCTCTTTGGTCAAGGGCGAATATAATTTCCGGATTGGTATCGTTATCGTCATTGAACAGATCAAAATACTCAGGCGACAACGAATAGGGCCCCGAAATAATATCGTTTGTATATTGAATAACCTTATCCATGTCGGCGGTTGTGAAGTCGGGCGTGCCATAAGGATCGCGATACACCGCCGCATTTAGGTATAAGCGGGCCAGCAAAGCGCTTACAGCATCCTTTGTTAACCTGCCAGACCCTTTTTCATTACTCATGACATCCACCACCGACAAAAGTTCACTCTCAATGTAATCAATGGCTTCTTGCCTTCTTAGGATTTCAGAAATTTGGTCCGAGCGCTCCTTCTTAAAAACAAGGCCCCAATTATCAAGTGCCATCATGTTGAGGTATGCCTTCATGGCGGTCATCTCGTAAAGTGCGTTTCTGGCTTTAACATCACCCGTTTCAGCCTCCAGGCTCAGTCTTTCCTCGGCTATGACGGCTCTCGATATAGATAAAGTGATAAATGTCCACGAATCTCCCACCAAACTATTGCCAGGGGTCATAAGATGTTGGTGGACCGCTATGAATTTACCCCCGTCAAACCAATCCGTACCCCCCCGGTAGGGAAGAATGGCTTCATCGGAGGCTACTTCCTGAAGACCAAAATTGACCGTATGCAACCACACCTGGCGCAGAAGACCATAAACCGGAGCAATAGACCCACTGATAATTTCTGCTTGGCCGGTTCCGGTAAGCGACTCGTCAAGGATTTCTTCGTCTAAGTCAGTACAGCCAAAGAATGTAATTAATAACGCAAGAATCGGCAAGGCTTTATACAGTATTTTGCTTTTCATTTCATTTATTGTTTAACGTGATATGGATGGTACCGTTAGAAGGTGACATTAAGACTAAATAATACCGTTCTTGCCCTTGGATACGTAAATCGGTCGATCCCAAAGGTTTGAATGTCGGCTGAAGCGGATCCGGTATTAACCTCAGGGTCAAATCCCGAATAATCCGTTATGACAAATAGATTTTGACCGGTTATCGAAAGTCGGATATTTCGGATCGCATCCCCTAACCCCATCTTTTCAGCGCTTAGGTTGTAGGCGATGGTAGCATTATTCAGTCGCAAGAAAGAGCCATTCTCCAGATAACGGGTAGAAACGGTGTTGGCATTGCTTAGCAGTTCATTGGGGTACTGCACCGCAAAACCAGTAGTATTATTTGACCTGGCCAACAGTGCCTTATTGAACAGGGTCATGGTCGTATGATTATAAACTTTGTTACCAGCAACGCCATTGAAGTTTAACCCTAGATCAAAAGACCTGTACCTTAGCTTTAGGTAATATGCGTAGATAAATTCAGGAATTGCACTGCCCACAACGCTACGGTCATCGTCCAGCACTTCACCATCTCCATTGATGTCCTTAAAGGTGTTTAAGCCAGTATCAGCATTAATGCCATCAAATTGAAGCATGTAAAAAGCTCCCAAAGGCTCATCATTAACGTAACCATTGATGGTTGCGCCCGTTTGGCCAGAACCTTGGGCCGCCCCGGTGGCCAGTACTGAGTAAGGTGAATCTTCAACCCGGTTTTGAATGTAGGTGATGTTGCCGCCGATATTATAAGAGAAGTCTCGCTGGGTATCGCCACTGTAGTCCAGTGCCAACTCAACGCCATTGTTAAGAATTTTCATGTCAGGGATGTTGTTCCAATATAAAGCGGTTGGCTCCACCGGATCGGCGGGAACAACTTCTAAAAGTATGTTAGAAGATTGTTTACTGAAATAATCCAACGTTCCGGTCAGACGGTAATTAAAGAACGCAAAATCAACTCCTATATCTATTTGAGAGGATACCTCCCACTGAAGGTCGGGATTGGCCAAACGTGTAAACACAATTCCGTAGGGATACCCGTCAATTGAAGTGGCGTCGGTATCTATCGGATACGTATTGAGACTGCCCGCCCCGGTTAATAATCTATCTTCCGAAAAACTGGCTTTGGTAATTTTGGAGGGAATTTCCTGGTTACCCGTTCGGCCCCAGCTTGCCCGCAGTTTTAAGTTGTCTATGCCCGAATTTGCCATAAAATCCTCATTGCTGATGTTCCATCCCAACGCAAAAGAAGGAAAGTAACCATATTTGTTGTTGTCTCCGAACTTAGAAGACCCGTCGGCACGAAGCGTTGCGGTAAACAGATATCTGTCGGCATACCCATAATTTAATCTACCGAAAAAGGACTGCAGCTCGTTTTTAAAGGCAACAGCACGTACTGAGGTAGGATATTCGTCGGTACTGGTTTGGTCTTGGTACCTAGGTTCAATGTTATTATCGGCGAAGCCCCGGTAAGAAAATACTCTTTCTTCATCCAGGAAGTTTTGGTAGGAATGCCCCCCCAGCAAAGTAACACTGTGAACATCATTGTCCCAGCTATAGGTAATCGTGTTCTCAACCAGCTGGTTGGTATTGGCACGCATGGTGCTTTCCAGTGACCCATCTGAAACACCAGACTCATTGACCACTGCCCCAAAGGGTTTATACTGTTCATCTCTGTCGGTGGCGGAGTAATCAACCCCAAGGTTCAACTTATACGTAAGGCCATTCACTATTTCTATGGACGGTGAAATAGTAGCCAAGATCCGGTTGTTGATGGCCAAATCACTGTAGAGATCATATCGTCTAATCGGATTTAAAGCATTGGTATTCAACGAGGTTGGCTCACCGTCCGTAAATGCCGGAACAGTAGGGTTCAAACTAAGCATATCGCTTATCGTGCCGGTGATGAGTGGACGTAAGTTTTCGGTGCGAGAGGCGGTAAGGTTATAATCTACGTTTAGCCTACCGTTGAATGCTTTTTGGTTTATGTTTAATTTTCCCGAATAGCGCTTCAAATTGCTATTTTTCAAGATTCCTTCCTGATTCTGATAGCCTACCGAGGCAAAATAGGAAAACGCTTTGTTGGTTGCTCCGCTCATCGACAAATTGACATTATTCAATACGCCGGTTTGGCTCAATTCATCTTGCCAATCCGTATTTCCCCCAAAATCTTCTAAAGTTCCGCCGACGGCCACTACCTGCCTACGAAACTCATCGGCATCAAACACATCTATTCGATGGGCCATAGAGGACAAAGCAGTAGATACCGAAAGATTTATTTGAGGTTTTCCTTGTCCTTTTTTAGTGGTGATTACTACTACCCCATTGGCGGCCCGGGAACCATACACTGCCGCAGCACTAGCGTCCTTTAGCACATCGATACTCGCTATATCGTTGGGATTAAGAAAATTCAGGGGGTTGGAAGGAAGTCCCGTAGATGAATTGTCTAACAAAAAACCATCAACCACGTAAAGCGGCTGGGTTCCGGAGCGTAAGCTACCAATCCCCCTGATAATCACGTCTTGCGAGGCACCCGGTTCACCACTATTGGAGGCAATGGAGACACCCGCCAATTTGCCCTGAATCAGTTCACCGGGATTCGTAACCACCCCAGCATTGAAATTCTCACTATTGACAGAAGCAACCGAGCCAGTCACATCTGACCTTCTTTGGGTACCATAACCAACCACCACAACTTCATTCAATTGCGAAACATCTGAGTCTAATTGGACCACTACTGACGATTGCCCATCTACTATTACCTCCTTCGTGTAAAATCCCACGTATGAAATTGTAAGAATGGCATCTACACCGGCATCAATAATAAATTCTCCGTCAATATCAGTTGTTGTACCGTTGGTCGTTCCCTTAACAATAACCGTTGCACCGGGCAACGGTGCTCCTGTTTCATCGGTAACCGTGCCCGAGATTGGTTGGACAACGGATGCTACATGTAGTATGGGATGTTCTGTCTCAAAAAGCCCCTCCTTGTCAGTGTTTCCAGGAAACGCGTGGGATTGATTAACACCAAATCCAACCCAGGATATCAGACATGCAGAAGCACATATGAGTTTTGATGATCGTAATTTTGAGCACATAAGTTTAGGGTAGGTTGACTAAGTTTTTTTATTTTAACGAAGTCACAAAACTAGCTTAAGTGCCACAGAGTGATGTTAACAAGATGTTAAGGTTGTGTTAATTTTGTGTCAGTCCCCAATTAATGGACAGCGTGCTGAAAAGCTCTTTGATGAGCGTTTTGGCAACGAAATGGAGCAGCAAGAACCCTTGATTGACCGGTTAAATATGAAAATTAGTCAAGATCAGATTTCACTGCCATACACTTTTTGACGTAGCCTGGTTTGTTAAGGCATCAAGCGATGATAGGTGCCGCTCTCGTAGATCTGGCAGCAGTTCAATAACGACTTTTCCTGTTGATGGTATCCCCGTCAACAAAGGAGGGAATGCCCACAAGCGTGGTGCTGATGAGAATCACCCGTCTAGCTAATAATTCCCGGTAATCATTCCACCAAAATCTTCTGCGTGGAACTAACCGTTGCCCCTTCCACCGACAACAAATAAATTCCGGCCGGTAACCTGGGTGGTAGAATAGCAAATTCTCCCGCTCCTACTACCTCCGGCTTACCCACCCACAGCTGCGATCCCTGGATCGAGCGAATGCGAACCGTTTGTACTGGCTCGCTCGTCGGCAGTTGGATGCGAAGGGAATTGCCTGAGGCTACTGGATTAGGATACACCAGCAGCTGAGCGGTCACTGCTCCCGGCTCGGTACTTGTCACGGTGTTGTCAAAGTACTGCTGGGCGTAGGCGAAGGCTTCCTGCCCGATCTGCTGGCCGATAAGTCGCCCCCGAATATCGTCTACCGGCGGGTGGATGCCACCCCAGATGCGCGACAAGCTGCACTGATCCGAGGCGTCGGTGTATTTGGCCCACTGCAGCACCACGTCGGTGCTTGGTCCCTCCTCAAATGACAAAAACTCGTTTTGCCGGGCCACAAACTCGCTCATGCCCCCGGGAAAGTAGGCATCGCCGGTAAGCAGGGTGAGCACTTCGGCCGCCGCGCGAGAAAAGGTAGAGTGGCCCGACACGTAGCCCGCAAAAGCCGGGGTCACAAAGGTAGGCCGCTGATAGGGCCACCAGTCCTGGGCCAAAATCCAGCCCACTCCGGCCGTCGAAAGCGTATCCGGAATGTAGGTATGACCGCGCCAGGCATACACCTTAATTTTGCCCACGCTTTCGCCGTCCATGCCAGCCAAAGCGTCCGCGGGCCCCACCACCTCAATGGCCCCTTCGGTGAGCGGTAGTCCGTTGGGATCGTAACTGGGCAAATTGGGATCGGAAGATTGACCCCGCTCGGCCATGTAGCGAATCGCCGAGATTGGCCGGATATAGTCGTAGCGCCCCTTGATGCTCCACACCGTCACGGCCGCATCGTGCATGGCTCCGCCCAGGGCAAAATAGCTCTTCACGTCCCACTCCAATGGGTCCATCAGCTCCCCTTGACCCCGGAAGCGCCGCTCGTGCTGGGGGTGGTCGGTCACGTAGTTCAGGATAGTGAACCAGTGGCCGGGCGGAGTTTCCGAAGCCGGTCCATCGGCCCAGAACTCGGCCAGCACCCGGGTGTAATCGCCCCGGGCCACCATCTGGCGAGCGTAGGGCTGATTTGTCCTGGGGTTCAGGGCGTAGCCCGGACCGGGATCGCCCCCTTCGGCCGCTTGGTAAAAATCATGCAGTCCGGCAAAGGTCGTCGGAAAGTTATCGATGGACAAGTTGCCCCTGCTGGCCGGGGAGATATCCCACATCACCCCGTCGTCGGAAGTGAGGTGCGACGACCAACGGGTCACCATCGCGAAATTCCACTGGTATTCGTCGTTCGCATCCTCGTCACTGAGGTAACAAGGGGCACCCGGGTCGTGGTACACCCACAGGTCGTTGCCCCGGTCTTGGTATACTATGCGGTCGGTTGGCTTGAGCGAAAAGGGAGCCACCAGCCCCCACTCGGCCCCAATAAAGTCGGGCATGCCGCCCGGAATCACGTTGCCCGACTGATCGATGAAAGTGTTGAAGGCCAGCGGCTGCCAACGGTTAGGGTCCACAATGTCGGGGTTGCCCGAGCGACTCAGCAGCAGGGGCGGGTTCACCGACTGGTAGCTCAGGTTGCGGTAATCGTCTTCTTCGTTGGCCCCGTCTTGCAGGCCGTAGGCGATGATCTGGGCAGCCAGGTAATTGCCCAGCGCGGCGGGTGGGCCGGTGGCGTAGTCTTCGCCGGTGTAGCCCGGGTCGTAGCCGAGCGTTTGCATCAGGTTGTCGGCGTTGGTCTGGGTGGTTTCGGCGCCGGGACTGTTGCGAAAGCGGTGCGTCACCAGTCGGTAGCAGGCGTAGCTGATGGCCTCATTCCTCGCTGCCTGCACGTCGGAGGGGGCAGCCAGGCCGTCGAAGGGAGTGAAGTGACCGCGCCGTTGCTGGCCTAAGAAGTAGGGTTCGGCGGTAGCGTCGTAAGAAGCCCAGGCGTCGTACATGGCGGCCGAGGTGTGGAACAGGTTGCGGGCGTGCACCGTGGGACGGGCAAAATCGTGGCGAATGGCCTCCAGCACTACTTCGTTCCACTGCCGGGCAACGGTCGGAGGCGTTTGGGCCAGGCCCCAAGTACTTATAGTGAGCACCCCAACGAGCAATAAAAGGCGAAGTTTCATACAGTTAGATTGTCATTTAACTCGACAAACTTACGCAATATTTGTAATCATTAATAGTATATTTTGATGATTATTTTTACTTTATTGTCTTTAAGAAGCACCCCTAAAAGTTATTTACTAGGCAGAGAAATAGGCTTTCAAATAATATCCATCGCTATATTTCACCAAACCGGTTACTAAAATTATTGAGGGAATTGCTTTCCCCCTACCGGCAATAATCGTCCTAAAACTTACATACGTAGAACGTCGCTTGGCTGTTGCCCGTCGTAAAACAATAGTGACGGCCATCAAGCGCAGTTAGCGCTTGATAGTCGTCACCCGCGGAACGCACCATCAATTAGTTGTTTAGTGCCAACAGCACTAGTAATCATCACCTCCATCTCCCCCGCCACGCTGCCCACCATCGCCACCCTCTCGGCGCTTCTGCTGGTTAAGTCGGAAGGTGAGTCCTACGGTCACTTGCGTCACCGAGCGTCGGTAGGAGCGGTCGATAAAGAAGTTCTCTCCCGACGAAGTGCTTCGGTAGACGCGCGAGTTGAACACGTCCGACACCTTGAGTGACAGCGTGCCCTTTTCGCCCCACACGTCGCGGGTCACAGCCACGTCCAGGTAACCAAAGGGCTCGCGCCGCCCCTGCGTGGTCTGGGCACCCGCCCGGTAGTTATACATCAGCTGCGCATCGTAGGCACCCAGCGTCATACGAGAGTTGAGTCGGGCAAACCAGCTGTAGGTTTCAGCGTAGAAGCTTTGGCCCAGGTTGCTGCCGTCGGTCACGCTGCGAAAAAAGTTGGCGCTGCCGTTCACCTTCCACCAGTCGAACAGGTCCGAAGAGGCCACCAGTTCTAGCCCCACCGCGTCTTCGGTCGATAGGTTCTCCGGTCGACTGAAGGTGACTTCCTCGCCGTTGATCGTCCGAATACTCTCAATGCGCTCGGTGACCCCGTCAGTGTGGCGGTAAAACACAGCGGAGCTGATGGAAGAACGCGACCAGTTTTTCATGTGGCTTAGCTCGAGCGAGTGCGTGAACTCCGGGTCCAAATCGGGGTTGCCCACCCGCAGGTACTGGGGGTTGTTGTAGCTGTAGAACGGACTCAGCGAGCGGTAGTAGGGGCGGTTGATGCGCCGACTGTAACTAAACTGCACCGTGTTGTAGTTCTTGAGCTTGTAGGCAAAGTGACCCGTCGGAAACACGTTCAGGTAGGTTTTGGTGGTATCCTGGTTGGTATCTACCAGCCGGGTGCCGATCTGGGTCGCCTCGGCGCGCACTCCTAGTTGATAGGTGAACTTTTCCCGATCGTCGCCCACCGTCACGTAGGCCGCGTGAATGTCTTCGTCGTATTCGAACTGGTTAGACACCTCGGGCAGGGTTACTCGCTGCTCGTCGCGCAGCTCCTCCACGAAGAAATTATTGTTGATGTTGCGGATACTGCTTTTGTAGCCCACATTGAGCTTGCCCTTGTCCGCCAGCGGATGAGTGTAGTCGGCCTGGAGCACCAGGTTATCCTGCGTTTCAGTGATACTTGAGAATTGCCTGACCAGGGGGTCAAGCACCGGCGCGTCGCCGTAGGGCGTCTCGTTGATGTCGGCGAGTTCTTCTTCGAAGCCGTAGGTGTAGTTGGCGTCCAGGGTCAGCTTCCGGTCTTTCTGGTCAAAGGTTCGCTCGTAGGTGAGGTTGTAGTCCATGTTAGGCTCAGTTTCCCGCTCCTGAAAGGTGCGAATTTTGCCTCCCACCAGGACATCCCCTTCGTAGTCGAGTTGGTTGAGGTCGTTCACGTTGTTACCCCGGCCGGTGCGGTACAGCAGCGAGCCGGTCAGGGTGTTTTTGTCGTTAATCAGGTAATCCAGCCCGCCCCGCAGGGTGTGCGAGTACTCTGAGCGAAGAAACTGATCGTCCTGCACCAGCGTGCTGGTGGTGCCGTCGGCGTTGGTGATCACCCGCCGCTGGTAGGAGTTGCCCGGACGGCTCTGGTACTGGTAGCCGTAGCTGCCGAAGAAATTCATCTTGTTGCGTCGGTAGTTGAGGTTGGCCGTGCCGCTGTAGTTTTGGGGGTACCCGGCGTAGAGGTCGAACGAGCCGTTCACGCCCTGCTTGCGGTCTTTCTTGAGCACGATGTTGATGATGCCGCCCGTGCCTTCGGCGTCGTAGCGGGCCGAGGGGTTGGTGACCACCTCCACGCGCTCGATCAGGTTGGCCGATAGCTGTCGCAGGGCGTCGGGGCCGCTGATGCCCACCAGCCCCGACTGCTTGCCGTTGATCAGGATGCGCACGTTGCCGCTTCCGCGCAGACTCACGTTGCCGTCCACGTCCACCGTCACCGACGGAATATTGTCCAGCACGTTCTGAGCGTTGCCTCCGAAGCGCGAGATGTCCTCGCTCACATTAAATACCTTTTTGTCAAGCAACATCTTCGACCTGGTCGCGGCGTCCCTTGACCTCCACTTCTTCCAAGACTTGGTCCGATGCACTCAAGTAGACCTTATCCAGACGAATGGTTCCGTCAGAAGCCGGAGAGAGACCGGAGAAGTACTTCGATGCGTAAGAAAGATAGTCTACCCGAACCAAAAAGTTGCTCCTGGCTGTCTCCAGGGCAAAGCTTCCCGTCGCATCGGTCACCACGCCGTTGATCAGCGCACTATCCGCCGAATTGAGCACCGCTACCGAGGCAAAGGCCAGCGGTTCTTGGGTATCAGCATCCAGCACGGTGCCACTGAGCCGCACGTTGACGGTATCTGACAAAACCGCTGCCCAACCGCTGCGGGGAGCTAAAGAAAAAATTGAAGCAAATAAAATAATAAGAATAGACGGTATTTTCATTGAGCGTTAATTTTTGGTAGTACGTTAGTAAACGTACGGGGCGATTCTGATTCAAATGGGTAAGAATTCTGAGGCAATTCTGAAGATGGGCTGGCCTGGAAGAAAACGCGCACGCTGTGCCAGCCTTCGGCGTACTGATACTGCACCGAGTAGCCACTGATATCGCCTATTTTCTTCACGATAGATAGCCCCAGTCCCATTGAATCGCTGGACTGTTGGTTTTTCTTGAAGCGCTCAAACAACTGCTCGGGAGCAACCGCGAGCGGTGCTCCGGGGTTGGCCACCGTTAACTCCGTTGGGTGCAGCCGGATATGGATTACCCCGTCCCGCTGGTTGTGCCGGATAGCGTTGGTGATCAGGTTGTTAATCAAAATCTGGAAGAGCGCCGGATGGTTATTTAGAGAGATATTGTCATGGATGTCGACGGTCAGCGAAAGTTCTTTAAGCATCATTAGTTCTTCAAAGTCGGCCACCGTGCGGCGAAGCTGCCCGGAAGCATCGATGCGCCGAAAGTCAGAAAACTCGGCGTTCTCGATCTTGGTGAGCAGCATCAACGACTTGGCCAGCTTCGACACCTCGTCCACCGCCTGATACGCTGTGCCAATCATCGCCAGGTGCTCGGCGGTGAGGTCGTCCGACTGCGACAGCAGCTCCAGTTTTCCCTTGGCCACGGCCAGCGGCGTTTGGATCTCGTGCGATGCGTTTTCCGAAAACTCCTTCACAAGCTGGTAGTCGCTCCGCATCTTGTCGGTCATCTGCCGGATAAATCGGTTCAGCTGACCAAACTCGGTGGTACTGGTACGGGGCAGCTCCAGCGGACGGGCCTCAGTGAGATTGAAATGGCTAATCTCGTGCAAGGTTTGCTGGAAGGGGCGTAACAGAACCCGAGAAATTAAAAATGTGCCAATCAGCACGCCTCCACCCAGCAGCACAAACAGCCAGGTGAGCGAGCGCACCACCCCGTCCATAATGTCGTCGCTCTCTACAATCACGTCGTACAGACTCAGTTGCAAATAGGTGCTGTCGACCCGGGCGTAGCCCACCAACTTGCGGTTGCTCTCGGGCCGCTTCAGGTAGCGGTGCATCACCAGGGTATCCGTAAGGCGAAACGACGCCCGGCCCACCGTGTCCGGCCGAAAGGTAAGCGTATCGATGCTAAGTTTATCATCGGTATACGAACGCGCCAGTTCGCCCGCCTGCAGGCGTTCCTGCAGGGTGTAGAACCGGCCCTTCAAAAAACGATCGGTTTCTACCTGTATTTCCCGCTCGAAAATGCGGTAACTGACCAGGCTGCCCAGTCCGAACACCGCCAGGGTGATGAGCAGGATCAGCAGCGAAGTTTTCAGGAGTAGCTTCATGGGGTGGTCGTAAATTTGTAACCAATGCCGTACACCGTGCGGATGTGATCGTCCCCTCCGGCCCGCAGCATCTTCTTGCGCAGGTTCTTGATGTGCTGATACACAAAGTCGAACGAATCGAGCGTATCCACGTAGTCGCCCCACAGGTATTCGGCGATGGACTGCTTGGTAACCACCCGGTTTTGGTTGGTGAGCAAAAACAGCAGCAGTTCGTACTCCTTCTGGGTGAGTTCCACCGGACGGTCGTGCACCGTCAGGGTGCGGGCTTCGGGATACAGGATAAGCTCCTGGCAGCGAATCTCAGCGTGGTTGCCCAGGTTCTTGCGGCGGTAGATGGCTTTGATGCGGGCGTTGAGCTCCGACAAGTGAAAGGGCTTGGTCAGGTAATCGTCGGCCCCCAGGTTGAGTCCGGCAATCCGGTCGTCGAGCGAATCTTTGGCCGACGCCACCAGCACGCCCGCTTCAGATTTGACCCGCCGCAGGGTATTGATCACCTCCAGTCCGTTGCCGTCGGGCAGCATAATGTCCAGAATAACAATGTCATAGCCGAACGACACCACTTTTTCGACCGCCTCGTGGTAGGTGAAGGCCACCGCGCACACGTTTCCCTCCTCTTGCAAGTAGGTTTCCACGTTTTGCGCCAGATGGCGGTTGTCTTCCACGATCAAAATCTTCATGTTGGTGCTAAGCTACGGTTAAATTTTGTAGAGAATTTGATTTACCCAAAACGAAGCACGAGCTTAGGGCATTCTGTTCTCCTAAATCCCCAACCTTGCTGATGACCCGCTACCGTGCCTGCTTGCTAACTATCCTGGTCGCTACGCTTACCGCTTGCCTTTCTGAAAAACCGACGGGCAAAGTAGCTCCACCGGAACCGATTCTTCCCGTCCCCTCCGAGGCTCAGTTGGCTTGGCACCGGATGGAGCTAAACGCCTTCATACATTTCACCACCAATACCTTCACCAACAAAGAATGGGGCTACGGCGACGAAAGCCCGGCTATATTCAATCCGACCGACTTCGACGCCGACCAGTGGGTATCGGTGCTAAAGGACGCTGGCTTTCAGGGGGTTATCCTCACCTGCAAGCACCACGACGGCTTTGTGCTGTGGCCCAGCGCCTACACCGACCATTCGGTGGAGCAGAGCCCCTTTCAGGACGGGCAGGGCGATGTGGTGCGGGCCGTGTCTGACGCTTGCCGCCGTCATGGACTCAAGTTTGGGGTATATCTATCCCCCTGGGACCGGCACCGGGCCGACTACGGACAGCCTTCTTACCTCACCTATTATCGCAAGCAGTTGGAAGAACTATTCACCAACTACGGACCGGTGTTCGAGATGTGGTTTGACGGGGCCAACGGGGGTGATGGCTACTACGGCGGGGCCAACGAAACCCGGCAGATTGATCGCCAAACCTACTACGATTGGCCCACCACCCTCGACTTAGTCCGGGACCTGCAACCTGAGCCGGAGGTATTATTCTTCAGCGACGCCGGACCCGGGGTTCGCTGGGTGGGCAACGAGCGGGGCATCGCGGGTGAAACCAACTGGAATACCATCACCAACGATACGCTCTACGCCGGTATGTCTGGGATCAACGACTTGCTGGCTACCGGTTCGCCCGAGGGCACCTCCTGGATTCCGGCCGAAGTAGATGTCTCCATCCGTCCGGGTTGGTTTTATCACCCGGAGGAAGACTCGCTTGTCAAGACCCCGGAGCAACTTTTTGATATCTACCTGACGTCAGTGGGACGGGGGTCTACCCTACTGCTCAATGTGCCCCCCGACCGGCGCGGATTGATTCACGAGAACGACGTGGCGGCCCTGCGGGGGTGGCGGCGGTTGCTCGACGAGGCCTTCGCCAAAAACCTGGCGGCCGGAGCGGCGGCCACCGCGGCAACCCACCGGGGCAATGACCCTACCTTCGCTGCTTCCCAGACCACCGACGACGACGAGGCCACCTACTGGGCCACCGACGACGGCGTGACCAGTGGCAGCGTAGAAATTGACCTGGGGCAAGCCCAGCGCATCGAGTATGTAGTACTGAAAGAACATATCCCCCTGGGCCAACGGGTTTCCTCGTTCTCGGTAAACGCCTGGGTCGCTGGCGATTGGCAAACCGTGGCTGAAGCAACCACCATTGGGTACCAGCGCATTTTGCGGCTCCCCCCGATTCAGACAAGCAAGCTCAGGGTAACCGTTCACGAAGCGCGGGCGTGTCCTACCCTCTCGACCCTAGCAGTATATTAGTGCGTATGCTACCAAATATTCGTACTTTCGCGTGCATTGATTCCGGATTTCAAGATTATGAAAATTGTATTTGCCGAAGTGATCACCATCGGCGACGAACTGCTATACGGCCAAACCCTGGACACCAACTCCCAGTGGATGGGGCAGGAACTGAACCGGGTCGGCATCAAAATCGGCCGCAAAACAGCCATCGGCGACCGCCGGGAGGATATTGTGAGCGCGCTGGACGAAGCGCAGCGGCGGGCCGATATTATCCTGATCACCGGCGGACTCGGCCCCACCAAGGACGACATCACCAAAACCACCCTGGCCGAGTACTTTGACAGTCCGATCAGCGTTCACCCGCAGGCGTTGGCCGACCTAAAAGCTTTGTTTGCCCAGCGCAACTACCCGCTCACCGCTCTAAACGAACAGCAGGCCGCCCTACCGGATAAGTGCGAGATGGTGCCGAACCCGATGGGCACCGCCCCCGGCATGTGGTTCGAGCAAGACGGAAAAGTATTTGTGTCGATGCCCGGAGTGCCCTACGAAATGAAGGCAATGATGACGAACACGGTGCTGCCCCGCCTGCAGGAAACCTTCGCGCTGCCCGTGATCTTTCACCAGATGATCCAGACGGTGGGCATTGGCGAATCGTGGTTGTCTGAAAAGATTGCCGACTGGGAAACTGCGCTTCCCGAGCCCATTCGGCTGGCTTACCTGCCCAGTTTCGGCAAGGTGAAGCTCCGGCTCACCGCCACCGGCGATAACCTGCTGGATCTGGAAGAGGCGGTAGCTGATCAGGTGCAATTGCTGGAGCCCCTGATCAGAAAGTACATCTTCGGCTACGGCGACGTTTCGCTGGAGGAAGCCATCGGCCGTGATTTGCTGTCGGCCGGAAAAACCCTGGTCCTAGCCGAGAGTTGCACCGGCGGCTTCGTGGCGCACCGCATCACCAGCGTACCGGGTAGCTCCCGCTACTTTCGGGGCGGGCTGATTCCCTATGACAATGCGCTAAAAATCAGTCCTTTGAAAGTGAAAGAAGCCACCCTGCGCCAGCACGGAGCGGTGAGCGAAGCCACGGTGCGCGAAATGGCCGAGAACGTCCGGCAGTTGTTGGGAGCGGATGTGGGCCTGGCCACCAGCGGCATTGCCGGACCGGGCGGCGGTACGGCCGAAAAGCCCGTCGGCACCATTTGGATTGCCCTGGCCGATGTCTCCACCACCGTTGCCAAAAAGCTGACCCTGGGCAACGACCGCTCGGTGAACATCGAGCGCACCAACGTGGCGGTGCTCAACCTTTTGCGGCAGCACCTCAACGGCATACTGCCCGCTTCTTAAAGTTGGACCGGATGCCGAAACCCCTTATTTTTACCCCAAAACGGACGCTATGACAACGGTGGAAATGGTGATGCCCGCCATGGGCGAAAGCGTGATGGAAGGCACCATCCTGCTGTGGCTCAAGCAGGAAGGCGACGCAATAGAGCAAGAAGAGCCGTTGCTGGAGGTGGCCACCGACAAGGTAGATACCGAAGTGCCCGCCACGCACAGTGGCATCCTGCAAAAAATACTGGTTTCCGAAGGTACGGTGGTAGAAGTGGGCAAGCCCATCGCCATTATCGCCCAGGAAGGATCCGAGGCAGGAGAAAAGAATAATGGCAACGGCACTACTCAAGAAAATCAGAAGGAAGCAGAGATTGCCGAAGAAGCCCTGCAAGCGGTGGCCCCTCCACGTGCGTCAGCGCCCTCCCCCGAGGTAGTACCCAAGGAGTCTTCTGGCCGGTTTTACTCGCCCCTGGTGACGAGCATCGCCCGCGAGGAAGGGATTGCTCCGGCAGAACTGGAGCAAATTCCGGGCACCGGCAAGGAAGGGCGACTCACCAAGAAAGATCTGCTCGGCTACCTCAAAACTGATCGGAAGAGCGCCCCGACCAACGGGCAACCTGACCAAGCAGCAACGTTGCCCAGCCCGCCGCCCCCTTCCGGTACGGCGAAGTTCGCTTCGAATGAAGTGATCGAGATGGACCGCATGCGTAAGATGATCGCCACCCGCATGGTGGCCTCCAAGCAGACATCGGCCCACGTGACTTCCTTTGTGGATGCCGACGTGACCGCCCTGGTGCACTGGCGTAACCGTCTGAAGGATGCTTTTCAGGAACGGGAAGGAGAAAAGCTCACCTTTATGCCTCTGTTCGTGGAAGCCATTGCCAAGGCGATCAAAGACTTTCCGATGATCAACATCTCGGTGGATGGGGACAACATTGTCCGACACAAAGAAGTCAATATTGGTATGGCGGTGGCGCTGCCCAGCGGCAACCTGATCGTGCCGGTCATTGCCCGGGCCGATCAATTGAGCCTGACCGGACTAGCCAAAAAGGTGAATGACCTTTCGGAACGGGCGCGCAACAATCGTTTGACGGCTGACGACTTGGCCCGGGGCACCTATACCGTATCGAACATTGGTTCATTTGGTAATTTATTGGGCACGCCCATCATCATGCAGCCGCAGGTGGCTATTCTGGCGCTGGGAGCCATTGTTAAGAAACCGAGCGTGATTGAAACTTTGGAAGGAGACGCCATTGCCATTCGTCACCGCATGTATCTGTCGCATTCGTACGACCATCGGGTGGTGGATGGAGCATTAGGGGGCATGTTTGTGAAGCGGGTAGCCGATTATCTGGAAAAATTCAACGCAGATCGAGACTTATAAGAGTTCTAGGTTCTTAGAGAACTCAGAACCTAGAACCTGCAACCTAGAACCAACAAAAAGAGAAAAGCTCCAGCAATGAGGTAGATACCACTCGCCGGAGCTTTAGCTCAAACCACAAAGTAAAACCATTGACTTCAGCCACCTATAATGATAGACCGCTGCGTCAGTATGTTTTCGCCGCTAGGGCAGTCAGCGCACTGGCTACCTTTAAACCGGCATTTTGGGTGGATGTGGTATTGAGCTCAAATCCTATCTTTGAAGAATTTGTTGTAATAAAGTTAATGTGTGATCCCTTTTGCGCCATTCCTTCTCGTTCGGTAATCACTAAAATACCTTTTTTGCCTAACTCATTCTCAATTTGTCCCGAAGTGACCCGAGCGTTTTTCGTGATAAAAATGATATTACCCCGCTGAACCTCCTCCAGTGAGCTACACTTCTTGACGACCAACCGCTGGTTCTTGATAGTTTTCTTTTTTTCTGAAATACTATGCATCTGCTGATAAGCTTGTTCACTTCCTACCACCCAGATGGTAAAGTCTTCGTTAAGCTGAGGTGATGGCCACTCAATGTACTTACTAAAGTTGTAAATGAATATAGGATGATATTTGTACTCCTGGGCTTGAGCACCAACACTTATACCCCCCACTAACATCAATATCGCACACCATTTAGTCATAGTATTTCCCTTTGTTTAGGATCAAAAGTGACTATTTTCGATAAAATAAAGAACCAATCTATGGTATATTCATTACGTCTGATATATAATATTACAAATAAAATAAGTAATTATTTAAATAACAAGTCAAACTTTAAAATAATCCATACGGAATTCAGATAAACATATAATATACTCCGTGGTTGTGCATTTCTTTACTTTTCGGCACTCACCGCTACAAATACGAACAAACTTCGGCATAACCGAATTATTACCGCGCAACAAAAGTTACTTACCCATACCCCTGCCTGACTGTTTGATATGTTGATTGACATTGCTCTTCTGTTGCTGGCCTGCCTCCTATCTATTCCTGCGATCACCGGATATTTCGCATATTGTTACGGTCGATCCTTTTGGACATGGTTCATTGTCGGATGTTTCTTCCCCGTGATAGCTCAGGTAGTTCTTGCCTCACTCTGTTACCGGAAAGCGCGCCTCGAAATGCGTCGTCAATCTCCATTTATCAGTCGGTATGAGGATGAACAAATGCACCTTCGCATCAATGAAGTGATGAACACCGTTCCCAATCGCAAGAACATTTCTTAGTCTGGTTTGAATGCGTATATTGTCCCGGTAGCCAGTTGCCTACTTGAACCTAACCCATCTTATGCTGCCCCGTGCGCTCCTCACCAGTGGTATTTTGCTTCTCACCATATCCGCTTGTCACAGTCCGTCAGAAGAAGACGATTCTTTTCTAATCACTGGAGAACTCCCTGCACAAACCCTTGACCTGTCTATTGTAGCGGACGAGGAGGGCGTTAACTGGAAAACCGTAGGAGGGGTATACGCCAACCGCCGACAGGTGGGGCATATGGAGACCAGCGAAGGAACAGGTGTATTAGTAAATCTACCCAACGATCAGCAAAAGTCGGATTTTGTTACCCCCTGGGAACACGAAGACCTGGATCTATCTCTGGATTTTATGCTACCAAAGGGGGGGCGCACCAGTCTTTTTCTGCAAGGACGCTACGCGGTGTCCTTGGTTGATAGTTGGGGTAATAGCAGTGCAACAGCGGACAACTGCGGGAAAATTGCGCAGCACAAACCACTGCTAGATGCCTGCCGTGCCCCTGGTTTGTGGCAGCATCTGGTTATCAAGTTCCGAGCGCCTCGGTTCGATGAGCAGGGTAAAAAAACCGCTAGTGCTCAGTTCGCAGAAGTGACCCTAAACGGGTCGGTCATCCACCGGAACTTGGTAGTTGAGGCACCAGCTTCCGACGCCCCCTTTAGCGGTGAAGTGGTGCAAGGTCCGTTGACCATTGCCGGAGGCGGGGGGCCGTTGGCGATTAAGAATGTAGCTTACAAGACTTACAATAACGATCGCATTCAACTGCGGGACCTGTATTACGAGCTATACGCGGGCTCGTATAATGGTCCAGCTGCTTTAGAAGGCGTTGATCCCTTGAAACGGGGCACCGTTGATTCATTGAGTCATCTGCTGAAGGAGGATCACGAGAAATTCGCTTTGGTGTTTGAAGGCTCACTGCAAGTTCCTAGGGATGGTGAGTACCTGTTCACACTTCGTACGGCAGGTCCAAGCTGGCTTTACGTGAGCGGTGAGGAAGCCACTACCAACCAAAGGGCCGAATACATGGATCAACCTGGCTATTATCACGCTACGCTGAAAGGCGGAGAGCACCCGTTTCGCTTGGTTTACACTAAATCGGTGCTTAAGTGGGTGAACGGACTCTCATTGCACGCCGAAGGTCCACTGCTACGCCAACAACCTCTTCACGCCCACGGGTTGGAGCGCAATACTAGGCAAAAAACTCCTATTCTGGTAAACGTTGAAGGTCAACCGATACTTCAGCGGGCCTTCTTTTTTCACCGCGACCAAAAGAAGACGCACTGTGTGCTGGTAGGGCTGCCCAACCGAATCAACTACGCGGTAGACCTAAAGACTGGCTCGTTACTGTCTGCCTGGGAAGGCGATTTCGTTGACGTCACCGAGATGTGGCACGAACGCGGCGAGCCCCAAACTGCCCAACCGCTGGGTAGTCCACTGGAGTTATCAGATAAGCCTACCTTTGCACTACTGTCAGATCGCACTGCCCCTTGGCCCGACTCGGTTTCGTTTGACAAACCTTATTTACAGACCCAGGGATACACCCTGGATACAACAGGCACCCCAGTGTTCCACTATCAACTTGGGGAAACCCAGGTAGATGATTTTTATCATTCGGAACCGGGTGATCGCGTACTGGTGCGAGAGATCAGTTGCCGCTTTGGGCAAGCCGAAGCAGACCCGGTCTACTGCCTGTTAGGAGAAGGCGAACGGGTGGAAACCCTACCCGACGGCAGTTACGGTATTGACGGAAAACGGTACTACCTTTCGGTGGATACCAAGAACGTTGCCCTTCGTAAGCGTAGCGATCGAGGCAAGGAGCAGCTGCTGGCTACTCTTACCCCCCAGAGTACAAAGGCAACGTTACAGTACACAATAGTTTGGTAAACAATGAAGATGACGAAAACCTTATCAATGCTCGCCCTGCTAACGGTTTGGCTGGGAAGCACTCTTCAGGCGCAGGACACCGAGATTGCGCAGCAAGAATCCGAGTACTACACTATTTCTACGGTGCCTATTCCCGACGATGTACAGTTAGAGGTGGGCGGACTGGCCTTCACCGACGATAACCAGTTAGGAGTGTCTACCCGCCGCGGCGAAATCTGGTTGATCGGCAATCCGCAAAGCAGTCAACCCACTTTTCGGCGCTACGCTTCGGGACTCCACGAGCCGCTGGGATTAGCCTATCGTAATGGATCTTTTTACACGACCCAGCGCGCCGAACTCACCAAGCTCACCGACACTAACCAGGACGGCTGCGCTGACGTATTCCGTACCCTTTACACCTGGCCGCTGTCGGGCAACTACCACGAGTACTCGTACGGCCCCCTGTTTTTGCCCGATGGCGACATGCTGGTGACGCTCAATCTTTCGTGGGTCGGTGAGGGAGCCAGCCTGAGCAAATGGCGGGGCTGGATGCTCAAGATCTCGGAAGACGGAGAGATGACGCCCATGGCGACAGGATTGCGTTCGCCCGCGGGCTTTGGCTTTAACGCCGACGGCGACGTGTTCTATGCCGAAAACCAGGGCGACTGGATTGCCTCCGGACGGATTACCCACCTGGAACAAGGCGATTTCGCGGGCAATCCGGCGGGACTACGCTGGACGAGCGATGCAGCTTCTCCCCTGAAGATGAAACGCAGTTACGTGCCTGATTCGGTGGGGTTGATGTACGACTTTGCCCAGAACTTCTCGAGCATGAAGCTACCCACCGTATGGTTTCCGCACACCATTATGGGTATTTCTACCTCCGACATCGTCACCGATACCACGGCAGGAGCATTTGGTCCGTTTGCGGGGCAGTTGCTGGTGGGCGATCAGGGGCACAGCAAAATTATGCGGGTGTTTTTGGAGAAGGTGAACGGAGAATATCAGGGAGCCTGTTTTGCGTTCAAGGAAGGCTTCGCTTCCGGACTGCTGCGCATGCGGTGGGGACCTGACAATGCCCTGTACGTGGGCATGACCAGCCGGGGTTGGCGATCAACCGGTCCGGAGCCCTTTGGGTTGCAACGGCTGCGCTGGACGGGTAAAATGCCCTTTGAAATCAAGACCATGCAGGCGCAGAGCAATGGCTTTCTTCTGGAGTTTACCCAGCCGGTGGATGAAGCCACGGCAGCGTTGCCCCAGGCGTACGCCATGACCAGCTTCACCTATAAGTACCACCGTACTTATGGCAGCGAGATCATTAACCAGCAGCCCTGCCCTGTGCAACGGGTAGAGGTATCGGCCGACCGCATGAGCGCCCGGCTCTTCGTGAGCGGCTTGCGCGAGGGCTACATCCACGAGTTGAAAGCCGACGGGGTACGCAACCGGCAGAACCAACCGTTGTTGCACGCGGCGGCCTACTACACCTTGAACAACCGTCCCGAAGGCGAAACGCTCGACGACCACGCTGGTCACGAGATGATTGCCGACGCTACGTTGGCAGAGCCACGCGACTGCGAGCGCAACGATGGCAAGCGGGTGTTAGCAATGCCTGCCGACTGGGAAGCTGCCGACATCACCATCGAGGTGGGCACCGAGCCGGGCTTGCAATATGATCTGAAGAGTTTTGAGGTGCGTACGGGCGACCGGGTGGAGTTGGTGTTCAATAACAACGATGACATGATGCACAACCTGGTGGTGGTGGAGCCTAATACGGCCGACCAGGTGGGAACGGCAGCCATGAACCTAGGTCTGGACGGCCCGCAGCAGGGCTATGTGCCGGAAGTGGATGAAGTGCTGTTTCATACCTGCATTTTGCAACCGGGTAGCAGTGAGTCGATCTACTTTATTGCTCCCCCTCCGGGTGAATACACCTACGTATGCACCTTCCCCGGACACTCCCGGGTGATGCGCGGCAAGATGATCGTGCGGGGACGAGAGACAGCGGAGCGGTAACGTCCGGCTACTTGTCCGTCGAAAAGAGGGCATCGATCGGGCTGGCAATCTTGTCAAGGGCTGAGCCGGTTATGTGCGTATAAATCTGGGTAGTGGTAATATTTTTGTGGCCAAGCAGTAGCTGAATGTAGCGCAGGTCAGTGCCTGCTTCTAATAAGTGGGTAGCAAATCGGACCGCCGACGCGGCTATGGCGGAGTGTATGCACCGTCACGTTCTTGTTAATGCCTACTTTCGTTACGGCTCGCTTGAGTACCTGCTGTACGCTACGGGCGGAGTACTTCCCCCCCCCGTTGCCCTTCAAACAGATAGTGTTGCGGCTGATACAATTGCCAGTACTGCCGTAGCTGATGCAGCACATTGGGAGAGAGCATCACTTCCCGGTCTTTTTTGCCTTTTCCGCTTCGAACCCGAATACGCATTCGTTCGCTATCAATATCCGCAATCGTCAGGGCCAGTACCTCTCCCACCCGGAGGCCCGCCGAGTAGGTGAGCATAATGAGCGTATAGTGCTTCTGGTTGGAAATAGCTTTCAGTATACGCTCTACCTCGCTTTTAGACAGCACCTCTGGTAGTTTGAATTCTTTGCGCAGTCCGTCCATAAATTTCAGGTGGATTTTCCGGCCGTAGAGAGCATCATAGAACATCCAGAGGGCTCCGACCACTTGTTTTTGGGTAGAAATTGAGGCTTTTCGTTGTTCTACCACCGTGGTAAAGTACGCTTGAATACGTTCGTGGTTCGCTTTTTCCGGTTTGGGTACTTGTTGGAGAAACAGCTTTACCTGCGAGACTTAAGATTTGATAGTGGACGGACTTTATCTTCTTATCCGAAGGATACGTTCAATGTTAGTTAGCAATTCTTCCATTTATACCGAATGAATAGTTATCACACAATGTGCCTGTTTATTCGCAATAAATATATTATATGTAGGCTAATGGATCAAAAAGAACCATATTCGTTTATCGAACCGTTAATACTAAAGAAATTTGCATATTCGATAAAATGTAAAAATCACACCTTTTTAGAAGGTGGCTTTGGCTAGCCCCCATAGGGGGCGGCTGGGGTCCATTTTAGAAATTGAAACGTTGTTGCTGATTCTCAGCCTTCTTCTCCTCTTTCTCTTGATACTTGACATACCTCCGTATTGTGTCCTCATCAAGCCCAACTGTGCTCACAAAGTAACCCCGCGCCCAGAAATGGTTGCCCCAATAGGGCTTCTCTCTCAGCTTAGGATAGCTCTTGAAAAGCTTTATTGCAATCTTGCCCTTCAGCGTTCCCATAAGCTTTGAAATGGAAACCTTCGGGGGAACTGAGACCAAAAGATGGATGTGGTCCTCCTGCACGCTTAACTCTTCTACCTCACAACTCTTCCATTGGCACAACATCTTGATATCATGCTCGACCAATTCCTTTATGGCCCCTTTCAAGACACGAAACCTGTACTTGGGAACCCAGACAATATGATAATCGCATTTATAGACAACATGGCTAAGCTTCTTATATTTACTCATGCCTCAAAAATAGGCATAGCCATCAGAACATGACCACCCGCAAAGCAGGTGGATTTTCAAGGTGAATTAAAAAGTAAAAACAAAATGCAAAAGCTTTGGCCAACGGCTTAAATGGAAAGGTCTGTGCTTATCACCAGCCCTACTTGCCATAGCCAACACGTTCAACTACTTCGCCTTACTCGTCCACTTACTTTCCTTCACCCGAAACCGCCAGGGCAGTAGGGCATCCTCACCAGCGTAGTCGATGCCCACGCGGGGGCTGGCAATAATGTCTTTATCGGAAATTGTCTCGTCTCGATCTTCAATCCAGATGGTTTCGCCGGTAGTGAGGGGCAGACCGTAGTGCTGTTTAGTGATTCCGAGTGCTTGGGTAAGCATGCCCGGTCCGGCGGTGAGGCGGGGAACCACCCCCTCCAGATTACGTCGCTGCTGCATAATTTCCAACCCAACCGTTGGCTCGATAGCCCTAACTAGAACAGCATCAGCTTTGTCAGCCACGTTGGTGATCATATTAAAAAGGTGATGGAAACCGTATACCTTATAAACGTAGGCCACCCCTCCCGGCCGAAACATCACTTCGGTACGGGTGGTACGCCGGTTCAGGTGCGAATGACAGGCCTGATCGCCTAAGTGAGAATAGGCTTCCGTCTCCACGATTTTACCTCCGGAAATTTCACCATCTATATCAGCGAACAGGTACTTTCCCAGAAATTCGCGACTGATCTGTACCACATCACTGCGCTGATAAAAAGAAGCAGGCAGTACGTTCATAAGCAATAAATTTAGAGTCTTTGAAGCCAAACGGACCAGCCGCCGCACAAGAATCAGTGGCACCGTGGGCAGTCACTCTCATAAATGCTCTCTAGCTTATTTTTGTTTTACCAATCCGAAGGCCTACTTTCGTACGTTCAGTTTTCACTTATAACCTTTATCAACCGCATGAAGACCTTATCCCTCCTATTCAGTGCCTTGCTGCTCTCCACTACCCTACTATTTGCGCAGCTTCAAACCCCGCAGCCAAGTCCGTCGTCTACCGTTAGCCAGAGAGTAGGCATGACCGACGTCACGGTTACCTATTCTCGCCCGAGTGCTCGAGACCGCATGGTGATGGGCGAACTGGTGCCTTATGACAAGGTTTGGCGTACCGGTGCCAACCAAGCCACCAAAGTATCAATCAGTGACGAACTAAGCGTGGCCGGCAAGCAGGTTCCAGCGGGCGATTACGCCCTGTTCACCATTCCGGGCAAGGAAAGCTGGACCGTGATCTTCAACAAGAATACGGAGCAGTCGGGTACCGGTAGTTATAAAGAGGAAGAAGATGCTCTGCGGGTAGACGTTCCGGTTTCTACTACGCAAGAAACCTACGAGACCTTCACCATTGGTTTCTCAGACTTAAGCGAGACGAAGGCCCACATGGTTATCAATTGGGAAAACACCAAGGTAGCCGTTCCCCTGGAAGACCCGAACGTAGATTCTAAAGTGATGGCCCAGATTGACGAGCAGATGCCAGGGGCGGGCAACAATGCCGGGCTGTATTACCAAGCGGCCAACTACTACTTTGCGATGGATAAAGATCTGCAACAGGCGCAGGAGTGGATTGACAAAGCCGTATCGCTTGATGATAGCAAATACTGGGTACTGCACCTGCAAGCCAAGATTCACGCTGAAACCGAAGACTACGACAAGGCCCGTACCGCTGCCCAAAAATCCAAAGAGTTGGCGAATGAAAATGGCAACCAAGACTACGTCCGGTTGAACGAGAAACTACTGGAGTCGATGAATTAGACGGCTAAGGGTTCTGAGTTCTAGGTTCTATGTTTTCTCAACCTAGAACTTCTCAAACCTAGAACTTCCGGAACCTTTTGACTTTTCGAGGGTTAAATTCTTATGAGCAATATGGCAAAGAAGTATCAGTTAACCGAGCGAGATACAAACCGAATCATTGAGATGGCGTGGGAAGATCGGACTCCTTTTGACGCCATTGAAGCCCAGTTTGGTTTGCCCGAAAGCGAGGTAATTGTGCTCATGCGACAGCAACTCTATGCCGCCTCGTGGCGACGGTGGCGCACCCGCGTGCAAGGGCGGGGCACCAAGCACCAGCAGAAACGAGCGTTCGACGAAGGCCGTTTCAAAAGTGATCAGCAGCGTAGCATCTCCCGCAACCAGATCAGCAAGCGGTAATTGTTAGTTCACCGGCTTTTGGGGAGGCGCGAGAACGCGCTCAGGCGATTTAGTTACTCTTTACGCAAAAGTATAGGTTGTTTCCTTTTCTTAAGTATGCCCTGGCTCTATACGCCGTATCGCTCTCAATAACGACAACGGCTCAGATGCAGCAACTGCGCATCGCCAATAATCACCGATTCTTAGTTAAAGAAGACAAGCAGCCCTTTGTCTGGATCGGCGACACCAACTGGTTTTTCGCCAAACTCCCCCCGGCCACCATCGATAGTATCCTGGACACCCGCCGCGATCAGGGTTTCACCGTTATGCAGGTTAGTTGCCGAGAATCGCTCTACAACGGCGAAGGCACGGGCGAAATTCACGCGCCCAACGAGGCTTGGTGGTCGTATCTGGATCAATATATCGCTAAGTGCGCCAAAAGAGACTTGTACGTAGGCATTACGCTCGGCTGGTGGGGACTCATTAAAAACCATTCTGCCGATGAGCTGTATAACTACGGAAAGTGGGTCGGCGATCGTTACAAGCACACCAACAACATTGTGTGGCTAGCGCTAGGAGAAGCAGGTAGTCACCTGAGAAAAAGTGCTTTGCCAAAAGGGCGACTGCGGGCCTTGGTGAATGGCATCCGAGACGGCGACACCGGGGACAAACTGCTCACGGTGCACGCTGACTACAAGCGGGGCACCAGCATCTCGGATGATGACCAGCTCTGTGACTTCAATAACTGGCAAACCAGCCAGTGGTGCTGCCCCAACGAACTACCCAAAAAAGACCGCCGTACCTGGACGGTTTGGGAGGCAATTGCCCACGACTACTCCCAAGAATACGACGGGAAGCCCAAACCCACCCTAGATTCGGAAGCTTGGTACGAATACAACAAAGACTTTTGCGGGATCACTGCCTTTAACGTTCGTCGAAGAGCCTATTTCACCATTTTTGCCGGGGCGTTCGGTCACACCTACGGGGCGGGGGGAATTTGGGACGGTCTCTCGTCGGGTGAAGAATGTAGTGCGGATGCCTTGGCGGCTCTTCACTATCCCGGTGCGCTGGACATGATGCGTTTGAGCCGTTTTCTTCACCGGTTGGGCAGTGATTTCCTGGAGCTACGCCCTAACCAGGCCGTCATCAGCGAGGGCAATTCGGACCATTACGATACCCACTTGCAGGCCACGGTTGCCGACGACCGTAGTTTTGCGTTGATCTACTCGGCCAGCGATTCAGCTTACAAAGTCGATCTGTCCTTGCTATCGGGAAGCTCCTTCTCGGCGGGCTGGTATAATCCACGAACCGAAACCTACCAGAAGGCGACAATGCAGTCGCCCGGAAAAGCAGGTACGATGAAATTTGACCCACCGGGCGAATCAGGCCCGGGAAACGATTGGGTGCTCATGGTGGGCCGCGAGCAGTTTATCAACCGGTTAACGGTCGAGTAAGTAGCCCTTTATTCACCCCCAGGACAAAACCCAACCGGCATCCGGTACCGGGAAAACGCTTGCTTTAACAAATTTTAACACGCTCTCCGAAATAATCCCCCGACCAAATCATTTTAATCCTAGGGGGATTCCGTTACTTTTGCCTCCTGTAAATTTAACGCACCCTCGGTTACATGCTCACTTATAACAAGATCAACAACATCACCGGGTGGGTGGTGTTTGCAATTGCCACGGTGGTATACGCCATTACGGTAGAAGAAACGGCCAGCTTCTGGGACTGCGGCGAATTCATTGCTGTTTCGTATAAGCTGGAAGTACCGCACCCTCCGGGCGCTCCGTTCTTTTTGTTACTGGGTCGCATGTTCTCCTTTTTGGCAGCGGGCGATGTGGAGCAAGTAGCTTACTGGATTAATATGGTGAGCGCTATTAGCAGTAGCTTTACCATCCTGTTCTTATTCTGGACGATCACCCTACTGGGCAAGAAAGTACTAAAAGTAGCCGAGGGGACCGAAACCACCGCTCAAACCGTGCTGCTCATGGGCAGTGCCTTCGTTGGCGCACTGGCCTACACTTTCTCAGACTCTTTCTGGTTCTCGGCCACCGAGGCGGAAGTGTACGGCTTATCTTCGTTTTTCACCGCTTTTGTATTTTGGGGTATCCTTCGTTGGGAGCACATTAGCGAGCCATCGGCGGCCAATCGCTGGCTCATTCTGCTGGCCTACATGATGGGACTGTCCATTGGCGTACACCTGCTCAACCTGGTGGCTATTCCTGCCCTGGGGCTTATCTACTACTTCCACAAGTATCCCACCGTAACCGTACGCGGCGTGGTGGTGACCATGCTTATCAGCGGAGCCATCATCCTGCTCATTATGGTCGGTATCATTCCCGGTCTGCCATCGTTGGCTGGTTCGTTTGAAGTATTTTTCGTGAACAGCATCGGGTTGCCCTTTGGCTCCGGTCTGGTAATATTGGTGCTAACGCTACTAGGCGGACTCGGCTACGGACTATGGTACTCGGTGAAACATAAGTTGCCCCTCCTCAACACATCATTGCTGGCACTCACTTTTATTCTCATTGGCTACTCTTCTTATTCGGTGGTGCTGATTCGGTCGCAGTACAATCCGCCCATTGACGAGAACAATCCCGAGACGATTATCAGCTTTGTGTCCTATCTCAAACGAGAACAGTACGGTAGCCGTCCGCTAGCCTACGGGCAGTATTTTACCGCTGAGCTCACGGCTCAGGAAGAAGGAGCTCCGGTCTACGAGAAGGGTGACGACAAGTACATCGTAAGCGACTACAAGCTGGTGAATACCTACGACCCGAAGAAGAGCACCATCTTTCCCCGGACCTACAGCAACCAGGGCAATCATCCCCAACTGTACCGACAGTGGATGGGCCTGCGCACCAACGAAGAACCCAACTTTGCGGATAACCTGTACTTCTTCTTCCGCTACCAGGTAGGGCATATGTACATGCGTTACTTTATGTGGAATTTTGCCGGGCGCGCCAGCGACATCAAAGAAGCTCCCTGGTTGCGCCCCTGGGAAGGCGACGCCAACGTGCCTGATGTGATCGCCAACAACAAAGCACGCAACCAATTTTACATGCTGCCGCTCATTCTCGGGTTAGTAGGTCTGTTCTTCCAGTACCGCCGCGACGTGAAGGGCTTCTCGGTGGTCGGCCTGCTGTTTTTGTTCACCGGCATCGGGTTGGTGATCTATCTGAACTCGCCGCCGGTGGAGCCGCGCGAGCGGGATTATATCTACGCCGGTTCGTTCTACGCCTTTGCCGTGTGGATTGGGCTAGGGGTGATGGCGCTAAGTCAATTTCTGGAACAGTTTATTAAAAGCCGGGTAGCAGCCGGAGGAGCAGCCACCGGTATCTGCCTCGTCGTTCCGATGCTCATGGGCGTGCAGGGCTGGGACGATCACGACCGCTCGGACCGCTACTTTTCGGTGGATACGGCCAAGAACTTCCTGGCTTCATGCGCCCCCAACGCCATTCTGTTTACCGGCGGTGACAACGACACCTTCCCGCTCTGGTACGCCCAGGAGGTAGAGGGCTTCCGCACCGACGTGCGGGTGATTGTGCTAAGCTACTTCAACACCGATTGGTACATTGAGCAAATGACGCGCCCGGCTTATGAGTCAGAGCCGCTGCCCTTTTCGCTCACTGAAGAAAACTACAAACAGGGTGGTCCCAACGACTACCTGCCGCTGGTAGAGAATCCGAACATCAAGGGGGCGATCAACCTGGAGCAGTACATGAAATTGGTTCGTGAAAACTCGGCCGCGCTCAAGATTCCGAATGCCCGGGTAAACTACAACACGGTACCCGCCAAGACTTTCTACGTAGACGTAGATGCCTACGACACCCGCGAAGGAGCCCGACTATCAACAAATGGTACGGCTTCCGATAGTGATACGATCAGCAAAAGTTTGTCTCCCCAACTGCGTGAGATCATCCCAACAGGTATGGAAGATTACGTAACCGACCGGCTCTACATCAATCTGAAAGGTCGCGCACTGGAGAAGAAAGACCTGATGATATTGGACCTTATTGTAGCAAATAAATGGGAGCGCCCCATCTACTTCAATCCCACTTCGCTCATGGGCGTGAACCTTGATTTTCGGCAGAACGTGGTGCAAGAGGGCAACGCCTACCGGTTACTACCCCTGGTGAGTCCGGCCACCGGTGACGAACTGGTGCACACCGATGTGATGTACGACAACATGATGAACAACTTCTACTACCGGGAGTTAGACAATCCGGACGTTTACTATAATGAAGACTACCGGAATTCAGCACTGAACCACCGCTCGAGTTTCAACAGCCTGGCCAGCGATCTGATCGCCCGTGGACAGAATGATCGGGCACGCGAGGTACTCAACAAAAGTTTAGATACCATTCCGGATGCCTCAATTCCCTTCGACTACGTCACTGCGCAAACCGTGCAATTGCTGTTTGCCGTGGGCGAAGACGAGCGGGCTAAACAGATCGCCGAGTTGCTCGGTGAACGAGCTGATGAGATGCTGACGTACTACGCTGAGGTAAATGAAAATCCGGGCAATGAGGAGCAAAAGAACCTCCTTATTCTGAACGAGCTTTCGCGCGCCTTCAGTAGCGCGGGTCAGTCTGAATTGGCGCAGAAGTACGGCGATCTACTCAAAAAGCACTATCAATAATTAACTATGAAGATTTTCTGCGGGGTGCTAGCCGTACTACTATGGTCAACCGGTTTTGTCTGCGGACAAAACAAAAGGAAGGCTTCGTGGTCGTCGGCCAACGTGAGCTATGTCTACGACCCCACTGCCCCCGTGCAGCTCGATGCTCGAGTCGCGATGCGCGACCAACGCGAAGCCACGGTGTTCTTGCGGGTAACCAATCGGCAGACTGGCCAAGCTTCGTCCTTGCGTTACGCTGTGCATTCTGACTACCTATTAACCTCGGTGCTAGACTCAGGGCAGATATCGTCCTCGCAATTGATGAAGCAAGAGGAAGATGCGTTTTATTACCGGTTTACGTTGCCGGTGACGGACGACAGTCATTTTCTTTTCGTGTTTGTATCGACGCCCACCCAAGTCAGCGAGACTTATCGTTTTGACATCACCCTAAACAGTGAGCAAAACTTCCCACTCACTGATTTGCTGGTAATGCGACCCGACGAAGACCTACCCGTTTTTCAGGATTACATACCCACCGATGCACCTTTCCGACTGGTATCGTACTACGGAAGTGACAGCCTTGCCTATCTGTATTACTATAGTCATAATTTTGAACCCAATCCTCCGCCAATGTCGTCGGGTGGGGCTGAGGTGCAACCCGCTTTGACGATTGACTCGCTGTTTGCCGCTCCGCTCAACGAAACGCTTCGGTTTGACAAGCAAGGACTGTACTTCGTGCAGCTGGATACCACTTCGCTCTACGGCGTTTCATTTCGCATCGAGGATCAGTACTACCCACGTTTGGCCCGCGTGGAAACCATCGTTCCGACCCTGCGCTACATCAGCACATCCGACGAAATGGGGAAGTTGCTAAACGCTGAGGACCCAAAGCGCAGTTTAGACGACTACTGGATCAAGATGTCTCGCTCGCAGGAACGCGCTAAAGGCATTATCCGGGACTACTTTCGGCAGGTGACGCAGGCCAATCGCTTATTTACCAGCTACAAAGAGGGATGGAAAACCGGGCAGGGCATGGTGTATACGCTCTATGGTCCGCCCGACGCGGTGTACCGCGATGTGGACAAAGAAACCTGGATTTACAACGCAGACCGCAATCTGGTTGACTTGTCATTTACCTTTGCCAAAGTAAAAAACATCTTCACCCATCAGTATTACAACCTGGTGCGCGACGAGAACTACAAGCGCTTTTGGTACCGCAACGTGGATCTATGGCGCAAGGGAGGAAAAGAAATATAGAGGTTCAGGGTTCTAGGTTCTGAGTTTCAAAACTACTTCTCAGAACCTAGAACTTTTTAACCTAGAACCTTTAACCCAGAACCGTATAAAACTATGCCTCCCGACCACAAACGTTCAGAATTTATCTTTGGCACCCGTGCCGTCATTGAGGCCATCAACGCTGAGCAAGAGATCGATCGGGTGCTGGTGCAGAAGGGTCTACGCAACGAACTCACCCAGGAGCTGCTTGATCTCACCCGCGCGCAGCACGTGCCGGTGTCGTTTGTGCCTATTGAAAAACTCAACCGCGTCACGCGTAAGAACCACCAGGGAGTGGTTGCTTTCGTGTCATCGGTGACCTACGCCTCGCTCGACAATATCATCAACCAGTGCTTCTCCGAGGCGAAGGACCCCTTTCTGATTCTGCTCGACCGCATCACCGACGTGCGTAATTTCGGAGCCATTGCCCGCACGGCCGAGTGCCTGGGCACCCACGCCATTGTGGTGCCCGCCCAGGGCAACGCCCGCATCGGTGGGGATGCGATGAAAACCTCGGCCGGGGCGCTCAACTACCTGCCGGTGTGCCGGGTGACGAGTCTGAAGGATACCGTTCGGTTTGTGAAGAACAGCGGCATCCGGGTGGTGGCCTGCACCGAAAAAAGCGGACAATTGCTTCCGCAAGCTGATCTGCGCGGCCCGGTTGCTTTGCTACTGGGCTCCGAAGAGGACGGCATTTCCGATGATCTTTTGCAGTTGGCGGATGCGCTGGTCAAAATTCCGATGACAGGCAACGTGGCTTCGCTTAATGTGTCGGTGGCGGCGGCGGTGAGCTTGTACGAAGTGGTGCGGCAGCGGGGATCGTAAAGTGGCAGACCGGCGAGATGCGGTTCCGATCCACACAGCTACTCATACAGTGAAACCTAGTGAGTTTCTGCAAGACACCAACATAATTACCACGCAAAGCCCTGAAGGCTTGCGTGGCCCTCCCTAAACGTACTTCTCGCCCTTCTTCGCCTTTGCTTCGCTCACAATGTCTTTGAGTTTTTCAGCAAGATGTTTTGGACAGATCAGCAGCACGTCGTCGCTGTTGGCCACCAGAAAGTCGTCCAGGCTGTGCACCACCAGAAGTTTGTCGTTTTCACTCTTGATATAGTTTCCCTTGCTCTCGAAGAGTAGGGCATTGGCCTCCACAATATTTTTATCCTCGTTCTTGTCCTTCAGATCAAACAAGGAACCCCAGGAGTTGATATCAGACCAGTCGAAACTGCCCAGCATCATATACACATTGTCTGCTTTCTCAAGCAGGTGCGTGCTGATCGATGTGCTTTTGCAGTGCGCGTAAGCCTGGCTAATGAACAGTTCCTCTTGATCGGAAAAATAGTGCGTCGCTCCCGGTCCGAATACCTCGGCCACTTCGGGGAGATAGCGTTGGTACGCTTCCAAGATGGTACGCACCCGCCACACAAAGATCCCCGTATTCCACACAAAATCGCCACTATTAATAAATAGCTTGGCCAGGTCAGCTTGCGGTTTGTCAGTGAGCGTCTTCACTTTTTTGGCGGGCCCCGGACGATCGTAGTGATACTGAATGTAGGGGTAACTGGTAGACGGGCTCGTAGGCTTAATGCCCAGGATAAGGAGCTTTTGGACATCGTTGGTAACAATATCCACCGCTTTGTTTATATCTCGTACAAAGGCCACCTCCCCAAAAATAGCGTGTTCGGTGGGCGAGACCACCATCACCGCGTCTGGGTCTCTCTTGCTGATCTTGTGCGCCGCATAGCCAACTCCCGAAGCGGTTCCGCGACGCACTGGCTCCGATAAGATTTGTGTTTCGTGCAGGTCGGGCAACTGGTTCTTTACCAAAGAGACGTAATCTTTCTCAGTGACTATCCAGATATTTTCATCTGCTGTCAGGTTACGGCTGCGTTCGTAGGTGATCTGTAGCAGAGATCGCCCCGTACCAAGCAGATCGAGAAACTGCTTAGAAAGGTGTTTCCGACTAAAAGGCCAAAAATCGGTGGAGGTGTGGCTGCCCGCCGTGATCACCACATGAACATTGGTACGCACCATAAACAACGACTTAACCCCAAGGAACCTAAGACCATCTAGCGGCCGACGAAGGGTGGCTGATGATACGTAAAAACCGGATAATTACAAAGGTGCCCCAACACTATTGGAGAATTCATAACAAAATCGAAGTATGTTAAAGCATTTTGTAACAAATGTGCACCGTCATAAGAATTTATTTTGTAAATTCATGTTCTCAAAGTAACAAAAAAGCAAATCTGCATTAGCATAACCTATTCACATGTTAGTTGAACAAGAACTTAACCTAAAGGAAGCACTAAAAGAGTACTTCGGATATAATCAGTTTCGGGGCACCCAAGAGCGGGTGATCCAGAATATCCTTGATAAAAAGAACACCTTCGTGATTATGCCTACCGGAGCGGGCAAGTCACTGTGCTACCAGCTCCCTGCCTTAGTCCAGCCAGGCACCGCCATTGTCATCTCTCCCCTGATTGCCCTGATGAAAAACCAGGTAGATCAAATGAATGGCTTTAACATAAACGCCCAATTTTTGAACTCAACCCTCAACAAGACTGAAATTAACCGCGTGAAGCGTGGCACGCTGAGCGGTGAAGTTAAGCTACTCTACGTGGCCCCTGAGTCGCTTAACAAAGAGAGCAACATCGCCTTTTTGAAAGAGGCAAATATCTCATTTGTGGCAGTCGATGAAGCCCACTGTATCTCAGAATGGGGACACGACTTTCGTCCCGAATACCGACGTATCAAAACCATCATTGAGCAGCTAGGAGACCACGTGCCGATTATTGCCCTGACGGCCACCGCCACCCCCAAAGTGCAGGTTGACATCCAGAAGAACCTGCAAATGGAAGATGCCAACATCTTCAAGACATCGTTCAATCGCGAAAACTTGTACTACGAGGTACGGCCCAAAACCAAAATCAAGAAGCAACTCATTCAATTCGTAAAAAAACACAAGGGAAAGTCCGGAATCGTCTACTGCCTGAGCCGCAAGAAAGTGGAGGAGGTAGCTGAATTTTTACGGATCAATGATATCAAGGCGGCACCCTACCATGCCGGACTTGATGCAGCCGTGCGGATGCGCAACCAAGACGCTTTTCTGAACGAGGACGTAGACGTGATTGTGGCCACCATTGCCTTTGGTATGGGCATCGACAAACCTGACGTACGCTTTGTCATCCACTACAACGCTCCCAAGTCGCTAGAAGGCTATTATCAGGAAACCGGCCGCTCTGGCCGCGACGGATTGGAAGGTCACTGCCTTATGTTTTACAGCTATAATGACATTTTAAAGTTAGAGAAGTTCAACAAAGATAAGTCGGTGACTGAGCGTGACAATGCCCGGGTCCTCTTGCAGGAGATGATCTCTTACGCCGAGTCAGCGGTATGTCGCAAGCGGCAGCTGCTGCACTACTTCGGCGAAACGCTGGAAGAAAATTGCGGTCACTGCGACAATTGCGTGAAGCCCAAGGAGCAGTACGAAGGCCAGGATTTTGTGCGCATCACCCTGGAAGCTGCCCAGCAGACCGAAGAACGCTTCGGCATCAACCATCTGGTGGACGTGATTCGCGGTTCAGCCAACCAGTACGTACAAAGCTACGATCACGATAAGCTACCCGTCTACGGCCAGGGGAAAGACCATGACGCCCAGCAGTGGAACTCAGCGGTGCGGCAAACCCTGCTGTTTGAGTTCTTAGAGAAAGACATAGATAATATTGGCACACTGAACCTTACCCAAAAAGGCAAAGACTTTCTCAAAGAACCCCACTCCATTCTTCTGTCGCGCGACCATTCGTACGAGGATATCCCCGAGGAAGAGAACGACCTGTCGGCTAGTGAAAACACGAGTAGCTTTCCGTCGGGCAAGTCCTACGATGAGAAACTGTTTGCGGCACTCAAAAAGCTTCGCAAAGAAGTGGGTAACAAAAAAAACTTACCCCCTTACGTAATTTTTCAGGAACCATCACTTGAGGAGATGGCCACCACCTACCCTACTACCCAGGATGAACTCTCGGCGGTGAACGGAGTGGGGATGGGTAAGGTGATTAAGTTTGGCGCTCCTTTTCTTATCTTAATCAAAGAGTACGTAGAGGCCAACGACATCGTCACCGCTTCCGATGTGGTCATTAAATCGACTATTAACAAGTTGAAGAGCAAGATCTTTATCATTCAGCAAATCGATAAAAAAGTAGACCTGGAGGAGATCGCCGATAGCAAGAGCATGAGCATGGAGGAGCTGCTGGAGGAGATTGAACACATTTGCTACTCCGGCACCAAGCTCAACCTGGATTACTACATCGACCAGATGCTCGGCGAAGAGCAGCAAGACGACCTGTTTGACTACTTCCTGAGTGCCGAATCGGATAGCATTGACGAGGCATTAGATGAATTTGAGGATGAGTATACCGAGGAAGAATTGCGCCTGATGCGAGTCAAGTTCTTGTCAGAGTACGCGAACTAGGGATTGATTGAGTGAACGAGTGAATGATTGATTATCTGGAGCGCGTTTAGGGATAGTGTAACGCTGCTACCCCTTTGCCAAAATTTCGCAACTTTTCCGAATATTTCACCCCTCTACTTCCCCCGGCTGCGCAACGTACATTGCCCCCTCAACGAATAAACGTTGGCGGTTGATGAGGACATCAACCTAGGGTCCAGAATACAGCACGCCCCTTCAACTTTCATCATTCAACATTCCTTGTTCTATATTCCATCAAGTTTGTCCCAACCAGCCGCGAAAGCATTAGGCTTTGTTAACGAACGCCCTGAGCCCCCCCCGTTTCTTCCTTTCCTCATTTTCCGTAGTTTTGCCTTCCTCACCACGCAACCTCACTTATGAACATCCTGATCCTCGGCTCGGGCGGACGAGAACACGCGCTGGCCTGGAAGATTCGCCAGAGTCGGCAGTGCGACCAACTCTTCGTGGCCCCCGGCAACGCGGGCACCGCCTCCGTTGCCCACAACGTCACGCTCTTTTCGGGCGACTACTCCGAAGAAGCCTTCGCCCTTATCGCTACGTTTGTGCTTGAGGAAGGCATCCAATTACTGGTGGTGGGTCCCGAAGCGCCCCTAGTGGCGGGCATTCGCGACTACTTTAGCGAGCGCAACGATTTGTGCGAATTGCTGGTGGTGGGTCCCGACCGTGCCGGTGCGCAACTCGAAGGCAGTAAGCACCACGCCAAGGCCTTTATGCAGCGCCACGGCATCCCCACCGCCGGGTCGCGTACCTTCACCGCCGATCAGCTTGACGAAGGACTCTCCTATCTTGAAAAGCTTCCCTTGCCCATCGTGCTGAAAGCCGATGGATTGGCGGCGGGCAAAGGAGTGATCATCTGCGAGCGACATGATGAAGCCCGGCGGCACCTGCGCGACATGCTCGAACACCGTCGGTTTGGAACCGCCAGCGAGCGGGTGGTGGTAGAAGAATTTTTGTCGGGCATCGAGCTGTCGGCATTCGTGCTCACCGACGGCAAGCACTACCGATTACTGCCCGCCGCCAAAGACTACAAACGCATCGGCGAGGGCGACACTGGGCCTAACACCGGTGGCATGGGCGCGGTGAGTCCCGTTCCGTTTGCCGACGCGGAGTTTATGCAAAAAGTTGAAGAGCGCATCGTGCGTCCGACGGTGGACGGACTGCAGCAGGAGGGCGTTGACTACCGGGGGTTCCTCTTTATCGGTCTGATGAATGTGGCAGGCGAACCCTTCGTGATCGAGTACAACGTGCGGTTGGGCGACCCTGAAACAGAAGTCATCGTTCCGCGCATCGAGAGCGACTTGGTGGAGCTGCTGGCGGCGGCCGCCAATCAAACGCTCGATACCGCCCCGCTGCAAATCGGTGAGCAAGCGGCCGCCACGGTGGTAATGGTGGCCGAAGGTTATCCCGGCGGTTATCAGAAAGGATCTATCATCAGCGGCTTGCCAAAGGAAGACGACACGCTGGTGTTTCACGCTGGCACGCGTCTGGAAGGTGAAACCGTGCTAACCAATGGTGGTCGGGTACTGGCGGTCACCGCCCGGGGCGAAGACATTCCCGCAGCGCTGCGCCGGAGCTATGAGACAGTGAAAAAGATCCACTGGGACGGGCGCTACTACCGCTCTGACATCGGGCAAGACCTGCTGAAGTTTCTATGAGGCTCAATTTTGCGTATGCGATTAACGTCATCCACCGTGGACGCGGTCCGGAATTTTCTGTAATGCAATGGAAGAAAATATCCAGAATCCCCTACTTCAAAGGAGAGGAAGGCGTCTTTGTTTGGTGTCTAAAAAATGCAGTCTTACCCGCATCTTCCTGGCTTGCTCTAACCGTTATCACCCTGTGCATAGCTTGTCAGTCTACAACCAAAACCCCGCCCCCACTCGCTTGGCAGTCAGACGGCGAGCAGCATTATACCTTGCACTGGGCCAACTTATCAATGACCGTCGATGCCCAAACGGGTGGCCGCATCGTTTCTCTCCGGGTGCAGGGCGAAGAACTGATCACCGATACGGCCGTGCACCCGATGTACTACGGCTCTACGCTGTGGCTTAGTCCGCAGCACCGCTGGTGGCCTCAGCCCGCCACGGTGAACACCGACCCTTACCTCGTGCAGTCGTCCGACAACCCACTGGTCCTGGTGAGTCGGGCCGATCCCCTGCTCGGCTTACAGGTGAAGAAAAGCTTCTTCGCAGACCCGGCCGACAGCAGCTTGCGCATCACCTACACGGTGATTAACCGGGCGGATACGGCGCAGTCGGTGGCCCTGTGGGAGGTGACGCGTTTGCCCAAAGACGCTGAAGTGATCTTTGCGCTCGATACGGCGGCGGGCCGCAACCGATCTTTTAAAAAGCATTCGGCTTGGTCAGCGAGCGACGGGCAGTTTCACCTCCGCGTGGCCGCGGGAGATACAGCGGTAGACAAAGCCTGGTACAACGCGCGGGGGTGGGTGCGGTATACCCACGGTGATCGGCAGTTGCTCAAGCGCTTCCCTGACCTGACCCTGGCCGAACTACCCCCGCGTCAGAACGAAGTAGAGGTATATATCGACGACAGTGCCTACCTGGAGGTGGAGCAGCACAGTGCCTATCAAACAATACCCCCACAGGACAGCCTCGTCTGGACAGTACGGTGGTATCCTAGATAGTCCAGGAGGTTTATTTGGTAGACCGCGTTTTTTTGTTAATATTTCACTTCGACAAATGAACCAATGATATGGCGTGTAGCACGTGCAGTAGTAAGGATGGTTCGGTGGCGGGTTGCCAAAACAACGGCGGATGTAGCACCGGCGGTTGCAACAAAATGAACGTCTTCGACTGGTTGTCCAACATGGACCTTCCGGCAATTGATACTTTTGACATTGTGGAAGTGCGCTTTAAAGGAGGCAACAAGCAGTTTTTTCGCAATACCAAAGACCTGGACTTGACTACCGGCGATGCCGTGGTAGTGGACGTGCCCAATGGATACCACGTTGGTTACGTTTCGCTACAGGGCGAACTGGTGCGCTTGCAAATGCAGAAAAAGAAGGTGGCCATCGATGATAACCTACGAAAGGTATACCGCATTGCCACCGCCCAGGACCTAGAGGGACTGGAGAGTGTGAAGAAGCGAGAAATGCCCACCCTTTACCGCACCCGGCAAATCATCCAGGACCTGAGACTGACGATGAAGCTTTCGGACGTTGAGTATCAAGCCGACGGCAACAAAGCCACTTTTTATTATTCAGCCGACAGCCGGGTGGACTTTCGGGAGTTGATCAAGATGCTGGCGGCTGAGTTTCGTATTCGGGTAGAGATGCGACAGATCAGTCTGCGCGAAGAAGCGGGCCGCTTGGGTGGCATCGGCTCCTGCGGACGCGAGTTGTGTTGCTCTACCTGGCTAAGTAACTTCCGCAGCGTATCTACCTCCGCTGCCCGTTACCAGAAGCTGTCGCTCAACCCCAGCAAGCTGTCGGGGCAGTGCGGGCGGCTCAAGTGCTGTCTCAACTACGAACTTGATACCTACCTGGATGCACTGAAAGACATTCCGGACATTCGCCGCCCCCTGATTACCAAAAAGGGCGAAGCCTTTTTACAGAAAACCGATATCTTTCGCAAAACGCTCTGGTTTGCCTACCGGGGCGAAAACAACTGGATTCCGGTGGCCGCTAGCCGGGTGCACGAAGTTATCCGGCTCAACAAGCAGGGCGAGCACCCTAGCTCCTTGCTCAAGGATCAGGCCGAGGCTAAGCTAGACATCAGCGTGCTCAACAATGATCTGGTAAAAATGGACCAAAAGTTTGAGCGCAAGAACCAAAACTCCGGCGGTAAAAAGCGTTGAAAAAAGAAAAAGAGCAACCGTCCCCGCAATGAGTCATAGCCCCCTAAGCACTTTTGTAGCAGCACTTGTCAGACGTTGTCTGAAGTTAAGATGGTTAGCCACTGCCGTTGTCTGGTTACTACTGAGCGCTTCCTGCGACGAAACCCGGATATACGAGAAGAACGTAGATTTCCCCAACCAAAGGTGGGCAGTAGACAGCATCCCGTCGTTTGAGTTTGAGATCAGTGACGCGAGCCAGCCCTATAATATCTACTGGAACGTGCGCAACACGGTGGCTTACCCCTACCGCAATCTATACCTCACCTATTACATTGAGGATACGGCGGGGCGACGGCTCACCACCGACTTACACAATATGCTGCTGTTTGAACCCAAAACAGGAAAGCCCTACGGCAGTGGACTGGGTGATATTTTCAGTCATCAGTTCATGGCGCTGCCCAGCTTCAAGTTCGACCGGGAAGGCATGTACCGCATTCGGTTAGAACAGTACATGCGCACCGATACGCTGCCCGAAGTGGTTTCGGTAGGGACCCGCGTAGAAAGTGTGGAAGCGGGTTCGTAAGTAGTGACAAAGTTAAGCAGCATCAAGAAGCGGCGCCTACCGGTGGGCGTTAGCAAATTGAGTGCCGTAGGTGTCATTTAAGCTCACGTTACATACTCGCTCGCCCTTGTTCTAAACCACCGACGATATATCCACTAAGTACATCTGCCGCTGTCCGTTCTGGTGCGTTGAGTTGAAGATCACCTGGGTGCCCTGCCGGTTGCTGCGGGGGTGCAAGTCGCAGCGCCACTCTCCCGAAAACATGGGCGGCTCGTAGAACTCTCCCAGCACTACCTTCTTATCGGTAGGCACGTGGTACAGGTAGAGGGTTTGCAAGCGCTTCTGGCCCTGGCCGGGGTAGGTGTCGTTCAGTATCCATTCTCCGTCGGTGTTAGGCACGTAGGTATTGTGACCGTTCACCGTCATTTTTTCTTCCCCTACGGGGTGTACGTTGTCCGTCTGGTCTTCGAGCAGATAAAACGCCCACTCCTCACCCACGGGCTTGGTCCAGGCACAGATGTGGTTGGGGTCGCGCCAGATGAAGTGGGAAGTGTTGCCCGAGGGGTCCAGAATGTACTTGTCGCTGCCGTCTTGGTTGGCGGTGAACATGCGGGTGGTGAATCCGCCCGAAGAAGCCTTCCCGCCCCGGGCCGGAGCGTCGCGCCAGCGGTGCAGGAAGATCAGGCGCTCACTGTCGGGACTCACCAGCAGGTGGTTGAAGTAGTGCCACTTCTCGGCCAGCGACGAGCCGTCGTGGTAGGGAATGTCGGCCACCTCGGCCAGCGAGATGATCAGGCTAGATTCGCCGGTGTCCAGGTCCATGCGGTAGATACCGATATCCTCGGGAGCCCGCACCTCGGCGTAAGGATCGGGCACGCCGGGGTAGCCGTAGCCGGGACGCATGTTCTGAATGCGGTTGAATTCGGTGCCCACGGCGTAGGAGCCGTCCGGGCTCAGCGCATAAATGGCTCGGGGCAGAGTGCGCATCTTCCCCGTTTTCACGTTCAGTATGCGGCTCACAAACTGCCCGTCTTCGGCATCGTTCCAGATAATCTCCTCTGCGGAACCGGGTCGCCACTGTAACATGCAGCCCTGCTGCCAGCCCCAGGCACTGCTTTTACCCAGTTCAATCCAGCGGGGCTGCCCTTCGGCGTCATTATCCTGCAAGTCTACCATACCGATCTTGATTACGTCGTTTTCGGTCGGCGATCGCTGGGGCACGTTAACCTCCATGCCCAGCACGTAGCGGCCGGTGGGGTCTACTTGTTCTTTGTCGTAGTAACCAAACCAGTGGGCCTTGGGGCCAAAGGTGATTTGGCGCACCGGGAAGGTTGGGTCCTGGGCTAGTTGCGCCAGCGTAGGTCCGGCCGCTAGGGTGGCACCGGTGAGTAGACTTTGCCGAAGAAAGTGCCGACGACCCGGTAGGTGAGGTTGTATCATCGTGAATTATAGTTATTATTACTGATCAATATACACAATCTACCCGCTAAATCTATGCACCGCTACGCACTTACGCTCATCGGATTCGGGGCAACCGTTTTGAGCTACGCCCAACCCACTCCTACCCTACGCATCCAAGCGACTTTTCCGGTGGGGGTGGCCGTCCGCCCGTCGCAGTTGGCCAAACCGGATTTTTCTACCGTGGTGGCCGGGGAGTTTAGCAGCCTCACCGCCGAAAATGCCATGAAGCCCAAGTACACCTGGATGAGTGAACACCAGTATGACTTTGCCCCGGGCGATTCTGTTGTCGCCTTCGCGGCGCAGCACGACATGCAGGTGCACGGGCACACGCTGGTGTGGCACTTTATGCCGCCCCGCTGGCTAGAGACGGCGCTGCCCACCTACGATTCGGCCCGTCTGGAGAAGATGCTACGCACCTACATCTACACCGTGGCGGGGCACTACCGTGGGCGGGTGGCTAGTTGGGACGTGGTGAACGAAGTCATCAACCAGGCGGGTGACGGGATGCGGGAGTCGGTCTACTACCAAACGCTGGGGGAAGACTATCCCGCCCGTCTGTTTCAGTACGCCCGCGCGGCCGACCCCGACGTGCTGCTCTTTTATAATGATTATGACTTGGTGGCGAAGCCCGAGAAGCTACGCACTACGCTGGCAATGATCGACGACTTCCAAGCCCGCGGGATTCCCATCGACGGGGTGGGTTTGCAGATGCACATTGACCTGAGCCTTCCGCTTGCTCAGTTGCAAACCGCCTTGGACGAACTGGTGAAGCGCGGCCTGCGGGTGCACCTGTCGGAGGTGGATATCAAGGCCAACCCCAAGGGAGAGACCGACCGGCTGACTCCCGAACTAGCGGATGCGCAGCGGAAGATGATGCAGGAGATCGTGCGCATGTATAATGCGTTGCCCAAAGAGAACCAGTTCGCCATCACCTTCTGGGGCCTGCGCGACAGCGATAGTTGGCTCAACACCTTCACCGACTACGCACAATGGCCGCTGTTGTTCGGTGCGAACTACGAGAAGAAACCAATGTACGAGGGTTTTCTGGAAGGATTGGAGTGAGGTTATAGGAGTCTGGTTGTAACAATGGTTTCGAAATGAGGTCCTAGAACCACAGTCTGGTTGTAGGATTAGCGCAGCACTCCTACGACTTCAGCAGGGTTCCAAATGAGGTCTTAGGACCGCTTCGCTTAACCTAAGACCAGAAGGGGTCGTAGGGTAGTGAATTCACTCAAAAGTATCTTCTTTCACATCATCTGGCTTGAATAGTATCACTGCGACAACAGCTCCGCTTATAAGCCCGCCTAAATGAGCTGCATTATCTATCTCTTCCACCGCTAAGCCCCAGAGCAGATTGATTACAATAAAGATTCCCGCTATTCCTAAAAAGACCTTTCTAATATTCTTCGGGATTGCCTTCGTTATTATAAGGCCTATTATCGCGCCATAAAGACCGAAAATCGCTCCGGAGGCTCCAACACTGATCGTATTGGGATACCACCATACGCTGGCTAAGCTACCGCACAAACCCGATGCTAGATAAAGTATAAGATAGTTGCTTCGTTTGAAGATCGGTTCAACAAAGATTGCCGCGATCACTAATCCGCCAATATTCATTACTAAATGCATTACTCCGCCGTGTAGGAACATGCTTGTAATAAGTCTCCACCATTGGCCGCCGGTAGTTTCATATCTTCGGTTGCCCCCCCACTCCAGAAGTTCAAAGCCCTTTGGTGAAATGATATCAACTCCGGAGAAGATCATCGCTATAAACACTACTAAGTTTATATCTAGAATAATGGATGTAACAAAGTGATCTCCACTAGGTATGAGATAGTTGATCATATCAACAATGTCGTCCTTCTCTGGCTTCTCACCTTTTAAAAATCTCTCTCGCTCAGACTCACTATAACCCGGCCAAATTAGAAAAAAGAGCAAGACTGATAATCCAATGCCAAATGATCCAAAAATCCAGGCAAACTTGCTTCCGGTTCTATCCTCGTATTTGTCTTGTACTGGCTCAAGTACGACGTATTGCTCACCTGCCGCTTGGTCAGTTCTTGCCTCGACAGCTCTCAGAAAGCTTTGCCGGGTATCAGAAGTAGGTGTTCGCTCGAAGTGATCCAAAGTTTGGAAGTCATAAGCAAGCATTTTCTGAACACATTCGTTGTAGAAAGTCTGATATTTTTTCTCTTTTTCTTCTTCGCTAATCCTGTTACTGATCTGCTCTTTGTACTTTACCCCGTACCAATGCTTAGGAATAGCAGTAATGAGCTTTGAAGTATCGGATACAATGGGAGTGACAAAATAGACATCAAAGTGCAGATTTTGATTAAACTTGCCGCTAGTTCTAAAGTCAGTGTATGCCCCACCACCATAATGCTGGGCTACCTCAAAGTTGCTGATCTTATAGTATCGGACCTTTTCAACTTTGTCCAATTCATTGATATCTGAGAGAGCGATAAGATCACCGGTAGCCGTTGTCAAATAGGCTTGGGATACAAACAGCATCCCTGTCGTTGTAACCCAAGCTAACATTTGAAAAAACGTTCTTTTATTGTCATTGTCGCTCTCGAACATTAAAACCCTGAGCCGTTGCCTAAACCATAGCGTGATCGGTATCCAAGGAAAAACCAACGGAATCCAAATGTTCCAAATTTCTTCTTTAACGTCCCAAACAGGATACTCAATGAAAAAAAGCCATCTGAATAACGCCAGCCCAGCCGTAGTTCCGAACGCAATTGCTATAAAAGTTGGGAGGATGTGCTTGAGTTTCCCTACGTAGGTTTCCACAGTTTCTGGGTAGCTGACGTATGTCGACAACACACAACATACGCACACGAAGTGTAAAAAAAGGCTTTTTTCTAACCTACACCCCCACCTTGTTCACCAGTCCCAATCCCTTCAGGGTTTGGGGATCGTTGATGAAGGCCAGGCGGGCGCTTTGGGTGAAGTGGCGCATCCAGGCGTCGAGCTTTGCTACCGCTTCATTGCGGTGGGTGGTAGCGGCCTGGGCTTCGGTGGCTTCTTTCTGGCGCACGTTGTAGGCAGCACTCACCGCCTCAATCATACTCTCACCCTGCTGCAGCTCGGCTTCGCTCAAATCGTACTTTGCCAGGATGTCTTTCACTGCTGCCACATTGCTGTAGAAGTTTCGGGCTTGCTCCAGCCAGCCGAACAGGTCGTCTTTGCGGGCACCGCTCAGCGCGAGGGTGTTCCAGTAGCCTCGCTTTTCTTTAAACGCAAAACGCGCCGTTTCCAGGTGCTTGATGTACAGCGCACGTGCTTCTTGGCGTGCCTGCGTGAGTTCATCGGTGGCCTGGTACTGCTCACCATATTCCTTGCGCTGCGCCGCATCCAGCAGGCGCACCTGCTCTGCCAGTGCCTTGCCCTGTAGCACATCGGCCTCAGAAATGCCCACCTTGTTCATTGCCTTTAGCGCAACCGGGTTGCTCAGGGTGTATTCTACAGCGGTCTGTACGCGCTTTAACTTCTTAGATTTTTTCATGTGGTTCGTGGTCTTGTTGCTTGATTTGGCCCCAAAGATGCCTCCTCTGAACCTCACGCGCCAATCCACTTTCAGGAGTACCTTACGGCGTAAGATAAACCCACGGATAACACATATCCCGGCCGTTCGCCCCCTTCAACCGCCTGAACAGCCGCGTTAGGCCTAATCGAATGTGAAAGGATGGTACGAAAAAATGACAACCGGCTGACCGAAAGTACTTCGGCACGCCGGACCATTCACTCCCGGTCGGGCCGAGACGTACTAAACGCGTACGTTTAGTGGCATTCGGTCTAACCGAATGCCAGTCAGATGCCTGGCTACCCATGCTTCGGCCAGCGGTCCGCCCGTGGCCAGGTTCGGTTCAGCATGCATACTGCCAGGAAGCATACTCCTGGTTCGGGTAGCTGCCAGGATTCGTAGTGCTCAACAATGACGAAACGATTCGGTAAGGGTTCTCCCCCGTTGGTCCGGTAGTATCTACGGTTCGGTCAATATGATTGGCACGGAGGCGATTTCTTGAGCACCTTCGTTGAAAACAAGAGCTCTTTATGGAAACAACGCGCACCATCGTCCTGATCCTCCACATTATTGCTGGCTTCATAGCGTTAACCGTCGGATTTATCCCCTTCGTTGCAAAAAAAGGAAGCAAGCTGCACAATACCACCGGTTGGATTTTTTGTTACTCCATGCTCTTGGTCGCCCTATCGGCCTTCGGCTTAGCCCTGTATCGGTTCAACCCCTTCTTGCTGATGGTAGGGCTGCTCACGCTGTATACAACGGTGACCGGCTATCGCGGACTCCGGTTCCGGCGCGAACCGGCAACGATTGGTCAGCCACGCGATTGGGCCTTGCTCGTTGCCAGTGGGATTGCTCTCGGGTTCACCATCTGGCAGACGCTTGTACAGTTCGGCACTGAAAACGTATCCGTACTGGTGCTAATCGGCTTCTTTGCCCTCTCGCTGCTGAACCTGATCCGTCAGGATAGTCTGCTGTTTTCCGGACGGAAGCAGATGAAAGGGAAAGCCTGGATTCGCTACCACATCGGTCGCATCAGCGGAGCTTACCTGGCAACAATTACCGCGTTCCTGGTGAACAACGTGCACACCGATCCGGTGTTCGTGGCCTGGCTGTTGCCTACCACCATTGGGGTACCGGCGATCGTGTACTTCAAGCGTCAGTACGGGGAAAGGAAGGCAAATAGGGGTTTGGTTGATATTTCAGTATCCTAGTAACGGGCACGAAACGAAGCCACAAGGATATTGATGTGTCTTAAATCTTATTCCTTGCGGCTTAACACGGGCGGCACCCCCTCTTTCTTCTCGCTGTATTTCTATTTCTCCCCCGAAAAATCATCGTACAGCACCTGCTCCTCCTCATCGCTCAGCGGCTTTCCGGCGTGCAGCACTACCCGGTACCGGAAAGTGACACTTTGCCCGTCTTTAAGCTTGAAGTTAAGCTCGTCTGTTCCTCCCGATAAGGCCTTTTGTCCCAGCGGATTGGCAGCGAACAGGCCGTAGCCCCGGGCGTGCCAGTAGGTCGGGAAGCCCACGTTATCGGGATGATCAATGATGGTAACCGAAGCGGGCGTCTCATCCACCTGGCCCGACAGTTGCATCCAGCGGGCCCGCGTTCCCCATACCTCGGCTCCTTCCACTCCCTCGCTACTGCGGTACATTCCGTTTACCCCTTCGTTGTTTAAAACTTTCACTTCAGTAAACACCCCGTTCGCATCGGTGAACACGGCGGGCTCGTCCGATGGGAGCTCCAGGGCACGGGCCATACGCATTCCCAGCATGCCTTCTTTGTTATCGGTGAGCGATACGTCTCCCACCGCGGTCAGCGTGGTGGTGCGGTTGATCAGATACGTATTTTTGTCCTGGGCGGAGAACACAAACTTGGTATCCTCTTCCAGCACCTGGTCATCATCCGAGGTGATCCAGTCGGCGGTAACGTGCAGCGTAGCCTGATCACCGTCGGAGGTCTCCAGAATCTTACGGTGGTGGATGGTGCCGTACTTGCCACTGGGGTCCACGGCATCGGAGTTGTTCCAGAAGTCGTAGCCATTCACATCGCCGTAGTTTAGCCACAGCCCCACGTGGTGCGGATGGTCTACCCGCTCGCCGGGCCGGGAGTCTAGCGGAAAACCGCGCGTCACCACGGTACCGTCGGGAGTGCGCAAGGGATACAACACCGGCTTCTTAATGGTGCTGGGAAAGATATAGGCCGTGAAGGGTTGTCCATTGGCGGCGATGGCTACCCGCTGCGCGGCGGTATCTGGTTTCACCGTAAAGCGGGTTTGAGCCGTGGTTACTCCGGCAAACAGACACAACAAGACAGTCGCGGCGCAAGGGCGCAGACGGGTACAGTGATAAGAGAAGGTTGTCAAGGATTTATTATTTTAGTCCACGGTCAACGGTGAACCATCGACCGTGGACTATAGACTATTTTGTTAACTCACTACGATATCCTGGGCCTTGTTGTTGAAGGTCACGCGCTTGCCCGAGTGTAGGGCGGCGGTGCACATAATATTGGCCACCGAATGATTGTAACCGGCTTCCACCGGGGCATTGGGAGTTTCGCGGCTGCGCACGCACTCCATCCAGTTGAGCATGTGGGCATCCGTCATGGAATCGGCACCGGTGTTGGCGCTGGTCTCCACCTTGGCGGCTTCGGCCAGTGAAAACTCCTCCAGTAAGAAAGGCTCCATGCCCATCGCGCTGGCGAACTTTTCATTAAGCCCCCCGCTGGGAGTCACCTTGTTGGTGTTGAGGTTGAGGGTACCTCCGTTCGAGTAATAAAGCTCTTTCACGCCACCGGCTGAGTTGTGCATTCGGGAAGAGTAAACCACCTGAAAGCCTTTGCTCATATCATCCTGCGGACCGTAGTCAAAGACGGCGGTCATGGTATCGGCGTTCTCACGGCCGTCGCGCCACATGTAGATGCCGCCGTTGGCCGCCACGCTGCGCGGGTGGTCGTAGCCACTGAACCAGTGCACGGTGTCGATCTGGTGCGACATCCACTGCCCGGGGATGCCCGAGGAGTAGGGATAGAACAGGCGGTACTCTAGGTACTTGCGCGGGTCCCACTCCACCTTGGGGCGGTTCATCAGGTAGCGATCCCAGTCGGTGTCTTCCTTCTTGATGGAAGCCGTGAGTTCGGGCAGTCGCCAGCGGCCGGGCTGGTTTACGTTCCAGGTCATTTCTACCATTGAGATGTCGCCAAATTTGCCAGATTTAATGTATTTATCGGCCGCATGGTAGTTGGCGCCGCTGCGCCGCTGAGAGCCTACCTGCACAATTTTGCCGGTGTCTTTCACGGCTTTGCGCACCGTACGGGCGTCTTCCATTGATTCGGCCAGGGGTTTTTCTACGTAAGCGTCCATACCCTGGTTCACCGCCTCGGCACAGTGCAGGGCGTGCTGGAAATCGGCGGTGCTGATGATGACAGCATCCAGTTGTTGGGTGTCGTAGAGCTCTTCGTTGTTGCGGCTGGCGGCGATTTTTTTGCTATACTTTTCTTGCAGATAGGCCTGCGCCTCATCGCGGCGGCGGTTCCAGATGTCGGATACGGCGACCAGCTCGAAGTTCTGGGCTTCGGCGTGCTTCATGAATGAGGGCAGCAGTGATCCTCGGAAGCGGCCCGAGAAGCCAACGATGCCCACGCGAACGCGCTCGTTGGCGCCGATGATGCGCCCGTAGCTGCGGGCCGACATGGCCAGGGAGAGTCCCGCTGCTCCGGCGGCCCCTTTCTTAATAAATTCGCGCCGTCCGGTGGGCCGGTCGCTCTTGCTTGGATTGTGATTCATGGGTGTAGTGTATTTAGTTCGTATCGGACAATATAGCAATTTATGCCTAAAACTTAATGCCCAAATCCAAACTAAACAGGTCATTCTTCACCAAAATATCTTGGACGGGGGCGAACTCGTTGCGCACCACGTTGGCCAGTCCGCGGCGGTAGCTGAACCCACCAAAGAAGATAGTATTGTAGCCGTAGCGATACTCAGCCCCCACCGCCAGCAGCAGCGAAGAGTCCACGAAGCCAAAGTCTTCTACAAATTCTACCGTCTCGGATATGTTATCTTCCAGCAGCCTGATGTCCAGGGTGAAGCCCGCCTGAAAATAAATACGGGTGTCGAGGGCTACCTCGTTGGTAAATAGCTTCATGGTGGCCGGGATCTGTAAATAATGCAGCCTATGACGCTCGCGGGCTTCTCCGGAGGCTAGCCCTACCCGTTTGGGAACAAAGAACAGCCCACTCGATACGAAATAATTGTCGGTGAGCATGTAGTCGAGCACGGCCCCGCCGATCATGCGCCCCCCCACTCCGTCGCTAGAGAAGTTAACGTCGGCCGACTCGTCGCTTACCCGGTTAAACGATAGGGTTGGGGATAACTGCAGGCCCAATTTAATGCGCGAAAAGTCAACTTGAGCAAACCCGGCGGATGAGCTTGCTAGAAATATTAAAATAAGCGTATACTGTCTCATACCTTGTGATTAAATTTGTCGTTGTTTGATGTTGTTAATGCTACTTCTGATGTTATGCCTCGTTTGTTTTCCGCTATCGCGCTTTTCTTCCTAATAAGTGGGTGCGTCGGAGTAATGTTTTCTTGCCAGTCTGATTCATGTCGGGCCGTTCCTGACGTTTCGTCTACCCGCGTATCGGTTTCGTTAATTCGCTGGGATGAGGCGTTGTTCCGGTCGCAAAGTAGCCAAGATATTGAAAAACTACTATACCAATATCCTGATTTTGCGCGCACTTACTTGCACACCGGCGAATATCCAAGCGATTCGGTGCTGGCCCATCAGTACTTTCAACTCGTTGGCAACCCCTCCATTGACACGCTGCGTCAGCAAACCGAGGAGACTTTCGGCGACTACGCCAACCTACAAGATGAGCTAACGCAGGCCTTTGGACTGGTTAAGTATCACTTCCCCTCGTTTGTTGCCCCCACCGTCTACACCGCATTTACCGGGTTGGGCACCTTCGGGGATGATTTGCTGGTTACCGACAGTCTGGTGGTGGTGAGCACTGAGTTCTTTGTGGGACCTTCAGCCCGCTACCGTCCGCAAACGCACGACTATATATTGCATCGCTATCAGCCCTCTGCTATTGCGCCTAGTTGCTTGTTGCTACTTTCTGACCGGTTCAACGCTACGGACCTAAGCGACCAGTCGCTGCTGGCGGAGATGATCTACTACGGCAAGAGCTATTATTTTGTGCAGCAGACGATGCCCTGCCTGGCGGATAGTATCCTAATGGGTTACACGCGTGAGCAGATGCGGCTGGTAGAAGAAAACCGTCAGTTAATCTGGTCGCACTTTGTGGATAATGAGCTTTTCTTCAAAAACGACCAAACCACCAAGACGCGCTACCTGGCTGACCGGCCGGGCACCGCGGAGATTAATAATCGTTTGCCGGGTCAGATTGGCCGGTGGCTGGGCCTACAGATCGTGCAGACCTACGCGGAGCGGAGCGGAGCCTCCGTTCCCGAACTGATGCAGCAGGATGCGCAGCAGATTTTTACACAGGCAAGGTATCGGCCGTAGCTTCTTGATGGGTAGCACGAGGAATGCCCAGACTGTGCAGCAGAGCGTTTACCTGCTTCTCTCGCTCAAACCGGTCTTCGGCCAAGGCACGTGCGCTGGTTTGATACACCTCTAGCTGCTGCCGGTCGGTTACGAAGGGAGCCAGTTGGGTCACAAATTCTTCGGGATGCTGCGGTGATGCGTAGAATCCACAACGATTTTCTTCCACCAATTCGGCAATCCACCCCCGACAGTTGACGATGCAAAGCTTGCCCGCGGCCAGGGCATCGAAGAACTCGGATGGGCTATTGTCCTGCTGCCCCGTATGATCGGAACAGGCTACGTAGACAGCGTCAGTAGCGTTAAGCACCGATAATAAGCCGTACTTATTTTGATGCGGCAAAAATTGCACGTTATCCAGTTGGGTTTGCCGCACGAGATTCTGTAAACGCGTCTGATCTCCGCCGGTGCCCACCACCAGAAACAGCACGTCGCTGAGTTGCATCCGCTGGCAAACCCGTGCCGCGTCAATAAGACTATCCAATCGATGTGCTGTTGCTAGTGAGCCAAAATAAGTCATAACGAACTTGCCCGCCACCCCGAATTGCCGTTCGTGGTACCCGCTGCGCTCAGACCGGCTAAAGAACCGACAGTCGGCCACGTTGGGAATAAGGTAGACAGCCTGCTGGGGCACAAGTTGACGAAGGCGCTGTGCTATACCCGGAGAAAGTGCTACCAGGGCTTTTGCCTTTTGGTAGACTCTTTTCTCAAGGCGAGCCAACAATGCGTTCGGTACTAAGATGTGAGCATCTGAGTTTGTCTCACGCACCTCGGCGTAGAATGGCACGGAGAACTTTCGCCGGAAGCAAAGACCAATCAGCCCAACGGTGGTTGGAGTAGTGGTGGCGTAACAGATATCAGCTTCACGAAAAAGCGCTGCTTTGCGGCACACTAGCCAAACAAAGCGAAGTAAAGCACGATTGCGGCCCAGATAGCTCATTCGTAAGTCGTAGGGCACCGGTAGGTAGTGCACGTGAATGCCGTCGATAAATACGCGCTTGTGCTTAACTCCCGCATAACCGCTGATCAAGGTAACTTGATGACCAGCGTCGACCAAGCCTTTGGCAAGATAGTAAGACCGGATATCTCCGCCCTCTTCTGGCGTTTTAAAGTGCTGGTCTACGTACAGGATGTGCATCGGCGGCGATAAAAAAATATTGACGAAACGGGCTTCAAAATACTACTTATTTTCTTTAGAAACATAACAAGCGGGGGCAAACTGCGCACAAAAATGCTAATCGGTTGACCCATTGGCAGTTGCATTGGTTTGACTGCTCTTTGGGTGAGCAAACCGCATTATTGTGCGGCGCACGCCACCAAGGTGCGTCTTGAGCTTAGCATCCAAGCGATTGATAGCTCTTCGCAAGTCAAACTGACCCCAAATAGTACTTGTGTGCCATCGCTAACCCTTTTTGATTGTACGCAGAACACTTTTGCGTGAACTTTCGGGCTCACTTTGCCCACTGCACTATGAAATATCTTTATCTAGCTTTTCTGCTACTGTTAGCCGCGACCCTTACGCAAGCCCAGCAAACTTACTATGTATCCACTACGGGGCTAAATGATGCTGGTCGCGATGGTCGCAGCCCGGCTACAGCCTGGCGTACGCTGGTGTACGCCACCGGGCGCATTCCCGCCGGCGCAGCTACCATCAACATGGGCGCCGGTGAGTTCGCCGAAACTGGTACTTCACTGCTGCGTGCCGATTGGACCCTGCGCGGAGCAGGCGCATCGGCCACCAAGATCACCAACGCCGCCTCATTCGTGGCCACCGGGGACAACTGGTGCGACTACATGGAGCAGCGCAGCAACTACCTGATCCGTTTGTCGTCGAACGTTGTGGTCCGCGACCTCGAGGTGTCCTCGGATGTCAACAACCCGCTCTACGGCGGTATCCACGGTTGGTACGCTACCAACCTGGAGCTACACGACTTGGTGATCCGCAACTTCACCTGGTCGGGCATCTACCTGCGCAACGGCGACGATTCACGCGTGCACCACGTGGAGTTCATCGACGGCAGCTACGAGCGTCTGTGCAATACTTGGGGAGCTGCGATACGTACCCGCTATATGCGCGATTTCGAGCTCGATCACTGCGAGTTTTCGTTCACGAAAGGTTCAGCCTACGGCTACAAGGCCGAGGGACACGAACGCGCCAAGATTCACGACAACAACTTTCGCGGCAACAGTTCTCTGGGCCCCAACGACGGACGTGGGTTTTCTCTCGAAGCCGCGCATGAGTTTGAGTACGGCGTGGAGATTTACAACAACGAGTTTAGCGCAATGGTGTCCGTGCCCCGTCAGGGCCACAACAGCCTCACCAGCCATGCTACCGGCATAAACTACGAGTACAGCCTACGCATCCACGACAACCTGTTCCACGGATCGGGCGGCGTGGAAGGCCCGCGCATGCACCTTGAAATTGACCACAACTACTTCGCGAACACGTGGGGCAACAATGGTCGTGTTTTTGAGATCCACGGCGGTCAGAACCCGGGTCCGACTAAGATTCACCACAACGTGGCGGAATGCTCGATGGGCTTTGTGTACAAGAAGAATGAGTTAAACGAGAACATTTCGATTACCAACAATACGGTGTACCTCGTGAATACGACACGCAACGGGTTTCCGACGAGTTTTCTGGAGGTAAGCGGGGCGGTGAGCAACTGGGAGGTACGCAACAACGTGGTATTCAGTGTGGATCCTGTGGGCAGTGAGTCACGCTCCGGGTTTAGCCGAAGCGGTCTGCCGGCTTCGGGCATCACGTTCAGCAACAACCTGGCGTGGAAGGTGAACAACATCGTGAGCGGTGTGCTGGAGGAGGCTCCGGAGCTGGCGCTGGCGGGCTCAAAGCCGGCGGCATACTTTTCGCCGAGTAGCGCGACGAGTAATGTGGTGGATGCGGGCGTGGACGTAGGTTATGCGTTCGAGGGTGCAGCACCAGATATAGGTGCACACGAATGGATGGGTACGCAGCCCCCTACGACCGATCATACCATCACCGCTTCAGCGGGTACCAACGGAAGCATCAGCCCCACTGGCTCGGTTACCGTCGCAGATGGCGATGACCAAACCTTCACCATCACCGCCGCTGCAGGTTATCAGATCGCCGACGTGCTCGTGGATGGCACCTCGCAAGGGGCCCCGGCCAGCTACACCTTCACCAACGTACAGGCCAACCGCACCATCAGCGCTTCCTTCATCCCCACTGCCCCTACTGCCAAACCAGTTACGGCCGTTGCGGTAAGTGGCTCTGCTACCATCACCACCGACGGGGGGAGCACCCAGCTTTCGGCAACCATCACCCCCACCGATGCTACCAACAAGTCCCTGCTCTGGTCTATTCAGGGCAGTAAGTTCGGGGCCAGCATCTCCTCTTCCGGCAAACTCACCGCCAGCGGCGAGTCCAGCGGCAACGGCGCGGTGACCGTACGGGCCACCGCCCAGGATGGCTCCGGAAAGTTCGGTGAACATCAAGTCACCATCACCAACCAAGCCTCTGACCCTATCCCCGACACCCAAGCACCCACTGCCTCAGTACTGAGTCTAGACAGCCAAACTACCTCTTCGGCTTCCCTTGCCTGGACCGCCTCTACCGACAACGACCAACTCGCCTTTTACTATCTGTTCCAGAACGATGCGCAAATAGCCACCCTGCCCAGTACGACCACTACCCATACTGTTACTGATCTTTCCCCCGGTAGCTACACCTTTACCCTGAAAGCCGTAGACGCTGCCGGTAACCAGTCCCCCGCTAGTAATCTCGTTTCGCTTGCTATCAACACCCCCGAGTCTACTGATAGTACTAACACCGATACGGAAAGCCCTGGCCCTTTTGAATTGTCTGCCTCAGCTACGCCCACTACCCTTGCCTTATCCTGGAAAACCCCCGAAGATAACACCGGCGTCACCTCCTATATCCTCTACCAGAACGGTGAATCAATTGACACCCTGCCCGGCAGTGCCACGGCCTACACCATAGAGGACCTGGATGCGGGTGCGGCCTACACCTTTACCCTGGTGGCTTTTGATCAGGCCGGTAACTCCTCTCAAGCCACCTACTCCATCACCCTGAATGAGGTCACTGAGCCCGCTGAGCCTGGGCAGCCTGATCCTACTGAACCGCCCCTGACCCAAACTCCCACCGGACCCGCCCCGCTGTTCACCCCTAACGACGACGGAATCAACGATACCTGGATCATCAGCCTACCCCCCAACCAACAAATCGCTTCCGTAAAAGTCTACAATCAAGCCGGACAACTGGTCTTCTCCGCCGGGAACAACTACCAGCCCTGGAATGGTACCTGGCAAGGTAAACCCCTGCCCAGAGGAACCTACTACTACGCCATCACCATCACTGATAGTAGCAACAACAACGATAAACCACAAACTTCTACGGGTAGCCTCGCGCTGATCCGCTAATTATTATGAAACGATCGGTACTAGTGCTTTTTGTCTTAGCTTCAGCAGCCCTGCAAGCCCAGCAGTTGCCATACTTAAATCCTGTTGTCAGCCCTCATCTTTACAATCCCGCCTACGTCGGAAGCAGTGGCTACGGAGAGGTATGGTTAGTCCACCGACGCCAGTGGGTGGGTATCAGCAATGCTCCGGTGGTGAACGCCGCCCAGTTACAGCTACCCTTCAACAGTGGACTGTCGGTCGGCCTCACCGCACTGGATCATCGCCAAGGTTATTTCGCAACAAGCTTCGGGCGGCTAACCACCAACTACGCAGTGCAGCTAGGAGAAGAACACGAACTGGCCGCCGGGATGTCGTTCGGAGCGGGCACCAGTCGGCTGGATGCCGGAACCTGGGGCGATGCTTTTGTCGGAGACCCGGCGGCATTAGCAGCTATGGACGGACAGTTTTTTCTTACCGGCGGGGTGGGTCTTCGCTATCGTCTGCGCGGACTTCAGTTGGGAATAGCGCTTCCCCAATTGGCCCAGTCTGATCAACTGGAAGTTAGTGATGTGCAGCAGGCAGGCGTCGATCTGAATCGTTACCAACTACTATCGGCCCGCTACCGCCTAAGTTTCAATCAAATTGGAGTGGAGCCTCAGCTGATCTATCACCGGGGAGCCAACCTTCCCGACCAGTACGAAGCGGCCACCACCGTATACTATCGGCAGCTTGCCTGGCTAGGAGGGTCGTACCGACAAGCGGGCAACGCAAGCGCGTGGGCGGGAGTACAACTCTACCGACAACTACGCCTGAACTACGCTTACGAACTGGGCGTGGGTAGTGAGCAGTTGAACCTAGGAGGAACGCACGAGGTGCTACTGGCTTTCCGTTTTGGTAAAAAGAAGCGTAGCAAAGAATCAATCGTGGCCGAAACTGATACTGATGAACTGGTGGAGGAGGAAGTAGTCCTCGATGAACCAGCCGAAACCAACCCTGAAGAACCTGCCGTAGCGACAGTAGTTGTTACCAACGAACCAACGACCGCCGACACTGAAAAAGAATCTAGTTCTGCGGAAGTTGCTGCTGCTGATCAATGGGCAGACGACCAAGCTGGTGAGGCAACGCCACCCTCGGATAATTCTACTGATGATAATTTTGAAGAGCCTGCGTTTGCACCTGATCCACTAGCTAATCCTACCAATCAAGTGTTGGTAGCCGCCAGCAATCATCCTTTGGAAATGCAGCCCGGATACTACGTAGTAGTGGGCGCCTTTGGCGTGCGGGGCAACGCCGAGCGCTACCAACGGGCGTTATCTACTCAGGGTCATTCATCGGAGTTTGGCTATAGCAGCAAAAAACAACTCTACTATGTATACGTGAAGCAATCGGAAGAGGTGTCTTCGGCCCGTCGCCGTTACGAAAAAGTACGGCAGATTCCGATGTTTATGTTCAACGGGGCCTGGGTGCTTAAGATTGAAGAAACCCCGCGGTAGGTAACCTTCTTGGATAGACATCCGAAGGGTATAACATGCGCTAAACGAGCACTCTAGGTAAAGAAATCTGGGACGAATAGTCACCAGGTTCTTCACTTTTTTTCAGCAGTCTCGTTTACTTTGTAAAACCTACCTGTAGATGTCTACGCTCTATTTTTCTTCGCTTGCTCCGATTTCCAGCGACACCCTTCTACGGTTACCTTGTCCGGAAGATCTCAATGGTTACCACGAATTACCGGCGCCTCTACAGCGCGCACTCGTTTTCTGCTGGCGTTGGAAGCAAGGACAAGCAAGCTTTTCGGTGCCAACTTCTGGCTCAACCGGACCACCCACGACCATCAACATCACACGACAGCAGATGACGGCTAGCATCCGTAACACCCAACGGGCACTCCTTCTCACCGCGCAGCATACGGCCTTGTTGTGCATTGACGCGGCCTACATCGGGGGAATGATGATGCTGGCTCGCGCGCTAGAAATCGGCATGGATGTGGTAGGGATTCCACCTTCAGCCCGTCTACTGGATCCGTTCCCCGTTCAACCCGATTTTCTGGCGGTGGTGCCTCTACAGCTTCAGAGTCTTCTGGAGCGCAACCTCACCACGCTCAACGCTGCGCACGCGACCCTGATAGGGGGTGCTCCGGTGAGTCCTGCCTTAGAAAAAACGATTAGAATGCGATTTACCAGCCCTGTCTACAGCACCTACGGCATGACGGAAACCGCTTCGCACGTGGCGCTACGCGCACTAAATGGATCAGAAACCAGCGACGCTTTTCGTGTACTGGGCAGCACCCGGATTGGTACCGATACGCGGGGCTGTCTTACCCTACAGGGAGCGGTTACCCAGCACGCGCTAATAGTAACCAACGATCAGGTAGAATTGCTCGACGCCCAGCGCTTTCGATGGCTCGGTCGCTACGATTGGGTTATTAATAGTGGGGGAGTGAAAGTATCTCCCGAGCCGGTAGAGCGGGCGGTAGCCGCCCAGGGACTGCTGGCCGCTGCCGACCATCAATTCTTGGTGGTAGGGCTACCCGATGAGCGACTGGGGCAACGGGTGGTATTGGTCGTTGAAGGACTCCCCCCTTCACCGTCCGAACAGCAGTACGTTCTGCGCACGTTGGCGGCTGCACTGCCGCAGTACCATGCCCCTCGCCAGATACAATACGTTGATAAACTCCCCCAAACATCCAATGGAAAACTTGATCGAACGGGAAACCGTGGCGATGTTGTTGCGTACTATTCTGTGAAGTTTGCCATCTTACCGTTTCTTCGCTACCCCCCGCCTGTTTATGTTTACGTCCGTTGAGATTTACTATCAGACTGTTTCGCTGCCGCCGCCCTACTCATATTACTATTCACTAAGAGCACATTCGGAAGATGAAGTGATACGGGTCTGTCTGGACTGGAAGTATACTGACCGTGGTGAACTGACCAATGAAGAGATAGAGGAAGAAGGGTTTTCAGTTAACGACGATTTTTCTTGGGAAGGTACGCTACCTGAGGTCTGGAGATTAGCCTTTTACGACTTACTGCGTAGCACCCAATGGCTGCCAGATACTACTACTAACGACACTTCCTTTAGGGTAACAGTTAACGAACCGGTTAAGCAAGCTACTGCGAGAAGTCCACGAAACGCTGAAGCTTGGGAGTATTTTATGCAGGAAGTTGTACAAGCGGTTTACGAGGCCGCCCAGCGAGAGCAACCATTGCAACTAGCCCACCTTGTTTTCCGAAAAGGCAGCAGGCCCGTAGAGTTACACTGGAAGGCCAGTTTTCTGCTACGGTGCTTTACCCAGACGCTTCTACTAAACGGTCGGCAACAAGAAAGGCAGGTACCCTGGCTCCAACTCCGTCCCCTGCTTCAAGCGTGGTACATACCTGACTACCACTCAGAGAAAGCTGAAGAGGGCATTCCTCGACAAGTGGGTGAGTATATTGATCCGGGAGATGGCAATTGGTATCAGTTGGGCAAAGCGGTCACGAATCCTGGAAAATTCAACGCGGTGGGTCGCCTTAAGACTGTAATCCAACGCCTTCGCGCTGATAGCGAATAAAATAGTCGCGTGCTTTTTTGGCTTAGGCTGACACATGATTTTCTTCGGGTTCGGGTGATTAATATTTCGACTGTTTGTCTACGGCAATAGAAGCGCACCTTCGTTTATCCAAGTACCGGCTTAACAACCATTCGGCATTTGCTAATTGCTCAGAACAAACCACTTATCGGTTTAAATTTTTCACAACATTGCGCTCCTCAAACCTGCGTGTCGCTAATTTTTTGCAACTATTTTTTGAATTTAATAATTAACCGTACTTTTATTCCCATTATCGTCTCAATGCAATGGGTTAGCGTATAGCATCTGTCAGAATCAATGAAACACACTCTGGCTTCTAATTTTTTTACCCATGAAAAATAATCTTCGTGACCGTCTGAGGAAGTATCAGTACTCCACGGCAATTCCTCTTTTCTTGATGGCTATAGACGCTTCCATTGTGGTGGCGACTATTCAGTTTGTTCATGGCTATACGCCATGGCTAGATAGTATAACCCATCAGAGTGCGATTTCTCTTAGCACCAATACCGCCTTGTGCTGGCTCGTGGCTTCTATGCTGGTATCGACCTACCAGATAGAAAACTTAGGCCGGGCGCGTAAATTAGCTGCTCACTGGGCGGCGGCGGGCGCGTTATACTTGTTGTTAATTTCGCTACTCGTGCTTTTGCTTCCATCACTAACTTTTAGTGCCGGGAAGATGCTGGTCTTTATAGTTGTCACGGTTCCGCCGTTGTTAACAAAGTTGGGGCTACTTTATTTCTACAGGTTCTATCGCCATCAGTACCCCTATCAGAAGAAGGCAGTCATTGTGGGCTGCACTTCGCGAGGACAAGATTTGGGTCGTTATTTTACGGAAAATCGTTCGCTCCCGCAGATATTCTTGGGCTATTTTGATGATGCTCCGACCCCAGAGCTTCTGCTGTCTGACAAGCATCTAGGAAGCACTGCCGAGATAAAAGAGTACTGTCTGGAGCACGGGGTGCGCGAAATTTACTACGCCATGCGTAATAATAGTGCGCTATTGGAGGATTTGTCTTCTTTTGCTGAACACAACTTTATCTACTTCGGAATTGTACCGGACGTGGGGGGGCTCAAAGAAGGTCGCCGAATCGATACACAACTCTACGACGACAGTCGCATTCCCGTAATCTCTACCCGGAAGGCCCCGTTACGCCTACTGGTGAACGCCCAGTTGAAACGAGGTTTTGATATTGCATTTTCACTAATGGCCCTGCTGTTTCTGGTCCCCTTTGTCTTTCCTATTATTGCATTGGCTATCAAGCTAGAGTCACCGGGCCCGATATTCTTCAAGCAGTTGCGCCCCGGCAGGAACAACCAGTTGTTTTGGTGCTTTAAGTTTCGCACCATGCGGGTGAATAATGAAGGCGAGCGCCAGGCAACTAAGAATGATCTGCGAATTACCCGCGTTGGTGCATTCCTCCGTAAGACCAGTTTAGATGAACTGCCTCAGTTCTACAATGCACTGCTGGGTGATATGTCAGTAGTAGGCCCCCGACCTAACCTGGTTACCCATTTGGAACAATATCGCAAGGTGATTCACGAGTATCCGCTGCGCCACCAGATCACGCCGGGTATCACGGGCTATGCCCAAATTAGTGGGTACCGAGGGGAGACCAAGGAGTTGCATCAGATGCAAGAGCGCGTCAATTATGATCTGTGGTACATTGAGAACTGGAGTCTTGCCTTTGACCTGGAGATAATCGGGCGTACCGTTTGGAACGCGGTATCCGGTGAAGAGAACGCCTATTAGATGACGACCAGGACATCTTTCGAAGCCATAGCGCAACCCTTAAAGAGCGTACAACTGATTCGTACCTGGGTCACCAATGCTCCTTATCAGCGATTTATCGCTGAGATCGCCGAGCAGGCACGCCTACGGCACTCGTCTTACGTCTGCTTTGCCAACGTGCATATGCTGATGGAAGCTTACCATGATCCTAGCTTCAAGGAAGTGGTGAACCAAGCGGACTTGGTGGCTCCTGACGGACGGCCACTTTCTGTGCTGATGCGGTGGCAGTATGGGTTGCAGCAAGAACGGGTGTGCGGAATGGACCTACTTCCCGATCTACTGCGTACTGCTACTGAGCAAGATCTCTCCGTCTACTTCTATGGGTCTACCCAGGAAACGCTTGATGCTATTCAGTCTCGCTTAACTGAAGAATATCCTACCCTGCGCGTTGCAGGCCTGGATTCTCCTCCTTTCCGTCCACTTTCTGCAGCGGAGGATCAAGCGGCGGTTGATCGTATCAATGCTTCGGGGGCCAATCTCGTCTTTGTCTCACTTGGTTGTCCGAAGCAGGAGCGTTGGATGGCAGACCATCGGGGTCGTGTGGAAGCCTGTATGCTAGGACTAGGACAGGCATTTTTAACCTACGCTGGCACCGAAAAGCGACTACCCCGTTGGGCCCATGATTTCGCCCTAGAGTGGGCCTACCGATTGTATCTGGAGCCGAAACGTTTGTGGAAACGCTACTTGGTAGGTAATACCTGGTTTTTGTACAATGCCTTTATCAGTATCGTGCGCGCAAAAGCCCGAGGCTTTAGTTAACTTACCCCAACCGTTATCGTTGAGATAGCATGAAAACTACTTTTTATGAAAGTTTTGATTACCGGTGGATCCGGCTTCATTGGCACCAATTTGATACAGGCGTACGTTGATCAGGGGGTTGACGTACTGAACCTGGACTGGAACCCTCCGCTCAACGTGGCTCATGCCCCCCACTGGAAGGAAGTTGATGTCATGGACGTAGCCCTGCTCAATGATACCTTCTTAATGTACCAGCCCACCCACGTAGTACACCTAGCCGCCCGTACTGATACCGATATCTACGAGCTGGACGGAGATCTAAATGAATACGCGCAGAATACCCAGGGTACCCAGCACGTGCTAGACGCTATCCGGGCAACCCCAAGCGTAGCGCGGGCTATCATCACCTCCAGTATGTTCGTGTGTGAAGCCGGGTATCCCCCCAGTCATGATCAGGACTATCAGCCGTTCACCTTGTACGGGGTAAGCAAGAAGCTAACCGAAGAATACACGCGCGCAGCTCACCTAAACTGCTCCTGGGCGATCATCCGTCCGCAGACGATCTGGGGTCCGTGGAGTCTACGCTACCGCGACGTGATGTTTAAGGTGATGAAGAAGGGGCTATACTTTCACCCCAGCAAGAAAAACGTGCGGCGGGCCTACGGTTACGTGGGTAACGTGGTTTGGCAAATTCAGCAGATTCTGAAAGCACCTGAGGCTACCGTGAACGAGCAGGTATTTTACGTAGGTGATCTGCCCATTGATTTGCGCAACTGGGTAGAACAAATTTCTCTGGAGTTAACGGGCAAACCGGTGCGTTTGCTGCCCACTCCGCTGGTGAAGGGCATCGCATTAACCGGTGACCTTCTGAAACGAGTCAACGTTCGGTTTCCGCTCACCAGCACCCGCTTCGACAGCATGACGCAAAATTACCTGGCTCCGATTGAGAAAACCTACGAGGCTCTGGGAACACCACCTTATACTACCGAAGCGGGGGTAAAGGAAATGATTGCCTGGCACAAAACCGATGCCGCTCACTTGCCCCAACTAGCAGGGCGGAAACTGCGCGCCGCGGCAGTAACCCGGCGGCCCCTTGCGGTATGAAGAAAATTTTGGTGGTTGGACAAACTCCTCCTCCTTTCGGGGGGCAAGCGGTAATGATTGACAGTATGCTCAAGGCTGATTTTAGCCGGGTGAAGCTCTATCACGTCCGCATGGATTTTTCAACCCAAATGGACGAAATAGGCAAGTTTAAGCTAGCGAAAGTTGCTAAGCTGATGCTGCTTATTATCAGAATTTACTACTGCCGGCTTCGGCACCGAATCGCTACGCTTTATTATCCCCCGGCACCTCCGAACACCGTTCCGGTGCTGCGGGATATGATCGTTCTCAACGCCGTTCGCTGGTTGTTTAGGTCTACTATTTTTCATTTTCACGCGGCCGGAGTATCGGAGTTGCACGCGCAGTATACCGGCATAATGAGGAAACTATACGAACGAGCGTACTTTTGTCCGGACGTGTGCATTCGTCTTTCTAAATTCAATCCGGAAGACGGCAAAATTTTCAGAACGCGTCGCGAATACATTGTGCCCAACGGGCTGGCGGATATCGGGGCAGCCTATCTGAACCGTGGGGAAAAGGGTGATGAGCACAGTCCCCCAACCCTTCTGTACGTGGGTTTGCTGTGCGAAAGCAAAGGGCTTATGGTGCTCCTGGAGAGTGTGCATCGCCTGGTCCAGGAAGGGCGTCGCTTTGTGCTGCAATTGGTGGGGCGTTTTGAATCAAAAGATTTTCAGTTACGCATGGAGCAGTTTATTGCGGAGCGACATCTCGAATCGTACGTAGTTTTCGGGGGCGTACGCACCGGGGAAGCGAAGTATCAAACGTTTGCCAAGGCAGATATTTTTTGTTATCCAACCTTCTTTGAGGCGGAAACATTTGGCTTAGTGGCCCTAGAGGCCATGCAGTTCGGATTACCGGTGGTAGCCACCCGATGGCGAGGCGTGCCCTCGGTGGTGGCTGATCAGGTGAGTGGATTTATTGTGCCGCCAAAAGACGCCGAGGCCTTTGCCGACAAACTCAAGGTGCTCATTGATGATCCATCGATGCGAAACACCATGGGTGCCAGAGGTAGAGAAATCTATTGCCAGAAATTTACCGCTCAAATACATTTTCGCCAGCTTGAAGCTGCATTTACTAGCTAACCTGCCATGCACCTGGTATTTATCAACCGGAAAAAGATCAGCGTAAGCAGAAGCATCGAGCTTTATTTTGAGCAGGTGATTCAGTGCTTGCCCCCTGACCTAACAACCGAATCCTTTTACGCCCCCAAAGATAACCAAGGTCTACTCAACCGATTACTCAACACAGTAGCCGTGCTGAGGAAACCCAAAGCCAATGTATATCACGTGACCGGTGATACCAACTACATGGCGATCTTACTGAAGAAGAAAAAGACGATCCTCACTGTCCACGATATTTACTACCTGTATTACGCCCAGATGGTCCGTAACCCATTGCTTCGCTGGATAAAGTACAACATTAACAAATGGCTCTTCTACCAACTGCCCGTTTGGCGAAGTAGGTTAGTCACCGTTAACTCTGAGTTTACAAAAAAAGAGCTACTACGGATCACGGGTTGTAACCCCGATAAAGTGGTGGTAGCCTACTGCCCGATTTCGCCACTATTCCGTCCGCACCCAAAATCCTTTAATTCTGAAAAGCCAGTTATCCTTCAGATTGGGGTAATGCCTAATAAAAATTTGCTTCGTCTTTCCGACGCGCTAAAGGGCATTTCATGTCGCTTAGAAATTGTTGGGCAACCCGATGCTGCCACTATACAGTCGCTCGAGAATAACAACATCGACTTCAATTACCAAACCAATCTTAGCAACGAGGAGTTAGTGCAAAAATACATAGACTGCGATCTTCTAACCTTAGCCTCTACCTTCGAAGGTTTTGGGATGCCAATCATCGAGGCGCAGTGGATAGAGCGGCCCGTTGTCACCAGCAACACCGCCGCTATGCCCGAGGTAGCGGGCCAGGGTGCCTGTCTGGTTGACCCGTCTAGTGTGGCATCTATTCGGGCAGGAATTGAAAAAGTAATTACAGATGCTGCCTACCGCAGTTTTTTGGTTGCGGCTGGCAAAAAGAATAGAGAGCAGTACCAAGCACACCATGTGGCTGGTATCTACGAGCACGCCTATCGGCAAGTGAACATTCCATCTACGTAACCTATGAGAATCTCCACACAGTACAAATTTATTTTCTTTTCTAACCCTAAAACCGGTTCAGAAAGCGTTCGGAAAATTTTGGACCCCTATTCGGATATTAAGGACAGTAAATCGACCAAAGAAAGCCCCTTCGATTCGCATGTGGCCCCCAGTGAGATTAAAGCTTTCTTTCAGGAAAAGGGTTGGGCGTATGACGATTATTTTAAGTTTGCCTTCGTCCGAAACCCGTGGGCAAAAATGGTATCGTTGTATCAAATGCTCTACTCAGGCAAGCCAACCAAAATGCTAGTTACGGGGAGTTGGAGTGACCAGCTCAAGGATAGGTTGAAAAAGTTGAAGCAACGATACTTCACTAGTAAGCCCTCGTTCAAGGAGTGGCTTTTATCGTTGGATGAGATAGCTGCTAACAAAGATTTAGCACTCTGGCAGAAGTACTGCATTTTCCCTTTTAACAAATATGCAGCAGATGCCCAAGGCAAACTATTGGTCGATAAAGTGATCCGATTAGAAGATATTAACCGAGACTTGATCCCTACGCTGGTTCATATTGGAATACCCGACGCTGAGTCGGTAGTTATTGAGCAGATAAACCAGCGGCGCTATAACAAATACACCACCTACTACGATGAGTCTTCTATTGCGCTCGTGGCGGAGCGGTTTAAGTATGACATTGATAATTTTAACTACATGTTTGGATAGTAATTTTTGAGTAGATCCTTTGTTCCTTAAATTGCTCGTAGTTACGGAGTTGTTCCGCTTTACTAACCGTTAGCAAGAATACATTACTTATTTGCCAAACATACGACATGGAGAAGCCTATTAGTTTGGCAGATCAATCAAAAGACAAACTTTTTTACGAAACTTTCTTGCTTGCAATAGTCATTGTCCTGTTGCCTTCGCGTGCTCTAGGCTATATTGTGCCCTTCATTTGCTTAGCATGGTACGTGATCAAAAGTCATTCAGGGAAGATTTTTAGACTGACAATTTTGTTAGCGCTCACCTTCTTTTTGACAGTTCTCTTCTATTGGCTCATTTATAGTTATGTAGGAATAAACTTTTTAGTAAGCAACGCTATAGTATCTCTAGTTACCTACGGCTCGCTTCTTTTCGTTCTATTAGTCAGAGGTCCTTTTATCACTACTGAATATCCCTACGACAAGTTCGCTAAAGTTCTAAACTACGCTGTCCTAATTCAGGGGTCTGTTGGTATCTTACAATTCTTGGCGGTAAGTTTAACCAACAGCTTTGATATACTTCCTGGCGACGCGGTGCAAGGTACTATTGGTCTATTTGCATTTGTTTCTGGGGTAGCTGGGTTTGGGAATCAGATGTTTGCCATTAATATGGTGTTCTTTTTAGTTCTTCTGGCTCCATCTGTCCTAAAGAATCGCCAACGGCTTCTAACTTTTCTTATTGGTATGCTTTCTTTGATGTTCGCTGGAGTATTGCACGTTTTCATAGCTCTGATCTTCAGTGCACTGGTCACCTTGTTTTTGTTCCGTAAAAACTTGGTGTTTAGTAACTTGGGTAAGTTAGTAATATCGGGGATCCTCGCTGGCCTCCTTATTCTTCCTTTGGGTACTATTTTTCCAGATGTGTTCAAAACAGCTAATGTTTTTATCACACTGTATCAAAACTTAGACTCACCTAAATTTCACATAGTTGACAAAACAGTGAACGACATGACTAAGGAATACCCTTACGTTTATCTTATCGGCTTGGGACCTGGCCAGTACCTTAGCCGAGCAGGTCTGATGAGTTCGGGGAAGTATCTTGATAGACCGATCCCCTTGCTTTCTAACACAATGTCTGAACCCTTTCAAAAGTATGCCTTCCAAACCTGGAACAGCTACTCAACAAATTCCGACCGCTTTGGAGCTTCTACAATGCACCGTCCATACTTCTCTGTGCTATCTATTTTTGCTGAGTTTGGACTAGTTGGTCTCCTCGTGTTACTAAGGTATTTAGCGATACTTATAGCAAGGATGCGAAAAACGTATTTGTACTACCTAAGAGAAAACGCGAATCAATCCGCGTACTTATGCTTTGCCATTGGGTTACTCTTGATCTTCTTGTTTTCTATTTCTTTCTTTGATAATTACCTAGAAACTACCCAAGCAATTTTTCCCGGCTTACTTCTGCTAAGTGCATTTTATCGATCACTTCGACAACAAGCTTCGAAAAGGAATTTGCTTACTACTAAACCTTATTCAAATGAATCAGTGCTGAAAGTATGAATCAACCGGCCAAGAGCGCATTATTTATAAAGGCGGTAACCGTAGCGCACAAGAAGCGGTAGCGTTAGTAGGGTTACTATAAGCTTCTTTTTGAGACTAAGCTTTTTTATCCACTCGCTGTCTTCAGTCACCTGAATAGCTCCCCTTTTTGTTCTAACCTTAGGGTTTCCCCAGATAGAAATATCACGAGCGTGATATCGATCCTCAAAACCTTTTTCCGTGAGATGATATCTGGGAGAGGAAGTTGGAAGGTCAAGCATCGCTGATACGTTATCCAGCACCGCTCTAGGGTTTTGCACAAAATCTTCGTAGCGCACGCGCAGGTAGCGTACGTTCTGCTTTCGCTTTAGCAGTTCGCATCCCACGTTCCATTTTATCCAGCGCAGGGTGCTTTTTAACAGCCCAAATCTAGTCATCGCTACATCAGCCCCTTCTTGAGTATCCCGACGCTTGAATTTCTTACCCCATGAGTAGGCTACCGCCCGAGGATCACGAATCAGGTGAATGAGTAGTATATCAAAGGTTTTGATGCGACTCAGAAAATAGGCGTAATCCGGCGTTTTAGAGGAATCCACGACATAATGATCGCCCGAGGTTGCCAGCACGCTAGCGTATAGCGCCTCAATGTTTTTCGCGTACGTCTCAACGTTACGGCCCTGCGGCTGAACCCACCACTGGTTCAGTAGCAGGTTTTTCAGACCAACTTGACTAGGGTGCGCAAAAAAATCGACTTCTTCTCTGATTATTTGCTTGTCATGAAACACTGCTCCGAGCACTTGCTTCCAGAAAGCTGATTCGCTAAAGAGATCTCCGTTAGAAACCGGATGGTTACCCTCAATACCATACTCCCAGAGATAGCAAATTTCGTTAAGTCCAATAAGTCCCTTCCAGTAGTTAAGCAGTTTGGTTAACACGGTACTACCACTTCGCCCCGACCCCCCAATATAAATCACTTTTATTCGATCGTTCATAACGAGGAATGCCTTTTTTCAGGGCGGTTACAGCTTACTAAGGAATACGGAGAACTCTTCGTACGACCAGTTGATAAAATTCTTGACGGTTCCACAAATATCCGGTCACCATCTTGATTGCTGAACGAAATTTACGTCTACGCACAAAGACAACAAAAGCATCTAATGCGTTATAGGTATATAAATGGTTTTGAAAGGTCAGATATTGCCTCTCTCCCCGTTCTAGAACGATACGCTCCTTCCAGCGAGCGAGCACTTTATTAATTTTCCGAAACCTCTCTTGGGTAGCCATGTACGAAAGGCGATTCTCCTCGGTAAGGTGGTAGTACATCAAGAATTCGTTAACCCATTCTATCTTGGGTTCAAGGAGAGAAAACTTTAACCACCAGTCCAGATCCTCCAGATAACGAACATCTTCGTCGAAGGGAACATCAACGAGACATGACCGTTTGATCAGCAAACTTGAAGGAGTAGGAGGATGCCAGCCATTAATTAGATGGTTAAATAAGTTAAAACGGTAGAACTTCCTGTTGGGCGCTGTTCTTCGGTTGCCGTGCACCATCCACTGTTGACAAGACACCAAAGATAAATGAGGATCCCTCTCGAACGCTGCCACTTGTTTGGCTAGTTTTTGAGGGTGCCACTCGTCATCCGAATCTAGTAAAGCGAGCAGTTGACCAACACTGTTTCGAACCGCAAGATTACGGGCACGGGAAACTCCACCGTTCACCGACTTCCGAATAATCTTTATCTGCGATACAATTTTAGGATGTGCCTCTAAAAGGTACGCTTCTATTTCGGATTCAGATCCGTCATCAACCACAATGATCTCTTCGGGAGGGTGTGTTTGACTTAGTGCTGAATTGATCGCCCTAACTAAGCTATTCCGACGATTGTACACAGGAATTAAAACAGAAACTGAATAGTCCAATCTGATTGTTTATCGAGGATTAATTGTGCACTATTTGATTTTGATTCCCTTTTTGGTGGATAGTAGTTTAAGCGACTCAAAAAGTTCGGGTTTAAGTAGTAGCAGAAAAGTTCCGTAGACAATTCCACTGAGTAGAACCTGTAAAATAAAAATCGGCCAGGTAATCTCTTTATAAAGATACATTGATGCGTATACCAATGCGACAATGAGCAAACTCATAGCTAGTGGACGCACCAAGCTTATTGCGTAAGCAGATACTTTGATGCTAATAAATTGCCGAACGTAGAATAGCATAACAGATAAGGTAATGAGCATAGCCAAAATATAGGTGACAGCAACAGCTTCAATCGAGAACTGTACCGCACCGTACATGAGCAGTAGACTTAGTCCCAAATACATCAACTTAATTCGCAGGTTTAGGCCCACTCTTCCCAGGCCAACAAACAGGTTATTAGTGCATGCATAAAAGCAGGTCAACACCCCAGCGACCGAAAGAATTTGAACGACAGGAATACTATTTAACCACTTTTCACCAAAAACTAAAGGAATAGCAATCGGCGAGAAGACGAAAGCGGCTGAAAACAATGGAATTGAAACCAGTGCCACTGAATCAATAAATTGGTAGAATTTCTTGGACAGTTCTGCTTTTTGATCCTGGAACATTGAGAAGACTGAGAAGGTGACTCTGGTGTAGGTCAAATCCACTAGTTCGGTCAAAGTTATAAATATCTTTTGACCAAAAGAGTAGTATCCTAACGGACCAGTGCCTAAGAAGTAGCCGATTAACAGCGTATCGGCATAACGAATCAAATAGGTTGTGGTACGATTGAGCATCACCTTTGATCCAAAACTAAATATTTCGTAATAATGTGACCACGAGAACGTTGCGGAAGGCCGCCACGAATGCATTGTCCATAATAGAAGTACCTGTACGCCATTGAAGAGTATCTGCTGAAATACCAAAGCCCAGGGTCCGTAACCTTGGTAAGCCATAACGATACTCACTGAGCAACTAACCACGATAGCAGCGGTGCGGGCAATGGCTATTTTCTTTAGAAGTAGCTCGCGTTGCAGTAACGCCAACTGGACCTTTACCAGCGAGGAAAGTATGTAGGTAATCGCATGAACCCGCAGAATATCCATCAATAGGGGCTCGTCGTACAAACGGGCCACACCTGGGGCAACCAGAAAGGTGATCGCGAAAAGAATGATACCCAGCCCCACATTACCCCAGAATGCGGAGGAAAGATGGTTTTCTTCCAGGGTTTTTCGCTGAACTAATGCGGCTACGAAACCTTGCTCAACGAATATCTCACTAAAATAGACAAAGGTATTGGTGAGGGCTACGATTCCGAAGACAGTGGGATCGAGAAGCTTGGCTAAAATGAAGTAGGTAGACACTGAAAACAGCCGTACCCCAATAGTCTCGATGAAAGACCACTTCAGCCCTTCGGCCGATTTCTGTTTTAAACTCACGCTTTCCTTCGGTATGCCTTCTTATAATACTGAGAGTCTCCTTCGGTGGATTGCGTGCCGTTGTAAATGATACCCGATTTTAGCTCGTTTCGCTGAATAAGTTTATCTAACCGCTCCACGTCTTCCTTTTGCGAGTACTGATGCCGAACGGCCCAAAGGGTATAATCGATGTGCTTGCTCAGAAGTAGGTAGTCGGAAATGGTTCCCAGGGGTGGGGTGTCTACGATGATCAACTCATAGTGTTTCTTAAGCCGTGCCATCAGCGAGGTCAGGGCGTCGCTCGTTAACAAATCAGAGGCGTTAAACTGGGGGCGCCCCGCTCCAATAAAGTCCAGGTTGGCGATCTTGGTAGTTTGCGTGCTTAGGCTTTCCGGATGCAGCAGCATGTCGCTCAGGCCAGGCTCACTGCGCACGTGCATCAGAGGAGCCAAGGTAGGGTGATGAAGATCAGCGTCAATCAGCAAAGTTTTGCGTCCCGCCTGGGCAAATGATTCGGCCAAGTGCTTGGCAATAAAGGTTTTGCCCTCCCCACTTCGTGCCGACGTAACCCCGACTGTCTTCACATCTTGACTTAGGCGCAAGAAATCTACGTGATGCCGGACGTAGCGAAAAGTATGCGCCAGATAGCTGTCGCTGCCGTAGGACTGGCGGATCTCCTTTTCCTTTACAACTGCAATTCGCTCGATAATCGGCACCTTGGTCCACTGGTTTAATTGATCGCTACTTTCTACCTTAGGTTCAAAATAGTCACTGACGAAGATAAAGGCAGCAGGAACGATCAGGCCCATCATAATCGCCAATAGCAGCACGAACATTGGTTTAGGACTCTCTGGTTTGTCACCGATCTGCCGCGGGTCGTCGATCATGGTTTTATCGGGTACGTTTGAAGCAATAGCGATCCCTGCTTCTGCACGCTTTTGCAACAAGTAGTTGTAGATATTATCGTTAAAAGCAAAGCGACGGTTAATGTCGGTGAGGTTGCGTTCGTTCTGAGGAAGTTCGCTCATCAACTGTTCGATGGCTCGAATACGGCGGTTAGTTTCGCGCAAGCCTATGTCGTTCGAGTTAATGAGGTTGTCGATGTTGTTGATGAGGGCTTGCTTGGTGTTGTTAATCTTTCGCTCCAGTACCCGCAACACCGGGTTGTTGGGGTTAGAACTATAATCCTTAGAAATCTTTTCCTCGTTAAGTTTCGCCAGTTGGATCAGCAGACTATTGAGCAGTTCGTCCTGAATACCCACCGACGAGGGGGCGACAACATCGGTTATGTTGTCGTTAGAAGCCAGATACTGGGCCATATACTTATAGTACTCGTTTTGTACGCTCAGTTGGGCCTGTTTGTCCTCCAGCGTGAACAACTGCTCGGTGAGGTTCTGAGAGGTTACCCCCACGTCGATCACCTGGTTTTCGTCCCGAAAGTCTTCCAAACTTCCCTCGGTTTCTCTCAGAGAGTCGGCTACGGTAGCAATCTGAAAATCTATAAACTCAATGGTTCTTCTGCCCAGGCGATTTTTTTTGGCTAAATCGTTGGCGACGTATACCTCAATGAGTTGGCCTAAAAACTGCTTGTTTTTATCCGGGGTGGAACTGACTAAGCTTAGCCGCGCAATATTTGAGTTTTCCGAAATGGTTTCAATCTGTAGCTCCTGTTGATACATTTCGGTCAGGTCGTCAATGCTACGAATTTCAACGTAGTAATCGGTATCCTCTTCGGTGAACAACCGGGTAGGATTGACTACCTTCATTGAGATATTTAAGTAAGGCAGTGATAGGGATTCGCTCAGCAACAGGGTTGAGTCCAGCGAAATCTCTTCGGACCATTCACTAATTCCTTGCGTGGCCCCGTCGATGATGAAAAGCGGATCATCACTGACATCAACGCGCACTCGATAGTGTTCTTCGTCAGGAAAAGAAATCATGATCGGGGTGTCAAGCAATTCTCCCCCCAGGGTATCGAGGACCACTTGAAACGGACTGGGATAGATTTCCTCGGCAACCGTGGTGGCGAACCAGCCGAAGGCTGCCGGATAGGCAAAGTAGCTCACCTCAAAGTTGAGGGTGGATAAGCTTTTTCGTACCGTAGAGTAGGCCGTTAAGATACCAATCTCGTCTTCAAGCTCAGAGTCAGACTGAAGTAGATTGAACGCATTCATAAATTCTTCCTGGCTGGGAGCGTTGTCGCCTAAGCTTCGGTCTTTGAGTTGGATAGTAGCGGCCACCCGGTATTCTTTATCCGCCACCCCTAAGTACAGCAGGGCCAGGCCCACTGTTAGTAGGAGCGACAGTGCGAACCAATACCACTTCTGAAGCAGCTTTCGGATTACCACCCGAATATCAGTTTCTTCCATAAAAACAGCTTAGTTCTAGTTGCTATTAACGTAATTAAGGATGAGTACCCCGGTAGAGAGTCCGGTAAACAGTACGCTGAGGATGCCGAAGGTATTTACATTATTTCGCACTGCTTTAGCCGGTAAGGGCTGCACGTAAAGCGCATCGTTGGGTTGCAAATAGTAGTAAGGAGAAGCCAGCAACCGGGGGTCCTTCAAATTTATTAGAACAGCCTCATTACCCTGTCCGGTTTGGCGAATGAGCGTGATGTTCTCCCGATTACCAAAGTCAGTAAGGTCACCGGCCATCCCTAGTCCCTCCAGAACGGTGGCCTGTTCGTTGTAGATGTAGTAGTAGCCAGGTTGGTTCACCTCACCCAATACGGTAATCTTAAAGCTAACCATCTTTACTAAAATGGTGGTGTTATTGACATACACCCCAACCGCCTCTTTAATCTTTGCCTCCGCCTGCTCCAGAGTGAGCCCCCCTACCTTAATTTCTCCCACTTCGGGCAGGTTAATCATTCCCCTGGTATTGATCGAGTATCCATTAATGTATAGTCCGGCGGTGTTTATAGGCTGAAATCCATCACTCGCCTGGATATTAAAGTAATTCTCCGTATCAGTATCCAGCGTTTTGATTCTTACCGACAATACGTCCAGAGGCTGGAGTCGATACACTTGACGGTTATTGTATACCGTAGTAGGCGTCTCGGCGTTAAATTCAGGATTGGGAAGATAGACCAGTTGCTTGTTAGGAATGCAGGCACTGACGAAGGTCAGCAGACCACAGATAAAGAAAAAATGGTGTCGCATTGGGTGAAGTTAGCGTTGTTGTTTGTTGCTTAGCAGTAAGGATTACAATATTCAAAGTAACAAAGAGTTCCTTACAAAAAGAAAGAGTTTTGACTAAATAATTTTTAACAAAACCCTCGTTTTGGTGAAATATGAGCAACAAACGCTTTGTTTAAGCAACTTTTTTGGTAGTAGGCTCTTTTACCAGCGCGTGGCTGATACGCTTTGCCTGCTTCATCTGCTGGTCAATTAGTAGAGTAAATGCAGTTTGCCGCGATACTCTCGGTTCTTTTCCTCTTCCGTGGCCACCAGACGGAATGTGTATGTTCCAGCGGTTACGCGCTGACCGCGGTAGGTGCCATCCCAACCGCTAGCCTGATCGGTAGCTGAGAAATTATCGCTTCGGAAAACTTGTTCTCCCCACCGGTTATACACTTCCAGCACCCTGAAAACTACTTGCCGATTGGCCACTGGCATGAAAACATCATTACGTCCGTCGCCGTTGGGCGAAAAGGCGTTAGGCACGTGAACGCCCCCAGCAGGAACAGTAATGGGCTCTTCTACCGTTATCAAAACCTGCGCACTACGAACGCATCCCTGTGCATTACTAACCGTTACCTCGTAGGTAGTAGTGGCTACCGGTGAGGCTATAGGATTAGCGCAGTCGCTGCATGACAAATCCTCGCTCGGCTGCCATTGGTAAGTAAACGTAACATCGTCTCCCTCAGTTGGAGCCAGGGGAATCGCTTCGCCCAAAGCAATTGTGGTATCAGAAATTAAGGTAGGTTCGGGTAGGGCCGCCACCCGCACTAAAACTGAGTCGACCACCGCACACGTCTCCAGTTGCTGGTGAAAATAGTAGTAAACACTGTCTTGTTCGCCGGATAGCTCAACTGTGGGAGCAGTTTCCTGAGAATAGAATCCGTCCGGACCACTCCAGTGAAACGACCAAGCGGGATCGCTCACCGCCAGTAGGGCCATAGGTTGATTTTCGCACACCACGGTATCCGCCATTATAGTAGCCAGCGGCGTTACCTGCGTGATCGTTACGGTGGTGGGGTCGTAGGGCTGATCGGTGGCCGGATCATCGGAAACCACGGTGGTTCCCACGGCGGTTGGTAAGTTAGTTAAGTGGGCCTGATGCTGAAATGTGCCCAACAAGCCTCGCACGTCTGCCTCAATTACAAATGAGACGTCGGTACCAGGAGGTAGTGAGAGGTCCTCGAGCGTAAGTAACGAGGCACCTACCCCAGTGCCTTCGGCAAGGCTGTACGAAATATCGTCAGGAAACGTAAGGGAGGCAATGCGCATGCCATCGGGTAGCGTATCGGTGAACACTACGTTAGTGATCGCCGAAGCGGAGCTGTTACTGATCGTCACCTCATAACGCACCGTACTCTCACAATTTCCTACAGCCTCAATCGCTTGTAACTGCACGCCAATGGCAAACGGACACGAACACCCGTCACTACCTTGCGCCAACGGTCCGGTACCGATCAACTCAATTTTACCAGTTGTTTTATCTATAGCCACCAAACGTTCGTGGGTGAGTCCGGGTGGATTCGGATTGAAAGGAGTAGCCGAACCGTAGCCATAGAGTTTTCCGCCGGTGTCAAAAAACATGGCCCCAATGTGCACCACCGTACCCTTGTCCGGTTCACCCACCAGCGATACGGTTCCAACGGTGGGGCTGGCTAAATCAGCGTCTATTCTTAGCAGCCGCCCCCGTGTCTGCTCAGCTTCTTTGGGGTCTAAATTATGATCGCGTTGATATGAATAGATTGTCTTTTGATCGTCCAGGTCAAAAGCAAAATCATCCATCGCGACATGAAAGTCTCCAATCGCTTCTGCCACATCAGGAGCCCATTTGAGCGGAAAGCTAGCGTGTAAGCGCACTTTATCACCCGTTACGTCCAGATAGTGCATCTGCTGGTTTTCTCGGTCTTGCACCACGTAATAGCCATCGGAAGAACAACTAGCAGCAGCAAACCCCCACTGTATCTCCTGGATTTCACCTTCGCCTAGCGCAAGCACTTCATACGTTCCGTCAGGATAGAGTCTAACCACGTTTTTGATTCCTTGCAACGTTAACCGGGAGCTAACTCCGTACATCAGGTTATCTTTGGAGTTATACCCCAAGCCATTTAGCTCAATGTTTGGAAACAATACGTTATCGGTAAAGTCTACCTCTCCCTGGCCAAAGTTAATTTTGTACAGCTCGGTACTCCTTTCCGAATCAGGATTGTCGGCCTCCTGGTCAGCGTAAAGAGAGATAAAGAACCGACCGTCGCACACAAACCCCTGCGCAAGCGTTGATTGAGATAGGGCTGTAGTGAATAAGAGTAGCGCTACAGCAAAAAAATTGCGTTTATAAAACGCCATGAGATGTAAAGATTAAGTACCTTTTGACAAAGATAAGTAATTAACGATGAATTGCATGCGTAGTTAGCCCTCAATAACTACCTTGCTACCAGAAACGCCCTACCCACGCAATCTTTACTCGGATGTCTCAAAGCGCAATTGCCCGTTGGTGGTTCATCGGTTTGCTTCCGCTGCTGGCGGCGCATTTTTACTTTGCCCGTCGGGTGAGTGAGCCTTATCCGGCGATCATTTTTCCTGGCTTCACCGCGGTGCCCCCGCATCAGGGCTATCCCTACGACTATGAACACCTACGGGTGGTGGGCTACACCGATACTGACTCGATACAACTCAGTGTAGACGTTCTGCTGGCCCCGGTGCCCTACAAAGCCAGGGTATTTTATCCCAATCTGCTCGATAGGGTTAGAGAAGTGGTTCCATCCTCGCCGAATCACCCACCGAGTCCGGACGAACAGGCTCTGGCCCTTCACTTTCAGCAGAATCTCTACCGTGCTACCCACCGTTCTTTTAACCGAGTAGAACTTCAGTGGTATCAGAACCGGGCCACATCGCCCCGAGATACGCACTCCGTCCGTCTTATTGATACGAGATCCATCTCCTTAAATCTTCAGTAGTGTCTGTTTCTTCTCTAATGCAGCGGTTCGATGCCTGGATAGCGGACGAATACCGTCTTCCGACCGGTGCCTTGGGTGGATTTCGAATACTCTACGCCGGGTACATTTTGTTTGTCGTGGGTGCTCCCTCGTTTCGGTGGATTGCCCGGCACCCCGCGCTTTTCTTTGATCCGCCCCCCTACAGCCTCGCTAATCTCTTCCACCATTTTCCGGGATACTATTTTTTCTTAGCCGTAGATATGCTGGTAGTTATCCTACTGGTGTTCCTACTTTTCGGTTTCCGAACCCGCCTGACCTCGCTCATGCTTGGATTCGTAATGCTGGCCGGATTCAGCTTCTATCACTCCTTTGGCAAAATCAACCACGACACCTTGTTAATGGTGATCACGCCCCTGCTGATGGCTTTCTCCGGCTGGGGTAGTCATTATGCCATTGATCAATCCTCGCCGCGGCGTAAGGCTTCCGGGGAGCAATACTGGCCAGTGGCTACCCTAGCCATCATGCTAGGTTTTGCTATGTTTTCCGCTGGTTTCCCTAAGCTCGTAGAAGACGGTAGTCTCCAGAACGGCTGGCTCAGCTTGTCTACCCAGGCGGTGAAGGGGTATGCCATCATGTATCAACACGACAACCTAGCGGGCAATTATTTAGCCCCTTTTTTCCTGGAGTACGCGGGAGATTTCGTCTGGGAAACCCTCGATTATGTAGCCGTGGTTTTTGAAATAGGCTTTCTGTTGGCGGTGGTTCGCCGTCCGTGGTTTCGGTTTTTCGTGCTGGTCGCCGTGCTTTTTCACTTTATGAATGGGTTGCTATTGAGCATCAGCTTTGTCAACAATATAGCGCTCTATCTATTGTTTATCTACTGGCCACCGGTGTTGGCTTGGTTTGACAAATTACCAACAACGTATATTTGTCCCCCAGTCATGATTGCAACCTCCGTTGGTTTAACGATTGCCTACTATTTCTACGTACCAGTGAACCTAACTGCCCTGCTACTAGCCCTCGGTCTGGACGACTTATCGGCCAGCCTGCTGGTGATGGGATTGGCCGGTGGTTTCTTTGGCCATAACTTTTTCAGCAGCCTGCGAAAGAATACGACAAGTATTCCGGCATCTAGGTCAAAGGAATTCTAGACCGACAGGTACTCCGTTACTTTCACTAACTCGCCAAGTCCGAACAGCTCAATGCACTCAATTACCTAAAAACATTAGTAGCCAAGCGAAATAATCGAAATGAAGCCCTGCTTCGGTTAGCGGGTAGCATTCCGAAAGACGACCTGCAACGGATAGAACAAGCAATCAAGGGTTGTGAGCGTATAGATAAAGACGAATGGTAGTATTGGATACCAACATCGTGATCGCTTTGTTCCGGCAGGAAGAAAGCGTGCTAGAACCCATTCGACAGGGAACCGTCATTCACGTACCGATCATCGTCATCGGGGAGTTATACTTTGGGGTGGCTAATTCGCAACGAAAAAAAGAAAACCAGCAACGTATCGAGCAAGTCACCCTGCTGTATTGTTTGGATGAAACCCCGAAGTACTACGCTCAGATCAAACAAGAACTCCAACAGAAAGGCCGTCCCATTCCCGAGAATGACATCTGGATTGCCGCCCTGGCCCAGAAACACAGACTGCCGTTGGTGAGCCGGGATGGGCATTTTAGATATGTTGATGACCTATCGATCATCCAATGCTAGGCTACGAGCCCCAGCAGATCCCCTGCGCACCAACCCGTCCCCTCAATGCAAGTGGTGTCCCGCACTGTGCTGACGCGCAGGTACAGCGGAGTGGCGCATCACCGGGGCTGACTACCCAGCCAAGCCCTTGTTGGGTAGCTAGGCCAGCAGTCCGGGCAACTTTACGATGGACAAGATTAGCTACGACCTAAACGGCAACATCGGGCAACTCATGCGCTACGGCGAGCGGGAAGACCACATGCTTTGAGTTGAGTAAAGAACAACTACTACTATGACGTTTCTTTAATACACGAACCAGATCAAATGCAAATTAAATAGATTGTATTTTTTGATATAATTTATGGGACTCTAATTAACAGCGAAAGAGCACTATCACCATTTGAGCCAATCAAGGTAAGCAGGGTGAAAATCAAAACACCAGTTTAACACAGTTAAATTTAAACCCTTTCTGTTCTTAGCCTATGTACCGCGGAGCTACGACCCAATCAGCGTCTCTAGCCTTCCTCAACACCACCGATGCCAGCACAGAAGAACCCCAGCCTAACAAGGTAGCCACCTTAAAACCCGGACAGCAAGGCCCCGCCAAGAGCGTAGCGGTACACGCCGGGGATACGGTTCGGCTGAAAGTAAATGCCCGCTACGAAACTAACCCCAGCCAGGTGCAGGGACTGGAAGGCATTGCCACCCAAGTGGCCGGGGAAGCAAGCCGCAGCGCCGCCGGGCTAAAGAGCAGTGATCAACTCGATGAGTTAAGGTTATAACACCCATTACTAACGCGAGGTATCATTCCTAAGCTCATGTAGCTTTCATCTGGTCATAGCGTTCACCAGACCCACCACCTAGGTTATGTAGGGCCAAACCTACTGAAGTCACCGGCTAAGGCAGTAGCTTATCCGCTAACAGCCGGTAGAAGGTCTTTTCGTTCCACAGATATTTCGTGTATAGCCTAAATGCTACCGACACGTTCCTTTTATTATACTGCTCTACAAAGGCATCGATGGCGTTATACGACAGAGTGCTTTTTCGGAATGTCTGAAACCGCGCCTCGCCCCGCAATGCGGTGATTTTGTCCCGCCACAGGGCAATAAACGTTTCTATTTTACGAAAGCGTTCCACGTAGTAGGAACCCGACAGCCGGTCATTGTACCCAGCGTAGTAGTAAGCCAACGGACGATCCACGCGGGCGATATTTGGCTCAGTCAGGGCGAAGCGTAACCACCAGTCGGTATCTACCTGGTAACGTACCTGCTCTTGGTAGGGCGTCCGCTCATACACCTCTCGCTTGGCCACCACGGTAGACGGAACCGGAGGTGCCCAATCGGTGGTTAATCGGTCAAAGAGTTGATCGCGATAAAAGGGCGGGTTCCGTTCTTTGGTCTGTTTCTCCCTCACAATCCAATCTCGGGTAGCCACCAAATCAAGTTGGGGGTCCTCTTCGAAGAGCCGAACCTGTTCCTTGAGTTTATCAACGTGCCACCAGTCGTCAGAGTCAAGTAAAGCGATTAACTGGCCCGTAGCTTGCTGAAAGGCTACGTTCCGCGAAGCTGATAACCCTCGGTTCACCGGATTACGGATAACCCGCACCAATCCGCCCAAATAGTTATGCTCTTTAAGATAGTCCTCCACGCTGAAATCAGACGCGTCGTCTATGACCAGAATTTCAGTAGGCTGATAAGTCTGTTCTCGTACCGAGTCAATAGCACGCAGTAGTTCATGCTGCCGGTTATAGTTTGGGATAACTACGGAGACTGCGTAGGCCATAGGAAGAATAGATTATATTTTTTTAAAAGTTTCTTGAAGACTTACGCGCTGCGATATTGCACAAAATAACAGAAGGGTTTGCACAAAGAAAAGAAGTAGGTTTAAAATAGTTTTGTATTCCCTCTTTATCATACTCTTGAGGCGTTAAAGAGCAGGGCTGTGTAGGTTCCGGAGTTGCTATTGTTCCAACAAGATGTAGAAGTTAACAATACCTCTTTGCAATCGCCAGCGCTTGCCTGCCGTATCCGCCGCCGAACAGATAGTCGTGGTTGAGGTAATGATACAGCTGATACAGCGATTGTCGTTCCAGCCAGCCCGCGGGTGTTGGGTACGCCTCTTGGTAGGCGGCCCAGGTCCGATCACTGAATCCGCCGAACATGGCCATTAAGGCCAGATCGCCCTCTCGATCAGCGTAAGCGCAGGCTGGGTCTATCAGGGCGGGACCTGACGCTGAGCGCAACGCATTGCCTGACCATAGATCACCGTGGGTGAGCGCAGGCGGCGGAGCGTGACCAATCAGTTGCGGCAAACGGTCCACGAGACGTTCGTACACCTTGAGTTCCGAATTATCCAATCCCCTTCTCTGATCAATTAACCTCATTAGGTAACCGATCCGTTGTTGCCCGTAAAAATCGACCCAGTCGTCGTTCCAGTGGTTGTCTTGCGGAGTGGCCCCGCAGTAGTTGTTGTGATAGAAGCCGTAACGGTCGTGCGAATAGCGATGCAGTTCGGCGATCCCTCGCCCCAGTTGTTCGTCTTGTTGCGCCACCGATCCGGCCGCTGGCTCCAAAAAAGTAGTTACCAGTAAAGCCGAGTCAGATTGAACCAAAATCACGCGGGGAATTTGTAGCAGGGTGCTAGCTTTGCTCAGTTCCTCCAGCGCTTCTGCTTCGCGCACAAACTGGTCGGCCGGGGCGGTAGCACTCCATTTTCCGAAGAAAACTCCCGCACTCGTAGTAAGCTTCACGGCTTGGTTAATGCATCCGCCGCTTAACGGCTCTATCTCGTGCACCACTACTTCTTTAGCAATTGCTTTAGTAAGGAGCTTCGCTAGCGTCGCGGTGATATCGTCACTCACGGGCGTGCTGATTAAACACCCGCTTCACGGTTTGGTAGATACCGGTCACAATGAGGATCAGCAGGATCAATCCGGGCCAGCTCCCGAAGGGTGCCTCGACAAACAATTGCAGTTGTCCGGGTCCGCTGGCCACGATACCAATAGCAATGGCAATTCCCATGAGGGCTTCACCTGTAATGAGTCCGGAAGCCAGCAGCAGTCCGGCTTTTTCAGCTCGATCCCTCGCCGTGACCACGCGCGCCTCGGAGGTAGAAGACCGTCGGTTCATATAGCGCTCTACCGCCCAGGCAATGAGTCCACCCACGAAGATAGAAGTGTCTAGCTCCAGCGGTAAGTACAAGCCCACCGCCACCGCCAGCACCGGCATGCGGAAGCTCGAGCCCCGGTTTTTGAGGTGCACGTCGGCGGCAATAATCACCACGGCAATGGCCGCACCGATAGCCACCATCGTCCAGGGCAGCCCACCTCGAAAGATACCATCGGCCACGCTTTGCATCAGGGTGGCCTGCGGGGCCGCCAGCGCGTCAGGATGCTCGGCCGTGGGTGCTCCCATACCGTAGGCGAGCAACAGGTTGTTGAGCACCGGGGCAATGGCCAGCGCTCCGGCCACCACACCCACCACCTGCATAATCTGCTGCTTGTAGGGGGTTGCTCCCAGCACGTGACCCGCCTTTAAATCCTGCATATTATCGCCCGCAATGGCCGCAGCGCAGCACACTACTGCACCCACCAGGATAGTCGCCGCCGCTCCCCGACCCGGATCATCGGTGCCCATAAGCGCGGCTAACAGCAGAGCCGTTGCCAAGATGGTGGCAATCGTTACTCCTGAAATAGGATTGTTTGAACTACCTACCAAACCGGCCATGTATCCGGCCACCGCCGAGAACAGGAAACCCGCCACCACCATAATCACCGCCATTAGTCCGGTAATCGCCACGTTCTCAATCTCCCGCAGGTACAGCAAGAACACCGGCACAATCAGCACGCCAATACCAATGAGTACCCACGACATAGGGGTGTCTAGTTCGGTGCGGGCCTGCTGCACCTGCTGCCCCCCCTTCCGGAAAGCTTCCACTCCCGAACGAAAGGCCGTAGTAAGCGACTGCCGCAGACTGAGCAGCGCCCACAGCCCGCCCACCACCATCGCTCCTACTCCCAAATAGCGAATCTGGCTACTCCACACCATGATGCCCATCTCAGCCACGTTGCTCGCGCCCTCGGGCACGCCCAGCGTAGCAATGTAGAGCGGAATGCCGAGGTACCAGCTAATGGCTCCGCCCAGAAATACCAAGAACGATACGTTGAGTCCCACGATATAGCCCACCGCCACCAGGGCGGGCGACAGGTTAAGCCCGAAGTAGAGATAAAGTCTTTGATTGATTAGGGCGGCTTGCTCAAACAGCCCGTCCCACAGGTTTAGTGCCGAATCGCTGAGTTTGAAGAGTCCGCCCACCACTGCGCCGCCTACCAGGTATTTTATGGTGCCGCTGCTATCTTCACCGGTTTTTAGCACCTCGGCAGTGGCTACGCCCTCCGGAAACTTAAGCTTCTCCTTTACAATCAGCGCGTTGCGCAACGGAATGGTAAACAGGATGCCTAGAATACCGCCCGTCATGGCAATGAGCGTAGTTTCCCAGTAATTGAACTCCTCCCAATAGCCCATGATGATCAGGGCCGGAAGGGTGAAAATTACCCCCGCTGCCAGCGATTCACCCGCCGAGGCGGCGGTTTGTACCATGTTGTTCTCCAGCACGTTTGAATTTTTAAACAACCTGAGTATAGCCATTGAGATTACCGCAGCGGGGATCAACGCCGACACCGTGAGTCCGGCAAACAGTCCAAAGTAGGCGTTGGCCGCCGATAGAATAACCGACAAAAGGGCTCCCAGGAGCACCGCCTTTATGGTGAGTTCAGGCAAGACAGTAGTGGCGGCAATGTAGGGTTTCTCTTCTTCGGGGGGCGGAGCGAAGGGCGGTTGTTCGGGTGGCATAGAAAAATTGGTTGGTTGCTCACAAACATACTATCTTTTAGAATAATATTCGTAGCATTGTCGTTTCTACCCGATACCCTCATCTGTATGAAACGCATCACTGTTTTCTGTGCTTCCAGTCTGGGTTTTGATCCGCAGTACGGGGAAGCGGCGCGCGCGCTGGGTCAATTTCTAGTGAAGCAAGACGTCACTTTGGTCTACGGCGGCGGCCGGGTGGGTCTAATGGGCATCCTGGCCGACGCGGTGCTAGCCGAAGGGGGCCAGGCTATCGGAGTGATCCCTCAATTTTTGCTGGATCTGGAGGTGGGTCACACTGGGCTAACCGAACTGATCGTGGTGGAGTCGATGCACGAGCGAAAGCTGAGAATGGCCGAACTATGTGACGGAGTCATTGCACTACCCGGAGGGTTTGGCACCCTGGAAGAACTTATCGAGATGCTTACCTGGTCGCAGCTAGCCCTGCACCAAAAGCCGGTGGGTATTCTGAATACTAACCAGTACTATGGTTTACTTAGCCAGTTCTTTGATTATATGGTAGGCGAAGGCTTACTGAGGTCAGAAAACCGGAATTTGGCTATTTTTGAAGAAGACATAGAACGACTTTATAAGAAAATGAGTATTTTTAAGCCAGCAAACAACACCAAGGGGGTTGACAACGATTTCCGCCGGACATAAAAATCCCGGGAATACGTATCCCCGGGATTTTCCTACTAAACTAACCAAACCAAACTATGCATTATGAGCATCGGGGTTAAACCACCGTGGTGTCACCTTCGGCTGATTTTATCCCTTGCTCACCGCGCGGCGAACCGCTTTGTCGCTCTTCAATAACCTTTTTCAGTTTTGTAATCAACTTACTCGCTCGTTCGCTGTCCAAGGTATTGATATTCTCGATCATCTTGTTCTTCTCTTCGTTGGTAATCACTTTGTTGTTCAGCAACAACAGTAATTCAGTTTTCTGCTTCACCGATGCTTCTTTCTTAGCAGCGGTGTCCCTATCTATCGGGGGACGATCTTCGGGACGCAGCTCACTCGCTGTACTTTCAGCGGTGGAATTGCTCTTCTTCAGTGCTTTGGCCGCTTTCTTGGGAGCCGATTTGTCCTTTGCCATGTAGTCCATCTCTTCGGCCGGGGTAGGCTCATAACCGGCGGCCCGAATGATCCAGGCCAAAATATTGCGGTACGCCTTGCCAATAGCCCGCGTTTGCGCCATCGAGGCAATGGCAAATTCCTGATAATTCCGCTTCCCGTTCTCCTGATTGCTGCAAATCGCATAACCGGAACCCACCACCTGGGCCTGTCCGCCAACCTGGTTCTTTAGATTGTAAAGCTTCACCTGCGCCTGATATTTCACTTCATTGTTATCGGTAGGAATTCTTACCAACTCTTCAATCACTGGCAAAATGCCCAGACGAGCTCCGGCATACTGCCAGCCTTCCACGTTCACGTAGGCTTTGCCCTGAATGTGGTGAAATAGTTTGTTCTCTTTAATAAAGCGCGCTAAGTCCTGCGCCAAATGCATGGTCTCATACGAATTGGCGATGTCGTAGCTTTCAATGTTTTTTTTACCCGCTGATGGACTGTCTGTCTGGCTCATATTTGCTATTTTAACGTTCATTATAGGAACGATAGTTCACGCATAAAAGTGCCAAATCTGTTAAAAAACGTTAAATTTAAATAACTGCCTATCAAGCAGTTACAAATTATTTTTTTGATTACTTCCCAACATCATTTATACGATCTATTTAACGCTATGGCATGTTTATTAAATGTCTTTTCTACGACATAGCTCCAACTATCACTCGCGTTTTGCATGGCTTCCGATCTCTTTCCCGCTCGTACTCCACCTTCTGCTTCCCACTATTTGTTGAAGTACTTTGCTCATTCTCCTACCCCCCAGCAGGAAGTGCTTTTTCGTAAGCTAGAGGAATTTATTGAAGCTCCGAACCGTGAGATGCACGCCTTTTTGCTAAAAGGATACGCTGGCACCGGCAAGACCAGCGTGATCAAGGCACTCGCTAAAACGCTGCGCAAATTCAACTTCCGGGTGGTGTTGCTGGCACCCACCGGACGGGCAGCCAAGGTGGTGGCGCACCATACCCGCCGAAAGTCCTACACCATTCACCGGCAAATCTACAAGCAGGTGCAGCACCCCTATTCCGGTAATGTGGAGTTTAAACTTCGTAAGAATTATCAGAAGAACGCGGTGTTTGTGGTCGATGAGGCATCTATGATCAGCCATCAGCCCCGATCGGGCGATCCATCGATGCTCACCGACCTCATCGGCTACGTGTTTAGTCACCCAACCAACCGGTTGGTAATTATCGGCGACCCCGCCCAACTTCCCCCGGTGGGACACAGTAGCAGTGCCGCCTTGAGTGCTGAGGTGCTGCGCTACGCCTACCGCCTGAACGTCATCGAGCACCAGCTCACCGAAGTGGTGCGTCACGCTACCCAGTCGGGCATCCTGGCCAACGCCACGTCCCTGCGCAACGCGCTCGAGCAGCCTGGCACCATTAAAATCCATACCAAACCCTATCCCGACATCTACCACATGCCTGAGGAACGGCTCAAGGAAGGGCTAAGCTACGCCTACCTCAAGTATGGACTCCACCAAACCCTACTGATTAGCCCATCGAACCGCGAAACAGTGCGCTACAACCAACTCATCCGGCAGTCTATACTTCATCGTCAAAAAGTGGTGGAGCAGGGCGATCTACTGATGGTAACCCGCAACAACTACCAGGCACTGCCCAAGGGCTACCCCCTTACCTTCCTGGCCAACGGCGAGTTTGTGGAAGTGCAGGAAGTGATGGACACCGAGTTGCGCTACGGCTTCAATTTTATGACACTAATGCTTCGCCTGCCTGACTACCCGCGACAGCCTCCCTTCGCTGGTAAAATTCTGCTTCCTACGCTCAACAGCACCACTCCCTCGCTCAGCGACACCCAGAACAAGCAACTCTACGAAGCGGTGGCCGAAGATTATCAGTCTATTGTGGCCCCCTCGCGCCGCCTGAAGGCCATTCGTAAGGATGACTATCTCAATGCGTTACAGGTGAAGTTCGCCTACGCCCTCACCGGCCACAAGGCCCAGGGCGGACAGTGGAAGTGCGTGTTCGTGGCACCCGATTATCTGACCGCCTCCCCTCCCACCCCGGATACCATCCGCTGGCTGTATACTGCGTTTACCAGGGCAACGGACGAATTATACCTGATTGATTTCCCGCTTTCGTACTCTTGATCAGTTTACCGGCCACTTAAAGGTTTGGCATACTTGTATCCAATAATCATTCGCTGAAAATTATTAGTAACTACCGATCTTTCCGACGAATTTATTCGTATGTTCGTTGGCGATTCGCTGCAATTGTGGTTGCCAAGCGTTCTTTATTCAGTCATTCACTACTTCAATACTTTTGATTATGCACAACGTACTGTTATTTATCGGAGGCCTGGGCGGATGGGAGATCATGATTATCATGCTGGTCATGCTCGTCTTTTTCGGAGCGAATAAGATTCCGGAAATCGCCAAGGGCCTGGGGCGCGGCATTCGCGAGTTCAAGGATGCCACCAAAGAGATCAAGGACGAAATTGAGAACAACAGCGTCCGGTTAGACAAGTAAGCACCCCAAACCCGTCCGGATTAGCCAACCAATGGTCGTCTTTAGTACTTTGATGCTAATCCGGACGGGTTTTTATTAGAATATATCCTCCAGGTATCGGACCCCCAGCGGTTGTGCAGCGGTAAAACCCTCGCCGTAGGCGACTCCAATTGAGTGACCTAATTCCTTGGCGCGGGCTTCAATAAATTGCAGGAAGATAGGCGTAGTCAGATAGGTCTCCGGCTCCTCGCTACTCTCTTGCTCAAACTGGGAGGCGAAACTCCGAATTGCTTTCATCTTCGTCTCCCAATGCTCCGAGATGTCCACAACGAAGTCCGGCACGATGGCGTGGGCCTGAATGTAGTGATACACCCGCGCGGGTCGCCAAGCCTCCTGCGGTTCGCCGTCCCAACTGGTTTCTACCTTGCGCAAACCAGCCACAAAGCAGGCATCCTGGGCGAGTTCTGCCCCCCGGCTATGGTCGGGATGCCGGTCCTGAATTGCATTGGCCAACACCACGTCGGGCCGATAGCGCCGAATCATCCGCACCACCTCCAGTTGATGCCCGCGGTCGTTGGTAAAAAAACCGTCGGCAAATCCAAGGTTCTCCCGCACTATCACTCCGAGCAACTTCCGTGAAGCCTCGGCTTCTTGCTCCCGAAGGGCGGGCGTGCCCCGGGTGCCCAGCTCTCCCCGGGTGAAATCAACGATCCCTACCCGTTTGCCCGCTGCCACGTGGGCAGCGATGGTGCCTGAACAACCCAGTTCAGTATCGTCTGGATGAGCAGCCAAGGCTAAGATATCTAGTTTCATGCTGGTTGGGTTCAACATTGTTTTCTAAATCTCGTACCTTAACGACGTCTCTTTTTTTTTGTTCTTAACCATCAACCAATGAATCACAACCGACGGCGCTTCTTGCAGCGCTCCGCCCAAGCCACTGCCTCGCTAGGCTTATTTTCGCAACTACCCCTATTGGCCAGCACCCGCCAATCCAGACCCCTGGGTGTAGCTCTGCTCGGACTCGGTTACTACAGTGGCGATCTGCTGGCACCAGCGCTGCAACTCACCGAACACTGCCAACTGCGCGGGATCGTTACCGGCAGCCCGGAAAAGATTCCGGTGTGGCAGAAGAAGTACGGCATTGCCGACGCGAATGTTTACAACTATGATAACCTGGACACCATTGCCAACAACGACGACATTGACATAGTGTACGTGGTGACTCCCACCGGCACGCACGAGCGGTTTAGCGTGGCTGCGGCCCGGGCGGGTAAGCACGTGTGGTGCGAAAAACCGATGGCGATGGACGTGAATGAGTGCCAACGTATCATTGATGCCTGTGACAAAAACAAGGTAAAGTTATCGATTGGTTACCGCATGCAGCACGAGCCCAATACCCAGACGGTGATGAAGTATGCCAAGTCTAAACCCTACGGAGCCATTGATAACGTGATTTCCGAAGCAGGCTTTGCCGGTAGCACTCCGACTGGCTGGCACGCTAATCCTGCGTTGGGCGGCGGGGCACTCTACGACATGGGAGTGTATACCATTAACGGACTGCGCTACGCTACGGGCTTGGAACCTACCGAAGTGCGTTCGGCAAAACGCGTAATCCCTGATAATCTGGAAGTGGATGTAACCACTACCTACCAACTGGTCTTTCCTAATGATATTCTGGGTGATGCCAAAACCAGCAACGTAGAAAAGGTAAACCTACTGCGCGTGAATACGGCCAACGGCTGGTACCAACTCAGCCCCATGCAGTCGTATACCGGAGTGCAGGGCAAAACCAGCGACGGCAAGCAGTTGGACAAACCAATCAACAACCAGCAGGCCCGGCAGATGGATGATGACGCACTGTCGATCATTAATGACACCCCGGTGATGGTGCCGGGCATCGAGGGGCTCAAGGATATCCGCATCGTAAATGCAATCATCGAGGCTGACAAAACCGGGAAGGTGGTGAAGATTGAAGGGTAAGCAATTGCGGGGCAGGGATAGGTGGAAATGTTAAGCCATGCTTTGCTGCGCCCGCTTCAATTCTTCGTTCTGGAGGTACTAATCTCCTAAACCTATAAATTTAAGGCTATTCTCATGTGTGGGAACGCGCCGTGGCGCATTCCCACCCTCCTATTAACCTAAATGATTAATTACTTAGTGCCCCCGGCAATACTGCGTCTCTATCTGACTCGCTGATCGGTCGTAATCTCCCATCGTCACTAAAAATTAATATCCCGCCGCCGTATCGTCGCCCCGGGGGTCGGCACCACCTTCCAATTTACCGCCGGGCAGTACCAGAATGGCATCTACCCGTCCGATGTTGCCCCGCGCCAGCACGGTGTGTCCCATCGCTTCGAGCTCCTGCGTCACTTCCGGGGTAAATGCATCGTTTTCCGTGAAGATGGTATCGGGCAACCACTGGTGGTGAAAACGCTTGGCAGTGACAGCTGCCTGCATGCCCATACCGTGCTCCGTCACATTAAGGATGGTCTGAAACACCGAGGTGATGATCGTGGAGCCCCCGGGGGTACCCACCACCATGTAGAGATCGCCGTTCTTCTCAACAATAGTCGGGGTCATGGAGCTCAGCATCCGCTTTTCGGGGGCAATGGCATTGGCTTCGCCGCCTACCAGACCAAACATATTGGGAAAACCAGGTTTGATGCTAAAATCGTCCATCTCGTTGTTGAGCAGGAACCCGGCTCCGGCCACCACCACTTTGGAACCGTAGCCGCCGTTGAGGGTGGTGGTCACCGACACCGCATTGCCTTCGGCATCTACCACCGAAAAGTGGGTGGTTTCGCTCGAACTCTACCGGAGCCGGACTCCCCGCCGATACCGCTGACGAGGTCGTGGCTTTGTTGGTACGAAAGGTTTTCATGCGAGAGGTGTTGTATTCTTTTTCCAGCAGCTTGGTCAGCGGCACCGCGTAGAAGTCCGGATCACCCAGGTGGGTGGCACGGTCGGCATAAACGCGTCGTTCGGCTTCGGCCATCAGGTGGACGGTAGCAGCGGTATTATGCCCCATTTCAGCGACAGGATAGGGTTCTACGTTGTTGAGCAGTTGGGCCAGAGCCACCCCCCCACTCGAGGGCGGCGGCATGGAGATAATGCGGAAGCTGTCGTATTGCGCCACTACGGGCTGCCGAAATTTCGCTTCGTAGGCTTCCAGGTCGTCCCGCGATATGATACCACTGCCCCGCTCCATCTCGGCCACGATTTTTTCTGCCGTTTCTCCCGCGTAAAAACCATCTCTGCCCTGGTCGCGAATGAGCGTCAGCGTTTGGGCTAAGTCGGTCATCACAATGGTATCGCCCGCCTGCCAGCCCGCTTCCTTGAGTAAAAAGTCGGGGGGCACGGGGTTATACTGAATGAAATTCTCCTGGTTGCCGTTTAGGTTTTCAGCTTCCTTTTCGGTAAGGACAAAGCCTTTGGCAGCTAAGTCGATAGAGGGCTGGATGAGTTGCTCCATGGGTAGCGAACCGTACTTCTCGTGCGCCCGGAACATACCATCAACACTGCCCGGCACGCCCGCCGCCAGATGTCCGCGTGTACTCAGGTCCTCGATCACACTATCCTCGTCATCCAAATACATATCACGACTGGCCGCCAGCGGAGCCTTCTCGCGATAATCGAGGCAGTCGGTGAGTCCCTCGGCCTCACGAATCACCATAAAGCCGCCGCCCCCGATGTTACCGGCCACCGGGAATACCACTGCCAGGGCAAACTGCACTCCAATGGCCGCATCTACGGCATTACCGCCCTTCCGCAAGATGTCCACCCCCACCTGCGAGGCCAACGGATGGGCACTCACCACCATCGCGCTATCGGCAACCACACCTACCAGCGGGTCTAGTGGTACCTCCATACCCTGCTGCGTGCAACGGAAAGTGATGAGAAGAGCAAGCGGCAGTATTATACGTAAGATTGTTTGGCTAGGTAAGCACATAGTGATGTTTTATTTGGACAAGCGGCTAATATGCCAGAAAATGCAGAAATATCAAAGCAACAGCCCTGGTCTAAAAGTCGGTATACTCGGATGCATGGCTCTTTAATTTTTGTTTCTAACGCTTAGCAAACCATGCATCTCCTTGATGATAACCTCAAGTTAGCGAATATAAGGGGGTTTGTTAGTCAATCGCCCCGATTAGCCCTACAATTACCCTATTTTGTTAGTCAAACGATGCGTTATATGGTAGAAAAGGTACTGCCACACCAATATTGCCCCCTCCAACATGGTTGAAGTCTGCTTGTTTGTTAGCGAAATCTCCCCGCCATACGGTTGGGCAGTTAGTGACGTACGAAGTGAGGAGGGGTAATTCTACAAAAGTGTTCGTATTCATAGGGCTTCCCCCCCTTCAAGAGGCCAATTTAGTTATTTTTGTTAGTGGTTGCATCCGGTCAATTAGAGGAAAAGTGCGTGCGCCCCTGCTTTATTACCCGGATTTTCAAGTTAATGCAGTCTGATAAAATAGGTTTGATCGCACGTGAGCTTTGACGCCCCTTGATGATCCATTGAAGGCCAGCGACCTGTCTCTACTTCTCTGGCACTTGTCCTTATTCTCAGGTTAATCGCTATCTTTGGCAACTGGAAACTTTTATGGCTAAGCCGCGTAACGTCATTCTTTTTGGTCCGCCGGGCACGGGCAAAACTTATCGTTCCTCAGCCCTGGCGGTGCAGATCATGGAGCAGCTTTCGGCAGCGGAGCTTCAACAAATCTACCCTACCCGGGCACTGCTGCGCGAACGCTTGGAAGAGCACCGCCAAAACGGACGGATGGCCTTCACGGTGTTTCACCCGTCGCTTTCGTACGAAGATTTTGTGGAGGGAATCAAACCCCGCAGCACCGAGCAGCAGACGCTGTCGTACGCGGTAGAGGATGGTATATTCAAGCAGTTATGCGTACGAGCGGCGCACGCCCTGTATCTGGCGCAGCAGAATAACACGCTGGCAACCAATCCCCCCACCCGCCACCACTTCGAGGCTCTGTTTTTCGAGTTTATAGACTACCTGCAACGCACCGGGGCCGATGAGACGTCAGAAACAGTTTTCGAGAGCAAAACCGGGAAGCCTTTCTATTTGGTAAATATCAACACCAACCACACGCTGATGCTCAAAGCGGGACGGGGCAACAAAGCGTACGCAGTCACCAAGAACAACCTGGCTAAGTTGTATCGTCAGTTCGATTCGGCCGAAGCGATCAGCAACCTACGCCACGACATGCCCGCCGCGCTGCGGGGAAACGCCTCGGTAGCCTGGGCGGTCTTCAACCGGCTGAAGCACTACGAGGCCACGCGCAACCAGTCGTATCACCACCTGCTCGAGGGACAAACGCGCTACGATGCGGTCCGCTACCAAGCCATGAAGCGCGACGTGCAAACGCTGGACTACGCTAGCCTGAGCCCGGGAGACCGAGCCACGGCGGGCAACTTTGTGCTCGTCATCAACGAGATTAACCGGGGCAATGTGGCGGCGATCATGGGTGAATTGATCGCACTGATTGAAGATGACAAACGGGCCGGGGAGTCAGAGGCTTTGCAAACAATGCTTCCCTACTCCCGCGAAAGCTTTTCGGTGCCTCCCAACCTGTATCTGGTGGGCACCATGAACACCGCCGACCGCAGCCTGGAAGCGCTGGACACCGCACTGCGGCGACGCTTTGTGTTTGAAGCGGTGGAACCTGACCCTACGCTGCTTCCTAAAATTACCGTAACCGCGGGTGCTGTTCAGCCTGCCCGGTCCGACCCTGAACTGTCTCAGGCAGCCGAACCAGCCGCTTCGTATGGCCAAGCCCTTTCATCAGATCAAGAGATTGACTTGGGTGAACTACTGCGCACCATAAACCGCAGGCTAGCCGCCCTGCTCGATGCTGAGCACCAAATCGGCCACGGATACTTCATGTCGGTAGGCGCTGCCGCCCGTCCGCTCGAACGAGCTACGCATCATTTTCTTTCGTAAGGTTATCCCCCTACTACAGGAATATTTCTTTGGGGAAACGGGTAAGGTGGTGCTGGTGATCGGAAGTGGTTTTTTCTCGACAGACATTGTTTCAGAGCTTGATGGACGTTTCTTTGCGGCATCGGAGTCCGAAGCGGAATGGACGAGGGTACCCAAGAAGTCCTATATGGTTCGCTCCTTGACGGATGCGCAGTTAGTGGATGCTATCCGGGCGATTTATGTTCAATAACGATCCCACCATCACCGTTTTTGAGCATCAGTTGCTTCGCCCTGGCGATAATCCCGAAGGAGTACCATTTACCGAAGCCCATTGGCAAGTACTGGTACAAATGCATTCTCACCTTCCCCGCCCCTATTACACCCTAACCCACCGTGGCATCAAACTTTCGCACTACGTTGGAGTGCTCAAAACACCTTATTTTACGTTAGAGGTACTACCCAAAGCGGATACGCAGCCGGTGCCTGCCGTTTGGCGGCGCCTGCTGATCGAGCTGGTGGCTACTTGTTCTTCAGTGTCCGTAGACCACGCTGCGGCAACGGTGTCGAGCTTTCGGGCGCATGCGCTGCTGGAGGTCTACCTACTGGATTTTCTTACCCAGGTGGAACGGCTGTTCCGGCGCGGTCTAACGAAGCAGTACCAATCGGTGGCAGAAAATTGCCGGGCTATCAAGGGACGCCTCCGGTTTGCTGAGCACGCGCGACGCAACGGGGTGCATCAGGAGCGCTTTTTTGTGGAGCACGCAGTCCATACCATTGACCACCCCATGCATCGGCTGATCAAAAAAGCCTTGCGACTGATAGCCAAGGTTTCATCTGATCCGGTGGTGAGGCAACGAACATATCGCTTGCTACATTCATTAGCGCAGGTATCCGATGTGTCACTAGAACAACTAAGGTCCACGAAATTAACTTTTAACCGCCATACGGAGCGGTATTATACGGCAGCGACCGCCGCTCAACAACTGATAGCGGCAAGCTTTTCGCATGTCTACCGGGGCAATACCCACCAGGGGTTTGCTTTTATGTTGGATATGAACCGGCTCTTTGAGGAATTTATCTACCAAAGACTTCAGCGATTGTCGATTGCTCACGGGTTCACCGTTCACCGACAAACCACTCAATCGCTGTGGGGCACCACCAAGGCCCGTCCGGACATTCTGATACAGTTTGCGGATGGCCGGAAGAACGTGGTGGTAGACACCAAATGGAAAGTACTGTTGCAGGCGCGTCCTTCGGCCGAAGATCTTCACCAGATTTACGTCTACAATCAGTTATTTGGGGCCCAGCGGGGCATCCTCCTGTATCCGAAGGTGCACCATCTGCCCCGACAGCACCACCGTTTCGGAGGGCCGGGCCACACCTCAGCTGAGGTGCACTTTATCGACATTGCTGACCACCAAGGGGGCCAAATCAATCCGCAACTGAATCAACTCCTGCTACAGATGCTGGAACCGGTGTCCAGAAATCAATGATTCGGCGGGGTTTCATGCATAGGTGTCTGTCGGCTAAACTGATTCCCACTGTCCCGTGTGGTGCGACCTTTTGAGGGCATCAAGCACCTTCATGTTATTGATAGTATCGGCAGGAGAAATCGGTGGGGTTTCTTGGTTCTTTACGGCCAGGGCAAAGGCTTCAAATTCCAGGATATACTGATCTTCGGGCGGCAGATACACTTTGCGCGTTCCCACCCGGGTAGTTACGATCACTTCGGCATCGGTATCGGCGTGAGCGTTGAAGGGAATCGTGAGGGTAATCACTCCGCTGGAACCGTGCACGACCACCCGCTGGTAGGAGAATGTCTGGGTAGCCACGGTGAAGGTGGCTCGAGCCCCACCAAAGTCGAGCATCCCGGTGAAAAGCACATCGGTGCCAAAGGTAGCGTCTATTTGGGACAGACTTATCACGCGTTGGGGTTCGCTTGCGGTAAGAAACCGGCTGGCCGACACGGCGTAGCACCCAACGTCGAGCAGCGCCCCACCGCCGGTATCCGGTTGATTGCGAATATTAGACGGATCAGTGTTGTTATAGCCAAAGAAAGCTTCTACCAGGTGGATGCTTCCTATCTCGCGCTGGCGGATAATCTTCTGTACGTGAAGCCACTGCGGATGCAGGCGGTACATAAATGCTTCCATTACCGTGATACCCTTGTCAGCGGCGTACGTCAGACAATCTTGTGCCTCATCCGCATTGAGAGCAAGCGGTTTTTCGCAAATCACGTGTTTTCCCGCATCAGCGGCACGCTTGATCCATTCGGCGTGCAGGTGGTTCGGTAGCGAAATGTATACCGCTTCCACCTGGGGGTCGTCCAGCAAGGCCTCGTACGATCCGTAGGAGCGCTCGATGGCATACTCCTTGGCGGCTTGTTGCGCCTTCTCTTCGGACCGAGAGGCCAGGGCAACCACATCAATTAGGGGTGAAGTAGGGATAGGAATAGCAATACGCTTGCGAAAAAAGTTGGATACTCCTAAAATGCCGAGCGGTAGTGGTTTCATAAACGTTGGTAGGTTGGGTTAAACAAAAGCAGGGCGGATTGCTTTTGAGACAAACTGACAAGCGATAAATTTACGCATCTTATTCGCTAATTACCGAAAATAGCTGGCCGAACTTATGATTCATACCCTCAAGTTTATAGAAAGGGCACCTGCCACCCAACTAGAAGGCCCAGCGCCGCTACTTGTGCTGTTACATGGTTTGGGCAGCAATGAAAATGACTTGTTTTCATTCGCTCCGCATCTGGATACTCAATACCACATTCTAAGTGTGCGTGCCCCCCGTTCGTATGCGTACGGCGGTTTCGCTTGGTTCGATATTCTGTTCGATCAGCCATTGCCTCGGCCAAACGCAACGCAGTTGGCCGAGGCCCGACAAACGCTGGTATCTTTCCTGCACGAAGTTCAGGAAGCTTACCACCCTCCCCGAATTTATCTGGCGGGGTTTAGTCAGGGAGCTATCATGGGCTATCTCACTGCGCTCACCCACCCCACGCTGGTGAGCGGAGTGTTGGCGATGAGTGGGTACATCATCAAAACCCCGGATTTGCCTACGGTAGGAGATGAAACGTTAAGGGCATTGCCAATCTTCGCTACACACGGTGTTAATGATCAAGTTCTTCCAATTTTCCTGGGGCGTACCACCCACCAGCATCTACAGTCGCTTCAACTCAACGTGACCTACCGAGAATATTCTATGGGACACGAAGTGAGCGCCGCTTGCTTTGAAGATTGCAAAAACTGGCTGGCTAAACAGGTAGCTGACGTTCCGATCAAATAACACTGGCAGCTGACTAGCTGCCTACGCTTTGGTTTTGGTTCGCCCACGTGCAGCTAGCACAATCACCACCAGTAACAGTAGTAGAACCGCGCCAACCAGCACCATGGTGGTGATGCTGGTACCGCCGCGGTCGGGTCCGAGCGAAGAGTTGGCGACGGCTTCGTCGGAAGGAGCGTCTTCGGCAACGTTCGCTTGTGTTCCGGATACGCTACTTACTCCTGCCGTCATAGCCGAAGATTCTACTTTGATATAAGCCAGTATATTCAGGATTTCGCCTCGGGATAGAAACTCGAAGTTGGGCATCACCTGCTGATTATACTGCGCGTAGAGGTGCTGCGCGTATTCGTCTTCCTCATTAATAATAACGTGCTGAGAATTCTGGATGAATCGAACCAGCCAATCAATCGGGCGACGGTTGTGGACGCTCGCTAGCGCGGGACCGATGATCTGCTGACCCACCCCGTGGCACACGTTGCAGTGCTGGCCAAACAGCGTTTGTCCTTCGGTGATGCTTTGGGCATCATCAGGAATTTCGTCAGCCACCTGGCCCGCCGGATTGGTAGCTGCTTCAACGTTTTCTTCCTGGCTTTGCGCCCATGTGGCAATAGAAAGGGTCAATAATATGCTAAGCAACAGCAAATGAGTCGGATATATGAAAGGATTTTTGCTCTTCAAGATACGCATAGTTCAAAAAGTTTATGTTCATGTTAGATATCTATTTATAAAAGTTTACATATCAGATTGTTTGCCTTCCTCAAAAAAAAGCACAGGTAAATCCTGTGCTCGGGTGTTTCTATGCTAATTGTCTGATCTGCCTAGTAGGGAATCAGTTCCATTTTCAGCTGCGTGTCTTCGATAAAGTCTTCCGCTTCTTCAAGAATGTCTTCATCATCTTTGGGGTAGTACCACACGATATCCAGCACTCCTCCCAAACCTTCGTACTCCTTCAAGTACTCGAGAACTTCTAAAATTCCTTTAGAAGAACTTGTATTAAAGTAAGTGAGCTTGAATTTAAACGTGATGGGCCGACCGGTTTCAGAATAATTACGCAACCAATCTACCAAGCGCTTATAAAAATCCCAGGTATCCTCCAGATACGACTCTCCTTCCAAAGTACAGACGCCAGTTTCTGCGTCGAACTTAACGTGTGGAACGAAGTAGGTACCTTTTTCCCCTTTAATTTCCAGATTGTTGAGCTTAGTCGTTTCCATGATATTTGTTATTTATTGATGTTTACAGATAAGGTAAATATTGAGTGATTGCTATCTAAATCCTGCGCCTGAATCTCCAGTGGATTCCCGGAGAGAATAGCGACTTGTACTAATCCAATACCGGCGCCTTTGCTTATCTCAGTAGAGGGTTGGCGCCGCTGATGTCGCTTTAGTTTTCGCAGTTCTTCTTTATCCAGCGAATTGATAGTATGACAGCTTTCAATTAGCTGATTAACGTGCTCTCGGTTAATGGTATTACCGCAAGAAAACACGTAGAAATGTTCTGATTCTAGAATTTGAAGCATTCCAACACTATCTATCCGTCCTGCGTACTGAATTTTTTCTGACGAGTAGTAGAGAATATTTTGGGCCAGTTCCAAGAATACTGAGAACACCTTACGGCTAGCCCGGGGGTTTTCGGCTAGTTTATCCTGAATGTCTCGGCTTATTTCGGCCATGATAACCGGAGTCACTGGTCCTTTGTAGGATATTAGAATTTGTTTATCCTGCGTAACAAAGTGATCAACCATTTTAACTCTTTCCATAATCGTAAGATTTACGTTCTACTTGTGTGGCTATACTCTTATACCAATTAAGTTAATATCATCTCGCTGCTCGGTGCTTCCCTGGTGTTCGTCCAATGCCGACGCAAACTGCTTGTTCTGTTCGTCCATGGGCAGGTTGTGCACTTCAGTGATTAACTCACGTAATTGACGTGATCCGAAACGCTCTCTTTTGTTATTCGCCTGGTCAATGAAGCCATCGGTTGTCATATAGATAGCGTCGCCTTTCTGTAAATTAATTTTCTGTTGGGTAAACGAAAAATCTTTTTTCACCCCACCGATTGACTTACGGTCACCCTTTAATGTAATAAGTTCACCCTTGGTGACCACGAACAAAGTATTTTTAGCCCCTCCGTACGTTAGGTGAGTGCTATTATCAGTTTCCTCTAAAACACAGAGTCCAAGATCCATTCCATCTCGGTTGGTGCCTTCGTCTTGCTTAAGTTTGGCACGTACTTTTACGTCTAAATAATCCAAAATTTCGGCTGGATTTGTAAGTTGGTGCTCATTGATTGCTTCGTTTAGTAGGTTATTCCCAATTAAAGAAACAAGAGAACCCGGCACTCCGTGGCCGGTGCAATCCACCACCGACGTAATCCTCTTCCCTTCACTCTGCGAGATCCAATAGAAATCCCCGGATACGATGTCTTTTGGGCGATAGATAACAAAACTATCCGGGACAATGCTAGCGCGCTGCTCATCGGTAGGAAGTATGGAGAACTGAATCCGCTGCGCGTAATGAATGCTTTCTTGCGTTTTTCGGTGCTCCATCTCTAGTTGCTGCTTCTGTTCGGCCAACACCTCCTGCGTAAGTTGTAGTTGGTTCATGTTAGCCCGCAACTCCTTTTCTCCCAGTAGTAACTGCTCATTTTTTTCCTGAATCTCCTCCTGCTGCTTGTGAAGCTTTTTGTTATCCTTTTGTTTTTGGACAAAGCTGTAGGCAATAGTTATCATGATCAGTAAAAACAAACCAATGATTCCGTAGCCGTATTTTCGTAACGTTGCTTCCTCGCGCAATTTCTGGTCTTTAAGCTTTTTATCAGCCTCTAGTAGCGCGATGGCCCTTTCCTGTTGCTGTTTCTCAAGGCTCTGCTGCCGCAGTTGCAAGTCTTGCACCTGCTTTTGCCGCTCTAAGTCCCTGAGTTTCTGGTTTCTTTTTTCAGCCTGAAGCTGCTGGCGTGCTAGTGTGAGGGCTTGGGTTGCCTTGTCTTTCTCTAGCTGCTGATTTTGCAACGCAATGGCCTGCAAGTCTTGATCTCGCCTAAGTAGTTCCAGTTCATTTTCTTTCCGCTCCACTTCCAATGCTTTACGTTCTTGCTCCAGCAGTTGTGCTTTGATTTCGTCTTCCCGTTTCTCGATGGCTAACTGCTGATCTAGCATCCGTTCAAAATTTGCCACTTCCTCATTTTCTAACCGATCTTTGATCTCATTGTACTTCTCGGCATAGAGTTGCGCTTTGTTCAGGTTGTTATCAGCTTCATAAATCATTGACAAAATCTGGTAACTAGTAGCCAGCACTTCATTGGCATCATTCGTCAAACCGATTTCTATAGCGGTGATTACCGACGTTAAAGCTTGAGCATTCTTTCCTCCCACAAAATAGTTTGACGCTAAGTGATTGTGCACGCTGGCTTCGCCGACTTGATTTTTCTGCCTTTCACGTATTCTAAGGGCACGCAGATAATACTCTTTTGCTCGCGTAAATAATGAAAGGTTTGTGTACGCTATACCTAAGTTGGTAAATAATGCGACCTGCGAGTTTTCGCTTAAGTTTATTAGTGGACTTTGGCTTAGGTCGCTTGCTTTGCTAAAGTGCTCGAGCGAAGACTTGAGATCATTAAGACGTTTATACAAAAACCCTATGTTATTGTAAGTGTGTACTATATCGACTACTGATTCTTGTTGTTGGTGAATTCTAAGCAGCGCTTCTTGATAATTTATAGCGGTTTGGTAATCGCTTTTCTCTTTAGCGATAAAAGCAAGCATCTGGTAAGTCTTGACTAGTTCTTTTGTATTGCCGTCAGATAGATAATGCTGCAGTAGTATGTTGTAATAGCGTTTCGCTTCATTGTATTCGTGGAGTTGAACGTAGCAACGACTAATTGCCTCGATTACTTCATTAGGTAGATCAGCCTTCCCAATCAGTTTCTCTCTGGCCTTCTGATACGTAAGGAAGTAGTCAACTGCTTTGGTATACGCCTTCAACTCATAGTATAAATAACCAATCTCTAAATACTTCCGCACGCGGTTTGGCTGATCTCCACTTCGCTCGTACGTTCTGATTGCCCACAGATTGTACCGCACACTTTCCAAGTAGTTTTTTTGTACACGGTTGATGGTCGCTAACTTATTGAGACTTTCAGCTTCTCCAAAAACGTAGTTATTCTTCCGGGAAATATCCAGTGCCCGGTGAGCCCGCAGAGTTGCCCTTCGGTAGTCTTTAATTTCAAGGTAAGCCTCCGACTCTTCTACTAGGCTCAGCACTTTATTTTGATAGATGGTATCTTGCGATAAGTTTGATAGCTCTTGCGCCAGCCCTTGTCTGATGACTGTTGCATGCAATACTGCCATTACTAGCCATACAAGCAGTTGGTTCCGACAAACACAAGGTGATGTTTTGGATTTGGGAGGGGCGCTATGGAAAGTATCTTTAGTCACTATTTAAAAAGCGAGGTCTATCCCTAGCATATATAGGCTTCCCGTTTGGTCCGCATACGGAAATTCTACCTTTTGGCCATTAAGTAAGTTTCTAGCGTTAATAAACACCACATGTTCATCCCAGAAGTTGTACGTGACTTTGCAGTTGGCAATTAATTTTGCACCGGTGACAAAATCGTATTCAGTCCCCGATACTATACTCTTATCGTAGTAATATACACTAGCACCAATTTTAAGTTTATTCAAGAATGTGCGATAGTTTCCGGTAAATCCACCGAAGTAATTAGGAACCGCCTGTGCTACAGATTCGGAAATCAGTTCTCCACTCCCAAGATGTTGGGTGGTTAGGAAAGCACTAGCCTCGAGCTTTCCAACGTTCCAACTTGCGTCTAGGGTAATACCGCTGAGGACAATAATTTGGTTACTATTAACCTTAGGACCTTGGGGGGTGGCAACTGGATCGACAAAATTGTCCGAGCGGCTTCTATAGTAAGTAGCCCCCAAACTAACGTCATTACGGGGCATTACCCGATACCCAATCTCGTACGTTTGGGTTCGAAGAGGTCTTAGGTCTGGATTGATTTGATAAGCGTTGGTCGAGTCATTATACCAATAATAGTTTGTTGCAAAGGTGTTGCTTACCCCTGAAGAGGCACTGGCGCGAATGGCATGTATTTTTCCTAATTGATAAGCAGATCCCAGTCGGTAAGATCCGTAGAACTGGTTTGTGAGACTAAAGCGATCAAAGCGTAACGTGCCAAACAGGTCCCATTTACCACCCATCATATTAAATCGTTGATCAAAAAAGGCTCCATTGGTTAACAGAGACTTCGTGCCGAGCAGCACCCGCTCACGGTAGGTAATTTCAGCTAAAGTTGCTCGCGAGCGAAAATTATCGGGAAGCGCATTGTTGAACACGTTGAAATGAACATCGCCACCTATTTTTAGGCCGTAGTATTTGCCCTGATAACCATATTCTGTTGATGCGAATACATTATTATTTCGCATGTCAAATCCTTCGTATCCAACCCCCAGGTTTTGTTTTACGGTAGAATAGGCCAGGCTAGTGTTCACCCTTCCGGTTCGCGCACGGATAGCCACTCTGCTGCTTGTTTCTGTGTCACGATTAGTCAGCGCAATCACTCCCAGCGGTTGCAGAATACTCTGTAAGTATGCCTCTTTGGTACTTACGATGGCTTCCAATTCGACTTTTTCCTTGGGTTGAAAGGTAACCATGGCATTAACACCATTGTTGTGCATTGCTTTTTCGGCTGACACGTTGCTTTCCTGTGCGTTCGCCTGGTAGTAAAGCAGTGAATCTACCGTTACGTAGCGTTGCTCACTGTGAAGATAAAATTGTTCCTGCCAACGCGCCAACCGGTTGTAGTGTCCGGAAATTCGAAACTTCAAACGGCTGGATACTCCGAAACTCACACTGCCTCGGTGCGCGTAATTACCATTGAGCCCACCCTGTAGGCTTACTTTTGGCCGTAAAACATTTTCTTCTACACCTTCGGTAACTAAGTTAATTACTCCACTGCTCGCATTCGGACCAAAAAAAACGGTGCTAGGGGCCACAACAACTTCAATTTGAAGAATGTCATTGAGTTCTATCGGAACAGTTTCCCATTGAATACCACCCTGGTAGGCATTGTTAAAGGGTATACCATTGATGGTTAGCAACAGTGAAGTGTTATCAAAATTGCCACTAGATTTTTGCACAGCTCCTCCCCAAGAACCGCGTAGTGACACGTGGAAATACCCATTGGTCGCTTGCTTTACCAGCAGGCCCGGGGCCAGTCTCAGTGCTTCGCCGAGGGTGAGCGCACCGGACTGCCTGATTTCGTTAGCGGTAATAATGAAGGTTGAGACATCCGTTTTAGAGAGCTCTTCCTGACTACGAGAGGCAGCATAAACCTGATGAACTTCGGCGCTTTGGACTTTGAGATTTAGGATATCTTCCTGAATTGAGAGTTTATAGGGTGTATTAGTTATCAGACTATCCTCTTGCGCAAGAACCGGTGAGATCAACCCTACGGATGCCATTAATACCCTACAAATTCGCTTAATCATACTTGTAGTGAACGTGGATAGCTGATGCTTTTTAGAAATTACAGCTTCCATTAGTAACAAATGAATACTCTATTCTAGGTACCCCGCCGTTCGATAAAATACGCTTGGGGACTCCCTTTGAGCTATTGGCGTAGATGTAGGCATAGGTTTTTGGTGTTCCCAAGAGGTCGTATTCATAGTAAATAGGTCGTTTGTCAGGAGTGAAGGGCAACATAATCTCTCCTGGTTCAGTAGGATTGAACAGCAGCAGTGCTACATCTTGAGGCAGCAGTGCCTCAGCGTTAAAGCTCTCTTCTAAAGTCAACCTTTTGGTTACACCATTGACAGTTGAGCTACTGTCGCTCACCGTTATTTGGGTAGGTGAATACATATAGCTACTTCTACTCTCTATACTATTCGACGGAAGGCTTCGGTATCGAATGGCACTTATCCTATTTGATGACGTAGAGGTGTAGCTAAAGTGAATTTTTTTGACATTGACCGCTGTAGCATCCTTAATTAGGACTTCCTTAATTCGGTTTTCACTCCCGTTATAGGTTTCGTAAGTATATGCCCAATTTTCGCTCATTGCGGGAGTGACGTAATCAGTAATTGCTACGGTAGAAATAAGACCACTACTATAGGTAACCTCGCTCCTCCGGACTAGCGAATTAGTGCCATCAAACAGATCAATCGTTAGTGAGCTACCAGCATAGGTATATGTTTCTCTTCCTAGACTTCCAAAATCTCGCTCAGTGATAGCGCAACCGCTACCGATCACCGCATCCACAACCGCTGCCGGATCTGAAAATCCTGATACAGCGGCCGATTGCTTGCTTTGCAATCGGTAATAGTAGGTAGTATACGGATCAAGCCCATTAACTTCGTGAGAGCCGCCCAGCACCGGTTTACCATTATACGATGACAAGACGTTGGTAAAGCTTGCATCTGTGGCCACATAGAGTAGGTATTTATCGGCATCGGCCACCTCCTGCCAGTTGGCGGTAAATCCATATACCTCTTGGCTGGTGGCAGCGGCGACCACCGGAGGAGGTAAGGAGGTAGTTGTTACAGAAATTGAATTAGAATAATCAGATGTGGCTCCGGAACCTCTAGATCGAATTCGGTAGTAGTATGCTCGTCCTGGCTCAAGTCCAGTAACTACCGATAGCGTTGCACCTGAAACCGGCTTCCCATTATAACCAGCTACCAAATCACTAAACCCGGCATCTAGTGCTACATCCAAGAGATAGTCTTCTGCGTTAGCAGCCGGTTGCCAGTTGGCTTGAAAACTCGTTATTTCAATATTACTGGGTGCTGAGGCAACCGGTGGGTCAATAGGAGCCGTTTTGCCTGATCCGGTGGCGCTACCGCCAGTAGAAACGGTATTTTTAGCCCGCACTTTAAAGTAGTATACCCGATTAGCTTCTAGGCCTCCCACGACTAATGAGGTATCAGGAGCGTCAACGCTTAGGTTTTCGTGAATCAGATTTTCTACCAGCGGATCAAATCCTACATCTATTTCGTAGCCAGTTGCTCCTGTCACCGCACTCCAGTTAATTGTAAAATTTTCCAACTGCTGGTTGCTGACGGTCAAGTTTTGAGGTACCGATAAGTTCGTGGTTGTCAGATCAATAATATTAGAGTAGCCTGAAAATATCCCCCCCTTAAGTGCCCTTACCCGATAAAAATAGCGGCGATTCACCACCAAATTTGTTATCTGCTGCATGGTATCAGTTACGGGGATATCATCATAGGCCGGGAGGTTATTATCGAAATTAGCATCGGTAGCCACTTCTAATCGGTAGCTATCAGCCCCAGTTACCGGACGCCATACTGCTCGAAAACTAGTAGGCTGTAGTTCGGTGGCTTCTAACGCTCGGGGACTAGCGAAGGAAGAAGTGGTTAGCTGAATAACATTAGAGTTAGCTGATACTGCTCCAAACCCTTTGGATCGTACTCGGTAATAGTAGCTGGTATTCCTGAGTAGTCCGCTGAGAACTTCTAAAGTGTCTACTACTTCTTTGGCCCGATATCCGGTTATATAGCTAGTAAAATTTTCGTTACGTGAAACATCCAACACGTAGCTGGAAGCATTAGCTACCGAATCCCAATTAGCCTGAAAACCATCAATACCTACGGTAGTAGCGGCGCGGGCAGTAGGCACATTCAATTTAACTGTACTCAACGTTCCTACATCAGACACCTCTGAAGCTGATTGCTCATTCAACGCCTGGATCCGATAGTAGTAGGTGGTGTTTGCATTGATTCCCGTAATGATCAGCGATGTGGCATCGAGGACTAGCCGCCCATTGTATTCTGTTAATATATTGGTGATGACTAAGGGGTCAGTAGCGACATAGATCCGGTAGGAAGTAGCCCCCCCCACTGCTTTCCAGTTAATAGTAATACTGGTAAAGCCAGTATCACTAGGTTCAAGCAAAACTGGCTTAGCCAGGGTGCTTGTACTCACCTCCATCAATTCTGATACTACTGACAGTGAGCTCCCTCGTACGGTTCTGACGCGATAAAAATAATTTTTATCTACCGTTAGGCCGCTCACTATTGCGGTAGTATCGTCAACTAGTTTGCCGTTGTAGCCGTCGATATAGGTGGTGAAGTTAGCATCTTCTGACACATACAATTGGTATCCCTCCGCCTCTTCGACTGACATCCACTGGGCCACAAAGCTTAAAGGGGTGATTTGTTTTGGATAATGAATCTGGGGCGCTGGAAGCGGAAGCGTGGTCACAGACATCAGTGCAGAATACTCGGCTTTAGCAGCATCGATCTTTACCTGATAGTAATACTCAGTATCAGCCTCCAGTCCGGTGACTCGATAGCTAGTACTGGTGGTAGTGGTCGGAAACCCTTTTATGAACTTACTTTCATCAAAATCCTGATCATCCGACACTAAGATAGTATATTTTTCTCCTCCTTCGATGGGCATCCAAGAGGCAAGAAAACCAATCGAGGTAATCTCAGAAGGCGGGAGTACAGTCGGAACCGGCTCGCGATAATCAATCTCCTCGAATTCACAGCTGCTCGAGATAATATTCCCTAAGCACAAAATGAGGCATATTGACTTTAGCTTCTTCAAAAGAGATATTTCATTATTATTCCTTGTCAAAAATAGACTTTAAAGAGCAATTAAAAACATTTGACGGCGTCGTCTATTGAATAAGTATGTACTATCAACTTAGTAGAGTGCACAAAACCTGAAGTATCAACCTTATTCAATGTAAAAATCTACGATGTCTCAACTCATTTTTAAAAGTACTTATAGGCAGGCGTCACCAAATTTTGATCCATAGAAGCCTTCTTTACTTATGCTACAGACATTTTTTTATAACATCTAGTAAACTTCCAAAGTACTTGATTAATCTCTTTCGCAGAGAAGCTGTCAATGTGACAAATTCATCTCTTTCACAGTAATGTTCTGGTTAAATAACTGTCTACAATTACTACTTTCAAGTATTTGGAAAGACACATTACGATGGTCTACCAACAAATACTAGTAGACTGCTGATGTAGTCACTTCTCTTCAGAAAAGTTGATTCTCAAGTCAATTTGATACGTATGTACTATTCAGATATAACCCGTCGGCTAACTTAAATCATAAAGGTTAATTTTGTAGTTGACCCGAGAAAATCTACTCTCCCCTTGATAGAAGCAAGTTTAATTTCGAAGACAATTACTGATCATTACGCTACGGGTTTGTTAGAGTGCATTGATGATATACTGATTTTCTTCGACCTTGATTTTCGGGTTCTATCGACGAATCATAAGACCTGTCAGTTACTTAATCAAAAAGAGGAGGACTTGATCGGGGTCCACATTAGCGCCTTATTTCTTAAACGGCAGGGAAAGTTTCTGAACCAGCTATTGACCGATATTACTGAGAAAAAGCATATTTCTAATTGCGAAACTCGCTTGAAAGTTCGTGGCAAAAAAAGCCTGCCTGTCTCGGTTTCTTTGTCACATATTGAGGGTAGGTTTGGTTCTAAGGGCTTTTTATTAATCGGGCGCGACATTAAGCAGATGCTGTTGGCAACTGATGCGCTAAAGCAGAAGAATCAAGAGTTAGAGACGCTGATCTATCGCGTATCTCACGATCTGAAAGGGCCTCTTGCCTCGGTGACTGGCTTATTTCAACTTCTAGAGCATGAGGAAGAAACCCTCGAAACATTAAAGTACTATCTGGACTTGATTCAAGAGAGCACTCACAAATTAGAGAATGCGCTGAGTGGCTTGCTAGAAACCCGTTTGTTCGCCGATGGTGTGTTAAGGCATCGGCAGTTTAATGTTCGCCAAATTATTGAAGATGTGATTGCTACCTTCAAAGGCTATCCAGGTTATCAAAATGTCATTATGTTACTTTCCGCCAACCGCGAATTAACGCTGAATACTGAAGAGGAATCGTTTCGTTCTGTACTACAGAATATCATTGAGAACAGTATCAAATACCGCAAGCACTATGTGTCGGATTCTGTAACCAAGATCTCAGCAAGAAAGCATAAAAACGGAATTAAGATAAAGATCAAAGACAACGGACAGGGAATGACCCGGCAGGTGCAAAGCCGGGCGTTCAATATGTTTTACCGGGGAAACCAAACCTCCAAGGGGAGTGGTTTGGGGTTGTTTATTGTAAAGTCTAACGTAGAGAAGCTTGGTGGGGAAGTACGGATTAAAAGCCGTGTTGATCACGGTACCGAACTATGGATATACTTACCAAACATTGACGCATCCCGCCGCAAATCACTGTTGAACCAAGTAAAATAGTAGCAAATGTTAGTTGCTATCTTCCAAAAGTTAAGTTACGACAGCACTTTTATTAATGTAGAAATTATGGTTCTCTTTCTGCTGAGGGTGAGTTGTCCGGATGCGTTACCTTCATCAATTTATGGAATATTTCGGTGTTCTGATAGATGCCGCTAAAAATTTCAGATCCCGGACCGTAAGCAAACACGGGGATAAGCGTAGCGGTGTGTCCCCCGGTAGAAAAAGTACCGTTTAGTTCGTTATAATCCGATCCCGAGCCTGACTTCTTACCGGAGGCTGACAGAGCAAACCCACCGGTTTCATGGTCGGCAGTGACTACTACTAGCGTATTTCCGTCTTTTTCGGCAAAATCTAATGCTACCCCCAGTGTTTTGTCAAAGTCTAGCATTTCGGTGATAATATACTGAGCGTCATTGGCGTGCCCGCCCCAGTCTATCTGCGACCCCTCTACCATCAGGAAAAAACCACCTTCATTTTGCGATAGATGGTCAATCGCTTGCTGCGTAGCATCGGGCAAGAAATCGCCGCGATTGTCTAACATGCGCGGCATACCGTCGGGGGCCAGTAGGTAACCATAGCGCTGTTCGGGCAATAGGCTACCCGTAGAAAGCTCGGCTGTATCTATTTTGAACCCATGAGCGGCGGCGCTATCGTAATAGTTGATCTTGTCTTCACGGTTTACGAAGAACTGAGTGCCTCCCCCCGCAAAAAAGTCTACCTCTGAAGTAAGCAACTGCTTAGCAATGTCTTCTTGCATGCTGCGCGACGATACGTGCGCGTAGAAAGAAGCGGGGGTAGCATGGGTAATGGATGAAGTTGCTACCAAGCCGGTACTTAAACCTTCTTCAGAAAGCAGTTCTACCAGGGTTGGCACCGGTTGTTCGTTAGGGTCCACACCAATTGCTCCATTGTAAGTTGATACTCCAGCCGAGAACGCAGTGGCTCCGGCTGCCGAATCGGTAATCTTGTCGCTGGAAGAAGAGGTTTTAATCAGCCCGGTGATCGGAAGCCGTTCGAAGTTAGAGGGTCTATCCTGATAGAAAAAAGCAGTAGATACTTGAGCGAGGCCCATACCGTCGCCGATGAGCAGGATAATGTTTTGCGGGGGCTTATTTGTCGGCATCGGTGCCTGAGCGGCGGTAGTGATTACCCCGCAGAGTAGTAAGGCCAAAGGCAGAAGGGTGCGCATTGTTATTTGTTTAAATTTAGTTGGTAAGGTACTTATTATGAAGGTCTTGTTAACTTACTCCGCTGCCTTTCTTACCAATGTTAAGTAAATTTAATATAATACGTTGTAACAGACAGCGCGTACTGATGGTTAGTTACCGGCTCATCAGATACGCCTTTATGAAAGCATCTAGTTCCCCGTCGAGCACCGCTTGCACGTCTGAAGTTTCGGTGCTGGTGCGCACATCTTTTACCAGTTTGTAGGGATGCAGCACGTAGTTGCGAATCTGCGATCCAAAGTCGATGTTATCCTTATTACTTTCAATTTCGTCTCGCTCCGCGTTGCGTTTTTCTACTTCTTTCTGGTATAGCCGTGACCTCAACAGTTTCATAGCTTTGTCTTTGTTTTGCAACTGAGAACGTTCCTGCTGACACTCTACGATAATACCCGAGGGCGCGTGGCGCAATCGAACAGCAGTTTCCACTTTGTTCACGTTTTGTCCGCCTGCTCCTCCCGACCGGAAGGTCTCCCAGGTGATATCAGCGGGGTTTACATCAATCTCAATGGTATCATCGATGAGGGGATACGCGTATACTGAGGCGAAAGACGTTTGGCGCTTTCCGTTGGAATTGAAGGGTGAGATGCGCACCAGGCGATGTACCCCGTTTTCTGACTTTAGGTTTCCGTAGGCAAAATCACCGGCAAACTCCAGGGTCACCGATTTGATACCAGCGGTTTCGCCGGGCTGGTAGTCGACCTGGGTGACTTGGTAGCCGTTTTTTTCGCCCCACATGATGTACATGCGCATGAGCATCTCGGCCCAGTCCTGGCTTTCGGTGCCACCGGCTCCCGGGTTGATTTCTACGGCGGCGCTCAGTTGGTCTTCCTCACCACTCAGCATCTTTTTAAACTCCAGCTCCTCAACAATCTTCAGTGCCTTCTGGTATTCCTTCTGAATATCGGCCTCACTTACTTCGTCGGCTTCGTAGAATTCATAGAGCGTTTCCAGGTCTTCGTAGGCGGTTAGCGCCCGCTCAAAGCTGTCTGTCCACACTTTTTTGGTCTGGATACTCTTGATTACTTTTTCCGCTTCGGTAGGATCATTCCAAAAATCAGGCTGTAGCGAAATGCGTTCTTCGTCGGCAATGTGTTCTTTCTTGGTATCGTAGTCAAAGATAGCCCCGTAGGGCGGTTAGGCGGGTTTTGATATCTTTCAGTTGGTCGCTGGTCATGTTGATTTTCTTATTGATTGAGATGCGTTGAGACGCAATGTATTGCGTCTGTACTAAAATGATCTTTATTTGCGTAAGTTTTCGTTTCTTCTTTGGACGGTGTCGTAAACTGTGATTCCGTTTGCACGTGCTATATCCGAAAGTGCTGAATCTCCGGTTATTAGAAAATCGCATTGCTTCTCTTTTCCCAATTCAATCAGCAATGCGTCAGTCAGCCCATCACCAATAAAGTAGTCACTGCTCATCCCTGTCACAGAAGCCAGATATTTTTCTGTAGTTTGTCCTGCGAGTGATCTCACCAAACTGACATATGGCCATTTGTAATTGCCTGAAAATCTATTCAGAAGGTTATCCACTTCTGTCCACACGTTTGGTAAGACAACTAAATTATGCAGATCTCTAATTATTGAAATCAGGTCTTTGTAATCTTGCTTCGAGTATATAGAAGTTCGCTTATGCTTCACTATCAAATCCTGATCCATCGACCCAATAATCAATAGTACAAGTGCATTAGCATCAATAAGAATCATGACGCTTTGTTAAACATGAGAAGTCCCTCTACTTCTTTCTTTTCATTTACTTTCAGCAATTTGTAAACACGTTCGTATGGTAGGCTGCCCATTATATTAGTGATATTCGATTGATTCTTGTTCTCAACTAGGTAAGATACTACTACATTCCAATAGTTAGTATTCTCGTCGCGCTCGACCTGCTCTAAGCGAAGATCAACTGGCTCACCATCATACAGTGGCATCAACTCTTGCTTTGCGATTTGATAAAGCTCTTTTAAATCCATTGCTCAAAACTTTTTTGAAACTGAATAAAGATAGTTATTAGCTACTTGTTTTTTAAGTAACTAAAACTTCATCACCCACCCCTGCGGGCCTTCGCTTCTGCCGTATTTGATGTCATCTAATGCTTGCAGCACCTTATTGGAAAATTCGCGTTGGGCCACCGGGGGCAACTCGTAGTCGGTACCTTCATAACCAATGGCGGCAATGTGGGCGACGGTGGCGGCGGTACCTGCTCCAAAAGCTTCATTCAGCGTGCCCGCCTCAATGGCTTGAATAATTTCTGTCACGCTCACGCGGCGTTCCTCTACCTCCATACCCCAGTCACGGGCCAGGCTCAGGATGCTGTTGCGCGTCACCCCGTCCAGAATGGTGGTGCCGGTAGGGGGAGTGATAAGCTTGCCATCAATGATGAGCATAATGTTCATTGTGCCAGCTTCCTCAATGTACTGATGGGTTTTACTGTCGGTCCAGATGAGTTGGTCGTAGCCCTGTTGCTTCGCTAATTGTGCAGGATACAGCGAAGCGGCATAGTTGCCCGCGGTTTTAGCGAAACCAGTGCCGCCCTCGGCCGCACGGACAAAATCTTTCTCGATCTTTACTCGAACCGGCTGGTTGTAGTAGCCTCCTACCGGACCCGTGAAAATGCTAAAGGTATAGTTTTCGGAAGGGCGCACCCCAATATACTCATCGGAAGCGAACATGAAAGGTCGGATGTAAAGTGCAGTGCCGGGACGATCAGGAATCCAGTCGCGGTCCAGCTTGAGCAGTTCGGCGATGCCGTTGATAAAAATCTCTTCAGGAATGGTTGGCATACACATCCGCTGAGCCGATTTGTTGAAGCGAGCCGCATTTCTATCAGCGCGAAACAAAATGGCTTCGCCCGCGGCGCTTTTGTAGGCCTTGATGCCTTCAAAGATCGACTGTCCATAATGCAAAGCGGCCAACGCCGGGCTGAAGGTCATGGGCGCAAACGGCATTACCCGCAGGTTGGACCACTGCCGATTACGATAGTCAGCCACGAACATGTGGTCAGAGTAGACTTTACCAAACTCAATATTATCGAAGTCTACTTGGTCGATTTTGGATCTTTTAGCGGTGGTCACTGATATATCAAGGGTCTGTACCATAACAGAGTGTAGTTAGCCGTTAAGTTTCAATATTACTAAACGTTTGACAATAAAGGATAGTTTTGACTGGCTCTTCGTAAGCTTTTTACCTCTTGAGATAGAAAACAACGCCTTATGATGAGCCAAATCGTGAAAGATAAGAGTATCGAGCAGCGCTATCGTGTTACTTCTTGAGCGATCTGTTCAGCCCATAAGGCGTACATCTTGCCGGAAGGATGAAGCTGATCTTCTACCAAGAAAGCCAAATCATCGGCTGCCAGCCGAGAGAGTTGGGTAATATCACAGAAAGTAGCTGACTCCGTGGTGGCGATTTCTTTTGCGACGGCGTTAAATCGGCCTATTTCTAGCGCGATTTGATCTGGATCTTTGTCTTTAACCGCGGGGGCAGCGCTATAGTCAGGAATGGATACCATAAGAACACGCTGGGGATGCAGCACGCGTCGTATAGCGAATTCTACTATCTTGGTTAGCCCCTGACGATACGCTTCAATACCCAACCCATCATACTGATCGTTAACCCCGATAAGCACTGATATCCAGTCGTACTCATCCCGAAAGACCGTCTGATCAATAACCTTCAGTAAATCTACTGTCGTCCAGCCGGTTTTGGCTACGTATTCCGGTGGGGTGCTGTTGATAAGCGTAGCCAATTGGGTAGGCCAACGTTCTGCTGGGTCAACCCCTTCGCCAATGGTATACGAGTCGCCGAGCGCAAGCCAAGTAGATAATGGATACGTCATATTAGCGGTAGAAGTAACGAAGGATTTTTGAGAATGCCGCGCCTACTCATCTTGCCCTAGACCGGTACGGACCGTTTCCTGATCTCGCTTTGGTAATTTGGCTACGACTGCAACGTTAAAAGACAAACCGCTTGAGGATGAAGAAGGTGATCCCCAGCAAGAACATGATTATTGAAATCTTATTAATGCTGTGCATCATGCGCAGGTTGAAATTAGGACGATGGTTCGGATCTTTTTTGCGAAAGAAGTAACCGAGCACCTCACCAAAGGCAAAGTATTCTTTCACCGAACTGCTTTTTTCTTCGCGGGCACTTGGATTTTCGTTCTGATTCATCACGCATTATTTGGTCTAGGAATCTAACAAACGCCACCGGCCGGAGTTCGTTATTATTCCATTATTTGCTCAAACTAGCTAAACTTGATTCACCAACTGATCAGAAGGTTCTCGCCAGAGGTCGTCGGCTCTAATGAGTTCAATGAGCTCATCCACTGCCTGCTCAGAAGGCACACTTCGCTTTACCACTTCTTGCCCCCGGTATAGCGTGATCTTCCCCTTCCCGGAACCCACGTAGCCGTAGTCGGCATCCGCCATCTCTCCGGGACCATTCACGATGCAACCCATAATCCCAATCTTTACTCCTTTTAGGTGATCGGTTCGTTGTCGGATTAGCGCCGTGGTTTCCTGCAGGTCGAACAGGGTGCGTCCGCACGAGGGGCACGAAATATACTCCGTTTTCAACATTCGGGTTCGCGCAGCTTGCAGTATTCCGAAAGCCAGACGGTTGTTTTGCGATACTTGGCTCAGCGCATCCTCCTTCGTTGTGGCCGAGTTTAGTTCGGTGCTCAGCAGCACCCCATCGCCCAATCCGTCAACGAGCAGCCCGCCCACGTCGGTGGCCGCGTAAAGCGTAAGCAATTCTTCGTTGGTTGTTTCGTATTTTCGAAGAACAATCACCGGGGCGGTGATGCGGTTTTCGATCAGCAGAAAAAACAAGCGTCGCTGCTCGGCCATCGCGTGCCGGTTGTCACTATCCATGACGATTACTACAGTGGGATCATCAGTGAGCGCCAAGCGGACGGGGTCGCCCCAGTCCGCGATGGTTAATCGCAGAAAATTAATTTGCGAATGCCGCTGGGAAGCAGCCGCATACTCATCCCAAGAAAACAGGGGCAGTTTGTGATGCTGATCCTCGGAGTGTTGCCACACCGAATAATCCTGAATTTCTTTGAGTCCGTTGGGGAGCATAAAATCGATGGGCCGCTGGCCGGAATAGATATAATCGCAACCCTGGTCGTTCATCGCCCATTTGTCGGGTTCGGGCAGGTAGTAATGCCCCATGTGCTTCAGATCGCGGTAGCTCCAATCGGTTACCGGACGCACGTCGGCCACCACCCGGGGCACATTACCTCCTCCCAGGTTCGCTACCGCGTGGGTTTCTCGTCGTTGGTATACGTACGGATCTTTTGGCATCTTGTTTACCGGAATAATCGGCGCATGACCATTTCGGTTACGGTAGCGATTCACCAATTGGAACCCCACTGGCATTTCAGCCTCGGGTTCTTCAGTGAGCGACACCCTGACGGTATCTCCTAGCCCATCTTCAAGCAGGGTGCCAATGCCCACCGCCGACTTAATTCGCCCGTCTTCGCCGTCACCGGCTTCGGTCACGCCTAAGTGTAACGGATAAGGCGGCAAGCCCTCTTCATCAAGCTTTCGGACCAACAGGCGGTAAGCCTGCACCATCACTTGGGTATTGCTAGCCTTCATAGAGATGACTAGACTGTGGTAACCCAGGTCTTCGCAGATGCGAATAAACTCCAACGCTGACTCCACCATGCCGGTAGGAGTGTCGCCGTAGCGGCTCATAATGCGGTCCGAAAGTGAGCCGTGGTTCGTACCGATGCGCATGGCCGTGCCGTATTCTTGGCAAATCTTTACCAAAGGCGCAAAGCGTTCGTAAATTCGCTCCAGCTCCTCTTGATACGAGGCGTCGGTATAGTCAATTACCTGAAATTTCTTTTTGTCAGCGTAGTTTCCGGGGTTGATCCTTACTTTTTCTACAATGCGGGCGGCTAGTTCAGCAGCATTGGGAGTGAAGTGAATATCAGCGACCAGGGGGGTAGGATACCCCCGCCTACGTAGTTCATTCTTAATATTCACCAGGTTCTGTGCTTCTTTAATACTAGGAGCTGTTATGCGTACGTATTCGCAACCGGCCTCAATCATACGAATAGACTGCTGCACCGAACCTTCGGTATCCATGGTGTCGACGGTAGTCATCGACTGTACGCGGATGGGGTGCCCCCCCCCTAGCGGAACGTCGCCAATCATTACCTCACGCGAAGTGCGTCGGGAGTAGCTTGACAAACTCGAGCAATAGTACGGACTAGAAATGGTTGGTGACGGAGAGGAAATCATATAGCTAGTTAAAAGCGACTTTTAGCAGGACAACATACAGTGGCCAAAGATAATTGCTTTGACAACTAAATTTGACAAGAAATGTTGATTCTCACGGTGGCCAGGATCAAATCAAGTATTATGAACGTTCAATGGTGAAAAAGTGATACTGTATTCAAAGATTTACAATACAAGTGCCTTACCTGGAAAATCTGTAGTATGTAATGTTTCGTAGCGGAATATCGCTTTTTCCAGCGACATTCCTGTCTCACTTTTCTCTAAATGAATATTAGTTATCTTATAAGTTGTCACCAAAATTAAGTCACACATCGCTGCATCAAAAGGCTGATTAATTGGCACTGAGTTAGGCCACCTTTATAAAGTCTAATTTCAGCTTTCAATAATGTTCTTTTAAATTCCACTTTCGGCGTGATTTTGCGGTGAAAACTAATCAGTTAAGGTTATTTGGTTATGCTACCTTGAGCCCCACATCACTACAACATGCGTTGAAATGGCGCTTAACTGTTCTTGCTATGAAATATTCGTTTCTTAACCGACAGATCAAGGCAAAAATCCTTCTAGGCATTTTGGTAGTTATAAGTGCAATCATTGCCGCCAGTGCCTTTACCTATCATAGCTTCAACCAGATGCTACAGGCGGTGGACACCCTAAGTGAGCCCGAAGCTAAGCTTGTGCATCTAAACGAGGTCATGACCGAAATATCCATTGCGGAAGGAAGTGCTCGGGCCTACACGCTCACCAAAGAGCAGCGCTATCTACACAATTACTGGGAGCAATTTTCTACTATCAAATTGCGCATCTTACAGCTTCAGCAAGATATGCAGGGAAACACGTATCAGTTGTCTCGGATAGATTCGGTGTCAGCGCTTTTAAATGAAAAGCAGACCAACCTTCGTTCATTCCTGAAACTTAAAGATAAAGAAGCAGCAAGAACTCCCCTCAAGAAAGCGTTGGAGATTATTGATCAGAAGGCACAAGACGTCCCCCTAGAGGCGCAGCCTCAGAAGCCTATTGCCCGGGTGCGCCCGAAGGTTCCTCACCAAGATGGATATCCAATTTCTCGCTCGGCATCACCTAAGCGTCGGCAGAAGGTTCAAGTAGACCCAAGACCCAACCGGTTAGAGGCTAACCAAGCTGATGCACTACTGGATGATGTGAAGGACATTATCAATGACATAGAAAGCAAGGATTCAAAAATGAAAGAGTACCTGGGAAAGCAGGAGCTAGACATTATCGAGCAAGATTGGTTAATTATGGACCAAATTCGATCCATAATTCGGGACGTGCGGCGTGAAGAACTCTCGCTTGCCAAAGCCAATTCTACACGAGCCCGTCAAATCGCTACCACTTCGGTTTCTACAATCACCACCGTGGGAGGAGTTGTGATTTTAGGTAGTCTATTGTTTCTGATTATGGTTTTCAAAGATTTGGCGCAAAGCAACTTCTACCGCTTGAACCTGATTCGGGCAAAGAAGCGTGCCGAAAAAATGGCACAGATCAAAGAAGAATTTCTTACAAATATGAGCCATGAGATTCGGACGCCCTTAAATGCTATTACTGGATTTCTGGAGCAGCTTAAAAAAACTGCCCTAGATAGAAGCCAATACTTGTATGTGAACACCATCGATAGCAGTTCGGACCATCTGTTGTCTATTGTGAATGATATTCTGGACTTATCGAAAATAGAATCAGGAAAACTCACCTTAAACCAACAACCATTCACGGTGAAAAAAGTGCTGAAGACCGTGGTGGAAGTGATGCGGGTAAAGGCGCAAGAAAAGAAGATTACGATTAGCCGCGAAATAGACGCTGCCCTCGATATACCACTGGAAGGCGACGCGCACCGACTACGCCAGATACTGTTTAATCTGGTAGGCAATGCTGTTAAGTTCACCGACCAAGGGGGCGTTACAATCCAAGCGTACGCCAAAGAGAATACCGCAACGCACATTACGGTTGAGTTTTCGGTGAAAGACACTGGCGCGGGCATTGCGAACAACAAACTAGAACACATTTTCGGAGCTTTCAACCAAGAAGAAGAAGTTACGGGTTTTCGCTACGGCGGCACTGGTCTCGGCCTTTCTATCTGCAAGAAGTTAATTGAGCTTCAGAACGGATGGATCGCCGTGGAGAGTAAAGTGGGACAAAGTTCCACGTTTTCCTTTGCTATTACCTACCTGAAGAGTGCTGGCGAAGCTATTCCCGCGTCTCAACCCGCATCGGTTTGCGCAATGACCGACGTTTCGGATAAAACCATCCTGGTGGTTGATGACGATCAGGTGAACCGGTTGCTGCTGGGGGTTCTGTCGGAGAAGTGGGAGGCACAGGTAGACATTGTGGACGGCGGGGTAACCGCACTGGCCGCAATGCATCATACCGCTTATAACATGGTGCTCACTGACGTTAATATGCCCGAAATGAATGGGATTGAGCTGATGTTAAAAATAAAGGAGACATATCCATCTATCCCGGTTATCGCGTTTACAGCAACAGTGCAGCCCGAAATTTTAGAAGAATTTTTATCTCAAGGGTTTGATGATTATCTGCTAAAACCATTCAAGGAGGTTGACTTGTGCGCTAAGATCGTGCAATATACCACTGGACCTCTAACCAGCACTGAGTTGGTTGCTTTGCCTAAAATTCCCAGACAAACAACTCCCGCTTTTTCGTTGGCTGAACTCACCGCAATTACCCGCGGCAATCCGAAAAAGCTAGCCGACATTATTCGGCTATTTTTAGATCACTGTCCCTCCGAGGTAGAACAGCTTACGCAAGCTACGCATCAGCAACACTGGTCAAAATTGGCGAATCTGGCTCACAAACTGCGCTCGCCTTTCGGACAGATCAAAGCTGAAGGCTTGGTTAACGAACTCCTTATCATCGAGGAGAAAGCGAACAAGCCTCAGCCAGAAAAGCGAGAGTTGCAGCGAGCCACTCAACTGTTTGTCACCCAAGCCCGGGTTATCTTTGAGCGCCTGGAGAAAGAGATGCTGATTGTCGACGAAGTTACTTAGACTACCCAATGCCTAAACAATTAGGTGATATCCCCTAATTGAGGTCGCAGCAAAAGCTCTTCCACCACCGTGCGCGCTGATAATCGGTAGGCGGCCAAGATAGTTTCCGCCACATCCTCCGGAGGCATAAATCGTTCGGGTGGAAGTTCAGTACCCTCCCAGCTAGCCGTCAGGGTGGCTCCTGGCATCACTGAGGTAACGCGGATATTGTATGGTTTCAGTTCCTCACGCAGCACCTTGCTCATGCCCAGCAACGCAAACTTTGAAACGCAATAAGATCCACCGTTGACGTAGGCAGTGGTACTGGCCGTAGAGCATATGTTAAAAATATGCCCGCTACGCTTCTCAATCATTGTAGGCAGCAGCGCGCGCGTAAGATGGTAAACACCAAACACGTTGGTGTACATGGTTTGCTCAAACACGCCTTTATTTTCCGTATGAATTTGCCCGGGAATAAATACACCCGCATTATTCACCAGTATATCTATCGGCATAGCTAGTTGAATGACGGCTTCCGAAAATTGCTGCACCTCATCTGGCCGTGCCATGTCAGTTTGTTGACAAAAAAAAGACACCGCAGGGTGCTTCTCCAGAATTTCCTGACGTACTTCTTCCAGGATTTCTACGTTTCGTGCGCAGGTGGCCAATGAAAACCCTTCATTAGCCAATTGTATCAACAGCGCCTTTCCGATCCCCTTACTTCCTCCGGTGACTACAGCCAATTTTTCCATAATTTCCGATTAATTTATTTTACATTTATCGCAGCGTCGTCAATAAGATTTCGCCCGAAGTTAGTCAATGATACCCTCCTGTTCTGAGCGGATCAAACTAAATGCAATCGCTTGCCGTTAACTCACTTTCAAGTAGCGTATTCTTTATGAAAAGCCTAGGCAATTATCTCCTTTTTATTGGTTCTTTTTTCAGTAAAATGGAAACCTTTGGCACCTACGTTCGCCGCACGATCGACGAGGCTGTGAAAATCGGTACCGACTCTCTCACCCTGGTCACCATCGTATCGGTGTTCATTGGCGCCGTAACCACCGTTCAGACGGCCGCCAACATGGTGAGTCCGTTCATTCCTGATTCGGTGATCAGCATGATCGTGCGCGAGATGACGGTACTGGAGTTGGCCCCCACCATCACGAGCATTGTGCTGGCCGGTAAGGTGGGTTCGAGCATTGCCAGCGAATTAGGTACCATGCGAATCTCTGAGCAAATTGATGCACTGGAGGTGATGGGAATTAATTCGGCTTCCTATCTGGTGCTTCCTAAGTTAATAGCTGCCTTGCTAATGTTTCCCCTGCTAGTGGTGGTGGCTGGGTTTCTGTCGCTCTACGGAGGCTACATGGCCGGCACGCTCACCGGTGCAATTACGGGCGAAGATTATGTGGCCGGGCTACGACTGGATTTCAACCAGTATGGCATTTTTTCGGCGCTGGTGAAAGCGGTCGTTTTCGCCTTTCTCATTTCTACTATTTCTGCCTACCAGGGCTACTTTACCCGCGGCGGCTCTCTGGAAGTAGGTCAAGCTAGCACTACGGCAGTCACTAATAGCTGTATTGCGGTTTTGCTAGCCGACTATGCGGTGGCTCAACTTATTCTGGTATAGCCCCATCTATTTCAATATCATCGCTTTTATGATCACAATAGAACACATCTCTAAAGCTTTCGGTGACAAGCAAGTCTTGATAGACATCAGCGGGGAGTTTAAGTCAGGCACCACCAACCTGATCATTGGCTCTAGTGGCACCGGCAAAAGCGTACTTCTCAAGTCTATTGTAGGATTAATCCCGCCCGATGAGGGCACTGTTTATTACCAAGGACGCGATTTTACGCACGCTGACAAAGATACCCGAACCGAGATTCGTAGGGAGATCGGAATGTTGTTTCAGGGGGGTGCTCTGTTCGACTCACTGAATGTAGAGAACAATGTAAAGTTTCCGCTGGATATCCTTACCGACATGCCCAATGATGAGAAGCTAGACCGGGTTAACTTTTGTTTGAAACGGGTAGGGCTTGAAAACTCTAATATGAAAATGCCCTCTGAACTCAGCGGGGGAATGATGAAACGGGTGGGCATAGCACGTGCCATCGCCAACGATGTGCGCTACCTTTTTTGTGATGAGCCCAATTCGGGATTGGACCCACAAACATCTATTCTTATTGATGAACTCATTATGGAGATCACTGAAGAGTTTGACACTACTACCATTGTGGTGACCCACGACATGAATTCGGTGATGGGCATTGGCGAGCACATCTTGTTTCTCTACAAAGGCAAAAAGCTTTGGGAAGGGAATAATCAAGATGCTTTGCATACCGATGTGAAAGAACTACGCGACTTTATTTTTGCGAACAAATTAATGAAAGCCGTTCAATAAAATCTTAAATGGAACCTCTACAAATTCCTGCTACTGATACTACCCCAGCCGTAGATCTCAATGCTTCAGAAGGAACCGTTCGTATTCAAGGAGTCTCGGACGAACAAGATGCGCTGGGCTTCTACTTTCCAATCATCCAGTGGTTAGATGCCTACCAGCGGGAACCGGCCGCTCATACATCCCTGGTTATCCGGTTGAAATACTTTAATACCGCTTCGGCTAAGTCTTTGTTCGAAGTGGTAAAACGCATTGATCATATTCGGCAGGCGGGCCATAAAGCTACTGTGGAGTGGTACTATGATCAGCATGATCCGGTGCTGAAGGACGACATTGAGCACTTCTGTGATATTGTTACTATCCCAATCGAGCTCAAGCACGATTAACTGCCAAACGGTGGAAAGTTATGAGATACACGAAAAACGGTGAAAAGGCTACCCTATAGCGCACTAATTATTTGTCCTGATCAACTGAACTACTTCACTCCGAAGTAACGACCAAATCATCAGTCTTAATGATACTTCCCCCAACAGCACAAGATAAGCACCGCTTGGGCTTACAGAAACTATGGTGTAGCTCCAAGACGGCCTGGGTATCCAAGGCGGAAGCAAGTGGATAGCCGTAACCTCAATACTTACTCACTAAATTATTGCTTTCGGCCGGAAGCGTTTGGAGTACTGTTAAGGCATGATCTTTTCGCCACTGCTCTTTGAAGAAGCTTCCGTAGGCAAACTGATAGGGAATTACCGCATTAATTAAAACTTTATATACACTCTCGCGACCAAGGGCAGGGGCAAACTTTGGTAATATCTGTTGCGTTTCTTTGATCAGCGCGTAGTGCTTCCGCACCGATTCAGGTTCGAAAAACCTTATTAGTTCATTGCCATATCCAGCCAGTATGGCGGCTAGCTGCACAATACGTACCGTAGGAAAATTAGCGGGACGGGTTCGAAAGAATCGCCACTGACTCCGGGACAGCGCACTACCCTTGAGTTGGTGCTTTGAGCGTAAGAACTCGTAAGTTTCTTTCCATTGGCTGGGCCATTCTTCATCTTCCAGCAGCCCCGCCTGTCCCAATAGTAGGGACACTACTAAGGGGAAATCATATTGGTACTTCGCCAATAGTATGGGCGGAACAATCCGGCTCAGCTGCTCGAACGGTGCCTGGTTCACCCGGAACCCAAAGCTTTGAAACAACGTCTGGTAAGCGGTTGCTGACCAATCTCCCTGGTTCTTATCCAGGCGTTCAAGTATTTCTTGTGACTTACGCTCAAGCCGAAGTACCGCTGCTTTATCTAACATCGCCAGCTTGTGTATCTCGTTTACCTCAGCCAGGAGCGGAGCGCACGCTATATCTTTTTGATCAGGTGCGTGGAACACGAGTTGCCGGTAATTATCGATGACCAAGGGGGCAACTCAACTCTCCAAAACCAAGGTAGGCATGGTAGTTCCATCTTGTCGATACACGATTCGGTCATTGTGCCAGACTACGTGCAGAATCACACCGTTATAGGCAGGATCGTGCTGATGTCCGTGGGCGTTCCAGTCCGAAGCATTGAGATGAATTTCCACTGAGCCAACCCAACTCATATCCTCCAGTTGTACCCTTGCGTTGGCAAAGTCAGGACCCGAATGCGTGTTCCGAACTCCAGGATGGACGATTGTTACAGCTCGTCCATCTTCAGTGGTGATGGCTTGTTTGTCGAAGTACTGAAGCATCCAAACGAAGTACAATAACTCTTCTCTCACGCGCTATTTTTTGGATAATGCTACGCATGATTGCTCATTTTTGTCAGTCTAGTTTGGCAAAGAACCTACGCTTGTAAAGAATCAGAGATTTTAGTCGCTGGTTGGTCTATTAAGATTGGCTGTAGGTATTTACCATTTATTGGCGTTATCAAGATACAATTTGACCAGCTCGATCGTATTATTCACTTTGCACTTTTGCAGCATGTTAGCCCGGTGGTTGGATATGGTGCGCTCGCTTAGGAACAGGCGTTCGGCAATCTGTTTAGAGTTGAGTCCTTCCACTATCAGGGCAAGCACTTCGCGTTCTCGCTTTGACAAAACGTTGATAGGGTTTTGCGTGTCGCCATCCTGGTTCTTCTTTTCTTTGAATCCTTTTACGATGATCTGGGTAATCTGCTGACTGTAGTATTCTTTGCCTTGTGACACCGTGATAATCGCGTTCACCAGTTCATCACGATCAACATACTTTGTGATGTAACCAGATACTCCGCTGTTTAAGGCTTTGAATACGTAATCGGGAGTATCATGTACCGAAAAAATGAGAACTTTGGTATGGAGCTGATGCTTGGCGATTTCGTCGGCAATATCGAACACTGATTTTCCGGGCATGGTGATATCGGATACCAACACATCGGGCTGGTGCTCAAGAACGAGCGACAGCGCCCGCTCACCATCCGTTGCTTTACCCAGTAGCAAAAAGTCTTCGTAGTCTTTTAACACCGCGGCAGTGCCTTCAGAAAGGATAGCATGATCGTCGGCTAAAACTACTTTGATCGGGTTAGATGGCACTTACTTGTTGTTTATCTGGTTTGCATCAACAATGTATCATGCAAGTATACAAAGCACAAAGTAGTAAAAAATCTGTACATTATTTTTTAACCACTTTACTTCGCCCGAATAATGAATGTGATTCTTCCGGTTGAGGAGGGCGCAGGACGTACATTGTCGTTGGTGGTGCTGAAGGTGAGCTGCTCTACGGCCAGCCGGTACTGCCGCTCAACAGTGGGGCTTACCGTTTTCTCAATGGTCCGAACGCCAATTATTTCGCCCTGATCGTCTATGGTGATCTCGAACACAATACGCCCATTTTCGTTCGAAGAGTCGTTAGGGCGGGGGATGTTATCCCAGTTCCAGCCAGCCATTTGTAGTGATGCTCCGTCGGCGCTACCTTTCGCTCCGTAAATGGCGCGCTCATCGATCTTTCCTTCTTCCTTCCCTTTATCGCCGATCGCTTTGGTATCGTCTCCCTGATTAGAAGGTTTGGCCGCCTTGCCGGGGTACAAGCTTTCCTGTTTAGGCACCGGAACTGGTTCGGGTTCAGGTTCTGCTACTACTTCTTCGACGCTTTCTTCCACTTCTTCTACCACCACCGGGCTTTCTTCAACCTGGGTTTCAGTAACCACTTCCTCTATGGGTTCTTCGGGCTCAGGCTCCGTTACTTCGGTTTCGGTTACTTCCTCTACCTCAGGCTCGGGGGCAGTTTCTTCCACCACTTCTTCAACTACGGGAGTGGGCTCAGGGACGGGGGTTTGTCCGGAGCCTTGATCGTCGATACCGAAATCGAGCTCAATGCCGTACTCAGGCAACGGAGGGTCAGGCCTTCGCCAAGCTACCAAAAAGAAAAATAGGAGCAACAACAGCGCCTGGAAGCCGGTGGCTACCGCCAGGGCAATCCTCTTATTCTTCTTTTCGTCTGAAGTAGCCATATCAATTAAGGTTGCAACCAGATAGGCGCTCGTCCTACTGCTCAGGTTTGGTGGCAATCGATACTTTCGCATTAAGCGAAGTGGCAATACCCGCTACCCGCACCAGGTATTCAACAGGAACCGACTTGTCAACGTTCAAAATCACTGCTCCCTGCTCACCCACTAATAAGCCTCGTAGGGTTTCTTCCAGTGCTTCGGGGCGGGTTGCTTTGTCATTCACAAAATATTTTAAATCAGGGGTGATGGTAACACTCACCTTTTGCATGGAGATCGTGGACGTTTTGCTGCTCGGCAAGTTAACCGGCAGACCCGAGGGGGTAACAAACGAAGAGGTTAGCATAAAAAAGATGAGCAATAAGAAGATAATATCTGCAATAGAGGAGAAATTAAATGAGGTCTCTATTTTATTTCGAGGGCTTAAATCCATAGGGGGGGAGATATGGAGACGCGATTAATCGCGTCTGTACGATTAGCGGGGTTCTTGTAGCAGATCGATGAAATTGATAGAGGTGAATTCCATTTTGTGCACTAGTTTGTTCACCTGGGCGATCAGGTAGTTGTATCCTAAATAAGCCAAAATTCCTACAGCTAGTCCCCCGGCGGTGGTAATCATCGCTTCATAAATACCCGTAGAAAGCAACTTGGGACTCACGTTGCCTTCTTCCTGCGCGATGGCAATGAAGGCCTGGATCATTCCGGTAACGGTACCCAGAAAGCCGATCATCGGGGCGGCCCCGGAAATGGTAGCGAGCAGTGTCAGATTCTTTTCCAGTCGGTAGAGTTCGAGCTTACCTACGTTCTCGATGGCGTCCTCGATGGTTTTAAGCGGAGTGCCAATCCGAGATATGCCCTTTTCGATCATCCGGGCGATAGGGGTGTGCGTCTGAGAGCAGATCAGACGGGCACCGCTGATATCGCCCGCCGAAACCAGTCGTCTGATTTTTTCGGTGAACTGTTCGGGCACCCGTGAAGCCTTCTTGAGGGTAAGGATCCGCTCAACAAAGATGTAGATGGTGATAAACAAAAGAATCAGTAACGGAATCATTACGAATCCGCCCTTCATCAATAGGTCAATAACGCGCAGCGACTCTGCTCCGCTTTCAATGGTTGTGGTGTCTATTTCACCGCCAGCGGTGATCTGTAGTATAATCATATTAATATTTCAGTACCCAGGCACTTTCTCCGTATTCCAATTTGTAAGATTCTATTTCAGCCAGTGCATCATTGAAGGTATCAAAGTCGGCTACCGCCACCCGGTGCAAAAGCGGCGCACGGGTGGTGGGCGCAAGAATACGAATACCTACCCCGCGATCCGATAGTTGTCCGCCTAAATCACGCGCGAGGTCTTCATCGACAAAGCTACCAATAATGACATAAGAACGACCGGTAGGCGCAGCAATTGTTTCAATAGTGGTATAAGATCCGGTTGAACCAATTCCCAAAACAGGCTCAGCGGTTAAAACTTCCTCGGGCACGGTTTCAGCAACCGCCGCCGGTTCAGGATCTTCAATGACTACCGGCTCAGGGTCAGGCTTTACGGTGGTTTCGAGCTTGGGCTGTTCAGCGTGTGCGTCACTTCCAAACCAGGAAGAGACTTGTTCTTTTCCGCCAAATCCAAACAGATAAACCGCTAACCCCACCAGCGCCAACAGACCTATAATTACGGCGACGATAATACCTTCTTTGCTGCCCTCAGGTTCCTCATCTTCTTCGCTATAGTAGTTAGGCTCCTGAAAGGCCGGAGGCACGTCGTCGTCTTCGCGTTCAATAGGCTCATACTCAGACTGGTGTAATCCAAAATCTTCGGTGTCTTCCAAGTGGTATAACGGCTCTTTGTTTTCTTCCATGACGGATTGATTTAGGGTATTAGTTTATCCTTATGCTGGGGATAGGGCTTTTGCCACCTGCGAAGTAACAGAGAATTTTTAAAAACTTAGCACAATAGTCTATCAAATGGTACGTGCGTAGCGTATGTAGCAATAAACAAGTTGCTAAGCTGCCGTATAGGATCAGGTACTATTAGATCTTAAAAGCTGTAGGAGACTCCACCCATCACCATAATACCTCGTGACGGATAGTTCAGAAAGCGCTCGTAGTTCTGCGCAAATATATTTTTTAATTGCAGAAAAGTAGAAAATCTACTAGAAAATAGGTAGTCGGCCTGAAAACTCAAATCAATGATTGGATCAAGAGACCTCCTGGTGTCGCTCGCTAGGTTCAGCCCTTGAATGCCACCAAGCGCCATCAGTTCAGCACTAAATAGCAATTTGTCGTAGGCGTTGTAACTGCTCAGCAGACTAAGTTGGGAGGTGGGCCGATGCCAAGGCTCTTCTACTTGGTTAATGCTATAGCTGAAGTAGTCGCCCCGTAGGGTCGTACGAAACCGTTCGGCACTACTAATACTGATTTCTAAAAACGGGTTGAACAATAGTGTTGCTCCTTGATCATACAGGATGGTAAACCGGGTAGAGTCAAGGGCACTGTTTGCATAAAAGTATAAGTGTCGGTAGTTGCCGACCGAAAAACCGGCTCGGAAGCCCACCGCGCTGGTAAACCGCCCCTGTAGTCCACCTCGGAAAGCTAAAGTACGGTTGGTGTGCAATAGTGGCACATCAGGACCCAGAAAAGGGTTTTCATTAACAAAAGAGAGCAGTGAGGTGCGCTCAATATCTCCATCTATTCCTGCGTATAGACTAAATCCGTCGGAGATATTATAGCGAGCTGACAGGTCGGGATACAGGTGCAACTGATCGGCATTCAGCGCAGTATCATTTTCGTATACGGCCCGGAAGCCCAGTTGAACCACCAGCCCGCGCTGCGGTTCGCCGCTGGTACCAAAAGTGACTGTCGGATTGATACGAAACAAATTACGATTGGTAGACTGGCTCACTTCGGTTAACGGTGCTTGGTCGGTGCGCTGCATAAGATATACATCCGTGGAAAGACCTACCTTGAACTGTTCGCTCACGTTGTACTGTAGTTGACCCATCAGCCCAATTTGGTTTTCAGAAGCAGCATACTCGTCGTTGATTGCTTGAAAAGTACCCCCAATTGCGTAGTCGAATGGTTTTTCTACTTGTTCGCGCTCGAGCATTAGCTTGGCAGAGATCACGTTGAATACCTGCTTAATATCCTCCCGATCGACATCTGAGCCGGGCTGGTATCCGTAGAAATGATAGCGATTCCGTTCGTAGCCAACTTCACCGCTGAGGGTATTGCCTCCTACAAAATATTTACCGGTCAGAGCAGCCTGGGTATGACTGTTGCCCGAATTATCACCATCTACGGGACCAAAGCGCGACGAAAGGTGTTCCAAATGTACTCCGTAGGTATAGGCATCGTTGCGCGTACTGTTGGCGTAAAAGTCAAAATATGGTGATAAAAAGTTGCCGAATCCCGCCTTTACGTAATTTCCGTACAGTTTATCAAGGGGAGGCTCCTTAATCTTAAGCACCCTAATTTTTGGATCGATGGTAGGCAGACGCGGGATGAAATCTTTAAATTGGTACGTTACCTGCACTTCCGGAGCGTCCACTTCGCTAGGAGGTACACGCTCAAACTGGCGACTGGCTGAGGGCAGCTCGATCTCCCGATCCTTTTCGATAACCACCTCTGTATCATCTATCTCTCCCTCCTCGGCCTCCCAAGCGGGCTGTTGCGCGTGAGCGACAGAAGCAATTAAGGAAAAAAGCAAGCAGCAGGTGATGTGTTTCATTCGATACATTTCTAAAGGAAATGCTAAAGTAAAGCTTATCACTAAAAAACGTGTTTTTATTGCATGAAGTATCTTAGCCAGGTAGCCGAATCATAGATCATCTTCCCGCTCTAGCATCAGAATAGCCGCCTGTGACACAATGAAGTATTTTTCCTCTTCGTACATGATCTCGTAGGCTCCTTTTTGTAAGAATATCGCCAGATCACCTTCCTTCGCTTGCAACGGGACGTAGCTAATGCGTTGGTCGTCCGTTTTCCAAGGTTCGTCATCGTTCGGAACCGGAATAGGATAACCCGGACCAGTTTTCATAACGTAACCAGATTGGGTTTGCTCCTTCTCCTGCACGCCGGGTGGCAAAAGCAGGCCGCTTTTGGTTCGCTCCGACGCTTTTTTGGGCTTAATAAGCAAACGATCGCCTACAATGACTAACTTGTTGAGTTTACCTATTTGGTCTTGCATGCAATTTCTATCATGGATCAGTTCTTTTCTTATGAAACGTTACGGGCTGACTAATCAACAATTAAAGTATACGTAATGAATATATGTCCCAGTAAAACTAGGTCATCTAATACCGGAAGATAGCAGCCAATACGGCCTGATCCACTGTTTCGGGAAGCTCCTCCGCATCCACGAGATAAGCTCTCCCACCGTGCAGCACGGTTTCTATGGCAGCTTTGCTTATTAGATCGTGGGCATTCTCGCCTGGTTCGTCCGTTAAATCTACTTTGTTATCGCTGCGATCAATTACCCCCCAGCGGTGCGCGCCGCGGGCCACAAACAAGGCTTCAATGCGGCCATCAAGGGCGGCGGGGGCAATCTCCCCAATGTCGTACGAAGCTTGGGCACTTCCCATCAATGAAGTGTAGCGCGCGCGGTCCTTCTGTTGGTCATGGCGAAAATAGTGGCCGAGCACTTCCTTGGCTTTATGGTGCAGTTCAAGCGGTGAAAGATCGTCAGGGTTTCCGGTGATCCCCTGATCATAAACCTCTACGGCAGTGCTTGCTTTACGAAACACGGGGTGCCATTCGCCAACGGCGGCCAGCACTACCGGACGATCACTATGGGTAATGATCTGGGGTAAAGCTTCGTCAACGCGACGGAAATACTCAGCGATGTATACGTCTTCTTTGTCACCGTCACCACCCTGGCCGTGGAAGATTGTGCCCCCGGTACCAGTCTGGCTACCGCCAGAATGATACTGGAGGTTCTTCTCAAAGTCATAGTAGCTAAGGGCGTCCTCCATCCCTTCAGGTAACCGAGATGTCAAGTCAATTTCTTCCGCACCGTGCTCATCGGCTTCCAGGACCCGCACTTTGTTCAGGCTAATTCCTAAGATGTAGAAGGAGCTGTTCTTAGCCGTAAGCGGCACCAACTGACCCAAATCGAGAGAGGTAGACAGCCAGCTAAACTCCTCGACAGAATACGGCAGCTTGATGGTCATAAAGTAGTCATCGGCTAGAAAGACCGCTAGTCCTTGATCTTGGTGACGCCAAAACGAAGCGTCATCAATCAACGCTCGGATAGGTTGTAGATAATCATTAGCCTCTTGTTCTGACAAGCCTTTCTTCTCCATTTGGCCTCTTAGCTTTTGGTAGTGGTTCTTCAGAACGATGGCGTCTTCCCCTTCGTTTACTTCCTTTCCCCGCTGGTGAGTAGGCAAATAAATGCTCACGCAGTTAATTCCACCTACGGTGGCCAGTTCTTGTAGTTGCTCTTTTGTGATTGACTTCATAGCGATGTTGGATTATTGTTCTGTTGAACAACTGCCAACGGGGGGGCTTGTTTTAACTAATAAGTAGATTCTAGTCAACGGAATGCGGATCAGGTCTGGCCCATTGTCTTAACGCTAGCATAAAATTACCAGGCAAAATCCTGGTTTACTTTGGTGATTTAATCAGAAGCTTTGGCTAAGTTGTTGCTTAAAGTAATGCATTGTCCGGTAACACTTTATCTACCCAGTCGCTAGTAATATTACCTTTTTTGTAATCTCAAGAAGTTGGTTCTATTTGTCAGACTGCTTTGGCTTTATTACACCAGCAAATACCACCGCGAGCTACTTCCATGCAACACTTTTACCTGGTCAGTCTGACTTTTCCGTTGCGAATCATTCTGACTTGCCTGTTGGGTTGGCTACCTCTTGCCGATGGTTGGCCGCAGACCGTAGTGAGCGGACGAGTTACCAATGCAACCACACAAGAAGCTATCCCTTTCGCCAATGTGATAATCAACGCAACTACTCAGGGCACCACTACCGATTCGGATGGTTTCTACCGCTTGAAGGTAGCTGAAGATTCGGACAGCCTGCACATTAGCTTTGTGGGGTATGTTGCGCAGACGGTCGCTATCAATGCTCGCGAAGCTATTAACTTTGCGCTAACCCCCGAAGTGGTTGGGTTGAGCGAACTGGTTTTCATCGCCCGCGAGAACCCGGCGTTTGCGCTGCTGGAACGGGTGCGGCAACAACGCAGCCGCACCGATCGGCGCTCGCTACGCGCTTATGATTACGAAAGCTACATTCGCACCGAAGTGGCACTGAGTGAGGTATCAGAAAAAATTCGTAACAAGATAATTCGTAAAGCTTATCAGGTAGCAAAAAAGCAACGAACGCACGCTGACACAACCGATAGGGCGGATATCCCTATTATCATGACCGAAACACTGTCGCGGGCGTACTTCCAAAATCATCCGGAAGTGAAGCGAGAGGATATCATCAAATCTAAAATATCCGGCATCGGGCTGTCGTCGAGCAGTTGGTTATCGCAACTGACCGCTTCCTCGTTGCAACAGTTCAACTTCTATGAAAACTGGATGAAAATCATGGGTAAAGCGTTCGTTTCGCCGCTGGCCCCTTCCGGACGCTTGTTCTACGACTACTACCTGTCCGATAGCCTAATGCGAGACGGCGACTACTGCTACCGCCTGGATTTTGTACCAAAGAATCAACAAGACCTCGCCTTTGAAGGCACTGCCTGGATTACCAAAGAAACTACGGCCCTCAAGGCGATAGACGCCCGTATTGGTCCCGAAGCTAATCTTAACTACATAAGGAGCCTGCGTATTGTCCAGGACTCAGCCCCCGTAGCTGCCGGTGCCTGGCTTCCTATGCGTACCCAAACCAACATCGAGTCAGAAGCATTTTCAGACTATCCGAATCTCCGGGTGCGCTCCTTAGTATCTAACCGAGGCGTGCAAATCAATCAGACGAAGCCGCTGGGCTTCTACGCCACGAATGTCACCGTTAGTGAAGGTGCTCATCAGGCAGATAGTGCATTCTGGCAGACACATCGCCACGACCCACTGGGTGAGGATGACCAACGGGCGTTTGCCATCATCGACACCCTCAACCAGCTGCCGGTCATCAAGCGAACCGCGAAGTTGGTTGATACCTTCGCCAGTGGCCACTACGATCTGGGCCTGATTGAACTAGGCCCCATTCCTTACACCTACGCCCACAATGAGGTAGAGGGCCACCGTTTACGGCTGGGTTTCAAAACCAGCCCACGCTTCAGTTCTCGCTGGACTTTTCGCAACTACCTGGCCTACGGCACGCTCGACCGGCAGTTTAAGTACGGAGTAGAGGCCAATTACATCTGGCATCGCGCGCCCTGGACGCAGCTAACGGTTTTTCACGCGCAGGACCTCAGCCAGTTGGGCTGGTTTCCGGAAAGTGAAAATGAGGCAAAATTCTTCGAGGCCGCTGCGTTGTGGGGCGACTTGTCTACCGGATATCGCTACCAGCGTAGCAGCGTTAAGTTATTCCGACAGCTTCCCAAAGGGATCGGTCCTGAAATAGGTATTCATCGGGAATACATGGAGCCGTTGTTCGATTTTTCTTTTCCCCTGCCCATCGAGAATCAGGGGCGGGACACCAGCGGTTTTGTTACCACCGAGCTGCGGGTGGCCCTGCAATTTGCCCGTGATGAGCAGTTTGTGCAGCGCGATAACCGGCGGGTAAGTCTGGGCGGACGCCGCTGGCCGGTGCTGCGGGCGGAGTACGGATTGGGGCTGGACAATGTGTTAGGAGGTGATTTCTCTTACCAGAAGGTGAAAATCTCAGCCCAACAGCAGATAAGTCTCGGTGCACTAGGTAGTTCGCAGTACGTTCTGGAAGGGGGCTACGTATTTTCTCAGCTCCCCTACCCCCTGTTAGAAGTGCACCTGGGCAATACCTCGCCATTCTATTATCGCCACGGCTTTAACACCATGAACCGCGCCGAATTTGTGAGCGACCATTACGCTTCGCTGCGCTACGCGCATTCGTTCGAAGGTTTTTTTCTTAACCGCATTCCCTTGCTGAAACGGTTAGACTGGCGGTTGATAACTTCGGCTAACATCCTCTACGGAGGCGTGCGCGCCGAAAACCGCGTTCCGCAGCCAATAAATCAAGAGGCAGCGCTAACCTTCAGGCACTTGAATAATAACATTCCCTTCGCAGAGGTTGGCTACGGGGTAGAGAATATTTTCCGTCTCATTCGGGTAGAAGCCTACCACCGACTCACCTATCTGGATCATCCATCAGTGCGCAGGTTTGCGATTAAAGTTGGGCTACAGGTGAAGTTTTAAGTGGTTAGGTTGGCTTCTATAGCAAAAAGCATGGCTACCGTAGCCCGGCTAGCGTCCTGACGCCTGAAATTTTCGGATGTTTTCGCACACCCCGTCGAGCAAACGCGTGCGGGCTTCGGTACTGGCCCAGCCTAGGTGCGGGGTGAGCAGCAAACGGCTTTTGTCTTTTACCCGCAAGTACGGATGATCTGCCGGAAGCGGTTCTTGGGTAAATACGTCTACCCCGGCCCCGCCGATAAGTCCTTCGTCAATGGCACGGGCCAAGTCTGCTTCGTTGACAATGCCACCGCGGCCCGTGTTGATCAGTAAGGCATGGTCGCGCATGGCTTTCAGCTGCGGATAGGCAATCATATCTTCGGTATCCTCGTTCAGGGGGGCATGGATCGACACAATGTCCGAAGCAGCCAGTAATTCCTCCAGGGGCAGACGAACGTAATCCGCCGGTAGCGACGGGTCTTGCGAAGCCGCGAGACGGGAAGAAGTATAGGCCACCGCTGCACCAAAGGCATTGCCGACCGCCGCCACTTGCTTGCCGATGGTGCCTAATCCGATAATGCCCAGTCGCTTACCGGCTATCTCGCCGAAGGGTGGATCAAAGTAGGTAAAGGTATCGTGCCGGGAGTATTCGCCGGAATAGACAAAGTCATTGAAGTGCTGCGGACGTTGCAGCAAGGTTAGCATGAGCGTCCAGGCTACTTGCACTACGCTGGGGGTGGAGTATCCCCGCACGTTCTTCACCACAATGCCCCGTTGGCGGGCGTAGTCGGTGTCCACATTGTTAGTGCCGGTGGCAGCTACGCAAATCAGTCGCAGGTCGGGCAGTTGGTCCAGAATAGCCTGGTCTAGCACCACCTTATTGGTGATGGCCACCCGCTGTCCTTGCAGTCGCTCAACCACCTGCCTGGGATACGTGATATTGTGCAGCGTCACGTTTCCCAGCGCGTCCAGCTGGTCAAGGTTCGGCACGTTACCTAAGGTCTTTCGATCTAAGAAGGTGATATTCATAAGGCTACCGGCGGGTTAAGATGAGCCAATATAGTTTGATCTTGTCTAAATAGTAGCGTAAAAACTGAGATACGTTCGGCGATGCGCTCCAAACAATAGTCCGGATCGACCCTACGTTCATGAATGGGGCAGTTTGTAGTGATTAATCGCGGGATATGCTGAAATACAGGCACAAGAACTGGCTTGGTATGGGGGTTTAACCCGGTTAAGCAAACTTTTAGGCGATTCTTCACAAATTCTCGCTATTTGTTTACTTTAGCGTCCGTAGGCAAGCGCCTCTGGTTATTTATCTATGAGTAGCACACAACCCACGTACATTGTCGGTATCGGAGCTTCAGCGGGCGGGCTGGAAGTCTTACAATCATTCTTCAGTCAGGTTTCCTTAGATACTAACTTTTCGTTTGTAGTCATTCAGCACCTTTCATCGGATCACGAGAGCATGATGGATGAGTTGCTTGGCCGTCATACTTCTTTGCCTATCACCGTGGTGGAAGAGCCGATGACCCTAATGGCCAACCATGTCTATCTCATATCTACCCAACACAACGTAGTTGCCGCCGATGGATTATTGCGTCCGTCACCCAAAGAGAAAAAACCCTCCATTAACCTGCCGGTTGATACTTTTTTTCATTCTCTGGCCGAAGCCTATCAGGAACGGGCTATTGGGATTATTCTTTCGGGCTCGGGCACCGATGGCAGTCGAGGGGTAAAGCAAATTAAGGAACACGGCGGAATAGTGATGGCACAAACTCCGAGCACCGCTAAGTTCAACGGAATGCCCCGGGCAACGGTGACTGCCGTGTCGGTCGATTTCAACCTTCCTGTTGCCGACCTCGTGCAGGAGGTCAACCGGCTAGCCTCTAACCGGTCGGCGCTCGTCGATGCCGATCAAATGGCGGATGACCGCATCCTGAACACAATTTTATCGCTGATATACGACCGAATCGGCAACGATTTTCGGCAATACCGCACTCCCACCCTGTTGCGCCGTATTGATAAGCGAATGAAGATTGTGGACTGCGCTACGCTGCAGGATTATTACTATTTTCTCAAGGAGCACGAAGCAGAATCGCAACTGCTGGCCGAGGAGTTTTCTATCGCAGTGTCTAGCTTTTTTCGTGACCCATCGGTTTGGAAAGTGTTCCAGCATGAGGTCGTCCCGGAAATATTCGCCGCTAACAAACGCGGCGAGCCGATCCGCGTCTGGGTGCCCGCTTGCTCTACGGGCGAAGAGGCTTATACGATTGCTATCTTGCTCAGCGAGTATCAGGAAAAGCACCGCCACATTGACTTCAAAATCTTCGCTTCTGATATTGATAAGAAAGCGCTGGCGCGCGCTGGGGCCGGAGCATTTTCAGAAAGCATAACCCACGAGATGAACCCAGTGCTGCTGGAAAAGTATTTTGATAAGGTTCCTCAGCAGGGCTACCGGGCTAAGAAGAAAATCCGGGAGCATATTGTCTTTTCGGTGCATAATCTGATCTCAGATCCGTCGTTTATCCGCATGGACCTGATATCTTGCCGTAACGCGCTCATTTACATTAAACCGGAAGTACAGCAGCGTATCCTTGAGAATTTTCACTACGCCCTGAAGTACCAGGCCTACATGATATTAGGGGCCAACGAAAATCTGGGAGAGGTGCAGTCAGCTTTCCGATCAGTGGCCCCGCGCACCAATATCTTTCAGAACGTACAACACGAAAAATTTGATCGTTACGCGTCCACGTCTTCCCTCTCGCCGCGTCGCCGCCCCACCGACCGGCGCATTCCCATGCGCTCCAAAGTGGCCGCGGGGAAGAAGTCTGATCATGACGAATACGCGGCAATCATGGTGCGAGAGCACGCTCCCACCTCAGTCTTCATCGACCATGAGTTCGGTCTTCTTTACGTATACGGTTCCATCGAAGAAGTACTCAGTTTTCCTCAGAAAGTGGCAAGGCTCAACATTTTGGATATGGTGGGTTCGGAAGAACGGTTGCTCATTCGTAGCGGAGTGCGCCAGGCCCAAGAGCAGCGCAACAGCGTCTTCTACGAAAGCATCCCCTTCGGTCGTGGTGGCCAAAAACAGATCCTGAACCTCCGATTCAAAGAGGTGGAAATAGACCAGCGAAGGAAGTCGGTGGTGCTCATCGAGTTCGTTCCGGTAAAGCAACAGAGTGAGCCCTCCCTTCTGCTCAACCATGATCGAATCGTGAATGAGCAGATAGAAATGCTAGAGGAGGAAGTGACCGAAAAAACCGTGCAGTTGCAAAGCTTGTCAGAGCAACTAGAGTCGAGCAACGAGGAGCTGCAGGCCAGCAACGAGGAACTGCAAGCCAGCAACGAAGAGCTACAGAGCTCCAACGAAGAGCTACAGTCGGTAAACGAAGAACTGCACACTGTAAACGCCGAGTTGAAGGAAAAGATCAGGGAAGCCACTGCCTCGCGCAACGATATGAGCAATTTACTCACCAGTACTGATATGGCCACCATCTTTCTGGATGAAAAACTTATTGTGCGGATGATTACCCCCCGCAGCGAAGAGATTGTGAACATCCGGCAAAAAGACATTGGGCGACCTCTTTCTAGTTTTACCACCCGTTTAAAACGCGACACGCTGGAGTCGGTCATCCACAAAGTACAGAGCACGGGCAAGCCGGTGCGCCGTGAGGTGGCTACCCAGAACGGGAAATACTACTTCAACCAGGTGCTACCCTACCGCGTGGATGAAAATGCTACCCAGGGCGTGGTGGTTACTTTTATCGATATTTCGGATTCCAAAAAAGCGCGAGCAGCTCGCCTGAAAGCTGAACGGAGAACTAAGGAGGCCATGCGAAGGCTCGAAATGGTTATCGAATCGCTTAAGGTAGGTATCTGGGAGTGGGTACCTGACACCGACCAAGCCGAATGGAACCAGCACATGCGGGGTTTATTCAACATCAGTGCCGATGAGTTTGATGGTAAACTTGCTTCCAGCTTCGTTCGCATTCATGCTGATGATCAGGTCCGGGTGCAAGCCGCTTTCCAGCAGGCTGCTCAAGATAAAAGTCCGTTGAACATCGAGTTTCGGGTAATGTGGAAAGACCGGTCGGTCCACTATATTTACGCCCAAGGTCGTATGGTGACACCCGCAAACCGAGAAACCACCTCCCGCATGGTGGGCACCTGCGTGGACTTGACGCAGCGTAAAGTAGCTGAAGAAGCTGCCTTGCAGTACGGACAACTGCTAGAGAGTTCGCACAACGAAATCTATATCTGCGACGCACGCACCCTTCGTTTCATCAACGTGAACCGCGGGGCCCGGGAGAACATTGGGTATTCGCTGGACCAAATGCTGGCCCTCACGCTGTTGGATATTGCTCCTGAAATAAGCCGGCAGCAGTTTCAGGAACTGACCCAAACGTTAGACGAGGGGCAGGAGGAAAATATTCAGTTTGAAACCACCTATCAGCGGCGCGATGGCAGTCATTACTACGTGCTGGCCAACCTGCAGAAGATGCAGTACAATGGTCGGCTGGTGTTTATTCTTATTGTTCTGGATATCACGGAGCAGGCCACTTTTAATGCCCAGCTTCAGGAAACCAACCGGCAACTAAAAATTGCCAACGAATATCTTGACAATTTTGTGTTTATGGCGGCGCATGATCTTCGCGCGCCGGTGGCCAATTTGCTGTCGCTGGTGCAACTGCTGGAAGACGCCAGCCCGGGAGACACCCGTATTGTGAGTAGAATCGGCACGTCGGTAGAGCGGTTAGAGAGCACCCTGAGTGGACTCATAAAAATTCTTAATATCCAGCAGTATGGTCATGACGAAGCCACGACGGTTTCGGTAGAAGATATATACCATACCATCACCGACCGGTTAGATCGTCAGATTGAGGAGGCATCTGCTCAATTGGTTACTAACTTTTCGTCTTCTGCTTTTTACTATATTGCACCTTATTTAGAGAGTATTCTTTATAATCTAATGAGTAACGCCCTAAAGTATCGTTGCAAAGAACGCCCCCTGCGGGTGGAGGTGCAAACCCGAACCCACGAAGACTACCTCGTAATCACGGTGGCCGACAACGGAGAAGGCATCGATCTGGAACGCTACCAGGAAAAACTTTTTAAACCCTTTGAGCGACTCACCCGGCAGGCCGACGGTCAAGGTATTGGCATGCATTTGGTTAAAACCATGGTGGAGAAGAACGGAGGGTATATTCACGTAGAAAGCAAGCCTGACCAAGGCACAACGTTTCATGTCTATCTACACACGTATGAAAACAAACGTCAATACGCTACGAATTCTGTCAATTGACGACGACGATATTAACAATTTCGTAGCCGAAGAGTGGATTAATTCCAACGTCAGTCAAACCGACTTTATAGCCTTTGCCAGCGCTGAAGACGCCCTTCAGCACCTACGCTCGTGCACCAAGGCAATGTATCCTCACCTGATTCTGTGCGATTTAAATATGCCAATGTATAATGGCTTCGAGTTTATCGAGCTCTATGAGAATGAGTTTTACCGAGACTTCCCGGATACTAAGTTAGTGGTACTCAGTTCGTCGTTGCGTAAGCAGGATATTGACCAGGCGAAGAGCTACGCCTCAGTGAGTGATTTTGTGGCTAAACATTCGGTGCAAAAGAATTTCAAGCATATTCTAGAGAAGTTTCCTATCGAAACGTTGCGTCAATAGCGGGCCCGCGGGTCGGAATATTTACCCTGAAGGTAGTCCCTTCTTCCGCCAGTTGCTCGGCCTGCCGCTTAGCCTGCTGACTTTCTACTTGTCGGGCTTGGTAAAACACCTCAGAAGCTTCTTCTATCGCTCTGGTAACCAAAGAGATAACCTTATCCCGATCCGTAACACGCACGAACCCTTGCTCATCCACCACGTCTAGCAGTAGTTGCATCAGCACGCGGTACTCTCGTACCACATCCGACAGCGTATAGTTTTCGAAGGTCGCTCGTAACCGTCCGTGGTCAAAACTATCGTGGGTGTTTTGTTCTGACCGATCCGCATCTACACTTACCGTACCGTTAACTGTATTTTCTGAAACACTTTAGCATCCAGGTTAGCAATCCGGTATTTTTCTTTGTCAATAAGGGGAACCAAGGCATCGTAGAAACCGATGATGAGGTAACCGTCTTCGTGCAAGTGCTCGTAAAATTGCTGAAGCAAACGCACTTTAGCGGCGTGGTCAAAGTAGATCATCACGTTGCGGCAAAAAATAATGTTGAACTTCCGAGGGGGGAGGTTGGTAATCAGATTGTGTAGTTGGAAATCAGCGTGCTGCTTCAGCATCGGCTTCATGGTGCTTCCGCCATCACCCGGCTGATAGTAGCGCTGAAACAATCCGGTTGGATTGTACTGAAGGTAGTTGTGCGCGTAGTCAACCATCTTGAGTTCGTGGTAGTGGCCGTGCCGGGCTGTCGCCAGGGCCGCTTCGCTGATATCGGTGGCCAGGGCGCGTGCTTTGGTCAGCAGCCCACTCTCCTGAAGCACAATGCCCATTGAATAAACCTCTTCTCCGGTTGAACAGCCCGCGTGCCAAATATCAATCTGATCTTTCCGCCGTAGCATCTCCAATGCCTCGCTTCTTAGCGAACGCCACAACACCGGGTCGCGAAACATAGAAGTTAAACCCACGGACACTTCGTCAATAAAAGGGTAGATAAAAGACCGGTCCTTGAGCAGTTTTACCCACAGGTTGTGAATCGATTCTAACTTGAGGACGCTAATGCTACGAGCGACCCGGCGCTTGAGGGAGGTGGGTTCGTAGCAGGTGAAATCAATATCGTAGCGACGCAGGATGGCGTTGGTCAGTGCGTTCAACTCTTCGTCGGTAATGGCAACAGCAGACATAGATAACGCGGATAGTGAAGTGAAAAATTAATTTAGGCTAAGTCTTCCAAAACGATGACGACCACTTTGGACAGCTTACCTTCCAAGTTTCTGACGCCGGTGAACGAACACTGACAACTAACCTTTTCGCCAGTATTAGTTACTAGTGTGGAAGGTAGCCGGAAACTTTCCTGGTGCTGAAAAGCGGACCGCATGTTCGGAATATGGCTGCCCGCCTTAATGAGATCGCTCAGGCTCAATCGCCCAATCTCCCGGCGTTGGTAGCCGAACCTTTGCAGAAACAGCGCATTGGCCTTCTTGATTTTCCCTTCCGGCGTCACCTCAAAGGCGGACACCGCTTCGGTGAAGGCGTGCACCATCCCGGTCAGGTCGTGCTGCTTTTCCTTTTCGTGGGTTGTAAACTGGGCGAACATCATGATCTTTTGAAGATTATCTTCCAGATCAAAGATGGGGTTGAACGTGCCGCTGAGCCAAAGCTCTTTGCCTAGTTTGCTCTTCTGCTTGAATTCGCCCGAGAAGAAAGTACCCGCTTTCAGGTTGTCCCACATCATTTGCGTTTGCGGACTTTGTACTTCGGCTTCCGGTAGCAAGTGCGCGTAGCTTTGGTGGAGCAAGTCTTCTTTTTGATAGCCGCCTATGTTGAGGAACAACTCGTTGGCATCTACGATGGTGCCCTGCGTATCAAACTCCACAATGGCGTTGGAGCGGCTGATGGCTTCCAGTTTGTAGGTGTAATCCAGGGTTTGCTGCTTAATCTTGGTCACATCGGCCTGGATAGAAATATACTGCTCAATCTCCCCTTCCTCATTCTTGATAGGATTGACCATCAGCGATATCCAATAGCTTTCTCCGGTCTTTCGGTAGTTGAGAATCTCTTCGTAGAAAGGCGACCCTTCTCTCAGCTGTCGACGGATCCGTTTCACCGTTTCAGGATCGGTATCCGATCCTTGCAACAGGTGGCCTGGCTTCCGCCCCATTACTTCGGCCGCGGTGTAACCGGTGAGCTTGGTGAATCCGTGGTTCACAAACTCAATGCGACCTTCTTGGTCGGCAATGACGACTGAGTTGTCTGTGTTATTAGCCACCAGCGAAAGCCGCTCAAATTCTTCGGTCAACTGCTGCGAATTCTGCAATAGTTGGTGCATATGGCGGTTGGTTTGCACGATGGCTAGGGAAGAAGCAATGATTTCGGCTACTTTTTCCAGGAAAGCCAGTTGATGTTCGGCCAACCTGTGAAAGGAGGCCAGTTCCACCACTCCGTACACCTCCTCGTTCCAGCAGAGCGGAATAATCACAATACAAGAGGGAGTGGCTTCTCCCAGCCCGGAGGTGATCGTGGTATACTGGTCGGGCACGTTGGTGAGCACCATCATTTTCTGCTCTTGTGCGCACTGCCCAACCAACCCTTGCCCCAGGGCCAAGCGTTTTTCGGAGTGCTTTTTCTTCTCATAGGCGTAGCAGGCGACTAACTCCAGCCAGGTTTTTTCTTCGGCCTCGGTTTTCACAAACAACCCACCCTGGTTCACTTCCAGGTAGCGTACCAAATGACACATCAACTGCTCGCCGAAAACTTGAATGTCGTCGGAATGTCCCCGGAGTAGATCGGCAAAATAGGCAAGCCCCTGTGTGCTCCAGTGGCGTCTGGCTTCGTCTTCCCGGTACGCATGCAGGGTTGACTTCATATCCAGCAGCGCTTTCCCCAACCGTTCTTCCGAAGGGAGATACTGAAGCTCACTAGCGGTGGCGTCTTCTCCCAATGTTTCTATGAAGTGGGCAGCCTCGTTGAGTTGGTGGTACAGCGTGTTGACCAAGGCTATTCCGGGCCTTTTCGAGACTCTATCCGCTGGTTTGCTGAGTTTGCCCTGGGTTAGTTGCTGCAAGGATGTGAGCAGTTGAACCGATCGTTGATGGTCACTCCAGTGCTTAACCAGTAAAATACTAAATCCCACCGCTCCTATTACTAGGGCAACCGAATTTTTGTGAGGAATATTCAGGTACAGGATGCTACCCGCCAGCATCAAAAGACCTGCTGCCAGGCCGACGGTGATTAAAAAAGCACGAGTAGGGGGAGTGCCCATAAAGAACTTGTAACATTTTTAGGAGACCGATCGAAGGTAACCCTGTATCTGATCAAAGAAAGACGAAGGTAGTTTCCAGAGAAACTGGGGTTGCAAGTCAGGGCTACCCTCGAAGAGAAATCGTGCGCTGACCACCAGTTGGTTTCCCTGGTCTGACAAAGAAAAGCCTTCCCGAATCTTCTCCCGGCTAGCCTCTGGCGACAAGGTGAATAGTTGAGGAACGCCTCCGTAGATGGATAGACCAAGTGCCTCCGAGAATTTGGTAATCATGGCGGCTGAAAGGATATTGTCAATTTCCTTGAGAAGTGCCTTATCCATAATGGTTTGTCGATGGCCATTTCTCGTTGCAGGCAAGCAAGCTTCCTGAATTGAGGCGCATTCCGGTTCGGTAAGCACCAAGTAGCTTCTTCCGTCTAGCTCGCCCAGAATGTCGGTAAGCACCAGGGTTAAACATTCTTCCTGATCGTTGAGTGGGGCTACACTACCTATGCTGGAAATCCCAAAAGAGATAATATCAAAAGTAACTTGCTCATTCACCAGGGAGGAGAATGCCTGGGCGGCGTGCGCGTAGGCGGTAGCTAATAGGATTTGTATCGTTTGCTGCTCTTGGCAGGATAGTGCGTTCATGGCGATTACGTTCAGGCTAAGACCTCGGTTTGGTAGGCGGTGCCCTGAAAAATATGACTGATTAACGCGGGCACGTGAAGCACCAGGCAGACATGGCCGTTTCCCAGAATGGTGACGCCACTGATGAAGCGCACTTGGTCGACGGGTTTCATCAGTGGTTTCTCTACGATCTCTTTTTGCTGCAACAACTTGTCCACTACGAAGCCTACCGTACGGCTACCGTAGGCTACCACAATCACCTCTAGTTTCTCTTCCGGGAGCAGTGCATCAACGCTCCGGGATAGCAACCCGCTTTGGTGGGCCCACGCTTCTTCGGGCAGGGTAAATAAATCTTTCAGAAACACCACGGAGATGGTTTTGCCCAGATAGGTAGCCACTAGTCCACGGCCCACCTTGTGGATATCTGGCTTGTAGAGCGAAATCACCGCTTCGGTATAGGCCAACGGAATGGCGTACTCCGTCTGACCCGCCTCGAAGAGAAGGGTGCCCTTCACCGCCATCGATGAGGGCAGGGCCAACCGAATGCTCGTGCCTTCACCGGGCCGGGTCTGCACCGATATCTTTCCTCCGATTGCGTCCAGTGCCTTCTTCACCACGTCCATGCCCACTCCCCGGCCCGAGATAGCGTTCACTTGTTCTGCGGTAGAGAAGCCTGGCTCAAAGATAAGCATCACCGTTGCTTCCTCACTGAGTTGGGGGGCCTGTTCAGGGGTCAGCAAACCCCGTTGCACGGCCCGTTGCCGCACCTTTTCAACGGCCACTCCCTGGCCATCGTCTCGGATTTCGATGATGACCGTGTCATTCTCGTTGCTAGCCTTCAGAGTGATTGTTCCTTCCGGGGGCTTCTGGGCCCGCTTCCGCTCTTCGGGAAGCTCAATACCGTGCGCCACCGCGTTGCGGATCAGGTGGATAAGCGAGTCGCTGATGATTTGTAGGATGTTGCGATCAATTTCGGTGTTGGTGCCCTCCAGCGTGAGCGCTACCCGTTTGTTCTCCAGGGCGGCCGCATCGCGAACCACCCGGTGGAATTTGTTGAACAAGAAGCCAACCTGCACCAGGCGAACGTCCATCACTGAGTACTGAAGATCGGAAGAGATGCGGTTGAGACGGGCGTATTCGTTGGTGCGGTGCGTATCGGCGTGGGAGGCCATCATCCGGTCGCGCTCGATGATCAGTTCTCCCACCAGATTCAGCAGGTCGTCGAGCTTGCGAACCGGCACCTGCACCAGGTCAGAGAACACTATTTTGTTTTCTGGCAGGGCTTCCGGTCGCGCTTCATCGTCGGTTTGTGGAGCAGGTGCATCGGTTTTCGGATTGGATTCCGTCCTATCGGAGGCGACTTCTTTCTTTTCGGGCGCTGCGGTGAGCTTTTCCGGCGGGTTTTCTTTCGTCGGCGGCTGGGCAGACTCGCTTGGGCGGGAGGAAGTATTTTTCTTAGGCTTCCGGGACTTTTTAGGAGGCGAAGAAGTGGTTTTTCTCGTTGGTGCCGGGGATGCCTTGGCCGGGGGCGCTTCAGTTGGGGAAGCCGCTGTTTGTTTACAAATGACCTCCAGTTTGGTTTTGATACCCTTATACGACACCCGGGAGCCGTCTTGTAACGATCGAATGAGCGCTCCCAACACGTCGATGGCCTTAAACAGGGCGGAAAAAACGTCCGAAGTCAGCGGGAGCCGCTGGTCGCGAATTTCTCCGAACATGGTCTCGACGGTGTGGCTTAGTTCGGCAATATCGCCGAAGCCCATCCCCGCTGCGTTTCCTTTCAGGGTGTGGGTGATCCGGAAGATGGCGTTAATCGTTGGTGCATCGGCGGGATTTTTCTCCAATGCGGTGACCAGCCGGTTCAACTCCTCGTGGTTCTCCAGCGCCTCGGCCAAAAATAGTTCTTTATATTCGTCCTCTTTTTTCATTGTCTAGGATAAACAGCTTACCAAAAAGCCGGGAATTTCTCGAAGGGGCAGCACCTGCTGCACTACACCGCAGTCAGTGGCGTGTTTGGGCATTCCGAACACGATAGAAGACGATTCGTCCTGACCAATGGTGTACCCCTGTCGTTGCCGAATAGCACGCAGGCCCTCGGTGCCGTCTTTGCCCATGCCGGTGAGCACCACTCCGATGGCTTTTGCGCCGTATACTTCGGCCAGTGAGATAAACAGGGCGTCGATGGAAGGATCATTGAACGCAGTGTACCGTCGACGCGTGAACTCGAACACCGGTTGCCGGGTGGTTTTCTCCCGCACGATGTGCGTATTGATATGGCCGGGCATAATGTAGACGGTCTGGCCCCGAAGCGCTTCGCCGCACTCGGCCACTTTCACGCGGAGCGGGCTAATCTTGTCTAACCGCTGGGCAAACGCCCGCAGAAAGTACTCAGGCATGTGCTGGGCAATCACCACCGGAATGCTGAGATTGGCGGGCAGGGCATTCAACAAAGCCTCAATGGCGGCCGGTCCGCCGGTAGATGCTCCCAGGGCAATAATCTCATACGGAAGGTGCGCATCGAAACTATGCAGGCATGTGTTCTTGGTGATTCGCCATCCGTCAATTTTCTTCAGCGACACCTGGTTCGCCATTTTGATAAGGCCATTGAGTAATGGCTGGGCATGGCGGCGGGAGGCGGTGACCGCGTCCTTGCTCAAGAAGTCGAAAGCTCCAGCGCTGAGGGCATCAAAGATTTTCGGATGTTCCTTTTCTAAGGCACTCAGCAGTATAATCGGAGTGGGCATCTCCTGCATAATGGCCCGCACCACCGCCACCCCATCGCAAGCGGGCATGTCCATGTCGGTAACAATGACATCGGGCACCAGCTGCCGGGCTTTGGCAATTCCTTCTTCCCCCCCGAAGGCCGTACCAATGAGCTCGATCTCCGTATCTCTGCGCAGGAAGACTTCAAAGGCCGTGCAGGTGATCTTGCAGTCGTCGATAAGCAGGGTTCTGATCTTGGGAATAGGCATGATAGCGGGTTTGTACGCTTACAGTTGGGCTAGTACCTCGATCAACTTGTCGGAAGTAAACGGTTTGACAATATAATCTTTCGCTCCCAGGCTCATTCCTTCGTTAATCACGGATTCTTGTCCCACCGCACTGATCATTACCACCTGCGCGGGAAGTTTTTCTTCCTGATACACTTTGAGAATATCGATACCGATCATATCGGGTAAGATGTTGTCAAGCGTAATAATGTCGGGATTCAACTCCAGGGCCAGATCGATGGCTTCTTCGCCGTTGGCCGCTTCGCCTACTACTTCGTAGCCACCTTCCTCTACCGCATCTCTGATGAGCTTTCGCATGTACATAGAGTCGTCTACGATCAGCACTTTCTTTGCCATGATATTATCAATTTATGGGTTTGGTTTAAGCGCTAACGCTGGTTTCTTGGAATACGCCGCTCAGGTCGTTGGTCTGCATGATTTTGAATAAGTCGATAAGAATAATCAGCCGGTCGTCGATCTTGGCAATGCCCAGCATGTAGTTGCTGTTTTCAGCGGCGTCTTGCACCACATTGACGGTTTCGTCAATATCGCTGGTCATCACCGAGAGCGTGTTAGGAACTTCCTTGACCAGGATACCGACACTAAAATCTTTACTTTCGGCCACCAGCGTGTAGTTCGACGTATCTTCTTCGGTTTTGTCTGCCGCATTCTGAAGGCCAAACTTTTCCTCCAGGTCTACGATGGCCAGAATGCTACCGCGAATGTTGGCCACTCCTTTGACGTAAGCAGGCGTGTGCGGCATTCGGGTGATGCGGGGAGTGAGCACCACTTCCTTGATCTGGTCGATGTGAATACCGTACTCTTCACTGCCCAACCTGAACACAATGAGTTGGTGCTTTTCTATACCGCCAGACGGCGCTGTTTCGCTTTTGACGGTATCGGTGACTGCGTTATTTTCCATGAGTGGGTTTATCTGGTGACAATCATTCCGTGATGGCCTATGAACTACTGCGCCGGGTCACGCAATCGGAACTGGCGGATTCCTTTCTGTAGATCGTCGGCCACCCCCGAGAGAATGTTGCTGGCTTCGGTGATGTCCTTCATGCTGCTGTTGAGCTGTTGCGACGAACTGGCTACTTGTTCGGAGCCCGCCGCCGTTTCCTCGGCCACCACCACGATTTGCTCAATATTCTTGGCCACCGTATCAATGGATGCTTTTTGGGCCGAGGTGGCTTCCTGAATCTCCTTGCTGAAGTTGAGCGTATCGCTGCTGGCTTGGGCAATCTCTTCAAAGATATCGGAAGCTTCCTGGGTAGCGGCACTGCCGTCTCTCACGCTGCTGCTCATCGTATCAATTGCTTTGCTGGCCGATTGCGTATCCTTTTGCACGTCGCCGATAATTTTTTCAATATCGATGGCCGAGCGGCGCGAATCCTCGGCCAGCTTCCGGATTTCTTCGGCGACTACGGCAAAACCCCGTCCGGCATCTCCAGCCCGGGCCGCCTCGATGGCCGCATTAAGCGCCAGCAGGTTGGTTTGGGCGGCAATGTCGGTGATCACGTTCAGCGTGCGCCCAATTTCTTCGGCCCGTTGGGTCAGAATGTTAATTGACTCTGAGGTCACCGTTGCCGAGTCGCTGATACCACTCATGTTATTGATGAGATTCTTGATCGTTTTAAGGCCGTTCTCACAACGCTGCTGCCCTCTTTCGGCGGTTTGGTAAATGCTGTTCGCCTTCTCCTCCATGTCGCTGGAAGAAGTCTTTACCTGCTCCACTAGCTTGGAAGACTCATCGGTTTTCAGAGCTTGGTCCTGGGCTCCTTTGGCCATCTGGGCGATGGCCGACGCCACTTCGGCGGTGTTGTTTTTTGCCCCTTCGCTTTTCTCCAGTACGCTGGAAGAAGAATCGGCAACCAGACCGGCGTTTTTGCCGATGCTGCCCAGCAGCGCGTTCAGGTTTTCGATGGCCACGTTGAGCGCATCCCCCATCTCTTGCACGTAGCCCTCGGCGTTCATGTCAAACTTTTGGGTTAGGTCGCCCTGCGCCATACTGGCAATCAGGCCGCTCACCTGAAGCACGGGTACCCTTACCGCCGTAACATCGGCCGCAATCTTGATCACCTTCACGACCTTTCCTTGGGTGTCTCTAACGGGAGTGTAAGAAGCATTTAACCAAACCTTCTTACCACTTTTGGTGATGCGTTCAAATTCGCCGGTATTGGTTTGCCCGTTGGCTAAGTCTGCCCAGAAGGCGCTGTATTCGGCGGAGTTCGCGTATTCCGGATCGCAGAAGATGCGGTGGTGCTGTCCCACAATTTCATCAACATCCGAATAGCCTACGGCCCGGAGAAAGTTCTGGTTGGCCGTAAGAATGGTGCCGTCCGGTGTGAACTCAATCGCCGCGAAGCTGTTGTCTACCGCCGCTTGAATTTGATCGGACTTTGCTTTTGAAACCTTGAGTTCCTCCTCTTTGAGCGTTTGCTCCGTGATGTCGTATCGTACCCCGATGTATTTGATAGGCTTTCCGTTGGGTCCCATCACCGGGGCAATGATGGCATCGACCCAGTACGGATCGCCATCCTTCTTTTTGTTTTTGATGACCCCTCTGAAGATATTGCCCCTTCCGATGGTGGACCACATCTCCTTGAAGATTTCCTTAGGAGAATCGGGGTGGCGGAACATGCTGTGCGGTTGTCCTATGCACTCTTCGCGGGTATACTGCGTTACCTCGCACAGTTTGTCATTGACGAAGGTGACGTTGCCCTTCAGATCAGACTCAGAAACCAGGCAAGCCACGTTGATCTGGTCCATGCGGGTTTCTAGTTCCCGTTGCAGGCGTGCTTGGGATTCCAGGTAGGTCTTCTGCTCGGTGATATCTTTGATAAATGCGGTGTACTGCAAACGGTCACCTACGTCAACCTTGCTCAACGAAAGATTACCCCAGAATTTGCTCCCGTCCTTGCGCACCATTTCCAGGTCGCGCCCCTTGCCCACCACCTTATTGACACCGGTTTGCATATTACTGTCCACGTACTGATCGTGTCCGCCGCGGTGCTCCATCGGCACGATCATCTTCACGTTCTGGCCCAGCACTTCTTCGCGGGAGTAGCCGAACATAGTTTCGGCCGCCTTATTGTAGAAAGTGATGATCTTATCGGCGTTGATAGTCACCACTGAGTCCACCGCTTGCTCCAAGACTTGTTCATTGCGCTCGTGCGACTGCTCCAGTTCTTCCTGAATCGTCCGAGATTCTTCCTGTAGTTGGGTCATTTCCTCCAGGCTTTTTTTCAGGGCGGCCTTTTGTTTCTTTAGGGCCTCTAGCTCAGAAGCAGGAGGGCTTTTTTTTGCGGCGGGGGAAGTGCTTTTTGCGGGGGCTTTCATAAATAATCTTTATGTGTTTGAGTTGACTGTAATTGTCAGACTACCTAGCAAAATATGCGAGCAGTGTTTTATTAGATTTCCTAACGAAAGACAATGTTATCCATTCTTACTATATCTCACAAACCTCTGGTGCGAAGCAGAATCAGAATCATGTAATGTTAAGGTGACCGTGTTAGGTTCTGTATTTTGGAACTATTCTACTTGTCAAATAGGTACATAGAACATTTATACATTGATATACAATAAAAAACAATTAAGCTAATTTTTTTATACTATATATTATAATAATCATACTTTATTTATTAGGGCAACATTTTTGTTCAGATAAAGTGAGGAATATGTCAAGTCTGTACAACTGGTTGAAATTGGTTAAGAAGAAGCTACAGAAGCTGTAGCTGGTGATAAAGCCTTAGTATGGTTGACAACTACTCAAATTGATTCTTCATCATCTAAGGCTCCTTTTATCATTGTGCAGATGAGTGGATTGCATAAAACTCAAGCTAAATTAGCAGTTAATTAACCGGGGTATTCAACTCAATGACATACATCTTCCGCTGCCTTACTAACTCAGTAAGTTATCGCGCGCTAGAGCTAGAATGCTAACTTCTGCACCTTAATATTTTTGAAGTATACCCGATCGCCGTGGTCTTGCAGCAGAATGTGTCCGCTGTCGGCCATGCCAAAGTTGTCCCAATCTTTATACTTGCTACCCTGTACCAGCGTATTATAGGCATCGCTGCCTCGCTCGTATTCCAGCACCTTGGTGCCATTGAGGTAGTGCGTCACCTGGTTGCCGCGCACTTCTACGCGGGCGGTGTTCCACTCCCCGATAGCATTTGCCGGTTTGTCGGTTGGCGCCCCTTTCAGATCGTAGAGCGAAGCCAGCGTACGGGTACCACCCCCGTTGTTGCCCAGCTTGGCATCCGGGTGGCGCACGTCGTCCAGCAGTTGGTACTCCAGGCCGATGGCCGATTGATCAGAATTGTAAGCTTCGGTCACAAAATATTTGATGCCACTGTTAGCCCCTTCGGTGAGCTTGAAGTCTACCTGAAAAGCAAAGTTCGAGTACTCATCCTTGGTTACAATATCGCCCCCATTCTGCGACTCGGCGCCATCTGAGGCCTCCACCATAAGCATTCCGTCTGCCACTTTCCAACCCCCGGCCGGAAAGGCTTCCTGGTGCGCGCCGCGCCATTGATCGGTCGAAGTGCCGTCGAAGAGCAACTCCCAGCCCTCTTCTTCCTCTTGGGCAGTCAGCGTGTTATCCGCCGGAGCGGTGTCGGCGGTGGTGACAACGGGTGCTTCATCCGTTGCGGTGGTTTCTTCGGTGGTGGTAGTACTTTGACAAGCATTTAGCAAGCAAACGCTCAGCGTAAGGGTGAGAAGTTGTTTCATAGTAGAACAAGCGGTTAGGGTTTGTAAAAATAGAATCTCAAGGTAGTTTCCTTTGTGTAGTTGCCCAAACGATTGCCGGTTAATTTAGCGTAAACCAGCTGATGTGAACTCAAACAGTTTTTAGCGCGACGTTGGGGAGAATAATTGCTCATAGTGCGTAGATTTTGCGAAGATGCCTCCGCTGCGTTGGTAGAAGTCGCGGCCTAGCTCAAACACTCCGTCCTTAGCCGTAACCCAATCAGCCTTGGGGTACGGATGATAGCTCAGCATCTCGGCCCAATTGCGGTAGTTCTGATGGCCATTGTTCTCCATCAGACCGACCTTTTCAAAGCCCGGCCACGGGGCCAGTCGTGCGGCTACGTTTTTGTTCCAATCTACCAGGATGGGGTTCACCGTCAGGTCGGCACAGAGGCAGGGCACCTGGTTTTCGTGCGCTACTTTGGCCATCTTCAGCGTCATGCTTAAGGTCTTAGCAATGGGTTTGAGCGCAATGCCGCCGTAGCCCATCTGAATACGGGTGAGCACGTCCTGCTCGGTATGGGCGCTCTCGTCGGCCACCACTCGTATGCCCACGTCGCTCACGTCAGCCTCGTATTCTTCGGGGAAAGGCTCTTCCACCACCATTATCTGCTCAAACGCGCCGATGCTTTTAGCGTGGTCCAGCAGTTCAAGTAGCGTGTCTTTGCTTTCGTAGCGGCCGTTCATGTCAAAGTAATAGGGAATCTTGCCGTCGGCGGTATACGGAGTAGTGCCCTGTCCGATGGCTTGGTGAATAGCCGTGAGCTTGGCCTTGTCGGCCTCAATCATGTCGCGTTGCGCGCCGGGGTGCCCTAGTTTGATCTTCATAAAGAAGTAGCCTTCGCTGGCCAGCTGCTCCATCTGCGCCACCGGCGTGGCAAACGAGAACGACGGAATGCTCACCACCCTAGGGTGCCGATAGCCCAGCGCCGCGCGGTAGGGTTGCGGAATCATTTCGTCGAACTGGTCGATGTCATTTTCAGCTGCGTATAGCAACCAAGCGGCATTGTCGACCGCCACCAGCGCGTTAAGTACAAAGGTGGTGCGCAGTTGGGGATTACTAGTAACCTGCTTCCCGTACGTTACTAACTCGTCAAGAATTTGCTCCTGCAAGTCGAGGGGCGAACTGAAGGTCTGTCCTTTCACCAGTTGGGCGGCCCGCTCGGTGATGGCGTACATCAGGGCATTGCCGCCACTTTCGGAGTGATTCATGAATACCCGCGCGTCGGACCACAGTACGTTTTGGGTGCCTAAGCCTATGCAATGGCGTCCCGACGTGCTCTGCAAGCGAACCACCGTCTGCCACACATCGGTCATGTAGCCCCCCTTGAAACCGTAGGGCGTGGCCAGTGGCTCTCTTTCGAAGGTGGTGCTCACTTGCTTCACTCCCACGTTCTTCTTAGCGGCAGTTTCCGCAGTAGGCCAAGGTGACGTGCCGAAAGGAAGCGCCAGTCCGGCGGAACCATATTGCACAAAGGTGCGACGACTCATTCAATGCATTCTTTCGGGGTTTGCTATCAAAAGTAAGAATTTATTCCATTCTTTAGGTTCTAGGTTCTAGGTTCTGAGTTAAACGGTTCTAGGTTGAAAAGTTATGGGTTCTAGGTTTTGGGTTGAAAAGTTCTAGGTTCTGAGCTCACAATGCATAACTTAAAACTTAGAACCAAGAACTCCTAACCCCTTAGAACCCCGACCTACAACTGAGAACTCCGAATCCTGAACGCAGAACTTAGAACTCCTCAACCTAGAACCAAAAGTATGATCAACGTTGCTCTCGCTTCCTATGGCATGTCCGGACTTGTGTTTCACGGTCCGCTGCTGTCCGTTCACCCTAGTTTTCGCCTACATAGTGTGCTGGAACGCCATCGGTCCGACGCAACGGAGCGCTATCCTGACGTGAATTTGGTGCGCAAGTACGAAGACCTGCTCGCCGACGACTCCGTAGAAGTGATCGTGGTGAATACTCCTAATCCGTACCACTACGACATGGCCGAGGCCGCGCTGCAAGCCGGAAAACACGTGGTGGTTGAGAAGCCCTTCACCAACACTACCAAAGAGGGCGAACAACTTATCGCGCTGGCCGAGGCGAAGGGGCGCGTGCTTACCGTTTTTCAGAACCGACGCTGGGACAGTGACTTCCTCACGGTGCAGCGGGTGCTAGCGGCCGATGTGCTCGGCAAAGTGGTGGAGTACGAAGCCCACTACGATCGTTTTCGTAACTATATTCAGCCCGACACCTGGAAAGAAGCCGACGGCCCCGGCTCAGGCATCCTGTATAACCTCGGCTCGCACATGATTGATCAGGCACTCGTACTGTTTGGTATGCCGAAAACCCTATTTGCCAAGCTCAGCATTCAACGTACAGACGGGCAGGCTCCCGACGCTTATCACCTCATTCTTGGGTACGAAGCGATGCAGGTGGTGCTTAAGTTGAGCTATCTGGTTCGCGACCAGGGGCCGCGCTACAAGTTGCTAGGCAGCGAGGGTACTTTCACTAAATTCGGGATCGACCCCCAGGAAGACTTCCTCAAGCTGGGCATTTCTCCCGACAACTCCCGCATTGGGCAGGAACCGGAAACCGACTGGGGCACCCTCGACACGATGATCAATGGACTACAGGTGCGGGGAACGGTGGCCTCTGAGACGGGTGACTATACCCGGTTCTACGACAATCTGTACCAGGCCTTGCAGGGAAAAGAAGCCTTGGCCGTACCTGCTGAACAAGCCCTGAACGTGATTCGCCTTATCGAGCTGGCCTACCAGAGCAACGAAAGCGGACAAGAACTTACCGTAAATTAATCAATGCCTTATGGACGCAATCACTTTTTCGGGACGCACCGACGTCCGCAAAGCAACTTTCACCGTTGCTTCGTTGCTGTCACTGCCCGCCCTGATGATAACCATTCCCATCTTGTCGCCCGGCCCCTTTTTGTACGGGCTAATTGCGTTCTGGGTCTTTGCTACCATTGCCGCCCTGCTGCCCTTTGCTCACACGGTCTACCGCATTGAGAATGGGCAATTAGTCTACCGCTCGGGACTGCGCTGGGGCAGTGTACCCATTGATCGCATCCACAGCATCACCCGCGAAACCAGTATCTTGAGCGCCAATGCCTCAGCATCATTTGTCGGACTCCGTATTCAGTTCTTTGTGGGTGAGGTTTTTGTTGCCCCCCAAAACGAGGAAGAGTTCGTTGCTGCGTTGCGACGTATTAACTCCACCATTTGCAGTAGGGGGCTGTGATCCCACTCAGGAACACCCCGCTAATTCACTAAATGCGGGTAGGCAGTTTCACGGCTCTGAAATCTGGGGATAGCTTCTTTTACCACGACTCCCTCATCTACGTTTACTGCATTTCTGATAGTAGCATCTTGCGCCCAACTTGAAGGGCCATCGATCACTGCTTGTAGGTGCACGATTAATGCGGCAGAGATAGACCTTGAAGCGCTTTCCCAGAAATAACTGGGTGTGTGGTCTACTGCGTAATAATCGATGCGGTCAATAGACAGTATCGGTTTTTAAAAGTTGTAGGGGTAGCGAAATAAAAACCCATGCCTTCGTCACAGCTCACATCTATAAATAAGGTTCCATCTCTTAGTTGGGATCTTTCTTCCTCGAGTACAAAATCGATCGGGTTATTCGCGTCTTGGTAAGTACCGTTGATAATTATCTCGGCTTCGCTGATCAAATCTAACAGTGGCCGCTCTGATCCGTTGTGTTCAACAACTTTTAAGCGAAGCTCGTTTTCTCCCCCCCCTTACGATACGCGTGTAGCTTACGTCTAGTACTGCCTCTCTGACTTCGTGATCAGGTCTTTGGACACAGATGGTGATATCTCTAAATCCGTGGGCTTTTAAAGCATAAATTGCCCCTCTGCTAACCGCGACATAGCTAAAGATAATTACCTTTCTTTGGTTTCCGTAGTGCCCATCGATGCCCTTGAGCTGTAAGGCATGGATCACTGAGCAATAGCCCGCCATTTCGTTGTTTTTATAGAACGTATGCCTGCCGATGATCCCGTTGGGGCTCCAAACAAACATATCCTCAAAAGCAATGAGGGTCAACTTTCTGTTGATTGCGGCTTAGGTTATCTGCATCTGCTGGGAGCAATGCGGGTAGCCCCACAGAATTCCTCCCACTTTCAGTTCATCCAAATCACAGGGAAATAGTTATTTGCTCTTCCTAATCACTCCAAAAAACTCGGAACATCTAGCTTGGTGGCGATACGATACGCAGCGTTCACCAGCCCCACGTGGCTGTAGGCCTGCGGAAAGTTGCCCCACTGACTGCCTGTCTCGGCGTCAACATCTTCGCTGAGTAGCCCCAAGTGATTACTGTAACCCAAAATGTTTTCAAACGCCTCAACGGCTTCCGAAACCCGGCCCACGCAGGCCAGTGCCTCCACATACCAAAAGGCACAGATCAAAAACGTAGTCTCCGGCGTGCCGAAGTCGTCTTTATGCATGTATCGGTAAAACAACCCGTCCTTTGACCGTAACTCCTTCTCCAGGTTAATCAAGTGCTGCTGCGCGCGGGGCGAACTATGGTCCAGGTAGTTCATCATGATCAGTTGCAGGGTGCTCGCGTTGAGATGCTTGGTTTCTACCGCCTGGGTATATACCTGTCTAGAGCCGTCGTAGCACTGCTCAATGTAACCGGCCGCGGTCTGCTTTAGCTTCTCCGCTTTGCTAAGCAACTTGCGGTCGCCGAGGAACTTAGCGATCTTCTCCGCCGCCAAGCTACCCGCCCAGTGAAAAAGGTAGGTGTAGCAGTGGTGCTGGCTTTTGTCCCGGAATTCCCACAAACCAGCGTCGGGTTCGTCCATGAACTTATCGATGCGGTCCAACACCTCAGAGGCCAGTCGGTAGGAACCCGCCCGTTCTTCTTTATTAAAGCGCTGATCGACGTAGAGCGGAAGCAGCGACAGCAGCACCTGTCCGTATACATCATTCTGAATATGCTCGTAGGCCTGGTTGCCAATGCGCACCGGCTGGTTACCCAAGTAGCCCTTCAAATCAAGCGTGGTCTCGACCAACTCCACCCCGCCGCTCACCGAGTAGAGCGGCTGGTAGCGTTCGCCCTCGGTGGCCGATACGTTGGCGATGTAGTTGAAGTAGCGTTCCAGCTCCTCAAAGTGCCCAATATTGTTGAAGGCCGTGAGCGTGTAGTAGGTGTCGCGTAGCCAGCAGTAGCGGTAGTCCCAGTTGCGGCCGCTTCCTGGGGCTTCGGGCAGGGCGGTGGTGGCCGCCGCGATTATTCCTCCCGTGTCTTCGTACTGGTGAATCTTGAGCACCAAGGCTGAGCGGATTACTTCTTTCTGATGAAACTGCTTGATGCTGGTGCTCTTCACCCAGTGCTGCCAGTAGGCGACAGTCTTCTGCAGAAAGCTTTCGCTGGTGCTTTCTACCGGGGCCTCGAGCGGAGCGCCATAGGTGAGCACCAGATACTTGGTGTCGTTGAGCACGAAGTACTGGTTTTCCATCATGTAGGTGAGCGAAATATTGGTGGTGAGCCGAATCTCCGCTCCCGAACCCAAGAACTTAATGTGGTTGCTGGCCTGGTTCTTCGAGGGGCGGAAGTTGCCGTAGTCGCCCACTGGTTCGCAGGTCACCTTTACCCGGGGGTTGCCCGACAGAGGCTCGATCTTGCGCACGAACATCAGCGGTTTGAAGTAACGGTCGTACTGAAAGAAACGCGGCGCAAAATCGGTGACGCGGAACTTGCCGTTTTCGTCTTCAATCTCGGTGCACAGCACGTTAGTGTTCTCAACGTAGTATTGCTGCGAATCGAACGAAGCGGCCGGAGTAGAGACGCTGAACTCGCCGCCTTTTTCTTTATCGAGCAGTCCGCCAAAGGTGAAACTGCTGTCGAAGCGGGGCCAGCAGAGCCAGGCCACGTTGGTATCTTTGCCAATGTGCGCTAAGAAAGCGCAGTTTCCTACGATGCCATAATCATACGTATGCTTGTTCATCAGAAGCGAGTCAGGGTAAAGTAAACAAAAGGGTCAGACTGCCGACGGCAGATGGGTAGGTGGTTGAGGCAAGGGGCAGGAAGTGTAGCAGTTGGCAGCCGATGCCCTAGACGAAATAGACCCGACTTGCGTTTGTTTTGCATAGATAAGGAAGCGGTCGATAAAATCAAAAGGATAACGATGACGGGAACTAATTTTGGTGGGTAATTTAATTATTTTTGGGTATCTAGCTGCCCCGCAAATCTAACGCAATAAGTACTCAACTAACGCTAACCTTTCCCTTGAAATTACATGGGTATACTTTTAACAGAAACCGACTAGCTTTCTAAGCTGCCTCATTTTTAGTCAAAAAGCTTTTAAGCCAACCATCCATCCATCGCTCAATTTCCATTTCTATGAAAATACTGGCCATTGGTCGCAACTACGCGGCGCATATTGAGGAGCTGAACAACGAACGGCCCACCGAGCCAGTAGTGTTCATGAAGCCCGACACGGCGCTGCTGGAGAACGACGCACCGTTCTACTACCCGGACTTCTCAACGGATATTCACTTTGAGGTGGAGCTGCTGCTGAAGATATGCCGCACCGGAAAGTACATTCAAGAGAAATTTGCCCATAAATATTACGACGAGGTGGGCATCGGCATTGACTTTACGGCGCGTGATTTGCAACAGAAGGCCAAGGAAAAGGGCTTGCCCTGGTTGCTGGCGAAAGGGTTCAACGGCTCAGCTCCCGTGTCGGGCTTTCAGCCGAAAGAAAACTTCGGCGATTTGCAAGATCTTAACTTTTCGTTGAACGTAGATAATGCCGTGCGGCAAGAAGGAAACACCCGCCTGATGCTGTTTAGCTTCGATGAGATTGTGACTTACCTCTCGCGGTTTTTCACCCTCAAGCGGGGCGATATTATCTTCACCGGAACCCCGCAGGGCGTGGGAGCCATTCAGCCCGGCAACGTATTAACCGCCTGTATTGAAGACCAAAAACTGCTTACCTGTGAGATTAAATAAACGCTTCGGAGCATTGTCGCTCATAGTACTGGTAATGGGCCTGTTCGTAAGAGTAACCTTAGAAGAAGATTACTACCTGTTTCCGATTAAACCCGGAGAACGTAACTACTTGTCGGGTAACTTTGGCGAACTACGCAGTTCGCACCTGCACGCTGGTTTGGATATCAAGGTAGGCGGGGTGGTAGGTGCGCCCGTCCACGCCACCGCGGCGGGTTACGTAAGCCGCATCAAGGTGTCGACCGGCGGCTACGGCAACGCCCTGTACGTGCAGCACCCCAACGGCACCACCAGCGTCTACGCACACCTGCACGAGTATAACGACGATATTCAGGGCTACGTAAAAAAGGCCCAGTACCAGAAGAAGTCATTCACCATCGAGCTATTTCCCGGCAAAAACGAACTGGCCGTGAAGCGCGGTGAGGTACTGGGCAAGGCGGGCAACTCGGGCTCCTCGGGCGGACCGCACCTGCACTTTGAAATCCGTGATGCCAGCCAGCGCCCCATCGACCCACTGCAGTACAAATTCAAAGAAATCGTGGATCGGGTGGCCCCCTACGTCCGTAAGATCAGCCTCACCACGCTGGATCAACATTCCCGCATCAACGGACAGTTCGGCCGGTTTGAGTTTGCGGTAAAGCAACAGGGAAATACGTATACCATCGACGAACCCATCGACGTGCAGGGCACCATTGGAGTAGAAATCGCCGCCTACGACAAATCCACTGGCGTGCGCAACATCTACGGGGTAAAGCGCACCGAACTGCGCATGGATGGCGAAGCGCAGTACTTGTGCGAAGTAGATAAGTTTTCATTTGCCCAGAACAAAGATATCCATGTGCACACCAATTACGAAGAGCGCTATCGGCAGAATCGCACTTTTTATAAGCTCTACGTTGACGATGGCAACGAGTTTTCCTTTTACACCACCAATGCTCAGCGGGGAGCGCTCACCGTTCGCGACGCAGAAGCCCATCCGGTGAGTATTGCCCTCACCGATATCAACGGCAACGAGGCCGTAGCCAAGTTTACTTTGCAGGGCAAAACCTCATGGCCCGAGCGCCTTAGTGTGCGCTACTTCAGCAAGCCCTACACCACCAAGAACTACCACGTGCGCAACAACGTGCTGCAACTATTCGCCCCCGCCTCCCCGAACCCCGAGACGATGAACGAACTGCAACCGGCTACCTTCTACGCCAACCGACTGCCCTACGACGAGCGTCCCGCCTATCTGGTGAACGATGTGGCGGTTTACTTATGGGACCTGCGGCAGGGTATTCCGGATTCCATCCGCATTGATGATGCCACCCAGGGACTGAACCTCAAGGTGCGCGTGCCCGCGGGCCGGGCCTTTAGCTACTACCAACCTACCATGAACGTGACCTTTCCGCGCGGTTCGCTCTTTGATACGCTCTACCTGGAAACTGACTACTACGAAGAAGATGGTCGGGAAATATTTCGGATTCACGAGGGCAGCGTTCCCCTGGAGCGTAGCATATCGGTGGAGCTGAAGCCCCGGCGCACGCTCGACGCTCCGCGCGAGAAGACGGCGGTTTACAGCCTGAGCAACGGCGGCAACCTGGGCTACGCCGGAGGCATCTGGAAAAACAACACGCTCACCTTCACCACCCGCAGCTTTGGCAACTACGTGCTGGCGGCCGACACCGTGCCCCCGGTGGTGACGCCCCTGAGCGTGAGCAGCAACCGCATCCGCTTCAAGATAGCCGATAGCATGTCGGGCTTGGACAGCTACGAGGTGCGCGTTGGTGACGAGTGGGTGCTGATGCACTACGACTACAAACAAGACCTGATTTGGTCCGACCGCTTGGACGAAGACCAGCCGTTCGTAGGAGAACTAACGCTGGTAGCCGAAGACAACGCGGGCAACCGCACCGAGTTTCGGGTGCCGATTGATTCGTAGAAATGTTCTTTCTGCTCTCTAAGACTATCTATTTCCTGGCTAAGCCCTTTACCTGGATCATGCTGGCGTTTCTGCTCAGCGTGTTGGTGAAGCGCCACCGGCAGCGCTTTTTCTGGATCGGATTCGGTTTGCTGCTTTTCTTTAGCAACCCCTTCCTGAGCAATGCGGTGATGCGGGCGTGGGAAGTGGCCCCGGAACCCATCGCCACGTTGCCCCTTCACCGGGTGGGCATCGTGCTAGGCGGCATCACCACCGACAAAGAACCCCGCGACCGGGTGCACGTGGCGGGTTCGGCCGACCGGGTGCTGCACGCCGTGCAGTTGTACCGGCAAAAGAAGATCAAGAAAATTCTGGTAAGCGGCGGCTCGGGCAAGCTGCTTAAGGATCAGGTGCCCGAGTCCGAGTTGTTAGAGCGAATTTTGCTGCTGAGCGGCATCCCGCCGCGCGATATTCTGGTAGAAGCCGAATCGCGCAACTCCCGCGAGAACGCGCTGAACTGCGCCAGGCTGCTCAATGAGCAGTTTCCGAATGAGGAGTGTTTGCTCATCACCTCGGCTTATCATATGCGCCGCGCCGAAGCCTGCTTCCGAAAAGCGGGACTGGAGGTGTATCCCTTCGGCGTGGATTTCCGCAGCGACGAACCCGAGTACACGCCCGACCGGTTGCTGCTGCCCAGCGCGTCGGCCATTGAGGGTTGGGAAATCGTGGTGCGCGAGTGGGTGGGGATGGGGGCGTATGCGGTGGCGGGGTATATTTAAGAAGGATCGAATGAAAAGAATATTCATTCCTTCAGTCAATCAATCAATCCTTCTACTTCTCTAACCTTTCTAATAATCCCTGTCGATAGGCATTACCTACCGGAAGTTCATGCCCGCCAATCACCACCATCTTGCCGTGCGCCCGGTCCACCTTGCTCAGGTTGATCAAATACGACTTATGAATGCGCTGAAAGCGGTCCGATGGTAAGGTGTCTTCCAGGTTCTTCATGGTGTCGGCTACCATATGCTTGCCTGCGGCGGTGTAGATACGTACATAATTGCCAAAGCTATTCACGTAGAGTAGGTCAGCATAATCGATGCGCTTATTCACCCCATCTTCTTTCACAAAAAAGTGATCTTTGGTGGGTAGCGCCTCATCTACACTGGTTTCAGGGGATGAAGTTTGCTTAAGCACCTTGTTTACCGCCCGCAGGAAACGGTTAAAGGGGATCGGCTTTAGCAGGTAATCCAGCACGTTGAAGTTATAACTATCCAGGGCAAACTCCGAGTGGGCTGAGGTGATAATCACTTTCGGGGGATTCTGCAAGGCTTCCAGCAATTCCAGGCCCGTTAGCTCAGGCATCTCAATATCCAGAAAGAGCAAATCCACCGCGTTGCTTTGCATGTAGCTAAAGGCTTCCACTGAACTGGTGGTGCTGTGGATCACCTCCAAACCGGCCACCTTGTCAATATAACTTTTGAGTACTACGTGGGCGCGGGGTTCGTCGTCGACGAGCAAACATTTTAGGGTCATAGGTTCACAAATAAGGTAACTTGATAGGTAGTAGGCTGGCGCAGCACGTTGAGGTAGTGGCGGCCTGGGTACACCAACTGCAATCGCTTACGGGTGTTGGCCAGGCCTGTCCAGGTCGAGGTGACCGGGCGCGTCGGTTTGCCGGGCAGGCTGTTCACCACCACCATTTGCAAGCGTCCGCCCGCGATATCGATGCGAACGTTAACGAAGCTGGATTCGTTGGTGGTGGCCACGCCGTGCTTAAAGGCATTTTCTACGAACGGAATCAGCAGCATAGGTGGCACCCGGTGTGGCAGCACGCTTTGCCCTTCGGCGTCACCGTTGATCTGGAAGTTGATCGTGCAGCGCTCGCTGTAGCGGGTTTCTTCCAGCGACAGAAAGTCGTGCAAAAATTCCAGTTCGTCGGCCAGGGGCAGCATTCCCTTGCGCGAGCTTTCCAGTTGGTAGCGGGTGAGTTGCGAGAGTTGGATGATGAGCTCCGCCGCCCGGTCTGAGCCCTCTATAGCGTAAGAATAGATACTGTTGAGCGCGTTAAAAAGGAAATGGGGGTTCATCTGGCTGCGCAGCAGTTGCATTTCCATATCACCCTGGCGCACCAGCAGCTCGATCTCGCGCTGTTTCTGAAAAGAAAACTTGCGGGACAGATACAAACTCATGGCCGCCAGCAACAACACCGCGTGCAATCCCCACTGCACTCCGGGGTCCGACTGCGGAAAGGGAAAGTACGGATAGAACCAGTTGACAAGGGCAACAAACGTGACGAGCGCGGCCAAACTGGCCCAGTACCAGCCGGTGCGCTGGGCGGGCAGCAGCCGGGGGATCAGCAGATAATGGTTCGCGTAAACCGCCGCCGCCAGCGGAAGCAGCCCGGCAACGATTTGAAACAAGGCCAAGGCACCGTCGTTCGGCTGGGCCAGACCGTGACGGGTGAAGAAGATGCCGAGCACCGCCGCCGCCCAAAGCAGCAGTTGGTACGCGGGCAAGGCCACTAACTTTCGGGTAGATGCCATACTGCAACATACGGAGATTCCGGGAAGGATGCCAGAGATTGGGTATCGCAACGAAGGGCTGAAAGCACCCCGCTGGCGGGATGGTGAACGTCGTTGGTCATGTCCCGATGATCGTTCGTCCTCCTTTCACGCCGTTCGTCATTCATTTTTGGCGTTGCCGGGCCAATCCTGCACCTTTGGTTCGTACCGTAGGATCATGATTAATCATGATCCTACAATGAATCATGGTCCTACAATGAATCATCTACCAGCCACCAACCAATATCTGGCCGTTCAGAAAGTCATAATGTCTATCAATTTCCAAATTTCCAATATCTAACCAACCAGAAAATCTATGCAACTCAACATTCAGAACCTTTCCAAAACCTATCCCAACGGCACGGCCGCCCTCAAGAACGTGTCGCTCACCATAAACAAGGGGATGTTTGGGCTACTCGGTCCCAACGGGGCGGGCAAATCCACGCTCATGCGCACCATCGCCACGCTGCAGGAAGCCGACAGCGGCAGCATTCAGTTGGGCGACATTAACGTGCTCGACGATAAGGTCGCTCTGCGCCGGGTGCTGGGCTATTTGCCGCAGGAGTTCGGCGTGTATCCGCGCATCAGTGCCCAACAACTGCTCGACCACATGGCTGTGCTCAAGGGCATCACCGACAAAAAAGAACGCAAAGCGCTGGTCGACGCCATGCTGGAGCGCGTGAACCTGCACGACCACCGCCGGAAGAGCGTGAGCAGCTTCTCAGGCGGCATGCGCCAGCGCTTCGGCATTGCCCAGGCCCTGCTCGGTGAGCCTAAGTTGATTATCGTGGACGAACCCACCGCGGGCCTCGACCCCGGCGAGCGCAACCGCTTCTACAACCTGCTGTCCGAGATCGGGGAAAACGTGATCGTGATCCTCTCCACCCACATTGTGGACGATGTGAAGGAGTTGTGCTCTGACATGGCCATCATCCACGAGGGCGAAGTGCTGTTCTCGGGCTCGCCCCAACTGGCCGTGGACTCGCTGGATGGGCTGATCTACGAACGGACGGTTGAGAAAGCCGCGATGGAAGACTATCAGCAACGGCACACCATTATATCCAATAAGCTGGTGAGCGGCAAGACGCGTATCCACGTCTACAGTGAAGAGCCATTGTCTGACTTTAGTCCGGTGGAAGCTGACCTGGAAGACGTGTTCTTCTCCAAGATCATGGGGGTGAACGTAGCCCAGGTTTGATTCACCCAAACCCGACCATATTATCAACATTCCTTCTTCCTATCGGGCGCGTTTGCAACGCGTTCGTCTAAAATCCAACCATCATGTTCAAAGAAATATTCTCACTCGAGCTTCGCCAGCACTTCACGCAGTACATGGTGTATGTCTTCTTCTTGCTTATTGGCTTGCTGGTTTACGGTGCGGTCGTCAGCGACAGCGTCAGCATCGGTGGTGACACCGGCAACGTTTATAAGAATGCGCCCTACGTGGTTGCCCAGTACACCGCGATCATCGGTATCCTTGGTATGGTGCTCGTCACGGCCTTTATCAACAGCTCCGCCCTGCGCGATTTCCAGCACAAATTCGACCAAATCCTGTTCTCTACCCCGGTGAGCAAGGGCAGCTTCCTGTTCGGCCGCTTCCTGGGGGGGTACCTGGCGGCGGTGGTGCCCTTTTTAGGAGTGTTCGCGGGCATTCTCATCGGCTGCGCCATGCCGTGGATCGAACCCGAACGCATCGGCCCGTTTATGCCCGGTGCCTACCTGAACAGTCTGGTCATCTTCATTCTGCCCAACACCCTACTGGTGGGAGCGGTGGTGTTTGCCCTGGCCGTCACCTTTCGCAGCACCATCGTTTCGTTCATTGGTATCATCGTTTTGCTGGTGCTCTACCTTGTGAGCCAGTTGCTGGTGGGCGACCTGGACAACGAGAACCTGGCCATGCTGCTCGATCCGTTTGCGATCCGCACCTATAACATCGCCACCAAATACTGGACGGTTGCCGACAAAAACATCCTCACCGTAAGTTTATCCGGCTATATGCTCCTGAACCGCCTGCTGTGGATTGGGGTGAGCCTGGTGATTCTGGCGGTTACCTACGTCTCGTTTAGCTTCACCGGAAGGAAGCAGCGACGCACAACCGCGGCGGCGGAGCCTGCCAAAGAGCTTAAGCCGGCCTTTGTGCAGCTCGATCCGTTACCGGCGGTGGCCCTGCACTACGACGCATTGGCCCGCTGGCGACAGTTCGTGAACCAGATCAAGATAGACTTTCTGGGTACCGTGCGCAGCACTCCGTTCATCATCCTGCTGTTCGTGGGGCTGGTGAACACCTTGCCCAGCCTGTGGTACGTCACCGAAGCGGCGGGCGACGTGGTGAACTACCCGGTCACCTATAACATCCTTAACGTCGTTAAGGGGTCGCTTTTTCTATTTTTATACGCCATTATCATTTACTACAGCGGGGTGCTGGTGTGGCGCGAGCGCGACGCCCGCATGGATACCTTCTACGATGCCTACGCCTATCCCAATTGGATCATGTATTTGGCCAAGGTACTTAGCCTGATCGGACTCATTGCCATTGTGCTCCTGATCAGTATCTTCAGCGGGGTGCTGGTGCAGTTGCTGCATGGTTACACCCGTTTGCAGCTCGACCTGTACCTGTCCGACATGACCGTCGAATGGGTATCGATGTCCTTTATCGCGGTGCTGTCGATGTTTGTTCACGTGCTGGTCAACAACAAGTACCTGGGCTACTTCACCATTGTGGCCTATCTGATCGCGCAATACTTCGTCTTGCAGGACGCCTTGGATATCCATAACCTACTACTGTTCGGAGCCTATCCGGCCTACACCTACTCCGACATGAATGGCTTTGGCCCCGCCATCACCGGGCTGGTGTGGTTCAACGCCTACTGGTTGCTGTTCTGTGGGTTGCTGAGCGTGGCCGCGATTCTGCTGTGGTCGCGCGGCAAGGAGACCAACCTGCGGCAGCGACTCCGAATTGCCCGCGCCCGATTCACCCCGACCACCCGAACCGTGACGGTCGTGATCGGCGGACTGTGGCTGATGGTGGGCGGCTTTATCTTCTACAATACCAATATTCTGAACGATTACGTGAACCCCGAAACGCGGGAAGAACGGCAGGCGGCGTACGAACAGAAGTATAAGCAGTACGAAGGCATCGCGCAGCCGCGCATCACCTCGGCCAAGTACTTCATCGATCTGGAACCTTATGAGCGCAACCTATCTACCAAGACCGACCTAGTTCTTAAGAACAAAACTGATCAGCCGATTGACTCCCTGCACCTGACCTACGCCACTTCGGGCATCAGACTACGGCAGGTGGAGCTTCCGGGGGCCGCGGTGGTGCTGAATGATTCACTGCTCGGCTACCGCATCTACCGCTTGGCGCAGCCCTTACGTCCCGGTGATTCGCTGACCATGACGGTCAAGAGTGCCTACGCGTCCCGCGGGTTTGAGAACACGGTTGGACTCACCGAGGTGGTGCATAACGGTTCGTTCTTCAACCATAACCACTTCTTGCCCGCCATCGGCTACGAGAAAAGCCTAGAAATTACCGACCGTCAGGACCGCAAGGACCACGACCTGCCCAAGCGCGGCCGCATGCCTTCGATTGATAACCGCCGGGCAGCCAACCAAAACTACCTCAGCGACGATGCCGACTGGGTGCACTCCGAGACCGTGATGAGCACCGCCCCCGACCAGATTGCGGTGGCTCCCGGCACCCTCATACGGGAGTGGGAAGAAGATGGCAAGCGCTATTTTCACTACCGCCTGGCGCCGAAAGTGCTGCACTTCGCCTCCTTTATCTCAGCCCGCTACGAAGTGCTGCGCGAGAAGTGGCAAGGGGTGGACGTGGAAGTCTACTACCAGCCCGAACACTCCTACAACGTGGAGCGCATGGCCGAGGCGGTGAAGGCTTCGCTGGCCTACTACTCCGAGCACTTTGGTCCTTATCCGCACGCGCAGGCCCGCATTATCGAATTTCCGCGCTACGGGTCGTTTGCCCAGGCGTTTCCGGGCACCATGCCCTACGGAGAAGGTATTGGCTTCATCGAGAACCTGGAGGATGAAGACAGTAAAGACCGGGTGTTGCACGTGGTGGCCCATGAAATGGCGCACCAGTGGTGGGCGCACCAGGTGATTGGTGCGGATGTGCAGGGAGCGACACTGCTATCGGAAACCATGTCGCAGTATGCGTCGCTGATGGTGATGAAGCACGAAAAGACTGAGAAAAGCGTGGGCGACTACCGCCGCTACGAGGTGGATAACTACCTGCGTTCGCGGGGCGCGGAAGAACTCAAGGAAGTGCCCCTGTGGTTAGTAGAGAACATGGGCTACGTACACTACCAAAAGGGCAGCAACGTAATGTACGCGCTGCAAGACTACGTCGGCGAAGATCGGGTGAACCAGGCACTGCAAGACTACGCCCAGGAAGTAGCCTATCAGGAACCGCCCTACACCACGGCGCGCGACCTGCTGGCCCACTTTCGCGCCGTCACGCCCGATTCGTTGCAGGACTTCGTCACCGATTTGTTTGAGCGGATGACGTTGTACAGCAACCGTACGGAAGAAGCGACTTATAAGTCCCTGGACGATGACCGCTACCAGGTGGACTTCACGGTGGTATCTGAGAAGTTCTACGCCGACTCGCTGGGCGCCGAAACCGAAGTGCCGGTGAACGACTGGATCGACGTTGGCATCTACGCCGAAGATCAGGCGGGCGAAGACTCGCTCATCTACGTAGACCGGCGGAAGATCACCCGGCGGGAAAACACCTTCTCGGTGGTGGTGGATCGCCAACCCACCAAGGCCGCCATCGATCCCAACGCCCTGCTCATTGACCGGGTGCCGGATGACAACGAGAAGAAGATGACCGAGCCGGTAGAGGGGGTGGCGGGTTTGTAGAATAGACGGGGTACAATGTATGCGGTGGATGCCCACTGTATTCATTGTGCTCAACTCGGAACCAAAGAGTGGGCCGTTCGTTTTTAAAACTTTAGGGTTATATTGGACTTACCAACCCTTAATGTCATGGAAGCAGTTACTAAAAAGAAACTATCACTGGCTGATTATCAGCAGCTAGAAGATACGTCCGACAATAAGTATGAGTATCACGACGGCGAAGTGTTTGCCATGTCAGGGGCCGCGCGCAAACACAGTGCCATTGCCTCTAACGTGATTGGTCAACTCAATAGCATGCTGCCCGAAGGTTGCCGGTCATTTGACAGCGACCTGAAGGTATACATTGAATCAGTGCGCAAAGGGCTTCATCCCGACGTGTCGGTAGCCTGCCGACCGATTACCGGCCCGGATGAAATCAATGCCATTGACAACCCGGTGCTGCTGATTGAAATACTTTCTCCCAGCACCTCGGCCTACGATAGGGGACAAAAGTTCTGGTTCTTCTCCCAGTTGCCTTCGCTGCGCGAGTACGTCTTGATTGAGCAGGATCAATGGGCGGTAGAAGTCCGGTACCGCAGCTCGGCTGACCATGATTGGGTGATGGCTTATTACGAGGGGGAAGACGAAGAAGTGCTGCTTCGTTCCTTTGATCTGCGGCTTCCCTTGCGACAAATTTACTATGATACGGAAGGCTTGTGAAAAAATCACTGCCCTTCCCGGTTGGCATCCTCACCAACCGCTCGTAGTACGCTACACTTTTCCTGACTCATTCGTCCCAAGTAGGAAAACCTACCGAAAGCATCGGTTTGTTGCCACCCCTTTAATTATCTTACGCAAAAGAAAACTATTCCCTAAGCTCCGGCCCCGTCGGAGCTTTTTTTGTGCCCGTAGGGCCAGAAAACCCGGGTTTGGCGATCAAAAACGCCCCGTTGTTTTGCTCGAAACGTCCGATGTTTCGAGCAAAACGTCCTGATGTTTTGGTCATTTCATCTCGATGAAATTGAAAAAACCTCCTGACGCGCGCTTTTTGCCAATTCCTTGCTATTTTTAGGCAGTGCCGGGAACCGCTTCAACCCGTTGGCCCACGTACCTTTTTCCGACAAGTTGGCCTTTGGGCCGCAATGGCTTCGCTATTTTCTGGCAACGCACCTGGTTCTTACGCGCCGCGGCGCGTACCCACATACCTTATAAAACCAAGGAGGTATTCAATTGCTAGTGGCCGTTGATAACCGCTGCCAACGCTACCAGAAACAGCAAAACACACACCAATTCACTCATTCAATCCTTCATTCATTCAATTCCCTCATGATTCATACCCTTGACCTTAACTTCCTCGATATCCCGCAGGCCATTGCGGCTTACCTGGTAGAAACCTCCGACGGCCCGGTGTTGATAGAGAGTGGCCCCTACTCCACCTACGACCACTTGCAACGGGCCATCCGGCGCGTGGGCGTTGATCCGGCCGACATTCGGCACGTGCTGCTCACCCACATTCACTTCGACCACGCGGGAGCCGCCTGGGCCTTTGCCGAACAGGGGGCCACCGTGCACGTGCATCCCGTGGGGGCTCCGCACCTGGCGCGTCCGGAGAAGCTGTGGAACTCAGCCCAGCGCATCTACGGTGACGACATGGAGCGGCTGTGGGGCGAGATGCGACCGATTGACCCGGCGCAACTGCGCGAGGTGGCCCACGAAGAAGCACTCACCTTCGGCGACACCACCCTCACGGCCTACCACACGCCCGGCCACGCCACCCACCACATTGCTTATCATATGGACAATATACTCTTCACCGGCGACGTGGGGGGGGTGCGCATCAGCGACGGACTGGTGGAGCCGCCCTGTCCGCCGCCCGATATCAACGTGGAAGACTGGCAAGCGTCTATCCAACTGCTGCAAGGACTACGGGCCGAGGCCCTCTACCTGACGCACTTCGGTCGGGTGAACCACCCCGCTGACCACTGGGATCGGCTGGGCCAGCAGCTCATCAACTGGGCCGACTGGGTGCGGATGAAGCTGGACGCGGGGCGGTCGGCCGAAGAAACCGTGCCGCAGTTCACCGAGTACGTGGCCAACCAACTGCGGACGCAGGGCGCTTCCGAAGCGCAGATCAAGCAGTACGAAGCGGCCAACCCCTCGTGGATGAGCGTGGCCGGCCTAATGCGCTACTGGAAGAAGCGGGACGCGAACAGTGAAAAGTAATTGTATATTTACGGAAAACACTTGTTGAGCGTATGTCAGCCATAAACTTTAACACCGCCAATCAGACCTATCGTCAGCTCTTGGGCAACGGGCTTATCTATCAGGTTCCCATGTTTCAGCGTGACTATAGTTGGAGCGATTCGGAGTGGGATGACCTGTGGCAGGACATCGATATCATGCTTGACCCGGCCGGAGAACCGGCGCACTACATGGGCTATCTGGTGTTGCAGTCAAAGGATCAAAAGAACTTTGATATCATCGACGGCCAGCAACGGTTAACCACTATTAGTATCATTATCCTGGCGACGCTGTATCACCTTCAGGAGTTGGCAAAGCGGGGGATAGAAGCCGAACCGAACGAGCGGCGACTTCAGCAGTTAAGAAGCTCGTTCATTGGCTACCTTGATCCGGTGACGCTGATCCCTCGTTCGAAACTAAATCTGAACCGAAACAACGACAGCTTCTACCAACAATACTTAGTGACTTTTCAGGAAGCTCCCCGACGTAATCTGAAAGCCACCGAACACCTCATGCGAAAGGCGTATGATTGGTTCAAAGAGAAAGTGAAGTCCAGGCACATTGGTTCCGGTGCCGCGCTGGCGCAGTTGATAGAATCGATTGCGGATAAGCTTTTCTTCACGGTGATCACCGTCACCAATGAACTCAATGCATTTAAGGTATTTGAGACGCTAAACGCGCGTGGGGTTCGCCTTTCTTCTACAGATCTACTAAAGAACTATCTGTTCTCGGTGGTCTACGCAGAGTCCAAAGCAGAACGCGAGATGCACGAGTTGGACAATCGCTGGGAAAAGCTGGTTGGCATACTGGGAGGGGAAAGCTTTCCGGACTTCTTGCGGGCTCACTGGAATAGCAGAAACAAGTTTGTTCGGCACATTGCGCTATTCAAAGCCATAAAGTCTACTATCATAACCCGGCAACAGGTGTTCGAGTTGATGAGGAGCTTGGAACAAGATGCCAATGTTTATATCGCTTTGCCCAGCCCGGAAGATAAATTGTGGCAAAAGAACCAAAGCAAGTACATCAGCGAACTGAGGATGTTCAACGTTTGACAGCTTTACCCCCTACTTTTAGCCGGTTATCGCAAGCTTCCCGAGGAAGAATTTACGCAACTACTGCGGGCCTGTAGTATCATATCTTTCCGGTATAACGTGATTGGCAAGCTGAGCCCAGGTGAGCAAGAAGGGGCGTACAACAGTGTGGCTATCCGGGTGGAAAGGAAAGAACTAGTGACGATGACCGACCTCTTGCTAGCACTGAAATCCATTTATCCCAACGACGAACAGTTTAAAGCTGCTTTTTCCGAGCAGGAGGTTAAAACTTCTCAGACCAGGAAGAAGAGAATTGTGAAATACATCTTGTTCAGCATCGAGAAGCACCTCACCGGAGCGGACTACGATTATGACTCAGACGTCTATAGTGTTGAGCATATTTTGCCGGAGAACCCGGACGACGGCTGGGAGCAATTCAGTGATGCTGAGTTTGAACAGTCGGTATACCGCCTGGGCAACATGACCATTTTGAACAAAAGTGAGAACCGAAAGATCGGTAACCTACCTTTTGAAGAGAAGAAATCAGCCTACGCGGCCAGCGATATAAAGATCACCCAAAAGATTAGTGAGGACAATAGCGCGTGGAACGCTGAAAGGATTGGTACAAGGCAACGCTGGTTGGCTACGCAGGCCATTGCGATTTGGAAAATCTCCCAACTGTCTTAACTGATTCTTTGTCCTTTATCCGACTTGCTGTACAGCTTTCTTTACCGCGTATCCTCTGCCGCTTTGCGCTTATACACGGTGGTGGCGGGCATATCGTGCGGATCGACTTCGGTGATCTTTCCGTCGCGCATCACCACCATTGGGCGGTTGGTTTGCCGTTTGTGGATGATAAGCCTTCGGTAGGTCTCTTCCAGGCCCTTTACGATTTTGTCCCTTTCTTCCTTGAGCGAATCATTTGTTATCATCGGACTTCTTCTTTATCTGGTTCCAAAGTGGTTGGTTGGTGATGGTAGTGCTATCCGATGTTCCTTCGGCAATGATCTCATAGGCATCCCCCGAGTTATCAACGAACATCCAGCTATCAACAACTGGTAAATATAGCTGAAAGAAATTACGCAAGCCCCGCTCGTATCTTCGGTGGATAACGTCTGCCGGAATGGCGTGTCCCCCGCTTGCTAGGCGATCTTTGACGCGGCGTTCGGCCAACTCCGGCGAATTTAGCCAGAAGAACAGCAGGGTAACCTGGTATCCGGCCCGTTGAGCAGTGGCAATGGTGCTCACATAACTTTTGGTGGCCAGGGTAGTCTCAAAGGCAAAGTCTGCGCCCGCAGCAAGCAACGATTTGATACGCATCAGCATCAGCCTGCCCGCCTAGAGGTGAACCTTGTCAGCTTGAAAGGGAGACAACCCCCGGGCAATTTCATCGGCGTTGACAAACTCTTTGCAACCGAGTGTTTCGGGCAGCATTGTGTACGAAGCGGTGGTCTTTCCGGCCCCGTTGCACCCCGCGATGACGTACGGCTTCTTGGGTTCCATGCTACTTGGTGTCACTTTTCCCTGCCATTCCTTTCTACGAACTCTCCGGGGAGATAGCGGTCTCCTTGATGATCAGTCAAACAGGTTAATCCACCCGGTTCATCCTCCTGAAGTATCAAAGTCCCTCGGTGCGGCGATAAATATCAGCCAGCGTCAGGGAGATACCCAACGACCGCAGGGTCACCTCCGCCGTTTCGCCGCTGAACCAATCCAGTACCCACCGTTTGTCCGGGCTACTGCGGTAGCGGGTTTCTACCCGCCAGGCGTGCTGCTCCACCAGCACGTACTCCCGCAACGAAGGAAGCTCGCTGTAATAGTGAAACTTTTTACCGCGGTCGTAAGCTTCGGTGCTATCGGACAATACCTCGACGAGCAGGACAGGATTGGTGAGCGCCCGCGTATCTTTCTCCGAGCGCTCCGGGGGGCCGCACACCACCGACACATCCGGGTAAAGCGAGCGGTTGATCGAGGGGATGTGGTACTTTAGATCACTAGTGAAAAGGGTGCAGTCTTTGGACACCAGTCCGTTGCCAATAAGGCGATTAAGATTACCCGCGATAGCACTATGCTTGGGGTTACCTCCCGCCATGGCAAATACTTCACCGTCGTGGTACTCGTAGCGCGTGTTCGTTTCTTCTTCCAGTTGGTTGTAATCAATCAAGGATAAATAATTTTTAGTGGCAGGCTCCATAGTGAATGAATTGATGGTTGGTGAAAATGTGAGTGCGCTGTTGTTTTGCTTCTTTATACGCATATGCTACGTATCAGGATATAAGCATCAGGCTTCCGATCGTACGGATGTTTCTTCTTGATGACAGGGGGGAAACGCTTTGCTTTTTTGTGGCTCTTCACCTACCAACCGTTGATTGATTGGATCGTTTCGTTCACTTGGTCTATAAATTCGTGCAGATAGGAGGGCACGTCGGCCTGGTTCTGATCGATGACCCAAACTCCGTGGGCAAACCCTCGGCGGTACTCAATGAACAAACCGCCTTGATCGACGCAGTCGGGGCACCCGAAGGTTGCACCAGACTCGGCGAACGCTGGCTGAGGAAGACCAATGTTTTTGTAACCGCTGCCCGCTATGCCGAACGGTTGCCCACCATGCCCAGCGAAAAGCTGATCGGGAAAGGCAGTAAGCAGCTTTCTTGCCTGTTCGTAATCCGCCTGATCCAGTACCTGGTAGCTATTTTCAAAGTTATAACCGTCTCTTAATTGTTGCGTGGTGTCCTCCAGCAAACGATTGCTTTCCAGTTTAAACGTTTCCACACAGCCTTCACCGCCGCACTCCCCGTAAAAATGTCCGAAGATCAAGTAGTCCCCCTTGGGCAGTTTCGGTTCTTCTTCGCAGGAAGACAACCCAGCTAATACCAGTACTAATAAAAACCAAAGCTTCTTCATAACCCTTTATTTTAGACGACCCTTCTGATTACCATTCCTTTCTTCACTTTTACCCTACCTCAGGCACTGGATTGTTGCGCCTTCCCTTTATTTTCCTTGTCCAGAGCACACCGTTTATTCGCTGATAAGCCGAATAGTTTCGTTCACCCTATCCATAAATTCGTGCAGGAAGGCAGGCACTTCTTCTTTATCCTGGTCGATATACCACATTCCGTGGGTGTCCTCCTGGCGATACTCAACGTACAAACCGCCCTGGTCGCGGCAGTCGGGACAGCCAAACGTGGAATCGGGTTCATTTAAGAGCTGGCGAGGAAAAGCGTCCAGCAACGCTTGGGCCCGCTCAAAGTCCTCCTGGCCCAGCACCCGGTAACCCGTCTCAAAGTTATAAGGTCGCTTAAAACCTGTCTGGATATCCTCCAGCAGATGGTTTTCTTCCAGCTTGAAAGTTTTTACGCACACTTCACCGAGGCACTCGCCGTAAAAGTGACCAAAAATCAGGTAATCACCTTCGTATAACCTCACCCCTTCCTGTTTGCAGGACACCAAACCAGCAAGGACAAACGTCCAAACATCAAATTCTTTTGCTTTTCATACCACTTTGTTTTGAATGATGCACTTTCTTCCCTAGACACTCGAACGGCCAATAACGTTGGAAAGGCACGACTATCTATTTCCCTCAATCACTCATTCATTCAACCCTTCAATCACTCAATTTCACCTTCTCCCGAATCACTTCTTCCACCGTGCACCCTCGGATCTTGCTCTCCAACCACGAGATAATGTCAAAATAGGCGAACGCCCGGTTCTCGTAGGGACGGTCGATGAGCGTAAGCAACTGCTGGCGCAGCTCCTGAAAGCCTTCGATGAGTTCGGCTTCGGTGGGGTTGCGGTGCAGGTTTTTCAGAAACACCAGGATATACTTTTGATACTCTCCCAGGTCGTCTTTGAGAAGCAGAAACCGATACGTAGACTTGATGTAGTAATCGATCACGTCGGTGTTGCCCAGCTCGTAGTGGCTAATCAGATTCAGCATGCGGGCGAAGCAGTGGATGTCTTCGCGCAGGTCGGCCGGGTGCTCGTTGATAATGCGCTGCAACCAATGCAAGGCCGCCCGGTGCTCGCTGGCTCCGAAGTACATGCAGGCAATCTTGTAGTAGAAAATGATGGTGGCGTGTTTGCCCAGCCTATCCACCCAAGGGGCCAAGTCCCGCTCCAGGGTACGCACCAGCGAAACCCCACCGGTGAAATCGCCCGTGAGGAAGTGCCCATTGATACGGTGGATGGTGGTGTACTTGAACAGCAGCGCCCGCAGATTTTCGTTCATTCCAATGCCCGGCAGCGCAGGCACGGCCCGGAGCCGCTCGGTGGTTTTCAGGTAGTCGGGATAGCGCTGTAGTTTATTCTGGGTAATGAGCAGCTTATGAAGACTACGCACGTAGGTAAGCGGCCAGCGGGTAATGCGCTCCGGGTGCTGATCAAACAGCGCTACCCACCGCTGCGCGTAGGTGTGGGCTTGGGCGAAGTCGCGTAAGAACTGATAGTAGGTCACGTATACGTCGTACAGGCTCAGCTTTTCCTGAAACGAAAGCGTTTCTTCCTGGAAGGCCGGTAGGTTTTCGTGCATATACTGCTTGATTTCCTCCCGGTGACGCGGCTTCCGTACCGAACCGGTGTGGGCGTACCAGTTGTTGAGCCGCACCTGGATGTTAGACAGCACGTTGATGTTGTTAATCTTGGTGTTGACTTCCTGCACCTGCCGGATGATGGTGTTCACCGCCTCGGGGTTCTCCCCGCCGATGCCCTGGGCGATGACGCGCTTCTCGAGTTTAAGCACTTCCAGCCGCAGTTCCAGGTTGTCGTTCTGCTCAGCCATCCGCTTGGCCTTGCGCAGTAGCTTACTGCCGTGGGGGTAGAGTCCGCGGTTGAGCAGCAGTTGCGCCTGGTTGATCGCTTCGCGTGTCTGGATGTCGCGGTCGTGCCGGGTATGAAACTGCCGCAAGCCCTGCAAAATCTTGTCGTACAGGTGAGCTTTCAAATTAGAAAGCTGCCGCCCCTCTAGCGTTGGTTCCTGTTCAAGAATAGTCGCTTCATCGGGAGCAGCCTGCCGGTCCAGTGCTCCGAAGAGCGTCATGAGTTTAGTCGGCGTAGGACGCGAGGCCTCCCAGGCGAAGGTGAGGTAGCGCTTTTCACTCCTACTCAACGACTTTATTAATTGATATAACAGGTTGGAACTAGGCTTAGGCATCGTAGTTATTTTATACAAAAATAAGGATTCAAGCACAAAAAAACAGTATAACGCATGGTCAAACACCGTAAATTAACCTAAATTAGAGTTGATATGCCGAAAGTATTCGTATAAGTTGCTTTCTCAATATTTAAACAAACACCTGCTACCAATGCCCGATCAGGTTTTCATCTTCGACACTACCTTGCGCGACGGCGAACAAGTGCCGGGCGCTAAGCTCAATACCCCAGAGAAACTCACCATTGCCCGTCAATTAGAAACCCTGGGGGTGGATATCATTGAGGCAGGCTTTCCGATCTCGTCTCCGGAAGACTTCAAGGCTGTGAAGCTGGTGGCTGACACCCTCACGCAGCCTTCGGTATGCGCGCTCGCCCGCGGACTAGACCTTGACATTGAAACTGCCGCCCGCGCGGTGGAGGGAGCAGCAAAGCCACGCATTCACACCTTTATCTCAGTCTCTGACATCCACATTCAGCACCAAATGCGCAAGACGCGGGAGGAGGTGCTTACGATGGTAGATCGTGCGGTGCGCAAGGCCAAAAGCTACTGCGACGACGTGGAGTTCTCCCCCATGGATGCCTCCCGCGCCGACCTGGACTATATGATCAAGTTCACCCAGGTGGCCATCGACGCCGGAGCTACCACGATCAATTTTCCCGATACGGTGGGCTACGCCGTGCCCGAGGAATGGGGTGCATGGATGCGTCGCATTGTGGAAGCCATTCCGGCCTTCAAGGATAAAGTAGTCATGAGCATGCACACCCACAACGATCTGGGCCTGGCCACCGCCAACGCTATTGCCGGGGTGGTAAATGGAGCCCGACAGATCGAGTGCACCCTGAACGGGGTGGGCGAACGGGCGGGCAACTGCTCGCTGGAAGAGGTGGTAATGATCCTCAATATGCGCTACAAGGATCGCTTCCGCACCAACATCAATACCCCCGAAATTATCAAAACCAGCCGAATGATATCCGAGACGATGCGCATTCCGGTGCAGCCCAACAAAGCGATTGTGGGAGCAAACGCTTTTGCCCACTCGTCGGGCATCCACCAGGACGGCATCATCAAGCACCGCGAGAACTTCGAGATCATGGACCCCAAATCGGTGGGAGCCGACGGCTCGGCCATTGTGCTCACCGCTCGCAGCGGCCGCCACGCGCTCCTGTACAAGCTGCGCAGTCTGGGCCACGAAGTAAACAAAGAAGACGTAGATGATCTATATAACCGCTTTCTGGAACTCGCCGACCGCGAAAAGCAAGTCCCCGACGAAGCCCTCAAAGACCTCATTGCCGTACGATCGTAAAGACGCGTCGCGTCGCGTCTCAGTAAAGACGCGATTGATCGCGGCTCTAACAGCAACCATCCATGACCCTAAAAACCCTCTTCGATAAAATCTGGGACGCTCACGTCGTAACCAGCATCGATAACGGCCCCGACGTCCTATACATTGACCGGCACTTTATCCACGAGGTCACCAGTCCGCAGGCCTTTGCGGGCCTCGACCGCCGTGGCATTCCGGTGTTTCGCACCCGGCAGACCATCGCCACGGCCGATCACAACGTGCCCACCGAAAATCAACACTTACCCATCAAGGAAGCGCTGTCGCGCACGCAGGTCAACAAACTCACCGATAACTGTGCCGCCCACGGCGTGGAATTGTACGGACTGGGCCATCCCTTCCAGGGCATCGTGCACGTGATCGGGCCCGAACTGGGCATCACGCTGCCCGGCATGACTATCGTGTGCGGCGACAGCCATACCTCCACCCACGGAGCGTTCGGCAGCATTGCCTTCGGCATTGGCACTAGTGAAGTGGAGCAGGTGCTCGCCACCCAGTGCGTGTTGCAGCCGCGGCCCAAGAGGATGAAGATCGAGATCAACGGCACGTTGGGCGAAGGCGTAACAGCCAAAGACATTATTCTCTACATCATTGCGCAGATTTCGGCCAGCGGGGGCACGGGCTACTTTGTAGAGTACGCCGGGTCTACTATCCGTAGCTTGTCGATGGAAGCCCGCATGACCATCTGTAACATGAGCATCGAGATGGGAGCCCGTGGTGGCCTGATCGCGCCCGATGAAACTACTTTCGCCTACGTTCAGGGGAAAAATTTTGCTCCGCAAGGAAAGTATTTTGACGAACAGGTTGCCTACTGGAAGACGCTACCCAGTGACCCCGGGGCAACCTACGACAAAGTGCTTAACTATGACGCCAACGATATCGCTCCTATGATCACCTACGGCACCAATCCGGGCATGGGCATCAAAATTACCGGACACGTGCCCGCGTTGGACGAAGTCCGGGGGGAGGATCAAGACTCTTTCAAGAAGTCACTGGCGTACATGGATCTGGAAGCCGGGCAATCCTTACTGGGCAAAAAGATAGACTACGTATTCATCGGCAGCTGCACTAACGCCCGCATTGAAGACCTACGGCAGGTAGCCGAACTGGTAGCCGGACGTCAAAAGGCTGACCACGTGAAGGCCATGATCGTTCCCGGCTCCCGGCAGGTGGAAGCGCAAGCTCGAGAAGAAGGACTGGACGAAGTGCTACGGTCGGCGGGCTTCGAGCTGCGGCAGCCCGGTTGCTCGGCCTGCTTGGGCATGAACGAGGACAAAGTACCGAAGGGGGCCTACTGCGTGTCCACCTCCAACCGCAACTTCGAAGGGCGACAAGGTCCCGGAGCGCGTACGCTGCTGGTGAGTCCGCTCACGGCGGCCGCTACGGCATTGAACGGGTACGTGACGGATGTTCGAGATTTGGTAACCGCTTGACACTACCACCATGAAGAGTTCATTGAAAAAGTGCACGGTTCGGAACGCTAAGGCTTGGGTGTTCCTGCTTTTGCCCTTAACCGCCTTTGCTTGCAACAGAGATGATAGGGTAACCGATGAAGCTTCAACTAAGTATACATCAACCTTAGTGCAACCCGTGCTGACCGATGTAAACTATGCGTCAAACGAAGAAAGCCACTACGTGGTGAGGAATGACCAAACCCACAACAAACTGTTAGTTTTCGTAGGGGGGAGTTTCAGTGTTCCGGAAAACTACGACCTGGTTTGCGACCACGCCGCTACGCTGGGCTTGGACGTGGTTAGCGTATCGTACCTGAACGACGTGGCCGCTGCTCCGCTGGGGACAAGCTCTGACACTTTTGTTTTCAACAACTACCGAGAGGAGATATGCTTCGGAAATCCGGTGAGCGATGCGGTTGAGGTGGACGCCCTGAATTCTATCAATATGAGTATTATCAAGTTATTGCAATACTTAGAAACAGCGTATGCCGATCAAAACTGGGATCAGTACCTAACTTCATCCAATACCCTTGCGTGGGACAAGATTATTGTCTCCGGACATTCACAGGGGGCGGGACACGCTTGCTATCTGGGAAAGAAAAATGCGGTGAATCGGGTCGTGATGTTTTCGGGACCAAATGACTATAGTAGTTTCTATGATAGTCCGGCCAATTGGCTGCGTCAACCGGGAGAAACCCCTTTGAACAACCAATTTTCGCTATTGCACACCCAGGATCAAATAGTCTCCTTTGATGATCAGGTAGAGATTTTGCAAGGCCTGGGACTTTTGTCTGCCGCTCAAAACCCGGTCTTAATTGATGATTTGGCGGCTCCTTATGAGAATGCGCATTGTCTTTCTCTCAACATCAGCGCCTTTTCCAATCACAACGCAACGGTTGGAGGAAACGAGTTACTGCCGGACGTTTGGAGTTACCTGTTTTCTGAAGAGCAGTAACAGAATTTACAACCGCTAGTAGAACGAGAACCCATGCAAAAATTCACCACCCTCACCTCCACCATCGTGCCGCTACCGGCGCAGAACGTGGACACCGACCAGATCATTCCGGCGCGCTTTCTCAAGGCAACCACCCGCGAAGGCTTCGGCGACAACCTGTTTCGCGACTGGCGCTACGACGAACAGGGCCAACCCAAAGCCGACTTTGTCCTCAACGATCCCGTGGTGCAGGGCACCATTCTGGTGGCTGGGAAGAACTTTGGCAGTGGATCAAGCCGGGAGCACGCCGCCTGGGCCATCTACGACTACGGCTTTCGGGCGGTGGTATCCAGCTTCTTCGCCGACATCTTCAAGAACAACGCCTTGAACAATGGCTTGCTACCGGTACAGGTAACTGATACGTTTCTGCAACAAATCTTTACCCGTTACGGGCAAGAATCTAGGGTGCAGCTAGGCATCAACCTGTCTGAGCAGCGTATTGAGTTCGTAGACACGCAGGAAGGAGAAACTTTTGATATCAACCCGTATAAAAAATACTGCCTGGAGAACGGCTACGACGATATTGACTACTTACTCAGCCAGCGCGAAGCCATCGAATCGTTCGAGCAGCAGGCGCGTTATCATCTTAGTGAAATTTAGAATACAACTCAATTATGCATAAGAAAATCGCAGTGCTGGCTGGTGATGGCATCGGCCCTGAAGTGACCAAGCAGGCGCTAAAAGTATTACGTGCCGTAGGTCGCGCTTACGACCACCAGTTCGACTTTGAACCCGGTCTGATCGGCGCTGCCGCCATCGACCAAACCGGCAACCCCTTTCCGCCCGAAACCGAAGCGCTCTGCCTGGAATCGGATGCGGTGCTCTTCGGCGCCATCGGCGACCCCAAGTACGACAACGACCCGCACGCGAAGGTGCGTCCCGAGCAGGGATTGTTGGCCATGCGCAAGAAACTTGGCCTTTACGCCAACGTGCGGCCCGTGAAGAGCTACCCTTCTATCAGCCACATCTCGCCGCTTAAAGAACACATCATTGCCGATGTGGACTTTGTGGTGTTTCGTGAGCTCACCGGGGGCATCTACTTCGGTGAGCCCCGCGGACGCAACGAAGCAGGCACCGTGGCCTTCGATACCTGCATCTATTCCAAGAAAGAAATTGAGTGCATCACCGAGCAGGCCTTTGCCGCCGCGGCGAAGCGGCGCAAAGTGGTGACACTGGTCGACAAGGCGAACGTGCTGGCCACCTCCCGGCTGTGGCGCGAAACGGTGCAGGAGTACAGCAAGAAGCATCCGGAGATCAAGCTCAATTTTATGTTTGTGGACAATGCCGCCATGAAGTTGATCCAGAACCCGTCGGTATTCAACGTGGTGCTTACCGAAAATATGTTCGGCGATATTCTGACCGACGCGGCCTCGGTGATCACTGGCTCGCTCGGTATGCTGCCCTCAGCCTCAATTGGCGAGAAGGTAAAGCTGTTCGAACCCATTCATGGTTCGTACCCTGAAGTAGCGGGGAAAAACCGGGCCAACCCGGTGGGAGCGATTCTGTCCGCGGCCATGCTGCTCAACTACGCTTTTGATATGACCGAAGAAAGCAACGCCATCAAAGCCGCGGTGGATCAGTCGCTACAAGAAGGTTACGTGACGGAAGACATCGATCATGACCACCCTCGCTCTACCGACGAAGTGGGCGACAAGATCGCTACATTGGTGTGGTCAGGTAAACAGATAACGGTGTGAGGTTGGATGCTGGTCACTGGTCACTGGTCACATTTACAAAACACAAAGGACAAAGGACTAATATCCAGCATTCAGAAAATCACCGCGACCGTTGCAACCTGCTCAATTTATTCGTATGTTTGATGCCTATTCCACAAAATATTATGATGCAACTCGTAGCTGTGCTAACCCTCACTGTCATTTTGGTGGTGATTCCTATTCCTACCCGGGGATGAGCCAGCGTCGTATTGCGTAAACTGAAGGCTCTTCTCCCCTGAGAAGGGCTTTTTTTGTTCAACCGACTTCTATGAAACCGTTAAATAAGTACAGTGCCACCATCACCCAGGACGAGTCGTTGCCCGCCGCACAGGCAATGCTCTACGGAGTGGGACTAAAAGACGAAGACTTTGCCAAAGCCCAAGTGGGCATCGTGAGCACCGGCTACGAGGGAAACACCTGTAACATGCACCTCAACGACTTCGCCCGGACCGCCAAGGCATCGGTACAAATGAACGGTTTGGTCGGTTTGGTCTTTCACACCATCGGAGTGAGCGACGGCATGTCAATGGGCACCTCAGGGATGTCGTACTCGCTGCCCTCGCGCGATATCATTGCCGATTCAATAGAAACAGTGGTACAGGCACAGTGGTACGATGCAGTGGTAGCCGTGGTGGGTTGCGACAAGAATATGCCGGGCGCAATGATGGCCATCGGTCGGCTCAACCGCCCCGCTTTACTGGTATACGGTGGCACCATCAGCCCCGGGCACCACGGCGACCAAACGCTCGATATTGTGTCGGCCTTCGAGGCCTACGGTAAAAAGATCACGAAAGATATTACTCCCGAAGACTTTAAGGAAGTAATAAGGAACGCCTGCCCCACTGCCGGAGCCTGCGGGGGTATGTATACCGCCAACACCATGGCTTCGGCCATCGAGGCAATGGGTATGAGCTTGCCCTATAGCTCGTCAAACCCCGCCACCAGCGAAGCCAAACTGGCCGAACTGGAGCGAATTGGCGCAGCGATTTATCAACTACTGGATCGTGATACTAAGCCACGCGATATCATGACCAGGGCTGCTTTTGAGAACGCCATGACCCTGGTGATGGCCCTGGGCGGTTCTACCAATGCCGTACTGCACCTGCTGGCAATGGCCCAGTCGGTAGAAATTCCACTAACATTGGAGGACTTTCAGCACATCAGTGACAAAACGCCCTACATCGCCGACCTGAAACCCAGTGGCAAATACCTGATGGAAGACTTACACAACGTAGGGGGCATTCCTGCGGTGATGAAACTGCTGCACCAAGAGGGCTTTCTGCACGGCGACTGTCTGACGGTGACCGGCAAAACACTGGCCGAAAACCTGGCTGAGGTGCCGGACTTACCGGAAGACCAGCCTATCATTCATACCATAAGCAATCCGCTGAAATCAAGTGGCCACCTGCAAATCTTGTACGGCAACCTGGCCGAACACGGGGCGGTGGCCAAGGTTACCGGCAAAGAAGGCCTGGCCTTTAAAGGAGTGGCCCGGGTGTTTGATAGTGAACGCGAGGCGAATGATGCTATTACTAACCAAGAAATTGTTCCGGGCGACGTGATTGTGATACGTTACGAAGGTCCCAAGGGTGGTCCGGGCATGCGGGAGATGCTCAAGCCCACCTCGGCGATCATGGGGGCGGGCCTGGGCGATAAGGTCGCCCTGATTACCGACGGACGGTTTTCCGGTGGCACGCACGGTTTTGTAGTGGGACATATTTCGCCGGAGGCATACGAAGGAGGCATGATTGCCCTGGTGCAAGACGGCGATACGATTACCATCAATACCGAAAACAATACGATTGATGTTGAGCTGGATGTTGAGACAATAGCGCTACGCCGCAAGCAATGGCGACGCCCCGAACCTAAGGTGACCCGAGGGGTGTTATTTAAGTACCTGCAGTGCGTGTCGCCCGCTTCCGAAGGATGTGTCACCGACACTATCAACCTACTGTAGGACCATAGTTCATCATGGTCTAAATGGTTCGTCACAATTATAAAGAAGAGAACAATAAATAATAGACAATATGGCCTTAGTTACCGAAGTAAAGCAACCCGGCAAAATCCTGTACGAACATCCCATCCACCACAAGCATGAGGATGAGAACGTGCTGATCAAAGAAACCGACAAAACCGTAAATGGGTCGGAGGCGCTGATCTTGTCGCTCATTGAGGAGGGAGTAGATACCATCTTTGGCTATCCCGGCGGGGCCATCATGCCCATCTACGACGCATTGTATCACCACCGCCACGAACTCAACCACGTGCTGGTACGCCACGAGCAGGGCGCTACCCACGCTGCCGAGGGCTACGCTCAGATTGCGGGTAAGCCTGGCGTATGCTTCGCCACTTCGGGACCGGGGGCCACCAATCTGATCACCGGCATTGCCGATGCCATGCTCGACTCGGTGCCCATTGTGTGCATCACCGGGCAGGTGCCGAAGGCCTTTCTGGGCACCGACGCCTTTCAGGAAACCGATGTAATGAGTCTGGCCATGCCTATCACCAAGTGGTGCTACCAGGTTGCCGATGCTGACGAGATTCCCTACATCATCGCCAAAGGATTCTACATTGCCCGCTCGGGCCGACCCGGTCCGGTGCTGATCAATATTACCAAAGATGCCCAGTTTGCGGAGATGAATGAACCGTTTCGGTACGAGAAGCGCAAGCAGATCAAGGGTTACAAACCAGCCGCTAAACCCCGCGAGCAGGATATTGTGAACGCGGCCAAACTCATCAACGAGGCTAAGAAGCCGTTCATGTTCGTCGGACACGGCATCTTGCTGTCCAAAGCCCAGGAGGCGGCCCTTCGGTTCGTAGAGAAAACCGGTATTCCCGTAGCCAGTACCCTGCTGGGCCTATCAGCCTTCCCCACCGACCACGCGTTGTACGTAGGGATGCTTGGCATGCACGGTAACTACGCCCCTAATATTCTGACCAACGAGGCCGACGTGATTATTGCCGTAGGCATGCGCTTCGACGATCGGGTCACCGGCAACCTAGAGCGCTACGCCCGACAGGCCAAGGTGGTGCACATTGACATTGACCACGCGGAAATTGGCAAGAACGTGATTCCGACCGTAGGCATCATCGCCGATGCCAATGAGGCACTAAGCGCCCTGTTGCCGCACATGGAGGAAAAGCAGCATCCTGCGTGGCGCGCTGAGTTTGACAAATACTTTGAGCAGGAGTACGAAAAAGTGATTAAGAAAGATTTCACCGCTGAGGGCGAGAACATCAGGATGGGCGAAGTGGTGCGCCGTTTGTCGGAACGTACCGACGGCCGGGCCGTGGTGGTGGCCGACGTAGGGCAACATCAGATGTCAGCCGCGCGCTACTCCCGCTTTCAGGAAACCGATAGCTGGCTGACCTCGGGCGGACTAGGCACCATGGGCTACGCCCTGCCCTCGGCCTTAGGTGCGAAAATGGGAGCGCCCGAAAGAGAAGTGGTGGCGATCATCGGCGATGGCTGTTTTCAGATGACCATACAAGAACTGGGTACTATCGCCCAGACGGGCATGGCAGTAAAGATCATCGTGCTCAACAACCAGTACCTGGGCATGGTGCGGCAGTGGCAGGAGATGTTCTTTGAGCACCGCTACTCGTTCGTGGAACTAACTAATCCTGACTTCATCACCATTGCCAAGGGCTTCGGCATCGAGGGGCACCGCTGCGCCCACGCCGACGACCTGGAAAGCTCAATCGACACGCTAGTTAGTGCTCCAGGAGCCTACTTGTTGGAGGTGATGGTAGAAAAAGAAAGCAACGTCTTCCCTATGATCCCCTCTGGGTTTGGGGTGGGTCAGATGCGGTTAGAGTAAAGAAGTTAATCAATCAGAGTTGATAAAAGTTTGCCCGCTTTTAATTTCTATCAATTTCTGACCACGCTGAAAGCCATAATTTCCAATTTCTAGCCACGCAGAAGGTATTTATTATGAAACGACGCTACACCATCATCGTATTCACCGAAAACAACTTCGGGCTGCTCAACCGGCTCACGATCGTATTCTCCCGAAGACGCATTAACATTGAGAGCTTAGCAGTTTCGGAAACCGAGCGCAAGGGCATCTCGCGCTACACCATCGTGATCGACTACGAAGACAACCGGATTCAGAAGCTCATCCAGCAGATCCGCAAGATCATTGGGGTGCTGATGGTTTTCCACAACGAAGACAGCGAGGTGTACTACGGCCAGATCGCCTATTATAAGGTGGCCGCCACCAGCTTTGCGGAGCGGGAAAAGATCATGGAAATCGCCCACCGACACCGCGCTACCGTGGCCTTTTCGGACGAAGAATACATTGTGATCGAAAAGACCGGCAAGGACGAAGACCTAACCACCATGCTGCACCTACTGCAACCGCACGGGGTGCTGGAGTTCGTCAAGTCGGGCCGTGTTGCGGTGGTCAAAGACCAGTATCGGTTTAGCCAATACGCCAAGAACCTGGGTCCCGAAGGCTGGTATTCCGACGAAGAGTTTCACGAATTAAAAGGACCGGCTCCCTATATGCCCACATAAAGGAAGCCACCGTGGCGCGGGATGGGAGTATCCGTTCCATTCTTCGTTAGCATTCACCTTCATTTATTATTTAACCAACACAAACACAATCATGGCAACCATCAATTTTGGCGGAGTAGACGAGAAAGTCACCACCCGCGACGAATTTTCCCTTTCTAAAGCGCGCGATATCCTGAGCGACGAAACAATCGCCGTGATCGGCTACGGAGTACAGGGTCCGGCCCAGAGTCTCAACCTGCGCGACAACGGCTTCAACGTGATCGTGGGGCAGCGTAAAGACTCAAAGACCTACCAGAAAGCGCAGGACGACGGCTGGAAAGAAGGCGAGACGCTGTTCTCAGTAGAAGAAGCCTGCGACAAAGGTACCATTATCGTGAACCTGCTCTCCGACGCGGGACAGATTGCGGTCTGGCCCACCATGCAAAAGTACCTCACCGATGGCAAAGCGCTGGTGTTTTCGCACGGTTTCGGCGTCACCTTTAGCGATCAGACCAGCATTGTTCCCGAAAAGAACATCAACGTGATGCTGGTCGCTCCCAAAGGATCGGGCACCAGCGTGCGCCGCCTGTTTCAGCAGGGAAAGGGTATCAACTCCAGCTACGCGGTGTACCAAGACGCCACCGGTCGCGCCGAAGAGCGTATCCTGGCCCTGGGCATTGGTGTTGGGTCGGGCTACCTGTTCGAAACCGACTTCAAGAAGGAAGTGTACAGCGACCTGACCGGCGAGCGTGGGGTACTGATGGGCGCCATTGCGGGCATCATGGAAGCCCAGTACGAGTTGCTGCGCGAGAAAGGACACTCGCCCAGCGAAGCCTTCAACGAAACCGTGGAAGAACTCACCCAGAGTCTGATTCGCCTGGTGGGTGAAAACGGCATGGACTGGATGTACGCCAACTGCTCTACCACCGCTCAGCGTGGTGCACTCAACTGGAAAGGCAAGTTTAAGGAGGCGACCCAACCGGTGTTTAGAGATTTGTACGAAAGCGTAGCCAGCGGCAACGAGGCCCGCATCACCATCGAAGCCAACAGCAAATCTGACTACCGCGAAAAGCTCGAAGAGGAACTCAGCGAAATTGAGCAGTCGGAACTGTGGCAAACCGGCAAGCAGGTAAGAAAACTGCGTCCGCAGGAGGATTAAGAGAATGATTGAATGAAGGAGGGATTGAATACTTTTGTCATCCACTCACTCCTTCATTCATATTTTGCTGTCGCACTACTTACCACGAACAGCCAATGTCTACTGCTACCGTCTGGAATCCCAAACTGTACACCCAAAAGCATAACTTTGTCTATCAATATGGCGAAGGCTTGGTGGAACTGCTAGCCCCTCAACCCGGCGAGTGTATTCTTGATGTGGGCTGCGGCACGGGCGAACTGACCAATCAAATTAGCGAAGCCGGGGCCAATGTAGTAGGGATTGATAGTTCTGAGGAATTGATTTTAGCAGCTTGTGAGCGCTTCCCGCATCTATCGTTTCATCAACTAGATGCCACTCAGCTAGCCGATCATGAGCAGTACGATGCGGTGTTCTCTAATGCCGTCTTACACTGGATATGCGATCAAGATGTAGTAAGCAGCGGTATGTTTCAAACGCTGAAACCGGGCGGGCGGCTGGTAGTAGAACTCGGTGGTGAAGGAAACGTGCAGCAGATCAGGGAGGCACTCAAGAAGACACTACAGCGGCATGGTTACCTGAAAGCTGCCGACACTAACCCCTGGTATTTTCCCTCGGTGGGGCAGTATACGACGCTGCTCGAGCAGCATGGTTTTCGGGTGCAAGCAGCGCATCACTACGCGCGCCCTACCCAACTTGCCGATGCCAAGCACGGAATCAAAGATTGGTTAGCGATGTTTGCTAATAGCTACCTGAAGGAAATTTCTTCTGATCAGCAAATGCGTATACTGGATGAAGTGCAAAAATCGCTTCGCCCTACTCTGTATCGCGACAACCACTGGTACGCCGATTACCAGCGTCTTCGTGTAACTGCCATCAAACCCCTATGAAAACTCTGACCAGCTCCATGATTCCGGTAGAAGATATTCTCAATGCCGCCCAGCGGTTGCGCGGAGTCATCACTCCCACTCCGCTGATGTACAACATCAATCTGTCGGAGCAGTATCAGGCGAACATTTGGCTGAAGCGAGAAGATTTGCAGGTGGTGCGTTCCTATAAAATCCGGGGGGCGTATAACAAGATGTCGACGCTGACGGAAGCGGAGCTGGCCAACGGGGTGGTGTGCGCCAGTGCGGGCAACCACGCGCAAGGGGTGGCCTACGCCTGCCAGCGCTTGCGGGTGAAGGGCACCATCTTTATGCCCATTCCTACTCCTAAGCAGAAGATTAAGCAGGTGACTATGTTTGGCAAAGCGTGGGTTGATATTAAACTGGTGGGCGACACCTTCGACGACGCCAGCGAAGAGGCCCAGCGGTTCTGCCAGGCGCAAGGGGCGCAGTTTATTCCTCCCTTCAACGATCTAAAGGTGATCGAGGGGCAGGGCACCGTAGGCCTGGAGATCCATCACGAAGCCACCGAACCGATCGACTATCTCTTTATGCCCATCGGCGGGGGCGGGTTATCGGCCGGGGTGGGTAGCTACTTCCGGCAGGTGAGTCCTGACACCCGGCTGGTTGGGGTGGAGCCGCTGGGTGCGCCCGCTATGAAAACCTCGCTGGAGAAAGGCGAGAACATCACATTAGAAAGCATCGATAAGTTCGTGGACGGTGCCGCCGTGCGCCGGGTGGGCGACTTGCCCTTCGCGATCGCGCGAGAAATATTTGAACCGGGAGACGTGGTCACCGTAGCCGAAGGTAAGATTTGCGATACGATCCTCAAGCTTTATAACGAAGATGCTATCGTGGTGGAACCGGCGGGCGCGTTATCTATTGCCGCGCTGCATGCCTACCGGGATGAGATCAAGGGGAAGAACGTGGTGTGTATCGTGAGCGGCGGCAACAACGACATCACCCGCATGGAAGAGATCAAGGAGCGGGCGCTGCTCTACCGTGGACTGAAGCACTACTTCATTATCCGCTTCCCCCAGCGGGCCGGAGCGCTTAAGGAGTTCGTGGCCGATGTGCTGGGCCCCGACGACGACATCACCCACTTCGAGTACACCAAAAAGACCAGCCGGGAGAAAGGCCCCGCCCTGGTGGGAGTAGAGTTGCAGTCGAGCGAGGACTTCAACGGGCTTATCCGGCGACTAAACGACCACAAGATTGCTTATGAGTTGCTCAACGATAATTTTGAGTTCTTTAACTTTCTGATATAGTGTTAGGTAGCGTATCTACGTGATAAATCGCTAAATGTATGGCAGAGATTCTCAACGTTTTCAAAATGTACAATGATCCTGAAGTAGGAGCTTATTTTACCTTTTGCTACGATACCCTACCGTCTAAACTATCGCTGGATATTCCCCTCGAGGCAACCAAGGACAACATGGAGTCTGTCCTGGAAGTCATCTATTTTAGCAGTCAACAGCTTGAAGTAGTGTTGAAGTACTGGAAAACCGAAGATAACAGCAACGCCGACTTCTCTAAAGACTTTCCGTATCAATACCTCCTGAAAAGCAGTTCAAAAAAGCTCATGCTCTGGATCTCGCTGAGTGTCGATGAACTTGAGGTAAACTTTTTCTATGACGTCTCAGACGGTGAGCTCGAAACCTGGGTCATCGACACCAACCACAAACTGCGGTCTAAATTTGGTCTCACTCGGGCACCGGTTTTCAAGGTTCTTTCTCGATCATCGCACAGCCACTTCTATACGGAGGATGTGAAAACAAACGGGTTCTTGTGTGATATTCCGAGAATGTATAACGATGATTTTGTCCAGGTGAACGATCTGATTGAGGATTCTTTGCCCGCAGATAAGGCTGGACTGATCTTATTTCACGGATCTCCGGGCACGGGGAAGACCTCCTACATCAAAAACCTGATCACCAAGTTTGATGACTTGTCCTTCATCTTTCTTCAAAACGAATTTGTTAGCGAATTGCTAAACCCTGATTTTATTTCCTTCCTGCTCAAAAACCGAAACGCGATACTTTTGATTGAAGACGCCGAAAAGGTTCTCACCACCCGAGAATACTCCAACGAAAACTCGGTCGTGTCTACCATTTTGCAACTGACGGATGGGTTATTTAGCGACTACCTGAACATCAAGATCATCTGCACTTTCAACACCAGCATCGAGAAGATCGACAAAGCCCTCCTCCGCAAAGGGCGAATGATCGCGTATTACGAGTTCAAGCCTTTGGTCGCCCAAAAGGCCAGCGAACTACTCAAATCGATGAATCTTGCGCCTACCGAAGATGAGATGACCTTGGCTGACATTTTCAACTATCACAGTCAAGAGTTTCAGACGGGTGATTCAAAGAAAATTGGGTTTTGAACGGATGCTATCTTGCAGAAAGCCGATGCCGTCTGGGAATTAGTAGTAATCACCGCACGGCGGCCGCGCACAATGAGATCAATCGCCCCTGGTTTAAAAAGTTACTGGGGGTATCGTAACTGTCGTACGTAGATTGGCAATACTATTCCTCCCTCTCTGCCGGGCTATCCACCCCCCCCACCGTGACAAGTTTCGGCTGGATGACAAGGAGGCAATGGACGAAGAAATAACTTTTGATACACAACCGTACGCGCTAAAAACGCGCACTAGCCTAGCGTTCATGCCTTCGCCTTGCCAGGCACCTTCATCCAAAACACCCCAGTCATCGCACGAGCCTCCGGCTCGAGCTTTCTACCAATAAAGCCTCCGGCTTCCCGAAGGTTCTGATGGGTATCCTACCCCTTCGTTCATCAACAGTAATAGCAAACAGGGACGAATGCGCCACGCTAGGGGGGTGTAAGCGGCGCTCACCCGCGCGAAAGACGGTGGTTACCGGGGGCAAAACGGTTGCCAATGGCACGGAGGACTGACGCTACTCCCCCCAAAAGGTACATCAGCGGGACGTAGCCTGCGGTTTTTTGAGCCATTTTCAGTACAAATACCCCCCCCATCCCTCCTCGTTTATACCATTTACACCTAAATTAGGGGACTAATCCCGCTTCCTCCGTACCATTGACGGTTGTTAGCGGGGCGGAGGAAAGGGGTCAGCGGGGCTGAAAGAGGATGCGGAAGGACTAACTGCTTTGGGGTGAAGCTGACTTACAGAAATATGGCACCCTCCATTTGATATCCGGATGAACATAGAAGAGAAGCAACTGTGGAAGAACATAAAAGAGTTTGCGATGGATGATCCAACTGCTGAATTCTCATTTACCGAAAGGCTGGCCCGAGAAAACGCATGGTCACTTGAGTTTTCCTCCCGAGCAGTGCTTGAATACAAAAGGTTCATGTTCCTTATCTGCACCACCAAGCACCCCTTAACCCCCTCTGATCAAGTGGATCAGGTATGGCATCTGCACTTACTGTATACGGAATCGTACTGGATTGATTTTTGCCAATGCACTGTCGGAAAAAATATTCAACACGGTCCGACCAAAGGAGGTAGTCAGGAAGTGGCCAAGTACCGCGATTGGTACGAGGAAACAAAAAAGGTCTACGCCACAAAGTTTGGACAATCGCCACCGCCCGATATCTGGCCGCCGGGTTCGGTACGATTTAGCGAAATCAACTTCACCCGGGTGAACCGCCACCGGAACTGGGTGTTGGCGAAACCAAAACTGCTCAGCAAATGGAGATTCTAACCAAGCTTACGCCCGCGGAAACGCTGCTGCTCACCGCCAATTCAAAGGCTAGCTTCAAAGATCTGCTTAAGTACACGAAGGTTCTCAAGTCGCAAGAATATGAAGACCAGGCCCGCCCGGATGATCCAATAAGAACGGTTAGTTACGTTACCGTTGGACCAGCTTTTGATGGTTACCGTTGCAGATCGCACGAACGAGTTTTTCTGGACCCGTTTTTAAAAGATAAAGAATTAGACATTCTGTTTCGGCATCTGGTGAAGATGGGTTACGAGAATGCCAGCACAAAAGCAAGCTTCGTCTTTGACCGGATGCTCAGCAACGATGTTCTGCACGAAAGCATCAATAGCGGATTTTTCAGCCGGTTATTCGTCTCCATAACGCTGACCAATAAGGGAGAGAAGACAAAGAAGGGAATCGAAAGAGCACTGCGCGAACTGGAAAAGGAGCTTCCCCGCCTCATCGAGGCCAGCCCAAAAGGTGCATCCGAAGTTCTGCGCAAGATCAACGGAAACGTATTCTTGCTAGGTTCTTTTGACTTTGAGCTATTGGATAAGATTGACGATGAACTCACCAATGAGATTCGAAGGCAAAAGAAAGATACTTCCTCGGGATGTTCGGGTTGCTATACTTATTTCAACTCCTATTCAGAATCTTTTGACAGTGGATTTGATTCGGCGGATGGGGGAAGCAGTGGCTGCGGAGGGGGTGGCTGCGGAGGGGGTGGTTGCAGCGGGTGTGGCGGCTGCGGAGGATGTGGATCGTGAGCTAGTCTGAATTTTCATTGCTCACCCCAGTGCTCTGGTCGTAGGTTAAGCGTAGCGGTCCTACGACCCTTTCAAGTCCCCAATCAGTTGATGTCTGCGTCGTAGGAAATCCTACCGACCAGGGGTTGTTCTGCATCTCAACCCACCTTCTCCCGCTCGCGAATCTCCCGCTCAATCTTCTTGAAATCCACCGTGCTACAACTACCACACCCCTTCGGACAGCCCGCGTCAGTGGTGAAGTTGCCGTACATCAGTCGGACTAAGTAGAACACGGCTACCACAAAGATTAGGAGGACAATTATCTCTTGCATCATGACATAATTTGGTAAACCAGTAGAGCCGACACATAAGCCAATACCGTCATGTAGGCGGTTTGAATTAACGGCCAGCGCCAGCCCTTGGTTTCGCGGTGCACAATGGCGATAGTACTCATGCACTGCATGGCGAAAGCGTAGAACACCAGCAGCGAAAAGGCCACCGCCGGGGTGAACTGCCGCTCGCCAGTACGTGGATTGATCTCCTCGCGCATGCGGCTCTTGATGGTACTATCGTCCTCAAAGTCGGCCCCCACGCTGTAGAGCGTAGCCATCGTGCCCACAAACACCTCGCGGGCCGCGAAGGAAGTGATCAGGGCGATGCCGATCTTCCAGTCGTAGCCCAGCGGACGAATCACCGGCTCGATCCAGTGACCCAACCGCCCGGCGTAGGAGTGCTCCAGGCGCGCCGAAGCCACCGCATTATCGAGTTCTTCTGAAGAAAGTTCCGTACCCGGCGCCGTCCGCAGTTCGGTCTCGGCCCGTTGCATACCGTCGCCTGGGCCGTAGGAAGCCAGCACCCACAACACCACCGACACGGCCAGGATCACCCGCCCCGCTTCCCACACAAAGGTGCGCGACTTCTGCATCACGGTGAGACCCACGTTGCTCCAGCGGGGCCAGCGGTACTCGGGCAGCTCCATAATCAAAAAGCCCTTACTCTTCGACCGGATCACGTACTTCATCACCACCGCCGAGAGCATCGCGGCGGCGAAGCCCAGCAGGTACAGGCCCATCAGGGTTAGTCCCTGCAAATTGATAAAGCCCACTACCGGTTCGTCGGGCACCACCAGGGCGATCAGGATGGTGTAGACCGGCAGACGGGCCGAGCAGCTCATCAGCGGGGTGACGAAAATAGTGATCAGGCGATCCTTCCAATGGTCGATGCTGCGGGTGGCCATGATGGCCGGAATGGCGCAGGCCAATCCCGAGATCAGGGGCACCACGCTGCGGCCGTTGAGCCCCGCCTTGCGCATGATCTTGTCCATCAGAAATACCACCCGTGCCATGTAGCCCGACTCTTCGAGCAGGGCAATGAAGGCGAACAGGATGGCAATCTGCGGAATGAAGATCACCACGCCCCCGATGCCCGGCACGATGCCTTCGGCCAGCAGGTCGGTGAGCACCCCGGCGGGAGCGGCCGCTTTGATCCAGCCGCTCATTTCGGAGAACAGGTAGTCGATGAAGTCCATCGGCACGGTGGCCCAGGCGAAGATGGCCTGGAAGATAAGGAACAGCAGGGCGAAAAAGATCAGGTAGCCCCCCACCCGGTGGGTCACAATGCGGTCGATGCGGTCGGTGAACGAGATGCGCGCCTCCGAAGGAAGCGTCTGGGTGTCGTGCAGCAGCTCCCGGATGAGGCGGTAGCGCTCGGTGGTTTCCTGAATCTGCAGGTGCGCCGGATTGATCGGGTACTGCGTGCGGATGGCGGTGAGCTGCTGTTGCTCTTCGGCCGATAGCGAACGCATGCCGTGCCCCTGTTGCAGCAGCAAGTAAGCGGCGTAGTCTTCGGTTCGCTTGAAGTGGTCGCGCACCGCCCCAATGGCATCCGCCGCCAGGGGGCGCACGTCGAAGAAGCGCTGCCGGTGCGGCGGCACCCGGGCCGGAGTCACCCGGTGGCGAAGCACGGCTTTGAGGTCGTCCAGCCCTTCGCCCCGGCGGGCGTTCATCACCACCACGGGCACGCCGCCCAGTTGCTGCCCCAGGGCCACGGTGTTGACTTCCAGCCCCTGCCGACGGGCCACGTCGGCCATGTTGAGCACCAGCACCACGGGCAGGGACAGGTCGATCAGTTGGGTAGCCAGCAGCAGTCCCCGCTCCAAATTGGTCATATCCACCACCGCCACCACCGCGTCGGGTGGACTGCCCAGCAGATGGTCGAGCACCACCTGCTCGTCGGATGAGCGCGGAAACACACTATAGGTGCCGGGCAGATCGACCACCGAGGCCAGGCTCCGCGTCCCCAGCACGCAGCGTCCCACTTTTTTGTTGACCGTCACGCCGGGGTAGTTGCCCACCTTTTGGTTGAGTCCGGTGAGGTGGTTGAACAGGCTAGATTTGCCCGCGTTGGGGTTGCCCACCAGTGCGATGTTGAGCGTTTTGGCAGCGACGGCGGGGGCTATGGTGGTGGTTCGGCTCATACTAACTCAATTAGGTGAGCCTCGTCGAGGCGAAGCGAAAGCTGGTAGCCCGAAACCCGGATAGCAATAGGGTCGCCCAGCGGGGCCCGAAGCTGGAACACCACCTCTTTGCCGGGCAGCAGGCCCATCTCAATGAGCTTGGGAGTGATCTCAGAAGAGCGGATAGCGCGGATCACGCCCCGCTGGCCGGGCTTGAGTTGGTCTAGGGTGGTCATGTGGTTGATGGACGTATCAAAATGCAGTAGCAAGGTACTAACAATTTAGATTAGTTCTAAACAAATGGATTACAAGAAGGCAACAATTTCGTATGTTGGCTCCGTTCCTTGTACCGAATCAAATTACTTTTCACTATGGAAGCTGCCCAGAAGAAACACTTATCGCTGGCTGAGTACAATCAGTTGGAAGAAGAAACCAACCAACGCTACGAGTACCACGATGGCGAAGTATTTGCCATGGCGGGGGCCGCAACGGATGTTGGGGACCCGGTGCATGGAGCCATTGCCGGGAACCTCATTCGTTTGGTAGGTAACGGTTTAGTTACTAAGGATTGCACGGTGCTCACCAGTGATGTGAAGTTCTACATTCCCTCGATCAACCGTTCGCTCTACCCCGACGTGTCGGTGGTCTGCGGGCCTTCCGAACGGTCCAAACAGGATACCAAAGCCCTCACGAATCCGATTCTGTTGATCGAGGTATTGTCCGATGGTAATGCCTCCTACGACCCCGTATCCACGGCGGGCGGCACAAAGTTCCACTATTACAGCGAACTGCCCTCGCTGCGAGAGTACGTGCTGGTGGAGCAGCACACCCGGAAAGTAGAGACCCGCTACCGCAGTAGTCTGGAGGAACCCTGGCAGATGGACTGGTTCAGCGACGAAGAGGCTCAAGTCAGACTGCGCTCGGTGAACCTCACGCTGCCGATGGCTGATCTGTACCGGCGTACGGAAAGTCTGTGAAGCGCTCCTGGGCTAACGCTTACCGCGGTAGTGCAAACTCTGTTGATTTAATGCGGGTACAATATCTGGCTGCGCTAGCATGCGCTCGGCCAGGTCCACCGCCCGTTGCAGCTGCTCGAGCGTGAGTTGCCGATAGGCCGGATTGCGTTTACTTCGGTCCAGGTGCTGGTACCAGCAGTCCTGAAAGATGGCATCGAGAATGATTCGTTGGAAGCAATGGTTGAAGTGCACCGGCCAGTGGTTTTGTGGCGCTACTTCGGGCAGGGTGCGGTTGGTCAGGTGCAGGTAGTGCTGCTCTAACGCGGAACGGTTCATAGGAAGGTAACCACGGGCAAGCGCATTGGTTCTAACAACGCTTTTGCGGATACGGTGTCGGAAGAATACCAAAAGATACCTATATTTGCCCGATCAATTTATCAAGCCGCCCTAGCTCAGTTGGTAGAGCAACGCATTCGTAACGCGTAGGTCGAGGGTTCGAGTCCCTTGGGTGGCTCAGTCAATTATTAGCGCAATGAGTTCGTGACCGAGACGATGGTTCTTCGCACCGCTCAAGTTCCCATCTATCCTCTCTGGTTCTACCCAATCGCCCATCATGCTGTCATCTAGCAGGGCCCCGCGGCGGCGGCTTTTTACGGGTAAGCACTAAAAGATCAACCTCTAGCAGCCCCCTTCTCGAAGCACCGCGGCTACCAACGCCCGTAAGCCTAAATCTGCCCCCCCTTTAACATCTTTTAACTCCCCCCTATTCTCCCCCACCCCCCGGTTCCCTACCTTACCCATGCTATCATTCCCCCATTCTATTACTCAATCACTCAATCATGCTTCGCAACTACCTCACCATTACCCTCCGTCACTTCCGCAAGAACTACCGCTACGCCACGTTGAACGTGCTGGGACTCGCCCTGGGATTTGCCGCCTGCATCCTGATTGCGGTCTACGTACACTACGAAACCAGCTACGAAAGCTTTCACACTCGGGCCGACCGCATCTACCGGGCCACCTACCGCTTTGAGTCCGAGGGAGAATTTGGGGTGCACTGGGCCCGGGTGCCGGTAGACTACGTGAACGAGCTGCCCGACGAGCTGCCGGAGGTGGAGGCGCTGGTCCGCTTTCAGAACCACGAGCAGAAGTACCTACGAATAGGCAACGAGAAGTTCCGGCCAGAGCACGCCTACGTCACCGACCCCGAGGTGATTCGAGTGTTCGACTTCCCCTTGTTACAGGGCAACGCCAAGACCGCACTGGAGCGCCCGCGCTCGGTAGTGTTCACCCCGACGGCAGCCCGGCGCTACTTCGGCAGCGACGACGTGCTGGGCCGGGAAGTGCTGGTGACGGGCGGCTTAGCCGAGGAAGAACTGACCTACACCGTGACGGGTGTGATGGCCGAGATGCCCTCCAACACCCACCTGCCGGTGGAGATGCTGTTGTCGTACCGCGATGCGGAAGAGCGCAGCGGCTGGGCCTACGTGTACACCCTGCTGCGCGAAGGAACCGACGTTGCGTCGCTTACTGCCAAACTACCCACCTTCATCAACAAGTATACCGAAACCATTGATGCGCAGGGCGTATCTTTCGTGCTTCAGGCGCTGCCCGACATTCACCTGGATTCTGATCTGGCCCGCGAGATTGTGCCGAACGGTAGTCGGTTCTACGTGCGGGTGTTCTCAGCGGTGGGCGCGTTTATTCTGCTGATCGCATTGATCAACTACGTGAACCTGAGCAGCGCGCTGGCCCTGGGCCGGTCGCGGGAGGTTGGCGTGCGCACCGTGCTGGGAGCCAGCCCCCGGCAGGTGATGACCCACGCGTGGGTAGAAGCCGTCGGTTATAGCCTGGTGGCGATGGGGCTGGGTAGCTTACTGGCCTACGGCATATTCCCCTACTTTCAAACGCTCACGGGAATAGAGTTTCTGCTTTCTACGCTCGTTTTCGGGGGTGTGTTACTGCTGGTAACGGTGGCTTGCGGACTGCTAGCCGGTTGGTATCCGGCCTGGATTTTGGTGTCGGTGCGCACATTGGAAGCGATCAAGAGCAACACTGCCTTTGCCCTGGCTCGTCGGACGGGCGGGTTCAGCGTGAAGCGGGCGATGGTGATGATCCAGTTCGCCACTTCCATGCTGCTGATCGCCAGTGCGCTGGTGGCCTACGACCAGTTTCGCTACCTGCACCAGAAAAACCTGGGCCTCACCACCGAGCAAATCCTGGCGCTGCCCAATCTTCCCAATGCGGTCACCGAGCGCTACAATGCGTTTCGAACGCGGGTAGCAGGCTTGGTTGGAGTGCGTCAGGTGGCGGCCTGTATGCAAGTGCCGTCGAGTGAAATTCGCGATTCGGGTCCGGTGTTGGTGAAAGGGATCAGTGATGATCCGCAGACCGCCCCCATGATGGACATGCAGGTGATCAATTCGGGCTTCGTCAGTCTGATGAACTTAGAACTTTTGGCAGGGGAAGGGCTGAATTACGCCTCTTCTACTGAAGAATCTCCGGCCGAGTCGTACGACGTCACGAAGCGGCCCCGCAGTTACCTGATCAACGAAACGGCGATGAGGCAGCTGGGCTGGTCTACGCCCCAAGAGGCTCTTGGGCAGCGGATCAGCTGGGCCATCGGTGATCTACAGCTCGCCACCGGACCGATCACCGGGGTGGTGAAGAACTTCCACCAGGAGACGCTGCGGAACGCGGTGGACCCGACGGTGCTGACCTACGAACCAATCTGGCTGCGCACCTTTCTGCTGAACATTGAGACCCAAAACATCTCGGCAACTGTGGCTGAAGTGCAGCAGGTATGGAACGAACTGTTTCCAGCCTACCCAATGGAGTACCACTTTCTGAATGAGTTGTACGAACGCCTGTATACCCGCGAACGGGTGCAGTTGCAGCTGCTGTCGGTGTTCAGCGGACTGGCTATTCTGGTGGCTTTGCTCGGACTGTTTAGCCTAACAGCGTATACGCTGCGCACCCGGGTGCGGGAGATGGCCATCCGCCGGGTGCTGGGAGCCAACCTTGGGGCACTCATCCGGCTGGTCGGTCGGGAGTACCTGGGAGTATTGCTTGTAGGCGGATTGCTGGCCCTGCCGTTGAGTTACTGGGCGGTGACGCAGTGGTTACAGGGGTTTGCCTACCGGGTAGACGTGTCAGTGGGCTGGTACGTACTCACGCTGGGCGTGGTGAGTGCCCTGTTGTTATTGGTTGTGGGTTGGCAAACTCGACTCAGCACGGTGGACAACCCGGCCGAAGTGCTACGGGGCGAGTGAAAACGCTACACGAGCAAAACTCACTAGAAATCGTTATCTTTGGGTATAACTTAAGTTGAAAGGCAACCATTGATCCGACGTTTGTTGCTGCTTTGGACCGCGCCCTGCAGCAATCCTCTCAGAAAGAGGGGCGCTCTCACCAAGCGGTTAAGCAAGACTTCCGTAGTCGTTGCCCCGATCAAACGTAGAAGAACTATATTCAGCAGCATGCAGCATGAATTACCAGTGTTAGCCTCTCATAAAGAAGATCTGGCAGCACTATGCCAGAAATACCAAGTAGAGAAACTGTATTTATTCGGTTCCGCTCTTACTGACCGGTTTGCGGCAGATAGCGATTTAGATATAGTTGTGCAATTTCAGCCCCTAGACTGCCCTCCCGAAGATCAGGGACAGTTGTATTGGGACTTTTTAGCTAGCCTAGAGAAGCTTTTCGGTCGTAGTGTTGATCTATTGACGGACAAGAAATTCAGCAATCCTTACTTCCAACAGGAAGTGAATCGAACCAAGACGTTGATCTACGACCGATCTCAAAGCGCGGAAGTACTTGTATGACGTGCTGACTGCGATTCAGCAAATTGAAGCTTTCTTGGGTGAGCAACGCAATTTCGCTATATATCAACAAGACACCATGTTGCGTAGTGCGGTAGAACGGCAACTGATCATTATCGGCGTGGCAAAGTGAAACTACATCCAATCAGTGTCATTCGCCATTAATGCCCTAACTGCCATCCCTCCTCACTATTTACCAGCACCACCGGGCGCAGTCCGAAGGGTTCGGGAATCACGTTGCGCTGGAAGCTGAGCAACTCCATCCGCTCGGCCCGCACCCGGATCACCGAGTAGGCATCTCCCAACGGGCCTTCGGGAAAAAACAGGCGCCACGTACTTTTCCAGTATTCTTCCTTGACTGCCGGTTCATTGTGCACGGTGGCGGTGCCGTAGACTACCAAACTGGCATCTTCGTCCGATTGATTAAACGCCAGTGTCACGGCGGGATGAGCGGTGATCTCGGCTACTTTCCGGGATGTGGGATCGGTGCCGATGAAGAACTCAAAGTCGTCTGCTTCAACGATGGGTTGCACCAGCCGGGCACTGGGCGTGCTGTCCGACGCCGTGGTGATCAGGTAAGCATACTTGGTGCGCGATGCGGTGCGGCGGGCCACCCGCAAGCAGTGTATTAGTGAAAGATCAGCACTAGCGCGCTTTCTGCGCTTGTAGGCGTTGAGCACCACGTCGCTTACTCGTTTGGGAAGGCTCATAGGGTTGGTGGTTTACGAAGAAGAACCCAGTCGCTCGGGCGTCCGGAAGGTGTCGGCCCGCTGCCGCTTGATCTCCTGCTGCAAACGCTGCCGCGTGGCCTGATACGTTCCGGTCTGGAATCCGATCAGGTTACGCAAGCCATTCAGTCCCTGTAGGGGCGAAGCCAGCAATTTCGGAGGCAGGGTAGACTCCGGCAGACCCAGCACATCCGCCACCGCATCGCCCAGCAGCAGACGCATGTATGCCGGGGCCAGCGCACTCAGGTTGCTCGGCGCATTCTGTTGCAGATAAGTAAGCAACGACTTGGTGAGCACCTGACCAGCCTCTGACGGATGGTGGTGGCGCTCGCTGATGAGTTTGGTGAGCCAAAAGGCTTCTTTGCCGGTGTCGGGCAGCAGTCGCTCGTCTACGCCCATCAGGTGGCTGGCCACGTTCCACAGGTGCACATAGGCCAGCTGATCTTCGGAAGCTACCCGAATGCCCAGTTGTCGCATGCCGCGCACGGGTAGCAACGACATCAACAGGTTGGTTCCGGCCATATCTTCCTGGTTGACGGGCTGACCCCAGGCAGCATTCCATCGGTCGTCTTCCGACAAATGGTAACGAATGGCCGCGTGGATGAGCCGCACCTTCTGCGCACTACAAATGGCTTTCCCCTTCGGGCCGAAAGCATCTTTGCTGCCTACGTCGAGCACGTACTGCCCGGTTTCGGCCAGGCGCTTGCCGGGGTCGTTGCGCAGTCGTTCCGACAGGTAGAGCACCTGCGCACCATCGGCGGCGGCGTAGTCGTAGGGCAGCGACAGCAGCCCAAGCATCATAAGCAGGTCCGGTGTGTGGCGGGCAAAGAAGTCGTGTCCGCGCCGCAGCAGCCGTTCGTCGGCCCAGTCAGGCAGCGTGCGACTCTGCTCCAGGAAGTGCGTCACTTCGGCGGGCAAGTCGCCGGGAATGGTGTAGTCGTTGGTGGTGAGGGTGGCAATGGTTTCGCGAAAGTGCCCGCCCGCCGGATGCTGGTACATAGCGGCTACTGCTTGGTCAGCCAGCGGGTCCATCTGCTGTCGCATCTGGGTAAGGAAGGTATCGTCGTACAAGGAGAGTTTGCTCATGGGGCTGTAACAATTGGATGGAAAGGTTAGTTTGATTGGAGATCGGATTAGGGGGCGAAGGATACGGAGATTAGGTTTTGGGGATGTACATGTGTATACATCTTCCAGAACCTAATGCCCAACCCCCAAAACCCTGTACATCCCTGAAAGTCTCCCCTATGATCAACTACGATAAAATCCTCGTCCAACCAAATACTACCATCAACCTGCGGGACTACGACACCGATGACACTGGTAAGCTAAGAGACAAGGGCGAAGGGAAGGATTTGCAGAAGGACAACATCAAGAAGCTCAAAGACCTGCAGGAGATGCTCTACGCCTTCAACCGCTACTCGGTGTTGCTGATTTTTCAGGCGATGGACGCGGCGGGCAAAGACAGCACTATTGAGCACGTGATGTCGGGCGTGAACCCGCAGGGGTGCCAGGTATTCAGCTTCAAGCAGCCCAGCGCCAACGAACTGGAGCACGATTTTCTGTGGCGAACGTATAAATCCATGCCCCAGCGGGGCCGCATCGGCATCTTCAACCGCTCGTACTACGAAGAGGTGCTGGTGACCCGCGTGCATCCCGAGTATGTTCTCAATCAGCGCATTCCGGGCATCCAAACGGTGCAGGACATTGACGATACGTTCTGGCAGAACCGCTACCGCTCGATCAACGAGATGGAGCGCCACCTGCACCTCAACGGCACGGTGATCCTGAAGTTCTTCCTCAACGTATCGAAAGAGGAGCAGAAGCAACGCTTTCTGAAGCGCATCAACCGCCCTGACAAAAACTGGAAGTTCACCATGAACGACGTGGAGGAGCGCAAGTACTGGGACGATTACCAGCAGGCCTTTGAGCAGGCCCTCAACCACACCTCCACCGAGCACGCGCCCTGGCACATCATCCCCGCCGACCATAAGTGGTTTATGCGGGCCGCGGTGAGTGAGATTATTGTCAACAAGCTACAGTCGCTCGATCTGCGCTTCCCGCGGGTGGGTGAAGAGCAGCAGGAGAACCTACGACGAGCCAAAGAGATGTTTGAGAACGATCCTACGGCCTGAACGGGCGAGATTGGGGGAAGGCGATAATGCACCCGCAGATCAAAGGAAATAATGGCGGGGTTGCCCCGAGAGCCAACTGCTTCCTCCAACTCACTGAAGAAAGTATGGCCCGCCGCAGCTCCGGCCATCACGATCCAGTTCTCGCCCAGCGGTTGGTACAATTCCAGCCCGCCCTGCACGGTAGCCGATACTTGCTGAAACCGTCCCCGTAATGCAGAATGTCAAACCGCCCGTCGTAAGTTGCGGTAACCTCCCGGACGTTCAGCCTCATCCAATCAAGGGTTACTCCACCGGTGACATACAAATTTGTCTTCTTCAATTTAGTCAGCAGATGATGGAAAGCAATGGGCACGTTGTAATATGAGTATTTCCAGACCTCCGTCCGGGTTCCCAACTCGGATTGGATAGGGGAATTCGTAAGCGTATCCCAACTAATGCGAATGTCCAGAATACGCTGTTTGTTGAGTGCAGGTGTCACTGCGTAGGCAAAACCGGCTGACCAAAACGTACGGTTGGAGGAGTAGCGCAATAGCGACACTCCTCCTCCGTAGAGTGACCATCTGAATTCATCAAACCCGTAGTTGATGTTCACTACTGGGATTCGGCTCAGGGCCATCAAACCCACCGCATATTTACGAGCGGGTTTGGCCGCTCCTACATCCATTTCACTAGTAACCGTTGTAGTTAGTTGGGCATTGCCTTCCAGTACAAACGAGCTGAGGCCTGCTATGAGTAGTGAGGTCAAGATACTATTTCTCATTGTTTGGTTGTTGCCTTTCAGTAAACCATATTCCTTAGGTAGTCGCTACTCCGCTCAATCGCCGCCAGCGGGTCGGGCGAATGATCTTGTTCCACGAAGCAGTGCTTCACCTCGGCGGCTTCGGCAGCCCGCAGAATCTCCGGGAAATCAAGCACTCCCGAGCCGACCGGTTGAAACGCATCGGGCGGTAGGCTGCTGTCCAGAAATGAGTTGGATAATCCTTCCTTCTTGTCCTTCAGGTGCAACATCCGCACCCGCCCGGCGTGGTCTCGGATAAACTTTGCCGGGTCCACCCCCGCTACGCTTACCCAGAACACATCAACCTCAAAGGTCAGCAGCGCCGCGTCGGTGCCTTCCGCCAGCAGTTGAAACGGACTGCTGTCTTCCATCGCCTGAAATTCAAACGCGTGGTTGTGATACGATAGTTGAATACCGGCCCGTTGGCACGTCTCTCCCGCCCGGTTTAGCTTCTCAGCCAAATCTTTGTAAACATCAATGCCCCCGCGGTCTTCCGGAAACAGGTAGGGAAACACCAAGTCGGTGAGTCCGTACGTGGCGGCTTGTTCCACTGCTCGCTCAAAGGTATAATCGGCCGGAGGCGGCTTCATCCCCATCGACACCAGCGGATTCCAGTTGCCAGTGATGAGCGGCGGCAGAAAGTGCGAACTATTGACGGCGATACCCAACCCCTTGAACACCGGTTGCAGTTGGGGCAGCAGTTGGGTATCAAACAGCTCCACCTGCCGGTAGCCCGCTGCCTGAATCGCCTCAATGGTTTGCTGGGGCTGGGCCACCAACGGTTTGCGCACGGTGTAGAGTTGCAGTCCGAGATTGCCGATCAGGGAATGACTTCGAGAGCGAGCAAAGCCCGGTAGGTTCATGCCCACGGTAGCAACTGCGGTTGCCTGAACAAATTGGCGGCGCGACAAACTGCTCGTCTTAGCATTACCCTTCAACACTCGATATTCCTTGTTCATCATTCTGCGGTTTGGCTGCTTTGGTAAGATAACGTTAATTGACAAATCCCGGCTTACCGATCCTTCTTCACAAAGCTGCTTTCCACCGACGGGTCTCCTACCCCGTCGTAGACCGCCCGTGCCGAATACGGAAACACCGGGCGACTCAGCACCACCTTACTCTGCGCTTTCTTGGTCACCACCACCCGCTCCGGCGGGGTGTCGCGCTCCACCCAGTCCTGAATGAGCCGAATCCAGTTGGTGCCGCTCGGGCCGGGGCCACCGCCGCAGTGCAGCACGCCGGGCAGCAAAAACAAGCGCACCGCCTCGGTCAGGCTCGAAGTCTTGGGCGACCGCGGTCTCGTAATGATTGATCGAAGTATAAGCTGATAACGCCGGGTCGCTCCACCCGTGGTAGATAATCATTTTGCCGCCCCCCGCGCTGAACGCCCGGTAGTCGGTAGCCGTGGCATCCAGGTAGGCTGAAGCCTCCTGCGCTTGCTTGCGAAAATCCGTAAAGTCGTAGTTGGCATAATCCCAGGTCGAGTCTTGGTATACGAAGTTCTTGAGGATGCCCGTGCCGATGGCGTACTGTAGGGTGGGGTATCCCAGTTTCATGGTTTCGGCATCCGGACCCACAATCCAGGCATCCCAGCTACCCGGCGCGGCTTCATTGCCGAAGGGAAAGCCAGGGTAGATCGTGCCGTCTTGGTTCGCCACTCCGGCGTAGATGCCCTGCACTGCCCGCAACTGTTGCGCAGTGAAGCAATCGGAGCCGGGCACGTCATCCGAGCACGTTGGCAAAGCTGAAAAGTCAAACGCGCACGCCCGGGGGTCGTTCAGCAGGCTGTCTTGCACCCCATCGAGCGTATCGCACTGGGCCAGCACTGCGGCTTGGAGCAATGCCAGGTGCGCCGCAGTGATCAGCGGTTCGTCAAGCTGGTCGGGATTAGGATACAGCAGGGCGGTGTTCTGCGCAAATTCGGCGCCGGTGGCGGGCCAGTCGATGATGGGCGCGGCGGCCACGATGCCGTCGAAGTCGTCGGGATACCGCTGGGCCTCGATCAGGGCTTGTCCGCCCCCCCGCGAGCAGCCGCTGAAGTAGCTAAACGCCGGGGCGGCGCAGTAGTAGTGCTCGATGATTTCTTTAGAAACCACGGCGGTGCGGTGCACGGCCACGTGTCCGAAGTTGATCCGCCGCTGCGGGTGACCCAACGCCCAGTCGGCCTCGATGGTTTCCCCCTCGTGCCCCGTGTTGGTTCCCACTGTGGCAAAGCCCTGCCGCACCAGGTACCGCAGTCCGTTCTGAATCGAACCCGAGAAGCCCGCCCCTCCGCTCATCGCGAAGCGGGTGTTCCAGCGGGCGGGAAGCAGAAGTTCGAACCCTATCTCTGCCTCAATGGTGCCTCGCACCCGGCAGTGCGGTTCTTCCTGATCAACCACCACTGCTTCGGAGATCGTCACATCAGCCAATTCCAATTTCTTTAGCCCCACGCAGGGCCGACAGGGTGCCCGAACTGCTTCAGAAACTGTCTGGGCAGTCAGAAAAGACGCTCCCAAAGGGATAAGCGCTAGTATCAAAGGGATAAGGACACGTATCGGCACGCTTCAATAATGAAAAAACTAGCAACGAATCCAAAATATGGTGTTTTTCTTCTACCTTTGTCACTAAGTTAAACCAACAAAAACTTGTACTGACCCGCTGGCTGTTAGCCGACGGGTCTTTCATTTTTGGCTTACTGAGCATCCAACGTCGGTGGCCTCGAAGTCGGAGCACGTAGTTTTACGCATCGCTCACCGCCGTTAGGGCGAAAAATGTACTTGCCCTGCGTACATGTCACGGGAGCATCGCTATGGGGCATCGTGTTCTAAGTATATGTCACGGGAGCATCGGGTCTGCGCCACCCCGATGAGGCATGATGCTCCGTAGTTTTACCCTATAAAAGTCGGGTTCCGACGCTCTTGCACCGGGTGCGGAGGGGCTGAACCCCTCGTCGGGATGGTGAAACCGTCGTGTTTCAGGGTGATGTCACGTCATTTTACGGTGATGCTCCGGGAGCAAGCAGGTATTTTTACGGTGCATTGGTATATTGCAAACATCTCTTTACCCCAAACCTACCCGATGATCCGTTCGCTCACCTACTACGCCTCATTTGTTGTCTTACTGCTAGCTTGTCAACCCACTGAACAGCCCGCCGATCTGGCCCTATACTCTCCCGATGAGCGCATCAAAGTAGAGATATCGCTTGACCCTGCGGATAGCAGCGTGTCGTATCAAGTAGGCCTCAAGCGCGGCGATACCTACCTACCCGTGGTGAAACCCTCCGCCCTAGGCCTGGTGGCCGAAGCGGCCAATGGTAACCGGCTGGACCTTTCCCGAGGTTTTGCCACCCTCACTGCTTCTGAAACCACGGCGGGCACCGAGCAGTACGAAATGCTGACCGGAAAGCGCCGACAACATGAGGCGGCTTACCAAGAGAAAGCGTATACCCTCGTCTGGCAGAATGACTCCCTGACCTTGCGGTTTCGAGTGTTTAACGACGGCCTGGGTTTTCGCTACGCCTGGAGCGGCGGATCGGGGCAGTCGTATACGATTCAGGACGAGCTGACGGCCTTTAATCTGCCTACCGACGGACAAAAGTGGTTACAGGCCTACGACTCGGTATGGATGTATGCCCCGGGCTACGAAACCTTTTACCAGGACGAGTTGCCCATCGGTGCCCCCGCCCCTACCAACAAAAACGGCTGGTCGTTTCCCGCCCTGTTTCACACCGCCAATGCGTGGCTACTGCTGAGCGAAGCGGCGCTGGATGGCTCCTACGTGGGCATGCACCTCAATGCCGACCCGGCCGACGGGCAGTACCGCTTGCGCTTCCCCGAACCCGACGAGGCCTTCAACTCCCTGCACGTCCGGCCCGAGATTAACCTGCCCTGGAACTCGCCCTGGCGTGTGATTCATCTGGCCGACAGCCTGAACGGTATTGTCACCTCCGATCTGGTGCACCATTTGGCGAAGCCCAGCACGGTGACCAACACCGACTGGATCAAGCCCGGCAAGGCCTCCTGGAGCTGGTGGTACTACAGCGACAGCCCGCAGGACTACAACCAACTAACCCCCTACGTGGACTTCGCCGCCGAAATGGGCTGGGAATATTCCCTGGTGGATGCCAACTGGAACCGCATGAAAAACGGCGATCTGGCCAAGCTGGCGGCCTACGCGAAAGACAAAGACGTGCGTCTGCTGGTGTGGTACAACAGCGGCGGACCCAACAATGTGGTCACCGAAGAGCCCCGCGACCAGATGCACGAGCCCGAGGCACGAAGACAGGCCTTCGCCATGCTGCGCGATCTGGGCGTGGCCGGGGTGAAGATCGACTTCTTCCAGAGCGATAAGCAGCCCGTCATCCGGCAGTATATCGACATTCTGAATGACGCAGCGGAGTACGAACTGCTCGTCAACTTCCACGGTTGCACCCTGCCGCGGGGCTGGTCGCGCACCTACCCGCACCTGCTGTCGATGGAAGCGGTGTTCGGAGCCGAAGCCTACAAGTTTGCCGAGCGCTACCCCGCCTACGCGCCCACGCAGAACACCATCCTGCCCTTTACCCGCAACGTGGTGGGGCCGATGGACTTCACTCCCGTCACCCTGTCGGAGTCCACGCATCCGGGCCTGACGACCACGGCGCACGAGCTGGCCTTGCCGGTGATCTTCGAGTCGGGTTTGCTGCACCCGGCCGACCGTCCCGAAGCGTATCGCGCCCTGCGTCCCGAAGCCATTCAGTACCTCAAGGACGTGCCGGTGGTGTGGGACGAGACGTACTTCGTTGATGGATATCCGGGCGACTACGTGATGCTGGCCCGCCGGTCGGGCGACATCTGGTACCTGGCAGGTATTCACCAGTCCGAGGCCGAAAAGACCTACGAGGTGTCGCTCGACTTCCTATCGGAGGGGTCTTATACGCTGTCCCTGCTGGAAGACGGCACGGATGAACTAGCGTTTCGGGAAGAAACCGTCACAGGTGGTCAGACGCTTTCGGTAACGCTGGCTCCGAACGGGGGCTTGGTTGGCACGTTGCGGGCTGAGTAAGCTCTATCAGGGCAAGGTAAAAGCCGCGTAGGTGTCGCCCGAGGGGGTGCCGTTGCGATTGCCACCTCCGGCGGCAATCACCACATACTGTTGTCCGTCCATCTGGTACACGGCCGGGGTGGCGTATCCTCCGGCGGGCAGTTGGGTCTCCCACAAAACCTCACCGGTGGCCGCGCTAAAGGCCCGAAACTTCTCGTCGGCCGACCCGCCCACAAAGACCAGTCCCCCGGCGGTGGCCACGCAGCCGCCAAAGTGCTGGGTGCCGGTGGGAGGAATGCCCCGCTCCAGCAGTTCTGGGTAGGATCCGAGCGGCACTTTCCAAAGTAGCTCGAAGGTTGTCATATCCACCGCGTTCAGGGTGCCCCACGGGGGGCGGGTGGCGGGATACCCCTCCTGATCTAAAAACAGCTTGAATCCATCCAGCACGTAACGGTCGATAGTCTGTGCCGATGGTGCCGGTGTAGATGGCTCAGTAGCTATATCGAAGAGAAAGTCCACCAGATTGTCGAGCTGCGGCTCGCTAAACTGCGGGTGGGCAGGCATGGTGCCCCTTCCTTGGGTGATAACGCGGGCTACCTCCGCGCGCTCCTGACGGTTCCGCAAGCCGGTGAGCGCCGGAAATGCGTTGGGGACGCCCTGCCGTTGGGCCCCGTGGCAGGTAGCGCAGTTGGACAAATACAGTTTCTTTCCTTCCTGGTTAATAGCGGCAGTCAGTTTCCCTTCGTGCCCCATCGTTCGGTCAGCGATAGCTTCTTCTACCGGGTTGATTTTCAGGATAAGGGCTACTTCGTTGGCGGTGGCGTACAGTACCTGGCTGGTCGGATTATACGATGCTCCTCCCCACCCGAAACCACCCCGGGTGCTGGGCATTGTTAGTGTACCTTCCCGGCTGGGGGGAGTGAAGAACCCTTCGTTGCGATACTTGGCAAACTCCTGCCGGGCGTAGGCCTGCGCTTCGGGCGATATGTTGGTTAATCGGTCTTCCGTTAGCCCCTGCTCTACAATCATTAAATCCGACTGTAGGGGTTGCGTAGGGTGCGCCTGCTCGCCAGGCACGTCCGAGGCGGGCACTGGGGTTTCCTGATTATCAGTCAGGGGTTGGCCCGTCTCTCGGTCCAGTACGATCAGCGTACCCATCTTGGTGGGCTGCACCAGCACGTCTACCTGCCGCCCTCGGTGGGGAATGGTCATCAGCGTGGGGGCGCACGCCAGGTCGTAGTCCCACAGGTCGTGGTGCACCGCTTGGTAGTGCCACTTCCGGCGGCCAGTGGTGGCGTCGAGGGCGATCACGCAGTTGCCAAACAGGTTTTCGCCCACTCGGTTGGCGCCGTAGAAGTCGTAGGTGGGCGAACCGGTGGCGGCGTATACCACTCCTCGGCTTTCGTCCAAGCTGAGTCCGCCCCAGTTATTGGCGCCGCCGTAGTTTTCGCCGGTTTGCCACTCCCAGGTATCATGTCCAAAGGTACCAGGCTTCGGCAGGGTGTGGAAAATCCACGCAAGCGCACCGTTGCGCACGTCGTAGGCACGGATGTGCCCCGGTGAGGCGTTGTACCCTTCGCCGGTGGCCGAGCCAACGATGAGTAGGTTCTCGTAGATAATGCCCGGGGTGGTGAGCGAAATGCTCAAGGAAGAAGGGTCTGTCCCCAGGTTCTCCCGTAAGTCTACCCGACCTTTGTTTCCGAATGCTACCACTGGCTGACCATCCTGCGCACGCAGCGCGTACAAGGTGGCACCCGCTCCGTAGATGATGCGCTGATCCAGGCCGTTTTCCCAGTAGGTCACTCCCCGATTCACGCCCGAAGCATCTTCGAAAGGCTGAAATCGCCATCGCTCTTCTCCGGTAGCAGCATCCAGTGCAATAAGATCCAATTGGGGGGATGTGATGTATAGGGCATCATCAATCATGATCGGGTTGCACTCGATGGTCGTTCGCTTGCCCGCGTCGCCGGTACGGTAGGTCCAGGCGGCTCGTAGTTGTTGCACGTTGGTAGTATCAATCTGCCGCAAAGAGGAGTACTGCGACGCGTTGGATGTGCCCCGGTAGGTGCGCCAACTCGTATAGGGGTCGAGCGAACTGTCTCTTAGTGGGTTGTCTTTCGGAACGTATCGCAGGTACAAGACGAGAATGGCCGCGGCCAGGACAGAAAGAAGTAGGGTGTGCTTCATGCTTTTAGCTTAGGACACGGAAGGTAGCGCATTTGCTGAGAAGGTGCAAATTAGTCATTAGCCCAGAAAACGATAGGAAAGAGACAAACGCGCACTATTTCTACTAAGTGTTTGGCAATTTGACGCAACGTCGTTATCTTCTAACTTCCGTTTCGATTTGTTCAACAAAGCACAACCTACCCATGAAAATTCTTTCAATTTTAGCTTTCGTTGTTTCCTTATTCACCGTCAGCCCTACCGCCCTGGCGCAGCAGCAGGACTGGATAGGTTCCTGGCAGTACACCGCCGCCCAGGCTGATCCGCCCTACCAAAAGGGTACCATTATTTTTGCTAACGAGGGAGACGAATTGCAGGCGTTCATCGAAATCAATGAGAGCCGCATCCCGGCGCAGCAGGTAGAGGTGTTAGAAGACAGTGCTTCTTTCCGAATTTTTATTGAGGGGCAGTCCATTGACGTGTCGCTCACCAAAGAAGCCGAAACGCTGTCGGGGCAGGCCACTTACTCGGGTCAGAAGGTCCCGATAACTGCCGAACGAGCGATATAGACGACCGTTTGCGGCTTAGTCTGAAGGAACTTAGAATAGGAACGGCAAAACTCTAAGTTTCCACCAGTACCGGTAGTCTGGGGGTTACTTCCCCGGAGCGGAGGTTTCTTGCAGCCAACGTGCTGCCCGTTCGGGCCAGGTGTGCACCGGGCTATCGACCTTGCGCAAACCGTAGCCGTGTCCGCCGGTTGCGTACAAGTGCATCTCGGAGGGCACTCCTGCTTTCTTAAGCGCCAGATAGTAGTACAAACTGTTCTCCACCGGCACGTTATCATCTTCGGTCTGAATAAGCAAAGTAGGGGGCGTGTTCTCAGTGACCGCCACCTCGGGTGCCAGCTCCGGACCTTCTTCCGAAGCAGTGAGGTAGGCGGGATACACCAGCACGGTGAAGTCAGGACGGCTGCTCAGGGTGTCGGCGGCATCAATGCGTTCGTAGGCGCGTTCGGTGGTATTGCTTACCGTGGCAGCCAGGTGCCCACCAGCCGAGAAGCCTAGCAACCCGATACGGTTGGGATCGATATTCCATTCGGCGGCGCGGGAGCGTACTAAGCCCATCGCCCGCTGGGCGTCTTGCAGGGGGCGCTCGTGGCGGGGTATACCCTCGCGCACCGGCACGCGGTACTTCAGCACCACCGCCGTGATGCCTAATTCATTGAGCCAATGAGCCACTTCGGTGCCCTCCAGGTCCAGGGCCAGAATATGGTAGCCGCCACCCGGACACACGAGCACCGCCGCACCGGTGGCTTGGTCTTCGGGGGCGTGGTAGATAGTGATGGTGGGATCAGTCACGTTAGCAAGACGGATAAGTGGCTCCCCCGCTATCAGGTTATCGTCAGCTGTGGTATTGTCGGTTTCCTCCCCAAGGGGTTCCGGCTCGTCGGGTGCTCCCTGCGGCCAGAGATTGATTGGACCAGTTACCTGAGCAGCGACCGTGTCGGACGCGGAAGCAGACTGAGCGGTGGGCGAAGGGGAACAGCCGAATTGGGCCAAGACCAATAGGATTAAGACAACGGGAATAGTAGATTTCATAGCAACAGCGAGCGAAGGTAACGAAAACCGATGGGGTCAAATAAGAATAACGAAGGAGAGTGCTTCATAATGCTCATCAGAGAATGCTTCCTCACCGTGGGGCACCTCCAACTCGCGGCCTTCTAGTGGATAGCAGCACCTACAGATTCTGCTTATTCTTCTCCTGCACGGCAAAGTCTACCGCCCGGGCGGCCAGGGCCATATAAGTGAGCGAGGGGTTTTGTGTGCTAGTGGAAGTCATGCAGGCCCCATCGGTAACGAACACGTTAGGACAGGCATGCAAGCGATTGTGCGCGTCGAGTAGTGAGGTTTTCGGGTCTTTGCCCATCCGGCAGCCGCCCATCTCGTGGATGTCCAGACCAGGAGCCTGCCCGGTATCGCGGGTCTGGATGTTGGTGAATCCGGCCCGTTCGTACATTTCGGTGAACTGCTCAAAGAAGTCCGTCAGCATCCGCTCGTCGTTGTCGTCGTAGTCTACCTTCACTTTCAACAACGGAATACCCCACGCGTCTTTCTGATCATTATCCAGGCTCACCTCGCTACTTTCTTTAGGGATGGTTTCGCCCATCATGTGGGAGCCTACCCGCCAGTGGCCCCAGGAAGGGCTAAGCAGGTTCTGCTTGAGCGCGTCGCCGACACCTTCGTAGTCGCGCTTAACCTGGCGCGAGGCACTAAATCCGCTGGCATAGCCCCGTAAGAAGTCGGTCTCCTGCCGGTAAACATTGCGAAAGCGCGGAATATAGCCCCCGGTAGGGCGTCGTCCCACCGTCGCAGAATCCAGATGGCCGTCGTATTCCGCCCCAATCTTGCCCCGGTAGTTGTGGAAAGCGACGTACTTGCCCAACAGTCCGTTGTCGTTGCCCAAGCCCTGCGGAAAGCGGTTTGAGACAGAATTGAGCAGCAGTGCATTGGTGTTCAGCGCACTGGCGTTGACAAAGATGAGGGGAGCATAGAATTCTATGGCCTCTTTGCTCTCGGCATCGATGATCCGCACGCCGGTGGCCTTCTCCTGACGGTCGTCGTAGATGACCGCTTGCACCACGGCGTGCGGACGCAGCGTCAGGTTGCCGGTTTTGGCGGCCCAGGGTAAGGTAGACGAATTGCTACTGAAGTAGCCACCGAACGGACAGCCCCGCTGGCAAAGGTTGCGATTCATGCACTGGCCACGCCCCTGTTCCAGATGAATGGGGTTGGGTTTAGATAGGTGGGCGCAGCGACCAATGATCAGGTTGCGGGAGTTGTACTGGCCCTCCAGCTTTTCCTTGAAGTATTTCTCTACGCAGTTGAGTTCCATCGGCGGCAAGAACTCCCCGTCCGGCAGGTTGTCCAGACCGTCGTGGTTGCCCGAAATTCCAACAAACTTCTCCACGTGGCTATACCAGGGCGCGAGGTCTTGATATCCAATGGGCCACGCTACAGCAAAGCCGTCGCGGGCAGGCCCCTGAAAGTCAAACTCGCTCCAGCGTTGCGCCTGCCGCGCCCACAGTAACGATTTACCGCCTACTTGGTAGCCCCGAATCCAATCGAAGCGTTTGTCCTGCACGTAAGGTGCCTCTTGATCCTTAACGAAGAAGTGCTGGGTGTCTTCCCGAAAAGCGTAACATCGGCCAATCACGGGATTTTCCTCCAGAACCTTCTGGGCTATCCGGCCCCGGTGGTCCAGTTCCCAGGGCATCAGGTTGGTGGTGGGGTAGTCCTTGATATGCTCCACATTACGCCCCCGCTCCAGGACGAGCGTCTTGAGGCCTTTCTCGGTCAGCCCCTTGGCGGCCCACCCCCCACTCATGCCCGAACCGACCACAATCGCATCGTAGGTACGCGCCTCAGTACTATCTATGTTAAAGTTTGCCATTACAATACGGGTAAGCCTTCGGTGGATACACAGGCTTGAAAAGGGCCAGGCACCAGCTTGTAGGGGAATTTTTCGGTAAGGATATATTCGGAAGCCATGTACCCCTGGATAGTATACTGTTTGGCCATCGCCAAAAACGCCTGTATGTCTTCCAGTCCGGGAAGCGGTGCTTCTGGCGAACGTGTCATGGTCAGAAGCTTAGTCAGTATCTCCTCGTTAGACTTTGGTTCTTTCTCAGGAAAAGACCGTTGCAGGTGCTCTTTGACGAAGGGAACCAAGCTGCGCAAGCCCGTGGTGAACCGAGCCTGATCAAGGGCGGGCCGACAGTCATCGACCATCACCAGGATAAAACGGGGCAAGTCCAGCGTCTTGGCACCAGGATCTTTGCCCGAGGGGATGATGACCTCGGCCACGCGAGCCAGGATATCCTGATGCTCCAGGTCTATCTGTAGGTTGTTGAGGGCAACGGCGACCCGTTCCGGGCCGAAGCTACAGGCCGGTAACCAGGCAATACCGCCAGCCAGAATCGCCGTCTGTTTCAGCGCTAATCGTCTATTCATACGTTGTGACTGTTTTTTGCTCACCTGAGGGTATGGGCCGCTCAAGATCGCAATTATTTCCCGGAAACGCAGCACTGACCGTATAAATTCCTGAAGTGTTGGCGGGTCAATAATGATCCGGGGTTCCACCGTATGAAGTTAAGCTGTTCTGATCATTCTGGCGTATCCTGATCAAAAGCCACCTCCAGCGCGGTATCTTTTAGAGAAATTAGGCCACTGGTATCGCCCAGCACCTGGTCGATGAGTCCGTACGATTGGGCTTCGCGCGCGTTGAGGAACCTGTCGCGAATAAAAAACGCCTCTATTTCCTGCCAGGAATGCCCGGAGTGCTTCCCGATGATGTGAAAGAGTTGCACCTGCAAGCGTTCTTGCTCGCGGGTGGCAATGCGCACGTCTTCGGTGTAGCCCTTGGCCCCGCCGCCCGTGGGGTGCATGTGCACCGTGGTGTGGGGCAAGGCGTAGCGCTGTCCTGCGTGCCCCGCCGTGAGCAGCGCCGTGCCCATGCTGCCCGAGAAACCCACCGCCACCGTGGATACCGGGGCCGAGATCATCTGCATGGCATCGTAAATGGCTAATCCGGCGTACACGCTACCGCCCGGCGAATGGATGTACAGATCAATCTGCTGCTTCTGGTCCTGGCTGTTGAGGTAGAGCAGTTGCGCTACCACCAGGTTGGCCACCCGATCATCGATGGCGCTGCCCAGGAAGATGATGCGCTCCTTGAGCAGCATGCTGTAGATATCGAAGAGGCGTTCGCCCCGGCCGCTACTATCGATAACGGTGGGGATGATACTGGCGTGAATAGACATCGCTTAGTGTTTGGAGAATATACGAAGAATCGTTTGTCGGAATCCCCGGTGCTCGGGCCGGTGAAACACTTTCTGTTGGGCCGCCTGGATTTCGCGGCGCAGTTGCTGACGGCCGTAGGCCCGCACCAGGGTGTGGATTCGTTGCTGCCACCGGAGCGCGTCCCGCAGTTCAGGTTCCAGTACCAGTTGCGCCTCGAGCAGTAAGGCTTCTTCGGGATGCATCTGCTGCCGCAGATAGTCATCTAGTTGCTTAGTTTTCTTCCAGGAAGTCTTCATAGCTCAGTGATTTTTCTTGGACGGTGGTGCGCACTTTTTCCAGGCACTTGTACTTTTGCACGGTGGCCGAGCGCACCCCGGCGTAGCCGAAGGTATGCGCCACTTCATTGAGTGGAAGTTGGTCGTAGTAAAAAGCCCGCAGCAAATCCATGCACTTTTTCCCGGCCACAGTTAGGAGCCGCAGCAACTTCTGGCTCAACGGCAGCGCAGTGCCCTCTTCAGCCCAGTCCGGTTCTGCCACTTCATCAAGCGGCACTTCTGATCCGGTGCGACGACCGGTAAGGAGCCACCGGTAACGGGCAATGCCTAGCAGGTAGGCTTCCTCCTGCTCGGGAGGATCAGCTGCGGAGGCAATGCGTTCGTAATAGATGATCAAGCTATCCTGAAAGACGTCCTGGGCTTGCTCCAACGAGCCACCCCGCTGACGCACGTAGCGGGCGACGGCTGGAAAAACCCGCTCATACAAATCGATAAACCATCGTTCCCGTGCTTGGGAAGTGGTTCTATTTATTGGCGTAGCGACCATACGAATGCTTCTTTTGGTGGATGTAATTGCTTACTTATTGGTAAGTGTTTACTTTCATCAAAGTATCACCCAGAAATATTCAGTATTTTAATTTGCTTGTCGTCTGACACCTCTTGCCTCGGATGGATCCAACCCGTATCCTCGCCCTAAATACAAGAGCAGAAAGTACAATCTGGTGGCAAGAACCCAAATAGCTCAGTAGGCAGTTAATCCCTAAGTCTGCATCAGATTAAGGAGTAATCAGATACTGTCTACTTGTCGCTTAGGCTACACCCACTTTACCAAACCGAGCTCCTGCCGGTGCGCCAGTCCTTCGCGCTGGGCAAACACCCGAAAACCGTAGTCGTAGACGCCTGAAAAGAGAATCTTCTCATCGCAGATGTACTTCACGCGGTTGCCCCGATGCTCGTCTTCTTCCGCACCACCAGCCAGGGCCTTTTTCTTCAGTCGTTTCTTCTTGAACTCTTTCACCAGGATGATATCGTGCTTGCCCTCATGCTGCTTAGCGATAAGAAGCTCAACGCCCACGTCTTCCGGACGCAGGTCCTGAATATCGAGCACCAGTTCGGCCCGAAAAGGCTCACCCAGAGGCAGGGGGTCGTTGTCAAAATTATAAACTTCTTTACGCACCACCTTGATCTTATCCCAGGCGCTACGCATCTCTTCCTTCCACCGCGCTAGGGACTTTGCCTCCGCGAAGTCGTTCTTTCGCACGGCATCGTGGCTGGCGTGCAGCTTGCGGTAAAACTTATCATGGTAATCATCCATCATCCGCTTCATGGTGAACTGCGGGGCAATGTTGGCGATGGTGTTCTTCACGCGCTTCACCCACTGCGCCGAGATGCCGGCTTCGTTCTGGTTATAATACTCTGGAACGATCTCATTTTCGAGCACCGAGTAGATCGTGGTGGCGTCTAGTTCGTTCTGAATGTCCTGGCTTTCGTAGGCCCGCTCTTCGGGCAGCGCCCAACCAGCATCAGCCTGGTAGCCTTCGGCCCACCAGCCGTCGAGCACACTGAAGTTGAGTCCGCCGTTCAGGGTCACCTTCATGCCGCTGGTGCCCGAGGCCTCTAACGGACGTGTGGGAGTATTAAGCCATACATCGACGCCCCGGACCAGCGCACTGGCCAAGGTCATGTCGTAGTCTTCCAGAAAGATCACTTTGCCAATGAACTCGGGGCGACCCGACACCTCCATAATATGCTTGATGAGGGCTTGCCCGCCCTGATCTGCTGGGTGCGCTTTGCCCGCGAATAAGAACACCACCGGGTGTTGGGGGTTGTTTACCACCCGTTCGAAGTCGCTCCAGATCAGTAAATAGCAGCCGTGCCCGCTTGTAGGTGGCAAAGCGGCGGGCGAAGCCCAGCAACAGGGCGTCTTCATTCAGGGCGTCGATAGTGCGCACAATCTTCTGCGGACTCTCGTGCCGCAATTGCATGTTTCGCTCCAAGCGTCAACGCAGCATAGCAATCAGATTCTTTTTCTGCTGTTGCTTGATGCCCATAAGCTCCGCATCGTCAACTTGGTGAATCTTGGCCCACACGCTGGGGTCCGACTGCTTTTTGAGAAAGTCTTTTCCAAAGGTTTTACGGTACAGAATCTGTAGATCGGGCGCCGTCCAGGTGGGGTAGTGCACGCTGTTGGTCACGTAGTCCACGTGCAGCTCCTTGGCTTCAAAGCCCTGATAAAGGGGTTGGAACATCTCGCGCGACACCTTGCCGTGGATGCGGCTCACGCCATTGATCTGCTGACTCATCCGGGCGGCCAAGTGGCTCATTGAGAACTCTTCGTCACGGTTGTGTTCATCGATCCGACCCAGGGCCACAAACTGCTCCCAGGACAGCGTTGTCTGGCTAGCAAAGTCTGAGAAGTAGGGCCACAGCATGGACTCAGCGAAGCTGTCGTGTCCGGCGGGCACGGGAGTGTGGGTGGTGAACAGGGACGAAGCGCGAATCACCTCAGTAGCCTGGCCCACACTTAGGCCCGCCTCCACGTAGGTGCGCAGTCGTTCTATTCCGATAAAGGCGGCGTGCCCCTCGTTGAGATGGTACACGTCGGGCTTGATACCAATGGCCTGAATGGCCCGCATGCCGCCGATGCCCAGCAGCAGTTCTTGCTTGAGGCGCAGTTCACGGTCTCCCCCGTAGAGTTGGTGGGTGATACTGCGGTCGCTTTCCTGGTTCTCGTCAATATCCGTGTCGAGCAGATAGAGCGGCACCCGGCCCACGTTGGCGCACCATACCTTGGCGTAGAGCGTTCGCTCGGGCAGGGCGACTTCCACCTTGATCCAGGTGCCCGCTTCGTCGCGCACGGGCTCTACCGGCAGGTAGGTGAACCGCTGCGGATCATAGTAGGCGATCTGTTCGCCGTGGTGCGACAGTCCCTGTCGGAAGTAGCCGTAGCGGTAGAGCAGCCCCACTCCTACCATATCTATGTTCTCGTCGCTGGCCTCCTTGAGGAAGTCACCGGCCAGCACGCCGAGTCCGCCCGAATAGAGCTTGAAGGAGGCATGCAGTCCGTACTCCATACAGAAGTAGCTGATGCGCGGTTGCCCCGACTTCTTTTCTTCGGCCAGATAGGCATCGAAATTTTTGAGCACGGCCTTTAGTTGCTTCATAAAAGCAGCGTTGCCGGTCAGATCCACGTAGTCTTGTTGATCGAGTTGATCCAGCAAAGCAATGGGATTATGACCCAGGGCGTGCCATTGTTCCTCGTCGATGGAGGCGAAAAGTTGAGCAGCCTCATAGTTCCATGACCACCATAGATTTTTGGCGAGTCGGTCCAGGCCGACTAGTTGTTCGGGGGTGTTCGACTGTACGTATAATCTTTTCCAGGGAGTGGAGGGGTTTTCCATCGTCAGATAGGTTCGGGTTAGTAAGCTGCCCGCAAATATAAACGAGCACGCAAGGGATCAAAAGAAATGAGGAGAATGATTGAAGGGTAAAATGAACGAAGGATTGAATGACTGAATGATAGAACAAATACATTCAGTTATTCTATCGTTCAACCCTTCAATCTAGGCCGTGAGCGGTTGGGTGGCCTTGTCAAAGTCGTGGATGAGCTGCTGCATGCGGATAAGTTCAGCTACACTCCAGGCTTGCGAGATAGCACCTCGCGCTTCGTGCGGTACGTTGCCGTCGTAGATTTCCGAGACCGAACTGATCCCGTGCTCACGCATGGTCGGTTCAAACCCCTGGTAGAGAGCGGTGGCGAAGGGCAGGGCCACATCGCGCTCGTGCACCTTGAGGTAGGCTCCCACGAAATGACCCGTGAGCCAGGGCCACACTGACCCCTGGTGGTAAGCGCGGCGGCGGTCGCTCTGCGCCCCCCGGTAGTGACCTCGGTAGCGCGCATCGTGGGGCGACAAGCTACGTAGTCCCCGCGGGGTGAGGAGCTGCTCTTCTACGACCTTGAGCATCGATTTGGTAATAGCGTCCGATAACGGCGAGTGGGGCAGCGAGGCGGCCAACACCTGGTTGGGCCGCACCGACCAGTCGGTTTCTGATCCGCTAACTACGTCAGCTAAGTAGCCCTTCTTTTTGTCCCAGAAAGAGTCTTCGAACGACTGTCGGATGAGGGCGGGCACTTCTTTCCACTCGGACAAGATCACCTTGCCTTCGGTAGAGCGCGGCCCGGCGATCTCCAGCGCGAACATGATGGCGTTATACCACAGGGCGTTTACCTCTACCGGCATGCCGACACGCGGGGTAACCGGCACCTCATCCACGTAGCTGTCCATCCAGGTGAGCGCTTTGCCCTCCACGCCTCCCGACAGCAGTCCGTTTTTCTGCATTTTCACGTTGTAATCGGTGCCGTCGCGGAAGCTTTCCAGAATCTCCCGGATCACCCCGCCGTAGGTTTTCCAAACGGCCGAGGGATCACCCAGGCGGCGGGTGTAGTGTTGCAGTGCCCAGAAGAACCACAGCGGGGTATCGATGGCTTCGTAAGAAAGTTGCGAGTCGTTATACTTCCAGAAGGGGAAGAACGCGCCCCGCCGGTGTTTCAGCATGGTGTCGAGCACCGCCTTGTAGAGCTTGAGATCCGGGTGCACCAGCGACAGGCCGGGGATGGCTACAAAGGCATCGCGGCCGCCGCGCCGGTAGCGCTGGTAACTGGCGATCACGTTGGTTTCGTCGTACTTACGCGCTTCCGGATGGCTGCGGGTTTTGAGCACGAATTGGTTAGCCGCCACCTTCAGGCAGTTCTCAAAGGTGTTGCGAGACGTGCGTCGCCGTGTCTGCGTATTGAAAGTCCGCAGCAGGTTGCTGGGCTTGATCTCGTCCGCCCCGGCACTAAACACTACCGTATCGCCCTTCTCTAGGGTTAGCTCGAAGTAGCCGGGCACATAAAGGTCTTCCTGAAAGTCGTAATTGCGATCCTGATCGTCGGGATACTCAATATTATAGTACCAGTTGCTGCGCTCAACGAACGAAGATTCGGGAAATACCTGCAAACATACCGGCTTATACTGCGGGTATAGCCGCAAAGCTATCCCCTGTTCAATCGGCTGATAAGCGGCGTCAATGTCCTCGTTGGCCTTTTGCAGTTGATCCACGTTGCGAAAAGCCAGAAAGGGTGAGAGCCGCAGCTTAACCGGTCCGGGCGATTTCTCAAGCACGTAGCGCACCAGGAAGCGCTCCTCGTGCTCCACCAGCACTTTCTCTTTGGTGAGCAGCACGTCGCCAATGCGATAGGAAGAACGCGGAATGGGGTCGGCCACGAAATCCTTTAAGTAAAGATAACCCTTGGGTTCGTAGCCGCTGGAGTACTTGTGCACTCCCAAATCGAAGGAAGCGTTGTTGATAATTAGGGTCTCATCGAGCGAAGAAAGAATGACGTGTACCCCTTCCAAGCCGGGCTGCGGAGCCACCAGTAGGCCGTGATAGCGCTTGGTGTTGCAACCGATGATGGTGGTGGATGAATAGGCTCCGGACTTATTAGATCGGATAATCTCTTTGCTCAGCGACTGAGAAAGGTCGATAAGCTGCTTTTTGTCGAACTGAATATAACTCATGAGAGCTGGTTAGTTTTTGTGGTGCGGTTGGCTGTTTTTACCGAAAGAAGCAGCGGGCCCGTGGTTGGTCATTCCCTGATCTATTACCGCGTATCAGTAATTTGACTCAGGAAATATGCACTAAATGCTATTAAGACGCTAAAATTACAACTTCTTTCGTGATTTGCGCCACCTGATCGGCTAGAATTTGGGGTGGTCTTACCAAAAACCAGGCTGTTGAGCCACCGCTCTTCGGCTGAATGATTTGTTCAGCGGTCGTTGCTTCTCTAACTAACTACGCATCCGAAGGTTTTAACGTACGTACGTACCTAATTCAATCGTGAGGAAACACGTTATTCGTCGGCAACCTTCTATATTTGCCCGGTCTACTCCTAACCGGTGCTGATGATTTCTCCTTCTGTCTTTGTTCTTAACTCCACCCCATCGGTGGCCAGCGGCTTTTTGTCTGATCTGAGAAACACCGAGCGGCAATGTGACCGGCTTCGCTTCCGGCGCAACGTGGAGCGGGTGGGCGAACTGCTGGCCTACGAACTGTCCAAGACCCTCCCCTACGCTTCGCAGACGATTACCACTCCCCTAGATCACCTAACGGTTGACGCACCAGCGCAGCAACCGGTACTGATTTCGGTACTGCGGGCGGGGCTGCCGCTGCATCAGGGAGTGCTCAACTACTACGATCAGGCCGATTGCGGCTTTATCGGAGCGTTTCGGCAACCCACCACAGAGAATAATTTCACCATTGAGGCTTCGTATCAGGCGCTGCCGCCGGTGGATGGCCGTCCGGTGGTGCTCATCGACCCCATGCTGGCCACGGGGCGTACCCTGGTGCACGCGCTAAACCTGATTGCTCAGCACGGCACGCCATCAGCGGTACACGTGGTGGCGGTGATTGGCAGTCCGGAAGGAGTGGCATACGTGCACCAGCACGCCCCCTTCTCGTGTAAGTTCTGGCTGGGAGCGCAGGACAGCCACCTCAACGAAAAGTTTTACATCGTGCCGGGCCTGGGCGACGCCGGTGATCTAGCCTTTGGCCCCAAACTATAAAACCTGTTTATGTACGTTTCTATTTTTTTGTTGGTTATTGGGTTGGCACTGCTGGTGGGCGGAGGCGAGTGGCTGGTGCGCGGAGCATCAAGCATTGCCCTGCGGCTGCGGCTATCGCCCTTGGTGGTCGGACTCACCATCGTGGCCTTTGGCACCTCGGCTCCCGAACTGTTTATCAGTGTACAGGCCGCCCTGGAGGGGAGCCCGGACCTGGCGATGGGCAACGTGATTGGCTCGAACATCTGTAACCTGGCGCTGGTACTGGGTATCACGGCTGCCATCACCTCGGTGCCGGTACGCAAAGACAGCATGCGCATCGACTGGACGGTGACGATGGGCGCTTCGCTATTGTTGTACCTGGTGGTGCTCGACAACCTAATTAGCTGGCCCGAGGGGTTACTCTTTATTAGTATCTTGGTGACTTATACGTATCTGATCATCCGTAAGTCACGGCGCGAAACCAAATCGGCCGAGGAGCTCGCGGCGGAGCTGGACGTTCCACCCCCCACCGCCAGTTTGGGAAAAGACGTGTTGCTCATCGTGGTGGGCACAGCAGGTTTGGCCCTGGGGTCGAACTGGTTTGTGGATGGGGCGCAGGATTTAGCCATTACCTTCGGGGTAAGCGAGCGGGTGGTGGGCATCACCGTGCTGGCCCTGGGCACCAGTTTGCCTGAGTTGGTTACTGCGGTGATTGCCGCCGTGAAGCAGGAAACCGACATCGCACTGGGCAACCTGATGGGGTCCAATATCTTTAATATTTTATCTATCCTGGGCATCACCAGCGTGATTGCTTCCATCCGCGTAAACGATGTGATTATCCACTCGGACATGATCTGGATGCTGCTGATCACCTTCTTGATCTTGCCAATGATGCTCTACCGCCGCACCATTGCCCGGCTGGAGGGCTTGATTCTACTGGGTATTTATGCGTATTATATATATAGTGTGGTGTCGCCGGGGTAGCGGGTTGACGTCTGATGCAGTCGTCGGGCTAGACTTGTTGACGTTTTATTGCGTTTATCAATATCAAGACTTGAGACAATCGGCTTTGTTATGCTTTTAATAAGGGGGTAGTTGCTGCGTGATGTTATATGCCGCGGGGCGGCCCCCCGCCTTTTTCAATTTTGCTTCCCCGATAACTTCCAGATTCCGGATCACACCGTCTTGTACGAGTGAATTGTTGAAAATTTATCCTCATCTGTTCCATCTGTGTAGATCTGAATCTTGATAATGCAATCTAAAATGTGGTTCAGGTAAATTACCGGATCTTTTGTCATTGCACTAACGGAACTAACTCCTTTTCTACGTATATTTTTAGCTGGGTATTCAATGAGCGAACGGTAATTAAGTCCACCTTCATTCCAAGTTTTTCACTTAGTTTCTGTTCCAAACCAATTATCTCTAAAAGGTCGGGGGTTTGATCAAAATCAATGAGAATATCCAAATCACTGTTTTAATCATTTTCCTCACGGGCGTAGGAGCCGAATATTCCAATCGTTTTTGGATTATAATTCAACACAGTGTCAAGTACCAGTCTTTGTTGTCTCAAAGAAATCATGTCCTGAAGTTAGCGTATTTTTGGAAGTCATGTAGCGTGCGTGTATGTGACGTTGCGGGCTTTGAAGCAATAAACTGTCCTACATAACAAAGGGTTGTTTGAAAACTAAACTACAAACTTAGACTGCACCCCGCAATGTTTGCATACATTTTGTTGGCTGCCGTTTTCATTCGTAATACTCTTTGATGACAAATCCACCCACTCCCTGCCTAGGCATTAATTGGTTCAGCAAATAGTACTTATGAATAAATCCAGTAAATAAGACGATGGTCTTATTTTTGAAAATGTCCATGCTCAAAAAGGATAAAATATTCTGAACCATTCTTTTATTTCTATGATCCCAAAAGACACCGCATTGCCTGTAACCTATTTTGAGGTCATCCAACTCTGTCCTTGATTCAATTATCTCCAACAAGCCCTTGTACATCAGTATTTGGTTTTGTTCCACAAGGACATTGGTATACGTTTGATTTATCTCATGAGGCTTCTTTTTTAAGAATGAAATTACCTCTTTGTTTGTCCGTTTGAAGTCAATGTACGTTTGTCTTTGGCTTGAGTCTAACCTCTGTTCAATTGAACTAATCCTGTTTAATGATTCTGCTTCAGTTTCAATTACATTCATCGCACGCTTTCTGCCTTTAACGTCATAGGGCCTAATTGGTGTAGGGTGTTTAGAAACATATTTTTTAATCCCTAAAGTTTCGTTTGTCGGTGTCCTAATTTTTAGATTAAAATCATTATCAAAAAATGAACTATCAAGTTCTACAAGAATTAAGTCAGGCTTTAGCTTTAACAGAATATTTAAAATACTGTCAGGATTAAAGTTCCTTGTCCGATTATGAACTGTTCCAACAATACAAAAATTGGTCTGTCCAATAACAGTCAGAGGAACTATCAGAAATAAAATTGCAATTTGAAGTTTCATTTATCTCGAAAATGGTAGCCAACTTACTTATATCAGCATATTTATAGCGAGCTACATGCCGTAGCGAAGGCAACCCGCCACAAAATAGCTATTTGCTCCGGTTGTTCATAACCAAGCTATTCCTGAGCAATTCTTGCCAGAACTTAAACTCAGCTTAAACCACTAATTCATCTGTCTAACCTTACAAATCGCTTTCCTAGGCAAAACGCCCTACGGTAGTAATCTAGCCGCCAAAAATAGAAACTTTATAATCACCAGACCGCTTACCCTAGCATGATCCGACTACTCATCACCAGCGTACAAGCCACCCTGCGCGCCCGACCCCAGCGCGGGCGCGCCTATCCCCGGGTGGCCCCGGCCAATCCGCTGCTCAAAAACGCGGCGGTGTTCGGACGCGACTTCTTCACCTTTATGATCGACAACCAGCGGCGCCACGGCGACTTCTACGACGTGCACCTGCCCCACGTGCCGCTGTTTGTGCTCTCCCGACCCGAGTACGCCAAGCACGTGCTGGTAACCAACAACAAGAAGTACGGCAAGAGCTTCGCCTACGAGTTTCTGCGGCATCCGCTGGGCAACGGTTTGCTCACCAGCGAGGGCGATTTCTGGCTTAAGCAACGCCGCATCGCGCAGCCCGCTTTCCACCGCGAGCGGCTGGCTAACCTGGGCACCACCATCACCGAGGCTACCCAGGAGACGTTGCGGGAGTGGGAGCAATTAGATGCGAACACTCCGCGCAACGTGAGTCACGATCTGATGCGGCTCACCGCCCAGGTGGTGGCCCGCGCCCTGTTCGGCTCCGACATCGGGGCTTCGTCACCCGCCATCGTGCGCTGCATCAACGTGATCAACCAGCACATCACCGACAAGGTATCCAACCCCTTCCGCATGCCGCTCTGGTTTCCGAACGAGAAAGCCCGCACCTACCAGGCCGCGCTGCGGGAACTTGATCAGTTGGTATACAGTATTATTGCCGAGCGACGAGGCGCCTTGCAAGCGCACCACGATTTGCTGGCCATGCTCATGGATACCGAAGATGCCGACACGGGCGAGCGTATGAGCGACCGGCAGGTGCGCGACGAGGTGGTGACCTTGTTTATTGCGGGCGCCGAAACCTCGGCGGTGGCCTTGTCCTGGGCACTGTACCTGCTAGCGAGCCATCCCAAAGAAAAGGATCGTGTCTTCCGAGAAACCCAACCGCTTGCACCGAACGGCGTGCCGACGGGCAACCTAACTACCGACCTGCCGCATACCAACCGGGTGGTGCAGGAAACCATGCGTCTCTATCCTCCGGCCTGGATCATCGGACGCGAGGCCCGCGAGGATGACGAACTGGACGGTTACTTTATTCCCCGCGGGTCGCAGGTGTACATCTGTCCCTATATCATCCATCGGCACCCAGATTTGTGGGAAGACCCCGAACGCTTCTGGCCCGACCGGTTTGGCGACGCGGAAGCAGAGCGGCATAAGTACGCATTTATCCCCTTCGGCGGCGGACCGCGCTACTGCATCGGCAATCACTTTGCGCAATTGGAGATGCAACTGGTATTGAGTCAGATCATTGGGCAGTTTGATATTCAACTAGCTGCGGAAGAAGCGATTTCAGTAGAGCCACTGATTACACTGCGTCCCCGCGGCGGAGTGCCTCTGCTGCTCAGCAAGCGGGATGATAAATAGCGTAGAGCGCTGCTCGACGAATGCGTTTTTTTCTTATTTTTGCTAGGCCGGGAGGCCACTCAGATTGCCAACCCGGTCCAATAACCGTCGTCCGCCAAAACCTAGTCTATTATGTCTACCAAGCAGCACCGGATATTGATTGTCGATGACGAACCCGACATCCTCGATCTACTGGAGTATAATCTGAGCAAAGAAGGATACCGTGTGAAAACCGCTAACAACGGCAGAAAGGCCGTTGATCTGGCGGACAAGTTTCTTCCCGATCTCATTCTGCTGGACATCATGATGCCCCATCAGGATGGGGTGGAAACCTGTCGGCAGATTCGCGAAAACCCCAATCTTTATAACACCTTCATCGTTTTTCTGACCGCCCGGTCCGAAGAGTACTCTGAGGTAGCGGCCTTCGATACCGGAGCGGACGACTACATCACAAAACCCATTAAACCCCGCGCCCTGATCAGCCGTATCGGGGCCATGTTCCGACGGGAAGCCAAGAAGGGGCAGAAGAACACCAAGATCAACGCGGGCAACCTGATTATTGACCGCACCAGCTACACTGTGACGGTGAACGGCGAACCAATCACGCTGCCTAAAAAAGAGTTTGAACTGCTCTACTACCTGGTGCAAAATCCCGATAAGGTGCACAGTCGGGACGATCTGCTACAGAATATATGGGGTTCGGACGTGTACGTGCTGGCGCGAACGGTGGATGTGCACATCCGCAAGGTGCGCGAGAAGATCGGCAGCGACTACATTATTACAGTGAAAGGAGTAGGCTACAAGTTCGGAGCGGACGAATGAGGCCGAATAGCTGACTAATCCTACCTGCCCCACGTGGGTCGTCACTCAAATTTTTGAAGTTTTAACCGACTAAATATGCAAATGCTGTTCAATTCGCGGGGAGTGGCCGTACTGTTGGGAGCTTGCATTGCCCTCATCACCACAGCCTTTCAGTCCTTGATGGACGGCATATCCGACGTGGCTTTATTGGTTGGTTTTCTACTGGCTTTCTCCTCATCCTACATCCTAATTAGCGTTACGCTAGAGTTTCTGGTCTTTCGGGAGGTGAACAAAATTTATCACATGCTCAACCAGCTCAAACGCAAGGATCTTTCATTTGCGGAAGAACCAGAGGAGCGGAAACCGCTGGCCAACCCCTTCCGTCGCATTACCCAGGAAATTAAGGATTATACCGCCGACAAGCAGCGTGAAATCAATGATCTGAAGAAGATGGCTGAGTTTCGTAAGGAGTTTGTCGCTAATGTGTCGCACGAACTAAAAACGCCGATCTTTGCCGCCCAGGGGTTTGTGCACACCCTTCTGGACGGAGCGGTAGAAAATCGGAAGTTCCGTTATAAGTTTCTGAAGAAAGCGGCCAAGAGCTTAGACGGACTAGACATTCTGGTGCAAGACCTGCTCACGCTATCCCAAATGGAGACGGGGGGTATCAAGATGCACTACGAACATTTTGACCTTAGCGATATGGTGACCGACGTATTTGACCAGTTAGAAGCAGACGCCGAAAAGAAGGAGATTACCCTGGTTTTGGATACGGATCAAAGCAGCTTTACCTACGTATACGCCGACCGGCACCGCATCTACCAGGTGCTGATCAATCTAATCAACAACGCAATTAAGTATACCAAGCAATCTAAAACTACCATCACCGTTCGCTTCGAAAGCGACACCGAGGCGCTCATGGTGTTGATACAAGACCACGGTCGGGGCATTCCGGCCGAAGATATTGAACGCATTTTTGAGCGCTTCTACCGGGTGGAGAAAAGTCGCTCGAAGAACAAGGGCGGCACCGGGCTCGGGCTGGCTATCGTAAAGCACATCCTGGAAGCCCACCAGTCGAAGATCAGCGTGGTGAGTGAGGTGGGGGTTGGGTCTACCTTTAGCTTCCGGTTAAAGCGCGGCAAGGCCATGCGGCGGCGGGCAGTTGCCCAGGCGGTGGTGGAAGAAGATGGGTAGATTTATCTATCCAAGTGATCTTTTATTCTGTATATTGCTCAATGTAATTAACAGACTTTCAAAATGAGAGCGATAAAAGCAACCTACGATGGCACCCAGTTTCAGTTCGATGAGCCAATAGACATTTCGCCAAATAGCCGAGCAATCATTGTTGTCATGGACCAAAAAGAAGATTGGTACGCACTGGCGGGCAGCAGCTTAAACCGGGTTTACGGTGATGAAGAACCCGAGTATAATCTGTCTCAACTAAAGTAAAGGAGCTAAACGAAAGTTATGAAGGAGGGTGACGTTGGGTTAGCGAGTCTGCAACAGGCTGATGGGCAGCAAAAACTACGACCCGTTCTTCTCCTAAAACAAGTGCCCTTTTCAAGATTGGCTAGTATGTGGTATCAGTTCTCAATGATAAGACAAGCAGTACCAGACTTTAGATGAAATTGTTCAAACCGCAGACAATGATTTCTATCAAAGCGGGTTGACAGTATCTTCAGTCATAAGAGCAGGTTTTTTAGCAACGCTACCTGCTAATGACTTAGCTGGTAAATTAGGTGATGTGTCTAATCATCGCTACGAGCGTATCAAAAAAAATCCAATTACTCTGCTACGCTTACCTGAGATAAGATCTACACAATATAATTCCCGATCGCTCTTGCCAAAATCTACACTCCATGCCCCGCATTAACCTGACTGATCTTATTCTTCACGAAGACGATGACTACCTCATCATCAACAAGCCTTCGTTTGTCTCCACCCTGGATGATCGCAACGACCCGATCAGCATTTTGTCGCTGGCCCGGCAGCACGTAGCCGACGCGCAGGTGGGGCACCGGCTGGACAAGGAAACGTCGGGCGCCCTGGCCATTGCCAAACACCCGGAAGCTTACCGCGCACTGGCGATCCAGTTCGAGAAGCGGCTGGTGAAGAAGACCTACCACGCCGTCAGCGAAGGCATTCACGACTTTCAGAAGGTGATGGTTGACCTACCCATACACCCCACCAACAAGGGAGTGGTTAGAATTAGTCGCCGGGAGGGCAAGCCCGCCCAGACGCTGGTGCAAACCGCGGACGTGTTTCAGCGCCACACCCTGGTGCGCTGTCAACCTGTCACGGGACGCATGCACCAGATTCGGGTGCACCTCTCCAGTTTGGGAGCTTCCATTGTGGGCGACGAGCAGTACGGCGGTCACTGGTTCTACCTGTTCGAGCATCAAACGAGATTATCACCTAAAGAAGGGCACCGAAGAACTGCCCTTGATCAAACGGGTGGCCCTGCACGCTTCGGCCCTGGCCTTCGCGGGCCTGGATGGAAAGCCCCTGGAGGTGACCGCGCCGTACCCCAAAGATTTCGCGGTGCTACTGAAGCAACTGGAAAAAAATAAATGATTGAATGCAAGAATGATAGCGTGAGTGAATGGGTTATCAGACAAGTTGAAAGGCTAAGTCATTCGTGTTTCACCCTGGGTTTCTTCTCCGGTCATTTAAACCTTCCATCATTCTGCCCCTCAATCCTTCAATCTCCTTGCATTTCAAATAGATACCTACTACTTTTGTGTTCCTTTTTCGGAAGGCAGTTTTAAATAAGTAAATAAGAACGTGGATACACTTAGTTACAAGACCATCTCGGCCAACGCCGCCACCGTTGAAAAAAAGTGGTACGTCGTCGATGCGGGCAAAGCTCCGCTGGGGCGCTTGTGTAGTGACATCGCCTCGGTGCTGCGCGGCAAGCACAAAACCAGCTTCACCCCGCACGTGGACTGTGGTGATAATGTAATTGTGGTGAACGCCGACCAGTTGGTGCTCACTGGCAAAAAGATGGACGATAAGGTATACATCCGCCACACCGGCTATCCGGGTGGTCAGCGCTTTTCAACCCCCCGGCAGGAAATGGCCAAGGACTCGGCCCGCGTGATTGAGAAAGCCGTGCGTGGCATGTTGCCTAAGAACAAACTCGGCCGAAAGATATTTAAGAACATGCACATCTACGCCGGTGCCGAGCACCCGCACGAAGCGCAGCAGCCTAAAACCTTAGAATTAAGATAATATGGACGTAACCAACACGATCGGAAGGCGCAAGACCTCCGTAGCCCGCCTCTACATGCAGCCTGGCAACGGCACGATCACCATCAACAAGAAAACCCTGGATACCTACTTCCCTTCCGAGATTCTGCAAACCATTGTGAAGCAACCGCTTACGATGGTGGAAGAAGTGGGCAACTACGACCTGAAGGTGAACGTGGGCGGCGGGGGTTTCAAAGGTCAAGCCGAAGCCATTCGCCTGGCCGTGTCCCGCGCGCTGGTCAGCATCAACGCTGAGCACCGACCGCCCCTGAAAAAAGAAGGCTTCCTCACGCGTGATCCCCGCATGGTGGAGCGCAAGAAGTACGGTCGCCGCAAAGCCCGTCGGGCCTTCCAGTTCAGTAAGCGCTAATATTCGCATTTTCGTAACCCCTACTATGGATAAATTAGAGTATAAAGATTTATTAAATGCCGGTGTTCACTTCGGACACCTTACCCGAAAATGGAATCCAAAAATTGCTCCCTACGTGTTTATGGAGCGCAATGGAATCCATATCATTGATCTGAACAAAACGCTGGTAGAGCTAGACAACGCCGCTGACGCCGTGAAGAACATTGTACGCTCGGGTCGAAAGATCATGTTTGTAGCCACCAAAAAGCAGGCCCAGGAGGTAGTATCCGAAGAAGCCAAGCGGCTGCGGATGCCCTACGTGACCGACCGCTGGTTGGGAGGCATGCTCACCAACTTTGCCACCATCCGCAAGTCGTTGCGCAAGTTGTCTTCCATCGACAAGATGATGAAGGAAGAGGAGTACAAGAACCTCGCGAAGCGCGAGCGCCTGATGATGAGCCGCGAGAAGGAAAAGCTCGAGAAAGTGCTGGGCGGTATCGCCGACCTCACCCGCTTGCCTTCAGCCCTGTTTGTGGTAGATATCAAGCGCGAGCACATCGCCATCAAAGAGGCCATGAAGCTGAACATTCCGGTGATCGGCATGGTCGATACCAACTCCGACCCCACCAGCATTCAGTTTCCTATCCCCGGTAACGATGACGCCTTCAAGTCGATCTCACTAATCGTAAAGTACATCGGCCAGGCCGCTGAAGAAGGACTGATCGAGCGACGCGAGCAGAAAGAAGAAGCAAAACTCAAGGAGGAAGAAGAAAGCAAAAAGCAAGCTGACGAAAAAGAAGCACTAGACGCTAAAGCAGCGGCTGACGCTAAGGAAAAGTCAGCGGCCAAAGCAGAAGCCGAAAAAGAATCGGCCTCGGAGTCGTAGTATAATCCCCGACCATTCTTCGTGAAACCATCCGGAACATCGGCCGTTCTGTCTTAACAAAGACGCTCGCCGGTGTTCTTTTTTATGATCAACCTTAGAAAACCGAAAACAACCCAGTTATGGCAATTACTGCACAAGACGTAAACAAACTCCGCCAGATGACCGGCGCCGGCATGATGGACTGCAAAAAGGCCCTTACCGAAGCCGACGGCGACTTTGACAAAGCGGTAGAAAACCTTCGCAAGAAAGGACAGAAAGTATCCGCCTCCCGCTCCGACCGCGAAACCAGCGAGGGTGTGGTGTTTGTCAAAGAAGGTGACAATCACCAAGAAGCGGTGCTGATCTCGCTCAACTGCGAGACCGACTTTGTCGCCAAGAACGAAGACTTTCTACAGGCCGGCGAAGACATCCTGGCCGTAGCCTTCAAAGAGCGCCCCGATTCGGTAGATGCACTAAAACAACTAAAAGTGGGCGATCTGACCGTAGACGAAAAACTATCAGAACTGGTCGGCAAAATTGGCGAGAAGATAGAAATCGGCTCCTACGAAGTGCTGAAGGGTGAAACCGTGGTTTCTTACATCCACGCCAACAAGAAGCTCGGCGTGCTGGTCGCGCTGGCCAACACCGACGGAAAGGGCGAAGAAGCGGGCAAGGACGTGGCCATGCAGATTGCGGCCATGAACCCCGCCGCCCTCAACGAGGAGCAGGTCGACCAGGCCACCATCGACCAGGAGTTGCGCATCGGTCGCGAGCAAGCCGAAGCCGAGGGCAAGCCCGAAAACATCCTGGACAAAATTGCACAGGGTAGGCTCAAGAAGTTCTTCAAGGATAACACCCTGGAAAACCAGGCCTTCGTAAAAGACAGCAACATGACGGTGAGCCAGTACCTGGACAGCGTGAACAAGGGCATGAAGGTAACCGAGTTCAAACGCGTGTCGGTGAGTGGGTAGATACCACCCCTTGTCTCAATAAAATAAAGCCTGATCTTCGGATTGGGCTTTTTTTATAGTCGATAGACCATAGTAAATAGTCCATAGTCAAACAGTCGACAGACCACAGTAAGTAGCTAACAGCCTCTGAGCTCACGTCTGTGGACTATCGACTGTTAACCGTGGACTTTTAGGCTGTTGACTATTTTTTCAGCTTTCGAGGTGGATTCTTGATTAATTTTTATATTTACCCTCCGCTCTGGGCAAATAGCTGGTAATCACACAAAATACGGTTCCTCGTCTGCCAAGTGCCCCCTTACCAACCTAATCCGCAACCGCATGAAATTCGTTGTCTCCTCCTCTGCCCTCCTCAAGCAATTGTCGGCCATCAACGGCGTGATCACCTCTAATCCGGTGGTGCCTATTCTGGAGAATTTCCTGTGTGACATTCAGAACGGCACGCTCAAGATAACCGCCTCCGATCTGCAAACCACGGTGATGACCGAACTGGAGGTGGATACGCAGGAGAAAGGAAGCATCGCGGTGCCCGCCCGCATCCTCATCGACACCCTCAAGAATCTACCGGAGCAACCCGTCACCTTTAGCATCGATGAGTCTACCTACACCGTAGAAATTCAGTCCGAGAACGGCCGTTATCGCTTGTCCGGGGAGAATGCTACCGACTTTCCCAAGGTGCCGATGGTGGAAGACGGGCACGAAGTGGAGATGCCGTCGGACGTGCTGGCCAACGCGGTGAGCAACACGATCTTCGCCACCAGCACCGACGAACTTCGCCCCGCCATGACGGGCGTGTACGTGAACCTGAACGGGGCCGACAGCACCTTTGTGGCTACCGACGGACACCGCCTGATTCGCTACCGCCGTGATGACATTGGCTCCGGTTCCAAGTCGCCCATCATCATTCCGCGCAAGGCGCTCACGCTGCTCCGCTCGGTGCTACCGGCCGAAAACGTGTCGGTGAGCGTGAAGTTCAACGCTTCCAATGCCTTCTTTAAGTTCGCCGGAGCCTCCGGGGGTAACATCCAGATGGTGTGCCGCCTGATCGACGAGCGCTATCCTGACTACGAGAACGTGATTCCGCAGGACAACAACAACACCATGACGGTGAACCGGGCCACACTGCTTAGTTCCCTCAAGCGAATTGCCATCTACGCCAACAAAACCACCCACCAGGTGCGTCTTAAAGTGTCCGCCAACCAGCTGCACGTTTCGGCCGAGGACATTGACTTTTCGAACGAAGCCAACGAAACGATAGCGTGCGAGCACCCCGGTGAAGAAATCGAGATTGGCTTCAACGCCCGCTTCCTGATCGAGATGCTCAGCAACCTGGATACCAAGGACGTGGTGTTCAAGTTCTCGCAACCCAACCGGGCGGGCCTCATCGAGCCCGGCGTAAAAGAAGACCACGAAGACGTGCTCATGCTGGTGATGCCCGTGATGCTGAACAACTACGTATAGTCAGTTCAAAACGAAGGTGGGACGCCTCTGTAACGCTTCATCCCTAATTCTGACGATGATGACGCCCCCGCCCTTCTATCTAGCGCGGTACCTACGGTTAGGGATATCTGATCGGTTGAGTAGGCGGGTAACTGGCATAGACGAGTTCTTGCGACCCCGCTCAGTCCGACTCTCTCGGTTTGGGTTTTCCAATCCCCTCCATCTCACCTATTGAAAAAAGTCTTGTTCTACGCTAGTAACTTGATGTAAATTTTTAATATAATCACTAGTTTACACGATATTCGGCGAATTGCTTACAATCCCAATCCGATCCTTATGAAAAATTACTACCTGCCGGGCTTGCTTGTATTATTAATGATAAGCCCCTCTTTCCTGGTCACGGCACAGGCCCAAACTACGGTATCTGGTACCGTTACCGATGCCAGTAACCAACAAACGCTGGCTGGGGTCAACGTTATCGTGAAGGGAACCACGACCGGGACGGTTACCGATATTGATGGCAACTACCGCTTGACGGTTCAGGACGTTCCGGCCGAACTCACCTTTTCGTTTATCGGCTACTTGTCAAAGACATTTCCCATTTCTGGCTCAACGACTACTCAAAACGTAGCCCTTACGGAAGACATGACTAACCTAGAAGAAGTAGTGGTCACTGGTCTGGCTTCGTCGGTGAAACGTTCTAATCTGGCCAATGCAGTATCCACCATTTCGGCATAGCAGCTTACCGGAGTCACCGAACCGCAGACGGTGGACAATGCGTTATACGGAAAGATGCCCGGAGTAAACATCACGGCCAACGACGGGGCCCCGGGAGGCGGAGTCAGCGTACAACTGCGGGGCATCTCTACGCTGGGGGCCGGGTCTTCTCAGCCACTTTATATTGTAGACGGAGTGTACGTGAACAACAGCACGCTTCGAAGTGGACGAACGCTGGTGAGCGGAGCAGGAGCGGGTGAGAACGCATCCTCTCAAGACAATTCAGCCAACCGCATTGCCGACCTCAATCCCGATGATATCGAATCGATTGAAGTGCTTAAAGGGCCATCGGCGGCGGCCATCTACGGAACCCGGGCCAATGCGGGAGTTATTATCATCACGACGAAGAAAGGCGAAGCGGGCCAGACGCGGATCAATCTACAACAGGACATTGGTTTTGCTTCGGCGCTGAACCTACAGGGCTTCGAGGGCTGGAATCCCGGAAAGATTGCCACCAAATTTGGGACGGGGAATCGATTGGCTACCGAACTGGAACGCTACAACGAGGCGGTAGCGCAGGGCGCAATTGTGGATTGGGAAGAAGAACTCTACGGAGAACAACCGCTGCTCACCAGCACCCAACTGAGCGTTTCGGGGGGTAGCGAGAAAACCCAGTTCTACGTATCCGGTCGCTTGCAGTCGGAGGGTGGGATTATCAAAAACACGGGCTTCGATCGCTACTCCATTCGGGCCAACATCGATCACGCGCTCTCGAAGGCGATTAATATCAACGTCAACGCCAACTACTTGCGCACCAACTCAGACCGGGGGTTCACGGGTAACCAGAATAATACCGGCGGTAGCCTGGGTTATAACATCGCTTACACCACCACCTACGCGAACCTCCAGCCTGACGCGCAGGGCAACTACCCCAACAACCCATACTTCAATGACAACCCCTACGCTATTCGCGACCTATCGACGAACAACTCGCTGGTTAACCGCTTTATCACCTCTTTTGCTCTGGATGTTGACATCTTTCAGAACGAAACCTCGTTTTTGAAATTTACCGCCAACGGGGGCATTGACTACCTAAGCAACACCTCACTCATCTACTTCCCCGAGATCCTCCAGCATCAGCAAGCCCAGGCCAACCCGGGCGATGCGGTATGGGGAAACCAAAACGCCTTCAACACCAATCTACAGGGTTTCTTCCTCTTCAACACAAATCTAGGATCAATCAACCTGAACACTCAGGTTGGTGGAGTGCGTTTGAACCAGGACGCGGAATCTATTTTGAATAGGGGCCGAGGGCTTTCTTCGGGACAGAGTAACCTGCGCTGGGCAGCCGTACAATCGATCCTGGATCAGGAAGATCAAACCGTGACGGACCTTGGCTGGGTGGCGCAGCAGGAAGTTAATTGGGACGACAAAATTATTGGAACGCTGGGGGTTCGCTTTGACCGCTCTACCCTGAACGGCGACCAAGATACGTACTATGCCTTTCCGAAGGCTTCTTTGGCCGTCAACATAGCCAATTTTGACTTCTGGAACGTAAGCGGGGTCAACCAGCTTAAGGCGCGCGTCGCCTACGGAGAAACGGGTGGGCTGCCGCTGTTCGGCAACACGTTTGAATCGCTTAGTCCGCAATTGATTGGCACCTCGCTGGGGGCCCAGGTAGGAACCCGGGGGGTAGACCCGGATTTGGTACCCGAGACGGCTTCCGAAATAGAGTTTGGCATTGACGCAGGGCTGCTTAACAACAAGCTAACGCTAGAGGCAACCTACTATGTCAAAACGGTAAATGATTTGATCCTGGATCAGGTGCCCGCCGAAGCCACGGGTATTCTGGCGATTGCTACCAACGCCGGAGACTTGAGAAACACCGGGATTGAGTTGGCCTTGGGAGCCACCCCGGTGCGTACGACCAACTTTGCGTGGTCTACCCGCCTGCTTTACTGGCGCAATGCTACCGAGATGACGCGCTTGGATATTCCGGTTTTCACTACGGGAGGCTTTGGCCCCAGCTTGGGCACTTATCTGATCGCTGAAGGTTATTCACCCACCACCATTGTTGGCACCCCGACTAGCGAGAGTGTACCCGGCGGTTTTTCCGTTCTGGGTGATCGCCAACCGGACTTCCAGGCTTCATTCTCTAACCAGGTTAGTTTCCTGAAGAACTTCGAGTTTAGCTTCCTGTGGCACTGGAGCGAAGGTGGCGACAATATCAACCTGTCGGCCTTCTTATGGGACGACGGCGGCAGCACACCGGGCTGGTCACTGGATGAGGATGGTGATGGCGTACCGTTCGGTGAGCAACGGGGTAATTCGCTAGCGAATGGAGCAGGCGCTTACGTGCAGGACGCTTCCTTCATTAAGCTACGCGAAGTGGGGTTGTACTATACCTTTCCCAGCGACCGGGTTGAGCAGTGGTTCGACGGTTGGGTGAGCCAGATTAAGATCGGTGCATCCGGCAACAACCTGCTGTTGTTCACTGATTACGAAAGCTACGACCCGGAAGTATCTAACTTCGGCGTGCAATCCGTTACTTCCAGCATTGAAGTAACCCCCTACCCCACCGCTCGCCGGATGATGTTCCATCTATCCCTAAGCTTCTAACCCTATGAAATACTTCAACCTATCTTCTATGCGATATACATTAATCATTTGCCTACTGGCGGGTTTATTTGCCTGCGAGGTAGAAGAAGTCACCGATCCCAACAACCCATCGCTGGCCAGCGTGCAGGCGGGAGCTTCCAAAGCCGAATTGCAGGGCCTGGTCACTGGTCTGGAAACCCGGCAACGGGTATACTTTGAGAACGCTACCGAGATGTTTGGTGTCTTCGGGCGGGAAGTCTGGGCCTACTTTGCCTCCGACCCTCGCTTTGTCCGCGACTGGCTGGGTACCGGCGACACCAACGATACCTACCCCGATTTCTTTGCTTCGGCGGGCACCTACGTCAATCCGTACCTGGCCGTCAAGCAGGCCAATGTGCTCATTGAGGCAGCATCCAACACCGATGTACTTACTGCCCCCGAGCAAGCGGGCTACACCGGATTCGCCAAGACCATTGAAGCCTACCAACTGCTGTTCCCGCTGTTGCAACAGTACGAGAACGGGATTCAACTCAATGTCACCGACCCGCTCAATCCCGGACCGGTTTTAAGCTACGATCAAGCCTTGCAGGGTATTCGTACGTTGCTGGACGAAGGGGTTCAGGAGTTAGGAAACGCCGGTGAGACCTTTGATTTTACCCTAACTTTGGGGTTCAGTGGTTTCAATAATCCCGCTACCTTCCTGCAAGTAAACCGAGCCATTGCCGCCCGGGCCGCGCTGTATGCCGAAGACTGGCAAGGTGCGCTAACGGCACTGGAAGGCTCTTTTCTGAATCTTTCCCCGGCCAGCACGGACGCGCTGTACGTCGGCCCCGCCCACGTGTACGGTAATTCGCCAGACACGCCAAACCCTTTGTTTTACCCTAGAAACGCCCGAACCAATACGATTCTGATCGTTCATCCGGCGTTGATTGAAGATGCGCTGCCCAACGACCAGCGGGTCGCCACTAAATTCTTCCTGCGCGACACACCCGTCACGAACGCTAGCCTTCGCAATACCGCCGACGAGCAAATTCCCGGACTTTATCAGGACAACCGCTGGGCTTCCAACTCCGACGCTATTCCGTTTATTCGCAACGAGGAGTTGATCTTGATTAACGCTGAGGCCAACGCTCGCCTGGGCAATATCCCCGCGGCCGTTGCGGCCATCAACACCATCCGTAGTCTTTGGGGAGTAGCCGATTACAACGGAGGCACCGAAGAGGAAGATCTTATTGACGAAATCCTGTTCCAGCGTCGCTATTCGCTGTGGGCCGAAGCCGGGCACCGCTGGATCGACCTGCGTCGTACCGGCCGACTGAACGAGGATTACGTCAACCTGCGCGACGGGGGGTCTATCTATACCCAGGTAAGTCGCCGTACCTCCGAAACCAACTGGGATCAGAGCAATGGATAGGTAGAGACCAGGTAGACAAGGGGTTCATCATTGCCTCAACGACTGAAGAAAGGCACGTATCGCTTGGAGGTGCGCACCGATGCCGCCCCCTTCATCCTGGCGGCAAAGTAGCCCCCGCAATCTAACCCTTTGAGGGCCACCCCGAACGTTCGTTCGGGGTTTTTTGTGCCCTGTGAGCCAATCTGTCCGCTTCACTCGAGGCTCAATTCAGTGTTGATTTGAGGTTCAATTGAGCAAGCACTAATATCCCAAGTAATGCAGGCGTCTCCGTATCGACTACGATCAGACGCAGCGCAATGAAGAAAATTAATAGTAGAGCAGTCAATTAGTAACATCTTATTTTTTCTTCCTATCGTTGGCTCTTGCTTATTTGCGTATTTATACCCCAAACTATAAAAAATATTAAGTTAAAAACTAATGTAATGGTAACATATAAAACTTGACAATGTATTTGCTTTTCTGTATGTTGAAGCAATTGTCAATCTAACCCAATAATTTTATGAAACCTTTTATCAAGCTTACCACGCTGGTAGCCCTCATCTTCTTTAGTGCCTGTCAGTCAGAAGAAGATTTTATGAGTGTACAGGAAGACGTAACTGCCAATATCGAGGCCGACGCGCTGTCAAATGCCACCACGCAAGTGCTGGTCGAGAAGACGTTAGTAGAAGGACTAGCCTCTCCGGTGGGAGTTGAGTTTGTTCCAGCCCTGGGAGGCTTTGTAATTGCCGAAGCAGGTACTGGCAATAACGATGGTCAAATCACCCTGTATCGCGGGGGCAGAACAGTAGTGCTAGCCGACGGCTTCCCGTCGGTTATACGGCCAGACGGCAACGCAGAAGGTACCACCCACATTGCTTTCAGGCGAGGCATTCTGTGGATCGTTAATGGAGTGTCGGGCAAGCTATACCGCCTTAACATTCGGAGGTTCCGCCAAGAGCAGCCCCCTATCTCAGCGGATGATTTGCCCTTCGACGATCTTAAAGATTTTGTTTTTAGTGAAGGCTTCACCGATAGCAATATCTACAAGGTTATTTTCGACGAACGAGGAAACGCTTACATCACCGATTCGGGAGCCAACGTTGTCGTGAAAAGAAGTGCCAGGGGCGAACTGAGCATCTTCGCTACTATACCGCAAATTCCTAATCCTACCCCGGTAGGTGCCCCTACGGTAGAGCCCGTACCTACCGGAATCGCTTATAACGGTACCAGCTTTTTTGTCAGTGCTTTCGGAGGCTTTCCCTTCGCACCAGGTTCATCTCGTATCTATGAGATCAACAGAAACGGAGAAATAGTTGACTTCCAAGCGGGTTACACCACGCTGATCGATCTGGAGTTTGGCGAACCCAGACCTCGGTCTCTGTTTGCACTTCGTTTTGGCACCTTCGGAGAAACAGGCTTTGAAGCAGGCAGCGGTGCGTTGGTGCTTGCTACCCCACAAGGACCAGTGAACTTGGTCGAGGGGCTCAACTTTCCCAACGGGCTAGAAGTGTTTTCCGGAAGATCAACCGCTAAGGCCTACGTGACCAGCATTGCCGATGGCACACTCATGGTGTATCTCATCAACTTAGTATCTCCGGCTTAATAAGAATACAGAAACCCGCTATCAACCAAAAGCCTCTTTCATCTGGTATGAAAGAGGCTTTTTTACTGAACTAATGAATGGGAGCCAAACAGATACAGTTTATCTATCTGGTACCGGTGGCAAAAGGTCGCTAGCTCATCCGCGAAGGGTGACAAGATAAACAGTGAAGGCTTATACTGCATAATACGGTGGAAGTAATACCCTAAGGTACAGAAATTCAGGCGGATTTATAAGCGTACAGAAGAGCTGATATGATTAAACGGTTTTTGTCAAGTTAATGAAGCTAGCTGGTCCATCAAGGTTAGTGTTTTGCGCTTTCCTGTCAATAGAATTTCTAGGGCAATTCGTATATTTACCCGGCCGCCATTAGGAACTTACTGTTCCTGAACCCCACCCGCCATCGTAAGCCACAACCCTATGTCCATCGCCTTCGGTATCAGCAGTTACGCCTACCCCTGGGCCATCGGCGTGCCAGGATACCCCCCTCCCGCGCCGATGTCGGCCGAGCAACTCCTGCGCGAAGCCCGGCAACTAGGCGCAAGCCGACTCCAGTTGGCCGATAATATGCCAGTGCACCAGCTCACTGCCGAGGCGTGGAACAACCTGATCCGCACGGCGCAGCAGGCCAACGTCCAACTCGAACTAGGGCTCCGCGGACTACGGCCCGACCGACTGCGTGCCTACCTGACGCTGGCGCAGCAGTGCCGTTCGCCCTTCGTGCGGGTGGTGATCGACGAGCAAGATTATGAACCCCAGCACGACGAGATTGTGCGCGTTATCCAGGAAGTGCTGCCGCTGTACCGGGAAGCCGGAGCACGGTTGGCCATTGAAAACCACGACCGCTTTCGGACCTACGAGCTGGTTGATATCATTGAAGCTACCGATCCCGACTACGTGGGTATCTGCCTGGATACGGCCAACTCGCTGGGGGCCGACGAAGGCATCTGGGAAGTGGCGCGGACGCTGGCGCCCTATACCCTTAATTTGCACGTAAAAGACTACCGCATCGAGCGGCTGGACCACCAGATGGGCTTCACCGTACGGGGCACCCCCGCCGGGTCCGGACAAACGCCTGTGGGCTGGTTGTTAGACACCCTGCGGGCGCACGGGCGCTGCCAATCGGCCACGCTGGAGGTATGGTCGGCTCCGTTGGCAGACATAGCGAAAACAATTGCGCAAGAACGAGACTGGGTAATCCAGGGCAGCACCTACCTACGCAATGCACTATCCACCAACGCAATAGATGCTCCCCCACCCTAACCCATTCAATCCCTCATTCATTCATTCTCTCAATCCTTCTTTCATTCAAATTCAACACATGAAAAACCTCGCCCTGGTCGGTGCCGGTGGAAAAATGGGCATGCGCTGCACCAACAACCTCCGAGCAGCCGATGCCTACGCTGTTAGCTACCTGGAAATCAACCCCGAAGCGATTCGACGCCTGGAAGCAGCCGGAGTCTCCGTCACCGCCGCCGAACAAGCCCTGCCCGATGCCGACATTGCGGTGCTGGCGGTGCCCGACAGTGCCATGCGCACAGTAAGTGCCCTGGTGGTGCCCCAACTCAAGGCCGGAGCGCTGGTGGTGATCCTCGACCCCGCCGCCCCGCTGGCTGGACACTTGCCCCACCGCGATGAGCTGGCCTACTACGTGACGCACCCTTCACACCCCTCGGTATTTAACTGGGAGCCCACCGAAGAGGCTTACCGCGACTACTACGGTGGCATCCTGGCACGGCAGACGGTGGTGTCGGCCCTTATGCACGGTCCTGACGAATACTACTCCGTCGGCGACGCGCTGACCCACGTGCTGTTTCAGCCCGTCACGAAGAACCACCGCATCACCGTAGAACAGATGGCTATCCTGGAGCCAGGCTTCTCCGAAACGCTGAGCTCCACCTGCATCAAAAAGATTCGCGATGCGCTCGACGTGGTGGTGGACAAGGGGGTGCCCCGCGAGGCCGCGCGCGATTTCATTCTGGGCCACATCAACATCCAACTGGCGGTGCTCTTCGGCGAACTGCCCATTCAGTTTTCCGACGCGGCCATCAAGGCCCTCAACCGGGCCGAGTCTATCCTTTTCAAAGACGACTGGCAGCAGGTGTTCGAGATGGATAACATCCGCGAGCAGATCGACGCGATCACCAAGCCATGAGGATCGGAATTATCGGTTGCGGCTTCTGGGCGGGCTACCAGGTGGCCGCCTGGCAGGAAGCGGACCCTGGTCTGCAGTTTGCGTTCTGCGACCGGACGGCCGAGGCGGCACAGTCCCTGGCCGAGCGCTTCGGTCCCGCCCCCTGCTACGACGATGCCGAGGCAATGCTGAACGAGGAAGCACTCAACGCGGTGGACATTATCAGCAGTCCCGACACCCACGCGGCGCTTACCGAGCTAGTCGCCGCGCGCGGGCTGCCCGTGATCTGCCAGAAGCCGCTGGCCCCCGATTTTGAGTCGGCGCAGCGCATGGTGCGCATTTGCAAAGCAGCAAAAGTTCCGCTGTACGTACACGAGAACTTCCGCTGGCAACAGCCTATCCGCCATCTGAAAAAGCTACTGGACAGTGATGCTATCGGGACGCCCTTTCGGGCTCGGTTGTATTTTAACAGTGCCTTTCCGGTGTTTGACAACCAGCCCTTCCTGGCGCAGTTGGAGCGCATGATGCTGGCCGACGTAGGCGTGCACCTGCTCGACGTGAGTCGCTTTTTGTTCGGAGAGGTGACGCGGTTATTCTGCCGTACCCAAAGGGTAAACCCGGGTATCAAGGGTGAAGACGTGGCCACGCTGTTGCTGGAAACGGCGGGCGGGATGACGGTTACGGTAGAAATGTCGTACGCTTCGGTGGTGGACTATGAATGCTTTCCGCAGACCTTGGTGGAAGTGGAGGGCGACCGGGGGTCAGTGCGCCTTGGTCCGGACTTTCGCTTCGTTATTACCACGCCAGCCGGGCAACGCACCGAGCAGCTTACGCTGCCCACCTACGACTGGGTACACCCTCAGTACGCCGTGGTGCAGTCGTCGATGGTAGAAATTCATCGCCACTTTCTGGCGGGCTTGCGCGACAGGAGGCCGGTAGAAACCAGCGGGGCGGATAATTTGAAGACGTTGCGTCTGGTAGAAGCGGCCTACGATTCGGCCGAGCGGGGAGAGGTGGTTGGCATCCTACAATAGGGCAAATAATGAATATCGAACAAGAAACACCGAATGATGAAATGCTTTCTTGACCTATACCTTCCATGCCACTGCATGGCGACCTTCGAGGGTACAAATTGTGGTAAAAATATCAATTTATGACAAGCGATGCCGGACAAACTTGGTTTATTAAGTATTTCATGCTTGGTTCCGCGCTTATTCTGGTAGCGCTAGGTATACGGGCGTACGTGATCGCAACAGATATTTACGAGGCAGCGGGCTGGTTGGGCTTGGGAGTATGCGCGTTGCTGATCTGGCTGTCGTATCACCGGAACGTAGTGAGAGTCAGTTTGGGGGGTCAGCAGATCACGATCATCAGAAGTGACTCGAAAGAATTGGTTGACTGGATGAATGTAGCGTCGATGAAATCAATCCTATGGGTGGACTTTCCGCTGTACGTACTAACCATTAGAGACCGGCCGGGATACTACCTTTTCACTACCCAGCGTCATTTTGTTAACTTTGGCTTTGGTTGGAAGGACCTGTCTGATATGGGTGCTTATATTCAACGTAAAAAAAGAGAACTAGAAATTTGACTTCTACCCAACGCCCTCTCCAACGGCTCGGCCGTCTGTTTAATCCCTCTGAGCACCTGATTCTGTATCTGTGTCTGGCCTACTACGTCCTGATGATCTTCCTGGCCCCCGGCTTCTTCACCGTGCACAACTCCTGGAGCCTACTCTTCAACCTGCTGCCCTTGCTGATCGTAAGCGTGGGGCAAACCCTGGTGATGATCACGGCGGGCATCGACTTGTCGGTGACTTCGGTGGTAGCCCTGAGCAGCGTAGTAGGCGGCTACGTGATGAGCTCCGACCACAGTACACTTTCCCCCTTCTGGGCTATTACGCTCGGCATTGGTGCCATGCTGCTGGCGGGTTTGCTGGTGGGACTGGTCAACGGGCTGGCCGTCGTGCGCCTGGGGATGCCGCCGTTTATGGTGACGCTCACCACCATGATCTTCTTTAGCGGACTAGCCATCTGGTTCACCACCTCGCAGAATATTTACAACCTGCCCGACGCGTTCGTTAACCTGCCCTACCAGCGGTGGCTAGGCCTCCCCGCCTCCCTGTACATCGGCGGGGCGGTGGTAGGGATGGCTTACTACGTACTGAACCGTACCCCGATGGGGCAGTGGCTTTACGCGGTGGGACTCAACCAAAAGGCGGCCCGCATTTCGGGGGTAGACGTGGCCGCTACGCTCCTGTTTGCCTACGCAACAAGTGGCGTTTGCGCGGCAGTCGCCTCGGTGCTCTATACTGCCCGTTTGGAAACTGGCTCGCCGGTGATGGGGCAGCATATTCTGCTCGACGTGATCGGGGCAGTGGTGATCGGGGGCACCAGCCTGTTCGGAGGAAAGGGCAAAGTTCGGTGGACGGTCTACGGGGTGCTGTTCATCGTGCTGCTAGACAATAGTCTGAACCTGATCGGCTTGTCGTACTTCCTCATTATGATTGTGAAGGGCAGCGTGATTCTGCTGGCGGCGGTCGCCTACGTCTGGCAGGAACGCCGTGGTGCCTTGGTAAACGAAAGGGCGGCTGAACGATCAACCAGCTAAAGCCAAGAAGTAAAGGTCATTGTAACCAACTCCAGTAAGATGCTGCTAACCGCCACCAACATCCATAAGCGCTTTGGTGAAGCCACCGTACTTCGGGGCGTTGAATTCTCCTTGGAAGCAGGGCAAATACTAGGGCTGATTGGCGAAAACGGCGCGGGCAAGTCCACGCTGATGAACATCATCAGTGGTTTGTTACCGCCTTCGCAGGGTGAACTACGGTTGGATGACCAACCGTTTCTTCCGTCCTCTCCGCGGGAAGCACAAGCAGCGGGCATTGCCTTTATCCACCAGGAGCTCAACCTGTTTCCCAACCTGAGCGTCGCCGAAAACCTACTGCTATCCCACCTGCCGCAAACAAACTGGCTCGGCCTCCGGGTGCTGAACCGTCGGCAAGCCACCGCCCAGGCGCAGCAATTGCTCGCCCAAGTGGGCTTAGACGTATCTCCTAACCAGCCGCTGGAGCAACTCAGTCCTGCGCAGCAGCAGTTGGTGGAGGTGGCTAAGGCGCTAGGCAGTGAGCCCCGGGTTATTATCTTCGACGAGCCAACCACCGCCCTCACCCAGCACGAACGAGAACACCTCTTTGCCCTCATGCGGCGGATGCGCGGTAAAGGAATGGCCATGATCTATATCTCGCACAACCTGGAGGAAGTGATGGATTTGTCCGATGATATCATGGTGCTTCGCGATGGTGAACGGGTGGCGCACTACCGTCGTTCCGCAGGCTACGAACTCGCCTCCCTGGTGAACCACATGGTGGGCCGCACCGTTGATCAGTTCTTTCCCGCCCGCACCGCTCCGCCTTCCGACGAAGTGCTCCTGGAAGTAAGTGGCCTGCGCGCCGGTGAGCGGGTACGGGATGTATCATTCATCGTCCGACGCCGTGAAGTGCTCGGTTTCTACGGACTGGTGGGCGCTGGGCGTACTGAAATGGCCCGCCTACTCTACGGACTGGACCCCGCCGAAGGAGGGCAGATCCGGTGGAAGGGGCAAACTGTTCGCGGTCCTACGCCCCGTTACTGGATTGAGCAACAAGTAGGTTTTCTAACGGAAGACCGTCGGGAAGAGGGGCTACTGATGCCCCAGAACATTGATAGCAACGTGCGCCTGGCAGGTCTGCCCCGCTTTGCGCGTCGGATGCTGGGGTCAATCAGCTTCTCCCGCCTCCGGGCGGAAGCGGCCCAGCAGGCGGATGCCACCCGCGTGAAGCACCACAGCCTCACGCAGCAACCGGTGCGCACCCTGAGCGGGGGCAACCAACAAAAGGTGGTGCTGGCCAAATGGCTCATGATTCAACCCGCCTTACTCATTCTCGACGAGCCTACCAAGGGCATCGACGTAGGAGCCAAGCACGAGATATACACCCTGATCAACCAGCGGGTGGCCGAAGGAATGGGGGTGCTATTCATTTCTTCCGAACTGGAAGAGTTGATGGGCTTGTGCGACCGTATTGTGGTGATGAGCCAGGGTCACATTACCGCGGAATTTAATGGCCGGGAGTTTGATCGGTCGGCAATGCTAGGGGCGGCGCTGCACGGAGGAAAAAAGCCCGCCTCGGGATGAGGTGGGCTACTTATTAGTGCTGAAGTGACGTGATCTAGTACCGGTAGTAGTCAGGCTTGAACGGCCCCTTCACTTCCACGCCGATGTATTCGGCCTGGTCGGAGGTAAGCGTTTCCAATTCCACCCCGATCTTGTCTAAATGGAAGGCCGCTACTTTCTCGTCGAGGTGCTTGGGCAGCATGTACACCTGGTTTTCGTACTGGTCGGAATTCTTCCACAGCTCGATCTGCGCGAGCACCTGGTTAGAGAATGAGTTAGACATCACGAACGAGGGGTGGCCAGTGGCGCAGCCCAGGTTTACCAACCGGCCCTCGGCCAGCAGGATGATCTCGTTGCCATTGCTTAGCTTATATAGGTCCACCTGCGGCTTGATCTCGTCTTTCTCGGCATTCTGATTCAGCCAGGCTACCCCAATTTCGTTGTTGAAATGGCCGATGTTGCAGACGATGGCTTTATCCTTCATCTTCATGAAGTGCTTCTCACCAATAATGTCTTTGTTACCTGTAGCGGTCACGATAATGTCGGCGTCGGGGATGGCGTTCTCCATCCGCTTCACGGCGAAGCCGTCCATCGCCGCCTGTAGGGCACAGATCGGATCAATTTCAGTGACGGTGACCCGCACTCCGGCACCACGCAGGGAGGCGGCCGAGCCTTTGCCCACGTCGCCGTAGCCCGCTACAATGGCGGTTTTTCCGGCCAGCATCACGTCGGTGGCGCGCCGAATGGCATCCACCAGCGACTCAGTGCAGCCGTACTTGTTATCAAATTTCGACTTGGTGACCGAGTCGTTCACGTTGATGGCGGGCAGCGGTAGGGTTCCCTTGCGCATGCGCTCGTACAAGCGGTGCACGCCGGTAGTGGTTTCTTCTGACAGCCCCCTGATGTTCTGCACCAGTTCGGGATAGTCGTCCAGCACCATGTTGGTCAGGTCGCCCCCGTCGTTGAGGATCATATTGAGCGGCTGCCGCTCTTCGCCGAAGAACAGCGTCTGCTCGATGCACCAGTTGAACTCCTCTTCGGTCATGCCCTTCCAGGCAAACACCGGGATTCCAGCCTTGGCGATGGCCGCCGCGGCGTGGTCTTGCGTAGAGAAGATGTTGCACGACGACCAGGTCACCTCAGCGCCCAGGGCCACCAGCGTCTCGATGAGCACGGCGGTCTGGATGGTCATGTGCAAACAACCGGCGATACGCGCGCCCTTGAGCGGTTGCTGGGGTCCGTATTCTTCCCGGATCGTCATCAGCCCGGGCATTTCAGCCTCGGCCAGTTGGATTTCTTTTCTTCCCCACTCGGCCAGGGCGATGTCCTTTACCTTGTAATTGATCTGTTCTTCTACCATTGGTGCTTCTTTGTTTATTAATTTTTTGCGCAAAAGTACGGCATATCTCTGACAATCACTAAACTTTTGCGGGTCGTGTCAATCAAGGCTCGATGGTATGAGGAATAAGAGCAGAAAACGCCTTATTTGTTAGTTGACAGTTTTAGTGTACATAACATGCAAAAACGCGAAGCGAATATATCATGATTAATAAAAAGCAGGTGATGGCCAAGATTAGCATTGTCTTGTCGGGAATTCTATTCTTAGGTTGCTTTGCTGCATTTCCATCCCTAGCTCAAGGTTATAAGGTATCTCAAATTTTCTATTTTCATGCTATAGGTAGTCTTGTAGGAGTGTTCCTGATGTTCTGTTGGCTTACCAAAGCTGAAGTACGTTTGACCGCTATCGATCTTCTTACCTTCATTTATCTTGCCTACATTGAACTCAGAATTCTAACTAATCCGCTGCTATCCTGGTACAGCGAGCACACGTTAACAACTGTCCTGCTAATTGGCGTCTATCTCTTTTGGAGATTATTCCTTTGCTATCAGAATTTTCTAATCACTACGTTGATAATCTTACAGATACTTGCCTTGGTTCAGGTGGTTCTGGGGGTGCTACAGTGGATCAAATGCCTACCTTCTTGGAATGACGCATTTCGCGTTACCGGATCTTTTTTTAATCCTGGACCTTACGCTGGCTTTTTGATCTCCATATTACCAATTTGTCTGTTGTGTACGTTTTCTAGTAGCTCGTTGCCAAACGTGAGCGCTCGAAAGCGAGATTTGCAAATTTTAGGCCTTGCAACGACTTTAAGTATCGTAGTAATGCTACCTCTTACCGGAAGCAGAGCCGCGTTTATCGGAGCTATAGTAGGGTCAGTAATACTATTGAGTCATCGCTTCGGACTTTTATTACGAATAAGATTGTTTTTCTCTAGCTCGAGAGCCAAGATGCTTGGCACTATTTCAGCGCTTACTTTAGTCGGCGGAAGTGCTGTCATTTTATTTTACCTTCGGCCTGCATCGGTTTTGGGAAGATTGCTTAACTGGAAGATATGCGGACTACTGATTTGGGACCATCCCCTGGTGGGGGTAGGCTACGATCAGTTTTTTGCTTGCTTCGGTCAGTACCAAGCAGAATACTTCGCTAAGCACCCTAATGATCCGCTGTCGTTTTTTGCTGGACAGGGGGAGTACGCGTTCAATTTGTTTCTGGAGATTGCAGTTGAACAGGGACTTGTTGGGCTGAGTTTGTTCATTCTGTTAACAACTGTCGCCTTACGTAGTGCAATGCGCTTTAAAAACGCGCTAGCAGCCTTAGCCGGAGCAATCTTAGTAAGTATACTCTCGTTTGGCCTCTTCTCGTACCCATTTTCTATTATTCTCATCCAACTTAACTTTCTCTTTGCACTAGCTTTATTGTCTAGTCAGCAGACCCCGACTGTTCGGTGGGTTTGGCCGACAATTCGTGTACGCCACGCATTATCGATAGTAAGCGCGTTGTTACTTGTCTATCTTGATTATCATAGCATAGAACGCTATTATGCTCATAAAAACTGGAAGGTTGCTTCGTATCATAAAGACTTCTTTAATTACGAGAAAGCCATTCCAATGTATGACCGAATATTTCCTTTGTTAAGAGACAACGGAAAATTCTTGTTCGAGTATGGCCAAACCCTCTCTTACGAAGGCAAGCACCGTAAGGCGGTAGTGGTATTGGAAAAAGCTCGGCAACGAACTACCGATACATATCTCTACCTTGCCTTGGGTGACAGTTATAGAGAACTAAAAGAATACGACAAGGCAGAAAGAATGTATAAATTCGCTATCAACCATAATCCGTATCGCTTCTATCCCCGTTATGTGCTTACTCAATTGTATAGAGAAACCGATAGGATAGACGAAGCACTGACGCTGGCTCACAAGATCGTTTCGATGAATATAAAAGTGAACTCACCACAGGTAGAGGACATAAGAAGAGAAATGAATACGTTCATCGATACGTACAGCGCTTCGCCTAAGAGAGACTAAAATTATAAGATATTGTACATGTCTGGTTGAATCAAGTACGGCAAAAGTTGAGTAAGGCTAAAATCTAAAAATAAAATCAACTTTTTGTTTGAATTTGTTACCAAAACTTTCAATTTTTGATTTGTCTGTGCGTATCTACAAACCACTACTCAACCTCTGATAATTATGAGAAAGAACCGACTACTTTTCCTACTCATGCTGATCTTCACCATGAGCCTTTTTCATCAGTGTAATGTAGGCGAAGATCTTATTGATCCGTTGTCTCCTACCAGTACTTCTGAAGAAGTGCAGGCCCGACAGGTTCGGGTAGATGATGACAAAAACCTAGCATACGCCTTAGACGAGATCTTCGCAGAGCATCCGGCGGCCCGTGGCAAGCCTGCTATGCAATATGAGTCGGATCATGTGTCAATGATTCGGGACGAGTACCATAATGTGGTTCGGTATTCATTAGCCCTAGAAAACGAAGGCAAACCAGGTATAAGAAACTTGGTGCTCACGCTAACTCCTAAAAAAGAAGTCTTTGCCCATATTTTCACATACATACCAGATGATCCTGACCAACTATTCTTTGGTATTGAGGAGTTTACCGGTGAAATGATTATCACTGATTTGGAAGGTGATGAAATTGGTCGATCTTACTTGACGGATGGTTATTCACCTGGTGCTGAGGAAGAAGCTACTAATGGGCGTATCGCCTCAACCGATTGTTATGTTGTGCCATACTACGTCAGTGTATATTATGAAGGTGGATCTAGTCATAGATTAGATTATACCGAAGTCTGGTGCTTTTCATCAGGAAGTAGTGGCGGCAGCGGCGGTGGAGAGTGCTGTGCTGGTGGTGGTGGTGGTGGGTCCGGAAATGGAGCAGCGGCCAAAATCGCAGTAAACCGGGCATTAGCGACTGTGTCTTCTAATTCAGGACTTCCTTCTAATCCCCGCGACGGACAGTCTGTCTACATCAGAAATAAAGATGGTTCAGTAACTGAACTTGTATATATAAAGGAGTTGAATGCTTGGCTGATGCCGGAATTAGTGATTTTGCATTACAACGGAAAGTTTGAGATAGAAGGTGACAATGGACCTACTTTTAATGGCGAAGTTTTGGGTGCTATGGGTGCGCTTGCTTTAGCAGAACCATCTCCGGTGGGCGAAGTTATATGGGTAGCTGCTGCTACTGTTTATGTTACAGTATACGCTATTGACTTATTAAGGCATAGATATACTTATACACCACCTCCTACAGTAAAAGAATTACCCTGGAAACCAGGGGTTTCTCCCGGACCGGATTGGACATGGCGAGGAAGGACAAGTAATCCAGAAGATGGTGATGGGAACTGGGTACGTGGAGAGAAGCCTAGAATGGAGAATTTACATCCTGACTTTGATCACCCACCACCTATAGGCCCTCACTGGGATTATACTGATGCAGATGGCAGAAGATGGCGTATTTTTCCTGATGGTAGAGTAGAGCCCAAATAAAAATTTAGCAATGGCTTAAATATCAGGTCCCGTACTTTCTATCTATCTATGATAGGGTGATTAAATATTTTATTAAATGGAACTTTTATTAAAAAATTTATATAGAGAAGCTGATATCCACATGATAGGTACTATGGCTTACTTTGGCCATTCTTTCTCCAAAACTGTAGTGCAAACAATTTCATTGAACAATGCTAAATGTTTTACTATCATACCTAAAACTGCTTCCGAAGCCCACATTTACAAGTTCCAAACCGGTGGACTTTATCGGCAGACACAAGAGAAGCAAGTTGCAGTGTCAGTGAGAGATGCTACTACGGGCGTAGTAGCACAGATAATACATGACTTTTTTAGCCAGTCAGAAAAGCATTGTGCAATAGCGGAAGATATGCTTTCTAGTCCAGGTGATTCGCATTCGCATTCGCAAGCAAAACGTTATTTATCATATAATGGAGAGGCTTATGATTTTAGTTGCAATAGCGATGATATCAACGAAGTAGTTGCAACTTTGACGCGAAATGATGCCTCATATTATTCCTTCTTCGCACTACTATCATTAAATACGGAACAACAAGTAAGGTTCAGCCAGACCAAGCTTGATATGAACAGAAATGACATAAATCTATTGGTTAGTAGTCTTCAAGGTATCATTCAATACGCTTACGATGGAGAAAGTTATATTATTTGGGACAGGAACGGAACCCTATTAAGGTTAGCAGAAGATGCAGTGCAGCCTGACTGTGGCTATGCTAGGCACTATATGATTGATTCTTAAGGTTAAAAGATATGAGATTATGAGGCACCATCCTTTGGTAAGCCACCTTGGAATGCTTCAATCTCATGTGGTCGATGAAGAGCTAGAGTTTGCGGAGTCTCAGATAGAAGAAGCGAAGATAAAGGCTATCTATGACATGACAGATCAGTATCAATCACATACTGCTACCAACATAGATGAAAATGTATTCTATCACCCTGAAGACACGCTTCTTCTTTACCCGTCTTTGCTAGGCAACTCAGTAGCCACTTTTCTAGAAAGTAATGATATTCATTCCTTTTTATTGACCTCCCATACCAGACTTAGTTTCATCGGTACAATAGAAACCGATTTTCTCCAATTAAAACAAGCTAGACAGTTGTTCCTTAATGCTACTGATGATATAGGTTATAATGAAGCATATAGCGTTGATCAAGCATCCTTTACAGAAGTTATTCAAGCGCTGTTCTGGATTATTCGCTGTGATGCTACAATTCCATACGTACTTATACAGCCCGATCAGTCAGCTTACTTTTTTAGCATCTGCAAGTATGGCAACCTTCATGTATACACTCCGCAAGAGAGCAAATCATCTCTGCTGAACGATTTGACTGCGTGTGGTTTGTTGAACTGGCGCGGAAATGAGTACGAGCGTTTCAGTAGTTCTGGAGCGATAGAAGAACGGTTTACTTCTCCGGAAAAGTAGGTGAGTTAAAACACTTGAAGTTTGGTGGACTCAATGTTTAAAACGAATGAAGTATTAAAGGCAATATTGCTTACCCTTGCAGGAGGTTTACTCGTTGGACTCGTAGGCTTTATGTTTGTATTCAAATGGAGTCCCCGTGCACAAAAGGCATGGGACGATGTAGAAAATTCGTCTCGAGTAACAGTAGGAATGACAACCACAGAAATGCTCCAAATTATGGGTCCTTGTCCACTATATCTAACTACTCGCAATTGCCGTCAAAGCCTTATGATGGGCAGACAGCGTATATTAGGGGTAGTGACGGCTCTGTTTTTGAGCTAGTATATACAGCCGCTGTACGTTCTTGGTTGATGCCTGAGGTAGTAATAGCTCACTATAACCCGGCGCAGCAGGTGAAAATAAACACAAACGGTGAGATCGTTACGGCTAACGCTCAGGCAGGATTGCACGTAGTAAGTACTATAACCGGCGCAGGAGGCAGTTCACCACTTTATACTTATAACTTTAGTAAAAGCTTATCTAAACTTGAGGCCTGGGAAACGTATCGTATTGATGCCTTGAAGCTTAAACCTTGTATGCAGACTATACTAGCTGATCTAAAGAATATATCAAAAGGGGTAGGAACCGTTGTACAAAAGTTTGCTGGTAATACACCAGGTTTTAACTGGAAAGTACAGGATGGGTCATTAAATGGGGCAACTGCGGGAACTAGTACTTCTTATAATACTTCAACAGGTACTGTTACTACAACCTTTGACTCACAGGCTTGGAAAAGTGCTACTGATCTTTCTTGGGCGCGCACTATTCTTCACGAGGCGGTACATGCGTATGTTATTACTGCTAAATACACTACTACAAGCAGTGCCGACAGGATAAAATTACTAGGGCCAGATTGGGCCGTTGCGTTTATGTATCCAAGTCATGAATACATGGCCAATAATTATGTCAAGCCCATTGCAGATGGTCTTCAAGAATACGGTATTATGCAAGGTTATAATCATAGTAGACAGTTTTACGAAGATATGGCTTGGGGAGGACTTCTGAAGACTACTACTTTTAATGGTCTACCTTCAGCAGATAAAACTCGTATACCAAATACTATTAATGTTGAGCTTAGGGGAAGAGATACAAGCGGAAAAACTCAAACACAAAAGGGAAAAAATGCAGGTTGTTAATCTACTCAGAAATTTGCTATTGATAGCACTGGTTTGCACGGCGATTTTTCTATACGGTCAACCAGAGAACACTTCGGAAGCATTTCGTGTGATTGAATTTAATTTTTCAATAAAGGAAAAAGGAACATTTAAAGTTAGTCAACAAACCGTTCCTTTTGTTGAAAACTATTATCCGCTTGACGAATTGTTAGAATTAGACATATTTAAAAGGGAATTTGCTGTTTGGAACCAACATAACAGTGCTCAAGTTGAGTTGTTTGACTCGCTTGTGCACCAAGATATGCTGAATCAAATTGAAAAGCATCTGTTAGAAAGAAAGTCAACGAAATTAGAAAAACACAAGCTATACCTTAACAAATCATACCTTATTTCAAAACAAGAGATAAATCAACTTAAAGATGAGCTAATCCCCGACTATACGGTGTATGAAGTATCATGGCCCTTATTTTCGGATGACGGACAATTTGCTATGATATATGAGGAAGAATTTTGTGGACCTGAATGTGGAGGGGCAACAATTAATATTTTTTATAAAGACAAGGGTAGTTGGAAATTGGTAGGCATTTTACCAACAATGGTTTATTGATGAGTTGGTTTGAATGCATTTGATTTTATGAGTTAATGAGATGATCTATCAATTTCCGAGTCACCTTGTACCATTTGTAATAGTCATTGACCTAGCTCTGTTAGGATTGTTATATCTGTCAATTAAGTATAGAAAGAAATCTTCACAGAGAACCGCTTATGTACTAGCAATTTTAGGTTTTTTAGGCTTTTCGGCATTCAAAACGCTTTTTACTACCCCCGCCCCGGTTGCCTCTACTCCTGCTGATCTAAGAATTGAGACAAGTAAGCCGTTTAATACAATTTACTATTTAACTTGGAATGAAGGAAACCCTGAGGTAATTTGGAAAGATATACTTATCGGAGAGCAGACCGACCGGTATTTCGAGTTAGAAAGTGAAGTCCGCAACGGACTTTTAATTGCAACTAAAGTGAACGATAACATTGGCTATCAAACCATTCAACTGGACTGGCGTGTTCCTACAATGGTTAATTTAGAGCAAGAAGACTTCAAAGTTGATCGCGAAAACAAGATCAACGATGCTATCAAACGGTACCGATGGACAGAGTTCGGGAACTACCTGAGTTATCTGCTCACCGTAGCGTTTGTAGGGACATTTATCTGGCGAATGGCGAAGTACGGGTTTTAAAAAAAGCAGAACATACGTATTTCACCACCAAACTTGCTTACCGCCTTCGTAAGTGAATATACGTTCTTCCCGACCTTGACTCAGATTACGAAGCCAAAACAACGCATTATCTGGCGCATTAGAGTAGGCTAAAAAAGTAGTATCGGCTCGTTTCTTACCCAAAGACATCCATTCTTCGTCCCAGTATAGTAGTTCGTAACGATCGCCCGGCTGAATAGCGTTGCCATCGTTGCGCGCTAAATAGCTAAGCTTGCTAATTGTCACCGGCTTACGGAAATCCCACCCAACGTAATTGTCACCAGAAATTCCTTCGGTATATGTTAATGGGTCCTTGTCAATGGCTGCCTGCGGCGGCCCATCGTAAGAAAATTCCCCTTCATAAATCAAATCACCCGATAACGATTCATCTGCTGCATTGAAGAAGGAAATTTCCGCTATGCTACTGATGGTATCTTGGTTCATTGACAGTCGAACGTAACGGAAAGGCTTCCTACTATTAAGCTGGGCAATGTTAATATACTCTCCTGGCACTTCATCGATAGCAAAAAGCGTTTGGGCATCCGAGAAGTCAGCACGGTTTGCCGCCTGAAAAATGCATCCTACCAGATGCTTACGCCAACCCTGCTTTCGTAACGTTTCAGGGTATTTGCGTTTCAGTATTAGATCTTGCCGTTGGATAGTATCAGGAGCTAATGAATTGATAGTGCCATCTAAATTTAAAATCAGTGCTGGACCAATGGCCTGCAATTGGCGTTCTTTATATTCCATTGGGGTATATACAATTCCTTTGCCTTCGTTAATTTGAGTGAAATACAATAGGTCGTCAGCTACAGGCTCCGGTGCGTCATCTTCACTTTGGTAACCTCTTCCCATATCAGTGAACCTCACTTTCCCGTTCTGGGCTACCCGCCCCCAGTGAATTGGGTACCATTCTCGATCACCAAAAGTGCACAAATAGGCTATTTTAGATAATTGGGCATCTTGGGCAGTCAGCTTCATCGTGATATCGCTCACTGGAAAATATTCGGATGTCACGTCTTTTAGTGTTTTTTCCATGAAAAAAGAAGGCGTATTTCTTTGATCTATTTCATCAAATGGAAACGTCGATTGTGCTGAAAATGTGTGCCGATATACTTTAGCTGCCTTCCACCACAGGTAGTGCTGCTTAGGCGACCGAAGCGTTCCCAAAAAATCGTAACTCTCGCCAGTAGGAGTAATTAGTGCGTTCCAGTCGTGTCCAGTATGATAATTAGCGTAGGTAGGGGTGAAATCGTGAGCGATGGCCAATCCGTGCGTGCGCATAGCAAACATTGCCAAATTAACCTGTTCACGACAGGTTCCCATCCGGGCCTTCTGCATTATACTAAGCGGTTGGGCTACCGGGTATTGGGTAAAGGCGATATTGGCGGTGAGTTGTAAGTGTCGGTTGATGAGTGAGCATACCTCTTCGGGAGATGAATCATCTGATAAGGAATCAGATAGCCATTCAAACTTCTTCCTCATCGGTGCATGCCAGTCCTCAATAGGTTCGTCAGAAGCACGGTAAGGGAGTATATACTCGCAAAACTGTTCAAAACTGTATTCTTGCGCCCAGGGGTAAGTCTTCCAAGCAGTGAAAGCCTGATCAATATGCTCAACAAGATATTTGGCTGATAGATTGTGAACATCTGATTGCTTTTCCAAAGCAAAGTCATTTAGTACACCGTATACTTCATTCAGGGAATCCATTATTGTGCTCACCAGTGGATGAGTAAACGGCAACTCCAAAACGACAGAATCAGATTGGTTTGCAATGCTATTAAATAGTGCTCTATCGTAAATGGCTTTCTGAGGACTATCATACGTTTGGTGTAGGCGCGAATGGGCTATAAGGAAGTATGCGGTTTGTGTCTTGAAGCTATCGTCTTGGTAATGCCCTATGAGTTTCTCAAGTTCACTACGGTTTGATCCCGCATAGCGCAAAGAGGTGGCGACTTCAGGGGGATAAGGGGGGTGGCAAGCGGCGCATAAATACAAACAGATACAGACACTGAGTATAGCTTTCATACGGGACGGTTGATATCAAAACCAAGTTAGAACAAACTTGTGCAAACGCAATTTTCTTAGTTATTTTAGAAAGTAGCTGAACAGAAGCAAAATAAACATTTCCTGAACCAAAACCAGTCTCACCGCACATACCGCAACTGCTTCACGTCGTAGTACCGTATTTTTCCCTCCGTTTCTACGCTAAGTTGCCCCCGCTCGTCCGTACCCTGGATGGTGCCGTAAAACTGGCCCTGGGCATCCTCAAACCAATGGCGTTGGCCCCGCCAGTGCATTCGCGTCAGGTAGTCGCGCTTCAGAGCAGAGAAATCTTGCCGCGCCAGCTGGTCCAACCGCCGCTCAGCAAATTCGGCCCATCGGGTAAGCACTTCTTTACGCTCCCACCGTTGTCCGGTGAGTAGCGCCAGCGAGGTGGCTCCGGGCGTAGCAAATTTAGTCTGGTTCACGTTTAATCCAATTCCGACCACGCTGGAGTGAATCTTACGTCCTTTCAGGTTGTTCTGTATTAAAATACCGCATATTTTGCTACTTTCGCACAAAATATCGTTCGGCCACTTAATGGTCGGAGGCGGGTTAAGCCAGGTGCTAATCGCATCATGCACGGATAACGACGCAACAATGGTTAGCCAGTGCTGTTGTTCCACGGTGAGTGCCGGAAACAGGATGAGAGAAACGGTGAGATTCTGTGACGGAGCCGCTTCCCATTCACTTCCCTGTTGCCCGCGTCCCGCCGTTTGATGGTCCGTATACAGTAGGGTCCCGTGCGAAGCCTCCCTTTCCTGAAGCAGCCGTTGCGCCTGCCGATTGGTAGAATCGCAGGAGGGGTAGTAAAAAATTTGTTTGCCCAAGTAGCGGGTGGGGCGGATAAAAAAATTCAAGCCAATATCTTGGTTCTTTAATCGTCAATATACCAAAAGATTATTTAGTTCATGCACAAACTTAGTGAAGTGGTAGCCTTCGGCATGTTAGAGAAGAAGGCGGAAGACGTGGTAGTAATGGATTTACGCAAGGTGAAAAACGCTGTGGCCGATTTTTTTGTGATCGGTTCGGGCACCTCTGACACGCAACTGGATGCCATCGCCGAATCGGTAGAGAAAGAAGTGAAGGAACAGATAGGCGAACGCCCCTGGCACCGCGAAGGAACGCAGCAAAAAGAATGGATTTTGCTTGACTACGTTACCGTGGTAGCCCATATCTTCTTGCGCGAACGCCGGGAGTTCTTTGCTTTGGAAGCCCTGTGGGGCGATGCGGTGATCCGTACGGTTTCGCCCGAAGAAGCTGCAAAAACTTTGTAGTGGATAGTTAGTTCAATTGGTCAATAATTAGTAAACGTATACATGGCAGATAAGACGAGTAAGAATAAAAAAATGATGGCGAAGCCGTCGCCGCGACCCAACTATCAGATTTGGATCATCGTGACGCTGTTGGCGCTGGTGCTGGGAGTTACGTACTTCAACCGTAGCAACTCCACCGCCCCCCTCACCATGCAGCGGTTTCAGCGCATGGTGTCCGAAGGCGACGTAGCCAAAGTGATCTTGATTCGCAACCAAAACGCGGTGGAGGTAACCCTGAACCGAGACGCTTTTCAGAAGCCTGAGTACCGCAACGAACTGGAAGAACGCGGCCCCTTTTCCACCACCGGTGGCCCCCAGTACCGTCTGCGCATTGCGGAGCCAGAGATATTTATCCGAAAGTTTGAGGAGGCGCAGCAGGATTTACCCGAATCGGAGCGCATTGGCTACGAAGTGGAGGACCGCTCTGACTTCACCAGTGTGCTGTCCACCTGGGGCTTTCTGTTCCTCCTCTTGTTTGGCTTCTGGTTTCTGATGCGCCGCATGGCTGGTGCCGGAGGGCCGGGCGGACAGATCTTCAACATTGGCAAATCGCGGGCGGCCCTCTTCAATGCCGAGAACAAGGTGAACATCACCTTTGATAACGTGGCCGGGCTGGACGAAGCCAAGGAAGAGATCAAGGAGATCGTTGAGTTTCTTAAGAACCCCGCCAAGTACACCAACCTGGGAGGAAAAATCCCCAAGGGAGCCTTGTTGATCGGTACTCCGGGCACCGGAAAGACCCTGCTGGCCAAAGCGGTGGCCGGTGAAGCAGGCGTACCCTTCTTTTCGCTGTCGGGTTCCGACTTTGTGGAGATGTTCGTGGGCGTGGGTGCCGCGCGGGTCCGTGACCTGTTTAAGCAAGCCAAGGAAAAGGCGCCCTGTATCATCTTCATTGATGAAATCGATGCCGTGGGACGTGCCCGGGGTAAGGGCGCCATGCCCGGCTCCAACGATGAGCGCGAAAATACCCTTAATTCACTGCTGGCCGAGATGGACGGTTTCTCTACCGACTCGGGCGTGATTATTCTAGCGGCCACCAACCGGCCCGACGTGCTGGATTCGGCCCTGCTGCGACCCGGACGCTTCAACCGACAGATCTCTATCGATAAGCCCGACATTGTGGGGCGCGAAGCGATCTTCCGCGTGCACTTGAAGCCGATTAAATCTTCCAAAGAGGTGGATCCAAAGAAACTGGCCGCCCAGACGCCGGGCTTTGCCGGGGCCGAGATTGCCAATATTTGTAACGAAGCGGCCCTCATTGCGGCGCGGCACGACAAGAAGATGGTCGATCCCCAGGACTTTAACGATGCCATCGACCGGGTCATTGGCGGACTAGAAAAGAAGAACAAGCTGATTTCTCCCGAAGAAAAGGAAATTGTGGCCTACCACGAAGGCGGTCACGCCGTTGCCGGTTGGTTTCTGGAGCACGCTGACCCCCTGGTAAAGGTGAGCATTGTTCCTCGCGGAGTGGCCGCGCTGGGCTACGCCCAGTACCTACCCAAGGAGCAGTACTTGTACCGTACCGAGCAGATGCTCGAACGAAATGTGCATGGCTCTGGGCGGACGGGCTGCTGAGGAAGTGGTGTTCGGTAAGATATCCACCGGGGCGCAGAACGACCTGGAACGCATCACCAAGATGGCCTACGGCATGGTGACGGTCTACGGAATGAACGAGAAGCTCGGCAATATCTCGTACTACGATTCCCAACAGTCGGACTACAATTTTAGTAAGCCATATTCCGAAGCCACGGCGCAAACCATCGAACGAAGAGGTTCGGAACATTATCAGCCACGCCTACGAGCGTACCAAAGCTTTACTGATTGAAAAACGGGAAGCCCTAGAGCTAATTGCGAAGGAGTTATTAGACAAAGAAGTGCTGTTTCAGGCCGACGTGGATCGGCTCATTGGCAAGCGCCCGTTTAGCAAACCTACCAATTACCAGGCGTATACCACCGACAGCGGACGCGCCGACGGAAAGGGCCCTATCGCTATCGAACCGGAAGATAGTACTGAAGAAAAAGCAGCTGAGCAGACCGATGTAGTCGATGGTGATACCCCGGTAGAGGAGGCCACTTCGGTAGAGGTTGCTTCGGCGGAAGAGGATAAGAAGAAGTAGCTTAGCGTGATTAGCAGGCGGTGCGGGATAGTCAATATGTGCCGCCTATCTTTTTAGATTGCTCTGATCTATTGCAGTATGCCGGACGCTCCCGTGCGCCCTATCGGGCCGATCACTCTTAACGGAACTAGTAAGGTGTACTTTGCCTCTGATTTCCACCTAGGAACTTCGGATGCGGAAGCCGCTAGAGAACGAGAGCGAACCGTGGTGCGCTGGCTAGACAGCATCGCGGCGGATGCCCAGGCAATATTCTTGCTGGGCGACACCTTTGATTTTTGGTTTGAGTACCGTTACGTGGTTCCCCGCGGTTACGTTCGCTTCTTAGGGAAGTTAGCTGACTTAATAGATCAAGGCATCGAGGTATATTTATTTACCGGCAACCACGATATGTGGTTGTTTGACTACTTCCCGCAAGAGTTGGGCATTCCGGTGTTCCGGCAATCACAAAGTTTTACTATCAACAAAGAGTTATTTCACGTAGGACACGGCGATGGTCTGGGGCCGGGCGACTATCAATACAAGCTATTCAAAAAGTTCTTTGCTTCGCGCGGATGCCAAAGATTGTTCGCCGCGCTGCATCCCGGCTGGGGAGTCGGTTTAGCCCGCCAATGGTCAGCCCACAGTCGTCGTAAGAACCTGCTTCTGGATGAGTCTTTCGGAACCAAAGAAGAAGAGTGGATTTACCAGTATTGCTTGTCTCAAGAGCAGCAACAGCATCACGATTACTATATCTTCGGTCACCGGCACTTGGTACTAGATATACCAGTAGGCGAAACCAGTCGTTATATTAATGCCGGGGCGTGGTTTGAGCAGGGGCACTTCGCGCGTTACGATGGTGAAACCCTTACCCTGGTTCCCTTCGAACCGCAGCTTGCTCCTGATGCTTCATAAATTGACCAGCGATTGCATCAGTAAGCTGAAAAAATGTAGTACCTTAATCGTATCATTGGAGCGCAACGGTTCTCTTTCTGCATGAAGTACCTTCTTTCAACTATTATTTACACGCTACTGGTCACCGTAGCAAACGCGCAGGTGAAGCCAACTTCTAACCGCTCGTCGGTAGTTACACCATCCGTCAACGAAAAGCAGATCGACTATCCTGACGAGATTCTTCGGCACGAACTGAATTTGCAACTCACCCCGGTATCAGATGGTAAATTTGAGATCAATATTGCTTCCCGGTCCAGGGGCTTTATCTTCATTAAAGTCTACGATGTGATCGGAAACCTACTCTACGAAGAGAAAGTACGGGTGAGGGGCACTTTTCAGCAGGTACTGGACTTGTCTAGCCATGCTTCAAAGTTTTTTGTTGTTGAAGTGGGTAGCGAGGAGTTCAATATGACCAAAAGCATTGTGGCTATCTAATTGTCAGCCAGCACCAGATTGGGCACCCCAGCCGCGTACTGTAGCTCCAGCTTGGCCTTTTCGTACTGGGTATTAAGTTTTAGAAGCTTCACCCGAGCATCGAGCAGTTCAGTCTCCCGAACGTTGATTAGGAAGATAGAGCTTTCCCCAAACTCAAACTTTCTCAATTCACCCTGTAGCAGACGTTCGTAGTTTCGGACCATCTCCTGTTGCATCGCGATCACGGTATTCAGGTTGTAGAGCGTGTTGTAGGCGGTGTTGATTTCGTTCTCGATGGCACGCTGCACAAACGAACGCTCAAAAAAGTTTTGTTCCAGTTTCACCGTGGTTTGCGCTAGTTTCGCGCGCTCCTTTCGTAAGAACAAGGGAAAGTAGAATTCCACCCCGGCGCGGTAGTTGTTTTCGTACCAAGCCGCCGTTCCGTCGCCATTGACCGGAATACTCCTTTGGTTAAACAACTGCTGACCGTCGCCGTTGAAAGAATTTGCCAAGAAGTTATACTTCAGATTGATTTCCGGCTTCAGAAACTCGCGGTTGAGCCGCTGCTGAATCTGAAGTTGCTGAATCTTAGCGCCCAGTTTGGTAATTTCAGGATGGTTGGCACGAGCCAGCCGTTGCAGATCATCAAGATCTTCCAGCGACAGGTTCACGACACTATCGGAGCGCACCGGCACTGTATTTTCGGCAATCTCCAGCGGGATGGCATTCCCATCGTCGGTACGCCATAGGTATACAGAGGCCGTGAGCTTGGTGTTCTCATAGTCCAGCGCCGCCTGGGCGCGCAGTACGTCACGCTCCTGATAGTTGATGAACGCCTTCAGTGAGTCGAAAGGAGCCACGTCACCGTTTTCTACCCGTCGCACCACTCCCCGATAACGGACTTCGGCCAATTGTTCCACTTCATTAATCACCTGATACGCTTCGTAAGCGTAATACCATTCCCAATAAGCCTTGGCTGCATTAAGCAGCACCTTGTTGATCTCTTTGATCTGATCAGCCACGGCGATGTCCTGCATGAGTCGGGCGGTGCGCACCGCCGTGCGTCGCTCGTCAATCAATAAGCCCCGGCCCACGGGCAGGGTCACCCCGGCGTAAATAAGACCGTCTTGCGTATTGGCAAGTTCATCATTAAGGTACTCCCCCCGGTTGCGTTCGTAGCCTACGTTTAGGTCCATCGGAAACCAAAGCGGTATCTCCAGTTTAGAATCCCAGGTATTGTAGTAGGTAGTGTTCTTATCCCCGAACTGCTTGATAGCAAAGTTAGACTTCAGTTTAGGGTCAAAATTACCCTGCGCCAGACGAAGGTCCTGCTGGGCCAGTTCGTTGAGCAGATAGGCCTGCCGGGCCACCGGGTGGTTGAATAATACCGCCTGGAAGTACTCATCGAGGGTAAGCGGAGAAATCAACGCCTCAGCAATCGTATCGGACGAAGCCAAACGAGGCTGCGCGGCACCCAGCGAAGTAGTTAACGCCAGAAGGAAAAGAATAAAGGATCGGAGCAACATAGCTACTTTTTGGCTTTATAAGAACTTCCGGAGCCTGGCTCATTCTGTAAACTCGGAGGAAAACCATTGTACAATCGCCACAGTTCGTACCACAGCGGCACTTCGTCGAGCATCACAAATCCGTTGGCACCCGAACCCAAGCGCAGCTGATCGGGCCACTCACCGTCATTGTCTTTGGGGTCAGGGACCACCAAAATGCGGTACTTTCCTTCTTTGGTCGCGGTTTCTACGTAATCTATTACTTCAACCACGCCCCCGAAGGTGCCTACCGCCACGCTGGGCCAGCCCGAAAACTGCAACGCCGGCCAACCATCAAACTCCAAACGCACCGGCCGCCCCGCCGACAAGAGCGGAACATCCATCGGACGGACGTAGAGTTGCACCGCCTTGTCGGGGTCTTCGGGCATCACGGTGACTACCCCTTCGCCTTCTTTGATGGTTTCTCCAATACCGGACTTCAAAGCGCGCACCACGTAGCCGTCCTGCGGGGCAATGATTTCGTACTGATCGCTACGAATACTCAAGTTGGCGTATTCGTTTTGTAGTTTGGAGATACCTCCTTGTCCATCGAATAGATCGGCCAGCGTGGTGTTCAGGTCAGACTGCGCTTTGCTGATCTTTTCCATGTAGTCTGCCTCGACCGCGTTGAGCTCAATTTGTGCGTTGATCAGCTCATTTTGCGTGGCTAAAAACTTGTTCTCGGTGGCCGTGAGTTTGGCCCGGGTCTGCTGCAGCTTCTGCTCCTTTTCCTGTAGTTCAGTGAGCGATTTGAGCCCTTCATCATAAAGGGTTTCCTGTCGCTCGAGCTGGTTTTTAGCAATGGCGTAGTTCTGTTGTTCAGCCACGTAGTCCATACTGTCGCTCACTACCTTCAGCTCCATCTGCCGCACCTTGTTCTTGGTTTGCTTTAGTTTGAGCGACAGGTTGTCGCGAAGGGCCGCAATCTGCCGACGCAGCGCTGCGGCCTTCTCTCGCTTAGAATCCAGGCTTGATTCTTTAGCGACGAGCTGCTCTTCCATGCGCAGGAGCATTTCCGGATCAAAGAATTTGTCCTTGATCTCGGTGAGTCTAAGAATGGTGTCGCCCTGGCTCACGTAGTCTCCCTCCTGCACGAACCAGCGGTCGATCCGTCCGGGAATGGCCGACTGAATGGTTTGCGGACGATTCTCCGGCGACAAGGCCGTTACCTCACCCGTAGCCGTGATGTTCTGCTGCCAGGGCAAGAAAAGTATCAGAAACAAGAAAATGCCAATTCCGCCCACCCAACGCGCCAGCACGCGCCCGGCCCGAGGCGACTGGAGAACGTCCATCAACTCTAGCCCGTAGGTCGTTGGCTCATCCTTAAGAATTGAATTAGTGGGATCTATCATAAAGTAGTTTTGTGATCAGTCGGTGGTTATAGCTATATACGACTACGTCTGCGGAGAGGTTAGTTCACCGAAGATTAACTGCTGAAAAAACGGTTCTTCTTTTACCTCGTCGTAGGTGCCCTCAGCAATCTTCTGGCCCTGCTTGAGCAGCACTACTTTGGTGCAACGACTCACAATGATAGGAGCCGTGGACACGATGATCAAGCTCCAGCGATGACGCTCTTCAGTGAGGAAATCGATTAGTTTCCGCTGCTCTAGTTGGGAGAAAAACTGAAAGAAATCGCTCAGGATAATCACCTCCGGATTTTTCGCAATGCAGCGCGCGAGGATAATTTTCTGGGCCAAGCCCGACGACAGGTTCTTCCCGCCGCTGATCAGACCAGTGTGGAGTCCGTCGGGCATACGGTTGATATCATCCAGGATGCCAACGCCCTCCAGGGCCTCGATGGCGTTCTGATAGCTCACGAAGGGTTTCCCCACCGTAACGTTGTCGAGCACCGAACCGTTGAAAATATCCTCCTGGGATACATTTTTAGCGATATGGTCGCGCAACACAGTGAAGTTGAGGTTATGCAAAGAAACGCTGTTGAGGGTCACAATACCTTCGTACGAGTCGTAGATCCCGTCCAGGATGTTCACCAGCGTAGACTTGCCGCTGCCGTTGTAGCCCGTGATGCACACCCGCTCACCCGGTTTAACCTCTAGGTCAATATCTTTGAGCACGTAGTCTTTGCCGCCGGGATAGCGGTAGCTTAATTTCTCCGCCCGAATGTGAATGCCCTTCTCAAAGTAGCTGGCGGGCACCGTAATTCCTCCTTCTTTCTCCAATGGCAGATCCGTCACGTGTCCGATCTTGTCCACCGCCGTGAGCATATCGTAGACGGTATCCATGTTAACAATGATCTTCTCTACCGCTCCCAAGATAAGCACAATGATAATCTCGGAGGCCACAAACTGCCCCAGCGTGATTTGTCGATCAATCACCAGAATGGTACCTAAGATAAGTAGTCCACCCACAATAAAGGTTTTGAACGCGATGATATAAGAGAACTGCCGAATCAGCACGCCGAAGTGAATTTTGCGATGGATCAGGTAATTGTTCACGTCTTCATTCACCCTTTGCATGGGCAGTTGGGTGGTGCCCGCCACCTTAAACGAACTAAGCGTGCGGGCCAGCTCTTCGAGCCAGTAAACCACTTTGTACTTGTACTTGGACTCTTTAATAGAAGAACGCAGACCCTTTGGGCCGGTGATATAGAAGATAAGGACCAGTAGTCCTACCAGCAACATACCAAAAAACACAAAGAAGGGGTGGTAGAACGACAGCAGGATCAGGCTAAAGAATATCTGAATAACTGCCGTAGAAATATCAATCAGTAGTTTAGGAAGTCCTTTCTGAATGGTGAGCACGTCAAAAAAGCGGTTGATTAACTCCGGGGCGTAATACTTAAGGATCGATTCGGCATCAATACGCGGAATCCGATGGGCAAACTCGAAGGCAGTTTTAGCAAAAATGCGCCGCTGCATCACCTCCACCATTGATATCTGCATAATCTGCAACCCGCCGCTCACCACAATTGCAATTACCACCAGCGCGATGAGCAGAATGACCGAGTTGAACCACATCCCTCCCGAGATAAACCCAACGATAGCCTGCGTGCCCAGGGGCAGAGACAGACTAATGATACCCACGGCCACGGCGTATACGTAGAGATAAATAATATCACGTCGCTCCGTATCCAGCAGGTTAAGCAAACGCTTGACCGGGGTTAGGTGCTCGCCCTCTTCTTCGGTCCTGCTCACGATGCTGCGAAACGGAAAAGCCGTTAAGAACATCACTTCTCCTTCATCGTTGAGGTGCGGTTCTTCCGAAAGGGTATCTAAGGAAACCACGGTACTGCTGCCGTCGGGCGCGATCCGATGCGCCTCCGGGTTCATTTTTTTGTCAAGTCGGATGACCGTTGGAACCAGTTTGCTGCCATCATGAAGAAAGATAAGGATCGGAAAGGTAAGCTTGCCCAGAAAATCCCGGTAACTATCCTTAGGCAGACTATTGGGCAAGAAAACCAGGCGGGAAGCACTGCCGGTTTCGGTCAGATCATGAATGAACGTAGAAAGCTGTTCGGGGGTATACTCAGCAGACTGGCCAGAAAGTGTCTCTGATATTCGGGTGGATACGTCGTGCTCCAGCGCCTCTCCAAACGACTGCACAATGGCGATTACTTGTTTACGGGTCACAAAAAGTGCTTTACTGGTTAAACTTAGTCTTATAAACGGTTTAAAGATCGCAATGTTAGTATATATACCATTTTTTATAGTAATACTATTTTTAGAACTACTTATTTAAGGAAAAGAGGGATAAGACGCAGGACCTATTCCGGTTGCATGGCCCGCTCGGATAAGGAATAGTATATTGCATTGAACAACAAAAATAGCGAGTTGGTTTTTATCTGCCAATGCCAGACCTTTAGTTCTTAAATTACTTAGTTCTCGCATGACAGCGCACGCGATTCTTCAAAAATACTGGGGCTACGATCAATTTAGGCCGTCACAAGAAGATATCATTGCCTCGGTGATGGCGGGCAACGATACGCTGGCTTTGTTGCCCACCGGGGGCGGAAAGAGCATCTGCTTCCAGGTGCCCGCCCTGCTGCGGGAGGGAATATGCATTGTGGTGTCGCCGCTCATTGCCCTGATGCGCGACCAGGTGGCCCAACTGAACCGCCGCAACATCGCCGCCACCGCCGTCTACTCGGGAATGAGTCCGCGCGAGATTGACTACTGCCTTGACAACTGCGTCTATGGGACCTATAAATTTCTGTACGTATCGCCCGAGCGCCTGAAGACCGAACTGTTCCTGGCGCGTATTGAGCGGATGAACGTGTCACTGCTGGCGGTAGATGAGGCCCACTGTATTTCGCAGTGGGGCTACGATTTTCGCCCGGCCTACCTGGAGATAGCCCCCTTTCGCGCGGTGATCCCCACGGTGAACGTGGTGGCGCTCACCGCAACGGCCACCCCGCCGGTGAAGCAAGACATTCAGGAACGACTTGCCTTCAAAAAAGAACGGGTGTTTCAGCGCAGCTTTGCGCGCTCAAACCTGTCGTATTCAGCCCTCTACGAAGAAGACAAGGAAAAACGTTTGCGCAAAATACTCACCAACGTGCCCGGTTCAGCAGTGGTCTACGTGCGCAGCCGCAAGCGCACCGAATCGGTGGCCCGCATGCTCAGCAGCTATAATGTCGAGGCCGATTTCTACCATGCCGGTTTAGACGGAGAAGTACGGGCGACCCGTCAGGATGCCTGGATCCGAAACCAGACACGGGTGATTGTAGCCACCAACGCCTTCGGTATGGGCATCAACAAACCCGACGTGCGCTCGGTGGTGCACCTGGACTTGCCTGACAGTCTGGAAGCTTACTACCAGGAAGCGGGCCGGGCAGGCCGAGACGAGCAGAAGGCCTACGCGGTGGTTTTGTACGACCAGAATGATGTGGAACGCTTGGAAAAAGGGGTGGAGCGCTCTTTTCCGCCCCTGCCGATGCTACGCACGGTGTATCAGAACATCGCTAACTACCTGCGCATTGCGGTGGGCAGCAGCATGTTGGCCAGTTACGATTTTGATCTGGACGATTTCGCAAAAACGTACCGACTTATTTCCTACGAAGTGTATTACGCCATTAAACGGCTCGAAAGAAGCGGGCTTTTTGCAGTTGAACGAGGGGTTTCATAATCCGTCGAAGTTGCACGTTCGGGTCAACTACCAGGCATTGTATAAATACCGAATCGCCAACGCCGCCCTGGAACCGCTGCTGGACCTGGTACTGCGCCTGCACGGGGGCGAACTGTATACGAGCTACGTGACCGTCTCGGAAAGCCAGATTGCCTCGCAGTTATCAACTTCGGTGAAAGAGGTGACCAAAACGCTGCGCTTGTTGCACGAGCAGGAAATGGTGAGCTACAGTCCGCGCAAGGACCAGCCCCAGTTGTTGTTTACTACTCCCCGCTTTGACGCGGCCAAACTACCCCTGCGCGCGAGTGGTCTAGAAGAGCGGAAGCAAGCTTACTTAGAGAAGATAAAGTCAGTGATTCGGTACGTGACGCATCCGCACCGTTGCCGAACGCAGTTGTTGCTACAGTATTTTGGGGAAGACTATCAGGAAGATTGTGGGGTATGTGATCACTGCCGGGAAAAAGCTAAGCAGAAAAACTCCGGAGGCTCCGGGCAGCTGCCCCAGGAAGTGAAGCAGCGCGTGATCCAAGTTTTGACGGATAATTCCGTAACGGTAGAAGTTTTGGCCGCCGCTCTGCCAGCGATAGATGAACCGATCCTGCTCGAGTCGCTAAAAAATATGCTGGATAGCGGGGAACTTCACTACGATCGGCTGGGGAGGCTGGCTAAAAAGTAAGGTTTGGGGTAAAATGTCAGCTAACGAAGGCGTCGGCGATATCGATCAGGTCCAGGTAAGGTTTGAGACATTTGGTGGTGGTAAAGGGGATTATATTAGACACTTTGCTCTTGCGGGTGTCAAACCAGATCTCGGCGTAGAATTTCCCGGTATGATACAAAAACACCTTCCGTCCCGCAAAATATCGGCTACACAAGAGCATTCCGTTGCCAAGTATGTACTGGGTTCGCTCTTCTAAAGACAGCCGGTGAAAAGAATACAAATTATCCATGTCGCTTAATTAAATAATATGTATGCAAAATATCACTTATGTATGATATATACAATAAAAAACCAAAAATTAACTTTTATATAGCGGATAAAAGATTAAATAGTACTCAGGGAAGAGGTATTTGCTCCTTAATAATAGCAGAATTTATTGAAATAGCCTAACCGAAAAACATAACCTATTGAGAGTAGCAAGATATTCTGGGCTAAAGTAGTATACTTTTAACGGTCATCTAATTTCCGTAATTGCTTGTCAGCGTGGTGGTTACAGTAATCCCCCCGACAATCCATTTTTTGCCTGCTTTTCGTAACGACCGTAGATTTCAGTAAAAATACCTACTCATCCTCTCGTAAAACCATAAGCATGGAAACAGTGAGACTAAAACAACAGTAAAAAGCGTCAAAACAGCGAATAAATTACGTGTCCACTCAATCCGAAAGCAGCATGAAAAAATTATAAGTTTTTTCGATTAACCTATTATTGATGAAGAGCGCCATCTAAAGCTACCCTACCTGCCGCTAATTTCATCCTTTCCAACCATGCGTAGCTCATTGGTGTCATTAATTGGTAGGCTATAAGCTATTGTTATGAGATGTAATCGGTTGCTTTGGACTGGGATGGTCATTACAGGGTTAATGTGTAGTTGTAGTGAGTCGTATCGTTCCTACTTTGGCAATGGATATCGTTCGTTGGAGCATAGTTATGCGGATGTACCTCATTACGATAGTATTCCAAGGGGAGCTTGGCAGGTTTCGGCTCGCTACATACGGGCAACTGGCTACAACCTGTCTTGGACTTCCGACCGATCCGGTGACCGGAATCGCGCCTATGAGGCTTGTGTTTTCCGAGGGCAAGCGCATCGTAACGTTGCTTGGACGGCGGGGCTGTTGAGTTACTACGGCCGATATCAACTTGGCAACCGGCACGACAGTGTGCTGGTAGATCATTATTTCAGGAACAAGTCTTACGTCGGCTTGGGGAGCAGGGGAAGCGTAGCCTTGAACATTCCGTTGACTAACATTAGCTTCCGTCCGGTGGGGGTAGATCTAATTATCAACCGGGAGTTCGGTCAGTATTCTGCCTTTATGCAACAGCTTCAGGGGCAGTCCTCATTGGTGACCACGGTTTACGATCCCTGGCGGGCATCCATTGCGTTCACTTCCGGTTTGCGAGCGCAGGTATCGGACCGATTAGTATTGGGTTACCAAACCGTTGTTGCCGTTCCGGAGCGGCACTACCGGTTTATCTACCGAAAGTCAGGGGACTTTGAAAAAGACCGGGCCACCACAGAACGAATTGCGGCGACTGCCTTTGTGGGGCTTGATCGCACGTTGATTTCACTGCAATTGGGAATAGGCCCCCAATTTCATCTTGCTGGGGGTGTAAGTTACCGCTTTATGTAAGCGATAAGCAATTGACAACAACGGAAGAAGTCACCACCGTGACCAGAGGGGTGTTTGTCACGCAATAAAGTTATTTAAACGCTAAAAACAGATGCGAAAGAAAACACTCATCATAATCCTACTGGTCTTTCCAATAATGGGTATTTTCTCTTGCTGGGAATGTGAAGATACCGAGTCTTATTTCGATATGATTGGCTTAGAGTGTCAGATTTTCTATCAGTCACCGAACAGACTTCCTGATGGAAAGTTCGCCAAACTTACTAATGGTCAGGCGGCGGTGCCATTCAATGGACACTATATTGACGTATATTTTGAGGCAAGCTACTACACGCTAGGTAGGACTTCTTCAGCTTTTATTACCCAGCCAGCGAATGCTGATGATTGTTATGATTCTTTTCTTTCAAAAGAGGGAATAGATACTTTATACGTGATAACGTCAAGAGCGTACGACGAAAACCATCAGGCTAATGATACTATCAATGATATCGTTTCTATGGAGGGGCAGGTTAACTACTACAACGGATTCAATGACTACTCGGGAGCTGTCTCTCTACAGGAGTACCTATCAGCAAACCGACCTATTATTCAAGGACTATTCGCCAGAATTCGTCTTAACCAAAAACCGCAGTATAAACAAGAAAGCCACTCTTTTACCATCATCTACGAGTTGTCAAATGGCGAACGACATGTAGCGGAGACGAATGAAATATTGTTCGAATGAACGTGATAGCTACCGGTTACTTATGAAATTGCCCACCCAACGGCGGCATAATTACCTATAGCCACTACTCTCCTGACATTTTTATCGCAACATCATCCCCTTTGTTCAGAGGGGCTTCAGTGTAGACAGGCCTCCGTCTACGTGCAGCACCTGCCCGGTGATCCAACTGCTGTCGCCGGATAGCAAGAACACCGTAGCTCGCGCGATGTCCTCGGCCTCGCCGTAGCGTCCGAGGGGATGACGTTGTCGGGAGGCTTCTTTCTTATCGTCGGTTCCCAACAGATTTTTAGCCAAGGGAGTATCAGTGAGTGAAGGGGCGATAAGATTTACCCGTACTTGCTTAGAAGCTAGTTCGGCAGCCAGAGATCGGCCCAAGCCCTCTAGCGCTCCCTTGGCGGTGGCCACGCTGGTGTGGTAGTTGAGTCCGAGTTGCACGGCCACCGTACTGTATAACACCACGCTGGCTCCTTTCGCGGCGCGCAGGGATTTCAGGGCGGCTTTGATCACGCGCACCGCTCCCAGCACATTAATCTCAAAATCCGCCAGAAAATCGTCGGGTTTCAGCACCGTGAAGGGTTTCAGGTTAATGCTACCGGGACAGTACACCAGTCCGTGTAGCGTGTCAGGCAACTCCGCCAAGCTGTCTTCCGAATCGGTAACATCCAGGGTGATAAACTCCACTCGATCGGATAGGTCATCGTCGGGAGCGTGGCGGGCGGCCACTATTACGCGGGCGTCCTTCTCGAGTAAGTCATGAACCACCGCCCGACCGATGCCGGAGGTGCCCCCTACTACCAAAAATGTTTTGTCCGAATTAGCCATTATTTTGACATGTTTACGTAGTTCAAAAACTCCTGCTTGCGCATATCTTCCTCAAAGATACCACTGTAGTGCGCCGTGAGGGTCAAGCTGCTGGTATCTTGCACCCCTCGGGATGAAACGCACAGGTGGGCGGCATCTACCACTACCGCCACGTCTTCGGTCTTGAGCACTTCCTTGAGTTCATTGGCAATCTGCACGGTCATTCGCTCCTGCACCTGGGGCCGCTTGGCGAAATACTGCACAATGCGGTTAATTTTCGACAACCCAATTACGTAGCCACTCAATACGTAGGCCACGTGGGCTTTGCCGATGATAGGCACAAAGTGATGCTCGCAGTTCGAGTAAAAAGTAATGTCCTTTTCCACCAGCATCTTCTGGTACTTGTACTTGTTCTCGAAGAGGGTGGGCAAGGGTTTGTTGTCAGGGTCCAGACCGCTAAAGATTTCGGTAACGTACATTTTAGCCACCCGTTCCGGGGTGCCCCGCAGGCTGTCATCGGTAAGGTCAAGGCCCAGGGTGCGCATGATTTCGCGGAAGTGCTTGGCGATTACTTTAATCTTTTCCTGATCGCTCTTTTCAAAAGCATCGGGGCGCAAGGGGGTTTCTAAAGTGTTGATTTGGTGCACATCGTCTTCGGTGTGCTCTTCACTATCCAGCGTATTCGACAAAATTTCTTTCAGTTTCATAAAGGGTTACGTTCAGCGCCAAGGCTTCATCGATGTTCGGTCGCAAAATGTTCCAGATCACAACAGCAATGTTCTCAGCGGTGGGGTTGAGGTCTCTGAATTCCTCGGTATCTAAATTTAAATTTTGGTGATCAAATTTGTGCAGCACCAGCTCGCCTACCAGATCCTTGAGGCGCTTCATGTCGTACACAAATCCGGTTTCAGGGTCAGGGGTACCGGTGAGTCGAACGATTAAATCGTAGTTATGACCATGATAGTTCTTATTGTTACATAGGCCGAACACATCTTGATTTTTTTCGTCGGACCAAGCGGGGTGATGCAGGCGATGCGCTGCGTTGAAGTGGACGCGTCGGCCCACGGTAACTTTAGCCATTGAACTTAATTGGGTTAGAAGTGACTTTCACTAGAACCAGTATTTGCAGTAAAAGGTTGCCCGAATGAAAAACCTTTGCTCCCTGGCAATAGCACGGTAGATACTGGCGATTTTATGGCTCATTTTATAGTTTTTACCACATTCACCCCCTTACTTGCGTTGGTAAAGAGCGTTCTGTTTACCCAATAAGATCCCTATGAACGGTTTATTCATTCCTCGTACCTCAAAGACTCCCGACATCGCCTTCGACGCTGATCAGGGTTACCTGGAACTAACCGGAAGGTCTATTCCTGAAAACTCCGTAGCATTTTACGCTCCGCTGATGCAGTGGATCGACGAATACGTGAAGCACCCGCAACCAATTACCAAGCTGGTAGTAAAGTTAGAGTACTTCAATACCAGTTCATCCAAGTGCCTGATTGATATCTTCCGAAAGTTAGAAAAGCTCCATCAGCAGCAGGGCAAGGTATCGGTCGTGTGGTATTATGAAGATATAGACGAGGACATGAAAGAGTCGGGCGAAGACTTTCGTGACCTGGTCAGCATGCCGGTGATCATCACTCCTATGACGACCGAAGAGTAATCTTGGAGAATACGATACCGATGTATGCGCTCAAGCAGCCGACCAGCCGTCGATAAATAGTGAGTCAGCAGGATTAAATGCGCTTATTAGAAGTTCGTAGGTTAAATACTGTATTTCGGTTTATTTTGCAAACCTTATTCTCTATCTTGTAATCACTAAGCTACCCTGACCTATGGAGAGAAATCACACCAACATCAAAAAATTTATTTTCTTCACCGAAGAGTCGTTTTTGATTTACTTTGGCAGGAACTACGAGTCTACGGTGTTAAGCGCCAACCGGAACTGCATACCTGTGATCCGCATTGTGAACGCCAGCGGCACGCGCTCGGCCATTCCGCTGGAGCGGGCCAACGGTTTGCTCGAAAAGTATTACAAACTACGCGCCCAGCAGACCAAAGAAGTGTACCACGCAAACCCTAGCGAGCTAACCCCTGCTCCTTCGTACCAAGATTCTACGCCTGAGCCCGCCGCCAACCGGACTCCCACCGTCATGAGTGGAGCTGCCTAGGCGGCCCCACCTAGGCGGCCCCACCTAAGCATAATAACTTCCTTTCACTTCTTCGCTACGGCGCAGGTTCCGGAATAGGCTACCGCTTAGCCCCGCGAGTCCGCCTACCCCCCCCCCCACGGCCCCCGTTAGCGCAATCATCCAAATCGGGTTGGTAAATTCAAAGATACCCGCCACCCGTTCGGTGAGCAGTCCGCCCGACTGGGAGTCAATAAGCCAGACCACCCCCAACCAGAGCAATCCTACCCCCAAAAAGCCGCTTAAAAAGGCGTTAAACCCCTTGGTAGGAAATACCACATTCACTCCAAAAGACACAATGGCAACCGTCCACCACGGCATAAAAAGCTCAACAACGTAGCAGGTAGCCGCGGTTAGGATCATCTTAAAGATAAACTTCATAGTTGTCAGTCGGCGTCGGTAGGCAAAAAGGTTTGGGTGAATAGCAGGCCGGAGTTATCATCCGGGCTAACCAGTTTTTGTAGCGGATAGGGCTTCCCGGCCGTCCAGGCAGCTACCTGGTTGTCGTAGTAAGTGCTGCCCGGGTTCCCCGATTGCCCGCCGGGATACACCCCCCAGATTTTAACCGGGTCACTCAGCTCCACCACCATTCTCCACGAGGGTCCGTGCCGCTCGCTGGTGGCGTTTACAATGCCTCGGCCGCCCCCAATGGGCACATTGTAGATACCCAGTGGAGCCAAACGTAGCATGTGCTGAATACTAGTGGCTTTGTAATTCCCCCAAGTGTACTGGGCGTCGTTCTCAGCCGACCAGTCGCGCAGCCTTTGCTCAGTAGAAGCGAACGACTCGTTGAGCAGATCGTTGACGGTTTCGCGATACGTAGTGCTTTGCCGATCCACCATCGTGTCTTGCGGATAACTTTGCAGGAAATGGATAGTCGCCGCATCGGTCGGTGTGGTCAGGGCTACCGACTTCCCCTCCATCTCGTCCCAGAGTGCATCCTTGAGTTGGCTCCACCAGATAGAAAAAACCGTGGGAGCCCGCCGGTTCATCGCGTTCAGAAAGTCCCAGTCGCGAAGCAGTTTGTAAAGTTCTTTCGAGTCGCCGCGAAGTTGGCTGACGTCCAGGCTGTCGAGCATCATTGGTAGCACATCGGCGGCCTTCTGGTTGTAGTTGTCAGCCTGCAAAGCCATCATATCCTCTGGGGTAATCTGCTTCATGGAGGAAAGTCGATCGTTAATGCGACGGTTGCGAAAGTGCTCGTACCCTTTGTCATAGAAGAAGTAAGGATACTGCGGACCGACCGGTATTTGGTTCGCCGAACTCACGAAGCCGCGCGGCGGGTTACGCTCGTAGGCATTGTGCTCGAACGGAATGTAAGACTGCCACTCCTGCTCGGGCTGACTACCGTCCATCAGAAACTGCCCCTGCCCGGGCCACTTAGCGGGAAACTTCCCCTGCACACTCAGCGCAATGTCGCCCTGCACCGATGCAAACACGAAGTTCTGCGCCGGGGTGGCGTAGTAGCGCAGTGCCTGTCGATAATCCGCGTAGTTGTTGGCCCGGTTCAGATAGTAAAAAGTCATCATCTCCATGGAAGGATCATGAGCGGGCCACTTCATGGCATAATTGCGCTCGGGGTTCTCAATGGAGTCGGCCGGGAAGCCGCGGTCGTACACCACCGGGCCGTAGTGGGTATAGATCACTGTGTCGTAGAATGTTTCTTCGTCGCGGATCCGAATAGTTTCTACCCGCGGCTGCGCCTTGAGATAGCGGCCATCGAACAGGTACTCGTTCCGTTGGGCGTCGCTAAACGTGATCTTGTACCAATCCCGCACGTCGCGGGTAGCGTTGGTCACGCCCCAGGCAATGGAGTCGTTGGCTCCGATGATCACGCCGGGCGAGCCGGGCAGGGTGGCTCCCAGCACGTTGAGCTCAGGAGTATGTAGCTGTACCACAAACCAGATGCTGGGCAGGTTCAACCCCAGGTGCGGATCGTTGGCTAAAATAGGGTTTCCGGACCTGGTCTTCCGGCCGCTTACTGCCCAGTTGTTGCTACCGTTGTCAGGGTCGGGTTTAGAGAGTACTTCCGTGGTCAGTTGATTATTGTTAAATGACACCGACGGAGTATCCAGGGCCACGGGCTCAAAATCCCAAACGTGGTCAGCAGAAATTACCGGATCAGCGTCCGGGTAATACTGGGGATACAGAAAATCGAAGCGTTCCTTTCCCCATAGCAGCAGGGCATTGGTGTTCTCCAGATCCTCATCGTAGCCCGACAGGTCGTCGGCCATATATTTGAGTAACAGTGACGTTTTAAGGGGCGTCCAGGGTTCAGGTTCATAGTCCAACAGTTTGTACTCAATGGGCCAGTCTTCGTAGCGCAGGTTATTTACGTAGCTATTTACCCCTTCGGTATAAGCCAGTAGCACCGCGTTGGCCACCGGGTCTTCTTCCATCATGCGCAGGGCCTTTTCGGCAGCAAACGCTAACCCCTTGCGCCGTTGGCCCCGGTCGAAATCACGGGCCCGTTCTCCCACCACTTCTGACAAACGCCCCGCCGCTACGCGGGCCACGAAATCCATCTGCCAGTAGCGCAGCGAAGCTTGCACGTATCCCTGGGTACGGTACAGGTCGGCATCGTTCTGAGCAAAAATATGAGGGATGAGCAAGGAATCGTACTGCACGGTGACCGCAGCCCGCAGGTTGGGAAGCTCCGGACTGGTCTCGATACCTACGTCGTCCCCCTGCGCATTTTGCCAAAATCCGTGAAAAGGATCAAGAAAATAGCCCAGCGGGGGGAGGGGATCGATGCGCCAGCTCAACGCCACCACCAGGGCAATCGTGAGCAACAAGGATAGCAGAAAGGCAAATACCTTCATGCAGCGAAATTAGAAAGTTTACAGTAGAACACCAATTATCATTTAAAGGCAAGTACTAGTGCACGTCGTCCATCCAGCGCGTTAGCAGCGGGGATAACACCACCACGATCAGCGCACCGCCTAAGGCTACGTAGGCGATAGACCCGAACCCTTCGGTGTACATGCGCAGCGTGTCCAACGCAGTAACCGCCCCGCCCCCTTCGGAGGCTATTTCATCGATGGCCAGTTGCTGCCCCACAAAACCCACGATCTGAAAGGCATAGGCCGATGATAAGAACCAGACGCCCATCATAAAAGCGACAATGGCTTTTGGCGATAGGTCCGTGATCTTGGATAAGCCTACCGGATAAGTGAACAGTTCACCCAGCGACATAAAAAGGTACAGTAAGATGAGAAATACGAAGGGAACCGTCCCGTTGGGACTGGCAAAGTTTTGACTCAAGAACAACAGGTAGTAGCCCAACCCGAGCAGCGCCAGCCCAGCGGCAAACTTATACGGAGTTCGGGGATTTATACCCCTTCGGGACAAGAAAACCCACAGTGCTGATACCGGTACGGCGAGCAAGATAATGAACAAGGGGTTGAGTGCATTGGTCTGCGCTGCGTTCATCAACCACAAGTCCACGTTGCGGGCCGAAAACAGGGTGATAATGTTGCCCGAGAGTTCGTGGAAGCCCCAGAACAGCGTCATAAACACCGTAAGCAGCACGGCCACAATCATTTTTTTGCGGGCCACGGGCGGCAGTTGGTAGATCACGTAGGATAAGTAGCCCAGAATAAAAATACTCAAGGCGTAGAAAATGACGTTTACGATGGTCACTTTGCCCAATACGGTCGCCCCATCGGCAATGAATTCGTAGGAGGAAAGCAAAAAGGCAATTACCGGAACGGCGGCTATTGATAGAATGGTGATCCAGTGCTGTCGCGATATACCGGCCACTTTTTCGTGCAGCATCTCAGGGTGTGGCGGCAGTCCCTCGTCCATAAACACCCCCTTTTTGATGCCACGCCAAAAGAAGTAAACTCCGACTAACATGCCTACTCCGGCCAGTCCGAATCCCCAGTGCCATCCGTAGGCTGCTCCTAACCATCCGCAAAGCAAGGGCGAGGCAAACGCCCCGATGTTGATCCCCATATGAAAGATGGTGAAGCCTGAGTCTTTGCGCGGGTCTCCGTCGGGATACAGCGCCCCTACGAAGGTAGAGATATTGGGCTTGAAGAAGCCATTACCCACGATGATGAAGGCGAGAGCAAGAAAGAAAGCCGTATTGTTTTCGATAGCCAGCACGAAGTGACCGATGGCCATCAGGATCCCCCCCAGCATGATCGACTGCCGCGAACCGTTAAGTTGGTCCGCGATACGCCCCCCGATAATGGGTGAAGCGTAGACCAGCGAGCCGTAGGAAGAGTAGACAATAGCCGACACGGTATCGCGGTTGGCCAGTGACTCAAACACTTGCTCCACCATGTAGAGCGTGAGCAGGGCCCGCATGCCGTAGAAGCTAAACCGCTCCCATAGTTCGGCGAAAAAAAGGTAGTAGAGCCCCTTGGGATGTCCAAATGCCTGCGGCCCAATGGGTTCGGGTAAGGCCGTTGCCCCCGCGGGGTCAGCAGAATTAGATTTCATGGGTTGGTATTGGTTGCTTAGGATGACGAGCCGAGAATCCTTACGGAACTTCGCCGGTGGCGATACGGGCACACACTAGATTGGAGCTGAAACAAAACAGCGACGAGCGTGCCCCCGTATGGAGGATACCCGTCGCTGTTGTTGTTCATTGAAACTACGGTTCAGCGAGTGCCTCAGTTACATGCTTTCCAGTTTAGTGGCCACTTCTTCGGCCTTTTCATCCATACCCAGTCGGGTATAAACCGTTTGCAGTGTGGTGAGCACCTTTTGGTCGTCAGGCTTCAAATCACGTGACTTTTCTAGCGGGGGCAACGCTTTCTCAAAGTAGCTCATAGCGTTGTCTTCGATCTCTTTTCCACGCTGTTCGTACTCCTTCAGATCCATGTTGTTGGCTTCCTGAAGAATTTCGGCAGCTTCGTTATAGTAATAAGCGGCTAGGTTGAAAGCTGCATCAAAGTATTCAGAGTCGAGTTCGGTGGCCTTCTTGTAATTTTCTACGGCTTGCTCACCTTGGCCCATCTGCTCATATAAGTAGCCTCGGTTGTAGTACAAGATAGCGTTATCGGGTTCTGACTCGATCGCTTTGGCTAGTTTATCCCTGGCCTCGTCGTACTTTTCGTTGGTAATCAGCACGGTGATCTCTCTTTTCAGGAAGTCAGGATTTTCAGGAAATGCTTCCTGCGCCTTCTGCAAGTAATCGACCGCCTTGTCATTATCCTTCTGCTCTACCAAGTAGATATAAATCAAGCTGTTGTAAAAGTCTTCGCTTTTATAATCCAGGCTATCTACGAGAAACGCATAGTTCTTGGCTGCATCGTTGAGTTCACCGGCCTGCTGCGCCGAAATGCCGGCGTAGATATAGGCAGTGGTATCCTGCGGCTTAGCCAGCTTAGCCACATCGAAGTAAGTGATAGCGTTCACATAATCTTTGTCCGTATAAAGAGCGGCACCTTTGTTGACGGCACTGGCCCACACCTGCTCCTTCATCAGTTCTGCCTGCGTGTATTCAGTGGAACCTTCTTTTTCTAGTTCCATCACTTTATCATAGGCTTGCATGGCCGTTTGATACGGTGCGTCAACTTGCACCGCGTTGGTGGAATCGTCAGCAATGGCCTGGTACACCCGTCCGTAGAGCAACCACGTTTTTCCATCGTCCTTGGTCTTTTCGTCGTTGATGGCGGGGTCAATCTGGGCTTTCGCCTCCGCAAGTTCGCCTTTATCCAGCGCGCTACCTGCTTTGCGAACGTTCTTGTTCTGCCCGAACGCAACGGTTTGCAGGGCAAACAGAACAATAAAAAAAGATGCTAATTTTCTCATAGTGTGTAGTGAATAGTAAGACATTGATTTAGTTCTAAAATGCAAAATACAAAAAAAGTGCTAATTGTTGAGTGTAATCCGCCATCGGTTTGTCGCTTACGCTTCAGCAACGTGCGCTGCACCGGCATCAGGCGATTGCTCGTCCTCGCCGATTGCGCCCTTTTGGGCCGCCAACTCTTCCTCAATGAGTTCATTCTCCACCTTCGCCACTGAGGCAATGGTGTCGCCCTCATTGAGTCGGATCAGGCGCACTCCCTGGGTGGCACGTCCCATCACGCGCAGTTCCGAAACGGGCATCCGAATCATAATGCCTGAGGTGTTGACGATGATCAAGTCATCCGGGTCGGCCACCTTCATAATGGATACCACCGCTCCGGTTTTGGAAGTGATGTTCAGAGTCTTAACACCTTTCCCCCCCCTTTTTGTTATGCGATAGTCTTCAATAGCCGACCGTTTACCGTATCCTTTCTCAGAAACCACCAGCAATGTCCGGCTCAAATCGCTCACGGTTACCATGCCCACTACCCGATCTGTTTCATCTTCCAACGTGATGCCCCGCACTCCGGCGGCGTTGCGCCCCATGGGTCGCACATCCTGCTCGTTGAAACGAATGGCTCGGCCAGAGCGCACCGCCAGCAGCACATCCGACTGCCCATCGGTGAGTTTTACGTCGAGCAGTCGGTCGTTCTCATTAATGGTAATGGCGTTGATGCCGTTCACCCGCGGGCGGGAGTAAGCTTCCAGCGAGGTTTTCTTGATGGTGCCCCCTACCGTGCACATCATCAGGTAGGTGTTATTCAGGTAGTCAGCATCACTCAAGCTCTTGACGTTAATCACCGCCCGCACCGAATCGTCGGCGGTGATCTGAATAAGATTCTGGATGGCCCGCCCCTTGGCGGATTTGCCCGCTTCCGGAATAGCGTATACCTTAAGCCAGAATACGCGACCAAGTTCAGTAAATATCAGCAGGTAGTTATGGGTATGTGCTACAAACAGGTGCTCGGTGAAGTCGTCATCTTTAGACGAGACGCCCCGCGAACCAACGCCGCCCCGCGCCTGGGTACGGTACTCATCTACATGGTTACGCTTCACGTAGCCTTGGTGCGAAATAGTGATCACCATCGCTTCATTGGGAATCATGTCCTCAATGTCGATATCATCGGCGCTGTGCGTAATGCTGGTGCGACGCTCGTCGCCGTAGCGTTCCTTGAGCTCCTGCAACTCATCTTTGATGATTTGCATGCGCAGCTCCCGCTCGGCCAGAATCTGGTTGAGGTAGGCCACCTGCTTAAGCACTTCAGCGTATTCAGCCTCGATTTTTTCTCGTTCTAGCCCGGTGAGGCGCTGCAAGCGCATGTCCAGAATGGCGCGGGTCTGAATTTCGGTCAGCTCGAACTCTCCCATCAAGCCGTTGCGGGCGGTTTCGGGATCGCGCGAACCACGGATGATCTCAATGACCCGATCAATGTTATCCAGCGCGATCAGGTAGCCCTGTAACAGGTGCGCACGCCGTTCAGCCTCGGCTAGTTCAAACTTAGTACGACGCACCACCACGTCGTGCCGGTGGTCTACGTAGTGGCCAATGATCTGCTTAAGGTTCAGCGTTTCGGGACGCCCCTTTACCAAAGCTACGTTGTTGACCCCGAACGACGACTGCAACTGGGTGTACTTGAAGAGCGTATTGAGCACCACATTGGGAATGGCGTCGCGCCGCAAATCGTAGACGATGCGCATGCCGTTGCGGTCTGACTCATCGCGCAGCCCGGTGATGCCCTCGATGCGCTTTTCGTTGATCATCGCGGCGGTTTTCTCGATCATCGCCGCTTTGTTTACCTGGTAGGGAATTTCAGTGACGATGATCTGGATCTTACCGGTTTTAGACTCCACGATCTCGGCTTTGGCGCGCAACACAATGCGTCCGCGACCGGTCTCGAAACCCGATTTCACTCCCTGATAACCGTAGATAATGGCCCCGGTAGGAAAATCGGGAGCAGTGATGTGCTGCATCAGTTCGCTGATGGTGATTTCTGGGTTGTCGATGTAGGCACTGATGCCGTCGACCACTTCGGTCAGGTTGTGGGGCGGCATATTGGTAGCCATGCCCACGGCGATGCCCGAGGTGCCATTGACGAGTACGTTAGGCAGTTTTCCCGGCAGGCACACCGGTTCTTCGAGCGAGTCGTCGAAGTTGGGCTGGTAGTCGATGGTATCTTTGTTGATATCGGCCAGCATCTCCTCGGCGATGCGCTGCAAGCGTGCCTCAGTGTAGCGCATCGCCGCGGGGGAGTCGCCATCGACCGAGCCGAAGTTACCCTGCCCGTCCACCAGCATGTAGCGTAGTGACCAGGGCTGCGCCATGCGCACCATGCTGTCGTAAACGGACGAGTCGCCGTGGGGGTGGTATTTACCGAGCACTTCGCCCACGATGCGGGCGGATTTTTTGTGGGCTTTGTTGCTGGTGAGCCCCAGGTCGAGCATGCCGTAGAGCACGCGTCGGTGCACGGGTTTGAGCCCATCGCGCACGTCGGGCAGGGCCCGGGAGATGATCACCGACATGGAGTAGTCAATGTACGCCCCGCGCATTTCGTCCTCTATATTGATAGGAATGATGTTCTCGTTTTCGCCAGCGGCCATGAGCGGGTAGGTAGGGTATGTGTAGATTGATTTTAAGCCCGCAAGATAAGAATTTTTTAGAATTTAAGCAGCATTCGCCGGGATTGAACGAGGCCTATTGTCTTACTTCATATAGGGTTGCCATTGCACCAGTACGTATTTACTCTTGCCATTCTCCACTTGCTTCATAAAGCCATATTCGTAGCAGAACAGATACACGTTGCCGTTTTTGGCCTTCCAGTAGTGGGTGAAATGCCGGGGGGAAAATCCGGCCTTTTCCAGCACTTCTTTGCGCACCGTTGATTTTCCGGCTTTGTTAAATTCTTTCAGGACGCGGCGGTTCTGCTTTAGCTGATGATCAATCTGCTGAAACAAATTATCCGGGCGGTCGCGGTTCTGTTGATAGTGATAGGCTGATTTGCAATAAGGGGTGCAGAACTTTTTGTCGGTTCTTCCCTGCACGGATTCACCACAGGTAGGGCATTTTCTCATAGCCGTAGATTATACGTATAATTAACGTATAAATGTACGCTTACATTTTTAAAAAGAAAAGGTTTTGGCTTCATTGTCGTATGGAAAGGCAACTAGCATCCCGACGAATGGTCACCTTGAAGCATATCTACTATCAAGATGCCAAGTACATAGGATTGAAGTTTTATCCGGATAAAGTGATTCAAGCGTTAGTTAAAGAACTACCCCAGCCCCGATGGCATGCCGAGAGTAGTTGCGTGATTGTTAAGAATACAAAGGAAAACCTAACACGAATTTTTCAGACATTTCGTGGGGTAGCCTGGGTAAACGGTCAGTTTTTCTTTTCCAACCGCCCTATTAACCAGGGCAACTCCGATCTCAGCGTAGACCGCTTTCGGCACCGTGAACTTCCAGAGAATTATCGGCGCTGTCCGGAAGCATACTTACAAAAGCTAGAGATCAGGAAATATGCTTACAACACCGCGCGCACGTACATACTACTATTTGAAAAATACATGAATTACTACGCCAGCCAGGAACTTAACGTTCTCACCGAGCTGGACATTCGTAGGTATTTACAGTATTTAGTACAGCAGAACAAGTCTGATTCGTACCTTAACCAAACAATCAACGCCATAAAATTCTACTATGAAGTAGTGATGGGCCTACCCAACCGCTTCTATACTATCGAGCGGCCGCGAAAGAAAACAAGATTACCACAAGTTTTAAGTAAAGCAGAAGCGCTCAAGGTTATTGAGCACACCAATAATATCAAGCACCGGTGTATAGTGAGTTTGCTTTATTCAGCCGGTTTAAGACGAGGTGAGCTACTTCGACTAAAAATCACGGATATTGATAGCGACAGGATGCTAGTCCGAGTAGAAAATGGTAAAGGTGGAAAGGATCGGTATACGCTGCTTTCTGCAACCTTACTACAGTACCTGAGAAAGTATTATCAATTATGGAAGCCAACAGCGTATTTGTTCGAGGGACCAGGCAATGGGCAATACTCCGGGAAAAGTGTAGGCCAAATAGTTGCTAAGGCCGCCAAGAAAGCTGGAATTATGAAGCCTGTCACACCACATACGTTGCACCACTCGTTTGCAACCCACTTATTAGAACAAGGGACAGATCTACGCTATATACAGTCGCTCTTAGGTCATTCGTCTAGCAAAACGACGGAGATTTACACGCATATAGCCGTAAATCGTTTTAAAAGTATCAAAAATCTATTAGATTAGCTCGGACATAATAGATATAACCGACATGTCTCGGTTATCCAATTGTTGGGCGTAATTTGAAAAAAGAATCGCAAATAATTGTAAATTTGTATAAATTAAAAAGATTATATGAGTAAAGGTGGTAGAAATCGTGGACAAAAAAACTTCATCCCAAATAAAAGGCAATTAGCTCAAAAACAAACTATTGCAAACCCAGCTGCGAAACAGTCTGTACTTGATAAAATGATTGATGGACGTGAATTCGAAAGCTTACTTTCACATAAATTTACGAACGTCAATATATTAGAAGAGATTCGCAGAAGTATCACTGAAATTAAGGCTGTGAGAGGAAATGAAGTTGTATGTTATGTAGCAAATGTAGTTAAGCAAACTAAAGTTTCTGTTTCTATTGATTATCAAGATGATTTACCTTTTACGGAATTAATAAACACTTTACCTACAGACACAAAAGAATTAGATGTAGTGTTAGTATCACCTGGTGGCTTATCAAACCAAGTGGTAAAATTTGTATCTAAATTGAGACCTAGATTTGAAAGAGTAAATTTTATTTTGCTTAATATGGCTATGTCAGCTGGAACTATATTTGCACTTTCGGGTGACGAAATTATAATGACTCATTCTGCAAACATTGGACCTATTGACCCGCAAATAAGAAAACCCGATGGACAATTCGTTCCCGCTCAATCAATTTTAAATTTAGTCGAAGAAATAAAAGAACGAGGAGACAAAGCAATCAAAGCTGGAACCAATCCAAGTTGGACAGATTTGACTTTATTAAAAAACATTGACCCTAAAGAGATTGGATATGCAATTAGCGGGACAAAATACTCGGAAACGCTTGTTGAGGACTATCTTTATAATTACAAATTTAAAACTTGGACAAAACACAGCAGTAGTGGAAATGAGGTGACTGATGAGGAAAAACGTAAACGTTCTAAAGATATTGCTAAATTATTAGCCAATCATTCTGAATGGAACAATCACGGTCACGCTATTACCAGAGAAGATGCTTGGGATGTTTGCCAACTTAAAATAACTCACGCTGAATCTATTGGTTTAGATACATCAATGAGAAGAATGTGGGCACTATTTTATTGGGCATTTGAAAATACATCTATGGCTAAAATATTTGTTTCAGATTATTATTGTTTAATCCGAAATGACATTCAAACAAACAACACGGCAAAATGAAAGACTTAATCGAGAAATTAAAAGAATTGAACTATTCAAATGAATTTATTGAATACATTGAAAATAATGTTCTTTCTCAAAATGAATTTGAGATTCCAAATTTTGATTACGAAAATGTTGACCAAACTACAAGTGACTCTTCTGAACTTTTTTTAATGGAATCTCAAGAAGCACAATCGGACCATTATATTGTTCATTCGAATAATTAAAAACTACGCCCAACACCGTGTATAATTAATTGCTTTGGTCATTGCCTACTTGGAAAATTCCTTCGGAATTTTCTCGCGTTCGTTTTTGTTTACTAAATTAGTTGCTTAAACACGCAACTAACCATACACAAAACCGTTGTAGGCAATTTGAAAAACAGAACGAACATTGGAATTACGAAATGCGACAAACTCGGATTTAGAACTGACTTATAGAATTGTATGCAGTTCAATTAAGCCTTGCGTGACTAAAATTTGGGGTTGGGACGAATCATATCAGCAAGAAATTCATAAACAAAAATTTGTTGCTTCTGAAACTAAAATAATCAGATATGACGAGCAAGAAATCGGATTACTAATCGTGAAAGAAACTGATTATGAAATCTACTTACAAAGTATCTTAATTAAAAAGGAGTTTCAAAACTTGGGAATCGGAAAAATTCTGATGAGACAAATAATTGAAAGAGCAAATTCTGTTAATAAACCCATTCAATTACAAGTTTTCAAAGTAAATTTAAAAGCTCAAAGATTTTATAAAAGACTTGGGTTTGAGAAAATATCGGAAATGGAAAATCACATTGAAATGAAAAAAACTGCCTACAACACCATGCAGCCGCCAGCCGGGGGAATGAAGAGCTTGGCAGTTTAGTTTCCCCTAGTCAGCCGGTTGATACTCGGAAGATTAAGAACCACCAAGCCCGGCCGGTGGCTGCATTAGACGTTGTGCGCCATTAGTAAAGGCAGCCTAATTATGAAGATAGAGCAAATAAGCGAAGATTTTGAAATTGACGTTGGTGCACCGATTCCTACGATCTTATCAAATGAAAACACTGTTTATTTAACATTCTATGTGAGCAACATTGACCCAGATTGGGATGGAACAACTGTCCATGTAAGATCTGACAAAGACAATGGAATTGTAACTATCAGATTTGATCGGTTTGCTCAATTCAAGTTCGGAAGTCCAAACGACGAAGCAATAGAGGGGCACCCTTACCACAAACACGGATTGCAACCATATTCAATTCAAATTGTAAAGGATTCGGAATGGATTGAGGAGTTAAGAAAAATGAACTCTGTTCACCCTTACCATGAAGACAAAAGATTTGAGAAGTACTACCATTACATTTTCTTCTTTCACGATACGTGTTTTGAGATAGTCTCTGAAAGTTACTCTGTAGAAGAAAGGAGTTCAAAGAACATAAGAGATGAGATTATAAGAATAAGTCAATCGTTGTAAATGAAAAAAACGGCGCACAACATCATGCAGCCGCCAGCCGGGTGAAGGAAGAGCTTGCGAGTTTAGTCTCCCCAAGTTCGTATATTGATACTTGAAAGATCAACGCTAACAAGCCCGGCCAGACGGCTGCATTAATCGTTATGGTGCATTCAAGTGAAGAAAAGTCTAGCTGAATTTATTTATATTTGATTTATGAACTATCAAGACTACATAGAAATCAGATCAGATAAGAGATTTGGAAGACCTTGCCTAAAAGGAACACGAATTTCAGTTTATGATGTGTTGAATTGGCTATCCAACGGAATGAGCAAGCAAGAGATTATGGAAGATTTTGAAGAGATAACAGAAGAAATGATTAATGCCTGTCTCGCGTTTGCGGCGGATAAAGAGCATAAACTTAGGATTGCATCTTGAAGCTGTTGTTTGATCAAAACATTTCTCCAAAGATAGTCAGACAGGTAGAAACAGACTTTCCTGATTCTAAGCAAGTTCGTCATGTTGGATTGGAAGATGCTTCGGATGTAATAATCTTTGATTACGCTAAAAAGCATAATTATGCAATAGTCACATTTGATTCTGACTTTGTGGATTTAAATGTTGTAAAAGGTATTCCACCAAAGATTATCTGGTTAAAAACAGGAAATTTGACAACTAGATCAATCTCAGAACTTCTTAGAAACAATATTTCAGCCATTCATAATTTTCTGGAATCTGAAGAAGAAGAGATACTAGAAATAATAAAAAACGCCCCATAACAAAATGCAACAGCAATGCCTCTTTGAAAAGCAATCGGTGGCTAATTGCCCTAAGTGCCAAAAATGAAACACGAACTGAAAACGCCAACAAACCGGCCCGGCTATTGCATGGGTCGTTAGTGGCAATTATAATTATGAAAATACTGCCGAAACACAATATATCAAGCGAAAGGGGGGCTGACTTATTAAAAGATGGGCGACCACTATTGGATATATATGTTGATGGAGAATTGAAAATTGAGACTAATGAAATTTGGGATAATGAAGTAGCTATCAAGAATTGTGTAATTGAACATTTCTCTGGAAGCGTAACTCAATTTACCAAACCCGTAAAGCTAATTAACTGTCATTTCAAAAAATGCCAATTTACTTTTACATATTTTCTTGGTGGATTGACCATTGACAACTGCATTTTTGATAGCTATTTAGACTTTCAAGCTGGTGGACACAACAAGCCAGGAAATCCGGTAATTATAACCAACAATGACTTTGCTGACTTTGTGAACTTCTTTGACTGTTGGTATGAAAATGAGGTGACAAGTAAAAATCACACCTTCTTAGAAGGTGGCTTTGGCTAGCCCCCATAGGGGGCGGCTGGGGTCCATTTTAGAAATTGAAACGTTGTTGCTGATTCTCAGCCTTCTTCTCCTCTTTCTCTTGATACTTGACATACCTCCGTATTGTGTCCTCATCAAGCCCAACTGTGCTCACAAAGTAACCCCGCGCCCAGAAATGGTTGCCCCAATAGGGCTTCTCTCTCAGCTTAGGATAGCTCTTGAAAAGCTTTATTGCAATCTTGCCCTTCAGCGTTCCCATAAGCTTTGAAATGGAAACCTTCGGGGGAACTGAGACCAAAAGATGGATGTGGTCCTCCTGCACGCTTAACTCTTCTACCTCACAACTCTTCCATTGGCACAACATCTTGATATCATGCTCGACCAATTCCTTTATGGCCCCTTTCAAGACACGAAACCTGTACTTGGGAACCCAGACAATATGATAATCGCATTTATAGACAACATGGCTAAGCTTCTTATATTTACTCATGCCTCAAAAATAGGCATAGCCATCAGAACATGACCACCCGCAAAGCAGGTGGATTTTCAAGGTGAATTAAAAACAATAATTTTGAGAAAGGGACTAATTTATTGGGCAAACCTCATAATATTCCTGTAACCTTTGACATAGAACCAGAAATCGGAGAAAACAACGGACAACTTGACCTTGACAATGAGGGAGAAAAAATAAAATAGAAAAAGAATAAAAAGCCACTAACATCGAGCAAGCACCACGGCTGGTAAATGGGTAAACGAAGTATCAATGCAAACAAGTTTTCTACATGAAGCTCGGACAGAAAAAGCCCCAAAGCCGCCGCGTCGCCTGCTCTAGTCGTTGGCAAGCATTAAAAAAGGACATTGAAGAAAGGTTGTTTAATATCGATTGGTGTTTTGGTCATCTTAGTTATTGGACTACTAATTGGTGTAAATTGGTTTTTGACAGAAGCTTTTGGACCTAAATATCGTGAAGTCGAGATACCAATATCGTCTGACAGAAAATTAATTGGTGAAGAGACTTACAACGCTGATTTTGCAGCTGTTTTCTATGACGTTGATTTGAGCGTAATAATTGGACAAGATACCACAAAACTTGGTCAGACAACCTTTAATCGAGAAGATTGGGATAAAAACCTTGACTTTGTAGAAAATGAAGAATGGACATTGCTCTTAATTAAGGAGAACACATATTTTCAAGTTCTGGGCACAAACAAGAAAACAGAACAAAAAATTGACACAACATTTTCACCACTCGAACTAAGATATGACAGCTTGTGGAAAAAAAAGAATTTGGAGATTCCAGCATGGACATACACAGGAAATTCCAAAGTGGATTCGGTAAAAGAAAATAGATTTTACATAACCTTCAATTATCGAATGGGACTATATGAACCTTTTGAATTTTACGACCAGATGATTTTGTACACCATGAACCAAAGCACAGGAGAATTTGAGACGACTAAAGTATTTGAACCGAAAAAGAAAAAATAACGCTTGCCAACAACGCATATAGCTTATGGCGGGTGAACGGCTGCCAGCAAGGCTTTCGCTCTGTTGCCAGCTTTGGTTTCGGTGGACAAGAATGTGCTTCGAAACCGCCACAAGCCATATGCAAATCGTTGGGTGCTATGGAAAATGAAGGCTATGCTCTTCCTACTTGATTGATGAGATGCAGATTTCTATTTTTACCCCATGAAACGCGAATCTCAACCCCTTGATTTTCTGATAGACGATCTGACTAATTCAATTAAAAACAGAATTTCTGGAGATAGCTTTCAAACTGAGGTCGCCAGAATGACTAAACAGGACTTGAAGAGCGTCACCAAGAAAGTAGGTTGGCGTTTTAATTGGCGGTCCGAGTTGAGCAATAACGTCAATGAAGTCTACAAGCTAACCATTGTTAATAACCCTGCTGTTGTTCAAGGACTCATCAGTTTGCGAATTGAATCCGATCATGTATTTATGAACCTGCTGGAAAGTGCGCCGTTTAATATGGGAAAGAATAAACTCTACGAAGGGGTGCCGGGCAATCTAGTTGCTTATGCCTGTAGAGTTTCGTTCAGACATGCTCACGAAGGGTTTGTATCTTTTACGGCGAAGACTAAACTTATCGAGCACTACGAGAAAACATTAGGAGCCTATCATTTCGGAGGACATAAAATGATTATTTCTACCGAAGCAGCACAGAAACTGGTAGATTACTACTTTAAAAACTGAATATTATGGGATATATAAAAGAACCAGAAGGAGTAGACTTCATTATCAAAAGTGAACCTTTAACCGACGAAGACAGGAGCCAAATAAGCCAGTTCATTCAGGATTACAAGCGCAAGTATCAGGTTAAAAAGGAAAAGACATCTACGAACAATACTCCGTAGAGTTTTAAGGGGGAAATAAATTAAAAAGGCGAAAGTCTAGTTTTGGTTTTGCGAAACTACAAAACAAAGACTTTCACCTATGAATGTAGAAACACTCACGCGTATAATAATGGACAAAATGCCTGACATAGGCAAATGGCAACGAGACTTTATGATTCATTTGATGCCCCTACTGCTGACCATCCGTGGTCGCCATAATTTTGAGAACTTATCCCGTTATGGTTCTTCCAACGAGGCGACCTATCGGGCGCGCTATGAGAAAAGTTTTGCCTTTGAGCAATTCAACGAGCAATTGATTTTGTCTATGCCCACTGAGGAACGTATCATTGCTTTCGATCCTAGTTACCTGCCCAAAAGCGGTAAGCATACCCCAGGTACGAGCTACTTTTGGTCAGGGTGTGCTAATGCGACTAAGTACGGCCTAGAGATTAGCGGTTTTGCCAGCGTGGGCATAGAGAGTCGTACGGCCATGCATTTGTATGCCAAGCAAACCATCGGTCAAGACCGCTACGGTTCGCTACTGGACTATTATGCTGGTCTGGTGGTAGAGCAAGCCAACCGATTGAAAGCTGTTTCTACTACTTTAGTAGCGGATGGTTACTTCTGGCGCAGACCGTTCGTGGATGCAGTGAGCGGGCAAGGCTTCACGCTGATTAGCAAACTGCCCAGCAATGCGGTCTTGCAGTATCCTCATCTAGGGCCCAAGCCCAAACGTAGAGGCCGACCCCGCAAGTATCAAGGGCGCGTTAACCGGCTGGCTTTGGATAGGGCGCACTTTACCCCCTGTCTACAAGAAAATAATATGATCGCTTATCAAGGCAAAGTCTATGTGAAAGCATTGGATCGTTTAGTCAAGTGCGTCATCGTGCACATAACCAAAAAAGATGGTTCTCTGAGAGCAGAAGCTTTCTTTGCTACTGATCCGACTATGGATGGAGCTAAAGTGCTAGAATGCTATCGCTTACGTTTCCAGATAGAGTTTCTCTATCGGGATGCTAAGCAGCACACTGGCCTGACGGAATGCCAGGCCCGTAGTGAGCAGAAGATACATACCCACATCAATGCCAGCCTGACGGCCGTATCACTAGCCAAAGCAGTATACGCTTGGCCTGAGCCAGGACAACCAAGAAAGCCTTTCTCCCTCTCCAGCATCAAAATCCAGTACTTCAATGAACATTTGCTACACAGGTTTTTTAGCGAGTTCGGTATAGCTGCCGAATTCTATCAAAATTCGCCACAGTATCAAATGCTATACAACTATGGCTGCATTGCCGCTTAAAACTCTACAGACTATTGTACGAAAAGAAAAAAGAAAAACACAGCACCCAACAAAATGCAGCCGCAAGCCTAGCTTACAGGTACTTGAATGCTAGTTGCTCCAAACCAGAATATCGCTATTCGGAAGATCAAGGCAAACAAGCCCGGCCCAACGGCTGCATTAATCATTACCCCTCATTGGAAAACCTTTCATATGTATGGCTTCGCTGAGTCAGTAAATTCGTATCTTTACCCACAAGGATAGTTATGGAAGAGCGAAGAGAAAAATACATAAATCCCTTCACCGACTACGGTTTCAAGCGACTTTTCGGCGAAGAGCCTAACAAAGATTTGTTGCTAGACTTCTTGAACGAATTACTTAAGCACGAGCAGGGCCGGATTACCGAACTGACCTATTTGAAGTCTGACAAACTAGGCAGCAGTGAGCAAGACCGCAAAGCGGTGTTTGATCTGTACTGTCAAAACGAACGTATGGAAAAATTCATTGTAGAATTACAGAAGACTAAGCAGAAGTTCTTTAAAGACCGAACGGTATACTATTCTACATTTCCCATCCGGGAACAAGCACAACGAGGGTCGGACTGGACTTTTGAGCTGAAAGCGGTGTATACAATAGCCATCCTGGATTTTACCTTTGATGAAAATAAACGAGAACCTGATAAGTATCGGTACGATGTAAAGTTGACGGATATTGAGACATGCAAAGTTTTCTATGACAAGCTAACTTTCGTATACCTGGAAATGCCCAAATTTCAGAAAGATGTAAAGGAACTAACCACAAGATTTGACCAATGGATGTTTGTGATCCGTAATTTGAACAAACTAGACAGAGTACCGGATGAACTACGGGAAGGAATTTTTGAGAAGTTGTTTGAGGTGGCGGAGATAGCGAAGTTCAGTCCCGAAGAAGCAGAGGCCTATGAGGAAAGTTTAAAGTCATACCGGGATTTAAAGAACTCACTGGATACGGCTAAAGAAGAGAAAGCAATTGAGATAGCCAGAAATTTGTTAGAAAGTGGTATTTCTGTAGAAATTATACAGAGTTCTACAGGACTATCAATAGAAGTAGTTGAAGGTTTGAAAAGAAACGAGGGGTAACACTATGCAAGCATGAGCTTTGCTTCGCATCGGCCCACGCCTGCATTGATCATTACCTGCCATAGAAAAAATGATTAACTTTGTATATGACCAACAAATTGAAGAATGCCTGAGATAAGCAGATTCTATGGAATTATTATTCGGATGTTCTATAATGATCATAATCCACCCCATTTCCATGTAATTTATCAAAACGATGAAGCTCTATTTGACATAAAGACGTTGGAAATATTGGAAGGGCGCTTGCCAAAGAGGGCCAAGACTTTAGCCATTGAATGGGCGATAGAACACCGCGATGAGTTGTTAAGCAACTGGCAAAAAGCTAGAGATCATGAGACTTTAGATAAAATTGAACCCTTGAACTAATATGAAATATTATGGTAAGTATAAAGAATTTTGAAATATTAGATAATAGCAAAATCCACTTCATCTTCAGTGATGATGCCGAGAAGACCATTGATTTTAACCCCTTCATTGGAGATGATAAACTAAGTAACCCTTTGTCAGACTCAGCCTACTTCCAAAAAGTTGAACTATACGAAAATGGACGAGGAATTTATTGGCCTAATGACTATGATTTCTGCCCCGATTTTCTGCACCAATATCAGGCGGATGGAAAAGAATTGATGACTGAAAAAAGTTAACACGGCAGGTAACAATATGCAGCGCCCAGCCCTGTTAAAAAGCGCTCGGAGCTAATTGCGCTAAGCACCATTTTTGCAACTTGAAAGACAAACGCCAACAAGACCCGGGCCGTTCGCTGCGTTGGTCGTTGTGGGCTATACGAAGGAAAATCCGTACATTAGAAAAAAGACTGAAAACATGAAGAAGCAAGGATTAATTAATAAGACGGTTGAAACATTAGGAAAACTTCCTGAAGATAGAGTCCATGAAGTGGCTGACTTCGCAGATTTTGTGCTCAAAAAATACGAAGAGCAAATTCTTCAAAAAGGGATAGAAACTTTAGTAAGTGAATCCAATAGTTTTGCTTTTTTACATGACGAAGAGGATATATATGATGAAAGTGATTTAAAAGAGAGATATTAATGCGGAAAGGAGATGTAGTTTTAATTCCTTTTCCGTTCACGGATTTGACAGGTAGTAAAAAGCGACCTGCTCTGACTCTGCTATCAAGTAGTTTGGATGTTACAGTAAGTTTCATCTCAACTCAACTACACTGGCAAGAACCAACGGATTTACTTCTGCAACCTAACGCAACGAATGGACTCAAGAAACCATCGTTGATAAGAATTGGGAAAATAGCTACTATAGATAAAACCCTAGTGATAGGTAGATTAGGAAGTATAAAAGCAAAACAAATAGAAGAGTTAGATAAGAAACTGATACAACTGTTTGATATTCGAACTGATTGAAGAACAGCCCATAATCGAGTAGGCGGCTGACGGCCCATTGACCGCCAGTGCGCCTCTCACACCACCGTACGTACGGGTCTCGTATACGGCGGTTCGTTAAACTTCAAGGATACTTTAGCGTAGTAATCAAGCATTGACTGATAGCCTCTTTTGACGAGTCGCTTTTTGGTGATCGTTGTTCCGAGTATGGGGCTTTGGGCTACCGCCCATCCCCCCATTCTTGTTCTACTCCAGGCATATGCCTGGCCGTATCGGAGACCTAATCGGATCAGGTTCTTCTACTCTACCCAACTATTTTTAGCGAGTGGTAATTGGGGGTGAACATTTGGAGATAGCGGATAAAACAGAGGTTCAGTACGTAGAAGAATTCAAAGTGCTGTTGCTAGATCGTGGCAATCGCGTATTGGGTATTCACAACGTCTCGCAGGGTGGACAAGCCGGATGTGTGGTAGACCCGAAGATCATTTTCGGAGCGGCGCTAAAGGCAAACGCAGCAGCAATTCTGGGTTTCCATTATGTAGAGTGGACGCTTATGTAAAGTGGTAGTGAATAATTGCTCGTTGGTTAGCTACTAGCTACCAAACACTTTATTTCACTTTACATTAATACTTAGAATCGCTTGAGCCAACTCAGCAGGTTCTCATTGGTCGTCCAGGCGGGCGCTTCTTCCGAATGTACCTGAACATAAGCGGCTTTTAGTGCTTGGCGCTTCTGCTGGGAGTCAGCCCGGGCGTATACCTCGGTGGTCTTGATAGATACATGACCTAAAATATCCCGGATGTAGACCAAATTGACCCCTGCTTGCAACAGATGCATCGCTTTAGTATGTCTTAGCGAGTGACAACTGATCTTATCCGGAATCAGCGATGAATCTTTAGCTCGGGCTGAGGCACAATACTTCTTGACGATGTAGTGAACCCGGCTCGAGTCAGCTTTTCTTTTCGGCTGTCAAAGAACAATGGATAGTGATTGGCGGAAGGCGAATCTAGCTCGTGTTCTTTCAGGTAACTTTTCAAGTGCTCTACCTGAGCGTCCAGCATGGGTACTAACCGAACCTTTCCACCCTTGCCTCTGATCTTGACGGTCGGCGGCCCATTGAGCCGAACCGCCCCTGGCACCAGGTCAATCACCTCTTGTACCCGTGCCCCGGTATCATACATCAGCGATAGCAGGGCCAAGTCCCGCCGTCCTTTGCGAGTCTTTCCATCGGGCTGCTGGAGCAAAAGCTTGATTCCCTCTACGCTCAGGTAGCTCATCACCGGCTGTCGGGTTCGTTTGAAGCTGATGGAGAGTATCTGCTGACAGGGGTAGAGATGATCAATCCGCTCATACTGTAAAAAGTGGTAAAACGAATAGATCGCTGCCAAACGGGCATTGCGAGTAGCACTGCTGCATTTCCTTTCCTGTTGCAGCCAATCCAGAAAGGCAGTAACCGTCTTTCCGTGAATAGCATCGAGGGTGAGCTTTTCTACCGGGATGCCCCGCTGGTCCCTAATAAAACCAATCAACAGCAGGAAGGTATCCCGGTAGGCAGCAATGGTATGGTGACTAGCTCCTTTTTCATGGGGTAAATAGCTAGATAGGAAAGCTGAAAGATGCTTAGCAAAATCAGTAGGCTTGTTCATAGTTAGTGGGGGGAAAGATATCCAAACACAGTGTGTCCATCTTACGAATCAGGTCGGGATACAGACTCTCGGTCAACCGAACGTAGTGGTTGGTGGCTTCCAAAGATTGGTGACCTAAGTAGCGCGATAGGACCGGCAGAGAAGCGTACAGATCTATACTGGCTTCGGCCATCGCGGCTAGCGAGGTGACCGCAAAGGTATACCGCAGATCATGGATTCTAGCTACCGAAGGAATGCCTGCCTGATGACGACTACGTTTGAACCAGTAGCTTACGCTATTCCGTTTACAGGGCTTGCCATTCAGACAAACAAAGAAGGTTGTCGGAGGCTGATTAATCGGCAGGTAGTTCCGATAGGCCAGGTACTCTTTCAGTGCGTCTACCAAGGAATCCGAGAACGGAATGACCCGCTCTTGCCCGTTCTTACTGTCCCGAACCCGAAGATGGCTTTCTGCCAAGTTGACATCCTGGTTGCTAAGCGCCAGAGCCTCGCCGATCCGTAGCCCGGTGCTGTAGAGCAGCCGAAGTAGAGCGGGCACACTTATCAGAGGCGACTTTACCTGTAAGGGCCCCATTCTAAGCTCATCGCAAGCTTGGAACAACGCTTGCACCTCGGAAGGTGAATAGATGTAGGGGATGAAGGTAAGCAACGGATACCGCGGGGGACGGGGAACGTAGGAAGTAATTCCTACATCTAGTAGAAACATTGAGAAGCGAATCAGATGCCGGATGCGGTCGTAGTGGTACAGGGCAGATTCATGGGGCCGCTTCTGCCCCCAGGCCTGCGCGAAGGCAGATGTGATCCCAACCGAGGTTTCGCCCCGTTCAGCGGCTAGCCTATCGAGCTGGCCAAGAATCACCGCTCCGGTCTGATAGCTAAAACCTAACTGCTGCTTAAGCTGGATGTACTGGGCCAAGTGTTCAGTATAGACACTGCAAAACGCGCTACTCATAGAAGGAGCCTCCTTTCTGTTCGTAGAAACGAGCCCCTACCGGGGGGACATCCAGTACGCACTGCCGCAGCGAAGTAAGGTCAATGCGCAGGTAGTAGCGGGTGGACTCGCTGCTTTGGTGTCCCAAGACTTCTGATATCACCGGTAGGATTGTATGCTTTTCTAACATCCGGGATGCTAAGGTGTGCCGTAGCGTACGCGGGCCAAACCGTTTACCCTTTACATCAATGCCCGCGCGTCGGTAGGCTCGCTGCACCACATGCGTTACGATATTAGTAGATGGAAAGGGACCGTAGGGTGGCCTTGCTGTGAGGAACACTTGGGGTGCTTCGCAGACCGGACGCGCGTACTTGAGGTAGTCAATGATGGCTTGGCCAACTTCGCAGAGCAACGGCAGGGTGAGTTCTTTTCCAGTCTTTACTTGCCGTAGCCGGATCATACAGGCTTCCCAATGCAAGTGCTCGAAACGAAGGTTGATAATGTCCGATGCTCGCAAGCCTAACCGGGCAGCCAGCAAAATGATGGCATAATTGCGTTTGCCGGTCCGGGTACTCCGATCTATACCGGCAATGAGTTTTTCTACCTCCTGGCCCGAGTAGGTGGAAGGCAGCTTGGCTTGGTGGGAGCGCTGGAAGCGAGGAAGCTTTGGAGCGTAGTCTACCGGCAGTAAGCGCTGCGCAAAGGCATATCGCATCAGAGCGCGTAGTGTAGAGATTGCCTGATACACGGTCATCGGCTGGGGGTCGAGCTGACCGAGGTAATGAAGCAAAACTTCCAAGTTGACTGCTTGAATGGTGTTGATCTGATGTTGGCAGCAGTAGGTGTAGAAGGGCTGAAGCTGGCGGCAGAAACAGTCCAGCCGTATTTTAGAGAGTCGCGTTTCGGTTCGCTTATAGCTCAGAAAGTCGGTGATAAAGGTTCCGAGTGGTCCCTCAAAAACGAATGGGGCTTTCCGGGGACGAGCGGGTAGGTTGATCAGACCATGCTGCCAAAACTCGGTGAGCATCTTTAAACCGTTGTAAAAGTGCTTCTCGTTTACAGAGAGCTCGGACACATCTTTAGCTCCTAGGAAATGAGTGTATACTTGCTTTTCTATAGAGAGATCGTAGTTTTTGATTTGATGATCTACTAGGTAGGTTCGGATCATCTTCCAGATTCTAGAGTATTGGCTTATTGATCGGGGGGCGTAGTGAAGCTGATCAGCTAAGTAATTGCTGGCCTCACCGATCATCGAATTAAAGTCCTGGATGTATCGGTTCACATCTTGTTCGCTTAGCCTCAAGCGACATTATACATGCAAAGCTGAAGATGAGAACGCTGAGGCAAGACCCTCTTCCTGATACTTTGATGGACACTTCAAAAGTATCTGATCAATAACGAAGACCCTTCCTTGGAAGGAGCCGATGACTACTATTTTTTCGGCACGAACTAAATCAGCGGGCATGGGCTCGTTGTAGTAAACCGTTTGTTCAGTGCCTTGCTCGTCTAGCATCGCAAAAGTTACCGAAAGCTTGTCGGGTGATGAAACAAGACCAACTACTCCTCCGGTAGCGTTTTTTTTAAGCTGCCCTACTACATGGATAAGATTGTTATTCCCTTGTTTAGCCATTTCCTGCGCGTCGTGGAAGGTCACGTAACTGCTGGCATCCCCGGCGGTGGTGATGATGGTCATTGCGCAGATAGCAATCACAACGATTCCAATAATGTGGGTCTTTTTCATGACAAGCTTAGTTTACTGGTACAGGTCAACGGTATCGTTGGTGCATACCAATCTAATCAACCAGTTTTCCTGGTTGATGACTGCCTGCATCACTCCGACCCGAACTGGGAGCGCTTCTCCTTCGGGTGAGGTGCTGCCCGTTACGGTCCAGTCAGCGGTGACCATCGTGAGCTGATCGCTTAGGTCTCGGATGAGTAGTTTATCCATGGAAATTACTGCGTTCTTATTGACCGTAGTGAACGGATAGATGTGCTCCTTAACAATAGTCTGTTGTCCAAGGTACGTATTGCCCGTCACGGCGGTATATTCAGCGTCCGGTTCGAAGAGCTCACCAAACTGGGTAAGGTCCTTGGCATTCCATCGGTCTACGAAGTGCTGGATTACATCAATGACTTTTTGGGTAGTCGCTTGACTGCTTCGGGAAGTGTGTTTCATGTCTTTCAGTTTTAGCGTATTTTCTGGAAAGGTGGGGGCTTAAGATTGTAGAAGCTTACGCAGAATCGCGGTACTGCTTCGGGGTGAGTCCTGTTTTATGCTTAAAAAAGCGGCTGAAGTCACTAGGATTACGCTGAAGCAGCGCAAAAGCAATCTCAGCAATGGTAAGTTGGGTTTGCTTCAGCAATACCTTAGCCTCTAGCAAGATCATTTCAGAGATACAATCGTTGGCCGTTTTACCCGTAATCTTTTTCACGCTCTTATTGAGGTGGTTCGGGGTTATACTCAGCAGAGAGGCAAAATCCGCCACCTTATGGATCTGGTAGATATTTTGGGCTAACAACCCCTTAAATTGCTCGGTGATGTGATGAGCAGAATCCCGAACGGGACTTGGAGTTTGAGCAACGACCTGTCGCAGCTCGAACCAATAACGCCGAGAGATACGCATCTAATAACGCCGTGCTATCGCTGCCGTTGATGGACATGAGCCTAGTGAGCAAGTTTTTAACCGGCAGTGCGGTTCTCTTCGTAAGCGTCACGATAGGATGGCCAATAGGTTGAAGGAAGTCACCGTCTAAGAGTCTCGTATCAGAGACTACGTCGTTATTGAAGTGACAGTAAAAACCGGTAGCATCGTCACTCACGTATTCAGTGGTTGTGATTTGAAAGGCGGGCAGGAAGAAAAAAGCGTGCTTTCCTATCTGGTAGTGGCCTAACCCCTTGCTTCTGGTAACGCTGCCGCCCGTCAGGAATATAAAGTCGTGGATGGTCTTGCGATGAGGAAGTAAGGGGAAGTTGATATAATTTTTATGCTCCTCAATACGATGAATTTCAAACGCGTTGAAACTTGATGAATGAAAGAAGGAAGCTTCCTGCTGCCGTTTATAATTACGTCGGAAGAAGTCTTCCGGATCTAGCGTAGGAATTTGATGATCATCCACCGTTTTTATATTCTCATGATACCTTACCAATGATAGTTTCTGACGTTGAGGATTCCTACCAAAAGTGGTACTCCTTGGCAATTCTGAGGGCATACAACGGACTTTATTAGAGCGAATAATCATGACTACTAAGCGGCTTTCTTTAGTCGTAGGTGCCGTCGCTGTTTGTTCCGTGCTACCACGTAGTGGTCAATCAAAGGCGCGAACACGTTCATAAAGAGTATTGCCAGCATAATACCTTCAGGATACGCCGGATTCAGCACGCGAATGATGACCGTTGTTATTCCGATGAGCGCGCCGTACAGCCACTTTCCCTGTTCAGTATGAGTAGCTGACACTGGATCAGTCGCCATGAACACAATACCAAAAGCTACCCCGCCGACAGCGAGGTGGTAGTAGGCGGGCATATTCATATATTCGTTAGCACCGGCGATGTTGAAGACCCATCCCGTCGCCAGTACTCCCAGGAATCCACTCAAGATAATTTTCCAACTTCCTACCCCAGTAGCGATCAAAATAACCGCTCCCACCAGTACCATCAGCAAAGAAGTGGAACCAATGGAACCGGGGATCAGACCAACGACCAGATTCCAGAAATCATAGAGTCCGTCCTGAAAACCGCTTAGGGTGGCTGCTACCGGTTGCACCCCTTCTACGGCAACGGCTTCGGCGGCTAGCCCTAATGGAGTTGCCCCCGAGAATCCGCTAGCGTAGGACTCTTCACCCAGATAATACCATACATCGCCCGACATGTCGGCCGGATAAGCGAAGTACAAGAACGCCCGGGCGGTCATCGCTACGTTGAGCACATTCGTGCCGGTGCCCCCGAACACCTCTTTGGCAATGACTACCGCGAAGATCGTCGCTAAAGCAACCTGCCATAGCGGAATAGTAGGGGGCATGATCAGCGGGATCAACATACCCGTGACCAGAAAGCCTTCGTTGACTGGATGGCGGCGGATCGTAGCAAAGGTGACCTCCACCAGGCCCCCCGCTGAGTAAGCTACCAGCACAATCGGCAGCACTACTTTCGCGCCGGTTAGGATTTTGTCCCAGTGGGTAGCACTCATTAACTCCCCCGTTGCTAAAAAGTGCGTATGCCCCACGTTGTAGATGCCGAACAGTAAGCAAGGTATGAGCGCTACCACCACCGTAATCATCATTCGCTTCAGGTTGTTAGCGTCTCGTACATGCGCACCTTTGTTTTGAGCGGTAGCGTTGGGAGCATACAAAAATGTTTCGGTCATTTCGTAGACGAAGTACCAACGGTGGTATTTCCCCCCCTTTTCTACATGAGGCTTGAGCTGATTGAGATTCTTCCTGAGTGGGTCCATCGTTGTCAAGAGTTGTAGTTCCGTATGATTGATAAGCTATGCACTAGTGCCATTGCTCCTCCCGGCCGTAAATAACGCGGGTTTGCGAATGAAGGTGGCAATCCAGATAAGGATGAGAAAAACAATTGCCGGAACAGTATTGACGGGTTCATTCAGGTTCACGGCAATGGCCCCGCCGTAGTAAGCAGTGAGTAGGAAGAAGCCGATATTGATCGTTTGGGGGAAGATATAGAGGGCCAAGGCTACGATCTCAATTGCGGTCAGCAGATAGAGTTCTTCTTCTAGCCCCAAAGGCCCCATCTGCTCTACTACCTGGGGGCTTCTGGCCAACTTCCCGAAGATGGTGAAGGCTATCAGTAAACTACTGAGTGCTAGCGCGATATTCTTGGCTACTTTGCTTTTCATGGTAACTTAATTGACAATTTGAAATCAGTACAGGCGATTAATTGAAGATTTCAGCTCGTACAAATAGCCCCACCTGCCCTTTGTGCTCAGGTAAGGGGGTGTATTGGTCAAAGTCAGCCCCTATCCCGAACTGATAGTTTCGATAGTCCAGACCTACCCGTAGTTGTTGAAAGCTTCGGTTGTGATCTTCCAGTTCTACCCAGTTGGTCAGTGCCATAAGCTGCGTAAAGAGCCGCCAATCATCGTTCAACCGGAAGCGATACTGTAGCTGTGTGAAGGCTTCGTACTGAGGGTTTTCTTCCAGATAGATTGTGGCGAAGAATACGATTAGGTGATTAGGCCCCGCATTCACGAACTGACCGACCAGATTGGCTGAAACCCCGCCAAAGGAATTGTAGGTACCGCCTAAGCCAACTCCTACCCCCTTGATAAAATTATAGGCCACGTACGTTTGGATTAGCCCTTCGTTAAACGGCTTATTCTCTTCGTCATAGTAATTGTCAAAGTAGCTGATATTGAAAAAGTCAAAACGATGCTTTTTGTCTAGCGGCTTGATGATGATGCTCTGAAATAATGTTTTCTCGTAACCTGCACTCAACTCGACCTGGACCGGCGGATTAGGTCGCATACCTTCCGGGGCAGGCTGGGCCTTCAGTGCAGTAAAAGAGAAGAAAAATAGCGTAAGAAATAGGAAGTAGGGTATTGTTCCGCGCATATCAGATTGATTAAGTACGGAACAAAGTACGCGGTTCTCCGAGCCTAAGGGGTAAGCAACAAGCAGCAGAAAATAAGCAAAATCAATCCAATGCGCCGATAGATTGATTTTGCCGATGATTAGCCGGGAATGTCATAACCATGCCGTGCCCTATGTCATGACATTTGTGTCACAGAATCATTTAACCTGTCTATCGTATGAATTTTAGAACCGCATTCCTCAGTATCTTGCTATCATCCGGCTACGGCTACGTTCACGCTCAGCACTCCGGGCAAGGGGCTGGTCCCCCCAGTCCGCCTATTCCTTTGGAAGTGTTCGCTGGTAACGAATATCTAAATTTTCAAATGATCATTAGCAAACCCTTTGCACCAGGCAGTCGCTTCAGCTTTTTTAATGTAACCAGCTTCAACGGCGACTACCAAAACGATGAAGGGGAAAACGAGTACATCACCCAGGGCCTGCTCAATTATGAAGTGTTCAAAGGCCTATCAGTAGCCACCGGTGCCACCATGCATTACCGAACCGGGTTCCGCCCGACGGCCGGATTGAACTACGTTTTTGGCAGTCGGAAATGGCTCTTTGTTCTACTACCTCGCTTTGATCTGAGCGATGACTACAATTTTGAGACGTTCAGTTTACTTGAGTTCAAACCACCCATTACAAAAGACATAGGGCTGTACACCCGGATTCAAGGACTATACAACCATAATACTGAGCAGGGGTTCCATGATCGGAGCTATTTGTATTTTCGCGTTGGGCTTTCCTACCGAAAGTATCAAGCGGGACTGGGAGCCAACTTTGACCGCTATGGTCCCAGGGAAATAGATACAGAAAACTACGGCCTTTTTATTAGAGCTCAAATTGCCAATTAGTATGCCAAGTGAATTACTAGGAACACCCCTGGGGCGGCTGCGCATTGTGGGATTTATGGAAGGGTGCTCTTACCTGCTGCTTGGAGTCACCATGCCGCTGAAGTACTACTTTGCTACCCCTCAACCTAACTACGTAGTAGGAATGATTCACGGATGCCTGTTCATCGTCTACATTGTCCTGGTTCTTCAGGTTGCTTACCTGAGGAGGTGGAAGATCAGAACCACTTTCTGGGCGTTGTTAGCCTCTTTGATACCCGCTGGCACGTTCTACGCTGACAAGAAAATATTTAGCAGAGAAGCAAGATCGTGACTGGATTCACTATGAAACAATTTCGCCAGCTAAAATCCGTATCTGCAATTCAGTATCGCGTTGGATGGCACATAGCTCAGAGAAACTTCGGCAAGTTTGTAAAAGAACATGCTACAATTAAAGATCTACTAGTAAAAACTGTCCAAAATGACGATATTCATAAGAGCTAAATAAGCTTCTTGGGGGGGATAGTCTGGTCATTAATAAACGCTCTCAATTGCTCTATTATGTCTAGTATGGTAACTACATCTATTTAGTAATGAGGGCCTTAGCTACATTACTTTATATAAGCATCTACTCTACATAATGTCCCTTATGTAAAGCTTTACATAATTCTCATAACCACCCATCAGGACAGAATTTTCCCAGTCCGGCTGACCATAAAATTACACAAATACTCAAAGAAGCAGGACAGATACTGGACTTACCGCTGCTCGACCACATCATTTTGACGCAATCCGAGTATTACTCGTTTGCAGATCACGGGGTGCTTTAGGCACCCTTTTTTTGTCCTAGTCTTTTGAGTGAGAGTAGCAAGATTTCACATGCTCGGAGTGCTGCCAACTGTATGTTAGTCAGCGACTGTTTTGATGAATGAGTTAGCCGTAGAAATGAGAGAAAAGCCCTTAGCCAGGTACATGCAAATCTACAAATCCAGACTACGCGAAAGTCAAGGGCCATCGTGGCGCGATACGCTACGCCCGGAAGCTATTTAGCTAGCCCGCTCGTCCATCCCACCGTAAACCGCTTCCGGCCCTTGACTTAGGCTAGTTGTTTTGTGTGAATAGGCAAAACCTAGTCACGGTGACTGGGTGGTAACCCAAATTTTATCAATTATGAAATCCAATTTTGAAGCACGCCGACAGAACCGAAAGGAACGCTACGAAGAACTGGCTGACCAAAACCGACAGCAATCTGAAGAACGTTACGATGCCTCTCGTGGCATCGGAAGTCGTATTCCGATGGGACAACCCATCCTGGTAGGCCATCATTCGGAGCGGGGACACCGGGCCGATCTGAAGCGCATTGACAACAATATGCGTAAGTCGGTAGAGCACAATGCCAAAGCGCGCTACTACGAAGAAAAAGCACAGACGATTGACAACGATCGTGCAATTTACAGCGATGATCCGCAGGCCATTCAAAAGCTCAAGCAACGGCTGGCTGATCTGGAAGAGCATCAAGCGTGGATGAAAACGATTAACAAACTCTGTCGATCCAAAAAGCTTACGGATGAGCAAATTGCTGAACAGTTAGAAGATGAGTACGGGTGTACTGCTTCGGCAGTTCACGGACTGCTGAATCCACAGTACAGTTATCAAAAGCGAGGGTTTCAGACCTGGCGACTGTCCAACAACAATGCTAACATCCGGCGCATCAAAGAGCGTATCGCCCAACTGGAAAAAGCTGAGAACGCAGAGACCACGCAGCAAGTGATCGGTGAAGTGAAGCTGGTAGACAGCGTGGAGCACAACCGCCTGCAAATCTTCTTCCCGGACAAGCCATCCGCCGAAGTGAGAGCACTGCTTAAGCAGCAGGGCTTTCGGTGGTCGCGGCAACAAGGTTGCTGGCAACGGCACCGCAGCAATACTGCAACGTACCAGGCTGAGAGAATCATTCGTGAGTACATGGAGGGGTTACTCTAACCTGCAGGGGGCTCCGGCCCCTTTTTTTGCCAAGTCAACGAGTTGCGATTGATATTCCCTATCCAGCGGACAAGAACAATCCCACCCGCCCTTCAGCGGAGAGCCGAAAGAGATAAGAGGTATTCCCCTGCCGCGAAAGCCAGTGCCTATTTTCGCACGTCCTGCTCACACCCCTAAAAATAGTCACCAGCGGGGCTGCCCCCACCTTCGCGGCCGCGCTCCGACAGTCGCCTACTCAAACCGGGCCGAGCTCACATCAACTCATTCCACCGCCCGGACCGGGTCGCGCAGACCGCCAGTTTATGGCCTACCCATCAGGCCCTGCGCACAACCGGCAGTTCCGGACGATTCCATGGCCCCCCGCATCCATCAGCGGTTTGCGTAGACGACCCTCGGTATTGATCTCGCCCACAAAGGAGTTTCGGCTAACACAATCGATCCCAAAGAAAAGTACGGAAGACTATGAAATAGCTATACAAAAGTAGTACTTAGCCGAAAACTATACGTAGCTATGGCCGAAGATCAAAAGACCGTCCACCAAAAGTTCGCTGAAGTACTGGAAGCACTCGGTACCAATGCTTATCAGCTGAGCAAACGCATAGGGCTCAACAGTCCGGATAAGTACTACAAAATAGAGAAAGGACAAGTCAAACCTAGCTTTGATACACTAGCCCAGATTATCAGTATCTACCCGCAGATCAACGTCAATTACTACTTCAAAGATGACGCGCCAATGTTTGAAGAGCCCCAAGCGACAAGCTATCCTAAAGCAACAGTCGCTGACAATGCTCTAGCCGAGCTACGGATCAAACATTTAGAGCAGAAAATAGCGATGCTGGAAGCCCAAAACCAGGAACTCACTGCTCAGCTATTCAATAAGTAACCTACCGGTAGGACTGCCTATAATCTCTTAGTCAGCCCTGCCGCTAGCCCGCACGGGCCTACACTCCGAACCCACCGCCTTCCATCTTCATAAAGTTAACCCGCCTCTATTCAAACCCTCAAGGCAGGATAAATTGCCTTCGTGCGGGGCACCCCGTGCCTCAGGCAGCCTTGACCGTTTGAACCGGCGGGTTACGGCACTATCGTGGGGGAAGGCCATCGTGGCGCGACTGGCAGCGGCGGTGGATTCTCTCCCAATTTTTCTTTTCCGTGGGGAAAAGGCCGACGCGGCGCGGTTGACTGCGGTGGCCGGCAATTCGGTGGGCAAGGAAAATGCCAAAGTCTCATGAAATACGTATTTATTTATACTTATTTGTGCATTTTAGTTCATTACTGATTCTCATAACATAATAAATGTCCCTATCTGCCGTTAAAATTCATTATTTTATTATTTGTAAAACTGGCTTTATACGTACAAATATATTATATTTATAGTATAGTTAATCAGTCAGGTGCACCACTGAATGACCTTTTTCTAACCATTTAAATTTGAGTAATCATGGCAAAAGTAAAGAAAGAAAGCACTGAGAACGGACAAGCGGTTTCAGTAGCAGAAGCAAGTGTCTTAGTAGACAACGAAACCTTCGTTAACTTCTTTGACCAGGGACACGAGATACCCGATAAGCGCAATCAGTTTATGAAGTTTGTGCAGGGCAAGAACCGTATCCGCTTCGTTGGCAACCCGATTTCCGGCTTTGTTTTCTATGGAAAGATCAAGCGAGAGGATGGTAGCGAAGCGGTAAAACCCTACCGCCGACGCGAGTGCGACGGGGAGTTCTCGTTGGAGGAGATGATCAATCGCGACGTGCGCATGAAGCCGGACGGCGAGATTGAAGGCCAGAAGTACTTTGTGATGGGTTTGATCTACAACCACCAGAAAGAGAAGTTGCAGGTACTGGAAATCACCCAGAAATCCATTCTGAAAGCCCTCAAGAGCTACGTAGAAAGCGAAGAGTACGGCCATCCGTCTGGCTACGACCTGACCATTGAGAAGAAGGGCGACGGTCTGAACAGCGAGTAGACGGTCATTGTCAGTCCACCCAAGCCGTTGTCAGATCAGATTGTAGAAGCAGTGGGCAATACCTCCTGCGATTTGCAGAAAATCTTTGATGGGGAGTACCCGCTCGGATAGCACGATTAACCAGGAAGGAGGCAGTTTATCCTCCTTCCTCTTTTCAAACACACTAACCAAACCAACCTATGTTAGCTAAAACCAAGAATACAAAGCCCGCCGTAGCGAACGCTACCGTAGTATCTCGCTTTGAACACGAGGTCAACAGAAAAATCAAACACCTGTTGCGCGTCATGGCGACCGTTGAGATCGTCAACGACGAAGGAGATAAAGCCATTGTTGGCTCCGCTATCCGGGAAGGCAAGCAATTGCTCAAACAAGTGAGTGCCGCTCGCAAGGCCATCACTACTCCCTTGCAGGAAGAGGTCAAACACTGGATTGCTAAAGAGAAAGAGTTAATAAGTCCTATCGAAGAAGCTATCCAGCGAGCAGACGAACTGATTCAAGAGTTTAACGTCCAAGTCGCTACCCAACAGCAAGCCGTACTGGATAGGATTGCCGAAGAAGAACGCGCCCGGTTGCAGGAAGAAGACAGCGACCCCGAACAGGTAATCCAGGAAAGCCAGTTCAAGCGACAAATCGCCGTTGCCCAGCACAGCACGGAAGGTGTACGGAAGGTTTGGACGTTTGAGGTGCAGAATCCAGCCAACGTCCCCCGCGAGTTCTTGACGCTCGACGAGCAAAAAGTACGACAAGCGATTCGGTCCGGTGAGCGCAGCATCTCCGGTCTGATGATCTATCAAAAACAGCAAACCGTTTACCGCTAGTTGTTTCAGCCCATCGCCGGAAACTGGACAAGCACCCAGTTTCCGGCTTTTAAATCCTTTCCCCATGTCCTACTATCAACTCCCCCGCATCAGTAATAGCGACCTAACAATTGCGGCACACATCTTATAAGGCATTCCTTACCAGAAACCGGAGATGGTCTTCCGTCTCGGCGGAGCCTTTCACGAGCTGCTGCTGGAACCCGAGAAGTTCAGAACCGAAAGCTGTGAGGGACTAGACATCGCGCTGTTGTACCGTATGCACCGCACAGTGGTCAGCAACCAGTATTGCAAGTCGCTGCTCGATAAGTCAGAGAAAGAGAAGACAATTCTCTGGCAAGAACCCACCACCGGCGTTCGCTGTAAGTGCAAAGTGGATATGCTTATTGAGGGAACCACTCCCGGCCCCCTGATCACCGACTTCAAAACTACCTCCGCCCGCAGTCTGAAAGGCTTCATCAATTGCTGTAAGCAGTACAACTACGACCGCCAAATGGCTTTCTACGCCGATAGCATCGGGGCTAAGCAGGTCTGCCTGATCGGGGTAAGCAAGAAAGCCAAGCGCCTGTTCTTCGTGCAAAAGTACGCCAGCAGCGCTTTCATCACCGAAGGACGGCGGAAGTACCAGTACCTGCTCCAAAAAATCAAAGCACTGGATATGTACGAAGCTATCTACTACGCCCGCGGCAATGGCAGCTTGCCGGATGGTAGTTTGGCGCGAGAGTCAGTGGCCCAGTACGTGTAGCGCCACCTGCTTATTTCTCGTTTCAAACGTTGGGCAAAGCACTGATAAGACATTGCAGTAGTTGGCCTAATACCCACCTTTTCTAGACCCCAACACCCACTTTCCCCAAAACCCAAAACCCTAACCAACCCAAGCCAATGGAAAAGCGCATCCACAACTTCTTTGAAAAGATCGCCGAAAGCCTGTTTACCCTTCCCCCAATTATGATTGGCATGTTCGCTATGTACGCCTATCTAGTGTACGAGAGTCAGGCCCTACTCATCACCCAGTTGCCGGAAACCCTGTTGGGTTGGCAGCGGGAAGCGGCCGCTTGGTTTCTGAGTGTGGCCATTCACCTGACGATTCTCACCACCGCCGCCAACAGCAAACTGGTACACCAAGCTTTTCCGATACTGTTCGCCGTTGCCGGGTACTTCATAACAACCCTGTTTTTTGATGCCTGGAATTTCAGTAAGCCCGCCCAGGGCATCTTCATCAGCCAGTTGTTCAGCCTGTTGATCGCGGTGATCAACTACTTGTTTGTCTACCTGTTCGTAGGCAAGTGGAAGGAGATGAAAGACCAGCGGGACAGCGACGAAGCCTTGCAAGCCGCTGAGCAGACGGTAGCCGAACTTGGTGAGGAAGTAGCAACGGCAAACCAGTCGCTAACCAACATACAAGCCCAGCTTACTCAACGTAGCGAAGAACTCACCGAAAGTCGGCAGGCGCTGACCAAGTTGCAGCAGACCATCACCCAGCAGCAGCGAACGCACCAGGAAGAACTACAACTGGTAGCCGAGAACCGGATGTGCTTACCCTGCGGGCGCAAGGCCGATAGCTACCAGCAACTGTCTCGCTACAAACGCGATTGTACGCAGTGCATCCGCCAACGCCAGAAGAAACAAACCGACCAAATGAAGCAGGATGTACTGTTTACTGCTTCGCTGGTGTAGCAATAGCAAGGCGAAAGAAGCACCAACTTTCTTCTTTTCCTAATCGTGCTTTTCGGCTAATATCCCGGATTTTGGTCAATCAAATTAGCCCCAACCAGATCAATCTGGCTCTGAGGAATGGGCATATACTCATGCTTACCGGCTTCAAATTGAGCTCCCGCCAAGTGGGTACGGCGGGTTTGTTCTACCGCCAGATAATCGTTAATAACCTTGGCGGCAACTCCCCACCGGACCAAGTCAAAAAAGCGGTGCCCCTCGTGCGCTAGTTCCAGGCGACGTTCGGTACGCAGTGCCGTGATCGCTTCGTCGTAGTTATTGAACGAAGCGTAGGGTTGCACGAAGTAGTTTGCCGCGGGGGCGGTTGCATCCAAGGTCATTACATACTCGCCATTCACTGCCCGCTCCCGCACCTGATTGATGTACTGCCGTCCGGTTTCCAGATCACCAAACTCGATAGCTGCTTCCGCCTTCCAAAGCAACAGATCAGCGTAGCGGATTACGTAGTAGTTCAACGCGTTTACGTAGGGCCAAACCGGCAGGTAGCTAGAAGAGTTAGCCGACACCACCCGTTTCTTGGGTCCGTAGGGGCCGTAGGTAGATAAGTCGCGCGCCCAGTTTTCTCGGTACAGACTATCCAAATCCAGGTAGGGAATACCCGGACGAGCGGCGGTATGATCTAAGCGCGGGTCCACAAAATCATCTTCGGACACATCTACGTTGTCGGCTACCGGCAAACCATCCGCGCTCGTTTTGTAAGCGTTGATGAGATTTTGGGTAGGACGGTGAAAGCCGTACTGCGGATAATACGGGCCACCCGGAGGGGCAAGCCGGTCGCCAATGGACCCGTTGAAGTTGCGGGGGGAGCCATCGTTGATAGAATACTGAATGGCAAAGATGATCTCCGGACCGTTGTCATTTTCCGGCAGAAACACATCCCGAAAGCTTTCCATTAAACGGTATTGGCCATTGTTGATCACCTCATCCGCAGCGGCACTAGCCTCGTTCCACTTTCCCTGAAAGATATATGTTTTCGCCAGATAGGCTTGAGCCGCCCACTTGGTGGGCCGACCGGGATCATTCTGGGCGCTAGGCAGCGCGGTGAAGGCTGCCTGAAAATCTTCCTCGATTTTTTGCCAAAGCTGCTCTGACGACAGCGCGGTGTTAGAAACGTTGTAGTCTTCAATGCTTTCGGCGGTCTGGTCAATGTAGGGTACCTGATTGTAGATTTTTTTCAGCTCAAAGTAAAAATGCCCGCGCAGGAACTGCATCTCAGCGATTCGTTGAGCCTTCAGGTCAGCATCAAATTCTTCAGAAGCATTCAGCACGCGAACGGCTTGGTTGGCTCGTTTCACCCCTTCGTACAGCGCTAACCATTTCCGTTGTACGTCCAGGATGGTCGGGTCGGTATTATAGATCTCCATCTGGTGAATCTGGTTCTGATCACCCGTACCCCCGCCGCCTTTATAAGCATCATCGGACAGCACGTCGCCGAAGCTCCAGTTAGAGGCCGGAGAGTTATAGGCATTGGTCGCCTCGTCGATTTGCCCGTTAAGCGCACCGTAGGCCGAAATGACCACCCCTTCCACGTTTGCCGGGTCCACAATCTGTTCGGGAGTTAGCTCACCCACCGGTTCTTCTTTTAGAAAACTATCTTCAGAGCAAGCGCCGAGGGTTATACAAGAGAGAATGACAAATATTTTTTTCATGGTTGAAATAAGTTCAGGTGATTGAAAATTACAGTCCGACATTCACGCCTAAAGTGAAAGTGCGGGAAGGAGGGTAAATGCCCCGATCTACGCCAATATCCAGGTTACGGTCATCCGATCCGTAGTTTTGCAAGCCTACCTCCGGGTCCATACCTTCGTAGGAAGTAATCGTGAACAGGTTCTGCGCTTGCACATACACGCGCAAATTCAGTCGCTCACTGATCTGGCTGGGCAAGGTGTAGCCGATCTGGAAGTTCTTGAGCTTCAGAAACGAGGCATCCTGAACGTAGTAGGAAGAAGGGCGCGCGTTCCGATTGGGATCGTTGAGCGATAGGCGAGGCACGTCCGCCCCGGGGTTTTCCGGAGTCCAGGCGGCCAGCGTTCGCGCATTTCTATTGTAAGCCGAAAGGTTGAAGAAGTCGCCGTAGTAACGGGTCAGATCGTATACTTCATTTCCTTCCGAGCCGAAAAAGAACAGCGATATATCAAAAGCTCGGTAGTTGGCCCCCAGCGTAATTCCGTAGGTAAAGTCGGGGTGGGGTGAACCAACGAAAGTGCGGTCTTCATCATCGATTACCCCGTCTTCGTTCACGTCGCGAAAAATCAGATCACCGGGCTGCGCTCCTGCTTGCTCGGCGTGGTTGCTCACCTGTTCGCCGGTTTGAAAGATACCGATGGCATCGTGCCCGTAGAACGAGCCGATGGGTTGGCCTACATCGGAGCGGGACACTTCCTGATCGAAATTAGTTACGTGCAACACCGAACCAGGGATAGAGAGAAAATCGATGTCATCCGGCAATTCCACTAACTCGTTCCGAATGGCCGCGAAGTTAACGTCTACGTTCCAGGAGAAGTCCTGAGCGCGGTCGTCCTGATAACTGGCGTATAATTCAAATCCTGAATTTTCCATGGCCCCCACATTGTCCCACAACGTTTGGTTGGTACCACCGACTACTGGCGGCAAGGGCCGCTCAACGAGTAAATCTTCGGTGCGTTTATAAAAGTAATCGGCTCCGGCTACCAGGCGGTTTTCCCACAAGGAAATATCCAAGCCGATGTTGGTTTGGGTAGTGGTTTCCCACGTCAGATCGGGGTTGGCGTTACGGGTTTCGGTAAACCCTTGCTGTACACTGTTTTGCGCGCCGTTGATCGCGTAGTTAGAATAGAAAGGGTTACTGGCAAAGCTAGAAATGGTAGAAAAAGGGGGAATATCCTGATTACCATTCTGGCCGTAACCCACCCGCAGTTTTAACTCGTTGATTGCCGGTACATTGAAGAATGACTCTTCGGAAATGCGCCACCCGGCGGAGAACGCAGGGAAGTTGCCCCATTTATTGTTTCCGAGCCGGGAGGAACCGTCGCGGCGGAGGGTAAACGATAGCAGATACCGCTGGTCAAACTCGTAGTTTACCTTACCAAAATAAGAAAACAGCGCCCACTCCAGCGCGTCGCCTGCGTTGAGCTGATCGGCTCCATCCCCTCCATCAAGATACTGAAAGTTCGGCTCATCGTAAGGAAAGCCCACGCGCGAAGCGCTGAAGCTCTCACGGTAGGAGTTCACTGATTCAATACCCACCAACACATCCACCGAATGTTGCCCAAAGTCCTTGAGGTAATTGAGGGTGTTGGACCACACCCAGTCCGTATCAAATCGATTTTGAGTAGATAAACTGCTAGCCCTTCGTTGGCTCAATACATCATTGTACTGGGGAGAGAAGTTTCGGAAATTGAAGTTCGTATAGCTTAAGCCAAAATTAGTACGGAAAGTCAGATCATCCAGCAGCTGGGCATCAGCGTAAACGTTGCCAAAAATACGCAGCGTCAGTTGCTGATTATCTCGATTGCGGTACAACTTCCCCAAAGGATTTTCCACGTCGTTAATCGGGTTGCCCCCGAACTCCCCGTTATTATCGCGAACGGGCACAATAGAGGGAAAGCGAAACGCATCGTAGACCACGCTGCCCAACACCGAGTTAGTGGTGGTTTGGGTTTGCCAGGAATGGGCTACCGAAAGGTTCTCACCGATGGTTAGCCACGCAACGGGTTGAAAATCTGTATTGAAGCGGGCGGTCACCCGCCGAAAGTCGGTATGCTGCAAAATACCTTCCTGATCAAAGTAGCCCAATGAAAGAAACGAATGGGCCTGGTCATTACCTTTGCCAAACTCCAGATAGTGCGACTGGATAAGCGCCGGTTCAAAAATTTCTTCTACCCAGTCGGTATTGGCCGAAGGGATGGTCTGCCCGGTATTTAGAAAAGGTGGAATAATCGCATTGGGTCCGTCACCGTAGATGTCGCTGGCCGGTGTTTTGCCATCGTTTCGGCTAGCCGCCCACAACAAATCCCCGTATTCTTGCGCCCCGAGTTGCTCGGGTAGATTGAACGCCTGCTGCACGCCAGTGTAAGAACGCAGCCGGATCGCCGGTTCTTTACTGCTGCCTTTTTTCGTGGTAACGATCACTACCCCGTTGGCCGCCCGCGAGCCGTAGATAGAAGCCGAAGAAGCATCTTTGAGCACCTGCATGGACGCAATGTCGTTAGGATTGATCAGGTTGATCCCGGTGGTAGTCGGCACTCCGTCAATAATGTAGAGGGGATCATTGTTACGAATGGTACTGAATCCACGAATCCGAACCGCCGTGTTCGCTCCGGGAGAGTTATCGCTGATCACGTTCACCCCGGCCACCCGACCGGCCAGCATCTCATCAACACCCGCGACCGGGAAGCTTTGCACGTCTTCAATCTCCACTATCGACACGGCCCCGGTCAGGTCTCTTTTATCCTGGGTAGTGTAACCAGTCACGACTACCTCCGAAAGCTGAGCTGCATCAGTGGTCATCTGCACGTTGATTGTAGACTGCGTACCGATGATGGCCTCCTGGGTCTGGTATCCTACGAATGAAAACACCAGGGTTGTGGCACTGTCAGAAACGTCCAACCGAAACGCTCCTTCCACATCCGAGATGGTTCCCTGGGTGGTGCCTTTTACCAGGATGTTGACCCCGGGAATGGCACTGTTTTCTTCATCGGTTACCGTACCGTTAATGGTGCGATCCTGCGCGAATAGTACGGTAGTACTCAGAGAGAAGGTCATCCAACTGGCGAAAGCCGCTCGAAGGATTGGTCTTGGTAAGAAAGAGGTCATAGGGGTAGGTGTTTAGTGAAAGTATCGTGCTAGACACCGCGAAGTCAGAGTGACTTTACTGCGTCATCCATGGTTCCTTGCGTGCCGAATGAGTGGATGGTTAACCCGGTAAAATTCCCCGATCATGTAGGCAACTGCCGCGGTTTCAGGACTGCCACGAAGGTAGGGGAAGAGCGTGACTGTTAGGTTACCAAACCTTTAACACTGTGTTAAGAAAGCATAACAGTGATTGAAAGAAAAGCTACTAGTATGACACTGTCCGCTACAATCCGCTTTCAATCATTACATCCCCTCCTCCAACGGTAGCTTTCGGCATACCAATTGGTTTTCCTCGGCACGTACCAATCCGAATTTTTGTGCCCTACGAACTGAACGTCTTCCGCCGTATTCTGCAAGAAAGCTTGTCGCCGCTGTACTTCCCGCTGGACTCCGCCGAACAAGCTGATTATTTCAAGCAGTTAACCACCGTGCCGGATCTTTGCACCAAACAGGTGCATGCTCAGTTTCATGCCTTGGATGATTTGCCACCAGTCCTTAAGTCCCTACGGGTCCAACTACTGGACCAGCACCCCCTGCCGGTCTTCGTCGCCCAGAACCATACGGTTTATCCGTACGAAGCCGTGGCGGGGGAAGACCTGTTATCGCAAGTGCTCAACCAGCTATCCGTTTCCAAAGAGAACATCCTGGAATGGTACCACTGGAAGGACGAACGGGGAGGGCTTCACCTGGAACTCTTTGCCCAGTATCCGCTGGATAGCCTTTCGGCCGAGGAACGACGCTACTACTTCTACCAGTGTCTGCTGGAGCAGCAGGCAGCCGCTGTTCAAGAGAATATGGTGCAGCACGTTCACCAGACTTCCTCGCGCAAAGAAGTGCGCAAGTACGTGCAGGACCACCAGCGGGACTTATTGACTTATACCAGTGAGGTGCTGGGCCACCTCAACGGAGCGCAAGCACCGGTCTACGCGCCCGCTGAAGACTACTCCCTGCCCGACGTCTACCGGCTGATCTACTCGAACCTAGAGGAGCTGCTGGCTTTTCTGGAGCAGCAATTTAAACAGTACCTGGACCAGACCGCAAATGCTGGTAAGTCCATAGTAGACCCCACCTGTTCAGAAAAACCCTCCGACAAGATCAAAACCAACTTTTCGGTACCCGAACTCTCCCTGTTGATCCGCACGCTCTTTGAAGTAGAAGCTTTTGTAAACCAGAAGGAAAAATCCCACGTCTACCGACACTTCAGCCGAATATTTGATTCGCAGCAAAAGGAAGACATCTCTTACAATACCTTGCGCAATAGCCAGTACCGCCCGGACCGCCATACCGTAGTTTCCCTCAAAGAGAAGGTTATTGCGATGATGAACTTTTTGAACAGTCTGTAGTCTGTTCATTCCCCCGCTATTTCATGACAATGCAGGCGAAAGCGGACTATTTATAGTCATCGCTCAGCATCCCTTTATAAAAAATATGCATTTGTAACTGCCTGATTATCAGCTTGCAGACCGGGGGTTGCACAACCCCTGCAACTGTTTTCGCTTTTCTCTTTTCCGCACCTTTGGGGCATGTTCAATCTAACCCACTCTCAACATGCCTGCTCACATTGTGACCACCGAAGACCTCATCGACTTCAAGCGAGAACTGCTGGAAGACATCAAGGCCATTATCACCGACACTCCTTCCGAAGCCAAGCGCTGGTTGCGCTCGCCAGAAGTACGCCAGCTGCTGGACATCTCCCCCGGCACCCTACAGAACCTGCGCATCAACGGCACGCTGCCCTTTAGCAAAGTCGGCGGTATTGTCTATTACCCCTACGAAGGCATCATGCGCGTGCTGCAGGAGAACCTAGTCAATCACCCTAACCAACCCACCCGATGAACCAAGAACATAAAGTTGCCCCCGTCCACCAGATCAGTATTCCCTCCCGCGTGTGCTTTGACCGGCGGCTAAGTGCCTCAGCCAAGCTGCTCTACGGTGAGATCGCTCACTTGTGTCAGCAACAGGGCAGCTGCCCGATGAGCAACCACTACTTCGCGGGCCTCTACCAAGTGACACTCAGAACCGTAACTGCCTGGGTTGGTCAGTTAGAAGAAGCGGGCTACCTACGCGTGCGCTACGATGCCTCCGGGCAGCACCGGCTCATCTACCTGGAAGCCGTCGCACCAGAAGTGCCAGCGACTAATCCAAACCAGCTAAATCTCTTGCCATGAACCAACCTACCAATTACACCTTGCTACCCTATCAGGTACGCTTGGACAGTCGCCTTTGTCCTTTTGCCCGCTTGCTTTACGGAGAGATCGTTGCTCTAAGCCAGCAGACGGGCTACTGCTGGGCTAGTAATGCCTTCTTCGCTCAACTCTACCAAGTGCGGGAAAAAGCAGTCAGCCGCTGGCTCAGGGAACTACGCCAAAATGGCTACATCAGGGTAGAAGTAGCCAAGGGCAACCAGCGCAAAATTTACCCTTTGGATCTGCCAAAAGCGGCGGGTCAGCACGGGTCAAGTGATACTCCAGTAGCGGGGGGCACCCCGGCCTTATCGAGGGGGGTGGCAGACCTTCGGGAGGGGGTCGGTCCTCCTTTGGGAGCAGCGGAAACGGCTTTACTCCTTTCTAATAAAAATAATAATATAACAGAATACATACAGAATACGCCCTCCCTTTGGGAGGTGGCCAAAAGGGAGGAGGGGGTGACTGAAAAGGCAGTGCTGCATTCACCATCGGAAGGGTTCTCACACCCCAACCCCCCGGTTGCGGCCGCCCCCCTTCCCCCAGCGAAGAATAGTGCGCCTCCTCCGTTTGTCAAACCTTCGGTCAAGGAAGCTGAAGACTACATGCTCAGTCAAAAGGAGCTTTGTCCTTCTGCCCTCACCGCCCGGGCTCAGGCCCTGCGCTTTGTCAACTACTACGAATCTAACGGCTGGAAAGTCGGCCGCAACGCCATGCAGGACTGGCAAGCGGCCGCTAACAACTGGCTACTTAACGCTCAAACCTATGATACAAAAAATTCAAGACCTCATGCCAATAGCAGACTGCACAGTAAAACTACCGACTACAGCATCCCACTCTAGCGAACCACCAGCACCACCAAGCTTTGCCGAGCAGTACCAACAGTTTGTCCAGTACGCGCAGAGCCAGGTGCCGGGCTTTACCGCAGATGCCACCAATAAGCCGATTATCGCCGCGCTGCTGGCTTATTTCGTCCGCGATAGTGTGATCTGTCAAAAGCTAGGTATTAAGCCGCAGAAGGGCTTATTTCTGATGGGTCCGATTGGCTGTGGCAAAACCACCCTGATACAGCTATTGGCTTCCTGGCGTTTGGGTAGTTTGTCTTCCAGTGCAAAGCATCCCAACGCAGTGTATGCCCCCCGCTGTATCTCCGCCCGTGAAATTGTCCGACAGTTTCTGCAGGACGGCTACCCGGTGATAGACCGCTACGGGGCCAAGTCGTACCGCAGCAAGCACCACGGCTACGGCCCGATGCTTCAGTATGATCAGCCGATCACCTACTGTTTTGATGATCTTGGTTTAGAGTCCGATGCCAAACGCTACGGCAACGACTGCAATGTGATGGCTGAAATCCTGCTCGACCGCTACGATCAGTTTATCCGACACGGGATGATCACCCACCTGACTACCAACCTGAACGCCGAAGAACTGGAACGGCTCTACGGCGACCGGGTACGTTCGCGACTGCGCGAGATGTGTAACTTGGTCTGCTTCCCAGCCGAGGCGAAAGACCGCCGAGGCTAGTATTTGGCAAAAGTTACAGCGAGATGGGAAAGGGTGGATTCCTGAAAACTAACTGATAATGAGCTACTTACAAAACACCTCGCTTTCACCCGAGTACTTTTGCTTCTTAACTCACTGATTACCAAACCTAACCAAGCACTTTGCGATGAGTACTTCCAAGAAAATCAATGTATCCAACGCTTTTCACCGGCGACTAGATCGAGAAGCCGAACGGCACCAGCTTTCCTACAAAGAGTACCTGGAAGCGGCCGGGGAGTTCTTCATCTCCCGCCAGCTAGACCCCCGGGCGTACCAGGCCGGACAGAACGATGAGTTTGCCCAGCTGCTTCGCTTAGCCGTCGACCGCATCTTTTCGTACCTGGTCTTCCAGGAACAGCACATCCTGCGGGCCATGCACACCGAAGCCAGCAAAGCCCGCATTCTGGGCGAGCTGTCGGTGAACCATTTGCTCACGCTCATCACCGAAGACGAGACCACGTTCCAGCAACTCCAGCAGCAGGACCAGCAGTACCTATCCGAACGCCTGCGACAAGTAGCCGACCAACTGGATACTACCAAGCCAAAAACCCAATCCCGCTCCCCAGTGCCTCCCCAACCCTAATCGGTCTTACCGCGGCCCCTAACCGCATACACAAGTAACCTAATCCCTAACCCCCAAAAACCCAAAAACATGCACAGCAAAATCATTGATCCCCGCCGACACGGCCGTTTTGTGTTTGCCAACCGGGGTTCCTGTAGCAAGACCGTTAGCTACCTGGGACACGAAGCGCGAGAGCGGGGAAGCGAAACTGTTTTTTTTAATCAGGATCGAGCGGATGTCTCGGCAGAGGAAGTACGAGAAAGCATTGATAGCAACGCCAAGGGACTGCGCAAGCAGCAGGAAAAGTTCTACTCGCTGGTGCTTTCCCCGTCTGATGCAGAACTACTGCACATCAGCAACGACCCAGTCAAGCTCCAGGCCTACACCCGGCAGGCAATGGACAACTACGCCCGCAACGCTACGCTCAGGGGCGGAGGAAAGTTGGCCTCCTCCGAACTGCTTTGGTATGCCACGATCCATGAGCAGCGCACCGAAAAGGAGGGAGAACAGAAAGGGGCTATTAAACCGGGACTTCATCAGCACGTGCACGTACTCGTTGGCGCCCAGGACCGCAGCCAAGCGCATCGTATCAATCCGAAGGGACGCAAGGGGCGCTTCACCTTCAAAGACTGGCAGGTGGAGAACGGCAAGACCTTTCAGCGCATGTTTGGCTACCGCGATGCAACCACCTCACCAAAGCTCACCGCAGGGATGTCGGAAGAGACCCAGCAGCGCCATCAGGAACGCATCCGTTATCGGATCAATCAGCTCAACCAGTACTTCGTCGGTAGTCAGAAGATCGCCGTAGACCGCGCTTTGGCCATTGGTCGGGAAAAGCAGTACGGCCGAGGTTTCTTCTTCAATCTGCACCGGCTGACCAAGCAGTATCACGAAGGCAAGCTGGTGAATAACCCGTACCAGGTGCTGGAAACCGGTAAGGATGAGAAGATCAGCTTTCCCGAGCGCACACTGCTGCATCTGGGCAAGGGGGCGCAGGGAATGAGTCAGGAAACCGGTGAGGAGGAAGATTCTCGCAAACGAAAGAAGCAGCACCAACGATCCACTCAAATAGAGCGATGATGCATCACACCGGTACCGAAGCTATCTTCATCTTATTGTTCTTGCTCCTTGCCCTACTTGGCGCAGAGTACTATTTGCTTGTGCAGCCGGGCCCTTCCGAATGGATTGCCAGCTACCCGGTGGTTTTCAAAGTAGCTTCCGGGGTGCTGCGGCTAGGTACCATAACGCGCGGCAGCTTTCTACTTTGCTACGCCGCCCTCAGCTTTTGGTTGGTTCGAGTTAGCCAAACTACCACCGCAACCAGGCGTTCAGTTGCCGGAACAACCCGCGTACTAATCATCCTGGCAATATCGGTAGCCATGTACTACTTCTTTGCTATCCATTTGTACGCAGCTACTACCATCTATTGGTTGTATCCTGCTTTGCTGGTTGCCGTTGGGTTGCTGTTACCAATGATGATAACAGTCCTAGGCGTTTCTGGTAAGCGAAGCGTAGAACAGTCCGAACGGCGCAAGATTGACAATGAGCACAGCATCACAATCAAGACCCGAAGGGGCTACCTCAACGTCCCTAATCCCTACCGGGGCAGTCTGGTCATTGGTTCTTCGGGTTCGGGCAAGTCAGCCAGCATCGGCAACGCCTTTCTGCAGCAGTTTGTCCGGAAGGGCTTCTGCGGCATCGTCTACGACTTCAAGTTTCCTACGCTGGCGGGTGTAGTCAATACCGCTTTGCATCAGTACGGCAAGGATACCGACTTACGCTACTACATCGTCAACTTTCAGGACCCGACGCTTTCCCACCGCTGTAATCCGCTGGCCGTAGAGAATATTCCGACCGTTGCCCACGCCGAAGAGTACGCCCGCGCTATTGTCAACAACCTGGACAACAACACCATCAAGCACCGGGAGTTCTTTTCTAATTCGGCCATTGCTTGGCTAGCGGCACTGATCTGGTTTTTTCGCAGCGAGCACCCGGAACACTGCACTCTGCCGCACGTGATCAATACGGCTTTGTACCCCGACTACATCCACGTGATCAGTATGCTGGAAGCCAATGACCAGTGTGCCGATATGGTGCGCAGTATCGCTACGGCCATTCGCAACAAGGCCGACAAGCAGATTGCCGGGGTGATTGCTTCTTTGCAGATCATGGTTACCCGCATCAACAGTCCCGAGATCGTCTGGGTGCTCACCGGCAACGACTTTACCATGAACATCAACGATCCGGCCAACCCCAAGCTGCTGTGTCTGGGGTCTGACCCCGGGTTAGTAGACACCTTCAGTCCGGTGGTATCGCTCATCATCACCGTGGCCCTCAAGCAAATGAACCAGCCGGGCAAGCGCAAAAGCTTTGTACTACTCGACGAGGCCCCGACGCTCTACATCCCGAAATTTGAATTGATCCCGGCCACGGCTAGAAGCAACAAAGTGGCCACCGTCTATCTGGCTCAGGACATCGCTCAGATGGTGGATATGTTCGGTCGGGAGAAAGCCGAAGTTATTATTGCCAACCTTTCCAATCAGTTCTACGGCAAGGTAAGCTCAGTTCAAACCGCTAAAGCCGTCAGTGAGATGATTGGCAATGAAGAGCAGATGATGACGAACCATTCACAGGGCAGCAGCCGGGGCAGCAAAGGCAACCGTAACCTGTCGCAGAACATCAGCACCAGTCAGCAGGAACGCGCCCTGATCAAACCCCAGGAAGTGATGCAGTTGCAGCCGGGGGAGTTTGTGGGGCAAACCGTAGAGAGCAACTTGCCCTACTTCCGGGCGCAAGTAAGGGAAACCAAAGTACGTCAGCAGTACGGCATTGCCAACTTTGCTTCACTGAATGGGTCAATCAGTATGCAACCTGCGATGCAGGAGAACTTCCGGCGTGTGCGAAAGGAAGTAAAGGCAGTCGTGCAGCGGTATCCTAATCTTTATTCATAAAAATTAGAAGCTGCCAACTTTCTCTGCTCAGGCAGAGATTCTAAAGACAAATGACTGGTTAATCATCAAAAGCTTCATGAACAGGGCACAAAGAGGAACTATGGTTAATGACACAAGTACTTATTGGGTACTAGAATCATAATAGTTATTTGACTTTAACAATCCTTTTTAACACATTGTAAATTAAATGAGTAGTTTTGGTGCAAGAGTTCGTTTTTAGATTGCGTTAGTAGCAAACATGCGTTGGATATGAACAGCAAGGTAATTGGTGGATGACTTCAGTAGAGAACAGTACAACATCATCTAACGACTGGGAACGGTTGATCCAGGGTGATCAAACTGCGTTAAAAGCAATCTATGACCAGTATGCCAGGCTGCTCTACAATTACGGGCGGCAAATCACTACGGATACTGCATTAGTTCAGGACTGTATTCATGACCTTTTTCTGGACTTATGGACGCATCGCCAAGGGCTTAGCCATACCACCGCGGTTAAACCCTATCTGTACAAATCGCTGCGGCGCAAGATTATAGCTGAAGCAAAGAAAATTATCCGACAGCTCACCGCATCGGAACCGACCCATGAAGTTGAGGAGTTAGAGTACTTCTTTGATTCTTCTGCCGCTGGCCCTATCAATGGGATAAACAAAGCTACTTTAACCGAGTCAATCAATGCCCTTCCTGCCCGGCAGCAGGAAGTTCTGAATCTTATCTTCTTCGAGAATCTCACGCGAGAAGAAGTCGCTGATGTGATGAGCGTCGATACCCGTACGGTTTACTCATTGACCTGGAGAGCCATCAAATCCCTCCGAAAAGACTTAGTACCTCTCTACCCTGCTCTATTACTAGGATGTCTGCTTAGTTTGCTGATTTGCTAAAATCGTAACGATAAGCGATTATTGCTGATCATATAGTAGTCTTTTTGCGATGGATGTTAGTCACTTCGTAAATCTTAAAAGTTTTTCCTCGAAAGCGTCTATATTTTTGCAGTAGCTTCCTTTTACTTACATACGCCCCGGTAAGTAAACCTATGAAGCACTTTAATTCGGTAGAGGACATCGCCACAGATAGCTCTTTCAAGCGTTGGGTTATCGACAACGATCCCCAATCCAGGCAGTACTGGCTAGACTACTTAGTGGAACACCCGGAGAAAAAGCCGCTGGTAGAAGATGCTCATCGTTTTCTGCAAGAACTATCCCGAACCCATTACCGCTTGTCTAAGCAGCAACTTCAAGTTAACTGGGCGAAGATAAAAGCGGACCTCCCTTCTAACAGCAGAAAGTCTTTACGCAGACCAACCGCTTGGCGATCGCAATGGTACTACTTGGCAGCGTCATTGGCAGCGTTAGCCTTGGGGGCGGCCTTCTGGTTCTACGGAGCACAAAGGCCTACGCACACCTATCAAACTGCGTACGGCGAAACTCAGCAGGTAGTTCTGCCGGATGGTTCGCAGGTGGCGCTTAGTGCTAACTCTTCCCTCAAATATCAGCACAACGAGGCCAGGCGGGAGGTATGGCTACAGGGAGAAGGCTTCTTTGAAGTGGTGCATACCTCCGACAACCAATCCTTTATAGTGCACACGCGAGGTCCGGAAGTGGAGGTGCTGGGAACTGCTTTCTACGTAAACAACCGAGAGAAACAAGTACAGGTAGTACTGAACTCAGGCCGGGTAAGGGTACATAACGAACTACAGGAGGTTCGTATGGTACCGGGCGAACTGGTCGCCTATCAAGAAGAAACGCGTCGCTTAACCAAGCGTGCTACCAATCCTGAACCGTACAGTGCCTGGAAAAACAACCAACTGGTATTTGATAATACTCCACTAAGTGAGATTGCCCAGCTGCTGGAAGACCGATACGGTTACGAGATAGTTTTTGAACATGCCTTAGCGAAGAGAGAAGCCTTTACCGGTACGTTCCCCGCTGATCGAATTCATATTCTACTAACAACATTACAAAAATCAATGCCTATGGTGATAGAAGACCGCCGAATTGTGTTCGGCAAACCCTAAAAAACGACCTGCTTCTCTCCGGCTCGCCAAAGTAGAAGAAAAGACAGGTCATTCTTAAACTACAATGATCAAAGTTATGAAAAAAACCTTACCTACTGGGAAAATGTTGCTGCTGTTGCTTACACTGTCTTCTCCTACGCTACTGTTCGGTCAGGAAGTCGCCTCACTCACTAAACTCTCCACGGCTACCCAACATCAAACGACCGTAACGCTAGAGTCGGTCTTAACCGAAGCCCAACAGAAGTACGGCGTGTTCGTCAATTATAAAACAGATTTAGTGCGTAACAAGGTGGTAGACGCTACGGCTGTCAACCGAAAGTTTAGTTCAATAGATGAATTACTAAACGAGCTACTCGCTCCCTACCGCCTCAGGTATGAGCGCATAGAGGACAAATTTTACGTTGTCTACGATGCTGATAACCCGCCCAAGGTTATCCCTTTACCACGTGCTAAACCCAATACCCCACAAGACCAATCTTATCAACTATCGGTTCCTAGTCTAATGGTCAATTTGCCTTCTACAGTTGAGGTGATTGATAAGGTCATTACCGGTACGGTCACTGATTTATCGACCGGCGAAGAGCTTCCGGGGGTCAATATCGTGGTGAAAGGTACTACAGTGGGCACGGTTACGGACATCAGCGGTAACTACCGCCTCACCACCCCCGACGATGCCCAAACGCTGGTCTTCTCCTCGGTGGGCTACGCCAGTGAGGAAGTATCGATCAATAACAGAACAATGATTGATTTGGCTATCACGCCGGATATTCAATCCTTGCAGGAAGTGGTGGTGATCGGCTACCAAGCAGTGAAGAAAAGTGACATTGTTGGATCGGTATCGGTAGTAGATACAGAGGAAATGGCAAAGGCACCGGCGAGCAACGTTGGCCAGATGCTGCAAGGTAGGGCCGCGGGCGTTACTGTGACTTCAACGGGTGCTCCGGGTCAGGCTTCTTCTGTGAAGATCAGGGGCTTAAATTCGTTTTCAGGTCAAGATTCTCCTTTATACGTGGTAGATGGTATGCTCGTTAATAGTCTTGGAGCAGACTTTAACCCCAGCGATGTCGAGTTGATACAAGTACTAAAGGATGCGGCGGCAACCGCCCTGTACGGTTCAAGGGGTATGAATGGGGTTATTGTAGTAACCACTAAAAAAGGAAGGCCCGGCCCTACGAAAGTGAGCTATGATGTTTATTATGGCCTTCAGACCATAGGTAGAAAGCTACCTTTGGCTAATGCAGCCCAATTTACCGAGATTAATAACCTAGCTTACGAAAATAACGGCGATACCCCTTTAAACCTTAGAACTGGCGTTGATACTGACTGGCAGGACGAATTATTTGAGACCGGCACGATGTCTGAACATAACCTGAACTTCTCAGGTGGCTCGGAAAACTCTAGTTATTTTATCTCCTTAAATTACTTTGATCAACAGGGGGCAATCGTAGGCCCGGAGTTTAAACGGTATCAAGTGCGCGTCAATACAGAATCATCGAAGGGACGATTTACTTTCGGAGAGAACCTTGCGCTGAGTAGGAGTAATCAAACCAGGGTAAACGGCAATCCTTTTATAGAGATCGTTAGGATGCTACCAACGATACCTGTTTATGATCCTGATAACGAAAGTGGTTATGGATTTGGAGACGACAATAATAGTACCTTCGCTACCAATCCGGTAGGACTGCAAGAATACTATAGCAGTACCGGGGTCACCAATAAAATTCTGGGTAGCACCTACGCCATATTTGAAATTTTCCCTTCTCTGAAGTATAAATTGAACCTTGGTCTTGATTATGCTCAGATCAGAGACAAGTACTTTCAAAGGATAGGAGCCCTGCGGCAAAACACTCCAGGAAATACTTTCTTAGACGATAGCTTTACCGAATTCTTTAATGTCTTAGCGGAGAACACGTTAAATTACAACCATGAGTTTGGCAAGCACAGTATCTCAGCATTAGTCGGTTATACCACTCAAAAAGATAATTTTACTTATAACCTTGCTCATACAGAAGATTTGGCTGGTGAGTTTTGGGTACAAGACAATGGTACTACCAGTCCTCGTACCGAAGGTCGGGAGGAAGTGGCAGGCATTAGATCGTTTTTAGGTAGTTTAAACTACTCCTACGACAACCGGTACGATCTGCTAGTGAACTTTCGACGGGACGGCTCCTCAAAATTTGGCAGGAACAATCAATACGCAAACTTCCCGTCCGTATCGGTAGCTTGGAGGATTTCCGAGGAAGTTTTTATGAAGGACGCCACGATCTTTAGCAACCTAAAAATTCGGGGAAGCTGGGGCATTGTGGGTAACCAGGCAATTAGCAACTACGCTACCCAAAGCGTACTAAGATACAACCAAAATTACGTTCTGAACAATCAGGTTGTTCCAGGAGCCACCAATCTTCAGTTAGTGAACCCCGATCTGAGATGGGAAAGCAAAACCACTATCAATATTGGTTTGGACATGGGTTTCTTCAACAACCTACTAAGCTTTACAGCTGATTATTACGTAGCCGATGTTGAAGACCTTCTCCTGGCAGTGCCTATTCCGTTGACCTCTGGAAACACGGGGGGTAGCCCGTTAGCAAACGTTGGTCAAGTGCAGAACCGGGGGCTGGAACTCAGTCTAGCCTATCAGAATTCTGTTGGAAGTTTTAGCTATGGCATAGGCGCTAACGGCACCTTTCTAAGAAACGAAGTGAAGGCTTTGGTGGCCGAGGCAGGCAACTTGCCCATCTTTGGACAAAGCCAAGTGTTACGAACCGCAGTAGGAGAGCCAGTGGCCTCGTTCTACGTGCTTGAAACCGCGGGCATCTTTCAGAACCAGGCTGAAATCGATACCTGGGGCGTACAACCTGATGCTCGTCCCGGAGACGTGAAGTACGTAGATAATGACGGCAGCGGAGACATTAACTTTGATGACCGCGTAGTGGTAGGAAAAGCACTACCTGATTTTGAGTTCGGTATAAATATTAATCTAGCTTATAAGGGCTTTGACGCAACGGCCTTTTTCGCTGGGGTTACGGGCAACAGCATCTATAATGAACAAAAGTGGTGGTTGCAACGCTACGATGACAACGCCAATTATTTGGCAACTGATGTGTATTGGACCGGCGAGGGCACTTCAAACGTGATACCGAAACCTATACATTCTGATGCCACGCTGAATCCGACCCAAAGTTCAGATCGCTACGTGGAAAGAGGCGACTACTTCAGGTTGAAGAACTTGCAACTGGGTTACGCGCTTCCGGATGCCATTATTGATAGATTGGGATTAAGCAGGTTGAGAATATACGTGACTGGTCAAAATCTGTTCACCCTCACTGAATACACGGGGTACGACCCAGAGGTGGTAGGCGCGAATGGAAACGGCGATTTTTTGAGTAGAGGATACGATAACGGCAACTTCCCCTCCCTGAGAACCGGTTTAGTAGGAATTCAGGTAGGATTCTAAATATACCCCAATAATTAAAATCACACAACCATGAAAAGAGCAAGAATTATATTGGTATCAGCGGTTATCTTCATGACAATCTCTTCCTGCGAGAGAGAGCTCTTAGACCAGGTGAATCCAAATGCCCCAACCCCTGATACGTTTTGGAACACCGAAGAAGATGCCACTTTGGGTATCAATGCCGTATATTCCGGGATTCAAAACCGCGAGCTTAGTCTATGGGAAATCTTTTTGTATGACATGCGATCTGATGAAGGATACAGCCAAAGTCCATGGACAGACTTAGCCAATGTCGGTAGACACGTCTTCAACAACTACGACTTCCCCTGGAATCTTGAACTTTGGCAAGAGTTATACAGAACTATCTACAAAGCCAACCAAGTACTGGAGAACGTGGAGAATATTGAAATGGATGAAAATACCAGAAAAAGAATTCTGGCGGAGGCCAAGTTCTTGAGGGGATATTGCTACTACAAATTGGTTACCCTCTGGGGGAGCGTACCCTTGGTAACCCAGATAGAAGATGCCAACACCAGGTACCCGCAAGGTACCGTTCAGGAGGTTTGGGCTCAGGTGGAACAAGATTTTATTGATGCGGCAGCAGACCTTCCCGATACTTACACGGGTGCCGATATAGGTCGGGCAACAAGAGGTAGCGCGATAGGCTATCTGGGCAGGTCGTATCTACAGCAAAAGAAGTGGGCGGAAGCAGCGGCTGAGTTTCAGAAGATCATCGATATGGTACCAGGGACTTATGATCTTATGCCCAATTTTAAAGATAACTTTACCGATGAATTTGAAAACAACAAAGAGTCGCTCTTTGAGGTGCAATATCTAAATAACAACGGAAAAACCGGGGGATTTCCTACCTACAACAATGCCTCCGGTGACGAAACCAGCGAAAGGGCTCAGTTCTTTGGGGTTCGTCCTCTGGGGTGGACCGACGGCCAACCCACCAAGTGGTTGCTCAACCAATTTTTAATGGAGCCCGATAAAGACGGCAATGTAGATCCGCGCTTACAGTACACCATGACCTATGATCACCCTGGCGAACTACTGTACGGTCAAACGTACGAGGAACGAGAGGCAGGCCCCGATGATCGCTTTTGGAGAAAATACACAAACTACTGGCAAGATTTCGAAAGTTACTTTTCGGGTATAAACACCCGGGTGCTGCGGCTGGCCGACGTGTACTTGATGCACGCCGAAGCGCTGAACGAGCAGGGCAATACGGCGGCCGCCATTCCTTTTGCTAACCTGGTACGACAGCGGTCAAACATGAGCGATCTACCCTTGAACCTGTCCCAACAAGAATTCAGGTTGCAACTAAGGCACGATCGCGTGGTAGAGCTAGCCGGAGAAAGCGTACGCTTTGTTGACATGGCGCGTTACGGAATTCTTAGCCCCGAGCTTGCCGGGCCAAACCCGGATTTGTCCCCAACGGTAGCTGACTTTGATACCGAGTTCGAGACGTTCGTAGTTGGTAAATCTGAATACCTGCCGATCCCGTTGCGCGAAATCGACGCTTATGGCGGAGCACTAGAACAGAACGACGGCTGGTAACGGCTATCAGCAACTCATAAAGTTAGGTGCTAGCGTGTCGTAAAGCGCTAGCACCTATTTATCACTGAAATTCAAGCGTCGTATTTTGCAATAAGATAATCTACACTAACAAGTGAGTAGGCGTTTGAAAAGTATTTGGTTAAATCTCGCATCACTAAAAGCTACTTCTTTAGCGAGTCTGGTTTTTCTAACGTTTGCCTGCTCCGAAGACACGGATAAGCCTACCCTTTTTAGATTGATAACAAGCGAACACTCCGGAATCACTTTTAACAACCAAATACAACCGTTTGAACACGATACGTTGAATGCCCTTGAGTACGATGTACTATACAACGGCGGCGGTGTCGGAATTGGTGATTTTAACGGTGATGGCTTGCCGGATGTTCTATTCGCAGGAAACCTGGTATCCTCTAAATTATACCTAAACCGAGGCGATTTTAAGTTTGAGGATGTCACAGAAAAAGCGGGGGTAGCTACCGACCGATGGTGTACCGGTGTGTCGGTATCAGACGTCAACCAAGACGGGTTACCGGATGTCTACCTGTCGGTAGCCAATGCCAGAGCATCTGAAACCGATCGATCGAACCTACTGTATATCAACCAGGGAGTGGATGAAGAGGGTGTGCCTACTTTTAGAGAGACAAGCGCCGAATACGGCCTGGCCGATAGTGGATTTTCCATTCAATCGGCTTTTTTCGATTATGATAACGACGGCGATCTTGATTGTTACATCCTATCCAACGCCGTGGAAAAAACCGGGCGCAACCGACTACACCGAAAAGTAAACAACGGAAAGAGTTTATCTAACGATCGGTTGTACGAAAACGTGGGAGTGCAGAACGGGCATCCGGTTTTTAAAGACGTAAGCTTAGCGGCGGGCATTATAAAGGAAGGTCACGGACTCGGACTTTGCGTCACCGATTTGAACAAAGATGGCTGGCTCAACGTGTACTGTGCCAACGATTTTGTGTCTAACGACGTGATTTGGACCAACAACCAAGACGGTACGTTCACCGATAAGTCTGCCGAATTCTTAAGACATTCTTCTTACAACAGTATGGGAGTGGATATACAGGACTTCAACAACGACGGGCTTTCGGACATTTGCGTGGTTGACATGTTACCCGAAGTGGAACAGCGCCGAAAGATGATGGTGATGAAGACCAATCGAGACTTTTTCAAGCTTGCCAAAAACCTCGGGTATCAGGACCAGTACGTGCGCAACGTACTTCAACTCAACCAGGGAAAAAACGGCCAGGGAGATAACCAATTTAGCGAAATAGGTCAGCTGGCCGGTATTCATGCCACCGACTGGAGTTGGGCACCGCTGTTGGCCGACTACGATAACGACGGTTTAAAAGACGTGATGATTACCAACGGTTACCGCCGGGATATCACCAACCTTGACTACGTCGTTTACCTAAATCAGCAAGCTTCGTACGAGGGACGTTCCGAGGAAGCGGCCCAAAAGAACCGGGTCGAGAAATTATACGAGTTGCCCGAACTGGAAATACAGAATTACTTCTACAAGAACAATGGCAACTTAACCTTCGAGAAGGTCTCTGATGCCTGGGGACTTCGGAAAAAAACGTATTCTAACGGGGCCGCCTACGCCGACCTGGATAATGACGGGGACCTGGATTTGGTTTTTAACAACATTGATTCTGAAGCTAGTGTCTACCGGAATGACTTAATTTTATCTGATTCAAGTCAGGCGGTTGGCACTGAAAACAAGCATCATTTTGTACGCCTTCAACTGGCACCTAACACTACCAAAAATAAGGCAGTTGGCGCCAAAGTGAAGCTCGTGCTTGCTTCCGGTGAACTGAAGTACCAGGAAAATCTTCCCGTCAGGGGGTATATGTCGTCGGTAGACCCTGTGCTCTGCTTCGGCTTAGGCAGCGCCACCACCTTTACGGCAGAAGTGACCTGGGCGGATGGAACGATACAGCGCTTGGATAATTTGGCTCCCGACACCTTGCACAAGATTACGTACGCCCCCCAAGAAGACAATCTTCTGCCAACCGAAACCGATAATCAGCAGGTTTTTGCCCTGCTCAAGGCTGATAGCTTGGGGTTAACTTTCAGGCACCAAGAGTACCCCTTCGATGAATTCAAAAGGACCTTTTCTTTGCACCAGCAGTACAATCAATTTTCGCCGGGAATTGCCATAGGCGACGTTGATGGAAATGGACTGGATGATATCTTTGTCGGAGCTGATTCCAAGCAAATGCGCTCAATCTATCTCCAAAAATCCCCCGGCACCTTCGAGGCACTTCCGCAGGGCGAAAATAATAGGGAAGATATGGGAGCGCTCTTCTTTGACGCGGACGCAGATGGCGACAAAGATTTATACGTAGTGAGCGGGGGAAGCGTGAATTTGATGAACAAAAATTACCTGTACAACGACCGGTTGTACCTCAACGACGGTAGCGGCAACATGGTGCGCTCCCAAAATATAATTCCTAAGACCCAGTTTAGCGGTAGCGTGGTTGCCGCCGCCGATTTTGACCGCGACGGCGACCTGGATATTTTTAGGGGAAGCAGGGTTCGGGTTGGCGAATTTCCGGTAGTCCCGGACAGTTATCTGTTCCGAAACGACAACGGTACGTTTGAGGATGTTACCACTGAACTAGGAGAAGGCTTACAGAAAGTGGGCATGGTGAGTGCCGCACTCTGGACAGACTACAATCAAGATGGCTGGTTCGATCTGCTGGTTGTGGGAGAATTTATGCCCCTTACCTTTTTTGAAAACCAAAACGGAAAATTAGTAAAAGACGATAGTGCTACCCAGCCTGCTTCCAGTGGTTGGTGGAACAGCATAACCCCCGGCGACTTTGACCAAGACGGGGACATTGATTACATCGCCGGAAACCTGGGGCTTAACAGCCAGTATCGAGCATCGCTTCACGAACCCCTCAACGTGTACGGACTCGATTTTGACAACAACGGCAGTATTGATCCGATCATCACTTACTACAAAGACGGCAACCAAGTGCCCGTTGCCGTGCGCGATGTGATGCACGAGCAGATGAGTAGCCTTATCAACCAACGTTTTGGCAGTTACGACAAGTATTCGCGGGCAACCATCAATACGGTTTTTGATGACGAGCAACTCAAAGAGGCCCAGGTGTTGTCTGCGGTTGAAATGCGAAGTTGTTACATTGAGAATACCGGTAACTCAAGGTTTACGCTGAAGAGCTTACCGATGGAGGCGCAAATGGCTCCGGTCTTCGGCTCGTTGGCTAGCGATTTCAATAAAGACGGGTTTTTGGACATACTGTTGGTTGGCAACTCCCAAGCCTTCGAAACCTATACGGGCCCCTACGATGCTTCGTTGGGAACCCTTTTGTTCGGGAACGGAAGAGGCAGTTTTGCCTACGTACCCCAAGCCAAGTCCGGACTGTACTTGACCCATGACCAAAAAGCACTGGCAACTATCAACACCGGCACTGAGAACCTGATTGTACTAACAAATAATGACGCAGAGACCCAACTACTGCGCTTATCCGATCCTGAAAGCAGAAATTACGTAGCGCTTGAGCCGATGGAAGTTTCGGTAGAAATTGTTTTTACCGATGGAAGCACCGAGCGAAGAGAAATTGGCTACGGGAGCGGCTACCTCACCCAGTCTTCCCGAGGGTTTTATGCGCCAAACCAACTGGTTAAGGAGATGCGCATCTACAACTACTTGAGAGTAAATACGAGGGTTATTGATGGTGCAGGGCACGTAATTAACGTAGCTTCCAAGTAAAAAACTAATCGAAAATGAAGTCAATACACTGGATCAGTCTCGTAGCCTTGCTTATCATTTACGGGTGCTCTTCTCCAGAAGACAGCAAAACAGCAGTACCCGTTCATGACCAGGAAAGCCAGGGTAAAACGTTCAAAAATCCCCTTCTACCGTCTGGGCCCGATCCTTACACCATCTACCACGACGGGTACTACTTCTATACCAGTACGCAAGGAAATAAGCTGGTGCTGAGTAAGGTCAAGAACCTGGCAAACCTCAGTAGTGCCGAGTCAAAGACGATCTGGACGCCCCCTACCGGAACAATGTACTCTCACAATATCTGGGCGCCCGAGGTGCACCTCATCGAACAAGAAGTGGTACGTTTACTTTGCGGCAGACGATGGTGACAATCGTAACCACCGCATGTACGTTGTAGAAAACCAGGCGGCCAACCCCTTTGAGGGGGTATTCGAGTTTAGGGGAAAAATTGCCGCATCAACGGATAAATGGGCCATTGATGGCAACGTTTTTCGGCACAACGAGCAACTGTACATGATATGGTCTGGCTGGGAGGGGGATGAAAACGGACAGCAAGACATCTTTATTGCCAAGATGAAAAATCCGCTCGAAATCAGACGGCGACCGGGTGAAAATTGCCTCACCCACTTACGGTTGGGAAAAAGTTTGGGACCAAGGTACTCCCAACCAAGACCCACCCAAAGTATTTGTAAACGAAGGCCCGCAGTATTTGTCGCATGGCGACCAGATTTTTATTGTGTTCTCAGCAAGCGGCTGCTGGACGGATTTTTATAGCCTGGGCCTAATGACTTTTACGGGGGCAGACGACTTATTAAATCCCGATCACTGGGTTAAATCGCCGGAGCCTTTGTCCACCCAATCTCCCGAAAATGGGGTATACGGTCCCGGCCACAATTCCTTCTTTAAATCTCCGGACGGCACTGAGGATTGGATTCTGTACCACGCAAACTCGAGGCCTGAACAGGGCTGTACCGATGCACGCTCGCCTAGGATGCAAAAAATACGGTGGAACGAAAATGATTACCCGGTTTTAGGAGCGCCTTTACCTGAAAATGAGGCAATTGCAATTCCGTCCGAATAGTGGCTATATTTACCTAGTTTGGCTAAAAGAAAATGACGAATCGACTTTTAAACAGTAATAGATTTTTCAATAACCGAACCTATTGTAGTACTGCTTTACCACCTAACTCAACTTCTATGCTTCAACTAAAGCAAATAGCAATCGTCCTTTTCTTAGGAGTGTTCTGGCTAGCCAGTTGCCAAACATCCCAACAAACTACCGATGAGGCTTTCAATACTAATACAATTCAACTGGCTACCGAACAGCGCTGGAGTGAGCAGAAAGCCCAAGCCTGGTACGCCAAGCAACCCTGGCTGGTGGGGGCCAACTTCGTGCCCTCCAACGCCATCAACCAACTAGAGATGTGGCAAGCGGACACCTGGTCACCCGAACTGATTGACAAAGAACTGGGCTGGGCCGCTGCGCTGGGTATGAATACGCTGCGCGTCTACCTGCACGACATACCCTACCGAAAAGATCCCGTCGGCTTTAAGCAGCGGGTGGACGAGTTTCTGACGATCTGCCAAGGTCATAACATCCGCCCGATGCTGGTTATCTTTGACTCGGTGTGGGACCCCTACCCCAAAGCCGGAACCCAGCCCGAACCGGTGCCGGGACTGCACAACTCGGGCTGGGTGCAGAGCCCCGGGGCGGACTACCTTACCGACAGCACGCGCTGGGATGAGCTAAGAGCCTACGTGGTAGACCTGCTGAGTCACTTCAATAATGACGAGCGCATCCTGGCCTGGGACCTGGTCAACGAACCCGATAATGACAACGCCAGTAGCTACGGGCGGAACAACCAACAACTAGAGCCCGACCATAAGAAAGCCCTGGGCGTAGCCCTGGTCAAGCAAGCCTTCGCCTGGGCTAGGGAAGCCAACCCCAGCCAGCCCATCACCTCGGCCCCCTGGTACGGGGACTGGTCCAGTCTGGAGGGTATGAGTGAGATGGACCGATTTCTGTTCACCCACTCGGACATCATTACCTTTCACTGCTACGGTCCGGCCGAAGACTTTGCCCAGCGGGTGAAGTATCTTGAGACGTTCAACCGACCGATGCTGTGCACCGAGTACATGGCCCGCCCCGAGGGCAGCACCTTTCAGGCGATCTTACCGGTTGCGAAAGAGAACAATATTGGCATGTTTAACTGGGGATTAGTAGCAGGTAAGAGCAACACGATTTACCCCTGGGACTCCTGGCAGCAGGCCTACCAAGAAGAACCGCCCGAGTGGTTCCATGATATCTTCCGAGTTGATGGCAGCGCCTACCGCCCGGAAGAAGTAGCCTTTATCCGAGAGGTAACGGAGGTAGCCAAGCGAGAGTAGTTCTGCTAGCAGTGATATGCTATCTCTAATATCTATTCACCAAGTCAAGCCTAACCCATCTTCATTATGAACACTACAACCATTGTCCCCAACCTGCCCCGATCCGATTTTTCGACACTCATGCTACTGGCCCTTCTGCTCAGCTCAGCTCTTCTGCCTGTCTATGCTCAGACATACTCGGGTAACCCGATCTTGCCTGGCTACAAAGCCGATCCGGACATTCTCTCTGCTAACGGCAAATACTACATCTACCCTACTTCTACTGCTGGTAATGAGTTTAGGGCTTATTCCTCTACTGATCTAACCAACTGGGTAGACGAAGGGGTGATCTTTGATTTGGATACCGATTGCAGCTGGGCAAATGACCGCCCGTGGGCCCCCACGGTGGTATACCGCAATAATCAGTACTACTTTTACTATTCAGCCTCCATTAAGATTGGGGTGGCAGTAAGTTCAAGTCCGACTGGACCATTTACCGATATTGGACAACCGCTGATCGGATCCGATCCCCATACGATAGATATTATAGATCCTGATGTATTTGTGAATGACGATGGTAGAGCTTACATCTACTACGGGGGATCTAATGGCTCACGCATGGTATACCGAGAGTTGAACCCAGACATGGTTTCAATTGCTAATGCGCCGCAAGATATCACCCCGCCCAACTATACAGAAGCCCCGAAGCTATTCAAGCGCAATGGTACCTATTACATGATGTATTCCAACGGTAGTTGGTTCAATAGCAGCTACAACGTCCGCTATTCTACCTCTACCTCACCAATAGGTCCTTGGACTTATAAAGGACAAGTACTCTCTTCAATTGGTGCTTACGATGGTCCCGGCCATCATGGCGTACTCAGGATGACAGGCTGTGATGAGTACTATATTATCTATCATCGCTACGAGAACGGGGACTACTCCACTAGATATGTTGCTATTGACCGCATGTACTTTAATGCTGATGAAAGTATCCAACGAGTGCAAATGACCAACAATGGCGTGCCCGCTAGAAACATCAGCGATCCTTGTCAGCCTGGGCTGCCTTCTTCTACTACTATTGCCGAAGGCATCTACGAGTTAGAGCCTCAGTGCGCAATAGGAAAGCTTTTAACAGAGACAGGTAGCGTACCCAATGGAGACGCTAGGATATTTGGCCGAAGCAGCAGCAATGCTCAGAAGTGGAAGGTTACTAACGTGGGAGACGGTTACTACGAATTGGAGCCTCAGAGCGGTTTGGGTAGTCGTCTAGATGTAGCCGGGGCTAATACAGCCAATGGTACTAATGTGGGGTTGTGGTATCAAAATGGTAATAATGCTCAAAAGTGGAGATTCTTGGATAGAGGCAATGAAGTCTATGAATTGGAACCTAAGAATGCACCTGGCAAACGATTAGATGTATCAGGAGGGATTAATGTGGACAATACCAATGTACAAATCTACCAAGCCAATGATCTGTCGCCCCAGCGGTGGAAGCTTCAATTAGTGAACGCAAATAGCATCGTTTCAGGCAGTATTTACGAGTTAGAACCTCAGTGTGCTCCTGGTAAGCGGCTTGATGTGGCTGGAGCAAGTAGCAGCAACGGTGCGAACGTGCAGATTTATCAGGAAAACGGTGATGCCGCACAGTCTTGGAAAATAGAAGCGGTCGGTGGTGGCTATTACGAATTGGAACCTCAGTGCGCTCTGGGTAAGCGACTGGATGTAGCCGGTACAAGTAGCACCAACGGTACCAACATCCACCTGTGGCAAGACTTCTCTAATGCTGCCCAACGTTGGAAGATTATGAATCAAGGTAACGGTTACTACGAACTGGAACCCCAGTGCGCTCCCGGTAAACGGCTTGATGTGGCTGGTATGAGTAGCGACAATGGCACCAACATACACTTGTGGCAAGACTACTCCAATGCAGCCCAGCGCTGGAAGCTTATACTCAAAAGCAGCAGTGCACGTACTGTTAGCGAGAAGATTGAGAGAGGAATGGAAGAAACTCTGGTCAAACAACTTCAAGTCTATCCTAACCCGGTCAAAGATCAGCTACAGGTAATAGCACCTGCTAGCGAGCTAGTCACAAAATTACGCATTCAAGATCTGTTGGGTCGACTGTGGCTGGAAAAAGTGTTGCCTAAAAGCCAGTCGGTCGATGTGAGCCGCTTGCCGCCCGGGGTATACACCTTAAGCCTGGAGCAGGGGGCAGAGATACAAACTCAGAAACTGGTGATTGAACCGTAATTTCTTTTACAAAAATTTGTGGTACTACTCTACGGGCGAATCCCGTCCCTACCAGTATTATCCACGAAGTTCGCCTTTGTTGACTTCGTACTGCTAATTTTGAACTGTTGCTAAACTCCGCAGCAAGATACCTCCGAAGCAACCGCTGCTGAATGGAAAGAAATGATGACAATCATAAAGCGTCATCACAAGCTATAACCTCAAGCTTTTTGTCGTGCCTTACTTGTTCGGAAAGCCTGCAGCGCCTGGCTCAGCATATCGCGTTCTTGCCGAAAGCGTCGGTAGGCTGAGAGCAACTGCTCGTAATCCATGGGCAACTCGGCTTCCTGCTCAACCGAATTTATTACTTTTGGTGCTTTGTCAGAATGTGATTGCATTAGCTGTCAGTAGAACCACAAGGTACTACTTACGATTAGGCTGCCGAAAAACGTTACACCAACGACCGGGTTACTGCACCGAACGCTTGCTGAGGATGTGCTACAGCAAAACTATAGCAGTATCGGTACACCAACTGAGCTTAAACAACGACCAACGAAGCTGCCCATAAGGGAAAGTTAATCAGGAGAGGTCATTGTCAACCGCAACTGATAAAAGAAGCGATCTAACAGACGAAGTTCTTCAGTAATGATCTCCGCCCGCCCGGACAGTTGCTGGGTGAAGGGAATCGTTCGGCCATACTGGGTGACCAGACCGTTCGGAAAAGTAACGCTCACCCGGTAGTAACCCTGTTTGGGCAAAGTGGATAAGCTACTCACCGTCCCCTGCAAAGCTCCATACTCCTGATGAGGAAAGTTGTCCAGGTAGATACGTACCGATTGACCAACGGCTACCTTGCCGAAGTTGCGAACCGGCACCCTTAGCTGGGCCAGCACCTGCTGTCCAGTCGTCCCTTTCAAATCATGTATTACACTCATCACCGTTTGTCCGGTCTGCACAAACTGTTGTACGCTCCAGAAGTCCGAGAACGATACCTGCCCCGAGCAGGGGGCAATAAGTAGGTAACGCGCTTCCCATTGGGCAATAGCTGATCGCAATTGATCTACCGCCGTAAGCAAGGTAGTACGTAGCGTTTCCCCTTGTTGATCATGCTGCGTACCTAAACGCTGCCGCTCCCGTTTCAGATCGGCTACCTGCACCTGGGTTCTCAGCACCTCCGTTCGTAGTATCTCATAAGTTTCCTGCACTTCTAACCAGTCTCGTTCGGCATCTTCCAATGTCTTGTCAGCGATAGTCTGCGAAGCGTGTAGCTGTCGGTTGCGGCTGAAGTCCCGCTCGGCTAGTTGCACCTTTCTCTCTAGCAACTGCTGATGTTCCTGCTTCTGATCCAATAGGGTACGGTAGTGCCGTAGTTGTCGCACAATAGCTTGCTGCTGTTGGTAGTGCGGCGTAAGCCGCTGGTACAATCGGTAGTCATTGGCTGCTCGTTGCATTTGCGTATAGGATTCCTGCAAAGAGCCCAAACGGTAGGCATCCGTAAATAGCGAATCCTCTATAACACCTGATACGTCAAACCGACTAAGCTGCTCTTTGAGTCGTGCTATGTGGGGGAAGTGAGCAGGATTTCGGATAATAGCTAGCAACGCCCCGCACGTCACTGTATCGCGGTCCGCCACCCGCAGTTGAGTTAGCGCCCCATCGACGCGGGCCACCACCGACACCAGGGGCTGAGAAGTGGTAATCACGGCCTCCGCGGCAATACGGTCCGGGTAGCGAATCAACCACCCCAGCAGCAGCAATCCCAGCACCAACAAAAAGACCAGTCCCTCTCCCCAGCGGATAATCCAGCGGGGTGGAGTGGCCAGTACCTCCTGCATATACTCCGAAGGAGCGACCAGTTCTTCAATCGCATGAGGTAGTTTGCTCATTGCCCCAGTTCCAGTTGGTTTTTGACCAATGCGTAGTACTTGCCCCGCAGTTGCGTAAGCTCACTGTGATTTCCCTGCTCTACCACCTTTCCCTGATCCAGCACTAGAATCTGATCAGCGTGCCGGACGGTGCTCAGACGGTGAGCGATGATGATGACGGTGCGATCCTGGTAGAAGTTCTCCAGGTTGTTGACAATGTAGCGTTCGCTTTCGGCGTCCAGGGCGCTGGTGGCCTCGTCAAAAAAGAGATAGTCCGGGTCTTTGTACACCGCCCGGGCGATGAGCAAGCGTTGCCTTTGCCCTCCGCTGAGTCCTACTCCGTTTTGTCCGATAGGCGTATGGTAGCCCTTGGGCAAGGTATAGATAAACTGCTCCAGGTGCGCGATCCGCACCGCGTGGGCCAGGCGTTCCTTGTCCAGCGGGCGGCGGCTGTCGGACTCGGTGATGTTGGCCAGAATCGTATCGTCAAAGATGAAGCCGTCCTGCATCACCACCCCGCAGAGGGATAGCCACTCCGAGGAAGCGTACTGATCCAGGGGCTGATTGCCTACATCAACACTGCCGAAAGTAGGCTGGTAGAACTTTAGCAGCAATTTAAGCAGCGTCGTCTTTCCGCTTCCGCTGGGCCCGACAATGGCGGTCACCTTGCCATGAGGAATGATTACATCCAATTCCTGCAGCACTGCGGGTGATTGAGGGCCATCGTAGTGAAAACTAACTTGGTTAAGGTGCAGGGCCGCCGAGGGCGTAGGGTTCAATGAGGTAGTAAGCGAAATAGGCTCCACTGGCTTTTGATGAATCTCCACCAGTCGAGACAGACTCAATTGCGCATCCTGGGCAGATTGCAGAAAGCCAATTAGATTGAGCAAGGGGGCGTTAAGCTGACCGAGAATATATTGCACCGCAATCAGCATGCCCAGCGTCATCTCCCCCTTAATCACTAGCGTAGCGGCGAAGAAGGTGATAGCAATGTTCTTAAGCTCGTGGATGAAGGTGCCCCCTTGGTGCTGTAGCTGATCGATAGAAAGCGCCTGGGTAGCGAGTTGATGCTGTTTGATACGCACGGCTTCCCACCGCCAGCGTCGGCGCTGCTGGGAGCCGTTCAACCGAATCTCCGGCATCCCGTATAGCAGATCGTGCAACTGACTCTGGTGCTGGGCCGCCGCCGCAAAACTCTTGTGTTCAATCACGCCCCGACGGCGGTTCATTAGCACAATCCAGAGCACGTAGCAACCCGAGCCAAGTAGAAAGATCAGGAAGATGGTTAGATGATAGTAGGCCAGGATAACTCCGAAAACAAGAACGGCAAACAGGGAAAAGAGCACGTTCAGTGATTGCGCGGTTAGGAAGTCTTCAATGCGTTCGTTATCGCTGATGCGTTGCAGCAGGTCGCCCAGGTTCTTGCTTTCAAAGAAAGGATGCGGAAGCTGCATCAGCTTTTGCAAAAAACCAGACAGCAGCGAGATACTGATCCGGTTACCGACGTGCAGCAGCAGGTAACTCCGCACCACCTCACCGAGCGTCTGGGAAGCAAACAGCACCAGCTGGGCGATCAGGATAATGTACACGAAGTGCAGATCGTTCTGTTGCACTCCTTCATCCACCAGCGCCTGCGCCAGAAAGGGAAGCATTAGTTGAATCAGGCTGATCGCCGCCAGACTGAACAGCAGTTGCTTCAGGTATCGGCGATACGGCTTAAGATAAGGTAGCAAGAAGTTCCACATCGATGTCTTATTCTCAGCACTGGCCTCCTTCTGGTAGAACGCTGGCGAAGGTTCCAACAGCAATAGTATCCCTTCGTGCTGTTGTTCGGACTTCCACCCAACTAGAAATTCATCCTTGGTGTAGCGCAGCTTTCCCATCGCGGGGTCCGCCACGTAGACGTACTTCGGCGTAATCCGATAGATCACCACGTAGTGATTATCGTTCCAGTGGGCGATGCAAGGCAAGTGCACATCCTGCTGTAGGATATGCCAATCGGTAGCGACCGCTTCGGAGCGAAAGCCTAGTTGCTCAGCAGCTTGTGAGAGTCCCAGCAGGGAGGCACCCTGCTTGCCCAGAAAAGCTTTCTCCCGCAAAGCTTCCAGCGAGTGGTGCTGTCCATAGAAGCGAGCCACCATCCGCAGGCAAGTTGGGCCGCAGTCCATGTAGTCAAGCTGGCGGTAGGTTGTAAAGGTCTTCATTAGTCGGATTGCTGGGCAGGAAGCGAGACTATTTTCGTTCCAGAATGTGATCCCGGAAAGCGTGGAAGAAAGCCTCCCGGTAGGTGGCCCCCAGCGGAACCGTACCTTGAAACGAAGTAGCATCTTTGAGTACAATCTGATTGCCCTCAATGGCGCTAATCCGGTCAGTAGCTACCATGTACGATCGATGCACCCGAAGAAACCGCGTGGATGCCAGTTTCTCTTCCAGGTCTTTGATATTGAGCAAGGCAATGATCCGCTCATCCTGGGTGTAGATTGATACGTAGTTTCTCAGTCCTTCAATGCAGTGGATATCACCGGTGGCTACCTTACGTAGTTTTCCCTTCGTTTCGGTTTTGATCAGAATGAAATCTTCCTCACCAACGGTCTTTAGCTGATTCACTGCCGGGGAAGGAGTAAGCACTTTTTGTACGGCCTTGAGAAAGCGCTCAAAAGAAACGGGCTTCATAAGGTAGTCCACCACATTGTGCTCATAACCTTGCAGGGCATACTCCGAGTAGCCGGTGCTGAGAATAATCCGGCTGCGGTGCCCCACGATTTTGAGCAGTTCAATACCGGATAAGTCGGGCATCTCAATATCCGAAAAGATGAGATCAACGGGGGATTCTTGTAGGAAGGAAAGCGCCGCCACCGGTTCGGTGAAGGAGGCCAGCCGGTCAAGAAAGGGGGTCTTCTCAATGTAGCGTTCCAGCACCTTGATGGCCTGGGCGTTGTCATCAACGATAATACAACTAATCATTTTTAAGCACTTAAGGCGGTGTTCAATTGATCAATACGGCGGCGGTAAGTACCTCCCACTGGAATTAACGGTTCTACATGATCCAGGCTCACCGAGGTAGCGTCCGTTTCAGCGATATGCGCTACGTTGATAATGTAGCTTTTGTGGGTACGCACAAACGAGTGATCCGGAAGTATCTGCTCCATTTGGGACAGCTTGTAGGACAACAAATGCGGATGCGTCCGCTCCTTCACGTATACTCTAACGAAGTGACCATCCGACTGCACGTAGAGTACGTCTCGGTGACGCAGCCGAATGGTTTTGCCACTGCTCCGCAAAAAAAGATGGTCGCTTTGGTAAAGAGGGACCGCCTGCGTAGCCTGCTTTTCTCTCTTTACCTTTTCCAGCGTCTGCAGAAAGCGTTCGTAGGAAACCGGCTTGAGCAAATAGTCGGTGATGTTGAGATCGTATCCGTTGATGGCGTACTGGTCATGGGCAGAGTTGATGACAAACTTGGGTGCTGCTTTTAAGTTCCTTGCTTTTAGCTATCGTGATAAAGTCAATGCCGCTCAGCTCGCCCATTTCTATATCAACAAACACCAGGTCGACGGGCTGTTGGTCCAGGTAACTCAGTGCTTCCAGTGGCTCGGTGAAGCACTGGATAAGAGAAAATGAGGGAATTTTAATAGCGTATTTCCGGAGGATCTCCAGGGCGGTAGGATCATCGTCCACCGCGATGGCAGTGATAGGCATCTTTAGGTAAGTAGGTGAAAAAGTATAACGTACTCCATTACAATTTACTAACTAAAGTAACAATTTCATACAAGTATATTCATAATATTGAGTTGATTGCCGAGAGTAGAGAGCAGGCTTGAACATAGTGACCTGCTCTTTACATTCGCACAAACTTATTTTGGTTTGCTGGCCACTCTAACCTTTGGCGGTCTGGGGCATCTTCCTCCCCGGATGCTTAATTGTTGATAGGAATTCAATCGTTTTACTGCTGAGTTCTCCGTTAATCGGATGGAACCGGATGCTACGGTGTTTGACATTTTCATAATATTATTTGGTTAAATTTCTGCTAAATTACGGCGCTACGGCATCTTTGGCAATCCCGGTGTAGCGACAATTACGTGAACGACTGCGATTACTTCACCAACGGCGGGTAGAACTTCCTGAACGGTTACAAAAAGCTCACGAACGGGTTGAAGTCGCCCCAAGCGTTAATTTTGATTGGGTTACTTTGCGGTAAATTCATTAGTTCTTAATCGTATGAAGACTGAGGTAACTACCCCAACGAAAACATTATCGAACATTGAGCGCAGAAGGCACGTAGGCGTATGGCTGCTGCTTTTGTGTTTTTTCGTGTTGGCGGCTCTGGAGGCAGGTTGGCCCTTTTGGTTTAGCTTGGCCACCCAATCTCCCTACTGGTTGCTATACGTTTTTACCTTCTATTCCTTTCTTTACAAAGTATGCCCGTGGTGGAATAGGAACAAATTGCGCTTCTTTCTTTTGAACACCGTCGGTTTTGGACTTTTTGCTAGCCTCTACATTTTTCTTGATCTCAACATTCCTGAGTATGTGCTTCCGGGGGAAGAGCAACCCGTCTATCCGCTGCGACTTCATATCTCGGATGCCACCTTTGTGTTTATGTTTATAGAAATCGCGGTACTGGGCACGTACTTTCAGCGCTACAGCATCGCTAGAATTGAGGCCAACAGTAAGAAAGCTATTGAACTAGCCCAGGTGGAAGAGCGACTGCTTCGGCAGGAGCTTGATTTCTACAAGAGCGAGTTCAATACGCACATTACCTTCAATACGCTGTCCCACATCTACGCCAAGGTGATGGACGACCCAGAAGTAGCCAGCCCGGTGCTGGTGCTTTCCGATATCCTGCGCTACAACCTGAAAATGCAGTCCAACCAGGAAGTGGCCATTGAGCAGGAGCTGAGCTACCTAAAAAGCTTTGTTGAAATCCACCGGGTACTTTACCCGAAGTTACAGGTCCGGTTTCACTTAGATGGCAATATGGAAAGCGTTCGTATCCTCCCCCGCATACTCATTAGCTTTGTGGAGAACGCCATCAAGCACGGGGATAAGAGTAACGCTAATAATCCTATTACGATTATTCTTCGCGTTGGACAACGAATTCACTTTTCGGTAGAAAACAGGAAGAGAAAGAATACGCGGGGAGGGATTCAGTTACCCAGCACCAAGACGGGTATCAAAAACGTGCAGCGAACGCTAACCGCCTTCTACCAGGATCGCTACCACTTGGATATTAGAGAGGATGCCGATACGTATCGAACTCATCTAATTATTGATAGGGAGGTAATTCGGCTTGAAAATGTTCAAAGTTTAGTCACCTGCTAACCAAACCTTAAATCATCTATTTAATCATACCGACACTGATGAAACTACGAATTCTACTCCTACTGTTAGGCTCTTTTCACTACTCTATTGCCCAAGTTACGCCGGATCAGATTACTTTCCCTGACTCATTCGCTGTGACAGAGCAGGTATTCGGCTTAGAGATAGAAGATCCCTTTCGGGGGTTTGAGAAACTGAACCACCCTTTAGTTCAGCAATGGATACAGCATAAGAACGAAGAGGCTATCCAAGCATTACAGCAGATCGCTGGGTATGAAGACTTGAAAAGTGAATTCACCGCGCTAAGAAACTCTTCCAACGTCCGAAGTCTGGTTCCTATAGAAAACAACGGGATCATCTATAGCCTGCAAACGCTTACCGATAGCGGAGTGCACCAAATCGTCACCTTTGATAGTCCGTCTTCAGCAGGTAAAGTCATCTTTTCAACCGATGAACTGAACGAACAGGATAGCACTTTCTACACCATCTACGGCTTCCAACCCTCGCCGGACAATCGGCATCTGGCCATTCAGATGTACCCCGATGGCAACGACATGATGGAAATCCGCATTCTGGACGTAGCGAAGGGGAAGCTGCTTGATGAAGCGATTGATGCCAGTATCTCTTATTTCCCCAGTTGGCTACCAGATAGTCAGTCTTTCTTTTACACTCAACTGAGTCTTCCCGAAGACAGCAGCGACTATTTTGATATGGTTCGGGTGAAGCTGCATCAGGTCGGTGGTCCTCAGTCGGAGGATGTTGTTGTTCTGGAACCCGGTAGCCGGGATGAAGTAGCCTACCAACCCGGCGATTTCCCTGTCTTTCAGGTGGTCGCCGGTGGGGAGTACGCCCTTTGTTCAGTTGCCCACGGTATCTCGCAGTACTTCAGCTTTTACTTGATCCCTTTGAGTACTGCCCAGCAACAAGGAGAGTGGACTACCTTGGCTACCGATGCCGATCAGGTTAGCGAAGCCGTGTCTGATGGTCGCTATTTGTACACCCTGAGTCATAAAGAGAATCCGGGCGGGGCGGTGTACCAACAATTACTGACTAATCCTGAAACCACTTCGCTGACATTTGCTCCCCAGGAAGGGTACATCAACGCGCTAAAGATGGTTGGTAGCGTCCTATACATAGAGCACATTGTCGATGGACTCAGCCGTATCGTTCGGATTGACGGAACGGAGCAGCGAGCCGTGCCCCTGCCTTTCTCCGGAGACGTAGATCTAAGTGCCGAAGGTTTTCTTCCTTCCGGAAGTGAGCAGCGGCTTTTCTTTGGCTTGTCCAACTGGACGCATGCGTACGGCATCTATGCGTACCTTCCCGAGCAAAACACAGTGATCAGAACGACCATCCGGCCCGCCACGATCTGCCCGATGACTTAACGGTAGAAGAAGTATTAGTGCGCTCGCACGATGGTGAATTGGTACCCCTATCTATCGTCTACGCTGATTCACTAGAGCGCGTCGGAACCAACCCAACCATCCTGGAAGCCTACGGAGCCTACGGCGAATCACTGGAGGCCTACTTCTCGGTAGAGATGCTATCCTGGTACCGCCGCGGTGGAATTCTGGCCTACACCCATGTACGAGGGGGCGGGGAAAAGGGACTTGCCTGGCACGATGCCGGAAAAAAAGCCAGCAAGCCCAACACCTGGAAGGATTTGATTGCTTGTGCTGAATACCTAATAGATAATAAGTACACATCTTCCGAAAAGCTTGGAGTACAGGGGGGTAGCGCCGGGGGCATAGCCGTTGGACGAGCCATCACCGAGCGTCCGGAGCTGTTTGGCGCGGCCGTGCTGGAGTATGCCCTGCTTAATCCTACCCGCTTGGATCAAACCCCTGACGCGGTGGTGCAAGAAGACGAGTTTGGCTCCCCGGCTGACTCAGTAGATTTTCAGCATTTGTATGAGATGGATACTTACCTACACGTAAAAGAGGGAGCGGAGTATCCCGCCATTCTGCTGACTGCCGGAAGAGAAGACTCCCGCATCCCCATCTGGGAACCGGCCAAGGTAGCCGCACGGTTAGAGAGAGATCGCAGTAACAGCCGGGCTACCCTATGTAGATTGTACGAAGGTGGACACGGAACCGGGGATACGGAAGAAACCGCCGCTTACTACGCTGATCTCATTGCTTTCTTTCTGTGGCAATTAGCGCATCCGGAACACGGAGTACAGCCATAGGAACCAAAAGCGTTTAATAAATCTCGATTCAGTTCGTAACATGCGACAAGGCAGCAATGGAATACTATACCACACTCCGTCAAATTCTAGGTATGTTTAGAAAAAGCGCAGTAGCAAGGGCGATTGTTGCGAGGTAAGATAAGCGGTGATTCGTAAAGAAGCTGCCTTAATTCCGTGTGCTAAGGTACCCAAAATCTGTCACTAGGCGCTATTAGATTCAATTGTAGAATCGCAACTACGCTCATTTAACTTTTCCTCTAACCGTCCCATGTCTTCGCTCAACTTCTTCTCTACAACCTTAGCGTAAACTTGCGTAGTACGTAGGCTGGTATGACCCAGCATTTTGCTCACACTCTCAATGGGCACTCCGTTGGACAAGGTGACAGTGGTGGCAAACGTATGACGAGCCAAATGATAGGTGAGATTCTTTTCAACTTCGCATAGAATCGCAATCTCCTTAAGGTAGGCGTTGGTTTTCTGATTGGTGTACACCGGCAGCACTTTGCCGTTGGCCTGCGCTAGCGGATGGTTCTGATACTTTTCTACAATCGCTTTGGCTTGTGGCAATACTGGTACTTTGAACCACTCTTTGGATTTACGCCGCCGCCCCTGTATCCACAGCTTTCCGTCCAGACCGGTAACAATGTGGTCAGAAGTCAAATCGTACACTTCAGCGTACGATAGCCCGGTGTAGCAACTGAAGATGAATATATCACGGGTTTGATCCAGTCGATCTATGGGGAAATTCTTCTCTTCGATTCGCTTTAGTTCGTCCTGCGTGAGAAAGCCCCGTTCCTTCTTCTCAAATTTCAGCTTGAATTTAATGAATGGGTCTTTCATCAGCCACTCTTCTTTGATGGCCAGGTTGACCATCTTCCGCAGCCGCTCTACGTGCTTCATGGCCCCGTTCTGCGTGCAGGGCTTTTGGTGGCCATCCGGCGTGCGTTGTTTGATATACTTTTCAAAGTCTATAATGAATTTGTAGTTGAGTTCATCCAGGTAGACATCCGAGGTTTTTAGCTTCTTTTGTAGAAACTCATAGACGTAGCGCTGGGTAGTATGGTAATTCTTCTGCGTGCCCCAGGCTAGTTCATCCTTCATTTCTTCGTTATGGTACTCAATGATCTCCTTCAGTGTCTTGCCCCGCTCGTCCTGACCCAAGTAGCGGCTTTTAATAGATTCGGCGGTGATTAGCTTTCTCTCTCTTTCTAGCTGCTGCTGACAGTCATAGAGTTTGTTGCGTATCTGCTCTAGATAAGCGTTCAGCGCTTTGACATCCGGCCGATTACCTTTGGCTGTCCCGCGGCTTTCATCCCATCGGTCAAGCGCTACTTTTCGCCTGATAGACAGGTCAACTCGTTTTCCATCAACGGTGATACGGACGTAGATTGGGACCTCATTATTAGAGACTCGGTGCTTCTTAACAAAGAAGATGATACTGAAGGTGTTTGAAGATCGCATAACAATACGGTTTAAAAGGGTTTGAACTAATTTGCCGGTGTCCATTCGGAAATGGACACAGAAACCATATCAAACCAGTACAAAACAGACTAACTTTTATGATCTCAAGTACCTGTAAATCAAATACTTAAGCTCACATCTGTGTCCAAATGTAGAAAAAGAAAATGGACCACGAAATGGACACATTTTCTAGGCGATTCTATGCATGTATTGGAGGGTAGAAAAACAAAAAACCCCTCAAATCCTGCGATTTAAGGGGTTTTGGTGGTTTTTAGGCTAAGCCAAGTCGGGATGACTGGATGTTAACTCAATACTCTTAAACGTTGATAATCAATGCGTTGCGACTACCATTTCATCGTAGGGGCCACGAAAAGGGCATGACTAAAACGAACCAATTTGTATTCATTTGTCCCCGCGAATCATACCCTAATATACGGAAAAACGAGCACTTTGCCTATCAAATGAACGCAAATCAATCTATCTCATGCGGTAGGGTTCATCGTCCGATAGGAGCGGAACCATCAATCCACGATATACTCTCGCACGTTATCTGGGGGTAGGCCGATGAAATCGGCTAGCTCCTCAATGCTGACGAGCTGGTGCTCTTCCTTGCCAAGTTGGTCTTTGATGCGCTGAATCACTTTGCGGCCGTAGCGCTCGCTGCGACCGGTGATGCGCTGTACATCTTTAGGGTAGACACAAATTCGCTTTAGTTTCATATGGTATTGTTTATCGCTTTCCCCGAACTATCCATGACGTATCCTACGGGTTAAGTAAGCGTTGCTACTGGTCATCTCTTCAACAAACATACCGTTTAATTTCTGCTTTTGCCCGCCCTTTCGGAACAATTCGCCTCCGTCGGCATCAACGGAACGGTTCAGCAAAAGACAATTACGCTCCGCATCCTTATTGCATTCTGACTAGCAAACGCTAGACAAAACCAATAAGAGTACGATGAGTCAAAACCATACAGTCAAGCTGCTGCGGGTGGAACAAACGGAGCGAAGTACGCTCGGTCATCTTTACATCAACGGGGTGTTCGCTTGTTTTACGCTGGAAGATGCGTTGCGGAAAGAGAAGATGCCGGGGCAAACGGCAATACCGGTCGGCAACTACTTACTGAAGCTCAATACCGGCGGGGGTATGAATCAAAAGTACGAGCGCAAATTTGAGGAGATTCATGAGGGAATGCTGGAGATCATTGGCATTCCGAACTTTCGGTATGTGTATCTGCACGTAGGCAACCACCACGAACATACAGCAGGTTGCCCGCTGCTGGGGATGTCCTACGGACGAGATAAGGGTTTTCACTTTCAGGTGACCAGCTCAAGCCTAGCCTACGCCAAAGTGTACCCAGTGTTGCTGGAGATGGTGATGGCCAAACCAGCCGTCTTGCAGGTAGAGAATCAACAGCATTTAAAGCTTTACCACTGATGCCGCACAACTTACTCTCTCCCAGAACCAAGCTAGGCACCCTCGGCGGAACGTTGCTGACGATCTTTGGCAACATTCAGTCGGAAGATATTCTAAAGACGGCGATACTAGCCGCTATCGGGGCCACCGTAAGCTTTGCAGTGTCGGTAGTATGCAAGGCAGTGTGGCAACGCATTAAGCCCAGATCGCGTCTGTAAATGGCTCAAACCAGCAAATGAACATTAAAGCGTAATTTTTCACCAAATTTCTATCTCTATGAAGAAAGCCAATCAAATGAATATAGCCGAGCGGCTGGCAGCACCCAAGCCGAAGTTCTTTCGCATCATGCGGAACATCGGGCTGACACTGGCCGCAGTAAGCGGGGCAATCCTGGCCGCGCCGGTAGCACTGCCCGCTACCCTGGTAGCCGTAGCAGGATACGTCGCCGTTGCCGGGTCAGTGGCCACCGCGATCAGCCAAGCGGCCGTCGACGACGAAGCGGTAGCCGGACGGTAGTAACGGCCAGCATGTGTAATCAATTCTTCACTTTAAATCAAACAGAATCATCATGGCAAAACAAGTAGGAACATTCAAAATAGACGGCACCATCGGGGACCTGACGTTTTACAAGTCGCAAGGTCAGCACTTGGTGCGGCAGAAAGGCGGGGTGAGCGGGGACCGGATTAAGAACGATCCCAACTTCGCCCGGACGCGCGAGAACAACAGCGAGTTCGGGCAGGCGGGGACGGTGGGCAAAGGCATCCGGGATGCGATGCGGAATATGATCAACAAAGCCTCGGACAGCCGGGTAACGAGCCGCTTGGTGCAGCAACTATTTGCCGTTATCAAAAGTGATACGGTCAACCAACGAGGACAACGGACGGTGGCCATCGGCAACGTAGGTCTGCTGGCCGGCTTTGAGTTCAACAGCCGCGGCAAGCTGTCAGGTACGCTATTCGCACCGATGGCTTACGGAATTGACCGGGCGGGCACGAACGTTAGTATGACCGGCGACATTAATCCGATCAATGATCTGAAAGTACCGGCCGGGGCAACGCATTACAAGCTAACGAATGCGGCGTTGGTGATTGACCTCTCCAACCTGGAAACGCAGGAATTGGCGATGGCTGCTACGCCGGAGTCAGTAATTGATGCCACGGTGGCACCAGTTGCCTTGAATGCTTCGTTTACGATAGATCCGACGGGTAAAGCAATCATGCAACTCGTACTGATTGAGTTTCTCCAAGAGGTAAACGGCACGTTCTACTCACTGCGGAACGGCTCGTTTAACGCCTTGCGCGTGGTCGGAGTGGATGTAGCGTAGGCGTAGATTGAGGTTTTTGGATAGTGATAGGGGAAGCCCTGCCGGACGGTAGGGTTTTCTCTTTTCTATCAGCCACCCCTACTTCACTTTAGGTATATGGTAGAGCATCACGGCTACCTTGATCTCACGGTTCTGGTCACCGTTAAGGTGAAATCTGTAATTGAACCAGTTTTCATCACTCTTACTTACAAAACCTAGATAGTTTGGATGATGCGATATTTTTGATTGAATCGCATCCAGAGCAGAGGTAATGCTCTTGTTACGTACAAAGAAGATAACAGCAGCCTTAGTATCTCGCCATGTTGAATAACTAAGAAGCTGATCAATAGTAGGCTGCAGTTGTCTTTCGCCTTTCCAAACTTTACATTCTCCAATAAAAACATTTGATCCGCCATGCCTCAAAAGAATATCTGTCTTGCCTCTTTTATTGAAAGTTTCGCCACTGACAGACACATTCTCGAAGTTTGGTTGAAGAAATAGTAAAATATGATCCCTTAAATCTTCTTCTCCTTTTCCCGAATAGGTAGAAGGATATTTTTCAAAGTTCCTCCCGACGTCGTTAATGATACCCAATATTTTGTGATAATTGTTTTGATCGAGAATCGGCTCTGGCGTATACCCTTTTTCTTGAACAACAGGTCTTATCTTTAGTGTTTCTCTGATCTTTGGGGAAGGCACACTAAATGTTTGAGAAATGTTAGACCGTGATTTGATTGGCACACCTAATCCTGCAAGCAAATTGTTTTTGCGTAGCAACTCTTGCTTCCTTTGATCAAAAACTGACTCAGAATAGCTTGTCAAGGAGCTATTAAAATCTTTACAGTCTCCTCTCAAGCGATTATAGTTCGTTGTTATTCTGCTTATATCGCTGTCGTAGCTTTTTTTGATTTCTTCCGGCTTATTATAAAAGTCTATGTATTCGAAGATCAGCGCATTCCCCATAGTATCTATGTCCATTCCACCTGAAAGTGTAAAGCTAGTAGGTCTAAACCTTAGCAATTTAACATCCCCTGAATAAGGAATATGGAAGCGAATGACATTCTGCTTGTATGACTCGCCAGGATAGACGTGAAACGAATTAGGAAATCTATTTGCCGGAATATCTTTCTCATAACTATCAACCTGTACCTCGTCAAAATGAAGTTCTGGAATGTCTATAATGTACTGAGAGACAAGATATGTGCAGTACTCAGTTTGATTGACGTTAAGAAGGTAATCTTCTGCTTCAGACTCAATCTTGCTTTTGATGGATTGTTGAATTCTTTGAAAAACTTCAGGAATTGCTCCTTCGCTGAAAATCCGCATCTAGCTTTTACTTTTTACGAGAATAGATCTACGCAATTATAATAATGTTCACCGATATCTACACCATGCTACGTTTTGAGGTTAATACAAGCGGATAAATATTTTGGAGCAATAGTCTAGCTCACACTTCTTTTGATCCTAGCGATAATTAGCTCTCCTTCTTCTACCCGAACGGTGACTTGTTCGCCGATCTCAAATCCCGCATCGCGCAGCCACTTACCGGCGAGGGTACATTTCGGGTAGAAGTTAACCATCCGGTGCTTATACTGTATCTGCGAACGACTGGGGTAGCAATGACGAGAGAGGGTTAGTTTGCGTAGCTTCATAGATTGGTGAGGAGTGATGATGAAAGAAAAGGGGGAAAGCAGAAACGGACGATCTGCTTTCCGAAAAAAGTAGGTGCTAGATTTCTACTGGAAAAATCTCAAAGTGGCTGCTCAAATTGTTGTTGGTCTTGTTCTTGATTTTGCCTAGATAAACCAAATCGTACGCTCCTCCGGGTAAGCCGTGTTCCTCGAAGTAGCTGACTAGCCGGGTAGCGGCACAAGTCAACATCCGGGCGGTCTCATCCTCAACTTCAATGAAGAAAGCCGTATTTTTTTGAATGGTTTGTTCCTGGTCGTTGTAGTCGGGGATATTGTAGCCTTCCACGACGCGTAGGAAGACCACGCGCTTTACTTCTCCTTCGGCTTCCGGGGACCAGTAGACGGGTACGGCACCGATGGGCTTACGCTTGGCATCCTTTAGTTTCTGCAAGCTTTTGGCGAGGGCCTTACCGTCGCTTAGGTTGAATTCGGCGGTTTGAAAAATCTCTACATCAGACATGATTAGAAGGAATTTGGTGAATAATTTGACTATATGAATATACTTATTTAAAGCATAAATAACTATTAAAAGAGCATGTTTATTTGTCGTAAAACCCTGTAATTCAGTAGTATATGACACAAAATATTCGCATATTGAGTATATGAAAAACGCAATATTAACATAAGCTTTGTAGCCATAAGCGCAAGCTGATCGGCAGTGAATCGGGTGGCGGGCTGCCGCCAGCACACACGAACTTTTTCGCTAAGGAGGCCGGGTCGGCCCGCCGGTGCGCCCCGAAGGAGGGGGGACACACACACTTTCTTTTTGGAAGGGTTCGGGAAACCTTTTTGGAAAGCTAAAAAGGTTTCCTGAGACAGATTACGCCGCAAAGCTGAAACACAACATTATCGCACGAAGGCGGCCGTACCTAAAGCAGGGGCGGTAGGCGGTTTACGGTGCAGCGTCTGGTTTTTTGTGGGTGGGTTCTGGATTGAGCGATGGCTAAATAGCCGGACGGCGTAGCGTACCCTTGCTTTATTACGAGCACAGCCGCCTTTGTATCTTTGTGGACGTTGAAAGCTTTGCTTCCGCTTTAATGCGCCTGCGTGGCGTTGCGCAGCAAGCGCAAATGAACGCATGTAGACATCGCGCTTTTGGCGCGCACCGCTGATTTTTCTACGTCGCGGTGGGTGGGTGCAGAGCCGGGGGGCGAGGCGGGCCGCGGAACGAAGCAAAGCGTAGTGGAGCGGCTGGCCGTAGTGGAGGGGATCAGCCCACTGTTCGAAGCCTGAGCGAGGCACGAGCTGAGGCAAGTTTGGGCTGGTTGGCGCGGGCGTTGGGTTTTGGCTTAGGGACTGAGCGGTCTGTTTGAGCTCCTTGTCTCCACTGAAAATTCAGCTTTTTACAAGAGCGAGTAGCGAAGGCCCGACCCCTTGCGCAGCTTGGGGGAAGCCCCAAATAAATAGTGAAAGTCTGACCGTCAAACATCCTTCAACCAAGCATAAAGAGGATAGTATCACTATCCTTTTTTCCTTCTCTCGGCAGTAATTCTTGGTTCGCAGCACTTTTTGAATTTCTTTCCTGAACCACAAAAGCAGGGTTGGTTTCGGCCAGGCAGCTTTGATCCAGCAATAGGAGTAATGGCTATGTCTTCTTCGACTAGCTTGTCCAATCTGGGGTCTGGTTTCCACTCTTCGTCTTCCCAACTTCCTATAGTGATGGGATTAGGATCTTCGGCAGTTATTCCAAAGCCTATTACTTTCCTCGCCTTCCTCCTATAACGTTCAATGATAGTGCGCTTACTCAAAGTCTCCGCAAGATCTTGAAACGAACACCTGTTAGACACTACGATACATATCATTTGATCTCCATCGGCCGCTACATACCGACGCATTTTACCAGGATCAGGAAGATTTTCTCTCACTCGATCAATTCCTTCAGCCAGAGCTTTAAGAAGTGATTGCTTCATATCTAGTAGGTTGAATGCAACCCACCGGGCATTATTGCTACGATGGGTTCGGAGGGATGACAGCAAGACTAATATCTTGTCTGGTATGTTGAGCTTAACGTCAACAGGTTCGTCTACTACTTTCCAATGGTAGCGTGCCCACTGATCTATCTGATCTGAGTATCCATCTAGCCCGAAGTAGTCAAACCCCTGGGTAGTATTATCCCAAAGCTGATCACTGACAAAACGAGTATCGAGATACACTGCCAGCAGATCAAGTTCATCTGCCGAGATGCCAGATTTAACGCTATGGATGGCCGTGCGCTTTTCAACGTAGTGCAGAAATACTTCCGGACCTGGCAGGAGTTCTGAGACTATCTCGAGGTCCCCTTCGCCAATAGCAAAAGGGTACTCTTTACTTTGGAATAGGTTCAAGGGTTTTAGGACAGCCAGACGGGTAGTAAGAGTGGCTAGTTCGTGCAGAGATATCGTAAGTAGATAGATTCGCTCAATGCTGCTTTTGTCAACAACTAGTTTGCGGCCGCTACTGCGTTCCGTGAAAGTGGGTGTTTCTGATTGCTCAACGTACTCCCGAGCCCGAAGTGCTTGCTGAAAAGCATCTTCCACATTTTGCTTGAGGCCGGTGCGTAGTCGCCCGATATCACCTAGCTGTCCGGCTAATCTGAACTGTTTGGCCTTTGCCTCGACAAGCAGCAAGAACGGCCCCCATAGAACCGCCGCATCAAGCTCTGCTGTTGCTTTAGGTCCTTGGTTCGGATCGGGGTAGTCCAGCGTTTGGTATACGTTTTCGGCAGGAAAAATCTTGCGAAGATGCTTTATCGCTCGGCTTTCTAACCAACCAGCAGCATGCTTCTAGTAGCGTTTGCTGTAGAAATTTTGATCTTGTCGGGCAGCGTTGTCAAAGGCTTCCCATAATGCGTCAAGCGCGTTGGATTGCTCGCCCAGAAGAACCCGGCCATCGGGGAGGACATACAGCGGAAAGTTCCGTACTTCAACCGGGTCGGTCATCTCAGCACGTCAGTGAGTAGTTAGCCCGATGAGACGCTGGAGGACAGCCCATTCTTTTTCAGTAGGAGCTACACCAAGTTTGGTACGAGATACGGGCAAGTATTGATAAGCAACGTCGGCGTAAGCGTCTGAGAATCCGGCGGCATATGCTTCTTTTGGGGTACGCAAATACTGCATAAAATTTGCCTCGTGCTCATCTCGATCCCGCTTCGGCTTCTTTCGTATTTTACGCCATTTCTGTTCGTAACTAGCGGCTGCCTTCTCTGCCTCCAATCTCATGTTAACTCTAAAAGCATTCAGCTTAGCTTTAAGTATCGCATTGATGATATTAACTGCTCTAGTAGGGGTAATGCCTACGTTCTGTTCGTACCATGAATCAAAGCGTCCTTGCACTTCCCGAATCCTACGTTCGCTCTGGGCCGGATACGATTTACCCCGAACAATTTTGGCGCGTCCGACGATGGCTTTGAGCAGAACATCTTCTTCCGAACTGTCTGGAGATAAAAATGGTGTACTACCGAAAGTGTGTCCTACGAAAAGTGCATCAAGTGTTTTTTGACATTCATAGATGGTATTGCTACTAAGTGCAGCAACTCTGCGACCGGTAGTAGCCGTAGAGCTTGGTGGTGGGAAATGAGGGTAGAGTTCGTAAGCTAAGTGCTCTACCTTTACCGGCATCGTACCTATTTTTGAGTCTATCATGTCCTCCGGGGGAACGAAGATCATGGAAGTAACGGTACCTACAAATAATTCGAACGGGATCGGTGAAATACAGTAGCGTCTTAAGGTGCTCAGACGCTTCCTGAAAGTTTTGTTTCATTCGCTCCTGTACTTCTTCCATCATATTACTGCTTCATTAGGGGGTGGGGTGGCACTCGTAAAACAAGAAAGCCCCGCATTTACATGCAGGGCTTTGGTTCTCTTTACTTGGTTACGTTGCCCGGGGGCAAGAGGCTTGACCAAGCATCACATTACAATTATACGGAAAGCCCCTGAGAATGTTAAGCGAAACCGGTATTTTTTGCCTAGTACGTTGATTTGAGCGTATATTGGGACGCTTTATGAATTATCAAAAACTAGAACGTTATCTGTCTCAGCCGCGCATGGCTCGTTTTCTACGGGCTACGCAAGAAGATACGGCATTGGCTTATCAACTCTACCTCGATAATCTGCGTCTGGCCCAAGCCCTTCATCCACTTATGGGGATACTGGAAGTTGCCTTACGGAACGCTATCAACGAACAGCTTACCGTGCACTTCAACGATCCGGATTGGATCATCCATCAGAAGCGAGGGTTTATGGCCGATAGACGGTTGCGGCGGTACGATCCGAAACAAAAGAGAGCGGTTCAGAATACGTACCTTCGGGACTTGGTGGTACAGGCAGAGCAGAGTATCCGGCGTATTCAGCAGTCGGTTACTTCGGGAAAGGTGATAGCGGAATTGCCGTTGGGGTTTTGGAACAGTTTGTTTGACAAAACGGAATACAAGGTTCTGCAGGGCCAACCTATCCAGAGTTTCACCCAGTTGCCGCCAAAGACCGGTCGGGCGGTGGTCGCTACGGCTCTACACGAGATTAGAGCGTTGCGAAACCGGATGAACCACAACGAACCGCTGTGCTTTAGTGGGTCGCAGTACGACTGCCAGCCTACCTATGATGTGTACCAACGGATGAGTGATATTTTAACCTGGCTAGATCAGGACTTGGTGGATTGGGTGGCTGCTATAGATGAGGTTGAGCAGCAGATTAAGGGGATGGATGCGAAGTACTTGTAAAGGTATTTTTGTTGGCAGAAACTAGGCTCAATGATAATGAATTTGTAAGAAGTACTTTTCGCTTTCATCTACGGCGACCTGTTGATCGGATGTACAAGTAGGCCGAATTGTGGCCGTTCTTTGTCAGCCGGATTTCGGGTATTAGTCAACCTGCGGCGCGGGCTATCTGGTTAAGAAAGGCATTGATGAACGCAGCCTAGCGGCTTTGCGGGCCCGTTTCGGTGGGAAGCACAAGCGGCGTACAAAGAAGCCTTTGTTTTACGAAGGGTTTTTGTTCTTTCACTCTGTTACATTTTTCGGAGAGCAGGAAGCCTGTCTAAGTATCACTGTCCTGTAATTAGAATCGGAAGCCAATCCCTAAACCGGGAAACGGAATGAAGGGGTTGAGTTTAACCGGCGAATCGTTGAGCAAAACAGTGCCGTCGGTAGCGATGGGGACAATGCCTACCACTTCGCCTAGTACGTAAAGCCTCTTCTTGCTGAACGGATACCAAAGATAGCCAATGCGGGGACTAAGGTACCAAAAGTCATAGTCGGCGGCGGAGTTCGTATTCATATCCTCCAGTTCCCAGGTTTCGTAGCCGATGGGCAAACTGACCACCCATCCTTCGTTAGCTTTGCTCAAAAAATACCGGACTGACAAGTTGATGCCGAGTCGCTGGGTTGCCTCAAGGTCGATGGATTCGTCGAAGTCGAACACTAAACTGTTGAAGCCTTCCGAGAGCATTGAAGCGAAAACGTTGGCTCCTATCTGTAGCCGATCATTTATGGAGTAGTGACCTGCGACCGAAAAGCCGTTGCTGATAAATTGTAAGGGTTCAAGCTCTACGTAAATCTTCTGGTCGGCGGCCTCTTGCGAATAGGCGGAGCTTAATACTATCGTGAGTAAGCCCACTAGGATTGCGATTCTCTTTTTCATGGTGATTGGTTTTGTTTAAAATAAAGGTAGGCGTTGCCAAGCCGGTGGATTTAAACAAACCGCTGATTCTCGTATACCTTTCTCGGCAGTTGGCTGCTTTGTATACGACCTTCCGCCATTCGTATACTTTCCCTTAGGAAATCCTAGTGATCTTTGTGTCAATGATGAACCTACTAAAGTTTGCTCCCAATCTAGACCTGGCCTCCCTGCTCCTCCGGTTATTCCTGGGCGGCATGTTCTTTCTGCACGGCATCGGCAAGCCCTTCGTAGTGGGCATGGAAGAAGTGAACAGAGGCTTCGTGGAGCAGGGCTTTCCGGCGTGGACCAGCTATGCTGCTACCGGGGTAGAAATTATCGCGGGACTGCTACTAATATTGGGAGTATTCTCGCGGCTAGCGGCGATGATGCTGTTGCCGGTCAGCGTAGGTATTTTAGTATACCACTTTCCTAACGGCTGGGTATTTCATGAAGCAGGGGGCGGTTGGGAATATCCGCAATTAATCATTGTCAGCCTGCTGGCTATCATAGCAATGGGCGGTGGTCGATTTGCCCTAACTTCTGATTGACAATTTTTAACTATTCCTTATTCCAATACTCCGTAGAGTTTTAAGGGGGAAATAAATTAAAAAGGCGAAAGTCTAGTTTTGGTTTTGCGAAACTACAAAACAAAGACTTTCACCTATGAATGTAGAAACACTCACGCGTATAATAATGGACAAAATGCCTGACATAGGCAAATGGCAACGAGACTTTATGATTCATTTGATGCCCCTACTGCTGACCATCCGTGGTCGCCATAATTTTGAGAACTTATCCCGTTATGGTTCTTCCAACGAGGCGACCTATCGGGCGCGCTATGAGAAAAGTTTTGCCTTTGAGCAATTCAACGAGCAATTGATTTTGTCTATGCCCACTGAGGAACGTATCATTGCTTTCGATCCTAGTTACCTGCCCAAAAGCGGTAAGCATACCCCAGGTACGAGCTACTTTTGGTCAGGGTGTGCTAATGCGACTAAGTACGGCCTAGAGATTAGCGGTTTTGCCAGCGTGGGCATAGAGAGTCGTACGGCCATGCATTTGTATGCCAAGCAAACCATCGGTCAAGACCGCTACGGTTCGCTACTGGACTATTATGCTGGTCTGGTGGTAGAGCAAGCCAACCGATTGAAAGCTGTTTCTACTACTTTAGTAGCGGATGGTTACTTCTGGCGCAGACCGTTCGTGGATGCAGTGAGCGGGCAAGGCTTCACGCTGATTAGCAAACTGCCCAGCAATGCGGTCTTGCAGTATCCTCATCTAGGGCCCAAGCCCAAACGTAGAGGCCGACCCCGCAAGTATCAAGGGCGCGTTAACCGGCTGGCTTTGGATAGGGCGCACTTTACCCCCTGTCTACAAGAAAATAATATGATCGCTTATCAAGGCAAAGTCTATGTGAAAGCATTGGATCGTTTAGTCAAGTGCGTCATCGTGCACATAACCAAAAAAGATGGTTCTCTGAGAGCAGAAGCTTTCTTTGCTACTGATCCGACTATGGATGGAGCTAAAGTGCTAGAATGCTATCGCTTACGTTTCCAGATAGAGTTTCTCTATCGGGATGCTAAGCAGCACACTGGCCTGACGGAATGCCAGGCCCGTAGTGAGCAGAAGATACATACCCACATCAATGCCAGCCTGACGGCCGTATCACTAGCCAAAGCAGTATACGCTTGGCCTGAGCCAGGACAACCAAGAAAGCCTTTCTCCCTCTCCAGCATCAAAATCCAGTACTTCAATGAACATTTGCTACACAGGTTTTTTAGCGAGTTCGGTATAGCTGCCGAATTCTATCAAAATTCGCCACAGTATCAAATGCTATACAACTATGGCTGCATTGCCGCTTAAAACTCTACAGACTATTGTATTCACCATTTATTTTAAAACACTATGAAAAAGATCACATTCCTACTGCTGTTTACCCCGTTGCTGGTTTCTCAAACGGCTTGCGAAGAAGACGAAGGCACCGGTGCTACTCCTGAGGTTGACGGAGTAGCGGTGGTAGAAACATTCTTAGAACGTTTCCAGCAAGAAAGTCCCTCAGTCCTCGAGCTATTCAGCGAGTCGTCTTCCGTGACCGTCATGATGAATCCCAATGCGACCCAGGACCCGATCGTTTACGATGGAATCGGTGCCATAGAGATCTACTTCAACCAAATTTTCGCCACTTTCTCCCCCATCCGATTCGCTGACGTGCGCCTCACCTCAGCGGATAACGGTACCACGGTCTTTGTGCAGGCCAACGGACAGTTTACCGTAGAAGAAACCGGGACTCCCTACAACAATGTGTACGTGTTCCGCATCAATGTAAACCAGCAGGGTCAAATCGTATCTTCGGAAGAATACCTCAATTGGGTTGTCAACGGCGAGTTCTTGGGTCAACCCCTGGGAAGCTGTCAAGAAAGAATTTGCAACTGATTTACACTCACTTAAAGACGTTAAAGCGATGATTTATAAAGCAATAATTATATTCTGTATATCTGTCTTGGTGGCAACCCATCTTCAGGCCCAAGGCCAGTCAGAGAGCGAGCGGGGAAGCTTCTCCGTCACCGTCAATCCGATTTTCTATGCGTTAGGAGGTTACAGCGTGAAGGGATTTTATCATCTACCAAAAAAATGGTCATTCGGCCTGGCCGCCGAAGCTGGGTTTGAGCTGCCTGATATCGCTCGTGACCAGTTCTTCGATAACAACGGAGACATCACGGTAGATTGGGATTATTTGGTGGGTCTTGACGTGAGGTACCGCTTCAATAATAGCAACGTCGACCGGGGGTTTCATGCGTTAGGCACCGTGGGGTACGAAGGGTGGACGATCAGTGATGATGCTGGACAGGAAGACACTTTTGATAACTGGTACGCCAGCGTTGGTCTGGGTTACAATTGGTATCCGTTCAAGAAGCCAAACTTCCACGTAGGTGCTTCTTACAACATTATCTTTATCCTCAACAATACCGAGGAGCGTACGGTGGGCGATAGTCGCTACCACATCAATAGCGTAGTTCCTCCCGCTATCCTGCCGACTTTTTTGCTAGGTTGGCGGTTTTGACAATTGCCGCACAATCAGCAAACGGTCAGCAACGGTTCATGCGTAAAGTATTTTCGATGCGAAGGTTCCCTAATAGCACTATAATGATGGTAATTATGCTGGTGGTGGCCTGTAGCCCGACAAAAATCTACACGCCGGAAGGGCACGTTTATAATGTGGGCTACGGGTACTACAACAGTTATCTGATTGCCGAAAACGACCAACTACTGCTTATAGACGGTGGGTTGCCTGATAAAATTAACAAGCTAGTCAATAATATAACGAAGCTAGGATTTGACCCTGCACAAATCAGTTACTTGGTCATCACGCACGTCCACGCCGACCACGTAGGAGCGGCGGCTTGGTTTCAGGAAGAGTACGGCACGCAGGTAATCGTACACCGTGATGAAAAACATCTCGCTGAAAAGGGTTCTTTTGATTCACTGAGAATGGTTACTCCTGAGAGAATACTAGGGAAATTAGCGTATAATCAAGTGGACTGGCATTTCCCGGCCTTTTGCCCGGATATACTGGTTACTGACAGCCTGGACTTACGAACGTATGGATTCAATGCTACGATTAAAACGGTGAGAGGACATACCCAGGGCAGTATGGTAGTGATATACGGGAATGACCTCTTTGTCGGCGATTTGATCAGAGGGGGGTATGTTTTGGGCAAACGCAAGCCTGAGCACCATTTTTTCGCCGAAGATTTTTCGCGGGTCCTGGTCGTACTTGACCAACTGTTGGAAGAACAGTATGACCAATGGTACGTGGGGCACGGCGGTCCGCTAGACCCTGGCCACGTAAAAGCTTTTCTGAACCAAGACAACTGATCTTTCCGAATACGGAGGCCATTTTCAACACAATACCACTACTGCTATGCCGCAAGTTCACCACATAGAATCCATTCACTACGTTTACGTGCCATGAAAAATTTGATATTGCTTCTGCTGGTCATACTCTCATTGTTACAGACTACTCCAACGCTTGCTCAAGAAGAAAAAGAACCAGGGGTTTACTTAGAACTACGTCCCTTGCAATTTTTTATGAATGGCTACTCGGTAGTAGGGCACTATGCGCTGAATAATAGGATGCAGTTGGGAATTAATGTATTCGCTGCAACTTTGTCTGAGGGGGTGGCCGATTTTGTGTGGAGTACGCAAGGTGAGATAGACCTGGAAGCAAGACAAGACATTGTGCTAGCCCTTTCATTTCGTTACTTTCTTGCCGCTACCAGAGGAAACAATGGCTGGTTTGTAGGTGCTGCTACGGGAGTTGAAAACTACACGCTTAGCGATCAAGAGCGCAACGAAGCATTAGATTACCGATTCTACTACATTGCTCCCCGAGTTGGTTATCTTTGGCATCCATTTAATTCTAAGCTGTCTAATTTCTTCGTTGTGGGAGAGGCCGTTGCGGTGTTTCCGGTGGTCAGCGATGGCGAGGTAACTTTTACTTCCGGAAGCCGAATCAGTATCAATGCCGTACTTCCTTCACCCTTGATTGGCATCGGCTATCGTTTCTAAAATAAATTCAGTAACTATGGAACAAGTTTATCATATCGCCTCTATTCACCAATTGCATCAGTTAGCGGAGATCGAACCCCCTCGCCACCCGCTGTTCAGTATTACCCGGCTAGAAGACTTGCCTGACCGCTCGCTGCGTTTTCCGGCGCACTTTACCTACGGGTTCTACGCCGTGGGTTTGAAAAAGAACCTGTCGGGCTACGTAAAGTACGGCCGCACTAGCTATGATTTTCAGGAAGGGGCCTTGGGCTTCACCGCTCGGCTCCAGGTACTCTCGTTTGAACCGGAAATTCTGACGCGAGCCACCGGTTGGATGCTGTTCTTCCAACAAGAACTGCTAGCCGGATCAGCACTGGCCAACACGATAAGGGACTACGGTTTTTTTGACTACCAGGTAAACGAAGGGTTACATTTGTCCCAAGAAGAAGAAAACACGCTGGACATCATCTTCGGCAACATCCAGACCGAGTACCAGCGGCCCATTGACCAATACAGTAAGCAAGTGGTATTGTCTAATATTGAGCTACTGCTCACCTACGCGCAGCGCTACTACAGTCGGCAGTTTATCCTAAGAAATGATATTAGTTCTTCGGTGCTAAACACCTTCGAGAGCAAGCTACACCAATGCCTTGATGACGCAGAAGTCCTACAATCGGGCTTGCCAAGCGTCAACTACTTCGCCGATAAGCTTCATCTTTCGCCCAAGTACCTGAGCGACCTACTAAAATCCCTCACCGGAAAGACTGCGCAGGAGCATATCCACTACCAGTTGATCGAGAGAGCCAAGTTGAAACTGCTGGCTTCAGATGCCTCTGTCTCCGACGTTGCGTATGCACTAGGTTTTGAGTATCCCCAGTACTTTAGTCGCTTGTTCAAGCAGAAGACCGGCATGTCACCAACAGCATTTCGTCTGCCAAGCAATTGATGTAATCCTTCTCTGATATTTCTTATTTCACTATTTGCTTTTCATTCAGTAGGAACTCGAATAACAATGTTTGTGGCCACAGCGATTCACATCAATACCAAAAAGACCGGTGGTTAGTATGTAGCTACCATAAATTAGCTCTACACCTACAGGGAACTTGAAAAAAGATTCGTCGTAGAAAATAACTCTACGATGTGTGCGCTTACACTAGAGAAAAAAAGGAAAAAGTCGGCCGATTTAGAATGATATCAAACGCGCTTATCCTTCGCTTCCCGATCAAATGCTACCAGATTGAACATCTCGCGCATCCGGCTGCGGACGCGGTTGCCGTAGGCTTGCTCGATCTCGCTGGCGGATAGGTTGGTGGTGAGGTGGGTGAGCATCCCGTGGTGAACGAACAGGTCGTAGCGGGACAGCAGAATTTCGGCCATGATGTTGCACTGATTGCCGTAGTGCTTGAGCGGTTGCTCGACGCCAAGGTCGTCGAAGCAGTAAACTTTGGGGTGGCTTTCGCCGCCCTGGTGACGAAAGGATTGGGTGCTGTACCGCTGGATGACTGGGTAGCCGTCTTGCTGAAATTCCAAACTGACCGTACGCGTAGATTTGAGGACGTGGCGGCGGGGGCCGGGCAGCAGGTAACGCATCAGCAGTATCAGGCTGGTTTTACCGCAGCCGATGGGGCCGGTAAGTAGGATTCCCTTGTGGAGGTTTAGATTGAGCGTAGGGGCGGTTTGCTGATCCTGCACAAAATAGACCAGTAGCTTGAAGATCAACGGGTGATCTTCGGGATAGATCCGGAAGTGAGGGCCGTAGTGCTGCTGGCCCCGGGCTTCCAGAAACTGAAGACAGTCCTCAACAACGAAGACGTTCTTCCCATTCTGACGCTTACAAAGGTTCGTCATAGTCTTTGTGGTGGTTGGCGTTGAGGTAGCGGCTGGACGGCGCACTGCGGCGGTGGTCTGCTTGCTTTTCCCGGGCATTGAACGCCGGTGCTTTGAGCAGCCAGTTCTGGGCGGCCGCCCGCCAGTTTTGCATTTGGTTTTGACCGACCCGCCAGCCGTTGGCTTGGTAGTGGTTGTGAAAGCGGCGGGCCTCCTCGTCGCTTTCTTCGGCACCGCTCATCTTTTTTTCAAAGAAAAATTTCACCTCTTCCAGCGAGGGCGGTTGAAACTTCGTTTTCTCCCGTTTACTCTGTTTATTTAGTTTACTATTGTTTATAGAAGGGGGTAGTACTTGTGTAGCACTTGTGTAGTGCTTGTTTACCACTTGTGTAGTACTTGTGTAAAAATTACATATCTCTACTTTGCTACCTTTCATCGGATTTCGAGACGGAAAGTAGCGGATATAGCCCCACTGGTCCAGCTCTCGCAGGCCCTTCAGATACGTTTTGTTAGAGGCAATCTTGCTAAGCTTCATCACTTCGCCCCGGGCAATGGATATCGGGTTACGGAAGCGGTTAAGGTTCCAGAACTGGAACAAAGCCATGTATAAACTAACATGGCTGGGATTGAGTCGGTCGTCGTCGGCAAACTTCTCATAGACGGCGGTCAGGTGTTTGATGTAATTCATGCATCGCTTCGGTCGTTGGTACTCTTCTAGAATAATGAGAGACTACTGACTCTGAATGCGGTGCTGCTGAAGCATCCGATGGATATCTTCGTAGTCGTAGAAGAGTACACCGCCAATGCGGGTGAAGGGGAGTTCGCCCTCGTCGCGAAGCTTCTGGAGCTTACCGTGGGAGATACCCAGTAGTTCGCGGACTTCGTAGGATTTGAGCCACCGCTTGGCGGGGGTATCGCTGCGCTCTTGAAAGAGTTTAGCGATCTCAGTGAGGAGTTCTTGTTTAAACTCACGAAGGTCGTCAGTGGTAATGATTTCAGCTGCCATGTTTTGCATCGTTTTAGTTCGTAATGATGCAAAACTGCACAAGATGGGATTAGAAAGTATCCCAGGTAGTACCCACTGGGTAGTAATTTTTTCTCCTTTGTATCTAATCTTCCTCGATATGATTCAAAAGGCTTTGTTTCAATTCATCTAGAAAGCGGGTAGGGTTAGAGCGAGCCTTGGCTTTCATGAAATTATGGTAAACATCCCCCAGGTCAGTTTGGAAAATGACTTCAAAGGCGGAAGCGAGCTGTTTGATGCTGATATTACCGTGATTGATCGCTCCGGCAGCATCCAGTGCATAAATGAGTTCAATCAGATATACCTTGGGTTTGCTCCAGTGCAAACTAACACCAGATAGCCCCCTGGGTATTACCTGGGATGATTCATCTTTCAGATAGATAATTTCGGCTTTGAGATAGGTAGCTAACTGATCGTTGGCGATAATAGTGGCAACTAATAGGTCGTGGGTAGTAGTAAACTGCGGATGTTGGATATAGTAGCACCAGTCAATAGCCAGTTGCGGGTCAGCATTGTTACGGACAAAGTAACGGTCGTCTAAGTAAGTATGGCCCATGCGGTAGTAGCGGTAAAAGTCTATCTCCTTCTTGAAAAAGGCATTGATACGATCTAGCTTCCCACGAAGGTGCTTCTGTTGCGACTTGCCGCCTAATTGCGGTGGAAGATGTAGTACGGTGTTGTGAAGCTCCACATAGTAGATTAGCTTACTGAAGAACTGCGGCTTTATTCTTTTGAAAAAGTGGACTTCAGTGTCTTGATCGGGAAAACCCTGCTCTATTACTTTCTGTTGAACACCGTCTACGGCCGCTCGGGTCAGATCAATGGACTGCTGAGATCTAATTAAGATATTATCTTCCTCAATATCTAGCGTTTTCAGTTGGTTGTTAAGCTCTTCTAGTGCTTTTTGATGTTGTTCATTCAAATTCTATCAAGGTTAATTTTTTGAGTGATGGGGGTACTGAAAACCAAAAGTTATCTTTTATTGAAAAAGCCCGCTGGAAAGGTACGAAATCCCACTAGTATCGGTAAAAATCGCACTTCCTGCCCATTGAGCGACGTGTTGTAAGAGGTCTCGAGATACATGATAAGCAGGGGTTTAATTCGGAAATCTAGACCTCCTCCCACATTGCACATAAACTTGGTTTCGCTAGTTTGGTATATTAATAGCTCATTACCATTTGCGGGGCGGGTAATGGCAGGCGTAGACACAATAGATACCCCCGGACCAGCAAAAACATAAGGATTAAGCCGGTGCCAAATTGGACCTAGCAAAAAACGTCCGTTCAAGAACAGACTCAAGAGTTCTGTATTGCTTTCCAGTCGAATGTCTGGATATAAATTGCTTGACTCGTAGCCGTGGCGGTTATACGACACCATAGACCTAATAAACACACGGTCGTTTACCATAAAATCAGCCCCCGTTGCCGTGCTGAATGCCGAACTTAGATTCCGCTTGAAGCTGTCTAGTGGGAGTACAAAGCTAGTGCCTCCGGTAAACGTAAACTTGCTCAAGAATGACAACTTGTTAGCGGACGTGCTTTGCGCCGTTGCTCGGAGCGGTAATAGCTGCAACGCTACTAAACACCAGGCCGAGATTAGGGTGGATATCTTCAAAATTTAAAGAGGTACAACATAGCTCATCAATTAGGGGTAAAAAACTGAGTGAGCAGGTGATTTTACAAGTTCTGACTCACCGATACGAATTACATCTGAGCAGATTTTAATGGCAGATTCACTACTCTACCTCTCTTTTTTATAGGAGATATTTTGCGTCTCATCCAATCTACAAAATCATAGACCACCGGCACGATATATACTGTAAGCAATAGAGATGAAAGCAGTCCACCGATAATGACCCAGGCCATGGCCCCTTTCCATTCAGCACCGGCCCCATCAGCTAGGGCAATAGGTAGCATACCAATCACCATCGATAGGGTGGTCATTAGGATGGGACGCAACCGCTCTTTCCCTGCCCGCACCGCCGCCTGCCGGGAAGGCATACCTTCCTCCACGAGTTGCCCGGCGAAGTCCACAATAAGGATGGCGTTCTTTGCGACCAATCCTAACAGCATAATTACACCCAAGATAGCAAATACGCTGAGGGTAGACATCGTTAAAGCCAGTGCCAGCAATGATCCAATGAGTGCCACCGGCACCGATAGTAGTACTACCAAAGGATTAATAAAGCTGTCGTATAAGGCTACCAGAATTAAGTAGATCAGAATCAACGAGATGCCGAACGCTCCGCCTAAGGCCTCAAAGCTTTCGTCTTGTGATTTGATATCGCCGCCCCATTCGTAGTTGACATCTTTCATAAAATCAGCGTTGGCAATTTGGGCATCAATGCTCTGAGCCAGCGTACCCGCTGGTATCCCCAGAGCGTACGAAGTGACTGTAACCGACGAACGGCGGTCTTTACGTTCCAGCACCGAGGGACCGTTGGTCTGGCTCACCGTAGCAAACTGCGATAGCTTGATAGTTGCATCGTAATTGTTGACAAAGGTGATATTCTTGACATCTGATGGGTCACGCCGGTCGAAGGCGTCCAGTTGTATCCGAATGTTATACTCATAGTCGCCGTCGCGGTATTCGCTGTCGTCGTTGCCAGTGAATGCGTTTTGAAGCGTAGCCCCCACCGTGGCAATGTTGAGCCCCAGTTCCGACATCTTGTCCCGGTCAACGGCCACCGATACCTCCGGCTTACCGGCATCCACCGACACTTCCGCGTCGTTGGCTCCAGGAACGCGCTCGATGAGTTGTTTCAGTTGCTCACCGCTGGCGATCAGCTCCTCGTATGCTGCGCCACTGAGCGTAATTTCAATCGGAGCGATGCCCGACTGCACCAGTCCGACCACTGAGCCACCTACTTTTATTCCACTGTATTCGTCCCGGACCTGCTGCATCACATCAATCATAAATTCTTCAGTGCTCTCGTAGCGTTCGTCCTTTTCTACGAGTTTTACATTGAGTTCGGAGAGGTGAGGGCTACTCAGGCCGGTGCTGCCAATGCCCACGCTAGGTCCACCAATGTTGGCCAGCACGGTTGTGACTTCCGGCTGTTCTAGCAGCCACTGCTCTATACGGTTGGTGCTCAGGTTATTGCTACGGATCGAGGTGCTTTTCTCGTACTCTAGGGTCAGCGTAAACTCTCCTTTTTCCCCTGAAGAAAATTCCTCTTGCCCCACGATACCCAGGCTCATTACCCAGCCGATGAAACCGAAGAGTGCCATCACAACGACCAGCACGGTCCATTTACGAGATAATGTCCATTGTAGTGAGCGTTCGTAGAAGTTCGTGAGGTGGGTGAGTCCGCTCTCGAACTGAAGCAGTAGCCATTCAAAGGGATTCTTAGCGTTGAGGTGAGTAATTTTAGAAAAACGGGACATCAGCCAAGGAATTAACGTGAAGGCCACAATTAGGCTGAAGATGGTAGCAATGGCGACCGTCCAGGAAAACTGCCGAAACACGTCGCCGATCAGCGACTGCACGAACGTAACCGGAATAAATACGACAACGATAACCAGCGTGATTGATAGGGCGGTTAGTCCAATTTCTTGGGTTCCGTCTAACACGGCCTGCGTCGTTTTCTTACCCATTTCCATATGGCGGTAAATATTCTCTAATACTACAATAGAGTCATCGACCAGAATGCCGATGGCCAGCGACATGGCCAGTAGCGTCATCAAGTTAAACGTATAACCCAGTAAAAACATAAAGGCCACAGTAGAGATGAGCGACACCGGAATGGCGATCATGATGATTAGTGCGTTGCGAATGCTGTGGAGAAAGAGCAGCATGACCACTGCTACGAAGATAATCGCGATCACCAGATCGTGAAGCACCGCATCTACTGCCTCCAACGTAAATTCCGATTCATCTTGCGCCACAGTGAAGGATAAGTTACTATCAGCGTAGCGCGTTTCTAGGTTGCTAATACGCTCGCGTACGGCTTCACTTACGTTGACGGTGTTAGCATCCCGTTGCTTCTGCACCCGTAAGGTAATGGCGTTCTCGCCGTTCAGGCGGGCAATGCTGGCCGTTTCCTTAGTGCCATCGATTACCTGGGCGACGTCACGCACCCGCAACGGGCTACCTGTAATCGGGGTAGATACGATTAACGCCCGAATTTGCTCTAGATTAGTAAATTTGCCGGCCAGTCGTACGGTAATCTCATCGCCTTCGCTCTTCACACTGCCGGTGGGAAACTCCAGATTGGCCTCTCCGACGGCCTGCGTGACTTGCAATAGCGAAAGGCTATAGTGCTCTAGTTTATTTGGATCAACGGCCACTTTGATTTCTCGTTCTTCTCCACCCAGTAGGGTTACGGCGGCCACGCCTTTTACCTGCTGCAACTGAGGTACAATCTGATCTTCCATTTGGCTATAGAAGACCTTACCGTTTAGATCAGAGACGGCAGTAACTTGCATGATGGGCAAATCACTAGGCGAAACTTTGGAAATGGAGGGGGCTAGCGCGTCGTCGGGCAGGATGCTCTTCACATTGTTCAGGCTGCGTTGCGCTTCGTCTAAGCGTTTGTTCACATCTGTTCCTGAGTTGAAATTGATAATGACTAGTGAGGCTCCCTCTAATGACTTAGAAATAATATTATCAATGCTTTCTAGACCGGCAACAGCATCTTCAATCTCGCGGGTTACACTATTCTCTACCTCGTTGGGTGACGCGCCTGGGTAGATGGTGGTGATGGTAAGCACTGGAGAGGCTATGTCGGGCAGCAACTGATAGCCTATACGGGGCAAAGTAAACAGTCCCGCTAATATGGTGACCGAAAACAGCACAATGATCAGTGAGGGGCGTTTGATAGATAATTCTGAAATGCTCATAAATAGAAGAATTAGAAGACAAAAGTTGTTGTAGAACGGAGTTGAATAGTACAGAAATTACCGAAGGGTCATCTATGAATCAGGACATCAAGACCGGTATTACAGTTATTCATCCATTGATAGGTCAACGGACGCTTACCTGGGCGCTGTCAGTAAGATTGATTTGTCCACTGACCACCACCTGTTGACCAGGTTGTAGCCCGGAAACTACCTCTAGTTCTCCACCGGCGGTTTCGCCCAGCGCAATGGACTCTAAGTAAGCCACACTGTCGCGTACCACGTAGATGTGGGCATTGCGAGACGATCCTACCAGAGCATCGCGAGGAATGACCAGTGTTTCGGGACGATCGGTTTGGTCAAACTGAATAAATCCGTACATACCGGCGCGGAGTGGATATTCGTCAGAATTTTGTACCCGCACATGTACCGGAAAATTGTGGGCCTCATCACCCTTCGCGCCCACCATCACGACCGTGCCCAGGTATTTAGCTGCCGGATGCACGTCGGTTTTTACCATTACTTCCTGCCCTCTCTGAAAGATAAGCAGGTCTTCTTCGGGTAATTGCACAATCAATTTTAGCGTAGCAATATCGGTCAGATGCGCCAGGGGCATCCCCGGAGCGACGACCGTACCACGCTCAAACAGTTTGGCGGTAATCACTCCTGCGAACGGGGCAACGATCCTTGTCTGCCTAATCTGTTTTTTGAGTACCTGTAGCTGACTTTCGGCACTAGCCAGGCGAAGTTGGGCTTTGTCGAGCTGTACTTTGGGCACTGCCTCCCCGGCAGTGAGTGCTTCGTAGCGTCTCACTTCGCGAACAGCATCTTGGTAGTCCGCCTCGGCGGCCACAAGTTGAAACTGAAGCTGCTCTTCGTCGATCTTAGCTACTAGGGTGCCCTGATGAACCGTTTGCCCTTCGCTGATCGCATCGTGTACCACTTCGCCCTGAATCTGGGCGGTTATGTCCAGTTCGCGATTCGGCTCGAAGGTGCCAAGTAGTCGGCGGGATTGCGAAAGACTTTGTCGCTTTACAGCCACTGTCTGCACTGGAATACGGCGAGTAAAATCTCGCCGGTAGACCTTATCTTCTACGGTTTCTTTATTAGCCATCAGGGTCGTATAGGTCCACGCTCCCAGAGCAATGACCAGGCCGACAATGATGATCCCACGCCAGAGACTTTTGTTGGAATTAGGTTTCATATATACGAAAAATTAAGAGTGATAGAGGGATTATATTCAGTTGGTTAGTAAACTCCCAGTCGCTTGACGCATGTTGAGTTCGGCAATTCGTAGTTGAACCCACGCGGTTAGGTAATCCGTCTGCGTTTGGCGAAGCTCATTTTCGGAGTCAACCACATCACTTACTCCAGCTACACCTTCACGGTATTGGAGTTGCACATTTTGAAAGACCCGTTCAGCAAGTTGTTGAGCCTGCTGCTGTACTTTTACTGCCTGTTGTTGGATAGTGAGGCTGGCGAAGGCATTGGCAATTTCGGCTTCTACTCGCTGCTGGAGTAAATCAATCTGTGTTCGGGTTTGGTTTTGCTCTATCCGTTTCTGGATACGTCGCGAGCGCTTTTGTAGCCCGTCAAAGACGGGCATACTCAACTGAATACCCACGTAGCTAATTGGGAACATCTCGTAGTAATCGTTATCGTTGCTGAACTCGCCAAAGCCGGTTTGGCCGTATACTCCGGTGGCGTACAGTGACGGAAGGTAGCCGGAGGTAATCTGTCGTTCTTCCAGTTGCTGCACCTCTAATTGCTGCTGCGCCAAGGCTATGTCGGTGCGAGACATGCTGTCGGACACCTCCAACATTATCGCTTCCTGGCGATTGATGTCGGTATCAATTGCAAAAGAATCGGTAATCGGGGTGTTGGTCAGTACTCTTAAAGAGTTAAGTGCCTGTCCGTAGGCTACTTCCAGGTTAGCAATCCGGTTGGTGAGACTAGCTTGGTTGAGTTGAAGTCGTTCAACGTCAGTTCTCTTCGCTAGATCGTTTTGCCGCAGTAGATCGGTAATCTTGATAAGTCGCTCTAGAGAAGTTCGATTCTGATTAAGCAAACTAATTTGCTGGGCCAGCGATTGGGCGTTATAAAAGGCGCTGGACGTATTGTATACTATCTCTTCTTTGGTCTGCTGTAGTTGAAGATCCGCTATCTTGCGTCCCGTTTGGGCCGCTTTGATGCTGATGGGCAACTGGGGCTCGTAAAGCACTTGTTGTAGTTGGAGAGTCAGGTTGGTTTGGTGGGGTAGTCCTAGGACTAGGGGTAGATACGGGCTTGCATTGGGGGTAGCGGGTCCGGGATTGGCTCCAGGCGGGATCAATGCGTTCGCTGGAGCTACCTGCGTAGGAATATCGAAGTAATACTGGTGAGAACCACTGAGGTTGATGGTAGGTAGAACTTTGTTCTTCATCGCCCGCACCTGTTCGGTAAATAGATACTGCTCTTGCCGACTGACACTGATAGTTGAGTTACGCTGTAATGCTTGGTCTAATACTTGATCTAAAGTGTAGGTGCTCTGGGCACAAGCGGTACTGATGACAAGTGACACTCCTATTGTCACAGTATATTTATACTTCATTTTGATTCTTTTTTTAAACCATATACTTAAGAATAAGACAGGGCAACAACAAAGTACCTCAAAGTTGTACCGTAATCATGATGCAAAGCTATAGCGGGAAGGGAGAGCCCTTTGTGATATATGTCACAAAAGTCTATAGGTTCTCAGGAATTCACGGCCTCTGGGATATTAGTTTTCGTTCATCCATAGACTGCTTCGAGAGAAGGGAAGAGAAGTATGAAATACTTAGGAAAGTATCGAACACTAAACCTGGTCTGCGTTTCTCTCAAATGAGTAAGAGGCAAGCCAGTGCCGAGAATAGCGATAAGTATTTGCTCTAATTTTTAGCTCAACTTAAGGCCGATAATTCCAATAACGATCAGTAGCGCTGAGAATAGTCGCCAGATGCTGGAAGAGTCGCCAAAAAATGCGATACCTACTACTAGTGTGCCTACCGCCCCAATGCCAGTCCACACTGCGTAGGCAGTGCCTATAGGAATCATTTTTTGAGCTTTCCACAAGAAGAAACCGCTGATCGACATGCAGACAATGGCCAGGGCAATCCATGCCCATTGGTATCGGTCAGCTTGTTGCGACATTTTAAGTCCCAAAGGCCAGCCTACTTCCAGTAACCCTGCTATGATAAGATAGAGCCAGTGCATAAGTAGAACTTATATAAGATGCTATACAAGGGTGTTGAGTATTGCTAGGTTCGTATGTTCATTAATTTTTTTCAGTCTTGGCTGATTATAGAGAGGCTTAGGAAATTCTTGAATACCAAACTTAGTCCATTGCTTCTTCAGCCAGGTAGGAGGGGGAGCTGGCACCGAAAAATCGCCGCAGGTGTCTATTCCTACGATGTTTTTGTGCTCTTTAAGCACTTTAAGAATACGAACCAGTTCTTTAGTGGATAACGTCCCCTGCTTACCACTTCCGTAATAGTTAGAGTAGCAATCCTCTTCGTTTAATCCATCTTTATCTAGCGTGAGATAGATAGCATCAGTAGGTATACGAGTGAGTAGATAGTGAGCGAACGCTTCAACGCTTTCCCACTCCTTAATCGGTTTCCATTTGGCATAAGTTTTAAACCAAGATTGAGGCTTCATCGTAACCCAATCAGATTGATAAGTAGTGCGCCCATAAAAAGTAGAACCTTTCATCTCGCGGGGGTACATTTCAAATTTGCCCTTCAAGAATAAATCAATTCGATGGGTAGGTGTGCCTAAGGGGGCATTCATAATGCCTGAACGAAGATCCTTGTCTACTCCAAACGAAATAACTTTCCTGACGTGCGGTAATTCTAGGCATCGGGGTACCCATTGACCTGACCAAACATAGCCTTTCACACCTCGGTGCGTGTCTGAATGACCATCCAGTCCGATAATAGTGATAGGTTCTTCGGGATTCAATAATCCGGAGAATAGCAGCGGAAAATGATGAAAATCCCCCGAACCGTATAGAAAGAACTTGGGAAGATCAGTTCTGTAAGCAGCAGTTATCGTAGATTTGAGGTCATCTATGGTCTCCAAAGGACACCAATTTCTTAGCTCAGCGTGCCGGTGTTGCAAAGAGATAATCGTAGGGTTAAATACTTCAAGTAGCTTCTTTTGCTCAACTATTGCCCCATCAATATCCAGTACGATAATTTCATACTTAGCTGTACTCATCTTTCTATCTAGAGTCTACGGTAAATGAATACCCTAAACTTCGGCAATAGTAGAACGAGCAAGTGTGAGCTATATCACAAAATCACTCCCTCTGTCGCAGACGACTGAGTGTTTCCCGGGTCATGTCTAGAAAAGAAGCAATATGTGATACAGACACTCTTTGGAATACTGACGGATGGCTCTTCAAGAGCATATCGTACCGGTCTTTCGCTGATTTAAGCTGTAAAGTGGCAATTCTTTGGACGAGTTGAAGACTACAGAACTCAGACATAAGTCTTCCTAAGTTGCAAACATCGTGGTGGCGGTGATATAAATCTTGCAAATCATTATAATCAATAGAATATAATTCTGAATCTTCTAACGTCTGCTGGTATTCGTAGCTTTCACTTCTCAATATATAGCTCTGAGCATCTGCAACAAGTGTGTTTTCAAAGCTTAATCAAGAAGTTATCTCGTTTCCTGGCTCATCGTAGTAGAAGCTACGCACTGCCCCTCTCTTGATAAAGTAAACCTGATTAGAAACATCATTGGCATCGATCAGAATATACTTTTTTGGATATTGTCTAAGCGACAACTTCTCCTCCAAAGCTTGTTGACTAATGGAAGATAGTTTTGAGTACTCATGTTCGTAGTTGAAGCTAAGATTAAACATTACTCACTTTTGTTAAATAGATTGGATATACGTCGCTGACATAGCTCACTATTTAACGAGTAACAAAGCAAAATCATAAAAAAAAGGAAGGAAAGGATCCCTTCAGTACGCTGAACCCTGCGTTAAAACCGTATACCAAGTCCGAATTCTATCAGTTCGGCCCGTCCGCCGTGCACCTTCAGCGTGAAGTTGCCGAGCAGGTGCTTCATAAGTGCGTAACGCAATCCAATACGCTGGTACACCGGCGAGTATAGTTCCCGGAACGGACGGTACAAATATACTCCCACTTGGCCGAGCAATGAGAGGCGGTTGTAGAAGAGTTCGTACCCGGCCGCCAGGCCCATCCGGCGGTAGTCTGGACGTTTTTGTGCCAGGTGCTTCCGAATGTACTGGCGGGTAGCCTGATCCAGAAATATGTCGACTCCCCCCGTAAGCCCACTGATCGGACCAAGTCGTAAGGTGGTATAGGCGTGTAAATTCACAAAGTCATATAGCTGGCCCTCCGTTTCTATTGTTTTCATGCCATTACTCACTCCCAGATAATAACTGATACGCTTGTACAACTTAGGCTTCTCTATATTAGTAGCAGTTGCGTAGGCGGGGGTATGGTCGCCCAGCCGCCGCGACACTCCCAGGTTGATCATTGGTAGGTTCACCCCCCGATTAGGCCGCGAGTAGGCGGCATTGGAGTAGTGCATCAGTTTGGCCGACAAGATGGCCCGCCATCGTGAAGAAAAAGCGTAGGAATAGTTCAACTGTGCGCGCATGGCGAGTGTAAAAGAAGTGCCCAGTAGGATGTTGCCGGTCTCAATGGGCGGACGGTACGGGCGGGTATGGTAACCCAGTCCGGTGCCCAGTCCTAGTGTGAGCACCGTCCTCGGGCGGCGCATCAGCGGCACATCCATGTAGAGTGTTCCGCCAATGGATTGGCCCAGCACCGGGTTGAGGTAATCGGTGTAGGTGATCGAGAGGCCAATATCGGGGCAGCCATAGCGGTTCTCCCAGAACGAGTGGCCGTAGGTGTTCTTGTTGATAAATAGTTCAAAGCCCAACGGGCGGGTGCCCGCAAACCGCGCTACGTTCTGCGAAGGAACCAGTAGAAATCCCTGATAGGCATTAACTCCAAGGGTGTACGTATGTCGCGACGGAGCCTGTGCACTCGCCGACGAAGCGAGGCTGAAGGCACCTAGCATTAACAGCAAACGGATAAGGGACATAAACCAACGCAAATTAGATGCTACGGGTAAAAGTACGGGTCTCACTGGTTGTTGTGAACAACTTTTGTAACTATTTGCTGAACTAGAAGTGCGTTCATCGCAAAACAATAGTGTTATCTAAAGTTATGATCAGCTTCATTCTCAACCACTCTGCTTCTTTTTATTCTCTGTTTTCTGGATAATTAACCGGTCTTTTAACAACTGCATATCCTGACTGAGTTTCTGCTCCACCACCTTCGCGTAAATCTGGGTCGTGCTAATTTTGGTATGTCCCAGCATCTTACTGACTGATTCTATCGGTACCCCGTTGGCCAGCGTCACGGTGGTAGCAAACGTGTGTCGGGCTAGGTGGTACGTGAGCCGCTTTTCTATTTCACAGATTTGCGCGATCTCCTTCAGGTAGGCGTTGATCTTTTGATTGGTGTAGACCGGCAGTAGCTTTCCTTCGTTGACTGCGCGTGGGTGCTCCCGGTAGCGTTCCATGATAGCCAGGGCCTGCGGCAACAGAGGAACGTTGAAGAGTTCGCCCGACTTCTGCCGTTGCCCGGAAATCCAGCGATTACCATCCATACCCATTACGATTTGATCCGAGGTCAGATTATACACCTCAATGTAGGATAGCCCAGTATAGCAGCCGAACACGAAAATATCGCGAATCAGGGTGAGGCGAGACTCTATGAATTGTGTTTCCTCAATCACTCTGAGTTCTTCCACCGTGAGGTACCCGCGGCGGCTCTTCTGGAACTTGAGCTGGTACTGGTGGAATGGGTCTTTTTCCAACCATTCCAGTTTGACGGCTAAACTGACCATCTTCCGCAGCCGTTCCATATGCTTCATTGTACCGTTCTGGTCGCAGGGCTTCTGGTTTTTGATTAGCCGGTTACCTTTCACGAAGCTTTCAAAGCGAGTAATGAACTTGTAGTTGAGTTCGGCTAGGTGGATGTCGGACGTTTTCAACTTCTCTTTTAGAAACTTCTCCAAGTACTTCTGCGTGGTGAAGTAATTTTTGAGTGTGCCCCAGGTGAGAACGCTCCTCATCTCGGTATTATGGTAGTTGATAAGCTCCAACAGAGTTTGGCCCTGCTGGTCGTTGCCCAGGTAACGGTTTTTGATCGCCTCCGGCGTAATCAGCTTCCGTTCCTTTTCTAGCTCTTGGTGACATTCGTAGAAGCGGTTGCGGGCTTGTTCAAGGTACTGGTTGAGTTTGTGAGCATCGTTCTTTCGGCCTTTGGTGGTGCCGCTACGGTCGTCCCAATTGCTAAGTTCTACCTTGCGCTTTAGCGAGACATCTAAGTACTTTCCTTTGACAGTAATACGAGCGTAGACAGGAGCGAGGTTGTTTTTGGCCTTGTACTTCTTGACAAAGAAGCTAATGCCGAAGGTGTTGCGGGATTGCATAGGTTCAATCGGTTAGGTTTATATTCATTCGAATTCGCTTGCCCAAAAGGGGCATAGATTCGCGGATCAAATGAATCCTTTTGTATTGCTTTATACTTTCTAAATACCTGAAATTCAATCGCTTGACTTCAAGTATACGAAAGAAAAAGGGGCCACGAAAAGGGCATAACTACGATGAACTGATACGCATTGAAAGGGGTTGAGAAAAAACAAAAAACCCCTTAAACAGCTCATTTAAGGGGTTTTGGGTTAATTTGTATGCTATCTAGTCGGGATGACTGGACGAGAACCTAAATTTTAAAGCCTCTGTAAATCAGCAAGTTACGTCATATAGAAAATCAGTGGAGTACGGATTGGGCACATACTATTTGTACTGATTTAATACGTTTTAAAGATACTTAAATAACATCTCAACTCACACTGATTAAGCGGAAATTTTCTTGATAAATCTGTAGTCAGTTCTTGGCAGGAATTGAACCAGTCTTCCTTTTTTTAGATCTCCATTTCCTGATCTTTTGACGTTTCTAGCGACACGACTTTACTTTGCAAATTAGCATACCGGTCCTGCTGTTCAGCCGACAGGTGAGAGTAGTCTTTTTCAAGCGTATTCTTCCATGCATCCGCTTTGTCTACGGAAACGCTCGCCGATCTAACTTCGTCCTTTTCCACGGCCGGATTGGATAAAGCCTGTTTCCAACCCAAACCTTCCCCGCGCTCCTGATCGATGCTAAAGATTTGCTCTTTGGTTTTGGTGTACTGATCCAGTTGCTGCTGCGCGTAGCTGGTCTGAGACTCCACGTACTTACCCTTCACCTGATTGGGCATCATAAACTCACCCTTTTCTACTTCCCGCAGAATAGAGGCTTTGCCTTCGGGGGATAGATACATTCGTTCGCGGACGTAATCTTCGTTTTCTTTTTGTAGAGAAGTCTTGGCTTGTTCAAAGTCATTCCTCATAACCGTGATGCCTTCACGAGTATAAGTTTCCAGCCGTTCCATGTTATAAGAAGTCGGTAGCGAGCGGTAGGACTGTAACTGAATATCCAAATGGCTTTGTAGCTGCGTCTTGCCTTCAGCAGCATGACTATAATTTCGCTTTTCGTCCAGGTAGTTCTTCACTTCCTGCGCAGCGTTTTCGAGCGGCTGGCTTTTTTCTTCCAGGTACATCTTGGCCGGAAACGATAGGTCTTCTATTCGGTTCGCCTTTGGCAGGCTACGTTCCTGCTGCTTTTGTAGAGCGGCATCTAGCCGCTCCTGCACCAGTACATTGCGTTCCAGGGCGGGATGCTTACCCTGTTTCTCTTGGGCCAGATCGTTGAGTTCTTTCAGCGTCGTATTAGCGATACGGCTGTGAACGAACATTTCCTTGGGGTCCAGGGCCGAGCGGTGCAGGGTGCGTTCGTATTCCTGGGCTAAGTCGGGATAGCCGTAACCGCGCAGGGCATCGGCAGCTTGCCGACCAGCGGACTGCAATTCTTCGGATGGGTCTCTTTCTCGTTCCATAGAAAAGTTGGGTTTGGTTAGTAGTGAATAAAATTAGTCAGTCTATTTCGCGTACTCCTTTCTGAATCCGTAGCTCCTCTACCTGCTTCCGGATGAGTTCTTTCACCAGATAGGCATCGGTGATGCCCTGTAGTACCAGCGTAGGATGCGTTTTATCGGAAGTGACCAGGACGAGATCAGCAATGCCCAGCCAGCGGTACAGCAAGGGAGCTACAATGGTGTAGTCCTTGATCCGATAGAGTTCCACTTCGTCCAGCGTACGATGAAAGACGCCCTGCTGACATACCAGCCGATCGGCAGTGAGTTGATAGCTTGTCGTCCGGGTAACCAGGTACTTCCCCAGCGCGAAGGGCAAGGGCAGTAAGAATATGCAGGACAGGTAGAGCCCCAGATGCATGAGCGGCGAAGGCTTTCCTTCCCAGAGTAGGTTGTTTTGCATGATTGTATCGATTAGTTATTCAATAGTCCAGCACCCTGGTTCGGGCGATGGTAGTCCGTTCTAGTTGCCGTTGCTGTTGGTCGGCTTGTTGCTGCAAGGGTTTGACCGACGTAATGTCCAGCAGCAGCGCATCCGAGCGTTCCAGCATCTGACTGGCCAGCAGCAGGTAGTCCTCCGAGAAGGTTTGCAAGCGCATCCGTTCGGCTTCGGTCATAGAGAAACTAGCCTAGATTGCTTCAATACTTCGTTCATCTCGGTGGCTTTGGCAACCAAGTCTTCGGCTAGATACTGGAAGGCGACCGCTGCGTAGGCTTTGCGCTCGGCCGCCAGTTGGTGAAAGCTACTGGTTAGCGATTGGCTAGTTTGTTGGGCTTGCCGAAGGGAAGAAATATCCGCCGGTAGCCCCCCGGCTCCATCGGCGATAAACAGATAGCGGTACGTATCATTCGGACTACGCTGAAACAGCGGATGCTCAATGACATAGTTGAGCTCTATGCCGGGTTGCATTGCCCCCTTGATCAGTTCGGTGGCCAGGTATGCCGACTTGGACAGATCAGCCCAGCGCAAGTCACTCACCGTTTCAGCCTGTTTGAGATCATCCAGTACCTGCTGCTGTAGGTTTTCTATGGCGGTATAGCTCCATTGGATATCCTCAGAGAAGTCGCGAATCTTCTTATAGTGTTGCCCCTTGAGGATGTTGATCGCGAAATTCTCCCCGCTCTTGGCAATGGCTTTTTTGTCAATGATTAGCTGCGCCGAAACAGCGTAGTTTAGCGTCATTAATACCAGGATGCTCAATACTTTTGAAATCATGATCTACGTAATTAATCTTAGAATAATGGTGTGTTAGCCATAGCATTTCGCTCCTGTTGCTGCTGTAGAGACTTCACTACCTGCTGTTTTTGGAAAGTAGGTTTTGCCGTTTGACGGATCAGCTCATCGGCTCTATCATTCAACTGCTGACTACTTAGCAGATAGTCATGCATCCGGCGAAGGATTTCTAATCGTTCCCCTTCGGTCATGGAAAAACCCCGCCCGGGTAGGGGGCGATTGGAAGTGAGCGAGTGCCGCAGTTCGTCGGCTTTTGCAATTCTTTGCTCAGCGAACTGCCGGTAGGTGTTGGCCAGTTGCAGTTTGCGCCGCTGACTCATTTCTTCCAGGGCGGTGACATTAAGTTGACGAGCTTTTTGGTATTCTTCCCAGGAGCTCAAGTTGGTAAAGACCAGCGTTTCGTCAATCGGAATCAGCTGCTCGTGCAGGGCCTGACTCTTATCCATCGGTGCGGTTTGATCGGCGTAGACTTCACTAAGATTCTCAGCAAAGGAGTAGGCATTCAGGTAGCCCGAGGCATCAGCACCTCGTCCTACTGTTTGCTGTTCAACTTTATTATCCAATAGGGCCAGCGAAGCCGTACTACCGGTTTGCCGCAGGAACGCCCGGTAGTCGGACTGCAACTGCTCGGTAGCCATCACGTCTTCTCTGGTGTTCTTGGTCATCCGGCGGATGAAGGTGAGGTATCCCGCTTGCTTGGTGTTACGCGTAGCGTTCTCTCCAATGCTATCCCGCAGCATCTTATCCACCACCGGAATGACCTGCTGGGCCAGAGAGCTGTTCACTCCCACTAGAGTCACTGCCAGCAACAGCAGAAGGTTTTTTTGTCGGTGCATACAAGTGAAGGTTAGTAGTTGTACAAAGGGGTAGCCGCCAGCACCTGCCGTTCCAGCTGCTGTTCGTACTGCTTCAGGGGACCCGCCTTGCTTACTTCGGCGGCTTCCATCACATCCAGCACCAGTTGATCCGACTCTAGCTTCAAGTCCATGCTTTGCAAAATGTAGTCGTGGGCCTGTTTGATAGAGGCCAGCCGTTCCCCTTCGGTCATAGAGAAGCGTTCGTTGATGAGCAGCACCTGACTCAGTTCCTGCGCCTTTTCCAGCAGGTCTTCGGCGACTTGGTTGTAGGATAAAGCCACCTGTAACTTCTTTTTGTAGGCCATCTCATCAAAAGCCGCTCGGTTCACCGATAAGTCCTCTAACTGCTGCTGCATAGCCGCTACGCTAGCCGGTAATTGCGTATCCGAACCGAAGCCGTCCAACTGCTGGTACATGCTTAATGCCCCACCTACTCCATCAAGAGTAGCGTAAGCTTGTTTGAGGGTGTTGATGTTCTCGTAGGCCGGAACGTAGGCGTCCATCCGGGTTTCCAGGGATAGCGCCTGCGTCTGACTGGACACCAAATCCGCCCAGCGCAGATTCTGGACAGTTTCGGTTTGCTTTAGGAATTCCTGGTAGTCGTCCTGTAGGGTGTAGATATCGGCAACCTTCTGCTCAATGCGGCGAGAGATAGCTACCTGATCCTCCAGCTTATCAAGCTGATCGTCCAGGGTGACCCCGTTGGCTACCGTCATGGCAATGTGCGCCACGTCCATCACCGGAATGCCCTGGGCAAAGGTTCCGGCGATGTTCAGGGAGAACAGCAGAAAGGTGATTAGTACTCGTTTCATTGTTTGGGATTTAGATTATAAGAATTATTGTCCGGTCAGATAAAGAGGGTAGCCATCGGGCAGGAAGATCGTGGGTTGCCTTCGTCGGGCGCGTCCCAGCAGGTCACGCGCCAGATCCGAGGCAATGTCAGTAGGCAACTCCCCGGAGCGACGGCGGCCCTGCCTATATGCTGTTTCTTTGGCGGCATCTTGAACGATTTCGTCGCGTTCATCCAGTGTTATCCCTTCATGGTAGGTATGATCGTGCACTTGGTAGCTAACCGCTTGGGTTCCAACACGAGAAACCGATACCTGGATGCGATCCTGCGCTAGCCGGGCCATACCGTAGACCAGGGTGCCGACCGGTGCTTCCCTATCATTCACCGTAGCTGCCTCGGTCAGGCGAAGCACCATGCGTTTGCGATTGCCTACTTCTTGGTCACCGTGCACCACGCAGGAAATAAACCGTTGGTTTGAGGAAGTACCTACCGTATCACTTACTGCCCGCACTGGTTGGAAGAAAGAAGGGGCCAATTCCGTAACCGGAAGTGGTTCTTCTACAGGTTTATGCTTCCGCTTCCGTTTCTTTTGGATCGGCAGCTCCGGAGGTTCGGCAGACTTTTCCGCCAGTGGTTCCTCTTTCACTACCACGCTATCTTCTAGTGGGCTTGGTGCTTCAGTGTTTTTTTGATAACCGGACTGCCAGTGCGGTTTGGTAATTTGATCTTGCCAAGCATCTCTTGCTTCTTCAGCGAGGACTTGTTGGTAGACTTCGGTCTTGTCCGGTACCACCGAGGAGGCCATAACCTTTTCCAGCCAGAAGGTCGGCAACGGGGTACCCCGCAGGGCTTGTAGTAAGTATTTGCCCTGAAAGTGCAGTAGGGTGATGGAAAGCGCGGCCAGCCCGACGATGATAAGCAAGCTATAGCGGGATAGTACTTGCACTGCTTTCTGAACAAACGTGCGGGACAGTGTAGTGGAGGCGAAGCGGTCGATGCCTTCTTCATCAATACTTTCTTCATCGAGGTTGTCTTTAAAGTCTTTCATGGGGTTTGGGTATTGGTCATCTGGGTATTAGGTGTTGGGCCACTGAGGTGCGGGACTTACTCAATACAAGTCAGCGCGTCGGATGAGCCGGGATGAAATCTTGAGTGAGACGCTACGGGTGCTTCCAACTTCTCGCAGCGTAGTGATGATAGCTTCCTTGCGTTCCAAAGATTGCAGAGGTATGGCGTAGTAGAGGTAGCTTTCTGAGTACGGCAGTATTTTGTCTACTTGCCATTCGGCTACCGGTTCCAGGGGGAAGCGGGCCTGTTGATCCTTGGCGAAGAAGCCTTTCTTGTAGCGTTTGAGCCGTTCAAAGCCGATGAAGTCCGTTTGGTAGATCAGCGAGGTATGATTCTCTACTTTGAACTTCAGGTAGGTGGTCGACAGATCGTGCATCAGACCGACCAGTCGAAAACGGATACCGTTCTCTCGCTCGGTGGCGTAGTTGAGATCAGAATCAGTACGTAAGCCTTGCAGCCGGGTGAGTATCTGCTCGAATGAAACCAGCATTTCCCCGGAAGTGCTTGTTGACTTACCAGCATCTGCCGAACCTTGCCTACCGGACAGGCAGGCGAAAGTCGTAGAAAGCTTGCGGGTGCGGATGAAAGTACAGCCGGGCAGTGAAGGGTTTGTCGCCAACCACCGCGTAAAACGGAGTATCAGCAACACTATCCTGCGTAGCGATAATCAGAACACTGTTACCCTCAATCTGAGCCTGATAGAGTAAAGGATTGCCAACATCCGCTAGACTGACTGCTTCATCAAACAACAGGTAGGATTTTGCTTGATTGGACACATAGATTGTGTCTACGGCCGCGGCGATGGTCTCACCAGGGTGCCGGTCAACCGCGTTCTGCTGAGCAGTAGCGAACAGAGAAACGAAGAGGGGTAGAACAAGGAGCAGGTGTTTCATAGTTAGTCTTTTGTGATGGTTCGTTCGTAGCCGATAAAGTCAAAGTCGGTGAGTTGTAGCCCGTAGGGGTTCTTCGCGTGGCGGTAGCCCTGCACGATCTGGAAGCTAGCAGCAATGGGGAGACTACGCACGTCCTTGCCAATGTGCACTTCCTGCAAGGCGTAGAAGGTGCCCTCAATGGGTAAAGCGTTCATGTTGATAATCACCGAGTCTATCTTTACTTCGGTATGGGAGCCGTAGCGGATGTAGTTCTTGTGCACCTTGCCTTCCTCAAAGTCATGGTAGATGCGCTTGCCCGACTCCTCGTCAATGAGGTTCAAAGCATAGTTGATGTGCTCATGGTAGGTCTCCGCACTGTGGGCGAACATATTCTTCACGAAGTCCTCCACGCAGTTCTGCGCTTCAATGCGGGATACCTTCCGACCGTTGTAGTAGCTGGCCGGAAAGGTGCCCCAACTCGTGATCACGTAGGTTTGCTTCTGGTAGTGTTCGTGCACCCGCTGGTTGTGGATGACGTAGAAAACGGTCGAAGCCATAAAGCCCAGCAGGCAGACCAGCGCAATAGCGCGCATGGCAGTAAAGGATTTGTTAAAGTCTTTCAGGGTGGACATAGCGTTGTTTATTGATCTGGTGAATAAGTTACTGTGATAAAGAGAGAGCTTGGGGTGGGTTAGCGGACGGTGTCAGTCTGGCTACCCAATCCCCCGGTTTGGTGGTTACCCTTCGTTCTGTATCCAGACGGGGTAGTGTCTCGCTCTCTTTTCTTGATGTTTTCAATCCTGGTATTTCAGTTTCTACTAGTTTTTATCTATCGGACTGCTGACCGCCAGATTGCTGGCCACCCTGGTACTGCTGGCGGCGGTACCGCCCGTAGGCGTAGCGCACCCCCCGACTGCTGCCACTTCCCGCTGCTCCTCCCGACCCCATCGCTGCTCTGCCCGCGGTTACCGCTGCCCTCCCACCCTGGTAGGCTAATCCCGCTCCGAGCATTGCCGTGCTAAACACCCGGCTCTGAAAGATCAATGCGTGCGAGTGGCCCAGATAGTAGGCCGTCAGGTGCGGTACCATAAAGTAGAGGATGACAATGATTAGACTTACCAGCACGAAGTTGGAAGCTCCCAGCTCATTGGAGAATAATAGTCCATTCAGGTACAGGCTATTAAACTCTGTGACCAAGGTATCCAGAATAATCAGCGTAATGCTCCAGCACTGGACGGTGAGGTAGCTCATCAGCCACTTCATCGCCAGGCTATTGAAACCGGGAATCACCGAGAAGCCCAGGGCCAGCGGACCCACAACGTAAAGAAACCCGAGCAGCACTAGCCGAATAATCTCAATCCCCTTGCGCACCACGTGGACGAACGAACCTTCCAGCAGGGCCAGCAACCAGTTGACCAGATCAAATTGCATCAGTCTCGTGAAGGTAGCGTACAACTCTTCCATATTGCTGGGCAGTCCCCCGTCCTGCGTGCTAGGGAGCAACAGATTCCACATATCGGCCAGCTTCTGCATAAAGGTTTTGTCCGGCCCGATGTAGTCGGCTAGTGCTTCAATGGTGCCACTGATCACCTCCAGGAATTCCGTGTAAAAGGTCAGCGCAAACAGGATGACGAAACCCCGCACAATCGGCTGTACATCCAACCGGAAGCGCTGACTGAACACCAGGGCAGCGAAGAGTTGGTTGAATACCACCACCATTAAAAAAATCGGAATCATCGCCAGCCCGATGGCGTGGGTCTTCTCCAGCAGCGCGTTCACCGCCGCCAGGAATTCAGCACTGACCGATACGTTATTCATGGGATAGGTTATTGGTGTACTTGTCTTCCACAAACTGATTCACTGCGTAGGGCAGGTTGCCGTGGTAGCGTTTGATCAGCTTGCGCAGGTAGTTGCGTTCACTGGGTTTGGACGAGAGTACCGCATCCAGGTGAGGGGAGGTTTCCAGCACGTACACCCTTGCTTCTTCCCCCTGCTTGATGAAGAGTTCGCGGAAGTCCTCCTCAATCCGGATGGAGCGGATCAGTTCTACTTCGTGGGTGGTGAAGCCCAGGTGACTGGCTAGTTCGTCTACCAGACGACTGTCTTCGTGCCACAGGATAATCTTGGTGGCGGCGTTCACCAGTACCGCTTCCCCGACGCTGGACTTTTTGATCTCACCCAGTCCTTGGGTGATGATGTTGACCGAGCCATTGTTCTTACGGATGGTGCGGAACAGGTCCTCGATGAATTCTTTGAGTTTACCCGAGAGCATCGCCCAGGCTTCGTCCAGGTAGAGGTACTTGATCTGGTCGGGGTACTTGCGGATCTGATCCAGGGCCAGTTCGGTGATCAGCAGCGTGACCACCGGATAGAGCACCGGATCGCTGTTGATCTTGTCCAGGTCAAAGCAGACCAGCGGGTGTTCGCTGATGTCTAGTTCGTAGGCGGCGTTCAGCACTTCCCGGTACTCCCCCGACACGAAGGGTTTGAGTACGATGAGGAACTGTTCCATATCAAAGTACTTCAGTTCGGAAATGTACTCCACATCACTGTGGTGCTCGGACTGGTAGCGGCGCAGGAAGTGGTAAAAGGAGTGGATGCCTGGGTACACCTCATCGCTTTCATTCAGGTGCTGGTAGTACCGGGGCAGGATCATTTTAAAGATGGCCCGTTCGGCTGGACTAAATCACTGCCCCCACCGCCGCCTTTCCAGATGGTACTCAGCACCGCAATCAGGAAGTTGCTCTTCTCAGAAGTGAGGCGATAGTTTCCTTCACTGTCTTTGTCTAGCAGAAATGGATTGAAGGCCAGTGGCTTTTCGGCCGTGTACTCAAAGTAGGTCTGGGCAAAGTCTTTGCCATTGAGCGCGTACATCACGTTGCGGTAGGTGCCGCCCTTGTCAATGATGATCTGCCGGGCCCCGCGTTCCAGTCGTTGCGCGATAAAGTTACCCATCGTGTAGGACTTGCCCGATCCCGAAGGACCGATCACCACGCAGTTCTGGTTGGCCTGGCTGGTGTTGAATAGGTTTACCTGCAACAGGTTGCGGAAGCGATCACAGAGATAGTCGCCTTTCTTATCCCCAGATACGTTGGTCATCCAGTGCAGGTAGCAACTGGCAATCTGGTCGGCGGTAATCAACCAGCGGTAGTGCTGGAAGCCGTTGCCCGGCAAACTGGCAAAGAACATATTGGCCGTATCGTAACTCTCTACCAGCGCTTCCGCTCCGTACAGACTGCCAATGGCCGACACCGTACGATCAATATAGCTTTGACGTAGTTCGTTATCGCTGGCGTAGACAATCACCGATTGGTGTAAGCTGACTAAGCGGGCATTCCCGGAGCGGACGTAGGCGGTGAACTCATCCAATTCTTCGGCCTTCAGTTCGTGATCCTGGGTGGTGAGCCACTCCATCGAGTCGTTGAGCTTGCGCTCAAAGTCCAGCGACTTTAGTTCTCGCTCGGTGTCTTCTACCAGCAGGCACTGCGTGACAATGTGGGGAAACTGTAGGTACTGAGACAAACCGTAGCCGTACGGACTGGTTACGCCTTCGTTGTTCTTTACACTGGCAAACACTTCGCTGCCCTGCCCGGTCATGGTGATCACGTTGGCTTTCTTCTCGCCGACCACCAGCCCGGACAGATCGTTGTACACTTCCCGGTTGAGCTTGCTGCCCGCTTCATTGAAAGAAAGTTTGAGATAGCGAACCAGTAGTTCGTTCAGCGCACCTTCGTCCAGTCGGGTGAAGGATACGTCTTTCAGACTGAACAGTCCTTGCACGAACTCATTGGCAACTGCTTCGGCTTCCCGCAGTAGTTTCTCTATGCCACTGAAGGGGTTCTTGACCACCGAACCGGCTTGCGAGAAGCCGCTGGTGATCGGATTTAGTCGTTTGAAGCGATGGCGCGACTTACTGGGAAACGACAGAAACAGGTAGCTTTCGTGACGCAGTACCAAGCGAGCAAAGAAGTGATCCAGCAGTTTGCCTTCGTAGTAGGCGGGGCCGCCATCGGCTGAGGGCTTATCCGTCGGGCGAAATTCGTGATCAAAATAAATATCCGTCTTTTGCACCACTGTGCCGGTGGGCAGCAGCTTCAACTGCCGGGCCAGCCGTTCGTTGGCCTGCTGAAAGTGACCTTCACTCCAGGACTCCAGCGGGGCACCCTGCACCCGGAAGCCCACGGCCACCCGTCCGTCCCGGAAGATGACTTTGTCCTTTTCCAGGGCAAAGACGGGCAGGCGGTCCGCTAGGTAGGCAGATTTCCTCGCTTGCCTACGGATTGGTTTGGTTAGTAACATGAATAATAATTGGTAAATAGATTGATTAGCGTTTCTGCCGTTGCATTTTTCGTCCTGCTTTCATCCTTTCTCCATTTGCCTTTCCCCCGAGTATTACCTGACGAGGCTGCCAGAAACGGTACGAGAGATAGGAGAACATGCGACTCGGATGCTTGTGCTTATTCAACCGCTTGAGTGACAGATACCCTAGTCCGGCTAGAAGGATTACCGACCAGAAGTAGTACTTGCTCATCGGAATCATGAAGTTGAGGACGATGCCGATGACAATTGCTAATGACATCACAAACAACAAAGCAAACAGATCAGTCATGGGCAAGCCCAACAGTTGGGCTTGCTTTTCTATACTGCGAAAGGTTTTCATTAGTTAGCGTCCAGTAAGATATCGCCACCTAAGAACGTGGCCAGATCGTCTACGATAAACTGGAAGCCACCGAATAGCGCAATGGCGATGACCATCCCGATCATAAACTCAATCTTGTCGGGGGCTCCGGTGAAGAACTTCATGGCCGCTTTGAAGATGCCGATGCCAATACCGATCAGAAAAGCTACGTTCAGAATGACAATGATCCAACTACGAATGCTACTTAAAGCCCCTTCCACCTGCGCTTGCCCGAAGGACGGGCAAACAGTGAGAAGCGTGAACAGAAGCAGGAGTCCAAAAGCACGGTGCCGAATCGTTTGCCGAACAGCATTAGCCAGGCGACGGCCGAGAGAAAAACAGTAGTGTTGCATAACAAGGGTTTGGTTTGGGGTATAAAATTGGTTTAATGGATACAGATAGATTTAGGTGTCCCAGACACTTCGCAGTGATGCCAACCGCTGGGCCTGCTGCTCAGCCGAAAGCTTAGGTAGTGAAGCGGTCTTTGTCGGTCTCCTGGCCGGTTCAGTAGCCTCCGCGAAATCAGAAAGTTTATATTTTGTGACCGGAATTGACGGGTGATTTTTATAGATAATTTTCTCAACTTTTCTCTCTTTCGCCCACTTTTGGCAAGTCCGGACGGCCAGGAAAGCCAGTAGCAACCAAAGAACCATTGCTGCCAGAGCCAGGGGTGAGTTCATACCGTTTGATAGACTTTGTGTCATATTGGTTTTACTTCTTAAAGTTTAATTTTTCTCGTTGTTCAAATGAAATCAAATAGCTATAAATCGTAGGCTTGCTATTCCTTTAACTATCTGACTTATAAGTAATTATATGTATTAGGATCATATTTTGCAAGGGTGTGCCCCCTAACTTCTTCACTGAGGTAAAGTAAGAAGGATTAGAAAAGTACAATAATCAGCTCAGTCTATTCGCGAGAACTTGCTCAGATTACAGGCGTTTGAAGACTACTTACTAAAGGCAGCAAAATCGTTTTCTACTTCTCACTCGTATCCGTCGTTTTTTAGGATTGCTTTTACCATATTGTCTACGACCTACGCCCAACCGAACCTATGAAAAAACGATCTGCTAATACCACTTTGCAATGGCTTACCTACTTCCGAAATACACTGTCTGACGGAGAGCGAGTTGAGATTGAACCCGATGCAAAGTATACCCTGGAACTCAGTGCGTCGGCGATAGACATGCAGCGGGGAGTGATCGCCGAGGCTGCGGCCCTCCGGCTTATTCAGGCCGAAGAGCAGTATCAGCGAAAGAAGGTTGCTCAGACGGAAGGTTTTCAAGCCAATAGAACAGGTAGAAATCTTTCTAGCCCCTTTCAGCGTACGACTGCGTCCGGAACACACGCGCACCTCGGGCGAACCTACGATTCAGTACCCCTTCTGGATCAAAGCGACGCTCGACCGGCAGGGTCAGCTAGCCCTAACCGAAGACTACTTTCCCTACGTCCCTCGCGTTTTCTTATCCCCGCAAACCAGTCAGCAACAACGCTACGTACTCTCCAATGTAGACCAGGTGGATCGCGTGCTTGCTAGCAGTAAGCCTCAGTGGACAAAGTGGTCGTCGTACTGGATTTATGTAGAGCAAATTTTTCAGAAGCTAACCGGACATTTATTGGCTACCTATGCACCGGATGGTCGCTATCAACTCACCCGCTCGTTCACGTTGACTATTTCCCATACTCATCAGGAAGGAGCCAGTGCCCATATCATCCGCTTGTATGACTACCTTCGCCAGAAGGCTACTATTCCGGCTTTGCTGCGCAACCTATTACAAGAGCAGACGAAAGAAACCTTCGCCCTCATCAAAAACAAAGACTATCCGGTCTACGGCGCGAATCACGTAGGGCAGATGCATAATCAGTATCCGTTGTCCCCTTCGCAACGGCAGAGCTTGTACCACTGGATGCAGCAGGAGACCGGCGACGTGCTGGCCGTCAACGGACCACCGGGCACGGGGAAGACGACGCTACTGCAAAGTATCGTTGCTCAGTCGGTCGGTTGAGAGTGCGCTGCGTGGTCAACCGGCTATTGTGCTAGCGTGCTCCTTCACTAACCAGGCAGTCACTAATATCATGGACAGCTTTTCGGAAGTGGCTACCGGGCAGAGTATACTGGCCTGCCGCTGGTTGCCCCCGGTCACCGACCAGGGGGATACGTTAGGGCACGCCCTCTATCTGCGTAGCAAGCCCCCTAAGAAAAACGCATCCGGTAAAGCATCTCGCTCGGCTCGGGATATTTTTTATACGGAAGGTTGGGGCGAAGGCATTCCGGCGACCGTAGAAACGCAAGAGTACGTCAATCAGGCACGCACTACGTTTCGTCAGCAATACGCAGCCTACACTAAAGGTACTCAACTTTTATCCGTGGAGGTGATCACAGATCGTTTACAGCAGCGTATTAGTCAGTGGGAGCAAACGCAGCAGGAAGGAATACGATACTGGCAACACTTCACCCGGTGGGCTAGACGTTACGCGGGCCCTGCGTACGTCAGTCACTTTCGGCGCACTTCATCCCAAAACATTCAGATAGACATTACCGAACTGCTTACCCCCCGTTCAGTACGAACCTATCTGTTGTGCTTCCTGATTCCGGTGGTGTACTTCCTCTATCGGCGGTGGCACGGCTGGCAGCAACGGGTATTCCCAACGCCCGGTCCGGTAACAGAAGCAACCGTTCCTGATTCGGAGGAGCAGCTTCAGGAGTACTTTCTAAGCGATCTGGAAGTGAGTATCAAGCATCGGATGTTTCTGCTGGCGACCCACTACTGGGAAGGCCGTTGGATCATGACTATGCAGCAGGCACTGAAGGAAGGCACCCTGGCCAAACGAGGAGAAAAACACGTCATCGCTCACTGGCAGCGGCGGGCCATGCTGACCCCCTGCCTGGTATCTACCTTCCACATGGCTCCCCGGTTCTTCGCCTACAGCAAGCACGTGGGTAAGAACAACCAGCAAGCCAATCTCTGGGATTACCCTCCCCTGCTGGAAGTAGCCGACACGCTCATCGTCAACGAAGCCGGGCAGGTGTCCCCGGAAGTAGGAGTAGCTACCTTTGCCCTGGCTAAACGAGCCATCGTGGTAGGAGACGTTCACCAGATAGAGCCGGTCTGGAACGTGCCGGGCAAGGTGGATGAAGCGAACCTGGTACGAGCCGGGTTGCTGAGTCACGAAGATGACCCGTACCGCGAGCACCTGCACGATCACGGCTTTCTGGGAAGTTCAGGAAGTCTGATGAAGCTGGCGCAGAAATCTTCCGGCTATCAGCTTCCGCACTACCACGAACGGGGGATGCTGTTGACCGAACATCGCCGGTGCTACGACGAAATTATTGCCTACTGCAACGAGCTGGTCTACGACGGACTGTTGCAACCCCTGCGTGGCCCTTCCCCCCGGCGTTTGTTTCCTCCGATGGGATTGGTACCGGTAGAAGGCACGTCACAGACGCACGCCCGGAGCCGCTTCAATTCTACCGAGGCCGAAGCGATCGCTCAGTGGCTAGTAGCCCACCGAGTCGATATTGAGGCGACGTATCGGCAGCCGCTGGAAACGTTGGTCGGGATTATTACTCCGTTTCGCGCCCAGAAGCAAAGCATTGAGCGGGCGTTGCGGACGGCGGGTATTCCGGCCAGCCGGATGAAGATCGGCACGGTCCATGCCCTCCAGGGAGCACAACGACGGATCGTCCTCTTTTCGGCCGTCTACGGTAGCGGTGATTTGAACCAGCGGTACTTCTTTGACTGTGGAGATAATCTACTCAACGTCGCGGTATCCCGCGCCCAGGATCACTTTATCGTATTTGGGCATCCGGTGATCTTTTCTCAAAGCGGCAATACTCCTTCCGGAAAACTCGTTCGGCACTTGCAGCCGATGTCGGTGATGGTTTCGTAGCCAGATTTGTGAAGGGAGGAGTAATATAAATGAGAGGTGAAACTACGGCTTTTTATTACATCCAGTGTATTCTTGCTGTCTTCAACTTTTTTGATATGTAAGCAAGAAGTACTTTTCAATTCATCCTAAACTGCTTTCTAGAAGATATGACACCAGAAGAAGACCTAAAAAAAACTACAATAAATGGATATTCTAATCCCAAAAAAACAGATAATCTGTCGCAGAAAAACGAAGAATATTCCGGGAAGCTGAGCGTAAGTGCTAAAGATCTAGAGGCTTTAGTTGAGCAAATAAGTAACCCCATTTTAGAATATTTCAAACTGAAATCAGAAGAACAAGATCGCGCTAACGAAAGGAGTAGTCAGGAGGACTTTGAGAAACTGAAGTTGATAGATAAGCTTGATACAAAAGACAAACTATTTAAAGGAGTACTAATTATCATCTGTATCACCGCTTTACTTTTAGTTACTGCACTCATAGAAGATTCCGAAGGAGTAATTCCTGTGTTGAGTCTCATCATAGGACTTTTGTTTAAAAATAGCTCGCTTTCTGATTTCCTCTCCTTTCACAAAGACAAAACTCCCAACGAGAAAAAGACGTAAAGCCATATTACTAGAATCTTTGCTATATCAGGTTCGCAGATGATTCTTAACTTGCTCAAGTGATTCTCTCTGTTCTTCTATTAGAGCTTCTATTTTTTGCATAACGAAGTCTGCGTTAAAGACATTTTCATTTTTCTTTTCTTCTCCAGAATCAAAAACTATCTGAATACCCCCTCGATAGTCAGATAAATATTCTTCAAGTTTTTCAATAATCAGACATTCGTCCTCAGTCATTAATGTGCCTGTCTCATCCTTCCAATCCTTCGCTTGCAGCAGCTTATCAGGAAGTAGGCAAAGTGCCAAAGTTGCATCAAAAATTCTTGAACTATTACCTGACACTAATATAGCAAATTCTTCAAGAGAATCTTTGTCGTTACTTCTGTAGGTGGGCTCTAGTTTCTCACTCTCGGGGACCATCAGGCTCAATATCTTTAAGATAGACTCCAGGCTAGCTAGCGGCCTTAAATTATCATGGCGAACCTTCCGTCTATCCCAGATTGCTAATATAGAATCAAAGCATTCCTTCTGATACAGAGCCTTTTTGTGAGGGTCGGTTTCACTTTCAACTTGCTCTATTTTTTCCGCAATGAAATGTGACATCCATGCGTCCAGGGTGCTGCCGCTATTTTCAAGGTTAAGTTCGCGTACGATTTTTTTACCTAATTTGATAGTCTCCTGCCGCTGTTTTGATTGTGCCATCTGGATGAAGTAGATAATATTTGGTATAACCAGGATAATAGTTATGATCGTAGCTATTGTCGTCAACGTACCGCGATATGCGACACTTAACAATTAAATATAAATTTTTTTCCTTTAGAAAGGACAGAAGATAATCTGTATTGATCTCTAATTGGTAACCGTTAGTACCAAAACCGCGAGGGTACTTCTGACTTTCGTCAAAGTCAGACCAGTTACGGAATGTAGTTACTATGCTATCCTCGCGTCCGGAAATCCAGGAATGACGCCCATCGGAGCTTCCTTCTAAATTTAACCCCTGCATAATCTGCGAACTAGGGCAAGCTTTAATCTTCATTAGAGATAAAGCCCGATTATCATCCTTATCAAGTCCTTTATCGCCACTATCTTCACATTTTACTGTTGGATAAAGCAGGAAACCCATTTCATCAATAATAGTGTCTTCGTCGCCCTCAGCAGGCAGGTAATCAATAGGAAAGTCTGAAGTGGTTTGTAAAGCGGAAAGAAGTGAGGATGCGCGATCTGAGTTTGCTAATGCTGACGTAATATTAACCGTTTCGCTGTCTTTGCTTATGTGCATTTCATGGTAATTCACCAGTGTCACTGTTTCGCTTTTGCAGCTATCTGTTAATCCTAAAACTTCGTCAAAGTACTCCGACGAAATATCCCATTTCCATGTTTTCGTGTTTCTCTCTTTCTCTAACCAATATCTTTTTCGTAAAGGTGTAGAATCTCTCAGGTCAGCTAGCCATTCAGAATCCCAAGTGAGTAACCATCTAGAAAACCACTCATCCCAGTCGCAATACTCCTCTGTACTTAAGGGCTTTGTTTCCAAAAGTCGGTTAGCCACAAAAAATAGAGCATGATATTCATGATAAGTCCGTACATCTTCTATAGAGGGTATAGTACCATGCCTTGTAGATCTAGCGTAGTAGTCAACGTGCTTCATATGATCTCTTTTATCAGGATCCTCTCTAAATTCCAAAAGATCGCTGATGATCTTATCAGCCATAGCAGTAATAGTATTTTTTGAAAGGTTAAATCGCCGACCTAGAGGTTTATACCAGTAGTTCAGCGTATCCCATGTATCGAACTTAAACTTGAAACTCACCTCATCTTTGTTGCTTTTATGCTGTTTATATTCAAACTTTTCCTTTGAAAATGAACTCACTAATAAGCTGTTCAATTGGATATTCTCTTCTGTAGAAACTAGATCAGGCTCAAACTTGATAAGCTTAATACAGATAGACTTAGCCATTGTCTTAATCAGAAGATGTCCGTTTTCTTTCTGCTCTGCCTCGCCTTTTATCTCCTTGAAGAAGGGAATGAGAATCTTTGGAGATTCGCTAGCAATTCTATCAAAGGCTATAAACAGCCATAGCTTAGCAGAAAGCCAAAAATAGATATATTTTCCGTGCTGAAATGGCATACACGATTGACTGTTTCTGTTCTCAAACAAATAATTTAGGATTGTGGTATCGCCGTAGTTGGCTAAGCTTCTTACAGTATGAACGGCACGCCACCGTTCGGCTTTTACAGGATGCCCTAAATAATATCTAAGAAATTGAGCAAAGGATAAGTCTACTTCTTTCTTCGGTTCTAGACGCTCATTCCAATGACCCTCAGCGATTTCAACAGGAAGAGTACTATTATTACGCTGGAGAAACCATCCTAGATATTCCTTTGCTTGATCGGTCTCTAAAAGAGAGCCGAATACACGGAAAGATTGATAGATGCTTTCTACAGGAAACTTCTCTATAACTTGAGGTAGTATCCCTTTTAAAACTACTGCTAACGACTTTTTATCTTCGTTGAATAAGTCCGCTATTTTAAACAAACTATCAAAGTAGATATGCTCAAACATATCATCTTTACTACCGAACCATAGCAAGCACTTTTCTACTACCTTACGGAAAGAATTCTTTTTCCACTGTGTCACTGTTTGTTTGTGTTGCCATGCAGAAAGGCAGTTTTCTAAAGTGTTTTCAAATGCATTGTAGCTAATATGTGCTTCGTCAATTTGCAACAGAACATCAAGGTGCTTCGTATACTTTTGAGGAGAGCATTTCTGCATTAGTACCAAAAAGAATCCGTCTAGCTCCGAAAATCTAGTATACTCATTCTCTATATTCCTACTCCTCAAAAACTCGTTTACCTGCATTAGATCGATAGGATCAATATCTTGATACTTGTCAAAAGCGATGTTTTCTGTCGGGTCTTTTTCTTCGTGTTTGGTTCGAGTAGAGTCATCGCTCGCTTTACCAATTCGTATCAAAAATTCATAAAGCTGTTCTATCTTCTCAAACGCCTCATTTTCAGTACAATCAGCTTGTTGTAGAATCTCTATTATTTTCTCAGCATAGTCTTTACGACGCTCAATATTGCACTGGATAGCAAGCACACGATAAATACCCTGTAAGAAGTTGTTTCTCAGGTCTGTATTCCCCCTATGTCTAATCTTCTGAAGGATCAACCTGATTAAGTCAGGCCATTTGTAGTCGAGTTGATGAAAAGTAGATAGCGACATAGCCTGTTTTACTGTAATGCGGTCTCTCAATAAAGCAGTGATGATTCTTTCAGACCAAAACATATATTCAGAATCACTGTCAATCTCAAGGTTCTGATGGTTCCACCGACACCAAACTGCTAAAGAAGAAGTATAGTCCAACGACTCTATTCCCAGTAAAGCGTTATACCACGGAAAGTTATCATAGCCGCTTAAACAGTTGCTACTGTATTCCGTGAACCTAGCCAGTTCGTAGGCTAATTTAGGCTCGCTACTTGTGTCATCCAACTTACTGGCTACTTGGGATAGTGCAAAAATCTGATCGTATGCTTCGAGGTCAACTTCAGAAGCCGCTTCTACTGCTTTGTCAAAGTATGCTTTGGCCTCATCTGAGTCGTGTACAGCGAAAGCTATTTTTACGCAATGTTCGTAGTACTCTACTTTATCTAACGCCTTGCGTGTTCCCTCTCCAATCAACTGATCAATGTTATGGAGAAATGAATAGACTAGAGGATAACACGCTGAATATCTTGCAGCGTGGTTAGATAGTGTCACGTAGTGTTGTAGGTTGCTAACCTTTTGATGCTTATCAATGGATTCCAAGCTACCAAGGAGCTTCTCTGGATTGTCTGTATACGAACAAAGGTCAGCGATTCAATTAACACAGTGATTTACTATTCCTCCAAAATCGTTTCTTTCATACCCAAACGACCAATCTTTGACGACTCCGTTAATCACTGCGAGGGCTTTTTGTGCTATATCTTTGGTTTCTTTCCTAGCTATGACATTGGTCCTAAATTTATAGACGGAAATAAGGTGCTTGTACAGCTTGTCTAACTGTGACTTACTAGATTCAGAAGACCGGTGCTTATCTTCTTTTAGGCTCTGAAGTAGCTTTTCCGGATGTAGTTTTTCTTCCGATATTTCTTCGCCTGAATGAACTGCTATAAGAAATCTTGTGCGGAAGGCAGTGTCAAGAAGTTGGATACTCGTGTCGCCTCCGTATCTGTAAGAGTGGAAGTAAACATTACTATCAGGAAAGTCTAATCGTAGATATTCTAACAGACTGAAGATTGTATCACTTATTCCAAAGTTAGAAATCGCATATTCACACAAAAACACTAAAGAGGCTCTAAGTTCATCCGTGATTGCTAGTTTCCTTTTAAGCAGCCTTTGCCATCTACAAAGTAACTCAGGAATATCGAAAGAAATTTCTTTGTCAGCCTTAATCAGTTCAACAGCTATCGCTAGTTGCGCGTCTGGACGATGAATTCTTTCAGTCCATTCTTTTATCTGTTCATTAATAGATTTAGTGACTGCTTTCCGAGTCAAAGATGATATTACTGAGAACATCATTTCTTTAGGTCGCCATCTGTTCAACCAATATGCAGCACGCTCAACTCCTTCAATACGCAGGATAGCTTCTCCACCCGAAGCTATGTCAAGTCTATCTATTCAATATTTTTTTCGCTCATGCTCGGGAAGAGCTTTGCGTTTCTCAAGCCATTTTTCAGCCTGTGCAAGATGTTTTTCAGCGTATAATTTGTATGAGTCTGTTCTAGACAATACAGCCGCGCACCGCCAGTTAGAGGCACCGTATTGAATGTTCTTAGTAATATCAAAGTATATTTTCTCAATGGTAGATGGGCCACTATTCTCAACAACGAGATCAGCATTATTATTGATCGTATCTAATATTACTTTATTGCTTTTGGTCTCTTCCGCTACAATGGTCAGAAGTTTAATGTACGTAAGATGATCTTCATCTATAGAGCAACTCAGCAACGCGAACTTTGCCCGTTCATAAAATGCTTCTCGTCGTGTTAGCGGGTCTTTCAGCGACCGAAGGCACTGTTTTCCTAATACAATATTTTGAAGCTCCTTGTAGCTTTCAGATTGATAAAGAATACTACCGAGGTGATACGCAGCATAGCTGTCTTGCTCCGCTCTTTTTAGAAATGTTTTGGCTAGTTGCTGATAAATTTCCGTTGAAGTAGGATACCGGTCACGTAAGTGCGTTTCAAAGTCTTCATCGCGGAAAGCAATTGTTTCCTGGTTTATTATTAAGCCCGTCCAAAGATCTGTACAGAAATCAACTATTTCTTGCTCACTAACCCCAGCCACCTCTGCCGCATACCGAAGAGGAATGGGGCGGGGTAACGCAATCAAAGACAGAAGAATTTTGTCAACAATCTGTGCGCTACCAACCTTCTGTTTAGCTTCATCTATGTGTCCATCTATCAGTGTTCCCACTGAGTGTCCGTAGGGCTTTAAGAAAGTGAAAACGGCCTTTAAATTAGCTTGATTCTGTAATGTATATCTTTGAACTCTAGGAACGCCCCTTGTTAAATCGTGAAATTCTTCTACGTCTCTGGCTGTTGCATTTGGAAATGTCTGCTTCAGGTGCTTTCCAGACTCTTCAAGGCTGAAGGGCTTTATCTCAATAGGTAATATATTATCCGGTAGCTTTAAGGTATCTACACGGCCGGTTCGTGACGTGAAAATAAGCTTACAACCCTGGGGCAATTGTCCGATGTTTGCCAACTCATAAATGAAGCAGTCATCACTTTTAGATTCGGCAGCCGTCACGCTGTTGTCTGCTGCATCAATGAATATGGTTAGTAGTGGATTTTCGTAACTTTTAGCCAGTAAACTTATTGCCGCCCGTAACCTGTCTTTCAGTTCTCGAGGGTATAGGTAAGTAGCTAAGTCTCTTTGCAACAAGAGCGAAGTCCCGAGTTCTCGTGCTATATCATTAGCAATCTGCTGAAATGCTAGTTGAGGAAGGTGACGGGCTTCATCCGAATTCAAGTACGTACCTTGGCCATAGCAGTCATAAATGATACTAACGGATTCTTCGGGCAATACCTCCTTCAGATAAGAAACTAGAGTAGATTTGCCTACTCCTGCCCCACCGTGTAAACATATAATCTGAGAAGTATTTTGAACGATTTCGGAGGCAATTTCAAGGGTTTGTTCGCGTTCCACACTACTTTCGAGCTTTTCTATTTTTGACGGTACCGGAAACAAATTCTCAACCTTTCCTACCTCAAAGGTAAAAACAATGTCATCTATCGTTAGCGAGTTGTTAACCTTGTTCTCTGGCATCATACGCTCATTCACAAGATTATAAAGAGTGTTATAGTCAAGTCTTGCTTTCGTTCTTCCTAAATCACTTACTGAACGAATCACATGCTGTTTCTGGTAGAAGCGGGATTCAGTGCCACAGTCGTTGAAGTCTAGCACAGATAAAAAGTCGCTGAATTGATCTGGCGAGAGTTCTGATGCAGAATAAAGTTTCTCTATTACGGTGTTACAATTTGGGAATGCCGCTACCAACTGCTCTTTTGAAACCTGTTCGGATTGCTCTAAAAACTTTTGGATAGAGCAAATATCCTGATAAAACTTAGCCTGAATAGGGCGGTTGGATACAAGCTTTATTTTCAGCTTACTCAAAACTACTTCTCTACCGTATTCACACCAATAAGTTTTAAATGTATCCCCAAATCTATTGATGATAGATCCTGCATAGCCTGCCTTCTTTCCTTCGCATAACCTTCCCAAAGTATAGTTCAACGAGTCATTTCTGGTACTATACTTCAGTTGGGAAAAGACAACTTCTGTTGCCTCGATGAAGTCTTCACCACCGTAGTACTCACCGAGATCGATAGATAGGAGACTACGGCCTGTATTGTCAATTGCTGATTCAGTAGGCCCCTCAATTGTTAGCTTCTTTAATCCATCCTTCTCAAAGTTGAGCAGTTCTAGTGACTTCTTCGCAGCCCATAAAACGTGAAAGTCATCGCCAGCATTTGATTCGTGAGCTTCTGGTATTGAGGTGTAGTTTTTAGTATTCATTTGCTGCTTTGTGCACAATCTTTAAACCAAAAAAGACGCAACAAGAAGATTTTACCACAAGGTTCATCTCGACATTATGGCAGTAGCGAAGAATCTGTATAATAGAGGTAGATGTTGTCTATGAATTCAACACAATCTTATTCGCCTTGTCGGCCGAAGCTCGCTGCTTTCGCTGGAAGTCCCGGTCCACGTCCTTCATCGCCTCGGATAGCCGCTTATTGAACTGGGCTACCGTCTTTCCGGGAACGACCTTGGCTCCCTTGGGTAGCTTGTTTGTGGAAAGCTTAAATCGCTTGGTGCTCATCGTAGATTGCTTTGGTACATTTGGTAAATATCCATACTCTGCGGTAGAGAAACAAATTCTCAACCCACTCGGACCAGACATCGGTCGGGATACCCGGCAAACAATAGGGCCTCCCGCATATTTTCACTGGCTTCCGTCGCATCAATAACGATCAATCCACTGGCTTGGTTCTCAGCGAAGCGATCCGCGTCGTATAATTCCGCACACCAGATAAACTTCGGCATCCGGCTCAGAACCAGCAGGTTCTTAACATCCGCCTCCAGTGACGGCAGTCTGGCTACATGATCTTTGAATGATCGGCTGGAGGTGAGAAAGAAACGGAAGACGAACGTATCGGAAAAAACAAAGCCAAAGTCAGTATCGGTCAGGATGTTCATCACCAGCGATTTAGCCTTATCGGCTTCCAGGTACACCTTGCGGTGCAGCGGCACGACAATGGCCTGGATCGTACATCCGGCAAAAGCTTCGTCTATCCCTTCGTAGTGCTCGCTGGGATTTGCCAACCTGATCTGCTGGTAGGGCGGAAAGTTATCGTCTTGAATGACGTACCGACGCTGGATATCGGTATGGTCAATGTAGGACACACTCGTGCCGTCAGCGTAGGTAAGTGTTCGGCTCCGCTGCTGATCCAAATCTACCGTCTGATCGGTTTCGTGACCGATCATTACAATAGCGTGCCCCACCGTATGGTTGGCGATGGCCGCAATGATCGGAATACCGGACTCTACGTAGGTGGCGATGATATTTTCCAGGTCGTCGCCGTAGGCATCGTCGGCGGAATAGATGTACGTGCCGAAGCCAAACTCCTTCAGGGCGAAGCTGATCTGGTCGACGGTCAGCCCATTGGAAGGAAGCAGTCGTTGTTTGGCGTAGCGGTTCAGCACCCGCAGAATGTGAGAGGGCAGCGTAGGCTTATAGTCCGGGTACCGACTTCCGAAGTATTCCATCAGTGCCCAGATGGTGGTTTCGGCGCAGGAGATGCTTTCGGCATCCTGAGAGCTGTGCGGAAAGCCCGCTACGTCTAGCTTCACGCCGTTGATCAGTACATTGGTGGTGTAGGAGCACTGTTCAAACTGAGCTTCGACCAATGCTCGCCGGTGCAACAATGATCGTCCGATGACATTAGGAAAAGTAGGGCGAATGATGACAAACCCTAAAAACGTTTCTTGCAGCTTAATCCGAAACTTTTCTTCCCGGAAGTGTCGCTCGGTAATCTTCTCCGAAAAGAAAGCCACCCGGATACAGTCGCGGAAATAGGCGTTGTGTTTGGAAGCGAAGTAGGTATAGTAGCTGTCGCGGTACACCCGATCTACGTACGGATACTCAATCAGCACGAACAGATCGTCACGTAGCTCATCTATAAACTGATAAAGCGTATTTTCTATTTCCTGTCCGTCGTCTGGTTTATCGTAGACTTCGGGATCAGCGATAAAGCGCAAAATTTCGGTGACTGCCTGGTCAATATTAGTGATGGCGTACTGTATCATAACGGTTTTAGCAGAGTGCTAAAGGTAGAAAGGGCGGCGGCATTCATCAAAGGATAGACAGAAGATATTCTGTAGCCGCCTGAGAAGCTTTCTGCTGGTGATTGCTGTCATCAGCTGACTTTTCCACGGTCTCCGCGAGAACAAACCCTTTGATAATGCAAAAGTAGCTGATAGGCCAATGTTGCTGCCAAAAGATGTCCGTCATAAAGCAAGCGCGTTAGCCTGGCGTGTATAAGCCATTTCCTGTTTGGCAGCAACCGCACTGGGCCAGATAGAGCTATCAGCTGTGGGGGAAGCATATCAAATGTTTCATCCCAGCGGGGAACCGCTCAAACCGCCAAATGCATGACTGCTAAACAGCTTACGCTTTTCAACCAGGTATCAGAAATCCAAATCAGCTACCGCAACGCCATCAAATCCGCCTACCGTCCCAAGATCACCTGTTCGGACGATGCTTACTTAGTTTTTCGAGCCAACTGGAATCCCGATACGATAGATATGCGGGAAGAATTCAAAGTGCTGGCGCTTAACCGCGCTAACCAAGTGCTAGGTATCATCCCCGTCTCGGTGGGAGGCGTGGCCGGAACCGTCGTTGATCCCAAGATCATTTTCGGGGCGGCACTGAAAACACTAGCCAGTTCGATCGTTTTGGGGCATTATGTAGAGTGGACGCTTATGTAAAGTGGTAGTGAATAATTGCTCGTTGGTTAGCCATTAGCTACCAAACACTTCGTTTCACTTTACATAAATACTTAGAATCGCTTGAGCCAACTCAGGAGGTTCTCATTGGTCGTCCAGGCGGGCGCTTCTTCCGAATGTACCTGAACATAAGCGGCTTCTAGTGCTTGGCGCTTCTGCTGCGAGTCAGCCCGGGCGTATACCTCGGTGGTCTTGATGGACACATGACCTAGAATATCCCGGATGTAGACCAAATTGACCCCTGCTTGCAACAGATGCATCGCTTTAGTATGTCGTAGCGAGTGACAACTGATCTTATCCGGAATCAGCGATGAATCTTTAGCTCGGGCTGAGGCACAATACTTCTTGACGATGTAGTGAACCCCGGCTCGAGTCAGCTTTTCTTTTCGGCTGTTAAAGAACAATGGATAGTGATTGGCGGAAGGCGAATCTAGCCTGTGTTCTTTCAGGTAACTTTTCAAGTGCTCTACTTGAGCATCCAGCATAGGTACTAACCGAACCTTCCCGCCTTTGCCTCTGATCTTGACGGTCGGCGGCCCATTGAGCCGAACCGCCCCTGGCACCAAGTCAATCACCTCTTGTACCCGTGCCCCGGTATCATACATCAGCGATAGCAGGGCCAAGTCCCGCCGTCCTTTGCGAGTCTTTCCATCGGGCTGCTGGAGCAAAAGCTTGATTCCCGCTACACTTAAGTAGCTCATCACCGGCTGTCGAGTTCGTTTGAAGCTGATGGAAAGAATCTGCTGACAGGGGTAGAGGTGGTCGATCCGCTCATACTGTAAGAAGTGATAAAACGAATGAATCGCTGCCAAACGGGCATTGCGGGTTGAGTTACCACATTTCCTTTCCAGTTGCAGCCAATCCAGAAAAGCAGTGACCGTCTCTCGGTGAATAGCATCGAGGGTAAGCTTTTCTACTGGAATGCCCCGCTGTTCCTTAACAAAACCAATCAACAGTAGGAAGGTATCCCGGTAGGCAGCAATGGTATGGTGACTAGCTCCTTTTTCATGGGGTAAATAGCTAGATAGGAAAGCTGAAAGTTGCTTAGCAAAATCAGTAGGCTTGTTCATAGCTAGTGGGGGGAAAGACATCCAAACACAGTGTGTTCATCTTACGAATCAGGTCGGGATACAGACTCTCGGTCAACCGAACGTAGTGGTTGGTGGCTTCCAAAGATTGGTGACCTAAGTAGCGCGATAGGACCGGCAGAGAAGCGTACAGATCTATACCGGCTTCGGCCATCGCGGCTAGCGAGGTGACCGCAAAGGTATGCCGCAGATCATGGATTCTAGCTACCGAAGGAATGCCTGCCTGATGACGACTACGTTTGAACCAATAGCTTACACTATTCCGTATACAGGGCTTGCCATTCAGACAAACAAAGAAGGTTGTCGGAGGCTGATTAATCAGCAGGTAGTTCCGATAGGCCAGGTACTCCGTCAGTATGTCTACCAAGGAATCCGAGAGCGGAATGACCCGCTCTTGCCCGTTCTTGCTGTCCCGAACCCGAAGATGGCTTTCTGCCAGGTTGACATCCTGGTTGCTAAGCGCCAGGGCCTCGCCGATCCGTAGCCCGGTGCTGTAGAGCAGCCGAAGTAGAGCGGGCACACTTATCAAAGGCGACTTCACCTGTAAAGGCCCCATTCTAAGCTCATCGCAAGCTTGGAACAACGCTTGCACTTCGGAAGGTGAATAGATGTAGGGAATGAAGGTAAGCAACGGATACCGCGGGGGGCGGGGAACGTAGGAGGTGATTCCTACATCTAGTAGAAACATTGAGAAGCGAATCAGATGCCGGATACGGTCGTAGTGGTACAGGGCAGATTCATGGGGCCGCTTCTGCCCCCAGGCCTGCGCGAAGGCAGATGTGATCCCTGCCGAGGTTTCGCCCCGTTCAATGGCTAGCTTATCGAGCTGGCCAAGAATCACCGCTCCGGTCTGATAGCTAAAACCCAACTGCTGCTTGAGCTGGATGTACTGAGCTAAGTGTTCAGTATAGACACTGCAAAACGCGCTACTCATAGAAGGAGCCTCCTTTCTGTTCGTAGAAACGAGCCCCTACCGGGGGGACATCCAGTACGCACTGCCGCAGCGCAGTAAGGTCAATGCGCAGGTAGTAGCGGGTGGACTCGCTGCTTTGGTGTCCCAAGACTTCTGATATCACCGGTAGGATTGTATGCTTTTCTAACATCCGGGATGCTAAGGTATGCCGTAGAGTACGCGGGCCAGACCGTTTACCCTTTACATCAATGCCCGCTCGCCGGTAGGCTCGCTGCACTATATGTGTTACTATATTGGTAGATGGAAAGGGGCCGTAGGGTGGCCTTGCTGTGAGGAACACTTGGGGTGCTTCGCAGACCGGACGCGCGTACTTGAGGTAGTCAATGATGGCTTGGCCAACTTCGCAGAGCAACGGCAGGGTGAGTTCTTTTCCAGTCTTTACTTGCCGTAGCCGGATCATACAGGCTTCCCAATGCAAGTGCTCGAAGCGAAGGTTGATAATGTCCGATGCTCGCAAGCCTAACCGGGCAGCCAGCAAAATGATGGCATAATTGCGTTTGCCGGTCCGGGTACTCCGATCTATACCGGCAATGAGTTTTTCTACCTCCTGGCCCGAGTAGGTGGAAGGCAGCTTGGCTTGGTGGGAGCGCTGGAAGCGAGGAAGCTTTGGAGCGTAGTCTACCGGCAGTAAGCGCTGCGCAAAGGCATATCGCATCAGAGCGCGTAGTGTAGAGATTGCCTGATACACGGTCATCGGCTGGGGGTCGAGCTGACCGAGGTAATGAAGCAAAACTTCCAAGTTGACTGCTTGAATGGTGTTGATCTGATGTTGGCAGCAGTAGGTGTAGAAGGGCTGAAGCTGGCGGCAGAAACAGTCCAGCCGTATTTTAGAGAGTCGCGTTTCGGTTCGCTTATAGCTCAGAAAGTCGGTGATAAAGGCTCCGAGTGGTCCCTCAAAAACGAATGGGGCTTTCCGGGGACGAGCGGGTAGGTTGATCATACCATGCTGCCAAAACTCGGTGAGCATCTTTAAACCGTTGTAAAAGTGTTTTTCGTTTACAGAGAGCTCGGACACATCTTTAGCTCCTAGGAAATGAGTGTATACCTGCTTTTCAATAGAGAGATCGTAGTTTTTGATTTGATGATCTACTAGGTAGGTTCGGATCATCTTCCAGATTCTAGAGTATTGGCTTATTGATCTGGGGGCGTAGTGAAGCTGATCAGCTAAGTAATTGCTGGCCTCACCGATCATCGCATTAAACTCCTGGATTTGCTGGTTCATAATCTTATGCGATTAATATTATTTGACATTGGGCACGTAATACTGAAGACGCAAACTCTAGGACAAGACCCTCTTCCTGATATTTGGAAGAACGCTTTAAGAGAATTTGGTCAACGACGAAGACGCTTTATTGAAAGGAGCCAATCACTACTATTTTCTCGGCACGAACCAAGTCAGCGGGTATGGGTTCATCATAATAAACAGTTTGCTCCGTGCTATAACCGTTAAATATGGTGAAGAACACAGAAATCTTACTAGGAGACGGGACTATACCCACTACTTCTCCAGCAGCATTTTTTTTGAGTTGGCCTACCATATGGATCAGTTTACCATTCACTTGGAGCTAACTTAAAAGAGACGGTCACCCTGCTGCACGCGCCCCCCTACGATCCAGCGCATGAAGGAGGAGCGGTTGCTGTTTTTGATTGCATGCGAGCAGTTACTGGATGGCCAGGATGCTGCCCTTTACGGTCACGTCCGTTGCGAGGACGCTGGAACTCAGTTGGTCACCTAGTAGTCTACACTACAGAGCACCGCTCGCTCGCAGTGCTGAAGTACCAAGTAAACAAACCCCTAATTTTTCCTGACTTACTCATTATTACGTTAGAGGTCCCTAACGAGGGGTATTCATGACATAGGGGTCGCCAAGAAATGGACACTTAGTAAATGACCGGGGCTAGCGTCTAACGAGCGATCGCTTACTCTAAGAGTTTTGCTTTGTTAGCTAGCACTAGTTATCACTTTCCCATCAGCTATTCTGACCACATCCCCTTCTACATAGATATTTTCAACCACCGAATTGCTTCCATTAACTAAAACCCGTAACTCACTCTCTCAACTAAGAAATTCGCCCTGACTCAAATTTATTATGGTATTAAACCTTTCGTATTCATTTTTTACCAGATATGCCCCTACTGGCCCAGCCGCGCTTCCAGTCGCTATATCCTCAATCAATCCAGCGTTGTCCCAGGTTCTTCCTCTTTTGCCCTTAACATCAAGAACGTAGAAGAACTTAGCTTTAATTTTTGATAATTTACTCTCCAAATTAGGAATAGAAACTCTGACTTTTGAAAGTGAAGATGACTTGACTGGAACTATCAAATATGGTAGCCCTGTTGTAACCACTTCAAGGTTTAAACCTTCTTGTTTGTCACTGAAATCAAGGCCCAAATAAGCAAGAAATTCTAGTTCTTCTTCTTGATTTAGTGAATAAAGTAAACTGGGGATTCCCTGATTCATAGTAGCTGAAAAAAATCCATCGTTTTTAATAGTGGTAACATCAACGGATTTACTGTTCAGTTCAATACTAATTTCATTCTTTAAGTTGTCATTATAATGGATATCATGAATTAAAGAAGCAAGTCCTAGTAAAGGATGGCCCGCAAAGTTCAATTCTTCTTCCATAGTGAAGATAAAAGCTCTATATTTTTTCAAATCAGTCCGATAAAAGAATATGCTTTCAAATTGTCTCATTTCTTGAGTTAGCAATTGCATGAATTTTTTATCAAGCTTATCCGCACCAGGAAAAATTGTCAATCCATTACCTGAAAACGGATTCTTTGAAAAAACATCTACGTGATAATATATATTTTCCATATGCTCAATTAATGCTAACGGTTTGTGTATAGTATGAGTATTTTTATTCTTTTTTTATAGTGAATGTTGCTGTCAAACCAACACTAAAATTTCTGGGAAGCCTATCGACTAGATAATATCGCCAAAGTATACCAGTAAATTTCGCGAACGGGGGCCAGTAAATATTGGGCAAAGGGAGCCACTTGAAAATGCTTTCTTTCAATTGAACTAACCAATTGAAAAAGCATATGGCAAACAACCCGATACGAATGACCTTACTCAAACAGATCATTGCCCTCAAGCAAAAAGGGCTGAGCCACCGCAGCATCAGCCGCCAGTTAGGCATCTCTCGCAAAACAGCTACTAAGTACGTTCGCTTATGGCAACAGAACGGATCCCTACCGATTGAAGAGGAAAACGTTTCCTCCCTTTTGTTATCTCCTTCTAGTACTCATGGCCAGATTGCTGAGCGGCACGCCCCCCTGTATGCTTTCTTTCCCTACGTAGAAAAAGAGCTTCAGCGTACCGGAGTTACTCGGCAACTGCTTTGGCAAGAATATCAGCGAGAAGATATCCCCCGGATCGGCTACGCCCGTTTCTGCGTTCACTTCCGGAGATGGCAGCAACAGCAGCAAGTCACTATGCATTTGGAACACAAAGCCGGGGACAAGTTGATGGTAGACTTTACTGGCAAGAAACTTTCGGTGGTTGACCCCACTACCGGGGAAGTTGCTTCGGTAGAAGTGTTCGTGGCAATTCTAGCCGCTAGTCAGTACACTTATGTGGAAGCCGTCGCCGATCAGACGTTGGGTAGCTTCTTGAAAGCTTTAGAGAACGCACTCTACTTCTGCGGGGGTGTCCCACAAGCAATCGTACCCGATAATCTGAAAGCGGCTGTCATCAAAGCTAATCGTTACGAACCGCTACTCAATCAGACCATAGAGGATTTTTCGTACTACTATGCTACAGTCATCGTGCCGACTCGGCCCTATAAGCCGCGCGACAAAGCACTAGTAGAAGGGGCGGTCAAGATTGTCTACACGCGCATCTTTGCCCCGCTACGGGATCAGGTTTTTACCAGTATCACTTCTCTGAATGAAGCCATACGACCGCTGTTGAATACTTACAACAACCTTCCTTTTAAAGGCCGAGAGCAATCCCGTCAGGAACGTTTTATATCCTCAGAACAGGCCGTTCTACAGCCGCTACCCCAACAGCGATACGAATACAAGAAGTACGTGAAGGCCACTGTCTACAAAAGTTCGCACGTCTGGCTTGGGGAAGACAAACATTATTATAGCGTACCCTATCGCTACATCAGCAAACGGGTGCGTATCATTTACACAACTTCTCTGGTGGAGGTCTATTATCAGCACGAACGTATCGCCGCTCACCCCCGGCAAAAGGGATGGTACGGATATACCTCACAGAGAGAACACTTGCCTTCTACCCATCAGTTTGTGGCCGACTGGAATCCAGAGAAGTTCCTTTCCTGGGCACAGAATATTGGTATCAATACCCATCAATTGGTAGAAAACATCCTGAATAGTAGACCCCATCCGGAGCAGGGCTACAAAGCCTGTTTAGGTGTCCTTTCTTTAGCCCGCAAAGTAGGCAAAGACCGATTGGAAAAAGCCTGCGCTCGTGCTCTTCACTACCAGACCTACAGCTACCGAGTGGTCAAGAATATCCTGGACAAAGGAATGGAAGACCTTGACGACACTCTACCTGCGTCTGCTCCGGATTGCTTTACCATTGAACACGAAAACCTACGCGGTAGCACCTATTATCAATAATTATTCACTAAACCTTTATTCTTATGAACTCTCAAGAGACCATCTCTAAAATGAAATCCATGCGCTTGTTGGGTATGCAAGCAGCTTTTCAAACCACTTTGGAAACCAGGCAGCATGAACAATTGTCCGCCGACGAACTGGTCACCCTGCTCATCCAGGCCGAGTATGATGACCGCCAGAACCGCAAAGTTAACCGCTACCTTAAGGCCGCCCGATTTCGCTATTCCGCCCAGGTAGAACAGATTGACTTTACCACCCCCAGAGGGCTGGATCGGAGCGCAGTACTGCGGCTGGCCTCCTGTCAATTTATTGAAAAACACGAAAACCTACTCATTACTGGTCCCACGGGTGCCGGTAAAAGTTATCTAGCCTCTGCTATCGGACATCAGGCCTGTATGCAAGGCTATAAAGTCCTCTACCGCGCGACGGTCGCCTGAACACCGCCAAACTCTTTGCTCAACTCAAGATGAGTAAGGCCGACGGATCATATCATAAACTTATCAACCGAATTGAAAAACAAGACTTACTGCTGCTCGACGACTTCGGACTCTACCCCTTAGATGAAGAAAGCCGCTTGATGCTGCTGGAAGTCATTGAAGACCGACATGGACGGCGATCTACACTCATTACCTCACAGTTGCCCGTCGTCAAATGGTACGAACTCTTTCAAGCCCAAACTATTGCCGATGCTGTGTTGGATCGTATCGTGCATACCGCTCACCGACTAGAATTAAAAGGTGAGTCTATGCGTAAAACCAAAGCAAAAAAATGATAAATTAACCTGCCAAAAGTGGCTCCCTTTGGCAATATTGGGTGGCTCCCTTACCGAAATATCATCCGGTACCCTTTCGCGATATTAGCTGGCTCCCTTTAGGCGAGTCCTTCCAATCGACTCCAAAAATGGCTCTTGAATGTTCGCCTTTACGTTCCAAGATTTTTACGAATAGATCAGATGCTCCATTCACTACATTTGGTGACTCGTCCCAACTTTCACCTGATTGGAAGTAGGCGTCTATATGGTTCAAGCCTACAATTTTTTCAAATCCGACTTTCTTGTCCACTTGAGCCAAAACATTCAAAGCACATAGTTCCATCGCTTTGTAACCGTCATCTGTTGAAAGCTCATCGCCTAATCGTCCTTGATATTTATATTCCTTATTCAAAATAGGAAATTGGATCGCTATGTACGCAATACTTTCTCGAACATTGACAGATACGTAGCTTCCGCCCGGTGTTGATATGTCAGGCAGTCTATACCCAAATTTGTCTAAGTTTTCCTTTGGTGTCATTGTTGCATTTTAGTAACCTCTCTAATCGCTATGATCTCAGCATGATTGGGTGATATCATTTTTAGGTTTAACAGCTTCTATCCCCTCACCTACAATTTGTCCACTGTAGATAGCAATGGCCCCAACTGGTGGGTTTTCATTCTTAAGAGCTTGGTAAGCTAATACAATATACTGGTGCATGTATTACTCGTGTGTATTCATGATTCTATAGTTCAAGCACAACATCAGATACCGGTTGGGAACAGCAAATTAACACCTTCCCTGCTGGCGCTTCTACGAAAGGCTCAGGGTCATACTTAACCGCACCTTTCTGTAGGATTGATTCGCAGCTGGAGCAAGTGCCCATCCTACAACTAAATGCCGGAGTTAGTCCGACGGACTCTGCCAAGTCAAGTAGACTAGGCTGTGTATCGTTCCAATCAATCTCAACATCTGACTGGTTAAACTTGACAGTAAAGCTACCGGAATTTGAATCTGCTTTCGTTGCTGAGACACTTAATCTTTTTCCTTTCCCGAAAAATTCATAGCGAATACTTTTCTCATCTACTCCTAGCTCTCGCAGATACTGGTACATGGTCTCCATAAAACCGAGCGGACCACATAAGTAGTAATCCATCTCAACCTCGGGCAGAACAGACGCTAAGTACGTCCGAGAAATGAAACCAGTGAAGTCATAATCAATAAATTCTCGTTCGTCGCTCGTGGGCTCAGAGTGATGCACTGATAGATAAAGGTTTTTGTACATCACTGTCAGCTCTCTTAACCTTGCGAGCATAGGCTGCACCGCTTTGTTCCGACTGGCATGTATGAACAATACCCGCCGGTCCGGTTCATAGGCAGTAATATATTCCAGCATACTAAGCATAGGAGTAATCCCTACTCCACCCGAAATCAAAACCGCGGGACGCGAATGGTTGATTGATAGATGAAAATCCCCGTGAGGCTTACTTAAATCAATCTGGTCACCGGCTTGTAGTACGTCGTGCATATATTTAGAGACAATGCCCTGTTCTTCTCTTTTAATGGTTAACCGGAAGTATTCTTTGCCCGGACAATCCGATAGTGTATAGTTTCTACTATATTCTTGCGTAGTATTATCCGGGCGAACTCGAAGGGTGACAAACTGACCGGGTAGGTAGCTATCCAATGGTCGGTCATCAGCTCTTCGCAAGTAAAATGATTTGATGATAGTGCTCTCTTGCACAATCTGGTCAATAATAAATTCTTTATACATGCTGTTACGGGTTGAAAGGTGAATAATCCAGAAACTCCCAGTCTACTTGGTGGTGGTTCTCAGTACAAATCCACTGCTCGGTCACAAATATCCAGTACCGACCGGTTCCTGTAGTCTTTTGAATATCTTCTTCTGACTGCTGCTCAAAAAGTAGTTCTACCCGCCCCGTTAACTGTAGTGTCCTGCCCTTTTCAAAGTCAATAAAGAGAAGACCAGCGCGGGGATTCTGGACAACATTTCCCAGCGTATTATACATACTATTGCCATGATAGTCGGGAATCTTCAGCGTATGGTTGTCTATTACTTCTACGAAACCTACTGGACCGCCTCGGTGAGAAGCATCTACTCTTCCGTTTTTGCCCTGACTGCCCACAAATAAAGTATCTGCACCTTTGATCCATTCCTGTTGTATCGGACTTAAGGGCACACCCCTAGTGGTGACGGAAATTGTTTCTTTGAAGGAATGAGGTAGCGAGATTACCCGGCGTTGAATGTATTTGGGACAGTTAGGATAAGCTTCCTGAACTTGGACCTCAATACGAGCGTTTTGACAAGAACTCACACCGTTGATCCGGAACCTTCGCCGAGTAGTCAGTTCAATAAATAATGATCCTATAACTGCATTTTCCTGGATGTTCTGGTAAAAGACGTCACCTTTATCACTACGAACCATAGATTCTTCAAAGAACAAAGAGGTGGGAGAGGATGCTCGGACAAAGCCGAAATCCCCAACAAGTAACGATGTCCAAATCCGCTTTTGTTCGTCTACGCTACTCACAACCGCCATTGGTTGCTTCTCAATAAAATTAACTGCCCCCTTAATAATTGTGTCAGTGATCACTTTCCCACTGGTTTGGGCACTTTGTTCTTCTCCTACCAATCGCTGCACCGCTTTTTCTCCCTGATGATATACCTCTTCCATGACGTTATAATTAATCGTTCCTATTTAAAGAAGCAGCGATGATGGGTCAGAAGGTGATAATAGTGTAGCCTTCGCGTTGTAACTTGACAAAGCTGGGAAGACCGGTCGTCCCTGGTGCTTTATTTTCTTTGATTAAGTCCAGACCAGATGCATCCGCTCCGAATACTTCGGCGCAGCCGCTAGAAACCCCCTCAATCTTATCTTTAATTGCCTCATACAGCGTGTGGCCTGGATGGTCGACTTTTTGCAATTGCTCAGGCCAGCGGGTACCTGCCCCCTGAAATAAGATTTTCACTTCCTGGCTCGCAATTTTGAAATCGTACGCGACGGCCATTGCGTTGAACACGCGTCCCAAAGCTTCTTCGGAACCTCCTTTTGGTTCGGAAAGAACCACTACGGCAGTTTTACTCATTGGTTTATTGTTAAAAGATGAAACATGAATTCTATTTAGACAGGTAAATAGGTTTTAATAATTTTACCGAACGTTCGGAAAAATAGGTACGCAAATTTTTTTACGTTTCCTTGTATGTATCTTTAATTGACTTGAGAGTTGACTCGAACGCATCTGTGGTACCTAATCCCCGGGATACAATTAAGCTTCCTTGAATGCTAATGAGTATCTGAACAGCCTTCTTCTGCGCCACATTTTCCGAGTGGCCGAATGCCCTTCCCAAAACGGTAAATCCCTGAATCCAGTGCTGCATACTTTCCTTAATTTCCTGGTTGAACAAGTCAATACCAGTATCCATTGAAAGTGCTCGTAGGATACACACTTCTTGCCCACCATTGTAAAGTAAACTGATATTGTTGATGACTTTTGATAATCGTTCGTCAGGTGCAAGCGATTGGTCGGATAAGAGTAAGAAAATATGTTCGTAGACCCATGCATTAGCGTGATTGAGCACTGCAACGGTGATCTCTTTTTTTCCACCTGGAAACCGATGGTACAAGCTTGCCTTTTGTAGTCCTGAGGATTTGGCCAATTCGTTAAGACTAGAACCATCATATCCCTTAGAACGTAGCACAGACATTAGTCTTTCTAATAGCGGCTGATCTTTTACTTTTAATGGCCTCATGGTGCAAACATAGAAAAGAATAACATATTTACCAAACGTTCGGTAAAATTGATTAATCAATAGATATGCTATGTTCTAATTGCTAATCCAATGAGGTAGGCTATCACAAAAGAATTCTTTCTGAAACGGCCATGCACCGCTACAAAATGACGACAGGCAATACGGTGACGGCTCGCAAAATGGAAAACCAAGTCACCGAAGTCCGAGTAGGTTGTCACATCTTGAACGTGTTCTACGGATGTGGTATGCCCAATACTGTCAAAATCTGAAAACTAAGTGCCGCTATAAAAGAATGTCTCGTTGCAACAAAGCCATTTTGCACTATGATTTGCGCCTACCTGCGGGTGAGTTCGGATAAAAAATCTGTAGAAAACCAACGCTACGAAATACTGAAGTTCGCCGATAAACGGAAGCTGTTGATTGACCACTGGATTGAGGAAACCGTCAGTGGTACTAGGAAGATACATAAACGGAAACTGGGTGGATTTTTAGAATCCACGAAAACAGAAGACACATTGATCGTTTCTGAACTCTCACGATTAGGCCGCAACCTGATGGACGTGATGAGCATTCTACACGGGCGCATAGAAAGTGAGGTGAAGGTATTTACCGTGAAGGAGCACTTTCAGGAAAGAAGCATCAAATTAAAGAATTGCTAGGTAAATAAATTAGCTATAGTGCTATCAGTAGGGTCATGGGGGTACACCGAGTGACTGTGAAACAGTTCGCGGAAAGCAGTAAGTTAGATGTATAGTTTTCGCTTCACCTACTTTACTCTACTGTAAGCACGGCCTTTTCGTGACAGGAGAATCAGGTATGGTTCTTTGCCTTCCCCAGTCATCCCGTAGGGAACCTGCTACATTTATTGCATTATATCAGCAAATTATAAATAGAGCCCTTCATGATGATAGAAGAAGTAATTTCATGAAAAAGCCGTGAAAATCCGTATGTGCACTTCAGTATCGCGTTGGATGGCACATAGCTCAGAGATACTTTGGTAAGTTTGTAAAAGAACATGCTACAACTAAAGATCTACTAGTAAAAACTGTCCAAAATGACAATATTCATAAGAGCTAAATAAGCTTCTTGTAGGATAGTCTGGTCATTAATAAATGCTCTCAATTGCTCTATTATGTCTAGTGTGGTAACCACATCTATCTAGTAATGAGTGCCTTAGCTACATTACTTTACATAAGCATCTACTCTACATAATGCGCCTTATGTAAAGCTTTACATAAGGGGCATAATCATCCGTCGGGCAACCTCACCCCTAGTGAAGCGGACATCCGCCTGACCCAGAAACTTAAAGAAGCTGGTGGGTTGCTGGACCTGCCTATTGTTGATCACTTGATTTTAAGCAGTGAGGGCTTCTACAGCTTCGCGGACCGAGGGTGGCCCGCATAGGGGTGCTATAAGCGCCCTTTTGTTGGCTACACTTCCCAAATACGATAACATCTCCTGATAATGTTTTACTGGTATTGGGCTACTCCAGTAAGATAGTGCATTTGTCTGATTCTACGTATCTACTTGCCAAAAAAATAAGAGAGAGCACCTTTGAACAGGTGATTGCAAATGTACAAAGCCAGACGGCGCGAAAGTCAAGGATTCGCTACGCCGGTGAACAATTTAGCCCCCCCGCTAATCCCTGGCACCGTAAAGTGTTCCCCGCCCTTGACTTAGGCTAGCTGTTTTGTGATGTGAGGCAAAACCTAGTCACGGTGACTGGGTGGTAACCTAAATTCATACACTTATGAAATCCAATTTTGAAGAACGCCGACAAAACCGGAAAGACCGCTACGAAGAGTTAGCCGACAAGAACCGGCAGCAGTCCGAAGAACGTTACGATGCCGCTCGTGGCATCGGAAGTCGTATTCCGATGGGACAACCTATCCTGGTAGGCCATCATTCGGAACGGGGGCACCGCGCCGACCTGAAACGCATCGACAACAATATGCGAAAGTCGGTAGAGCACAATGCCAAAGCCCGTTACTACGAAGAAAAAGCGCAGACGATTGACAATGATCGAGCAATCTACAGCGATGATCCGGAAGCCATTCAAAAGTTGAAGCAACGTCTCTTGGACCTGGAAGAGTACCAAGCGTGGATGAAGACGATCAACAAACTGTGTCGGTCTAAGAAGCTGACTGACGAACAGATTACCGAGCAGTTGGAAGATAAATACGGACTGAGTATCTCGGGCATTCGGGGACTGTTGAACCCGCAGTACAGTTATCAGAAGCGAGGCTTTCAAAGCTGGCGACTGTCTAACAACAACGCTAACATCCGTCGGATCAAAGAGCGTATTGCCCAGTTAGAAAAAGCTGAGACCGAAGAGACCACGCAGCGGGTAATCGGTGAAGTCAAGCTGGTAGACAGCGTAGAGCACAACCGACTGCAAATCTTCTTTCCCGACAAACCATCCGCCGAAGTGAGAACACGACTCAAGCAGCAGGGCTTCCGCTGGTCGCGACAGCAAGGTTGCTGGCAGCGGCACCGCAGCAACTCGGCGATGTACCAAGCTGAAAGGATTGCCGGACAGTACAACGAGATACAGTTGCCTGTCAAATGACCACCGCAAAGGTCGTTCGGCGGCCTTCCGAAGGAGTACTACTAAGTACTCCTTCTTCTTGTATTTCTCATTTAATCAAACTTTTCAACTATGGAATTATTCACCGAAGAAATCATTCAACGACTTACCGCTCAGTACGACTTGGGCGGATGTCTGGAAAAGCAGCAAATCGTCTGTAAGATCTTTAATCCGTATAGCGTCGGTACTTGGTACTGTATTAACATAGACCCGTCCAATCATGATTACATATGGTGCATCGCCGACATTTACGAACCGGAAGTAGGTAGTGTGCTGCGTAGCGAACTAGAAGGAATGTTGGTGCCGCCTTTCCAAATGCCATTAGAACGTGACCTGCACTTCCAGCCGATGAATGCCCAGGAAGCGTACGAAAAGTTGCTGGCCGGTAAACATTTATAAGCTAATAAGGGAGGGCTTCGGTTCTCCTTTTTATAGCAGTTTATTTTCCAAATTTACCGTAAAAACACAAGCCGTAGACCCACCCACCCTTTCAGCGGAGAGCCGAAAGACACTACGGGTATTCCCCTGCCGCAAAAGCAAGTGCCAGTTTTCGCACGGGGTGCCCCGCACCGCCCATAAAACAGTCACCCACTTTCGCGGCCGCGCTCCGACAGTCGCCTACTCAAACCGGGCCAAGCTCACATCAACTCATTCCACCGCCCGGACCGCCAGTTTATGGCCTACCCACGAAGCCATGCGCAACCGGCAGTTCCGGACGGTTCCATGGCCCCTCACATCCATAAGCGGTTTGAATAGACGGCACTCGGTATTAGGCCCGAGCGCATAGTAAAGGAGTTTCGGCTAACCTGATTGATCCCAAAACAAAAGGCACTAAAAACTATGACATTGTCATATAAAAGTAGTACTTAGCTGAAAAATATACGTAGCTATGGCGGAAGAAAAGAAAAGCGTGCATCAAAAGTTTGCCGAAGTGCTGGAAGCACTCGGCACCAATGCCTATCAGCTAAGCAAACACTTAGGACTCAATAGTCCAGATAAGTACTACAAAATAGAGAAAGGACAGGTCAAACCCAGCTTTGATACCTTAGCCCAGATTATTGGCTTGTATCCACAGGTGAACGTCAACTACTACTTCAAAGACGATGCACCCATGTTTGAAGAACCCAAGTCAATCTACACTCAATCACCTTCGCCAACCGACGATCTAGCATCCTTACGTATCAAACACCTGGAGCAGAAAATTGCCATGTTGGAAGCTCAGAACGAAGAACTTACTGCTCAATTATTCGGAAAGTAGTTGATCAGCCTACCCGGCCCCCGGCCTAATGATCTCTTTGGCTCAGGGGCCGGGTAGCCCGCACGAGCCACCGCTTCGAACCCACACGCGCGAGGCTCCAGGGAATGCCAACCACCTTCCATCCTTACCAAGTTAACCCGCCTTTCCGTTTCACGGCGATTCAAACCCTCAAGGCAAGATAAATTGCCTTCGTTCGGGGCAACCCTTGCCTCAGGCAGCCTTGACCGTTTGAGTCGGCGGGTTACGGCACTAGCGTGGGGGAAGGCTGGCAGCGGTGGTCAGCATCCCGGCAGCGGGTTCTCTTTCTATTTTTTTCTTTTCCGTGGGGGAAAAGATTGACTGCGGTATGTGCAAAGGGAATGCCAAAACCTTATAAAATACGTATTTATTTATATTTACTTGTTCATGAGAGCTCATAATTGCCTTTTATAATACAACAAATATCCCTCTTTACCGCTAAAATTCTTTATTTTGTCATATATTATTACTCACTTATATTAGATTAATACGTATAAATATATTATATTTATAGTATAGTTAGTCAGTCAGGTGCACCACTGAATGACCTTTTTCTAACCATTTAAATTTGAGTAATCATGGCAAAAGTAAAGAAAGAAAGTACCGAGAATGGACAGATAGCCTCAGTAGCAGAAGCAGGTGTCTTGGTAGATACCGAGCAGTTTGTGAACTTCTTTGAGCAGGGACACGAGATACCCGACAAGCGTAACCAATTTATGAAGTTTGTGCAGGGTAAGAACCGTATTCGCTTCGTCGGCAACCCGATTTCCGGCTTTGTTTTTTACGGAAAGATAAAGCGAGAGGAC
>CAVXII010000003.1:0-1004036 GCA_963761785.1 uncultured Cytophagales bacterium
TCAATTCTTTCTTTTCTCTAGCGCGAAGGGCTAACGAAGAATGATACCCTGCCTGCTCAAAATTGGACGCTTCGTCAATTTTTCGCACCTTGGTTCTTCTACCAACCGTCCTACCTTATGCTGCCCCGCTTCATCTTCTGTTTGCTTGTCACCTTTCTGATCACCACCTGCCAAACCACCGTACCCGAAGCTCAACCCGAGTGGTTGGTGCAAGAAAATACCCTACTCACCGCCTGGGCCGCCGACGTAGATCCCCGCCAGGCCCACCCCGAGTACCCCCGACCGCAACTGGTACGCAAGCAGTGGCTTAACCTCAACGGACTGTGGGAGTACGCGATCACCCCCCGCGAGAGTGCCCCGCCCCAGAATTACGCCGGTGCGATCCTCGTTCCCTTTCCCGTTGAGTCGGCCCTGTCGGGAGTGCAGCAAGGGATGCAACCCGATCAGAAACTCTGGTACCGCCGTAGCATCACCCTGCCGGAAGGCTGGCCACGGGAGTCGGTGTTGCTGCACTTCGGGGCGGTGGACTGGCAGGCGACCGTGTGGGTAAACGGACAGAAGATGGGCGAGCATCGGGGCGGGTACACCCCCTTCAGCCTGGACATCACCAAAGCGTTGCGGAACCGCCAAGACCCGCAGGAAATTATGGTGGAAGTGTGGGACCCGACCGATACCGGTTCACAACCCGCGGGTAAGCAGTCCCTGAATCCGCAGGGAATCTGGTATACTCCGACCACTGGCATCTGGCAGACGGTCTGGCTGGAGCCCGTGCCGCAGTCCCACCTTGAGCGGCTGAAACTGGTTCCGGACGTGGATCAGTCGGCGCTTCACCTCGAGGCACTCACCAGTGATGCGTCACTGGCCAACCGCGTGCGGGTCATTGCCCTGGCCGGAGGCGAAGAGATCGGAGTGGTTGAAGGACCCACCAACGCCCCAGTCACCTTACCCATCGAGGCGCCCAGGCTGTGGTCTCCTGACCAGCCCTTCTTGTACGACCTGCGGGTGGATCTCCTCAACGATGCCGGGGAAGCGGTGGATCGGGTGACGAGCTACTTCGGCATGCGCAAGATATCCGTAGCCCAGGGACCGCAGGGCTACAACCGCCTGTTCCTGAATAACGAACCCTATTTTATGTTCGGTCCGCTTGATCAGGGCTTTTGGCCCGGCGGACTCTACACCGCCCCGTCGGACGAGGCGCTGCGCTACGACGTGGAATTGACCAAACGGATGGGATTCAATATGGCCCGCAAGCACGTGAAGGTGGAGCCCGCCCGCTGGTACTACTGGTGCGACAAAATGGGCCTGTTGGTGTGGCAAGATATGCCCAGCGGCGACGAGCGGGTGAAGCACGATGGCACCGAACTGATCCGCAACGAAAGCTCCGCCCGGCAGTTTGAAGCCGAGCTGAAAGAGTTGATGGATAGTTTTTATAGCCATCCTTCCATCGTCATGTGGGTAATCTTCAACGAGGGGTGGGGGCAGTACAATACCGAACGGCTCACCGCCTGGGCGCAGCAGTACGATTCTACCCGAATAATTAATTCGGCCAGCGGCTGGCTCAACGTGGGGGCCGGACGCGTAAAGGACATTCACCGCTACCCCGGACCCGCTTTACCGGACTTGGAGGAGGATCGGGTGGCGGTGCTGGGAGAGTTCGGCGGACAGGCCCTGGCCGTAGAGGATCATCTGTGGGTGAGCAGCCTGGAGAAAGCGCCGACGCACTTCAAGACCTCAAAAACCCGGGCGGCGCTGCAAACCGAGTACTTGTCGCTCATCGATCAGCTCAAACAACTCGTCGCGCAGGGCTTGGCGGGGGCCGTCTATACCCAGACCACCGACGTTGAGTCGGAAGTGAACGGGCTGATGACCTACGACCGGGCGGTGCTTAAAATTCCGGCCGATACCCTGCGGGCCGCCCACGAACCTTTGTACGCTTTGCCTTAACAACTGGGGAGGGGCAAATTAATGGTGAAGGTCGTTCAATTCTCATCATCCTGGGTGTTGAAGGTGACGGTGCCCTGATGTTGCTTAGCAATGAGTTGAGCGATGTAGGTGCCCAGCCCCTGCCCCTCCTGCTTGCCCTGCGTCACGTTCTTTTCGAACAGATGATCGCGAATCTCCGGCGGCACCACTCCACGGTTGGTGATCCGTATCTGACACTGGGTGTCGGCACTGATCGCAACCTCCAACGGTTCTTGAGCAGGCGATGCTTCCAGCGCATTAACCAGCAAGTTCGTAAGCATCTGCTCAATATAGAACTGATCAGCCTGAATATCGAGCGTCTCTTCGTGTTCTTTCAGCGGCTTGCTCTGGTAGGTGACCTGCAGTTTAATTGATTTTCGCGCGGCATCCCCGCTGGCGGCCCGGATCACTTGGTAGATCATCTTGAGCAAGTCGAAGCATTCATCCTTCAGGGTGTACTGCCCAGCTTCCATCTTGGCCAGATCGGATGTGCTTTGCACCTGGCGCTGCAAGCGTTTGGACAGATGCAGGATGATACTGATCCACTTCTGATCGGCGACCGTTAGGTTGCGATCCGCAAGCATCTGGGTAATCGAAATGATGTTGGTGATGGGATTGCGCATGTCGTGCACCATCAGGTTTTGCGCAATTTCTTGGGCGGCCAGCCTTCCATTGAGCAGGTCATTAGTCAGGCTAAGGTTCTCTTGCGCTGATGCCACATCGGTCACGTCCACTACGAAGGTTACCTTCACGGGGTGGCCACTGCCAGGGGCGGGGATGTAGGCGGCATTGGCCAGCACCCGACGGGTGGTGCCGTCGTGATGAACAACCTCCCACTGTCCGCTAAATTCGTGCTCGTGCCGAAAAAAGTCGTCGTGGCGACGGCCCATATCCTCCTGGGCTTCCTCTGGAACTACCAGCACAAAAGACGCACCAACCAGCGCCTCCCGCTCGTAGCCGTAGAGTTGGCAGTAGGCATCGTTTACCTCCTCGAATTGGCGATCCTCGTTGGTGATACACGCCGGAATGGGAATCAGGTAGAACAGCCCTCTGATGTTGCTATAATCGGCCTCCGCTTTGTTTTTTAGCGCATCAAGTTGAAATTCCTGAATAAATTTAGGATCAGTTTCCCGAAAGAATTCAGTAGACTCGTCTTGTTCCATAAAAGTTAGGTTATTTAAATAAGGAAATCTAGCCGAAGGGCTCTTTTCGGTGGTTTCGCTCCCGCTCGCGCAGCACCCAGTAGATGCCATTCACGTGGGCCCGCCAGGTGGGGAACATCGCGATGAGTAGATTTTCCTCGAGTATTTCTATCGCCGACAGGACGACCATGGTGTAAAAAAGCCAGGGAGTGGGGGCAAAAAAGAAAATAGAGGTCAAAAAAATGGCCTGTATCACCGCTGCGGCCCGGGCCGAGATAGTATGAAAACTACTAAAGGTACCGTAGCGTATCAGGCTAAAGACTAACTGGAATACGTACAAGCTTAGAATGACCAGGATAAGACCCAGATGCGCATTGAAGAAGGTGGTTTCGAAGCGGTAAAAAGCCAATACTCCGGCAGCCAGCAAAAACTCGTCTGCAATAGAGTCTAAACGGCCCCGGCGGTCGGATTCCATATCGAAGTGGCGCGCGACGAACCCATCCAGGGCATCGGACGAAAAGCTAATCAGGTAAGCCATACCAGCGAAGGTGCGCCAGTCTAGGAGCACAAAAACGATAATAAAAGGAACCGAGACGAGACGCAAAAAGGGAATCCATTCGGCGATACTGTAGCGGGGCACATCAAAAAGTTTCTTCACAAGGGGATGCCAAATGCAATTATTAGGTAGCGTAGGAACGAAGGTTTGGTATGCGTAATTTAGCAAAAAACCGGTTGTTATAAAACTTCAAATGCGATGCGCCGGTTTTCTTGGCGACCCGCGGCAGTTTCATTTTCCGTGATTGGCCGCTGTGATCCGTAGCCCCGGTACGCTAGTCGCTCGGCAACCACCCCCTGCTCATTCAGGTAGTTGTACACCGCCTTGGCCCGGTTGGTCGATAGGGCTTCGTTATGCGCTGCCGAGCCTACATTGTCCGTGTGCCCGTTAATAGCCACGCGCACCGTTGGGTTTTCCCGCAAAAAAGCGACGACCTTTTGTAGTTCCGGTTCCGACTCAGGCTTGATGACGTACTTGTCGGTGTCAAAAAAGATATTGCTGAGCACCGTCTCCCGTCCCTTTTCAATGGGCTCCAGATAGATGTCAACCGTAACCGGTTTCAGGTCAGCATCACCAACCGATACGGCGTAGTCGAAGGCCATGCTCCGGAATAAATAATTGGGTTTGTCAACGTACAAGGCGTAATCAGCTCCTTCAGTAAGCACCATTAGGTAACGACCCGTCACCGAGTCTGACGCTACGCGCGAGAGGCTACGCTCCTGCGCCCGGTCCACCAGCTCGATGGTCGCCGCTAACGGTTGCTTGGTTTGAGCGTCGTACACCGTGCCCTGTACGTAACTGCTGCGGTGCGTGACCCGCACTGCTTCGGGAAGCTCGAAACGATAGATTTCGCTGCGAACGCTGCGGTTATCATTATTTTCCTCGTTCGAATAATAGCCAAATCGCCCATCAGCGGTGATGAACAGCGAAGCCTGGTCCTGCGCTGTGTTGATGGGGTAGCCCAGGTTTTTTGGCTCCGCCCAACCGACCCCCGCCTGCTCGGTCACGTACAGATCGAAGCCCCCGAAGCCGGGGCGCCCGTTGGAGGAGAAATACAGGGTTTGTCCATTGGCATGGATAAAGGGCGATACATCGTCGCGCGACGAATTGATGCTCGGGCCAACGTTTTGCGCGGGGGCCCAGGTGCTGTCCTGCCACTGGCTCACGTAAATGTCGCGCAAACCTTGACCTCCGGGACGGTCGGAGACGAAGTAGAGGGTGCGCCCGTCGGCCGTCAGGGCGGGCTGCGACTCCCAACTGCGCCCGTTCACGCCGGGACCCAGGTTCTTGGGGCTTGACCAGCGGTCACCGGTGCGCCGGGTGATAAACAAATCGCAACTACCCTTGCCCCGCCGGTCTTCGCAGGCCGTAAAGATAAGGGTACGCCCATCGGCCGATACCGCACAGGTGCCTTCGTTGCGGGGGGTGGTGATATTCTCAGACAGTAGTTGGGGTTTTTGCCAGTTGCCGCGGTCGTCTTTCTGACTCAGGTATATGTCTTCATCATACTGCGGACTACTACCGTGGCGGCCGGTGAAAATCATCGTTTGCTGGTCTACGGTAAGCACGGGAAAATACTGCATGCCCAGAACATTTACCCCAATCACCGCTTCCGGCTGGTAGGGCAGGGGGTTGCCGATTTCGCGTTCCGTGAAGGTAATGTTGGCCAGCAGGTGGCGGGCATCATCGGCGATCACTTTGGGAAGACGGGGAATTTTGAGTAGATCATTGATCAACTGTCGGGCTTCCGGGTATTCTCCGTCACCGAAGTATAAGTTGGCGAGCAGCAAATGCCCGTCCGTGAAGCGGGGATTGTCGTACTGTCCTTTCACCGCCTTTTTTAGGTGTCCTTTGGCTTTGTCTAAATCCTTTAGGGCGTAATAGATCTTGCCCATTCTGAGGTGCGCCTCGGCAAAGTTACCGTCCTTTTTGATAGAATAAGCCAGTAGCTCCAGGGCAGGTCCGTACTGACGTCGTATGAAAAAATTGCTAGACTGCTCGTAGTACTGAATTGCTTTCTTAGATTTGGTGGAATACGTCGAAGGGCGCTGAGCCACTGCTCCGCCGACCAGGCAAACGCTAAAGATTAAGAGTAAAAACTTCCGTTCGATCATGAGTACTGGTAAGAATTGCTGAAGCAACAAGGTCGGACCTGCAACAGTGCCTCATGGAGGGGGCAGGCGCCCAAAAAACCCGGGCAGGCACGAACATTACAAGATTAACCGTTCTATAAAAAACGAAATGCTTCCAAAAACTTGCCTCAGCGACAGAAAATAAGTTCAGCAGTAGTTGCGGCATAAGATGTGCGGTATCCATGGTACAAACCTTTTAACAGCACCAGTGAAAAATACCTTATGTACTTGTGTACTCATCAGCAGCCTTCTGGGGGTTGCTTGTTCTCCACAACCCGGCCAGCCCATCCCGGACATCCCTGCGTTTGACGAAGATACTTACTACTCCTACGCACTGACTGCGGTCGATGAGGTGATCGATCGCGAACCGGACAATGCCGAAGCGCTCGGGCAGCGGGCCGAATTGCTGCTCCGACAGGGACAAACCAACCAAGCGCTGGAGTCAATACGTCAGGCTATCAGTCTTGACGCAGCAGAGCCGCGCTATCGCTTGATCTACGCGCAAGCGCTGCTACGAAAGGGCAAAAACCGCGATGCGTTCCGGGAGGCTCAACGGGCCGTGAGCCGCAGCGGCCCATCAGTAGCGCTTTATGAGACACTTGCCGAAGCAAGCCTCAAGAGTAACTACTACGAAGATGCCATGCACTACAGTGACAGTGCCATTGCCTGGTCGCCTCACAATGCTCAAAACTATTTACGTAAGGGCCAGGCCGCTGCCCGTATTCGCAACGCGGCGGTAGCCGAGCCGACCCTGCTCAAAGCCCGATCACTAGGCGCTGACCGGTCGGATGTATACAGCGCATTGATCTCAATGTTCGTTGAAACAGAGGAGTACCCCCTGGCGCGTCGCTACATGCGCAAGATGCTTTCCGAAGGCCCCGTCAATAACCAAGTACGCCTGCAACAGGCCCGCATACTGCGTATGACGGGCCGGTCCGACAGCTCTCGGGTGATCCTAAACCGCCTGCGGGCTGACAGTACCCTCGATCACACGCTGGTAGATCAGGAGTTGATGGAGCTGCACTACCAAGACCGCCGCTACGACTCGGCCCTGCACTACTCCCGCCGCGTGCTGGCGCAGCAACCCGAAGACAAAGCGGTGATGCTACTGGCCGCCCGGAGCCACGATCGTAACCGCGCCTACCAACCCGCTATCCGGCAATACGAAGCCATCGTGCGCCTCAACTCTCTTCAGCAAACCGAGTTGCATCAGGAAGCGGTTGTGGAGTTAGACAAGCTTCGTCGCAAGGTGACCTACCTTTGGAAGCGTAAGCAAGAAGAAGAGTTTGAGAAGCTCAAGCGCTTAACGCCCCTCCAGCGGATTGTGCCCGAGGGCACTATTATCCAGGAGACAGGAACAGGACAACAACCCCAATTGTAAGCGCAAGAATTCCGAATGAGGAAGTAATACCGTAACTTTGTCCTTTCCGCTAGCCGCCCCATCTCATTTTAAAAGGGGCAGTCAGCGCGGCACGCCTAACACACTATGGAAAAGACAATGATGATCACCCTGCCCGACGGAAGTCGTCGGGAATATCCCTCCGGAAGCACCGGTTTGGACATTGCGCGTAGCATCAGCGAAGGGTTAGCCCGTAATGTCCTCGCCGCCAAGGTCGACGGTGAAGTATGGGATGCCACTCGCCCTATTGAGAACGACGCTGCGGTGCAGCTCTTAACCTGGAATGATGACGAAGGAAAGGCTACCCTCTGGCACTCGTCAGCGCACCTGTTGGCCGAAGCACTGCAGGAACTCTACCCCGGCGTGAAGTTCGGCATCGGACCGGCCATTGCTGCCGGGTTCTACTACGATGTAGACCCGGGCGAGCAGACCATCAGTACCGATGATTTTCCGAAGATTGAGGAGAAGATGACCGAGTTGGCGCGGCGCAAAAGTGCCTACGAGCGGCAATCCATTTCCAAAGCCGCAGCGCTGGATTATTTTACCGACAAGGGCGACGAGTACAAACTCGATCTGCTGCAGGATTTGGCCGACGGCACCATCACCTTCTACCGGCAGGGTAACTTTACTGACTTGTGCCGCGGCCCGCACATTCCGGATACCGGCTTTATCAAGGCCATAAAACTCACCAATGTGGCGGGGGCCTACTGGCGGGGCAACGAAAACAGCCAGCAGCTCACCCGCATCTACGGTGTGACCTTCCCGAAGCAAAAAGAACTCAAGGAGTATCTGGAGCGGGTGGAACAGGCCAAACTACGCGACCACCGCAAACTGGGGCGGGAGCTGGACTTATTTACCTTCTCCGAGAACGTGGGTGCCGGATTGCCGCTGTGGTTGCCCAAGGGAGTTATTTTGCGCGAGCGGCTGGAGAACTTCCTGAAGAAGGCGCAGCAAAAGGCGGGCTACCAGCCGGTGATCACTCCCCATATCGGCCACAAGCAGTTGTACGTGACCTCGGGACACTACGAAAAGTACGGGGAGGACTCATTTAAACCGATCAAGACGCCCAACGCGGACGAGGAGTTCTTGCTAAAGCCCATGAACTGCCCGCACCACTGCGAGATTTATAAGAGCCGTCCGCACTCCTATAAGGAGCTGCCCATTCGTTACTCGGAATTTGGCACGGTGTACCGCTACGAGCAGAGCGGCGAACTGCACGGCCTCACCCGGGTGCGGGGCTTTACAGTGGACGATGCGCATATCTTTTGTCGGCCTGATCAAGTGAATGAAGAGTTTAAAAAAGTGATTGATCTGGTGCTTTACGTGTTCGGCACGTTGGGTTTCGAGGACTTTCACGCGCAGATATCCCTACGCCACCAAACCGAACGGGAGAAATACATTGGTACTGATGAGAATTGGGAGCTTGCCGAACAAGCCATCGTTGATGCAGTGCAGGGCAAAGCGTTAAAAACCGTTACCGAATACGGCGAAGCCGCCTTTTACGGGCCGAAACTCGATTTCATGGTGAATGATGCGCTGGGGCGACAATGGCAACTGGGCACCATCCAGGTCGACTACAACCTTCCTGACCGCTTTGACCTTACCTACATCGGGGCCGACAACCAGAAACACCGTCCGGTGATGATTCACCGCGCCCCGTTCGGCTCAATGGAGCGCTTTGTGGCCATTTTGCTGGAGCACACCGGGGGCAATCTGCCGCTGTGGCTGTCGCCCGAGCAGGTGGTGGTGTTGCCTATTTCCGAGAAGTTTGCCGATTATGCCAACGAGGTAATGGGCAAACTAGAAGAGCAAGATATTCGGGGCTACGTAGACCACCGGGACGAGAAAATCGGACGCAAAATTCGGGATGCTGAGGTAAGTAAAATTCCGTTTATGCTTATTGTAGGTGAAAAAGAGCAGGAGTCGCAGGAAGTGTCCATCCGTAAGCATGGGGAAGGAGACGTGGGAAGTATGAACCACGCAGCATTCGTTCGGTATTTTCAGGAGACGAAATAGTCGATAGTCAACGGTCAACAGTCCACAGCACTAAGTTATGCGCTGTCAGCAGTGGACTATGGACTGACGACTACCAACTCATTCAAACTTTCGCAACCGTTATTTTGTATATAAAAGCAAACGGGGTTGATGCTCATCCAAATAATTACGATATTTGCCGTTCTTTACTATTTATCATTAAATTTTATTAACTATTAGCAAATTTAGAAGACGAGGTGGATACGTCCGACGCGAAGAGCCTTACAAGGTTAACCAACGTATCCGAGCACCCTTTGTACGGGTGGTAGGCGAAAACGCTGACAACGAAATTCATGACATCAAGGATGCGATCAAGCTGGCGCAGGATCAGAGTCTTGATTTGGTTGAGATTTCTCCTACCGCCGATCCTCCGGTTTGTAAGATCATTGACTATTCTAAGTTCAAATACGAGCAGAAAAAGAAGCAGAAGGAGATCAAGGCCAAGGCGCAGAAAACGGTTATTAAGGAGATTCGCTTTGGTCCGAACACCGATGACCACGATTTTAACTTCAAGCTGAAGCACGCCGAGGGATTTTTAAAAGAGGGAGCCAAGGTGAAAGCCTATGTCCATTTCGTGGGTCGGTCCATTGTTTTTAAAGAACGTGGCGAAATGCTACTTCTACGGTTTGCGCAGGATTTGGAAGAATACGGCAAGGTAGAAGAACTGCCTAAGTTGATTGGAAAACGAATGACAGTAATGATGGCACCGAAGCCGCAGAAGCAAAAAAAGCCTAGCACGTAGCGAACAAGTTTGTATAACTATTGGTGTCGGAAGTCAGCCATTGGGCAGTCAGTCAGCACCGTTTCATTTATAAGTTAAAAAGTCATGCCCAAAGCAAAAACGAAGTCAGGTGCTAAGAAGCGATTTAAACTGACCGGAACCGGAAAAATCAAGCGCAAGCACGCGTTTAAGAGTCACATCCTGACCAAAAAAGGAACAAAACAAAAAAGAGCACTTACCCACATGGGGTTGGTGCACGACGCCGACAAAAGTCGCGTCAAGAAGATGCTTAACCTATAAGCCTTGGTTTCTAGTAGTTACCCGGATTCTGGCTCCTAAAGCGCTTTAACAAAGCCGCCATCGTCCAAAAACCCGTTTAAAATGCCCAGATCAGTAAACAGTGTCGCTTCTCGCGCGAAGCGAAAGAAAATCCTCAAGCAAGCCAAAGGCTACTGGGGTCGCCGTAGCAATGTGTGGACGGTTGCTAAGAATGCCGTTGAAAAAGGCCAGGTGTATGCCTACCGCGATCGTCGTCAAATGAAACGCGAGTTTCGTAGGCTCTGGATTCAGCGTATTAATGCCGGAGCCCGTGAGCACGGTCTATCTTATTCTCAACTGATGGGCGCGCTTAAAACCGCCGGGATCGACCTGGATCGGAAAGTGCTAGCCGACTTGGCTATGAACGAACCGGCTGCCTTTAAAGCGGTAGTAGAGAAAGTCAAATAGCTTTTTTTAAGAAAATGACTATGAGCCTGCGCTATCCGCGTGGGCTTTTTTTGTTGGTGTCCCTAACATACACTACTCGTTTGGTAACAAAAAAATCTTCATCAAAGTAGTCAGACAAAGCATACTGCTGACTAGGCATATTAGCTTCGGCTATCTCTTCGGACAAGTCACCACCCTTCAGGCACAGCAGTCCGTTAGGGATTTTATGTCGCGAAACCGGCAACAGTTTTTTGCCCGTCCAGGCGTGCAGCAACCCGAGGCGAGCCACCGCGCGCGTAACCACAAAATCAAAGGAGCCCTCTGCGTTTTCAGCCCGCTGCTGGGTGGCGACCACGTTGTCGAGCTTCAAGGCATGAGCCACCGCCTGCACCACCCTGATCTTTTTACCGATAGAATCTACCAACCGAAATTGGGTTTCCGGATACATGATTGCCAGCGGAATACCGGGAAAGCCACCGCCCGTACCCATGTCCAACACCCGGGAGCCCGGCCGAAAAGAAACTACCTGAGCGATACCCAACGAGTGAAGCACATGCCGCTCATAAAAGTTGTCCGTGTCGCGCCGCGAAATCACGTTGATCTTTTCGTTCCAATCCTGATACAAAGAATGCATGGCAGCGAATTGGCTTCGCTGCTGGTCATTTAATTCAGGAAAATAATCGTAGAGGCGGGCAAGTTGTTGGTGGATGTTACTCAAAAAATTGGAAATTGATGGGAATTAGAAATTGAAAGAAATTATATTTTTAAGTGAGGTAATTCGCCTTGGCACGTAATTTCTACCAATTTCATTAGTTTCTAGCCTCGCCTGGAATGCTATTCCTGCAAGTCTCAATTTCAATTAATTTCTAGCCACATTGCAAATCTATATATGCTCCTTTTTGTTCTTGACCAGCTCGTACATCAATTCGCGGGCGCGGTGCAATTGCGCCTTCACGGTGCCCAGAGGGGCATCCAATTCTTTAGCAATCTCATCGTATGAAAATTCCTGGAAGTAGCGCAACTTCACCAGCCGCTGATATTTAGGCGGAAGCTTGGTCACAAAAGCGCGTACTAACTCCTTCTTCTGTTCATTGATTGCTACCTCCTGCGGATCCAGGTTGTTGTCCTCAACGTCAATATTAACCGAATCGCCATTATCATCTTTAAAAGACGTATTCAGGCTGAGTGTTTCTAACTTCTTTTTACGGATGAAATCAATGGCATTATTAGTGGCAATACGGAATAACCAGGTACTAAAGGTATAATCCTTCTTAAAGCGATGCAGACTTTTAAAGGCTTTGGCGAAGGCCTCAATGGTTAAATCTTCGGCATCATCTACGTTGCGCACCATCTTGAGCACCATGTGATACACGGGCTTCTTATAGCGGCGCATCAACTCAGCGTAAGCTTGCTCGTCGTTCTGACGCGTAGCCTCATCAATGAGTTTAAAGTCCTCTAGTGCCTTTTTCGAAAACTCTTTTTTTAGTTCTTCCATGAAATATTCGTTGTAGCAAACGCTCGGGTTCCGATCACTATATAGTAGATAACGTGCAGAAAATCCAATATTGGTAGTAACCCTAGGTTTATTGGATCGTGCAGACGGCGGCCGGCAATACGAAACACGACGGCTAATATAAGCCATCGAAATAAGAACAAACCGACAATTGCGTACCAAATGTCACTTGAAAGCAATAGCAAGGTGCCGGCCAGCCATGTTACCACCGTGCTCAGCGACAAAGCACCTAGCCATAGCTTGTCCTGACTTGAGTAATGCTGGCTAGCGTGTAAATGACGGGTTTTTTGACGAGCATAGGACCTCAAATTAGTTTCAGGCACCGAATAGACGCGTGCCTCAGGTGATAACATGACTTTAGTATTGGCTTGGTTGGCGTGCTGGTTGACCCATAAATCATCATCACCGCCCACCACCGTGCGGTGTTTATGAAATCGCTGACCCTGTTCAAAGAACGTTTTTCGGTAGGCTAAGTTCCGACCCACCCCCATGTAGGGATGTCCGGCTAGCGCGCTTCCGATGTATAACAGTCCGGTGTGCAGGGTTTCATAAGCGATGAACCAGTTCAGCCAACCCGGTAGCCGGAAGTAAGGAGAATAGCCCAACACCACCTGGGTTTCATTACCAAGTTGGGCAGACATTCGGGCTAACCAGTAGGCACTGCTTGGCCGACAATCAGCGTCGGTGAGCACCAACCGCTCGTAGCGAGCCGACTGGATGGCTTGTTGCAGCGCGTGCTTCTTGGGTTGGATGCCAGAAGGACGTTCGTGAATGGAAATAACGGTGAGCTGGGGATAAATTTCCTGCTGCGCTCGCAGAAACGAGTGCGTATTATCGCTAGATGCATCGTCGACCACCACCACCTCGAAACTAGGATGGCGTTGCTGAAAAAGAAGCGGAAGAAGAACTTGCAAGTTGTGGTGTTCATTGCGGGCACAAACAATGATTGAAGTGCTGTAGGTGGCCTCGGCAGCATCATCAAGGGGAAGCTCGTCCGCACTGAGATGCCATCCTAGGTAGCCATACCGGAGGAAGGAGCAGATAATTGCTCCGATAAATAGTATCCAAAGTGACAGATTTAGAATCATTTCACGAATTACGCAACTGTATTGGTTTGTGCACCATTATTGTACCGGGGTAAGTAGATATAACCCGATGGAAGCGAACAAAAATACGTTATATCTATGTTGTCGTACCAAAGGAAGAAAAATTTCATACCGTGACTATTGACTTCTTCTTCGCGGCTGTTATTGTGTTGTTTGTACAGTACACCGCTGTGTTTCTGTTCATCAAGTTCAGTCCGCGCCGATCTGCCGAACAATCTCTGGGGTTTTACGCCTTAGCGGCACTGGTGGGTACTGTCGGATTTAGCCTCATCTTTAGTCTGTACAAGTGGTATTTCGGGTTCACCTTTGTGAGTCTGGACTACGAATTTGCCCGTAACTGCCTGGGGCTGATCACCTTTCTGATGATTGGAAAGATATACGGCCTGATGCCCCTGGAGTTTATGATCCGCAACTTACAGTAGGAATTTAGTCCACAGACGACAGGTCACAGTTAGCAACCGTTCGTACTGTGGACTGACGACCGTTGACTGTTGACTGCCGTCTAAACCACCTCCCATAAGGCATCAATTGCCTGCTGCAACTCTTCCCACGCAATGGTGAGGGCGGGCACCAGGCGCACCGTGTCGCCACCCACCGCGCTGGCGATCACCTGTTTCTTAAGCAGGCGGTCCACCACCGGACGGGCGGGTTGGTCAAGTTGCACGCCCAGCATCAGGCCTTTTCCGCTTACACCGAGCACCGCCGGTGCCTCCGGCATTTTCTTCTTGATGTAAGCAACAGCCCGTTCGCCCAGGTCGCGGGCGCGTTCGGCCAGACGTTCTTCTTCAATGACTTCCAGGGTAGCCAATGCCGCGGCGCAGGCGAGCGGATTTCCCCCGAAGGTGGTGCCATGGTCGCCCTTGTCCAGGGCTTCGGTGATGGATTCTTTGGCGAGCGTGGCCCCAATGGGCACACCGCTACCCAGTGCTTTGGCTAGGGTCACGACATCCGGAAGCACACCCGTTTGCTCGTAAGCGAACAGACTACCCGTGCGTGCCATGCCGCACTGGATTTCGTCGAAGATCAATACCATGTTGTTTTCGTCGCACAACTGCCGCAGCCCCTGCAAAAACTCCGGTTCGGCCACCCGGATGCCGCCCTCCCACTGCACCGGCTCCACCAGAATGGCCGTGGTTCGTTCGGTCACCAGGGCCTTCACGCCCGCCAGATCGTTGTAGGGCGCGCGCACGAACCCGGTGGGAATGGGGGCGAAACCCTGCTGGTACTTTTCCTTACCGGCCGCCGTGGTGCCCAGGGTACGTCCGTGGAAGCAGCCTTCCATAGAGATGATCGTGCCGTCTTTTCCGCGGTTACTGCCGTACTTGCGGGCCAGCTTGATGGCTGCCTCCACCGCTTCGGCCCCCGAGTTGCTCAGAAACACCCGCTCCAAGCCCGACCGCCGGACCAACAGTTGCGTGAGTTGCATCTGCGGTTCGGTGATAAACAGGTTGGAAACGTGCATCAGTTTGGCTGCCTGTGCCTGCACCGCCCGCACCACCTTCGGGTGACAGTGCCCCACGCTGGTGACGGCAATGCCCGCCAACACGTCAATGTAGGGCCGCCCCTCGGTATCCCATACGCGCGAGCCCTCGCCCCGCACCAGCGTGACCGGGTAGCGGTTGAACAAGGGCCAGTAGTGTTGTTGGTCTATGGTTTGGTGAGATGGTTTAGTAGTGTTCATTGTTGAATGATTGAAGGATGAATTGATTGATAGAATGATTGAGGGATTGAATGATAGATGAGTTGAATGAATGATTGACAGTTGCCTTTCGTTCAATCCTTCTCACATTCAATCCTTCGTTCAAGGCGCTAGCCGTTCAATGGTCCACGAATTATTGTCTGATTTCGTCCTCCTGTATAACAAACGGTCGTGCAGTCGGCTCGGGCGGCCCTGCCAAAATTCTATTCGACCGGGTTGCAAGGCGAAGCCACCCCAGTGCGGTGGGCGCGGAATGGGCTGATCGGCGTACTGCTCAGTCAATTCTTGCTGCCGCTGCTCCAGCACCGTACGGTCGGCGATCACTTCGCTCTGCGGGGACACCCAAGCTCCCAACTGACTGCCGCGCGGACGACTGTGAAAGTAGGCTGTGGAACGTTCGTCGCTGAGCTGGCCAACCGCCCCCTCGATGCGCACCTGCCGCTCCAGCTCGGGCCAGAAGAAGGTGAGCGCAGCGTAGGGGTGGTGCGCGAGTTGCTGCCCCTTCTGGCTGCGGTAGTTGGTGTAGAACAAGAAGCACCCTTCTTCGATGCCCTTGAGCAGCACCACGCGGCCGGTGGGGCGCCCGTCGTCCGACACGGTAGCCAGGTGCATGGCGTTGGGTTCGTGGATTTGCGCCCGCTGGGCATCGGCAAACCAGCGCTCAAACTGCGCCACGGGGTCGGGCAGCACGTCGGGGCGGTCGAGCGATTGTTGGGTATATTCCTGGCGGAGGTGGGCGAGCTTGGTATCCATCGTTGGGGGGCAAAGGTAGAAAAGTTCGGATGAAGTACGGTGAAAATTTAGTAGAATTGCAACGTATAATGCCCATTCCTACCAAGTACTCAAATCCTATGAGCGATTCTGCCTCACTTTAAATTCGTAGACAACGCCTGCAAAAAACCTCGCTCGTTACGGATTGCCTGCCGAAATTACTTATTTGCCGTATTTAGATTATGCAGAAGTAACGTGGCATTCTCCGGAAAAGGAGACGAGTTTCTTCACCAAGCCTGGACCAAGTAAAGAAGAGTTGATTACGTTCAGCTGGCACGCCGAGGCAGTCCACACGCTGGCTTGGGCACTCGGTCTGATTGATGAAATTGGACCGCCCACTGATACTTGTAATTATGGAGCAGCTTGAGCAATTCCTTCCGGTGTTGGCCGAACCACTAGGTAATTTCACTGATAACCAAGCGTACCGTCCGATAGAAGAAATCTTTGACGAAAACCTGTTCAATGAGCTCGTTACGGGCCACTTTCGCGACCTGAGCCTGGGTTTGCACAGCTACGAAGGGCCGATCAACCCCGCCGTCTCATACGAGAGACACCGCGTTCTTAACTGGCTGAGGAGATTTTCAGGCGGGGAGAACTGGGACGAAACGCCTACGGACACCTAAATTCGGTGTTAATTTCAAAAGCGCATGCGTTTCCGGCCATTAATAAAGTGTGATTGGACTCATCTGCCGTTTTAGAATTCGTTGTTAAAAAGCGCATATTTTTGGTACATTAGTGGTATAACGGACAAGCCGTATACAGATGCGAACGATGAGCATAAGTAGAAAAGGGGTTAGAAATGGATGTCTAAATGAGCAACTGTTCAATAACCGGAAAGTCCTGACATAAGAAAAATAACGGCAACTTATCTCGGTTGCCCGCCAATATCAGGTGGATAACGGAGATATTGCTGTTACCCAATTGTTAGCCACAAACACGAGAAACACCAGTTAATATATGAACAACATTGGAATATTAAAAGATTTACTCAAAACCTATGCGGATGATATTGAAAGGAACAATCAACTATTGATTGCACTTTTAATATTTATATTGATTAATTTGCTAACTACAATAATCAATATAATTTCACAGCATAAACTAAAGTCTAAGGATAAAAGTATAATTTCATTTCAAATAAAAGAACAAAAAAGAATTTCAATATTTGAAAGTATCTACAGAAAATTAGATAAAATGACTTTTTTAGATGGAAAAACAGAATCTGAAGAACTCTTATTATTAATCCAAACTGTAGAAAAATCAATCAGTAAAAACAAACTATACATACACAAAAAAAATCAGAAGTTAATGTATGATATAACAGACTATTTTAAAACAACATTGACAGATTATAGAAAAAAAGACTACAGCAAAGAATTAAAATTATTTGATAAACTTTATTCAAATTTTGGTAAATGATTTTATTCGAGTTTCCTAAAATACTAAAACCAAATTCAATTTATGAACTACTAAATTCACTGGAACAAGCATTCAGTATGGAGGAAAAACTTGTGCCTGATGTTGTCATAAATTTGCAAAAGGTAAAAAAAACATCACTGTTGGGTATTTTACTAAACTATAAATTTATAGAGTACACGTACAAACATAATTGTTTTAAGAAACCTAATTTATTTGTTAACGATTACATAGAAAAAGAATGGGAAAGATACGGTTTCACAAAATTAATTCACTCTTTTGTTTCCAATAAGGACTTAACTGAAAGAAATTACAAAAACCTAAAGGTTTTTGTAGATGATAGATTTATTATCGCACCACAGGCTTTATTGCGCTCAAAAAGATTATTCAGACAAATTTTTAAAATCAGAATTTTTACCAAAAATTGAAGAATACTATAAAAAAAATGATAAAGTAGTATCTATGATTTTCTTATGCTTATCCGAAATACTTCTTAATTTTTGGGAACACGCAGTGGATGACACGAATTCTATACTTGTAGCGGAAGGAAACGAAAATCATATCGAAATTGCTTGTGCAGATACAGGGAATGGTATAATAACAACATTAAATAGGGTTTTTGAAAATAGCTCTATTGATAGACCAGGAACACTAAAAAAATCTGTAGAAAAATTTGTCACTTCAAAAAAAATGACAAATCATATGGGATACGGTCTTTGGATATTAAATCAAATTGCAACAAAAACAAGAGGTAGATTTCATATTTATTCAGAAGGAGCGTTTTATAAAAATGACTTTGGCAAAGAATTTGCAAAAAAGTGTGGTTATTGGAAAGGCACTATTATTTATTTGTCACTACCTTTAAAGAAACCTATAACTCTTAGTGATATTGAAAATCACGACAATAAAAAATTTAACGATATTAAAATCAATTGGAAATAATGAAAAATATAAATTTAGACGATTTCGGTCCAATTATAAGCACTAAAGAATCAGGAAATAAAATCTTGACTTTAATAACAGATAACTTAAAAGCTAACCCAAAAATATCTGTAGACTTAGGAAAAATAAGGTCTATGGCAACATTTTGCGCAAAGCAAATATTTGGAAAACTGTACGTTACGCTAGGTGCAGAAAAGTTTTTTGAAAGCATAGAAATTGTAAATGCGTCTGACGATTTGAAATCAATAATTAAAATCGGAATTCAGAGTGCCATTCAAGAAAGTGTCAGTGGCTAACAACGTATAAAAACAATAGGGCAATTGTAGAAAAACCGAATGTTTCGGGCACTTTTTCAAGGTCGCCAAATTTTTAAATTTGGCTATTTGAGAAAAGAAAAATAAATAGAAAAATTTAAAAATTCGGCTTGTGCTCAACCGAATGGATAGCGTGCAATCCGCCCTACTGTTCTTATACACAACCGTTGGGCGTCATTAAAAATGGAACCCCCACCCTGGCGCAGGGTCTCCGACCCAGTGCCCGGCGTAAACGGGTTCTCCGAACCGATCGTACTGCTACTCTTTCCCACCCATCAACGACTCCGCGTCGCGGGGCACGGCAATTTCTTCGTCGCGCTGGTCTTCTTCTTCGGTGGTGGCTGCTTCAATTTCGGCGGGGGTATCGTCGGCGTCATCTAGCTCTTCCCAGTGCTCAAAGTTGAGTTCGTCAAAGAGCTCGCCCGCTTCTTCCTTGGGCTTCACGATCAGGGCGATGGTCATGATGATGCTGGTGACCAATACCGTGCTTAGCAGAATGCCCGAATTGAACTGATCCGTGGTGAGTTCTACCGGAATGGCAAAGAAGAGCAGAATGGTGATCAGGCCACGGGGGGCCACCCATAGCTCAGGAATGATACGTTTGAGCAGCACCACCTTGAGGCATACGTACCGGATCACGTACATGGCTACCACGATGGCCAGACTGATCAGCAAAGTTTCCTGATCTAACAGTGTGGTCAGATCCAATGTCATACCGAACACCACAAAGAAAAAGGTACGCACCACAAAGGCCGATTCTATCGTAACCAGGTGAAATTCCTCGATGGTTTTGTCGATAAGCTTCTCATTGATGAGGCGGCGGTAACGTCCGCGAAAAAAGAGCAGGTAGTTGTTCAGCATCAAACCAAAGATAAGGATGATGACCAGGGATGATAGGTGGAATAGTTTGCCGACGGAGTAAAGTAGCACCAGCACGGCAATCAATAAAAACAGCTTTACCTGAGCACTGAGTTGCTGAAACAGCCATACCAACAAGTAGCCCAGCACCAACGATAGTACCACCGTAAGGGCAATATTGCCTACCACATCAGTGACCACCGTGCCCACTTGCTGCGCCTCTAGGTTGCCAATCAGGAAGTAGAAGTACATAATCCCCAAAATATCCGAAAAGGTGCTTTCGTAGATGAGGAACTCACGTTTGTGTTCGGACAGTCCGGCTACACTCGGAATAATAATCGCACTACTCATCACCGACAGCGGCACTGCGTAAACCAATGCGGTGATGAAATCATCAATAACAAAGTAGTTGAGCAAGTAGGCTACGGCCAGCGATGTTGCCACCAGCGCCAGAAGCGCAATACCCAGCGACTTACCCACCAGCGGCAGCTTTTCGCGGGATAGCTTCAGGTCTAGTGCCGCCTCAAGCACAATCATAATAAGCCCAAAAATACCCAGTACCTCCAAAATTTGGAACAATACTGAGCCGATGTTTATATCCAGGTAGCGCAGTCCGTACTGCACTCCCACCCCCAGGCCAATCAGCAGCAGCACGCTGGGAATATTCGTGCGCTTCGATATGATCGAGAACGCATACGAAAGGATAATGACCAAACAAATTACAATAGCAAATACGTAGGGATCGAAGTCAGTCATGGGTGAAGCGTTAGTTGGCAACCGAATACAAACGACGCAAATAGCTCTCGATGAGCAGGGCGTGGCGGGCGTTCAGGCTGTAGATACGTACGTTAAACGTATGAAAATGATCGTCTTCCGACTGCCACTGCACGAGGGGTTGCCGTTTGGCTGAAGCCCAGGGCAGCTGTAGCACCTGACGACCCAAAGTATCGATCCAGTGGCTCCTCGACTGTGCGGCCGGCACCCGAAGCATGAAATCGAACGGCTCCACCACATCCGATACTTCGCTGCGGGCAACGGCTTCGTTGATCAGCTGGGTGTAGGGAATCTTAACCCGCTCACCGGCAGACTCTAGCACCAATGAGGTGATTCCCAGACGTAGTAGTCGTCCCGACCGGTTGGTGGGAGCGTCGGCGCGGCCCACCTGCACCGATTGGTTGAGCTTGAGGTTATGCTGCAGCTTAAAGATGATTCCCGCCACCACATCGCGCAACAGAAACCAAGTCATTAGTCCCATCAGTAAAAACGCCACTCCGACGGTAAAGTAGGCGTACACCGCCGGGTTGTGCACCAGCTGGCGAATGACCCAAAACAGCCAACCGGTCCACACCAGCAATTCTACCCCCATCAGCAAGTAGCTCAGTCGTAGCCAAAACAACTGCCGACGCGTCAAAGGAGTCAGTAACCAGTGAAGCACCCGAAACACAAGTGCAATCCCTAAAGCCGTCAGTAGGATGATGAGTATTGTCATATAATTTCTTGTTCCTTGAGCACATTAATGAGGTGGATTTCGCAATAAGCGTTAAGTTGGTATACCCCGGTTCCCTTTTCCACCAGCAATCCGGCCCGCAGTAGATCTTGCAACAACTCACGCACCTGCGCCATATCGGAGTAGAGCACCCGACGCAGGCGGGGAAGTGATAGCCGCTTATGTAACAAGAATTGGATGATCATCATCACCCAGTCATCGGGGAGGGTTCGCAAGGCATCGTAGTCCGGCGGTTTAGGCACGCGCAGGTGCACCTGCTTTCCACTGACTTTTTCAATGGATGACAACCAGGCCCCCAAGGCAACTCCGGGGTTGCCCCCTGAGTAATCGAAGAAAGCATTGAACAAGCGTACTTTATTCCACTCCGACAGTCGGTCCTCCTCCCGTCCATTACGCAAGAAGGTGAGTCCACCCGACCAGTGGCGCAGGAGTACCAGGCGCTCAATTTCTTCGGTACTAAACGGTTGGTAAGGAATTACACTCAGAAAGTAGTCGGCAATCGGAGACGTAAGATTAATTAGGTGATAGGCAGTGGGGTTCATGTTAACAATGAACAGGCATCGTTTGCTGTGTTCATTGATCAGGCGCATCAGTTCCTGCACCATGACTGATCCCTCAGGACTACGCTCCCACCACAACTCTAAATCATTGATAATCAAAACGCTATCGGTAGGTAGCGCCCGGATGATCTGGTCGGGGGTGCCGTCTTGATCGGTGGTCTGACGCAGCGCACGGGTGAAGTCGCTGATACGCGCCGATCCCGCCCGGGTGGGGTACACCGAAAAGATTCGGTCGGTCTTGCGGGTATAACGCCGGGCCATGCGCCACGAGAGCGCCGTTTTGCCGCAGTTACGCTCGCCCAGCAGCAGAATGCCTCCGGAATGGCCCCGCCGCAGTCGCTCTATGGCCAGCTCAGCCATGGCAATCTCTTGCGGACGCGGAATCCAGAAGTCATCGCTGATGTCGGACTTGCCTGAGAACAGCGTGTGATAGTAGAACGGTAGGGCCTTAACGACCGCGGAAGCAGGGGTGACCTGCTCTACGAAGTTAAGCATCCGGGCGGTGGGCGACTGCACATCCTCCTCGGTTTCGGTGAGGCGCTTGGCCAACAAGATGCCCTGACTCTTTGAGTAGAGGAGCTGGGTGCCCACCTTGCGAACGAGCTGGCGCAACTTACTCTGGTACTGATCTACCTTGGTGCGTACCTGCTGGGTTTGGTAAGCACGAGCCAGCCCGCCCAGGTCACCTGACTGGGTAACAAACGAATCAGTAGATAACTTCTCAAAGCTAACGCGCAAATGGTCGTCAATCGACGTTTGCAAATGTTTCTTCAGGACGGTGAGCTTTTGCTTCTCGTCGTTGATGAGCTTTTCTGCGTCCTGCGCGGCCTGCTGCTCCTCAACGGTGGCCCGACTTTCTGACTGCAACTGGGTGAGCCGGGCCACGTCGCGCACCACTGATCCGCTGCGTTGAAGCTGTTGATCGGACTCACTTACCAGGTTATGCAAGGGAAGATACAACGTGGATTCCAACCAGTAGCTAGTGAGACGCTGCACGGGTACGCGCACCACTTCAGCCTCATCCTTGCCGGGTTGAACATAGTTCACGTCGAGCGACTCGGGAAGCTGGTCTACCAACTTGGCAATGTCTTCGTAAGTCTCGTTTAGCTTCTTCTGAAAGGCTACCCCTTCCATCGCATCCGAAACAACCACTTTTTCTTTTTTAGTAGTCTCACCGTTGCTGGACAACTGCTCGCCCAGGGCATCCAGCGGTGTCACAAACTGCTTATCGATCGTCTGCACCGTGTCCTGCACAAACGCGTGTACCTCTTGGGCCACCCGATTTTCGGTAGTTTGCAAGAGCAAGTCTAGCGAGATGGTATTGAGTTGCAAACGGGCTTGTTCGTGCCACTCTTCCGGGAAGTCGGTGATCCGCTGGTTCATGGCTTCGTAGACTTTGCTCGTGCCGCGCTGCCGGGCCAGGCGCTCGGGACCATTAAGAGTCTCAATGGTTGTAGCCATCAGGCGTAGGTTGCGCCGGTACTCGATCTGCAAACGACGAAGCCAACGCAGTTGCAACTGCTCCTGTTGTTCGCCCATCGTTTGGGTAGTTGTCTGTAGGGTGCTAAAGTGCTGCGCAAGTTCGTCGGTAGTGAGGTTGAGGTTTTCCTCCCAGTGATTGATCTGCTGCTCTAAGCGGGTAACAACCGTACGAAATTCGCCGAAGAATTCCAGGCTTTGCTCCTGCCACTCGCCCAGTAGCGCTTCCAAGAAGGCATAGCGGTTGTCGCGCAGGTAATACGAAGCAATCTGCTGGTAGCGCACGCGTCGCAGGGGGGGGCGTTGGGTAAACAACCTTCGGATGCGGTTGCGTAACTTGAACCACCGGACCCCCGTAGAATCAGCCGAACGAGTGCGAAGATGGGTGGTAGGAACTTCTACGGCGGCTACGGTGGGGAAGCGTAACACATCGGCTGATAATCTTTTGAAGTACCAAGCGATGCCAGTGGTAAGCGCGTCGCGCTGTGTCTCTAGGTATTCAGTACGAACTTTATCCAACAAGGCACGCGCCTGAAAGTAGAGGTCATTGGTAGATTTGACCAGCGCCCGTCGCCGCCGGAAGCGGTCGTCGTACTGCTCCCAGTCGCGCTGTAGCGTATTCATCACCGATTGGTAGATTCCGCTCAGCTCTTGTACGACTAAGCGATTTTCGCGAAAATAGGGGACAAATGCTTGCTGATAGAATGTCGTGAGCACCTGCCGGTTACGCTCATCAATCTTATCGAGGTCTTCGGCCAACCACGCGTTGCGTACGACAGGCAAGGCCGGTAGATGACGAATTTCACTGGCTAGGTCAAGGGTTTCGAGCTCGCTACGCTTCTCGTTTACCCCTAAGTCAACTGCCTCAAAGCGAGAGGAGGCCCCGATCACCAAACTCGTTCCTAGCGTGTCTAGTAAGGTGCGGATCTGGGCAACCGACTGCTCGGTTTGTTGCTGTTTCTGCTCGGTGAGCCCCAGGATGGTGAGGTCAGTTCGAGCTGACTCCCGAGCGATCATCTCATTGATAGACTGTGTTTCCAAGCTGTTATCGATCAGCTTAACCGCCATGGGCATGCGGTAGTCATCGAGGAGTTGTAGTAGGGTGCGCCGCACCCGGTCTGATTGGGTGAGGTCATTCAGGACCAGTAGCAGGCGGGGCTCGGCGGTTTTCCAAAGGTGATGGGTGGTTAGGTGACGAATTAAGCTAATAGCAAAAGTGAGTGTCCGACCCGAGCCCCGCCACCACACATCGATGGTGCGGTGGTTGCCGTAGCCAGTCTCCGAATCATAGTTAAGAAATACCGTGTTATAGTCATTCTCGCGATAGCTATCGATGAGCTGCGCAAAGCGCTCTCGGTTTTTTTCGGTTTTGCTCCAGCCCATCAGAATGGTGTTAGGCTTCACGCCGGAGAAGCCGTAGAGTCGGGCAACCTGGTTCATGCCTTCATAAATGTCAGGCGTACGGTACTGGTGGGTGAAGTAGGTGTCGAGCGTATCTTCCTGGGTAGTCGTTGTGGGAGTTAGCTGGGTTTCGGGAGCCTTGGTGAGTTCGAAGCTAGACAGAATTCCCAGCCTACCGGAAATCGCCTGGCCTAGTTCAACCAAGTGCGGACGTTCCAGTTCACTACCGCTGTACATAATAACGTTGGGACGCCAGTTGCGGCGGTGCAGTTCTTCGCTATTCAGGCGGGTGAGTCCGGTCTTTACGAGCGAAGCCCAGATGCCGCTCCAGGTGTCGCCCGACTCCAGGGCTAGTTCACGACGTTTGAGGTAGAGGTAGAGCAGGCCGAGAATGATAATCGCCCCGAGCATGGCCAGGAAATCAAGCTGGATCATCACCACAAAGCAGGCAAGCGCACCGAGCACACTCACCCAGATGGGGATCTTGAACTCAGGACGAAAGTCAGCGCTGGTCCAAGACTCAAAAGCAGCGCTCAGGTTCAGAAAGCCGTAGGTAGTGATAAAGAAGATAGATACCACACGGGCGATCACGTCCAGATCGCCAATCAGGATACCCGCCTCAGCGATGATGAAGGTAACCAGCAGGGCGTTGCGGGGTTCGTTGCTGGCTCCCACGCCACGAGAAAACACGCGCGGGGTGATATTGTCAACCGCGGTAGCCTGTAGAATTCGGGGGGCGCCTAATATACTGCCCAGGGCCGAAGAGATAGTAGCACCCCAGATACCGGCCACCACCAATTCGGGCACCCGGGCAATGCGAATAAGCACCTGGGGATCGCCCGCCAGCGAGGTAGCGTCTACCGTGTAGGCTAGAAAACAAGCCAGGGCGATGTAGACTACCAAACCCACTACTACCGCCCAGATGGTGCCCTTCGGAATAGATTTCTTTGGGTCCTGTAGATCGCCCGACATGGACACACCCGCCTCAAAGCCGGTTACTGCCGGAAAAAATATCCCGAACAACACCATCAGAGATACTCCGCCGCCCGCCGCCGGAAGGGCCAGCGCGGGGGCGGCGGCATCGTGCACATGTTGGCCAAAAATGATCGATAGTAACGAAAGCACAATCGCTGCCATGATAACGAACTGCATCCGCAGAGCCAGTGTCGTGCTAATTAGGGTAATGATGGTGACTGCCAGTAAGGCAAGGGTGCCCGCCCCCCGGATCATATTACGACTTGTCTCCCAGCCCCAGTACCCCAGGAAGCTCTCTGCAAAGCCAATAATATATAAGCTTACGCTGAACGAAAGCCCTACAAACAGCGCTAAGCCAAGCGTTCCCCCGATAGAAAGTCCCAGGCTGCGAGAAATCATGAAATAGGTGCCTCCTGCCTGCACTTTTTTGTCAGTGGCAATAGATGATACACTCAGGCCGGTGGTTACCGAGATGATGTGCGCAATGACGATGATTGCCAGGGTGGCCCAAAGCCCGGCCTGCCCAATAATGGTAGGAAGGCGAAGGTACATGATCACCCCCAGGATAGTGAGAATGGAAGGGGTAAACACCCCCGAAAAAGTTCCAAACTTAGTAAGTTTCGCCATAAGTGGTTGCTATGCCGGTTTCGGACATACTTTGCATCGCGGGTTTGTGATTACAACGACGGGCAGCAATTTATGAAAATATACGTACGGGATGTCAAGAAAATTTTTCTATTTAACCCGCTTTCCTACTACTATTAGTGAACAATTAGCCAGTCTGTTTCTTACCTATAAATTAACCAACCCGTACGCTTATGGAACCAGCCAGAGTGCCCTCAACCAAAGAAAAAGCATTAAGTCTTAATTTAGACCGAACAATTTACGGCTCATTCGCCGAGATTGGGGCAGGGCAAGAAACCGCTGCTAACTTTTTTAAAGTAGGCAGTGCCTCCGGCACTATTGCCAAAACGATGTCTGCCTACGACATGAAGTTTAGTGACGCCATTTACGGAAAGACCAAGCGATACGTCAGCAAGGAAAAGCTACAGTATATGCTCGACCACGAAATGGAACTACTGCAGGAGCGACTGCCCGACCGGGCCGAGACTACCAAGTTCTTTGTGTTCGCCAATACGACGGAGATATTAAACTACCACCGCACCAACCAAGGGCACGGCTGGGTGGGTATGCGGTTTCAGCGCGCACCCCAAGCCCCGGTAAACGAATGCATGATTCACGTACTGCTCCACGATAATGAGGCGTCGTGGCAACAGCAGGCACTTGGTGTTTTAGGAGTGAACATGGTTTACGGATGTACCCACGAAAACGATCCGGTCGCCCTCATGAAATCGCTACTGGATAACTTATCTACCGAGCGTTTGGAAATTGACTTTCTTCGTCTCAAAGGACCCGACTTTGACGAGGTAGACAACCGCTTGATGGCTCTGAAGTTGGTTAAAAACGGACTGACCCACGCCACTATGTTCGATGCCAACGGCACGGTACTGCAGCCGTCTGAGGCACTCTACAAAAAGGATGTGCTTATCCTTCGGGGACGTTTCCGCCCGCTTACCCACGTGAACATGGATATGCTTAAGTCAGGATTAAGCGCCTTTATGGACGAACCCGAAGTGGTAGCCGACCGCGTGGTCCCTATTTCTGAGCTTACCCTTAATAATCTGGTACAGGAGGAAGAAGAAATCAGTGATACCGACTTTCTGCATCGGGTGGATATTCTGGAGTCGCTGGGGCAGAAGGTGATGATCTCCGACTATCAGAAGTATTACAAACTCACTTCTTATATTTCCAGGATAACCCAGGGGAAGATAGGAATTATTTTAGGGGTAGCTAGCCTGCAAAAGCTTTTTGATGAAACCTACTACCAGGAGCTGACGGGAGGGATTTTGGAAGCTTTTGGAAATCTGTTCAAGAACAATGTGAAATTATTTGTATATCCTTCTTATCGTCCGAACAGCCAGGAGATATACACCCACTCCGAACTCTCCCTATCATCACATTTGAAACATCTTTACCAGTACCTCTACGAGACGCACCGGATCAGCGGACTCGAGCCAATCAATGCGCAGCATCTGGACATCATATCTGACGATGTACTGAAAATGATCAAGGACGGAATGCAAGGGTGGGAGCAGAAGGTGCCCGACAAAGTATCAAAAGCCATCAAGGAAAAGGAATTGTTCGACTATCAGGAATAGGTTCTAGGTTTAGGGTTCTAAGTTCTGAATGTCAATAACTTAGAACGTAGAACCCTGAACCTAGAATTCATATACCTAGAACATCTACTGCTCGTTGCTGGCTTGTCCGGCGCTGCTCACGTCGAACGAAACGGCGGTGTTGGCCCACATCATGGTTACCTCCCCGTCGTCGCCAATCTCAAAGGTAAGCATCTCGGTAGATTCTTCGGTTTCTTCAGGAGTTACTTCTACGCGTAGGGCATCTTGTGCTTCGTCATAATCATAAGCGCCCCACTGCTCAGGAGTTTTGTTGAAGATGATTGTCCAGTTATCTTCGGTAGGAATCGTGAAGAGTGCGTACTTCCCGGCCGGTAGGGGTTCGCCTTCCACCGCTACGTCAGCGCTTACCTCGAAGGTAGTTGCCTCGTTGGCCCCGGTGCGCCACACTTTGCCGTAGGGCTCTAGTTCGCCAAACACGGTGCGGCCCTTTACCGACGGTCGGCTGTAGTTAATGGAGACATCGGTGCCCTCTACGGTGCCCGACACTTCGGCAGGAGGACTAGGACGTTTAGATTTGTCGTCCTGGGCTTGGCCGGGAAAGGCGAACAGAACGAAAGCACTAAGTAGTAGGGCCGAGCATTTAAATTGCGTGATTTTCTTCATTGGAGTATATTTTTTAGTGAATACTATTCGTATGAACGACCCTTGAACGGTTGCGTTGCCTTTGTTCAACAGATATTCAATAAAATGTTTCCGATTAAGTGACTATCCACCGTATAATACCGGAGTTAGTTGATTGCGAAACGTATTAAAATCCAGGCATGATAGGACCGTAACTATTACTCACGCAGTAACCTGCGCTACCGCTTACCGTAAGCACTATCATGAAATACCTAATCTGGCTACTCATCTACCTAACCCTAGCCGCTTGCCAATCATCCCCGGAGCTACTTGATCTAAATTTTGAGGACGACCGCCTTCCCGAGGGATGGCATCTGACGCCCATGCCCCACAGTTCGGTATCCGACCAGCCGGTACCAATTCTGGTTCCGTCCGAAGGTGCCATGTCGGTGCAGCAAGCCCGTTTGGAGAGCCCCGCTTTTTCGGTGGTGCCATTTCAGTACTACCGGGTAGAAATGGTTGTTCAGGCCCAACAGAAAACGCTGTGGGCGATGACCTTTTACGACCAAAACGATACGATGCTGCTGGCTGACTTCTACTCCAGCTTCAACCCCTCCGCGGACCTACGGAAGCAGGTGTTCTACGTGCAGGCCAAGGCCAATGCTACTCAAGCAGAATTTTGGTTGCAGCCCGGTGCCGACCAAACAGCTTATCTTGGGTGGGTACGCATTACCCCGGCGCAAGACTCCGCGGAAATACTGCGGTGGCAAGATAGTATCTACCGGAGCGTGCCTCCCCTGCGCTATCAGCCCCCGGCCAACCGATGGGAATATCTGCCCCGCACCATGAACACGCTCCGCGCTGGGGACCAGGTGCGGGTGGTGATGCTGGGCAACTCTATCATCAACGATACTGGTAACGCGGGCTGGGAGCTTCCTGTTGAGGCGCAGTACCCCGGTGCCGACTTAGAAGTGATTACCTCGGTGCGGGGCAGCACCGGCTGCACCTACTACCAGCATAACAATCGGGTGGATACCTTTGTGGTACAGTACCAACCTGATCTGCTCATGATCGGCGGAATTTCCAATCATAATGACACTGCCGCTATGCGCAGCGTGATCCGGCAGGTGCGGCAAGGCGTAAACCCCTCCCCTGAAATCATGGTACTCAGCGGTCCGCTAGGACGCGACGGCGACCCCCGAACCAATCCTGATTTCCGAGTGCTTCCTTCGGCTGACGATTTTCGCACACAATTGGAGAAATTGTGCGTCGAGGAAGGAGTTGAATACTTTGATATGAAGTCCGCCTGGGGCGCGTATCTTACCCAAAGCAACGCCTCCTACGACTACTACCTGCGCGACCCCCTGCACGCCAACGCCCGCGGACGGCAGGTGTTAGCCCAAATGCTTGCTGCCTACTTTGCTCCGAAAGAAGCGCCTTCGGCAGAGAATAACTAGTCGAGCTTTCGCTCCACCATATCCCACCGATTTCCGTACAAATCCTCAAACACAGCCACGGTGCCGTAGAGCTCTTCGCGGGGTGCCTCGATAAAGCTCACGCCTCTTTCGGTGAAGGTACGGTGGTCGCGCCAGAAGTTGTCGGTGTGAAGAAATAGAAATACCCGTCCGCCCGCTTGGTTACCACACTGCGCTGCCTGTTCCGGACTGCTGGACTTCGCCAGAAGCAAGTTCGTTTCCTGAGCGCCAGGTGGGGCAACCAGCACCCACCGCTTATCCGCTGACAAGTGCGTGTTTTCCACCAGCCGGAAGCCCAGGGTTTGGGTGTAGTAAGCAATAGCCTCGTCATAGTCTCTCACTAACAGGGCGATGGCTCCCAGGTGTTGTTTCATAAGGAACTAGAGGCTCTGGGCACTGAACGTGTCTCCTTGGTTGATGTCGCCGGTTTCTAGTCCCTTCTTAAACCAGCGCATGCGCTGGGCTGAAGTGCCGTGGGTAAAGGCATCGGGTACTACGTAACCTTGGGCCTGCTTCTGCAAGCGGTCGTCGCCGATGGCGTTGGCAGCTCGCATGGCCTCCTCAATATCGCCTTGCTCCAGGATGTTGTTCATCTGCTGCGCGTGGTGCGTCCACACTCCGGCCAGAAAATCGGCCTGCAGCTCCAGGCGCACCGACAGCTCGTTGTAATCTTCCTGACTCAAGGAACGGCGCTGGGAGTGAACCTTGTCCGTCAGCCCCATCAAATTCTGTATATGGTGACCCACTTCATGCGCTACCACGTAAGCCATCGCGAAGTCGCCACCTGCGCCCAGCCGCTGGCTGAGGGTTTGCTGAAAGCTTAGATCAATATATACTTTTTGGTCGCCGGGACAGTAGAATGGACCGGTCGCTGCGCTCGCATTGCCGCAGGCTGACTGAACGGCCCCACTGAAGAGCACCAGCGTAGGTTCCTGGTACTGTGCCCCCTGCTGCTGAAATATTTTGTTCCAGACATCTTCGGTGTCGGCCAGCACCACCTTCACAAACTGGGCCTGCGCATCTTCTTCGGCGGTAGGCGTACGCGTGGTCTGCGCTGACGTATTGACCGAACCGCCTCCCCCGGTCACTAGTCGGAGGACGTCGCCCAGGTCGCCGCCTGTCAATAAAGTAATCAATACCAGCACGATGGTGCCGAGCCCACCGCCCACGGCTAAACGTTTTCCGGTGCTGCCCCGTCGGTCTTCAACGTTGCCACTTTGTCTTCTGCCTTGCCAGCGCATAGTTGAATTAGTTAGATTGGTGTAAGAAAATAGTAGATAAAGGTAGCCCAACGCCACCCTTGTTACAAAATCACATCTACAAATAACTTAGAGTCGGGCCTAAATGTTTGCTGAATGCTGGCGGTCATTTGTACCTTGTCCTTTGTCCTTTGTCCTTTGTCCTTAGTCCTTAGTCCTTAGTGACTTTGACCAATGACCAATGACCAGCACTAAAACATCGGACAGTTGCGGCAGTACTTACCCTTCTTTTTGTACTTCTTGCAGCACTTTTTGAACAAGCATTCATGCGAGCAGATCATACTGACTTTGTCAAACAGTTCGGTGGTCTTTTCGGAATCCGAATGATGAAGCATACAAGGAAGTTAAGATTGGCAGGGTGCGTCCAAAACATATTGGTATCGCTGCCTAGAAATCAATTCTAGTTGGGTTCAGATTTCTTCACAAAGAAAAGATAAAAAAGATTCCCGCTCACCGAACGATGCAGTTATATTCGCCTTCCACTAATCCACCGTATTCATGATTGTGCTGGTCCTCAACGCCGGAAGCTCTTCTATCAAGTACCAACTCTTTGTCATGCCCGAACAGCGGGTGATTGCCCAGGGAGCCATAGAACGCATTGGTGAGGAGCAGGGCCGGGTGCGCCACACTGCTAATCGTGACAATACGTCCCGCACATACGAGCAGGAACAGGCCGTCCCGGATCACCAGCACGGCATGCAGCGGGTTAGTGAATTGTTGCTCGACGACGCGTATGGTGTAGTCCGCCAGCCCGATGAAGTGGTGGTAATCGGCCACCGGGTGGTGCACGGTGGCGAATACTTCAGCGAGGCTACCCTGATTACCGACGAAGTGATCGCCCGCATCCGGGAGCTTACGCCGCTGGCTCCGCTGCACAATCCGCCCAACCTGACCGGCATTGCCGAGGCGCAGCGCGTGTTCCCCTCCGCCCGGCAGGTAGCCGTGTTCGACACTGCCTTTCACCAAACCCTGCCCGACTACGCCTACCGGTACCCAGTCTCTAACCAGTTGTACCACGAGCACCGGGTGCGGGTCTACGGGATGCACGGCACCTCGCACCGCTACGTGGCCCAGGCCGCCGCTGACTTCCTGCAACAACCGCTTACCACCCTTAACCTGATCACTATACACCTGGGCAACGGTTGCAGTATGACTGCCGTGCGGGAGGGCAAAAGCGTGGATACTTCAATGGGACTCACCCCACTACCGGGCCTGATGATGGGCACCCGTTCGGGCGACGTGGACCCAGCGCTGGTTTACTTCCTGACGCGCGAAACCGGACGCACCGCCGAAGAGGTGGATCAGCTACTTAATCATGATAGTGGCCTGCTGGGCATCGCGGGCAACAACGACCTGCGGGAGGTAGTGCAGCAGTACGAAGCGGGCAACGATGCCGCCCGGCTGGCCCTGGAGATGTACGCCTACCGGATTAAGAAGTACATCGGGAGCTACCTGGCCGTACTGGACCGGGTAGACGCGCTGGTGTTCACCGCCGGAGTAGGGGAAAACAGCGCGCTGGTACGGCAGATGAGTTGCGTCGGTCTGGCTCCCCTGGGTATTGTGCTGGACGAGGCACTTAACAAAGCTGATTCTTTTGAAGCCCGCGCCATTTATTCGGCCGACAGTAAGGTAAAGGTGCTGGTGGTGCCGACCAATGAGGAGCTGGCTATTGCGCAAGAGGCGTATGCGGTGGCAGGAATTTGACTTTTGCGTAACGTGTTTCACCAGCATAGGGGCGGTTCGCCGCCGCGGTTAAGCCCTATGCTGGTGAGAAATGGCGTTTGAAGTACAGGCTGGTGGTAGAAGTAGCGAAGCCTGATACTACAGTTTGAACTGCGGCTCCACGATCTAAGCCGACTTACTGAACGGGTTGAGGGACGCTACCGCTGTATGAGTTTAGGGGCCTGATCAAGGAGTGAGTCTGAAGTTGACTGGTAGAACAATTGTAGAAGTAACTGGCTTCCCATCTATTTTGCCCGGATTCCATTTGACCGAAGTATTGGTTAAGAGTCGTTGTACCTGCTCAGCTAATGACTTATCTACCTCATTGATTACTTCTATATTTTCCAGTGTACCATCTTTGGTCACTGTAAACATTATCAATACAATGTCTTCTAGACCTTTTCGGCGTGCATTTCTAGGGTAGCGGAGAGAGGACTGAGCTTTGCCATACCACCAAGAGTATCCCTTCTCAGGTTGTACAGAACTATCTAGCACAGCACCATTTAATACCAGTGTAGAAGATGCCGGCAAGGAAAAAAAGTTTTCAGACAGCGTGTCTATGGGCTTGATAGTGACTGCCTCAGCAGCTTGAAAAGTACCTGCCGGTCCCCCAACGGTAGCCAACGGGACGGCCAACACTTGGGGATACTCTAAACTCGAACCAGTTAAGGTCCTCTTATCCAACTGGTGTTGCTGAGAAAGAAAGTATTCAATCTGCTGGCGCTGGTCTGCGCCTTTGTAATTCACGATCAACCGATCACAGGGCACTCCCAGAATGCTAATAACATCCTTTTCAAAAGAAACAACCTCCATCCGACGGTCTACTAGATACTTATCATGCTGGAGGACCCGATCTACGCCAGGATAACTTAAATAGTTCTGACTACTCTCGCAGTCAAAGAAAGTAGAATACAACAACAGATCATCATATAGATAATCTGTACGTTGGTTACAACCATCAGTGTAGAAGATCTGAAGATTACCGAACGTGCGACCCCAGTAGGTAGAAGGGTCGCCTCCTTTCTTATCGTCATAATGGATACGGTAGGTGATCTTTCCGGAAAAGGATTGTGCAGTAGTGTTGTGAATCCAACAAATAGCTACAAAGAAGCAAAGAGGGATCTTAAATAGACTCATTAAAACTATGTGTGTAACATTGGACAAGGTAAATATTTTATATCAGCTATGCGAACCGATAAACTGTAAGTCACTAAGTAGTCGTAGATCTGCTTCGCTTAAGCTAAAACCATAGCAAATGGTCGCCGCGAATTAATCCGTAGGCTTTGAGAATGGTAGCAAAATCTTAATTATCTGGTCGATATTACTGGATCATGAACCGCGAAGCACCCGCACCATTAGTCCTATACCAACCCGAACCTGAAAGCTATTGCGCCTGAATGGCCGTAATGATTACCGTATTCACAATATCCGTAACCGTGCAGCCGCGGCTCAGGTCGTTGACGGGCTTCTTTAGTCCTTGCAACACCGGGCCGATGGCGACGGCACCGGTTTCGCGCTGCACGGCCTTGTAGGTGTTGTTGCCGGTGTTGAGGTCGGGGAAGATGAGCACCGAGGCGTAGCCCGCTACCTCGGAGCCGGGAATCTTCTTCACGCCCACCTCAGCGTCCACCGCCGCATCGTACTGAATGGGCCCTTCGGTCTTGAGGTCGGGACGGCGTTGTTTCACAATCTCAGTCGCCTCCCGCACCTTCTCTACGTCCGCCCCCGCTCCCGAGCTGCCCGAGGAGTAGGACAGCATGGCAATCTTGGGCTCGATGCCGAAGGTGCGGCTCGTCTCGGCCGAGGAGATGGCAATCTCGGCCAGCTCCGCAGCGTTGGGGTTGGGATTGATGGCGCAGTCGCCGTACACTAGCACCCGATCCTCGAGGGCCATAAAGAACACCGACGACACCAGTGAGACGTCGGGCGTGGTTTTGATGAGTTGCAGGGCGGGCCGAATGGTGTGTTGCGTGGTATGGGCGGCGCCCGATACCATGCCGTCGGCCTGCCCCTCCAGCACCATCATGGTGCCGAAGTACGATACGTCGGTCAGGGTATCGCTAGCAATATCCTTATTAACACCTTTATGCTGGCGAAGCTCCACGAACCGATCTACGTAAGCCGGAAAGTGCGGGGACTCGCGCGGGTCTATTACCGGCAGGCGGTCAGCGTCCAGGCGCAAGCCGAGCCTTTGAATGAGGGTGCGGACTTCGCTTTCCTTGCCTAACACGGTGAGGTCCACCACGCCCTGGTCGAGCAGAATTTCGGCCGCCCGCAGGATGCGCTCGTCGGTACCCTCGCACAGCACGATGTGCTTCTTGCTCTCCCGGGCCCGTTGCACCAGCGTGTACTGAAACATGCGCGGCGTGATGCCCCGCTGCCGCACGGTACTGATCTTCTCCGTCAGCACCGCCGTGTCCACGTACTTATCAAACAACTGCTTGCTTAGCTGAATTTTTGCGTCGTTGTCGGCCGTCACGTACGAGTTGATCTGCGACAGTTGGAAGGCGGTGTTGTAGGTGTTGGCCGACACCGACAGGATCGGCACCAGGTTCGGCAGTCCTTCCAGCAACTGCCGGATGGGTTCGTCGGGATTGAGTTGGGTGGTGAGCAGCACCCCGGCAATGGCGGGGTAGTTGTCGGACTGGTGGGCCTGTAGCACACTGAGCAGAATGTCGCCCCGGTCGCCGGGGGTGATCACCAGGCAGTTCTCGGTGAGGTGGGGCAGGTAGTTTTGCAACTGCATGGCCGCCACCGAGTAGCGACGCGCCTGCCGGTCAAGCTGGTCACGACCGTAAAGCACCTCAGCGTCCAGGGCTTCGGCAATCTCGCGCACGGTGGGGCTTTGTAAAACGTCGTTCTGCGGAATCACCGACAGCAGCAGGTTCTTATCCGGCAGGGCGTTGCGCAGCGCCAGCAACAGTTCGTGCGACATGGCGGGTTGCGCCCGATTCACCACCAAGCCCAGGATCGGACACTCCCGTTCCCGAAACGAATCGTAGGCCAGCCGCAGGGGACTGAGCACATCCTCCAGCGAGCGGTCCAGGTCGCCGCGCCCCAGGATAAGCACCGGGCAGCCCAGGTTCTTGGCAATATCCACGTTGATATTCACGTCGAAGGCGGCCGCCTCATCGGTGAAGTCGGTGCCCTCGCAGAGCACGAAGTCGCACGCTTGCTCCACCGCCTTGTACTTCTCAATAATGGTGTCGAGCAGTTCGTCGTAGCGTCCGTTGGCCAGCAGTTCGCGCGCCTCACGCTTGTGGTAAGCGTAGGTGGCCTCATAGGGAAGGTCTAGCTTAAAATGCGTTAGCAGCAGATCAATGTTCTTATCGCGGCCCGGTTCCGAGGTGCGCGCATCGCCGCTGATGATAGGGCGGAAGATGCCCACCCGCTGGGTTCGGCGGAGCACGGTTTCCAGGATTCCCAGGCAGAGTAGCGACTTGCCGCAGTGGGCTTCGGGAGTGGTGACATAGACGGAGGTGGGCATGAAACGATTGTTAAATGGTTCGATTGCTCAATTGTTGACTTGCGGAAGGGGTTAGGGAGGAAGGGAAATGGGAGGACGGATAACGGAAATGGGACGTACGCTCTACGCTCCCTTTTCCTTTCTCCTTTCTCCGTCCTTCGTCCTTCGTCCTCCTTATCACTCGTTGGCGGGCAGGCCGATCAGGACTTCGGCTTCGGCGATGCTCTGTTCCATTTGCTGCTTCACTTCCTCGATGGCTTCCTTCTGGGCAAGCTGCCGCTGAATTAGCCCGACGGTGTCGGTGAGTTCGGTGGCGTTGAGCTCGTCCTGATAGTCGGAAGAAACCTCGTCCAGACCAGGAACCTTCTGCACGCTGCGCATCCACTGCATCATGGCCTGATCGGCCTGTTGCAGGTGCTCGATAGCCGTCTGCATCTGCTGCAACGAATCGGCGTAGTCTTCCTCCGGCTGTTCCTGCATAGAGGTTACGCGCAGCTGCAACTTTTGCCGTAACTGCATGATCTCATCCATACGGGGCATCACCTCGTCGTGCACGGCAATGGCCTCGGCATAGATCGTCTGCGCCCGTTCCAGGGTAGGGTCGGCCTCGGTGGTGGTGGTGGTTTGGCAACTGCTTAGGAAGATAGCCGCGCTAAGTATGATGAAGGGATAACGGTTCATGGTGGTTAGGGTTTAAAGAGTAAACCCTTCCCCTCGGATTGTGTTTGCTGCGGCACCATACAAACCGAGGGGATAAATTATTCCGCCCCTTCCATCTTGCGAATCAGGTTCAGCGCCGATCCGGCGCGCAACCACTCGATCTGGTTCTCGTTATAGGTGTGCTTGGTTTTCACCAGGTCTTCCGATCCATCGGCGTGGGTGAACTTGAGCGTTACCGGTTGGCCCGGCGCCATCTGGTCTAAGTCTACTGTCTCGATGGTATCGTCTTCCTGCACCTTATCGTAATCGGCGGGGTCGGCAAAAGTCAACCCAAGCAGGCCCTGCTTTTTGAGGTTAGTTTCGTGGATACGGGCGAACGATTTCACCAGCACGATGCGCACGCCCAGGTGGCGGGGTTCCATGGCCGCGTGTTCGCGCGACGAACCTTCCCCGTAGTTCTCATCGCCCACCACAATGGTCGGAATGCCTTCTTTTTTGTAGGCGCGCGCCGTGTCGGGCACCTCGCCGTACTCGCCAGTAAGCTGGTTCTTCACCGTGTTCGACTTTTTGTTGTAAGCGTTGATGGCCCCAATGAAGCAGTTGTTAGATATGTTGTCCAGGTGCCCGCGGAAGCGTAACCAGGGCCCCGCCATTGAGATGTGGTCGGTGGTACACTTGCCGTAGGCCTTCAGCAGCAGCCGCATGCCCGTGATGTTCTGCCCGTCCCAGGGGTCAAAGGGAGTGAGCAACTGCAAGCGATCCGAGTCTTCGGCGACCACCACCTCGATGCCTTTACCGTTGTCGGCGGGTTCTTGGTAGCCTGCGTCCTCTACATCAAAGCCATTGGGAGGTAATTCGATGCCCTGCGGCTCGTCCAGCATCACTTCTTCGCCGTCTTCGTTAGTTAGGGTGTCTTTCAACGGATTAAACTTCAGCGTGCCGCCGATGGCCAGCGCGGTGGTGAGTTCGGGCGAGGCCACGAACGAATGGGTGTTGGGGTTGCCGTCGTTGCGCTTGGCAAAGTTGCGGTTGAACGAGGTCACGATGGTGTTCTTGCGGTCGGGATCGTCGCTGTGGCGCGCCCACTGCCCAATGCAGGGACCGCAGGCGTTAGCCAGCACTACGCCACCCATTTCGCCAAAAGCTTCCAACAAACCGTCGCGCTGCACGGTGAAGCGAATCTGCTCCGAACCGGGCGTCACGGTGTACTCTGATTTGGCCTTAAGCTTTTTGTCTACCGCCTGCTGGGCGATGGACGCCGCGCGGGTAATGTCTTCGTAGGAGGAGTTGGTGCAGGAGCCAATCAGGCCTACTTCAATTTCTTCGGGCCAGTCGTGTTCCTTGGCGGCTTCGGCCAGCTTGGAGATGGGCCAGGCCAGATCGGGGGTGAAGGGGCCGTTCACGTGCGGCTCCAGTTCCGAGAGGTTGATCTCAATCACCTGGTCGAAGTACTTGTCGGGGTTCTGCACCACCTCGGAGTCGGCCCGCAGGTGCTCGCGTACTTTTTCTGCTTCGGCAGCCACGTCGGCGCGGTCGGTGGCTTCCAGGAACTCCTTCATCTTGTCGCCGTACTGGAACAACGAGGTGGTGGCACCGATCTCGGCGCCCATGTTGCAGATGGTGCCCTTGCCGGTGCACGAGATCGCATCAGCCCCGTCGCCGAAATATTCTACGATGGCCCCAGTGCCGCCCTTCACGGTAAGGATGCCCGCCACCTTCAGGATCACGTCCTTGGCCGACGTCCAGCCACTGAGTCAACCGGTGAGGCGCACTCCAATGAGCTTAGGAAACTTAAGCTCCCAGGGCATTCCCGCCATCACGTCCACCGCGTCGGCACCGCCTACGCCGATGGCGACCATGCCCAGGCCACCCGCGTTGGGGGTGTGGGAGTCGGTGCCGATCATCATACCACCGGGGAAGGCGTAGTTTTCCAGCACCACCTGGTGAATAATGCCTGCGCCGGGCTTCCAGAAGCCGATGCGGTACTTGTTAGAAACCGACGACAAAAAATCATACACTTCTTTGTTGGTGTTGATAGCCTTCTTGAGGTCATCGTCGGCCCCCACTTCGGCCTGGATCAGGTGGTCGCAGTGCACGGTGGAGGGCACGGCGGTTTGGTCTTTGCCAGATTGCATGAACTGCAGCAGGGCCATCTGGGCGGTGGCGTCCTGCATGGCCACGCGGTCGGGACTGAAGTCAACGTACGCCCCGCCGCGCTCGTAGGCTTCAGTGGGTTGGCCCTCGTAGAGGTGGGAGTAGAGGATCTTTTCGGCCAGAGTGAGCGGACGCCCGACGAGTTCGCGGGCTTTGGTGATGCGGGCCTCCAGGCCGGAGTAGACTTCCTTGATCGTATCAATGTCGAATGCCATGTTGTGGTGGGGTTATGAGCTTTTAGGTAATTGAACGGTAAAACTACGTAAAATGATTGAGGGAAGGAAGAGGGGAATGAATGAATGAAGGATTGAGTGAGCGAAATAGTGAATGAGTGGCGAAATTACTCTATAGAGATAAATAGGGGGGCTTATTAGACTAAGCCTGGTCAACCCTGCTAAAATTCTCCGGGAAGAGTAAAGTAGACAGTCTTTATGATCTACGCTTAGAGATACAACAGATACTGCTTTCTCATCGCTTTGTAGTCGGACAGCCCCGGTTCCCGGCTTTTCCGGATTTCGGCTTCCGAGGCACCGCTAATGATCTGCTCGCGGAACTCACCGGAACTAACGAGGTACTCAATCACTACCATCTAGTTGCTAAGCTGGGTGTCAAAGAACTTTTCTTTGTTAGGGTGCGCCCGGTCGTAGATGAGGATATCTACATCGGCTAAGTCGGCTTTGCTTGGTTTCTTTTTCTTACCGTAGAGCGATACAATGGGGATGTCAGTAGCCGGGTCAGTTTCGTCCTGCACGGTGACCCCGGCGCTGGCACTGCTCCGGAAGCCGTGCTCCGGACCGAAGATCTTGACAATATTCACACCCAGCGAGAGAAGGCTATCCACCAGGTGCCGCTGTCCGATAGTGGTAGTCGGATTGGCCATCAGGGCAACGCGCTTTCCCATTAGAAGGATGGTTGAGCAGGCAAGCTCGCAAATTTATGACTAATAAGCTGCGACTACCTAATCTTTCACCGCCCGCATAATCCACCATCCGGTTTGATAGTCTGCGCCGGTGTAGAACAGATGTTCCTGGCCGCTGGTTGGATCAATAGTTATTTAGGGGGCAATGATTTCGTCTTTCTCCAGCGGTGGCCCCTGCTGCACTAGAATTGGACCCGGTGACGTTTGCCAAGGGCCAAAGGGGTGCGCTGCGGTCGCGTAGAAAATCGCTTCTCGGTTGCTGTAGTCGCCCGTACGGGCGGCCACGAAGCTTCCGTCGCTACGCTTGGTGACTTTTCCCTCCATGCCGATGGGGGTGTCTACCAATTGAAAATCCGTCCAGGTATGCCCTTCGTCGGCCGAGGTGGCCCCGATCACCCATACTTCCGTTACCTCATCCGGCGCGGCATTCCATCCGATGAAAACAAGATACAATTGATTCTGGTGCGCCACTACGCTTGGCGAGGTGATGGAGTAGACATCCTTTCCGGCGATCATGCCCCGGGGCACAATGGGTTGGATGGGTTGGGCGTACGGTACCGATAGAGAAGCGGCTTCGGCCAGGAACAGCTGGGCCTGATAGGTGTCCTCGTCGGCGTAGCCGATGTAGTAAATTTGGTGCGTTCTGTCCGCTGTGTTTCTATAAAAGCCGGTCTCTTTGTGGCTATCCAGACCAGTGGGTCCCGCACCGTCCAAGAGGGTAGCCGACTGCTGCCAAGTGTCCCAGTCGGTGCCCGTGGCTAGTTTGATCGCTGGTTTACCATCGCTGTCGCCGGTGTAGATCATTTTCAGATGCTGGTTAGGATCGTAGAAGACGTGGGCGTCGCTGGCCGCCTCGTAGTTTTCGCGGGGGATTGCGTCTCTGAATACCGGGTTGTTGGCGACCCGGTTCCACTGCGTTGGTTCCGCTTCCTTTGGCTCGCAAGCCACTGCCAGTAGGCACGAAAGGGGGATGGTGATAAGCAGGAAGCCTTTCATGATAGCGTGTGGCTTTTGTGGTTAACTGGCTCTAGGGCGTTCTCTGCTTATTGGTACATGGTGTGCGACATAGCAAACGGATGCTTTCTACAACTCATCCTCATCAATGTCATTAAGCACATTGGTGAGTTCTTCCAGTCGCTCACGGAGCTTCTTGAGCTGCTTAGGGTCCAGGTTATCCTGGTTGATCATGGCCGCTACCTGGGTGGTGGCGTCTTTGGCGATGACCTGGGCTTCTACAATTTTGTCGCGTAAGTTGCTCATGGCTAAATGAATGATTGAGTGAATGAAGGATTGGATGTGGGTGAAATAAACTATCGAAAACAGAACTGCTGGGAGGGGGAATTGTTGGCTGATCAGACCGTAAACTACAATAACACCAAGCTCAGCACCCACACGGCGAAGGCGGCGGTGACGCCCAGAATGAGGGTGCCGGTGGTGTGCAAGCGGTAGCCCGCCTTCACTTCCATGTCGGTCATCTGGGTAAATATCCAGAAGAAGCTGTCGTTGGCGTGCGACACCACCAGCGAGCCTGCGCCAATCACCAGCACCACCAAGGCCTTGGCGGTGTCGCCGTCCAGCCCCAGGGTGGTAAGCAGGGGGGCCACAATGGACGCGGTGGTGATGAGGGCCACAGTGGACGAACCCTGGGCCGACTTGATGCCTGCAGCTAGGATAAAAGGCAGCCAGATGCCCAGATCGGCATCGCCCAGCGCGTCGCCGATCACCTGGGCGATGCCCGACTCGCGCAGCACCATGCCGAAGGCCCCGCCCGCCCCGGTGATCATGATGATGATAGCCGCATCCAGCAAGCCCTGTCCGACCCACCCACTGGTGGACAAAAGCTTGGTACTGAAGGTTTTAGGCAGCGTAAAAGCGATGAGCACCCCGATGAGCAGGGCGATCATGGGTTCGCCGATAAACAGGATGGTTTGGGTGAGCACGCCAGTGCCCATCGGTTCGGAGGGAAGCTGGGCAATGCTGCGCAGGATGATCAGTACGAGGGGCAACAAGATGGGAGCCAGCGTGTGCAGGGCTCCGGGTGCTCCTTGTTGCCGTTGTTCCACCTGGGCCTCGTTCACCTCAGGCACAGGGTCAATGTAGGTGCGGGCGGCCACGCGGGTGGCCCACAGCCAGCCGAAGAACAGGGCGAACAGGCTCACCGGAATGGCCAGTCCTATCACGGTGCCCAGGTCGGCCCCCAGGATGCCCGCCGCGGCAATAGGGCCGGGAGTAGGAGGCACCAGCGCGTGCGCGGCGGATAATCCCAGGCCGAGCGCCACGGCAGTGCCCGCCAGCGAGAGCCCAGCCTTCTTGGTGAGCGCCCGGTTGAGCGGGGTGAGGATGACGAAGCCCGAGTCGGAGAACACCGGGATGGCCACCACCCAGCCGATGAGAGCCATGGCGGTGGACACGTTCTTCTGCCCAATGAGGCGCAGCAGCCGTTCGGCCAGTGCGAAGGCCCCGCCCGACTTCTCTAAGAACACGCCGATGATGGTGCCCGCGATGATCAGAATGCCAATGCTGCCCAGGGTGTTACCGAAGCCGGTCTGGATAGCGGTAGCCACCGCGGCCAGGGGCATGCCCGACAGCAAGCCGAAGAAGATGGCGGCGAACAGCAGGGCCAGAAAGGGGTGCAGGTTGAAGCGGGTGGTGGACAGCACGATGAAGGCCACGGCGAGCAGAAGCAGCAGAATGATCATGGGGAAGCGGTAGGTTGGTTGAGTAGGGGTTGGGATTGCTAGCGGTAAATACGGGAAAAGGTGGGTGATTGCCAAATGGTGGATGATTTGAGGGGAGGGGTGGGACTTGCGGGGTGGGTCAAGGGGATTGGGTTTCGGGGATTGGCGGTCGCTGCGCGGATGTTTTTCTGGGTGGGATAGGATGGGGGATGCTGGATAGATTGCTGGACGGGTTGAAGTTATACTCTCCTCAAACCCTAGTTGTATGATTTACTACGACGCATACAGCGCTGATTGAGTGGCTACATTGCCTATTCGCCATACCCACCCTTCGGCTCTTCCACCGCCCAGCGAATCTTCTTGGCGGTGCTGCTGCCGATCCCCGCCACCTGTTGCAACTCTCGTTCGCTGGCGGTGAGCACCTCCTCAACGCTGCCGAATTTCTCTAGCAACAGGCGGGCGCGGGTGAGGCCGATGCCGGGCAGTCCCTGTAGTAAATAAAGTTGCTGCTTTTCCTTGCGGGTGATCCGGTGGGCTCGGTAGCGCTTGGGTCCAACGGGTTTTCGTGGGCTTAGGGTAGACAGGTGGCGGGCGATCATTAGCAGCAGGGAGGCACTTTCGGTGGCATCTAAGGCGCGCAGCACTGGTACCTGCATAAACAGGGTGATTTGCACCAGTGCGCCTTGAATGGCTTCGCGCCGCATGCCGCTGCGGGCTAGATCATCCGAAGACCCCTCCAACAGCAAAGCGCAGGGTAGCGGTGACTGCAACAGGTGGTAGCACTGCGTAAACAGCCGCCCTTCTTTGATGGAAGCTACTAAGTCCAGCAACGTTTTCCGTTCTACGATCAGCTGGCCGTCCAATTCGTAGTCGCCCACGGGGAGGCGTCCTACCGTCACCGCAACGTTGGGAGCTTGTTGCAGCACGGTGAGCAGTTCACTGCGCCGTTCGCGGTCGTCTACGCGGATGCGTACGGTCGGCGGGCTATCCACTAAATATGGAATAAAAGTAAATCATTTAATCATCCCGTAGTACTTGCGACGGGTTAGTATTGGCAGTGCGCCGAATGGTAAGGGAGGTAATCAATAGCGCAGTCCCCACAATTGAAAAGCTTGAAATTATGAGCGGAAGCAGTCCGATCTCCATGTGGAAAGCATAGAAATTATCCAAAAACGCCTGGTTGTACAGATAACCTGTTACGCTGCCAAGTAGCGCCGATACCGCCAGAATCCAGATGAACTCCCGGTTGAGCGTGTTCACAATGCTGGCTACTGAAGCTCCCACGACCTTACGAATGCCAATTTCCTTGTTGCGCCGGGCTACGTTGATTTGCGCCAGCGAGAAGATACCCGCCGCTGCCAGCAAACCACCCAACACCGCCAGAAAGAAGTATACTTTCTTGAGGACACGCATCTCACGCATTGGGTAATATATGGCAGTTTGAGTGAGATACGAGGATGAATAGGGTTCAAAGGGGACAATTTCCTTCCATCGGCCCTGCAAGTATTCGTCTAATTCCGCCAAGTCGTCGGGGTTGGCCTTAATCATCACCTGTGAATACCTTTCCGGCTGTATCTGACGAAAGATGGAGGGGTACTGATCGTTATCGTACAGGTTGTTCACAATATTCCGCACCACTCCGATGACGTAGCGGGCAGTATCCTTATAAAGGATGCGCTGGTTAATCGGGTCATCCCAGTGCATCTTTTCAACAAAAGCCTCATTGACCAATACCGCTTCGGAGTAGTCAGAAGCACGGTTCGCGTCAAAACCCCTTCCGGTTAGCAGACCCATGCCGGTGGTTTCCAGGTAGTGGGCATCAACCCGGAAGATTCGGCTGGCGAAGGCCCCGGTGTCTACCTGCACTTCTTCGGAACCATCGCCCCACATTTCACTGCCACGTAGCGCCGATACCATTTTCACTTTAGGATGCTGACGGGCTTCTACCATCAGTGCCTGGACTTCCTGAGGCTCCAAATCACCAAAACTAATTATTTCGTGGATATCATAGCCCAAATCAAGGTTCTTCAGATACTCGGTATTATTAACCGCCACAAAGCCGCCGATCAGTAATGCGATAGATAAGGCAAACTGAATGCTAAGCAGACTGCGGGTAAACCAATTAGAGCCTTTCAGTTTTAAGTTTCCTTTAAGGATAGCCGCCGGATGAAAGCGGGTGCTATAAATGGCCGGGTACAAACCCGTCAGCATAGACACCATTACTACCAATAGCAACAATGCAATAGTCATGTTCCACAGGTTTACATCATTTAGCGTAAACGTTGAGTCCCACAAATCAAAAAAGGCGGGGGATAGATACTGGGCAATCACCCATCCGGCTCCCACCGCCATCACTCCGATCAACGTAATCTCTAAAAGATACTGCACGATTAACTGAGAGCGCATCCCACCCATTACCTGACGAATGCCAATTTCTTTCAAGCGCCGAGCCGCTAAAGCAATAGAGGTGTTGGTCAGATTGAAGCAGGCCAGTAGTAAAATCAAAAACGCCATCGTACCGAAAATGAAAATAGCCGCTGGTTCGATCCGGCGGTTGGCATACGTAGCGTCCCCCCGCAGTTCATTTTCATTCACTCGAGCGTCTTTAAATGGTATTACCCAAAAATTATCGTACTTATGAGTCATATCAGAGGCACTGGCAGTAGCTACTAACTTATTTAGTTGGGAATTAATCTCGTCAAGCGCCTGCGAAGAACTCAACCTAAGAAAGGTATTGGGACGGATGCTCGCCGCCCAATCGTCCGGATTATAATCTCCGCTCGTTAGGTAGTGAGAAATCGGAACGAAGGCGTCGTAGGTAAAGCTAACGTTTTCCGGATAACTAACGACCGCACCTACGGTGAGCGGTACTTCCTGCCCGTCACCAAACCGAAGGGTTAATGGTTGACCTACCGGGTTTTCATCCCGATAAAACTTCTCAGCTAGTTTGTCATTCAGGACAATTTTATCCATTCCGAAAAACGAATTGGTTTCACCAAATTTAGTTTGGTAACCAAAAAACTCGAAAAAGTTAGCATCTACGAAACCAATGCGTTCATTGAACACATTTTCCTCATCTCGGAGTAGTTCGTAGGTGGCGATCACCCGCGTAGCATCTTCCACTCCCGACATTCCTCCGGTGACGGTAGCCGATAAAGGAAGAGGAACACGCTCGGTTACTCCCTTAGAGGCTAGTTTATCAGACAGCATACCCTGTACCCGATATATATTCTTAGTACCTCCAAAGTAATCATCAAACTCCAGATTGAAAGCAATAGAGGTGTATGCAGTAAGCGTGCAAGCTATCCCCAATCCCAAGCCAAGGACGTTGATGAGAAGATAAAGCTTATTGCGGCGAGCATTTCGTAGCGCGATGAGCAGGTAACTTCTAAGCATAGGGAGGGTTATTGGTTGACAGCGGTTATTGGCAACTATCGATATCGTCCGGATAGTGACAAAAGCTTTTGCTGTACAATGAAAATAGCGTGCCAATCGCCCTACGATATACCCAGAGCACATTTGCTACAAGCTGGCTGTCCGGTAATGGACAACGCGCGTTCGATTCCGTACAGTATAAACTATTACACCGTGGCCAGATACTCGTGCACCAGCTTGATGGACATGGAGCCTTCCCCCACGGCCGAGGCCACGCGGTTCATGGCTCCGGCGTGCACGTCGCCCGCAGCGAATACGCCGGGAGTGCTTGTTTCCAGCAGGAAAGGTTCGCGTTCCAGCTTCCAGAGCTTTTTGAACTCGGGGTGGCGGGGCAGGTCTTTGCCAGTTTCCACGAACCCACGCTTGTCCTTCAGAATGTCCGATTGGATCCAATCCGTGTAGGGGCGGTTGCCGATAAAGATAAACAGACCCCCGGCGTTGCGCTGCTCGCGCTCGTTGGTGGTTACGTTCTCCAGTACGATACGCTCCAGGTGACCGTCGCCGCAGGCTTCTACCACTTCGGTTTCGCCCAGCACGGTGATGTTGTCGGTCTTTTTGATCTGATCGATGAGGTACTGCGACATAGACGACGACAGGTCGGGTTTGCGAATGACGATGTAGACCTGTCGGGCGAAGTTGGCCAGGTACATGGCTCCTTGCCCGGCTGAGTTGCCGCCGCCCACCACGTACACGTCCTGGTCCTGACAGCTGTTGGCTTCGGTGGTGGCCGCCCCGTAGTACACCCCGGCCCCGGTGAAGTTGTCTACCCCTGTAGCCTCCAGCTTGCGGTAGTTCACGCCGGTGGCAATCACGATGCTGCGGGTCCTGATCTTGTTGCCGTCCGACATGGTGAGTATCTTGTAACCATCCTGCATACAGATGTCGGTCACTTCGGCGGGGGCCAGAAACTCAGCGCCGAGGCGCTTGGCCTGGGAAATGGCCCGCCGGGTGAGGTCGGCCCCACTGAGTCCGTTGGGGAAGCCCAGGTAGTTCTCTATGCGCGAGCTGGTGCCCGCCTGTCCGCCGGGCGCGCGTTTCTCCACCAGCAGGGTTTTGAGTCCTTCGGAGCTGCCGTAGACAGCGGCGGCCAGTCCGGCGGGTCCGGCCCCGATGATCACCACGTCGTACAGACTTTCAGTGGCTTCCAGGTTCATGCCTACTTTCTCGGCCAATTGGTTAATGGTTGGGTCAAGCAAGAAGCTACCGTCTTCAAAGAACACTGTCGGCAGGTCTTTTTGGGCAATTTCGTTAAGTTCTAGCAACTCGAAGGCCTTGTCGCTTTTCTCTACGTTGAGCCATTGATAAGAGACTAAGTTCCCTGCCAGGAAGTCCTTGAGCTCATGCGACTTAGGGGAATACTGGTAACCAATCACTTTAATGCCCTGAAAGCTGGGCACGAACCGGCTCTGCCAGTCGCCCAACAGATCGTCCAGCACGGGGTAGAGCTTCTCTTCGGGCGGGTCCCAGGGTTTAGAAAGGTAGTAATCCAGCTGCACGTCGTTGATGGCCTTGATGGCCGCGTCTACATCGGAGTAGGCCGTCAGGAGCACCTTCTTGGCGGTAGGATAGTACTTCTTGGCTTCCGCCAGAAACTCTACGCCCAGCATCTGGGGCATGCGCTGGTCGGTGACAAAGGCGGCCACTTCTTCTTCTTTCTTCTTGAGATCGGGCAGGGCATCGAGCGCCTCCTGGGGTGACTCGGTGCTCATGATACGGTAATCCTGCCGGTACTTGCTGCGCAGGTCGCGGGCGATGGCACGGATCACCTGCGGGTCGTCGTCGATGGCAAAGATAATGGGTTTTTTCATGCGTTAGGTGGTTAGCGGAAAGCAGAGCGTAAATTGGGTATGACCCGGTTCCGATTCAAGAGAAATGGAGCCTTCGTGCTGTTCAACAATCTTGCGGGCAATGTCCAGGCCGAGGCCGGTGCCCTGCCCCACGGCTTTGGTGGTAAAGAAAGGATCAAATACCGAGGTCTGAATGTCGGGCGGAATGCCACTGCCGGTATCTTCCACGTCTACCCGCAAATCGTTTTGCTCGGTATGGGTGGTGATGGTCAGCGTGCCTTCTTTTCCCATCGCATCAATGGCATTGTCGATCAGGTTGGTCCACACCTGGTTCATCTCACTCACGAATAGCGGAATGGTCGGTAGGTTTTCTTCGTAGTGTTTCACCACCCGGATATTTTTCTCCTTCACCTTGTGGTTGAGCATGGTGAGCGTGCTGTCGATGCCCTCGTGAATATCGGCGGCCACCCGGTCGGGCGAGCGGTCCATGTGGGTGTAGGATTTCACCGATGCCACCAGTTCGGAAATGCGGCTGGAGGCTTCCTGAATCTCGCCCACCATCCGCTCGGTGATCAGCACGTTGTTGAGCCAATGGAAGACCGGGCCCAGGTGCTGCCCCTTTAAAATGTCACCGATCTGCTCCAACTCGTCTACTTGCAAGCCAAACTCAGCGAAGTTCTCGGCAACGTCGTAGCCATCGCCCACGCCCTGGTCTTCCAGCCAGTCGGCCATCTCGTCTTCCCGGGCGTTGCGCTCCATCATCGTTAGCTTTTCCGGGGGTGATGCTTCGTGCTGGGGCGGGTTGATTCGCGAGAACACAACGTGGTTGACCTCATCCACCTGTTCAGGAGTCAACTGCATGGTAATTACCTGCTTGAAGTTCTCGGGGGTAGTGGACAAGTGCTGCTTCAGGGCGCGCGAACTGCGCACAATGGCCGCCGCCGGGTTATTAAGCTCGTGGGCCAGTCCGGCCGATAGTTTGCCCAGCGCCATCATTTTTTCGTTGCGCTGCTGCAGGCGAGTGAAGCTGCGGGTGCGGTTGGTCATCACGCCCACGAACACCTTCACCATGTCGCGGCTCACCTGCTCCATTTCCACAAAATGGTCTTCGTGCAGGGCCAGCAGGCGGGTGTCGGCCACGGCCAGTCCGAAGCCGGTGGCCGCTTCCATGCGCGAGTAGGGCAACATGCCGGAAATGGTGCCCGCTTCCCAGCGTCCTGCCTCAATAAGCTGATTGCCCTGCTGAATTTTGAGTTGGATGCGCCCCTCCAGCAGCACGTAGAGACGATGAATGGGCTGTCCGGGTTTGAAAAGATACTCGCCTTGCTTCAGGCGAATGATCTCCGAGCGATCCAGCAGCCACTGCAGGGCGTCGTTGGGTAGGTCGTGAAATTCTTCAATGGCCTGGAGCTTGGCCACGGTAGGTTGGTCCATAGGGTGGGGAGAGTGAAGCTAAAATTGCTTACGCGCCGAACCCCCAAAATGTTATTGGTGACTCGAGTACAAGCGCTGGTTAGCAGTTACGCCTGGGGTTCGGTTTCCAGCAAGGTATCCACCATCTTTTTTAGGGCGCGCTTACACTGCTTCAACTCTTTCTTATCCAACTCAGCGGTGATTTCTTTCATGGTTTTGCTCACTACTTTGGTGAGTGATTCCTGTAGTTCGCTTCCTTCGATGGTAAGGTGAACAAGTTTGTTACGACGATCGGTCTCGTCTACCAACCGTTCTACCAGTCTGCGTTTTTCCAGATTATCGATCAGGTGAGTGATACTTGCCTTATTTTTGTTGGCCTGATCGGCCAGGGCCTGCTGCGTTTGTCCGTTCTTTTTCCACAAACTCGATAGAACTGCCCACTGCTCAGCGGTGACTTCGTACTCGAGCAAGTTTTTGTTGAGCCGGTTGTTCATCAGCCTTGCACTTTTGCTGAGCAGCGTGGTGAGCGAATTGTCGCGCTTCTGTTTTTTTCTTTTCATAACGTTTAACCTTTCTAAATGTAGGAGTTAAGAACGCTTTTCCAAAGATAGTGGGGCGAATTCTTGGACGTTACCGGTTGAGAGCCAAACGATAAATTGTATCTTTGTTGGCCAAACAACGGTGATGATGACCCAGTTTCTAGATTTGTACAAGCACAAAGGAATGCGGCGGTTGCTAGTCAGGAAGCTAAAATCCAAGGGTATCAGCGACCCCCGCGTACTGAAAGCCATCGAAACGGTTCCCCGGCACGCTTTTCTGGATAACGCTTTTCAGGAACATGCTTATAAAGACAAAGCTTTTCAGATTGGGGAAGGGCAAACGATTTCGCAGCCCTATACGGTGGCCTTCCAGACCGAACTGCTGCAGACAAAACCCGGTGATCGGGTTCTGGAGATTGGCACCGGGTCGGGCTATCAGTGCAGTATACTGGTAGCATTGGGTGTGCAGGTATATACTATTGAGTACAACCTAACCCTACACCGGCGGGCCAGGGCCGTACTGCGTCAGCTAGGCTATCGGGCCACGCTCCGGCACGGCGACGGCTCGCTGGGTTGGCCCACGCACGCCCCTTACGACGGCATTGTAGTCACCGCTGGTGCTCCGACGGTGCCGGAAGCGCTGCTGGATCAACTTGTAGAAGGAGGTAGACTGGTGATACCGGTTGGCGATCGTAAACAGCAGGAAATGCTTCGCTTCACTAAGAAAGCTAACGGGCAGGTGAACCGGGAATCGTTTCAGGGATTCAGCTTTGTGCCGCTGTTGGGTGAAAAGGGGTGGGGGGGGAGAATTAGATAGAATGTTTCAATTGTTCAATTGTTCGATTGTAGCTTTCAGCGACGCCCAACAATGAAACAATTGAGCAATCAATTCACGAACTTTAAAATGTAACCCCATAACCACCAATTCGTCTACCCAGTGTCCGATGAACCTATTACTCATATTTGTCAAGAACCCGCAGTTAGGAAAGGTGAAAACCCGGCTAGCTGCTACGGTAGGCGACCGGCAGGCCCTGCGCATTTACCTAAAGTTGCTGGAACGCACCCGGGAGGTAACACTGCCTTTGTCTTGCCACAAAATGGTGTGTTACACTCCGGAAGTGCTGTCCGATGACCTGTGGGACAATGAGCACTACCAGAAAGTGCAGCAAGCTGCCGGTGATTTGGGCGAGCGGATGCAGCAGGCCTTTGCGGGGGGCTTCGCCCAGGGCTACCAACGCATCAGCATCATCGGCAGCGACTGCTACGAACTGAGCACGGCGGTGATTGAGCAAGCCTTTGCGCAACTGGTCACGCACGACGCGGTGGTTGGGCCCTCTACTGACGGGGGCTACTATCTGTTAGGAATGAATCGGCTGCATCCCGCGTTGTTTAGCAATAAAGCCTGGAGCACGGCCAGCGTGAAGGAAGCGACCGTCAGTGATTTAGATCAACTGGGCCTTCGGTGGTCTGAACTGCCTACCCTCACCGACGTAGACGAAGAAGATGACCTGCGGAACATGCCAGAGTAACTTCCTGCCATACATCCGCCGCTTGACCATACAAGAATTATGTTTGTAACAATACACAAATAACTCACTGTCAGATGACTAGATTAATAATGTGGAGCATTGCTTTAGTAGCCTTGTCTGGCTGCGCGGGAAGCTCCGCCCAGGAAACCACCAAAGCTAGCGAACACTTCAATACCGATTGGGCGATGGATGCGCGTTGGGAACAAGGCACTGCCGAAGTGGCGAAGTACCAGGCGCAGCGCACGATTTACCAGAAATCTCGAGACTTCGAATACACCCTGATCCTGGTAAAGGAAACCTTCAACGCGGAGTTCAATGTGAAAACAGACGATTACCAGCGCGACGATCTGTACGACGTGATGAAGGTAAACAAGTTCGCCCGCATCCCTACTGACAACTACCCCTACCACTACATGACCAGCGTCTTCTTCCGGCGTGACCAACCGGCCACGCTACATAAGCTGGTGAATACCTCGCAGGAGTGGTGCGGCACCACGGCCAAGTATTTTTTGAACAAGGGCCGCAGTTATTCCTTTGGTTACAACAGCTACTGGGATGGGCAGGGGATAGGGGAGACGACCGTTGACGGCGGCATCCTGTTTGAGGATCAATTGTCGTACTCGCTTCGGGCGCTCAGCTTTGCTGATGGACTAAGTTTTTCTGCCCAAATAGCCGAGTCGCAGGTGAGTAGCAAGGCCAGCGTGCCGATAATATACGAGGCAACCTTCACAGTCAGCCGGGCGGCTGATTTTCAGTTGGACACCGACTATGCCCTCGGCGATGCCCTGGTATGGCAGGTGCGCGTGCAACTGGATCAGGACAAGACCAACGACTACTGGTTTAGCGGAGAGTATCCGAATGTCATGCTGCGGCAGACTACCTGGGACGGGCAGCAGTTGCAGCTAAAAAAGGTGTATATGGACGATTATTGGGTGATTGGGTAGGACCATGCCGTGTCCACGACGGGCCCCGCGTCCACGGTGGACCGGGCGGTGGTCATGCCCGACTGGGATTAATCGCGCGGCGACTGTCATGTTCCTACCTGGTTAATCGCGCAGCTACGATTATAATTGAATATCCACCTCATCCTCATAATCGAAGGGCACATTGAAGGTGAGTCCGTACATCTGCACCCGGGCTTTGCCTTTGTAGCGCACCTTCTTCTTGTCACCGTTGAGCATGCTCATCGCGGTACTTAGCAAACCCATGTTCAAGTCGGCCAGCGAAATGGTGACATCGATGGGTACCGAAAAGTTGCTATTAGGTTCGGCGCGAATGTCGTACTCGCGATCAATCTCCTTCACCTTTTTATTCTCTACCGACACCGCTACGTTCACTCCCTTCAGCGTTACCGATTTATTATTCGGGTTAAAAAACATTGCGTCACCATTAATACGGGCACCACTCATACCCTGTACGTCAATCTTCAGGTTTTCAACTCCCTGAAAGTCAGGTGCTTGGGGGGCATTGCACGCTGACATTAGCAGGATGCATCCAAGGGTAAATAAATGCCAATATCTAGACGAGGGCCGGTTCATAAGCAATAATTTTTTGTTTCTCTGTGTCCGGAATAGCCACCGGTCGGCCGGTTTGGGTGTCAATAGCAACCAATACCAGTGTGGCGGTATAGAATTGGCGTTCGTTCACCCGATCGGTGATCATGTTGTCCATCGTTAGGCTGGAGCTGCCAATTTTTACCGTGCGCACGTGCGCTACCGGTTCCACCTCCGGGGTTAGTGGTATCTTGAAGTCCATGCACGCATGAGCCAGCACGAGTGCGGTATTGGTGCGCGACCGAATTTCGGCTGCCTTAAAATACTCCAAGCGAGCTAATTCCAGATAGGTAAGGTATATCGCATTGTTGGCGTGTCCTAGCATGTCCATATCGGAGTAGCGAACCTGAATGGGATAATAAAAGCGAAAATCGCGAAGTGCCTCACTCACTCGATAATGATGGTTAAGTTGTTACTACGCTTTGGCGACAACACTTCAGTCATAGTGCCCGCATCGTAGTTATTCATGTCACCCTTCTCCACATTGATATAGTAGGCCCGTGCTTCAATACCCGTATACCGAATACGTCCCTTGCGGTCGGTATATTGCATGCCCCCCACCGGATTAACTTCTTGCTCATAGTCATCCTTACTTTTAAAGATCTGAACTTCAGCGCTGTCGACTGTATTGCCTAGGTTATCACGAACCGTGATGCGTAGCGCGGTGGTAAGAATTTGCAGCGGACGGCTATCAGCTTCGGGCACGCTGGCTGATGGGATAATCTGAGACGGTACATTCTGGCAGCTTAGAACAAGACATGCCAATAGGGTAAGTATTCTTTTCATAGGATGGTATGAAGTTAAAACAACTAAGCAGCGGCTACTTCGTTGTGAGGTTACAAATAAGAAAAACCATGCGACTATTTTTTTTAGGACTACAAAGTATACTTTTTATCGGCGGTTTTACAACTGCCTACGCACAAAACAACGTCTCACTTCCCCTACAGGAAGAAGAACGTCAGTCGTTGTACTATAGTCGGCAAATGGGGGAGGTATCCGAGGACCGGCTCTACTCGCTACAGCCAGACTTTGCGTTCACTAGTTTGTCGCTGCGTATTCCGAATAATGCTAGCCTGGATGGTGCGTTTGTGGTCGTGAAGCAAGATACTCTTTACCTGAGTATCGATGAGCATACTTCATCAGAAGCTCTTTATCAACAGGCCAATTTAATAGTGTTCGATTATCCAATCGATCAACTAAAGTTTTATTCAGCTACGCTGCTTGGCGAAATCTCATTTTCGTTTTTTAACGCTGTCGGAGCATCGGAAGAGATACCTCTAGCCCCTCGGAACCATCAGCCCAACCGGAAGGAGGCCACCTGCAACGAGCCTGATTTTATTCCGCAGGATGAGTGGCGCTTTGGTTTACCTGAGCCTTCCTATACCCGACGAGCCACCTCAGTAGCACACGTTATAGTGCATCACTCAGCTACCTTTAACACCCTGACTAACTACGCGAATGTGGTCCGTAATATCTATCTGTTTCATACACAAGAGCGAAAGTGGTCGGACATCGGCTATAATTATATGGTTGGCCAAGATGGTACCATCTTCGAAGGGCGCAGCTCTGGCATCCAGCCGGTAGATAACGATAACGTGCAAGGGGCTCATTTTTGTGGAAAGAACAGCGGCACGATGGGTATCTGTTTGCTAGGTACATACACCACCGTTGAACCAACGGAGGCAGCAATGATTTCACTGGAGCGAATCGCTGCTTGGAAGGTTGATAAGGAAAGCCTCAACCCGTTTTCCGAACGCGCACACCCGGCCAATGCTAGTTTAGAGACTATTGCCGGACATCGCGATGGCTGCGCTACTGAGTGTCCAGGAGATCTGTTATACGCCCGCTTGGGCACAGTGCGAACCTCAGTGGCCGATTTGGTTGCTGCCGGTTGTGAAACGCTGGCCGAATCATCTGATTCGCTTTTGATATTTCCTATTCCGTCAGACGGTGAACTATCCGTCCGTTTGCCTGATAGCGTAGTAATTGATCAACTGCATATTTATGATTTGGCTGGTAAGCAGTGGGAATATGTGGTGCCAGCTGACGACCGGGAGTTTACCATAGACACCCAGCCGTTAGCCACCGGTCTGTACGTACTGCACTTACGGGGCACCAATATCGATTTGCGTAGAAAAGTATTAGTCCAGTAGACTTACTAGCGTCGTCTCTAAGATGAGATACTGTTTGCGGCTACGTATTTCTTTGCACAGCGATCGGGTGCGCCGCACCTTCTGCTTCACGTAAGTGCGGTCCCGGAACATAAACTGTGCGCCCGCTGACAGATATTGAAGGGGTATTTGATCGGTCGGAGGGTCGTACGCTTGTAAAATTCGGGTCAAGGAAGCATTGGCCCCGGAGGATGCCCGGGGATCGTTTGCAAATCGGCGCAGTGCAACAAGAACGTCTGTTGGAAAAATTTTCTCAGAGAGTACCGGTACTAACAGTTGTCTAAAGCAGCACTTCCAGGCTTCACCATGTGGTGAGATTTTGAAACCATGCTGCTGAAATGCGCGCAGGTGCGCCACCTCGTGTAGGTAGGTGATTAAAAAAGCGTAAGGGTTGAGGTTTTCGTTTACGCTGATTGCGTGCGCTACGTCGCTACCTGATCTGCGGTAGCGGTAGTCGCCCCATTTGCTTTTTCGTGGCTTGCTCACCCCTATTGAGAAACTGTACGCCTTTTGGAGGGTAGCACAGTAGTTCACCGCCTCGCCAGGCACGTAGGATCGAAAGATATCCTGGGGTTCAAGTGGCATTCGGATCCAAATCTTGGTCACCCGCGAGCCTTTGCTGTTCCGCAGTGGTCAGCTTCAGATCGTTACTCACGCGCCTGAGCGTGGGGCGGTTGATGGAAAATAAAATAAGAGCCACCGCGTAAAGGGCTACAAAAAATTGCTCGCCCGTCAGATACAATGCAACCACCGGTAGCAGGTTGGCTAAGGCCAGCCAAATGTACTTTAGCCAAGCTGCCAGGTGAAAAAAGCGCAGACGTTCTTGAAAGGGCTGCGCCGGATCGTATTTATTAAACCGTTTTTGGTACGTGGTGTAGGCCAGCCATCCACTGAGCAGCATCCCCGCCAGCACGGCCCCGTGCACCGCTCCGAAGTAGAACCCCTCCGCCAGTCCGCCCAGTCCCATCCGACGTAGATATGCCCAGCAGAACAACATCAGCGGAACGCTCACCATCAGGTAGAACACCAAGTGTAGGGTGTGAAAGTATTCGGCCGAATTGGTTAGAAAGCGCTGTTGCTTTGCCATGGGGGGCGAAGGTATCATTTTTTTGTTTTCCGAAGAAATACCGGTTTATTCGTTCTGCCGTAACCAGTCACTCATTGTTTGACCTCATGAAAAAGAATAAGATCATTCGCAACGTCGGGCTACACCGGCTGGGAGTGGAGCGAACCTACAAAGCTGAGGCGCTCATCCGGCATCCCGATTGGAATTTTAAGGATGCCTTTCGCTGGCGGTGGGATACCGACTCGCTACGCACCCTGCGTTCACATTTTTGCAAATCGGGGCCTTCAACGGTATCAAAAACGACCCCTTGCACGCGCTGATACAGAAATTTAACATACCAGGCATCCTGGTAGAACCTCAACCGGAAGCCTTCGAAGCAGGGTGACTAAAGCGCCTCACTGGAAATGCTGGCCAAGCACGGTTACCAATTTTTTGTTGAGAAAAAGGACGTGACGACCATCCGCTGGGCCCAAAACAATTTATAGATGAAAAAAACGTCCATCCATGAGCATTGCCTCAATTTAGTGCAGCAGAAAATCACCGAGGCTGAGTCGGCTATTCGGGAAGCCCAGAACGCCGCCAACGAAGAAACCAAAAGTTCAGCGGGCGACAAATACGAAACCGGCCGGGCCATGATGCACCTGGAACAGGAGAAATTTTCAAGTCAGCGGGCGGCGGCGCGGCAGCTCAAGAAGGTGCTTGATCAAATTGATCCGAACCGGCCGCTGTCGCAGGTCAGTCTGGGAAGCTTTGTGCAGACCAATAGGGGCTGGTTCTACGTAGCGGTAGGTTTGGGTCAAATCGAAATTAAAGGATGTTCCTGCTTTGTGATCTCTCCGGCGGCTCCCCTGGCCAAGGCGATCTGGGGACGACAGGCGGGGGAAATCGCTACTTTTCAAAAGCAAAATATTCAAATTATGGAGGTGGGGTAGGGGAAACAGGGATTAAAGCAACCCGGTTTCTACTGGCGAATCTCACGCTTAACAAACGGGCTTTTCTCCGGTTATCTCATCTTAAAACACTTTTATCTAACAACTATATGAGCAAAGCAACTTCTTCCGAAAAGATAGCCGGTATGGGGGCAGTCCTTACCGAACAGGGCACCGCCTTCCGCGTATGGGCACCCCACGCCCAGCAAGTAGCCGTGATGGGCGATTTTAACGACTGGGACGAGAAAAAGAGTCAGCTTGAGGCGGAAGACAACGGCTACTGGTATACTTTGGTGGATAAAGCGAAAGCCGACAACGAATACAAGTTTGTAATTACTACCGAAGGGGGCGACACGTTGGCTAAGAACGATCCCTACGCCCGCATGCTCACCAACTCATCCGGGAACAGTGTTATCACCGACCTTTCTTACGATTGGGAGGGTGATAACTTTGAAACCCCTTACTGGAACGATACGGTAATCTACGAAATGCACGTTGGCACTTTTCACGTCACCGATCCTGGCCAACCAGGTAGCTTCCACAGTGTAATCGAAAAGTTGCCTTATCTACAAGAACTTGGTATCAATACGATTGAACTTATGCCCATTACTGAGTTTCCGGGCGACTACTCATGGGGATACAACCCGGCCCACCCCTTTGCGGTGGAAGAGAGTTACGGTGGGGTGACTGGTCTCAAAGATTTGGTAAAAGCGGCCCACCAAGTGGGAATAGCCATTATACTTGATGTGGTATATAATCATTTCGGCCCGAGCGATATTGATCTTTGGCAGTTTGATGGTTGGAGTGACAATGAGGGCGGGGGAATCTATTTTTATAATGACTGGCGAGCCGAAACCCCTTGGGGAGCCACCCGCCCCGACTACGGTCGTGCAGAAGTGCGTCAGTACCTACGCGATAATGCCCTGATGTGGCTGGAAGAATTCAGAATGGATGGGCTTCGCCTTGATGGAACCATGTTTATGCGCAACGCTAATGGCCTAGATGGCGACACTGGTAGTGATATACCGGAGGTTTGGAACTTCTTTCAGGATTTAAACCGGGAGGTTAACGAGCGCTATCCACGCAAGTTGCTGATTGCTGAAGACCTGATGGATAATGTTGCCATTACGGAGTCGGTAGAAGAGGGCGGAGCTGGGTTTGGTAGCCAGTGGTGGGGCGGGTTTGTGCATCCGGTGCGGGCAGTAGTTATTGAACCTGAAGATCAGCAAAGAAATATGGAGAAGTTAGCCCAGATAGTAGCTTTTCCGTCTGATAAAGCGTTTAAGCGGATAATCTACACTGAATCGCACGACGAAGTGGCTAATGGAAAAGCTCGGGTGAACGAAGAAATATGGCCTGGTGAATCAGACAACTACTTTGCAATCAAGCGTAGCTTCCTAGGCGCCGCGTTGGTTTTTACGGCCCCAGGTATACCAATGATGTTCCAAGGTCAGGAGTTTGCCGAAGACAAGTGGTTTTCCGACGGTGACCCGTTAGATTGGTCTCTGACGGAAGCTCACGCGGGAGTGCTAAAGATGTACCAAGACATTATTCGCTTGCGCCGTAACTCTGATGATATGACGCGCGGGCTACGTGGCAACAATGTTGAGGTGATCCATGCAAACCATGAAACTAAGGTCCTAGCGTTTCAGCGATGGGAATTCGGTGGCCCTCAGGACACCACCGTGGTTATTGCTAATTTCGCCAATGAAAAGCAGGAGGGATACGCTATTGGATTGCCTCATGCTGGACTGTGGAATTTGCGTTTTAACAGTGACTGGACTGGATACAATCAGGATTTTACGGATCAACCAGTCTTTGATGTAGCAACACAAGATGGCGATATAGACGGTATGCCACAACATGGGTTATTAGATATTGGCCCTTATACCATACTGATATTTTCCCAGAATCAATAGATTTGAGTGCTAATATAAATGGTCATGGTGCATTGAGAGGAATATAATTAACTAAAACGCATCCCAATATTTTGGATATCAGGTCATTCCCTGAAATGAGTCTATAGGTTAGATTAGGATTGGGGACACGTTTTTCTTTTCATTGGTCGGGTAGTTAGGAGTGGCTGTATCTTGCGCTGGTAGTACTGCTTTCGCCACTTACGGATCAAGATAGCGGTTATACCGTACCGGGCCACGGCGGCTTTTCACAGGCCTGCTGCTCAGTGATTAACTCAGCCGCCAGCTCTTATAACTAGCTTCCAGCGGAAGGCAACCGCATAACAGGACTTTTCCCCCCTTTTGTTCTTCTCGTCGATTCTCATAGACTTACATGAGTTGTGTAGACCTATTTCAGGGAATGACCTAATGTTACGTAACTAATGTTACGTAACTAAAGTTACGTAACTAAAGTTATGTTAACATTTTGATTCAAGCTGATAGCAGGAAAATTGTTTTAAGCGAATGCTACTGCATCGGTAGACCCTTAAATCGCTTTGGGTTCCGCCAATGGCGGACATAGGCTTCCGCATAGGAATGACCGCTCTCCAGGCCCCGAAACTCTTCCATCAGACCGTGGTCCTGCATGTACTGACGCTCAATGTTTTGACTCACGTGCGCGAAGCTGGCCTGGTGCTTGGTGGATCGCACGGATGAAATGTCAACAAAGTTAGTCGGAACAAAATTTTGCGTTTGTCCGCCGCTCACCACCTCGTAGAAATACAGATCAGGTTTCTTTTTCATCCAAAGCCAGGCATTAAACGTCAGCATTGAGCAACTTCGGTGATCACGGTGGGTATCAATGGGCCAGTGGGTGAGAAGCAGATCGGGAGCTTCAGCGTTCAGTAGCGCAAAGGTTTTCTCGTAAGCCGATTGATTCACGTAGGTGTTGCCGTCTACCTGACCCATAAATAGCGTTTTCACCCCCAAAATTTCACTGGCTCGCTCGGCTTCCTTAGTGCGAATGGCGGCGGCCTCTTCCTGGGCAGTCCCGGCAATACCAGCCTCTCCCCGGGTGAGATAGGCCACGGTAACGTCGTGATCGGCCCCCGCAAGTAGAGCAATCAATCCGCCGCAACCCGTCTCCGGATCATCGGGATGTCCACCGGTCACCACCACTTTTAATTTATCTGTTTGTTGCGTAGCGGCCATTACCGGTAATCCGGCTACGGCCGCCCCCAACGTGATCCCAGATTGCTTGATAAGTTCTCGTCGGTTCATCGTAGACATATGATTGGTAGGTTAGTTCTCAACGAAGCGGGTGGGGTTGCGGGTATGGCGGGCGAAGGCTTCGGCAAACGCGTAACCGCTTTCCATCCCTCGAAATCGCTCCATCTTCTCGTGATCGGTGGGGTACAACTCTTCCATCCGCTGACTTTTGTGGACGAAGCAGGAGCGGCGTTTTAACTGAACCACTGGACTGATATCGGCGTAATCGGAAGGGGCGAAGTTTTGCGTCTGTCCGCCTGGCGTTACTTCGTAGTAGTAAAGCAACGGTGGATTAGGCAACCGCAGCCACGCATCGTAGGTCAGGGCCGCGCAGGCCCGGTGGTCCAAATGGGTGTCCATCGGCCAATGCGTTAGCAGGAGATCCGGCTGCTCTGCTTTCAGAAAGTCGAGCATCTTTTGGTACTGCTCATTATCGATGAAGGTCGCTCCGTCAGTTTGCCCTAAGTAATGCGTGCTCGCCCCCAGTATCTCACTTGAGATCTTCGCTTCTGCCGTTCGAGTGGCGGCGGCATCCTGATGCGATTTGCCCTCAATGCCCGCCTCACCCTTCGTAAGGTAAGAAAGCACCACCTGGTGTCCGGCCTGGGTGAGTAAGGCAATCAGACCGCCGCAGCCCGCCTCCGGGTCGCCCGGATGAGCGCCGGTCACCACCACTTTTTTTGGGTTGTCGGCCGGTGGTTGCGCTAGCGATATGCCTAATACAGAGGGTGAACTCATAGAGTAGGGGGATGCTTATGCGTCCAAATATACGAAAGAATGTGGTTTGGCGCGGACCCAATAAAAAACAACTATACTTTTAGTTGTAAGGTGAAATGTAACGTTCGAATCCGCTCTGGAAGACACCATTTTTCTAAAGGCATTTACGATGAATTATATTCCGCGGGCCGGGCAGAAATCCGAAAGGATTCCGGTAACTGGCGAAGGGAGCTATTCTATGTCTCTGATCAATGATCGGCCCACTTCCGCTTTCCTTGATCTCGGGAATGACCGGTACAACATTATCATTTTTCCTGGCGACACAGTGGGTGTTGACGTTAAAATTTTAGGAGAAGAATTCAAACTTAGCTTTAGCGGAAAAGGGGCCGCCATCAACGAATACTATCTGGCAAAGAAAAATCAGTTGGCCTACACTGATATCAGGGTGCCGCTCAACGCTCCGCTAAATTCATCGGCTTCTTATCAATTGATTCTGGAAACCACTGATTCCGTGGTCGGCAAGGAACGCAACTTCTTGCGAAACTATCTCCGTGAAAAACCACTACCTGAGTGGTTTGTCCATCATGAGCAACCTGAAGTTTTTGGACGACTACTTTATGCAGGACTTGCCCAGCGATGAATTCAGCAGTCTGGCCGGGCTGGAAAAACACTTTACCATAGGCCGCCACACCTTGCCATTGTCCCAGGTCCAACTCTCCGGCGAGGTAAAAGATGTGTACCATAGGTATAAGTTCAGTAGCATTCTCAAATACCTTTCGGACTCAGCCACCATTGACTCTTTAGCGAAAGTGTACCAAGTAACCGAATATCAATCGTTGCTAAAGATCATTGAAACGAAAGCAACCCTCCGCCGGGGCGATACCATTCCTAACTTCTACGTTGTCGATCAACTGGATAGCTTGGTCTCTTTCCGGACGTATCAAGACAAAATAGTGTACGTAAATTTTTGGGCCGTCTGGTGTAAACCTTGTATCAAAAATATCCCGGAACTGAACCGGATGATCACTTCCTACCCAGACCAGGACAATGTCTTGTTTCTAAACGTTTGCTTGGACAGTGACCAAGACAAATGGCTTGCTTCTCTCAAACGCTATAACCTGCGGGGCACCAACGTGCTGGCCGAAGGCCAGTGGAACCAAAAGTTGCGGGCCAGCTTCAGCATAGAGGGAATCCCGAACTACGCGCTGGTTGCCCAGGGAAACGTGCTTTACGAAAACCATACCAACAAAGCACCGGCGGTGAAGCGCACGATAGAAGATCTGATGGAGGTAAGCGACCTGCAGTAAGCTACGCCCCTATGCTATTCCGTATTCCGCAAGAAGATAATTAATCGCAGATTCAATTACCCCATCCTCGTCGTTTTCGTAAATATCTTCATACGCATTTCTTGTGTACTTCAGTTATTTTTCTATCTCCTGACCGGCTTCTCGCCAGCGGGAGATTCCCCCTTCCAATTCGTATACTTCGGGGAATCCTAGTTCTTCGAGCAGGGCCGCCGCGGCGGTGCTGCGCCCCCCCGCCGCACAGTAAACCATCACTGGCTTGTGCTTATCCAATTGCGCGATCTTCGCCCGAAAATCTTGGTCCTTGAAATCAATGAGGGTGGAGCGGGAGAGGTGGCCGGTTTGGTACTCTCCAGGAGTGCGCACGTCGATGAGTTGCGCGTTGGGCAGCGCCTCGAATTTGGCCGCGAATTCGGTAGGCATGAGCTTTTGATTGATCAGCGGCTGGGAGGTGCTGGCGACCACCGGGGCGGCGGCGGTTGTATCCGCAACTGCCTCAGATAAATTTGGACGCTGCTTTTCGGAGGCAGGTTGGCAGGCTAGGGCAAACCCTGCCCAGAGGAACAAAATAAGTTTCGAGTAGATTTTCATAAGCGAGGAAGAACCCGGGTTAGCAAGCCTAATGATACACCATACGCGCAGAAAATACAACTTCGTTCGTTGCTCTTACCAAAGATACCCCGCCTGCCGACCGTGAACCTACTAATCCAGCAGCCGGTAGCGCTCCGGATGCGGGGCGGGCTGAGCCCGGGTGTGATCTCCGATGTACATCACCGGCGACAAATTTTGCGCATCAGCGGCGGGCCAGCGGGGCAGTCCGAGTCCGTTGGGATCGCCGGTTTTGATGAAGTTCACGAAGTAGCCCTGCATGATGGCCGACACCCGGTAGTCTTCGGGTTGCCAGTCGAACACCCGGTTGGTAGGTAGGTTGCCCAGGGCGTATTCAATTTCGGCCGAGTGCACCGCTCCGGCCGGGCGGGGCTGCCCCAGGACCGCCTCAGCACCTTCGGTTGCCGAATCCCGCACCGGCGGACGTGGGCGGGTGTAATAATAGCGGTACACCGGCTGCTGGCTAGTCTGCGCGTGCACCTGTCCCCACTTCCAGGTGCCCAAGCCAATGAAGCGGTCGCTGGCCAAGTCAGTCGCCGATTGCATCACTTCCTCTTGGGTGGTTCCGGGGTAGCGCTGGAGGACCTCCGGCGCGCGGTCGCCATACAGTTCTTTCACGGCTGTTGCATAGTTTTTCGGGGTGAGTTCTCGGTCGCCCAGCAACCCGCGGTAACTGCTTTCCTCGGAGTTCCACCCCAGCAGCAACGGAACGGGGGCCTGCTGACCGGCGGCGTAGATCGTATCGGGCGACTGGGGGAAGAAGTGGCCATCGATGGTCACGGTGAAGCGCGGGGCCTCGGCTCGAGCGGTAGCGGCCAGCAGCGAATCGGCGGGCACGGCCCGCAGGGCGGCCAGCGAGGGGGCGTTGATCAGTTTGGCCCACTGTTGTCCCGCTTGCTCGGCTTCGGCCAGCGTCGTCATGCGCAAACTAGCCAGCAGCGAACCGCTTTCGCCGATGGCTCCCGCAACCAGGTCGCTCGACAGCGGCGAGGCCATCTGCGCACTTACCGAAAACGAACCGGCTGATTCCCCGGCAATGGTCACCCTTTCGGGATCACCCCCAAAGGCCGCGATATTGTCGTGCACCCATCGCAGGGCCGCCGTCTGATCGAGCAGGCCGTAGTTGCCGGAAGCCCGGTGGGGTGATGCTTGGGTCAGCTCCGGATGGGCGAAGAAGCCGAACACCCCCAGCCGGTAGTTGACCGTAAGCATCACGATGCCGCGGCGCGCCATGCTTTCGCCGTCGTAGCGATACTCTGAGCCGTCGCCCGCGACGAACCCTCCGCCGTAGAAATAGACCAGCACCGACAGTTTTTCATCCCCTAATTTGGCGGGTGTCCACACGTTGAGGTACAGGCAGTCTTCGCTCATCCCATCGGAGCGGAAGTTCATGTCGTCAAAGATAAAACGCTGCATCGCACGGGGACCAAAATTGTCGGCCTGGCGCACGCCTTCCCAGGGCTGCACGGGCTGGGGTTCTCGCCAGCGCAAATCGCCTGCGGGCGGTTGGGCAAAGGGAACGCCCCGGAAGATACGGATACCGGATTCGTAGGTGCCCTCCAGGGTGCCCGCGGCGGTTTGCACGCGCAGGTTGGCGGAATCGTAAGATTGAGCAAAACCAGTGAGGGGAAGGAGAATAACGAGCAGGATAAGTTTCATTGGTGCAAGTGGATTGGACGTCATTTATGGCATCTAGTGGAAGTGTGATGCATCGGGTACGAGGATAAAAATAGGCGTTTTTAAAGAGAAATCCCCAAGCAAGCATATTTTCGAAAAGAGCCGTGCTCGCCCAATTGCACGTAGCCCAGATTGTTCGTGAGCGTCGGGATGCTTTCAATATCAAATTCCGGTATATTACGGTGGCTGTGCCCATAGATCCAGACGTCGATACTCAATGCCCGAATGAGGGAGGTGAGATCGACGCAAAAGGCTTCGTTGATTGCGCTACCCTGAAATTCAGGAGCGTTACAACGTTCGCTCGGCAGGTGATGACTCACCACCACTTGCTTTTTGGTCGGCGCGGCGCGCACCGCCGAGTTCAGAAAATTCATTGCCGCCGTATGAGTTTGATTATAGTGATAGATGCCGATGAGTTTCCCCGCGTAGCGAATACGCTTAAAATCGTTCATCCCTAACAAGATATCGCCTACGTGCTTCTCAATTCGCGACCACAGGGTGTTAAACACCAGGCGCACCTAGGAAGGAGGGGGTTTATTAACCAGCCACTGCCGGTTGACGGGGAATTCTACGTGCAGGTCAGAGGCGTATTGAAGGTGCATATCAGGGATAGTTTAAGCCAGCAGCTCCACCCAGCGGAGTGATCGTTGGCGGACCGATATCGAAGGTGGGTCTCTCGGACACCGGTTCGACCGAGTTTCGACCGAGTAAGGGCAATACACTTATACTTGAACGTAACACATTGGGTTCGTTGACATAAAGGGACGGAATTCTCAATAGAAACATGCTATTGTTCTGATACACAGCACTTTAGCTGAACTGAGATTTTCTGCTAAAATCAGGAAAATATCGATTTTTGTGTAGGGGTTCACCGCCGATATGCTGGAGCTTACTTACGGTCAGACTGATTGTTTTTTATCAACCGTTCATTGATCTGCTTTTCGATCCGCGCTTTGTTCCTGTACAGTTTTTGCAGATCGTAGAGCCTATTATCCAGTTCGCGGCACTGGTTGCGTAAATGACTTACTCTAAGCAATTAGGTTTTCTCTTTTCGCAGCGGGCGTAGTTTGCCTTTTCGCAGTTCATCAGTTGACTGGAAGGTGTATCTTCCCAATCGGTTAATATGCTCAAACCGGGCTGGCGAAAGATGCCGAATATCCTCTTCGGTTGGACTGTTTCCTTGCTTTCGTACTCGCTCAATAATCTTCTGCTGATAGACAGTGTTCCATAACACAACCATATTGGTGAGCAGATTCAGACTACCCACCACTTCCTGCTGATCCTCTTCCTGCTTGCGGCGAATCACGCCATCGCCCCCAAACCACAGCCAACTACGCAGTGCATGAAGCAATTCACCTTTGTTAAGTTGGGCGTGAATCTTCCGACGTAATGGTTTGCTTTGTAGATATCGCAGAATGAAGATCGTCTTGATAAGCTGACCATACTGCTGTAGTACATATGTCCAATTATTCTGCCGCGGATAGGATTGCAACTTGCTGATGAATAAGGAAGCTGTAACATACCCTCGTTTGAGTGAACCGGCCAATCGCAGCATGTCGTCCCATCGGCGTTTGAGGTAGTCCGGATTGATTGTACCCGTAAACTTTAGTTCGGGATAGTCAAGCGTTCGATCTTTGATCTTGCAAAGCTTCTGATCTGAGATGTCTCGGATGCGAGGCGAGAACTGTAGCCCGAGTAAATCGAATAAGGCAAATAGCAAATCAGTATATCCGGCCGTATCCGTCGTATGTTCTAAAATTTCCAGGTCAGTTTCGTTACCGAGGATCTCATCTAGTACGTAGGTCGCGTCTCTCTCAGTAGCTGGAATCACTTTAGAGCCATACTGAGAATACTGATCCGACGTATGGGTATAAAAAGTCACCCCCTGGCCAAACCCAAAGTAGCGTACAATGGACTTGGCATTTCGAATCTTTCCACTAACGGGAAAGCGTTGCCCATCGGAAGAAGATAGCGTACCACCGCCCCAGTACTGAGTCAGCCACTGTTGATGATGATAGTTGACCAGTTGATTGTTAGCTTGCTTGATGGTGTCTTCCCTAAGATAGTGGTGTGCAATCCACCATAGTGTCTGATAGCTGAGCGAAGCACTTCGCGCCATATTCTTCAAAGGAATGTTGCAGGCGGTAGCTAGCAAGGCAGCGTATAGATAGGGTTTGTAGGCCGCATCCAACGGTTTGCCGTCTTGCCCTGGCCAATACGAGGTGAAGTCAATCCACTCATCTACTTCTACGATAACTTCTGACAGGTCAACTTCGGGTAGCATGGCGCTGATTTGCTTATCGAGCTGTTGGAACGTATCGGGTAGTGCTTCCGCTTCCAACGGGGTAACTACCAAATCACCCTGCTCAATGCGTATCTCACTTTCCTGTTGTAGCAACTCATCCAGGACGGGAAGGTAAGACTCCAGTTCGTTGATCCGTTCATCAATAGGGTAGCCAATACGCTAATTTGATAAGCAGACTTGCGAAGTTCTTTTTCTTCATCAAACACAAAAGCCTTCCAAGTAGGAGTGAGAAAACCTACCGGCGCATCTAGCGGTAGTTTGCGCCGCTTCCCCACCTGCAACTCCGTGACCAACCGCATAGCATCCGCAAAATCATCCTTCTGAAAAGCATACTGAAAAGACATCTCGGCTAGGAGATGTGGCGAGAACCGTTTGATGACCCCGTAGCGGTTCACTAAGAAGTCAAGATAACTGTTACGGGTAGGCTTCAGGATCGCCTGGCAGGTCTCTACCGCCTTCAACAAGGTAGCTCTGGATAAGTGACCGTAGATATGGGTACGGAGTTCAGTATCAGTAATGTGCTCTTCGTCTACGACCAGCATAGCCGCTTTGCCTAGCGTTTCTAAGGTTTGATCTTTAGCCTGAGTTACCTGCTGCTGGTAGGCTTCCATTTCCCGTTTTGATTTACCAACCACCACTTCCCAGTAGTCAGAGAACATGGTGAGAATAGCGTCGGTAATATCCAAGTAACTTTCTTTCAGAAAGGCTACTATTAAAGGGTAACGACGTTCGGGAGTGTATCGACGAATGGCTTGGCTAGTACGCTTTCGGGCCAAACTAGCTAAACGCTTCCCTCGATTGGTGTTGAGCACGTCCGTATTCCATTCCGCTACGGAAAGTCCTTTTAGGAACACCAGCTTTTGAACTGCTTCTTTAATGTCCGCTGGAGAATTACTAGTAGCAGGCCGGGCTAACCAGCGATGCGGGGAGGTGCGGGTATCCGGATCGACTACAAGTAAGCTATCCAGATGGTCTTTGACCACCGGTGTGAGTAGCGGTGTCAATCGGCGATACGTTTCGGCATCGGTGGCCAGCACGACACCCACTATGATTCTTTCCAAAGTCATGATCGCCGGACGTAAGATGCATTCTCGCTGTAGCTTCTGGCAGGTCATTTCTAGTAAGAGTCGTTCCCGATCGTATTCCAAAGCTCGATCTAGTAGCCACCGCTCTAGCCCAGGGGCATCCAGCGGCTGCCACCGCCGCCACCCTAGATATTGCATATGAGATACAGAAACGGTCTCGAGTTCCAGTTGCTCACGGACAAATTGTATTACAGCTGCCGGAACTTGGCTCATCCACTGTTGAGGGATGAAGCCCATGTAGCGTACCAAAGCAAGTTGTAGGGCAAAGCCTAACCGATTGACCGGGCGGCGTTGAAGTGAAATGAGTTCCTGATCCTGGCCACTGAAGTGAAAGTAGGTAAGCAGGTCTTGGGAGGAGATCTCTTGGGGCACCTGTTCGTAGGCCTGGCGTTCCGTAGTGGTTAGGAAGGGGGTGATCATGGCGGAAAGCGAAAAATTAAAACGGTCGTTTTTCTACACAAGTCCAATCATCCACAAAGCAACTCAATATAGCTGTTTATTATGCTATGTATTAATTCAAAGTGTACTATATTTAGATCTGATAAGTTTGTTAAACAACTGAGCTATAAAAATGAAGCTAGGCTACGCCCGAGTATCCACCTATGAGCAGAATTTGGATTTGCAACTAGACGCACTGCAAGACGAAGGTTGCAAACACCTGTTCTCTGATAAAGTCTCTGGAGTAAAGGCGAAGAAACCCAACTTTGATAAATTGCTAGAATATGCCCGCGAGGGCGATACCGTCGTGGTATGGAAACTAGATCGGTTAGGAAGGAGTACCGTGCAGCTTATTGAGCTCATTGAGAAGCTCAAACAACGAGGTGTTCACCTAAAATCTCTACAGGAGTCCATTGATACCACTACCGCCATGGGCAACATGTTCTTTCAATTAATGTGTATCCTGGCGGAACATGAGCGCAATATTATTCGGGAGCGTACTCAAGCTGGTTTGGCTTCGGCCCGAGCCCGAGGAAGAAATGGGGGTAGACCTAAAGGGCTTAGTCAACGTTATCAAAAGATTGCTGGTGAGGTCCGACAGATCTATGAGCAGGGGAATCGCAGTACGGAAGAGATTCGCGAGATATTTGGTATTAAGAGTCAACCTACCCTCTACAAAATATTATCGTTCGCTGGATTAGAAGTGGAACATTTTACCAAGAAGAGAACTTGAGCCCTACTCTACCCAACTATTTTTAGTGACTGATAGTCAGGGATTACCATTTGGATGTATCGGATGAAGCAGAGGAATCTATTAAGCACTTTATCAGGCATATCGTTTTCTGCCCGGCACCAATCTTGAAGCAGATCAATACCTTTTCGTACAAAGCTATTAGCTTTATAGCCGTGGTTCTTGGTTTCTATCTTCTCTACCTTGTGATGGTAGTAGATACCCAGACTAGCGCAGAAGGCATAGGCGATGCTCACTAGGGCTACTAGCTTTTTGAGCTTTTGATCATCTTGCAAGTGGGTGTCTTCCAGATTGAAACCCCGTTTTTTCATATTCTGAAAGCAGGCTTCAATACTCCAACGTTTGCAATAAAGCTGCCCCATGAACTTCGCTTCTACTGTGCCAAATAAGAAAAGATAGTCGCCATCCTCTAGCAGCATCACCCACACATGGCCCACTACCCCATCCACTAGGCAGTCAAAAAGGGTAAGTGGCTTGTTTTCTCTCAATGCCAGGGTAGCTACCGTTTGTATGCGGCCATCCCAACGGTGAATCGTATGGTGTTTGGGTAAGCGCATCACAAAACCTACTCCTCTATCTTTGAGATACTTAAGCCACCGATGACCCACAAACTCGCGGTCGCCAATCACCAAACCAATCCGCTTGGCCCCAATCAAGTCAATACATAGACCTAACAGATCGTTACGCTGCTGGCAAGAGGAGTTACCGCTGTTGTTGTCTAGCATCTCCCAATAAAGCGGCACGGTAAGGTCTCTATAGCCTACCACTACCATTAGAATGTTTACCTGATGTAGTCCAAAGTCCCATTCGGTGCGTTCAATACAAAGCCGCAGTTTCTTGTCTTTAGGCAGTAAACTGAGCAAGAGCATCGCCACACAGTGATAGTCCAGTTCAACTTCACGGAAAAAGTCTTGGATACGAACCTCGTTACAAGCTACCTTCGCCTCATCGTTGAGATGTTGAGCTACTTGGCAGAACTGTACATTCCGGCTCTGAATCAGCCCCAGTGTGAACTGAGATATGAATTTCTTCCGGGCTAGGTTCTTTACAATCGGCACTTTTGACAAAATTTCTGTAACTTCGGCAGTGAGGCTTTGCTTCATGGGGGAAACGATTGGTTTTGTTGAATAGACATCACAAAACTCTCGTTTCCTTTCCTCTTTTCAAACCCCTATTTTTAGTTGGGTAGAGTACTTGAGCCCCACCTTCTTGTACTAGTTAGTTATCCATCATCTGTTTGAAAACATATAAGGAACGGCAATTAAATAAGTTATCAGTTTAGGCGGCGATTCTGTAAGATAGTTTAGGTATTTGTTGATGAAACTGAATGCGCTGGAAGTCTACTTGCTCTTTAGTAGTTTTGATGCCAGTGGGATAGTGTTTGTCATTAATTCTGACAATGATTTTCAGTCCCGTACTGGTAGTAGTTTTTTGCATCACTTCTTGCACCAAAGCGTAGTTGGTGAATACTGCCCCCTGCATGGCCCGGTGTATATGCGGGAAGACTTGATGCTCAATTGGGTTCCATTTAGAGCAATAAGGTGGATAATGACAGAGGATAAAGTCTAGGCCGATTTCACGGGCTAGTAGCAGCATATGCTTCTTGAAAGCGTGATGGCGATAACTATTGCCCCCGCCTGCATCACAAAGGGTAAGAATGGTGCGAGCCTTTGGATAATGGTGGATGCCGTAGTTGTCCCACCACCATAAAAGGTTATCGGCGATAAACTCAGCGGTCTCATGGCTCTTGCCAATAGAGAGGTAGGCTTGATGGCGTTGCATATCATAGATGCCGTGAGGCACCACTTTGCCTTCAGAGAGGTGCTCGTAATCATGATCGTAGACTTCAATAGGGGCCTGAGTGTAGCATTGGCCTGCCCGATGCAGGTTGCCTAGCCGTTCTTTCTTTTTGCAGTCTATGCTCAGTATTGGGGTTTCCATACGCATCATAGCCACCAAAGTGAAGATAATCTTAAACTGTTGATCGCGCTGTGCATAATAGCCCGTGGGCAGATTCTTATCCATCTTGCGGTAGCGATAGCCCAAAGTGCGCAACGTTCGTTTTACCATACTATGACTTACTTTTTGAGCGTGTTCTTCAAAAAAGTACCGGGCAATCTCCGGGGGCTTCCAATGTATCCAGTAAACCGAAGCATCTGTAGGGCTACCTGCTCTGTGACGCTCTATGAAGCCCAGCAACAACTGTTCAAGGTCAGGATGCTGAACAAAATTTTTTTCTCCCACCCCCAACACGTCTTTGTCTACCGGGGGGAACCTGCTCATAAAAGACAGGGTCTTTAAGTTCCCGCTCACCCTTGCGCAAGGTCTTTTGACTGATAGCTAACAAATCACCTATGTAACGCTTGCCGCCGTGGCCTAACTTTTGAGCTTCCAGCGCCGCGTAGTGGCGCTGCTCTTTTTCAGGAAGGTGACTATAGTAGTGCAGCATCAGTTGCTCTGTTTCTTGATTGTACTTCGTCATTGAACTATCTTTGGTTATTGCTAGCAAAGATAAACAAATTGGTGTTACTTTATTTTATCGCCTTTCCTAAGGATATAAAGCAGTATAATAAAGTTTTTGAGCTATATCAGGATTTAGGAATTTCAGTAGATCAGGAAGCCGAATTCTCCATTCATAACCTGCTGGACTTACATAGCCGGATTCCGTATAAATCACCCGTCTTCCGGGCGAATTACTACTCGTTCATCTTTGTGAAGGACGGAAAAGGCAATTACACAACAGATGAACATACTTTTCATTATCCGTCCTATACAGTCTATTTCACCAATCCGGGTCACTTAAAAGCCTTTGAATTCCTTGAATTAAGAGACGCTTACCTAGTTACTCTGAGCGAAAGCTTTCTCAAAAGAAACGTGCACAGAGAAGTGTTTAAAGAGTTTCCTTTTCTGCTGGCTGAAACCATTCCCCCACAGACCTTCACGCCCGAAGGCTTCGTAGAGATCGAGCAGCTCTACATCCAAATACTGAGAGAATATCAAGGAGACTCACCCTTTAAATACCAGATCATCGGTAACCTTTTTGTGGTTTTGTTGCTAAAGCTCAAACAAAACTTTTGGACTGACTACTACCCCCTAGAAGAAGGAAGCCGTAACTCACAAATCGTCAAAACCTTTAAGCAACATCTGGAAGAACACTATCTGCACTTACACAGTGGAAAGACCGAAAAACCGTTTCAGGTAAAGGACTACGCGGCTGGCCAAAGTTTGAGCACATCCTATTTCAACCAGGTAATTAAGAGTAAAACCGGCAAGCCCGCTAGCAGTTGGATTGCCGAAAAGTCGTTAGGACAAGCCCAAGCCTTGTTGAAAAACTCTTCTCTTTCTATTAAGGAGATTGCGTACCAATTGGGCTATCGGGAAATTGCCCATTTCAGTAATTTCTTCCGCAAGCACACCGGACAATCTCCTTCTAAGTACCGAACTCAGCATAAAGAAGGGTAATCTTCACCACCCATGATTTTTGCAATTCTTCCCACACTTTTTGCAAGCCTATCTTGCTAAACGCGTATCATCTTTGTCTAAACCAAAAACAGCTAACCTATGGCAAAGATTAATTTAAACAACAAAGTAGTAGTAATTGCCGGCGGGGCTAAGAACCTCGGCGGTTTAATCAGCCGAGAAGTAGCCAAACAAGGCGCTAAGGTAGCAGTTCACTACCACAGCGACAGTACCCGAACTGCCGCCGAAGAAACGGTTCAGGCCGTAAAAGACTTGGGAACTGACGCGTTTAGTATCCAGCTCGACCTTACTCAAGCTACTAACCATGAAAAGCTCTTTAAGGCTGCTCAAGAAAAATTTGGAAGCGTCGATGTAGCGATAAACACTGCCGGAATGGTGCTTAAAAAGCCGTTTGCTGAAACCAGCGAAGAAGAGTTTGATACCATGTCGGCCATCAATAGCAAAGCGGCTTACTTCTTCATCAAAGAAGCGGGAAAAGCCTTAGAAAACGATGGTAAGATTATCACAATCGTTACTTCCTTGTTAGGTGCCTACACTGGGTTATACTCAACTTACGCCGGTGGCAAAGCGCCCGTAGAGCACTATACCCGAGCAGCATCTAAAGAGTTTGGTGAGCGGGGGATTTCGGTCACTACCATCGCCCCCGGGCCGATGGATACTCCGTTCTTTTACGGTCAGGAATCCGAAGATGCAGTAGCGTACCACAAGTCAGCCTCCGCGTTGGGGGGGTTGACACAAATTGAAGATATTGTGCCCATCGTCACCTTCCTGGCTACCGACGGCTGGTGGATTACCGGTCAGACCATTCTAGCGAACGGTGGCTACACTACGAAATAAATCATTCTGAGTGAGGGTAAGGGTCGTACCTACCCTCATAATCTTCTGATTTGTTAGAGGCCGATGAATCTCACCGAAGCAATCACTCTTATCGAAGCCGGACGACCCACCGACACGGAACCACAGGTTTAGGCCGACTTAGGGTGTGGTTCTGGGCCATTCAGTCTGGCACTGGCTTCATTGCTTCCGGTAGGTAGCAAAATAACCGGTATAGATCAAGAACGGCAGCACTTTACGGAAAGTGCTAATCAAGGCGTAAGGCTGGAATTTGTTCAGGCTGATTTTACCCAGTTTGATTTTGGCAGCGCTTTATACGATGGGTTCTTGCTGGCTAACTCCGCTCACTATATCCAAAATACAGAAAAGCTTCTTCAACGCCTCAAAGGCCGTCTCAAGAGCGATGGTACCCTTCTACTAATTGAGTATGACACCCGGAAGAGTAATCCCTGGGTTCCGCACCCTATTCCTTTCGCTGACCTGGTGCGTCTGGGGCAATCCGTTGGATTTTGTCGCACTCGGAAATTATGCGAGCGGAACTCTCGCTACGGATATCAGAAAATGTATGCCTGTGAACTAACCATGACAAAACTATGATTGTAAAAATTATTAATGGAGCCCTAATGCTCTTCGCTATTTTTATGGGTCTTAAACAAGGCTACGCTATGACTACCGGAAAGGACGAGATGGTAGACATGTTTAGCAAGTGGAACTTTAGTTCGACAGGGTTAATGGCCATGGGCGTTATCACCATGCTGGGTGCAGTGTTCATTGCTGTTCCTAAGACCTTTGTCTGGGGCAATTTCCTGATGGCCGCCACCATTCTTCTCATCATGTGCTTTCACCTGCTGGATAAAGATTTGAAGGGTTTCGCCATTGAGCTACCATTTTTGTTACTAAACTTGTTAATCATTTATTTGCAGCATCCGCTGGCCAAAGGTCAGTAAGCATCACGAAGCACGTAGCGTTGAGCATTGTGATATGTCGTCTTGCTGTATGCGCAAGTGTTCAAAATAGTCACCTAAAAAAAGACTATTCTACTCAAAAAACTAACCAGATGGATACTACTAAACTTACAAATGAAGTCGTAAAATCAGCGATAGGGGCCCTTCAGGCTAATAGTAGACAGGCCTGGTTCGGCCACTTTACGGGCGATGCTGTGTTTACGGACGATGGCAATACCAAAGATTTTAAGTCTTTCTTTGACAATGCCTTCAACCATGAAGAAAGATTCCTGAGCTTGGATAAGGTAGAGAACGATGGCAAGAATCTCACGGGGGACTTCTACGCTGGGCAGTGGGGTACGTTCAAGGTTTACTTTAACTTTATGATCAATGACGAAGGCAAAATCAGCCGACTGGACATTGGGCAAGTCAGTAAGAAGTAGTGCAGCAACTGATCACCTATCTTCGGCACTGGATTAGCGATTAGAACATAGCATATCTATTGATCAATCAATTTTACCGAACGTTTGGTAAATAAATTATTCTTTTCTATGTTTGCACCATGAGGCCATTAAAAGTAAGAGATCAGCCGCTATTAGAAAGACTAATGTCTGTGCTACGTTCTAAGGGATATGATGGATTTAGTCTTAACGAATTGGCCAAATCCTCAGGACTACAAAAGGCAAGCTTGTACCATCGGTTTCCAGGTGGAAAAAAAGAGATCACCGTTGCAGTGCTCAATCACGCTAATGCATGGGTCTACGAACATATTTTCTTACTCTTATCCGACCAATCGCTTGCACCTGACGAACGATTATCAAAAGTCATCAACAATATCATTTTACTTTACAATGGTGGGCAAGAAGTGTGTATCCTACGAGCACTTTCAATGGATACTGGTATTGACTTGTTTGACCAGGAAATTAAGGAAAGTATGCAGCACTGGATTCAGGGATTTACCGTTTTGGGAAGGGCATTCGGCCACTCGGAAAATGTGGCGCAGAAGAAGGCTGTTCAGATACTCATTAGCATTCAAGGAAGCTTAATTGTATCCCGGGGATTAGGTACCACAGATGCGTTCGAGTCAACTCTCAAGTCAATTAAAGATACATACAAGGAAACGTAAAAAAATTTGCGTACCTATTTTTCCGAACGTTCGGTAAAATTATTAAAACCTATTTACCTGTCTAAATAGAATTCATGTTTCATCTTTTAACAATAAACCAATGAGTAAAACTGCCGTAGTGGTTCTTTCTGATCCAAAAGGAGGTTCCGAAGAAACTTTGGGACGCGTGTTCAACGCAATGGCCGTCGCGTACGATTTCAAAATTGCGAGCCAGGAAGTGAAAATCTTATTTCAGGGGGCAGGTACCCGCTGGCCTGAGCAATTGCAAAAAGTCGACCATCCAGGCCACACGCTGTATGAGGCAATTAAAGATAAGATTGAGGGGGTTTCTAGCGGCTGTGCCGAAGTATTCGGAGCGGATGCATCTGGTCTGGACTTAATCAAAGAAAATAAAGCACCAGGGACGACCGGTCTTCCCAGCTTTGTCAAGTTACAACGCGAAGGCTACACTATTATCACCTTCTGACCCATCATCGCTGCTTCTTTAAATAGGAACGATTAATTATAACGTCATGGAAGAGGTATATCATCAGGGAGAAAAAGCGGTGCAGCGATTGGTAGGAGAAGAACAAAGTGCCCAAACCAGTGGGAAAGTGATCACTGACACAATTATTAAGGGGGCAGTTAATTTTATTGAGAAGCAACCAATGGCGGTTGTGAGTAGCGTAGACGAACAAAAGCGGATTTGGACATCGTTACTTGTTGGGGATTTCGGCTTTGTCCGAGTATCCTCTCCCACCTCTTTGTTCTTTGAAGAATCTATGGTTCGTAGTGATAAAGGTGACGTCTTTTACCAGAACATCCAGGAAAATGCAGCTATAGGATCATTATTTATTGAACTGACTACTCGGCGAAGGTTCCGGATCAACGGTGTGAGTTCTTGTCAAAACGCTCGTATTGAGGTCCAAGTTCAGGAAGCTTATCCTAACTGTCCCAAATACATTCAACGCCGGGTAATCTCGCTACCTCATTCCTTCAAAGAAACAATTTCCGTCACCACTAGGGGTGTGCCCTTAAGTCCGATACAACAGGAATGGATCAAAGGTGCAGATACTTTATTTGTGGGCAGTCAGGGCAAAAACGGAAGAGTAGATGCTTCTCACCGAGGCGGTCCAGTAGGTTTCGTAGAAGTAATAGACAACCATACGCTGAAGATTCCCGACTATCATGGCAATAGTATGTATAATACGCTGGGAAATGTTGTCCAGAATCCCCGCGCTGGTCTTCTCTTTATTGACTTTGAAAAGGGCAGGACACTACAGTTAACGGGGCGGGTAGAACTACTTTTTGAGCAGCAGTCAGAAGAAGATATTCAAAAGACTACAGGAACCGGTCGGTACTGGATATTTGTGACCGAGCAGTGGATTTGTACTGAGAACCACCACCAAGTAGACTGGGAGTTTCTGGATTATTCACCTTTCAACCCGTAACAGCATGTATAAAGAATTTATTATTGACCAGATTGTGCAAGAGAGCACTATCATCAAATCATTTTACTTGCGAAGAGCTGATGACCGACCATTGGATAGCTACCTACCCGGTCAGTTTGTCACCCTTCGAGTTCGCCCGGATAATACTACGCAAGAATATAGTAGAAACTATACACTATCGGATTGTCCGGGCAAAGAATACTTTCGCCTAACCATTAAAAGAGAAGAACAGGGCATTGTCTCTAAATATATGCACGACGTACTACAAGCCGGTGACCAGATTGATTTAAGTAAGCCTCACGGGGATTTTCATCTATCAATCAACCATTCGCGTCCCGCGGTTTTGATTTCGGGCGGAGTAGGGATTACTCCTATGCTTAGTATGCTGGAATATATTACTGCCTATGAACCGGACCGGCGGGTATTGTTCATACATGCCAGTCGGAACAAAGCGGTGCAGCCTATGCTCGCAAGGTTAAGAGAGCTGACAGTGATGTACAAAAACCTTTATCTATCAGTGCATCACTCTGAGCCCACGAGCGACGAACGAGAATTTATTGATTATGACTTCACTGGTTTCATTTCTCGGACGTACTTAGCGTCTGTTCTGCCCGAGGTTGAGATGGATTACTACTTATGTGGTCCGCTCGGTTTTATGGAGACCATGTACCAGTATCTGCGAGAGCTAGGAGTAGATGAGAAAAGTATTCGCTATGAATTTTTCGGGAAAGGAAAAAGATTAAGTGTCTCAGCAACGAAAGCAGATTCAAATTCCGGTAGCTTTACTGTCAAGTTTAACCAGTCAGATGTTGAGATTGATTGGAACGATACACAGCCTAGTCTACTTGACTTGGCAGAGTCCGTCGGACTAACTCCGGCATTTAGTTGTAGGATGGGCACTTGCTCCAGCTGCGAATCAATCCTACAGAAAGGTGCGGTTAAGTATGACCCTGAGCCTTTCGTAGAAGCGCCAGCAGGGAAGGTGTTAATTTGCTGTTCCCAACCGATATCTGATGTTGTGCTTGAACTATAGAATCATGAATACACACGAGTAATACATGCACCAGTATATTGTATTAGCTTACCAAGCTCTTAAGAATGAAAACCCACCAGTTGGGGCCATTGCTATCTACAGTGGACAAATTGTAGGTGAGGGGATAGAAGCTGTTAAACCTAAAAATGATATCACCCAATCATGCTGAGATCATAGCGATTAGAGAGGTTACTAAAATGCAACAATGACACCAAAGGAAAACTTAGACAAATTTGGGTATAGACTGCCTGACATATCAACACCGGGCGGAAGCTACGTATCTGTCAATGTTTGAGAAAGTATTGCGTACATAGCGATCCAATTTCCTATTTTGAATAAGGAATATAAATATCAAGGACGATTAGGCGATGAGCTTTCAACAGATGACGGTTACAAAGCGATGGAACTATGTGCTTTGAATGTTTTGGCTCAAGTGGACAAGAAAGTCGGATTTGAAAAAATTGTAGGCTTGAACCATATAGACGCCTACTTCCAATCAGGTGAAAGTTGGGACGAGTCACCAAATGTAGTGAATGGAGCATCTGATCTATTCGTAAAAATCTTGGAACGTAAAGGCAAACATTCAAGAGCCATTTTTGGAGTCGATAGGCTTCCCAGAAATTTTAGTGTTGGTTTGACGGCAACATTCACTATAAAAAAAGAATAAAAATACTCACACTATACACAAACCGTTAGCATTAATTGAGCATATGGAAAATATATATTATCACGTAGATGTTTTTTCAAAGAATCCGTTTTCAGGTAATGGATTGACAATTTTTCCTGGTGCGGATAAGCTTGATAAAAAATTCATGCAATTGCTAACTCAAGAAATGAGACAATTTGAAAGCATATTCTTTTATCGGACTGATTTGAAAAAATATAGAGCTTTTATCTTCACTATGGAAGAAGAATTGAACTTTGCGGGCCATCCTTTACTAGGACTTGCTTCTTTAATTCATGATATCCATTTTAATGACAACTTAAAGAATAAAATAAGTATTGAACTGAACAGTAAATCCGTTGATGTTACCACTATTAAAAACGATGAATTTTTTTCAGCTTCTATGAATCAAGGGACCCCCATTAAACAGATAGGCGTTAGTTGGATTCCCTAGCGGCTGCTGATGCGTCAGCCCAAAAGGATAGTAATCTACGCGTTATCTTGACTTCGTTTTTGGTAGGGAGGTTGGCTACTTTTCGGAGTGGTTTTTCCGATCTAGCGTTTACTTCAAAGAACGTTTTCTTCGGGCTAAGGTAACATTTTTTCCCCTTCAGTTGAACAGCTCTCAGTTGAAGAAAAAAACACTCAACTTCTTGCGCTGTGCTTTTGCGATCCTGCCAAAGTATCGCGAGGGCAGGTTATCAAAAGCGCGTCGGTAATTTGACTCGAAGCCGTATACCTGATCTGCGCTTTTGATGTTCTAGCCCTCGCTTCCTGGGGTCTGGGGGCGGAAACAGCCCCAGATCAATACTTGGCCTCTACTGCGGGGAGGCTCTGCGCTCCGGTGCTTATTGGTGGGTTAGGTTATGCGTGGTAGGAGGAAGAAGGTTTACTTAGGCGGCAACGCCTTTTTTCGCGAGCCGACTGCGAGTGTGAGAGAGGCCGGACAGGAGGCAGCGATAGCGTCCTGGCCGTGAGCGGCAAGCGTAGCACGACCGCGGTCCGAACGAGCCCGCAGGCGAGCACAACACCGGCAGCGGCTGGGCGGGCGGTGACTGACTGCAAGGAAGTGGCCGACAGAACAGGAGTAGCTGCCCTGGCAAAGAGGAAGCGGATAGCAAGCACCCTGACAGCCTGGAATGCTAGTGACACCCGTAGGGCGAACGGTGGGCTGAGGCTACGAAGCGAACCGGACGGGCTGGCGGGGGGCTTTGCCCGCAACGATGCGCCACTCCGCTTTACCTGCGCGTAGGCTTGTGCGTCGAGGGGGCAGATTCGTGGGCGAGGTTATTTCTTTTTGGAAGGTTTGAAGCCAATGGGTTCTCGTGGTTCACTCTGCTCTTGTAATAGCTGTTTGAGGTAGGCGAAGATTTGACTGATACTCTGATCGTGTTTCCCGATGCGGGCTTCCAACTCGTTGAACTTCAATAGTAAATCCTGGTGAGTGATGAGCATCTGGCGCATTTTAGTGTAGATACGCATGATCTGAATATTGGTCTTAATCGCTTGCTGGCTGTTCAGTACACTGGAGAGCATCAATACTCCATGTTCGGTAAATACATTCGGCAAGGTTCTACGACCGCCCCAACTTCTTGATGTCGCATTTTGCGATTTCAAGTCTTGCCATTCTTCAGTAGTCAGTGTAAACATAAAGTCGTCCGGAAAACGGTCTTGGTTTCGTTTGACCTGTTCGTTGAGTCGCCGGGTAGGAACGTCATAGAGTTCGGCCAGGTCACTATCTAACATCACTTTGTGGTTTCTGATTAGATAGATTTTGCTGATGATGACTTCTTCGGGGATGCTTACTTCAGTAGTTTTCTTTTTACTCATGGCGGCAAAGATACTGATTCAGGTTTATTGTAGTGGATGATACTTATCTAGCTTATTCTGTAAGTCTTCCAGGTCAGTTTGCTGGTAGCGTTCGGTGCTACTAACCCACTTATGCCCGGCCATATACTGTACTTTGCGTACGTCGTTGCTTCTGAACAAGAACTCGACCAAACCCTGCTGCTCCAGATCAACGAGCTACAAGCTTTGCAAGCGGACGATCAGCAGCATATTCTTAAAACCCTCGGAGCACTTATCCGAGAGGCCAAAACCCGAATGGCGTTTGGGTAACAGATAGCAGAACCGCCGACAAAGAAAAAACCCGGCCCCTGGGAGAGGGTACGGGCAAACTCTGCTCCTTGATTTTTTTACTTGCTAAGAAACGCCTGTATAAACGATATCTTTAATATTTACTTGGATGTTGTCCATACTGAATAACACAAACCCCGCCTCTCCGCATTCTGAACCACACACATAGCGAAAATAGTATAATCCTACGTTTTCTTCCGGATCATATTCTATGCAAGAAAGCGAAAAGACTCCAGTGATATTTTTGCTATTAACACTTTCGTTTTCTTCTGACAAAAGGAAAGAATAATCGCTTGGCGCATCAAAACGACATCTTGCTTCGTCTTTGGCAATATTCTTTATTAACCTTATGGCCACTTCTTTTAGATTAGTGTTCAGCCGATTGGATAACTTTTCAGAATCACCGTCCACAATACGGATAGACTCATTCGCTATTATGTACCGTTCGTTAATTGTATCGTAATTTTCATGTCCAAGCTGTGCGGCTACCACGTCAAGTGCGGAAACGCTAGCTCTATTCTTAGATGTCTTACATGAAGCGAGCAGTGTACAAAAAGCCGCAAGGTAGATTACTATAGTTTTCATTAGTACATGATATTGATGATCTGCTCTCTAGTATACTGTAATCCTAACTTAGAATTAGCCGATTGTAGTATTCTTTGTCCCTTGGTCCTATAGTTAGTCATATTATTAGGTCCTTCTAAAGAATGATGTTGTAAACCCCAAGCACGTTTTGTCTGGGAGTTTAACAGCGAAGCCCCACCGGTGGAATAGTCAGAAGCAAAACGTTCAGCATGTTGATAGCTTTCGTGTGTTAATGTTTTGAGGCGATCAAACCAAAAGCCCTCGTTAGCCTTAACAACATCACCAAAGCTCGCTTCTCCTCTCGAGCGTGCATTTATAGTAGACTCTAACGTCGTAGCTGCATCGCTACTATAAGGCCCTTCCGAATTAAGATCGCTGTTTAAGTTGATATTGATATTAAAACCAGACTCTGTCATCTCAAAATCAGTTTGTCCATTTACGGAATTACGTTTGCCTAAAGATTTGGCATTAATCGATAAATTGATACCTTCTTTATGAAATGCTCCATCTTTTTCAAAGGTATGCCCAAATGCAGTTTGTCCCTTCTTTGCAAATTGAGATAAGAATTGCAACCCGTCCTTTGATTGCGCAAACATCTTAGCTGAAGCGTACATCATTTTATTGCTCGTAATTGAGCTTATGTCCAAAGAGTCACCGTTCACATCAATCAGCAAGATTGGATTATTCGCTGCGTAATTGTACGGGCTAAGGGGGGCGTACTTACTTGCAAATCTGTTGACTACCGGGGCGGCACTGGCTTCCATGCTGGCCGTGTTGGTGGTGGTGACCGGCACGTTAGAAAACGTTACTCGGGTGTTGCCCAGGTGGTCTTTGAGATCGTAGTGATAGGCCAGCCCGTCTTTGATCATTAGTTGACCTTCCTCATGCTGCACAAAGTCCAGCGTACCGTCGGTGTAGTGGAAGCCGCTGACGTAGTCGGTGGTCTTATTGGGGCTGCCATCAGCCGGACTGCCGTCACTGGGAAGCACTTCCTGCCGTAGCTTGGTACCGGCCGCATCATACGTATACTTGATGGTGCCCTTGCCGTCAATCACCACTTCAGCAGGCAGGTTCAGGTAGTTGTAGGCAATGCTGCTGATCTTCTTGTTTAGGTCTTTCGTAAGGTTGCCGTTTTGATCATAGAAGTAGTCGCCACTGCCCGTGTGCCCATCGGCAAACCCCTCATCACTACCCCCGTTGTCCGTCACCGCACTGAGTTGGTTGCCCCGGTTGGTATAGTCATAGCTGAGGTTGTCCATCACCCCGCCGGACTGGTCGTTACGCTTCAGGCTCTTAATGTTGCCGTTCAGGTCATAGGCAAGGTTGCTTACCGAATAGGCATCTTTAGTGACCCAACTGGTGGCTTTGCCTAGGTACTGGGCAGCAGTGAGGCGGTTCATCCGGTCGTATGAGTAGCGGTAGGCACGCTGCTTCTCCGGTTCGCTGCTCATGCCAATGCTGCCCCACCGGATCGCCGCGATGTTGCCGTTGTACTGCTTCTGGTCAAATCCGTAGTCGTACAATAGCTCCTGGTTGAAACAACGATCATTATCGCTCTAAAACTTCCACCGAGCGGACGCTCTACGTTGACTTTAGGTCGTAGCACATGCTACGACCAGAGAGGGTAGCAAACCGGCTCCGACGCCCCGACCCAATCCGAATGCCCCTAAGCCAGGGCCGAAAACCGTACCCGTCAAACCTCACAAACGTACCCCACCCAAAGACTAGGCAAATAAAAAAGCCCGCTCTCTCTGGAATGAGGGCGGGCTTATAATTTCTAGCTCCTTACCACATCCAAAAGCGGCGTTGTTTTCGCTTTCAAATCTGCCCCTCTAACTCCAATCTCTTCCAACATAGTACGTAAAACTTCAACTTGCTTTTTGTTAGCTGATACCTTTAACTCATTGATGTAGGCAGCAAGCGTAGGACTTGAATTCAGAATCCGCATATGCACGATAGAAGCCCAACGCGGTGCATCCCGGTAAAAATCCTCTAGCTTCTTAAAAACCTTTTTCACGTATACCTCGTCGTTAAAATCTTCAATGGTGTGAATAATGGAGAACATCAACTCGTCATACTCGCAATCATCGTCAAAGAAGTCTATCAATAAAGGAATACTATCCGCATCGTGTAACTCGTGTATCTCAGCGAGTACGTCCTCAAAATCAGCTACATAACTATCATTAGACTGACCTTGGCTGATCTCTCTAAGCTTTTCTATGTGTGTAATTAGGAGGTCTACATACATGCTTTGAGAAAATGAACAACGCTTATAAGACCCTAACATCTACAATACTATATCCACCTTTATCATCGATCACTGTTCTTAGTGTCAAGTCGCTTCTTTGGTTATCAAACCAAAGATCAAACTCTACAATAGCTTCGGTATCACCATCCTCATAGTAGTCCTCGTAACTGGCATAAGAACCTTCCGGCGGAAGGGTAAGCTTACCACCGTAATCATCTATTGCTTTTTCTAGTTCTGAAGCAGACACTCGGTCATCCAAATCATCTAAAGCTATCACTTCATATTTTCCTTCGTACAACCGTTTACATAGCTTCATCAAAGCAGCTTTTACTATTGACTCTCTCATCTTATCTTCTGTTGCCTGGAATTCTGGTAATTGTATTCAAATCTACACCTAATCCTTTAAAATATTGATCTGCTTGCCTTATAAGTTGTTTCGAAGCCTCTCTTGGAACTCCCCCTTCTCTCAATGCACGATAACCAACTCTTCTTTCTGCTCCATACGTTCCACCAGCACTCCGCCTTTGAGCTTGTGTTGCACTGTGATGAGGTGAACCAGTCCTAGTCGATGGGCCTTCTAGCTGAACTGCCGGTGCATCTCTTCTGGCATACCCTGGTAAGTCTCTCACGGCAGCGTCCTGAATGATATGGTGAGAGTCTTTTAACTTAGCCTTGTTTAACGCGCTATGGGTACTAGTCAAATAACCATCTACTGATTTAATACCGTCCCTGATTCTATCTACTCCCTTGGCTATCTTCGGGATTTTAGCCACATCACCTACGAATGGGACAGCGGCACCTAGCACGCTTGCCCCCGCTCCTAAGTAGTCTCCTTCTCCAAAGGATAATGAAGCACTCAAAGCATCCGATACCGGGGTAGGATCAACCACGCCAACAATATCAAGTCCGGTGATAAGCGCGTCATTCCCGTTGAGTGTGTAGTTCCCTCCCAAGTCCCCAACAAATCGACTAGCATCTACTGACACATCAATGAGATCCGTTTGAATCGTTATGCTCGAGTTGTTAGCTCCCCTCAGTATAATATCAGTAGGAGCCATCCCATCGGGGTCAATAAAGCGGATAGGATTATCAAAAGCATAAGCGTAGGGAGAGAACCTGCTCATCTGATCGGCTAAGGGATCAACATGCCAGAACCTGCCTAGTGCTGGATCATAGTTGCGGGCGATGTAATCATACATACCCAGCCCAAAGTCGTTGTTTAGTTCCTTCCCATTAAACAGATAGGCGTTAGTTGGATTCCCAAGCGGCTGCCGGTGCGTCAGCCCAAAAGGATAGTAATCATCCACCTGCACGATGTAGCTCTGCTGCTCCACTGTAAAGTCATCAAAGTAGACCAGGCTACTGCTAGCCGAAGCCCCCGGTTCGTTGCTCAGGTAGGTATACAAAAAGCCTTCTTCCTCAATGGGCACTTCCAGCGCTAGTTCTTCCGGGGTCGCACTCGGGTTGGCTTTGCCCACGGCGGCTGCTTCGCTCACCTGCTGAAAGCCTTGGTCAATGAGTTGGTAGTTCTCATCGTAGAGCAAGTAGTTCAGGTACGCTTGCGGTACGTCTGGCTCTTTGCCGTTGGTTAAGGCGCTTCCGGCAGCCAGCCCGTTAGTGCCAGTGATCGCTCCACTGCTTTCCAGTCCGGCAGCACTGCGGCTTGCCGCTCCCACTACTTCCGTAGCGATGCCTTCCAGTCCCTGCACTTGGCTGGGCACCGTCTCGTATCTAGCATTCACCTTCAGCCGAACCGTATCCCCGGCGTGCACCGCTACGCTCTTGGCGGGGCCTTGCGCTCCGGGTTGCAAGGTAGCCACCTTGTTTGGCTGGGGTTCTTCGCTGCTGGCAGTCGTCGTGTTGTGGAAGGCCAGGGTTTGGCGGCTTTCGGCTACCCCTTCAAACACCGCTTCTTCCACCGGGGCGGCGCTGGCTTCCATACTAGCCGTGTTGGTGGTAGTCACCGGTACGTTAGAAAACGTTACCCGCGCGTTGCCCAGGTGGTCTTTGAGATCGTAGTGGTAGGCCAAGCCGTCTTGGATCATTAGTCTTCCTTCGTCATGCTGCACAAAGTCCAGCGTGCCATCGGTGTAGTGGAAACCGCCTATGTAGTCGGTAGTCTTGGCGGGGCTGCCATCGCTGGGTAGCACTTCCTGGCGTAGCTTAGTGCCCGCCGCATCATACGTATACTTGATGGTGCCTTTGCCGTTAATGACAACATCAGTCGGTAGGTTCAGCACTGGGTCGTAGACGATACTGCTGATGCCCTTGTTAGCATCCGAGGTCATGTTGCCGCTCTCATCGTAGCCGTACTCTACCGTAGCATTTCCTGCTACCCCATCCACAAAGCCCACCTCAGCCTGTCCTTCGGCCAGCTCCCCCACGGCCCGCAGGCGGTTGCCGTCGTACTTGTACTCTAGGTTGTCCCACAGGTAGAGCCGCTCGTCCTGCTCGCCGTAGCGCTTCAGATCGGTGATGTTGCCGTTCTGATCATAAGCGACCTTATCCACCGTGAAGTTACCCGGACTGCTCGCCCAGCTACCCGACAGGGGCTTGGCCCGGTAGTCGGCCCCGGTGATGCGGTTCACTTGGTCGTACAAATAGCCGTAGGCGTGAGCCTTGCCCCCGGCTCTATTCCAGCGGATGCCGCTGATGTTGCCGTTGTGCTGCTTCTTGTCAAAACCAAAGTCGTAGTACAGCTCCTGATTGAAGTAGCGGTCACTGCTGCCCAGGTCGTTGATCCGGGTCAACCACCCCCGGATGTTGTAGCGGTAGTCAACCGCCTGCTGACTGTTTCCTAGTTGTTTGTTGACCAGTTCCCCAAGGGCATTGTACTGCTGAGCGCTGAGCGTCACGGCCGCTTGGCTGTCCCACTGGTGGGTCACCTGCGTGAGGCGGCCGGTGTGGTCGTAGGAGTAGTTCTGGGTGATGGTGCGCGTGGGGCCACTGTTGCTGCTGTGCACCCGCTTGCTGGCCGTCATCTCGCTGTTCACCGCGTTGCGGTAGGTAGTGGTGGTGCGATCCCGGCCGCCCAGGTGGTTGTCGCTCACCGCCTGGATGGGACGGTACTGCTCGTCGTAGTAAGTGACACTATTGAGCCAGGAGTTATCTGACAAGTTGCGCGTCCGCGTGCCGGTCACCTGCCCGCGGGCATCGGAGCGGAAGCTGCGGGCGGCCAGGTTGTCGCTAAAGGCGTAGCTGCCCCCGGCGTGGGGGAAGCCGTAGTCATCGTAGTAGGTCACCGTTCGCACACTGCCCTGGCTCACGCTGTGCGGACTGCCACTCAAGGTGTAGCCAACGGTGCTGCCGTTCTTGGTCTCAAAGCGACTGCCGCTCACCGCAGATGAGGTGGTCACCCCGGTGATGATCGGGCGGTTGAGCTGATCGTACTTGGTGAAGCTCCACTCCCCCTTACTGGCTTGCAGGGCACTCTGGCTCAGCGCTAGCCGGTCCCACTGGTCGTACTTCATGGTGGTGGTGCCCCCGCCCGGCACCTGCTTGCGGCTCATGCGGCGGCGATTGTCGTAGTCGTAGACGAACAAGTACTTCTGGCGGAAGTCAGCGTTGCTGGCCAGCGAGGTGTTACCTATCAGCTGCCGACTGGCTTCCGGGGGAAGCACAAAGCGCAGCAGGTTGTAGTCGTCGTAGACGTAGTAGGTATCCATGGAGCCGTCCGGTCCTTGCACCCGCTTGAGCACGACCATATTGAGCTTATCGCGAAACTCAGTGGTGGTGTTTCCGTTCTCGTCGGTAGTCACGGTTTTGTAGAGCGTGCCCGCATTGTAGTTCTTGGAAGTGGACAACGAAGTGCCCGTCCGGTTACCGGCGGTCCACTGGCGTACTTCACTACCGGTGTTGACCAGGTAGTCGGTGGTCACTTCGTGGCCCGAGCCGAGGCGCCAGTTCTCGCCGGGGGCGGCTTGCTCCACCGGGCGATTCAGGGGCGAAGGTTCAAACTTGGTCTCGGCATAGGCGTAGCCGCTGCGGGCCACGTTGCTGGGGGGGGGCGGTGTAGAAGTCGTACTGCGCTTGTAGGCCGTTGGCGCGGTAGGCCCCGCTGGCCCCGCTGGCCGCGTAGGGCAGGTACTGTTTGACCTGTCGTCCATAGGCATCGTAAGCCACCGGCTGCACCAAATCTTGCGAGGCACTGCCGCTACCGCCCCGCACCACCGTCTGGATGGGGCGGCCCAATCCGTCTAAGTACTCGGTGCTCACCGAGACGTTGGCTACCGATTGGCTCAGGGTCACCTTGCTGGGTTGTCCGTACTGCTCGCGCGGAGTGAAGCTGCGTACGTAGTTCACGTTGCTGTTGCTCTGACTACCCGGGCGGCTACCCCCGATGCTTGGAGCCGTAGTGCCGTCCGGTGGGTTGTTGACGATGCTTGGCGGGGTGGGGGCAGTGTAGTCCGAGGGCACCTGGTACATCACACTGTACTGCTGCTGCCCGGCGATCCAGTCGTTGGTGAGCCGTACGCGGTAGAGCGTCTCTTGTCCCCCGGCCGTCGCCGTGTAGCTGGCCTGCGTGGCCCCGGCAATGTCCTGCCAGGCACTACCCCCCACTGGCTGGCTTTGCCACTGGAAGTTACTCTGCGGATGCACGTAGTCGTAAGGACTCAGCGCCACCCCGCCCGTGGCATCCGCAATCACCACCGTATCGGTGGGGCTGTTCTGAGCACTGTAGTCGTAGATCTTAAAGGGGGAGGCATCCGGTCCGCTCAGGTTGCGGGCCGCCTGGTTGAGGTCCACCGTGTTGTTCTTGATGCCCAGAATCAGGTTGGTCGCATTGGCATTGCTGCGGTAGTCAGCCCACTCAGTCAAAAAGTTGTTGCTCACGATAATGCCTTTAAGCTTGGGCAAGCCCGACAGGTCGGGCAAACTGGTCAGGCGGCTGCTTTCCACGTTGAGCCATTCCAGGTTAGTAAGCTGCGTGACCTCATCGGGCAGGGTGGTGAGCAGGGTCTGTTTGGGAAACAAGCCCTTCAGCTGGCTGAGCTGCCCAATCGCAGGCGGCAGGCTTTCTAGGGGGTTCTGGTACAAATAAAGGTACTCCAGGTTGCCCAGGTTGCCAATCTGGGTAGGTAGACTTACCAGCTGGTTCTGCATCAGGTAGAGGCTAACCAGTTGGTTTAGGTCTCCGATGGTAGCGGGCAGGGTGCTGATGTTGTTGGCGTTCAGGTTGAGGTAGATCAAACTACTCAGACTGCCTATACTGCTTGGTACGCTCGTGATGCCGACCTGGTCCAGGTAGAGCGACACCAGGTTGGTAAGATCGCCAATCTCGGCAGGCACGCTGCTAATCTGGTTCCTGCCCAGGTTGAGGTACTCCAGGGCCGTGAGTTGGGCAATCTCGGGCGGAACAGTTCCGTTGAGCTTGTTCTGCGCCAGGTCCAGGGCCACCACCCGTCCGTTGGCCACCGTCACCCCGTACCAGGTAGCCAGGTCATCGGCCGTGGTGCCTACCAGCCAGTCGGTCTTATTCTGCCAGCTGTTCCCGTTGGTAGCGTTGTAGAGGGCCACCAAAGCATCGTAGTCGACCGCCGTAGGCTGGTCGCCCCCTTCCACCGGCTGAATAACGGTGCGCTGTTCCATCCCCGGTAGCCAGGCGTTGGTCACAATCACCCGATATAACTCACCAGGGGTGATGCTGCTCACGGTGTAGGTGGCCCCCGTGGCCCCGGCAATGTTTTGCCACGCCCCGTTCACCTGCTCCTGCCATTGATAGATACTCTGCGGATGGCTGGGGAAGGGAGCCAGCACCGGGCCGGGCACTTCCAGCGGTTCGTTGGTGCTGTTCTGCGGTCGGTAAACGAAGTTGCTCAGCGCGTAACTGTCCGGGCCCGTAAGGTGCTGGGCAATGTGGTTCAGGTCCAGAAAGTTATTGTCAACGATGTAGAAGAGGTTGGCTTCGTTGGGATGGTCACTAAAGTCCGGTATAGCCCGTAGCCGATTGTTCGATACGATCACCCCCCGCAACAATGGCATGTTGTCCATTGATGGCAGGCTTTCCAGCTGGGCGTTCGATGCGTTCAAGAACTCCAGGGTAGCCACCTGGCTGAGGGTTTCGGGCAGGCCCGTGAGCGGCGTATCCTGCACGAACAGGCCGCGCAGCTTGGGGGCCTGGGCGAGCTGGTCGGGCAGGCTGGTCAGCGGATTGCGGTAGAGAAACAAGTTCTCTAAGTTGCTCATTTGTCCCACACTGGCCGGTAGGGTCGTCAGCTGGTTGTCGTACACAGACAAACTCACCAGTTGGGTAAGCTGGCCGATGGTGCCGGGTAGTGCCGTGATGGGGTTGTAGTTCAGGTTGAGGTACTCCAGGGCCGACAAGCTACCGATGCCGTTGGGCAGACTGCTCAGGTTGTTGTTATTGAGGGTGAGCGACACCAGATCAGTCAACTGGCCAATCTGCGCGGGCAAGCCAGTGATTTGGTTGCCACCCAGGTTGAGGTACTCCAGGGCTGCCAGGTTACCCAGTTCGGACGGCAGGTTGCCCGAGAGTTGGTTGCCCGCTAAGTCAATGGCCACCACGTCGCCGTCGGCTACGGTCACTCCGTACCAGGTTTGGATATCGGCGATGGAGTTGCCCTGCAACCAGTCGGTATTGTCGGTCCAGTTGGGCCCGCCGGTGGCGTTGTAGAGGGCCACCAGGGCGGCGCGTTCCACTGCATCGGGTACCGTATTTGCTGTTCGGTAGGGGGTGGCGTATGCGCCAAGCGTAGTGAGGGTGAGCAACAGGCTGAATAGCCGTAGGGTAGCGGTAGTCATCAGTAGGTTGGTTATTGTGTGAGCGAGAACATCAGGTCAACTTGGTTCGTCTAGCCGTTTTTCTTATTTTTCTCTTTGTCTTTCTTCTGCTTCTTCTCCTTGCGTATCTTTTCTTTTTTCTGCTGTTGCTTGTCCTTCTTGGCCTTTCGGAATTTGTCCTGCTCCTGGCGTACTTGGGCGGTGGGCATTTCGCCCATCATTTCCAGCACCGCCAGGCTGTCCATCAACTGGGCTTCGGCCCGGTAGCCCCAGGGGCCGAACTCGTAGTGATACTCGTGGTTGTATTCGTACTGGTACTTTGTGCTGTCCTGGTTGGCCGGTTGGGCGTAGCCGGGCAGGGTGAAGGCTAGGCCGGACAGTAGGGCGAGTAGTAAAAGAGGTCGTTTCATTGGTTAGGGGGTCTTTGGTGAATAGTTGGTTTTGGAGGTAGGTATTTTCCGGCCTCAGCCCAGGGATTAATCTCTAGGCTGGCGGGTGATGGGATAACCGGTTAGGGTTGCGCGTACTGATACTCCATTTTCTGCACCACGTGGCCTTCTTGGCTCTCGATCCACTGCAATCGGTTCAGGTCATCGTAGTGGTAGATCATCTTGCGGCCGTTGGGGTCGGTCTCGGAGGTGATGCCCACCAGCGGGTCGTGGGTGTAGGTGGTTATTTGCGCGTTACTAAGTTCTCGGCGCAGGTCTCTTAACTGCGTATCACTTAGGCCCTCGCTTCCGGCGTGGAAATTATCAGAAAGCACGTCTTCTATCTCGCTGAAAGTAGCCCCCACCACTTTGGCCACCGGTAGGGTTTGGTTATAGCCCCAGATAAAGGCGGTGGGCACCCCGTCTTGCCCCAGCACTTGCCGCACGTTGCCTCGGTTGTCGTATTGATAACTGGTGCTTACCGCCTCGGTCGTGCTGGTGGGGTAGTTCTTGATCAGGGTAGGGACGATGTTGCCGCTGCCGTTGGGGTTGCTGTAGGTAGTGGTGACTTTTTGTGTGGGGGTGCTGCCTACCGTGGTGGTTTGCTCCAGCACCTGGCGATACATATGGTTGTCGCGCAGAAGGTTGCTGCCGTAGGTGTTGGCTGCACCACCGCTAAAATCATTAGGATATTGGAAACGAGTTTGGTACTCTTTCTTATTGCTATTTGTGGTACTCGTAGAAGTTACATTACCCCAACCATCATCACTGTACTGATAACTTTTAGCGGTTACTACCCCATCTAAAGTCTCGGTAATTTCTGATTGCTTCCACCAATCCGACTTAAGGAGAGTATATTCTAAGCGTATCAGACCATCTGAGCCGTTAACAGGAGCTATAATTTTTGCCGATATGGAAAGAAAATCCGATTGTTCAATACGTTGATAATTGTATTGAGTAGATTGAACGACCCCATTTGAACCGTTTCTTTGCTCTACGTTGCGCAGCAAACCGTTCTTGTTACTGAGATAGCTGTATGAGACGCGTCCTACTTGGGGGTTGTAAGAAGATTCTTCGTTATGAAACTGATAAACACTACTACCGTTAATCTTCTCATTTGCTTGGTTGGTTTCCGTATTACTATTCTTGACAACTACCGTATTGTAGCCTATTGGATTAGGTATCAGAAATGACTGGCTGTAGTTAGTGCCCGAACCCGTCCATATATGGTAATAGTTCACATCAATATTATCAGTTGTGCTTGAACTATTAGGCTGAGTAGATAAATAGCGTTCAATCCGCCAGAAGTTGATAGGCTCAAGTAGCTTTCCCCCCTCGTAGCTAAACTTCTTTCTGCTTACAAAACGGCTATCATTGTCATAGCTTATGATTTCTTCTATCCGTAGTCCTGCCCCTCTGCTATTGACGGTCGTAGATCCCATATAGTTTTCTTGATAGTTGCCGCTAGCAGAATTATAAACAATGTCACTTGCCTCAATAATATAATCGCCAAAATCGCTTGAAGGAAGGAATTGATGGGGCTCAAAATTGAATTTTGTGTATCCTTTGGTAGGATAGGTGATCTTGTTTAACATCCCTTGCTTCATATGAGGCACGCTTATTCCTCGGTTGCTGTTCGCTTGATCTCTATAGTCCACCGACCTTGAACCCGGTAGTGATCGTTGTACATCCACTAAGGCATCGTCGGCAAACAAGCCACTCTCATACATTTGGCTTTCATCAGGTATCAACCCTCGGTTGCCATGCTCGCCATTGTAATAGCCCCAGTAATCTTGCGCAAAGGTCAGTGAGGTTGCTAGACCAATATCTTCTACATAGGAAAACAAGTAAGGATTGCTGTACTGCGTAGCAGTTCCCTGAACGCCATATTCTCTTACCGAAGCAAGTTTATATTTGATAAAATTATTCTCGTTGCCAAAATAGAAAGGACTTAAGTAGTCGCTCAGAATAAATTACAAAAATCTGCCTAGGATTTTGTATTTATAGAGTGTGAAAAAACAAACACTAGATCCGTTAGAACGGCAGACTTTGGAACAAATGTATCGTTTTCACCCTAACAAACAAGCCCGATTACACGCTCATGGGCTGCTGTTGTTAGCCCAAGGCTACTCCTTTGCCGAAGTAAGCCAGATACTGCTGCGCTGCCAAAAAAGCGTTTACAACTGGGTGAATCGCTGGCAGGACAAGGGATTAGTTGGCCTTTACGATCAGATTGGACGGGGCCGCAAGCCCATACTAGACTTGAGGGATTGCCTGAAAGTGGAAGCCATCGTTGAGCAAGCTCCCCGAAGAGTGAGTCAGCATCTGGAAGAGATCAAAGAGCAAACCGGGCATTGGATCAGCAAATCTACGCTAAAACGCACCCTGCGTAGTATGGGTTTAGGTTGGAAACGCATTCGTAAGTGGTTAGGCAACTTGCGTAATGAGGCAGATTTTCGCATGGCCCAGCAAGAGTTGGAGAGTCTAAAAGAATTAGAAGACAAGGGATTGATTGAGTTGTACTTCTGCGACGAGTCAGGTTTCAATCTGACGCCTTGTGTGCCCTATGCTTGGCAAAAGCAGGGGCAAACGATCTGCCTGCCTGCCGCCAAAGGGGGCAGCTACAATGTGCTAGCAATGATGCGTCGCAATAATAATTTGCACGCCTACGGTTTCCAAGGCAGCATCAATTCCCAGGTAGCCATTGCCTGTATGGATGAATTCGCTATCCAACGAGCACAGAAACCAAATTGCCTACCCGCTTATATCATTATCGATAATGCGCCTATCCATAACAGCCAAGCTTTTCGGGCCAAGGAAAAACAATGGGCCCAGCAGGGAATTACCCTCAAACGAATCCCCGCCTATTGCCCCGAACTCAACTTAATAGAAATCCTTTGGCGTAAAATTAAGTACGATTGGATACCCTTCAACGCCTATCAAACCCTGGACAAACTCATCCACGAAGTGGAACAGATTATCCGAGACGTAGGTAAACGTTTTGTAATTAATTTTGATTGACTACTTAAATTGCTAGCAGTCCATTGATTCCACTGTTCAAAGAAGTTGGCCTTTGTAAATGGTGAGGAACTAAACTCAAACCCTTTTTTTGTAGTAGAATTTCCTCTGAATTGCATTTCTATTCTTCTCAGTCTTGGCTTAGACTCACCTGCATACAATGTAAAGTCTACTTGATACTTTGGTGAAGTAATACTTTGCAATACCTTCACTGTATTGACTACTTCTATTGGTCTGCGATTACCATTGCAGGTAATGATTTGTGGTGGCGGACTAAATGGTTCACGTTGAAGCCGGTAGTATTCATAATCTTCCTGTGTCATGAAGGCAGCCCGGTCTATATTGGCGATCGTTGCTGTGCTATAAGTGCGCGTAGTATAATTGAAATTTATTATTATTAAGTACAATGTGACTGATCTTCCAAGTTAGTGAGGGTTCTCCACTGGTGCAACTTGACACGGCTTGCTCAACGCTTTCAATATCCTGGAAATAAACTTCTATACCGTTGGGTAATTTAGCAATCCAACCATCTTCTTCGGCATTCCAGGTGGAGCTGCTTTCGTCTCTCTCAAAAGTAATAGCATCTTTTTTGTCTAGAATGACCGGGGCGTTGGTTTGAGGGTTAAAATAAAAATGTCCTGAATAGCCTAAGAAATTAAAGGAGTAGATATCTGGTTGAAAATAATTAGCGGCTTGAGCCAAGCCCGCCATTGCTCCTATAGGGAATCCTGGTAATATAACTTTATCACTAGGATTATCAGAGGCTTGGCCACCGCTAAAAGGCACCGCTTCTATGTCACAACCCAAGAATGCATAAGTAGTACTACTAGAGGGCGAGCCTGTTCGAAAATCAGCAAACAGTCTCACGTAATCACAGTCGTCGCCGGGGGACCAGCGCTCACGCAGAATATTGTAGACCGGATCATTGTGATTGTCTTCTTTGTTGCCTATTACAATACGAGAGATGGAACCACCGGGAAATAAATTCCAATTCAAGCCTACCCATGTTGAGTAATCAGCTACTCGAACTCCGTTGGCATTGTAATCTAAATTTATTGGTAAGTCTAAACCATACTCATCCAGCACTAACAATGGTATAGAGATACCAGGGCTTCCGGTGTAGTAGCTTACCGGATAATCTCCAAATCTACTCAACGTTGCTGCTTCTGGTGATTGAGGTACCATAGCCCGTATCTGGTCACTTTGCGCATACGATACTTCCTGTATTTGTATCAGTAGGAATATCAGTATGACTGCAACCTTAATATGTCCAGTACAAAACGATAGAAAGGCAGTCGCGTTCGACGAGGGAGGAGTGGCTTGAAGAGATAAGGGGCGCATATCCTGTGCTAGAATAGCAGATGGATAAGATGTTAACCACCCGAATGGACAGAAGAAGGATAAACATTTCATATAGGTTAGGTAGTAGTGAAATCACAAAAAGTAAATTATGCCACAAAAAAGCAAACAGTTGTATTAATTTATCGTTAAATTTTCGTGCTTTCCAAGCAATAGTCCCCGCAATTTGCTACGTTCGCTTACCGTGAAGTTCACTAGCCTCTTTTAGCACTTACGTTCACCGCTACTACCAAAACCTACCGCATGTCTAATGTCTATCGCTTAGCACTGTCCGCAAGCCTCGCGCTACTGGCCTTCCCGGTTGGTCTTTTCGCCCAGTCTATTCAACCCCTCAATACCCTGGGGCAACGTACTGAGCAGTCGCTAAACCGGGCGGATAGTGTGCGCCAGTCGGCGACTTCGTCCCTTAGGCAGGTGGGTTCCCACTTAGACAGCACGCGGCAGCGCGTAGATAGCCTCGGGGCCGTCCGCGTAGTTGACACCCTGGCGCAACGCTACAATTCAGTGCAACAACGAGTGACCTCGGTTTCTGCAACAATCAACTCGCCAGCCCTTCCCAACCTACCCGCTTTGCCTCCGAACCCCACCCTGCCAAGTTTGCCAAATACCCTACCCAGCCGCTTTCCGGCACGTCAGGCTTTGGACCGGGTGGCCGCCTTTCGGGACCAAGCAGGTCAGTACACCCAGCAGTTCAGCGGATCGGTGCAGCAGGGCACCCAGGCGCTTCAGAACGCCCCGGCTACCCTGGAACAGCAAGCGCATCAGTTACCGGATATGGACTTACTTCAGCAATCACCCGCTGCCTCAGCCGACACACTAAACAGCCCCCTGGGCCAGCCAAACCTAAGCGCGGACGCTAGTTCCAACCACGCGAAAATTCAGGAACAGATGATTCAGCAGGCCCGGCAGGGAGTCCGGCGTCACTTTGCCCAACACACCGAAGAGTTACAAACCGGGCGGCAGGAGTTAGCGAAGCTCAAGCGGAAGTACAAGGCTGTGCAGTCGGAGCAGGATAAATACCAAAGGGCCACCTCGCTAAAAGGCGAACCCTGGACGGCCCGCCTGCTGCTGGGCAGTTACTTTCAGTTCTACAGAGAACCAAGCTTCCAGGTAGACCTGTCGCCCTTTGTCGGCTACCGCTTCAACACGCGCTGGTCGGTCGGGGTGGGGGGCAGCTATCGGGCGGCGTTCCGTAGAATACCCGGTTCGGCACCCGTCTACCAGGGGCGGGTGTTTGTAGAAGGCGAGGTGTACCGGGGCTTTGCCGCGCACGTAGCCTACGAACGTAGCGGGCCATCTTCTCCGGTGCTCTCACAGGGAGAAGACAGGGCTATTGTCGATCAACATCTGCTGGTGGGTATTGGCAAAAGCTACCGCATCACCCGAAAAATACGGGGCACCACCTTGCTGCTCTACCGCCCCGGCGACATTGACCAGTCCTTACAACTTAGCCGTTGGAATTTGCGCACTGGCTTTTTCCTAGGTGGTAAGTGACAAAATACAGCTGACGGCAAAGTAATCATTCCGGATCACACCGGATTCTGCTCTCGATACAAATCGAACGATTGCTTCAATATGTCAACCAGAGACATATTCTTCTCTGCTGCGTAAATCTTATACTGCTGTCGGAATTCGGGTGGAACCTTAAAATGAAGCCCAATCAGTTCATCAGCAGCTGGTTTTTCCAAATTTTTCTTCGAAGGCTGTACCGTCTCCGGTGGAGTACCCTTGCGTTTCTTCGGTGGTTTTGCGCTTGTGGCCATAATTGTTATACAATTGTGTAATTCTGTACTCTACCCGACGGTTTTGGGTGAGGGTTGAATAGGAGAGAGAAAAAGCTGAATTTTGTAGTTCCTACACAACAAAAACAGCTTTTTCAATGGATAAGAATCCGGTACTAAAGATATACGAATTGATACGAACGGCCAAAGTGGTGAGGCATAAAAAACGTCAAGAGTTTCTCTGTGATATGATTCAAGGCCACCGCGGCGCGGTATCATCAGCAGTCGGTCGGTGATCTTCTCAGAGATTGCTGATAAGATAGACAAGCCCATCCAAGCGCGCTCTATTGAACGCAGGATACAAGACTTTTTTGCTAAGGTGAGTCTGGACTATCAGCAGTTGACCACCTTTTTAATGAGTTTTGTCCCTCATCATCAAGTAACGCTCAGTATTGATCGTACAGAATGGGATTTTGGGCAGACCCAGGTCAATATACTGTGTGCGGTGGTCAGTATTGGTAAGATGGCCGTTCCCGTTTACTTTGAGATGCTAGATAACAACAGTGGTAATAGTAATGCTGACCAGCGGATTGCTTTGTTTAAGTCCTTGGTTGGGGTGGTAGGTAAGCAACGCATTCAAATGCTAGTGATGGATCGGGAGTTTATTGGGCAACCCTGGCTCAGGTGGCTAAAAAGAGAGTGTATTCCTTTTTGTGTGCGGATACCCAAGCACCATTCCATCCTGTTAGCCAACGGGCAAAGAGTTTGGGCTGAAGAAGCACTTACCGACGATGATATAGACTGCAATCAACGAGATGTGGTTGTTGATGGCGTAGTGGTTAACTTATCGCTCTCTTATGATGAAAAAGGTGAACTGCTCTATCTGATCGGTACTACTCTACCGCAGACGCTGCGATCTTGGTATAAAAGACGATGGGCTATAGAAGTTTTCTTTCAAGCACTTAAACAGAGAGGCTTTAATTTAGAGGACTCCTGCCTGCGCTGTATCGTCAAGTACCGAAAACTATTTGCTATCGTCTCTATAGCGTATACTATTTGTTGGGCCACTGGTATTGAGGATGGAAAAGTTAATCCCGTAAGAACTAAAAAGCACGGGTATCCGCAATACAGCGTCTTTAGAAGAGGACTGAATTTGTTGAGACAGTTCTATAAACAACAGATAAGCAGTCCTTTACAACTGGCAATTGAAATGGCTTGGATGAGATTTAACCTCTTTTACAAAACCGTCGGGTAGAGTAGAAATTCTGCTTTTCTGCTATTATGTATTTATTAGGCAGTAGTAAGCTGTTCAAACCGATTAATGATAGATTGTGCTACACGTTCCGCTTTCTGGCTAAGGGTACGGAAACTAGTTTCGGTCAAAGTCTTGCCCTGATCTAGTGCTGTCCGATAGCCGATCTGCTCTGGCAATTCCCCGGCTAGAACTTGGTAACCTGCTTCTCGCACGTACTCTCGTGGGGTAGCTCAGCATAAACGGGCGAATTTTACGGTAGGAATAGGTTAGTAGTCTGACTTACAGCAATTTATCCAAACCAACATTTCTTCAGAATATGAAAAATTTACGGTAGATCAAACCGTCAAAGCTATTCTTGAAAGTTCAGACAGATAAAAATTAAGCTGATAATACATGCGATATCAGGTTAGTACCAGGAATAATAGTAGGATTAATATGAAGCCCGATTATCTAAACTGGAAGGGCAGATACCGCAATAATACCATTTAGAGCGAAGAAATTTGGCTGGCATCTATTGCCTGAAGCAGTCAAAGCGACAAGAAACTACGGAAGCCTACCGTAAAAAACGTCCCTTTATGCTGAGCAATCCTAAGTCGGTTAACTTCTTTCAATACCAACAGGTGCGATTGAGGGTGCAACTGATTGGACCAGTTGTGTGTGGATAACTTTTCTTTCAATACCAACAGGTGCGATTGAGGGTGGACTCGAAGAATATTACCAACAGCAACGACCAGCTTTCAATACCAACAGGTGCGATTGAGGGAGGGGTTAGATACGCCACCTGCCCGAGGGCCTCCACCTTTCAATACCAACAGGTGCGATTGAGGGTGTGGACAAGGCAGTATATGCCGACACCCAGATCAAACTTTCAATACCAACAGGTGCGATTGAGGGCTGTATAACAACCGCTACGTTCCGATCCAACTCCACGCCTTTCAATACCAACAGGTGCGATTGAGGGTTCCGCTTCCCCGCCGGATATGACCAGCTTTCCGTAGGCTTTCAATACCAACAGGTGCGATTGAGGGCGCGCAGCGGAGCCGCATAAATGTTCTGATACAAGCCCTTTCAATACCAACAGGTGCGATTGAGGGACGCTGGCAACGTGCCTCTCAATCCTTTCTTAGCAAACTTTCAATACCAACAGGTGCGATTGAGGGAACTTGCCCTTCTCTATGCCCGGCGACGCTAGGCATACTTTCAATACCAACAGGTGCGATTGAGGGTATCACGCTATTCAAGGAGATACCTCCGACAACATACCTTTCAATACCAATCAATACCAACAGGTGCGATTGAGGGTGATATTAGAAAGTTAGTTTCACAGTGGATAGATTCCTTTCAATACCAACAGGTGCGATTGAGGGCCCAGGCGAACGGTTGGGCCGGGGAGCGGACGAGAAGCTTTCAATACCAACAGGTGCGATTGAGGGATGGAATACTAGCTATGACTGACACTTTCAATAACTACTTTCAATACCAACAGGTGCGATTGAGGGAGCTACGTTCATGGCATAGACAAATCACCCGGCAAGACTTTCAATACCAACAGGTGCGATTGAGGGAGGGCTACGATCTGGACAAGGAGCAAATGACCATCACCTTTCAATACCAACAGGTGCGATTGAGGGAAGTATCCACACCGGCAAGCACGTTATTGATTCAGCTTTCAATACCAACAGGTGCGATTGAGGGGTTTTTGTTGGATGTTTTCAAACAGACCCATGCCCAGACTTTCAATACCAACAGGTGCGATTGAGGGGGGATGACATTAGCCAAAACCATTACAGCAACGATGCTTTCAATACCAACAGGTGCGATTGAGGGCGCATCATTCCGTACCTGGACTACGTGCGCTTTTGCGACTTTCAATACCAACAGGTGCGATTGAGGGGCCCTGGCTTATATCTTTGAACGCCTCAATCAACGCCTTTCAATACCAACAGGTGCGATTGAGGGTTAAAATATAGGTATCTGCAAAAGAAGAAGCATCCCCTTTCAATACCAACAGGTGCGATTGAGGGCGTACTATTCGGGACACATACTACCGTGGCCTATCGGCTTTCAATACCAACAGGTGCGATTGAGGGTGCGTACTCTGGCAATACATACAACCCGTCTACTGTGCTTTCAATACCAACAGGTGCGATTGAGGGGGTAATCCGCCTGAGGGTTCGCCCAGGTTTTGAGTTGCTTTCAATACCAACAGGTGCGATTGAGGGTTCCATAACTTGACTTTTACATTTTCCTTGACGGCCTTTCAATACCAACAGGTGCGATTGAGGGGGCGGCAACTTTAGTTTGCGTAATGCCCCCGATAATACCTTTCAATACCAACAGGTGCGATTGAGGGGCTGGCTATACAAAGACTTGTACTGTTGGGATTCCTCTTTCAATACCAACAGGTGCGATTGAGGGAGTGCCTCTTGGAACTCAGCGATCTTTTCAGGTGTGACTTTCAATACCAACAGGTGCGATTGAGGGACCGCCCCTTGCTGGCAACTGAGCTATCAGACTTCCACTTTCAATACCAACAGGTGCGATTGAGGGTTGGGCCAATGTCAATTCTGTCGTGCACATCACAACTTTCAATACCAACAGGTGCGATTGAGGGCGTAGATCGTGAAGTTGATCACCGGATCGCTTTGGCCTTTCAATACCAACAGGTGCGATTGAGGGCACCGGGGCCGACACTTTGGATTCAACAACCTTAACTTTCAATACCAACAGGTGCGATTGAGGGCCCGCGAAATGAAGGAAGCAGTCGCCGCTAAAACTACTTTCAATACCAACAGGTGCGATTGAGGGACTGGCCAGCCTGCGCCAGAAACAACAGCAACTCACCTTTCAATACCAACAGGTGCGATTGAGGGGGGACGTGGTGGAGCAGTATAATTACGCGAAGACTACTTTCAATACCAACAGGTGCGATTGAGGGTATACGTTAGAAATTCAGGAGAATGCTGTTCAGGTACCTTTCAATACCAACAGGTGCGATTGAGGGGCAGATGCTTAGAGCCCATAAATATACGACTGTAGCCGTTAAACCTACTTGAACCACCAAGTTATTCTTATTGAAAATCGTCAGCCACCAGTTGTGCGAAATCACCAGTCAGCTGACGACTTCTTTACACCTCTAAAGCTCAAGGAGTTACGCTTTTACTAGCGTTTTAGCCGATGCCTTTCGCTGCCGACACTCAAGAAGAGAAGGAGGGCGACGACCGACTGCTTTACAGAAAGCGCTCGTGTTCCCCTTGTTCGACACCTAATACCGTTCGTTTCACGTACTGCTCATCGCGTAACTGATAGAAAATCACGCAATCCGTCTTTTCCCGTAATCCGTCAACTTCCTGTCGCAACTGCTGGTACTGGGCACCCGTCAGCTCACCTTCAAAAACGGAGTTCTGCACCCAGCGTAGGTAGCGACGAAACAGCTTGAGCATCTTGCCAACCCGCTTTTGGTTGACATCATATACGGCAATAAAATAAGGCATAGCTATTAATTTCAATACGTCAAAGAACGATCAGGATGATAAAGATGCATTAGGATGCTCAGGATACAAACGGTAAGCTTTTTTACATGCCTAGATCACCGATATCCACAACTAAGCTATGATCTAGATCACCACCACATATGCAACCCCTGATACGAATCTTCCTTTGGGTCGCAGAAGTGGCGCACTAGCTTGTGACATTCTAAACGCACCAGGCGTTCGTAGGATATCTTTCGCCCCAGGCCCCGATGGTTTACCGTTTGCTTCATTCGTTCGTCCCAGTGCTGAATAAATACTTTTCGTCCGGCTTCGGTCAGGTAGCACCCGCCCAGGCGAGCTTCAAAGTGCTTGGGCGTGATAGTTCCGGTTTTCAACAGTCGGAAGATCGCCCGATCAACTAATAGTGGCTTGAAGATTTCTGCCACGTCCAGGGCCAGCGAGAAGCGCCGGTCGCCCGGTTCGTGCAGATAGGCAATCGTCGGGTTCAGCGCCGTGCGGTACAGTTGCCGCAGCACGGCGGAGTAGCACATGGCATTGCCAAATGAGATGAGCGCGTTGAGTTCATTCGAACGGGGGGCGTCGCTCGCGCTTGGTGAAAGGAAATTTTTCGGTGGTGCTGGCCCCCAATAGGGTGGGCCACAGCTGGTAGTAGGCGTCGCGCACCCGCCCTTCGCTACTCATCAGGGTTGGAATATCCGGGCAGGTATTTAGTTGCTCCCGGGTGCGGTCCATTATTGCCAGGGCTTCGGATAGAGAATCAGGGTCGTCTACTCTGGTGACGTAGTATTTCACCACCCGCATGATGTTGAAGACGGCCGCTTCTACGAAGGCGCGGGCCAGCAGCATCCGTCGCTTCGCGTTGAGGTAGTGCTGGGCTTGCTGCACGTGCAAGCGGCCCGATAGTTGCGCCGCCCGCGGCATAATTACCGAAGTGAAGTTGCCGTAGTAGTCAAAACAGAACACCGGTACCTGTTGCTGTGCCAGAAAAGTAATCAGCTTGGTATTGATATCCATCTCGCCGAACAGAAACAGACTGTCTACTGCCGCAATGGGAAAAGTAGTCGGCTTATCGTTGGTAGGACTGCCGGAGGGCAAGCCCTCATCCACTTCGGCATCGTCGGGTTCCCGCTCATCGCTGTGCTTAACCAGCGTGAGGGTATTGTGCCGACGCTTCAAGCGGCCGTTGGAAAAGAGGTAATAGGGTCGTTTCATCCGTAAGGTAGTTCAGTGTTATCCGTAACAGAGTTCTTCAAAGGCACATTTGCGGCAGAACGCTCGGCGGGTGATGCGTGGAGGTGGCGTAGGTTGGGGGAATAGCTCGGTTATCTGCCGGACGGTTTTAATCAGAAAAGTGATTCCTTCATCGTCAAGCGTGACGGCTTCCGTGCGGCGCAGCGCGGGATAGTCTAGCTGCCCGGTGAAGAAGCGGTTGTCCGCTCTTCGTACGTTGTTGAGCCGCAGGAGCCATAGGTAAAAACGTACTTGCCAAATATGCGCATCTTCGCAGGCCCGCCCCTTCTTAGTCTCGTGCAGCACCCCCTGGCTCAGGTTAGCGCGATCTACTTTTCCGACCAGGGCAACGGCGGGAGCTTCGCCGTTCGGTGGCAGTTCGGCGTGCAGGGTAATATGCTTGTCGCTGCGACCGTAGCTGCTTTCATCCAGCAAGCGTCCCAAAGCTACCGCTTCCGATTCTTGCTCCATCCACAACCCTTGCTGCGAAAGCCACGCTTTGCGCGGACAGATCAAGTAATAGCCAATGAGCATTCCACCAACAGTTTTCACGGGCTAGTCGTACGAAAAATTGAGAAGCTGCTCTTTGATATGATTCTCCGCTTGTACCATCGCATCAGCCGCCCCGGTTACACCTGTTATATAACCACGGGCTGATAATGCAATAAATAAATTCACCCCGTCTACGTGATCGATGATTGGATCAGCGTTTCTCCCGTCTTCTCGTAAATCAGCTCGAATAGCGGAGGTAATCAGGTTGGCATTATTAGAAACAGCCATCGCTATTGTCGCCTGCGGACTGTAGGTTCTACTTTGATTACTTGTGATGCGCCAGTTGGTGATAGCGTGGGCGATAGCAGCAATGATTTCTTCACGACGATTGACCGGACAGATGATGAACTCTTCGTCCGAAGTTCTCTCCCAATCATTGTCTAAAAGTTCTTCAATTTTAGTAGGAGATAATTCGGGGTCATGTTGGTTGGTTGATACCTTGAATAGCCTACGCAGGTCAATGGCTATGTCAAATACGAATATTCCTTCTGCTCTGGGCCCTACCTTATCTCTAGGAATCCAGTGCCGACGGGGTAATGTCCGCTCATTTGATTGTAGAAAATCGTTCACTTCGGCTTCGGACAACACTTCACCGTTGGTATTTCTAACTTTAACAGGGTTGTTGCTAGGATTCTCACTACGGTCAAACGTCAAGCTTTCCTCGCTAGTCCGGGCTAGGCTTGGATGTAGGGGGCGCATGGCTGAGATAGAAAGTGGACTTCGTCGCTTGAGCGTTAAGCTGTTCAATTGAGCCCGCATCCATCCCCCGACTAGTTGATCGGCAAACAAAGGGTCACAAGGGCTCCAGGGTTCTTTTTGACTTAGACTCTGTTGATCACCATTTGTAGTGAGTTCGTAATTGAAGGTGATCGGAGCCCGTTTTTCTTTATCAATTTGCTCTACGAGAGTATCCAATATAGAGCGCTTCACCTGCTGGCCGCTGGAATAGGGCATAGGAGTACCAAACAACGGATCGCGATACGTTTTCTGACCGTTTTCTACGCAGAATACGGTATGATCAACTTGGCGTAAGCCACGGATAAATAAGTACGGTTTCATAATAGTTATATTTAGTGAGTGATTTTTATTCAGTTACGTAAGCGTATTTGAATCGGAGCAACGTGAGGAAGAGCGGGAAATCACTCTTGGGCATTTTTACTACACTTTCTACTAATTCGTTGAGGAGCTGTTTGTCTGATCCGTCCTCCGTTGTGACTTCAGTAACAGCATCAATGAAGCTTTTTAGGTTCGCACTTCCTAGCATGTCATTGACCAGTGCCTTGTGGGTCTGTTTGCCCCGTTTTGCCTCCTTTGAAAATTGATAGAGTGCTTCGGCTATCAGTTGGGTTTGTTTGAGTAAATCATCATTGTTTAGCATAGCGATAATCCATGTTTGGTACAGTTGAAAATAGACTTCATCTCCCTGTTTTGTAGGTTTTTTAGGGATCTTGCCAGGATCGTAGCGACTTGGCATATATTTTCTGAGGTTTTTTGGTTCCATCGCCTTTAGACCGATAGAGCCTTTCTGACACGCGGTCATAAATCCGAATTGCGTTTCGTAAAGTCCTTTAAAGGCACCACGGGTTTGCCGGGTGTGCTCAAACAGTCGCTCATAAGTGCCTATTAAATGATCTACTTTGGGTAAGTCAAAACGGATGAATCCAATAGTAGTATTCGTCTGTCCGAATGAATAAACATAACCGATCTGTGCCACGGCAGCTTCCACGTAAGCTAAAGCAAATACGACGCGTATCCAGGGGGGGGTAGCAAACGAATGCACACCTTTGCTAAGCGCAGGCTCATCCTGCTGACCTGCCGGAAAATCTCTCAGTGGATCGTTCTCTCGGTAATACGTTTCGCTAAACCGATGAACCAACCACCATCCGTTCCAGGTTTCTATCTGGTAGGGCTTTAAAGTAGGCAATTGGTCTAGGAATGTCCGATACTGATGCCATCCGTTTAATAGTGCTAGCAGTACCTGATCGTTGTCTATCAGAATTGAAAACCCGCCCTTCACACCGATACCCGCGGCCGCACCAATCCAGGTACAATAGATTTCTTCCGGCGATACCGGGATCGTTATATCAGTAATTTGACTAGAGGTAGCAGCATCTAACTCCCGCGCTGAACCTCCTAGATAGAGGTGCCCGTGCGGATATTCCAGTGTCTCTACATCTTCGTGAAACTGGGCTAAAGCAGCCCTTCTTACCTCCGCAGTCAACGGCTTTCGTTTTTTCTGTTTAGCCGCCTGATCAAACTTAGAGTTATTAGCCAGCATTAAATACCGCTCGTCATCGAAGACAATCGGGAAGAATACGTCATCAAAGAACGCTTTAGGTGAGAGCGGATCCCCTTCGTTCTTGTGTTCATTGTACAAGGTGAGTAATCGCCGACCAATGTATTCGGTGTACATAATTAGATTATTCTGGAGTGAGCATCAGATTCTTTGTTCTCTGTTTTCTTCTTCATGACCAATCCTAACGGAATATTATCAGGATGGTAAAGCTGGTCAGGAATCACGTACGGATAGCTTCCGTAGGGAAAAGGCTTACTGTAAGAAGCCGCTGCGAAACGTAAACCACTGGACACCGGTATCTCTAAAGCTATCCGATCTTCCGATTTACTGTAGCGATACTTTTTGGCATCAGATTCCAGAATACAGGTGACGGAATCTATTTCTAAAGCTTCGCTCAGTACTGAGCGGGGGTGATGTTGCAACTCTCTGATTCGGTAGGTGCCGTCCGGATTCATAATGAAATGGGTCGCTACTTCGGGAATCTCTACGGATGGGTACACTTGGTTAATAAGATGCTGTAGATTGCTTTCTTCCAGTACTTCTCCGTCGGGCAATAGTTCGTACGTAGTCTTTACTATCTCAAGATCATAGGGCAATACTTCCTTTTCTTCGTCGGGATACCGAATAACGTGTACCGGCTTATATTTTCCAATCGTATGCTGATTGCGCTTTCGGTTGACCCGGCCAAACCGCTGAATAAGCGCGTCGATCGGAGCGGCATCAGTGACCATACAATCAAATGAAATGTCCAGGCTCACTTCAACGACTTGCGTAGCACAGACGATACAGGCACTGGGAGCATTCTGTAACTCTTCTACCTGCTGCTCTAAAGCTCTTCGTTCGCCGCGCTTAAATCGGCTATGAATTAGCAGGGAGGGTGTATCCGGAAATGTCTCCTTAGCCCATAAGAAACGTTCTTGGGCACGGTTTACTCGGTTAGATATGAACAATACGTGCTCACCGCGCTGTATAGCTTCCTCGATAATCATTCGGGCAGCTAATTCGTCCGGCTCTAAATGCACGGTGTGCCGATTGAAGGTTTGTAGTTGAGCCAGCGGCAGTTTTACCTGATACACGCTTTCTTCTCCCAAAACTTCTAGTAGCGTCTCAGCCAGTGCCTTCGGAATAGTAGCTGATCCGATATGTACCCGACACTCCAAATGAACCAGCGTCTTCACAATTTGTACCACCATAGATCTGGCCAGGGAATCATACGTATGAATCTCGTCAAGAATAACGTCCTGCCCCGCTAAATCTAGCGCCATCGCTTCGTGACGAGGGGTACCAAAAACGACGGAGGCTAACTGGTGAGGGGTCATCACTTTAGCACTCGCTCCCGGATGAAGTTGTAACTCAATATCTTCTTCAGCCTCATTCTCCAATGAAACGCGGGAAGCCGCGTGTAGTCTTCGGATATCTTGGGCGGGTATGTCTCGGGCAAGACGTTGGTACATAGCATTGATAGACGCTTGAAAGGGCAGGGTATAGAATATCCTACCCCGACAGCGGCGAACCAGAAAGTCAGTCTTGCCCGCCCCGGTGGGAGCGATGACTAACGTGTAGGGTTGTTTTACGTCAACCTCAATGCTGGACAGCGGATAGAGATGGGCCATCGGCGAAGTAGCCCTATCTTGGAAGGTAGTGAGCACGGGTGTCTGATAAAGCTCACTTACCTTAGCAGCCGTATCGTGCATATACGCTGAAGCAAAGTGATCAGCTCCCACCAGCAGCCCTTTCCAGCGCGACCAGCCATCTGGTTTGTCTCTTACGTGGTTGTAGGCATAGTGAAAAGCCGCCTTTGCTTCTTCTACTTCTATACGGTGGCTCTCGATGCCAAAATCGCGAGCAATCTCGGTAGCTACCGGCGACCATTCATCCCAGGCTTCAGCATGTCGTTCACAGACTTCATCAAAAGATTCTTCTTCTACGAGTTGCATAAGGCCTCTTTTCTGCCCGAGTGTAGACTTGTGGTGTGCTACGACCATATCTACCAAAATGGGCCAAAGGGATTGGTCAACCAAGGGCAAAAACAGTAATGATGATAGTTCATGACGGTGGGGTGTATTCATGCCGTTCGAACGATTAAAGAGTTCTTCCTCAATCGCTGCCGAAGCAGGAATTCTGCTCAGTAAATACTGTTTCTTTTCTTTGCTCTCTTTTTCGATCAACATTGCCTGAAAGGCAGGATGCCCTTTGCCTAAGTCATGTAAGATAGCCCCGTAACGCGCTGTGGTTTGGTCGAAACCGTACGCCTTCGCCATGACAAGAACCGCGTCTACTACGTGCTGCGTATGCCCCTGTAACAGCAAGTTGCCTTGCTTAGAACTTTTAGCTAGCAGTATCATATGGTGTCAGGTATTTGAGTGGGATCTCCGGTAATCTGTAGTGCACCGTACATTGGTTTATCTTCATCAAAGCGATTGTAACCTACCATAAACGATCCGGCCTGTTCCCGGCCGAAGAGAAGTTCAAATCCGGATATTAGCTCAAAGTTTTCAAGCGACATCTGCTTTAGGAAGGATGGGTATACGATGTCCTCATTTCGACAAAGGCACAGATGCTGTTCTACTGCTTTCTCTGCGTCGTCTTCATTGGATAGCAAAAGATGTAATACCGGGCGGACTAGTACTCCTCGTCGCAAAATAGAAGTTTCCCGTTGTAGCGTTTTATTGCGCTTATTTTGCTTCCATCCGGCTGATTGGATTCGTTCTTGTTGCCGATCGAATCCCCAGTGGCTTAGCCGGTGCCTCAAAATCGTTGAAACTTCCAGTTTTTGACGCATTCCTTCTATGATGCTGGGAGTCAAGAACTGTTGACTGAACGTCTCGCCGTCTCGAACAGCCGTCCAAGGTTTTATAAAACCAAAAGGGCCAGTATAACAAACAGTATGTAATGTCTTGCTCATAGATTTCGCATTAGTACAATCCCCCAAATCCACTTCCTGTCAAATCGCCCAACCCGACCAGCCAGGCAAACTGTACGGCTCCCGGGGTGCCCGCAACCCACACCGGACACTCGCTGCCCTTATGGTCCACTCCCTTGATAGTTACTTTCCGGGGGCGGGCCCGCTGGTAGCTACGATCAAAGCGAACCTGCACGTCGCGGTGCTCGTCGCCGAAACCGGCTACCTCTAGCTTACGACGAAGCAGGCGCGTCAGTACATCGTCTGCCTGTGGGTTGTCCCACAGAAAATATTCACGGGAACCGTCCTCACGCGACTGCCGCGCTAAGATGGCCGACTGGTCGGTACGGAAACGGTAGAAGTTGCCAAAGCTTGGCGTGGCTTGCTCCTGCACTTCCATCACGCGCATACCTGAAAATAAGTCCGGCTGCCGAAGAATCCCCTGCAACAACTTTTTAGATACGCTATCTTCGTAGAAGCTAATGTTCCAAAGGCTACCCACCGGGAAATTCAAATGGTCAATCTTTCGTTTGGCTCCGCGCAGCCAGCCGAAGCTATACAGGCTCAATCCATCATGGATGTCGTTTTCGCCGAGCCATTTGTGCAGCGCACCGGTGAGTTGGTGCAGATGGTTGAACGAAACGGGTTCGGTATTAGGACTAAGTTGTAATTGTAGGCGCATGCTATAGGAATAGTTTTGTTGGGGCGACTATTTTGCGGTTGGCGCTTCTGTCATTTCACAAATTTAGGAACTGACTGCTGAGAGTCGGACAAAAAGCGTCCGAAACGCAACGAAAGTGTCCGATTGAAAATTATTTTACCAAAGAGGTCCAATTGAAGTGCTCGCTTTACTAAACATCAGTAACTTTCAATACCGTCGGTGCGATTAATAGAGTTCTAGTAACGATAGTGTATTGTTAGACAAGAAATGCCTGATCTTCACCGATTGATCAATTAATAGTTGAGCAATCTGTTGAGTAGTGGAGTTACCGATACGTATCCATATCACCTTGGGCGGTGGACCGTAACGATTTAACAGATGATAAAAGTCCATGTCCTTCGTAATAATAGCAGCCTCCTTATACTGCTGGGCATGAGCCCATATCTTATCATCAGATGCCTTTTCGAGCTGAAATTCCTTCACGTGATGCAAATCCTGGTATGTCGTACGAAGCATAGCTGGTAAACGGAACGAGATATGGTTATCTATCAAAAGGAACATAAGACCGGAACAGATGAAAGATCATTGTTACTAAACATTAGTAATGGGTTCAAAAATAAGGACAAACCAGATAAGAAACAAACCAAGTCAGTTAAGCAATTATAAGTTTCTTACGATCAGCATCGGCGGCATAAGCCAAGCATGCCTTGATGTCGTCCCCTACAAGTTCCGGGAAGTCTTCTAATATCTCTTTCTCAGACATACCCGCCGCGAGGTATCCTAAAACATCATAAACGGTTATCCTCAATCCTCGGATGCAGGGCTGTCCGCTTCGCTTACCAGCCTCAACAGTGATATAATTTCGGTAGTCCTCCATGACTCAAATATAGCAATTAACCACACTTATTAGTACTGAAAAGCAGTACATTTTTATAGCTTTGCGGTATGAAACAGAACAAAAAACCCATACCGAAGGAAAAACGGGTGCTTCCCCCCAATCCTTTCGCAGGTCGTGATGCCGATGAGGTCTGGCAAGAACTATGGGCTAATTCTAAGCCTGTTTCCCGCGAAGAGGTGATGTGTCGGGCGGCGTCCCGCCGGGCTGGCCAGCCTGAAGACTAAACTTCATTACCTACTGCCGTTATTCTAGCGTCCGATACCGCTCAACAAGTTCCTTCGCTTCCTGGTAAAGCCGTTCTCGTAGTTCGGTGGGTTCCAGCACAGTAACCCCTACGCCCCAGCCCTGGACAAACGAACGCATCTCCTCAAGGCTCTCCATTTGTAAGAAAACCACCAGCCGACCGTCCGAACGTTCTTTGGTCGGAGAGCATAAAGGGTTGAAATCATCGGTAGGATTGACTGAATTTGTGTCACTTTGAGGGCGTAAGAATTCAGATTATACATCCCCGGTAAATGGTATTATCGCAGTATTTGCGGCCCTGAGTTTCGTAATTTAAGTTATGTAAAGCAACGCTTCCATAACGCTTACTACATCCTGCTATAAATACCCACCACCGTATCGGATAACTTATCCACTTCTTCGCTCAGCACCACCTCCAAGAATTCCGCCCGCTCCGTCAGCGAAGCTTCCGCGCCGCCTTCCTCGTGCAGCCGTTCGCAGATGGCATCGTAGGTGTGGCATACACTTATGGCAAGCGTCTCCAGGTAGGGGGTCTCTTCAGAGCTATAGATGGGTCCGGCATCGTCCCGGTAAACGTGCAGGGTACGGCAGCCACTGAAGAGCACGTCCATGATGATGGTTTCCAGGTCCTCTTTGGTGTACCCATCCTGCTGAAGCTTCACCTGAAGCTCATAAGTGCTCCGGATGAGGAAGTTTAGCTCAAGCAGGACGCGGGATTGGTTCATCCTTTTTCGTCGTTTGAAACGCGGTTGACAAATCTATCACGTTGAGCAACCGCGCTCCGCTCACCCAACATCCTAATGAGCACCGACGGGCCAAGCGTGCTGATGGTTTCGTTGCTTGGAGAATCCGCCGCAGTGAGGATAATTTCTGGCCGTGCTTTTAACACTTGCCGCCCGACTTTGTGGACCAGTGCCCGCCCGGCGCTGTTGCCGTTAAAGAACAGTACCACTTCGCGCAAGGCCCTGAGTGATGAAATGCCCACTAGTTGTTCCTGGGTGAGTCCCCGGTTACCGTAGCAGGCCGATACGGTATAATTATCCCAAACTTGGTGGATTTGCCACAGCAGTGCAGCGTCAATAATGCTTTGGGTCAACAGCAAGCGTTTCGTGTAAGGATCAGGATAGCGGGGGTAGAAGCCAATGCGCTTGCTCACGTAACGCTGCGCGTCGGGCAGCTTATCGCGGGTGGCCTCACTGATCGGATAGCCGTAGAAGCCTACGATTCTATCGTTCTTTCTTCTCAACGGGAAGATGATACACTGCTGCAGGCGATCCCACCCCCGGGCGTTGTAGCCCAGGCCAATATTCGGAGACAGACCAAGCCTCTGGAGGCAATCAAGGGCCGGGGGGCTTCTTTTCAAGTTAATCGCAAAGGTATCAAAGAGCTCTTGGTAGGGGATGGCCACGCTCAAATATAGGGGATAGCGGGTAGAATGTTCAAGTGTAACGCCAACGAAAGCCTTTCCAGGTTTGAACTCGGCCCTTGGCCACGTTGATGATTTCCTTCGATCCAAAACCCGTCTGCCGGGAGGCCTCCGCGATGCTCTCGAAGCGGGCGATCAGGCTGCCATCATCGCTGAGCTGAACCACCGGCTTGCAGCGGGACATTCCCCCGTAGGTCTTCTCCTTCCACGCACTGCGGTCCGCGCTCTTCAAGTAACTCTCCGGTACCCGGCCGCGCCGCAGCGCCCGCTGGGACTTCTCGGCCCGGGTGACCAGGGCTAGATTGTTCACGGAGTTGTTGTATCCGTTGCCATCCTGATTGATCACGTAACGGCCGTCCCGCTGGTAGTTAATAGGTTCTTCGAAGGCAGCGTAGACCAAGCGACGGACGTTTCGGTAGTGCTGCTTACCGTCTTTGGAAAGGGACACCTGCAGGTCGACCATCTTATCCTCACTGATCGAGTTGATATTCACTACAACCTTCTGAGTGAGCAGTCGGCCGTAGACGGTCTGCTGCCCGAGCCGGGGGTGGGGCACCACCCGATCCAGGGACTTTACCCGGCCAAGGCTAGACACCTGGTAGTATCCTTCGTAGCCGGGCACGTCCCGCCAGACTTCGCCGGGCAGTAGCGCTGTGTGTCTATCCTGGTAGGGAAGCAAAGGTCCTTTTGATATTGAAATATACCGCTCGGCAGGTTGACTCATCGCTAATACCGGCGTGTGCTCTGGAAAAAGTTAAGGAGCCTCGTCCAAAATCCCGGCTCTAGTGGCTTGGTCGTTACTTTACTAGGCATAATCGTTTTGACTTTCCCAATAGCCCCAAAACGATCATAGAAGTCTATGTCAAACCGTTTGGCGGAGAGAATTTCTGCCACTGAGAACAATTGCTCAAATTCCAGGTCGTCGTTATCCGGATTGTCATCCTGCAATTGCTCGTAGAAACGCTCATAGAACGTCGTTATGACGATATCCTGCGTTTCGTCCCGGTAACCGCTGTAGAAAGGGAAGATAGTGATGGTTCCGGGATTCACCAAATCATTGATGAATTTGGGGTATCCGATGTACACCTTGCCGTTCTTCAGCGTGAAACAGATCAGCTGAGGATACTCAATGGCATCCAGTAGCAGACGATCAAAAGCTGAACCGTGCTGGTTAATAGCCTGCTTGATTGCCTGGCTCTTAGAGCGAAATAGGTTCAAAAAATACGTAGCGACAATGGCCAGAAGTACGGTGCCTAAGGTTGTACCCAGGTAGGGGTAAGGGCGGTAAGTCAGATAGATCGCTCGCCAATGATCGGGAAGATTGGCCAAGACTGCTACGAATACCGGGTAGGTAATGAGCAGCAGCAAAAAAGCCACCAAGACAACTTCGAATAAGAGCTTCTGACGATCTAAAAGGCGATACCTAAATTTGAAGAAGTGACATCGGGTAACAACAAAATAGCCCGCCGCCAATGGTAAGATCAACAGGTTCCAAGGCATTCCGCCGGATACTTAGTAGTAACTAAGAACGGTTTCGCTTCAGGGCTTTGACCAGCCTGGATTCTTGGGCCATACGCAGGTCACGGGCCACATTGGGGTGAGAAAGAATAGCGGCAGCGCTACCTCCGAACCCTTTGCTGGTCATGGATATCTTCACTGGTTTTTCGCGATTTACTTTCATAACGAAGCGGTTGGTGTCACTCAAAGTAACGAAAAAAAGACAGAAAGTTTACCAAAAACCACTATTACGCCTTAAAAGGCATCATTTTGTATAAAATGATGCATCAATCGTCTGGTTTACGCCTATCAAGGTGCTTAAAATACTCCTTCTCGCTCTGTTGCTGCACGTAAATCTGGGTGGTGGCGAAGCTCTTATGCCGCAGGTGCCGTTGCACGTAGATGGGATCAACGCCCTGCTTGAGCAGCACCTGCCCGGTAGTGTGCCGCAGGCTGTGGGCCGAAATTCTGGCCGTCTTCAGCCCTGCTTTCTTCAAGAATTTTCCCGTATGATAGCGAATCTGCCGGGTGGTGAGCCCTGGAAACAGCGCTTCACTACCTGAATTATCCCGTTCGTACTCCTTTATGTATAGACTCAAAAAATAGGCACATTCTTCCAGTAGTTGCACGGCCACTTTATCTTCTTTGCCTTTGCCCTGCACATAGAGCCTGCTGGCCGTAAAGTCCACGTCCCGAACCCGTAGCCGGGTGACCTCCACAGTTCGCAAACCGCACCAGCCCATCAGGGTGATGATTGCCTGCCATTTGCTATCCGCTACGCAGTCCAGCAGCCAGGTGCGGCCTTCTTCGGAGAGCCCGTCCCGGTGGAACTGCTGCTCCAGGCGGGGTGAGCGAATTCGGTCAATGCCCCGCAGCGCGTTCGAGCTGGTCCCGATCCAGCGAGTCCGGTGCCCCTCCACCATGGCCATCCGCCCCCGGCAGCCGGTCGTGGTGATCCACCACCCAGCGGGCCAGGCCCTTGATCGCTGAAAGCCGCACCTGAATAGTAAACGGAGATACTTGTTGTTTCTTCATCCCTTCCAGATACTTCCGAACGGTAGTATGCGAGAAGTTGACCAGCGCCCCACCGGCGCGCTCTTTTTCCAGCCAGGCAAAAAAAGCGTTCAGCGACTTGGTGTAGGTAACCTTGCTCTCTTCCAGCAGGTTGGCCTCACTCAAGTAACCCAGGATCAGTTCATTGGCTGCCGGGGGCACTTTACTCTGCTCCGGATCGGCGACGACCCGGCTGATCTTATGCTCGGCCGCGAAGCGCACAAACTTGCGCACCGGCGAAATCATACTCGGCCGCTGGCCCGCGGTGTAGAGCGAACTGCTCACCGAGTCAATGGTGGCACGCTGCTCGATGCAGTACTCCAGATAGCGCCGTACGATGCGCAGGTAGTTGTTAGGCTTCTTAAGCGTGAGCGCAAAATACTGCAGGGCCTGGCTGACGGTGAGGGTCTGCCCCCCCGTGGATACGGCACCGGTAGATGGACGGTGGACACCGCGGGAAGTGGAGGGAAGGTGGTTCATTTTGCTCCTTAAATATAGTGCGGATCAAAAGCAGCAAAAAACTACCCTTGAGAAATGTAGTGCTTCTTGATATACCTGATGTGGTCGGCTACCGTGGAATTCTCCTTGTTTTCACCAAGTTCTAAATGGCGCTGCATGGGCTGGCCACACGAAGTGCAGTTGCCCACCAGCACTACGTGGTTGAGTGCGTCCAGATAGATGGTGTAGTGATCGGCCATCGGGCGCGAGGTGCAGCAGCGGCCGCAAAAGCAGCGTCCCAATACAGAGGACAGATGCACCAGTTCATCACCCATAAGAATTTCCAAATCTTCGGGCAGTAACTCGATGAGAACCGGTTGTCGTTTTTTCATAGTCAGTAAAGCAGTTACGGCCCAGCGTTAAGTAAGCGCCGCTTCACTAACCACTCGTTAATTTCCCCAGCTGTGGCTATAGCGTTGGCACTGGTAGCCATTGTGACCGTGGGTGACTTGATCAGCATGCTGTTTGAGCCGGGAGCTTTTGCAAGAGGGACACTTCATTATTTTAGGGTTGAGGTGAGATAATTGAGGGTGAGCAAGGTAGCGAAATCAACCGATAATTTCAACGCGTCGCAAAGGAAGATTTCTGACAATTGTTGAAATTTAGCGGTTATTGATCAAGCTTCCTTTTCTTGCCAGAGACAAGCTGCGTGAATAGCCAAATTGACGCATCCCAGGCTGACTGATCCAAGATTGTCAAATCGGCGGGCTAATCTGCTCAAGGTTTCTTGCCGTACCTCGGTTCTTCTTCCCAGACTAGTTGATCCAGATGCCTCTCCACGTAGGATTGTAATTTGACTACCAGCACCTTGTGTTCGTCTAAAACACAGTAGCCGTAATCATAGCAATAATAATAAGTTCCTCCTCGCTGGGTAACATACTGTCCCGTATGATAGCCAAAGTGAAAGTCACACTCAATCAACCTGGCTTTAGGCACTTTCTTCTTTCCCTGCGGACAAAGCGCGGCCAAATAGTCCCGGTTCGCTTTTAATATTGCGTTCACCTTCTTCTGATAGTGCTTTCTCTCTGCGCTAAGCTGGTTGTGATAGGTAAACCGACAAGCATCAGAACAGAACTTTTTGTCCGCTCGCCCCAGCAGGGGCTTGTTACAGACGGGGCATTGGGCCATAGCCGTGTTAAGTTTGGTACACGTTTGTAAACGTATCCATTTTGCTACACGCTTATAGTCGTTTACAAACGTTTAGCCTACCCAGGTACTCAAATCAATGAAGTAGTTTTGCTCCATGGAAGAAAAAAAGACGGTAATAGAACAGATGCACAAGAAACTGATCCTGCGAGGCTACAGTCCCAGCACCATCCGGGGGTACTGCCAGATGTTGGTGACCTTTATCGAGCACTTCGCCGGACGGGATATCAGCGCACTGAGCAAGCAGGACATTCAGGACTTTCTATTTCAGCATATGAATGAGCGCAAGCTTTCCCACTCGTACCAAAATCAACTCATCAATGCCATAAAGTTTTTTTACGAACAAGTCTTAGGACGCCCCCGTACCTACTATGCACTGGACCGCCCCCGCAAGGTGTTTCGTCTGCCCACGGTGCTCTCGCAGCAGGAGGTCACACAACTACTCGCCCAAGTAGACAACCTTAAGCACCAAGCCATCCTACAGACCATCTACGGCGGTGGGCTGCGCTTATCCGAACTCATTCATCTCAGAATATCCGACATTGACTCTGACCGCATGGTGATGGTGATCCGGCAGGCTAAAGGGGGCAAAGATCGACTGGTGCCTCTGCCAAACAAGTTGCTCCACTTGTTGAGGCGTTACTATCAAACTTACAAACCGAAGGAACACCTCTTTGAGGGACAGAATGGGGGGCAGTACGGCAGAAGCAGTGTTCAACAAGTGTTTCGCCGGGCTTGCCGGAAGGCGGGGATCCGTAAGAAGGCAACCTTACACACCCTGCGACACAGCTATGCGACGCATCTACTGGAGGGCGGTACGGATTTGCGCTATATCCAGGTGCTGCTGGGACACAACAGCTCTAAAACTACCGAAATCTATACGCATGCCGTCATGGAATGATTAGTGAACTACACCTTCAAAAAATTACTTCCCCGCTGGATACGTTATCTTCGTAAATTCTTACCTTGGGGTAGATATATGTAAAATATGCACCATGTGCATGTACAGATGTTGTGCACAAGCTTAAAACGAAAAATGCGTTTGAACTTTAAATCGGTTGAAGAATTAGAAAACGATTATTGGGAAGAGCCAGAGGAATTTCCCACAGATCTGGTGAAAAGGTGTTACGAATACCGAAAGGTTCCCTTAGACCAACTAACTACTGAACAAATTCGGACACTTATTTCTCAAGGAATTGGAATCAAGTCTTTAATCGGATTAGCCGTGGAGCAACTCAAACAAGACGTACTTAAGGAAGGCGATTTCTACCCAGGGGACTTGCTAGAAGTTGTATCAAGAATTCCATTTGGCTACTGGTACAATTATCCCTCTGAACGGCTGACTTTGAAAGGAATCGTTGAATCTAGTTCGGAATTGATCACCAATGAACTTGGAGAGAAGAAATTCAACCAAATTAATGAAAGTATACGTTAAAAGCCTATGCACAACAATATGCAGCCGCCAGCCGGGGAATCGTTAGAATGGCAGTTCGTTCTCCCCAAATCAGCGCATTGAAGCTTGAGAGTTAACATCTCACAATCCCCGGCCTGACGGCTGCAAAGATCGTTGTAGGCAATTTAAAAAAAAACTGAACTAACATTGAAATTACGAAATGCGAATGACTCGGATTTAGAATTGACTTACAGAATTGTATGTAATTCAATAAAGCCTTATGTGACCGAAATCTGGGGTTGGGACGAAATATTACAGAATAAACTTCACAGACAAAAATTTGTCGCATCTGAAACTGAAATAATCGTTCACAAAGAGCAAGAAATCGGATTGTTAATCGTGAAAGAGTCAGAAAATGAAATTTATTGGTCACAAAGGGAGTTAAAACTATGCACTTTCAGTGCATTTCGCTTTAGCTTCTAAAAATATATCTTTACGGTATGTCTTATCAACGCTCAAGCGGACATACCGTATCTAGGTTGACAGTACACATAGTATGGTCCACCAAGTATCGTTATGCAGTTCTACAGGGTGATATCAAAATACGGTGTAGGTCACTACTCATTCAGATATGTGAGGCAGAAGATGTAGTCATACTGAAAGGCGTAGTTTCCAAAGATCATGTTCATATGCATGTGGGGTATCGTCCATCGCAGTCTATCAGTGAACTGGTTCGGAGACTCAAAGGTAGAAGCTCACGAAAGATACAACAAGAGTTTCCTGAACTGAAAAAGCGATATTGGGGCAGGCATTTCTGGGCCATTGGTTTTGGGTGTTGGAGTACAGGTAATATAACTGATGAGATGGTTAATGAATACTTAGAACATCATCGCAAGCCAGGCGGGGACGATCAATCTGACTTCATCTTGGAGTGAGACTTTCAGTCTGAGCCAAAACTATGGCGCTTTCAGCCCATAGTCGTTTATTTGGCGGTCGTACTTGATTTGTTTTCTCGTCAGATTGTGGGCTGGTCAATGGCTCCCAGTCTGGAACGAACCCTAGTGATAGATGCTTTGCAGATGGCTATTACCACACGTAACCCAGATGAAGGACTCATTCACCATAGCGACCGGGGTAGCCAGTATGCCAGTTGTGATTACCAGAATATCCTCCAACAAAAGGGGATAGTAGGTAGCATGAGTCGGCGAGGAAACTGTTACGATAATGCACCTACGGAAAGCTGGTTTGCCACCCTGAAACGCGAATTAGTATACCGCACCTATTATACCACGCACGCCCAAGCCAGGCAAGACATCTTCGAGTACATCGAGGTATGGTACAATCGCCAAAGAAAACACTCCACTATCGGATATATGAGTCCAGTAGCTTACGAAAAACAATGGAAGAAATCAACCGCTAAAGCTGCTTAACTAACTCATATCTTAGCGGCAGAAGGTTAAAGTACTATTTTTGGTCATTTCAAAGGGCAGTAAGGAAAGCAGCTTGCATTAATTAACAAATAGGTAAACTCACTACCATATTGATAGACAGGACTATCTTTCCTTACTTTTCTTCTTCACCCAGAACAGTACCTAAAGATAAAGTAGCGATACTTTAATCTTGTATGCTGATGAGTAAAGTGGCAGGAAGAATAGCCGTTTGATCGCTGTTTCACAAAACTTTTTTTCTACCATGAGCAATTTAAAGTATTCTGTCGGTCTGGATATAGCTCGGCAAGACATCAAAGCCTGTATAAGTTCCATCAATACAGAACAGCAGGTTAAGATCAAAGCATCTCGTACCTTCGATAACAATGAAGCGGGCTTTTCGGCACTGCACCAGTGGGTAGAAAAACATGCTAAAGAAGCTTTGCCCGTTACTTATGTGATGGAAGCCACCGGGGTATACTATGAACGCCTGGCTTGGTTTCTCTATGAACACAATTGTCAGTGTAGTGTGCTATTGCCTAATCACGCGAAGAGTTACCTGCGAAGCATTGGACTCAAGAGCAAGAACGATCATCTGGATGCGCAGGGACTCGCCCGGATGGGGGCCGAGCGTTGTCTGCCCCGATGGCAACCCTTGAGTCGTAGTCTGTACATATTACGTAGTCTGACCCGTTTGCATGAGAGTCTCACCGGACAACGCACGGCGCTTAACAACCAGCTACATGCCACTGAATACCGCATGTATGAGCTAAAAGCAGTACGCAAAGGACTACAAGCTACCTTGAAAGCCATCGACAAGCAGTTAAAGGTCACCCAAGAGCAGATCAGACAACTCATCATGGATGATGAACTGCTCAAAGATAAGTACGACAAGATTAGCCGCATTAAAGGGGTAGGTGTCTTAACTTTCGCCGTGATTGTTTCAGAAACCAATGGCTTCGCTTTGTTTGACAACCAACGCCAGCTAGTGAGCTATGCTGGTTATGATGTGATAGAGAACCAATCAGGAAAACGTATTGGGAAAACTCGTATCTCTAAACGGGGCAATGCCCGTATCCGACGTATCCTACACATGCCCGCTTTGTGTGCAGTAAGGTATCAGGAACCAGTGCTCAAAGCCTTGTATGAGCGTATCTATCAACGTAGTGGGGTAAAGATGAAGGGCTATGTAGCCGTGCAGAAAAAGCTGCTCTGTCTCATCTATGCGTTGTGGAAGAAGGATCAGGCCTACAACCCGGATCGCTACACAAAGCTGACAACCGCAGCGGCGGCCGCTTCCAGTAATAATGAGCCTGAGCTACTCCTTCCGGTGGTTTTCGAAGAAAACCGGAACGGGGTGGCTATGGCTAAAAAAGTAGCCCTGACCAGCAGGGCTACGCAGGATGAACTTCCGTGCAACAAGTCGCCAAAAGCTCTCCTTCCGGTAGAACAAAGTTATTGAAATATTTATAATCTAAAACTTGACTTTCAAGACAGTACCTGTCTATTAAAATGGGGGAAACCCAAGTATCTTGAGTCTCAGGGAAGACTTTCTGACCAACAGATGAGAGACTTACTTGATCTTAGGGACAAATCGTTAGAATCTCGTGGTGGATTAGAGTATAATTGGCCTTGGAAAAAAACTAATGCTAGTATTTCAGACTTATTACAAAACGGAGGGGACTGTGAAATGTGCGCCAATAAAATTCAAGGCATGATTGGCGGGGAGATCATACATATAGTTGATAAATACGGAGCACCTTTTATTGGTCCAGTTTACACCAGAGATGGGAACCTTATCACAAATACATTTACAGAGCATTACGCTGTAAGAAAAGGTTACATGATTTATGATAGAATAACAGGTCCAAGAGGTATGCATATAATTGAGTACAAGAAACTATTCCAATACGGCGAGTACCTAAAATTTGATAAGTAATGAAGCAAGTGTTAGAAAAAATAATCTGGAATTTAAAGCACCGACGACTTATGTATGTAGCTAATGATAGCTACAGAAATCTTACCTCATTTATGGTCGGATATGGTGTCTGTTACTCAGATAATTTTCAGGCTGATCTTTATAGCGATTTTAAAAAGTGGTTGTTTCAAAAAGAGGGGCACAAATTTAGTATTAGTTGGCCCGAATATATTTTAACAGAAATGGCTGAAGGAGATGAAAAAATTGCTTCGCAAATTTTGTTCAACTTATTTCATGAGTACCTGAGTGCTTGAATGTTTATTTAAAACGTGGGAAACATAGGGATCACATTGTTTATTGAGGCGTTATGAGTGTGATCCAGCTAGAAGAGGTTAGTATTGTATCCTCAGTAGATTGGACTAATGTAATGTGTGACTCACCTTTGCCGCTAGTATGGAAACGGGGGGCAACCTGGCGGCCCGGGAAGCGGCTTTCTTTGAAGGGGTGGACGACAGTCGGCAGACGCTGGCCTACCACAATGCTTCGCCAGCCAGCAGTGAAGAACCGCTGCCCAACAAGGTGGCCACGCTCAATGCGGCCAAAGGACGGGTGAAGGGCCCGGCCAAGAGCCTGAAAGTACATCCGGGCGACAGCATTCACATTGAGGTACTGGCCAGCTACGAAGAGCACTCTAAAAAGAAGGTACAAGGGGGCAGCGGGCTACTGACGGCCATCGCCAGTGTGTTCAATCCCGGTAAGGCCGGACTGGAAGCGGCCGGAGCCACGCAAAGCCTTACCGAAGCGCTTGCCGGAACTACCCTACTGGACAGAGACAAGACCGGGGTGCCCAAGGCGTACCTGAACTACCTGGTGCTGAGTAATGACAGCGTAGTGATAGACCAGGGCTTTGTGCCGGTGAGTGAAGCAGCGAAGATTGAGACTGGCCGTCGTGGTCGGCATTCCGATGGATACGGAAAACGGGGAAAAAAAAGACGGAAAACGGAGAGTGGGATTGATAGTGTAGCCCATGAGACGCTAGCCATTGATCTGGATATTACCGAAGGAGGCTACCTCTACACCTACGTGAGCAATGAGAGCAACTGGGATGTGGACGTGCACTTTGATGAGATGGCGGTGGCCGCGGCTTCCGCGGCTCCGTTAATTGTACATAGCCAGGACTACTACCCGCACGGGCTGGCCCACCAGCAACCGTTCAATAATCCCAGTACTGATTACCTTTACAACGGCATGGAGCGGGTGGAAGAACTGAACCTGAACGTGTATAGCGCGGCGTTCCGTACGTATGACCCGGCCCTGGGTAGGTGGTGGCAGCAGGACCCGGTGCAAGATGCCTTACCCAGTCTGAGCTCGTATCATCAGACCTTTGGTAATCCGGTTAGTTACGCTGATCCGCTAGGCCTGTTCCCCGGCAGTATGATCAACCGCCACATCGGCGAGAGTGCCGGGGAGCAGTGGATGCGGGAGCACAATATGGGTGATGGCTACACCAACCCAGTGTTTGCCCAAGGACCTAGTTATCAGCAACAGCAGATGAATCAGTTTTTCTCTTCCCTGCCTGCCGGGAAGTACCAGATGGGAGGAGATGATGATGAGGTGTTCCGTCTGTCGCGCTTTGCGGACGATAAGTATTTCTCTTACATCTTCTACCGTTCGTTTTTTAACAGTGGGCGTAGTATCTTGGATAGTGGCGTTGATCCCACTTACCTACAGGCGGGAACAAACGTCGATGCCCTCCTTGGGATATGGTCAATAGCTTCCTATTCAGGTGGTATCTACGAAGAGGTTAGAGCGTTGTCTTTAGCTAAAAACAACCTGAATAACTTAAGAGAATTGTCTGGGATTCGCAATTTTCATCGAGGCTATAAGACTGCTCGGCAAGCTACGCTTTTGAATAGTATTGCTAACAACACCAAGATGATGCAAGGCATTAAACTTGGCGCAAGGAGGATGATTGGTGTAGGAACTGTTGTAGGAATCTTAGACGTAGCGAATGCTAATCCAGAAGATAGACTCAATAAAATAGGCTGGTTAGGGGCAGATACGGCAATGGGCATAATTGGGCTAACAGGATGGGGCGCACCCATAGCAGGTGTATACTTTGCTGGTAGATTTGCGTATAGTCTTTATGAGATCAGTCAATCGGGAAAGCCATGATAAAGAAAATACAATACTACTATTACTATCTTTTCTATAATGCCTACTGGACTAGTTTTGATATAGGCGAAAAAACAGTCCCAAGACAAAATGCTGTGTACTACATGAGTTTGCTCGAGTTGTTTCTTTTAGGATCTATATCGTTTGGACTCTATAGCATTGGAGTACCTATAAACATTAATATATCAGTCGCAGTAGGTGTTGCAATCATATTATTACTCAACCATTTTGCTCTATCGAAGGCTAAGTTTAACGACTATTTCAACAAGTATAAGTTCATATCTAAAAAAACTCGGAAACAACGGATGTGGTTGTTCTTCACTATTATCTCATTTGCTGGTGCGCTAAACGTATTTGGTGCGTTTCTATTTGCGTTATAAATTTTTCCACTGAATCACCTCCTGTCGAGCCTTCCGCACCTACGACCCAGCGCTAGGAAGATGGTGGCAACAGGACCCGGTGCAGGATGCCATGCCAGGCTTGAGTGCCTACCACCAGACCTACGGTAACCCGGTGAACTACCGCGATCCGTTGGGCTTGTATGGCTACGGCGGGGGGGCTGAACCGCCACATTGGCGAGAGTGTCGGGGAGCAATGGATGCGAGTGCACAACATGAGTGACGGCTACACCAATCCGGTGTTTGCCCAGATTCCTACCGTAAAATTCAACCGTTTATGCTCTGCGACCCTATTTATAAAAACCGAACCATCAACGGAGATCGTCCGACCAATAATTTCTTGAAGCTTTCGTTTCGGGGGGAAGGTGCTAATACCCAGGGCCTCGGTGCCCGGATCATCATCCCGCTAGACAGCCAGACTATCGTTCAGGAAGTGTATACTACCCGCGGCTATCAATCGGCCGTGCCCGCCGAACTGCTGGTGGGTTTGGGGAAGCGAGATCGGGTAGACACCCTGGTGGTGGTGTGGCCCGATCACCGTTTCGAGGTGCTCACCGATGTTCTGGCCAACCAGTTCCTCACGCTCAACCAAAAAAACGCATCGGGAAGCTACGACTTCTCTGCTTCTATGGTGCCTTTGTTTGAGTTGACAGACGGGTTGAACGTAACCTATCAACATCAGGAAAACCCGTTCATTGAGTTCAACCGGGAAGTGCTGGTTCCCCATATGTCTTCTACCGAGGGACCCCGACTGGCGATGGGCGACGTGGATGGCGATGGGCAGGAAGACTTTTTTGTGGGCGGAGCCAAGCACCAGCCCGGAGTCGTTTTTATTCAGAAACCGACCGGATTTAAACCCCTGCCGCAACCCGCCTTGCGGGCCGATAGTTTGGCGGAAGATGTGGGTGCTACCCTGGTTGATGTGGATCAGGACGGTGATCTGGATTTAGTGGTGGTGAGCGGTGGAAATGAGTTTCGAGGTGAGGAAGAAGCTTTGCTGACGCGCTTGTATAAGAATGATGGGCAGGGTCATTTTGCGCGTGACCGGTCAGCCCTTCCCAATGTTTTCGTAAACGGCTCCTGCGTGACCGCCGCAGACTTCGACCAGGACGGAGACGCTGACCTTTTCATAGGCGGACGCGTGGTTTCGCGAAACTACGGAAAGATGCCGCAAAGCTACTTGCTACAAAACGACGGTCAGGGAAATTTCACCGACGTTACCGAGCAGCAGGCTGAAGGCCTAGCTCAAGTGGGGATGGTCAAAGACGCCCACTGGGCCGACCTGGACGGCGACGGTTGGGTCGAGCTAGTTATAGCCGGAGAATGGATGCCCATTTCTGTGTTCACCAATCAGCAAGGCCACCTGGCCCGCGCTGAAATTTCTTCGCTGGATAGCGCGTCCGGTTGGTGGAACACGCTGGAGGTTACCGATATTGACAATGACGGCGACTTGGACCTACTGGCGGGTAACCTGGGGCTTAATTCCAAACTCAAAGCATCACCCGATGAGCCAGTTACCCTGGTGGTAAAAGACGTAGACCACAACGGAACCACCGAGCAACTGTTGTTTCACTACGTACAGGGGCAGCAGCGACTATTTGCTACCAAAGACGAACTCAGCTCGCAACTGGTGGATATCAAAAATCGCTTTGTGAGTTACGATGCGTTCGCGCGAGCTTCTATAGAAGAGGTTTTTCCGGGCAATCAATTGGCCGACGCCAAAGAGCTTACGGTGAATGAAGCTCGTTCGGGAGTGTTTATTAACGAAGGGAAAATGAAGTTTCAATTCAATCCTTTTCCTACCGAGGCCCAGTTCGCTCCGATCAACGCAATTCAGGTACTGCCCGGTGAGGGGGCACCTGACCTACTGACCGCCGGAAATTTCTACGAAGTTACGATCGAGCGGGGCCGCTACGATGCCGACTACGGCACGCTACTGAGCAACCGGGGCAACGGACGGTTTACCGCTGTTCCCAACGCTGCGACGGGCATCTACCTGGAGGGGCAAGTCCGTGACCTGGAAACGATTGATTATCAAGGTGATACCCTAATCATCGTAGCACGTAACAACGACAGCTTATTATGTATTGAAAAACGCCATGATTCTTCGATCACTGCTACATCGAGCAACCCTTAGCCCAAACGGTGCCTCTGCCGGTTTCCCAAGGCGGGCGGCCCGGGAGATATTGCCTGCCGGTTTAAGACGATGGTTGGTGAGCGGCTTTGTTTTTGGACTACTGTTGATGAGCCTGTTCGGATGTGGCTCGGCTTCTGAGCCCACCATCACCTTTTGCGATGTCCCCGGCGAGCCGATGCCGTGTACCGACAACCAAACCGAATTTTTGGTAGGGCAACAGCTGTACGTTCAGTTATCATCTAGCGAACCCTTTGAGGCGCAACGAGTAACCGGCAATATCCTCAGAATCACCGACGAGGACACTATCTCGTTAGGCTCTCGCAATATTATACTGGAACTCAATCAGCAATCTTTTATCCAAAACTTGCCCTTCCATGAGTTTGGTCCGGAGGCAACAGGGACGTTTTTGATTAGTTTCTTGGACGAAAACGGTCAGTTAATTGCTGAAAGGACGCTTACTATTACCGAAACACGACCAGGATGAGAATTTTATTGACTGACTGCCCGGGCCCAGGCTTTTTTCGTACGGGGTGCCCCGCACTGAATCCTCCTGCTAGAGGTTGACAGCTTTAGAGATAGTTGAAGGTGGTCAAGTTTTGTACATTTTGAAGAGCGTTACGAAAAGGAGAAAAAAACGATTAAGATATTTCCGAAGAAACCATAGGGAAAAAAGGCTTACACTGTGCAGCTAAACGACCATTTTTTCGATCTCATGGGGATTAGTTTTTCGGCGGTATTTCTTCCACTTTTTGGGACCGGGCTTTTTGCCATTGTGGACCTGATTTGGGGTGCAATAACCCAAGCTGCCATGGGGATATTTGTGGTTGTAGATAAAGATGGTGCGAGCTACGGCCTGCTGAGCTAGTTCAAAGGTAGGGAAGCCTCGTTCCAGGCCAAATTCCTCTTTAAGCGTTCGGTTCATTCGTTCGGCTAGCGGGTTTTCTAGCGGGTCAGGTGAGTTAGTCATAGAAATAAGGATATCGTGCTTCTTAGGGTCCCGTTACATAAAGGGACGGGGTCCCCCGGACGGAATTCTCAATAGGATACGCCAGTTAGGCAACAGCCGCGAGCGATCGGATATTTTAATGTAGGATTGTCCGTAGCTACTAACCGGGCCGCCGGGCCGCTGTATCCCGGATAGTAGTTGTGATGATCTGGGACTCTTCACGTGATAGCTCACGACTTTCAACTTCACCGCTTACTTCACATCCAGAGCAAGTTTGAGATAAGATAGACAGGTGATTGTCTAACGCCTCTGCAGAATCAGACCCAAAGCAGATATTACGACTAGTATGCGGTTTCCCTGCCGGGTCAATGATTGTCTCAACCACTTGATACATAAACATTCCCCGAGGTAGAACACGGCCTGACAAATTGCTAATTTGCTCTTCTGTCAAACCGTAGTCTTGCCAGTACTCTGTCCAAATCATCTGCATTTCAAATTCAGTCATTTTTTAATTCAAAAGGCTACGTTAAACAAAAGCTATGGGGCGGCCATCCGCTGAAAGACTTAATTTACACAGATTACGAAACAAATTAAGCTTGATTTCTACGTACCGGTGGGTTTTTCTGACTTTCATATCTAGCGAAGGGATAGAACAATGGCCACTTCGTGCTTACCTACTCTATACCAGGCGAAAACCGCTCATCAAAGAAAAAAGGTACTATGTCTTCAATAATTACTTTCCCAAAATCCTGATGAGCCGGATTAATCAAAACATTGTATTCACCTCTCACGACCACAGAAGGGGCACGCATCGCCAGGTCCTCACCCCGCGAAACGAACGCCGAACCATACAGCTGAGTCTCAATACCGGGGGGATGCTGATCCCATCCCTGAAACGGGGAAACTTCCTCAGGTACACTGCCTTCCGGAAGCCTGATACTGACCAGCATTAAATCCATAGGCAAGTCATTCAAATCTATCCGGACAGCTAGCTCCATAGCGGCTAATGCCCGGTTCTCCGCAGTATACAATAGGGCAATGCCTTTACTGTTCCAGCGCCCCCCGTGTAAACGGGCTCCGGTTCCGGTTAAGTCTTCAGCATATTGTTCGCGGGCAATACGATAGACAATCATGCCAGCACCCCATGTTCAATCCTACCTAACTCATCAGTGATGAGCATGATCCCAAAGTGAGTATCTAATAGATCAACCGGCCGCCTTCGTCCTAAGGACACGTGCTCGCGGTTCATCCAGCGCAGAAAACGCTCTTCACCCATAAACTCGAAGCCACGAGCATAAAGCTGCGCTACCGCAATAGCTCTTTCAGATTCGCGTGGCTTGAGCACGTACGAAGACTCATACTTTTGTATAGCCCGTGGGGTAATATGTAGTATGCTAGAAAGCTGATCATTGGTGAGCTGAGCTTTGAGTTGCAATGCTTTAATTTCGCTTTTTGTCACTCCGTTTTTAGATCGCTCGATCAAGTGCATGGTGTTGGGAGGAATCGTTAGTAAATCCATAAGTTTAGTGTCTGTTCGCAGCAAGGTACGAAATAATTCGCAAAATGGAAATTGTTCGCCCTGCAGTCAGCATCAATTCGCTTCTTAGAATAACTACCGATAAGTAAACGTTATCGGTAGTTATTTTCTTACGAGTTCTTGATTTACATGGCTTCCCTCCGTACCTTCATCCTCAGGGATAATCTTTAAATAGCAACGTGTAGGTTATTCATTGGCCCAACTACTTGACTATGATCATCCGCGCCACCCGTAACCTACTCAACGTCTCGCGAATTGATCCGCTACGCGATGAACGCCCGCTACCAGAGCAGCCGCCCGGCGAATGGTACGCTCATGGCGTGAGTGAGTCGCGTCGCTCGGTTGCACACTACCTCCACGTTCCTTCATTGGTCTCGGTGATCGTGGCGGGGCGTCCGCTGAACACTACCGCTCCGCAAGTATCAGAACGATTGGCCCGGCTACTGAAGCGTCATCACTTTGGTGGGCTATTAGGCCAATACGCGCTGAGTGTGCCACCGGTGGCCGGCACCCCGGTAGTGCTGACTACTTCTTCCCGAAGAATGCTGGGGCACTTGAATCAACTGCGCTACCACACAGAATATCACCTCGCCTTGCCGGAAGAAAGTGAGACCATCAATCTGGACCATGTAGAGGACACCTGCTATAACTATCATTCAGTGCGCCTAATTCTGCCAAACCAGTCCGAAACTACGTTAAGCCCCAGGATATCCTGGCTACCTGGTAGTTGTAGCACATTTGAATGAACTTCACGTTAAATATAAAATCTCTCATAATTCTGACAATTGTATTCATATTGTTTACAGCAATTGGAACAGTAAGTCACGAATATGGACACATTGCTGTTGCAAAATATTTTGGCTATGAAACCAGCGTAACTACTCAGGTAGGGTAGCATTTTTTGGTAAGTTAAGAAAAAGTTATTATTGTTGATTGTGGATGAATCTAACGAGATAGCGATACTGAGGGCGGAGAATGCCTCATTGCGCCAGCGGGTAGCTAGTCTGGAGGAGAAAGTAATGCTATTGTTACAACGACTGGAGGGCAAAGCAGTCAAGAAAGACAGCCACAATAGTCACCAGCCACCGAGTCAGCATAAGGCTAACAAAATGAGTAGAAGCCTTCGTCAGAAAAGCGGGCGCAAGTCTGGGGGGCAAGCCGGACATCAGGGGCACACGCTCAAGATGGTAGCCGTAGCCGATGAGATAGAGGAGTTAAGAAGTAGTTACTGTCAGGAATGTGGCAATGCTTTGCCCGAAGCGCAGCAAGTAGTCTCCCGCCGCCAAGTAGTAGACATTCCGCCAGTGCAGCCGGTTTATACTGAATATCGTCAGTATGGGTGTCAGTGTGCATGCTGTGATAACTTTCAGAAAGCAAGCTATCCGGCGGGGGTGAATGCCCCTATCCAATACGGTCCTCGCCTAGAAGCCTATACGGCTTACTTAAGTGTGTATCAGTATGTGCCTTATCAACGACTGGCTTTGCTTTTTCGGGACGTATTTGGCTTAGCGTTGAGTCAGGGCAGTTTGTATAATATGTTAGAAAGGGCTGCTCTTAAAGCCAGTCCCATCTACGAAACTATTCAAGCACAAATACAAAAGGCCAGCTACGTAGGCAGCGATGAAACCGGTGCGCGTGTGAATGGCAAGAATTGGTGGATATGGACCTGGCAGAATGTGAAGAACACTTTCTTGAAAGCTTCTGCTTGCCGAGGCAGCCAAGTTATCGAAGAAACCTTTCCCGATGGATTGCCTAAGGCTACCATAGGCTCCGATCGCTGGGCGGCGCAGCTCAAGATTACTTCCAACGCCAAGCAACTCTGTTTGGCTCACCTGCAACGAGACTTGATTTTCCTGGAAGAAAGCGAAAAAAGCCCCTGGTCCACGCATTGTAGAACTCTGCTGCATGATGCTCTGAAGCTCAACGAAACAGCACATAGACAAGAAAAAGCTTGGCGTAAGGGTCAGCAGGAGGTCTACGAGTTGGAAAATCGGCTCAATCGGTTACTACTCCGCCCTATTGATGGCAGACGGTTTGAAAAAACCCACACTTTCCAAAAGTCTATGGTTAAGTATCGGGACTGCTTGCTGGTTTTCTTGTACGATTTGGAAGTACCCCCAGACAACAATGGCTCAGAGAGAGCCATTCGCAATGTAAAGGTTAAACAGAAGGTCTCCGGGCAGTTCAAATCCGGGCAAAGCACTTTCTGCATCCTACGCTCGGTTATTGATACCCTCAAAAAACGAGACCTTGATGTATTCACCTATCTAGCTCAAATCATGGCTAGCCCAGCTACCTGAGTAGTTACAAACCAGCTTACATTACGGAAGTATGAATTATTATCCAAAAGGATATTTACAAGACTCAGATTTAGAAGCTTATAAGAAACTAAATAAAGAATATTGGAACACAGAATACGAATCTTGGCCTGATGACGTAAAAGAGAAAGCAGAAGAATATCAGGATATTTTAGAAAAAAGATATTGGAATGAAAAATCAAATAAAAGTCTTTATGTAACCATTGGTGGTCCTTTACAAACAATTCTAACGGGGGTTCTCGGGCTAATAATATTATTTGTACGAAGGAAAACTATTCAAAATGAAGGTTTAAAGATAATTGATTGGCTCGCTGTTTTCCTTGGACTTTTTTGGCTAAGAGAAATATTTAACCTTGTACATTCATTAGGTAGTGAGATAGTATTGCCAAATGGGAGATGGTTCGGTGGCGATGAATATTATATATCCAAAGACTTGAACCTATGGTCGGGGACAATTCCAATTATTTTAGGAGTTATGGGATTATTAGCATCAATTTTCATTGTATTTAAAGTTGTCCCTAAAGATTTACGACTGACTTTTACTATAAGTGGACTGATTGGCGGTGTATCAGGATTTATAATATGGATGAATATAATCGGACCAATAGTACTGCCATAATTAAAAAAAACGTGCTACAACAATGTATATAAAAAATAGGCGGAACAGCATTAAATTCAAGGCTTTGGGCTCATTTCAAAGTTCTTGCTTAACCGAAAGTTTAGTTCTTCCAAATCGCCTACTTTTCATATACTAACCGGTAACTTACCTATTGATAGTTACTCCTTATATATATGTCGCGTTTTTCCTACCTTATTGCATATCGTCATTTTGATGAGTGAACAACACCAACCTGTAGTCCATATCTCCTCTAAGCAGTCCTCCAGATCGCTTAGTCAGCTCAGGCATGACCAGATAACGCCCGCGGCTGCCAGGTTTCTCAAGCTCGGCATCGAGAAGGCACCCAACACCGTGCGGGCCTACCGGGCGGACCTGAACTGCTACACCACCTGGTGCGAGAATCACGGGGTGGCCCCCTTCCCCGCGGCGGCCGACCAGGTCGTCAACTACATCAGTGATCTGGCTTCTCGGTATACGGTGGCCACCCTGCAACGGCGGCTGGCCATGCTCTCTAGCTTCCATGAGCTGCAGGGATTTGAAAGCCCCACCGGGGGCAAATTAGTCCGCACGGCCATGGACGGCATCAAGCGCTCGCTGGGCATCCGCCAGCACCAGGCCCCGGCCTTTACCCTGGAGCCGTTTCAGAAAGTGATCCTCTCGCTGGATGAGACAATCAATGGACAACTGCGGGACAAAGTCGTGCTGCTGCTGGGCTTCACCGGTGCTTTTCGTCGGGGGGAATTAGTAGCTCTAGATACCAGCGATCTAAACTTTGATAAGGAAGGGATTCTGATCGACGTGCGACGCAGCAAGACCGATCAGCTTGGAGCTGGCCAGCTCAAGGCGATCTTCTACGCATCGCATCATGGTTTGTGCCAGGTAAGGACTACCCAGCGCTACCTGCAACCGAAGCGATGATTCGGCGCTATACGCGCTTCGAGGATGCGCGCACACATTATGATATGGCCGAACCAGCTACAGAATCTGTAGACCCAATAGAAAGTGAGCAACTATCCAGAGAATATGTCGTTGAAAAGGTTAAGTTGAATTACGAGCAAGTTAAAGTGTTAACTGCAATACTTGTAGGAGTAGGTATTGCGGCGGTGACAGCTATTAGGGAAATTGACTTTGACTCGTTTACCTCATCAATTACTATTAATTACTGGATGGGATGTGTAGGGCTGATTATATCTACAATTTTGTTTATCTTGATACGAAACAAGATCATTGATTCCGAAGAACTAATTGAATTGCTGAAATGACTATCTTATTATATATTTCCCTGGCAATAGTGAGTCTGGTTGCTCTATTTGTGACAACTAACCTATTGAGTCGTAGTTTTCAAGAAATGAAAGCTCACAAGAGAGCGACGTTGAAAGCAGAACCGGACGTATTTACTCCAAGTCTGTAACTGATATCGTTGGTGCTGGAGTTCCCGAATATGTCATAGAGACTCTTAAATCAGTACTGCCTCTCGCCCTTCGGAGAAGCGACGATTGAAAATAACAAAGGTCAAAAAACTACTATGTGACTTAACATAATTTTAGTTACATAACTTTAAGTCATTCTCTGAAATAGGTTTACACAACATGTATAACACTATGAATATCAGTGAAATGAACAAAAAGGAGAAAAAGTCCTATTGGCCAGTGGCCTTCCGATGGAAACTCATTCAAGAGTTAGCAGCTGAGCTGATCACTGAGCAGCAGGTTTGTGAAAAGTACGGGATAACCACTATCTTAATCCGCAAATGGCGCAAGCAGTATTATCAGCGAAAGATACAACCACTCCAAACTACCCAACCGATGAGCCGAAAACTGTACTTGCTACCTTTAAGTGGACATTAAGTTAAGCCTGATAATCCTTAACTTAGCCAACATGAGAAAAGAGAAAAGACACTTCGACCGAGCCTTTAAAGTAATGGCCGTTGAACTTTGCTTATCCGGTAAACCCACTGGTGAATCGGACCGCCGATGCGGTAGCATAAGAATTAGGTATCCGAGCCAACTTATTAAGCCGATGGAAGCGGGAATACAAACAGAAGAAAGAGGGCCATCGTGGCGCGATAGTTTCTCTGGACATGGCAAACCATCCCTAAGCCCGGAACAGGCGGAAGTTGCCAAGTTGAAAAAGCAATTACGAGAAGCAGAGACAGAACGCGATATTCTAAAAAAGGCGGGGGCCGCCCCGCGGTGAGCATCTTCTCCAAGAGCGACAACAAATATATCAGTTTGTGAAGGGGCACAGAGCTGTATTTGGGGTTGGGAAGATGTGTAAGACATTTAAAGTGAGCCGGAGTGGCTACTACAACTGGCTTGATAGAAAGCCTTCAGCGCGAAAGGTGAAAACTCAAGAAGTCCTTCGGCTGATCCGAGAGATTCACCGGGAAAGTAAGGGTCGCTACGGTAGCCCCAAGATTACTCGGGAACTTCGGAAAAGAGGCATTCAAGTGTCCAGGCCCAGAGCCGCCGGGGCCCGGTAGCTAGACTGATGAAGGTGGCTGGTATTAGAAGTGTTGTTCACAGAAAGTTCAGGATAAAAACTACCGATTCTAACCATAATTATGCAATCGCTAAGAACCTGTTAGACAGAAACTTTAGTCCTGGCGAGCTGGCTAAAGCGTGGGTCTCGGATATCACCTACATCAAGACTACTCACGGGTGGTTATATCTGACCGTCATCGTGGACTTGGCCGACCGTAAGGTAATAGGCGGCCGCCGCGCGGATGGGCGTTGAGTCAAACGATGAAAGCCTGTGATACGGTGATACCAGCTTGGAAAATGGCTATCAAAAACAGACCAATAGTGACCCAATTGATCCGCGCGGCGTCCGCTTCCATTCGGACAGGGGAGTACAATACGCTTGCCATGAGTTTAGAAATGTACTCAAAGCTCATCCACTGGTGGCACAAAGTATGAGCCGGAAGGGCAACTGTGGGGACAACGCTGTAGCCGAAAGTTTCTTTAAGACCCTTAAATCAGAACTCACATATACTACAGAACCAGCCACAATGGCGGAGACAAAAATGAACGTGTTTGAATTTATAGAAATCTGGTACAAGGGCACCGGCCACCCGGCGGAAAAGAATGCACGCTTCCCTGGGGTATCTAACCCCCGTAGAATACAAAATAAAACTGAAAGTAAACCATCACCAAAATGTGGCTTAACTTTTTGTCCACTTTTTCCTTGCAAGTTCAGAATGACCGCAGCTACAACAGACATTCAGGCCATACAAAACAATTAACTTACAGATGTGCCTATTTTGACCGCGTTGTATAGCATAAAAAATTATTTTAGCCTTGATTGCTGTATGAAAATTTATAGATACATTTTTAGTATCGCTTTGTACCTCCTCCTCAGCGAACCAGCCTTTACACAAGGCTTATTCGGAGTTCGTCCGCGTCCTGTCCACCATTTTGAAGATACCCAATGGTACGTAGGTCTGGTTACAGGGCTATCATACGCGCATCCTACCGTAGTAGCATCTCAAACCGAATTGGTATCTTTGGTAGGTGATGAAATTGATAAAGCGTATGGATCTGGATACATACAACTTGGCTTTAGCAGCGGCATCGCAGTAACAGCTGCCCTAACCCCTTCAGTCCAGATTTCTGCATCTCCTCGTTATATCTCAATGAAGTATTCTTATCAATATGCCTATCAATGGATAGACGAAGAAAATCAGGATAATCGTCTAATCTCAGAACATACTCATGACCAAACGCTAGGCTATGTAGAGCTTCCATTACACGTGCGATATGGTATCCCTTTTCAGCGTTTCAAACCTTTTGTGCAAGCAGGCCTGTTATACGGCCGGTTGGCGCAGGCAAGTAAATCGCTGGTAGCTTCTACGACCGACTATGCTTCGGGTTCCGCGGTACCGGCAAAAACCATTACCCAGACCACTGATATCACCGACACTTATGTGAAATCTTATCAAGGTTACGCACTAGGGGGCGGAATAGCCTATAATTTCGGGGGTGTCGTTGTAGTAATTGACGCTGAGTACCGACGTGGATTTAATACAATCATCGATCGCGAAAATCGCTACCCGGCTTCACGCCACTTGGCTGGACTAGGAAATGTTCCTGATGATATCAAGTTAAATGCCATCACGGGCACTTTTAGTTTCCTGTTCCCCTTGAAATTTTTAACCGACAAAAGCTTTAAGCCCCTAATATTTTAGTCATGATGAATTCAAAATTTTTAGTTTTGATAGCAGGGGTTAGTTTGGGATTGTTGTCTTGCGATTCGAGTAAGGACGAAATAGCGCCCGGAACAAGTTTTACGCGTATTTACGACGATCCTGGATTTTCTTCAGAATATGATCCCCTTGACGTATTACCAACAAAAGACGGCGGGTATCTACTACTTGCCGCTACCGAAGCATGGAACCCATACTTGGTAAAAACGGATGATAATGGACAAGTTGTCTGGTATAATCGTGTTAATGAGGCCTACGTAAACCCGCTCGCTGAGTTACTTGTAATAAACGATTCAATATACCTTGTCTGCATGAACGAGGTTACGTTGGCTACGGAAATACTTCAGGTAGATGTAAATGGCGGATCTACTAAATCGGCTACTACAATCGAAGCAATTCAGTACCCACTAGGAATTTCACGAACTCTGGACGGGGGGATACTCATCTTAGGATATAATAGAGAAAATCATAGTAGTACACTAACCAAGTTGAGCGTTTCGTTCGCCACTGAATGGAGTGCCGAATATGCCGTTGAAGAAGACGTTGAAGAAGACATTATAGACCACCTTAGCCGGACCGGCCCACAACTACCCTTCTTTGCCGGTGCTACTGATGATGGTGCTGCTTATTATTTTAATGGGTTCAGCAATTACACATTATCACTCAATTTTGTGAACCCCGGTTCAGGAGAACTAATGGGGACCCTCAACGGCTTCCGAAAGGAAGGCTACGTGAGTGCTGCTAAACATGTCACCGGTAACCAGTTTGCCTTGGCCCGGCGCGCTTTTCAGGTTAGTGCCCTACTCCCAGCAACTGAGGTTAGCTATCAAACAATTGCTAACAGTGGTGATATAACGGCAAACAACTTTCCCGAAATTGCTTCCGATGCTCGGGTAGTTGTCAAAACAACCGAGCTACTCGGAAAACCCACCATTGTGTACGGTTCCCACACTAAAACCCAGCAATTAGTATTTTATATGTACGATCAGGAAATGGGCAACCTAATAGCTTCATATCATCTAGGAATAACCGATCCTTACCAGCTCGGGGACTTTAGTTTTACCGAAGATGGTGGCTTAGTGGTGCTAGCCGAGACATTTTTACTAGGACGCTTTTCGCGTTTATGCCTTTTTAAACTTTCACCGGATGAAGTAAAGCAAATTGTTGAGTAATCAAGTTTTCTGCTTCTTCTTTTTAGCAGCCGGAAAAAGTATATTATTTAGAATCAGCCGATAGCCCGGAGAATTAGGGTGCAAATTTAAGTCGGTAGGAGCCTCCCCTACCCTATGCTGATAATCCTCCGGATCATGCCCTCCGTAAAAAGTCCAGAATCCCTTACCGAATTCACCGTGCAAGTACTTGGCTTCGCCAACGGCTTTGTTTTCACCCAAAACCAACACGTCAGGCCGGATATACTCCTTACGAAAAGCAGTAGTTTGTCCCATAAACCCCTTAACAATTCGCTCATGGTTCTGCACCAACATGGTAGGGACTGGATCCCATTTTGCCGAAAACTCAAACAAATTGAAGTAATCATTTTCTTGCGTCAAACCCCGAGTTTGAGGATCAACATCAATGGTTGAAAATTCGTATTCGTAGGGATTACGAACTATTTGAAAATTTTGAAACGCAAAAGTATTAGCAAAACTCAACTTAGACTGAGCATTCGGGTCAGCCCGATCACCGTCAAACATAGATTCTACGATATCAATCCCCGCCGCCGCCAGAGCGATGTCGTAGGTATCAGTAGCGGCACACATTGCGAACATAAATCCGCCCCCCGACACAAAGTCACGAATTTTATTCACTACTGCTAACTTCAACTCAGATACTTTGGCGTAACCATGCTTGCGCGCTGTCTCCTCAAAACTACGTTGCTGAGCGATGTACCAGGGCGCGTTCCGATATACCCGGTAAAATTTTCCGTACTGCCCCGTAAAGTCCTCGTGGTGTACGTGTAACCAATCGAATTCCGGTAGTTTATCGTAAAGTACCTCGTCATCGAAAACTACCTCATAAGGAATCTCAGCGTAGGTGAGAGCCAGGGTAACGGCATCATCCCAGGGTTGCTTGTTCTTAGGTGAATAAACAGCAATTTTCGGATGCTTCTCTAACTTCATCAAATCCATGTTAGAAGAAGGGCTAGCGATGGTACTAATGATTTGGTTATACTGAGCATCCGAAATCACTTCGTACTTAACACCACGGATAACACACTCATTTTCCAGCTTCAGTGAGTACTCGCAGGCGAACGTACCACCCCGGTAGTTCAACAACCAATCTACGGTTTGTTGCTGCTGAAGAACCCAATAAGCAATGCCGTAGGCCTTAAGGTGATTACTCTGGGCTTTATCCATTGGCAAAACCACGTGAGAAGCGTGCGATAAGATTGCCCCGGACAAAGTGAAAATAGCTAGTAAAATAAATCTACGCATAGTGAAGACTTAGGGTTAATACCATAGGTTGACTACTAATCTAATACAAATTCTCTTACTTTATTGTTATGAGGTAGACGCTATTCGGTAGATTTGGATTTGAAGCTTATGTACTTTAATTGCACGATATGCTCATTAACCTCCAGGAAAGTTTAAAAGCCATACGTGACAACCTATTACGTACCGTACTGACCGCGTTGATTATAGCAATCGGCATCACGGCACTGGTAGGGATTCTCACAGCTATCGACGGCATCCAAGCATCGGTTGATGACAGTTTTGCTAGCCTGGGTGTTAACACATTTACGGTACAAGAACGAGACGGAAGCAACCGGCGGCAGCGTGGCCGGTCGGAGAAGTCTTACCCTCCCATTGATTTTCAGGACGTAAGACAGTTCATGAAGCGATATAACTTAGCTGGATTCACTTCGGTACGAACCCGCGTCACCGGCAGTGCAGAAGCCAAGAGGGGTTCATCACGCACCAATCCGAATATACAGGTGGAAGGTACTGATGAGCAGCATCTGATCATTGAGGGTTTACGTCTTAAGTCAGGCCGTAACTTTTCGGGTATAGAATTAGATAAAGGAACCAACGTAGCCGTCGTCGGAGCTGATGTCATTAATGATCTGTTTACCGCGTTGGAAGACCCGATCAATGAGCGCATATCTATTTTTGGAACACCGTTCAAAATCATCGGTGTGCTTGAAGAAAAGGGGGCTGGTCCGGGTGACAACGTTAATCGAAAGATATTCATTCCGGTTGTAAAAGCCCGGCAAATAGCCGTGCGTAGTCTTGCGTACACGATCACCATATCGGTGAGTGGGGCAGTTAGCTTACCGCTGGCAATGGGTGAAGCAACCAACCTGATGCGGACCATCCGACAAGATCCTATAGGAAGTGAACTCTCGTTCGAAGTGAAACAAAAGAAGTCCTTGAGCGAAGAACTCGGGGAGATAACCGGGTACCTACGGATCGGGGGGTTCACCATTGGGCTGATTACACTGCTGGGAGCTTCCATTGCGCTAATGAACATTATGATGGTTTCAGTGACCGAGCGTACGCGTGAAATTGGGGTACGAAAAGCGTTGGGAGCTACCCCGCAAAAAATCAGGCAGCAATTTTTAATGGAAGCCATTGTGATCTGTCAGATCGGTGGTTTACTAGGGGTAATACTCGGGATTGGTATAGGCAACGGGGTATCGCGTCTTATGAATGTTGAGCAGTTCATTATCCCCTGGCTTTGGATCTTCACCGCGCTACTTATTTGCATTGCCGTTGGCATTCTTTCCGGATATTATCCAGCCTACCGGGCATCTAAACTCGATCCTATTGATTCGCTACGTTTCGAATAGCATTTACTCCTTTAGCAACCGATGAAAAGTACTTTCCCGGTCTGTTTGTAGATACAGGATATACGTACCGCTCGCTAGATGACTAAGATTTAAACTTCCCTCGTTGTTCCGCATTATCCCTTCCACCAATTGATGACCCCGGATATCTACCACCCGGTAGTTCACTGCTGATATGGACGGGGCGAAGCGAATATTAAATATTCCTGAACTGGGATTTGGATATATATCGATCAGCGCTGCGTTAGCAACAGGGTCATTGGCAGTAATAATTTCCACATTGAATATTTTACTCACCGGGTCAGCAGCTAGGTAGTTCTCATTACCGGCCTGACGAGCGGTCACCACGATTTCACCACTTGCCTGCACCACTAGGGTATCCCCCCGAATAACCCCCTCACCCGAGTCAATCGTGTATGCGACCGGTAGTCCGGACGGAACTATCGCTTGCAAGTGAAACGTACTATCGGTAAGCGACGTCGCTTCAAAAATCACCTGTTGAGCGGCACGCGTAACCAAGAATTCCAGTACGGTGTCAATTGCTATAAAATTACTATTTTCGGGGTGCGTAACCTGAATCAAGACCTGCCCCGTACCGGTTGTGAGCACGGTTCCGTCACTGCTGACCTTCGCCGGTCCGCTGACTACTTCAAGCGTAGGCCGTTCCCCTTTGTCGGTGCTGACCACGATTTGTTCACCAAATTGACGGTCAGCAGGTCCAAAAACCAAGGTTTGACTCTGGGGCTCTAGATCCGGAGGGGTGTCTAAGACTATAAACACTTTCTCGATCGAAACCGGATTGTAATCATCGTTCCCCGGATTGCTAATACGAACTATCAACTTACCGGCACCCACGAAGCGCAGGTTGCCATCTTCGAAGTTAGCCTGGGCATTTCCGGCAAAATCCACTGCTGTAACTAATCCCTTGTCGGTGATCGCCTCCATAGCAATTAGCTCACCAACCACAACGGTGTCCGGAAGCGGACCGACTAAAATCTCCTGGTTTTCTTTCTCACTAGACCGAACCAGGATTTCTTGTTGGATAGCACTTGCTGGTAGATAATTGATGTTTCCCACTTGGGTAGCCTCAATGACCACCGTGCCCCCCTGCTCCCCCTGGATGGTCACCAAATTTTCCTCACTGAGTGTAGCCGGTCCGCTTAGTATTCGAAAACTGACGGGCAACGTAGAACTACTACGCGCGTCGAGGGTGAAAGGTTGATCGGTCGTGAGCTTATTGGATACTTCACTAAAGAAAATTTCCTGGGTCGCTTTATTTACGGTAAATGTTTGTTGCTGAGCGGTTGCCGGACGATAATTTTCATTACCGGACTGCTTCACCCGAATGGTAACTTCACCCGCCTGCCGGATGATCAGCACGCCATTTACAAGTTCTACTCCCCCGCGTACTACTTCGTATTCAACGGGCAGGGATGAAGTGGATGTTGCGGAAAGTGGTATCTCACTGTCAGGTACATACTGAACGTCTTCTAGATTATCAAAGGTGAGTACTTGACTGGCTTGCTTGACATCGAACGTGATCATAACAGACTCAGCTGCTTTGTAGTCTTGATCTTCAGTGCGCGAGGCGCGGATGCGAACTGCGCCTGCGCCTTGGATGGTAACCGTTCGGTTACTGAATATTACATTTCCAGCTTCTACCGTTAGGTTCACCGATAAATTATTGTCAGCCGTAACGTCTAGAACAAAGGGCTTATCACCATACGTTTTATCGGTTATCTCGCCACTGCGGATAATAGGTTTGGCTTTGGCGATGGTAAACTGTATAGTACGCTCGGAGGGTGAGTACGTATTGTTACCTGCTGCTATCATCTTGATTTTTGCCACACCAGCTCCCTGAATAGTAACAACTTCGCCATTGATTACAATTGGCCCCTCTGTTTTTTGGTAGACCACCGGGAGATCCGAAGATGATTTTCCGCTTAATCGAAATGGTTCATCACCAAACTTTTTGCTACCTATGGGTACCAGTGTTAATTCTTGGGTTAGCTTTTCTTGCAAAATCAATACAACTCCCTCCGCCTGAAGCGTCAAACCAGGAAAGACCGGGTTAGTAATTAAGCATTCGTACGAACCAGCCTGAGTGGTAGAAAAAGACTCGATGGTTAGCGCGTTGACTTGGGATTGGTAGACCAATTCATTGCTACGGTACCATACGTACCGGCTGGTTGTTATCCGTTCATCAAATGGCAAACGGATACTGGATGCGTCACCGGCTTTAAGACTTTGTTCTATATTTAAGAAGATATCTCTTTGAGGCGCATAACGATCTTGGCAACCTGGGCAGGTCAAGTAACGTTGGTTGGGCAACAGATCCTCAAAGGTAAAGTTATTCGTATGGCAAATCAGTTCACCCGTCGACGAACCAGCATTTGGCAAGAGGGGTAATTTCGTAAATTTATTGACCGATATGTCTAATCGCCTGGACATAGAAATAGCCGGAAAGGTTCCCGCAAGCTGATTTTGGTTGAGCGTTAACTCTTCAAAATTTATTTTAGTCCATGATTCCGGTACGGACCCCGTTAGTTTATTTCGTGCCAGGGTAAGGATCAGCGGCACGTCTACACCACGGGTCACCTCACGGGGCAGACTGCCCGTCAACTGATTGCGGTGTAAATAACATTCCTTCAGCTTAGCGTTGGTAAACAAGTTACTGGGCAAATTTTCTAGCTGATTCTCATGCATATCCAGATAAGCTACGTTTTTCTTAAATAGACTGGATGGGATGCTACCAGTGAGTTGATTTTTAGAAAGATCAAGGTAAACTAACCGGCTAATATCACCTAGCTTTGTGGGCACCGTGCCCGTTAGTTGCGTATTCGGTAGCTCAAGTCTTTCTAGTTTTTGCAACTTATCAACATCAGCCGGTAATGGAACGTCGAGTACTACATCGGCAAGTCTTAGTAGGCGCAGGTTCGTTAGCAGTCCCAAATCTTTTAAAAACCGCACCGGCAGATTTGGAACCTCAATCCGAACTTCTTCCAACTGCGTTAGCGTAGCCATCTCTTGGCTTATTTCACCGGAAAGTTGACCTTCGCTGACGATAAATTTCTTTAATTCTTTTAGCTGATACAGCTCCTTGGGAAAGCTATTTTTGAGCCCAGCTTGCTCAAAGCGTAGCTCCGTCACCCGGCCCTTTCTGGTACGTACCCCTTCCCAGGAAGCCACGCTTCCTTGCAACCAGTTGGTCCGCTTGTTCCAACGAGAGCCTTCCATTTTCTGATAGATCGCTACCAGTGCTAGTGAATCAGTCCGAACAACCGAATTCTCTAGATTTAGTTGCCAAGCGATCGGTCGGGAGGGTCGGTTCGCGTATTCCCATCGTATAAATAAGCGCTGCCCTTTCGGAAGGTATGTCAAACTGATTTCAGCATCGTCGGACTGAGCCAGTAGCGGGCCTCCGCACGCAGCGTATACTTTCACGTTACGAGGATTTCCGGCACTTTCTAGAGACACTACTCCATTGGTAGGTAGCGTAAACTCATACCAATTGACCGCCCGTGCAGCTTTGTTCTCACCATTGACGGCAATGGTAGATTTCTCGCACGATGTTCCTATATCCTCACCCTCTCGTTGGTAAATGAATGTGACTGTTTTGTTTCGCTCGCGGATATCTTGCAAGTTTATCCCGCTGCTATTGCTTCCTTGCTGGGCAACGTACGTATCAGAGTTTGGATAACTTCGTGGAGAGAACTCGGTATTTCCGGTTGTGCCCGGAAATAGATCGCCCGAATCACCGGTGTGTGCGGGAAGCGCATCCAGTTCATCGCGTCCGTCAGCCTCTTCCAGGTCAACGCCCTTGCGATCGGTGTCACCATTAACTTTGTTACTAAAGGGGTATTGTACGGTTTTGTTCTGATCAATATGCCAAATAGCCATTCCCGAGCCTGGCAGTTCAGTGTCCACTCCGGTTTGTTGCCGATTTTCCAGCAAAAAGTATTCATTGTTGAGGGACGTCCTGATCCGGTACAAAGTGTTATCTTCGCTAGCTGCGCGAAGCGAATAAGTCCCGTATTCTCCGGTAATGTCCTGCACATTAGCCCAGTCGAGCGCACCTTTCGACCATGCTGACAACCCGGTAGGAGTAGCCTCCTGACCGGCCCAACCACCTCGGGCCATCAGCCCCCAGTGTCCGATACCGGAGTTTACTCCATCGCTATAGTCTGTATCATACAAATCAGGCAACCCCAGTAGATGACCAAACTCGTGGCAGAAGATTCCGATATTAACCCGTTCGCTGAAACGAATCTCGGGTTGAATCATGTAGTCGCTGATATTACGTCCGTCGTAGAAACGGCTTGGTATTGCCCAACGGTGCGACCAGATGTAGTTGTCATTGCCTGCTTCTTCAGCCCCTGGACCCGAATGAATAACGATGATACCATCAACGTTGCCATCGTTATTGTTGTCGTATTTCGAAAAGTCTACCCCCTTGGCTTCAGCGGCATCAATTGCTTCAGCGACCAACCCTTTTGCCCCCTCGAAACCGTTTTTACCGTGGCTATAGGACTGAAAATCGTCCTTAGCCCGCGTCCATCCCACCACATCCACGCTGATGTCTAACTCTCCGTAGCTGTTCTCTTTGAAGTACTCACTAAAAGAGCGCCCTTTGTTTGGCCCGTTAAACAAGCGTAAGAAATCATCCACCTGATAGGTGGCATTCCGGTTAGGGTAATCGATGCAGATCGCTAGCAACCTTACCTTTCCCGACGTTGGCATGGGAGCAGAACTCAGCGTACGAGCGGCAGAAGAAGACGGATAATCAGAACGGGCAGCCAGTGGGTTAAATACGATCGGCGGTTTTTGGTGACGAGGTAGTGCCAGTAGGCTTCTCTGCGTAGCCAATGATCTCTCTTCGGGGTTTTGGGCTCTTACCCCATTACCGACCAAGCGGCCGCCCCTGACCGTCGCGTATTCATAGTAACCTGACTCATTTTTGATAGCAGTATAGCCATCCAAGGTTTCCGTCCAATGGTGCGCCTGGTCGCCTCGGACAAAAAGTTTGATGGTCGTTCCGTCAGGTTGCTCTACCGGTATTGCGTAAGGGGCGGGGGGAGTCTGATGTTCAGGTGTTACTGACTGGGCAGATCCACGAAGAGAGATTGATCCCAGTAGGCCAATCAGTTGAATTACTAGAATGCGGTAGTATATGGTAGTCACGTTGGATGATAGTTTTAAATACTAAAAAAATAAAATTTAGTACATTGTACTATACTACCGGATAGTTACTAAAAAAAAAGGGAAGAAGGGAGCTTTTAATCGTAAATATTAACGAAGACCATTAGTAATAAAAATGGCGTACTTTTTATGGGCGTTATGTAGAGAAATGCAATAAGGTTTCGAGCTCACTAATGGCTATAAAGACAGAAAAGCCGGGTTTCAAGACCCAGCTTTTCTGCTTCTACCATATAAACTACTACCTAAATTGTATGGTAGTAGTAACGCAAACCCCCGAAAGAAGTTCGCTCTAAACTAAATAAATAGCATAAATTACTATTGTAATGGGTTGTTAGTTACGTGGAACGATGATTTAAGCCTCGGTTACATCGTTAAGATCGGCGAACAGTGACTCTACCAAACGCTGAACCTGCTCTTCGGCCTGGTGAAGTTTGGGCATAAGTTCGTAATACTCACGGGCTAAGAGCATGTCTTTGGTAGCCTCAGTATACTCATTAGTGAAAATCCCAAAAAGGGCTAGCCGCCTTTTATGCTGCGAATTTTCGTCAAAAAAAGTCTTAATCTGCTTTTGCACGTGGTAAAGGCTTTTACCCTCATGCAGTAAATAACGATTAAATGCATAGTGGAAATTATCACAGCTAAGCGCAAAGTTGAATCCGGCTAGTAAACTTTTTTCCGGTAATTTGCCTTTAAATTCGTTATAAAATTGTTCTGCACAAATCGGTTTCTTAACTAATTCCGGATACTTATCTGAATTTATCATAGCTTATGTTATTGAGACTTACGTTATATCAAAATTAACCAATTATATAATAAATTCAAAATTACATTGTAATAATTTAATAAAAACTACTTTGTAATATTTTTTCTCATTTAACGGTTATTCCATGTCTTTTGTACGTTACCGCCTCGTCTTTGCCATCATTTTACTGCTCACAAGTACTGCTGGTCAACTTTTAGCCCAACCGACAGCAAATTCTTCGCTAAAGTATAAAGGTTCCCGACAACATCAGTCTAGGCATTGGATGAATACTGCCCGCGAACACATGCTGGCAGGACAGTGGGCTGAGACAGAACGACTGATAGACTTAGCAATTGCCGCTCAACACGATTTAGTAGATGCTTATCTGCTCCGAGCACAGGTACGAGAGCGACAGAATGACCTGGTGGGCGCTAACAATGATTATACGTCTGTAATACATCTACGCCCAGACCATTATGAGGCCTACTTTCAGCGCGCTATGGTGCTTTTTGATGCACAACGCTATTCCGAAGCCCGAGCTGATCTGCAGTTGTTACTATCCAATCCCCCCGCCGAAACTAATGCTGTATTCTATCGTGGCGAAGAAGATGATGGTACTCTACTCGCTACCGGGATAGTTACAATCCAGTCAGACATGCAGTTGGCCTGGTTAAACATAATTGGGCTAACGTACTACCATGAAGGTAACTATTCAAAGGCGCAGGAATCCTTCAACTTAGCAGTTTCCAAAGACTCAACGTATGTAGAAAGCTACGTAAACTTAGGCTTAACTGCTGAAAGCCAACGCGATACAGTGCAAGCCATCGCCTATTATCGTGATGCACTAAACCGTGAGTCAGGCAATGCGATCGCCTTACGCAATCTGGCTTTGCTCGCCCGACGTCAGAACAACGGTGCGTTATTAAATCAGATAGCAAACCAATACGGAGAAAATACCTACGAGGGCGCGTTGCAAGAGGGCCTTTCGCATCTGGATCAAAAGGATTTTGCTGCTGCAATCATCAGTTTCACCCGAGCCATATCGTGGCAGCCAAACAGCATCGAGGCGTATTTGCAGCGGGGATTTGCGCACGACAAAGCTGGGCTACTCAGTGAAGCCATAGAAGATTATACCACAGTTATTAAACGTGATCCATTAGCAGTAAAAGCTTACTCGAACCGTGGAAACGCTCATTTCAAACTAGAGCAGCACGCCTTGGCTAACGCAGATTATACCCAAGCTTTAGCCCTTGATCCCAAGAACGAGCGCGTACTGTATAACCGGGGAATTGCTTACCACCGCCGGGGGGAGCTGGATCTTGCTTGCCAAGACTGGCAGCACGCGCTCGAGTTAGGTAACAAGGATGCTGAACGCCCCCTGAGCAGTCTATGCAAACTCTAGGGGGCTTAACTCAAAAGTTGCGTTTCTAGAAAATTATTGCGCGTTCGCGTAGCGGCCAAACAACTCACTTTCCAGATCTTTGAGGTACATTTGTGCACTCTTGAGCGACTTTTTATCGTTCTTTTGAATGCTCTTATTGATTGCCGAAATAATGTTCCCCTTGATGCGCGTGAGCCGATCTTCTTTGGTAGAAAAAACCGGTTCTTTAATGCCATTTTCTCCGGTAACCGCTTCAATACGAGCTGCTTCTTCCTCCCTGCGCTGCTGCGCCTTTTTATCTTCCCTACTTCGGCGAATTGCCTGGGCTTTATTGTATAGATCAGCTGGGTTCTTAATTTTTCCGCCAATCTGCCTTAGGTCCTTCACCTGGGCGAGCAACTGAACATCACCCTTCTTTACTTTGACGTTACCGATCAAGATATCATTCTTGAGTTGGGGATTAGTACGAGAAATCACCTCAATACCCTTGGCGAACTCTGCGTCGCGTAAAATCGTCCGATCACTTACGTTGAATTCTTTGGCCAGTATCTCAGATGTCTTATCGCCCGAATGACCACTGGAAAGCACTTTGTCGTAGCCACCGCGCTTCTTTTTCATCCGTTCGTACTTGAGCCCACGAAAGTAGCTTAATTGATCCGGATTAAGGTTACGTCGGCCCAGTTGGTGGTTCAACATCCAATCTTTCGCCTCGTCCATGCTGGAAAACTTCACCAACCTAATTTTGAAAGATATTCGGTTACGCTGACAAATATCGTAGCGGTTATGTCCGTCTACCAATAGGTGATCACCGTTGCTTTTTTTCCAAACCGTAAGTGGATCTAAGCAGCCATTCATCTTGATGTTTTCCTCAAGCTGTTGCTTTGAATCTTTGGATAAGGGGGTGATAAAAGATTGCAGATCACTGTTGATGTGAATGTCTTCCCAGTTGAAAACCTGTTCGGTGCCGTCATTGCTGATAACGACCACTTCAGGATGCATCGTCTCGTTCATAATAATAAAAAGAAATTAAAGAAAGTATGGAGATATGAAATTCATAATAGATAGGTTATAGCTGCTTAACCCAGATGGTAATAAATAGTTTCATTAACAGTAAGTTGCCTAATGAATATGCCAAATTAGCAAATAAACCAAAGCAGCCCTAATTACACCGATCAATATAAAATCAATGCTTTAAGCGTAAAAATTACTATTCTAAACCGGGAGGCATCAGGCGCGTCTCAAAATCGGGGGGAACATCATGGACGATGTCATGTTTAGCCAGCCAATCATTCCAAGTGGGAACCTTGCGAGCGCGGGGGTGAAGATAAGGGTCATACAGAATTTCCTTATACTCAGCGTATGAGCGCTTCAACAGTGATTGAAATCCCACCGGTAGTTCGGTCCACTTAAGTTGTTCTTTATTACTTTCGGTGACAGGAACCATAGTGCTGTACATTGGCGGTTAATGCGTTTTAGAATTAAACTGAGGATCGTTTCTTTATGTTACATGGTGCAGCAATTTTTATTATCGTAAGGGAAAGCGCTGATGACAAATATCGTCTCACTTCACCTCTCCTCGCCTTGGGGTAACGGTTCGTGAGGTTTGGAATAAATACGATAAACGTTTCTGCCGTAGATTCCGATGAACACAAAGCAAACCAAAGGTAGTACAAACGAAAAGTTGACTTCAGAAACTCCCAAAATTTGGGTATCGTTGTAAGCGGGCCCTCCCAGGTCTAAAATATAACCTTGCAGATACGGCATAAACGCACCACCCACGATGGCCATGACCAAGAAAGCCGCACCAAACTTAGCATCTTCCCCCTGCCCTTCCAGGGCTATCCCATAAATAGTAGGAAACATAATGGACATAAAAAAAGAGATGCCAACCAGGGCGTACAAACCGATTGTTCCGCTCGCAAAAATTGTGACAAGGGTCATCGAAAACGCCCCGATTGCGAAGTACATCAGTAGTTTTCCCGGATTAATGTACTGCAACAGGGCGGTTCCGATAGCGCGCCCTATCAAGAAAATAACCAAGGCCCCTGCCCCGTAGTATACCGCCGTAGCATTATCTATTCCCAGTGGCTCAGCGTACTGATACACGTACGTCCAGCACATTATTTGGGCGCCTACGTAAAATACCTGTGCAATCACCCCACCTACGAACTTCTGACTGCTCCAGAGCCGTTTTACCGACTGCGAAAACTTAACGGGTATTTCCTGTACCAGATCACCGGGCATCTTCACTAGTCCAATAACTACTAAGAATCCCAGCACCACCAGTCCCAAAACAACGTACGGATTACGGATCACCTCTAAGTCGCCGGTGCGCACTGCAGCCTTGGCCGACTCGGACAGTGTATCGTAGAGCGCTTCACCAGTGTCGGTGGTATCATCAGAGCGAAGCGCGTCAAGAATAAAACTACGGGCCACCAGCAGTCCGGTGATTGATCCAACTGGGTTAAACGCCTGCGCCAGATTTAAACGTTGGGTAGCGGTTTCGGGCGCTCCCATTGCCAAGATATAGGGATTGGCCGTTGTTTCCAAAAAGGCCAAGCCAAAGGTAAGAATATAAAGCGCTAGTAAGAAGAAAGTGAAGTTTTCGTAGGCAGCAGCAGGAAAAAACAGTAGTGCTCCGACAGCGTACAGAACCAGCCCGAGCATGATTCCCTTCTTGTAAGAAAATTTATTCACAAACAATGCCGCCGGAATCGCCATGGTGAAGTAACCGCCGTAAAACGCTGCTTGCACCAAGGATGCCTGCGTGTTAGAAAGTTCTAGTACCTTCTTGAAAGCGGATACCATCGGGTTGGTGATATCATTGGCAAAGCCCCACAGCGCAAACAAGGAAGTGATCAGCACAAAGGGTAGAATAATCGCCTTAGCAACGACCGGGGATTTTTGAGCAGTTTGCATGAAATTAGTTAATGGTAGCCGAGTAAATAAATCAGTTGACTTCTGGCTATTCTAGTTTATACCAGTTGATGTTCGTAAGTGGCTGGCGACGAGATGCGCGCACCTCCGGTGCATAATATTTGGCCAGATAATCTAAAATAAGTGGCTCGTTCTCACCCAGGTCCCATAGTCCTTGCGTTTCTTGCATCCAAACGATTTTAGCGTGCCAGCCAGCGCGGGTGAAGCGATTTTGAGCGATTAGCTTGGCTGAATGGCAAGATAGACAGTTAGCTTTAACTGCTCGTAACCCCTCTCCGGTTAGCAGTCCGGTGAGCACATCTTTACCATCTACAACCTCGGGCGCTTCGGCTACGGTGGTTGCCGGAGCCATTTCGGCATCAACTTCCGTCTTCGGTGGCGCTTGCGCTACTGAATCAGCCAAGCGGTCGGCCAGCACCCAATAGATGGCCATGCCGGTGCCCACCAACAGCAGCACCACAATCCCGACAACTGCTTTGCTGATCTTTATCAGTCCTTTCAACAAATTTTCCGAACCTGGCTTCATCCTTTCATTTTTTCTTCATTCCAACAAATATCCTGTTTTTCCGCAAAATCTAACTAAGCCTGATCCACTTTAACGGCAATGCGGTGGCAGGCATTGTTGAGATAACCTTTGGGATTCCACCCCGGGATTACCATCGGTTGGCTCACGCCCGCATCATCGGTTGCTCTTGCCCATACCTCGTAGTAACCGGGTTGTGGAAACCGCAACGACACTGACCATTGCTGCCAAGCCAGCCGATTGGCCGGTGGCTGAAGCTTTGCTGGTTGCCAGATAGCGCCGAAGTCGGTAGATACTTCAACACCCTGCACGCTCCGTTCGCCCGCCCAGGCATGGCCCTGCACGTCAAGTGAACGATCTCGCCCTAAAATGGCTCCGCTCTGGGGATAGGTGATGAGCGACTTCACGGGCATCGACTCGATAATAACCATATCTTCGTCGGACACCTCCTGCCCCGGTTGCACTGGATAGCGGGGCACCCGGTACGAGTCACCCATCATCTTGGGGCCATCGTGCACCTGGTTGCGCACCACGATCTTATCAATCCATTTGCCGGAAGCAGATGCGGGCCAGCCGCCGCACACGAGCCGTAGCGGGTAGCCGTGCGCTAATGGAATGGGTTCATTGTTCATGGCCCAGGCCAGCAGTGTTTCGTCCTGCCGGGCTTTGCTCATCGGAACACCCCGGGAGATCGGCACCTTATTAGGATCTCCGCTCAAGTGTTCATCCTTCCCGTAGTAACCTACGTAAACCGCGTCGCCCTTTACTCCAACGTCGGACAGCACGTCGCGCAAACGGACGCCGGTCCAACGAGCGCATGAGACCGCACCTTCCTGCCACTGGTTGCCCGCTGCCGGAGGGTAGAAGCCCGCCCGTCCGTTGCCACCGCACTCCAGCACCAGTTGATACGTATGCGCTTCAAAGCGCTCCTTTAGTTCGCTCAACCGGTAGGTTTTCTCAGCCCGAACCGACTCGCCCCCCACGGCAAGGGTCCAATTACGGGAATCATTATTGGCTGGTATGAGGCCATTATTGCGCACGAACATATTGGGGAAGGTGGTTACGGCCTCATTCAACGCGTGGGGAGGCATTTCTACGTTCCAGGGGCGATCGTTGAGCACGATCATGGCTTCGTTCTTGCCCGCCAGCGGTTCGTCCGCAAGGCGAAAGGCCAGGGGTAGGTAGTCAGGCGGTAGGTGCGCAGCGTGGACGATCTCAGCGCCTAGCAGGGCCGACATGGTCGCCAGCGTGCTTTGCTTGAGAAAATGGCGGCGGTTAAAAAGTGCGCTCATGATTTTTCTGATTTGGTCAGCCCGGCTTTGAGCTTTTGCAGAAAGGATAAACCCTCTGAGTCGCGGGCTTTGTTTCGCCCCTTAACCGAAGCATGCTTCAGGCGAATCAGGTCGTCTAGGTTAACAATAAGAAATTCGCGAAAGTGTTGGGGCAAGTATATGTTAAGGCTACTCATAATCTACGTAGCTAATCGCCCGTTTTCCGGCACAGTTCATAACGTCCATTCCCGACACTGCGTAGAGTGAAGCAATTAAGTCACAGTAGACCGTGAACCGCTCTTCCATTGTTTTGGTAAGCGCAAAATCTACTTCTTCCTGAAGAACGTCCTCATCGGGATCGACGTAGCGGATGGTGCGGGTGTTCATGCTCTTTCTAACGGCTAAAGTTTCACAGTCTCGTAATAAATATTCAGGAGGGAAGCCTCATGGTAAACCAACGCTACCTCACCGGCGTATCTTTCCCTGCCAACTAGTTAAGACCGGCTAAAATAACCATTGTGGAGGCAGAATACAACTGTTACGCCCGCACCGCCCCCACTCCGTTCATGCTCACCGGCAGCTCAATAAAGAACGTGGTACCGACCCCTTCTTTGCTGTCAAAGGTGATACGGCCTCCGGCGTGCTCGATGCCCCGCTTGGCAATGGCCAACCCAATACCCGACCCGGCGTATTTCGTACTGAAGTTAGGCATAAACACCTTGTTCTGAATCTCGCGGGCGATGCCGGTGCCGTTATCGCTCACCTTCAGAATGAGGCGGTCTAATCCCGCCCGCTGCAAGCTCACCTGAATATTGGGCTTTTGTTCGCGGGGCACCGACTGCTTGGCATTAATTATTAGATTACTCAGAATACGCCCCATGAGTTGCTCGTCGCCCACTACCCAGAAGCTACTGCCTTGAATTGACAAATTAACTTCTTGTTGTCCATCTTCGTAGAGTCCAACAGTTTTTCGTACCACCGCTTCCAGCTCGTACAACTCACTCTTCGGGATGGGCATCTGGGCGAATGAAGAGAACGAACTAGCAATATCATTGAGGGTATCCACTTGGAGCAACAGATTGTCAACCGGCTTTTCCACGGCCTGCACCTCTTGGGCGTTCATGCCGGTGAGGAACTCCTGCTGCAGGCGGCGCTTCAGGTGCTGCAGGCTGAGTTTCATGGGGGTGAGCGGATTTTTTATCTCATGAGCTACCTGCTTGGCCATCTCGCGCCAGGCCGACTCTTTTTCAGTACGCGCCAACGCAGCTTTACTGGCCTCTAGGTTCACCAACATGCGGTTATACTCTCCCACCATGAGCCCAATCTCATCGTTGCTCTCCCACGAAAGCGGCTCGTTGTAGTCGGACAATGAAGTGCGCTTGATCTTCTGGGTGATGTACTTGAGTGGATAGGTAAGCAACATAGAGGCTAGGTAGGAGATAATCAAGAAAGCAATGAACACAAAGGTAAAGATGTTCATCATATTGGTGAGCACCTGGATGATTTGCTCTTCAACTTCGTTACGCGACTCAAAGAAGGGAATACTAAGAAGTCCAATGAGTTCTCCGGTGCTTGGTGACCGCAGTCCGGTATAAGAAGATTTGTACGATAAGCTGCCCACCGACTCGTCCAGTACCAGTTTACTTTTGTCGCGTACCCTGATGCGGGTCAGGGCTTCAGCGTTAATGTATTCAGACAACAGGTTGTTCTCGTAAATCTGGGGCTGACTGGTTACCACCAAGGCACCGGTGGTATCGAACACGTTCACGTCGGTTTCGGCGTACTTGGCGATCTGCGATAAGGTGTTCGCCAGCGACTCCTGTGTTATCTCACCCTGCTGATACTGGGCCATGAAGCTGGTTACATTGTCACCAATCTGCTCAGCCTTCTCTAAGTATTGTTCATCCACTTCTTCGTTGTAAGAGTTGCTGATGATGCTTAGGGTAGTGACACTCACCGCTAGGAGTGGCATAAAGAAAGCCGCGTTCAGGTATAGTTGAATCTTGGTGGAAAAGTTGAGGTTGGCACGTTTGATGGCGAAGTAAATTGAGTACCCCGCCAGCAGAAAGAGCACGGCAAACACCAACAGCAGAAACAGAAATGAGAAGTTAGAGACGATGTTGGCAATAGAGTAGGCCGGGGAAGCGATGGCGATGTAGTCATTGTTCTTGCCTTCCACCACCAAATAGCTGTAGCCTGACCGGTCGATGGTCTCGCCGCTGCCAACGCGATGCCGGAAGCCATACTGCTGCAGGGGGCGAAAGGCACTTTCGTCGCCATTGCTGAAGGTGAGCCTCCCTTCGGGGGTGAAGTAGGCGTAGTCGTACTCATTGGTGGGATAGGCCCCCGAGTAGGTGCGATCAATGAGTAGCTCAGGATACACCCGGTTGGGAGCGAACTGCTTTAGGGTGAGCACCACAATGATGTGCCCCGCCATCAATGCACCATTGGGTACCTCCACAAACAACAGGTACTGCTTGCGAAAGCCGTTGCCCACTGGCACGTTAGACTGGTTGATGAAGTACAGATCGGGGTAGCCCGTATCGAAGCGGCCCGCCGCCAGGTCTTCGCGGTATTCTTGATACATGCGTCGGTTCTGGTTTTCAAGCGGCAGCCCCTCGGCGTCAAAGAGGTACACGTCCACGGTATACTTATCGAAGTAGTCGTTCAGGTAGATGCGCTCGACCTTCTGCCGCACCACCTCGTAGCCACCACTGCGGCCGAACAACCCCGTCAGGGGACTGCCAAGCCGTTGCCGAATAAACAGATCATCCTCAATCTTGCCCCGCACCTCGGTAAGCAGCAGTTCACCCAGCACATCGTTATCCACCAGCAGTTGGTTAACAAACTTCTGCTTGTTGTCTTCGGTTTCCACGCTGTGCATGTGGTAAGCCACCAGCGCACAGGTTGCTGCACTTACCAGGGTGCTGGCGAACACGTAAAGAAAGGTAATATAGCGTACCCGGGCCAGATACTTGGTGAGTTGCAGGGTGTGCAACAGAGTGAAGTAGGCTATACTGATCACTAACACCAGAAAGGCTGACAAGTCCTCGGACAGGCACAGTACGAGAGCAAGTACCACCGCAATCGCGAGATTAATCCGCAGTCCAAAGTAGCTACGCTGGCTCAGGCTTATAAAGGTGCGGAAGAGCAGATGGGCCACCAAGAAGTAACTGGCGGCGTTGAGAATGAACACCCCCAAGCTAACATTTTTGAGGGCAGTGAACGACACGCTCTTGGTGATGTCCAGCGTCCACTGCGAGTTTACGTAGATGGTTTCTACCACGGCGTAGTGGAAGTAAAGCGCCCCAACCCCTAGCAAGAACAGCACAACGGCGGCAAAGCTTTGCAGCATCCGCGGGGCACGCCATAAGTAACGGTAGGTACGAGTGGCGTAGTAATAGTTGAATAGGAACACCACAATAAGCAGCACACACAAGCAATTGAGCAACAAGTCGCCCAGCGAGGGGTTCACCGCCGACGAGGCAAAGTAGCGATAGTCGAACAGCTTGAGCGGCAGCACGGTGTAAGGAAAGTTGAAGACCAGCATGAGCGTGCGCAACCCGAGTAACGACAGGGTAAACAAGAGGATGGCGCGGTCTACGTGCCCCCGCCTCAGGTCCCAGCGGATCACCCGCCCCAGGTTAAAAAGCACCAATCCAATGGCCAAGGCCACGAGCACGCTAATCAGCGACTGAAACAGCTTGGCCGAGCGATGCTCACGGTAGCCTCCGCCCGGTGCCTGGAGCGTAACGGCGAAGAGCGGCTTATTTTGGTAAAGCACCAGCCGGGCTTTGTTGTCCAGATCCACCACCTGGGCGGCCATGGTAGCACTAGCTCCCTCAGGAAATAGATCTGGGTTGTACCCCGAACTCACGTATTGGTTGTCAATCTTGGTGTCGTTGCGGATGGGCAGCATAAAAAATGTTTCCAGACCAGATACCGGCAAACTATCGCGCCGTACCACGTAGCTGCCCGAGGGCAGGGTTCGGTAGGCGTAGGTATAGTTTCCCTGCAACTGTTCGTAGCTGGGCACTTGGCGGTAGTCCGACCAGTAGCGTAGCTGTCCATTCTGAAAGACGTAGTAGGGATAGTGATTTAAAAAACCAAAGCCAGTGCGGTTTGGCGGCACCCCCTCACGCAATTGTTCCATCAGACGGTGGTTGTTTTGCTCGATGGTACGTAGCGCACCTTCCACAGCGCGGGTGATGTCGCTCAGATAACGGTCTTCACTGCGGAAATAATCAATAAAGCACCACTGCAGCAGCGCGGCCAGTAAGAGCGCGGCACCGGCAATGGGCAATGATTTGTTGTTTCGGGTAAAGAGACTAGGCACCGTAGGAAGAGTTGAACGCGCGCAAATTAGTAAATATTCAGGGGCCAGCTGCTCCGACGAGGCGGCATGTACTTTTCAGGCTCGAATCGCTGCTGGTATAACGCTGCCGATCAGCGCATCGTGTGCGGGTAAAATCTAGCTCGGATTGCAGTATTCCAATTCACGCTCGTTTTCCTGCCTTCGGTCTAGGTTCGGTCTAAGTTCGGTGTAGCTTCGGTGTAGCTTCGGACTGGGTTATATAGTGGGAATTAGCACTATTATAGGATGATCAGGGAAGGGTGACGTGGACGGTTGACGGGCAAAATCCGTCGTGACGCCGGGGGCCGGGCATGTAGGGTTGGAGGTGTTTTGAGCAGATTTAGTGGTTGGTGGGGGGGGGGCGTGCTAGTTTTGGAGGTTGGGTTTACCGGCCCAGTGTTGAATCGCTGGGCTATGGTGGGGGATTTAGTTGCAAAAAGAAGAGAAAAACCCTTGTTTTGAGTCTAAAAGTAGACGCTCCCGCCGATCTATCTCTTTGCTTCGCTACTACCACCAACCATGCTCACCAATTACCTGCGGTTCCTTCGCTCTCCGGTATACACCCACCATAATCAGCCAGTACAGTGGTTAGAGTTGGTAGCTCTATTGGTAACGTACCTAATCATCGGCTTTGCCTTTAACCCTTTGTTTAAAGCGCTGGTAGACTACTTGGCTTTAGAGCACGCTCTAAAAGATGCTACGTTGACTACCGTGATTCTAGGTATTTCTTTAATTCCTATCATTGAAGAAATTACGTTCCGGCTATGGCTACGCGTGAGGCGTAGCGCATTGTTCACGGTGGCTTTCTTGGTATTTTTTGTTGGCGTCCTCCTGCTTCCGGTAACTCAAGTTGGAGCAATTCTGCTTATTGCTCTTAGTGTTTTGATACTGGTGGGCACGTTGATGGGATATGAAGAAGACATTGAACGATTCGTCACGCGACACTTTGGGCTTTTCTTTTACGGATCAACCATTCTGTTTGCCCTGGTGCATATCACGAACTACGTCCCACTCGACGCACATACGCTACTCTTCACGCCGGTGCTGGTGCTGCCTCAGTTTATTGTCGGAACGATGTTAGCATATATTCGCGTGCGCAACGGCATCGGTTGTTCTATACTTTTTCACGTGGTGGTTAATGCAATCCTTTTCACGATCATTGACTTTTTCCCAACCTAATTGAATGAACACACGGTTGGTATTCACTGACGCAGCGCTTGGCGGACCCGCGTTTAAATGTTGGGCTATGGCCCGCTAGCTAAGGTTATTTCTATACCAACCCAAAGCGGCTAGTGATCCGCTGTTCGGGATACACCACAATGAAGCTCAGCGCGGAGAAGTGCCGCGACAGGTAATAGGGCAACTGCTCGGTTGCTGCCTGGTGAGACACGGTGCTTTCGCGGGCGCTAACTACCACCAGCAGGTCTTGCGTACTCACCGCTTGCGCTAGCTCCGGGAAGTTGTTCCAGTTGTCAAATAGTTCCTCAGTCAGCGACACGCTAGGCGTTTTGGATTCCACGGCCTGCCGGGTGGCGCGGGCGGTGGTGGTGGTGCTCATAAGCTGCAGGCTTCCGGTGGTGTGGTGGGCCAAAGTACGTAAGGTAGCTACCCAGCGCAAGAAACCGGGCTCCGCTTCGGCGTTGGGCAGGGTGACTACCGCGATCCGCACGAATGCGTTGAGGGGATGCATCAGCTTGGTGACCAGCACCATCGGTTCGGCCTGCTCGAGCACATGATCGAGCACGCTGCCGAAGAAACGCTGCTGGGGAGTGAGCTTGCCGTTCCAACCCATCACAATGCAGGTGGCTCCCAGCTCTTTGGCGGCCCGTATCACTCCGGCAGAAGCGTTGGTGTCTACCCGCGAGATGGTGCTAATGGACTGGTTGGCAGCAATAGCGTACTTCTCGGCGTGCTCGAACGAGCTTTGATTCAGCAACACGTTCTCGGTAGCCTGCTGATTGTCTACCACTACCGAGAGCGGGTAGATCGGGGTTTCTTCGGTTGCCTTCAGCATCATCGCCAAATCAATGAGTCGCTCCATGTTGGCGGGGTTGGCCACGGGCACCAGTATCTTGTCCGGCTGCTCGGTGGGTGCCGACGGTCGCTCCATCGTGATGGCCAACTGTCGTCCGGCCCGGTCGGTGACGAACGAGCTCACCAGGCAGGTGATCAGAATGAGCAGCACGGTGCCGTTGAGCACGGTGGCATCGAGCAGCTTGAGGTTGTAGGCGATCAGGATGATGGCGATGGTGGCGGCGGCGTGGGCACTGCTCAGGCCGAAGATCACGTTGCGCTGGGGCCGGGAAAACCCGAAGGCATGCTGGGCCAGATATGCCGCAAACCACTTGCTGGACAGGGCAACCACCGTGAGGGTGACGGCTACCAGCAGGGCCTCGGGTCCCTGGAAGATCACCGACGGATCCACCAGCATGCCTACTTTGATGAGGAAGAAAGGAATGAACAGCGCGTTGCCGATGAACTCGATGCGGTTCATCAGTGCCGAGGTATGCGGCACCAGCCGGTTGAGGGCCAGCCCGGCCAGAAAGGCGCCAATGATGGGTTCCAGTCCGGCCAGTTCGGCCAGAAAGGCGGCGATGAATACCATTGTAAGCACAAAAATGTACTGCACCACCCCGTCTTGCTCCGCGTTCCGAAAGAACCAGCGCCCGACGATGGGGAAGCCCCACAGCACGGTGGTGGTGAACAGGCCAATGGACAGCAGCATCCGTCCCCAGAACAGGACATTCAGCTCTCCGCTCACCGAGGCGGTGATCATCACCAGGATGAGCAGGGCGGCCGTGTCGGTGATCATGGTGCCCCCCACGGTGATGGTGACCGCCTCGTTGCGAATGATGCCCAGGCGGCTGGCGATGGGGTAAGAAATCAGGGTATGGGTGGCGAACATGCTGGCCAGCAGCACCGAGGAGCGAAGCGGATACTGCAAGAAGTAGTAGCTCACCAGGGTGCCCATGACGAGCGGAATGGCAAAGGTAATGGCACCGAAAATGAGGCTACGCTTCCGGTGCTTGCGAAAGTCGGCCAGGTCGATCTCCAGCCCCGCGATGAACATGATGTAAAGCAGCCCCACGGTGCCAAACAGGGTGGTTTCGGTTTGGGCCAGCAGGTGAAGTCCGTGCGGCCCCACCAGCGTACCGGCCAAGATCAGGCCAACCACCCCCGGGATGCGCAGCCGGGAGAGCAACGGACCACCCAGGATAATCAGTAGGATGACGGTAAACACCTGCACCGGGTCGCTGAGGGGGAACTGAACGTAGAGGAAGGTTGCCATCGGGTGGGTTAAAGTATACAATCAACGACCGCCTGTTCGGGTAAGGATAATAGGTTTACGCAAACCTGCGGGAAAGGTGGGTGTATTCCGGATGAATCTTTACGATGGGCAACCTCAGGGACTGCGTAAGCTTGGTGTTGCAACCCAGCGTTGAACTGCCGGGCGGGGAAATTATTGGTTCAATGATGGATTAAATGGCTGAGGTACATACGCAAGGCATCGTGTGTGGCACCGCACTCCTTGCATGAGATCGTTGGCAAAGGCTCACAGATACATGCCCTAAGCAAAGCTACTCACTTCCAATCACGCTGATTTGACACAGTGCAGTATAACGAATAGTGTTGCTCTCAAAATGGTATCATTGGTGTTTTAGTAAGACCTCAATTGTGCAGCAATAGTTGGAAGGTTTTGCGAGCGGTAGGCTCGTTGGCTGAACAGCGACGCCTGTGGTCAGCGCGACTGCTGTAGTAGCCAATCGTAGAGGGCGGGGTTATTATAAGTTTCCGTCCAGGAGTCGTGACCGGCTTCGGGGTAGACGGTGAGTTTCACGTTGCCCCCGGCGGCCAGCAGGGCTTCTACCATCGCCACGGTGCGCGATAACGGGATGACGCGGTCTTTGGCCCCGTGGAAGGCCCACACGGGCACGTCTTTGAGGCGCTGGGCGTAGTCGGGCACGCCGCCGCCGCACACGGGAGCAATAGCGGCAAAGCGGTCGGGATGCTGGATGGCCAGCCGCCAGGTGCCGAAGCCGCCGCGGCTCAGGCCGGTGAGGTACACCCGATCGGGGTCGATGCGGTGGGTGGCCATCGCGCGGTCTAGTACAGCCAGCGCCAGGGCGTCGTCCCAGAGTTGGTCGCGCGGGTTCTGGGGGGCCACCAGCACAAAGGGGAAGGACTGCCCCTCGGCAATCAGTTTGGGCAGCCCATGCTTCTTCACCAGTTCCAGGTCGGTACCCACTTCGCCGCCGCCGTGCAGAAAGACCACCAGGGGAAACTGCGTAGTAGTATCGGTGGCGTAGTTGTCGGGCAGGTACTGCCAGTAGTGAATCTCTTCGGTTGGGTTCAGGGTGGCGCTATCGGCGACTAGTTGGGCCTGGGTTGTGAGACGGCTAGCGATAAGCAGGGCAATGATGAGGGCGTAGGTGAAGTGGTTCATACGTCAATCAGCCAAATGTAGGGGCTAGTGTCCAGTAGATAATTCATTCCTTGGGCTTTCAGCTAGGCATGTATTCTTCAAAATCATCAAGCGGCTCATCAAAATCGTCGCACATATACTTCAGAGAACCCTTCCAGAGGCCAATAATTCGCTTCTTAGGCTTGTCCTGACCCACTTTAACGACCTGCGTGATCTTAGCGAAGGGCTTTCCGTTGTCGGCGAGCATAATTTCTTCCCCGGCCAATGCTTTTTGGATAGCTTCAGCAACCGCGGGGGTCATATGTTGCGTATCAATGGTTATCATGCCTTATTGCATTGGTGAACTTTCTATGGTGTTTAGCTGAAGTACGAAAAACGTTCGGTATAGTTCGTTAGTCCGAAGACCTCTTAATGCCTCTTATTCTCTACCATGCTATCGCTAGCAGGTTTCAAGCGTGGCGTGCAGATGGGTAGCCAGGTATTCGGCGTTTTTCATGGCTTTTCTTTGATTTGAGTAAGTGAATGAGAGTATGGGGTTCGCATTATCAACGTGCAATAGTACGCTAGTTTCAACGATGGTTTCCGAAAGCGTTGGGGAAATTCCGTTCGGAGTGTTGCGGCTTCTATAACGGGTTGTTACCACCCTGACGGTGGTGATGGTTGGTAGCCTTTCTCAGGCACCGAACCGATAACCGCCCACCGAAAGATAGTCTTGCATCTTCTTCTCAGTCAGGTCAATCCGGGTTCCGCCGTACGACAGCCAAATAAACAGCCCTAGCAGTATTGCTCCTGCCCCAACCCCCAAGATTTTCTCCCAAGCGCTCTCGCTGACTAGAAACATCGGACTGGCCAGGGCAAACAGACCGGCCGCCATGAGCAGTACCCCCAATAGATGCGGGCCGGACGTTAGGTTTCGTCTCTTGGAGTCAAAATCAGCCATGCGGTTTGTTACTTTTCAGGAAACTGATTTCTTGTACATCGTAAAGAAGAAGAACGGAAGAAAACCAGCTGCGGAGATAAAAGCCCCTAGCAGTAACAACCAACTCGATCCCTGCAAGTGCAATACTTTGAATAGTCCTGACAACCCGACAATGATCGAGGCGAGGCTCCCCGAAATAATTTTTAGGCGCTCAGAAAGAACTCCGGAGATTGCTACCTTGTAGCGGTCAAAGGCGAGTATCGGGATGAACCCTAGCAGTAAGGCTAAAAATCCGATCATAAAAAACTCATATCTCCCGGGCATACTTAGCAGATTCAGGGTGACGCCAATCGTTAGAGTGACTGACCCCACAAATCCGGTTGCGTACAGTACTTTTCTCATTCGTAGTATTCGATTAGCGTTTAACAAAAAGAACGCTTGACGCTCGAGGTCCGGTAAGCCACGAGGAGCCAGTTCATTTACCGCCTTGGGTAGCAATTGCCTCAATGTATCTCCCTTGCCTAGTTTCTCTTCTATGGCACAACATAGATGGTCAACTACGTCATCGCGCAAGGTTTTATGTTTCAACTTTTGCGCATCAACGTAATCATGCACTAGGCTTACTTGCTCCTCCGTAAGCTTCATATTTTTCCTAACTGGGGAGAGATAATTTTATTCAGCGTTGTCATAAAGTCCTTTACCTCCTCAAGGTAGTGTGCCTTTTTGCTTTTGCCCTCAGCCGTGAGCACGTAGTACTTTCTTACTCTTTTTCCGATGTGTTCTTCTTCGTACGTCACCAGGCCATCCTTATTCATTTTCTGTAAGGCTGGGTACAATGAGCCGTCTTTGAGCAAGATTTTTCCGTCGAAAAAGATCTTTTACTCGCTGAGAAATCTCGTACCCGTACATGCGCCCGTTTTCGGCTAGTAGATTCAGAATAATAACTGACAGCGTCCCTTTAAGCAATTCTTTAGAGTACATAGAGCAGATATACATATTATTTCAATATATCAAAATTCTATGTATAAGTTTTAGGGATAACTTATCAGGGAAGGCTACTGTTAGCTATCTCTAATGTGATCGCACCCGTTGCAAACGCGCGCTTTTTGTCTTCCGGCCCAGCGTTGAAACGCTGGGCTATGGGTATAGTTGGGTTCTCCGTGAGATGCCGCCCGCGTTGGTGGCGCTTGAGGCCTACCCACGAAATGCGCGCTAGTTTCGCAGCCAATCTACCACCTCAGATACACCCCTACCCCGTAGTTGGGGTTGGCCAGGATTTTCTCGCCGCGTAGCGCCAGGCCCACGTTGGCCGTCACGCCCAGGCGGTCGGTAAAGGCGTAGGCCACTTCGGGAGTCACCGATAGGAACTCGGTGTCGTTGGCGAAGATGGAGTTGCCTCCCCCACCCTCGCCGCTGCCGTTCTTGAACGATTCTACCCCGTAGAGGCGCAGTTGGGCCAGTAGCTTGCTGTTGAATGAGTAGCCCACCTCCAGACCGTAGCGAAACTCTTCCGAGAAGTTGTTGGTGCGGTTGTTCACCCCCAGCAGGGCCGAAGCGTAAAGGTCCCCCATCGAGCGACTGGCTTCTACGGTAAGCAGTTGGTTAAACTCCCCGTCGCCGGTTTGCAGAAGGGTGGTTTCGCCCCCCGCCGTTTCGCCCAGCGGCAAGCCCAGCGTGACTCCGATGCTGACTACCACCGGGCCGTTTTTGATGAGTCCGTACTTGAGGCCTACGTCCACGTCGCCGATGGAGTTCAGGTAGTCGCCCGCCTCAGTGGGGCGGCCGGAGGTATACGCTACGTTATTGAGGGTGCTGCGCACGAACAGGGGGGCGTAGATCACCCCTGCCAGCCGGTCGGTGAAGCCGTATTCGCCGTACACGCTGGTGGTGAACAGGCTGATGGTTCGGATGTTCACCACCGTGCCGTCGGGCTGATAGAAGCGGTCGGCGATGATAGCGTTCTGGCCCAGCTTGAAGAAGCCCGTGCCCAGCGGGGGGATCCAGCCGCCCCCGGCCGAGGAAGGGGTTGGACTGAGGGCCAGGCAACCGAGGGTGAGTAGAAAGAGAGATAGTACTGACGAACGCGTTGCAAACGCGCCCGAGAGGAAGAAGAAGGGGTTGGGCTTCATAGGTAAAAGTTTATGCAGACGCCCTGCAAGCGCGCCCGAGGGTTGGGTTCATTTGAGTTCGGCGGTGCCGAAGGTGATGCGAAACGGTTTGCAGAGCACCACCAGGTACTGATAGGTGGTGAGCGTTATGTTCGGATCTACCTGGCTGACGTTGAAGGACTGGGCCCCGGTGGGGGTGTCCGACACGTCGACGATCTCCAGACCACCGGTGAAGGTGGCCGCACCGGCTTCGCTGTTGGAAAGGTACAGGAAAGTGCCCGCCGCGAAGGATACCTCAAAATCGTCACTGGTAGAAAGGATGATCTCACCGGCTTCGTTCTGGCGCAACGTGACGGTGCCCACCGTGGTGTAGCCCCCCTGCCCCTGCAACGTGCCCTGGAGTTCGGTCACGGTAACGGTAGTATCGGTCGTTACGGTGTCGCTAGGAACTTCGGTGGGGGGGATAATGTCCTCCGCATCGTCGATCACGTCGGTGCCAATGCAACTACCCAGAAGACTGGCGATGAGTAGCGCGAAAAGTGTCGTATCAAATAGTTTCATGGTGAGGTGCTGTTTGGTTTCAGCCCAAGGTACGCCCGGCTAGTAAGAAAGATGATCGGGTAGCCGACATTTGGGAGTTCGGGGTGAAAATGTACTACTTTTGTGATTGGACCGTGATATACTGCCCACTAAACCACCGCTTGTCCCCCGGAAAGCCATGAAGTTGATGAAGAATCCGTACGTGCTGCTCACGCTGGCCATGCTATTCTGGGCGGGCAACTTCGTGCTCAGCAAGGCGGTGGTGGTGCAGGTGCATCCGGTAACGCTGGCCTTCGGACGCTGGGGCTTAGCCTTCTCAATCTTACTGCCCTTTGCCTTCCGCCACTTGCACCGCGACGGACCCAAGCTGCTAGCTTCCTGGAAAGTACTGATTCCCATTTCGTTGCTGGGCATCACCTGCTTCAATACTTTTATCTACGTGGGTTTGCAGACCACCACGGCCATCAACAGCTTGTTATTGCAGTCGTTCTTCCCGGTGGTGGTGCCGGTGCTGGCCTTCGGGTTCTTTCGCGAAAAGTTGGGCTTTGTAGCGGTGGTTGGTATTTTCATCTCACTGCTGGGCACGCTGTGGCTGGTGGCGCAGGGTGATTGGGAGCGGCTGCGCTCGGCTTCGTTCAATCCGGGAGATGGTTGGGTGTTCGCCGCGGTGGTGCTCTACGCGGGCTACGCCCTGCTGCTGCGGTTTCGGCCAGACGTGCACCCGCTCAGCTTTCTGGCGGTGACCTTCGGATTGGGCCTGCTGATGCTGTTGCCCTTTCTGGTGATGGAGTTGATTGAGAACCCGCCCCCGGTGCTGACTCTCGAGCTCGGACTGGCGTTTTTGTACCTGGCGGTGTTTCCTTCGCTGGTGGCCTACCTGTTCTTCAACGAAGCGGTGCGGCAGATCGGGGCCACCACGGCGGGGCTGTTCTCGCACCTGGTGCCTACGTTTGGCAGCCTGATGGCGATCTTCTTCCTGGGCGAACAGTTTTATGGTTACCACGCCGTGGGGATTAGTCTCATTCTAGCCGGTATTGCGCTGGTGGTTCGCTCCCGACAGAAAATACCAAGCCGAACGTGAGCCACTGAAATGTTGTGATGAGACATAAAAAAGCGGCTCTCGTTGAAGAGCCGCAGTTGTTATGAAGTAGCTAAACTTGGCTTGATTACAGAACGATACCCAGCGAGACCGTAAATATGCGGTTACGACCGCTGATGTTTGGCAGGTTAACATCGTCAATATTGATATCGTTTACAATCTGGTTGAGGCCGTGCTCATAACCGAAGTCCAGCGTCACGATGGTGAAGTCAAAACCCAGGCCTCCATTCAAGCCCCAGTTTACGCTCTCAAAGTCGTCGGCACCTATCTGTAAGTTATTGTCACCTACGCCCAGAATAAACGAAGGGGTTACTCCCGCGTTCAGGCGGATTCGCACGGCAGTTTCAGCACCCGTGAGGTATACCCCGGCGTTCAGTGGCACGCGCAAACTGTGCACACTGATGCCATCTTCCAGGTTGGTATTTACCCCGTCTACTCCGGGCTCATCATCAATGCTGGCGGTGAAATTAGCGCCGATATTGTAGTAGTGCAAGCCGGGCTGAAAGAACACCGCACCGTCTTCGGCGCCGATTCGGAAGTCCACCCCCGCATTAAGACCGGCTTTGACGCCATCGTCGCTCAACTGAATATTTTCGGAAGTGATTCTAGAGAAGTTAGCCCCTACTTTGGGGTTGACAGCAAACTGGGCCGAAGCGCAGGTGACCGTTAGCGCCATCGCGCTTAATAGAAATGCCTTTTTCATGATTTGATAAGTAAAAAGATGATTAAAAAATTAAAGGAGCGTAGCATCTAAAAATTGGAGTATACCAGTTGCTACGCTTGGGGATACTAACGTAAAAAATATTATTAAGTTATTATTGAATTTAAAGATACTACTTCACAAACGCTTTCTACGACTCCCTGACCGTTTAAAAGTCGATAGCTACTGTTCAGGTACTACCGCAACAGATTACCATGAAATCTTCATCGCGCATCCCGGACGTTTCTGCGTCCACCAGGTAATTTGAAAGTACAGTATTGGCTAACTTTTGTCAATAACCCCCGTTAAATAAACCGTTCAATATATTGTCATTACCTTAACACCAACTTCATGGATTTGAGATTAGGGGACACTGCTCCCGATTTTACGGCACAAACCTCGGAAGGGGAACTTTCATTTTACGATTGGCTCGGCGACAGCTGGGGCGTTTTGTTCTCCCACCCCGCTGATTACACCCCGGTATGCACCACCGAACTGGGTCGCACGGCCCAACTCAAGGATGAGTTTGCCAAGCGCAACACCAAGGTGCTCGCCATCAGCGTAGATGACCTGGAGTCGCACCAGGGATGGATTAAAGATATCAACGAGACGCAAAATACTACGGTAAACTTTCCACTTATTGCCGATCCGGAGCGAAAAGTAGCTGACTTATACGGCATGATTCATCCAAATGCCGATAATACCCTAACGGTTCGTTCGGTATTCGTTATCGATCCTAACAGGAAAGTGAAACTGATGCTGACCTACCCAGCCTCTACCGGACGTAACTTTCAGGAAATATTACGCGTAATTGACTCACTGCAGTTAACTGCCAACCACAGCGTGGCCACCCCCGCCGATTGGAAAGATGGCGAGGACGTGGTAGTGTCGCCTAGTATTGCCACTGAAGATATTCCGGCCAAGTTTCCCAAAGGGCACAAGGTGGTGAAGCCGTATCTGCGCACCACGCCGCAGCCGAATCGCTAAATTTAAGCGGTAGTGAATCTTGAGCTACGTATTCCTCCCGTGGTGGTGTTCACGGTCACCGGCGCATTGATGGTACTGGCTGAAACATTGGTGCCTACGCTGGCGTTTGCGGTGCCCGGACGCGCGGTTGTCACGACTTTGCTAGTAGCAGCGGGAATCGTGTTTGGACTGGCGGGACTTATCACGTTCCGCCGGTTCGCCACAACGGTAAGTCCGGTACGACCTGAGGGCACCTCATCGCTGGTGACTACGGGAATCTACCGAACCACGCGCAATCCTATGTATCTGGGCATGTTGTTTATTTTGGTAGGGTGGAGCATTTGGTTGGGTCACCCGCTTTCCTTGCTGGGACCGCCGCTTTTTATTACCTACATGAACCGCTTTCAGATTAAGCCGGAAGAGCGCGTGCTACATAATAAGTTTGCAGAAGCCTTCAGTAGCTATACCCATCGGGTGCGGCGCTGGTTATAATTTTTCCCAGGTCTTAAAATCTTTGTTTACCGCCGGTAGCTTTTTGCGGTGGCAACCTCTTAACTAACCTATGGCTGAAAACAATCTTTCTGACGATCAAAAACCTGCCAGTGCCGCGCAGCGCGTGAGCGGATCGGCCCAGGACGTGTTCAGTTGGTGGAAAGAACGCACGTTTATTGAAAAAAGAGATTCGTTTTGGACTATCGTATCGAAAGTTTTATTTCAGATATTCGGCATAGTAGCGATGCTGGTGGCCAGTCCTATGCTTCTGCTCGCGCTGGTGATATCCTTTTTGGTAGCGCTATGAACATGGTCAGTCACCTTAGTTGGCTGCTGCCCCTGGGCCTTTTTGCGGGGCATCAACTCCTGCAACTCGGGCTAGACATTCCGTTAGCATGGGCTGATGATTATCTCGATCCGTTTTGTGCCGCTGCGCTCGGGCTTCAGCTGGTGGCCTTCGAACGGAAGCTTTACTTCCGGCAGGAGCGCCTGACGTGGGCGGATGTGCTCATTGCCACCGGGGGGTTGATGTTTGTTTCGGAAGTGGTATTTCCCTATTATTCTGACGATTTTACGGCCGACTGGTTGGATGCGCTGGCCATTGCCGTGGGGGCCGCCTGGTACGTAGCGACTGCCAAAAATTCACCGATCAACTAGCCAAAGCCTAGATGCAGTAAGTCGGACTCCAGTTCGGATCGTTTACGGTAACCATACCGGAGGTTAGGGTCAAAATCAAGCTCCCGAATATTGATTATATTCAGGGGTGCGCCCGTCGCGGTCGCTCCGGTCCGACAGGCTTCGCTCAAAGCAGCGTTGAGGCTTTTTTCGTCAGGATGTCCGTTTATTATCAGGATTTTTTTGGCCACCTTTCAAATTAGTTAACTTTAAACTTACTGCCCTTTCTGAATATCGGTAACCTTGTCGTAGGAAGCCATTAGGCCGCGGATGATGGCCGAGCTTAACCCGTTGTGCTCCATTTCATTGAGTCCGGCGATGGTGCAGCCGCGGGGGGTAGTCACTTTGTCTATCTCGCGTTCGGGATGTTTTCCGGCTTCCAGGATCAACGAAGCAGCTCCGCGACAGGTCTGCACCGCAATGGCCTGCGCCTCTTCGGCGTGAAAACCCATTTGAATGCCCCCCTGGGCTGCCGCTCGAATGTAGCGCAGACAAAACGCAATCCCGCTCGCTCCCAGCACCGTGGCGGCCGCCATCAGCTCCTCATCAATGATCAGGGTACTGCCCATCACATCAAACACCGCCTTTACCTCATCCAGTACTTCAGCACGGATGTTCTTAGCCGCCAGCGTGGTCATCGATTCGCGAATAGCAATGGCGGTGTTGGGCATGGCCCGCACAATGGGGAACCCCTCGCCTACTTGCTCTTCAATGGCTCGGATGGATAAACCAGTGATGGTGGGAATCAAGACATGCTGCTCGGCGTTGAGCACTGGTTTGATCTCGTCAAGCAACCCGCTCAACTGCTTGGGCTGCACACTGACAATGATCAGATGTGCATTCCGTACAGCTGCTGCATTGTCGGTACCAATCCGGATTCCGACCTCAGCCAGTCCTGTTAGCGCGGCGCGTCGGCGGCGGGTCACCGTAATAGACTCCGGCGCATAGTGCCCCGTGCTAGCTAGACCGCGAGCGATGGCCTGGCCCAAATTACCGCCCCCTAAAATTGCAATGTTGGTTGCCGACATGGTTGCTTGGTTTATTAGGTGAGGTAATTCTCTGATTATTTTTTGAGCCTTTTTCGGGGTACGGGGGGTGGTGATGTGTATGAAACGTCCTTCAAACTCACATCCACCAGGAAGCGTTTATTAAGAAACTTACGGCCGATCAGCACCGGGTAACGCATCTGCTGCCGGTCGGTGAGCGAAAACTCGGTGCGGTAGCTTCGGTTAAACAGGCGCAGCTTGGTTTTGACGCTATAGCGGTGCTCTACCAGTCCGCTCGAACTTCGCACTTTTTTCTCGGAGAACTGCGTAGCGTGCAGGTACTGATCGTTGTATTCGGGGTGGTCAGGGTCCAGTAACTTGAAGCGTAGCACCGGCGATCCTGATTGCTCAATCACTTCCACGTGGTGGCAGTGCAACGCACAGCCGTAGGCACCGGTGTCTACCTTGGCTTCAATGTCGGTGAGTCCCCAATCCGGGAAGTCAACGTAATCCATTCTTCCGATAACGAGCATAGCGCAAACCTAGGTAAATTCTGCATTTAACAAAAAAAGGCCGCCCCGAATAACGAGGCAGCCTTAGTGACTTTGGATTCGGATTACGAACCGCTTTCCGTACCCGTGGTGTCGGCGGGGGTTGCGTTGTTGGCCGGACGCGTAGGGCGTTGCTCCGTCGGTGCAGTTGTCTCGGTAGAAGGACGTACCGGCAAACGACTGGTTGAGGTGGTATCAGCCGCATTAGTAGTTGATTGGGTGGCAGGCTGTTGCGCGGGTTGCGTAGCAGCATTGTCGCGCGCCGTGGTGGTGGCAGCCGGAGCTTCCTCGGTCCGGTTTGGAGTAGAAGCAACTTTGGTGCGTTGCTTGGCCGCCTCTTTTTTGGCCTCGGCGTAGTCCAGCACCTCAACGGCAGTATCGGTTTCTACCTTCTCTTCTAATACCTTATAGTCGCCCTTTTGGTAGGCCACCGTGCGCTCTTCATCGTTGGTTTCGGTAAGGGTATCCAGCATTACGGTTCTACGAAGCACTTTGCGACGAATTTCGTAGGTTTTGGTGGCTCCTACGGTGTCTACTTCCTCAATCATGCGGCGGCGGATGTCGTACACAATGCGGGTAGAAATGGTATCGATCTGCACCACCTCGGTTTCAGTATAGGTGCGGTCTTTATCATCGTTATCAGCCACTGGTTCGGCGGTTTCAGCGTCAGTGATCACTGCCAGGTTCGAATCATCGTCGCTGTCTTCATCAATGGTGGTGAGGTTCATGGTTTCCAGCGTGTCAGCCGACAGGGTGGCTGCGTTGGTGCTCACGTCCTTGCTTTCGCGGTTGATGTTGTCACAGCTAGCAACGGTGAGTAGCACCGCGATCAGGGTGACATATACGGGGAATTGGGCTTTCATAATGTATGTTGATTAATTTAAAAAATGAGGCTTTTGGTAGGTAAAGCAGTTTCACCCCCTATTTGTTTAGAAGCGCCGGGGGTATTCTGGCGAAATATGCGGAAAGAAGGGTCGGTCAGGCTAAACGGGTATTAAGACGTGCGCGAGAACAATTTTGGCGAGGAGTGGTTACATTGGTATAAGAATACATTTTTACACCACTAACATTTTTTACGATGGAAACCAGCAAAGAATTAGTAAACGACCTTAACGGATTACTCGAAAAGCATAACGAAGCGGTGCTCGGATACGATGAAGCCGCTGAAAAAGCGAAATCTCCGGCTCTCAAAACTTTCTTACAACGCAACGCCGGAAGCAGAAAGTCGTTTGTCACTGATCTCAAGCAAGAAGTAGTATCGCTCGGTGGTGACCCGGAAAAGGGCACCAGTACCGCGGCGGACTTGCACCGGGGATGGATTAATTTTAAATCTGCCTTCACCAGCGAAAAGGACGAAGCCGTGCTAGAAGAGTGCATTCGCGGTGAGGACGCTGCTCTCAAGGAGTATGATAGTGTGCTTAAGGACTACGAAGTGCCGCAGGGGTTGCGCAGTAAACTGCAGAACCAACGCAACCAAATCCAACAGGCCAAGACTGAACTAGAGTCACTGGAGCTTCAGGCTGATCGCCGAAACTAGATCGGCCTAGTATACCAAAAGAAAGCGGCGGTTGTCTTGAACAGCCGCTTTCTTTTGTCTCCACTATTGCCCCCGGCCCAACCGCAGTATTCGGATGCGGCTGATCATACTACTTATAGAAAGTTCGAGGGCTTGCATCAATTCGCTGCCTTCGGTGTAGTTGGGTTTGGCCAGGTTGTGCACCCGACGGTTCTCCGCCATGTCGGCGTAGCCTTCCCACTCTTGCCCCGGTTTGTTAATGGCGATGCCCACGCCACCGCCGTCTTCCACCACCTGGAAGGCCGACATATCGCTGGAGCCGTCGCCGCAGTAAACGATCTGGTTGAGGGGCACGTAGTACGATTCCGGATCGCGATAAAGAAAAGTGTTCTCCAGTTCGCTGGGGTTTTCAACGTTGATTCCCTGGGCCAACTGCCGAATGTAGTGCACTTTATCCTCATGGGTGATGATCCTCTTGGCCCCCAGCACGTACCCTTCTTCGTCGAAGTGCAACGCCCCGGCGTAGATTCGATCAAACTGCTTGGCCAGACTGGTCGCTTCGGGGATGGTGGCAAAACCTGCGGTGAGCATCACGAACTCCAGCTGTACATTTTTGTCTATTCCTTTAGCGTACTTTTTGAGCCGCGGAATAAAATCGCCCGCCCCGTCGAAGAGTGGATAGTTTTTTCCTACCTCAATCATCTTATCTTCAGTCACCGCGGCCCCGTTGGCCCCGAGCTGTCGACAAATCTCTGCTTTGGCCAGGGCGTACTGCCACTGGTGCGCCTGCATCTGATCTACCTGTTCGCTGATTTTCTCGTGATCCAATTCGGCAGTTTCAGCCAAAACTGCGGTTGTGCTGGGTGCGAGGGTGTCATCAAAGTCAAAAATGAGCACAATTCGCTCGCGGAGGATTCGGGTTGCATTTGCCATCGGGTTACGGTCAGTGCTTAGGAGGGTATCAGGTTAATTTCGTGCAGTTTCTACTTTGAAAACAAAGGCAGCCTGTTCGCCCACCACCTGCAGTGCGGCAGCAGGGACAGCAACGGTCAAGACATCGCCTTCCGTACTCCAATCGAGCGGGGCATCATATCCCAGCAAATATACCTCCGAATCTGTCTTGGGTTGAAGTTCCGGAAGCGTTACGGTATTGGATAGCTTTTCCATTAAAATTCCGTAGAAAAACGGTTCATCCTTCTTTTTGGTGTAGCGGATCGGATCATCGTTTTCGTACGACAGGGGCAGACGTTCGGTGGAGTAGATGGCCTCACCGTTGATGTCTAACCACTGACCCATCGCTTCCAGCCGCTCCACGCTGGGCTCAGGGATGAGGCCCTCAGCGGTGGGACCCACGTTAAGCAGGTAGTTTCCTCCCTTGGCGGCCACATCGATCAGATTGTGGATGAGCACTTCGGTTGATTTCCAGTTTTCGTCGTTCTTTTTGTAGCCCCAGGTGTCGTTCATGGTCATGCAGGCCTCCCAATCAGTGTCACTGCCTTCCTCCAGGATCTCCTGTTCGGGCGTGCCAAAATCTCCTACATAGTCTTCGCTATCGTCGTTCATACCCTGCATGCCCTTGCGGCCCACGTCCACGCGGTTGTTGACGATGAGCGATGGTTTTAGTTCGCGCAGGTAGCAGTACATGTCTACCCCGTGCTCGTGCGTCCAATCGGGAATCCACTCGCCGTCGAACCAGATCACGTAGGGGTCGTACTTTTCAACCAGCTCGGTGAGTTGGGGTTTGAGGTAATTTTCAACGTACTGGTCAAACTCCGGATTCACCCGGGTGGTGTCGTCGCGTTCGTTGTAGTCGGGGTAGTTAGGAGCCTGGGCCTGCGGGTGGTGCCAGTCCATGATAGAGTGATAGAAACACAGCTTCACGTCGTACTTGTCACAGGCTTGCTTGAGTTCGCCCAGCAGGTCACGCTTGATGGGAGAAAAATCCATCACGTCGTAGTCAGACACTTCAGAGTCCCACAGGGCGAAGCCGTCGTGGTGCTTGGAGGTGATCACCAGGTACTTCATCCCGGCATCATGGGCAATTTGCACCCAGCGGTCGGCGTCGAACTGCTCGGGGTTGAACGCACGGGAGTATTGCTCGTACTCCTCCACCGGAATAGAAGCCCGCTCCATGATCCATTCGCCAATGCCCTCTACCGCTTGGCCGTTGTGCACTCCGGCGGGCACGGCGTAGGGTCCCCAATGAATAAACATACCGAACTTAGCTTCGCGCCACCACTCCATACGCTGGTTGAATTCTTCGGGTGATTCGTTGAGTACGTTCACGACCGGGGTTTCGTCAATGGGTTCATCAGTGTTCGTGGTAGATTGGCAACTCGCTAGAAAGAAAAAACTGACTAGAGCAGTTAGGATGAATAACTTCATAATATCGCAGGTAAGGTTAATAAGGTGAGCTAAACTAAACATTTTCTAATGATTGTAAAACTAAAAGAACCGCGAAGAATTTCTCCGCGGATCTGTCAAGCAATTTAGATGTTTCTAACGACCAATTTACTCATCCCCCGGCCAAACTGGGGTTAGCCAAGGTTTCGCTAGCGGGCAGCGGTAAGAAATACTGCACACTGCCGATTGGCTGAAGGTCTTCCGAGTCTTTCTTTGCCAGCACGTCCTCCACCATCTGCAAGCGCACCAGATCAAACCAGCGGGTGTATTCACCGGCAAACTCCCAGGCTTTTTCCTGCACAATGCGTTCCTGCGAAACTGAATTGAGGTCAACGGAAGGGGCCGGAGCGTCAATAGGTAACCCGTTCGCCCGGCGAATAATCTTATTAACCGCTTCCACTGCTTCCGGATCAGCCGGGTTGTTGGTGGCCATCACCTGGGCTTCGGCAAAAACAAGGTAGGTTTCGGCCAAGCGTTCCAGCGGCAGCGAGATGGCGTTGAGCCAGTCGTTTTTGGGTCCCTGTAGCTTCTGATAGTAAGGCCGTCCGGTGGCAAAGTTCTGCCAGGAGAGCGTGTCACCTAAGCTGGTCATAAAGGTTTCCTCTTTCCGCACTCCTTCCGGAAATTCGTTGAAAAAAGCAATTTCAGCGAAGTAGTCATCCCAGCCGCCCTCATCACCCGGACGGGCAGGGCTACCGTAGACCGCGTTGCCATTCCACCACTCACCGGCCCAGAAGTTTAGGGCGAACACTTCTTCCGATTTACTGTCCACTTCCACATTCCACAGATCGCCGAAGTTATCAGCCAAGGCAAAGCCGTAGGTATCCTGATTATCTAGCACTTCCTTGGCTTTGGCAGCGGCTAGCGCATACTTAGAAGCGTCGTTGATCGGGAAGCCGGTCATTTGTAGATACACTTCGGCCAGCACTGCTTTGGCGGAACCCTTGTTGGCCCGACCCGAAGCGGGTTTGGTGTCGCTCAGTAGTCCTTCAGCGGTCTGCAAGTCAGCGATAATCTGCTCGTACAATTCGGCAGCCGAGCTGTTGCTCACCGAAAGAATTTCTTCGGTGAAGATATGTGAGTCTAACAACAGAGGTGCCTTACCCCACATACGAACAATCCAGAAGTAGTTGTAGGCCCGCAGGAAGAAGGCTTCTCCGGCAATCTGATTAATGACCGCTTCGTCGCCGGTAGCGGCTTCGTAGTTAGCAATAATGTTGTTGGCACCCTGAATAGATTTGTAGGCGCCCCCCCACACGAAGGGAAGTCGACCATTTTGTTGGGCAACATTGAACTGATCAAACTCCCGAAAATCGGCCTTATTACTGGCCTTGTGGGTGGTGAGATCGTCCCCGCCCATCATAATGGCCTGCGTAGAGGCGTTACCCAAGCCTGAGTTCCAGGTATAAGTCAGCGGCTTGTAAGTGCCCGCCAGGGCAGCCGTAAGGCCTGCTTCGTTAAGCAGTGCGTCACTGTCGCTGGTAATCTGCGCCGATAGGTCCTCCTCCAGAAAGTCGGAGCAAGAAGTAGCGCTCAGCAGTAAGCTAGATAATATCAGTAGGTATTTCATATTGTCGCTGATTAAAAGGTAAGGTTGAGACCAAGAATCCAGGATTTAGCGTTGGGGTACGATCCACCGTCGGCTCCCTGCGCTACACCGGCGCCCTGCCGGTTAGAAAACGACTCGGGGTCAATGCCCCGGTAGTCGGTGATGGTGAGCAGATTGGTGCCGCCAATCATCACCGAGCCATTGATACCGGCCAGCAAGTCTTTCGGAAGATTATAGGACAGGCTGAGGTTTTTTAACCGAATAAAGTTCCCTGATTCAATAAACCGAGAGGTTTGAATCTCGGGCCGGTCGGTGGAACTGAAGGCCGGAATATCGCTTCCTTCGTTCACGTCAGCGACCCACTGGTTGGCAATATCGGCGTGGGTCACCTCACGGGCGTCGGCCGAAGCCAAGATCGCCGTGGCATAGCTGAAGTTCCACTTGTCGTAGCCCATCATGGATTGGAAAAATACGTTCAGCGTGAAGTTTCCGTAGGTTAGGGTGTTGTTCCAGCCGAACAAACGGGTGGGGATGGCACTGCCGATAATTTGGTAGTCGTCACCGTTGATTTCACCATCGTCGTTGATGTCTTCGAATCGTGCATCACCCGGCACACTCTTAAAAGCAGCCGCTTCGGTAGCTTGGTTCGAGCCCCAGACTCCCAAGTAGTTCAACCCCCAATAACTAGCCAGGGTACTGCCCGGTTGAATTACGTTTTCGGGAAGGTTGGTCAATCCCGCCCCGGCATCACCGTCCAGAAACAAGCGCTCGCGGTCACCAATGCTGAGCACCTCGTTCTCTAAGAACGTCGCGTTGAAGTTGGTGTACCAGTTGAAGCGCCCCTTGTCTACCACGGTAGCCGTAATTCCCAGTTCAACTCCGGCGTTCCGTACTTCACCCAAGTTGCGGAAGATTCCCCCGGCACCAGCGTAGAGCGGCAGTTGTTCCTGAATGAGCAAGTCAAAGGTGTTTTTTTCAAAGTAGTCGGCTACTACTCCGAGTCGCCCGTTGAACATCTGCAAATCTACTCCTACATTGAGTTGCTCGGTGGTTTCCCAGGTCAGGTTGGCGTTGCCGGGGTTGCCGATAATGATACCGGGAGTCAGCTGACCGTTCTCAAAAGAGGTGCCCGCTGCCTGATTACTCGTATTGAAAGAGGTCACCGTGCCGAACTCGCGAATACCCTGGTTTCCGGTAAATCCGTAGCTACCGCGAAGTTTCAAATCAGTGATAAAGTTAGCGGTCTGCATGAATCCTTCTTCCGATAAGCGCCAACCAAGCGCAATGGAGGGGAACGTGCTCCAGCGGTTATCGCCGCGGAATTTGGACGAACCATCGGTCCGCACCGTCGCCGTAAGCAGGTATCGGTCTAGCAGCGTGTAGTTGAGGCGACCGATATAGGAGCGAATGGTTTGCTTTCTCCGCTCGGCCTCCGCGATGGAAGAACCGGCCAACGTGACGTTGTCATACAGCAAATCCGGAAACTGTAGTCCCTGGGCGTTAACCTGAAACCGGTCAGAAGATCGTAACTGATGCTCCACCACCCCGGTGACGGTAAGCGCGTGCATGTCGTTAAAAGTGCGCTGGTAGGTTAACGAATTCGTATTCTGTAAGTAATACTCTTCCGTTAAGCCCCGGTAGTTGTTAGGATTGTCGTTTAGCCGAGCAGCGGTGAATCCTTTATAGGGATTGCTGGAGTAACTCGCGGCGAAGCTCACGTCGGCGGTGAGTCCGTTGATGATCTCATAGGCAAAACCGCCATTGGCCAGCAGCGTATTGCTTTCGTTAATTGCATCGTTCAGTGCCAGTTCGATGGGGTTGCCTTTGATGGATGATACCGGGTCGGCCAGGGTGAGCGCCCCGTTGGCATCGCGTAGCGGAGTAGTGGGTGCCCAAGCGAGCGTTCCGGCCACGGAGCCACTGATATTGTCACCACCGACGGTATTGTTATTTTCGCGGCGCACGAAGTTCATCTTCAGGTTGGCCGTTAACCTCTCCGATAGCTTGGCTTTCAGGTTGGTTCGCAGCGCATAGCGTTTGAAGTCAGAATTAATGATTACCCCATCCTGGGCCAGGTAGTTACCCGACACAAAGAAGGTTACCTTCTCGTTGCCACCGGAGTAGTCTACCTGATATTCTTCACCCAAACCGGTGCGGAACAGTTCATCCTGCCAATCGGTGCCCCCGTTTTGCTGGAAGTTACTGATGTCGGCGTCGGTGAAGGGGCGTTGCGATCCTAGTGCATCGGCGCGTCGGTTCGCCGTTTCGGCGAAGGCAGGCGCATCGAGCAGGTCCCAGGTATCCAGCACCTGCGAGGTGGTGAAGCGGGCGGTAAGCGATAGCTTGGGTTCGCCCGCGGTCCCGTTCTTGGTAGTGATCACCACCACCCCATTAGAGCCCCGGCTGCCGTAGACAGCCGTCGCCGAGGCATCCTTAAGCACCTGGATGCTGGCGATGTCGGCCGGGTTCACGTCGCGGAAATCTGCCCCTACAAACCCATCCACCACGTAGAGCGGTTCGTTGTCGCCGTTGATTGAGTTGGAGCCACGAATACGGATAGAAACGTTCCCGCCGGGTGCTCCCGAACTGTTGGTTACGTTCACTCCCGGAGTACGTCCTTGCAAAATCTGGTCGAAGCGCGTGACGGGTTGCGCTTCGAAGTCCCGTTGGTCTACCGTGGCGATAGAACCGGTAATGTCTTTCTTCTCCTGCGTGCCGTAGCCCACCACCACGATTTCTTCCAGCGCCTGAATATCAGGCGACAGTGCCATGTTGATTACCGTTTGGTTGCCAATGTTCACTTCCTCTGACACGTAGCCTACTGAAGAGAATACCAGGGTTTGGGAGTTGTCCGGTACGGTAAGCCGGTAGTTACCTTCCACATCGGTAACAGTGCCGATGGTGGTGTTTTTTATCAACACGTTTACGCCGGGCAGCCCCTCGTCGGTGCTCTGGTCGGTGACTTGCCCTGTGATGGTTTTATCCATGATAAGCGGGGCAGATCGCTCCGGCACTTCGGTTGCTACTAGGGCAATGGCCGAAGTAGCGTCGCTAGTCTCCTGCGCCATGAGCGCGATGGTACTGCCGGTAGACAGCCCCAGGAAACAGGTGTAGATAAATAAGGATAGGTGTTTCATAAGTGAGTGATTGGGTGAATAAATTGAACGAATGCAATGAAATTGATAAAGCGTAAAAATTATTAGAATAAAGTTTAATCTAGATGCATAAATGCATTTGAGATTTCAGCACCGCTAGGCACTTTTAAGTGTTATTGTTACACCAACAAAACAAAGTTGCTGAAACTATAATCGAAATGCAACTAATAGACTAGTTTTTGCGATTTTTTTTTAATATACCGGAATAATTCATTCATCCACAACGGTAATCGTGATATTCTAACACTTGTCACCAGTTAGTCGATCCACCAGGTGGCCGTAGGATAGATATTTTCAGACACCCGCACCGGCTCTCCGATCTTAGGGGTTGTCAAGAGCAGATTCAGCTGTTGTGCCTGAACCGCCGCCCGGTCTATGGGGTCGGTCCAGGAGTGCAGCGCCAGCCGAAACGCCCCCCAGTGAACGGGTAGCATGCGCTTGGCCCGCAAGTCAACGGCCGCCAGTACCGACTCTTCGGGCATCATATGAATTTGCGCCCAGCGTAGATCGTACTGTCCGCACTCAACCATGGCCAGATCAAAGGGACCGTAACGTTCGCCGATTTCAGCGAAGTGCGGGCCGTAGCCGCTATCGCCACTGAAGTACAGCGTCTCCTGCTTCCCACGGATCACCCACGACCCCCACAGCGTGGCGTTGCGGTCGGTGAGCCCGCGTCCCGAGAAATGGCGTGATGGAGTAAAGATTATTTCCAGACCATTATGCCGCGCTTCGTCCCACCAGTTGCGTTCGTGAATGGACGATTCGGCCACGCCCCAGCGGCGTAGGTGCGCTCCCACTCCTAGTGGTACGTAGAAGTCGCTCACTTTGTCTTTGAGCAGGCGAATGCTACCGTAGTCCAGGTGGTCGTAGTGATCGTGTGAGATGAGCACCGCATCGATAAGGGGCAGTTTTTCCGGAGTGATAGGAAGCGTTTCGCTGAAGCGGGCCTGCCCCAGCCAGGGGTGCGGGGCGGGCACTTCGCCCAGCATAGGGTCGAGGAGCAGGCGCTGACCGTCAATCTCCAGCAGCACCGCCGAGTGTCCGAACCAAGTGACGCGGGTGAGCGTATCGGGTGCCTGAGTTACTGAGGTCGAGTCTATTAATAGCACCGGGGGGGGCACCGCCGGTACGCCATCAGGCACTCCCCGCACGTAGTCACCAATCACCGAGGCCATTGTTCGAAAAGTCCATATCCATTGATGTGGGGATCAGGTTGGTAAACTTTCCCTTTGAATAATTTGGTGTGGAAGCGTACGCTTCCCGCTCCTGGGCAGTGGCGCGGCCACCGAACTGCGGGCTTAGGTAGATGAACAAGCCGGCGCCCAGCAGTCCGATTGCTAGCAGGGCTAAAAAGAACAGACCAATCATTTTTACTAGATAAAGAAGTGATTTGATAATGGCCATCAATGCGGGTTTATGCTTATTCAGATCAACAACAATCATCAAAATATGCCCTGTGAAACGCTAAGCTATGACTACGGATTCGGAAATAAAAAGAAAAACATTATTCAAACACTAACTTAAAAGTAAATTTTATTGCGTTTTTCTTTATAAAATCATCATTCCTATGAAAAAACCTAAAAATTGTATTTTATAGCAGTTATTAATCTTGTTTTTTTAGAGTTATCTGGTTTCGCTAAATCGGAGTAATTGTAAGTTAATCTCGGGTACATTGCTTGCAAACGTACGGAAAGCAGCGCTTCTGGTACTAATGTTAACCTAATATACACGATCATGCACCGAAAAATTACCTGCTGGTCGGGCACTCGCCGTAGCCTGCACCGCCTCGCCAGTGGCTCTCATTAATCCCGGCGCGGGAGGCAGTACAGACATTGTTGATACAGTGGGTACGGTTACTTGTTATTCTTTAGCATACTGCTACTCAGACGACGGCAGGGAATAGAAAAAAAAATAATAAGAAAATGAAAAATAGAATAAGAGTGAAGAAAAGATTACTTTGAGAGATATTGAAGAATAAAAAGGTAGGTTACAGGAGGGGTTAAAATGGGGTAAAATGATGTAATTTTAACAGCCCAGCAGAGATTAATAGCTGAGGAAATGATGAGAAAGGTTTAATTGAAGAAGAAGCAGGATTAAGTAATGAGAGTTGAAGAACAAAGAAAAATGAGTGTTAGGTTATATTAGTGGGTAAAGCTGAAATTGTTATTTAAGAAAGGAAAAAGGCTGGGAGTTGGAAATTGTGAAAAGAGTAATAGGAGATGGCGAGTTTAAAAACAGGAAAGGAGTGGGATTTAAGAATGAAACTAAATAAATGACATTAATATAGTTTTAATGTACAACTGCAGAAAAATAGGTTAAGAAGAATGAATGAAGTATAAGATTATAAGCAACCGGAGATGCTGATAAATTTTGCGGCGCAGTTCGGCGGGGTCGAAGGGCTTAGTAATCACCTCGGTGAAGTGGTTAGCCGTTTCTTCGGCCACCTTTTCCTTGGTATCGGCTGTCAGCGCAAACACCGGCACCTGGCTTTTCTCCGGTGATGCCATTCCCCGGATGATCGCAACCGCTTCGTGACCGTCCATCACGGGCATCCGCACGTCCATCAGCACCAGGTCGTAGTCGTTTTTTTCAATCAGCTCGATGGCTTCCGCCCCGTTCACCGCTTCGTGGGCCTCCACCTGCCACCAAGATTTAAGGTACTGCTGTAGCACCATGCGGTTGATGGCCATATCCTCTACCATCAGAATGCGCAGCGGCCCGTCGACCGGTTCGGGCAGGTCTTCGGTGCGTGGCGGGGCAGCCGAATCAGGAGGATTTTCTACCCGCCCGCAAACCAGGTCAAAGTGAAAGCGGGTTCCCGTGCCGACCTCACTTTCTACCGCAATGCGGCTTCCCATCAGCTCCAGCAGACTTTTGGTGATGGACAGCCCCAGGCCGGTGCCTCCGTAGTTGCGTTTGGTGGAGCTATCGGCCTGGGTAAACTTCTCAAAGACCGCCTCCAGTTGATCCGCCGCAATGCCCACTCCCGTATCTTGCACCAAAAAGTGAATGACCACCTGCTCGCCCGGGCGCTGGGTGCGTCGGACCGCCAGCGTCACCTGCCCATCTTCGGTAAACTTGATGGCGTTCGACAGCAAATTGTTGAGCACTTGGCTCAGCTTGGTAGGATCACCCACTACGTAGGCAGGCAAATCTTCGGATAGCTCGATGACCAGTTGGTTGCCGTGCTGCTGGGCCGACAGCCGATGGGTTGTTTCCAGGCTCTTGAGCAGTTCGGTCAGGTTGAACGGCACTTGCTCCAGCTCGGTTTTGCCCGCCGCAATTTTGCTGAAGTCCAGAATATCGTTCACCAGGGCCACCAGGTTATCGGACGACACCCGGATTCCCTCCAGGTAGTCGCGCTGCGCGGGCAGGATTTCTTCTCCCAGCAACAGTCCGGTGAGGCCCACAATGGCGTTGAGCGGGGTTCGAATCTCGTGGCTCATGTGGGCCAGAAAGTCTTCCTTGGCGTGCGCCGCCCGCTCGGCGGTGTCCTTGGCCTGTCGGAGTTCCTGCTCCATCTGGCGGCGCTTGGTGTTGTCGACCATAATGCTGAGGTAACCCCTGATCTGTTGATCTGGCTGGCGCAGGGGCATCAGCGCCCCGCTTCCCCAGAAACGGGTTCCGTTTTTTCGCAGATGCCATCGTTCGAATAAGGATTTTCCCTGCGCCTTCACGCGCTCCATTTCCCGCTGGGGTTCGTTCGGGCGATCTTCGGGAACGAACAAAAACTCAACCGACTGCCCCACAATGCCGGAGCGCTGGTAGCCAAAGATGCGCTCTGCCCCGGAATTCCAGTCGGTGATCGTCTGCTGCGCGTCCAGGGTGAAGATGGCGTAGTCGGTGGCGCTTTCCAGGATCAGGCGCAGGTGCTCTTCGTTTTCGCGCAGTTCTTCTTCGGATTTGCGGCGCTGGGTAATGTCGATAAAGGTGAGCACCACCCCCTCGATGCGGTCGTCGGTGCTGCGGTAGGGTAACACCCGCATCAGGTACCAGCGCTGTTCGTCGTCCTGCAACTCTCGCTCTACGGGCACCAGGTTGGTGAGAACTCGGCGGGCATCGTCTTGCATATCTGCGTAACCCAACCGGTTGGTAAGGTCCGACAAGGGTCGCCCCCGGTCCAGAAGGCGCACGTTGAAGAGTTCACTGGCCCGCGGGGTGAAGCGCATAATGCGAAACTTCCGGTCGAGAAACAGGGTGGCAATATCGGTGGCGGCCAGCAGGTTCTGCAGATCACCCGACAGCTGGCTAAGTTCTTCTACCTTGTGGCGGTTCTCCTGGTTGAGCGTGCTCAGCTCCTCGTTCATCAACTGCAGTTCTTCCTTGCTGGTCTCGAGTTCTTCCATCGTCGAGCGCAGCTCCTCATTGGCCGACTGCAACTCTTCGTTGGAGGCCTTCATCTCTTCCTGGCTGGTTTCATACTCCTCAACGATGGCCTGCAGGCGCTGCTTGGTTTGGTCTAGCTCGGCTTGCAAGTCTTGGACAACTTCCGTCCTCCGCGCCCTTGGCCGTAGTCCAGTGCGCCAGGGCGGCTCCCGGTTCGCTCACTTCTTCAAAAACGATCACCGAAAAACCTTCTTGCGGGGGTTCCGGGTCGGGAAAAACCGACAGGGATAGCAGTTGGCTTTTCTCCCTGAGTTTCACCAGCACGGGCTTGGTGCGCACCAACTCGCGCCGGTCGCGGGCTGCGTGCAGCGCCACCCGCAGCTCAAGGTGTAGTTCGGGCGGCACCAACTTAAATACGTCGGCCGTTAGCTCCCCTCCGGGGTGGAGCAGATACTGACCCGCTCGCTCGGAGAGGTGCACCACACGGTAGTCGGGGTTGAGCAACAGGCTGGGCGGGGCGTAGCGCTCCACCATCTTCTGGTGCAGTGCCCCGTACACCACCGGCTGGTCCTGCTCCGACGGGGTGGCCTCCGAATAAACGGGCCGGGACTGGGTGATTGGAAACACGGGCAGGTGCAACTCGGGAGCGGGCACGTTCCGCTTTTGGAAAAGGCAGTGCTCTTTGTCCTCAACCCGAAACAGGTCCGTTTTCTCAACGGTCTCCGAACTGCCCAGCAGCAGGGTGCCGCCGGGCTGCAGGGCGTAATGAAACAGGTCGATAATATCGCGCTGGATGCCGCGTTGCAGGTAGATGAGCACGTTGCGACACACGATGAGGTTTATTTTAGAGAAGGGAGGATCACTCATCAGGTTGTGCGGGGCAAACACGATCCGGTCGCGCACCTCCTTGCGGATGCGAAAGCCCCCGTTCTGGGTCACAAAGAAGCGACGGAGCCGCTCCGCATTCACGTCCGCTTTGATATCATTCAGGTAATATCCCCCCCGGGCGCGCAGCAGCGAATCCTGGTGCAGATCGCTGGCGAACACCTGCACTTCGGGCGGGGTGTCGCGCCGGGCGGCTTCCTCGAGCAGCAGCATGGTGAGCGAATAGGCCTCTTCCCCGGTAGAGCACCCCACCGACCATACCCGTACGATTTCGCCGGGCTTCTGCTCAGAAAACAGGCGAGGAATCACTTGTTTTTCCAGCATCTCAAAAACGGCAGCGTCGCGGAAGAAACTGGTCACCGTAATGAGAAAGTCGTTGGAAAGCAATTCTACCTCTTCGGGTTTCTGGCGAAGCAGGGCCAGGTAGTCGGCCAGATCTTCTAGCTGAGCGAGTTGCATCCGACGGCGCAGGCGGCGCAGAATGGTGGTGCGCTTGTAGTGGGTGAAGTCGCGCCCGGTGTGGGATTTCACCAGGGTAAGAATTTTGTGCAGCAACGGAAGTTCTTGATTGGCATCTCGATCCACCTGATCGGGAAGAACCAGTTTGGGGTGCGTACGGGCGTAAAGAATCAGTCGTTCGGGAATTTCTTCCACGGGCAGCACCGCATTGATCAAGCCGGTGGCAATAGCGCTCAGGGGCATGCCGTCGAACTCAGCCTCGTTGGGGTCTTGCACCACGGTGAGCCCGCCCTGGCTCTTGATCTCCCGAATGCCCTGGGTTCCGTCGGACCCCGTGCCGGTGAGGACCACCCCGATGGAATGCCCATCGTGCACATTGGCCAGCGTGCGAAAAAAGTGGTTGATGGGGGCGCGATCTTTCCGGCTGGCCTCCAACTCTGAAAGCCGCAGGTGGGTATCTATGGTATTGAGGTTGGCGTTGGGGGGGATAATATACACCTGGTTCTTCTTGATTTGAACCGTTTCGGTGACTTGCTGCACGGGTATCCGGGCGGTGGGTTGCAACAGGTCGGCCAGGTGGCTTTTGCTGTTGGGCGACAAGTGCACCACCACCACGAACGCTAATTCGCTATCCTCTGGCACACAAGCGAAGAACGTTTTCAGGGCGGCCAGTCCGCCCGCCGACGCTCCGATCCCAACGATGGTCAGCGGTGAAGATTCCGGAGAGGGGGAAGCGTTTGATTTTGGCGAGGTAGTAGGCATTGTACGGCAGTGGTTGAGGTTGGCCTTCGCAGGTTTGGTAAAATGGGCCAGCGCTGAGGGCGTCGATGGCGACTCCCTGGGTCTCACCCGAGTAGAAGCCAGTAGAGGCCAGTAGAAGCCAGTAAGTAAGCACAATTTTCAGTCAATACCTAAGGCCTGCGACCTATCACGAAAGCATTTGTTCGGTTCGGCGCAGCAACTCCCTGACCCGTTCTTTCAGGCGTTGGGGCTCCAAAATGGTCGCGTAATCGCCAAAGGTCAGGTACCAGCGCGAGAAAGTATTTTCCAGATCAGCCACCCGGAAGGTCATTTCTACCTGATCATCCTCGATGCGCTCGGCGACGAATCCGTAGTGCCTTCTGGCACTTTTGATGAAGTGTGCCACCATCTTATCCACCCGAATAATGACCCTGGTCCTCTGACGGTCATCTTCCCCTTGCCGGTGCTCATCCAGGGAAGCATGCGCTCGGGTAAACGCGCAATCCGTTCGCCGAATGCCGAACAGGCGGTCGGTGCGAAAATGGCGGTAGCTGTGCCGCACGTGGCAGTAGCCCAAAACGTACCAGTAGTTGTTCTCGTGAAATAAGCCCACCGGCTCGATGCTTCGTTCGGACGGAGTATCAGCCCGCAACGCTTGGTAGTGCAGTTGCACCTGCTTTTTTTCGGCAATACCCTCCAGCAGGATTTCCAGCGCATCGGGCACGTCATCATTAAAGAGCTGCTGCGCAGGATCAATCCGCACGTGGGATTCTAGGGAGGCTATCCAGTCTTTTTCCGTACCCCGCAGCACCGATTTCACCTTGTACATGGCCGAGGCATGGTAGGCGCCCAGCGATTGGTCAGTGAACGTTTGCATCAGCTTCTCGGCGGCCACAAAGCTAGCGGCCTCTTCGCGGGTAAATGTCACGGGGGGCAAGCGGTAGCCATCCATGATGGAGTACCCGACGCCCGCTTCACTCAGCAGGGGCACACCCGAGGCTTCCAGCGTTCGGATATCTCGGTAGATGGTGCGCAGGCTTACCCGGAAGCGGTCGGCCAGCTCCTGCGCCCGCACAATCCGCTTGGACTGCAGTTGGATGAGGATCGCGACAATCCGGTCGAAGCGGTTCAGGGGATCAGTATCCATACGGGAGCGTTGGTTATCCCAAAGATAGCACTTCTCGCCAAAGCCCCGACCGGATTGGCGTTTCATTGCCCTGAATTAAAAAGTGCGTTTTGTTTTTTGCTACTGACACTAGGCTGTCACTCCCCGCCCCTACTTTTGCTCCCGTAGTCTATTGTTCACTTAACCACTTACATCATGAATCAGACCGCCCCCGCCCCCCAACAGGTAGCCCAGGTGATGACGCCTAGCGAATTACTGGAGCACTGGCAAGGCCACCGCAGCCTCTCCCGCCGGGTCATTGAGGCGTTTCCCGAGGAAGCGTTTTTCACCCATTCCATCGGCAGTATGCGCCCTTTTGCCGATATGATCACGGAGCTGCTAAGCGTTGCCACCCAAGGCCTTCGGGAAGTCGTGACCGGGGAGTCGGCTCCGCTTAACGAGCACCTCGAGCACAGAAATAGCCAGGCCAAAGTGCTGCAAGCCTGGGATGAGGCCACCAAAGATATTAACACGCTCTGGTCGCAAATTGCCCCGGAGCGGTTTCAGGAAACGATCAAAATGTTCGGGGAGTATGAGAGCACGGTGCGCTGGTCTATTTTCTATTTCATCGATAATGAGATCCACCACCGTGGACAGGGATACGTCTACCTGCGATCATTGGGCATCGAGCCTCCCGCTTTTTGGGACCGCTAGGGTAAGCAACTAAGTCTAAACATAAGCCAGAATCTCGGCAGCGTGGGCTAAAGAATTGTACGTGCTATCTGGAAGATTATGACCTTATCCTTCGGGTTGAAACCCAGCGGCTCCCGGCCAAAAGCATCGCTGTGGCCCGGCGGATTCAGGGATTTCGACTGCGAAGCGTTATCGCTAACTCAAACGCTGGGCATCAGGGTGGCATCCCACTGACTTTGGTGCGGGTGCTGCCCCTGGTGCTCCTTGAAGCCGACGGTCACGTCAAACTGATCCACCGGGAAGTCGATGCGGACGAGCAATTCGTTTTGGTCGGCTAGCGTGAGTTCGCAACAATGTGCCCCGGGCCAGCTTCGTTGTAGTTGGTCGCTTTGGTAGGTGGACTGACGGTTGTGCCACACCCGCACGTAGCCGTCGGCCCCGACACAGAGCCACTTCTTCTCCCCGAGCGTTCCGCCAAAAGTAGTAAGCAGGTAGACCGTGCGCTCGCCGCGTCCGTAGAAGTGATCAGCTAGATTGATTCGGTGGCTGTCCGGAAAGGTGAGCGCACTGCCGAAGGGCAACTTGTCGCGTTTTTCGGTTAGCAACTGATCCAGGGTGTCGTCGTTTAAAAATTCTTGCGAGCGCGCCACCCGGTCGTGGTTCATGTAGGTGGCCGAGGGCATGGAGGCCAGACCGTGATCTGGGTACTGCGCGTGCATCGGTGCCAAGGTAGGGTCGTCGGCGATAAACGGCCCCACAACCAACCAACTACCGTAGTATGGAATTCCTTTTTCGTAACGCGTTGTTTCACTGGCTTGGGTCACTTCCCAGGTATACGGAAAATTGGTAGCACCATAGGCACCCTGCCGGACCTTATTGAGCACTTGAAACTTCCACTCCAACGGCACCTCGATTTCCTGCACCGATTTTCCCTCAATGCGCTGCAATTGTGGTGCTGGCTCGGCAAAAACCGGTGAAGTCAGGCGCAGATCTACTGAAATTGCTACATCCTTCAGATTTTCGACCTTTACCCTGAGTTGGCCGGCAGTTCCAGAACCCACGTCTGGCCACTTCTTGATCGTTGAGGTAAGGTGGTACGGGGCAGCGCGGAATGTAAACGCCGGAACCGAATCGCTTTCGCTGATGTGGGTTTGCGCAAAATGCTTCATAAATGCGACCCCAACCGCGCAGGTTTCTTCGGTGAGTTGATGCACCGTTTCGGGAATATCGATGCCGGTGATCTCCGGACTCACCATCAGGCGGTCGCCGATGCGATCTTTCCAAATAGTAGGGATGGCTTCGTACCCTTGGATGATGCCAATCAGCGCCGCAGCGGTGGCAATAATGCAATCGCTGTCGTGTCCGTAGTTAATACTCTCCAGAATATCGTCGAACGATGATCCGAAGGCCCGCAGGGCCAGCATCGTCAACCCGACGTTCAGGGGGGCCGAGGTGAAGTCGGCGTCGCCGTACTTGGATTTGATTTTGTGCTTCGTAGTGGCTTCGCCGTATTGTTCGTGCCAGTGGGCCACATCACGGTACAGTTGCGCGAAGACTGCGCCACCGTTCGTGTGCTGGCTGGCTTGGTCCAGCAGCATGGCTATGTCCTGCTCAAAAAAAGCCAGCGCGGCGCAAGCTGAGAAGAACATTTCAGCATCTACCGAGAAACCGGTATGGTCCAGGGTGCTATCCATTCGCGCGTAGCGAGCCGCGGCAGCCGGATTACCTGGGCACAGCATGCCCCATATTTCACTGCGGATGGGCGAGCCCATGCTCTGGCTCCAGTAAGTATTGTTGTGGCGGCCGGTATCCGGGTTGTCCAGCCCCTTGTGAATATTAAGGGTGGCGATGCCGTATTCGTTCCATGGAAAATTGACGTGCGCCCGCCAGTGGTTACGGTAGTCCTGCGCCCGCAGCGTCGGACCCCGTTGCTTGGCCAGGTCCAGCCACAGAATTTGCAGGTCCAGGTCGTCGTTGGGGAAGTTATTTTCAAAAAGGTTATCGTCAATAGCGATGCGGTGAAAGGTTTTATAGCCCTCAATGGGCGCTCCCAGGATGCCCCCGGCGCATTTGCCTACCCAGCCGCCCCGCACCTTATCCTGATAGTTAGTTAGCGTAATCTCTTGCATGCCTTGGTATGGTTAGGTTAAACATCCAGATTAACAATTTTTCCCCGTACATTCTTCTGATTTGAAAGTATGGATAAAATTAGTGAAGAATGAACGATCTGCCCAAGGCGGTATCTTATACGATTTTCCAAATCAGGAGAGATGCGACGCGTAAATTTCTAAAATTAGTGCGCTAAACAGAGCAGACTTTAGCAAGTGTTTAGTGAAATCGGGTTGAACATTAATTTTTATAACAAACCTAAATACCCTCAATGATGAAAATTTTATGGTTAGCGGTGGGTTTTATTTTATCTATCACCACCATCGGCTACGCCCAGGACCGAACCGTTACCGGAGTAGTCACCGATCTGACAAACGATGAAGGACTGCCCGGGGTGAACATTGTTGCTAAGGGCACGAGTACCGGTACGGTCACCGACGTAGACGGCAACTATCGCCTCACGCTCAGCGATGGGGTAGAAACTCTGGTGTTCAGTTCGGTGGGTTTTACCCAAGAAGAACAGCCTATCAATGGCCAAACTGTCATCAACGTAGCCATGAGTCCCGATATCCAGTCATTGCAAGAAATTGTCGTGGTTGGCTACGGCACCCAGGAAAAAGAAGACGTAACGGGGGCTATTAGTAGTGTCTCGTCGGAAGCCATCGAGAAAATCCCGGTGCCCAGCTTCAACGAGGCCATCCAGGGGCAAGTAGCGGGAGTCAATGTGCAACCGTCCAGCGGGCAGCCCGGCGCAGCGGTATCTATCAAAATCCGGGGGCAGAACAGCGTAAACCTGAGCAGCCAGCCGCTCTACATTTTGGACGGAATGATTATCTCATCTGGAGACGGCGGCCTCGCCGCGGGCGGACGACAGCAAGCAAACCTTAACATTATGTCTACGATCAATCCGAACGATATTGAGTCGGTGACGATCCTGAAAGACGCGGCCTCGGCGGCTATCTACGGAGCCCGATCGGGCAACGGGGTGGTAGTGATCACCACCAAAAAAGGAACTCCCGGCCCGGCCCGCATCAACCTCAACGCTTTCTACGGCGTGCAAAGGCTGCGGAACAAACTCGATATGGCCGATGCCGAACTGTACAAGAACATCGAGGTCGCCGCCGGTTCCGGGTTTCCGGTCCTGACCGATCCCAGCAACACGGTGAACACCGATTGGCAAGACGAATTGTTCGTCGGCGGCACCGAAGCGTACCTATCGAGCCAGGACTTATCCGTCTCGGGCGGCACCGAGAACGCAAACTACTACGTTTCGCTCAACCACTACGATGAGCAAGGCATCGTGCGCAACACGGGGATGGAACGCTTCGGCATCCGGGCCAATGTTAACGTAACCAACGGCCGGTTCCGGCTGGGTAACAACCTCTACGTATCCAACACGACGGTAGACCGGATGGCCAACTTTGATGCCTCGCCCATTGATCTGGCCCTGCGGATGCCCGCCACCATTCCGGTATTCAACAGCAACAACGTGGGCGGCTTCGGCGGTCCGGACGGCAACGACGGTGACCAGATCATTAACCCCGTCGCGGTGCAGACGCTCAACTCCAACACCAACGAGCGCACCCGTCTGGTCGGTAACGCCTTCGCGGAGTATGATTTTATTGAAGGACTGACTTACCGCCTCAATCTAGGGTACGACGTGGCCCAGGGCTATAGCCGCTTCTACAATCCCTTTTGGGAAAGCGGCGACGTGCCCAGCGTGCTGCGCCTAGAAGAATACCGGGCCGATGACCGCTCGTGGTTGATCGATAACATCCTCTCTTACGAAAAAACCTTCGGAGTGCACCGAATCGGCTTGCTGGCCGGTACTTCGCAGCAGAAGACGGTGTTCCGAAACCTGGAAGCCTCTACCGTTCCGGCTTCCCAATCCACCCCGGTGACCGGCGCGCAGGCCTCGATCCTGGGAGTGAACGGCGGGGAATCGGTGCAGGCCATCGCCTCGTTCTTCGGGCGGGTCAACTACGCGCTCAACGACCGCTACATCATTCAGGGCCTGCTGCGCTACGACGGTATCTCTAAGTTTAACGACGGCTACCGCTGGGGTTTATTCCCCTCAGTATCGGCCGCTTGGCGTGTAAGCGAGGAGGCTTTTATGAACGGGGTAACCTTTCTGAGTGACCTGAAGCTACGGGCCAGCTACGGCCTGGCGGGCAACGCCAACGTGGGCAACTACGCCGCCCAAAGCACGCTTAACTCACAGGCGCGCTACGTGATCGGTGATCAGGTCGTGGTGGGTTCCACCATTGATAGAGTGCGGCCCAGCCAGGACCTGACCTGGGAGACGGTGAAGGAACTGAACATTGGCGTGGACATGGGATTGCTGGAAAATCGCTTGTTGCTCGCCATAGACTACTACCGGAAGGAAACCACTGATTTGCTGCTCAACGGGGCAGTACCGGCCACCACGGGCTTCGCCCAGTTTGTCTCTAACGTGGGCAGCATGCGCAATAATGGAGTAGACGTCAGCGCTCTGTTTCGCACCACGGTGGGCGATTGGAACCTAAGCTTTAACGCCAACGCTGGTTTCATTTATAACGAAATTATCACCTTATCCGATGGCAACGATATCCTGACCAGCAACTGGGGCGGCATCAACAGCTCTAACCGTATTATCCAGCGGGAAGGCGAAGCGGCCGGTTCGTTCTACGGACTTATCTTCGATGGCATCTACCAGGAAGACGTGCTAGATGACGAGGGCGAGGTGGCCCACTCCGCTGGTTCGCTGCGGTTTCAAGACATCAGCGGCCCCAATGACACGCCCGACGGCGTGATCGACGGCGATGACGCGACAATCTTAGGGGGGCCGCTGCCGGACGTTACCTACGGTTTTACTGCCAACGCCGCCTACGGTAACTTTGACCTTTCGCTGGTGCTGTTTGGGATGAGCGGTAACGAAATATTTTCTACTCCCAAATTTAGTCAACTGGGCCTCTTCCGCACCTACAACATGGGACAGGCCGCTGCTGACGCGTGGACACCGACCAATCCGTCTACCACGATGCAGCGCGCCGATGTGCAGGATACTAACGTATCGAGTCGGTGGGTAGAAGACGGTTCTTTTCTGCGCCTGCGCAACGTGCAACTCGGTTACAACTTTCCCGAAACGGCTTTTGGGGGCATTTTCTCCAGCTTTAGGTTGTACGTGAGCGGCAAAAATCTGCTGGTCTTATCCGGTTATGACGACTGGGGTTACGATCCGGAAGTGGGAGCCGGAGGTATCGACGGCATTGGGTATCCGCAAGCCCGGGCGGTATTGATAGGTCTTAACGTAGGATTTTAATAACGAATGACATGAAAAATAACATAATAAAATATTTTTGGATATCAGGGATTGTGTTTGGCCTCTACGCCTGTAACGAATTCCTGACCGAAGTGAACCCCAACGACCCGAACGAAGACGGTTTCTTTATCGGACCGAAGGAAGCGATCGAGAGCGTGAACGCGGTGTATGCCTCTCTGCAAAGCCGGGGGCTGTACAAGCGGCAGTACTTTCCGATTGAGTATTTGGCGGGCGACTTCGCGCCGACCGACGGAGCCGGGGCGCAGTGGGAAGATTTGTACAATCTGAATATCGAGCCCATCAACCCAGAAATCACCAGCACCCTGTGGGCCGATGCCTTCACCGGCATCTCGCGGGCTAACTTTGCGATGGAAAAAGTGGGCGCAATGACCGAAAGTGAGATTGATCCCGAACTACGGCAACGGCTCATCGGCGAAGCCCAGTTCTTGCGCGGCGTGTTTTACTTCCACTTGGTGACGGTGTTTGGCAAGGTGCCCATTATCGACCACGTGATCAACGGCTCTGACGATCCTGATTTTAAGCCCTCCCGTGATGAAATTGCCGACGTGTGGGACTTTATTGAGACTGACTTTCGGGCGGCGATTCCCGCGTTGCCTAAGTTTGAAGACTACGGCAACGACGAATTGGGGCGCGTTGCCAAGGGAGCGGCTCAGGGCTTCTTAGGAAAAGCCCACTTGTACCAGGAGGACTGGGAGGCTGCGGTGCAAACGTTTGAGGAGCTGCTCAGCCAGCCCGACGTATACGGTGCCTACGAACTGACCGACAACTACAACGATAACTTCAGCGAAGCCACCGAAAACAACGGGGAGTCGCTCTTTGAGGTGCAGTTTTTTGGCGGATTGGGCAACGAATGGGCCAACGACGACTCCGGCTCGGATACCGAGAGCGGATACTTTCAGACCCACTTTAGTCCCTACGAATTTGGCAATGCCTACCCCAGCCAGGAGGTCAACAACTTCTTTGACGCTAACCTGACTGGCAACGACGTCCGGCGGTTCTACACCATTGCCCGCGAGGGAGACGCGTGGAACGGCGTGACGGTGCACGTGACCGACCCGGGCACCGGCGAGCCCTTCTTCAACTCTCGGATTGCCAGCGTGGGCGGCAACAGCGGCGTGCGCAAGTATGTGTCGGGAGTGGGTGAGCCCTTCTTACAGTCCGGCAACAACATCCGCCTGATGCGGCTGGCCGACGTGCTGCTCATGTACGCCGAGGCCCTGAACGAAACCGGGGCTACGGATCAGGCGTACGAACTTATAAACCGAGTGCGGCAACGCGCGGAGGCGGATCCCTTACCCGCCGGGCTGAATCAGGATGCGTTTCGCGCGGCCATCAAAGCGGAACGTCGCCTGGAGCTGACCTTCGAGCAATTTCGCTGGCTGGATGTGATTCGCTGGGGAGATGCACCCACCGTATTCGCCGATCGTGGGTTTCAGGCGGGCAAACATGAATACCTACCCGTCTCCCAAGGAGATTTGTTGCTCAATGAAAACTTAGAACAAACCGACGGCTATTGAACGAGCTGATAGGCGAACCGGAAAGATTGGACACAGCTTACGTCCAATCTTTTTTTGTTTGTACCCCCTCCCCCTCCTGAAAGCAAGTCATTGAATGCCGCGTACCGCTTCTTCACCTGGGGTAGTCAATTCCTACTTGAATTTTAGACAATATATGCTGATATTGAAATTGAGAAATATTCGAAGTGTATCCGTCTTAGACAACAACCTACCGTGGCATGATAACAGCGTTATTCGCTTGGGCGTTTATCCAGAGTTTTTTGATTGGGGGGCTATTATGGGTTAACCAGCGCAACCAAGCCAATAAGTATCTGTCCTTGCTTTTCTTGTTGGTAGGGGTTAAGGTGCTTGGACAGTACTTAATGCGGTTTACCCCCGTTCGGTTCGCTCTGCCGGAGATCATTTTCTTGGCCGATATCGTTGATTTTGTGGAGCCCGTACTATTGCTCCTCTACCTACGCTTATTGTTTGACCTGCCCGTTTGACCATCAGACCGCTGGCACTTTCTTCCGGGGGCAATTTTCACCGTTTTTGCTGGGATTTTTGTGGTGCTGATAGCCCACAACGATGTCTTCAACATTTACATTAGTTCCACTACGCACTGCGTATTTCTATTGTTGATCTTTGGCTGGAAGTGCTTTATCCTGTTCCAAGCGCACCTGCTGATCTATGGCAAGAACAGAATAGCCGTTATTGCCAACCAGAAAAGGCTACTGCGCTGGCCTAAGTTACTCACCGCCTTTCTGCTGGTGTCTACCCTGGTTTCGCTGGGTTATTTTTTCTATCACTTGCTCAATACCGTTGGCTCTTCCTACGAAAATGTTCGGCAGGCCCTGGAGTATAACTACATCATATTTAACGGAAGCCTGGTACTAGCCACCGGCTATTTCTTTCTGGAGGACCCCAAGTTGTTCAAAGGATTAGTGCTTAATCCCAAACCCGACGACGATCACTTTCCTGGCGGAGAGTTTTATTTTAAGAAGATAGAAAAGCTGCTTAGCGAAGATAAAATCTACCTGGATAGCGAACTGAACGAGCAGCAGTTTGCCGAAGCGTTGTCTCTGCAACCGTATTTGCTGTCGAAACTGATTAATCAACACTTGGGTAAGTCGTTCAGCGAACTGATCAATGAACATCGCATCAACGAGGCAAAAAAAATATTAGCTTCTGAACATGGGCAAAACATGACTATCTACGCGGTGGCGCTGGACAGCGGATTTCGTTCGGAATCAGTATTTTACGCCCACTTCAAGAAGAAAACCGGAGTAACCCCTTCTCAGTACAAAAAGAAGCTGGTGCGTCAATGAAACTTCTCTCCGTATTCTGAAATCAGGAGGGAACAAAAAGTCAGATAGAGCATCTTACGGGGGACAACAATAACAATCTGGTATGCAGATTAAAAAGTGGCTCAACGTAGGCGAAGCCGAAGCGGTGAACGAATACGAACGCGAGCCGGTGCCGGAGTCGGAAGTGAAAGGATTCAGGGAGTTTGTGAGCCTGGTGGCCGGCGAGCACATTGCGGGTACCGAATTTGTCATCGGTCCGCTGTTTGTCATTCACGGGGTATCGGCCCCCAATATCTTTCTGGGTCTGCTGATCGGCAACACCCTGGCCACGCTGAGCTGGACCCTGGTGTGCGCCCCCACAGCCGTGAAAACCCGCTTGACCATTTTCTACCAGCTGGAGAAGATCTGCGGGTTCAACCTGGTGGCCATCTATAATTTTGTGAACGGACTGCTCTTCTCGGTGGCGGCCGCCGCCATGATCGGGGTGTCGGCCTCGGCCATCGGGTTGTTGCTGGGCGTGAAAGGGCCCGGACTCACCAGTTTGTATCCCGACAGCCTGGCCTGGATCCTGATTATCGTGGCCGTGGGCTCGGTGATCGCCGTGGTGGCTACCTTCGGATTCGAGGTGGTTGCCAGGTTCTCGTCGTTGTTTGCGCCCTGGATGCCCCTGGTCTTCCTGGCCGCCGGGCTGGCCGTGCTGCCCCAACTGGGCGTCACCGGCTTTGATAACTTCTGGCAGGTGGCCAACGAAAAGATTTGGACGGGCGTGGCGCAGCCCGGTCAGACCCAGTACACACTGTGGCACGTGGTGATCTTCTCGTGGCTAGCCAACAACGCCATGCACATCGGTCTGTCCGACATGTCGATCTACCGCTACGCCCGAAAGCCCTACTACGGGCTGGCCTCGGCCTTCGGCATGTTCATCGGGCACTACATGGCCTGGATCGCCTCGGGCATACTGTGCGCCCTGGCCCTGCAGCAGGGTAACGCCAACCCCTCGCCCGGCGAGATTGCCTTTTTGGGAGCGGGAGTGGCCGGACTCATCTGCGTGGTGACCGCGGGCTGGACCACCGCCAACCCCACCATCTACCGGGCCGGGCTGGCCGTGCAAGCGCTGCTGCCAACGACAAAACGTTGGAAAATAACGATCATCACCGGTATTGTGGCCACGGTGCTGGCCTGCTCACCAGCCATCATCAGCAAGCTCGATCAGTTTTTGGGCATCTACGCGCTGGTGGCGGCCCCGGTGGGTGCGGTGGTGCTGGTGGATATCTTCTTGTTTCCACGCTTAGGTCTGGTGTCTAATCTGGCGGAAGTTGCCCGGCTCAGGTTCAACTGGTCAGTAGCGCTTACCTGGGCTATTGCCGTGGCCACGGGCTACGGGCTGTACCGCTTTTTCGACTCGGACTTCTACTTCTTCGTGGCCCTACCCGGCTGGATTACTGCCGGGGTGGTCTATCTGGGAATGGCTTATCTACAGCAGAAATTTTTGATGAACAAACGCCAACCCTTTCCCTCATGAAGTTGATTGTTCAATTCCTTTCGGTAGTCGGACTAGTCCTGACAGTGGCCCCTGCTTTTTTTGTGCTGGGCGGAGCACTGGACGATGCCACCTACCGGCTGCTGATGCTCGTGGGCACCCTGCTTTGGTTGGGAACGGCCCCATTTTGGATCTTTAAAAAAAATAAGAATGAGCTTTAATTGGACCACCAGAATAGCTTTGTACGGAGCCACGGTCGCGCTGGCTACCGCTTGTTCTACGCCGCCCGAAGCGCCACCGAAGCAACCTTACTACTGGCAACCGGCGCGCGGGGTGAATGTAGGATGCGCCATCAGCGAAACCGACGTAGCTGATCTGGCGCAGAGCGGCGCCGATTTTATGCGACTTAGTATGCCGGTGTGTGCCTTTATGGAGTTAGACTCTCCCTACGCCTACCGACCGGAGGCATTCATCACCCTAGACTCGGTGCTCAACTGGGGCGAACGCTACGGGCTACGGGTACTCATCGATCCGCACCGCTATCCGGGCACCGAGCATCCGTGGACCATGTTAGGGTCTGATCCTTTTTGGCAAGACTTCAAGTGGCATAACCTGCTGATTAACTTCTGGGATAGCCTGGCCACGCATTGTGCCGACCGGGGTTCGGTGGTGGCGGGCTACGATTTACTCAACGAGCCACAGGTCAACCTGGATATGCGACCCGACACGCCCGAAGATATCAACCTACTGTACGCAAAGCTAACGACAACCATTCGGAAAAAAGATTCGCTACACACGATTGTATACGCCTTGCCCCGCGTGTACGACGCGGAGCAGGACACCTTGCACGGTTATCACCAGGGCATCACCCTGCTGGATATTCCCGCCGATGACAATATCTGCCTGGAATCGCATACCTACATGCCGATGGCCTTTACGCACCAAAATATCTGGGAACCAGGTGACAACGTGCCGTATCCCACTACCGTGGATGGGGTTACCTGGGACGCTGCGCATCTGGCAGAAGTACAGTCGGCCCTCATTGATTTCTCTAACGCGCATCCTGATGTACCAGTGCTGATCGGTGAATTTAGCAGTCCCCGCTGGACAGGTGAGGATGGTCTACGGTACTTGACTGACGTTATTGAACTGGCCGAGCAGTACTGCTGGTCTTGGGCTTACCACGCTTACCGGGAGAGCCACGTTTGGGATGCGGAAATGTCGATCACCGATCGTGCCGACAGTGTACCACAAGCCAACGCGCCGCGTTGGGCATTGCTAGCGTCGTACTTCGCCCGTGAAAAAAAATAGGATACGTATCCTAATCACGCCTGACCAGTCAACTACCCTTTGTTTAGTTAGCTGCTAATAACGCCACTACCGCATCGCGGGTAGGGATTGAAGGCTGTGCCCCTAGCTTGGTCACGGCCAGGGCGGCGGCAGCGCAGGCAAAGCGCACGGCTTCGGGCAGGGGCTGCTGCTCGGTGAGCGCCACCGCCAAGGCACCACAGAAGGTGTCGCCTGCCGCAGTGGTGTCCAACTGGTCCACCGCAAAGGCACTAGTATGGAAGGCTTCGTCTTCACTGGCAAAGTAGGCACCCTTTTCTCCCAGGGTCAACACCACTTGCTTCACGCCGTGCGCCAGAAGCTTCTGAGCTACCCGTTCAGCATCAGCAAACGAACTTGCTCTTTCATCCGCCAGAAACTCAGCTTCTACCTCGTTCACAACTAGGGTATGCACCTTATTTAGGTACGTCAGATCGAACGAGCGAGCGGGCGCAAAATTCCACATCACCGGAATATCGCGCTTAGCGGTTTGGGCTAAAACGTACTTGATGGTATTCGCGGGAATTTCGTACTGCATGATGACCATCGCGGCGCCTTCGAGCACGTTAGGGGCTTCGCTGGCTAGCTTTTCCGGGGTGAGGCGGTAGTTGGCACCCGGAGCCACCGACAAGTAATTGTTTCCTCCGTCGCCGATCATCACCAGGGCGTGACCGCTGGCAATGCCCGTCTCAGAAAAAACGTATCGCGTATCAATGCTATCGTTGCGGAAGTTCTGCACCATCGGTGGGGTATAAGCATCGTCGCCCACACAATTGACGAATACGACTTGCCCACCGGCGCGGGCCACCGCCACCGCCTGGTTGGCTCCTTTGCCTCCGTAGGTCTGCACAAAGTCAGCGTCGGTAATGGTTTCGCCTTTCTCGGGCAGTCTTTCCATTTTCATGATCAGGTCAACGTTTGAGCTACCGATCACCACAATTTTATGAGGCATGATTGTTAGGTTAAGCGGGCTACTACGATAAGTACTAGTCCCAGAATGAAGGAAGCAAACATGGCGGTTAGTAGTTTGTTGGTTCCCCGCGGAGCACCGGAAAATTCTTTCCAAACGAACACGCCCCAGGCGGCTGATACCATCGTAGCACCCTGCCCAAGTCCGTAAGAAATGGCGAAACCAGCTTGTTCGGCGGCAATCAGGTTAAATTCCATCGCCACGCACCAGATCAATCCACCTAAAACGCCAATCAAGTGCAGTTTGGGTGTGCCCCGGCTAAAGTAATCTTTAAAAGTAACTGCTTCTCCCGACACCGGACGAAACATAAACCAGGTATTGAACAAGAAACTGGAAGCAAAAACGCCCAGCGTAAAAACGAACATGGCCGAGTAAGGAGTGAGCAGTCCGGGGGTGGGATCGGCAAAGGTGAGCGTCATGGAAGCCGCTACAAACCGGTAGAAGAAGCCCATCAGTACCCCCGACAGCACCGAGATAATAATTCCTTTGCGCAGGTTGCTGGTATCGGACTGCTGCATTTTTTTGTAGGCCAGCCCGTCGATAATGATGGCCACCACGACTAGCAGCAGGCCCAGAAAGAGCAGGGTAGCATCGCCCACTGGCGTGGCCAGGTAGTTTACCACCACCCCGATGACCAGCGCTAATCCCACCGCAATAGGAAAGGCCACGGCCAAGCCCGCAATGGCGGTGGCCGCCACAATGAGTAGGTTAGACAAGTTAAACACGATGCCTCCTAAAAATGCTGATCCTAGCGCCGAAGTATCTGCTTGGCTTAGGTCGGCCAAGAAGCTGCGCCCCTCGGTGCCCGTGCTACCCAGGGTGAGTCCGAGCACCAGTGAAGTGAGTACCAAGCCGATGCAGTAGTCCCAGTAATACAGGGGAAATTCCCAGCGGGCGGGCGTCATCTTCAGAGTGTTGGCCCAGGAGCCCCAGCCCAGCATGGTGATCAGGCAAAATACGACCGCCAGGCCGTAGGAGTCGATAGTAAACATAGGGTCAGTAGATTAGTCGCCGAAGCGTTGTTGGGCTTCGTCCAGAATGGCTACGGTGGCAGTGGCACCGCAGCGTTCGCAGCCCACCTCTTGCACCGCAAGCAGGGCATCGAGCGTGCGAATTCCCCCGGAGGCCTTCACCTTCACCTTGGGGCCGATGCTTTTTTTCATTATCTTCAGAGTAGGAATGGTCGCCCCCGTGTATGAGTACTTACCGTCATCGCCCTTCACGAAACCGAAGCCCGTAGAGGTCTTCACGTAGTCGGCTCCCGCTTCGGTACAGATTTCACACAGCCGCACAATGTCGGCTTCCTTGGTAACATAATCGGTCTCGAAGATGACCTTCAGCAGCGCGTCATACCGATGGCACGTCTCAGCCACGGCGGCAATTTCTTGAGCGACGTAATCCCAGTCACCCTCCAGGGCTTTAGCTACGTTGATGACCATATCCACTTCATGGGCGCCGTCCTGGCACGCCCGTTGGGCCTCCGATACTTTCACGTCGGTTACCGAATTTCCGGCCGGGAAGCCGATTACGCAGCCGGTTGCCACTCCGCTTCCTGCTAAAAGTCGTACCGTGTCGGGTACCATGTAGGGCTTCACGCACATGGATGCTACCTGGTATCTTATGGCTACCGCACACTCTTTTTCTAAATCCTCATCGGTTGCCGTCGGATGCAGAATAGTGTGATCAATCATTTTAGCAAGATCTCTTACTTTGCTCATTATTAGTTGGTTATGGTTATATATATTTTTGATACGTTGGAGACGCGCCGCAGCGCGTCTGTACGGAATGAAAATAGAATTATGATAAATTTTTTAAGCGAGTCAGGCCCGTGATCCAGGCAGCACTGTGGGGAATCCAGTCTTCGTCGGTGAGTGAGAAAGGACCGTCGTTGGTTTTCTTCGGCGCCACATCATACTTAAACTGTTCGCCGGTGGTGAAACCGTTGCAAATCACCCCTCGCGTTTGAAACCAGGTACCCGCCCAGCGCTGCCCCACACCACAGATCATGCTGGCGGGCAGCGCTACGTTTTCGGGCAGGTCGGTACTATATACCACGCAGCCCTTGGCCACATTCTCTCGGGTGATCCCAGCGTTGAGCCCGGCTACCCACTGCAGGTTGCCGTAGGCAATGCGGCGCAATCGGGGTTCTTCGAGCAGATCAGCCAGATCCAGGGCCAGCGCCGCGGTGTAGCCGTAAATGGTATTGGTGCCATGGAAAGATCCGCAGAACCAGATCGGGCCTTCTTCATCGAATATCCCTTGCGGGACCAGGTAGAAGGGGTTTTTTTTGCAGGCCGGAATCAAGTAGCCGTAGGTGAACTGCCGTAGCGTATCCTTCCAGCGGACGGCGTCCGTGTGCTCAGGCCAGCGGCGTAGCATTTCAAGCAGCGGCATCAGGTAGTTGGGGTAGATGCCACCCATATCAGTTCCAAACTGACTACCCTCCGGGGTAGCGATAATACCGTGGGTCCAGGAAGGTTCGGTATGAGGCAGACTCTCAAATTCTTTGAAGTGCCCGTAGTAGCCATCCCGCGGATTATTGTTCGTTATTTGCCGCTCCATCAGCTGACGAGCCCACTGCACGGCTTCGACTTCAGCCTCAGCCCGACCGTGTTTAACCATTTCTAGCGCTGCCTGGCACAAAGTGAGTAAATCCCGCGTTGGCCACTCATCGCCAGGAATAGGAATACCCTCGGATAGTCCGCGTTGAAACCGGCTGTATCCGTAGTCACCCATGGGTTTGGCCGTGGTATTTAACCACTGGTAGGCGTAGTGGGCGGCAGCCCGGTACTGATCCTTTTTTTCTTGAAATTCTTCAGGAAGATTCTGTACGGTTCGCAGCAGCGCTACTACCGCCTTAGCCGCATCGTGGGGCAAGATGTCCTTCTCATGTCCTAACAAATCGTGCGACATTGCCCCCTTAGGAAAGCCAAGTTCTTCGGCCTTGGCCTGGGTCATCACCAGATAGTCGCAACCAACAGTGAGTTGTTGGTAGAGTCGTCGAATAAATTCCGCTTCCAAGTCTTTCCCGCACTGCTCATGCAACTCGTTGAGGGCGATAATCATGGCACTCTGGGCCGGACTTTCTACCCAGAGTGTTCCTGCATCCTGCCAGCCCGCCCCTACTTTGGTGAAGTGCAGTCGCCGCTCTAGGATATCGACCGAGGCCAAATGCATGGTTTGATTCCATAGTACATCACGGCCAATTTTGAGTCCGGAATCTTGCATCATGATGGTGCCTTCACTTTGTACGGACACCCCCCACGCGCCAACTTCGGTGGTGGCTGGAAACTCGGCCACCCACCAATGACTTTTCCATAGCTCGCCCCAGTAGTTGCAAGTCACTTGCTCCTTTTTCTCTTGATTGTCAGATGCAGTTAGCACGCATAACGCGCCAGTGGGAAGGGAGTTCTTTTTCGGAAGACGAACCAGTACCCGCACGGGCTGACCTAGCTCATAACCAACCTGAGAGAACAGCAATCCCGAAAGCCCTTCTGCCGACCAGCCAGCGCCGGAAGACACCTTTGAATTCACATGACTCTTAATAAAAGAAGTTGAAGTGCTTAATAAAGCAGCAGCTCCTAAGGTGCTGGATTTCAAAAACTTACGACGCTCTTCTGAACTAATATTCATAGGTGATAAGTATTTCCGATTGGATAGGCAGTGGTGTTGCAGTAGAGTTCACTATAAATCTTAAGCTGGGGATGGCTGGTGCTAAATTTTATTGAGATACGCAGTACAGGATGGTTCGTTGGAACCAAAAGAAGTTTCGCTACTTTTTCATCGGAAAGTTCCGCCCGCAATTCCTGCTGCGAGCCGGTAATTTCAATGAGGAATCGCTGACTCAGGGTTTTGAAAAACGACCCATCTACAAAATCATCCTGCGCAAAATCAGGTAGCGCCGCCGCGGCAAACCAGTTATTTTCCAGCACCACGGGGTCTTCGCCTACGCTTCGCAACCGCTCGAAGTGAAGACACGGCGAACTACGCTCAGATGGGCTAATCGGAAACACAATATCTGCACTCCAGTCGCGCAAGGCAGGTGGTTGGAGGAGGGTAGTTCCCACTTGCTGTCCAACGGCCTCAGAAAATCCTTTCACGTTGAGCAGGCCCAACGATTGGCGGCGTTCCTTTACCCGGCTTCCTTTCCCGTGAATCCGCTCGATAAACCCTTCCTCGCGTAATTGGCCCAACGCTTTACGGGCGGTAGTTCGGGTGATTTTATGCTGCCCGCATAATTCATTCTCAGAAGGCAAGAGGTCGCCGGGCGCAAATTCCCCCCGCTGAATACCTTCTTTTAAGGAGTAATAGATGGTTTGATACTTTAGCACGGGCAGTTGCTTAGCTGCACAAATATATAAGAAATAACTTGTACGTACAAGCTCCTTTTTCTACATTGTTTTCACAAACACCTTTTATGTTTATTCAAAACGCAAAGCGCTTACCAATTCAGCTTCAAATTCTGCGATTTGTTGAAAGACGTCTATAGTTATTCTAGTTATGTTTGGTGAGCAACCAGCCCTATCCAGCCCGGAAATCGACCAATGGAACTCTTTCCAACGAGGAGATGAACAGTCGTTTACCGATTTGCATGATACGTATTATAATCAATTATATTTCTACGGTCTGAAAATTATATTCGACGAGCAGCAGGTTAAAAATGCTATTCAAGAGCTCTTTATGCATCTGTGGAAAAATCGGAAGCAGCTAAGTCCGGTGCATTCAGTGAGGCACTACTTGCTATGTTCGTTTCGTCGTCACCTGGTTCGCTTGCTAGAGAATGAAAAAAGACACCAAGGATACGCTCAGATCGGCAGTAGTGACCGTTTCGTTTTTTCTGCTGAAGACCTTATCGTACAAAAAGAAACGGAGCTGTTGACCCGGAAGCTTCTTGCTCGTTCGCTCAACCAACTTCCTATCAGGCAGCGTGAACTAATCTATTTGCGCTACACTGCGGGACTCACTCCCACTGAAATTGCGGAGTTGCTGCAAGTTAACTACCAATCGGTGCTGAATACGCTAAGTAGAGCCGTCGCCTCGCTCCGCAATAATATGACGGTTTCTACCTCTCCGTAATCGGTACCAACGTGAGCCTGGCCTACTGCACTTGCCTTACTTCTTAGCCTGTCCAGCTCCTCCCCGGTTCTAAATATTTTTTCAATCCCCTGAGTATATACCTCCGTTTGGGTAGTCTAATAAAGTGTAGGCGCTTCTCAGGCCCGTTCACATGCCCTCGGTATAAGTATATGGCTTCTCAACCTAATTCCGATAAACCCGCACGCCCTCTCTCCGATGAGGTGTTCGGTGAAGGTGATTCGCCGGTAGGTCGGTTCGGCTTCCGGTCGCACCAACTACCACCTGGCGAAGTACACTTGGCATCCGAGCAACTTCAAAGGCGCCTGCGACAAACCCGACGCCGTCGCCGACTATGGCAACTAGCAGCGGCAGTAATTGTGCTTTTGCTCATAGGAACACTAGCCTTCCATCCGCTTTATGAGGTGCTGACTACCGAGCGCTACGCTACTGCCTACGGAGAAACTCAGCAAATCATACTTCCGGATGGATCATCAATAGTTTTAAACGCTAATTCCCGCCTTCACTATCCGAAACGCTGGTCAGTAGAGGTTCCCCGAGAAGTGTGGTTACAAGGCGAAGCCTACTTTTCGGTAAGGAAAACCAGTACACTGAAAAACCAGCGCTTTGTGGTGCATACCGACGGGTTGGCCATTGAGGTAGTGGGAACAACATTCAACGTGAACCAGCGAGACCAGGCCACGGAGGTGGTGCTCACCTCGGGGAAGGTACAACTGTTTCGGGACGGTGCCTCCCAAGCCGATGCAGTGATGAAACCGGGCGAACTGGTCATCTACTCACCGCAAACCCGACACCTGACCCGGCAGGCCACGGAGACGCCGCTTCACACCGCTTGGAAAGAAAACCTCTTGATCTTCAAAGACGAATCATTACAAAATATCGGGCGCACCCTGAGCGACCGCTACGGGATTTCGCTCCGATTTGGCTCACCCAAAATCGCTCAGCAACGCTATACAACCACCATACCTGCCGATCGCATTGAGGTGCTATTTACCCTATTGTCCGCATCTTATACTATTCGACGCTCCTCCTCAACTGTCACTATTTATGAAAAAAATCTCTAAGTATTATCATCGTCCTTCGGTACGACCACCGTACCCACTCGTTTTGTTTTACCTTACTACACACGCTATGTCTACACTTTTACCCACCTTCCGAGTTATAGGTGCCGTGCTGCTGCTAGTTGGCGGGTCGCACTGCGTATCGGGGCAATCCCTTGCGCTAGCCCAAATTTCAGAACCGGTTGCGCATTCGCAGGCGCAATCGCTCGAGCAGCTATTAGAACACCTAGAAATCAAGTATGATGTTCACTTCAGCTACGCCACCACCACGATCCATCAACAGTCCGCCTATTACGATCAGTCTGCTGAAGCCGACCTGGAGTCAGTATTGGAACAGATATTACCTCCCCTGGGACTGACGTATACCGAAGTGGAACGCTTCTATTACATCTTTACCCAGCAAAAAGATCCGATGCGAATTACTCCCTTAGAGGAAGTAAAAGCACAGTCGGGGAGCACATATAGCTCGTCTGTTCCGGGGATGATTCCTACCCGAAGGTTCAAACCAAGTGCCAAAGCCCTGGAAATAACCATATCGGGTCGTATCACCGACGTCGAGAACGATGAACCCCTGCCTGGCGTGAACGTGCTGGCCAAGGGCACCACCACGGGTACGGTCACCGACGTGGACGGACAGTACCGCCTTACTGTCGCTGACGAAGTAGCGACGCTGGTATTCTCATCTATCGGATACCTTTCGGAAGAAATTACCATTAACGGGCGCAGCACTATTGATATGGTTTTGATGCCTGACATTCAGTCACTGAGCGAGGTAGTGGTCATCGGCTACGGCACCAAGGCCAAGCGCGACATCACCACCTCTATCTCAAGTATTGAGACGGAAGCGATCACCCAAACCGTAGCCCTGTCGCCCGAACTGGCCATGCAGGGCCGCATGACGGGCGTGCAGGTATCGGGTAACGATGGCAACCCCTTCACCCGCCCCACCATCCGCATCCGCGGACAGAATACCTGGCGGGCATCTGATCCGCTTTACGTCATCGAACGGGGTGCCCATCCGCGAACCCACCGCGGGTACGGCCAGCCTGGACAACGCCCGCATCGATGACGTGCGCGGGCCGCTCAACATCATGACCATGATCGACCCGAACGATATCGAGTCTATTTCGGTGCTCAAGGACGCTTCGGCGGCGGCCATCTACGGCGTGGCGGCGGGCAATGGCGTAATCCTCATCACCACCAAATCAGGCAGGCGCAACCAGGGCGTGAAGGTGGGACTATCAGCGCGGGCGGGTATCCGGCGACAAAACAAACGCTACGACGTGCTCAACTCCGAGCAGTTTGCCGAATACCAACGCCAGATCTATCAGACGAACCCCGACTTCAATCTTCCTCCTAATCACGCACCGCTCATCTTTCCGGATAGTGCAGGTTACTTGGGCGGCGGCCCCACCTACGACTGGCAGGACGCCGTAACCAACAACGAGGCAGCCTTCCAGGACTATTCAGCGATTGTGTCGGGAGGCTCGGAAGATGCGGATTATAAGGTGGCCTTCAACTACGCCTCCAACGACGGGGTGGCCATTGGCAACACCCTGGAGCGCATCAGCGGGTCGGTGAACGTGAACTTCGACATCACCGACTGGCTGCGCGCCGGAGTAAACGGCAGGATCGCCACGGTAGATGGGGTAGACGTGCAATTTGGATCAGACAACCAGATTCGTACCGCCGCCACCTCCAACCCCTGGCAACCCATCTACGGCAACGGTCCGGGAGGCTTTACTCCCGTGATCGTGGGCCTCACCCCGGCCGGACGCTGGGACGACACCCCGCTGTGGGGGGCGGGTACCAATCCCAATGCGGTGGCCAACACCGCCTTCAACCAAACCAGCTACCGCTCGGTGCGCGGGTTGGGCAACGCCTACCTGGCCGTGGAACCCCTGGAAGGGCTGACCCTCACTGGGCGCATCTACCTGGATCGGTCCACCAACAATCGCTACCTGTGGGAGGATGCCGAAGCGGAAGTGTTTAGCACAGTAGGAGAAGATCCTCGGGGTCTGGGGAATGGCTTCACAAAGGGCCGCTACAACGTTCGGCAGACCAATTCTACCAATTTAATGCGGGAGCTATCCTTTAACTACCAAAAGTCACTCGGCGATCACCACTTCGATGTGCTGGTTAATGTATTGGATCAACGCTGGGAAGGCGAATACCAAGCCATTGAAACCGAACAGACCACGAGCGCTAGTCCCGATCTGCGCTTCTTCCCGGCCACCAGCAACGAGTTTACCACTGCCGAGTCAGAACCCATTGTGCGGGAAGCGCTGGTGGGGCAGTTTATCCGCGTCGGTTACGACTATAACAATACTTACTACGTAGACGCCACGGTGCGCCGCGACGGAAGCACCCGCTTCGCTCCAGAGAACCGATTTGGCATCTTCCCGGCCTTTTCGGTGGCCTACCGCATCACCAATGAACCGTTTATGAGCGGCGTAAGCGGCTGGCTGAACGACTTCAAAATCCGCGGAGGCTGGGGACAGTTGGGCAACTACGACGTAGCGCAGCTGGCGTATTTGTCGCCGGTGGAAGAAAAACCAACCTACAGCTTTGGTGTCTCCGACGGCAACGGCAACAACCGCGTGAGTTCCGGCGCGGCGGTGTTCACCATTCCGAACCCCAACCTGCAATGGGAACGCACCACCACCACCAACCTGGGCTTCGACGCTTACTTGCTGGATAACAACCTGGGCATTTCGTTTGACTACTACAATAAGCGGACTTCAGATATTCTGCAAACCATTCCGCTACCGGCCTCGGTCGGGGTATCGGTGCAGCCCAGTGGCAACATCGGTGAGGTGGTAAACAGTGGCATCGAGCTGGCGGCCAACTACCGGTTCACGGTGGGCCCGGTGGCGATTGATGTAGGAGCCAACCTTACCACGGTGCATAACGAGGTGACCAAGCTCAAGGACGGAATTCCGGTCTACAGCAATGGCTTGACCCTAGAAGAAGGCCAGCCCATCAATTTTATCCGGGGGCAGAAGTTGGGAGGTATCTTCACCAGCGAGGAGCAGGTGACTGAATTCCTGGCCAACACCAAAGATGAGACCTACCGCGCCGACGAGGTAGCTCCCGGTGACCTGTACTTCGTGGACGTGGCCGGGCCACCTTTAGAGGAAGGTCTATTCCGTTCTGATGAACCGGACGGAGTGATCAACGCTTTTGACAATACCTACCTGGGCCAAACCCTGCCGGGATACTTCTACGGATTCAACCTGGGCGCTAATCTAAAAGGCTTCAACCTGAGCCTGCAGTTCACCGGCGTAGGCGACGTGGACCGCTACAACCAGGAGCGGTTCGACTTGATGCAAATAGGCTTCTACGGCGACAACCGGCTGGTGGACGTGCTCGATGCCTGGTCGGTGAACAATCAAAACTCAACCGTCCCCCGCATCATTGCCAACGATCCGGCCGGCAACAACCGCTTCTCTTCGCGCTTTATCGAGAACGGTGCTTACCTGCGCCTCAACTACGCAGAGATCGGCTACTCGCTGCCCAACCCGGAGCGCTTTGGTTTGGGAAGGGCCCGCATCTACGTGGGCGGATCAAATTTGTTCACGGCTACCCAGTTCACCGGCCTGGACCCCGAAAGCTACGACAGCCCGACTCCGATCACCTTGTTCACCGGAGTTAACATCTCGTTCTAACAGAGTACTATTTCATTGCACCTTATCCCCTAATTCTTATGAAATCATATTATAAATATCCCTTATTGATCGCTTTGTTACTCTTTGCCGGGGCCTGCGAAGACACGCTCGACAACGTGGAACCCACCCGCGAATTTGAAGAAGCCTACTTCGATAGCCAGGAACGCGTGCAGCAATCCGTGGGTGCAGTCTACGGCAAAGTGGTTGAAATCTACGGAGGCAGCTTCGGGGGCGGCTCCACCAAGCATATCGCCTGGCTATTACCCGGCGATGACCTGACGGCCCAAAACCCGGGCGTGCCCTTCGATGCTTTTGAAACCCTGAACAGCACCAACGCCCGGGTGGCCGGAGTATGGAACGTGCTATACGAAATCATTGCCCGAGCCAACTTCGTGCTGGAACAAATAGAGCAGCCCAGCGTACAGGCCGTCTACAATGACCCCGACCTACTGGAAATTAACCGGGGCGAAGTGCTCTTTCTACGGTCTTGGGCCAACGTGTGGTTGTGGGACTGGTGGCGAAAAGCCCCACTCATCACCGAGCGCATCAACAGCCTGGACGAAGCCATCAAACCGCCTTCGCAAGGATTTGAATTGCTCAACCAGGCCATTGAGGACCTGGAAACGGCCGCCCTGGTGCTGCCCGAATCCTGGGACGATGCCCAGCGGGGCCGCATCATTCGCGATGGGGCCAACGGCTTGCTGGTGAAGGCCTACACCCTGCGCGCTGCCTATGACAACGCCAACGTAGAAGACTACAAGCGGGCCATCGCTGCCTTTGAGAAGATTACCACCCGGGCACTGGTGCCGAGCTTCGGGCAGAACTTTGACATCAACTTCGAGAACAACGTAGAGTCGCTGTTTGAGTACCAAGCCAACGAAAACACCTCGCAGGAAAACCCCTTTTTGTCCAACGATTTCGGCGGGGGCGCGGGGCAAATGTCGGCCTACTACAACTACAGCACCCGGCACTGGTCGTCGGGTTCGGCGGGAGCCAACGTGTCGCCCACCGCCAAGCTGATTGCCGCCTTCGAGCCCGGCGATCCCCGGCAGACCGAAACCTTTCTAGCCAACCCCGATCCCGACAGTGTGGCGACCAACTATTTCAACGGCCAGGCCCCGGCCAACAGCTTCTGGTTGGTGAAGTACGTGCTGCCCAGCCGGAACTTTATCACCGGTTTTGGCGCTACCTCCACCAACAACCCCCGTATCCTGCGCTACGCTGACGTGAAGCTGCTGGCCGCCGAGGCCTACTTCCTGACTGGCAACACCGCCGAGGCCCTGAAGCAGGTGAACGACGTGCGCACCCGCGCCCGCTTCTCTACCCCCGATGGTACGGAAGCCCCTGTTCCGGCCAACCTAAGCGCGATTACGCTGGGGGCCATCTTCAACGAACGCTTCGTAGAGTTGGCCGGTGAAATGGGCATCCGCTGGACCGACCTGCGCCGCTGGCACGCGGCCGGATACTTAGACCTGGCTACCTGGGGCGTGGAGGAGTTCAGCTACCCCCACGGTCCCGGCAGCTTCGACTTTGAAGTGCCCAAAAATCTGTTGTACCCCATTCCGCAGAGCGAACTGGAAACCAACCAAGTGATCAACGAATCGGGCAACAATCCCGGGTACTAAGCACTGCCCCCGCGAATAAAAAAGCAGCGACGAGTCCGAAATAGACTCGTCGCTGCTTTTTTATGGATCTCGTTAACCACTTAGCATTCTATTCAAGAAGGCAACGGCACCTCAGTGGGCGTAATTAGCGACGCACCTGCGCCTGCATCTCAAATTGCGGCTCGATTACCACGTCGATACGGCGGTTTTTGGCCCGCCCTTCGGGGGTTTCGTTATTGGCCACCGGGCGGCTCTCTCCGTAGCCCGTAGCAGTGATGCCGCTGGCCCCCAGATCGGTGGCGGCCAGCATATACTCCCGCACGGCCGTTGCCCGCTTTTCTGACAACTCCTGGTTGATCTTATCGCCACCCTGCGCATCGGTGTGGCCCTCGATGATCACCTTGGCGTTATCGAACAGGTTCACCGCATCCTGCACACTGCCTAGCAGTGGGTAGTACTTGGCGTCAATTTCCGATTTGCCTACGGGGAAGCTGAGTCCGTAGAGCCGGATGATCACGTTGTTGCCCTGCCGGAACACCTGCGCCTCATCCTCACCGAAAATCTCGTAGGTTTGGTCAAATTTGCGCTTCACCTCGTCCTGCCAGGCCAGCTTCATGGCTAGTTCTTCCTGCTTCTTGGCGGCCGCCGCGATCTGCTCTTCCATCGCCGCCGACTTTTCATTCATAAGCAGTTCGGCCATCTTGCGTTGCTCTTCGTTGAGGGTTTCAAGGTCAGCGATGCGTTTTTCGGCACTGGCGTAGGCATTAGCAAGGTACGTAGCGCTGTCCTGATAGGTTTTGATGTGGTTCACCAACGCGGTTACGGGCGGTTCCATACCCTGGTCGTACCTGGCAACCATATCGGCGGCCGAAGCAACGTTGGTCACCGATGCCTCCCCGGCCAGCAGCATCTCTTCCAACGAAACGTCGCTCTTCTCCAGACTCTTCACTTTCTGGGCCAGATAAATAGCGTGCTTGGCCTCGTACTCAGCCTGCTGGGCCATCAGTCGGGCAGCATCAAAGTCGTAGCGGTTCTCGTTGAGGTCCTTCTCCGCCTGGGCCAGCAGATCCTGCGCTCGCTTAAAGGTCTGCGGTGCCTCCCTATCCGCCTTCTCGTCGTCGGCCTGCTCGATGAGCTTTCGCGCGTTTACCAGGTAGTTGTTCTTGATAGCGTTGAGCTCAGCAGCGCGATACAGCTCTTCGGCTTCCTTCCCATCATCGCGGGCATTATCCAGCTTGCCGCGCTCTAACTGACGGGCGGCCTCATTAAACGCTTCCTCAGCATCGGCCCAACCCTCGGGTTGGTACTTGGCCGCCTGGGCTTCCATTGCGTCAAGGCGCGCGTTCCAGGCATCCGGGAAGGTGGCCTGCGCAATCTTGGTTTGATCCATCGCCTTGTCCAGCTGCTGGGTAGCTTTCTGAATGGACTTCTGCAAGTCAAGACTCATTCCCTCATCACGGTAAACTTTTACCGCCGCTTGGTAGTCTTGCATCCCTTCGGAAAAGAACTTGGGTGAATAAAAGTCGACATACTGCCCCTTGGCTTCGGCAATTTTTTGATCTAGCGGGGCAAACACCTCTTTAGCGGTGGGTTGGCTCTGGGCATAGGCACTTCCTAATGTGGTGGTGAGCAGTCCGGTGATTATAACAAAGGTTCCTAATTTCATTTGATACTGGTTAGGGTTAATGTGGGTTTATGAAGGGTACTGTAGCAGGGCAGCGTGTTCTGTCCTGAATACCCGCAGATGACGACCGCCCGGGGGACAGGTCATAAAATGCCTGTCTAAGATCGGAAATAAATCTCAGATGACCACTCTCCTTACAACCGAATCGCAGAAATAGTTCTCCCTACCAGGTTGCTCACCGCAGTGATCGCCGCTCGCGCGCGCCACTACCAGTACAGTTGCCCCCACCAAAAGACTGTCTCAGACCACGGCTTCCTGCGGCTCTTCGTTGGCCACCTCCGGCAGCACCACCTGCTGCGCTGCCCCAGTATCCAGGTAGTCGCGGATGCGGTCGCCTAACTGCAAACGGTGTTCGGGCAGCAGCGACGTGACGTCGAACCCGAAGAGGTCGTTACATCCAGCCGCTAAAAAATGCGCTTTGATATCAGGATGCTCAATAATATCAGAGATCAAGAAGGTGCTCAGTCGGTCAATAATGAGGTACTTCTTGTCTACCGCGGCCAAGCCTAGCCTTTCCTGTAGCTCTTGACCCTCGGGAGTACTATCCATCGTGATAAATAGAAAAGTGCGCACCACCAGGATGCCATCCACCACATCCACCACCAGGTAGCCCAGGTGAAAGTCTTTAAGTCGGTACTTGATGAGCCACTTCCCGGTAGGCCCCTTCACCACTTCGGGCTCCTCCAACGACAGATACATATGGTACTGCTGCGAATTCCGTTCGGTGCAATCCAGTCGCTCCTCCAGGCGGTGCAGGGCGTGCGACTGCACGAACACGGGAAGTTCTTCAACCCCCTGGGTGGCGGGGTCATCGAACAGGGTGGCGGGCATACTGACCCAGTGGGGGCCGTAGCCGGGCAGTCCCCACCCCACCCGATACACGGTGCGGGTATGATCGTTGAGGCGCACGCGGCGTTGCTCCGGCTGCACGGTATCGAGCCGCAGCTCGTTGGTCACGTGGTGGTTGCTGATCTCAAACTTATGGGTGAGCCAGTACAGGCGATGGGTCAGTTCGCACCAGTTGGTGGTGATGAACCACAACAGGTCATCCAGGCGATAGAAGGGTTCCTGCAACTCCCCCACCCAGTGGGCGAAGTCAGCAAACTGGCTCCGCAGCGCTTCGTTGTCCTTGATACCACCCTCCGAATCCAGAAAGTAATAGAGGGATATCACGCCAGTAACCATCTCATGAAACGGCACAAGGGGCCCTTCTTCGGTTATTTTCACCGTGTGTTCCCGGAACAACTGGGTTTGGTACTTCTTGATCTCAGTCATCACGGTAGGAGAGATAGCCGGTGATTCTGAGTGGACCGTGATCCCTCGAACGCGTAGCTCGTAAAGCTGCCTCACCTGGGCGGGCGACAATGACGCGATAAAGTCATCTACGCCGAGCCGGGTGGCCAGTTCATTGGTCTTCCGCAAGTAGGCTTTTCGGTGTTCGGCTTGCTGCTGTTTGGGGTTGACTTTTTTCTTCTTCTTCTTAGCCATGATTGATAAGGGATTTGTGGTTGATAGATGATTTGCTGGGTGGGCTAGGGTTTTGGAGGTTGGGGATTAGGGGGTTGGTTTTGGGGACTGGGCAATTGGGTACCGTACGATAGTGGCGGGATGGCGGAAAAACGAATGCTGGGAAAAGAACGGACCCGAATACTGCCAGGTGCCGCTTTCGGTATGCCGGGGGCTAGCCGGGGGGCGATTGCCCGTCACCCCGTTAACCCCTGCCTAATCAAAATCCGATTTTGCGAAAGCATCCTGCCCCACCGAGTGCTTCTCGCCCACTTTTCTTACGCGCCGCTGGTCAGCAATTCGGGCTCAAACCGTCGGTGCGGCGGTCGGTTCCCGCCGGGCAAACGCGTGGAGCAGTTCCATTCTGAGGCGGTCGGTGAGCTGCTGCGAGTAGTGAAGTTCGCGGATGATCCCCGTCTCATCAATCAGGAACTCGGCGGGCATGGTCTTGATCGACTCGCCGTCGGCCATGGGGTGCATGGGCAAGCCTTTCAGTTTGGCCTGAATGGCCTGGCTCACAAACGAGACCACGTGCCCCACCGCCGCTTTGCGGCCCGATTCTTCCAGACCATAAGCAGCGTACTGCACCTTGTCGGGGTCGGCGATGAGGGGAATGGGTGATATCTCCTGGTGAAACATACTGCGCAAGAGGATTGCTTTTTTCGAACTCGAAGAAGAAGATCATCTCCAGACCCTGGGCCTTGAGTTCTTCGTGCACCTTGAGCAGGTGGTGCACCCGTAGGTTACAAAAGGGGCAACCGGCGTGGCGGAAGAATGCCACCATTACCTTACGGCCGCGGTAAGCCTCCAGATCGATGGTTCGGTCGAACACATCGTCGAGGCAGAAGCGCGGCGCGCGTGAGTTAAGTTCTAGTTTTTCCATGACCAAACCTACGCAATCGCCTTCCGGTGATAAAAGCGCAAATCTCTCCGATGGTACGAATGTATTGTTTTGGCGCAACGGCAAGATTTTTAGAACGGAGCGGTAAACATGCGTCGCTCCCCACCATCATCATCGCCCACAGATTAATCCGTGGGCGATGATGATGGAGATAAAACGCGCCGATTTTCCGAACAAGATACACAGCTTACCCATGAAAGCTGCCCTTATCACTTGGTTTCTGGCCCTACTCTTCCTGCCAGCATCGGCCCAACCCGAGCACCACTACAGCGTAGGTCTTGGGAAGAGCGAGATCGAAGCCTGGCATCTACTGGCCCGCTATCAACGCTACCCCAGCGGACGCATTGGGCTGAACTTCGGTTATATCCGCCCGTTCAACGGCTTCTTGATGCGGCCTTGGTACGGCACCGTCCCCCCCGCCACACCAGCCTGTCGGTAGAACACCAGTGCTTTTTCAAGACAAAAGCCAAAAAAGTTACCCCCTTCTACTGTCATCAGCGGGTTTCGTACGTAGCGATGGTCTTTAACGAAACAGGCAATTTCAACCAACGCTTGTCCACCACCCTGGGACTGGGCATCGCCCTGGAGATGAGAAAGCACTGGGGGCTCAGCTTAGATCTGGGTATCGCCCCCCTCTGGTGGGGACTATACAACGGGCGCAATTGTATACCGACGACGACGTAACCGAACTTTACCCCTTCTGGCAGCCCGAAATTCGGTTGCAGGTCTACTACTGGCGGTGATCCTTTTTGTTTCTCGTGCCACAGTATTGGTCGGTAGAGCACCTATGGGCGACTTTGCTACGACGTGCGGAGCTTGTCTCATCAAAGCAACCAGTTTCCTGCTAAATGACAGCGTTTGTTGGTTTTTTATCCAGCAAGGAGCTTGTCGGAACGTACAGCAATCTCCTTTTCATTCCAGCAAGATTCCGGATAAACCGCGGCATTGGTCAACGCTGCCAAATACATCATCGCTATCCTACCCCACCGGTTCCTTCACTCCCCTACTCGTAGCGCAGCGAATCTACGGGGTTGGCTCGGGCAGCCCGCCGGGTTTGCAACCCCACGGTAAGCAACACCAGCGCAAACACTCCGCCCACCGGCAGCAGCCACCACCAACCGATCACATTAATTCTGAAGGCATATTGGTTTAGCCACTGTTGCACCACGGCAAAAGCCAGCGGAAGGGCAACCAAACTGGCCAGCAGCAACAGTTTAACCGCATCGCGCGATAGCAATACCACCACCTGCGGCACCGACGCACCCAGCACCTTGCGAATGCCAATCTCCTTGGTGCGCCGCCCCACCGCGTAGCGGGTGAGCCCCAGCAAGCCCAGGCAGGCAATCAGCAGCGCCATCAGCGAAAAAGCCCGCAGCACCGCCCCAAACTGCTCGTCGCGCTGGTACTGTTGGGCAAAGTGATCGTTCAGAAAGTAGTACTGAAACGGGTTGCCCGGAAAACTGCTCGCCCAGCGTTGCTCCACGTCTGCCAGCGCCGCACTGACATCGGCCGTAGGAGCCAGAGAGACCAGGTAGTCGCCGCTGTAGAGTTCGGCGAAGAAGCCGATGGGTTGGTAGGCAGTTTGTAGCGAAGTCTGGTGGTAATTCTTCACAACGCCAATAATTTCGTACTCCGACACTCCCTGGAAGTTGTACATCCCCAGCCGGGCACCCAGCGCCTCGTCAGCGGTGGCGAAGCCCAGGGCCCGCACCGCCGCTTGGTTCAGAATTACCCGTTGCCCATTGCCGTCGGCGTTGGTCGAAAAAGTTGCTGCCCACCATAAACTCCGCTTCCAGGGTGGGCAGGTACTGCGGCTCCACCAGCACCTCGCGAAGTTCTACGGAGCGCTCTTCGCCCGCCCCCCGTCGGTGCATCGCGCGGGTCAGCCCCGACGGGTCACCCGGCAGGTAGCTGGCCGCCGATACTCCGGCGACGGATTCCACCTCGCCCAGGGCGTTGCGCAAGCGTTCTACGGTCTGCCCGAACGACACCTCCTGATCCAGTACGTTGGGTCCCTCAACCACCAGCATCCCTCCCACGCGAATGCCCAGGTCCTGCTGCTGCATGTAGCGGATTTGCTGGTAAATGGCCAACGTAGCCGACACCAGAAACAAACAAATGGCCAGCTGGAGCACCATCAGCCCGCGGCTCACCCCGGAGCCGGAGCGCACGGCAGTGAGCGATTGCGCACGGGAAACGCTCAGCGAAGACACCCGGTGCACCCGCGGGGCGTACCAGCCCACCAGCAGCACGCTAAGCAGCAGCAACGGAACCACCACGAGCCACGCGTAGTAATGCGGCGCACCAAAGGGCACGCTCATCACCTCCTGCCAGTAGGGTCGTGCCCAGTACACCAAGCCCACGGCTAATGCAACGGCCAGCCCGTTGGTGAGGAAGGCCTCCGTTAGAAACTGGGCCGACACCTGCCCCCGCCGGGCCCCGATGATTTTCCTGACGTTAATCTCTTTGGTGCGCTGCAACGCCTGGGCTGCCGTCAGGTTCAGGTAGTTGATACCCGCCGTGAGAAGCACCAGCCCGGCCACCATCAGCAGCACGTAGACCCAGGTGGCGTTGCCATTGGCCGAGGCTTCGTTCATCAGGTTGGAGTGCAGGTGGATGCTCGCAAGCGGCTGCAACTGATATTTTTCTTCGGAGTCGGAGCCCTGGTTGCGCTCGGCCACCAGTTCGGTTATCTGCTGGGCCACCCGCTCGGGTTGGGTAGATGGGTCCAGAACCAGGTAGGTATACCAGGCACTCGGCCCCCAGGAGGTCTCGAACATAGCGCGGCGGTCGGCTTCGGGTATCTCAGCAGGCAAAAAGTTGGGTAAGGAAGTATGCGAAAAGATCAGGTCGTAGGCCAAATGCGACGCGGAAGGCATGTCTTCGTACACCCCCTGGATGACAAAGTTGGTGGCCTGATCGCGGTTGGACGTATAGACCAGCACCGTTTCCTGCCCCGCAAAAAGGGTCTGTTGCCAGTTGGGGCCAAAGTAACGTTGGGCCGTTGACTCGGAGATAAGTAGCTGATTGGGGGCCTGTAACACCGCGGCCGCGGGGGACTCCAGCAGGCGCAGATCAAAGTAGCGCACAAAGTCCGGGTCGGCAAAGATGGCGGCTGATTCGCGAAACGAACGGGCCTGAGGCGTGGAGTCGTTGAGTAACAGGGTATAGTTCTCAGCCCAGGAGGTGAGTCGGAAATAGTCGGCTACGCCCGGGATGGTGCTGGCGACAGCCGGGGCCAGGGCGGGCACGGTGTAGGCACTCTGCTGGGTGAGTTCACCCTGCTGATAGGTATCAGTCTGCACGCGATAGATGCGTTCGTGCTCCGGCTGGAAGGTATCGTAGGTGAGCTCGTGGTGGGCGTACTCCAGGATGAGCACGCTGGCGGCCACGGCCACAGACAAGCCCAGAATACTGATGGCCGAAAGCAGCGCGTGGCGACGCAGATTTCGATAGGCGGTGGTGAGGTAGTTGCGAATCATTGGGAAGAAGGTTTAGGTTGGTGAGGATTTAGTGATGTATTAGTGCATTAGGTTGACCTAAAATAAGGGGTTGGATGCAGGAAATCAAGTAGAGGAAGATTTTCGTGGGACATATCAGTTCTATAAAGTGGCGAAGAGTCGGCGGCAAGTGCCCTTTGGGGGGAGGCGTTAGGGTGATCAGGATGCGCTGGAGGATTGAGGAATCTGCGTTCGTTATTGCGCAATCCATAGGTCATCAATATGGGCCCATCGGGCGGGTGGTAATGGAAACAAACACGGAAGGCTACTCCCTCATGTCATTCCGCAGGAAACTTGTTAATAAGAGAGACCGGGGCGCCCATCTGGGTGATACGTTGTTGAGGGGATATCCTTCCCTAATAGTTCTACCTATCCACGCTGTAGCAAGGTCCTTTCTGGATGACACTAAGGGGGAAGGCGGATGCTTTGTATGTGCGTTAAACCGGCGGGTTTTGTGATGCGCAAGCAGTACCCTGATTAGGACTGCCTACCGTCTGAGACGACCCCGACCAAGGAACGGTAACCCTATAGGAAGCGGCGGGTGTTTTAGACCGCTGAATCAATATAGACCCCTCAGACGACCTTTTTGAATGATGCGGTGGACTTTTTCAACTGATGCGGACAACTTCTCCGACAAATGCGGAGAAAAAAAAAAGTTCTCCGCATCATTTTTGGCCCTTTTTAGGGCATTTTTTGGCCAAAGAACAAAAAAAACCGACCGGGGAATCCGGTCGGCCGAGGGTTGGCGACGATGAAAGAGCGGTAAGCGAGAGCTATTTGGCCTCCGGCACCGCGGGGGTTTCGCTCTTCTTGGACTTACTGTACTTAAGCACCTTGAGCGTTTGTTGCAATTCGGCTCCGGGCGAGAAGCGGTAGTTCGCCTTTTTTATCTTGCTGGCGTTCACTTCTTCAGGGGTTGCACTTCCTTCACTGTTCACAGTGAGGCGCAAAGAACCCAGTTCGCCCAGGCGGACAATCTCCCCTTTTTCAATGTGGCGCGGAATGATCATCACCAGTGATTCTAACACGGCTACCGCGTCGGGCACGCTTACGGTGGTAATCTCGGCGATCTCTTTTGCCATGTCACGGAAGTTCACTTCCCCCCGACTCTGGGCAATGGCGTAGTACTTGGCTGGTTCCTTCGGCTTCTGCGGATTCGTTTTCTGGGCGGTGTTAATCAGAATGCTCATGTTCTTTTTCTGGTTTAGTGGTTTAAAACTTGATTTCCGTACCAACGGTAGCAAAGATGCGTCCTTACCAGCATGCGATGCTGCGCGGAAAGTCGTCCGAAGGTACACGGGTGCCTTTCGCTGAGTAAGCGTTGGGCGGGGGCGCTTCGTCCGGAGTGGTAGCGTGTTGGCGGGCAACCCTTACGTATATAGTAACATTATCGGCTTCGCCCGGCGTAGGGTTCTTTGCCGAGTAACTCTACGGGTGCCGGGGAGGTAACCCAGCAGCTGCGGGGGGAGTAGGCTGTAACTCTGTCGGCTGCTAACCGACGTTCCTGCCAAAGCAAAGCGTAGGTGTCGGAACCCCTTGGTTGCAGCGACCGTCAACGACCGCCTGGTAGGGCGAAGCACCAGGCTTTGATTGGGGGGTTACCGGATATTTTACTGCGCTACACTGCGTAAAATTCCGGTATGACGATACCAATACGTTGGGCAAAGACATTCGCTACAACCAATCACTGCGCGATGAATGGATCAGTACGCATGTTAAGATCACGACCGTTAGACAAATAGATTACTTTTGTTACCTTTGTCTACTTATGGAATTTGATCAAGCTAACATTTGGGCTGCCTTCGGACTAACGCTTTTTGCGGGCCTATCAACAGGCATTGGTAGTGCTTTGGCCTTCTTTGTGAAAGAGCAGAGTTCGCGCTTTTTGTCCGTATCAATGGGCTTATCGGCCGGGGTGATGATTTACGTTTCCTTTGTGGAGTTGTTTCCGCTGGCCCTAACATCCCTGGTGGAGTCCTACGGCGTGACACGGGGCAACTGGTACTGTGTGCTGTCGTTCTTCGCAGGCATTCTGTTGATTGCCATCATTGATAAGTTTGTTCCCAATTATGAGAATCCGCACGAGTTTCCGGAAGAAGAGGAAAAGCTACAGGAGCAACTAAAGAAACTCAAAGACGCGCACCTGCTGCGGGTGGGCCTGTTTACGGCGTTGGCACTGGGTATCCACAATTTTCCTGAGGGCATTGCCACGTTTCTTAGTGCCCTCAAGGACGTTTCATTGGGTATTCCAATCGCGGTGGCAATTGCCATCCACAACATTCCCGAAGGAATTGCGGTATCGGTGCCCATCTACTACGCCACCGGAAGTCGCAAGAAGGCCTTCTTCTACTCGTTTCTGTCGGGATTGGCCGAGCCAATTGGAGCGGCGGTGGGCTTCTGGCTACTGCTTCCCGTCATCACCGAGGCCGCTTTTGGGTACTTTTTTGCGGGCATCGCCGGGATCATGGTCTTCATTTCATTGGACCAATTGCTGCCCGCGGCGCACGCCTACGGGAAACACCACTACGCCATCTACGGACTGATCTCAGGCATGGTCATCATGGCGCTGAGCTTACTCCTGTTTATATGAAGTTCTAAGATCGGGGTTAAAAGGTTCTGGGTCGGTGGATTCCATATTCGTGGATGAGAGGTTCAGGGTTTGAAAGTTCTAGGTTTTTGACTGGAAAGACTGAAAAAAGGGTGCGGCGACGGCAAGTGTAGCACTAGGATCAAAAACGTCATTCCGGAATTTTGCGTAGTGCAGCGTAGCAAAATTTCCGGAATCCCCTGGTTTCGAAGTCGGCTCAACCTACAATCAACCGGTCATTCCGCAGGAAACTTGCTACACAAGGGGCGGAAGCAAGCGAGAGAATCTATCAGTCAACAAGAGGCTTTTGTCCCTCAGCCGCACCTATGCACCACGTCGTTACAAGATCCTTCCTGGATGACGAGGGGGAAGCAATGAAATTAATTTTTGCTGTCGGCCTCGAAAACGAAAGCACCGCAGGTTTATCTTTTGCGGTGCTTTCGTTGTAGGGAGGGAATTCCGGATAGTGCTCTTCGCTGCGCTACGAGAACTTCCGGAATGACGGTTGCAAAGAAAGGGACATTAGTCAAAATGCCAGGCAGTGAAGCGGTGCGTTAGTTGTTGCTTTCCAGACTATTTGATAGCTTGTCCAGTTCGCCTTCGATGCGCTGCACGGCCTGGTTGATTTCGTCGTAGGAAGCACTCCAGTCCTTGGCTTCCACGGATTTTACTTCTTCCATGCGGTCCTGAATGTCTTCCTTCTCGTCTTCAAAGTCCTCCACGGCGTCTTCCATGTTGGCAATCGCGCTCTGGTTGGTGGCTTTCTTCATGTTCTTGCGCAAATCTTTAATGCGGTCATCGATGTCGTCCAGGCGGTCATCCAACTCTTCGAGCTGGGTTTCTTTGGCATCTGCGTAGTACTGTTCGCGGGCTTCTACGGCTTCGGCGGTTTCTTCTTGGGCTTCGGCCGTGGCCTCACGCGCATCTTCCAGTTCGTCGGCCACGTCGGCTTGGGTCAGATTCTTATTGCAAGCGGTGAGCGAGAACAGGCCAACGAGTACCAAGCAAAAGGAAAAGCGAGAATATTTCAGTAGGGTTTGCATATTTTAGGGGAAAGAAAGTGAAAAACAGTTAGTTGATTTAAAAAGAAAGTTCAGTGAAGAACACACTCTCCACGAACTATAAACTGACAAATATCCAAAAAGTTTAGGAAAATATTCAGTGATACTGGCGCAAAATCCTGGGGTAGTTGATAGTGTATCCCCCGCTCGACCGGCGCTAAATAAGTCTCTGTTGAGCAAACAATTAGTGGTCAAGTAGTACTTGGCAGCGATGAGCATACGCTTATGGTCCGTTGAACAGGCAGAGTTAGTTCGCGGACTCTAGGTCCGATGAAAGGTTATCGAGCGTCTCCTCCAGGCGGGCCGCCGCCTGGTCAATCTCATCGTAGGCGCCGCTCCAGTCCTTCGGTTCTACCGATCGTAACTCAGTGATGCGGGATTTCAGCTTTTGTTGCTCGGCTTGCAGGTCACGAATGGCGGCTTTGATATCACTGATCGCCTGAACGTTGGTAGAGGCTTCGGCCGTTTCGCGCAACTCTTCGATCCGTTCGTTGAGTCCTTCCATCCGGTCGTCCAAAGAATCGATGCGGGCTTGCTGCTGCTCGGCGTAAAGCTCCTCGCGGGCGTCGATGGCTTCGCGGGTTTCTTCCAGCGCCTCGGCGGTGGCCTCCCGAGCTTCTTCCAGTTCGTCCTGCACTTCTTCTTTGGAAGTACTACGATTGTCGCAAGCCGAAAAGAGTAGAGATGCGCCCAGCACTACGGAGAGGGCAGCGGTTAAGGTTCGTAGAAAATGGGTCATGGTTAGCTATTAGTAAGGGAATAAGAAAAATTATAAGCCGCACGAACAGTCCGTGAGACCGTAGGCTTTTCAAACCTTGTATTGTCTTAATTGTTCACCGCTGCTGCCCTCCCCAGTGGTTGGAGGCACTTGCATTTTCGCTACTACGGCCCCAGCGTACTACTGCTGCGGTTCGTGTTGCCGGGCGAAGTCCACCGCCACCTGCTCCGACCAGTAGTCACCACCACGGCGGTGCCCACGGGGCATAAAACCGCAGTGTCCGCCCTGCCGGGGTGCTACAAACTCCACCGGCGTACGGGCGAGTCGGTCGTCATCGATGAAGCACCGCGGACCCAAAAACGGATCGTTGCGGGCGCTCACCACCCGGGTAGGAATTTCAATCGCAGTCAGGAATTGTTTGCTGCTGCTCCGCCGGTAGTAGTTGAGCGCACTGCGGAAGCCGTGCAGGGGAGCGGTGTAGGCATCGTCAAAGTCAGTCAGCGTTTTTACTCCGGCCAGCGTCTCCAGGCGAAGATCATCGGGAAAGTGGGGGTGCTTGCGGGTGACCTTTCGCTTGAGCGACCGCAGAAAGCGGCGGTGGTATACCCAGTTCCGGGGGCGGGCCATCTGCCGGGCGCAGTCGTGCAAGTCAATGGGCACCGAAAAGGCCAGGGCCGCGCGTACGTTGCCGGGTATCGGGTAGACCTGCTCTCCCAGGTACTTGAGCGTAAGGTTCCCTCCCAAACTAAAGCCAATGAGCACGATGTGGTCATACTTCGCTGACTCGATGCCGCGGGTGAGCAGGTGGTGCAGGTCGTCGGTGGCCCCGCTGTGGTAGAAGCGCAGGGTGTCGTTGGGCGTGTCGCCGCAGCCGCGGAAGTTCCAGGCCAGCACGTCGTAACCTTCTCGGTAGAATGCTCGTGACATACCCCGGACGTAGGGCCGGTTGCTGTCCCCTTCCAATCCGTGCGAAATCACCACCAAGTGGCGCGACCGTTGGGTGAGCCAGTCCAGTTGCAGTCGGTCGCCATCGGGAGTGGGCAGCTCGTTGCGCTGGTACGCAACGTTTCGTACCTTGCGGGTGAGGGCGGGCACCACGGTTTGCAGGTGGCCATTGGGTAAGTACCAGGGGGGGCAATAGGGAAGCATCTTCACGTTATAAACAAACAGTAACCAGGACTAACAGCTCCCGACATGAACTATCAACTCTTGAGTGGTAACGACAACGCCACCATCTTGGTTAAAAACCAAATTGCCCAGTTTCTGGACGAGCATCTGGAGCAGTACGGTGATAACATTCTGGCGATTTATAAGTGCCTGGACTTTGCGCTGAGTAAGTATCCCCACCAGGGTGGGTTCGTGATCTTGGCCAAGGAAAACGAGAAATTGCTGGGAGCGGTGGTGATGTGCAAAACGGGGATGGACAGCTTTGTGCCCGAGAACCTGCTGGTTTACCTGGCCGTTCACAACGATTACCGGGGCGAAGGCATCGGAAAAACCCTACTGAGCAAGTCGTTGGATTTTGCCAAGGGCGACGTGGCCCTGCATGTGGATGCTGATAACCCGGCCATTCAGCTCTACGAGTCGGCCGGTTTTCAGACGAAGTATACCGAAATGCGGCTGCAACGGCAACGCACGTTCTACGGATTATCAGACTAACCCTACCCCACCGCATGCAAGAGTTCTTCGAAGCGCTTCGGCACACCGCCCACTACGTACGGGAACTTGACCCCTGGTTGGGCGCTGTGCTGGTGCTGGGCATTAGCATTGTGGTAGGCATCGCCACCCGCTGGGCGTTCATTCGGTTTCTGCGACTTAGCCACCGGCGGGGTTCGTTGATTGCCGGAGCGGTGCTGCATCGCCTGAACAACCGCACCCGTTTGTTCTTTCCTTTGCTGATTTTTCTGGTGCTGCAACCGCTGGTGCGCCTGCCGGAGCCCTACGACGAGATTTTGTTCAAGGCGGTTGAGATTTTGTTCTTCATCACCCTGGGCTGGCTGCTGCTGCAATTGATCAACGTGCTGGAAGACCTGGCCTACGCGCACTACGTGCAGGAGCGCAACGACCCCTTCCACGAGCGCCGTATCAAAACGCAGTTGCAGTTCCTGAAGCGCATCCTGGGCGTGGTGATTGTCATCATTGTGGTGGCCTCGATCCTACTGACGATCAACAGTGTGCGGCAGGCCGGGGCGGCTATTCTCACCTCGGCCGGGGTAGCAGGCATTGTGGTAGGGTTTGCCGCGCAGAAGTCGATCGCCAACCTCCTGGCGGGTTTCCAGATTGCCCTGACGCAACCTATCAAGATAGACGATGCCGTGATCGTGGAAGGCGAGTGGGGAGTGATCGAGGAGATCACGCTCACCTACGTGGTGGTGCAGGTGTGGGACAAGCGCCGCATCGTGCTGCCGATCAACTACTTCATTGAAACTCCCTTTCAGAACTGGACCCGTCGCACGGGCGACCTCACCGGGGTGGTGATGCTCTACGTGGACTACAGCCTGCCCATCGGAGAACTGCGGCAAGCCCTTACCGAGGTGCTGGCCAGCGAACCGTTGTGGGACGGTGCGTTGAACCTGGTGCAGGTGGTGGACGCCACCGACCGGACGATGGTGCTGCGGGTGCTGGTGAGTGCGGCCGACGCGGCGAGCACCTTTGCGCTGCGGTGTTCGGTTCGCGAAAAATTGATTACTTTTATCCGCGAGCAGTATCCGGAGGCGCTGCCCAAGAGCCGGGTCACGCTGGTGGACGGGCCGGACCAGCCGCCGCCGACGGTGCCCTTGCCTGCTGCCTAGCGTTTGACCCGCTCGTAACCGGGCGACGCGGGCACGGGCTTGTCCGCCGCGCTTAACCAACCCCCTTGTGAAAGAAGAACTATACCGCATCATCTTTGAGTCGGACACCCCGGCGGGCAAGGCCTTCGACGTGGCGTTGTTGGTGGCTATTTTGCTTAGTGTGCTCATTGTGACGCTGGAAAGTGTGCAGTGGATTCGGGCTGATTACAGCGAATTGATCAAGACGGCCGAGTGGGGGTTTACGGTACTATTCACCGTTGAATACGGGCTGCGCATCTACTGCGCCCCCCGCCGCCTGCACTACGTGCGCAGTTTCTACGGCATCATTGACCTGGTTTCTATTATTCCCACCTACTTAAGCTTGTTGATTGCTGGTACGCAGTACGCCCTGGTTATTCGCAGTCTGCGCCTGTTGCGGGTGTTTCGGGTGCTTAAGCTCACGCACTTTCTGGGCGAAGCCGAGGTACTGCGTAAGGCGATGCACCAGAGCGCCGCCAAGATTATTGTGTTTATCGGGGTGGTGGTGACCATGGTGTTTATCGTGGGGGCGCTGATGTATCTGATTGAGGGTCCGGAGAACGGCTTCACCAGCATTCCGACGAGTGTGTACTGGGCGGTGGTGACGCTCACCACCGTGGGGTACGGCGACATTGCGCCCCAGACGGTGGCCGGACAAACGCTGGCCACCATCGTGATGATTATGGGCTACGGCATTATTGCGGTGCCCACGGGGATTGTGTCGGTAGAGATGTCGCGGGCCGAAGCTGCCAAGCACGCCCACCGGCGGCGCGCCGATGGGTCGGTGCCTTCCGACGAGAACGGTTCGGCCGAGGCAACGGCTCCTTTTCACCCACCCGCCCGCACCAGGATGCCTGCGAATGCCCGCGGGTTGGCCGCCCGACAGGCTTGTCACTCCCAACCGATCGAGTGGCAGCGGCTAGGTCCTGCGGTAGAAAAAAAATAGACGTTGGTTGCCCGGACTGATCTAGAGCAGGGCCTCTGGCCCGATGGCCAGCGTAAGCGGGTTCTCTGAACCGAAGGCGCGCAGACAACGTCGGCCACGAACACCGCGCCGGTGTGGGAAATCGGCGCAAGTGCTCCCGTAAATAATTTCTTGCTGTAGCCGCTGGTTTTCGGCATTATCCTTTCTTTTTAACCGGGCATCCGCTAGTTTTACGGCTGATTAACGACTATTCCGGGTGAATTTATCTGCGCTACCCTCTCTTTCCTTCCAACCTTCAGCTCCTCGCTTTAGGCAGCCCTGCTCCGCGCGTCGGCCTTCCTTAGGATATAGTCGGCTGATTTAGGACGCTTTGCCCCCGTCCGCACCGGATAGACTTCCTCATTTCTCTTTATCACCTTTCCTACGTTAATCTATCATCATGGAATTTACCATTCAGGTAGCCACCGCCGAGCACACCATTTACTCCGAAGAATTGAGCCGGATGATTGAGTCCGCCGCTCAGGCCCGCGGCACCGGCATCTCAAAGCGACCACCCGAGTACATCCGCCGCAAGATGGAAGAGGGCAAGGCCATCATCGCGTTGCACCAAACGCAGGTGATCGGTTTCTGCTACATTGAGACCTGGGGGCACGAAAAGTACATTGCCAACTCGGGCCTTATTGTGCATGACGACTACCGCAAGCACGGGTTAGCGACGGAAATCAAAGAAGCGGCTTTTGCTTTGTCGCGGAAGAAGTACCCCGATGCCCAGTTGTTCGGCATTACCACCAGCCTGGCGGTGATGAAAATCAATGCCGACCTGGGTTACCGTCCGGTCACTTTTTCAGAACTTACCACCGATGAACTGTTCTGGCAAGGGTGCCAGAGCTGCCGCAACTACGATATCCTTACGCGTAACGACCGCACCAACTGCCTATGTACCGCCATGCTGTTCGATCCCCACCGCAAGCCTTCGGAGAAAAAGAAACGGGATGCCGAATAAGATTACACTGAAAACTGAACGTTCAATTATTACTGCAACATGACTGACCCTCAGAACAATAAGAAGTTAGTACTTGCCTTTAGTGGAGGTCTTGATACTTCCTTTTGCGTGAAATACCTCAACGAACAGGGCTACAATGTACACGCCGTACTGGTGAACACCGGGGGGTTCTCGGATGATGAAGTTGCCGAAACCAAGCAGAAGGCGAAGATGCTGGGGGTGACTCAGTTTGATGCTTTGGACGAAACCCAGACTTTTTATCAGAAGTGCGTGCGCTACCTGCTGTTTGGCAACGTGCTGCGCAACAATACTTATCCGCTATCGGTAAGTGCCGAGCGGGTGTTTCAGGCACTGGCCATTATTCGATACGCCCAGCAGGCGGGGGCCGCCTATATCGCCCACGGCAGTACTGGAGCGGGCAACGACCAGGTGCGCTTCGATCTGATCTTTACGACCCTAGCCCCGGATATCAACGTCATCACCCCCATTCGGGACTTACAACTGAGTCGGCAGGAAGAGGTGGCGTACCTGCAGGAGCGGGGCGTGACCACCTCCTGGGAGAAAGCGCGCTACTCAATTAACCAGGGGCTGTGGGGAACCAGCGTGGGGGGACAGGAAACCCTCACCTCCGACCAGGCCCTGCCCGAAGAAGCGTATCCGAGCCAGTTAGAAAAAAAGGGGAGTCGAACCGTTAGCATTCGGTTTGAGCAAGGCGAACCGGTAGAAGTGGACGGCACGGCGCACGCCGATCCGGTGGAGGCCATTCGCCACCTGCAACGATTGGCAGCTCCCTACGCCATCGGCCGCGATACCCACGTAGGCGACACCATCATTGGTATCAAAGGTCGCGTAGGCTTTGAAGCCGCGGCCCCGCTTATTCTCATCAAGGCCCATCAGTTGCTGGAAAAGCACGTGCTGGTGAAGTGGCAGCAATACTGGAAGGAACAACTGGCCAACTGGTATGGCATAATGCTGCACGAAGGACAATACCTTGACCCAGTGATGCGCAACATTGAAGGTTTTCTGGAAGATACCCAACGCAACGTAACCGGTACGGTGACGGTAAGTCTGCACCCCTATCGCTTTACCTTGGTGGGTATCCAATCGGACTTTGACCTGATGCAGGGTGATTTCGGGCAGTATGGTGAGATGAACAAAGCCTGGACAGGGGAAGACGTGAAGGGGTTCACGAAGGTGCTCTCTACGCAAAATAAAATCTGGCAACAGGTGAACAGAAGCAACGATGCGTAGCGCGCGCATTGGTATTGTGGGCGGGGCCGGGTACACCGCGGGCGAACTGCTTCGTTTGCTGCTGCACCACCCCCACGCGAAGGTTAGCTGGTTGCACAGTAGCAGTCAAGCCGGTCGGTTGGTGGCTGAAGTGCACCAAGATTTAGTAGGAGAAACCGAAATGCAATTCTCCTCGCAGCTGGATTGGGAGGCGGTAGATGTATTGTTTCTGTGTAGCGGTCACGGGGCCTCCGCAAAGTTTATGCGCGCACAGGCCGTACCCCACCGTATCAAAATCATTGACCTAAGCCAGGACTTTCGGGCCGAAGGTCCAGAGCATTCTTTTGTGTACGGCTTGCCGGAATTGCAACGGGAACGGATCAGGGGCGCCACCCGGGTAGCTAATCCCGGTTGCTTTGCCACTTGTATCCAGTTAGGATTGTTGCCATTAGCGAAGAACCACCGGCTGAACAGTGACGTACATATTCACGCGATCACCGGGTTGACCGGGGCCGGACAGCAACCGACGGACACCACTCACTTTAGCTGGCGTAGCAGCAACGTGTCGGTCTACAAAGCGTTTAGGCACCAGCATTTGCTTGAGATTACGCAGAGTGTGCAACAGTTGCAACCTGGTTTTACGGAGGCGCTGAACTTTATCCCGGTGCGCGGCAACTTTACGCGGGGAATATTTGCTAGTCAATACGTTAAGACCACCCTTACTACCGAAGCGGTGCGTGCGCACTACGCAGACTTTTACCGGAATGCCCCCTTTATTATCCTATCCCCCACAAACCCGCACCTAAAGCAGGTACTAAATACCAATAAGGCAGTGATATTTGTTGAAGTAATTGACAACCACCTATTGATTATCAGTGCGATTGATAACTTAATCAAAGGAGCTTCGGGACAAGCTATCCAGAATCTAAACCTAATGATGGGTTGGGATGAAGCGGCGGGACTAAGACTAAAAGCTAGCTATTTTTAGGGCTAAGAATAACTGCGGTCTAGTCGTCCGAGCGATGTCGTACCGCCTCAGTGTAGGCGTTGTAGGCTACTCGAATACAAAGGTACCGTACCGTTGGTATTCGTGAAAGTTGCCCGCAGTGGGTTGCCACTGCCAGTACCGAGGCTCGGAGTAGTCATAGTCGATGCGATAGAGGTTAGCTCGCCAGCGGGTTCCGGACTGGGGCGGCACGTTGCCCAACGGCTTGAGAAGCGCATAGGGAACAAAGAATTCGGCGGTCCATCCGCTGATGATCGCCCCACTCTTTTTTTCTCCTCCCTGCACCGAGGTAGCGTGGCGGGTGCGCCGCTCACCTTCGTAGTGCCACGGTCGCCACCCGAAGAAATTACCTCCGTGGTTAGGAACAAGGATAGGCAATTCATAGTCGAGCGGTGAGAGTTCGTACTCGAAGTAGAGCGGCTGCGCCTCGTCCGTCCACAATAACACCTCTACCACATCTTCCTTGTAAAGATCAGTGAAGTCTTCGGTTAGGGTAGCAGTTAGCACTTCATCGGCGCACTGCATAAGGAAATAGATACCTGTTTCGGAGTATAATACCTTCGCTCTGGTATCAGCCTCTGGCAAAGGCCCGTGCCGTAGGGGAAGGATCACCCACTCGGTTTGCGACCAGGTCTGGTGATCGCCCCGTCCGTTCACTTCAAAGTCGGTACAGAAGGCGACCGAAAGGGTGTCGCTTGTTTGGGCGGGAGAAGAAGTGGCCATGAGTAGAAGAAGTGATGTGATAACCGGGTTGCCCATTCGATAGAATTAATCATTGAAACGCTAATTAACAGCTTGCTCAGCGCGCTGATACACTAACAGGCTATCGTTGTTTCGAGAAAAAAACAGCTGGTCATTGATGCGTACGATGTCACGCACATCGCCGGTGGTACTAATGCCGGTACGCGCCGGTGGTTCGTACCGGAACCCCGTGTCCTGCCCCAAGAGTATCATTCCGTGATTGGCATCGTAGCGACCGGTGCTCACCCGGGTATTCGTCAGGTTGCCGCCGAGCACTAAGTCCGGAAGTGAGTCGCCGTTGATCTTGGTGGCTTGTATTGCGAATACCGGTGAAAACTGCGCTTCAATAGGCAGCGGTTGGTAGGTAAAGCTTCCGTTCCCTTGGTTCTGTACGTACAGCGACTCGAAGCAGGTAGCTGTCAGCGTGTCGGCTGATTGCTTTTGCTCTTTGGTGAGTATATCCGACAATCCAGCTTGGGCGTAGGCCGCGTAGCTGGGAAATTTCTTGCGCAGCGATACCATCTGACCCACCAGTTCGTCGCGGCTAAAGGCTACCTGGGACTCTCCATCAATGTAGTAAGTAAGCACTGGGTCAACGGAGCCGTTCTCGTCGAAGTCGGCGTAGTAGAGTTGCACGGGCGTCTGGGGAGTGGCTCGAAAGGTGTTGTTCATCCCCTGGTTACCCGCGATCAGGTCGGGGTCGCCGTCGTTGTCCATATCGTTGGCAATTACTGTGTTCCACCAGCCAGATGTCTGGGCCAGCGCCTCGGAAAAGGTTTCTTCTAATCGCCCCGCGCGGTTCATAAAGGTACGGATGGGCATCCACTCCCCTACCACCACCAAGTCAGGCCAGCCGTCCTGGTCCAGGTCAGTCCGTATTGCATCGGTCACCATACCCGGTGAAACCAGCGCCGGACCTATTTCGGCCGTGTCGTCATCAAAGTGTCCGGTTCCATCATTGCGCAGCAGGTAGCTGCGTGGAGCTAGCGGATACTGACCAGGCACCAGTCTTCCACCCACGAACAAGTCTAAGTCGTTGTCATGATCTACGTTGATTGCCACTACCACTGAGCCACTGCTACGAACGGTAGGCAAAGCAGCCGTGTCGCGCGTGAAGCCGTTGCCGCCATCATTACGGTACAGGCGATCCTGCAAGGCGGGGTCTTGTTCGGTAAAATCGCTCCCACCGCTCACTACGTAAAGGTCCAGGTCACCGTCGCCATCGGCGTCCAAGAACACCGCGTCGGTATCCTCAGCGGCGCGGTCGGTAACAAAGGTTTTAGTTACCTCAGCGACGAACGTTCCATCGCCGCGTTGCAGAAGCAGTTGTCCGGCAAAACCTTTAGCCCCACCCAGGTACAAGTCATCCCGGCCGTCGCCGTTTACGTCGCCTACCGCGATCTTAGGCCCAGTGGTAGACAAACCCTGGGCGAGCAGCTTATCGCGCTTGAAATCCTGAAAATCGTTCTCGTGGTGGCAGTAGTCAAGCACCGAAGGGGCTTCTTCAAACCATGGAGCCAGGGCTGCCAGATGAGTGCGGGACAGGGTAGCTTTCTCCTGCTGCAAGGTCAGCGTTTGGTTGGTAACCACATCGATTAGCCTCTGCGTCATTCCACGGGGCCATACCACCACCAGGCTGTCCAGTTGCTCTATCTTGCCCACTCCAAACAACAGTTCCGGGTTCACCGAAGACTGGAACCCCCGGGTGGGCATAAGCTCCTGAAAGTAGGTAGTTTCCCCACTGTAAAGCCATACCTTCGCTCCGATGCCAGACGTATTTAAATCCGCACCTTGAAATTTTAGTTTAAGGTAGCGATTGCCCAGCAGCTTTTCACCATTGTTACGGTACACTCCGGCTACGTTGTTCACATTGTTCACCACCAAATCCAGGTCACCGTCGTTGTCCAGGTCGGCGTAGGCCGCCCCGTTCGACAAACTGTTGCCACCGAGTCCCCAGGCTTGCGTTTGATCCTGAAACGAAAGCTCTCCTTGGTTTTTAAACCCATAATTAGCGACATCAATAGCGGGCATTGATTCTACAATCTTCATCATCTCTACCTGTTCTTCGCCCCGGTCTTCTCGCAGCTTTTGTCCGACAACATAGTTCATAAAGTCCATATCTAGGTAGTTCCGCAAGTAACCGTTCGTCACAAACAGGTCTTTGTGTCCGTCGTTGTCGTAGTCGGCCAGCAGCGCCGCCCAGCTCCAGTCGGTACTGCCGATGCCAGCCAGTTGGCCGATCTCACTGAAGGTGGGATATCCATCCGGGCCGTTGCCATTGTTGAGCTGCAGCATATTTCGCATGGTCTGCGGATGAAACCCCTGCCGAAGCAACTCCTGGTATTTATCGTGGTTTTCAGGACCTAGCGACATTTTGAGCCGTTCGTTGCTGGCGGGCAACATATCCAGGGTGACGATGTCGGGTAGCGCATCGTTGTTGATATCGGCCGCATCACAGCCCATTGAGAACAAAGAGGTATGTCCCATACGGTCTCTCAATGATTCTTTAAACGTGCCATCTTGCTGGTTGATGTACAGGTAATCTTCTTCATTGTAGTCGTTGGTAACGTAGATGTCGTACCAGCCGTCGGTGTTCACATCGGTGACGGCCACGCCCAGGCCGAAGCCCAGCACGTTCTGAATGATGCCTGCTGCCTGAGAGACATCCGTGAACCCCCTCCTCTGCCCCCCCGTATCCACGGCGGCCCCGGGGGGGGACACGTCGTTGCGATAGAGTTTATCACCCAGCATAGGATTCCGGCGCTGCTTATGACTGGCGGTAAGCTTGTTGAACCCGGCGTACTCTTGCGTGGAGTGGTTGAGCAAATACATATCCAGATCACCGTCGCAGTCGTAGTCGAAGAACGCGGCCTGGGTTGAGTAACCGGGATCGGCCAGTCCATAAACTTCGGCTTGCTCGATGAAAGTCACCTCCCCGCTTTCGTTGGTGGTGTTGACAAACAATAGGTTTTTACGACGGGCGGGGTCGGCGGCAGCGGATCGGCACACGTAGATATCTAGCAGGCCATCACCGTTCACATCGGCCATGGTCACCCCGGTATTCCAGAGTCCGGCAGCGGCCACTCCGGATGCTTCAGCCACTTCCTCAAAGGTCCAGTCTCCATTATTCAGGTACAAGCGACTGGCCACCAGGTTGCCGGTGAAGTAGATATCGGGGAGTCCGTCGTTGTTCACATCTCCGATGGCTACCCCCCCGCCGTTGTAGAAGTAGCCGTACTTCATTACGTTAAAGTCTTCTGTTTCGCGCAGCGTATTACGAAACTCAATGCCAGTTTGGGATGCGGACAAACGCGTGAAGAGCGTATCCTCCCCCGTGGGGGACTGACAGGCTCCGAAAGCCAGGATAAACAGATATCCTAGCAGTTGACTCCATCCGATGATACTAAGATTTTTCATCCTCGCGTGAAATACGATAGCCGCGGGTAGTGGACCAGCGGCTATCGCTTGCATGAATAGTTGCTCGCGGGGTTCAGAGACCCCACATAAATTAGTCACCGGGCGGAATGTCCAGCGCCAGACAGACCAGATAGACAGAGAAAAGCATCCTGCCCATCCTGATCTACTTTTTGTCCCACCACAGTCGGGTTGTGCCGTCATCAGGTCCACCCAGTTTATTATCTATTGCATCCTGCACCGCGTTGGCATTGGTGGTGAATTCATCGGCGGTGAAGGTCACGCGACGGGGTATCTGATTTACGGAAATCTTCGCGTTATCGCTATTGAGCCGGTCGTAGAAGATCGGATAGCCGGTGCGGCGCTTTTCGGCCCAGGCCTCGCGCGAATCGGGATAAAGGGCAATCCATTTCTGGGTGATGATCTGCTCGAGTTGTCGCTCCGCACTACCGGCCGCGTCGTAGGCCACTGGCACATTAGAAGGGGCAGGAACGACATCATTGAAGGAAGCAGGGGTGTTGAGGCTGGTTACGTAATTCGCGCCGCGCAGGTTGGTACCATCGTAGCCGTACTGCTGGTGCGAAGTGATGATTCCCTGCTCGTAGAAACTCTGGGCGGTACCACCTCCCATGTTGTAGCCCTCCAGAGCACCTTCGGCCCGCAGGAAGTACGACTCCGCAGCGTTCATGACGATCCAATCGGGACCCGGCACCCCGTTCTCTTTGTAGGGAGCCGCCATGTCGGAGGCAATGTCGTTGAACTTGATGGCCTGCTTGTCGATCTTAGACTGTCCATTGCGCATGCCTTCGTAGGGGAAGGAGACACCTGCCGGATCGTCGGTGGGGTCAGGAATAAGCGCCGGGGCCGCGTAGTTGGCTACCCGGGGGTCCAGGTACCCCTTCAGGATGCTTTCCATGTCAGCACTCATCCGAAACTCGCCCCACTGCGTGATGGTGTTGTAACGGTTGGCGTAGTCAGCGTTGGTTTCTATCACCGCGTTGTCATCATTTGACTCCAGTACGCCCGCGGCCACCGCTTCTTCGGCTTCCGCCTTACTCAAGTCCGGGTCGGCGTACTTCACGCGCATGGCCAGGCGCAACTTTAGGGTGTTGGCGAAACGAATCCACTGGTCCACGTCGCCACCGTAGAGCAGGTCGTTGGATCCCAGAAAGGAAGTTTCTCCGGCGTTGCTCTGCAGCACGGGAATCGCCTCATCGAGGGTAGCGAAGAAGTCGCGGTAGATTTCTTCCTGCGAATCGTAGGCTACCGAATTTTCCCGGTTGCCAAACTCCGAGTACGGAATCGGCCCCCAGTAGTCGGTCACCTGGTGGTAGGACCACACCCGCCAGACTTTCATCATGGCGTTTTCTAACAGAAAGTCATTCTCGGCGGCGTAGTCTTCGGCGTACTTGATCTGCGGCGCGGCCGTGCCGTAGAAGTAGTTGAACGCGCCATTCAGCCAGCCCCCCACCAGGATAAACTTATCCGAGTTGAAGTTGGGCGCGGTGGTGGCGAAGTAGTTGGCGTACACGTCGGCAAACAGCGATTGCGTGAGCTGAAAGGGGCCGCGCGCACTAAAGGGAAAAAACACTGGGCTATACATGGCAGCCCTTACCACTCCGCCGTACTCACTCTGCCCCAGGTTATCCACCGTCAGGTTTTTGGGGTCGGTGTTCAGTTCGGTGAAGTCGTCGGTGCAGCCACTGGCCAGCACCGCGAAGGCAAAAATTGAGGTATATAAGATACTACGTTTCATAACAGATTAATTATTACGATTAAAAACCAAAATTAAGCGACACTCCGAAGCTGCGCGTGGTGGGCGGAGCAAAAGAGTTCAAGCCTTCGGCACTGTTGTTGACTGACTGCACGGCCTCGGGATCGAAGTACTTGGTTTTGTTGCTAAAGAAAAACAAGTTTCGGCCCACCAACGACACGCTGGCGGTGCGGAACGGTAAGCGAGAGGTGATTCCTTCGGGAAGGGCGTAGCCCAGCGCTAGTTCGCGCAGCCGGATGTTGGAAGCGTCGCGCACGAAAGCCTCACCCGCCGGAGCGTTTCGTCCCCCCAGCCTACCCCAAAGTCGCTCGGCACTCATCGCAATGGTATTGGGAGTGCTGGTGGGGTTTCCTTCGGCATCTACCAGCACGGCGGTTTCACCGGCAAAAATGTTTTGTCCAAACACCAGCGAGCCGTCGCGGCCCTGCGCGGTATAGTTGATCAGACCGGCGTCCGCCATGATGGCTTCGGTGAACACCGCCACCTGTCCGCCCTGTCGGAAGTCAACCAGCGCCCGCAGCGAAATGCCCTTATAGTTGAACGTGTTGCTGATGCCCATCAACCAGTCCGGCTGGTAGTTGGCGATCTGCACCGTTTTGCCGGGAGTGACGAGCGGAAGCCCCAATGTATCGACCAACACATTGCCCGCGTCGTCGCGTTGGAACCCGCGCGAATACTGGTTACCAAAGGGTTGATTTTCTTCAATGCGATATTCTTCCAAGAATCCCCCACCTTGGGTGAGCACGCCGATATCATCAGCGATCTCGAGCACCTCGCTCACGTTGCGCGCAAAGTTGGCGTTCAGGTCCCACGAGAAGCTCGGGGTGGATACCGGGGTGATGCCCAGCACAATTTCTACCCCGGTGTTCTGAATATTCGCTCCGTTGAGAAAGATACGGGTGATCCCGGAAGCGCGGGGCGCGTTGGCGGCAAACAGCTGATCGAAGGTGTTCGACTGGTAGTAGGTAAAATCCAACCGCAGGTTATCATCAAAGAGGCGAGCGTCCAGTCCGGCTTCCCAGGTGGTAGTTCGTTCCGGTAGCAAGTTGGCCAATGGCAGCGTACCATCCAGAAAAATCGCACCGGCAATTACGTTGGCCTGTTGGGATAAACGGTAAGGGCCGGTATCGTTGCCCACCTCCGCGTAAGACCCGCGTAACTTAAAAAAGCTAATCACCGTCGGGAAGTCCACCAAATCGCTAACTACCGCGGTGAGGCCGACCGAGGGGTAGAAATAAGAGCGGTTTTCTTCGGGCAGGGTAGAACTCCAGTCGTTGCGGATCGAGCCGCTTAAGAAGATAGCGTTTTTAAACCCAACTTCACCAAAGCCGTACACCGACTGTTGTTGTCTTTCAGCAAATTCTTCGGTGGGACGAGGCTCCAGGGTGTTGCCCAGCGCAAACAAGTTTTCTACGCTGAAATTTAACCCGTTCCCTCCCAATTGATCAAAGCTCGCTTGCCGCAGGTTGGCTCCCACACTCAGGTTGAGTGAGAAGTTGGTAGAAAGATCTTTGTCAAAGTTGAGCAGTACGTCGGAGTTCCATTCCAAGTCAGCGCTGTAGGACTTCTCGTACGATCCGCCAGGAGCCACCGTATAAGTATCTACGAAGCGCAAGAACTCCTCGCGGGTGTTGCGCTTGTCAATACCGGTACGTCCCAGAATGTACAGGTCATCCGTAATCTGATACTTCAAAGAAACCAACCCGAGCACCCGCTCCCGAATCCGGGGGCGCTGCACATTGTTGACCGTCCAGTAGGGGTTGCCCGTTCCGTTGTCGTTGGGATTGTAAAAGTGCTGCCGCGTCTGTCCGGCGGCGTTCACAAACTCATAGCGTTGCAAATCTTCAGTACGGATATTTCGGGGCAGCACGTAGGCGTAGCGCAGCGGGTTGTCGAAGCCTTCGCCCCCCGATAGCACGTTCGAGAAGTCGTCGCGGATGTAGTTCGCCTTGGCATCCAGGGTCAGTTTGTCCGGGATCAGTTCGGTCGCCAGCCGCAGGTTCAGGTAGTGGCTGTTCAGGTCGTTGTTCGGAATGATGCCCTGCCCGTTGCTGTTGGTGTAGTTGAAGTGCGCCCGGGTGTTGTCACGGTTGACCGACACTCCCAGGCTGGTGGCGATGGTGTGGCCGGTCTGAAAGAAATCACGCACGTTGTCGGGCTGCGGGGTCAGGGCGTACGATTCGCCCTGTAGATAGTCCGGATCATTGGACCAGTGGGGCACAATCTGACCCGTCATGCGCGGTCCCCAGGAAGTGGTTGATCCCTGCGTGTACTGACCAGCGGAGCCTTGCCCGTACTCATTTTGATACTCGGTAAGCAAGATAGGAGTATTCGCCTGGTAGTTGAACCGCAGTTCGGCACTCACTCCCTCGGGAGCGTCGGCACCCGACTTGGTGGTGATCACGATGGCTCCGTTGTTGGCGCGGCTACCGTACAAAGCGGCGGCATTACCGCCCTTCAGGATAGAAATGTCGGCGATGTCGCTAGGCGATATATTAGAAATATCACCGCCCATCGGGATGCCGTCCACCACGTAGAGCGGCTGACTGCCGTTGGGTTGCAGCGAGCGGTTGCCACGCAGCACCACTTTGGTGGGAGCGCCCACTCCACCACCGGTGGTGGTAATGGCAATACCGGCCACCTTGCCGCTGAGTCCTTCGGTAATATTAAGCGTTCGAGCCTCTTCCAGCCCCTGGCTCTCCACGTCCTGGGTGCTGTAAGTCAATGTTCGCTTTTCCTTGGTGATCCCTAGCGCAGTAACCACCACGTCTTCGAGTTGGGCCACATCGGACGCTAGTTGCACGTTGATCTCCGAGCGGTTACCCACCACGGTAGACTGCCCCTCGTAACCAACGAAAGAGAATGTTAGGGTGGCATCGTCGCCGGGCACGGTGAGGCGATAGTTGCCTTCCACATCAGTGATGGTGCCGATGGTGGTGCCCTGCACCAGCACGTTTACGCCGGGAAGGGCCGTGCCGTCGTCTACAGCAGTAACGGTACCACTGATGGTGCGGTCTTGCGCGTAGCTAACTCCTGCGGATAGCAGCAGCGCTACAATTAGTAATCGTTGTCTCATAAAGTAGAGGGGGTGTAGTGTAGAAATGAATGAATCGCAATACGTTCGCCGGGGAATTGGTAGCGAACCAAGAGTGGGCGTTGTGATTAGCAGTTTGATGGAGCTAATGTAAGGTTTTTTTTAAAATATCATTTTTATAGCCGACTGTTTTTTTTGAATTCGTGTTAACCAACAACGAATAAATCAGTGCGCAAATAGTGTATCGAATACACTATTTGCCCGATTATACTGCTTTTCTCCGATTGTCTAGGATCATAGGTAGTGCATCCACTTGCTGGGTAGTAACCCAATAATAAGACAGTGGCGACTGGTTCGCATAGTCGTGCTACTTTCAACGACGGAACGTAGAGGCAGTTTGGGTATTTTCGCTATTTCACTTATTGTTGCTAAATTACGAACACCTATCATATTTAGTGCTGACCGTGCCGGTTGGCCTCGGCATGCTTTTAACTCTCCTTTTCCTATGAAAATGCTCCTAATTTTGTGCTTAGCCCTGGTATCAGCAGTCGCTTTTGCCCAAAACGAGTCTCTATCGTTACAAGCAAACGCGGAGTTCTTGCAACTTCCTAATGGCTACAACTTCGGTGAGGTGACGGGGGTAGCTGCCGCACCGAACGGTCACCTGCTGGTTTTTCACCGGGGGCCGCATCCGCTGCTTGAATTTGATGATGAAGGAGCCTTTGTGCGCGAGATCGGGGCGGGTATGTTTTCCAGTGCGCATGGCTTACAGGTTGACCGACAGGGCAACATCTGGACCACCGATGTGGGTTCGCACTTGGTACTTAAATTTAATCCCGAAGGTCGTATTGTCATGGTATTGGGTCGTCGCGATATCCCAGGTACGTGGGACGAAGATAAAAAAGTGATTTTGTTTGATAAACCGGCCGATATAGGCTTCGATGCCGATGACAACATCTACGTGGCCGATGGCTATGGTAACTCTCGTATCGTGAAACTTGACCCCTACGGCAACCTGATCAAAACCTGGGGAAAAAAAGGCAGCGCTGAGGGTGAGTTTGACAACCCCCACAATGTGCTGGTAGACCCGCAGGGCCGGGTGCTGGTGGCCGACCGGTACAACAAACGCATTCAAATATTTGACCAAGAGGGCAACTTCCTGGATTCATGGACGCACTTGGGTGTCCCTTCGGGACTCAGTTTGTCCGACGACCAGACGCTCTATATCACCGATGGCACAGCCGAGCAAGTGCTGAAGGCCGATCTTTCGGGCAAAGAATTAGGACGGTTTGGCGAGCCGGGCCGGGCTCAGGGACAGTTTTATCTCGTCCACGGCATTTGCGTTGATAAAAACGACAACGTATACGTCACCGAGGTGTTCAACTGGCGCGTGCAGCGTTTAGCACCAACAAATCGTAATCCGTAACTACAGGTTGCAATCCGTAACGTCAGATTGCAATCTGACGTTACGTCATTGTATAAATCCGATCCAGCAGTTGCCATTTTTCGTCCGCCGAAGCGTCCGCATCGGTTTGCTGGAACTGGGCTACGTAAGCTTCCCATTCCGACTGTCGCGGCTTAGCGGCTAGCTGCTGCATCGCACGGTCATGATCAAACTCAACCACCGTGTCCATGATCATAAACAGTACGGTCCCGTAGCGGTAGATTTCCATATCCAGAATGCCCACTTCTTTCATCCCCTGGGTGATCTCTGGCCAGAAATGTTCCTGACGGTGAGCCCGTTCGTAGTCGGCAATCAACTGAGAATCATCCGGTAAGGTAAGGGCTTTGCAGAATCGTTGGTAAGCAGGCGGTTTTGTAGGCATAGCATAGCATTTAAAATCGTTAAAACTGAGAAAAACGAGCACCGCCAATAATTACTGCGATGCTACAAAATATTGAGTGGCTGAATCAAAGATCAACATTTATTCGCCCTTAGGCAGTTTCCGCCCGGGGGGTCATCCGTTGGGCACTCACCATCAGGTAGATCCAGGCCACCAACGCTAACAGTGCGCCCAGCCCGTAGGCGTAGCCAAACCGGGTATCGTCGTTGCCGTAGATCCAGCCAGACAGCAACGCCCCTACTCCAATGCCGAACTCCAAGGCGATATACATCGTCGCCATTGCCCGGCCCCGGTAGCGGTCTCGGCTCAGGTCAATCGTCCAGGCGAAAGCGGTAGGCGTGTTCATCCCTGCGCCTAGTCCGAACACCAGACCACCGGCGATAAACATAGTTACCGAAGAAGCGAACCCGGTAAGTAGCATCCCACTGGCCAGCACCAGGGTGGCCACCTTCAGTACCGCAATACGACCAAAACGGTCCGAAGCTTTACCCGCCACCACCCGCACCGCCACCGAAGCGGCGGTGAAATACAAGAAGTACAGTCCCCGGTTAGCGATGCCCAGACTGTCGCTCAGGTCGGGAGTAAGGGTGAGCACGACTCCGAACGAGAAAGTGGTGAACATCAGCGTGATACAGGGAGCCACCACGCGGGGTTCTAAAATTTCGCGGGGCACTAGTTTGAGCAACTTAAAAGAGAATGGTTGACGCTCCTCAAGCGTCTCCTTCATTCCTGCCAGAATCAGTATCAACAGAATCGCCGCTCCCGACGAGGCATAAAACATGGTATCAAACGAGTACCGATTGGCAATGGCGCTACCAATGGCGGGACCGGCGGCAATGCCCAGGCTACCACAAAGTCCTAAAATACCCATTGCCTCGCCGCGGCGAGAAGTGGGCACCACGTCTGCCACGTAGGCCGAAGTGCCGGTTGGTTTGAAACCGGTTGACAATCCGTGAAAGAATCGCAGCGCCAGAAAAGCCGCTACGCTGGTGGCCAATGGATAAATAAAACCACAGACGAAACAAACCACCGCCCCGAAGATCATTACCGGAATTCGCCCGACCGTATCGGTGAGTTTGCCACTGAAGGGCCGTGAGAGTCCCGCCGTGAGGGTAAACAACGCAATAATCAACCCTTTGTACTGTCCTCCCCCCAGTCGATCCAGGTAGGCAGGCAGCTCCGGAATAATCATATTGAAGCTGGAAAAGAACAAAAACGAACTCAGGCACAACAGAAAAAACTGAAAAGTATAGATAGATTTGGGATCAGTCATGCCAAAGAAGAAGTATTGGAATTGGAAAGTCCAGTCGTACGCAATTTAATATGGTTCTCGGACAATTTTGGCGGATTAGGTTGAGTTGACCAATACTCGCAGTCTCATGTGTTCAAAGTTGGGGATGCCAAACGAGATACGTCTAATGTAGCGCACCAAGTTGTTACAGCCTTCGGTCACCGCGTTAGAGATGCCAGACTCTATGAAGTTAAGGATGGGGTCTTTCCAGTTAGTCAGGGTTCTCAGGAACTTGTTCCAGGCGGGGTTTTGTGTCCAGTTAACTTTTTGTACCCAACCTTCCAGCCGTTGTTGAGCTTCTGGTTTGCTTTGTGCCTGATCAAAAATGTCATGGAAACTATTACGAAGTTGGTAAGCCTCTTGCAACTCTTTGGAAAGATCGAGGGCTTGCTGTAAGACGAGTTGCTGCTCATCGCTCAGGGTTTTGCTACGTTTGAACAAGATCCATTTTAGTCTTTTGAAAGCCGCTTGTTGGGGGTGAGTTCGGCGTAGTGTTCTGCGTATGGTATCTAAGCTGTCATTGAGTGCTTTGACCACATGAAAACGGTCGATAGTAACTTTAGCCTGGGGAAAACATTGCTTGGCTACTTCATTATAAGGCCCCCACATATCACAGGATACGTGGTTGATCTGCTTACAAAACGCTGGACCCAGGCCTTGAAAGTGAGCAATAAGCGTTTCTTTCTTTCGGTCAGGAAGAATATCCAGTTGGATGCCTCGTTCCAGATCAGTGAGTACGCAACAGTACTCCCCCTTCCCTTTTCGTAACGATATCTCATCAATACCTATTTTACGCACTTGGGCGTAGCGTTGAGGTAGATCAATCACCGCTTCGGCTTGCTGGTAATAAAGCCGTTCTACGGTTTTTACGTTCATGTTGATGATAGCCCCTACCTCTGAGAAAGGTTGCTTAGCGCAGAGTTCAAACACAAATTTAGACTCGCGTACCGTATAGCTCTTGCCAGCAGCGACCCATTCAAAGGGCTCATGATAGTAATGACCGCATTCGCATTCAAACTGCCTGACCCGCAGGTAAAGCCATACTTCCTTTCCAGAGATAGCCAAGTCCCGAATCTGTCGCTCTTCATAGCGCTTTACTGCCTTATCCCGCAAAGAAGCACAGCGTGGGCAAGCAGAAATCTTTTGTTCACTATGACAGTGAAGCAGAATCCGGGTGTTCTCATAGTAAACTTTATCTACCCGTAAGTCAGGCAGGGCCAGCAATTGCTCAAAAAATAGTCGTTCGTTCACTATGCAAATTTATACCTTTCCGCCATTTTTGTCTGAGAACCTTTAATATTTCGTAGTGGCGCGATTAATCGCGCCGCCACCATATGTCAAGGAGCCACTGCCTGCATCAACAAACCGCAGAGGTAGGCTCCGTAGGTGCCCACAAAGTAACCCAGCACCGCCAGAAGCACCCCCACCGGGGCCAGCGAGGGACTAAACGCCGAGGCTACCACCGGTGCGGAAGCCGCCCCGCCCACGTTGGCCTGGCTACCCACGGCAATAAAGAAAAAGGGTGCCCGAATAATCTTCGCCACCACAAACATCACCAGGATGTGAAACGAAATCCAAACAATTCCGACCACAAACAGTCCCGGGCTATCTGCTACGGCAGTAATATCCATTTCCATACCAATGCTTGCAATAAGCACGTACAAAAACACCGTGGCAACCTTGGAAGCCCCCGCCCCTTCCAGCGCCCGGTACTTCGTAAAGGAGAGACCTAGTCCACCGGCGGTAGCGATTACGACGATCCAGAAGAAGCCCGAGGTAAGGCTAAACTGCTCGAGCACCGGGTAGTTCTCCGCCAGGAACGGCGCGATCCAGTCGGCGCAGTAGTGCGACAACCCGGTGAGTCCGAAGGCAATGGCCAGCATGACCATCAGATCGGTGGTTGTAGGAATTTTAGTAATATTTGCCGTGTACGCTTCTATACGCCGTTGCACCTCGGCAATGGCCGAACTATCCGCTTTGAAGAAACGATCAATTTTTTCTGCCCGCCCACTGCCATATAAAAGGACTCCCAGCCAAGTATACGATACGATTATATCAACGGTAAGCACCGCCGGGAAGATGTTGTCACCTACTTCAAACACTTCTTTCATGGCGGTTTGGTTGGCCCCGCCGCCGATCCAGCTACCGGCGATGGTGGTCATGCCCCGCCACACCGCATCGGGCCCTACCCCGCCCACCGTCTCGGGCGAGAAAACCGACACGATCAAAATGGCCAGCGGCCCCCCCAGGATGATGCCCACCGTGCCCGCAAAAAACATGATCACTGCCTTACGGCCTAGCTGAGCAATCGCCTGAAGGTCGATGCCCAGCGTGAACAGAATCAGACTGGCGGGCAACAAGTAGCGCGAGGAAACAAAGTAAAGGTTGGTGTCGGACCCGGAAATTACGCCGAATGAATTAAGCAAACCAGGTATAAAGTAGCACAGCAGCACCGAGGGCACGTAAGTATAAAACTTCTTCCAGAAGGGACGATCGCTGCTTGAGGTTTGAAACACCGTCGCCAAAATAATGAACAAGATGCCCAGCACCACGGCGTCGTTGGTGAATAGCGGAGTTTTTTCCATAGATAATTAGTTACCCTCTGCCGCGAAACTACGCAATAAATCGGAATGACGGTACCGACGAAACAGACGTAGCCGACATTCCCATTCACTTCTGCCAAAACTACGTTTCCTCCGCAAACCCTTCACCCGTAAGGTCAACCTGATTCTTAGCGATTTAAACTGACATTGTTTTTTAGCTTTGCCGGTAACCACACGTTTGCATTACCCTTACATTAATGAAGAAGTACCTTTTTTGCCTTGTGCTTGCTTGCGCCGCTACTTCTAGCGGGTGGTGTCAGCGCTTGCCCTTCTTCACCCACCACGTCCTCAACCCCTACATCTATAATCCGGCTTTCGCCGGTTACGATCAGAGTGCCGTCTTCTACCTCACCCACCGGCAGCAGTGGCTGGGCGTTGAGGGGGCCCCGATGAGCACCCACCTGAGTTTTCATACCCCAGTAGGCAACAACAACCCCCTATCGGTGGGCGCCAACTTGGTGCACGACCGCCTCGGGGTGATTCGCCACTCAGCGTTCAAAGCATCGGCGGCTTACATGATTCCACTGTCGGCCGAGGTGGAACACTACATCAAAGCTGGTTTTTCGGCCGGGGTGAGCCTGCAGCAGTACAGCCTGTTTGAAAACACCGCCGCCGGTGATCCTGCCATCGCCCGCGCTGCGGAAGGTGGTGCCACGCCAGACGGGCGCTTCGGGGTGCACTACCACTACGAACGCTTCAACCTGGGATTGGCCCTACCCCATTTGTTTACTACCCCGGCTTCGAATCCCGATGGATCGGACGGAGTGGCGTTAGACCAGTTCACGCGGGCCATTGCTTCGGCGAACTACCGTTTTGATTTGGGAACAGAATCCAACGTAACTTTTGTACCCACGATCCTGTATCACTTTTCCCAGGAATCAGCCTCACAGCTAGAGGCCACCGCCCTGTTTATGTTTCAAGACGCGTTTTGGGTGGGTGGTAACTACCAGCAATTGCTGGGTTACGGTGGAATGGCCGGGTTGAAGATGAAAAATTTCCGATTCGGTTATCACTTCGGGTTGGGCGGCAGCGAGTTGGCGGGCTATACCAGTGGTACCCATGAGGCTCAGCTAAGCTTTATGATTGGTAAGAAGAAGGTAATGGTGAAGCGCAAACCCCGCCTCACCACCCAGACCGATACCGACGCTATTCCTGAGGCCGCCCTTAAAAAAGACAGTCGACGCCGTCGCAAACGGGAGAAAAATCGACAGCAGGAAGCAGTACCGGATCGCAAGAAACTTCCTAGCGAACAACAACCGAAAGAAACCTTCGATGATGATAGCTTCAAGGAAGTTGAGGAAGGAATTATTTTGATGCCTTCTATCAAAGATGTGATGAAGGATCCCAACGCGGGAGAACGTAATCCCCAGGTATCACCCGGCAGTTCACCCCAGCTAGCTGATCCTAATTCGGTTCCTGCTGCCGGTAGGGATGACACCCCTTCAGGATCAAGCCAAACGGAGCTGAACAACACCTTTGAAGGAGAAGGCAGTGTAGACCCTTGGCAAGGTATTGAAGACGAGACGCAAGCAACCCCGCCGCCCTCTTTTGATGAATCGGTTGAGAAAGCCATTACCAAGGTGAAGACCGTGGAAAGCGGCCACCCGCTAGAGATGCCGGGCGGTATTTACATTATTGCAGGCACCTTCTCGCAGCGCGCCTACGCCGAACGGCTGGCGCTGGAACTCGCTCAGCAGGGTTACCGCACTACAGTGGGCTATAACACCAGCAAGGGCTACTTTTACGTATCGCTCTTTGAGTTGAGCGAACTAGAAGAGGTAACGCGCCGCTTATACCGAGCGCGCAGTAACCCTAAGCTACAAAAGGCCTGGGTGCTGGTGGTGGAGTAGCGCTACCTGTTGGTGATCTCCAGAAAGAATGCTTCGTGATGCTCAACCGTTTTTTCAACAGAAAATTCCTCCAGCGCTGTGTGCTTACCATTCGCTACCAGCCGCGCTCGCAGGGGCTCATCATAGAGCGCTTGGCAAATCTTTTCTGCTAAGTTCTTAGCATCCCAATTAGTGAACAGTAGTCCGTTTTCTCCGTCGCGAATGATGTCTTTGATGCCTCCGCTATTGGTGCCGATGGAAGGGGTACCCATACCCATCGCCTCAATGACAACCAGTCCGAAGCCCTCCTCGTCCGAAGGCAACACGTGCGCGTCCATCAGACGATAGGCAGCGATAGCTTCGGCCCGGTCGAGGTTGCCTGCGTACACAATCGGGTTGGTCACTGCGTGTTGCGCCACCACCTCGTCCAGACTACCGGGTTCTATGCCCACGAATAACACTTTAACGGTGGAGTCTAGGTGAGGCAGCGCGGCAATAAGCTGATCCTGCTGCTTCATTCGCGACACGCAACCGATCACTACGTCGGTGGGACTGATGTTCGAGGCGCTGCCGCAACGCTACTACCTTAGCCTCATCGGTTTGGTAATTTTCAGCGGGTGTGCCGTTGTGAATTACGTGAAGGTGATGGTCGGGGTATCCCAAATTAATAAATATCTTCTTTTGCTCGTTGCTTGTGACGATGATCTTATCGGTGCCCCGGATATAAAAGGTGTTATGCAACCAACCGCCCATGCTTTTGGGTCCGTTGCGGCGGGTATGAACCAGTTTCACGCTCAGGCGATAGTACCAGCGCGTAAAAATGGTAAGATAACGGTCGTAGGAAGACTGTGCGTTTACTATCTCAATGTCGTTAGATACAATAACATCGCGCAGTTTCCGAATGGTTTGCCAGTCTACTTTCGAGCGAAATGGTAGGTCAATGCATTGCACTGGTGTGCCTTGCAATAACTGGAAAAGTAGTGTTCCTGCTTTGCCTGCCACCACCACTCGGTGTCCCCGTTCGGCTAACCCACGGGCTAAGTACGAGATTGAGTACGTGGAGCCCGCCATTCCGCCCTGGTAGGTAGTTAATAGAATGTTCATATAATTATGTCATTTGGATTTGGTTGGTGCTTCCAGCGCTTATGCGACCATAGCCAGTTGGCCGGTTGCGCTACGATCATCCGCTGGGCTTCCTCGGCATAGCGGGGCAAGATAGTTAGTGCTTCTTTGTCGTAGGGTGGGGTGCCCACCGGTACAAAGGTGGCCTCGTAGTAGCCGCGCCGTAACCGCTTCATTTGCACAAAGAACACGGGGTAGTTCACTGCCTTGGGTAGTTGCTCCACGGCCCGGTAAAAGCCGGTTTTCTGCTGTAGAAAGTCTACCCAATAGCGGGCGGTTCTGGCCGCCGGGGTTTGGTCAGCCACCATCGCAATGGCCCGCGTTTGGTGCCGTCGCCGCAGCACCTCGCGCAGCACCCGGTCCTTGGCGATGGGTTGTCCTCCAAACCGGGAACGAGCCGATTGCATAAGGCGGTCTATTTTCAGATTGCTCAACGGTTTATACACCGCATCAACCGGGTGCGGAAGTGCCAAGCAGCCCGCTAACAACAGCCACTCCCAGTTGCACTGGTGGGTGGTGAGCAGAATAATCGACTGCTGTTGTTGGTAAGCAGCCTTGATCGGCGCGAGGTTACGGAACACCACCCGTCGTTGCAGTTCACCGGCCGACATGGTCAGACTCTTGAGCGTTTCCACCAGCACGTCGGTGAGGTTGGTGTAGAAAGATCGGGTAAGTTGTTTGATTTCACCGGGGGTCTTATCAGGAAACGAGGCACTCAGGTTGCGCACGATCACCGACCGGCGGTACCGTACCAGATGAGTAAGTACCCACGCTAACCCGTCGGAAATTGGGTAGAGCACCCACAGCGGCAGGTAGGAAGTTATTCGGATAAGCTGTTCTATCATGCGCGAGCGACTGCTTGTTGGTTCAGTTCGGCCGACTGCAGCAGCGAGGCGGTGTTCTGGTTCACCAGCACGTTGTTGGTCACCCTGGGATAGCGTTCCCGTACATTGTCGATCAGCGGGGTAGCCAGGATGACGCTTTCGATAAACGTGGTTTGAATGATGAACGCACAGTTTACTTGCATAGATTGGTGTCAAGTGGCATGCTAAACCCACCTTCGCTAAGAAGTGAGGCGCAATCTACGTCTAAAGCGGTTGTTTCGCACGGCATGCTTATGTTTTCTGCTACATTGTTCTACTTTTGCGCGCGCATGAGTTACACTTCTATTCAACTGTCAGTCGCCATAATCACCTACAATGAGGAACGCAACATCGAGCGCTGCATTCGTTCGGTGCAGCCCGTGGCGGACGAAATTGTGGTGGTTGACTCATTTTCAATGGATCGTACGAAGGAAATTTGTCAGGGCTTGGGCGTAAAATTTATTGAGCATTACTTTGAAGGGTACGTTCAACAAAAAAATTACGCTCTAACGCAACTATCATTCCCCTACGTGCTGTCTTTGGATGCCGACGAAGCACTTTCGGAGCGGTTACAAAAAAGCATCTTGGCCGTTAAAAACAACGGTAAATTCAGGGCCTACCGCTTCAATCGCCTTACCAACTACTGCGGACAGTGGATTCGGCACTGCGGATGGTATCCGGATACCAAAACCCGCTTGTGGGAGCGTACGGCTGGTCACTGGGGAGGAGTCAATCCACACGATAAGGTGGTACTCGACGATCCGTCCACGGTGGACTGGTTAGACGGTGATATATTACACTATTCATTTTATTCGATTGCCGACCACGCTACCACAGCCAACAAATTTTCGGAAGTGGCGGCTCAGGAGGCCATTCGCCGGAAAAGAAATATAAACCTAATCGTCCACGTGGTTCTCAATCCCCTGTATACTTTTATCAAGAAGTACTTCTTGCAGCAGGGCTTCCGCGATGGGTTCTACGGGTGGGTTATCTGCCTGCTTTGTTCCTACACAAATTTTCTCAAGTACAGTAAAATCTATGCCTACCAAAATAAATCTACGACGGATGATCCAACCTAGCAGATTACGGCTAAGATTAGGCAAAATAGACCAAAAATGAACAAGACCTCGTATTACTGGCGCTCGATCTACTACCTTTTCTTGCGCTGGGTTATCCGTAAAAACTACCTGTTGGTCTCCGTTCCTGATCGCGGGCTACGGTTTAAGTTCAAAACAGAAGATGCCCTGGGCAGAATGCTCTTTAAACGGCGCGAGTGCGAACCGGGGGTTACCCAGTGCTTTATGAATAACGTGCGACTCGAAGAAAACGACGTCGTGCTGGATGTGGGAGCGAATATTGGTTGGTACGCGGTTCTTTTCAATAAGTACTCCCCCCTTCCACGCGCATTTACGCCTTTGAACCGGATCCTCTCAACTACGGCCTTCTGGCGATGAACGCGCACCTGAATAATGCGCGTAAGATCACGTGCATTCCCAAAGCCCTTTCCGATCAGGTAGAAACCAAACCGCTTTATCTGTATCCCAACAAGAATCGCGGTCGCCACTCGCTGTTACCGCTTCACGCCGGAGAGAAAGTAACGGTTAACACCACCACCTTAGACAATTTTGTCCGCGATGCCGACATAGCCCCCCAACACGTTAAGTTTGTTAAAATTGACGTGGAGGGATACGAATACTTTGTGTTGCGAGGAGCCCAAAAGCTACTTTCGCATCTTCCCCTGTTGCACACCGAGTTTTCGTTGCCCATGATGAAGCAGGGTGGTATTGAACCGCAATGGTTGGTTGACTTGGTGATGGGTTACGGTTTTCAGCCCTTTGTCATTGACGAGCGGGGAAAGCTGCACTCCTTGACGAAGGAACAACTTTTGGCGCTGGACAAAATAGTTGATGTTTTGTGGAAAAAGGAAGACATTCCACCCGCGGACCAGCACAATCACTGAGTGATGAATAAGTTACGGCAGTTATTATCCAATCGCCGCGCCGTTGCGCTGGCTTTTCTGGTAGTAGCCCTGGCGGCCGGCGGCAATTTGTTGGTACTGAACACCAAGACCTAAGCAGAGAGAGAAATACGGTCTTGCCGCGCTGTGTTTAGTCACGACGGTCTACGTAAAGCTGTTCGGCAGCGTCGGTTTTACCTGATTCATGTTTTATCCGCGCATAAGGCTAGTTACTCACTTTATCAGGATGGATAGCTAACATTTCAAAGTGCTTTTCGTCGGCCATATTCTCCTTTTCCATAGGAATCCTCGCCCCGCTTTCCTCAAAGTTTTCTAACCGAAACAGTTGGTAGCCATACTGAGTGATCACATTGTAAAGTTCGCTTCGTTCGGCACCATTGAGCCGCTTGTAGCACTCCACCATCAGGTTGGGCCGATAGTTACTTAGAATTTCCGGAATGGTCTTCAGGATTTCCTTATCGTAGCCTTCGGCATCTATTTTTAGCAGGTCCAGCTTTGGTAAGTATTCCGCGTATTGCTGCTGCAATAGCCTCTGTAAATTAATCCCTTGCACCTGGAGGGTGTAAGGATGCCCGTGCCGCTGCTTTTCTATCTGAGAAAGAAATCCACCATTACAAAACGAGGCATCCGAATAGTTGAACTCAAATTCACCAGGCTTTTCGGTTGCCGCTACGCAGAGGGGGATAATATTGGTAAGCGCTGGATTTAACTGGGCGTTTTTCTCCAGTATTTTATAGACGTAACGGTTGGGTTCCAACGCCAGTACCACCCCATCCTTGCCTACCGCCAACGCCATCGGCACCGAAGTATCTCCGGTGTGCGCTCCGACATCGATAATCATGCTACCGGGACGGGCTAGCCTTTGATAGAACCGAATATTGGTACTGGTTACTTTCTTGGGTTTATCCGATGGGTGGAGCCACTGAGTGTACTCAACTTCGCCAATATCTTCAACCTGAAATGTGTCCACTCGATGTCCATATTCCTGAAAAGTATGTTTACGTTTCCGCTTGGCCAGCTTGTTTTGAATGTAGTTGATCATTATCTAGCGTATTGTTTGTTACTTTGGCTACTTAACCGAATGCTAACCATAGATTGAAAGCAGGCATACGTTTGTCCATCCACTTGAAAACAAAGCATGAATATTAGTTTACCCAGGATCAAACGGATTCTGCTAAATTAGCTAATCTTTTAGAAATAGTAATTCTCAGCTGACCTTTCATATAATCGCCCAGGATTTGTGTGAAGATTGCTCATCGAAATTTTGTATCCTCAGCGTATGCAACCTAAAAATAAAGTAACTCGGTATTACAACCTCATTAAAAAGTTTTCTAATTGGCCTGCCTACCTGCTCTTCAAAGCGAAGAGCACTCCCGATACGTTCACATTTGTGCTGCGCAACTCTGTTCAGAGCGACTCTCTCCGAATTAAAGTCTCCCGGTCAATGCTGCCCGCCTTTAAAGAGTCCTTCTTCAATGATATATATTTTCGCAAACTGCCGTCCTACATCATTGATAAACCTAATCCGGTAGTGGTAGATATTGGTGCCAATGTGGGTTACTTTTCATTGTACATGCTTTCGCGTTTTCCTCGGGCGCGCGTGTTTGCCTTTGAACCTATGCCGTTCAACTTCCAACAATTGCAGCGCTACCAAAAAACCTATCCCAGTTTGAGCTTCATGCGGTTGATCAGGCGGTGAGCGACACCACCGAACCCTTGTTGCTCCATGCCACGAAATTGGATGGCTACACTACAATGGCTACCGTCTCTAACACTTCCCAAAGCCAAAAAACCATATCGGTGGCAGCAACGACGCTCGCCAACATTATTGAAGAACACGCGCTCCCTCAAATCGATTTTTTGAAGCTAGACTGTGAAGGCTCTGAGTACGGAATTATTTACGGCTTGCCTGCTAATCACCTTATTCAAATCCGAGCAATATGTATAGAAACCCACCCGGGGGCTCAACCTAACGAGAACACGCTAGCGTTGTGCGACTACCTACAAAGTCGGGACTTCAGGCTTAACTACCATGACCAAAAAGAAGCGGGCTACATCTGGGCGTGGCAGGCGCATTGAACAGTATCACACCACGCGTCCGGAATCTCCATGAGGCATCCAGCCTGCTACGGCGAAAAAATTGCACCAAAAATAACTCAGCTATACACTATACTTACATTTGACTTTCGTAAACGGCTTAGAGCTTGTTGACGTATGAATTTCTCAGACAGGCGTATTATGCGTAATAAAAGATCAGATCTAGTAAATTTCGGTCACGTTACCGTTGTCGCCAGCAGCTTTCTTGATCGATAACTATGAAAATCGGGTTTGATGCCAAGCGGCTATACTGTAACTTCACCGGACTGGGCAACTATGGTCGCGCGGTGCTGAGAAACCTGGGGCAATTCTATCCCGATCATGGGTATTATTTATATACTCCTGACGTGCAAATAACCGAAGAAACCAACTATTTTTTAAATAACGATACCTATCGCACTCGACAATACTACGGCCAACTAAAGTGGCTCTGGCGCAGTTACTCCCTTACCAATCGGCTGCGAACCGACCACATCGATCTGTACCACGGACTCAGCCACGAGTTGCCCTTCAACATCCAGCGATCCGGTATCAAAAGCATCGTCACCATTCACGACCTGATCTTCGAGATATTCCCGGAGACCTACTCAGCCCTGGACCGCCAGATTTACCACCTAAAATTTAAACACAGTTGCCATACTGCCGACCGCATCGTTGCAATCAGTCAGAGCACCAAACGTGATATCGTAGATCGCTATGGTATCAGCCCAGAGAAAATTGAGGTGATCTATCAGAGTTGTCATCCACTGTTTTACGAGCCGCTCCCTCCCTCTTTAGACGATTCAGTGATTCAACGCTATCGTTTACCCAGTGAGTATCTGTTGTCCGTCGGGAGCATCAATGAGCGTAAAAACCTGGGTGTGATCATTGAAGCGTACGAGCAGCTAGCCCCCAGCGAGCGCATTCCGTGGGTGGTTGTGGGGAAGGGGAAAAAGCACCGGCACGAACTTGCCCGACGGATCGCCGAGAAGCACCTGGACCGCTGGGTGATCTGGATTGATGACCTGACGGACAATTATCACCTCAGAATGCTCTACCAACACGCCTCGGCCCTGATCTATCCCTCGCTGTACGAAGGATTTGGCTTGCCGGTGGTAGAAGGGCTGTTGAGTAAAACCCCGGTCATTACCTCCAACACCTCGTCCTTGCCCGAAGCGGGCGGTCCGCATTCTGCTTACGTTGATCCGCGGCAAGCCGACGAGGTAGCGCACACCCTACGACAGGTGCTATACGATACCGACCGGCGGGAGACCATGAAGGAAGCAGGATACCGCTATGCAACAGAAAACTTTTCAAGAGGAAAAGTGACCAAAGAACTCAACGATTTGTACCAAACCATGATCTGCGTTTCAGGTTCGGAACAGAAGACGTGATCGGCCCAGCACTGATCTGTTTTTAGTTTCTTCGTTCAATAACCACCATTCCCCCTAAACTCCTACCTACGTAGTCTCTCCCTGGAATCCGCACGGTATTGCAGTGAGCATTAGCGTATTTTTCTACCATCTTTAATTGCCATACCCCTGCTTTATGATACGCTTACTATGTACCGCTTTCACGCTGCTGCTGGTTGCCACCGCCACTTCGGCCCAGTCTTACAAAAAGCTCGTTAAAACCGGCGATAAGTTTTACGAAGAGGGTTACTATCAAGAAGCTATCAACACTTACTTAGAGGCCCAGCAGGAAGAACCGGACGATCTTAACTTAACCCTTAAAATTGGGTTAGCTTACTTGAAAGGCAGTTTTAAAGATCGGGCCTTGCCCTACCTCGAGAAAGTACACACCTCAGGCGAAACCAACGCTGGGATGAAGTACCACCTTGGACTTGCCTATCAGTACAACCACCAGTTCGAGGAAGCTCTTGGCTTTTTTAAGATCTACCGCGAAGAGGCTGAGAATACGTTCTTGGTAGATCAGCACATCAAACAGTGTAACATTGGGATCGAGTATTTTAACAACCCCAAAGAGGTGAAAGCCTCTAACCTGCGTGATCTTAACTCCCAGTACCAAGATTATGCCCCCCTAATCACCGCCGACGGCAACACCCTGATTTTTACCTCCCGCCGCAAGGGCTCCACGGGCGGCAAGCTGGCCTACGACAACAACTACTACGAAGATATCTACGTGTCACAGCGAGAAAACGAGCAGTGGACCAAGCCAACGTCTATTAGCAATCAGATTAACACGGAGTACCACGAGTGCGCGGCCGCTATCTCACCTGACGGCACGAAGTTATTTATCTACTCGGACGAGGGCGAGGGCGATTTCTACTATTCTACCTTTGATGGCACCCGCTGGTCGAGGCCCGAAGCGGTGAGCGGCGTTAACTCCGCCGCCCGTGAATTGTCTATTTCGGTGAACGCCGAGGGTAATAAAGTCTACTTCTCCAGCGACCGCGAGGGAGGCTACGGCGGGTTTGACATTTACGTATCGGTGCTCAACCGCTTCGGTGAATACGGCAAACCCCTTAACTTAGGGCCAAAAATCAATACTTCGGGCGATGAAGACGCACCCTTTATCGATCCGGACGGCGACATCCTGTACTTCAGCTCAACCGGTCACCTGGGAATGGGTGGCTACGATATCTTTCGCAGCAAGCTCTATAACGAAAAGTGGACCACTCCGATTAACTTGGGTTACCCGATTAATACTGCGCAGGACGATAACTACTTCGTGATCGCCGGTGACAACGTGTATGGCTACTACGCCACCGCCCGTGAAGAAGGACTTGGAGGTAACGATATATACGCTATCCTCATGGATGAAAAAGATTTTCAGGAAGCGGCGGATGCCCCCCCTGCCATGACGCTAGCTACCACCGACGCCAACACCACCTATTTTGTGGGAAAAGTAGTCGAACGGGATCACTAACGCTCCGCTGGAAGCTGAAATCATGTTGTCTGACAACCAAAAGAATATCGTGATCACCCGCGTGTATTCTGACCCGGCAACGGGTGAGTTTAAAATTCCGATTCCGGCCGGTGATAACTTCGGACTCACCGTCGAGAGCGACGACTACCTGTTCTACTCAATTAATTTCCAGCGCAATCAGTTAAACCCTAACCAAGAAATTCGGCGGCAGATCTCACTGCGGAAGGCTGAGGTGGGCTCCATTGAAGTACTTAAAAACATTTTCTTTCCTATCAACAAATCCGCTATCAAGGCCGAGTCGCTGGTGGAGCTAGATCGCATCTACGAACTGCTCAAGGTGTATCCTAATCTGGTTATTCGAATCAACGGACACACCGACAACGTTGGTGATGCTGCATACAACCAGCAACTGTCTGAGCAGCGCGCCCAGGCAGTGGCGCTCTACTTGCTTAACTACGGCATCAGCCCCGAACGAGTATCAGCCAAGGGCTTCGGAGAAACCCAGCCCATCGCCTCGAATAATGTTGAAGCGGGCGGCCGAGCGCTGAACCGCCGGACAGAAATTGAGATTCTGCGCGTAGACGAATAGCCCGGTAATTTTAAAAAGTGGGGGCGGTTTCCTACTTTTAGGCCTTTGGCCGTAAGGCACCCTTACTTATTAGGCCGCCTACCAACCGCCCATGCGTTTCTTCTCTCGTTCGCTCTTAACGTCCCTACTCAATTACGCCACTCCAATTTTGCTGTTGCTGATTGTGCTAACATTCAGCGTATTGTCCCCCCATTTTTTTAGTGGGCAAACCCTACTTAACATATTGGTGCAGGCCTCCTCGCTGGGCATTATTGCTACTGGCATGACCTTCGTTCTACTCACCGCAGGGATCGACCTATCGGTAGGCTCCATCATGTTCTTGGCCGGAGTGGTGTCAGCCCAAATGGTGGTGCGTGGGCAACCACTCTGGCTTGCCGGTCTGGTGGTACTGTTAGTAGGATTGTCTTTTGGACTGGTCAATGCCGTACTGGTGTTTCGCGTGCGAATCACTCCCTTTATTGTAACCTTAGCCACCTTTTACATCGGCCGAGGACTAGGACTTTTCTTGTCACAAACACGAGCCATTAACTTACCGGAGTCGCTTTTGCAGATTGGATCGGCCCGCTTGCTGGGCATTCCTTTTCCGGTGCTGGTGCTGGCAGGGGTGGTGCTGACGGGACAAGGGGTACTCACTTATACGGCCTTCGGACGGCAGATATACGCCGTGGGACACAGTATCACAAAAGCGCGCAAAGCAGGATTACCAGTGAATCGCATCTTGTTGAGTGTCTACCTGATCAGCGGTTTTTGTGCGGCACTGGGTGGATTGGTAGCCATTGCCCAGTTGGGCGCAGTGTCGCCTACCTTCGGCTACCAAAGCGAGTTTGTGGCCATTGCGGCAGCAGTGTTGGGCGGGGCTAGCTTGTTCGGGGGCAAAGGTACGGTTCTGCCAGGAACGCTGGTGGGAGCGCTTTTTATTCAGGCGCTACAGAGCGGACTCGTGATCGTGAACGCGAACCCCTATTTGTACCCACTCGTCACGGGTGGGGTCATCTTTCTAATTGTAATGATTGATAGTCTGCAACACCGGCAACAGCTCCGACGTCGCCGGTTGGGTCGCACCTGATGAATCATTAATTTAAGCACTTTAAGGCAGGCTTCTGAGCAAATTTCGTTTCCTTGATCAAGAACATGCTTGGTGGCTAACCAGACCTAATCCTATGAGAAACAAAGGCCGTTTTTACAAAAAAAGACACCTGTGGCGACTTCCGTCAGTAGGGTTGTTGATCCTAACGGCTTGTCATTCTCCTGCCTACGATGATGACCCGCTTACCATTGGTATTTCTTTCGAAACCCTGCAAACAGAATACTGGGTAGCAAGTATTGAGGCTCTAAAAGCAGAATGCGCCGCCCGTGATATCCAAACCCTAGAGGCCGTCGCCAACGGCGATGCCAACCGGCAGTTTGAGCAGGTGAATAACTTTATCGCTCGCGGGGTAGACGGCATCGTGATTGCTCCCAAAGACGGACACACCATTATTCCGATCATCAAAGCTGCCAACCGGGCGAACATTCCTATCGTAATTTACAATCGCCTGCCCGCCCGCAACGAGGGCGAATACACCACAGTGGTGGCTGATAACTTCACAATTACTCAACAAACGGTGCGCTACCTGGCTGACCTAGCCCAAAATCGGGATATTCCGGCGCAAGCAATGATTCTGATTGGAGATTTGGGCGATATCAACGCCATAAAGCGACGCGAGGGGTTCGTGGCAGCGCTGGCTGAGTATCCGGAGATTAACGTAGTGGCCGAAGTGCCCACTGAGTGGAACCAGGAAAAGGCCCTGGCCGGTGTGACCAACGCCCTACAGGCCCACCCCGACATCAATTTCATTTTCAGTTCGTCCGACTTTTTGTTTCCCTCAGTGGTGTCGGCCCTGAAGAACGCCGGAAAATACCACCCGGTGGGACATCCGCAGCATGTGTTGTTGGGCGGTTTCGACGGCGATGCTACTGCTTATCAAATGCTGGTGGATGGCTACTTAGACGCCGATGGAGTGCAAGATGTGTATTTTGAGTGCGCACAGGCGGTAGAGGCCATTCAACAACGTCTAGACGGACAGCCAATTGACAGCGTACTGGTGGATCCGGGCTTTGTGATTCACCAGAAGAATTTAAAGGAGAAAGCGGACCAAATGTGGGGAGCGGTAATCGCGCACTAGAGCGGGTTGACTGACAATAAATTATTGATAGATTAGCACTACGCCCTATTCACTTTACTCCCATCGCATGCAACATATTCCCAGTTCCCGTATTGTGCAAGCCGGTGCGCTCCGCGCCGAATACCACCATGGCACCCTGCGCTACCTTAAATCCGGCAATACCGAACTGCTACGGATAATTTACTTCGCGCTGCGTGATGCGCAGTGGGCAACCATACCACTCATTATCAGCAGTCAAGACATCCAAACAACAGCAGAAGGTTTCACCGTACGCTACCGGGCGCAAAACCAGCGGGGAGGAAGCGCTATTATTGATTGGAAATGTGTCCTCAGCTGCTCCCCCGAGGGTAAGGTGGAATTCAAAATCCGGGGCACCTTTCGTGAGAAGTTTCGCAGTAGGCGGGCGGGCTTTTGTGTGCTGCACCCCCTTGAGAACACTACCGGATTGCCCTTCACCGTTACCACTCCCGCCGGAGAAACCATTGTGTATCAGTTCCCCCAGTATATCGCCCCGCACCAACCGGCTAAGGACATTCGGACGATGCACTGGACCACCAAAAATTCCATTGAATGCACCCTAGCGTTTACCGGTGATACCTTTGAAATGGAGGACCAGCGCAACTGGACCGATGCGTCTTACAAAACCTACTGTACTCCCCTGGACCGCCCCGCTCCGGTGACTTATCAACCGGGCGATGTGGTTGAGCAAAGCGTGGTTTTCCAAGTGCTTTCATCGGCCGATTCAAGCGCAACCGATGAGCAGGTACGGGTTGGTTGGAAGTCGAAAGAAACCTTCCCCTGGCCTTCTGTAGGCACTTGCATTCCTTTAATACTTGGTGATGTTAACCCTGCGTCAGCAGATTTACTAAGGAAGTTGCTACTCAATAGTCTGCGGGCTGACCTGCTCTGGGGAGGCCCAGGATGGGAGCAACAGTGGCAAGAACTTCAAACGTTTGCTCAGCACTTCGGTAAGCCGCTCCATCTGGTGCTACACCATAAAGAAGGAGACTTTAACCAATTGCTGACGAAGCTAGCTCAAAACACCGCCTCCACCATTCTGGAAGCGATTTCGGTTGTAAGAACAAAACACGCTGTTGCCTCGGTTACTTTTTATCAAGAGCTTACTCCCCTGCTGCGGAGGCAATTTCCGAACGTTAAAGTAGGCATCGGAACGGCTTACTACTTTACCTTGCTGAACCGGGCCCGCCCCGATTTGGCACTGGCTGATTTTACGTATTATGCCAATAGTGCGCAGGTGCACGCCTTTGATGAGGCTTCGATTGTGGAGACGATTGCAGGACAGGCTGAGACAGTCAATAGTGCCCGGCAATTTGTGGGCGAATGCCCCATTCGGGTTTCACCCGTGGGCCTGAACGCTCGCTTCAATCCGGATGCGGCGGTTCTTGATGCCGATCAACTCACCTACCCTTTCCCCCCCGATCCGCGACAAGATACGCAGTTTGCCGCCGGTTGGATGGTCGGTTGCCTCAATGCATTGGCTCAGGCGGGAGCCGCTCACGTAGATCTGTTTGAACTGATTGGAACGCGTGGTATTGTCAACAAGGGACAGCCGAGCCCTGCCTACCATGTGTTACGACGGATTTTAGATCAGAAGCCGGAACAACTGCTTAAAACCGAATCTAGTAACCCTCTAGCTATCAGCAATTTAGGTATTATCACTTCCAGCAACCGGTTACTATATGTTGTAAACCACCTTTCAGTCCCCGTAGTGGTCTTTCTGGATCTCAACGTAAGTTGGTCCATCACTTGGCAGTTAGCCCCTTCTCAGTTAGAGACCGAGCCTGGATCTTCTACAGAAAATTCTTTTACGCTACTTCTGTCCCCCTACAACTGCCTAGAGCTGCGTGAAGTGTCCTTATAATCACCCATAGTTTTTTTGAGTAATGCCACTTTTTCCTACGTGGGTGCTATGTGGTGCGTAGTTAATTCAGTTCTACCCCCTTCGTAGTGTAGGTTTACCACCTTAAGTAAAACTGCGTCCGTAGCCGGTTAGCATGATGATTTTCTCCATACGAACAACCCCATGGCGGTTCTCTTTTATTACCCGATCCCGCGCGGATTGATCTTTCTCTTTTTGCTTTGCTGGTCACTCAACGTAGCCCAGGCCCAAACCGGTGCTTGGCAGGAAGCAAATGCCGGTTTGGCTAATTTTGCGGCAGGTGAATCATTTGAGGTGACCAGCACCCTTACGCTAAACGACGGGCGCGTATTTACCTTCGTGCGCAATCACTCGGGTGGTGAAGCGCGCGACGGGGTGTATCAATACGATCTGGCTGCCAACCGATGGGTATTAACCGCTCCCCGGCTCAACCAGTACGGCTACTCGGCCTTGGTGAGCAGCGGCACCCGCATCTTTGGGATCCCCGGAGGCAATAGCCAAGACGTGTACGAATTAGACCTGGCCGCTGGCACCTGGAAAAAGATTATGACGCTGCCTGATATTGGCCTTAGCCTCTCGCGCGGCATCGACGCGCTGGGCAACTTCCTCTATGTGCCCTGCCGCGTAGAGAGTGAATCAAAGGTGCAAGAACACCCAGACTTACGACTACAGGTCACCGAAGAATTTGTGCTAAAGGTAGACATCGACCAGCAAACCACCACCCCACTGCGAAACCCTGATCAGCCACTTTTAATCAATGGTAAGGGCGGCAACCCCAGACATCCCATCGCGCTTACCAGTGGTGAGGTGTATCACTACAGCACGTTTGACTACCGCGATACCAACGGCACCGGCGGACTGTACGCCTGGGATGGCACCAACTGGACCCGTGCCTCGGCGGGACTGAACGCTATTAATATTACCGGTTCGGGTTTTGGACCTATTGGCCCAATTTTTACCGACATCGACCACCAAAAGCTTTTTGTGAAAACCGAGCAGGGGTTCTATCAGAAAACCGAAGGTGGTTGGTTGAAGTATTTCTACCGCACCGGGGCACTGCTCTTTATATCTCCTGATTATCTGTTCTTGCAAGAAGACAACGGCGGCTTTGCCCGCGTGGATGCAGCGTTGACCACCTCACTAACCAACAGCGGACTAGACTGTATTGAACGCATGGATAATTTCGTCACCCCTGACAATGGAGTCACTTTCTTCGCCGAAATGCGCGTGAAGCAGGATGCCCAGGGCAATTGTGATGGTCAAGGAGCGTTGAAACGATTGGGCATTTATCGCTACCTACCCGATTACGATCGACCCGGCAAGGTAAAAAATCTACACCTGGAGATAGGTACCTACCTGGGTGGTATCGGCGCCAACGAAGTGGCCCAAACCGTTTTTACTCCGGACGAAACGTTGTTGGTGGCGGGTAATTTCAGCGATAACATGGGCGCCCCCACCACTCCATTACTTGGGGGGGCAGAAAGCGATCGGGGTAAAATTTTTGTATTAAACGCTGACGGCACCCAACTGACCAGAGCGCTCGTGCTGGGGGAAGCGGTATACGATATGGACATAAATGCCGGTGGTGAGATTGCCGTGATTGGTAGCTTTGGGGTGGCGGTGCTGCGCCCCGACTACAGTGTCAAGTGGTCGAGCGTTAAATCATTATCCGAGCGTCCCCGTCTGGCCATTGCCGACGATGGTCGGGTGGTGGCTGTGGTGGCTTCTGTTTCCAATGGGCCGGGGCAGATCAAACTATATGATGCTGACGGTTCCGTCATCCACACGAATACCGCTTCAGATGACAATGGCAAACACATTAACAATGTAGAGATCAGCTCCGGCCATGGGCAATATTACGTGGTGGGCTACACCCAGGCCAGTTCGGTGCTCCAAGTCGCCTTTTTACGGGCCTACCGTTTAACCGGACCCGTACAGGAAACCTGGAAGACCTGGGGCTTTGGCGCTAATGAAATTAATACGAATGAGAACGGGGCAGACACCCGCATCTACCACGTGAAGGCCACCGCTAACCAACTCTACGTAGCCGGAGAAACCGCGGGTGGCGGGCCCGGCGGCTTCACCGTGTTTGCCTACGATGGACAAGGGCTTACTAATAAAGTAGCCCTTGACGGCAATGACTTCTTTACTGACGGCACCAACTCCTGTGGTTCTTGTCACATCACTTTTATGGGCAGGGTAAACCCAGCGAGCGGTCTGGTAGAAAAAGGAAAGTTCGTTCACGCTCGACTCAGTGGAGGTAAGACCAATACCCACCGCAACCGACACGGCGATCTGGAGGTAGACGATCAGGGCAACGTACTGTTGGTGGGCCAATCGGCGTTTCAGATTCAGGATCGGGACGTATTTAACGTGAACGGTGAGCTGGTGGGAACCTACACCGGTGATCAGTATGTGCTGATGACTACCCCTGACCTTGATACCCGCCTTCTGTGGGGCGTCTTCTCCCGAGAGGGAGGCAATGGGTCTGAGAACCGCATTGCCTTTGGCCACGGCAAGGTAGCTTACTTAGCCCAATCGGATGCGGGACGGCTCATCACTACTGACAATGCTTTTCGGGTAGATCCCTTTAATACGCTGGGAGACGACGGATCGCTCAGCAATCCGGAAGTATACCTCGCTGTCTGGAACCGCAACGTGTGGGAAACAGCCAACGAGGACGAAGTTGAACTGGCCTTTATTCCGGAGGATGCGTGCTTTCGCGCTGACGATGAACCCTGTCTGGCTACGGTGCCCGACCCGGCTGATCCTGATAACCCCAACCCAATAGATCCGAATGATCCGGCACTGGACGGTCCGCTACAGGCTTTCAATCTGATCACTCCCAATGGCGACGGGCGAAATGACGTCTGGGCCATCGCGGGGCTAAAGAACTTAGGCAGCTACTACGTTCGGGTGGTAACCCGCGCCGGGCAACCCGTCTTCGAGTCCGATGACTACCGACAGGATTGGAGCGGCACGCACCAGGGACAGCCCCTCCCCGCCGGGGTATACTACTACGCTATTGTAGTGGCGGGTCAGAAAAAAGCCGTAACGGGCTACGTAACCATCCTCTACTAACGTAAGTAAAACATGAAATTATTCAGCGTTTTTATTATCTCATTGGTTATCGTTGGTTTTCTCACTCCGGCATCGGCCCAATTAGTCCCGGTTCAAAATCAATATTTCGTTAATCCCTATGCCTACAATCCGGCGGCGGTGGGAGCAGCGGGACAAACTCAGTTTCACACGTCTTTTAAAAAACAGTGGACGGGCACGGACGGATCACCGACCTTAGCATCGTTCACCTTTGAGAAACCCATCGACCGCCTGAATCTAGGCGCAAGCGTAATTAACTTGGCGGAAGGGCCCTTTAACAGTTTGAGTACGCACCTCACGGCGGGCTACCGGTTTCAGATGAGCAACCGCCCCAAGCAGTGGCTGAGCTTTGGCGTGTCGTTGGGCTTCCGACTCAATACCCTGCGAACGGGGCGGATTGATGATCCGGACGATCCGGCAGTAACCTCCTACCAAGGAACCGGATTGGTTCTGGACGGTGGTCTGGGAGTTCGCTACCGCTACGAGCGGTTCACGCTGGGGCTGGCCGTTCCCCGGCTGACTAATGCGTTGCCCTACGGAAACGACAACGCGCTGCTCGGTGGTTTTCAGCCTCTAAATCACCTGATTGGCTCGTTTTCCTACGATTTTATCCCCCACCTCACCGATTGGAAGATCACGCCCACGGTGCTCTACCACTACGCCGCTGATTTTGACAGCCAAATGGAAGGGATGTTGATGGCTACCTTCCGGAAGAAGTTCTGGGGCGGAGCCGGTTTCCGGCAGCGCTACGGCGGCAACGTGCTGGCCGGAGCCGAGATCACCCCGATGATTGGCTTCACCTATGCTTACACCCTGGCAGGGGGGGCTAACTATTTCCCCAACAGCCACGAACTGGTGCTGCGTTTACGCTTCGACAAACAAGAAGCCGTGATGCGGTAAAACGCGACAACCCGTCCCCATCGTTGACCACGATACGTTGTCCCATCGTACTTAAGCTATCGAGAACGAATACAATCGGCTGCGCCGGTAATTCAAGCGTGTGATTCGTGTCTTTTTTCGCCATAGAACTTTTAAGTTCGGTAATTGTGTGCGTAGAGAGATAAAATGCTAAATTAAAGCGGCGTTTGTTGCCTTCGTTTTGCCAACCTATAAACTCATCCACTACTTACTTACTGCCCTCTATGAATCACAACCTCTTCTTACCTAGCTTTATAATCTCACTACTACTCGTTCTACTCTTCGTGTCCTGTAGTCAGGAACCGAAACCTGAACCTGAGGTTGCGGAGCAGCCTTCTCTTGGCCCAAAACTTGACAAACTTAAACTACAGGCCGACTTCCGGGCAGAGCACCTGTACAGTCCATCGGACAACGAGATGGGATCGTGGGTGGCAATGACCTTCGACGACCGGGGTCGGCTCATCACCTCCGACCAGTACGGAGCGTTATACCGGCTGGACTTGGCCCCTATTGGTTCCGACTCGCTAACCCCGGTCATTGAGCGGCTCAAGATTCAGAATGATGAGCCGGTCGCCGACTCGGTCATTGAGATGGGCTACGCCCAGGGCTTGCTCTACGCCTTCAACAGCCTGTACGTGATGGTGAACCACCGTCTCGAAGACAAAAAGGAAAAGTTTAACAAGGGAAGTGGCCTGTATCGCTTGCAGGACACCGACTACGACGATCAGTTCAACAAAATCACCCTGCTCAAGCAATTGGAAGGGGCTGGAGAACACGGTCCGCATAGCATCGTGCTGGCTCCCGACGGACAGTCGCTCTACGTGATTGCGGGCAACCATACCGATCTTCCGGCAATGGACGCCTATCGTTTGCCGAAGGTTTGGGAAGACGACAACCTGTTTCCTAAAATACTTGATCCCCGCGGCCACGCCAACGACCGCGCCGCTCCCGGAGGATGGATCGCCCACATCAATTCGCTGGGCGAGCGCTGGGAGATGGTAGCGGGGGGCTTTCGCAATGCCTTCGATATCGCATTTAATTCAGCAGGCGATATGTTTACCTTCGACTCGGATATGGAATGGGACTTAGGCATGCCCTGGTACCGCCCCACCCGCATCTGCCACGTGCCCAGCGGGGCTGAATTCGGCTGGCGGAGTGGCAACGCCAAGTGGTCGCCTGCTTACCCCGACAACTTACCCGCCGTGCTCAACATCGGACAGGGATCCCCCACCGGTGTGCTGCACGGAGCGAAAAGCAAATTTCCCGGTACGTACCGAGACGCTCTGTTTGCTTACGACTGGAGCTTCGGGATCATTTACGCCGTTCATCTACAACCCGACGGCGCCACTTACACCGGTGAAAAAGAAGAATTCGTGTCGGGTATGCCCCTTCCCCTTACCGATGGTGTCATCGGCCCGGATGGGGCGATGTACTTCATGACCGGCGGACGGCGGCTCGATTCTGACCTCTACCGGGTATATTACGACGGCGAAGAACCTGAAGTCGTGCTGGCTGCTTACGAAGAGAAGCTACCTACCGAGGCGCACCGGATTAGAACGAAACTGGAAGCCTATCACGAAGCAGACATGTCGGGTGGACTAGACGTGGCATGGCCTTATTTAAATCATGCCGACCGTTTCGTTCGTTACGCTGCCCGGATAGCCGTAGAACATCAGCCGGTAAGCCAGTGGCAGAGTAAAGCGCTCAATGAGCAAGATCCGGCTACTTTGACGCAAAGCATGATTGCGCTGGCCCGGCAGGGGAACAAGAGCCTGAGAAATCAGATACTTGATCGGCTGTGCACGGTAGACTACGATGCGCTCAGTGCGCTTCAGCAAGTAGATTTATTACGCGCTATTGAGCTCACTATTGCTCGTATGGGAACCCCTACCGGGGCCACGCGGCAGCAGGTCATCGCTTATCTTAGTCCCCACTATCCGGCTGAGCAGGAAGTGCTGAACGGCTCGCTGAGCAAATTACTGACGACTTTAGACGACCCGGAGGTAATTGCTTCCACGCTCGACCTGCTGGAAGATGAGAAAAGCGGAGCTACCCAGCAGGCTGAAGGAGCTACCGACGGCAACGACTTGATTCTACGCAACCCGCAGTACGGGATAGACATTGCCAATATGCTGAAAAACGTACCCCCGGCGCAGCAAACCTACTACGCAACTGTACTGAGTGAGCAACGCTCGGGCTGGACTCCCGAACTACGTGAGCGTTACTTTAAGTGGTTCTACCGAGCTTTTGACTTTGAGGGGGGCAACAGCTACATTGGGTTCATTGACAAAGCCCGAAAGGAAGCGCTTACGCAAGTGCCCAAGGGTGATTTTGCGCGCTACAATACAATGTCGGGCGATTCGCTCATCGGCAACGACGGGAAGAACTTGGCCAACGTGCCCCAGCCCGAAGGTCCGTGGCAACGCTGGGAACTTGAAGATGCCGTGGCGGTACTCAACAGCGGGTGGATGGAAAACCGTGATTTTGAGGTAGGCCACAATATGTATCTGGCCACGCGCTGCGCCACCTGCCACAGCATGCGCGGCGAAGGAGGCATCATCGGACCCAACCTGACCCAACTGGGCACCCGCTTCTCTCCCGAAGATATGATTACCGCCATCCTAGAGCCTAACGAAGTGATCTCTGACCAGTATGCTTCCACCGTGTTGTACCTAAAGAGCGGATCATCGGTAGTAGGCAAGCTCACGCGTGAAGACGACAACACCTACTACCTGTCGCAAAATCCTTTCGCCCCTGATGTGATCCGTGAAGTACCGAAGGCGGAGGTCACCGAAACCAAACTATCGGCGGTGTCGGTGATGCCGCCCGGACTAATTAACCCGCTGGGCGAGGACGAGCTTCGCGATTTAATCGCCTACCTTATGGCCGGTGGCGATCCCAATGCTCCAATTTATCAAGGAGAGAACAACCCGGCCTCGGCCAGTACCAAATGAGCTGGCCTACCTCAAGAAAGTGCCCGTTGCGTTAATTGTATAATTTTGGCTTCTTCGTCCATGCTTTGTTTTTATAAGTCTACCGTAAGCGCTTTTACCCTGGTGGCACTTTTGTTGATCGTTCGGCAGGCTGCTGCGCAATCGCCCGACCAAGTGCAGGTTGGTGCGCTCAAGTTTGAGAAGCAGCAGTTGGCTTCTGAAAGCTTTGAATCGGTTGCCGTATTTGATGTCAATAATGATCAGGTGCCTGATATTGTGTCGGGAGGCTTCTGGTACGAGGGGCCGGCCTTCATCACGCGGCACGCCATTGGCTCAGCCCAACGCTACGGCGAGTACTGGGACGACTTCTCTACCATTCCGATGGACGTGAACGGTGACGGACGGTTGGATTTTATTACCGGCGGATGGTTTGGCAAACGCCTGGTGTGGAAGGAGAATCCTGGAACGGGAGACGAATGGCCCGAACACCTGATTGCCGAGGCGGGTAATGTGGAAACCACCGCCGCCTGGGACATCGACGGGGATGGGACGCTGGAGATTGTCCCCAATACTCCTAACGATTCGTTGGTGATTTATCAGTTGGTCCGTGATGCTCAGGGAAAAGGAACCGGTACCTTTCGAGCGTATCCGATTCTTGGTGAGCACGGGCACGGACTGGGCTTTGGAGACATTAATGGCGACGGACGGGGCGACCTAGTTGTCCACAACGGCTGGGCCCAAGCCCCCGAACACCCTTTTCGCGAAGTCTGGACCTTTCATCAGGATTTCGAGCTGGGCAAGGCCAGTATTCCGGTTATCGTTGCCGATCTCAATCAAGATGGCCAGCCAGACCTCCTTTCCGGGCAAGCGCACGACTACGGCCTGGACTGGTATGAGCAACGACCTGAAGAGTCCGGGCCGAAGAAATGGATCAAGCACCCCATTGACCCCCACCATTCTCAGTTTCATACCCTGCAGTGGGTTGATCTGGATGACGATGGGCAGCCAGAGTTAGTGACCGGTAAACGATTCCGGGCGCACAACGGAAAAGATCCGGGCGGCCATGATCACGTGGGTATCTATTACTACAAATGGAACGGGCACAATTTCGGCAAGCAGGTCGTTAGTTACGGCCCCCCGGGAGAAGGCAAGGGCCTGGGCATCTACTTTAGCATCGCTGACGTGAATGGTTCCGGCAAGAAAGATATTGTAGTAGCCGGAAAAGATGGTCTATCCGTATTTTATAACCAAGGAAGCGACTAATGATTAACGAATTGATGCAGAGAAGCCCGGTGCGGTCGTTTACATTGTTAGGGTCAATGCTGGCTTGGTTCCTCAGTGGTTGCCAGACGACCTCATCGCCAGATGGATCAGTGCGATCCGCTGCCGAGGGACCCACCCGGAACCTACCGGACGAAGACGGGTTCGTCTCCATCTTCGACGGCCAATCCCTCGACGGTTGGGAAGGTGACACCAGTTACTGGCACGTAGAGGACAGCAGCTTAGTCGGAGAAATCACCTCCGATAAGCTATTAGAAACCAACTCCTTTATCGTTTGGCAGCGCGGTGAACCGGCGGACTTTGAGCTGAAAACTGAATTTCGGATCACTGAAAGCGGCAACAGTGGCATTAACTACCGCAGCGATCGGCTCGACACGATTCCCTACGCACTGAAAGGTTATCAGGCGGACATCGATGGAAAGAACACCTACACCGGACAGAACTACGAAGAACGTAAGCGTACTACCCTGGCCTACCGGGGAGAGCAATCTACCATCAGTAGCCAGCCTAACCCGGACGACGACGGTTCGCTGCGGGCCAACGTGAAAAACAACGCCTGGACAAGCCGAGAGGTAACCGCCTCGCTGGGTGTATCCGATTCACTTAAAGCGTTTATTCACCAAGAAGACTGGAACGAATGCCAACTGAAGATCGTGGGGAATCGCTTGCGACATTATATCAACGGGGTGCTGATGAGCGATGTGACCGACGAGGATACCGTGAACCGGAAGATGGCAGGACTACTGGGTGTACAGGTACACAAGGGGCCACCCATGCGCGTGGAATACCGAAATATCCGAATTAAAGGATTATGAACAAGATTGGTTTTAACGCACTTGCCTGGTCAGCGGTAGTATCCGAAGATTTGCTGCCCATCCTGGATCGCCTCCGGGAGATGGGCTACGATGGGGTGGAGTTTCTGATTGGCTCACCGGACGAAGCAGCGTATCGGACGGTGGGCCAACACGCTCGGGACATCGGCCTGGAGGTAACCACTGTGTTTGTGCTCAACGCCGAAGAGAATATCATTGACCCCTCGGCGGCCGTCCGGCAAAAGGGACTAGAGCGTATCCGCTGGGCCATCGACCGAGCGGTTGACCTGAACGCAAGCCTTATTTGTGGTCCGTTTCACTCGGCCTTCGGCACCTTCGCCCAACACGCTCCGCAGGAGAAGGAGTACGATTGGAGCGCCGAGGCCCTGCACTCCGCCGGAGACTATGCCGCGCAAGCCAAGGTGCTGCTCACCCCCGAAGCGCTGAATCGCTTCGAGTGCTACCTGTGCAACACCATGGAGCAGTTAAAGCATTTGATCGCTAAAGTAGACCACCCCCAGGTGCAAGCCATGTTCGATACGCACCACGCTAACATCGAAGAGAAAAAGATCAGCAGCGCCCTGCAAACCATTGCCCCCCACCTATGTCACGTACACATCAGCGAAAATGATCGCGGCACCCCCGGCGATGGGCATGTGCTCTGGGATGAAACCTTCGCTACGCTGGTCGAAATTGACTATCAAGGGTGGCTTACCATTGAGGGGTTCACCCGCAATGATCCGGATTTTGCCAACGCTATCAACGTGTGGCGTGAATTTGCCCAACCCTGGCACATGGCCGAGCACGGATTGCGCTTTATCCGTGAGATGCTCCAAAAGCACGCAAAGTGAACGAAGCAAAACCTACCAAGACATACATGACCGCGCACCGATTAAAAGGCCTTCTGTTCGTATTATCCTGGCTAGGACTGCTGTACTTCACCCGCTGTTCTTCCCCCGATGAACCGGCTATTGCCCTTCGTCAGGGATCTCATATTGTGCTCATTGGCAACAATCTGCCGTCCCGAATGATGCACTATGGTCACTTCGAAACCGAGTTGCAGCTGCGTTATCCTGACAGCCTGCTGTTTATTCGTAACATGGGTGACGGGGGCAATACCCCGGGCTTCCGTCCCCATGCCTCCCGTGTTTCGCCCTGGGCATTTGCGGGGGCCAAGGACTTTCAGGCCGAATTTGCCAAGAACTCGGGCAGCCAGGGGCATTTTCCTTCGCCCGACAAGTGGCTCACCCAACTGGAAGCCGACGTGATCATTGCGTTCTTCGGCTACAGCGAATCGTTTCAGGGTGAAGCCGGACTCGATAACTTCCGGGCCGAATTAAACGCTTTTATAAAGCATACGCTTGGCCAATCCTACAACGGTGCCTCTCCCCCGCAACTCGCGCTGGTGTCGCCCACTGCCTTTGAAGATCTTTCTCATCAGTACGACCTGCCCAACGGTGAACGGGAGAATGCGAATCTTCAGTTGTATACCGAAGCGATGCAGCAGGTGGCGGCGCACAACAACGTGCCGTTTGTTGATGCCTTTGCCCCTTCCCAGCGATGGTTGGCCGAAACCGAGGATCCCCTTACTGTCGATGGCTTCCAACTCAACGGGCCAGGCTACGAACGACTGGCCAAGCTGCTCAATGATCTTCTGTTCGGCGCTCTGGAAGCAGTAGCCGAGACCAATCGCCCGCTGGTGCACGCCGCCGTGCAGGAAAAGAACTGGATGTGGCACCAGGATTTCAAGATTCCCAACGGGGTGCACGCCTACGGCCGTCGTTACGATCCCTTCGGGCCGGATAACTACCCGGCGGAGATCAAGAAAATTCGGGAAATGACCGCGCTGCGGGATGAAGCTATCTGGCAGGCGGCGAAGGGCCAGGAAATGGACGTGGTCACGGCGGATCAGAACACCACAGCGCTGCCGCCGGTGAAAACCAACTACGATCCGGGTCAGAGCAGCACGACCACCTATCTTTACGGACAAGAAGCCCTGGCTAAGTTACACACCGCTCCGGGCTACAAGATTGAGCTCTTTGCTTCGGAAGAGGACTTCGCCGATTTAGCCAATCCCGTGCAGGTATCCTTCGACAACCAGGGCCGACTGTGGGTTGCCACCATGCCAAGCTACCCCCACTACCGACCCGGAGATCAGAAGCCCAACGACAAACTAATCATTCTGGAAGACACCGACCAGGATGGAAAAGCTGACCGGCAAACCACCTTCGCCGACGGTTTGCACTTGCCGCTGGGTTTTGAACTGGCCCCGGAAGGAGTGTACCTCTCCCAGGGCACGAACCTAATGCTACTGACCGATACGGACGGTGACGATCAGGCCGACACCCGCGAGATTCTGCTCAGCGGCTTTGATGATCATGACACCCACCACGCCCACAGCGCTTACACCGCCGACCCGTCGGGAGCGATTTACATGGGCGAGGGAATTTTTCTGCATACCAACGTGGAAACTCCCTACGGAACCGTCCGGGCTACCAACGGCGGATTCTACCGCTACCAACCGCAGCGCCACCAGCTCGAGCGAACCGCCCAATTACCGATCCCCAACCCCTGGGGCATCGCCTTTGACGAATGGGGACAGAACTTCTTTGCCGACACCTCGAACCCCGACGTGCATTGGATGATGCCCGGTACGGTAAACCCCCGCTACGCCACCGCGATGCCCAAGTCGCGCAACCTGGTGGAAGAAGCCCACCGGGTGCGGCCCACTTCCGGACTGGAGTTTGTGTCCAGTCGTCACTTCCCCGAAGCAGTGCAGGGCGACTGGCTTATCAATAATACTATCGGCTTTCTGGGAGCCAAGCAGCACACATTGGTAGACCAGGGTACCGGTTACCACAGTGAACACAGGCAGGACTTGTTCCGGAGCGATGATACGAATTTTCGTCCGGTGGACATGGAGTTTGCTCCCGACGGCTCGCTCTACGTAGTGGACTGGCACAACGTGCTCATCGGTCACATGCAGCACAACGCCCGCGACCCTTTGCGCGACCACGTGCACGGGCGTATCTACCGGATTACCTACCCATCGCGCCCGTTGGTGAAACCAGCCAACATTGCCGGGGCTCCTATCGATACGTTGCTCAACAATCTGAAGCTACCTGAATACCGCAGCCGCTACCGCACGCGCCGCGAACTACGGGGTCATAATCCTCAGGAAGTGCAATCGCAGCTATGGAGCTGGATCGATCGCCTGGATCAAGAAGACGCCCGCTACGAGCACCACCTGCTGGAAGCGCTGTGGGTAACCTGGGGGCTTAACCAAGTGGACCAGCGACTGCTACGGCAGTTGATGCAAGCCAAAGATCCTCGGGTGCGGGCGGCGGCCGTGCGCGTGGTGCGCTACACCGGCCATCAGGTGGAAGACCAGGCCACCTTACTCAAACAGGCCGCGGAAGACGATCATGGGCGCGTGCGGATGGAAGCGATTACCGCTGCATCGTGGCTGGAAAAAGAAGCGGGCCTGGCGGTGCTGGAGATAGCCAGTCAGCACCCGGTTGATGACTGGATGACCGATGCATACCAAACTGCCGAAGCCCATCTGAACGGCCACTCCCTGGAACGGCAGTCAGACGAAATGGTCGCTACCCGGATGGCCGGTCCGGCCAGTGCCTTGTTTGCGGCGGGACAAGAAATTTACTCCCGCGAGGGCTACTGTAGCACTTGTCACCAGCCCGACGGAAAAGGAATACCTAATTCTGGTTTTCCACCCCTGAAGGGCACGCCTTGGGTGCTAGGCAGCGAAGAGCGGCTGATCAAGGTGGTGCTCAACGGGCTGCACGGCCCGATGGACGTGTTAGGCAAGTCGTATCCGGGGCAGGTGCCGATGACCCCCTTCGGAAGAATGCTTAACGATGAGGAAATTGCCTCGGTGCTCACCTACGTGCGCAACTCCTTTGGCAATGTGGCCGCGCCAGTGACGCCCGAAACCGTGCAGAAGGTGCGGGAGGCGACGGTAGACAAAACCGGATTTTATTCTCCGCAAGAGCTGCTCAAGAATCATCCGCTGGAAGAGTGATCGCGTCTGGTTGGCCGGTGTATTCAGACTACCCTTTCTCCGAGCTTTTTTATGATTTTGAGTCAGTTATACATAAATTGAGCAGAAGCATCAAGATGATAGAATTACTACCCAACCAAATGAAACGTACCCTGAACATAGCCCTCCTTCACTTTAAGCTTATGATATGCTGCGTTTTTTTAGCGTCCTTGTCGCTCCCGGTGATATCGTTGAACGCCCAGTCTAATTCGCAGTGGATCACCTACGAAGCTAAGGCCGGGCCCGGACAAGGAAAGCACATAGTTTTGGTAGGTGGCGACGAAGAATACCGCTCCGAAGAGGCGCTGCCGATGCTGGCGGCAATCCTTAATCAACACCACGGTTTCCGAACCACTGTGTTGTTCGCGCTGGACCCGAACGGCAAAATTAATCCCGATAACCCATCGAATATTCCGGGGCTAGAGCAGTTGCAATCAGCGGATCTGATGATATTATTCACCCGGTTCCGGGAGCTGCCCGATGAGCAGATGAAGTATATTGATGCGTATTTGGAGTCGGGCAAACCTATTGTCGGAATGCGGACGGCGACCCACGCCTTTCGCTACGTGAAGAACATGGATAGCCCCTACGCCAAGTACAGTTTTGACAGCAAGGCTAAAGGGTGGGAAGATGGCTTCGGACGGCAGGTGCTGGGCGAAACCTGGATCGACCACCACGGCGACCATGCCAAGGAAGGCGCACGAGCGCTGATCAATGGCATTGAGCAGCGTAACGACCACCCGATCCTGCGCGGAGTGCACGATATCTGGGTACCCACCGATGTGTACGGCACCCGAACGCTCACTGGTGACCCAACCGTGCTGGTGTGGGGGGTGCCCACTGAGGGTATGAACGCCGACGCTCCGCTCAACTGGCGCAAGTCGATCATGCCGATAGCCTGGACCAAGCAGTACCGCAGTGAAAGTGGTAAGGTCAGCAAGGTATTCACCACCACGATGGGCGCATCCGTTGACCTAAAGAACGAAGATTTACGTCGCTTGCTGGTGAACGCCTGCTACTGGGGGTTGGATATGGAAGAGCAGATTCCTGAGAAAAATGAAGTAGCCATCGTTGGCCCTTATAACCCAACCATGTTTGGGTTCGGAGGCTTTCAGACCGGTAAGAAGCCTGCAGATTATGCGCTGAAATAGATACGAAGCAAAAGTTTACGATTATTTATTTATCATCCTAACAATGAGCGATTTATGACCGCACTGCTCAACTGGAATAATAAGCTGTCGCACCCTGCGCAACTGGGCGGTATCGAGACCTCGGTGCTGGACAACGGGCCGGGGCGGGGGACGCGCATCGCCTGGGTCAATACCGGCACCGGACTGCGCTATAAGGTGGTGATTGACCGGGCGATGGATATCGCGGACGCCTTCTACAATCAGCACAGCTTGTCCTGGTTGAGTCACGGGGGAGTGACCTCTCCCCAACCGTTTTCCAATCAGAGCACGGGTTGGTTAAGAACCTTCGGCGGCGGCTTGCTCACCACCTGCGGACTTACCCACGTGGGCGGTCCGGAAACCGATGAGCACGGCGCGCGGGGACTGCACGGCCGCATCAGCAACACTCCCGCTGAATTGCTATCCATCATACAGCCCGCCCCTGAGGCTGGTCGCTTGGAAATGAGCATCAAGGGTCGGATGCTGCAGACGCAGGTGTTTGGCCCGACGCTGGAACTAAAGCGCACCATTTCCGGCACCCTGGGGCAAGCCACCATCACCCTGCGCGACGAAGTCACCAATCTGGGCAACACTGAGGCGCCGCACATGCTGCTGTACCACGTGAACTTTGGCTGGCCGCTGGTCAATGAAGGCACCCGCATCGAGTGTGAGGGCGCGTGGCAGTCGCGTGGCGGAGAACAGGATAACCAAATATTCCGCGCTGATGCCGATTTTCGCACCTGTCCGGCTCCTCTGGAAGCGCACCGTGGAGGGGGCGAGGCGGCGGCATTCATTCAACCCGTTGCCGACGCGCACGGCTGGGCGACAGGTAACATCCAAAACACTGCGCTTGATCTTTCGGTGAATTTACGATTTCGACCGGAACAACTTCCCTGGCTCACCAACTGGCAGCACTGGGCGCCTGGCGAGTACGTGACGGCCCTGGAGCCAGGCACCCACCCGCCCATTGGACAAACCAAGGCACGGAAAGATGGCACGCTCATTACATTAGCTCCAGGCAAAACCCGTATCTATGATTTGAAAATTGAAATTTATAATACTGCATAATCCATCATACAGACGCGATTAATCGCGTCTCTAACCGCAAACCAACATGAACAAAACACTCGCTGAAAATGCCCTTAACCAGGGCAAAGGAATCTTACGACTCACTCCCACTTGGGTACCGCGCTCCTTTTGCGTGCCCGGTCGCCGCATCAAACTGCATCCCGACGACTATTACGTGCTGGGCGGGGCCCGCGGGGGCATCGACGAACGCTGGTTTTCGTCCACCACCCCGGCCAAGAACGGCCCCCTTACCGGCAAAAACGAGGGACTAAGCGAAGTGGTGATGAACGATGGCTCCCAGGAACAGAAAATTCTGCTGCGCGATGTGATTGATGAACTTAAGGGAGCGATTATCGGCGACCGGCTGTGGAACGCGTACCAAGGCTGGCCGATGTACTCCAAGTTTTTCAACAACATGGGGCCCCTGCCCCACCACATCCACCACAATGACGAGCACGCGGCCCTGATCGGGCAGCAGGGAAAGCCCGAAGCCTACTACTTTCCTCCCCAGGTGAACAACCACGGCGGCGATTTTCCCTACACATTCTTCGGCATCACTCCCGGCACCACTCGGGAGCAAATCCGGGAGTGCCTGGTCAACTTTACCATGGGCGACAACAAGATCACGAATTATTCGTCGGCATTCCGGCTGGAGCCCGGCACCGGCTGGGACGTGCCGCCCGGCATGCTACACGCACCCGGCAGCCTGTGCACCTACGAGCCCCAGAAAGCTTCTGACGTGTTCGCTATGTACCAGTCGCTGGTGAACGAAGCTATTATTCCCGTAGAACTGCTGTGGAACGGCACCCCAAAAGAGCGTATTGGCGACTACGACCAGTTGATGGAGGTGATCGAACTGGGAGCTGAACACCAATCCCAATTTGCTGGAAACCCGCTTTATGAATCCTATTCCAGTGCGGTATGAAAACGAATCGGATCGCCGAGCGATGGAAGGCTACGTTGAGAAATGGGTATGCTACCGCTCGGATGCCTTCAGTGCTAAGGAACTTACCGTACACCCTGGGCAGACCGTCACTATCACAGATGCGGCAGCCTACGGGATGATTATGATGCAGGGCCACGGCACGATGGGCGCGTGGGAGGTAGAAACTCCTGCCCTGATTCGCTATGGCCAGCTTACCCACGACGAATTTTTCGTTACCGAGGCCGCCGCCCAGGGAGGGGTAACCATCACCAACCCCTCGGCCTCCGACCCCATCGTGATGCTTAAGCACTTTGGGCCGGATAATCCTGATCTGAAATTATAATTTTTGCGCCGTACAGTCGCCATACATGGCGTCTCTAGCGGATCACATAAAAAAACCCAAAAGCATGAACACCTTCCCCAAATTACACAACGCCACCTGGCCCGGTATTGTGGGCAAAGGCCCTGATTCCGAACCCGTAATTCCACTCGACGATATGCTGAAGATGACCGCCGCCGCCGAGGTGAACGGTGTCAAATTCGACGGAGTCAACCTCGGGCTGCTCCCTCCGCACATCGATGTGGACAGCTCAGAAGACGACATCAAACGACTGGCCGATAAGATCGCCGTACACAACCTCACTGTGGGAAGCCTGGTGGCTCCCGTCTGGGGCGGCCCGGTGCTGGGCAGCGACGACGATCGTAAAACGTTTTTACAGATGGTACGGCAGTCGTGCCGTTTCGGAGGCGTGCTGCGCGAACACGGTATCCGGCCCTACGGAGTGATCCGAATTGACACCGCGTCAAGTCCCGAAGCCTGGGCCGAAGACCCGGCCCACAGTCAGAAGTTAATTGTACAGACCTTCCGCGAGGCCTGCGATATCGCGGCCGACTACAACGAAACACTAGCCGCTGAAGGCGAGATCTGCTGGGGTGGCATGCACAGCTGGCGCACGATGGTGGACACGCTGGAATCTGTGGACCGCCCTAACCTAGGCTTCCAAGCCGACATGTCGCACACGCTACTCTACCTGCTGGGATACAACCGGCCTGAGGACCGCATCTTGCCAAAAGATTACGACTGGAACGACCGTGAGACCCTTACCGACGCCCTGAAGCAAGTGACTAAAGCCCTGCGTCCCTGGACGATTGACTTCCACGTGGCTCAGAACGACGGCACGGTGCACGGCACCGGCTCACACGACAAGACGGGCCGCCACTGCCTGGCTACCGATCCCAACGGAAAGCTCAACGTGGCCCACGACGCGGGCTACTGGTTGCGCGAAGAAGACGGACAAATCACCAAGGCGTTTGAGCACATCTGCTGGGACGGCTGTATGTTTGATAACGCGGTGATGACCCAGCAGCAAACCTGGAACGATATCCTGGCGGTGCTGGTAAAGGTTCGAGAACAACACGGCTGGACAGAATAGAAACGGAACGCGGAAAAGGGATGTACTGTAGTCCTTTGTTCTAAAATAGCGGGTAGCTTTTGACAAATGAACATGGACGAAGAACTACGTACCAGAGAAATATTAATTCATCAAATTTTATCCGTAACACCACCCAACCACACAACCCATGAGCAACAAGAAAGAACTACGAATAGGCCTGATCGGTAGTGGCCTGATGGCCCGTACCCACACCAATGGCTACAAGCGCATCGGAGACTTTTTCCCGGAACTGGAATACCGGCCGGTGCTGAAGGCCGTCTGTTCCCGAACCCCTGATAAAGTGCAGGCTTTTGCCGAACAGTGGGGCTACGAATCTTTTGAAACCGACTGGAAGGCCGTGATTGCCCGCGACGATATTGATGCGATTGATATCTGCACCCCCAACAATGTGCACGCTGACATTGCCATTGCCGCCGCTGAAGCAGGCAAGATGGTACTCTGCGAGAAACCGCTGGCCCGCACGGTGGCCGAAGCCCAACCGATGGTCGATGCGGTAGAGAAGGCCGGAGTAGCCAATACCGTATGGTACAACTACCGGCGCACCCCGGCGGTAACGCTGATCAAGCAGATCGTTGACTCTGGCAAGCTGGGCAAGATTTTCCACTACAGGGCCAACTTCTTGCAGGACTGGACCATCAACCCTGAACTGCCCCAGGGCGGCGAGGGCCTGTGGCGCCTGGATGCGGACGCGGCCGGCTCGGGCGTCACCGGTGACCTGCTGGCCCACTGCATCAACACCGCCATGTGGCTCAATGGAGGCATCAAGGATGTGTCGGCCATGACCGAAATCTTTGTTAAAGAACGGGTACACACCGGCACGGGGCAGAAACAGGAAGTAAGCATTGACGATGCTTGTATCTTCCACTGTCACTTCAACAATGGATCGCTGGGACTCTTTGAGGCCACCCGCTACGCTCGGGGTCACAAGGCACTGTACACCCTGGAGATCAACGGGGAGCATATGTCGCTCCGTTGGAATCTGCACGATATGAACTACCTTGATGTGTTTGACCACGGCGACGAGGCCATCGTGCGGGGCTGGCGCAAGGTGTTGGTCACCGACAGCGACCAGCCCTACATGGACCGCTGGTGGATTCCCGGCACGTCTATTGGCTACGAGCACACCTTTGTACATCAGGTGGCTGACTTTTTGAAGAGTCTGGAAACAGGCGAGCCCTGTCCCCCCACCTTTCAGGATGCGTTGCAGACCCAGCGGGTATGTGAAGCAGTAATCGCTTCGGCGAACGACCGGGCGTGGAAAGATACGAACGTGCAGTGGTAGCCGGACTATTCATCATTTTTTAATCATCACCCTTATGTCATTCGGTATTCACCCCAGCGTCTTTCTTTTTCTCTTCCTAGGATTAGCCAGTGCGTGTACCACCCAAGAGGCTGATCAAAAGACGGCATCGCCTCCCAATATTCTCTTTATTTTGGCCGACGACTTAGGGTACCATGACCTGGGAGTCACGGGCAGTTCGTATTACGAAACTCCGAACATCGACGCAATCGCTGAACAGAGTATGGTTTTCACCAATGGCTACGCTACCTGTCAAGTGTGTAGTCCTTCACGGGCGAGTATCATGTCGGGTAAGTTTCCGGCCCGGCACGGTATTACTGATTACATCGGCGCGCCTACTGACACGGCGTGGCGTGGACAAAATCGCCATACGAAGTTACTACCTCCCGACTACGTTCGGCAACTGCCTTCGCAGTATACCGTGCTACCCGAAGCGCTTAAGGACCAAGGCTACCGAACCTTCTTTGCCGGTAAGTGGCATTTAGGAAGCGAAGGGTCCTGGCCGACTGACCACGGCTTCGACGTTAACGTGGGAGGATGGGATCTGGGATATCCCCGGGGCGGCTTCTTTTCGCCCTACGACAACCCCAATCTACCCAATGGGTCTGATGGCGAAAACCTAAGTCTGCGGCTAGCCCGGGAGACAGCCGACTTCTTTACTGCCAATGATCCGCAGAAAACAGGCCAGCCCGTGTTTGCCTTCTTGTCGTTTTACGCAGTGCACAGTCCCATTCAAACCACGCAGTCTCAATGGCGAAAGTACCGCGACAAAGCGGTGGCCCGAGGGGTGGCCGACCATGGATACGAGATGGGACATTTTCTGCCGGTCCGTCAGGTACAGGACAATCCGGTGTACGCTGGGTTGCTTAATACCATGGACGAGGCGGTAGGTAAGGTTTTGACCACCCTGGAAGAACTAGGACTAGCTGATAATACGATCGTGGTATTTACCTCCGACAACGGCGGGGTAGCCTCAGGCGACGCATTCTCTACTTCTAATCTGCCGCTGCGTGGTGGCAAAGGGTACCAGTTTGAGGGGGGCATTCGTGAACCATACTTCATCAAAGTGCCCGGCCTCACCAACGGGGGTAAGTCCAGCGATGTTCCGGTGACGGGCGCCGATTTCTATCCTACTTTGTTAGAACTAACGGGAGCGGAACTGCGTCCCGAAGAACACCAGGACGGGATGAGCTTACTACCGGTGTTGCGGGGGCAAGCAGTTGCTGAGCGGCCACTGTACTGGCACTATCCGCACTACGGTAACCAAGGTGGCGAGCCCTCTTCCATTATTCGCCAGGGCGATTGGAAGCTGATCCATTATTACGAAGATGATCATCAGGAGCTGTATAACCTCCGGACGGATGCAGACGAAACTCAGGATGTGGCGGATGAGTACCCCGACCGCACTGAGCAACTGAGTGCGCTATTGTTCGATTATCTAGACCAAACCGGCGCTAAATACCCCCGAAAAGATCCTGAATACCGCGCTGCGCAAGAAGAAAAGCACCTCCAGGAGGTTAGAGAAGTGCTACTTCCCCAACTGGAGCGGCGACGCATGGAAGTTTTGTCCGAAGATTTTGACCCGAAGAACGCATGGTGGGGCAGTGAGGCCACGGATGATTAATAACGACTTCCTCGTTGGGCACTACCCCTTTCCCCGTATTTTTGCTATCTTTATCTTCATGAAACAGTTTGAATTCGAAAGGCTGTCGTTGGACAAGAAGTGCCGCTACGTGCTGAACCGTTGCACTTTTGTGGCTAGCCGTCGTAATTATACGGCGGATGAGCGCCCTTATCGCATCAATTTATATCACAACGGACGCACTTTCTTTGAAATATGGTATAACAGCGAGCACAACTACATTGGTGATGTGAAGCGGTGTGCCGACCAGCGGGTTCTTGACCCCTACTTAGACCAGATTGATTTAGAAAAAATCCCAATATTCTAACTACTCAACGACGCACCAGCGTTACGGAATCCAGCGCTACCCGGGGCACGTAGACAATTAACTCATCCCCCGACCAGATGGTCAAGTCGTACAGGCTGTTCCACTGCACCAAATCACTTATCGTGCAGTCGTACTGTTGCGCAATACTGGCCAAAGAATTCCCCCGCTCAATGAAATGGACCATTGGCGCCATCCGTTCCGGATTAGGCACCACGCGTGTCGGACGACTAATAACCTGAGCAGTTTGTCGCACGAGCACTGAATCGCTTAGCACTACCGGGGTCGGGAGCGAAGGGGGCATTGCCATATTATTAGAAGGGATCGCTAGTGGGTAGGTAGTAGCGTGCAGCGGTACGACTCCTCGCAACAGGGCTGGGTTTAAAAAATTAAGCGCATCAATACCTACCTCATAGGTGTCACTCGCCTCTGCCAGCGAAAATGGAACGGCCACGTGCGTGGTATCTACACTCCGAAAAGGAAGGTTAAAGTATGCCGGACGCAAATTATGCTCATGCTGATAGTGATACAAATAAACTACTGCTACAAAAGCGGGCACGTAACTGCGGGTCTCGGCGGGCAGATACTTACGCAGATCAAAGAAAGTGAGGGGAGTCTTTTTTTCGGCGGCGGTAGCCCGGGCAATTGCCTTGTTGATATTTCCAATACCGTAGTTGTAAGCCGCCACCGCCAGATACCAGTCGCCGTAGCGCTCGTAGAGCTCCTTGAGATACGCCACGGCAGCACGGCTTGAGGCCACGGGATCGCGGCGTTGATCTACTTGTGATGACACTTCTAACCCCAATGACACTCCGGTGGCCGGGCGAATTTGCCATAGCCCTACCGCCGACTTGGCCGAAGCTGCTTTAAGGTGCATGGCCGACTCCACCATGGTGAGGTGTTTGAGTACGTCGGGTATCTGTTCGGCAGTGAGCACCGGCTCTATCATTGGATAGTACCAAGCACTTTTGCCAATCATTCGTTCGGTCAGGTCTTTTTTTCGCTGCGCGTACAAGTCAATGTAACTCCGAACGTCCTCATCGTAGAATAGCGGTACCCCTGAAGCAATTGCGCAGATGCGCTGCGCGTAAATAGAGTCGTTGTAGGTAACCAAATCGTTGGCGGTGAATCCGTACGCGTTAACGTAACGGTCATCACGCACCAGTTGTGTAAACAGCGGATCTGATAAGCTATCCAGTACTTCGGAAGACCAGCCGACCACCGGGGGGTCAGTAACGGTTTGACGACGTAATCCTTCCTGACAGGCAGATAATGAAAGTGCCCCCCCCACTAAAAAATAAACAGCGCGTTGAGGCCAACGTCTGTTTCCGAAAGCGTTAAGTTGCATATTATATCAATAACTTCCAGAAAGGTACACAATTTCCGGAAAACGAGCCGGACAAAAACAGTAACTTTCGCTCGCTAAACCATTAACGTACCACCGTTGAACAAGTTTCTCTTCTCCCTTCTGTTGCTACCAGCGGCCCTGCTGCTGTTTGGTAAATCGTCTACCTATCGCTTTTTAGCGATGACGCACCGCGTAGACACCAACCTATTGATTGTGGAGGGTTGGATGAACCAAGAAGGACTAGAGCAAGCCGTCTCGGAGGTCGATATTTTTGGCTACCAACGCATCATCGTGGCTAGTCTGGCTTATCCTTTCAATTCCACCGCTGCCCTGATGGTGCACAGTGCGGGCGGGCTCACCTTCAATCTGGAGGATCTTGCCGACGGCTTATTCAACGATACGATCACCGTGGTAGCCAGTAGTCAAATTCTACAGGAAATTCCTGCTCATTTTCGCTTATGGGTTAACGACTCGGTGGTCGGAGAAAGCTACACGCAGGAGTCACTAGCTGCCTACGGCTTTCGCTTGGCTGACACCACTCGAATTAAAACGATTTCCATTGAGTATGACAACGACGGCTTTGTGACTGGGGTTGGAGACCGCAACCTGCTGGTGCAATCGGTGACGGTCGGTAAGCAGATTTTCTACGCCCGCATGCCCAACGTAGTCTACGACTACGGTGCCATCGACGGCCAGCGCGTGTACCGCACTGACCAACGCAGCGAAGCTGACGAAGCGACTGATCAGCTAGTACGAGCGGGAGTTTCAGCGGATAGGCTGGTTACGGTGTCCACCCCTCCCACGGACTACGACCGAACCTACGCCATGGCGGTGGCGGTAAGAGACTGGTTGGCGCAGCAACCTGAAGGGATACCGGCTGCGCTCAATGTGCTCAGCGAAAGTGCCCACGCCCGACGGAGCCGCTTGCTATACCAAAAGGCATTTGGTGATGCGGTGCGGGTCGGGGTTATTGCAGCACCCCGCAAGGGCGTTAGCGCTGATACCTGGTGGAAAAAACCTTCCGCCCGATCCTTCGTGATCGCCCAAATAATGAAGTATGTCTACGCGCGCCTGTTTTTCTGGCCCGAAAGCCCCGCCCCGCCAAGATAATCCGTTCAATGCTTCCAATTAGAAAGATATGCGCGTATATTGGTTAGCGTCAGCCTTACTCACAACCGGTCTATGAAATATTTTTTATCGCTTACCGGCCTGCTCTTTCTCGCGCAGGTCACGGTGGCGCAGCATACCACCTGGAGCGTCAATGTAACCCCTACCATCTCATACCGTATCGCCGAGCTATCTTCCGATGATGAATCGGTACGCAACGGTGAGCGCCCCAGCCATATGTTTGATTTTGGGTTGCAATTACGTACCCAGCTGAGTGACCGAATGTATCTGGGCACCGGCCTCATGTACGCTCAGCGTGGTTACGCCAACACATACGTGGCTGGCCCTTACCAACGTCCCCTAGATCGTGGCTATACGATTGATTTTATTCAGGACTACCTCGATATTCCGTTCTTCCTAACGTATAATATTGCCCAGAACGATCAATTTCAGTGGTACACGCTGGGCGGCATCAACAATGGTATTCTGTTGCGCGAGCGAAATGAGGTATCGGTGCGTGCCTACGAACAGACCGTAAGGGAAGTCCCGGCCGATGTGCAGGAAATGCTGAAAGAACCCTATCTGGGTGCTTCTCGTCAGTATAACTTGGGATTGATTGTCGGCTTTGGCGTACGGGCGCGGGTGGATGCCAAAACCTTTGTTGGCCTCGAGGCCATCAGCAAATTGATAGTTACGCCGCTTCAGGACTATATTTCCGGCACGCAACGACGTTCCTATACCATAGGGCTGAACTTCCGGTTCGTACGAACTCTTTAAAGATGACCTACCGGATCAGTTTCGCTTGGTTAGGGCTTTGGCTGTTATTTTCTCCCGCAAGCGCTCAGACATTATCCATTAACAGCACGCCTATTGATTTTGACGCGGAGCGTCGTCAGCTCACGCTCGATTACCTGCGCGAGCACTACGGCCTCACTCCGGACGAGCCAATTATCGCCCCCTCCATGATCGTAGTGCACTGGACAGTATACCCTACCCTAAAGCAGTCGTTCGACGCCTTTTACCCTCCTACACTTCCCGAAAGTCGGGCAGGTATCCGTTCCGCCGGGGCGCTCAATGTGTCGGCGCACTATCTCATCGATCGCGATGGTACCATATACCAGTTGATGCCCGATACCCTGATGGCCCGCCACGTGATTGGTCTTAACCATTGTGCCATCGGCATTGAAAACGTGGGCGATGGGCAAGATCATCCCCTGACCGATGCCCAGTTCGGGGCCAACGTTCGGCTGATTAAGCAACTTGCCGGAACCCATCTTATAGACTATGTGATCGGCCACCACGAGTATCCCCGGTTCATCGGTCACTCGCATTGGAAAGAAAAAGATCCGACTTATCTAACCGAAAAAGATGATCCGGGAGAAGCATTCATTACCCGTTTGCGAAGCCATTTGTCTGAGCTGCCGCTCCGCGCGGTCCCGCCCCCCTCAAACTAATAGTTCTGATGATTTATTGGCTACCTAAAATAGGCGATCGGATGATGCTGATTCGTTGCTTTTCTTGTTACCTTGCTTCGTGCCTACGACCGCCCGCGACTGCCTGATTTTCTTGCTGACCAGCAGTTCACTGTTTTTTTGCCTCCCCGCTTACGCCCAACAGGCCCATATTGAAGGGCTAGTCCGGGACGGCTCGTCGAGTGAGGCACTGGAGTATACGAATGTGTTACTTTATCAAGCGCAGGACTCGTCATTGGTGAATGGTGTGGTTACCGACGCGGCGGGTTTGTTCCATTTTTCGGGGGTTGCGGCGGGCAGCTATTACTTGCTGGTACAATTTATTGGTTACGAAACGGGGCGGGTGGATAACCTTACGCTCTCGGCTGAGCAGTTCCTTTCTTTGGAACCGCTGACCCTATTGCCCAGCCAGCAGTTGCTGAGTGAAATCAAAGTATCCGGGCAGAAGGCTTCCGTATACCACAAAATCGACCGGCAGGTATACGATGCGGGGCAGTTTCAGAGTGCCACGGGAGGCACTGCCACCGACGTGCTGCGCAACGTTCCCGCCGTTGCCCTTGATGCCGGGGGCCAGATCACCGTGCGCGGAGCCACTGGCTTCACCCTGTTGCTCAACGGCAAGCCAGTGCAGAGCGATCCTTCGCTGATTCTGAGTCAATTGCCCGCCAATGCCGTAGAGAACATCGAAGTCGTTACCGCTCCCTCGGCCAAGTACGATCCCGAAGGCACCGCCGGTATCATCAACATCATCACCAAACAAGGAGTTACCGACGGGTTGTTCGTGCAGGTCAACGTGCGGGGTGGCTTGCCCAGCCTGCGTGATTATGACAACGAAGTCCCGACCCGGCGCTGGGGTACTGATGCTACTCTTTACTACCAAAAGGGTCCGTGGAACCTCTCGCTGGGAGCCAGTTATCTACGCAACGATATGGCCGGACGCCGGGAAGGGGATGTATTTACGGTGCGTGGCGACACCCTCACCCGCTTCCCCTCCGACGGTGAGCGTAGCTTCGATGAGCGAGCCTACACCACCCGCGCCACGCTGGGCTACGTACCCAACGAGCAAAACAGTTTCAGCTTAGGCCTTTACGCCGGCAAGCGCAGCAAAGACCGCACCGCTGATATCCTGTATTATAACAACCGGGGCATCTATCTGCCGGAGGATAAGTTAATTTATCAGACTAGCTACTTCAATGAGAACCTGCGCATTCGTCGGGGCGATTTTCTTATTGGGAGTATGGACTACACCCGTAAGTTTAAGAAGCAGGCAACGCTACAAGCTTCGCTGCTCTACGAATATACCGGCTTGGGTGGACCCACCACCAACCTGAATCTTTCGGGGCCACAGTTCACCGACACGCTACAGCACCAGTACAATACCAATGAGAATCCGCTGTACGGATTGCGGGGCCAAATTGATTACCGTCTTCCGCTGGGTGCGGGCACCCTGGAAACAGGCTATCAGTACCGGTTTCTGAACCACCGGGGTGATTTCGTTTACGAAGAGCGAACCCTGGGCACGCGGCAGTGGAACCTGATTCCCGAGTTCTCCAGCCAGATTGACCTCACCCGGCAGATTCACGCCTTTTATGGTCAATACAGCGGGCAGATCGGCAAGCTGGCCTATACGGCGGGGGCCCGATTGGAGGTGATGGACCGGCGGTTATTACTCACCAACCCTTTCATTGACAGCACCTATCGCTATGATTTGGTGAAGCTATACCCTGCTGCTAACCTACGCTATCAAGTGCAGGACGACCTACAACTAAAAGCGGCCTACAGTAAGCGGGTGGAGCGCACCACCACCTTCAAGATGAATCCCTTTCCTGAGCGCGAACACTCTGAAACACTCGAGCAGGGCGATCCCGAACTACTGCCGGAGTTTATTGATCTGGTTGAACTGGGGGTAGTAAAAGACTTCGGTAATAACTCGGTGTTTGCTACTGCTTACTTCCGTCACGTGCAGAATCTAGTGAATCGGGTGAACACCATTTACAACGATACCATCCTGAACCGCATCTACACTAACGTGGGCCGGGGTCGGTCGCTGGGGCTGGAGGTGGGTACGGACTTTAATCCGGTGTCGTGGTGGAAAATATACGCGGGCGGCAATCTTTTTCAGTACGATATCCGGGGAACCTTTGCGGGGGATGCCCTGGCTACCAATAGTTGGGTGTACTCGGTCAACGTGAACAGCACAGTGAAACTTTCGCCTACCCTCAACGTACAGGGAACATTGAATTACCTGTCCGCCCAGAATACCGCCCAGGGCGAGGACTCTCGCTTCTTCGCGCCCAGCCTCACCGCCCAGAAGAGCTGGCTAGACGGACGACTGTCCGCTACTTTGCAGTGGCTCAACATTGACTTGGGTCTGCTGTCTAGCAACGAAAAACGCATCACCACCCAGCGCGGCGACGGGCGCAGCAACGGCTCATTCTACACCACCACCAACTACGTGTACGAAGGCGACGTCGTTTTGCTCAACCTGAGTTACCGCGTCAACCAACCGGCGGGCAAGGCGAAGTTTATCAAAAGTGAATTTGGGGATAACGAGTTTTAGCAAGTAATTTTAGAAATAAAACTTAAGTGAAATATTTCATAGCAGTAGCTACTTTCGTTATAGCAGTTCTACAAATAAAAGATTTATCAATAGAATCTCCACAGATTACTAGCTGGGTAATTTTTATTTTAACCTCATTGATTTTCTTGGGATCATGTTACATTATCTACAAAGATAAAGTTGAAAAAAAAATACAAGTCAGAGACAGGAAAGATTGATGGGCGAGTAAGTCGCAAGATTTTATTTCCTACTATTGGAATAGGTAGCTCAGAGGTGGCCATTACGACTACGGTACCAGGAAGATTTCAGTACTTTGATAATATTGACTTATCGGCCAGAGTAGAGAAAGGCAAACTATTGATAGATTGTGATCTACGCGGAATAGATGGCATACTAATCGCAATGTTGAGATCAAATAATTGGCAACTAAACAAAAGAAATTATTTTGATAAAAACTTTGACAACAGGGGCTTAGAAATAATTGATGACAAAGGCACAGTCGTCCTCCAATTGTATCTTGTTGATAACATGGCGGTAGTTTCGGGACTTTTCTACTCGTCCGAAGGGTATGGTACGACCATTTATTACGATCATGAGGTACAACAAGCTGTAATAAGTACTTACATTGAGAAAGGATTATATCCAACTAAAGAAGAATATAATGTAAATCCTATTTTCAAACACCCCGGTGAATCTAATCCCGGTAGAAGTGTATAGTCAATAAGCGGCATGGGGCATATTGACGCCTGTTTAATTCCACATTTAATTGCGACCGGGCACGAAGCTGCTTGTGTCAGCGACAGAACTCATAATCACGATACTCTCCTTCAAAAAGTTTCTATATTTAGAAATTTTCATTATTTTGCAGTTGTTCAATAGGACGGCGGAATATGAAATATTTTCAAACGAGGTTTTTGGAAGAGGCTAATGAGTTCATCGCTAAACTTGATCCAAAGACAATCAAGAAAATCTTCTAAAATATTGATTTATAAGTAACTGTTTTTCAATATGGCTACTACAAAAATGAAGACGTATTCACTTGCCGAGATGAAGGGTAAATATATCGGCAAAAATGGTACTAAGGAGCGTGATGAATATGAGTACGAACTTCGAATGGATGTTTTAGGTAAAATGATCAAAGCAGCCAGACAAGAGAGGCATTTGACCCAAGAGCAACTTGGACAACTGGTTGGGGTCAAGAAAGCCCAAATATCGAAACTAGAGAATAGCGCAAATAGCGCCACTATCAACACTGTTATCAAAGTTTTCAAAGCCTTGAAAGCAGAGATAAATTTCAATGTCAAACTTGAGAATGATTTTATCAAACTTGCCAGATAGATATGGCCATACCGCAACAAATGCTGAAATGAATATACTATCCGCATGTTGAACCCGCCTTAGGTCAAGGCAAAAGATCCAGCAGCCTTTTCGGGTTTGACTTCAGCATCATCGTTAGCTCGCTTTCGGTGATGCCCTGCTCCAGTAAGCCTTTAGCAAACAGTTTCAGGCCGTCAGCAGGCGTCGCGTTGCCCACCTGTCCCAAGTCGCTACTTAGCACAAAGTGTTCGGCCCCGATGGCGCGGATGACGCGGGCGGTTTGTTCAAAGGAAATCTGATGATCAGAACTAAGCATAGGCGAAGGCGCATCAGGTCCGTACAGGTGACTCTCGTAGGTCAACTCCAGCAGTGCTCCTCGCTGCGTTAGCTCTTTGAGTTCGTCAGTAGACATATTAGGCACTCCGGCCGTCGGGTGGGTGATCAGTAATTTGGCGATGCCCATAACATGGGCTTCCTAAACCAGCGCGCGTACTTCTTCCGGAGAAAGGTGCCCGGTGGCCAACACCAGATTATGATCCGCGATTAGTTGCAGCATAGTGAGACAGACGAACGTTTAGGTTACGGCGGCGGCTTCATCTTTCTTCATGTCGGCCGGAGTATCTTCGGGAATTGGCTTTCCCCGCCAGTAAGTGGCCAAGCTCGAGCCGGTGATGTTCATCACGGGACCAAACACGGCCGGGGCCAGGCCGACGGTAGCCACTTTGCCCATTTCCAGCGCGATGCCTGAGGCCAGTCCTCCGTTTTGCATGCCTACTTCCAGGGCAATGGTACGACAGTCGCGCTCGTGCATCCCGAACAATCTACAGCCCCAGTAGCCCAGAAAGTAGCCCGAAATATTGTGAAAGGTTCCGGCTAAAATCAGCACGAAGCCGATGGTGAGCAGCTCGTCGCGCCCGGCGGCGGTGATAATGGTAATGATGTAGGCAATGCCAAACATAGATAAAATAGGCATAGCATCATCCAACCACTTGGCTTTGCCGTGGAAAAAGTAGTTGAAGGCCAAGCCCGCCACCACCGGAATAATCACGATCTTAACGATACTCCACATCATGCCTAGCGTATCGATCTCAATAAACTCGCCGGCCAGCAAACGCATCAGTAGCGGAGTCAACAACGGGGCCAACAGGGTGGATACCGCGGTCAGCGTGACCGACAGTGCAAGGTTGGCCTTGGCCAGATAGGCCATTACGTTGGAGGCCAGCCCGCTGGGTGATGAACCAATTAGCACGATGCCTGCCGCAATTTCAGGAGCCACTCCCAGGCCAGTAGCCAGTCCGTAGCCCACAAAGGGCATAATGGTAAACTGACACACCACCCCCACCAGCACGCCCTTGGGCATCTTCACCACCCCCGCGAAGTCTTTTAGACTCATGGCGGTGCCCATGCCGAACATGATCAACTGCAGCAGTGGCACGAACAGGTTCTTCAGGTCGAAGCCATTGATCTCCTGGAAGTAAACGGGGTAATACATGGCCACCGTCACCGAGGCAAAAATGATCACAGTGAAGGAGAAACCTTTTAAAAACTCAAACCCCCGAAAGGCGATGGCCAGGGCCAGAAAGAAAGTAACCAAGCAAGGACCCGTCGCGCGTTCGTAGCCCAGTGAGAGCAGCACCACAAAAGCCAGCAGCGACAGGGCAGCAATACCCAGAGCAATTTTAGCGAAGGAAGGAGCGGTTTTCATAAATGTAATTCATTTGGGCTAGAAGCCCGCAATACAGTACGCACGGGACGAAGTCCCGCGCGAGGTATCTCAGCTCCACTGTCGGTCGGCCGAGTCTACGGTGTTCCATCCGTCGGTAGGGGCGAAGTATTTGGTGCCTTTTTTCAGGTGCTCCTTTACCACTTCTTCATTGAGTTCCACTCCCAAACCGGGCTTATCCGGAACGGTCACGAAGCCGTTTTGCACGATGGGCTTGTCGATGCCCGTCACCAAATCTTCCCACCACGGGATGTCAACCGAATGGTGCTCCAGGGCGATGAAGTTCTGGGTAGCGGCGGCGCAGTGCACATTAGCCATCATCAATACGGGCGTGCCGGCAAAGTGCATCATCATCGGAATGCCATTTTCTTCGGCGTAATCGCCAATCTTTTTGGTTTCCAAGATGCCACCGGACGAGGCCAGGTCGGGATGAATCATATCAATAGCGCGAGCGTCGATAAGCTTGATAAACTCTTCTTTGAGGAAGATATCTTCACCGGTAAGCGTCGGTGTGTTGATGGCGTGGGTGATTTGCTTCCACTTATCGGTATACTGCCAGGGCACCAGGTCTTCCAGATAGGCCAGGCGGTAGGGCTCCAGAGCGTTGCCCAGCCGGATGGCCTCGTTGGTGTCAATATGACCAAAGTGATCGGCAGCGAGCGGAATTTCGTAGCCCACAATGTCGCGCACCTGCTTCACGTAGTCCACGATCTTTTCTAAGCCTTCGTCGGTGATCTGAATCCGCGTAAAGGGGTGGGCGGTGGCACCGTAGCTTCCTACTTTAGAATCCCACTGACTGCCGATGTCGTACATCCCCTTGTTGATCACCATATTGTCTTCGTCCTTGAGCATCTGAATGCCGAAGTCCATCTTTAAAAAGGTGTATCCCTCGTCAACCCGGGCCTTCATGCGCTTGGCGTAGGTCACGGGATCATCCGAACCGGTGGTATCACAGTAGAGCCGCACTTTGTCACGGAACTTGCCGCCCACCAGTTGATAAGCGGGAACGTTATAAGCTTTTCCGGCCAAGTCCCACAGCGCCATCTCTACGCCGCACACGCCCCCGGCCTGCCGGGAGTGTCCGCCAAACTGCTTGATCTTCTTGAAAACCCGGTCCACGTTGCAAGGGTTTTCGCCCAGCAGTCGGCTCTTGAGCATCAGCGCGTACTTGGGGTCCGCGTGGTCGCGCACTTCGCCCAATCCGTAGATACCTTGGTTGGTATCGATGCGAATGATGGGGCACGGCATGGGCGCATCCACCACGTGGGCAATGCGCAGGTCGGTAATTTTGAGGTCCGACGGGGCGGAGCTTCTGCTCACCCGTTGGGTGGAATACTCCACCGTCTCCTCGATGGGTTTGTTGGTGAATCCGCTCAAGGACAAACCTCCCAGAGCTAGCCCACTTAAACTGGCCTTTTGCAGAAAGTCGCGGCGGGGGTTAGTGGGCGCCACAATGGGCGAATACTTTAGTAGATCGTTCAGGTTCTTTTTCATAATCGTTGTTGTTAGGGGTGATTTATTGAGAGCGAAAGCCTTTTGGGTACTATGAAAGAATGAGAGGTGAGCGCAAGCGAGCGTTCAGCTACCAAGTTCGGTCTTTCATAAACTCGTCCAACTCGGCACGGCTCATGGGTAGCTTATCAGGATTATCATCGAGCCACGCCATGAAGTCCTGCTTGATTTCGTCGGTCCAGCGGGTATCGATCTGCCCGGGGGTGTACTTACCTTCTCGCAGCATCTGGTGACCGTACTGGTCTTTCAGCGCAATAAATTCAGCGTTGGTAATGACTTTTTCCGCCAAGTGCGCCGGAATAAAGACAACCCCCTCGCGCTTGGCCAGCACCACATCTCCGGGCAATACTGTGGCCCGCCCGATGCGAATGGGAGTGTTGAGTCCGCCCAGCATCATATCCTTGATAAACGAAGGGTCCCAGCCCCGCACAAAAGCGTTGAAGCCCTCGATCTTGGACAGCCCACCCAGGTCGCGCAGCGAGCCGTTGAAAACCACCCCGTTGCCCGATTTGGCGTAAATAGAGTTGCCTAGATTATCACCGATAAGGGTGCCGTCGACGATCTTGCCATAGCCGTCGGCTACGTACACGTCGCCCATCTGCAGTTCGTCGATGGGCCAAGAGTTAGAACTACCGATGCGGCCGTCGGCCTTGCCTTGGTCTTCAATGGCTTTGGCCATATCAGGACGGGCGGGCATATATTGGGCAGTGAGGGCGCGTCCCACCACCGGCACGTCCTCGTGGATCATTTTCCAGTTGCCTTCGAACTGGTTCTCGTAGCCCTCGTTGCGCAGCACGCCCCAAGCTTCTTCGATAGAAATATCTTTGGCCCGTTCCAACAAGCGATCCGATACCTTAGGACGGCCGTCGTCGTAGCGCTCCCCTTCCCACTGGCTGGTATACTTCATGAGTAAATCGCGGGAAATGGTTTGAGCAGTGACGGTAGCCAGCGATAGGATGAGTAATAGGGGTGATAAAAGGATAATTTTTCGTTTCATGTTGAAGGTTAAGTTAAATGATAGAATGGTTGAGTGACTGAATGATTGAATTGAAAAGGGGCATTCAATCATTCAAGCATTCCAACCTTCGTTCAAGGCCTCACCGCCGTGCCGTCGCTTTTGCGCAACTGCGTCCAGGAGTTGAGTTGTTTGTCGGGTAGCGGGTACTTTAAGGCCAGTGCTTCGTTAATGTCCACCCCCAAACCAGGGGCTTCATTCACGTACATGTAGCCATCCTTGACGTACGGACTACCCGGAAAAATTTCTTGCAGTGTGTCGGTGAAGCTTATTGACTCCTGGATGCCGAAGTTCCACACCGCAAAGTCAATGTGCGCATTGGCGGCGTGTCCCACCGGCGATACGTCGCCCGGACCGTGCCAGGCGGTGCGCACGTTGAAGAACTCCGCCAGCCGGGCCACCTTCATGGCCGGAGTAATACCCCCTACCTGCGAGATATGAATCCGAATAAAGTCAAAGAGCTGATCCTTGATGGGATCCACCCACTCGTGGGGACTATTAAACAGCTCGCCCATTGCAATGGGGACAGTGGTGTGCTCACGCAGCAGCTTAAAATAGCGGATATTTTCGGGCGAGAAAGGGTCCTCAATAAAGAACGGGCGGTATTCCTCCAGCGCCTTGATCATGTTGATGGCTTCCATCGGTTGCACCCGTTCATGCACGTCGTGCAGCAGTTCTATACGCTCGCCGCAGGTTTTACGTACCTGGGCGAACATATCCACTACCCCTTTGGTGTAGGACACCGAATCCATAAAGTTGTCGTCGGGGGTACCGTAGCCTGCTTGTTTGAAGTCCGGTTGTTGGGGACCGTCGCCACTGCCGTAGCCGCCCAGTAATTGAGAAGCTCCGTAGCCGCCCATCTGGATGCGTACGTGTCCAAAACCCTTGTCCATGAACCCCTGCACACTTTCGGCTACCGCTTCCGGAGTGTCGCCGCTGGCGTGGGCGTAGCACGGAATGGCAAACCGCGACTTACCGCCCAACAGTTGGTACACCGGCATCCCAGCGCGCTTGCCCTTGATATCCCACAGGGCCTGGTCCAATCCGCTCAGCGCGTTGTTGAGCACCGGACCATTGCGCCAGTACGAACTCACGTAGGCCGTCTGCCACATGTCCTCAATGTTGTCAACGTTTTTACCCTGGCAAAAATCATTCAGGTAGTCGTTCACCGCCGACACCACCGGGTGGGCCCGTTGCCGGAAGGTAGCGCAGCCCAATCCGTAGAGTCCGGGTTCGCTGGTTTCTACCTTTACCACGATTAGCTCAATGCCGTGCGGACAAGTAGGAATGGCTTTAACATTCGTTATTTTTAGCGGAGGAAGCCCGGCGGTAGCACTGGCGTACTTTTTATTACCTGCCAACGCGCTCGTTGTTTGCGTCAGGGCACCGAGTGCTCCAGTAGCCACTCCGGCCCCTACGTGTTTCAATAAGTTTCTTCGGTTCATGTATCATTCAGGTCAGGTTGGGCGCGGGCTATAGCCCCACGGCTCATTTGGTTATAGTGCTGATATTACGAAAAGAAACTCACTAATCCACATCCCACCACACTCGGGTATCTAACTGATCAGGTCCCTGGCGACTGATCGCCTCGCCCAGGCTCCCCGCGTTCACCGCAGACTCTGAGTCCGGATAGGTTAAGCGAAGAATGAAGTCGGTACTGATTTCCCCACCAGGATAGGGATTCGGGTCTAAGGCAGGATAATCACTACGGCGAAAGTTGGCGAAGGTCTCGGCACTGTTCATGAACGAGGCTACCCAGTACTGGGTGTTGATTTGTTCCAGTTCGCGACCGGCTTCCAACGGTTGAGCCGCCAGATAGGCAGCAATATCCTCTTCCGCAATGGCGGCGGCAGGATCGTAAGAAGCCATCTGTTCCATGTGCGCGCGTATTCCATTGGAAAAATAAGTAGCCGCATCTCCATCTACCCAGCCTCGCACCGCTGCCTCGGCCAGCAGTAATTGGTTCAGCGAGTGGGTAACCAGGAAGCTAGGAGCGGTTTGCTTGCCCAGTCGGGACCGGTCGAGCTGCGAGAAACCATAAAAGCTCGCTAGACCAAGCTCGGCGGCCACCGGCCCAATCGTAGAGTTATCAAACCCCATCGGAAAACCGATCTGAACTTCCGGGTCCAGGGAAGCGATTTCCGGTTTTTGCGCCGCACCATTGGTCGCGCCCACGTAACGCACCGCTATCAACTCCAGGCGAGGGTCGTCGTTCTCCTGCAAGTAGTCCACAAAGCTTTCTACCAAGAAGTAGTTGTTCGCTTCCGAACCGTTAAGCCAGTTGCCGACCGGACTACGGTATAAATCGGTATGCACCACCGCAGCGTTGTCCGTGTTAGATTCCATCAGTCCTCCCGCCACGGCCTGCTGCGTATACTGTTGCGCTAGTTCGGGAGCTACTTCGGTGAGGCGCATGGCCGCCCGAAGCATCAAAGAGTAGCCCAGACGTTTCCACTTGGTAATATCACCCCCGTACAATACCTCGTTCACGGGCGGGTTCGCATCACTCAGCGCCGCCGATGCCTCGCTAAGTTCGGTAAGAATCTCGTTGTAGATATCCTGCTGGGGATCGTACTTCGGATTGGAAATGTCTCCTATGAACCCTAGTCCCGCTTCCGAGAAGGGCACATCACCGTACGTATCGGTAAGCACCATACCCGCGTAAGCTCGCCAGATGCGGGCCATGTTGTAAAGGTTGGCCAACTCCGGGTCGTCCTGGGTTTGATCTAGCACGTCTAGGGTAGATTTTAGCACCTGGGGATAATGATTTTCCCAGTAGCCGCCCCGCCCCCGGTTGTTCTGATTAAAATTGGCCCCCGCCAGCGAAGAGCCGTTGGGGGTTACTACCTGTTGCACAATGGCCAGTTCAAAAACAAATACGGAAGTGGGCACCGACGCACTCAGGATCGCGTCGTTCATGACAAAAGACGGATCAATGGCGGTAGGAAACACTTCGTTGGTATTGAGTTCATCAAAACCTTCATCACAACTGCTCAGCGCCATGATAGCGATGAGTAAGGAATAAAATTTTAGGTATTTCATAATTATCAATTTTAAAATGATTGGTAAGATAGGTAGCTGCCCTAGAATTTAACGTTTAGGTTGAACCCAATACTTCGGGTAAGGGGAAGGCTGGTCTGCTCCAATCCCACTAAGTTATCCGAAGCCGAAGGCATCTGCTCAGGATGAATATTCGGCACCCACTTTTTAAGTAGCAGTACATTGTTAGCCACCACGTTAAAGCGCAGTCCCCTGATAAAGAAGTCATCCGGTAACAAGCGCGTGAAGTTGTAGCCCAACGTCATCTGACGTAGCTGCCAAAAGCCCGCATTGTAGATGTAGTCTTCGTGAATGTTTATCGAGCCCACCGTCTCGTAGAACGACTGAATAGGCGTTTGCACCGTGTTAACTTCTCCTTCTTCGTTCACTCCTTCGCCCACCACAAAGCCATCCTCCCGGCCCACCAGGGTTTTCTTGTGCAAGCCGTGGCGCGTCACGTTGAAGTTGGTGCCCGATGCCATCTTATGACCCAGCTTGAAATCAATCAGAAACGAGAACTGGAAGTCCTTCCAGCTAATGGCGTTGGTGATGCCCCCGATATAAAGGGGAATGGCGGTGCCAAAAGCACCCTGCTTTTCAGTTCGCAGCGGGCGTCCGCTCGTGCTACTGTGAATGATTTGTCCTTTGTCGTTGCGGAGGTAGCTGTATCCGTACAGTTGCCCAATGGGGAGGCCAACTTCCTGCCGCAATGATTCGCCTCGGATCCCACTACCAACACTGATGACGGTATCTCCCTTTTCTAAACCTAATTTGAGCACTTCCGAAGTGTTGTACGACCCGTTGAAGGTCACGTCCCAGCGAAAGTTTTGCGTGAGCACCGGTACCACGTTCAGCAACAGTTCAACTCCCGTATTACGACTCTCCCCTACGTTGATCAACCGGCTGGTATAGCCAGAGGCATCTGAAGTTTGTGCCGCCAAGATCTGATCGCTCGTGATCTTGTTATAGTACGTAAAATCAAGATTTATCCGGCTATCAAACAACCGCAGTTCCAAACCAGCTTCCGCTTCAGCGACCCGCATGGGACGTAAGTTAGGATTCGGAATGGTGTTGGTATCAATGGAGCCCACCGGCGACAATTGTCCGTCCGGATCGGGAAACAGATTGTTGTTGACCCTGTAAAAGAGCGTTCCCTGATACGCACCAATGTCGGAATCACTGCCCACTTCCGCATACCCGGCGCGAATCTTACCGAAGGATATCCAGTTCGGGAAGTTGGTGAAGGCCTGTGAAAACACGAAGCTACCGGTGACCGACGGGTACAAGATACTGCGGTTGGCGGGCGATAGCGTCGAGAACCAGTCGTTACGGGCGGTAGCCGTTACGTATAGGTATTCGCGGAATGACAGTTCCAGCGCCCCGTATAGCGAGTTGATTTGTCGTTCGTCCAGGGTGTACAGCGGATCTTTTACCCGGCCGTTCATCACCGTGTATAAATCCCGGATAACAAAGTCCTCTACAAACACGCTGTTGCGGTCGGTGCGTTCGTAGCGCTGGTTACCACCTAAGGTAAGGTCCACTCCAAACTCACCAAATTGCTGATTAGCCCCTAGTAAGAAGTCCGAATTAACTTCCCGGAAGCGACGCGACTCCTGTACGTACTGCCCGTTCACAAACCCACTGGGGGCGGCCGGAATCAACGCCTGCCCGGTGGGAAAATTAAACTCCTGATCGCGCGAGTAATAATCTTGCCCCACCCGAACCTGCGCGTAGAGCCAGTCGGTGAAGCTGTAGCGGGCAGTAAGGTTGCCAAACAAGCGATCCCGCTTGATATTCTCAAAGCGCTCATTGATCGAGAAGTACGGATTGGTCCGGTTGCGGAACCGCGACCAGATAAACTCATCGCCGTCAGCATTGAGCCGGTTGGCTTCCAGCACATCGAGCGGCATGGAGTTGGCCAGCGTGTAGATCACCACCGGGGTGCTGATGTTTTGCTGCACCACAATGGGCGGATTCTGGTTGTCTTCAATCGAATAGTTCGCGTTGCCCGAAATAGTGAATTTCGGGGTAATATTCTGCGTGAACCCTAGGTTGAAGGTCTGCCGCTCGTATTGCGAGTTGGGCACAATGCCTCGGCTGTTAAGGTTAGCAATAGACAAATTGAACCCGCCGTTCTCCCCACCGGCAGATAGCGTCAGGGTATTAGTCAGATTAGTACCATTGCGGTAGAATTTGCGAATGCGGTCGCGCACCGGTTCGTAGGGCACTTCTACGCCATCGAAGAGTATCTGAGTCATGCCCGGCTCAAAGCGCTCCCCAAAGCTCCACACCCCGGAGGTCGGGCTGGGTGTGGTAGGGCGTTCACCGTTTTCTCCTTGTCCGTACTGATACTGGAAATCCGTGTAATCCAGCGGGGTATCCACCGTAAAATTAGTATTCCATTCTACTCCGACTCCCTTACCAGATGCCCGATTCTTGGTCGTGATCATGATAACTCCATTAGAGGCACGCGAACCATACAGGGCGGCGGCGGCGGCCCCTTTTAGCACCGTCATTGACTCAATATCGTCGGGATTGATACTGGTAAGTCCGTCTCCGCCGTCGGAGTTGTTACCAATTCGATTGCTAATGGCTCCATCTGAGGTTCCGGCGGTCACCCCGAAATTACTATTGTTAATGGGCACACCATTAATTACGAAGAGCGGCGAGTTCTGACCTTGAAACGAAGACTGTCCCCGAATACGAATCTTACTGGTGCTGCCCGGACCGGTAGATGAAGACGAGATATTTACCCCGGCAATCTTGCCCTGTAGGGTATTCATGAAGTTGGGAGTGCGGTTGGTGGTAATTGCTTCCGACTCAACCTTGGCCGTAGCGTAGCCTAACTTCTTAGTTTCCTTCTTAATCCCCAGGGCTGTCACAACCACCTCGCCGAGTTCCTGGGTGCTCACCGTGAGTCCGAGATCGATATTAGAACGTCCCTCGATAGCCACCTCCCTGCTCAGATAGCCTACCGACGAAAACAACAGCACCTCGGTATCATCACTGACACTGAGTTGATAGTTGCCGTCAATATCGGTGATGGTGCCCTGGGTGGTATTTTTAGCCAACACATTGACACCCGGTAGGGGTTCGCCGGTGTCGTTATCAGTTACTTTTCCTGAGATTGTTTGTTCCCACGTATTTGAAATATCAAGCCGGGTTTTTAGGTCAACCACTGCTACCGAGGGATTACTTCGGGCAGAGAGTGCGGCTCCCGGACCTTCATCAGTAGGGTAGTCCGAATGAGGATTAAGGCGCTGAATGCGTTTCGGAACATTAGTTCGCTTCGTGATAACGTAGGTGTGCTCGTCAATCTTCTCAAAAGTGAGCTTCACGGGCCGAAGGATTTCGGCCAGATTAACCTCTAATGGTTGGTCAGGCTTTAGCTCAGTCTGAACACGCTTGTTTTTTAACAGGCTTTTTTCGTACAAAAACGAAGCATCGTACTGCTGCTGGAGCACGACGATCATCTCACTGATGAGTTGCCCTTCTTGCTGCACCGTAGCTGTGCTAGGTGCCGCCTGACGGGTGGCTAATAGCTGCGCTGAGGCGGGTAAGGACAACAACAAAATGATACCGATCAGCCCACTACGGGAGACATTCAAAGGCGAAAACAGATAGAAAAGGTGAGTCATAAGAAACGGGTTAGGATGGAAGGTATATTCGTACAGTATTGTCCGATTGCTTTACAGAAATAGAAAACAGGGTTGACAAAGCTTTAAGGATCGTATCAATATTTCGGGCCGATATTTCGCCCGTTACCCGCTTGGTATGTAGGGCAGGGCTATCGAAAACTACCCGCACCCCGTAGTTTTCTTCTAGCATTAGGGCGACTTCGGATAAAGGCGTATCATCAAAGGTGAGCCGTTGATCGCGCCAGGCAGTGAACCGGGCAGGATCCACGGTTTGCTTGTGCACCTGCGGTGACTGAGCGGTGTATTCGGCCAGTTCGCCAGGGTTCAGGGCCGTAGTTTCTTCGCTAGGCAGTTGCAACGATATGCTCCCTTTGTCTAATACCACCTGGGTACGACCGCGCCGGGTGTTCACGTTAAACTCGGTACCCAGCACCTGCACCCGCAAGTCCGGGGTATGCACCACGAAGGGCACCGGAGCGGGGTATTCTTGGTGCACTACCCGAAAAAACGCCTCTCCTTCCAGCCAAACCTCCCGCCGGTGACTAGGGCGGCTTTGTGCCCGATAGGTTACGCGAGAATTAGCATTAAGAACCACTTCCGAACCGTCGGGAAGTTGAATGGTCTGGGTTTCCCCAAAGGCCGTACCGTAGGTTAACTGATCCGCGTCGGGTTGAGCGTTCCACCACACCAAAGCACCCGCAATAAAGACCAGGAAAATCGCCGCAGCGCGGAGCCACAGCCTTCGGTTTGTTTTATCCGAAGAGGGGTTAATAAGCCTAAAGGTGTTTGGTAAGCGCGTCTGTAGGTCTACCCATGCCCGGTGCACGTGACCCTCAGGTAGGCGCCGGGGGGCAAATGGTATCCCCCGTACTACTCGAGCGGCCTCAGTCACCGTGTCCTGATGCTCGGGATACTCTGCTAGCCAAGCCTCCCACTGGGTGACGGCCACCGGGTCGGTTTGGTGAACCCACCGAGAAAAACTTTCGTCGAGTAAAAGCTGATTGAGTAGTTGGTCGTTGATAGACAAGATGCGGAGTAGGTTGTTTATTAGGTAGAGGCAAAAAGCAGATTTACATACTCATTGACGCTAAAATTTGCTGCCGTATCACTCCAATTGCAATATCATCCGTTGAATTATTTTTACGAATTTATCAGTGAAACGTCCCAAATATTGAATTTTCTATTGTTCTTGACCATCATGCGTTGTGTTGTCTGTAAAAAATTGCATGAAGTAGAAAATATTCAAAATGGATGTTAAAATTCTGATAATCACACATAACCTAGCCTCAACCGGCCGATTTTATTATGGCTAAGTTCACCAGATGAGAGAGGTACTAGCCAGCAGCGGTAGCCATTGGTAGTGCGTGATCAGTTTGCGAAGCGAGGGCTGCTGCTTTAACTGCTTGAAGGCTTGGTAGATCAGGTTTACCACCGATTGATAGTTGATGTGCAGCACCTCGGCAATCTGCTGATACGACAGATCTTCGTAGTACTTCAGGTACACCGCTTCTCGCTGCCGGGCGGGCAAGCGGTTGAGTACCGTCGCCAAGGTGTCCTGCCTATAGGCGTCGTCTTCCCGCAGAATCATAAAATCTTCCGGGGAGAACATCATTGCGTAGTCTGCTTCACCCGCTTTCGATAGTGAGTCAGTCGTTGATAGCGGAATTCGGCTGATAATGCTCCGCAGCGCCTTGAAAAGGTAAGGCTTCACCTGTTGCACATCACCCAGTCGTTCGCGGCGATTCCATAGCGTAACAAATAGATCCTGCACGCATTCCTGAGCTTGAACCGGGCACCCGGCACTTTTTAGCGCGTAGAAATAGAGCGGCTGGTAATAGTGGTGATATAAATCCGAGAAGGCAGATTGATTGCCCTGCTTAAACTCTTTCCATATCAGAACCTGATTTACTAAGTCAGCCATAACGTATCAATTGCAACGCTCATTTTAATCCTATTTTTTGAACATTCAAAATAATATCACTTTCAAAAATGTTTTTCGGTACTAAAACATACTAGCCAGGGCCAGGCAGCGTCGTTCACCCTGTACATAACCGGTGGCTTGGGCGACGAAGAGCGGTCGGTGATCAGCGTAACCACCGGCCCGTCGTTTCTAGGACCTTATACTTTATCAATGAACCGCTGATCACCCCGACAGCAATTCTGTTTTGTCCCACGTGAAGGTCGGCCAGTCAGATCGTTGATAAACATAGAGGCTCATTCCCCACACATTTTACGGTGAATATATCGTTTACTCGCCGCATACTCTATTTCCATCTCTAAAAATAATATTTATATTGAACTTTGATTGACGTCCATTCCCTACCTACTATGCAACTTCCCCGAATTTTTGTCCTTGTCATCGTTGCTTTTTGTCTGTCTCTTAGTGCCTCAGGTCAAAACCAACTGACGGCCACCCAAGCGTACCAATATTTGCAAGACCAACGGCAACGGGCCCGCGAAGCCGTAGGAGAAGACAACCCCCAACCATTGCCGGATAGTTTACAAAAAGCTATACACATCTTACAGGAAGCCTTAGCATATTACCACCGTCCCGAGGTACAAACGCTGGCCCAGAATTATGAACCATTATTCTACCGCGATACGGATATCCTGTTTGATTTAGCTAAAATCCAAGTTAGAGCTGGTATGAATGATGCGGCCGTTGCATCTTTGAGCAAGCCTTTATCCGGTAAGCATAGCTCATTTTATGCTGAGATCATCAGCGAAGATTCTACGTTTTCCGGTATATGGGAAGACGCAACCTTACAACCAACTCTAAAGAAGGAAAGGGCAATGCAACGCGTATTCGGTTCCGATGCGCTGCAAACTCCTTTCGCACCCAACATCAGTAAAGCCGAAAAGGTGGCAGGATTGTCAAAGCTCTGGTCAGAAGCTAAGTACAACTTTGTCTTCTTCGACCAAGTGCCAGACCTGGACTGGGATCAGTTGTACTTGAACTACCTACCCAAAGTCCGCAACACCAAGAGCACGTTGGAGTATTTTAAAGTGTTGCAAGCCTTCTACGCCCGCTTAGAAGACGGGCACACCGGGCTTTGGGCCACCTCGGACACGTTGTCTGACTTGGTGTACGGACGACCTGCCTTTTTAACGAAACTAGTGGAAAACAAGGTACTGGTAGACGAAGTGTTTAGCGATAGTCTGCGGCAGTTGGGCATCCGCCCCGGAGTAGCGGTAGTCCGCATTGACGGAGTGCCGGTGCAGGCGTACGCTGACCAGCAGGTACGGCCTTACCAGGGAGGCTCTACGCCACAGAATGTGGACGTAGCCACGTATACGTATCAGTTGCTGCGCGGAGCGAAGGGTCAGCCGGTAGCGCTAACGCTTAGCCTAAGAGACAGCGTATTTAATCACGTCTTGCCCCGCACTGGGTACACTGACTACCACGCTTCGCCTGATTTCAGCTATCGCTTACTGCCGGGTAAAATCGCCTACGTAGCGTTGAATAGTTTTGAAAATGATGACGCTTGGAACCGCTTCGTGGCGGCCTACGATGATTCTATCGCGAACACTGAGGCCTTAATTTTAGACGTGCGCCGCAACGGCGGGGGCAACAGTGGGTATGGATGGAACATCTTGGGCTATCTGACCGATACTGCGTTTCAAACGAGCGCTTATTCATCCCGCCTCTACAGTCCGCTCCGCCGCGCTCGGGGAGAGGGGGTCGTATTTGAATCCACAGGGCAGGTCAACTGGCCCCCCCAGGGAGAGAAAGTATACTCCAAACCGGTGGTCGTACTCACCAGCGCTCAAACTTTTTCAGCCGCCGAAGACTTCGTCGTGGCTTTTGATGCCATGAAGCGAGGAACCCTGATCGGCGAAACTACCGGCGGCAGTACCGGGCAGCCATTGTTGTTTTCGGTGCCAGGAGGCATTATGGCGCGGGTGTGCGTCAAACGCGACACTTATGCAGACGGCGAGGAGTGGGTAGGCACTGGCATCAAGCCCGACATAGAAGTGCATCCCAAAGTAGTTGACCTGCAAGCAGGACGCGACACCGTGCTCGAGGCGGCCCTGGAATACCTAGGAGAATCGTCGGCCAGGAAGTGAAACCGGCTGATTAATGCTTCAAAATCATCCCATCGGCATCCTATAACCGCTTCACCACTGGCTACCCGCCCACGATCTTCTTCAGAATGCTAAATGAGATCAAGTACGTCGGCTTGATCCCTTCCCGGCCCAGACTACCCGAGGCCAATGTGCTGCCCGTTAGCAGCGGATTGTCCGAAGCGTAGTAGGCGTAGCGCAGTTTCACGGCCGGGTCGATGCTGTGGCGAATCTTGGCGGCCGACTGGATGGCTTTTTGGTAGTGGGCACCCTCCATTTCCAGACCGATGGCCCGCCACGACGACTTTAAAAAATAGCGAAGCACGTCTTTGTTCTGCAGGGAAGTGCCCAGCACGGTGATCATCGGACCCGAACACACCGGGATGCCGTGCTGGCGGAGCTCATCGTCGTCCAGAAAATCATTGTCCAGCGGGTAGTTGTCGGCCGTGCCCTCAAATACGTGGGCGGTAGGTAGCATGATATCCCCCTTCTTTCCTTGCAGTATGCCGGCCTTACCCATAATTGAAATAGAACGCACGTTGAGTGGATGTTTCTTTTCGCCCACCTGATAGGGCTTCAGTAATTCGTCCATGCACTCGAATGCCTGTTCCCCAAAGGCGTAGTCCATCACCAGCAGCACCGGCCGCTCTTCCGCCTCATCACCCCAGAAAATGCCGGGTGCCAGTTGGTTGCCCGACAGCCGGGCCGTATTGATGATTTGCACCCCAATGTTGGTACCCGAAGTATCGACCAGTTCGGTCAAGCCGTGCTTCTGGGCGTAGTCGCGCAATTTGCGGGCGTACTGCTCGTGGCCATCAACCCCAATAGCCACCGCTAACTCGGTCAGGGCGTTGAAGTCGGCGCGGCCCAGCGCATGGTAACCGTAGATAATATTGGTGAAGCTGTGTTGGTTGGCACTGATGATATGTAGCGGGCGGTTAAGGAGCCCCTGCCGGTCGAGCACCGATTTGATGCGGTCGGCCCAGCGCTCGCCGTACACGTGGTGCCCGATGCGCTCGCGCAGCGTATTGGAGAACTTGATCTCGCGATCCTGATTATCCTTTGCTTCGTCCATCGACAGCTTTCCTAAGTGGTACACCATCCGAAACAGGCTGTGGCGGTTCGTATCGGAGGCGAACAGCTCACTGGCCCGGCGGGTTTCCTGGTAGGTGCGCCGCAGGATATTGCTTAAGTAAGAGTAGGCGGCTTCCTGCTCGATGGGAAGTCCTTCGGCTTCCTGGTTCACAATCTCGCGCAGCTTAAGCCAGTCTTGCGTCGGTCGGCTCTTGTGATCTAACGCGTTGCGACGGATCTTTTCAGCTTCATTATACAAAAATGTAAGGTGGGTCAGGATGTCATAAATATCACTACGGCCGCGGGTCATCTCTACGTACATCTGGGTGGCGTCTACGCGGTAGCAATTACGACGGCGCTTAGCGGGCACGATCAGCTTGAAGTTAGCAATTTCGTAGCCTTCGCGCGAGATCAGGTGAATATATTGGCACTCCTCAATACCCTTAGGCAGTCGATCCATCACGTACAGCAACCCGTCCAGTTCCACCCGTTCGGGGTCGTTCACCAGTCCGTAGATTTCCGGTTCTAACACATGCAGGGCATCGATGAGCGAAGCCCCTGACACTCCTAACGGCTTGTAACTGCCGCGAATAAACAAATGCCGCATGATGATATAAAGTTTCTCGATGGCCGCGCGCGACTCCTGCGCCCGTGAGCGCGTGAGGGGAGGATGGTCAGGAAGTGATGCAGACGGTTTCACTGATAGGAATTTGTTTGTCAAATAGTTCACGGTCGATAGTTGATAGACGATAGTCCACAGTTTAGTAGCAAACAAGATTATCAGTGGACTGTTGACCTTGGACCATCGACTGGCTGTTGGCAGCTAACTACTCAACCGCCGTCTTGTCTGCTGTCACGGCTGATTCACTGTGGTCAACTTCGTCGATCAGGCGTCCCGAACGGCTGTAGTACTTCCATTTTCCGGTCTTCTCACCCGCCACAAAGGTTCCGGCCGACTCCACCCGTCCGTTATCAAAGTAGTAGACCCACGCTCCGGCAGGCAGCCCGTTCTCCAGGCGTCCTTCGGCCGACTTGTCGCCATCGCGGAAGTAGTACACCCAGAGACCATTGGGCAATCCGTTTTGATATTCTCCCTTAGACTCTAACTCCCCGGTCGGATGATAAATCAGTCGTTGTCCGTAGCCATTCTTGAGAAGACCAGGCGACAGCGTATCACCTCGGATGGTATGAAAGGCACCTAAATTGCGCAGTAGTCCCATTTCGTAGAATTCATCTTGCATCAGTTGGCCGTTGGGGTAAAAGTTGCCCCAGGGACCGTCTTCTTCGCCCATTTCGTAAGAACCCACGGCCGCGAGCTGCCCAGTGTCGTGGTAGCGGAACCATTGTCCGTCTTCTAAACCCAGTTTGAAATCCCCCTCCGCCGCCAGCACGCCCCGCTCGTTATAATATCTCCACAGTCCGTCCTTGAGGCCGTTTAGGTACTTACCCGCCGAATAGACTTTTCCTGACTCCAAATAAGAAATCCAGAGCCCGGTTTGAATCCCCGCTTCGTAGTGACCATTCACGCTCCGCTGTCCGTTGTAGTGGTATTCGGTGTAGGTGCTGTCGCGCAAACCGTAATTAAAGTGACTTAACGACTTCAGCGCACCGTTCACGTAGTAGATTTTCCACTCTCCGGATGGTTCACCATTTTTATACTCTCCCACCCCTAGCATACCGCCGTACTCATTGAAAAATCGCCATTCACCAGCCTGCTTCCCATCCTCAAATTCGCCCCGCTGCACCAACTGCCCCCGTTCGTTGAAAAACATCCAGCGACCGGCGCGTTGTCCATCCGCCATTTTTCCTTTGCCCTTGAGGCTGTCAATGGACAAAATCTCTTCTTGTGCTATCCCGGTTAGGGACAGTCCCAAACCCAGTAGAAGGCAGTAGTACCGTAATGCTTTCATATGTAAAGTGTATTAGTTAAGAGTAAATGAGCCCTTAAGCTCATTCCAACTCGATCAGATCAATTACTTCTCCTAAAAATAACGAAGCCGACTGCGGTAGCAGTTCCCAGGCATCTACTGGTAAAAAGCGGGTTAGCTTCAAAAAGTTTGCGTTTTTAAGCTGGTTTTGTTGTTCTTCGATAGATAGCGTGTCTAAAGGACGATAGTTGTCCGGCTGTCGGTGGTGTTGCCAGGGGTCATCATTAACGCATATCCATACCGATGAACCGCTAAGGGCATATAGATTTCGCTGCACCGCCGGACGGTACTGAACCCATGAAGTGCCGCCCAACTGAAAGGTGATGCTGTAGAAGTGCCCCCACCAGAACATAGTGCGCAGGGCAAACACATTGTCTTGACTAAACTGTCGGGGATAATCCAGCACCAGATAGGGAAATCCCCGGTAGTTCTCTCCCCGGGCGAGTTTACCCGCCTTCGTGTGTAAGTCCGTCGGAAACGTCCGGGAATGATTGGCCACGTACTGCTGAAGCGCATCGAGCGTTTCGTTAAGGAGCTGCTGCACCTTCTGGGTCGCCGTGGCTTTGGTCCGTAGAAAACGGGTGTCCTGCAAACAACGGAGTTCGGGATCGGTGAACATGGCTAGACCACTTCCTCATCGATGCGCTGAATGATCTGCACCACCAGGGTGTGCTGATCGCCATCGTCATCCCGGACCAGTAGGTTGAGCTTGGGGTTGTCGGTCTCCAGCTGCGTTTCTACGGATATCAGGGTACCGGACAGGTGACTACTCAGCGCGTCTTTGGTCGCTTCGATGGCGCGTGCCAGCTCTTGCTCGAGCGGACTGGGATTGTATCGTTCGGTTTTCATGGAGGGTTGGGGTTGGAATATCAGGTTTGGCGGTGCATATTGCCGGCTTCATTCTGAAAAAACAAGTGTTTCGTAACTTTTTGCAGCATATATTTATTATGGATTTGCTCCTTATAATACTGAAAATCAGCATACTATATTAATTTTATGAAGTATTACTTCATTGCAACCGGTGTGCTCTTGACGTTGGTCGGGGCAGGATGGTTAGGATATACATTATCTGAAGAGCATCCTACCGAAAGCGTTACCCGATCAGTAGCCACCAATCCCTATGCTGAACGATACGCCGCCAACTACCAAGCGTTGGTGGCACGGGCATTTCAAGAAACCGGCGTGCCGGGCGCTGCGGTGGTGCTGGTGCACGACACCAGCGTGCTGCTGATGCAGGGGTTGGGACTTCGTGACGTGGGCAAACCCGATTCGGTTGACGTGCACACGGTGTTTCGCCTGGGATCAGTGTCGAAGGGGTTCGCCTCAGTGCTGGCGGGCACGCTGGTGGATAATGGGCAACTGGACTGGAGTGACAAGGTGCAGGCCTACGTGCCCGACTTCGTACTTAGTTCGCCCGAGCAGGCGCGGCGCATCAACATCAAGCACCTGCTGTCGCACACCACCGGGCTTCCCTACCATACCTATACGAATTTGATTGAACACGGCGAAGCGATTCCTTCGGTAGCGAAGCGTTTTCACGACATTCCGCTTATTGCTTCCGAAGGGGATATCTACAGCTACCAGAACGCCGCCTTCGGCCTGATTGAAGAAGTGGCCCACACGGCCACCGGTAAAAATTACCCATCCTTGGTGATCGCGCAACTCCTTTCACCGCTCAATATGCGCGATGCGTCGGTGACCTATGAGGGCATCACCGGCGACGCCAACCGGGCCAAACCCCACGTACGCACGACGAAATCATGGCGGGCCTACCCGGTGTCAAGTAAGTATTACAACGCGGTATCGGCCGGGGGCATCAACGCCAGCATCGCCGACATGGCGCAGTGGCTGCAACTGCTTCTGGGTAACCGCCCCGACGTGATTAGCCAGGCGGCGCTGGATACCATCTTTACACCGGTGGTGCAGACGAAGAACGAGCGACGCTACTTCCGCAGTTGGCCGCAGGTGCAGGAGGCCTACTACGGGCTGGGGTGGAGGGTGTTGAACTGCGGTCCCGACACGTTGGTATACCACGGCGGGTACGTGAACAGCTACCGCAGCGAGATTGCCGTGAACCGCCAAGAGAAACTGGCGGTGTGCGTGCTGGCCAGCGTACCGGGACCGTTCACCGGACGTTGTATCCGGGGGGCCTTTGACCTGTACCGGCAGCAGGCCGATTCTATTCGCTGGTGGGAAGAGACCCAGCGCTACCCGCTGGTGCGACGAGAAGGACTGGGTCAGGATTTATAGTCATGAATTTGATGACGCACGGGTACGCAGAAAATTGCACTTTTCTGCTATTGTCTGCTGAAGTAGGTGTCAAGCATATGTATCCTACTGTTAATCTAGCAAAGTTGTACTTTTGAGAGGATGCCGAAAGGGGCGTGGCGCCGCTATGCTATGACCAGAGGGTATACTTAAACTGGTTTGGTTGGTAGTGTTCACAGCGCGCTATCAAAACGCGTAGCCGCAGGCCAGCCAGTAGTGCCAGTCTTCCACCACCCGGTGGGTGTCTTCGTCGGCCTCGTCGGTAGGTTTTAGCTGGGCCAGGGGCACCGCCAGTTGCCGCCCCTGCCAATCCACGTTGACGAACATATCGTGTTCGCACACGTCGGGAGAGGGCATGCCGGTGACGGTGACTTTTTCGCCTACCTGCAATACTGATGTTGGCTGCGGTTGAATGCACTCGGCGGGAAAGGGAAAGGGAAGTTCGTCGGCCAGGTAGTAGTACCAGCCCATGGCTCGCTCTTCTGATTCGTATGCATCCACCACAATTTCCATCATGATGCGCTCTTCGCGGGCTTCATCTTTTTTAGGTTGGGTCATCATCTTATCGTTTTGTCGTTCGGCTGGTTATTACGCTGCGGCAATTTATTACTTTCAGGAAAAGTCACCACAACCAGCCAAAGGATATTCTGATAAATTGGTACGGGCTTATGAGGGCACCAGCCCAGGGTAAAGGGAATCATGGCCAGGATGGTGACCACCATGCCCAGGGCGGCCGCCTCGTAGTCGGACGAAATCACCAGTTGGGCCGCAAAGCCAACCAGCAGGGCCAGCGGTTGGACAACAGGGCCAGCACCAGCTCGGTGCGCAGGTTGAAGCGCTGACGAAACGAGGTCCGCTGGGTTTGGTGGTTATCCGTCAGCGGCGATAGTCAAACTGCTCCGTCATCATTTTGGTAGAACTTGGTGAGTTGCTTTCGCAGCATCAGAAAGCGAACGAGTCCGATTGCAAACACCACGCCGCTGGCCCCCAGCGCCAGGTAGCCCAGCAAGCGAAACGGCCGCAGGTTTTCTATCCTGATCAGCGCAATACCGGCCGTGATCAGATAGAGCGAAAATTTGTTGTACGACAAGAACGTGCGTTCGTTGGCAAGTTTGGTTCGCTGCAACGCTAAAAAGTCGCGCAGGATGATCTTCTCGTCGTTCGTAAAATCGGGCGTGGCTTTCAGCACTTTCCCCAACTTGGTTTTGATACGATTCATCGGCACCCGGAGTAAACGAGTCTGTACTGAGTGAAATACTGATATAAGCCCTCAGCGAATCATTTGTTTTTCAAATAAGCTTTACCTACTTTTTGAACGTAACGGCAAATTGATATCATGAATATCCTTCTTCTTGGGCCTATCTCGTAAATTCATCCATGAGAAATTGCTACCGTGCGTTTTTGCTACTGTGCTTCGTTATCGGTTCTCAGTTAGCCGCTGCCCAACCCCTCACCTACCCCGACAGTCTGAATCCAGCCCGCCTGCGCACGGTGATCGTTGCCGAATCGGCCTTCTACGCAGCGGGGCTTTCGTACCTGCAGTTTGTGTGGTACCGCAACCACGAACGGGTGCCCTTTCATTGGTACGACGACAATGCGGGGTGGTTGCAGCTCGACAAGGCCGGACACGCCTACGCGGCCTACTTTGAGAGCGCCATCGGCTACCACGCCCTGCGCTGGGCCGGGGTGAGTCGTCGGAAGGCCCTCTGGTACGGCGGGATGCTGGGCTTGGTGTTGCAAACCCCCATCGAGGTGTTCGAACGGGCTCTACGAGGGCTACGGCTTTTCGTGGGGCGACATGGGAGCCAACACGGCGGGTTCCTTGCTCTTTATGGCCCAGGAAGCCTGGCTAGGGCAGCAGACTGTTCGGATGAAGTTCTCGTATGCCCCCTCGCCCTACGCGCAGTACCGCCCCTGGGTGCTGGGCGAAAGCCACGGGCAGCGGCTCTTTCAGGATTATAACGGGCACACCTACTGGCTGTCGCTGAACCTTCACGCGCTGACTCCGGGTTGGAAGCTGCCCCCCTGGCTCAATCTGGCGGTGGGTTACAGCGGTAACGGGATGCTGGCTGAGTTCACCAATCCGGCCTTCTCGCGCGGCATTCGGATGCCTGGTCTTATCCGTTACCGACAGTATTTTCTATCGGTTGATCTGGACCTTACGCAGTTTAATCCGCGTAGCCGCTTGCTGCGAAGTTTGTTTCAAGCGTTGAACCTGGTGAAGATTCCGGCTCCGGCATTGGAGTATAACCAACTGGATGGGCTGCGTTTGCGGCCATTCTACTTTTAAGTCTGGCCCTTTTTAAGTATCATCGGTTGCCCGTGTCCGCAGCGGATTCAATGACAAGATGCGGAATAACCAATTAATTCACTCACAATCAGACTACTATGTACCAACTAAAAAGAATTATCGTATCGCTGGATCTCACCGAACTGGATGAGGAGGTGGTGCGCTACACCTCGGTAATGGCCGAGATTATGGACGCCGACACCATTTATTTTTTGCACGTGGCCGCCAGCCTGGAGCTGCCCGATAACCTATCGGAAGAGTACCGCTCGGCCCTGGCCCCGGTGGACGAAACCATCAAGCACGAGACCCAGGCGACCGTTGATAAGTACTTCTCGTCGCGTGACACCACCGACACCTATGTGGACGTACTGGAGGGCAAGCCCACCGAGACGGTGCTCAAGTACGCCAAGCGCAAGGAGGCCGACCTAATCGTATTGGGCAAGCCCAACCGCGACCACCAACCGCGCTTGCACCTGGGCAAAATTGCCGAGCTGAGCTCCTGCTCGGTGCTGTTTGTGCCCAAGGGGGCCGACATCCGCCTGGATGAGGTGGGCGTGGCACTGGATTTTTCTGATCAGTCGTTTCGCGCTTTGCAGCAGGCGCTGCGCATTGCCGAAGAGGGCAACCAGCGGCAGCCACCCGTTCGGGTATACGGGTTGCACGTGTACCGGGTGCCCAATGGGTTTTCCAAGACGGGCAAGAGCTACGAGGAGTTTGCCCAGATCATGGAGCACAATGCTCGGGAAGAGAAAAAGAAATTCTTCAAAGAACATAAGCTCGCTTCCGACCGCTGTGATGTGCGCTACCGGCTATCGCGCGATAAAGAAGTGCACGATGAGTTGCAGGGCTTCGCCGAGGAGAAGAACCTAGACATGCTGGTAGTGGGTTCGCAGGGGCGCACGGCGGCGGCCTCGCTGCTGCTGGGTAGTGTATCCGAGAAATTGCTGCACTACGAAAACCACATCCCCCTGTTTGTGGTCAAAGAAAAGGGCGGCAATTTGGGCTTCTTCGAGGCGCTGTTTAAGCTTTAGGCTCTGGCAGTTAGCCCTCTTTTTTGCAAGCGATGCTTGAAAAGCGGAGCATTTCAAGTGCCGCCGACACCAAAAATTTATCGGTGATTTGCGCTTGAAACGTGGGGCGGCCGAGCGATATATTTCGTAGTTTAGCCGACCGCTACTAAGAAAATCAACCTACCGCATGAGCATACCAAAGCTGGGAGGAGACAACCCGGTCGGGGGGCGTCCGTTCTCGGATAAACCGGGAGACAAAACCCGCGATAAAATCCGCAATGTGCTGGGCAAAGCCAGTATGAACACCGGCCTGGGAAAACTGCCTCCGCAGGCGGTCGATCTGGAAGAAGCAGTATTGGGAGCACTTATGCTCGAGAAAGATGCACTCACCACCGTCATCGAAATCCTTCAGGTGGAAAGCTTCTACCGTGAACCCAATCAGAAGATTTACGAAGCCATCCTACAGTTGTTCGACAACTCTGAACCGGTAGACATCCTCACCGTCACCAATCAGTTGCGCAAGAATGGCACTCTGGAGTTCGCGGGGGGGCCGTTTTACGTCAGCGGCCTCACCCAGCGGGTAAACTCGGCCGCCAATGTGGAGTATCACGCGCGTATCGTTTCCGAAAAGGCCATCAAGCGCCACTTAATCGGCATCGCCTCTGACATTGAGCGAGAGGCCTACGAAGATACCACCGACACCTTCGCCCTGCTCGACCGGGTGGAGCAGGAGATCTTCAATGTGTCGGAGGTCAACATTCGGAAGAACTACGCCGACATGCGCTCGATGATGCGCGAGGCCATCACCGAACTGGAGGCCAAAAAGCTGCATAAAGACGGCCTCACCGGAGTCCCCACCGGTTTCACTAACCTGGACCGCCTCACCTCGGGCTGGCAGAAGTCCGATTTGGTGATTATTGCCGCGCGGCCCGCGATGGGAAAGTGCCTGGGAAAAGGAACTAAGGTAGTGATGTATGACGGCACGTTGAAGAAGGTGGAAGACGTTCGGGTAGGCGATCAGCTAATGGGTGACGACTCCACCCTCCGCCGGGTGTTGTCGCTTGCCCGGGGCAGGGAGCGCATGTATTGGGTGCGTCAAAACCGCGGCATGGACTACCGGGTGAACGAGAGTCACATCTTATCTTTAAAAAAGAGTCGGACAGAGGGACCACATACAAACGGAGATGTGCTGAATATTTCGGTGCGTGACTACCTCGACAAAGCGCCTAAGTTCAAAACGAATTATAAAGGTTATAAAGTTGCCGTTGAATTTGATGAAAAACCGTTGCCCGTTGATCCGTACTTAGTGGGTCTATGGTTGGGAAACCCAGCTTCTATTCCTGCCTTTTCTACTACCAGCCAAAACTCGTCATTCCGGAATTTCGTGAAACGCAGTGTAGCGAAATATCTGCCGCCGTGGATACGGGAATCCGCTGCTACAAAAGAGGAGATTCCGGATAATACCTTACGCTATCGATACCGGTATTTCCGGAATGACGGTCACGGTCTAGAAGCACAGGATTGTATTCCTTACAACTACCTCTACAATACCACTGCTCATCGCTTATCGCTGCTTGCCGGACTCATTGACAGCGACGGTCATTACCTGCAGCAGTCTAACGGATACGAGATCACGCAAAAGAATCAGCGCCTGACTCAACAGATTAAATACCTGTGTGATTCGCTGGGCTTCCGTACCTCGCTGCGCAAGAAGAGAGCGGTTATCACTGCTATTGGTTATGAATCTGAGGTGTATCGCGTCCGCATTTATGGTGACGTTTGCCGCATTCCGGTACGCATTTCTCACAAAAAAGCTTTGCCTTGGAAGAATCGCATCAATTGGCAAGTCACGGGTATCACGGTAGCGTATGACCAAGTGGATGATTACTACGGCTTCGAGATAGACGGCAATCATTTATTCTTGCTGGAAGACATGACTGTCACGCACAATACCGCCTTCGTCCTATCCGCCCTGCGCAACGCGGCGGTGGACTTTAAGCACAGCGTGGCGATTTTCTCGCTGGAAATGTCGTCTATTCAGTTGGTAAACCGTTTGATCTCGGCCGAAGCGGAACTGGAGAGTGAGAAGATCAAGAAGGGCAGTCTGCGCGAGGACGAGTGGCAGCAGTTGTACGCCAAGACCAGCCGCCTCACTGAAGCGCCTATTTTTATCGATGATACCCCGGCCCTATCCATCCGCGAGCTGCGCTCAAAGTGCCGTCGTTTGAAGGCCCAGCACAACATTGAGCTGATCATCATTGACTACTTACAACTGATGACCGGCGACGCCTCGCGCACCGGGGGCGGCAACCGCGAGCAGGAGATTGCCTCTATCTCAAGGGCCCTGAAGAACATCGCCAAAGAACTGGAAGTGCCGGTGATCGCGCTCTCGCAGCTTAGCCGGGCGGTGGAAACCCGCGGGGGCGACAAGCGTCCGCAGTTATCGGATTTGAGGGAGTCGGGATGCTTAACGAGCGACGCATTGGTGTTTGACGCCCAAACCGGTGCCCAGGTACCCATTGCCGAGTTGGTCCAGCGCCAGCAGGAAAGTTCGTTGGGCGGCTTTCGCACGCTAGCGACTAATGCACAGTGGAAACTAGGTGAACAAACGGTTAGTAACGCTTTCTACTCGGGGAAGAAGGAAGTCTTTGAGCTAGTAACCCGTTCGGGCCGTTCCATTAAGGCCAGTGCTAATCATCCCTTCCTGAAACTTTCCGGGTGGACGCGATTGGATGAACTGAAGGTGGGCGACAAACTCGCGGTTCCCCGCACCCTATCGGCTAGTTCTCCGACCAATCCGATGTCGGAAGATGAGCTCATCTTATTAGCGCACCTGCTGGGCGATGGGTGCGTTTTACCCCGGCAACCTTATCACTATACGAGTGCTGATCCGGCGAACGTTGCGGTTGTTCAAGAGACCGCTAAACGGCTCTTTGATATTGAGGGAAAGACAGTGCGCCAGAAGAATTGGGAGCACTACTATCTGCGTTGTCCGTATCACCTAACGCATGGGAGAAAACATCCGATTACCCAATGGTTTGAATCATTAGGGCTGGAACGCGTGCGCTCTTACAATAAGAAGGTTCCGAATGCGGTGTTCCAGAACGATGAGCAGCACATTGCGCTGTTTTTGCACCACCTGTGGGCCACGGATGGCAACATCAGCTCGCATCAAACCAAGTCCGGCAGGCATCAAATCAGCATTTACTACGCCTCCAGCAGTCAGCAACTGGCCAAACAGGTGCAGCACCTACTACTGCGTTCGGGCATTCTAAGCACCGTCCGGGAGCAAACCTCAGCAAAGTACCGTTCTATGTACCACGTGCTGGTCTACGGACGCAATGAGCAGCTTAAGTTTCTGGAGCAAGTAGGGTGCTACGGACAACAGGGGCTGATGGTCCCTCAACTTATTGAGCAGCTAAGGGCAGTAGATAGCAACCCCAACTTTGACGTGGTGCCGCGGGAAGCCTGGGATGTATTTATTCGGCAGTACCTAGCCGCGTCTTCGCTGACCCAGCGTAGTTTTGCCAAGGCCCTGGATATGCAGCACTGCGGCACGGCCTTGTATAAAAACGGTATCTCGCGAGCAAGAATGCAGCGCATCTACCAGGTGCTTCCTTTGGTCACGCTTAAGCATTTGGCGGAATCGGATGTGCTCTGGGATGAGATTGTTTCTATCCGCCCGCTGGGGGTGCAAGACGTGTACGATATTACGGTGGACGAAGCGCACAACTTTGTGGCCAACGACTTCGTCACGCATAATTCTATCGAGCAGGACGCCGACATAGTGATGTTCCTATATCGTCCTGAGTACTATGGACTTACTGAGAGCGAAGATGGGCAGCCGGTGCAGGGGGTGGGTGAGATTATTATCTCCAAGCACCGCAACGGGGCGCTGGATACGGTGCAGTTGAAGTTCATCGGCAAGTTCACCAAGTTCACCAACCTGCACGAGGTGACGCCGGGCGACAACTACGGCAGTTCGTTACAGAGCGCCAGCATGGATGATACGTTCAAGGACCCGGGCATCGTCACCTTCGCCAGCAAGGCCAACGACCGGCAGTACAATCCGGACGAAGAAGGTCCTGGAGATGGTTCCGGACCGGGTGGTCCTGAATCAGGGTTGCCTCCGGAGGATGAGGCTCCGTTTTGACGGACAGTCTTATAGACTGTAGGCAACGGTTTGTTTGGAATGACCTCCTAGTGCTATAAGACAAATAAAGGAGACTCGTCTCCGTTATCCAGTTGTTGTGCTTAATTTAATGAAACAGTACAGAGAAACAGAAAAAATACAAGTCAGAGACGCTGCATTAAGTTATGCTATCAATACACTAACTATTGATAGACATAGATGCACGGTAGCGAGAAAAAACTATGTGAAAGAAATTAAAGAGGAAGTTCTTAAAGTTGGAAACTCATATGACAAAGAGTTAGCTTCTCAATTAGACGAATCAGAAATCCTTCAATGGGATAAGTTTTACGATTCTATTATCGGAACTAAATCAGCTTCAGATTTAAGAGTTGCATACTTGAGTGGTCCGAATCCAGAAAATGATGTTGAAGTATTAGTTAGTTATGGAATTTTACCAGAAAATATTTGGGCTTTTGAATCTGACAATAAAACATATAATAATGCAACAATTTCCGCCTTAAATTCTAAATTTCCTTTTGTTAAAATATATAAAGGTAGGATAGAAAACTATCTTAAGATTTTACCATTCAAATTCGATATCATTTACTTAGACTTTTGCTCAACAATAGCAAGCAAAAAGACACTTTCTGTTATCAAAGAAATTTTCAATCACAATAAACTTAATTCACCAGGAACATTAATTACCAATTTTTCATTACCTCACGAATCTGAAGAAAACAATTCATATCGAAACAAACTAAACTTATTGGCAGCAAACTATCTATTTCCTAAAACTTTTACTGAAGAGTATGAAAATTTAGGAGGTGGGTTTATTGATTCAGCCGAGTGCTCAGGAATAGATTTCAAAGAATTTTTAGCTATATTGAAAGACAATGAAGACACCTTTTACAGTCAACTTATAACTCGTTTGCTTTACGATATTCCAGGAGTAATATTACCTTATCAAAAATTGAGTAGTAATAAAAGTATTGTAGACCTATTTTTCAAAAACTTTAATAAATCAAGCTTTAATGAAGATTATTATGAGGATATAATGTGTTTCCCTAATGACAACTCTTTACTTTGGGGATTATCAGATTTTTGGGTACATAACAAAGAGTTTAATGAAGTTTTAGACAATGTGAAAAGACAAATTTCATTAAACGGAGATGTTAATGATTTGACAGAGAGTATCGAGTTAGTAAGTTATTTTATTTCAGAGGGATTACAAGACAATCTACATAGTGATAAACTAGAAAAAATTCGTAATAAATGGAAAATGCATAGTTCGCACATTTTTTGCGATGTATTCCTTTTTCATCAATTCAAAGATATTTTAATTGGACAATTAACAAGTCCATATTTTTATAATGTTGAATACACAAAGAGATGGAAGTATAAAGCAAAGAAAACTGATATGTTTCTTGATGTAGTAACTTATGACCAATGTAGATACATTTTTGACTGGATGCCCACTTTAGATATGTTTGAAGAAAGTGTAAATGATATCCAACGCCAATTATCATTAAGATTTGCTATGGACAGTATTTCTAAACAAAGACGTTGGTACAACGAAGAGTTTTTCTCTGGAACAGCAATAGTTGACCAAGGAACTAAAAATTTCGAAGCACAAGAGCTAGAAAAAAGAATAGAAATAAAAACTAAGCACAACAATGGCTATAAGTAATTGCTTGTTCTCGCCTACTTCGGAAATTCCGCAGGAATTTCCAACTTGGTGTGTACTTGCAAAGTTTAACCCTAACCCACGCAACTACTCATAGCCGGGGCCGTTAAGTACAACTAAAAAAAGTCAAAACATACCCAACACTTAACTTGAACTAGGCAGAGGCACGGCCTTTTCATAAAAAGTCAACATGCTTAAAAAAGTGTATTGCAAGCGTTGGATCACAGGCTACATCTTCCTGTATGGCTTTCAGATAATCTTTTTTCTGTTGCCGTAGCAGGTTTCCGGCTACTGATATGATGCTGGCTAGAGTTTTGCTGCGGGCCGGTTCTTTGCATCGGATGCAATCTTCGCGGAAGGTAGCGTCTCTGACCCAATTGTCCGCCTCGATACTCCAATGTTGACGAATGGCTTGAGAGAACTCTTGGGGGGCTATCTGCTCCAAGGAGGCATTAGACAGATAATAACTAGTTTCTCGGCTCACTTTACCGGTTTTGCATTGCGTACTTTCTCGTTCCATCACTACTAAAGTAGCAAACCCTGAGTCATCCCACTTTTGCTCGAAGCAGATAGCCTTGACGCAATAAAAAGAAGCTTTTCGCTCTTCTATGCGACCATGGCCCTTTTCTGAGGTCTGATGTTCAGCTACCGGAGCTATCAGTTTGGTATGATCTTGTAAATCTTCCAGCAACATAGATTGATTGGCTTTCACTTGTGCTATATAAGTGCCTTGAGCGTTCTGAACCATTTCCAGGGTCTGACTCTGGGTATGTAGTGCATCAAAAGTCAGGCATTGACTAGCTAATTGCCCTTTCTGAAGAAGCTCTCGCACGCAGTTTATCTCGCCGGGCGCCGGGCGCTATCTTTGGCCCCATGATAAAACAACCCTGGTAGACTGATGCTTGCCTGATGTAGTAAAGGACGTACAATACATAATCCCCTTTTCTGTCCGGCTACCCCGTCAATGGTGCCTCTGAGTTCTTTGCCATCAAAACCAATCCAACTATTGGGGGGCAGCAAACAAGCTTGCCAACCAAAATAACGAGCATGAAAGTGTTGATAAGCAGCCGCATCCACCAGGGCCAGCAGTCTGCGCAATTGCACATCGGAGACCGTATGACTGACCGATAAGCCCAATAAGGAGCATAGGCAATTGTGATGTCGTACCAAAAACCGGTGAATCTCGGCGATGAGTACCTTGCCTGCCATAGTGGCTAGAAGTGCCCCAAACAGCACAAAGTACAGATCATGGCGTTTGCCACGGTTGTCGCGTGGATCAATCACATTAGCTTGCAGATAGTAGTAGTAAGTCCTACATTCGTTTTTTTAAGACAGGGTAGCATCGTTTGTTAGTTTGATGGTGGAATATCAAAAGTAACAGCTTTTTGCTATCCCCTCTTTTTTATGAAAAGGCCGTGTAGGCAGAGGTATTGACAGATTTGTTAGATTTGCTATATGAATTACTCGGAATATGAATACAAAGCTGACGAGGATTTGCACTTCTATGAATTTGTAAGCGTGGGAGAAAACGGAGAGGTCAAAAAGGTTGTTGAGTACTCGAGGATGAACATAGAAAACTTTTACAATCTCGGTTTTGGGGATTACGACGAGGAAAGACAAGAAATCAATGACAGGGTCGTAACCAATAATAGGGATAGCCTGAAGGTTTTGGCTACAGTGGCATCGACAGTGTATGCTTTTACGGGTAGACACCCAGATTCACATATTTTTGCCACGGGCAGTACGGAGGTTAGGACAAGACTTTATCGAATGGGCATCACCAACGATCTAGTAGAGATTCAGAAAGACTTTCACGTTTATGGTATGAAGCAAGATGAAACATTTGAAGAGTTTATAGTGGGGGAAGACTGTATCGGATTTTTAATCACCAAAAGACAAAAGCAATGAAAGTAGATGAGTTCAATGAGTCAAAGATACCTCTGGTAAAGATTGACAAAAAATTAAATCGCTTCAAGGGGAAAGTGCTCTTTAAGGAAAAACTTGATAGAGCCAATAAGCTATTGGAAAACGCTGATTTACCTAAAATTATCAAGGATGAAAGTTTAAAAGGCACCTAACAAAAGCTAAAAATCATAGCTGCCCTACGGAATAGTTACTCTTTTCAGCCAAACCGTCAGGCGGCAAAGACTCAGCTAAAACACAGCAGTCAATCCACCCCCACCGAAAACTGCAACGTACTATAGAACGACTGGGGTTCGGCCGGGATGATACCGGGGCCGGGGTAGCCGGTGGCCCGCCGGGTGAAGTAACGCGCGTTGAGCAGGTTGTTGATGCCCGTTTCCAGTTTCCACCGCCGGTAGGTATAGGAAGCCGACAGATCCACCACCCCGTAGGCCGGAATGGTGCCAATCACCCCCTCGCGGCGGTCGCCCGCCCCCGGTATCCGAGAGTTTTCTACGTCGGTGAACTGCTCCGATAAGTAGGTAAACTGCACACTGGCCAGCAGGTTGCGGTACCCCGCCCGAACCCCGGTCTTCAGATTCACCGCCGGAATAAACTCTACCTGCTTGCCCACCACGTTGTTTTCTTCCGACCGTAGATACTCCGATTGCGTGAAGGCGGCGTTGACGAAGTAGCGTAGTTGGTACTTTTTGGGGTCGAGCGATAGCCAGCCGCCTACATTGGCATCTACCGAGGTTTCTAATCCCATGATCAGGGCTTGCCCGATATTCTTGCGCACCCGGTTGGCCCGGTCGTCCAGAATAATGCCAATGCGGTCGTCGTAAAGCAGTCCGAACGCACTCACGTCATACGAACCCTTTCCATCCCACTGTCCACGCGCGCCCAGGTCAGCGGTGAAACCGGTCTCGTCCGAGATATTGGGGTCGATGATAAAGGTCGGACTCACCACCCGAATGTCACTGAAGGTGACCGAACGATAGTTCTGCGACACGTTGGCGTACACTTCCAGGCGCGTGGTGGGTTCGTAGCTGGCCCCGATGCCCGCCAGCAGGAAAGATCGGTCGAGGGTGCGGTTGTCACTCAGCACCCGGTTGGCAATGGGGTTGCCCGCGTTGTTGAAGTTGACCTGCTGGTAGGTGCCCCGGCTCTCGGTGCGGATGCGCTCCCAACGCAGTCCGGGCGTCAGCGAAAAGCGGTCGGACAGGTAAAGGATATGTTCGGCGAACAAAGCCAGGTTGCGGTTTGGGAAGATGAAACTTGATTGGCTGGCGTAATCGGGAAAACGATCGGTGGCCAGGCGAAAGTCGGCGTCGGTCCCGCGGGTGCCCGGCCCCTGAACTGCTTGGTTATTAGCCTGGTAGTATTTGGTGCCGACCAGCGCTACGGCATCCTTACCAAACAGCTGATAGCGGGTGAGCAGACGCGCTTCGGCACCCCAATTGTTGTAGTTGCCCCGAATCAGGTCGCGCGGTAGTAAGTAGTTGCCCTCGGAGTCCGCTTCGTCTATTTCATTCACCGGGTTGGCGTTCAGGTTAGCCGGGTTGCCCCGGAAGCCCACCGCGTTGCGCTCGGCGTCCAACCCAAACACGTTGACCGAGAGGTCGGTATCGGTGCCTATTCGATGCTTAAATTTGAGCGCGGCCAGCCGCCAGTCCACGTTGAACCAGTTGCGGGCCCGCGGGCTGAAGGTGGGGTCGCGGGCAAACTGAGTGTCGGTAAGCCCACCGGCCTGCTGGGCCAGGTAGTTCAGGTAGGTCACTTCTAACGCCAGCGAGGTGCGTTCGCCCAGATCATAACCCAGGTGCAGATAAGCATTTTGGGCTGAATAATCGGAGTGTGGACGAAATCCGTTGCCCCGCTTGTGGTGGAAGTAACCGTAGTAGCTAGCCCGACCCAGGGTGCCCCCCACACTGTTGAAACTCGTGAATAAGCCGAATGAGCCCACCGATTGCCGCGATACCCAATCTAGATTTTTGGTGGGATGGGGTTGCTTCATTTTAAAATTAATCAGCCCCCCGAACTGCGTTCCGTACTGCAAAGAGGCTGCGCCCCGCACCACCTGGATTTCGCGCAGCGCTTCGGCGGGTGGAGTATAGTAGCTTTCCGGATACCCCAACACATCGGCGCTGATGTCGTAGCCATTCTGCCGGGTGTTGAAATTAGCCGTGCGGTTGGGGTCCAGGCCGCGCCCACCGATACTGAGTTGCAGCCCTCCGTCATTGTTGTCGTAGATGTTGAGTCCGGTTACCTGCGCGTACACCTGCCGGGCATTGTTGGCCGCCAGGTTTCCAACTACCTGATCTAACACCACCACCTCGGTTTTCTTTCCGGCATAAATAGCCGTGCCCTCCACCGGCCGCAACTGACGAAGACTGTACAGTTCCTCCCGCTGCTGCTGAATAACCACCTCGGATAGTTCCTGGCTCAGCGGCAACAATGCGGCCGAAAAGGTGGTGTCACCGACTAGCGTAATCGGTTGCTCTTGCGTTTGGAACTGGTACGAAAAAAATACTAAATCGTACGTACCCGTGGGCAGATCAGTGAGTCGGTACACTCCGCTGGAATTCGTGATCGCAAGTTCGCCGGTGGTTTTATTGTACACTTCCGCCTCCGCGATGGGTTGCCGGTTTTCAGCATCTATTACTTGCCCCTCGATCCGATACTGCGCCCGTAGCGGGTTTGTACTGAGCACCAGTCCTGCCACCAGTAAAATTATCGTTCTATAGTCCCCCAATCTTCTCATCAAACGGCACTAACCAGTTTCGGCGGTGGAAAAATTCATTTATCTGCGTCAGGTCAACGGTTGGGTCAACGTAGGGTTGGCTCGGTCGCCCGTTCAGGGCCACGTAGCTGTCGACAAAAACCTGCACGTTGGCGTGTCCCTGCTGCTGAAAGTGACCGGCTAAAAAATGCGCGTACTGCAAAATAAAGTCGGGCTGGGTCGCCATCTGTTTCTCCTGCAAAGGGGTTAGGAAGTCAGCATTGTCCACGTAGAAGCGTTTGCCCGTGCGGGGGTCTACCACCCGAAATTGGGCGTACCCCGCCTTTTCCATCAGCATCACCCGCCACGAAAAACGGTAGCCTTCTTCCGTCCAGAACAGTTCGCCAGGATAAGCCCAGTAACGCCACGGCAGTAGTAGTTGCAGGATTAATAGGTTACTCACCGCGATTAGAGCAAACTTATTTTTACCGTAGGAAGGCCTCCCGCTGTTGTCAGGCCTAACCAACCGAAGGTTGAACAGTCTTGCCCCAGCGCTGAGCAGACGGTGGTGCACCGAGGCGTCCAGAAAGATCAGCGAACTGGCGATCATGAGGTAGGGAAACATACCGATGGGAAATAGCAGCGCGGTGAGTCCGTGGAAAACCACCACCAGCCCGAGGGCCAGAACGCGGGTGGGGCGGTAAAATAACATAAAAGGGATACTCAGGTCGTAGAGCATTCCGCTCCAGCTGAAAACGTACGGAGCCCAGGGTTGCTGAAGTATTTTACCCAGCACCGGAAGTTCGTAATGCGCTGAAAGCCAAATTTTTAGCGGCATAGCGTGCAGTAACCAATCGGAATTAATTTTGGCGAGTCCGGCGTAAAAGTAGACGATGCCAAGGAGTATTTTCAGCGCGTCGATGGTCCAACGCGGCACCCGCTGACTTGCCCCTTGTGGCCGTCGTTTTGCGTCTAAAGAAAAGTAGGTATTAGCGGGTAAAAAGACCAGTATCAAACTCAGGACACTAACGAAGTAGTAGTGGTTGAGGTAGGTGGTCTTATCCATCAGCTCGATGTAGGTGAAGCTCAGGAAGAACAGAACGATGGCCAAACGATAGTGGTACCCAAGCGCTACCAGTAGCGCAGCACCGGCGCAGCCCGCAAAAATAAGGTAGGTAAACTGACCCAGCGGCTGGACAAACGCAAACCCTGGGTACGTAAAGAAAAACCGGGGCTCCAGGTAGAATTTTTCAATCCACCCATTGCTCCAGAAGCGAATTATGCTGACGAACATCAGACCACCGAAGAGGATTCGGAAGACGACCAGCGGAGCGGCGTCGGTGGTTTGCTGAAAGTAAGGGCGCGCGCGTTCAATGTCCGACGTCGTTTGATGCGTTGATCTTCGGAGTGATGCTGATTCCAGTTTGATCCGCGGAGACGCATTCATATCATCCAGGATTTCGCATCCTGATCCACTTTGGCTAAGTACCAATCACTCGTTGCTAAATTCATTGGTTCATCTAGTCACCGTCGGCATCCGCAAAATCCACCTGCACGTTGAGGGCCTGAAACATATCTACCTTCATCAGCACCACGTTGCGTTGCAGTGCATCGTAGGCAGCCAGCATCGCTTGGTTGTCGTCGGTGACCTGTTGCCCCAGATTAGGCTGAAGCTGCTGGGCCGCCTCCCGAGCCTGATTGAACTGGGCATTGATCCGCGTACTTAGTGGTTCCGCCTCACGCTCAACTTCAACCTGATCCAGGTATGATCGGAGTCCGGCCGAGGCTTGATTGCTTTGGAACGCTTGGCCGTTGAAGAAATGCTGGGCCGCATCGATGGCTTCCAGCAGTAGTTCCTTAGAAACATCTCCGGCGTAGCGGGCTTCTACGGTATGGGGCAGCGGCTCACTGGAAAATACTCCGGCCGGAATACCTACTTTCCCCGCGCGTAACGCTTTTTCGTAGAAGAACAGGTAATCATTCACCAGCGTGTTGAACGCCCCAGTGCCCGAGGTGCCGGAATTACTGACGAAGCTATCGCGGTAAGTCGCCTCCCACTCCGCAATGATGGGAGTAGTGAGCTCATTCAATCGCTCTACCACCTCCCGTAAATAAGTACGGTACCCGTCGCCTGCCTCGGGATCAGTGTAGCGGGCCAGTAGTTCCTCGTCCGTAGCGGCAAGCCCGTACAATAAATAGTCTAAGGCCGGAAAACCTTGTTCGTCGTACTTAGATGGAAGATTAAACGTATAGTTATTTTCGGCAACGTTCTGCTCAATAGCGATCCCGTCGGTGGGGTAAATATTCGTAAAGTTTCGCAAGGAAGCCACTTCCGCCGGACCAATCTCGTACATGCTCACCCATTGCCACGCCCGATACGCTTCTCGCCAGGCAGCGCGCAGTTCCGCTAATGAGCTTTCATTGGGGGCCTGGCTAAAATCTTCAGTGGTTTCTCGAAGCGCCTCCAGGGTTTGTCCGTAGAATCGGTAGGCCGGCAGAATAATGTTGTCGGCCCAGTGAGTGAGCATCGCTCCCCGGTCTACGGTTTCGGTTGCAACAATCGGTTCATCGTCGGGGACGCAGGCAAAGGCGATCAGAAGGATGGCCAGGGTAAAAAGTTTTTTCATACTCATAGTTCGTTGTCGCCAGCCTGGGCTACACTAAAGTCAAAGGGTTCCGCTATGGCTGCTGAAAGCTCGTCCAGGGTTTGGGGAGTCACGTCCCACAGGCCATTTTCTCCATCGTTCATTAAATCATCGAGAAAATCGTCCACCTCGTCCCGACCGAAGTAGGGAACATTGGTGCCGGGTTGTCGGGTGAAGCGCAGGCTGTAAATGAAGCCATAACCTTCGGACAAGTCGTGAAACGCGGTTCCGAAGTTAGGATTCGCCTGGTTCAGCGAATTCTTGGCTTGCTGCAAGTAGTATACGGCCCGGATACCAATCATTTTGGATAGCTCTTTCTGAAGAATAGCAATCTGCTGATCCCGTAAATCGTATTCAGCTTCCACGATTGCAGCGCGACCCCGTTTGAAAGCCTCAAAGATCGTTTCGGCCGTACCCACAAAACTGGCGTCACCCTCTACCCGACCGATGTATTTATACAGGAAGGCGTCATTTTCACCCAGCGTAACGTTTGGATCAGCGGGGTTCGGGGAGGTGCCGTAGACGTAGCCGTATGCTTCGTCCCAGCGGTGCTCCATGTAGGTGTAGTTTTGTCCGTCTTCTGTAGTTTGGGCCGAATTTTCAGCACGACTGTCTCCACGGTCCAACACCGCCGGACTTAGGTAATTGTTGAGTATCTGATCCAGTGTGAGCGCACCGAGCAGGCCCTTGGTGACGAGTTGGTCGTATTCTAACCCCTGGTCGTTGACGTAGCGCACGGCGTCGCCATCGGCGATCTGACCGCTTACTCCGGGTTCGGCCAGCATTTCTTCGTTGGGGAAAACTTCATTCACCTGCCGGGTCATCCAGTCTTCAAACTCATTCTTAATAACCGTACCCTCGGCGCTGTTCGCCGAAAAGTAGTCTTGCGAGGCAGCCACCTTGCTACGCACGCTTTGCTCCGCCGCATTGAGGTCTGCCGCAGAAAAAGGATTCACGTCGCCGCCACCGGGCGCTTCGTTGCGGTACCTGGCCAGCAGCAAGTCAGTAGTGGTAGCATCAAAGTCTAGCATGGCACTCGTGAGTTCGGTGGCCATGCGCAGGCGCGTGGTCTGTCCTGCGAACGATACGGTGCTTTGTCCGTTGCGCGTAAACGCATAATCGGCAGGAACGGTAAGTTGGGGATTTTCAGGGTCGTCATCGATGCAAGCGGTGAACGGCAATAGCAGGATAAACGGTAGCCAATAGCGAGTCATAGCGGCGGCGGTTGATAGATATCGGTTGCGCAAAGATAAGAAGGGAAGTTTGTGATTTCAAAACTATTTGGAATAAATCTAAATAAAATTTAGACTCGTTACCTTTCGTACTATTTAGCGCTATTGGGCTATTGATTGCGTTTCTAAATGGTGCTATCTTGGGCACTCAATAACCATAACCGGAGCTCGCTATTCGCAGCTCGCTTATCCATTAACTATGCCTACCAAAAGCATTCTCGTGACCGGCGGTGCCGGATATATCGGCTCCCACACCGTAGTAACGCTTATCCAGGCGGGATACTCCGTCGTAATCATTGACGATTTGTCTAACGCAAGGGCCGAAGTCCTCGCGGGCATTGAGGAGATCACCGGTACCCGACCCGAACTGGCTTCCTTCAACCTGTGCGACCCGGCGGCGTTACGGAATTTTCTTAAGCGTCACCCGAATATCAGCGCGGCGATTCACTTTGCAGCGTCAAAAGCGGTAGGTGAGTCGGTAGCTGATCCGCTGAAGTACTACCGCAACAACTTCTACTCCCTCATCAACCTGCTGCTGCAGATGAAGGAGTACGATATTCATCATTTTATCTTTTCATCCTCCTGCACGGTCTACGGTCAACCCGATCAACTGCCCGTCACCGAGGCAACTCCCGTAAAGCCCGCCGAGTCCCCCTACGGCAATACCAAGCAGGTGGCTGAGGAGATTATCCGCGACACGGTGAGCGCTGAAGAATCACTCCAGGCCATTAGCCTGCGTTACTTTAATCCGGTTGGAGCGCACTCCTCAGGACTGCTAGGCGAACTGCCGAAGGGGACGCCGGCCAACCTGGTGCCCTTCATTACCCAAACCGCCGCGGGGGTGCGAGAAAAGCTTCGGGTGTTTGGCGACGATTATCCTACTGCCGACGGCTCTTGCGTGCGCGACTACATTCACGTGGTAGATCTGGCAGCAGCGCACCTGGCGGCGCTACGGCGCCTGATGGACGGAAAAAACGCGGATCGCTACGAATGCTTCAACGTAGGCACGGGCGAGGGCTACTCGGTGCTGGCCGTGATTGACGCCTTTGAACGGGTCAATGGGGTGAAACTGAACTACGAAATTGCTTCCCGTCGCTCAGGCGACATTGAGCAAATTTACGCCGATACGACCCTGGCCAATAAAGCGTTGGGCTGGCGCGCCGAGCGCTCACTGGAGGATATGATGCGATCGGCCTGGCAATGGCAGCAGAACCTGATGCGGGAGGATTTTTATTTGCATTGATCACTCAATCACAAAAGACGACGGACCAAAGCACAGTAGAAATATCAGCAAAGCCAGCCAGCCCCAGCACTTTCCGTATGGTATCCAGGGGGGCATCAGCCTCTTCCGCCGGATGATAGACCCCGAGCACGCGTCCGATCAAAATTCGAACAATAGCCACTCTTGGAAGCCTTCAGTTGGGGTTCGTATCCTAGTTGATTGATACATCTCACCTCTATTCATACTGGTCTTCTTTGATCCGCGGGTCAAAGGCAAAAGGTCGCCGTTCAATGATCTTAATCTCACCGTAAGCGCGGTGCGCTGCGTTGAGCACGAAATTGTATTCCTGATGAACAATGGCCGACGGCACCTTTAGCACCGGCGAACGTTGAGATACGTACCACTGGCTGCCCAAAAGTTGGCAAGCCGGATGACGGGCCCGGGCAAACCAATCATCCGGAAGTTGACGCCGGGCAACCGTGTCCCAATCCAGTTCGTCCGGAACGTGTATGACCATGATAGTAAATTGGTCCAGAAGCGATTCACCACTGGAATGAACCACGTTCTCCAAGCAGGCCAACGAGCGGGATGAGGCACTATAGATGACCTTCTCTCCCTTGTTGTTCCAACGGTTAGCCCTACCGGAGGCAAAAAGCGTATCGGCGTACTCCTCTATGACAATGCGATAGATTTCCATGTAGATGTTCTGCTTAGGCGAACTCGCCGTTGGCAATCCGCTCTACCTCGTCGCTCACCAGGCTGATTCCTTCCGAAGTGACCAGACACGCTAAGGGAATATCATTATCCAAACCGTAGGCGGGCTTACGCAGCCAGCGGTTAAAAGCTTCTTCTGACCCGAAGACTTCTTTACCTCGGCCGAGCAAGCGGTTGTACTTTAGCAACTGCTCGGATTGCTGGGGGGATAGATTACTGGCTTCCCGTTGATAAGTACGTACGGTACGTTCGTTTACGCCAAGCACATAGGCTACGTCCTTAGCCGTAGCTAGCTTCTTATCAACCATATACTGAATTTCTCCTCCGGAGATACCATGACGCGCAATCCGAGACATCTCTTCGGTGGTTATTTTATCGGAGGCCAGTACATCCATCAGCGTCTTCTTAGAAAGAGTCGAATCCTTTCTATTGGAGGTCTTTCTGCTTGCTTTCTGAGTGCTAGCGTCCTGCTTCTTCGATGATTTCATAGGGCGAGTTGATTGTTCTTGTTTCCAATATACGGATGCTTTTCCAAGAATTAGGTAAAAACATCCGGTATTTTGAAAACACCTGCAACAACTCTTTGCCAAAATAATCTCTCGCTACTCAATCACGAAGGGCGAGGGGCTGAAGCACAGCACGAAGATCAGCAGGGCCAGCCACCCCAGCACCTTCCGGGTGGTATCCAGCGGTGCGTCTACCGGCGCGGCCGGATGATACACCCCGAGTACCCGTCCGATTAGAAAACCAAAGAATAGCCACTCCTGGAAGCCTACCACGCCCGGAATAAACACCGCAAGCGCGAATTGCAAGCTAAACACGCTCACCGCAATTAGTAGGTTGGTCTGGGGAACGGGCGTGAGACGCGAAAAGGTGAGGTACAAAAACCCCAGGTACAACCCAATCCCCCACAGCAGTTCGTTCGTGCTCATGTCAGGAGTGATCACTCCCAGACCGGCGTAGCCCATAAAAGCGATAAACAGCGCCGCCGATACCCACCGGTGGCGTTGGTAACCAATGAGTCCGTACAGAATGTGCCCGCCATCCAACTGCCCAATAGGAATTAGATTAAGGGCGGTGAAGAACAGGGCCAGAAAGCCTGCCAGCAGCCAGGGGTAATGAATGATCTCGTAGGCATTGGGCAAGCGCTCGGCCGGGGCCACGTAGGTGGCAAACCACTCGAACAGCAACGGAGGATTTACCCGCAGGGTCAGCGGCTGATCGTATACGTGCTGGGCGTAGTCTAGTCCGTACTCGGCATACTCGGGATGAATCTCGAAGATGTATTCGGGCGGGGGCAGGTGGGTGAAACCGTAGAACAGCACCCCCAGCGCCACCACAAAACCGGCCAGGGGTCCCGCAATCCCGATATCGAAATATTGCTGCCGGGTTCGGATCGCCTCTTTGATACGTATAAAGGCTCCCATGGTGCCAATAGAAGGCAGTCCGATGAAGCCAAACCACAAGGGGATGTAGTAGGGCAGCGTGACCCGCACCCGGTGCCGCCGGGCGGTGAGGTAGTGACCAAACTCGTGCACGGTGAGTATCCCCAGGAAGGGCACCGAAAACCACAAGCCCTGCCAGAAGTGATGCATGGTCAGGGGATGCTCTACCGACCCTACATAACGATTAAACTGCCACTCTGCTCCCGCCAGGGTGGTCGCAGCCAGCGTAATCAGAAACAACAACAATTGAATCAGGCGTTGCCGAGTAGGGTTCATACGGCGAAAATTTCTATAATTCCACGGGCTTTGGTCACTAGCTGCGTGCGGATGCCTTCGGCTTCGGCGGCCGCCAGGTTATCGGCGCGGTCGTCTAGAAACAGCGTTTCGGAGGGCGCCAACCCCTGCTCTTCCAGCACGTGCCGGTAGATTTGCGCTTCGGGCTTGCGCATCCTGAGGTGGTGCGAGAAGTATACTTTTTCGAACAGATGATCCAGGCTGGGCTGCCCGGTGACCGCCGCCACCATTGTGTTGAAGGCGTTGACGTGAATTTGATTGGTATTGCTGAGCACAAAAGTGCGGTACTGTGACTTGAGTCGCTCCAGGAGCTGCAATCGCTCCGGAGGGATATCCAGGAGCATGCTACACCACGCGGCGTTGATGATATCATCGGCGATATCGGAGCGCTGAATAAGCTCCCGGACGCCCTGCCGAAAGGCTGGATCATCAATTAATCCTTTTTCGTAGTCCAGGAACAATTCACTGTGCTCGAGCAATTTATCGGTTACCGACACCGATGCCGGAGCCAAATGTTGAAGAGCACGAAACGCTAGTGCCGGATCAATATTGATAACGACCCCTCCTAGGTCAAAGATAAGGGCTTGTGGGGTTGGTGATGGCATAGAACTAAAACGTGAAGGTAAAGCGAAGCTTACGCGGGGGCAATTTATGGGAATATTCTTCATCATACCCACTAAATTCTCTATGTTTGCTCGCTACGCACCGCACGAAAATTTGCGGTGTAATGCGAAAGTCACAAACCACCGATCATGGGCAGTATTGCTGGAATATTGAAGGACTTTTTTGCTACCCACCAGCAGAAAGTGACTCAAGCCACTGCTCCGGGCTGCTTGGATGTGATGGGGGGGGTTACCGACGTGGCGGGCAGTTTACTGCTTCAAAAGGCCCTCGAGCCGGTTTCTACCGCCTACGTTGCCGCCCGTGATGATCAAAAAATTACGCTTAAAATTGTTCGGCAGGGCACTCCGACCCACGACGTGGTTTGCAGTTATCCCGAGCTGATTGGGCAATTTCCTAGCATACACTACGACTATACACGTCAGCAAATTCAGCGCGTGCACACCGATGAGATAATCGTTGCCCTGCTGGGATGTTTAGTGGTCCTGTATGCGGAGCGTAAGCTTAAGTTTGAGGGTTTGGCCGTTGTTTTGGTCAGTAATTTACCCGAAAGCATTGGTGCGGGTGCGATCACCTCGCTCGAACTGGCGCTCCTCGAAGCGGTCAGTGCCAGTCTCAACCTAACCGTAGAACCGTACGAACTACCCCTACTGGCCCACCGCGCCGAAAATCTGGCAGGTGGCTTCGCTACTGGTCCTGGCCGTCATATTATTTCTAACCTTGGTGATTTACATCAGCTCACTCCGCTGCGGTGTCAACCGGCTGAGGTATTCCACCCAATTACCCTCCCCGACTCTTTATCGTTTATCGGCGTGGGAACCGGAGAATTAGTTTCGTTGGCCGATGCTGCCCACGCGCGCTTTCGCATTGCTATGTTTATGGGCTTCAGTATTATTGCGCTAGCCAGCGGAGCCACCGTACGCGACTTGGATCTTGCCCGAGAAACCGGTGACTGGTCAATGTTGCCCTACCAGGGGTACCTAGGGAACATCTCCCCCTCCGATTTTGAGGATAAATATCTATCTATTCTGCCGGAAAGACTCACCGGACAAGATTTTTTTGATAAATTTCAGACGAGCATTGACAATATTTCGTTCATTGATCGTGATGAAGCATATAATGTACGCAAGGCTACCTGCCTTCCGGTATACGAGGGCTTTCGCACGCAGCTCTTCGTGCAGGTTATTAAGAACTATAGTGCAGAGTTTCAGAACTACGCCAACCGTTTGAACCTAATGGGCGAACTGATGTATCAATCGCACCAGAGTTATTCCGATTGCGGTCTTGGGCACGCGGGGGCCGACGAAATTGTCGCGCAGGTGAAGGCGGCGGGACCTCGCCAAGGGCTCTATGGCGCACGGCTCACCGCCCCCGGCAACGGCGGAATCGTGTGCATTCTCTGCGGTGGCTTATCAGGTCCCGAAAATGCGGTGGCTATCCAGCAAAAGTACGAGCAGCAATTAGGAAAACCAGTAGCTTTATTCCGATGAGCCGACCGATGCGTGAGTATTCTACTTGGGAGATCAGCCTGGTGCTGGTAAAAGGTCAGCGCGATCCCAATGACCCATTTTCGCAACGGGTGTGCCAGATTCTGTTGGATATGCGCTTGCAGCAAGAAAGTCTGGATTCTCTGCTTCGCTTAGTTTCTAAGTCATTCAAGAAATATCCTTCCGCCGGGCAGCGGCAGTTTTTTACCAACCTAGAGCGCGTCGCTTTTGATGCTACGCTTCCCTCCCACTACACCGATCCGATGGTTGAATTCTTGAAGGAGCATCAGCCCTACGTGCGCACGCAACAGTAATCGTTTTAACAGTCGTAAAAGTCTTCATCAATGCCCGCCCGGTTGCGCGAGTGAAGCTCTACCGGAAACTCCCATAGTTGTTGCACGTAGCGCAGCGTCTCCTCAGCTTCATCCTCCTCTAGCAGCCGCTCGTGCTGAATTTTATGGATGAGGGTAAGTTTACTGGTTTTGTGGATATCTACCTGTTCAACCTGGATATCCGGGACCCGCGTTGAACGGTCGTATTGCTGACTAAGCAACTGCCGCAATCGTCGGTAGCCCCGCTCGTTGTGAATGGAATCAATTTCAAAGTGATCCTCTTCGTCATCATCGTAGACGCTGAACAACCGCATATCTCGGATCACCTTGGGCGATAAGTACTGGGCAATGAAGCTATCGTCACGGAAGTTCTCCATGGCGTATAGCACTTCGTCTAACCAGTGGTGTCCCACCAGGTTCGGAAACCACCGCCGGTCCTCATCGGTGGGATTTTCGCAAACGCGTTTGATATCCATAAAAATATTAAATCCTAGCGTGTAGGGATTCAGTCCGGAGAAATATTTACTGTCGTAAGGGGGCTGATAAATCACTCCGCTGTGGCTCTTGAAAAACTCGAGCATAAAACCATCGCTCAGGTAGCCTTCTTCGAACAAATGGTTGATGATGTGATAGTGCATGAAGGTGGCAAAGCCTTCGTTCATCACCTTGGTCATCGTTTGCGGATAGTAGTACTGGGCAACTTTACGCACGATACGAATGATTTCCCGTTTCCACATCGGCAACTTTGGTGCGTTTTTCTCAATGAAATAGAGGATATTTTCTTCGGGCTCCGGTGGAAAACGCTCGTTTTTGTTCTTGAACTTCTCTTGCTTGTTTTTTAGGGAAACGGGGAGCGTGCGCAAAATATCGTTGTAGTTCTCACTCTTTGCCTTTGCCAAGCGCTTGAGGCGGGCTTGCTCCTTTTTACTCAACAGCTTGGGCGGTTTCTTATAACGGTCAACTCCGTGATTCATCAGGGCGTGGCAGGCATCCAAGGTGGCTTCCACTTCTTCTTCCCCGAACTCTTCCTCACACTTCAGGATAAAGTCGCGGGCAAACACCATGTAGTCAATGATAGAATCAGCCGATGTCCAGTCTTTAAACAGGTAGTTGTTCTTGAAGAAGGCGTTGTGGCCCTGACAGGCGTGGGCAATCACCAGCAGCATCATACAGGTGGAGTTGTTTTCCATGTTGTAGCTGATGCAGGGGTCAGCATTGATCACCATTTCGTAAGACAAACCCATGCGTCCTTGGCGGTAGTTACCCTGATTGAGCACGAAGTCCTTCCCAAACTTCCAGTGGGGGTAAGAAGTAGGCAGACCAATGAGCGCGTAAGCATCCAGCATCTGCTCTGAGGTAACTATTTCTATTTGGTTGGGGTAAGTATCGAGTTCGAAACTGCTCCCGCCCCACCCGGCTCGTCAGTTCATCCGCCACCTGAATGGTTTCGAAGTCCCAGTCGGACGCGCTGAACATCTCCCGTATCTTATCTTTATCGTCCATTTATCTGATACTGGTTTCAAAAAGTAATATTAGTCTCTGAATCAGCGTAGGGTTCGATGGCTCTATTGTTCAATTGTTGGCGTTGCCTCTTTAACAATTGAGCCACTGAGCCATCCTACCCCCACTTTACAGACAGCGGCCTGACGAACAATCGGTCGGTTCACTTCCCCGTCTCCACCAAATCCTTCTTCTTAAACAATGCTTTAAACACCGGCCATATCTGGCTCACATCATTAATGTTACGCATAGAAAAATTATCATGTTTGCGCAGGCGTTTGTAGGCATGCCACAGGTAGCCTTCCAATCCCCGATTTTTTATTTCAATGTAGGCCATGTACTGTACGTTGGGCAGAATTTCTTCCTTCAGTAGTTGGCAGCACTCCACCGCGTCACCGTTCGACCATACGTCGCCGTCCGAGGCCTGGCAGCAGTAGATATTCCAGGCGCCACTCTGATACCGCTCATGCATGATTCTCTTCATCAGGGTCAACGAAGGAGCCACCACGGTGCCGCCGCTCTCACGAGAGTTAAAAAATTCTTCTTCCCCCACTTCTTTGGCTTCGGTATGGTGCCGGATGAATACCAGCTCCACGTTCTCATACTGCTTGGTCAGAAAGATATAGAGTAAGGTAAAGAACCGCTTAGCAATATCCTTTTCGTGAAACCCCATCGAGGCCGATACATCCATGATGCAAAACATCACCGCCGAAGTGATAGGCTCCGGCACCCGTTCAAAGTTATTATAACGCAGGTCAATATCATCAAAGAAGGGCACGGTTAGTTTTAGCTTCTCGTAGCGATCAATCTCCGATAGGAGCGCCACCCGCTCGGTGTCCTCTTCGGTTTGCTCCAGCGCTTCGCGCAGCTTTTTTAGTTTCGCGTCGTAGAAGCCCCGCACCGATATCTGCCGCGCCAGTGACTGCCGGTAGCTGGTCTTTATGTTGAGACGAGCGGGCACGCTGTTGCTGGTGTAGCCCGCCCGCCGAAGCCGGTAGCTCACGGTGCTTTCCATGTACTTCTTCAGCAAATTAGGAAGCTCCAGATCTTCAAAGAAGTACTTCAGAAACTCTTCCCGCGTCAGAATGACGGTGAACTCATCTTCGGTGGTGCCCGGACTGTTTGAACCGCGACCCTGTCCGGAACCGCCGCCCTCTTCATCGGGCTTGGCCACCTGATCGCCCTCATTAAATTTATCGTTGCCGGGGCGCACGTAGTGCTTCTTGCCCGAGCGGGGGTCGTGCCGAAAGCTGGGCTCCTTCACCCCCCGCACCGGCACCTTCACCTTGCCGCCGCCACTGGCGTCCTTGATGCGCTCCTGGCTCACAATGTCGGGTATCGCCTTACGGATTTGATCCTCAACGCGTCGCAGAAATTTCTGTCGGTTGTTGATCAACTTCCCCTTGGTATTTTTCCGGCGGTCAACAATGTTACTCATGGTGTTTTTGTTTGGTGGGGATAGCCCCGCGATGCATCAGGGGTTACCCCATCGTTTTGCGGACGCGCATGAACCAGTCGACCAAGATGCGAATCTGCTTGTAGGTGTAACCCCGGTCCATCATGCGCTTGGTGAAGTCGCGGTGCTTGCCTTCGTCTTCTTCGTTGGTTTTGGCGTTGAACGAGATGACGGGTAGCAGGTCTTCGGTATTGGTAAAGATTTTCTTCTCGATCACGTTCTTGATCTTTTCGTACGAATCCCAACGCGGGCTCTTGCCTCCGTTGTTGGCCCGGTAGCGCAGCGTGAAATTAGTCACCTCCGAGCGGAAGTCTTTCGGGTTAGCAATACCCGCCGGTTTCTCGATCTTCTCGAGTTCATCATTCAGTACGCTGCGGTCGAGCACTTCTCCCGAATCCGGATCGCGGTAGTCGTTGTTTTGAATCCAGTAGTCAGCGTAGATGATGTACTTCTCGAAGATGTTTTGTCCGTAGGTGCTATACGACTCAATGTAGGCCTTCTGAATCTCGTCGGCGATGAACTCGGCGTAACGGTTCGCCAGAATAGATTTCACGATGTTCAGGTAACGCTCCTCGATTTCAGCACCGGTTTCAAGTTTCACCACTTCTTGCTCCAGTACGTAGAGCAGGTGCACCGGATTGGCCGCTAGCTCTTCGTTGTCAAAGTTAAATACTTTGGATAGAATCTTAAACGCAAAGCGGGTGGATAAGCCCGTCATACCCTCATTGATGCCCGCGTCGTCGCGGTACTCCTGAATAGATTTGGCGTTGGGATCAGTCTCCTTGAGAGTTTCACCGTTGTAGACCCGCATTTTAGAAAAGATGCTGGAGTTTTCCGGTGGGCGCAGCCGCGTCATCACCGAAAACTGGGCCAGCAGTTGCAGCGTCATTGGGGCGCAGGGCGCCTGATCCAGAGAGCTTTCGCGAATCAACTTTTTATAGATGTTGATTTCCTCGTCTACCCGCAGGCAATAAGGAACCTGCACCTTGTAGATTCGATCCAGAAAAGCTTCGTTTTTCTTATCATTAGCAAATTTAGCCCATTCCGACTCGTTGGAGTGGGCTAGAATGATGCCATCGAAGGGAATGGCACCGATGGGTTCGGTGCCCTTGTAGTTGTTCTCCTGGGTGGCGGTGAGCAGGGGGTTGAGCACCTTGATGGGCGCCTTGAACATCTCCACAAACTCCATCACCCCCTGGTTGGCCAGACACAGTCCGCCCGAATAGCTATAGGCATCCGGATCGCTCTGCTGATACTCAGCCAGGCGGCGAATGTCTACCTTGCCCACCAGCGTAGAAATATCCTGGTTGTTCTCGTCGCCGGGTTCAGTCTTAGAGATGGCGATTTGGTTTTGTACCGAAGGATAAAGTTTGACCACCGAAAAGTGATTCACATCACCGTCGTACTGCCGCAGTCGCTTGCTGGCCCACGGACTCATGCAGGCCGGAATGTAGCGCGATGGAATACCGTACTCCTGCTCCAGTTCGTCCTTGTAGTCGGCAAATAAGCCCAGTGGACTTTCGTAGACCGGGCTGGTTTCGTCGCCTGCTTTTAGGACATAGATCGGATTGACCTGAATGAGTTGCTTTACCTTTTCGGCCAGCGAGCTTTTTCCACCCCCGACGGGGCCCATCAGGTACAAAATCTGCTTCTTCTCTTCCAGTCCTTGGGCCGAGTAGCGAAAGAAAGAAACAATCTGCTCGATGGTTTCTTCCATCCCGTAAAATTCGCGGAAGGCAGGGTACAGCCGAATAACTTTGTTAGAAAAAATACGACTCAGTTTATGGTCTTTGCGAGTGTCTACCATTTCGGGTTCACCGATAGCATGCAAGATTCGTTCGGCGGGTTTAGCATACATCAGCGTGTCTTTTTTACACGCTTTCAGGTATTCTGCTAAGCTCATCTCGCTAGATGCTGTGCTGTAATTCGTTTTGATCTTATCAAGTACGCTCATATCTCCTTAGTTAAACGAGGTGAATAATCAATAGGAATAAGCAGAGAGAAGTACCAACGACTTTGGCACCTGGGGAAGAAGACTGTAATGATATAAAAAAAGGAGCGGGTTTTTAGTTCACTCCCGGGCGATGTGGTGATCAGATTGGTTAGCGAAGCTGTAAAGGGTGCTTTCTGATACGCAAGTGAAACGCGTCAAACAGTCATTGCTCGTGACTTCTTCTTCCCTCTAAACAACCTAATATAGCACAATTAACGTACTTCGTCCACTAACACGAGTACATTTTGCAAAAAATGTACTCTCTTTAACGAGAATGATTGCTCGTTGTCCCCTTCAATAAAGCAATAACTGTACCTTTCAAAAAACCGATGGCTCTATCGGCATGTCAGTATGTAAGTCGGTAGCAAAAACTACCGTTCATAGCTAAGCAGTGAACGAACTGGGTAGGATTTTAGTCGTTCACGTCCTGATAAAAACGCCAGTTCTACCAGAAAAGAAACCTGGGCCACGGTGCCCCCGCAGGCTTCTACCAAGCGACAGGCCGCCACCGCCGTGCCTCCGGTAGCCAGCAGATCATCGTGCACCAGCACAAGCTCACCGGGTTTGATCGCATCTTGGTGAATGCACAGTCGATCGGTCCCGTACTCAAGCGTATAGGACAATGACTTGGTGGGGGCGGGCAACTTACCGGCTTTTCGAATCAGGAGCCCACCCAACCGTTAAGCGGTCGGCAATCAAAGGACCTAACCAAAACCCGCGGGCCTCAATCGCCACCACTTTCTGCACCTGGGCTGCCTGAGCAAGTTCGGATAATGCATCAACCGCCTGCCGGACTGCCGCAGGGTGCTGAAATAGCGGCGTGATATCTTTGAACTGTATGCCCTGTTTTGGGAAGTCAGGAACGGTACGGATATAGGAAGCCAGTGGGTTATTCATAACAGTTCTAAGGTTTAATATTGCGATTCAAATTTGCCACCCTACCAACCTGAAACAAACGAGCGCGGGTGTAAGATTTCGGGCGACTCTAGCCTTGAATAATAGGGTAATAGGTCTATGTTTACGCGCAAAAGCTTTATGCAGTCTGAAACAACCACAAAGGAAAAGAGCATTTACGACAACGCCAAGTCTCATTTTTTAGGCAACTTTCCGGGTGACCTTCCCATTGAACAGGCCTACGTGCACATTGGCATGTATCTGGGGTGGGTTATTGACAACGAACACTACTCGGAATATTTTGAGGACGAAGCCGATATTCAAATTTACCGATTCCAGAACCGCCAGATCAGTTGCACCATCCTGAGTGAAATATGGGACGGCTATCTAGGCTACGAACTGTTCAACGAAACCGGTAATCTGTTTACCTATTACTACTACGGAGGGGGTATCTATCGCAAAGACTATCAAACCCTGTTGGCCGACTCATTGCCTTCACTCTATCACGTTACCGACTCCTGGGAAAATTACGAACGCTTGGCGCAAAAAATTAGCCAACGCTTCGCCGAGTGGCAGGACATCGTTCGTTAACAATATTTTGTTACCTTCATCACCTTTGTTGCCCCCTTACGCTAACCTACCCCTCTTTGGAATCTATTGAGTCTACCCTTGCGTTGTTCAGCGAATACGCTTGGGGAATTCCCCTGCTGATCTTGCTGCTGGGCGGCGGGTTGTTCTTTATGATCTACTCGCGCTTCTTGCCCTTTCGCCACTTCGGACACGCCCTTCGGGTATTACAAGGCAAATACGATGACCCGAACGACCCCGGCGACATCAGTCACTTCGAGGCGTTGTCCAGTGCGCTGGCAGCCACCGTGGGCATGGGTAATATCAGCGGCGTGGCGGTGGCCATTACCATGGGCGGACCGGGCGCGCTGTTCTGGATGTGGGTGAGCGCCTTTGTGGGCATGGCGACCAAGTTCTTCACCTGCACGCTGGCCATCTTGTACCGGGGGCGCGACAGCGCCGGGCACCCGCAGGGCGGGCCAATGTACGTGATTGAGGAAGGGCTGGGCAAAAAATGGAAACCACTGGCAGTTTTTTTTAGCGTCGCGGCCCTGCTCGGCCCGCTGCCGATGTTCAACGCCAACCAACTCACCCGCACCATCAAGGACGTGGTGCTGCTCCCCGCCGGGGCCGAAGAATCGTTCGGACTCAATTTGCTGCTCGGGCTTTCGGTGGCCGGGCTGGTTTCGCTGGTGATCTTCGGGGGCATCCAACGCATCGCCAAGGTGGCCAGTCGCCTGGTGCCCACGATGGTGGGAGTATACGTGCTGGCGGTGGTTTATATTCTGATCAAAAATTACGAGCGGGTGCTGCCCTGCTTTCAGCTCATCCTGGAAGACGCTTTCACCGGCACCTCGGTGCTGGGCGGAGCGGTGGGCAGCGTGATTGTGATCGGCGCCAAGCGGGCGGCGTTCTCGAACGAAGCGGGCATCGGCACGGCTCCCATGGCCCACGGCGCGGCCCGCACCACCGAACCGGTTCGGGAAGGGCTGGTGGCCATGCTGGGTCCACTGATCGATACCATTGTGGTGTGCACCATGACGGCCCTGGCTCTGCTGGTGACCGATGTGTGGCAGATCAAGGGTGTGGGTGGAATCACCTTGACGATCGATGCGTTCAATACGGCCTTTCCGGGAGAAAACATCGGGGGCTACCTGCTGCTGCTGTGCGTGATGTTTTTCTCGTTTTCCTCGCTCTTCACCCTGTCTTACTACGGTACCAAGTCGTTTTCTTACCTGGCCGGAGCCCACCGGGCGCACTACTTTAACTACTTTTACGTGTTCACCATTGCCCTGGCCTGCGTCACTTCCTTGACCGCGGTGATCAATTTTGTGGACGGCATGTACGCCCTGATGGCCATCCCCACCATGGTATCAGCCCTGCTCCTGGCACCTCGCGTAAAAGAAGCCGCGCAGATCTACTTTAAAAAGATCAGCGCCTAGCTAAATCTTCCCAACAACCGCATTACTGTACCTTATCCTCTTCTTTTGCATCCCGAACGTGGTAGCAGAAAGAGAAGATTTTCTAACTTCACCGCTCCGGCTTCACTCCTTAATAACCGTAGTTTATGCGATTCGCCTGGTTTTGCCTTCTGACTTCATGCGCGCTGGTTTCTTCGCTGTACGCGGCTCCGGATCCCGGTATCAACGTGCTTCACTACGCCTTCCACCTCGATCTCAACGACCAGAACAACCGGATCATCGGCACGGCTGAGGTGGTGGTCAAATTTGTGGCCTCCAACAAAAAAGAGGTACACCTTGATTTGGCCAGTGCTTCCGGGAAAGATAACACCGGAATGACGGTTCTTGAAGTTTTCCAAAACGACGTTTCCGCGACGTATCAGCACGAAAGCGATCGGCTTAGCATTCGGTTATCCACTCCTTCCCGGATCAACGACGTGGTCACCTTTCGCATCCGGTACCGCGGGGTGCCCGACGACGGGTTGATTATCTCGAAGAACAAGTACGGCGACCGCACTTTCTTTGGCGACAACTGGCCCAACCGGGCGCACCGTTGGCTACCCACCAAAGACCATCCGTCGGACAAAGCTACCTGCGAGTTTATCATCAAAGCCCCCGAACACTACGAGGTGATCGCCAACGGCGTCAAACGCGAGGAAAGCGACCTGCTACCGGAGCAGGAAAAAAACCTGAAGCTTACCCACTGGGCCACCCTCCACCCGATTGCCACCAAGGTGATGGTGTTCGGAGCCGCCCGTTTCGCCATTCGCTACCACCCGTTATCATCAACTACTCCCCTCGAGGACTGGGTCTTCCCGGAAGATCGTGACCTCGGATTCAAACACCTCGAGGCCACTGCTAACATTCTTAAATACTTCGAGCAACAGATTGGCACGTATCCTTACGAAAAACTAGCCAACGTGCAGTCCTGCACCCGCTACGGGGGCATGGAAAACGCCAGTAACATCTTTTACAACCAAGATGCCATCGCCAACGAAGCTACGATCGAGAGTCTGATTGCCCACGAAGTGGCCCACCAGTGGTTTGGCAACGCGGTGACGGAGAAAAACTGGCCGGACGTATGGCTCAGTGAAGGCTTTTCTACCTACCTGACGCACTTGTACCTGGCCCATACCTACGGCGCGGATACCCTCACCGCCCGACTGGTTAAGGACAAAGAGCGAATTCTATCTTTTTACGTCAAATCCCCACAGTCGATGGTGGTAGATACCAACGAAACCAATCTGTTTAAGCTGCTAAACGCCAATACCTACCAAAAGGGCGCTTGGTTTCTGCACATGCTGCGGAATAAGATCGGTGACCCGGCCTTTTTCAGGACCCTGCGGGAGTTCTACCGGATTTACTACCATAAAAATGCTTCAACGCAAGACTTTCGGTCGGTAGCCGAACAAGTATCTGGCCAGCCCCTGGAAACTTTCTTTCGTACGTGGTTGCAGCAGGCGGGCCACCCCGTGGTGAAGGGCACCTGGAAGTACAGCCGATCCGGCAAGAAGCTTACGCTGGATTTAGAGCAGGTGCAGCAGAGCGGCAACTTATTCCCGATGGATTTGCAATTCGCGATTTACTACGACCAGGGGAAACCCTTCGAAACCAAGACGCTCACCTTTACAAAGATGAAAGAATCCTTTGTTTTTAGGCTGGATAGCAAGCCCACGCAGGTGGTGCTGGATCCCAACCAGCGTTTGCTAATGGAGCAGTTTTTCACCAAGAAATAGGCCGGAGGCAATCAGCATCGCCGCCAGGGTAGCCAAGAAGTTTACGCTGTGGTTGCCTAGCCTTCCCGATCTCTCCAGGGTGGCTCCTAGCAGCGAGTCCGTTAGGTTTCCTAGCAGTCCGGCCACGCTAATAATTACTACCGTACTCCCCCAACCGCAAAACAGTCCGTACAGACTCGCAATAAGTACGCTCCCTATCAGTCCGGCCAAACTTCCTTCCCAGCTCACAACCCCATCCCGCCCCCGTTCTCCGAGTTTCCCCGTCAACACTTCGTAGAAGCGAGTTCCGTAGACATTACCAAATTCCGATGACCAAGTATCAGACAAGGCAGCGGCGAAGCTGGCGGCTACAAGTACGCTACCTAGCTCAGTGCCTATCGGCCATCTAAGAATGAGCAGCGCCAGCGCGGCTGCCACTCCGGCGTTTCCGGCAACGTTACGCCATCCCCGTTGCGCACGGCGCGCTTCGGCTACCCCCCACTGGGCTTTATTCCGAATTTTCCACAGCGAAGCGGCTGTACCAAGCACAAAGAATCCACCAATCAGAAAAACACCTAACCAACCCAGGGCTGCGTAGAGCATATACGAGATCGTTCCCCCCAGTAGTCCTCCTGCTAAATCAATTTTCTTAACGAGTACACTGATGATAACTGATATTGTAAGGAACAGGAGAACGTACTGCTCTGAGCTCACGGTATTAATGATAAGTCTCCAATGGGTAGTCTTTCCATAAATGGTACAAAATACCTATTATTAAATTATTTACTTTAATAGTTATATTGTTATGATCATATTAGCTGGTCACTAAATTTAGGTTGATATGAATTACGTTCGTAAAATTTTTGGCATTGTTTTGATTTATGGCACGCTAGGAGCATGTAGCGATGATGATACGAATAATTTCTCTCTGCCCCAATCCACAGTTTCTTTTGCTAGTCCTTCTGGCATTAGTTCCGAAGGCTCGGACGTTCAGCGGGTTGCGGTGCAGCTCAGTCAACCCCAAGAAGGGTCCACAATAGTTACCTTTGCGGTAGAAGGCAGTGCTGCAATTGGCCAGTCTCGCTATCATACCACTGACGTTACGCTGCTCACCGAGTCACCCCTGGTCATTGAGGCAGGGGAAACGGAGGGCTTTATTGCTTTTCAAGCGTTGGAGGATCAGCTTTTTGAACCGGAAACCGAAGACTTCACCATTACGCTTACCGGTGTCCTGAAGGGCAACGCTGCCTTGGCTTCCCAAACTACCTACCACCACATCGTAGAAGAAAACGATTACGAGCTCACCCTTTCCTGGGAAGCGTCTGATTCGGTAGAATTAATTCTGTTGGTGGAGCAACCCAACAGCGTTTATCTGAAGAGCGATCAGCAATCCCGGGCTGAGAAGCTACTGCTTACCGATGTAATACCCCAGAGCGACTACCAAATCCAAGTGTGGTATTATCAGGGACACGAAGAGGTGCCCTATACCCTGGCGTACCGGGCGGTGGGCAATCAGGAACAAGTTCTGATCCGAGGGACCTTTTCACCGGATGCCGCGAGCGACGACCTTGATGCCACCACCAGTGCCGCCCTTCACGGTTTCCAGTTGATGCGCGCTGGCCAGAAACTGACTATTCGGTAGGCTTATTCGCGTTTGTTTTTCATATCCTAAACTTTGAAGTTATCGACCTGCTTGTAGGCGTCGATGAGTTTCTGTTCACCGGCCTTGCCATCCTCAGAATTACCGTGCTCCATACCGCAAATGCCCTTGAACCCTTTGTCATATAAGTATGCGAACACATTGCGATAGTTGATCTCTCCGGTGGTAGGCTCCTTCCGCCCCGGATTATCACCAATCTGGATATAATCAATCTCGTCCCAGGTGGCCTCCATATTGGTAATCAGATTGCCTTCGTTCTTCTGCATATGATAAATATCGTACAAGATTTTGCAAGACGGACTGTCTACCGCTTTGCAGATTAAGTAGGTTTGGTCGGAAGTGCGCAGAAACAGGTTCGGTGAATCGCTGAGTGGTTCCAGCACCATCACCAGATTGTGGGGTTCAAAAATTTCAGCACCCCGCCGCAGCGCTTCCACTACGTTGGCGGTCTGAATGTTCGTAGGAATGTCCCGCTGAAAATCGCCAGGAACTACCGTCATCCACTTGGCATTGACGCGCTTGGCCACCTCAACGGCCCGCTTACAGCCGTCCAGAAAAATATCAATGTAGTCTTGCTTGCCCGCCGCCAAGGTGTTGGCGCCGTTACCACCCTTGTCGATGACGAAGACGCCCATTTCCATGTTTCGGTCCTGCATGGTTTTGGCCACCTTGTTTTGCTGGGCCACATCGCGGCCCATCATGCCATTGTCTTCCAAAGCGGTGAAGCCGACGTCGGCCATAAAGTTGATCTGGTCAATGAAATCATCGCCCGCGTGGTGCTTGAACATGCCCGCGTGCGGAGCGTATTTGAGGTTAAAGGAGTGTTTATCGGTGGGCGATGCCGCGGTGGTTAAGTGAGGGGCAGCGGCGAACAGGGCGCTCAGGCTGGCGCCGGACTTCATAAATTTTCTTCTTTCCATAGGGGTAGGTTGCTTGGTGTGCGATTAGGTTATCGCTTAAATATATCAGTTTTTTTAGAATTTGAGGTCAGACTACGTATTTTCGCCGGAGTAAAAACGCTACCATGCCCACCATCAACTTCAAAAAGCAGGTACTTCCTCACTTGCTCGCTCTGCTTACGTTCTTGCTGGTTACCCTGATTTTCTTCGGCCCGGTGTTCTTTGGAAACAAAACACTGCGGCAGGAAGATATCGTTCAGGGCAAAGGCATTACTAAACTCACTACGGAATACAACGAGTCGCACGACGACGTGGCGCTGTGGAACCCCCGTCTGTTCGGGGGCATGCCTACCTACCTGGTGGGGCTCAATTACGGAGGCGATAAGGTACTCAACGTTTTTCAGCAGTTCTTCTCGTTCTGGCTTCCTCGGCCCAGCAGCATCTTTTTTAAGTCTATGCTGTGCTTTTATATCTTATTGCTCGTTTTCCGGGTCCGCCACTATCTGGCGATTGCCGGGGCACTGGCCTACGCGCTGTCTACCTTTGCGATCATTAGTTTGGGGGCCGGGCACAACTGGAAGGTAGAAGCGATGGCCTATATGCCGCTGGTGCTGGCCGGAGTGCACACGGCCTTCCGGGGCAATTATCTGTGGGGATTTACGCTCACCGCATTGGCAATGGCGCTGGAAATCGACAGCAACCACCCGCAGATCGCCTACTACCTGATGTTTACGGTAATTTTCTACGGCATTTCAGCCTTGGTTTATGCCACCCGCGAGAACCGACTTCCTCAGTTCTTTAAAACTATTGGGGTGCTGGTCGTGGCGGTGTTGCTGGCGGTAGGCGCCAATTTAGGGCGGTTATGGACCACCTTAGAGTATAGTACCTATTCGCAACGCGGGCCGTCGGAGCTTACTGCGCTACCCACCGCCGTTGGAGCCGACGCTTCCAACGCTGACCGCGACTACGTCTTCCTGTGGAGCATCTGGAAGATGGAAACGCTTACCCTGTTGGTTCCCAACGCGTTTGGCGGAGCCAGCAACTTAGATATTGGAACTGATTCGGAACTCGGAGAGGTGCTGGTTGCCAACAACGTTCCCCGTCAGCAGGTGCAGCAGTACACCGCTAATGCGCCGACCTACTGGGGAGGAAAAGCACCTACCGGCGGCCCCGTTTACGTCGGGGCCATCGTGTTCTTTCTATTCGTTGTGGGTTGCTTCATCGTAGACGGCAAGCAGCGGTACTGGTTGATGGCAATTACGGTTTTTTCAATTATCCTGGCTTGGGGTAAATATTTTCCGGCCCTGAACTACCTGATGTACGATTATTTCCCCCTCTACAATAAATTTAGGACCGTAGAGATGACTCTGGTCATGGCCATGCTGGCAATGCCCTTATTAGGTTTTCTAGCCCTGGAGAAAATAGTATCTAATCCTAAAGCACCCGGGTTGCCGAAACAGTTAGTGTACGCGACCGGAGTTGTAGGAGGTTTGTTATTACTCGTCATCGTTTTTGCAGGCATTGCCGACTTTTCCTCCGCGCGGGACGCCGGGCAACCCGACTGGTTCGTAGAAGCGTTGCGAAGCGACCGTGAAGCGCTCATGCGAGGCGATGGTTTCCGATCCTTGTTCTTCGTGGGAGCTACCTTTGCTTTGCTGTTTTTTTACCTGAAGAATCGGGTCTCCTATCCACTCCTCAACGGCCTTCTGGTGATCCTGGTACTACTGGATTTGGGGCTGGTGGACCGGCGGCACTTCAACTACGACAACTTCGTACGCAACCCGGCGCGTAGTGTGGTCACGGCCACCGAAGCCGATCAGTTCATTATGGACCAAAGTCAACCGCATGACCGGGTACTTAATTTACAGGTAAGCCCTTTTCAGAACGGCACCACTTCTTACTTTCATTCCTCAATTGGCGGCTACCACGCGGCTAAAATCAAACGCTATCAGGATGTGATAGATCGACAATTATCCCCGGAAATCAGCGCCTTAGTAGCGGAGCTACAGAGCGGACAAAAGGACTTTTCGGGCACGGCGGCGCTCAACATGCTCAACACCCGTTTCGTGCTGGCCGGGCCCACGCCCAACGCAGTTATCGAAAACCCACGGGCGCTGGGATCTGCCTGGCTGGTGCAGAACGTAAAGCAGGTAAGCAGTCCGGACGAGGAGATCGCGGCCCTTGCTAGTACCAACCTGGCTACCACCGCCGTGGTCGATGCATCAAAGTTCAAGACCGCCGACGCGTACGAGGCTACCGGAACGCTCCATTTGCTACAAGCCGAACCCAACGAAATGGTCTATGAAGCGGAAGTGTCAGCTCCGGGTCTGGCGGTTTTCTCTGAAGTATACTATCCTAAAGGATGGACGGCCATCATCGACGATCAGGAAGCCCCGATTCTTCGGGCGAATTACATTCTGCGCGCCCTGGAAATTCCGGCCGGGAAGCATACGATTCGCTTCAGATTTGCGCCCCGTTCGTACGAGATTGGAAACAAGGTAACCGTTTTTGCCAGCGTGCTATTGGTCGTTTGCGTGCTAATAACCCTGGGACTCACCTTTCGGGGGTTGAAGCAATGAAGCGCATACTGATTATTACCTACTACTGGCCCCCCATGGGCGGATCGGGAGTGCAGCGCTGGCTGAAATTTGCTAAATACTTGCCCACCTTCGGATGGGAACCCATTATCTATACTCCTCAAAATCCGAGTTTTCAGTTGCACGACACTTCCCTGCTGCACGACGTCCGCTCCGACCAAACTGTTTGGAAACACCCTATCTGGGAACCTCATCACTTGTTCTACCGGGTCAAGGGCAAAAAGAATTTGGCGAAGGTAAACCAGGGAGATATTCTGGATAAGAAGCATCAATCGCTGTTTGAGAAGTTGGGACTGTGGGTGCGTGGCAACCTGCTTATTCCTGATCCGCGGCGGTTTTGGATCGCCCCCTCGGTGAAACACCTGACCCATCGGTTGTCTACTGAGCGTATTGACGCAATGGTAACCACCGGACCGCCCCACAGCTTGCATCACATCGGTCGACTGCTGCACCAACGGACCGGCATTCCGTGGCTGGCTGACTTTCGGGACCCCTGGACGCGCTGGGTTTTTCTGCGAGGCTTTCGCGTTTCGTCATGGGCCATGCGCATCCACCGGCGGCAAGAAAAACAAATTTTACAATCCGCTCAGGCGGTGACCACCGTCAGCCAGGCGCTGCGGGAGGATTTTGAGGAGTTGGGGGGGCGTCCGGTTCATTCTTTAACCAACGGCTACGATCAAGAAGATTTCGTTCTCACTGAAGAAGCTCCTCAGCAGTTTTTGATTAGCTACATCGGTACGATTGATTATCTTCGTGATCCTAGAATGTTTTTGAAAGCACTGCGTGAGTTATGTATCGAGCACGCTGATTTTGCAGAACACGTCCGCGTCCGATTCGTAGGATACCTAAGCAGAGTCATTTTGAAGGACATTGAGGACGATAAGCTGCTCGCTGACAAGCTGACCATTACTCACTACGTGCCGCACGAGGAGGTGCTACAACTGTTGCAAAGTTCTTACGTTCAGCTGTTGTTGTTAAGCTCAGGACCGGAGACGAGGGGTATTCTGACCGGTAAGTTTTTTGAGTACCTGGCTTCGGGCAAACGTGTTCTGGCACTGGGAAGAAAGGGCAGTGAGATTGACCGGATCTTACAAGATACCCAGGCGGGAGTGCTCCACGATCCGCTGGATGCCGACGGGATCAAAGCTACCTTGCTGGCCTACTACGAAGATTACAAGTCGGGCGTCTCCTTACGCGCCACCGGCATAGAACAATACAGCCGCCGCAATCTCACCCAGTCGCTGGCAAAAATTTTGGACGCAATAACCGACGTATGAAACAGATTCAAATGGTGGACTTGCACCAACAGTACTTAAATTTTCAGACTGAGATTGACGCGGGCATGGCCCGCGTAATTGCTGACACCGCATTTATCAACGGATCGGCGGTGCGGGATTTTGCCGACCAACTCGCCCGGTTCTGCCAGGTCGAGCACGTGATTCCCTGCGCCAACGGCACCGACGCTTTGCAACTGGCCATGATGGGCCTGAACCTGCCGCCGGGCGGTGAGATCATTATGCCCACCTTCACCTACGTGGCGGTGGTCGAGGTGGCGTGCCTGCTGGGCTTTCGGCCGGTGCTGGTCGACGTCGCCCCCGACAACTTTAACCTGGATATAGCACAGGTAGAACGGGCGATCACGGACGACACGGTCGCTATTGCAGTGGTGCACCTGTTCGGGCAGTGTGCCCCAATGAAAGAAATCAACGCCCTGGCCCAGCGGCATCAGCTGCCCGTCATCGAAGACACCGCCCAGAGCATCGGTAGCCATTATCACTTTGGCAACGGCAGTTCGGCCGCTGCCGGAACCATCGGCACGGTGGGCACTACCTCATTTTTTCCCTCTAAAAACCTGGGCTGTTACGGCGACGGCGGGGCGGTGATGACCAACGACGATAGGCTGGCCGAAGTCATTCGCAGCATGGCCAACCACGGACAGCAAGCCAAGTATTCCTACGAACGGGTGGGCATCAACTCCCGTTTGGATACGCTACAGGCGGCAGTGCTACTGGCCAAACTACCCCACCTCAACGATTTTAGCGCCCGCCGACGTGCCGCCGCTGATCAATACGACGCGGCGCTGAAAAATTTATCGATATTAACTATTCCGGCCCGGATGTCCTATTCGGATCATGTGTTTCATCAGTATACGCTACGGGTGCACGAAGGGCAACGCAATGCGCTCCAGACTCATCTTCGGAAACATCAAATTCCGTCTATGATCTATTATCCGTCGCCCATGCACGCCCAGGGTGCCTACGCCGACTTGGGCTATCTGGCCGAATACTTTCCGGTGGCGGAGACTCTGTGCAAAGAAGTCCTCTCGCTACCCATGCATCCCGAACTGAGCGAAGACCAGCTAAGTTATATCACCGATCACATCACTAAATTTTTTGGTCATGGGTGATGATACGTTCTTCGCGCATGAGACCGCGGTTATTGACCAGCCCTGCACCATCGGCAAAGGCACTAAAATCTGGCACTTCTCCCACATTATGACTCGTTGCGTTATTGGTGAGGATTGTAATATTGGTCAGAACGTTGTCATATCGCCCCAGGTGGTACTTGGCAACCGGGTGAAGGTGCAGAACAACGTATCCGTTTATACTGGCGTCACCTGTGATGATGAGGTATTCTTGGGGCCTTCGGTTGTGTTCACTAACGTAATCAACCCCCGCAGTGGGGTGAACCGCCGCGGGGATTACGCTAAAACCCACGTCGCGCAGGGTGCCACCATTGGGGCCAACTCCACGATTGTCTGCGGGAATCCTATCGGGGCCTACGGATTTGTCGGCGCGGGTTCGGTAGTCACTAAAGAAGTTTTCCCCTACGCGCTGGTCGTGGGCAATCCGGCCCGGCAGGTCGGCTGGATGAGTGCCTACGGACATCGATTGGTGTTCAATGAGCGGGGCGAAGCCGTTTGTCCTGAAAGCAACGAACATTATCTTCTAAACAACGGGCAAGTAAGCAGCTTAGGTGCAGACAATAATTAGTTAGATTTGTAATACAGGCCTTCCGTAGTACTTTCGCGTTCATTCATATCCTATGTCCATTATTCAAGAACGTGTTAAATTTGCCGTAGTCGGTTGTGGCAGAATTGGCAAGCGGCACGCTGAGATGGTTATCCGCCATCCGGAGGCCGAACTAATCGCCTTGTGCGACGTTGCCCCCCGTGAATCGCTCCAATTAGAAAGCTACGAAGCCCCCTTTTATCCCAGTATGGAGGACCTACTTTCCGCTGACCTGGGTTTTGATGTAGTATCTATTTGCACTCCCAACGGAAAGCACGCCACACTATCACTACAAGCCCTGGAAGCCCGAAAACACGTGGTCTGCGAAAAGCCAATGGCGCTAACCAAGGCCGACTGCGAAGCCATGATTTTTAAAGCTTTACAAGTATCGCGGCAAGTATTCTGCGTGATGCAAAACCGCTATTCGCCTCCGTCCGTATGGATCAAAGAAATAATCAACCAGCGACGATTGGGCGATATCTTTCTGGTGCAGATCGACTGCTACTGGAACCGCGATGATCGTTATTATCAACCCGGCAGTTGGAAAGGCACCGCCGACCTGGACGGAGGCACGCTGTTTACGCAGTTTTCGCACTTCGTGGATATTATGTACTGGCTTTTTGGAGATATTGCCAATATCAACGCTGTTCTGCGGGATTTCGCCCACCAAACCACCACGGACTTTGAGGATTCGGGAATGGTCACCTTCGATTTTGTGAACGGTGGCATGGGGTGCTTGAACTACTCCACGGCGGTGTGGAACCAAAATATGGAAAGTAGCCTTACGGTGATAGGAAGCCAGGGAAGTGTGAAAATCGGGGGACAGTACATGAACGAAGTAGTATATTGCCACGTGAACGATTACCAGATGCCCACCCTGCCCCCGGCCAACCCGGCCAACGACTACGGCCCTTACAAAGGATCGGCTGCTAACCACCACTACGTAATTGAAAACGTAGTGGACACCCTGAAGGGGAGAAGTAGCGCGACCACCAATGCGTTGGAAGGACTCAAGGTCGTAGAGATCATTGAGCGTATTTATCAGGCGGGAAATCGTTCGCTGAAGTAAGCCCCGGTCGTAGTATTGTATCGATAAGCAGGTACCTATCCTCCATTATATTATTTACTATGTTGCTCGTCCGGTCTTCTAATAAGTTTATGCTGGAAAAGGCCTACGTTTGGAAGGTGCTGCTGGATGAATTTTTGGGCATCGCCTACCAATGCCGTTTTGAGGATACGGTAACGGACTATCACTTACAACTAGCAAACGGAGCAGAAATAGTCATTGAAGATGCTTTCTTCAATCAGCGTGCCGAAGCAGACTACGTGAACGAAGACCTGATCCCGACGTCGGTTGCTTCGCTTGATCACGCGTTAAATGATCAGCGAGACGTTCCGGTAATTTACGGCGCACCCCGTTGTGACGTCACGGATAAATCCATATCGTGCGGGGTTGATATAGTGGCCTCTAGCTTTTTCATGCTCACGCGTTGGGAAGAGTACGTGGTTGAGCAACGCGATAAGCACCGTCGTTTTCCCCTTGAGGCATCGTTGGCGCACCGAGAAGGCTTTTATCAGCAGCCGGTCGTAAATGAATACACCGAACTACTTTGGCGTATGTTGGTGCACCTGGACCCGGATATCGTTCGTAAAAAACGTACCTTTCGGGTGGTTCCAACGCACAACGTAGAACACGTCCGAAAATGGCAGGGGCTGGCCAAGTCACTCAGTGCTAATGTTTCTATCAAAAATGGTCCTCGCGCGGCCCTGCGCAACCTAAAAAACATGGCTGAGGTAAAGTTGGGGTTGAAGGATGACCCCTATGACACCTTCAACTATTTAATGCGCGCTTCAGAAAAGTTTGGCCTTCAGTCGCGCTTTTATTTTATGGCCGGTGGCGAAACAGAATACGATAATCACTATTGCATCAACCAACGCAATGTGCAGGAACTGCTGGAGACGATTAACAACCGAGGTCATCATATTGGTTTTTCACCAAGCTACAACTCCGCCACGCGCCCGCTGCTTTGGCAGCAAGAGCGAGATAAGCTTCGGGCCTTAGCTCCCCAACGAATCGCCAAAGGCAGGCAGCATCTGCTACGCTTCGAGGTTCCGACCACCTGGCAAATTTGGGATGACGCTGAGATGCACGTAGATTCTAGCCTGGGGTATCCGGAGAAGCCCGGATTTAGGTGTGGCACTTGCTATGCATTTCCGGTTTTCAACTTCATGACCCGGCAAACGCTATCCGTCTACGAATCACCGCTGATCTGTTCTGAAGAAAGTCTTATTGATTATATGCTACTGTCACCGGAAGCGGCTGAAGAGGAAGTGCAAGGGGTGTACAGGAAAGTGCAACAACACCGTGGCAATTTTGTGCTTCAGTGGAATAACGCTGCATTATTTACTCAGGTGCATGCCCCCTACCGATCGCTCTACGAAAAAATACTACGGGGTTGGTAGCTTTGCGTCCTAGTCACACGTTATGATAGGTTAATAACTGTAGAGGCTTTTCATTTTGTAAAAAAACATGAATCTTTACACGCAAGTAAAAATATGAAGAAGATAGCGGTTTTGACATCGGGGGGAGATGCTCCTGGCATGAATGCTTGCCTCCGGGCGGTGATCCGAGGTGCCATTTATCACGGGGTGGAAGCATACGGCATCAAGTATGGTTACAATGGTTTGATCGAAGGCGACATCTATAAAATGAAGTCCTACTCGGTGAGTAATATCATCCAGCGGGGAGGCACTATTTTGAAGTCAGCGCGAAGTCAAGAATTTCGTACCCCAGAAGGAAGAAAGAAGGCGTATTACCAGTTGCAACGCCGGGGCATTGAAGGTCTGATTGTGATTGGTGGTGACGGAACTTTCACCGGAGCCAACGTCTTTTTTCAGGAGTATGGGGTGCCCGTTGTAGGCGCGCCGGGTACCATTGACAACGATTTGTACGGTACTGACTACACCATTGGCTTTGATACTGCCGTGAACACCGCGCTGGTAGCGATTGATAACATCCGGGATACTGCTAACTCGCACGACCGTATATTCTTTATTGAAGTGATGGGGCGAGACGCCGGTTACATCGCTATTCAGTCTGGTATCGGTGGCGGTGCGGAAATGATTATGGTACCGGAGACCAGCACCACCATCGAGGACGTGATTCACACCCTTGGTCAGGGACGCAACCACGAAAAAACCTCCTCGATCGTGGTAGTTGCCGAAGGTGATGAAGAAGGTGGTGCTATTGAAGTGGTGAACAAAGTACGCAAAAAGCTCAAGGGCAAAGACTTGAAGGTATCTATTCTCGGACATATTCAGCGGGGGGGGGCTCCTACCGCTATGGACCGTATTTTGGCAAGTCGCCTGGGTCTGGCAGCGGTAGAGGGTTTACTGAGTGGCAAGAAGAATATGATGGTTGGAGTGGTTAATAATCGTATCACGTTCACTGATTTTAAGGAGTGCATCAATACCTCTAAGCCGCTAGATCAAGACTTATTACGAATGGTGAAGGTGTTAAGTATCTAGCCCAACACCGTTGGTATCCATATATCCTCAGCCACATTACCCCCTTTTGCGTGCTAGCTTAAAAACGTAAATAGTTGGCAAATTCTATTAACATAATTTTAGTTACATAACATTAGGTCATTCTCTAAAATAGGTCCACATAAACTGTGTAAGTCTTCGTTCCACGACGGATGCAACCAATGAGAAAGAACAAAGGGAGAAAAAGTTCCGGGCGGCGATCCGCTATTATCCGGTTGCCTTCCGGTGGAAGCTAATCCAAGAGTTAGCTGCCGGATTGATCAGTGGGCAGCAGGCATGTGAAAAGCCGCCGGGGCCCGGTACGGCATAACCGGGGCCCGGAGGCAGTTATTTTGATCCGTAAGTAGCGCAATCGGACCGCCGACGCGGCAATATTACCAACACAAGATATAACCCCTACTAACTACCCACCCGATGAAGCGAAAACAGAATCAACCGGACCGCCAAGGGGCTGAAAAGATCAAAGCCCTGGAAAAGCAAGGGAATGACCTCACGAGGCCAAAATTTGTAGTGGTTGCTCGACTTTTGTTCAATTTTATAATTATCCAATGTACATTGTGTAGATACACCTTGTTTCATAAAAGACTACAGGGGCAACGAAGAACTAGGTATATATCAACAAGGTGTGAATGACACAAGGAATTTTTGATTTAGCCAGGAATGAGATAAGTCACTTGGCAGCATTCGGTTTGGCTTATCCTACTGAAGATAAAGAACTTGCAGTTGCTGAATTGCTCCATCCAAATGAAGTAGCGTATAGTCAAAAGGCACCCAACGCCCAAGCTTATCGCCAGGGTAGAATTGCGGCCAAACGGGCTTTATCATGCTTAGTGCCAACCGTTGCCGCTTCTGAAATGTTTATCGATAGAGGAGTATTTGGCTTTCCCGTAGTAAAAAACCCTAGGGTAGCTAACCTCCAAGTGAGTATTTCTCACTGTGAAGCTACCGCGCTCGCTTTAGCTTATCCTGAAGCGCATCCGCTGGGAGTGGATATTGAACGGATCCGTCCGGACCGGGTTGTAGCCAGTGAAAGCTTGCTTACCTCATCGGAATACCAACTCCTCAATTCTCTACCGGTTACCCGAATAGTGGGACTAACCCTGCTGTGGACCATCAAGGAGGCACTTTCTAAGGTGCTTAAGTGTGGTTTAACCGTCGATTGGTCATTATTGTCACCGCAGCACCTGGAAAAGTCGGATTACGCTTGGAAAGGTTCATTTACTAGTTTTGGTCAATACCAGTCATTGAGTTGGATAGCAGAAGATTGGGTATGCTCGGTGGTACTCCCGTCTAGAACCTCTGCTAACTTAACAGACTTGGTATCAGCTTTTTCGTACGTTTGCCAGACACTCAAGAACTCCTGAGCAGCGCACCGACACCTGTTGGCCGACCCGGCCCAATGCTACAAAAGTGACCATAACCGGGAGGCATTCTGTTGCAAAACAAAATGGGGCTACCCGTTAGAAGATTCATGTTCTTTAGGCGCTAAATCCGGATACCGGGTGGTGTAATCATTTACTATCTGCTGCAGATATTCTTTTTCCTGCATCCACTTTTCTTCTTGCTTTTTCGCTTGCATTTCCAGTGCATGATGGCGGCGGGTCATCTCTTCCTGGGTGGCCTGTAGCTCTTCCTGATTCTGACGCATTTCTTCTTCAGCAGCACGAAGCTCTTCTCCCTGCTCCTGCGATTGCAGTAAAAGCCGTCGTGTTTCTTTCATTGAACGATTGCTGCTAATATAGGAAGCAACAGATTCGACCAGCTGTGAAAGAAAATTGCGATGATGCTCCTCCAGTGGTTTAAAGGATGCGATCTCCAGTACTCCTTCTACTACCTCATTATTAATCAGGGGAATAATAGTCAGACAGCGGGGGCGGGCATGCCCTAAACCACTGGATATCTGGACATAATCATCCGGAATATCAATGAAATAAAGGGGGGCCTTTTCGTAGTAGGCCTGGCCGGTGAGGCCTTGCCCAACTTCGATAACTTTGTTCAGGTATTTTTTTCGGCCGTAAGCATAGCAGGCAACGAGTTGCAACTGCCGGTCAGCTTCGTTCTCACTACTAAAACCATTCACTAGGAAAATAGCGCCCTGATTAGCCTCTAAGTACTTAATCAGAAAGGTCAATATAGTATCAAATATGTCTTCTTCATCTCCCCGCTGACGAATCAGATCACTTACCTGCGTTAAGCCGTCGACGATCCACTGACGATGCTGCTCAGCCTTACGCTTTTCCTCGAGTTCTTGAACCGTTTTTTCCAGTTCAACGCGTGCGGTTTGCATTTCTTCATTCTTGGCATTTATCTTATTTAGCGATTCATCCGAATTTTTTTCGGAGAGCCAATTCAGGTGCGAAAGTCCTGTAACAGCGCCAAGCTGAGAGATACAAGCCAACGTAATTGTCAGTACCGCTAGCCATCCTTCCCGTAGCTCGCTTCCGTCGTAGCCCATGTCTAAGTAGCTCCAAAAGAATGGAAACACGACTAAAATAAACAAGGAGAACAGGCCGGAAAAGATCAGAAACCCCTTTTCTTCATAATCAAATAGTACAAAAGGTATGATTGTAAAACTTAATTCAACCAAGTAAACGCTCACAATCCCATCACTAAAACCAGTACTAAAAAATGCATTATACAGGGATGATAGCACCAACAAGAGGATGGGAAGAATAACCCTTGAGTAGTAGATTCCCCCCGACCGATTGATAAAAATAACTATAATTGATATCAAACCCCCACCGGCGGGGAAGACAGTCATTTTAGGAAAGTAGAGTAGCGAAATAATGACAAACGGGATCGCTAGTACAAAGATAACCAGTAGGCAAATTACATTCGTGGGTCGAATGCGCCGCTCCAAATACGGGGCAACGGAGTGTTGCTTACCGGCATCCAAGATTGAATTTATACTCATCTGTTTTTGGGTGTATTGAACATACGATTTATTGTCTGACAAATCTATTCGCTGTTTATCAGTTATTTAGTGAAAGACTAACAGCGAAAGCACATCCGCATCCTTGGACGTTGGAATTCTCAAATTGATCAGTAATAACAATATTATGAACAGATATTCTTTCTTTAGTATTATTATTTAATTAAAATACAACCATTTTTTATAGCCAGTAAAAAAGAATACAATCCTCAATCATGAAGATGGTATTTTTTATAACATTTGAGGTTTGTTTCAAAAGACGAGTAGCCAGTATGTTGTGACGGTGAGTCTCTGTCAGAAATTGTTATTTCGCATCAATTGATGCACACAGGTTTTTATCTTACAACAGATTATCAGCCCTAGTGGCTACTAATTTCAGGTGGAACGTCCCAGGCCAATGCACTACAAAATCTGTAACCTGAAAAACCTAAGCATGCGCTAAATCACCAACCGCCTTGTCGTCAGGAATACTCACCGGTCCTTTTTCCGCCAACTGACGCAAGCGGGCCAAGCAAGCCAATTGAATGACTGCGGCCCAAACGTACGTCATGGGTGTCAGATAACTTTCTCTGAAGTAAGTTACGTCAACGGCCACCTCTAGTAGACTATTAAGCCACTGCTGAGCGGCCAGTAGTCCGTAGTTTAACCCCAGCAGCAGCAGTAACCAAGCTGTCTTTTTTCCTGAGTATAACACCCATGGAATGATGGTCATTGCCAGCTGCGTGCAGAAGAAGGGAACGAGAAGGTCTTGCCCTTGCGTGATAATTGATGCGTGAAACAGGGTTGCCAAGGTGATCATCTGCACCGCATTGACCGGGCGGGTAATCACGTGCGCTCCCATGAAATTAACGGCTAGAATAGCAACTGAAATAACTACTAGTAAGCTAGGATAAATAATCAGCTCAGGGTAGGTCATCAGAAGAAATGGTATGTAAACGATACCCGTGATCGCACAAATGACAGCGATGTAGTTATTATTACGGTCAGCTTGCTGCTCGGATAATGTGTGGGTGGGATCGACACCCAGCGATAGAATCTTGTTCATTGGTAGAGGGGTTAGGGGTACAAAATAAGGGGAGAGCACTATGCTCTCCCCATAGGTTCTAAACTAGTTCGCCCTGAAACGAATGTAATGCTTCGAGTAAACGCTGGCCAATCAGCTCCCGGTGGCGACTCAAAAACCAATGGTCGCCATCAACGATTTCCAGCCGGAAGCTAGTGCTGGTTTGTTGCCTCCACGCTTCTACTTCTTTGGGATAAACTACCTCATCCTGCTGGGCGGCAAATGCCGTGATGGGAATTTGAAGCACCGGCCGTTCTTGGTAGCGGTAGTTCATAATCAGGGCCATGTCCTTTCGCATGACGGGCAGTATCTTCTTCAGAAAATCAACATCCTCTATGTAATTCATCAGCGACAGCAGTCGTTCTTCCGAATTGTTCATAATTGCCGTCTCGCTGATAACGTCCCGTTCCTTCCAGGTGCGGGTGAGCTGGGGCGCAATGGTTCCTGAGATAAACAAGTGCATTGCCTCTTTTCCGTACGCTGCCTGTAAGTGCCGGATCAGTTCGTAGCCAATGATGCCTCCGAAACTGTGTCCGAAAACCAGGAAGGGCTTATCCAACAGTGGCAACATGGCTTCAGCCATATCGGCCACCACGTCGGTTACTGATTCGTAGTGCGCCTCTCCTATCCGATTCTCACGTCCGGGAAGTTGCAACGCCAGCACTTCTGATCCGACCGGGGGATTATACAAGAAGTGACTGAACATAGACGCCCCGGCCCCAACCGGATGCAAGCAGAAGATGCGAACATCAACGTCGAGAGAACTAGCTTGGGGCGTTCAACGTACGATCCAATCGCGGTACACTTCCAGATCGGAAGCCTGCGAAATGCCTGAACTGTCCTCAGGCGCTTTTCCGGTGGTCAGCAAAGAATCATTGGTCAAGTCGTTTTCTGAGTTGGACTCATCCGAAGAAGCGTTCGGTGCTTCTTGCAGCATAGCCTGTAGTTGCTGGGCCAGCTCCTGAAGGCTGGGTCCCTTGGCCAGGCGCATTAGCGGATAGTTTAGTTCAACGGCCTGTTGTATCCAGTTTCGGAGCTGGTTGAGCATGAGCGAATCCAAACCGATGGCGGTTATCGACACGTCGGTATCAATACTTTCGGCGGTTACCCCCAGAATATGTACCAGGGATTGCGTCAGCTCACCGGTGATGAAGGCCGGTTGCTCAGCAACTGGCAGGTTTTTCCATCGGGCAGGAAGTGATTTTAGCTGATCACCCGCTTCCTCATGAACCGATTCCATCAGTGAGACAAAGCGGCTGTCCTGTCGTAAGTTATAGTAGAAGTTGCCGAAGCGTCGCCAGTCTAGGAAGGCAGTCATGCAGGTGGGCGGCTGGTTGACCAACACTTGCTCGAGCATAGCGGTCACTTCGCGCAAGCTCAGCAGCTTCCACCCCTGGTGGATCAGGGCCTGAATGAGTTTGCCATCGTCCTGAGACATTCCGGCATAATCATCAAGCACTCCTAAATTGATTGCCGATCCCTTGAGTCCGAGCGACTGCCGATGAAGGGCGAGCTTGTCCAGGAAGGTGTTCGCCGATGAGTAGTTTGCCTGTCCGGGAAATCCGAAGACCGCTGAAATAGAGGAGAGCATAAGGAAGAAATCCAGTTCTTGGTGTTGGGTTACCTGGTGTAAGTTCCACGCACCCAAGGCCTTTGCCCGATATGCCTTGCTGAAAACCTCCGCGGTCATTTCCGGAATTGGCTGATCATCGATCACCGCTGCACTGTGCACAATGCCGCGAAGCGGGGGCAGTGACGTATGAATATAATTGACCACTTTCTCCAGGGCTTGCGTATCCGTGATATCCAGATTCATCGGGTAGGCACTGACTCCCTGTTGCCACATCGCATCAACAATCGCCCGGTCTTCATCAGTTTTGCAGCCACTTCGGCTTAGCAATACCAGGTGCTTTGCGCCCCGCTCAACGAACCATCGGGCTATCTCCAGGCCAAATCCGCTGGCCCCGCCCGTGATCAGGTAAGTGGCTTCCGAAGAAAGCTGTAGACGTTTTTTGGTCACCTCCGGGGTGCGGACCAGTTGCCGCGCCCAGCAATGCCCGTCCCGAATGCCTAGTTCAGTATGGGTTCGTTGACCATAGATGATGCTCGTTAGCAACGCTAATTCATCCGCTGAAGGCTTTGCTGGCACATCTAGCAACTGCAAGGGTACGTAGGGGTACTCGTTGATAAACACCCGACTGATCCCCAAAAGCGGTGCCTGGGTGTAATCTACGGTTTCCGGCGGTTGCCCGGCAGTAACGATACTTTCGGCCCCGCCGGTAAGCACCACCACCGATGGTGCATCTGGCTGCTGCTCTACGGTGCGAAGCACATTGAGAAGGCAGTCGGCGAGCAACGTTTGGTGGTAGTCGATTGCAGCGAAGTCAACATCGGCTAATTCGGTGATGCCAGCCCCGCAGAATACCACCTTCCGTATTGAGGTCCCCCGGTTTTTCAACTGCTTAAAGAATGCGTCGATGTCGGCCGCTTTTTGCAGATTTAGCGGGGTAGTGCGCTCACCGTAGTAGCCGTCTGTTTCCGGAACGTGCTGCACAAATAGGCCATTACCGAATGACTTTTCCCTGATCAAGGCCGAGATCGTGGACTGGTCTCCTACCGAGAAAAAGACAGTAGTACCGTGCACGACCTCCTGAGCAGGATGCTCAATTTTCTCCCACCGGTAGTCGTACAATCCTTCGTTAAGCTGATAGGTTTGCTCACCGCGGGAGCCGGGGATGTACTGGCACATCAGCCCCTCGATGGTGGCTACTAGTTCACCGGTTTCCGATAAAATTTGGTAGTCGCCGACCAGCAATTCGTCGCTGGCTTCGCTGATCTTTACGTAAGTCCAAACCCGTTCGCCCGGCTGCTGATAAAATGTGTACTGCTTGATTGAAACCGGCAGGTACACGCCCCGGGGCTTGTGATCCGAATGAGCGCGGGCGGCAAAGATCGTGTGCAAACAAGCGTCAAGCAGCGCCGGGTGAATGTGATAGTCGGCGAGCGTCGGCTGCAGCTGCTGACTGCTGTGGATGGCCGCCAGCAGTTCATCTCCCCCTTTCCAGATTTTCTGAACTCGTCGGAAGGTTTCCCCGTAGTTCAGACCAGCCTCTTTGAGTTGAAGGTAAAAATCAGGCATAGACACCTTTTCCGTTAGCTTTTCTAACAAAGGCTTGATGGCTATTGCTGGTGGGCGACTCGCTACAGGTTCCGTAGTGAAGTTACCGTACGAGTGCTTGGTCCAGCCTTGTTCCGTATGACTAGCCAGGGCAAACTGATTATCCTTGATCTCCAAACGAATAGACGCGGGTGACTCGCTACCCAGTTCATCGTTCAAGTAGAGGGCTTTGGTGAAATGAATGTCCCTGAGCTGTACCCCTTGGGTATCAGGAAAAGACGCTCGCAGGGCAGAAAGGGCAATCTCTAAGTGGCCGGTACCCGGAAATACGGTAGTGCCGGACACCTGGTGGTCCTGGGTGAATGGGAAGGCTGCCTGGGTCAGCGGTACGCTCCAAGCATGGTAATCTGGTTGCAGGGCCGAAGTGCGGTGGGTTGCCAAGAGCGGGTGCACCGGTGCCGCTAAGCGATCTTTCCGACACGCCTCGGCTTCGAACCAATAGCGTTGGTGCTGCCAGACGTAGGCTGGGAGTTTCACCGAAGGGTAATTGTTGCCCATCAGTTGCTCCCAATTGACGCGATATCCCTGCGTATGCAGCTGGCCGAGCGCGCCCAGCATGGTGACTGCTTCATCTTCTTTACGGCGGAGAGAAGGAACAATTAAAGCATTTTTCAGGCCTGCTTCCTTCAGTAAGTTACTGGCTCCGATGGTGAGTACCGGGTGCGGCGCCACCTCAATGAAGGTATCGAAGCCAGCGCGCACCATTTGACGCAGTGCGTCGGTAAAGTAGACTGGCTCCCGAACGTTTTGGTACCAGTAGTCACTGGTTAGGTGCCTACCATCTTCTTGCTGTCCGGTTACGGTTGAGTAGAGCGGTACGTTGGCTTCGCTGGGCACCAGATGAGTTAGCGAACTGATGAGATCTTCCTTCAGCGGTTCCATGTGGTGACTATGAAAGGGCACGTTAACGCGCAGGAAGCGATTAAATATATCCTTTTGCTCGAGCTGTTGCGAGATCCGCTCAAGTGGTTCCGCATCACCCGACAGGGTGAGCATAGCCGGGCCGTTGACCGCGGCGATCGATACCACGTCGGCTACGTCGGCGATGACCAGTCTTGCCTGGTCCGGGGTGAGGGCTACGGCCAGCATCTTACCCTTATCAGTCGCCTGATTTTGCCCGCGGCTGCGGTGGTAGATAACCTCTACTGCTTGTTCCAAGGTGAGGGCCCCGACCGTGTAGGCAGCCGCAACTTCGCCAATAGAGTGTCCTACACAACCCTCCGGTTGCACGCCCCACGACTTCCATAGTTCAGTTAAACCGATTTGTACGGCCATAATAGCTGGTTGCGCAATCCGGGTTTCGCTTACCCGCGAAGACGCTTCATCTTTATTCATTTCCTCCAGCAACGACCAGTCAGCAATCTTAGAAAATAGCTGATCAATGCGTTCCACCACGTCGCGGAATACCAATGAGGTTTTCAGAAGTTGCTGCCCCATGGCGTACCACTGTGGTCCTTGTCCCGAAAAGATAAAACCCACTTTCGGGGTATGCCCTTTTTTAATTTTCTGAACGTGCATGCCCGGACGGGTTTCACTGCGCAGGTAGGCAGCCAGATTGTCCTGTAACTCGCCTTTGGTACGAGCGGTTACCGTCAATCGATAGTTGAGGTGCGAGCGCTGCCGGGCCGCCGCGAAGCATAGGCTTGCCAGGCTGGCCGGGGTGGTTTGTAGCAGTTCCTGGTACTGCTGCACCATCATTTTTAGGGAATCCTCACTCTGGGCGGAGCAGGTAAACAATGACAAATCGTCAACCAGATTGGGATTCTCTTCACTCGGGGAGTGTTGTTCACTGATAGCCGGTTGGTAGGCTTGCATTACTACGTGCGCATTTGTCCCCCCGGCCCCGAACGAGTTCACCCCACCAATCGGAGCCGCTAAGGGATCGTTGGTCGTGAGTTCAGTCAGTTGCGTTGGTACCCGCAACCGGTACTCCTCAAAGGGAATGGCCGGGTTCGGGTTCTCAAAATGGAGGTTCTGAGGAATCTTGCGGTTCTTGAGCACCAGGGCGAGTTTAATGAGGCCCGCCACCCCAGCAGCAGCCTCGGTGTGTCCAAAGTTACTTTTTACCGAACCTACCCAGCATTTGTCCTCCGCTGAGCGACCTTGGCCGATCACATCACCGAAAGCATTGGTCTCTATCGGATCGCCCACTGGGGTGCCAGTGCCATGCGCTTCCACGTAGGACACGTTCTTGGGGTCCACTCCCGCCATCGCATAGGCCTTCCGCAGCATGGCTACCTGGGCTGAAACACTGGGCACCGTAAATCCTTTTTCGGTGTAGCCATCCTGGTTCACTGCCGAGCCCCGGATAACTCCATAAATCGAGTCACCATCGGCTTCGGCCTGGGGCAGTGGCTTTAGCAGTACAACCCCACACCCTTCGCTTCGCACGTAGCCGTTTGCCCGACTATCGTACGTTTTGCAGTATCCATCCGGTGAAAGAAAGTTTCCTTGAGACAACATCATGGATGTTTCGGGTCGGCTCATGATATTCACCCCACCGGCCAGCGCCATCGTGCTTTCGCCAGACCAAATACTTTGGCAGGCCAGATGAACTCCCACCAACGATGAGGAGCAGGCGGTATCCAGCGTCACACTGGGTCCTTTGAGATTATAAAGGTACGAGATGCGGTTTGCCGCCGAAGTCCGAGCGGCTCCCATGGCCGTATGCGGGGTAATTTGTTCTCGCTGGTTGGTAGCCGCCTGCGTATCCCAGTAATCGGCCATAAAGACTCCCATGTAAACGGCCGTTTCAGTGCCGGAGAGGCTTTCCCGCGCGACACCGGCGTCCTCCAGCGCCTCGAAGGTGGTTTCTAACAGAAAGCGCTGCTGCGGGTCCATGCGGTGGGCCATCGCCGGAAAAACGCCGAAGAAATCAGCATCAAACTGATCAAAGTGGTCCACAAAGCCCCCTTTACGCGTCTTGATCGATCCCGCCCGGTTGCCGACTGGATCGTGAAATCGAGAGGCATTCCAACGATCATCCGGAACATCGATGATACCATCACGACCTTCGGTGAGAAATTGCCAGAATGTAGCGGGGTTGGAGATGTGGCCTGGGAATCGGCAACCAATGCCGACCAGAGCGATAGGTACACGCACAGGTGTATCTGACGCAAAAGCAGAACGCTTTTTCATGAAAATAAAGATTAGGTAGAGAAAACTGTACTAAGCCAATTTGCAGTGATCAAGACCACCTCAAATTGGATGCGTACTATATGGTATATTAGTGGATCTGAGCGTCTCTCAGAAGTGATGGCATGTCAGACTATGGTGATCAAACCTTACCATCGCCAGCAATTAAATAAATTTTTAACCGAAGGTCAAAACTAATTACTTAGTATTATTCCAGTTAACCGCAATCTCTCGCTTTTGTAACTTCGAAACAAGCTTGGGTTATATTTCAGAGCCAAAAACCCTATCTTTCTTCTCCGTAGAACAGACCATAGCGCTTATATTTTAATCAACTCTACCAAACAGCAGGTAGTTATCTACCCATGCTGAATCTGAGTTTCTACTCCTTCATCAAGCTTAGCGCGAACCCACCACCGGGGGCCAAATCAATGGTTAGGGTTGTTGAGGCAACGATCGTAACCTCCTCGATTTCCAGACTGGTGGGGTTATTGTCCCAGTGCGCTTCCGGACCGTCGCGGTAGAGCATCGCTTGGTAGGAAGCGCCCTCGTCCAGGAAGTCAAAAGTGAGGGTCACCGAACGGGCTTCCTCGTCGGTGATGCCGCCTACGAACCAATTACCGGTCTCCCGCTCCTGCCGGGCAATGGTCACAAAGTCCCCTACCTCACCGTTGAGCACCCGGGTCTGCTCCCAGTTCACACCTACGTCGCGGATAAACTGAAAGGCCGGTTGGTCCACGTAGCTTTCGGGCAGGTCGGCCGCCATCTGCACCGGACTGTAGATCACCACGTACAGCGCCAGTTGGTGCGCCAGCGTGGTGTTCACTTGGTTACCCTCCTTATAGGGCGCCATCTTGATGTTGAAAATACCCGGCGTGAAGTCGATCGGACCGCCCAGCATGCGGGTGAAGGCGATGACCGACAGGTGTTCGGGCGGATTGCCCCCGTCGGAGGCCCAGGCGTTGAACTCTTGCCCGCGCAGTCCCTCGCGCGAGATCATGTTCGGATAGGTGCGCCGCAGGCCCGTAGCCTTAATGGGTTCGTGGGCGTTGACGGCCACCTCGTAGTCGGCGGCCTTGATCACCGCCCGGTTGTAGTGGTTCACCATCCACTGCCCATGGTGGTACTCACCCTTCGGGATGATCGGCCCCACGTAGCCCGACTTCACCGAATGAATACCCAGCGACTGCATCAGGGCGTAGGCGGTGTCTAGCTGCTGCTCATAGGTGCGGGGCGCGGCCGAGGTTTCGTGGTGCATGATCAGCTGCACGCCCCGCTCATTGCCGTAGCGTACCACCTCCTCCAAATCGTAGTCGGCATAGGGAGTGATAAAGTCGAACACCCCTTCCCGATCCTCGAAACCAATCCAGTGGTCCCAGCCCGTGTTCCACCCCTCTACCAGTAAGCCTTTGATGTTGTTCACCGCCGCAAAGTTGATGTAGCGCTTGGCGTTGGCGGTGGTGGCTCCGTGCTTCTTGCCGGTGACCTGCTCGGTGGTGTAGGTCGACATGTCCTGCGTGCCCTCCATGTCCCAGGTGGAAATGCCCAGGTGCATTTCCCACCAGATACCCACGTACTTCATGGGTGTGAACCAGTCCACGTCACCCAGTTTATTGGGTTCATTCAGGTTCACAATCAGCTTGGACTCAATAAGTCCCGCCGCGTCCGCACTAATCTGCAAAGTGCGCCAGGGCGTGCTGAAGGGCAAGGCCCGTTTCACCTTGTAGCCCAGTCGGTCGGAGCCCACTAAGCCGCTTTCCATCCGCAGGTTTTCGGGATCGATGCGCAGCGTCATGTCAGCATAATCCACCAGCGCCGCCTCGTGGAAGCTCAAGTGCAGCCCATCGGCAGTGCGCATGGTGACAGGGGTGTTCACCGCATTTTCGGGAATATAGGAAGCGTTCAGGTCAGGATGATCGCGTTTGGCGAGGGCATCAATCTTCGTAAATGCACTGGTATTGAACAGGTGTTCGTAAATGTCCCAGTCGCCGGGCATCCACCAGCAGGTATGGTCGCCGGTGAGCGCAAACTGCGTGCGTTCGTCGGTGATGATGAGGCTGTCTACCCCGTCCTGCTCAAGAAAGTGGTAGCGAAAGGCCACACCATCGTCGTAGGTCCGAAAAATAAGGTCTAGCCGACGGTTTGGCGCGGCGGTTTCTTGCAGTTGCACCCGCAGTTCGTTGTAGTGGTTGCGCACCTCCCGTTGCTCGCCCCAGGGCATCTCCCATGTTTCATCGGCCGAGCGGTTTTCGGTATCGACCACCTCCAGTCCAGCCGACAGGGCGGGCTGCCCCTGAAACTCGTAGCCTAAGGTAGAGGGCTGAATCACGGTGTCGCCCCGGTGGGTGACGGTGTAGGTAGGTACGCCTTCCGGGCTGAGGGCAAAGTTGATCGTGTTATTCTGGGAAGGAGATATAAGGGTGGCCATTTCGTCTGGTGGTGAAGGTGTACAGGCGGCTGCACCGAGTAAGATAGTGGCAAGGCAGTAGGTCAATTTCATACCCGAAGATAGGCATTCCTCTTGAATATGCTAGTTAGCGATCAAAATAGGCAGGTTTCTATCACGAGCCTAAGCATCTCACTAAAACGGTTTCGTTTGGTGAAATTATGAGAAAATCCTTGATCTGACACCATTTATTACTACTATTGTTTATGAGATACCTAACCTACGCCCTTCTTGTTGGCTCATTTTGTGCGTTGATGAGCATCAGTCATAGTTACGCGCAGCAGATAGTAGCGCCTAGTCTTTGGCAAGTTGAAACCAGGGATGGAAACGTTTACTACGGAAGCATCATCTCCCAATCGCAGGAAGTCATGCGCCTTGAAACCGAGCGTCTGGGGGTCATCGAACTGGCCGTAGAAGATATCAAGAACGTCAGAGAAATACGACCGGAAGAACTAAAGGATGGTAAGGTTTGGCCCAGCAACGTCCAAGCGACCCGTTATTTTATTGCACCCAACGCCTTCGGACTCCGAAAGGGGGAAGCGTATTATCAAAACGGGTTGATATTTTTCAATCAGGCCAGCGTTGGCATCACGGACAATTTTTCGATGGGGGTAGGGATGGTACCGCTTTTCCTGTTTGCCGGAGCGCCCACTCCTATCTGGATCACGCCTAAGTTTTCGGTGCCTATCAAAGAAAACAAGCTTAACGTAGGAGGTGGAGCCCTTATTGGAACTGTGGCAGGAGAAGATGTTGGCGCTTTTGGTCTGGCTTATGGGGTGGTTACGGTAGGAGACCGCAACAAAAACCTTAATCTTGGGCTAGGATACGGATTTGCCGATGGGGAATGGGGTGACCTCCCGCTTATTCATATCGGCGGAATGATCCGGCTCAGTGAAAAAGGGTATCTGCTGAGCGAAAATTACTTGATTACCACCGGAGGGGAGGCCGCCGGTTTGTTCTCGGTAGGTGGACGCACGCTGTGGAACCGCTTTTCGCTGGACTATGGGCTTTTTATTCCAATAGGTGCCGGAGGTGAATTTTTTGCTTTGCCGTGGGTGGGTTTTGTGATTCCCTTAGGAAAATGAATTTTGTCTTCAGCACAGCCCTTCGTTCTTTCTCTTGCACGTTAGGGCAAGGTGTACCTGAATCCGAAGAACCCGCGAATGCCCTGGTTGGTCGTGTAGACGTAGGTAGGATCAAAGGTAAACGCGTAAGGGTTGTTTGGAGTTGCCACTACCTGTCCGTCAGGGCTGAACTCCACCTGCTCGTCGAAGGGGTCGAACGATCGGGCAATGCTGTTGGCCGCCGGGGTAAGGTTCAGCAGGTTCTTCACTCCACCATATAGCTCCCAGGTGTTGCCCAACCGCTTGGTGACCTGGACGTTCTGAATGCTCCACCAGGGTGAGTACTCGTCACGCGGGTCGAGTTCGCCCAGCAGCGGCAGCCGCATCGGGCCGTACAGATTGCCGGTGTAGTCGGCAGTGAGCCCGATCCGGGGAAAGGCGTAGCCAATACTCCAAACGCCCTGCACCGACTCGGTGAGCAGTTGCCGAAACCGCTCGCCATCTTCCACTACCGACACGTCCATCACCGTCACTCCGGCCAATACCTTAAACCCATTTTCCCACGCGGCATCTACATTAAGGGACACTCCCTGAGAAACGGCGGAACCATCCAAATTGCGATAAATAATTTTGTTTGGATCAGTTTCGTAGTCGGGAAGAATCCGGTTATTGAAGTACGTATAGAAAGCGGTTGCATCCAGAGAGACAAACATATTGTTTGTGGAGTAGATGCTTTTCACAAAGTTAACGTTAGCGTTCCACGACGTCTCCGGCGACAGTTCTCCGACAAACTCCACCGTGCGGGCCCCGGTGAGGGCGGCGTGGTCTTCGGTGAAAACGTTGGCCACCCGATACCCATTACCAACGCTAACGCGCAGAACATTTTCCTGATTAGGGGTATTCCACTTATAGTTGAGGCGGGGAGTGAAGATGCCTCCGTGTAGGCTATTGTAGTCGTAACGTACTCCCAATAGCAGTTTGTTGGTGGCATTCAGGGTGACTTCATCCTGCACAAAGGCCCCTGGCAAGTGCGTTACCGAAGGTTGGTTTCCGTCCGTAGCAATATCAAACGTGGCGGGAGTGTTGTCATCGTAGTAGGTGTAGCGGTAGGCTGTACCCAGCAACAAGTCGTGGCTTCCCCATGTTTTTTTCCAGGTAAACTGCCCAAAGCCAATGTACTGATCAGCCAGATAGGGTGTACTTCCGTAGACCGAGTTCTGTTGGTGTCCGTTGGCGCTGAACTGAAAGTTGACGATTTCTTTCAATGGTAATTCGTAGATGCCCAAAGCCTCCCACCGGCTGGTATAAATACTTTCCCCGTAAATCTCATTACCGCCCCGGTACGCTTCCGACCAGTCCATTTCTCCTCCCCAGCGGTTCTCGTATACGTATCGTCCGGCCAGGGTGAAGACCCGGTCACCCGGTCGGTCGGCACTTATTTTGTTGAATACTGAAACCCTGTTCTGTAGGGTAAGATCCGTGAAGCCGTCTTTATTATTATCGATCGGATTTTGGTAGTTAAAGTAATTGATTCCGAGCAAAGACTGCACTTTTTGTCCTAGTCTATACTTCAGTCCGACGTCCGTATTGATTTCTCCCCAGTTGGTAGCAAACACATCGACCGAGGCGCGCGCTGCGGTGAATGGTTGCTTGGTGATAATATTGATCAGCCCCCCTACCGCCTCGGACCCGTACAGGGTTGAGGCGGGCCCCTTTACCACTTCCACCCGCTCAATGAGCGACTGTGGTATGCCGGTGAGTCCGTAGACTGTGGACAATCCACTGACGATGGGCATGCCGTCGATAAGGACCATCGTGTAGGGACCTTCCAGGCCGTTGATGTGGATATCACCGGTATTGCACACGTTGCAGTTGAGTTGCGGGCGCACCCCATTGACGTTTTGCAGCGATTCGAAGATCGTCGGGGTGGGATTGGCCCTAAAGAAAGCTTTGGAGTAGACTTCTACCGGTACCGAACTATCCAGTTTGGAGACTTCCTGCATTGTTCCCGACACCACCACCTCATCAAGGGCGGAAGTGTGCTCAACCAAATCAATGCTCAAGATGACATCGGGCTTACTTTCGGTAAGTGTGATCAAGCGCTTCTGCGTTTCGTAGCCAACGACAGATACCGTCACTCGGTAGTTTCCAACCGGCAGGTTATTGATTGAAAAGCGACCCTGCCCGTCGGTTGGTCCACCGTAGGAGGTTTCCGCCAAACCTACATTGACGAACTCCAACGGTTCTTTTCCGGAACTGACCGTCCCGGAAATACGTCCCGGTTGCGCCAGCGTCACCGAACAGATCGTTATCAGTAGGGTAAAAAGTAGAAGTATGTTCTTCACTAAGATTATTTTAGCTAAATAAATTTATTATTAGGCGATCAAATTTAGCAAGTTAGATTAATCTAACAAATTATTTAGCAACTTTTCTATACCTTTGGATTCCAGCCAATCGTATCACAAGATGAATTCGCTTACCGAAGAGAACTATTTAAAGGCTTTGCTCACGTTGAGTCAGGGAGAGGCAAAAGTAAGCGTAAAGCATTTGGCGCAGGAGCTTGGCATCAAAATGCCCACGGTAACCAGCATGATGAAGCGGCTGTCTGAGAAAGGTTTGGTGCACTACGAAAGCTACAAACCGCTATCGCTTACGCAGGAAGGGCGCAAGCAGGCCGCTTTGATCATACGAAGGCACCGCCTGACCGAGATGTTTCTGGTAGAAAAGATGGGCTTTGGTTGGGAGGAAGTGCACCAGATTGCCGAGGAAGTAGAGCACGTGCACGTATCGGCTTTTTTCAACAAAATGGACGAATTGCTGGACTATCCGAAGGTGGACCCCCACGGTTCGCCCATTCCGGACAAAGACGGCAACATTGCCCATCCGCACTACGTGGCCCTGAGCGACTGCCAGACCGGAGATACGTTCACCCTTCGGGCGGTGAACCACGCGCAGGATGACTTCCTGGCCTTCCTGAATGATCGCAAGTTGTGCCTGGGAGTGCAACTGGCGGTTTTGCTGGTCGAACCCTTCGACCAAAGCATCAAAGTGCAGTACGAGAGCGAAGGGATGCACACCGAAACCCTAAGTCAGCCAGTGTGCGTCCGGCTGCTGGGGGAGCGACAGCGGAGCGGATAAGTGTGATTGCCTGATGCTGAACCAAAAAGTAGACAGTTACCATTACATCAGCTCAGTTGCGTCGAGTTCAAGAATTCTTTGTTCCAGTTTGGCGTGCACTCTTAACAAGCCTAAAGACTTGATATTTTATGATATTCGCACACCTTCAAGTTTGGTAGAAAGCATAGTTTAGCGACTGGTAGTTGCTTGGGCAACCCTTAATCAATATCTTTGCAAACATTTCGGGGCGTAGCGCAGCCCGGTAGCGCGCGTCGTTCGGGACGACGAGGCCGGAGGTTCGAATCCTCTCGCCCCGACTTTTACGATCACAAAAGTCACCAAAACCCTCTAAATTGCATGACTTAGAGGGTTTTTTGTTTTATGAACCCCCAAAACTATGCAGTAGCGAACTGCCGACATTTACCCCTTGTAAAGAACTTAGGGGAGGTATCAAAAGAATAGTCAGCACTATTCTGTCGTCAAGGATGGGATTTCTAAAGCAATTGAACTGGTTGCGCAGATACCACTAATTGACAGTCTATTGTGAAGTACTTTCTGGCTGTCACCAAAACCATGAAACACGCTCAACCGCTTACCTGGAGTTCTCTGTTGATAACCCTGGGAATTATTTTTGGCGATATTGGCACCTCTCCGCTGTATGTCATGAAAGCGTTTATCGGCGAAGCCTCTCCTACCGAGCCTCTGATCCTGGGGGGACTTTCCTGTATATTCTGGACGCTTACTTTGCAAACTACCCTGAAGTATGTGATCATCACTCTTCGGGCAGATAACCACGGTGAGGGAGGCATTTTTGCCCTGTACGCATTGATACGTCGAAGGAAAAAATGGCTCTTTATTCCGGCCGTTATCGGAGGCAGCACGTTACTCGCCGATAGCATCATTACCCCTTCCATTTCGGTCACCTCCGCGGTGGAAGGGTTACAAGTGGAAATTCCTGATTTTCCAGTTATTGCTACTTCCCTGGTTCTATTGAGTCTGTTGTTCTTTTTTCAACGAGCTGGCACCGCCCTGGTAGGAAAGAGCTTCGGACCAGTGATGCTGCTGTGGTTTGGGATGCTGGCTGTATTGGGAGCCGGAGCGCTGGTGCAGCACCCTGAGGTGCTTCGGGCCGTCAGTCCGTATTACGCTTACCAACTGCTCGTACACTATCCGGGCGGACTTTTATTATTAGGGGCGATCTTCTTATGCACTACGGGGGCGGAAGCACTGTACTCCGATTTGGGTCACTGCGGGCGGCAAAACATCCGGGTAAGCTGGGTCTTTGTAAAAACGGCCTTGCTGCTCAATTACTTCGGCCAAGGCGCCTGGGTTTTGGGACAATCCGAGGTTCCGCTCACGCAAAATCCCTTTTATGCCATCATGCCGGACTGGTTCCTGTGGGTCGGGATCGGCATTTCTACGATGGCGGTAGTCGTGGCCAGTCAGGCCCTGATCAGCGGGGCGTACACCCTAATTAACGAAGCAGTACAGTTGAATTTCTGGCCCAAAGTAGCGGTACGGTATCCGACCAATTTTCGGGGGCAGGTCTACCTCCCCTCTATCAACCGTTTCCTCTGGTTAGGTTGCATCGGCGTTGTGCTCTACTTTCAGGAATCGGCCAATATGGAGGCCGCCTACGGCTTATCCATTATTGTCACGATGCTGATGACCACTTTTTTGTTGTGCTTTTATCTATACTACAAGCACGTACCGCGATTCCTGATTGCCGGTTTCATTATTGTGTACGGCACAGTAGAGGGTGCTTTTTTGTGGGCGAATCTAAGCAAATTTGTGCACGGAGGCTGGATCACGGCACTCATCGCCCTGCTATTAATCACGGTGATGTGCGGTTGGTATCTGGCTCGTAAAATTCAACGGAAATACCTGGAGTTTGATAAGATTGCCCCGTACGTGCCGGTGCTACTGAAGCTAAGCGAGGATCACGATGTGCCCAAATACGCTACGCATCTCGTGTACCTGACACGGGCCGACCGCAAAACCGATATCGAGTCGCGCAACCTGTATTCTATTCTAGGACGGCAACCCAAGCGGGCTGATGTCTACTGGTTCATCCACGTAGATTATCAGGATCAGCCGTACGCCACCGAGTACGCCGTTCATCAGATAGAAGATAAGAAGATTATCCGCATCGACTTTAAGTTAGGATTTCGTGAGACACCACACATTGACCAGATGTTTAAGACTGTTTTGGAGCAGCTTTGCGCCAATCGGGAAATAGAGATCACCTCTTCGTATACTACGTTAACCCAGGATGGCATTGCTGGGGACTTTCGCTTTGTCGTATTGGAAAGTACTCTTAATAACAACGATCAGTTTGGCATGATGGAGCGTATCGTGCTTCAATTTTATTATCTGCTCAAATACCTAGGCATCACGGAAGAGCAAGCGTATGGGTTAAATGCTAACCTGGTGACCAAGGAAACGGTACCATTGAACCTCCGACCTACGGTCCAGATTGATCTGGTACGGGTTTGACGGACCGCACCAAAAATAAATGCGAAAATAAACCGGCTCCGCATCAACTACCGGTTTTCATTTACGTATAAAAAACCAATCTACGTTCTTTAGCGATGAAACGATTACTGGGAATTTTTGCCGCCCTTCTGATACTGATCCAGACCGCTGGAATGATCAGTCTGTCGGCTACTCCCACGAAGCGTGACCATCCTACCGAAGTCCACCAAAAGATAATTCCACAAGCTAGTTTTGCTGAGGTAGCTCCGCAGATTATCCTGCCAACGTTTCTTTTCTACTGGATTACCCAACGAAATGCTCCAGGAGATGCTCCTAGTATCTCATATCATAATTGTAAAGCCTTTCTGGTTAACCCTTTCCGCTTCAACAACTATTACGTCCACCTGAGCGCGCTGGCTCCCTAATCTTTCCCTGGCCAGCCCAACGATAGCTATGCCGGTTTGTCAATGTCCGTTGTTACGGGTATCGTCTCCGGTCATTCGCTTTCGTGAGATAAATTTCTCAGGTTGATCAAAGACTTTCATACTTCTGCGCGGTAGTCCATCACGCGATTATTACCGCCGCGAGTCAATTCTTCTGAGTTTTTTCGTTCACTCACTGAGTACGGGCTGGTGCCGGGTAGTTCCGTCTATCCACTTCCTTTATGTTGTGAAGATATTCTTCCAGCATTCTCCCTCTCCTACTTTTCTTACTCGTCAACTAATTAGCAATGATTACTCAAGATTTTCAGGAAGTTGCTCAGCACTACCTTAGCTCCTTCCACCAAAAAGATTGTTACTTCAACGACGATCACAAACGAATTGCCTATTTAAGAAAGAATCCACTTAACAGTGATGTGAATGAAATTGTGGTGAAAATCAGTACCATGGAGCATGAGCAAATTGATGACTCCATGGCCAGCCGACGATTTATGGCCGACCACATTGCCTCCCTGCATATTGACCATGCGCTACAGGAAGGGCAGCCTGAGGTGGTGGAGGCCATTGCTCATTTGGATATACGGGGCAAATCTCATTTTCTGTACAGCTTTGCTTCCCGGTACTGCAACTGGCACAATATGACAGCCTACCCAATCTACGACCCAGCGGTTCATAAGCTCCTGAATTTTTACGAGCAGCAGCTAACCGCCACTAACCTGGCCGATGAAGGCGTATACGTGTATTCCCGGTTTAAGGAGAAGATGATCGCTTTCCGTCAGTACTTGCAGATGGATAACTACAACTTTAAGGAAGTAGATAAATTTATCTGGATTTACGGCAACACCATCATACGCGATTTGACCCAAAAGCATCTCGCCTACCGCTAGCCAAAATAGTAGGCAGGAAGGGCGAAAAAGTGCGTTGGGTTCAGATAAGGAGTTTCGCCCACCTCCTGCCTTTTTCATTTCAATTTTACTACAGATTACTCTTTAGGTGACACCACTATGCACAACAATAATGTAGTTGTCATTTTGACAATGATACTGACTGCAATATGTCTATACTCTTTATCCTTTACCTGGATTTCTCGAGATGTCCAGCAAAAAGCGGATATCTTTGCCACGGATCCTTCAGGAATTATCGATGTGGCAAAGAAACAACAGTACCTGGATTCACGGTGGGAAGATCCCGATTTTGGCGTATTGGGGCATTCTTTTACCTATAAAGAAATTAAGGAAAAGGAGCTGAACCTGGGACTGGACCTGCAAGGGGGCATGCACATCGTGATGCAGATATCCCCGGTTGAAGTGCTAAAAATACTGGCTAACCACAGCACAGATTCGGCTTTTCAGCAGGCAATACAGCAGGCGGCGCACTGGCAGGAGAAAGAAAACCAGTCGTTCCTCACGCTTTTTTATCGCGCCTACCAGCAACAGGCACCCGGGGTGCCCCTCCGAACCCTTTTCGCCACCAGCCGAAACCAGGACTACGTGACCAACACCTCCACCGACTCCGAGGTGATGGCGTATCTGCAACGGGAGGTGGACGATGCGGTAGACCGTTCGTTTGAGATCATCAGAAACCGAATTGACAAGTTCGGGGTGTCGCAATCTACTTTGCAGCGCTTACCCGGTACTGAACGCATTCAACTCGAACTGCCGGGTCTGGATGATCCCCAGCGCGTACGTAAGCTGTTGCAGGGCGTCGCCAACCTGGAGTTTCGATCGGTGATCGATCCCCAATTAATGGCTACGTACTGGTCAAAGGCCAGCGGCTACTGGCTCACGCAGCATGATGTACCCTCAGCATCCACCACTCCGGCTACCGATTCATCAGCCCTGGAGCAACAACTGCTGCAGGACACGACCGCGACCTCGCAGCAGTTTCCCATTACCGGCTTGTCTACCTCTCCGTACCAGCTAACCTATGCTTTGGCCGATACGGCCACGATCAATCGCACCGTCGGTGAGTTGCGGTCGGCGCACCTGCTACCGGAGAGCATCGCTTTTCTGTGGGAAGTAAAGCCCCGGGGCGAACAGCAGGCCCTGGAGCTGTACGCCGTACAAAAGGGAAGCGGGGCCACTGCCCTGGCCGGGAACGTGATCACCAACGCCACGCAGGAATTTGATGAGCAACAGCCGTCGGTCATCGTGCAGATGAATACGGAAGGTACCCGGAGGTGGAAAAAAATTACCGCCCAGAGCATTGGTCAGCAGATTGCCATTGTGCTGGATGATCAGGTCTACTCCGCCCCGGTCGTACAAACGGAGATACCCAACGGACGCTCCTCTATCTCGGGCAACTTCACCGTGGAAGAAGCGCAGGACCTGGCTAATATTCTGAAAGCCGGGAAAATGCCCGCCCCCGTGCAAATCATCGAAGAAGCGGTCGTCGGCCCTTCTTTAGGGCAGGAGGCCATTAATCAGGGGCTGGTTTCTATGGTCGCCGGACTAGGCCTGGTGGTCCTATTTATGATATTGTACTACGGCAACGGAGGCATCGTAGCCAACGTCGCTTTGCTGTTTAATATTTTCTTTATCATCGGGGTGCTGGCCCAATTCGGGGCCTCCCTCACCCTGCCGGGCATCGCCGGCCTGGTACTCACTATTGGTATGTCGGTCGACGCCAACGTGCTGATTTTCGAGCGTATCAAAGAAGAACTGGCGCAGGGCAGGTCGGTGCGCTCCGCTATCCAACTCGGATACGACAAAGCGTACAGCTCGATCATCGACTCCAACGTCACCACCTTCCTGACCGGTTTGATCCTGTATCTTTTTGGCTCGGGAGGGATCAAGGGGTTTGCCGTCGTGCTCATGATCGGCATTGTGTCGTCCCTGTTTACCGCCGTGTTTATTAGCCGGCTGCTGATTGAGTACCTGGCCAGAAGGGGCAAGACAATTAGTTTCACCACCATCTTCTCGAAACGGCTGTTTCGGCATACCGCTATTGATTTTATACGGCACCGGGCGTGGGCATACCGACTTTCGGCCGGAGTAATTGCCATCGGCTTGTTGTGCATCGTACTCCGGGGCGGACTCAACCTGGGCGTAGATTTTGAAGGGGGACGAAGCTACGTTATTCACTTTGACAATCCTGTATCGGCCAACCAGGTACGGACGGCCCTGCTGCCGGCCTTTGAGAACACTGGCGTGGAGGTAAAAACGTTTAACCAGAGTAACCAGCTAAAAATCACCACCAGTTATCGGGCCAATGACCATTCGGAAGCAGCGGATCAGCAGGTCAGTGAGGCACTCACCACCGGATTAGAGTCGTTTGCGCCGGAGCATCCCGAGGTGATGAGTACCACCAAGGTAGGCGCCACCATCGCCCAGGACCTGAAAGAAGCAGCCCAGTCGGCGATCATATACACCTTAGTTGCGATCTTTCTCTACATTCTAATACGCTTTCAACGGTGGCAGTACGGACTGGGAGCCGTGGTTGCCCTATTTCATGACGTACTGATGGTGTTTGCTGCTTACGGTATTGCTCGCGTGGCGGGCATCACCCTGGAAGTAGACCAGGTGTTTATCGCCGCTATTCTGACCGTTATTGGCTACTCTATCAACGACACGGTAGTGGTCTTCGACCGCATTCGGGAATTCACCCGAAAGTCAACCGGCAATCTCGGTGCCGTGTATAACCAAGCACTGAACGATACCCTGAGCCGTACAATTATCACCTCGCTCACGGTATTTATCGTGGTGGGCGTCTTACTGGTATTCGGGGGTGAAGTGCTGCGCGGCTTTTCCTTTGCGCTGATGGTGGGCGTCGTGTGCGGTACATACTCTTCCATCTTTATTGCCGCGCCGCTGGCGCTGGACCTGGGCCATTGGCGTAAACAACGCGAACAGAAGCTTCCCACTAAAAATCTAAGTAAAGCTTGATATGATAGAGATCGTTTCTCAGATCGCCGAGAGGATGAGCCCGGAAAATATACTAATCGCCGGAGGAATATGGTGGTTACTGCTTATTGTCTTTCTGGAGACCGGTGTTTTTTTCGGAGTCTTCTTACCGGGCGATTCTCTGCTGCTCACCGCCGGGCTGCTATGCGGAACGATATATCTGGATGTATCCATCTACGAACTGATTGTAGGGTTGACGGCGGCGGGTTTTTTGGGGGCCGTGGCGGGGTACGTATTCGGGAGGAAAGCGGAAAGCTATCTTCTACGCCAAAAGGATAGTATTTTTTTCAGAAAAAGATACCTGACGATGGCGGAAACGTACCACCACCGCTACGGCAACTGGTCGTTCATCATCGGGCGCTTCCTGCCGGTCGCCCGCACCTTCGTTCCGATCATTGCGGGTCTGGTAAAGTCACCCTGGGGGGCATTTGTGGTGTATAATGCGGTGGGCGCGGCTTTTTGGGCTACGGTCATGGCGGGGAGTGGTTACTGACTCGGGCAACGATTTCCGACTATCATAACCCACCTGGAGTGGGTGATTTTCGCGCTGGTGATCATCACCTCTACCCCGCTAGTCCTTTCGTTGACTCGCCAACGGCGCAAGGAAACCCGTAAAGCCAAAACGTTACCGCAATGATAAAAGCAGAAAGTAGTATAGAAAGATACCTGATCAGCATGGGGTTATTTATTTTGCTGATTTTATGTTCGGGAGTCGCTTAGGATGGGAACGGACGGTAGGCTATACCTTAAATATTAATGCTAAGGATGCCTGGGAAGCCAGCGCATAGCCTGATGATGAATCTGCGTGCATCCTCAGCAGGAAAATAACCCGAACGCGCTTATGAAAGGCTAATCATGTAATCTCACTTACTTCTCTTTTAATGGAATTACTAGAATCATTGATTGACTTCATTCTGCACATTGACCGGCATCTGATCGTTCTGGTCAACGAGTACCATACCTGGACATACCTGATTTTGTTTCTGATCATTTTTGCCGAAACTGGTCTGGTCATCACTCCTTTCCTACCGGGTGATTCACTGCTGTTTGCTACCGGAGCCCTTTTAACCCATCCGGAAAGTGAATTGAATATCTTTTTGATTACCGGGGGGCTTATCCTCGCGGCAGTGCTGGGCGATGGAGTTAATTACCACGTGGGGCACTACCTGGGTCCTAAAGCATTTCAGGGTAAATACCGGCTGCTGAAACGGGAATATCTGGAACGAACCCAAAGCTTCTATCAGCAATACGGTGGAAAAACCATTGTCTACAGTCGATTTATCCCCGTGATTCGAACCTTCGCCCCCTTTGTGGCGGGGATCGGCACCATGCCGTATCAAAAATTTCTCACCTATAATCTGGTGGGAGCGATTGCGTGGGTGACAGGCTTTTTGGGACTGGGCTATTTCTTCGGAAGCCTTCCGATGGTGAAAGAACACTTTACCTACGTGGTTCTTTTTGTCATCCTGTTCTCAATCCTGCTGCCCCTGGTAATGAACTTCCTGAAAAAGAGAGTAACCCCTTCCCGCCGCACCCCGGCCGAGAATCAGATTCGGTAGATGGTCATTGTAAATACAAATTTTAGGAAAGCAGTCTTCTGCCATCCTCTATACGGAAGCTACAGCTTTCAAGGCGTCTTCCCGGGCGTTTCGTTTCTGTTCTGTTTGATCAATCACCAAGGCCACGGTCACATCCCCGGTGACATTCACCACGGTGCGACACATGTTGAGGATGCGATCAACCGCCAGAATGAGTGAAATGCCCGCCACCGGCACGTTGATAGACTCCAGCACAATGATCAGCATCACCATGCCCGCCCCCGGTACTCCGGCCGTACCGATGGAGGCCAGCGTGGCCGTCAGCAGAATACTCAGCTGGTCGGTGAGGGAGAGATCAATGTTCAGCGCCTGAGCAATAAACACCGCCGCGACTCCCTGGTACAGGCTGGTACCGTCCATATTCACGGTGGCCCCCAGAGGAAGCACAAAGCTGGAAACTTCTTTAGAGATGCCCAGATTCTCTTCACTGTTGCGCATGGTTACCGGGAGCGTAGCATTGCTGGAGCTGGTGCTGAAGGCGAGTAATTGGGCCTGGCGAATGCCTTTGAAAAAATGGCGGTACCCTACTTTGGTGATGGTACAGAAAATGGCAGGGTAGACAACCAATAAGATTACCAGTAAGCCTAGCAGTACGGTGCCGCTGTACCAAAGCAGACTGGTGAGCAGGTCGATTGCTTTCTCCAGATCGTCTCCCGCCACTTCTACGATCAGGGTACCGATCAGCGCAAACACTCCCAGCGGAGCCAGTTTCATGATAAATTCCACAATCAGAACAATGGCGTCGTTCACCCCATCGAAAAAGCGAACCAGGATATCCTTTTTTTGAGCGGCCATCCGCACCACCGCAATCCCAAAAATAAGCGCAAAAAAGACTACCTGTAGCATTTGAGTGTTGCTGGTCATGGCCAGAAACAGGTTTTCCGGGATGATGTCAACGATTGGCTGGAGCGGCGATTGCTGTTGCAAGCCCGAAACTGATGCTACCTTGGAGGTTGCATTCTGCGCATACAGTTGCATCAGGTTGTTCCGGGTAGCCTCCGGAAGGTGAATGCCGGGACGGATCACATTGACCAGCAACAGTCCTACGGTAATAGCGACCACGGTTGTACCGATATAGATGCCGATGGTGCGGCCCCCAATGCGCGAGAGTTTTTGAAAATCATTCATGCTGGCGACTCCCACAATGAGTGACGCTAACACCAGTGGCATTGCCACCATTTTGAGCAGCGCGATAAATGCAGTGCCAATCGGCTGGATATAGTGCGTAGTAAGAGCCGGAGGAATGGCAGCCCAGACGCTGATCACTCCCCAGAGTACGCCCAGCAGCAATCCGATCAAAATTTTGATATGAAGCGGAATAGATTTCATAAAAACAACAACAAAAAGTGAAAATGAAGCGCCCCGTATCTCATCCTATAGTGACCGTTTTTCAGAAAAAAATTTGTCAGCGCTGCGGGTCTCTTCAAGCTCACTGGCTCTCAACAGAACAGGTTATTTATGCCATAGGATACTACACCGAAGGTGCTGCAATATCAAAATTAATTTTCAAAAGCTGATAGTTAATATTCCAAATTATTGTTACCCTTGTTGGGTCAAAATACCCCTTGAATACCCTGAAAATCAGCGGCAAATCTTTGAAGGAAAACAGACGTTATACAGCGGTAGCTTCCTGTCTCGGAAGCAGAACTGTCCTGCCAGAAAACACCTTCTTCCCCCGGAAGTCAGTATGCCTGCCGGTGCTCGTAGCGGCTCTTGGTATTCTGGGAGACAGGTATGTTTGGTAAGAATATTTATGTTCTTCACTATCACATTAAGCGTCTATCAAACGGTAGGTGAAGGCGTACCTTAGTTAGAGGTACAACCAGGTGAGCACATAAGTAGGTTTGGCCTTTGAGATGTACCAACGATTAGCATTCAATCAATGAGTAACAAAAACAGATTCCGAAAAGTAGCCACCTATAGCTTACTGGGCCTGGCGTCCGTTAGCGCACTGATCTTTATCCTGCAGTTACTGATTGATCGGGAACAGGCCGAGGGACTGTGGCTGATTGCCGTATTTCTCTGCCTGACACTGGCCTTCCGCAGCTACGAAAGACTTCGGAGCTTTTCGTTTACCCTGCTGATCTTAGCCTCCGTGACTACGGCCATGTTTTACCCGGTATACTTTCAGCAGATCAATGGGTTCGACCTCAAAAAACTGATCACTCCCCTGCTACAAATTATCATGTTCGGTATGGGAACCACCATGAGCGTACAGGACTTTGCCGGGGTGCTTAGAATGCCCAAAGGCGTATTAGTAGGTATGCTTTGCCAGGTTACCATCATGCCCCTTACTGGGTATAGCCTGGCCCACCTGTTAGGAGTGTCTCCAGAAATTGCGGCCGGTATCATTCTGATCGGATCGGTGCCCAGCGGACTGGCGTCCAATGTAATGTCGTACCTGGCCAATGCCAATCTGGCGCTTTCGGTCACCCTTACGGCGTTAGCCACCCTACTAGCTCCCCTGATTACCCCGCTGTTGATGGGCTGGCTGGCCGGTGAATTTCTGGAAATCAGCGCCCTGTCGATGATGGTTGATATGACTAAGATTGTGGTAGTTCCGGTAGCCACCGGGCTGATTTTTCATCATTTGGCGCACGGACGGTTCAAATGGCTGGATGACCTTATGCCCGGAGTTTCCATGTTCGGCATCGCCTACATCATCACCATCATCACCGCCGCCGGACGGGACGCACTGCTGGAGGTAGGATTGATTCTGGTGGTGGCCGGAATAGCCCATAATCTAACCGGTTATTTTCTGGGCTACTGGAGTGCCCGGCTGTACAAGTTGCCGGAGCGAGACTGCCGGACGGTAGCCCTGGAAGTAGGAATGCAGAACGGCGGACTGGCTTCAGCCCTGGCCAACGAGCTGGGAAAAATTGCCACCGTGGGGTTAGCACCTGCTATCTTTGGCCCCGTCATGAATGTAACGGGTTCTATCCTGGCCAATTTCTGGCGGGGAAAGCCTATTCTCACTGAGATATCCGGAGATTCTACTCAAGCCAAAGCATTGGACCGTGATAAAGCGACGGCCGGTTCATGACGCAAAGCGTAACCATTTAACTGAGGATTGGTGGGGATATACACGATTAAAACCATATTGAACAGATGATTAGCGATATTTTATTTATTCTGGCCTCCCTGTTGTTACTCTACTTTGGTGCGAGTTGGCTGGTCAACGGGGCTAGTTCGCTGGCAACCAAGTTAGGCGTGAGTCCCCTGGTCATTGGGTTGACTGTGGTGGCGTTCGGAACCAGCACTCCCGAACTAGAGGTAAGCATTCAGGCCGCGCTGTCGGGTAGCGGCGGCATTGCCGTGGGCAACGTGGTGGGTTCCAATATATTTAACATTGGAGTGATTCTGGGGATTTCTGCTCTTTGCTATCCCATTCGGGTGCAAACCGCCGTGTTCCGCTTTGATATCCCGATCATGCTGTTGGTTGCATTAAGCTTCCTGCTCTTCTTTTTTAACCATGAAATCAGTCGACTGGAAGGGGTAATCCTGGTCGTAAGTGCGGTGCTATATACTTGGTTTGTCATCCGTCATTCACAAAAGGATGCCCATGCGGCGGTGAACGAAGAATTTCAGGAAGGATTACCTAAGGTGCGTTCCGGGTGGATGGATCTATTGTTCATCGTGCTGGGATTAGGAGTGCTGATCCTGGGCTCCAACCTGTTGGTGGATAGCGCCGTACGGGTAGCACAACTTTTTGGGGTCAGCGATGCCGTGATTGGGCTCACCATCATTGCAGCCGGAACCAGCATGCCCGAACTGGCAACCTCAGTAGTGGCCGCCCTCAAAAAACAATCCGACATTGCCGTGGGTAATGTGGTGGGTTCCAACATTTACAATATCCTGATCATCCTGGGAGTCTCCTCGCTCATTACTCCCATCCAGTCGCCCGATCTGGGGCTTAGGGACAGCCTGGTGATGGTGGGAATTTCTATACTGCTGGTCCCCCTGGTCAGGACGGGCTTTGTGCTACAGCGATGGGAAGGTGCGGTACTGCTTCTGTTTTATGCCGTCTACCTGTATACCCTTTTACTTGAATAAAAACCGAAGCCCAAAAGGCAGCCACAATGGGATGCTAATTACTCAACGATGATGGGCGAAGTCTTCCGGGGAGCGTTGTTTTCTCCGTACTGCTACCGGACAAGAGAAATTTCCAAACTGCCGGTCGATATGCACTATTGGACACGATCTATCCAGAAAAATAAATACTCCAAACCTTAAAGCGAAAATGCCTTTTAAAGCGTTTGAGTTAGTTGAAATCAAAATGAATGTATAATGAGTAAAAGTGAGTTTAGCATAAATCTCAGACGTATGCTATCTATGATTGTATTCGTCATCATTATCTGGAGCGCTTCCGGCCTGGTCATCTACCATTTAGGTGACAACTGGGGAGACAGAGGCACTATGGGTGATATGTTCGGGGCGGTCAATGCATTGTTTTCCGGACTTGCATTTGCCGCCTTATTATTCACCATCTTTCAGCAACGAGAAGAAATACGAATGAACCGAATAGCCTTAGAGCAAAACCGGCACGAACTCATGAAGTCAGTGATCGCTCAGCAAAATTCTCAGGAAGCTTTAAAAGAACAATCTACTCAAATGCACCTAACGGCCAAGCTCAATGCCATGAATACCATGATTACCTACTACAATAGCCGCATAGCCGATGTGAACAGTTCGGCAGATCTCATAAACAATGCTAAATTAAAGAGAAGGATGATTATACGGCAGATAGACGATATGATGGATGACCTAAACGATATAGATATTGAATGATGTTTCAATCAAACAGCTTTAAAGACTTGCCAATTACGGCAAAGCATTTTCGAAGTAAAGGTAGAGGGATGATTGTACCTACCTAGTGCTTTGTCAATGTTTGAAATTCGGGTTCAGGCAGCTGCGAAATTTGGCTTGGATCGCGGCGCGAAAAATGAGCATAGCCATCGCTACGCGAATTTTTTGCAACAAAGAGCCGGGGCAAATTTCGCCTTGGATTACCCGAAATTTTAGGTTTGACAGAGCACTAGGGTCGTAGATTGCATTCAGACATTTCTTTTAGCCTATTTGCCAGCGCAGGTGATGGTGTGGTTACCCAGTCAGCGTATCCGTATTTGCCAGCATTAAACGATAAAAATCAGACACGGGAGGCAAAAACAAGGGGTCAAAAAAAGTTATCCACTTTGCATACTTAGTTAGAAAAATTGATTTCATTTGGTAGCATTTCTCAGCCCATGGTCAAGCTCATAAAGATCGCCAGTGTTCTCATCCTACTGGGCAGTTGCCTGGGGGGAGGGCGATCGCTTGCTTTGCTGCCTGATGATCCGTGCCCCAAACGATTATCGGTAGCTCATGTTGACGAGTCTTCCACGGTAGAGGAAGAGGGCACATCTTCCCTTGCCTTACCGGCTCCGATGGTTTTTCACGGAGAAGGAAGAGGAACCACTTCTTCGGGAAGGGGCAAAGACCAGCCCACCCACAGTACCGCCCACTTCGTCCCGAAACACCCGTCAGCCTTCGATGACCATCATCCTGATCGCCGTCCAATTCGTATGGTTACTTTCGTTGAGCGAAGTATCTACGCAATGTACTGTTCCCTGCTTATTTAGTCTCTCCCTTCCTCAATGAGGCGAATCAGGGACCATAAGCATTAGCACTCCCCCACTTTAACTTTACATGAGGTCGCCCCCACCCTGGCTACCGGGCTGATCAGCTACTACATCCATCCACGAGTTGTCCGAAGGCAGAATTGACTCATTCCAGTCTCCGGTTAAACTCCCCCTCCTATAATCTTTCTTACCAGATTCATCATGAACGATAAAAATATTGACCAGATCATTGACCGCCTGTTTGCCCCGGCGGCAGACTTTATTAGTGCAATTGTATTGTTTCCTTTGTTCACGATCAACGGAGTAGAAGTGCCGATGATCGTCGTTTGGCTGGCTACCGGCGCTGTATTTTTCACCGTTTACCTGAAGTTTGTCAATTTGTGGGGCTTCCGCTACGCGATCGATATCGTACGCGGAAAATATACCCACGATGGCGATCCGGGCGAAATCACTCACTTTCAGGCGCTCACCGCCGCGCTGTCGGGTACCGTGGGCCTGGGCAACATTGCCGGGGTGGCAGTCGCCATTTCCGTGGGCGGCCCGGGAGCCACGTTATGGATGATTATCTTCGGCTTGTTCGGCATGACGGCCAAGTTTGTAGAGTGCGCGTTGGCCGTCAAGTACCGAACAATCCATAGCGACGGTTCGGTGTCGGGCGGCCCCATGTATTATCTGCGCAAGGGACTGGCGGAGAAAGGCTGGGTCCGGTCGGGTATTTTTCTGGCGGGCCTGTTCTCCTTTATGGCGGTACTGACCTCTTTCGGCGGAGGCAACATGTTCCAGGTCAACCAGGCCGTACAACAGGTGGTCAATATCTCCGGGGGTAGCGCTTCTTTCTTCGGGCTGAATACCTGGCTGCTGGGGCTGATCTTTGCCGCACTGGTCGCGGCGGTCATTATCGGAGGCATCAAAAGCATTGCCAACGTCACCGAGAAGATCGTTCCCTTCATGTGTGTCCTCTACATCATCTCCTCGCTGGTGGTCATCGGAGCGAATGTAGAACAGATTCCTACTGCCCTGGCCGCGATTTGGGACGGTGCCATTAATGGAAAAGCGGCCAGCGGCGGATTAGTGGGTACGCTGGTGTGGGGACTGCGGCGGGCCACGTTCTCCAACGAAGCGGGGGTAGGCTCGGCGGCGATTGCCCACTCCGCGGTGAAAACCAGCGAGCCGGTCACAGAAGGCTTTGTCGCCTCTCTGGAACCGTTTGTGGATACGGTGGTCATTTGCACCATGACGGCCCTGGTCATTGTCATTTCCGGCACCTACCAGGACGAAAGCATTCAGGATGGCATTGCCCTGACCTCGATGGCCTTCGCCACGGTGATCGATTGGTTTCCCTTTCTGCTCGCCGTCGCTGTGATTTTGTTTGCCTTTTCTACCCTGGTTTCCTGGTCCTACTACGGACTAAAAGCCTGGACCTACCTGCTGGGGGAAAGCAAAGCGGCCGTCATCAGCTACAAGGTAGTATACTGCGGCTTTGTGGTAGTAGGTGCTTCGGCCAACCTGGCCAGCGTGCTGGCGTTTTCTGACGGAGTGCTCATCGCCATGTCGCTGCCCAACCTGATCGGCTGCTACGTGCTCATCCCGCGGTTGAAGCAGGACATGCAATCCTTCGTCAGCCGTATTGAGAAGGGAAAAATAGCCGTGTACCACTAGCATGAACCGCACTCTACCGGGGTACCGCTGGCGAATTCTAGCTCTACTTTTCTTCATCACCACCGTAAATTACATCGACCGACAGGTGATTTCCTTTACGATTGTTGACGAGCAGTTTCAACGAGACATCATGGATATTCCCGTCGGAACGCTCCTGACCGAGGCCGATCAGCTTCAGTACAATAAAGTAAAGGGGTGGATCGACTCCACCTTTAAGCTAGCCTACGCGATTGGATTTGTGGTAGTCGGTTGGTTTATTGACCAGGTGGGTACCCGCAAAGGATTCGCAACGGCGATCACCCTCTGGAACATGGCCGCGATCGGTACGGGCTTTGCCGGTTCGGTCGCCAGTTTGCTAAGCATGCGTTTTCTGCTGGGCCTGGGAGAAGCCGGAAACTTCCCATCCAGCATTAAGTCAGTAGCCGAATGGTTTCCCAAGAAGGAACGAGCATTTGCCACCGGCATTTTTAATGCCGGCACGAATGTCGGAGTGATTCTGACGGCACTGTGTGTTCCCTGGCTGATCGTGAATACCGGATGGTCGTCGTCTTTTATTATTACCGGAGCCCTTGGCTTTGTCCTGCTGATCTTTTGGCTCAACGTCTACAAGAAGCCGGAACAGGCCAACATCACCCAGGAAGAACGAGATCACATCTATAGCGATCAGGAGGAGGAAAGTGATGCCGCTAATCGCCTTTCCTGGAGGAAACTGTTTCGGTACCGGCAAACCTGGGCATTTGCCCTGGGTAAATTCTTCACCGATTGCGTGTGGACGTTGTTTTTGTTCTGGCTCCCCTCTTTCTTTAACGAAAACGACACGCTAGATCAAACTCTGGATTTGAAGTCATTGGGATTACCCTTTATCGTCATCTACCTGGTGTCGGATGTGGGTAGCATATTCTACGGCTGGCTATCGTCCCGGCTGATTCGGATGGGCTGGTCGGTCAATCGGGCCCGGAAGGTTACCATGCTTATTTGCGGACTTACGGTCACTCCCATTTTCTTCGCTTCCATTACCACCAGTCTGGTCACGGCTATTGTGTTGCTGGCAATAGCGACAGCGGCCCATCAGGGCTTTTCGGCTAATCTGTACAGCCTGGCATCGGACATGTTTCCCAAGCAGGCCGTGGCCTCGGTGGTGGGGATCGGCGGCTTGTTTGGGGCGGTCAGCGGGGCTATTCTGTCGGCCTCCACCGGCTACATCGTAGGTTTTGCCGGGTACCTCCCCGTCTTTCTTTATGCCAGCATGGCCTACCTACTCGCCCTGCTGATCATACACGCCCTGGCTCCCCGGCTCACCCCGGTCAGATTGAGTTGATGGACAGCTTTCCTGCTACCAACTCACGGAAATTGACCGACGTTAGTGAATAACGCTAGGGTCGGAATCAACTTCTGACATCGCTGGGTGGGAGCTACCGGGTGTAGAGGGATTGCTGGATAGCCCCAGCAGTAGAAACATGACACTTGCATTTACCACAATCAGTTCGAAGCCCATTGCGTAGCCTATTACGGGTTGGGAATAGCGGTCCAGCAGGTATGTCACCATCGGGGCTAGCAGGCAGAACAAGGGCACCCACCGGTCGGCCACAGAACGCCGGGTGATCATGCCAAACGCAAAAAGCCCTAACAGGGGGCCGTAGGTGTAGCCGGCCGCCCGGAAGATGGCATTGACCACTGAGTCATTATTAATCAGGCGAAACCCTAAGATTACCAGCAGCACCAGGATGGAAAAGCCGACGTGCACCTGGTGTCGGGTACGCACCAGTTTTTGATCATATTGATGCTCTCTCTTATCAAACTTCAGAAAGTCTATGCAGAAGGACGTAGTGAGGGCCGTGAGGGCTGAGTCGGTTGTCGCAAAAGTAGCGGCGGTGAGCCCCAGCATAAACACCAGGGCCGGCAGCATGCCCAAGTGGTTCAGGGCCACTTCGGGAAAGAGGTAATCCGGCGTTCGCAGTTCTGTGACCTCCAGGTCGATAGCGGCCGCGTACTGATAGAGCAGCGCCCCTACACTGAGAAAAAACAGGTTGATGAATAAGAATACAATCGTAAACACCAGCATGTTCTTGCGGGCTTCGGCGATATTCTTGCAGCTCAGGTTCTTTTGCATCAGGTCCTGGTCCAGGCCGACCATAGCGATGGTCACGAAAATGCCTCCCACGAAGTGCTTCAGAAAATGAATTTTGCTTCCCCCGAAGTCATCCCAGAAGAATACTTTAGAGTAAGCACTGTTTTTGACGGCATCGAAGGTCTGGGGCAGGTTGAAGTCCAGCCGGTCCGCGATAAACCAGATTGACAGCAGCACTGAAGACAGCAGAAATAGCGTCTGTAGCGTATCCGTGATTACGATGGTCTTCAGGCCACCCCGGTAGGTATACGACCAGATCAACAGTAAGCAGGCCGCCACCGTGATAATAAATGGTACTCTCCAGGCATCAAAGATAAATTTTTGCAGCACAATGGCCACCAGGTAGAGTTGAAAGGCAGAACCGATTACCCGGGAGATCAAAAATATCGCCGCCCCCGACTGATAGCTCCGGCAGCCTAGCCTTCGTTCCAGGTAGGTATAGATAGAGATCAGGTGGAGGCGATAGTAAAGAGGAAGAAGCAAGGTAGCCACAAGCACAAAGCCTACCGCATTGCCCAGGACAAACTGAAAATAACTGAAGCTGCTACTACCCACGGCCCCCGGCACCGAAATGAAAGTCACTCCGGACAAGGCGGTACCGATCATCCCGAAGGCTACCAAATACCATTGGGAGTTCCGATTAGCGATGAAGAAGCTGGCATTGTCGGATGCCCCTCGGGACGTAAAGTGAGACACCCCGATCAGCAGCAGAAAGTAACCCATCAGGCAGGAAAGAAGAACAAGCGGAGGCATACGGCGCGGGCGGATAATGACTGGCGAAATGTAGTGATAAAAAAGTGCTAAATCTCATCCGTCGGTGCTATTTTTACGTATATTCGCCTAATTGTACGACCACTCTTATGAATCGTTTTAGTGCCCCACGTTACCGCCGTGCCGGGGTGTTTGCCGCCCTGCTGATCCTGATGCAAAGTGTCGGGTTCACGGGCGGGGCGTCGCCCGGTGCGTATGATGATTCGGTTGATCAACGTGCGGAGATTCAGTCAGGCTCCGTAGTTTTAATGCACGCAGCGGACGTTTCGCCTCTCCTGGTTTTGCCCGTTTTTTCGGGGTACGCAACCATCCAAGTGGTTCGCCCCGTTACTCCCTTTCTTCCCTACCAAAACTGCCGGGCTTTCCTGGTAAACTCCTTCTCTTTTAACGCGTATTACACGCACCTGAGTGCGCTCGCTCCGTAGTACACCCTCCGGAAGTTAATTCGTCAGGCACGTTCAAAGTGTAGTAGCCATTTTGGCGTGTAAAAAGAAATATAGCGCCTGTTTCTTCTACATAAGGGCTTGATTGTCAGTTTTTTGGGAATTGTAAAATTATACTAATATTTACGTATGATATCGGAACTAATTGCTTACGGGCTGGAAGGATTACGTCCGGAAACCATCCTGCAACAGGGCGGCCTGGGGTTGCTGCTGCTTATCGTCTTTCTGGAAACCGGAGTGTTCTTTGGGTTCTTCCTGCCCAGTGATTCGTTGCTGCTTACGGCCGGTCTGCTGTGTGGTACGGTGTATCTGGACGTGCCGGTGACAACCCTCATTCTGGGGCTGACGGCCGCTGGTTTTTTGGGTTCGGTGGCCGGATACGCCTTTGGGCACCGAGCGGGTGACTACCTGATGCATAAAAAAGAAAGCCTGTTTTTCAAGAAAAAGTACCTGGCCGCCGCGGAAAACTACTACCTTCGGCACGTCCAGGCCGCCTTTGTGCTGGGACGCTTCCTGCGGGTGGTCCGCACGTTCGTTCCCATCCTGGCCGGGGTGGTGCGCTCTCCCTGGGGTACGTTTGTTGGCTACAACCTAATCGGTTCGCTGCTGTTGGTCAGTGTGTTTGTGGCGGAGGGTAACTGGCTCGGCCACCTGTTTCCTACCCTCGTGCGGCACCTGGAGTGGTTGGTGATTGGGCTGGGGCTGCTCACCTCAGCGCCCCTGGTGCTTACCTGGCTCCGGCAAAGACGCCGGAAGCACGCCACCCCACCTCCTCCGCACCATGAGTCCCATGCATAAAGTGCAGTCCCCCCACTCGAAACAGCGGACGCTCGGTGTGGTCCGCCTGCTGGCGGAAGAGCGTAACTTTCTGATTATTATCGCGCTCCTGTTTCTGGTGGTCGGAGCGGGATATCCCCACCCTACGATAGCCATGTGGATTGGGTTTGCGCTGGCGGGCTACTCGGCTGTTGCCAACGACAGCATCCAGACCATCGGCACCTTCATTGCTTCTAATGCCCACCGAACGTGGTGGCACCTGTGGTTATACATCGGACTCATTTTCGTAGCCACTGTCACGGTCAGTTGGGTGCTCTTCGACGGCGACGTTACCTACCAGCGACTGAGCACCAAGGGCTTTGAGCAGTCGCCCACGAAGTTTGCCTTTTTGCAAGTCGCCGCGCCGATCTTTCTGCTGATCCTCACCCGCCTGCGAATGCCGGTGTCCACCACGTTTCTGTTGCTGAGCTCCTTTACCACAAGTTCGCACGCTATTTTTGATGTGCTGGAGAAGAGCCTGCTGGGTTACGTGATTGCCTTTGGAGCCGCCGGGATGGTCTGGTACCTGCTGGCGGGGTGGATGAAGAAGCTACTGGTTGGCGAAGCGCACCGGGCCTGGGACGTGGCCCAGTGGCTGACCAGTGGCACTTTGTGGGCGATCTGGATCATGCAGGACGCCGCCAATATTGCGGTATACCTGCCCCGGCAATTAGACGGGTACCAGTTTCTGGTGTTCACCGGCTCCATCTTTCTAGGGTTGGGATTGATTTTTTACCTGAAGGGCGATAAGATTCAACAGGTGGTGAATGAGAAAAGTGACGTGACTGACGTGAGGGCCGCCACGCTGATTGACCTGGTGTATGCGCTGATCTTGTTCGTCTTTCAGTGGATCAATACGGTGCCGATGAGCACTACCTGGGTATTCATCGGATTACTGGGAGGACGGGAACTGGCCATACGTTTGGAGCAGCATTCCGCTGACCGGAAAAAGGTGATGCGCATGATTGGCAAAGATGTACTTTTTGCCACCATTGGGCTGCTGGTTTCCATTACTATTGCCGCGGCCGTGAACCCCGGGGTATACCAGGAATTGATGCATTACCTGAGTAGCACATGAACTACGGTGCCCGATCCGTGGTGGGCCAAAAGACCAAATAATTTTCAAATTAATTGATACCTAACCTTTTAAACACATACACATTATGACACTAACTTTCTTTATGCTGGATAATATAAGTGGCTGGGAGCTATTTATCATCCTCTTCGTCATCTACATATTTTTCGGAGTTAAAGTGATTCCCAACCTTTTTCGTAGCTTCAGAAAGGCCTGGATCAATCTTCAGGACGCTTTGCACGAAATTAAAAAGGATGTGCGGTAATGGAAACTCCTTCACCACCCCTGATCTCGTTTCGAAAACTACTTCAGGGGTATCTGACGGTATTAATCGGCCTGGCCGGTATGGTGGTACTGGCCATACTGCTGATCCGTACGTTCGGAAACACGTACACTTACCATACGACAATTTCGTGGGTAAAAACTCTGGCGCAGCAGGAGTTCCTGATCTATTTGCTGGTGGGCTTTGCCTCCCAGATGATTGATGGAGCTCTGGGAATGGCCTATGGAGTAAGCTCTACCTCATTTTTAATGAGTGTTGGGGTTTCACCCGCGCTGGCCAGTGCCAGTGTCCACGTGGCGGAGGTGCTAACGACCGGCATCTCGGGCTTATCGCACTGGCGGTTAGGTAACGTAGACCAGAAACTATTCAGGAAATTAGTCATCCCGGGCATGATTGGGGCCGGACTTGGAGCCTACGTACTCACCTCGTTCGATGGCGATACAATCAAACCCTACGTGGCAGCCTACCTGCTAATCATGGGGATCGTCATCATCGCCAAGGCCTTCCGAAAAGTGGTCATCTTCCGGGGTCAACGAAGAATCGGATGGTTAGCGTTACTGGGTGGTTTTATCGATGCGTCGGGCGGCGGGGGGTGGGGCCCTGTGGTCACCTCTACGTTAGTAGGTTCCGGTAATCATCTCCGATCCACGATTGGTACTGTCAATGCGGTTGAGTTTGGAGTGACGCTGGTAGCCTCCGGCGTTTTCACATTATTCATTGGTATCAATAGCTGGCCGGTAGTGGCAGGATTAATGATCGGTGGAGCACTAGCTGCCCCATTGGGAGCGTACGTATGCCATAAGATTAACCTGCGCATCGCCATGACCCTGGTGGGGGTAGTCATTATTATACTAAGCCTCCGAACACTGGCCATCACCTTTCACTGGCTATAGCCACCAAGAGAGCAGCTACCCTCTTGAGCTTGCTGCAACTTTGGGTTAGGATAATATGCTTTAAGAGGTATGCTCAAGTAGTATATCCCTTGGTAGTAGATTGGTATTGCCATCGGAATTCTTTCTACTGATCACAGACTGTCAGATTGCGTAAACTTTTCTCTTCAACAGAGAAAATCATCAAGAAAGGGATTACCTTTAGGTGGGGTAAGTCTACTTCGCAAAACGTTAGACTACACTTCTCAATTCACCTTGCCCAATAATTTCTTTCGTCATTTAATTTGTTGAAAAAATGAATGATCAGTCTAGCGCCCGAACTAGCAAACTTCGGAACATTAAGCAAAAGATTGCCAAAATAGGAGGCCTACCGAGAAAAATTCTAGATGCACTTCCCATCGGAGTATTCATTACCGACCAGGAAGGCCAATTGGTATTCGTTAACTTGCGCTATATAAGCATGAGCTATTACGAACGACATGAATTAATCGGCCAACACTTCACTTTCACCGTGCTTGAGAAGGATAAAGATTTGCTTAACTACTTACATAATGAATGCACACAAGAAGATCAAGAGTTGGAACAAGAATGGCAGATGCAGCGAAAAGATCGTCAAAAATTTCCCGTATTAACCCATACTTCTCGGTTGAGAAACGATGAGACTGAAAATCCGCTAATAATAACGTTTTTGGTAGACACATCTAGCTATCATGTGACCAATGGTCGCCTCAATGCCTCTATTGACCTACTTAACCAAAAGCTAACCGCTCAGGAGGTCACCAACTACATTGCCAATCATGATCTCAAAAACAATATCAACGGCATTTGGCAGTCCGTACAATTTCTGAAGGATTTGAAGCCCAGCAAAGCGCAGAAGCAGTGGATTGACATCATTGAGCAATTGAGTGGGCAAACATTAAATATGCTAAACACGGCAAATGACTTGCTGCGCATGGAAAATGGCAAGTATGTGCTCACCTTGAGTCAATGTAACCTACTAGAAATAGTGCAGAGGCAGATAGATTTGCTCACTCCAATGGCAAAACAGAAGAAAATCAAATTCATAACCTTTTTTAATCAGCAAGAGGTTTATTTTTCAACTACTACCCTTACTATTGCCGCTGACCGGGTATACCTAGAGCGCTTGTTTGCTAACCTGACTCAGAACGCCTTAGAGGCCTCTCCTGAGCATGAGATGATTGATATTCAGGTTGACGTGCAAGATCATTTGACGGTGAAAATCCATAATCAAGGAGTCATCCCGCAGCGTATTCGAGATCACTTTTTTGAAAAGTACGCTACCGCTGGTAAGGAAAAAGGAACCGGCTTAGGTACCTATATTGCCAGGCTTATCACGGAAGCTCATCAGGGCGATATTCGTTTCAATACCGGCGAAGCCGATGGAACCACCATCATCATTGAATTTCCTATAAGCATCTGTCACCATCAAGATCAGGAAACCGTCCTGGTATGATCCTATGGGCGGCACTCCGCTGGGCGGCACTCCGCTGGGCGGCACTCCGCTGGGCGGCACTCCGCTGGGCGGCACTCCGCTGGGCGGCACTCCGCTGGGCGGCACTCCGCTGGGCGGCACTCCGCTGGGCGGCACTCCGCTGGGCGGCACTCCGCTTTACTATGATGTGAATGTTTGGCATATCGAATAGTAGTCGATTAAACGAGTGTTATCCCCTAGCAACAATCCATTTTTTTGCAAAAATTAACTCTTAAGCAGATAGCTAACAAGAATTTGCAGCAGTCCTATGGACGCCACAAAGCAGCTGAGCGCTTTCCCAGTGGAGTGCCGCCCGTGAACGTTAAGCGTCTCCCGGCTTCTTCCACAGTCGGTTGGTCACCACCCGGGCAAGGACCTCGGCCCGGTAGTTGCGGCCGATAGGAATGCGAAAAGTGTGACCAACAATCTCATTATTCTCAATGGCCTCAACCTTGGCAATCGCAACAATGTAGGATTTGTGCACCCGGATAAAGGCTGTACTGTTCAGGTTCTCTTCCACGTCTTTGAGCGACAGCAGGGTGACGTATTTGCCCTGACTGGTATTGATGGTCACGTAGTTCTGCAAACCCTGAATGTAACGTATATCATCCAGGTAAATTCGTTCGTACTTGTAGTCGCACTTCACAAAGAAGTAGTCGGCCACCAGATTCTCATCCGAACGCTTGGCGACCGCCGCTGATTGTACGCGCAGTTGGTGATAGTCCTTGGCCTTACTGGCCGCCTTGAAAAACCGGTTGAAGGTGATGGGTTTCACCAGGTAGTCCAACACATCGAGCTGAAACCCTTCCAGCGCAAAGCTGGGAAAGGCCGTGACAATGATCACCATCGGGGGATTTTGAACGACCTTGAGAAAATCAATCCCATTCATCACCGGCATCTGAATATCCAGAAAGATCAGGTCCACCTCTTGCGTTTCCAGCAGGCGCGCTAGCGCCAGGGGGTTATTGGCCGTGCCGTCCAGGTGCAGAAAATCCGTCGCGCTGATGTAGTTCACCATACATTCCCGCGCCAGCGGCTCATCATCAACAACCACGCATTTTAACATAGTGACCTATGGTTTGTACTAAAGTTTTCTGTCTTATTAAGCAACCGGCGCGACCGTTGGCACCGTAGCTTCATGCAGCTCCAAGGTAAGCGTGACCCAAAACTGACTGTCACTCCGCTCAGTGATCAATGTATGCTCACCGGGGTAGAGCAAATCCATTCGGCGCTGAACGTTCTTTAGCCCGATCCCCTGGTTTTCAACGATATCGCGGGCCGCATGCTGCTGAACCGAGACACTGTTGGCCAGCTTGAAGTGCAACCGACGATCATCAAAATCAAGCTTCAGCTTTATCCAGTTGGAGGTGTCAGGTTGTTTGGAAACGTGCTTGAAAGCATTTTCAATAAAGGGAATCAAGACAAAGGGCGCAATGGTTATATCCGGATCGTAGGCTTGTCCAACAGACAGGTTGAGTGACAGCATATCGGTATCCAGCCTTAGCGTCTCTAGTTCAATGAAGTTTTTCAGGTAGGCCAGTTCCTGCCCCAGCGGGATTTCCTGCTCGTTGCACTCGTACAACTGGTAGCGTAGCAGACAGGAAAACTTCGCCAGGGCTTCGGAGGCCAGTGTAGGGTTTTTGTGAATAAGCACAAAAACGGAGTTGATCGTGTTGAACAAAAAGTGCGGATTGAACTGGGACTTGAGGAATTTGAGTTCGGTTTCCAGCTTTTCTTTCTCCAGCACCTGCTGCCTCTTTTCCAGGGCCTGCTGCCGCTGCTTAGCCCGCATCCAGTTCTTGGTCAGCTTAATGCTCATCGCCAGGGTCATACTGGCCACCGTGGAAGGAAGCGCGTTGATCTTGAAGAAGTGGAGGTAGTTCTCAGGGTGCACCCCCCACAACTCCAGAAACGTCTTCCCCGATACCGCAGCACTCACGTAGTAGCCCACCACGATGCAGGCAGCAGTGCCCACCAGGGTAAGCAGCAGCAGGCCAACGTACGGAACATACCGCCCCTTCTCCAGCAAGCGGGGGATCAGAAAGTATAGGTTGAGGTAGACGCCAATGGCTTGAAAGACAACGTAGAAGGCGAACTTGATGGCAGCGTACGAGAACATAATGCTGTAGGCCACCTCTCCGGCATCCCCGATGGCCAATACCCACCACCCGTAGTGGTACACCATCCACAGCGGTAAGTGGTAGAGCTTATACCGAAAGAAACCGGAGCGATTTGGTTGGCTGATGGTCACGCTAGATGTTTTGCTTACTCCAATGTACGACTATTCTAATATTATTCCGAAGGCCAGATTCGTGCAGTACTCAGTGTGTCGCTCTGAATTTACTATCACCAAGTTTAGTCATACATGGCAATGTGTCGGTAGATTTTCAGAGAGCCGTTGGGTAGTCGTCGCCAGATGGATAAATCCTTACCGGTGAACACCCCCGAAAAGTCACCGTCCCGGACAACCGCGGTGTGACTGGCGTAGGCCACCACATAGTTCTCCAGTTCATCAATGCGGTCGTTGCGAAGGTCCAGTTTTTCAAAGATGGGTAGTTCTCGCACGTGCGCGGCAAAGAAACCATCCAGGGCGGTTCGGCCCCGGTGCATCGGCTCACGACTGTAAAGAAACGCCGCGTCATCGGCGTAGTACTGAGACCACAATCGGTGATCGTGTTGGGCGACGGTGGCCTCCATCAAGTGGTTGAGGGCGGCCAACTCAAATCGGATAGGGCTGTTGATTGGCAGGTGCGCCTGCCGGGCAACGTCCACCGATGGCACTTCATGAAAATTCAACTGCGCTTCGGCCTCAAAGGGATGGTCGTAGTTCCAGGCTTCGGTGAGCAGTAGCAGTTTCCCCTCAGCTGACTTTCCCCAGATATTCAAGTACTTGCCGGCTAGTTCGTAGGGCTGTTCTGTCTCTCTCAACGTTATCTTCAGCTCAAACCTACCAATCTCCATTACTTGCGTTTCCAGGTCAGTGATCTCTACTGCCTCCCTGCAGTACTCCTGAATGCTGAACCGCCCCAGAAAGGCTTGCTGATACAACGCCGCGTTGCTTCTTCCCACCACGGTCTTCTGAAACTCCGGCATCAGCCGAACGCTATCCGTGTAGTAGTTGACGATCAGGTTGGGGGTTGCTTCCAGCAGGCCCTTCACGTAGTCCGATCGGAATTTCTTCAGGTGAGCAACCGTGCTACTGTCCGCTGATACGGCAGGCTGAGACAGAACTCCGGGCAATTGCAGACCAAACGAAATCAGGGCTAGCAGTATAAAGATAGCTTGTGTCATAGTCGGGACAGTTTTTGGTAGGTATTACTGCTTGGCTTCAAAGATAAGGTGTCGGTTTAGGAACGGCAGCAGGCGCGTGTAGAAGCGACCGTCGTCGGTCCAGGTTCGGTTCCAGGGGTCGCCCCGGTATTCCTCAGCCTCGTGCTCCACGCCCAGGTCTTCCAGTTGCTGACTGAAGGCCTGGTTAGCGTATACGTGGTCCTGAATGGGATCAAAGCGTCCCCAGTCAAAGGCAAGGCCGCGCAGGGTACGCAGTTGCACAGCTGACTCATCCAGGGTTTCCTCAAGCTGAAATCCTGCTTTAATCTTTCGGGCGTTCTCCGGTCGGAAGGTTACCTCTTCATCTTCCATTTCCATAAAAAAGTCGCAGTAAAAGGGCGGTCGGTCCAGGTTGGGCAAGAAACCCTGACTGATCGTCACGAAGAGCCGGGTGCGGACGTCATCGCCTAGATCAGCCAGAGACTGGGCCAGATGGATTTTCTTCCAGTCGATGGGCAGCGTGACCCAGGGCATGCGACCCGTTCCGGTAGCCACCGGGTGCAGTGCATACACCACGCTAAACACTTCGGCGTGCGTCATGGCTAGCTTCAGTGCCCCGCGCCCCCCCATAAAGTCACCCACCACCGCCCGGCTGTCGCGGGAAGGAAGCGTACGAAAGTGCGCATCGATGAAGGGCACCAGCTCCTGCACGGTGAAGTTGAGCCAGCGTCCCGACACCGGGGAGTTTTCGTAAACGCTTCCGGTGGTGGGAGTGCTGTAGTCGGCCGCCACCAGAATAAAGTCATCTACCACCCCATGAGCGAAACCACGGTCAAGTAAGTTTATTAGGTTACCATCCGCAAACAACTTTTCGGGGTTGGTAAGAACACTGTGGCAGTAGTAGACCACGGGATAGGAACGGTCAGCGTCTGGGTAGCCCGGTGGTAGGTAAACCTGCACGCTGCGGTTGGTGTCCAAACCAATCAGGTTGTCGCGGAGCACGGTAGACGATAGGTGTTCGGTTACCACGGTGCCCAGCTCAAGTGCTTGGCTGAGCGCACGGGTACTAAAGAAGCAGGCTAAAATAACCAGTAGATAGATGCGAATAAAGAATAGCATAGGGTTGGGTCTGTTTCGGATTGTGATGCAGGCAAAGAAACATCGCCGAAGCAGAAGCAAAAAATGATTTTGACCAACAGCACCTGAGTATTGACCAACGACACCCGCGCAGCAACAATCCGGATGTCGGAGATACTTTGGATTTCTGATTATTATTTATAGTTTTGTATAATATACAATGTATAACTAATGAAGAACAAGGGACTCGGTGAGTTTGAGGAGCTGGTGCTGCTGGCCGTATGCATCCTGGGCGAAGAAGCCTACGGCATATCCGTGAAGCAGGAAGTTGAGAAGCATTCGGGTCGGTCTATTCTGCTCGGAGCGGTCCATATCACCCTGTATCGCTTGCAGGATAAGGGGCTACTCAGATCCGTCATGGGCGGGGCTACCGGCCAACGGGGCGGTCGCCGAAAGCGCTTGTTCACCATCACCGACGCCGGAATGCAGCAACTGCGCGCCGCCCAGCAGGTGCGGCAGAAAATGTGGCAGCTGATCCCCCAGTTAAAACTAGGGCTGTGATGGAAGAAAAGAACAAGCTGCCCTCGCTGCCCAACTGGCTGCTCTACCGCTTCGTCAGGGATGGACTCCACGAAGAGTTCCTGGGCGACCTGGAAGAAATCTACCAGGCCCGATTGTCCACTAGGGGCAAAGCCTACGCCACGCTGCTCTACTGGCTGGACGTACTGCACCTCTTGGTAGGATTCAGCTCACTGCATCGATTTAAAAACGCTACTAACCCCACCCATATGTACCGGCACTACTTTACCATCGCCCGCCGCAACCTGCTGCGCAACAAGGTCTACTCACTGGTGAATGTTGGCGGCCTAGCCGTTGGGATTGCCGCCAGTTTGCTGATTCTTCACTACGTACGCTACGAGTTGAGCTATGATCGCTTTCATGCCCAGGCGGAGCGCATCTACCGGGTACAGTACGACAATTACCAAAACGGTCAACTCACTTTCCAAAGTGCCGCGGCTGTACCCGCCGTCGGTCCGGCTCTGAAGGACAATTTCCCCGAAGTGATTGACTACGTGCGCTTCTTTCCCATCAGTGGGATCATGACCTACGTGGATGCCCAGGGCAACCCGGTGAGCTTTCGCGAACAAAAGTTGCAGATTGCCACGCCGTCGGCCCTCAGCATGTTCTCCTTTCCCCTACGTGCCGGTGATGCGGAAACCGCCCTGGATGGGATCAATAAAGTTGTGCTGTCCGAATCGGCAGCCAGACGCTACTTCGGAAAAGAAGATCCGATGGGTAAAACGCTGCGCTGGCAAGACGGGGACGAGCTGATCGTGACCGGGGTGATGGAAGACGTGCCCGCCAACTCCCACATTCAGTTTGATTTTTTGATCTCGTATCAGACGCTGAACGAAAATACTGATAATGCCTCCGAAACTGCCTGGGGCTGGTACGACTTCAACACCTACGTAGTGCTGGACGAGCGAACCGACCTGGCAGCGTTCCAGGCCAAGTGGAACGAATGGCTCGTTAACGAACGACAATCGGAATGGAATCAAAACGACTATCGGCAGGAGTTTCTGCTTCAGCCCCTCACCGACATTCATCTCTACTCCAATCTTCTTCAGGAATCAGAACCCGAGCAGCAGGGCAACGGCAACGCGGTGTACTTCCTACTCACCATTGCTTTGTTCATTTTGCTCATCGCCTGGATAAACTACGTTAATTTGTCAACCGCCCGAGCCACCGAGCGGGCCAACGAAGTTGGGGTGCGAAAAGCTGTCGGGGCCTATCGGAACCAACTTATCCGGCAGTTTCTGCTGGAGGCAGTGCTCATCAATCTGCTGGCGCTGCTGCTGGCCGGGCTGTTGGTGGTTGCGGGGGCACCGTTCGTAGAGGAGCTCACCGGTCGCCTGATCGCCACGCCCCCCTGGGCGGCTGCCTGGTTCTGGCAGAGCCTGTTGCTACTGCTGCTAGTTAGTGTCCTACTATCCGGTTTGTATCCTGCTCTGTTACTGTCTTCCTTCAAACCGGTCACCGTGCTGCGGGGCAAGATCCATACTACCCGCCGAGGGAGCACCTTTCGCAAGGGGTTGGTGATTTTCCAGTTCGGCACCTCGGTGGCCATGATTGCCGGCACGTTGATCGTCTTCCGGCAGATCGACTTCATGCTGAACCAGGACTTGGGGGTGAACGTCGATCAGACCTTAGTTTTGCGTGGACCCGGCATCACCGATTCGCTGTACCGGGACAACTTGGAAACCTTCAAAACCGAGTTGCTGCGCTCTTCGGAGGTTGAGGCCATCGCGGTAGGTAGCAACGTGCCGGGCGAAGAGATCTTCTGGACCCAGGGCATCCGTCGGCTCTCGGGAGGACCGGAGAGCTCAATTCCTATTTACAATGTAGGGATTGACTATGACTACGTGCCTACCTTTGCCCTGGCTTTGGTAGCGGGCCGAAACTTCTCCCGCAACTACGGCACCGACGCGCAGGGAGCGTTGATCAACGAGGCAACGGCACGGGTACTAGAGTTTGACGATCCGGAAGAGGCGCTTAACGAACGTGTGCAGGTGGGGGGAGATACGCTTACCATTCTGGGAGTGCTAGGCAATTACCATCAGATGTCGCTGAAGAACCAACCCGCCCCGATGGTCTTTCGCCTGGGACTTAACGAAACCGACTTCTACGCCATCAAGCTTCGCACCGACCACCTTTCTGAGACGATTGGTACCGTGCAGGCGGCCTGGCAAGAATCGTTTCCGGGCAACCCGATGGACTACTTCTTACTGGACGCGTTTTTCAACCGGCAGTATCAGGGTGACGAGCGCTTTGGTCGCATCTTCAGCATCTTTGCGGGGCTGGCCATTTTCATTGCCTGTTTGGGGTTGTTCGGACTGGCTTCATTTGTCACCGTGCAGCGCACCAAGGAGATCGGGGTGCGTAAGGTGCTGGGCGCATCGGTAGCCAGTCTGATCTCGCTGCTGTCGGCAGACTTTCTCAAACCGGTGTTGCTGGCGGGCGTTCTGGCAATTCCAGTGGCCTACTTTGCCATGCGCTACTGGCTCCAGAGCTATCCGTTCCGCATTGATATGGTCTGGTGGCTCTTTCTGATTCCGTTCCTGCTGGTGGTGGGCATTGCGCTGTTGACGGTCAGTTACCAAACACTACGGGCGGCCACGCGCAACCCCGTTCGTTCGCTGCGCTATGAGTAGAGAAGCGCTGCCTTACTCGTTACGCAGGGAGTCTACGGGATTAGCCAAAGCGGCTTTAATGGATTGGAAGCTGATCGTTATCACGGCGATGACGATGCCGGTTAGGGCTGCAACGGCGAACATCCACCAACTGAGGTCAATTTTGTAAGTGAAGTCGGCTAGCCACTGCTCCATAAAGTAATAGCCTATCGGAGCAGCAATGATAAAGGCAAGTACGACTAGGCCAATAAATTCCTGAGAGAAGAGCCGAACAATGTGAATGACCGAAGCCCCCAATACTTTGCGAATCCCCACCTCCTTGGTCTTTTGGGCAGTGATAAAGCTTATTAATCCGTATAAGCCCAGGCAACTGATGCAGATGGCAATCCCGGCAAAGAGCGAAAGCAGCCGGGAGGTGCTTCTTTCCTTTTCGTACCAACTGGCCAGGTCATCGTCGAGAAACCGATACGAGAAGTAGTACTGCGGGAAGGCTTCTTTCCACTGCCGTTCCACGATGGCAATCGCTTCCTGAGCCTCAGCCATCCTGATGCGGATGGAAGCCAACTGAAATTTGTCTTCCATGTAAACCAGCATCAGCGGGTTAATTTCTTGGTGCAGAGAAAGAGTATGGAAATCCTGTACTACGCCCTTAATGGTCACCTCCTGCCCGCCAATGGTGATCACTTCCTGCAGGGCATCCGGCGGGTCGGTCATTCCAATTTCCTTGAGAAAGACTTCGTTGACCAGGATACCGCTATCTCCTTGGCGCAGCGAATCACCCGCCAAGAGCTTGATATCGTATAGCGCCAGATACTGCTCGTCAACCGGTTTCACTTCCACTAGTTGTCCCTGCTGGGGGTCAGCGGCGTGGAAGAAGAAGTTCCACCATTTGTTGGAGGTAGCCGACGGGGCATTCATAGAAAAACTCACATCCTGAATTTCCGGGTACTGAGAAAGGCTGTTTCTAAGAGTTTCTATCCTCTGGGGATCTGGCTCGGGAACATCTACCGTCAGAACAGCTTGTTGGTTGTAGCCCAACGATTGGGTACGGAAATAATGGTTCTGACTGACCACCACCAGCGTGGCGATGATCAGCACCTGGGTGATTAAAAATTGGAAGGTGATGAGTCCCTTGCGCAAAAGCAATCCGCCGGAAGGCTGATGACTCAGGGCATTTTTGATGACTAACACCGGCTTGAAGCCCGATAAGACAACGGCCGGATAACATCCCGCCAGCAGACTCACCACGACACATTGTACACTTAGCCAGAGTAGTAAGTAGGGTTGAGCGAATACGTTTTCCGCCAGTGGGACGTCCAACAGGGATTGTAGCTGCGGCAAGAGTAGCGAGACGAGCGCCAGCGAGAGTATAGTAGCGATAAAGGTTAGGGTGAACGTTTCGCCGATGAACTGCAAGAATAACTGCCTTCGGGTGCTTCCCATCACTTTGCGGATGCCTACTTCTTTGGAGCGTCGGATAGCCTGGGCGGTGGCTAGGTTCACAAAATTGATGCTGGCCATGGTGAGGATAAAGATACCGATCAGGCTTAGGCTCCAGAGAGAAGCTTTGGAGATTGCTCGGTTAGAAAAGTTGCCTCCGCTGAAGGCTTCGTTGAAGTGAACGTCGTAGAGCGGTTGCAGGGTGTGCGCCAAAAACTTTTCCGCGGTTTCTTTTCCCAGGTACTTCTCAACCATCGCCGGGAACTTTGCCTCCAAGGCCACCGGGGATGCCTGCTCGCTGAGCAGTACAAAGGTATGGTATGCTGAACCGTGGGAGACGGAATACGCTTCCTGAAATTGCTCGCTGGCGGCGAAGGTGGAGTGAGAGACGGCTATCTGAATGGGAAAGTCGGTGTTTTCCGGTACGTCTTGCAGAATGCCGCTAACGATTAGGTCAAACTCATTATTGAGCCGAATACGCTGACCCATTGCATCTCCCGGGAAGTACTGCTTAGCCAAGGTCTGGCTGATGACTACCTGATTGGGTTGGGAGAGGGATTGTTGTGGGTTGCCGACCACCCAGGCAAAATCAAACATTTCAAAGAAAGCGGGAGTGACAAAGTACGTTTGCGGTGCGTTGAGCAGCTCGTTATTAACTTCTAAGTAGTCGCTCAGAATAAATTACAAAAATCTGCCTAGGATTTTGTATTTATAGAGTGTGAAAAAACAAACACTAGATCCGTTAGAACGGCAGACTTTGGAACAAATGTATCGTTTTCACCCTAACAAACAAGCCCGATTACACGCTCATGGGCTGCTGTTGTTAGCCCAAGGCTACTCCTTTGCCGAAGTAAGCCAGATACTGCTGCGCTGCCAAAAAAGCGTTTACAACTGGGTGAATCGCTGGCAGGACAAGGGATTAGTTGGCCTTTACGATCAGATTGGACGGGGCCGCAAGCCCATACTAGACTTGAGGGATTGCCTGAAAGTGGAAGCCATCGTTGAGCAAGCTCCCCGAAGAGTGAGTCAGCATCTGGAAGAGATCAAAGAGCAAACCGGGCATTGGATCAGCAAATCTACGCTAAAACGCACCCTGCGTAGTATGGGTTTAGGTTGGAAACGCATTCGTAAGTGGTTAGGCAACTTGCGTAATGAGGCAGATTTTCGCATGGCCCAGCAAGAGTTGGAGAGTCTAAAAGAATTAGAAGACAAGGGATTGATTGAGTTGTACTTCTGCGACGAGTCAGGTTTCAATCTGACGCCTTGTGTGCCCTATGCTTGGCAAAAGCAGGGGCAAACGATCTGCCTGCCTGCCGCCAAAGGGGGCAGCTACAATGTGCTAGCAATGATGCGTCGCAATAATAATTTGCACGCCTACGGTTTCCAAGGCAGCATCAATTCCCAGGTAGCCATTGCCTGTATGGATGAATTCGCTATCCAACGAGCACAGAAACCAAATTGCCTACCCGCTTATATCATTATCGATAATGCGCCTATCCATAACAGCCAAGCTTTTCGGGCCAAGGAAAAACAATGGGCCCAGCAGGGAATTACCCTCAAACGAATCCCCGCCTATTGCCCCGAACTCAACTTAATAGAAATCCTTTGGCGTAAAATTAAGTACGATTGGATACCCTTCAACGCCTATCAAACCCTGGACAAACTCATCCACGAAGTGGAACAGATTATCCGAGACGTAGGTAAACGTTTTGTAATTAATTTTGATTGACTACTTATCTGCGTTTTCTTGGTATTCAGGTGGTAGATGACGCCTACTTTTTCCACTTCCGGAAAGTCTTGCTCAAAGATTGATGCGAGTCCGTGCGGGGTGCCCGTTCCGTAGGACTCGGGATCGCCGGGAGTACTACCGGTGATTACCCGGTATATTCGGTCGGCTTGATGATGAAACGTGTCAAAGCTAAGTTCAAAGCGGACGATCATGAAAATGACCAAAGCACAGCTGATGCCCAGGGTCAGTCCGGCAATGTTGATGATGGCAAAGCTTTGGTGCTTGCGCAGGTTTCGCAAGGCGATGGTGAGGTAGTTACGAAGCATGTCCATAGGAATAGGTTTAGAATCGTTAAGTGACTGACGATTGATCACCGAAGGCCGCAGATACGCCAGTACTTCGCGCCAGTAGCCCCTTCGTGCCTTCGCTTCTCCAACCTGTTGAACCCGGCGGTGGAAGCGTTCGTGCAGGTCGCCCAACACTTCTTCGCGCAGGTGCGGGGCGCAAAAGCGTTCCAGTAAGCGATCCAGCCAGCGAGGAGGGCTGTATGGTGGCTCTGACTTACTCATTGCGTAGGGAATCCACGGGGTTGGCCAAAGCGGCTCGGATGGATTGGAAGCTGACGGTGAGTAGGGCGATGAGCAGCACCAGGGTGCCGGAGACGGCAAACATCCACCACTCGATGTCAATGCGGTAATCAAAATCCTGTAGCCATTGGTTCATCGCGTACCAGGCCAGGGGGCTGGCCAGCAGGAACGAGAGCGCCACGGTGCCCACGAAGTTCTTGGCCAGCAGCGAAACGATACCGGCTACGGAAGCCCCCAACACCTTGCGAACCCCGATCTCTTTGGTGCGTTGCTCCGCGGTGAAAGCGGCCAAACCGAACAGCCCTAGGCAGGCAATGATAATCGCCAGCACGGTGAAGACACTGATGAGTTTGGCAAACTGCTGGTCTTCCCGATACTGCGCGTCAAAGGTTTCATCGGCGAAGGCGTACTGAAATGGGTTGCCGGGAAATAATTGCTGATACAGTTCCTCTACGGCGGCGATGGTCTCCGGTAGGTTGTCGGTGCCCACTTTGATAGAGACTTGATCGTTGCCCTGATTCATCATGAAAATAACGCTTTCTCGGGGGTTGTGAGCCGATGACCAGCTAAAATCCTTGAAGACGCCCATAATCCGGTTCGGTTGATCGCCTATATTGATGTCTTGATTGATAGCCTCCTCGGGAGTATCGAAGCCCAACGATTGTACGGCAGTCTCATTGACAATAATCGGTTGGGGCTCACCTTCCGCGGGGGTTGTTCCGTTTTCAAATCCGGTGCCCGCAAGCAGTTCCATGCCGTAGAGTGCTGCGAAACTGGTGTCGATGCGCGTGCCCGCACCGTTGATGTTGGTAGAAGGATCGGCCGCTGCCTTCCGGATACTGCTGGTGTAAAAGTTGAATCCCTTGCCCGGAACGGTTCCCGAGGTAGCCGTCTGCCTCACAACGGAAAGTCGGTTCAGTTCCTGGGTGAAGGTGTTCACTGCCTCCGCCCCATCGGTGCCTTCCGGGAGTACGCGGGGGGCATTTACCGTGAGTATCTGCTCCAGGTTGATACCCAGGTCCCGGCTGCGCATGTGGTTGAGTTGCGCATAAACAATGGTGATGCCGATGAGCAACACAATGGTGGCCGCAAATTGACCGATCACCAGTCCGCGCCGCAACCACGCACCCTTGGCGGCTTGGCTGACCCTTCCTTTGAGTACGGCCACCGGCCGAAACGAGGAAAGTACTAAGGCCGGATAGAGTCCGGCCAGCAGTGAAGTAACGCCGAACAAGGCAAGCAGGGCTACCCAAAAACCGGCACTTGTCCACAGGGCATCGGTGAGGTTCAGTCCGGCCAGTTCGTTCAACGTCGGCCGGAACACTTCGGCGAATGCCACCGCCAGGGCAAACGATACAAGAATTACGATTACCGATTCTGTTAGGAACTGGATAACGAGTTGTCCTCGTTGAGCACCCACTACTTTGCGAACGCCTACCTCGCGCGCTCGATCAAGGGCTCGAGCTGTGGTGAGATTAACGTAGTTGACCAGCGCAATGAGCAGGATAACGAGGCCGATGATGGTGAAGAAGTAAACGGCCTGATGGCTTCCCGTGACGGCTTTGGGCGCGCTTAGCTCGGCGTTGAGATGAATATCCAGCAACGGCTGGGCGTTGATGCGTCCGGTGGTGTTGCTTTGTTGCCAATCTTCCTGCTGATTGCGGGCGAAAATGTCAGTAAACTTTTGCTCGGCAACCGGAAGGTTGACCCGCTCTTGTAGTTGTACGTAAGTGACAAAGTTGGTCCAGCCCCACCCGGTATCAGGGTCGCTAAAGTTGCTTTTTTCCAGTAGATCAACCATCGGGAGCAGCATATCAAACTGGAGGTGCGAGTTAGCGGGGACATCCTGAAAGATACCATCGACCCGGAAAGTCCCGCTGATCCACCCTCTTACGTCCAGCGATTGCCCCAGCGGGTCTTCGTCGCCAAAGTACTTGCGAGCGGTCGCCTCGGACAGCATGACCGTACCGGATGTTAGCGCCCGGGCGGGGTTGCCCATCAGCAGCGGATAGGAGAACATCCGGAAAAAGGAAGAATCCGCGTAGTAGACCCTATCCTCTTCAAAAGCCTTATCGGGTTGGGCAGGATTAGCGACGATAGCATTAAAATACTCGGGGTGCAGTCGCACGAAGTTCTTGACTTCGGGCACTTCCTGGGCGAGCGCAGGAGCTATTGCCCATCCGGTTCTCGCGATGGCGTTCGGCTCGCCGCCGCTTTGCTGGGTGGTTTGGACGATGCGGTAGAGCGTCGCCTCATGCTCGTTAAAGCGGTCGAAGCTGTACTCAAAGGAGACGTACTGAAAGATCAGCAGACAGCAGGCCAGGCCGATGGCGAGGCCCAGGATGTTGATGCTGGAGTAGACCTTTTTGCTGCGTAGGTTCCGGAAAGCGATCTTGAAGTGGTTTCTGAGCATGTCCATAGGAATAGGTTTAGGAGAGTTTATTGATTGTCGTTTGATTACGGAAGGGCGCAGGAAGGCTGATACCTCCCGCCAATAGCCTTTTCTGGCTTTCGCTTCCCCTTCTCTCTGCACTCGGAGGTGATAGCGTTCGTGCAGGTCGCCGAGTACTTCTTCCAGAAGTTCGGGAGCGCAGCAGCGTTCCAGTAGTTTGTCTAGCCACTTGGGCGGAGTAGGCTTCGGTCGCTGGGGTGCCATAACTAAGCGATATCAATTTGCGGCAGCCCCGGCGGGGCAATTTTATTCCACAGGCGGTTGCGCACGTCCCGCACCTGGTGCACCATGCGGCTGCCCGCTACCGTCACGGTGAAAAGTCGCTTGCGGCGGCCGCCCCGCTCGGCGGTGGGATCGCCCATGCGGGAGTTAACAAAGCCTTTTTTCTCTAGTCGTTGCAGGGCGGCGTGCACGGCCCCGGTGGTGATGGTGCGGCCGGTTTGCTCTTCCAATTCTTCGGCCACCACCACGCTGTAGGCCTGGGGGGTGAGTACGGCTACGGACAAGAGCACCAGTTCTTCAAATTCGCCTAAATCGCTTCTTCGCATGATTGTTAGGTTGATTACATCTGTTTCGGTATAACAAAGGGGGTGCCATAACTTAAGAAGTGCTTTTAGAGCCATTGGGAGCTGATTCTAAGAAAAATGAGGAAGACAAAGTGTCCGCTGGCGAACAGTATGTATCCGGTTTCGGACAGTAAAGCGTGCAAGACCATCCTTGATGCGTTGACCTGCTACGGCTGGATGATGTTGAATGGGTCAACCTCTTTGCTAAAATTAGTGTCAGGCATAGCTTTCCTCGAGGGCATCTGCAGTTGATTGGATCTGAATAAATCTTTCAACGCTTTGGGCAAACCCTTCGTCGGCCCGGAAGAAAATAAGGTGACCTCCTTAGGCTCCTGAAGCTGCCACTGGTAGTTGTCTCGGCTGTCCATCAACGGTACGTAGCCCGCCAGATATAGCTTTTGAGCAATAGCCACATTCGCCTGAGCATTAATTTCTTCCTGACTAGGGGGAAGCCTGACCCCCAGGATTTGTCTTTTAAACTGTCTTTCGGTCGATAGTCCGCGCACCACCACCTCACGCAGCAGTAAGTCTCGGGAAGCAAGAAGAAGAAAGAGGGTATCTACCGCAGCGGGGGCAACTACTTGTATAGGTTGGTAGTTGACGTGGGAGAGCACAACCGTATCAGTAGCTTTTGCCTCAATAGAGAAGAAACCATTATGGTCGGTGAAGGTGCCCCGTTGAGCTACTACCACATGCACAGTAGGTACCGCTTGAAGGGTTTGCTGGTCTTTGATAACCCCCCAAACTACCCGCTCTTCAGACTGCGCCTCTAGCTGGCTACTCAGCAGAAGCAGGCAACCTAACAACGCGACGGTGAACCAATCCTTCATCTCTATGCAGTTATTTGAAATCACTCGTGTCGCAACGAATCTACCGGATTGGTCGCGGCTGCCTTTAGCGTATGGTAGCTTAGGGTGAGCAGGGCTAGCAAAGTTACTCCCCCCGCCGAAAGCAGAAACACCCGGACGCCGATACCAGTCTGATACGCAAAACCCTGTAGCCAGTAGCGCATGGCCAGGTAGGCTACCGGCGTAGCAAGCAGGGCCGAGAGCAACAGCAACACTCCGAACTCGCGGGAAAGCAGGTACATGATGGCTACTCTTCCCGCTCCCAGCACCTTGCGAACGCCAATTTCTTTGGTCTTCTGCTGCACAATGGTGGCGGTGAGACCCAGCAGCCCCAGGCAGGCCACCAGCAGGCTCAGCCCGGAGAAGTAGTTGAACAACGTGAGCATCCTGCGCTCGGTCTGGTACTTTCGCACAAAGGTTTCATCCAGAAACTCATACTCCAGCGGAGCATTCGGAAAAACAGCTGGCCAGGCGGCCCGGATCACGTCCAGATCCTGGGGAGCCACCCGCACCAGTAGGTTGATGGGAGTGCTGGTATCGTAGGATAAGATGAGCGGTTCAATCTTTTCACGAAGCGGCGCGTAGTGAAAGTTGCGAACCACCCCGACCACTTCCTTGCTTTCCGTGTCAGAAAAAGCCACCGTTTGGCCGATAGGGTCTTTCCACCCAACCCGCTTCACGAAAGCCTCGTTGACGATGATCTGGTCGGGGCCGGAAGGAGTGAAGTTGCGTCCGGCTACTAAGGGCATCTCTAGCGCGTCGAGGTAGTCTTCATCCACCGGGATGCCGGAGGCCGATAGCTGCTGCGGTTGACCGCCGACGGTGACCGTGAAGGTGGCAACGAACCAGAGTGCGTCGGGGCGACTGCCCATCGTAGCCTTTTTGATGTGGCTGTCTTGCAAAAGCGTATGCTTAAGCAGGGGCACCTTTTGCTGAGCCGCCGTATCGTCAGGAATAGTAATGGAAAGCGTTTGCGCCTGCTGGAAACCCAAATCCTTGTGGCGCATGTAGGTGAGCTGATCGCGCACCACCAGGGTAGCGGCGATCAGACTGATGGCCACCGTGAACTGGAGCACAATAAGGCTGCGGCGCAACCTCCCCCGGTGGCGGGGCAGCAAGTTGCCGCCCTTCAGGGCCTGCACCGGAGACAAGGACGCCAGTGCCAGGGCCGGATAACTTCCCGCCAGCAAACTGACCGTTATCAGAATACCCAGCAGCAGGAAAATTGTGGCCGGTTGGGTGAACACCCGCCAGGAAATGGGTTCCCCGAGCAAAGCGGCAAAGTGCTGACTGACCAGCAGAACAATTCCTACCGCTACCAAGATTGCCGAGAGTGTCGTGATCAGGCATTCACCCAGGTACTGCCGCCAGAGTTGCCCCTTGCCCGCCCCCATCACCTGGCACACGCCTACCTCAATGCTTCGGCGTCCGGCCTGCGCAATAAACAGGTTGACATAGTTGATGGCGGCAACAATTAGGATGCACAATGCGGCCAGCGAGAAGATATATACATAGGTCTTGTTTCCCTTATCCTCGGTGTCGCCCATCAGGTGGGTGGTATAGTGCAAGTCGGTGAGCGGATACAACGCGTGGCTTAGCGTAATATCATCACTTCCCCAGTTCTCGGCTACGCGCGGATTAACCTGCACTTCGTCAAACAAGGGCAGCTTCTTTTGTAGTGGTGCCGCGCTCTGGGTGTCCTTGAGCAGCAGGAAGGTGAAGCTGCCGATCTCTAGCCATTCGTCCGGGTTGTACTGCCAGGAAAGCAGCGCATCCAGGCGCAGATCAGCGTTGCGGGGCTGGTCTTCCGTGATGCCAGTAAGTTGGTAGACCTCATCATTGATCACTAGCGAAGCACCTATCAGAGAAGAAGGATCAGCTTGCCCAAAGTATTTGTTAGCCATCGTTTCACTGAGCACCACCGAGCGGGGGGCGGCTAGGGCCCTCGTCGGATCTCCGGCCAGCAGCGGAAAGGTAAATACTTGAAACACTTCCGGGTCAGCTTGGTAGAAGTAGTTTTCATTAAACAAAGAACCCTCCTCACTTCGAACCACTGCCATCGTGGGCACCAGCCGGGTAGCCGCTTCTACCTCGGAAAACTGCTCGGCCAGAGCCGGGGCCAGTCCGTATGCGGTCGGGGCAATCGGGTCTTGAGAGTCGGGCGAGTGCAGCGTGGCGCTTACCCGGTAAATCCGGTCCGCGTACTGATGATGCCTGTCGTAGCTGAGTTCAAAACAAACGTGGTGGACAATGATCAGACAAGCCGCAATGCCGATGGCCAGTCCCAGGACGTTGAGGGAAAAAGAACCCTGGTGCTTCTTCAGGTAGCGCGCCGATAAGTGGCCGTAGTCTTTCAGCAACTCGATCCAGGAAGCGGGAGAAGCGGGAGTGTTGGGACTGTCTTGGGCGAACGGGCGAATAAACTTAAGCACATCTCGGACATAGAGTAAGCGGGCGTAGCCGACCCCGTGCCGGGCGACCCGGTCCGCATAGGCCTCGTACAGATCTCCCTGGATCTCCTCAAGCAGTTCAGGATGGCAATGCCAGCGCAACAGGCGAATGGCCCAGTGAGGCGGAGGTGAAGCGTTCATTGGTTGAATGTTAAGTAGTTTCCCATACCACGTGCGGCACAAGCGTCCACATCCGTTGGCGTACCTGTCGGGCTTCCTGTAGGGCAGCTTTTCCAGCGCTAGTCATCGCAAAGAAGCGTCGTCGTTTCCCGCCGCGCTTGGTAGTGGCTCCGGCCAGACGAGAGCTAAGAAACTCCTTTTTCTCCAATCGGTGCAAGGCCGAGTGAACCGCACTTAGGCTCACGCTGCGCCCCGTCTGCGTTTCGATCTGCTGGCTGATGGCGTAGCCGTAGGCTTCCTTGTGCAGGATGGCTACCGCTAATAGCACGATTTCTTCAAACTCACCCAGGTACGATCCTTTCATAATTTATACATTTAGGTAATACGTAAATGTAGATAATATAAAATGTCAAAAGCAAGTAGTCACAGTTTTATTTTGGTGTTTGTAGTTAGACAATGTAAATCATTCTCTACTCACGAATGGACCACCCGTCTTAGAAACTTTGCGAGAAAAGTGAAGAATATGATACTGAATTTGAATGTTAGCTAAAATTTTGTTAAATAAGGCCATTATACTGCGTAAGCATTTGTTGAATTCGTAATACGATTTTCACCCTTGGACAACCCACCTATCCATAATGCCCAAACTACCTTCGGTCAGACGGATGCCAGTGAGTTGTGGGCAGACTTACGCAAGGGTAGTGGAACAGCCTTTACTAGCTTATACAATCGGTACTTCCCGGAGCTTTGCCGATACGGAACCCGGATCAGCGGTGATAAGGAGCTCATCGAGGACAGCATCCAGGACCTCTTCGTGGAGATTTGGAAGACCAGAAGGTCCCTTCCGGTAGTGCATTCGGTGAAGTACTACCTCTTTGTGTGGCTCAAGCGTAAAATTGTGAAGAAACTTATCGAGCAGCGCAAAGTGCCGGTGGTAAGCAACGTACTGGAAGAGTATACCTTCGAGATCGTGTTCTCTCCTGAGTCTACCCTGATCGCCGAGCAATTTTCTGAGGAACAACAACGAAGCCTCCTCCACGCGCTTAACCAACTCACCCGAAGACAAAAGGAAGCCATTACGCTGCGCTTCTACGACGGTTTTTCCTACGAAGAAATTGCTACGCTACTATCCATGAATACTAAGTCGGTGCGAAATATCATTTACCGCGCTATGCTCATCCTTAGAAAAAATATGGTCACCCTGGGGATGCTTTTATCCCTATTCGGCTTCGCATAACTACGCTGCTGGCGAAGCCCATCTTCTTCCTACCGCAAGATAGTCTCTGAGCAAGTGCTAAGCCTCGCGCAAGCGTAGAGGTTAGACACCCTATCCACCCGTTGCTCCCACTCCCCATAGCGAACTTTCCAAATACAAGCGGTTTCTTTGAGACATAATTCAATACAGCGACTATTTTTTTGTAAATATTATAAAAATGAGAAAATAATTGTTTTCCCCTGAGGACGCCCCAGGAGATTTCAACACTTGTTTATAGAGCCCCCTATCGATGAACTACCAAAAGTTTGAACCAATTGATTTTATCCTGAACGAATCGTTTCAGGATTGGGTACTGAGTCCTACGCCTGCCACCGAAGAATTCTGGCAAGCGTGGATCAGACAGAACCCCCACAAAGAGGCGGTGGTACAACGAGCGCGCGCCATTCTATTAAATATCGACTTCCAAGATGCCAGTCCGGGTGCGTTTAACCAGGCCCAGGTACTGGAAAACATCAAAGCGATTATCAAAGCCGACGAACTCGCCAACGAGCTGAATATCCCTCGGCAAAACGAGTCCAAGGGGCAACGTACTGAAGTCAACGAAGCCGTAATTTACGCGCTTCCTTCCCGACGTAAAATGTGGTACAGGGTGGGGGTAGCCGCGGCGGTTAGCTTGTTGGTCCTCTTGGGAGTGTGGCAGCTGTTTACCACCGGCGCTCCCCACCACTACGCGACCGAATTCGGTGAAACCAGAGAGCTGGTGCTGCCCGATGGCTCAACGGTAGTCTTAAATGCCAACTCGAGTATTAGCTACCACGATTGGACCCTGCAGGAAGACCGGGAGGTTGACCTGAATGGCGAGGCATTCTTCAGCGTGGTACACACGGAAAACGACCAACGATTTATCGTGCATTCTGAAGGGGTAGGCATTGAGGTCTTGGGCACGGAGTTTAACGTAAACAACCGCCGGGGCAGAACGCAAGTAGTGCTCAAATCAGGAAAAGTGGCCCTGAACCTGACCGATCAAAAGCTTCCCCTCACGGAAACCGCCTTCGGCATGAAGCCGGGTGACTTGGTTGAGGTTGCCGGACACGATAAAAAGATCACCAGGCGGGTGGTGAATCCCGAGAAGTACGCCGCCTGGACCCAGGGCGTGTTGATCTTTGACAATGTGCCCCTGCGTGAAGTATTCGAAATCATTCAGGACACCTACGGCTACGACGTGACGGTGAAAGCAACTGGCATTGAACACGAAATGCTGGAAGCAGAAATAGCCTCTACGGACATTGATCTGATCATTGAGATTTTGTCCAAGTCGTTCGGCCTCGAGATCGAGAAGCATCCCAATCAACTGATCGTAAGAAAAAAATAAGTACCTAAACCTTAATATCTCTACTATGAATAACCGTCTACGGAAATTTATCAGAGCAGTAGTTTGCTTGATACTGCTGGGAAGCGTGGGCAGTGCTGGGGCACAAAGTCTGGCTTCACATCAACCGCTATACGCCGTCAGAAGTCAGCAGGCCGCGAGCGCCCCACTGAGCGAAACGCTAAAGGATATTGGCCGACAGCACCAGGTGCGATTTAGCTTCGACCGGAAAATGGTGGAAGATAAGTTCGTACAAGACGTCCTGCTTCCCGGAGGCAACCTCTACGAAACGCTGGACGCGGTGCTAACCCCCTTTCAACTCCGCTACGAGATGATCGACAGTGTGCACTTCGTTATTGTGCCGAAAGCCGAGCCAACCAAGCCCCTTAAAAAGCTGGAGAGCAACGCCCTTCGCACCGAGGAAGCAGACCGAACCTCGCCCAACAGGACCGTACGTCGGCCGGCTAGAATTGCTGAGCAGGTGACAACTCCCCTCGAAAAAGCCATTACCGGTACGGTGACCGATCTATCAACCGGCGAAACCCTGCCCGGCGTGAATATCCTGGTGAGAGGTACGACCATTGGCACGGTGACCGACATCGACGGGAACTACCGGCTCACCGTACCCGATGATGCTGAGATACTAGTGTTTTCATCGGTAGGATACACGAGCGAAGAGGTTGCCATCGCCAATCAAACGGTGATTAACCTGGAGCTGGCCCCGGATATCCAATCCCTGTCGGAAGTGGTGGTAGTAGGCTACGGGGAACAGTCCCGGCGGCAAGTGACCAGCGCTATCTCCTCGGTCAAAGCCGAAGAGATTGAGAACCTGCCCAGCGCCAGCCTGGACAACCTGATCCAGGGCCGGGCCGCCGGGGTGCAAGTGACCCAAGGGTCGGGGCAGCCGGGTGGAGCAGTCACCGTCCGGATCCGCGGGAACACGTCTATCCAGGGGGGCAATGAGCCACTCTACGTTGTGGATGGCATCCCCATCAAATCCGGCACCTTTGATGGTTTGGCCGACGGAGGGGCCGGTTCTAATGCCCTGGCCGATATCAACCCGAGCGATATTGCCTCCATTGAAATTCTCAAGGATGCGGCCGCCACTTCTATCTACGGTTCCCGCGCCGCCAACGGCGTGGTGCTCATCACCACCAAACGAGGCAAAGCCGGAGGAGCTTCCATCAAGTTCAACTACTACCGGGGGGTGCAGGAGGTGACCCGGACGCTAAGCCAGGTCAATGCCGCCCAGTTTCGCAATTACATCAACGAATCCTATACCCAGGCGAACCGGCCCCTGGACTCCCGGGAAACCGATTCGCTCAATACGTTTTACAACAACGACTTTTACTGGCAAAGTGCGCTCTTCGAAACCGCTCCCATCAGCAACTACGAACTCTCTATCGGCGGTGGAGAAGAAAAGATCAACTACTTCCTGAGCGCCGGTTACTTCGACCAGGATGGGATCGTCAAAAATTCCCAGTTCAAAAGGTTTACCAGCCGGGCTAACGTAGAATACAAGGCGACCGAGCGGTTCCGGGTCGGTAACACCTTCACCTACAGCAATACCAGCACCAACCGGGTCAGCGAGGGTCCAGCTTTTGCCCGGGGGGTCATTTACCGGACGCTCACCCGGTTTCCTACCGATTCTCCCTACGATCCACAAGGCAACGTACTGCCTAACCAACCGATTGCTACCTTGCTTAACTCCAACCAGGGAGCCGCTACCAACCGGATCATTGGCAACGTATACGCCGAATTGGATATCATAGAAGGCTTAACTTTCCGGACTTCTATTGCGCTGGACCTTTTGTCTCTGAAAGAAGACCAGTTTTTTCCTTCTACCATCCGCTCCTTCGGAGGAGCGCAGCGGACGGCGGCAACCCGCTATCTACAGGATTTGGGCTGGATCAACGAAAACTGGCTTACCTACAACACTTCTTTCAACGAGCAGCATAACGTGAACTTGTTGCTGGGGTTTAGTCAGCAAAAGAATGTTCGGGAAGGAATTAACGGCAACACTTCGCTCTCCCCGACCGACTTAGTGCCAACCCTAAATGCTGGGGCGCAAAAGGACGACGTATCTACTTATGAAACCAGCAATGGCATTCAGTCGTATTTTGTCCGGGCCAATTACGATTTTCTGGGGAAGTACATCGTATCGGCTACCGCCCGCTACGACGGTTCCTCCCGCTTCGGCCAGGATAATCGCTTCGGCTTCTTCCCCTCGGCTTCCCTGGGATGGCGAGTCTCGGACGAAGGCTTTATGCAGAACGTAGAACTCATCGACGACCTGAAGATTCGGGCCAGTTGGGGGATCACCGGTAACCAGGAACTGGCTAATTTTGTGGCCCAGGGTCTGTACTTTACGGGAAGAGACTATCTAGGCCAAGGGGGTATCGCCCCGGGCTCTAACGGACTGCCCAACCGCGAATTGTCGTGGGAAAGCACCGTCCAGTTTGATATTGGACTGGATTTTACCCTGCTAAGAAACCGAATATCGCTGGTGGCAGATTATTACGTGAAAAACACGGATAACCTGCTCTTTCCAATTGCCTTGCCCGCTTCTTCCGGCTACAACAATGCCCTGGTGAACCTGGGAGAAATACAAAATGAAGGCGTTGAGTTTGCGCTGAATACCAGAAACCTGACCGGTGCTTTCAAGTGGTCAACCTCCTTTAATATTGGCTTCAACCGGAACGAGGTGGTCAGCCTGCCCGACGGAAACGACATTCAGACCTCGCTATCCATCCTTAGGGAAGGAGAACCCGTCGGTACCTTTTACGGATTTCAGCACTTGGGCGTGTTTCCCACGGACGCCGACAATGAAAGTGAATTACGGCTGGACAGTCCGAACGGAACCATCTATGAGGGGGGTGATATGGAATTTTTGGATGTGAACGGGGACGGTGTGATTAATAACAGCGATCGGGTAGTGATCGGCAACGCCAATCCTGACTTCACGGGGGGCTTCACCAATAACTTTTCGTACAAAGGTTTTGATCTGAATATCTTTATGAACTTCTCCTATGGCAATGACCTGAGCAACCAAGCCCGGCGCGACCGCGACAGTCACCGCCTGGGCAACGCCGGAGGTCCCGGCACCGACGTGCTGAGAAGGTGGAGAAATCCGGGAGACATCACCGATGTGCCTCGTGTTATCCGGGGAGATGCCCTGAAAAACTTCAGAGATGATTCCAGCTACTGGATAGAAGACGGCTCATTTCTGAGAATCAGAAACATCACCCTGGCCTATAACTTCTCCCCTGATTTTCTGAGCAGGATCAAACTCAAGAACGCCCGCTTGTATACGACCGTGCAAAATCTCAGAACCTTCACCAATTACCAAGGGTATGACCCCGAAGTGGTTTCTACTTCATCCAACGCCAACGGAGGAAATATCCAGTATGGCGTGGACAATGGGTATTATCCCTTGGCCCGGAGCATCATCTTCGGCGTTAATTTAGGCTTTTAAATAACTTCGGAGTAAACGACAATATCATGAAAAACAAAATATACACAATCAAAGGGTGCTTGTTGGGGGCACTACTACTGTGGGCAAGCGCCTGCGAAGTGCTGGATTTGAAGCCCGTCAGTGAAATTTCCCAGGAGAACTTCTGGCAAACCCCCGATGATGCAGCGGCGGCGGTTACCGCCATCTACGACGGATTGCAAAGCGGGCTAATCTGGACTTCAGTCTGGGGAGAAGTTCGGGCTGACGTATTTAGCAGAACCCAGGGTAACGTGGTAGCTGCTCTGAGCGAGGTGCTGGACAACCGGATTTCGCCTTCCACGACCTTTGGTACCTGGGAGCCGCTTTACAACATTATCAACCGGACTAACTTAGTGCTCATCAATGTGGAGAGTATTCCCGGCTTAAGTGAGGGTAAGAAAAACCAGTACTTGGGGGAGGCTTATTTTGCCCGAGCAATCAGCTATTTCTTTGCCGTAAGAGTCTGGGGCGACGTGCCCCTGGTCACCGAGCCTTTTCTCTCGGCCTCCGATGATTTTGAGATACCCCGCAGCCCTAAGGCTGATGTGTTTGCCCAAATTGAAGCCGACCTGGAGATGGCGGTAACGCTGTTGCCTACTTCCTATACCAGTGCGGTTGAGACCCGAGGGAGAGCCACCAAAGGGGCGGCGCAAGCCCTGCAAACGGACGTGTTTCTGTGGATTGCCCAACTGGAGGGCGGTGGTGCACCCTATTTTCAGCAGGCCGTTGCCTCGGCGGATGCAGTGCTCGGCAACAGCCTGTATGGCCTTCTGTCGGCTGAGCAATACAACACCCTGTTTTTTACTAAGAACACCCAGGAAAGTATATTTGAACTTCAGTTTGACGTGGCCAACGGTGAGTTGCAGGACCCCGAAAGTTCCGGAGGTACCAGTGCCCCCGCGGCACTGACGCTGGCCCTGCCCTTCAACAATTTTGACCGCCTGGCAATTTCGGAGCAGTTTCTGGCAGCGGTGGAGCCGGGCGACCTGCGCCTGGAATATTTTACGTTCAACCTGGATACCGAAGCGCCCCGCTTCTTCAAGTATCCCGGAACGCCTAACGGCACCAATGAACTGATGTTCCTGGATGCCAACATCATCTTCTACCGCGTGGCGGATATCTTGTTACTGAAGGCCGAGGCCCTGAATGCCCTGGGTCAATCGGCGGAAGCGGCGGTCATTGTTAACCAGATAAGAAACCGGGCGGGCTTGGCCAATACGACTGCTACCTCGCCGGAAGAAGTGAAAGCCGCTATTTTACAGGAAAGATACGTAGAATTGGCTGCCGAGGGCAAAAGGTGGTTTGACCTGGTGAGGAACGGCGTAGCGCTGGAGACGATGGACAACATCAGTGATCCGGCCAATCTGCTGTGGCCCGTCCGCGAGGATGTTATCGAGCAAAATTCTGCCATTGAGCAGAATAGTTTTTACCAGTAACCCTCAAAACATACAAAGATGAACAACTTTAAATACTTTGACGTAAGAAAGCAACTTACCATCGGGCTTTTCGGCATTATCGTGCTGCTGACTGCCTGCGATCCAACCTTTGAATACGAACCCAGCGGTATACCCAACGGCAAACTGGACGTCAATATGCTGACGTTTATCCAGACCAACGAAAATTTCACCGCGTTGCGGGCGGCCGTCGCCAAAGCCGGACTGAACGAGGCGCTAAGTGGCGCCGGTCCACTCACTTTGTTTGCTCCCAATGACGAGGCCTTTACCCAGTTTTTGGGGGAGCAAACCCTGGATGATTTCACGGCGGAAGCGCTGCGAGATTTGTTGCAGTACCACGTGCTTAACCAAAAGATCCTTTCACCCGACGGTTTAACGGTGAGTAATGAGAACTTTGACACCCTGCTGCCCGGTGGGCAAGTTGAGCTACGGATTGACGACAACAACCGGGTATACGCCAACGACAATCGGGTTAGGACTTCCAACCTGGAGCCTACCAATGGGGTAATCCACGTGCTGGATCGGGTGTTGTCTCCTTGAAAACGAAACCATGAACCGACGAGCAATTATCAAATCTATCGGGCTGGGAGCTGCCTTCACCGTTCTTCCCTGGTCTCATCGCTTTGCTTCCTCGGCAGGAACGCTCACTAGCGAGGGATATTTCTTGTCACAAAAGGAAGACGTCCTGCGATTTTTGAAAACCACCCAGTTCAACCGTGAGGGCTGGGGGCGGTGGAAATACAATGTCTTGATGGAAAGGAACTACGGACTGGAATCTTCAGCGATGGGCATTCAGATACTGAACATGTTGGGGGCGTTAGAATCTGTAGCAAAGGACAAAAAGCAGGACGCTATAGCGTTTTTTCAGTCCACTTGGAATCCCGAAGAGCTATACTATATGGACCCCTTGGTTAGCGAACAGGACCGGGCGGGTGATCACCACACCTGGGAGCATATTTGGGCCCACATGTTGAACGCTGCCGGAAATGCCTTGAATGTAATGGGTGCCACTCCCAAATCAAGGGGTAATAAGGCTCCCTTCGTAGACCTACACCGAGTAGATATTGGCGACTGGATACTGAGCCTGGGTTGGGAAAATCCCTGGATGTACGGCGAGCACTTTTCCAAAGTGGTCAAACACTACTGGAACAATTTGCCCACTGCTGAAAAATCTTTGGATGAGCCGGTCATAAAGAAGGCATTTGCTACGCTGGAAGAACACGTGATGGACGCCAGATCCGGGCTGCCTATCAAGCAGGGCTGCGAAAGTATGGAAGTGGGCATGGCCGGATTGTTCAAGGTGATCAGTGCCTACCAGGCCGTGGGCAAAGAATTGCCCTACGTAGAAAATGCGCTGGACTCGGTGCTGAAGTTGCAAAAACCGAACGGTCAGTTCGGCAAAGAAGATTCGCCCATGACCATCAACTGGGATGCCATGAAGGTTTTGAAAGATTTGAATACCCAGGTAGCGAGTAGCTATCGCTTCGGAGACATTCGGGAAGCGGGGAACAAGATGTCTGATTTTTTGATCAAAGTCCACAAAAAAGAGGACGGAGGCTTTTCGTTTTATCCCCACGAATGTCAGTCGGTGCACAATTCCGTACAAGTTTCCGGCAAGGGTGCGGTGGGGGATATGCAGGGCACCAAGTTCTGCCTGTACTGCTTTTCTTATACGGATGCGTGGAACGCAGCAAAGTCCTAGTCACAATATCTATGCACAGCAGTCCATACAGTGTTGCTAACCTTCAGTTCTCCGGGAAAGAGTGGTGGTTACCCAAATTTTTGTTTCTGACATTTCCGGTGAATACAGAATCGATTCTCATCCCGCATGGGATTTTAGTGGAATCCACGTCGTTTCTAACGGTTACGTGGGTGATACCCGGCAAGTCTACCTAGCCGATCTTTCGCAAGTGATGGAACCCTAGACGCATGAAAAATATAGCTTTTATTTCAACAGTATTTGGCACTACGATAGTTTTTTCTATCTGTCCACCCAACGAGCGTGAAAGTGTCTCGCCTAACGAAAAGGAAACCGCCTCTCAACTCCAACACCCTATTCATCATCTATAACGATCTGAACGAAGCCGCTGAAGTGATGAGAGGGTATCCCCAAGCCCAAAAGTTAACAACAGATTCCAAACTGTAGAACCCTAAAAATTAATTGGCTATGAAAAGGATTACTATTGTCATCTCATGCTTTCTGTTAGCTGCCAGTTGCAACGACGCAGTATTAGAGCTAGAAAAAGACAAGTTGCTGGACCAGGAAACGCGACTGTCAGCCATCAATTCCCAAAGGTTGGCTGTGGCCGGACAACCTGTGAACCCCAATGCCCAGCAAGAAACAAAAGACCTCTGGTATTACCTTGATGGTCTAAATACTGGTACCTCAAACCGTTTGCTCTCCGGGCAATTGTCTGAATTTAGCACAAATATAAAACCGCTTGATGATCCTAGAAATGAGCTGAAACAAGTCTTTGATGCTACCGGTAAATGGCCGGCCATCATCGGATTCAAGTATGATGGTCGTGTTGGTCCGCCCTACTCTTTTGAGATTGACGCCGTAAACGATCAAGCCATTGAATATCATAATCTGGGAGGCATTGTTCATATCAACGCCAATTTGAATAATCCGGCAAACCTGAACCTTGGTCGCAGAGGCTCGATAGATATCAACACACTGCTCTCCACCACCTCAGGACCGGGCAATGCTAATTATGATGCTCTCTATGGCCAGTGGGATGAAATCGCGGTAGGACTCCAGGAACTCGAGGATATGAAGATACCGGTTATGTTTCGTCCCTATCCGGAGATGAACGGTACGTGGTTCTGGTGGGGTGGGCTAAATGCCAGCCCTTCGCAATACAAGCAGCTATACATAGACTTGTACAACTACTTTACGAATGTGAAGGGACTCAACAATCTACTCTGGATATATGAACCTAGTGCCCAAGTGAACTCACGCACTGCATACTACCCGGGTGACGCCTTTATTGATATCATTGGATTTTCTGCATTTACCCAGCCAACCCAGGCTTTAGATAACTCATTTCTTCCCCTTGCCGAATACAACACCCTCAAAGCCAAAGGCAAACCCATTGGTTTTACCCAATGGGGGCCTGTCAAGAATACTTCATCTTCGAACTTCGTGGAAAAAGATAATATGAAGCTCCTGGACGGTGGATCGGCACATCCTAATACTGGTATAAAGAATCTTTATCCTGAAGTGGTATTCTGGATGTCCTGGTGCTGCAATTTTGCTATCCACCGGCATACTAATGCTACCCAGCTTATGAACGATCCTTGGGTAATTGATAGAAGCGAGATCAATATTGCGGGCGGTGGAAGTGGAAGCAATGCTTCTGTGAACAATGCAGGTTTTGAAGCGGGCAATCTCTCCGGTTGGGTTGCCGGATCCGATGCTTCGGCGGTGTCCAACAATACAAAATCAGGTTCATACGCGGCAAAGCTGGGAACGGCCACTTCTTATGGAAGCATTGCGCAAACGGTGTCGGGCCTTCTGCCCAATACGGCCTATGCTGCTTCGGCTTATATCAAAATGATTGAAGGAGAAATTAGGTTCAAAGTCGATAATTTTGGTGGTACAGGTACTTCTGTTGCCGCGCAAAATACACAATATGAGAAGATTGTCATCCCATTCAGGACCGGCAGCGCCAACACGAGTGTCAATCTCAACGCTTGGTCCTCAACCGCTGCCCCGAACTCTCATGGCTTTGTAGACGATTTTTCCATTGAGCAAGCATTCAACGTAAAGAATAATGGGTTTGAAAGTGGGTCACTCAACAATTGGACTGTGGGTGGTGCTGCCTCCACCAGCTCCTCTGACGGGCGGACAGGATCATATGCGGCTAGCATTGGTACTCCCTCTTCGGACGGTCATGTTCGACAGACCATCACCGGCCTTTCGCCAAACACTACTTATATCGCTACAGCGTATGTGAAAGCGACAAGTGGTAGGATACACTTCCGGGCTGAAAACTTCGGTGGTTCCAATGTCTCTGGCAGCACCACTAGCCAAAGTTACGAGCCACTGACCGTCACCTTTACCACCGGCCCCAGCAACACCTCGATGACCCTGCGGATATGGAGTTCTACTTCGGTAAATAACTCATACGGCTTTGCAGACGATGTTTTTCTGACAAAGGATTAAACCTTAAATGCTTTTTATTTTCTAACAAAACAACCCACAGAATTATGAAAAACACAATCAACTTATTAATGACTTGCTGTATACTGGCTTTTGCCGGATGCAGTTTCCTGGTAGAGGAAGACGAACTGGTATTGTCCCAGGAAAGTCTCCTATCCAACACCACGATGAATAACAATCAGCTTTTGCTGTTCGACAATTTTGATTCTTTTGACAGCAACAAATGGACGAAAGTCACCAAAGGAAACGGCACAAGCGATGCCGGGTTTTCGTGGCAGTGGCAAGGGGGTGATCACGTGTATACCAATGAGGGGCACCTTACGCTGAAAATTACCAGATCAGGGAATAGAATCTACTGCGGAAGAGTAGACTCTAAAGAGCAGTTCGGATACGGATGGTATGAAGCAAGATTTAAGATTCCCCCCTCTTGGAAGGGGGTACAGGGAAGCTTCTGGACAAAAAACTACGGTGAAGGGGGTGGAAAAAATGAACTGGACATTGTGGAGACGTATGGCTACAATTCTTCTTACGTTGCCACCGTCCACTGGGGAGCTGCCAATGGTGAGCCTGGTCACATATCTACCAACAAAAAGATTTCGACGCCTCTCAACGAGGGTTCCTATAAGAAATGGAAGCTTGACTGGAGAAGTGGTCATCTTAAATTCTACTACGAAGATAACCTTCAGTGGACCTACACCGGAGCAGGGCTGCCCCCCGATGCGCCTATGACCGCCGTACTTTCTACCGAAGCTTTTAGAGCCATCAAAGGGGATGTCAGTATGGCTACTTATCCTATGAAGTGCTTTGTGGATTATGTAAAAATATGGAATTAGGCAAAGGCAAGGAGATTTTCCTCTTTGCTTTCCTAGCATTTTCCTGGCTATTCACCCGTTGTAGCGAAGGCCAGAAGCCAGGCCTGGCGGTGAAGGTGGTGGAAGTGTCTATACTACCTCCCCCTCCCGACCAACGAAATTTGGAGATCAAAGCAATCATCCGCATAGAAAATACGACAAGTCTAACCATTGAATTGAGTAAGATAAGCAGCGTGTTTTTCGTGGATGAGCGTGCTTACTCTTCTTCTACCCATGTCTGGACTACTAAATACGCGCAAGATGGCGGGATTTTAACCCTTTATCACGAAGACACCCCGGTTTCGCAGGTATCTGAGGTGCCTATAGAAAGGAATTTTGTGCTACCCGCGAAAGCATCTTTAACACTGACCTGCCAAACCGGTACCGTTGATTTCATCAATATCCCCATGAAAGAGTCCAAGTGGGTAAAGCTGTATTGTTTTGACAGCAACCAACAAATATTGGACTCACCCCATGAACTGAAACTACTGGTTCCTTGAACCAGCCTATACGAAAAAGCAGAAAACGTATGCCAGATCATGAAGCACATAACCAGCTTACAATGAAGAAAACGCTTCACCAACAATTTGAGATAGTGAGACAATACAAGCGCCTAAACCCTTTTGGACATGAAGAAAATCACATTAATCCTCTCAGTTTTATTCGTTGCCACCGCTTGCAGCGATGCTATCTTAGACATAGAAGAGGCCAGCATACCGAAAGTTGCCCCGAAGCAAAATGCGCGTTTGTTACCCGCCAATCCCCAAATATCCCCGGAGGCACAGCAGGTGTTGGATTATATACAACAAGTGGCAGACGATAATAGAATTCTAGCTGGTCAACAGCTTAGGGCAACCCGTAGCAGCTTATATACTTCTATTTCAGAATACCAACATGTCTACGATGTAGTAGGTAAATATCCGGCAGTATTAGGTTTGGATTGGTACGTTCAGGATCAGACGATTGCTGATGCAAATAGCATGAGAGAAAATAATGTGCAAATGGCCACGGAACACTGGAGCCAGGGGGGCATTGTCACTTTTACCTGGCATCAACAGTATCCAGGCCATCTGGATGAGCCGTATGCCTGGGTCAAGCGGCAAACTACCCAATCGGAGTTCGATAACATCATTAGCCAAGGCACCCCCTTGTACAACCTTTGGCAGGCAGATGTAGATCAAATAGCAGGGTACATGCAGGATCTGGAAAATGCCGGTGTTCCTGTCATATTCAGGCCCTACCACGAGATGCAGGGGAGCTGGTTTTGGTGGTGTGGAAAATCACCTGCGTCTTATATTCAATTATGGAATAACCTGTACGATCGTTTGGTAAACTATCATGGTCTAAATAACCTGCTATGGTGTTGGTCACCCAACAAATACGTAGTGAACAGCTATTTTCCTGGAAACGACAAAGTAGATTTGACCGGCGTCAACATCTATTCCACCAACCGAGCGGATAGTAGGTACATCAGCGATTACTCAATCCTACAGGGCCTGACTTCTAAACCTAGTGTTTTGGCTGAAAACGGATTGTTGCCTGATGTTTCTGTTCTTGATCAGACAAATTATGCCTGGTTTTTACCCTGGCATTCAACCTGGTGCGATAACATTTTCTACGGGTTACCTCCTTCAAACGGACCCGGCAACACTCCAACAGAGTTGCTGGATGTATACAACCATCCTAAGGTCATCACCCTGGACGAGGTGAACATGACTGGCACCTCGGCAACGCCTATCAAAGCAGAAGCTGAAGACCTACCCGTATTTGACAGCGCGCATCCCAGTGTGAAAACCAGCCCGGACATGAGCAGTGGCAAATATAGCTTTATCAGCACCTGTGTGATCGATGACTTTATTGAGTACACCGTAAACATACCAACCGGCGGCATTTTCCCGGTACAGATCGGCGTCTCGGAAGGGCCGTCTCGTGCCCAATGGCAGTTGTCTATCGACGGAACTAGCCAGGGAAATATATTTGATGCCTATGATCCGGCATGGAAAGTGACTGATCTTACATTAGGCTCCCGATCATTCACATCGGGAACGCACACGTTTCGCTTTACCATTGTGGGTAAGAACAATCAAGCTACAGGGTGGAATATCGGCTTTGACTATATCAAGATAGGTGCCCGTAGATCAGAGGCGGAACAACTGGACATCTACGATAGTGCTCATCCCAGTACAAAGAGTAGCACCGCAATGAGTAGCGGGGCATACAGTTTTATTGGTACTTGTGTGCTCAACGACTTCATAGAATACACCATCAATGTACCTAGCACGTCAAGTTATAGCGTCAAGATTGTCTCTTCCGATGGGCCATCAAGGGCAAAGTGGCAGGGTAGCCTAGATGGTACCCTCCTGGGAACACCACATGACGCGTATAATAGCACTTGGCAAACGACCGAGTTAGACTTGGGGGCTAAAACGCTATCAGCCGGGGAGCATACCCTCCGCTTCACCATTGTAGGTAAAAACCCCAACGCTTCGGGTTGGAACATAGGCTTTGACTACTTTGAACTGCTTCCGGGTAATTAATCAAAAGCTAACTCCTGGCGTATCTTTTGAACGTAAAATCGCATTCAAAATTCATTAATGAGAGCACTATTATTCCTACTCATCGCTGCTATCTGTTTCACCCATACCATATCTGCTCAGTCTTTTGAGCTACGCTACTTCACTAATGATCCCAAAGCCAACGGCGCAACGGATTACAAAGGCCCTACTGCCTATTTTAGTACGGAAGAGAGGGTAGAATACCTCCGGCAGTATGCTAAGTACGCCAAAAGTTTTTACCAGGACACCGCTTTAAATACGGTAGTGGTGCGAGACGAAGAAGCGGCCGAAGCAGTCAACAATATCAAGTCTCAGCCGCTACCCAGCGTTCGTCGCCGGATTTCCCTGAACGACTGGCAGTACATCGGTTACCGGGAAGGGCAGTACCAGGAAAAGCAACAGCAACTGAAGCGCTGGGAAAACAAAGAAGGGGTGCGCTTGCAGGATGGTCGCTTGCTGATAGATCAACCCCAGACTATCCAGTGGAAGCTGATGCCCCAAAGCTGGCGCGCTACCCTTCGGTGGAAGGCCCGCTGGCCGAAGAATGCCCAACCTTTCCGCTTCGCGCTTACCGACGATGAAGGAAACGCTGCCGCGATCATAGGAGCAGACACCACAGGGAGTATGTACTACCTGAGCGCCGGAGACACCGTGTTTATGCCCACCAAACCCCAAGCAGGGGATTGGCACGATTTCCGCCTGGAAATCGACCTGGCAGCCTTCAAGCGCAAGGATGATGTGCAACGCTATAACCTGTACGTAGACGATACACTGATGGCTGACTACGTGCCGATTGTTAGGGTGGTTTTCGGCGGAGTTGGATACGCCCAAAACTTTAGCAGCTTGGCGCAGATCACCAAATTCACCGTCAAAGGAAGCGGGGGTTTGGAATTAGACGATATCTGGGGCGTGGGTTACCATCCTACCGGCCGCGAAAGCTATCCCTATACCGTTGCTACTTTCGTAGACGAAAACTTTGCGCCAAAACCTGCCCTCGGTGGCTGGAAGCAAATGGATTACACCGATACCGCCTGGCAGCAGGGCACATTGCCCATCGTACACGGCAGTGAGCGCCATAGCCAAGAGGACTTGTACTTGCGTAAAAAGGTGTTTGTACCTGCCTATCAGAAGGCACGACTGGTCATTGAAACCCTAGATCCGGGCGGGGAAGTATGGGTTAATGGAAGAATCATCGCTGCCGTCCACGATCGCCATCCGCAGCAACTGGATTTGACCAAGCACCTGATTCCTAACGACACCAACCTGATTGCGGTGAAGGTCAACCACTTTTTCTTGACCGAAAAAGAGGGTGAACTAATGCCGCACTCCTCTCTGGACATGAACATCGGCTGGTTTGCCGGGCGGATGCACCTGGACCTGACGGGACGCACCACGGTAGAAGATGTGTTTGTGCATACCGAAAAACTGGAAGATGGACAAGCTACCCTTAAGGCCAGAATACTCATTGACCATCAGGGCTATCTGTCGTTTCGGGGCAAAGCCAGCATTAATGCCTACCCCTGGTTTCCCGAAGAAAGTAATGAACCCATCGCTTCCGCCACTTTCCCGGTGGTGATCGGACACGGGGAGAAAAGTATGGAGCATACGTTTACCATCAGTAATCCCCAGCTATGGACACCAGAGGCCCCCCGGCTCTACCGGATTGAAGTGATTCTGGAAGACGATGATGTGGGCGAAGCAGTAGATGACGCCGTTATCACCAGTGGTATCCGCACCCTCTCTCAAAATAACGGCACTTTTCATCTCAATGGCAAACCGGCTATGCTCAACGGGGCCCAGATCATGGGCTTTCGCGGCCCGATAGAAAACCTGGCCACCTGGGTGCGCTGCCCCCCGGCGGAGTGGCTCGCCAAAGAGATTATGATGGTAAAGCGCATGAACGGCAACCTGATTCGGGTGCACGTGCACGCCTGGGAATTTCCCTCGGGCAACATCAACGATCCGCGCCTGGCGGAGATGGCCGATCAGATGGGGATGATGATGATTTGGGGCACGCCCGCCTGGATACGCACCGGCTGGGGCTGGGGCCAGATTGACTTTGCCGGTTTGCCCCAGTACATGAAGCAGGTATATAACCATCCCAGCATCGTGATTTGGGAAGGTGCCAACCACACCCAAAGCTTCAAGGAACGGGATGTGCAGGAGTCTAACCTCTTTTGCGAAAAGATGTACGAAACTATCTATCCGGTAGACCCCAGCCGGATCATTTCTTTTAACTCATACGTGCGTCACTTGCACTACGGCAACGATGAAGGCACCGTCGATCAGGAAGGCAATCTTATCACTCCAAGCTACGCCTGGACCGCCCCGATGGTGACCCGAGGCAACCAGGATGGAATTGTGGGATACTCCCGCGATTGGAGCCTGTTACGCACCTGGCCGGATGATTACATCAAAAGCTTTCTGGACAGTAAAGAACGGGCCTATTTCAACTTTGAACACGAGGAAAGTATGGGCCAACCTAACTGGAATTTGGTGAAAGGCAAGCCCTGGTACCACCTGCATTCCTATGAGTGGGAATACGATGAAGGTACTATTGGGCGTCGTCTGGCGCTGGAGGAATGGGAAGAAAGCCAGGCATGGCAAGCGTTTTCTGCCTGGGAAAGTATGAAGAAGCAGCGCTGGCTGGACTACGATGGTTTCTCCTGGTGCTGTCTGCACGGTGGGGCCAACTCAGCTACTTACAAAAAACCGCTGATCGACATGACTGGTCATGCGAAACTGGCGTATTGGGTGAACAAGATGATTTTTCGGCCCACCGTAGCGGGTGCCAAGGATGTGGACATGGTATACGGACCGGATGACAGCCTCGTTCCAGTGATCATGCACCTGGGCGATGAAAAGAACGTGCAATTAAAAATTGAGGTCACCGACGGTGAGGGGAAACTGATAGCGAGTAGAATTTACAATGACATCAGTTTGACGGAAGGAAGGAGCGCTACTGAATTGGCTAGCTGGAAACCAGCATTTGAGAAGGAAGGATTTCACGTAGTCAGCTATACATTGGATTAACCAACCATCTCCATCTTAGGCATTGAGCGCGGCTTTAAGTTGCCCCATCAGTCCCATCCCGAACTGCGAGATAACCCGGTAGTTGCTTTTTTGCAAAGCTTCTCCGCCCCGGTTGATCTGCGAAACCTGGGTAAGGAAACCGTCGGGAGTCAGGTAGTTGTGCAGCGCGCGATATGTGGCTCGCGCGGCTCGGATGTTCTTTTTGGGCAACACGCCCATTCGTACGCCCCAGGCCATCGCTGCCGCAATTCCCGCACTGGCTGATGTGTCAATACCCGTGGCAGGCTGATCCAGGTAACCGTGCCAAAGGTGTTGTTCGTTCTGCCACGACGCTGCCGTATGCATCGCTTTTTTCCAAGCCTGCCAGACTTCATCGGTACCAATTATGGTTGCACCCCCGCTTTCCCGGATCAGGGCCAGGGTTTTGATTGTGCCCAGTAGATACCAAGCCACTCCGCGTCCCCAGTTCCGGTAGGCCTTCTGACCGTCCAATGTCGCGCGCTGGTAGATGGCCGATGCCTCTGTGAGATACTGGGTACGGTAGCGCAGTTGATCCAGCGCGAGTTGGGCTAGTTCCGAATCCTGCTGTACGTGCGCAATGGCAGCTAGCGGATAAGCGACCGTATAGCACCCTTCGGTTGTAACGTGCTTTCCGGCCATGATGACCCCCGACGCGTGACAATGGGCCAGGCAAAAGTCCACGGCTTGTTGCACCGAACGATGATCGGGATACAGGTTGACAATTGCCGCGAAGGGCAGAAAGTCCTCAATGCTATTAAAGGTGCCTTCCAATGGTTGCGTGTGCGGGTTCTCGAGAATGATTCCTCGCTGATCGTCGAGGTAGTGGTCAAGTTGAAGTTTCAGCGTCTGAGTTGCCTGCTCATTGCCTTGCTGGTGTAACTCGTAGAGTGCGTCCTGCACTGATCCTCCCATCCATCCGAAAGGACTAAAGGAGTTCATAGAGTACAAGTTTTGCAGGAATATTTTCTCCGAAGCCGGTGCATTCCCGGCAATCAATTGAGGAGCGAGTCCGGCAGCATCAGCGGGCAGCGCTTCCGGCCGGAAGAACCAAGCGGTTTGGGTACCCTGGCGCATTCTTAAACCGAGTCCCTGCTGATGAATATCGGGCAGCCACTCTGTTTCAATGGCGGTTTGAAAGGGTTGGAACGGATGAGCGTATTGCATATCTAGCGTACCGACAACCTGTCCTGATTTAGGTAGATATAGCTCAATTAACTTAGCTTCTCGAAAGTCGATAGCCGCTGTCAGACGGAAGTATACCGTACGAGTCGGAGGATAAATTTCGGGAAACGATAGGCGTACGGATGAGGAAACGTCGGATGAAACCGGTAATGGGAAAGCGGTAAGTCCTAAAGGGATACGTTTTTCAGCGGGGAAGGAAACGGATGGGCCATCGATTTGATGCGCTACAAAGCGAGTGTACACCTCCTTGTTGAGAAAAGCACCTGAGAAGCGCGAGAGCAGCAGTGAAGCCCCACTCAATAGAGAAAAATGGTGAATGAAGATTCGGCGTTGCATCATTGGCTAAGATAGTTATTTATTTCGTTTGGTTAGCAGTGACCAGCGAGTTTATACGGATGATCGCAACCCGCCCCCAGCAGAGCAGGTGCTAAAAAGAATCAATTCTGGAGCTACTGCTCCCCGACAAACTAGCCCGCAACAGAAATAACCAAAAATTTAGTCTACTCCTGTAATGATACGCTGACTTGTGTCCGGGAAGTAGTTATCACCTGTACGAAGGGCGCTACTGTAGCCTGATTGACTACGAGATTGATCTGCCCCGCGCTGCTTCCTTCCACGCTGGGCGGTGACATCACCCTGCGGGGCGGGCAAGCCCCGGTCTTTGCCAAGTCACTAAGCGGATGGGTGGACGCCGACTGGTCAGCCCAACGGGGGTGCGACCGTATCGCTGAAATCAGTCACCGGTGAGGTCTATACCAACCTGGATTTGGAATTGAACGAAGCAGCCGAGGCAGAACGGCGTCGCAAAAGCCCGGTTAGCTGGAACGGTGGCGGGAGGCGGAGTGCCAGTGCATCTGGAGTCGTTCAGCAACGACGTGTACTTCCGCCGGGCCAGTCTGAAAAATCCGCCGATGTCGGCCGAGGACTAGTTAAGAGCCCTCGAGCGACAGGAGTTGCGCAAACCGTGGCAGTACTGCGGAATTATGCCCAAGTCATTTGACAGAGGACCGTATTGCAAGAAATTCCATTGCTACTCCGAATCAGCGACGTTTTCACCACCGCTCCGGAAGCGCTCACGTGGATGGGGGCAATAGCAGTTAATCATTACATCTACCAGTGCTTAATGGACGAGCAGGTAGCCGCCATTCAGGATAGCATGGTGCAGACGGCCAAGGCGATCAGTGAGATGATTGGCAAGGAAGAGCAGTTGATCACCAACCGTTCGCAAGCAGCAGCCGGGGCAGCAAGGGCAACCGAAACCTGTCGTACAACACCAGCACCAGTCAGCAGGAAAGCGCCCTGATCAAACCCCATGAAGTGATGCAGTTGCAACCCGGCGAGTTTGTCGGGCAGACCGTAGAAGCGAGCATTACAGTTTGTTGTAGCCTCCCGTCTGACCCAAGTCACTGCTTGTCATGACCCAGGTCATAGAAGTATCAGCACTATTGATGGATATTGGACTGCGTACTTCAACCACCACGAACCGCTATGAAAAACTTAGCCATCTTTCTTATAACGCTCCTGCTTTCGCCGGACAGCTTCCAACAGGCCACCCCCAAACAAGATAAATTCCTGACTAAAAAACGGGTAGTCGTTACTCAACCGGTAGCCGATGACTTGTATATGGCAGGGGAAGAAGTACTCGTGGATGCCCCGATCCGGGGAGACCTGGTAGCCGCCGCCGGAACCGTCATCGTCCGGGACAGCATCTATGAAGACCTAACCCTGGCAGGCGGCGATGTGATCATCAATGGTTGGATCGGCGACGACGTACTGGCGCTGGGGGGAAACATCCGACTTCGGCAATTCGTGCAAGGCGACGTGCTGGTGCTGGGCGGGGAAGTACGACTGGACAAGGCCTCGCTGGTCCAACAAGACCTGGTTATTCTGGGGGGGGATGTGCGCGTCGCGGGGAATATTGCCGGCGATGTTGTTGTCTGGGGCGGAGAGGTGGTGCTGGACGGCGAATGCGGTCGGAACCTAAAGGTGAAGGGCGGCGAAGTGACCATCAACGGCACCGTCCGCGGCACCGCTTCCCTGGCCGCCGAAGCGATCACCCTGGGGCCCGAGGCCCAGTTGTACGGCGATGTGCGCTACTGGGTCCCGGAAGAAGAATTGGCTCCCAACTTCGCTGCCGTGCTCACCGGAGCCACCGCCCGCTACGACCCTACGCTGAATTTAAATCGTACGTTTGCCTGGCTCAACTGGTCACCGCCCGGATTTTCCGTTGCCCTGGCCTACCTGCTGGCCGTGGTGCTGATGATCGTGCTGATACAATGGCTGTTTCCCCACCCCCTGCAACAGGCGGGCGAAGCGCTACGCGACGACTTTATGCGCGCTTTCGGCTACGGAGTGCTGTACCTGATCAGCGTGCCCCTGGTGATTGGGCTATTATTCATTAGCCTGATTGGCATCCCGCCCGGACTCTTCGTTTTGTTTCTCTACGCCTTCAGCCTGGCCTTCGGTCTCATCATTGCCTCGGCGGTAGCCGCCCACGCGCTGCGCGACCGATATGCCTACCACTGGGGAAAAGGAATGCTAATTTTCGTCTCGTTTGTCATCTTTTCCATCCTGCGGATACTCACCTTTGTCCCTTTCGTAGGTTTGTTCCTGTCGGTGGTTGTCGTGGGCGCCTGCTTCGGAGCCTTGATCGTACCGCACCTGCGTCGTGCTCAGCCAGTGATGGCCTAACCCTACGATGGTCATGACGATACAGAAAATCCTGATCCTGCTCGACCTGGGTGAAGAAACGCCCTCGTTACTCGCCTACGGAAGGCAACTGGCGCGGACCCTGGAGGCTGACGTATGGCTCCAGCACGTCTACTACCTTCCGCCCGCGATGGAAGGGGAGTTGTTCATTCCTGCCGAAGCACTGCAAGAGTACGAACGGCAACTGCACGAGCAACTTACTTCCTTACAGAAACCGGTAGCCGAGCAGCTGGGTCGGAGCGTACAGTACGAGGTAAGCTTCGGAGAACTAGCCACCGAAATGAATAGGCTCATTGCCCGCGAGCACATCGACCTGGTAGTAATGGGGAACCGGGGAAGACATTTTTCCGATAATGTCCTGGGAAGTAGTACCCTAAAGGTCATTCACCGGGCTACCTGTCCGGTGCTTTCGGTGCCCAGCCCGCTTCCGTTTCACCCTTATCGACGCATCGCCTTGGCCACCGATTGGAAGGAGACTTCACTGTCCACCACTTCCTGGCTGGTCGGTTTTGCCCACCAGTGCCAGGCGCATCTGGATATCATTCATTTCCGCCGCCGGGACGAGGCCATCGGTGGAGAGTTATCGATTGAACGGGCTTTATCCCTGGTTCCTAACACCTTTTACAGCCCTCATAATCATGACATCGAAGAAGGTTTGCAACGGCACGTAAAGCAGCACCACGACGATCTGATCGTGCTGATTCCCCGCACCCACGGCTTCTTCGACCGGCTCTTTCAGCAAAGCGTCACCCGGCAGGTGGTCTATCATACGCAGATGCCCTTGTTAACCCTCCCGGCCTAAGTAATGGTCACGCTGCCCTTTTACGCCCGCGCTACGCTCATTCTGTTCGGCTTCATCCTGGCCGTGTACAGCCTGAACGCAGCCCAACTGCTGCTGGTGCCCCTGTGCTGGTCGGTATTTCTGGCCCTGCTGCTGGCTCCGGCCAGTCGGTGGCTGGAACAACGTCACTTCGCGCGCGGCTGGGCCATCACCGTGGTGATGCTCGTCGCAACGGTAATCGTCGGGGCGGTGTTCTACTTTATTTCTGCCCAAATTGTTGCCCTGGTCTCGGATCTCCCATCGATCACCCAACAACTAGGGCGGGGCTACCAGGAGATTCGGACCGCGGTAGAGACTTACCTGGCCATTCCCTACGAACAGCAACCCGCTCAACTCATCAAAACACTGGGCAACTCCCTGGAGCAGGGCGTGAGCACGGTAGGCAATACCCTCACCACCACCGCCAGAACGCTAACCATGCTCGCCGTTATGCCGGTCTACGTGTTTTTTCTGCTGTATTATCAGGACAACTACAAAGAGTTTGTGCGCCGCTTGTATCGGCAACGCCATCCCGAACAAGCCCTGAAAGTAGTGAACAAAGCGAGTGCGGTGGTGCAGGACTACCTGGTGGGCTTGCTCACCGTGACCCTTCTGGTGGGCATCATGGCCTTCTTGGTATTCCTCGGACTGGGAGTGAAGTACGCCCTGGTGTTTGCCATCTTCGTGGCGGTGTTCAACCTGATTCCCTACATCGGGGTGTTCATCGCTTCTACGGTCTCTATCTTGTACGTCTTTCTAACCACCGACTCACTGTTATATCCTTTTCTTACCTTCGTGTTGTTGTGGGGCATTCAGTTGCTAGAGAATAATATCATCACCCCCTACATCGTTGGTCAGCGGATTAAGCTCAACCCGCTGGTGGTCATTCTGGTGGTGTTTGCCGGAGCTAGTCTCTGGGGAGTGTCGGGGATGATTTTGTTTATTCCCCTGGTAGGAGCGCTAAAAGTACTATTCGATGAGGTAGACGGGTGGGAAGCGTACGGGTATCTGCTGGGAGCCAAGCGGTGAGGTCACGACCGTACCACCTCCCCGTCCTTCAACTCGATGACCAGGTCGGTGCGGGCGGCGAAGTCTTCGTCGTGGGTCACTACCATGATGGTCTGCTGCTGTTCCCGGGCAATCCGCCGGAAGGTTTCAAACACAATTTCCGAATTTTGGGAGTCTAGGTTACCGGTGGGTTCATCACCCATTATGATCAGCGGGTCGTTCATCAGTGCCCGGGCAATCGCCACCCGCTGTTGCTGTCCGCCCGACAGTTTGTTGGCCCGTTTCAGTGCCTGATCTTCCACTCCCAGCGTCGTAAGATGCTGGTAGGCCCGATGCTCAATTTCTTCGTCGGACCAACGACCGAGCTTTTGGGCCGGTAGCATCAGGTTTTGCAATACGGTAAACTCCGGCAGCAGAAAGTGAAACTGGAAGACGAACCCAATGTGCTCGTTACGAAAGCGGGCCAGTTCAACGGGTGTCCGACCGGTCAGACGCTGGCCGTTGACCGTGATCTCCCCTTCGTAGTCGGTATCCATGGTCGAGAGCAGGTACATTAAGGTGGACTTGCCACTGCCCGACTTCCCAACAATAGAAACAAAGCTGCCCCGCTCCACCGTAAAGCTCACGTCCTTGAGCACCTGAAAGCGAGCCGGTTCATCAAAGTACTTAGTGACGTGATTAGCTTCCAGAATGGGGACCATAGCGGATATCGGGTCAGTAGAGACCACAAAGATACGCATTCTACTGAGTGGGGTCCTGATGCAGATCATCCGGGGCACTAACGTAGATCATCGCGATCTCTAAGGAAGTACGATACCTTTGATACCATCAAATCAATCGTATTCACCTTAAACCACAAATAGTCATGAAACCTTCTAAACATCTACTCGCTATGGCACTCAGTGCCGGAATGTTGTTCAGTACTTCTACCCTGATGGCCCAGGACCGATTGAGCCTCGAGCTACGGGGCGATGCCGCATTAGCAACCCAAGAACTCGGCGACGCTGATCTGGGTCTGGGACTCGGCGTTGAGGCGATGCTGGCCTACCGCTTTATGCCCCACCTGGGCGTGTACGGCGGCTGGGGCTGGAAGCAATTCTCGGACGAGAATTCGTTTGCCGGAACGGACGTTGACTTTGAAGAAACCGGTTACACCTTCGGGCTTCAGTTCATTCACCCGTTGGGCGCGTCCTCGCTCAATTATCTCGTCCGGGCCGGGGGGGTGTATAACCACATTGAGGCCGAAGATAACGAGGGGAGCATCACCGCCGATACGGGGCACGGACTCGGCTGGCAGGCCGAAGTGGGTATCGACATTCCCTTCAACGACTACTGGAGTATGCGGCCCAGCGTTCGCTACCGGGCGCTGTCGCGTGACTTCGATATAGAAGGCGTGACGACCGACGTAGACCTTACCTACTTCTCGCTAGGAGTTGGCTTTGCCCGCACGTTCTGAATTAGCCGGGGGCGTTTCCGTCCCTGGCCCTATCCCCTATTGCTATGAAAACGATGATTCCGCAGCAAGCTCACCTTACCGGGGCGGGCCTCCTTTTCTTTCTGGCCGGTTCTATTATCCTGATGGGCATCATCACTGGAGAGATTTTCTATCCGCCCGGCTACGGTACCGCCCTCAACGACATCAGCGACCTGGGCGGCACCCGACCGCCTAATAGCGTAGTGTACGAGCCGTCGGCTACGATTTTCAACGTGACCATGATCGTGGCGGGCCTGCTGATCCTGGGGGGCACGTGGGCTGTGCATCGCTACTTTCGGAAGTGGCTGGCCAGTACCTTCCTGGCGCTCTTCGGACTCGGCGTGCTCGGGGTGGGCATCTTTCCGGGACACGTAGCCACCTACCACGGGTTGTTTTCGATGCTTACCTTTACGTCAGGCGGTATTTCGGCCATCGTGTCTTTCCGGATGGTTGCTGCCCCGTACCGCTACCTGGGCATTGTCTTCGGCACCATCGCGCTGGTGTTCCTCTTTGCGGCCAACTCCTTCATCCCGATCCTGGGGAGCGGCGGCACCGAACGTTGGGTAGCCTATCCCATCCTGCTGTGGCTCATCGGATTAGGCGGTTACCTGCTCGGTGCAGCCACCAAAACCTCTCTAAAATATGCTATCCATGAAACGGAACCACATCGTGTTGAGTCTGCTCGGCACCGCCACCGTGGCGGGCGTGCTCCTGCTGCGCCGTAACCATAGGCAAGACTATCAGCAGGATATTGCCCAGCTTCTATCGTCTGCGCACGCATCCACTGAGCATACTTTCTCGTACGAGCAACTGGCCGGACTCCCCGAACCGGTGCAACGCTACTTTCGCCACGTGCTGCCCGAAGGGATTCCATACATCCGCACCGTACGCCTAAGGCACGATGGACGCTTCAAAACCAGCGTGGGAGCTGACTGGACCGATATAGGCGGGGAACAGCACTTCACCACTGAGCCGCCCGGTTTCATCTGGCGCGGGAAGACCCAGTGGTTCACCGCCCGCGACCAGTACGTAGCCGGTCGGGGGCAGTTGGTCGTGTACTTGCTCTCGCTAATCCCGGTGGTGAACGTGCAGGGCGAAACGACTGACCAGGGAGAACTGCTCCGCTGGCTGGGCGAGAGCGTCTGGTTTCCAACCAATTTGCTGCCGCGCGAGCACTTACAATGGTTTCCCGTAGACGACCACTCGGCCCAACTGAAGTTCGAGCATAACGGTTTAACAATAAACTACCACGTTCACTTCAATGAACAGGATGAGATTACCCACGTGGAAACCCAGCGCTTCATGACCCCCAAACAACAAGAAATCTGGGTGGGCAAACTATCGGACTACCAACGAATCAACGACGTATTGGTTCCCACCCGTATCCGAGCCACCTGGAAGTTACCGGAGGGAGATCACACATACGTTGACTTTCGGGTGCAAGAGATTGAGTATAATCGGTAAAAAAAGTTAAATAAATAGGGTTAGTTTACCAATTCCTACAAAAAGGTAAAATAGGGATGTCCTACATAATAGCCGCTCATTACATCTTCCATATTCACTTCACTGAGCGAAGCTCGTGTTGAGAATTAATGGGACTAAACTGCTATAATTTTTATACATTTTTGTGGCACTACCCTATTTGTAGTTTTTTTGTTCTTGAACCTTTAATGAGAAGCCAAAGCATAAATACTAATTCGCCCAATGCGGTGAACATACTAAAGCTGGTATTGAGATCGGGATACAAAAACACTTTTAAATGGCCAACAACATAACCTATACCGGCGATGATCAGTAACCAACCCATTACTATAAGGATATAGCTTGCTTTTAATACCAAAAGCCAAGAAGAATAAGATAAAGACCAAATAATAAAGGTTATTCTAATTTTTTATTACAAGTAATACTGGCGCAGGACTTCTAGTCCTGTGCCTAATTAAAGTGGGTTTCTAACCCAACGGGGCGGACAGAGTCCGCATATGTAGCCCGCACAGATTCAGAGAATCTGCGCGAGGATTTTTATAAAAATTTATCAGAATAACCTATAATACTAAGCCGAAAAACCACTCGTATTTATACGCTTTTATATAAAAAAACACAAATTCTGAAATTTGCTCCTGAGAATTCGAAAGAAAGTAGGAAGCCCCATTGGTTAGGGCAAATACCTTTATCAAATTCGTTACGGCCACAAGATAAACTCTAGGGTATAGTAACCGAAACCAAGCCGTGAGTAATGATAGACTCTTATTTACTGGTTTAAAAATATATAGAGTGCATAGGCTACAACAATATCGGATACTATTGTGATAAAGATCAGAAATATGGCCACATTAAATAAGAATGAATTATTAGTGATATTAGACGCAGTCTCTAATGCATTATTTGGATTTACTAAATCTGGGATTATTTTAAATTCAGCAAATGGAACCGTTAAAGTCATAATTTACAGTCCAATTCCAGCTATTGTAGCTGCTTTTGAAAGTGAGATATCATTATTCATTTTTCAATTATTAAGTATTCTAGATACCTAATAGCAGAAGCCATTAGATTATTCCGATTCTTTGCCTTTTCATTAAAAGAATCTAAAGTCTCTCTGTCCAATTTTCTTCCCTTTACAAAAACATAGGTTGGATTCTCAAGAGACGACAACTCAATAAGCGGATTTTCATCCACTAATAACAAGTTAGCAATCTTACCCTCTTCAATTGTTCCAAGTTGGTTCATAATTGAATGCGTTTGAGAAGCGTTTACAGTAGCTGTTTTTAAAACTTCATAATTAGAAAGGTCAGCTTCTTGATAAAAGGCTAATTCTTTATGAATTGAAAAACCTGGAAGAGTAACCCCAATGCCTGCATCAGTTCCACAGATTATAGTGACACCCGCTTCATGTAGTTTCTTGACGATGGTAATGTGAAAATCATGCTGTTTTTTTATCCGCTCAATGGTTGCGGGATCTTCTTGCTTGGCATTAAACCAACGTTCAAACTGTTTTTTACTATCCTCTTTTTTAATGAGTGGATTCATGTACTCCAATGATTCTGAATCTAAAATGGAATCATCAATCATCATTTGATAGATATTGTTAAATACCGTAATTGTCGGACAATAACTCGTGTGTTTGGATTGCGAAATTGAGTCAATTATCGGTTGTAGCTTAACGGTATTTAAATCAAAATGTAAAGGTTGCTGTACAATTTCCTCGGCATGTTCAATAGATTTGATTTGTGGATTTAAATGGTACGAAAAGGGCACTTTTTGAGAAGGATGAGAAACGATATCGATTTCAGAAATTTTGGCTTGTTCAATCACAGCATTAAAGATTTCTATATCCAATCCGTAATATGTTTTGATAAAGTCGTAACCTCTGTCTTTGTACGAAATTACTTTTTCCTTAGCCCCAAATGGGTTAGTTAGATTTAAATTATCATCACCAATAAATTCTGGCCCTGTTAACTTTGGTCCTGTTGTAAAAAATATAGGGGAAATAATTTCGTCATCATTTACATCTTCTTTAATTCTTAAATGCATGGGCATGCCCCAGAGATTTCTAACTGCTGTTACACCATTTGATAGATACAGACCAAGTTCATACCTGTCCCAAACATGAACATGCATATCGATAAGACCTGGTGTTAGATACCTGTTCTCTGCATCAAAAACTTGAATTCCACTGGTCTCAATAGTGTCTGCAATCTTTTCAATATTCCCCTCTTTTATATACACCATTTTATCTAATAAAACAGTGTCTTGGTTCATTGGAATTATATTGACATCAGTAATTAGGTAAGAATTATTAGATGTTAAGTCATTCTTATTAATCTTTAAGTAACTAGTTCCTAAGGAATCAACCCCAAGTATAATGATTACAGTTAGAACAAGCACTCCAATGAGAACGAATACAATTTTTAAAAGTCGTTTTAGTATTTTCATTTATCTAATTACCGCTAACTGTTAGTATATGGAGCGTAGTCTGCCGATAGGCGGCTATGATTTCATATACATTGCTAGCATTTGTTTTAATTCTTTCATTTCTAATTTTTCAGACTAAAATTTTCGACATCAAAAGAAAATTAAAGTCAACTTCTCTATAGAGAATTATTCAGGTTTTGAATATTCGATTAGTTCCTCTACGTATAAAAAATCACCTTGATTCTGAGTCAGTTTAATAAAGTTTTTTACTGCGGGTGCATACAACCAAACCTCTTCTTCATTGGCGCTATACCCTCTGGAATTGGTGGTTTTACCGGTGTATTTAATCGTATAGGCCATGAATGTTCCTGCTTCTACCGTTTCTTCTTGGTATGATAATATCTCGGCTTCTTGACTTTGGTTTCCCGTTGTACCATCCTGACTTGTCCAATTGTTCTCATATTTCCACTTTTTACCCACTTCCAGCGGCCAGTCGTACTTCGGTGTTTCACTTTCTTCCGGCTTCACAATGTCGGTAACGGGAATGGTATCGTTTCCGATGGTCATGCCTAGAACTCCATCAACACTGATTATTTCTCTGGTATCTTCTCCATCCGAGCGTACTTCTCCTTCTGTCGTTACGCCTTTATATTTCCAAACCCATTTTTCACCAACTTGATAATCAGCGAGCGTTGGTTGTTGGGTAATATCAGATTTTTTTGGGCTATTACAAGCACCTAGTATTATAAGTGTTAAGAAAATTACTGATTGAAATTTCATATTAGAAATATTTTGAATGTACCTACTTCTCTTTAATGCCTTTTTTCAGTTTGCTTCAATGCAGACCTCCGGTTTAGCATGATAGCAATTGTAATGGAACCAAGCACAAAGCCAGGTATTATTTGAACAAGTGCTCCATAGATCCCCTGATTTAAAAGTATCTGTGGCCAGCTATCAAAATATAGACCGTAATGAGTACCTGTTTTCCATGTGGTATCAACCCACCAGGCTGCAACTACGGTAAGACGCGAAATTGGTGAAAAGATGGTTAAACTAATTAGCATCAGGAGGTATGGTTGCTTCTCATTGTATAATTTTATTCCCCAAAAGACGGAAAAGGCTAAGGTTAGCCAGAGAAGCCCAATTAAAAATATTGCGTATTCAGAAATGCCGACGAACTCAAGTAGAAAACGAACAGGGGTTACAAAAAAACTAATGATTATAGGAATTTTGGCTAGATGAAATGCTTTTTGAAGAACACCTTTACAAAATGTTACCCTTCGCGTTTTTATTTCAATTGAATTTTTCAACGTTTCCATGCGCTTCTTAATTACAATACTCTATCTTCACTTATAGCTTTCGCGTCAATGGATCGGCCAATGGTTGAGCCAATTAACATTCCAAATATCAACCCCATAGATATACCCAGGGATTGCTCCCAACTAGACAAAAACACAATTCCAAAAAGAAGTCCAAAAGACAACCCTAAACCCCCGTAGAGCTTGGTGTGATAACCTTTTGAAGTTAAGGAAAATGTATCCTTCAAATATGTTTCAAATTTAGTAAGCGCTTTCGTAAAGTGTTTTTTTCGGTTCTCAGGATTTGATTTTAAATCAAAACTTTCAAGTTCTGTTTCAATAGATTGAATTTCGTCTTTTGAGAACTCTCTAATTTTCAACCCGGATAGTATATGATTAAATTTTTCATACACCTTTATTTCAGACTTTCTAGTTGTTTGGGTTTTTAAACTTTCAAATAAGTTATACGCTTCTTGTAGTGTCATAATTTTTGTTTTTTCTTGGTTAGTGGATGATCATGTTTGTCATGGGCTTTTAGTAATCTTCCAAAAGTGTTCCGACTGGGCAAAGTGTCTTTCTAAGTAGCGATCACTGCTGGTGTAAAATCCGAACGATGCGTTTATACACCATTTCAGATACCTGCCACAGTTTGCCGCCACTGGTGTTGGTAAACTGTACCACCACCGCATCAATATCCGAATGATACCGCGCGATGCTTTGGTAACCCGGTAAAAGGCCCGTATGCCCGTAGACATAGATTGACGAGTAGATCGCTTGTTCTTCCTCATTTAATATTGACCCCTCGTTCAATGCTCTCAGAAAAGACACCTACGTCTTCAATGGTCGCCACCATGGATCCTCCGGGCTGAATGAAGTCATTAGATTTTATGTCATGTTCGTACCCCACAAAGTATCCACTCATCACATCGTCCAGGTCCACTTCGCTAAGCAAACTATAGGTATTATTCAGGCCAAGGGGCATCAGGATTCTTTGCTTGATATACCGGTGGTGACTGTAACCTAACACCTGATCCATGATGTCACCGATTAGCAAATAATTAGTATTTGAGTACTGATACTTGGCGTTCGGTTCAAAATCTGCAGGCTGATCCAGTACCAGTTCATAGGTTTCACTTCTTTCCTGGTAGGGACTGCTCCAAGGATAATCCGGGTGGTCAACGTAGTTGGGAATGCCACTTCGGTGCTGTACCATCATTCTTAGAGTAATCGCGTTCGCATTTTCAATCCGGTCGGCGTATTGCGGTACGTATTCGGCCAGCGTTCTATCCAGGGACAACTGCCCTTCGTGGACTAACATGGTCACCGCGACGGCCTCATACAACTTACTGATACTCGCTATTTTGAAAAGTGCCCGGGGGTCAGCGGGTATTTCATTCTCTCGGTTCTTCCAGCCTGCGGTGTAAACTTCCGCCTCTTTTCCACCCTGATCAATATACACGATTACGCCATCAAATCCGTATTCAAGGGCTTGGTCGGCTTGTTCCGGTATGGTTTCCGGAAGCGGGGTTAGCCAGATTTTAATTAATATCCAAGGGATAAAAAACATAGAGATTATGGTTCCAACCAGCAACACTATTCTAAATTTTTGTTTCTTCGTCATAGGGTTGCTTTTTTCCTTTAATCAGTAAGTAAAACGTAAACGATAGTTCTCCAATCGCTGCGGCGACCCCGACGATCAACGCGGTATAATCCTCGTAGCCCGGCTGGCTGAAGTTACCAAAAGTTTCGATGAGGTAACCTGCTGCCGAACCCATCAGGAATCCTCCGAAAATGTTCGGAATCGTGTTAGACTTATAAATCAGTACCCCAAGTAGCAAGCAGTGAAGCCCAAAAAAACCGCCCGCAATGAGATAACCGTAGCGGTGAGCATCCATAAACAATAAGCTAAGCGATTGTCGTTGGGCTTCATCAAAGACGGTCAGGAACTCAGCATCACCCAAGATATAGTAAGCCAGATAATGGTTGAGCAGATTCAGGCTACCGATAGCCGGATGAGCAATCAGCCTGAGCGCGGCGGATACCATTGCCAAGGTTTTACCAAAGGGTTTGAACATTTGATACAAAAGCACGGAAACGATGGCATCAATGATGAACGCCACCAGGTCGAGCGATAAGCCTAGCCGAAATAAGGCTTCGTTTTGTACGATATTGTTAGCAGTTGCCAGTGCATCTTCTGGCACCATAATACTACCCCGGATGTATCCCTGGCTAAATCCTGCACAAATAATAATGAGTAGGTACAAAAATCCGGTTAGTCTGTAGGTTCTCTTTTTCATGTTTAGTGCTGTTTGACAAAACACTGTTACTTACGCTCATTATTGACCCTTTTTCTTTTAGCGGCTTCATCTTTCTTAGTATACTCGAATGCGACACCGATTGCTAGTCCAAGACTCAGCCACAGACCCAAATTATCCAGGGCGATTCCCAGGATGGTTCCAATAACTAGCCATGATAAGATCCCGAACGCTAGTTTATTTTCCTTTTTCATAATTGTAAGAAGTTAAGCGGTTAAAACGACTACATTGCCTTTTTTATGGCCTCCTTCAACATATCGGTGGGCTTCTACCATTTCTTCCAATGGATAAACTTTGTCTATGACCGGTTTGAGTTTCCCTTGTTCCACTGATTCCGCCAGCTTTAAAAATGCTTCTTTGGGTGTTATAGGCGTGCCATCGTCAATAGACAGATATTTTCCCTTCTTGTGTATCGCCTGTTTGCTCTTTGCTTTGAGTGCCGATGATTTACTATTTCCCACGGCATCTATCACATATTGGTACGTCTCCAATTGGGATTCAGCATTGCTTGCCGTGTAATCAATCACCTTGTCACTTCCTAAGGACTTGGCTAATCCAAAGTTCTTACTACTACATACACTGGTTACCGTAGCTCCCGCGTTTTTTGCCATTTGTAAAGCCATCGTTCCAATACTTCCGGATGCCCCGTAAATAAGCACTTTATCGCCTTTTTTAATACTGGTCTTTTTCAATAGATGAGCAGCTAACAGACCTCCGTACGGAATGGCCGCGGCTTCTTCAAAGCTGATGTTGGTTGGTTTTAGGGCAATGTTCCAGTCTTGCGGTAAACAGATGTATTCCGCATAAGAGCCAAAATGGTGTTTCGTGGGCGACATGGAACAATACGCAAACACTTCGTCGCCTAGGTTAAACTTGGTGACATTTTTTCCTTTACCCGCAATAGTACCGGCCACCACCATACCCAAAATTGGATTTCTCGGCTTCCCAAAGCCAAAGGCAAGTTGAACAAGTAGCTTATACATAAGTGGTGCTTTCAAACCACGAATAAGGACGTCACTAGCCGTGACTGAAGTAGCGTGTATCTTGATGAGTACCTCGTTTTTATTTGGTTGTGGTTGGTTGACTTCTTGGAGTTGTAGCACTTCCGGAGATCCGTATCCGGTGGCTACCATTGCTTTCATGGTGTTGGTCATAGCTTTAAGGTTTTAAGTTCATGGCAAAGAAAGCTGATATTGGAATGGTATTCATTCGGATTATCTGAAAGAGGTTCGGATTTACAAGCCCGAACGGCAGATTGCGTTTAGCTTATACATAATAGGTCAAGTTGTAGGCAGTGAAGCTCAACGAGCCCTTAACATTGTGTATTCAAGCAGCGTAGATGACTACATTACCCTTTTTGTGTCCTTGATCTACGTAGCCATGCGCCTCAGCAATGTCTTCCAGCGCGTATGACTCGTCAATGACTGGTTTAATAGCACCTTCTTGAATAAGGTCTTTTAGCAATTCTAAGTCTTTAATCCGTTCGTGCGGGGGGCGCAGACCAGTAGCCGCAATGAGTGCTTTCTTCTTACCGAATACCGCCGTGCGGATTACCTGAAGAAAGATACCCAATTTGATACCGGCTTCCAGAAATCGGCCTTGTTCGGTAAGTGAATGCTTGCAGTGCGAGAAGGTAGTCTTTCCCACCGCATCAAAGATAATATCGTACGTCTGGCCATTCTCCGTAAAGTCTTCTCGTCGGTAGTCAATCACGTGGTGGGCCCCCAGAGAACGAACCAGTTCTAGGTTGCCCGTGCTGCATACGCCGGTAACATCGGCCCGTAGTAACGGGCAATTTGTACGGCGGAGGAGCCTACGCTACCGGATGCCCCGTAGATAAGTACCCGCTGGCCCTGTTTGATTTGTCCTTTATCGCGCAGAAAGGGCAGGGCGGTCAGGAAGCCGTCGCAACAAGCAGCGGCTTCGGCAAACGATACGTTGGTAGGCTTACAGGTAAACACTCCGTCTTCGGGCAGGCAGATGTACTCAGCGTTGGCCCCGAATTCCGGACCAGCCGTGCCGAAGACTTCGTCGCCTACTTGGTGCTTAGTCACCTTGGGGCCGACGGATTCAATTACTCCGGCCAGTTCTTCCCCCAGTCGGGTAATTTTGGGCTTTCGCAAGCCGGTGAACAGCCGGGAGAAGTAAGGTTTACCCTGTCGGAAGGTGCATTCGGTGGCGGTAACGGTTGTTGCGTGGATGTTGATTAGCACTTCGTGGTCGCCCGGTACCGGCCGGGGCACTTCCACTAATTGGAGTACCTCCGGGGGCCCGTAGGTAGTATATTCAATCGCTTTCACGAGATGATGTAGGTTAAGGGTGAAGAAAAATTTAGTTACTGGATTTACTGACTGATGTATCGGTGACGGTCAAATCCGTGTCTGAATTTTCTTTCTTTCATCGCTGAGAAAGGGCGGGTGGACCGGCGACGACTTGCCTTTGTTGTTTGGGGCACGTGCGTAGAAGTGAGTTCTACGCCTTCTTGATCCGTCAGAATTGGGTCGAGGGTTTTGCTTTCGGTTGTCATAATTTGTAAGTTTTAGGTGATACATACTAAGACCTTCGTTTTGATCTTCGTAAGCAAAACTAGTAGTTCCGCCGGGGCGCAGTGTCCGTGATTATAATTCCGAACCTATTAGTCTCGATTCCGAACTAAAAGGCTTATTTCAATCGTCGGAGGAACTGACGAGGGGTGATTCCAATCTCTTTCTTGAAGTAGGTATTGAATACGCTCTTAGAGTTGAACCCGCTATCGTAAGCCAACCCCAGAATAGTGACGTGCGCGTTGTCAGGATCCTTCGCTAGCTTTTTAAAGGTTTCAACCCGGTAACGATTGATAAACTCATTGAAGTTGCTACCCAAACTCTCGTTAAGTAGCCACGAGAGTTGGTTGGGGTGGATATCAATCTGATTAGCTAGTGAGCGCAAAGAAAGGTCAGAGTCTAAGTAAGGCTTTTCGTTTTCAAGATGGCCTAGTAACTTTTTACGATACGTTGCGAGCGATTTTTCGTCTATCAAAGCCTTCTTTTTCCTTTCAGTGGTACTGCTAGCGTTAAATGCTTCCGGTGGAAAGAGCTTCTGCTTAAATGTGGCGTAGCGAGCATCAACTTTTAGAGGGTCTACCAGCGGATCGGCGTAGCGAATCAGCAATAGTGGAGAACGATTTTCTGTAGCCCGCTTGATCCAGTAAAACGCCTCATCTAGTTGAGCAGTTTGGCAGTAGTACAGAAAAAAGTATACATCCGCGGTGAACCCGTCTTCGCTATCGGCCTCACGTTGTAGCTTAGCCAAGCACTCATCAGTTTGTTCTTGGTCATCTTTTAGGGCAAAAGCCAACATCTCGGACCCTATCTTCTCCGCAGGAATAATTATTTCCGATGGCAGACCATCGTAGTACGCAATGACCTGATCAAAATATCCTAACATCAGTAAACAAGCCGCCTTGATAGTGTGACTAGGGATACTCTTCGGGTTTTGAGCCAAACCAGCGTCTAGCTGAGCAATAGCTTGGTCATACTCTCGCTGCATGTAGTGAAAATACCCTCGGTAGAAATGGGTTTCTGCCGACAATGGATTGACACTGCGCACTGCGTTTAGATGCTGATGAGCAGCTTCTTCTTTTCCGGCGAATAAGCAGAGCATGCATATAAGCTGTAGCGACTCCACATGATTCGGGTTTAGTTCCAGCGCGCGCTTCACCAGCAATAAAGATTTGCTAAAATCCCCCTCGGTGAAAAAAGTCAGATTGGCCAGTTGATAGTGAGCCGCTGGCAGATTGCCATTAATTTCCAGGGCCTGCTGCGTTAGTTGAGCGCATTTCCCCCAGCCCTCTTGATAAGATATAAATCCGCAAGTCGCTAAAAAGCTGTAACTATCGGCGAGTCCTGCCAGTGAATTAGCGTGCTGAGGATCAATGCGCAGGGCTTGTTGGTAGCATTCCATTGCTTTGCGTACATCCTCGGGATTCCACTGGTTTAAGTAGTAGCGTCCCTTTAAAAACAGAGTGTAAGCATCCAGATCGTCCGTCTGCGGGGCTACCAATTGATCTTGAATTTCAAAGTGCCCTAATTGCTCCCGCAGTTTTTCGGCAATCAGTAAACTGATTTCGTCCTGGACTGCAAAAATATCGTCTAGTTGCCTATCCCAGGTTTCTGACCACAGATGAAAGTCGCCTTCGGCCTGGATCAACTGGGCGGTAATTCTTACTGCTTTTCCTGATAATCGGACACTGCCTTCCAAGATAGTCGATACGTTTAGCTGTTGACTAATTGCCGGGAGTTGGATGTTCTTTCCTTTAAAAAAGAAGGCTGATGTGCGGGAAGTAACTTTGAGGCTATCAATTTTGGCGAGGGCATTAATAATCTCCTCAGTGACACCATCGCTGAAGTATTCATTCTCAGGATCAGCACTCAGATTGACGAAAGGGAGTACGGCGATAGCGTTTTCGGTCATATTGTAGATATGATGCTAAACAGAGTAGCCGACAGATTGTCACCAGCCTTTGAAGGGTATTCTGGTGATTATTCCCCAAAATAGTAAAAAAAAGTGAATTCATCAGAGCGACTAAAAAAACAGGCTAGACAACATAGATAGTAGCACGCTAAATGCTGCCCCGATTACTAGTGCCCCATAGGCTGGTTCTTCCTGAAAGGAATATCCGAGGGAAGCGGTTAGATAAGATACGGTTTTGTTATGTGCAGTGTCCTGCAGGGCGTTGCGTATAGGTGTTGTCTGGCTAGCATTTTATTTTCCAATGTCATATGTTAGGATTTTCAGTCCATCCTCAAATGATTCAGTTTCTATTAAGTCCCATTTGGCTTTTGTTTTTGAGTTACCAAAAAGTCGAATTCCGTTTCCAAGAATAATTGGATTTAATTTCAATTTTAGTTGGTTGATAAGCCCGTTGTCCAAAAGCCAACCTGCGAATTCTCCACCACCACACAAATTAATATCAGACTGGGCTGACTCTTTTATTTCCTTAATTTCGATCTATTAATCTTTTCTCAATGTGAACTGATTCAGCCAATTTTTCAATCTTCAATGAGTCGGAGAAAATGAAGTGTTCCATATGGGAATAGGCAGGCTGACCTGGTTCAAGTCCATATTGATATCCAAATTCATAGGTTCTGCGACCCATAATAACAGTCTTAAATTTTTGTAGATTTGCCTTAGGAACGGCAATTAAATAAGTTATCAGTTTAGGCGGCGATTCTGTAAGATAGTTTAGGTATTTGTTGATGAAACTGAATGCGCTGGAAGTCTACTTGCTCTTTAGTAGTTTTGATGCAAACCGATACATCAAAGCTAGCGCCTAACGAACGTCGTACTTATGAGGAGAAATTAGATCAGGCAATGAAAGAAGAAGAGCTATATTTAGATACTAATCTATCGCTTAAAAAATTAGCTGATCATATTGGTTTACACGCTAACAAGCTCTCTTGGCTACTGAATGAGCATGTCGGTAAAAACTTTAATGAATATGTTAATAGTTATCGTATGGAAGCTTTAAGACGAAAGCGCTAAATCCGGATTATCAGCACATAACCTTGTTAGGACTCGCCTACGAAGTGGATTCAATTCCAAATCGGTCTTCAATCAGTTTTTCAAAGCATCTACCGGGACCACCCCTCGACAGTGGTTAAAGCAAAACCGTTAGATAATTGTATTTTTACTTTTTCAGTGGGATAGTGTTTGTCATTAATTCTGACAATGATTTTCAGTCCCGTACTGGTAGTAGTTTTTTGCATCACTTCTTGCACCAAAGCGTAGTTGGTGAATACTGCCCCCTGCATGGCCCGGTGTATATGCGGGAAGACTTGATGCTCAATTGGGTTCCATTTAGAGCAATAAGGTGGATAATGACAGAGGATAAAGTCTAGGCCGATTTCACGGGCTAGTAGCAGCATATGCTTCTTGAAAGCGTGATGGCGATAACTATTGCCCCCGCCTGCATCACAAAGGATAAGAATGGTGCGAGCCTTTGGATAATGGTGGATGCCGTAGTTGTCCCACCACCATAAAAGGTTATCGGCGATAAACTCAGCGGTCTCATGGCTCTTGCCAATAGAGAGGTAGGCTTGATGGCGTTGCATATCATAGATGCCGTGAGGCACCACTTTGCCATTTAATTTTTATATTATTTTTTATTATAAGTAGTTGTTGACTGCGAGGGCTTCAGAGAGGTGCTCGTAATCATGATCGTAGACTTCAATAGGGGCCTGAGTGTAGCATTGGCCTGCCCGATGCAGGGTATCGTCGCTAACTTTAGCTACGGCACCAGCCACTACTACGCGCAAAGTAATAAAAGAAGACTATGGTTTATTGCCTAGCCGTTCTACACTTCTTTTTATGAGCAGTCTATTACGGCTCGCAGTGACATTGGGAGTTTCCGGATACGCATCATAGCCACCTCGTCGGTAGAAATTATGTGAACAGATAATCGCAACAGGCCACTGTAGGCTCGATCGGCGCTAGTGCATAATAGCCGTGGGCAGATTTCTTATCGACATCCAATGTGGTCCTTGAGCTACTGCTCACCCTGTTTTTACTCAAACTTACTTTAGCGTTTGCGGTACGCGGGCATATCTGCCCAAGATGACAGAGCTAGCAACGGTTCGTTTGATATTCGCCACAGGTTAAGCAGTCAGTAATAGTTCTTAGTCTTATCTTTGTATTTCTCAGAATCACATTCATTATGAACTACCCGGATAAAGACCGAACCTACCCACTTAAGGATTGCCACCGTTCTGTGCTTTCTGCAGACTATGCATTCAGAACCCAATATTGTGGTGGGTGACTACACATACTACGACTTACTTTTTGAGCGTGTACATAACTTCAAAAAGAATGTAAAGTACCACTTCGATTTTGTGGGGGACAAACTAATTATCGGCAAGTTCTGTATGATTGCTTCCGGAGCCACTTTCATCATGAACGGAGCCAATCACCTATCACAGGCCATATCCACCTACCCATTTGCCATATTTTCGGGTTGGGAGCACGCGATGGAAGGAAAAAGCTATCCAATGAAGCGCGATACTGTCATTGGCAACGACGTGTGGATTGGACATAACGCCACCATCATGCCCGGGGTACAAGTGGGTGACGGTGCAATCATCGGGCCACCAATGTACGTCACCAAAGATGTAGAACCGAACTCCATAGTGGGCGGCAACCCGGCTCAACTGTCAAAAGACGTCTCGATGAAGCTACCATCAACAAGCTGTTAAAGGTCTGTTGATGGGACTGGGACATTGAAAAGATCAGCCAGCACGTCGGCAAACTCACTGGTCTGAATATAGCATCTCTGCCTAGGTAGTGGTGAGGAGTCTTAGCCTATTGGTATCCTGCATTTTAGAAATTAGTAGAGGCCTATCGCCTCTTTTTTTGCTTTAAGCAACATCTTGATGCTGTTTTTTATTCGTACTGTGTCCTGAATCTCACGGGTTCGTCCGAAATCATAATACGGAACGATTGCCCTCTCATTACGCCGCATCTTCGTCTTATCATCCAGGCCAAAGTAGTGAATCCGGATTAGCTACCCCAAGCCCGATGAGAAATTTTAAACCAAATATTCACATTTAACCAACTAAAAGATGAAAGCTTTATTATTAACGATCCTCGTACTCTTCACCTTGAAAGTTCAAGCACAAACCGACCCACCGCGCAACCGGATCACCCTGATGGCCGGGTCTGGCGGGGGGCAATGGAAAGATCAGTTTTATTCGCCGCTGAGCTACGATGTAAACAGTACGTTGTGGCAGTTTGGATGGGAGCGATCCACCCGGCAAGGTCATATCTTTGTATTGGAAACCCAAAGTACTGCCGCTAAGCTTACCCCCGATGCAGGAGAGCAATTTGAAAGCGAGATGATCGGTTTTGAACTGCAAGCGGCCTGGTTGTGGAAACTTCAAGAAAGCAACCGCTGGCAGCTTCGGCTCGGCCCGGAGTATAGCATTGGCTCCCAGGTTACTACCCGAGACAATGCCGGTCTTCTTACAGTTACCTAAGCACTCACGGCCTATCGGTAAGGCTCGCACCGACTACCGTTTGAACCGCTGGAACTTTACCGGGCAACTGAGCTTACCGCTATTTATGTTTACCGCTCGCCCTCCCTACGCAGATTATACCGAGGGAATGGAAGTCAGCGATTTGTTATTCCGCATGAATAGCGGAGATTGGCAGAACCCAAGCCGCTACCTAGCCCCCGAAGTGCGGGTAAAAGCTGAGTACGAACTGCGCCGGTGGGTAGGCTTAGCCGCGCAGTACCACTTTGCTTACCAGGACTTAGAGACTAATCAACCAGTGTCTTCTTCTACCCACCATGTGCAGGTTGGGGTAAACTTCAAATTTTGAACGTAAAACGAGGGGCCGTACTCCGGCCTCTTTTTTCCGGATTTAACGCAAATAGTTGATTAACTTCAGGTATCAAACCCCATGAATATGAAAACGCTACCTACTATTCTCGTCCTCTCGTTTGCTTTGAATACTGTTCTTTCTCAGGAAAGCTACTCTCAGCCAATATCGAAAGTAAAAAAGCAGTTTGATGAGGTGCTGAAAGAGAAAGATATTTACAACGGATTTTTCCTGATACATTCCGATCAACTGGGTATCCACGAGCAGTGATACCGATGATCAACTTGTAGAATGGTGCGACGATGTGGAGCCAGGAGTTGGTATTCCCCCTCATATCCACATGAAAGAAGACGAGATATTCAGGGTTGTTAAGGGGCAGGTTGAGTTGATGGTTAACGGACAGGTGACGACGCAAATCCGGGCGATACCGTCTTTGCGCCCAAAAATATCGCCCATTCATGGAAGGTGGTAGGGAGCGAAAACGCTAAGATGATTACTTCCGCTTTCCCGGCTGGAATAGAGAAGATGTTTCACGAACTAGCTGACCTGCCCGCTGGACCACCTAATTTTGAACAAGTGGCCAAAATATGTGGTAAGTACGGAATTTCATTTGTCTAAAGTACTAATGTTAACAGCAGTAGCTACGAAACAGGCTTGACGTTAGCATAATTGAGAGTAAAATGGCATATCAACTCTCAAATCAAAAGACCATGCCAATCGAGAAGCAATTTGATCTAATAGCTGTCTTTCTTACCCCCGCAGAATTTCAATCGGATCGAGCTTCCCGGCTTTGCGTGACGGAAAATACCCGGCCATCGCCGTGGTGAGTAGGCCGAAGACAATCCCGATGAAGTAGTAGGTCACATCAAAGTTGACCGGCAGTCGCTTGAGATTGACTACGTCTCCGGCATCGAAGGGTACCTGGGAAAGACCGTAGGCCAACAGGTAGCCCAGGGACAGTCCCAGCAGGCTTCCCAGCAGGCCTATCACCAGCGACTGCGTCATGAAAATGCGGGTCACGTCGCGGGCCGAAAAGCCCATTGCCTTTAGAATCGCAATATCTTTCATCTTGTTATAGATGGTCATGTTCAGGATGTTGTAGATGCCAAACCCGGCTACGATCAGCAGCGTGATAGATACCGTGTAGGTCAGGATATTCCGGAAGATCGTTCCGATCCGGGTGGTGGCGTTGGCTTCTTCCCAGTCCATCGCCCGGTAGCCGAAGAGCCGTTGGTAGACCGGAGCCAGGGCCGCGGCTTCGTCCTGGTCGTAGAGCTTCACGCTGATATCAGTGACGTAGCGATTGTCTTGCTGCATGATCTTTTGCACGGTCTTGATATTGGCGTAGCTGCGCACGTCGTCAATGGCACCCATCCCCATCTGAAAGGTGCCGACCACCTGCAGCTTCATGGTGTAGCCCGGCGGCGTGGTAATCGTGACCCGGTCACCCGGTTGCACACTCAGCTTGCGGGCCAGCCCCACTCCCATGATGATGCCATCGTTGGTATTGAGCAGGTCTTCCAAACGGCCCGACCGCAGTTTGTCGGTCAGGTCAAACATCCGGTCTTCTTCCAGGATATCCACGCCCAGCACGCTGCCGTTGAGTTCAACCGGCCCGTAGTTGTAGAATACCTGGGTCGTCACCGAAGGAGCCACCCCTAACACGCGCGGGTCTTTTCGGATGGCCTCTACGATCTGGAAAGCATCTTTTAGGTTTTGTGGCTCGTCTTTTGGCTTCTGGTGATGCACGACGTTGAAAGCATCCGGGTTTGTTCTATCCAGTATCGTCTGGTCTTCTACGGCGATATCGTGGTAGAGGTGAATATGCGGAGTGACGGTCATCGTCAGTGCTTCAGTGAAGTCGTTCAGTCCGGTCATCAGCCCCACCATACCGATAAACAGGCCAATGCCGAAGGTTACCCCCAGCATCGCTACCACCGTCTGTTTGAGGCGAGACAGCAAATGGGTACGGGCAATTTGCAGGATCAACGCAATATCTTTCATGGGATAATCACTTGAGTACTTCCGTCGAGCCCGGATACTACTTCCACGGCTTCCATAGTAGCCAAGCCGGTGGTAATCCGCACTTTCCGACGCTCGCCGTCTTGTTCGATCCATACGCTGTCCTGGCCCGCCAGCACGTTCTTGGGCAACACCAACGCTCGGTCCTTTTTTCGGATGATGATATTGGCTTCCACCGTACTGCCCGCATAGAGCGGTAGGCCAGTAGCGGCCACCGTTGCTTCTACGGTAAACGAACGATCCGCTTGGTTCAAAAACGGATAAATACGGCTCACCTGGGCGGAAAGTACGGTGTCCGCTAGCACGTCGGTGGTGAAACGGACGATTTGTCCCTCGGCCACCCGCGCAATATCACGCTCGTCGACAGCCAGTCGGAGGATCAGTGACGAATCGTTGCCCACCCGGGCCAGCGGCTGGTTCAAGCTGATCATCTCGCCCGCTTCGGGTTCAATGTGATACACCTTACCCCCAACCCGGCTTTTGATCAGGGCGTCGCCCTGCGCCTGGGCCGCCAGCTCGTAGGCGATGCGCGCTTCGGTGAGTTGATCCTGGAGCTCGTCGGTGCGCTGAGTCAGCGTCCGTTCCGCCGCTCGGTACCGATTGTGCGAGGCCACGTACTGGAGGCGAGCGTTATCCAGGGCGGCGGGAGTGCTTACGTTCTGCGCCCGCAGGTTGTGGTAGCGTTGGTAGTTCACTGAATCATTGAGGTACTGCTGACGGGCACTCGCCAGGGTCAGGCGCAGTTCGGCCCGCACGGCGGAGTTCGTCGAAGCATTGCGCCTCGCCGCCGCTAGTTGCCGGGCCGCACGGGCAAGCTGAAGATCCTGGGCTTCGCGGGTGATAGTAAACAGTACCTGTCCCGAATCCACGGCTTCGCCCTCATCGACCAGGCGCTCGCGCAGGATGCCTCCTGCCGGGGCAAACACCTGATACTCGTTGAACGGGCTGCACCGTGCCGGAGGCGTACACCGCTTCGGTGAGGGAACGGTACTCAGCAGTGAGGGTCGCTGACTTATCCTGACATGCTCCTCCCAGGAAAGCTATCACTACACCGGTGATCGTACACGAGCAAAAGGACAACATAGGGTTCTTTTTGGCGAAGATAAGCATTCCAACGTTTTCGTACGATCCCCCTTCCCTAGTCAGTCTTTGCCTTTTTCCCCTGGCGAGTGGCTGTGGTCTTCGCTCCCTGGTGTCGCAGGTTCATCGTCCATACCGGTAGCTTGGTATGGTTAGTGACATCTTCGGCGATGCTGCCGCCCAGCAGGTGCGCCAAGCCACGCCTTCCCCGGGTGGTCAGGGCAATCAAATTAGCTTTAATTTCCTGAGCAAAGTGGATAATGCCATCTTCTTCCCGCACGTCGCTGTAGGTATGCACCGTCACGTCTTTCAGGTGGTGTTCACGAACGAGCTTCCGCAGCTCTTCTTTCACGTAAGGGTCTTCCATAAAGTTGCCCGACGTGTTGATGCGCACTAGGTGCAAATGAGCTCCCAAGGCCTGCTGCAGGGCACTTAGCCGGTTCACTACCTCCGGGGCGTAGTCGCGCAGGGCGGTGGCAAACACGATATTCTTGATCCGGTCGATGCGGAACTTCTCTTTGACCACCAGTACCGGGCAGTGGGCGAAGCGAACCATGCGCTCGGCATTGGAGCCCACCCATACTTCGTGATCGCCACTAGCCCCCTTCGAGCCCATCACCACCAGGTCTGCCGGATTCTTGACCAGTTCTCGGATGATACTGCGGTAGGGGTTTCCGGTTTGCACCCGGTACACGATCTCAACGTCTCCCATATGGTGACGCTTCGCCAGGGTTTCCATCTGTTCGCGAGCCTCTTCTTTGAGCTGGCGGACGTAGGCCATCGGCAGGATCTCGAAACGCGTGACGGCGACTTCTTCGTCGGGCAGCGGGATTTCCAGTACGTGCACTAGTTCCAGAGTTGCATGAAACTTTTTGGCCAGCTGATGGGCCACGACGAGGGCCTCTTCGGAAGGTTGCGAAAAGTCAATCGGTACGAGTATCTTGCTGATCATAAGTTTTGTTGTTTATTGGTTTATAGAATCATTATTCTTTGACAATAGCAGCTTTCATCTTTTTTGGTTTTGGGTGGAATGGCGCAGACTCAGTGTCCACACCGGCAGCTTCGTATGATTGGTCACATCTTCGGCCACACTGCCGCTGAACAGATGCCTCAGTCCGCGTCGGCCTCGGGTGGTTAAGGTAATCAAGTCGGCTCCAATTTCCTGGGCGAAGTGAATAATGCCGTCTTCTTCTTCCTGATCGCTGTACGTATGCACCGTGTAGTTCTTGAGGTGATGCGTCTCAGCCAATTTACCCAGTCGTTGTTTTACAAAGGGGTCTTCCAGAAAATTACTCGGCGTATTGACCCGCAACAGGTGGAGGTGTGCACCGAACATCTGTTGCAGGTCTTTGAGTTCTTTGAGTACCTCCCCGTCATATTCACGGAGCGCGGTAGCAAATACAATACGTTTAATGCGGTCGATCTTCACCTTTTCCTTGACCACCAGCACCGGGCAGTGGGCAAAACGAACCATCCGCTCGGCATTAGACCCCACCAGCACCTCGTGATCACCGGAGGCTCCCTTAGAACCCATCACCACCAAATCGGCGGGTTCTTTAAGCAGTTCGCGAATGATGCTGCGATAAGGATTGCCGCTTAGCACATGATAGACCACTGCTACATCTTTGATGCGCTGCTGTTTCACCAAGGCCTTCATCTGGTCTTCGGCCCCTTCCTTGGCCCGTTGCAGGTAATCCATCGGCGGGGTCGCTATTTTGGTGGGGGGCACCTCCACGTTGGGCAGCGGAATTTCCAGCACGTGCACCAGCCACAAGGCAGCGTGAAACTTTTTCGCCAATTGATGGGCCACGGCTAATGCGTCCTTCGATGGTTGCGAAAAGTCGATGGGGACTAAAATCTGTTCCATAGTTCTGGAAGTTTTGGGAATAGATTATGAAAGTAAGGTGTACAACTTTTGATAACTTCCGGGAATGGCAGGATCAACGGGCATGAGTTAGAACTTTTGGTGGAAGGAAAGCAGGGGTACCGGTACGTGCGCGGTCAGAAATTTGGTAACGCTCTTCTGAAACATTCCCTGGAACAGTGGATGCCGCCGGGGCATCACCACCAGCAAGTCCATCGGGTGATGCTCCAGGTACTGCTCGATGCCTTCGGCGGCGTCCTTGCCTAGGGGGAAGTGATAGGTGTGAGGCACGTCAGCAAAAAGGTGGTCCAAGTGCAGCGCTTCTTCGGCTTGCTCGATACCGATGGTTTCCGGCTGCGGATGCACGTGGATAATGTGCACCGTCGCATGCCAAGCGTGTAATAGTTGCCGGAGAAAGTCCAGGGCCGGGGTCTCTTCGGTCGGTCCCAGGTCCGTGGCAAAGGCCACTTCTTTGGGGTGAAACGAGGCGGTATAGCGGGGCACGGCCAGCACCGGGCAGGCGGCATGCTTCACCACCGAGAAGGTCGTGCTGCCCAACCAGGCCGCCGAGGGATCGTTCATCCCGCGCGAGCCCATCACCACCAGGCCCACCGCTTCTTCCTTGATTCGCTGCATGATTCCGTCGGTGGCATCGCCCATCGTGGTAAGGATGCGGTGCCTCACCCGGTGGATCTCCGGCGCGGTACCGATCAACTGCCGGAGTCGTTGCTGCGCTTGCTGTTCGGCGCGTTCCAGCAAAACACCGTCCACGAAGAAGGTCACATCCCCACCAACCGGCACGTGAAAGGCGTGGTAGAGGATCACTTCGGCCGAGAGTAGTTTCCCCAGAGAGATAGCGTAGTGCAGCGCACACTGGGCGGCGGGCGAAAAATCAATGGGCACCAGAATTTTCATAACCTTGGTAGTAGTTGATTCCCAAAGTAACGCACGGACGCAACCTCAAACAATGACCTAGATCAGCCAAAGTCCTGACCTCTGGCATTGCTCACCACTTCCTGTGTGGTTGTTCTTACCCGATGGCCCACTACGTCGATTTTCGCAAGCGGACATAGCCCGCAATGTGCCGTTCGGCGAGTTCTGGCTTTGACCACTTGGTTGTAATTGCGGCACAAGCGACTGTTTGGCGACCATCACCCGACAGTAGACAAAAGTCACTCGAAGAGGTGATATCTACCAACGCCCGTTGTAGACAAATTTTTCTCCCCGAGCCACCGTGCGGATAGCCTCCCGCAGTACGGTGCCAGAAACAGTTTTAGGGAGGCACCCTAAGGCTCCGGCCGACAGCATCTGCTGGGCGTAGCCGGGATACTCGTGCAGGGAAAAGCCCAGTACTTTCACCAAGGGGAAGTGGCGGGTGATGTGGTCGGTGGTACGAATGCCGTCCCAGCCCGGCATCCGAATGTCCATCAGCACCACGTGAATGTCCAGTACATCAAGTAACTTAATGACCTGTTGTCCGTGGGTAGCCTCTCCGACGACCCGAATGTCCGGATCATTCAACAATACGAGTTGCAAGCCCTGACGGATAAGGGGATGGTCATCGGTAATTAACAGATGAATAGGCATAATACCCCAAGGATAGCAGATTAGATCATTACCAACGATGACCTAAGTCAGTGATTTTGGGTCATATTGACTTTTTATTGGTGGTGCGTATCATCCTGACCGCTAAAACCTGAGAAAAGTCATAAAATGACACATACTTACGCTAACCGCTAATCGTTGACGAAGCATGGATACTGTTCAGTTTACCCTACTGAAGGGCTTTTTTGATGCCTCGTCTTTTCCCCGCCCGCAAGACCTGAAATCCGGGCTTAAGATGTTTGCTAAGAACGAACGCATCATCGCGGAAGGGGAACCGGCCACGGACTTCCACCTCATCTGCCGAGGGTGGGTGCAGTTGGTGAAGCAGCGTCCTGGCGGACAGCTTTCCCGGACCGCTACGCTTTCTAAAGGCAGTTCGCTGGGTTTACCGGCCGTATTAACCGGATCAGCCTATACCGCCTCGGCCCTGGCGCTCACGCTTGTGCATACTTATCCAATTCCCCGAGCGGTCTTACGGCAATTTTTGGAGACGCACCCGGACTATTATCAGTACCTGGCCCAGCAACTGGCCCGCACCCTGCTGCACTACGAAAAAATGATAGCTTAGTCCCATAACTTGGCTCGCTTTAGTTACATTAGCCTTTCCAGCAGGCGCGTGTTCTGCTTATTGAGATTGCACTACCCTTGTGCTTATGAATCTTTTTTCAGCGAACGAAGATGTGCTACAGGCCCTGTTCGAGGCCTCGGTACTGGGCATCCTGGTGGTAGACCAGCAAGGGACCATGGTCATGGCCAATCCCTACTGCCGCCGTCTGTTCGGCTACTCCGAAGAAGAACTCATCGGCCAACCGCTCGAACAACTGATTCCTCCCCGCCTGAAGGAGGAGCACGCGGGCTTGCGCGAAAGCTTTTTCGCCGATCCTCAGGCTCGTCCGATGGGCACGGGTCGCCGGCTGCACGGGCTACGCAAAGACGGTGAGCAGTTTGCCGTGGAGGTGAGCCTAAGTCATATGGAAATTAAGGGACAACGCTACGCCATTGCCTTCATTGCTGATGTGACTGAGCACAAGCAGACGGAGCACCTCAATACGTTGCTCACCCGCATCTTTCACGAGTCCCTGAACGCCATCTACGTCATTGATGCCAATACCCTGCGGTTTGTCCGGGCCAACCAGGGGGGGCTCCGCAGCACCGGCTACACCCTGACCGAGCTCCGGCAGCGTTACGCGTGGGACCTGAAGGTGGGAGAAGACGAAGCCTCCTTTCGCCGACGCATTGCTCCGCTACTGACCGAAGCGCAGCCGAAGGTCACCTTCGAATCGGTTTTTGTGCGCCGGGACGGCAGTTCGTTTCCGGTAGAAATACACACGCAGCGCTTTCAGTACGATACGCAGCCGGTCTTGGTGCAAATTGTGCTGGACACCACCGAACGCCAGCAAGCGCAAGCAGCGCTGCAACGCGCCAAAGACAAACTGGCCATGTACCTGGACGTGGCGGCTTCCATATTTTTGGTCATCGAGCGCGACCATACCGTTTCGCTGGTGAATAAGTGCGGCTGCGAGGTGCTGGGCTATCCCGAATCAGAGATTATCGGTAAAGACTGGTTCACCCACTTTGTGCCCGATGCTGAACGGGAACGTACTTGGTCGGTTTTTGACCAGCTGATGCGAGAAGAGATGAAGGAAGCGGCTTACTTTGAAAACCACGTAATGAGCCGCGAGCGGGGCGAACGCCTGGTAGAGTGGCGCAATACCGTGATAAGGAATAAAAAGGGAACCCCAGTGGCCACGTTAAGTTCCGGCATTGACATCACCGAAAAGCGCAAAGCCGAACAAGCGGTGACCCAGGCCCTGATCGAAGGGCAGGAAGCCGAACGGCGGCGGATTGCCCAGGAACTACACGACGGGCTGGGACAGTCGCTCACCGCCATCCGCCTGCACCTCAACGCGCTGGAGTCGGACGTGAGCCAGTTTGCCCAGAAAAATCAGGAAGCCCTTGAGAAAGTAAAGCTTATCTTGCAAACCACCACCCAGGAGGTGAAGTCGATTTCGCGCGACCTGATGCCCAACGTGCTAAAGGACTACGGACTGGTGAAGGCCCTGGAGTTTTTGTGCCAAACGATCAACGATGCCCATACCGTGCAGGTGCAGCTTCAGGTGTACGGTCTGACGCACGAACCGGACCAGGCGCACAAAATAGGACTCTACCGGGTGGTGCAAGAACTGATCAATAATGCCCTGAAGCACGCCCAGGCGACCCGGATCGACGTGCAGTTGGTGGAACACGAGGCCAGCGTGGTGCTCACCGTGGAGGACAACGGACAAGGATTCAATGTTCCCTCCCCCGATAGTCCGCGCTCGAGCTTCGGCTTGCGCAACATAGAAACCCGGATAAAGTCCCTCAACGGCACCTTTGACATCGATAGCCATCCGGGCACAGGAACGTCGGTCACCGTAGAACTCCCCCTAACCTAACGATACTATACCATGAACGTGATCGATATCTTGATTGTAGACGACCACTGGATGATCCGCGAAGGCATCCGCGTTTCGTTGGCCGACGTGCCCGATCTGCGCGTCGTCGATGAAGCGGCCAATTCGGTGGAAGCCCTGGCCAAACTAGCCCAGTATCCCGACGTGCGGGTGGTGGTGATGGACATCAGCCTGGGCCAGGGCGAAGACGGCATTGCCACCACCCGGCAGGTGGTGCAGCAGTTTCCGCGGGTGCGCGTGCTGGCCCTGACCATGCACGACGAGGAAGCCCACATCACCAATATGCTCCAGGCCGGAGCGGTGGGCTACTTGCTCAAAGACACGGGCATGGACGAACTGGTCACGGCCATCCGGACGGTGGCCCAGGGCGAGAGCTACTTCAGCCGGGACGTGTCGGCCACCATGATGAACCGCTTCATGACGAACAAGCAGACGAAGAAAGAGGATGGTCACGTGCTGCCCGAAGCCCTGACCCGGCGCGAGCGGGAAATATTACAGTTGATTGCCGAGGAGAACACCAATCCTGAGATCGCCGAGAAACTGTTCATTAGCCCTCGCACGGTGGATACGCACCGTCGTAACCTGATCCTCAAGCTCCAGGCAAAGAACACCGCCGGGCTGGTTCGCTACGCGATTAAGTACGAGCTGGTGGATTTGTAAGAGTGGGCTTCATTCCACGCATTATCCTTCCAGAATTCTAATTAAATCTTCGTTGAGATAGTAGATCGCTCGGCCGTCTTTTTTCGGTATCAAGATACGCTGTTGGACCAAAGCCTCCATGTAACGCGTGAGGGTGGTGCGGGATGATTTTTCCAACCGATCTCCGACAACGCTGGGTTTGGCGTAGGGCTGACTGAAAATAGCTTCGTTGACTTCTTTGTTGTACCACTTGATCGTGGCTTTTCCGTGTGCTAGTGTCGCCTCCATCTGATCCAGGATCTCATTAATGAGACGGTTGGTAAGACCGGCTGTTTGCTCTACGGCATCGAGCATAAACAGAATCCACTGTTTCCAACCTCCTCGCTGCGTTACGGCACCCAGATGATAGTAATAGTCCTCTTTGTGGGTAATGATGTACTTGGACAAGTAAAGGGTCGGTTGCGATAACAGTCCACTCTGTACCAAGTAAAAGAGGTTAAGAATCCGCCCGGTTCTTCCGTTACCGTCTTGAAACGGATGAATGGCCTCGAACTGATAGTGAGCGATGCACATTTTAAGCAAAGGATCCGTTGGGTCATCGCTCGTATTGCTTAAATAAGTGATCAGATTCTGCATGAGGGCTTCCACAATATCCGCCCCTCGGGGGGAGTGTAGATAATCTCCCCTGATCTGAACTCACTCTGCCCTCGCTTAATAACGACCTGGGCCTGAGGAGGACGCAAATCAGCAGTCGTGTTTTTGATTTGCTGAAAGATTTTGACTATCAGCGGCATATCAATGGTTCCGCGATCTTTCATTGATTGGTAGCCTGCCCAAAGGGCCTCGCGGTAACGAAGGACTTCTTTGGTTGCCGGATCAGCTTTTTCTTCCTGTACCGTATCCGAAACGGCTTTGTATAACTCGTCTTCGGTGGTAAAGATGTTCTCAATAGCAGTAGAAGCTTTTGCTTCCTGAAGGGCAATCGTGTTGACCAACATGGCAGGGTTAGGAAGCCTCAGGATGTTGCTGTTCACACTGGCCAGGGCCCGGGAAGCACTCACTAGTTTCTTTAGTATCTCCACATCGTTCTCTACATCGGCCCGAGGGGGAAGTACCGGAAGCTGATTATGAGGCTTGTTTCTGTCGTAGTGCGGTGAGGCCATACCATCCATTTTATGTCCATTTTTTTCAATAAAGTGAACATGTCCCCAATATAGCACCAATTGTTGGACACCAAAGCACTATATGTTCACTTTTCAACAAAAAATGAACATAACTTTAGGTGGCAATTACTTCTCCGGCACGCCGAGCATCTGGATCCAGTATTTTGCCACTTCCACCGATCATCTAATATCTACCATCCAATCCTCTACGCAATTCTCGTAGTTTTTCTACGCCGATTTCGTAATTGCACAATTACGCGTTTCACGCCTACTACGGCGAAGATAGCCGCCTTACTTTTGAAGTATTCTCAACCACCTAAACACCACAATCATGAACGCCTTACTAGCCACCCTGCCCACCTTCTCTCCTCAGAAGCTACCCCGCAAGACGCGCTCCGCCATGGACCACCTCCAGCACGACTACGAAACCGTCACCTACGCTAAAGGGCAAGTGCTCTTCCAGGAAGGACATACTCCCTGGGGACTCTTTTACGTGCAGCAAGGCAAAGTGAAGCTCTACAAGTTTGGCAGCGACGGCAAGGAGCAGATCATTCGCATCGCCGGAGCGGGGGAATTCATTGGCTACACCGCCCTGCTCAACGACATGAAGTACCACGTTTCCGCCTCCATCCTGGAGGAAGCGGTGGTAGCCTTTATTCCTCGGCAAGATTTTTTTGATACCTTTGGCCGTGACACCCAGATCGCCCAGCACTTCACGCACCTGTTGTGTCGCGACCTGGTGGCCACTGAACAGCGACTCGTGGCTCAGTCCTACCAGCCCGTACGGGGCCGACTGGCCGAAGCCCTGCTTTCCCTGGACCGTTTGTACGAACAAAAGAACAGCGACGAAGAGAGCTTTATCAAACTGAGTCGGCACGATTTGGCCAGCCTGTTGGGCACCGCCAAAGAGACGGTCATCCGCCTACTGTCCGAGTTCAAATCCGACCAGTTAATCACCACCCAGGGGCAAACGATCTCGGTCCTCAACCCAAAAGGTCTACAAAATATCTGCCGCTTATACGAGTAGGGACGATTTTCAGCCGGGCGTTCCCCGCGTGGGACGCCCCGCGTGGGACTCCCCATAGATAGAAAGTCATCCGCGCGGCGGCCAACTACCACGATCCACCTATCAGATACAACCATGAAAGCCATTAGCAATATTCTCGTCGCCGTACCGGCCTCCGTGCGCTACCAGTCCGTGGTGCAGTACGCCATCGGGCTGGCCCACGACCTACGCGCTAAATTGACCATTGCGCTGACCTACCGCCGGGTACCGGTGACGGCCGGGGAAGACGATCCGGAAACCGCGCATCAGAAAGAATACGTGAGTGCCAGTTTTCAGCAACTGCGCAAACAACTGTTTCATGATGCCCACGTCAGTTATCAGCTCATCACCCTTGACGGACCTCTGGGCGAAGCTATTCAGGCCGCCTGCCCTACCTATCATCCTGACCTGGTAGTCACGGCCGCCGATGAGCAACTCCCCCTGCATGACCTGGTACAACAGGTATTGAGTCCTCTGTTGCTGGTTCCGCTAACGGCGAACTACTGCGCCATTAAGCGGGTGGGGCTAGCCTATGCTGCTTCCCCCCTAAGTCGTACTGAGCCAATCGAACTCATCGATCAGCTGGCTAAGTCCTACGGGGCCACGGTGGAGGTGGTAGCGTTTGGTACAGCTAAGAAACTGGCGTCTCACGCCACCAACCGGGCCAATGTGGCACTGGAGTCACTTCTTGAAAACGTAACCCACCGTTTCCACTTTACGCTGGGCGAAGGAACTGCTGATGACATGAAGCACTATGTAGACCACTACCATCCCCAGGTGCTGGTGATCCTGGCGCGCCGACAGCTGCCGTATGATGTCAGTCCCCTGGAACGCCACACGGTGACCGTGGCGAAGGTTTCTCCGGTACCGGTATTGGTGCTTAAATCGTAGCGGATGGCTCATCAACCCATGATTAAGATCATTCCGATCGCTATTTTCGATTATTGTTTTCCCGAGCCGATGCGCCTTTCTTGAATTTCAACTCAAACTAAAAAACCATGGAACGACTCAAAGGAAAAGTAGCGGTGATTACCGGTGGAGCCGGAGGCATTGGTCTGGCTACGGCCCACCTGTTTGCCCAGGAAGGAGCCAAAGTGCTGTTGGTAGACTTGTACGAAAATGACCTGAAGCACGCCGTTGAACAGATCGACCGCCCCCACGTGAGTTACGCCGTAGCCGATGTCAGTAAGGTGCTCGATACCGAGCACTACATGCAGTTGGCGGGCAATCGTTACGGCGGCATTGACATCCTCTTCGCTAACGCCGGTATGGTGGGAGAGGTGCATCCCCTGACTGATTACTCGGAAGCGGATTTTGATCGGCTGATGGAGGTCAACGTGAAGGGTGGGTGGCTGGGGCTGAAGCACGTGATGCCGATCATGCAGCGGCGCGGCGGCGGTAGTATTATGATCACCTCGTCGGTAGCCGGGATGAAAGGGTTTGCCAACATGGTCGCCTACGTCACTAGCAAGCACGCCTTGGTGGGCATGATGCGCGTGGCTGCCCTGGAAGGAGCACCGCACGGCATCCGTGTGAACGCCATCAACCCCGGCCCGGTGGACAACAGCATGATGCGGACCCTGGAACAAGGGACCGATGCCGAGCACCCCGAAGCGGTGAAGGAAGGCTTCGAGCACCTCACTCCGCTAGGACGCTACGCCACCAACGAGGATGTGGCGAAGCTCGCCCTGTTTCTGGCCAGCAACGAAAGTACGTACATCACCGGGACGGTCAACCCTGTCGACGGAGGTTTTACCGCTTAAAAACCCTGGTCCTGATGATAGCAAAATCGCTGAGTATCCCTCCTGAGCCTGACCATACTATAATGAAAACACCGCCTCATTTGATCGTACTGCTTCTTATTCCTACGGCCCTGCTCGCGCAACCCTACTGCCCGGAAGAGCAGACCATGACCATGAGCGGTCGGATTGTCAATGCCTGGGTGGTTGCCGTGGACCAGGAACCCGTTGAGGCCCTGCAAACTCATTTTCGGGAATACGTCCGCAAACGGTTTCGGGTCTACGTCCGCCCGGATGCCCACGACAGCGAACTGTTGGTGGCCCGCCAGGCCGTGATGCCTACGATTACCTATCTGAGCGGTAGCCTGATGGCTCGGTTCTACTGCGAAGGGGATACGACGATGCTGGCGGTAGCCTACCACCCCGCTTCCGGCACCCCCCTCAGTGCCCGGGATAATCCGCAGGATATGCAAAACCTGTGGGAATTCACCCAGGGCTTTGTCCAATACTATAAGGTGAAACAAATCAAGGATCAAATTGCCGAAGAGCAGCACTGGCGAAGGGAATGGGAAGAGTCTTGTGAAAGAGATGAGCAGAACATCAAAAAGCTCAATCGTAAAGTAGAGCGGGCCCGCCGCCGGATGGTTCGCAACGAAGGAAAAACCAAGGAAAAATGGCAAGCCAAAAGGGCTGTGCTGCTAAGTCGTGTGGCAGCGATCCGCGAACTAAAGCTCGTGAAACTACGGGAAATTGAGCGTAGCTACACTACGGTGCATCGTCTAAAAGAAGAACTAATGCAGGTTCGCGCCCGGTTTGACGAACCGATTAAGTACGAGTGGGGGCCGCCGGTGTAACCAAAGCACGACCAGGCAAGATACAATGCGTACGGGTGTACCAGAAACGTGGTGTCAATAAAGGTAAGCCCTTTACCCTACACTAGCACTGCCAGCCCAAATCCGCAGAACATATTCCGATCGTCAACGAGGCAACCAGCATCAATATGCAGAAGATATCCTATCTGGAAGATATACTGGGGCAATGTCCGACGGTCGATGATATTATCAGTCAACAAGTTAACCCCTTTGTCCACCTAATAGCAATATTGATGAACACAAGCATTCTAAAAAACTGGTGGTTATTTTTGCTCAACGGCCTGGCAGCCATGCTCTTCGGCGGCGTGGCCCTGTTTTATCCGGAAACTACCTTGCGGGTGCTGGTGGGTTACTTCGGGGTGCTCGCAATTTTCCTGGGAGTCTTCTTGGTGCTGGCCGCCCTGATGAACCGCAGTGGGGCGAATTTATGGACGTTCTGGCTTCTGGAAGGGATTCTGAACCTGGTGATCGGGGCGGTAATCCTGGTGTATCCGGAGATAACGGTCTCCGTTTTTTTGGTGGTGCTCGCCATCTGGGCCATCCTGATCGGAGCCATTCAGCTGATTTCGGCTTTCCAACTACGGCGGGTGGTGCGGCACCGTTGGCCCTTTGTGGTGAACGGGAGTCTGGCCCTGCTGTTCGGCATCATTATACTAGTCAACCCCTTCCGGGAAGCGGTGGTACTCACGCTGTTCGTCGGAGGGTATTCGGTCGTATTGGGGGTCTTCTTCGCCATCATTGCGCTAAAGATGCGCAATATTCAGCAGGGAATAGAAAAAAATATGACCGAATACCCTTCACTAAAGAATGATAGCGCATGGTTAAGATAATAAATGATGAAGCCCGGCGAGATATTATTGTTCCAACACAACCCGCCAGTATACACCGGGCCGGTTACCTGGATACCCGATGACAAGCCGTGCTTTTTCTGTTCGTCGGCACTAAGTTCTCGCAGGTTGGTTCTATCAATCGTTTCCAGGGTTATTTCGGTGAAAGTAATCATCCATTTGATTCTATTCGCTAGTCCGTAAACTCGATGATATCCGCGCGGATAACGACCGTGGGCTTGGTGTAGAAGCCAAGTACATTGAGCGCCTCTGCGTCGTAGCGCACGTTCACCAGGGCCAGTCGACTCCCCTCCACCGCCTGGCCGTACTGTTGCTCGAAAGTCCGCCACAGGCTATCCAGGGCTTCCTGATACAGCATCCCTTCCCCACTGATGCGGATCAGGCCGAAGGTTTGCATTTCGCCCCGGAAGGCTCCGCTCAGGCCCAGAATGTACCCGGCACTGGCCTGTCCCCCCACGTTCTTGGCGACGATACGGTAGTTATTCTCTGACAGTTCGACGTTGGTAAGGTGGGTGGAGGGAAACAATCCGGAGGTAGCACAACCGGTGGCTGCCATCAGCGAGATGGTGAGCAGGCCTAGCGAGAAGTAGTGTAGGGTGCCAGGAGAGTGAGAGTGTCGTTTCATGATGGTTAAGTTAAGAGAAGTGATGATGCAGGTACAAGTAACTAAGTAGATTACTACTGACCAATGATTAAAGTCATCCACCATCATGATTTGGTACATTGAGTTCAGCCGGGCTACTTCTTACCTTAGAATTTTCTAATCAGTATATGATATGAAACAGTTTTTGCGCATTTTCTTTTTGATGATTATCCTGCTGGTCATCATCACGCTGTTGTACATGTACGCCACTCCGTAACCGGCTCAGTGCTATGCAAAGCACTGTACTTCCATTTCCGCTGGACGAAAAAGTAGACTTTCTGAGTCAGCAAAATACCTACTTAGAACCTACCACGAGCGGTGCTAGGGACGAGACAAAAGAATAGAACGCCGATCCTGATGCAGTTTGGTTTTATGCATGGCTTGCTCGATCATAATCCACTCATTGACGTTCTCCCGATCTACGATCCCTACGAGTTGTCCGTTTTCCAGTACCGGAAATACCTGGTGGTCCGGTGTAGTCAGGTATTGATCGTATATCTCCCGCAGCTCCGCGTCGGGCGACAAGGTCACGTAATCTAACCGCATCACCTGCGCAACGGGGGACTCTTTTCCGTGTTCGGTCAGCCCCCGGATCAGTTCCCGCCGGGAAAGCACTCCCACCGGGTCGCCCGAGGCGTCGACCACCACAAACCCGTGCTCCTGACTGTAGAGCACCACCTCGGCTACCCGGCTCAGGGAATCCTGCGGCGAAAGCGGAGTAAACTGCGTCATGGTGATATCACGGACCAAATGCCCCGCCAGAAAGCCCCGGATAGTTTCCAGCGTAGCTTCACTTCCGGCCCCCAGGTACACAAAGAGACCGATAAACACCAGCCAGAAGTTGTAAAATAATCCAAAGAAGACAAAGCCAATCGCCAGGGCTTGCCCGGTGGCCGCGGCAATGCGAGTGGCCCGCGCACGGTCCAGGCGGAAGGACAACAGTGCGCGTAAGACCCGGCCCCCGTCCATCGGAAAGGCCGGAATCAGGTTGAACAGGGCCAGGATTACGTTGGCCAAAAACAAATTGAACGCCCAGGACGCGCCGGGCGTAATACCACTGAGGCTCAGTTCGGCCAGGGAGGGCATCGTACCTGTCGACTGCAAGTACCCCCACAGAAGGAAGGCGATCACCAAGTTGACCAAGGGTCCGGCCAGGGCAACTCGTAATTCCTGCGAGGGCTTCTCGGGCATCGACTCCATGCTGGCAATCCCCCCGATCGGATAAATGCTAATATCGCGGGTGCGAATCCCGAAGTGCCGGGCGATCAAAGCGTGCCCGAATTCGTGCAGCACCACGCAGGCAAACAGCGACAGGATAAATACAATTCCCCACGCTCCCCGGGTCAGGTCGGTCCCCCACCCGGAGTAAATAACGAATATCCAGGTAAGCAGAATCAGAAAGGTCCAGTGCACATAAACCTTGACCCCGAAGTAACTACCGATAAACAAGGATCGTTGTTTCATGCTGGGTTGATGCGTGATGGTCCGGCTATAAACAGTAAACGGGCATCTAACTGAATAGACACCCGCTTCGTCTTACCGCTTCCGTAGAAGTTATAATCCGTCAAGCTACCGTTATGATGGCTTCTACGTCCGCGCTGATACGTCATTGACCCATCGTTGCCTCCGCTTCTGACCGAGCTTTCCTTTGTTCCCTTCCCCCATTGTCTCCTTGCGGATCAACGATTTCCAGGAAAAATTCCAGACCAGCCTGACTATCGCTAGCCAGCCTTTTATCTCTCACTTGATACTTTCAAAGATACGGTACAGACAACTGCTCTCCGATGACCTAGATCATTGCTTGCTAGTTTTTTTGTCATATTCAGTAAATGTCCCTTTCCTTATTGTAATCCTCGTGCCGAACTCGGGGCTTCTTTCTGAGCGCAACTCCCGAATCTGGGCTAGCACTTCGTTGTATTCCTGTCGGGTCTTGTTCATTCGATGGTGTTGCTTCTCAATTTCCTGGTTCAGCTCCAGCAGCCGGGTGTTCAGGTTCTCCAGACTCAGTTCGTGGGACGCAATTTTGTTCTTAAGCTCTTGTTTGACTACGGCATCCTCAGTTTATGGATCTTCCGCTCGTGGCGTCGGTTGGCGGCCAGCAGGGAGTTTATCTCGCGTTCGGTTTTCTTGGTCTGCCTCTCGAGTCGAGCCTTTTCCTTCTCCTGTTTTTCCAGCACCCCGTCGTAGTAACGCGTATAGTGATACTTCAGGTAGTCAATAGCTACCTCCCGCAGGGCATCCATTTCCGCAGGGTACTCCCGGATGTTGATGACGATATCGTAGTGTGGCTCGATGGTAGGCACAGAAGTATCATTAGTAGCTTTTTCATAGCATCTATCTTTTTAGTTCTCATAGGTATTGATAAACTTAGCTCCGAAGTAAACAGAAAGAAATGACACGCATAAGTGACCGCCATGATCTACGTCTTCCCGCTTTCAATACTCCGTAGAGTTTTAAGGGGGAAATAAATTAAAAAGGCGAAAGTCTAGTTTTGGTTTTGCGAAACTACAAAACAAAGACTTTCACCTATGAATGTAGAAACACTCACGCGTATAATAATGGACAAAATGCCTGACATAGGCAAATGGCAACGAGACTTTATGATTCATTTGATGCCCCTACTGCTGACCATCCGTGGTCGCCATAATTTTGAGAACTTATCCCGTTATGGTTCTTCCAACGAGGCGACCTATCGGGCGCGCTATGAGAAAAGTTTTGCCTTTGAGCAATTCAACGAGCAATTGATTTTGTCTATGCCCACTGAGGAACGTATCATTGCTTTCGATCCTAGTTACCTGCCCAAAAGCGGTAAGCATACCCCAGGTACGAGCTACTTTTGGTCAGGGTGTGCTAATGCGACTAAGTACGGCCTAGAGATTAGCGGTTTTGCCAGCGTGGGCATAGAGAGTCGTACGGCCATGCATTTGTATGCCAAGCAAACCATCGGTCAAGACCGCTACGGTTCGCTACTGGACTATTATGCTGGTCTGGTGGTAGAGCAAGCCAACCGATTGAAAGCTGTTTCTACTACTTTAGTAGCGGATGGTTACTTCTGGCGCAGACCGTTCGTGGATGCAGTGAGCGGGCAAGGCTTCACGCTGATTAGCAAACTGCCCAGCAATGCGGTCTTGCAGTATCCTCATCTAGGGCCCAAGCCCAAACGTAGAGGCCGACCCCGCAAGTATCAAGGGCGCGTTAACCGGCTGGCTTTGGATAGGGCGCACTTTACCCCCTGTCTACAAGAAAATAATATGATCGCTTATCAAGGCAAAGTCTATGTGAAAGCATTGGATCGTTTAGTCAAGTGCGTCATCGTGCACATAACCAAAAAAGATGGTTCTCTGAGAGCAGAAGCTTTCTTTGCTACTGATCCGACTATGGATGGAGCTAAAGTGCTAGAATGCTATCGCTTACGTTTCCAGATAGAGTTTCTCTATCGGGATGCTAAGCAGCACACTGGCCTGACGGAATGCCAGGCCCGTAGTGAGCAGAAGATACATACCCACATCAATGCCAGCCTGACGGCCGTATCACTAGCCAAAGCAGTATACGCTTGGCCTGAGCCAGGACAACCAAGAAAGCCTTTCTCCCTCTCCAGCATCAAAATCCAGTACTTCAATGAACATTTGCTACACAGGTTTTTTAGCGAGTTCGGTATAGCTGCCGAATTCTATCAAAATTCGCCACAGTATCAAATGCTATACAACTATGGCTGCATTGCCGCTTAAAACTCTACAGACTATTGCGCTTTGCAAAACACTATTTTTTACTACCCCATGCAAGTAGCCATCTTTAGTGCCCACGCGTTTAAGCAAACATTACCGGCTACGTTACGCAAGTACCGACGCGTTGTGCGCCCAATCGGATATTGTCATGCTACATACTCCAACATCACCCACTGGGCGAAGGTAGAAGCTAGTCCCCATGAGCTATCCTGGTAGTTTTTTCGCGGCTAAATCACGGTGGTCGCCGAGTCACGTCCCGAGGTACGCACGACGCTCATCTGAAATTTTGCCACGCGGGGGTGCACCGGGTTAGCGTTCAGCATCACCAGACGAAAGGCCGTTTCCGACAATCGCCAACTGGGTACCACCGTACGCTGGTGGCAGAGGTACGTACACTGGAAATGATACTCCATCGGCTCGTCGACGGTCAGACAGGCATTCATAGCCCGACTGACCGCCCGGTGCAGCTCTTCATAGCTGAAGTCTAGGGCGTACAACTCGTGCGAAGTGCGCGGTAAGCGTTGCTCAGCTACGGCCGCCTGAAATCCCCGCAGGGCTTCCGACGATGGGGTACTCGAGTAAAGGGCGATAGTATACATGCGCGTGTTACGATTAGGTATAAGTTTTACGTGGGTAGCGTGGGTCACCGGGTGGTGGAAACCATGGGGTGGTCATTGCCCGCCACGTAGCGGTATTGATCGAAAATCTTCTTCACCGCCTGCCGGATCAGCACTTCCGGATCGCTGGGGAGTTCTTCCAGTACGCCCACGGCCACCCCGTGCCAGACCAACTGGTCCTCTTTCGTATCCACCAGATCGATGATCAGCGTGCCTTCCCGGTATTCCTGCACCACCTCTCGCATCGGTATCCAGCCGCCGTTCCAGTAGCGGTAGTAGCCCCGGTAGCCGTAGTAGCGGTAGTACCCCCAGTACGGCAGGTAATAGCCCCGCATCCCAACCACCTCCTGCCGGGGAGTGATCTTCACGTAGATGTTCACGGCCAGGTCCGGGGTATCGGATGCCGTATAGCCCCGCAGTTCTATCTGTTCGGTGATCGCCCGGCGCAGCCGATTTTGGTTGAGCTGGTTGAGCAGCGGATCGTGGGGGTCTACGTCGCGGGGTTCGGAGAGCCGAAAGGTTCGGTATTCACTGAAGTCGGCCCGCCGGTCGTAGTCGGAGAGCACCCGAATGGGACTACAGCCACTACCCACCAGGATCAGCAGGGATAAACCACCGAGGAGAATCGTTTTCATGGGGATAATTTTTGGTCACACATTACTTAGAAAAATCCGGAAGGCCACTTTCTTTGCTACACCTATCCAGGGGCTAAAGTAGTCGCCGGTCGCCGGAGATACGATGATGCAGGTTAGCAGCACGGATGACCTACGTCAGTGCGTTCGCCGGTGGTTTGCTCCATCTTTGATCCTAAATTATACATCTATACTTCCAACGACGATGGAACTACTGGCTACCCCGACCTCGGCCTACCTCTTGCAGGCCAGCCTGGAGGTCTTGCACTACAAGAATTGCGAATGGCAGGAAGAAATCACGTTCATCCAAGATGAAGTCCGGTTTCTTCACCGGCTGTACGCAAAGTTTGCCAATGAGCACCTACCGGATAAGCAGCACCAGGCTGCGGCTCAACTCCAGGAGAAACTATTCGCCTTCACGGCCGAAGTTCGCAACCTCCGCAGGATGGTCGATGAACACGAACACTACCTGGCAGACATTATGCAGCAAAAAAAGAACGTTTCCGACGCTGAGTACCGTCGTACGCACCAGCGTGTCAAGCTACTGGTAGAAACCTTGTTCAACGAGCTCAAGCAGTTGAAGAAGGTGCTATTTCAGTGGACCGAAACTGTGCTCTCTTAGAATCTCTTATCAAAAGACATCGCGGTTCCATGATTTCCTGAAATATGGCGGAAGGCACTCATTACCCGCTGGGGTTTCTTACCGGCCGGAGGGAGATGCCTACAACTTTGCCCTGTTTACGGTATGAGGCTTGAGCGGGGCCCGGTAAAAAGTAACTTTCTCCGGATCAACAAATCCTAAGTATCCTTTGTCGGTAGCTTGGAAGGCATCCACTCTCCGGTTGTGCGCCTTTCGCAAAACCCGGGCCGCGCTGATATTATCATTCATAACCACCATCACCCCTTTCCCCACCGCATCCTCAGAAGTTCCCACCCGGACAGCATTTAACAGGTTGGCCGGGCCATCGGCGGAGATTTCATCGGACGTTCGCATAGAACCTACCAATACAATAGGGATATTCTTGGTATGGGTGAGGTTCAGAAAGAACGCTGTCTCTTCCATCGTATCGGTCCCGTGGGTAATAATGGATACACCGTATAGCCGGGGTTTCATCCAGTACCGCGCCGATCCGTTGCACCAATTTCAACCACATTTCCGGAGTCATCTGAGAAGAGCCAATGTTACTAAATTCTTCCACCTCAATGTCCGCGTACTCCAGGAGTTGAGGAACCGCCCGGACTAGTTCCGGCCCCTCGATAGAGGATGAATCCGTAACACTGGCAATGGTGCCCCTGGTGGTAATGATCAGGACTTTCGGCTTTATCGCATTTTGGGCAAATAGAAGCCCCGAAACAAGACTGATTAGTAGCGTAAGGCAGATGTTGTATTTAAGCATAGTTAGATACTTTGCGGTTTTTTCGTCTCACGTGAATAACCATAATGGTGATAATTAGTAATCCCCCAACTGCGCTCATAATTGTCATTCTTTTGATCTGCTGTTGAAACATCAGCACGTCCAGATTCCCGGTTTTCCAGTATACCCACTCACTGCCAATGGTGGTTGCCAGCGAACTGCTACCAGTCTCCAGCACAATAATGCCATCTCCGGTCGTCGGATTTAGGCGGAAAGCCGTATTAATGGCCGGGCCGTTTCCTCCGTCGTGTCCGATGATGAAATCCCCTGCATTATTGTCAGCATACAGCACGGTGCCCAAACCCCAAATGCCGATGCCCATTACTTTACCCGTGGGTGCTCGCATCATGGCGACCGTTTCCGGTTGAAGAACTCCGCACCCGATAGGCTCGTCGCTACTTCCCGCTAAGTGGGCCCGAGAAAATAACACCAAATCAGCCAGGTTCGTATAGAGTGAGGCCGCCGCCAGCGCCGCATAACGATAATGCGGGGCAATAGTTAAATCGGTATCATAAAAATCAGCCAAATCCCAGCCTAATGAATCCGCCCAGATATAGGTCGACTGATTCATACCGAGGGGGGTAAAGACCGCCGAATCCATATAAGCATTAAACGATTGTCCACTCACTTCTTCTACCAGCAACTGAAGCAGCGTATATCCTCCCCCGGAGTATTGCCACCGGCGACCGGGCGGCCGTCCTACCACGACCTTACCACTCGCTTGGGGAATCGCATCCTCCGTATGCGTGAGCGACTCTTCCAGGGTCGGGACGGGCGTTCCCGCAGCAAACCCGGTGTAGCCTAGCCCGTCTGTCAAGCCCGCCGTATGACTTAGCAAGCGCCGGACGGTCACCCCCTGATTATCATATTCACTCGGGGGCAGTTGCCAGCGGGTTAGATAGTTACCGACCGGGGTATCCAAGGCTAATTTACCCTCTTCCACTAAGTTCATTACGCCCCAGGCCGAAATCCATTTGCTCATGGAGGCCACCTGGAAAACGGTATGCCGGTCAACGGGATTTCCTACAGAGTAGAAATATTCGTCAACCACTTCACCCTTCTCCAGTAATGCTAAACTCGCATTACCCACGAAGTCCTTGTTGATTTCCTCTTTGGCCGCCTCCATAAAATCCGCGGGGTTGCTGGATTGGGTGAGCGGAGCGTGCCACACTCCCTGCCAGGTAGTAAACACCACCGTAGCCGTGTAGAGCACTAACAATAGTAAGGTTACTATAATGTATTTAATTGCCTGCATTTGCGCTTCTTTTGGTGGTTTCAAACACTATTGTATTTGAGCTGATTTTATCAGAATGCTTCGCCGAAGGTGATATACAAACCGCTGGTATCTTTTCCGAATCCGTAGTCCACCCGGATGTAGGTAGGATCGGCAAGGTTGATATTGTAGCGTAACCCCGCCCCCACCGTCCACTTGGTCTGCTAAAGCTGAAATCACTCTGCCAGCGGGTTGAGTACACTAAGGCCGAAAGTTCTACGAAATGATTCTTCGAAGGGGTTAGAATATTATCCCGTTTGTCCCAGTTAAAAAGCACCCCCACCCCTAAATTCGTACTTCCTTCTGATCCGGTCACGGCAGGGGGTGGTAGGGGCTTTTCGTCCAGACTTTCAAAATGCACATCGTACATGTGGGTGAAGTTCAACTGGGGCCCGATGTAGCTATTACTGGCAAACTTCCTCAGGGCCTGTTGTCTCAATTTAATATTTTGATAATTCAACCCCACTTTATTTCCCTCCTGCGTATCTGGCCCTACCCCCCCAGTAGTTTTCCGGCCACTTTTTAAAACTGATCCCTCCTTTCCATATCCACCGCTCTTGAGGAAAAAGAACGGTTTGATCAGTGCGGAGACTAAGTTGTCGGTTGAGCGTATAGGTGGCCGTCAATTGAATATTTGATGGGCGCGTCTCACTACCGGCCCGGCCTGGCTTAAACTGTCTAAGTACTAATCCGCCAAACATCAGGCGGGTATCGGGAGAGTAGGCGACAAACGGTAATGGAGTGTATTTTGTCTTATACGCAGTAGAATCCTGCTGGGCAGGTGCTAAAAAGTTAGTGAAAAGAAGTAGGCAGATCAAATAGAATCTCATAGTCTTTTCTAATTCATAGGATCGTCGTTAACCGGTAAAATCCTGGTATCAATCGAGTAGCTTAGGAACGGCAATTAAATAAGTTATCAGTTTAGGCGGCGATTCTGTAAGATAGTTTAGGTATTTGTTGATGAAACTGAATGCGCTGGAAGTCTACTTGCTCTTTAGTAGTTTTGATGCCAGTGGGATAGTGTTTGTCATTAATTCTGACAATGATTTTCAGTCCCGTACTGGTAGTAGTTTTTTGCATCACTTCTTGCACCAAAGCGTAGTTGGTGAATACTGCCCCCTGCATGGCCCGGTGTATATGCGGGAAGACTTGATGCTCAATTGGGTTCCATTTAGAGCAATAAGGTGGATAATGACAGAGGATAAAGTCTAGGCCGATTTCACGGGCTAGTAGCAGCATATGCTTCTTGAAAGCGTGATGGCGATAACTATTGCCCCCGCCTGCATCACAAAGGATAAGAATGGTGCGAGCCTTTGGATAATGGTGGATGCCGTAGTTGTCCCACCACCATAAAAGGTTATCGGCGATAAACTCAGCGGTCTCATGGCTCTTGCCAATAGAGAGGTAGGCTTGATGGCGTTGCATATCATAGATGCCGTGAGGCACCACTTTGCCTTCAGAGAGGTGCTCGTAATCATGATCGTAGACTTCAATAGGGGCCTGAGTGTAGCATTGGCCTGCCCGATGCAGGTTGCCTAGCCGTTCTTTCTTTTTGCAGTCCATGCTCAGTATTGGGGTTTCCATACGCATCATAGCCACCAAAGTGAAGATAATCTTAAACTGTTGATCGCGCTGTGCATAATAGCCCGTGGGCAGATTCTTATCCATCTTGCGGTAGCGATAGCCCAAAGTGCGCAACGTTCGTTTTACCATACTATGACTTACTTTTTGAGCGTGTTCTTCAAAAAAGTACCGGGCAATCTCCGGGGGCTTCCAATGTATCCAGTAAACCGAAGCATCTGTAGGGCTACCTGCTCTGTGACGCTCTATGAAGCCCAGCAACAACTGTTCAAGGTCAGGATGCTGAACAAAATTTTTTTCTCCCACCCCCAACACGTCTTTGTCTACCGGGGGGAACCTGCTCATAAAAGACAGGGTCTTTAAGTTCCCGCTCACCCTTGCGCAAGGTCTTTTGACTGATAGCTAACAAATCACCTATGTAACGCTTGCCGCCGTGCCCTAACTTTTGAGCTTCCAGCGCCGCGTAGTGGCGCTGCTCTTTTTCAGGAAGGTGACTATAGTAGTGCAGCATCAGTTGCTCTGTTTCTTGATTGTACTTCGTCATTGAACTATCTTTGGTTATTGCTAGCAAAGATAAACAAATTGGTGTTACTTTATTTTATCGCCTTTCCTAACACGGGCCAAGGAACCGTGATCATTTCGCAGGGAAAAGCCTTCCTCACCGCTCACACCCCGGTTAGTGAAGATACCAGGTTCGGAACTGATATTCTGGGGATGTGCTTTGATGCGACCAGCGGGGAAGAACGCTGGCGAAGGTTAATTCCCGGTGTTCAGGCCCGGGGTCTTTCATGCGCGTTTAGCGACAATACCGCGGCTTCACCAGTTGCTAGCGGAGACCAAGTATCCTTTTGCAACGTAGGGGGAACCACCAAAACGTTCGATTTTTCGGGCAATGAGTTATGGCAGTACGCATGGATGCCCTTTGGCCGCTTTTGGTCGCGTCATCATGAGCCGGTGATCAGTGGGGGAAATGTCATCTTCGCCCAGATAGTCCCAAGCGAAATTGAACCGGAGATGATGCATCGGCAGGGCGCAAGATCAATCGAACAGGGGAAAGAAATACTGGAGACATTTGCAGTCTTTTGATCTTGAAACCGGGAAGCGAGAATGGATCGCTGAGGCGGGAACTTCGGCGCATTCCACTTCCCTGTACGTAAACATACCGGGCCTGGAGGAGGCCATCCTCACCGGACGAGGGGGACTGCACGAACCGTTTGAAAAACCCTACGGCTTGTCCCTGGTTTCGTGTAAAAATGGCGCAACCATCTGGGATCTCGAGATCGAGGGATACCTGGGAAACCAAAATGCCGCTTGGAGTGGTGAGTTCGCCGGAGCTTTTACGGCGACCGACCACCTAACCATCAACTTGAAGAACGGAAAGATAATGAAGAAGCGTTCGTTGGTACGGGACTTTCAGCTTTGCCACCAGCGAGACGGCCGCTACGTAATGGAACCCCTAGATACCGTGCAGATGCGTAAAGCCATGACCCTTCAGTCTAATTGCCTGGTGGGTAATTATCACTATTTCCTAGCGCATGACCGCCATTGGATCGGACGCATCAATGTGAAGACCCAGAAAGTTGAATACCTGCAAGTGCCGGTACAGGTGATCAGGGAGCCCGGAGCCGACGAGGTGGTGCTGTGGGAGAACCCGTTGGAAAACGACATGCTCAACGCCGATGGGTTTAAAGTGACTGATTATAAACCCAACGCTTCCAGCGGATGGGGGCATATTTCGGCAGCCAGCCCGGTTGTTATAGGCGATAAGATTTACATCTCAACCATGATCGGAATGGTCTACGTTTTAAAATGGAACGCGGACGTACTGAATCAGGACGCACTGCTGTCCATCAGTGATCTTGGCAAAGCATCGGAAACTTGGTCGTTGTCTTCTCTTTCCTACTCCGATGGAAGAATTTACGCCAGAACGCTCAAAGAATTAATTTGTATTGGTGTACGCTAATCCTCAACTTTGGAAATCCTGACGATTGAAACCCCTAATAATAGCTGGAATGATTCGGAACAAGCTGTTTGCCTGCACTGCTAGTGCCTCTCTTATTGCTCTTTGCTGTTGGTGGCCAAGTAGTGGTTTATGGGCCCAGCATAAAACAGACCGGCCTAACATCATTATATTCCTCGCCGATGATATGGGATATTCTGACATCGGATGTTTTGGAGCTCAGATAGAAACTCCCAACATTGACCGGCTAGCCGAGAACGGCGTGACCTTTACCCGGTTTTATAACAACGCGCGGTGCAGTCCCAGTCGGGCCGCTATCCTCACCGGCCTAAATCCGCACCTGGCGGGCATGGGAGCCAATGCCGGGGGTAAGCGAAGCGTGGCCGGATACCGGGGCGATCTGAACGAGCACTGTGTCACCCTAGCGGAAGTACTGAAACCCGCTGGCTATAAAAGCTACGCCACCGGAAAATGGCATTTAACCGGAGACCTTGCCGGAAAGCACCAGCGGAACTGGCCCTTGCAGCGGGGGTTTGACCGGTTCTACGGTATGATGCAGGGGGCCGACAGTTACTTCGACACCAAAAACATGGTGGTGGACAATGAGTTCATGCCGAAGCTTGCCCCCGATTTCTACCTGACCGACGCGATAGCCGACTCTACGGCACAAATTATTAAAGATCACTTTTCCACCTCCGGTGATAGCCCCTTCTTTTTTTACGTAGCCTTCAGTGCGCCGCACTGGCCCCTTCACGCCAAAGCCGAAGATGTAAAAAAATACCGGGGTACGTTTGACGAGGGTTGGACGGTCCTGCGGGAGCGTAAGCTAGAGCGCATGCAAGCACTAGGCTTACTTGACGCTAGTTGGAACCTTGCTGATCAGAACGCCCTGCCGCCGTGGGATTCGGTAGAAAACAAGGATTGGGAAGTAAGCAAGATGGAAGCTTATGCGGCGCTGGTCGAACAGGATGGATCAGGGAATAGGCCGGGTGGTTAATACGCTTGCTGAGTTAGGGCGACTGGATAATACCCTGATTCTATTTCTGTCGGACAACGGTGCTTGTGCCGAAGATTGGGGTCCGAATAGTAATCTGTGGGTTAAAAACTTTGGCTCTGAATACACCAAAGAAGGCGATAAAGTCAACTTTGTGAACGAAGACCGATCCAGAAGAGCGGGCCCGGCCAACACCTTTTACACCTACGGACCCCACTGGGCCTCGTACAGCAATACTCCCTTTAAGAAACACAAATCTACCGCGTACGAAGGAGGGATCGCTACCCCTATGATCGTGCAATGGCCCAAACAAGTGAAGCCCGATGGGATCTATCGTGAACAACTGATGGGAATTGTTGATATTATGCCTACGATTCTGGAAGTTACCGGTGCTACCTACCCGGAGGTGCGCCACGGCAAAAACATCCACGCACTTCCGGGGGTTAGTATGCTAGGGCCCCTAGAATCCAATCGTACAATCCCCCGGGAGCATTACTGGATCGAGCATCTCAACAGCAATGCTATTGTTTCTCAAGACGATTGGAAAGCCATAAAGCACCGTGACCAAGACTGGGAACTGTATAAAACCGACCAAGACCGGACAGAAAGTATTGATATTGCCCGCGAATACCCTGAGCGACTAAGAAAACTAACGAAGCGTTGGGAAGAGTGGGCTCACGCAAACCTAGTGTTCCCTAAAGAAAAGTAAACCCAAAGCAGCACAATCATTGAACTCCTTATGATGAGAAAATTATTACTAGTCGGAGCCGTTTTTGTCACCACCCAGTTGCTGGCCGAGGAAACCGAAGAAGTTTTTTCTAAGGGTTTGAGCAGTGATTCACTACCCCAGGAGGCCTCCGTAAATAGACTTGAGACTGATCCTGACTTTGGGGGGGACCCGCCGTTTTTGCTCGAAGAAGGTTGGGTTTCGATGCTCAACGGCCAGGACCTAACGGGCTGGCAGACCAGCAAGCCAGAAAGAGAAAATGAGTGGGTCACCACGCAGGCCGTCCGTTTCGATGCGGTTGACCACCCGGATATTCTAATGCCTTCGGAGGAGGCGGGTGACCGGATTGTCAACGGAACGGATGGTAATACCGTCGACTTGGTGTCTGATTACCAACACGGCGATATTGAGTTCTACGCAGAATTTATGATGAGCGAAGAGCCGAACGCGTCGGGTATTTACTTTCACGGCTTGTACGAATTACAGATTTACGGCAGTTGGAACGATGAACCCCTGAAGACCTCCGACTGCGGCGGCATTTACCACCACTGGGTAGATGGCCAGCCGGTGGGTGGCTCGCCTCCCCGGGTTAATGCCTGCCGGGCACCGGGGCAGTGGCAAAGTTTCCACGTTTGGTTTCGGGCTCCCCGATTCGACAAAAATGGTCAGAAAACATCTAACGCTACCTTTGAAAAGGTGTTACTCAACGGCGTGCTGGTGCAAGAAAATGTGGAAGTAGACGGAGGTACGCGTTCTCATATGCCTATTCCTGAAGCTTCTACGAATCCGCTGCTGCTACAGGGCAACCACAAGTCAATCGCCTTTAAGAATATCTATTACAAACCGCTGGAATAATCCGCTAGCCATTTAGTATTTCGTCTATAATTTACCTTACGACCTGCCGGGCTGCTCGTCCTGGTGCGTCGGACAGAGGTGCCCCCAACTCAAAGGTGTTTCCTTCCACGCCGAAAAAAATAATCCAAGGCGGCAGTTTGTTAAGCACCCGCGCTAGCTCAATCGCTTTACCAACGCCGAAAGCATGGGTAGAACAGGGACGAAAGTGAGGAGGCACGGCCTGGGTCCGCACATCTACCCGGTGGGTCGTTCCCGGAGCGGCCCCCGACGACACCGCATCCACCAGTGTCACTTCTTTCACGACCGTTCAATATCTAACTTCACAAAGTGCGTAGCGCACGAAATGCAGGGGTCGTAGTTACGGATAGCTTGCTCGGCGTGCCACCGTAGTTTTTCATCCGGTTGCTCTAAGTAAAAAGGCACAAACTTCCGTAGGTCGTCCTCGATCATTTTCTGATTCTGTGATGTCGGTGGGATGATATTGCAGCCTAGAATATCTCCCTGGCCGTCAAGCTTGTAGCGATGATAAAGTATACCGCGGGGTGCTTCGGTGACCGCGTATCCGGTTGCCGCCCGAGGTTCTACTTCCACGAAAGGGAATTCAGGGGGCTCGTAATTGCTAATGATTCGCAACGCTTCTTCACAAGCGTAGAGTATTTCCAGTGAGCGTACCAAGATGCTTTCAAACGGATTGTTGCAAACACTGTCTAACCCGGCCCGTTTGGCCCCGGCTTGAATACTATCGGGCAAACGCGCAAAATTCGGCGCATAACGTGCTAAAGGCCCTACGTGGTACGATGCCTGGCCACCTTTCATCACGCAGTATAGTGCGTTGGTGTGTGCTACGTGTATTTCTTCAAAATGATCCTCAAAGTCAGCTGCCGGAATAGTCAGCCCACTGTTAGACCCGATGCGACCTTCGTTCATGGGGTACTCATCCGGGTGTTGCATCGCCTCAAAGGTGTAGTCTTGCTCAAATTCCGGAAAATCCAGCGTGGCAGCCCAGCGTACTGTCTTTAGGGCGGTATCCCGTGCTCGCTCTAATGCTGGCACGACGGCGCGCAACTCACTTTTGGTTGGCATTTTGTAGAATCCCCCTACCCGCACATTAATGGGATGCACTTCTCGTCCGCCTAATAAACGCATCAGCTTTCCCCCCACTTTCTTGAGTTGCAGCCCTTGTTCAACCAACTGCGGAAAATCTTTGGCCATGTGCACCGAACTGGGGCAACCGAGAAAGTCAGGGGCGTGTAGCATGTGGATATGCAGTACGTGACTGGAAATCCACTCCCCGCAATACAACAGCCGACGTAGCTCCCGCAGCGGGCCGTCTACCGTTACTCCGAGCGCCTGTTCCATGGCGTGTACCGCGCTCATTTGGTAGGCGACCGGGCAGATGCCGCAGATTCGGGTCGTAATGTCCGGCGCTTCGCTGTATTTACGGCCTCGCAATAAGCCTTCATAGAAGCGTGGTGGCTCGAATATCTTAAGCTTAACGTCTTCCAGCGTATCACCCCGGATTTTTAGAAACAGCGCGCCCTCCCCTTCTACCCGTGCCAGGTAGTCTACTTTAATGATCCTATCTTTATCCGCTTTACTCATGACGTTGGCTTTCTGTTTTGAATGCCGAGGCATCAGCATTGTAGGTGCGCAGCAGCCTGATCCAGTCTTCTTTCAGCATCCCCCGGTCCAGCAGCCAGGCCGACAGCGACTCCGGGTTAGGGGTTTCCATGGGTCCGTAGCAGCCGTAGCACCCTCGGTTATAGGCCGGACAAATAGCTCCGCAGCCGGCCTGCGTCACGGGCCCCAGACAGGGGATACCCTGCGTCACCGTAAGGCAGGGTGTTCCCCGTTGCTTACACTCGGTACACACGCTATCCGTTGAGATGTTGGGCTTCCGTTCGTGCAGGAAAGCGTTAATCACCTCCAGCAGTTGCGGCTTGTTGATGGTGCAACCGCGCAGCTCAAAATCTACCTTCACGTGGTCGGCAATAGCGGTAGAGGTAGCTAACGTATCAATGTATTCGGGATGGGCGTAGACTACCTCCACGAAATCTTGTACATCCTTAAAGTTGCGGAGTGCCTGAATGCCCCCCGCCGTCGCACAAGCGCCGATCGTCACCAGGTATTTGGACTGTCGCCGCACTTTCTGAATCCGCTCCCGGTCGTGGGGGGTGGTGATTGAGCCTTCCACCAGCGACAGCTCGTAGGGGCCAGGCAGCACCTCGCGGGAAGCTTCGGAAAAATTAGCGATCGTTATCTCTCCGGCTAAGGCGAGCAGTTCGTCTTCACAGTTGAGTAACGTAAGCTGGCATCCGTCGCAGGAGGCGAATTTCCAGACCGCCAGTTGGGTTTTTTCTTAGTCATACCTCTCTGATCTTAAATAATCGGGCTACCCGATCGAAGGAAAAAATTGGGCCATCGTGGCACACGAAACAAGGACCGTACTGACAGCGACCGCAAAAACCCAGGGCACACTTCATATTGCGTTCTATCTACAGGTAGATGTCGGTCGCCATCACCCCCCGGTTGAGCAGGGCGTAGGCACTGAATCGCATCATTATTTCCGGTCCGCAGAGCAAAGCTACCGTATCGGGTGGAATGCCCTCTCCTTGCGGCAAAAGCTCAGTGGCTACCCCTACCTGCCCCTGCCAGCTCGGCGGGGCGCTATCGCCTGTGATGGCTACCCCTATCTCCTTCGACCACGCCTCCAGTGCGTCCGCAAACAGCACCGTATCCGGACTGCGGGTACCGTAGAGGACGGTAATTACGCCGTAGTCGCTTCAATTAGTCAATAGGTGGTAGAGAGCCGGGCGCAACGGAGCCAGCCCCAGTCCCCCGGCCATGATGAGTACGTTTTTACCTTTGCTCTCGGGCAGTGGCCAGGTACTGCCAAACGGACCGCGGATGCCTACCGTGTCCCCTACTCCTAACCTTTGCAGGGCGGCAGTCACCGAACCCACGTTACGGATGGTATGCACCAGTTGTTGCAGGCGGTCCGCATCGCCACTTATAGAAATAGGCACTTCTCCGTGGCCGAATGCGTAGAGCATATTGAACTGACCGGGGGAAAAGGCGAAGGGTACTCCCTCCTCAACGGGCCGCAGGGTCAGGGTAAAGCAGTCGGACAGTTCTTTCCTTACCGCTTCTATTCTAAACGGAACAGGCTCCATGATATCCACCGGGGGCGCGAGTACATCCGTCATACGCTTTTTGGGCTAGGCACCCCGTAAATGTCTAGGAGCTGGCGGCGGGCCGCTTGCATCCAGTGCAGCATCAGCTCCGCAAAACGTTTCATAAACTGGTAGCCCAGCTCGAGGTCGCCGTGCGTCTTGCCACATAGGCATTTTCCGTCAAGTTGGATGGTCTCCACCTCGCTGATCGCCCGATCGTCGAACTGGTTACGGTAGGGCGGAAACAACCACGAATAGCCGGCAATGCCGTCTTGGCCCGCTTTTGCGATCGTGAGCACCCCGCCCGGCAGATGGCTCTCAATAGTCACCCCCCCTCGGCGGATCAGGAAGAAACGGTTGGCTGCTTCTCTTTCCCTGAGCAGGAAGTCAACTCGGTGGAAACGCGCCAGCTGACCGCAGCCCGACAAGAGGACCAGGTGGGAAGCTTCCATGCCTTCGAAGAAAGGCACTTCGGCCAACATATCCTGAATCGTTTTAGTCTTCATCTTTTTTCTCGCTTTCGCGAAGTGCTCGTACTTGTTCAGTCAGGTCGATGCCTACCGGACACCAGGTGACGCAGCCTCCGCAGCCGACGCAGCCGGTGGACCCGAACTGGTCCAGCCAGGTAGCCAGCTTGTGGGTGAGCCACTGCCGGTACCGCGATTTTATTGAGGAGCGGACGCTGCCTCCGTGGACGTACGAAAAATCCAGCGTAAAGCAGGAATCCCACGAACGCCATCGTTCGGCGTGTTCACTGGTCAAATCCGTGGTGTCCTCCACCTTGGAACAAAAACAGGTGGGGCAAGCCTTAGTACAGTTGCCGCAGGCCAGGCAGCGTTTTTCCAAAGCATCCCAGCGCGGGTTATCGTAGTTACGGTACAGCAGGTCTTTGATGTCGGTGCGATCCAGGGGGCGGCCCTTGTCGGCCTTGGCCCGTTCGGTACCCGCCGCGGCGGCGTCATCTTCTTGGACGGCGGGTCGGGAGGGGATCTCTTCCAGCACCTGCCTTCCCCGGTCGGTACCCGCTTCGGCCATAAAGTAGTGACACGGTCCGTCGATGATCTCGGTCAGTGCCAAGTCATACCCCGTTTCTACTCGGGGCCCGTGTTCATCGAAGTGCAAAAGCAGGTGCGGGCGGCCTGGCCGCAGTTGACGGCTGTATTTTTACTGTTGCAATCGCTACTTGACGTCAGGATTGACGCTCAGACGCGGCAGGTGACTTTTCGTAATCCGAGCTTGCCAGACTATCTGTCGCGGATCCGGCTGGACAAACTGCCCCTGGGGTCGTAGCACGGCAGTCTGGAAATACACCGCCACACCTATGACGTGGGCGTCCAGGTGATGCATAAACCTAGCAACTGGGATATTTTCATCTATAAATAAACCATTTCGCTTAAAATCTTCAATCAGTCTTACCGATGATTTAAATCATTTTAAATGCCACGCCCTCTGGTTTTCTTGGGGTCAAACACAGAAAACTATGAATGAAGTTACCTACCCTACCACCCCGTCTTCCGTTGCCGAAGGCACATATTTCATCCATCGTTCATCTCAGGATACTACGAATCTTGCGGCTCCCGTCAGGGAAAAGGAAGCGGCGTCTCCTGGCGGCTACTCCGGCAAAAGGCTGCTGGATATCATGGTCGCTAGCGTCGCCTTGGTATTGCTCAGCCCCCTGTTCCTGCTCATCGCTCTGGCGATTGTGCTGGAGTCGCGAGGTCCGGCGTTTTACGTAGCGCAGCGCATGGGAAGCCGCTACCAGATTTTTGACTTCTACAAGTTCAGAACCATGCGCTTCGGGGCGGATCAGTTACGAGATCAATTATGGGGACACAATCAGTACGACAAAGTAGGCAGGCAATGCATCCATCAGAACTATCCTTTCTTCTTCAAGATAAAGGGCGATCCCCGGGTGACCTGGGTCGGCCGGTTCTTACGGAAGACTAGTCTGGACGAGTTGCCGCAACTGATCAACGTACTCAAGGGCGATATGTCGCTGGTAGGTAACCGGCCGTTGCCTCTCGACGAAGCGGCTACCCTGATAGCCCATCACTACACTGATCGCTTTCTGGCCCCGGCTGGGATTACCGGACTGTGGCAGATCTCAGAAAACAAGGATGATATGAGGGTAGCGGAGCGCGTCGCGCTGGACCTACGCTACGGCCGGGAGTGTTCACTTTCGCTAGACTGGTTTATCCTGCTGAGAACATTGTGGGCAATGTGGCAACAAGAATAGACTGTCATGCTGGCCAGAAATAATCAAACCTGAGACTAAGCCTCCCCTCGCTCTTTTTTGTACTGTTGTAGGGCTTCCAGGGCCTCGCAGCCGTACATCTAAGCAATTTGACTAGTTCGCGATACTGTTCAGGATAGTTTTTCATCGTAGGGTGGGTTACGGAAAGGGTGAAAAGCGACGAAAGCACCCGGTTCGTTTTGGTTGAAACCACCGGGTGCCTTGACGCTAGTTGTCCTCTTTCTTCGTTCTTATGGATCAGGTATACGCAATTTCCAGTTGGTCATCGATGGCTGTTACCCCCGGGGCAATCCGGGCAGCATTTTCGGCGTCCTTCTTCTCGATGTACGAGCGGACTTTTCCCTTCAGGACTACCTTGCCCCCTTCAATATCTACGTGGATATTGCGCGCGTCAATAGAAGCATGACGGGCAAAGGCACTCTGGATGCGCCGGGTGATGTCGTCGGCTTTAGCACGGGCTTTCACCTTGATATCATTAACCACTCCGTACACCCCGGTCAGGTCTTCTACGGCATCTTTGGCCGCGGTTTTCTGGTAGCTCCAGTCCACCTCACCTTCCAGCTTAATCCAACCGTCGTTGACCACGATCTTGATCTTGTCATCCGGAATGCTGGTGTGCCACTGGAGAGCGTTGTGGGCCGCCTTAGCAATGTCTTCGTCGTTGCGAATACTGCTGCCGGGCAGTTTTACCTCAATGTTCTCGACGATGGCCTTTACTCCTTCCACCGCTTCGGCGGCAAGTTCGGCCGATCGCTTCTTTCGGTATGAGTCCACAAAGCCGGACAGGGTAACCACGCCGTCCTTCACGCTCACTCCCACTTCGGCGGGTTTCAGAGAGGTGCGCCAGTCAATTTCATCCATTACATCTTGCTGCAGTTGATCATCATCTTTCTTTTTCATTATAGTACTGTTTAAGGGTTGATTAATTCTGTACTCTACCCGACGGTTTTGGGTGAGGGTTGAATAGGAGAGAGAAAAAGCTGAATTTTGTAGTTCCTACACAACAAAAACAGCTTTTTCAATGGATAAGAATCCGGTACTAAAGATATACGAATTGATACGAACGGCCAAAGTGGTGAGGCATAAAAAACGTCAAGAGTTTCTCTGTGATATGATTCAAGGCCACCGCGGCGCGGTATCATCAGCAGTCGGTCGGTGATCTTCTCAGAGATTGCTGATAAGATAGACAAGCCCATCCAAGCGCGCTCTATTGAACGCAGGATACAAGACTTTTTTGCTAAGGTGAGTCTGGACTATCAGCAGTTGACCACCTTTTTAATGAGTTTTGTCCCTCATCATCAAGTAACGCTCAGTATTGATCGTACAGAATGGGATTTTGGGCAGACCCAGGTCAATATACTGTGTGCGGTGGTCAGTATTGGTAAGATGGCCGTTCCCGTTTACTTTGAGATGCTAGATAACAACAGTGGTAATAGTAATGCTGACCAGCGGATTGCTTTGTTTAAGTCCTTGGTTGGGGTGGTAGGTAAGCAACGCATTCAAATGCTAGTGATGGATCGGGAGTTTATTGGGCAACCCTGGCTCAGGTGGCTAAAAAGAGAGTGTATTCCTTTTTGTGTGCGGATACCCAAGCACCATTCCATCCTGTTAGCCAACGGGCAAAGAGTTTGGGCTGAAGAAGCACTTACCGACGATGATATAGACTGCAATCAACGAGATGTGGTTGTTGATGGCGTAGTGGTTAACTTATCGCTCTCTTATGATGAAAAAGGTGAACTGCTCTATCTGATCGGTACTACTCTACCGCAGACGCTGCGATCTTGGTATAAAAGACGATGGGCTATAGAAGTTTTCTTTCAAGCACTTAAACAGAGAGGCTTTAATTTAGAGGACTCCTGCCTGCGCTGTATCGTCAAGTACCGAAAACTATTTGCTATCGTCTCTATAGCGTATACTATTTGTTGGGCCACTGGTATTGAGGATGGAAAAGTTAATCCCGTAAGAACTAAAAAGCACGGGTATCCGCAATACAGCGTCTTTAGAAGAGGACTGAATTTGTTGAGACAGTTCTATAAACAACAGATAAGCAGTCCTTTACAACTGGCAATTGAAATGGCTTGGATGAGATTTAACCTCTTTTACAAAACCGTCGGGTAGAGTATTAATTCTTACTACAGGGATAGATCGCCGTTTCATCGCGAAGGGCCCGCTAATGAATTGCGATTTCTTTGCGCGGAGCTTGCTTGGCTTCTTCTTTTTTGGGCAAAGTCAGCTTGAGCACTCCGTCTTCGTATCTAGCCTGGATGTCATCGGCCTTCACCGAGTCGGGCAGTACGAACGAGCGCCGGAACGAGCGGTAGCTAAACTCCTGGCGCGTGTAGTTGTCTTCTTCCTGCTTACTTTCTTCTTTTTTCTCCGAGCTCACCGTCAGCGTACCGTTCTCCAGGTTGATTTGAAAGTCTTGCTTCTGCATGCCCGGGGCGGCCAGTTCGATCCAAAAGGCGTCGTCTTGTTCCTGCACGTTGGCCGCCGGTACTCGGGTCCGCCATTGGTTATCGACGTTGAACCAATCATCGTCAAAAAAGCTGGAGAGCAGCGAAGGCATGGTGCTCAGCAGGCCGGGGGATTTCATTAGCTGTGTCATGGGGTTTGAGATTAGGGTGAAACATGGGGTTAGACTAAAAATATAAAGGTAGACGGGAGAGGCTGGTAGCACGATGACTTGGGTTAACGTTGGGAATGACCTTGGTCATTGACGTTTGGCAGTTTGGACTTTTTCCGCTGTTTCTTAAAATAGCGGCGCAGCAGAAAGTTATGCTGCAAGGCTTCCATGTTCTCGTTGAACAGCGCAACGCCGGTTTGGATGTCATCCACCGACTGCTGTATATCCTGAGCCAGTGCCGTGTCATTCACCAGCAGTCCGGCGGTGCCCTGCCCGGCGTCTACCTCCTCCACCATCCCCTGCAGGTCGTGGGTAACCCCCACTACTGATTCGCTGGCAGTTTGCAGATTCTGCATCGTTTGCCGAAGCTGGCCAACCGTGATGGTATCCTCAGCCAGAAAGCTGATGAGACCGGAACCGTGGTTGATCTTATACGCCGTGCTTTCCAGTTCGCTCACCGTCTGGGCCGCACCCCGGCTGGCCGCTGACAGGTTCGCTACTGTTCGTTGCAGATCGTGGGCCAGGCGATCGTCCTGCAACATTATGCCCAGAGAGCCTTCTCCGGAGTTGATCTGATCGGTGATCTCCACCAGGTTCTGGGTGAGCGTAGCTACGTTTTCGTTAGACACGCTCAGTGTGCTGAGCAGGGCATCGGTGTCTACGCTGGGGGCGGAAGCAATCCGGTCGTTCTCTATGACGGGCGGAGCGTCACCCGCCACGGCCCGGATATTCACGATGACATTGCCGACCAAGCCGTCGGTGCCGATACTGGCTACGGCGTTTTTCCGGATATGGCTCCGTACCTCCTCGCGCAGGAGCATATCCACCTGAATGGTGGAATCGTTGCGGATGGTCACCCGCTTCACGATGCCGACGTCGATGCCCGCGAAGCGTACGTTGTTACCTTTCTTCAGCCCGTTGACTTCGGTGAAGTGGGTGCTGAGCGGAAAGCGGGAGCTGAACATGTTGCGCTGGTTGCCCACCAGGTAGAGGGCCAGCGCCAGCAAGATCACTCCCAGCGTGACGAAGATGCCTAACTTGATTTTTTGGGTCGATTCTTTATTCATGATGATGACGGTTTCTATTCAAAAAACGCTCGTACCACCGGGTCTGCCGACTGGCGCAGGGTGTCGTAGGTGCCTTCGGCGTAGTTGGTTCCCTCGAACAGGATCACGATGCGGTCGCCGGTAATCCGCGCACACGCCAGGTCGTGGGTGATGACGACGGCGGCGGCCTGCTGCTGCTGTACCGTCCGAATCAATTCGCTGATTTCTTTGGCGGTGATTGGATCGAGTCCGCTCGTCGGCTCATCGTAGAGGATAATCCGAGGCTCCAGCATCAGCGTCCGGGCCAGGGCGATACGTTTCTTCATGCCGCCCGACAGTTCGGCTGGCATCAGGTCAATAGCCTCCGGTAACCCTACACTATCGAGCACTTCTTCTACCTTGCTGAGCAGCGGCTGCTTGATTTTCTCGGGGTGCTTGCGCAACGGAAATTCCAGATTCTCGCGTACGGTCATCGAGTCGTACAGTGCCCCCCACTGAAACAAAAAGCCAATGCCGCGCCGCAGGTCATCCAGGGCGTCCTGGTCCAGGTTCGGCACGCTGTTGCCCAGCACCTGCACCTGCCCGGCGTCGATGGGCATCAGGCCAACGATGCACTTGATCAGCACCGACTTGCCGGAGCCAGATTTGCCTAGTACAATAAGGTTCTCTCCGGCGTGCAGCGTCAGGTTGAAGTCACGCAGCACGACGTGTTCTCCGAAGGCTTTGTCCAGATGAGCAATTTCTATCACCGGCGACGTAGTTGGAGAGGGTGCCTTGCGCGGAGCCGATACGGTCGTTGGTTTCATAACTCATAGAAGATATCGGCCGCCAGCACGGCCAGAAAGTCCAGAATAAAGACTAGCATGGAGGCCATCACCACCGCCGTGTTGGCCGCCGCTCCCACCCCTTCGGTGCCCTTCGCCGAGCAGTAGCCCTGGTAGCAGCCGACCAGGCCGATAGCAAAACCAAAGAAGAACGACTTCCCAATAGAGGGAATGATATCGCCGAACTCAAGGCTGGCGAACACCTGGTTGAAGTACAGCGTCCACCCTACTCCTCCCTTCAGATTCTCTACCAGAAAGGAGCCGTAGAGCGAAATCACGTCGGCCAGCACCACCAGCACCGGCAGCATCAGCGTGGCGGCGACCACGCGGGTGACCACCAGGTACTTGAACGGATTAGTGCCCGACACTTCCATCGCATCAATCTGCTCGGTCACTTTCATCGACCCTAGCTCTGCCCCGATGCTGGAGCCCACCTTGCCCGCACAGATCAGTGCCGTGATCACCGGACCGATCTCCCGGACGATGGATAAGCCTACCATCGAGGGCATCCACGATTCGGCCCCGAACTCGATCAGGGTGGGTCGCGATTGCAAGGTAAGCACCACGCCCATGATAAACCCGGTCACCCCCACCAGCGGTAGCGACTGATAGCCAATGCGGTACGACTGCCGGAGCAGTTCGTTGAATTCGTAGGGCGGTCGGAAGACCTGCCGAAAGAAGCGTCCGGTAAACTGGGCCAGTTCGCCGGTAGTGATGAAGTAGGCTTTGAGCGCGGGAGGTAAGTAGGTCAGCACTTTCTTTTTTCGGCAAGGTAGTGCTGGGAAAAGGGTAGCGCACTGTTCCAGGTCAGGAGAGGCACTGATTTAGGTCATAGGCATGGCATCAATTGCTTCCGAAGATGAGGTTGATCATTGTTTTTATCTAAGTAGTGCTTACTCTGCCTTTCGGCGAACAGGCGCAATTCGGTTAGCACCACCCGGGTACTATATTTGTGCTGAGGTAATGACGTACATTGAGTAAGACACTATGTCAGGAAAAACGAAATCCATAAAAACGACTCCCCCGGCCGCCAAATCCACTTCCTTCCGGGAAGAGATTGCCAATAGCATCACCCACGGCATCGGAGCGGGCTTGAGTATCGCCGGACTCACCGTGTTAGTCGTATTGGCGGCCTTGTACGGAGACGCCTGGCACGTGGTCAGCGTAAGCATTTACGGAAGCTCCCTGGTTACCCTTTACCTGGCTTCCACCCTGTACCACAGCATCCGGCAGCCGCGGGTCAAGCGGTTTTTCAAGATTGCCGACCACGCGGCCATCTACCTGCTCATCGCGGGCACGTACACGCCGTTTATGCTAGTGAACCTGCGAGGCCCCTGGGGGTGGTCGTTGCTAGGAACCATCTGGGGACTGGCGGTGGTGGGCATTGTCTTCAAGTTTTTCTTTATCGGTCGGTACGAACGGCTATCGCTGGTGATCTACCTGCTGATGGGGTGGCTGTGTGTGGTAGCGGCTCAGCCGATGATTACCCGAATTCCTACCGGAGGACTGCTCTGGCTGGTGGCGGGCGGACTCGCCTATTCATTGGGCGTGATCTTCTATCGCTGGAAGGTGTTGCGATATAATCATGCCATCTGGCACCTATTCGTGCTGGCGGGTAGTATCTGTCATTTCTTCGCGATTCTTTTCTACGTGCTGCCGTAGTTGGGTAGGGTTTGCATAGTATGGGTATGGTGTGCTTAATTTATATTCGATACTTTTTCGGTGAGTTCCGCCGGTGCAGCTAGGTTTATTGGGTGGTGCAGCGAGTGTGTTGTAGCAACGTCTCGGCTATGCACAATGCAGGGTCGCACGCACCTGCCTTTCAGCCTCGAGATCAGCGGAATCTTTTGGTCTTGTTTTTACCTTGTCCCTCGAAAAAAGCAAAATCCAAAAGATTTTGCGGTGTTGTTCGAACAAGCCCGAACCAATGGATTAAGCACTTACGCCCGCATTTCGTATAGCCATCGCTAGGCACTGGGCTTTATGCGGTTAGGTTTTTTCCGCTGCTCTTTGAAGTACGCCACGATTTCTTCTTTAGTCATTTTGGACAACTTTGCATCCAACTTATCTTTTATGTCACGTGCCATTTTTACAGCATCGAATTTTTTTTCAGTTCTAGTTTCCATAGTCCATTAAATCTCTTGGTGATCGTATCTCTAATTGTTTAAATCCGTTTTTTATGTTGATTGAATTGTAGCCTCGTATCCGTTGGATGTTTACGATATGCTTAAAATTCCAGCTTATCAGCAAATCCGCCTGATTGACACTGAACGATGAGTGCAGCCGTCAGGCCGGGCTTGTGGGCGTTGATCTTCCGAATATCGGTATTCTAGCTTGGAGCAACAAGTGCTCATGCTCATCTTCCCCCGGCTGGCGGCTGCATGGTGTTGTGTGCCGTGTCTTCATCTCAAGCCCAATTGTAATTTAACGGTTCGTTCTACCTCCGTCAATTCGTCCTGGGTAACACTTCCCGCTCGGTTGATAAATCGTAGTTCGCTGACGGTAGTTAGTTGATCAGCCATCGCTTTACTTTCTTTACCCGCTAGTTTCACTGTTGTTTCGCTTGGATACAACTTTCCCGTTTGAGTACTCAGAGGTACAACTTGGTATCTTTTCAAGTGTTTGTTAGACGTGTTGTTACTGATAACAATAGCTGGTCGCTTCTTCTTGACTTCCTGTCCTACTGACGGATCAAAGTTGATCCACCAGACCTCCCCTCGCTGCTTCACAGTTCACCAGTGTTGAGCGTTCCTTCTGCCCATTCAAAAGCTTCCTGTTCCCGTACTTCGTCTGCTGCCATATCTTTGTATCCTTGTTCTAGGGAAGATACGGCTTCTCTTCCATGCAATTTAGCAGATAGCCAATCGTACACCTCTTGCAGTGACTCTCCCTGTTGGGTGTCAATGAGTCTAAAGATTTTTACTTTCAATTCTGCTTCGCCTATCATATCTATGTTTTTTCTTCTAAATTAATCTTTTTTGTTATGGCACACAACGTCTAGATAAACAAACCTACAAGATCTCTGGCTGATAGACAAGCCATCTTGAGTAGTATAACCACCCCTTTTCATCAGGCTTCGCCTAACTGCATGGGTGCGGGTTATACAAACCTTTGCACTCCCTTACGAACATCAATGTAAGTACCCCCTCGCTGATCTATATCATTTTCTCTCTGGATCGCCTCGGCTACCTTGCCGCTTTGACCCCGTCAGCATGGAAGAGACTTTAGAAAAACCAGCCGCCACCCTGGGATTGTCCACCTCGGAAGCCCAGCGCCGACAGCAAGAGTTCGGCCGCAACGAACTCACCCGACAGACCAAGGCCCGCCCGTTCCGAATTCTACTTCGGCAGTTCACTTCTCCCCTGATTCTGCTCCTCATCGCCGCGGCGATCATCTCGCTGGCGGTCGGCTTTCTACCCGACCAGGAACCCAACGTGGTAGATGCTTCGCTGATCTTGTTCATTGTGCTGCTATCGGGCATCCTGGGCTTTGTGCAGGACTACAATGCTGAGCGAACTATTGAAGCCCTGCAAAAGATGGCCACCCCCCAATCCCGGGTTATCCGCAACGGACAGGAAGTGGAAATTCCCTCCGCCGAGGTAGTACCAGGCGACCTGCTGCTGCTGGAATCCGGGGATATGGTGACTGCCGATGGCACGGTGGTCGAGGCCTTTCACCTGGAACTGGATGAATCCATTCTGACGGGTGAGTCGGCCGCCGTGCAGAAAGCAGCCGAGGCTTCGGTCTTCATGAATACTTACGTGACCGGCGGCCACGCCCGGGTGGTGGTGACCGACACCGGCATGCGTACCCAGATCGGACATGTCGCCTCTCGATTGCAGACCCTGGAAACCGAGCCGTCCTCGTTTCAGGTAGAACTCGCCCAGCTTAGTAAGCGGCTATCGATCATTACCCTGATCATTCTGGTCGCCATTGCCATCATCGGGGTGTTTAAGTACGGCTTTTACACCTCGCTGCTCACCGCTATCTCGCTGGCGGTGGCCGCTATTCCTGAAGGACTCCCGGCCGTGGTCGTGCTGGCCCTGGCCGCCGGGGCCAAGGTGATGTTTCGCAAGAACGCGCTGATCCGACGACTGCCCATCGTAGAATCCGTAGGGGCAGTCAACATCGTCTGCACCGACAAAACCGGTACGCTGACCCGCAACGAGATGACTGTTACCCACCTCTACTACGACAAGCAGGTGCAGGACGTAGCCTCGCTGGAAAAGACAGATGCTATCGACGAGACCGTTCAACGGCTCCTCACCTGCGGTCGCCGGTGCAACAATGCCATGATCGGGGTCGATGACGAGGGACAACCGAAGTACTTCGGAGAGCAAACCGAAATCGCGCTGCTACGCGTCAGCGAGCGGCTACTGCCCGACATGCTTCCGTACGACAAGCAAAACGAGCGGTCGTTCAACTCGGAGCGCAAGATGATGAGCGTAGTAGGAGAAGACTCCTCCGGCACCCTCACGGTCTACGCCAAAGGAGCCCCTGAAGTGCTGCTCGCCCGGTGTACCAAGATGCTACAGCAGGGAGACGTGGTGCCCTTGGATGAGGAGAGCCGACAGCGTATCCTGGCCCAAAATACGGAGTTCGCTTCCCAGGCCCTGCGCGTACTGGGCTTCGCTTATAAACCCACCGACCAGTCCGAGTATACCGAAAAAGACCTGATCTGGCTGGGGCTGCAAGCCATGATCGACCCGCCCCGTGAGGAAGTGAAGCAGGCTATCCGGGACTGTCGTACCGCCGGTATCCGGGTGATCATGATTACTGGCGACAATCCGGTGACCGCGCAGGCCATCGCCGAGCAGGTAGGACTGGAAAGTAGTGGCGTCCTGGATGGCCCCGCTTTGGATCAACTGGACGATGTGACGCTTCGGCAACGGCTGGACGAAGGAGTGAACATCTTCGCTCGCACCAACCCCTTTCATAAGCTGCGCCTGCTGGAAATCCTGGAAGTGGGCAACAGCGTGGCCATGACCGGCGACGGAGTCAACGACGCGCTGGCGATAAAAAAAGCCGAAGTAGGCATCGCCATGGGCCTCAAGGGAACCGAAGTGACCAAGCAGGCCAGTGATTTGATCCTACTCGACGATAACTTCAGCACGCTGCGGGATGCTATCAAAGAGGGGCGTACGATCTTCAACAACATCCGCAAGTTTATCGACTACCTGCTCACCTGCAACCTGGCCGAAGTGTCACTGATCTTTGTGGCCACCTTGCTGGTCGATTTGGATGAACCATTGCTGTTTCCGGTGCAACTGCTGTGGATCAATTTGCTTACTGACGGACTGGTGGCCCTGGCGCTGGGCGTGGACCCACCCGCGGATGACATTATGCAGCAGAAGCCCCGCCGGGACAAAGAGCCGCTGATTAATAAGCGCCTGGGCTGGTTGATCGGACTGATTGGTACTAAGAAGATGCTGCTGCTGTTGGGGGTGTTTTACCTGATTTATCCACTCGGGTTAGACGTAGCCCGCAGTGCCTTGCTCACCGGTATCGTGTTGTTTGAGTTTGTCCGAATCGGGGCCATCCGCTACCAGGAAAAGCTCGGTTGGTTCGCCAATAAGTGGCTCATTGCCGGATTAGTCGTTTCGCTGCTACTGCAACTGGTGATCGTCTATTCTCCGCTGAATACCTATTTCTACCTGGTGCCGCTGGGAGGTTATGAGTGGATGGTGCTCTTGAGTGGGGCTACCGTAGGCTATCTACTGGCCATTCTGATCACCAAGCTGGTAGTGAAGTATACGCCGGATTAAAGGTAAACGCCAAACTTAAATTACCACTTTGTTCGGCATTACTTAGACCTATTGTTGGGCAGCGATTTTCTTTATTAGTTTGTTAAAGTCTTTAATGACTAAAATTGAAAAAACAGACCAAGGTATCAAAGATGACAATGCCATACTCAAACCAATCATACCTGCTGTTGCGGGTATGGTCATAAGGATCCCAGCTGCAAGTCCAATATATGCGGTTACTCTTCTGAAATTATCACTTTTAATCATTGCTGAAAAGAAAAGTATTAGTGCTGTACCGTTTAGGATATAATAAATAGTATAAGAAGTTCCTTTCCAGATTGAGAATAAAGCTTGTCCAGATGCAAGAAGGATTGTTTTCTCCTGCTCGGTTACAGCTTCTGCGAATTGTCTGCTAATGGAAAGCATTTCAATTGATGCATTTGAGGGGAAATAAATGGCTAGTCCTATAAGTCCTAATGTTAATGCCAATACACTTAACGATTTTCTTTCATCCTTAAGGGCATAAAAAAGAGCTAGATATAGAAAGATAGATGCTATCATACTCAATAAACGACTATGGGCTGAAAGCGCCATAGTTTTGGCTCAGACTGAAAGTCTCACTCCAAGATGAAGTCAGATTGATCGTCCCCGCCTGGCTTGCGATGATGTTCTAAGTATTCATTAACCATCTCATCAGTTATATTACCTGTACTCCAACACCCAAAATCAATGGCCCAGAAATGCCTGCCCCAATATCGCTTTTTCAGTTCAGGAAACTCTTGTTGTATCTTTCGTGAGCTTCTACCTTTGAGTCTCCGAACCAGTTCACTGATAGACTGCGATGGACGATACCCCACATGCATATGAACATGATCTTTGGAAACTACGCCTTTCAGTATGACTACATCTTCTGCCTCACATATCTGAATGAGTAGTGACCTACACCGTATTTTGATATCACCCTGTAGAACTGCATAACGATACTTGGTGGACCATACTATGTGTACTGTCAACCTAGATACGGTATGTCCGCTTGAGCGTTGATAAGACATACCGTAAAGATATATTTTTAGAAGCTAAAGCGAAATGCACTGAAAGTGCATAGTTTTAACTCCCTTTGTGACCAATAAAGGAAATCAAAGCTGATTAGACCAATAATCCAACTATCCTGAAAAAGCTCAAACCAGCCAACAATAGTGGTAGGGTGGGGCCAAATAATAAAAAAACTATTTGAACAGGAATCAGGGTAAGCATAAACGCTGTAGCAAAAACACCTGTTCTGTAAATGGCTATTTTATAATCTATTTGTTTCTTATCATTAGTCATTTCTCAAAAAGTCTTTGCTCCCCAAAGGGGAACTCAACACTGCGTAGCCGCTTCCTGCGACAGGTCTACGTAGATCACCTCCAGGCTGGTGAGTTTGCCGTACTGTTTCAGTAGGCTCCTTACTGCGATACGTACATCGGCTTCTTCCGTAAAGTTATGGTAGTAGCGCAGCACGATGATACCAGACTCCAGGCAGGAATACACCAGGCTGTACTGCGCGTTGGTCGCCAGGCCCGAAGAGATCTGATAGTACTGCTCGCCGGTCAGGTCGGGTATCTTGACGATCACCAGGCTGCTTTGATTAAAATCACTTTCCTGGGCCAACGTCGGGCTGGCGAGTAGCAGTACGTTCGCCAGCAGTAAACGGTAGTATCGCTTTTTCATAGGGAATATCAGGTAGTAAAGATTTCCAGAAAGCCAATGTCGCGCGCTTTGTCTTTGACGATCATCAGCGGGATACTTTTTTCCATACCCACCATGCGCTCGACGTGGCTACCCAGGAAAATCCGGGAGAGTAGCGAATGCCCCCCGGCACCCATTACGATCAAATCTACCTGCTGCGCCTCGGCTTCCTTCCGTATGTGGTCCACTACGTAGGGATGTTCCAGCAACCGGAATACCGGCTCAATAGACATGCCTTTCGTATCAACATTCTCGATCCACTGCTCATACTCCTTACGGGCTTTGCGTTCCATCAGTTCGGCATACTGCTTCCGGGGAAACTGGTTGTAGTAGTAGGCGTGAGGCAGCTCGTAGACGTGCAGACATACCAGTTGGCAGTCGGCTTGCTGCTGGGCAATCGTAATCGCAGTATTCATTGCCTTAGCTGCGTATTCGGAGAAGTCGGTCGGCACCATGATCTTCCGTAACGGGTGTACGTCGCGTTCCGGCACAAAGCAGACGGAGCAAGTAGATTTCCGTACGAATTTCTGAGGCAGCAACCCTCGACTATGTTTCTTGGGTTTGCTCCCGACCAGAAAGAGGTCTACGTCGTGGCGATACGCCTCGCGCCACAGCTCGAAATTAGTAGCCCCCTGGTATACTTTACAAGCCACCCTGGTATCTTCGTGAAAATGTGGCCGCACGCGGGTTTCAAGTTCTACTCGGACTGATTCTCGCGTTGGCAGCCTTCCACCAGGCAGGTACTTCTTCATTTCTTCCGGCACCTCAAGAGATGTAAGCACGTGAACGAAATAGATCTGCTGTGGGTGCAGAGAGAGCGCCAAGTAGGCCACGTGCTCGATCAAAGAATCGTCGGTCGTCGTAAAGTCCAGTCCGACCATCCAGCGTTTAAAGGGTTTCATGGGTCGTCATCTAGTCCAGTACGAAAAATCGTTCGGAGTAGCGCTCCAGCAGGAAGGCGGCTCCCAATAAGGTAGCCGTCAATACTCCTAGTGCTACCAGTTCGTCTTTTTCGGCATGCGTAAATCGGTACTGCCACGTCTTCTTCGGGGATTTCTTGCGTAGTAATTTCATTGTGGTCGGGGTTTAATCGTTGATGATGAATTCAAGAAAGGAATCCTATCGCGGCCAAGCAATGACCTAGGTCACGGTTGATCATGATCTTGGTCTGGCAGGTTGATCAATGTTTCAGCGATGCACAGATATCGGGAAGGGCCACTGACTTGGATCACTGTAATTGAATGCTGAACCCTCTATATTTATCACCGAACCGAGCAGCAATTGAAATTACGCACATCTTATCCGGAATTTCGTACACCAAAAATTTAATCTAACCCTACGACTCATGACTTATTACCATTCAAAACAACTCCAAAACGTAAGTTTTGGTGACGCCATTGAGAAGGTAACCCAGGCCCTGAAGGAAGAAGGCTTTGGGATTCTCACTGAAATCGATGTACAGGCGACCATGAAGAAAAAACTGAACGAAGATTTCCGGCCGTACAAAATTCTGGGTGCTTGCAACCCTCCTTTTGCTTTCCAGGCACTACAAGCGGAAGACAAGATCGGCACGATGCTACCCTGTAACGTCATTGTTCAGCAAACTGACGGCGGTATTGAAGTAGCAGCGGTCGATCCGGTCGCTTCTATGCAATCCGTTGAAAACAAGGAATTGAGGGCAATTGCTACGGAGGTCAGAGCCCGGCTGATGTCCGCCGTTGAGAAGTTATAGCAACCAAGACACGTCGGCGATGGCTCAGGTCCACCCCGTCAAGCGAGCACCAATAAAAAAACATTCAAATGCATGAACCTATTTTCATATGTTGCGTTAGGGTAGGTATGGAAACTACGTTAGATGTAGAAAAATTAGAGAAAGTGGCCTTCATTCTCAAGACGATCGCCCACCCGATGCGCATCGGTATCATCGAGTTGCTCACCAAGCACGACGAGCTTACGGTAAACGAGATCATTGAAAAGCTCGGTACGGAACAATCGCTGACTTCACATCACTTGTCCAACATGAAACTGAAGGGAGTGCTGAGTAACCGACGCGAGGGGAAGAATATCTACTACGCCCTCAAGCTCAAGGAAGTCACCAAGGTGATCGAGTGTATGGAACAGTGTCAGAATATTCCATTCTAAGTTTTTTGTTTTACTTATGAAAATATTAACATATAAATTTATATTGATTGATAAGCTAACAAAGAACACTGGCTGGGATGACACGGGTCGTTGCCCAGGCTCCTTCTTGGGTGAATCTTTGACAAGATAATTCATAACACCATGACAGAACTTATCGGTTATATCGCTGCCGTCGTGATTGGCTTTACCCTGGGCTTGATTGGTGGCGGGGGCTCCATCCTTACCGTCCCGGCCCTGGTCTATCTGGTGGGTATCAATCCGGTACTGTCTACCGCCTACTCGCTCTTCATCGTGGGGGCCGCTTCCCTGGTAGGTTCGCTCAGCTACATGCGGCAGGGACTGGTCAGCTATAAAACGGCCTTGGTGTTTGCTATCCCGTCGTTTATCGCCGTCTACCTCACCCGTCGCTGGATCGTTCCGGCCATTCCCGACCATATCGCCCAGTGGGACAACTTCATCCTGACCAAGGACATTGCGGTGATGGTCTTCTTTGCTATCATCATGGCGTTAGCCTCTTTCTCTATGATCCGCTCAGGGAAGCAAGATCAGAAAGATCAAAACGGCACTATTCATTACAACTATCCGATGATCCTGCTGGAAGGGGCGGTGGTCGGCGTACTCACCGGGTTAGTCGGAGCGGGAGGTGGATTCCTGATCATTCCTGCCCTGGTGATCCTGGCCAAATTACCCATGAAATTAGCCATTGGCACTTCCCTGCTCATCATCGCCGCCAAGTCGCTTATTGGCTTTACCGGCGACGTGGGGCTGCAGCCGATTGATTGGACTTTCTTGCTGATCTTCACCGCCATTTCTATCGGGGGGATCTTCATCGGCACCTACGCCTCCCGTTTTATTGCCGCCCAGAAGCTCAAGACCGGCTTCGGTTGGTTTGTGCTGGTGATGGCCGGATATATCTTAGTCAACGAATTAATCTTAGTATAGAAATAGTAACAAAACCAATATTCATCTTAAACCTTAGAAATCATGGAAGTGAAACAGTTTTATGACGAAGCACTCGCCCACGGCTCCTACGCCATTGTCAGTGACGGACACGTGGCCCTGGTCGATCCGGGCCGAGATCCGCAACCCTACCTGGACTTCGCCCGCGAGCACCAGGGCAAGATTGTGGCGGTGTTTGAAACCCACCCCCACGCCGACTTTACCAGCAGTCACCTGGAGTTTTCCGAGAAGTACGGAGCTACCATCTACATCAACTCGCAGGTGGGCGTTTCCTACCCGCACGAGACCATGGACGACGGCGACGAAGTGAAGATCGGCAAGGTGACCATGCGCGCTTTGTTCACCCCCGGTCATTCGCCCGACCACAATACCTATCTGCTATTAGACGAACAGGGCGAACCGCACTCGGTCTACACCGGCGACTCGTTGTTTGTAGGCGACGTGGGCCGACCGGATCTACGCGAAGGAGCCGGTAATCTGCGTTCTAAGCGGGAAGACCTGGCCCGCCAGATGTACCATACGGTTAACGATGTGTTCAAGAAGATCGAGGACAACGTGATCGTCTACCCGGCCCACGGGGCGGGATCGCTGTGCGGCAAGAACATGGGGCCGGAAACCTCCAGTACCATCGGGAAAGAGAAAGAACAAAACTGGGCCTTCAAGGTAACCGACGAAGACCAGTTTGTGAAGAACCTGCTGGAGAATCCTCCCTTTATTCCGCAGTATTTCCCCTACGACGTAGAACTCAACCGCGAGGGCCTGGCCCCGCTGGAAGACAGCCTGCGCGGTATTCCCTCGCTGAAGGCCGATGAACCGTTAGAGGCAGGGTATCTCGTGGCCGGCATACCGGTGGTGGATGTCCGTTCAGAAACGCTGTTCAAGAAGGGGCACATGAAGAAAGCCATTAATATTCAGGAAGGCGAGAAGTTTGAGACCTGGCTGGGTGCCCTCATTGCTCCCGAAAAACCCTTCTACCTGGTGACCGGGGATGAGGCCCAGCGGGATCGCGTCGTGCGCCGCGCCGCTAAGATTGGCTACGAAACGCACATCAAAGGCTCCTTGGTGGCTCCTCAGCACTTTCAGAAACGCAGCCAGTTGCTGGACCTGAAGCACTTCGAGGTGCATCCCGGGGACTACACCATCGTGGACGTGCGCAACGCTTCGGAAGCCAAGGGAAACCTGCTCTTTGAGCACGCCATCAACATTCCGCTGCCCGAACTCTCGGATCGGCTCTATGAAGTGCCCGCCGACAAGCCGGTGGTGGTGCACTGTGCCGGCGGCTACCGGTCGGCCGCCGGGTCCAGTATCCTGGAAGGGGCGCTACTAGAAACCAAAGTGTACGACCTGAGCGAAGATGTAAAGAAGTTTCAACCCCAGGAAGCCTGATGATGAAAGACGTGATTGGAACGGTAAGTCAACCCTGGCCCTGGTACGTGGCCGGGCCGCTGATTGCCGCCGTGATGTTTATATTGCTTTACCTGGGTAAAAACTTCGGAGTATCCTCTACCCTTCGGAGTACCTGCGCCGCGGTAGGAGCCGGTAAAACCAGCGACTTCTTCCGCTTCAACTGGCGGAACCAGACCTGGAACCTGGTGTTCGTCGCTGGGACCTTGGTCGGCGGTTTCGTGGTGGGCCAGTGGCTTCCTGATCCCGAACCCATTCAACTAGCCAGCCAGACGGTGGTCCGCTTACAATCGCTTGGTGTGGAAAACCCAGGGGCCACGTACCTGCCCGAAAGCATCTTCCGCTGGGAAGCGCTGCTCACGCTCAAAGGCCTCATCATGCTGGTGGTCGGCGGTTTTCTGGTGGGCTTTGGGGCTCGCTACGCGGGGGGATGCACTTCAGGGCACGCCATCAGTGGCTTGAGCAACCTGCAACTGCCCTCACTGATTGCCGTGATTGGCTTCTTCATCGGCGGACTCATCATGACCTACTTTATTCTCCCTTCACTCCTGACTCTGTAAGCTGATGAAAAAATACGTTCCTTTTTTTATCGTCGGTATCTTCTTCGGCATCGTCCTTACGAAGTCGGAAGTAATTTCCTGGTACCGCATCTACGAGATGTTTCACTTTGATGCCTTCCACCTGTACGGGGTGATCGGTTCAGCCGTGGTGATCGGCATCATCGGCACGTTCATCATCAAGCGTCAGCACCTCAAATCCGTGTTGGGCAGTCCCATCACCTTCACCCCAAAAAACCACAGCATCACCCGCTACCTGCTCGGCGGCACGATCTTCGGCTTAGGTTGGGCGATGGTGGGGGCCTGTCCGGGTCCGATCTACACCCTGATTGGCTACGGCTATTCGGTGATCGTGGTCGTACTGCTGAGTGCTATCGCCGGTACGTGGGTGTACGGTTTGCTGCGCGATAAGCTACCGCATTAGGCAAGGAACACTACCAGGGGCACTAGCTACTTCGATGGATAGCTAAGATGAACCAAAAGTGAAAATTTAATAATAGCAGACTGATCAAAAATACCGATCCCCCTAACGTAGATCATCGTTTTTGACATCCAAAGTGACGTATTTATCATCCTAACTTATTAAAACTCATGAAAACGGATAAACACACCATCCTGATCATCGGCGGGGGTACTGCTGGGATTACCGTCGCCGCTCAACTGCTACGCAAAGACAACTCCTTAGACATTGGGATTATTGAGCCTTCCGAGCAGCACTATTACCAACCGGCCTGGACCTTGGTCGGAGCCGGTACCTACGACCTGGAAGATACCGTTCGGGCAGAAAAGAAAATGATTCCTAAGGGAGCTACCTGGATTCAGGAACGTGCCCAGCAGATTGACCCCGACCAGCGAACCGTCACCACCCAGACGGGACGTACCTACTTCTACGACTATCTGGTCGTAGCCCCTGGTATCCAGTTCGACTGGGATGCGATTCCGGGATTGAAAGAAGGCATTGGCAAGAACGGTTTAACCACGAATTACGACCGCCGCTACGCCGAGTATACTTGGGAGCTGATCCGGAACTTCAAGGGGGGCAACGCCCTGTTTACCCAACCGGACACCCCCATCAAGTGCGGCGGTGCTCCCCAGAAGATCATGTACCTGGCCGAAGATTACTTTAGAAAACACGGGGTTCGGCACAAAAGCGATGTCATCTTTGCTACCCCGGGTATGGTGATCTTCGGAGTAGAATCGTTTGCCCACACCCTCAACGAGATTATCCGCACCCGTCATATTCACGCCCGCTTTTTTCATCGTCTGGTGGAAATCCGACCAAAGGAGAAGCAAGCGGTGTACGAAATGACCCAAGAAGATTTACTTCCCATCACGTTAGGAGAGGAAGAACTACACCTGGGGATGCATACGGAGGGCCCCTCCCGCATAGTGATCCCGTACGAGATGATGCATGTGGTCCCACCGCAGAGTGCGCCCGACTTCATCAAGCAAAGCCCGTTGTCGGTACCCAACAATCCCTACGGCTGGGTGGATGTGGACAAGCACACCTTGCAGCACCACCGCTATCCCAACGTGTTTTCGCTGGGCGATGTAGCCAGCACACCCAACGCCAAAACTGGGGCGGCCATTCGCAAGCAAGCTCCCATCGTGGTCAATAACCTGCTTACCGTGATGCGTCAGCAGAAAGATTTGAGGAAAAATCCAACCTACAACGGCTACGGATCGTGTCCAATGGTGACCCGCTACGGGCGAATGATGCTGGCCGAATTTGACTACGACAACCGCCCCACCCCTTCGTTTCCCTTCGATATGGCTAAAGAACGTTGGAGTATGTGGCTGCTGAAGAAATACTTTCTGCCCTGGTTCTACTGGAACCGCATGCTGAAGGGGAAGGGTTGAACGGTTCTTACTACGTTTTTTTTATGAGCATGTTAAGAATCATCCGGGCAATTCATACCCTCATTTGGGCCGTTATGGCTTCCGCGATATTTTATCTGCTATATGTAGGGATAACCGGTACTATGAGTCAATTCCTCTGGATGGCCATCGGACTCATCTTGGTTGAGTCGGTCACGCTGCTTATTAACCGGTGGCGTTGTCCACTCACTACAATCGCTTCCCGGTATACTGCCGTACAGCCCGATAATTTTGATATCTATCTACCTCGTTGGCTCGCCAAGTATAACAAATTGATCTTTACCATCATCCTGGGAGTCGCCCTGTTGCTGTTGCTCGCTAGAGCGACCTCGGTGGGTTGGCGGTAGAGATGTTGTCTGCCTCACACAACGGAGGTCAATCTTACACGCTAGCATGACGTGGGTCATTGCGTTAGGCTAACGATACACGTAGTTTCCGATTCCGACGAGGCACGCTGCTTCCCCTACCACACCGCACAATCTTACTAGCGCAAGCTTACTTAAACCAACCTTATGATGACTGCGAATACCACCCGGCCTCCCGCTGCCACGCCAATTGATGATTCACTGGCCGAACTGTTGGTCTACTACGCAACCATCGCTCCGTCTAGTCATAACACGCAGCCCTGGCACTTCGAGTGGACCGGCGACCAGCTACGGGTATACCCCGACCTCACGCGCTGGCTCCCGGTAGCGGATGCCGACCGGCGGGAACTCTACATCAGCGTGGGCTGCGCCCTGGAGAACCTACAGTTAACTGCGCAAATGTTTCGCTACCGCAGCAACATTACTTACTTTCCCGATCCGAACCGGCTCGATTGGGTAGCGACGGTGCGCCTGATAAAAGATCCCACGCTGCACGATGAGGAGAGCATTGATCTGTTCGCTCACGTGATGAGCCGTCGTACTTATCACCACGCCTACCGGGAGCAGCCGGTGGAAGAAAGCGTGCACCCACCGTTGCGCCACTGAACGTACCCGGAAGAGGCGGGGATTAAGAATGTACCACAAGCGGAAGAGGCGGTGTGGGTGTCGTAATGGAAGCTGTTTATTAGAAATCCTGCATAACGTATTATGGAAAGTGATGCGTTACGCTTCGCTAAACGCGCTCCAAGGGGAGGGTTATGCCTTGGCTTTTACTTCCGTTGGTCCGCTTGGTAGATTGATGTTTAGGATTTCTTTGATTGGTGGGACAAGTTCTTTCAGGGTCACGTAAGCATTATCTTCCGCATTCAGCACAATCACCGCAATGGGGTACTTCTTAAAATTCTGCTGATACTGTTAGTTTTCATCGAAAGTGAATAAGGCGTCAAAATTCTCTTCTAACATCAATTTTAGTAGCTCTCCGTTCTTTTTACTGTTCCACTTCTTGTCCGATACCGTGGAAATTTCGTGTTCAGGAAAATCTAATTTCAGTTTCTTAGGTAGATGTTCGTCCCGGCGGGGAACCGCAAGCAACAGCTTCATAAATTTTGTTTATGTTTCCCGAGGTTACGATTTTATGAGCAATTCCAATTACGCCAATAGCTTGTTCCTTGGTAACGCTGGGGAAATCTTCCAGAAACTCATCTATGGAAATCCCTTTTTCCAGATGCCAAAATAAAGTTTCTACGGGCAACCTGGTCCCACTAAACACCGGTTGTCCGTATTGTATTTCCGGATCAATCGTAATATATTTTTTTATGTCTTCCATCGTTGAGTATACGAAATCAATCTCTCTGTAGTTGGCTTATTTCAGCAAGTCTCACTTTAGAAAATGACTACAAAACACGCCGTCATTCCGGAATTTTCTGCAATGTAATGGAAGAAAATATCCGGAATCTCCTGCTACCGAAGACAAGTACTATCCTCACTTCTGGACGATTTTCGTCGCTGTAGCAGGGGATTCCGGGTCTCGCCGGGGGGGGCGGGCCCTACCCTCGCTCCGGAATGACGGCAAAGTGAGAATTGCTGGATTTATTTTTAGCGGAGACACAACGACCGAATGAAATGCTTAGGTACGTCGATTCCTCCAAACCAAGTCTTCTGTAAGAGTAAGGACGTGTTACGCTTCGCTAAACGCGCACCAAGGGGTCTATCAAATTCTTTTAATGCTTCTTCTAGCCAATCCTCTTTCCTAAAGTCACGAAGTTTTGCCTCGCTGGTGGCTATGGTCGTGAGCTTACTTTACCTTTTCCCTATCCTTGGCTTTTCTAGCAGCCAAAGCTTTTCGCTTTTGCTTCTTCCTGGTAAAGAAATCTTTTAACGAGTCCTTCTCCTTCTCGGTGAGTTCTTCCCCTCCGATAAAATCCACGTCTAATTCGTTCTTGCGTCCTTCTCTATTCATTATCAAGCGAAAAGTATAGTCCGCTTTCTTCCTTAGGTTTCATAGAACTAAAATACGAAAACTTCTTTATTCTAATCTGATTCGGAAGCTTTTCCAACGGTTGATACGGTATGCCATGTGGATAAGAAAGAGTACGAAAGTGACGCGTTGCGCTTCGCTAAACGCGCCCCAGAGAGGAGCGAGGACTGTTACAAGACTTCTAACGAAACCTATATTTTTTCTCACGCATCATAAAGGCATCTTTTCCTCCTTCTACAATATCAGCAATATGTTGCCTGATGCCCATTGACTTTAAAATGTCCGTTTCATTAGGTTTTTTATCAAACGAACTTTCGATAGAGCCATTGATGTAGTCGAACTTGAACTCACTGGTTGATTGATCGTCATTCTGTCCTTTTTGATTTGCTACTATCACGTTCTCCGCGTCAGCATTCACGACAATATTTGCATTGTGTGTTACAACAATTATTTGCCGCTCCAACTTTTTGTTTCGTAAGTAATTTACCAGATCTGTTGTGATGGACCTATTATCTAGATTATCTTCAGGTTGATCTATCAAGATGGGAGCTTTTGATTTGCTCAGTCCGATGATCAACATCAAGATAACAAAGCTAGCTTTACCAGTAGACATTTCACCTAGCTTGTCATTTTTGTATGTTATTTCCCAATAGTCGAAGAAATAATCATCGAGAATAAATTTAATCGCATTGGGAATTGATGTCTTACTTATAAGAGCATATTTCTTTGATATTATATCCTCAAAGAGGCGTTTAACTTCTTCAAAGATAGATTGGTAATGAGCTTCATCCGTTGCTTTTTTCTTCTCCGAAAGGATATCATATTGGTTGTAAGATGCCGTTCTGCCATCGCTCACTTTCTCTAACGTTTTTCTGAGCTTAGGAAAATTAAACTGTGCTCTACCTACGATATTAAGGCCGTCCTTTTCCAGTTCAACTGTCCTTTCTTTTAAATTATCAATAACCTTAATGTATTCTGAATAACTGTTTTGATAGATGTTGAAAATCTCTGCTTTAGAACGATCAAGCAATTCTTTCTTCTCGTGTACTTTTTCAGTGAGACGTTCTATATCCATTAAGGCTTTCCTATCGTTGCTGATGGACTCGTTAAGTTTCTCAATTACCTCTCTAATTTGAGCATTCTGCAAGAAAGGGCGGATGGAATCATCTAATTTGTCCTTCTTGCCACTTATAGAGGACGATACCTCCTGAAATTTAGAATCACTATTGGCTTCTTTGGATAAAGATGTTTCTATTTCTTGAGACTTCTCTACTAATTCATCTATCAAAGAATAAACTCTCTGGTAGTACTCCCTTACTTCACTCAGTTGCATGCTGCTTAAAAGGGCTTCTTTTCTTTGCTTTAAACTTACTGAAGTACGTACGAATTCGTCATTGAAAGACTTGGTAGCAAGAAAGTCATTTTTGAGTTTTTGCCCTTTTGCGCTATTTTTCTCTAATTCGTTTTGAAGTATTTTATACTTTTCAACTTTCTCCTGCGAGAGCCCTGCATTTTTGTTTAGTTCCTCAACTTTTTCAGTATTGTTTTTAATGTTTCCTTCTAGTACAGACTGGTTTGACTTGCTTTTTAGCTGCGCTTCTAAATCCTCAATTTCTCTAAGAGTTTCAAAGAATAAATCAATTTGCGCATTTCTTAATTTATCGTTTCGGATGACTTTATTGATAAAATCTTGGTAGACTTCATTGAAGGTATTGTCTTCGGTTATCAGGTCTCGAACAAGCTTATTTAAGGATTTCCCTTTTTTATTCAGCTCCGGTTCAGCAAGCTTTACTAAGTAATTCTGAGGTATGTACTTTATTTCTGGAAGAATAGAGTTCTCCTCTTCATCTCGATACAAGTGCTGGGCAAATCCCCCTTTCGTCATAATTTCAAAATTAAAGTCTTTCTCTACTTTCCTCAGATCGTACCTGTACGAACCGTCATCATTCTGCAGTACAGTTGTATCAGCTGTAAGGGTCCTGGCTATTGAATATAGCAGGATAGACTTTCCAGAGGATTTGCCTCCTATAATTACATTTAGATTAGGGTTAAGGTAAATAGATTGTGTAGAGAATATGTTGCTAGGCGATATGAATCGAACTTTATCTATGAGCAGTTTTTCTTCTTTGAAATCAGGCTTACTATCTTGTATTCTCACCCGCTGTTCCGGCTCAAAACAAATTTGTCTGAGTCCTTCAAAATTTGAGTCTCCTTTAACCCAAGTAAACCTACTAAAAAGATCATCTTCTTTGTGAGCATCACATCCGACAATGCATGGTTTTAAAGAACCTCTATGCTCTTTTACTTCCTCTATTTCTTTGATGTATATATCCTCATTGTAACCTTCGGTACCTTCTGATCGCTTACCAATAAAATACTTGACATCTTTAGGGTTTGCCGAAAAGATAGCATCGGATATGCGGTATATTGATCTGCGTAGACCATCTAGACTTCCATTATCGTTCTCAAATAGATCATAGTGTTCTTGAAGAGCAGAAGCCCCGTCGTTACTAGAATTGCTGACAGCTAAAAGAGTGTTATCTCTAAAGTTTTTATTAGTAGACACCAACCTTTTTAACGAATCTAAGCTTATCACAAAATTTTCAATACCCTTCTTATACTGCTCTTGCTCTTCTTGAATAGACAGATCTAAAGACTTGCCGTAACTAGTAATTCCATGCTTGTTCATTTTTTGACCATCTTGGTTCTCTATGTGAGAGAAAAAGTCATTTTCTAGTTCTGACACATAATCAGGGTTAAACAGGCAGTGAATATTGACTAGCCTACCTCTATCTGTAGAAGGCAGCATTCTAAGCTCCACATTCGGAAATATGAAAATGTCATTTATGAATTCAATCTCTTCCTCTTCAAACAATGCGTTTCCTTCTGGATCTATCTTTGATTCAAGATTACTTTTGTATTCAATCGCTTTGTGATAATTCTCAACTGAGAAATAATCAGTTATTCCCACTGCAGACACTTGTTTATCAAAGGCTCTCTTATAGAAGATGTGAAAGAAGTCGTCTATGGTAGATGATGTAAATTGGTCGTTTTTATTAGTTCCTTTCGTATGTACGTGGAAATTCCACTTTCGCCACTCTGAGCCTTTAGTCATTTTCTTTCATAAATTACGTAAATAAATACACTTCGCATCCAAATCGTCAGTTCGTCAACCATGCCCAAACCTATCAATAATCCACTAATTATTGATACCATTCCAGTAATTAATTTGCCCTAATTTTATAATTTGATTGCTTACGCTTACCTTTTGAAGATATTTTTCTACAATAATACCGATTACGCAGCTTGCCGCTAGCAGAAATGCAATAAAAGCTGGCCTGCTGACCCCTTCCCACTACCCTATCCACCCTACCACCCCCTTTTGGTGCCTTCTTAACCGAGCTGGGACCGATGACACAAACTCTAAACTGTCCTCCAGTAAGAATCTTTTTTCACCAAAGCAATAATTTCTCAAAAAGTAACAAGTTCCTGCCGGGATGACAAGCAGGGTGTCCTAGGGCTATACCGGGGGGAAACCTTGATTTGTTGGTCGATAAAGCGACAGCGGACAACAACACCTACCGGCGGGACTGCACCCGCGAGAAGAGCGTGAGCCACTGGCTGATCTGCTGGAAGGTCAGGAAGTGCTCCCGCACCCGCTGCTGGGCACTGAAGCCCATCGCTTCGGCCTGCTTGGGTTCACTGAGCAGCTTGCCTAGCTGTGTGGCGATCTCCTCCGCATCTTCCGGGTCGTTGACGAGCAGCCCATCAATGCCATCGCGTACCTGGGTACGAAGGCCGCAGGCACTGCTTACCAGCATCGGCAACCGTTTCCACATGGCTTCGGTGGCGGTCAGCCCGAAGCCCTCCCGCAACGAGTTTTGAGCCACCACGTACGAGCAGCGTTGCAGGGCGTTGACGATCAGGGCGTTTTCTTTGGCCGACTGCATGGGCAGCTTCAGCACCACGATATCCGGCTGCACCACAGGCGAGAGTGCCGTGTAAAAGTCAACCAGCGCTTGCAGCACCTGCTTTCCTTCGGGGTCGTCGCTCACGAAGTCGGGGTCGGGACCGGCCAGCACCAGTCGGGCATTTTTGATACGGTGCATCGCTCGCCGGGGGGCAGACTCGCCCCCGTAGGTTGAGACGTGCTTCTTCAACTGCGCAAAGCCCTCCATAAGGGGCAGAAAACCCTTCAGCCGGTCCCAGCGCGACACCTGGGTGATGATCGGACGAAACAACAAGCCGATGTCCTCCCCGTGGCTGGCCGGGGCGAAGGTGCCGTCGGGTTGCAGTCGGATGACCGGATGCCGGAAGGCCGGGTAGATGGTGGGGTGGGTCGTGCTGAGCAAGCCCGCGTCGTTGAGGATACCCGTCAGCTTATGCAGGCTCAGTTCGCGGTTTTTGTGCGACAGCGGGTCAATGCTGGGGTGAATAATCGTCACGTTGCCCGACAGACCTTCCGGAATGTACTCGGGAGCCGAGAAGACGTAGTGGTCGCAGGCCGCCAGGTACGGACGCAGAAAGCTCCAGGCCGCATCGGTGCAGGCATTGGAAAAATCAAGGCCGATGTGACACCGCCAGAGTAGCGGGGCGTCGGTCAGTTTTTTAAGCTCAGTGGCCATACCGAGCGGCTGGGGATCGTGCAGTACCACGATATCGTTCTTCTGCACGTAGTGCATCAGGGCGTCGGCATTGGCGCGGTTAACCCGTTCGTAGCCCGCTACTTCTTCGGCGGTAATCTCCGGGGTGCCTTCCCCGTGGATCAGGTTATGCAACTTCTTGGTGAAGGGGAAAAACTCCGGGGCATCGGTTTCCATGATGAGCCACTCGGCTTTGAGGCCCAGTTGCCGCAGCAGGCTGATCATCCGGGGCATCATCTCGGCCACCCCTTCCCCCTGCTCGGTAGAACTCACCATCCATACCTTCCGACGGCGCAGGTGGCGCTTGAGCAGCAGGGCTTCGTTATGAAACGCATTGAAGGGGGCCAGCAGGTCGGTATAAGCCAGGTAGTCGGCCAGTTGTACTCCCGGTTTGATGGTTACTTTACGCATGGTGATGGGCGGGTTATGGCATCCAGATACAAGGGTCGAGGGTCATAGACGCCTCGTCCGTCGGATCATACCCGGGCTTGTCCGGCAGGCGTAGATATCCTTCCGGTTCGGCCGGTATCTCATGGGTGGCAACCCGCCGAAGTATAACCTCGAGGGCGTGCCTGACCGCTTGTCGGTCGCATTGCAACTCCCTGAACAATCGGGGATCGTGCTGCGCAATCTCATCCACCAACTGGTTCATCATAGTGTCGGGCGATTGATTGGTTTCCATTGTGTTTGAGGTTTTGGTAAACCATTAAGATGACTTTTTATGATACCCGAAACAATGACCTAGGTCATGGGCAGGAGTAACACAGATCATATTATGATGACTCAGACTATCCGACCTTAACCAAAAAATGAATGCCCTATGAAACCCATCGAACGCATCCTGGTGCCCACCGACTTTTCTTCTACCGCTAACAACGCCCTTCTCTACGTTTTGCACCTGGCGCAGGAGGTAGGGGCGCATGTGTTTATTCTTCACGTCTACCGCATTCCGAGCGCCGCAGTCACCGCCGCCTACCCGGTGGGCTATTACGAAGCGGTGAGTATGGACGAACTTAAACTGGAGGCGGACGAGCGCATGAAGCAACTGGAGCATGATTTCCTGTACGCACCCCAGGTTTCTTATACCTGCCTGACGCAGTTGGGGCCCGCCGTTGATATCATCGCCCGCACGGCCCAAGACAAAAACATTGACCTGATTGTGATGGGCACCCAACGCGCCGAGGGGGCCAAAACGTGGCTGGGCAGTGTGACCACCGACACGGTGAAGAGCAGCCACTACCCCGTGTTAGCCGTGCCTTCCGAAGCACATTTTGCGCAACCCCGCACCCTGCTACTGGCCACCTCGCTGACCCAGCTTCCGGAGCTAAGCGAACTGGATACGCTCAAAACAATTGCTAAGAAGTTTGAAGCCACCATTGACGTACTGTACGTCCACCCCGAGGAGTCGGAGCTTACCCGCGAGCAGATCGAGGTGCAGGAAGCCCTGGACGATTACCTGTTAGGCATACCCCATCAGTTTCACTTTGCCCCCAACGAAGAAGTAAACGAGGGCATCCAGCAGTACCTCGACCAGTGCCAGGCCGAACTGCTGGTGATGATTCCGCAGCACCATTCGTTCCTGGACAGCCTGTTGCACAGCAGCCGCACCAAGCAGATGGTTTTCCACACCCACAAGCCGCTACTGGCGATTGGGGGGTGATTCTTCTATAGCCCTGGTCAACGTAGCGATGCGCTTCGGCAATTTGTTTCAGAACGTACTCCTTTTACTGTGACTTCTCAAACCGGCCGGACTGCATCTCTAGCTTAATGCGGAAGATCACCTCCCGGGCCTGGGTTGCTCGCGAAAGCTCACCCGCTGGGATGTCCAGCAGGCTGCGACTGTACACACTGGTGGTTAGCGGTGACAGCCGGTTCTTGATGATCTGTAAGCCTTCTTCGGCCTCTGGTCCGTTCAACTCTTCGTAGGTGCCCCAGGCCATCACGCTGCGCCAATTGGCCAGGTTGTCGATCTGGTCTACCTGCAGGCATATCTGTTTGTTCTGGCGCATCATATACACCTTGGTTCCTTCGCGGGTGTGACTATAGGTGTACGGATGCTCGTAGGCATACGAAATGGGCATCACGTAGGGAAGCCCCTTGACAACGCCGCCTAGCCGTCCGACAACCTGACTGGTAAGTAGGGTTCGTATCTGCTGCTCGGTTAATGATCCAGTCATGATTATTAGGGTAAGGGTAAACGATATAGTTGGCACAAGATGCAATGCTAAGCCATCCCCGGCAATGACCTACGTCATAAGAAAAGCAGTAGCCCCGAACTACTTTAGCCGAAAACTCTCTTACTATGCCTCTACTCACTGAAGAACAACGGCACGGCACTCCGGGACAGTCCTCTTCCCTTCAGCAATATCTGGGCGAATTCGTTTACGGCGGCATCGACGGTAGCGTGACCACCTTTGCGGTAGTCGCCGGAGCCTCGGGGGCCGAACTCAGCCCAGCGGTCATCATCATTCTGGGCTTTGCTAACCTGTTCGCCGACGGCCTGTCAATGTCCATCGGTAGTTATCTGTCCCACCAATCGGAAAAAGACAACTACGAGAAGCACCGGAAAGTAGAATACTGGGAAGTAGAGCACCTGCCGGACGAAGAGCGCGCCGAGATCCGGGACATCTACCGGCAGATGGGATTTGAGGGGACGCTGCTCGATCAAGTCACCGACCAGATTACTGCCAACCGCGACCGCTGGGTCAACGTGATGATGAAGGAAGAACTAGGCATGATGGAAGAGTCGCGCTCGTCGCTGGCCATCGGCGGGGCCACTTTCGTATCGTTTATTGTCGTCGGCCTCATTCCCCTGCTCGTCTACGTCTACGACTACGCCACCGGCGCCGTATCCCCCCACGCCTTTCTCATCGCCAGCGTGCTCACCTCGTTCGCTTTTGTCGTGATCGGCTGGCTAAAGGCCACGGTGACCCAGACTTCCCGTGCCCGCGCGGTGCTCGAGACTTTGGTGCTAGGAGGGACAGCGGCTACCCTGGCCTACTGGGTGGGATATTTCTTGGAAAAGGTGATCCAATAACCCGGCAACTGACTACATTAATTGCTCTAATTCGGCAAAACGTGCTTTTACTAATTCAGCAAGCTTTTCCCTTAATTTTTCTCCCTGCATATCGCGTCTGGCTAGCTTTCTTAGGCGCTTGGCCAACTCCCGGTCGTGCATAGTGTCCTCGAGCCATCTTACAAAATCTTCATTCCCCAGGTGGTACCGAATGGTATCGATGGGTAGTTGAGGCAGTATCTCACCAAACTCCCAGAGGCTGGCCGCGGGCTTTACTCCCTTGGCGGGTCCATTCAAATGAAAATAAAATCGTTTTGACTCCGGCAACGGAGCCCGCAGATACTTATGCAAGTGTCGCACGTGAGGTATTCTCCTACGGACGCCACCGTATTCCACCACACCTGGTGCGATGGCTTCCGCCAGCGATGCGTTGCCCATGGCGACAAATGCCTGGCCGTTGACCAGCGATTCCATCTTTTTGTAATCCGACTCTTCAATAGGTTTATCCATTACGTTTTTCAAGAGCTCCATTTCCAAAGGGTCCTTCAAACCAGTAATCATCCAATGATTTATTGCGTCCAATACAACCGGGGCTATTTGGCTTAGCTGATAGCTAATCAAACCCATACCGCCTCCTTTTAGGTTATTGGCAATTAGATCAGTTAGGTTTCCTCCTTTTTCCGGACAGAAATACTGAGCTTCATCCAGTAATATCCAATGGGGTTTTCCGTACTTTTTACGCATGCTGTATAAAGCCCTCAACAGCTCCTCCACGTACACTAATTTCCGTTCTACCGGGTATTGCGAAAGGTCCAATATGACGCTAAGGTTAGAATACTCTATCAGGGTAATGACGTCGCCAACGGGAAGGATACGGTCATTGGTGCCACCCAACAGAATGGTTTGGGGAAAAGCGCGAATTCCGTGATAATCTCCCTCCGGGTCGATCAGGCACACCTGGTACTCGGCTTTCAGTAGCTGCTCTACCAGAAATCCGGCCAGCCATGACTTCCCGCTTCGGGTGGAACCGGCGAAACCAACGTTACCGTTGAGTAGTGATACGGAGTCCAGGTAAAAGGGCTTTTCATCTCTTTTTCCAAAGGATAGCTGAAGCCGGGGTTTGGTACGATGCACCGGAATACGGTCCTCCAGCAGGCCTTCCAAAAAATTGCAAACGCCCGTCCCGTTTGGTTTAGTCAGCACTACATCGGCAATAGCTTTGATTTCTGACGAGGCGTTATCTACCGCCACGGTGAGTTCCCCTTGCTCGAATAGACTCCGGTCGTTTTGGGCATCACCAAAGGCAATCAAATTGTGGGGCGAATGCCCCAAATCATGCAGGGCAATTCTTAAACCCGTACCCTTGGAAGCCCCCGGGGGGAGGATCATCACCGCCCCTTTGTTGTACTCAACGGAGGCCGCGTATCCGGTTTTTGTCAAGATTTCAATCACCTCACGATCGTGCGGGGTCCAGGTAGCGACAATGGCCATGCCCACTTCCACCGGAATGTCAAGATCGAGCAACTGTTTTTTTACGTCTACTGCCAACTCCCCGAAGGGAAGAGAAACCGTATCGTTGCCGGGAAAGTAAAGGATGGCCCCGTTTTCTGCGATAATCGCTTCACAAATATCCTCAAAAAAAGTAATATCAGGGATGGCTTTTAACCTTCTGCCTGTCACCAAAAGCACGATAAAACCTTCGTTTTTCACTCTCGACAACATATTCTTTATTTCTTCAGAGATGCGGTCGCTCTCGGTCAGGGTGCCATCCAGGTCAAAGGCTAATATTTTTAAATACATCGTGAAGGGGTGCAGGGATGAGGATGTGCATCAGCGGTTTGAATGAACCGAGCCAGGGTGTAATACTTAAACGTATCATCAAGGCAGTAACTTCAGGGAGCGAAGCGGAAGGGTTACTTCAGTATTGCCGGGGGTTCGGGTTCGTTAACCAGCAATAGCACATCAAAGTCGTTGTTCAAGCTTCGCTGGTAGTCGGCCTCCCGGTGGTACACCCTGCGGGCCAGCCAGGCGGTTTCTTCCGGACTGAGCTCCTCTTTTCGTAGATCAATCACGTACATGCTACTTCCCGCTTCGTGGTCCTGTTCCACCCCGGGAAAGCGTTGCTCCAATGAGGGCGGCAGCGGGGCTTCGGCAAAGCGGTAGGTGCCCACCCCCACGGCCAGGTAGTGATCTTGGTACTTTTGGTCCAGGTACTGACCCAGTGAGCCGGGCGTATCCCTATTCATCTCTTCGTTGGGAGCCCACACCAGCAGTTGTAGTTCTTCATTCGCGGTAGTATCGACCCAGCTAAAGTAGTCATCCAGTTCGTTCAGAATGTCTCCGTAGTAGCTCTTTAAATTGGACAGATTAGTGAGGTAACGGTTAATCACGGTGATAGCCCGTTCGGCCTTTTCCTGCCGGTCGTCCGGTAGCTCGGGCAGGTTGTCGCGCACCGAGCACAGAGCCAGTAGCAGGTACTCCTGGAAGGAGGGCGAGTCGTAGTAGTACAAGCCCCAGGTCTGTTGCAAATCCAGCAGGGAGCGGACTTCTTCCACCAGCGTGTTCACCTCCCGTTGCCAGGCGGTGTCCGGTTGCCAAGTGTCGTTGGCCGAAGAGCTTGCCAGCTTCTCCAGGTCGTCCAGGCTGGCCCGAATGTCCTCGCGCTGATAGCCCATCAGATCCACTTCGGCGTGCTCGTAGCTCCAGTCCAGCACCTGAATCACCTCCAGGCTGTAGTCGTCTTGCATGACAGCAATACCCCGGTCCAGGTACTGATTGATCTGCTCGGCCCGCTCGTCGTTGATATGGAACGCCATCATGGGGTACTCCATCCCGCTAAGCAACAACTCCGCAATACGCAGGCGGACGGGGAAGGTGGTCAGCGAATCGTGGCCCAGTCCGATGGCCTGTTTGTTCTGCGTGAACAGCTTCAGCGCGTCCAGCCCGGCCGGACTATAGGTGTGGGCAGGAGTGGCGTGCTTCATCAACCACTGCCGGGCCGTACTGTCGGTCAGGCTCGTATCGGAGAGCAATTGGGCGATGGTGTGCTTGTACAACAGCGTGGTATACACCGAACCCGAACTGACCAGCCAGCAGGGAGCCGGTACGCGGTTGACGCTCTCCAGGGTCGGCTCGATCCAGTAGAAATTGTTGACCACAAAGGCAAACTGCGAATCGGCCGCGCCCAGCGAGTCTAAGGGTACGCTGACCCGGTAAGTCGTGCTGTCCACCGCCCGCATGGGGTACTCATCAGTCTGCCAGCCATTAAACTCCCCGGCCAGCGCCACGCTAAAGATGGTAAGCGAGGCAGTAGGAATTACGTTGCCGTCGTTCTCCTGCACGGCGTAGTGATGGGCGGAAGCGTCAAACTCAAAGACCAGTTGATTGGATTGGGTATAGTAGCCCGCCACCGGCAGGGATTGCCCGAAGGCGAACAGGGGAAGCAAGAACGTGCCGAAGGCAACGAGGACAATTTTCATGAGGAAAGGAGTTTGTTGATGTAGGATGACTTGTGCCAGTGGCTAGGATACTGGATACTAGTGGCTAGCATCCAGTGATTAGACTCGCCAGCTATTCAGCACGCAGGGCCGGGGTGATTAGGGGGTGCAATAGCTTGGGCAGATTGCCCAGTACGTCCTGCCATTCGCCCTCGGAGACGTACTGCCCCACGACCTCAAATACTTTCTTGATCAAAAACGTGGCCCGCTCGGTGTTCACAAAGTCTTGCTCAGACGAACGGTCGCGAATTGATGCCTGGCCGATGAATTCTTCGATATGGCGAATCCGTAGCGGCTCCTGACGCAGTTTCCACTCAGAAGCGAAGATCCCTTTTAAAAACAGGGGAAACTGCGCCATTAGTTGGAACGACTCTTCCAGGGTCAGCCGGTCGCGCAGGGTGTGAAGTACGGCTTTTAGGATGCGTTCGGCTTTCCTGGCATCGTCGGGTTCGCCGATCTCCCGGGCCAGTTGGGCCAGAAATGTATTGCCTTCCTGGGCGTGCTTGTCAAAATAGTGAACCGCCATGATGGGATGGTTTTAAAGTGAAACATGCCCAAATGTAGCGAGCCAGCGGAAGACAAGCGATGATCTAAGTCATAGCCGTTTCTGATATGGGTCATCAGGTCGTCGATAGACCATAGACAGTAGCGCAGATAGCTGTGGTCTGTCGACCAATCCCATGACATAGATCATTGATCACGTAGTGGGCGGTCCGTAGCTTTGGCCGCATTGAATATCCTAACTAAATTCTCTTAACGCTATGGACTTTCAACGAATCTTGCTGATGACCGACTTCTCCGAGGACGCCTACCACGCGTTGGCCTACGGCCTGCAACTGGCTAAGCTCGTCCGCGCCCAGGTGTGGGTGCAGCACGTCTACTACATTCCGCCCGATGCGGTGGGTGAGGTATCCATCACCCGGGAAGCCCTGCAAAACCACGAGCAGCAAATGTACCGGGAGTTTGAGAAGTTGCGCCAAAAATTGGAAATTAATCCGGACGTTGAGCTCCTGGTGGAGCAAGGGGATCTGATTGCGCAGATGAACCAACTTATCGACCGGGAGCGTATTGACCTGGTGGTGGTGGGCAACCGCGGGAAAGGCTTTCTGACCAACCTACTGGGCAGCAATACGGTCAAAATTATTCACCACGCCCGCTGCTCGGTGCTGGCTGTGCCGGAGAAAGCTCCTTTCCCGCCTTTCCAACGCCTGCTGTTTGCCGCCGACCTGCAACGGCTTTCGCCCCCGGTTTTGACGTACATCAATAAGTTCACCCAGCACTTCCCGGCCCCGGTCAATATCATCCACGTGTATAAGAAAGGCGACCACGACGTGGAGAATCCGAAGCAGTTGGATAAGGTCTTTGACCTGGTGCCGCATACTTTTTACTATGAGTGGACGGAGGATGTGGAAGAGGGTATTCAGCGCCACATTGCTGAGCACGCCAACGACCTGCTGATGCTGGTGCCCCGCGCCCACCCGCTCTTCGACAAGCTCTTTCAGCGCAGCATTAGCCGCAAGCTGGCGTATCACAGCCAAGTACCCCTTCTGGCCATTCGCGACCCGACGAAATAGCAGGATATATTCTTCACTTAACCCTTATCAAAGCATGAAAACGATACTATTTCCTACTGATTTTTCGGAAAGAAGCCACCGGGCACTGGATCAGGCGATTGCTTGCGCCGAAAAGTTTAGCATGAAACTACTTATTTATCACGCCTACTCTCGGCCCGTCACCGAATGGAATACCGCCCGATCGTTGACCGAAAGCTTACAAACTCTGGAACGACGTATCGCCGCAACCTTCGAGAAACTACCGCATCAGCATAAGAAATTGAGCAGCGTACCCTACGCGTTTCGCAAAGGAATCAGTCTTTTGGTTGAAGGGATCATCAGCATTGCACAAGAAGAGGAAATTGGCCTGGTCATCATGGCTACCGCGGGGGCCAAAGGGTTTGGTGAACTCTGGGGCACAAAAACGGCGCTGATCATAAAGAGCGCACCGGTACCGGTGTTGGTACTGCCGGACCACGCCCGCCTGGAAACAGCCGAAAAGGTCGGGTTGGTGTGTGATTACAGCAAAGAGACCAACTATCATACGCTGGATTTTCTGCTGGAGTGGGTGAAGACATTACAACTGGAGGTCAACGTACTTACCTTGAATCGGGATCAAAAGACCATGACGAGCCAGGAACTGGCGTACCAACAGCTGGTGCGCAAAAAATTAGAGGAAGTTCCGACCACCTTTCATTTCACCTTCAATAGCCAGGTAGAAGAAGGAATTATGGAATACAGTGTCGCCCACGACATTGGGTTGATCGCTATTCTACCCAAAAGCTATAGTTCTATCGAAGGATTGTTCCGAGAGAGCCTGACCAAAAGGATGACGTTTCACAGTTCTGTTCCGCTGCTGGTACTCAAATAGACAAGAGGGCTAGCGCCAGACCACAATCCGAACAAAGTCCATTTGACTGACCAAACAGTCATTAAAAACTCTTCACCCTAAAAATACGAAGATGACAACCAATGAACCCTTCCGATCCGTACTGGTCGCCCTGGACCTCACCGAGATGGACGATTCCCTGATTCGCTACGCGCATATGCTGAGCCGGGTGCTACCGCTCGAGCGCCTCTTTTTCGTTCACGTGAGCCAAGACCTGGAGCTACCTGCCGACTTGCTGAAAGAATACCCCGGTCTGTTGGCCCCCCTAGACGAAAGCATCCGAGCCGATATCCAGCAGAAAGTCAACCCCTACTTCAGTGCCTCTTCCTTGGATGTCCATTGTCTGGTCAAGGAAGGAAACGCCCTTGAGAAGATACTAAAGCTGAGCAAAGTCAAAGACATCAACCTGATTCTTATGGGACGAAAGAAAAGCCTACGGGGGTCGGGCATCGTGTCCAGCAAAATTGCCCGACGGTGCCCGTGTTCACTGCTGTTGGTCACCCAGGATTTTCGTCCGGCACTTAAAAAAGTGCTGGTCCCCGTAGATTTTTCAGACCACGCGGCGCTTGCGATGCAGCGGGCGCTGGAACTCTCCGGCACTTCATCCACCGAATTGCTGATGCTGCACGTGTATCGGGTGCCAGCGGGCTATTCCAGAATCGGGAAGTCGTACGAAGAATTTGAGCAGATTATGAAATCACACGCCCGGAAAGATGGCCGCAGGTTTCTGGCCAAGCATAATTTTCCGCCTGACACGGCTGGTGCCTACGTGGCTACCGACGACGGAAAATCGGCGGAACTGACCTACGCCTTTGCCGAAAAAAATGATGTGGATTTGATCGCCATTGGCTCCCGGGGTCGTACGGCAGCGGCGGCTATCCTGCTGGGATCTATGGCCGAAAAAATAGTGTATCGCGACAGTGAGATACCCGTCCTGATTGTGAAAAGTAAGGGTGAGAATATGAAATTGTTAGACGCCCTGATGAGAATCTAACGATCAATCTCACGGGCCGCTACCAACATTTCCGGCACTTCTTTCATGACCTACGTCATCGTTTCCCCTGACCTGGCGCATGGTTTGGACACGGCTCGTTCACTACCTTTAGGTATCACTTAAAACCTACTCTGATGAACACGTTATGTCATTACCGAGAATTGGCTATTGGCCAAATGAGCCACCAGTATAATGTGGAGGAACAGTGCCTGATGTGCCTGGAAGTGCTTCTCCATAAAGCATTCGATCCGGGCCTCCGTCAGACCATTGCCTTGTCTATGACCGATGCCCGTTTGCGGATGAATACCCTACGGGGGCTGTTATCGTCTATGAACACCTCGGCCCAAGCCGGTGGCACGGCCGGGGCTGATGGCATTCTGAAGGAAGGCTTTCAGCGACTGGAATGGGAGACGGATGTTACTCTGCGCGACGCCATCATCCTCCAGACCATTATTCTGTTGCATCAGTACCGATGGGGTAACTACCGCATCATCCATCACTACTTCCGCGCCCTGGACTGGGGCTACGAAGCCTACCTAGTCCAGGGTTTGCTCACCGATGCCAAAACGGCCCTAACGCAATTTACTAATCTTTTAACCGCCGAGCCTCCCCACACGGATACGAAAGCCCCCCCTTCCCTACCAGCCGTTGCTTCCTCACGAACCGCTGACCTGATGATGGATTATTAAGTCGATAGTCCACTGCCAGAAGCGCAGATAACTGTCGACTGTTACTATGTTCAACCTCTTTTACTTGTTTAGATCATGAAACCGATTCAAAAAATTCTCGTCCCTACCGACTTTTCTGACGGCGCCACCCGCGCCCTGGAGTACGCCATTCACCTGGCTGAGGCAGCGGAAGCTCAGCTCTTCGTCTTGCACGCCTACCGCGTTCCTAATCCCGTATATATGAGCCCCTACCCGGTGGCCGGAGCCTACGGAGGCGATACGCTGGTGGATTATAAACAAATCAAGCAGGAAGTAGAAGACAGCTTTAACGCCCTGGTGCACAACCACCTGGGCGACAAGCCCGTGAAGCACGAACTGATCTCGGTCTGCGACATGCCCGAGGAAGCTATCGAGGAGACGGTAAACGAACGCGACATCGATCTGATCGTGATGGGTACCCGCGGCGGCGGGGTGATCGATAAGTTCGTCGGTAGCACCACCACCCACGTGATGCGGCGGGTGGCGTGTCCACTCATTGCCGTACCCCAAAACGCCGTCTTTGCCAAGGTAGATCACATCCTGCTGGCCACGGACTACGAACGGATTAAGCAAGCCGACACCTTTCAGATTCTGGTGACCCTGGCCAATATTTTCGGGGCGCAGATTGACGTACTTCATGTCACTCCGAAATACACCAAGCTTACGCAGGAGAAGCTGGCGGCGGGCGACATGATCGACCGACTGCTCCGCCACGCGCACCACACCTACTGCCACGAAGAAAACGACGATGTGCTGGAAGGCTTGCGCACCTACCTGGACGAACACGATGAAGAAGTGGGCATGGTGGCCATGATTCCCCGCGACCACAACCTATGGGATCGGATTGCCCGGGGCAGCGTAACGAAGAACATGCTCTTTACGACCGACCGACCCGTTTTTGTCATTCGTGAGTAGTGAGTAAAAGTTGTCGCTCAGTAATTAAGACCACTATTCTTATCAAACGCACGGGAGGGGATGTAATGAATAGTGGTCTTTTATTTTGTATCAACTGACTGCAACCATCCGACATCTCCGGCTGCTATTCTCCTTCTTACACGTCATCGATCTCGTTAACAAGCCCCGTTAGATACCGCCCCATTAGGTCCAAGTACTTCTTTGCTTCCGCCAGTAAATCCGTCGGCGGATCAGCTTCCTTCGCTTGTAGTAGGAGCACCTTGGCGCGTACGTTGGCCCGATAGAGTTTGAAATAGGTAAACAAAGCATCGTGCCGAACGCCGACCACCCCGTTGGCTTCCATATCGGTCAGGTAGGCATGATAGAACAATGCGCTGAGTGCATCGGCTCCGTAGGCTTCCAGGTCCATACTGAGAAAGGCTACCTCACTCAGCACATCAATCTGCCGGTAGGCGGGCTTGAACTCGATGCAGTTGAAGAGCGTCGGGGGGGCGGTCAGAAAAATGTTCTTGCTGTGCAGATCGCCGTGGACGTCGCGTACTAATCCCTGTGCGCTGCGTTGCTGCATTAGGGGTAGGTGGGTTTGGATGAACCGATCAGATACCCGGACGGCCCGGCGGACCGTGCCTCCAGAGGAGCAACCCAGCGTCTGATCAACGTACTCAGCCAGTTCGCCCAGCGGATTGAATAGCGACTGCCAACCCACTAGCGTACAGGTCGGGCGAACCAGGGTAGCAGCGGCGTGGACTTCCGCGATATGATGCGCCAGATCCTGGATATGCTGCGCTTCTACCCCCTTTCTCGCCAGCATTCGGTCCATCTCCAAGCGGTTGTCCATCCGCCGCATCTTCAGGGCATAATCAACAACTTCTCCGGCTCCTTGGCCGACGTACCATCGCCCGCGGTGTTGTTTGACCGGCAGCACCTCCAGATACATATTCGGAGCAAACCGCCGGTTGAGGTGCAGTTCCTGCTCGCAGTAGTAACGCCGGAGCGGTAGTGTTGAGAAGTCAAGAAACGAAAGCCGCACCGTCTTTTTGATCTTGTAGGCGTAGTGCTTCGTTAGGATCACGTACGAAATATGCGTTTCGGCTACTTCGGGAGATACTTCCGGCAGTTGTTCTCGAATCAGAAAATCGGGGTGAGAAAGCAGCTGCTCAAGGTGTTCGTGCGTCATCAGTCAGGTAGTCCAGGGCTAGTTGCAACATTGTATCAACGTCTTCATGGGAAGAATCGAGCCGCAGATGCGCTGATTCTAGCGGTTCGGCTTCGCGTTTGAGTTGACGATATACCTCATAATCCGCTTCGCTGTCGGAACGGGATCGGCGGGTTCTTTTCCGGGTGGTGGCTTCATCAGCGATGATCTCAATATAGCGCAGTGAATGGTCTTGTCTCTCCGCCCAGTCCGCGACCAAGCGGCGAAACACGCGAAGGTGAAAGGTGGCATCCAGCACCACCGACTGCCCGTCGGCCAGGGCCACTTCGGCCTGCTCCACCATCGCATGATACACCGCTAGCTTGTTGGAGAGCTCGTATCGGCCGCGCTGCCGGTGTTCGTTGCGTACCTGATCGCTACTGATGGTCTCAGCACTGAGCACGCGGGCCAGGTGCTGCGCAAAGTAAGTTTTGCCACTGCCGGGCAGGCCCATCACCACCACAATACCGGGGGGAGTATCCATGCCGAGCAAGATCGTAGCGACAAAGAACAAAAAACATGACCTAGATCATCTTCGGCTAGTTTTTTTGCTTCAGGATCTTTCAGATCAGCATGTTGGCTGGTCATGACAGCCGAGGAGTGGTGGGGAATCATCCCACGCATCCAGTGCTCATCGGAGATCGGTGTTTGGGTCCTAAGCAGGGCCAATACTCCCACAAAGGCTACCGCCGAGCCGATGAGGATGATCGCATTAAGTCGCTTGTTTTGGGTTTTCTTTAGTGATTACTGAATAGTTTCTTTGATTTCACCACAGGTAAGCATCTCGTTATTGTTTGAAATTCCCGAATAGATAGTCCAGCGTCACCGTTTTGATTTTCTCAACCAACAGAAGCTCGGGGTCTTCCAGCAGTTTAAATCCGTGACGGCGAAGCCGCTTACCGATGAGATTTAGATCGACTGAAACAGGCACTTCTACCGTCGCGTAACCGGGTTGGATGGTAATGATCCGGGCCTTTAGTTTCTTCATTTCCATTCGAATCACGGTCTCGCAGCGCGGACAGATCATATCTTTGATGTGTAATTTTATCTTTTTCATGATTGGTTAGTTTTCAACAATCGTCGCCTTTGGCTTGGCTTTCTTGCGGTGGGAAGGATTTAATTAATCGTTTCCTTCACTGACCCACAGCTCATCATTGTGTCGCCGAAGTAGGGATTGCGTATCTTTTTACTAGCACTCAGCCAGTAGGCACCCTGATTGTCGTTGGCCATTGGGCAGTACTGGTAGTAGGCATCCAGCCCGGTGACGCCGAACTGCCGGATGCTTTGGTAGAGGACGGTGCTCAAAAGAGCGAAAGCCGTTCGCTGCGCATCCAGTGTAGTATTCTGTCCAATGGTGATGAGCGTTTCCTCCATAGCATTGAGGTAGTCCATCCACTGCTGGTGCGCCTTGCCTGCTACTAAGGTCATCTCTACTTTTTCTAACGCTTGCTGAGTTTGCTTCGCGGCCGTGGCGGCTTGTTCGGCATCGGAGGCGACCAGCGCATTTTTAAGATCGAGATAGGGGTCTACTACGGAAGCAAGTTGCTTCGTAAACTGCTGATCTACTTCGTCGTAGGCTTCGGTGGCGACCATTTCCGCTTCCTGCATCGCCATTCCGTCGTGATCGTGCCCGGTGGAGATCGCCTCTCCCCCTGGGTTCATCATGCTCACTTTCCCCTGCAATTGTGACGCAGCGTCAATCTTAAACACTCCATTGGCAACCACTTCTTCGCCCGCCTCCAGTCCTTCGCTCACCAGGTAGTACTCACCCGCCTCGGGACCGAGCACCACTTCGCGGTAGGCAAAGGTAGGTTGTTCTATACCCGGCTGCTTTACGTACACCACTGCCCGCTTGCCGGTCCACAGCACCGCCGTTTTGGGGATCACCAACGCATCTTCTACTCCCGGCAGGGTTGACTCCAGTATCCCTTGGGCGAACATCTGAGGCTTGAGCTTACCCGATGCGGACGCGGTTTGATCGTTCTTCACTTCGGTACGCACCTCGGCCACGCGCCGCTGCGGACTAATCACCGGATCAATGAAAGTAACCTTACTGGTGAACGTTTGCCCCGGCAGCGATTCCACGGTGAAGTTGATCTCGTTGCCTTCCTGAATCCAGGGCAGGTCGCTCTCGTAGGCATCAAAGACCACCCAGAGCTGATTCAGGTTGGCCACTTCAAACAGGGACTGTCCTTCCTGCACGTAGTCTCCGGCACTCACGTTGCGGGCCACGACGGTGCCCGACTGCGGGGCCAGCACGTTGAAATTGTAGCGCACCTCCTGGCTTTCCAAAATGTTCTGAATCTGCCGGTCAGACAGGTCCCATAACTTGAGTTTATTGACGGCCGCTTCGTAGAAGGAGGGGTTACTTTCGCGAAATTTGGCCGCTTCAAAGAGCTCTTTCTGCGCCGTCACCAGTTCGGGCGAGTAGACACTGGCCAGGGCCTGCCCGCGTTTCACTTCCTGACCGGTGAAGTTGATGTATAGCTTTTCAATGCGTCCGGCAAAGCGGGCGGTGATTTCACCCACATTGCGTTCGTCAGCTTCTACTTTACCGGATAGATGGATTTCTTTGGTCGGTTCGGCCCGCTGCACAGTGACGGTTTGTACGTTGGCAATCTGCATGGCGGAAGAGGTCATCTGTACCGCGCCTTCTATCCCAATATCAGCACCGGCATTAGTCACTGGAGTGCCGGCCACGGGTATCAGGTCCATGCCGCAGATCGGGCACTGCCCTGGCCCGTCTTCGCGGATTTGCGGGTGCATAGAGCAGGTCCAGACTTCGTTTGCTTCGTGGACATGGTCTTCGGTGATTTCTTCGTCCTCCTTGGTCTGGGCGGTATTGCTACCTCCGAAGAAGAGCCAACCGAGCAAGAGGCCGAGGGCCAACGTGCCGAGGGCGATATACAGGGTTTTATGGTTTGTTTTCATAATTATTTACCCATCAAATACTCAATACTATACACATAATTGTTCTGCTCAATCCGGGCTTGCGCCTCTTCCTGTTGGTAGTTCAATAGCTGTTGCTGAAGCCGAATGATTTCTTCAAAATCCGCTTCCCCGGTCGTAAACTCGGTTTGTAGTAAGCCCAGCGTACGCCCGGCCAGATCGGCCAACCGGTTATTCAGCGCAACCCTTCGTTGCGCATCCTGGTAGTTGCGGAAGAGCTGCTCCAGTTCGGTCAGCAACTGGTCCTGCGTGCTTTCTTGGGCTAGTTGCGTAGCTTCCTGCTGTAGAAGCGCTTGCTTTTCCATCGCCTGGTACTTCTTGCGGTACAGGGGTAGTCGGATACCGACCTGCGGAAACAGGATAGCATCCTGTCCATTGTCAGGCATTTCCATGTCGGTACGCTCGGCAATACTGATGTAGCTGCCGCCTACTGTGAAAGAAGGCAACCCCATCTTCTTCGCTACGGTGGCCTGACTTTCGTACGCTTGGGCTTCGTAACGGAGCTCCTCCAGTTGCGGATTATTCGCTAAGATCGCCTGGAAGATGCTGTCTTTGGAAAAGACCAGTTCTTCCTGCCACAATGAATCAGGCAGGGCAAGAGGCTCGGCCAAATCTTCGTTGAGCAGTTGCTCCAACTGGGTGATGAGTGGCAAGCGACCTTCTTTCAGATACTGCAATTTGTTCTGCAAGGCTTCTTCCTCAATCTCAACGCGCAGCACATCAGCGAAACCAGCCCGACCTCCTTCAAAGTTCACCCGCGCCAGTTCCTTAAAAGAAGCCAGTAGTTTTAAATTCTCCTGCGTGATCTGCGTAGCCTTTCGTAGATAGTAGAGATCATTGTAAGTGACTTTCACTTGCTTAAACAGTTCCAGCTTAGCATCCTCAAACTGCTGTAACTGAGCCTCGGCTCGTTCGGCCGCAACCTGCTCCTGCGCATCCAGGGTGCCAAACCAGGGGAACATCTGGCTCACCGAAAAACTAGCGCGTTGGGCACCGACGCGCGTTTCTATGGGCTGAATGAATACGGCGAATGACACCTGGGGATCAGGAAGTGCACCAACCTGCGGAATTTCCTCGAGAGCAGCTAAATACTGGTTGAACAGGGATTTTAGGTGGGGGTTGTTGGCTCCAGCGAGTTCTAAGTATTGACTCAGCGGCTTAGTTTCTTGGGCGTGTGCGTTAAAGAAATTGATGGAAATTAGGAAATAGAAATTGATGGAAATTAGCTTCTTGAAATTGATAGAATTTTTAATTGGTGGGGCGGGAGAGAAATTGATAGGAATTAAGTCTTTCAGTGATGGAAAGAAATTTGGGAATTGACGGAGGTTGCTCACAGAATTTTTCATTTCCCTTGCTTGGTTTTGTAAGTGGCAGCGATCAAGTTATTCAGTTTGAGGTGTAACTTTTCAGCTACTTTTTGGAAGGCCGCTAATTGCTCCTCCGATATTCTATTTCTTTCAAAGAGTAGTTCTGACCAGTGCGCTACGCTTTCCAGTAATGATCCCCGACTGTTGTAGTAGAATCGAATCTTATTGAGGTAATGGAATCTTCCGTACCCTTCGGCGATATTAGCTCCTACCGAATCGGTGGAGCGGATAAACTGATCACCCATCGTTTTCTTATCCTGCCAATCTAGCTTATCGTATATATCCCACCCCATTGCCGACAGCTCCCTTGCCAAACGATAGACCTCTAAGTCCTTCAGCACGATGTACTTCTTCTTATTTTGATCTTCCATAATTTCAACCAATTTCCAGTTTCTATTAATATCTAACCCCGCTGAAAGTTATATCTCTTTTCTTTCCAAAAACTATACAGCACTGGCACGACGAACATGGTTATCACCTGGATGAGCATTCCCCCAAACGTCGGAATCGCCATTGGCACCATGATGTCGGCTCCCTTTCCGGTAGAGGTCAACACGGGCATCAGGGCAATGATGGTGGTAGACGCCGTCATCATCGCCGGACGTACCCGCTGCTGTCCGGCGTGAAGGACCGCCTTGCGGATTTCAGCTATATTTTCGGGCCTATCGCGGGCAAATACTTGCTTGAGGTAGGTACCCATGATCACCCCGTCGTCGGTGGCCACCCCGAACAGTGCAATGAAGCCCACCCAGACCGCCACGCTCAGGTTGATGGTGTGCACCTGGAACAGGTCGCGCATACTTTCGCCGAAGACATTGATGTTCAGAAACCAATCTTGCCCGTAGAGCCACAGCAGAATGAAGCCCCCGGCGAAGGCCACAAAGACTCCCGAAAAGACCATCAGCGTGGTGGATAGATCCTTGAACTGGAAGTAGAGGATGAGCAGAATCGCCAGCAAGCTGATCGGAATGACGATAGACAGCGTCTTGGTGGCTCGTAGCTGGCTTTCGTAGTTCCCGGCAAACTGGTAGCTCACTCCGGGCGGCACGGCAAACTCGCCGGAAGCGATCTTGTCGTTCAGGTACCGCTGCGCTTGCTCTACCACGTCCACTTCGGCGTAGCCGTCTTCCTTATCAAAGATGACGTAGCTCACCAGAAAGGTATTCTCGCTCTTAATGCTCTGCGGTCCTCGCACGTACTGTAAGTCAGCCAATTCGCCCAGCGGTACTTGGACCTCGGTCGGCGTCGGGATCAGGATGTTCTTGATGTCTTCGGGGTTGTCGCGGAACTCGCGGGCGTAGCGTACCCGTACGGCGTAGCGCTCGCGCCCTTCGACGGTAGTGGTCTGCTTGTTGCCACCAATAGCGACGCTCAGAAACATCTGCATATCCTGCACCGACAAACCGTAGCGAGCCAGCGCCCGACGGTCCAGATCGATCTCCAGGTAGGGCTTACCCACCACCCGGTCGGCAAAAACCGACGAGGCCTGGATGCCGGGTACTTCCTGCAGCAATTCCTCGAGCCGTAGCCCCACTTGCTCAATGGTGGGCAGGTCCGGACCGTACACCTTCACGCCCATCGGCGCGCGCATGCCGGTAGCGAGCATCACCAGGCGGGTAGCAATGGGTTGCAGTTTGGGGGCCGAAGTCATACCCGGAATGTTGGTCGTCGCCACGATCTCATCCCAGATATCGTCGGGCGACCGGATGTGATCGCGCCACTGACGGAAGTATTCGCCGTCTTTATCTGAAACAAGATATTTCTGGATATCGAAATTGCTATCAATTTCTACTAAATTTCTACTAGTTTCTCTTCGCCCCTGCCGATCATAATTTCTACTAATTTCTCTCCCGTCCCATAAATCATAATTTCCATCAATTTCCCCCAATATCTTTCCATCTTCATACCACAGCGTATCTCCGTCAATTTTCAGCATAAACCTTCCCTCACCATCTACCGCAAACCGCCGTCGGTAGCCGTCTTCGTCCAGTACGTACTCCGGCTTATAGTTGACTACGTTTTCAAACATGGAGATGGGCGCCGGGTCCAGGGCCGAGGCGGCGCGGCCCCACTTACCCACGGTCATGGCTACTTCGGGAATAGCGGCTACGCGCCGGTCGAGCAAACGAATGGTCTCCACGTTTTCTTCTACGCCAGCGTGGGGCATGGTGCTGGGCATGAGCAGGTACGAGCCTTCGTCCAGCGGCGGCATAAACTCCTTACCAATGCCGGGGAAGGTAGCACTGAGCAAACCCCAGAGGGCGGTTTGTCGGACGTCAAGACCTACGTTTTCCAATCCCCGGCCGACGAAGCCGAAGGTGTTGTTAAAGCCCTGCCAGGCCAGTATGCCGAATAGCAGGATGATCAGGGGCAATGACAGGAAGGTGCCCTTGTTGGCTAAGCACCAGCGTAGGATTTGGGTATAGTAGCGTACCACCAATAGCAACGCGCCCAGCACCAGGGTAATCACGCCCGCTACGAAGATAAGATTGGTGAAATAAGCGTGACCCGCGCCCAAAGGAAGCCACGCCCGCGTGAGCACGTAGAGTACGCCAATTAACACTACTCCGATCATGACGTACTTAGAGTATTGGCGTAATCTATCTGGGACGAATCGTTCTAACAAGTTATACATCCCAAGAATGATCAAAACTACTCCGCCCCAGGACACAAAGAACAGCAGCGTAATGCCCAGTCCGACCAGCAATCCGTTCCACCCGCGCCAGGTGCGATCTTTTCCCAGATTAAAAGAAAACAGCGCGTGCGCCAGGGCCGGAATCACCACAGTACCAACAAACAGGGCCGCCAGCAAAGCAAAAGTCTTCGTGAAAGCCAGCGGACGAAACAGCTTGCCTTCCTGCGCCTGTAGAGCGAACACCGGAATAAAGCTAATCACCGTGGTGGCCAGGGCCGTGATGACCGCCGACGCCACTTCGGTGGTACCTTCGTAGATGATCTTGATCTTCGGTCGGTCTTCGTTCTCGGGCATCTCCAGGTGGCGGATGATGTTCTCAGTGAAGATCACCCCGACGTCCACCATCACCCCGATGGCAATGGCAATGCCCGACAGGGCCACGATGTTGGCGTCTACCCCGGCGTACTTCATCGCGATGAACGTCATCAGCACCCCGATGGGTAGCAGACTGGAAATCAACACCGAGGCCCGCAGGTTGAGCACCAGCACGATCACCACGATGATACTGATGAGAATCTCCAGGCTCAACGCTTCTTCCAGGGTGCCGAGCGTCTCCTGGATGAGTCCGCTGCGGTCGTAGAAGGGCACGATGGTGACTTTGGACACGGTGCCGTCGGAGAGGGTTTTACTGGGCAGGCCTTGCGCAATCTCGACGATCTTTTCTTTGACGTTGTTAATCACCTGCAAGGGGTTCGACCCGTAGCGGGCCACCACCACCGCCCCGGTGGCTTCCGCTCCGCCCTTGTCCAGTCCACCGCGTCGCGTGGCTGGACCGAGTTGTACCCGCGCTACGTCTTTGATCCGAACGGGAGTGTTGCCGTTGACGGCCACCACCGACTCTTCCAAGTCCTCGATGCTTTCAATATAGCCCAGTCCACGCACCAGGTACTCCGCGCGGTTGAACTCCAGCGTCCGTGCGCCCACGTCCAGGTTGCTTTCCTGCACCGCCCGCATGATGCTGCCAACGTCTACGCCGTAGCTTTTCATCGCCGTGGGATCGATGTCTACCTGGTACTCCTTGACGTAGCCCCCGATCGAGGCCACTTCGGATACCCCTTCGGCGGTAGCCAGTCCGTACTTGATGTAGAAATCTTGTATTGAACGCAGCTCCTGCGGGTCCCAGCCGCCAGTGGGCTCACCGGTGTCAGGGTTGCGGCCTTCTAGCGTGTACCAAAAGATTTGTCCCAGGGCCGTCGCATCCGGACCCAGCGCGGGTTGCACTCCTTCGGGCAGCGTTCCGGCGGATAGCGAGTTCAGTTTTTCCAGAATGCGCGAACGGCTCCAATAGAATTCAATGCCTTCGTCAAAGATGAGGTAGATGCTGGACAGGCCGAAGATAGAACTGCTGCGGATGGTCTTCACGCCCGGAATACCCAGCAGCGCGGAGGTCAGCGGGTAGCTGATCTGATCCTCCATATCTTGTGGGGAGCGGCCCATCCATTCGGTGAACACAATCTGCTGGTTATCCCCGATGTCCGGGATTGCATCCACCGGTACGGGATCGCGGGGCAGGGACTCCAGTGACCAGTTGAAGGGAGCTACGGCCACTCCCCAAGCGATGAATGCTAGGGTCAGCAGCGTAGTGACTAGTTTGTTCTCTAGAAAGAATTTAATAATAGCATTCAGCATAATAGCATCGTGTTATTCAGATCGACGAAGGATATGAATACTGGTAGGCGAATTGCGCACCGCGGGGCGGTTCAACTACCAGAAAAGAATTACGATGCTAGGCTAAATTAAGAAAGACTGTACCCGTAAGTACACACTGATCCCGGGTAAGGGCGGGGAATGGAAAGCCGTCCATAGCGGAGAAACGGCGGGGGCCTCAGAATAGAATTGAAGGAAGTGAGCCAAAACGATCACCGTAAAGAACGTCAGCGGTTGGAGTTGCAGCGTTTGATAGTTGAGCTGCGAATCGTCCAGCAGGGCTTGCTCCGACTCATCGTGACAACAGTCATCGGGCATGTTTTGCTGTTCATCATCGCCGCAGCAGGGCTTCACTTCGTTACCAACCGCCACGTGCGCCAGTTCTCCTCCACAGAAATGCTTGGTCAAGGTGAACCCCGTGGAGCTGACCAGCACCGATAAGAGAAGAAGTACGGATAAAATTTGACGCATTAGCTAATTGTTCTTACCCCTTTACAACGCAAGTTCGTTACTAAATGATTTCACAATCGTTTATGAAATTGGGTATTTGTTGTATGATATTTTGTACAACATGTTCAAATTTTGATAAACGAGGGTCAATTGTTAAACTTTGGGTCAATCGCGCCTCGGTGGACAAAACTCAATTGTGATTCATCAACTGGGTGGCTGCGGTTTTGGCGGTTCCGTGATCCAGCCCGCGTTGCTCGTAGATGGTAGCCAGCTCTTCTAATTCTTCGGCTGGGGTATTCTTCAGCTCTTCCTCCTCTCTTTTGAGGTCGGCGGTTTCAATATCTACCTGAGAACTCACCGACACGTATTCTCCGGCCGCCGTTGAAAAAGCTCCGGCTACTGTAGTGATTCTCTGATTTCATTAATTTTCTCAATATCCTTTCCAAGGTAGGAAATATAATTGTGCGGTCTAAGGTACTAGTAAACTCAGTAATCCGGTTGAGCATTTTGTCCGGGGGGCTTCGTCCCTTTACCAAGGGCAGTCCCGTAACGCTGGATCCTCCTCTCGGGGCCAAGTACTAAAAAGGGTAAGAACGAAAAAAATACCCGATTCACCACCTAGGCAAATCGGGTATTCTCCAACAAGCATTAAAAGGAGCTTCAGCAAACCGAAACCGCCGCGGTCCGTGCCTCCGCCACATCGAAGCGATCCAGCATCATCACCTTATGCCACGCCCGAGCAAAGTCCTGCACCATCCGCTCCTGTCCGTCGGCAGCCGCGTACACCTCTGCCACCGTGCGCAATTGAGCGTTCGAGCCAAAGATCAGGTCACAGCGAGTGGCCGAATATTTCCGGTCGCCAGATTCTCGGTCGTTCAGGGCAAAGGTCATTTCCCGGTTGTCCTGCGGTTTCCATTCGTAGTCCATCGACGTGAGGACGCGGAAAAAGTCGTTGGACAGCATGCCCGGACGCTCGGTGAACAGCCCGTCGGGTGAGCCGTCGTAGTTCACGTCAAGCACTTTGAGACCACCGGCCAACACCACCCATTCCGGGGCAGTGAGCGTGAGGAGATGCGCCTTATCGAGGAATAACTGTTCGGGCGATACCTTGTACGCTACCTCCTCATTACGGTAGTTGCGGAATCCATCCACCACCGGTCTGAGCCACTCGAAGCTTTCGCCGTCGGTGAGTTCCTCGCTGGTGTCCATGCGACCCGGCACAAAAAGCACCGTTACCTCGCTTCCCGCCTCGGCGGCGGCTCGCTCAATGGCAGCGCACCCACCCAGCACGATCAGGTCGGCCAGGGAGACCCGCTTGCCGTCGGTAGCGCGGTCGTTGAAGTCTGCCTGAATGCCCTCCAATGCGGCAATTACTTTGGCGAGCTGCTCGGGATTGTTCACCGCCCAGTTCTTCTGCGGCGACAGGCGCACCCGCGCCCCGTTGGCGCCTCCCCGCTTGTCACTATCGCGGTAGGTAGAGGCTGAGGCCCAGGCCGTGGCGACCAGTTCGGAAACCGTTAACCCGCTTTCCAAAATAGTTTTCTTCAGTTGATCAGTCTCCGCATCGGTGATGGTCGGGTGATCAAGCGGCGGGATAGGATCTTGCCAGGGCAGCGATACTGCGGGCACTTCCGGTCCGAGATAGCGGTCCTTGGGTCCCATGTCACGGTGCGTGAGTTTGTACCACGCCCGTGAGAAGGCATCGGTGAAGCTGTTGAAATCGTCGTGAAACCGCTCGATAATCTTGCGGTATTCGGGGTCTTCTTTCAGGGCGATATCCGAGGTCATCATCATTAGGTTATGCTGCTCATCTAGGTGCGCGTCGGGTGTCTTGGGCGCGTTGGGGTCCACGGGGGTCCACTGAAGCGCATCCGCCGGACTTTTAGTCTTTTTCCACTCGAATTTCAGCAGATTTTCCAGGTAGGAATTATCCCACTGCGTCGGGTTGGGCGTCCATGATCCTTCAATGCCGTTGGTCATGGTGTACTGCGCGAAGCCGGTACCGCGGGGGTTTTGCCAGCCCATTCCCATTGCTTGGATCGGTGCTCCCTCGGGGGCCGGTCCAATCTTGTCGGGACTGACCATGCCGTGCGACTTCCCGAAGGCGTGTCCCCCCGCGATGAGGGCGACTGTTTCTTCGTCGTTCATGGCCATGCGGGCAAAGCTTTCGCGGATCTCGCGGGCGCTATCCATCGGATCGCCGTTACCGCCGGGCCCTTCGGGGTTAACGTATATAAGGGCCTGGTGCGTCGCGGCGACCGGGTTCTCCAGATCCCAGTACTCCTGTTTGGGGTCGCCCTCCCAGCGTTTGTCCAAATTGACCATTTCGTCGGGGTGCCCAACGTGATTGCCGGGCTCAGGCTTGCTTTCCCAGCCCTCGGGGCCCCAGTAGGTAGCACGGTCAGCCTCCCAGGAGTCCTCGCGTCCACCGGCAAACCCGAAGGTGGGGAAGCCCATTTCCTCAAGGCCAACGTTGGCGACAAAGATCATCAGGTCAGCCCAACTCAGGGATGCGCCGTATTTCTGTTTGATCGGCCAAAGCAGGCGGCGCGATTTGTCGGTATTGCCGTTATCCCACCAAGAGTTGATGGGAGCGAAGCGTTGCATGCCCTCGGCAGCCCCGCCCCGTCCGTCGGCGATGCGGTACGTACCCGCGGAGTGCCAGGCCATACGGATCATCTGCGGGCCGTAGTTGCCGTAGTCAGAGGGCCACCACGCGACCGAAGAGTGCAGCAGTTCGCGGATGTCGGCCTTGAGCTGGTCGTAGTTAAGTTTGGAGAAGGCCTTGGCGTAATCAAATTCACGCAGCGGATTGGCCTGAACCGGGTTCTGGTGCAGCAGCTCCACCTTGAGGCGGTTGGGCCACCAGTATTGTATCTGCGGCTCCGAGCCAAGGGCTCCGCCGATGCGGGTGCCGCGAAAAGGACAGGCCCCCATGGTAGCCGTGCGTCCGGTGACCTTGGTGGTGGTGTCATGTCCCCCGTTAGACATGTCGGGGTGAAAGTCCGGATGGTGACCGTTGGTACTCGCCCCATTGTTTTGTTGATCGTTCATTTTGTGGGTATCAGTTGAAGATAAAGATATTAGTGAAACGTTACCGTTTTGCCTTTGTTCTCCCTACGTTGAGGTAGGCTAGCAAGGCTTTCGAAGTAGATGCAAAGAAATACCTGGGAAACTAACTAATCACGGACACCATCGGTCCGGCTCATTGCCTCGTTATGCTGGGCGGGAAAAGCTACGGCAATCAAAGTACTCATCGTGGTGGGGTTTTGGTGAGAAATAATTCTTTCATCAATTGGTACATCGGCGGACTGAACTTCCAGATAGAGCACCACCTGTTCCCCAATATCTGCCACGTTCACTACCGCCGTATTGCGCAGATTGTGGAGCAGACGGCCGAAGAGTTCCTTCTGCGCTATCAGGTGATGCCTACCTTCATCCAGGGGATTCATTCGCATACCCAGATGCTTAAATCACTGGGTCATTCGCCTCATCCGGTGCGTGCTTAACCGCTGACCCATGGCCTATGGTAGTGTCGTCAGTACGCCGAGCAGTCCCGGCACAAGCGCCAGAAAGAATAACGTTCGGTAGGCTCCCGGATACAGCATCTCGCTGGCTACGTCGGTGAGCAAGCTCACCAGCGAGAGAATCCATACGGCCCGGGAGATGGTTTTCAGCATTTATTCCCCCATCAGGCTAAACGCCCCCTTCACCAGCACCCGACTATCTGGGGTCAGCGACCGGGGGTTTAGCACTTCTACGTATCCGCCCGCGGTGCGGCCGGTCTCTACCGGTTGCTTCACTAGGGTATAGCGGTCATCCGACTCGTTTACGACCACCAGCACGTATGAATGCCCTTCTTCCTCAACGATGGCCGCCTCGGGCAGGGCGGGAGCCGATACGGTGTCGGTCATCACCTGGGCTTCTACGTACATGCCCGTCACAAAGCGGGGATTTTCTTCCTGCAAATCAGCGTGCACGGTGACGGTCCTCTTTTCCGGGTTGATGGACTGTCCGACCCGATGGATTTTGGCCTGGTAGGTTTCGTTTCCGGTATTGGGAATGCGGAACTCGACGATTTGCTCTTCCCGGAGCTTCAGAATGTCCTGTTCAAACACCTGGATCTCCAGATGCTCGTGGTCTTTGTTAATAATCTCCAGAATGATATCCGACGGAGACACAAAGCTGCCCAGCGTGGCGTGGATGGTGGTGATCTTGCCGGTGATGGGCGCGTAGATGTTGATCGTCGAGGTAAAATCGCCTTTTTCAACCCGGGCCGGATCGATGTTAAGCATTTCCAGCTTTTTCTTCATGCCCTGAATCCGGGCCGCCGCACTCTTGTAATCGCTCTGGGCCTTGAGAAAATTTTTCTGCGAAGCAATCTTCTCTTCCGCCAGCGTCCGTTGCCGTTCGTACTCGGCTTGCAGGTATACCAACTGCTCTTTGGTATCCAGGTAATCTTGCTGGAGCTGGATAAACTCCGGGTTGATCAGGCTGACCAAAAACTGATCCTGCCGCACCGGGTCTCCCACCAGCAGATCGATGTTATGAATATAGCCCTCGGCGTAGGCACTTACCTCGGCCTTGTTCTGCGGCGGCACATCCAGGTAGCCGTTGGCCTCTACCCGGTCGGCAAAGGTGTAGGGTTCGATAGTCCCCCACTCCATCCCCGAGGCTTCAAACTGCGCCCGCGTAACGGTCACCTCGTCGGTTTGCGCACTGTCGGGAGAGTCAACGGTTGGCGTTCCGTCCGACGAATCTGCTGCTGAATCGCCGCAGGAAGTCAACGTCATTCCACCTAACCAGCATAAGAGAATTGTAAAGCCACATTTCATGGTCGGCAGATGATTAGAGGGTAAGGTACTGTAGTTCCAGCAGCGTCTGGTTGTACAAGTGTAAGCTTTCCAGGTAGTCGAGTTCGATCAACTGCGCATTGTCCAGGCTCTGTACGTACTGCAGGAAGTCGATCTCTCCTTCCTGATAGCTTCTTCGGGCCGTGTTAAAGAGCTCGTCGGCCAGGCGTTCGCCGGTGGTATTGTAGTAGATGATAGCCTGTTGGTATTTGTTGAGCTGCGCGCGCAACCGTTCCTGCTGCGCGGTGAGCCGGTACTGATAGTTGACCGCCTCGCGCTGGGTGATGTCCTGCCCGATGGCCGCCGCCCGGATGCTGGCGCGCTGCGCTCCGAACCACAGGGGCACCGACACCCCCACCTGCATGCCCCGGTATACCTGCGCCTCGGGCCGCTGGTTCGTGCCCTCGAAGTACTGAAAATGGAGGTCCGGCCACAACCGGTGCTGCTCCAGCCGACGCGCGGCCGCCGCCGTCTGGGTAATCTGTTGGTAGTAGACAGTACCAGGATTAGGCAGGGTATCAGTGGCGGGGAGGGTGAGTGGCAGTAGCTTGTCCTGCGCAACGACCACTTTTTCTTCGGTCTGGAGTAGTTGCCCTAGCGTCTGGTACGCGCCGTAGGTATCTTCTTCCAGTTGTCGCAGGGTGGTTTGCAGCTGGTTGCGGCGGGCTTCGGCGGTGATTTTCTCCAGGTAGTTGGTTTCGCCCAGCGCGTAGCGGCGGGCGGCGGCGCGGGCGAAGGCCTCGTACAGGCTGTCCAGGTAGCGGAACACCTGCTGCTGGTGCTGCCAGTACACGATCTCATCGTAGGCCTGGGCCACCTGCCGGATTAGCTCTCGCTCGTGCAACGCCAAGCTGGTTTCCTGAAGTTGATACTCCCGGTTCCGTACCCGCCGCTGGGCCCCGTAGACGGTCGGGAAACGGAGAGTCTGCTGCACGCCCCACACGCTGATCGGATACCCGTTTTCGGCGATGTTGTTCTGGTCATTGCTATAGTACAGCGTGGTCTTATCAATATCCCAGGCGGTGCCGATGAGTTCCCGTCGCTGCCTCACCCTCAGCTTTTCCGACGCCAGCCCCCGGTTATGATCCAGAGCCATCCGAATGGCTTCTTCCCGACTGACCGCCTCAGCACCGATGTCGCGCCGGATTGTGTCGGGTTGCGCCTGTCCGACCAGGGGAATCAGCAGTAACAAGATCGGTAGCAGGCGCAACACCGCCGGTCGCGCCGACAGGGTATCTTTTTCTACTTCAGCGGGCTTTTCTTCACTCTGGGTATCGAACATGGCATACAGCACCGGTAATACCACCAGGGTCAGCAACGTAGCGGTGAACAAGCCGCCGATGACCACCGTGGCCAGGGGACGTTGCACTTCGGCTCCGGCAGAAGTGGAGATGGCCATCGGAAAGAACCCCAGGGCGGCCGCCGAAGCAGTGAGCAGCACGGGGCGCAGTCGTTCGGTGGTGCCCCGCACAATGCGCTCGGGCACGTTGGTCACGCCCTGGGCTTTCAGGTGCTTGAAGTGCTCGATCAGTACCAGGCCATTGAGTACGGCAATGCCAAACAGCGCGATGAATCCCACGCCGGCCGAAATGCTAAAGGGCAAGCCCCGTAGCCACAGCAAGAGCACCCCGCCGACCGCGGCCAGGGGAATCGCCGAATAGACCATCAGGGCTTCCCGCAGCGAGTTGAACGCGAAATACAGCAGAATAAAGATCAGTAGCAACGCAATCGGCACGGCCACCCGGAGCCGGTCGCGGGCCGAGCGGAGGTTCTCAAACTGTCCCCCGTAAGAAACAGTGTAGCCGGTGGGCAGCTTTACCCGTTGCGTCACCAACTCCTGAATATCCTTCACGACAGACTCCATGTCCCGGTCGCGCACGTTGACACCCACCACAATGCGTCGCTTGGTATCGTCGCGAGAGATCTTGGCCGGTCCCTGGGTGTATTCAATTGTCGCTAACTCGCGCATCGGTACGCGTCCGCCGTTGGGCAGCGCCACGTAGATATTTTGCAGGTTGCTGATATCCTGGCGAAATTCCTGCCCCAGCCGAATAGTCAGGTCAAACCGTTTCTCCCCCTCAAAGATACTTCCGGCGGTTAGGCCGGCAAACTCCAGGGTGATCAGCCGATTGAGTTCATCCACGTTGACTCCGTAGCGGGCGAGTTTGCTGCGATCGTAGTGCACGCTCATCTGCGGCAGGCCCGCTACCTTCTCTACGGTGATGTCGACGGCTCCCGGCACGCCGCTGATCAGCTGCTTGATCTCCTGCGCTTTCCGGGTGAGCACGTCCAGGTCTTCGCCGAAGATCTTGATGGCCACGTCGGCCCGCACTCCGGTGATGAGTTCGTTGAAGCGCATCTCGATGGGCTGGGTAAACTCGTACTCCACGCCCGGAATAATCGATAGGGCCTGGGTAAACCGCTTCGCCAAGCCATCTTTGGTATCGGCCGATACCCATTCGCCCTTGGGCTTCAGCTTGACGATAACGTCGGTTTCTTCCATAGACATAGGGTCGGTAGGCACTTCAGCCGCCCCGATCCGGGTCACCACCTGCGACACTTCGGGAAACGAGTTCGAGCAAAATCTGCTCGATGCGGGTGGTGGTCTCGATGGTTTTGCTCAGCGAGGTGCCGGTCTTCAGCACCGGTTGGATGACAAAGTCACCCTCGTCAAGGGTCGGAATAAACTCCCCGCCCATGCGGCTGAAGATGAAGACGGTGATCGCCAGGATGCCCGCAGCGGAGGCTAGCACGGTTTTCTGGTGGTCCAGTGCCCAGTGAATAACGGGCGTATAGGCTTTTCGAATGCGATTCATCAGGCGCACCGCGACATTTCTCTTGCTCTGGGGGGCAGGTTTCAGAAACAAGGCCGCCGCCACCGGCACGTAGGTGAAGCAAAAGAGCATGGCTCCGATCAGGGCAAAGCAGAACGTCATGGCCATCGGCCGAAACATCTTTCCTTCTACTCCCTCTAGCGACAGAATTGGTATGAAGACGATGATAATGATCAGCTGCCCGAACACCGCCGCCCGCATCATCTCGGTAGATCCTTCCCGGGTGATCTGATCGATCAGAGGTTGCTGCTTGTCTTTCGGTAGGTGCGTCAACTCCGCGGTGCGGGTGGTGATCTGAAAAGCTACGTACTCCACGATGATCACTGCTCCGTCGATGATGATGCCGAAGTCGATGGCTCCCAGGCTCATCAGGTTGGCATCTACCCCGAAGATGTACATCAGCGAAATGGCGAACAGCAGGCACAGGGGAATCACCGAGGCCACCACCAGGCCCGACCGGACATTGCCCAACAGCAACACCACCACGAACACCACGATCAGGCATCCCAGAATGAGGTTTTCGGCCACCGTGCGGGTCGTTTTGGCCACCAGCTCACTGCGTTCCAGGAAGGGGTTGACGTATACGCCTTCGGGCAGATTGGACTGAATCTGGGCCATACGCGCCTTCACGTCATCCAGCACCTGCTTGGAGTTGGCTCCCTTGAGCATCATCACCTGCCCGAGCACCTTCTCGCCCTGTCCGTTGCCGGTAATGGCTCCGAAGCGGGTGGCGTAGCCGTAGTGCACCTGGGCCACATCCCTGACCAACACCGGCACGCTACCCGCCTGGGCGACCACCATGTTTTCAATATCACCGATCGACTGGGCCAGTCCCTCCCCGCGAACAAAGTAGGCCTGGTTCCCCTTCTCAATGTAGGCGCCTCCGGCCACGCTGTTATTTTTCTCCAGCGCATCGTACACCTCCAGCACCGTTACTTCCATGGACCGGAGCCGTTCGGGATCAATGGCTACTTCGTACTGCTTCAGGTAGCCGCCCCAGGTGTTTACCTCCACCACGCCCGGAATACCCGACAACTGCCGCTTCACCACCCAGTCTTGCAGGGTGCGCAGGTCCATCGCCGAATAGACCGTATCGAAGCCTGGTTTCGTATCCAGAATGTACTGGTACACCTCACCCAAACCGGTGGTGATGGGACCCATCGCGGGAGTGCCAAAGCCTTCCGGAATTTTCTCCGACGCGCTTTTGATCTTTTCGGCAATTAGCTGACGGGGTAAGTACGTGCCCGCGCTTTCCTCAAAAACGATGGTCACCACCGACAGCCCAAACTTGGAGACCGAGCGAATTTCCTTGACGCCCGGCAGGTTGGCCATTTCCAGCTCCACCGGATAGGTGATGAACTGCTCCACGTCCTGCGTTGACAGGTTGCGCGAAGTAGTGATCACCTGCACCTGGTTGTTGGTCACGTCGGGCACCGCGCCGATGGGGATCTGCGTGAGCGAGTATCCTCCGAAGGCCACCACCGCGAGGGTGAGCAGCAGGACGATCAACTTATGGCTGATACTGAAGCTAATGATTCTCGATAGCATAAGAGCAATTCAGAAGAAGCTCAAGGTAGCATTCTTTTGGTTTAAGGTTCTCAGACAAAAATGGCGGAAAGGTATAAATTTGCATAGTGAACGAACGACTATTTTTTGAGCAATTGCTGGCCCTGCCTGACTTACGGGTAGATAAAGTTTACTATGAGAACACCCGGATTCTGCTTCACTGTCATAGTGAACAAAAGATTTCTGCTTGCCCACGCTGTGCTTCTTTGCGGGATAAGGCAGTAATGAACTTGCAATAAAAAAGTGGACAAAAAGTTAAGCCGCATTTTTGTATTGATTTTGATTGAGTTTTGCTTCGTACTCGCAGGGTGTCAGGTACCCTAGCGAAGCATGTATTCTCTTCTGGTTGTACCAAATCTCAATGAATTCAAATACATCAACTTTCGTCTCCGCTACGGTGGTTGGTTGGGCAAGGTATATCAGTTCGGCTTTGAGGGTTTTTAAGAAGCTTTCCGCCACTGCATTATCCCAACAATTACCTTTTCTACTCATACTCTGCCGTACTAGCGGATAGCTTTTGAGTAGCTTTCTGAATTCATGGCAGGCGTATTGTACGCCTCTATCGGAATGAAAGATCAGTTCATCGGTTATAGGATGATTTTTGACGGCCATCTTCCAGGCTGGCACTATTGTGTCACCCGCTGTCATCGTTTGGCTTAACGACCATCCGATCACCTTGCGGTTCGCTAAGTCTATCACCACTCTCAGATAGAGCCACCCTTGCGTGGTTCTAATATAGGTAATATCCGATACCCACGCTTTTGCTACAACACTAGGGTCAAATTTTCTGTCTAACAGGTTTCTAGCAATAGGATGGCTATGATTAGAATCAGTAGTTTTGACCCTGAACTTTCTATGCACTACGCTTTTTATACCAGCTTTTCTCATCAGTCTAGCTACCGGGCCCCGGCGGCTCTGGGCCTGGACACTTGAATACCTCTTTTGCCAAGCTCTCGGGTAATCTTGGGGCTGCCATAGCGTTTCTTACTCTGTTGGTGAATCTCTTGAATGAGCTTCAAAAGCTTTTGATCATATATCTGACGGATAGAGGGCTTTCTATTGAGCCACTGGTAGTAACCGCTTCTACTGACCCGGAGTACTCTGCACATCTTCTCGACACTAAACATACCTTGGTGATCTTTTATAAACCAGAATATTTGTTGTCGCTCTTGGAGAAGATGCTCACCGCGGGGCGGCCCCCGCCTTTTTTAGGATGTCACGCTCTATCTCTGCTTCTCGTAGTTGTTTTTTCAACCTGGCAACCTCTGCCTGTTCGGGACTCAAAGCAGGTTTACCATGCCCTGAGAAACTACCCTCTCTCTTCTGTTTGTAATCCCGCTTCCAGCGACTCAATAAGTTGATTCTTCTGCTACCCGGTTGGTTGGTTTACCGGATAAACAGAGTTCAACCGCCATCACTTTGAAGGCTCGGTCAAATTGTCTCTTTTCTTGTCTCATGTCGGCTAAGTTAAGGATTGTAAGGCTTAACTCAGTGTCCACTCAAAGGTAGCAGGTTCAATGAATCACGTCTCCCCAGTTGTGGACACTGCCAGCGGACAACCAGGCAACGGCTATCCCCGGAAAAATCAGCACCAGCACTTTAAAATAGCGGGGAATCCGTTTCCAGGCATGTTTATACTGCAAGTTTCGGATGTAGATGAAGTACGACAGGGCCTGGCCCAGGATAATAACCAGATCATCGCGCAGGATGCCGTAGGCCATCAACAGAAACGAAGCAACCAGGCTCAGTTGCCAGAACAAGGTCGGCGACAGCACCCGGCCCGCCCGTTCGGACTTCACCCACTGGACAATCAGGCGAGCGGAAAACAGCAGTTGGGCCAACAGGCCGATTCCGTATACTGCGTACTCATTCATGCGATGACCACCGGGAGCTGCTTCACTGCGTTATGGTTCATACTTCGTTCAGCTACTTCGTAGCGAATGTGCCGCTTCCTCATCCACCCAAAAGCCAAGCTATCAAAGAAGGGTCCGATCAGGCGGCTCCACAGATGGTACTTGGCCGTACCGGCGACGCGCTCGTAGTGCGGCACGGCTACCTGGCGCACGCACCCGCCACAAAGCTGCACCAAGGCCGGAATGAAGCGGTGCATTCCTTTGAAGAAGGGCAACTGCCGGGCGTAGTCGGTACGAATAATCTTCAGTGGACAACAAGTGTCGGCAATGCCATCGTTGATCAGTAGTCTTCGAAACCGATTCGCGATCCGGGAAGAGAGTTTCTTGAGGAAGCGATCTTGCCGCTCTACCCGAATCCCGTTGATCATGGCGTATTGATCCAGGTAGGGGAAGTAGCGCAAAAAGTCCGAGGGTAGGGTTTGCAGATCAGCGTTGATGTAGCCTATCCAGGGAGTTTGAACGTGATCAAAGCCTGCTTTCAGGGCCGTACTCAGTCCGCCGTTTTCAGTGAGCGACAAATACTGGTAGCGTTGGTCTTCATCACCTATCGAGCGGATGATCGCCAAGCTGTGGTCGGTAGAGCCGTCGTCAACGAAGAGTATTTGGGAACCCAGGGGCGTGATGCTCAGGTAGCGGTCCATGGCTTCCTTAAACAGGATTAGGCATTCCTCTTCGTTGAATACCGGTACTAGGATGGTTTGGGCAGGGATAGGCATAAAAGCAATTTCCTGGTAAATAGTTTTACGCTTTCTGTTGCTCAATACGCGGGAAAGCTAATGTAACGATGAGGAGCTGATTCTCATTGATGGCACGAAAGTTAAGCCATTGGACAGGATGAGTTGCGGCGGGCGACGCTTTGATGGTCAAAGCACTCACCCCCGCTGGAGCAAGAACACCACGTAGGCCACGTAGCACAACAAAAACACCACGCCACTGACGCGACCCACCGCCCGGTTTTTTTCCAGGCTCACCGACAGGATGAGCAGCGTGCTGGCAAAGATGATCATCAGGATATCAAAGTTACTCAGCACATTGAAGGGCAACGGATGAATCACCGCGCTGACGCCCAGTATCCAAAGAATATTGAAGATGTTGGAGCCGACCGCATTGCCCACCGCAATATCGGTGTTGCGCCGCGAAGCCGCCACCGCCGAGGTCACCAGTTCGGGCAATGAGGTGCCAATGGCCACCACCGTGAGTCCGATAAAGCTCTCACTCATCCCCAACTGCGTGGCAATAAAGGTGGCCCCGTTGACTGTCCACTTACCCCCTAGAAACAGGGCGAACATGCCCAGCAGCACAAATCCGACCGCCCGGAGCATCGGTTGTTCCCGGTAGCTTTCTTCGGCTGGGTGCTCATCCCCTTCCCGCGCCACCTTGAAAATGTAGAGCATAAACAAGGCGAAGAAAAACAGCAGAATGCCACCGTCGGTGCGGCTGATGATGAGTCCCTGGTACTTGTTGAAGAGCGCAGCGTTGGCTAAGAATCCGACCAGCAGGGCAGCCATCAGAGAGAAGGGAATCTCGGATACTACGGTGCTTCGTTGCAGCGGCAGCGGGTAGATCAGGGCCGCCACTCCCAGAATTAGCAGGATGTTGGCAATGTTGCTGCCGAACACGTTGCCCACGGCCAGCTCCGCACTGCCGCTCAGGCTAGCCAGAATGTTGACCACCAGCTCGGGCATAGAGGTGCCCATCGATACGATCGTGAGTCCGATGACCATATCGGATATCCGGTATTTCTTGGCGATAGAAGTGGCGCCATTCACCAGCCAATCGGCCCCCTTGATGAGTAGCACAAACCCCAGGGCAAACAGAACGTAGGTCAGCATTTTTTATCAGCGTATAACGTAGCACATAGGTACTACTTTTTTGGTCAACGTCAGAAAATTATTATCATCTGCTATTAAATAAGCGAAGCCTTTCAGATCAGCTTTTCCTGGCAACTGCTTGGTCGGGAAAACGTGCGCTAATGATCCCAGCACGTAATTTTCCCCGCAAGACTGACGGTTTGCCACCTTGATGGGCAGCTATTTCAGGCAAACAGCGCCCGCACTGACAACGATCAGCGCGTTTTCTGGTTGATATTTCCTCAGGTATACTCTTGCGAACATTACTTACCCCTCTCACTTCACTCTTTTACCATGCTAAAAGCTTCGTACGTATCAGCTCTTTTGTTCCTCTTGATAGGACTAGGCAATCTGCCGTTCTCTCCAGCCCACGCCCAGTTGCCGTCTACCAACCTAACCCAACCCACCGAAGAGGAAGCCGAGCCCGAGTGGCCCAAAGATTCTTTGCAACGGCGCACACCCCGGGGAACGGTAGACGGTTTTGTGCGGGCGGTGGCCGAAGAAGACTACGCTCGCGCCGCCCGCTACCTGGACCTAAGCGACCGGGCAGACCCCGATGTGCCGGGCACCGAGCTGGCCCAAATGCTGGAGCGACTCGTTGACCGACAGGGCAATATCATCTCCCGCGTACTGATCAGCGACGATAGCCAAGGCCGCACCGGCGACGACCTGCCGCCGAACCTGGACCGCATTGGGGTTATCAACACCAACAACGACCCGCTGCCCATCTACCTGGAACGAACCAAAGACGCGGATGGGGCTCCGCTCTGGTTGTTCTCGTCCGAAACCCTGCAAGCCCTGCCGTCCATCACCGACACCGACAGCGCCCTGGCGGTCAACCAGTACTTACCTGATTTCTTACTGACCCACCAGTGGGGCGGGGTGCCGATCGGGCACTGGCTGGTGATCGTACTCTTCGTGGGGCTAGCCTACCTGCTGGCCTGGGGGCTGGTGGCCTTAGGACTGCTGGTGTTGCGCGCCGTTTGGCCCCGCGCCCGCCGCGAGCGGGCCTCTTCTATCATCCGGGCGTTTGTGCTGCCCACCCGTATCTTTGTGGCGGTCTGGATTTTTGTGTTTCTCCGGCAAAACACGGGCATCTCACTGGTGGTGCGGCAGAGTTTTAGCGAGATCACCTTTGCGGTGGGGCTGGTGGCCTTTCTGATGCTGCTGTGGCGTCTGGTTGACGTGTTTACCCGGTTTGGCGAAGAGTGGCTGGTGCGGCACGGCAACCAGGGCGGGCTGTCGGCGGTCATGTTTCTGCGGCGCACCATCAAGTTCTTGCTTATCATCCTGGGCAGCATCCTTCTGTTGGATGCCTTAGGTTTGGACGTGACCACCGGGCTAGCGGCCCTGGGCATCGGCGGTATCGCCCTGGCCCTGGGGGCGCAGAAAACTATTGAGAACCTGGTGGGCAGCGTGACCCTCATTGTTGACCAACCGCTGCGGGTCGGAGACTTCTGCAAGATAGATGGGCAGGTGGGCACCGTGGAGCAGATTGGAATGCGATCGTCGCGTATTCGCACCCTAGACCGTACGGTGGTGTTTATTCCCAACGGCCAACTGGCCGCCCTCAAGATCGAGAACTACGCCTACCGCGAGCGCTTCTGGTTCCACCCTACCCTATCGCTACGCTACGAGACCACGCCCGACCAGATGCGCTACGTGCTGGTGGAGCTGCGGGCGATGCTCTATGCCCACCCCCGGGTGGACCCCGACCCGGCCCGCGTGCGCTTCACCGGACTGGGGGCCGATTCGCTGCCGGTGGAGATATTTTCCTACGTGCACGCCAAAGACTTCAACGAGTTTCTGGAAGTGCAGGAAGACCTCACGCTGCGCATCATGGACATTGTAGCGAAGAGCGGCACCGGCTTTGCCTTTCCTTCGCAGACCATTTACATGGCCCAAGACTCCGGGGTATCAAAAGAGAAGACCCAGGTGGCGGAAGAGCAGGTGCACGCGTGGCGAGAAAAGGATGAGATGCAGCTTCCTAACTTTGACGATGGGCGCATCAGTGAACTCAAAGGCACGATCAACTATCCGCCCGATGGCAGTAGTGCGTATCGTGGTAACGGGAAGTCGTGATAAGGTAAGCCTACTTTACACGATTTCAAAACGATGTACTTTTACCAATAAGTACCGTAGACTACGCATGGCAATTGACGTTAAGTGCCAAACTGCCTAAGGTGATGGTCGGTGTGCTTGTAAACCAATACGCCAACTTGCTCATTGGTCATTTTTCCGAAGAAGTCATGAATGAAGCGAGGATTAGAATAATTCTCATATTCGGCCAGCAAAGCTTTCCATTTCACTTTCTCAGATTCAATTTCACCCTTCGTTTCTTTCACCTTGAACTGATCAGAAGTGGGAATATTTCTATCCAAGAGACTGTCATCTTTCAGCATTCTAGTCAATGCATACTTACCAAATATTTTCCCCAAAAACGACTGCTGGTAAATTGGGTCGTTTCCGCCCAGCATCCATTCATTCCAAAAATTACTGTGCCTCGTCATTTGATATACGTTCATCTTACCCCATAGGGCTTGGCTATTCTGGTTGAGCGCGTTTACCCGGTTGATTAACTCGTTTCGGGTAGTTCTGTCAAATATGGTTTTCACAATCATCGGGGTTTTAGTATTGGTTATGCTAGTTATTTTTTGGATGAGTATTTGAGAACGGTAACCCCACAGCTAAATGCTTTGCTGGTCATAAGTTGCAAATCCGTCCGCCGCTCAAAGATGGACATTCCCGCTCCGAGTGCTGAAGGGTTTACGCACAGATGATACTCATCAATGAGGTTTGCCTTGATGAGGTTGGAAACAAACTCTCCCCCTCCGTAGGTGATCATATCTCTACCGGCTTGTTGCTTTAGAGAATTCACCTCCTCGAAGAAGTCCCCTTTTGCTAACGATGTATTGTCCCATTGGGAGCTACTGAGCGTTTTGGTAAAAACTACCTTGGGAAGGTCTGTAAATCTTTTGCCGGATGCTACTTCCGGATTATCAGGATCAGCCGCTATGTCAGCCCAATGAGGGATGAATCCTTCGGCCAGCTTACGCCCCAACAGTATGCAATCAATAGAAGCAGTCAGCTCATTGATATATTCTTTGAGCTCATCGTCCCAATTCCACGCCATCCAATCCATTTCGCCATTCGGTCCGGCAATAAAACCATCAATGGACATCTGTACTTGTAGCTTAAGTTTTTTCATTGTCTATTTCTTTATCGGATTCTCCGAAGTTTTGAAAGACCAAAGGCCTAATTGTACATCGCTTAACGATTGGGTACAGTATCCATACGCATATGGAGCACATTCCAGCGGTGACCGTCTACATCGGCAAAGCCGCAGCCGTACATCCAGCCGTCAATTTCTTCCGGTGGGGCGAAGATAGTCCCCCCGGCTTTCTCCACCTTGACGGCTAGGTCGTCTACTTCCTGGCGGGAAGAAGCATCCATTGAGAGCAGTACTTCCGTTCCCTGGTGGGTATCGGCGAGTGGGTTTCGGGTGAACTTCTTGAAAGAAGAACCTACAAAAAGCATCACCACGTCTGGTTTGCTACCCACTTCCAGGCAAGCAGACTCCTGACTGTCACCAGTTGATTTCTCGTTAAATTGAAAACCTATCTCATGGAAGAAATTCCTGGACTTCTGTAAATTCTTCACGGGCAAATTGATCCATAGATTGTGTGTCATGATTGTTTTTGTTTAGTGATTTATGCAAAGCTAACCCAGAAAACAACCGCATGATAGAGTCGAAACCGTTGAACTAGGGGGTTGATTGCGACAGGCTATTTGGTTAAGTTTACTGCGTGCGTAGGAATTTCGCCTGCTTTCAGTCCTACCAGGGAAGGGCACTCATCGCTTTTTGAGGAAAAGGCGCAGTAAGGAAAGTATAACACAAAGCAATGAAACACATCTCACTCGTGGTTCCCAACGGGGAATTCAGCGTCACCAACCTAGATTTGACCCGCCAGCTCTTTACCTGGGTAAACGATGCCCTGCCTGAGCCGGTGTTTGCTATTGAAATTGTTGGCCTGGCCAAAGAGGTACAGCCGGTCAGTGGACTCTACACCATCAAAACCAACCGTTTGATCGGCGCAGTAGACCATACGGATGTCATTATCATTCCGGCCACCTTTGGCGATCCGCAAGAAGTTCTACGCCAAAACAGCGCGTTGTCCCCCTGGATTATGAACCACTACCATCAAGGAGCCGATTTGGTGAGTATGTGTGTGGGGGCTTTCTTTCTGGGGTCTATGGGAATACTAGACGGGAAACGATGCTCCACCCACTGGGGCTCGGCTGATGATTTTAGAAAGCTATTTCCCAAGGTGATTCTGGAAGACGAGCGGATTGTCTCCGAATCAGATCGTATTTATACCAGTGGGGGTGCATTAGCCTTTACGAATCTACTGATCTACCTGATTGAGAAGTACGTCAATCGGGCCGTAGCCATTGCGGCGGCCAAAACATACATGATTGATATTGACCGAAGCAGCCAGTCACCATTTACGATTTTTTCCGGTCAGAAATCGCATGACGACGATGAAGTACTCCAGGCTCAGGAATACATTGAAACAAACTTCCAAGAAAAGATCAGCGTAACCGGACTCTGTGATGAAGTGGGCGTCGGCCGACGCACTTTTGAGCGAAGGTTTAAGTATGCCACTTCCAACACGATCGTCGAGTATATGCAACGGGTCAAAATTGAGGCCGCAAAGAAAGAGTTGGAGAAAGGAGGTATGACAATTTCCCAAATAATGTACGAGGTTGGCTACAATGACACGAGAGCCTTCCGAAAAGTTTTCAAAAGAATAGCAGGGCTGACTCCGATTGAATACCGTAACAAATACAATAAAGAGGCAGTTTTTCCGGTTTAGTAGTTCTTTATATCCGCAGCGCTAAATCAGTTCCGCCCCTGTTTGTCAATCGTTACTATAGCAGTAGACCTCATAGAGTACTGAGCCAATAATGTTAGTGACCTTGAAGTCTCACTTCGCCTGTAACAAGTATAGTTGACCTCTATCAGAATGTCCTTTCACCAACGCCAAGATAGTTTGTACTTTTCTTAAAACACTCTAATTACCTAAAACACGGACAATCCCGTCTGTGTAGTGAACCGCTCCAAGAACTTCATGCCGCGGTGCGAGTTTCCCTTGTTGTTTAACCGGGGGCTCCACACGGCGATAGAAAGGTGCCCAGGGTGGACTGCTACGATTCCCCCGCCGACTCCGCTCTTGCCCGGCAGGCCTACCCGGAAAGAGAACTCACCGGCTTCGTCGTAAAAGCCACAGGACAACATAATGGCGTTGATGCGCTTGCTCCGGCTCAGCGTGAGCACGCGCTGATGCGTGATAGGATCAACGCCGTCGTTGGCCAGAAAGAGAAACGCCCGCGACAGCTCCCGGCACGTCATTTCTACAGAGCACAGGCAAAAGTAGAGATCGAGCACCGGCTCTATGTCGTTTTCAATGTTACCGAAGGCCTTCATCAGGTTGATCAGGGCCGTGTTGCGGTACCCTACTGACTTTTCGGACCGGGCTACCATCGGGTTGAAGGCAACCGCCTGCTGAGCTACTTCTTGTACGAACGCGAGCAGCTCTTTTTTTGGATCGCGGAAGTGGGACACCAAGATATCGCAGACCACCAGGGCTCCGGCGTTGATCATCGGGTTACGGGGGATGCCCTGGTCGTGCTCGAGTTGCACCAGAGAGTTGAAGGGGGAGCCCGATGGCTCTACGCCCACGCGCTTCCACAGCTCGTCGCCCCGCAGGTTGTAGGCCAGCGTTAGTGAAAGCACCTTGGCAATGCTCTGGATAGAAAACTTGGTGCGGTGATCGCCAACGCCCCCGTCGTAACCGTCAAGGGTGCTTACATGTACCCCAAAGTGGTGAGGCACCACGCTGCGCAGTTCGGGAATATACTGGGCTACCTGACCTTTGTCTTCTAGGGATTTTACCTCAGCGTAAACGTCTTCGATAATCTGTTGATAGTTCAAGGGAGCGGGTTGGTTGGCGTCAGCTTGATGAGATGGTGTCACGCTACTTAAACACAGCGACTAATCCGCTTAAGATCATACTGATCCCTATTGATAACGTGATGAACCCCATCATCTTAGAAAGCGCGGCCATGCCGCCCTTTCCTAAAAATCTGTTCAAACGATCAGAGAACACAAGAATCAAACAGGTTACCGAAGCGACCAGCAACACCGCCAGCAGAATTCCTAGGATGCCAATAAACCCGGTGGTCTCAGCAGTGCCGTACATGCTGATCATCAGCGCGATAGCCCCGGGGCCCGAAAGCAGTGGCATGGCCATGGGGGTAAAAGTAATGTCTTCCTTGTGCATCCCCTCTTCTCTCACTTCCTTGGCGATTGATTTTCCCTTGTACGCTTCTTTTCCTAGCAGACTCATGGCCGAAATACTGATCAGTATACCACCCGCGATGCGCACGTGATCAATCTCAATTCCGAAAAAGTCCAGGATGGCGTTACCGGCAAAAAAGAAAGCGACCAGAATCAAGATCATAAAAAAAGTGATTTTGATCGCCTGCGTTCTTCTCTCCTTTCGGGTAGATCCTTCGCTAAACATTAAGAAGATGGGCATTGCTCCCAGCGGATTCACGACCGAAAAGAGGGCACTAAAAGCACCAAGGAAAGTCTCAAACATGTTGTTTTATACTGCTAAACAAGAGAGGGTAGTAACGTGAATTTTCAGGCAGTGTTCTGATGTGTCCTCAGTTTTTGTTCAACAGCCGAAAGTGCCGCTTGATCGCTCCTGGGGTAGTCAACCACGCGATGCTATCCGCTTGCTGACGGATAATCCGTAGCGCCCGCTTCAGGTGCTTGAACCGATGAGGCTGTCCCATCCGATAAGGATGTAACGCGATTTTTATCTACGGTGCAATGGTAACCCGGCATAACCACATTTTTATGCTGCCGCTCTGTGCCCTTTATGAAACTACCCGTTCTTCTTCCGGCGGATTGATGTCCAGTATTTCGTAGACTTTTCGGATACCTTCTTCCTGCTCGGTGAGCACGTAGAGCACATCATCGGCGGCCAGTTGGGTAGTTCCGTTCGGAGTCAGGTACACGTCGTTGCGGTGCAGCATGGCGATGACCGCCCCCCGCGGAAACCCAAGGTGGACGATCTTCTTGCCCACCGCCGCACTATCGGCCGGAATGCGGATTTCGGTCAGGGCAGTTTTGAGCCTATCGAAAAGCCCCAAGTTGATGGGAGGGGGTGACTTGGTTTTAGGCAGCGCCACCTGCAACCAACGCGCCATTTGCGATAGGGTGCTTCCCTGCACCACCACTGAGGTCACCGAGACAAAGAACACCAGGTTGAAGATCATCCCCGCCTTCTCCACACCCGCCAGCAGCGGATAAGTGGCAAACACAATGGGCACCGCGCCACGCAACCCAGCCCACGAAACGTACATCCGCCGTCGGAACTTCATTCTGAAGAAACTCAGCGCCAGCAGCACACTGAGCGGACGGGCCACCAGGATCAGGAAGGCGGAAATGAGCAATCCCAACCCCACGATTGGCACGATCTGCGACGGAAATACCAGCAGCCCCAGGGTCAGGAACAGAACGATCTGCATTAGCCAGGCCAAGCCATCGAACATCTTCAGGATCGTCTTTTTGTGGATGAAATCGCGATTGCCCAGGTACACCGCGCACAGGTAAACCGCCAGAAAGCCGTTGCCGCCCAAAAAATCGGTGACCGAAAACGTGATGTAGGCCAGGGCAATCACCAGCACGGTGTACAAGCCCTCAAAGTCCAGGTTGATGCGGTTGATGGTTCTTTTGCTGATCCACCCAAAGGCGAACCCTCCCGCAGCTCCGATCACCATCTGCCGAAGTAGAATCGGAAGCACCGACCAGAGGCTTTGCTCTGGGTTCACCACCTGGCCCAGAAACATCAGCGTCAGCACGTAGGCCATCGGGTCGTTGCTGCCGCTTTCCAGCTCAAGGGTGGGCCGCAGGTTGTTTTTAAGGTCCAGACTTTTGGAGCGAAGAATAGAAAACACTGCTGCCGCGTCGGTAGAAGACACAATGGCCCCCAGCAGCAACCCTTCGTAGATGGTGAAGTCGGTGATGGCCCACACGAATGTGCCCAACGTAACGGCCGTCAGCAGCACGCCCAGCGTAGAAAGTGTGATCCCCTGCCACAACACCGGCTTGATGGCGGACCATCGCGTATCCAGTCCGCCGGAAAAGAGGATACAGTTCAGGGCCAAGATGCCAATAAACTGGGCGACAATGGGTTCGTCGAAGTAAATTTCGCCGATGCCTTCGGAACCGGCCAGCATCCCTACGGCCAGGAACAGGGCCAGGGCGGGCACCCCGAAGCGGGCGGAGGTCTTGCTGGCGATCACGCTGATGAACAACAACAGCGCACCGATGAATATGGTGTTTTCTACGTTTCCTTCCATGTACTATTAAGTGTACGCTACCGCCTAAGCTTATAGGTCAACTCACCCACGGATTAGATACGAGCGTTTCTTAGCCGCAGGGCGTTGCCAATCACCGAAACCGAACTGAGACTCATGGCCAGGGCGGCAATCATCGGGGACAGTAGAATCCCGAAGAAGGGATACAGGAGTCCCGCCGCCACCGGGATGCCCAAGGTGTTGTAGATGAGGGCGAAAAACAAGTTCTGCCGGATATTCTTCATCACGGCGTCGCTCAAATTCTTGGCTTTCACAATTCCGTGCAGATCGCCCCGCACCAGCGTGATCGCTGCGCTTTCTATGGCCACGTCCGTTCCGGTACCCATCGCAATGCCCACGTCGCTTTTGGCCAGCGCGGGCGCGTCGTTAATACCATCGCCCGCCATGGCCACCACCTTGCCCGCGGCTTGCAATCTTTCTACTTCCCGGAGTTTATCTTCCGGCAAGGCCCCTGCTTTAAAGTCGGCCAGGTTGAGCGTAGCGGCTACGGCCTGGGCAGTATCGTGGTTGTCGCCGGTAAGCATGATGACCGCCACCCCTTCGTCTTGCAGCCTTTGGATGGCTTTCGCACTGGTCTCCTTAATCTTATCGCCGATAACCACGTAGCCCCGCACAGCCCCGTCTACGGCCAGAAACGATACGGTTTTTCCTTGTTTCTGATACGACTGCGCTACTTCCCGCATGGCGGATGAAATCTCAGTCCGAGCCTGTTCCATCATCCGGGGATTCCCCAAAGCTGCTTGCTTCCCGTCAATGATTCCCGTTACCCCTTTTCCCGTGACGGCCTCAAACCCGTCGGTTTTTAAGATTTCCACTCCTTGTTCCTGACCGTACTGTACGGTGGCTTCGGCCAGCGGGTGTTCGCTGTTGTTGTTTAGCGAGGCAATGTAGCGGAGAATCGCCGTATCATCCCAGTGCTCGTTCGAACGAGCCGACCGTTTCTACGGTGGGCTTCCCTTCCGTGATGGTTCCGGTTTTGTCGACAATCAGGGTGTCGACCTTGTCCATTTTTTCCAGCGCTTCCGCGTTTTTGATCAACACCCCGTTTTTCGCTCCCTGGCCCACGCCCACCATGATAGACATGGGAGTGGCTAATCCCAGGGCGCAGGGGCAGGCAATGATCAACACCGCAATGGCGTTCACCAGGGCGTATACGTAAGCTGGTTCCGGGCCCCAGATGGCCCAGGCGGCAAAGGTGATGATCGAGATGACGACCACGATGGGCACAAAGTATCCCGACACCCGGTCGGCCAGCTTTTGAATGGGGGCGCGGCTTCTACTGGCGTCGTTCACCATCCGCACGATCTGCGAGAGCAGGGTATCGTTGCCCACCTTTTCGGCCCGCATCAGGAAAGACCGGTTGCCGTTGATCGTGCCGCTACTCACTTGATCGCCCTGCGATTTATCCACCGGAATAGGCTCGCCGGTAATCATCGATTCATCCACACTGCTGTTGCCTTCGGTGATGATACCGTCCACCGGGATCTTATCGCCAGGTTTTACTTTCAGAATGTCGTGCAGTGCTATTTGGTCAATACTCACCACGAGCTCTTGTCCATCTACAATTTTTATTGCCCGGTTGGGGGCGAGTTTCAGCAGTTCCTTGACCGCCGAATTGGTTTTGCTGTGCGCACGGGCCTCTAGGAGTTGCCCTAGTAAGACCAGCGTCAGGATCACGGTGGCGGCCTCGAAGTAGACGTGGACGGCCCCGGACTCGGTCTTAAATTGCTCAGGGAAAAAGTCAGGAAAGAGCATGCCGAACACGCTAAATATCCAGGCAACTCCGGCCCCAATCCCGATCAGGGTGAACATGTTGAGATTCCAGGTCTTGATGCTTCGGTAGGCTCGTTCAAAAAACATCCAAGCCGCATAGAATACTACCGGAATAGACAGCGCAAACTGAATCCAATTCCAACGTTTTTGCTCCATTAGTTCGTACAACGGATTGTCGGGAATCATTTCGCTCATGGCGATCAGGAAAACGGGCAGCGTAAACGCCACGGCGATCCGGAATTTCTTAAGCAGTTTTTTGTACGTTTTCTCCTCGGCCGACAGGTTGGGTTGCATCGGCACCAGGTCCATACCACAGATCGGGCAAGCTCCCGCCTCGTCTTTCACCACTTCGGGGTGCATGGGGCACGTCCACTGCCCGGCTGATGCTGTCGGAGACAAATTTTGCTCTTCGACCAAGTCCATGCCGCACACCGGACAGTCGCCGGGCTGACCGTAGGTTTTGTCGCCCTCGCAGTGCATGGGGCAGTAGAAGGTGCCGGTGCCCGGGCCGCTGGCTTTTTCTTTTGGTGGGTGGCCGTTGTGATGGTGCTCGCCGGGCGGATGAATGCTATAACTTCCCCCATCGTTTTCCAAGGATGCCTGAAGGCGCTCAATAGGCACATGCGACTCCATGACCACCGAGGCTTCTTGTTTTTCCAAATCAACCGCAACGGCAGAAACGCCCGCCACTTTTGAAAGGGTTTTTTCCACGTGGCTTCGGCAACCGTTGCACGTCATTCCGTCTATGTGATAAGTATGGGTCATGATTTTTCTCCGCTAAGAATGGTTGTTCAGGTTGCCTATTAAACAATGATCAATTTTCTCTGTAGAGATTACTACGCTTGCTTGACTTTGTTTATATATCAATAACGCTGACCGAAAACGTAATTTCCTCGGTGAGTCTTGATAAGATGGGGGGCGGCGTTCTATTTCGCTACTGATTGATTAGATCAAAATACGGTGAACAATGCTGCTACAACACCGGTCTCAACACCGATTCCTTCACCCAGTCGAGCCGGGGTCATTGCTGCGAATAGACATTGCTATCAAGCTGGTGCAGCTGAACCTTTGCTAGTGATTAATACAATTTGAAAAAAATCTTGATTCGGACAACCTTTTTATTAACCGTAGCGTTTAACCATTTAGTTAAACTATTTGGTTATGTCTGAATCTACGCAAGAAGCAATTATTAAAGCGGCGGAAGAAGTGTTTGTTAGCAAGGGATACGAAGCGGCCCGTATGCAGGAGATTGCCGACGCTGCCAAAATTAACAAAGCGATGCTCCATTACTATTATCGCTCTAAAGAAATGTTGTTTCACGAAGTCACCACTCGAACCTTCGGGATGGTATTTCCTAAGTTCGCCAAAGCCCTGAAGCAGGAAGGCACGGTGATCGAGAAAATTGAGTCTATTGTGAAGGCCTATATTGAGACGATCGTGGAACATCCGCACGTGCCGTTCTTTATGATCACCGAATTGTCGCACAAGCGCGGTGACTTTGTGGCAGCAATGCAGAAGCGGGTGGCGGACTTTCCTAACATCAAAGGGTTTATGGAGCAGATGGAAGCGGAAATGCAGGCCGGAAAAATCCGTACCGTGCCTCCCATTCACCTCATCCTGAACGTGATGTCGCTGTGCGTGTTTCCTTTTATTGCTCAGCCAATTTTATGTACGGTGGCGGGCATTCCCGAACCGCGCTACGAAGCGCTTATGCAGGAGCGCGTGGCGGTCGTTACTGACTTTATAAAAAACGCTCTGCGGCCTTAAACAAATTTTTTTGCCCACATATTAACCATAAAGTTAAACTAAAAAGTTATGAAAACTCAACTAGTCATCATGGTGCTACTGGGAGTGATCACGGAATCGGCGTTCGCTCAGGCGCGTTCGGAACTTTCGCTGACCAACGCCTACGCACGGATTGCAGAAAACTACCCACTGCTCGAAAACGTAGCCCTGACCAAAGCGGCCTATCGGGCCGAAATCAACCAGCTCAAGGCGGCCCGCAAGCCAAGCGTACAACTCAAGGCCGACGCGCGTATTCAGTCGGAACAACCCCAGATTGAGGGCAATGAGCAGTTGCCGCTGGAGCTTGACCTGCCCCTGTACTCGGCCTCGTCGTACCTGGAGGCCAATTTTCAGCTCTACGACGGGGGGCGCAACCGGGCACAGCGCGAGGTTCAGAAAGCTCAGCGGGCGGTCGATCTCCAGTCGCTGGCCACCGAACGCTACACCCTGCGCGAGCGCACCAATCGCTTGTTTGTCAACATCATCCTCAACCGACAACAAGCCAACGTACTGGAAACCACCCTGGCCGACCTACGGGCCCGCCGCCAGGCTCTGGAAGCCGGTCGGGAGTACGGCACCGTGCTGCCCAGCGATGTGGACCAGTTGCGGGTAAACGAACTGGAAATCCAAGCCCAACGCAGCGACCGGAAGTACGCCAACCGGGGACTACTGGCCACCCTGGCGAAGCTTACCGGCGAACCCCTCAATACGGCTACCATCCTGATCCTGCCCCCGCTGCCCGACCCAGCGGTAATCCCCGACCTGACCCGGCCCGAGCGGCAGCTACTTCAACAACAACGGCGAGCCCTGTTGACCAACGAAGCCCTTATCAGCGCCGAACTGCGGCCTACCATTGGCTTGTTTGCGCAGGGCGGCGTGGGCTACCCGAATCCACTCAACTTCTTCGATAACCAGGCGTCGCCCTACGGCATCGCGGGCATCAACTTTCAGTGGAACCTCATCAACTGGAAGAAACAAAAGCACCAACGGGAATCGCTAGCCCTCCGGGCGCAACAGATTGCCCAGCAAGAGAAAACCCTGGTGTTCAACTCCGACGCCCAAACCAACGAGTATCTGGCCGACGTGGCCCGCCTTCGGAATCAGATCAGCAACGACGAAGCGATTGTAGCTCTCCAGGCCAATGTACTCAAGCAACTGGCGGCGCAACTGGTGGGGGGCGTCATTACCAGCACCGACTATCTGACCCAGTCGAACGCCGAGCTACGGGCCCGACAACAGCTGCAACTGCACCGGATACAACTGGTACAAACCCAACTAGAATTCCTGACCAACCGCGGAGTAGACGATCTTACTTCAGCAGCATCTTCACCCCCCAACTAAAAAACCATCCAATCCCTCACTCATTCATCAATCCCCGTACTCATGAAAATTTACTGCTTACTTTTCGTTCTCATCTTGCTAGTCGGTTGCCAAAGCGGACCCGAACCGGCCAACGCCTACGGAAACTTCGAGGCCACCGTCACCACTGTCAGTGCCGAGGCCAGTGGGCAACTCCGTTTCCTGCGGGTGGAAGAAGGTAAAACCCTCCGGGAAGGAGCTCTTGTCGGACTGGTGGATACCACCCAGCTTTACCTGCAAAAGCAGCAAACCCAGGCCAGCATCGGCTCTCTTGCCAAAAAACTTCAGGATGCCGAACCGGATATTCAGGTGCTGGACGACCAAAAGCGAAACCTGGTTCGGGAGCGCAACCGGGTGCAGAACCTGCTGGAAAACGAAGCGGCCACTCCCAAGCAACTGGATGATTTGAACGGTGAGATCGCGGTAGTTGAGCAGCGCATTCGGGCAGCCCGCTCGCAAACCGGCACCGCCAACCGCGGCGTGCTGGCCGAGCAAGACCCGATGGTGATCCAGGTGAAAGTGATCGAAGATCAGATTTCCAAATCGTACGTCTACAACCCGGTGCGGGGCACGGTGCTCACCAAACTGGCCGAACCCGCCGAAGTGGTGACCACCGGTGCGCCCTTGTACCGCATTGGGCAAATAGATACGCTCACCCTGCGGGCCTACGCCGAAAGTATCCAGTTGCAGTACGTAAGCATCGGACAGACGGTGGAGGTGCGGATCGACCGGGGGGAAGAGGACTACCGCTCGTTGCAGGGGACCGTACAGTGGATTTCCGATCAGGCGGAGTTTACTCCCACCACCATTCAAACCAAAGAAGACCGAGTCAGCTTAGTATACGCGCTCAAGATTGCCGTGCCTAATCCCAGCGGAACCCTCCGGATCGGCATGCCCGCCGAGGTTCATTTCCATCCGGCGCAGATCGCCGATAACGCTAACTAACTTTATCATGGACGGAATCATTATTGATCTAATCAGCAAATCCTACGGCAAGACTACTGCCCTGACGGACGTATCCTTTTCGGTGGAACCGGGCGAGCTGTTCGGGCTTATCGGTCCCGATGGAGCGGGCAAGTCCACGCTGTTCCGTATTCTGACCACCCTGCTGATTCCCGACCAGGGCAAGGCCACGGTGGCCGGGTGGGACACGGTGACCGATTACCGGGCTATTCGGCAACACGTGGGTTACATGCCCGGCAAGTTTTCGCTCTACCAGGATTTATCCATCGAGGAAAATCTCAATTTTTTCGCCACCGTGTTCGGCACCACCGTTGAGGCCAACTACCACCTGATCCGGGATATTTACGAGCAGATTGAACCCTTCAAAACCCGGCGGGCGGGCAAGTTGTCGGGCGGGATGAAGCAGAAACTGGCCCTCTGCTGCGCCCTGATTCACCGGCCCAAGGTACTGTTTCTCAACGAACCCACCACCGGAGTGGATGCGGTGAGTCGCCGCGAATTCTGGGAGATGCTCCAGCGACTCAAGCAACATAACATCACCATGCTGGTGAGCACGCCCTACATGGACGAAGCGTCGCTCTGCGAACGCATCGCCCTGATTCAGGCCGGTCAAATCCTAAAGATTGATACGCCCGAGGCGATGGTCAATGGCTACGAAAAGCCCTTGCTGGCGGTGCGCAGCCAGAATTTCTACCAACTGCTGCAGGACCTGCGGACCGCCGATTTCACCGAGCGCGCCGAACCCTTCGGTGAGTTTCTGCACCTCACCACCCGCGCCTCGGTCACCCCCGATCTGGTGCGGGATTTCTTGCAGCAACAGGGCCATACCGACGTGGTGGTAAAACCGACCAAAGCCACCATCGAAGACGTATTCTTAAATCTGATGTAAACGCGTACCCCTTGCTTGCAACAAGGGTTGGCAACCAGGACTTTCCTTAAAGGCTAAAAAAGAAAAAATGGATAAGAAAGCGATCATTCACGTAGACCGACTCACCAAACGCTTCGGCACCTTCACGGCGGTAGACGCCATCACCTTTGATGTGAAGCCCGGCGAGATCTTCGGCTTTCTGGGGGCCAACGGGGCGGGCAAGACCACCGCCATCCGGATGCTGATCGGGCTGAACCGGCCGACCGAAGGGGAGGCTACCGTGGCGGGCTACGACGTGTACCGGCAGACGGACCAGATCAAGGAGAACATCGGCTACATGAGTCAGAAGTTTAGTTTGTACGAAGACCTGTCGATCCGTCAGAACATCCGCTTCTACGGGGGCATATACAACCTGAGCCGTACGGAAATTCGCCAAAAGACCGATCAGATTCTGACCGAACTATCCCTGGAAGACTACGCTGACCAGGTGGTCGGGGCCCTGCCCCTGGGGTGGAAACAGCGACTGGCCTTCGCGGTGTCGACCGTTCACGACCCGGCGGTGGTTTTTCTGGACGAGCCCACCGGGGGAGTAGACCCGGCCACGCGCCGCCGGTTCTGGGAGATGATCTACGCTGCCGCTGCCGGAGGGCGTACAATCTTCGTGACCACCCACTATATGGACGAGGCCGAGTACTGCGACCGCATCTCCATTATGGTGGATGGCAAGATGGAAGCGCTGGGTACGCCCCGACAACTCAAGGAGCAGTTTGCCGCGGACTCGATGGACGAAGTGTTCGTGCGGTTGGTGAGAGGAAATGAATGAATGATTGATTGAATGGCGGATTGAGTCATTGGATAAAGTTTGAGTGTTAACCAAAAGTATAAAATCATGAATGTTGAACAAGGAATCGGGGCCGCCCGGCGGATGAATGATGAAGTTGGTGGACGACGAAGTTCGGTCCCAAGAATGTACCAATGTGCGGTATCGCTAAGTCTACTGATGACTTTTGTTTTGATGTCGTTTTACTCTCCGGAACCGGCGGCGGTGACGGTGGAGGTGGGCGACCTGGAAACAGCTGAGGGGCAGGTTATCTTTATGCTTTTTGATCAGGCAGAGGGCTTTCCCCGCGAGCCGAACAAAGCCCTGAAATCCGGAAAAGTGAAGGCCCAGGGCACTACCGTTACGTACACCTTTGAACAGGTGCCCTACGGCAACTACGCCATTGCGGTGTTTCACGACGAGAATGGTGACGGAGCCATTGAAAGGAACTTCATCGGCATTCCAAAAGAGCGGGTGGCCGCCACCAATATGACCGGAATGGGCCGACCTGGCTTTCAGAAATGCTCCATGACGGTCAACCAACCTACGGTGCGCTACACCCTTAAATTTATCAACTGATGCGGTTTACCTTCTTTGCGTTCGTCAAGAAAGAAACGTTTCACATTCTGCGCGACCGGCGCACGCTGGCCATTCTGTTCGGCCTGCCGGTCACCTTGATTCTGATCTTCGGCTACACGGTGACCAACGAGTTCAGCAACGCCTCGGTCGCGATCATGGATCAGGCGCAGGATGAGCTGAGCCAAGAGCTGGTTCGCCACCTGACGGCTTCGGGACACTTTAACCTGGTGGCTACCCCCCGGCAGTACGCCACGCTGGAAGAAGCCTTCCGGGCCGGAGAAATCAAATTAGGTATCGTGATTCCTCCGAATTTTGAGCAGCAGTTCTACCGCGACAAACAGGCGGAAATCCAGCTGATCGCCGATGCCTCGGAACCGAATTATGCCACCACGCTGATCTCCTACGCCACGCAGATGATCCAGCGGTTTCAGCAAATGAACTCCGGTTCCAATTCGTCTCCCTACCGCATTGCGATTCAGTCGCGCATGGTGTACAATCCGCAGCTTATTAGTGCCTACAACTTTGTGCCGGGCTTGTTCGCCTTCGTCCTCCTGCTGATTTCGGCCCTGATGACCTCCCTGACCCTGGCCAAGGAAAAAGAGACCGGTACGATGGACCTGCTGCTGGTCTCGCCGCTGCCGCCGCTGCTCATCATTGTGGGCAAGGTGACTCCCTACGCCGTACTGTCGTTCATCAACGCGCTGATTATCCTGGCGATGGCCTACTTCGTGTTTGACGTGCCGGTATTGGGCAGCCTGGCCCTACTGCTGCTGCTCTGTCTGCTTTATTCGGTGACTTCGCTCGCGCTGGGCATCCTGATTTCTACCCGCACCGACTCGCAGCAAACCGCCATGATGACCTCGCTCTTTAGTCTGATGATGCCCACCATGCTGCTATCGGGCTTCTTGTTTCCTATCGAGAGTATGCCCGCTTTTTTGCAGTACGTCTCGGCAATCATTCCGGCGACCTATTTCATTGAGATTCTGAAGAATATTATGCTGAAGGGAACCGGGTTGAACTTCATCTGGCAACCTACGCTGGTGCTAGTGATGATGACCGGGGTGCTGCTGCTGGCCGCCTGGAAAAATTTTAAGGTAGTGTCTAAATAGAAAATTATGCGACGGCTTCGGTTCATTGTCCAGAAAGAATTCATTCAGATTTTCCGCAACAAGGCGATTCTGCCCTTGATTACGGTCATGCCCATCGTGCAGTTGATCGTGTTGTCGTTCGCGGCCAACAACGAGGTAACCAACGTAGACGTAGCCGTGGTCAATCAGGATCACTCGGGTTATGCCCAGCGGCTCATCGGCAAAATCCAGGCATCGGACCGTTTCACGCTGGTCGATGCGCCGCCGGCTATGACGGCCGCCGACCGTCTGATGCAAAACGGCGACGTAGACGTGGTGCTCGTGATTCCGCCCAACTTTGAGAAGAACTTTTTCAAAGAACAACAGACAGACGTGCAAATGATGGTTAACGCCATCAACGGCCAGCAGGCCACGGTGGGAGCATCGTACCTGACGCAGATTATCCAGCACTTCAATAGCGAGATTCGGCAGGACGCCGCCCCCCGGCTGGTCGTGCAACGGGTGAGCACTTCCCCACAGATTCAGCTTGAGCGGTCTTATTGGTTCAACCCCCAACTGGATTACAAGCACTTTATGGTACCGGGTATTCTCGGAGAATTGGTCACCATTCTGGTTATGCTGCTTACCGCCATCAACGTGGTGCGAGAGCGAGAGATCGGTACCATTGAACAAATTAATGTGACTCCGATCAAGAAGTGGGAGTTTATCGTGGGAAAGATGGTCCCCTTTCTGCTCATCGGCATGTTTCTGATGGGCGTTGGATTGTTGGCGGGGAAACTGGTGTTCGACATCGAGATTGAAGGCAACCTGGGAATTGTATTTGCCTACTGTGCCCTGAACATCACGGCGGTGCTGGGGCTGGGGCTGTTTATCTCCAACCTGGCCGACACTCAACAGCAAGCGATCTTTATCGCCTTCTTCTTTGTCATCGTGTTTGTGCTGATGAGCGGTTTGTTTACCCCCATTGAGAGTATGCCCCGGTGGGCCCAACTCTTAACCATCCCTAACCCGATTGCTCACTTCGTCGAGGTAATGCGCGGAGTCATGCTCAAGGGCAGCACGTTCGCCGACGTGGCGTATCACTTTTGGGTAACCGGCGTACTGGTCGTATTATTTAATACCTTGGCGGTGGTAAGCTATCGGAAAGTGGAAGGATAAATCCTAGTGAGTTTGCCGCAACAAATGGATGATGGTGCAACAATAGTTAAACGCGGCATAAACAGCTCAGCTACTTTCACAAAGTTGAACTGCTTCGTAGCATTAACTTGAACTACTACGTCATGAATACAAACCGTACCCTATTTCCCGTAACCCTTCCGCAAAGTTACCAACGCGGGTCGGAGCAAGCACTCCTTCAATAATTTATAACATCATGACCTGTTCCACCCTATCCGTTCCTCCTGAGAAGCCTTTCTCTGCCCGGGCTGTGAGTACCACTAGATGGAAATGATCAGCCTGGCTTCATCAGAAGTTGATATCATAATTCTAGCAGGGAACGTTTCGGAAAGACTATCTGGCTCACAATAAATTCCATAAGCACCCAACTTCAGGATTTTTTTTAAATTTGCATACTTTTAATCCGTTACAAAGCATTTAAGGACAGTGACTCGGAACACCTTTGCGCGTTTAAACTTCAGGAATCTTGGAAAATAAAGCTGTGACGGACAAATTACCCCCTTATCTGCCGGGAAGTAGCTACTGCTCAAATTTTTCCTTATCCAGAGTGCCCTTTAGGTTCTTCATTCCGTATCACTCATAAAACACGCTTGAATAACAACATGGGTTCTAGACGATTACAAAGAACAATGATCAAACCACTACAAATAGCTGAATACTATTATGCATAAAGATGAAGTGTTCAAGGAGGAAATTACCCAAGTATCCGATTTCAAGTTTAGTGCTTCGGTAGCTAATGTCTTCAACGATATGGTGTCTCGCTCTGTTCCGTTCTACGGTGAGATTCAGCGAATGATGGCAGAAATAGCCGCCACCCACGCTAAGCCAGATACGCTGGTATACGATTTAGGCTGCTCAACTGGCACGACCATGATCGGTATGAACACGTCTATTCCCGAGACCATCAAGTTCGTCGGAGTGGATGACGCCAAGCAGATGCTAGAAAAATGTGATGCTAAATTGAAACAAGCAGGCTTCACCAGACCGTACGAGCTAAAAGTAGCCGACCTAAATGGTGCGGTAGATATTTCTCGTGCATCGGTGGTCATCTTGTGTCTTACCCTACAATTTGTTCGCCCCCTGCACCGAGGGGCTCTTTTAAAGTCTATTTATGAGGGATTGGAACCAGGTGGCATACTATTGTTGACAGAAAAGATACTCACTGAAGAGAGATCTTTTAACAGAGATTTTATCGATTACTACTACAACTTTAAGCGCCGAAACCAGTACAGTGATTTAGAGATATCTCAGAAAAGGGAAGCCTTAGAAAATGTATTGATTCCCTTTACCCTTGGTGAGAATCTTAAGATGCTTGGCCAGGCGGGCTTTGACCGCAGTGAAGTGTTTTTTAAATGGTTTAATTTCTCAGGAATTATTGCTCAAAAACTTCCGAATGATTAAAATCGGCACCTTCTTTTTCAAATACAGAAATAACCTTTTTATCTTCCTGTACCTGGCGCTGTTCATCCCTGGCCCACCCCTATTTTCTGCTGATGTTCTTGGGGATAACTACTACCTTTACCCGCTAATTTTAGGACTAGTTATCACCTTCAGCGGAGAGGCAATTCGGGCAGCAACCATTGGCTTGGCCTACATTATAAGAGGGGGGAAAGATAAAAAAGTATATGCCGAAGATCTGGTAACCGACGGCCTCTTTCGTCACTGTCGCAATCCACTCTATGTTGGTAATATCCTTATGCTGTTAGGGGCAGGAATTTTGGTGAACTCTTTAATTTACGTGGTAATAATTATCCCCGTTTTCGTTTTCATCTACCAATCCATTGTGCTGGCAGAAGAGGAATTTCTGCACAAGAAATTTGGCAGTCAGTTCGAGGCGTACTGTCGGGATGTCAATCGCTGGATTCCTAATTTAAGCGGTATTCGTCAGACTTTCAGCCGGATGCAATTTAATGCCAGTCGGTGGATCTTTAAGGAGTATAACACGCTGACGATCTGGTTAGCTGGGATCACGTTAATCTTGTGGACAAAATATCCCCAGATCACCGGGGCGGCTGAGGAAAAGGAATACCTGATTTTAATCAGTGTGTTATCTCTCCTGGCTATTGCTTATGGCGTTACCCGATACCTTAAGAAATCTGGTACGGCCGTCGAAGCCAGAGAGACTAACAAAACTTGAAGGTTTCGCAAGACAATTAGATATTATTCTGATTTTTTGTTAAAGCCGAAAAGCTAGCGCAGAACCTCTGGTTCTGTGTTTCCGTAACTTGGGACTCCGTCCCACCACGTACAATCAGAGACTGTATTTTCGAGGCGCACAGATTCGGAGAATCTGCGCGAGGGGCTCTACTAAAATTATCAGAATAACCTTTATTAACCGGTTGTCTTTTAATCAGTCTATAGGGTACTACGGTTTCAAGCACTGGATGAAGACATAAATCATGACATAAGTCACTATTCCTACCGATTTTGATCATAGCATCCCCCTTCCTTGGCGATTAAATTGCCAAAAAAAACGATGAACCGAATCCATAAAGTACTAATTCCGACCGATTTCTCGCCTTGCGCGCAAGCTGCCTTCCACTATGCCCAGCAACTAGCCGCTGACGATGAATCGTTTGCCCTCGTGGTGGTGCACGTACCTCACCGTAGTCCGGATGAAGCCGAAGCAGAGGCCATTCAACAGCGTTTCGCCGGCATGAAAGAATCCTTATCTCCCCGACTCCAAGCGAATAGTCAGTTTTTGGTCAAAGAAGGCAATTTGATAAGCACGCTACTGCAAACCCAGCAGGCGACCCAACTTGATCTGATCGTGATGGGCACCGACGGGAGTGAGGAAGAGGAAGATCAAGCAAAAAGCCGCAGCGCTCAACTGGTACTGGAAGCCAAATGCCCGGTACTGGTGATTCCGACCGGGGTACCGGACTTCCGAATGAAGCAAATTGCCCTGGCGTTGGATCAAAACGAGATTGACAACGAAAACTCACTGGGGGTGGTTCACGATTTTGCCCGCTGGTTTGGTGCCAAGGTGCACCTGCTTACTATTCGCCCAAAAAATAGTCCGAGTCCACACGAAGATCAGGAGGCCGAAAAGTTGCTGGAGTATTATCTGGAAACCCTGGACTATCGCCACGCCTTCCCCGAAGGTGCCGATATCGAACAGGGGATTACGGACTACATTCGGAAGAACGATATTGATCTGCTGGCTATCCTGCCGCACAACCACGCCCAGAAGAATGAGCCCTCAGAAGGGCGTCTGACCAAGCTCCTCACGCTGCGCACACAAATCCCCCTCTTAGCCATAGATTAAATTACTGTCGTACAGATGCCATTTATCCGCCCTGGAACGGGGCGTCCCAATGCGTCTCAAAGCATCTCAATCATCCAAAACCTATGAAACACACCAATCTATCCTCCATCCTCAGAAGCCTGGAAGACCTGGGCATCCAAAACGTAAAAGGCGTACTTTGGAATCTGGAGCCTGCCCAACTGGCAGAAGAAGCCGTGAAGCGCGGCGAAGGCGTACTCACCGACACCGGTGCCCTGATGTGTGATACCGGCCACTTCACCGGACGCGCTCCCAACGACCGCTTCATTGTGCAGGACGACACCACCCGCGACAAAGTCTGGTGGGGCAGCATCAACATTCCCTTCGATGCCGAAAAGTTTGACCAGCTTTTTGAGAAGATGGTCGCTTCGCTCGACGGACGCAAGCTCTACGTGCGCGATGCCTCCGCCGGGGCGCACCCCGACTACCGCCTCAACGTTCGGGTCATTGATACCCAGGCCTGGCACAATATGTTCTGCTACAATATGTTTCTGCGGTTGGACGAATCGGAAGCCCAGGATTTTACGCCGGACTTTACGATCCTGGCCATTCCGGAGTTTAAGGCTGATCCGGCCGTAGACGGCACCCGGCACGAGAACTTTGCGATTATCAATTTTAGTCGCCGGATGATCTTAGTCGGTGGAACCGGCTACACCGGCGAGACCAAGAAGGGGGTGTTCAGCGCACTCAATTTTCTGCTGCCCGACCAGCAAAACGTGCTGCCGATGCACTGCAGTGCCAACCGGGGTAAAGACGGCAAAACTGCAATTTTCTTCGGGCTGTCGGGCACCGGTAAAACCACGCTGTCGGCCGATCCCAAGCGGCATCTCATCGGCGACGACGAGCACGGCTGGACCGACGACCGGGTATTTAATTTTGAGGGCGGCTGCTACGCCAAGGTGATCGACCTGACGCCCGAGAGCGAACCGGAGATCTGGCGGGCCATTCGCTTCGGGGCCATTCTGGAAAATACCCGCTTCTTCCCCGGCACCCGCACGGTAGACTATACCAACCGCGACGTGACCGAGAACACGCGGGTTTCTTACCCAATTCACCATATTGACAACGCCGTGGAGCCATCAATCGGCGGGGTGCCGGAGAATATCTTCTTCCTCACCTGCGATGCCTACGGAGTGTTACCTCCCGTGGCCAAACTGTCGATCAGTCAGGCAATGTACCACTTTATCTCGGGCTACACCGCCAAGGTGGCGGGAACCGAAGCGGGTATCACCGAACCGCGGGCGGTGTTCTCCGCGTGCTTCGGAGCGCCGTTTATGCCGCTGCACCCGACGGCCTACGCCAAGTTGCTGGGTGAGAAAATGAAAGCGAACAACGTGAAGGTATGGCTCATCAACACCGGCTGGGTAGGCGGTGCCTACGGCGTGGGACGGCGCATCAAGCTCAAGTACACCCGCGCGATGATTACCGCCGCCCTGGAAGGGAAGCTCAACGCGGTGGATTACCGGGAGCATCCTATTTTCGGCGTGGCGATGCCCACGAGCTGCCCTGAAGTTCCGGGGGAGCTGCTTAACCCAAAGAACACCTGGGAGGACAAAGCGGCTTACGATGAGAAAGCAAATAAGCTGGCCCAGCAGTTTGTGGCCAATTTTAAGCAATTTGCCGGGCAGGCCGATGCGTCGATCCTCTCCGGCGGGCCGCAGGTTGGGGTGAGTCAGTAAGGTATGACCACCACCCTGCTGCACAAGAACCTAATGGCCCTGACCGGCTTGTTTTTGGTCGTATTTCTGATCGTACATCTGGCTGGAAACCTCCAGTTGCTGCTTCCGGCAGAAGAAGCGGCGGTACAGTTCAACGGCTATTCGGGATTTATGACGGGCAATCCGCTCATCAAAACCGTCTCGTACCTACTTTACGCCTCTATCCTGGCGCACGCATTAATATCGCTCATCATCACAATCCAGAACCGAAAAGCGGCCACGGCGGGGGGGCGCTACGTGTATGATCGGCGCAAAGCGGTTAGTCCCTGGCACGTTCGTAACATGGGCATTTTGGGAAGCATTATCCTGCTGTTTCTCATCATCCATATGAAAGACTTTTGGTACGAATATAAGTTTGGTTCGTTGCCGCTGGATGGCGAGGGCAACAAAGATTTGTATTCTATCGTGGTGCAGGCTTTTGGTCAACCCTGGTACGTAGCCCTGTATGTCACATCATTCATCGCCCTGGGTTTTCACCTGCTGCACGGCTTCACCAGTGCTTTCAAGACGTTGGGAGCGTATCCGACGCGGCTGCTGCGCCTGATCTACTTGGTGGGGATCGGCCTGACGCTGCTGCTTACGGCGGGCTTTATCATCATTCCGATTGTCGTCTGCCTAAATTACCACGCATGACAGCGATACCAGAACCACCTGCTCCTCTCCGTACCGATCCTCGGCTGAACGCTAAGATTCCCGAGGGCCCGCTATCCCAAAAGTGGAGTCGCTACCGGGCTAAGTGCCGCCTGGTGAGCTTTAACAACAAAAAAAAGCTGGACGTTATTGTGGTGGGCACCGGACTTGCGGGTTCGGCAGCAGCGGTTTCACTGGCCGAGGGCGGCTATAACGTCAAGTCTTTTTGCTTCCAGGATTCGGCCCGGCGGGCGCATTCGGTGGCGGCCCAGGGCGGAGTGAATGCGGCCAAGAACTACCAAAACGACGGAGACAACGTTTACCGGATGTACTACGATACCATCAAGGGGGGCGACTTCCGGGCCCGGGAGGCCAATGTGTACCGGCTGGCCGAATGCTCGGCCAGTCTTATCGATCAGGCGGTGGCCCAGGGAGTTCCGTTTGCCCGCGAGTACGGCGGTTACCTGGCCAATCGTTCGTTCGGTGGCGTGCAGGTCCGCCGTACCTTTTATGCACGGGGACAAACCGGCCAGCAGTTGCTGCTAGGGGCCTACTCTGCCCTCATGCGCCAGGTACAAAAGGGGAAGGTTCAGTTGCATACCCGCCACGAAATGCTGGATTTGGTTACCGTCGACGGAAAGGCGCGGGGCATCATTACCCGTAACCTGGACACCGGAGCGATTGAGCGGCACGGGGCGCACGCGGTGCTGCTGGCCACCGGCGGGTTCGGTAAGATTTTTTACTTGTCGACGCTGGCAATGGGCTGCAATGGCTCGGCGATCTGGCGGGCCCACAAAAAAGGAGCCTTGATGGCTTGTCCCAGTTGGACGCAGATTCACCCCACTTCGCTTCCCCAGCACGGGGAGCATCAGTCTAAGTTGACCCTAATGTCGGAGTCGCTGCGCAACGACGGCCGCATTTGGGTGCCTCAGCAACCCGGTGATCCGCGTGCTGCGCATCAAATTCCGGATGAGGAGCGAGACTACTACCTGGAGCGACGCTACCCGGCGTTCGGAAACCTGGCTCCCCGTGATGTCTCTTCTAGGGCAGCCAAAGAACGCATCGATGCCGGACACGGCGTAGGGCCGATGAAGAACGCGGTGTACTTAGACTTCAAAACCGCCCTGGCGGAATACGGAGAGGCCACCATCCGGGAGCGTTACGGCAACCTCTTCCGCATGTACGAAAAGATCACGGGCAGCAATGCGTATCAAGAGCCGATGAAGATCAGTCCGGCGGCCCACTTCTCGATGGGAGGGCTGTGGGTCGACTACGAACTGGGCACCACGATTCCGGGACTGTACGCGCTGGGAGAGTGCAACTTTTCGGACCACGGGGCCAACCGCCTGGGGGCCAACTCACTGCTGCAGGCCTGCGCCGATGGCTACTTCATCGCCCCTTACACCATTGGCAACTACCTGGCCGATGAGATTGAGACAGGCCCTATCCGTGCTGACCAGCCGGAGTTTGATGAAGCGGAGGCGAACGTCATCGCTACGCTAGACCGCCTCACCTCGATCAACGGTACGAAGACAGCCGATTATTTCCACAAAAAACTGGGCAAACTACTCTGGGATCACTGCGGGGTCACCCGCAGCGAAACCGGACTCACGCAGGCGATTAAACGTATCCGGGCCCTGCGTACCCAGTTTTGGAACGACCTGATCGTGCCGGGCACTCCGACGGAGGTAAATTCGGAGCTGGAAAAAGCCGGTCGGGTGGCCGACTACCTGGAACTGGGGGAACTGATGTGTTGGGACGCGCTGACCCGCCACGAGTCGTGCGGTGCCCACTTCCGGGAAGAATACCAAACCCCGGAGGGAGAAGCACAGCGGGACGACCATAACTTCTGCTTCATCTCCTGCTGGGAGCACACCGAAGGACCGGAGCAACCGATCTTGCATAAAGAACCGCTCGTCTTCGAAGAAACTGAGCTCATTACCCGAAACTATAAGAAGTAACCGATGAAAATACGTTTGAAAATATGGCGGCAAACTGATCCTAGTAGTCCAGGGGAGATCAAGGCTTACGAACTGGACGAGGTGACGGCGGATATGTCTTTCCTGGAGATGCTGGATTGCCTGAACGAACGGCTTATCACCGGCGGAGCACGGCCGGTGGAGTTTGACCACGACTGCCGGGAAGGCATCTGCGGTACCTGTGGGTTGTTCATCAACGGCCAAGCCCACGGTCCGCTCCCCGGCACCAGCACCTGCCAGTTGCACATGCGGAGCTTTGCCGACGGTGATACCATTTACGTTGAACCGTTTCGGGGCGGCGCTTTTCGGGTGATTCGCGACCTGCGCATCGACCGCTCCGCCTTTGACCGAATCATCACGGCGGGGGGCTTTATCTCCACACCGGTCGGAGATGCCCCGGAGGCCAACGCCATTCCCATTGCGCACGACGAAGCCGAAGCCGCCTTTGATTCGGCCGCCTGCATTGGTTGCGGGGCCTGCGTGGCCAGTTGTAAGAACGCCAGTGCGGCCTTGTTCACCGCGGCCAAGATCAGTCATTTGGCCAAGCTCCCCCAGGGCCGGATAGAAAACAAACAGCGGGTGCTGGACATGGTGGCTCAGATGGATGCTGAAAGGTTTGGCCACTGTTCTAACACCGGGGCTTGTGAGGTGGAGTGTCCGCAAGAGATCTCTATTGCCAACATCGACCGGATGAATTATGAATTTAATAAGGCAAAGATACTGCGGTAAAATGGCTTCGTTCATCTTTGGCTTTAAGATTCACAGGTAGTTTAGAAAATACATACCGGCACTGTCAGTTTCAAAGACCGGAGGTGGCGATTGGTTTCTTTCCATCGCACGTTTGATGGTCGGGACCTTGCCTACCGGCAGGCAGGTACCGGTGCCCCGCCCATCGGTAAGGTGCAGTTCTTTCAGGAAGTCCCCTACCCGACGGTTGCGGTAGTCGCGGGCGACAATACGGCGGTTTTCGGCCAGCACTTGCGCATTCAACGGGGGCACAGGACCCGGGAAGCTGAGAATCTCAATAGCGTCCGGCCAAATTTGTACTTCAATCGGTTTGTCCAGTTCGTAGCTTTTGTGATAAACCGCGTTGGGTTAGCAACATTACCCTTAACTGTTCATAGTATCTGGTTGAATAGATTGGTGAAATTTAGATTGAACCTCTAAAACCGCATCAATGATAAGTCTAAAACCAGCGAAGTCTTCGTCATTAAAGTTTTTATAATGCTTCTCAATAATCTGTTTAGCCTTTGGCATTTGTTGATAATCCCTGAATGTCTTCTTCCCTTTAATTTTGTCTTCTATGATCCGTTGATAGGTGCTAACCGAAAAGTAGTCTTCTATCTGAAAATCACCTGTGTTGGAAGAGTTACTATGCCTGGGATGCTTTCGGCACTCTAAGTTGCTATTACTACCAAGCAAACACACGAACGGACCAGCCTTCTTCTATCGTTCGTTGGGTGTAGTACAGACGCTCTTTGTGGTCTTTGGTTTTATCCATCAGCACCATGTGATGAGACCAAGTAATTTTTTTTGCTACCGGTAGGTTGGTAAACGAGTAGAAGTTCTGACGGTCGGTCAACGGTTCATCCATTTGCGCAGACAGTGTCTGCGCAAATGTAACTTCCTTATTATCAGGGAAATCTGGTGATGTCGCTGATCGACCAACAGGCAGTTCTGCAGATAGCGCACGCAGGTAATCCTGAGGATAGCACGCGGCAAACTGTACCATGTACTGCAAGTTTCTCACAGAGAACCCTTTCAGCTCTGGAAACTCAACTCTCAGACCCCAGGAGAGTTGTTTGATTACCTCAGCTCCCCAGCCTTCTGTCGTCTAGCGAGCAGCGATAAATTGGCCTATTTCCCAATACACAAACAGCAGTCTCGTATTAACCGCCAGGGCGGCTTGTTGTTGGGTGTGGTGAATATGGTCTTTAAGTGCAGTCAGTGCCTGCGCGTACCCTTTATTCATTATTTTTTAATACTTGTTCTCAACACGAAAACTCTAGCATTTCAAATATAGACATTAACTCGAAAACCCCAACTCCAATCCTTATTCATCCAACCAAAACCCCACCACATCGTCTCCCCACCCCACGATCAACACCACCGCCACAATGCCAACCACCACGCCAGGACGAATAAAGTCGCCCGAGGTTAGCTTGCCCTGGCTGTAGGCGATGGTGTTGGGCGGAGTGCTCACCGGCAGCGACATGGCCAGCGAAGCCGCCAGGGCAATGCTCACGGCAAGCACAACGGCTCCTGGACTGTCAGGCTCGGTCGTCCCCGCCGCGAAGGCGATGCCAATGGGAAGCAGCAGGTTGGCCGCGGCGGTGTTGGAAATAAAGGTACTGAACAGAATCGTCGCCACCACCATCGCTCCCAGAACCACGCTACCCTGACTCGGAATGAGCGATACAAATACTTTATCCAGTCCGGTCTGCTGCATCCCCACTCCCAGCGCGATGCCGCCCATGATCAGAATCAGGATGTGCCACTCCAGGCTATTCACGTCGCGGCGGGTGAGCAGTCCGGTAGCCGTAAAAGCCACCGCCGGGAGCAAGGCGACCACGGCGGTCGACAGCCCGTGCCAGCCTTCGGTGAGCCACAGCCCGATGGTGGTCACCAGCACTCCCACCACGTACCAGTCGCGACCATCCATAGGCTCAGCCACCGGTTTAGCAAACGTGATCTCCTTACCGGGAGGATACAGGTACAGCAGTACGCCCCAGGCAAACAGCAGCAAGCCCGCCATCAGCGGAGTGGCAATGAGCACCCACTGTAAAAAGCTGATCTCGTAGCCTGCTTCCCGCAAGAACGAGACGGCTACCGCGTTGGGGGGCGAAGCAATCGGCGTGCCCATCCCTCCGATGTTAGCCGCAAAAGGAACGGCCAGGAGCAGTCCCTTCCGCAACGGGTCGCCTTCGGATATCTGACTGAGCATCGGGATGGTCAGCGTGATCATCATGGCGGTGGTGGCGGTGTTACTCATCCACATCGAGAAGGTGGCGGTGATCACCATCAGCCCCAGCATCACGCGGCGGGGCGAAGTGCCAAATACCCGGAGCACGGCCCCGGCCATCGCCTGATCCACTCCCTCCTTCAGGATGGCGTGGGCCAGTAAAAAGCCGCCGAAGAACAGCACAATCACCGGATTGGCCAGCGGAGCCAGAAAGACCTGATAGTCGGGCGAAGCACCTTCGGCAAACCCGAAACCAGACCAGCCGCCGGGATTGGCCAGCAGGATAATCTCCAGGGCAATGATCAGGATAGCGGTAGCAAACAGGGGCAGTGCTTCGGTGGCCCACAGCAGCGCAGCCAGCACGAAGATGACCGTCATGAATACTGCCTCTCTCAACAAATTGCCGACCTGAAACAACCACAGACCAACGAGCAGGCTAACCCCTACTGACAGACCGAACAACAGTACGTTCCGATAAACAATGGGTGGTTTACGACCGGCGATGCGCTGAACGCGCCGCAGTCGCTGGAGCGTTAGGAAGATTCTGGACACGGGGGCAAGTTAGCGGATAGTTGAGATCTTACTTGGCGCGTTGGGTCATCCAACGGTAGAGTTCTTCGACGTCTTCTCGTCGGCAAAGCTGGGTGCCGTAGTTCATGGTCGCCGCCGTGCCACAGGCCACTCCGTAGCGCACCGCCTCGATGAGTTCCCAGTCTTGCGACAGCCGCAGCACCATGCCCGCCACCATGCTGTCGCCCGCTCCGACGGTCGTTCTCTTGTGTACGGTTGGCGCCGTTACGTACGTTACCCCGGCGGCGGCAACCAACATTGCTCCCTGCGCCCCCAGCGAAACCACCACTACTTCGGCCCGGTGCTCTGCCACGAGTTGCTGGGCCAGATGCTCTTGCTCCGGGGCCGTGATGGCGCGTTGCGAAGTGAGCGCGCTCAACTCACCCAGGTTGGGTTTGAGCAGATAAACTCCCGCTGCTACGGCCACCCGCAGTGCTTCTCCCGAAGTATCAACGATCACTCGCGCGCCCTTCTGCTGGACTACCCGGATCACCTGAGCGTAGTAGTCGATAGGCACGCCCGGGGGCAAACTACCGCTGGCTACTACGTAGTCACCGGCTTCTACCAGACTGCTGAGGAGGGTCAGACTCTGATGCCAGGCGATCTCAGCAGTGGGTGCCCCTTCGGTGACAAAGCGGTACTGCTGCTGAGTGGCTTCGTCGAAGACCATAAAATTCTCACGGGTCTCGTGGGGGCTATCAACCACGTGCTGCGTAATTCCTTCCTGCTCCAGCAATTCGTGCAATTGGTCGCCCAAGCACCCGCCCGCCACGTAGACGCACTGGCAAGCACCACCCAGTTTGCGGATGGCCCGCGCGACGTTGATACCGCCGCCGCCCGGCTCCAGAACGGGGGTACTCCCCCGCAGTTTGCGGTCGGGCTGCAATCCATTGATACGGATGCTTTTGTCGACCGCGGGGTTCACGGTAAGGGTGATGACGCGCTTCATTGCCGTTGGTTTGGTTGTCTGTCCGCAAAGAAAGAAATAAGACTTCGGTCAATCAATGACTTAAATCAGGATAGAAGTTAACATTTATCTAGGGTATAATTAGTTCACCACTTTGACCCCTTCGTTTGCATAACTACTAAACCCAAACCATAGATACATTGCTTAAGTCTTTTTTTATGAGGTTGTAAATTGATCACTTCTTCATCAATCGCATCCATTGCAGCAGTTTCTTTTCTTTCTTCCAGAAAAATTGGAACTGACCGAACAATGCCCCGTAGCCCAACAGTAATACTTGGTAAGCAGGCATCACAAACAAGATGTACGTAATGGTTTTGACCCACCAGGGTGTCATTTCGTCGAAACCAACCCAGCCAAACAGCGCTTTGCGCAGGAACACCACGGTGCTACCAGTAAGCGAAAATACCAGCAGGACAATGAGCACCTGGGTTACGCTGCTTAGTTCCCACTTGCTTTGCAGTCGGGCCAGCCAGCCTAGGGACAGTTTTTCGGTTTGTGCGGTTTCTTTCATACTTACTCATACGATCAAAGTTAAACAGTAGTGCTAAATTGTTGGGTTTGCTTCCTCCGTAGGCGGGCGTCAAGAGCCATGCCTACGGTGCGTAAAAAGGTTTGGCCTTCGGACCGCACGAAGATACTACCTTCGGTTAGGCGAACCAAGCCGTCGGCTTCCATTTCTTCCAGACGTTCGCTGGCCGCGCCATGATTCATCATTCCTTATTTGTTATTCAGCTTTCGCGTTGCCGCTATCAACGACACAGAATGATAGCTTCACTAATCGTCATCTCCCCGGCCAGCACCGGACTCACGTAGGGAATATCCAGGGCGAGACCGCGCAAAATGAACAGCACCCCAATGGAACCAACCAGCAACGGCACCGCCTTCCTCACTTTGTTACGAAGCGACACGTCGATCCACTGCCCCAACACGCTGACGCACAGCATCATCGGCAAGGTGCCTAACCCAAAGGCTACCATGTAGACTGCCCCATCGGTGGTTAGTCCGGTAGCCGTAGCCCCAGCCAAGCCTACGTACACCAGGCCACAGGGCAACAGGCCGTTGAGGGTACCCAGTCCGAACATCGCCGGATAGGTACGGACGGCAAACAAGCGTTGCATCGAATGCTTCACCCGACCGATCAGCCGAGCGATTTGATGGTTCGGATTAATCCGGCTGACCAACGCCGCGGGCAGCACCACCCCTAAAATAAGCAGTCCACCTAGCACCACTGATAATGCCTGTTGGAATCCTGCCATTGCCAGGCGCTGCCCGAGCAGTCCGAACAGTCCGCCGAGCAGTGCGTAGGTGGTGACCCGTCCTAAGTTATAGACCAACCTCCCCAGCCAGCGGCGCAGACCGGCCTGATCACGGACGGGCAGCGCTAGCGCAATGGGTCCGCACATGCCCAGGCAGTGGAAGCTTCCTAATAGTCCGATGGCGAACGCAGTGGCGATCATGGTTGGATAAAAATAGTTTCTTCGGTGTAGTAGGCCACATCTCCGCTCGTCCAGTCCACCTTGACTTTATAATGCCCCTTCACCAGCCCGCCGATGGCAATAATTTGCTGTCGTTGGGGGTTGAGCGCGATGGTCATAGTTTGGTCGCGGCGCGCATCGGAGGGGCGAAACAGGTGAATTTCTCCCTGCACTTGCTCGGCGGGATTAGCCGGAAACTGTACGATCAACTGCTGCGCCTGCTGTAAAAAGCTCAGCGGCACCAACAGAGCCCGATTGTTAGTCATCTTATCGATCTGCTGCTGATAGCCCAGCTCCTGCTGGTAGTAGTTTTCCGACACCAACTCAATGGTTTCCTGAAAGGTGCGGAACACCAGCCAGCCGATAAAGAGGCCGAACAGGCTAAAGGCTACTAAGATACTCCATCCCCAGTTCATAATAGAAGGATTGAATGGGTGAAGGACTGAATGCGTGATTTTCCTGGTGCTTTCATAGCTAAAATGATTTAATTGAAGCTAGCGAGAGTGCTACTATATTTAGTTAGGTCCTAAAAACGAAGTTTTCACGGTTTCCAACAGTTCATCTCCCGAATACACGCCCACTATCACCTTGGTGCTCATTTGGTGAAGGTCGTTGCGGTCAAATACCAGGAAGATTGCGCCCTGGGCTACGCCCTGCCGCTCCACGAATAGATTATCTTTGCCAACCATCCGCAGTTCGCCCACTTCGCTCAGCAGCTCCAGCCGAATAGGTAAACCTTCGTTGGTTTTGTTGATGATCTTGATGTTGTACAGATTGCTGACTTGGTTATTCTCCTGCTCCTGGTACATCATACCGGGCGTGCGCAAAATACTAGTTTCCACGTCGGTGCGCAGGGCCAGCAGGGTCACCATTGCGCCGGTGAGCAGAAACAGCACTACGGTGTAGGCAATGTTTCGGGTCGTCCAGTGCTTTTCTTTTCCTTCGGCGATGCCCGCCTCCGAAGCATAGCGGATTAATCCCCTGGGTAGGTTCACCTTTTCCATGATGTCGTCGCAGGAATCGATGCAGGCGGTGCAGTTGACGCACTCCAACTGGGTGCCGTTGCGAATGTCGATGCCGGTGGGACACACGTGCACGCACTGGTGACAGTCGATGCAGTCACCTTTATCCGCAGCAGCGCGGTCTTCGTTTTTGCGCAACTTGCCCCGCGGTTCGCCCCGCCGGTAGTCGTAGGCTACCACGGTTGACTGACGGTCGAGCAGCACGCCCTGCAAGCGGCCGTAGGGGCAGATGCTGATGCACACTTGTTCGCGCAATCGGGAGAACACCAAGTAAAACGCCCCAGTAAACACCAGAATGGCACCGAGTCCGGCCAGATGGGCACCGGGCCGATCAGTCACGATATCGATGAGGGCTTCGCTGCCGATAATGTAGGCCAGGAAGGTGTTGGCGATCAGAAAAGACAGCGCAAAGAAGATCAGGTGCTTGCCAGTCTTTTTTACGATCTTATCCTGATCCCACTCCCGGCGATCCAGGGCCCGCTGCGCGGTGTAATCCCCCTCGATCCAGTACTCTATTTTACGGAAAACCATTTCCATGAAGATCGTCTGCGGGCATACCCAGCCACAGAACAGGCGACCGTACACCGCCGTGAAGAGAATGATGAACACCACCAGAATAATCATCGCGAAAACGAACAAATAAAAATCTTGCGGCCAGAACACCTGCCCAAAGATGACGAATTTGCGCTCCAGTACGTTGAGCAACAGCAGTGGTTCGCCGTTGATACGGATAAACGGCCCGCCGAATAAGACAACCAGCAGTACGATACTTACCCAGGTGCGGGCGTTATAAAACTTGCCCTGCGGCTTTTTGGGGTACACCCACACCCGCTTGCCCTGGGCATCAACCGTAGACAGCGAATCGCGAAACGAGGGTTGGTCTTGTTCTATGGTGTCGGGGGTGTTCATTAATGTTGGGAATAGTCAATACTAAGTAATTTCATTATTTGGTGTTCTCTATTCAGTGTTCGTTATTTAATATTGAATGTCGAATAAGAAATAACGAATACTGAAGGGGGTTTATGCATCGAGTAAAAAGGCGAGTTATCTGATACGTTAATTCAGTGCCACTTCATCTTCCCGCTCGTAGGCTTCACCCTGGGGCTCCTTGGGATTGGGTGGTTCGGTGCCCTCGAGCGTGATGATAAAACTGGCCAGGTCCTGCATCTGCACCGGAGTGAGTTGGGCCTGCCAGGGGATCATCCCTTTCTGGGGCACACCGTTCTTAATCACCCGAAAGATATCCTTCACGTCACCGCCGTGAATCCAGTAAACGTCGGTCAGGTTGGGCCCTACTCCACCTTCTCCGGCCATACCGTGGCAGGCAGAACAGTTCTTCACGAACAGTTCCTGCGCGGCGTTGATCCGACCCACGTCGTCGGTGATGGTCACGTTGGTTTCGTCAACGCTGTTCGCCGCTGTTGCCAGGTAGGCATCCACTTGCACCTTGGCCTGGGCCATCTCTTGCTCGTACTCTTCCTGCTGCAAGGGGCCCAGATCGAACACGTGGTAGTAGAGCAGGTACACCACCCCAAAGGCGATGGTTGCGTAGAACATCGCCTTCCACCAGGGCGGCAGGTCGTTGTCCAGTTCGTAGATGCCGTCGTACTCGTGGGTGGTCATCACCTCCGCCTCCCGCTCCAGGGGCACGGCGGCGTTCACCTTAGTCAGCATGCGCTGGTACCAGGGCTGGGCGGGTTCTACTAGTTTGCCACTGGCCGCCACCTCCGTTCGGGGGAAAAGCGTATTGCTCATTAGTTTGATAACGACGAGCAAGACCGCCACGACGACCAGCAGCAGCACCTCCAGCCCCATCAGCGCCCAAACAATGTATTCTTCCAGCCCCGACGTGGTTACTTCCGAAGTAGGCACGGTTTCCTGCGCTTGAGCAATTGCAGGGAGCAGAAAAGTTAATGCTATTGCGATTGTTACCCACGAGAAGTTTAGACGCCTCGCTGATCGATGGTTAATGTGTTTCATAGGTCGTATAATTAGCTTCCGAGTTTCCTTCCAGAGGCAATTGTTCTACCTCGGCAATGTACTCTTTGCTGTAGCGAAACACCCAGAAGAGCAACAGCACGAAGAAGGTAAAGAAGATGAGAAACGAGATCAGCGGAAAAATCTCGATCCCGGCAATCGTTTCCATATGGTGTTTAATGAATTTGAGCATAATTTTTTGGGTATTGGAGAACGGAAGACGGAAAAAAGGGAGGACGGAAGACGGAAAAAGGAGAACTGTACGCCCCTTCTCCGTCCTCCGTTTTCCTTTCTTATTTAACCTGTATATCCGTTCCCAGACGTTGTAAATAGGCAATCAGGGCAATGATTTCCTTTTCGGGTTTCACTTCCACGCCGCTTTCCTTCAGGCGGGCGGCAATTTCTTCCGACTGCTCCATCAGGTCGGCCAAGGCTTGTTTCTCGTAGCCGGGGGCGTACGGTACTCCCAGTGTTCGCATGGCATTGATTTTGGCTTCGGTATTATTGACAGCCAGTTCGTCTTCCAGCAGCCAGGGGTAGGGCGGCATAATCAAACCGGGCGACATCGATTCGGGGTCGTACATGTGGTGGTAGTGCCAGGAGTCGGGGTACTTGCCCCCTACCCGCAGCAGGTCGGGACCGGTGCGTTTCGAGCCCCACAAGAAGGGGTGGTCGTAAACAAACTCACCGGCCTTGGCGTACTCCCCGTAGCGAGCGGTTTCGCTGCGAAACGGGCGCACCATCTGCGAGTGACAATTGTTGCAGCCCTCGCGGATGTATAGGTCGCGCCCTTGCAGCTCGAGCGGAGTATACGGTTGCACACTGCTAATCGTTGGCACGTTAGACTCGATCAGGAAGGTCGGAATTAGTTCGACCAATCCCCCGATTAAGATTACGATCAAGCTACCTACCAGCATCAGCACCGGGCGGTGTTCGAACAGCTTGCGGTGCCAGTGCTCGTTCTTCGCAGGCTGGTAGTTTTTGGCCAGCGGCATGGCCTGGGCGGTTTCTTCGCGCTGGAAGTTGCCCTGGAAGGCCGTTTTGATCAGGTTGAAGGCCATCAGCAGGGCACCGGTGATGTACAAAGCTCCCCCACCCGCCCGTAGCATGTACATCGGGCGAATTTGCGTAACGGTTTCCAAAAAGTTGGGGTAGGCCAGCAAGCCTTCCGGAGTAAACTCCTTCCACATCAGGCTTTGCGTAAACCCGGCCCAGTACATGGGCAGGGCGTAGAAGATGATGCCCAGCGTGCCTAGCCAAAAATGAGCGTTGGCCAGCTTAAGCGAGTATAGTTTGGTTCGATACAGACGCGGGATCAGGTAATAGAGCATCCCGAAGGTCAGGAAGCCGTTCCAGCCGAGTCCGCCCACGTGCACGTGCGCTACGATCCAGTCGGTGAAGTGGGCGATGCCGTTCACGTTCTTGAGCGAGAGCATCGGCCCCTCGAAGGTGGCCATGCCGTAGCAGGTGATGGCCACTACCATAAACTTAAGCACCGGGTCTTCGCGCACCCGGTCCCAAGCTCCCCGCAGGGTGAGCAGTCCGTTGAGCATGCCGCCCCACGAGGGCGCAATCAGCATAATGGAGAACACCACGCCCAGCGACTGCGCCCAGTTGGGCAGGGTGTTGTACAACAGGTGGTGCGGCCCCGCCCAGATGTAGATAAAGATCAGCGCCCAGAAGTGAATGATTGACAGGCGGTAGGAGTAGATCGGTCGGTTAGCAGCCTTGGGCACGAAGTAGTACATCAGGCCCAGGTAGGGCGTGGTGAGAAAGAAGGCCACCGCGTTGTGCCCGTACCACCACTGCACCAGCGCGTCCTGCACCCCGGCATACCAGGAGTAGCTCTTGAAGATACTGATGGGCAACTCAAAGGAGTTGACGATGTGCAGCACCGCCACGGTCACGAAGGTAGCAATGTAGAACCAGATAGCCACGTACAGATGCCGCTCGCGTCGCTTCAGGATGGTTGCCAGCATATTCCAACCAAATACCACCCACAGCACCGTAATGGCAATATCAATAGGCCACTCCAGTTCAGCGTACTCCTTGCTGGTGGTGTAGCCCAGCGGCAGGGTGATCACGGCCGACAGGATGATGAGCTGCCAGCCCCAGAAGTTGATTTTGCTGAGCGTGTCGCTGTACATGCGGGATTTGCAGAGCCGTTGCAGCGAGTAGTAGACTCCAGCGAAAATACCGTTGCCCACGAAAGCGAAGATCACGGCGTTGGTGTGCAGGGGCCGGATGCGACCGAAGGTGAGGAAGGGCAAATCGAAGCTTAGCGCGGGATACACCAGTTGCAGGGCCGCAATTAAACCCACGGTCATGCCAATGATGCCCCACCCGGTGGTGGCGATCAGAAACAGGCGGACGATGGTGTTGTCGTAGCGAAAGGTTTCGAGCTGTCGCGCGGGTTCAAGGGGCGGGCGATCCGAGGTCAGTACGCTAGTGGTTGCCATACGTTAGTTTGTTGAAGAAGGTAAGCGGGGTTCTTCCTGATCGGTGGCGGAGGGGTCGTCGAACAGCATCCGCACCGAAGGGGTGTAATCGTCGTCGTACTGCCCGCTGCTACTGGCCCATAAAAACGCCAACAAGAAGCCCAAGGCGACGGTCAAACTCACTCCGATCAGTATGATTAATACGCTCATCCGGGTTCTAATTTCTGAGCAAAGAAAGGGCTCAGAAGCAGGCAAGCGAATGATGCGGGTCAGGGAAAAAACTGACTTTGGTCAGTTTTCAGGAAAGCAGATCGCCGCAATTTTGCCAGCGAAGCACCGTATGCTGAGACCGGACTTGCGACACCTCTCCCCCGTAGACCAGATACGACAAGACTTCGGAAGTAGCGATCTTTTTATAAAAATCCAATCCTCGGAAGAAATCGGGTCGGATGGTCTTCCCTGACTTAATCTCAGCTATTCTGACACCTCCGCTACGTTCGGAAAGAAAGTCCACTTCGTGACCGGTATTGTCTCGCCAGAAGTAATCCGCCGGTCGCTGTCCCTGATTAAACTGTTGTTTCTGTAGCTCGGCAATAATGAGCGATTCAAACAGTTCGCCCTTCAGGTAGTGGCTACTCAATTGCTCTTCGCTGTTGATGCCCAACAGTGAGCAGGCTAATCCGGTATCGTAAAAGTAGAGCTTAGGGGTTTTGACTACTCGTTTGTTGTAATTTTTGTAGTGGGGATGGAGCAGAAACACCACGTAGCTGGCTTCCAGCACCGACACCCACGATTTGATGGTTTTTACGTCAACGCCTACCTCATTAGCCAGCGACGCCATATTGAGCAATTGGCCGGTTCTTCCCGCACAAAGTTTCAGGAAGATTTGGAAGGTGGTCAGGTCCTGCACCTGGGTAATCTGGCGGACATCCCGCTCCAGGTAGTTTTGAATGTAGTCGGGCAGCCAGGCGTTGGGAGCCAGCTGCTGGTCGTATAGCCGGGGATAAAAACCCCGGTAGAGCCACGGAAGGTAGTCATCGGCCGCGTACCCATCGTCAAGCAATTCGCGCATCGAGAGCGGCAACAGGTGGAAGATGGCACTGCGCCCCGCCAGGCTCTGCGAGACCGACTGTGCCAACGAGAAGTTTTGCGAACCTGTCAGCACAAACTGCGCTGGTCGTTGATCTTCGTCGACCATCCCCTGCATGTAGGAGGTGAGATCAGGCGCGTGCTGCACTTCATCGATAATCATGCGGGGAGCCGATCGCAGGAAACCCCGCGGGTCGGTGATGGCGTATTCCCGGGTGTCGGGATACTCCAGATTCGCATAGGCATGCTCGGGAAACACCGCCCGCACTAGCGTCGTCTTGCCTGATTGCCGGGGGCCGGTGAGGGTAATGACCGGCAACTTCTGCGCTGCCTTTAGTACTACCGCCGAAAGGGTTCGCTGAATCATTCGGGAAGGTAAGCAAGACTTTACAATTATGGAATTATATTCCATAATTGTAAGAAATGACTATCGAGCAGTTTGCTAACATTGTGTGATCAAAACTTATAGATACAGACAAGATCACTGCTCCCGAGCCGTTGGCATCCATCGTGCTGCCTTCGCTAACGTTGCGCACCGACCGGTTGTGGCGGATCAAGGCCGCCCCCTGGGAAAATCACTTCGACCTGATGACGGTGGATGGGGTATCGTCGGACGTAAAATCACGTCGGAACAGACGCAAAGCGGCGGCGTACCCTGCTCAGGAGACTGACCTCCCCTTTGCTCCAGACATCCGACTAGCCCCGACCCCCATCAGCTTTGCGCAGTTTATCGCTTGGGCTCCGGAAGCGAAGTTCGAGTGGGATGATGGCAAACCCCATATAGGCGGCGGTTACGATACCAATATCCACGTTGCGGGCCTGCTGCTGATGACGCTGGGCCTCACCGAGGCGGTTGGTTTGTTACCGTCCGACGCCTGGTCAACTTGTCTGTGATCGTTCAGCGCATCGGTCAACGAAACCCTCACTTGGTGTAAGGGCAATCCGAGCCTTCGCAGGCGTCATCCGATACCACCGTGGCTACTCCGGAGGGGTAGAAAATAGTTTTCGCCCCCACCCATTCACCGCCAGCGTGATGAAGCCCACCACGGTCACCGAACTGAGTGGCATCAGCACCGCGGCGACCAAAGGCGTCAGCAGACCACTCACGGCAAACGATAAACCAACCAAATTATAAAGAAACGACAGTACAAATGCCGCTTTCACGATCAGCATATTCCCCCGAGCGAAGTGCAGAAACCGGGCGAGCGACGACAAACGGGTTGCGTCCAAGATCGCATCGCAGGCGGGCGAAAAGTGGTGCACGTTGTCGGCCACCGCGATGCCCACGTAACTCTGTTTCAGCGCTCCGGCGTCGTTGAGTCCGTCGCCGACCATCAGCGGGCGGCCTCCTGCTTCAATTAGTTTCTTCAGGTACGTCAGCTTGTCCATTGCCGACTGCCGGAAGTGCAACTGCTGGAAGTACGGGGCCAGGTTCTCCCTTTCCTGGTCCTGGTCGCCCGAAAGCAGATGCGTAGGGTAGTGTTTTTGCAGGTGCTGCATCAGCGGTTCAAAGCCCGGTCGGTAATGATTGGCGAAACGGTAGTAGCCCCGGACTTTATCTGCAATCCGTACGTACACCCGGGTCTCGTTCGTATCCGCTTCCGACAAAGCACCGACCCAAGCGGCAGAACCGATCCGGACTTCAGGGTGAAGAAGTTTGGTGGCCGACATTCCGGTGGCCGGCATTCCGGTGGCCGGCATTCCGGTGGCCGACATTCCGGTGGCCGGCATTCCGGTGGCCGACACCGGGTTTCCGCTTACGCTGGCTACAATTCCCTGCCCGGCTCGCTCCGCAAAGTCCACAATTGTGGGCAATGGTTTGCCCGGTAAGCTTCGATAAATGGCTTTGCTTAAGGGGTGCGTAGAGGTTCGCACCACCGCGCGTATCCACGGTTGTTCTTCTGCACTGAGGGGTTCTCCGACGAAGGGCAGTTGCGTAGGTTGGGCTTGGGTGATGGTCCCGGTTTTGTCAAAAACAACCTGGTCTGCTCCCGCCAGTTTTTCCAGCGCTTGGGTATTTTTTAGGTAGAGTCCGTGCTTACCCAGCCAGCGCATCGCGTGCCCGAAGGTGAAGGGCACCGACAGGGCCAGCGCACACGGACACGCCACGATCAGTACCGAGGTAACCGCGTTCATCAGCACGCTCGGGTCGTGCATGTACCAGTACGCTGCCGTAGCCAGACTAATCGCCAGAATGACGCCCGTGAAGTAGCGGGCGACCCGGTCGGACAAGGGACTTAACGACGATGCCGTGGGTTTGGTGAACGCGTCTTGGTTCCATAACTCGGTCAGGTAGCTGTTCGCCACGGGTTTACGAAGCTCAACGGTCAAAAGCCCGCCCTGCTGCCGCCCGCCCGCGTAGAGGTGATCGCCACTTATTTTCTCCACGGGTTCCGATTCTCCAGTCACGAAGCTGTAGTCAATGCGGGCTTCGCCTCTTAACAGAATGGCATCCGCCGGAATCAGCTCCTGGTGCCGGATGAGCAAGCGGTCGCCTACCCGCACGTCTTTGAGCAGCGTGGTCACCTCTTCCTGATCCACCAGCCGGGTGACGGCCACGGGGAAGTAAGAGGCGTAATCACGGTCGTAGGAAAGGGCCTGATAGGTCTTGTTCTGATACCACTGGCCGATCAACAGAAAAAACACCAACCCGGTAAGCGAGTCCAGATAGCCCGCGCCAGTTTGCGTGAATATCTCGTAGCCACTGCGGCCGAAAAGCGTGAGCAGTCCCAGTACAATTGGCACGTCCAGTGTAAGCATGCGATGACGCAGCCCCCGAAGGGCTCCCGAGAAGTAGGAAGATGCCGCGTAGAAAAAAACGGGTAAGGCCAACAGAAAAGTAAGATAGCCGAACAGCGTCTGGTACGCGGGACTAACTGAAAAATCGGCATCCAGGTAGTCGGGCAGGCTGAGCAGCATTACGTTGCCAAAGCAAAACCCGGCAACCCCGATTTTTATTACCAGGTCGTTATGTTTCCCGGCTTTCGGTGCTCTGGGCTTTAACGAAACGTCCGGTACGTAGCCCACCGACTGCAGCAGTTCTGCCAATAAGCGCAGGGATAGCGTATCGTGCCGAAAGGTGATACTGACTTCTTTATTCGGGAAGTTAACCACCGATTGCATCACCCCGGCGTGCAGTCGCGACAGGTGCTCCAGCAACCAAATGCATGCGCTGCAGTGAATGGCAGGCACGAACAAGGTGACGCGGCTGATTCCGCCTTCCCGAAAGTCCAACAGCGAAGTCTGCACCGCGGGCAAATCCAGAAACGCCCACTGCGCCGAAGCCCGCGACTGCTTTTGCGAAGCGCCGGGAGCGTTTTCTACGGTATAGTAGGTGCCCAGCCCGCTGCCGAATAAAATATCGTGTACCGTCTGGCAACCACGGCAGCAGAAGTGCTTGTCGCTCTTCGTAATAACTTCGTTAGCACAGTCTTCACCGCAGTGAAAACAGGCCGGAGGTGCCGTGGTGGTCGTATCTATCATAATAAACGGTCTTAAAGGTCAGGAAGACTGCGCAACTACCGCGTGACGAGGATCATCCTGAAAACTGATTTAAGTCAGCTTTTACGATGTCTTTTTGTCAACTTTGCGGCGGGTCCTGTCGTAAGTATAAGTACACTTCTAACGCGACAGCCATGAAATCCAATCCCCGTCACCCCGCTATCACCTGTGAGGCCTGCCTGGCCCGCGGCAATTCTTTGTTCGGTACGCTGTGTAGTCACCGCCTCACCACCATCTCGGATAGCAAATCCTGTACGGTCTACAAAAAAGGACAGGTGCTCTTTCACGAGGGCACGCGTCCGCTCGGTGTGTTCTGCATTAACCGGGGCAAGGTCAAGGTTTACAAATTGGGTTACGAAGGAAAAGAGCAAATTACTACCATCGCGCGCGACGGTGGATTGCTGGGCTACAAAGCCTTGATTGCCGAAGAGACCTACAACGTTTCTGCTGAAACACTGGAGGACTGCACCGTTTGCTTTTTGCCCCGGTCCACCTTTTTACACACCCTAAAGGAATCGGAGGAGTTTAACCAACAAATTATGAAGCAAGTGTGTCACGATTTTGGGTTAATGACCGAAAACCTGACTGACCAGGCGCAGCGTACCGTGCGCGAACGGCTGGCCATCACGCTACTAAAGTTGAAGGATACTTACGGAATGGATGCGCACGACGACGGCCCGATCAAGATCAACCTCTCCCGCGACGATCTGGCCAATATGGTGGGTACCGCCACCGAAACCCTGATTCGTTTGCTACACGAGTTCAAAGGCGATCACCTGATTTCTACCCAGGGCCGAAAAATCCGAATTGAAGACCCGCCGGGACTGCTGCGTACAGCCAACCTGTACTAGCCGGTCTTGACCAGCGGCCGCCGCGACCGGCAACCACGAAAAACTCCCTTCCCCTGACTTTTATCATTTTTCGTTGATGACTTTTCCGGTAATTTTACCGAAGTGTAATTTTGTTGGCTATGAACCGGAAAAGAATTTTGTTGTGCCGAAACCAGGCAGATGGCCTTGATTCCCTACTAGGGCTGACTACTTACTACTTTAGTTCGGCGGATAACATATTCGTGAACTTGCAAATGAAGCAAGATCGGTTTGTATCCGAAGTGGCAGCATCGGGCACGATCATCGCCCGAACTAAAAAGCGGGTTCATTCAGCCGTAAAACAGACGTCCAAACCAAGAAGGCGCTACCGGGGCTACGAGGCTACGCTTCGGGATATTCAGCGGGAAGCACAATTTTCGGACGTACTTGTGATGCAAGATACTGACTATCAGCTACTTTGCGAGAACACCGAAAGCGTCGCCTATCCGCTGCTTCTCTCTTGTCCGGTTCTGGTAGCTCCGGCGGGAGAAGATCGCGTGGACCAAGTGATTCTGGTAGATGATGGTGAGCCCACTACCTATCAGCAGATTAAACACATGACGTGCCTGCTGCCGAAGCTATGTCTTGCTACTCCAACTACCCTACTCATCACCCACCCCCGAAGCCGACACGCATCGGCTCAGGAAGAGAAGTTGTGGATTGAATACCTGAAGCTGCACTTTGCGCACCTGGCGGTTCAGCGCCTCGACCACCATTTAACCCAAATGCTACCGTTTATGGTGGACTACACCAAAAATGCCCTGGTCATTTGTCCCATCGGCCTGCTTTCCACCCCGCTGAGCGAAGTGCTGGCTCCTCTAAAGCAGTTCCAACTAATCCAGTAACCGCCCATCCGACAGATTCTTAGGGTTTGCGTCGAGCGAGTCACGGGTAACCTACGCGAGGTACGCTTCACGAACTCCCGGATAAAAATGCTAGAATACGCTTCATTGATAGTGATTTCAGCGATGCGTTGTATCTTGGCCGACAGATGCATCTAACGCCCCCTTTACTGGTCGCCGAGCAGCTTACCATTGGCTATCGCCGTGGTCAACAGATTCGTTCAGTGGCCAAGCAGCTGGAACTGAGCGCTTACCCGGGACAAGTCATCGGACTGCTTGGTCCTAACGGCTGCGGCAAGTCAACCTTGCTGCGGACCCTAGCGGGAATGCAACCGCTCCTGGGTGGCCGGGTGCTGCTCAACGGACAGCCCCTCACGCGCCTCAGTCCGGCGCGACGCGCTACCCAATTGTCCGTGGTACTTAGCGAAGCGCCCAATGCAAACCTAACGACCTACGACTTAGTGGCCACCGGTCGTTATCCTTACACCGGCTGGTTCGGGGGAATGGCAGCAGAAGATGAGCGTGCCGTACGGCAGGCCCTGGAGCAAACCCACACCCAAGACTTTATTCACCGGCCTATTGGGTCGCTTAGCGACGGTGAACGGCAGCGGGTGATGATCGCCCGGGCGGTAGCCCAAGATACCCCACTGCTTATTCTGGATGAGCCTACCGCCCACCTGGACGTATCCAATCGTATTGCCGTGCTTCAGTTGCTGCTACGTTTGGCACATAAACACAAAAAGGCAATTTTGCTATCAACCCACGCCCTGGATTTAGCCCTACTAATGGCTGATCAATTGTGGCTGATGCACGCGGGTCAAGTGCAAGCCGGAGTGCCCGAAGACCTGGTGCTTAGCGGCGATCTGCAATCAATGTTCGAACGGGAGGGGGTCATCTTCGATCGGCACACCGGCACCTTCGGGATTGCTCGCCCCACCGGGCAGCCGGTTCGGCTCGAGGGCGCATCGCTGGTGAGCTTCTGGACCCGCCGGGCACTGGAAAGAACCGGCCACGCGGTGGTGAGCGGTCGGCCAGACGTTCCGTTGGTGCGGGTGCTATCGGAAACACCCGTTCGCTGGGTGGTGGAATCCGGCGGCTCTCGCTGGGAAAAGTCCAGCATTGCGGCGGTGCTGGACCAGCTTAGGGCGCTATCTCACTAGCCACCGCTCTACTGCTTCTCTACTTGGAATCAAACGACCAGTTTAAAATATCGTGGGCGGCCCAACCAACGGTTTGGTTGGTAGAAGCGGTGAAGCCGATGTAAGCTTTGCCATCTTCGGTGTTGAGATAGTCCGACAGCTCCATCGCTACGGTTAGCACCGGCTCGTTGTCGAGCGAAACAGACAAGGTGCCAGGTTCGCCGGGGGTGTACACAATGCGGGCCGAATGCTTCTCGTTTCCGGAGGCAATGAGGTCGGGAAGATTAGGATTCGTTTCGTCGGTCGTATAGCCCACACTATGATAAATTTCGGCTCCGGTTTCGCCGTAGCGGTCGCCCGGAGTCGTGTTGGTCTGTATGCTAATATGATTGTCGTTGGGGTCACCGAAGAATCCCGTCTCACCCTCGCTCCGGTACACGTCAAACTCTACCGCCACTGAGTTGCGAATTCCGGCGTAGCCCATACTGGCTCCCAGGTGTCCGCGCGCGTCAATGCCCTGGTTCTGAATGATAAAGGCCAGCCCTTCGGCCCCCCGTTCCCCATTGGGCCCTCCGGGACCGCCCACCTCGTGGATTTGGAAATCGAAAGTGGTTTCGAAGCCGCCGATGACCGGCACCCGGGCGCCATAGTAGCCAATACCCAACCGCAGTAGTTTGGGAGGGGTAAGCCGCAGCACGGTCAATCCTTCTTGTAGCTCACTTTCGTACACAAAGGCACTACCGATGGTGGCGATTCCGTCGTCCAGCGAAAATCCACCGTTCAGCTCCACTTTTTCCTGCAGCACCGTGAAGGTGGGACCTTCGTAGGTCACGTCCCCAATACTCAGCCGGACCGGACCGGTGGTCACGTCTTCGGGGACGATGACCACGATCTGCTCATTGTTGACTTCCTCGATCACCGCGGCCTGGCCGTTGAAGGTAACCGTGTGATCGGTGATCACCTCGCCAAAGGCACTGCCTTGGACGTTGATCCTCATTCCTTCGGCACCCCGGCTCGGGGTGATCCCCGCGATAGCGGTCGCGATGTCTTCGTCTTCACTACAACTAATAACCAATACACTGAATAAAATTAGTGCTGGCGTAGCGAACGATAGTGTTAAAATAGCTCATGCTTTAAAAATTTACTTGAAACAGTTTGTAAAGATACCGCACGGCATCACTTCAGCAGAACCAGAGCTTCCCCGGAGAAGTGGTTGGCCGTTGTTGAGATCAATGACGTAGGTATAGGTGCCTAACACCGCCGACCCCCTGACCGGGCAGACGACCGTCCCAGGGCGTTGGTAACCATTTGAATGATAGATAAGCTCTCCCCACCGGTTGTAGATGGCTACTTCACAGCTGGGATACCGCTCCAGAAAAGGAACTTCCCAGCGATCGTTTAATCCGTCATCGTTGGGAGTGAAGGCGTTGGGAATGGGGTAGTCAACCACCTCGATGGTAAGCTGGTCGGCTTCTTCACACCCGGCGGCAGTGACGGCCGTGAGCCAGTACGTGGTGGTTTTCTCCGGACGGGCCACTGGATCAGCAGCATAGAGGGTCGCTAAGTCCGTCGGTCGGGTACCATGCGTAGCGGTCGTAGCCCGGCGGGGGCTTGCAGTTGCACCTCACCGTCGGGCACCACGCGTTCGTCCGGCCCGGCGTCCAGCTGACCTTCTCCGGTAGATCGTCGCTGACGCCCGAACCCGTTCGCTCTCGCACGATCCGTTGCTCACGCTCACGTAAACCGCCGTGTCGGATGCCACGAGCAACCGTAGCACGCCGCTGCCGTCTTCTTGGAGCAAGGTGCCGCCCGTGGGCTGGTCGTACCAACGGTAGAGTAGGTCTTCGGTGAGACGCTCTACACGCAGGGACACCGTGTCGGGTCACAAACCTCGAGTTCACTGATCGTCGGAGGCGGGGGCGGGGTGAGCACCCGCGCGCTTACCCGAACGCGCTCTCCTTCGCAGCCCTCGGTGAGGGCCGCTACGTAGAAGTCGGTGGTTTCGAAGTCAGCTCGTCGGTGGTGTACGAACTCTGGCCTTGGTCGGCCAACACGTCAATCGGATCGTCAGCCGACTCGGTGCGGGTCAGCAGCGTGGTGCCGTCGGCCGCGTACCAGTGGTAGGCATTGCCCAGAGCACCCTGGGCGGTCAGAACCAAAGCGCCCGGCCCGCAGCGTTCCTGGTCGGCGACCAGCGGGGCGGGGGGCGCGGTGAGCACGCGCACTTCCAGGGGAATGCGCTCGCTTTCGCAAGGGCCTTCCCGCACCGACACGTAGTAAGTGGTGGTCTGCGATAACGGTGGTGGAGTAGGTACTGTTCACCGCGCCCGCAATGGGAGTGCCGTCGCGGGTATCGTACCAACGATAATCGCCGTCGCTTTAGTAGAACTTGCCCGCAGGGTGACTGCTCCTTCCCCGCAAAGGGCAGCAATCGATTGCACCACCGGGGGGGTCACGGTAGGACACGCGCGGTCGTAGGCCCGGAAGTAGTACAGCGACGGAGTGTCCGGCGCCCCCTGGTTCGTGTTCACTCCCACCGTTAGAAAGCCCTGCCCGCCGTCCGTTACCTTAGTTTCTAGGTAAAAGCTTTCGCCCGGGGTACGCTGCGCGGCGGGGGTTTCCCACACCAGCACGTTGTTTTTGAAAAGCTGAGCCGTGCCGAGTTTCTTGGTCGTAGGTGAACATCACGGTGGCTCGCTCGTCCAGACCCACTTCGGAACCGGGAATGAAACCGCTGGATATCGGCGTGGTAGGATCGGCGGTGGTGTAGTAGTCTACGAGCAGACCCACGCTCCCGCTGTTGTCGGTGTCGAAAGTTTTGTTGCCGATTCGGAACGGAAGGCCATTCGGCACGTCGTTCGCCGGGTCCTGCGCCCCACCGGCACTAATCAGCAGGATGGCCGTTGGCTTTTGGTTGCGCACGTCAAACTCCAAGGTGACACTTTCCACTCCGTCAAAAATGGACGCCGGAATATCAATGCTGGCACTTTCTTGGAAGATGTTATTATAGATACCCTCACCGTTAGATGCGGTACCGTTGGGAGCCATAAGCCCATCCTCTCCCGCAGCATTTTCCAAAATGTTATCTGGGTTACAGAAGCAGAAATCAGCGATGAGTTGCTGGCAGTAGGAGGCACCGGAAGTAAAGAGTGACCCAATGATAGGAAGAAAGGTAATAACCCGCATAAGCGATAAAAAAATCAGAGATAACCGTATCCAAGGAAATCAAAACATCGTTGGACGGCAAAAAACTTACTCGACCTGATAAACGACGTAAACAAGTCCACTTGCTCAATATAAGCTTATTGTTTTAGCAAAAATCGGCAATAGTTAGAATAAAACAAATATATTTCATGAAAATTTTTAGTGAAAGCTTTGATTATAGGAAGAATTCCTTACTTTATTTGTAGCACTTTTTCAGCAAAACTAGTTATCACAATTTTTCCATGAATGCTCTTCTTCAGCAGTTTCTTCTCCACCTGCGGTGTCCGATCACCCATTGCCCTCTCCTGCCCGTAGAATCGGCACAACTCGCGCAACTAAACGCCCAAATCGAGCGGCAAGAACTGCGGCATACCGACGCGAGCGTGGTCCCGGAGCCCCTGACCGAAGCCCTTCGTTCGGAAGACGGGCAGTATATCTACCCCATCGTCGATCACCAGATCGTGGTGCTGCTGGAGTCGCTGGCCATCGTGGCCGATTCGAAAAACGTAGTTTCTCAGCCAATAGACGCGCAGAAAAAGATTGTGCTGGATTTTTACAACGAATTTGGCTGGAAAAAGGACGAGGACAATCTTTTTAAGGACACTGTTACCTTTGAGGATCGCCGGGACATTGTAGCGCATTACTGGAGCCAGTGCCACCTTCGACTCAACCGCTACCTTCCTAACGGTCAGTATATCCTAGACGTCGCTTCCGGGGCCATTCCGAATGACGAGTACCTTACCTACTCCGACAACTTTCAAGGTACGCATCTGCATGGATTTTTCACTGCTGGCCATGCAGGAAGCCGTGCAACGCCTCAACGGAGCAGGGAATTTTTATTCTGGGCGACATGACCAACATTCCGATGGCTGACCGGTGCCTGGACGCCGTTATTTCACTGCATACCGTGTATCACATCCCGAAGGCTGAGCAGACCCGGGCGGTGGGTGAAGCGTACCGGTTGTTGCGGCCCGGCGGAAAGGCGGTGATCGTTTACTCCTGGAAAAATGCCCCGCTGATGTACTGGACCATGCGTACCTGGCGACGCCTAATCAACGTCGTGCGTCGCCGACGCAAACAACGGCCCGAGCTGGACCCGCGCACCGGCGGCTGGCGTTCCGGCATCCGAAGCGTCGTATCCTCAACTGTTTATCGACCAGCAGCAGTACGATTGGTACGCGCGGGAATTGCGCAAACCGTTTCGGGCCAAGTTAAAAGTGTACAGCGCACTGAGTCGGAGCTTTTCGAACACCTTCTTGCGAGAAAAGACCTTCGGAAAGCAGGTTGCCGGACTCATTTTCCGCTTGGAGGGGTGGCTGCCGGGCTTCTTCGGTCGGTTCGGACAGTATCCTACCTTTGTGCTGCACAAGCCGAACGACGGAAAGAGAATCCGTTGCCGCCTGACCGACTGATGCACTACCCTAACGACATTCTTTAAACAAACTTTTTTATGGAATCTACTATTTACGAGACGGGCGAGTACCTGGCCCATAACGAATCATGGCACACCGAAGATTCGCCCTGGAAAGCACGCGACATTCTTCGGATGCTGCGCAAGAACAGTATTGAACGCCCGAAAACGGTGTGCGAGGTGGGTTGCGGAGCAGGCGAGATTCTGCGGCAAATGTCCTACCACTTCCCCGAAGACACCCAGTTTCACGGCTACGAAATCTCGCCGCAGGCCTACGAGATGACCCACGAACGGGCCAGTGATCGCCTGCACTTTTACCTCAAAGACCTGCTGAAAGAAGATCCGTCGGTGACCTACGATGTGGTGATGGCCATCGACGTGTTCGAACACGTAGAAAACGACTTCGGTTTTGTGCGCCAACTGCGCCAGCGCGGAACGTACCAGGTCTACCACGTCCCACTCGACATCTCGGTAAATGGCATTCTACAGGATAAATTTATGTACGGCCGAAAAACGGTCGGGCACATCCACTACTACACCAAAGAAACGGCCCTGGCGCTGCTAGAGGACACCGGCCACCAGGTTATCGATTGGTTTTACACGCCCGACTCGCTGGAACTTCCCCGAAAAACGCTGAAGAGCAAATTGGCCAAGTATCCTCGAAAACTACTGTACGGCATCAAGCCCGACCTGACCGTGAAGCTGTTCGGCGGGTTCTCGCTGCTGGTGCTCACCCGTTAGTATGCTAAAGCAAAAACTGATTCTCAGTTACTCCACGCAGATTGTCTCCCAGGTGCTGCAGGTGGGGGCCAGTCTGGTGGTAGCGCGTCTGGCCGGGCCCACCGTGCTGGGAACGGTGGCCTTCGGTACGGCCTACGTATCGACCCTGGTGTTCATCTCTGATCTGGGACTGGCCGTCGCCCACATCAAGCTTATTTCCGAAGGGCGCGACGAAGCTAAGTGCCTGAGCACGTTTACGGCCCTCAAACTGAGCACCACGTTGCTGTTTGTGCTGGCAGTGCTCGGCCTGTTCTTCACCCAGAAGTACCTACTGGGCCACTCGTTTGAGAGCAAAACGCACGAGTACGTTATCTTTATCGCCCTGACGACCCTCACCGTCAGCCAGCTCACCTTTATTCCCCGGGCCACGTTTGCGGCCAAAACCGAGCAGGCCAAAACCGACTCGGTCAATTTGCTGCAGGGGTTCATTCTGCAACCGGCCCGCATCCTGGTGGTGGTGCTGGGCTTCGGGGCCGTTGCCCTGGCCCTGACTAATTTAGCCGCTTCGCTGCTGATCATCCCCTTTTTGCTGTATTTGTTTCGAGACTACCGACTGTCGTCGTTTGATCGTTCGCTGGCCCGGGAGTACATCGCCCTGTCGCTGCCGGTGATCATGATTGGCATGTCTACTGGCCTGCTCTACCAGATCGATAAGGTGCTTTTGCAGTTTTTTTCCGATTCGGAGCAAGTGGGCTACTACACCGCCGGTTACAAGATCGGGGGATTTATACTGTTCATTGGAAAGAGCGTGAAGAATCTGTTCTTCCCGCTGTTCTCCAAGGCCGTGGCCGAAGGCAACAACGATTATATCCGCGACAAGATCACCCGCTTCGAGCGATTTAGCTTCTTGTTTATCATGCCTGCGGTGGTGCTCATCGCCATTTATTCCGAACCAATCATCCTGCTGCTGCTCGGTGATCAGTACATGCCCTCGGTGCTGGTGATGCAGCTCATCACGCTGGCGATGTGCGTGATGGTGATCAACATACCGTTCGGCAGCGTGATGGACGGCCTGGGCAAGTTTAAGCTGTCGGCCATTCTCAACACCTTCAACCTGGTGGTGTTTGTGGGAGCCATCGTGGTGCTGGTGAGTCCGCAGTTGCTGGACCGGGGAGCGGCGGGAGTGGCGATTGCTATTTTTATCTCCAACGTGTTCATCGGCCTATTGTACCGCATTTACGCTACCCGGTTTTTCCCGGTGCTTAGCCATCGCCAGGCGCTAAAGTTTTTTGCCTTCGGCGCTCTGAGCTTTGCGGTGGGATACTACGCCTATGAGTCGTTCTTTAGTACCCACTGGCTATGGCAAGGATTGTTTGTTATCCTCTACCTCGGCGTGGTCTACGGACTCTTTGCACTGTTCGGCTGGCTGACGTTGAAGGACGGTAAAGAATTACTTTCGGTGTTCGACTTCGGCTCGATGAGGAAGTACGTCGTAGGAGAAATCAAGAAACGATAGACGCATTCCTATGAAAACCCGCATCATCAATATCCTTCCCCACGAACCCGATTATCGGTTTAAGAGCGATGAGCCACGTCCGCCGGTGAGTTGGGACACCCCCGACGGCAACTGGGTGGGCATCTACCGCAACGAAATCCCCAACAAACTAGGCAAGGAGGTGCTTCGCTACACCGACGCGTTTGAGTACGAAGTGTGGCAACCCGACTACCGGGCCGATATCGCGTACAGTCACCGGTTTGAAGATGGACTGGTGCACCGCTTGTTTCCGGCGCAGCAGGCACGAGAGCTTCACGGTATTAAGCTACGCACGTACCTCCAGTCGCCCGAACTGGTTCAGTATCTGGCGGAGTACAGTCAGCAGCACCCGGTGGTGGTGAACCTCAACGGAGACCTGGCACCGCTGAACGTAGCGATTATGAAGCGGGGCAAGCACCTTCCTATCCTCCAAACGTTTCGGGGAACCCTGCACCTGCCCAAGACGATGATGCTTCGCCCCCGACGCAATGTACTGGCTTCGCTTACCTACCTGTACAAGCACTGGGAAGCCCAGCGGGCGATGGCCCAGGTGGATTACGTAACCTACCAGAACGACCAGTACCAATCGGAGTTGACCGAACTTTTTCCGGGACCGAAGGCCAAACTGACCTCGGGCTGCGATTTTTCTTTCTGGCGTTCCCTCGATCAGGATCAGTGTCGACAGGAGCTGGAATTGCCTCTCCAAAAACCGATTTTTCTTATCTCGTCCTCTGCTTATCCTTCGAAAGCAGGTCGACCGGGTTATTGAAGTCTTTAAAGAATTGGATGCTTCCAACGACTTTTTGCTGATGAGTTTCCGGACACGGCACCGAACCTTACGAGCAGTATCTGCGCGAAGTGGCCCAACCCCTGATTGACAAAAGCAAGATAGATTTTGTGGGTTACATCACCGGCGAACGTGCCAGAAATTACTACAACGCTGCAGAGTATGTTCATCAACCCCTCGTACTCCGAAGGGGGGCCGGTTTCGGCCATGAAGGCGCTGGCGTGCGAAACCCTGCTCTTCTCCACCGACAGTGGCAACGTGGCCGAGCGCATGCGGGAGAACCGATCCGGATTACTGGTCGGAGCTGAATCGTACACGCAGTGGAAGCACGCGCTGGCCCGGTTTATGGACGGCGAGCCGATCAAAAAATTTGATCGACAGGAAGCCAAAAGGTACTACGACTGGCAGGAAATCGCCGCTGCGTTTGCCAATATCTACCGCGAACTGAGTCAAAAGTATCATTCTTAGGAAGAAACCTAGTCGCTGCGCCTGCCTGGACTACCCCGCTCTTATTTGATTCAGTTTCCAGACACTGCACCACGCGTCGGGATCAACCCGCAACGAGCCGCGGGGACTGGTTGAATCCATGGGCCGATTCGGCGATCACCGGTTCGTAGTGCAGACCAAAGAGGGTAGCAATCTGAAAGTAGATCGGCTCCAGCAGATCAGGAGGAAAAATCTCTACGACCCGCGCGCCAGGTTGGGCAAAAACCAGGTTGGTGAGTCCGGCCCCGTGCACGGATACAATCTGGCGGGCGTGGTAGAACATCGCCGCCTGCTCCCGCACCGGGTGCTCCTCCAACCGGACGACCTTCCACGTCTCCCGGCCTGGGCAGTTGCGCCAGCAGTTCGGCCTCGTTCTGCAGGGTGCGGGCATCCGTTCGCTGCACGTACAGGTTAGGAAGCGGGCTGGGCAGCCACCTTATTGACGTGCGCCAGTATGGTTTCCCGGACAAAACGGTAGGTATTAATATCCTTCAGGTGCACCTGTTCGCTGATTTGGTGAAGTCCCGGAAGCGAACAAACCAGCAGTTGCTCCGCCACCAGGTGGGTGCCCTTTTCCAGGGGAATGATCTGGTCTTCCCGAATACCGAACAAGTAGCCAGTTCGCGCTGAAAGGGCGTATTCTGCGTCACGCAGTAGTAGTCGGCCGATATGGCGGCCTGCTGGAACAGATGCAAGCGGCTCATCGCATCGAAGAGAAAGTGGAAGTAGTTGCGATAGGGGCCGCAGTTGAGCACCGCCACCGTACCCGGCACGCGCCGGGGCTTCGGGAGGTTGCCACCGTCCAACAAAAAATGATGATCGTTGCGGCGCGGAATTTCGGGCGACACATTCGTAAACAGCGTTCCGGACGGCCGTCACCACGTCGCCCCGCACACCCACCACGCTGCCGTTGCGGATGCTGAGCACAAACGGCGTGGTAAACTTCAGCGTTCCGACGTTGAGGAAGTCGACCGCAGCCGACAGCGTTTGGGGTGGTGGCGGGGGGCCTTTCCAGCGCAGCTCAACTCCTACTTCCGGCGCGGTGGGGTCAAAAAGCGTTGCTTTTCGAGGGCCGGGATGGGGCCGTCGAAGGTTGTTGAGTATTTTTCGCAGGCGGGCGCGAATGAGCTGTTGTACTTGCATACCGGTCGCTAAAAACTTACCTCTTTTCACGTTAATCATGGAGGCACGCCCGCTGACCGAGCATTCGGGCAATGGATCGGTCAATGCATTAGAGCCCGGACCAAGTAGGCAGCAGCCCAGAGGTAACTTCTTCTCTTTAAGGTACAAAAGAGTCCGCCGGAAGTAGAATTTACCGAGTCGGTTACCGACCGAAAAGTCTGGAAGGTGCTTACGGAATATTTAAACTCCTAATTCGCAATCGGTTGTGCGCCAGGGACGTATTGTACACGAACGTGAAGCTCTGGTTACTGATCAGGCGAGCGCCTTTGATTGGTTCCAGGTACTTTATCTTCCCGTGCTGGGCCACCAGTAGCTGGATAGCGTAGTCGGCACTGTAGACGCGCCAGAACCAATCCGGAAACTCACCAATCAGCCGGTTGCGGTACAAGAAGCGTCGAGGTTTGCATAAACCATCCGTCCACCACGTCCCGGTAGGTATAGGTGGCTTCGGGTATCAGAATATCCTCCGTTTCGCTCTGGTAGTAGGGTGCAAAGCTTTCGTCGTCGCACACGAACAGGGTGTCGTGGAAGGTGATGGCATAGTCAGGGTGCTGATCCAGGAAACTGCACCTGCGTTTGCAGTTTATCGGGGCTGATCCAGTAATCGTCCCCATCGAGCATCGCGATGTACTGACCGCGGCAAGCGTACAAATTGGTGATGTTGTTGAGGCGTCCGGCTACGCCCGCATAGCGGGTAGGATGAAGAATGAGGTGAATGACTTCAGGATGCTTCTGTTGGTAGTCGCGCAGAATGGCTGGGGTGCCATCCGTAGAGCAGTCGTCACCGATGATAATTTCGTACGGAAAGTCTACCTGCTGCTGGAGCACGCTATCAATCGCTCGGGCAATGTGATCGCGGTGATTGTAGGTGATGATGGATACGCTTACTTTAGGGACAGCCGATATCCCCGGAAGAAGGGGTAGTTGATGACATCTTGTATCGAAAAAAATAGCGGACGCCGGAAGACTCACCGCGAAAAGTAGTACAATATACCGGCCTGCACAACAATGTATCAACTCTATTCAAGCTAATAAACGCTATTCTTCTTACTTTTGCCGTTCTGCCTGATTAACATCTGGTATTTTTTAAAGCGACACCCTCACTTTTTAGACATTCTACCGTATGAAAGTAGCCATCGTTACCTGCGGCCTGCTAGACTGCGTACTGCCCCTGGTGAAGCACCTGGCCCGCTCCGTTTCGGTCGATCTTTACATTTCCGTCTACGGAAGCCGGTTTAACGAGAGCGTCGGGTCTTTTGACATCCGGGCGCTGCCGCTAGGATTGATCAACGAGTCCACCACGCGCCGTACGATTGGGGATATGCTCTACGACTATCCGCAGGACTACGGGAAGGTGCGGATTCAACTGTTCAAGTACCCCAGCCTGAAAGTGGCCAATCGGCAAAATCTGTCGCTGCACCGGCGGTTGGCGCGCCTACTGACCCGTGAAAAATACGACGCGGTGCACCTGAACGGCTACCGCGGTTCCCAGATGTTTCTTTACGCCCACCTGCGCCGCGTTGCTAAAGTGTGGACCATCCACGACCCGATTCTCCATTCGGGTGAGGACAAATGGCAGACGCGCCTGGGCTATAGTCTGTACCGCTTTTTCGGTGCGCACTTCATCCTGCACAACCAACAGCAACTTCCTGTTTTCAGTAAGAAATACGGTATTTCGTCGTCTCGCTGTCACTACGTGCCGTTGGGTCCCTACGAACTGTTCACGCGCTTTGCGCAAAGGCCGTTCCCGCCCACCGAGCCGCAGACGGTACTGTTCTACGGACGAATTTCGCCCTACAAGGGAGTGGAATACCTGATTGAGGCGGCGCGACTGGCCAGATCACAACTCCCCGACCTAAAAGTGATTATCGCCGGAAAACCTACTTATCCGCTGGATACCAAAAGCATTGCGCAAGACCGTGCGTTTGAGTTCTTGAACGGCTACATTCCTAACCAACAGCTGGCGCAACTGATCCACCGGTCGGCCTTGATCGTTTGTCCGTATACCGACGCAACGCAGAGCGAAGTGATCATGACCGCCTACGCTTTTCATAAGCCCGTGCTTGCCACTTCGGTGGGGGGAATTCCGGAGATGGTTGAGGACGGAAAAACCGGCAGACTCGTTCCGCCCCGCGATGCCCCGGCGCTTGCCAAGGCACTGGTTGCCCTGCTGCAAAATCCGTCGGCGCTTCGGCAGATGCAGACCAATCTGCAGAAACTGAACGGATCGGGGCAATTGGCCTGGGATTGTATTGCGCAACAGACCCAATCAGTCTACCAGCAAGCCATCCGTGATAAATAGACACCGCCATTCTTACCTGTTTAATTTTTTATGAATATACTTATTCTTGTTAGTTCGCTCAACTTTGGCGGAGCCGAAAAACAGGCTACGCTCGACGCCAATATGCTGGCCACCGACCACCGGGTGTTTCTGGGTATGTTTGAAACCGGGGCGCTGCAGGAGCAACTGAACGCCCGCGTACTGCCGGTAATGTTCCAAAAGCAGGGCTATCTTTCCACGGCCCAGCAGCTTGCCGAGTTTGTCAAAGAGAACAATGTGCAGATCATTCACAACCACCTCTACGCCCCGATGCTGATTGCCGCGCTCTCCACGCTGCAAACCCCCGTTCCGGTGCTCTGGCACTTTCATGGCCATCACTTTGAGGTACGCAAGCTGCCCCTCAACGTGCTGTTGAGGTTGCCGAACGTGAAGCAAACTATCTTCGTGTGCGCCGCCCTGGCCGACTACTTCGCGCAGCATTTCTGGTTTCCGGCGCACAAAAGAAGCGTGGTTTACAACTCATCGCAGTGCCGGAAGCTTCCCCACCTACGACCAACCGATGCCACCCTTCGGATCGGCTTCGTCGGTCGGGTGGTGAGCCTCAAGCGGTTACCTTATCTGATCAATCTGGCGACCTTTCTGAAGGAGCAAGGGCTCAAGCAGTTCGAGATATGGATCGTGGGCGATGGTCCGGAGCGGGAAACCCTGGAGCAGCTTACGCAGGCGCAGAACGTTGCCGACCACGTGAAATTTCTCGGATTTCGATCCGATATTGAGTACCTGTACAACCAGTTTGATCTGTTTATCCTGCCTTCGGAAGAAGAGGCCCTTTCACTGGCCCTGATCAACGCGGGCAACTGCGGCCTACCGGCGATTGCCTTTGATGTAGGAGGTAACCGAGAGATTATCCTAGACGGAAAAACCGGTTTCATCGTCCGCTCCGAGCGGGAACTACAGGAAAAAGCGCAGCAACTCTACTTGACGGTTCGTTACGTCAGCAACTGGGCGAAGCTGCCGAGCAGCATACCCAAATCTTTAGCGAAGAAAACCACCGGAATAGCCTACTTTCTATCTATCATACCCACGTGAGAAGCAATGAAGGCTTGAATGAATGAAGGAACGAATAATCAGAATATCCTCCTGCTGTCCACAAAAAATTCATTCAACAATTCACTCACTCGTTTTCCATGCATCCCCTCATCAAAGCCAACCTGAGCAAAGTCAATTTCGAGTTAGGAAGAAGCCTGGCCATCGAGAAAACCGATGAGCCCCGCAAGTACGTGCCCGAACCCTACCGGGCGGTGTTCACGCTGTCGGCCGACTTTGAACTGGCCTGGGCCTGGCGGTTTTCCAAGCAGTTAGCCAACCCCCTGGAAGACGCCCTCGAGAAAGCCCGCCTGGCCCGCCGCAACGTGCCCCTGATCTTACAGTACTGCGAACAATATCAAATTCCCATCACCTGGGCCACAGTGGGACATTTGTTCCTGTCAGAATGCCTGAGCAATGGGGAAGGAGCCGCATGCCGATGTGGAACGGCTCAGCCACTTCGAGAACGACTACTGGCGCTTCGACCGGGGCGATTGGTACCGTGACGATCCCTGCACCAACCAGCAGACCGATCCCGAATGGTACTGCCCGGACCTGATTGAAGCGATCCGCTCGTCGCCGGTGGGCCACGAGATTGGTTGCCACACCTTTTCGCACATCAACTGCCGCGACGCCGTGTGCCCCCCCCGCGTGTTCCGCTCCGAAATGAACAAGTGTCGCGAACTGGCCGAAGCCGACGGCATCCGGCTAGACACGTTTATTTACCCAGCGCACACGGTGGGAAACCTGGACGAACTGGCCGCGTTGGGGTTCACCAACTTTCGGAGCAACATCGGCAACCGGTTGGGGTATCCGGTGCATCATCCCAACGGGTTGTGGGAAATAAAAAGTTCTATGCAGCTCGAACTTCGTCCGCAGTGGTCGGCGGCGTACCACATCTACCGGGCGAAAAAGACCATGGACCGGGCTATCAAACACCGGTCGGTGGGTCACTTCTGGTTTCACCCCTCCTTTCCGACTGACTATTTAAAAGAGGTGTTTTCTGAAGTGCTGGATTACCTTGATCAGCGCCGGGAGGAACTATATCTCACCACGATGGGCCCCTACGTGAATTGGTTGAATGGCCGGAAGTAAGCTTTACCGGTGGCTGAGCTTCTTTTGATGAAGCGCTTCGACAATGCGGTGATAGGCTTGGTGGAACGCCGCCGGAGAAAATCGTGCCTGCTGCTCCTGATACGCGTTGCGACCTATTTCTTGCAATGTATCCGAATCAGAGAAGCAGGCTTCGATGGCTTTTTTCAGTTGTTCCGGATCTTCGGGAGGCACCAGCCAACCCGTGCGCCCGTCGTCCACATAATCTACGATGCCCCCTACCCTTGAGCAGATCGCCGGTTTGCCGTAGCGGATGGTTTCCAGGTAAACGACCTGGCCCCGCGAACTCTGGCCGTCCTTTAGGCTGATCACCACCAGGCGCGCCCCGCTGAGCAGCTCCAGATACTTTTTCTTGGGGATGTTGAAGTAGAGCGTGGTGTGCGAGGTGGCGTGCCGCTCCAACTCCGGCCGCTGGGCGCTATCGGCCACGATCACCACCGGAATATCGGTTCCCTTCACGGCTTTCAGCAGCGTGACAAAGTCGCGCTCCATCCGGCCAGCCGAAAAAACGTATCCGTCAGAAGCAGGACCAATAAAGTCGGTTCCCTCCACGTAAAAGGGCACAAACCTGAATTTCTGGGGCGGAACGTCAAATATCCGGGCGTAATAATCAACTTCCTGGGGCGTATGCACCACCATCAGGTCTATGTTCTTGATCGCTAGTTTCCAGCAAGCAATCACCCATTTGGTTCTGGAAGTGTCTTTGAAGTTGAAGATGATCTCGTAACCTATCAGGCTAACGTTGCGGGGCTTATACAGCGTGAAGAGCAGACCGAGCAGCAGAGTGACGCGGCGGTTGGCCAAGATAACGTCGTCGGTAAAGGAGCGGTAGAACAGGTATGCGGTGGCCCGCAGGTAGTCCAGTGAGCCGGGCAGCGGTTTTTTGCGATGAACCCGTTCGGCCCGAATGCGCGGAGTAGAAAATGCGTCCAGCGCGTACGGAAAAATGTGATCAGCAATCAGCTTTATTTTTTTCAAATGGTCAAGAAGTAGGGTCGAGGAAAAGCTACGGAACAGTATTCACCAACCAAAAAATATGCTTTACAAAAGAGGAAGCATTATCTAACAAATAAATAGATTTTATGACAATTAACCACTTGATTCGTAGCTAAAATAGCTAAATTGCACTTTACCAATTTTTTGCTGAGGCTATTTTTTTGTCCTACCCTAAATGACGAACCAGAAAGTGCCGGTTATCCTGCTTGACTGTGACACCCGGGCTATTGAAGGAGTGATCTACTCGTTCGGAAAACGAAAGATTCCGGTGGTGGCGCTTAGCTCCGAACCCGATCCTCCCGCTTTTCACTCCCGCTACGTGGGGCAGAGCTACCAAAGCCCCCCGGTGTCGCAGGAGCAGGCGTACCTTGATTTTCTTCTGCAAATGCCCGAGCGGGGAGTATTACTGTACGCCGATGACGCCTCGGCCAACTTCGTGAGCAAACACCGGGATCGCCTGCGCGGAGCGGGCTTCATGATTAATATTTTAGCGCTGGACGATTTCTACCGGGGGTTCGATAAGGGGCAACTGGCCGAAGCCGCCGCCGAAGTGGCGGTGCCCGTTATTCCGACCATCACCGTGCGCGCGCGGGCCGACCTACAGACGGCCTGGGAGCAGTGGGGCGCTCCGATGATTCTGAAGGCAACCCGGCTGGCCGGAGGTAAGTTCGAGATCATCCGTCAGTCGGAAGACCTGGACCCGGCCTACGACACCATGCACGCCCTGATTCACGCCGACGGTTACGCACACATGCAGTCGGGGCTGATCGCGCAAGAATTTATTCACTACGCCTACGACGAAATCTACTGCTGCGAGGCCTTCTATACGACGGCTGCTGAGCCGACCGGCTTTTTGAGTATCCACAAAATTCGTCCGAATATCAACAGCGACGGCACCGCCGGAGGACGGCTCTTTGCCGGGGAAACCCTCGTTGACCCGGCCCTGGAAGACGCTACCCGAATGATCCTGAATTATCTACACTGGCAGGGTCCGGCGCACCTGGACTGGATCTACTCTCCCAAGTACCAGCAGTACCTGCTCTGCGAGATCAACCCCCGGCTGCCCGGTTTCTCAAATCTGCTGACCAAGGTGGGTTTCGAGGTGGCGTATTACTACTACGCCGATCTATGTGGGCAAACTATTCCGCCGTACCGGTTCCGGCCTGCCCTGTACTTTGAGGCGCTCCGCATGCCCGGCGACATCACCACCGGCATCTACGCCATCCTGAAGGGCTACCTGTCGGCCCGATCGTTCGTTGGCTCTTACCTGCGGCTGCTGACCTTCCGGCACACGGTGTACTTTGATATCTTTTACCGTAACGACCCGGCCTTTACCGGGCGAAGCTGGTCCGACCAACTGCGCTACCTCATCAAACGCCCCTTCCGATTTCTAACCCGCTAACCATGCTCTTTGATTTTATTGCCTTTATTGATATTAATCCAGTGGGGACGCGCCGCGGCGCGTCCCCACTGGATTCACTGGATATACAAAACCCCAACCCGTTCAATGCGCTCAAGCACTACACGCACCTTTCCTACCATCTACAAGAGTCAGCGACTGAGCATACGCAAGTAATCAGCCTGCATAAGCATCCGGATGAATCGTATTCGGTGTTCCGGGATGACACGCTTGAAGTTTACATCTTCGGGTACTGTTTCACGCGGCTCAATAGTCAGCGATTTCCCGAAAAGAGCCGGTTGAGTGCCCAACGCGTGGCGCAGTGCTACCGGGAATGGGGCTCCGAACTGCTGTCCGACATCAAGGGATCTTTCTCGATCCTAATCCTGGAAAAGGCTACCCGTACGGTGCACGTGTTCACCGACCCCCTGAACGTCCGGCCGGTGTACTACTACCACGAAGGTACGCAGTTGGTCGTATCCACCGCGCTCAACGCTCTGATCCAGCACCGGCAATCGCAATCCCTACCTACCGAAATCAACCCGGTCGCCGTTATTGAGTACTATCTGTTCGAGTATCCGCTCAACGACGATACGTACGTGCGCTCGGTGCAGACGGTGCCCGCGGGTGGCTGGTTGCGCTTTTCGGACCAAGGACTACGAGTGAGTACCTACTGGAACGTGTTTGAGCGGCTAAACGACTTCAAAATTAACTACCGGGGATCGGCAGCGGTGGATACGCTGGAGGAAGTCCTCAAAAAAAATCTCACCCTGTATCTGTCGGACCCGGCCCGGACGGCCGTCGCGCTCACCGGCGGCTACGACTCCCGCACCAACCTGGCCCTGCTGGGAGATGCGGCCAAGGATTATTTGCTCTACAGCTACGGCACGGCAGGCACCTACGATCTGTCTATCCCCCAGGAAATTGCTCAGTCGCTGGGGCTCAACTACCGGGCGTTTCACCTGGACGAGCGGTACCTCCGTAATTTTGACGACAACGCGCGCCTGGCCATCGACCTGGGCGACGGCATCGCCGAAGCTAACCGGGGCAACTATCTGTACGTCTTCCGGCAACTAGGGCAGGACTACGACTATATTCTGACTGGTTTGTTCGGTAGCGAACTGATCAAGCATCCCACCAGCGTTGGTAACTTCATCAACCAGGCGACCAAACAACTACTGGAAGCCGATGATCCGGCTAGCCACGTGGATTCTATGCTGAACAAGGCGGTTGCCGACGGCTACCTGGATGCGAAGGCGGTGCGGGCGCACGGCGACGAGGTGAAGCAGCGGGTGCTGGCCAACCCCTATATTGTAAACGACCATCCGTTGCCGGTCAAGTACTTCTACTACCTGCTGATGGTCGGAATTCGCAAGTATTTTATGAAGGAGATCAAGGTAGAGCGCCCGTACGTAGAGAACCTGCATCCCTTTTTTGACCTTGAGTTTATTGAGACCTTACTGCAAACTCCCTTCCCGTGGATTCACCACTGGGAGGGCGAAAAAAATCTGATTAAAAGCATCGAGACCCACAAATTCTACGTGTCGGTTATCCACCGCAACCAGCCGAAGCTAGCGAACATACTATCAACGCATGCTTACACCCCCCGCTATCTGCTGCATCGGCTTTCGCTACCGGTGGTGGCGCTACAGTACCTGTACTACAAACGTAAAATTCGGGCGAAGGAGAACTTTAAATCTTCCGCCCCGGTGCTGGACTACCTAACGCGCCACCCGCCGACGGATAACAGCTACGGTATTCTTAATCCGAAACAGCTGCAACCCGACGCGACCGATACCAAGAACGTTGTCAAGCTGGCTTCGCTGCAGCAGTGGTTGGATAGTAATCTAACAGAACCGACAACGCTTAATCACCGATGAAACAAGTAGGACACTTAATGCGGAAGCTGCTGCCGCCCACGGCATCCTTCATTTACAACCAGATCACGCACTACCGGCAGTTTGTGCCCCACGCGGTCTACTGCGAAGCGGTGGCATCGGTCTTTGCCGAGCAACTGCGCGCCTCCTATCCGACCTACTGCCCCATTCGCCGTGGAAGTGACCAGCCGTGGTACCGCTACATCCGCCGACTCACTCCGGCGGCGCAGCGGCGCCTCGTTCACTACTTAAAGGCCACCCAGGTTGATCTGCTGCACGTGCACTACGGGGTGGACGCGCTGGTGTATGCCGATGCGTTCGGAGCGGTTGGCCGACCAGTGTTGGTCTCCTTCTACGGCTACGACTGTACCTCGTTCCCGAATCGCTTCGGAGGATGGGGGAAGCGGTGGTTGCAGCGTCAACTGTTCGCCAATCCGCACGTAAGCGCCTACACAGCCATGAGCCCGGACATGCGGGAAGACCTGCTGCAGCTGGGTTGCCCAGAACATAAGATTATCGTGCACTACCACGGCTCTGATCCGCATCCTTTCTTTCGAGAGCGAATCTACTCGGACCGGGAAGAAATTCATCTGCTCATTATCAGCTCCCTGACCGCCAAAAAGGGGCACACTTTTTTGCTCGATGCGTTTAGGCGGGCCCAGGGTATGACGACCCAAAGTCTGCACTTGCACATCGTGGGCGATGGGGAGCTGAAGGAACCGCTGGAGCGCTACATCAGCGACCACGCGGTGGCGCAAGCGTATTTGCACGGCCCCATCGCCTACGGGTCGGCGGAGCATCACCGTTTTTTTGATCAAGCGGATATGTTCGTGCACCCGAGCGTGACCACCGCCCGGGGCGAGAAAGAGGGCATTCCGGGAGCCCTGATCGAGGCCCGGTCCAGCGGCCTGCCGGTGATCACGACCCGGCACGCGGGGATTCCGTACATCATAGAAAATGAGAAAACCGGTCTACTGGTACCGGAGAACGACGTAGCGGCACTTAGCGAAGCCATCGTCCGGCTGGCCGAAAATGCGGCACTACGCAAGCAGCTAGGCACGACGGGACAAGCGTATACGCTACGGGAGCTGGACGTGGCCGAAAAGGAAAAGGACCTGGAACGGATTTACCAAGAGCTGATAAACTGATATCACACCATATTGGAACCCTCGGTGTTGCTTCCCTTTTCTAGAAAAATGAGGTTATGATAGAAGTGCACTCCCACGATGTGCTGGTCGTAGTAAGAGGGTTGGTAATCATCCAGCAGGTACTCTTCGTAGTTCAGAGAATCGGTAAGGTGCTTGAAGAAGTTCATCATGGTGCCCGGCAGTAGTAAGTTTTCGCTGCTACCGCCCATATTGGGCCAGTAGGAGGTTTGCGTATCTTCAATAACGTACGTGCCTCCGTCTTTCAGCACTGGAAACAAGATTTTAAAGGTTTTGATCACGTGCTCGTTGATGTGGCTTCCGTCGTCGATGATGATATCCAGCGGTCCGGTTTCGTCGATTACTTTTTTTAGAAAGTCTTCGTCCACCTGGCTGCCCTGAAATATTTTGATACGCTCACTTTCCTGCGCCGATTTATCGTAGATATCCATGGCGTAAATTTGGCCCAGGGAGAAATAATCCTGCCACATCCGCAGTGAATTCCCCCCCATGCCGGGCTTATCGTATCCACCTACGCCAATTTCCAGCATTTTAATACTTTTCTTGCGGTACTTCTCCAGATGGGTTACGTAGTGGGGAATATAGTTGTGTCCAATAGCCTTGTCGGTGCGGTATACTTTGGCCAGTCCCGCCAGGTTTTTGGAGAAAGGAGCGGCTCCAATCTTCTCGGCAACTCGTTTGATCTTGGTGTTCATTTTGTTTTCGTTAAAAAAAATTGAGAAATCAGTTTTGGTACCGGTTGTTGTCCAGCGTTGAGGTGAAACTTATTTACCGGATTTCAAGTACAAAGATTTTACCGGTTGAAAACGGAAGCCAGCGGTTGTATTCGTAGGATTGCACCACCCCGTAATTGGCTACCCGTCCGAAGGTGACAACGTACCGATCATCCTCTTTAGTCCACCATTTTTGCGTCTTTTTTGCCCGCAGCGATTCGTCTGTAAACAACATAAAGCCGTTGTACTCAAAACCACCGTTAATCTGACGGTACGGAATCTTTTCATGCTCACTGACGTACCGCAGTACTTGCCACCGCGCCCTATTCCACGACAGGTAATCGTGGGTTCCCGCCACGCTGTAGTAGGCGAAAAGCAGAAGCAGGGCTACCGACGGAGGGATAAGCTTCGGGCGCGGCAGGCCACGCAGATCCAGCGCCAGTAGCAGCGAAATAAGCACCAGCGGACTTAGTAAGTACCGGTCGTAAAAGCCTAAAAACAGCATAGGCGCAAAGTAGACAGCGTTGCCAGCCAGAAGAAAGAAACGTACGTAGTGCCGGTGGTTACGCGGCTGCCGAACGAAAGCGATAATCGCAAACCGAATGACTGAGCACCCGTACACCAAGAAGGTGGCCGCTCCTATCGCAGTTATTGTAGTCACAACCATCCAGAATCCGCCCGGCAGCGCCCCGGCGTTGGGCAGGTTCAGCACGTAAACATCGTACAACGTTAGCGGGCCAATGCCTGCCTCGCTGAGGATATTACCCTCCAGGGGCATCACCTCACCGGTGAAGAACACGACAGCACCAATCAGGGCACCCACCGGTAGAATAGCCCTCGTCAGCCACTTTTTAAACCAGCACACCGGCGGGGCATTCGTCCCGAAAGCCAGTAGCAACCCCAACAGGGGTAATAAGAACAGGCCTAAATACATAATGGCTACGAACGTACTCTTCGCAAAAGCAATAGGCCACTGCGCCGGACTGCTGACAATATCGATCAAATCTTGCGTCTGCTTACCGTATAGTTCGGGAGTTCGGGCAGTTTGGTCCAGCCAGAACTGGTAGCCCAACAGGGTTCCCAGGCAAAACAGGCCGGGCAGCGTTGCCGCCAGCAGAAACCGTGCTTTGAGACCGTGTCGGTAGAGGATGGTTAGTCCCAGCGCGATGGGTACGTACAAGCCGGTTTGCCGACCCAGCACCGCCAGGGTGGCAAATACGGTAGCGACGATGAGGTGAGGCACCGACTCGCTCTCCAAGTAACGCAAAGAGAAGAATAAGGCAACGACCGAAAACCCCAGAAAGGGAACATCCGTCATAAAGGTGTAAGAAAGCGCAAAGAAGATCGGGTTGAACGCGATCAGCAACGTAACCAACAAGGCGATTCCGCCGGACTCGTTGAGCTGTCGCACGGTGAGGTAGATACCAAACAAGGTGAGCAATGACAGCAGCAGCGTAGATAGGCGGAGAACTTCGAAAGAGAAGCCAAAAAGATAACTAAACACACTTCCCCACCCCACTTGCGAAATCAGCGACATGCTGGTCCAAGCCGTCGGTTCGTAGGTGCCCTCTTCTACCAGCCGCTGGACGGCAATGCCGTAGGACCAATCGTCGTTCAGGGGAAAGTCGCCCCGGTAGTCAACCAGCAGCATAGCGAGCCCCCACAGAAGACCAATGGCTAAAAGATGAACAACGGTGCCCGGTTGAAAAATGGGCTCGGAACGCACAAGTAGGGGCATAAGACGAAAAAACGAGTTCTTGTAGGGACAGTTGGTTCTACAATATCTCAACCAAACGATCGGACTGTAAACGATCAGCCGAATTGGTTACCATAATATTTACACACAAAATATAAATAATTTTATTTTATGGGAGTATTGACTATCTTTGGGCAGCAACAATAACCACTTTTTCATTACACCGCAGTTTTACGGTAGTTTTTAATTTTTTTATGACCAGAGATTTTACGCGGGAGGTTTACCGGGATTTTTTGATTGCGCTGATCAACCAAGGTTATCACCTAACTTCCTACGAAGAGTACTTGTCGCTTAGCGAGCAGAAGCCTGATCTCAAAACCGTAATTTTGCGGCACGACGTAGACCGTTTGCCCCAGAACTCACTGACCACCGCTCGGCTTCAGGCATCGTTGGGAGTAAAGGGTTCTTACTACTTCCGAATCGTGCCCCAGAGCTTTCAGCCGGATTATATTGAAAAAATCCGTGACCTGGGCCACGAGATCGGCTACCACTACGAAGACCTGGCCCTGAGCCACGGCAATCCGGAGCAGGCCATTCGTACTTTTGAACGAAACCTGGCGAAAGTACGGGAGTTCTACCCCGTCACCACCATGTGCATGCACGGCAGCCCCCTGTCGAAGTGGGATAACCGGCAAATCTGGGAACACTACAACTACCGTGACTACGGCATCCGGGCCGAGCCGTACTTTGACATTGACTTTCACAAGATGCTTTACATTACGGACACCGGTCGGCAGTGGAACCGGACGGGCGTGAGCGTGCGGGACAAGGTAGACACCGTGTTCGACTACGATTTCGCAAGTACCTTTGACCTAATCGAAGCGATTGAGCGCGACCGCCTTCCCCGCCAAATCATGCAGAATATCCATCCGCAGCGTTGGAACAGCGATTGGTGGGGCTGGTCGCAGGAACTCATTGCGCAAAATGCTAAAAACCAGGTGAAACGAGCCATCGTACAGTTCCGATGATTGATACAGTGATACTATTGGGCAACCACATCCAGGGATTGGGAGTGGCCCGTATCTGCCGCCGCGCCGGGATGCGCGTGTACCTGTTTAACGAAGACGGTCTGTGCGTCACCCGCTTTTCTAACACCTGCAGCAAGTTCGTCCGCTTCGACGGCGATACCGACCTGCTGGCCAAACTGCTGGAGTGTCCGGTACCGTACCAAACCGCTTTGCTAATGCCCACCAACGACCGCTTCGTAGGCTTTATGGCGGATAACTATGAGGTGCTGAAACGCAAGTACCAGTTGTCTATTCCGTCGCCCGAAATCACGGACCTGTGCTTCAACAAGATCAAGACCTACACCGTGGCGCAAGAAATGGGCATTCCTATTCCGGAAAGTCACTTTCCGACAAGCGAAGACGAACTACTGGAGCTGGGCCAACGGCTTGATTATCCGGTGATCATCAAACCGGCGGTGATGTACCGGTTTTATAGCAAACTCAAAAAGAAAGTATTTCTCTGCCACAACGCGGCGGAACTGCTGGAAAACTACCGCCTGGCTACCGAGGTGATTATTCCGGACGAGATTATCGTGCAGGAATTTCTGCCCGGCGGTCCCACCCAACTGTATTCGTTCGGTTCGTTCTGCGACGGCACCAGGGTGTGGGGCAGCTTTGTGGCCAACCGAATCCGCCAGAAGCCCATGGACTTTGGAGTGTCTACGACCTTCGCCAAGACGGTGGTAAACCCCCGCATCAGCGAACTGGCTATTCAATTCCTGACCGGGATTCAATACTTTGGCGTTTCTGAAGTTGAATTTATGTACGATGAACAGCTACAAGACTTCAAGCTGATCGAGATCAACCCCCGTACCTGGAAGTGGCACACCATCGCCAACCGCATCGGGATCAACGTGGTGAAGATGCTGCTGGACTACCTCAATGGACAGCCCCTGACCGAGCAGCACAACCAGCAACCCAATATCGGCTGGACCGAACGGCTCACGGATACCTATGTGGTGCTCACCGAAGCGATGAAGGGCCGATTAAGTTACCGCGATTATCAACAAACGAAGCAACTTGATAAAGAATTTGCGTGTTTCTCCTGGCGCGACCCGCTTCCCGGAATTATGTATATAATGATGTCTCCTTACTTACTTTTCAAACGATGACCCCTACCCTACTTTTACTATTGGCCGAAAGCGTACTGCTGAGCACGCTACTTTATTACTATCTGCACTACAAAACCCGGATCAGCCTGAAATACTTGTTTCAGGACAATGTGGTGGTTATTCTACTCTCTTTTCTGCTGGCCTGGGCCCTGCTGTCGGTGCTGCCGCCCGGCTGGGAGTGGGTAGCGTTCGTGCTCAACGCCGGTTTGGTGGTGGGCATCGCGTTCGGTATCACCATGATTCGCTTCTGGCGCACCCCTACCCGATCGGCTAAGGCCAGCGATGGCGACATTATCTCTCCGGCCGACGGCAACGTGATCTACGTTGAGGAAATTGAGGCGGGCGAGGTGCCCATCTCGGTCAAGGGAAACACGTTGTCTAAACTGGACGAACTCACCAAGACCAATATTCTGGAAGGACCTTGCTGGCTCATTGGCATCAACATGACGCCCTTCGACGTGCATAAAAACTGCGCCCCGATTCCCGGTCGCGTTATTCTGAACCAGCACTTCGACGGGAAGTTTTTGTCCCTGAAGATGGGCGAAGCCCTGAAAGAAAATGAGCGTAACACGATGGTCTTCGATCACAACGGACTCAAGGTCGGCATCGTGCAGATTGCCTCGAAGCTCGTGCGCCGCATTGATACGTACGTCAAAGAAGGGGAAGAACTCAAGCGCGGACAGTGGGTAGGCATGATCCGCTTCGGTTCCCAGGTTGACGTGATCATTCCCAAAAAGTATACCGTGAACGTTAGCGTGAAGGATCAGATTTACGCCGGGGAGACCATCATTGCCCAGCAATGAAAATTGTCGTAGACATTGCTCACCCGGCCCACGTCAATTTCTTTAAGCATGCACTGCGCACCCTGGCCCGCGACGGACACCAGGTGGTGATCACGGGTTTACGGCGGGGCAAACTGCCAAACATTTTGGAAAACGAACTGCCCGAGTTTCCGGTCTATTACGTGGGTAGGCACCGGGGAACCAAGTTCTCGATCATCGTTGAGGCGAACTTGCTGAAGGTTGTTCGCCTGTTCTTTTTCGTCCTGAGAGAACGGCCCGATTTCGGCCTGAGCGTGGGAAGTTTTACCCTGGGTGGGGTGCTCAAACTCTTTAGGAAACCCAATGTGCAGTTCGATGATGACCCGGAGCGCCCGGTGAATGTGTTCCTGGAAAAGCTTACCAGTACGCGGCTTTTTTTTCCACCGATCGTTGCTCCCCAGAAGAATGTGGGCACCATGGGGGCGCTCAAGGAGTGGGCGTACCTGTCGCCCCGCTACTTCAGCGCGAGCACCGATGGGTTGTCTGCCTACAATTTGGTGCCCAAGCAATACGTTTTTGTACGTGAGATATCCACCGGAAGCCTTAATTATGCCGGTCAGGAAGCCAATACCGTTGCTTCTTTCGCCGCGCAGCTTCCCAAGCAATACCCGGTACTGCTTTCGCTCGAAGACAAGCAAACAACAGAAGCTTATCCGCCGCACTGGATTATTTTGCAAGAACCCGTTCCGGATATCCATTCGTTGCTGTACCACAGTTGCCTGGTGATCTCTTCCGGCGACAGCATGGCGCGCGAAGGGGCGCTGCTGGGGGTACCGAGTGCGTACGTAGGGGATCGGGATATGAAAGCGAATGCAATGATGAAAGAGAGAAAAATGCTATTCCAGTGCTCGGCTTTCGAAGCTCCTGGTTTGGCAAATCGTATTCTTAGCAAAAAGTTAGTGATGCCCCCTCAGGATGAATTTAGGGAACGGTTGTTAACCGAATGGGAAGACATTACCCAATTGATCGTTCGTCAAGTAGACAGTTAGTATATATGACTACACGCATTAGTTAAAAATAACGAACGGTTTAAGCATAAATACTTATTAAAATTGTGCAGTATCTTACATGCCACTATTTGTTGGAAATGTTCAAAATAAAACGGTTATTTGCAATAATGAGCAGCACGAAAAACTACGGAGCGTTTTGCATGAGTTTTGTAATCGGTTTCACGTTAATATTCTTTTTTCGCCTATTTATTACTCTGCTGTTTTTCTTTTTTCAACTGACCATACTTTTTAGCAAATGGAGACGTTACTTTTACCGACCCAAGGGCATACTACCGCTACGCTGGCCTCGGATCAAAAGACCAGTGCGGGTAGTGATAATCTGAACGCAATCTGCTTAGTTTTTTGTCGGATTACGTGGACGTACGGGACCGTAATCAGACGATCTTTTTAAATACTTGCCAGGTTAGTGATGTCAGGCAACATCACCAACTGAACGACCTGCTGGGTTGCCGCCAGAAGAATATCGTCAACTTGCACCGGATCAACGACATTCGTCGCGTTAATAAGTTTTTTGAGGCCGTTAACGAATCGCTGCCCGACAGTGGGACGTTCATCGGCTGCGTGGAAACCAAGGCCCTGCGCAAAGAGCGCATCCTGGCCAAGTTCCCCCCGGTGCTCAACTGGCTGTACTATATTGGCGACTTTGTCTTCAAACGCTTCTTCCCTAAAATTCCGATTCTCAAGACAATTTACTTTAGCATCACCAACGGACGCAACCGGGTCATCACCAGCGTAGAGACCCTGGGGCGGCTTTACTCCTGCGGATTTAAAGTACTTGATCTACAACAAACCCCCGGTTTGCTGTTTTTCATCGCTAAAAAAACCCAGGATCCCGACTTCAACTCCGAACCTTCGTACGGTCCGCTCTTTGGGATGAAGCGCGTGGGGCAGCACGGCAAAATCGTGAAGGTGTATAAGCTCCGCACCATGCACCCCTACGCCGAATATTTGCAAGAATACATCTACGAGCGCAATAAGCTCACCGAGGGGGGCAAATTCAAGGACGATATCCGGGTTACAACCCTGGGTAAGCTTTTTCGTAAGGTTTGGTTGGATGAGCTTCCGATGATCCTTAACTTTCTGCGGGGAGACATGAAATTAGTGGGCGTGCGTCCCATCAGCAGCCACTACCTGAGCTTATACAGCAAGGAGCTTCAGGAGATGCGCCTTCGGGTGAAGCCTGGGCTGTTGCCGCCGTTTTACGCTGATATGCCGAAGACGCTGGAAGAGATTATCGCTTCCGAGATACGATATATTGAAGCCTACGAGAAGAATCCGTGGAAGACCGACTGGCGTTACTTTAAGAAAGCTTGCTATAATATCCTGGTCAAACAAGCCCGAAGTCAATAGCAGACCTATGAAAGAAGATTATTACGGCGATTCATTTTCGGAACCTAAAGAATAGCTTCCAGGAGGTTCAGCGCTATTTGCTGAAAATTCTGCAAAAATGGCCCTGGTTGGCTGGCTCGTTTCTCGTATCCTTACTCATTGCCTACTACATTACTTCGTCGGCTGAGCGAACCTATCTGGTTGGCACTTCTGTGCTCATCAAAGACCCGGAAACGATGAGCAATACGGTGACCGACGTGTTGTACGGCGACGAACTGTCTAAGTCTTCTAACTCCATTGAAAACGAAAGCTTTTTAATTCGCCGGTTCGATCTGGTTCGCTCTACGCTGGAAGACCTGGACTTCCGAGTGATCGTCCACCATCAGAACAGTCCAATTAATGTGACGATAGATTCCAGCAGCACCTACCAGCCGGACGCCGAGTTCCTCTGTACAATCAGTAACCGCCAGATGTTCAATTTGGACACGGATCACGAAGATTTTAGTGCGCTGTTAGAAAATCAAACTTACCGCTTCGGCGAGATCATTGATCTCAATGGTTTCGTTTTCACGATCTTTTTGGATCTTCTCGGCCTACGAAGCTCATATTAAGGAGTCTGTTGAAGACGATGATGAACCGGGTGCAGTTTCCTTTGAAGTCAACAACCTGGACCGCATGGCCGACTACTACGTGGGCGCACTGGAAGTAGAACCCGTTAACGAGAAGGCCACCATTCTTCAGTTGTCGCTAGAAAGCGATTGGCCCGCCCAGGACATTAAATTTCTCAATCAGCTCACGGAAAATTACCTGGTGAGCGGCATTAAGGAGAAGGTGTCCACCGCAGCGCAGACGATGCGCTTTCTTGACCGTCAGCTGGGCTATATTTCTGATTCTTTGAACATGATAGAAGGAATACGCCAGGATTTTAAACAGGATCGTTCCGTTGATCTTAGTAAGGAGGGAGGGCAGTTGTACGACGACATTCAGTCGCTGGAAAAAGAAAAGGCCAGTCATCTTATCCAGATGGAGTATCTCTCGTACCTGAAAGATTACGTACAAAATGAAAACAACGACTTTGAATTTGTGACCACTCCTTCATCTCTGGGGGTTAATGATCAGGTGCTCAGCTCGCTTATCGACCAGTTGGTGACCGAGCAGATCAAACTCAAGCAGGTGAAGACCGGTACCCGCATCGAAAATCCGCGGGTGAAGTTGTCCCGGCAAAAGATCAATAGCCTACGAACCAATATTGCCGAAACGGCCAACAACTTGCTCAGGGGTAATCGCATTGCCCGCAACGAACTGGAGCGCCGGATCAACGAATTTGAAACCCAGCTTAGCAGCCTACCTGCTGCCGAACGCAAACTAATCAACATTGAGCGCCAGTATAATTTGAGCGAAACCTTGTACTTGTTTTTGATGGAGAAAAGAACCGAAGCCGGCATCCTGCGGGCATCTACTGTTCCTGATTTTCAGATCGTTAACAAAGCCCGTATCCAGAACGGAGGACGCCCGGTTAGTCCCAAACCGATGATCAACTACGCCACCGCGGTGATCCTGGGCTTGTTCTTCCCCATCTTGTTTATCTACTTAGGCGATAAGTTTAACAACAAAGTATATACTCCGGACGAGTTGTTGTCGCTTACCCAGATACCATTGTTGGGTATGATCGGACAGCGTAATCCGGAGGAAGGTGAGTTGGTGGCCAACCGGCCCCAGTCCGCGATCGCCGAGGGATTCAGGAACGTCCGGTCTAACTTGCGCTACATGACCGATTACGGACAGGGGGGACAAACCTTTATGGTGAGTTCTTTCGTGAGCGGAGAAGGAAAAACCTTCTGCGCCAAGAACTTAGCGTATACCTTCGCTATTGCCGGCAAGCGGACATTATACATCAATACGGACTTACGCAAAAATAACACCTACGAAGAATTCGGGCTGGACAAAACGACGGGATTGACCGAATTTCTGATCGATATCATTTCGCAGGAAGCAGTGATACACGCTACCCAGTATGATCACTTATTCGTGATTCCGAGCGGAAAGATACCTCCCAATCCTTCGGAACTACTCATGCGGGAGAAGTTTCGTGATTTAATCCTGCACCTGAAAAAAAGAGTTTGACTATATCATCATGGACACACCTCCCCGGGGATTGCTTTCCGATGCTATGGAACTGATCAAGTACGCCGATCTGGAAATATTCGTCGTTCGTCAGGGGTACACCGTTCGGCAGAACATTAGTGCCCTGGATCGGGTATATCAGCACCAAAAGAACAAGCACCCCCTCGGCATCATATTCAACGACATTGATTTCAGTAAAATAGAGTATGGCATGGATAAAAACGCCTTTGCTTATAATTACCCATCGGAAGGATAAACCGACAACTTTTTAAATTTAACTATGGACGATTCTACAAAAAATAAAATAAAATTTGCCGTGGTTGGCACCGGTCACATTGGCAAACGCCACGCCACGATGATCACCAATAATCCGGCGACCGAGCTGGTGGCTCTTTGCGACGTCCGTCCGGTCGAGGAGTTGGAGATAGAAGCTTTTTCAGTGCCTTTCTTTCAAAGCATTGACGAACTGCTAGCGGCCGAACTGGCTATTGACGTAGTATGCGTTTGCACGCCCAACGGACTACACGCCCAGCACGCTCAGAAAGTACTCGATCATCATAAGCACGTAGTGTGCGAGAAGCCCCTGGCCCTCGATAAATACGATGCCGAGAAGGTACTATTCAAAGCCCTCCAGGTGTCGCGCCTGGTCTTTACGGTGATGCAAAACCGTTACTCACCGCCTTCGGTATGGCTGAAAGATCTCATCGACCAACGGGTGCTCGGCGAAATCTACATGGTGCAGCTGAATTGCTACTGGAACCGGGATGACCGTTACTACCTCAAGAGCGATTGGAAGGGCACCCGAGACATGGACGGCGGCACGCTCTTCACGCAGTTCTCGCACTTCGTAGACATCATGTACTGGCTGTTCGGGGACATTAAAAACATCCAGGCCAAGTTCAACGACTTTCGTCATCAGCACACTACTGAGTTTGAAGACTCCGGGTTCGTGAGCTTCGATTTTGTAAACGGCGGGATGGGTTCGCTCAACTACTCTACAGCAGTGTGGGACACCAACATGGAAAGCAGCATCACCATCACGGGGGCCAACGGTAGCGTGAAGGTGGGCGGACAGTACATGAACGAGGTGGAGTACTGCCACATCAAAGACTACGTGATGCCCGAACTGAAGGCATTGAATCCTCCCAACGACTACGGACCTTACAAGGGTTCGGCGGCAAACCATCACTACGTGATTCAGAACGTGGTTGACACGTTGAGGGGAAAGACGAACATCACGACCAACGCGCTGGAAGGACTGAAGGTGGTAGAGATTATCGAGCGTATTTACCAGGAAAGAAAAGAAAGCTTTGATGGGGTAGACATCCACGCCCGAAAGCAGGTACCGTCTTCTTCCGTCCAACTACAGGAAGCTTAGGCGTGAGCACGCTCGCTCCCTCGCGCCCCCTTGCTTTAGAACAAAGCATCCGTTTGTTTCGGAAATCGACTATTGCCGATTTTTTGCAAATGACCGGGTGCTTTGCGTTGGCGGTGTTCGCGGTATACTACGCCCCCGCCCTATTTAATTATCTCTTCTTTTTGGTGGTGCTCGTATTTTTCTGGCGATCAAAACACGATTACTTCTGGTTCGCATTTTACTTTATCATCGTTAATACCCCCGCTTTTTTGTTCTTTGAGTCTTCGGGGGGAGCCTCCCGACGGTTACCGCTATATTCGCTGACGGGAGGGCTTAGCTTTTCGGTGCTAGACCTGTTCGTGCTGGTATCGCTGGCGAAAGTGGTGTGGCTGGGTAAGATGAAGGACTTTGTGGTCAGCAAATCGCTGCGGTTTATTCTGATCTATTTTGCCCTGGTCAGTATTCCCATCACTTTTATTATTGGGCTACAGGATAGTAGCTTCTTCAACACCTTTCGTCCGTACTTTTACTACGCCGTGCTGCTGACGTTCTACTTCCTTATTGATAAAACCGAGGATATCTTCAAATTCGGGTACCTGATGGTTCCCTACGTCTTCTTCACGCTCTTTGACCAGCTTTTTCTGCTGACCAGCGGCAAGCTCCTGATTTCTATTATCAATCCCGAAACCATCCGGGCCATCGTTAACAACACGGTCACCAACGACGCGCGCGCCTACTTCAGCGGATTCTTACTGGTTTTTTACGCATTTTTCTTCGCACTACAGTTGCGATCCAATCCTAAGTATGAGTTATTTAATGGGCTGGCGTACGCCATCATTGGCATTGCGTTGGCCACTTTTCTGCTATCCGCTACACGGGTGTATTTGATGATTCCCCTGGCGGTGATGGGCATGTACGTGCTGCTGGGACGCAAGGGAATTTCCGATTCGGTGCAACTGGCGATGTTCGTTGGTCTGTTTGCCATCGTCTTCTTTAGCCTTAATATTATTTCGTTCGACTTTTTTCTTCGGAGCATCTGGCCTCGGTTTGAAGCCTTTTTTGCGGTGATCTTCGGCGGAGGCAACCTGGCGGAGTTTGATACGGTGCAAAATCGGATCGACGAAGACTTGCCCAGTATTCTAGAAGGAATTATGCACAGTCCGTTCGTCGGAACCGGTTTTTCGGGGGTATTCCGTAGCCACGAGAACAACGACCTGGGTTTCGTCAACACCATTCTGATCTTTGGAGTGGTGGGCTTCACCCTGTTTATTAACTTCTTTATCGTGTTTTTCCAGCAACTCAACCGCTGGGTAAACCATCCCTGGGCCGACGCGAACGCGCGCGCTATCCTCAACACCACGCGCATGGTGCTGGTGGGAGTGCTGCTGGGCTACGCCACTACCTACGATTTCTTTACCGTGCGGCAGATCGAGCGAATTTACTTTGTATCGATACTCATTGGCTCCGCTGAAATAGCGGTGCGCAGCATCAAAACCCGAAAAAAAGATTTTTTAACTAACCCTGACAACGTATGAAAGTAGTTATCCTGGCCGGAGGATTCGGTTCAAGATTAGGCGCAGCCACCGACCTAGTTCCTAAACCAATGATTGAAGTAGGCGGCAAACCGATGCTGTGGCACATCATGAAAATCTACGCCTCTTACGGCTACCGCGACTTTGTGATCTGCCTGGGCTACAAGGGGCACGCCATCAAAGATTACTTCCTCAACTTCTCGGAGCACACCTGTGATGCGACTGTCAACCTAAAGAGCAAGCAGATCACCTACCACAACCAGTGCGACGAAGACTGGAACGTGACGCTGGCCGAAACCGGACTCAACACCCTGAAGGGCGGACGCATCAAGCGGATCGAGAAGTACCTGGACGATGACATCAACATGCTGACCTACGGCGACGGAGTGGCGAACATTGACATTGACGACCTGGTAGCCTACCACCGCTCGCACCAGCGCATGGTGACCACCACCGGGGTGCACCCGCCGTCGCGCTTCGGAGAGATTGTGCAGCAGCAGGGACGGATGGTATCGTTCAAGGAAAAACCCCAGACCAGCAAGGGCTTCATCAACGGAGGATTTATGGTGTTCGACAAGCGAATGCTCAATTACCTGACCGCGGACGAAGATTGTGACTTTGAGTTTAATACGCTCGAAAAGCTCGCGGCTCAGCAGGAGGTAATGACCTACCTCCACCGGGGCGAGTGGGAGTGCGCGGATACCGTACGCGACGTGAACAACCTAAATAAATTGTGGAACAACGGTCAGGCATTCTGGAATGTCTGGGACAAAAAAATGGAAGAAGCCTATGTCTAATATAGTCACTGAAGACTGTCGAACGATTATTCGCCACCTGGGCGAACACGTCAGCAAATTTGAAGGAGCCAACGTGCTCATCACCGGCCATCAGGGTTTTCTGGGCGCTAATTTCGTGGCCCTGATGCACGCCCTGAACCAAGGGGTGCTGAAGAAAAAGGTGCAGCTTACCTGCATTGACAACAAAATCGTCGACCTGGAAGACCATACGCAGGCGTATTTGGAAGACGCTACCGTGTTATACGGAGATGCCCTGGACAAACTTCCTGAAACGCCCTTCGACTACGTTATCCACTGCGCAGGCATTGCCTCACCCACCTACTACCGGCAGTATCCGCTGGAGACGATCAGCGTCAACGCGATCAACTACTGGCATTTGCTCGACCGACTGGACACTTCACAGTTGAAGGGCTTTCTGTACTTCAGCACCAGCGAAATATACGGTGATCCGGATGCGGCTCACATTCCCACTCCGGAAGACTACCGGGGCAACGTGTCGTGCACCGGCCCCCGCGCCTGCTACGACGAGTTCGAAGCGACTGGGCGAAACCATCTCGGTCAGTTTTGTGCAGCAAAAAAACTTACCCATTAAGATTGCCCGCCCCTTCAATGTGTACGGCCCCTTTATGCGCCTACAAGACAAGCGGGTGATTCCGGATTTTGTGAAGTTTGCCTACGAGGATCAGGCGATCAAGATGTACAGTGACGGATCACCCACCCGGGCCTTTTGCTACACTTCGGACGCTATCGAAGGGTTCACCCGCGTACTGCTACTGGGCCAACCGGGTCGGCCCTACAACATTGGCAACGACGCCCAGGAAACCTCCATGAAGGAGCTGGCGCACATGGTAGCTAAGGTGATCGGAGACGTAGTGGTTACTACGGCGAAGAGTCCGGAAGAAGACTACCTAAAAGACAATCCACAACGGCGGTGTCCGGTCCTTGATCGGGCCCGGGAAGACCTGGATTATCAACCCAAGGTATCCGTGAAGGACGGCCTGCCCCGCGTTATTGCGTGGTATCAGCAGACCTATGATCTGGCTACGGTAGTGCCCTAGGGTTGTTATGGTTAGCAGTGACTAAGTGGGTACGCGCCGTGGCCACCGTGGAACAGCGCGTACCCACAGTAGAAACATGTATTTTTTAATTATATGAAGACACTATGAATATTTCAGTTTTTGGCACCGGCTACGTCGGACTCGTCTCGGGAGTTTGTCTGGCCGACACCGGCAAGAAAGTGTACTGTATTGATAAGGACGAGGATAAAATTGCCAAAGTAAAGAAGGGCATCTCGCCCATTTTTGAGCCTGGCCTGGAAGATCTTCTGGCAAAAAACCAGGAGCGCATTATTCCTACCACCGACGCCACCACGGCGATCCGGGACTCGGAAGTGATCATCATTGCGGTGGGCACGCCCTTCGACGGTGAGCGCATCGATCTGACGTACATCAAACAGGCTGCGCGGCAGATTGGAAATATCCTCCGGGACGTTGACCACTACGTGGTTGTCACGGTGAAGAGCACGGTGGTGCCAGGCACCACGCAGGATGTGGTGCAGAAGATTGTATTAGAAACTTCCGGTAAAGATACCAGTGCGGTAGGCTTCTGCATGAATCCGGAGTTTCTGCGCGAGGGCAACGCGGTGACAGACTTTATGGAGCCGGATCGGATCGTGCTGGGGGTGACCTCGGAACGCGCCGAAGCCACCATGAGAGAAATGTACGACGGCTTTCCGGATACGGACGTTATGATCACCAACCCCACCACCGCCGAGATGGTGAAGTACACTACCAATAGCTTATTGGCCCTCAACATATCGTACGCCAATGAAATCGCGCGCATTTGCGAAACCCTGAACGGAGTGGATTCCGAAGAAGTGTTCTCCGGAGTATTCAAGGACAAGCGGGTGTCGCCTATTATTAATGGCGAGCGAATCACCCCGATGGTTACCTACTATCTCCGGGCAGGCTGCGGTTTCGGGGGAAGTTGTTTTCCTAAGGACGTGAAAGCCCTGGCATCTTTTGAGAAAGACCATAACGTGCCGGGAGCACTGTTGCAGGGATTGCTGGAGGTCAACCGTACGCAGTTGGGGCATATCTTTAACCTGGGCACCAAAAACTTTCGGGGCGACCTTTCGTCCATCGCTATCTTGGGTACGGCCTTCAAGCAAGATACCGACGACATCCGGGAGTCGCCCGGGATTGGGCTCGCTGAGTTGGCCCTCAACAAGGGGCTGGACGTGCACTTGCAAGACTATCAGGCGCTGGACAACACCCGGGAGCACTTCGGCGATCAGGTGCAGTATTACGAAAATCCCCTGAAGGCCATACAAGATGCCGATATTATCTACGTGGCCACGATCTGGGACGCCTACGCCGACATTTCCGACGAACAGTTTCAATCAGTGATGAAAGAAGGTGCCCTGATGGTCGACTGCCGGTCTCTGTTCAAAAACCGCTCAGAACAACCGTGGCGGGTACGCGTCGGGGTTGGGCAATCGCACAAAGTAGCCGCTCCCAGCTACTCATTATAATATCCGTACAGACGCCATAAATGGCGTCTCAACCGCTTCTAAATTACTGCAATTATGAATAAAAAGAAAATGAACGTTCGCCTGTTTGTCCCCAATGTGGGACAGGAAGAACTCGACAATATTAAAGACTCTTTTCGACAAAGCCTGGATCGGACTAGGCCCTAAGGTCGGTCAGTTTGAGAAAGAATGGAGTGCTTACATTGGTTGCCAGACGAGTATCGGACTCACCTCGGCAACCGCCGCTTTGCACTTGTCGCTCATGGCTTTCGGGTTTCCCGAGGGAAAGAAAGTGCTGGTACCAGCGATCACGTTCGCTTCCACTGCTTTTGCCCCTATCTACAACCGCCTGGAACCTGTGTTCGTGGACGTAGATGCCGAAACGATCTCCATGTCAATGGATGATCTCGCGAAGAAGTATACTCCCGACTGCGTGGCGATCATGGCGGTGCATATGGGGGGACACCCTGCGCAGATGGATCGTATCATGGAGTTTGCCCGGCAGAAGAACCTTAAAGTTATTGAGGACTGCGCCCACATAGCGGGCCCTTCGTATAAAGGCAAGAAGTTAGGCACCTGGGGCGACATCGGCTGCTTTAGCTTTGAGGAGAAGAAGGCAATGACCACCGGCGACGGCGGTATGCTTTGCTCGGACGATGAAGAACTGGTTTCACCGCTCCGCGCCACCCGCTGGCTCGGCATTGATAAGAGCACCTGGAAGCGCGTGGGCGGGTACACCGATCCCAAGGCCGTTGATGCCATGCACTGGCACTACGAAATTGCCGGACTTGGCTACAAGTACAACATGAACGATTTGTCCGCCTGCATTGGTCTTGCCCAACTGAAAAAGCTCGACGGCATGAACGCCCGGCGCAGCGAGATCATCAAACGTTACCTGGCCGGTATGGACGGCCTGGAGAGCATCCGTCCGCTGCTGCCCTTCGATCCTGACAACAACAACTACTGGATATTCGGAGTCCGTTCCCACGACCGCGATTCGCTCATTCAGTTCCTAAAGGCCCGGGGCATTGCCACCAGCGTGCACTATATGCCGTTGCCGATGCACCCCTACTTTCAGCAGTGGAACCGACAAGATACTCCGGTGTCTGACAAAATTTGGACTGAGTTTATCAGTTTGCCCTTGCACGCCCTACTCACCAACGAAGAAGTAGACTACGTACTGGAAGGCTTGCACGACTTCGCCAAACAGCACCAGGACAAACCGGCTACGGTGGTCTCCTAGAAATAAGCCCCATGCAAAACGATAAAGAAACATCGCCCAAGGTGGTGGTGCTTATTCTGAGCTACGACGGAAAGTTTCTGCTAGAAGATTCGGTTGGCTCTTACCTGGACAATCAGTACCCCAATTACGAAGTGGTGGTGATCGACAACGGTTCGGTGGATGGCACCCAGGAATACGTAGAAAAAGCGTTTCCTAGAGCCAAGGTTATCCGGCTGGAACAGAACCGGGGCTACTCTGGGGGCTTTAACTTTGGGTTGGCGTATGCCTTTCAGCAAGCGCGGGCCGACTACGTATTAATCACCAACAATGATGTGAAGGTTGATACGAATGTCATCGCCGAACTGGTGAAGGTGGCGGAGACGGACGACAAGATCGGCTTCGTGACCGGCAAAGCCTACTACTACGACCGCCCGGATACCCTGCAAACCGTCGGAAAGTATGAAGATCCAATCCAGTGGAACGGTGAACACATTGGTAGCCGAGAGGTGGACCGGGGACAGTACGACGAGGTAGCCGAACGCTGCTTCATCGACGATATTTTTATGCTAGTGAGCCGGTCGTTGTACGAGGAAACCGGGGCGTATGATACTACTTTCTTCTTCCAGTCTGAGGAGTACGATTGGCAGGCACGGGGCAAGGCGGCCGGATACAAAATTATGTATACTCCCCATGCCAAACTCTGGCACAAGGAGAGCATGACGGTGGGCAAGCAATCGCCGTTTAAAGCCTACTGCGACGCGCGCAATCCCATGCTGGTGATTCTCAGGTATAAGCCGCCCGCGTACTTCCGCCGGTACTTCTGGCGGCAGTTTAGAAACATGGTTAAGGGCATCCTGGTGAATATCAAGCAGCGACGGCCTAGGGTAGCCTTTAATCGGATGAAAGGGTTGGTGTCGGGACTTTTATGGGCGCTTCGGAAAGAACAATTAACCTGGCGCCATTTTATTTAACGCAATGCTACGAAAGATACTGTCGCCTAATCAACTACTAATCCCATGAAAAATCAGCCTAAACAACTAGCGGTCATCGGGTTAGGATACGTTGGACTGCCCCTGGCCGTCGCTTTCGGGGGAAAGTACGATGTGCAGGGATTTGATATTAACAAAAAGCGCATTGATGAACTTGGGCGGGGCATTGATACAACCGAGGAAGTAAGTTCCGGGGAATTGGATCAAGCGAGCCGACTCACCTATACTACCCGAGCTGAGGATATCGCGCAAGCTACGATCTTCATCATCACGGTGCCAACCCCGATCGATCAGTATAAGAAGCCCGATTTGCGCCCCCTGTTCAGCGCGAGCAAAACCGTGGGCCAGTTTCTTAAGCCGGGCGACATCGTGATCTATGAGTCTACGGTGTATCCGGGCTGCACGGAAGAAGACTGCGTACCCGTCCTGGAAGCCCACAGCGGATTAACGTACAACCAGGATTTTTTCTGCGGCTATTCGCCCGAACGGATTAATCCCGGCGATAAAGAGCATCGGGTCCATAACATTTTGAAGGTAACCAGCGGGAGCACCCCGGCAGTGGCCGAGGCGGTAGACCAGTTGTACCAGAGCATTGTGGAAGCGGGAACCTTTCTGGCGTCTTCGATCAAAGTGGCCGAAGCGGCGAAGGTTATTGAGAACACCCAGCGTGACATCAACATCGCTTTTGCCAACGAATTGGCCCTAATTTTTGATAGGTTGGGAATTGATACGCAGGAAGTGTTGGAAGCCGCGGGTACCAAGTGGAACTTCCTGCCCTTTCGGCCCGGACTGGTAGGAGGCCACTGCATTGGCGTTGATCCGTTTTACCTCACTTACAAGGCAGAGAGCATTGGCTACCACCCCGAGGTGATCACCGCCGGACGGCGAATCAACGACAGCATGGGCCTGTTCGTGGCGGGGAAGGTAGTCAAACTATTATCTCAGAAAGGATGTAGCATTCACGGCGCCAAGGTGCTGGTTTTAGGCATCACCTTCAAAGAAAACTGCCCGGACATTCGCAACAGCCGGGTGATCGATATCATCCGGGAGCTGGAAAGCTTCGGAGCAGCGGTGCTGGTTCATGACCCGCTCGCCGATGCCGCAGAGGTTCGGCAAGCGTACGGAATATCGCTGCTAGAATCGGTAGATGGCCATTACGACGGAGTGGTGCTGGCCGTGGGACACACCGTCTTCCGGCAACTGGACTGGGGCCGTCTGAAGGGTGAGCAGACGGTGGTGTACGATGTGAAAGGCTTTCTGGACAGATCGCTGATCGATGGTCGTCTGTAAAATCGTTTCTACCTTCATACTATTCGCCAACCGTGATCTGCAGGCCATCGTGCGCCAACGCTACCCGATCCGGAAGGGTTTTCTTGACCTCCCGATGTAGCCCGATTTCGTGGCTCATGTGAACGAAGTAAGTCTGGTGGGGTTGCACTTCCTCTACCAAAGCTAGTGCTTCGTCTACCGTGAAATGCGCAACGTTCGGGGTGTGGTGTAACGCGTTAATCACCAGCGTGTGCGTACCCCTGATCTTTTCTTTTTCTGAGTCAGTGATCTGTTTGGCATCGGTGAGGTAGGTGAAGGTACCGGTGCGAAAGCCCAGCACGGATAGCTGGTAGTGCTGCACTTCAATGGGAATGAGAGGAACTCCTTGTACGTTGAAAGGATGGTTGGTGATCGGGTGCACCGCTACCTGGGGTGTGTTAGGATAACCATCTCCGGCAAATATGTAAGCATACTCCCGACGAAGTTGATCCAGCACCGCGTCGCGGGCGTAAATGGGAATGGGGTTAGGCTGAAACAGGTTAAACCCGCGGATGTCATCCAACCCTCCCGTGTGGTCTTTGTGCTCGTGGGTAAACAAAATGGCATCTACGCGCTTGATCCGATTCACCAGCATCTGCTGACGAAAGTCGGGTCCCGCATCAATGACGATGCTCTTTCCGGCGATAGCCAAATGCACCGACGTGCGTAGTCGTTGGTCGCGCGGATCGGAAGAGGTACATACCCGACAGGAGCATCCCACCACAGGTACCCCGTGGGAAGTACCCGAACCTAAGAAAGTAATTTTCATACGCTGAGAACTGGTTATCCATACAAAGTGAAACCCGCTCGTAGTACGGATGGTTTGAATGGATCGTTACCCCCTACCGCTGGAAAACGTTGAAAAAGACACCGACCGCCGTTAAACCGGTCAGAAGAATCTGAAGGTACGTTAGGTTATATTTTTGCAGGTTTTTACCGGGCACTCCCGCCACCGCTACCACGTCGTTCGGTCGCAGATAGTAGTAGGGAGACGCTAGTATATCTTCTTCCAGCACGTTGACGTACACCACCTCGAGCGAATCGCCTTTGTGACGAACAATCTTCACATTCTGGGGGTCGCCGAAATCGGTGAGTCCGCCCGCCCGCCCGAGCGCGTCAAGGATGGATAGCCGGGGGTTATATACGACAAATGTCCCTTCCCTTTCTACTTCTCCCAGCACAGTTACCTGAAAGCTGAGTAGTTTTATATCCACCGTAGGGGTTTCCAGGTATTCGGCCACAACCTGGCGAATTTTTTCCCGCGCCTGGTTTAGCGTAAGACCGGCAATCTCCACCTTGCCGATGACGGGAAGAAGGATCGTACCGTCCGGCCCCACATTGAAACCTGATAACAGCGGGTCGTTGAACCGGGCATCGCCCATCTGTTGCTCGTTCTGGTAGCTAAGAAAGTTAAACTCACTGGCCGTAGAACTGGCGACCTTAATTGAGACGATGTCGTTGGGTTGCAGACGATACGCATAGTCCTGGACTTGCCGGTAGGCGTTGCTCACCTGGTTCTCTTCGGTATTCGCTAATTCGGGTCCGCGGAGGTAAGTCTCGCGGCGGATCGGCACGCAGGCAGTGCTAATAAAATGTAGTGAAATGACAACTGCTATGAAAAACCTTGTGTCTAAAAATTTAATTAGTTTATGCATACTTACGTACCGAACCCAGTTACCGAAAAATAATGGGTTGGCTACCGGGTTTAGCGTTGGGTTTAAGAAGAAACGCAAGATAAGCCCTAATGCGGAACTTAACCAAACCACTACGCTACTTTGAGTAACATTGCTCTTCAACGGAACGGACACTCTCTCGGCAGCCTTCGTCCCCCACAGCGGGTCACCCAACTGGCCGGGTGCTTCCTGGTCAAAAAAATAGCCTCAAGGCTGTCTTGGAACAACTCAAGGCTACAATTTTTTGTTAATCACCACTCTACCGGGCCACCGCTTCCTCAATAGAATTGACGTACTGAATATCCATCTGCCGAAACTTACCCTTGGGAAAGCGTTCGTAGATGCTTTTACGACTAGCGTTGACACTGTATTTGAACGGCACGCTTTCGGGCATAATCTTGCGGTGGGTGCGCAGCCCATGGGCAAACATTACTTCCTTCCAGTCCGTAAAATACCACTCCATTGCCTCAGGATCGAACACCTTAAAGCTTCGCTTGTCAAAGATGAGTTTGGTAATTCCTTCCTGCTCGATGATCGTTCCGGCCTCCGCGAATATGTTCTTGAAATCGACCAACGGCATGGAGGTGGCGGTGGACTGAATGATGAGAATGGGTTCGTTCGGTACGCGTAAAATATCGGCGTACTTATGAGATACTACTCTTTTTAGAGGGATTGACTGTCGGTCATTGGGAAAAAGTTTGGTGAGACCATTTTTAAAAGTTCGAAGTAAACGAAACCCGGCTAGAAATCCGACAGCAGGTAATTTCTTTGCTTAGAATGAAGAATTTCACCGTTGACGGATTTATTAACATGATTCTGATTCCGGTAGGCAAGGCGGAATAGTTGTTTGCAAAAAGTTCAATGATCCGATCCTCAAAATCTTCTGGCGTAATATAGTCACCACTGGAAAGAATCGGCGCTCAGCTAACCGCCTGACAAGCTAGTGAGCAGCTCCAGGCGAGCACCGAGCGTATAGATTTGCTGGCTATCACAAAACTAGTGTTCACTGCTCCGACAAAGCCCCACAGGTATTCTTGGCGGTGCTCCGAATAGTCATTGGATGATCCGCCGGGAATGGTTTGGTTGACGAAGCCGTAGGTGCTGGCGAAGCGATGGTACAAGTCGCGCACATGCAATGATAGAAAGTATAAGAAGCGGGGAAGCGGGGTGATACGCGCCGAAACGTTGGCTCCAAAAGAAGAAACGTGGTCATAAAGATTTCGCTGCTCGCGAACCGCCATACCGCTGATCAGGCGGGGGGCCACGCTAATATAAGGATTGATGCTGGTAGCTGTACTCGGCGTACAGGGCCGGACCGACCACGTCGCCCAAGCCAAAAAACACTCGGTTGATGCCGACGCGAATTTCGTTTCGGGAAACGACCGATTGGGCATATGCCACCGCTGGGATCAAAACGACAAGAACAAGTAGTGAGCGCATCAGTTTCAAGGGTAAGGAATTCCAAAAATTTCAGCAATTTTAAGGCCAGCGCATTCTTAATGTTCATGCCCGTTTTAATCCCATAATATGCCGATTAGTCTCCTGCTTCAGCTCGTTTTCCCGTTCATAGGCTCGGTTGTCGTTCCGTACAATGCCTCAAGTCAGACCGACGTAACTTCTCCGATGCTACGCGCCGAGCACGCCCGCTTCGAAGCCATGATCGCTGCCGATACCGCTGCGCTGCGGAAGATGCTTCATCCTGATCTGCTGTATATCCACAGCAACGGACTGGAAGAATCGGCCGATGACTTGATAGCGAGCGTAGCGGCCGGGGATATCGTCTACCAATCGTTCGAACCGCAGCAGCCTCCTCGGGTGCAAATTTTTGGCGAAACGGCACTGGTCGATGGCTTGGTGCGGGTGCGTGGCCGGTACCGGGGCGACGCGTTCCAAGTAGACTTGCGCTATACGAGTGTTTATCGGAAGGTGAAGGGGAGCTGGTGGCTGATTCGTTGGCAGTCGTTGAAGGTGTAACTTATTTTCTTGCCATAGGGGTTGACCCCTATTTTAGTAGACTAACGTATCCCTTTAACTCCTTATCGAGAAGCTCATTGTTTTTGATGCAGAAAATTTTAGCGGTCCACAAGTATACTCCCGGGCTCGCTGGATTTCCGTTGATTTGTCCATTCCAGCCCTGCTGAGTATCCTGGGTTTCAAAGACCAGTTTTCCCCAGCGATTGTAGATCTTTAGGTCAAACCGGGCTACCTCAATAACTGGTATTAGTTGAAAAATATCGTTCTTACCATCGTCGTTGGGAGTAAACACGTTGGATACCAGCAGATTACAACTACAGTCTTCGAAATTGATTTCCAACTGTGCCTTATACGTGCTGCATCCCACTTGCGTAGTCACAGAGTAGGTTCCGGAGGTTGTGATAATCGTTGATGAATTGCTCGTTCCATCACTCCAGACCGAACTGCCTACGGATCCCAAATTTGTTCTCAACACCACTGAATCATCCGAACAATACACTCCGTCGGGATTACTGACGGCCTCAATTTCCAGCTCAAAATTCTCAGGAATCACGCTCACCTCATCAATATAGTAGTAACTGACCTTTCGCTTGCGAAAGATTTGGATAAATGATTTACTATGTTAGGGCATCTCATGCTGTTTGCCAACTTTGTAGTTCCTCGAAAGCGGCTTGAGCCATTTTGAGATGCAATTTTGCTTTCAGGGCAAAGTGATTGAGTTTTTCTTTGATTTTCAAGCGTTCTAGTTTGACAAAAGCCAACATAGCGGCGAAGATGTGATTGCACTGCGTCCGCTCCATTTTGGTGGGCGACTTGCCTAGCAGAGCGTTTTGTTTTAAGGACTTGTGCATCTCCTCGACTTTCCATCGTTTTTCATAGATTGTCGTAATTTGTTCGTAGTCCAATGACATATCGTTGGTAGCCAACCATAGTTCGGCCTCAGAGCGATCTTTGTTTATAAAGACCTGTCGGGTGAGTTGAAGAGGGAAATCTACCCCCGCGCGGCGGCCGCCTTGATCCAAACTTTCCGAACTTCCTGGCTTTTCAGGGGCACTTGTGATACGTGCATGAACTTACCTTGCTGCTTGTCTTGCTCATTTAGAGCCACCAAGCGGTTATGCTTCAGGGGGCAGACAAAGAACTTTTTGAGCTTGTGCTGGATGTACTTGAGCGTCTCTGAGGCAGAAAACCAGCTATCAAACAAGATGTATTTGAACTGGACTTTGTTCAAAAACACAATCCGGTGTAGGTGTTCCAACACCATTTCGTTTTTGGTCTTAGGACTACGCCGCTTTTGCTGAGCTGCTTTGTCAAGGTAGAATTCCGTTTTACGAATCACTTCCCAGGCTAACGGGCAGTTTACCAACGCATCGTCCGTAGAGCCACTGAGCATGAAATTCAGAATGTTAATGCCCTTGACGGTTCTGCCTGTCGTATGGTCATAGTGATAGCAAATCAGCTCATTCTCACTGGTATGTGGTTTGGCAACAATCACATCATCAATAGAGAGATACGCCTGAGCATGTTCAATTTGGCGGACAAACGGCTTTATCTCTGACCAGAACGCTTTACTGTCTAATTCATCTTGGGCTAAGCAATCACTGATATAGTCGTGCTTCATCGCATTATCCAACACCGCTGACAAACCCGTGGCCGTAGCCGTGCGCGGGGAAGACAGCAGGTAATCAACGTAAAATTCAAAGGCGTCGCGTCGTTCCATCCTCAAAGATAAATCCTCTTATTGAAAAATCTCAGCTTTCAAACTTTTGGGTGAGCGAAAGGTCAGGTAGTAAGTATCAGGATCGAAAAAACTGGAAGCATTTAGGGGGGCAAAATTTGTAGCACCAGACCGACACGAGCCAATCACAATAAATCGTTCGTTGCCTTGCGCCGTGATGTTGTCGCTAAGTTGCACCCAATCCTGGGTATTATCAAGCACGTTACCGAGCGGGTTACGCAGGGCATACGTGAGAGTATCCAGTGTCTCAACGCTGGGCACTTCGGAAGTAAAAAAGATACACAAGTCATCCGTAGCCAATCGGGGCTGATCAGCGCAGCTTACCCACATCGATACACAATAGCGCTCGCCCGCCCGGAGTGCCTCATTCAACGGTGTGTACAAGTAGTCATACGGTTGATCGTTCCAATTCACGATAATTCCCGCATAGCCACTACCGGAGTAAGCGTCCTGGCTACCCGGTCCGTTATCAGGCACACCCACTTCGCCTAAACCGCAACGGTGAAAGAAGTCGGAGGTAGCGGGAAATCCGTTCCAGGGAGTGGCCTTGACAATATCGCCCTGACCGGCAGGGCAGCCGGAAAATTCTTCAAAGCTCCCGTTGGGCACCAGATTCTGCGAAAACACTGATCCTCCAACTGCAACTAAAAGGAGGTAAATACTAAGTAGTAATCTCACTCCAAATTATTATTATACCTTGTACAAAATGACAAGGTAAGCCAATGGGACTAATGTTGAAAATCGAACGTCGTTATTATTTTCCTACTACAATTTCCCTACCTTTACCCCTCACCCAGGGTTTGGTGCGCGCCCGTCATGCGCGTGCCGATTAAAAGGGAATCCGGTGCTTTGGTCTACTTGACCGGAAAAACCGGAACTGTCCCCGCAACTGTAAGTCCGAATGAAGGGTTGCCCCCACGATTGACCACTGTTTCGCCCCGCGAGATGGGAAGGTCGGGGCAAGCCGGACGAGTCAGGAGACCTGCCCCGGGCGAATAAAACCATTCGGACCTTCGGAGGAAAAGTCAGGATTGTGATCGAAACCTACGGTTGGTGGTGGAGGCTGCCCATACGCGCTTGCGCCAGGCAGTGTCTTCGACCATATCCTCGATAGCACTCCTCGCTTCTATTCTGTCAGTTCGTTTTAACCCAACCAACTGGCATGCTCTACGCTTCACCCCTTATTTTTCTTCTAATTTTCAGTGGACTGTCTCCTTGTTTCGGGCAAACCCCTCCGGACTCCGCCGACGTAGCCCTCTTGACTGATAGTGTGCTACTCAACGAACTGGTGGTGACCGCCTCCAAAATCCCCTTGCCGCTACGAAAAACGGCCAAGCCGGTGCAGATCATCACCCGCGACGATATAGCGCAGCAGGCGGGTAGCGATCTGGCCCAGCTGCTGCAAACCCAGGCGGGCGTGATCGTGAACGGAGCCTACAGCAACCCGGCCAAAGACCGCAGCCTGTATCTGCGGGGTGCCGACGCCGCCTACACCCTGATTCTGATCGACGGCCAGCCGGTGACCGACCCCACCCTGCTGGGCAGCACCTTCGACCTGCGGCTCCTCGCCCCCGAGCAGATCGAACGCATTGAAATTTTGAAGGGTAGCCAGTCGACGCTCTACGGCAACGATGCTATTGCCGGAGTGGTGAACATTATCACCCGGAGTGATGCTCAACCCGATCCGCTATCAATCTACGGATCAGCCTCCTGGGGCTCGCTCAACACCCGGCAGGGCACCCTGGGCGTGCGCGGCACGGCGGGCCCGGTGGGCTATGATGTAAGCTACCAGCACTGGGCCACCGACGGACTCAGCGAGGCGGCGCCTCCGCCCGACAGCACCGGCTACGACCGCGACGGTGCCGCCCGCGATGGCTTGCAGGCGACGGTGCACCTTACCCCCCACGCGCGGATTCGGATCAGTCCGTTTTTGCGCTACAGCGTGGTAGACGGTCACAATGACGCCGGAGCTTTTACGGACGCGACCGACACCTACGCCCTGCGCTTGCTTAACCCGGGACTGCAAGCCGAAGTGAACCTGCGTCGGCTGACCCTGCACGGACACTACGGCTACACCCGCACCCAGCGCACCTTCCGCTCACAGTACGGAGAGACGTTTTTTGACGGACGCTTCCACCAGGGAGACGTATACGGTAGTGTAACACTAACTAATTTTCTTCAATTGATGGTGGGCATGAACGGGCAGCAGCAGCAGATGCAGGACACGTCCACGGTGCGCCCCAATCCCTCGGTGACGATCGTCAGTCCGTACGCCACGTTGTTGGTTCATACGGCGAGCGGACTCAACGCTGAGTTGGGGTACCGGTTTAGTCACCACCGCCAGTTTGGTCAGGCATCAACGGTTTCGCTGGCTCCTTCTTACCAACTCACCCCCACTTTCAAGGCCTTCGCCTCGTTGGGTAAGGGTTTCAAGGCGCCTACGCTGTATCAGCTATACGCCGACCCCTGGGGTAATGCTGACCTGAAACCCCAACGGAGCCGTACGGCCGAGGCGGGCGGACAGTGGGCAGCTACCGACGGAAGGGCTAGGGTGCAGGCCACCTACTTTCGCCGCCGCATCGACCAAGTGGTGGTGTTTGTGAACGGCTATCTGAACCAAGACCGGCAGAACGGCGTGGGACTGGAAGTGGAAGCTTCCTGGAAATTGAACGAGCGCTGGCACATCGACGGGCAGTACACGTATCTGGAGGGCACCACCACCGTGCGCGGTAGTCAGAAGCAGGACTCTACCTTTGCCGATCTGCTACGGCGGCCCCGACACAGCCTGTCGGGCTCGTTGCGCTTTGCCCCTACCCCCCGGATAAACCTATCGCTGCAAGCGCAATATCAGGGTGCGCGAGACGATCTCTACTTCGATTTTGGTACGTTTAGCACGAATGCGACTACCCTTGATCCCTTCCTGCTGCTCAATGCCCACACGAGTTACCGGGTAGCTAACGGGCTGGCCCTGTTTGCGGACGTGAAAAATCTCACCAACGCTAACTACTTTGAGGCGTACGGCTTCAGCACACTGGGCATTAACGGGCAGATGGGTGTGCAGTTTAATTTGTTCGGAGGTCAATGATATCCGTCAGACAGACCCGGCTAATTGCAATTACTTTTTTGGCGAACCAAACGCACCGATCCGGGGTCTGTATAGTAGTTGCTTGATCACTTAATCTTTTATTTATTATGAAACAACGGAAATCAAAGACACCCTTCGCATTATCAGAACAAGCAAGATGACTATGCGCACTTTCAAAAAACTTTTGTGAAAGGCTTAGGCTATCAGGAAGATTATCAGAAGGTAGTAATTTACTAGCCGGTGGTACGTGGCACCGCCCCTCTTCCGTGTTGGCTGGTTGACTGCAAGGTTCGTCTGCCTCCCGGCTGAAACCAATACGGCCTAATTCAGTTAATTAGAGAGTAGAAAAATAGTTTTCTACCCAACCTATTAAGTTACTATGGAAGATTTAAACGTCCTGATCCCGCCCTTTCTGATCGGTTTGGGCATCGGTCTGCTCGTTGTGCTGGTCACCTACCTGCGCGAGAACATGAAGCGCGGTTCGCTGCGCAAAGAAATTGGCACCCTAAAAAACCATCTGCAGAACAAAATGGAGATCGAGGCCGAAGCCACCGAAGGGCGCCGCCTGGAGATTGAGCGCCTCAAGAAAGAAAACGAAAACCTGCGCATTACCAACCAAACGCTGGCCCAAAAACCGGGTCGTCGTGAGGTGATGAACCTGCACGTGTACCAGCGGGCCATCGCCATCATGACCGAGAGTGCCCAGGGCTTTGCCCCCATGTGGCAACGCGCGTTACGAGAAGCTGAGGCTGAACAAAACCAATCGGATCAGGGCGGCGCATCGTTTATCCGCAAAATCATTCCTACGCAGATCTTCGGCGGTTCATCCTCCGAACCCAAGCGTATCAGTACTAATACCGAAGAAGAAAACCTTTAACTTCAAATGATGAATAACGAATAAAGAACACCGAATGATGAAGTGAAGCATCCCTTCGTCATTCATCATTCCTTGTTCGGTGTTCAATATTCCTGCTTTTATGAGTCAGCCCTCCTGGACCACTGTTAAATCGTACGAAGACATTACCTATCAGAAATCCGACGGAGTGGCCCGTATCGCCTTTAATCGTCCCGAGGTGCGCAATGCCTTTCGTCCCAAGACGGTGGGCGAACTGTTCGAGGCATTTCTTGATGCGCGCGAAGACCCTTCGATTGGAGTAGTGTTGCTCTCGGGCGAAGGTCCATCACCGAAGGATGGGGTATACGCCTTCTGTAGCGGCGGCGACCAGCGGGCGCGGGGCCACCAGGGCTACGTGGACGACGACGGGATGCCACGCCTTAACATTCTGGAAGTGCAGCGGCTGATGCGTTTTATGCCCAAGGTGGTGATTGCGGTGGTGCCCGGCTGGGCGGTGGGCGGCGGACATAGCCTGCACGTGGTGAGTGACCTCACGCTGGCCAGTAAAGAGCACGCTATCTTCAAGCAAACCGACGCCGACGTTACTAGTTTCGACGGGGGTTACGGCTCGGCCTACTTAGCGAAAATAGTGGGTCAGAAGCGTGCGCGTGAGATTTTCTTTCTGGGCAGAAATTATTCGGCACAAGAAGCCTACGACATGGGGATGGTGAACGCCGTGGTGCCGCACGATGAACTAGAGGCAACTGCCTACGACTGGGCCCAGGAGATTCTTCAAAAGTCGCCCACTTCGATCAAGATGCTCAAGTTTGCCTTCAACGCTACCGACGATGGGATGGTGGGGCAGCAAGTGTTCGCCGGAGAAGCCACCCGCCTGGCCTACATGACCGACGAGGCTAAAGAGGGCCGTAATGCCTTTCTGGAGAAGCGCAAGCCGGATTTTGGTAAGGAAAAATGGATTCCGTAGCGATGATGGTACCCAAACTGTTTCTGCTGCCGTTAGCCATATTCTTCGCTCTTGTTGGCGAAAACGCTAACGCTCAACTGGTTCACGAAGTAAAGACCGGGCTCGGAATTTCCTTTCTAGGAAGCGGCGACGTATACGTCGTTAAATTAGAAGGAGAAGCGGCCCACCGCCTGAATCGTTACTTCAGTGGCTCCCTGGCCGTTGGGGCGGGATACGGCGACTCGCAGTAGAACAAGAGGTTCGAACGAAACAGCGGTTTACCTTTGGACTGAAAACGATGTTTCAACCGTACCTCAACGGTGATGATGCGGTCACGGTGTTGGTGAAGGTGGGTAGAATACTGTAGGATATTACCCATTCCTACGTTCTTGGAGTTGCTTTGCGAGGGTAAGATTTACTACTTTGCGTACTGACCTGCTCATTCATGTCGCAAGCCAGCCAGCGCCGCCCCCGAACCGAAATTATTATCGCCATTGCCGCCACCGTTGTGAGCATTTGCGCGATGGTGACCACGGTCTACCAGACCTACATTCTGCGCCAGCAACAGCACGCCGCCGTGTGGCCTCGTTTGCAGTTGTCCAATTCTTATTGGATAACCAGCGACACTGCTTTCTATCAGCTGCATATTCAAAACAATGGCATTGGCCCAGCCATCATTCGTGAAGTTTTTATTGCTTACGAAGATAGTCTTTACGTAACTACCGCAGATTTAGCTCGAGAGATAGCTAGACAAAATAGCCTTCCTGATTCTACTGCTTACCAGAATTATCGTGACCTTCTTCCAGATATGGTTGTTCCCCAGCAAGAAGCATGGGTGCTCTTAGATATACAAAACAGAAAGCACGTTATTCCTTTTATCAGAAAAAGAGAAGACAATGCCATAAAAGTTACCGTAAAGTACGAATCGCTGTATGGTGAAAAATGGGAGGTCGGGTATCCGGGACTTCTTCACCGGAAGATAGATTAGTCAGATACTGATGTAGTGACGCAATTACTGGCCCTATACTTGACTTTGATCCGGCACCAATAACCCAGCATCCCTTTCGTTGCTAAGGTAAGGGCTTACTTCTTCCAGAAAAGCGTTTTGAATTCGCTCTACATTTTGTTCGCATCTACTGCTCAATTCCCTACTTCTTTCGCCTTTGGGCTGCTCACTTCTGTATTCCTATCTTGCTTGGTCGGACTACTGTCGTCTTGCCAAGAAGAAGAAGAAGTCATCCCACCGCCGAGCACCCAAAAAGCGTTCACCAGCTTTTCGTTTCTCGGAGTTACTAATCCCGAATTCCTGAGCGAAGATTGGTCCTATGTCATTCATGAGAACCACGTAAATGCCATGTTCCCACTGGGAATAAGGACCGATTCTTTGATCGCCAGTTTCAGTAGTACTGCGTTTACGGTTCTAATCGATACGGTAGTGCAGCGCAGTGATACTACGGTAAACGATTTCACGAAGCCCACGGTCCACACCCTAATGGCTGAGGACAGTTCCACCACTGACTATGAAATACGCTCCCAACTTTTTACCGGGGTGCCGGTGGTTTACATCGAGACCAAGGCACAAGCTCCGATTGTCTCAAAAGACGAGTACATTGACGGCCGAATCACTATCATCGCCAACGGGCAGGGTGAAGAGAATGTCAGCAAAGCAAATATAGAAATACGTGGCCGGGGCAACACTACTTGGCAAATGCCTAAGAAGCCGTACAGGTTCCGGTTCTCGGAACGAACGGAAGTGCTGGGCATGCCGGAGCATAAAGTATGGGTACTACTGGCCAATTTTTCTGATAAAACCCTGCTCAGAAACCACACCGCCTTTCAATTAAGCCAACGATTTGGCTTAGTCTACACTCCGCGATCTCAATTCGTGGATTTGTAGCTTAACGGAACGTATCAGGGAAATTATCAACTCACCGAGCAGATCAAGATTGACGAAAGTCGCCTGAACATCGACGAGCTAAAAGCCGCTGACATTTCTGAAGACAAGATTACTGGGGGCTACTTGCTAGAAGTTGACGGACGGCGTGACGAAGACGCAAGTTTTCATTCTACCCGGGGAGTTCGCTTCGTAATCAAGTCGCCGGATAAAGATATTCCTGAGCAGACTGCTTATATCCGCCAATACGTTCAGGCCACCGAAGATGCCCTGTTTGCCGCCAATTTTGCTGATTCCCAGCAAGGCTACGCGCAGTACTTTGACACCGAAAGTTTCGTGGATTGGTATCTGCTGAATGAGCTTACGAAGAATACCGACGCAAAATTCGGCAACAGCGTTTACTTGCACAAGCCCCGGGGCGGCAAGCTAACGATGGGCCCAGTGTGGGATTACGACATCGGCATGGGCAATGTAGATTACAGTCCGGGTGAGTTCACCGAGGGCTGGTACATTCGGGAAGCTAGTTGGATCAGACGGCTGTTTGAGGACCCGGCCTTCGAACAGCGAGTAAAGGCCCGGTGGCAAGTGCTCAAACCTGAAGTTAAGGCGGTCATTGCAGAAATTGACCAGCAGGCCACATATTTGGACCAATCGCAGTACCTAAACTTCTTTAAGTGGACAATACTTGGATATAAAGTATGGCCTAATCCAGTCGCTACTGGTTCTTACGCTGGAGAAGTCGCCTACCTCAAAGATTGGCTCACCAAGCGCGTAGCCTGGATGGATAGTGAGATGCTTTAATGCGCTTCAGGAGCGAGGAAATCACTGACTTGCTGCTGAAGCTGAGAGAAAAATTCCTGAAATTCCGGCGCGTAGAGGTATTTGTTGTCTTCCAGATCAGCGGCCCCCTGGCCCATGCGGTTCGGGAAGTTAGCGCGCTGCTGCATGCCGAACAACGTTCGGGCTATTGCTTTGGGATGTACGTAGTTCGCGAGCCAGTCCTGCGATGCCATGTAGCTGAGCATGCGCTGCGCCAAGGGCGGCAGTTGGTCGTGGTGCTCACGTAAAATGGCGTACATACGTTGCGCGAAATCCGGCAACGGCTCCCTGCTGTAGTGCGCCCAGCGCCGGGCCAGCAGGTGATCGTAGAAAACATCTACCACCACTCCGGCGTAGTGCCCCTGTTGCGGTACCAGCCGTCGCTTACTCTGCCGAAACACCGGATGCGCATCGGTGAAACGGTCAATCTCGCGGTGCAGTAAAATTCCGCGAGCAATGGCCGGATCATAGGTTTGGTAGCGCTTTCCCCGGACAAAGTCACCCAGGAAACTGCCCACCACAAGTTCAGGGGTCTGGTGCGATAGAAAGAAGTGCGCGAGCAAGTTCATTCCGATAGGTACACAAAGCCCGACAGTTTAGAAAGGATCAGGAACAAAATTCTACCAAACTGCTTTTAAGAACTATCCATTGGCCGCTGATTTTCGCTCGCCAGCATCCGGTAATTCCCATGAACAGCAGTCCAGAAGAACTTCAACGGCAAATCCAGCTCCTACGGCTTGAAAAAGAGGCTGACCTGGAATATTACCGCCAGAAAATTCTGAACGCTTCGCTGGAAGACCGCAAGAAAAATGGTCTGTGCTGGCACCCGGTCACGCTATCAGGACAGCGTTACAGCTTGGGTGAGAAGGTGGTGGTACGCATTGCCCGGTCAGACAGCCACCTGCCCCGCGGTGCCTTTCAGTCGGGCAAGATTGTCCGACTATTTACGCACCCCGGCGATGAACGCTCGGCGGTATCGGGCGTGGTGAACGAGGCCAACCGCTCCACCATGTCCATCACCCTGAACACGGACAAGCTGCCCGACTGGGCGGCGGGCGGCGGACTAGGCGTAGACCTGCTCTTCGACGAGATGGCCTACCGCGAGATGGAAAAAGCACTGAAGCAGGCCATCGAGGCCAAGCGGCCCCGCCTGCTGGAGCTGCGCGAAGTGCTGCTTGGCCACGCTCCGGCCCGCTTCTCCAAGCTGCCCGCCCCACGCGTACCCGCGCTCAACGACAGCCAGAACGACGCCCTGGACCAGGTGATCCGCGCGCAGGACGTGGCCATCGTGCACGGTCCGCCCGGCACGGGTAAGACGACCACCCTGGTGCAGGCCATCGTGCAAACCGCCTACGTGGAGCAGCAGGTGCTGGTGTGCGCGCCCAGCAACGCCGCCGTCGATCTGCTCACCGAAAAACTCAGCGAACAAGGCTTGCAGGTGGTTCGGCTGGGCCACCCGGCGCGGGTCGACGAGACCAACCTGGGTCGAACCATCGACGCCCGGATCACGAAGCATCCTTATTACAAAGACCTGAAAACCATCCGCCGCCGCTCCGAAGAACTTCGGGAGCTGGGTCTGAAGCACAAGCGTAAGTTCGGTGCCCCCGAGCGCAACCAGCGGCGTCACCTGCTGCGCGAGGCTTCTCAATTGCGGGAGGAAGCGCAGCAGCTGGAGCACTACATCGTGGCCGACATTTTCGCGCAGGCGCAGGTGGTGGCCTGCACGCTGGTGGGTGCGGCCGGCAACCAACTTCGGGGCTACCGCTTCAATACGGTATTCATCGATGAAGCCGCCCAGGCCCTGGAAGCGGCCAGCTGGATTCCAGTGCTCAAGGTCGATCGCGTAATCCTGGCCGGTGATCACTTTCAACTGCCGCCTACGGTAAAGTCGTACGACGCCGCCCGGCAGGGGCTGAGTGAGACGCTGTTCGAGAAATGCATCCAGCGGCATCAGCACCGAGACGGCCCGCCGGTTGATTCGCTGTTGCAGGTGCAGTACCGCATGAACGAACGGATAATGCGCTTTTCGGGGCGCTACTTCTACCAAGACGCGCTGGTGGCCCACGAGAGCGTACGCCATGCGACACTGGCTGAGCAACCGCCCGTCACCTGGCTCGACACGGCGGGCTGCGGCTTCGCCGAGGAGAAGGAGGCCGAAACGCTGAGCACCTTCAACGCAGAAGAAGCGCAGCTGCTGCTGAAGCATTTTCTGAGCACGGTGGATGAAGTTGGTTTAGACTACCTGCTCGAGCACCAGATCACGTTCGGGGTGATCGCGCCCTACAAAGCGCAGGTGCGGGTGCTCACCGAACTGTTTGCCGAAGCCGAAGCGCTGCAAACGTTGCAGGAGTTGATTACCATTGATACCGTAGACGCGTTTCAGGGACGGGAGCGCGACGTAATTTACATCAGTCTGGTACGTTCTAATGCCAAAGGGGAAATCGGTTTCTTAGGAGACATTCGGCGCACCAACGTGGCGTTGACGCGGGCAAAAAAGATGCTGGTGGTGGTGGGCGACAGTGCTACGCTGGGCAGCCACCCGTTCTACGGAGAATTGCTGGACTACATCAACGAGATCGATGCCTATCGGAGTGCGTTTGAGTTAATGTTCTGATTTGAAAAGTTCGGGGTTTAAGAAGTTCTGGGTTTAAAAAACCTAGAACCCAGAACTCCGAACCTTCTAACCTAGAACCTCTGCATTTTCTGAATCAAGCGCGTCGTCGAGTAGCCGTCTACAAAGTCAATGAGTTGCACTTCCTGCGCGAACTCGCGGCCCACTACTTCCTCGAGTTGGTAATCGCCCCCTTTCACCAGCACATCGGGACGGAGGTGGGATAATAGTTCGTGGGGAGTGTCTTCGGTGAATATCGTTACGTAATCTACCGCCACCAAACTGGCCAGCAGGTAGGCCCGGTCGTTTTCGTTATTGATCGGTCGGTTTTCACCCTTGAGGCGGCGCACCGAAGCGTTGGAATTGACACCAACGACAAGAATATCGCCCAGCGTTTTGGCGGCCTGCAAGTAGGTAGCGTGGCCGCGGTGCAGAATGTTGAAGCATCCGTTGGTAAAGACAATACGCTGGCCCGCCCGCCGCCCACTGGTGATTTGGCGCTGCAAGGCGGGCAGTGCTAATACTTTGTTCTCAACCACACTTAGAAGGAAGCACCGAAACTTAGTCCAAACCAGGGAATGAACGTTCCGGGAGCAATGATTGGCGTGAAACCAATGCGAAACAGGAAGCCTCCGTCGCGAGGCTGTAGTCGGTAACCAACGGTACTAGTAAAGCCGACGCCACCTCCTCTGAACTCATCTAATTGCTCATTGTCAACTGTCCCGCTGCCGCTTGCTCCCGCTACTACCAAACCGGCCCCCAACTCAAGCCGACTATTACCATCTCCTACCAGGTAGTTCGCCATAATTGGTGCCAGAAATACAGACACCCGTCCGTTGAGAGAATTGGGATCATCGGCAGAGACCGAAAAATACATGGCCCCAATACGGGCACTGGCATGGTCAAAAAACTTGTGATCGTAGTTCACTGAATAGAGAAGTGCGTTTCCCCCTAGTTCAACAAATACGCTGTTACGGGCGAATGACCCGTCGTCGTTGGTGGCAATAACTTCCTGGGCTTGCGCTTGGTGCGTGAGCGAACCAACGAGCAGTAGAACGAATGCGGTTTTCAATAGCGTGACCATAGTATAGTTGTTTGGTTAAAAGATAGTAATCGGGCGCATCTCCGGCAAAAGAGCGTCAAAATACATGCCGATCCTACGTAGAAGGCAGATCCGGAATATTAATTTTTTTAATAATCACCAAGTAGTGGTTATTGGAGGTTTGTTTGGCTACTACCCCCACTCGTTTTACCTTTGTGCCACCAAGTCAACAACTTCATGAACTTCACCGAAGCACTTCACCAACACCCTGTCTTTGCCACTGTAGCCCAGGTAGCCCAGCAAACGGGCGTGCCCACCTACGTGGTGGGCGGCTACGTGCGCGACCTGCTGCTCAAGCGCCCCTCAAAAGACATTGACTTTGTATGCGTAGGTGATGGCGTTGAACTGGCCCAGCAGGTGGCGAAGGCACTGAAACAGCAGCCGGGCCGCACCACCGCGGTGAGCGTGTTCAAGAACTTCGGCACTGCGGCGGTGAAGCACCACGACTACGAACTGGAGTTTGTGGGTGCCCGCCAAGAGTCGTACCGGACCGATTCGCGCAAGCCCGAGGTAGAACCCGGCACCCTGGAAGACGATCAGCGGCGGCGCGACTTCACCATCAACGCGATGGCCATCAGCCTGAACGCCGACGATTACGGTGAACTCCGGGACCCGTTCGATGGGGTAGCCGATTTAAAGCGTAAGATGATCGTCACTCCGCTCGATCCGGCCATCACCTTTTCCGACGACCCCCTGCGCATGATGCGGGCGGTGCGCTTCGCCTCCCAGCTCACGTTCGACATTGCTCCCGATACCTTTGAAGCTATTGTTCAGCACGCGGAACGGCTAGAAATCATCTCGCAGGAGCGCATCACCGACGAGCTGAATAAGATTATTTTGTCGCCGGTGCCTTCCTACGGCTTCAAGCTGCTCTATCACGCCGGTTTGCTCGAGCAGTTTTTTCCGGATATGATAAAGCTGCACGGCGTGGAGACCATTGAGGGTAAGTCGCACAAGGACAATTTTTATCACACCCTACAGGTGCTCGACAACGTGGCGCAGGTGTCGGACGATCTGTGGTTGCGGTGGGCGGCCATCTTGCACGACATCGCCAAGCCCGCTACCAAGCGCTTCCACCCCAAAGCGGGCTGGACGTTCCACGGACACGAGGACAAGGGCGCACGCATGGTGCCGTTTTTATTTCGCAAGATGAAGCTGCCTATGGACCAGCCGATGCGGTTTGTGCAAACCCTGGTGCGCCTGCACCTACGCCCCATCGCTTTGGTAAAGGACGTGGTGACCGATTCGGCCGTGCGGCGCTTACTCTACGAAGCGGGCGACGCTACCGATGCGCTGATGCTGCTGTGCCGGGCTGATATCACCTCGAAGAATCACCGCCGGGTGGAGCGCTACCTGCGCAACTTCGACGCGGTGGAGCGTAAAATGGCGGAGGTAGAAGAAAAAGACCAGTTGCGTAACTTCCAGCCCGCTATTACCGGTGAAGATATTATGCAGACGTTTGGATTAAAGCCCTCGCGGGTAGTGGGTGAGATCAAAAATGAAATCCGCGAAGCGATTCTGGACGGTAAGATTGAAAACACCAAAGAGAGTGGCTATGAGTTTATGCTGAATGCTGCTGCGCAGCGGGGACTGGTGCCGGTAGCGCCGTAACCAGGCAGATATCGCATTAAAAATTATAACTCACTCCGCCCAGCAACATACGGCCGATGCGGTCGGTGCCGTAGTACTCTCGGCTGTCGTTGCCCAGCAAGTTCCGTCCGTTTACGTAGAAGTCTAACTTCTTGGCTACCTCGTAAGATACTTTGGCGTTGGTCAGCAACTTACCCGCGATCTGCCCCTCCATCGAGGGACGTCGCAAATCTTCTACGTGGTAGATGGTATGCTGGCTGAAAAAGTAGGCGGAGACGTTAACGTTCAGTTTTCGGTAGGGGGCGTAGTTGACGAATGCTCCACCGTAGAAACTAGGCGTGCTGTGGTGCGTATCGTCTACCAGGTCGGTAAACTGGGCAGAAGTCGTGGTGGGTAGGTCAGTTACCTGCGTGGCTTGCCAGGTCACGAAAGGTTTCACCTGCACCTGGGCACTGGGCACAAAGTTCGCCGATAAGGTTACCCCCCACTGCGTCGCCTCCGTAGGCAAATTAATTGATTGCAGGGTTTGCACCTCGAAGGTTTCGGTCAGCGGGGTAGAAGCCACCGGGTACTGGTAATTCAAGTCTTCAATATGCTGGCGAAAAAGGGCCGCATTGAACTGGAGGGTATTGGTTACTTGGGCGCGAACTCCCACTTCGGTCATGCTATTACTCACTACGTTGAGGGTGGGGTTGGCCACGGATACGACCCCCTGCGTCGGGCTAATCGGTACCACCGGCACATCGATAAAGTAGCTGCTAAAAAATGCACCGCTGGTTGAGCGTGACTGGGCCATTCGGAGCAAGTACCGCTCGGCAATCTTGTAGGTAGTGGCCAGTTGGTACGATACGTACGCCCGGTCGGGTACCCTGAACTTATCAACCCGCAGCGCAGCGACCCAGCGCCAGTTTTCGGTCGGATGGTAATCAGCTTTGAGCGAACCGGACGCCGTGTAGTTGGACACCCGGCTGTTCACAAAGCCAATGTTTCCATCTACCGCGTAGTCACGGTCATCGATCACCGCTTGCTGAAAGCTCAGTTCGGGACGGAGGCTCAGCTTGTCACTCACGTCAAGCCGGTAGTCTACCACCACATCTGTGTTGCGCACGTCGTACTCGGGACGAAGCACCCCAAAACCAACGTACAAATTTTCGCTGCCTTCGGTGTGCGACGCCCGAATGCCCAGCTTATTTACCCGTCCGCTGAGTTGGGCGTAGCCGCGATTGATGGTACTGGTGTTTAGGGCGGTGGTTTCGAAATTATAGAACAAACGTTGCGCATCGGCACCCTGCGCTCCGACGCTCAGCGACCAGCTTGACTGCTCACTTGGTTGATAGGTGATAAATCCGTTGATGCCGATCCTCTCCTGAGCCAATTCCGGTCGGGGGTAGGCATCCTCCGCGAAGGGGACACCTAATTCCACCAGATTTTCTACGTACTGATCGGCTTTGTATACGTAGTAGGCATCGTCACCACGCTCACGGTACTGATAGTTGGCCGATACGATAGCACTCCACTGATCGTTAAACTGCTGACCTACCGCCACGTTTATCCCCCGCGTATCGGGAGCACCATACTGGGTATGTACCGATGCGTGGACGCCCGGCTTTTCGGTACGGCGGGTGATGATATTAATCACTCCGGTTACCGCATTCGGACCGAACAAGGGAGCGGCGGGACCGCGCACGATCTCAATGCGTTCTACGTCAACCAGATCAATGGGCAGCGATTCCCAAATGGTACCACCCGTGTTGTAGTTAAACACCGGGCGGTCGTCGATCATCACCAGCGTAAGGGTATTGATTTGCGCGAAGGACTGGGTGTACCGGATCAGGTTGTCGAAGCCTCGCAGATGGATGTCGTAGTTGCCATTGCTAATTTCTCGCACCACCACGCCGGGGCACAACCGCAGCGCTTCGGGAATGGAGGTAACTCCGGCTCTGGCAATTTCACTGCGCGTGACGGTGTAGCTCGATACGGGAGCGTCGAAGAGGTTTTCGGACTTGCGAGAGGCCGATACAATTTCTACGTTCATTAGCTCCTCGAGCGAAAGGTCGAATAGATCAACGTCTTCCTGGGCAAAAGCGGGAGTGATAGAGAAGAGGCAGCCTAGCGCAGCCAGTAAGTAGTAACGCATGGGTTGGTTTTTCTACAAACCAAGCAAAACTTGCGCGTATTGCTACTGTATCTAATACCGGGCGGAATATCCGCGCGTAAGCTTTAGTCAAAAAAAAGACCAACTGCTTAATCGTGAAGGATGCACTTCGGAAGGCGCAGTGCTTTTTAGGTTTTGCTACTTAGAAAGTTAAAGGGATTGTCGGAAAGAATTAAACTTTAGCCGTTTAGTAGCACAAAATCAATCATTCTTGACAGTGTACCTAATCGCTCGCTTTCGACTAGTAGTAGCTCGCCAGGTCGAAGGTTTCTTTTTGCGAATCGCGCAGGTGGCCGTTTTCGCACTTGAGCACGCGGGAAGGGTACTTTTTCACGAATTCGTGGTTGTGGGTGGCCATCAGCACGGTGGTGCCCTGCCTATTAATCTCTAAGAATAGCTTGAAAATACCCTCGGATACTTGGGGGTCTAAGTTGCCCGTGGGTTCGTCAGCGACCAGTAGCAGCGGCTCGTTGATCAGGGCCCGGGCAATGGCCACACGTTGCTGCTCACCGCCTGAGAGTTGGTGCGGCTTTTTGAAACCCGCCGACCCCAGCCCTACGCGCACCAGCACGTCCGACAATCGTTGTTTCATTTTCACGCGATCCTTCCACCCGGTGGCCCGCATCACAAATTTCAGGTTCTCGTCCACCGTGCGGTCGGCAAACAGCTGGAAGTCCTGAAAAATGATTCCCAGGCGACGCCTTAGAAAGGGCACCTCGCTTTTTTTGATTCGCTTAATCGGGTAGCCCGCCACTTCCATTTCACCGAGGCGCAGTTCCAGGTCGGCGTACAACGTGCGCAGCAATGAGCTTTTGCCGCTGCCGGTGCGCCCGATGATGTAGACAAAGTCGCCCTTATTCACGCTAAAATTTACATCTTCCAGCACCACGTTGTGTCCCTGAAAAACGCACACGTTTTCAACGCGTACCACAGGTTGGTTAGAGAATACGTCAGACATTTGGAGAATGATTGAATGAGTAAAGGAAAGAATGGTTGAAGGAGCTGCAGCGGGTGCTTAAAGTTCCAGTTTGCGCAGTTTTCCGTAGGGTAGCACGTCGATAACGGCTTGCAGGGCTTGTTCTTTTCCAGCCAGTCCGTATTTTTCCAGCTTTTTTAGCGCACGATCGGCCCGAAAGTAAGCAATCAGCACAAAATTATCGTCGCGCAGTTGGATGTAATCAGGAATTTTGGCCTTGCCTTTTACTTTGATGATGTACATAGGGTTGAACAAAACCTAACGATATGGGTGAAATGAGGAAGCCACCGGTTAATCAACCACCACCAGCTTCTCCAAGGCAGCAACAAATTTCCGCGCTTCCGGCAACCAGGAAGCAACGCTCTCATCGAACGTTTTAAAGTCACCGTAGTCTCCACTTTGTCGTTGGTTGAATAACAGATCGTAGAAGCGACTCAGCTCCAGCGGAACTTGACCGGTCTTCACAAAGTGTTGGTGAAAAGCATTCTTGGCACCCGAGTGCGTATGCGTTTGGTGGTCGTGACTGATGAGCAAGGCGTGCACACTGTAAAAGCAAGCGTAGTACAATCGATTGACGGTGGCGTTCCAGTGAGCATTATCAGCCATCAGTTGGGCCTCCTGTAGGGTCTCGTTGGCCCTTTCCAAACGGTATTGTATGATCGCGTTTTTATCATAGTTCATAGCCACCGGGATGCCTTCTTTGCTGATGTTTTTATAGAGCGGGGTGTGTTGATAAGCGGGCCATGCTGCCCGAGGATAAACCAACGTGCTGATGACCGCATCGGTTTTGAGCTCCAGATGGTGCATAAATTCCCGAATCCAGGCCTCGGTGGCGTTATTGCTGGTAAGCACCAGAAAATCCCAGTCCGAATCGGCGGGTGCCGCGTGACCCAGTTGCTGCGCGCGGGCGCGGGAACCGAACAACAGCAGTTGCGCCTGGGCATCTAGGCTCAATAAGGTTTGCCTGACTTCGTCCACCACCGACATCTGAACCAACGTGGTTGTTGCCATGCTAGAAAGTTTAAAGGGGCAAAGAGGAAAGAAGGAGAAAAAAATGCGGGTATCGCACCGCTACGACCGCCTACCCTTGCTCCATTCCTGGCCTGGGGGAGTTCAGCAGGAGCTGGTCGTACCCGCGGCACAAAGGTAAACTATTTTTAGCTTTAGGCAAATTTAAACGCCTCAACTCAGGCGAAACCTAATAGCTTTCGTTATGTCCGACTTCGAACACTGACCGGTCGATTTTCGAACACCTCGGCTACGGTCAAACCGCCCCCTAGTACCGTGACGCGGGTTGGTACTATGCTTGTTGCTGCTGGGACTACGGGGAATTGTTCCCCTACTCAAAAACCCTACCTTCCTTCCGAAGCGAACGAGGGGACGGCTCACCTAACTAACTTACTCATCCATGTTCCGCACCTACCTCAAGTTTGCCACCCGCACCTTCTGGAAAGACAAGTTTTATACCTTGCTCAACATCATCGGACTGGCCATCGGCATTGCGGTGAGCATCATCATAATGCTGTATCTGCAAAACGACCTCACCTACGACCGGCACCACACCCAGCACGAACAAATCTACCGCCTGGTAACCAACATGTCCGGTCCGGGCGTGGAATTTCATTCGTCGGGAGCGGCCCGCGAGGTGGCTCCCCTACTGGCCGACGACTACCCCGAGGTGTTGGCCTACGCCCGATTTCTGGATTTGGGGCGCACCCTAGTGAACATTCCCGAAGCGGACGAAGCCTTGTACAACGAAGAAGGTTGGTATCGTACTGACTCTACGGTATTTAAAGTGTTCACCCATCCGTTTCTGGCGGGCGACCCCACTACGGCGCTGCGCGAAAAGAACAGCGTGGTGCTTACCGCCTCGCTGGCGCGTAAGTACTTCGGCGACCAGGAGGCCCTGGGCCAGACGCTGCTGTTGTTTGAAGACCAAACAAACCATACCGTAACGGGGGTGATCGATGACCTTCCCGACAATTCGCACCTGAAATTTGAGGCGCTGGTGTCATTCATCGAGCCGCGGGAGTGGGCCACGCAAGATGGCACCTTTAACTCGGAGGCCATCTGGAATCCCGACGTGTATACGTATCTGCTCTTTCCGGAAAACTACGCGGCCGACGGCTTCCTGACCAAGATCACTGCCTTCTTCGACAAGTACATCAAGCCCTTCGGTGACCAGATAGGCGGTGAGTTTTGGTTTTATCTGGAGCCGCTAGCCGACGTGCACTTCTACTCGCAGCAGGAGGGCGACGAGGTGCGGGGCAACCTGGCCTACCTGTACGCCTTCGGGGGCATTGGCTTGTTCATTTTGCTGCTGGCCTGCATCAACTACATGAACATGGCCACCGCCCGCTCGGGAAACCGCGCCAAAGAAATCGGCATGCGCAAGGTGCTGGGCTCCAGTCGCCGGGCGCTGGTGTTGTCCTTTTTGGGTGAGTCGGTGCTGCTGGCGCTGCTGGCATTAATCATCGCGCTGGCGATGGTCGCAATAGTCCTTTACGCTACGCCGTTTAACGAACTGGTAGAAAAGGAACTGTCGCTGAATTTGTTCAGTAATCCCCTGCTGCTGGGCGGGGCGGTGGGTATCACGCTGCTAATGGGCCTGGTGTCGGGCTTGTACCCGGCCTTCTACCTGCCCTCGCTGTCGGCAATCAAGTCGCTCAAGGGTTCGTTTCGCTCGTCGGCCTCGGGCGTTGTGCTGCGTAAGTCGCTGGTGGTGGCGCAGTTCACCATCTCCATCGCGGTGGTGGTGTGCACCCTGCTGATGCGCGACCAGATCGGCTACGTGCGCAGCCAGGAGCTGGGCTTCGACCGCGAGCACCTGCTGCTGATTCCGGTGCAGGACACGCTGGTGCGCAATCAACTACCGGTAATGCGCACCGAACTGGAGCGCTACGAAGGGGTGGTGAGCACCACCTCGGCCTGGAACACGCCGGGGCTGGACATCGGCAACTCGGTGTTTCGGGTAGAGGTGGACTCGGCGCTGACGATGCAGGAGTTTCAGACCCTGGCGGTGGGAGAAAATTACCTGGCCACGATGGGCATGACCTTGCTGGCGGGGCGGGACTTTCGCGAAGGCTTCGCCGGAGATACCGACGGACAGTCGTTTGTCATTAACGAGACGGCGGCGCGGCGTCTGGGCTGGTACGTGCCGGAGCGGGCGGGTGCCACCATCGACGATGCGCTGAACGGACGGATGAAGTTTTTCCACGGCGAGGAGCTGGGCCGTATCGTGGGGGTGGTGCAGGACTTCAACGTGCGTTCGCTGCACAACCCCATTGAGCCGACGATTATCATTCCTAACACCAACGGCGGCGACACCTTCGTTGCCCGCCTGCGGGGCGAGAACCTGCCCGAGACGATAGAACAGATTCGTGCGCAGTGGGCCGACTACGATCCCAACCATCCCTTCGAGTACGAATTCCTGGACGAAAGCTTCGCCGAACTCTACCGGGCCGATGAGCGACAGAGCAGCCTGATCTCGGTGCTGGCCGGCATCTGCCTGCTGATCTCCCTGTTGGGCATTCTGGGCTTGTCGGCCTTCACGGCGGAGCAGCGCACCAAGGAGATTGGGGTGCGCAAGGTGCTGGGCGCATCGGTGCCGCACATCGTGTACCTGCTCTTCAAGGATATGATGCTGCTGCTGGTGGTGGCTTCGTTGCTGGCCGCCCCGATTGCCTACTTCCTGATCGATCGCTGGCTGCAGGCCTTCGCCTACCGCACCGACATCAACGCCCTGCTGTTCGTGCTGGCCGGAGCGGCCGCGCTGCTGGTGGCTTTTGTAACGATGAGCTTCCACTCTTTGAAAACCGCCCGGCTGAACCCGGTAGAGAGTTTGCGGTACGAGTGAAAGTGGAGGTTCGTAGAAAAAGGGTTAGACGACTTCCTGCATAGGCCGGATACGAGGATCAGGCAGCGCTCGTCCTTGCGAGTTAAAGTGGTCAATAACATCTTCTACAACCTGACACAACTCGCGATAGAGTACAAGCGGGTCTTCACCATGAATACCGGTAATCAAATCAGGACATTTCCCAATGTAGATTTGATCTTCTTCACTCCACTCCACCCATTTGTGGTATTGATCAATATTTTTCATGACACTGCTTTTTTAATAGTTCCTTTGGTATGTTTTTCATAGAGAAACCTTCGCCTTATCCTTATATTTTACCGTATATAGTACGATGTATACCTATAAAAATACTTAGCCTTCTTTATTTACTTAATTGCGATAAATTTGCAAAAAAACTTACCGGACAACGCCATGAAAAGTCTAATGACCAAAACTGTTTTGCTGTCAATACTACCACTATTAGCGGTGTTATCCTCTTGCGAAGATGCCCAAAACGATATGGCTCCGATTGAAAGTCCTGCCACCGATTCAACCACAGTTGATACGCCGGATTCAATTCCAATGTTAAGGCCTGGCGGGTTCGCGGTAAGCCGGTTGATAGATGTGCCTAATGGCCGTTCATTAGCTACTGTTCCGCATCAGGTCAAGTTTGATTTAGGAGACATAAAAGCCAGTCGCGAATTTCTCTTTCTGCTATCAAACAGCGGTGATGTTCCAGTCTTTGATATAAGTATTACAACCGACCATCTTCAGTTTAGGGTTTCTCCTCAGCGAATCGATACGCTGAGAGCAAACGGAAGCACTGATAACCTGCTGCCATTGGTTTCGGTCGGAGTTGAACATGGGTAGCACTTAACGGAATTGGGCGGGTCGCTCTTCTTGAGCAAGGTGCGCATACTGGTACCGTAACTATTAAGGGAAAAACAATTGTGGCGAATGACACGGTAGAAGTGATAGCTGAAGTGGAGATGAGGGTAGAAGCGAAGGTGGCAGATATAGACCTATACGTAAACGAAATATCATTGAACCTATCCGAACCAGATGTGAATGTGGTTGGGGCACCGCGCTCTTACGGCTACGAAATCTCTAAGAACAGTGAAGTAAAAATTGTGAACACTGGCAATGTTCCTATCCTGCTGAAATACATCGCAATACAATATGATAATCCCATTGTTACCGTTTTAGATAAAGAACTTACACTTGCTTTAGGCGAAAGCGAAAGCTTTAATGTTTCCTCTAGCGATAATGTAAAGATTACACTCGATGCAGAGAATACTGTAATGAATCATAAAGAAATTGTGCAAGAAACTGATGGGCAAGGCAATATCATCCTTATCCTAAATCAGTGATATGGACGCTGCCTTTTCATATGAAACTAAGAGAATAAAATATATTGACCCAAAAGCGCTCTTTACTCATATCTATTCATACTAAAAGGCAAATTTTTATTCTATTCACCCTTCAACTGAATGAGTCGCTGCTCCCGCATCAGCAAGAACATCGGCAGGGCCAGCGATACTCCCACGGTGCATAAACCCACCACTGGTAGCCAGAGATGTTTCATCCCTAGTCGTCGCCCTTCCGAAAATACAAAAACCAGCGTAACCAGGGCCGAGATGAGCACGTCCCACCAGGCAAACGCCGCCACGGGTGGGGAAAAGGCTTCCTGAACCAATAGTCCAGTAGCCAGTCCGTTGGAGGATAACCAGGGGGCCAACTGCGATAGGGGAAGCAACGTACCGAGCACGCATAAGACAACGTAGATAATGCGTATCATGCGGTTCCCGGTAATTGGGTGGTCTATTAGCGGTTACTGAGTCAGCTTGTCTCTAGATAGTGATGATCTCAATCGACTGGTCCGGTAGTAGCCGAATGAAATCTTTCGCATTGGAAGTTACAATTTCGGAGGCGGCAGCCTTTTGAGCGCATCTGGCTATCAGTGCATCATAGATGATCCCCCCTTTCAATTCAAGTTGGTTCATGCGGTCTACTACCTGAAAGTATTCTTTTTTCGTCAATGTTACAATTCGCGCTTTTCTTTTTATGTTTTGATCGATTAGCTTGGTGGCAGTGTGAGGCGAGACAGGTGGTTTGAAGGGTGCTCGGGTGAGCACGCTGTAGACCTCAACGATAGAATGGGCAGCTACTATATATTCAACTTCACCCCTCAGTGCTTGATTAAGCCATTGGTGGACGGTGCTATGCTTAGGATGTGAAGCGACAAAAGCGGCCACTAATACCGAACTATCAAATAATAGACGCCTCACTTACTGACCTGATTGCAACTTATTCATTCTTTGGGTTCTATCATTGGTTAGCAATTGGTCAACTTCTCCTTCCGGTTTGCCCACGAAAACCATCACTTCATCTTTTTTTACAATTGACCCTTCTGGTTGAATAGGCTCAATAATAATACGGCTTCCGTCTTCTTCAATCGTAAGAATAGTTTCTGAAGTGATACCAAGCTGTTTTCTTACTTTCTTGGGAATGATTATTCGCCCAAATTTATCCAACGAAGACACCATAAATTTTTTTGCCAATTTAGAATATTTTTGGCAAACAAAAAGTAAATACTTTTTTTAGTCCGTAGACAGTAGGTTGGGTTGCACTCCCTCGAAAGTCATCTTCACCGGCTGGATGGTGCCGTCTTCGTTGAAGGAAATCCGGTCGATGCACGTCACCCGGTGGTCGCGCCCCTCGTTGGGGATGGGCCGCCGGTGGTACACCATGTAATAGTCGTCGGTGTCGGGCGGGTGGATCACCGAGTGGTGCCCGGCCCCGGTGGCCACCGCCGAATCCGACGAAAGAATGACGCCGATGCGCTGATAGGGTCCGGTGGCCCGGTCGGACATGGAGTAGGCCACCCGGTAGGAATCCTGGCCCCAACTGCCCTCCGACCACATCAGGTAGTAGATGCCGTTACGTAGAAACATAAAGGGTCCCTCCACGTAGTTTTCGGGAGTGATTTCCTTAAACAGGCTCCCGTCATCCCACGGCTCGAAGCCGGTGAAATCCTGGTTGAGTTTGCCCAGATTGCAGTGGCTCCAGCCGCCGTAGAACATATAGTTGGTGCCATCGGTATCCCGAAACACAAACTGATCAATGGGCTGGGCATCATTATAGAAATCCCTGATCAACGGCTTACCCAGGTAGTCGGTGTAGGGTCCGCCCGGCGCGTCGGCCACCGCCACCCCGATGCCGCCCGAGTGGTTAATATCGTTGTCCGGGTCGTAAGTAGACCTTCCGGGGCGCTGCACGTCGTTGGCCCCAAAGAACAGAAAATATCGCCCCTGGTGCTCAATGGCGGAAGGTGCCCACATGGCCTGCCGGGCCCAGGTGACGATGGTGGTGTCCAGAATGCGCGCGTGCTTTTGCCAGGTCACCAGGTCGCGCGAAGAAAAGGCATCAAAGAAGAGTTGGTCCTCAAACGCATCCGACCAGGTAGGAAATATCCAGTATTCGTCCCCGAAGATTACTCCTTCCGGATCGGCGTACCAGCCCTCGAAAACCGGGTTACCGGATCGGCGCTGCTCGTTGTTCTCGGAAGGATGTCCGGTTTGAGCGTAGGAACAGACCGGGGCCAGAACGGTCAGTAACAACCCTAGTTGTAGATAACGACTTGCTTTCATTGGGTGCTTTTATTAGTATAAGTTGCCCCACCCAAGCGAGCGCCACCGGGGAGACGCTTAGTATTCGGGCGCTCCCAAAGTAAGCAGTCCACAGATGCCAAGCAACTGAGGAGGCACCTTCGAACTAAGAATTTCCGGTTCGGTGGGTACTTCATACTCATCTGTTAAATTATTGGGATTGACTGTTTCCCAGTATAAAGCATTCTCACGGATGGTTAATCTATAATAAGAAGAACCCGACCAACCATTCGGCGAAGCCCTGCGTGTATACTGGAGTACGAGACCACCTAACCGTGCCCCAAGAAGAAGGAGATGAACTTTATCGGCTACTGAATGCTTGCCGTCAGGGAAATTCGCGTAGTCAGGACCAGCTTTACCGCCGGTACTATGGATTTGCCATGAGCGTCTGCCTTCGTTATTCTCATAGCCATGAAGAGGCGGTGGAGATGCTCAACGATGGCTTTGTCAAAATTTTTACCAAGCTAGATCGCTATACGCCCGGGTTATCTTTCAAAGGCTGGCTGAGAAAAGTGATGGTGCACGCGGCCATTGATTACTATCGTCGCAATGAAAAGCACTCTCACAGTGTGGACCTTTCGTTCGCTCGGCATCTCAGCGAGGCCCCTACCGCGCTGGACCAACTATCGGCCCAGGAGATTCTGCAGGCCGTACAACAGTTGCCCCCTTCTTACCGCCTCGTGTTTAATCTGTTTGTGATGGAAGGTTATAAGCACGAAGAAATTGCCCAGCAGATCGGCATCAGTGCCGGAACGTCCAAATCTAATTTGTCGATTGCCCGCACCAAATTGCAAAAGATGCTGGCCAGCAGAAGTACAACCCCGGCAGACCGCGTTCGCGCCGGGTCGTTGAGCGGCGGATACCACCCCCTTGAAGAAGACAATGATGGATGATCAACACTTTGACCAACAGATAAAAAAGCAATTGGAAAGTTACGTCGGGCCCGACTTTGACCCGACGGCCTTATCCGACCTTCGCTGTCGACTGGCTTCCGTAACCATGCTACCTTGGTACGTTCGCTATCGCACCGAACTCCTGGTGGTTGCAGCATTGCTGCTGTTTACGCTGTTCAACGTGCTTTGGCAAACGCACACCGACCAAAACCGTGACCAGGAGCTCGTCAGGGCAATGGATTCACTCAAATTGAGTCAGCAAACCATTACTACTTTGCGGGAGCAGCTCGCTGCTCAAGCGTCTACTGCCTCAGAGAGTGCCTCCGAAAAAGCCAAGGGTTCGGCAGTAGCAAGTGCCTCCTTCTCCCCTGAGACTGATGATTGGTCTGTTCTCCTAGAAAGGGCCAGCAGGAACGATCCGGACGCCCAGGCTTTTTTACGGCAAGTGGCAGACATGTTGCGGTCGGAGAATACTACAGTCCAACCGGATCGTCCTACGTCACCAAACCTGCCCCGGCTTTCGTCGGCTTCGTACCACTTTCCGTGGGCGGTGCCGAGCGATAGTACCCAAACAACCGTAGGATCGGTGGCTAAGGAATCGGGAAAAACAGACCAGCCTAAAAAACGGGTGTCGGCCGCAACGGCACGCGCCCTTAAAAAGCACAATCAGCGAGGTATTGGTCTTCGGCTAGGACCCGTCGCCGGTTTGTCGGGCGTCTACTATTCATCAAGGCCGCCGAGTGTTAATGTGGTAGGTGGTTTACTGGCTGATTGGGTTCTTTCTCCCGCACTAAGTGTGGAAACCGGAGCTGTTTATGCCCCCCGTGAGTTTGACCAGAAAGCCACTGCGGCACTACGAAATCTGCCCGGGATTGATGAAAGTCTGGGCCAACTCGAGGAGGTAGACATTGCTTCTCAGGTCATACAGTTCCCCCTCAATCTGAAACTGTACCTCCCACTGTCGGGCCGAACCGAAGGGGTGGTTAGCACGGGGTATTCGTTTCTGCTGTACCTGCATCAGGATCTGGAATACAGCTATACGCCCGCCACTGACAGTCAGCGACAAGGATTTAAATCGGTCTTCGAGCAATCTAAGCATCGTTTTTATCCGGGGACGGTGAACGTCACGGTCGGCACCAGCACGCTACTAGAGAATCAGGGACGGCTAGAATTTTCCTTGCGCTATCAGTACGGTCTGGGTCTCACCGGCCTGGAGCAGGTGAAAGCTTCTACCCTGGGACTAAGAACAGCCTACTGGTTTACCGTCCGGTAGTGGTTAGACGCTGACGTGGCTTATGAAGACAAACGTTACGGATCACAGGGCGCTGAGTCGATCAAGCTTAGGAAGGCATTTAGCTAAGTGTAGGGTCACTCAGCATAAACGGTCAAATTTTACGGCGTCCGACGCTCGGTAGAAATCTGGGCAAACACCGGGCTGGTTTATCCACTGCTTAGCACTCGTTCGCGCATCCAATCCTTCCTGGCACTCTCGCCGATATGGCTGTTCAATTCCCCGCCGTAGCCGTACAAGCCCAACGGATCGCGGTGGTTCGCCGGGTTGCCGTAAGTCTGGTGGTAGGCACTCAAACCGGGCATCGGGTACTGTTGCTATGAGTGCATCTCACGCTTTCGCGTTTATGAGGCTTAGTTTATAATTTTGCGCAGCATTATTCTGCGCCCCCTCTTAAACAATACTCCGTAGAGTTTTAAGGGGGAAATAAATTAAAAAGGCGAAAGTCTAGTTTTGGTTTTGCGAAACTACAAAACAAAGACTTTCACCTATGAATGTAGAAACACTCACGCGTATAATAATGGACAAAATGCCTGACATAGGCAAATGGCAACGAGACTTTATGATTCATTTGATGCCCCTACTGCTGACCATCCGTGGTCGCCATAATTTTGAGAACTTATCCCGTTATGGTTCTTCCAACGAGGCGACCTATCGGGCGCGCTATGAGAAAAGTTTTGCCTTTGAGCAATTCAACGAGCAATTGATTTTGTCTATGCCCACTGAGGAACGTATCATTGCTTTCGATCCTAGTTACCTGCCCAAAAGCGGTAAGCATACCCCAGGTACGAGCTACTTTTGGTCAGGGTGTGCTAATGCGACTAAGTACGGCCTAGAGATTAGCGGTTTTGCCAGCGTGGGCATAGAGAGTCGTACGGCCATGCATTTGTATGCCAAGCAAACCATCGGTCAAGACCGCTACGGTTCGCTACTGGACTATTATGCTGGTCTGGTGGTAGAGCAAGCCAACCGATTGAAAGCTGTTTCTACTACTTTAGTAGCGGATGGTTACTTCTGGCGCAGACCGTTCGTGGATGCAGTGAGCGGGCAAGGCTTCACGCTGATTAGCAAACTGCCCAGCAATGCGGTCTTGCAGTATCCTCATCTAGGGCCCAAGCCCAAACGTAGAGGCCGACCCCGCAAGTATCAAGGGCGCGTTAACCGGCTGGCTTTGGATAGGGCGCACTTTACCCCCTGTCTACAAGAAAATAATATGATCGCTTATCAAGGCAAAGTCTATGTGAAAGCATTGGATCGTTTAGTCAAGTGCGTCATCGTGCACATAACCAAAAAAGATGGTTCTCTGAGAGCAGAAGCTTTCTTTGCTACTGATCCGACTATGGATGGAGCTAAAGTGCTAGAATGCTATCGCTTACGTTTCCAGATAGAGTTTCTCTATCGGGATGCTAAGCAGCACACTGGCCTGACGGAATGCCAGGCCCGTAGTGAGCAGAAGATACATACCCACATCAATGCCAGCCTGACGGCCGTATCACTAGCCAAAGCAGTATACGCTTGGCCTGAGCCAGGACAACCAAGAAAGCCTTTCTCCCTCTCCAGCATCAAAATCCAGTACTTCAATGAACATTTGCTACACAGGTTTTTTAGCGAGTTCGGTATAGCTGCCGAATTCTATCAAAATTCGCCACAGTATCAAATGCTATACAACTATGGCTGCATTGCCGCTTAAAACTCTACAGACTATTGCTTAAAGGCACATCGCAGGTTAAGCATAGGTTGTGCCCCCTTCTTTGACCATCGCTGACCAGACAATTTCCATACGCTTTTGTACCACACCCGGGACTGTCCTTCAAATTATAGCTCTATCTTGTCCTGTTAGCGCGTTCAACCTAGTAGTTGTACTTTTGTTTTAAAGTAGAAGTTTAGTCATCTCAATAGTGAAGTATCTAAACGACTATGGACTGCAAGCGCCATAGTTTTGACTCAGACTGAAAGTCTCGTTCCGAGCGGGCGCCGCGCAGATAAAATCAGATTGGTCGTCCCCGCCTGGCTTGCGGTGATGCTCTAAGTATTCATTAGAAGGCAAGCAGCACTACCGAGACGTCCGTCGGCTAGTCTACATGGCTTTCAGCGAAGATATTGACTTTCAACAAGACGGCCGCTGCGTGATCAACCGAGACGGCAATGGCTATGATAACTCATAAGTTTATCTGCCTTGCTCGTCGAGGAGTAGAGTGTGGCTCCGTAAAACCTTTATTGTGGCGTATAAGACAATTGCCACCACGACACCGCCGGTCCAGAACCAATCCTTGGGAACCAATGCCCTTTCCTTCAATAGATGGGGCACGGTTTCGAACAGGAAGAACACCAGAAAGACGTAGAGCACACTGTTCTTCTCTTTTTTTAGCACCTTTTTGTGGCTGAAGGAAAAGACAGTCGGTTTCCACCGGCGGAAGTCAGGAATAAATGCCGGAGTACGGGCCGCCCAGTTCAGGTATCGTTGACCAAACTGCGCGCGTAGAAACTGCTCTTCGGCAAACATGATTCGTTCGTAGTACAGCCAGTAGAGCAGCACAAAAATCAGGATAAACCATCCGCTGTGGGTGAGCATCCCCACGCCGAGCCACATCAGAAAATTACCCACGTACAACGGATGGCGCACAATAGAATAAATACCGGTGGTGTTTAGCTCGTCAGCGATCTGTTTTTGGGTGTTTCGCCCCGACGTGTTGGCTGGAGTGTGCCCGACCGTGTATATTCTTACCCCTAATCCCGATAGCGATACCAGCAGACAGACAAAAGGATAGCTCTCCTCCCAGCTACCTTCAGCATATACCGTAGACATCATGTTATGCCGCACCGCTAGTACCCAGCCGGGCAGCAGAATAAGGAAAGGTAATACTCCTCTGAATTTAAACAGAAAGCTGCCCTGCTGTTTCATTTCCTCGATCAGTGCCATGACATTAGTGGTTTAATAAAAGTTTTTTGTCTTCAAGCAGAGTTCTCGGGTTTTTCATCGTCTGTAGAGGCCCTCGCGACACGATAAGGTTATAGAGCCAAACTGGAATTGCTCCCCCTGGTTCGGTCGTCACTTCGTACACGACCCTTAGTTCGCTCGGCGTGGTGGGCGTAGCGATCCAGGATGCTTCAAAGTGCTGGATGGTGACCTGATCATCATTATTCGCTGCGGACGGAAGTGCGGAGGATTGGGAGTGAAAGGTACCCGTAGCATCTGTCCGCTGCCAGGAGCGGACGGTCAACGCGCGGTCTTTGAGCGGGAAGGGGGCATCGGTAATAACTCGATAGATCATGAATGAATACCCGTATTGAGTCCTCTTCTTTGATTAATCGCCAACAACTAGCTGTAGGATCAGTTCTACTTCTTTCTCCGTAGCGTTGCCTCAATCGGTAGACTGAGCGCTCGATAGTTGATGAACGGCGCGCTACACGCGTTTCCTGGCGTTCCCCCCAAATGTCGTAGTGGTCAAAGTTTTCGTTGTCGCCTAAGGTAATCAGTCCAAGGGGTATCAAAAGCGAGGCGGGAGCCGCCTTCTGATACAACGTTGAGAGATGCCAGGTTTTATGGAAACTTTGCACTGGTGCTTCGCTGGAATCTGGAAGTTCACCGTACTGAGCGGTGCCGGGCACGCTAATGACCCAAAGAAACCCTGATGCTATGATCTTTCCACAGTGGCAACGGCTGTAGCAGACGGTAGCAAGCATAAGTAGTGTATTAAGAATGGGAAAAGGCTTAAGGGTGATAGTAAGTCGGCGCGATTCATTAAGCTAAAAAAGGTGAAGGATTCTTTCAAGCCCTACTTAACCAAGAAGCTTCTAGCGAAAGTGCCGCCCCAACAATTTCGCAAGGTTACAATGCTACCTTTTGTATTTTACCCGCACGCATTCTCTTGGCCAATGGTTGGTTGAAGGAAAATAAAATATCTCTAACCAACCATTCGCTATTTCCTTGTGTGTAAGTTGAGGTTAAGATAAGATACCCCCTGATAGCGACAATAAACAAGGAAGAGCGCAGGGTCTATGTTTATTTGGGTAACCAACCAACCTTCGGGATGGTACTGCTCGTGATAATATAGTAACCAACGCATTAGTTGCTCAAAAATCGATAAATAGTTTTTACAATCTTAACCGCTGGTACCAAAGGCCTTTTTGGCACTTAGGCACCCTAGGGGTGTGTTCTCTTGAAAAGGACCGGCTATTACCAAGCATAGGCAACCCGCTATAGCAGGGCACAAAACAGACGCACGCGCTATCGTGTAGCTCCTTCTGAGATTAGCGCTGGTCAGACACTACCCCTTTATAATCTATCCTATGAACGAAATCCTCATCTCCTGGCTCCTGCTCATCACAGCAACGGTCGGTTACGCGCAGCGCCAGTATACCATCAGCGGTACGGTGACGGACGAAGAAAGCGGAGAGGCACTGATCGGCGCGGCGCTGTACGTAAAAAGTCTGCGGGCGGGCGCAGTGACCAACAACTACGGGTTTTTCTCGCTCACCCTGCCCGAAGCGGATAGCCTCACCCTGGCGGTAACTTTTGTGGGATTCAAAGCGCAGGTGAAGCAGATCGACCTGCACGAGAACATCACTCTCAACGTGCGACTGCGGCCCGGCTCGCTGTCGCTCGACGAAGTGGTCATCAACGCCACGCCGCCCAACGAGAACGTTGAGCGCGTCCGGATGGCCGTCATAGACTTACCTATTCAAAAAATTGCCGAACTACCGGTCATCCTGGGAGAACCCGATATCCTGAAGGTGCTTCAGTTGCTGCCCGGCGTGCAGGCGGGCAATGAGGGAACAACGGGCTTCTACGTGCGGGGGGGCAACGCCGATCAAAACCTGATGCAACTCGATGAAGCAACGGTGTATAATCCCAATCACCTGCTGGGGTTATTCAGCACGTTCAACTCCCGCGCCCTCAACAGTGCTACGCTGATCAAGGGCGGCTTTCCGGCGCAGTATGGCGGCCGGTTGTCCTCTGTTGTGGACATCACCATGAAGGAGGGCAACAACCGGGAGTTTCACGCCGAGGGCGGCCTGGGCCCGATCACCTCGACGCTTACGCTGGAAGGGCCGCTGAAGAAAGACAAGGCCTCGTTTATCGTTTCCGGCCGCCGGACGTACCTGGATCTGCTGGCGAAGCCTTTTTTGCCGCCGGGCAATGCGTCTAACTATCACTTTTACGACCTCAACGCCAAGGTCAACTGGCGGGTATCAGGTAAGAATCGGCTGTTCCTGAGTGGCTTCCGGGGGCGCGACCAGGCGAACTACCGCGCTTCGCAGGGCATCAACTATAACGTTGCCTTCGGTAATAGCACCGGCACGCTTCGGTGGAACCATATCTTTAGTCCTAAGCTGTTCGCCAATATCTCAATGATCTACAACCAGTACGATCAGGACGTTTCGGCCGTGCTGGATAACTACTTTTCTCAGACCATCACCGGCATCACCGACGTGAGTGGCAAAACCGATTTCCAGTACTTCCTTAATCCTTCGCACACGGTGCAATTCGGTGCCCAGTACATCCACCACCGGTTTGTCTCGGGCGGAAAGTCGGAATCGCAACGCACCGGGAACCAGAACATCAACCAAGGTGCTATTCCGGCCCGCTCTTTCCACAAGGTGGCCCTCTACGTCAACGACGAGATCAGGCTGAACGACCGCCTGTCGGCGAGTATCGGACTCCGCGCGCCCGGCTACTTTGCCAGTCAAACCAGTTACTACCGGCTAGAACCCCGCGCCACGGTCAAGCTATCTACCGGCCAGACTTCCTCTATTAAAGCCGCCTATTCGGTGATGAACCAGTTTTTACACCTGATTCCCGGCGCCACGGCCACCATTCCGACCGACGTGTGGATTCCTTATACCAACCGCACCAAGCCGCAATTTTCGCAACAGTACGCACTGGGGCACTTCCGTAACTTTAGCGACAACCGCATTGAGTCGAGCCTGGAAGTGTACTACAAAGACATGAAATACCAGGTGCTCTTTCCCGAGGGCAACCAGCTGGTTGAGAGCTTCACGGTGGATACCGCCCTGGTCTACGGAAAAGGGTGGAGCTACGGGGCCGAACTGTTTGTCAAGAAGAAAACAGGCCTTTTCACTGGCTGGCTGTCCTACACACTGTCGTGGACGTTTCAGCAGTTTGATGCGCTGAACTTCGGCGAAAAGTTTCCCTTTCGCTACGACCGGCGGCACGCGTTGTCGCTGGTGGGCACCTACGCACTCAATCTCCGGTGGACCTTGTCCGGCGTGTTCGTGTTCAACACGGGCAGTGCCTACACCCTGCCGGTGGGGCGGTTTCCGGCGGCCTACGGCCCCTCCTTGTTCGAAGGCAACTACTACGTATACGAGCGGCGCAACAACCAGCGCCTACCGGCCTACCACCGTCTGGATGTCTCGGCGGTGCGCCGGATGCAGAAGCGCCTGTTCGGTCGAGGTGTGCAAACGGAATGGGTTTTTGGCCTGTACAACGTCTACAGCCGTCTGAATCCGTACTTCGTTTACCTGCGGGTAGACCCGGCCACCGACCAGCCGCAGGGAAGGCAGGTGTCGCTCTTGCCCATCGTGCCCAGCGTATCCTTCAACCTTAAGTTTTAATAAAAATGAACCGTACCTTACTTATTATCATCCTGGCGACTGGCTTGTGCTGGGAGTGCGAACAAGATATTCAGATTGATACGCCGGGTGGTTTTGAAGGAGTCGTCTTCATCGAGGGCTTGCTGGTTCCCGGAAAACCACCGCGTGTCTACGTGAGCCAGAGCGTACCCTTCTTCGACGCTAAAATCACCCCGCAACAAGTGTTTGCCCGGGGCGCCCGGGTGCGTATCACTTCCCAGGAAGAAACTCAAGCCTTGGTCGCTGATTCTATTTTTGATAAGTTCCGGTGCCGTTGGGTACCGTTTTACCAGGGAGCCACCGCTGCGAAAATTGGTGAGACCTACGCGCTGGAGGTGGTTTTTAAAGGAAGGACCTACGCGGCCACCACAACCATCAACCAAGCCCCTCCGGTGATTGAAGAGATCACATACACCCCGGAGTTCATCGACCTGTACGGCGGGCACGACGGAGTGGAAATTAGACTGAAGGACGCGGTGGGTCCCGGCAACTTTTACCGTTTTCAGATGAACCGACCCATCGACCGGAGCGTGGCGCACGCTCACGTGCTGGAAGTGGTGCCCAACGACTGTACCAATGGTGAAGCTTTTTGGATCACGGACCTGGGAAGAACCATCTTCAGCGACGTGGGCAACGACGGAGCCATTCTGGAACTGCTGGCCGAAGTATCGTTAGAGTACAGTAAGGGTGATTCTACCTGGGTAACGATCCAATCATTGGATGCCCGGTCGGCCGCCTTCTATCAAGAACTAGACGATCAGCTCATTACTATCCTGAACCCGTTTGTGGAACCGGTGTTCCTCAAAAGCCAGCTCGCGGGGGGAGCGATCGGAGTTTTCGGCTCGATTGTACCGTCTGACTCCGTACTGTTTGTCTATCCGCAGGATAATCCTCCATGATTGATGATCTTCATTCTCGGCAGCTGCGACGTACCTATCACGTCTTACCCCAGAATCTTATGAAACTCACTTCATTACTCACCTTCGTGGGAGTGATGCTCACCGCTAGAGCCCTGGCGCAAACCACCCCCGCTACAGGCACTATCCAAGGAACCGTACGGGAGCAGGCAACGGACCAGCCCCTGCCCGGCGTGCACGTTGCCACGGAGGCCCTCTTGGTTAGAAAGGAGAGGCCGGGAGTTGATTGCCTTTGGGTACAAAGCCTGGATTTCCTCCTAAATTGAATAGTGATAATACTTAAAAATTGATAAGATGACTCCTTCATGTATACTGATCGTTTTCACGCTCCTCTCCTTCACCGCCTGCGATTGGGTTGCAGACAATGTAATACCGGAAGAAGCTGTTTCTGCTCACCCTACGACCAAAGCGGTGCTTTTGGTCATTGACGGTCCCCGGCTGATAGATACCTGGGGTGACAATCAACGACGCTATATTCCGTTCCAGAACCAATTAGCCCAGCAAGGGGTATTTTTCAGCAACTTTTATAACGACGGTGATACGTATACGATGTCAGGCCATACAGCCCTGGTCACCGGGACGTACGAAACCATGAAGAACAACGGCCAGGAGTTGCCCAACCGCCCTTCCATCTTTCAAGGTTACCTGGCTACCACCCAGTCGCCTCCTACCGATGCGTTTCTTATTACCAGCAAAAAAAAGTTGCGCTCGCTAGGTAATTGCAAGGATCTACTCTGGAGAGGCGCATATCTTCCGTTCAATTGATGCAGAGGATCGGGCGGACAGTGTGACCCAGCGGGTGGCCCTGACGACACTCCGGAATCACCACCCTACGCTCAGCCTCATCCACTTTCGGGGACCGGACCGACAGGGGCACCGTAATCAATGGGAGGGCTACCTGAACAGCATCCAAGAAACTGACCGTTACGTGAAAGAGATATGGGATTTTATCCAGGAAGATGAACTTTACCGAGACCAAACGGCGTTGTTGGTCACCAATGATCACGGTCGACACCTGGACGGCATCGGACGGGGGTTTGTGGATCATGGCGACCGCTGTGAGGGTTGTAGGCACATAGCATTGCTGGCTCTCGGTCCGGAATTCACCCCAGGCCAGGTGGTAGAAACCCATTATGGGCAAATTGACATCGCACCGACCCTGGCTACCCTCTTGAATTTCTCCTGGCAGGGAGAAGGTCACCCTATCAAAGAACTAACCGGTGAATAATATGAAGATCGTACTACTATTATGCCTGGGCATCATTCCAGTTTTTGCGCAGGCGCAGGAAGACCGCCCGGTATCCGTTGAGATGAAATCCACGGGCTATTTTATCGACAACTCTTTCCGGGCGGTGCTCACCCCCCAAGTTACCTGGAGCAAAAACCGGTACACGCTTGGAATAGGTCCGGCGTTACTCATGGTCAGCGAAGGAGCCATCGCGAGCCAGCGACTTCCTAAATTGGTGGGGCTGCAAGCAAACTATCGGTTTTATATCAACGGAAACGACAAGAAAGTCAATCTGTATTTCTTTGATGAGCTCAACCTCCAGCGAATCAAACATGCGTGGACTTCTATCGTTTGGACCCCGCCGAGTCAACAGTACCAATCGTATCGTTACGTCAATCGGGAATACATAGTCCAGAATACGGCTGGCTACGGAATTGAACTACCTTTGGCTCGTCGCTGGTCACTCTATCAGGGGGTAGGTATCGGACTTTACTACAGCCGAGTAGATGGTGACAAAGCAAATGGTGATACCCCGGAGGTTGCGGACACCAATGGAAATGGCTATGCGCCGTTCGGGTTTAGCTGGGACGTTCATTTGGGAGTGCACTTCACCCTATGAACGAGAGTAGTGATAGGGAAATGCCATAGATAGCGGTCGGACTGTTGACTAGGGCCGGTTGCTTGAGCCAGGACGGTAGCGTTTTGCCCGAATGCTGGTCAGCTTCCAGTGGTTGGCGGCAAATCGTCGTTTGATCTTCTGCTTTTGGCTTGCTGCATCCCTTAAACTAGTCCAATGTCCTCCATCCTTCGGCACTCCTATCTTCCTCACTTCGGTAAAAATTACCCCTCAGCATTCAAAGCGTGTCATAGCCGTCTGACGGCCATCTTGGGCATGAGCCTACTGTCCTTGTTCTTGTTGGGTCAGTCAGGAGCCGACCAGCAATCTTTAAAAAATCATCTGCTGCCCATCAAGAATTTTATCTTTGGCGACGAACGCCCCTTCCCGCAGTGCCACGCCTCCACGCTGCTGCGCCTGCCCGACGGCTCGTTTCTGATGGCCTGGTTCGGCGGAACGCAGGAAAAAGACGATGAAACGGGAATATGGACGGCCACGGGTCGGCCCACTCCCGAAGGAAGCGGCTAAAATCCGCTCCGAGCCGCATTGGAACACGGTGCTCTTTCAGGCTTCCGGCGGCATCATCTACCTTTATTTCAAGGTGGGCAAGGAGATTGCCCAATGGGAAACATGGGTGCAAACCTCGACCGACGGGGGACACACCTGGAGCGAGGCCGCCGGACTCGCTCCCCAACTGCTGGCCGGAAAGCGCCCCGCTTCCGAGAAGGTATTTCTCCGGAATTTGTACTCGATGAATTCCTTTAGTCCCTTCGGCTGGATGGGAGGATCGGTGCAGGATGCCCTGTACGAACTGCACCGGCAGGGCCACGCGTCGGCGACCCAAACCCTGAAGACTCACCTGGGTTACTACCTCGATGACAAAGTAGGGATTGTCTTTGAGAATCCGCACACCCGACCCCTGGACGGCACCTTCAACAGTATCGAAGATTTTCTGCCCTTGGCAGCAATCGTCAACCTGTATCCCGACCATCCCGCGGTGCAAAAAGCGGTGGACTTTTGCCGGGCGCATCGGCAGCCGTCGGGCGTTATCATGGCGGGCGAGCACGTGACCACCGAGGGCTGCTACACCGTAGCCTACCCGCTCGCGGCGATTGCCCAGGTGCGCCAAGACGCCGGATTGGCCCAACTGGCGCTGGACCAACTGCGTCACCGCACCGATTACCTTACCGAGCCATCGGCCATCTACCAGCGGGCCACGCTGGAGGGCGAAAAAGGCTACCGCAACTGGGGGCGCGGCGTGGCCTGGTATCTGCTGGGCACCGTGAAGACCCTGGCGATCCTCCGGGAAAGTTTCGCCGGGAAAGTAACGGGGGCGGACGAAGTGCAACAGGCTTGGGTAGCAGCTATCCAAATGGTGTCGTCCCACCGCGATGAGGAGCACCTCTGGCACAGTTACCTGGACGGGGCCGCCACGGATGGGGCCGCCACGGATGTGGATACTTCGGCCAGTGCGGGCATTGCCGCGGCGATGGCCTGGGGCGTGCGGTTGGGAGCGCTGCCCGGAAAACGCCTCCGAGCCGCCCGGTCCACCTACCGTGCGCTGCACAATTACTTAACTCCCGACGGGTTTCTCACGCAGGTGTCGCAGATCAACCGGGGCGGAGAAGCGTTGCAGAAGAGTGACTACCGGGTGATCTCCCAATTCGGAATGGGCCTGATGGGGCAACTGAAGGCGGCTCTTGATGCATGATAAACAAGTGGTTGAAACAGTCCTAAAACGCATACTTCACCGATACGATCACGTTGCGGCCCACCTCATCGGCGAAGTAGCGCAGGCGGTCGGTGTAGCTGCGGTAACGCTGGTTGAGGGCGTTGCGCACCTGCACTCCCAACTGAAAGTGGTCAATCTGCCCGGTCCAGCCCAGGTTCAGCAGCAGGTAGCCCGACGGGGGTGGCAGAATGTTGAAGGCCGAGCCGTCAGTAGCAAACAGCGCTTCGTCGGTTTGTCCGGCCCGCAGCAAATCCGATAGGGCAACCGTGCGTGGCGCCTGCCACTGCCGAAAGGTGTAGTGCAGCGCCACGTTCCACGACGACTCACTGAGCACCCCCCAGCGGGGCAGGCGGTGCGCCAACTGGTAGCGCACGTCAGCCGGAGGCATCCCCACGAAGGGCTCGTCGGTAGCGAGATTGCGCGCCCACAGGTAGCTGGCCCGCAGGGTGGAGGTGAGCCGGTTGGTGTGGACGTAAGCAGCTGTGGCATCCATTCCGGCCAGTAGCGCGTCATCCTGTTGGTAGATAAAGTAGGGAAACGCGCCCCGCACGGTTTGGGTGATGCCCGCCGGTTGGGTGTAGATAAAGTTCCGAATATAGTTTGCGTAGGCCGTTAGCTCGCCCTGCCAGCGCGTCCGATTCACTTCGTAGGTGCTGATCCACTTCAGCCCCTGCTCGGCGGGCACCGCCCGGTCGCTTTCGTCTAAAATGATATTCGTATCAAAGCGACCGTCTTCGGTTTGGCGGTAGCGCCACAGTCCGTACTCCAGCGACGCCTGGTGGCGGCCGTAGCTGTAGAGTTCCGACACGTTGGGCGGACGCCACGCCAAGCCCACGTTAGTGCGCAAGCGCTGTTGGTCATTAAGGTTACGCACCCAGCCCAGCGTAGCGGTCACGTTGTGGTAGGCCAGGTTCGTACGGTAAATCTCACTATCAGGCTGCCGCCCGCGGATGCTCATTGCCTGGTAGTCGTAGCGCGCCCCGAACTCAACCTGGTTCACTCCCAGGGTGCGCGCCTCAATCAGATAAATTCCGGCCCGCTGCGTAGTAAAATTTGGCACAAAAGGCACGGTGTTGGTCCCCGGGAGGTTGCTATTTACTTGCAGAAGCGCCTGAGCGCCCACGCTGCCCGCCCAGCCCTGCCAACCGGGGTGCTGCCACACCCCATCTACCGAGTGGGTGAGCAGTTGCAGGTCTATGTTGGGCCGCTGGTTGTTGGTGCCCCGGCGTACGTCATATTCTTGCCGCTGGTTGTTCTGTAGGGCGTACTGCACCTCCACCGACTGTCGCTCGTTGTTCCAGTGTCCCGCTAACTTAAGCATGTCGTGCTGCACCGTCTGACGCGGATTGTTGATATCGTAGGAAAACGAACGGGTGAGGAGCGGCGACTCGGCCGCAATGGCGGTTACCAGATCATCCAGGTTGCCGGTGACGGCCCCCCGCAGGATGCCTAGCTCCTGGCCAAAGTGACTGTAGTAGGCGTAGGCGTTGAAGTTGCCATAGTGAAACCGACTGCTTAGCGCGGCGCTTCGTTCGCCCTTGCCGGTGTTGGTGAGTTGGTAATCAGGCGCGTGAAGATCACCCTGTTGCACCACCGACGCCTGCCCGAGCAGCGACAGCCGGTGGAAGCCTTTTTGTAAACTGACTGATGCTTCGCCCGAGCGTCCGTTCGACTGCCCGATCAGTTGGGCGCTGCCCTGCAGGGGCGTGAGCAACTCCAGGCGCGGCGGGTTGATGAGCAGCACCCCACCCAGGGCGTCGGGGCCGTAGCGGACGGTGGCTGCGCCCTTCACCACGCTGATGTCCTGCGCCAGCGAAGGGTCGATCTCCGGAGCGTGCTCGTCGCCCCAGTTCTGGAATTCGTGCCGCACCCCGTTGTTGATGATCAGCACCCGGTTGCCGTGCAGGCCGTGGATGATCGGTTTGGCTACGTTGGAGCCCGTAGAAAGGGTTGATACACCGCTCAGATTGGCCGCCAAGTCTCCCAGCGAGCCCGACTGCTGCTGCGCAAACTCCTGGGGCGACAAACGCTGCACCGTGCCCGAGTACAGATCGCCCTCCACTAATTCGCCCTCCACGGTCACGCTCTGCAGCGTGATGCTGTCGTGGGCCAGCAAAATGCGGGGGACGGCGTGATACACGTCGTGGTGGTGCACGGCGGTTTTGTAGCCCACGTAAGAGATGATCAGGTCGAACTCGCGGCGGCAAAGGTGCTCGATGTGGAAGTGCCCCTGCTCGTCGGTTTGGTCGCCCACCGACAGGCCCTTCACCTGCACCGAGGCGTAGGGCAGCGGCTCCTGGGTGGCAATGTTGAGCACCTGCCCGTCCACGAAGTAGGCGCAGGAATCGGATAACGCATTTTGGGCATTTCCGCGGAGCGAAAGCAACAAAAGCGCTCCTCCGCAACAGTGCCTGATTAGGTTGGCAAGGTTCATAGTTGAGGAAAAAAGGTCACATCGGGCAAAGATAGCGACAAATAGGCGGTTCTGCGTCAAATCTTACCTGGGTTAAAGCGTGGTTGGTAAGCGGATGGGCAAATTAAGGTACTTGAGGAAGGAAAGTAGATTTGGCCTGATTCATAATTTGGGGAAAACAAGATATTTAAATAGTACTAAAAGTAGTGCGTAATTTTAATTTCGAGTAACTGTCTAATGTTTAAAATTACACCAGCCAAGGCTCGATTCGAGCGATTTAGTCACCTCTGTACCCTGAGCCAAGTTCCGCAAATCGCTTTTTCTCTAACATTGTGGCGGCCGTGGAGATGGGAAATGTTCTCCGTTAGCGCGGCCCAGTTTACCCACCAATTGCTGCCTTATGCGTATCGACGTTTACCAGTTGCTCAATAAGTGCCCAAATCAATTCGCCACCGCTTTTCGCCCCCCGTTTTCCCGGATTAATATCATTCGCCTGGCAGCAAGTTTTCTACTGATTGCCGCCGGAGGCGGTGTGCAGGCGGCCACGCCGGTGGTGAACGCTCCCGCTACACAAAACGTGGAGCGCGAAACCTACTTGGTCTTCAACTCCACCAATAGCAATCTGATCAGTATTACCGATGCGGACGATGACAACCAAACGGTAACCATCACGGTGACTAACGGCAGCTTTTTTCTGGAAGACGTAAGCGGGCTTACTTCGGCGAGCTTTACCGGAACGGGGCAGCAGGAGATCACTGCCGGTGCTCCGGTGAGTTTCAGTGGCAGCCTGGATGACGTAAACGCGGCCCTCAGCGAAGCAAGCTTTTATCCCACCAACGGCTACGCGGGCCCCGCTTCGGTGCAGATTACTACCGATGACGGTACGGGAAGCACCGATACCAAAACCATCAGCATTACCGTGCTGGCGGGCATCGATACCGACGGTGATGGCATCTACGACCACAAAGATCTGGACGACGATAACGACGGCATCCCCGATAATGTGGAAAACCCCTGCGAGAAGCTATTTGCCTTCAATCTGAGCTCAGAAGGATGGTTCACGGTTAACGACAACAATGGCAACAAACGAAGCAGCAACGCTAACGAAATCCCTGCCTCTCATTCTACGGACGGAAGAACCCAAAACGTGAATGACTCCTCCGAGCCATTACCAGGATGTCCGATTGATAACACCGGCCGGGCCAATAAAAATATTGCTGGAGCCAGCCCCACCCGAACGGCCTACATTGTGGACACTGATCCTAGCGGCGGACTCATGTATTTACGTAGCCCAAACCTAGGGGGCATTGACTACAGCGAACTGCTGGGCGGTACCTTTCAGTACGATGCCTACAACTACCGCGTGAATAAAAGTGGCGATCCTGGTTGGCTTCTAAGCGGCACCAACAAGTCACAGGCCACGGTGTACATATTCGACACGCAGGGTAAGTACGTACGAGCTCAGTCGGACCTGACCCAAAATCCCCACTACGACCGCTTTGAAGCTGGCCTTTGGAACACCTTTGTTTTTACCCTAAACGGTACCGTCTGGACCGGCGACGCCTCGCTAGCCGATGTGCTGGCCGACGTGGACCAGATCAGCATCCGTATGGAGTACATTAGCGGCGGAAACACCAACGAGTGCGACGATGTGGAATACTACGCCATGGACAACGTGGTGCTTACCGCGCAGGCCAGCTGCGATGATGACATTGACAATGACGGTATCCCCAACTACCTGGACCTGGATAGCGATGGCGACGGCATTTTTGATGCCGTAGAAGCCGGACACGGTCAACCGCATACCAACGGTGTGGTGAACGGCCCGGTGGGCACCGACGGCATTCCCGATGCGGTGCAGGGCCAAGGCAACGGAAATACGGGCGGGGCGACTTATCCCCCGGCGCTGGACCTGGACGAAGACAACAGCAGTGGAGTCAGCGGGGCCGACTACCAAACCACCTTCGTACAAGGGGGTCCCTTCCAATTAATTGCGGATGCCGATGCCACCCTCTACGACGGTAGCCTGGAGGAAATCACGGTCACCCTCACCAACCGCCCCGACGGTGACGCGAACGAAAGTCTGCTGATTGATGGTACGCTACCTACTAACCTGACCAGCAGCTACAACGCTAGCAACGGAGAACTCACAATCACCCCCACCGCGGGCAATACGGTTCCGGTGGCCGACTTCCTGGCGGCCCTCAAGCAGGTAGGTTACAACAACACTTCGGTTTCAAACACTACCTCAAGAATTGTAGAAGTAGTAGCCAATGACGGGCAAAACGACAGTAACCTGGGCACCACTACCGTGACGGTGAAAAGCACGAACACCAACCCGGTGGTCACGGTGCCGGGCAGCCAAACCATCGACGAGGACAATCCACTTACTTTTGACACGAGTAAGCTGATTAGTATTTCAGATACGGACGGGGATGATCAAACGGTTAGTATCGTGGTCAGCAACGGAACCCTTACTTTGTCCGGCACAACGGGTTTAACGGTTTCCGCGGGAAGTGATGGCAGCGCGGCAATGACATTTAGTGGCTCGCAAACCGACATTAACGCTGCCCTAAAGGATGCAGTCTTCACCCCTACTCCCGACTACCATGGGACCGCAGCGAGTGTGCAAGTGACCACCAGCGATGGGTCGGTCACCGATACCAAGACGGTGGCAATCACCGTGAACCCGGTAAACGACCCACCCACCGCGGCAGACAAAACCCTCACCACGGACGAAGATGCGGCCAAAATAGTGGCTACCACCGACTTGGGCTACAGTGACCCGGAAAGCGATCCGCTCAGCAAAATTACCCTCACGGCGGTGCCGGGTCCGACCCAAGGTACGCTCTTCATCGACGAAGACCAGAGCGGAAGCCTGGATAACGGGGAAGTGGCCCTGGCGACCAACGACGAAGTGACCAAAGCGCAGCTCGACGACAGCAAGCTTACGTTTAGTCCGAGAGCAAATGCTTTCGGGAGCGCGTACGCCAGCTTCGCCTTCCGAGTCAACGATGGCACCGCCGATGCGGTGGCGGCCAACACCATCACCTTCGGTGTGGACCCGGTCAACGATACGCCGGTGAATAACCTGCCCGCCGCCCAGTCGGTGGAAGCCAATGCCACGCTGGTGCTTTCCGGATTTGATGCCATGTCGGTGAGCGACGACGCCCGGACAAATCCCATTGTGGTGACGCTGTCGGTAACCAACGGAACGGTCAATATTCCGACCGATCCGGACAATATAGTAACCGACAACGGCACTGCCACGGTTACGCTGACCGGCACGATATTACAGATCAATGTTGCGCTAAATGGCCTGGAGTATACCGGAAATTTGAATTACAGCGGGCCGGAAGAACTCACCATTACCACCAACGACCAGGGCCACACCGGTACCGGTGGCCCCCTAACTGATACGGATAAACTGGCCATCACGGTTACCCCGCCGAACGAGGCACCGGTGGTGTTCCTGAACGGCACTGACAATGCGGCTGAGTATCCCGCCACTTTCACCGAAGATGGCGGGCCGGTGGCGGTCGCTGATGCCAGTGCCGCCACGATCACCGATGCCGACCACACGACTTTGACGGGGCTAACCGTCACGGTGACCAACCTAGCGGATGTCGGGGAAGAATTGCTTACGGTGGTTGGGCTGCCCGCCTCGCTGAGCAGCAGCTACGATCCCACCACCGGAATTCTTGAAATCACCAACGCCGATGTCAGCAGTCCCGGATCAGTGGCGGACTACCAAACGGCACTACGCGGCCTGCGGTACGAGAATACCGCACAGAACCCGCTAGCAACCGCTCGCCTTATCCGCGTGGTGGCCACCGACGGTATCGAGAACAGCGCGGTGGCGGAAACTTCCATGAACGTGGTGCCGGTGAATGATGCCCCGGTGGTTAGCGTACCTGATCCTACTGCGAATCCGCAGAGCACCGACGAAGATACCCCACTCACCTTTGCCACGGCCAACCTGATCAGCATCAGCGATGTGGACGCGAACGACCAAACGGTAACCATCACGGTGACGGATGGTACGTTCAAGCTATCCGGCGACAACGGTTTAACCGGGCTGACCGGCGACGGAACGGCGGCGGTTAGTTTCACCGGTAATCTGACCGATATCAACGCGGCGTTGGAGAATGCCACCTTTACCCCCACCGCAGAATTCAGCGGAACGGCTACCGTCACTATTGAAACTGACGATGGCAACCCCACCGACAACACCGATAGCCAGTCCCTCAATGTGACGGTGAACGCCACCAACGATGCACCCACGGCGGACAATGCTAACGTGACTACCTACGTGGACGAGACGTACACTTTCGTTGATACCGACTTCTCGGCCGACTACGCCGACGACGAAGCCAACGCCTTTGCCGGCATTAAAATCACCGCGCCCGTAACGGCCGGTACACTAACGCTCAACGGCAGCGCGGTGACCGTTGGACAAACAATCACGGTAGCCGACCTAAGCAGCGGCGGCCTGGTGTTCGCCCCGGCGCCCGGAGTAACCGGTAATCCCCACGCGACTTTCCCCTTCCAGGTGATCGACAGCGAAGGGGCCAGCAGCATTGATTATACCATGAGCGTGGCGGTGAAGGCCCGGCCCACCAGCGCCGACGCCACCGTAACGGCCCAGGAAGACTTGCCCCTGAACCTCACCGACACCGACTTCGCCTTCAGTGATGCTGCCGACGCGTCGGATGCCTTTGCGGGCATAATCATCACTCAATTACCGGCCCAGGGAACATTGTCCTACGACGGTGCGGAAGTAACGGCGGCCGACGTGAGTAGCCAAACGCTCTTCCCCGATCGCAATAAGTTTTCGTACGCCTCGCCGCTGAATGAAAACGGAACGGGCTACGCCACCGTTGGCTTCCGCGTCCGGGATGCGGCGGGCGACAAAAGTTTGCCCCATACCCTGACCCTAGACGTGGCCCCCGTTGACGATCTGCCGGAAGTGAGCAACGTGTCTAAGTCTACCATCACCAATCAGGCGGTGACCTTTGCTCCGGCCGACTTCATCGACCAATTTGCTGACGTGGATAGTGATCCGCTGGCGGAGATCATAATCACCAGTTTGCCCCCGGCCACCGAAGGCACCCTTACACTGGACGGCCAACCGGCTACGGCTAACACCCCTATTCCGGCCATCAGCCTAAACAAACTGCGGTTCACTCCGGCCCCCGGCTTCACCGGAACGAGCAGCTTCGGCTGGAACGCTTCGGACGGCAACAATTACGCTACGGACGCCGCGCAAATTGTGATCACCGTTACTCCGCAGACTCCCCCGGTGGTTAGCAACGTGCCTAAGGCCAGTGCCGAGGGCGAAACCGTACCCTTCACTCCGGCCGACTTCACGGCGGCCTACACGGATGCCGATTCAAATCCTTTGCAGACCGTTAAAATAACCAGCCTGCCCCCGGTGGCCCAGGGCACGCTCTTCCGCGACGGAGTGGCCGTGGCCGTTGGCGACGAGGTTCCGCTGGCCGATACGGATAAACTTACCTTCGTGCCCGCGGTAGGCTTTGCCGGAACCGCGACCTTTGGCTGGAACGGCTTCGATGGCACCGCCTACGCCCCCGACGAAAGCACGGTAACGCACACCATCAACGCATCTCCCAAAGTGGCTCCCGAATCCTTGTCCGTCACCACCGGCAACACCTACTTCGGGACGCTGGCTGAGCAGGTCACCGACGCCGAAGGACATACGCTCACCTTCAATACCACGCCCGTCACCGACGTGGCCCACGGCACGCTGACCCTCAACGAGGACGGCAGCTTTATCTACGTGCCGGAAGTAGGCTACACGGGAGAAGATAGCTTCACCTACACCGTGTGCGACGACGGCAGCCCGTCGGCCTGCACCACCGGCACCGCTACCCTTTCGGTTGGAACCACCGATGCCCCGGACAGCGACAACGACGGCATACCCGACGCGGTGGAGAAGGGCAGTGACCCCGACAACCCCATCGACAGCGATGGCGACGGCACGCCGGACTATCAAGACACCGACAGCGATAACGATGGCATTCCGGACAGTCAGGAGGCGGGCAGCAACCCGGCTACTCCCACCGACACGGATGGCGACGGAGTGCCCGATCACCTGGACCAAGATGCCGACGACGATGGTATTCCCGATGCTACCGAAGCCGGTGCCAACCCCACCAGTCCTAACGATGCGGACGGCGACGGGATTCCGGATTACCTCGACACTGACAGTGACGGCGACGGAATCCCCGACGCCACCGAGGTGGGCGGCGACCCGGCCAATCCCATCGACTCGGACAACGATGGTGTTCCTGACTACCGCGACCCTGACAATACTCCCGAACCGCCGGAAGATGATCTGGTGATCTACGGAGGCTTCTCGCCCAACGACGACAATAGAAACGAAACCTGGCAGATCGGAGGCATTGAGAACTACCCCAACAACACCGTGCAGATCTACAACCGCTGGGGCAACCTGCTCTTTGAGGTGCAGGGCTACAACAACCAGGACAAAGCCTGGGGTAGCGATTCTTCGGTTGGCCTGATCCTCGGCAGCAAAAATGTGCCTGACGGCACTTACTTCTACCTCATTGACTTAGGCGACGGCAGTGCGGTCCGCAAAGGATTTATCACCGTGCACCGATAAACCACAAGCAACATTACTATGAAAACAAAAATCACCATGATTGGATTGATCGTCAGCGCTTGGTGGCTGGCGTTGCCCCGGGCGCAGGCGCAGCAGCAGGCGATGTATACCCAGTACATGTTCAACGGACTGGCCATCAACCCGGCCTACGCGGGCAGTCAGGGCGCCCTGAATCTCACCGCGCTGGCGCGCAAGCAGTGGCACGGCTTCGCCGGGGCCCCCAGTTCGCAGACCTTCTCGGCCCACGCTCCCCTGCGCGACGAAAGCATGGGACTGGGCCTGCTGCTCACCCACGACGAAATCGGAGTCACCAACCAGTACGGGGCCTACGCCGTGTACGCCTACCGCATCAAGATGAACCGCGGCACCCTGTCGGCCGGACTGCAGGCCGGGTTTAACTCCTACCGGGCGGGCTTCAGCCAGGTGCTGGTGCGCGAGGGCGATGATATTTCGTTTTCGGCCGACGATGCCGAAGGGTTTCTGCCCAACTTCGGCACCGGCTTGTACTACAGCACCACGCGCTTCTACGCGGGCTTCTCGCTGCCCCTGCTGCTGGCCAACGACTATCCCGGCAGCGAAGGCCGCCTGGCCCGGCAGTACCGCCACTGGTTCTTCACCACCGGCTACGTGATCGACCTGAATGCAGACCTGAAGTTGAAGCCCAACCTGCTGGTGAAGGCCGTGGAAGGGGCACCGATTGAGGTGGATATCAACGCCAATCTGCTGATCAAAGAACTGCTGTGGGTGGGTTTGTCCTACCGCTCGTTCGACGCGGTGAGTGCGCTACTGGAGCTACAGGCCACTCCGCAATTTCGCATCGGCTACGCCTACGACTACACCCTCACCGACCTGCAACAGGTGAACACCGGTTCGCACGAACTGATGATCAACTACCGCCTGGTGCGCAAGGATAAGAAAATGCTTACTCCTCGTTACTTCTAGTACATATACTTCTTATAAACTGTATAACATCCTGTTTATTAAGTACTTATCACAGTCTTGTAAAGTATTACTTAAGTACAAAACTATAAGTTTATGAAGACCATTCTACATTGCTTGATTTTACTGTTTACTACCAGCGCCGGAGCGTGGGCGCAATCGTCGCTCATCAAGGCGGGCGACCGGCAGTACGAAAATCTGGCGTTCAAAGACGCCCTAAGCTATTACCAGAAGGCCCACCGGAAGGATACCACCAACGTGGCGGTGAAGCTTAAGATCGCCGAGAGCTACCGCAAGCTCAACGATCCGGCCAACGCCGAAGATTGGTACGCCCAGGTAGTAGACGACACTGTGGCCCACGCCGAACACTGGCTCTACTACGCCGAGGCACTGAGCAGCAACGGTAACTATACGCTCGCCAAGCAGTGGTACGAACGCTACAACCAGAAAACCGGACAAGAGCGGCGTGCCACCCACCGCATCCGTGGCATTGAAGAACTAAAATCCCTGTTTCACAACGAGCAATTCGTGAGCGTGAGCGAGGTAGGGTTCAACTCCCCCGAGTCGGATTTCTCCCCTACCTTCTACGGAGACCAACTGGTGTTCGCCTCGGCCCGCGAGGGAAAGGGCAACTTCGCCTGGGACCATTCCAACTACCTGGACCTGTACCGCGTGTCGCCCGACGGCAACGCTGTGGAAGAACTGGAAGAAGGAGTGAACGGCAAGTACCACGAAGGCTCCGCGGTGTTCTATAACAACAACACCCAGGTAATTTTCACCCGCAGCAACTACCAGAAGAATAAGATCGGCAAAAGCCGGGAAGGAGTGAATACGCTGGAGCTGTTCTACTCTGAAAAAACCAGCGACGACACCTGGACCGCCCCGGAACGACTGCCCTTCAACAGCGCTGAGTTCTCTACCGGTCACCCTGCCATGAGCAGCGACACCACGCTCTACTTTGCCAGCGACCGGCCCGGCGGCTTCGGCGGCACCGACTTATACCGCGCCGAGTATCAGAACGGAACCTGGGGCGAGCCGGTGAACCTGGGGGAAAATATCAATACCGAGGGCAACGAGATGTTCCCCTCTTTGTACAACGACGAGCAACTCTACTTCGCCAGCAACGGCCACGAAGGGCTGGGCGGACTAGATGTGTTCGGAGTGGACATCAGCCGGGGCGACGACGCCCGCATCACCAACCTGGGCTCGCCCATCAACACTCCGGCCGACGACTTCGGCCTGATTGTGAAACCCGACGGGCAGCACGGCTACTTCACCAGCAACCGCGAGGGGGGCAGCGGCAACGACGACATCTATACTTTTGCTTCGCTCAAACCGCTGCTCGACCAGTTCACCGTGCGGGGAATTGTCACTGACCAGAACGAAGGAACCCCGCTTTTTGCGGCTCGGGTCACCTTGCTCGACGAAACCGGCAAAGTCATCACCGCCCTGCCCACCGACAACCAGGGAAACTACTCCTTCGTGGTGGAACGGGATAAGAAGTACCAGATCAAGGTGGAGTCGGAAGACTATTTTGATAAAGACACCAGCCTGGCTACCGTGGCCGCTAAAGAGCAGACCACCTGGCAAGCCGACCTGGCCCTGCTCAAGAACTACGGCTTTTCGCTCTTCGGGCAGATCAGCGAAAACCAGACAAACGAATCCATTCCGGGTGTGCTGGTGACGCTCATCGACAACATGACCGGCAAAACTGTGCTGGAAACCACCACCGACGCCGGGGGGGGCTTCCGCTACGGGATAGAAGGCAAAAAACTCAACGATCGGATCAGCTACCAAATCAAGTTGGCCAAGGAAGGCTATTTGGGCAAGTCGGCCACCTTCAACAGCCAGTTGGAGCAACCCGGCGAGATCAACCTGCACGACGTGCTCAACGTGGGACTGGACAAAATCGACATTGGCACCGACATTGGCACCCTGATTGACATTCAGCCGATCTACTTTGACCTGGGCAAGTACGCCATCCGTTCCGATGCGGCGCAGGAGCTCAATAAGATCGTGCGCACCATGCAGGAGAACCCCACCCTAGAGATTGAACTGGGCTCGCACACCGACGCCCGCGGCAGCGCGGCCTCCAACCTGCGGTTGTCCGATAAGCGGGCCAGGGCCTCGGCCGACTACATTGTGTCGCAGGGCATTGATCCGCTGCGCATCTTGGGCAAGGGCTACGGCGAGACCACCATCCTAAATCGCTGCGGCGACGGAGTGAAGTGCTCAGAAGACGAGCACCAGCAGAACCGCCGCACCGAGTTTACGATCACTAAGTTCTGACCTCGTTTGAAACCGGAACCCCCGTAAAAGCAGGTACACTAACGTACTGAAACTGCGCAAGGTAGAGCCCGCTTTCCAGCGCGAAATGCGGTTTGATCTGTTGCTGATACTGAACCCCTATGGTGTACCCCCGATCCGGTTCGCTTCCCGCCGCTCCGTCAAGGCTTCTCAAATATACGGCGCTTGTGTTGGCTAAGACCTACGACACTCCTACGAAGCTGGTGGTGGCTTGGCCGTAGGTCATCCACGGGCCGGTCAACAGTGCAGCGAGAAACAGAGGGTGAAGGAATTTTATATCCATTAGATTGGGTAACGCCTCTTCTAGACCCGTAGTAGGCCAAAATGGTTGGAAGATAAACATATGTTCCGGAGAACTTCTGTCCAGCCTACCCTACTTCCAGCCGCCGCCCAGGGCGCGGTACAAATTGATTAGGGACACGAAAATCTCCTTGCGGGTGTCTACCACGCTCAGTTCTGCCTCGAGCACGCGCGCCTGGGCGGTGATGATCTCCAGGTAGTTGGCATAGCCCGCGGTAAATAGGGCGTTGGAAGTTTCTACGGCTGCCTTAAGCACCTCGGCCTCTTCCTGCCGCAGTTCGTAGGCCAGTCGGTAGTTTTCGGCGCGCCGCAGGTTGGTCACCACCTCCTGATGACCGGTGACAACCACCTGCCGGTAGCTGTAGTAAGCCTCCAGGGTTTCGGCCGAGGCCCGATCGAAGCCCGCCCGCAGTTGGTTCTGCTGAAAGATGGGCGCTGTCAGCCCGGCTAGCATGCCCACCGCGAAGGATTCGGGTTTCACCAGCAGGGATAGTTCGGGCGCGTTCATGCCCACGAACGGACTGAGCACCAGCGAGGGGAAGAACGCCTTGCGTGCGGCAGCAACATTGGCTTGCGCGGAAGCCAGCGCCAGTTCGGCCTCGCGGATATCCGGACGGCGCAACAGTAGGGACGAAGGCACCCCGGTGCGCACCACATCGGGCAGGCTTTGCTCCAGGATAGAGGTGCCCCGGGCAATGGGTTGCGGGTAACGGCCCAACAGACTGTTCAGCTCGTTTTCCACCTCGATGATACCCTGCCGCTTCTCGAACCCCAGGCTCTTAGTCCGAAGCAGCTGCGCTTGAAACTGTTGTACGGCCAGTTCGGTGGCCCGCCCCGCGATCTTTTGAATGCGCACCAGCTCCAGGGCAATCTCCTGAAATTCTATATTCTGCTCGATGGTCGACAGTTCGTTATCCAGCCCCAGTAGTTCGTAGTACAAGCGGGCCACGTCGGCCACCAGGTTGGTAATGAGCAGGTGCTGCCCCTTTTCGCTGGCCAGAAACCGGAGGTAGGCCGCTTCGCGTTGCAGCCGAAGTCTGCCCCACAGGTCGGCCTCCCAGGAACTCTGAAAGCCCACGAAATAGTTCTGCGCTATATTATTTGCGCTCTGATCCACGTTGGGGTCGTTAACCAGGTTAGGGTTTACCACCGTACCTAAGTTGGCGGCCACGTTTCCTCTGACTGCGGGCAACAGGGCACCCCGCCGCAGCCGGTAGTCGGCCTGGGCGATTTTAATGCGCCGGGCCGCGGCCAACAGGTCCAGGTTGTTCTGCAGGGCCGAATCGATAAGCGTGAGCAGAAAAGGATCGTTAAAAAAATCTTCCCAGATCAGGTCGCCCATGCTCAGCGAATCGGTTTCCCCCACGAAGGTGGAAGGGATCGGATCGGCTACCGGCAACTGCGGCAGGTCGGCCACCTTGCAGCGGCCGAAAAAAAGAACAGAACAAAAAACGAGGACAGATCCGCGAAGGGATAAAGACATAGGGATAACTAGTTGCTTGACAATGACACTTCCATTTCGGTTGGCTGGGCCTTGGGCGTAGTTTCTTCTTTTTCCGATTTGGAAGCGCGGGCGAACAGCACGTACAGTCCCGGAATAAGCAGCAAGCCGAACACGGTGCCGATCAGCATGCCTCCGGCCGCCGCCGTGCCAATGGAGCGGTTACCGATGGCCCCCGCCCCGGTAGCAACGCACAGCGGAATCAAACCCGCAATAAAGGCGAACGAGGTCATCAGAATCGGGCGCAGCCGCGACACCGCTCCCTCCACCGCTGCCTCGAGCACGCTCAGCCCTTCTTGCTGCCGCTGGATGGCAAACTCCACAATCAGGATCGCATTTTTGCCCAGCAAACCGATCAACATAATCAGGGCCACCTGGGCGTAGATATTGTTTTGCAAACCGAGCAACTGAAGCGCTAAAAAGGCTCCGAAGATACCGGTGGGTAACGATAAGATCACCGGCAAAGGCAGCAGGAAGCTTTCGTACTGGGCGGCCAGCAGCAGGTAGACGAACAGCAGGCAGATCAGAAAGATGTAAATCGCCTGATCGCCCGACTTCACTTCTTCGCGGGTCATGCCTGCCCAGTCGAAGCCGTAGCCGCGGGGCAGTTTGTCGCGCGCCGTTTGCTTGATCACCTCCACGGCATCGCCGCTGCTATAGCCCGGTGCCACCGTTCCGCTCACCCGCGCGGCGGTATACATGTTGTAGCGGGTGAGCTGCTCCGGACCGTACACCCGCTCCAGGGTGATAAAAGTGGAGTACTGCACCATCTCGCCCTCGTCATTTTTCACGTACAGACTGAGCAGATCCTCAGGCTTGGCGCGGTACTCGGGCGAGGCCTGCACCATCACCTTGTACATCTGCCCGAATCGAATAAAATTAGAAGTATAATAGCCGCCGATCAGCGTTTGCAGGGTACTCATTGCCAGATCAACCGTCACCCCTTTCTTGGCCGCCATCTCCTGATCCACGTGGATGAGGTACTGCGGGAAGCTGGCGTTGAAGTTGGTATACCCGTCGGCAATGGCGGGCGAGGCCTCTAGCTCCGCAATAAAGTTGCGGGTCACCTGCGCGATCTCCTGTAGGTCGCCGCGCCCGCTCTGGTCCAGCACCCGCAGCTCAAAGCCGCTGGAGTTGCCGAATCCGGGTACGGTGGGCGGCGAGAAAAACTCAATCTGCGCGTCGGTGATGTTCCGGGTCTTTTCTCGAAGCAGATTAATAATATCCTCGGCCGACTGCTCGCGCGCGTCCCAGGGCCGCAGGCTCACCATGCCCATGCCAAACGAAGCGCCCGACACTCCGTTCACCAAGCTGTAGCCCGCCAGCGTCGATACTGCTTCCACAATCTCGATCTCAGAAGCCACGCGCTCGATTTGGTCAAGCACGCGTTCGGTGCGCTCCACGGTGGCTCCCGCCGGGGTGGTCACGTCAATATAAACCACGCCCTGGTCTTCGGTGGGAATGAAGCCGGTGGGCAGAATAACGCTGATGCCCCAGGTGGCTCCGATAAAAATCAGCAGCAATAGTACGGTGAGCACGCGCCGGGCGGCCAGGTAAGTGATCACGCTGCTGTATCCGCCCGCCAGGGCATCGTAGCCCCGGTTAAACAGGCCAAAAAAGCGTTGCAGCAGGTTTTTCTTCCTTTCTTTTCCGTGGGTGCTTTTGAGCATCAGCGCGCACAGCGCCGGAGTCAGCGTGACGGCGTTCACCCCCGAAATGACGATGGCAATGGCCAGCGTGATGGAAAACTGCCGGTAGAACACTCCGACCGGTCCCGACAGAAAGGCCACCGGCACAAACACCGCCGACATCACCAGGGTGATGGCGATGATGGCCGCGCTGATCTCATGCATGGCCGCGAAGGTTGCCTCGCGTGGAGATAAACCCTCTTCTTCCATCTTGGCGTGCACCGCCTCCACCACCACGATGGCGTTGTCGACCACAATGCCGATGGCCAGCACCAGCGCAAACAGCGTGAGCAGGTTGATAGAGAAGCCCAGCAGTTGCATAAAGAACAACGTGCCGATGAGCGCCACCGGCACCGCCAGCGCCGGAATGAGCGTGGAGCGAAAGTCCTGCAAGAAGAGAAACACCACCAGGAACACCAGCAGAAAAGCTTCAAAAAGAGTCACAACTACTTCATGGATGGAGGCATTGAGGAAGCGCGACACGTCGTAGGTCACGTTGTAGCTCATGCCGGGCGGAAACGACGCTTCCTGAATCTCGTTGATGCGCTGCTTCACCCCGGCAATCACCTCGCGGGCGTTGGAGCCCGGCCGCTGCTTGATCATGATGGAAGCCGCGGGTCGGCCGTTGTTCTTCGAGATGCGGCCGTAGTTCATGGCACTAAACTCCACATCGGCCACGTCGCGCAGCTTAAGCACCGAGCCGTCGCTGTTGGCGCGGATCACCAAATCTTCGTACTGCCGCGGTTCGTTAAATTTGCCGGTGTAGCGCAGCACGTACTGCAGCATCTGCGCGTCTTTGTTGGAGCTAACGCCCGCCTTGCCCGGGGCGGCTTCCACGTTTTGGGCGCGAATGGCCCGGATCACCTCGTCGGTCGACACCCGGTAGGCGGTCAGGCGGTCGGGCTTGAGCCAGATGCGCATGGAATAGTCTTTCTCGCTCACGATCTCGGCAAAGCCCACGCCCTCGATGCGCCGCAGTTCCTGCAAAATGTTAATATCAGCGAAGTTGTAGATAAACTTCTCGTCCATCGTCTCGTCGGTGCTCACGATGTTAATGTAAATCAGCAGACTGTTCACATCTTTTTCGGTAGTCACTCCCCCCTCGATCACCTCCTGCGGCAGTTCATTGAGCACGGTGGCCACCCGGTTCTGCACACTCACCGCGGCCAGGTCGGGATCGGTGCCCACCTCGAAGTTCACCTCGATGTCGATCCGCCCGTTGTTGGTCGATACCGACGACATGTGCGTCATGCCCGGCACGCCGTTGATGGCCTTTTTCGAGCGGAGTAGCCACCGCTTTGGCGCACACCTCGGCGTTGGCCCCCCGGTACTTGGCGCGTACCGACACCGAAGGGGGCACAATGTCGGGAAACTGCGCGATGGGCAGGGTGAGAAAGGCTAGCCCGCCCAGCAGGGTGATGAACAGCGAGATGACGAGCGACAGAACGGGACGGTGGATGAAGATGTTGAACATAATGGACTTTCGGGGTGGCTAGAAATTAGGGACTTGCGGCAATGGCTAGAAATTGGAAATTAAGAAATTAGGACTCAATTTCTAATTTCTATCGCGCGGCGAACTGTCAATTTCCCAGTTTCATTGCGATAGCGCAATTAGACTGTCCATCTCAACTGCTTCGGGGTTGATCTGCATGCCATCGCGTAGTCCTTGGATGCCTTCGTAGACAATGCGTTCGCCTACTTCGAGACCCGATCCTACCACGTAGTAGTAGGAAAAACGCAGCTTGGGCACGAAGTTTTTCAGGTGCACCTGGTTGTTATCGTCCACCACGAATACGTAGTTTTTGTCCTGAATCTCGAACACCGCTTTCTGGGGAACCATCAGCGCATCGCGGAGCACATTCGACAGGCTGATGCGGCCGGTGGCCCGGTGCTTGAGCAACTTGTCGGGATTGGGAAAGCGCGCCCGAAAGGCAATGGAACCGGTGCTGGCGGTGAACTCACCGTCCATCGTCTCAATGGCCCCTTCGTGGGGGTACGGACTACCGTCGGCCAGAATCAACCGCACGCTGCGCTGACTCTGGGTGGTGTCGTCGCCCTTACTCTTGACGTACTCCAGGTACTCCCCTTCCGACACGTTGAAGTAGACGTAGACCGAACTCACGTCCGAGACGGTGGTCAGCAGGGTGCCGTGGTTGATCAGGCTGCCGGTTTTCAGGGGGATGCGGTCGATGATACCGTTGAAGGGGGCGCGGATGCTGGTGTACGACAGGCGCATGGTGGCGTTCACCTGGGCCGAGCGGGCCTCTTCGATGCGCGACTTCACGGCGTCCAGTTTGGCCAGGGCCACTTCCAATTCCGAGTCGGCCAGAATGTTTTTGTTGACCAGCACCCGCAGCCGGTCCACCTCCAGTTGCGAGGCTTTGGCCTGGGCGATGGCGCTCTGCAGGTTGGCCTTGGCCTTGGCCAGTTCGGCCGCGTACTCTTCTTCGCTGATCTTGAACAGGCGCTGCCGTTGCTTCACCGGCTGCCCTTCGTCTACGTAAATATTCTCCAGAAAGCCGGGCACCCGGGCGCGCAGCTCCACGTTGCGCACGGCCTGCACGTCGGCCACGTAGCTGCGGTAAATGACGGTATCGCGGGCTTCAATGCTGGTCACCGGCAGGGTCGGCGGGTCGGGTGCCGCGGCCGTGGCGGGCTGCCCCTCCGAACAGCGACTGAATAATCCGAAAGATAAGATGCTTGAAAAAATGAGCGAACTAAAAACTTTGATCATAAAAAATATGCTTAGCAAAATTAAGGGGAAAGTTAACTAATTCTCGTGGGTTTCGACCAAGCGGAGCAACTTTTACTGTGAATAGTAACGAGAAAAACCGGAATTCATTACAACGCCTCGTCTGGAGGTGCGCTTTAACCGGTATGTTGTATTTTTAGGCAACGTAACCGGGAAGTGTATCGGCCTATTTTAGGAGGACAAGTGGTTTTTGTCGTAGTTGCGTTGTTTATTTCTCCATACTACGGTACGTTTTTTTAAGGTGGGCAGTGAGGCACCGCCCACGGTTTGAAGGAGCCAATCGTTACGCCTTAGACAAATCCGCCACTTTTTGCTCTAGCTCCCTGATCCGTTGCTGATAGAGCAGGCGCTCGGTGAAGAAGGAAAGATCAGTGATGGGGGGCAGTTGGTGGTAGGGACAACGCTGGCAACTGCGGAAGATGTTCTGCTCGCTAAACGCGATGATCTCATCGGGCTCAATGCCTAGCACGCGGGCAATTTGTTGCAACCGGTCGGTGGTGAGCGCCGTTTCGCCGCTCTCTATTTTGCTGTAGGCCCGCAGGGAGATGCCCAGCACTTTGGCCATTGTTTCCTGCTTGATGCCCCGCAGTTCGCGCAGCTTACGGATTTTGTCATGATCGCTCACGGTGGTCGTGGTTTAGGTTGAGAAAAGCCGGTTCAAAAATATGAACTAGAAGTACTATAATGTGAACGTCCGTATTGATGAAGGTAAGAAAAAACTTTGATCTTTGCTATTACTTTTATCGCGAGCTAAAAGAATGGGGATGCCGAAAACAACCAAGAGTAGGCACCAAGCGTACCACATCAATTTATCACCATGAGAAATCTTGATCTTCTTTACCCAAAATGTCTTGTGATTCTCGCTTTTACGCTCTTTCTAAGCTTACTGTTCGGGGTTACCGTGCGTGCTGAAGCCACACCTGCTGAAGAGGCGGCTGTTCTCAATTTGAGATTTACCGCTGGCCCTACCGGCAAGGTTTGCCCTTTGCAAACTGTTACGTTCACCGCTGCCGCTAACTTACGGGGCAATTTTCAATGGAGCGTTAATCAGAACGGTACGTGGTATCCAAACGGCCCTTTCGGTTCTCCACTCTCTGCTGCCGGAACTAGTAGTTCATTTACCTACTCTTTTCTACCGGGAAGCGGCACTATCACCGTAGAAGTCTGGTGGTATCCAATACCGTACATTAATCCAACGCTGACTCCTCGATTCAGAATTACCAGAACTTTAATTATGGAACTAGGTGCCCCCGCTCCGACACTGGCTACCAATGGCCTGAAGTTTTGTTCAGTGAACGAAGCTCAGCAAATAACGATTGACGGAATCCCGCGTAGCAATGATCCTAATAGCTGTGATTATCACTTCGGTTATCGATATGAAGTTCCAAATGGGTGGCTAGTTAGTACACCCCAAGGTATAGGAGACTCTGATCCATCACCTGTCCGAGTTCAATCCCAGAGCAGAACGGTTATTGTTACTGCTGCCAACGGAGCTACCAATGGCACGATGACAGTTCGTACTGTGCATCCTAATTTCACAGTACAAAGAATCAGTCAGATCGGACTAAGTTTCGGTCCCTACACTGCCAGCGTACTCAGTGGTCCATCCGGAGGTAGCGGGTCTTCGTTTGTTCAGGTGAATGCGCCAAGTCTGCCGGGTTTAACATCAGGTAACTACCAGTGGCGCGTTATCAATGGTCAGGGCGGAACGCACGCAAGCCAAAGCGGCGGACGATTCTTTCAGTTCTACTTGCCACCGGCGGGTTTTGGTGCGGTGGAGGTCCAACTAACGGTTCCCGACCGGTGCCGATCAAATCCAACTGCCGTCTTGAAACTATTCATCTATGAATACGGGGGTTCTTACCTGGTGTATCCTAATCCGGCCGATGAGTATATAGATATAACCGCTAAGTCGTTTGAGCCAAGTAGCAATAGCATATCTATGGCAACCACTGCAGGTAATCTGATTGAGGCACCTTCCGTTGCGGAAAGCAATAGTGGTCTATCCGCACCTTACCGGGTTAAGCTGTTGGATACGCAAGCTACAATCTTATACGAAGGAGAAGCGCAAGATGGTAAGTTACGCATTGACGTAAGTAGACTGAAAAGAGGGAACTACTATATTCATATTCAGGAAGCGGGTAAGGCGTTGACAAAAATGCCTATCTTAATTGAATAATATTAAAAGGCACCGGACACACAATTGTAGCGTTCGGTGCTTTTTCTTATCGTTTTTGTTGTTAAGTATGCGCCCTCTTCAATTAAAAAACTACTTGCAATATTGCACCTGTTGGCTTCTATGGATGTTTTCTTTTTCGTCAGTAGCACAGAATCTAGTACCTAACCCTGGCTTTGAAGAAGTTAATTCCCTACCCTGTAATTTAACAGGGAATGATGATATCAGTAACATTGGTGACTACGCAAAAGACTGGTACACTCCCACAGGAGGAACTTCGGACTTGTCAAGCCCTCTTATTGATGAAGAGTGTTTTTATAGATTCCATCTAGTTTACGATGGAAGAATTGCTCGTACCGGTGACATTATGAGTGGTATAATTAATTATTTAGAAGGCAGAGACGATGATTACCGAGAATATATACAAATTCGGTTGAAAGAGCCTTTGGTTCAGAACAAATCTTACTACGTGTCTTTTTACATACTAAGAGCTGGCAACCAATTCCACGCTTCTAACAACATCGGTGTACACTTCTCTGCGGAAGCGATCAAACGTCCCCGCGATTTCTTTGGGTTGTTGCCGTTCACCCCGCAAATCAACGAAAGCGAAATTGTGAGCGACACTGAAAACTGGCACCTGGTGTCCGGATGTTTCACCGCCGAAGCAGACGCTAGTTACATGACCATCGGTAACTTCTTTCCCGGAGAGGAGACGGATACGTTGCGCGGACGAGGCGATGAGTTCTTTTTCGCTTACTACTACATCGACGACGTCTTCGTCGGTGAGGTCGATGCCCTTCCTGAAAGTTTCCTGGGCAACGACACGCTGCTGTGCCGGGGCGAAACGGTGGCGCTCACTCCCCAGGTGCCGGGTGCTTCGGCCTACCGCTGGGACGATTCCTCTACCGAACCCACGCTGCTGGCGCGGGTGGCCGACACCTACTGGGTAGACGTGACGGTGGGCAATTGCACTATCCGCGACAGCATCACTGTTGCCTACGAACCCCGCTGGAGCCTGGGGGCGGATACCACGCTCTGCCAGGGAGAAACCCTGCTACTATCGGCTCCTGCTGCCACCGGGCCTTTTTTGTGGAGCGACAACACCACCGATAGCACACTGGCGGTGCGCGAGTCCGGTACCTACTGGGTGCAAACCGCCACTTCGGCCTGCGCGGCCGGAGATTCTATCCGGGTAGACTTCGTGGATTGCCCCGGCTTCATTCCCACCGTGTTCACGCCCAACCAGGATGCCTTCAACGAAACCTTTGACATTGAGCACGTGGCGGGGCGGGGGTGGCAGTTGCAGGTCTTCAACCGCTGGGGCAAGCAGGTATACGCGGCCGATAACTACCAAAACAACTGGGACGGGCAGCATTTGTCGGCCGGAGTGTATTATTATCTACTTAAAAATCAACCGCTCAACCGCACGTACCGCGGTTGGGTTCACCTTTTACGAAACCCTAGTTAACCGCTTACTCCTATGAAAACAATCATCTGCTGCCTCGCCCTTTTGCTGGTCGCCCAAGCCGCCCGGGCGCAAGCTGAAGACGCTCAACCCCCGGTCAAGCGCAATACGATATTCGTTGAGCTGGGTGGGCCGTTAACGGTTCTTTCCGTTAACTACGACCGCCGCCTGCGGTCTTCCTCCCCGGTGCAACTCAGCGTGCAGGGCGGAATAAGTGCTTTTCCTAACTTTATTATGCTACCGGCTACCTTTAACGGATTTATCGGTAAGGGTAATCATCACTTTAACGTAGGAGCAGGGATGGCCTACAGCGCGGGGCGACACGAAATCCTAAGAGGAGAAATGGTAGGTTACCAATCGGTAGACGTGATTGGTCGCACGGGATACCGGTTCCAGAAACCGCAGGGGGGCTTCTTTTTAAGCGTGGCCTATACCCCGTATATCGCGTTATATGACAGCAGCGTTTTTCATAGGAAGGGAGAGTGGACCAATTGGTTTGGCGTAGGGCTGGGACGTACTTTCTAGATGCAGTCTCAATAATCCACCAGCATCCCCGCAATCGTCGCGGTCATCATGCAGGCAAACGTAGCGGCCACCAGGGCCCACAGGCCGAGGCGTGATAGGTTTTCCTGCTGTCCGGGTGCCAGGCTGCCGATGCCCCCGATCTGGATGGCGATAGAAGCGAAGTTGGCAAAACCACACAAGGCGTAGGTAGACACCACCAGGGCTTTGCCACTGAGCACCCCTTCGGTCTTCATCTCCGACAGGCTCAGGTAGGCCACAAACTCGTTGATCACCGTTTTCTGGCCTAATAGACTTCCTACCTGGAGCGTGTCTACCCAATCGACGCCCATGATAAAGGCAAACACTCGAAACAACTGTCCCAAAATATACTCCAACGAGAAACCCACAAAGGCTCCGTCGGTACTGGCTACGATCCAGCCGTTGAGTCCGCCGATCTCGCCCACCACGTTGGTTAAAAAATAATTGAGCGCGGCAATCACCGCGATAAAGGCCAGCAGCATGCCGCCCACGTTGAGCGCCAGCTTGAGCCCCTCGCCCGCCCCGCGCGACAGGGCGTCGATCACGTTCACGCCCAGCTGCTCATCGCTCACCCGCAGGTCGCTCTTAATCAATTCGGGCTGGGTTTCGGGTACCAGGATTTTAGAAATGACAATAGCGGCCGGGGCGTTCATGATGGAGGCGCTCAGCAGGTAGGCCGCGAAGCGGGTTTGCTGCACCGGGTCGTCGCCCCCCAGAAAGGCCACGTAGCCGCCCAGCACGCCGCCCGCGATGGTGGCCATGCCGCCGGTCATCAGGCACATGATCTCGGAGCGCGTCATGCCCTCGATGTAGGGTCGCACCAGCAGGGGCGCTTCGGTTTGCCCCAGAAAGATATTGCCCGCTGCCGACAGGCTTTCGGCTCCCGACAGGCGCATGCTGCGAGACATCACCCAGGCAATGCCGTAGACCACCTTTTGCAGAATGCCCAGGTAGTACAAACCGGCCGAAACCGTAGAGAAGAAAATGATGGTGGGCAGCACCTGGAAGGCGAAGATAAACCCGAAAGACGAGGTATTGACCAGGTCGCCAAAGATAAAGCGAGCTCCCTCTTGCGAAAAGCCCAGGAAGGTAACAAAGCCCTCGCTTAGCTGATCGAATAGTCCGGCTACGAAAGGCACCTTGAGGATTAATAGCCCAGCCGTCAGTTGGATGGATAGTCCGGCTCCCACCAGTTTCCAGTTGATAGCCCGCCGGTTGGTGGATAGCAAATACGCCAAGCCGACCAGCGTGGCGAGTCCCAGAACACCGCGGAGGTAGATCATGCGCTAGTTGCGGCGGTTCATCTCGTCGCGGACCAGGGCAGCCTTTTCGTAGTCTTCTTTTTTGAGGGTTTCCTCGAGCAAAACCTTGAGTTTGTCCAGGGGCAAGTCTTTGAGTTGCTCGTTGAGGGGTTTGTTCGATTTGCTTTTGGTGGTTGCTTCGCTGCTTTCGGTGGCTGCCTCACTTTCTTCTTCGGTGAGCACAATACCCGCTTCCGACAGCACGCTTTCGAAGGTGTAGATCGGCACGCTGAAGCGCAGCCCGATGGCGATGGCATCCGAGGGACGGGCATCGATTTCGGTGGTATTCGCGCCATCGTTGCACACGATTTTGGCGAAGAACACTCCTTCTTTGAGGTCGGAAATCACGATTTCTTCGAGCGTGAAGTTGAAGTTGTGGGCAAACGACTTGAACAGGTCGTGCGTCATGGGCCGGTTGGGCACGATCTTCTCGATCTCGATGGCGATGGCCTGGGCCTCAAACATGCCGATGATGATGGGCAGCCGCCGGTTGCCAATGGTTTCACCCAGCACCAGGGCGAACGAACCGGACTGCGACTGGCTCGAAGAAAGTCCTAAAATTTCTAATTCTATCTTATCCACTATACCGAGGAAACTAATGAAACATTGGGTTAATCTTGCGCCGCGCGAATGGCTTCGGTGAGCTTGGGCACCACCTCAAAGGCATCGCCCACCACCCCGTAATCGGCCGACTTGAAGAAGGGAGCGTCCTCGTCCTGGTTGATGACCAGGATATTTTTGGAGGAGTTGACTCCGGCTAGGTGCTGAATGGCACCCGAGATGCCCACCGCCACGTACAGACTCGGACTCACCTTGATCCCGGTTTGTCCCACGTGCTCGTGGTGGGGACGCCAGCCCATGTCCGAGACCGGCTTGCTGCACCCGGTGGCCGCCCCCAGGGTGCTAGCCAGTTCTTCAATGATCTCCCAGTGCTCGGGTCCCTTCAGGCCGCGTCCGCCCGACACCACCACGTCGGCTTCGGGCAGCAGCACCTCGCCCTCGCTCTTTTCGGTGGAGGTGATCTTCACGGTGAAGTCAGCCTCGTCGAGCGTCGGCGAAAAGACTTCCACCGGGGCGGTGCTGTCGGCTTCCGGCAGTTCAATAGCGTTCTTCTTGATGGCGATGATTTTCTTATCGGTGCTCAGTTCGGTATAGGCGAAGGCTTTACCGGTGTAGATGCTGCGCTTCACCACGAAGCTGTCGCCGGATTCGGGCAGGGCCACCACGTTGGAGGCCAGTCCGGCGTGCTTCTTCACCGCCACGCGGGCTGCCACCGGGTCGCCCAGCGAGGACTTGGCCAGCACCAGGATCGAGGCACCCGTCTGCTCCATGGCCTGGTTGAGCACCGAGGCGTAGGCCTGAATCTGATCTTCGTTGAGTCGTTCGTCGCTGGCGTGCAGCACCTTGGTGGCACCGTAGCCGCCCAACTTTTCTAACGATTCGGAAGAGACGCTGTTGCCCATGACAATAGCGGTGACTTCGCCTTGATCGAGGGCAGCGGCGTAGGCCACTGCCTCCAGGGAGGTTTTCTTAACGCTCCCTTCGGCGCTTTCTACAAATACGAGTACGGACATGCTTGATTGGGTTAATGCTTGAATAAGCTACTGCGCGTAGCTTCTTAACGGGTCGGGCAAAGGTTTCTTGCCAGCTACTCCTTTACAACACCTTAGCTTCGTTCTTAAGGGCCTGCACCAGTTCGCCCATCTGGTCGGGCGAGAACATTTTCACCGCACCCTTGGAGGCTAGTTTTTCGTAGCGCTGGGTGGAAGTCAGCTTTTCGTCCTGCGCCGGTTCGCGTACCTCCAGCGGCTTGCTGCGGGCTGTCATGATGCCCCGCATGTTGGGAATCTTCCACTCGGCAATCGGCTCCTGGCAACCGGCGATGAAGGGCAGCGGCACGGTAGCGTGTTCTTTGCCTCCCTCGATCTCGCGGGCCACGGTGGCGGTATCACCGTCTACTTCGAGTTGCATCACGGGAGAGACGGCGGGCATGCCGACCAGTTCGCCCACCATGCTGTGCACCTGCCCTCCGTTGTAGTCGATCGACTCGCGGCCCATCAGCACCAGATCGTAGCTGTTTTCTTTCACCACGGCGGCGATTTGCTGGGCCACGAAGAAGGCATCGGTTGGCTCGGCATCAATGCGGATGGCGTCGTCGGCCCCGATGGCCAGGCCTTTACGGATGGTGGGTTCGGTTTCTTTGCCGCCCACATTCAGCAAGGTGACCGTGCCGCCCGATTGTTCCTTAAGTTCTACGGCGCGGGCCAGGGCGTAATCATCGTAGGGACCGATGATGAATTGCACCCCGGTGGTGTTGAACTTGGTATTGTCGTCGGTAAAGGATATTTTGGAGGTGGTATCGGGCACGTGGGTGATGCAAACTAGAATCTTCATAAGGTAGGCTGACGGGTTATTCCTTGGTTAACCGGTTTTTTGCCACGAAGTTACGTAAATCAAAAAGAAATAAAAATCTATCCCAACAATGTCTACCGCCCGTCTTGATGCCCTGCTCACGTTCCTGCAAGAAACCCCTGATGACCCCTTTACGCTCTACGCTGTGGCCACCGAATATCGGCGGGGTCACCCCCAAAAGGCCCTGGAATACTACAAAAAGCTGCTCACCGAACACCCGCAGTACGTGCCCACCTACTACCACGCGGCGCAGTTGTACGTGGACTTGAACCAGCCCGAGCGGGCTGAGCAGACGTATCGGAAGGGAATAGCGGAAGCACAAAATCAGAATGACGCGTTGGCCTTGCGGGAATTAAGAAGTGCGTATGATGAATTTTTGTTTGAGTGAGGTTCGGGGTTGTGGGTTCAGTGTTCTTCTAATTATTGAGTCGGGCTCCGGCAGCAAAAGATAATGTCAAGTAGTTGCTCAGAATAAATTACAAAACGTCATTCCAGAATTTTCTGTAGCGTAGCGGAAGAAAATATCTGGAATCCCCCAATCCAGCGACAAGGACTAGTCGCTGGATTGGGGGGATTCCGGGCCTCGCTGCCGCTCGCTCCGGAATGACGTATAAAATTGTAATTAATTTTGATTCGGTACTTAGAAAATCTTAATGCTTCATTACCTCATTCTTTACCCTCCCATCCCCGTCGGCGTTGTCGTTGGCTTTTGACTACCAAACACCTTGCGCAGGATTTGCTCGCTTTGACCGAAGGGGTCGTCGCGAATTTTCCTTTCTTCGCGGGCCACGAGTTTGAACAGGCCGTTCAGGGCCATTTGGGTGGCGTAGTCTTCCAGTATCGGCAGCTCGCCCACGTTCACGTTGATCTTGTTGACCAGCGGCGTTCTGTTAAAGGAGCTGATGGCGTTCTTCAGGGCGTTATAATAATCGGTGGCCTTGGTTTGGTCCAGGGCGTTTTTGATGACCGGCCTGAAGGCGCTGGTCAGGCTGGACGTGGTGCTGCGTTCCAGGTAGTTGGTCGCCGCATCGTCTCCCCCCTTGAGGATGCCCAGTCCGTCGGTGACCGTCATGGAGGTGATGGCGTTGACGAAAATCGGGGCGGCCTTTTTGGCCCCTTCTTCCGCTCCCCGGTTCATGGCCGTGATAAAGTTATCCACCACCTTATCCCCCACCAGCGGAATCCTTCGAATGTTTCGCTCCACGCCCTGCAACTTATCGGGCAACGGAATGCGAATGTCGACGATAGGATTGTTCAGGTAGCCGTTTTCCTGCGAGGCGTTGTCGCCCGCGAACTTAGCTCCCTGCTTCAGGGCGGTTTTGAGTCCCCGCACAATTTCGGCCGAGGAGAGTCCGCCGGTGCCGAGGTCACCCAGCACGCTTTGCAGCACGTCGCAGGAAGAAAACAAAAGGAAGGGCAGCAGCAGTAACGAGTTGCGGAGCAAGGCGAAAAATGAAGTGGGCATGGGGGGGGGGGGTTGCGTGAAAATAAATTAATAGAAAGGGCAACGAATGACCCTTCGCTGAGCAAAACAGCAAAAAACTCACCAAAGTTTGATTTCAACCTAGCGACGCGGGCTAGTGCCAGTGAAGTGCCTTTTTACCAATCACTTAAGTCAAGCATCACCCGCCATGCGCTGCCTTTATTCTACAATTATTTCAATTTGATCGTATTTCTATTGCTTATTGTTACTATTATCCATACTATTGCATAGATAAAATGTATTTTATAATACAAAATTAAATTTTATGCGCCTAACTTTATTACTACTCGCCGGGTGGCTGCTGGGGTGGTCACCCGTGCTCCACGCCCAAGACCAAACCGTGACCGGACAAGTCAGCGACCTTGCCGAAAGCATCAACCTGCCGGGAGTAAACATCCTGGTGAAAGGAACCGCGGTGGGGACGGTTACCGACATTGAGGGGAACTACTCCCTGAACTTGCCCGACGGTGCCGAAACCCTGGTTTTCTCTTCCGTGGGCTACGAAACGCTGGAAGAAGCCATCAACAACCGCAGCACCATCAACGTCGCTATCTCCCCTGATCTGAAATCATTATCCGAAGTGGTGGTGATTGGCTACGGCACCCAGAAGCGGGAAGATGTGACCGGCTCCATCGTATCGGCTCCACTGGAGGCCTTCGAAGAAGCTCCCAACACCAATATCCTGCAATCGCTAGCCGGTTCCACCCCCGGCATCAACATCGGGCAGGTGGCCACGGCGGGTGAAGAACCCAATATTCAAATCAGGGGACAATCCAGTATCAACGGCAACCAGAACCCGCTCATCGTGCTCGATGGGGTGTACTACCGCGGGCGACTCGCCGATCTGAATCCCAAAGACATTGCCTCGGTCGACGTGCTCAAGGATGCCAGCAGCAAGGCGGTCTACGGTGCTCAAGCGGCAAACGGAGTTATTATTATCACCACTAAAAGTGGTAAGTCCGCCCAAAAGCCGGTTATCAGCTACGCTGGCTCTTATACTACCCAATCACCGGCCAACGAACTTACTCCGGAAGGCCGGGCGGGTTATCTCCAGGGAGTGCGTGACGTAGATTGGCAGAACAGCTACCTGGCTCCGGACTTCACCCAAGAAAATCCCGACTGGAGCATCGATAATGATACCGGTTTGTTTCCGCCCCTGCTGGCTGGCTTTGCCGCCGGGAACGACTACAACTGGGTGGATGAGGTGACCGACCCCGGTTATATTACCGATCACCAGATGAGTGTGCGGGGGAGCGGACCCAATACCTCGTACTTCCTGTCGGGAGGATACACCGAGCAGCGGGGTTGGGTACTCAACGATAAGTACCGCCGCATCACCGCGCGAATTAACGTGGACACCGAGATCACCGATTGGTTGACTATCGGAGCCAATACGTTTGGTTCTTTCTCTAACTTCTCCGGTGAAAGTCCAAATCTAGCGCAGCTTCCCCAGATGAGTCCGCTGGTTACCCCTTACGACGAAAACGGCGAATTGGTGGTGAATCCATTGGGTGATAACCGCCTGAATCCCTTCCTGCAAAGTGCCTCCGACGATCGTGATTTGCGCAACAGTTTATCCGGTATTTTCTACGCCCAGGTGCGCATTCCCCAGATAGAAGGGCTAAGTTATCGGGTCAATTTTAGCAATAACTACCGCTGGGATGCGCTCAGCAACTCCAGCCCCTACGATGCAGGACAAGCCGGTCGGGTGCTTCGCCGAAACCGCTCTACCTACGATCTCTTGTTGGATAACATAATTACCTACAAGCCAGACTTAGGGGCCAACCACCAAGTGGATGTCACGCTCTTGTACGGCTTTAATCGCGTTAGCTTTGATCAGAGTCAAGCCGAAGGCACCAACATCAGCAACATAGCGCTGTCCTACAATAGCCCCCAACAGGCCATCAACCAATTTATCTCAGCCGAAGCCTGGGAAGAGCGCTACTTATACCAGATGGCCCGCATCAACTACGGGTTTCGCGATAAGTATCTGCTCACCGCCACGTTGCGCCGCGACGGATTTAGTGGCTTTTCGGAAAACAACAAGTTCGGCTTGTTCCCCTCGGCCGGTTTGGGGTGGGTGATTTCCGAAGAGAGCTTTCTGGCCAATACCGACGCCATTAACTTCTTGAAACTACGGGCCAGCTACGGCATCAACGGCAACCTGACCCAACGCTATAGTTCGTTGGCACGAATTGGGGCGGGTGATAACAGTGGCTTACCCGACGGAAATGACTTTATATCGCAGTACGTATTTGGTGACGGTGGCGGCACTGTGAACGGTCAGCGCGTAATCACCCTGGCCAACCCCGACCTCACTTGGGAAAGAACCGCGGGGATCAATATCGGGCTTGATTTTGAATTGCTCAGCAGTCGCTTGTCCGGTAGCTTAGACTACTACCAATCCAACACGACTGACCTACTGTGGGAATTTGTCCTACCTCGGATCACCGGATTTGAAAACATTTCTTCCAATGTAGGGGAAATTAGCAATACCGGTTTTGAAGCTATCCTCAACGCCACCCCGGTGCGCAGTGATCTGTTAAGCTGGGACTTGCAGTTTAACTTTGCTGCCAACCGCAACGAGATTGTGAGTTTGATTGGGCTGGATCGGGATAACGACGGGCAGGAAGATGACTTGATCGCGAACGATTTGTTCATTGGCCAGCCCATCGGGGCGGTGTACGACTACGTGGTGGACGGTATCTACCAAATCAGCGACGGCGAAGACATTCCCGACGGATGGGAGCCGGGGCTATACCGATTGCGCGACCTGAATGGCGACGGAGAAATCAGACCGGAAGACGATCGGCAGATTATCGGCTACGAAGAACCGGCCTACTTACCTGGGGCAAAACAATCCCTGGGCCAGCGGCTACGGTACTCCGGGAGTGGCACAGACTACTAACTGGTACTCCGAGATTGACTACTGGAGTCCCTCCAACCCTGGGGCCATGTATCGCCGTCCCGGACCGAATGCGCCGATTGGGGGAAACCGTTACTTCGCTCGCAACTTTTTCCGCTTACAAGACATTTCCCTATCCTATAGCTTGAACAGTAGTCTAATTGAACGTTGGGGCTTACAAGAACTGAAGGTCTTCGTGAGTGGTAAAAACCTGGTGACGCTCACCGATTGGGAAGGCTGGGACCCCGAAACCGGGCAGGGACTGAGTTCTACGCAAGAACGAGAAGGCGATGATGACGGTGTACGAAGCGCGCTGCCCGTCATGCGCGGATTTTCGGTCGGTTTAAATATTTCTCTGTAGCACCCTAAGCAACACAATCATGAAATCAATACGATACTATACCTTACTGTTCACTGCGTTTGCGCTGATCCATACCGGCTGCAACGAAGAGGCTTTTTTGGAAGAAGAACCCCTGGACTTCTTCAGTCCTACCAACGCCTTTGTCACACTTGGCGATTATCAAGCTGCGGTCATTGGTTTATACGCCCAGGTGCGGGATGTTAAATTTAATAGTGATGATAATTCCAAATCTCATCTGTACGGCACCGATATTATGTTTGATGCCCGAGAATCTTCTGCCAACAACCGCTTTGGCGACTACGCGGTCACACTCAACCCAACCAATGGCTTAATAAGTTGGCACTGGGAGCGTTGGTATAAGGTGGTCACCAGCGCCAACACCATCGTTGAGCGCGTGGCGGAGGCCGACCTGACCGACGAGCAAAAATCCGCCGTCACCGCCGAAGCGAGTTTCTTTCGAGGGTTGGCCTATCGCTATCTGGTGCATCTCTACGGCGGAGTGCCGCTGGTACTGGACGAGGTAACTTCACCCAAAGCTGACTTTACCCGCGCCAGCCGCACGGAGATACTCAACCAAATAGTAACCGACCTGGAATTAGCCGCCAACGCATTGCCACCGATCAGCGAGGTGGAAGACGGACGAGTGTCGAACCTGGTAGCGCAGCATTATCTGGCCGAAACCTACGTGGCCTTAGAACAGTGGGATCAGGCCATTGTGGCCACCACCGCCGTCATTGACGACCCTAATACTGCCCTGATGACCGAGCGGTTCGGGTCGCAGTCGGCATTGGAAGGTGGCGACGTGTACTACGATTTGTTCCGCCAGGGCAACCAGAACCGCAGCGGGGGCAACACCGAAGCCCTGTGGGTAGCGCAGATGGAAGTAGACCTGCCGGGCGGCTATTTATCATCGACCAGTAACCAGGGAAACGACTTTGAAAGAAACCACGCTCCCGCCAGTTGGACGCTGCAAGACCCCGACGGACAACCGGCCGTGCTCGGTTGGCGCTCTGATCTGAACGTGGGCGGACGGGGAGTCTCATTTATGCAACCCACCAGCTTCTTTGAAAATACCCTGTGGGAAAGTGATTTTGACACCGACCTTCGCAACTCATCCATCAACTACATTCGGGATTTCATCTATGATAATCCGGCTTCGGTCTGGTTTGACTCCAGCGCGGTGAAGTACCCCGGCCCCAATCTGGAAGCGCAAGGCTGGCGGTGGTACCCCTGGCTGAGCAAAGTGACCACGCCCGGCCAACACCCGGATGCGCTGTACGCCAATCGGGATTTGGGCTTGCTAACCGCCGGGGGCGGCTCCACCTACACCGATTCGTACTACCTGCGCCTGGCCGAAACCTACTTGCTGCGGGCCGAAGCTTACCTCGGGCAGGGAAACACCGCCCAGGCCGCCGCCGATATCAATACCATCCGCAGCCGCGTGAACGCCACCCCCGCGGCTCCCGGCCAGGTGACCATCGACTACATCCTGGACGAACGGGCGCGCGAACTAAGCCTGGAGGAAGATCGGCGAATCACCTTGACCCGCCTGGGCAAATTGGTGGAGCGGGTACGGCTGCACAACGCCCACAATGGCCCCCAGATTCAGGATTTTAACGCCGTCTGGCCCCTGCCCATTAGTGAGATTGATGCTAACATCAACGCCGATCTAACTCAGAACCCGGGTTATTGATCTGTTCTAGAAACCGATTGCTTCGTAGTCTGCTTGTGGTGCTTTTTCCGTTAATACCGGTAGCGGCGTACGCTCAGACCAACCGCGCTACCTTTGATGTTCGGCGCTACGGGGCACAGGGCGATGGCCAAACCCTGGACACCGAAGCTATTCAGCAAGCCATCGACAGTTGCCATCGCGCGGGTGGAGGAAAGGTATATTTGGCCGGAGGCACCTTCGTGTCCGGCACGCTGTATCTGAAAAGTTACGTGACATTATATCTGGAAGCCGGAGCCGTACTGCGGGGGAGCAACAATCTGGAAGATTTCCCGAGCATCCCTTCCCGGTATCCGTCGTACACCGGCACCCTGGAAACCAATAAGGCGCTTATCTACGCCGAAGACGCCCAACATATCAGCATCGAGGGGCGGGGCACCATCGACGGCAACGGCGACCACTGGGTGGACGGTCCCTACGGTTTTCCCTCGTTTAGTAAGCGCCCGCGCATCATTCACCTGCGGGCCTGCGAAAACGTGACGGTGCGCGATGTGACGCTGTACAATTCCGCCTCGTGGGTGCAGTCGTACCAGTCGTGCAAGAACTTAGTCATCGACGGCATCACGGTGGATAGTCGGGAGAACAAAGATATTGAGCAGGAACGTTACGCCGATGTTCCCGGCCGAAACACCGACGGCCTTGACCTGATCGATTGCGAGCGGGTGCGCATTTCCAACTGCTACATCAACAGTGGGGATGATGCGATCTGCCTAAAAAGCTTCTCGCCCGACGAGGCCTGCCGGGATATCACTATCAGCAACTGCGTGGTGTCGTCCAATGCTTCCGGGATAAAAATCGGCACCGAAACCAGCGGCCGGTTCGAGGATATCACCATCCAAAATTGCGTGGTGTACGATACCCGCCGCGACGCGATCAGCGTGATGAGCGTGGATGGCGCTCAAATTGAACGCATCAATATTTCCAACATCAGCCTAAGAAATATCAAAGGAGCCGCCATTTTCTTGCGATTAGGCAACCGCAACCGTACTTACCGGGATAAGGCAGGAATCAATACCCTGTACCTTAAAGACGTGATCATTGAGAATATCCAGGGCACCCGGATTTCTGCCGAAAACAATAATATTATTGCTGGGACAACTGGGATGCCGATAGAAAATGTATTTCTTAGAAACGTCAACCTGACTTTTGAAGGGGGCGGAACGGCAGAAGAATCCTACCGGGAAATCCCGGAAAACGAGCAAGAATATCCGAACGGACTTATTTTCGGCGATTTACCAGCCTACGGCTTTTATATCCGCCACGCGAAAAACGTTACGCTGGATAACGTTCAGCTCCGGTTCCTAGAGGAAGAAGAACGACCGGCCTTGATCTGCGACGATGTGGAGCAACTGGAAATTAAAGGCTTGAAAGCGCAGGCCAATCGGCAAAGCCCTGAACTCATTCGCCTGATCCAGGTAAAAGACGCAGTAATTTCCGAAAGCCGTTCGCTGTCTCCACTACCGGTTTTTCTATCGGTGTACGGCGACCAATCGGCCAACATTATCATGCGCAACAACGAAACGAAGAACGCCCAACAAAGGGTTTTTCTGGAGAAGGAATCTATAAAAGACAGTATCAAATAAAACCTCACTATGCAATATAACCAGATCAAAAATCACCTCAGCAAGTGGTCAATATGGTGCTTATTCGCAATCGCTCCGTTCGGGCTGCTGGCGCAACCGTCGGAGGATACTTATCTGGGTAAAGTTTCGCCCCGCTCCGCCAGGGATATTCAAGCCTCCAACTGGTCGGTGGGGGCCGAGACGATGGACCGGGACTATACGATCTATAACAACTGGAAAGCGTACCTGGGACCGTTGGGCATCAAAAAAGCCCGCCTTCAGGCCGGATGGGCCAAAACTGAGTACCAGAAGGGCCACTATAACTTCGCGTGGCTGGATTCTATCATCTACGACATGGTCGCCCAGAGAGTGGAACCCTGGATCAACGTGAGCTACGGCAACCCGCTGTACAGCGGCGGGACTCTTTTGGGAGCGGCAATGCCGAAGGATTCGGCCTCGGTAGTGGCCTTTGCCGCCTGGGCAAAACTGCTCGCCGCTCGCTACCGGAGAGCGGTGGATGAATACGAAATCTGGAACGAGGGCCTGCACCGCGATAAAAATACGGTAGACGATTATGCGAACCTCTACGTTGCCACGGCGGAGGCGATTCGGTCGGTGCAGCCGGAAGCCCAATTGCTGGCCATGGCCATCGCAGGCATCCATCCGGAACTGGCCGACCAATTTCTGGCCGAAATGCAGCAGCGGGGCAAACTACATCTGATCGACCAGATCACCTATCACCCTTACCGCCATAATCCGGACGAAGTATACCCGGAGGTGCTGGAGCTGAGGGCCGTGGTGAATCGCTACGATCCCCGCATCACCATCCGGCAGGGAGAGAACGGAGCACCATCGCAGTACCGCAATACCAAAGCCCTGAGCAAATATGCCTGGACCGAGACTTCGCAGAGCAAATGGGCTTTGCGGCGGTTGCTGGGCGACCTGGGCCGGGATATCGAGAGTTCTTACTTCAGTATTGTTGACATGAACTACCCGGATGAGATCAACCGCAAAGGGACCCTGGAATCGGATACCACCAAGAAGGTGGTGAAGGCCAAACCCGTCTACTACGCCCTTCAGCACCTGGCCGCCATCTTTGACAATACGCTGGCCCGCATTCCGAACTATGCCTATACCACCGACAATGACTCGTCGCTTTCGCTGTTTGCCTACCGCCACCAGGCCACCGGCCAGCAGATCATCACTTTATGGCAAGATGGCAATACCCCCTCCGATTCGGAGGAGTATCGATCAATTACGCTCAGCGTTCCGGCCGGAAGCTTCAGTGAAGCTGTCTGGGTAGATGTACGCACCGGGGAGGTGCGGAAAATTCCCAAGGAAGATATCCAGCAGCGGGGCACCCACTTCACGTTCAGTAATATCCCTATCTACGACTCCCCCGTGCTGATCGCCGATCAATCACTAATCCCAATCACCGGTTCCAGTAGCAAATAGTATGAACGGATCCGGCGCAGTGTATAATCTATCGAAGCTAGTCACCAGTGCCAAAAAGCGCAACCGGGCGGTGTCGTCAGTAATTATGGCTTTGGTAGTCAGCGCACTGGCGGCCTGTCAAGCCGATCCGGGGGCACTGGTCTTGGTGGATGATCGGTATCAGGCCACGATCTATCTTCCCAAAAGTGCTTCGGAACCTATTCGGCTGGCCGTGGGCGATTTGCGGTCAGATATTGAACGGATTAGCGGCCACCGGCTATCGGTAACGGATCAACCGGACAGTTCCGCCTCCCAGATACTGGTGTATAATTTGGCCGATGAAGCCCAAGCGGGAGAAGTCCGGCGGATAGCTCCCGACCTAGATACATTATCCGGGCAGTGGGAAGCTTACGTGGTGCAAAACCAGCCGATAAACGGTCAGCAGCACCTGCTCATGGCCGGCAGCGATGAGCGGGCCACGATGTTTGCTATCTATCACTTCATCGAAGAATACCTGGGCGTGGACCCGATGTGCTACTGGAGCGATTTGGAACCCGAGAAGAAGGAGAAACTCGCTTGGGACGAAGTACGCATCGTCCAGGACGAACCAACCTTTAAGTTTCGCGGGGGCTTTATCAACGACGAAGACCTGCTCACCGAGTGGAAAAACGGCGGCGGCGTGCGCAATATTAATTACCCCTACTATGGTCAGGTGGTCCATCCCTATGTCATCCAGCGCGTGCTTGAAACCATGTTGCGCTTGCGCCTGAACCTGGTGATTCCCGCCAGCTTTGTGGATATTCGCAATCCTCCGGAGGAGCGGCTGGTGGCCGAAGCAGCCAAGCGCGGACTGTTCGTCTCCATGCACCACATCGAGCCAATGGGCGTGAGTGCGTTTGCCTATCAGAACTACTGGAAAGAGCGGGACCAAGAACCCTTGTTTTCCTTCTATAGCGAGCGCGATAGAATTGTGGAAGTCTGGCAGGAGTACGCCCGCCGCTGGGCCAAGTATCCCAACGTGATCTGGCAAGTGGGCTTGCGGGGGATCGCCGACCGCCCTATGTGGATGGCTGACCCCGGCGTGCCCCAGTCCGACGCCGAGCGGGGCGCTATCATTTCCGAAGCCATCCGGGTGCAGAGCCAGATCATCGACACGCTGGTACAAATCCCTATTCTTTCTACCACCCTGTGGGCCGAAGGAGCGGGCCTGAATGAGCTAGGATTTTTGACGTTTCCCGACAGTATAATCATCGTGTTTGCCGACAATAGTCCGGGCTGGAAGTGGCAACCGGACTTTTACCAGACCGAAAGAGACCCGGCCAACGCGTACGGAGTGTACTACCATCATCAACTTTGGGGGTCGGGTCCGCACCTGGTACAGGCGGTTCCGCCGCAGAAAACCTACGCCCTGTTTCAGGAAGCCATCGAGCACGACGCTTCGGAGTACGCCATTATGAATATCTCCAACCTGCGGGAGTTCGCCCTGGGCCTGGAAGCCTCCGCCGAGATGCTCTACGATATGGATGCCTTCGAGCCAGGTACATTCGTGCACAACTGGTTCGAGCAACGCTTCGGCGAAGCAGGAGAAACGGTGCAATCTGCTTACCAAGCGTTTTTTGATAGTTACCAAATGCATCTCCAAACCAACAGTCCGCTACTGCTCGACGGGCAAACCCGCTCCTACGGCCTCAAGTTACTGGACCGCCTAAAGATGCAGCTCACCGAACCCGAGCAGTACCGTAAATTGCTAGCCAAAGAAGCGCAACCGACCGCTTCTCAATCCTGGGGCGGTCGCTATTTGTCCGATATGCATCCGGCCAATAGTATGTCCCCCGACACCCTGCTGCCCATCCTCCTACAGCAAATAGAAAAACTAGAAGCCACCGGCGAACGCATTACCCAAGCTGAAAAAAATCTAAGTACAGACGCGATTTATCCCCCGTGGACGCGGCGCTTCTCAAGCGGCAACCCCTTACAATTTTTCCGGACCAACCTACTCGCCCAGCACCAAATGTTGCTCGGACTCAATCGCTGGCTAGAAGCGGTGATCCTGGCGCAATTCGCCGCCGACGAAGGAAATAGACAAGCCAGCGCCACGCATTTGCAACGCGCCTTACAACATTTACAGCAAGTACAAGCCGCTAAAGCCATCGCCTCAGAAGGAGAAAAATGGCAACACTGGTACCGCGGCGACCGCAAGATGAACATCGCTGGAATGATAGAAGCCACGGAGGCAACGCAAAAGGCACTGTAAATTGGTCATTGGTCAAAAATACAAAGGACAAAGGACTAACCCAACGCCTCGCTCACCTGCTGCGCTCCTGCCTTGAGCTCCCGGACAATTTCATCCCGGTGCGTATCGGTGTAGCGGGTCTCGGGCAGGAACACGCCCAGGGCGGCTACCGTCTGGCCCTGTTGGCGTACCGGGGCGGCGAGGCCGACGATGTGGCGGTTGGTGAGCACGATAGACAGGCCCGCTTCGCGCAGCTGGGCCAGGGCTTCCACCATTTGGTCCTCAGTGGTGATGCCGGGCCACATATCGTCGGGAGGTAGGCCGTAGGTGCGGGCAAAACGAACCTGCTCCGTGTCCGACTGGTAGGCCAGCAGCAGGCGTCCGGTGGCCGAGTCGTACACGGGGCGGTCGATATTGCTGCGGGCCTGGATGTCGTGGTCGCATTCCACCGCGTGCAGGGTGATGCGGCGGTTGTTAAGGATAATGGCCAGCAGCGAGGTTTCGTTGACGGCCTGCGTGAGGTGCTGCATAGGAACCTCGGCCGCCCGAATAAGGTCGCGGCGGTAGGCTTTGTTGCGCGTAAGGTGGTAGGCCATTGCGCCGAGACGGTAGCCTTTTTTGTGACCTACCTGCTCCACGTAGCCGCGCGTGACCAGCGTCTTGAGAATGTTGGCGCAGGTGCCGTGGTTGAGCTGGTGCTGGTCGGCAATCTCGGTAAGGGAAAAATCCCGCTGGGGGTGCTGGGCGATAAACTCAAGGATGTTGAGCGCCCGGTGAATGACTTGGATCATGGAACAAAGATACGGAAGTAATTTTATAATGTTGAAGCATGAGTAACATCCAGACCCTAGACTACGCCGCCATCGCTATTTACATGACCTGCATGGCGGGCATCGGCATCTTCTTCGGGTGGTACGTCAAGGACATCGGACAGTACTTCAAGGGCGGCGGCGCGATTCCCTGGTTTGCCGGAGGAATCAGCAACTTCATGTCGATGTTCAGCACCTTTGTGTTTGTGGCCCACGCCGGGATTGCCTACGAGTACGGGCTGGTGGCGCTGCTCATCATCTGGTCGTCGGTGCCGCCGATGCTGCTGGCCGTGGCGTTTCTGGCGAAGCGCTGGCGACGGGCGGGCATTTCTTCGCCGGTCGAGTTTATGGAAGTGCGCTTCAACGCCAACGTGCGGCAAATCTTTTCCTGGGGGGGCGTGCTGTTTCGTCTGCTGGAAAATATGGTGCGCCTGTACGCCATCGGCCTGTTCATCGCCGCCGCCACTCCGCTCAGCCTGGACGTATCCATCGTCGCCGCCGGAGTGATCGTGGTGATCTATACCGTCACCGGCGGACTGTGGGCGGTGATTGTGACCGACGCGGTGCAGTTTATCGTGCTCATCTGTTCTACCATTATTCTCATTCCCCTCACCTTCGCGGCCGCGGGCGGACTGGGCAATATGATCAATACCGTGCCGGATCACTTCACGCTGTTCAACGGCTCCAAGGGCGCGCCGCTCTACCTACTGGCCTACTACGTGATGATCGCCATCAAATTCAACGGCAACTGGGCCTTCATTCAGCGCTTCTACAGCGTACGCAACGAAGCGGCCGGACGCAAAATGGGCTGGGCCAGCGCCGTGTTCTTTCTGATCTTTCCCTTGCTATTTTTGCTTCCGCCCATTGCCGCCCGGGTGATTTTGCCCGCCCTGGAAAACCCAGAAATGGCCTATGTCGGAGTCGCATTGGAGGTGTTGCCCACCGGCATTATGGGCATCTTGCTGGCCGCCATGTTTGCCGCCACCATGTCGTCGCTGGATTCGGAGTACAACGTGGTGGCCAACGTGATTACCAACGATATCTACCAGCGAAAAATCAATCCTCAAGCCTCAGAGAAAGAATTGATGCTGGTGGCCAGAATCACTACGCTCATCGTGGGCAGCTTGGTGATCGGCGGAGCGTTTTTCATTGGAGTGTTCGGCGGAGCCTTTGAGGCCAACAAACTGCTGACCGGACTGTTCGCCATTCCGCTGGTGATCCCGGTGGTGATGGGGATATTGTTTAAGCGCCCCAAAGCCTGGGGCGCGGTGGCCAGCTTGGTGATCGGAGTGGTTACCGGGCTGGTACTCAACTACCTGCCTACCTTCTCCTGGGAGCTATCCACACTCATCGCCATTGCGGTCTGCCTGCTGGTCTTCTTTGTATCGGGTTATGTCGGGCAGCGCGCGCCGGAGCAGCAGCACACCGTCGACCGGTTTTTTACGCGCTTACACACCCCGGTTCCGACAGCGGAGCAACCCACCATCGAGCCGGCCTTTTACCGGTCCATTCAGTTGTTATTTGCCATCGCCCTGGCCTGCACCGGACTGCTATTCGTGGCGATGAGCCTGCCCTCGGTTCGAGCTACTGAGCGGGCAGCTAACGCTAACGGTAGGCGCTATATGCGGGGCACTAGGTTTGGTATTCTACTTAGCTTCCCGACAAAAAAAGCAGGTAAGCACTCAGCTATCCGCCGATAAAGAAACAATTCATAAAAAACCAGTTTGATGCAAACAAATTCATAGACCAACCCGAACCCACTGGCGCCGAACCTCCGGTCCGATTTTAAGGGACAGACGCAAAATGAACAAAACACTTTCAACACGATGAATCATTCCCCCTTCATTTCTCCTAATTTTTTATTGCAAAACGATACCGCCGTTGAGCTTTTCCAATCGGTGGCCGACCTGCCGATCATTGACTACCACAACCATATCAACCCGGTCGATCTGGCTAACAACCGACGCTACGAAAACCTGACCCAACTGTGGCTTAGCCTGGACCCCTACAAGCACCGGCTGATGCGCATCAACGGGGTGCCCGAAGCGCAGATAACCGGCCCCGCTTCGGACCGGGATAAGTTTCAGCGCTGGGCCGAGACGCTACCGCATGCGTTGGGCAATCCGTTGTTCCACTGGAGCGCGCTGGAGCTGAAACGGGTTTTCGGCATTGACGAACTGCTCAACCCTGATAACGCGCCAAAAATCTGGGAAACGTGTAACGAACAGTTGCAGCGAGAGGATCATCAGGCTGTTCCCCTAATCCAACGCTGGCGGGTGCAAACGATGTCTACCTCGGATGATCTGCTGGACGATTTAGAACCCCACCGGCAGGTGAGCCTCACGCACGAACTAAAAGTGTTTCCTTCGCTGCGCGGCGATACCATCCTGTCGTTCGGAAAAACCAGCAACCGGTCTTGGCTGAACAAACTAACCAAACAAACCGGGCAAAAGATTAACGGTCTGGCCGATTATCAATCCGCAGTTCTACTAAAGCTAAACCACTTTGCCGCGGCCGGGTGCCGACTGGCTGACCACGCGCTCGACCCGGATTTTCACTTCAGATTGCCTACCGGAGCCGAGGCAGCAACCTACTTTCAGCGCGTGCTGAACGACGAGACCCTAAGTCCCGAAGAGCACACCAAGCTTACGTCTTATCTGCTAAACTTCCTGGGAAAAGCCTACGCCGAGCAAGGCTGGACGCTGCAACTGCACGTCGGCGCGCAGCGCAGCACCAGCCGCCGACTCAAGCAACTGGCGGGCGGAGCCGGAGGCTACGCGGGCATCGGCAGCACCTGCGACATCGCCAGCCTGTGTCGTTTTCTGGACAGCATGGAACGCTCCGGTCAACTACCCCGGATCATTCTCTACACCCTTAATCCCGCCGACTACGAAGCGATGGCATCCCTCACCGGCTCCTTTGCCGAAGACGGAGTGCCCGGTAAAATTCAACTCGGCCCGGCCTGGTGGTATAACGACCATTACGAAGGCATTCAGCGCCATTTAACGGTGCTATCGAGCTACGGCATGCTAAGCCGCTTCATTGGCATGACCACCGACTCCCGCAGTCCGCTGTCGTTCTCCCGGCACGAGTACTTCCGTCGTGTGCTGTGCAACACCATTGGCTCTTGGGTTGAGGAAGGACAATTGCCCGCCGACCTGGATACGCTACGAGCGCTGGTACGCGATATCTCGTACCAAAACGCCGAGCAGTGGATGCAAAACAAGAATACTATTCATCACCAACCAACTAATCAAACATTATGAAAACGTTGAATCGTAAAGTAGCTGTCGTCACCGGAGCCGGAGGAACGCTCTGCTCGGAGATGGCCAAGGACTTAGCCCAACAAGGCTACCGCGTCGCCCTGCTGGGCCGAACGATGGAAAAACTCAAAGCCGTAGAAGAAGAAATCCGGGCGGCCGACGGCGTAGCCCTATCAGTGAGCGCCGACGTGGCCGACGAAGCGGCGGTGCGCCGGGCGCAAGAAATCATTGTACAGGAACTGGGCGTTTGCTCGGTGCTCATTAACGGAGCCGGGGGCAACCAGAGCGACGCATTGACCAACATCCCTGAGTACGACGAGCGAGAACTGCTCGACGACGGTTCGGTCAAGGGCTTCTTCAACCTGAGTATGGATACCTTCCAAAGCGTGATCGACATCAACACGATGGGCACGGTGATTCCTTGCTTTGTGTTCGGCCGCGGGATGGCCAAACAGCAGCGGGGCAATATTATTAACTTCGCCTCTATGACCAGCTACCGCCCCATTACCAAGGTAGCGGCCTACGCGATGGCCAAGAACGGTATTGTGAGCTTTACGCAGTGGCTGGCCGCGTACCTGGCTCCGGCTAACGTGCGCGTAAACGGGATTGCACCCGGCTTTTTCCTCAACGACCGCAGCCGGAAAATCATGTTCAACGACGACGGCTCCCAGACCGAACGCGCCCAAAATATCCTTCGGCAAACCCCGCTGAACCGCTTCGGGGAAGCGCCCGAACTTATTGGTTGCATGAACTGGCTCATCGACGAGCGCAACGCAGGTTTTGTAACGGGAATCACGGTTCCGATCGACGGTGGATTTTTGTCCAGTCCGGGGGTTTAGAGCATGTTTAAGTTTTTGTAAATTACTGTATTTGAGCGCGTTGGCCCGAAATTGCAGGCCACCATGGAATGGCGGGCGTGCGGAGGTCTTGCGCGGAGAAGCATTGGAATTTCTTGACTTTTTTGGTTCGTTTTTGTGTCAAGACAAAAATGAACAAAGTAGAAAGTCACATAACAGAATAATATTTTATGCTTGCGCTTAACTGCAAGTAAAAATTTTTAAACATGCTCTTAACTTGACTTTAGCCTTTTATGAATTACGAAGAAGAGAAGAACTCTGGGGGAATGCATAAATTTGGATTCGCTAAAATTCAGATGTATGCTTGCTATTCCCGAAGAGTTCTCTGTTCAAATATCAGCATTTGCCCCCTTGTTTAAAAGAAAAGTTTTTCAACATGTCAAAGTCTTACTCATGGGTTCTTTGTTAGTAATAGGCCGCCGCACCGTGTGTAGTGCTTTGCGGGCTATGGGCTTAGCGCAGGAGACGCAATTCCATAAGTATCATCGTGTGCTCAGTAATGCTAAGTGGTCAGCCTATCAAGCGGCCCGTATCCTATTAGGTTTACTAGTAGAGGGGCTAGTTCCTGCTGGCGAGCCTTTAGTGTTTGGTTTGGATGAGACTCTGGAGCGGCGCTGGGGTAAAAATATTACCGCTCGTGGTATCTACAGAGATGCTGTTCGTTCTAGCCATAGCTATTTTGTGAAGTGTAGCGGCCTGCGCTGGATGTGCATGATGCTCTTAACACCTATTCACTGGACTAAGCGTGTATGGGTCACCGTGACGCGGCATTGCCTTTCTTAACCGTACTAGCCCCTTCGGAGCGCTATAATGAGCAGAAGGGCAGAGGACACAAAAAGATCACTGACTGGGCCAGTGGGCCCCACCGGGACAAATGATCCTGCAACTCAAGCGGTGGTTACCTGATCGTCAGATTATCGTAGTGGCCGACAGTTCCTATGCCTGTTATGCTTTGCTAGATGCGGTACGCGCTCATGTTTGTATGATCACTCCTTTGCGTTTAGATGCTCGTCTGTTTGATGAGCCGCCCCCACAACCACAGGGTAAGCGGGGACGCAAACCTAAGATCGGTGATCGGCAACTCACGCTACAGCAACGGCTCAGTGCTCCGACAACCCGATGGCAGACCATCGTCATTCCTCAGTGGTACGGCAAAGGCAAGCAAGTTATGCAAGTAGCTACTGGAACAGCTTTGTGGTACAAGAGCAATGATCCATTAGTGCCGCTGCGTTGGGTGCTCATCAAAGACCCTAGCGCACGCATTGCCCCGGTGGCATTACTATGTACTGACCGCCAACTAGATGTTCAAAGCATCATCAATTACTTCATTCGTCGCTGGACTGTAGAGGTTACTTTTGAGGAAGTTAGAAGGCATTTGGGAGTAGAATCTCAGCGGCAGTGGAGCGATCTGGCTATCGCCAGAACTACCCCAGTGCTGATGGGTCTGTTCAGTCTGGTTACCCTCTGGTCAAATCAACTACAACAGCAGAAAGATATTGAAGCCCAACGGAGTGCCTGGTATCAGAAAGTGAATCCTACCTTCTCGGATGCCCTAGCTTCAATAAGAGAACGACTCTGGTCTAAACAGCAATTTTTAACCTCCCTGCCAGGAACAGAGGTTAAGTATTTAAATAAACCATTGATCCAGCATTTATGCACCCTGATGACCAGAGCCGCGTAAGGCTAAAGTCAAGCTTAACTAAAACTGAAACTTATGCAATTGAGAAACAAAATATACGGATGTATCGCCTTCTTCCTACTGGGGAGCCAAGCTTACGCTCAAGACACCACCCGCATCAACCTGCCGACTATCGGACAAGTGCAGCCGCGGAGTGCTAATGAAATCCTGGCCAACAACTGGTCGATCGGAGCCGAAACAATGGACCGCGACCTGATAGATTTCAATAGCTGGAAGGATCATCTGGGTCCGCTGGGAGCCAAGCAAGTGCGCTTGCAGGGCGGTTGGGCCAAGTGCGAACCGGAAAAGGGCGTGTACCACTTCGAGTGGCTCAACGAAGTGATCGATCACGCGCGGGCTGAAGGAGTGGAGCCGTGGCTGCAAACCTCCTACGGCAACCCGATCTACGAAGGGGGCGGAGGCATTCACCTGAGCGCCGGTTTCCCTACTTCCGACGTGGCCCTAGCTGCCTGGGATGACTGGGTCAACGCAATGGCGGAGCGCTATAAAGACAAAGTACGCATCTGGGAGGTATGGAACGAGCCGGATAACAAAGGCAAAAACTCGGCGGAAGACTATGCTGCGCTGTATATCCAAACGGCCGAAATTATTCGTGCGGCCATCCCCGACGCCACACTCTACGCGCTGTCACTGGCCGGTTCGGGAAATACTGAGTACGTAGACACTTTTTTAGCCTATTTGCAAGAGCAGGGCAAATTGCATCTGGTCAATGAAATCACCCTACACGGCTACACCTACAACCCCTCTGAGGTGTATCCCCGCTACGAACAGATGCAGCAGGTGGTGGCCAATTATTCGGATCGCATCAGGTTGCGGCAAGGTGAACTGGGATGTCCCTCGGAAGAACAAACGATCTACGCACTACGCAACTACCCCTGGACCGAGCTGTCACAAGCCAAGTGGGCACTGCGCAAGATGATGGGCGACCTGGGACGCGATATTCCGTCCAGCTACTTTTTGATTATCAACGTGGTATACACCCACGATCACGATCGGTTGATGGATGCTCCTAAGCGGAATACCAAGGGGCTGATCAAATCGGATTTAGATCGAAATTTTGTGGCGCTCAAAGAATCATACGGCGCGTATCAACATACGACCGCTATTTTTGACCACCGCCTCAAACGGATTCCCAACTACGCCTACACGGTAGATTCCGATTCTTCCTTGTCCGTTTTTGCCTACCAATCCAATTTTGACCGGCAGGTGGTTGTTCTTTGGAAAGATAGTCAGAATCCAACCAACTCCAACGCCAAATCACCGATGACGTTTGAGTTTCCCGCCGGGAATTTTGACACCCCGGTGCTGGTCGACCTTCGTACCGGTCAGGTATACGAATTGCCCGAATCATCCTGGAACAAGAACGGAACCCACTATACCTTTGAAAACATCCCGGTCTACGATTCCCCGGTGTTGATTGCCGACCAAAGCCTGATTCTTTTGGCCAAAAGCGAACGTAACACCCCCTAACCCATTCAATCATTCAGTCATTCATTCAATCAATCAATCTAGTCCCCCATGAGCACCGAACAATACAAAAAAGAAGTCAGCATGATGAAGCTCGACAAACTCATCGAAATGCAGGAAGGCATTTCTACCGCCCAGTTTCCGATTCCGGACAAAGAACTACTAGCCCGCTATGAGCAGCTCTACACCGGGGCGATCAACGATGTGCTACGCGAATTTTGCCTGATGAACCAGGCTTTGCCCAACCACATCGTTCCCCTGCGGGAGTACCGCACCGTGGCGGGCTTCGCCTTCACCGTGAAGAGCGCGCCCAATACTAAGGTAAGTGGCGAGATGGAGTTTCGCACCCAGATGCTGGACGCCATGCACGAAGATGCTTTTGTGGTGTGGGACAGCAGTAAGGACGAAAAGTCCACCTCCTGGGGCGGGGTGATGACAGCCACTGCCAAGGGTAAAAAAATCAAAGCCGCTTGCCTGGACGGCGGCATCCGCGACACCCACCAAATTCTGGAAGCCGACTTCCCCGTGTTCTATAAGTACCGCTCATCCAACGGCAGCCTGGGCCGCTGCCTGATCACCCATTACCAGATTGCCCTGGACATTGGCAACGTGATTATCAAACCGGGCGACGTGGTGCTGGGCGATATAGACGGCGTGCTCACCGTGCCCCGCGACGTGGCCTACGATGTGCTGGTTCGGGCCGAGGAGATCAAGGAGAACGAAAAGAAAATCTTCGGATGGGTCAAAGAAGGCCAAAGCGTTAAGGACATCACCAACAAGGGCGGCTACTTTTAATTCCGATCCCTGGTCTTTATTAGCGGCATTTCTATCTGTATTTTTCAATTTCTATCCCCGTAGCAAGTTCTAATTTCCACCAATTTCTAATTTCGTTTTCTATGAAGATCACGATGCTCCTTCCCCCGAAGTACGACGAGCGCAAGTGGACGCTGGCCCGGCAGGTCGGACTGCGCCACGCCATCACCAAAGCGATGCCCGCGCTGTCGGGCAAACCCGCCCCCTACGATCTGGCTGCTTTGCAGGCTATCCAGCAGGAATTTGCCGAAGCCGGTTTCACCCTCTACGGATTAGAGGGTGATCAGTTTGATATGCAACCGATTAAACTAGGGTTAGCCAACCGGGATGAGCAAATCGAGCGCTACCAGCAGATGCTGCGCAACATGGGGCAGTTGGGCATTCGATTGGTGTGCTACAACTTTATGGCCAGCATCGGTTGGTTCCGTACGCGTACGGATATTCAGGAACGCGGGGGCGCGTTGGTGAGCGAGTTCAGCGCCGACGATGCGCGGGAGCTAGTACCCGAGGCGCAGCGCATTGGCGAAGAACAACTCTGGGAAAATCTATTTTACTTTCTGGATGCGGTGCTACCGGTCGCCCAAGAAGCGGGCGTGCGGATGTCGCTGCACCCGGATGATCCGCCGATTAGTTCGCTGAAGGGCATCGGTCGAATCCTGACTGGTGCCGACAGCTTTGAGAAGATTTGGCAGCGGCATCCGATTCGCAGTAACAGCATCACCTTCTGCCAAGCCACCTTTGGCCTGATGAACGAAGATTTGTTCGCTTTGTCGGAGAAATGGTTGAAAGCAGGTCGCATCGACTACCTGCACCTGCGCGATGTAGCGGGCAACAAGCACCACTTCCGCGAAACCTTCCACGACAACGGCCCCACCCCGATGGCGGCGCTGCTCCGGCACTACGCTGCGCACGGCTTCGACGGCCCGCTACGTCCCGACCACGCCCCGGTAATGTACGGCGAAGCGCAAGGCGCGTTCGATAGCGGGCTATCCGCCGGTTACGAGATAACGGGGAAGATTTTTGCGATTGGTTATATTAAAGGCATTTGCGAAGCGGCGAATATTGCGCTGTCATAGTGAACTAATAACCATTTTTAAGCCGCTCGTTGCGTAGCAAATGGGATAAGTTTTACCGCTCGTTTTCCATTCTGTCGTCTGATGTACCTGACAAAAAGTAGCGTAACGTTGGTTGGATTAGAGAAGCGAAGTTGATGACAGAACAGCAGGTAGCTGGCAAATATCAAGAGCGCTAACAGCAACGCTGCCGCCGGTAATAGGTACGAAAAGGTGTTCACCGCAACCAAAATCAATAAAGCATTGCCTATTCCCAAAAGGACGGTAGCCTTTTTGTGGCTAAAGTTCAGATCAACCAGCAAGTGGTGAACGTGGTTACGGTCAGCTTGAAAAGGGGATTGCCCCCGGTAGATACGTAGAAAAAATACGCGAAGAATGTCGAGTATCGCTACCCCCATTACCGCTATTGCGATAAAAAATGCGTTGTTAAAATGATAGCTACTTCCCACTGCCTGATCGTTCAGTTTGATAAACTGTAGGGCCATTGTTGCGCATAACATTCCGATGATGAGTGAACCGGTGTCTCCTAAGAAAATCTTTTGATTGACCGAAAAATTGTACTTTATGAACGCCAACAGCGCACCAGCCGTGCTAAACGCTAAAATAGCGTAGTTTGTGTTTCCGGCCACGGCGAACCACGTTCCGAAAAAGCAGGCAGCAATGATACCCAGCGTGCTGGCCAGTCCGTCGATGCCATCTACCAGATTATAGGCATTAACAATCAGCACGAATACAATCAACGTAAAGGGCGTGCTAAACCAGGTCGCCAGCCCTTCAATACCCAGCACTCCGTGAAAATTATCGATTGACAGGTCCATTCCTAATACAATAATTCCAGCGGCGAACAATTGCGCGGCGAACTTCTTTCGGGGGGCAATCACCAGCATGTCGTCCTTTAAACCGGTAAAAAAGATAAGGGTCATTGCTCCTAGCACGTACTGTAGTTGATTGGTCCCTTGTATTTTAGTCCAAACTGTTATGCTCAGCAGTACCGCAGCGTATATAGCAACTCCACCCAGCGTGGGGGTGGGCATTTGGTGCGAGCTTCGGGCAATTGGACTATCCGTGAGTTGCTTCACATTAGCTATTTTTATTAGGCAAGGTACCGAACCCAGAACAACGCCCCAGGAAAATAGGGTGGCTAGTCCTGCCTTTGAAGAAAGCAGGTTGCCCAACGCACTGGATTGGTCAAAGCCAAGCGTGAGAATAAGCAGCGGCAAAAAGATCGCTCCGTAGGATATCCAGTTGGTATAACAATCCACTGAGAATTGGCTTATTTTACGCAGTGGCTTCAGGGTCCTCACCACCGGGTACATAGGTATCTTGTTCTTCCTGAGTGCTATATTGTCTTCTTGGTTGGCCCGCCATCGGTTAGGCAGACTCCGGTTGCTGATCCCCCCTGTTCGCATACGCACCAGGGTTTGGTTTACATAGCCCGCGGTTAGTCCCCCTCGGTAGAGGTACCGCAACATGAGCTCATAATCGGCCGAACAGCTAAACTCAGTATCGTACAGGCCAAGTTGTTCAACACACTCCTTTTTCACGTAGAAGGTAGGGTGCGGAGGCATCCACCCCTTCAAGAACTTTTTTACGCAATACTTGCCGGCCTTCCAGGTTCTCACCACCTTATTGGTATCCTCTTGATCAACGTATACCAAATCCCCGTACACACAGTCAATCGGCTCTTTTTCAAAAGCCGATACCACCGCGCTAATTGATTCATTGGCGTTGAATAGGTCATCGGCGTGCAGAACCCCTACTATGTCGCCGGTGGATAGTGCAATCCCTTTGTTCAGTGCATCATACAGACCTTCATCTTTTTCTGAGACGAAGACGTCGATGTGTTCGGCGTATTGCTGTATAACCTCCTGGGTGCCATCGCTAGATTGGCCGTCTATTACAATATACTCAATGTTTTGGTAGTCTTGGGCCAGTACGGACTCTATAGAGGCAGCAACGGTGTCTACGTTGTTGTAGACTACGGTGATTAGGGATACTTTCACGGGATGCTATTTTACTTGTGGCTAATCGCTCTTTCAATTGATTTGAATTTTGAAAGAAGCACGCTTGATAACATCACAAAGTAGGTTCCCAATGCTGACAGCGTCTACCAAAATCCGACTGTTTTCTTACAGAGGTAGGTAAGATGAAGTAACTCGATACTATGCCCTTATAATGCAAGTTTTGCTATGACTTCAGCGCTTATTATCAACTTACGGTACGTTAAAGTACCCTACGCGCACTGCTACCCTGGTTGGTTATTGTTGCTTTTTCTGGAAAACCGGTTCATGTAGTACAGTGCCGTTGGCACCAAGGCAGATTTCGGGTATAATTGAGTTATGAGCGGTGGTAACGCAATAATATGGTAACTGATGTTACGCACGCAAGCCAAGTGATCTGTTAAATTTACGGATAAAAGATACTATCAAGCAAGAGAACCAGTCATGGATAAGGGGATATTAGATTTATACACGGACTACCTTTTGGTTTCCACTGCTCAGACCACAGCTACTGGTATGTCTGATATGTTGGAGGGTAGGCTTAGCCACGACAAGATTACCCGTTTTCTTTCCAAAGATGATTTCACCTCCAAAGACCTCTGGAAACTGGTCAAATCTACCGTACGGGAAATAGAGCAACAGCCAGGGCCGAGCTACCTGATCCTGGATGATACGGTAGAGGCCAAGCCTTATACGGATGAAAGCGAACTGATTTGCTGGCATTTCGACCACACTGTCGGCAAATCAGTCAAGGGGGTCAATCAGTTAAGCTGCCTGCTCTACCGTGCTGGGGTTTCTCTGCCAGTGGGTATGGAGTTGGTTAAAAAAGACAGATGGATTAGCGATAAGAAAACAGGCAAGCAGAAAAGAGTGGCCAGCACTGATAAACAGACCTTATTTCGTCAGATAGTAAGCAATGCCTGCCAAAATCTCTCTAGGGTGGATTATCTGCTAGCTGACACTTGGTTTGCCTCCGCCGAAAACATGCGTCACATCAAGGAGGGGCACAAAACTGAATTCATCATGCCCTTGAAAACCAACCGGAAGGTATCAATGGTTGGGGGCAACGGAGAAGAAAAGCGAACAGATCAACTGCAACTACAAGAAGGGCAGGCGGTGGAAATCCAACTTGAGCAAGTGGGTTTCCCCCTATTACTTACCAAAGCGGTCTACCACAACAAGGACGGCAGCCAAGGGGTACTCTATCTGGTGAGCAGTAACCTGTCGCTGAGCGGTGAACAGATCAAGGATGTTTACAGCAACCGTTGGAAGGTTGAAAGAGATGTACAAATCAGTCAAGAGCAACGCCAGTTACCCCAAGTCACCAACTAAAACGGTCAGGACGCAGGCCAATCATTTCTTCTGCTCTATGGTAGCCTTTTGGAAACTGGAGCGATTGAAAATGAAAACCAACCTCAACCATTTTGCAATGAAGGCAATGCTTTATAAAAATGCAGTAAAAACCGCTTTCAAACAGCTATCCGACATTAAAGCTCAACTCAACATTGAAGTCGATGCGTAACATCAGATGGTAATAGATTTTTTTTTACCGCACGTACTTTTTCGGGTTGTTCCCAATCATTCATTTGTTGATTCTCTGCTATTTTAGCTCCTCACTCACCGTGTGCCACTATGATCAAGACCACATTAGATCAGTATGACAATGCCTGGTATCAACCGGGCCAATCAGCTTTGGTCCGACTCCTGTGGTACTTGGTAAATAGCCTGATTTTTCAAAGCTCCCTGTTTCCGATTAATAGTTTGAAGATAGGGTTGCTTCGGTTATTCGGAGCGCGGGTTGGGCAAGGAGTCGTTATCAAACCCTCGGTTACTATCAAATACCCTTGGCGACTCAGCATAGGCAGCCACGTGTGGATTGGCGAAAGGGTCTGGATCGACAATCTAGCCGATGTACGTATTGATAGCCAAGTGTGCATTTCGCAGGGGGCGATGTTACTCACGGGCAGCCATAATTACAAGCGAGCAACATTTGACCTTTCGCTCGGAAAGATTGTGCTGGAAGAGGGGGTATGGATTGGGGCGCAGGCGGTGGTGTGCCCGGGGGTCACCGCGCATTCGCACAGTGTGCTATCCGTTAGTTCAGTTGCTACGGGCACCCTGGAGGCGTATACAATGTATCAAGGCAACCCGGCCAGTCCCAAACGAGCCAGAGTGCAGGAGGATAGGGCAATCAACGCTGCTTCCGAAACGTCAACCTATCGAGTTGCGCCAAAACTAGGTGCCAGTGCAATCATACAATAAGAACAGGAACCATCCACGAAGTAAATTTTCAGTTGTGATAATACATCATCGTTTCGCAATCACTAGACCCCGGGCTACTCGAACCGCCGTATATTCGTTAATAGTATACGGCATTTTGTGCAGTATGGGCGGGGGCGAGTTACGCGCTCAATTTCTTGACTCGGCCACCTTTCGCGTTGGTACGACGGTGTCGGCTGCCTCTCAAGACTACCAGCCGCTATGGCTGGTGGCGCAACGGTGGGGGGCTATCAGCGACCAACAGGTCGATGCGAGTAGTTACCTAAGCTTCCACAACGTACACCGGTTTGCCCCCCCCGCTTCTTTTCAAGACTACGTGAGAAGGCGTCAAAAGAAAGCGCCTTCTTCGATTTCTTACGGCGTCTCGCTCTACAATAATAAGTTGCTTCAGCAAACCACCCTTCAGGAAGGTTATGTGAAGCTGAAGTTGCGCAGTTGGCAGTTTGCTGCCGGGCGCTACCGCGAGGTGGTAGGCGAGGTACCCGAACACATATCCAGCGGTTCCATGGGAATTAGTGGCAATGCCTTGCCGATACCGCGGGTGAGCCTTGGCTTATCGGAGTATACCGACCTTCCCTTGATTGCTCCCGGTTGGGCACAGGTGAAGGGACAGGTAAGCGCTGGGTGGCTAGAGCGCAACGCTTACGTGAACAATGCCCGGTTTCACCAGCGCAGCCTGTACGGTCAAGTTGGCAAAAGGGCGATCATCAATCGTAGAAGCCGCACGGCCCTGAGCTTATTTGGGGGCGTGAACCACTTTGTGATCTGGGGCGGTGAGCATCCGGAGCGGGGGCAGATGGAGGATGCCTGGCAAAATCTGGCGAAGGTGATTGTGCCGGGCAACAACCTGGGGTTCTTCGACTACGGCTTCACGCTGCTGACGCAGGGGATTAAGATTCGGGGATACACCCAGGTGCCGTTTGAAGGCAAAGGAAGCATGGCCCCTTTCCGCATAAAGGATCGGATGGTGGGCGTGGTGATATCCGATACTCGCAAAGGGTCCTACTTTCCGACCATTACGCTGGAAGCGATCAACAGTACCTGGCAAGACCCCGACCCGGATAATACCACCCGAAGGGCAGATTATAACTTCTACAACAACACCCTGTACGCCGACGGCTGGAGCTACGGGGGGCGCATTCTGGGAACACCACTGTTTTTCGACCGACAACGGGCCACGCACTATTTCGGTGAGAACTTCAACACCAACCCCAACTACGACTGGAACATTGCCAACAACCGGATCAATGGCGTGCACGTGGGAATTAAAGGACAAATTCCCCGTGAGGGGTTGCACTACCGTACCCTGGCAACCGTGACGATTAACCACGGCAACTACTACCTCCCCAACCTTTTCCGGGACCGCAGTAGGTACCAAGCCTACTTTATGCAGGAGTTCATCTACCGCTACAATGCCTATACCTTTACCGGCACGCTGGGCGGCGACGTGGGTGGTTTGACCAAAAATATTGGTACGCTCTTAGGAATAGAGTATGATCTGTTTTATCACCTGAACCAGGGGAGAACCGGCCCCGCCGGGTATCGCAGGAGATACCGGCCTTAGGAAAACGGGCTACACTGCGTCTCTAACTTGCCCAAAGAATTCGAGCGACTTATTGTCGAGTCGCTAGACGCTGCCAACCCCGAAGTAGTCCGTACCCTAGTAGTCCGCCAAGGGTGTTGAGAAGGATATCGTCTACGTCAAATACCCCTACCCCTAAGCTCCTTTGAATTACTTCGGCGGTTAAACTTATCAGGAACACGATGAGGACTAACCTTCCTTGACGATTTAAGCGAGGAAGGTTTAACGGGAGTAGTATACCCAAGGGTAAGAACAGCGCGACATTGCCGAGTACGTTCGCAATGGTAGGATCAGCTATTGAGAGGCTGAAACCGTACGTCAGGCTGTTTCCGAGGTAGTGGCGAAGGCTTTTCAGCGGCACCAGTTGCATTGCTACGTCGTCGTAGCGAAACGTGGTGCGACCAAAGGGAGGCATGTCAATGAACAGCAGCAGCCACATAAGGAAGAAGAGGTATCCGACCAGCGATAAGGTGGCCCAACGCGGGTAGCGGATACTTTTTTTCATAACGGGCGTGCTTGATTATAATGAGTTTTATACTTTTACTCATGTTCTCTCCACTTCATGAGAAAGTTCAACGACGCTCTTTCTCCTCCTCTTTTAAGCCTTATTCTTTGACTTCTGCTTTTACCATCATAGACTTCCAGAGATAAGGAAAGCGTCCGCAACCCAAGAAATTAGTTACTTCAAAGTTATGCTCCTTGAGAAGTGAGGATAGCGTTTCCTTCGACCAAAATTTGATATGGCCGCCTACTCTTAGAGGATGGTAGTGCGTATCTAACTTACCGGCTATGGCTAATGCCAGGTTTTTGGGATAACCATGATACGGAGTGGAAACAATTAGTTGGCCGCTTCTTGCCAAGGCCTTCTTACAGAAATCAATGTATTGGTGAGGATCGTATAGATGCTCAACAACCTCCGTAGAAATAACAGTATCGAACTTCAAGTTTTGTAGTTGATTAGGTAACTCATTGCTTTCCACGTTCTGAACAAAAACTCTACCTGGCAAGCTCTGATTGGCAATCTCAATGCCGGTTTCTGAGGCGTCAATACCATAAATGTTATACCCTTGTTCATAGAGTAACCTTGTATATACCCCATTGCCACAACCTACATCCAGTATACTTTTGTTGTTGCTCTTACTCAGCAACCTTTTAAGTTGCGGAAGCAAATAGTTAGTAGATGGGGGAATCGCATTTGTCCAATTATAATCTTGATAGCTACTCATAGTTATTTTTTGTCTATTGTTTAAAGAAGATTTGAAACCTTATTAAAGCCCTTTTAAAGTAAATGCCCGATGTATTCTTCTAAAGCTACTTTTGTATCTTTATTTTCTAACTTTGCTCTCCGCCTTACCTCATATATTTTGGCATCAACCAGAAAACGGTACCAAAACCCTTGGAGAAAATGCCAAATCAGCCCTTTTTGCCCATCTAAAAACCCTAGTTTAATAAAGTAGCGATAAATAAAGTAGATAAATGGTCTTGAAAATAATGGTGCCTTGGCATACATTATTTTCAGCCAACGTTTCCGTTGTTCTTGGGAACCAAAGAAGTCAGATTTAACTTCGTCATAATTTAAAAAATTGTATCTAATATTTAAAAGATCAATCATCTCTCGAGTAGCGTAACTGTTGTGTTTATTTATCCACCAACCTAAGTTATTTAAGTTGTCGTCCACAATATCGTTACAGAAGAAAGCAGCTTCGCCTTCTGCAACTTTTATATGCTCATCCATCCATCGTTTCTCGCAGTATCCCTTATCGTGATGCCATAAACGCAATAGCCATACCGGATAATAACCGCCTCGCTTGATCCACTTTCCCATAAACCGCACCCTTCTTTTTACATATACCGATGTTACCTGTTGTGAAAGGTCGGGGAGTTTGTTTTTGATTTCCTCCTGAAGCTCAGGGGTAATATATTCATCTGCATCCATTCGCATAACCCAGTTCGTTTGAATTGAACAGTTCTGCAACCCCCAATTAAACTGCTCTGCATAGTTAATCCATTTATTTTGATAAACTTTTGCCCCCAAATCCTTAGCAAGATCGACTGTATTATCAGTGGAATAGCTATCTACAATATATATTTCCGAAGTTATTGATTTGAGGCTTTCTATACATCGTTGAATATGCAGCGATTCATTGTACGTGAGGATAAGGACGGACAGGTTAGTAGACATGCGTTTCTTTTTTGGGTGTAAAGGCCTGATAGGATACAATGTATTTCTGTGACACCACCTCTCCAGCAAAATCTTCCTTAGCATTACTAGGAGCTATCTTTCGGATACTTTCTCGGTCTTCAATCGAAGTATAAGCAAGTTCAAGTTGGGTTTTGATGCTATTGGGGGTTAGGTCACACACCCATCCAAGGTTATTGCTTGAGACATAGCTGAAAAGGCCTACCTTCTTGCTGACTAGTACCGCTGTGCCTACAAACAGCGATTCTAAAACTACATTGGCAAAATTCTCATTATATGAAGTAAGCACGAATAGGTCTGCCTGGTGCAAAAGTTTATACTTTGAGGCACCTGACTGCCAGCCTACCCAGTGTATTCTATCTTCGATCTGTAAGTCACTGGCAAGTTGTTTCAACACTTCTACGTAAGCGGCCTTACCTTCTCCAGCAATCGTTAGTTCGTAGGGAAAATCAACCACCGCTAAGGATTTAAACAATAGTTCTAACCCCTTTTTCGGATCAATTCGTGACATGAAAAGAAGCTTAAAGCAGTCGTTATCTTGTGTATGCGCAAAAGTTCGTACATCTAGATTCAGTGGTGGAAAGGTTACGATGTTCGGCAGCACGAATGATGGCCATTGAGCATAGAGTTGCTTGCTTTCCGTAAGTTCAAGTTCTGTAGTTGCGTGCAGCGTAGTTCGTCTGAGCAACCGGATTCCTACCGTGCCGTGAATAATTCTCTTAATAATAGAGTGCTGATTACCAAACGTGTATTGGGTAAGCATCCCTCGGGGGGATAGAATGGGTTTTACTCCTTTCAGGCAGCATACCATAGTAGCCAAAATAACCAGCACATTCCACCAGGAATGAATATGCACCACATCAAATTGATCAACTGTCTTCCACAAGACAGCTAACAACCTTGGCGACAAGTGAGTATGGTCCTTCGTGACTCTATTAAAGTAAAAAACGTCAACATTGTCCACTTTTATAGCTTGATTTGCCGCTATCTGAAGTTCACTTTTTCCATTCGCAGTAGTTGTGTATACAGTCACCTGATGGCCTAAAGCAACTTGATTCTCACACAAACTACTTACTGATACGATAGGGCCGCCGTAAACAAATGCGGGTTTGTAGCTGGGTACTATATGAAGAATTTTCATAACTGGGTAGATAGCCAGGGAGCCCGAGGCTTAGTGTAGTCAAAATACAGGTGCTTAATTATTTGGTCAAAGTATGCCGCTCCTACCGCCCCCGTGACCTTTCTGCTCCATTCTATTATTTCATTACGTTTTTCCACGGTTGTTTTACCTTCAGATATAATCTTTTTAAGCGTTAGAGATAGATTAGTAACCGAACCAGACTCAAAAATGTAGCCTGAGGGCGAAAGGCTAACTATTTCGGAGGCCCCACAATAACTACTACAAATTACGGGTAAACCGGCATGTAGTGCTTCATTAATAACTGCCCCCCAACCGTCCCAACGGCTGGGAAGAACGAATAAATCTGCTCTTCGTAAAAGAACTCGCAGATCGCTATTTCTTAGTACACCATGAAAGTGTACCTTTTCCAAAATATTCAGCCTCGCGCACTGCTCAATCAAATTTTCTCGTTCCACTCCGTCACCTATCAGATGAAGTTCCCAGTTTTGATAGTCTGTATTAACTCTTTTCAGTGCTTTTAGTAATAGATCAACTCCTTTTCTCTTAATGAGTTGCCCCACATAAAATACTTTAAACACTTCAGATCTATCAGCCTCTCCTAAATTAGTATCTGTTTCTTCTACAAAGTAACAAAAGGGAAACACTTTGTTTTCCAATATATTTAAGGATAAAAACCATTTTTCAGCTAATGTTCCAATTGCTAGATAAAAATCTGCCTTTGAGCGATACTTTTGTTCAAAGAAATAAGAATCTATCCATCTCAATTTGCCCTTTAAGTTTATATATTTTCTAGGTTCAGAAAGAACACCTATTTTTTCAACACCACTCACGATACAAAAATCAAGAGCTTTTTTTACTAATTCATACCCCCTAAATCCACTGAAGATATGAATTGCTTCTTTGTTTTCTTTGACGATAGAGACAATAGTCGTATCGTCTGGACTCACTATCAATTTGGCTACCCCCAAGCAAGGCTCTGCCCAACCCAGTTTTCTTCTGTCCTCGGAAATCTTTTCTTCAACTACTAAATAGACTTCGTACTTACTCTTGCTTGCTAGCTCTCTAATGAAAGAAGATTGAAGGATACTAATGATATTTTGCCAAAATATTATTTTTTGTACCATACTATTTATTTCTTAATGAGGGAGAAAATACAATTCCTAATAAGAAAAATGACCAGTAGAAGAAGGCAAGAAAGAGCAAATAAATAAACGTGATGGCGAAAAGTCCCCTCGCTAAAGGCACATATTTCTTTCGAACCGTGATATTGTTTAATGCTTCCCTTATGCTTAGCAGGAACAGAAGAGATCCTATTATACCAAAAGAATAGATACACCAAAGAAGTCCTGAATTAGGAGTTAAATAAAGCCCTTTCCATCTTTCAGGGATAAGTGTCTCATAGTAAAAAGGAGCAGTCCCTATTCCTATTCCTGTTATTCCAACTAGCGGGTTTTGCATCAAGTATCTACTAGCAGGAAGCTCTTTATCGCCACCGTATAGATTACTCTGAGAATCATCTTCCAAACCGGTAACAAATTCCTCCGCTTTGTCAAAGATAGAGACTTCAGTACTTGTTCCTGATTGACTGAAGCCAACCGCTAAGCCACTTCCCAATATGATGAGTGAAAATATCGCAATTATACTCTTTTTTACTTCATAGCTATTGCTGACTAAGATAAAAAGTATATACAGAACTAGTGCTAAATATGATCCTGTAGAGGAGGTTAATATTATGGCACCCAAGATGAACAATATATACGCATTGCATCTACGTCTCGAGAAAATTGCTACATCTCGGTTACATAAATACAACAGCAGCATTAGACCATATATCAGATGCATCCCCTGTTGTTTTGGCTCCCCCCCAAGCGCGTTTGCTCGTTGAATTCTTGTTCCTAATAGCTCAAATGTTGCTAGTGCCGTAGCATCATTCACACGAAAGACACTCCACAAAGGTTGCTGATAGATTAAAAAGTAGAAGGACTGAATATAACATAAACTAGCCGATAGTAATGCTACTTTAATCCAGCTCTTAAAAAACCAATTGATGTCACGTTCTTCTTTCAAAGCATTATAAGAGATAAGAAAGAATGAGGTAGTAATTAAAAAAGTAAGGAACTGGATAATCGGTTTACCATCAGACCCTCGCGCCCAACCAGTAGTCGCCATTGCCTGCGGCACAAAAATGTATCCAATAACACTTACGATAATTAGCCAAAGAAAGAACACATCAAAGTTTCTAATAAAGCTTTTATCGTATTTATAAATGCCTGTGATAAACAACAACATGGCACATATTCCCACTACCTTGGGGGGTTCTATCTGGATTCCTACGTCTATCACCAAGCCATATACATGGAGGGATATCAAAGCAATCAGTAACCGATACTTATTATCTGTGAATAAGAACAAACCTACAATTATTAATGAAACTGCTATGATAATAACTGTATACAATGCTATTGATATCTATAAACGAAGAGGAAAGTGTCAGCTTTGATACTCATGGTGTTAATGGCATTACCGAAAAACACAATTAGATAGTTTTCTTTTTACCTTGATGACCATCCGTTTCTTCAGTTGCTTAACCAGAAATGTTTTGTTGATTGGGCTCTTCTCTCTCATCCTTTTCTTATCTTCCAGGTATTGCCACTTGTTTTCTTTAGAACCGGTTATAGACTGCTGGTGAATACGAAAGAAGGCGAAATAATCGTCTATGAAATAGAATGTTGATCCGGTAAGATACAGATCAACTACGAGTTCGCTATCCCAACATGTTCTGTTCTTCACATTAAACGCCTGAGTTTTATCATAAGCTTCTTTTCGGATGAATGTGCCCTGTTGAATGACAATAGATTTACCCGCTAAATAAGTTGGAGCATCCCAATGATCGCTTATACATAACCCTTTTATTTTTAGACGCTCGTCGGTGAGGAAAGCGTTGCCGTAGTATACGTCTGCAGCTGGATGCTTTTTTAATACATTGGCAATCTTCTTTAGTGATCCTGGTAGCAAAACATCATCTGCATTAAGATAGTAAAATATATCACCTGTTGCTTTGGAAAATCCTTTATTCAGTGCGTCGGCAGGACCTTTGTCTGACTCTGAAACCCAGTAAGTAATTTGCGGCTCATACTTCTTTATTATTTCCAGACTTTCGTCGGTAGACCCGCCGTCGATCACAATGTATTCTAAGTTGCTATAGTTTTGAAACAAGGCAGAGGTTATCGCTTCTTCTAAAAACTCTCCCTGATTATAAGATATGGTTACAATAGATATTTTGGGGGCGTTGATCATCACTTCTTCTTATTCGTCTTGACAATTTCTTAAGTTATACGTTGTGATAATCTGGTAAAACAATTGGCTGGATTTTTATTTTTGAACGGCTATGAATATCATGCTGAAAATAATTAATTAGAGCATGATTTTGCACCTTTTTGACGGTTCTACGATTCTTCTTTTTCTTTTTTGTATTACCAGGATCCACAGTAGCAATCTCCAACCAGTCGCCGTAGCTGGCTTCGCTAAGATTTGAATTCGGTGTCAACGAAAAGCGCAGATGGTTCAGCAAATTTAAGTAGTATCCCCCCCGCGGTATACCTTTGGTATGTCTTAGAGGAAAGTCTTTCTGCACATTTTCTCCGGTAAATTTCTTATCTGTAATAGTCACATTATGCATTTCGAGCTTTGAGAGCTTTTTAGTAAGCTTATCTATATATTCAATCTCCTTATAGGGTATGTAATACGTATTTCCGTGCTCATACTTAAGAGCGGCTACATTCATTACATACCAATAAAAGGCGTTCTGTACTTCCCAACAATTATTCTTTTCTACGTCTGTTCTAACTGAAGAATCTATACTCAGTAGATCATACTGAATGTTCTCGAAAAAATATTTCCAGGAGTTTTCTCTTTTCGAAATTGGCGTGGTAAAAAAATCCCAATCAAATTTCGTTAATGAATTAAGAACATCATATACCTCTCTAATGATAACAAATGTATAGTCTGGCTTGATAATATCATTTATTTGTCCGATTCTGCCGTTTCCTCTTATGAATTTGGTGACTATACTCACGTCTCGTTCTTCTTTGATTAAATTACGTATAAATTCTTCATGTCTTGGGCTTAATTTTTCATCTGTAAAAAGCACCGGTTTAGTATCTAAATTTATCTTCATTCCTACATGAGAAAGAATACCGATACTTTTCCAGAAATAAGGCTCGTAGTTAATCTTAACGGTTTTTTCATTCTTAGCAATTAGGTAAGCTAAGTATAACAGCACTGCTTTGGTGCCTGATCTCCCTACTCCAAACACGTTTATTTTCATCTGCTAATTCTTTTTTGATTAATACAACCTTTAAGTTTTAAAAAAATGCTGGCTATTTCCTCTTCGCTGAAGATAAAATAGGTAACTGTCATTGGAATCTTATGCTCTCGGCAAAACAGATAAAATAGCACCAAAAAGCTTATTAGGTAAGAGCAAACTGAGGTTATACTAGCTCCGACGATCCCGTAGTTTGGTATTATTAAGAGACCTAGACCCATCGTGACTATGAAGCCGGATAGACTTGCCAGTATATTATAACGTACCTTGTCCATATTACTACTGTTAGCCATGCTAAATAAGCTTCTTAATGAAAGGAATAATAATCCGATTTGTAATATTCTAAAGGGGAGGACGGCAGGGTGAAAAACCTCACCAAACATTGTTGTGATAAACTGGCTTCCAACCAAGATCATGAATGCTCCGAGACCGATAAAGATGGTGAAAACCAGCTTTACTATTTTTTGAAAATCGTCTATTTCTAATGTTTTGCTTGCCATATAAGGAATCAAGATCGTGCCGAGCGCATTAACTAATATTAATCCCATTTCCGACCAACGAGATGCTACTGAGTAGTAGCCTAATTCCTCAAGCCCAGTGTAACTTTTAACCATCCAGACGTCAAGCCTTAGGTTAAGGAAATTAATGGCAACGGCCACATACGTCAAAAAAGCGTATGCGAATAGCTGTTTACATTTTTTTAGCTCCAGGCTAAAATCCGGCCTGAAACTAAAATTCTTCGTATAATACCAATAGTTTAAGATAAGTAGAAGTGTTAAAGTTACTACCTTTATCACGAGCACGGCAACTACTTTATCTTCTATCAATAGATACCCCTCACCCAAAAGCAGAGAGACTGTTAACAATAAATCAATTAATACCTGAAAAAGGCTTAAGCGATTGAAAACTCCAAACTTTTTGTTTCCATTTAGAATGGCGAAAAAAAGATTATTTAGGAGGGTTAATGAGATAAGTAAAATGAATAAAATTACTATAGATTCGCTTACCTCAGATGGTAGAATTAAATTAGGGTTTGTTTTTCCAATTACGTATACGGTCAAAGCAGCTATTATCGTTGACACAAAAGTGCTTATCAGCGCGAGTCCTATTACGCTACTCTGTTTTATGGTTTCACTGGAAATAAAATATGTAATACTAACTGGCAATTGAAATCCAAACAACAAAGATAACAGAGCGACATTAGCGTTAACGAAACTAAAAGCACCTTCACCAGCAGGCCCTAAAAATCTAGTAACGCATACGCTGGAAATCAACGCAAGGCCGCTAGCTGCCCCCTTCGTTACTAGTCTGCTGTTAAAATCTTTTATGAAGGGCATGATAAACCTACTCTTAGTATCAACCTATTAGAAAAATGTTTTGATCCTATTAAACACAGACTCTTTATTCTGAGGGTAGGCATAATATCCGTAGCCATAATATCTAGAGCGATTTTTTACATCGTTGAATACGACACTAGCATTGCTAATTCCATTTTGCTCTTTCATCTCGGTCAGCAATTTGAGTGAATCTCGCTGTGTGAATCGTTGCCGCACAATAAAAAGGCTAGCATCGCTATGCCCTATCATTACCTGGGCATCGGTGACCAAGCCTATCGGAGAGGTATCTATTATAATAAACTCGTACGACGCCTTTAGTACATCCATCATCACATCCATCGATTCTTCCATTAGCAGTTCAGCTGGATTAGGGGGTACCAAACCAGAGGTAATAATTTCTAGATTACTCACCGGAGACTTCTGAATGATTTCATCTAACAAGGCATCGCCCACTAGATAACTACTTAACCCCTTACATTTTCTGTTCAGTTCTAACCCTGGCATAAAGTGGTCTTTACGCAGGTCTGAGTCAAGTAACAGCGTTTTTTTTCCTGCCATAGCCAATGCTATAGCTAAGTTCACACTGCAAAATGTTTTACCTTCTCCACTCACCATCGAAGTTATCAAGAAGGTTTTATTGGCTCCCTGATTTCTTACTGCGTATTTCAAGTTTGATCGTAGTACTCGAAATGATTCTGCGGTTGGGGATTTAGGTGATTGGTGTACCACAAGCGGTAACCCTTTGTCATTCTGACCTATAGAACCTACGATAGGCAAGTCGGTGTATTTATCAATATCAGCTTTGCTACTGACAGTGGCACTTATTTTTTCCCGAATGAATATCAGCGCAGATGGCAATAGCACGCTAAAAACCATAGCAATAATATAATTTTTTGTCTTCCTCGGTTTAATTGGTTGCGCGCTTACCTGATAAGCCGGTTCAATCACTTTATTATCTACAGTGGCCGAAGCTTGCGTAATACCGGCTTCTACTTTCTTTTGCAACAGCAGATTATAGATGTTTTCGTTCAGGTCGTATAAACGCTTGATGGTAATGTACTTCCGTTCGGTGGTAGGGAGGGCACTGATCTCCTTTTCTACCGCGGCAATGCGCTGGTTCACCTGGTTTAGGCTTAGTTGGTTATTGGTAATCACGTTCTGTAGGCTTTCCTGCAACGTGGCCTTGGTGTTGTCAATCTTTCCCTCCACCTCCTTCACGTAGGGGTTTTTGGCCGATCCTTCGATAAGGTACGTATTCTTCTCAATCTGGAGAGTGGCTAACTGGTTAATAAGACTGTTCAGCAGCACATCTTGCACTCCCAACGACGAGGGGGCAACGAGTTCGTCAAGCGTTCGGTTCTCCTGTAAGTATCGCTGAATAGCTTGGTAGTACTTATCGTTAACCAGCAGGGCCGCCTTTTCCGATTCCAACGCCGAAATTTTGTCAAAGCTGCGTTCCATCATCCCGCTCGTCTGAGAGTATCCGCTGTTCGACTTGAAATTTTCTAGCGTTTTCTCGATTACCTGTAGGGTATCAAAAGTTTCGGCCAATTGTTTGTCAATAAACGATAGCGACTGAAACGTAGACTGGTTTTTGTCCTCCAGGCTAACAATCGTATACTGGTGCGTGAACTCGTTGAGGAAGTCTATCTCTTTCTGCGGCACGCTGGTTTCTAACGAGATATCAATTACCGAAGCTTCTTTACTGTACGGGTGGATAGCAAGTTCGTTTTTGTACGCTCGGGCCAGTTTCGTGAGGTTGTTAATCACAAAGTAAAACCTTCCCGCTTCGCCCTCTGGCAGATGATCTAACGCTAGGGTGAGGTTGGTGCCGTTCACCGAAAAAGGCTGACCGAAAGGCAGTTCTTTCTCTATCTGCAGGTTCTCATCCCAGGTTACTTCCAGTAAAAAAGATTGTTCGTTTAAAAGGGTCACGTAAAACGGAATATCTTCGTTCTGAGAACTGTGCCGGAGGCTATCTACTTGCACCAGAAAGGGTAAATTACTGTAGCATTCACCATCTTCCACGCGCCCTTCCTTGAAGTAGGTCACCCTGCGATCAAGCGCCTTCACGGTGCGATAAACAAACGGAAAGGATTTTAGGATGGCAATCTCGTTGTACAGTGATTTGTTGGAAGATAGCAGGTCGGTACCGTAAATTAATTCGGCGGTTTCACTCATGTTTTCCTCTTCCTCAATCAAAATTGAAGCTTTCACGCTATAGACGGGCACGGTATACCGATTGTAGAAGAAAGCAATCAGTAAGCAAGCAACCACACTGCCTATAAACAACCAGCGGTGCTGTCTTACCTTTTTCACAACGTTTTGCACGTTCGAACTCTTCGTCAGGCTGAAGTCGGTTGTCCATGATACGCTAATTAGTAATTACGTTTAGGAAAAGAGCAATCACCGACAAGGCGGAAACAGCGATAGCCCAGGGCTGAAGCGGGTTGATACTTCGGTAACGACTTGGCTCAACATAAATCACATCGTCAGGTTGCAGGTAAAAGTATGGGGTCGCCAAAACATCGCCTTGCTGCAGATCCAGACGATGGCGGGTGGTGATTCCCCCTTCCGTTCTAATTAGATGCACCTGTTTTCTATCCGCCGAAGGAAGCAAATCGCCCCCGAGCGCTAGCCCGTCTAATAGTGATACCCTTTCCTTGTAGACGGTGTACTGCCCGGGCCGGGCCACCTCTCCCAACACACTAATAGTAAAAGAGAGCAAGTGCACCTTCACCGAGGCATTCTGGAAATACTCAGCCACCAGATCGGTGATCTTTGTCCTTACCTGGTCTAAGGTCTTTCCGGCGGCGGCCACCTCGCCAATAACCGGCAGTTGAATGGTTCCTTTTTCGGAGATGGTGTATCCGTTAATAATTGGAACCGCATTGTTTTGCACATCCGCGTTCGAAAAAGTGTTAAGTTGACTGGTGGGTAGGGTGCTGATTACGATGTTAAGCACATCTCCCGACCGAAGCGGGATAGGCTCCGAAGCCACGTTGTAGCTGGCTGAGGGGTCCGTACTCTGAAAATACACCAGATCTTTTTTGGTGACGCACGAAAGCATTACGCTGAAGAGTAAGAGCGGTATGATTCTGAGTATTTTCATTATGCAAGCTGCCGGAAGGGGTCTAAGTTAGATTGCTAGGCATTCGGGTTTCTGAACTAATCACCACTGCTGATTCTAACGATTACTGTTCAGGCTCAATATTAGCGGGTATATCGGGGGGGATGTTGACAAATTGGCTCCTCAAATTACGTCAGTTAGATATAAGCGGATAAGGATTTAATATCCAGCTTAATCATTTTAGACAATTTCAGTCAACTAAACCGTCGATATAATATATACAATTTTTTTTAGTACTTTATAACTTATATCTCTAAAATATATATATTTTAATTATTTTGATTATAAATAATATGACCGCAGAATCCTCAAGCGATGCATTGGTATAATTTAACCGAAGCTTTCTCTTGGTAAGTTAAGAGGTATATTGAGCAATAAAGGGTTGATATTGGGGTGGTTTCTGACCGAAACGGCTATTATATTACCTTGTACAATAAAAGTGATCTGCACTTATATTTAGCGTGCGATGAAGAATCGGGTATCTACTACTCTCAATTTCGCTCAACTGACCAACATCAATGCCGTGCTCATCAGAGATTAGCGATCAAAACAAGCATTCGACTAGCGCATATTGAATTTTACCAGTATCTTGCTGGTTGTCGTATTATACTAAACCTATGCCTTTTCTGAAACTTCTCGTCTGCTTTATTCTCTGTAGCATCTTTACGCATTCGGCGACCTACGCCCAAACGTCAATTTCTTTAGACGATCTGTCCGCCTTCCGAAAACCCGCCAAAAACTGGCAGATTGTGGGCTCCGTTACCGCCGATCTGGATCAAGCTGACCAACTAAGCACCCAGCCCGGCACCGGAGTGCTGGTGAACCTAATGGACAAGATCAAACAGCCCCAAGACCTCTTCGCCCAATTCGAGCACGGTGACATTGACCTGGAGCTGGACTACCTGATAGCGAAGGGTTCTAACTCGGGCATCTACCTGCAGGGGCGCTACGAGGTGCAACTGCTCGACAGCTGGGGCGACACGCGCGTCACCTCGGGGGGCAACGCCGGAGTATACGAGCGCTGGGACGAGTCGCAACCGCAGGGGCAGAAGGGCTACCAGGGCTACGCCCCCCGCCAGAACGTGAGCCGGGCCCCCGGCCTGTGGCAGCACCTGGTCATCTCCTTCCAGGCCCCCCGCTTCGATGCCGATGGTAAGAAAACCGAAGACGCTAAGATGCTGCGGGTAGAACTTAACGGCGTGGTGGTGCACGAAAACGTGACTATGCTTGGCCCCACCCGCGGTCCCATGAGCGAGGATGAAAAGGCAACCGGTCCGCTGCGCTTCCAGGGCGACCACGGGTCGGTAGCCTTTCGCAACATCAAAATCACCCAGTACGACAAACCCCGTCCCGAACTCACCGACCTCACCTACCAGATCTACGGCGGCAAATACGAACTGGAACCGGCCTACGATAGCCTCCCCCCGGAAGCCGAGGGCAATTCGGTGATCCTTACCTCTGATTTGCGTCCCAAAAGTCCACAGTATCTTATTCGCTACCGGGGCACCCTGCGCGTGCAGGAGCCGGGCGACTACTCCTTTGATCTCAACGTTCCGGGCGGCGGGGGCTTGCTGCGCATCAACGAGCAGGAAGTAGTGGCCATGAGTGCCGATGAGAAAACCGGTGAGGTTACCTTACCTGTCGGAGAGCTCCCCTTCGAGCTGGCCTACGCCAAGCACGTCGACTGGGTGCAACCTGCGCTTGGTCTTCGGGTGGCCGGACCGGGCATCCGTGAGTACCTGCTCACCGACGAACTGGCCAGCCGACAAGAACCGGTGGATCCCATCCTGGTCGATCCGCAGGAAAAGCCTATTCTGCGCAGCTTTATGGACCTGCCCAACGGTCCACGCGTGACCCACGCCGTGTCGGTGGGAAGTCCGCAGCAGTTGCACTACACCTACGACCTGGATCACGGAGCCCTGGTGCAGATGTGGCGCGGCGACTTTCTGGACGCTACGCCCATGTGGCACAACCGCGGTGATGGCTCCTCGCGTCCGCGCGGGTCGGTGCAGCATTTGCTGAGCAAATCGACCCTGGCGATTGCCCCCCTGCCCTCGGTGGAGGCCGCCTGGCCCGAAGACACGGCCCAGAGCAGCTTTCGCCCCCGGGGTTACACCCTTGTCCAACCCGGCACGCCGGTATTCCGCTACGAGGCTTTCGGCGTCACCGTATCCGATACGCTTCGGCTGCTAGAGCAGGGCCACGGTTTCCAGCGATCGCTGAACCTGCAAAATCCAGCCGATTCGCTCTACGTACGGCTGGCGGTGGGAGATATTACCGAGCAAAAGGCCGGGCTATATACCATAGACGACCAATCGTACTACCTGCGCATCGACGATGCCGACGGGGCCACGCCCCAAATCAGGACCGTGGGCGACACCCAGGAGTTGCTGGTGCCCGTACGCAAAAAACTAACTTATTCATTATTGTTTTAACGTAAGCCTCGGGCGCGTTTGCAACGCGTTCGTCGAAACTTCTAGATAACACTTTAATCGCTTGTAAATCGTATGCTTTTACCTACTCTAAAATTGGGCGCGTTTGCAACGCGTTTGTCAGACACGAACCGCATTTCCTTGTACTTCGCTTACTTGGTCTTATGTGCCTTGGCTATCGGAAACCCTCAACCAGCCACGGCCCAAGAATCTCTTAAGGAAGAAGATTTTTCTAAGATCATCAAAATTAGCGCTCCTGAAAACGCGCTGCTCGAGGTGGGCGGTTTGGCCGTGATGCCGGACGGCAACCTGGGCGTAGCCACCCGGCGCGGCGACGTCTTCATCGTTGAGAACCCCACCAGTGCCCGCCCCTACTTCCGGCGCTTCGCCTCGGGACTGCACGAGGTGCTCGGACTCACCTACCAGGACGGAGCCTTCTACTGCGCACAGCGCGGCGAACTCACCAAGCTCGTGGACACCGACATGGACGGTCAGGCCGACGTTTTTGAAACCGTCTACTCCTGGCCGTTGTCCGGACACTACCACGAGTACTCCTTCGGGCCCAAGGTGGCTCCCGACGGCTCGTTCTTCGTGTCAGGTAACGTGGCCTTCGGCAGCGAAGAGTGGTGGCGCGGCGAAAGCCGGGTACCCTGGCGCGGCTGGATCATGCGCATTACTCCCGACGGCACCATGGAACCCTGGGCCACCGGCATGCGCTCTCCGGCCGGACTCGGCATGATCGACGGCGAACTGTTCTACACCGAAAACCAGGGCGACTGGATGGGTTCGGGCGGCATCTGGCACGTGACCAAGGGCACCTTTAGTGGCCATCCCGCCGGACTGCGCTGGGCCGACCGTCCCGAGTCACCGGTTGACCTGAGCACCGAAGCACTTTACGCCCAGGTGGACCAGCGTCAGGTGAAGAACGAGGCAGGCCGCTACGTGAAGCCTGAGAACCGGGTTGATGAAGAATACAAGGCACTACATGAGCTCAAAGACCAGTTTCCTAACCTAAAGACTCCCGCCGTGTGGATGCCGCACGGAATTCTGGGGATTTCTAATTCGGAGCTAGTGAAGATCCCCGAGGGCACCTTCGGCCCATTCGCCGGCCAGTTGTTAATGGGTGATCAAGGGCAGAGCAAGATTATGCGCGTGGTGATGGAAAAGGTGAAAGGCGAGTACCAGGGCGTTGCCTTTGACTTCCGGCAGGGATTTCGCTCGGGGGTGTTGCGCATGGCCTGGGCACCGGACGGATCACTGTTCGTAGGCGAAACCAACCGGGGCTGGGGATCGGCCGGTGAAGCCAACGAAGGCTTGCAACGCTTGGTATGGGGCGACCGCGTGCCCTTCGAGATGCGTAACGTACGCGCTACGCCCGACGGCTTCACCGTGGATTTTACCCAGCCGGTTGATAAAAAGTCAGCCGAAGATTTGTCGTCGTACGAAGTGGAAAGCTTCGTTTACAAGTACCAGCCGGTATACGGCAGTCCGCCCGTCAACAACCAGCGCGGCAACGTGGTCGGTGTACAGGTGTCGGACGACGGACTTAGCGCGCGGATTGTGCTGGATACCCTACGTCGCTATTATATCCACCGCCTCACGCTTAAAGGATTGCGGTCGCAAGATAATTTCTACTCGCTGGTGCATCCTACGGCTTACTATACGCTCAACAACATTCCTGACGGGAAGAAGCTAGCCCGTAGCGAGTTCACATCCGGTACCTCCGATAATTCAGGTACGGCAATAGCAAAAAAGCAATCGGCATCGGTAAAACAACAGAAGGTGCTGACTAGCCCGGATGGACCAGGCGCGGCCAGCAATGCAGTTGCTACGGTCAGTGAGAGCGAGATTAACGAACTGTTGAGTAAGCACACCTGTACGGCCTGCCACAACGCGAAGACCAAGCAGGTGGGTCCGGCCTACGCTGATGTAGCCAAACGCCAGTATACGAACGAGAAAATCGTGGAACTGATCTACAATCCGCAGCCCCAAAACTGGCCCGATTACACTCCGATGCCTCCTATGGCCCAAGTGCCCAAGGAAGATGCTCAAAAGATCGCAGTTTGGATTAATTCGCTTAACTGATCAGTGGTAAGTGGCTAATTATAAGATACTAGTGCTTATTTCGTCTAGTCTTTGGATGCTGCTATCGGTTTGTCTTACTGCTCTAAACCGAACACGTTTCACTATGGTAGAAGCTGTTGGCCCTGCACTGGTGGTAGCATCAGGAGGAGATCAGTGCATAAAAAAAGGGAGCTTTCTCAAATCAAGAGAAAGTTCCCTGTTACCATATAAACTACTACCTAATAAGGTATGAACAATAGTACAAAACCCTTATTTAAAGAACAAGTTTTTACTTATTGTCTTTAATGAAACCGTGTATTAACTGCTATTTTTTGTAAAACCGCTACTTTTTCTGGGGGGATAGAAGTCCAGTGGCTGGAGTATAGGTTCGCCGAAAGGATCGTATCGGACCGTTGTTCACGCCTGAAAAGATCAGCAACCCCTTCGGCGAGCCGACCGTAGCCAGTTTCTTCACGTCATAGGGCAGTAGTATTCCGCTTTTTTGCGCGCCCTGGGGTTGAAAATGACCCTGCCCATCGCCGCGAAGCAGTAAGCCTACCCCAGCGTCGTTACGCGGGGTTTCCACTTCCGAGGCATATAGGTTTCCTGCCACCAACACATCCTGATACCCATCCTGATCAAAGTCATCGATAAGAATATCGTTAACGCTTGATACCTGCGATTCGTTGGGGAGGGGATGGCTGGTAAAACTCCCGTTGCCTAGGTTTTCCAGATACGCACTGGCAAAGGTGGTTGCCCGATAGTGCAGCGCCGACTGTAAGTTATCAGCCCCGTATACATCTACCAAGTTGGCGGCGGCGAACCGCTCGTAGGTGGCAAACTTTTTTCCGATAAGCGGCACCTGCTGCGACGAACAGGAACGGCCCCGCAGCGGAAACTGCTCTCCGAAATTATAGTAGCTCAGCACAATGTCCTTGGTGCCGCTATCATCAAAGTCGTCATAGTGCACCTCAAAGGGCTCTTCGAGGCTAGCGTGGTACTTGTAGTTCAGGCCTAAGTTTCCGGCCACCAGATCGGTGTCACCGTCGTTATCGACATCGGCGGCTTCTACGCTGAACCACCAACCCTGCGTATCACCTAAGTTTAGTTGGTCAGTGGCTTCGGTGAAAGCAACCCCATCGTACCGCAACAACGTAACTGGCATCCACTCGCCCACCAGCACCAGGTCGGTATACTGGTCCAGATTTACGTTGGTCCAAACTGCGTCGGTTACCATCCCTACGTTTAGCAGGTCGGGGGCCAACGTCTCGGTAACATCCTCGTAGATGCCGTTTTGGTTGCGCAGCAAGCGCGTGGTGGTAGGAGTCGGGTACTGCCAGGGGCGGTGGCGTCCCCCCACCAGCAGGTCCGGATCACCGTCGTTATCAAAGTCGAACGGACGCACGCAAGAGCCACTTTCGGTGAGGGTAGGCAAGAGGTCAGTCGCCCGACTGAAATTTCCTTGACCATCGTTGAGGTAGAGTCGATCCTGATAAGCCTTGTCTTGGTCAGGCCAAGCGTTGCCGCCGCTTACCACGTAAAGGTCAGCATCACCATCACCGTCGGTGTCCAGGAAAGCAGCATCTACGTCTTCATGAAGGGCATCTTCACTAAGTACGCCTGCGGGTTGCCATCCACCCTGAGCATCCTGAAAAAATAGTTGTCCGGCTTGCCCGGAAGCCCCCCCCACGTAGCAGTCGTCGAGACGGTCACCATTCACGTCGGCCACCGCCAGCGCCGGACCAAACTGCGACAGCTTGTGCGGCAGTAGCACTTGCTCACTAAAATCATCGAAGTTGTTCTCCTGGTGAGTGAAAGCGATTGTTGTTAAAGGTTCAAACAAAGGTTTTGGTAGATTAGCAGTCTGCACCGGTTCCTGCGTGGCGCTCGCCCAGTCCACCGATAATCGCTGATCGGCGGGAACCTCATACTGCTGCGTCTGGGTGCCATCCGGCCAGTAGACGGTGAGCGAATCAATGGTTGCCGCTTGCCCTAACCCAAAATGGGCCGCTAGCTCACTGGTTGAGTACATTCCCCGTACACCGGTGAGTTCTACCCACTGGGCTATGTCCCCCGACTTGATACGCACGCGTGTGCCCGCTAGCGCGCGGTGTTGCCCCGTGTCGGTGGGCACCATGTGTAAGTAATGATGCTGACCTTGCTCAACCGTATTGTTTCGGTAGACAAAGGCGGTGTCGTTCACGTTGTTGACCACTAAATCCAGATCGCCGTCGTTGTCCAGGTCGGCGTAAGCCGAGCCGTGCGAGAACGCGCGCTGATCCAGTCCCCACTCCGACGTCACCTTCGTGAAGGTGAGATCGCCATTGTTGCGAAAGGCGTAGTTGGCTAGTTTCTCGGAAGGCACAATCTGCATGGCCTCCTCCAGGTTCAGAATATCCCAGATACTCACGTCGCCGCCGTTGGGATTGTTCTGCACCCAGGCGCGACCCACGCTGTCTACGTAGTGAGAGAAAGCTTTATCGGCATCCGTGTTACGAATGTCACGCAGCAGTCCGTTCGTTACGTGAATATCCTTGTGTCCGTCGTTGTCAAAATCAGCGATCAGGTTCGACCAACTCCAATCGGTGCTCGGGACACCCCCCAGCTGAGCAATATCGCTAAACAGCGGATAAGGCGCATCGGCTTCGGGCCGGGGCACGTTGCGTTGCAGGGTGTTAAACATGTACTGGTAGTGCCCGCCGTCGTTCACCACCTTCCAGAATGATTTAGGGTTCATGCCGCTCATGTTAGCCTTCAGCCGGAAGTTGTCTTCGGCCACCATGTCGAGCACCATCAGGTCTAGCCAACCGTCGTTGTCGATATCGGCTGCGTCCACCCCCATGCTGTAGTACGAGATGTGGCGCAGGGCGCTATCAATCACATTGGTGAAGGTGCCATCGCGGTTGTTAAGGAAAAAGCAGTCAGGCGCATCGAAATCGTGGGCTACGTAGAGGTCGGGCCAGCCATCATTGTTCAAGTCACTGGCCGTCACGCTGTTGGGATAACCAGGTTGCTGCACTCCCGCCGCTTCGGTTACATCAGTGAACCGGGGCCCACTTAGGTAGGGTTGCGTAGTGTGCACCAGGTCGTTGCGATAGAGACGGGAGGAGTACTGCAGAGCGGGTTTGGTGCCGTAGAGATCAGAGAAGTTGCCCGGGTTAGGGGGTTGATTAAGCAGGAAGAGATCCAGATCACCGTCGCGGTCATAGTCCAGAAAAGTGGCGTGCCGGGTACGTTCGGAATTGTCAATACCATATTGAGCAGCACACTCGACGAACTGTGGGTTTCCCTCGGGGGTCAGCCCCCCTCGGTTGAGGTAGAGTTTGTTGCGGCGCAGTTCGGGCTGGTCGTCGTACAGTTCACGGCAAATATAGATATCCAGCCAGCCGTCATTATTTACGTCCGCTACCACCACTCCTGATGACCAACCGCCGTTGTCAGTCATGCCTGAGGCGGTGGTAATATCTAAAAACTCCAGCGGGGTTCCTTTGCTGCCCTGGTTCAGATACAGACGATCCCCGGTTAGGTTACCCGCAAAGATCAGATCCTGAAAGCCGTCACGGTTAAAATCCCCTACCCCCACCCCCGCTCCACCGTAATAATTGGAATAGATTAGCACATTATGCGCTTTGGAATCCACCACTGGGTTGATAAAGTCTACGTGAGATTGTTGCGGGGAGAGCAGCGTGAAAAGAGAATTGTCTACCTGCGCTGCTGTTATATGGGTGAGCAGCAGAGCGATTACTGTAGTTAGGCCACTTCTTGTCATTCTACTAAGATACATTATAACTGCTAAGTACAAATGGAGTCACTACTTTTTTTGATGATTTTGAAGAACTTCCATCAGCGTAAGCCAACGAGCAGGGCGTACCAGATAACATAGCTTTGGACTGAGCGTCAACACAAATTTACGCATTCTCTCAAAGTGCTTCCGTCCTTTTATAAACTCAATTAATTAAAATACAGCCTATCCATTGTTCAATCTTCTCCCATAATTACCCGCAGAATGTCCTGGGCAGCTTTGGCAATCACGGTTCCCGGACCGAAGATGCCGATCACTCCGTGCGCGTAGAGGGCGGCGTAGTCATCCGGCGGAATCACGCCCCCCACGATTACACCGATATCACCTCGCTTAATCTGCTTGAGGCACTGAATTAGCTCGGGCACCAGGGCAGTGTGCGCTCCGGCCAGGCTGGAGATACCAATTACGTGCACATCGTTCTCAGCGGCCTGCCGGGCCACCTCCTCGGGGGTTTGGAACAGCGGGCCGATGTCTACGTTGAAGCCTAGGTCGGCAAAGCTAGTAGCGATGACCTTGGCACCCCGGTCGTGCCCGTCTTGCCCCATCTTGGCGACCAGGATGCGCGGACGGCGGCCGTCCCACTCCGCAAAGCGGTCGGTAAGTTCGCGGGCTTGCTGAAAGTCTTGGTTCTGGTCCACTTCTTGGGCGTATACTCCGGTAATGGTGCGCACGGTAGCTTGGTAGCGACCGTAGACCTGCTCCAAAGCTAGAGAAATTTCTCCCAAAGTAGCCCGCTCCCGGGCGGCAATCACGGCCAGATCTAACAAGTTGCCCGATTGATTCGTAGCGGCCTGGGTAAGGTTATTCAGCGCCTCGTCCACCCGCCCTGGATCGCGCGACTTCTTCACCTTCGCCAACGAGTCCACCTGGGTGTGTCTTACCTGCTGGGTGTCAATGGCGCGCAGCCCAAAGTGGTAAGCAGCTTCATCGGTACGGAAGCGGTTCACGCCCACGATCACCTCTTTTCCGGCATCGATACGGGCCTGCTTACGGGCGGCGGCTTCCTCGATACGCATCTTGGGCACTCCTTGTTCAATGGCCTTCGCCATGCCGCCGAGCGATTCCACCTCAGCCATCAGTTCGCGGACCCGCTCTACCAGGGCGTTCGTCAGGTACTCCACGTAGTACGACCCTCCCCAGGGGTCCACCACGGCCGTGAGGCTCAGCTCTTGTTGCAGATACAGTTGCGTGTTGCGCGCGATGCGGGCCGAGAAGTCAGTCGGCAAAGCAATGGCTTCGTCGAGCGAGTTGGTGTGCAGCGACTGGGTACCGCCGAGCACCGCCGACAGCGCTTCCAGACAGGTGCGGGTCACGTTGTTGAACGGATCCTGCTCGGTGAGGCTGTAGCCCGAGGTCTGGCAGTGGGCACGCAGGGCCATCGACTTGGGGTTCTGCGGCTGAAAGGGTTGCATTATCTCAGCCCATAGTAACCGTCCCGCCCGCAGCTTGGCGATCTCCATAAAGTGGTTCATGCCGATAGCCCAGAAGAACGACAAACGGGGTGCGAAGTCATCAATGGCCAAGTCGGCCTCCAAACCGGTGCGTACGTACTCCAGTCCGTCGGCCAGGGTGTAGGCCAACTCTAAATCAGCGGGCGCACCGGCTTCGTGCATGTGGTAGCCGCTAATGCTGATGGAGTTGAACTGTGGCATGTGTTGCGCGGTGTAAGCGAAGATATCGGCGATCAGGCGCAGCGAGGGTTCCGGCGGATAGATATAGGTGTTGCGCACCATAAACTCCTTGAGGATATCGTTCTGGATGGTGCCCGTTAGCTTTTCGGGTGGCACACCCTGCTCTTCGGCCGCAACGACATAAAAAGCCATAACCGGCAGCACCGCCCCGTTCATGGTCATAGACACCGACATCTTATCGAGCGGTATCTGATCGAAGAGCATCTTCATGTCTTCTACTGTGTCGATGGCTACGCCCGCTTTGCCCACGTCGCCACTCACCCGGGGGTGGTCCGAGTCGTAGCCCCGGTGGGTTGCCAGGTCGAAGGCCACCGAGAGCCCCCGCTGCCCAGCGGCTAGGTTTTTCCGGTAGAAAGCATTGGACTCCAGCGCGGTTGAGAAACCGGCGTACTGCCGGATGGTCCACGGTTTGGTGACATACATTGATGCGTAGGGTCCGCGCAAGAAGGGAGGAAAACCCGCCGCGTAGCGATGATGCTCCAGAGTGGCGATGTCCTGCGCCTGGTAAGCCGACTTTACCGATATTTGCTCCGCGGTCATCCAAGGATCGGTTGCTCCGAGGGTGATTGGCGCCAGGGTATACGCGGGTGATACGTTTCTAAAGTTGGGTTTCATGTATCCAGCGGTTGATGAGCGGTTCGATGAGTGAGATCAGGTCATGGCCAATGCCGAGCACTCCGCTTCCCCCGACTTCACCTACCAGTTGGATCGTTTCGGAACTTCCCCCCGCAATCCAGCGTGGGTAACTGACGTCAGGATGTGTTCGTAGGATGTCCACTACCGTGGTCTGGTAGAATGCATCGGTGCCGCAGAAGACGACGGAAATAAACGGTGATTCCTGGGTAATCGCAGGCAATTCAGTAGCAGAAATATCCTTACCGCCAATCCCCAGGCAGACCAGTACGTCTTGAACGAAGTTCTTTCGTTGACTGGCGACCAAAGCACCGGGTTGCCCACATAAGCCGATCACGGGACGGGGTTTGCCCTGGGCAAAACGTTGGTCGATGGAGTTTCGGATGCGCTCGAAAAGGAAGCGCGTCGCGATCAACCGAAGGATCGAGCGGTTGGCTACTTTGTTCCTGTACATTCCCGTAGCGGGTAGCTCCGACCAATATCAGGCGATGTGTTCGAAAAGCCTCCGCTCGCTGACTGGTATTCATGCGGCAGTGCGCTTCCAGGGTACCGCTCTTCAGCAACCTGATAAATCCTCCCTGGTCCTCCCAGTCTAAAAACTGCTTCCAGGCCTTTGTGACGAGTTGCCCGGTGAGGTTCTCAATGAAGTAGGAGCCCGCGGCGGGATCGGCCACTTTTCCAAGATGCGCCTCGTGACGCAGTATCTGGTAGGTGTTGCTCACCATTCGGATGCCAAACGGATCGGGCGAGGTGCTGAGAAAGTCGTGGGGGGTTAGCAACAGCGTATCAGCTCCGCCTGATAACGAGGCCAGCGCCTCGGTGGTGTTGCGAAGCAGATTTGTGTCCTGGTCGTAGTAGGTTTTATTGCGTACTCCCGAAACCGCCCGCACGCGTGGTGTGGTCCGGATGTTATCGGCTATACCATATGCCTGAGTAATCTTATCTACTAAGCTTCGCAGTGCCCGAAACTTAGCTAAACCAATGTAGTAGTCAGCACTGGTCGACAACGATAGTTCGGTGCGGGAGATTATGGTCTCAATAGATAATCCAAGATCAGTTAGTTCATCACAATAAGCTACCCACCAACTCAGCGCTAAGGCAAGCTCGTCCGTAGCCAGCGCACCCCATCGCTCAAACGCATCAGCCCGTACCGTAATGGTTGTGAGATTGACCAAATCGCTGGTTTCTTGGGTTAAACGCACCAGGGATGTCAAGTCAAAAGGATTGGTTTGCCACTGGCTTAGTTGCGTGACTGGCAAGTATACCGCTCCGCTAATTTCAGCACTTGCTTGCTCCCGCAAGTACGCTAAGTAGGCACTCAGGTCAGTATTTGCCGTTGAGGGTTCAATAGATAAACGCGCTAAGGGTGCATCGCTACCCGACCGCCAGTCTAATAGGGTAGACAAATCGCGGGGATTGGTTTTCCATCCTGGGGCTTCGGTAGTAAGCACGGTTGTTCGCATCTCCGGGGAGAGCGGCGAGGGAAGCGCCATCTCCAAAATACCAAACGGCCGGAGTTCTTTGGTCTGATTTCCCGGAGCGGGGGGTGGAAGGTCGGACGAGGTGTTGATTGCGGAAAAGCGGACACCGTTGATCGTTTTTTCAAGCGGTTGGCCCGCGTCCGCAACGGCACTGCGCCAGGTGGACTCCTCCACGGAAGGAAAAGCTCGGTGCGAAGAGGAGGGTTCGGAATCGTTTTTCAACGGGCGAGGGGTTAGTTATGGGGCTTATTGAGAACAGACGAACGCAACAACGGTTGGTGAAGGTCGTCGTTTCTTCCTGATTATAAAAAAACAAAATTTTTGGCAAAAGCAGCGAACTTTTTTGCCCCCTTTCGTAGCTAGATTTTAATTTAATATCAAACTAAATCCCTCGTTATTCGCCATTAAGAAAAATAGTCAAATTTCCAGATATAAATTTTCGCAGAGTGTGAAAATATACTTTACGACAAATACTTTTTTGAAGAATAAAAATTGCTAAAGCACTGACTGAAAACCAGTTGATCACCGTTTTATTCATTGGGACTTCAATTCCAATCGGGCGCATTCCACTATCCGGGCTACCGCCAAGCACCTTATAAAATATTACTATTTGAAGAAACATTGAAGTCAAGATCGAGCCAATTTTTTTATCTATTTTTTTTTCACAAACTTTACTTCACTACGCAGCGGAAACTGCCCCCTACACAAGTTATCACCCAAGGCACAGTTAATCCGTCCATAATCTACACTAGCCAACTTTGATCGTATGAGCGTCAGCACTAACTTTGTGTCCATGCAGCAGGAGCACGAAATTGTTTGGAGCAACTGCCTGAAGATCATTAAAGATCACGTGGGCGAACAAAGCTACAGCACGTGGTTCGCTCCGATCAAACCGCTCCGACTCACCAATAAAACGCTCACCATTCAGGTTCCAACCCGTTTTTTCTATGAATGGTTGGAGGAACACTATGTTTACCTGTTGCGCAAAGCCATTGATGCGGAGATTGGGCTAGACGGACAGTTAGAATATTCGGTAACGGTAGAATCGAACCAACGGAAAAACCAGGCGGTGCGTCCACCAAATACTTCCCCAAGGCAACGCCCGTCGAACGGGCGCTGGAGCAACGAACCCGCGGCCGACCGACCAGCTTACGAAGGTCCCTTTTCGTTTCCGAGCATTGACTACCTGAAGGAAGAAACTTACCTTAACCAGAAATATAGTTTCGACACCTATATTGAGGGCGATTGTAACCGCCTGGCCCGGTCGGCGGGTTATGCGGTAGCGCAGAATCCTGGCTCAACCTCCTTTAACCCACTGATGATCTACGGAGGTGTTGGGTTGGGAAAAACCCACCTGGTGCAGGCCATCGGGAACGGCATCCGTCGGGTGGACCCCAAGAAATTTGTTCTATACGTATCATCCGAGAAGTTCACCAGCCAGTTTATTGAGTCGCTTAAGAACAACAACGTGCAGAAGTTCACGAACTTCTACCTCCAAGTGGATACGCTCATCCTGGACGACGTGCAGTTTCTTGCTGGTAAAGAAAAGACGCAGGAGATTTTCTTCCACGTCTTCAACCACCTGCAGCAGTCGGGCAAGCAGATCATTATGACCAGCGACTGTCCGCCCCGCGACCTGCACGGACTCACCGAACGCTTGCTGTCGCGCTTTAAGTGGGGACTCACCGCCGACTTACAAACTCCCGATTTCGAGACGCGCATCGCCATTGTGGAGCGTAAGCTACAGAACGATGGAATAGATTTGCCGAAAGATGTAGTAGAATACATCGCTTATAACGTAGATACTAACGTACGGGAGTTGGAAGGAATTCTGGTATCGCTGATGGCGCATGCTTCGCTCACCCAGCAGGGCATCAATCTGGAACTAGCGAAGAAGATTCTGAAGAACATTGTCCACAACAGTACTGAGGAAATCAGCATCGAGCTCATAATTCGGACGGTAGCCAAGTACTACAATATCACTCTGGAAGATATCAAAGCAAAAACCCGCAAGAAGGAAGTGGTTGGTCCGCGGCAGGTAGCGATGTACCTTTGTAAAGAGCACACGAAGCACTCGCTCAAGGCCATCGGTTACCACTTCGGCGGCCGTGACCACGCCACGGTAATCCACGCGGTGCGCTGCATTCAGGATCAGCAGAAGAGCAATCCCAAGATCGGCGAAGAAATCAAAAATATTCGCGCTCAACTCAAGGGAAGACGCGCTCGCTAGCAACTAAGCCCGCGTTAGTTCCAGTATCGTAATCTCAGGGGGCATGCCAATGCGCCCTGGAAACGCCAGGTAACCATAGCCTCGGTTCACATACAAAAATTGTTTACCCTCCTGATACAGTCCCGCCCACTGCCGGTACATATATTGCACCGGACTCCACTTGAAACCCCCAACCTCCACCCCAAACTGCATACCGTGGGTGTGCCCGGCAAAAGCGACGTCAATGTCAGGATACGACGGGCGCACCTGGGCATCCCAGTGGCTGGGATCGTGCGACAGCAGTAGCTTTACGTCGGCTTCGTCGGTGCCCTGATGGGCCTTTGCCAGGTTGCCGTACTTGGCAAAGCGTCCGGCTCCCCAGTTCTCGATGCCGATAATCGCCACCGTTCCGTTGCCTTCCCGCAGCATACGGTGTTCATCGAGCAGCAGGTTCCAGCCCATCTGCTGGTGCGCCGCTTTCACCATCGCCAGGTTTTGCTGCTTGGCCTGGGGGGAAGGCCAGGAAATATAGTCCCCGTAGTCGTGGTTGCCCAACGTGGAGAAAACTCCCAGGGGAGCGGTTACGCGACTGAACACCGAAAAATAATCTTTGATTTCGGTTGCCTGGTTGTTGACCAAGTCTCCCGTGAAGAACACCACATCGGGCTTCTCGTGTAAAAGCATATCTACGCCTCCCTGCACGGCAGTTTTGTTGAAAAAACTACCACTGTGAATGTCAGACAGTTGCCCAATGCGAAGTCCGTCAAACGAGGGAGGCAGATTCTTCAACGGCACCTTTACCCGCCGCACCCGGTAGTCATGGGCTCCGGACACAATGCCGTAGGTCATGGCCACGGCGGGCAGGGCGGTGGCGACCAGCGAGGTTTTTACCAAAAAATCGGAACGAGAGATACCGTCGTTGGCAGACGGCGAAGCAGAGTCTTCCGGCCGCAATTTCATCCAGGCCCACTGCCCCAGGCGCACCACATCGTCGATGATGAGGACCAGCACCCCGAAGAATTTAGAGGCGTAGTTTACAAAGATGATGGCAAACAGGAAGGTGCGCAGCCCCCGGCTCATCATCGCCTTATCCGACAAATTGTAGTAGAAGAAGCTTCCCAAGGCCACGGCACTGATCAGCCAGTAGGCGATGGTGACGATCCTTTTGGTGGCGGAGTCCTGCGAAAAGACGTAGCGCACCGATTGAAAAATGTATACGTTGAGCAGCACCAGTACGCTTGCAACAATTATTAACATCAAAACTCTACTCATATTTTGGTAAGAGATGAACCGATTGTAAAATCACCGACCGCGCCCCTTAAAAAGGTAGACGCGGTCGGTGGCGCTTTATTTTATTCGGCGGCTTCTACTTCGGCCACTTTTCGCTTATCAAACGCGCGTAGCTTAATTTTATCCACAATCAGATACATCACCGGCACCACCACCAGCGTCAGGAAAGTGGCGAAGATGAGTCCGAAAATCACCGTCCAGGCCATCGGACCCCAGAAGTCGGCGTTGAACCCGCCGTAGTATATCTGCGGATTGAAATCGGACAACAGCGTAAAGAAGTTGATGTTCAGTCCAATGGCCAGCGGCACCAACCCCAGCACGGTGGTGATGGCCGTGAGCAGCACCGGACGCAAACGCACGCGGCCGCCGTCCACGATACTGCTCAGGATTTCGTTGTAGGGAAGCACCTCATCGTCCTGTACCCCCAGTTCGGCCCGACGACGCTCGCGGATCAGGTTGGTGTAGTCAATCAATACGATGGCATTGTTCACCACCACTCCGGCCAGCGAAATAATCCCAATGCCAGTCATGATCACCACAAAACTCATGTCAAACGCCACCAGCCCCAGGAATACCCCGATGGTACTCAGTAGCACCGACATCATGATGATAAAGGGCGTTGAAATGGAGTTAAACTGAGCGACGATAATCAAGAAGATCGTCATCACGGCAATGAATAGGGCTTGCAACAGAAACTCCATGGATTCCTGCTGCTTTTCCTGTTCCCCCGTGAAGTTTACTTCGTACCCTTCCGGCAACTCCAGTTCGCTCACCACTTCCTGAATATCGTTGTTGATCTCAGTAGGATTGAACCCGTCCAGTACGTTAGACGATAGCGTGATCACCTTATCCAGGTCCTTGCGCTTCACCGAGCCGTAGGTAGAAGAATACTCTACATCAGCCACCGAGGAAATAGGAATCTGCTTTAAATTGCCAAACTTGTCCCGAAAGGTAATGCGATAATTCATGAGCGCATCCACGTCGTAGCGATACTCATCCTTAAGTCGTAGTTGGATGGGGTAATCGTCTTCGCCGTCCTTGAACTTTGAAACCTCAAAGCCAAACAAGGCGGTGCGCAGTTCATTGGCAATGGTGGAGGTGGACAAGCCGAACCGGCGCGCTTTATCACGATCAATATCCACCAGCAGTTCGGGTTTGTCTTGCTCCAGATCGGATTTTAGTTCTTCAATCCCGGGGATATTGGCCCGGCGGATAGCGGCTGACACTTGGTTAGTCACATCGATTAAACGATCATACTCCTCGCCCTTCACTTCGATGTTGACCGGTTTACCCACCGGAGGACCCGCTTTGTCCTTATCGACCGTGATCTGCACTCCCGGATACTTGCTCACTATTTGACGAATGTCTTCCATGATGGCAACGGTAGACGTATCCTTTCGCAACTCGTAATCAACGAATGAGATAGCAATCCGCGAGCGGTTCGGGGTGGCCCCCTGACTCGGCCCTTCGTTGGGATCCGTGGCTCCTTGCCCCACCTGGGCAATCACTGCCTCTACCATAAACTGGTAGGGCTCCAGGTAATCAAATACTTCTTGCTCCAGTCGTTTGGTCACCGAATTGGTGGTTTCAATATCGGTACCGATGGGCTCCTGGACAAAAATATTGATGTAGTTGGGCTCATTGTTGGGGAAAAACAGCACCTCGGGTTGCTTGATAATCACCAATCCGATGGATATAAACAACAGCAGTACGGTGCCGCCGAATATCGCGTACGTGTGGCGCAGGGCGAACCTAAGGGTTTTGGTGTAGCCCCGTTCTAAACGAGTAAGCAGATTCTCCTGAAACCAATCGATGGCGGGCGTGAGCAAGTATACGTTAAACGGAATGAGCAGGGCAGCCAACATCAGCAGGTTGGCAACGATAAACCCCTGGGCGATATAAAATATCACCGCAATCACTGCCAACACTCCCGCGACAATCAGCAGTTGCTTCTTCTTCTTATTGCTAATTCGGGTTTGCAGTTTCATGTACATCGCCGTGAGCACCGGGTTGATCACCAGCGCCACAAACAGGGAAGACGACAGCACAATGATGAGTGTGATGGGCAGGTAGCGCATAAATTCACCAATGATGCCTTGCCAAAACGCCAGGGGCAAGAAAGCGGCTAGTGTCGTGGCCGTGGAGGTGATGATGGGCAAAGCCACCTCACCAACTCCTTCTTTGGCGGCTCTAACTGGACTATACCCCTCTTGCATCAGTCGATAGATGTTTTCTACCACCACAATCCCGTTATCCACCAACATTCCTAACGCCAAGATGAGGGCAAAGAGCACCATGAGATTGATGGTGATGCCCAGGAAGTTAAGAATCATGAACGACATGAACATCAACATCGGGATGGCAATGCCGACAAACAGGGCGTTGCGTAGGTTGAGAAAGAACATCAGCACCAAAATCACTAGGATCACTCCCATGATGATGCTGTTTTCCAGGTTATCCAGTTGCAGTTTGGTGTTCTTTGACTGGTCGTTGGTGATCACCACCTCCACTCCTTCAGGAAACCGGCTGGCCTGCGCTTCGGCGACAACCTCTTTGATCTTGTCCGATGCTTCAATCAGATTTTCGCCCCGGCGCTTCACCACGTTCAGGGTCACCACCGGGTTTTCGTTCATACGGGCGTAGCTCTCCCGTTCTTCGTAGGTATCACGCACCTCGGCTACGTCTTTCACGTATACGATTTTGCCCTCTTCGGTTTTGATGATCACGTCCTCGATTTGCTCGGGCCGCTCAAATTCACCCGCTACCCGCAGCGTACGCCGAAAGTCGCCGGTCTTCATGTTGCCTCCGGAGATGGTGACGTTTTCGGAAGCAATGGCGTTTTGAATATCCGAGAAGGTCACTTCCCGGGCGTCCATCTTGTAGATATCGGCATCAACGCGAATCTCCCGCTCCAGCAAGCCACTAATGTTGGCCTCCTGAATTTCCGACATAGATTCTATTTCGTCCTGAAGATACTCAGCGTACTCTTCGAGTTCATCATTGCTGTAGTTGCCCGACAGGTTGATGTACATAATGGGCAGGTCTTGCAAGTTCACCTCAAAGACGTTCGGGTCCTGATCCAAATCAGTGGGCAGTTCGCTTTTGGCTTGGTCCACCGCATCCTTTACATCCTGGAGGGCCTTACTCAAATCCACGTCGGTAGTAAATTCCACAATGATGGTAGAGTAATCCTGAATAGAGGTAGACGTGATATTATCCACTCCGCTGATGCCTTTTAGCTCTTTCTCGATCGGGCGGGTCACCAGGTTTTCCATATCTACCGGGGAGTTGCCGGGGTACGGGGTGCCCACGTAAATGGTCGGAAACACCACCTCCGGAAAGTTTTCCTTAGGCATGGAGTAGTACGAGAAGGCGCCGATAATCACGATAATGAACGTGAGAATCACGATGCTCGTCCGGTTGTCTACCGACAGCGAACTGGGGCCGAACTCGCGGGCAATCGGCATTTTTGGCATATTGTTATCCATGGGTAAGAAATTACTGGTTAGAGGAAAGGGCGCCTTTTTCGGCCTTCTTGATGGCCATGCCTTCGGCTACCTCCCGGAAGCCTTCATTGATGAGTTGCTCATCGCCGGTTAGACCGGAGGTAATCAGCGTTTCACTGTTGTAGGTCAGCCCCCGCTCTACCGGTTTCTTCATCGCAGTCAGCTGCCCGTCCTGCTCGGTAGCTACGTACAGGTAGTCGCCCTGGTTATCACTCAGGATTAGGTTGGTGGGCACCACCACCGCGTTCGGCTGGTGGAAGTCCTCAATGCGCAACACCGCCAGCAGGTTGGGCCGAAGCAATTTGGCGTCGCTGGGCAACTTCACTTCGAGCGAGAATGTTCGGTTGTTCTGGTCGATCACCTCACCGATCGAGCTGATGGTCGTGGTTAACGATTTGTTCAGTGAGGCAAAAGTAACCTCAACGGTATCGCCCACCTGAAACTCTCCAAGGTACGATTCTGACACGTCAGCCTCAATAAACATATCCTGCAGACTCACCAGGCGAACCAGGGGAACGCCCGGTTGGCCCATCTCACCTTCTTTAATGAACACTTTGTCAATGGTGCCGGAAAAGGGGGCCCGAATGGTATAGTTGGCCAACTGCGAACGAGAGGAAGCAATGCGTCGATCCAGAGATTCTTTGGCATTCTTCGCCTCCAAAAACTGGATCTCGGTGCCAATTTTCTGGTCCCACAGCTTTTTTTGTCGCTCAAAGCGGGTGGTGGCCAACGTCAAGGATGTCTGAAGCTCTTCCAGACCACGTCGCGAGGTTTCGGCGTCCTGCCGCACCAGCACCTGTCCCTTCTTTACCCGTTCCCCTTCCTGAGCCAGCACGCGTTGCACCATGGCCGGAGCCTCGGCACTGATATTGATGTTGCGGTCGGAGGTAACCGAGCCCCGCACCTCTAAGAAGTGACGGAACGTTTTGATGGGCACCGGTTCGGTGGTTACCAGCGTGGCCTTGTCGCGGTTCAGTGCCGTGGGATCTTCGGTGGAAATTTCTTCCTCCAGCGCGTTGATCTTGCTCTTGAGTTCCTTGAGCTCCTCACGATACTCTTTCAGTTCAGCCTTTTTGCCATCTAAACCGCTGTCGGTTCCGCCGCAGGCGATCATTGCGAGCAGCGCCGCCGACCATATACTTAATTTTATCTTGTTCATTGTGTTGAAATTTAGTGCGTTGGCTTAGTTATCAGAAGTGGTGTCAACCAAAGTTCCCAGGGCCTTTTTCAGGTCAACCCGGGCAATCAGGGCGCTGTACAAGCTGTTGTAATAATTGGTTTCGGCCGATTGCAGGGCGTTTTGGGCTTCGGTGACTTCCAGGTTAGAGCCCACTCCCTCCTGATACTTAATTTTGGTCACGTCAAATACCTCCTGGGCTAGTTCTAGGTTTTCTTGTTGCACCTCAAGGGTCTCGAGGCTGTTTTGCAGGTTTACCCGAGCCTGCACAATCTCCAGGTCTATCTGGTTTTTCAGAAACCCCACTTGGTTTTCTAACTGTTGCAATTGTAGTTTGCTCTTCTGAATGGTGTGGTGCTTGCGCAGTCCGTCGAAGATGGGGATGTTGAGATTGAGTCCCCAGTTTCCGAAGTCAAACCACCGGTCTCCGAAGTTGGTGAGGTCGGCAAACTGACTGGCCCCCGAGTTGTAACCGTAGCTGGCACTGGCGGTGAGTTTGGGCAAATACTGTATACGATTGTTCTGAAGGTCTAACTTCGTCAGGTCCTGGTTGATTAACACGGTGGCAAATTCAATGCGGTCAGCGTAGCTAAAGTCGGCCTCAGCGGCTTGCTCGAAATTAAAGTCAATGCCGCCAATTTTATCTGCCAAAGCGATATCTTGGTTGATAGGCATGCCCATCTGAAACTTAAGAAGCAGGTAGCTCACCTCCGTTAGGCGTTCGTTCTGCTTGCGCTCGGTGTTCGCGTTATTATACTGTACTTGTATTCGGCCCACGTCAATATTTTCGGCAAAGCCATTTTCAAACATTAGTTTGGTTTCACGCAGTAACGTATCCAATCGTTGGAAATTACTATTGAGCAGGGTTTGCCTTTCTTGGTTGACCAGTGCGGTGTAGTACGCCTTGGTCACCTGCTCTGCGGTTGCCACCTTGGTTTGCTCCAGGCTCTTTCTCGCCAGGTTGGTGTAGACCCGAGCGGCCTTTAGCCCAATAAAGTAGGACCCGTCAAAGATTAATTGCTCCACGGTGACATTGGCCAGCGCCTGGTTGGCAATACCGAACGGTAGCTCAATGGGTTCTTCAGAAGGCGGACTTCCAGGTGCCCCCCCATTTCCAAAAGGACCGCCTGGTTCAAGCAAAGTTGTCTGAATAATAAAGTTATTAGTGTAGCCTACGTTGGCGTTAATTTGAGGAAACCCCTGTGCTTTGGTTACACTCACGTCCCGGTCAGCGATCAGGCGCTCCAATTCGGCATTGTCAACATTGGCGTTGTGCGCAAAAGCATAGGCCAAACATTCTTCCAGGTTCATGGGCTGGCTGGTGTCTATGGTATCTGCCGACTGCGCCCGAACGGCACTTCCCAGAAGCCATAGCCCTAGTAGTCCACTTAGTTTAATTAGGTTCATGATGCTGCGAGTTCTTGGGTATATTTATGATAAAGCTTCCGTCCCTTGTCGGTTAAGATGCCGTTGATAAAGTGCTCGAACAATTGCCCCTGCACCTCCTGTGGCTCAAACTCCTGGCGGGGAAACAAGTGCTGGCTAAAACTCAACTCAATGGTTTCGGAGCGTAGAATGGCCAATATTTTAGGGTTCACTTCCGGCCGAAAGTAGCCCTCCTCTATTCCCTTTTCAATGGTGCTTTCAATGAGGTTGAGACTGTAGTTTTTGAAGGACAAAAATACGCTCCACGCCTCTGGATAAAATTTCTGCAAATCGTGCATGGCCGAAGGGTTCGCCTCCGCCACGTGGGCCCGTATGTAGCGTGATATGAGAACCATCTCGTGAATCACGTTTTCGCCGTGCTGATGCATCTGCTGCATCTGAGCCCTTTCTTTGTCAAAAATTTGATTAGACACCCGTAGCACAATGTCATCCTTATCCTTGAAATATTGATAGATGGTTTTCTTGGAAATTGAAAGCTCTCTAGCGATATCCTCCATGGTCACACTACGGATTCCGTACCGAAAGAATAAACTTTCGGCCGTGTTCAGGATTCGCTCGTCGGTTGCGGTTTCAGCCATAAAACTATGGAAACTATTAAATTACTTTTAGTTTCTAGTGTCCTTACGGCTGACCGCCCGCAGGGTTTGGTTTTAGTAAAACTTTTTATAATTATTATTGGCTACTCCTTTCAGGTCGCTTACCAATGCTACATATTGTGGCGTATGCTAAAAAAAAGTGAGCCCCTTCACCTGACCTTTCAAATCTACGGAAGTGGCCCCGAGGTGCTACTGGCTTTCCACGGATACGGGCAAGATCGCCGGGTCTATGAGGATTTTGCTACAGCCTTGGCCAATCGCTACACTGTGTATAGCTTTGACTTGCTTTTGCACGGCGAGAGCTCCGGCTCCTCCGCCCAACCGCCAATAAGCGTAGAGACCTGGCGAGAAGTGATACGAAGCTTTCTGAAGCAGCACAATATTGCTAAGTTCTCGCTGGTGGGTTATAGCCTGGGAGCACGTTTCGCGCTAACCCTGGTTGAGGTGATGGCCGAGCGGATCGATGAATTAATCTTGATTGCCCCCGACGGGATAAAATCTAGCCGCTGGTACAGCTTGGCGAGTTCTACCTGGTTGGGGAACCGCCTACTACGCTTCACAGTGGTTCGCCCCTACCCCTTTTTCTGGGTGCTTGCGAAGGCGCATCGGTTGGGATTGATCGAAAAGAGCGTGCTTAAGTTTGTGAAGTCCCACATGGATACGCGTACCAAACGGCTTCGGGTCTTCATGCGCTGGTCGGCCTTTCGGCGCATTCAGCCAAACCTACGGCAAGTGAAGCTTGCGTGCAATGCCCACGGGGTAGAAGTAATTATTTTCTTGGGCGAACACGATGCGGTAGTCAAGAAAATAGCCATCGCCTCGTTTCATAAGTCCCTGAACAACAGCTGTTTACACTACCTTCCCTGCGGACACGCCGCCTTAATCAGTGAGGTTTGCCGTTACTATACTGGCAATCAGTAACCGCTATTGTCCTTTGCCCTTGATGGTTTTGGATTTACCTTTCCGGGTTAGTTTAACCAGATCAAACTCAATCAAATAAGCCAAAGATACTGCCCAAGAATGGGTAGCAAATGACAAATCGTCATCATAAAAAGTGAGGGTAGTATATTGGCTATCCGAGTTTCCCATATTGGTATGGCCCCACCGATAACGTAGATCTACCATTAGATACCGTCCGTTTAGCGGAACCAGAAAGCCGCTGCCCACCTCTAAACCCAATTGAAAACGATTGGCATTGTTCACATACAATGGTTCAGTAAACAAGTCTTCGGTTCGCGTCTCTCGAAAGGCAATACGGTGATCGAGTTCAAATACTTCTAACTCGATCAGTTCATTGTGTCGCAGGTAGCTGTGCCCCCCTAGCCAATAACTAACCGAGGGTCCACCGTTCACGTATACCTCCCACTGTCCCATCGGCACCGAGCCGCGCAGTAGAATTGGCACCGCGAGGTAGTTATACGTATCGCGGCTAATCGTATAGTTATCGATTCCTTTGGTGCGCTTGCTCACCTGACGGTAGAGTAACTCGGTGTGGAGTGCAAAGTAGTCGGAAGCCTTTATTTGAAGCACTCCCCCTGCCTGAAAGCTCAGACCGTACTGAGGAACGTACTCCTTGCTGTAATCAGAATTATCGTAGTACGGTCGTGACAGCTGCGTACCAATCGTGGGGCCCACGCGAATTACTTGGGCTTGAACTACCAGCGCTAACTGGCTTATTAAGCTAATCAATACGTATTTCATCATAGCACCTCCGTTTATGAACCTTAACAAATATATTATTTTCAATTCGTAATTAGTACTTCGCCACCTGGATGAGGGCATTCAGCCGTTCACTGATTTGGCTTATTGTGTGCTTTCTAAATGACTCATCACACAACGAGCCTCTACTATCGTTTTAAATATCAAATTACTGAAAGTACTTTTTTGAATGAGTTTGGACATATCTCCCTCATTTGGTATTCAGCAGCGTTAGTTACGTCCCTTGTATTCACGCTTGCGGGAGTGTCACGCACTTTAGCAGTGAAAATCATAAGAGTTTTAGTAGTTCTTGCGGCGTAAGCTGTAGCGGAACATTCGTATTCATCTCGCTAGGTTAATTTCTCTACTTTATAACTTGGTTTATATTCCCCACTAGGAAAGTAGAGAACCACCCTTAGCAACCCATCATGAAATATTTAATACTAGTTTTTACGCTGTTTTTTAGCCAGATCGCCTTTGCTCAGGTCACGATTGAGAACTGTAAGAATGGCATAGATGACGATGGCGACGGTCTGATAGACTGTGCCGACGTGTTCCAGTGCGCCGGTGAAACCGACTGCGGTTTTGAAGACCGTAACTTCAACTGCGCCGACGGCATCGACAACGATGGGGATACTGACATCGACTGCGCCGACAGCCAATGTGACTGCACCGGCGTAGAAATCTGCAACAACCGCCTGGACGATGACGGTGACGGACTCGTTGACTGTGCTGATACCGTAGGGGTGTCTAACTGCATTGACTTTATAGGCTGTGAGCGGGAATGCAACAACGGGGTGGACGATGATGGCGACGGTTTCTTTGACTACTACGACGGGGATTGTGTGGATCACCCTGACAATCCCAACGATTATATTGTTACCAAACCTGACTGCGAGGCCCGTCCCGCAGGCAATATCTTTGACGTGAACGAAGCCTGGCGCTCTGATAATCGAACCTCTACCCACTTAAATACCCCAATGGTAGCTGATATTGATGCAGACGGTGTACCTGAAGTAATATCAATTAATTGAACGATTCTGCACGTTCTCAACGGCAGAGATGGTACAATCGAACATAAAAAGGAGTACAGTGGTATTGAGGGCGATAACGGATCAACCCTTGCGGTAGGTGAAGTGGATAATGACGGATATGGTGAAATCTTTCACTACGGAAGTGATGGCGATGTTAGAGCCTTCAACCATGATTTGAGTCTACTTTGGGAAACGAAATCGAAGAATGAGTTTCGTAGGCCTCCAGCTTTAGCGGATTTTAACCAAGACGGAAAAGTAGAACTCTACTACGGTAACGAGATACGAGACGCTCGCACGGGGGACGAAATAATTCGTGGTAGCCATCATAGTAGTGGCCCTAAGTATCCAACAGCGAACAGGTGGGATAACGAACTCAACGCTTTTTCGGTGGCCGTAGACATTCTTCCAGATTCCGAATGCGCTACCTGTGATGGATTAGAATTAGTAATGGGCCACGTGATTTATGCAGTAGATATTGACGGTAAGCAACTTACCGAAGTAAAGACTATGAATGATGTACCGGATGCGAACAAGACCAACTATACCGGCAATTATTTTATAAAGCGAGATGGAGCTAACCGAAATGCTACCGCGGTGGTTGACTATAATAGCGACGGATACCTTGATGTATTGATGAGTGGTGCTAGTCGTAAGTTTAATGGTCCCACCACCATCTTTTTCTGGGACATAGCTAATAACACTGTCAGAGCCTTCTTAGTAACTCGCCCTGCCGATGCTTTTGTCCCTGGCTATAGTATCAAGGGAGGTTTTAGAGATCTGGATGGCAACAGTTGCAATGGTAGTGAACTCTGTACCTGGAAACGCGGAGCAGGTAGTCTGAACGTAGCTAATATTGACAGTGACCCGGCGCTAGAATGCACTTTTATGTCTGGTTCGAGCCTATACGCTATTGATGTCAATATGGAACCCGAGTGGACACAGAACCTCTTTGTTGATCCTTCCGATCCGGCCTATGGTGACCCGGTTAATGGCAACCACGTGGACTTCTGGGAATCCTCTTCCGGAGTAACCGGCACAGCGGTGTTTGACTTTGACGGTGACGGGGCCTCGGAAGTGATCTATCGCGACCAGGTAGACTTATACGTAGTAGACGGAGAGAGTGGTCGCGTGCTCAACAGTCAGTACAGTAATATCAACAAATGTAGCTCTAACACAGGCTATGAGTATCCAGTCGTTGCCGATGTGGACGGTGATGGGGAAACTGAGATTGTGGTTACCTGTTCTGAACACGAAAACTTTAGAAACCAAGATACGAACACCGCTGGTAGTCGTAAGCAGGAAGGCCATGTTCGGGTATATAAGGCGGCGCCGGACATGTTCTGGGTACCGGCGCGTCAGATCTGGAACCAGTTCACCTACTTCAACGTGAACATCAACGACAACCTCACCGTGCCCCGCTTCCAGCAGCCGCATCACCTCAACTTCGCCCAGATATGCATTGACCCGGCCGCCCCTAACAACTTCTCCCTCAACAAGTTTTTGAACCAGTCCCCCCGTATCACCTTCTGCGGCGATTTGGCCTTCCCCGCCGCCAAGCTAGACTTCCCCGACGATGCCGTTACCGTCACCCCACCCATCTGCCCGGTAGACACCTTCCGCGTCCGCTTGCGCTTTGAAAACACCGGCGACTACGCCGTGCTGCAACCCATCCCCTTTGCCTTCTACGCCGCTGATCCTACGCAGTCTTACGCCAACAGTGTGCCCAACCCCTGGCTGGATACTGTTTACGTAAGCGTGCCCGGCGGGGTGCAGCCCGGACAAAGCGTAGACACCACCGTCACCGTGCGCGGGGCCCGTGGCGAGTTCACCCTTTTCGTCTCCATGAACGACATCGGCCCCTTTGATAAAGACACCAAAAACGCGCTGGCCAACGAAAACTTCTATCCCCTTACGGCCCTCAACGGTACGGTGCGCGAGTGCGATGGCACGCCCACCATCGTCTCCAAAGCCGTCAAAGCGGTGCCCTTTCTCATTGAAGCCACCGCCTACGACAACCGCCGCTGTAGTGATGTGATCGGCATCAACAACGGGCAGATCAAAGTGGTGGACAAAGACGGCAAGCCCTTCACCCCCCTGAGCAACTACACCCTCACCCTGATCAATACCCGCACTGCTGATACGGTGGACGTGTCCGGCTCCCGCGCTGACCTGGACTCAGGTACCTTTATTATGAACCTGGACTCCGGCACCTACGCTTTGTCAGTAAGCTACACCAACGATGCCTACAGTTGCGGCAGCACCACCGATACCCTGCGCATCAACCGCGTAGAGGGCTGGCCCGGTAACGAAAGACTGGAAATTATTAAACTTGAGGACGTGTCTAGTTGTAAGCCGGGTACTGCTGACGGAGCCGCCCAGGTAAAAATCTACGAAGGCGATAGCCTGATGGATCTAAGCAATTACGAGGTGGTCTGGCGTGACGAACAGAACGGGGAAGAAATCCTGGGCGATTCAGTGGTCAACCTCAAACCGGTTACCTACGATATCACGGTCACCAACATCACCACCGGTTGTAGCCTGGGAGACTCTTCCCTGGTCATGGACCTGCCCCTGCCCCAGCTGGGCGACCCGGTAGTGACCCCGGTGACCAACTGCCGCACCCCCGATGGTAGTGTGACCGCCGTGATGCAAGCCGGGGATATTGCCGACTACGAGTTCCTGCTCATTGACAAGGGTCCCGGACAAGATACCCTGATGAGTGCGTCCGGGGTATTTACTGCGCTGAGCGAAGGCCTGTACGAGCTTAAGGCTTATGATCCCAACAACGACTGCGGGCTCTACAGCGATGGCAAAGACGTAGAAATCATCAATGCCGCCGTGCTGCCCGATCTTACCCTCACCCAGGTGAGCCCCCAAACGGCCTGCGATCCCAGTCTGGCCAACGGACACCTGCGCGTGGTGCCCAGTACCCCAGGGGACTATACCTACACCTGGTTCAAGGGTACCGTCACCACTGGTTCTACTGCTGAGGTAGTAGGCAACGCCGCCGACGCTACTGGTCTGTACACTTACAGCAACCCCAGCCAACTCTTCACCGTGGTCGTGGAGGACAACAACACCGGCTGTACCACCTCGGATACCCTAAGCCTGCAAGAGTTGATTACCTATCCTGAACCACAGGCAACGGCTACCGCCCGCACCTACTGCGCCACTCTGAACGGCACCATCAGCGCTAGCGTCGGGGGTAACACCACTGACTATACCTTTGATCTCTACGAGGGAACTGCGGCTACCGGTACTCCCGTGGCGCAGAGAACGGATGGGTCGTTTAATGGGCTAGACTCTATCGAGTATACCATCGTAGCCATCAGCACCCTGACCGGCTGTGCCACCCCTGCCCCCCAAGCCTTCACCATCAAAGTACCGGGCAACACTAAAGCTCCTGTCGTTCTGCCCACCGTAGTGGATCAATCTTCCTGTGACCCCACCACCCCCAATGGTTCAATTAGCCTGAGTGTAGACGGCGCGGCTGCCACCACCTCCGGATACACTTTCGCCTGGCTACTTCCCAATGGAACTACCGCCAGTGGAACTACCCTGACCGACCTGGCCTACGGTAGTTATTCGCTGACCGTCACCAGCGCCACTTCCGGTTGCGACACCACGCTAATTATCCCGGTAGCTAACGATATTCTAGAGGACGCCCCCCTTACCCTAGTGGTCAATGACGTCTCCTTCTGCGACCCCTACAACGGGCAAGTGCAAGTAACCGAAGTAAATGGCGCTGCCACTGATCTGTCCGATTACACCTTCACCTGGTACGAGATCGCCGAGTCCGGCTTTGACTCTACGCTCATTGCCGGGGTCACCACTGCGACGCTTAGTGGACAAGAACCGGGCACCTTCTCGGTGCAGGGCTACAACACCCGCACCAAGTGTACCACCGCTTCCCAACGGGCTGTAGTGGGTAGAACAGTCCCGGAGCCTACGATTAGCATCAACCCGGTCAACGCTCCCAGCAACTGTATCAACCCCGACGGCGAGTTTGAGCTGGTTGTAGAAGTAGGCGGTAATAACGCTATCAATGACTATACCTACGAGTGGTATCTGGGCAATGAAGCAGATCCGGCCAACTTCGTGCACTCCGGCCCTACTATCAGTAACGTGATTGCCGGGGTGTTCACCATCGTGGCCACCAGTACAGAACCCCACAGATGCCCTACCACCGCGGTGATCAATCTGGGAGAAACCCTCACCTTTCTACCCGTACTCATCAATGATCCTACGGCTACTGATATAGAGCAATGTGGTGCGTTAGGGGCTATCAAGGCTGAAGTGAATATTGTATTCACTGATGCGGATCACGACCAACAGGATGACTATGCCTTCTACTGGTTTGAAGGAAAAAGCCTGCCCCCCAAGCCCGGTGGGATCATCGGCGAGGTAGATACCACTCAAGCGATTACCGCCTTGAATCCTGCCAGTGGTAAGCCCTCGGCTCGGGGAGTACCAGGGACACCGGGGGCAACAGGAACCGGTCACACGCTGAGCAACCTACCGGCTGGCTTCTACAGTGTAGTGGTCTATAACATAGCCGATCAATGCTTTAATACCAAGTTTGGTGAGATCAGACAGATCGCCCGCGAACCGGTCATCACCTTGGCAGATAATCAACCCCAGACGCTGTGCAGCAGTGCGGACGGTAGTCTAGAAGTAAGCGCGAGTAAGAGAAACGGCGATACTACCCCGAACGCTGGCCCCCCGGCCTACTCCTACGCCTGGTACGCCGGAACCTCAGCCTCAGGAACCCCTATCTCTAACACAGCAGTGCTGGCTAACCAAACTGCTGGACAGTATACCGTACTGGTTACCGACCTACAGACCAACTGCGACATTGAGCAGACCTACACCATCCTGGACGAACGAGACTTGCCTGCAGTAAGCACCTCTATCGTAACAGCCAATAACTTATGCCAGCCGGTCTATCCAGGCAACGGCACCATCACCGTGGAGCAAATCATTTCCGGACCTACTATAGTTACCAGTACGGCTACCTTTGAGAGTGATTACCACTTCTACCTTTACGATGATGAGAGTGATTTTGTCGCTGCTAATCCCGCCACTAATGCGATAAAAAACCAACCGGCCGGGACGAACAACTACATCTTCACTGATCTTGCCCCCGGCACCTACCACGTAGCGGCCACTGACAACACCAACGGATGCGTATCTCCCTTCCTCCATGACGTGATTGTACCTGACTACACCCCGGTGATGACCTTCTCGCCTAAAGAACAGGAGAGCTTTGTTGAATGTACCGGCGCTGACGAAGGAAGACTGCGTGTGGAAGTGCAAAACGCTACCGGCCCTTTTACCTTTACCTGGTACGATGGCAACAACACCGGCGGTCCGGTCATTACTACCGACATCACCAATGTTGGACGTTCTTCCACAATAGAAAACCTCAAAGGTGGAGAGTACACCTTGCAGGTAGTAGATCAAAATAACCAGGCTTGTACCGTGAGTGAAACCTTCACCGTGCCGGTCAAAGTAGTTAGCCCGACCCTTTCGGTCAATAAGCTCAGCGACCAGACCAACTGTAATCTTCCCGACGGTAGCATTGAAGTGACCGGCATTGTCTTGAATGGCAACGCTGAAAACCTAAGCGACTATACCTACACTTGGTATCAGGGCAGCCTAGACCCAGCCAGTGCTACCCTCTTCGGAAGCAACTTTGGTCAGGGAGGCACTACATATAATAACCTTCCGGCAGGCACCTACTTCATCAGCGCAACGGCCAACTTCGCTGACGGTTGCCCTACTGACCCCGTGCAAGTAATCATTACCGATGAAGACGTAGAAGAGCTACAGGTAATAGACGACTTTATCTCTGAGCCGATCTTAGGTTGTGATCCCAGTCAGTTTGAGGAAGGGGGTATTGACATCAGGGTACTCAACAGCACCAACTTCACCACCGAATGGTTCCGCGGTGATCAGGTAGATGTCGCCCAGCACATTGCCTTTCGCATTGACGAGAACGGAAACAACGTTCCACTAGATAATGCTACCAGCATCGGGGGGTCTACCAATGGCAACCTGCTAGTCGCTGGTGATACGCTCACCGCCCTACCACCCGGAGTGTACACTGTGCGGGTTACTGATAATAATAACATCATGTGTCCAGCAGTTCGCCAATACACCATCCAAGGCATTGCAGTGCCCCTGGATGCCTTCCCCTCGGCTAAACCCCAAACCAGCTGCCTGGCCGACAACGGGGCCGTGGCCCTGACCATCAACGGAGGGAAAGGTGACTACTACGTTAACTGGTACCAGGGTGATACGCCTACCGGCACCCCTATCAACGCCAACAACGCTTACCGCGTGGATAACCTACCCGCCGGACGTTATACTGTCTCTGTCATTGACAGTGCTGACCTAAGCTGCGAGCCAGTTGTCAGACCGATCACCGTAGAAGACCGGCGCGGCAACGACCTGCAGATTGCCGTCAACCCGGACTTCCCCATGACCAATTGCGATGATGCCAATCCCAACGGGCAGCTCAGTGCCAAGATCAGCCGACCCCTGACCCGCTACGAGTTCTTCTGGTACGAAGGCACTAACACGGCAGCCAACCCCATCGCCTTCGGACCTACGGTTACCAACCTGCCAGAGAACACCTACTCAGTCATTGCCCGCGACCGTATCACCGGCTGTCTGAGTGATCCCTTCACCGGTGAGATCATCACCCTGCTGGACAGCGGTCTGATGCCCGCCCCCACCGTGCAGATACTCAGCCCCGTGACCCGTTGCGCCAACCCCGACGGATCAGCCCAAGCCACCCTGGACAGTATGCTCACCGTGGACCCCAACATCAACTACGAATACATCTGGAGCGACGCCCAGGGCAATGTTATCCTGAGCACTTCCCGAACCAACCAGGTGACCCAACTGGATACCGGACGCTACCAGGTAGTGGTGCGCAACACCATCACCGGGTGTTTGTCTCTACCTGGGGAAGTCTACATTGGTTTGCAGCTCAAGACCCCCGAGTTTGACATCCTCACTACCCCCTCTTCCTGCGATCAGCCCAGCGGTACGCTCTCCCTGAATCTCTTTGAAGCAATAGAAATCGTGAACATCGCCTGGATCACCCCCTACGGGGAAGCCAACGGATTCTTCCTGGACGAACAGCCCGCCGGTACCTATACCGCTACCCTCACCGATGCGAGTGGCTGTGAATACACCCAGGAAGCCGTCGTGCTGCCTAATATTGAGATCTACAACGCCGTCTCACCCAACGGCGATCAGAAGAACGACATATTCACCGTGAGTTGCATCGAGGCCTATGAGAATAACATCGTGCGCATCTACAACCGCGCCGGTTCCCTGGTCTACCAGCACACCGGCTACGATAACCAAACCGTCTTCTTCGATGGATTCGGTAACCAGGGCCTCTACCTAGGCAAGAAAGAACTGCCCGATGGTACCTACTTCTATATCGTAGATAAACAAAATGGCGATCAACCCCTATCCGGTTACCTGGAACTGCTCAGGTGATTAATAGATGAATAAGTAACGAACAGTAAGTAGACCAGGCCAGGCCCGTATGTACTATTCTTGGCTGCATTCAACGATGCGTAGGTGTATATACTCTTTCTATAGGAAGATAGCTAGCCAACGCGTATCACATTCACCCTGATAGATTGCGAAAACCTTTTAAGTCAAGGTTAATAGCTATGGTATCGCTCGAGGCAACTGATACAATGACCAATCGGATGCTTGGTCTTCTGAACTCTCACAAGTTCTTGCATTGTAAGCTATAGCTCTACTTGCATATCAAATGTTGTTGCACATTTTGCTTAATTTATATCGTATAGTTATGATTCGTATATAAATAACAAAATGCGCATTCAAGACCTAATATCGAAGTACTCCATTCTTCTCTGTTTTGCCTTCTTCTCATATGCCACCGGTGCCTTTGCTCAGGTCACGATTGAGAACTGTAAAAACGGCATAGACGACGATGGCGACGGTCTGATAGACTGTGCCGACGTGTTTCAGTGTGCCGGTGAGACTGACTGTGGTTTTGAGGATCGTAACTTCAACTGTGCCGATGGCATTGACAACGATGGTGATACTGACATCAACTGCGCCGACAGTCAATGTGACTGCACCGGCGTAGAAATCTGCAACAACCGCCTGGACGATGACGGTGATGGACTCGTTGACTGTGCCGATACCGTAGGGGTATCTAATTGCATAGACTTTATAGGCTGTGAGCGGGAATGTAACAACGGGGTGGACGACGATGGCGACGGTTTCTTTGACTACTATGATGGGGATTGCGTAGACTCCCCGAACAACCCCAATGATTACATCGTTACCAAACCCGACTGCGAAGCCCGCCCCCAGGGAAACATCTTCAATGTGAACGAGGCCTGGCGCTCTCCAAGAAACACCGCTAACAACCGGGGCATTCCTATCGTCGCTGACATTGACAACGATAATACTCCCGAGGTGATCACCTTCGATCAGAATACCATTAGAATACTGAACGGTAAGGACGGAACGGTAGAAGCCTCCTATACGTATCCCAACGATGGTTCCGGAGATGCCATAGAAGCACTGGCGGTAGCCGACGTGGACAACGACGGCTACGGAGAAATCTTTCATATCAACGACAATGGTTGGGTACGCGCCATGGACTATGATCCGATAAGTGGCATCACCCTCAAGTGGAAGAAAAAACAGTCCAAAACCCTCCTCCGCTTCCCCGCGCTGGCGGATTTCAACCAGGACGGAAAAGTAGAACTCTATTACGGCAACGAAATTCGCGATGCAGTGACCGGTGACCTGTTGGTGACAGGTAGCCACGGCACTTCCAGCTATTCTTTTGGAAACGATTGGAAGAAAGATCTAAACGGACTTCCGGTGGCGGTCAATATCTTGCCTGCATCGGAATGCGCGACTTGTAATGGCTTAGAACTGGTGCTCGGACACGTGATTTACGCTGTCGACCTCACCGGGGGCACGCTCACCGAAGTAAAGACCATGGACGATCCGGCCGTCACCAAGACCGGTTACACCGGTGATTATCAGGTCAAAACCTCCTTTGGCGATCAATCACCCAACACGACAGCCGTGGTTGATTACAATCAGGACGGTTATCTAGATATACTCATGAGCGGAGCCGTTGACCGACACGACGGCCCCGCCGCTGTTTTCTTTTGGGATGTTCACAACCAAACCTCTAAAGCATTTTTGGTGACTCGCCCTGCCAACACCATACCGGGTGCTTTCCGTAACCTCTATAAGGATGCAAACAGCAACAACTGTGACAACGGCGATGACTGTCACTGGATCAGGGGACTAGGCAGCATCAACGTAGCCAACATTGATAGTGATACTGATTTGGAATGCACCTTTATGTCGGGCTCTAGTTTGTACGCCATTGACGTGAATATGCAACCCGAGTGGACACAGAACCTCTTCGTTGACCCCTCTGATGCAGCCTACGGCACACCCGTGAATGGCAACCACGTAGACTTCTGGGAGTCTACCTCAGGAATAACCGGCACCGCGGTGTTCGATTTTGACGGCGATGGTGCCTCGGAGGTAATCTACCGCGACCAGGTAGACTTATACGTAGTAGACGGAGAGAGTGGTCGCGTGCTCAACAGTCAGTACGCGAACTTGACCAAGTGTAGCTCCAATACCGCCTACGAATATCCCATCATTGCCGATGTAGACGGTGATGGGGAAACTGAGATTGTGGTTACCTGTGCTAGCAAAGAAAACGAGAAGTATAAAGGGCCTGAAACCAATGGTAGCACCGATGGCCATGTTCGGGTATATAAGGCGGCGCCGGACATGTTCTGGGTACCGGCGCGTCAGATCTGGAACCAGTTCACCTACTTCAACGTGAACATCAACGACAACCTCACCGTGCCCCGCTTCCAGCAGCCGCATCACCTCAACTTCGCCCAGATATGCATTGACCCGGCCGCCCCTAACAACTTCTCCCTCAACAAGTTTTTGAACCAGTCCCCCCGTATCACCTTCTGCGGCGATTTGGCCTTCCCCGCCGCCAAGCTAGACTTCCCCGACGATGCCGTTACCGTCACCCCACCCATCTGCCCGGTAGACACCTTCCGCGTCCGCTTGCGCTTTGAAAACACCGGCGACTACGCCGTGCTGCAACCCATCCCCTTTGCCTTCTACGCCGCTGATCCTACGCAGTCTTACGCCAACAGTGTGCCCAACCCCTGGCTGGATACTGTTTACGTAAGCGTGCCCGGCGGGGTGCAGCCCGGACAAAGCGTAGACACCACCGTCACCGTGCGCGGGGCCCGTGGCGAGTTCACCCTTTTCGTCTCCATGAACGACATCGGCCCCTTTGATAAAGACACCAAAAACGCGCTGGCCAACGAAAACTTCTATCCCCTTACGGCCCTCAACGGTACGGTGCGCGAGTGCGATGGCACGCCCACCATCGTCTCCAAAGCCGTCAAAGCGGTGCCCTTTCTCATTGAAGCCACCGCCTACGACAACCGCCGCTGTAGTGATGTGATCGGCATCAACAACGGGCAGATCAAAGTGGTGGACAAAGACGGCAAGCCCTTCACCCCCCTGAGCAACTACACCCTCACCCTGATCAATACCCGCACTGCTGATACGGTGGACGTGTCCGGCTCCCGCGCTGACCTGGACTCAGGTACCTTTATTATGAACCTGGACTCCGGCACCTACGCTTTGTCAGTAAGCTACACCAACGATGCCTACAGTTGCGGCAGCACCACCGATACCCTGCGCATCAACCGCGTAGAGGGCTGGCCCGGTAACGAAAGACTGGAAATTATTAAACTTGAGGACGTGTCTAGTTGTAAGCCGGGTACTGCTGACGGAGCCGCCCAGGTAAAAATCTACGAAGGCGATAGCCTGATGGATCTAAGCAATTACGAGGTGGTCTGGCGTGACGAACAGAACGGGGAAGAAATCCTGGGCGATTCAGTGGTCAACCTCAAACCGGTTACCTACGATATCACGGTCACCAACATCACCACCGGTTGTAGCCTGGGAGACTCTTCCCTGGTCATGGACCTGCCCCTGCCCCAGCTGGGCGACCCGGTAGTGACCCCGGTGACCAACTGCCGCACCCCCGATGGTAGTGTGACCGCCGTGATGCAAGCCGGGGATATTGCCGACTACGAGTTCCTGCTCATTGACAAGGGTCCCGGACAAGATACCCTGATGAGTGCGTCCGGGGTATTTACTGCGCTGAGCGAAGGCCTGTACGAGCTTAAGGCTTATGATCCCAACAACGACTGCGGGCTCTACAGCGATGGCAAAGACGTAGAAATCATCAATGCCGCCGTGCTGCCCGATCTTACCCTCACCCAGGTGAGCCCCCAAACGGCCTGCGATCCCAGTCTGGCCAACGGACACCTGCGCGTGGTGCCCAGTACCCCAGGGGACTATACCTACACCTGGTTCAAGGGTACCGTCACCACTGGTTCTACTGCTGAGGTAGTAGGCAACGCCGCCGACGCTACTGGTCTGTACACTTACAGCAACCCCAGCCAACTCTTCACCGTGGTCGTGGAGGACAACAACACCGGCTGTACCACCTCGGATACCCTAAGCCTGCAAGAGTTGATTACCTATCCTGAACCACAGGCAACGGCTACCGCCCGCACCTACTGCGCCACTCTGAACGGCACCATCAGCGCTAGCGTCGGGGGTAACACCACTGACTATACCTTTGATCTCTACGAGGGAACTGCGGCTACCGGTACTCCCGTGGCGCAGAGAACGGATGGGTCGTTTAATGGGCTAGACTCTATCGAGTATACCATCGTAGCCATCAGCACCCTGACCGGCTGTGCCACCCCTGCCCCCCAAGCCTTCACCATCAAAGTACCGGGCAACACTAAAGCTCCTGTCGTTCTGCCCACCGTAGTGGATCAATCTTCCTGTGACCCCACCACCCCCAATGGTTCAATTAGCCTGAGTGTAGACGGCGCGGCTGCCACCACCTCCGGATACACTTTCGCCTGGCTACTTCCCAATGGAACTACCGCCAGTGGAACTACCCTGACCGACCTGGCCTACGGTAGTTATTCGCTGACCGTCACCAGCGCCACTTCCGGTTGCGACACCACGCTAATTATCCCGGTAGCTAACGATATTCTAGAGGACGCCCCCCTTACCCTAGTGGTCAATGACGTCTCCTTCTGCGACCCCTACAACGGGCAAGTGCAAGTAACCGAAGTAAATGGCGCTGCCACTGATCTGTCCGATTACACCTTCACCTGGTACGAGATCGCCGAGTCCGGCTTTGACTCTACGCTCATTGCCGGGGTCACCACTGCGACGCTTAGTGGACAAGAACCGGGCACCTTCTCGGTGCAGGGCTACAACACCCGCACCAAGTGTACCACCGCTTCCCAACGGGCTGTAGTGGGTAGAACAGTCCCGGAGCCTACGATTAGCATCAACCCGGTCAACGCTCCCAGCAACTGTATCAACCCCGACGGCGAGTTTGAGCTGGTTGTAGAAGTAGGCGGTAATAACGCTATCAATGACTATACCTACGAGTGGTATCTGGGCAATGAAGCAGATCCGGCCAACTTCGTGCACTCCGGCCCTACTATCAGTAACGTGATTGCCGGGGTGTTCACCATCGTGGCCACCAGTACAGAACCCCACAGATGCCCTACCACCGCGGTGATCAATCTGGGAGAAACCCTCACCTTTCTACCCGTACTCATCAATGATCCTACGGCTACTGATATAGAGCAATGTGGTGCGTTAGGGGCTATCAAGGCTGAAGTGAATATTGTATTCACTGATGCGGATCACGACCAACAGGATGACTATGCCTTCTACTGGTTTGAAGGAAAAAGCCTGCCCCCCAAGCCCGGTGGGATCATCGGCGAGGTAGATACCACTCAAGCGATTACCGCCTTGAATCCTGCCAGTGGTAAGCCCTCGGCTCGGGGAGTACCAGGGACACCGGGGGCAACAGGAACCGGTCACACGCTGAGCAACCTACCGGCTGGCTTCTACAGTGTAGTGGTCTATAACATAGCCGATCGATGCTTTAATACCAAGTTTGGTGAGATCAGACAGATCGCCCGCGAACCGGTCATCACCTTGGCAGATAATCAACCCCAGACGCTGTGCAGCAGTGCGGACGGTAGTCTAGAAGTAAGCGCGAGTAAGAGAAACGGCGATACTACCCCGAACGCTGGCCCCCCGGCCTACTCCTACGCCTGGTACGCCGGAACCTCAGCCTCAGGAACCCCTATCTCTAACACAGCAGTGCTGGCTAACCAAACTGCTGGACAGTATACCGTACTGGTTACCGACCTACAGACCAACTGCGACATTGAGCAGACCTACACCATCCTGGACGAACGAGACTTGCCTGCAGTAAGCACCTCTATCGTAACAGCCAATAACTTATGCCAGCCGGTCTATCCAGGCAACGGCACCATCACCGTGGAGCAAATCATTTCCGGACCTACTATAGTTACCAGTACGGCTACCTTTGAGAGTGATTACCACTTCTACCTTTACGATGATGAGAGTGATTTTGTCGCTGCTAATCCCGCCACTAATGCGATAAAAAACCAACCGGCCGGGACGAACAACTACATCTTCACTGATCTTGCCCCCGGCACCTACCACGTAGCGGCCACTGACAACACCAACGGATGCGTATCTCCCTTCCTCCATGACGTGATTGTACCTGACTACACCCCGGTGATGACCTTCTCGCCTAAAGAACAGGAGAGCTTTGTTGAATGTACCGGCGCTGACGAAGGAAGACTGCGTGTGGAAGTGCAAAACGCTACCGGCCCTTTTACCTTTACCTGGTACGATGGCAACAACACCGGCGGTCCGGTCATTACTACCGACATCACCAATGTTGGACGTTCTTCCACAATAGAAAACCTCAAAGGTGGAGAGTACACCTTGCAGGTAGTAGATCAAAATAACCAGGCTTGTACCGTGAGTGAAACCTTCACCGTGCCGGTCAAAGTAGTTAGCCCGACCCTTTCGGTCAATAAGCTCAGCGACCAGACCAACTGTAATCTTCCCGACGGTAGCATTGAAGTGACCGGCATTGTCTTGAATGGCAACGCTGAAAACCTAAGCGACTATACCTACACTTGGTATCAGGGCAGCCTAGACCCAGCCAGTGCTACCCTCTTCGGAAGCAACTTTGGTCAGGGAGGCACTACATATAATAACCTTCCGGCAGGCACCTACTTCATCAGCGCAACGGCCAACTTCGCTGACGGTTGCCCTACTGACCCCGTGCAAGTAATCATTACCGATGAAGACGTAGAAGAGCTACAGGTAATAGACGACTTTATCTCTGAGCCGATCTTAGGTTGTGATCCCAGTCAGTTTGAGGAAGGGGGTATTGACATCAGGGTACTCAACAGCACCAACTTCACCACCGAATGGTTCCGCGGTGATCAGGTAGATGTCGCCCAGCACATTGCCTTTCGCATTGACGAGAACGGAAACAACGTTCCACTAGATAATGCTACCAGCATCGGGGGGTCTACCAATGGCAACCTGCTAGTCGCTGGTGATACGCTCACCGCCCTACCACCCGGAGTGTACACTGTGCGGGTTACTGATAATAATAACATCATGTGTCCAGCAGTTCGCCAATACACCATCCAAGGCATTGCAGTGCCCCTGGATGCCTTCCCCTCGGCTAAACCCCAAACCAGCTGCCTGGCCGACAACGGGGCCGTGGCCCTGACCATCAACGGAGGGAAAGGTGACTACTACGTTAACTGGTACCAGGGTGATACGCCTACCGGCACCCCTATCAACGCCAACAACGCTTACCGCGTGGATAACCTACCCGCCGGACGTTATACTGTCTCTGTCATTGACAGTGCTGACCTAAGCTGCGAGCCAGTTGTCAGACCGATCACCGTAGAAGACCGGCGCGGCAACGACCTGCAGATTGCCGTCAACCCGGACTTCCCCATGACCAATTGCGATGATGCCAATCCCAACGGGCAGCTCAGTGCCAAGATCAGCCGACCCCTGACCCGCTACGAGTTCTTCTGGTATGAAGGCACTAACACGGCAGCCAACCCCATCGCCTTCGGACCTACGGTTACCAACCTGCCAGAGAACACCTACTCAGTCATTGCCCGCGACCGTATCACCGGCTGTCTGAGTGATCCCTTCACCGGTGAGATCATCACCCTGCTGGACAGCGGTCTGATGCCCGCCCCCACCGTGCAGATACTCAGCCCCGTGACCCGTTGCACCAACCCCGACGGATCAGCCCAAGCCACCCTGGACAGTATGCTCACCGTGGACCCCAACATCAACTACGAATACATCTGGAGCGACGCCCAGGGCAATGTTATCCTGAGCACTTCCCGAACCAACCAGGTGACCCAACTGGATACCGGACGCTACCAGGTAGTGGTGCGCAACACCATCACCGGGTGTTTGTCTCTACCTGGGGAAGTCTACATTGGTTTGCAGCTCAAGACCCCTGAGTTTGACATCCTCACTACCCCCTCTTCCTGCGATCAGCCCAGCGGTACGCTCTCCCTGAATCTCTTTGAAGCAATAGAAATCGTGAACATCGCCTGGATCACCCCCTACGGGGAAGCCAACGGATTCTTCCTGGACGAACAGCCCGCCGGTACCTATACCGCTACCCTCACCGATGCGAGTGGCTGTGAATACACCCAGGAAGCCGTCGTGCTGCCTAATATTGAGATCTACAACGCCGTCTCACCCAACGGCGATCAGAAGAACGACATATTCACCGTGAGTTGCATCGAGGCCTATGAGAATAACATCGTGCGCATCTACAACCGCGCCGGTTCCCTGGTCTACCAGCACACCGGCTACGATAACCAAACCGTCTTCTTTGATGGCTTCGGTAACCAGGGCCTCTACCTAGGCAAGAAAGAACTGCCCGATGGTACCTACTTCTATATCGTAGATAAACAAAATGGCGATCAACCCCTATCCGGTTACCTGGAACTGCTCAGGTGATTAATAGATAAACTTGAAGAATTGTAGCAGATGGTCTTTGTTTAAATCACGCAGAATACTATGACTATATATACCACAAAATCCTATGCTTTAAAACGATGCTGGATAATGATGCTATGGCTCAGCAGCGTTGGCATTGCCTACGCACAACCGCAACAGCGTCCGGTTATCTCGCAGTACATGTTTAGTGGCCTGGTGGTGAACCCCGCTTACGCGGGTAACCAGAAACAGACGGTGGTCACCGCCCTGCATCGTGATCAGTGGGTCAACCTGCCAGGTGCACCCAAAACGCAGACCTTCATCGTGAACTCGGCACTAAAGGAATATCCTATTGGGGTTGGTCTGATGCTCTCGCGCGACCAGATTGGTTCTTATAACGATTATAGCGTTTACTCTAGCTACGCCTACCGGATTCCGATTACCAAAAAAGGAAGCCTGGCCATGGGCATTCAGGGAGGATTTAACTATACCTCCGCTGACTTTAGCGACTTGAAACAACTAGACGACAACGATCAAGTATTCGCCCAGAGTCTAAACCGCTTTAAGCCTAACTTTGGGTTGGGGGCCTTTTACAGCACCAAAGCGAGCTACGCTGGCATTTCTGTCCCTTATATATTCCAGAGTGACATTTACTCATACGCCGAAATTAAGGACCAAGTCAATCTACAGAAAGCGCGCTATTTGCTATTGGCAGGGGGACACGTGTTTACGGTGAACGACTTTATCAAGTTGAAGCCCTCAACCTTACTCCGGGTGCAGCAGGGACAAGCTTTTAGTGCTGACCTAAATGCCAACGTATTTTTAGATGATATCTTAAATATTGGTTTGTCATACCGAAGCGGCGATAGCATAATCGGCCTCTTTGAGTTGATTCTGAACCCCAATCTAAGTTTTGGCTACTCCTACGATATGACTACCTCACGGGTAACCTCTTTTACTGACGGAACGCACGAGTTCATGCTTAAGTACCGGCGTAACCTAGGTAAGGGGCCATGCCATGCGTACTTTTAGACAAAAGTGTTCTCTAATTCAAACCAACACTTCTCCAGACTTGATGATAGTTTCGGTTCGATTGGGTCCTGTAGAGACTATGTTGATCGGAACGCCAATTGCCTCTTCGATGAAATCAATGTAGCGAAGCAACGCCGTGGGCAGCTGATCAAAATTACTTATTCCGTCTAAATCAGCCTTCCACCCTTCGAGGGTTTCGTAGACAGGCTCAATGGCTGCATCGCAAATCTCGTAAGGGAGGTAATCGATTTCGCTTCCATCCGAAAGGCGGTATTTGGTACACACCCGCAGCGTATCTAACTGATTGAGCACATCTGCTTTCATCATAAATAGTTGGGTGGCTCCGTTGATAGTAGCAGCATACTTGAGGGCCGGAATGTCGAGCCATCCACAGCGGCGAGGACGCCCCGTGGTAGCACCAAACTCTTGGCCCTCAGCGCGTAAAAACTCACCGGTTTGGTTGTTCAGTTCGGTAACAAAAGGGCCGCTACCCACGCGCGTACAATAAGCTTTAAAGATACCGAATACTTCGCCAATACGACGCGGAGCCACTCCCAAACCGGTGCACGCGCCCGCCGCAGTGGTGGTGGAACTGGTAACAAACGGATAATTACCGAAGTCAATATCTAGTAGTGAGCCCTGTGCCCCTTCGGCTAAGACGGCTGTTCCAGATTCTAAATACTGGTTGATCAAGTACTCACTGTCTACCAGCTTCATCTTACGCAGCATGTCAATGGCTTTCCAAAACTTCGGTTCGGCCTCAGATAAATCATACGGATGCTGATAATACGACAACTTTCTTTCGTGTTCGGCTTTGAGCGCTTCGTATTGCTGCTCAAAATTGGCGTTTAGGATATCCCCTACCCGGAGGCCGACACGACCAATTTTATCTTGATAAGTGGGTCCTATTCCGCGGAGAGTGGAGCCAATTTTATCTTTTCCCTTAGATTGTTCGTATGCCGCATCCAGAAGCCGATGAGAAGGTAAGATGAGCTGGGCCTTTTTGGAGATGTATAAGTGCGTATCCAGCGCCAGATTGTACGGTTTAAGATTATCTAACTCTTCGCCTAACACGATGGGATCTAGTACTACCCCATTGCCAATGATGTTGTGCACTCCCGGACGAAAGACACCCGAGGGAATTTGGTGCAGCACGTGCTTTATATTGTCAAACTCCAGGGTATGACCTGCATTTGGCCCACCCTGAAATCGAGCAACTACCTGATATCTAGGCGCTAAGTAATCAACTATTTTCCCTTTGCCCTCATCTCCCCACTGGAGACCAAGCAAGACATCGACGTTCATAGTACGGAAAGGTTTGTAGAATGAGTTGTGGTAAATGAGCTAACTGGTGGTGAAAGGATAAAAGGTGCTACGGAGCTTTAGCAATGCTCACCGAATTGTTTGGTTGGCGATCGCAATTATCCTTATTACAACTTCCGTAGAGGATTAAAGAATGCTGTTGAACGTTATAATCTAACAGGTCGCCTACCATCTTTTGAATGTTGTAGATACGCGGGTCGCAAAACTCTACTACTTTGTGGCAATCGGTACATATAAGGTGGTCATGCTGCTTGTATCCATAGTTCTTTTCATACTGCGCCAGATTCTTGCCAAACTGGTGCTTACTCACCAAATCACACTCCACAAGGATATCTAGAGTATTGTACACCGTAGCGCGGCTCACTCGATAGTTTTTATTCTTCATACTAATGTAGAGCGACTCCACATCAAAATGACCACCGCGCGAGTATATTTCTTCCAGAATAGCGAAGCGTTCGGGCGTTTTGCGATACCCTTTGTCCTCTAAATAGGCAATAAAAATTTGCCGCACCTTATCAAATACCTCTGGATTAAATGCCATTGAATGAGTAGATTGATACAAAGATACTTTTTTCGGCGAAAGTCGCCGCCAATTTCCTAAAAATAACCCACATCACCAGAGCGATGACTAGTTAGTTGCTGGGTCGTAGCGGGTAACCCGCTCAACCCCGTTTACCTGCTCCAGCTTATTGATAAGCTGATCAAGATGAGACTTGTCGTGCACGTACAACATGATGTTTCCCTCAAAAATTCCTTCATCGGTTTCCATCGAAATCGAGCGCATATTCACCTTCAGCTCTGAGGAAATTACCCCGGTTACATCGTTGATTAAGCCCACCCGGTCGGTACCGATGACCCGCAGTCCCGAAAGAAAAGCGAACTCCTTGCGGGTCGTCCACTCAGCCTTTAGTATCCGGTACCCGTAGTTGGCCATTAGTCCCGGTGCATTTGGACACTGGGTGCGATGAACCTTGATCCCTTCGTTGACAGTTACAAATCCAAAAACTTCATCGCCTGGAATAGGGTTGCAACAACGCGCTAGCTTATAATCCAGTAAGTCCAAGTCTTCACCGATCAACAGCAAATCCTGCGTTTTCCCCTTCAGTTTTGAAACTGTCTTCGTGAAGGTTTTTGCATCGGATATTTCACCTCCTACGGTGTTTTTTTCTTGCTTAATCTCCTCATTAAACTTTTTGAAGGATGTCTGAGGAATAATGCCTTCGCCCACCTGGTAGTATAGCTCCAAGGGGTTACGCACTCGAAAATAGTTAACCATTTTCTCAAGCACCTTGCTATCTAGCGTTAGCTTCATCTGCTTGAGCTTACGGCGCACCACCTCTTTGCCTTCGGATGCGGCCGCTCTTTTCTTTTCTTTAAGAATTTCCCGAATCTTAGATTTAGCCCGTGAGGTAGCTGCGTAACGAAGCCAATCTTCGGTAGGATTCTGTCGTTTGGAGGTCAGAATTTCTACCTGATCACCATTAGAAAGCGTATAGTTAATTGGCACTAGCTTTTGGTTCACCTTAGCCCCCAGACACCGTGCACCAATCTGCGTGTGAATGTCAAAGGCAAAGTCCAGGGCCGTGGCCCCGCCGGGCAGAATACGCAGTTCACCTTTGGGGGTGAATACAAATACTTCTTCATTGAACAGGTTAGACCGAAAATCGTCCATGAATTCAATGGCCGAGGTATTGTTCTCTTTCTTGGCTTGCTCGAGCAGCACCCGCACGGTAGCAATCCACTCCTCAAGACCGGATTGTCGGTTGGCCGTGGGCAGGTCTTTGTACTTCCAGTGCGCAGCGTAGCCTTTTTCAGCGATTTCGTCCATACGGGTAGAGCGAATCTGCACCTCTACCCATTGTCCACCCGGACTCATGACGGTGGTGTGCAGCGACTCGTAGCCATTGGCTTTGGGGGTACTGATCCAATCGCGCAAGCGTTCGGGATTGGGGTTATAAAAGTCAGTAATGACCGAGTATACGTTCCAGCAAGCAGCCTTCTCTTCAGCCAGTGGGGTGTCAAGAATCACGCGTACTGCAAATAAGTCGTATACTTCGTGAAACGGTATCTGCTTTTTATTCATCTTATTCCACACTGAGTAGATAGACTTGGGCCGCCCGATTATCTGACAATTATCGTCGTGAAAGCCTTGTTGATGCAAGGCTCGCCTGATTGGTTCGATGAATTTGCGAATAAACCTCCGACGAGCATCTTTGCTGGCACTAATGGCGGCCGCGATGCTACGATAAGTAGCGGGTTCGGTATACTTCAAGTACAAATCCTCTAGTTCTGACTTAATCGCGTACAGACCCAAACGGTGGGCCAGCGGAGCATACAGATAGATTGTTTCTGAAGCGATCTTTAACTGCTTATCGTGCGGCATGCAGTCGAGCGTACGCATGTTGTGCAGTCGGTCGGCTAGTTTGATCAGAATCACTCGCACGTCGTCCGATAGCGTGAGCAGCATCTTACGGAAGTTTTCGGCCTGCTGTGAGGTTCCGTAATCAAACACACCCGCAATCTTGGTAAGCCCGTCGATGATACGAGCGATCTTGGGCCCAAAATCGCGATCAATATCCTCTAGCTCTAGCTCTGTGTCTTCAACCACATCGTGCAGCAGAGCTGCGATGATAGCGGTGGTACCTAGTCCGATTTCGTTCACCGCTATTTCGGCTACGGCTAACGGGTGGTAGATATAGGGCTCGCCTGACTTGCGGCGCATTTCGCGATGCGCTTCCATTGAGGTGCTAAACGCTTTCTTTATCAGCTTGGCGTCCCCCCCCTTTAAGTAAGGTTTAGCTAACCGCAACAACCGCCGGTATCGGCGAAGTATTTCCTTACGCTCCTGGTCTGCTTCAACCGTGAGCACCGATTCGTTTAGCATGGGCAGATAGTTCTTTTTAATCCCTACGGTTAATATATACGTATATCAGTAGAATTTCAGGAATTTTCAAATCCATTTTGTTCCAACACAATAAATGAGTGAAACAATACCCGGTTTAACAAAAAACTACTGACTGTATATGGAATTGTGAGATTGATAACTTACATTTGCGTTCCGTTTCGATGCGGATGTGGCGAAATTGGTAGACGCACTAGACTTAGGATCTAGCGCCGCAAGGCATGGGGGTTCGAGTCCCTCCATCCGCACCCCACACCATTCGGATACCCTCATCTACGAACACCCGCCGGGGGCTAACCTGGCGCGGGTTTGCAGCGTGAGGTTTTTTTTTGCACGTATTAACTAAGATAACGTTTTGGACATTACACTTGACAAAAAGAGCAATAGCGAAGCGGACATTAAAATTATGCTTCGCGAAGAGGACTACCAACCCAAGGTAGAAGAAAAAGTGAAAGCCTACCGCCGACAGGCTAACCTGAAGGGGTTTCGCCCCGGCAAGGTACCTGTTGGGCTGATTAAGAAGATGTACGGGAAAAATATCAAGATCGAGGAGATAAACGAGTTACTAGCCCGCTCGCTTCCGCAGTACATCCAAGAGAATGATCTGAAAATTGTGGGTGAGCCCTTACCCGACCGAGAGGCAGTGAAGAACATCGACTGGGAAAGCCAGTCAGAATTTGAATTCAGCTATAAAGTGGGCTACGTCAACGACTTCAGCTACGAACTGTCGGAAGCAGTTACCGTTCCTAAATATACCATTCCGGTGACGGAGGAGAGAATAGAAGAGACTATTGAGGACTTACGCAAACGGTTTGGCACTTTTAAAGATATAGAAGGGGCGAGCGAGCGCGACGATCTGCTCACCGGAGTGGTTTCGGAAGTAAAATCAACAAAAACGACAACAGCAGCTACTGAAACCCAAGAATCTGCTTTAGAAGATGTAGTAGAGGCAAACGACACCGAAAATAGTACAAATGAGACCACGATCGAGCTATCTTCACTTACTGATGAACAGGCAGGTACGTTTGTTGGTGCTCAGATAGGAGACGAGATATTCTTTAGCCTGCGAGAGGTTTTTCCAGATGACGAGGCCGTGGCTAATCTGCTGAACGTCTCCTCGGAGGAGGATAATGTTTCCCAAATTGAAGGTGAATTTAGCTTTCGCATAGGCAAAATATCTCGTCAGCTACCTGCCGAACTTAACCAAGACCTGTTTGATCAGGTATTCGGAAAAGATACGGTAAAGGATGAAGCTGAGTTCCGAAATAAGGTACGGGAGGCAATCCAGGATAATTATCAGCAACAATCTGAAGCATTGCTCGAGCGAGACATTCAGAAGCACCTGGCCAATACCACAGAAATTGAGGTCCCTGAAGAGTTTCTGCGCCGATGGCTGCTCGATTCTGATCGAAATGAGTTCACCGAAGAGCAAGTGGATGCCGAGTTTGCCGGTTATGTAAAGAATTTGAAATGGACCCTGCTCAGCAACAAAATCGCCGAAGACCGGGAAGTGAAAGTAGACCACGAAGAAGTTCGGCAGAAAGCCAAAGAAATGCTGTTAGCACAATTTGGCATGGCGGGTAGCGACTTTGGCGACGACGAACGATTTCAGGACATTATTGATAGCTACTTGCAGCGCGATAACGCCGAAAATCACATGCGCACGTTTGAGCAAGTACGTACCCAAAAGCTATTAGAAGAGATTAAAAATATTATCACCATTCAAGAAAAAGAAGTTACGCTTGAGGAGTTTAAAGAACAAGCCACCGCGGAATAACCCTCCTTCCAACTTTTCGTTAGTAAATTGAGTCAACGAAATGAAGTCGTTTTAAATTGCACAAACCACGCATACAGTATGACTAACAAAGATGAATTTCGAAAATACGCCGTAAAAGGTCGCAATATCAACGGCACCACAGTGGACAGCTACGTGCAGCACGTAGAAAACATGACCCGCGCGGTCATCGAAGAGCGTCCAACCAACTTCCGGGAAATCAACGTATTCTCTCGCCTGATCATGGACCGCATCATTTTTCTAGGCATGCAGGTGGAGGAAGGCATTGGTAATGTAATTACTGCTCAGTTGCTTTTCCTTGAGTCAGTTGATCCTAAGAAAGATGTACTATTATACATCAACAGCCCCGGAGGCTCCGTTTATGCGGGGTTAGGCATTTACGATACTATGCAGTACGTAAACCCTGATGTGGCCACTATTTGTACTGGCATGGCGGCCTCAATGGGCGCAGTGCTACTGGCAGGCGGCGCCTCCGATAAACGATCCGCACTGCCCCACGCTCGCATCATGATTCATCAGCCAAGCGGAGGCATGCAGGGCAAATCGCGCGATATGGAAGTAACGCTGCGACAGATGCAGGAGCTGCGTAAAGATTTATATGATATCCTGGCATTCCACAGTGGTCAATCTAAAGAAAGAATCGAGAAAGACTCAGACCTGGATTTCTGGATGCGCCCCTCGGAAGCCAAAGAATACGGACTAATTGACGAAGTGCTGGACCGTGGCTACTTCGGCCGACGTAAAGAGAAAGAAGCATAGCATTCAGTATTTCTCATTCTAGAGATCGGTGGAACGTTGCTACCACTGATCTCTTTTTTATTATATTTGCCTTGCCTCACCTAATTTAATTGTCATGCCTCAGCAGATTACCTGTTCGTTTTGCGGCAGAACTAAGAAGGATGTAGACCTGATGATTTCAGGCATCAATGCCCATATCTGTAATTATTGCATCAATCAAGCGCAGCAGATTCTGGAAGAGGAGCTTAAGATAAAAACGAAGGACAAGAGTCCGGAGTTTACGCTTATCAAACCAAAAGAGATCAAAGCCCACCTTGACCAATACGTCGTAGGGCAAAACGAGGCTAAGAAAGTAATGTCGGTGGCGGTTTATAACCACTACAAAAGATTAATGCAGCCTAAGGATGAAGACGATATTTTTATTGAGAAATCGAACATCATTATGGCTGGTGAAACCGGCACTGGCAAAACGTATCTTGCTCGTACTCTAGCCAAAATTTTACAAGTTCCCTTTTGTATTGCCGATGCCACCGTACTCACCGAAGCGGGTTACGTGGGTGAAGACGTAGAAAGCATTCTCACCCGCTTGCTACAGTCGGCTGATTACGACGTGGAGGCAGCCGAACGAGGTATTGTTTACATTGATGAAATTGATAAGATTGCCCGCAAGTCTGACAACCCCTCCATCACGCGCGACGTGAGTGGCGAAGGGGTACAACAAGCGATGCTTAAGCTGCTGGAAGGAACCCACGTGAACGTGCCCCCGCAAGGAGGGCGTAAACACCCTGACCAAAAGATGATCAGTATCAACACTGAAAACATTCTATTTATTTGCGGTGGTGCCTTTGACGGGATATCCAGAAATATTGCTAATCGCCTGAATACCAAACCCCTTGGGTTCTCCGGCAACCGGGTCAACATGAGCGACCAGCGCATTGATAAGGAGAATTTACTACAGTACATCACCGCAGTTGATCTGAAGCACTACGGACTCATTCCTGAGTTGATTGGCCGACTCCCGGTGATTACGCACCTAAATCCGCTGGACAAAGAAACCCTACGCATGATCTTGACCCAGCCGCGCAATGCCCTTACCAAGCAGTATACGAAGCTGTTCAAGATGGAAAATATCAACGTCTCATTCCAAGACCAGGCGTTGGATTATATTGTTGACAAGGCAATGGAATATAAATTAGGTGCGCGCGGACTTCGTTCCATCTGCGAAGCAATTGTTACCGATGCAATGTATGAACTGCCTTCCGAAGAGGATGTCAAAGACTTTGTGATTGATCGCGACTACGCACAGAATATGTTTGAGAAATCGAAGTTCAAACGGCTGACGGCTGCCTGATCACGGCACAAACTATTATCTCCAGGTTAGATTTACCGTTTGCCCATCATCTTTGCGATTTCCACCAATAGCGTGCAGGGTGAACGCCCCCCGCTTGGACGATATGTTTGCCTCCAACCACCCCACTGGTTGGTCATCACTAAAGTTGTAACCCACCGCCGGCAGGTTAATTAGTTGAATCCCCTCTCGCTGTCCGTACTTATATTGGTGCGAGTGCCCGTACAAAACAGCTTTTACCGATGCATGCGGACGGATGATATTAAACATCCGATCCACATCCTGTAGATCAGAATCGTCGTCGCCCAGCGTATGATGAACGAAAATAAGCGTAGTCATCGGGGGAGTGCTGTCCAGGAACATCTCCAACCAACTACGCTGTATCTTACCGAGCAACCCAACCACCTTATTAACGTACAGCAACGAGTCTAACAAAATAATCCGGACAGCCGGTGCCTCAATCACGTGAACGTGGTGATCTTCTACCAAGGTAGCCGACCCATTAAATACGTCACCGAAGTTGGTACGGTCATCGTGGTTACCCAGTGTCATATGCACCGGCAACTCGGTGGCTAGTGGTGAAAGTAACTGCTTTATTCGCTCGTAGTCCGCCCTCTCGCCGGAAAGTCGCGCTACATCGCCGTTAATTATTACTCCCTCCGGAGCCGCCTCTAATACCTGGGGAACCACCGCTTGCAAATTTTGATAGGGAACAAATCCCCGGTAGACTTCTTCAGGATCACCTGCTACATGGGTATCCGATAACAAGGCCCAGTGAGCATTCTTGGTACGGGAATAGGCGAAGGTACTCATGGGGATGCCCATTGCTGCGGCTGATAGGCCCAACGAAGCTCTTAAAAATTGCTTACGGACCATAGGACGATAAAAAATTCCGGGCATAATAAGTTGTTTTAGTTTTCACTTCCTTACGGATGCTGATTATAGCAGGTGTAGGTTACCACACTACGTCAGTCACCACGGGGAGGTGATCCGAAGGATAGTAACCGTTGCGAAACGACGAGATAATTGCATGGTTAACCACTTGAGTTCCCGAACTCACAAATACATAATCGATACGATCACCAGGAAGAGAATCGGTTACGGTAAAACCGCTGAAAGAGCGATCAGGTCCCACCGAAGGATATCGGCTAACCTTATACGCGTCTTGTAGGGTCCTTCCTTCGGTAAGAATACGGTACGGCTCAGAAGTTGGGCTGCTGTTGAAGTCGCCGGTTACCCCCACCGGGTGATCGGCAGCATGCATTGCCAGCCACTGCTGAATCAGTTGAGCGCTTTGTTGACGGGCTTCCTCGCCGCGGTGGTCGAAGTGGGTGTTGAGGAAGAAAACGGTATCACCCGGCTCCTTCCGACGAAGCCGTCCCCATGTGGCGATGCGTTCCATCAATGCGTCCCACCCCACGCTGGGCTTATCAGGAGTTTCTGACAACCAAAAGGTGCCGTGATCCAACAACTCAAAATGACTCTTCCGGTAAAATACCGGGGAGTATTCTCCGGCTTCCTTCCCATCATCTCGGCCGACGCCAATTCGTCCGTAGTCAGGTAATTGCTCTTCCAAGTATAATAGCTGTTCATGCAGAACCTCTTGCAAACCAATCAGATCAGGAGCGTAGAACCGAATGAGGGAAGAAACTTCTTCTTTGCGGTGCCCCCAAGCGCGCTCTCCATCCCGTGGATTGTTATACCGAATATTGTACGACATAATTCTTACACCAGCTTCGGCCATACTCTCCTTGCGTAATAGATGCTGAAATGACAGGAAAATAACTCCTATTAACGATAGCAACAGTAACGATTGTCTTCGCATGTCCTAGTGCGTTAGTTGTCTAAAGTGCGCGATGCGTTCAGTGTCGGTCACCTTTCGTTCGTACTCCGGAAGGCGCAGGGTTCCTCCCATATAGGCTTGGTGGTTCTGATACTGCATCTGACTGACTCGCGACTTGCGCCCCGACACATGGCACTCGTGCACTCCGGTTTGTTGTACCAAAGCCAAGAGGTTATGTTCGTTGATTCCGCCGCCCGGCATAACAATAATTCTTCCGGCAGCTTGCTTCACCAGCTCCTTGATGAGTTCCACTCCTTCCCAGGCGGTGGCCTGCTGCCCGGAAGTCAGCACGCGGTCCACGCCGAGCTCAATCAAGTGTTCCAACGCCTGACACGGATCGGCCGTCATATCGAAGGCCCGGTGGAAGGTCACGTTCATCGGGCGCGCCAGCTCCATCAACTGCTGCGTAGTCTTGCGGTCTACCTGCCCTTGTGAAGTAAGCGCCCCAATTACCACCCCGTTAGCCCCTAGTTCTTTTGCTAGCTTTAGATCATGCTGCATCACCGCCACCTCCCGTTCGTCGTAGAGAAAGTCTCCGCCCCGGGGACGGATTATCACCTGCAAGCCGATGCTAAGGTTTTCCCGGGCTACTGCAATGGAACCCGCGCTGGGCGTGGTGCCTCCCTCAAAGAGGTTATCGCAAATCTCCACCCGGTCGGCTCCACCCTGCTGGGCGTTCACTGCTGACTCTACCGAGTCTACGCATACTTCAAGTTGTAACATCGGTCAAAAAATGTTTTTAAATGCCCAAGGGTTGAGCGAACGTGGGTAAATCTAAGCAAGCCATTGCTCTGATGCCACAATTTTTTTACTTTGCTTCCTATGGAACAATCACCCTATCGCATTACCCTGCTGGGCACCGGACTTATCGGCACTTTTTATACTTCTACGCTACACCGCCACCGTAAAATAGACCGGATTCACTCGGTTTATTCCCGCTCCGAAGAACGAGCCGGTAAGTTTGCTCAGGAATGGGGCATTCCTCACTTCACCACGGACCTTGCCGAGGCTATTCAGTCGCCCGAGACGGATATGGTCATTGTGGCATTACCCAACAATTTGCATCTGGAGGCCGTGACGCTCGCCGCCGAGGCGGGTAAAGCTGTCCTTTGTACCAAACCCCTGGGACGAACCGCCGAGGAAGCCTTACAAATGCTACAGGCGGTAGAAAAAGCCAACGTTTTCCACGGTTACCTAGAAGATTTAGTCTATACCCCTAAAACACTGAAGTCGTTGCACTCGGTGCAGCGGGGCGCGCTAGGCAAGGTGCTGTGGACGCGGTCCCGCGAGGCGCATCCCGGACCGCACAGCGATTGGTTCTGGGACTCCGAACAGTCGGGCGGGGGCGCTATTGTGGACATGGGCTGTCATTGCATCGAGATCGGACGCAATTTTATTGGCAAAGACGTGAAACCGCTGGAGGTGATGTGCTGGGCCGACACGCTGGTGAAGCCCATCGAGGCCGAAGACAACGCCATAGGGCTGGTGAAGTACGCTAGCGGAGCCATCAGTCAGTTTGAGGTGAGTTGGACCTACCGGGGAGGAATGGATTTGCGCGACGAGGTGGCGGGCACCGAAGGCACCCTGCGCATTGATCACTTTCTGCGCACCGGACTGGAAATGTTCACCAACGTGGGGGAAAAAGGCTACGTGGCCGAGAAGGCCGAATCGGAAACCGGCTGGCTCTTTCCGGTGGGCGACGAATCTACGGCCCTAGGCTACGACGATATGTTTGCCGACATGATGGACGCGCAGGCCGAGAACCGCCCCCCGATGGAAACCTTTTATGACGGCTACGTGGTGAACGCTATTATGGATGCCTGCTACCGCTCGGCCAAGAGCAAACAGTGGGAGCCAGTGCAACTAGACGAGTGGCGCGGTGAAGAATCAACCAGTCATGACAAAGCTTTCGTTGAGCACGACGCCGATCACTACCTTATCAAAGAAGAACTACTCCCCGACGGCCGCCGTAAGCGCATCCTGAAGCATAAAACCACGGGTGAAGTGTCGCAGCAGGTTTCTTGAAGCTGAATGACTTTGTGTAGGGCAAGGATGCTGGCAATTAGCCGCCTAAAGGTAAGTTTATTGTTGAGGTGCCTTAGTGTGATGCGTATACTCACTCTGATCAATACGCTGAGAAGTTATAATGAAACCATGCTTAATTTGTTGGCCAAAGAAATTGCTATCCTTAACCTCCATATTTCCGTGCTCCAAGTTCATCCGTTGAAAATCCTCGAGTGCATCGTTGGTGTGTTCTATCGGGGCAATTCGAGAAATTTTAACAAGTTGTTCTGTATCTAGTTTCTCCTGTAACTTTTTTACAATTAGGTTTACAGATCTCTGTCTGTCCTTCCTTGACCAACCTGAATCAACTAAGATATCCCATTTGTCAGCTGAATTCTCTCTCAGAAAGAGCGCGAACAACCCAAACGGCCCATGCTCTTCTGAGAGTTCTTTCTCGATTTCAATATACTTATTAACATCTACCATCTTAAATTACATTATTTTGAGCAGCTTTTCTGCTGAAGTTAACATAGCCTCAGCGTCTTGCTGTGAACCACTTCCTATCAAATTGTATCTGTACTCAGGATTCCATAGATTCACAAAAGACCATTCGTCTAGATATTCTGTTTTAACTTTCCTCTCTATACCAGACAAAGTCAACAGAACATCCAAGTTATGAGTTTTAAAGGACCTATAATTTAAAAATTCACTGTTTGTTTGAGGAAATCCATTCCACTTCAGCGTTTTACAAATTCTGATCTTCAAACCTATTTCTATGATATAGCCACACATGTAGCTAGCACCATCATACCTCTTAGATTCAAAAAGAATTTGAGCATCCCGTAATCTTGCCTTCGCTAATTTTCGTAATTCTACTTTCGTTATCAACTTGTTTTCTAATGACTTCGGTTTATTGACCCCTCTGAGCTATTAAACTATACGTCTAAAAGTGCTTGTCGGATACACTTCGCCACCGTGGCTGAAGCCTCACGATTCCCTAACCGCTCTTTGATGAGCCGATAGTTGGCAAGTTGTTGCTGACGCACCGGCGTATCATCCACCAAGCCAGGCAATAACTCGCTAACGCGTTCGGCGTTGAAGTCGTTTTGAATTAATTCGGGAACCGCTGCCCGCTCGGCCACCAGATTCACCAACGAAATGTAGGGCACCCGAATCACCCGCCGGGCAATCTGGTAGGTGATCGGGCTCATGCGATAAGTCACCAGTTGAGGCACCCCGAACAAGGCGGTCTCCAGGGTGGCCGTGCCGGAGGTTACGATGGCCGCCCGGGTGTGGTGCAGCACGTCGTAGGTTTGATTTACCACTACCGTCACCGCCGGATGACTGCGTACCGTATCGTAGAAGGAAGCGGGCACGTTGTCTACCGCCGCCACCACGAAATGATAGTTTGGAAAGCGGTCGGCTATATGCAGCATCATCTCCAGCATCAACGAAATCTCTTGCTGCCGACTGCCGGGCAGCAGGGCCACCACGGGCCGGTCGTCAGGCAAGTATTGCTTCGCAAAATCGGAGGCGGGCTGGAAATCACGAATCGCATCGAAGAGGGGGTTACCCACGTACTTTACCTGGTAGTCGTATTTCCGGTAGAAAGCTTCCTCGAACGGTAGTATGACGTACATATGGTCGACGGTGGCCTTGATTTTCTTGGCCCGCGACTGGTTCCAGGCCCACACCTTAGGCGAAATATAGTAGAACACCCGCAGTCCATGCTGCTTGGCGAACTTCGCCATGCGCAGGTTAAAGCCCGGATAGTCGATAAGCACCACAGCATCGGGTTGGTAGCGCAGCAGGTCCTGTTGGCACTGTTTCAGCAAACGGCGAATGGTGCGCAGGTTCTTGAAGACTTCCCAGAACCCCATAAAGGCGGTCTCGCGGTAGTGCACCACCAGTTCGCCTCCCGCGGCCTGCATGGCATCGCCGCCCCAGCACCGCACTTGCGCCTGTGGGTCTTGCTGCCGCAGCGCCTTAATCAGATTAGCGCCGTGCAGATCGCCCGAGCGCTCGCCCGCAATGAGGTAGTACTTCACAGGATGGTGCTCAGTTCCAGTTCAGGAAGCTGGGCATCATGCTGAGGCTCCAGACCTTCGCCGAAGAACTCCACGAAGTTGTTGCGCGTTTCGTGCAGCTGCAAGGAGTGCAGTTCGCCGCGGGGGGCAATCTTCCGCACCTCAGGAGCCAGTATATTCCAGAACTCTTCTACCAGCACCTCACAACTGGCCATCTTGCCCCGCATAAAGTCCACGTCGTGGTTCAGGTGCCGGTGGTCTACCCGGTCGGTAATCTGCTCTTTTATCAGGTCGCTGAGTTGTTTGAGATCTACCACGTAACCGGTTTCCGGATCAGGGGTGCCGCGCACGGTGACGATCAGCTCGAAGTTGTGTCCGTGGCCGTGCTCATTGGCGCAAGCACCGAACACCCGCTGGTTTTTCTCCTCCGACCAGGCCGGGTTATACAGCCGGTGCGCCGCGTTGAAGTGTTCTTTTCTGCTGACGTAAATCATTATACGTTTTTTGGCAAATATACGGAATTGATCATAGCCCATGAATTAATTCATGGGCTATGGCAACGGAAAGACAATCGATTTACCTTTATACTTCTATATTCATTAATTTCCGACCATCCCGAAAGTCTCAACTTCAATAAATTTCCAATTTCTCTTTTATGATGCTCCTCACCCACGGCTCCTCCTTCCTCACTGACGCGCTCGTGCGAACGCTGAACCAGCATAACTTTAACTACCTGGTGGTCACCGACGATAATCCTATCTGGAAGCCCCCGGCTGACTGGCGCATCAAGGAGCACCTCCTTCCTACTCCCCTACCCGACTGGTTTGCGCGTAACCAGCAAGAACTGGAGTTTTCCTTTTGCTTGGATGTGGTCGAAGATCAAGCGGGCGATGCTCACTTTCGAACGCTCTGGCAGCAGTGCATAAACCATCAAGCACCGTTGATCTTCCGCACTACGCCCGACCGCTCGGCTTGGGTAGCGCAGCAGACCAGCGCGCCTTTCTTCTGGGCCGGATTGGTCGCGTCACACCCCTTCGGACCGGGTGACAACTGCTGGACAAGAGAGTCTGATAAGGCCTTCCGTGGCGGAGAAGCCCCGGCGCACGCCTGGGAAGGAAGGCGCACGTTAACCTACGCGCTGAACGTGGCACAAGCGGCCTACTTTCTGGTGCATCACCGGCAGCAGTCGGGCGTGTATAAGCTCGATGGTGACCAGAGGTATTCTTTTGATGAGGCGGCAGGCTGGGCTCGATCCGCCCACGCCGCCGCGGCAGTACTTCCGTCGGATTCTCCACCGGCCGACTTGGCCGAACTCGGGTGCACCCAGCGGTTTTACTCCGCCGAAGCCGGGATGTATCACTATATGAAAACCCAAAGCAAATCGTAGGGTAACGAAGCGTCCGACGCGCAGCATCCTGCGACCCAACCGAAGTAGATTCTACGGGGGGCGTAGTGCCGGGAACACGATATTACCCCGCGACCAACCGTGATTACACAAGAAGCGCTATGCCATTCAGCAATGCCGTCGACCAAAGGCTCGTAACTTGCTCAAAATTCCGCGCGGGCGTGGTTGTGAGGTAAGATTCATCAACGAAAACGCCGCAGGTTGGGTCTAATCCTAGTGAAATGTAGACGAAAAATCGAGAAATCAGTAGGTTGTACGTAGTATTTTTCGCAACCACGCATGTTTTTGCCAGTACTTCACGTGACTTGTCCATGAAAATTTCAGCGAATGCCAGTATTTGGTGAGAATTAGGCCGGTTCACGCAAGTTATTGCTTCCTGAGGGGTTGAATTACGCGTACTTTTTATGGATGTTAATCGATAAACGCGATGCTATCGGCGATCACGCAAGAATCTACGGGGGTAAGGCGACCATACCCCTCTCGCGCAAATTTTCGCTCATGGAGCCAGTAGTCATTGAATACGGACCGGTAACAGATTGTAATGATAAAACCCTCATTGTCAATAAGCTTATTCATATACTCCATGAGCGGTTGATTATCGCTTAAGCCTAAGAACACTGTACTCTCATTGGCGGTCATAACCATTCCAGAAATTGATCCATCATCTTTTAGGGTTGATAAAGTATCTGGATAGCCTATTTAGATGAATACCTCCAGGATCGTAGGCTCGGTATCTGCCAAATGATGCATTCGGCCATAGCTGGGCTTTGGCGCTTTCGGTCATGATGCGCTGCTGCTCGGCCATCACCTCCTGCTGCTGCGAGAGTACGCGGGTCTGGTAGATCGACACAAACAGAGCGCACAAGCTGATTATGGTGAGGGCTAGGGTGGCTACTAGCGATTGATCCAGCGGCCAGCGGTTCTTGGGCGGAGCGGTAGCGGGATTGTTTGCCAGGGGTTGTTCGGGAGTTGCTGGGGAGGGCTGATCGGAAGGAGTAGGCTTCGGCAGTTCGCTCATAGGCTTCTTTTGGGGCAAGATACTAATCCTTTGGGATAATTTTCTCCCCTATTGTCATCCCGGCGGAACCTGTTAGGGCTTGGAAGGAAAGTTTTTTTTGGAATAAGCTCCTCCTACGCAGCGTACACACAGTAGACAATCACTTGTGCCATTTTGTATATAGGTCCTTCCAGGATAACAGGGGAGAGAAGTGAGGTCCGATAATCATTTCGCTTGATTAGACGATTTTTGTACCTTCACCGACGATGAGCACAATCACTTCTCCGCAGAAATCACGAAAAGTGCCGGTTCGGTCGCGCGTCCGTAAGCCTAAGACTCTGGAGGCTTTCCTTCGGTGGGAGCAACCAGAGGGCTACTACAAGTCGGTTTCAAAATAGAACAGAAAGCGTTCGACTACTTTGCCGCCGGAGTGCAGGTGCTCTGGCAAATTTACCCTAACCTACGGATGGTGAAGGGGCTCACCTCACCCCAGGCTGTGCGGGTGTGCCTCAGGCAAGATATTTGCTCGGCTGCCCCCGCCATTCCCGACCTGGCCATCGCGGCCGATCAGGTGTTCGGGGAAGAGGTTCAGGTTGGTAAGGATGTTAGATAACCACATCCAAGCGCCAGAAGACGTAACCCTGGCCCCACCAACCCACCCCTCCGTTTCTTAACCTAAGTTAACCGATTCCGGCGTTTCCTTTTCTACCTTTGCGGTAGACAAATCATCCCATGCTTCGCGTGTGGCCTGAGGTTTGCTTGGTCTGCTCATTAAACCGCTTGCTAGACGACTTACCGAGGGAATTAAGCTAACCCTCAAACTGTTGTTCCGTAAGCATACTCAGTTCGTTAATGCTCTCCCTTATCATTGTTCGCATGAAGTTATTTTCGAAGTGGTTTCTAGCCCTTCAAGCCTTCCTACTCGTCGCCGTTCCTTCCTTGCTATCTGCCCAATCCCAAGTGACGCTGAGCGGATACGTGCGGGATGCGACCAACGGTGAATCGCTTATCGGTGCATCTATTTATATCCAGGAATTGGGTAACGGTACGGTGACCAACGTCTACGGTTTCTACTCACTTACCGTGCCCGCGGGCGAGTATCAAGCCACCTACTCGTACGTAGGCTACCAGTCGGTGAGTAAGAAGCTGCCGCTCTCCGAAGACATTCGGCTGGATATAGAACTTGCCTCTACCAGCCAGGAGCTGCAGGAGGTGGTGGTGACCTCCGAGGGGCTGGACGCCAACGTGCAGAGCACCGAGATGAGCGTGAACCGACTGGACATTAAGACCATCCAGAAGGTACCGGCCTTTCTGGGCGAAGTGGACGTGCTGCGCAGCATTCAATTGCTGCCGGGCGTGGCCACCGTGGGTGAAGGGGCCTCAGGCTTCAACGTACGCGGCGGTGGCGTGGGCCAGAATCTGATCCTGCTCGACGAAGCGCCGGTCTACAACTCATCGCACCTGTTCGGCTTCTTCTCGGTGTTCAACCCCGACGCGGTGCAGGATGTAAAACTCTACAAAGGAGCCATTCCGGCCCAGTACGGAGGCCGCATCTCCTCGCTGCTCGACGTGCGTATGAAGGAAGGCAACAACAAGGAGTTTGACGTGAGCGGTGGCATCGGCACGGTGTTTAGCCGACTCACTGTTGAGGGGCCTATTGTGAAAGACCGTGCCTCGTTTATCGTGGCGGCCCGCCGTTCGTACATCAACGTGCTCATTCGTCCCTTCGCCGACCAGATCGGGATTGGTAGTGACTTCGGACTAAACTTCTACGACCTGAGCGCGAAGACCAACTACCGCATCAATGAAAACAACCGGGTGTTCTTGTCGGGCTACCTGGGCCGGGATGTATTCCGGTTCGATGCGAACCAAGGCTTCAACTGGGGCAACTCCACGGCCACAGCCCGCTGGAACCACCTGTTCAGCGACAAGCTGTTCTCCAACTTCACTTTTGTGTTTAGCGACTACGATTATGAGCTACAGTTCGGCGAAGACGATCTGGATTCGTTTAGCTGGAACTCGTCGGTGTCTAACTTTATATTTAAGCCCCAGTTCTCCTACTTCCTAAACAGCAACAACGAACTCTCGTTCGGGGGCGAGGCGACTTATTACCGCTTTGAGCCCGCCAACGCGGTGGGCGTGGCCAACGGTACGGCGATTGACATCAGCCTGGACGAAAAGTTTAATTTTGAAACGGCGGTGTACGCCGGGAATAAGCAGGATATCGGTTCGGCCTTGTCGTTAGAGTACGGATTGCGCTTCTCGGCCTTCCGTTACTACGGTCCGGGCACGGTGTATACCTACGGCACGGCCCCCGCCGGGCAGCGCTTGCCGGTGCGCGGGGTGGAAACCGCCGAACGCGGCGAGCCGATTGCCACCTATTCTAATTTGGAACCGCGCGCCTCGTTCAAGGTGCAGGTCGATGAGCAGAGTTCGGTCAAGGGAAGCTACACGCGCACGGCGCAGTACATTCACTTGGTGTCGAACACCACCGCTTCCAATCCGCTCAACGTGTGGGTGCCCAGCTCCAACAACATAGCGCCGCAGTTGGGCGACCAGTTCGCGCTGGGTTACTTCCGCAACTTCGGCAGTTCGTCTGCCCCGGACTATGAAACTTCAGTTGAGGCCTACTACCGGGCCACTCAGAACCAGATTGACTACATCGATGGGGCCGATCTGTTGATCAACGAGTTTGTAGAGGGCGATCTACTCGTAGGAAAGGGCCGCGCCTACGGACTGGAGGTTTACGCCAAGAAGAACGTCGGCCGACTGAACGGCTGGATCAGTTACACCCTGGGCAAAACCGAATTACAAGTGGACGGCATCAACCGCGGCAGCTGGTATCCAACGCGCTTTGACCAGCGGCATAATCTCAAATTAGCCGCCTTCTATGACATCAACGAGCGCTGGTCGTTGTCTGGCAACTTCACCTACCTGACGGGCACCCCGGCCACCTTCCCCACCTCGCGCTTTGTGGTGCAGGGCATCTTGATTCCCTACAACGCCAATGACTCGCGCAACAACACCCGCATCCCCGACTACCACCGACTAGACTTGTCGGTTCGATTAGAAGGTCGGCGCGTGAAGCGCAACGGCAAGGTGCGCAAGAACGAAGACTACTGGGTATTCTCGTTATATAATGTCTACGGGCGGCGCAACCCGTTTTCTATTTTCTTCGCTCAGGACGACACCCGCTCTGCGGACTACTTCGCTCCTGGCAACGGACAAGGATCTCAAGGCATGCAGCCCGCCCCGCAGTCGACTGCTACGCAACTGTCGATCGTAGGCTCAATCATCCCGTCCATCTCATACAATTTCATATTTTAGGTATGCAACGTTTCGTAATAATAGTCTGTCTAGGAATCGTGTTTGGTGCTTGTGAAGACCAGATCAGCCCGGCACTGGAAGAAGTTGATCCGGTGTTGGCAGTGGATGCCTGGATTACCAACCAACCCGTGGAGCAGGTGATCCGACTGAGCAGTACCCAACCCTACTTTGATACCATTGCGAGTCCGGTGATCGGGGCCACCGTGCAGATTAGCGGTTCTGCCGGTGATTTCTATACCTTTCAGGAAGACGAGCGGGAGCCGGGTGCTTACTACTGGTCGCCTCCGGTCATTGGACAGGGCTTCGGCACCGTCGGCGAAACCTATCAGTTGCAGATTGATACGGATGGTCAAACCTACACCTCGAGCACTGTCTTGGATCCGGTGCCGCCTATTGATAGCATCACGTATGAGCTGACCGAAGCGAACACCTTCTTTCCGGAAACCTATATTGCTGAGTTTTGGGCGGTGGATCTACCTGAAGAAGGCAATGCCTACTGGATCAGGGCGTATCGCAACGGGGCACTACTAGACCGGCCCGACGAGATCGCACTAGCCTACGATGCGGGTTTCTCGCGCGGGGGGAGTTTTAACGCCACCGTATTTGCTCAACCCATTCGCACCAGCATCAATCCAATAGACAGCGACGGGGACGGCAACTTTTTTCCCTCCTATAATTTGGGAGACTCGGTCTACGTAGAATTGAACAGTATTTCGGATGAGGCCTTCGATTTCCTCAATGAAGTAAGCATCCAAACCAACCGCCCCGGCGGGTTTGCCGAACTGTTTGCCAACCCCATTGCCAACGTACCTACCAACATCACCAACACCGACCCAAATGGTTCCGCAGTGGTGGGCTTCTTCAACGTGGCATCGGTTTCAGGATTGGGCACTCGTATCGAGTAAATTTTATATCGCAAGTAAACGAAGGATCGGTTTTGGTAGTTATTAGTGCTTAACTAACACCTTTTGTTAAGATGAACCTACGCCCCTTATTCCTGCTGCTGGGCACGCTGGGCTGCCTGACCCAATCCAGTTGCGGTGACACCGACGACGAGTCACCCATGTCTTACCGGGTGGTGGAAGCCTACCCTAATCTGAGTTTTACCCGTCCGGTGGATCTCCAGCACCCTAATGATAACAGCGACCGAGTGTTTGTGGTAGAGCAGCGCGGCGTGATTTCCACGTTTACCGATGATGCAGCGGCAACCGAAAAACAAACCTTCCTAGATATTTCGGACAAGGTGGATGATGATGGCAACGAAAAGGGGCTTCTGGGGCTAGCCTTCCATCCTGACTACGCCAGCAACGGTTACTTCTACGTGAACTTCACGATTAACGTTGCTAATACTACCCGCACGCGCATCTGCCGCTTTCAGGTGTCGGGCAGCAATCCGGCGATGGCTGAGCTCAGTAGCGAAACTTTGTTACTAGAATTTCCGCAACCCTTCGACAACCACAACGGAGGGCAACTGGCCTTCGGCCCGGATGGGTTTTTATACATTGCCGTGGGCGACGGGGGCAGCGGCGGCGATCCCCAGGGCAATGGTCAGAACCGCACTACCCTGCTTGGCAGTATTCTGCGCATCGACGTAGATCAACGGGTGGATGGTCGTACCTACGGCATTCCCATGGATAATCCGTTTGCGGGCAATAGCGAAGGCTTCCGGGAAGAAATTTACGCCTACGGCTTGCGTAATCCCTGGCGCTTTAGCTTCGATAGCGAGACCGGGCAACTTTGGGCGGCTGACGTGGGGCAAAACAAGTATGAAGAGATTGATATCATTGAGCGCGGCGGCAACTACGGCTGGAATGTGGTAGAAGCCAATGACTGTTTTGAACCGGATCAAGGCTGCGATCTGGCACAATTTATCGCTCCGGTGTGGCAATACGATCACAGCGATGGCGATGTGTCAATTACCGGTGGGTATGTATACCGGGGCACGGCATTGCCTAATCTGGTGGGACGCTACGTCTACGCTGACTATGCTTCGGGACGGGTGTGGGCCCTGACGCCTCCTGGCCAAGCTGCCGGATACAATACGGAACTCATCAAGGCCGACTTCCGGATAGCCTCTTTTGGAGTAAACGCGCAGCAAGAACTGTTGCTGTGCGGCTTCGATGGATCAATCTATCGTCTGGAAGCGCAGTAAGGGATGACTACCACCATCGCCATAGCCTATAAATTCATCAACGGACTGTGGAAGTAGTGGAACGTTTGGGTACATTTAGGCCTCTACCCTTCCGAAAGGAAGATATATGTAGTAGTTTCCACCAAAATGATTCACCAACACTTACCCATGAAACCTTTCCTAGTTCTTTTTGTCTCTCTAAGCATTTCTCTCGCTTCCTTTGCGCAGTCCGAAGCCATTTACAACGCCGTACACCCGGCAGTGATACCGATTTGGCACCGGGTGGCCGACTTTTCGCCTCAGCTAAGAGCGGTGGAAGCGGCCGAGTTCTCGCCCGACGGGCGTTACGCTGTATCAGGTTCTAAGTTTGGCTACAAGGTGATGTTATGGCACGTGGCCGATGGCACACTTGCTTGGGAACAGGAGCACGAATCGGAGGTGGAGTGTGTGGTGTTCTCGCCCGATGGCCAGCGCATTGCTACGGGCGGCGAAGATTATTTCGTGCGCATCTGGGACACCGAAACCGGGGAGCAGTTGCACCAATGGGAGCACGATAGCGGACTGGACGGCATCACCTGGTCGCACGACGGAAAGCTGATTGCTAGCGGTTCGGAAGCGGGTGAAGCGTTTTTGTGGGATGCAGAAGATTACAGTCTGCTGGGCAAAGTAAAAGTCGGCTCCACCATTAACTCACTGGACTTTACCAAAGACGATACGAAACTGGTGGTGGCGGGCAACGTGCAAACTCCTGACCCCGCCACCGGGGAGACGCACTACGGAGGCTTCGCGGCGCTGATTGATGTGGTGGCGCAGCGCGTAATTCAGCAGTACGAAGGGCACACGGCCTCCATCAAATCGGTGCGCATCTCACCCGACGAGCGCTGGGTGGCCACCGGCTCGTTCAACAGTACGGCGCGGGTGTATAATCTCAAGACCGGTAAACTAATAGAGACCATAAAGGAACCCTCACGCATCGAAGCGGTGGCCTTCTCGCCCGATGGAAACTACTTGCTGACGGGGGGACACCAGATGCTAGTTACTTTTTATCGCACCAGTGACTTTACTGCGGTATTTCAGCTACCTACTCCCCGCACCGAGTATCTTGACTTCTCATCCGACGGACGGTTGCTGCTCACGGCCCATGAAGACAGCGGATTGTTGTCGCTTTTTATGTTGTTGTCGGATACCCAGGGCAAGCCGGGCTTTTACCAACGCGTTGCCAACGAGCAGCTCAACAACCGGGATCTGAAGAAGCCTTAGTGATATCTGAAGACGGCCCTAATTGGCGCTCGGCCAGTGAGATGCGCCGTTGGTTGACTCCCGACATTATTACACAAGGTAGGTTGATTCAACAATAATTACAACCGCTGACTAGCGCACCGAAAACTTATAGGTAGTAGAAGTTTGATAGGTTTCGCCCGGACGCAATTCGGTAGAAGGGAAATCGGGCTGGTTAGGCGAGTCAGGAAAGTGTTCGGTTTCTAGACAGAAGCCAGTACGCTGCTCATAGACCGCACCTTCCTTGCCGGTGAGCGTGCCATCCAGGAAGTTACCGGAGTAAAACTGTACGGCGGGTTCGGTGGTGTAAACCTCTAAAAACCTACCGCTGTTCGGCTCGTATACGGTGGCGGCCAGGGTGCGCGCTTTACCAGTTTTATTCAGTACCCAACAGTGGTCGTAGCCAATGCCGTATACCAACTGCTTATGCTTATCATCAATGCGGGCTCCAATCGGGGTAGGTTGACGAAAGTCCAGTGGGGTGCCCTCCACTTCAGTTAGTGTGCCAGTAGGAATCAGGGTGCTATCCACCGGCACGAAGCGGTCGGCATTGATCATTACTTCGTGGTTGAGAATGGAGCTGCCACCCTGCCCCGTGAGGTTGAAGTACGAATGGTTGGTCAGGTTAACCACAGTGGGGGCGTCGGTGGTGGCCTGGTAGTCGATGCGCAGTTCGTTGTCATTCGTCAGCGTGTAGATCACGGTGACATCCAGGGCACCGGGATAACCTTCTTCCCCGTCAGGACTTTGGTAGCTAAGTTTGAGTCCGGCACTGCTGCTGTCGTCCGACAGTGGTTCGGCTTGCCAGAGCACCTTATCGAAGCCTCGGAGGCCGCCGTGTAGGTGGTTACCCATATTGTTCTGGGCCAGGGTATACTCCTCACCATCCAGGGTAAACTTGCCCTTCGCGATACGGTTACCGTACCGGCCCACCAGCGCTCCGAAGTAGGGCGAGTCCTCGAAGTAGGGTTCTAACGCATCAAAGCCCAGCACCACATCGGCCAGCGAATCATTGCGGTCGGGCACCTTGAGCGACGTAATTACTCCCCCAAAGTTAGTAATCTGAGCTTCCACGCCGTTGGAATTAGTCAGCGTATACAGTTTAGCAGTTTGTCCATCGGGTGTGGTGCTAAAGTCGGTGGTGGTGATGTTGGGAATCATGGCTTCTTCATGGGAGGGGGTGGAGGGAGTGCAGGCCCCGAGCGACAAGAGGGCGAGACCAAGGGCTAGTTGCGTAAAGGACATACAAGGTGAGAATCTGGTGGGCACTAAAAGTAGGCAATTCTTCGGAGGAAAGATACGGCTGTGCTCCCGAATGTGTTGCTCGAGTGCCCAGGTAAGGAGTAAAGGGCGGGATTTTTAGCGGCAGAAGAACTTTTTTGTTAAAGCAAAATAACTTGGTGGATATGTACCTCCCAAAGAACTACCGGACCATGTAGCGAGGGCTACCGACACCGGGTAGCTAACGCTCCACCGACCCGGTACCCATAGCTACACGGTCAATGTTAAGAAGAATGCTTATAAACAACCCCCACTTTGTTGTGGGGTAGCTAGCTGGTCCGTGGCTCTACGCTTCAATACTCTGTTAGAAGTCCCAGGTCACCTGATCCCCTACGGTTTTGGTAGCTGATTTCTCTTTGGCCGAGGCTTTTACTGTGCTCTTAGGCTCAATTGTTGGCTTTGTAGCTTTCGCTTCTCGGGGACTAGGCACAGCAATAATCGGTTTCACATCCTTTACTTTATGCTTGGTAAGGCGGTTGCCCATTGCCTTCCATCCTTTGATATCGACCAGTACATCCAGGTCAAAAACTTGCTGTTCGTGTTTGCGACTGCCTTCGCGCACGAAGGTAACCTGTGCCTGGGGTTGCACTTCGGTGGCGGCCATCCATAGCTTAGAGCTACGCGCGTCAGTGATAAAAGTAAATCGCTTGTCGGGCGTGGTGGTTTCTATCAGGAAGCGTTTCACGTAATATTGTTTAGAATTGCCGTCGTAGTAGATAGCGGTGACTGGGGCCTGGGGATCAAATTTCTTTACCAACATGGTGTGTTCAGGCCCAAACTTGTGGATTAGTTCGTAGCTTTTGAGTTCATAAGAACCGTCGCGATATACCGCCAGTAGCTGGGCATCACCCTCAAAAGAACCCAAGTACTGACCACGCTCGTCGGTATTAAGGGTGCCCACGACGGGATCATACCATAGTTCAATACCGCCTAGAGTAGATTCGCCCTCTGCGGTTTTCTCTATCTTGCGGATAGGGTATTTGGTCAAGATATTGCCCGATGCACCACGCCCCTTGATTTCCAGGGTAGCAAAATCGAATTCAAACTTCATGACCCGCGCCCGGGCGCGGGCTGACAGATGAACCGCCACGGTTTCGGCTTCGGCATTGGCGTTGGCGGTGAAGTAAAGCACCTTGGAGCCAGGAGCGCCCTTGGTGAGGTCGTATTCCTTATCCCGGGTGACGGCCAGCACCTGGAAACGCTTGGCCATTGCCCGACCGGTTTTGCCATCTAGGTAGATCAGATTGTACACCCGCCGCTCGTCGTTTTTGCGAAACACATCGATGTGAATGATGTCCTTGCCTACAAACACCTTATCGGCAATACGGGACACCTGGCACTTGCCGTCGGCCCGAAACACGATGATGTCGTCAATGTCCGAGCACTCAGTCACGAATTCGTCTTTCTTGAGACCATAGCCCATGAAGCCGTCCTTGCGGTTCGCGTACAGCTTCTCATTGTTAGCTGCCACAATGGTGGCCGAGATGGTATCGAAGGTCTTGATAATGGTCTTACGCTCGCGCCCCTTGCCGTACTTCTCCAGCAGGCGCTGGTAGTAAGCAATGGTGAAGTCGTTGATGTGTTCCAGATCGTGACGCGTCTGTTCCAGGCTTTCTTGAAAGCGCTTCATCTGCTCATCGGCCTTGAAGCTATCAAACTTAGAGATCCGTTTAATCTTGATTTCGGTGAGCCGCACCAGATCGTCTTCGTTAACCTCCCGGTAGAACTGTTTCTTGTAGGGAGTGAGTCCCTGGTCGATGCGACTGAGCACTTCCTCCCACGTCTCGGCCTCCTCAATATCGCGGTAGATGCGGTTCTCGATGAAAATCTTCTCGAGGGAAGCGAACAGGATTTTCTCCAGCAGTTCGGCCTCCTTGATCTTCAGTTCCTGCTCCAGCAAATTGACTGTTTGCTCCGTAGACTGCTTCAGCAGTTCGGTTACCGGCAAAAATACCGGTTTGTCGTCCACGATCACACAGGCATTGGGCGAGATCGACACTTCACAATCGGTGAATTTGTAGAGGGCATCCTTGGTGATATCGGGCGACTGTCCTGGCGCCAGCTTTACCTGGATCTCAACCTCCTGAGCGGTGTTGTCCACCACCTTCTTAATCTTGATCTTCCCCTTGTCGTTGGCCTTGATGATGGAATCGGTCAGGCTGCTGGTGGTGGTGCCGTAGGGCACGTGTTTGATGAGCAGGGTTTGCTTGTCGAACTCCTCGATGATGGCCCGCACCCGCACCTTGCCTCCGCGGAGTCCGCCGTTATAGTCTGAGAAGTCGGCCATGCCGCCGGTAGGGAAGTCGGGTAGTATATCAATTCGCTTGTTGCGCAGCAGGTTGATAGACGCCTGAATCAGTTCGCAGAAATTGTGGGGTAGGATGCGGGTGGCCAATCCGACGGCGATGCCTTCCACACCCTGGGCGAGCAGTAGCGGAAACTTCACCGGAAAAGTAACCGGCTCACGCTTGCGGCCGTCGTACGACAGTTGCCACTCGGTGGTCTGGGGGTTGAAGAGTATTTCCAGGGCAAATTTCGACAGACGTGCCTCGATGTAGCGGGGCGCTGCGGCGGGGTCACCGGTATGAATGTAGCCCCAGTTGCCCTGGGTATCGATGAGCAGGTTTTTCTGCCCTAAACCGACCATGGCCTCGCCAATAGAGGCGTCGCCATGGGGGTGGTACTGCATGGTTTGCCCAATAATGTTGGCCACCTTATTAAAGCGGCCGTCGTCCATTTCCTTGAGGGCGTGCATAATGCGGCGCTGTACCGGTTTAAGCCCATCTTCCACGGAGGGCACGGCGCGCTCCAGGATCACGTACGATGCGTACTCCAGAAAGTAGTTCTCGTACATACGGTCGATGCCGTCGTCGGAGGGATTCAATAAGGGTTCGTTGTTTTTCATATCGTTAGAGACGCCATCAATGGCGTCTGTACGGAATTAAAATTATGGATCAGGCCACATCAGCAATAAGATCCTTCTCAATGTGTAAATGGTCAATGATAAAAGATTGGCGATCAGGAGTATTTTTACCCATGTAGAAGCCCAGCAAGCGTTTGATGCTGGTTTCGTCGTCGAGGATCACAGGCTCCAGCCGGATGTCGTCGCCGATGAAGGCACCAAATTCGTCGGGCGATATCTCACCGAGTCCTTTGAAGCGGGTGATTTCCGGGGTGGTTCCCAATTTTTTCATTGCCTGCTGCTTCTCTTCTTCGCTGTAGCAGTAAATAGTTTCCTTTTTATTGCGCACACGAAAAAGAGGTGTATCAAGAATGAATACGTGACCATTGCGCACCAGATCGGGGAAGAACTGCAAGAAGAAGGTCAGTAGCAGTAGGCGGATATGCATACCGTCCACATCGGCGTCGGTGGCAATTACAATCTTGCGGTAGCGCAGGCCATCCAGTCCATCTTCAATATTGAGGGCGTGCTGTAGCAAGTTGAACTCCTCGTTCTCGTATACCACCTTTTTTGTTAGTGAGAAGCAGTTGAGTGGCTTGCCGCGTAAGCTAAACACGGCCTGCGTCTGCACATCGCGCGACTTAGTGATAGAACCACTGGCCGAGTCGCCCTCGGTGATAAAGATCATGGTGTCTTCGCGGCGGTCGCCGCTGCGCCGGTCCTCATCGTTGCCCCTGTTACTTGGCTTGTCATCGAAGTGCAGGCGGCAGTCGCGCAGCTTTTTGTTGTGCAGGTTGGCCTTCTTGGCCCGTTCGTTCGCTAGCTTTTTAATCCCGGCGATCTCCTTACGCTCCCGTTCCGACTGCTCGATACGCTTGCGCAAAGCTTCGGCCACGTGCTTGTGCCGGTGTAGGTAATTATCCAGTTCGGTTTTTAAAAAGTCGCCCACGAACGAGCGCATGGAAGCTCCTTTGGGAGCTACCTCGGTGGAGCCCAACTTGGTCTTGGTCTGCGACTCGAATACCGGTTCCTGCACCCGCACTGAGATGGCTGCTATAATTGAAGCCCGGATATCGGCTACGTCGTACTTCTTATCAAAGTAGTTGCGGACAGTCTCAACTAATGTCTCACGAAAGGCTGCCAGGTGGGTGCCGCCCTGGGTGGTGTACTGCCCGTTCACGAAAGAATAGTATTCTTCGCCGTACTGGTTACCGTGCGACATAGCCAGCTCGATATCGTCGCCCCGTAAGTGGATGATGGGATAACGCAAGCTCTCGGCCTCTACCTTTTTGCTGAGCAAATCGGCCAAGCCGTTCTCAGAACGATACTTTTTACCGTTGAAGTTGATCGTAAGACCGGTATTGAGATAAGCGTAGTTCCAGATTTGACTCTCAATGTACTGCGGGCGAAAATGGTAGCTCTTAAAGACACTCTTATCGGGTTGGAAGACAATCAGCGTACCGTCGCGCTCGTCGCACTTTTTAAGACGTGCATCGGTCTTGACCTCACCCCGCTCGAACTCCGCCAACTTAGTTTTACCTTCCCGGAACGACTGCACCCGGAAGTAGTCAGACAGCGCGTTCACCGCCTTGGTGCCAACCCCATTTAAGCCAACCGATTTTTGAAAGGCCGCCGAATCATATTTACCACCGGTATTGATCTTGGAGACGCAATCGACTACTTTACCCAACGGAATACCTCGTCCGTAGTCGCGCACTTCTACCTGATGATCTGATATTTTAACCTCAATGGTTTTGCCATGTCCCATTACGTACTCATCGATGCTATTGTCGATCACTTCCTTCACCAGCACGTAGATACCGTCGTCGGTGGAGGAACCGTCGCCAAGTTTACCAATATACATGCCCGGACGTAGCCGGATGTGCTCTTTCCAATCAAGCGAACGAATGCTATCTTCATTATAAGTAACGGTGGAGTTGGCCATACGTGGGTGAGGTAGAACAGAGAGATAGACGCAAAGTAACGATGATTTACTTGAGTGGCAAAACTATAAATGTAGTGCCTACTATACAAATCTCGGGCAACATAAATTCTTTAATTAAGTATTTTGTACTTTTTATAAGAATGTTTCCCCGTGTTATCTTACTCGCTCTTTAGATAACTGATGAGTCATGCGATTCCATCTCTCGACGAGCAATCAGGGAAGAAAGGCAACGGGCGAAATCCCCACTCCTGGGCACAAGTGGAGCGAGTAGAACAGTAGGTTTCAATCAGTTCTGGCGGTATCATCGAGGTGGATAGTGAGGCCGTCGTACGCAAGCGCTACATTGGCAGGAAGAGTTGGCTCCACATCACGGTGCAAACCCAGGTTATGGCTGATGTGCGTTAAGTAGGTTTGTTCCGCTTGCAACTCCTCAGCCATCGCCAGGGCTTCTTCCAGTGTGAAGTGAGAAATATGTTGCTTGTGCTGTAGCGCGTTCAGTACCAATACGCGGGTTCCTCGAATTTTGTCTTTCTCTGCTTCGCTGATGGTCTTAGCGTCAGTGATGTAAGTAAAATCATGCACCCGAAATCCAACTACCGGCATTTTGTAGTGCATTACCTCAATCGGAATAATCGGTATTCCTTGTGCCACGAAGGGTTGCTCTCCGATAGTATGTACATCGATTTGCGGCACGCCTGGATACTTATCCTTGGCGAATACATAGGCGAACTCCTGCTTAAGTTGATCTACTACCGCAGCACGAGCGTAGATAGGCATCGCTTTTCGCTGCAAGAAATTAAAACTTCGCACATCGTCCATCCCCGCCACGTGATCTTTGTGCTGGTGGGTGAAGAGCAAACCATCGAGCTGGGTGATTTGGTTGCTGAGCACCTGCTGCCGAAAATCAGGCCCTGAATCAATAATTAGACCCTTGCCATCTACTGCCAGATGTGCCGAAGTACGCAAACGGCGATCTCGAAAGTTGAGCGAATGGCATACGGTACAGGAGCAACCGATCACGGGGACGCCCTGCGAGGTTCCGGTGCCTAAAAAGGTGATTTTCAAATAGGAGAGGTAATTTCTAGCAAGCCGAGCAAAAGCTTACGGCTCTTTTCGGTGAGCAATTCAGGATTGACGTCGATCTGACGAAGAATTTCGATGAGCGCGTTAACTTTCCCCTCAGTGGTATAGTATTTATTCACCACCACCACCTGCGTGTCGCGCAATATGCAGTAGCCGGGTTTAAAGTTTCCTTTTTCGTAGCGAAGCAAGTAGCCTAGCCCAGAAAGCAGATCTTCTAGTTTTCGCAGGAACCCCGGCGTATACTTAACCAGCATCAGCGGCTTCAGTGTAGCGGTTTACGGTTTCCACCAGCACGTCAAAGTCAATGGGTTTGGGAATAAACTCGTTGATACCCGCGCTTTCAAAATCTTCTTCTGAGTAGTTGTTCGCATTACCGGTTATAGCGATGATGGGGGTCTGGGCTTTTTGCGGGTCGCTCATCTGCCGAATTTGCTTGCTGCACTCCATGCCGTCCATCTTGGGCATGTTGATATCCATCAGGATAATGTCGAAAGATTCTTTTTCTAATTTATCGATGACTTTCTGGCCATCTTTTACCGAATCAATTTCGTAGTTTTGAAACTGGAGCACCTTTTTGGTAAGGTTTTGAATCACCGAACTGTCTTCGGCAATCAGGACACGTTTTTTATCAGACATGGGGTTGTGGGTTATGGCTAGCGTGAAAAGTACGGCGAAACTCTAGGAATAGTGTCCTTAAAAGTAGTAAATCTTCTGAAAGTTCGTCATATTTTTTTTGTTTCAGATGGCTTTCGGCGCGGGAGGCTTGTCTGGCCAGGCGCTGAATTCCCAGCGTGCTAGCGTTTCCTTTTAAGGTGTGCAGGTTACGCTGGATTACGTCGTATTCTTGCTCCGCAAGGGCAATATTGGCTTCTTCAATTAAGTCGCAGGCTTCTTTCTCAAATTCCTGTAGTGACTCCACTACCAAAGATTGCCCTCCGTATTTGGCCAGTTTGTTAAGTACCGTTCCGTCAATTATTTGAATAGTATCTGCCGCTGAATCGGCCACCGGGTTTAGAGGTTGCTGTAGGGTGAACCCAGTAAGCGTGGCAATTTTGGGTAACATTTCTTCGGGGCGAATAGGTTTGCTCAGGTAGTCGTCTAACCCGGCTGCTATAAACCGTGCCTGATCGCCCGGTAGTGAGTAGGCCGTCATGGCTACTATCGGTGGCTGCGTCGCCAGAGCGAGCGCTTTGATTCGTTGGGTAGTTTCTACCCCACTCATGTCGGGCATTTGAATATCCATCAGAACCACGTCGAATGGGTGCTGCGCAACGAGCGTGATTGCCATTTCACCGCTTTCGGCAGTGGTAACGGTGCACCTGGCGTTGCCAAGGATCTCGAAGGCCACCCTTCGGTTAATTTGGTTATCGTCAACCACCAGCACTTGCGGCCCCGGTTCGGTGAACGCTAGTTTTTTCGGATTGGCTTGCGGCAAAACCGCATCCGCGACAGTTGCCCGGAAAGTGAACCAAAAATCACTTCCCTGTCCGGGTACTGATTCCACCCCAATTTCACCCCCCATCAATTTTACAAGTTGCCGTGAAATAGACAGGCCCAAACCAGTGCCCGCGTAGCGCTTGGTAGCGGAAGTATCCACCTGGCTAAATTTCTTAAACAGCGATTTTTGGTTTTTCAGAGAAATTCCGATACCCGTATCGCGTACCGTCACCCGAACCAGGTGTTCTTCAGGTAACGTATCTGAACGATCGGTCGTCAGGACACGATCACTAACTAGCAGTACTTGCACCGAGCCTTTGGATTCGGTGAATTTAACGGCGTTGCTTACCAAGTTGGATAACACCTGCAGCAGACGAACTTCGTCTACCATGAGCACAGCGGGGACTGAAGGGTCAATACGTTGGTTTAGCGCCACGTTTTTCCCCTTAGCCTGATGAGAAAACAAGTCAAAGAGGTGGTTAACCACGGCAGACACCACGGTAGGCTTCGGCTGAAGCTTCATCTTCCCTGCTTCAATCTTAGACAAATCCAGAATATCGTTCACGATGGTCAGCAACGTCTTAGACGAGTCTTGCACCGTTTGCAAGTATCTTTGCTGCTGCGCGGTAAGTGGGGTTTCTGCCAGGAGATCCACCATGTTCATCACACCATTCATGGGCGTTCGTATCTCGTGGCTCATGTTGGCCAAAAAAGCTTCTTTTACCTGCAGGGCCCGCTCGGCCTCATCCTTGGCCTTTTGGAGCGCCAGGGTGGTTTTCTTCAGATCCGTGATATCACGCGCTACTCCCTCAATCTCCCGATCACGTCCGTTGAGGCTATCTACCAGACGCACGTTACAAATGCACTGAACCAAATCACCATCACTATTAATCAGGGTGGCTTCGAAGTTACGTACGCTCTTCTGCTTCACTAATTCGCGGATTAGATTCTTCGTCCGCTTATCGTACAGGTAGTAGTTTGTCACGTTTTTTCCTAGCACTTCGTAGGTCTCATACCCGACCAGTTCCTTCACCGAAGGACTAATCATGGAGATGGTACCATCGGGCCGACAGCGAAAGTAGATATCCTGGAACGATTCGAAGATATTTCTAAATTTGGCTTCACTGGTCAGGAGCGCACTTTCTGACTTCTTGCGCTGGGTGATATCGTGGGCAATCCCGGACACTTCGAGCGTTGTACCATCTGGTCGGTAGATTGGGTTAATGAACACCATCTTCCATACTTCGGGCTGGTCTTCGTAAGAAAAGCGGGTCTCAAATTGCACGATCTTTCCTCGAAACGCTTCCTGGTATTTTTCTGTCCAGTCTTTAAGGTAGTGCAGCGTTGCTTGGGGATGGTCATGATTATACTTTACACCAACCTGCGGACTCACCGAGTATTGTGCCAGCATTGTCTTCTCAAAGTTCCGGTTAAAGGCGGTAAGCTTCATTTGCCGGTTCACGGACCAGACCAGGTGCGTACTACTTTCGAAGATGGCGTACTGCCGACTCTGCTGCTCAGCGATTTTTTCCTCGTCCGATTTACGCGTAACCGCCAGGGCTAGTTGTCCCGATACATAGTCCAGAAGTTCCAGATCCCGAGACGTGAGGCGGCCTGATTTGCGGTGCTGTACAAATAATACTCCGATCGGCTGTTGCGCACTACTAAGCGGAATGCCAATCCAGGCTTTGGGAATCGTGGGCAGCGGCCGGATCACTCGGGTAGCAGTTAACTCCTTTAAGTCGGCCTCTTCCAGTAAAACAGGCTTACCAATGGAAACCGCGTAGTTTACCAGATCCTCGTAGCTGCGTCGTTGCTCCTGACTTTTAAGTAAGTGCCCCATTGGCCCCTCCCAGTAGGGAAAACTGATGGCACCAAATTCCCAGCGCGCGATCACGAAATCTTCCGCCTCCACCTCTTTTATTAACTCGAGGTGAATATTGTGGTATAGATCCTTCAGATTTGGGCTCCGCAGCGTGTGGTTGGTAATATTATTAAAGAGGTGACGGGCTCGTTCAGCCCGCATCTGGTACGTGATATCATTGAAAAAGCCCCGCAAGGTCTGGTTTCCCTTCTCATCAGCGTGCGCGGTAATATTTCCCGATAGGTGAACCGACTCACCCGAGCGGGCCTGTAGAACGGTTCGCAACCTTCCTCCGCCCCCCGGTTTACCGATGAGATTCCACTGATCGGTCGTTGCCTTACGATACTGAGGGTGCACCAAATCCAGAAAGATAAGCGTTTGCTGGGTCGGCTGATACCCCAATCGTTCGCGCCATGCCTGATTGGCAAACAAAATCTTCCCCCGGAGATCACATACTTGTACTAAGTCATAGGTATCCTCAAAATGTACCTCCGTGCGCAAATTGCTTGTGGTAGATCTTTGTACTGTGAGCACGCCTTCATCCCATTCTTCGATTACGCTTTTCAAGCGGCTGGTTTCTGCTTTTTCCTGGGCCAGCTCCCGGCGCAAACGTTCCACTTCACGGGCGAGCGAGTCCTGGTAAGAATCCTTAGCGGGTTGATTGGACATAGCAACGAAAGTACGCAATAAGCAGTCGCTAATCAATATATTTACATTTTCGTTGATGATAGCATGAAACCTATTTTAGTGGTTGTGGTGGGGCCAACCGCGGTCGGAAAGACCGCACTAAGTGTCCGCTTGGCCGAGCACTTTGGCACTGAGATCGTATCGGCTGATGCCCGACAGTGCTACCGGGAGACGACCATCGGCACGGCCAAACCTACTGCTGAAGAGCAACAGCGGATACGGCATCACCTGGTGGATTTCTTATCTGTGGAGCAGTCGTATAATGTAAAGCAGTTCGAAGAAGATGCGCTGGCCACTTTAGCAGATATCCATCAGCGCTCATCCTGGGCCATTGCCACCGGCGGATCCGGATTATACGTTAAGACCCTATGCTACGGCATTGATGACTTGCCCCCGGTATCAGATGGCGTTCGGGATAAGCTAAGGAAGCGGTGGCAGACAGCAGGCTTAGAAGCTTTGGTGTCCGAGTTAGCCCAAGTAGACCCAGACTACTACGCAGTGGTGGACCGACAGAACCACCGCCGGGTGATGCGGGCCTTAGAGGTATACCACAGTACCGGGAAACCCTATTCTACTTTTCACCGTCGGCAACCAAGAGCAAAGCGCCCCTTTCGTATTCTCACCGTAGGTCTTTCCTTACCCAGAAAGGTCTTATACGACCGAATTGAAAAGAGAGTAGATCAGATGATAAAGACCGGATTGGTGGAAGAAGCCCGTGCACTGTATCCCTGGCGGAAGCAGCAGGCGCTGCAAACGGTAGGATACCAAGAACTTTTTCCAATGTTCGAGGGCAAATATTCGCTCGAGGAGGCTATTCGCCTCATCAAACGCAATACGCGCCGCTATGCGAAGCGGCAACTTACTTGGTTTCGGCGTGACGCTACCGTCCACTGGCTGGATGCAGGTGAAGACGAAGACCGACTTACCCAAGGGGCAATAGCTCACTTAAATGAAAGTAAGAAAATAGAGCGCTTGTAATAATTTTAGCCCGCGAATTCACTTCGATCTTCTTCCCGTATTGCTGAATGACATCTTACTGAATTAGCTGCCTACTTAGATCATGTAAGCTTTGGTGTTAAAATTAGAAAAAACACATTTATGTTGTGCCCGTAACACGATTATCATATATTGAAAGCCAAAATGCATATATACTGATTTTATTGAAAAATTTTCAGTAATGCATTTTTATATTTTCATTTTCACATTCTAACCTTCTTCTCATGATCAGAAAACTACTCATTATGGGCTTGCTGTTGCTCAGCGTATCCAGCGTTTGGGCCCAGCGACAGATCAGCGGCCAGGTGACGGGCACCGATGGCAGTGGTTCCTTGCCCGGGGTCAACGTGCTCGTAAAAGGCACCACTATTGGTACTGTTACTGACATTGATGGCAACTTCTCGCTCACCACCACTGAGGAGAATCCCGTGCTCACCTTATCATCCATTGGCTATGCCACCCAAGAGGTAGCCGTGGGCAACCAATCTACGGTGAATATAGCGCTAGAGCCCGATGTACAAGAGCTTTCGGAGGTGGTGGTCACCGCCCTGGGTATGGAACGAAACGTGAAAGCCCTACCCTACTCAGTAGGCCAAGTTGATGGCGAAAGTTTTCAGGAAGCCCGCGAGGTGAACGTAGCCAACTCTTTGGCCGGTAAAGTAGCCGGAGTAAACGTAAGCAACATTGCTTCTGGGCCAGCCGGGTCGAGCCGGGTGATTATCCGGGGCAACGTATCGCTCACCGGTAACAACCAACCGCTCTATATCATCAACGGTATTCCGATCAACAACTCGGGTTTCGGTCAGGCGGGTATGTGGGGTGGCTCCGATGAGGGCGACGGCACCTCCAGTATCAACCCCGATGATATCGAGGATATGACCGTGCTTAAGGGAGCTAACGCTGCCGCGCTCTACGGCTCACGAGCCTCCAACGGTGTAATTCTCATCACCACCAAATCGGGAAAAGCCCGCAAAGGCCTGGGCATCGACTTCAACTCAAACTTCGTCTTTGAAGACATCTTTGATTTGTTTGATCTACAGACTGAGTACGGACAGGGCAACCAGGGCCGGGCTCCTTCTACCGGATTGGAAGCCTTCAACGCCAGCACCAGTGCATGGGGCGCCCGGCTCAACGGCAGTTTGGTGCCTCAGTTTGATGGGGTTGAACGACCCTACTCCTACGTTGGCGATAATTTCGATCGCTTCTACCGCACCGGTACCACCTGGACCAACAGTATTGGATTCTCCGGCGGTAGCGAAACCCAGACCTTCCGGCTCAACTTCTCTCGTTTAGATAACCAGAGTATCATTCCGAACGCCGGTTATAAGCGGCACAACGTGAGTTTGTCGTACAATGGCACCTACGCCGACCGGCTCACCGTTACCTCTAAGATTCTTTACTCGAACGAGAATGCCCAGAATCGTCCGCGCGTTTCTGATTCGCCGGGCAGCGCGGCCCAAGGTCTATTGCGCCTTCCCCCTAATTATGATGTTGATGATTTACGGGGGGATCCAAACAAACCGGGAGCGGTGCCCGAAGGTTTTGAACCTTTCGATAATAAAGCCCCCGGAGAAGAACTGCAAATCTCGGGAGACCTTTGGAACCAAAACCCGTGGTGGGCAGCCAATCAGTTCGAGAACGACGATATTCGTGATCGGATTATCACTTCCAACGTAGCCCGTTTCGAAGTAACCGACTTCCTCTACGTGCAGGGCCGCTTCGGTATGGACTTTTATACCCGTCGCGAAACTGACGTGACTCCTTACGGAACTGGCTACCAGCGGCGGGGAAGCATGAACGAGCGAGAAGACCGAATTCGTGAGATTAATCTTGAAGGACTGATTGGCTTTGATGACACGTATGGTGACATCTCAATAAATGCTTTTGTAGGTGCTAACCGCATGCGCCGCTCCAGCGAGACGCTTAACTTAGCCGGTGGCAACTTCCTGATTCCTTTTTTCAATACGTTTGCCAACTTAGAAAATCAGAACCCTAGCTACGGATTTAATGAAAAAGGCATTAATTCAGTATTTGGCTCAGCAACGATTGGCTTCAAGGATATTGTTTACTTAACCGGAACGGCCCGTAACGACTGGTTCTCTACCCTCGACCCTAGTTCCAATAGTGTACTGTACCCTTCGGTGGGAGGCACTTTTGTGTTTACCGAATTGTTCAACATGAGCGCTAACAGCTTCTTGTCTTATGGTAAGCTGCGTAGCTCGTGGGCTCAAGTAGGAGGTGATACTAATCCTTACAAACTAGACCTCACCTACGGGTTGGGTCAAGGGCACCGGGGAGCTTCTACCGCCAGCATATCCCAGAATAATCTTCCGAACCGCTTGCTAGTGCCGCTCACCTCTACTGAGTTCGAGATTGGAGCCGATTTTAGGTTTCTGAACAACCGCTTAGGGTTGGACTTCACCTACTACGCACAGCGGACCACCGATGATATCATCGACGCTACCATTTCAGTGGCTTCTGGCTACGAAGGAACAACCATTAACGTGGGTGAAATGCGAAACAGCGGTATTGAGCTGTTAGTTACCGGTCAACCGATTGAGCAAGGGAACTTCACCTGGGATGTCACTTTCAATGGCTCAATCAACAACAACGAGGTTATCAACCTAGCGGACGGTATCGAGAGCATCCAGATAGGCGAACCCCGTACTCGGGTAGCCTTTGTCAACAACATCGTAGGGGAACCCTTTAGCACGATCACCGGGTTCACCCAGAAGATGATCGAACGGACAACCGGTGTTTGATACAGACAGTGGTCAGCCCGTTCGATCGGACGAGACCTCTATTCTGGGGCAGGGAGTGCACCGTTACGTAGGAGGCGTTACCAACCGCTTCGGCTGGAAGGGCCTCTACCTAGATTTCTTGGTTGACTTTAAAGCGGGCGGAGATATCTATTCCGGATCTAACTCCCGATTCGTGCAGCAAGGACGGCACAAAATGACGGTGGAACCCACCAGTGGACTAGGCTTTGTGTCGGAAGGGCGTGAGTCGCTTACTGTTACCGGGGTTGACCGCGACGGCGAGGCATTTACCAAAACCCTGGATGCTGAAGAGATTCCTGGTTTCTGGGGCGCTTATGGGAACCTGTCGGACCGTTTTATGCGCGATGCTTCCTTTATCAAATTACGACAGCTTACTTTTGGCTACAGTTTGCCCCGCCCCATGCTGGATGGCACCCCGTTCCGAAACGTGAGCCTGTCATTTGTAGCGCGTAATCTTCTTATCTTGTATAGCCAACTGGAAAACGTAGATCCGGAATCAAACTACAGCAACGCGAATGCGCAAGGGTTTGACTACTTCGGTATCCCGCAAACCCGATCTTATGGTTTCAATCTGAAAGTTGGCTTTTAATTTATACTACTTTATTCTATGAAATACCTATCTATATTTTCATGCTTAGTGCTCATTTGCTTGTTGCCTCTATCGAGCTGCGACAACGATGAGCTGGTGGCCCTCAATGTTGATCCGACGGCGACTACTGATATTGACTGGAAGTTCTTGCTCGCTCAGGGACAGGTGCAGGCCGCTGAAAATCGGTACATCAACGGGCGCGTTCACCTGAATCTTGCTGCTGGATTGATTCAGCAAATGGCCACGCTGGAAGTGGGCGGAGAACGAGGCAGCGGTGATAAATACTACCGCCACCTGGACAGCTTTAATGCCTATGCCGTCACCGTGTACGACAATGCGCTGAAAACGCTGGCTGAAGTCATCCGCCAAACCGGACCAGAAGGAAGCGACCCTAATTTGGTGAATTTGCACCAGGTGGCCCAGGTGATGTACATCATTCCGATGCATATCATGACCGATTTGTACGGCAACGTTCCCTACTCAGAGGCAAATCGGGGGGTAGACCTTGTTTTCTTTCCGAAATACGATGAGCAAGAATTTATCTACAAAGACATGCTGGCTAAGTTAGAAACCGCGGCTACTACCATCGGCACCGGTCCCGACGAACTGGGTAGCGCTGACTTGATCTACGATGGTAATTTCGATCAGTGGAAGAAACTGGCTAATTCGTTGATGCTGCGCTTAGCGATGCGTATTTCAAACGTGGAACCGGGGCTGGCACAAGAGTATGTACAAAAAGCCATTGCGGGTGGAGTGATGGAAAGCAACGATGATATGGCCTGGATTCAGATGGCCGCCGGGCCGAGTCAGTGGTTTAACCAGAACGGCATCTCTCGCGCCCTGATTCCTGACGACTGGGGCGCCCAGAATATGCTCAGCAAAACCCTGGTCAACTTCTTGAAAAGCCGCAATGATCCCCGGTTGATGATTTACAGCGGCGGTATTGGTAAGTGGGGTGGACCTTACAACACCGACTATAGCGCTCAGAAAGGGCTCCCTAACGGCTACGATGGTGAATCTATAACTCAGCTTGAAGGGGTTGCATCATTGGATAAAGACCTCACCTACTCTCGTCTCAACCCGAAGCTGCTGGACGTGGACGATCCGTTCATCTTCATGACCTACGCCGAAACGGAGTTTTTGCTGGCTGAAGCAGCGCTCAAAGGATGGAACAATGGAAACGCCGCCCAGCACTACAACGCTGGGGTGAAGGGCGCCATGCAACAGTGGGTAATTTTTGATCCCGAATTCGTTGTTGACGATGCTGCGGTGGATACTTATCTAGCGGCTAACCCCTTTGATGGCACCGCGCGCATGATTGGGCAACAACACTGGGCAGCCAATTTCATGCAGTGGTACGAGGCCTATAGTAACTGGCGACGCACCGGTTTTCCGGAACTTTCTCCTGTTAATTTTCCGGGTAACGTCTCCGGTGGACAAATCTTCCGTCGGATTGAATATTTAACCGATGAGGTGGCCAATAACCCGAACTTCCGGGAAGGAGCTACCCTACCCGACGACGTGATGACCCGCGTATGGTGGGATGTGGCTAACTAGTTTCATCACTTGAATTTAGTTTGCTTAGCGGCACCGAACTGTTTCGGTGCCGCTATTTGTTTTTAGGCACTGAATTGCTGGGCTTGAATTATGAATGAAAAATTGGTTTTTGTTGGCGCACTGTTTCTGTTGTCGCTGGGAGGTTGCACCAAGAAGAAATCTGAATTAGCGTGGAATCAATCATTCTACCAAGTGGGTACCCAGTCTTCACCCCGGGCGGCCGATTTGAACGGTGACGGGACGCTGGACTTTGTTATGGGGGTAGGCACCGAAGAGTTGGCCCCTACCGACCCCGGAGTAATCGCTTTGAACGGACAAACCGGCGAATTACTGTGGCAACAAGCCGCCCCGGCACAGATGGTGGGCTCGGCCACCTTCTATGACATCACCGGCGACAGTACCGAAGATGTTTTCATTGGCGGTCGCAATCATACCCTGATGGCACTGGACGGCCGCACCGGAAATCAGCTATGGAGTTATCAAGATACTTTTGCAACGAACCCAGTGCTGCGCAACGCGCGCTTCAACTTCTACAACAGCACCCTGGTGCCCGACCAGGACGCCGACGGCTATCCCGAGTTGCTCACCGTGAACGGTGGTAACTGGGATGCCCAACCCGGCTCGTCAACCGATCGTTTTCCGGGAGTGCTTATGCTGTTAAACCTAAGAACGGGGCAGGTTTTAGCGTCCGATACCATGCCCGATGGTCGCGAGTCATACATGTCGCCACTGTGTTTTACCCAGCCCGGTAGCTCCAAACCGTTAATTGTATTTGGTAGCGGGGGTGAAACCCAGGGCGGAACTTTGTACTTGGCCAATCTTTCTGATCTCACCCAACAGCAACTATCGCGAGCGTTCGTTATCGCTACTGAAAGCACGCATGGTTTCATTGCGCCACCGGTGCTGGCTGACATCACCCACGATGGTCAGTACGATTTGGTGACTATGTCGCACGCTGGAACCGCCTACGCTTTCGATCTGGAAACTCGGGCCGCACTGTGGAAGCGCTCTTTCTACGGAGTGGAGTGCAGCAATAGCCTGGCGGTTGGGCAGTTTACCGGCGACGACACCCCCGATTTCTTTATTGAAATGAGCGATGGAGTATGGCCCGACTACACGAGCGCCAGCCAGATGATGCTAGACGGCCGAGACGGATCAGTAGCCTACCAAAATGCACTGGGCTGCTTTTCGTTGGCTTCATCGGTGGTGTATGACCTCAATGACGACGGCTACGACGAAGTGCTTATGGGTGTAAATGAATATGACTGCTCCCTGACCCTCACCGAAGATATTCGTTCTCCGGAGTCGATACGCTACCAGTTAGTAAGCATCGACTTTGAGCGTAGTTCGGTGAATATCATTGACGACATACCGGGTTTCAGAAGCATATACGCCACGCCCTGGGTAGGTGATTTGGACGACGACGGATATCTGGACATTGTCTACTCCCAAAATTATAATCCTAATAACCTGTTCAAGTTTTTAGGCATGAGCACCAAACGAATCAGCACAGCGGTGGCCATGGAAAAGCCTTCTCCCTGGGGAGGCTATATGGGAACCGGCAGCAACGGGTTGTTTCCTTCCCGATAAGTGGCTATCATCGTAGCCAATTGCCATTCAATTCAGTGTACTAAAGATAATGAACACCGCAAAATACTTTTGTCTGCTCGTATTCTCCCTGCTAGTTTGTGGCTGCAATCGCTCTCCGGAAGAAGGTGCGTCAGCCTCAACGAGCCAACCATTGTTCCAACTTCTTGATTCGGCAATCACCGGAGTAAGTTTTGTTAATCGTGTGAAGGATCAGGCCGATTTTAACATTCTTACCTACCGCAATTTTTACAACGGCGGTGGCGTAGCCATCGGTGACGTGAACAACGACGGGCTACCCGATCTTTACTTCACCGCTAACCTTTTAGCGAATAAGCTTTATCTGAACAAGGGTGATTTCATGTTTGAAGAAGTAACCGCCCAAGCTGGCGTAGCCGGAACCCGCGCCTGGAGCACCGGCGTCACCATGGCCGACGTGGACGGCGACGGATGGCTGGATATCTACGTGAGTAACTCGGGGGATGTGGCGGGCGATAACAAAGAGAACGAACTTTTTATTAACCAGGGCGGTACCCCGGGCGGAATGCCCACTTTTACCGAGGCAGCCGCTGCTTACGGGCTTAATAACCAGGGGTACTCTACCCAGGCGGCCTTTTTCGACTACGATGCCGACGGTGATCTGGACTGTTACTTGCTTAACAATAGCTTTAAAGACCCCAGTAAAATTGAGCTGTACAAGTCCATGCGTGACCAGCCCGACGTGCTAGGAGGCGATAAACTGTATCGCAACGACGGCCGAAAGTTTACTGACGTGACTACCGAAGCAGGTATCTACAGCAGCGCCATTGGCTTCGGACTGGGTACGGTGATCGGAGACATTAACGGGGACTTTCTGCCAGATATTTACGTGAGCAACGATTTCTGGGAACGCGATTATCTCTATATCAACCAGGGTGACGGCACTTTCGCCGAGGAACTCATCGACCGCATTAACTTCTGCTCCATATCCAGCATGGGTGGCGACTTGGCCGATATTAATAACGATGGTCACTCAGAGATCTTCACCACCGATATGCTGGCGGGTGATAACTACCGGCTCAAATCGGTATCGTCCTTTGACCCCTATCACTTAGAGGACATGAAGTACCGGGCCAACTACCACTACCAGATCGGACAAAACTGCTTGCACCTGAACGACGGCACCGGAAACTTTCAGGAGGTTGGGATGCTGGCTAACGTGGCCGCCACTGACTGGAGCTGGGGAGCACTGCTCTTCAACTTTGACAACAACGGGCGCAACGACCTTTTTGTGAGCAACGGCATTTACCGCGACCTGATGCATCTCAACTTTAGAGACTTTTTATCCAGTCAGAAGGTGGCCGCTACCAAAGTGGATTATCCGGCCATGATCGCTCAAATGCCGTCTAATCCAATTAAAAACGCTGCGTTCGTCAACCACGGCAGCCTACAGTTTACCAACCGAACCGATTCGTTGGGGCTAGGCCAGCCTTCGTTTAGCAACGGGGCCGCCTACGGTGATCTCGATAACGATGGCGACCTTGATCTGGTGGTAAACAATGTGAACATGCCTGCCTTTGTGTACCGCAATACCACCCAAAAGAACCGCCACCTCAAGGTGGCGCTCAATGGCTACGCCGCCAACCGTTTCGGGGTAGGAGCCACTGTCCGGATCGTGACCGGTACTAGCACCCAGCAGGGGCAAAACTACCCGACCCGCGGTTTTGAGAGTAGCACCGAACCAAACTTAGTCTTCGGGGTAGGTCGTGCCGAGCGCATTGATACGCTGGAAGTTATCTGGCCCGATCAGAAACGGCAGTTGCTGACGCAGATTTTCTCTGACCAAACACTGCAGCTTAATTATTTGGATGCCACTGAGATGGCCTCACCATCTCCCGAAATCTCACCCCGCTACGCTGAGGTCAGCAATCAGATTATTCTAGGCGAATCGGCACACCACGAAAATCCCTATAGCGATTTCGATCACGAAATATTGCTTTGGAGGATGCTTTCTAACGAAGGCCCCCGCCTGGTGGTGGGCGACGTGAATGGCGATGCCCGCGAAGATTTTGTGGCCCTCGGTGCCCACGGTGATCCTGACAAGTTATTTGTACAACGCTTGGATAGCACGTTTCGGCGCCAAAGCAGTTCCACTTTTCAGCAGACCGCCGCCTTCGAGAGTAGCTGCGGCGCTTTTTTTGACTATGACCAAGATGGTGACCAGGACTTAATGCTGGGAGCCGGAGGAAATGAGTACCAGCGGGGAAGCCAGGTTTTTAGGCTACGCTACTACGAAAACGATGGTCAGGGAAATTTTAGGCCTAACCCTTCGGGGGTGCCGCCGGTAGTTGGCAACTTCTCGTGCCTAGAAGCGTCTGACGTGGACGGCGACGGAGATACTGACCTGTTTCTGGGTGGGCGGTGCGTACCCGGAAATTACGGCTTGCCGCCGCGCAGTTTCTTGCTGATCAACGAAAGCGGGCGCTGGAAGGATGCCACCCCGCCGTCGCTAGCCGGAGTGGGCATGGTGACCGACGCCACCTGGCAAGACGTTGACGGTGACCAGGACCCCGATTTAGTGGTGGTAGGCGACTGGATGGGCGTGCACGTGTTCACCAACGAGCGAGGAAAGCTTGAAAATACCAAACCGCTTCCTAACAGCGAGGGCTGGTGGACGCGGGTGGAGGCTGCCGACCTAGACCAGGATGGAGATCAGGATTTCGTGCTGGGCAATTGGGGACTTAACTCTAAATTTCAGGCGTCGCTGACGCGCCCGCTCACCCTGCACGTAAACGACTTCGATCAGAACAACAAGAGCGAATTTATCATAAACTGGTATCCTCCGCTTGACCATCAATCGTATCCTTTTGCCATCAAATCGGAGCTCACCAAGCAGTTGCCCGCCCTGCGCAAGCAAATCCTGAAGAACAACGACTACGCCCGCCTGACCTACGACTCGCTTTTTACTTCGGACGTGCGACAGTCAGCACTCAGTTACCGGGCTACGCATTTAGAGAGCGCTATTCTGTGGAACAACGAAGGCCAATACGATTTACAGCCGTTACCGGTAGAGGCTCAGGTGTCGCCGGTGTTTGGCATAGCAGTAGCCGATTTCACCGGCGACGGGCTTGCTGATATCTGGTTAGGGGGAAATTACTACGCCCTCAAACCGCAGGTGGGTCGGCAGGATGCTAGCCGAGGAGTGTTGCTGGAGGGCAGTCAAGAAAAAACCTTTCGAGCAGTGTCCGCTCGAGCATCAGGACTTCGGGTGACCGGTGAAGTACGAGACGCAGTGGTGCTGTCTACCGGAGAATCCAAGACCTTGCTGGTGGCTCGGAATAACGCCGCCTTGGTAGCATTCAAAAAGCAGTAACTTTGGCATCTCGCGAAAATGCGACTCAGCCATGCATAATAACTTCTACTTTCTGCGGCAACTCACGCCCCACCTTTCTGAAAAGCTGCTCGGCAGCCGACTTCAGGAAGCTTTCAGTCAGAACCGAGACGAATTAGTCCTAGCGTTTGCCCTTCCAAATTTAACTGGTCAATCCTTTTACCTGAAGGCTTACCTAGACCCAAAATTCTGCTGCCTACAGTTCCCCAAGCGGTTTCATCGGGCCAAAAAAAATAGCGTAGATATTTTTCCCGTGCTGCAAAACGCTGAAGTCACCCAAGTTCGGCTGTTCAAGAATGAGCGAAGCTTCGCGATTTACCTAACGTCCGAAGATGCTTCTACCTACCAACTACTATTCAAGATGCACGGCAACCGGGCCAACGTGATTCTTTTTCAGAATGAAAAATTATTATCGTTGTTTAAAAACTCTTTGGCTAAAGACACCCTACTACGGTTAGCAACCCTCAACCGATCTATCGAGGCTACTTACGAACATTTTGAAGCGGCGGGTGGAAAGCCCTCGGCAGTATATCCAACCCTAGGCAAAATTCCTAAGCAGTATCTACAGAATCAAAACTACGATGCCCTACCCCGAGCGCAGCAGTGGGATTTGTTACAGAAAGTTGTTCGCCAGTTAGAAGCACCCCAGAAGTTCTACGTCACTACGGTTCAGAATGATATCGTCTTATCCCTACTGGATTTTGGCGAAGTGCACACGAGCTCCGATGATCCGATAGTAATCCTCAACGCTTTTTTCAGTACCTACATTCGGGATGCCCACCAACTCACGCTTGAGAAGCAACTGACCCAACGCCTCAACAAAGAAAAGAAGCAAACCGAAAATTACCGTCAGAAGGCGCAGCTGCGCATTGAGCAGCTCACCAGCGGACTCAGCTATCAGCAAACTGCCGATCTGATTATGGCCAACCTGCACTCGCTCTCTGGCCACACCAAGCAGGCCGAAGTGTACGATTTTTACAACCAGCAATTGGCGGTCATCTCGCTTAACCCCCGACTTTCGCCCCAGAAGAACGCCGAAAATTATTACCGAAAGGCAAAAAACCAGAAGATAGAATTAGGGCAAGCAGCAGCCTCTGTAGAACGAAGTGAACAACGATTGGCTACCATTGCTGCTCATTTAACGGCCATCGAGTCAATGGACAGTCCGCAAGAATTGCAGTCCTACGGCGAAGAACACAAGTTGCTGACGACTACCACCTCCGCGGCGACGGCACTTCCCTACCACCGCACCCAAATTGGTGAGTACGACGTGTTTATCGGCAAAAGTGCCAAAAGCAACGACGCGCTACTACGCGAACAGGCCCGCAAAGATGATCTGTGGCTACACGCCAAGGACGTGAGTGGCTCGCACGTGCTAATCAAGCAACGGGGCAACCAGCCGTTTCCTCGTCCGGTGATTGAGCTAGCCGCTCGTTGGGCGGCCCACGCTTCCAAACGAAAGAATGATTCTTTGGCTCCGGTCATCTACACCCCCTACAAGTACGTACGCAAGGGCAAAAATATGCCTGCTGGAGCGGTTCGGGTGGAGCGGGAAGAAGTGATCTTAGTGGAGCCGAAGTCGTTTAGCAGCATGTGATGCCTCTCGCCTCTCAGCTGGGAGAAATAAAATAACAATCCAGACAGCTTATGAAGGCATAGGTGGGTACGCCATTGAAAATCAATAGCCTTAGCGATCCGGATCTATCTCCGGTGCTTCGGCCTGATCCAGGTTGAAGTGCAGGGTGATGCGCAGGGTTTGGGCCAGCGGGTGGTTGGTGCCGCGGGGCAGCATATAGGCAAAGTCCACGCCGAACACCTGGTAGCGCAGTCCCAAACCAGCCGTGAAGTAACGCCGGGCGCCCTTGTTCACGTTCTCGTGAAAGTAACCAGTGCGCACTGCAAACAGGTCATTATACCAATACTCAACACCCGCCGAGATCATGAACTCCTGTAGCTCTTCACTGAGGCCATCGGGTGCATCGCTAAACGAACCAAACATGCCCCGGAGGAGTCCTAAGTTGTTTCGTGGGTTAATCTGTCCGCTAGAGTCGACCACCGGAGTAGGCACCATCAGTTTATTGAGGTCCAACGCAAACGTGAGCTTGTTGAAAGGATCTAAGTTAGTGGTAAGGGCCGTTCCGAAACGCAAATTAGTGGGCAGAAAATCGGCTGTCTCTTCGGACAGGTAGGTGATTTTGGGGCCGATGTTCAATATGTCAGCCCCGAACGACCAGCTCCCTTCCCTTGCTCCCAACACAATAGGCGTGGTATAAAACACCGCAATGTCAGCCGCCGCACTGATGCCCGCTTGTCCCGCCGAGCCATTCACGTTTGTTCCGGTAAGCAAGTTAGAATGGATAAATCGGGCCGACAATCCCGCACTCAACTTTTCGCTAAGCTTCAGGGCGTAAGTGGCCCCGATGGCAAATTCTCGGGGACTTACTAAGTTAAGTAAGCTGCCCGAGCGACTCGTCAATTGTATATCACCTAAATCAAAGTAACGCATCTCCAAGGCCAACGTCTGTCCTTCCGCAATCTTCTTATAACCCGACAAATAAGAGATAGACATATCATCTACTACCGTAGATAACCAAGGGGTAAATGATATAGACATGCCAAAGTCGGATTCCAGAAAAGCCAGTTTGGCCGGGTTCCAGTAAACTGCATTCGCATCGGGAGAGATCGCCACTCCGGCGTCTCCCATACCAGCCGAACGTGCGTCGGGCGAGATCGCCAGAAAAGGAACACCAGTAGTAATTACGCGGGCTGAATCGGCTGCGCCCAAGATAGACCCTGATTGGGTATATCCCATAAGAGACAGCAGCAGGGACACCCCCAGCATGATGAAAAAGCGAATAGAATACAACATAGGGTTGTTTGGTCTGATGGTGGTAAAATTAAGGACTTATAATGAGTTTGTGAAACTTTTGGCAGGCTTGCTGATCGGATAGTGACTGCACCGTGATGCGGGCTACGTAAATGCCCGGTAGCATTATCTGGATAGACCGATTAAGGCCCTGCCAGGTGGCCTCAAGCCGGGTGGCGCTGTCGGGGAACTTCTTAGCCAATGATGCTACCATCCTTCCTTGCCCATCAAGAATGTCGAGGCTTACGGACAGATCGTCGCCCGGTCGGTTGTGATCCAGCACGAAGGTGGTTGCCTGGCTAAAAGGATTCGGAAAGTTATAGACGTTGGTCAGTTGCAATTTCTGCTCCTTGCCCACCACAAAAGTAGTTTTCGCCTCCGTAAAGTTATTGTAGGTATCGCCCGCTCGCAGGGTCAGCGTATAGTGTCCGTCCGCCAAATTATCAATGGGATAAACCACCGAACCGGACTGATAAGTACCCGTATCGGTCACGTAGAATTCATCCAGCGGCCATTCGGTGGTGGCATTGGTCGCTTGGTGCGTTAGGGTGGCTACCATCTCCTGCCCTAGTGAAGCCGTGGCAATACTGATGCCGTGCTCATCGGACAGGCGTGCCAGCAGTTGGGTGCGGCTGCCGGTGAGTCCTCCTGCCACAAAAGTGGTGTCGTCCATAAACAGTTGAATCTGCGGCGGCGTAGTATCCTCTATAATACGTCGGCTGCTTCCACCAATTGCAAAGGTCTGATCAGCCCCGTGTGCATCGGACTGATCGCTCTGCGCGTAGGCGCTTATTTTACCCGAGCCAAATTGGTACACAATGTTTTTAGGCATTACAAAGTAGAGCGCAAAGGAGCCGTCGCGTACACGGGCGCGCCCTCGGTGAAGAACGGATTTTCGCTCTAAAAATTGCATGGAAGGATCGTTGCTACCGCGGGTGCTTGTCAGCGTCGATTTGTCCAGCACCTCTACCAGCACGGTTCCCGCAAAGTCAGTAAGTGGCGTTCCGTCGCTACGCCGCACCAACTGACCAGTTAGACGCACCTCATCCAGGGCAGCTAGGGTATCGGTAGCAACGTAAGTGCCGTCGGCCTGTTGTACTTCCGGCCGCCCCAGCGCCACCCGATCTTGCGGGTAGTTTAACCTCATAGATGGATCGCCCAGCAGCGAAAAATTGCGGTTAACAGGTCCGCTGAGGGCGTTGTTTTTGGTGCGTCGGAAGATTTCTCCTATCGTAAGAAACCGCCCGTTGGGCGGTGAGAACACCTGGGCGTAGAAGGCCCGGTTGAGCAGCAAATTCGTATTGGAGTAAACCGGGCGCGCCGTGGTCACTAAACCAATGGCACCACCTCGTTCGCTCAAAATCAACTGCTCAGCTCCTGACACCCGGTCCGGATCGTCGTGCCGACCAAACTCGCAGGTAGCCGTCACGAAGAAGGGAAGTTGGTCGTAATTCCGCAGTTGATTGATTGTATTCAAATTAAAAATATTCTCCTGCGTCCAGCGGGTTTCGCTACCGTGGCCGGTATAATTCATAATCAGCGCCCCCTGCTTAAGTTCGCGCGCGATGCGCTGGTTGACCGCCGGGGCCGCTTCTCCGCCGGGCAGGGTTTCTTGCGGAAAGGCATCAAGGTAGATCTTAGTAGCGGTAAAGCTAGAGTAAGCGGTATCAATTCCTGCGGCGAGCTGTTCGGCATCGCGTTGGTGCTTGTTGTTATCCCCGTCGTCGGCCACGAAAACCACCCGATTGCGCCACCGCCCCTGGGTTTGCGCACTGGTCGCGTAGTGGATCAGCTTATCAACCACGGTTTGCGCCTCTGTGGCTGTTTTAACCGGCAGCCTGCCCACCCCAATCTCCATGGTATGGTCGCCCGTAAAGATTTCTTCCCACTGCCCCTCGTCATCTTCTAAGAACCCATAGTAGTCATCCGAAGAATAGCTAAAGATAGGATGCACCGAATTGCGGGATTCGTACGTAGGAACAAAGTTGGTATTCGTTGCCTGTTTGTTTCGGTAATCGTACGACCCCTTGCCGAAAAGCAGCAGGTACTTCAACTGCGTCGCGTCCGTATCGTAGAGATACTTCATATAGTTGCGAATCGCGCTCACGTCCTGTCTGCCCGACGAAAATTCGTTGTAGATTTCCTGCAGACGCACTACCCGTACGCTCAGTCCGTCGTGGTTGCGGCGCAATTCAGCCAAGCGGTCAGCCTCGGCTCGGAAAGCGGGGGGGCTCACAATAACCAGGTTCGGCACATTACCATCTTTAAGATTCTGAGGGGCCACCGACCCTACCACCGGTGCGGGGAGAAGATCCCTGAAACCGGCCGCCGCGAACTCCCGAACCCGTCCCTCGGGACTTACCGTGAACGTATGTCCTCCCTCTTGCCGGACTAGCTCAGGACAAAAGGGTACTTGCGGATTGGTCACGTCCCATACGATTAGGTCTTCGGGCGATGATGTCAGGCGAAAGGTAGTTTGTCCCTGGCTGGCACTAGCCAGGCTGCGAAACGCAAAGGGCTGCTCGTAACGCAGCGGACGAAGGGCCTCCACCGTGATCCTGTTCAGGTAGGCAGTTCCGCTCCCCTGGTAAGTAAGATTAACGGACAATGCTCCCCCCTTGGCAGCATTGTCTGTCTGGACAAAAGTTGCTTGGGCTTCTGCCCCTTTGGCCGCGTAACGGGCGTCGGCGATGGCGTTCACCGGCAAGGTGCCCAGTCCGGTGCCATTCAGGCCTACCGCAAAGTTCAATTCGGTAATTGATGTGCCGAGCACCTCGACTGATACGGTCACCGGACCGTCGGTGGCTCCGGCCAGTCCGAGGGGGATAGTGCGGGATTCGCTGCCCGAAAAGCTTTCGCCGTACCACTCCCGACCCGACCCAGCATCGGACTTACGCAGGTTGAAAGCATCGTTTTCGTAGGCCGCGTAGGCGTTGTATTCAGTGACCGTTGCTCCACCGTTCGGTTCAAAAGGAGTAGCGACCACCCGTAGGCCGGGCACTTCTCCTACGGTCAGGAAGTAGTAGGACGAATCAGCGTAAAGGTTTTTTTCGTAGTGCAGGGGGTGGGTGGGGCCGGAAGACCGGTAGCGCAGGCAATCGGGCGACTGTCCGTAGAAGATAATCGCATCCTGGTCGTCGAGCCGATCATCCTCGGCTCCTGTGACCCAGATCGCGTTTTCCGGAAGGTTCTGGAAATAGACACTGTCCAACGGTTGAGGCAGCATGCCACCGCCGTAGCCGTAGAGTTTCAGCCGACTCGGGTTTATCTGCGCGGGGTTCCAGCCGGCTTCCCGCAGTTGGTCGGCAGTAATCTGGTAAAGTCCATCGGTGGCGACGGCTACCTTGAGCCAGGCTCCACTGGCTAACACCGAAGGTTCGCGCCACGTCTGGTCGGACCACGCTTTGTCAGGCCACTTTTGGTCGGGCGGCGCAGCCAAGCATAAGCTGCCAAAACTCATCGCTAAAGCGACGAAAACAATTCCGCGGACAATCATGAATAGCACTTAGTGGTGTTACTGTAGTTACGCTCACCTGCCAAAAATAGTGCCTGAGCCCTTCACGAAATCGTCTATTCTCTTACACCGGTGGTTGTAGTGTATACTCGTAGCTTTCCATAATGAGGTTGGCCAGCATTTTCTTACAAGCAAAGTCCACTTTTTCGCGGGCTTCTTCTTCGCTATCCGCTTCCAAATGCACAGTGACGTGCTTGCCGATACGAACGTCGCTAACGGAGGATAGTCCGAGATTTCTTAAACCCAACTTCACCGCTTTGCCCTGCGGGTCAAGGATTTCTTGCTTAGGCATGATGTTGATGTGCGCCACAAAATTCATAGTGAGGGTATTGATGGTCGCCGCAAAGGTAGTAAAAGGCAGCAAAGATACAGGCGTGCGCGGCAAAGATAGATTCCATTTCAGCGGGTAGCGTTTCTCTGTTGGGAATTAACCACCACTGATAGCACCAAGTACGCAATGATAATGATCGGAATAGCCACCACCTTTAGCAGAGTGAAAAGTAACAAAGCAGCGATCAAAAAACTATACTTTAACTCATTACCCTGCCAGGTTTTGCTTTTGAACTTAAACGCCAGCAACGGAAGCGGAGCCACCATGAGGTAGGAAAGCATCGCTACAATAAAGATCAGCACCAGTGGTTCCTGCACCAAGCTTCGGAAGACCGGCAGGTCCCCCAGGGGAAGCGCGCTAATGAGCAAGGCGCTGGCGGGTACGGGCAGGCCAATAAACTGATCTTTCTGCCGGGTATCCACGTTAAAGATCGCCAGGCGCAGGGCTGAGAACACCGCCAGCGAGAATCCCAGGTAAGCCAGCAGTGTCCACTCCGAGGCAATAGTACTGTCAATCATCCGAAACATAATAAACCCTGGCAGTGCCCCGAAACTCACCATATCGGCCAGTGAGTCCAGGTCTCCTCCGATGGGCGAATAGGCGTTAAGCGCTCGGGCGGCCAATCCGTTCGAAAAAGTTGAAGGCGGCGGCGAGCCAGATAAGATACGCGGCCAACGAAAGATTACCGTCAGAAGCCGCTACCAATCCGACGCATCCGCACAGTAAGTTGCACAGCGTTAAAATATTAGGAAGGTGCTGGAAAATCATGCGCGAACGGTGTTTGGTACGAATGCCGAGATAGCAGTTACTTTACTGACTGCGGTAAATATGGTAGATTAGCCCGCAACAAACAACGTCATGCCCACTCGAAACGTCGACTTTTTGGTAGTAGGTCAGGGATTAGCCGGTTCGCTGCTCTCGTATCATCTGCTGGAACAGGGTTGCACCGTCCGCGTGATTAACACCCAGCACGCCCGTCCGTCGGCCTCCCGGGCGGCGGCCGGACTTTACAACCCCATCACCGGGCGCAAGTTAGTGAAGACCTGGCGGGCCGACGATCTGTTTCCCTCTCTGGAGAGCTGCTACGCCGAACTCCAGCGACGATTGGACGCTCGCTTCTTCTACCCTACCCCCATTTACCGACCGCTGGCCAGCGCCGAAGACCAAAACGCATGGGCCGTGCAGTCGGGCGATTCGGCTTACACTACATTTGTTCAGCAAATACATCTGAAGAGTCGCTACGGTGACCTGGTACAAGATCGGTGGGGCGGACTGCTGCTGCGCCACTGCGGCTACGTGGATGTTCCCGAACTGCTGCGGGCTTACCGAGACTTTTTGATCAAGCAGGCGCGTTACGAAGAATCAGTATTTGACTTCGATCAGTTGGACGTTCAGGACCGCCACGTTCACTATCAAGGATGGCAGGCCCGGCGTATCATATTTTGCGAAGGGGCAACGGCACGGCTTAACCCCTACTTTTCGTGGTTGCCCTTTCGGCCGGTGAAGGGTGAAATGTTATCCGTCCGTACCGATGCGACGCTGCCGGTTATAATGAACCGGGGGGTGTTTGTGATTCCCAGGGGCACCCTTGCCGGGGGCAAGCTTTGCTGGGTGGGGTCTACCTACGACCACCACGACCTGAGTGATACGCCTACGGAAGGCGCCCGGCAAACCCTCCGGCAGAAGCTGGACCAGCTGCTGGTGACTTCCTACGAGATTACCGACCAGTGGGCCGGAGTGCGCCCTGCCACCCGCGACCGGCTTCCGTTTGTCGGTACTCATCCGGAGCATGAACCTTTGGGAATATTCGGCGGTTTTGGCAGTAAAGGAGTGTCGTTAGCACCTTATTTCGCCCAACATTTTGTACATTGTCTGCTAAAAAATAAGCCAGTAGACGAAGAAGTAACTATTCAACGTTACTACCCTAAGTACTATCCGTCTTGAACCAACATCTTATGGCAAAAGTATACACCGCCGTCTTCCTACTCCTCTTACTGTTGAGTCCGGCCTGGACCCAGATTCAACCCGAAAGGTTCGGCAAAAATCGCGTGCAATACCGAGCGTTCAACTGGAAATTCTACAGCTCCGACAACTTTGACATCTACTTTTACGAGGGCGGGCAAAGCAACGCATTGGTGGCAGCTAAGTTCTTGGAAAAAGAGTTTGAGCGGATCACCGATGTGATCGGGTACGCGCCCTATACCAAAACCAAGATCTTTCTTTATAACTCCCCCAAAGAATTGCAGCAGAGCAACGTGGGGGTGAAGGGGACAAGCTTCACCGTAGGGGGGCAGACCAACTTTGTGAAGTCCCAGGTGGAAATTGCCTACCCGGGCACAATGATCGACTTTAAGGACGAATTGGTGCTACAGATCGCCAAGATGCTGATCAACGATATGATGTTCGGTGGTAGCCTGACCGATATGTTTCAGAGTTCGTATTTGCTTTCTTTGCCCGAATGGTTTATAGAGGGCGCGGCGCGCTACATTGCCGAGGGCTGGAGCATAGAGATGGATGACTTTGCCCGGGAACTGTTCCACGATAAGAAGCGCGTGAAGCTCAGTCGCTTGTCGGGCGAAGAGGCGGCGCTAGCGGGGCAATCGGTCTGGAATTTCGTGGCGGTGCGCTACGGACGCAGCAGCATCTCTAACATTCTGAACCTCACCCGCATCATCCGCAACGAAGAAAGCAGCATTGTCAACACCTTAGGGATTCCTTTCAAGTTGTTTACCCGGCAGTGGCAGTCTTTCTACACCGAGATGGATGCCCAGATGATGGATCGGTATGCCTTTCCGGAATCTAATGATAGACTGCGCCGCCGAAACCGCCGTGGGTACACCTACAATCAGGTAGCCTACAGCCCGGACGGACGCTACCTTGCCTACTCTGAAAACCGCAACGGCCGCTACAAAGTCAAGGTGCTCAACACCAAAAGGAATAAGACCCGTACCGTGCACACTTCGGGCTATCCGTCGTTGGACCAAGAGCTTGACAATAGTGTGCCACTGCTCAACTGGGGCAATAGCCAGACGCTGGGGATTATTGGGTACGAAAAGGGGAAGAACTACCTATGGCTTAGCGATCAGGCCACTAGAAAGAAGCGGGCAGTGGCCCTGCGTCGGTTTAACCAAATCAAGTATTTCGACCTGAACAACAACAACCGGCTGGCGGTGATGAGTGCCGACTTGAACGGACAAAACGACCTGTTCATGTACAATCCGAGTCGGAACACCTTTAAACGACTGACCACCGATATCTACGACGATCTGCATCCACACTTTATGCCCGATGGTGAGCGGGTGGTGTTTAGTAGCAACCGTCCGAACGATTCGCTATACTTCGCCCCGGTGAAATCGCGGGACATAGATCTGAACACATCAGTAGACAATAACTTCAATATTTATCTGTTCGACCCCAGCGGGGACGCAGCCGACTCTTTGCTGCGTCAGGTGACCAAAACCGTGAGTAGAGACGTATTTCCCCTTCCTCAGGACGACAATACCGTATATTATCTCAGCGACCAGCAGGGAGTTTACAACGTGTACCGCTACCAATTACAGGACAGCCTTTTCAACCAGGTAACTAACTTTGCGGTGAGTGTTCAGGACTTTGACATTGACTTCATCAACCAACGGCTGGCCGCAATTATGCTGTCTAACGAACGGGATTATGTTTTTGTAAATAAAAACTTTGATCCCAACCAAAGTATGTTCACCCCCAAAACACAGCGGCAACAGGCCATTCAGGCACAGCTGGTCTCCCAGCGCTTGATTGAGCGGCAAAAACAGACAGCAGCGCAGGCAGATTCGGCTTCTACAACCGCGTTGCCTCCGGTTGAAACACAGATTTCTTCCGATAGTACCCAGCAGATCTCTGGCCCTGGAGTGGTTGATACCAACGACTATTCTTTCGGAACGACTGACTCAACTGGCGTAGCGGATGAAGACTATATCGACACCGAAAATTACGCGTTTAATACCCCCCCGCGCGCTGAAGAAAATGCGGTCTCTACCGATGATTTCGCGTTTGAGCAGGATGACCGTAGCCAACCGCAAACTGGCAATTCTTTCCTGTCGCGCTACCGGAAACTACAGCGAGAGTCACGTATCACCGGCCCCCTGCCCTACGAAACACGCTTTAGCGCCGATAATATTATTACCTCACTCACTTTTGATCCACTGCGGAAGCTGGGCTTTCATGTAGAGGTTCAGATGAATGATATGCTCGAGAACCACCGTTTTTTCGGCGGTTTAGTGCAGTTCACGGATCTGCGTAGCGCCAGTTTGTTTGCGGAGTATCAGTACCTTAAGAACCGGGTAGACCTAAAGCTGCGCTACGAACGAGAAGGCATCGAACGCGAGGCGGGGGATCGGGATATACAAAAATACACTTCCAACCACCTCTACGTAGGTGCAGCCTTACCCCTGAGCGTGGCTACTCGTCTGGAATTTAACCCCTTCGTCGCCAATACGCACTACGTAGACCTTTCGCCCACTAATAGCCTAACACCCTTGCCTGGCACCCAAAGCACCCACCTCTATGGAGGTATTGAAACCGGGATCGTATTTGATAATACCCATACGTCGGGCCTAAACAAGCGGCTGGGCACCCGGGGGCGGGCCATGCTCACGCATTACCAAGGGGTGAACGACGCACAGAAGAGTTTTAGCAATCTGGAGGTGGATCTGCGGCACTACCAAAAGCTGCACCGCTCCCTCACGCTGGCCACCCGATTGTTTTACGGCAACTTCTTTGGACCCAACCAGCAGAACTACTTGCTGGGCGGCCTTCAGACGTGGGTGACGACCCGCGATCCTCAGCAACAGGAGGAAAATGATCCGCTGGCAGTGGAGAACGGGGTAGATAATAGCAACGTTCTTTTTGTTGACTTTGTCAATTTGAGAGGCTTTAACTTTAATAAGTTTAACGGTAGCGACGTGCTTACCTTCAGTGCTGAACTGCGACTTCCGGTGGTGCGATACTTCTACCAGGGCCCTATCGCATCCAACTTCTTTCGCAATCTAGAGTTCATTGCCTTCTACGATATTGGCTCTGCCTGGACAGGAGCCAGCCCCTTCAATGAAAAAAACAGTATTAACACCGAGGTTATTCAAGAAGATCCTATTTTCCGCGCGGAGATTCAGAATTTTAAGAACCCCTGGCTACAAAGTTACGGCGCTGGTATACGTACCGTGCTACTGGGTTTTTACGTGAAGCTAGACGCAGCCTATCCCATCGAAGACAATGTAGTTGGAAAACCTCGATTCTATTTGTCATTAGGGTACGATTTTTGAAAAGTTGAAAAGCATCCTATTTATTACATCACTACCCAACTAATGAAAAACGTTCTTATTCTGGCAGCTTGCCTCTTAATCAGTACGGCCGCTTCGGCCCAGGTCTTCACCCTTGGTCCTAAAGTAGGGTTTAGCAGTTCCCGCTTGTCGCTGGAAGAAGCCCAACTGGTACGGAGCGGAAACGCTACCATCGGCTTTCATGCGGGGGCGTTCACCCGGCTCACTATTTTAGGTATCTACCTGCAACCTGAACTACTCTTTACCCAAGCAGGAGGGCAGATTAAAATTCGGGATGAGGTAAGTGACAACTTTGACCAGATACAAGATCTGACCTACAACAAACTAGATATACCCGTGATGCTCGGTTTCCGGATCGGCAATGTGCTGCGGATCAACGCAGGGCCCTCGTTTAGCCTCATTTTGGGGCAGGATGCCCGCACCGAAGGCACAACTGCTGAGGTGAGAAACAACTACGAAAGCTCAACGGTAGGCTATCAGATCGGGGGCGGACTGGATATTGGCCGTTTAGTTCTTGATGTCCGATACGAAGGGAATCTAAGCAGACTTGGCACTTCTGTGCAACTAGGGGGAAGAGGCTTTGATACGGATTATCGTAACAACCAGTTTAGTGTTGGATTAGGTTTCAAACTTCTGTAAAGGAAAATGCTGCCTTGTTACTCGTAAAACGGCAGAGAAACCGAACTGTCGGTAGGAAGGGTCGGTACTTTGCGGTTAAGTGACTCTCCGTTTAGTATTTTCTCGTATAAGCGCAAAAAACTTACTACCATCGGTCCCACCGAAAAGCAGTTCATGACCCGTTTGTGAATTTTTTTGACATCGAACGTCTCAGACTCTTTCACCGCTTCTACCAGTTCTTTCTGTTGGTTGCTCAGAAACCCACAATCTTGACTTACCAATTTGGGCAATGAATAATTTGATGTCGTAGTGGAATCGGATGTCCTTATCGTTCCCAACTGTTTTTTACCAAGCTACCCCGTTCGCGGTGGTGTTCAATGCTTAGGTAAACATCAATTTCTTGCTGTAGCTCTTCTACATGTGAGATAATTCCGACGATCCGATTTTCCTGCCGCAGTGTTTTCAGGGTGTCAAACACTACGCGAAGCGCATTCTTATCTAATGAGCCAAACCCCTCGTCCAGGAAAAAAAAGCTTTGCTGAGACTGATTCAAAGACTGAATGTTCTCGGCCAACGCCAGTGCCAGGCACAGTGCTGCCTGGAAAGTTTGCCCACCTGACAGCGTTTTCAGCAAGCGGGTTTTGCCATCGTTGAGGTAGTCTCGAACGATAAAATCATTGTCCTTATTCAACTCCAGGCTAAGATTATTCTTAGTCAGCTTTTTGAAACGAATGTTTGCCCCCCGACAAACTTCCTGTAGCAATACGGTGGAAGCATAGTTGACAAATCCGCTGCCCCTAAACAAACCGGATAGTTCTTTTAGATTGCTCTCGCGAGTGCGCTGCTCACCGAGCATTCGTTTTAACCGCCTGATTTTTAGAAGTTTCTCACGCTGGTCTTCCACCTCGCGTTTTGTTATTGCCCAGGTGTGCTGCAATAACTCTCGAGCCTGTTGTTGCTGCATCTGAGCTTGCTGCGCCTCGCGGTGTTCATTGGCGCGATAGGTTTTCTCGTGGGTTGCCTGCACCAGCTTTTCGTAGTTTTCTTCCGCCGCGTGAAAGCGATTTTTGTACACCAACACCGCGCTTTGCTCCGCTTTGATATCCATGTTGGTACCCAGAAGCTCTTTAACGTAGTCTATATTCTTGAATTTTTTCTGATAGCACAGTGCTTGAATATCATCCATGATGGCGGCCGCCCGTCGGTGAAGGTTATCTAGTAAGTTTTTTTCGGCTAGTTTTTTTCCTTCCAAAACGCCCAACGTCTTTTCGTACTCCTGGCACAGCTGCCGAGCCGCTTCGTACCGCTGCTCCACATCATGAAGCTGAAACTGGCATTCTTCCTGCTTCTCTTTAATTTGGAGCTCAGTCAGGTGCATGTGGTCATTGTAAGGGAGCATCCGCAACAGTGAGCGGTAATTCTCTACTTTGCTCTTTGCGTATAGCAACCGCTCCTGACTTTGTTGCCAATGTTGTTGGGCTTCAGTGAGCAACGACTCTTGCCGTTCTAACTGCACTAACTGACCGCTTCGCTTCTGCCGGAGACGTTTGCGTTCTTCATGCATTTGCGTGCATTCTTTTAACTGAGCAAGGAGTCGCTCGGGAGGTTGGTGGCGGTAAGGTTCCCAGGAAAATTGGGATTGATGCGCCGTCAAGCGCGCTTCGGTGACATCGATGAGCTGTTCAATTCCTTCCAATTTTCCCGAAATGCTCTGGTAGTGATCGTGTAACCGTCGTAGCGTAGTTTCCAGACCCGCGTACTGGACTTCCTTTGCCTTAAGCTGAACAAGTATCTCTTCTTGTTGGGTGATCTTTTTGATGATTTCCGGGGCATGAGCAACGGAGGGATGGTGGGTTGCTCCGCATAACGGACAGGCTTGTCCTGAGGATAGTTGCCGGGCAGCTTGAGCAAGCTCTTGACGAACCCGTAGGTCCGCTAATTTTTCTACTGCCGTCCGTATATTCACATTGAGCGACTCATTTGCTGCGGCAAGACGGTTAAAGATTGTAACGAAAGGCTGGTTGGCGGGCCAGGAGGTTTCTTTCAGAAGCAACTCCTTCTGAGCTTCTACATCGGCCAGACGGCGTTCTTGCGTGACCTTCTTTTGCTGCTGCGTACTTCGTTCGGCTTCGTACTCCTGATGCAATGCATGCCACTGCGTTACGGCCAGCAGAGTAGCCTGCTCTTCTTGCAGAGTAACGACCTTGTTCCATTGTTCTTCGCTTTCTTTAATCTGCTGCTTCAGTGCGTTGTACCGCTTTTGATGCTGCTTGTAGGCGGTATGCAGGGCTGCTTCATTGGTTGTTAGTTGTTGCAAATCTCCGCGCAGCTGGTAGATTTGGAGCAGGTGTTCCCAGTCCGTGCACCGCACGCGGATTGTGTCCCGATCAGCAAAGTCTTCTTGTGCCTTCGTGCAGCACTGCTGGGCATCCTTGAGTTTCTGCCCCCCCTTCTCAATTCGGCCACTCAAAAGCTGGTATCGCTCCCCCGCCTGAGCCCGTTCGTCTTCTACATCGGCCAGCGTCCTAAATTTTTCTTTGAAGCAACCCTCTGCTTCTTGACGCTCCAGGAACTGCTTTTCTCTTGTCTGATACTGCTCTTGATCTTTCAGTAGCAATTGATACTGCTCTTCGGCAGCGGCGCGGTCGGCAAAAAGCTTACGGAGCCGCTCGTGGTCTTCGCAGGCAACTTCCAACGCTCTGAGCACTTCTGTATTTTCTTGTAGTGCTACCTCTGTCTCAATTTGTTTTTTGCCCGTCGCTTCAATTGCCTCAGTACTCGCCGGACCGATCTCTGATATCCGAGCATCAAGCTCGGTGATGGTGGTACGCACCGCTGCCAGCAAATGGCCCGTCTTGTGCGAAAGATCAAACTTTTCCAGCCGGAAAAGCTCCTTGAGCATTTGCGTGCGGTTGTTGGGCTTCTGATCAATAAATTCCCGAAATTTTCCCTGCGGAATAATTACCGTCTGCATGAAGTTCTCGTAGGTCATGCCGATGATCAATGCTGCATCGGGCATATCGATGGGAAGCCAGTCATCCTTTTCCCAGCGGTACTGCCGCCGCTCTTTCACCTCCACCTTTTCGTAGTCCTTCTTCTTGCGGTGCGCCGAAACAGTGAACCGATACTTAGTACGCTGGGGGGAAGTAACCTGAAACGTGAAATCGATGACAAACTGCTGACTTTGCAGATTGAGCATATTGTAGTAGCGGTTGTCGCCACTTTTATTTAACCGCTCACTTTGGTCATAGAGTACAAATACTATTGCTTCCAGGATAGAAGATTTTCCGCTTCCTACTGCTCCGAAGATTCCGAATAACCGTGAATCCGCCAGCGTCTCAAAGTCAATAGTTTGGGTTTCTTTGTACGAGTATAATCCCTGGATGGTAAGGCGAAGCGGTATCATGTGGCTGGCAATGGTTGCAAGGGTACTTGTTAGTCACTTTCGGTGCCCAAAACTTCATCGAACATAATGAGCAGTTCATCGTTGGGTTCTTGGCCCTTTTTGGCTTTGAAATAGTCTACGAACAATGTGCGTAAATCTTTGCTCAAGTCAATACTCACCTGCTCAGAGCATTTGTCTGCGGAAGCGGTAACTTCAGGAATGATGCTCACGATACCATCATGGGCTGCGTGCAGGGCTCGCTTCAGCTTACCTTCGAGATACGTATCACTCACCAGCGTTAGTTCTACAAAGGTATTCGGATGCGCCTTGAGCCACTGAATAGCCTCGTCAGGGTCGTTAAACCGCTGGCGACATAACCTTCGCCCTGCGCGGAGGGCAACTGGCCGAATCTGGGCTTCGCCTCCGGCCGCTACCTCAACCAACACCACCTGCTTTTGTTGATCAGCCTCGCTAAAACTATAGGCCAGCGGGCTACTACTGTAGCAAACCGGGCAGGGCGTAGCGGATACGGTTTGATAGCGGTGCAGATGCCCTAGGGCAACGTATTGCATTTGCTTCGGAACGTCTTCGGTGAACACCGCAGAAGCTCCCCCTATGTGTAGGATGGGCTTTTCGTCATCCGGTTCCTCAGGAGAAGGGCCAGTGCGCTGCCGGAAATATAAGTGTGCCATCAGAATATTTACTCCCTGCGCGTCGCAGTGCCGGTCCGACAGGCGTTGCCAGCCTTGCTGCAGCACCTCACGCAACGATTGCTCACGGTTGTCGTCACCCAGAAAGCGTTTCAGCGTGGTTTCGTTGGCGTAGGGGGTTAAGAGGAGCCGCAGTGGGTCCGGACAGTTGGGTAGCTGCAATGCGGCAAAGCCCGGCTCGGCGTGTAGGGTATTGATACCAGCGTTGGTGCTTACCGAAGGAATAACCGAACCTGGTCGGCCGACAAAAAAGATACCACACTCCCGGGCCAGGGGGTCGGGAGCTTCCACCCGATCGGGCGAGTCGTGGTTACCAGCAATGGCGATCACCGCCCGGGCCCCGTTACTGCTCAGCCGGTGCACAGTACGGTAGAAAAGCTCCAGCGCCTCGTTGGGCGGGTTAAAAGTATCGAATAGGTCTCCGGCAATCAGCACCGCGTCCACCGCTTCCGCCTCAGCGATCGTGCAGATTTCATCCAGCACCTCCCACTGTTCGTCCAAACGCGAATAATCTCCCAACCGTTTGCCTAAGTGCCAGTCGGCGGTGTGCAATAACTTCATGGCCTAAATGTAGTTAACCCATCATCGGGTGGCAAGCTGGTCGAGGGGGAAGTTTGCCAAAACTTGATTGCGGTTAACAGCTTTGCGTAAGCGCTCCGCCCGGGTGGTTTGTCAAACCCTTCAATATACTCCATTTTTAATCTAGGACTATGCGAAACTCAACTAATCAGATCCGCTCTTGTTTTTTTGCCCTACTCCTGTGGGGCGTTACCTCGGCGGTGGGGTTTGCCCAGGTAGTAGAGAAGCCCTGGATGTTAGGGCCATTCAAGCGACCGTCAAACGGGCGGCCAATCATTCAGAAGGATACGACCTCTGTCTTTCGGGACCCGATGACCGGTAAAACCACTGCTTGGGAGTCGATGGCTACCTTTAATCCGGCGGCTATTGTCAAAGATGATACCATTTGGGTATTGTACCGAGCGGAGGAGAAACTCGGCGAAAAAGAAATTGGCGGACATACTTCACGCATCGGTTTGGCAGCCTCGGCGGATGGTCGTACGTACGAGCGGCAGTCTGAACCCGTATTCTATCCTGACCAGGACAACCAAAAAAAGTTTGAGTGGCCCGGTGGTGTAGAAGACCCGCGCATTGTGGAAACCGAAGACGGCACCTACGTGCTCACCTACACCCAGTGGAACCGCATGGTGCCCCGCCTGGCTGTCGCCACATCTCCGGATTTATCTGCCTGGACCAAGCACGGCCCTATCTTTGAGGAATATGACGACGGAAAATATCACCAACAAGAAACCAAGTCCGGTGCCATTGTGACCAAGTTGGTTGGCGAAAAATTAGTAGCTACGAAGATCGCAGGCAAGTACTGGATGTACTTTGGTGTGCCGCACGTGTGGCTAGCCAGTTCCGACAATTTGCTAGACTGGACTCCGGTAGAAAACTATACCGGTACGTTAGCACCGGTACTCAGTCCACGGCCCGGCTACTTTGATTCCTGGCTGGTAGAAGCGGGTCCACCGCCGGTGTTAACTGACGATGGTATTGTGGTGCTCTACAACGCAGGCAATTCTCAGAATATTGGCGAACAAGATCTGGGCAACCGGGTGTATACCGGCGGACAAGCCCTGTTCGACGCGCTGAAACCGTGGAAACTGCTTGATCGCGCCGATGAACCCTTTATTCAACCTGAATTGCCGTTTGAGAAGTCTGGCCAGTACCAGGACGGAACCACCTTTGTGGAGGGGTTGGTACATTTTAATAGCGTTTGGTATTTGTACTACGGCACCGCCGATAGCATGGTGGGGGTGGTCACTACGAAAGATAAGTGATAATCGGTAGCTAAGTGCTCTGTCAAGCATAGGATTTCGGGTAATTCAGGGTGAAACTTGACCTAGCACTAGTTCTCCAGTACCGTAAACTCCACCCGCCGGTTTACCTGCCAGTTTTCTTCGCTGTTGTTGGGTACTTCGGGCTTAGTTTCTCCATAACCTACCGCGCTTACCCGTTTGGCATCAATGAAGTTATCGAGCAAATACTGACGAACGGCTTCTGATCGCCCCTGCGACAACTGCTGATTATACTCCTCTGATCCGCGATCGTCGGTATGACCGCCTATCTCAATGGCCAACTTCGGATTAGCCTCCAGCATTTCCACCACTTTATCCAATTCAGGATTCGATTCCGGACGCAGCGTGGTTTCGTTGTAGTCAAAAAAGATATTGTTCAGACGTACCGATACGCCTACCTTCAGCGCTTGGAGCGTCAAGTCTTTGTACGCAGTTGAATCAGACGAGAATGGGGCAATTTGAACACTGTCGGTTCGTGATAGGTAGCCGGGTGCTGCCACGTACAAGCGATACCTGCCACTTTCCGGTAAAAGGGTTCGATACTCACCCATCACCGAATCGGAGTGTACAATGCCTAGAGCGTCCTCTTCTCGCTCGTAACGCACACTGGCCGTCACAAACTCACCCGTGGCCGCATCAGTAACAAATCCTTCCAAACTCAACTTAGGCTTCACTTTCTTCACCGTCCGCAGCCCGTAGATGTCCAAATGCCCCCCATCGGCGGTCATCAGTGCCCGAGTGGTAAACACCGCAGTATCGGAACGGCCCACGGCGTAGTAGGCATCAAATCCTTTGGTATTCACCGGTGCGCCTACGTTTTCAGGCTTCGACCAAGCCATCCAGGTATCATCAAGCCGACGGGTGCGATACACGTCGGTACTGCCGAATCCACCCGGACGGGCACTGGCGAAGTACATTGTTTTATTATCAGGGGCTAAGTAGGGACCAAACTCATCGTAACGACTATTCAGGGCAGTAATTGACCGCGGTTGCGTCCAGCGGTTGCCCCCTTGCCGAAAGCTCACGTACAGATCACTTAGTTTACCGTCTTTGGTTTCGCTAAAGTATAATAGCAAAGCGCTACCATCATAGGCCATAAAACCGCCGTTAAACTTGCCCCGGCACATGCTGCTAAATCCATCAATATTAAGTTTTTGAGGTTTCAGCCACGCATTACCAATACGCTCAACCGAAGCAAACTCCCAGTTACTTTTTCCTTCACCCGTACGAATGAGCAATTGGTTGCCATCGGGCGAAACGCTTGCCACCTGGTTATAGCGATGGTCGTTGAAAGGCTTTGGCATATGGGTGGCACCCGACCACTCGCCGGTAACCGAATCACGTTGGGCAAACCAGATATCCTGGGTCTGTTCTGCCCCCTTGTGGTTGTCCGGATGGTTGGTGATGACAAAGTAGAGCGTTTGTCCGTCGGGTGAGATCACCGGGGCCGACTCGTGGTAGATACTGTTGAGCGGGCGGCCGAGGTTCACTAGTTCGTATTCCGGTGGATCGCCACCTCCGCCCATAGGTGGTGGCGCAACCAGCAGGTTTAGCGGAATGAGAAGCATAGTTAGAAAAGCGTAAAGCATAGCCGAGTGAGATGGTTTATTACTGAATATACCACAATGTGCTTCCGGCTAATAATTAGATTCCGTCAGGATAGTACGTTAGACAACCTCAGTTCTAATATTAACTTTTCTGATATAATATATTACTATTTCACAAGATTCAATCAACAGTTCCGTAGTGTCTTCCTATACCTTACGTGGAGGCAGCCGTGGCATACCGATTGTGTGCCTAAAGTCTCAGAATAACCCAGAACCTAGGTATGCCAAAGATGAATAGTATTTTAGTGATTGATGATGACCCGGTTGTCGGACTGCTCGTTGAGAGGGCCAACTACAAGGTGCAGTTGGCTGAGCAGGTAATTAGTTTTTACAGCGCTGTCGATGGACTTGACTACCTGCTAACCTTGGCTGACCAACGTAAAGAAGCCCCTGAAGTAATTTTCTTGGACATTTGTCTGCCCATCGTCAGTGGTTGGCAGTTCTTAGAACAGTTTAATGCTTTTGGCTGGTCTGAAACCGCTATTTATATGTTGGCATCATCTACTGACCAAGAGCAGATTAACCGAGCAAAAAAGGTGGCTAGTGTAAAAGACTACATCGTGAAGCCATTTACTACCGGGCGATTAAGAACTATTAAAAACCAGTTACTCGGTCAGGTGGTGGATGTTCCTTCTTAGTTCACTTGAAATAGCGGTAGTGCGGATGATGCGCTACGGCAAGCATCTCGCGATCACCGCGACTGTCTCCATACGCATATATCAACGGGTATTGATCCAGAGCTAGCACTTCTCTGATTCGGCGAACCTTCTCAGGTCCGTGGCAGTTTTTTCCGGCAATTTTCCCGGTTATCGTTTGCTGTTCAACCGCTAACCGAGTGGCTATCAGTTGGAGTTCTAATGACTGGCACCAATCCTGTATCCAGTCTTCGGCCGAGGCTGATACTACGTATACTGTGGCCTGTTTTTCCTTGAGTTCACTAATCTCCTGCAGAGCACTTGGGCGGATAATCTGAGGGATACGTTGCCGGGCGTAGTCTGAAGCGCGCTGGCGAAACTCATCTTGCGATTCTCCACCAAAGAAATGCGTTAGCATGCGCTCCTTGGCAACCCAGTTGGGAATAGCACCCAATTTAAACGCCGTCAACACGGGCGCAAGGCGAAACAATCCTTGGTATAGTGTCCGCTCGCCGCGGTAGAAACTGATAAAATCAAATAATGTATCACGACGGGTAATGGTACCGTCAAAATCAAATAAGGCTAAAATTGGTGATTCAGACAAGGGATTTTTTGATTACAAAGACGTACCAAGGTAGATTAACGCAAAAAAGCTCATGAGCCAGGCGAGCAGCGTAAGTTGCGTGAAACGGTCGGTATAGAGCAATTTGGTTGGGGAACCACTGTTATTTTCCACCAGTGAAATTTGTAAGTAGCGCATCATTCCGGCGATCACAAAGATGCTGGTGAAGTATAGATGATCTCCCAACCTCCCAACTACTTCATCGGATATTGTATACATCAGATACGAGACAATGATAATACCGGCCAGCATCGTTAAGCAGGCGTTCACGTACTCGAGGGTATAGTTCTTCACTGACTTGCGCATCAACCGGCCCGACGACTTGCCAATAAGCAGATCATCACGCCGTTTGGCCAGGGCCAGAAACAACGCTAGCAAAAAGATCATAATAACCAACCATTGCGAAACTGGCACGTCGGCCACCAATCCCCCGGCGACTGTTCGCAGCAGAAATCCAAAGGCAACGATAAGAATATCAAGAATGGAAACATGCTTGAGGCCGAAGGAATAGGCTACGTTTAACCCGGCGTAAACCAGTAGTACCGCAAAAAAGTAAGGATTTAACCAGAAAGCAACCAGCAACGCACCGGTAGCAATGATACCCATCGCCACAAGAGCAACTAATGGTGATACGTCACCGGCGGCCAGCGGGCGCTTGCATTTGGTGGGATGCTGTTGGTCACTATCAATATCCCGGTAGTCATTTAGAATGTAAATAGCGCTGGCCATTCCACTAAAACAGAGAAAAGAAACCGCCAGGCGGCTAAATACATAGGGTTCCAGCAGCGCACCCGCAAAGAAAGCGGGGACAAAAAGAAAAGTGTTTTTAGCCCATTGTTCAGGGCGTAATAGCTTTATAAAAGCAATCGAGGAGGTTTGCTGAGTTGCTAGAGATGACATATCATAAGGGTATAATCAGCAGAAGTACTATTCATTGACTATTCGATAGAACAAGGTAGCAATAATTAATCTATTAAGAAAAAACAATACGATTCTCAGACTTAAATTCGTTTTTTGCTGAGCATACGGGGAGATTCTAACTTCGCCCATTTGTTATGCCCCGCCTTTTGCAAAAGTCACAACAAAAATAGACCGTTATGACTTATACCAAAGGACAATTAAATTTTACGTATGGCCCACGGAGGCATCAAGATTATAGAAACCGAGGAGGAAAGGCAGGTCTTTATGACCCATTTATTGGATGACATCCGAGCGCTTGAGATCATGCTCGCCGAGGACCGGTTCGAAAAAGATATCCAACGTATCGGAGCTGAGCAAGAAATGGTGTTGGTAGATGAGAAATTTAGCCCCGCCCTGGTTGGGCCTGAAATACATCAGGCACTTGATAAAGATTTTATTACCACCGAATACGCGCGGTTCAATCTTGAAATTAATCTTAGTCCTCTGGTTTTTACCGGAGGTTGTCTCTCTCAGATGAAGCAGGAACTGATCCAAAAGCTGCAGCTGGTTGCGGAAGAGGCCAAGAAACACCGGACTCAGTTAATACTGACGGGGATTTTACCCACCATTCGCGAAGCAGACACCGATCCGGTAGCAATGACCCCCGAACCGCGCTACCGTGCGCTGCTGAAAAACGTGAACCAGCGCCGCGGTGAGCAGTATGAATTCAACATTAAGGGCGTAGACGAACTCATTACCCGCAATAACCCATCGACCTTCGGGGGGTGCATGACCAGCTTCCAGGTACATTTGCAGGTGGATCCGAACGATTTGGCTGATTTGTATAACTGGGCGCAAATGATCACCGCTCCCACCCTGGCCTGCGCCACCAATTCACCAGTGTTTCTGGGGCGTCGGTTATGGCACGAAACCCGAATAGCACTACTGCGGCAAACCACCGATACCCGCAAGCCATACTCGAACCTGAAGCAGGAAGAAGCCCGGGTGTCGTTCGGTAAAGAATGGATCAAAACATCCATCGCCGAACTCTTTCACCAGGACGTTGCGGGATACCAAGCCTACCTTGCCAAACCCTTTGACGAGCACGCTACTGAGATCCTCAAACAGGGTGGTGTTCCGCGCTTAGAGGCCCTGAATTTTCACAACGGCACCATCTACCGCTGGAACCGGGTTTGTTACGGAACTACCCAGGGAGCACCCCACTTGCGCATTGAGAACCGGGTGCTGCCCGCGGGTCCCACGGTGGAGGATGAAATTGCTAACACTGCCTTTTGGTTGGGCTTGATGAAGGGGTTGCCCGAGCGTTATCGCAACCTACCTGATCAGCTTCCCTTCGATCAAGCAAAAGAAAACTTTCTGAAAGCCGCTCAACTGGGCATCGAAGTGCAGTTCACCTGGCTAGACGGAGCACTGGTAACTGCCCAGGAGTTGATACTGGATGAACTGTTGCCCATCGCCGAACGGGGACTGCAAAATGCGGGAATAGATGAGGAAGACCAAATGAACTACTTGACCATTATCCGCGAAAGGACGGAAAGCGCTAAAACCGGCTCCCGCTGGATACTGAATTCGTTTCAGCAGTTGCAAGAGCAAAGCACGCAGGATGATGAAGCGTGGATTGCTATCACTGCCGGGATGCTGGAGCGCCAAACCGTCGGGGAACCTGGTCACACCTGGAGCCTGGCTACGGTGCAGGAAGCCGGGCACTGGCGCAATCGATTTCGCACCTTATCCCAGGTGATGACCCAATCACTGTATACGGTACAGGAAGGTGACATTGTGGATTTGGCTACCCACCTAATGACCTGGAAGCAGATCGGACACGTTCCGGTGGAGAGCCAAGGAAAACTGGTGGGTATAATTACCAAAGACAGCATTATCTCATACATGACCAAACACCACGGGAAGGATATCGCGCAGTTACCCGTCCGCGATGTCATGGTAAAAGCGTTGGTGACCGCCCCGCCCGATATGCCCCTGACCGAGGCCATTGAACTAATCGTCGACAGTGAAGTATCGTGCCTTCCGGTGGTTCGTGACCATCGTTTGGTCGGGCTGGTTACCGAACACGACTTTGTTCACCTTAGTCGGTTGCTGTACCGCGAGCTAGACCAGCAAGCAGAATGATGCGTAGCCCCGCTTCTCCCTCACGGATCATCAATCGTTTTCCATCCGATGGTGCCCAACCTCGTTTGGTTGTATTTGCCGGAGTGCATGGCAACGAACCAAGCGGTGTTTTAGCACTACAGCGCGTATTTAACCAACTACACACCGACCAGATTTCACTCAACGGACAATTGATTGGCGTGTTGGGGAACACAAGAGGCTTCCAGCAAGGCGTACGGTACGTAAACGAAGATTTGAACCGTCTTTTCTTACCTTCCCGTATTGAACTAGCCAGGCTCGCTCCCGACGAACAAACCTTCGAAATGCTTGAGCTACTAAGTATCTGCGATCTGGTTGATTCTTTGGAATCGAGGACGAACGATGAACTCTTTTTTCTGGACTGTCACACTACTTCTTCGCCCAGCATCCCATTTATCAGCCTGAACGAAGGGTTTCCACCTAGCTTGCAATTGGCACAGCGCATTCCGGTTGCCGCAGTGATTGGTGCCGAAAGAGAAATTAAAGGATGCCTGGCTGAATGGCTGAATAAGCGTGGTTGGACGGGCTTTACCTACGAGGCGGGACAGCACGCAGCTGACCTTTCGGTAGATAATCAGGAAGCGGCCATCTGGTTGGCACTGTTACACGCGGGGTGCGTTTGCGAAGCGCAGGCCCAGCGTTACCTCAAACGCGCCCGTGACGTTCTGCAGCAACAGGGAACCCAGCAGCAGATGGTGTATCGGTTGCAGTCGGCCTATCGCATTCGCGACGAAGAGACTTTTCGTATGGAGCCTGGGTTTCGCAACCTACAACGCGTGCGTCAGGGCGAGCATCTGGCCACTAGCGACGGACGGCCCGTGGTGGCCCAGGAAGACAGCTACCTGCTGATGCCACTGTATCAATCCCAGGGTAACTTTGGTTACTTCTTAGTCCAGCAAGCATCACATTTATCGAATACACATTCGTGACTCAATTAAAGAGGGGCGACGCATTACTTTTTCCGTAAACGCAATTTTTCTACATTCCCGTTACTTTATCATTCGTTTCAATAGTCATGAGCGGTTCAATACTCGAGCTTCGTTTCAGTATGCATCATCTATTGTTACTTTCCTTATCCGTATTGATTCTCAATGCAACTATAACATGGTCGGCAAGGGGACAGGCGGTACACGTAGGGAGCGCGCAAGTGGTAACTATCCAACCTAACACAAGCATTGCAATTAGGGGAAGTTTGCTGAACCGTGGAACTTTAATCAACCGAGGCACCCTACGCATCAGCGGTAACTGGCGCAACGAGGGGATGTATACGGATGTGCCAGGCAGTGAAGTAATTCTAGTCGGAGCCAGACAAACCATCGATCATCAGGGGCAGTCGTTTCATCACCTAAGCGTGCGTGGACCAGGAGAAAAGGAAGTTCAGTCCGCCGTCCGGGTGATAAATACACTAACGCTCGACGAGGGCGTATTGCGCTCTTCCGCAGCGGCTTCCCTCACGCTGGAGGCTACCGCCCAAGTAGTGGGTGGCTCTTCCGAATCGTACGTTTCTTCTACCATGGTTTACCGGGGCAAAGGGGCAAGGCACTTTCCGCTAGGGCTTGCCGGAGCGTACGTGCCCATCACCCTCGCTAGCGTGGCGGGGGAGGAACCATCCCTTCGGGTAAGCATTGTTGCACCTAACCCACCTGCTCAGCTCGATGAATCATTAGCCAGGGTATCGTCGGCCCGCTACTGGCGCATCGAAACGGTTTCTGGCACTTTTGCGGGCTCGCTAGCAGCGTTGACGGTCAACCAAGGTGACGGTCTGGAAGACCTACTCGGCGCTGTCGTATCTCAATCGGCCGAGCCGGGAGGGCAGTTTACCAGCGCGGGGCAATCTGATCGGAGCGGTGATGTCACGCAGGGTTCGATTATCAGTAGTGAATTAGTGCTTGAGTCAGTGGTGGCAGTAGGGCTCACGAGTTCATTTTCTGTTGACAATCAGGTGTTGGTTCCGTCGGCCTTTGCACCGGATGCCCCGAACCCCACCAACCGATCACTGAAGATTTACGCGAGTACGTTACTCCCTAACTCCTTTCTTTTCCGTATTTTTGACCGGTGGGGCAATTTGGTGTATCACACCGCTTCGTTGTCTCAGGCCCGAGAACAAGGCTGGGAAGGGGTGCGTCCTTCCAACCTTTCTCCGATGCCAGCGGGAGTGTATCAGTATCACCTGCGTGGACTTTTTGAGAACGGTGCGCCGGTAAACCAGTCCGGAACCATTACCTTATTCCGTTGATGACAGCCCGTAGTATTTTAGCCGGTGTTGGAATGTTTTTGCTGACCCATGGTAGTGCTTTATCGCAAGAGGTGCGCTTTTCCCAGTATCTGGCCGCCCCCCTGTTACTTAATCCGGCGGCAGCAGGTTCGATCACCGATCCTACCCTGGGGATGGTCTACCGATTACAACGCCTGGGCGTCATTGCGTACAAAACAGGTTATTTCTCGGCCATGCTGCCCCTATACGGCGGACAGAGATCGTTGGGATCGCTCCCCGGAGGGGGACTGGGAGTAGGCTTTCTCAGCGATCTGGCTGGTGAAAGTAATGAGTGGCAAACGTATCAAATTGATCTCTCGGGCGCCTATGTCCTCCGACTCAATCGCCCGCAGACCCATTTTTTAAGTTTTGGTATTCAGTCATCCTACGTGCGCACCAGGATTGACTTTAGCGCGCTCACTTGGCCTTCCCAGATCACCTATCGGGGCTTTGAAGACCCTGCCCCACCGCCGGGCACCTATTCGACCCAAGTGAGCGCGTTGCGCTTTAATGCTGGTTTGCTTTGGACGTATGATCCTACACGCAATCCCTGGAAAAAAACCGCTGCTTATCAACTGCACTTCGGGGCCTCGGTAAGCAATTTAAACCGGCCCAATTACGGATTTATGGCTAACGAACAACCCACTTCCCTGGTCTACAAAGTCCACGGGGGCGGCCAGTTTCAGGCTAATGATCGGCTGACCTTCTCCCCTGGTTTCTTTGTTATTGCGCAAGAGGACCTAGTGCAGTACACCGGGGGAGCCACCCTAGGCGTTCAGTTGCGGTCAGACGGTCCGGCGGTGCCACCTGATTTTCAATTATTAGTGGGCGGATGGTATCGCTACGACGACGCTTTGGTGTTTTTGCTTGGAGCACGGGTCAGGCAGTTTGATACGGCATTATCCTATGACCTGAATGCTTCAAACGATCGTCGGGGAATTGATAATCAGTCTACGCTGGAGCTATCAATGGCCTATCGTTTCATCAGTAAGCCCTCCCCCGTGCTTCCCCCTACGCCCTTATTTTAGCGTATGCGACGGATCTTATTGGTACTACTCGTTTTCCTCGGTATAGATGAAGTGGCTTGGGGCCAGTTCGCTCCCTTGGTGGTGCCCTCATCAGAAGAGGCCAGCGCGTACTTTCTGACGCAAAGGTATGCCCAGGCCGCGTTGTTATACAAGGCCGCCGTTGCGCGTGATACGACCAATTGGCAAAGCACCTACCAATTGGCTGAGTCGTTGCGGCATTTGCTACGATATTCAGAAGCCATTGAGTACTACCGTAGAGTGTACAAACACGCTTCTCGGTCATATCCAGCCGCCGAATTCTATTACGCCCTGTTGCTTAAGCAAGCAGGATACTGTTCAAAAGCCCTACCCCTCCTGACCCATTTCATTAATACTCAACCCAACCATATATTGACTAAAAAAGCTTCGGTAGCCCAGCAGGGCTGCTATCAAGCGGCACTGCTGGCTACCGAAGCTTCCTCTACTGCGCTCAATCGTTTGCCTGCCCCGTTCAATACTCCAGCCCACGACTACGCGGCGGTTCCTTATCAACACGATAGCAGTTTGGTGCTGGCTTCCGGACGCTGGCGAGGATCGCACCGGAGGCTAGATGCGCGTTACGGCGAAAACTATACGGACCTGGTTTGGATAGCAGCGTACGATCGGAGGGTGAAGAACCGTTCACGAACCATTGGGCGGTGGAACAGTGATTATCACGACGGCCCCGGCTGCTTCAACGCCACGGCGACCGCCTTTTTCTTCACGCGATGCGAAACAGACAACTGTCGTCTCTACGTATCCGAGTATAAAAAAGAGAAGTGGCAGCGCCCAACCCCGCTCAACGCGTCGATTAATGCGCAGGCTTCCAACAGCAAACACCCCGCCCTTACCCCCGGTGGCGACAGTTTGTTCTTTGCTTCAGACCGCCCGGGCGGTGCCGGTGGCTTCGACCTGTGGTTGAGCGTGCGGGACAGCACTACCTCCTGGCAGCCCGCGGTGCCTCTTGGTGAACGCATTAACTCCCCAGGCGATGAAATTGCCCCCTTCTACGATACAACTGATGATCTGTTCGTATTTGCCTCATCCGGACGAAGTGGCCCGGGAGGGATGGACTTATACGGAGTGCCCCGCTGGAAGGAGAGCAAAAGCAGTCCTCAATTGTTACTATCACCTTTCAACTCAGCGCAAGACGACTGCTTTTTAGCGCTAGGGAACCGCCGGGGATACTTGTCTTCTAATAGAACCGGTGATTTTGATATCTACCAGTTTACGTTAGATACTACCCAATCGCTGGTTACTCAACTGCTAGGGAACTCCGGACGATTGCCGCAGATTTCGGCGGGGCTACCTAATGAATCTACCAGCGGCGTGCTGCAAAATTACGACATCAAGGTTCCTGTATCCTCTAACGATATTGTGGTGGTTCATTCGGTGCCGGAACAGCGGTTATCCAACGGTTCATCCCGGTTTGTTTTGGCCTCTGATGTAAGTGAAATCGCGCTATCCGAACTAAAAAATCAGCAAAGACGGGCGGCCAGCCCAGCAGTAGCCGAACGCGCTCCGGTGGCAACCCGCGCCGACCAGATGAAACCACTGGTAACTGTTTTTACGGATAGCATTTCCCAGGACCAAAGGGGCGAGATGCGGGGTGCCTTGATCCGGGAGATGGCCACGAGGAAAGAGGTTGTGCCAAACGCGCGGATTCATTTGCTGGATAGCATGGGCTCCATCGCTAAAATAACAACTACCAATGAAACCGGACAGTTTCACTTCGTGAACCTCAACCCAACTACCCACTACATCCTGGTGATGGGTGATTCAATTGATGCTTCTGATAGCACCCTCCGGCTGCAAGACCTTCGCCTTACCGGATACAGTGAAGCGAACACCACTGCTGCGTACGAGACGCTTTACTTTGACTTCAACGAATCGTCGCTGCGCCCGGAGGCCCGGCAGGCCCTTCGAGAACTGTCTCAATTTCTTGTAACGAACACCAAAGCAGTGGCCGAAATCAATGCCTTTGCGGATAGTCTGGGAAACGATGCCTATAATCTACAGTTGAGTCGGCAGCGGGCCAATGTGGTCTTTAATTTTTTGGTAGCCCAGCGGATAGACCCATCCGCGTTGGTGCTGAATGCCGAGGGGATGTCCACCGCCTGGTCATCCACCAACTCGCTGGTAAGCCAGCAGTTGAACCGGCGGGTAGAGATTCGCTTAATTGGTCAAAACTTACGATATACTCCCCAAGCCGAAACGCGTATTTTGCGGCCGGATGTTTCGCTGGAAAGTCTCTATCGTACGCTTGGCATTGATCTACCGGAACTAGAGCGGCTCAACGGAACACCTATTGATACACTGCCTCCCCTCAAACCGTTACGCATTCCCCTAACGCGCCGTACTGAGCTGGGGCAATTCTTTTTTGACAAAAATCAACAGCGCTAACGCAGTGCTCGTTTAAATAGCGTAGTCACCGACCAAACACAACGATCAATGAATGTTATCAATAAATTTTTCGGCCTTACCGGGCTGCTTTCTCTGGCGGTCCTTTGCGAAGGATATTCTCAGAACTCAGTTGGCATCGGCACCGAAGCTCCCAACGCCAACGCGGTCTTGCACTTGGTTTCGCCCGATCAAAATCAAGGACTGCTCATCCCCACCATGAGCACCGACCAACGCACTGCCGAGGCATTCGTCCGGGGGTTGTCAGCTGCTGAAAGTGGCTTGGTGGTCTACGACAACCAGGAAAACACCTTCTTCTACTGGATGAACCCAGGATGGGTGCCCATCGTCAGTGGAAGGGTTGGGGGCGACCTATCTGGTCGGCTGACGAATCTTGAACTGAATGAAGCAGTGGTGGAGCTTGAAAACTTAGCCAACAATTCGGTTACCTCCCTGAAGGTTGTGGATAATACAATCACCACCACCGATCTGGCGTCGCCGGGCGCTAACAAGGTGCTCATCTCAACCAACGCCGGTACCGTTTTTTGGGAAAACCTAAATATTTTCGGCACGGTGCGCCTCGACGAAGGGTTTATCTACGTAGGTAACAACCGCAACGAGCCAACCCCAGTGGTGGTGAGCGGCGACCTTACCTTGGGTAGCAACGGAGTGGCCGAAATCGCAAACAATGCGATTGTAAACGAAAATATAAGTTTGGCAGCAGGCATTGCCGTCAACAAACTGCAAGCGATACCGAGTGGTAATATTATTATCGGCAATGCGTTAGGTGAGGCCACCGTGGGAACCATCAGCGGCGACGCCACGCTGAGCGAAACCGGACAGTTGGTGCTCAACAACACTGCCCAGACGCGCAACAACCTGGGTTTAGATCAGTCAAACGTGACCATTACCGGTGGCACCGTGACGGCCGACCTGAATGGTGACGGGAGCGGTATCACCAACCTGGACGCTGACCGTATTGCCGCCGGTACCCTGAACGAGAACCGGTTGCCTAACCTAAATGCGGCTCCGGTGGTATACGGCGATCCGATGGGCAGTAACCCGATCACTTCAATTACGGTAGATCAAAAAGGGCGGGTTACCAGCGCAACGGTAGGCACGCCGAGTGATCAACGCCTCAAAAAGGACTGGGTGGCCCTGACTAACTCGTCGGAAAAGTTGCGACAAATCACGCCCTATACGTATCACTGGAAACAAGGTGACCAACAACTACAATTGGGAGTGATGGCGCAGGAGGTGGAGCGGGTATTTCCTAGCTTGGTGCACAAGCGAGACGATGGGTTCCGCACGGTGAATTATCCTGGCCTGATTCCGCCCATGCTCAACGCGTTGCAGGAACAGGAGCGCACCATTGCGTCGCTGCGGCATCGCCTGGACGAGCAGCAGAAGGAGAATCAGGCGATTCGTGATGAGCTGGTGGCGATTAGAAAATTGCTGGAAGAACAATGATTGACCCTCGATCGATGTCCGACGTTTCACGAAAAACCATCGGACGTTGAACCGATGGTTTCTACTGATCGCTCAATGGCAACATTTACAAGGTCGTCGTAGCGGGTAGTTCTCGCCATTCTATACTGTCGTAGACCTTTGCGCGACAGATGAAGCACAACAAATGCGGGGTCATCGCTTAGACTTAGAACCAAAATCCACAAATATGGATGCTCGGAACTTGTTATTATAGAAATCTCCAGAAGAATCTACGTAGGTAGACCAATCTTGTACTGTTGTGTAATGCAGCCCAACTCCCCAACGCAAGCCATTGATTCCGGTAGGAAAGAAAGACCGGATTCCCACCTCTAACATTGAAGCAAATGTAGCATCTTCGCCGTTAAAAAGGTCATTTTCCCACGCACTCACCCGGCGATTATCGGGCGTTTTTCGGTCCTCACCGACCAAGTAAAAGCCCGCTCCGATAGATCCGTAATAAACAGGAATATCTAGCTCTATATTGGTATTAGGGATAAAAAAAGAAGGAGCAACCATCAGTCCGAATGCTCCGTGGTCTGCGCGTAGCTTAACCTCTTGCTGCCCCTTGTAGGTTACCCCCTCAGGTAAAGAGGTAGTATAGGTTTTTGAATTGATGGGACCGCTCCTTCCGTAATTGAAGTAACCTACTTTCAGGTGATCTCTGAATAGCTTTATCCCGGCCGAGAAACCAACGGCATTACCTACGTGGTCATTCATAAACATTGTGCTATACTCGGGAGTGATGTACCAACCGATGCCCCGTTTTTTGGCACTTTTCTGTGCGTAAAGATGGGTACTAGATATAAGAAGTAATGCGCTGAAGAACAAAGAGTACTTTCTCATAATATGTTAGTTTCGTTAGGTAAATAATTAGAATGAGGGTTCGGGAATGATTGCAACGCCTGGGTCTTTCTTTCCAAACAAGAAGCGTAAGCCTGCCTGCACCGACCATAGGTACTTCTGAGAATCGCCGCTGGCTCCGGCCGCTGGCCCCGTGCTCGCTTTTAGTAAGAAAACAGAACAATCCGAAAATTGGTAGCTTACGTTGGCGAACAGGTTGGTTACATTATTCTCCATGAGAAATTCCGGAGACATTTCAAATAACACGGGCAGTGTCACTCCCGACTGAACACTGAAGCGATCACTCAGGAGGTAAGTAACCGCCAGTCCCGGTTCTATATTAAACCCAGTAGAATTGCTCGCTTGTAATACTTCTTCCTCTTCGTAGTCGGAAGAAACGCTTTGGAAGCGAAACCCTAAGCGGGAGTATAAATCGATTCGAAAATCCTCGCGCTGGTAGAAGCGTAATAGGGTGGGTATGCTCACCGTAATGCTCACTCCCTCATCTATTACCTTAGCGCCAATAAAACGGTAGCTGACTAAGCCTGTTTGAAGTTCGAGTCCGGCTCGAAACTTCTCAGAGAATTGATGGCGATACGCCAGATTAACAAATGCCCGATCCTGCCGGGAAGTTCCAACGGTTACGTCGGTGAAGAATTGTGCCTGCATTTGCAGTTGAATGAGACACAGGAAAGGTACAATAAAAAGCGTCTTCTTCATGCTGTAACGATTTTGGGGTTGATGAATAAGTTCGTTACAAAGATGAGCACGACAGAAGTCTTAGAACGTGCACTTGAGTTAAGAAAGCAGGCGTTGCTTAGACAGGCTGACCTTTTGTTAGGAAAGAAGGCTCAGTAGAAAACACGTAGTTGGCTATTGCCACCGCCAGGATACTCCCCCACCAACGTAAGAATCGGGTGCGTTTTCGGTTAGGCCGATTCCAGCCGCTAAATCTAGCTGTAGATTGTTGGTTAGCAGGTACGTGAATCCCACGTTGAATAGGTGACTAGTAGCACTGGCTTCGGGCAGATCGCCGTAAAACTCAGCAAAAGCCCCCACCCGCTGGCTGAGGCTAAAATCGAAGGACATGGCGTAGCGATAAATGGTTTCCGGAGAATCGTCCTCCCAGTGTGCACCCAGGTTGGTGGTGATGCCCAACCACGAATTGATCGGATGATTGAGCAGTAGCACCACCCGCGGTTGCGTGAAGCGCGACTGCACTGCTTCGCTACCAGTGGAGGGCAGCGTGAACCCAACCAACAGTGCCGTTTGCGGAATCAAGCCGTGCGCTTGTTCTATAAGTGCCACTTTGGTAGCTAGATCCAATGGCGACCAGCCGATTCCTGATTGTCCCTCGCCCGTGTAAAGACCAGATGATAGCCGGAGCTCTACCCGGTTGAGTATCCCGTAGCGAAGCAGCACGGTAGGGAAATAAGCTAAACTGTAATCTCCAACATTTTCCCACTCCTGAAAAACTCCGGTTTCCAGTTGTCCTACGCCTGCACCTACCACCGAAGCGGCATCGGTGCCTTCGCCCGGTCGGTCGGTGCTCAGCGGCTCTTCGGACTGCGCTAGGAGTTGGCTCGTGGTGAGTAACCAAATCAGCGCTAAAAAATACTTCACTCACTCAATATTTTGATGCTGAGCAAAAGTAACAAATTTGTTACGATAAAGTAGATCTGCTCGGAAAGCCAACCAACTATAAGCATTGATGGGTACGGTAGCTAGCGGTCGAAGCGATTAAACATCTTTTTGATCCCCGACACGCGTACCAGCCTATCCAGATGGTTAGGAAGCTCCATGTTGATTGTCACCTCTTTTCCTTCGGAATTAGCCGCGCAGCCAAAGGCGTACACCCACTGTAGGGTAGACAAGTCCAATGCGTGGACATCACAGATGCGCACGTGCAGTCGTTGCAGTGTTAGTAGTTCACCCAGCAGCTTTTCTTTAATGTTGGCTAAGTGAACAACCCGTAAGTCGCCGTTTAATCGTACTTCCTGTACTTCTTGTATCGTATTAGGCATAAATAAGCTTCATTTACTTTATTTCAGTTATAAATATAATAAAAATAATTATAAAAATGAACTTCGTTAGAATGGTACGTTAGTAGGAAATACAATGTTTACAAACTGAATTTTTGAGGAGCGATAGGATATCCGTACTTTAGGCGAAAACCATACTTCTATGAACCGCTACGTATTAGCCTTGGACCAAGGCACCACTAGTTCGCGCGCCATCTTGTTCGATCACGGAGGAATGATCCAAGCCGTGGCGCAGCAGGAGTTTAAGCAGTATTTCCCCCAATCGGGTTGGGTCGAGCACGACGGCGAGGAAATCTGGAACTCTCAACTGGCCGTAGCGCAGCAGGTGCTGCAAAAGGCCTCGGTAACGGCGAAAGATATTGTTGCCATCGGCATCACCAACCAGCGCGAAACCACGCTAATCTGGAACCGAAATACCGGCAAGCCGATTCATCCGGCCATTGTGTGGCAAGACCGACGTACTGCGTCAATTTGTGACAAACTGCGGCAGGCCGGACATACGGAGTTGATCCAACAGAAAACCGGATTGGTGGTGGACGCCTACTTTTCGGGCACCAAAATTCAGTGGCTGCTGGATAATGTCCCGGACGCGCGAAAGCAAGCAGAAGCGGGTGAATTGGCCTTCGGCACGATGGACAGTTGGCTCATCTGGAATCTCACGGGGGGGCAACGTCACGTAACCGACGTGACCAACGCCAGCCGTACGCAGCTATTCAGTATCCACACCCTTGCGTGGGACGAAGAACTGCTAGAACTTCTAAAGGTGCCTGCTTCCCTGCTGCCCGAAGTAGCTTCTTCGTCGGAAGTGTACGCCGAAACCCAAACTGATTTGTTAGGAGCATCCGTACCGATTGCCGGCATCGCGGGCGATCAGCAGGCGGCGCTGTTCGGACAGTTATGCACGCAGCCCGGCATGGTGAAGAATACCTACGGTACCGGCAGTTTCGTGGTGCTTAACACCGGCGACCAGCCCATCGTCTCGCAGCATAATTTGCTATCGACCGTTGCTTGGCAGATCGACGGAAAAACCACCTACGCGCTGGAGGGCAGCATCTTTATCGCCGGAGCCATCGTGCAGTGGCTCCGCGACGGATTAGGGATCATCAAAGAGTCGGAGGAGGTGGAAGCACTGGCCAACACCGTAGACGATAACGGGGGAGTGTACGTAGTACCGGCGCTCACCGGTTTGGGAGCGCCGCACTGGGACCCGTACGCCCGGGGCACCATTGCCGGCATTACCCGGGGCACCACCGCGGGGCACATTGCTCGGGCCGCGGTAGAGAGCATGGCCTACCAGACCAACGACGTGCTGCGGGCCATGCAGGAAGACGCGCAGATCACGTTCCAGGAGCTTCGTGTGGACGGCGGGGCCTCGGCCAACGACCCGCTGATGCAGTTTCAGGCCAACGTGCTGCAGGTGCCGGTGGTGCGGCCCAAAATCATGGAAACCACTGCGTTGGGAGCTGCCTACCTGGCCGGACTCGCGGTCGGTTTCTGGAAAAACCAGGAAGAACTGGCCGAACAGTGGCAGGTGGACCGTAGATTTGAACCGGCCGAAGCGGCGGCAATGGAAAAATTAGTACGGCACTGGGATAAGGCGGTGGCGATGGCCAAGGGATGGATGGATAGTGAAACCTAGCGAAATATGATTACTCGTTTGCAGATTGATGGGTTTAAAAATTTGGTGAAGACTGACATTCGGTTTGGGCCCTTCACTTGTATTGCCGGTACCAACGCAGTGGGCAAGTCTAACTTATTTGATGCTATCCGTTTTCTGAGTGATTTGACCAGTAAGACGCTGGTGGATGCGGCTAGTTTAGTGAGAAATGGCTCAAGAATCCGTGATCTATTTCATCGAATTGAAAACACTTACGCTGATCGAATGTCGTTCTCAGTAGAGATGATCATTCCTGAAGAAGGTATCGATGATCTGGGTCAATCTGCTGAAGCTACTATAACTACCGTAAAGTACAGATTAGAAATAGCGTATCGCGGTAATAACGCTTTGGGAACACACGGTATTTTAGAAATTATACACGAAGAATTAGCTCCAATTCCCCAACGTGAAGCCTATAAAAACATAAGTTTTTACCCTGATCTGTCTGGTCTGAGTCAGAAAGAACAAAATGCAGTAAAGAGAAAAGAAAAGGCCTGGAAAAACTCAGTTATTAAGCGACGAAGGTCGGCCATGTTTATTTCCACTGAAGGAGAAGGGGAAGACCGCAAGATCAATTTTCACCAAGACGGGGGAAGTAGTGGAAAGCCTGCCGGGAGAAAAGCTTCACAACTCCCACGAACGATACTGTCTACTGCTAATGCTTTAGAAAATCCTACTGCTCTCATCGTAAAAAATGAAATGCAGTCCTGGAAAATGCTTCAACTAGAGCCTAATGCACTACGTAGTCCCGATGATTTTCGTACTGTAGCCGGAGCTTCTTTAGGTACCAATGGTTCGCATTTGCCTGCTACTCTTTACCGACTACAGAACGACGGGGACAGCGGTTATCCTGACATTCGCCAACATTTAGCAAATCGTCTCTACGAACTCATTGACGATGTGGCTTACATAGATATAGATAAAGATGATAAGCGCGAATTGTTAACGTTGATGCTACGAACTAGGGACAATACGACGCTTCCCGCTAGAGCTTTGTCTGATGGCACGTTGCGCTTCCTGGGTTTAGCAATCTTAGAGTTAGACGCTCGTTCCGGAAGCGTTATTTGTCTGGAAGAGCCGGAAAACGGCATTCACCCCGAAAAGATTTCTGCAATTCTTAGGCTTTTACAAGATATCGCGACTGATATTAATTATGAAGTTGGTGACGATAATCCCTTGCGGCAGGTTATTACTAATACTCACTCGCCTTTGGTGGTACAGCGGGTACCGGAGGACAGTTTGCTAATGGCCGAGCTACGAGAAGATATTGACGAGTACGGAAATTTCTTCAAGAAAGCGGTTTTTACCCCGCTTGATAATACATGGAGAACACGCATAGAGAAGCATGTTCCTACTACTTCTCTCGGTCATCTGTTAGCCTATCTTAATCCAACAGAAAAAGAGGATTCGGAAGTTGACGAAACGAGCATTCTTGAAAGAAAGATAAAAAAAAGGGTGATAGATCGAGATGATGTAAAGAAGAGTCAGGGCTGGCAATTGAATATACCTTATGAAACCCAGACCTGAGTTGACGCTTACGCTTCTTTCGGATGGCTCATCGGATAAAGTACTTACAAAGATTTTGACTTGGGTTATCAAACAGTATTTGCCTGATATACCAATTCTCGCAAAGTTTGGTGACTTAAGAAGATTGCCCGATCCACCCAAAAGCTTAGAAGAAAGAATGCGAGCTGTATTAGAATACTATACGTGTGACATCCTGTTTGTCCATCGTGATGCAGAAAAGCACCCTTTGAAATCTAGAGTAGATGAAGTAACAGAAGCTTGGCGCAAAATAAAGGAGTCCACCAGTACTGAAAGCATGATTACGGTGATTCCGGTCCGCATGACCGAAGCCTGGCTACTGTTTGATGAGGATAGTATTAAAATAGCAGCAGGTAATCCTAATAACAGCAAGAGTTTATCGCTACCTCCATTCCAGCGGATTGAGCGTTTGACGGACCCTAAAGCCACTCTATATCAAAAAATTAGAGAAGCCAGCGCCCTACACGGCAGAAAGTTAGCTAAGCTAAAGATACCAAACCGCGCACATGTACTTGTTGATAATATTGCAGACTTTTCTCCCCTTAGAGCCTTGCCCGCCTTCCAGAAACTAGAAACCGACATCAAAACAACCCTTGCCAACTTATGATGGACCGAGAAGTAATGATCAACACCGTGGCCCAGTACGAAAACGTCTGGGACGTGATTGTGGTGGGCGGCGGAGCCACCGGGCTGGGCACCGCCCTGGAAGCCGCTTCGCGGGGTTACACCACCCTGCTTTTAGAACAAAATGACTATGCCAAGGGCACCTCGAGCCGCAGTACCAAGCTGGCTCACGGAGGCGTGCGTTACCTGCAGCAGGGCGACGTGTCGCTGGTCATCGAGGCGCTACACGAGCGGGGATTGATGATGAAGAATGCCCCTCATCTGGTGAAAAACCAGGCCTTTGTTATTCCCACCTACGACTGGTGGGGCGGGCCCTTCTACACCGTGGGCATGAAAGTATACGACGTGCTGGCCGGAAAACTGGGACTGGGTCCTTCCAAAAGTTTATCTAAAGAAGAAACGCTGGAGCTGCTACCCACCGTAGAAGCCGAAGGACTGCGGGGCGGAGTGATCTACTACGACGGGCAGTTCGACGACGCCCGCCTGGCCATCAACATCGCCCAAACCTTTGCCGAAGCGGGAGGCACGCTGATCAACTACATGCCGGTGACCGGGCTGCTCAAAACCGCCGACATGGTGTCGGGCGTCGAAGCTACCGATTTGGAAACCGGTAAGAAGTATCAGATCAACGGACGCGTGGTCGTCAACGCTACCGGGGTGTTCGTGGACAACGTCCTGGAAATGGACGATGCCACCGCCAAACCCATTGTTCGGCCCAGTCAGGGCGTGCATATTGTGCTGGATAAATCGTTTTTGCCGGGTGATTCGGCCATTATGGTGCCCAAAACCGAAGACGGGCGGGTGCTGTTCGCCGTGCCCTGGAACGATAAGGTCGTGGTTGGCACCACCGATACCCCGGTTGATGAAGTGTCGCTGGAACCGCGTCCGTTGGAAGAAGAAATTGCCTTCATCTTAGGGCACGCCGCTCGCTACCTGACCAAAGACCCCCAACGCTCCGATGTGCTCAGCACCTACGCCGGACTGCGTCCGTTGGTGAGCACCGGGGAGGGCAAGAGTACCGCGCAGATTTCGCGTAGCCACGCGATCCTGGTGTCGGTGTCAGGCTTGGTCACCATTACGGGCGGCAAGTGGACCACCTACCGCAAGATGGGCGAAGACACCATCGACAAAGCCGCGGTGATTGGGGGCTTGGAAGATCGGCCCACTAAAACCAAGGACCTGCGCATCCACGGCTGGCTCAAGCATACCGATCGGGAAGACTACTTGCATTTTTACGGCTCCGACGCCATTGGCATTAAAAAGATGATTGAGCGCAAACCGGAGCTGGGCGAGATGCTGCACGACCGCCTGAAAGTGACCAAAGCGCAGGTGGTTTGGGCGGTGCGCCACGAAATGGCCCGCACGGTGGAAGACTTTCTCTCGCGCCGCACCCGCGCCCTGTTGCTCGACGCCCGCGCGAGTGCCGACATGGCTCCCGAAGTGGCCCTCCTGATGGCGGATAAACTGGACAAAGATGAGGCTTGGCAGCAAGAGCAGATAAAGCAGTACCAAGAACTGGTGAAAGGATATATCTTAACGTAGATGATCTCCACAGTGGTTAGATATTGGATAATAGATAGTGGATGATCTAACACGGCTACCTATCCAATGACCAACATCCAATATCTATTTTTGACCATCCCCCCAAAACTTCAACCCTATGTCAAACTTTCTCGCCGAATTCATCGGCACCGCTTTGCTTCTCTTACTCGGCAACGGCGTGGTGGCCAACGTGGTGCTGGAGCAAACCAAAGGATTCAACAGTGGCTGGATCGTGATCACTTTCGCCTGGGGATTGGCTGTATTCGTCGGCGTGTTCGTTGCGGCACCTTACAGCGGGGCGCACCTGAATCCTGCGGTGAGCGTAGGACTAGCCATGGCGGGGGTGTTTGACTGGAGCTTGGTGCCGGAGTACATAGCGGGTCAGATGCTCGGCGCTGCCCTGGGCACCACGCTAGCGTGGCTCACCTATCGGAACCACGTGCAAGCCACCTCCGACGCTGACTCGAAGCTGGCGATCTTCGCCACCATGCCCGCCATTCGTAGTGCGGCCGATAACTTCTTTTCGGAGATGATCGGCACCTTTGTACTGGTATTCGCGGTGTTATTTATTGCCCTTCCCTCTCTTTCGTCGCCGGAAGTGGGCACCGTAGAATTCGGACTAGGCGCTTTGGGGGCTTTGCCCGTTGCCTTGCTCGTTTTTGTGATTGGACTTTCGTTGGGGGGCACCACGGGCTACGCGATCAACCCCGCCCGGGATTTAGCGCCCCGCATCATGCATACCATTCTGCCCATCGCGGGCAAGCGCGACAGCGACTGGGGCTACGCCTGGATTCCGGTGGTGGGCCCCGTGGTGGGAGCCGTGCTGGCGGGCTTGGCCTATACGCTGGTTATGGGGTGAGGATAGACAAATTGGCAATCGCTGGCTTGAGTTGGGTTCAGAGCCCCCCCTAATTCAATCACGGGACAGGATACCCCGCGCCAGATTAGATTGCAGCGTGGTTTTTACTGGTTCGCCTGCGCGATGAGTTGTTGCACCAGGCGGGGCACGCCCACGCTGGCCGGTTCGGCGATGGGATGAATGGTAGGTTGTTGGGCGTAGTCGGGAGTGTGCGGATCGATGATATAAACCGGGGTGCCCTCCGCCACTTCGTAGAGCAGGCCCGCCGCTGGGTACACCTGTAGCGAGGTGCCCACCACCAGCAAAATATCTGCTTGGGCAGTTTCTTGCTGCGCAACATCCATCATCGGCACCTGTTCGCCGAACCAAACGATGTGCGGACGCAATTGTGACCCTCTTTCGCAGGTGTCGCCCCAGTTCACTTCCCAGCCCTCCACGTCATATACCAAGCTTTCGTCGGCGGTGCTGCGCGATTTGAACAGTTCTCCGTGCAAATGGATCACCTGCGACGATCCCGCTTGCTCGTGCAGGTTGTCCACGTTCTGGGTGATGACTGTCACCTTGTAGTGATCTTCCAGATCAACCAGGGCGCGGTGCCCCGCGTTGGGCTCAACGGCCCGGGCATTCTTCCGGCGCTGGTTGTAGAAATCCAACACCAGGTGCGGGTCTTTGTCCCAACCCTGCGGCGAGGCCACCTCCATGATATCGTGCCCTTCCCACAGCCCATCAGCTCCCCGGAAGGTGGGAATACCGCTTTCGGCGCTGATTCCCGCGCCGGACAATACAACGATTTTCTTCATGGTCGTCCCTTTTGTTGTCTCTCAAAAATAACCATCGGCCAACTATCAATCAATATGAAACCTTGCCACCTTCAAAGTTATTGATAAATTTACCCTGTCAACTTTTCTGCCGTCGTATTTTACCCAACCTCAACCTATGCCAACCCAAACCTCTCGTAAACGCAAGCGCAATCCGCTGCTCATTATTGCCATTGTGGTTGCGGTGCTGCTGCTGCTCTTGTTCGTGGCCCGGCGGCTCGAGTGGATCGGCACCAAGGAAACCATCGAGGTAACCCTCGCCACCGCCTCTCTTCAAACCATTGTGGAGCGGGTAAGTGCCTCAGGAACCGTGCAACCGGTGGTGGAGGTAAAGATTTCTCCCGAAGTGCCCGGCGAAATCATCGAACTCAACGTAGAAGAAGGCGATTCGGTGCAGCAAGACCAACTGCTGGTCCGCATTCGGCCCGACAACTTCGAGTCGGTGCTATCGCGCACCCAGGCCTCGCTCAATCAGCAGCGGGCCAATCTGTCGCAAATGCAGGCAGCGCAAGCCGGTTCCCAAGCGCGTTTGGTGCAGACCCAGGCCAACTACACGCGAAACAAAAAGCTGTACGAAGACCAGGTGATCTCCGATGCTGACTTCGAGCAGATTGAGAGCAACTACCAGGTGGCGCTTCAAGAGGTAGAGTCGGCCAAGCAAAACGTGCAAGCGGCCCGCTACGGCATCCGCAGTGCCCAGGCTACGGTGGACGAGGCGCGCGAAAATCTATCACTCACCAGTATTTTCGCCCCGGTGAGCGGCATTGTGTCTAAACTCGACGTGGAGAAGGGCGAACGGGTGGTGGGCACCTCGCAGATGGCGGGCACCGAAATGCTGCGCATTGCCGACCTCAACCAAATGGAGGTGCGGGTCGACGTGAACGAGAATGATATTATACGGGTGGCCACGGGCGACACCGCGGTGGTGGACGTTGATGCCTACAACTACGCCGACAAAGAGTTTGCCGGAGTGGTGACCGCCATCGCCAACACGGCCAATACAAAAGTTACCGAAGAAGCCGTCACCGAATTCGAGGTGCGCATTCGCTTGCTGAACGAATCATACCAGGATTTGCTCGATGAAAAAAAATCGTATCCCTTTCGGCCGGGTATGACGGCCAGCGTTGACATCATCACCCAACGCAAAGAGAACGTGCTGTCGGTGCCACTATCGGCCGTCACCACCCGCCCCCGCGACTCAACTGAGCAGGCAACGAATTCTGCTTCGCTGGCGGACCAAGAAACCACCGATGAAGTGGTGTTTCGTTACCAGCCGGACAATACGGTGAACAAAGTGGTGGTGGAAACCGGCATCAGCGACTACGAGAACATTGAGATCATCAGCGGACTCACGGAGGGCGAACGGGTGGTGTCAGGGCCCTACGTATCGGTTTCGCGCGAACTTGAGGAAGGAAAAGAAGTGGAAGAAGCCCAGCAGGGGCAAGATAAACCGAAAGAATAAGTATATTTCCTGCCCCAACGCACAATCTAACCTTGCCCTGTCATGACCAGCCGAATCCGCCTGCAGCTTTCTACGATGATGTTTCTGGAGTACTTTGTGTGGGGCGCCTGGTACGTTACCCTAAGCACGTACTTAGGAACGACCCTAAAGTTCGAGGGTACTCAGATTGGTCTGGCCTATAGCGCGTTTGCCATTGCCGCCATGATCTCTCCTTTTTTTGTGGGAATGATCGCTGACCGGTTTTTCCCCACCGAGCGGGTGCTGGGCGTGTTGCACCTGCTAGGGGCGGTGCTTCTCTACTTGCTAACCACCATTACCGAGTTTGCCTTATTTTACCCGGTAATCATTGCCTACACCCTTTGTTTTATGCCCACTATCGCGCTGACCAACTCCCTGTCATTTGCCCACATGGACAATCCGGGCAAAGAGTTTCCGAGCGTGCGCGTGCTGGGCACCATTAGTTGGATTGTAATAGGACTTATCATCGGCTATCTTAACGTAGAAAGCCAGTCCACCCCTATTCTGATTGCCTCAGGCGTGTCGGTAGTGATGGGATTATACTGCTTTACGTTGCCGCATACTCCACCCAAGAGCAAGGGTGAAAAAGCCAATTGGAAGGATATCATTGGCTTAGACGCGCTCAAGCTGATGAAAGACCGCTCCTTTGCCATCTTGTTTATCGCTTCGCTACTCATCTGTATTCCGTTATCGTTCTACTACAGCTTCGCCAACCTTTTCCTGAACAACATTGGCATCGAGAACGCCGCAGGCAAAATGACGATGGGTCAGATGTCCGAAATTGCGTTTTTACTACTGATGCCGTTCTTCTTCAAGCGCTTCGGCTATAAAATTATGCTGATGATCGGCATGGCCTGCTGGTCGGCCCGTTACGTGCTGTTTATGTACGGCAACCCCAGCGAACTGGTTTGGATGCTCTACGGGGGCATTATTTTGCACGGCATCTGCTACGATTTCTTCTTTGTAACCGGACAAATCTACGTGGACGAACGCGCCCCCAAGCACATCAAAAACGCAGCGCAAGGCCTCATAACTTTCGCCACCTACGGGGTGGGCATGTTTATTGGCTCCGCCCTGTCGGGCGTGGTGGCTGAAAACTATGCGGTGGTGGACGAAGTGAGTGGAAATACCGTCTACCAATGGGACAATATCTGGCTGGTGCCCGCCGTGCTGGCCGGCGTAGTGCTGGTGTTGTTCACCCTGTTTTTCCATGAGAAGCGCGCGGTGACCACCCCAGACGAAAGCGTGCTCACCGAGGCGTCCCAAGCGGTGCCCGAGAGCAAACCATCCTTCTAGACCGAGCTATTTTTAGTTGGCAGAAGGCTAAATAAATTGTCGCTTTGATTTTTATTAGCACTCTCCCGAAAGTTTTTGGAAAGAATTGATATATTGCCAAGTAACAAAACTATACTCAACCTACACGCTGAACCCGTAAGTTCATACGGGCGGCTATTAACTACACAACATCATGAACATTTACGTAGCGAACCTTAACTTCAAGGTTCAAGATGATGAACTCCGCGAGCTTTTCGAAGCCTACGGAGAAGTAAGTTCTGCAAAAATCATTCAAGATCGTGATTCGGGACAGTCCCGTGGCTTTGGCTTCGTTGAAATGCCTAGCGACGAAGACGCTTCGGCCGCCATTGAAAACCTCGACGGCACCGACTTCGGGGGTAGAGGCCTTCGCGTGAGTGAAGCCCGTCCCAAACCGGAGGGTGGCGGGGGCTATCGCCGATAAACATACGGTCGGCGTGGGTTGAGACCCACGCCTACGATTCGTTCATTAGGTCCTCGATTGCTTCGGCTTCAATCGGGATGTTGCGCATCAGGTCGTGTATCCCATCTTCGGTGATCACTACGTTGTTCTCCAGTCTAATACCCAGGTTTTCTTCCCGGATGTAGATCCCCGGCTCCACCGTGAACACCATACCCACCTCGAACGGGCGGTATACGTTGCCCACGTCGTGAACGTCGAGGCCCAGGTGGTGGGAGGTGCCATGCATGAAATACTTCTTGTACAGGGGTTTCTTTTCGTCCTGCTTCTTCACTTCCTGGGCATCGAGCAATCCTAGGCCGATGAGTTCGCCTTCCATAATTTCACCCACCTGTTTGTGGTATTCTTTTATCGTGTTGCCCGGACGCAGTAGCATCATGGCCTCGCGTTGCACCCGCAGCACGGCGTCGTATACGGCCCGCTGCCGCTTGGTGAAGCGACCACTCACTGGTATCGACCGGCTCATGTCGGCGTAATACCGGGAATATTCGGCTCCAACGTCCATCATTAGCACCTGGTTTGCCTGACAGGTGGAGTGGTTGTCTAGGTAGTGCAGCACGCAGGCGTTGGCGCCCGAGGCGACAATGGGTTCGTAGGCAAATCCGCGGGAGCCACTACGCACAAACTCGTGCAGGTACTCAGCCTCAATCTCATACTCCTTCACCCCCGGTTTCACCATCTTAAGCACCCGTCGGAAGGCCCGCTCGGTAATGTCGCACGCGTGCTGCTGCCGGTCCAACTCAATGTCCGATTTTATCGCCCGCAATTGATGCATCAACGGGGCCAAGCGCTCGTAGTGGTGCAAAGGATAGTGCTGCTGACAAAATTTGATAAAGCGGGCATCGCGGGTCTCCACCGGCCCGCTGGCCCGCAGGTGCTCATTGGAGTTGAGGTACACGTGCTCCGCTTCGGCCATTACTGTGTTAAAAATGCGGTCAAAATCAGATATCCAGTGCACGGCGGTAATGCCCGAGGCGGCGGTCGCTTCTTCTTTGGTATACTTATGCCCCTCCCAGACTTCAATGAGTTCGCTGGTTTCTTTAACAAACAGCACCTGCCGATAGGTCTCATCGGGGAAGTCGGGCGCAAGCAACAAGATGGTTTCTTCCTGGTTGATTCCCGTGAGGTAGAACAAATCAGCGTTCTGCACCAAGCGAAGGGTTCCGTCGGCATTGGTAGGTAGTATATCGTTGCTATTAAGCACAGCTAATGACTTGCCTTTCAGCAGCTTAGCCAATCGTTCGCGGTTAGCAACAAACAAAGAAGCGGGAATGGGTTCGTGGCGCATGAGCAGGAGTGAACGGTGAGGGTTCAATATAGGTTTTCTTTGGTATTCGGGAGAACCTCTCCGGGGCTTTTTCTATATTTGTGCGCTATGGAAGAAAAAATTAGAATTGCCATTCAAAAGTCGGGTCGCCTCAGTGATAAGTCGCTGGAGCTGTTGCGCGAGTGCGGCATTCACTTCAGCAACGGCAAGAATAAACTGAGGGCGGTGGCCGCTAATTTTCCGGCCGAACTGCTCTTTTTGCGAGACGATGACATACCGGGCTACGTGGAAGATGGCGTGGCCGATTTAGGCATCGTGGGCGAAAACGAAGTAGCCGAGAAACACAAGAACGTGGAGTCACTAAAAAGGCTAGGGTTCTCCAAATGTCGGCTGTCGCTGGCCATTCCCCGTGACGTATCGTATACCGACGTATCGTTTTTTGAGGGCAAGAACATCGCTACCTCCTACCCCAAGATTTTGCAGGACTTTCTGGAAGCCCATCAGATCAGCGCCCAGATTCACGAGATCAGCGGATCGGTGGAGATTGCCCCAAGCATTGGCCTGGCCGACGCGGTGTGCGACATTGTGAGCAGCGGCAGCACCTTGCTGAGTAACGGTCTGAAGGAGGTAGAGACTATCTTTCGTTCGGAAGCAGTGCTGATTGGCCACCCCGGGGCCAGTGCCACCAAGCAGCAGCTTACCCAGCAGCTCATTTTTCGCACCGATGCCGTGCAGGCGGGGAAAAACAACAAGTACATTTTGCTCAACGCTCCTGAGGAGGCTACTGCGCGTATTATTGAAATCTTACCGGGTATGCGCAGTCCCACCGTGTTGCCCCTGGCGATGCCAGGATGGAACTCCATTCACTCGGTGGTGAACGAAGATGCCTTTTGGGAATCCATTGAACAGCTGCGGACCGCCGGGGCCGAAGGAATTTTGGTAGTGCCCATCGAAAAAATGATCGTATGAAAGTAGTGAACAACCCGCCGCCCCGCGCGTGGAAAAACCTGTTGGAGCGGCCAACGCAGAAGTTCAAGCAGACCAAAAAGATTGTTTCACCAATTCTGAAGAAGGTAAGAAAGCGCGGCGACAAAGCCCTGCGGCAGTTTTCACTGGAATACGATCATGTGGAGCTGAACGAACTGGCCGTAAGCGAAGCAGAGATTCAGTCGGCTCGGGAGCAGATAAATCCAGCCCTGCGGGACGCAATCCAGGTAGCGAAAGAAAACATTGAAAAATTTCATAGCGCGCAGCGCACCGAACCGCTGTCGGTGGAGACCATGCCGGGAGTGCGTTGTGAGCGGCGCAGCGTGCCTATTGAGCGGGTTGGCTTGTATATTCCTGGCGGCACGGCCCCGCTGTTCTCCAGCGTGCTAATGCTGGGCGTACCCGCCGCAATAGCGGGCTGCCGGGAGGTGATCCTGTGCACGCCGCCCAACCGCAAGGGCCGGGTGCACCCGGCCATTCTCTACACCGCCGATCTGGTGGGCATCCGGAAGATATTTCGGGTAGGCGGGGCGCAGGCAGTGGCGGCGATGGCCTACGGCACCGAAAGTATCCCCGCCGTTTATAAAATTGTTGGTCCGGGCAACCAGTACGTTACCGTGGCCAAGCAACTGGTGAGCCAGCACGGAGTAGCGATCGACATACCGGCCGGTTCGTCGGAAGTGGCGGTGCTGGCCGATGCTTCAGCGAACCCCAGCTTCGTGGCAGCTGATTTGTTGTCGCAGGCTGAGCACGGCGTGGATAGCCAGGTGGTGCTGGTGAGTACCGATGCGGGTTTGGTAGAGCGGGTGCAGAAAGCCTTGCGCGAACAGCTCGCGGACCTGCCCCGGCGTAAAATCGCGGAACAGGCGTTGGAAGGTAGCGTAGCACTGGTGGTGCCCGATCTGGCCACCGCCTACGCTCTGCTAAATGAATACGGAGCCGAGCACCTGATTATCGCTACGGAAAACCCGCGCGATGCCATAGACCATATCATCAACGCCGGTTCGGTATTTCTGGGGCATTACACTCCCGAGTCGGCCGGAGACTACGCCTCGGGCACCAACCATACGTTGCCCACCAACGGCATGGCAAAGTCTTATAGTGGGGTATCGCTGGATACGTTTGTAAAGAAGATAACCTATCAGGAAATTTCACCCGAGGGCTTGCGACGGCTGGGTCCATCCGTAGCGACAATGGCCGAGGCGGAAGAATTGGTGGCCCACCAGCGAGCAGTGACGTTGCGGTTGGAGGAATTAAGTAGTTAAACTGCGGGCGAACGCGTTGGAAACGCGCCCGAGAAATCAGGGAAAATGCTGGGTAGTATAACAATCTTCGGTAACTTAGGTCGCTATGATCAAGAACGTATCCATTCGGAATTTTAAGTCAATTAAAAAGCTGGACTTTAAGGCCAAGCGGGTGAACGTGTTCATCGGCGAGCCGAACACGGGGAAGTTGAATATTCTGGAGGCACTAGGGATGTTTTCTTTGGGGTATAGTGGCAAAACCGGCGACGTTCCAATTCGGTGTCAGAAGGCAGATAATCTTTTCTACGACAACGAAACACACTCCAACAATGAGCCTCACGTTAAAGCTGATCGTTACTCCTTTAGACTGGATCACGATAGGGTATTGATAGTGGTGGAAGAGGAAGACGGAGTGGAACGGGAGGTGCTCGGGTTTGATTTAGAGCGAAAGAAAGGTTCCTCTGCTCACTTGGATATCCCTATCAAGTTCTACCAATTTAAAGTTTTAGAGAACTACCGGGAATAGTGATCTGCCTTGGTGTGAAGAATAGGTCTGTACAGACTGGCAGATACAAAAAGGGTGTACTTATTGCACAGCATTATCAACAGTTGAATACCCAACCTTGAAGAACTCATCCAAGAGCTAGTCGCTCAAAAAATCCCATCTATTCTGTATTTGCAAGCTTTACTCCTACCATAGATTATGTTCGACCTTAACGCTCTCATCCGCCCGCACATTCGCACCATGAAACCCTACGCCTCGGCACGTGATGAGTACCAGGGCTCAGAGGGCACCTTTCTGGACGCTAACGAAAACGCTTTCGGCACGGCGGGCCTCCCCGGTGATCAATCGGCGTTTCATCGCTATCCCGATCCCTACCAAGCGCTACTGAAACAGCGTCTGGCCGAAGTGAAGCACGTTTCGCCCAAGAACATCTTTCTGGGCAACGGGAGCGATGAGATCATTGATCTGCTTATCAAGGCGTTTTGCCAACCCGAGCACGACAACGTGGTGACGCTGCCTCCCACCTTCGGCATGTACCGGGTGGCGGCCGCCGTGAACAACGTGCCGATGCACGAGGCCAGCCTTACCGATGCCTATACCATCGACGAAGCGGCGCTGCGCAAGGCCGTGGACGAGCGCACCAAAATGGTTTTCTTCTGCTCACCCAACAACCCCACCGGCAACCTGCTTAACCGGGCGGTGATTGAGCACTGGCTGGAGGAGTTTCCGGGCCTGGTGGTAGTGGACGAGGCTTACCAAGACTTCGCCCAGTCCGAGAGTTTTGCTGCCCGGCTGCCCGACTATCCGAACCTGGTGGTGCTGCACACCCTGAGCAAAGCCTGGGGCATGGCCGCGCTACGGCTGGGAATGGCCTTCGCTTCGCCGGAGATTATTGCGGTGCTCAACAAGATCAAAATGCCCTACAACGTGAACTCCCTCACCCAGGAGCGGGCGCTGGAGTTGCTGGAGCACGAGGCCGAGATGCGCGATTCGGTGCGGCAGCTCATTGCCCTGCGTGAGCGTTTGGCGGGCGACCTACTCAAGCTGCCGGTGGTAGAGCACGTCTTTCCTTCCGATGCTAACTTCTTGCTGGTGCGGGTGCAGGATGCGCCGCGGGTGTATCAGCGGCTGTTAGCACAAAAGATTATTGTGCGTAACCAATCGCACCTGCGCCTGTGCGAAGGGTCGTTGCGCATCACGGTGGGAACACCCGACGAGAACCAGGCGCTGCTCAGTGCTCTGGCCGCCCTTTCTGAACCAACCAGCGTTTAAGCTATGAAAAAGGTACTCTTTATCGACCGCGACGGCACCATCATCCGCGAACCGGAGGACGAGCAAATTGATTCGCTGGCGAAGCTGGAGTTCGTGCCCGGAGCTATTTCAGCACTGCGCAAGATTGCCGAAGAAACCAACTACTTACTGGTGATGGTTACCAACCAGGACGGGCTGGGCACCGACTCTTTTCCCGAAGATACCTTCTGGCCCGCGCACCGCAAGATGCTGTCGGTGCTGGAGGGCGAAAATATCCACTTCGATGAAATTCTCATCGATCGCACGTTCCCTACCGACAACGCTCCTACCCGTAAGCCCGGCACCGCCCTACTCACCCATTACCTGGAAGGCGAATATGATCTGGCGGGTTCTTTCGTCATTGGCGATCGGCTTAGCGACGTGCAGCTAGCCAAAAACTTAGGTGCCCAGGCAATCTTCATTTCCAATGAGTCGTCGGACGATGCGGTGTTAAGCACCACCGACTGGAACGAAATATACCGTCACCTCCGGCTACCCGTTCGCGCCGCCCAGGTGACGCGTATCACCAAGGAGACTGACATTCGAATTTTGCTCACCCTCGACGGGCAGGGAAGCACCGAGGTGGATACCGGATTAGGCTTTTTTGATCATATGCTCGATCAGCTAGGCAAACACTCGGGAGCCAACCTCCGGATCAAGGTGGAGGGCGACTTACACATTGATGAGCACCATACCATCGAGGACACTGCGCTGGCCTTGGGCGAAGCCTACCGACAGGCCATCGGCGATAAAAAGGGGATCGAGCGTTACGGTTTCTTGCTGCCGATGGACGATGCCCTGGCTCAAGCGGCGATTGACTTCAGCGGTCGGCCGTGGTTGGTGTGGGAAGCGGAATTTAAGCGAGAGAAGATTGGCGACATGCCGACCGAGATGTTTTATCACTTCTTCAAATCGTTTTCCGACGCCGCCCAGTGCAATCTTAACATACAGGCCAGCGGAGAGAACGAACATCACAAGATCGAGGCGATCTTTAAGGCGGTCGCGAAAGCGATTAAAATGGCGCTGCAACGCGATGTAAGGAATATAGATAAGCTACCCAGTACAAAAGGGGTTCTGTAGTTTAAGTTCACTTCAACAAAGCAGTATCTTTAATCCGTATACTCCTTAAAATCATCCAGGGGCTCGTCAAAATCAGGCATCAGCTCAAACATACCCTTGCCGTTTCCAAACTTAGGACGAGGACGTTTCTTATACTTTAGCCATAAAAACGCTATAAAGTCCAGCACCTGTTCCTTCTGAGGGTAGGAAGATGCTTTACTTTTTCCAGGATTAGTTCGTCGCTCATGACCTTAGGGCGTGTTGACATCCAAGCTAGATGGCGATTTTGGCGCGATTTTCACCGCAGCGGCGGCCGCCTGCTCTGCGTTACTTTCGGCGGCCGATGCTCTGGCATCGGCCTTCTCAAACGCCTTGATCAGTCAAAAATCGCACTCAAAATCTCTCACCAATCCGAATGTCAACACGCCCTAGCAGCTTAATGTATTGTGGTAAGAACAACGGTTCTTCGGTTCATTGGTTCTGCTGGTTGGCTCACCGCCCCACCGCCACGCGGAACTGCCGCTGCTCACCCTGATAGCTGACCTGCAACAGGTAGGCTCCCACCGGCAGGCCCTGCGCATCCAGCAAGAAGGTATTGAGTCCGACCAGCGCTGCTTCCCGCCGGTGCGTGTGCACCACGCGGCCGTCTTGGTTGAGCAGGCGCAACGACACTATTTCCGCTTCCGGCAAAATCACCGACACGCGCAGTTGTTCGCTGGCCGGATTCGGAAAGGGCGGCTCCACGTTGAGCTGCTCGTTCAGGCTCAGGCAGTTGCGGTTGTTGCTGAGCTGTGCTTCGGCGAAGTCGGCGTCGGGGGCGGCAATGCGCGCGTAGCGGACGTTGCGCGCTGGGCAAGCGGAAGCACAAAAGAAAAGCAACTAACGTTGTACAATAGCGTTTTAGTTTGATAGATTCGTGTTCAACATGATCACCACTAACAAGAGATTTATAGTTATGAAGGTTTTGCTAGATATAAATGATGAAAAGGTGGATTTTGTGATGGAGTTGCTCGATAGCCTTACGTTTGTTAAAGCTAAGCCCCTTACCCCTTATAAGGCAGAGGTACTGGAAGGACTTCGGGAAGCCGTTGAGCAAGTGAACTTGGCCAAACAAGGAAAAGTGCGTCTTAAGTCCGCTCGTCAATTACTTGATGAACTTTAGGGTAGTTTATACTGAGGGGAAGGGCAAATCAGGAGGTGCACGCATCGTTACCCATGTATACGTATCCGATCAGCAGGTTTACTTGCTCACTTTGTACGACAAATCAGAAAAGGAGAAGATTTCCGATAAAGAACTACAGAACCTGCTTGAGCAGATTCAATAGCATCACCGCCCCACCGCCACCCGAAACTGCCGCTGCTCACCCTGATAGCTGATCTGCAACAGGTAAGCACCTACCGACAAGCCCTGCACATCCAGCAAGAAGTTGTTCAGTCCGACCACCGTGGTTTCCTGTCGGTGCGTGCGCACCACGCGGCCGTCTTGGTTGAGCAGGCGCAGTGATACTGTTTCCGCTTCCGGCAAAATCACCGAGATGCGCAGCTGTTCGCTGGCCGGATTGGGGAAGGGCGGCTCCACGTTGAGTTGCTCGTTCAGGCTCAGGCAGTTGCGGTTGTTCTCCGTATTCTCTTCCACGAAATCAGGCGCGTTGGCGGCGATGCTCAAGCAGAGGTAGCGCAGCGGCTGGCGGGCGTTGCGCTGGTCGGTGGGCAGGCGGAAGCGCGTGACGTGCACCCGCGTCTCGCCCGGCAGCAGCGGCTCGGTAACAGATTCTTCCAGCGTCAGCGACTCGTCGAAGGTGACGGTGGCGGTGAGGCCCGGCACCACCCGCGTGCCTCGGTTGCTGATGGTGAGCACCAACTGTTGCCCGTCGCCCGAGGGACTGTCAGCCACCGCAAAGTTGTCGAGTTGCAGGTCTTGTACGGGCAGCACCACCTCCACGGTTTGCTGGGCGGTAGATGCACATCCGGCGGCGTTGGTGGCGGTGAGCGTGACCACGTAGGTGCCCACTGCGGTGAAGATGAAGGTCGGTTCGGCTGCTTCCGAGGTGCCGATGCCGCCGAAGTCCCAGGCGTAGGCTGTGGCGTCGGTGGTGGCGTTGACGAAGCTAACCTCCAGCGGCGTGCCCCCGTAGTCGGGCGAGGCAGTGAAGGCGGCCTGGGGCGTAGCGGCAATGGTGACCGAGCGGGTCGCGCTAAACGAGCAGCCGCCGTCTGTATGCACCGTGAGCGTGACGGCGTAAGTACCAGGGGCGTCAAAGGCAATCTCCGGATTAGCCGTAGCGGCGTTACCGGCTGCCTCACCACTGGGGCCAACAAACTCCCAGGCGTAGCTCAGTTCTCCCCAGCCGGGTGCGTCTACTTCTCCCTGAAACGCTACCGGGGCTCCGGTGCAGCTTCTGATGCTGGTGAAGGCCACGGCCGGAGAGGTGGTCACCGACACGATGCGCTGCACGGTGGCGTTGCAGCCCGAGGCAGTGAACACGGTGAGCGACACCGGGTAGTCGCCCGGCGCGGGGAAGGCGTACTCCACCTCGGCCGACACGAAGTTATTACCGTTGACGGTCCAGAACCAGCGGTCGATGGTTTCCCCGGCGGCCGCCACCGAGGTGTCGGACAGCAGCACGTTGAGCGGACGGGCCTCGGTAGGACACTGCCGCACCGCCGCGAAGCCTACGTCGACCGCACTCTTCACGGTGACGGTCTGCACGGTAGAATCCACGCAGCCCGCGGTGGACGTGGTGATGAGTTTCACGGCGTAGGTACCCGCCTGCGGGTAGGCGTAGGTGGGGTTGCGAATGCTGGCCGTACCGATGCCGTCGCCGAAGTCCCACTGCCAGGCGCTGACGTTGGCGTTGGCGCCCGCCGTGCTGGCGTCGGTGAACTGGGTGGGCGAACCCGCGCAGGCCACCTCGGACGAGAAGCTCACGCTGGGTTGGGAGTAGACGGTGACCGACTGCTGGTAGACATTCTGACACCCCTGCGCATTGGTGACGCGCAGCGTGACCGGGTAGGTGCCGGGAGTGTCAAAGGTGTAGGTCGGATTATCGGCCGTGACCGAAGAGTAGGTACCCCCATCCGGGTCGCCGAATTCCCAGAAGTAGCCGGTGATGTTCGCCCCTACGCTCTGGTTCTTGAAGGTGACGGCGTTGCTCTGGCAGACGGTGGGCACCGTGAAGCTAACGGTAGGCCCTTGCAGAATGTCAATGGTTTGCTCGAAAGTTTCGGTGCAGCCCGGAATGCCCGCCTCGAGCCGTACGGTGTGGCTGCCCCCCGTGGCGAAGGTAATGACCGGATTGGCTTCCTCCGACACCAGTGTTTCGTTGTTGTTGGGATCGACGACGAACCAGCGGTAGGTGATCAGGGACTCGGCCCCCCGGGCATCGGTGGTGTTGGTGAAATTGACGGCTCCGTTGGTACAGATTTGCCCCGTCGGTACCGTGAAGCTCGGGACGGGCGGCTCGTAGATGGCGATTTCTTTGGTGAGGCGGTTGCTGCAACCATTCGTGGATTCTACTTCGAGGGTGACGGAGTAGGTACCGGGAGCAGGGAAGTCGTAGGTAACGATTTGGCCGATGCGGGTTATGGTGGTATTAGCTTCATCAGTGATAGACCAGTCGGCAGAAGACAACGTTTGGTCAGCCGTGGCGGTGAGGGTGCTGGTGCCTCCGAAGCACTGATCGCTTTGAAAGTCTATCAATGGTGCTTGGTCGGTGGTGACAGTGAGGAACTGGGTGGTGTCGTCGCGGTTGCCGAATTCGTCGTAGGCAGTGAGGGTAATGGGGTAAGTGCCGGGTTGAGAGTAGAAAATATTGCTAGGCTCAAAAAGCTTAGATGTGTTTTTATCTAGATAAGAACAATTCCCTTTAAAATCTAATCTAGAAAAAACACCATCACTACTTAGAGCAAATAAACTGTAAACACCTTCATCTTTTTGGATATTAAAATCAAAAATATTAGCAAGCTGTTTATTAAAGTTCCCCAGATTCTCAACTGGCGCACTAGTAGGTGAGTTTAAATTTCCTTGATAATCAATCCTGTATATGCCACTATTACGCGCAGAAACCAGACCATAAGGTTTATTTCCCTCAATAGCAAATATAGCTTGAGTTGGCAGGCTAATCCCTGTGAAATTAGTTATTGCAGGCGTATTCTTGGGACTAGATCCAAATGCTAAATGACTCACATAATTTCCTGAATAAGAAGCAACTAATCCATACCATTCATCATTTACAACCTCAACTGATACACCGAAAGGACGATTCAGCGTACCATTATCAGTAATAATTCTCGTAACAGTAGATGTATTGGTTATCGTTGAACCAAATTCTATTAGTGAAAGAGTATTCCGATTAAAATCTGTCACAAAAGCATACCAGTCATTATCATGTAATAGAACGTCCAAACCTCTTGGTGCCGACCAGTTATCCAAATTTCCTAAGCTAATTGCCGTAGGAACATTTGTAAGACTAGTACCAAAAGACAATCGAATTAGTCTATCATTCCCTGAGTTCAATACTAAACCATACCATTGGCCAGATTCGTAAACTAATGATATTTCAGATGGATTAGACATAAGTCCATCTACATTTCCTAAAATTGTGACGGAAGGCGATGCGTTTTTTAGACTATCCCCATGATCCAACCTTATCAATGTATTGTTATCTCTACCTAATATAAAGCTATACCATTTGTATCTATCATAAACCGTGGCACTACCTTCAGGAGCATCTAGACTTTCATAAGAATCTAGAAAATGGTAAGAAGGCACGGAGTTTAAATCTTCAGAGCAAAAGTCCCAGAAATAATTTTCAGCTTCGACGCTAGCGTTTAATGTATTGAAATACTCTTCTGAACAGACGGTTTCCCGAATAGTGAACATTGCATCTACTTGCGCTTCAGCACTATGTATCAGAAAAATTGAACATATGATGCAAAGACATTTTCTCATACTTGAATACTTCAAAGTTTAAGTAACTGGATTAGGGAGTTTATTTTCATACAGTTTAATGTAGTTGACAGCTTGATTTTGTAGGCCAAACTTGTTTAGAAGGTTTTCCCTTATTTTATCCTTCTCGTAAAGCGAAGGATTGTATAGTACATGTTTTATACCGTCAGCTAGTGCCTTTCCAGAAATTTTGTCAACAAGAAAACCATTGAATTTATGTAGAACCATATCAGGTATACCTCCTACGTTGAACCCAACAACAGGCGTGCCACAGGCCAGTGATTCAAGAATTGTGTTAGGAAAGTTATCTTCTATACTTGGTATTACAAAGGTGTCAACTGCTGAATATATTAAGGATAAATCCACTTTATCTTTAATATATCCAAGAGAAACAATTCTATTTTCCACATTAGGGAAACTACCTGAACCTACAATAACTAACAGTAGACTATCGTCGCTGAAAAACTTTAATGCATCTGCTAAATACCTAACCCCCTTTCTTTCATCTTCAAGGGAATCTGCTACGAACAAAATGATTTTTTTGTTATTAGGAAATTTTAGAAGCTTTCTCGAGTTAATTCTGTTCTTTGTTTCAAATAGCTTGGTATCTAAGCCATAAGGTATAAGATGGTGTTCAAAATTCCTTAATACCTTGGAAGACCTGGATTCTTCATAAAGCCATCTGGATGGCGATACAATAGTAAGGTTTCTTGCAAATGATAGAGTTTTTGTTTTTTTAACTATAATTGATCTTTCAAGTCTTCCATACGAAGCTTCTTCATACGATGAAAAGTGAAAGCCCCCACTGAAGGGATTCTTATCATGGAGAGTCCAAAAGATAGGTTTATCGGTTTTTTTAAAGAACGTTGAATAATTTAAAAAATCTGATACCCAGTGTAAATGGAGAATATCTGATGATTGAACTAACGGATGTCTTAAAATATCGTAGGGACTAGAAGGTAGACTATACTTACTTTTTGGTTTAGGATTTAAACAAATCTTTTTACCCCATTTATGTACTCTAAAATTAATCGAATCAACAAATTTATATAAAAATGAACGGTTTTTCAAAAATGAATGTACCTGAATTAAGGACGTATTTGTTTTTCTGAGAACCAACATCTTACTGTCTATGCCCTCATTTAAGAGACCCATATGCAAATTGTAAGCAGATTGAAAAGCACCCCCTCTATCTTGAGTGCAAACGTGTAAAATTTTTATACTAGTCTTTGAAGCCATAAATATTTAGCTGCATATCCATTCCATATTCTTCTCTTTTCTTCACAAACGCTTGTTTAGAAACAAAAGCTGTATTCTGAATTTGATATCTAAACCCATTGTTTTCGAGTAAATCTAGCAAAGTACCTAGCTGTTGAGGATTAGCTTTAAAAGAATGGTATTCAACAAATATGTTTCTGACATTATGAAGTTCGTCCTGACATTCCATCAACACATCAAGTTCGGCTCCCTCAATATCTATCTTTAGCATATCAACTCTTTGATTTAAATATTTACTTAGCAAATCCGTATTTACTAATACCTCTTTTAGCTTTTTTTCATTTCCAATTAATCTACCTGCATCAGCTCCTTCAGCGTAAAATGATAATGTTGTCTCATCTTTCCATAAAGCTTTATTGATCAACACAGTATCATCTAATCCGAAGGTTAACACATTTTTTTTCAATACTGAAAATATGTGGTTATCTGGTTCGAAAGGCTATTACTTTGGCTAAAGGAAATAACTTTTTAAAGTACAGGACACTTAATCCAATATTAGCTCCAGCATCTATTATTAAAGGATTATCTTTTGGAGTATCAAATTTATAAATCTCTTGTCTAAATATTTCTTCGTACATAAAGACAAACGATGCTGAGTCAACATAAATAAATGATTTTTCTAAAATATTAGTTGTTCCTTGCTCAAAACGAGGAAGTGATTTTATTTGACTCAATCGCATCCTCTCTTTCAACTTATTCCACTTTTTGCTGCTTCTTAATAATTTAATAATATTCACTAAACTTATTTTCAAATGTTTAAAATTTTTTTAACACGTCGTATCAAGCTCAATTTATTTTGGTTGAACTTTTCCATGGCTTTTACAGCTTCTAAAGATTCAACTATTGGTTTTTTATGAACAGAAATATTTAAAGCAACATTTCTCCAAGTGAATTGATTGGTTTTTTTACAATTTTCACCATCACCATCATGGCCTATGTTATTTGTTAAGGAAGGGAAAGGATGCAAGGCATATCCCCCTTTTAAAAAGAAAGAAGCGTACCATCTTACAGCCCATGTTTTAATACTAGAATTAGCATTGGCTTTTAAATCGTTGTAAAAATTGTAGGTGTTATTCACATTAAATTTAGTGATCAAGACTTTTTCTTCTATCTGTGAAAGAGTCTTGTTAGCATTCCATTCTAAATTATTCCATGCATCTTTCCAGGTTCCCCATCCCCAACAGGAAGCTGTATTATAAAAGAAGGTTTCAGGTAACTTTTTGTCAACCGGAAACATATATCCGCTAACATGCATAACTAGTTCTTCTTGTTCATAAATTGATAGTGCATCATTCATATACTTTAGAAAACCAGGAGATGTAACGATATCATCTTCTAGAACTATAATTTTACCAAAGCGATTGATTATATATGTTACACCATTAACGATGTTATCAGCCAACCCCCAATTTCTATCTCGCTCAGTATAATGAACCTCCTTGCACCATTTTCTTAAACAAGCAATTTCTCTTGCCTTATTGATATTCACCAATTGCTCTTCACTCGCATTGGGTTTTGCTCCATCTGCGTAAATGAAAAGAATCGATTGGTCTGCCAAAGTATTCTGCTCAAGAGCTTCAAGCGTCTTTAGTGTATGCCACGGCCTGTTATAAATGAACAACACTATGGGTGCTAGACTTTGCATAGAGAGATGTATCAAACTTTACTTTGCGCATTCTGGTAAATATTCTCAGAACTAAAAAGAGCACGGGAGTTCTAACATGCGCCGAATATAAGGTTAGTTTTCAGACAAGAGTATACCATGTAAGGTAATTGCCAAAATTGCAATCTGACTGTCGGCTTTGTTCTTCCACAAGTTCGTTGAGTGTTACAAATTTATCCCAACCTTTCTTGACTAGTCCGGTTCGGAGGGTTCTTTCCCTGCTCCAAAGCTTTCCATTTAAGTATAGCGTTAAAGCAACAAATTCGGTATCGTCAACATCCACATCTTTGGTAAGGGATAACGCTTCCTGGTAGAAATGACTGGGAATTAGCTGCCGGTCAACAAACCGAATTTTACGAGCGAAAAGATTAAAAACCCTTTTGAATTCATATTCTGAGTATTCAACATTGCACTGAAGATGATGTTCGTATCTATCACTACGCTCATAAGCCGACTTTCTTCCGGGTTTCTCCCCACCGTCCCTTTTTCACAGTTTTTGCCAGTTCGTCAACATCTTCCTGAACCGCTTTAGAATTTCTGGCTATTTCCTTAAATTCTAAGAAATCGGCAATGTCTTGCAAATCATCTACGTCAATGACCCCGGAAACCCGGAAAACCACTTCGTTATTTTCTCTTTCTATCATCATACCTTCTTGGTTTGAGTTTTTAATATCTTACAACTAGCGTATCAAGTTAGATAAAGTTTGCGGTATTCCATTAACAAACTGATGATTTGTTCGTAACTTCGTTCCCTCATTAACAACTGATGATTTGCTACTAATCCTGGTAGGAATTGCCCACGCGCTTCTTCTTTTTTGCCTGATTCAGTTTCTGTTTCCTACCGTGCGGTCAGCCCCGTTAGCGCGGGTATTTGTTCCGGCCCTGGTATATAAGGTGGCCATGGGGTGGCTGTTGGGAGCTATCTTCTTCTTTTATTATCGCGGAGGCGATACGATCCACTACTTCAACGACGCTAGTCTACTCGCCCAGTTGGCCTATCAAGATCCACTGGAGTATTTTAGGGTGCTGGTGGGACGGCAGCCCCCCCCTCCTGCCCTGGTTTATCTGAATCAACCGCGCGCTTTGTTTTTCAACAAACTGCTAAGTGTGGTTGCGATCTTCTCGTACCGAAACTACTGGATCGCATCGGTCTATCTGTCGCTGCTTTCGTTCGGGGGGTGCTGGAAGCTAGCCAACGCGCTAAGCCGCCGTTTTCCCCAACACCGGGCAGCGGCGGCGGCAGCATTTTTGTTTTATCCGTCGGTGGTCTTTTGGAGTGCGGGTATTCTAAAAGAGAGCGTGGCAATAGCGGCGATTACCCTGATGGTCGGCCAAACGCTGAAACTAACTACGCATGACCATGCCTCAAAAAGTTTGGTAAGCATAATACTATCACTGGGGGCAACGGGCTGGCTGTTGTGGGAACTTAAGTATTATTACGCTGGCGTATTGATTCCTTCGTTAATTTCGATTGCATTAACGTGGCAACTTGTGAAACCCAGAGCAACGGTTGTCTACTTCGCCACCATTTTGATAAGCTGGACGGTAGGGGGAATAATACTAAGTTTAATTCACCCATTGCTAGGAATAGACAATTTAGCCAGCGTACTTCTTTATAAGCATGATACGATGGTACTTTTATCTGACTCCTCTTACGTTATCCACTTTGCGTCATTAGACGGAAGCGTTGGTCAGTTTTTGGTAAACGCTCCCTGGGCCTTATTTTCGGGACTGTTCCGTCCGCTAGTCGGAGAGGGAAGCACGCTGTTGCAGTGGATCGCTGCGCTTGAAAATACCGGGTTACTTTTGTTGACGGCAGGAGCATTGGTGCACAGACGCTGGAACCGAGTTTCGCCAAGTGAAAGTTTATGGATTTTTATAACCCTTCTCTACATTGCCACGCTGGCGGTAATGCTGGCTTTCGCCAGTCCTAATTTCGGTTCGCTGGTACGCTACCGGGTGGCCTTTCTACCTTTTTTGGTGTACCTTGTCCTGGCCGGAAGCCCGTGGTTCCAACTATTGTTGACCCGCTTATTTTCCCGGCGCAATGCGGTTAGCCGTGCTTGAGTTCAAATTGCAAAGTTATCCAATACCCCTACCTGCTCTGTTTTATCCTGTACTTAGCATTTTCCGTCAACTGTTGATAAACCTCGCCATACGCGGCTACGCCCTCGGGTAGACTAAAGTATGTAACAGCAGCGGTTCGGATTTGCTCCGCCGGTATTGCTGGGCCAAGCGTTATCCTATCTATTGCTGCTTGATAGTTTTGAGAATCGGTCAGCACACCTACGCCGCTTTCCTGCATAATGGTGTCGCTGTCACCGATGCCGCGGTTAGTCACCAATGGTATGCCCATGCTTATGATCTCTCCCATCTTAGTGGCCGAAGAAGCTTGCTTGGAAAACACGGGCTTAATGAAAAATATCGACCAATCGCTCAGGCTTAAATACAGCGGAACCTGACTGCGCGAGGCTGAGGCAATAATTATCCTATTATGTTCAATGCCAAGCTTTTCGGCGATTTGCTCAATTTCTTGGGGCAAATCTTTGGTTACAAATAAAAAATAGGCGTTGGCGCAAGATTCTAGAAACTTCTTGTAAAAGCCCAACATTTCTTCCACCATATACCAGGTTCCCAACGATCCTAAGTACGAAAGGACAAACGCGTTGGCGGGAATGCTCAGTCGTTTTCTGAGCACTGCCTTAGCTTGCTCGTCTACTTTTTTTGGATCAAACAGCTCGGTGTCTACGCAGCACGGAATAACCTGAATCGGAATTGGTTGATTTTCAAGGTCCGCCCGCTGATAAATAATGTCTTTTGCCTTGTGCGTCAGCGTAATAGTGTAGTCCGCCGTACTGAGTAGTTGCTTTTCTTTTCTTTTAAAGTACTGGTATACGATTCTGTAAATCGGATTTTTGAGATTCCAAAGCCCGCCCTCTACCCGTTCGTCTGCCCAAAAACCCCGCATGTCAAAAATGAACTTGCTGCCAAACCTTCGCTTCATCGCCATGCCGATCAACGCGGTAAGGTAGGAGCGGCAGTGAACGATGCTAAAGTTTTCCTTTTGGTGCAGTTCGTACGCCTTCTTTTGTAAAGCATACACATCGTAAAGCGTTGATAGCACCGGCGGCTTACGGTGATACGCAAGTGGCATCCAACGAATATCCGAATCGCTGAGTAGCGTTTTTAGTTGATCTTTTCCTTCTTCGAATCGCTTCGGCTTTTCAAAACTAACGATGGTAAACCGGTAGCCTTGCTTGGTAAGCCCTTGCAGATAGGGGATGATTTGGGACTGTCCCAAAGGGTCGGTGAGGCCGTCGTAAGAGAGGTAAAGGACTTTCGTCACGCAACTAGGTTTTTAAGAATACCGGCAGTTTTTCTGGTAAACAAAATTGCCGGATGCAATTTGAACGCTCGCCACCAAAACAGTAGGCCATCATTAAGATATCGCCCCATTACTAAATGCAAGGATAAGTATAAATAGCGATGAGCTAAGAAAATGCTTTTTTTGCTGCCATAAGCAGCTACAAATTTTTGGTCCTTAAATAGATACTTGATCAATAATTCTATCCGATTGATAAGTATAGCCTTGTCAAATCCCAGCACACTACGCCCTTCGTGCTGTATAAGGGCTGCAGTAATCTCATTTGAGTAAGAGATTTGATACCTTGACGCCAAACGCATCCAAAGTTCATAATCTTCTGACCCTGAAAGATTCCGATCTTCGTTAAATAAGTGGTTCAATGCAATATCCCTTCTAACAAACACTCCTAAACAACTAAAACTATTGCCGTACAGTAGCTGTTTGTTTAGGTTGCCTTCCCGGTTGTTAACGCGCCGTACAATCTCACCATTAATATTTTTAATTTCGTAGCCAATATGAAAAACCGAAGGAGGCTCATTATTAATGATTATGCTATTGGCTACTTCAAGATGATTTGCATAAAGTAGGTCGTCTGAATCTAGGAACGTTACGTACTGACCTGCTGCTTTCCCTATACCAAAATTTCTAGCTGCCGCTCGTTCTTCATTTTCTTTGTAAAAGTATTTAATATCATCGCTTCCTAGGCTGTTAATAACTTCTAATGTATTATCCGTACTACCGTCGTCTACGACAATTATTTCAAAATCTTGGTGCTTTTGATCAAGCACAGTTCTTAAAGTAGTGCCAACGAAGTCGGCTCTGTTGAAAGTTGGTACAACAACTGAGAAAGTAAATCGATTAAGCATTGCTAGATACATCTTTTAAGAGTATTTTCGGAAGGAACAAACAATAGATTATCATTGTCCGTAGCATAGTTAAGTGAACTTATTTTTCTCCAGAGAACCACCTCTTTCGAATTTGAAAAATCTGGTAATTTGCTTTCTTCATTGTCTGTTCTAATTGATGAACTTTGGGCAGTTTCTCTCTATAATCTGATACGCTTTCAAAGTGCTTGGTGAATACTTCACAAAGAATCAGGGGGCGGCACTTTTCTATAAATAACAATCCACCCTTTATGACATCTAACTCAAAACCCTCAACATCAATCTTCACCAGAATATTTTGTGGCAGGCACCCATTTAGAAATTGATCGTCTAGTGTCAATATACATACGTCAATAGGCTCAAAAGACATACCCGCCATCCGTTCTGAGAATTCTTGACTGAATGAAGAAACATCAGTAATGCTATCACTGGCTGGGATGTAGAAGCACTCTTCTTTCAAGGACGTTCCCACTGCGTTCTGAAATAATTTAGCACTTGCGACACCGTTTAACGCTAGGTTCTTCTTCAATCGGTGGAAGTTTTGTGGATGAGGCTCAAAAGCAAAAATATTAGTGCCTGGATTTAGCTTACCCATCAGTATTGAATACAGACCAGTGTTGGCACCTACGTCAATAAATGTCTTTACGTCTTTTTTCAAACGAAAAAGCAATTTCAACTCATCCAACTCGAAGCTACCCGTATTGTAGTATAGTCTACTAAACAAGTGATCATCGCAATTTGAATAAAACTCAACTTTTTGTCCTAGAATATTGAATTGGGCTACTCCCTGTATAGGCCAATGCTTGGATAGTAATTTATTAAGTGGACTGTACTTAATAAATTTTCTTAGTAGCCAGTTTACTATCCATATCCTTCTAAAATACTTAATCAACTTCTTCATACACACTTTGCAAATAGGCTATTATTATGATTAAACCTAAGGCATGGTTCATGCCTTCATCCATTTTCTGCCAACATTTATTGACTATAGAATAATATAGACCCCTTACAAAGCTCGTAATTCGGCAATAAAGTTAGAAGTTAACGGAATTTCAATCAACTCATTATAAGAAAGCTTCCTCAACCCATTTTTTACAATACGATAAATTTGATAATCTTTTAGTAGCTCAAAAAAATCCTTCAGAAAAACTCGCGAAATCATACAATTTGGTCCATACTCAAATTGTATAAAACTTACCTTTTTGTGCTCAATAAGATTACTAGCTCCCTTTAGCACATCAAACTCGGCTCCTTCAACATCTATTTTTAGATAGTAGATTTTGTCTATGTTTTCTTGTTTGCAGAAATCATCTATCCTCTTTACCTTTATTTTTTCCAAATCCAAACCTTTGTTGTTAAGGGGGTACAACGTTCCAACAAGAGCCCCCGGGTTGAATAGCTTAATCTCTTTTTCTTCATTAGAAAAACCATGATTGAAAAGCTGAACGTTTGGTTTGTTTATACTAGTTTGCAGAATATTAAATGCCCGCCTAGAAGGTTCAAAGGAGTAGATTAAAAAGTTGTTTGGAAAGATTTGAGACATATATTCAACAAATTGACCATTATTTGCACCCACATCAAACAGTATTTTGCTCCGAACCGCACTATGACGGGATAATGCATATTTCATTGCGCCAATTTCCCCCGTTTGACCAATGGCTTGAGACTGCATATAATTCATCCCGCGAATACTAACTCGATGTAGGCTTTCATAGAACGGCTGAGAGTTGAGTCTTTCCGAGTAAGCTTCTTTCTATTTTATCTAAAATTTTTTTCATAGTTTTAACTAACGGCCTAGTCAATCTTGAAAACGTTCTGTATATGAATTAAGACAGCTAAACTAATTAGCATAGCTGTATGCTATTATAGGACTTTCGAAAAGATCAATATATATCTTCGTTGAAATATAAAACTTGTAAATCAGCTATCATCTTGTCTAAACCGAAGATATCTTTCACACTTTTTTTTCCATTTTCTATTAGTAGATTTCTTAACCCATTATCAGCTATAATATTCTTTATACCCCGAAAAATAGCTTCAATATCACAGTAGTTAACTACTATAGCATTATAATCACTACAAATAAATTCGTGTGCTACACCTGATAGAGTAAAAACCGAAGGCACACCTGCTGTCAATGCTTCTACGTAAGTCTGTCCAAATGCTTCTATTTGTCTATCTATTGGGACGTGAACGTATATATTCATCAGTTTATACAGCGCAGGAATATCGTTCTCAAACGGAATCTCGGTGTAGCTAGAAGATGGGAGTTCGCTTAAAAGGTTCTGTACTTCGGTTTTATAACTCCCTTGGGCGTTAGCCAATAGCAAGTGCGCACGAGGATAATCTTTAAGCAATGACTGAAACGCTGGAATAGCGTATTGAATCCCTTTCCAACAAATGTACCGAGCGATTAATCCAACTACTGGGTAGGCATCTGGTGGAATTCCGTAGCGTTCTTTGATACTATCTGTTCTGCACACGGAAACATTTTCAAAGTGTTCTAATCTAAATCCGTGATGAATTAAACGTATTTTGGCCGGTGATACATTTTCTTTAAGAATTAATACGTCCTTTACGTTTTGGCTGATTGCCACTATGTGGCTGCTTAGGTAATTAGCTATACGATCATAAGCAACTGCTTTTGGATGATATTTATGATGGTAAGTGCTATGGTGTTGAGGTTATACACCCTCTTTGATACTCCAGCTAATTTTCCCGCTAAAAGACCTACTAGATTAGCGTGTAATAGATGACAATGGATAACTTCAGGTTTAAGCAGCAGTAATAACCAGAATACTCTTGCCAGCGCCATCGGCACATCGTGCATCCCACGGAAAGAAACCCGATAAACGCTGATATTTCGTTGCCGTAGATAGGCTCCTAAATCAGATTCTTTTGAGTTTAGTAGTATAAACGACACAGAAATATTGTCTTTACTTAGCTCATCAGCTATCCATTCAAAAGCTAAAGACTTTTGAACGTTAGAGACTATATACACTATTTTCTTAGCGAGCATTAAAAACTATTATTGTTTAAGCATTCCTCGAAAGAATTTAAATCAACACTCATAGAATAATCAATCTCACGTAGCTCTTCAGGTTTAGCTTTTTGATCTCCGATGTAATAGTAATAATCATGCCCAAGCGTATCTGCTAAAGCTAAAAAGCAGTTATTCATATGATTACCTAATCCATTTCGGATTTCCAAAACTTTTGAACCAGGATTCATGAAAAGCATATTTGTTAAACCGGCACCGTGTATGGATACTACTGTGTCTGCCCTGTTGAATATATTAATCTGATCCTGTATAGATAATTCTTCGCAAAAGACCACTTTATATCCTCTTTTTTCCATCAAGGGTATGACTGATTTATCATTTACAAGTGTACGCTTATATCCTTTACTTCGACTTATGTAGATTTTGTTTCCATCATTAAGATTCTGATTTCTGTCAGTGTAATAATCTAAAAGTAATGTTCTGACAGCTTTTAGTGGCACTGGTTGAAAAACAAGAGGGCCACCTGGTTGACTGATATAATGCATCTTAGAGACTAAGAGCAAACTAGAAGCCTTGAAAAGTTTATATTCGCGACTAAACGGAGCTAAAAGCTCATGAGCAAAAGGCCACTTAGCAAAGAAGTACTCCGGTAAATACAAAGGAACCTGTAGAGATATCTTCTGAATCTCGTTTGCAACCCAAATACGAGGCAGTATTTCGGTTAACCAGTGATAGTAACCGCCAGTAGAAAACTGATCTAGAATCCAAACTAGCTCTTCAACATGCTCTGCTTTTCTAAGAAAGTCCTTAATGCCATTTTTGAACAAATATGATGGTTTATTGTACAATTTATCTTGCCATATGTCACCAAAGCTTATGGGCAAGATTCTGTGATATTTTTTTACGAACAATTCGTAATTCACTTTTACCTCTCGCAACATCTCGTAGAACACACACCATGATGTCATTGGCTTTCCTAAAAATAATCCCTCATCATTCCTATGGTAATTTTTTGGGAAAGGGCGCTGACGCACAAACTCTTCAAAGTGTACTATTCTCTCGCTAGAATTTGAGGTACCGTCGTTGTTATTTCTATTGTATCCAGCATTTGACGACAAATTTTTCATGGTTTTTGAGTAATTACAATCAAACTTATCCCTAAGCTTCTGAACAAAGAAAGCCTACCTAATCTGTTTTCTGCGTCTCTGGTTCGAGTGTGCAGATGAACTGCTAAGTTAGGTGAGAAAGGGGACACCAACGGAAGCAGGGGATTAAGCTGAACGCCGACGCACCTTATTAGAGGAATGGTTCCACCCTTCGTAATAAGGCTTTTCCATCCGGAAGGAGTCCAGTTTTGTACCTCATGGAAAAAATGGGGAAGCACTCCGTGGGGAGGTGGAAAGGGAAAGTGTTTCCAAGCACTATTTCGGGTGGCACCTACCTCCACCGTCTTTGCAGATAGACCCAATTGACTCTTCCTCTTACGTAGTCTATTTTTAAGGATAGCTACTGCCCTTCTTGCCAAATACAAATGGTAAAGAGGTAAATTATACAGTCGGTCCGCGGTGGTTGGCACAACGCAAAAATTAAATCCGCCTGGTTTAAGCACACGATTGATCTCGCTAATGGCTCGCTCACTATCTGGTACGTGCTCTAATACGTGAGAAGAAAACACCATGTCAAACGATTTGTCGGCATAAGGCAGATCGTCTGCCGAGGCAGGCATCACTTTTACGTTGTCAATATTTAGTCCGTTCAAGTAGGCTTTGGTAAGCGACAGACCGGGAGTGTGGGTATCTACGTCCTGCTGTTCTAAATCGGTGCTTACTACTTCTTTGCTGATATTACTAAGAAAGGCAGAATAAAAACCCATACCACACCCGATTTCTAGAATACGGTCGAACTGAGTATCCGGTAAGTAATCCAGAAAAGTTAAGAACTCTTCTTTTCTTCGGCTGTAGTATCCTGGCCAGGTTTGCTTTTCAGCGTGTACCCGGAGGCTATACTGAGTAATTTGCTCAATGCGTTCTCGAATCTTTGGGTGCTTCATGCTTTGAACCGATGCGGAAAGTGACGAGAAAATCCCCAAACCAAGGTACTATAAAGGCGATACCTTATTGGTTTTGGTAGCAAAAACTCTAGTAGTCGGGTCTTGTCAATGAGATCTACCATAAAATTCCGGCAGATCACTGATAATAAAGGTTTCTTCCACGCAGATACCCGCGTGCGTTGATGCGCAAAATGATTTTTACAATGACTTGATACTTGACTAGCTACTTCTATACCATTCTGGTATTCCAGTTGTCTTTTTACATAGGATTTGCAAGTCACAAAGTCGTCATGCCAAGCAACAGCTTCGTAATTGAAATAAATGAGTGTTTTTTTCTCAAAAGCCCGTAACGCAAAGTCCAGGTCTTCTATATCATTCATCTGCTCATTGAACCCCCCCACTGCAAAAAAAATCTCTTTCGGCACTGAAAAGTTTGCTGCGGTAAGAAAAATGTTGCCTTTATGCAAAGGCTTGCTTATATACCTTAATGGCTCTACCCATCTCTTACTTAACGAAGCTTTGTATCGCTGAAAATCAGTAATTTGTCTTTGGCTGTCCTCGATAGGACTTCCGCACAGAATGGTTTTTGGATAGGTAGTATGATGCTGAATATGCTTTTCCATGCAATTTGAAACAGGGCGCATATCATCATCAAAGAAAATTAATATGTCACCATTTGCCTCTTGTGCACCTCGGTTTCGCACGGCAGCTCTACCCCGGTTTTCTTGCTCGATGACGCGCAAAGAAGCCAATTTTAGTGAGGCGTTATTCACTACCTGAACGGTGTTGTCAGTAGCTCCGTCGATCACTACTAAGGTTTCGAAATTCTGATACGTTTGTTGCTCCAATGCCCCGAGCACATTCAGTATCTTGTTGGCACCGTTATAAGTGGGAATTATGATTGACACCGTCATGCTCGTAGCAACTTTACCAAAGATACCGGCCAACAGCGGCACCGCGAATGCAGTTTTTGATAGAGCTTCTGCTCCGAACTGTGCAACAAGAGAAGATTAATACAAGATAGACACAACTTTGCTGCTTCCCGTCGGTGTTGATAGTATAGCTCGTCGGCCCGATGCAGTAAATGATAATGTATTGCCTTTCTTATTAGCGAGTTATCCACTGACTGAGGAAAGCTCCAATCATAATTGTCGGAACCGCCGGTCAACGCTAATTGACTAAGACCCTCAGCTTCTTGCTCCAAACCGTACTGTTGAGCTAAAGCCAAGAATAAAATATCAGTCTCTTGGGCAAAGCTTTCGGACTGCGAAACAGTTTTTGAAGATTTATGTAGTCTAAAATTAACCAGCACTTTGTTGAATATGTGTATCCCATCTAGCCCGTAAAAAAGCAAGTAGTTGATCCACCACGCTTTGTCCATCACATAGTGCGAGTTGACATTAAGTAGTCCTATCTTTTTTACCACTTCTCGTCGAAAGAATGTCTCCGGTTGGTCAATTCGTGCCCACCCTATGGTCTTCGCTAAGTTGTCTGAATAAATATCTGTTCCTCGTGAGTACGAAACTGTTTCACCTTCATTCCGAAACAATCGGCTTCTTCCGCAAACCACTTGGACTTCTTTGCTCTCAAATGCTTCGGCCACACTGTGCAGCGCATTGGACTCATAATAGTCGTCTGAGTTGATCCAATTAACAACTTCGCCGGTAGCCCTATAGAGCCCCTTGTTAATTGCATCACTTTGCCCTCGATCTGGCTCTGAAATCCAATACACCAAATGCTTTTCGTACTTTTTTATAATTTCTATTGACTGATCGGTGCTACCACCGTCAATGATGATGTATTCTAGGTTTGGATAGTTTTGTGACAATACAGAATCTATTGTTTGCTCCAGATATTGACCTTGGTTAAAGGACGGAGTTATAATAGATATATTTAAACCAGCCAATTGGAAAAATGCTTTAGTGCCAATCCGCAGATTGACGAATCGCTACTATGTTCTGAAACTTGAATATTTCATTGTTCGAGGAATAAGGAAATAATGGCAGTAGTCCCTTCTTGTCAATACGATAAATATTGTAATCATCCAAAAGCTCAAAAAAGTCTTTTAGAAAAACCCGGGACACAATATTCATTTCGTTAAACTCGAACTGCACTACTGTTACAGCACCGTTCCCTATCATTTCTTTTGCCCCATCAAGCACAGATAACTCGTGCCCTTCAGTATCAATTTTAAGAAAGTCAATACTGCTAATATTTTCTTGAATGCAAAAAGCGTCAATCGTTGTGAGCTGTACGCTGTGAGAGTGAACATCCGTACGGTGGTGTAGATCCGTTAATACGGTATTGTACAAGGTGGCATGACCGGTGGTGTTATCATTGTCATAAGAGAACAACTCAGTATTTTGAGTTTGGTTACTAAATCCAGTATTGACAGGTCTTATATTTTTCCTACTCTTACTTCTATGACGAAGACTTTCATACGTTGGAGGATTCGGCTCGAAAGCATAAATGGTTGACGTCGGGAAGAGTTTGTTTAATAATAAAGAATAGTCTCCGATATTGGCCCCTACATCGAAGAAAACGAGGTTGTTAGGGTTTGCGAATGTTTTCTTTAAAATGTGATTAAGAAAATACTGTTCGCCGCTAGTTTCCAAATCATGGTAGAGCGATATTCCGGCATTCTGGTAGGCTATCCCCAAAAGGTTCACTTCCAATCCAGTAGCTAATTTTGATACTATCCTTTGGCGTTGGTGTTGATTCAATGCACGAACTAGTAAACTCGATACAAATTTAGTGAGCTTATTCATAAAACTACTGCTTGCTGAACGTTTACCGAGAAGTTGGGCAAAATAGCTCCTTGGATTTGTACGGTGTCTTTAAAGTTATAAGGATTACCATCTAATACTTCCAGCTTTATGACATCGGACAGCCAGTCTTGGATCGTATCGGCAGCACGTAAGAATAGAGTGACGTAATAAATGCCTGGCTTCAGCATATTCTCAATGGAAAACGAATAACTGGTAGCATCATCATCGTGATCAGTATAAGCGCTGATAAATCGGTTACTTACGTGAATAACTGTGTTTCCATTTTTGTCTTTCAGCGCAATGCCAAAGTCCAAGTCTTTATAACATGTATTTTTTATCAACGATAATTGAATAGATATGCTGATGGGTTCCCCAAATTTGACCGGATTGCTCTCAAACTTCACTTGTCTGAATAATAGCTCACCAGCATGTCTTTTACGAGGTACATATTCTAAATTTACTGTATCGCCCTCTAGCGCCTCTATGAGAAGATAATGATCGATCACTTTTCTTACTTGACCTTGTTCTTTTAATTTGCCATTATTGATGAGAATGGCTCTAGTACAAAGTTGCTTCACCGCTTGCATATTATGCGAAACAAACAGGATAGTACGGCCGCTCTGCGCTACCTCCGTCATTTTATCAATACACTTTGCCTGAAATACCGAATCCCCCACCGCCAGCACCTCGTCAATGATCAGTATCTCAGGTTCCAGGTGGGCGGCTACCGCAAAGGCCAGGCGCACCTGCATGCCGCTACTATAGTGTTTCACGGGGGTGTCGATGAACTTTTCTACGCCGGAGAAGGCCACAATCTCGTCGAACTTGGCCCGCACCTCGCGGCGCTTCATGCCTAAGATGGTGCCGTTGAGGTAGACGTTCTCGCGGCCCGTCAGCTCGGGGTGGAAGCCGGTGCCCACCTCCAGCAGCGAGGATACGCGTCCGAAGATTTCAAAGCGCCCCCGCGTAGGTTCGGTGATGCGCGACAGGATCTTGAGCAGCGTGCTCTTGCCCGCCCCGTTGCGCCCAATAATGCCCACCGCTTCGCCGCGCTTGATCTCGAAGTTGATGTCTTGTAGGGCCCAGAAGTCTTTGGGGGTTGGGTTACTTTCAGGGTGGCTAGGGGTATTAGGCCGCCGTGGATACGGGATTGGGTCACTTTCTGCGCGGCTACGACTGCGGAATAGGCTGGACATGCTCTCACGAAAAGAGCCTGACTTGGCCGCTCCCAATTGGTAGCGTTTGCCCAGGTTTTCTACACGGATGGCGTATTCACGCCGAGCGGTGTCAGTCATGCTTGGTTGATGAGGGTTTTAATCATATACTGATGATTACTCATCAAATTTGTTTATTCTTTACTTGAACGACTACGTCAAGTGACGTTTCAGCAACCTTTGCGATTTGCTCCAAGGTTAGTGAGGTCTGCTCAAGCATATTTAGAATCAATTGCTTTCTATTAGCTTCAATCCCTTTGTTATAAAGGTAATCGGTTTCAATATCGTATGTGATAGGCATAGCTTCTATCTGTCTTTCGGTTTGTTTTTCTAATTTACGTATCCGGCTCAACGTTACCAACTGCTGAAGGCTCCTTTTTAGTGCTGCTGGGTTCGGAGCAACTTTTTTAAGCTTGTTGACGATTTGATAAATAACTTTTTCCGAATCTGCTTCAGGATAGTCGGTTAGTATAGAAAGAACTATTTCCTCAGGAATGTCAGATTCTAGCGTTTGGTCTACTGGCACCTCGTGAATGTTCCTAAGCTCGAAGCCAGTAATTCGTTCTCTCTCGGAGAGCTCGGTCCGCATCTTAGGTTTGCTGGTTCCCAGATAAATGACAAACTGTTTTACAGGAATCTCAAACTTACGCTGAAGCAGAGCTTTATATTCCGCCATACGGTAAACCATTTTAACTTCATCAGTAGTCTGAAACTCCAGATGAAGAATCGTTTCCGTATCGTCTTCCAGAGTTACCTTCTTGAGAAAGTCGGGTTCACGTTCAACAGTCGTTTGCAACTTTTCAGGCAGGTCAACTGGATTTTTAATGCTGAAACCTAATAGCTTTTCAGACAAAGCTATTAAGATAAACTCTATATTCTCTTTAATAACCTTGTCATAGTCTCCCATTGATCTTCTCTTTTCAAAGATTTTAAAGCGTCCCCGCGACTTGGGCGTTCCCGTGGACTCGGTGATGCCCGACAATATCTTGAGCAGGGTGCTCTTGCCCGCCCCGTTGCGGCCAATAATGCCTACGGGGACGCCATCGTCGGCTTCGCCGCGCTTGATCTCAAAGTTGATGTCCTGCAGGGCCCAGAAGTCTTTGGGAGTTGGGTTACTTTCAGGGTGGCTAGGGGTATTGGATATTGGGTTACTTGCGGAGTGGCCAGGGGAACCAGGGCGGCGGAATAGACTGGACATGCTCTCACGGAAAGAGCCCCCAACGGATGCGGTCGCCGCTGCGATTGCGCTTTTGGCAACACCTAATTGGTAGCGTTTGCTCAGGTTTTCTACCCGGATGGCGGTGTCGCTCATGATTGGTTATCTGTTACACTTTCCATGAAGAAGCATCTAAAACCACGGAAGATTCTGCTTGACCCTTTTGCTCTAGAAATTCTACAAATGCCGCAACCATCTCTTGCTGCTTTGGCTTTAGATTAGCTATTCGTATTATGTCATTCGGCAAACTTAACAAAAAAACCACTATGTTACTCACAATGTAAGATGTCCGGCGAAACAACCAATTTTAGGGCTGATTTTCTACCTTTCCTGAGACAACTGCACTTCCGGCGGCGGCCTGCGACTACGGCAATGCTCACGCTTACTGGTGCCAATGGCGAGAGATCCGGGAGAAAAAGGTATAAAAAAACCTCCCCGGAAGGGAGTTCTTTCATCGCATGAAGAAGAATAATCTACTGCACCACCACCGGTTTGGGTAGCTTGCCTACCCGCAGCTCTTTGGTGGCCAGTGCGGTGCGCACCTCCACTTGATACGTATCCTTGGCTAGCGTCTTGGGTACCCGGAAGGTGAGTTCCTTGGGCTCAATGTCGGTGAAGCGATCCACCCGCTGCGCTTTGCCCTTGCTGTCGATCAGGAAGAGGCCTTGCTCCGGATCGTTCTTATCGAACTTCAAGTGGTTGCCCCTGATGCGGGCGTTGCCATCGAGTGTCAGGGTGTTGTTGACGTCGGTTTCCAGGTTCAGACACAGCATAGGTTGGGGCATCTGCCGCACCGGGTCCACCCGCTCCAGGGGTAGCGTGGCGGCTAGTTGCTTCAGCTGACGGCTGGCGGTGATCTTGAAGTGTAGAAAATCAAGGACGTTAAGGCGCAAAAACTTACCTTGAAAGGGCTGGGTGGCAAAACGAAGCGAAGACGAAGGCAAAAAGTAATGTCACTGGTCTGCCTTACCTGTTGACTAACTCGATTATTCCCGCTATCTTGGTTGAGACCGATAACAATTAGGAAGATCACATCCTTTCATAGTCATGGGCATGTTCAACACCCTGTATATCAGCACCAATCGCTTACCGCTCACCCGCGCCGAGAAAAAACTCCTGGGCGAAAACCCTGAGTGGCAGACCAAGGATTGGGAAAATGTGCTGACCGAAATTTACATCACCGACGCAGGGGAGTTCAAGGTGAATCAGTGGAAGTATGAGACGGTGCCAAAAGAAGAGCGTCCTCACCCGGAAGCAGAGGGTATTCTTGGCTTAGCCGGTAGTATGCGACGCGTGGACGAGCGATTAGAGACTATTCCCTACCACGGGTACATCCGGTTCTATACCGGGATAGAAGACGAACAAGGCAATAACCAATGGTTCGAAGTTTTCGGCCAAATTCACCGATGGCCGGTTGGTGGGGATCAAGCGGGCTGACGAAGATAGCAGTCTGTATTGGTAACCACCGTACCATCCGGAACATAAAGACTATGATCAACACCCCCACGAAACACAAATTTACCGTAGCCAGCCTGTTGCTCATGGAAGAAACCGGCATTTTGCCTCCCGACCACCGCACCGAACTGCTCAACGGCGAACTTATTGATATGTCTCCCATCAAAGCCCCCCACGCGTATTGTGTCAGTATGCTCAATCGCTTCTTTTCTCAGAACCTACCTCCCGATACCTACTTTGTTAGCGTTCAAAACCCAATGCAGCTTTCGGAGCACTCCCTGCCCCAACCCGACGTGCTGGTGGCCCGCTACCGGGCCGAAGGCTACTTCGAACGGCACGTCCAACCCCCGGACGTGGTGCTGCTGATAGAGGTGGCCGACAGCAGCTACCGCTACGACCGGCAGACCAAGCTTCCCGAATACGCCGCGGCGGGGGTACCCGAATACTGGATCGTCAATATCGGCGAACGCCAGTTGGAGGTGTACACCCAACCCGAAGAAAACTACTACAAGCAGGCGGTGATCGAAAAGCGTTCGTGGGTCACTGCCTTGGGGCCGACGCTGCCGCTGGAGATGCTTTTTTCGTAAGGCACTTCTTTGATCTAGCTTTCCAACACCAAAGCCAGCGCCTGCTTTTTCACCGCGTCTACCTCGATGCGGGCTTCCAGTTCCTGCTCCGAATACATGCCCTCAAACGCTTCCAGCGCGGCTTTGTCGATGGCCGTGGCGTAGGCTTCTTCCACTAGTTCATCCAATTCTTGCTCGGAAGCGTAGTGCCCGCCGGATTTTCGGCGCTCATTAACGTACCTGATCTCTCGGGCAGCGTTGCGAATAGAGAAATCCCACGAGCGGGTGGTGCGCTGCTCAACCGACTGCTTGATCAGATGCACCAGCATAATCGTAAAGTAACCTCTGACCTTTTGTAGCTAAGGAAAGGCGATAAAATAAAGTAACACCAATTTGTTTATCTTTGCTAGCAATAACCAAAGATAGTTCAATGACGAAGTACAATCAAGAAACAGAGCAACTGATGCTGCACTACTATAGTCACCTTCCTGAAAAAGAGCAGCGCCACTACGCGGCGCTGGAAGCTCAAAAGTTAGGCCACGGCGGCAAGCGTTACATAGGTGATTTGTTAGCTATCAGTCAAAAGACCTTGCGCAAGGGTGAGCGGGAACTTAAAGACCCTGTCTTTTATGAGCAGGTTCCCCCCGGTAGACAAAGACGTGTTGGGGGTGGGAGAAAAAAATTTTGTTCAGCATCCTGACCTTGAACAGTTGTTGCTGGGCTTCATAGAGCGTCACAGAGCAGGTAGCCCTACAGATGCTTCGGTTTACTGGATACATTGGAAGCCCCCGGAGATTGCCCGGTACTTTTTTGAAGAACACGCTCAAAAAGTAAGTCATAGTATGGTAAAACGAACGTTGCGCACTTTGGGCTATCGCTACCGCAAGATGGATAAGAATCTGCCCACGGGCTATTATGCACAGCGCGATCAACAGTTTAAGATTATCTTCACTTTGGTGGCTATGATGCGTATGGAAACCCCAATACTGAGCATAGACTGCAAAAAGAAAGAACGGCTAGGCAACCTGCATCGGGCAGGCCAATGCTACACTCAGGCCCCTATTGAAGTCTACGATCATGATTACGAGCACCTCTCTGAAGGCAAAGTGGTGCCTCACGGCATCTATGATATGCAACGCCATCAAGCCTACCTCTCTATTGGCAAGAGCCATGAGACCGCTGAGTTTATCGCCGATAACCTTTTATGGTGGTGGGACAACTACGGCATCCACCATTATCCAAAGGCTCGCACCATTCTTATCCTTTGTGATGCAGGCGGGGGCAATAGTTATCGCCATCACGCTTTCAAGAAGCATATGCTGCTACTAGCCCGTGAAATCGGCCTAGACTTTATCCTCTGTCATTATCCACCTTATTGCTCTAAATGGAACCCAATTGAGCATCAAGTCTTCCCGCATATACACCGGGCCATGCAGGGGGCAGTATTCACCAACTACGCTTTGGTGCAAGAAGTGATGCAAAAAACTACTACCAGTACGGGACTGAAAATCATTGTCAGAATTAATGACAAACACTATCCCACTGGCATCAAAACTACTAAAGAGCAAGTAGACTTCCAGCGCATTCAGTTTCATCAACAAATACCTAAACTATCTTACAGAATCGCCGCCTAAACTGATAACTTATTTAATTGCCGTTCCTTATCTTCCTTACTCATAGCCTCCAGTTCGTCAATAAGCAACAGGGCTTCCTGGTAATCTTCTGCCTCAATGTGCTCTCTTAGCGTGATTAGCTCGTCCATAGTCGTGCAGTAATGGTTTAGATAATATACGCAAGGTGCCGGATTCAAGGTTTCTTCTTGAAGAAGTTGCGCCGCTGGGCCGCGCGCTTGCGCTTCGTTTTCTGAAGATGCGGGTACAGCTCGCCGATCTTGGGGTCTTGCTTGCGCCAGAAGGGCTGTCCGCGGAACTCCTTTTTGTTGCCCTGGCTGTCCGACACGTAGTGCCGCATCTGGGTTTTGTCGTTCTTGATGGGCGAACGCGGCAGATCGGGGTAGTTGATGCTCACCCCCAGGGTGAGAAAGAAGGCCGAGTTGCGGTGGTTAATGGTGGTGGCATCGGGCAGATTTAAAGAATAGCGCTTGTACTCGTAGGCGGGCCGCAAATACACCCGAAAGTACTCTGAGAACACCTTCTCCAGGGTGACACCCACGTTCACGAAGGGCGTGGGGTCGGCCTCGGTGAAGTTGCTGCCCATGTTGATCTTGCCCACCCGCACGTCCACACCAATGGCGTTGTCGTAGTACTCCCAGACGCTGTAGCCCAGCAGCCCGTAGTAGCGGAACATCCGTGCCCCCACCGGGTCGGGTTCGGGGAAGGTGGTCAGGAAGTTATCAGGTTCGGGCACGTTGGCCCGGTGGAAGTCGACCGTGGCCCCGCCGCCCAGCCGCAGCCGAAACAGGTTGAAGTAAATCGCCAGGTCGATCGGAATGCTGTAGCCGCCGCTGGCCATGGCGATCTCGCCGTCGCTGGCGGGCACCAGTTTGTAGGATTCTTCGTCGCCCCCCAGCGCCACGGAGGCCGGAGTGGCGGCGTTGAACCAGTTGCTGTACCCTATTAGGTTGCCCCCGGTTAAGCCTGGGGTGATGTACGAGCCCTGCGCGTTGCGCACGTAGTTGTAGCCGGTGAGGTCATGTCGGTAGAAGGTGCGCCCGTAACCGGTGCTTAGGTTTACGGAAAACTTATTCAGGAACGCCCGAAAAGGATAACTGGGGCGTTGCTTCACCCCGGGGTCGTAGCCCGTCTGGATGCCTAGCTTGGGGCTGCTCTTGGCATCGCCCTTATCATTCTGACCGTAGCCAGGGGCAGCCAGCGTGAAAAGAAAAGCCAGAAAGAGCGTATATTTCATACCAGCAATATTTTTGTTCTTGTCAGGGTCACCAGTAGTGTCAACGGTGGTTAGTATACTGTAGTATCTACCCCAATTTTGCGTTTGCACGCGGGAAGTTATTTATTTCAGCCACTGGAACCAGCATAAATTCTCGTAAATTCGCTCGGTGTACCGAATCCAACCCTTTTTGCCACATCGTGCGAGCGTAAAACGCTCGTGCGCGCTATCCCAGTAAGCCTCCGGCTTACCAACAACCCCCTTTTCCCCCACCCTATGAATACCATCACCGTTATTGGCGCGGGCACCATGGGCAACGGCATCGCCCACGCCTTCGCCGCCCGCTCGTTCAACGTCCGGCTGGTCAACGTGCGCCCCGAAGCGCTGGAAGCGGCGCGTACCACCATTACCCGCAACTTGGACCGGCAAATCAAGAAAGAACTGATCGAACGAGGCGGAGAAAACCGCTACCCTCAACCGCATCCAGACCCTCATTAGCCTGGAAGAAGCCGTAGACGGCGCGGCCCTGGTGGTGGAAGCAGCCACCGAAAACCTGGCGGTGAAGCAGCAAATCTTCGAGGCGATGAGCGCCCACTGCGCTCCCGACGCCGTGCTGGCCACGAATACCTCGTCTATTTCTATCACCAAAATTGCTGCCGCTACGGCCCGGCCCGACCGGGTAATTGGCATGCACTTCATGAACCCGGTACCGGTGATGCCCCTGGTGGAAATCATCAACGGCTACCGCACCGACCCGGCCGTGAGCGAATTCATCGTGCGCACCGTGGAGCAGCTGGGCAAAACCCCGCTGGTGGTGAACGACTACCCGGGCTTCGTGGCTAACCGCATCCTGATGCCCATGATCAACGAGGCCATCATTGCCCTGCACGAGGGCGTGGCCGGAGTGATCGCCATCGACCAGATTATGCAACTGGGCATGGCCCACCCGATGGGTCCGCTGCGGTTGGCCGACTTCATCGGACTAGACGTGTGCCTGTCGATCATGCGGGTGCTGCACGATGGCTTGGGATCGGACAAATACGCACCCTGCCCCCTGCTGGTCAATATGGTGGAAGCCGGACGGTTGGGAGTGAAGTCGGGCGAGGGCTTTTATGACTATGCCGAAGGACCGAAGTCGTTAGTGGTGGCGGGGCGGTTTCGGTAAACCAGAGGCCGATTAGTTACAGTACTTACGCAAGGCTTCCTCAGCTTCGGGTGCGTCCAGGTTAGCAGCCTTCTTGATGTCAGCGCAGCCGCCGGATTTTTTCTTCATAAATACCTTGAGCGCTCCGCGGTACAGATAGGCCTCGCCGTATTCACTGTTTAGGCTGATCGCCTGATTGTAGCCTTCCATCGCTTTGGTGGTTTCACCCAGCTTGTGATTGGCCCGCCCGCTTAGGTAGTGCGCATCGGCCGACCGTTCTTTCACCTTCACCGCCTTGTTGAAGTAAAAGGCGGCATCGCCGTTGTCGCCGTTGCGAAAGTGAAACTTGCCAATACTCATGAGGGCATTAAAATTTTTCGGATCAATTTCTAGCGTCTTCTCATAATCGGCCAGCGATTTATCGTACTGCCCCAGCTCCTCGTAGGCACGCCCGCGGTTGTATATCGACTTGATATCCTCCGGATTATACTCAATATAATCAGTGTACTGACTAACCGCCTGCTCATAATCACCATCAGCGAACAGTTGGTCGCCCTGCTGCGAATTTTTGCTGTCACAAGCGCCTAGGAAAATGGTAACAATAGCGGTCAACGCGCCGAATTTTGCTAATTGCATAAACAAGTAGTTGTTTTATTGAACGGGTTATAATCTGAAAACAGGGCAAAGGTACCGATGTTTCGCCCAATCGCCTAATGAATCTCTCAGACGGTGACTTCGTGGTTGCGTAGCGCTTGGTTCAGAGAGGTTTTCAAATCAGTACTGGCCTTACGCTGCCCGATGATCAGGGCGCAGGGCACCTGGTAGTCACCCGCTGGAAAAGTTTTGGTATACGACCCGGGAATCACTACCGAGCGCGCGGGCACCCGACCGACATAAATTACGGGCTCGCTGCCTGTCACATCAATAATTTTGGAGCTGGCCGTCAGCGATACGTTGGCTCCGAGCACGGCCTCTCTCTCCACGTGCACGCCTTCCACCAAAATACAGCGGGAACCAATAAAGGCATTGTCTTCCACTATTACGGGCTTAGCCTGCACCGGTTCCAGCACGCCGCCCACTCCGACTCCGCCACTCAGGTGCACATTTTCACCAATCTGAGCGCAGCTCCCTACCGTAGCCCAGGTGTCCACCATGGTATTGCTTCCTACGTAGGCCCCGATGTTGACGTACGAAGGCATCATAATTACCCCTGGACTCAGGTAGGCTCCATAGCGAGCCACCGCCGGTGGAACTACCCGAACGCCCAGTTTAGCGTAGCCGGTTTTAAGCTTCATCTTATCGTGATATTCGTAGGGACCAACCTCAGTGGTCTTCATCTTCTGGATCGGAAAGTACAGAATTACCGCTTTCTTGATCCAGTCGTGCACCACCCAGTCGCCGTCGATGGGCTCAGCCACCCGCTTTTCTCCCCGGTCAAGCTCATCGATAATCGACTTCACGGCGATCTTCACGTCCTTGTCGGCGAGCAGGGAGCGGTCGTCCCAAGCACTTTCAATGATTTGTCGTAACTCCATGCTGCAATTTTAACCGGCGGCAATGCCCTGCCGGTTTGTTTTAAGTTGTGCTTTCTTGGTGCATCTTTCAGCGACGCCCGAATGTACAAAAAATTAAGAATGTGGGTAACTTTTGCCGGTAAATGCGATGTGGAACCGGTGGTTTCCAAAGAGTAGGCGAGTTAGCGTAGAAGGTGCAGCTTATAAAATGTGGCTGGTAAGGACACAAGCCGTGAATTGAAATATTAATCCAAAGACCAGCCGTTTAGATACTCCACCGCGCGTTGGTCGGTGAGGTCGTATAAACAGGGCACCACCGAGGTATAGTTGTTGGCAATGGCCCACTCGTCGTTGTCTTCGCCCACGTCGAAGTTCACGAAGTTGCCCACCAGCCAGTAGTACTTGCGTCCGTAGGGATCGGTGCGCTCGTCGAACTCTTCCTGCCACTTGGCGTGCGCCTGCCGACACACCCGAATGCCCCGCATCGGCTCATTTTGCCGGGGTGGGAAGTTCACGTTAAGTGCTACACCCCGAGGAACCCCCTTCTCCAGCACCTGTCGGGCAATCTGCTGCACCGGGGCCACGGTATGTGAAAAGTCAGCGTTGGGAGAATAATCGCACAGGGAGAAGCCAATGGCAGGAAAGCCCTCAATGGCTGCTTCTACCGCGGCCGACATGGTTCCCGAGTACAACACGTTGATAGAACTGTTGCTGCCGTGGTTAATGCCGCTCACCACCAGATCAGGACGGTGATCCTTGAGCAAGTGAAACTTAGCCAGTTTCACGCAGTCGGCCGGAGTGCCGGAGCACTTGTAGGAACGGGCGTTGTCGAAGAGTTCGGTCTCAGTGAGTCGTAGAGGATGGCCAATGGTGATCGCGTGCCCCATGCCCGACTGCGGACCATCGGGTGCCACCACCACCACCTCGCCCAGCTCGGCCATGGCGTCCACCAAAACCCGGATGCCTTTGGAGGTAATGCCATCGTCGTTAGAAATCAGAATAAGCGGGCGACTCATGAATTCAGTAGGGTATTGTAATAAGCGGTAATTCGCACCAGATCACCCTGCCGGTCGTGTTTGAGTCGGTTTTGTTTAATATACTTACGAACCTCACGTTGGTGGTTATCCATGATGTTGTAAAGATCGTCTTTCTTCTGAGAATAGCGAACGATTTCGCCGTCCCGGTTCAGAAAATAGTAGTTGAAGTCAAGGCGTTGCCGGGTACCCATCCGGTTGCCGTAGTAATTATAATAACCGAACTGCGGCAAGTTATCCTGCACAATTTCTTCGCGGCATAGCAGCGTCAGCGTATTTTCGTGCAGCACCTCAAAGAGGCGGGGCACCCGGTAGTTACTGGTTCCTTCGTAGGGCAGGGCGTAGAACTGTCGGTAGCGACCGTACTCCTGGTCGTAGAACTCGAAGAACAAGATCTTGCGGGCACTGTAGGTCTGCACGGTGTTGATGGTGTTCAACTGCACCACGTCAGCTTCCAGATTGTACTTTAGCTTGCCCTGGAGCTTATCGCCGCTCAGCAGCGTTAACTCTCCCTCATGCCAAATTTGCGAAGGAAAATACTGGGCCGAAGCAGTAAGCGATCCGAATGCGATCAGTATCAGTAGGCAGAATTGCTGTTTCATAGCGAACTGGTTGTTGTGAAGTATATGCCTATAACATCAAAAACCACAAAAAAGTGTGCCTACGGGTTACTCAGTGGACGATAGTCCACAATCTCCAGCCCGTAGCCCTGCAACCCGATCCGCTTAACCGGGTGGTTGGAGAGCAGCACCAACTTACAAGCACCCAGGTCACGCAGGATTTGGGCTCCTACGCCATAATCGCGGTTGTCCATCGGTGGCCAAACCGGTGGGGCGGCATCGGGCACCGGCCGCTGGTACTGCGCCAGGCGATCCAGCAGATTGCTGCCCATGCTGTTTTGGTTCATGTACAACACAATGCCCCGCGCTTCGTGCTCCAGCACCTGCAACGACTGCTGTAGCGTGCTGTTGGGCGGCATACCGCTGGGGTGATCCGGACCGGCCCCGAACACATCTTCCAGCAGATTGGCCGCGTGCACCCGCACCACCACGGATTCGTCGGCCTCCCACGTGCCCTTCACCAGGGCCAGGTGCACCTCTTCGGTGTTCAGTTGCCGATAGGCGTACAGCGTGAAGTCGCCGTAGAGCGTGGCGAGGGGAAGCACCGTCTCGCGCCGGATTAGCGTTTCGTGGGTGAGGCGGTACTCAATCAGATCGGCGATCAACACCAGTTTGAGGTTAAGGCGATCGGCCACCTTGCGCAAGTCGGGCAGGCGGGCCATCGTGCCGTCTTCGTTCATGATCTCCACCAGAACCCCGGCGGGTTGCAGTCCGGCCAGGCGGGGAAAGTCGACGGCCGCTTCGGTGTGTCCCGATCGGCGCAGCACTCCTCCTTCCATCGCCTTGAGCGGAAAGATGTGCCCCGGACGTCCCAGTTCTTCGGGCCGAGTGCGCGGATCAACGAGTGCTTGGATGGTTTTGGCGCGATCGGAAGCTGAGATGCCGGTGGTGCACCCGTGCCCGATTAGATCAACCGAAACGGTGAAGGGAGTGGTGTGGGAAGAGGTGTTGCGGCCCACCATCATTTCCAGCTCCAGCTCCTGGCATCGCTGCTCGGTGAGCGGCGCACAGATGAGGCCCCGGCCCTGAGTGGCCATGAAGTTGATGATCTCGGGAGTAGTATGTTCGGCGGCGCAGATAAAGTCGCCTTCGTTTTCCCGCTGTTCGTCGTCAACAACGATGATCACTTCACCCCGTTGGATGGCGGACAGTGCTTCGGGAATGGGGTCAAGCATTGCAGAATGTTAGGTTAATGGATCTGATCTACCTGCCAGGGGTAGTTGTCTAGCTTTCTTAATGTTAATCCTTAGCACGTACTGCGCAAATGTTAGTTTAAATACAGCAGCAATACAATGTGGTCAAACTAATCTTTAAAGATCAGTTCTTTGGGACTTATACAAACACTCCAGATGCAATCATACATATTGTTACCTCTCCCACAAAGGTGTCTTGTGATCTCAAGGGTACCTAAGAATAGCTATTCCAAAGATACTTACCCCTTCCAGTTCTGCTTCCTGTAATCATCTCTTGTTCTCTAACTATATCATCAACTTCAGGAAGATTTAGATAGGCTAGTACCTCATTAACATCTGATATATCATGACCTGTAAGTTTGAGAATTGGCTTTTTACTTTCATGGAATATGTAACAAGTAATCCCGTTCCTTTCAGACTCTTGATAAGCAAAATCAAGCTTCTGTCTATTATCACTACTCGTCAAACTATCTACATTTTCTAAGTTACCAGATGATTCCGTTGGTTTGTTAGGAGTACAACCAAAAATTAAAATAGTTAAGGTAAGTATCAACCCACTTTTCATAATTTATATAATGTGACAATAGCTAGTTATAAATGAACATGGAAAAGGCAGACAAGCGAAACAAAATTTCTTGTTTGCGCAAAATCGCGAGTATGAATTTTTAAACATGCTTTTATAGCGAGCTATGCCGTCAAAGGGTGAATAGTAATTTTTCAAAAAAATAATTCCTTCACTAAATATTCGTTCACTTAAATCGTAAGACACCGGACATCGTAAAAGTCGCTATCCAATAACCAGAAAATAAATTATAACCCATCCGTCTTTAGATACAGTTCGTTGAGCGTAGTTTCTATTTCTAAAGACTGGAGCGCAAGGGTTTGGTTTAGTTGACTGACCCAGGTGATCTGCCAGGGCTCATTCGGTGAGGGGCGGTAATGTAGTTGCGCCTTTGGTTCGTGCTGGCTCAGCAGTACGTACTCCCGCAGACTAGACAGCTTACTGAAGTACTCAAATTTTCGACCGCCCGCCGTGGATTCGGGATCGTAGGCTTCCGTACTGTCGGAAAGCACTTCTACCAGCAGGATGGGGTTGACGATGGCTTTCGGGTCTTTATCAGATCTTTCCACCGATCCGCAGGTGACCGAAGCATCGGGATAGAGATACTTACTGACAAAATCAATGTACACCTTCTGATCGCTGGTAAATACATTACAACTTTTGTTTCGGAGTAGTTGGTTAAGCACAGTAATAACGTTTCCCCCAATAACATTATGGACCGGGTCACCAACATCCGTTGCGGCCCCCGCCATCGCAAACACTTCGCCATCGTGGTATTCGTAGCGTTGCTGGTTTTCTTCTTCCAGCTGGTTGTATTCGGCCAGGGTGAGTTTATGGGTGATTTGTTGCTGTTCCATAGTTGCATCGTTGGTTGCCTTCTTCACGTAAATTAGGCCCGAAAGGTTGACAAGGAATCTACACCAACTTCTTGTACCGAACGCGCGTCGGAGCCGCATCGCCCAGCCTGGCTTTCTTGTTTTCTTCGTAGTCGCTGTAATTGCCCTCAAACCAGTAAACCTGTGAGTCGCCCTCGAAGGCCAGAATATGGGTAGCAATACGGTCCAGAAACCAGCGGTCGTGCGAGATGATCACGGCGCAACCGGCAAAGTTTTCCAGTCCTTCTTCCAGCGCCCGCAGGGTGTTCACGTCCAGGTCGTTGGTGGGCTCATCAAGCAGCAAAAGGTTAGCGCCTTCCTTGAGGGTGATGGCCAGGTGCACCCGGTTGCGCTCGCCGCCCGACAGCTGCCCCACTTTTTTCTCCTGATCCGTACCGCTGAAGTTGAACCGGCTCACGTAGGCGCGGGAGTTCATCTGCTTTCCGCCCAGGTCGACCCACTCATTGCCCCCCGAGATAATCTCCCACACCGATTTGCCGGGGGTCAGGCGATCATGCTCCTGGTCCACGTAGGCCAGCTCCACTGTTTCACCGACGTCAATGCTTCCGCTGTCGGGCACTTCCTGGTGGGTAATAAGTTTAAACAGGCTGGTTTTGCCCGCCCCGTTGGGCCCGATCACCCCCACGATGCCGCCCTGGGGCAGCGAAAAGGTAAGGTTCTCGAACAGTAGCTTGTCGCCGTAGGCCTTCGATACGCCCACCAGCTCGATCACTTTGGCCCCCAAGCGCGGTCCGGGCGGAATGTAAAGTTCCAGTTTCGCTTCGCGTTCTTTGGCTTCCTGGCCCAGCAGTTTGTCGTAGGAATTAAGACGGGCCTTGGCCTTGGCGTTGCGTCCCTTGGGCGTCATCCTGATCCACTCCAGCTCCCGTTGTAACGTTTTCTGCCGCTTCAATTCGGTCTTTTCCTCTTTGGCTAGTCGGTTTTGCTTTTGCTCCAACCACGAACTGTAGTTTCCTTTCCAAGGAATGCCCTCGCCGCGGTCGAGTTCCAGAATCCACCCGGCCACGTTGTCCAGGAAGTAGCGGTCGTGGGTCACGGCGATCACCGTGCCTGCGTACTGCTGCAGATACTGCTCGAGCCACTGCACTGATTCAGCGTCGAGGTGGTTGGTGGGTTCGTCGAGCAGCAGCACGTCAGGGGCTTCCAGCAGCAGGCGGCACAGGGCCACGCGGCGCTTTTCACCTCCCGACAGGTTCGCCACCTTCGCGTCGGCCGGAGGGGTACGCAGGGCTTCCATCGCTTTTTCCAGGCGGGTATCGAGCTCCCAGGCGTTGGCGTGGTCGAGCTTGTCCTGCACCTTGGCCTGTTCGTCGATGACCTTCTGCATGGCGTCGGGGTCGTCGAGCACCGCCGGGTCGGCGAACTTTAGGTTGATTTCCTCGAATTCTTGCAGCAGGCGCACCGTTTCGGCCACTCCTTCTTCCACCACCTGCTTCACGGTTTTGTTGGGGTCGAGCACCGGCTCCTGCTCCAGCATGCCCACCGAGTAGCCCGGTGAGAACACCACCTCGCCCTGGTAGTCGGTGTCTTGCCCGGCGATGATGCGCAGCAGCGACGACTTGCCCGAGCCGTTGAGGCCCAGCACGCCGATTTTGGCTCCGTAGAAGAACGACAGGTAAATATTTTTGAGTACTTGCTTCTTAGGGGGGAAAGTTTTGGTCACCCCCGACATAGAAAAAATTATTTTTTCGTCAGACATATCAGGTTGTTACGTAGAGAATGGCGGAGCGCGTCCGCAATTTTAGCAAGGTGCGTAATATCCCACGAATTTATGCGGAAAATTACAATTAACCTATATTTTTGCCCACCAAGCAAAAACCCCGAGTCAGGGCTTGACATTTAGCAAAATAGCTTTATTATGGCGCTACTGCGGAAGAGGCTAATAAGCCCTGCGTACCAATAATATTCATAGCATTTTGTAACAAATTTGCGGGTTGTTGTTAGTACTACTATAAATAACCTTAACCAAAACCAATAACTCAGTGGACACGCCAGCTACTCCCTACGGTTTTATCCGGGATGATAAAATCTACCGTGCTCCCTTTCTTGACCATCCCGAACGCGAAATCGGCGAAGTCAGGGAAAGCGAAGCATCTACCATTCAGTACTTTCAGAATCGGTTCAAAATGGCCGAAAACAAGGTGGCTACCCTTGAACAGTCCGTAGAAGAATCGGAAAATAAGGGCTCGTACCTGATGAAACTGATTCACCTGCGTGACAACCTGGCTCGCTTCGATGCCTTGGGAGACTATCCAGCCCTGTTCGTGCGACTGGATGCTATTGAAGAAATGCTGCGGGAGATCATCGCTAAAAACCGGATTAAGAACCTGGAGATCAAACGCGCCCTTATTGAGGAGGCAGAAGTGCATGAAAACAGCTCAGACTGGAAAGAAGGGGCCGACAGTCTGCAAGAAATTAAAGAAAAGTGGATCAAAACCGGTGCGGTAGATGATGAGCATCAGGAAGCGGTAGAAGATCGGTTCAATCAGATCCTAGACACTTTCTACCAACGTCGCAAAGATTTCTTTCAGTCAAAGAAAGACCTAACCACCGCCCGCATCCGTCGTTACAAGGAAATCAACTTCGAGATGCACAAGTTAGTGCGACAGGACGATAAACGCGCCGCCCAGAAGCGCGTGAAAGAGTTGCAGGTGGACTGGAGAGAGGTAGGCAAGATTCCGGTGTTCAAATACAAGCGATTGCAAACCGACTTTCGCTCGCTGGCCAACCGCATCTTTGGTAGTCCTGACGACACGCAACAGCGCCGTCCAACGGATGGTCGAGGCCCACGGCAGTTTGCCCCCCGGCAAAACACGGCACCCGCGCGCGACGGCTGGGTGAACCCCAACGAGGCGATCAGCACCAAAAAGGATTTGATCCGTCAGGCGCAGCAGTTGGCCGAAGACACTGAGGGCGACAGCATTCAGGAAGTGCGCCGCCTGCGCGAGGCGTGGAAAAACTCGGGACGCATTTCGCGCGAGAAGTCGCTGGAGCTCACCACGCTGTTTAACAGTGCCTGCGATAAGGCTTCGGAACAAAGCTTTCTGAACCGCGCGGCGCGCGCCGCCGATTCAGATTATGATAACAATTCGCGCCGCGAGCAAGTAGCCCTAAAGATTGAACTGCTCGAGAGCTCGCTGGTGCGCGACGAAAATGAATTGATCGCTCGCCGTGAAAACGTTGGCAACCAGGCAAATCCGCTGGAGGCACGACAGGCAGAAGGCAAACTGCGGCAGCAAATTAGGAAAGTAAATACCAAGCGAGAGCTTATCCAGACGCTTAAAAACGAACTAGCCGAATACTAAATTCTGCCTTCAGCAGAAAGCCGTATCCGCCTTTGGCGTACGCATTTGTAAACTAATGCACGCAAAAGCGAACTTTTGGTAAGGAAGTTGTTTTTATGCCGTTGCGGTTACGCAACACTTTTATTTGGATTGGGTGCGGTCGCAGCCAATCAGTAGCAATTAATTATTACAGTATGTATTGGACATTAGAATTAGCCTCGTATCTCGAGGATGCCCCCTGGCCCGCGACCAAGGACGAACTGATCGACTTTTCAATTCGCTCGGGTGCGCCCCTGGAAGTGGTAGAAAACCTGCAGGAATTAGAAGACGACGGGCAACCCTATGAGAATATCGAGGAGATCTGGCCTGATTATCCCACCAAAGAGGATTTCTTCTTTAACGAGGATGAATACTAGGATTTTATTTTTTGAGCAGCTCCAGGGCCACAATAAGGTCTTCAGGAGTGGTTATTTTTAGGTTGCGGTAGTGGCCTTTGATCAGGTGAATGCTTCGGCCACTGTGCTCCACCAAGCTAGCATCATCTGAAAACGCTTGCCCAGCCGCCCCCGCGTAGGCCGCCTGCAACCATTCAGTGCGGAACGTCTGCGGGGTTTGCACAATACAGTAGTTATCACGCAAAACCGCCACACTACCTTCACTTTTCACTTCCCGGATAGAATCTTTGAGGGGCACAGTAGTCACCGCGCTTCCGTGGTGCTCAGCTACCTCAAACGATTGGTTGATCAGCTCCGGGGTCACCAGCGGACGCACCCCATCGTGCACTGCCACCAAGCTACATTCTTCCTTTACGAGTTGCAGGCCGTTGTGCACCGAAGCGGAGCGCGTAGCTCCCCCGGCCACCACTGCGTGGGGCACCGTAAATTGATAGTCGGCACACAGGGTTTGCCAGCGGTCAATTTCAGATTCAGGGAGTACGGTGATGAGATGAATAGCCGGTGAGCACTGTTGGAACACCGCCAGCGTGTGCATCAGAATGGGCAGACCCGCCACGGGGATAAACTGCTTGGGTAACGAAGCCTGCATCCGGCGGCCCTGCCCCCCCGCCACGATCAGTGCGTATCGCGAACGTGCCATAGCCAGCCGGTTTAAATGATCAGCATGGCGTCGCCGTAGGAAAAAAAGCGATACTTCTCCTTAATAGCCACCTGGTAGGCGTCCATCATCAGTTCATACCCTCCGAAGGCGCAGGCCATCATCATGAGTGTAGATTGTGGCAAATGAAAATTGGTGACCAGGGCGTTACAGATTTTGAACTCGTAGGGGGGGAAAATAAACCGATCCGTCCAGCCTTCGTTGGCCTTGAGCCGTCCACCCGCCGACACCGAAGACTCCAGTGTGCGCATAGAAGTGGTACCAACCGCGCACACCCGTTGCTTGTTGTCTAGTGCCTCGTTTACATGGTCGGCGGTTTCATCACCAATAATGTAGTTTTCCGAATCCATCTTATGCTTTGTCAGGTCTTCCACATCAACCGAGCGAAAGGTACCCAGGCCCACGTGCAGGGTGATAGGATCGATGTGCACCCCGTTAATTTCCAGGCGCTTCATTACCTGCTTGGTGAAGTGCATCCCAGCGGTAGGGGCTGCCACCGCGCCCACGTGCTCAGCGAAGATAGTCTGAAAGCGCTCGCGGTCCGAGGGCTCCACCTTGCGGGTGATGTGCTCCCGGGGAAGGGGGGTTTCGCCCAGCGTGTCAATTAACTTATAAAACTCCTCGTCGGTGCCATCGTACAAAAATCGGATCGTACGTCCGCGCGAAGTGGTGTTGTCAATTACCTCCGCTACTAATTCGCCTTCGCCAAAGAAGAGCTTATTGCCCACCCGAATCTTGCGGGCGGGGTCTACCAGCACATCCCACAGATTCATTTCTTTGTTAAGCTCGCGCAGCAGGAAGACCTCTATCTTGGCTCCCGTCTTCTCTTTGTTGCCGTACAGCCGGGCCGGAAACACCTTGGTGTTGTTTACCACCAGCACATCGCCCTCGACGAAGTAACCAACAATATCCTTAAACTCCTTGTGTTCAATATCACCGGTGTCCCGGTGAATAACCATCAGGCGCGATTCATCACGGTTTTCGGAGGGATACTGGGCGATACGACCTTCTGGCAGTTCGTACTTAAATTCAGAAAGTTTCATAGGAGGTTGAGTAGGCAGTGCAACAAAAAGCGCTCGGTGGTAATTTTTAGAAGGACAAATTTAAGGAATTGTTTTACATTGACGGAAGAAACTGCGTAAAGTTCGCCGTTCGGCGAAACCGCGGTACGCTCGTAGCAACAAAACAAGTACACCCAACGCGCACGAAATGCTTATCCTGAGGTTAATGTTTGAGAGTGCGTTTTCGGCCGGGGAGGCCCTGCGCGCTAATCCGCTACGCACCTTGCTCTCGTTGCTAGGCGTAACGGTGGGGATTTTTGCCATCATCACCGTGTTCACTTTGGTCGATTCGCTGGAACGGAACATTCGCGACAGCTTTTCGTTTTTGGGCGATAAAGTTATTCGGGTAGAAAAGTGGCCCTGGATTTTTGCCGATAACTACCCCTGGTGGAAGTACTACAAGCGCCCCCACCCCACCCTGGATGAGTATAACTTCCTGGGGCAGCGCGTCACCGAAGCCCAAGGAATCACCATTTTTGCCGAGAAAAGAGGCCTGCAATTGCAGTACGGCAACAGCAGCATTGATCCGGTGAGTCTAACGGGCATGTCGCAAGCGTATAATGAAGTATTTGACGTTGAGATAGAGCAGGGGCGTTTTTTTTCTGCTCAGGAAACGGCGCTGGCTCGTAACGTGGCGGTGATTGGTTCTGAGATCGCCCAGAGTCTATTCAACCAGCAGGACCCCCTGGGCAAAATTATTCAACTCAAGGGGCTTAAGTTTGTCGTTATCGGTGTCCTGGCGCAGCAGGGAGAAAGCATCATCAACGCTCCTACCGCCGATCTGGCCTGTTATATTCCGTATCAGAGTTTCTTGAAGCTCTACGCTAGCAACAGCACCTGGGGCGTTGGGGCCACCATCGCGCTGCGCGGACGGGACGATGACGAGGGGCTGGAAAGTCTTGAGAATGAGATTATCGGACTCATGCGCCGTCGGCGTGCCCTGCGCCCCCGCGAGGAGGAAAACTTTGCCGTGAACCGCTCAGAGCTATTCGCCGATATGGTCACCAGCGTGTTTAACGCCATTGGGCTGGCGGGCGCCGTGATTGGTAGTTTCTCGATACTGGTGGGAGGCTTCGGCATCGCCAACATTATGTTTGTATCGGTGAAGGAGCGCACCCACATCATTGGCATTCAGAAGTCGCTGGGAGCGAAAAACTATTTCATCCTGCTGCAATTTTTGTTTGAGGCCATGCTCTTGAGCTTGCTAGGGGGATTAGGCGGCATGGTGTTGGTTTATCTAGCCACTTTTGTACCGCTAGGCAGCCTTACGCTCATCTTAACTCCCAAGAATATCGTGTTGGGCACCCTGATCTCGAGCGTGATTGGTATTGTATCGGGTCTGGTGCCCGCGGTTGTTGCCTCTCGCCTTAACCCAGTGGAAGCCATTCGGAGTCAGTAGCCCTTAAAGTGGTCATAACGTTAGTACAACACCTTTGCGACATCTTTTACCAGTTCGTCAAGCTCCTCAGCGATAGCGTTGAGGTGGTTGAGTAAGGTTTTATTTTCTTCTTGGTGTGCTTCCTGAAAATCGATGAGCTTGATGAGCCCCATCATCCGCGCCAGCGGACCGCGCAGTTTGTGCGAGTTGAAGAATGAATATTCGGCGATCTGACGGTTTTTGATGAGGATACTTTCTTCGGCCAACACCCGCTCCGTGATATCGACCATCCCGCCCACCATCCGAACCGGGGTTCGCATATCGTTGAGTACCAAATGCCCCCTGTCATAGATATAGGCAAAAGAACCGTCCCTTCGCCTGAACCGATACTTATCAAACCACTTTTCAAGGCGATGGCTAACAAAGTAACTGATCCGTTCGACCACCCGCTGCCGATCATCCGGATGAACGCGCTCCTTCCACCAGTCAATATTATCTTCGAATTCGTCGGGCTGGTAGCCAAACATGGTCACCTTGTTGTTATACCAAATGCGTCCGCTCTGCAAGTCCCAATCCCATACCACATCGTTGGTTGCCCGGTTAATGAGCAGTTGCGCACGTTCGGCCGCCTTCATCTGGCTTATGTCTCTGAACACGGTTATAAACTGTTGGGCACCTTCGGAGTAAATCATACGCGCATTTATCTCACCTTCGATCAATCGACCAACCTTATTGCGGAGCACTGCTTCCACCTGCCCCTCACCACGTTCGCGTAATTGTTGCACCAACCGGTTCCTGTCTTCTATCTTAGTCCAGAAACCTAGTTCTAACGTAGAGTTTCCTATCAGCTCCTGTTCGGTATACCCCGAGAGTTCAACCAGGCTCTTATTCACTTCATGAATTCGACCGTCTGACACATCGGTCACGCAGACTGCGCTGGGACTAAGGTAAAAAAAGTTATACAGTTTCTCCTTTAGTGCCAAATAAGCCTGCACCTGCTCGATCTGCTGCGCAACCTTGGTGAGGCGACAGAACAAGTAAGACTTCTCGGCAACCTTCACTAGGGTAGTGGCCGCCTCGAACCTAAGCAGGGCATCGGTAGCTGAGCGGCAGGTAACCATAGTATCAGGGGAATGGTGCGGCTGCTCGGTAAAATGTGCTTGCCAACCAAAGGGCCGCCCGTCTTCGTGGGCAATATGCAGATCGTCTACTGAGCCAAACGCACCTGATGTCGGCCACGAGAAGGTATCGCGCGCTTGGGGGTTGACACACTGAATGGTTCCGTCTTCGTCTAGACATAAGACAGCGTCCTGGGTACTAGACCACAGGGCTTTATGAAAATGGATAGGTTCGATCACAACAGTATATGGTAACGAGGCGTCAAGAGATAGCATAGTAGAAACATTCCATCACACTAGATGAAAAGGGGGGTTGCTGCTAAAGGTAGATTAAAAAGTAGGAGCGGTTATCGGTAGATATACCAGATAGCACCTAGGTTACCAATACTATACATTTTCAGGGAAATATCAAAGTGACACCATCCTTTATATGAATTTTACCACTTACTGAGGCAGCATGGTAGTTCGTTTGGTCACCAGCAGTAACCTATTCCTGCCGAAAACAGGTGGGGAGCACCGATACCCACCTCAAAATTAGCGATGAGCTGAGGAAGTAGAGAAACATCGCTACCGACCAAAATTAATTGGGGAGCGAACTGGGTTCCCAGGGCGAACGACAAAAACCGTCCGACCGTGTAGTTAATATCTTTCGCGTTGGTATCGAAAGTCCAACGGGTAATTCCCAGTCGCACTCCCGAGTACCACTTCACCCGGGTTGCTCCGGGGTTGTAATGCCAGAGCGCGAACGTGCTGACGTTCAGCCTTCTAAGGTAGGTGGTAAAGTTATCCAGTACCTTCGCACCGCCTTCATCCTCATACTCATAGCCCTGGTAACGGGCTGAGAACACCTGACGCGATAATCCGGCACCGAAGCTGATACGATTGCGCCAGCGATAAAGATAGTTAAATTGTAGCGCTGGTTGCACCGTGACATCGATGTCGGCTACTCCGCTTACGCGTCGCACCAGGCCCGAAACGAGTCCAATGCCGCTGACACCCACGTTAGCGCGAACCTGATGGGAATACGGATATAACTTTACAGCATTGACGCTTGGATCTGCGTCCTGGGTCTGACGCTGCGCAAACAGTCGGCTTCCGACCAAAAGCAATACGAGTGCTAAAGAATTTCGAGTAAAGAACAAGAAATGAAGAATTATGAAGCAAAAGGATAAAACTACATAATCCGTTCGAAACTGCCTGATAAGGTTAATTGTTCAGCTATTCGCCCCGGGCCAGCGATTCGGCCTTCTGTTGTACGGCGTTCCAGACGCGAAACGTGTTTTGGTAGCAGATTTTCTCAATATCCTCGTCCGAGTAGCCGCGTTTGAGCAGTTCGGCGATTAGATTGGGATATTCCGAAGCATCTTTCAAACCGGTCGGCAGCGTGTCTCCCACTCCGTCAAAGTCCGAGCCAAAGCCCACGTGCTCTACGCCTACCAATTGCACCACGTGGTCCACATGATCGGCAACCTTCTGTACAGTTGAGAAAGTAGGATTTTCTCTCATGTAGTTTTTGGCGTAGGCCTGAGCCGCTGAGTCCTGAAACGTTAACTCGTTATCGGCCATCCATTTGCCCAGGTGGTCGCGCACCACATCGGACTTCTCACGGGCCTCTTCATCAACGAAGGTGGAACCGAAGTTAATCTGAATCACCCCGCCGTTGTCGGCCAGTTGCTTGAGCATATCGTCGTTCATGTTGCGCTCGAAGCCAGGAACAAAAGCGCGGCACGAGGAGTGCGACGCAATCACCGGAGACTCCGTGATTTTCATCACGTCGTAGAAAGCGCTATCGGAAATATGAGAGACATCAACCATGATACCAACGCGATTCATCTCACGCACCACTTCTTCTCCGAAGGGGCTCAGGCCGTTCCACACCCGGGTAGTGTCGTAAGATGAGTCGCAGATCTGGTTCACTTTGCTATGCGTCAGCGTGATGTAGCGTACGCCGCGGTCGTAGAAGTACTGCACATTAGAGAGCGAATCTTCAATGGGCGCACCGTTTTCCATGCCCATCGGCAGCGAGATCAGCCCCTTGGCGAAGTTGGCTTCCACTTCCTGGGGGTTATTGGCCAGCGCAAACTTGTCGGGATACTTGGTGGTGATGGTACGCACAATATCGATGAGTGAGTCGGCGAACACCTTAGCACCGCCGGTTTCTTGGTAGCTGGCGGGCACGTAAATAGACATGAAAGGAGCATCTAACCCGCCTTCCTTGGCCTTCACGTAATCGAAGTCGCCATCCGTATTTTCGGTCACATCGATCCACTCTTTCTGCAGGCGGAAGTTGGCAATCTTCATCCGAAAGGGCAGGTCGATATGGCCGTCGGTAATAATGAACCGCTGGGCTAGTTCCTGGGCTCGCTGCTCGGTATCAGTGACTGTATCCGACTGGGCGGTTACCGTGATTGTGGTAAGAAGAAGCAGAGCACCGCTGAGTGCTGGGGTGAGGAAGCATTTTTTCATAGGTTTGGTTAAGTAATGCAATGAAATAACTATTAAAATTTTCTTTCGTATTTATACAAAAATATGAAATTTTATTTCAACAATCAACGCATACACCCCATTCGTTTTTGTTTTGATAGCCTTAGATCAACCAATCCTTATTAACATACATACGTCCCACTGCGTAATCATTTACTAAAAAGCAGTATTGCAAGGACGGTGACTCGCGCATCTAAAGTCTTTAATCATCATCGTCATCGCCTTCCATGTCAAACGGTACCGATGTTCCTACCTCGTCCTCCTCATCACCTTCGTAATCATCGGATGAAAAGTCATCGCGCAGGTTGCCCTCATCATCGTAATCATCATCATCCTCAATGATCTGCCGGGCCTCACGGATGGTCATCCGAATGAGGTAGTAAACCTCCTCAGTATCGAAGGGCAGGGCTGAAACTTTGTTTCCCTCTTTGTTGGTGAAACTAACCAGGTTGTCTTCGAAGCCATACGGATACTCGACTTTGATGCGGTTAATAATTTCCTCCGGCAAAGCAACGTAGTCTTTTACAATTCTTTTCTTTTCCATGCGCAATCAATCAGGGGGTAACACTACCTTTACGAGGGCATTTTAAACACAGTCGTGGACAAATGCTATTAATTCATCACTAATTTTAAGATGCCTCAGGCAATCGATCGGAGGTTTAGGCATAAAACCCTATAATGCGTACTTTGGGGCAACTTTTTCATCAAAACACGAACCACAACATATGGCTACTCTCTTTGCTGGCACCTATACTGCGCTAATCACCCCCTTCACGGAAGCTAACCAGATCGATTGGCCTGCTCTCGAGCGCTTGATCGACCATCAGGTCGCGGCGGGTATCACTGGTTTGGTGTTCGTGGGCACCACGGGTGAAAGCCCCACGCTCACGCACCAGGAGCACCGAGAAATCTTACGCCGTTCGGTAGAACTCGTCGCCGGACGCTGCCAGGTGATTCACGGCACGGGCTCTAACAACACCCGGGAGAGTATCGAGTTTGCCACCGTGGCCGCCGAGGCGGGCGCCGACGGGCACCTGGTGATCAACCCTTACTACAACAAGCCCACCCAGGAGGGGCTCTACCGTCACTTTACGGCGGTGGCCGACGCGGCCGATTTGCCGGTGATCGTATACAATATTCAGGGGCGCACGGCGGTGAATCTGGAAACCGAAACCCTGCTACGGCTAGCCCAGCACCGCAACATTGTGGGGGTGAAGGAAGCCAGTGGCAACATGGCGCAGATCATGGACGTGATTCGGCGCACGCCCGACAACTTCGCCGTGCTGTCGGGCGACGACGCGCTTACCTTGCCCCTAATGGCCTGCGGTGGCGACGGCCTGGTGTCGGTGATCTCTAACGCCCTACCCCGCTCCACCGTTGCGCTGGTGAACCACTGCTTGGAGGGACACTGGGACGAGGCGCGAGACGCCTTTTACGCCCTACTCGACCTGATGCAACTCAGCATGATTGAAACCAACCCCATTCCGATCAAATACATGATGCACGCGCTGGGCTACTGCACCAAAGAAGTTCGTTTGCCCCTATGCGAACCCCGGCTTGCCACGGTGGATGCCGTTAATCGGGTTTTGGATCAAGTGCGCAGTCTGGAAGACCTTCCCCTACCTATTAACCAACCCAACGCGTGAGAATTACCTTTTCTCTCTTATTAGCCCTACTGCTGAGCGTTGCGGCCTCATCCTGCCGCTCCACGCGCACCCAGTCGGCCGTTTCTGACGAACCCTTTGCCCCTTTCTACCAGCGGTTCCTTACCGACAGCGCCTTCCAGGTGAAGCGCACGCAGTTTCCGCTGCCGGGGCAGAAGTTCACCGAAGCGGTGGCCGACAGTGCTTACCGCTGGCAACGCACCGACTGGCGAATGCTGCGCGAACCGCAACTGGACTCCACGTACTTTACGCGCAACCTAACCGTCACTGATTCACTGGTAACTGACGAGATCGCGGGAGTGAACTCGGGGTTCTACTTCCGCATGGACTACCGTCCGGTAAACAAAAAATGGCACTTGGTGCGGATGGTGGATCGGGATTTGTGAGGTGACTTTCGGGGTGGCTAGGGCTTTGGGGATTGGGAAGTTTTGGCGAGGTTTAAGATGCTAGATGATTTTCTAGGCGGGTCAGGTGCTGGATGACCTTCAGGACGTCTTAAAACTGGATAATAGATGTTGGCTACTAATGACCAGTGACAACAATCCTCCCCCTCACTCCGTTAAAAAATCTGCTAATCCCCTATTTCAATCCCTACCATGGAAGACGTGATGCTCACCCAGGAATTGGTGAAACAAATTGAACAGCTTACCGCTAAGTTTGATCGCAACGGACAGAAGCTGGCCGACTACCTGCAAGGATTGGTGCACGCCAACTTCCTGAGTTACTGGGATTATATCCAGCTCAACACTTTGCTAAGTCTGCAAAACCCCAAGACGGAGCTCAAGGACGAGATGATTTTCGTTACTTACCACCAGATTACCGAACTATACTTTAAGCTGGTGCTGTGGGAAATGGAACAACTCACCGACGGCAGCGTCACCGAAGCGCGTCAGTTTCTGGAGAAGGTAAGCCGTATGAACCGCTACTTCGAGCAGTTGGTGAGTTCGTTTACGGTGATGACCGAAGGCCTGGACCGCGAGCAGTTCGCCAAGTTCCGGCTGGCACTCACCCCCTCCAGTGGGTTTCAGTCGGTGCAGTACCGCATTATCGAGATCACGGCGACTGATCTGGAGCAACTGGTGCATCCTAATTACGTGCTGTGGCTGTCGCCCGATGATCCGCTCAAAGAATATCTGGACAAAGTGTACTGGAAGGCGGGAGCGCGCGACACCGAAACCGGCGAAAAAACGCTCACCCTGCAGCAGTTCGAAGCCAGGTATGATGAACTCCTGCTCGACAAGGCCGAGGCGTATCAGAAAAAAAACCTCCGCCGTCGCATGTGCCGTTTTCTGGACGAGAACGAGCCGCTGAGCAGCGATATCATTGTGGCCCTGCGCGAGTTTGATCTGTTTGCCAACGTGCACTGGCCCCTAGCCCACTTTCGGGCCGCGGTGCGCCACCTGATCAACAATAAACCGAGAGAAGGGGCGGCTGACGTAGCCCCCGCCACTGGAGGCACCAACTGGCGCAAGTACCTACCGCCCCGCTTTCAGCGCATCATCTTCTTTCCCGAACTGTGGTCGGATGAAGAAAAGGACAACTGGGGCAAGACCTGGGTGCTGGAGCAAACCGCTGACAAAGAAAACAGGTAACCACTACCTTCACCGAAGATAATACAATCGGCCCGTCCGATCAGAACAACTTCGGTAGTTCCTGGTTAGGGAGGTTTACTATCAACCAAAGAGAAAACACAGAAATGGAACTTCAGGATAAAGTAATTATTGTAACCGGTGCTTCCAGTGGCATCGGGGAGGCTACGGCGGTAAAATTGGCTGCCCACGGAGCGAAAGTGGTCCTCACCGCCCGTCGCGAAGACCGGCTCAAAGAACTCAAGAAAAAAATAGAAGGTGCCGGAGGCAAAGCGCTGGTCGTTACTGCCGACGTAACCAAGAAAGAAGACTGGAAGCAGGTAGTACAGCAGACCCAGGAGGCTTTCGGGGATGTCGATGTGCTCATCAACAACGCCGGGTTGATGCCCTTGTCCTACGCTAAAAAGCTGAAAACCGATGAGTGGGACAAGATGGTGGACGTCAATATCAAAGGAGTGCTCAATGGTGTAGCCGCAGTGTTGCCCAAGATGATGGACAATAAGCAAGGACACATCGTTAATATCTCTTCGGTCGCCGGACGAAAACTGTTTCCGGGAGGATCGGTCTACTGTGCCACCAAGTTCGCCGTGCGGGCCTTCTCCGAAGGGCTACGCAATGAATTAGCACCGGAGTTCAATATTCGCATTACTGCCATAGAGCCGGGGGCGGTTGCCACCGAACTCACGGATACCATTACGGACGAAGATATCAAAGAAAACGTGATGAAACCAATGCTCGATATTGAGCCGCTTCAGGCTGAGGATATCGCTGCCAGTATTCTTTATGCTTTGCAGCAACCTAAGCACGTGAATGTGCAAGAGTTGCTGGTGATGCCCACCGAGCAAGGGTAACTGAATACTGCCAAGTGCTGCTCCTGTGGCGTAAGACGCGTCCGGATGGCTAAAATAATTACTTGCCCCCCATCAAATACGCTAACGCCAACCGATACCCGTCTAAACCACAGCCGACGATAATGCCCGCTGCGTGGGGGCTTAGGTAACTATGGTGCCGAAAGGCCTCCCGAGCGTATACATTGGAAATGTGCACCTCCACCACCGGAGTGGAGATAGCCGCTACCGCATCGGCCAGGGCCAGTGAGGTGTGGGTGTAAGCCCCAGCGTTGAGCACGATGCCGTCGTACGAAAAACCTACCTCATGCAGTTTGCTCACCAGCGCTCCCTCTCCGTTCGACTGGAAGTAGCCTAGCGTGACGTCGGGAAAATTCTGCTGTAGGGTAATGAGGTGCGTATCGAAACCTTCAGAACCATAGATATCGGGTTCCCTCACTCCTAATAGATTCAGGTTGGGGCCGTTGATAATGATGTAGGACATTGTGCTGCGTGGTTTTCGCCTCCAAGCTAGACAATTGCGTGCTAATATCCTTATCTTACCCCACCTATGCTGCACCCTGACTGGAGCGTTTACCTGGAAGAGTTTAAAGATTACCTGAAGCAAGAGCGGGCGCTGGCCGACAACTCCCTGATGGCCTACGTAAGCGATGTGGACAAACTTCAGCAGTACGCCGACGTAGCCAATTGGGAACAATCGCCCCTGGACCTGAAGCAGTCACACCTGTTACAATTTATTGCTTACATCTACGATTTGGGTATGAGCGCTTCCTCGCAGGCGCGTATCCTGGTGGGGGTTAAAGCGTTTTATAAATTTCTGCTGCACCGCGACCTGATCGACGACAACCCATCGGTGTTGCTGGAAGGACCCCAAATCGACCAGAAGCTGCCCGATGTGCTCTCGTATCAGGAGATTGAGCAGATTCTGTCGGCGATTGACTTATCCAAGGCGGAAGGAATACGCAACCGGGCAATCATAGAGACGCTCTACAGCTCAGGCATGCGGGTGACCGAGCTCACCGAACTGCGGCTTTCTAATCTGTACGCTGATATCAGCTTCCTGCGGGTGCTGGGTAAGAACAATAAGGAACGCATTGCGCCGGTCGGTCGCGATGCGCTCAAGTACATCAAAATGTACACCCAGCACGTACGTAATCTGCTGGAGGTGCAGCCCGGCAACGAAGACTACGTGTTTCTAAACCGTAGCGGTACTAAGCTTAGCCGGGTGATGATCTTCAACATTGTGAAGGATGCCACCGCCCGGGCAGGGGTAGAGAAGAACGTAAGCCCCCATACCTTTCGGCACTCATTTGCTTTGCATTTGGTGGAAGGGGGGGCTAACCTGCGGGCGGTGCAAGACATGCTGGGCCACGTGTCAATCACCACCACCGAGATCTATACCCACCTCGATCGCGATTACCTTCGGCAGGTAATCGACACGTATCATCCGCGCGCCCGGCATCCGATCAAGACCAAGCATCGAGATTGACCGCAACCCCCTAATCTCACCTACTCCTGGAAGACTATTGTAAAATTTGTATTTTTGAGCATGAACTACGCACTGACTAGTCTCTGTCTAACCCTTCTGCTTGGCAGCACAATTTTGTTCTCAGCCAAGGCGCAGGAATCGACGCCTAACGATCTACTATCCCCTGACTTTCACCGCCAACGGCGGGAGGCTTTGCGCTCCAAGATGCCCGACAATTCTGTCACGGTGGTGTTTGCCAGTCCGGTACGTAATCGGGCCAATGATGTTGATTTCTTGTACCACCAAGATCCAACTTTTTACTATCTGACGGGCCACCGTCAGCCCCATTCCGTGCTTTTACTATTCAAAGAGCCTCAGCGCATCGGCGGTAAGAAGACTGACGAAATGTTGTTGGTGCGTCCGCCCAATGCTTTGGATGAACTCTATGATGGGCAGCGGCTACGCAGCGAGGAAGGTGTTAAACAACTGGGCATCAAATCGGTGCGCGACAATCCGGAGTTTCAGAAACTAGGCATCGACTTTGGTAGCTTTGATCAAGTGCTGTTTTACGATTTTGCGGACGATGTGCGCGATACTCCCGAAGAAGACGACTTGTACGATCTTATCCAAAGCTTTAAGCAGCAAGTCAACTACCCGACCGAAGGCAAGCTACCGCTACGCACGGAACCTACGCGGAATAATCTGGATGTGGTTACGCTGGATAGTTTGATGCGGCAGCTTCGGGAGATTAAAACTCCCGAAGAGCTGGACTTGCTGCGCAAAGCCGTGAAAATTTCCGCCCTGGGGCAACGTGAGGTAATGAAAGCCCTGGAGCCCGGTATGTCGGAGCGGGAAGTACAGGGCATGCACGAGTATATCTATAAGAAGTATCAGGCCGAATACGAAGGTTACCCCAGCATCGTAGGAGCCGGACACAACGGTTGCGTGTTGCACTACATTGATAACTACAAACCGGCCATCGAAGACGGTGAACTTATCCTCATGGACCTGGGAGCTGAGTACCACGGCTACACTGCTGACGTGACCCGTACGCTACCGGTGAACGGAAAGTTTACTCCTGAGCAGAAGCAAATCTATGATCTGGTGTACGAAGCGCAGGAGGCGGGCATTGCCCAGTGCCGCGCGGGAAACACCTTTGAGGCGGTGTACGAAGCCACCGCCCGGGTGGTCAACGAGGGCTTGGTACGGCTGGGTATTTACGAAAGTAGCGAACCCAAGGATATCATAGACCCTACCACCGGGCGCAACCGATATTATCCCCACGGATGCTGTCACCACATCGGGCTGGACGTGCACGACCAGGGCACCTACGATACCCTGCGGGCCAACATGGTGATCACCATTGAACCGGGCATCTACATCCCGGAAGGCAGCCCCTGCGACCCCAAGTGGTGGAACATCCCGGTGCGCATCGAGGACGACTTTTTAGTCACTGCAATGGGCTGCGAAAACCTATCGGATGCTGCTCCGCGGAAGAGTGAGGAGATTGAAGCCCTGATGGCCGAGCCTAGTTTCTTCAACACGGTGGATTTGCCCGCGTTAGAGTCGGGGGAATAGGAACAAAAAAAGCTGAGAGAATTTCCCTCAGCTTTCGCTAACGTTCGCAAGTACCCAGGGCCGGAGTCGAACCGGCACGGCCGAAGCCATTGGTGTTTGAGACCAACGCGTCTACCAATTCCGCCACCTGGGCATAAATATTGAACAACAAAGCTACGTAAGTTTAACGAAGAATGAAACCTGCTAGATAACAAACTCTTTCGGCACCTCAACCGTCTCAAACCGAACGATTACCGGGCTGTCGTAATCCAGTCCCAGCAGATCGTGGGCACTGCCCTGATTGATACTTAATTCCAGCAGTCCCAAACTATTAAATAGCAGTACACACTCTCCCAAATCTACCTCATGATAGGCCCGATGAATGCGGTGTGCGCGCTCCCGACCAAACAACACCTGATATTTGCACCCATCACGCAGGGTTTCAAAAGTAGCTTGATCAATATTGGTTATTAGGTTACCGTAGTGATTCACCCGAATCACGTTGCCATTAATTTGTTTGCGGTTGGCCCGAAGCGAACGCGGAAGCTTGCGGTTGATACCGTGAAGTGGGGTGCCTAGTTGATTGATCGGCAACCCCTGGCTCAGCGCCACCGCCGCCGGAGCAAGCACATCTTTGGTAGCAAAGGTGGTGGGAACAAGTTGTTCCAACTCTACCGCGCAATCGGGTTCCTCCTCACTCAATAAGCTGATGAGTCCATTGTCTACTCCCAAAAAGTAGTGATCCCGGAGCTTTACCGCAATGAGTCGCCGCGGATGAGCCTCTGAATCGACCGCCACCAGGTGAATGGTTCCCTCGGGAAACTCGGTATAGACCGAACGCAGGACAAAGGCACCGTGTGCAATATCAAAATGCTTAATCTTATGGCAAATATCCATCACCATCACCTGGGAGTCAGCCCGGTGGATCACCGCTTTCACCGCTGCCACGTAGTGGTCAGTGTCTCCGTAGTCTGAAGTAAATGTGATTAAAGACATGAAACAGTGCGGATATTTCCGTAAATTTATTGACTATTATCCCCTAAACGAAGTCAGGCGCATTTTAGTTTCGATTTTAATTAAACAGCCCCCACGTATTGGTAGAAAAAGTTATAACTCTCAACGATGTTTCGCTACTAGATTTTTTAGGCGTTGAAAACAAAAATATTCGTCTGGTAGCCGAAGCCTTCCCGCAAAGCAAAATAGTTTCGCGGGGCAACGAATTACGCATTCAGGGTAGTACCCCGGAAATTATCAAAATTAACGAAATCGTTAATTCGCTACTGGAACACTATGCCCGCTATGGCAAGGTGACCGAAGAGCAGGTGCAGGACTATATTTCGGACGAAAAAAAGACTGCTCCAGGCGAGCAGGGCGACGATATTCTTCTCTACGGAACCCAGGGGGCGGTAATTAAGCCGCGCACCGTAAACCAGTACGAACTGGTGCAGCAGGCAGCTAAAAACGATCTGGTGTTCGCCATCGGCCCGGCGGGCACCGGCAAGACTTATATCTCGGTGGCCCTAGCCGTGCGCGCCCTCAAAAACCGACGGGTGAAGAAAATCATTATCACCCGGCCCGCCGTAGAAGCCGGTGAGAACCTCGGCTTTCTGCCGGGAGATCTCAAAGAAAAGATCGACCCGTACCTGCGCCCTATCTACGATGCGCTCACCGACATGGTGCCCAGCGAAAAACTCAAGTTCTACGAAGAAAACAAAATCATTGAGATTGCTCCGCTGGCCTACATGCGCGGACGGACGCTCCAGAATGCTTTTATTTTATTAGATGAGGCCCAGAATACCACTCCCATGCAGATCAAGATGTTTCTCACCCGAATGGGCCCCAACTCACGGGCCATCATCACGGGCGATCAGTCGCAGATCGATCTGCCTAAGAACCAACGTTCCGGACTCATCGACGCCGCTGAGGTGCTACGCAACGTGAAGGGCATTGGCTTTGTCACGCTCGAAAGCAAGGACGTCGTGCGCCACCGCTTGGTGAAAAGCATTATTAACGCGTACGACCAACACGACCAACATCCTGACGCAAAACAACAACCCAAAACAGTATCCAATGATAACCGAAAGCCCCACCCTAACAATCCGAAAGGCGACCAACCCTGATGAGTTAAGCCACGCCTTCCAAATTCGCGAAGCTGTATTTGTGAACGAACAGCAGGTTTCTGCTGAAGAAGAATACGATCGGCACGATGCTTCTGCCACGCACTTGATCGTTTATGACGCCGAAGGGACTCCCTGCGGAACCGCTCGTTGGCGGGCAACCGACCGGGGTATCAAACTCGAGCGATTTGCGGTACTGGCTTCACACCGAGGCATGGGAGTAGGCCGGTTGCTGCTGGAAACTATCCTGTGGGACATCGACGAAGACCCTAATGTTGGTCAGCAGTCAGTGTATCTGCACGCTCAAACCGCCGCCGTCGGCTTCTACGAAAAATTCGGGTTTGACAAGGTGGGCGATGAGTTCGAGGAGTGCAAAATCAAGCACTACGAGATGATTATGTAGTGGCGTCGCCGTAAAGCGAATTCTGTGAACTCTCACCTACATCTTTCCCGCAATCGTGGGAATACCTTCTACCACCCCATCCTCTTGCGCAGCTAAGAAGCGCTCGGCATCCAACGCGGCCATACAACCGCTACCCGCCGCCGTGATTGCCTGCCGGTACACGTGGTCTTGCGCATCGCCCGAAGCGAACACGCCCGCCACATTGGTGCGGGTAGAATCCGGTTCAGTGAGGATATAACCGTTTTCGTCGCGGTCTAGCACGCCCGCAAAAATATCGGTATTGGGTTCGTGGCCAATAGCGACAAAAAATGCCTGGGCCGCAATCACCTGCTTCTCACCGGTTTGATTATTCACTACGCGTACCCCTTCTACCTCTTCTTCACCCAGCACTTCATCGGTTTCGGTGTTCCACAGGATTTCAATGTTGGCCGACTTCTCCACCCGGCGCTGCATGATGGCCGAAGCGCGTAGTTCATCGCGGCGCACCAGCATGTAAACCTTGTTGCAGATTTTAGACAGATAACTGGCTTCTTCAGCGGCCGTATCACCGCCGCCCACAACGACCACGTCTTTGCCCCGGAAGAAAAAGCCATCGCATACTGCACAGGCTGAAACCCCTTTACCGTTGAGCCGCTCTTCGGAAGGGATTCCCAGCCACTTGGCCGAAGCACCGGTGGCAATAATCACCGATTTGGCCTCGATGGTTTGCTCCTCATCAATGGTTATCCGCAGCGGATAGCTTTGAAAGTTGACCGAAGTTGCCATTCCGTAGCGCACGTCGGTACCGAAGCGCTCGGCTTGCTTCTGAAAGTCCATCATCATCTGGGGCCCCATCACGCCTTCTACGTAGCCAGGGTAGTTTTCCACGTCGGTGGTGGTGGTGAGTTGCCCGCCGGGCTGGCTACCGGTATACAAGACCGGTTTCAGGTTAGCACGGGCCGCGTAAATGGCGGCGGTGTATCCAGCCGGACCGGAACCAATAATCAGTACATCAATGGGCTCTTCGTGAGTCATAATATTTTATAGCTTGTCTACTACTTTTTGATTTTCTATTTAGTATACGGAAAGCCATAGCTCCGGTTTACCACTTACTATTGGTAGATAGTTTTCGCAAGTAATACACGGTGCCACCAAAAAAAAAGCCTCTATGAGGCTTTCCGTGATCTTAGATATTGCAGGTTTCTACCCTAAATAAGGCTTCAATGCTTTGCTGCGTGAGGTATGACGCAGTTGACGAATTGCTTTTTCTTTAATTTGCCGAACGCGCTCACGGGTAAGGCTGAACTTCTCGCCAATTTCTTCTAGAGTCATGGCGTGCTCACCGTTGAGGCCAAAGTAAAGCGAAATCACGTCAGCTTCACGCTGAGTGAGCGTAGATAATGCCCGCTGCACTTCCTTGCGTAGCGAATCGTTCATCAGCGACGAGTCGGGAGTGCCCTCAGCGTCGTTTTCTAATACATTGAGCAGGCTGTTTTCTTCGCCTTGCACAAAAGGCGCATCCATTGAGACATGTCGGCCGGATATTTTCATGGTGTCAACCACCTCGTTGGTGGTCACTTCAAGTACGTCGGCCAGCTCATCAGGAGAGGGTTCGCGTTCGTACTTTTGCTCTAGCTCAGAGAACGTCTTCGATATTTTATTCAAAGACCCAACGCGGTTCAGAGGCAAGCGAACAATACGTGATTGTTCAGCAAGCGCTTGCAAAATAGACTGACGAATCCACCACACCGCATAGGAGATGAACTTAAAACCGCGCGTCTCATTGAAGCGCTGCGCTGCTTTGATCAAGCCCAGATTACCCTCGTTGATGAGATCGCCCAACGTGAGTCCCTGATTTTGGTACTGCTTGGCTACCGACACCACAAATTGAAGATTGGCCTTGGTCAGCTTTTCCAGCGCGAGTTGATCACCCGCCCGGATTCGCTTCGCTAAATCCACCTCCTCGTCCGGGGTTAACAGGTCCACCTTCCCAATCTCCTGTAAGTATTTATCCAGCGACTGGCTCTCGCGGTTGGTGATCTGTTTACTAATTTTAAGCTGTCTCATTCAATTTTAGGCGTTTAAGTCTACTATGCTCTACGGGTGAACAAGCATTTATCTTACGTTAGTTCCTCAATACTGCTTCGCAACACGCATTGAGACGAGGTAGGACAAAGTACAATTACTGTGCTATTGCTTCTTTTCGGGCCGGGGGAGTAAGGCTTTTCGGGATAAGCGATATTTTCCGGTTTTCTTATCTACTTCAATCAACTTAACCTTTAATTGTTCACCGACTTCCATAACATCGTCCACTTTCTCTACGCGCTCCCAATTAATCTCTGAGATGTGCAGCAGACCATCTTTACCCGGCATGATTTCTACAAACGCACCAAACGGCATAATTGATTTTACTACGCCGTCGTATATTTCGCCTACTTCGGGGACGGCCACGATAGCCCGAATGCGGCGCAGCGCTCCGTCCATGGCCTCCTGATCAGTAGCAAACACGTTTACAATGCCTTTCTCGTCAATCTCCTCGATGACAATGGTCGTCTTGGTTTCCTTCTGGATTTCCTGCACCACTTTGCCACCGGGGCCGATGAGGGCGCCGATCATATCGCGCTCTATTTTGACAGTAGACGAACGGGGTGCGTTGGGCTTCATCTCTTCGTTCGACTTAGCAATGGTCTTGGCCATTTCCTTCAGAATATGCAAGCGCCCCTCCTTAGCTTGGGTAAGGGCTTCTTGTAGCACATCGTACGACAGACCATCTATTTTTATATCCATTTGGCAGGCAGTGATACCCTCTTCGGTGCCCGTCACTTTAAAGTCCATATCACCCAGATGATCTTCATCACCCAGGATGTCGGACAGGATTGAATATTTACCGGTTTCGCTGTCGCTAATCATACCCATAGCGATGCCTGACACGGGCGCCTTAATAGGAAGTCCGGCGTCCATGAGCGCCATTGAACCGGCGCACACGGTAGCCATCGACGAAGAACCGTTCGAACTCGAGGATATCTGATACGACGCGGATAGTATAAGGATTATCTTCGTCTTTGGGCACCACTGGTCTCAGTCCGCGGAAGGCTAGATTACCATGGCCGATCTCGCGGCGGGCGGGCCCGCGGTTGGGCTTCACCTCACCGGTAGAGAATCCTGGAAAATTGTAGTGAAGCAAGAACTTGTTACTGCCCTGGAACATGGCTCCGTCGATCATCTGCTGATCGAGTTTGGTGCCGAGCGTCACGGTAGTAAGCGATTGGGTTTCACCCCGGGTAAAGAGGGCCGAGCCGTGGGCCGAGGGCAAATAATTCACTTCCGTGGTGATCGCGCGCACTTCGTTGAGTTGACGGCCGTCGAGGCGTTTCTTCTCATCCAGCACCAGATTGCGGGCGGCTTTTTTATGAATTTCGTTGAAATACTGGTGCACCAAGGTCATGTTCTCCTCGTGCTCTTCGGGCAGACTATCGATATAACTGTTTTTGATAGCACTAAAGCGTTCTTTGCGCACCTGTTTATCGGCAATTTGCTCGCCTACCATCGCGTAGATCTGATCGTAGTAGTCGGCGAACAGACGCTCACGCAGCGATTGATCTTCGGCTTCATGATCGTACTCGCGTTTGGTGATGCCCAGTTCCTGGGCCATTTCTACCTGCGCTTGGCACTGGAGCTTGATGGCTTCGTGGGCCGCTTTGATGGCATCTAACATGGTGGCTTCGCTCACCTCTTGCATGGAGCCTTCCACCATCAGAATATTGTCTGCCGTTCCGGCAACGATCATATTCAGGTCGGCAGTTTCGGTCTGCTGGGCGTTGGGATTCACCACGTACTGTCCGTCGGTTTGCACCACCCGCACTTCGGAGATAGGCTCGCCGAAGGGAATGTCAGACACGGCAATGGCCGATGAGGCAGCCAGGGCGGCCAGCGCGTCGGGCATCACATCTTTGTCGCCGGAAATTAGCGAGATAGCTACTTGTGTATCCGCATGGTAGTTACTGGGGAAGATCGGCCGCAGGGCGCGGTCAACCAAGCGGCTGGTAAGGATTTCGTGTTCGGATAGTCGGCCTTCTCGTTTAATGAAGCCGCCGGGGATCCGTCCGGCCGCGGCAAATTTCTCTTGATAATCTACCGATAAGGGAAGAAAGTCGACACCTTCTTTGGCCTCACGGCGCGATACTACGGTGGCGAGTAGCATGGTGTCGCCCATGCGTACCACCACGGCACCGTCGGCTTGCCGGGCCAGCTTGCCGGTTTCGATGGAAATGGTTCGGCCATCGCCCAAATTGATTTCTTTGGTCACTACGTTAGATTGCATAGGGGTAGATAAAATTTTAGAGAATTAACGTGCTTATGACCTAGGTATATACAAATTGTTGGGCCACAAACGTGCAAGAAATGGTGGAGCAAACGCATCGCGTTGGAAGAGGCGACTAAGTCGACTCAGGGCGTTGCCCCACGGTGAGAGAGGAGGGAGAATGCAGCGGGGAAGCTGCAAACAGCTTCCCCGAAACAAATTACTTTCTAAGATTCAGATCAGCGAGCACCGCGCGGTATCGCTCAATGTCTCGCTTTTGCAGATAATCAAGCAGCCTGCGCCGCTTTCCTACGAGGCGTAGCAGACCTAGCCGGGAAGAGTGGTCCTTCTTGTTTTCCTTCAGGTGGTCGGTGAGGTGGGCAATACGATAGGTAAACAGGGCAATCTGTGATTCGGGCGAACCAGTGTCGGTCGCTGATTTGGCGTGCCCGTGGTCCTTAAATTGCTCCTGCTTTTTCTCGGTGGTCAGATACATGCTTATCGGGTGTGTTGCGAAATAGTGCACAAAGGTAGCTACTATGCACCAATTATCAAAAGAGAATTTTTACTATTCTGAACGGTTTGATAACCTGATTAGGCAGCCTTTTGTTTGACCGGACGGGATTTTTTGTCCGGAGTAAACTGCTTAACAATTTGTTCGGCCCACACCCGATAAAAATCAGTTTCCAGCAGACGTGTGTTGAGTCGGGCTTGAATCAAAAAGACGATCCCAATCGGCAGCAGCATTAAATTTGGAAACCACACTGCCAACTGGGGGTCCATAACCAGTTCTTCAGCCCATTTACGGCTCATCTCGCCCATCACGTAGAAGGCGATGAAAAAAGCGACCGAGATCAGCACCGGCACGCCCAAGCCCCCCCGTTTGATAATAGCTCCCAGGGGCGCTCCAATCAAAAACATAATAAGGCAGGAAACCGCCTGCGTCACTTTTTTCCCGCTTTCGTAGACGCTCTTGTTGATCTCACCCTTAAGGCGGCGGAGTTTCTGGGAGTTGATCTGTAGTTCGTTTTTAATAGTCCGGCTCTGACTCAGTGCTTTGGCAATTACCCCGCTGCGCTCTGATGCGTTGATCGACTGGTCTACCCGAGCTAATAGCGCAGTATCCACTTCTTCTACCTCGTGCTCAGGTTGCAGGGCAACCTCTTGCGCCATCGCTTCTGCCCGCCAAGCCGCCGCATCTTTAATCTCTATAGGTTTTGAAGTGATAAGCGTATCGTTCAAGCGGGCTGAGAACATTCCGTGGCCCCGTGGCTGACTAGCAGCAGAATCTAATAGTAAAGTATCGGCATCAGCGAGGCGGGGGGCTTTTATTGCACTCACCGCAAGGGCTTTCGGTATCAGAGAATCGTAGCGCAAGTGATAGCGATAGAATCGGTTAGAACCCATGAAAGCGGCATGCCGCACGGTACGCTGTTCTCGAGCCAACGAATCTATCGCCTCGGCAAGCTGGGCCATATTTTGCATGCGGCGGTGCGAAGCAAAATACTCTTCTTTGGTGCGTTGCAAACCAAAAGAAGCAAGGCTGAACGTCATTTTGGTGGTATTGAAGTTGGTACGCACGAACTTGCCCCCCCCGGACGACGAACGGTTTCTACTGTCGGCCCCCTCCGAGTAGCGATTGCCATCAAAAAGTTCTAAGCGTAAGAAACGGTCCTGATCAAAAGTATACATTTTGCCCGAGTTGGCGATGATGACCTCATTATTTCCCTGACCCTGCGAGTGGTCGTAGATAATCACCTCCTCGATGGATTCACCGTCGTCGTGTTTTCGGTTCACCTTGATCCGAAACTTAGGAATTCCTCCGTAGAACACCCCTTCCTGAATGTTGAGCGCCGGTTTTTTCTGCTTCACGTCGTAGAGCAAGCTATAGGCTTTCAGGTTGGCGCGCGGCACCACGTAGTTATTGGAGAGAAAAGCCAGCACCGAGAGAAAAAGAACGAAGAAAAACAAAGGGATCAGGGTGCGCGTGAGCGAAATACCGGCCCCCTTTATGGCAGTGAGCTCAAAGTGTTCACCCAGGTTGCCAAAGGTCATTAACGAAGAAAGTAGCACAGCCAACGGTAGGGCCATGGGGGTCATGTTGATGCTAAAGTAAAAAATCAACTCGGCGAAGACATCCATTCCTAAATCTTTTCCTACAAAGTCATCGAAGTACTTTAACATATACTGCGTGAGCAGGATAAACACCACAGTGACGAAGGTAAGCAGAAACGGCCCTAATACTGACTTTAGAATGAGTTTATCAATCTTCTTCATATAGGAATGTAACGCAGCGCAGCGGGAAAGTATTCATCGGAAGGAGTGGTTTCTTTCGGGCAAGATTAACAATGTAAGGGGCCGGAAACACCAACAGGCAGAGCAAAAATTGGGCAAACTGCGACTAGCCACCCACAATTTCACGCAGACTATCCGTCATCTGGTTCCACAGGGCGCGAAACTCCTCTTCGCTATCGGCACTCACCGAATCGGTTACACTCAAAAACACCGCCCCGGTTAGGTCATTCTCTTCTAGTCTAATTTCTACCAGCGCCTTGGTTGTATCGGGAGCAGACACAGAAGCCTCAGAATCGTTTAAAAACTCGAAGCGAACCAATTGATTAGCCCGCTGTACTACTCGTTGGGCCCGGGCCCGTTCGCTATTCCAAGAAAAAGTAAACACCTTATTCTTGTCCACCACCACATCGTCGGCGAACCACTGCGATAAACCGCTAGGCGTATTGATATAGGGATACAGCATCTTGCGGGAAGCTTTAAACTCGAACTCGGCCGTGTAGGGGGAGTGATCCATACCAAAAAGCAGTAACTATAAACCATTTGCCAGAAGTGACACGAGCAAGGTAACCTAATTTTAAGAAACAGCCAAAGTATTCGTCCAGCGCCCTGTTGTAGTTATCGCTGAAATGTGTAAATTTGCATTCTTTTAGAAAACGACGGCCATTTCATGGTAGCCACGCTGAGGTAACCATTCTAGGGCGGCTGTTTCACGGCGGGGTAGCTCAGATGGTTAGAGCGCAGGATTCATAACCCTGAGGTCGGCAGTTCGATCCTGCTCCCCGCTACTTTTTCCTCCCCCCTTCACCTTATTCATCTCCTTCCGTCCCGGTCATTGGCCTGATTTGCTTATGGTTGCCTGATGCATCAGTATTATAAGTAGTCATTCGAAATAAATTACAAAACGTCTAGGCGACCCCGTCATTCCAGAATTTTCTGTAGCGTAGCGGAAGAAAATATCTGGAATCCCCCTAATTCAGCGCCTAGTCCACATCGCTGGATTGGGGAGATTCCGGGCCTCGCCGGGCGCCGGGCGCCGGGCGCTACGCTCGCTCTGGACCGCGCCGCGGCGGCCGCGCCGCGGCGGCCGCGCCGCGGCGGCCGCGTCCCGGTCGGGCATGACCACGGTGGATGACGGTCAATTGTAATTAATTCTAATTCGGTACTTACCAGCGTTACTTGAGCTACGTATGGTTTGAGTAGGTTACATTAGCATCAATTCATGTCGGCGTGACACCAACTGCTAACTGTTGTGCTTGGTGGGGTAGGCAACACTTTGAGACTTGCTCGGTTATTCCCAGACAATCACCAGCCCATGCTACAGAAAATCTTTCAGGCTATCGCGTACCGGTTTAGGAAAATATATACTGAAATTGCGAATGGTATTGCCTTTTACCCAACCCTGATCGCAGTCGGTCTGTTCTTTTTGTCTCTCTTATCGCTATACATTGACAAACGCTCCCCCGGGTTGTTGCTGGGCTACGAAATTCCTATTAAGAACATTCTGTACCCGGCTAGCGCCCGCACTTTACTGGGAGTCATTGCGGGGGGAATGATTTCGCTCATGGTCTTTAGTTTTTCGATGGTGATGGTGATTCTGAGCCAAACTTCTTCCAACTACTCCCCCCGGCTACTGCCTAACCTGATCGGACAGCGTTCTAAACAGATCGTGATGGGCTTTTACATCGGCACCATTGCGTACACCTTCACGGTGCTCACCAGCATCGATTCTAAACTGTATGCTTTTGGGGTGCCCACCCTGTCGATCATTGTTAACTCCTTGCTCAGTTTAGTCTGCCTGGCTTTGTTCGTTTCTTTTATTAATGATGTTTCTAAGGACATTCAGATTGGTAACATCATCAACCACGTCTACCAAGATACCCTGCGCGCTATTCGCCGCGAAGTTGAAAAAGGAACCTACGTAGCCTCCGCTACCCTTCCCGAAACCCAGGCGTGGACTGAGATAGCGAGCCCTCGGTCGGGCTACCTGAATTCGGTGAGCGAACGCTTCTTTCTCAGGGCAACGCGTCGATTGGACGTAACCGTGAAACTGTGTGTTCCTCTTGGCAAGTTTGTAAACCGCCGCGACCCTTTGTTTTTAACTGATCGAACACTCAATGATAAGGAGCAGGAAGAACTGCTGAATACCCTGGTGTTTGAGCACCATGAGGATATACAGCAACAGTATGGCTACGGATTTAAGCATTTAACTGAAGTGGCACTCAAGGCTTTGAGTCCGGGTATTAACGATCCGGGAACCGCCATACAAGCCATTGATCGCCTTACTGATCTACTGGTGGAATCGATGGAGATTCGGGGACAAAGAATCCTGACTGATAAGCAGCAGTTGCGCTTGATTTATGAGCCACTGTTCTATTCCGAAGTATTCTATTTGAGCGTTAACGCCATCCGTGAATACGGGCAGCAGGACCTCACCATTACGCTAAAGCTATTAACACTGCTGCACACCGTGTCGCGCAACGATACCGAAGACCGTTATACTGATACGACAATGACGCTGCTTCATGATATGGTGCAGGGGTATTCAGAAAACTTTATTAACCAGAGCAACCGTCGGGCGGTGGTTAACAAGACCAATACCCTGTTAGACCTGTACCCCAAGCACCAGAAAAACGTCCCAATTCGCAGTTTACTCGCCACACTGACGTTGGTCAACATCACATAGCATAGTGATTGGCCAAGCAACGGCCCGAAACTTCTCAGTCACCTCCTGGTTATACTCTAAAATCCTACTCATGACGCTGCTCATCCTCTACTTATTTATTGCCATTTTCTTTTCATTTCTATGCTCTATTCTGGAGGCTGTCTTGCTAAGCATTACTCCTTCGTACGTGGGTGCCAAGAAGAAAGAGGGGCTATCCTACGCCACCGATCTGGAAGGGCTCAAAAACGATATCGACCGTCCTTTGGCAGCTATTCTTACCTTAAATACATTTGCGCACACCATTGGAGCTGCAGGAGTGGGGGCCCAGGCACAAGCAATTTGGGGTGATGAATACTTATCTATCATCTCGGCAGTGCTAACCATTCTTATTCTGATCTTTTCTGAAATTATTCCTAAAACGCTGGGCGCTACTTTCTGGCGGCAGCTGGCCCGGCCCAGTACTGCTGTGGTGAAGGTGTTGGTCATCGTCTTGTATCCTTTTGTGTGGATTAGTCAGATCATAACCAAGATCATCAAAGGGAAAAACTACCAACCCGGAAAAGTAACGCGGGCCGACTTTTCGGCTATGGCCGAAATCAGCTCCCGAGAGGGTGCTTTGCAAGAGGGTGAGTACCGCTACATTCGCAACATACTACAGTTTCAGAAGACAAGAGTTCAAGATATCATGACTCCCCGAAACGTGATGACCGCTTTTCCAGAGAATATGCAGCTAGAGGAGGTGCATAAGCAACTTACCGAGAAATCATTCTCTCGTATCCCGGTGTTTCAGAATACCGTAGATAACGTGACCGGATTGGTACTGAAGGATGAAGTGCTGAAAAAGTTAGCAGATGATGAACATCATTTAACCCTGCAGGACCTGCGTCGTGATGTAATACGCATTCAGGAGACGCAGTCGGTGACCGAACTTTTCCGGTCATTTAACGAAAGCAAAGAACATCTGGCTATTGCCGTAGAAGAACACGGGGGCACTGCGGGAGTGGTAACGATGGAAGATGTGATTGAAACGTTGTTAGGGATGGAGATTGTGGACGAAATGGACGCTGTGCAGGATATGCGTGCCTTCGCGCATGAGAAATCTCGGAACAAAAGCATTGTGCCATCCAACAACAAAAAGGCCGATGAGTAACTACCCATCGGCCTTTTCGTGCTTGTTGTCTAACAGTAATTAAGCCCTGCCTTTTACCATTCTGTATCCGAACAGCAACAGTAGCGACCCACCAATAGCTACTAAAAAGCTAGAGATATTGAACCCGGTCACGTCTACGCCCAATAAGTTGGCGCCGATAAAACCGCCCAAGAGTGCTCCGGCAATACCGATGAGGATAGTAATGATAAATCCGCCCGGATCATCACCTGGCATAATGAATTTTGCAATAGCACCGGCGATAAGCCCAAAGATAATCCACGTTAAAATTCCCATTGTTTTAAGATTTGGTTAAAAAGTTAAAAAATTCTACTCGTATAATCGGATTCGGATCGAAAATGTTTTGATATGGTGATTAAAATTATTGCTAGTGCGCTTCATACCCGCCCTGAATCTACTATTGGTGGTTGGAGCTCAACGATAGATTAAAGCAATTTGAAGAAAGAGTGAAATAGGTCTGATCTTTATTGCTGGGCGGTTCGTTTGTCCTTCCTCAAGGCACTAAGATACTCTACCAGATCCACTAAGTCCTGCTGCGACATCGCTCGCTCCAGATTATCAAACATAAGTGATTGGTCCATTTCAACAATCGAAGCGATTTGGGAGCGCTCATAGGTGTTGGTGAGTCCTCCGTAAAGTTGCATCTGTACCTCATCTTCGTTCTTGCTCAGAATGTAGCCCATCACCTGGCTACCGTCTTTCAACTCCACCGTGTATCCCTCATACCCAAAACTAATTCCTCGGCTGGGTTCCAAAATAGCCGTGTATAAGGCTTCTTTCGGTAATTTATCGCCAATCTCAGACAATCCGGGACCATAGTCTACCCCCTTGCCGTTCACCAGATGGCAGTTCTGACAGTACTGGGCAAAGATCGTTTCCCCGTGTTCAGCGTCGCCTTGCAAGGCCAGCAGTTCCTTGACGGGAGCCATTTTGCTCGATTCATCCGTTGCCGCCTCAATCCCCAGTAGCTCAGAGGCCTCTTGGTACAGACCGTTGCGCATAGAAGTAGACAGGGCAAACACCGCCGTAGAATCCAGGTCAGCGCGTAAATCACCACTACGAATGATATTGATCAGACGGTTTTCTCCGCCCCACGATCCGGAAAACGCCAGCACGGCGGCTTTTCGCACCGCCAGGGGTTGCTCTTGATTCAAAATCACTTCTTGCAACACATCGTGGGCCGGTTCATTATTGGCCTGCTTCAGCGCCTGAATCAGGGCTATCTTTTGATCCTGATCGCCGTTTTTAGTAATTTCCTTAACTGCTTTGGTGCCCTCTAGATCCATTTGCAGCCGAATAGCCTCACCACCTACGGTTTCCGAAGGGCGATCCATTGCTAGCGCCAGCAGGTCTGCGCTGTATTCCTTTAGTTCGTAGCGTTTGATCAGTTCAAGATATTCTTTGGAACCCTTCACATTTTCCAGTGAGGCTTTGAGAGCCTGCTTGAGGCGCGGTGACTTCTTCACTGCCTGCGTGCTCAAATGGTTAAGTGCCAGCAAGGTGATGTCGCCCTGTTGCGGATGCTGTTCTACCGCCAGGGTAGCTAGTGCATCTTCTTTAGAAGGATCCTGGCGGAAATCGAACGCCCGAAAGTATCGAAGGCGATCGTTATACGAATTGGCTTCCGAATCACGAATGAGTTGCGCCAGCAGCGGAATCGTTTTTTTGGATCGCATTCGCCACACGATATCCCGGCCCGCCTGGGTATCCCAGTCGTCGCCCACCCGATCAATCCAGGCCTGAAAGCGCGGTTCGGCGTACTCGTCGGCCCCGATGCCCAGTGCCTCAAGATACCATCGGTCTTGTCCGTCGTGCTGGGTAGCTAATTCAGCCCACAGCTCATCGGCAACCGGATCATCCTGGTAGCGCAGGGCAATGGCCACTTCGCGGCGCACCTGCGGTGAATCATCATTCTTCATTTGAGCGAGCAGTGGCAAAATATTTTCACCGCGCTGCCGGGCCATACGGATTCCGGCGATGCGTAGGTTAGGATCTTCGTCTTGCAGGGCCTGCTGCACATACTGCGCACCCTCGTTCTCCATTTTAGAAAGTAGCCACAGTGCCCGGGCGCGGTAGCGGGGGTTATCCGAACCAGCCATTTCAACCAGCGCCGACGCCGCTGTGGTACCCCACGCGTGGAGCTTTTGCCAGGCCTGGTAACGGGCCGACAGGTTCGGATTTTTTAGGGCTTCTACCGCCCCCGCGGGAGTTGTGAAGTCAAAAGAAGGCCGATCGTAGTGCTGCCCGGGGGCTAAACGGTAGATTCGTCCCTGCTGCAGGTCGCCCACCTGGTGTCCGCCCACTCCGGGATCATACCAATCGGCAACAAACAAAGAACCATCGGGTGCCACACACACATCGGCCGGACGAAACCACTGGTCCTTGCCCTTCATTATGTTGTCTATAGAGGCTGAGTAGCCCGCGCCTTCTTCCTCTATCGGATAGGCTCGTATCACGTTGGGTCCGGCATCGGCGTGGATAATCTGGTTCCGAAAGCGTTCGGGCAACAGATCACCTTCGTACACTAGAATGCCAGTAGGTGATCCGGCACCGGTTTGCAAAAGATTGGGAACCACACCGGGATCATTTAGATGCCAGTGGCGGCGGGGAATTTCTTCTTCCATACCGGTACGGTAGCTGCGCCAGTTCTCACCGGTTTCCTGATCACGGTAGCCGTAGTTGCCGTATTCCATCACGTAGTTGATACGCACTCCTTTGTTGCCGTCGTCGTCGTTGTCTGACTGCCACAGGGTGCCGTACGAATCTACGGCTACTTCATAGTTGTTGCGAAAATTGTGACCTAGCACCTCAAAGTTGCTACCATCGGCATCACAGCGAAACACCATGCCCTGCTGGTAGGGTTTCACGTGGTCAGCTACTTCCACCCCGGTTTGTTCGGTGACTGGCTTTCCGTCTTTGTCTAGGATCTTCTCTCCGGCATTGCCGAAGTTGAAGTACATTTTGCCATCGGGGCCGAAGGTAGCAGCGTGGATGGCGTGGTCGTGCTGCTCACCACCAATGCCTTCAAACAGCACTTCTTTCTGGTCAGCTTTATCATCGCCATCGGTATCGGTAAGCAAAAACACGTGCGGACTACAGGAAACAATGGCCTGGTTGCCCATCACCCAAATGCCCAGCGCGGCGTTCACATCGGTGCCTTGGTAAAACACGGTGCTCTTGTCAGCTTTCCCGTCGCCATCGGTATCTTCTAGTATTAAAATGCGGTCGCCCTCCGCTTTGGTGGGGTTGCCGGGGTTCAGGGTGGGACGATAGTTATAGCCTTCGCAGACCCAAACGCGACCACGGTGGTCGATATCCATATTAGTGGGGTTCACTAACATAGGTTCAGTGGCAAAAACAGTAGACTGCAGGCCGTCACCAATCTCCAGTCCTGCCAGGGCGTATTCCGGCGAACGTTTCTGCTCGTCGCTCAGGGCCTCGTAATCAATTTCCGAAGGAGTATGCGGAGTAGCACAGCTGCCTAAGGCTACAATCAGCGCTACTAATACCGAAAAGATACTGGGGTTAAGTTTGTTAACGTAAAGCATAGGAAGAAAAGGGTAGTTTTAATTTTGGTGTCTAAATTACGTATTTTATCGTAAAATCGTTCTTTTATGACCAAAACTACGGGGTAGCCGTAATCCTGAACTATGGGGCACAAAAAAAGCCGGTAGAAAACTACCGACTCGGGGGTTTGGTCTGATTGGTCTAGTCAAAATGCGAGGTCAAGATCTTCGTCAGCATCGTCCCAGGCCTCTTCCAGCTCCTCTAGTAACGACCGAGGGTCAGTTTGCCAGGAGAACATTTCAGCAGAGGCGTCTAAATCGTATTCCTCTGCTTCAAAATTGAGCGATGCAAGGTCATCAGTCATTTCCCAATTGGTTGAACTTAATGAATTTTTCATAATACAATGATTTGCGGTTTGATTAATTTATTTCTTTTCCTACTTGTTTACGTTATAAATGTATACGATTAGTAAAAACCACGCAAGCTTAGGTAACTTCTCTGCTATAGTAGACTTTTCAACGCATTTATGGATTAACATCCGGACGGCTGATCGCATGTTTTAGCGAAAAGCTGTACCTTTAAATGCCTTAAATCTACTTTTTTTTCAGTATTATTCGTAATGCTTGTTTTTACTGCATTTTCAAGTATTCAACTATTTTATCCATGCGCTTTTATTTATTCAGCCTACTTTGGCTTTTTTCGAGTGGGTTAGTCCCCACGGTGCTTTGTGCTCAGCTTACCCCTCCCGACTTCAAAACCCAAACCCTTGACACTATCTCAATTGGATATGGCCTAGCGATAGGTGACGTGGACGGTGATGGCCACCCGGATATCTTACTAGCCGACCAGCAGCAGTTTGTTTGGTACCGCAATAGTGACTGGCACCGTTTCGTCATGGTGGATCAGCTTACCGAGCGGGACAATGTGTGCTTGGCAGTGCAAGACATCGATGGCGATGGGCAGGTTGAGGTAGCCGTAGGCGCTCAGTGGAACCCCGGCGAAACCAACAACCCGGCCACTTCGGGCTCGGTGCACTACTTAGAAAGACCCAGTGATCCTACGCAACGGTGGACGCCCCGCGCCCTGCCCCATGATCCAACTGTGCACCGTATGCAATGGCTGCCCATGGGTCAAGGGGCACACCAGTTGGTTGTGCTTCCCCTGCATGGTCGCGGTAATACCGGTGGTCAAGGACAAGGAGCTCGGGTGATGGCCCACCGCATGCCGACCGAACCCTCTAGCCCCTGGGATACCACGATTGTGAATCAACGGATGCACCTTACCCACAATCTAGAGGTTACCAAAGATAGCACCCTGTTAATAGCCGGAAGAGAAGGAGTGATGCGTCATCAGTACCAAGAATCAGGATGGACGACGGACTCATTACCGGCACTTTCGTCGCCCACCGGGGAGGTTCGGCAGGGGCACCTAGGGCCAGGTCGTTCGTTTATTGCAACCGTGGAACCTATGCACGGAGAGCAACTGGTGATATACAAGGGCGATAATTACGCGGAACGACTGGTGCTAAGCGATGATTTGCAGCAGGGGCACGCCTTGGCCTGTGCCGACCTGCTGGGACTGGGTTACGACCAAGTTGTGGTAGGCTGGCGGGAACCGAATAGGGAAGGAAAAGTAGGTATCAAGCTTTACGTGCCGGTTGACGAACAGGGCGACGGGTGGATGCATCACTACATTGACGAAGACGGTATGGCCTGCGAAGACCTGAAAGTGGCCGACCTGGACAGCGACGGCGATCTTGATATCGTTGCCGCTGGCCGCGCCACCAAGAACCTGAAGGTATACTGGAACCAGCACCTGAATTGACCCAATCCTTTTCCCTCGTTTCGTCAATCGAACCGGTTATTGTGGCGAAAAGCTTATCTCTACCCGCCTATTCTTGGCGCGCAGGACTTCTGATGAGTTTGGATACATAGGTTCCGAGGCCCCGCGTCCCACAACCATGATGCGCTCGTCCGTTATGCCCTGACGAAGCAAGTGATCCCGAACCGTCCGGGCCCGTTGCCATGAAATTTGATTGTTCGCTTCCGTGGTACCCACCCCATCGGCGTGCCCGGTGAGGGTAATACGTAAATCGGGCTGTTGCTGCAGAAAAACGATGACCTCGTCCAACGCCTCGGTAGCAACCGGCGTAAGTGCCGCCCGGTCAAACCCAAACTCCACGGTAAGCGTGAGCGACTGCACCACCAGCAAACCCTGGTAAGGAAGCCGCATCGGCACCGGAGAACTTACCGATTGGGAAACCGCGGGAAGCTCAAAGTCCAAAGCTACGGGTTGAGAAGCCACCCGGGGAATTCCCCGCGATACAGTGGCCAAAACCTGACTTGGCTTTTTCTTCCGGCGACGCTTTTTTTTCTCCTTCGGCCGCACCGGAGGGTGCCAGCCCAGCACTAACTCGAAGGCTGATCGAAGGGGATTTTCTGAGGCGTTAAAACCAGCGTCGGTGTCGTAGCTTACCCCCAAAGTATAGTCGTTCTGATGCCACTGCACCGCCAGAGAAGCGTTGCGGTTGAAAGTATAGCGAGGAATCACCTCCAGCCGAGGCGCAGTCGTTGCGTTCGCGAAGCGTCCTTCCAGCCGGTAGGCAAGCCGCACTCCGGCATTTAACAGGTGCTGTCCTGCCTGATACTGCCACAGCAACTCGGGCGACGCGGTGCTTTGCTTTCGGTCTAAAAGTAGCCAGCCGCCGCTGGCACTCATTCCCACCGGCAAGGGGTTAGCAGGCTCGAAAAAGGTGTCGCGGGGGCGGTTTAGTTGAACCAAGGTAAGCCCAGCATAGGCTACCCTGCGTTCGTGCCGGTCCACGGCGTACCACACCCCCCCGGCATCCACTGAAAAGTAGGAGGTCTGTAGTCCGTTGGCTCCTTCCCCGCTGCCCAGCGCGGGGTCAAAACCTGATCCGGGACGAAATTGACTGCCGGTGCGCACCTCGTCCAGCGTGATGCGCTTGCTTTGCAGACGCGTTTGCAGTCCCAAACTTAAGTACTGCCGCCTCTTCAGGGGCACATTGTAGGCAGCCGACAAGCCCACGCGCTGAAACCGGAACCAACCCGGCCCGGCCGAGCGGTCGTCGAGGACGGATAGGCCTACTCCGGCGTAGCGCCGCTTGCCCGCGTAGAGCGGACGCATCAACGAAAACTGGGTGCTGCGAAAACCTACGTCGCCCGCCATCTGCTGGCGGCGGTAGTGGGCAATCGCCCGCCAGTCGGGAGAAGTCGCCACCTCGGCAGGATTCAACGACAGCGGGGCCATCCGGTACTGCGAGAACGTCACTTCTTGCGCTCGTGATTCCTGAGCAGCCAAAGAAAGCAGCCAACCGCCAACCACTACCCACCAGTAAATGTGTCCCTTGCTCATCGCACCAACCGGAGCATGCCGGATTGCTGTCCCTCAAATTCCAGGGGCGTACCGTCGGTATGTTCTCCGGATACCTTCCAGAGGTATACCCCGCTGGGTACCGGCCGCCCCTGGTGTTCGCCGTTCCACCCGGCAGCCAAATCGCTGGATTCGAAGAGGCGATTACCCTGTCGGTCGTATACCTGCCAGGTGACGGCACTAACGCTCGGACCGTACAGGCGGAACGTATCGTTTTGCCCGTCGCCATTGGGAGAAAACAGGTTGGGCACGAACAGCGCAGCGGCTGGAGGAGGGCTTTCGGTCACCTGCAAAGTTATAGTATCCAGCACCACGCAACCGTCAACAGTGGTTCCTTCCACAACGTAGGTAGTCGTTTTGCCCGGCGAAGCCACCGGATTGGCAACCTCGGTACTGCTCAAACCCGCCGCCGGTGACCAGCGGTATGATACCGCCCCGGCTGCTGATAAACTGATTGACGCCCCAGCTGTAAGTTCCTGTACTTCTTCGGGAAGAAGGTTCACCGGGGGAAACCAGGCAACAACAATCGTATCGTATACCGGGCACGCTTCACCGCGCACCTGAGCCTGCACCCATACCTTATCCTCATGGCTGGCCTCCCAAATAAGTTGGTTTCCGGTGGCTAGCTCCCCCTGAGATTTAGAAAACCAGGTCACCGCCCGATAGGTGGTATCCACCGCTAGCGTGAGCACTGCGCCTGGGCATACGGTGGTGTCGGAAGCCAGCAGGTCGACGGCCGGGGCGGGCAAGGTTTCTATGCGGAGGCTATAGGCCAGATCGCAACCGGTGGCTGATTGTTTTGTATAATACAGCACCTCGTCACCTCGCACGACATGGGTAAGCGCGGTGCCCGAACCAATCAACCCACTGAGCGTGCTGTTCCAGGTAACCGGCTCGTCGGTAATCAATTGTAACGAGGTTCCGGCACAGAGCGTGGTGTCGTCTCGGGCAATGGTAAAACACAAGGGACGTCCTTCCCCCCCCTCCCCCTCACAGGAAGGCCCAAGTTGGAAAGAGTTGTCTACGGCAGCCACACTCCAGTCGTAAGTACCTTCCGACAGCCCGTTCATGGCGTACTGCGTAGGGTGTCCCACGCGGCCGTGATCTATGCGGGCTTTGGTGGTATCTCAATACTCCGGACTAAGCGCGTACTGCACTTCGCCCCGGGGAATCACGTATAGTCCGTAGGTGAAGACCGACGCATTGGTTTTGTCATCCGCACCCGGCAACCAGCCAAATACCGTCACCGTATCAATGGCGCTGACCGATGGACTTACGGGAGCGGTCGGCCCCGCGTTTACGCCCACCGTCTGGTTCAGTAACAGCATCGATGGCTCAGTCACGAATCCACCCCGAAACACGTCCAGGTGGCCGTCATTATCCACGTCGCCGATGGCCCAAGCTGCGGTAGGTGCCGCCAGAGTATCGTACGACTGCATTAACCAATCGGACTCCGCTGGTAGGTGCCACCGGGCTACCGATTGATTGGCCGCCGTTGCGCCAACGAGCCCCACGTCGGTAAGGCCATCGTGGTTAAAATCAGCGAGCGTGGCAAATTTTCCCACTACGTCCGGCAGCTCCGCCTCCTCCGTCACGTACGCTGAATCTCGGTAGAAGTACAAACGGGTAAGGGGTTGGTTCTGAGCATCAACGCCTGATAACAACAGATCGGCCCAGCCATCGTGGTTCACGTCGCCGGTAGCCAATGCGGTGGCGGATACGGGGGATAGTCCAACGCTTACTGCTAAGCTATCGAAAGCGAAGCCTCCTTGATTGCGATACAGATGCGTCACCGTTTCGCCATTGGACAACTGGCCGGTTTGCAGCAGGTCTACGCGACCGTCGTTATCCCAGTCGTAGGCTAAATTGCTTCCTGACGCGGTGGGTATCACCGGGGTAGAAATTTCTACAAACCCCGCATCGGTGTTGCGGTAGGCGCGGGACACGGCTGAATCCGTAGCGGTTTTTCCGTTGAGAAAAATATCAATGCGCCCATCCTGATCAAAGTCCGCGTTCACCAGAGTGTGCGCGTGTGAGCGGTCGATCTGCCCGGAAGAGTTCGTAAAGATCCCGGATTGGTTATAGTAGACCTCAGCAACGGGCCCCGTTGCGCTAATTCCCGAAACTACCAAGTCCAGTTGGTTATCGCGGTCAAAATCTGCAAAGCTAAAAACGGCTTCGGATAGAGCGGCAACCGAAGCCAGACGCAACGCGAAGGTTCCGTTACCCTGGTTCTCGTAGATCCAAAAACCAGGGTTTCCTGATAAGTCTGTTCCATACATAAAGTAGTCAACCCATTCGTCCTGGGTGAGTTCTACGGCCAGCACCTGCTCGACGGTTATGGATAAGTCCAACATATCTGCCCGGAACAATTGGGCCTGCGCGGATAATTTTACGAAGCACAAAGCACAGAAAATAAGTAAAATACGATTCATGGCTTAGGGATTAGTCAGTTGAAAATGTAACGGCATGGTGTGCTTGGTAGCGACCGGCTTCGTTCCTACCGAGGCGGGAGTCCAGTGGGGCATTTGCCGGATTAGTCGAATTGCTTCCTGGTTCAAATCGTCGCATACGCCCCGAACCACCCGAACGTTGGTAGGCTGCCCCAGCGTGTCGATGGTGAATTCCGTGAGTACGGTTCCTGATACTTTGGCTTGACGGGCCGCCTCGGGGTAGCGAAGCTGTTGGGCAAAATAGTCGTACAGTACCGGATAGCCTCCTGCCGGGACGGCTTCTACAAACGTTTCCGAATCTGACGACTGCACCGCGGCCCGGCTGGGCTTATCGGCCGATGAAACGGGCGGGACAGAAGGCACCGCCACGGGCACCACGGGTCGTAACACGGGAGGCAGCAGTGGTTCGGCCAGTGATGGTGCATGAACTACTACCCTGCGTGAAGGAGCGGTTGGCGTAGTAGAGGGCCAGTATGTCCAGATTCCCCATCCGGCGATAAGTAGCGTCAGTCCCACCAGTGAACCACTCCACCAGCGTTGCCGTTGCCGCCGCGCCGCGTGATAGTCACCCAGAAGTTGGTCGAAGTTCTGCCAGCGCGCTGCCTCGGCATCCGAAGGTTCGGTATGATCGGTCATAATACGATATGTTTGTTTCATCAGGACGCGGTTAAGTTGATGCGTTGGCGCAGTTTGGCCAGTAGTCGGTACGTTTTAACCTTGGCATTATTTTCGGTGATGCTGAGCAAAAAGCCGATTTCCCGGAAAGGACGTTGCTCAAAGAACCGCAACTCTAATAGGATCACCTCGTCCAGACCAAGGGTTTGAATAGCCTGGGTGAGCGCTTCGTAGTTAGCCTCCAATCTCTCGGATGGCTCTTCTTCGCACAACTGCTCTACCAACCTTTGATCAATCACCACCTGCCGGACGCGCGTTGCCTGCCGGAAGAACTGCCGGATCTCATTCAATGCAATGCGGTGAAGCCAGGCCGAAAAGGGGGCTTCGGTGATGCGATAGTGTTTTAAATGCAAGAGTACGCTTAGAAATACCTGGGCTGTGATATCTGCTGCCACTGCCTCGCTCTCTACGCGCCGACGTACAAATCGAAAAATGATCGGATGGTAGCGCTCGTACAGCGGCTGGAATGCCTGGGGATCGCGCTGCGCTGCTTTAATTTGAGACGGTTCGTTTTCTAAGGTCAAATCGGTTCGTGCGAAAGGTTCTGCGTATAGAATACCTAAACCTTAAAAAGATACGGACGAAAAAAAATTATTTTAACCCCCACGTCACAATCCGCTAATTTGCTGCGATGGTACGCACGTAAGGAAAGCATCTTTCACCACCCGGTGATAAAATTCTCTTGCACTATTTTCGTTGCTTACTAATGCAAAACCCTTCTGTGGCATGCTAACGCTCGACGATTTTGAAGATTTAACCTTCTATGAGAAGGCTCAGTACCTGTGGGACAACGGACTATATTTATCCGATCGTACCTACAGCCAGTTTCGGATCACGTTATATTATCTGGATGACTACTTTGCCGAGGTGATGTACAACCGAGTAGGTAACAAAATTATCAGTATTGCCAGCTTCGACCACAAAGCCGTACTCCTAAAGTACGCCGATGAAATTGAGTTGAAAGATTTGTTCTAGATCATACTGATTGCTCAACCCAGCGGATACTTCATCCTTATTATCCGTAGAAAAAGCCCAAAGTAAACTAAATTGGTACACTCCACTAAATTATTAGCGGTTTAGTGAACACCAGTGAATTGTATGTAAAATATACAACTATCCCTTCGGGTTGCAACAAATAATCCTACTCCGGCGAGTGCTCTTTGTTCATCTCTATCTTCTATCGGGCGCGCTTCAAAATGTTATCCTTCAGATTTACAATTCTCCTAGGTAATATTACATTCTTTCTATTACTGCGATCTCCATCCGGCTAGTATATGTGCGATCTACTCCCTAATATAGAGGTTCTAAAGATGAACGCTCGCGGTTGGTTACTGTATCAACCGGTATAAAATCCTACTTCACGTATGGCTAAATTGTTACTGATTGACGATGATGACATTACTAATTTCACAGTTGACGCTATTCTTAGCCGAGCGGCTACGGTGGAGAGCTACGAAATCAAAAACAATGGCTGGGATGCCCTGGAATTCCTGAGCAAATGCCACAGTCAAAACCAGTTTCCTGATCTCATCTTTGTGGATCTGAACATGCCAGAAATGGACGGATTTGAGTTCATTGAGCGTTACGAAGCTACATTTTGGAAACAATACAAGCAAACCAGGGTGAATGTGCTCAGCAGTTCAGTAAGTGAAAAAGATCGCCAGCGATCGCTGGCCTACTATTGCGTGTCGGAGTACACTTATAAACCGCTCACCGAAGCAAAGTTGGAAAAGATAGTAAAGTAAAAGCCCTGGCACCGGTGCCAAGGCTCGTCATATATATTGCTTCGCGACAGCAATATGCCTACCTACCGCAGGCTGGTCCAGTAATTATTCAGCTTCTTGTGGTAGGTAGTTTTACAAATAGCGTACCACCGCATCCGGTAACACTAAAAATATTACCTAGCAGTTGCTCACAAAGAGGGGCTAGTTCATCAGGACACTGAACGTAAGCAACGGTTCCACTGCTGCGCTACCTGCTGCAGACACTGGGATCGAATTTCCCACAGCTCCCCTACTGACCATACCTGACTAAATCGTTCTAGCTGTATCCAGTTATTCAGATAATTTTGGTGGTATCGTCGCTTAAACGTGCCTATCTGCGCCGGAGCAATTTCTATCTCCGTTAGCACTTCGGTTTCTAAACACAATGAATGATCAGCCATCGTGAACATCTGCCCCTGGTACTGAACACATCCCTGGGCATCGGGAAGACTTTCCAACTTTTTTTCATTTAAAATATCGCACACCCCGGGGCAGCTTCGATCAAATTCGTGCGTACACAAGGAAAGAGATAAATCTTTGCGTCCCTGCTCCCGAGACAACTGTACCAACAGGGCGTTGCGCGCCGTGAAAGATCCCCCCGATTCAGTAATTACCGAAGCCAAATCGCGCGACTCGCTGGTTCTACGGTAAGGTAGCTTCCTTAAATAGGCCACTGCCCCACTAAAACACGTGATATTATAATTGGCGAACAACTGAGATAGCTTAGCAGGACGTACCAGGGGAAAGTCGGGTAGATGCTTCATCGCAGGATTGGTTAGAGTAAGCAGTCTATTTATAGATGCGCAATCGGACGTTAGGGTTGTCATAGGACAAAATATTTTCGGTACTATCCATTGTCAGGTACAATGCATTGCAAAGTAGTGGGTTTTATTTGTAACAACCAAATCTTTCCCCACTTTTTCATTCGGTCGGCAATGCGCACAGGCTAATAAAAGTCTCAGCAATACAATGACTCGTTAAGATGATGAGCCCCCAGTATAATCAGTTGGTGATTTTTCAGTCGGCCAATTAGTTGGTTGACTAGCGTTGCGACGAAGAAAGTGATACAACAAAAAGCCGATCGACACGCTAACCAACACCACTCCCAGCGGCAACGCCGAGTTTTGTGACTCGATTCCGGTGATACTGATGATGATGAGTCCGAGCCCACCAAACAGGATAATCAACCCCCATTTAAGCGAGGCGGCTTGGTTGTCGCTCGCTCGTCGCAGCAGATAACTCGCTTCCTTATCCACATGTCCAAGCTGGATTAGCTTACGCCTTAATTGGTAGTCTGTGACGGCTCGAATGATGCTCACCACGCCGAAAAAGATGATGCCGATGACGCCGATGGGTACGATAATATCTTCCATTGCTTTAAAGTTTAGGTGTACAAGTATTTGCTTCGTTAGACAGTGGTAATTGCCAAAGGTTGCAGCCACCAACTGCAACCTTTTCCTGATGGGTTGGTCTAACTGAGTAATGAATGAAGATACTGTCTTGGTTTCGGCAATAATGAGGGGCGACCAACAAGCCTTCTGTCGCTTAGTGCAGCAGCACCAGCGGCTGGTTGGGCACATGGTAAGCAGGATTGTGAATCGCCCCGAAGATTGTGAAGATATCAGTCAGGAAGTCTTTTTACGCGTGTATCAGCGGTTGCCAACCTTTCGGTTTCGGTTGAAGCTCTCAACTTGGATTGCTACGCTGGCTTACCGCACCGCCCTCAACCACCTCAAAAAGGAAGAAAAGCACACCACCGAATCGCTGGACCAAGTGCAGGGTTATCCGGTGAACCTACCGGATGCCGCAGAACAGTTGGACAAAGTATTGACGTACACTTTTGTGCACAAACAGATTGCTCGATTACCGGTTCACTATCGGACGGTGCTCACGTTGTTTCACTTGGAAGAAATGAGTCTTGCTGAGATTCAGGAAATCACCGGCATGCCCCCCGGGACGGTAAAAAACTACCTGTTTCGCGCTCGTAAGCTTCTCAAAGATCGCTTACAGTCCCATTTTATGAACGAAGAACTGCTATGAATGATAAGGATAAAGCCATCCAGCATATGCTTGATCAAGGCGAAAGAACAAATTCAGAAGACACTGACGAAGTTATTTACAGTGCGCTATACGCAGCACTGGGCCAAGCGCCACCGCTGGTTCTTTCGGAGGGGTTTGCCGGACGGGTGGCGGCACAAATTGTACCTAACCCCACTTCTACTTACTGGTCAACCGTGCTTATGATCGTGAGCATCGTTGTGGCTCTGCTGGCCAGCGGATTGATTATCCACCGCATCGACCCACTGATGTTTTGGAAACTGACCGTTTGGATACTAGAGAACAAAGCAATAATTGGGTTTGGAGTAGGACTATTCGCTACGATTCAGTGGCTAGACCAAAGGTTAGTGGGCAGAGCAAGGTAAGTTTTGAACACAAATGGTACGGTTTTTTCTTACTAAGCAGCATCTGTTTACCCAAATACATGCGCTATGAAAGCTGTGAGAGGTGTTGACTACGTCATAAATGCCCAAGGAACGCTGTACCAAACGTACCAAAAGGGATGGTTTAAGGCAGTTGAGAACTTTGAAAAGAGTAAAAAAGACTTCTCTTATCAAGGCAAACCCTACTTTCGTTTGCACGATAATTAGCAAGGGATGCGTGGTATTGCGCCCACTTCTTGTAGTTTGAGGTATAGCTTCTCAACGGGAAGTCCTACCACATTGAAGTAAGATCCTTCTATCTTCTCAATACCAATCAAGCCAATCCACTCCTGGATTGCGTAGCCGCCTGCCTTGTCGTAAGGTTGGTGATGCGCTACGTAGAAGCTAATTTCTTCGTCGGACAGTGCGCGAAAATGCACGGTGGTACTATCTACCAACGTATGGTTCGTGGCTATTGACGTTAAGCAAACTCCGGTGATCACCTGGTGGGAGCGCCCCGACAGAGCAGATAACATGTCTCGGGCCTCAGTGGCGTTGGCCGGTTTATTAAGCAAAAGCGTTCCTACCACCACCGTGGTATCAGCCGTTATCACAAGTTCGTCTTCAGCCAGCGTACTAAAGTAAGCCTGTCCCTTCTTTTCGGCCAAGAACTCCGCCACCTGATCAAGAGGTATGTGGGCGGGGTAATCTTCCTCCACCGGGATTGTTCGTACCGTAAAGGGAACACGCAACGCACGCAAAAGCTGCTGACGCCGGGGGGAACCGGATGCCAGAATTATTTTATAGTCCATTGATTCAATCTTGCTGACAAACTTCTAACCTTTGGCAAGGCTTTTTTACGGGCGGTAATTAAAATCGGCGCTGTTTCCACCATCGACTGAAGGTGGTTTTGCTTTCAGAAGCGGTGGTTGTCGCGGCCCTTTTTTTTAGATGAGCCGCCAACAGCACAACAACTTCTTTCTCAGCGTCCGATAGGGAAGGCATCAAAGCTTGGGGCGCATAGTGTTCTTCCACAAATTTGGTGGTGAAACGACCTGATTTAAATTCAGGATGCTGCATCACAAAACGGCCAAAAGCTAAAGTGGTGGCTACTCCGCTAATCTGATACTCGTCTATGGCGCGTACCATGCGTTGGATTGCCGCATCGCGGTCACCAGCGTGCACAATCAGCTTGGCGATCATCGGGTCGTAGTGAATTGGAACCTCCATGCCTTCTTCAAAACCATCATCAACCCGAACACCGGGTCCTTGGGGCCGACGGTAGGTGGTGAGGGTACCAATGTCAGGCAAAAAATTATTAGCCGGATCTTCAGCGTACACCCGTAGTTCCAGGGCATGCCCCTGGATACGCAAATCTTCTTGCTGGACCGACAGCGGCTGCCCCGCGGCGATACGTAATTGTTCTTTCACTAGATCCAAACCCGTGATCAACTCGGTGACCGGGTGCTCCACCTGCAGGCGGGTGTTCATCTCTAGGAAGTAGAACTGCTGGTCTTGCCCCATGACGAATTCCACAGTGCCGGCTCCCACGTAGTCGCACGCTTTGGCTACCTGCACGGCGGCCTCGCCCATCGCCCGACGCGTTTCGGCCGTTATGCTAGGTGAAGGAGCTTCTTCTATCACCTTCTGGTAGCGTCGTTGGATGGAGCACTCGCGCTCGAACAGATACACGTGGTTGCCATGATGATCGCCCAGTAGCTGAATTTCGATATGCTTAGGACCTACGATAAATTTCTCGATGAATACCGCCCCATCGCCAAAGGCCGATTGCGCTTCGCTCACCGCCCGCTCCATCTGCTCGGGCAGGTTGGTTGCAGTTTCTACAATACGCATCCCCTTACCGCCGCCCCCGGCACTGGCTTTGATAAGCACGGGGTATCCGATATGGTTAGCGGCGGCCAAAGCCTCGCTCACCGTCGTCACCGCAGCATCGGTGCCGGGCACCAGGGGCACGTCGAAGCTGGCGACGGCTGCCTTGGCGGCCAATTTGCTTCCCATCGTTTGAATAGCCTCTGGGCCCGGTCCCACGAAAGTAAGTCCCGCTTCTTGTACCTGCCGGGCAAAGGCAGCATTTTCAGACAAGAACCCGTAGCCAGGATGAATGGCATCAGCTTGCGTGGCACGCGCGGCTTCTAGAATACGGCCTACGTTCAGATAAGACTTAGCTGAGGGGGGAGGACCGATGCACACCGACTCGTCGGCATAGCGCGTGTGCAAAGCCTGCCGGTCGGCATCGCTATATACAGCCACGGTGCGTACCCCCATTTCTCGGGCCGAACGCATGATCCGCAAGGCGATTTCGCCTCTATTGGCTACTAACAGCTTTTTAATAGATTTCATAAATAGCACTATAGAAAGTTGCGCAAACGTTACTGATTTGGTGAAGCACAGGCCTAAAATTATCCAGTGGTACCATTGCGGCGGATAGAATAAATAGTAAATTTGCCTGATAAATTTCGCAGAAAGTAAGGTAATTTTTCAGATTAAACGTAAGCAAGTGGATATTTTCAACAAATTTAAGGTAGGGTTGGGCCCGCTCGGCAAACACGCGGGCGTGGGAGTTGATGATGAGTACTTTATGTTCCCCAAGTTGGTAGGAGAGATTGCCCCCCGGATGAAGTTTAGGGGCCGGGAAGTACTCAACTGGAGCTTGAATAACTATCTAGGGCTGGGCAACCACCCCGAAGTACGTCGAGCCGACGAAGAAGCAGCGCGCCGTTGGGGGCTTGCCTACCCAATGGGTTCGCGAATGATGTCAGGAAACACCGACCTCCACGATCAGCTGGAGGAACATCTGGCCCACTTTGTCAAAAAAGAAGACGCTATGTTGCTCAATTACGGTTACCAGGGAATATTCTCGGTGATTGATGCCATGGTAGACCGCAAGGATGTGATCGTGTACGATGCCGAATCGCACGCGTGTATTGTAGATGGGGTGCGCATGCACCTGGGACAACGGAAGGTATTTCCTCACAATGATATCGCCAGCCTGGAGAAGCAACTGATTAGTGCGACACGTTTGGCAAAAGATTCGGGGGGCGGCATCCTGGTAATCAGCGAAGGGGTGTTTGGTATGTCAGGCAACACCGGCGCTTTGCGAGAAATTGTGGCGCTAAAAGAAAAGTATAACTTCCGTTTGTTGGTGGATGATGCCCACGGGTTTGGCACGATGGGCGAAACTGGAGCCGGCACCGGCGAGGCCTTAGGAGTGCAGGATGAAATTGATGTCTACTTCTCAACGTTTGCCAAATCGATGGCCAGCATTGGTGCCTTTGTGGCCGGAAAGAAATCCGTGATTCGTTACTTGCGCTACAATACCCGTTCGCAAATTTACGCAAAGTCTTTACCCATGGCCTTCGTAGAAAGTGGTCTGAAACGCTTGGAGATGCTTCGCACCATGCCAGAGCTTCGGGAGAAGCTCTGGACCGTTGTGAACGCGCTGCAGGGAGGACTAAGAGAGCGGGGCTTTAACATTGGAACCACCCAGAGTCCGGTGACGCCGGTCATTTTGAGCGCTGAAATCGGCGAAGCAGCTGAGTTGGCCTTTGACTTGCGAGAGAACTATAGCATCTTCTGCTCGGTAGTTATTTACCCAGTAGTGCCCAAAGACATCATCATGCTGCGGGTAATTCCTACTGCCTCGCACACGCTGGAAGACGTGGATCAAACCATCAATGCCTTCGAGGCAATCCAGCATAAGCTAACCACCGGGGTATACAAGAAAGGAGAACTGGCGGGCAACTTTCAGTAAAATGCTTTAGGCTTTATTTGGCAAAAACCTTGTTGTTTCTACCGCTTATTGCCTATATTGCCACTGAAACGGCAATTTTACCACATTACAACTGAACTAAACATGAAAAGATTTGATGAATTAAGAGACTTGGTAATGTCATTAGAAGGTGACTTCGAAAAGTTCTATGACAAAGAGAATCAAGCAGCAGGTACCCGAGTGCGCAAAGGAATGCAAGAGCTCAAGAACCTGGCTCAAGAAATTCGAGTTGAAGTGCAGGAAACCAAGAATAAGGCGTAGGCACTATCACCAAGTAAAACTATCTAAGGCGATCCGAAAGATCGCCTTTTTTTATGAGACTTTCTTCCGGCTCACCGAAACCAGCTTAACGTAGCGGAAGATCATGTCACTCAGTTCAGGCAGTGAACTCGCTTTCACCATCAGTTCGTAGAAGTCGCGGTGCTCCGGCAGATCGCAACCCACGCGACACTTCGCCCGACTAAGCGCTAAAATCTTATCCAACACCACCTCTGACTCGGTATCCAAGTGAAAAAGGTAGTCGAAATCGCGGTTGATAAAGTCGAGCACGTATTCGGCACGCAACCGCCCGAAGAAGGAAATATCGCGACGGGTGAATTGAATATATCCAAATATTTTGTTACGCGCGCGGCGTTTGTCATAGCATAGCACCTCTACTTCTTTGTGGTCAGCTACTAGACGATCAACAAATTCATCGATAGCGTGTTGCTTTTCGTGGTCATGAAGGGTAACCAACACCCCCACCCGCTCAGCGTCCGCATAATTGACCGTCTTGCGTCGCACCGCGCTTTTCTTGAGTAGTTTAGGAAGTTGAAACTCAATAATCTTGTTCGTGATGGCTATCATAAAAGCATTGATTAGGCAAGCATCGTAAGAAATTCTTGCTCCGATAAGATTGTAACTCCCAGTTTCTCGGCTTTTTGCCGCTTCGCCGGACCCATATTATCACCAGCCAGCAAGTAATCTAGTTTGCCCGAGACAGCCGAGACGACTTTCCCGCCGTGCTGCCCGATCATGGTTTTGATATCCTCGCGGCTGTGACTTTGAAAAACTCCGGAAATTACAAAAGATTTGTCGCTTAACCGATTGCTTACGTTCGCTTGTTTGGTTCGGTGGTGCGTAAACTGCAAACCGGCCGCGCGTAGTCGCCGTACTATCTCCTGCGTATCGGGTGCTTCGAAGTAGGCCACCACGCTGCGCGCAATCCGATCGCCAATCTCGGGCACCTCGATAAGTTCTTCGTAAGTCGCCTTTTCTAATCGATCTATGTCCACAAAGTATTCAGCCAGTTTACCGGCTACCGTCCGACCAACGTAGCGAATACCCAATGCAAATAGCACGCTTGCGAAGGGACGTTGCTTCGACTCCTCAATACCGCTCAAGATATTGTTGGTAGATATTTCTTTGAATCCCTCCAGCGCGTAGATCAAATCGTAGGTTAGCGTATATAGATCGGCAACGTTACCGAGGAGTCCGTGTTCGTAAAATGAAGCTACGGTTTCTTTACCCATACTGTTGATGTTCATCGCGTTGCGTTGGATAAAGTGCTCGATGTTTCCTTTGATCTGCGGCGGACACCCCTGGGCATTGGGGCAAAAGTAGATAACCTCTCCTTCCTCCCGCACCAAAGGGGTTTGGCATTCGGGACACTGCGTCACAAAAGCAATTGGCTTAGCTTCAGAAACGCGCTGGCGATCATCCACCCCGGTAATCTTAGGAATAATTTCTCCGCCTTTTTTCACCAGCACCGAATCTTGATCATGTAGATCTAAGCGGGCAATTTCGTTGGCATTGTGCAGGGAGGCACGCTTCACCACGGTACCGGCTAACAGTACTGGCTTGAGGTTGGCCACCGGAGTGATAGCACCAGTTCGGCCCACCTGGTAATCTACGCTCAGCAGTTGGGTCCGAGCCGCTTCGGCGGGGTACTTATAGGCAATGGCCCAGCGGGGGCTCTTGGCCGTGTTGCCCAGCACCCTTTGCTGCTGCAAGCGGTTGACTTTAACCACCACCCCGTCGGTATCAAGGGGAAGTGAATGGCGCTTTTTCTCCCAATCGGCTACATAATTGAGCACATCATGGATAGTAGCGCATTTTCGGTAGGTGGGCGACACCGGAAAACCTTGTGCCTCCAGCCAGTAGATAGCTTCTTCGTGCGATGCCAACGCAACGTCATCAGTAGTCAGCGCGTAAACGTAGCAATCGAGCGACCGTTGGGCCACTACCGAGGAGTCCTGCATTTTAAGCGTACCTGACGTGGTGTTGCGGGGATTGGCCAGTAGTGCTTCGCCTGCTTCCTCCCGGTCTTCATTGATTTGGTCGAACACCGTTCGGGGCATAAACACTTCGCCCCGCACCTCGAACGAAACGGGCGGGTTCGGACGAGACAGACGCAGGGGTATACGGCGGATTGTTCTGGCATTGGCGGTGATGTCGTCGCCCCGGATGCCGTCACCCCGAGTGGCGGCCAGGGTCAGCAAGCCTGCTTCGTAGCGTAGGCTAAGGGCCACACCATCAAACTTGAGTTCGCAAAAATAGTCGTAAGAGGCTTCACCTAGGGTTTTAGCCACCCTTTTATCAAACTCCAGCAGTTCGTCAGCCGAGTAGGTATTGCTCAGTGAGAGCATCGGATGTTGATGAAATACCGTAGGAAAATCCTTGGTGATAGTGCCCCCGACGCGCTGGGTAGGTGAATCAGGGTAACGGAATTGAGGAAACCCTTCCTCCAGTTGAATCAGTTGGGTCAGTAAGAGGTCAAACGCCTGATCTGAGATTTCAGGGTCGTCGTCCTGATAATACCGTTGGTTGTGGTAGTTGATCTTTTGCGTGAGGTCGTCAACGGAGCGCTTAGCTTCATCAGCGGTCATAGTTTTCTGATTTGTGACCAAAGCTAACGCATTTTCTGCTAATACTAAACGGTTAATCTGCGCTGAGTTAGGAGGTTACCTACAAAAAGTAGGTTAGCTTTAGCCAGAGACTAAGCAAAAGCATCGATCTCCTTAAGTTGTTCGTCCAAAAGTTGAACGCCTTGTAGAAAAGTGTGGGGCCGAAAGTTAAGCACTCGCTTCGCCTTTTCAATGATAAAGCCAGTTTCGGCAGGGCGCTTAGCGGGCTGCTTGAACCTAGAAGAATCGGTGCGGACAATCAGTTGCTTATCTAGGCCAAAGTAGTCGGCGGTAATTTGGGCCATTTGGTAGGGAGTAAGTAATTCTTTTCCTGATACATTGAAAATACCTTCCGCTTGCTTTTGCGCAATCAGAAAGCAGCCCACTGCCAGATCTTCGGCCAGAGTGGGAGTGCGAAACTGATCGTCAACCACGTGGATGGTTTTGCCACGATTAAGGCTTTCTCTGACCCACAGGATGATGTTGGACCGACTCAGATGGGGAACCACTCCGTACACAATGGCAGTTCGAATAATAGCATGCTTCACTTCGCTCTCGATGATTCTTTGCTCAGCCTCCAATTTGGTTCTACCGTAATAATTGACGGGCCCCGGGATATCTTCTTCGGTTAAGAGACGCTTGTCGCCAGAATAAATGAAATCAGTGGAGAGATGAATAAGAAAACAGTCGTGCTTCACCGCAGCCTGCACCACGTAGTCAACGGCTTTCACGTTCAGCCGATAGCACAGTTCACGATGTTGTTCACAGTAATCTACTTTGGTGAGCGCAGCCGTATGAATAATTACGTCTGGCTTTTCTTGTGCAATTACTTCATCTACCTCCGATGGGCGGGTTACATCCATCGGGCGGTACTGATACGTTGGGAGATTATAATTGATTTTGTTTTCTCCTCGAGAGGTAGCAACTAGTTCGACATCGGTACGTGGGGCAATCAGTGCCACCAACTTCTGCCCAAGCAAACCATTGGCTCCCGTAATTAAAAGTCTCATATATTATCTTCTGTCTACGCCATCCAGTACTCCAAAAATCAGGCGAGTAATTTGAGTACTCACGAAAAAAAGTTGCTACCGCACAGGGTAGCTATATCCATAGCTTTTGGTAATCTTCTTCTTCGGCATCTCTTCAACAGAAACCGTGAAGTAAATGTTCTTGATAGGTTTATCAGCCCGACCCGTCGGTTGCTTGGCAATAGAGTCAATCACCGCTAGGTTGTCGATCACCTGGCCAAAAACAGTGTATGAGTCGTCAAGGTGGGGAACACCTCCTGCGCTAGTATAGGCTTGCAGTCGCTCGTCGGAATAATCACGATCCATATTGATGTCTAACTTTTCTTCTACTGCTGGCTTCAGGTCGAGCATTGCCTGGGTGTATCCCTCGTAGTCTCCGGATTGATACAGGGCAACCAACCGCTCGCCTTCAGCTACGTAATCTACAAACTGCACGAGTTGCTCTACCCCTTTGCTCAGCTTGTCCATGTCAATTGTGAGCTCAGCTTCGGTATACTTCTTCCCTTGTACGATGTAAAACTGACTACCACTTGAGGCCCGTTCGGGATTCATCTGGTCGCCCTGCCGGGCGGCCGCCAGTGCTCCTTTTCGGTGGAATAGGGTATCTACGAGCTCGGCGGGAACGGTGTAGGTTATGGCATCGGCGGGCGTGGCCGCAGGTCGCGTGGTGAGGTCGCCACCCTGAACCATAAAGTCTGCAATTACGCGGTGGAACAGCGTACTATCGTACTGACCGCTCTGAGCTAGCTTCAAAAAGTTGCGCTTGTGCTTCGGAGTGGCATCATAAAGCACGGCGTGCATGTCGCCGTAGGGGGTAGAAAAAGTAACCAAATAGTCTTTTTCGGTTGAGCACGCCACAGTTAATACGGCGGTCAGAAGAATTGAAACGGGTATTTTCATTACGGATAATCATGTGATGCGTAGGGAAGCGTCGCGATGCGTCCCTACGCGCGAATTTCAATCAATATTTGTTCTCCTCCTTGTTGTAGCACCCGTTGGGCCAACTGTTCGCCCAGTGCTTCGGCGGTGGCTTCTGACCCTTCCGCCTGATCCATCACCAAATGTTTTCCATCAAGACTCACCACTCCGCCCCGGATATGCAAGCGGCCTTTCTCTACCTCAGCGTGGGCAAAAACCGGCACACTGCATCCTCCCCGCAAGGTTCTGAGAAATGCCCGCTCGGTGCGCAGTTGCAGCGCGGTTACGTCATGGTTGGCATGCTGCCGGATAATCTCTTTTTTTTCTTCTTCTAACGTACGAAGCACCTCAATAGCAACACTACCCTGCCCCACCGGGGGAACAATTTGTTGCAAGGAAAATTCATACCGAATCATCTGGTCGTACTCCATCCGGTGCACTCCGGCGTAGGCCAACATTAACGCATCGCACTGCCCAGACCGCATTTTTGCTACCCTGGTTTGTAAGTTACCGCGCATGTCAACGGTGCGCAACGCAGGGTAGTAGTGATTGAGCAAGGCCCGACGACGGGCCGACGAAGTGCCGATTACCCAATCACTACTGGCAGTAAGTTCTGATAGATCTTTGTGGCTCAGCAATACATCAGTGGGGCGCTCTCGCTCGGTAAAGGCGACGATCTCAAAGGGCTCGGGCAGTTCGGAAGGCAAATCTTTGGCGCTGTGCACCGCAACATCAATCGTGCGCGCTAGCAACTGCGCCTCAATTTCCTGGGTAAATACACCCTGCGTTCCGATTTCAGCAATGCTCACTTCCTGGCGCTGGTCGCCTTTGGTGCTGATGGTGATAATCTCGGTGGCAAGGCCACCCCGTTGCAGGCGATCAGCTACGTAATGCGCCTGCCACAAGGCCAGCTGACTACCTCGGGTACCGATGCGGATGTTCATGCTTTGATGACTTGGGCGATGGTGAGCGATGTATCTAAAAAAACCATCTTAGGGTTCACGTTGCGCTCCAGATGAACGTGCCCCTCATTGAATAGTTTGGTAAGCTGCTCTACTTTCTCGAAATTCATCACCTTGCTAAAATTAGTCACAAAACCCAGTGTGGCTCCTTGTGCCCGGAGCAATTTTCTTTCCTGCACAATAAGGTTGCCATCGGTGGCATCAGCCCTCGGTTGTATCGCTAAACCGATCAACACCTCGCGCATCATGCCGAGTCCGTAGTGCAACAAGCGCTTTTGTCCTTCTTTGCCGAGCTTATAGAATTGATCAGTCATGCCTACCAGCCCACTATAGTCCCGAGCGTAACAGAGTCGCATCCAGTCTTGGAACAACTGCTGCTGATCTTCCCGAACTTCGTGAAGCATTTTCAGCGCGTAGGGCAGATTGCCCTCACTCATGGTAGCGGCCTGCGCAATGCGGACCGTTGGAGTAGCCGAATCCGAAACCTGATCACGCAGGTAGGTAGTTACTTCATCGGCAGTAAACGCTCGGATATTTACGATTTGAACGCGAGAGATAATGGTGGGTAACAAACGATCTACTTCTTGCGCCACCAGCAAGAACACGGTTTTGGCCGGTGGTTCTTCCAGAATTTTAAGGATGCCGTTGGCGGCCGCCGGGTGCAGGTATTCGGGCCGCCAGATGATCACTACCTTGTAGTGGTTCTCAAAAGCGGTTAGACTCAACTTGCGAATGATATTACGGCTCTCCTCCTTTGATATATTGAGTTGCTTGTTCTCGCCACCAAAAACCATACTCCAGTCGGCCAGATCACCGTAGGGTTGGTCGTGCAGAAACGTACGCCACGGTTCGATGTAGCTATCGCTCACCACGTCTTTGCCGGTGATGCTCTTGGTGGCGCTCACCGGAAACACAAAGTGCAGGTCTGGATGGATGTACTTGTGCATCTTGGCTCCCGACGCACTGGTGCCACAGCCACCGTCGGCTTGACGATTATCACAGTTCAGGTAGGTGGCGTAGGCCAGGGCCATTGCCAGGTTAGCGCTTCCGGGCGGCCCGACAAACAACTGAGCGTGAGCCACCTTGCCCCGGTCGGCGGCCTGCATCAGGTGCTGTTTGGTTTCGTGAAGTCCAACGATGTCCGAAAACTGCATGGCGGGGTGGTAACAAAAAAGGAACCTCACGAATGAAGTTCCTACAAGACGAAAAACCTTGAATGCAACTTAATAAATGAAACCCATACGTAGAATTTCATGCATGAAATTCTTATTCTGATTGGGCAGGGGCTTCGGCCTCCTCTTTCTTCTTGGACTTGTAGCGTCGGTTGAATTTCTCAACGCGACCGGCGGTGTCTACGTATAGTTTCTTACCGGTGTAGAAGGGGTGCGAGGCCGAGCTCACTTCTACCTTGATGAGCGGATACGAGTTGCCGTCTTCCCACTCGATGGTCTCCTCGGAGGTCATAGTCGATTGGGTGAGAAACTTATGGTCGCCCGACGTGTCGTAGAACACCACTTTATGATATTCGGGATGAATTTCTTTTTTCATACTAATAAGGTTTTATGCGAACGGATTTTGCCGTTCCTGCTTTTGAGGGGGCAAATATAGGTAATTAAGGAAAAATACGCTAGGGGATTTGCATAAACTTATGCACCTGTAGCGAGATGCGCCACCGGGGGTTTTCTTTCACGTAATCGATAATTTGCGGCAACATTTTGTCCGATACGCTCCACTCCGGTTGCAGGAACAGTTGGCAGTGGGGCGACATCTGTCCGGCGAACTGCTCCGCCCAGGAAAAATCGCTGCGGTTATATACAATCACCTTTAGTTCGTGCGCTCGGGGGTAGATTTCGGGCAGCGGAGCTTTAAATTTCTTGGGGGAAAGGCAAATCCAATCCAGGTCACCGCTCAGCGGGTAGGCCCCGGAGGTTTCAATGTTTATTGTGAATCCGTGCCGGTGTAGGGCATCGCACAGCTCCGTCAGGTTGTGCATCAGCGGTTCACCGCCGGTGATCACCGCCAGCCGGGCCGGATGGCGGGCCGCTTCCGTTACGATTTCGCCGATTGATAGTTGCGGGTGGGCATCGGCGTCCCACGACTCCTTCACGTCGCACCAGTGGCAGCCCACGTCGCACCCACCCAGGCGAATAAAGTAGGCGGCCCGCCCCTGATGCGCACCTTCACCCTGAATGGTGTAAAATGCTTCCATAACCGGAAGTTTCGCCATCGAGCGGCTCTTAACTGTCTGATCTAGTGTTTCCAAAACCATTCCGTTTCTTATAATCCCAGATGCTGCTCTACTCGGGCCAGCCGTTCTTTAACGTCGGTTAGTTCAGCAAGCCGCCCATTCTGGTGGTCGATCACATTCACAATCCGGTTAAGTAATTCGCTGTGCTGATTTAAAATTTGCTCCTGGCGATCCTGCTTCCTGACCATATCGGAGAGCAGATAGATAATTCTCTCTTCGCTCTTCATCATTCTACCGTTCAAGTGCTTCGCAGTAAGTTATGAATATATCTCTTTTCTTGCCGCCAGCAACGTATTATACAATAAGGCCGCCCGCGTCATGGGGCCTACGCCGCCGGGCACCGGGGTGATGTAACTGCACTTTTCGGCTACGCTCTCAAAGTCCACGTCGCCCACCAGTGCGTAGCTCGATTTGCGGCTCGCATCCTCCAAGCGGTTGATACCCACGTTGATCACCACCGCCCCCTCTTTTACCATATCGGCGGTGACGAAGTGCGCCCGACCGATGGCCGCAATGAGGATATCCGCTTCTCGGGTGATCTCCGGCATGTTCCGGGTGCGGCTGTGGCACACGGTGACGGTGCAATTGCCGGGGTAGCCCTTGCGCGACATCAGCAAACTCATGGGTGTGCCCACAATATCGCTGCGCCCGATCACCACGCAACGCTTGCCTTCGGTGGGAATCTCGTAGCGCTCCAGCAGTTGCAAAATCCCATAGGGAGTGGCCGCAATGAACGCGGGCAGTCCCTTGGCCATGCGACCCACATTGATGGGATGGAATCCGTCCACGTCTTTTTCAGGACGAATAGCGAACGTTACTTTTTCAGGGGTGATATGCTCGGGCAGGGGCAGTTGCACAATTAGGCCATCAATATCATCGTCCAGGTTGATGTCTTCTACTTTCGCCAAAAGTTTTGCTTCAGACACACCGGGATCGAAGCGCACCAGGGTGGAACCAAAGCCGACGGCTTCGCAGTCTTTCACTTTGTTGCGCACGTAGGCTTCGCTGGCGGGATTATTACCTACGAGAATAGCGGCCAAGTGGGGCACTTTCTGGTTTTGCTGCTTAATTTGGGTTACTTGCTCGGCGATTTCTTCGCGGATTTGCTGGGCGGTTTGTTTTCCGTTCGATGAGGGTCATGGGTGGTTGTGAGGTTGAGACGCGATGAATCGCGTCTGTACTATCTAATCAAGCTTCAGCACCGCCATAAAGGCTTCCTGGGGGATTTCTACGTTGCCCACCTGCCGCATGCGTTTTTTGCCCTTCTTTTGTTTCTCCAGCAGCTTGCGCTTGCGCGATATGTCGCCGCCGTAGCACTTGGCAATCACGTTTTTGCGCAGCGCCTTCACCGATTCGCGGGCGATGATCTTCTGCCCGATGGCGGCCTGAATGGCAATCTCAAACATTTGGCGGGGCAGCAGCGCGCGCAGTTTTTCGCACAGGCGCTTGCCCCAGTCGTAGGCCTTGTCGCGATGCACAATGGCCGACAACGCATCCACCGGGTCACCGTTGAGCATGATGTCAAGCTTCACCATGTTGGACTGCCGGTAGCCAATGGGCTGGTAGTCGAGTGAGGCGTAGCCGCGGGAGATGGTTTTGAGTTTGTCAAAAAAGTCGAAGACAATTTCGGCCAGCGGCAGCTCGAAGGTCAGTTCTACCCGATTCTGGGTCAGGAAAACCTGATTTTTGATCACGCCGCGCTTGTCCATGCACAGCTCGATGATGTTGCCGATGTAGTCGGCCTTGGTGATGATCTGGGCGCGGATGTAGGGCTCTTCAATGTGCGAAAGCTCTATCGGATTGGGCATCTCGGAGGGAGCACTCACTTGGCGCACTTCGCCGTTGTTCATAATGGCGTGGAAATTCACCGAAGGCACGGTGGTGATTACCGTCATGTTGAACTCCCGCTCGAGCCGCTCCTGCACAATCTCCATGTGCAGCATGCCCAGAAAACCGCAGCGGAATCCGAAGCCCAGGGCAGCTGATGTCTCAGGTTCCCACACCAGCGAAGCGTCGTTGAGTTGCAGCTTTTCCATGGACGCACGCAATTCTTCAAACTCCGAAGTCTCTACCGGATAGATGCCCGCAAATACCATGGGTTTCACATCCTCGAAGCCGCTTACCGCCGCCGTTGGGCGATTCACGTGGGTAATGGTGTCTCCTACTTTCACTTCCTTAGCAACCTTGATACCGGAGATCAGGTAACCCACGTTACCGGCTTTGATAGTGGTGCGCGGCGACTGTTTCAGTTCCAGAATTCCGATCTCGTCGGCGTCGTAGATTTTTCCGGTATTGACAAACTTCACCTTATCGCCCTTGCTGATCTGTCCGTTGAACACCCGGAAGTAAACTTCCACTCCTCGGAATGAATTGAATACCGAGTCAAAGATCATCGCTTGCAGAGGCTCATCGGCGTCGCCCTTGGGCGCAGGAACGCGGCGCACGATGGCTTCCAGAATTTCAGGCACGCCGATGCCTTCCTTGGCGCTGGCGTGAATGATGTCCTCCGGCGCACAGCCGATCAGCTCGATGATCTGGTCGCTCACCTCCTCAATCATAGCCCCCGGCAGGTCAATTTTATTCAGTACCGGAATAATCTCAAGGTCGTGCTCAATGGCCAGGTACAAATTAGAAATGGTTTGCGCTTCCACCCCCTGCGCGGCGTCTACCACCAGCAGCGCCCCCTCGCAGGCGGCAATGGAGCGCGATACTTCGTACGAGAAATCTACGTGGCCCGGCGTGTCGATCAGGTTGAAGACGTACTGTTCGGGAGCGGTTGCTTCGTCGGGCTGGTAGGTGTAGTTCATCTGGATGGCGTGGCTCTTGATAGTGATGCCGCGCTCGCGCTCCAAATCCATGTTATCCAACAGCTGATCCTGCATCTCTCGCTCGTCGACCGAACCGGTCAGTTGAAGCAGGCGATCGGCCAGCGTGCTTTTGCCGTGGTCGATGTGCGCAATGATGCAGAAGTTTCTAATATTTTTCATAGGCATTTTCCTCCGTTCGGAGTGTCACAAAAATAGCAATAATGGCGCAACTTAGGTTCCGCCGCCGGTAGTTTTTAGTGCTAAACGTAATTCGCTTTCTTGCATACTTTCAAACAATTATTGCATCTAACTAGTATAGGTAACTGCAAACCATTTATCTGCTTGTCTAACCCCGGATCAAATCATATCGAAGAGCCCCAGTTGGTTGACCTTCTGCAACGGAAGGAACATACCGCTTTGGCGTATCTGTATGACCACTACAGTCCGGCCCTCTACGGCATTATTCACCGCATTGTAAAACGAGATGATGTCGCCGAAGAGGTACTCCAGGACGTATTTGTTAAGATTTGGGATAAGATAGACACCTACGATGCCAGCAAAGGTCGCTTGTTTACCTGGATGCTGAATCTGACTCGAAACTTAGCCATCGATAAGCTGCGTTCTAAGGAGTTTTCTTACACCCAGAAAACTGATCGCCTCGATCCCACCGTATCTTCTACCAACCACCCCACCCTATACGTGGAACAACAGATGAAGGACCATGGCCTCGTCAACCTTTTACAAAACTTATCTCCGGAGCAACAGATGGTCGTCGATCTAATTTATTTCAAGGGCTATACGCATTCGGAGGTGGCCAAAGAATACGATATGCCGTTAGGGACAGTAAAAACCCGCTTGCGGTCGTCCATTACGAAACTAAGAAAACTACTCGACATCGTTTGAACGTCTCAGAATACATAGCGTCCGGAATTATGGAGGTTTACCTCCTGGGAGAGCTCCCGGCGGCTGAGCGAGCCGAGGTGGAAGCGATGGCGGCGCGTCATCCGGAGGTTCGTGCCGAGTTGTCCCGGATCGAGACTACCTACGAGATGCTGGCTAACCAGCTTCCGGTGTCCCCCCGCCCCGGCCTTCGCGACGGAATTTTGGCAAAAGTGACGGGAAGCACACCCAAAACTATTGATCCAGCGCCGACGGTGGCCCGACCGATCGCGGCCCGACCGATCGCGGCCCGACCGATCGCAACGCAGCCTAGTGAAACCCGACCGCCTCGAGAAAAACAACGGCAGTTACTTCCTTGGCAACTAGGCATTGCCGCTTCGCTCTTGGTGGCTATCCTTTCGGCGGCGGCGGCCTGGCACTTCCGCGGCGAGTGGAAGGAGGCCGAGCAGCAGTTGCAATTGGCCCAGGCCCAGAACCAGGAGATCGCTTCGCAGTACGAAACGGCCAGCCAGCGCAGCCAGCGCTTGGAAAATGATTTATCGGTGCTCTCCTCACCGGCTTATCGGGCGATTGTCCTGGCCGGTACCGATGTTTCGCCCAATAGCACGGCTCGGGTATTCTGGAATCCCGGATCCGAGCAGCTGTACCTGAGTCCGGGCAACCTGCCTGAGCCTCCCACGGATAAACAGTACCAACTGTGGGCCATTGTAGACGGAAAACCGGTGAGTGCCGGAGTATTCGACGTTGCCTCCACTGAGGCGTCGCCGCTGCGGACGCTGACCAGCCAGATTGCCCAGGCGTCCGCCTTTGCGATCACCCTGGAACCCCGCGGCGGTAGCCCCTCTCCCACGATGGAGGCCATGTACGTGCAGGGCGCTGTGGCTGACTCCTAATTCTTTTCACCAGACTTTTCTACGCAGAGCAATCAACGGTGGCAAAAAAAATTTGCCCCCGTACAATCCGATTCCCGCCCTGGTTTCGTAGGTCGCTACAAATTCTAAGTGTTCTCACTTAGAATTGAATTTGGTAGAAGACTGTGAAAAGGTGTCGGCTGGGTTTGTCGGCACTTTTTTTATTGTAAGTACTTCTTCCACCACCACTGAAACACCAGCAGGGCCCACACCGTGGCGTGCCCATCGCCGGGGTTCGACGAAAACAGTTGCTGCTTCAGGCGACCGACTTCCGACGGGTTGAAAATCCCCTGCTCCTGCACAAAACGATCTTCCAGCAGATCGTTGGTAATCATCGACTGGAGCTCGGAGCGAAACCAACCCAGCAGGGGAACCTCAAAGCCCTTCTTCGGACGGCGGTACAACGCTTTGGGAAGCACCGACCTGAACGTGTCCTGCACAATACGCTTCTTCGTGCGGCGGTTGATCTTCGATGCTTCCGGCAGCTGAAACGCAAATTCTACTACCCGATGATCTAAAAACGGCACTCGCACCTCCAAGCCGTGGGCCATCGACATCAGGTCCACTTTGGTGAGCATGTCGTTGGGTAACACCAGCTGGGTGTCGGTAAACAGCCACTGCAAAACCGTTTCTTGCTCGTTAGAGAGGGCCGCCACTAACTGCTGGGATCGTTGTTGATACTCCGCCTTCATCACTTTTTCCTGACTTTGTTCGCTCAATAGCGCCAGCGCTTCGTCATCCGTGGTAAAGGTGGCCCACCGCAGATACCGCTCTTTAGCCGTTAGCGCCGATCCTTCGGCAAAGCGTTGAAACTGCCGCACCCGGTTGCTTAGTTTGCCCTGCCGGGACTTCGGCAAAGCCTGCCACAGGGGCAACAGGGCTTGCACACTTTGCTCCGCCAATCCCGGATGCAACATCCGCCAGGCGGCCTGATGTTTGTTGTAGCCTGAAAAAAGCTCATCCGCCCCGTCGCCCGACAGGGCTACCGTGACGCGCTGCCGGGTTTCTTTGCTCAGGATATATACCGGAATGGCCGACGAGTCGGCGAAGGGCTCGTCGATGTAGTCCAGCATCTGGTGCAGGTGCTCATATAAGTCGCGGTTAGTGAGCGAGAACACGGTGTGGTTCGTATTCAGTTTTTTGGCTACCAGTTGGGCGTAGCGGGTTTCGTTGAAGAAGGGCTCGTCGCGGTAGCCCACCGAAAAGGTGTTGAGCCGGTCTACGTGCCGACTGGCCAGGGTGGTGATCACTGACGAATCGATGCCGCCGCTCAGGAAAGTGCCCAGCGGCACATCGGCCACCAGGCGTTGCTGTACTGACTCTTCCAACAGTGCAGCTAGCTTCTGTTGCTGTTGTTGGTAGGATAGCCTTTCGGAGTTCAAGTTAGATTCATCGAACGGAATCTGATAGTAGGTACCGCACTGCACCCGCTCGGCGCGGGGCTTGGAGACCTCCAGATACTCCCCGGGCATGAGTTTCTTCACATACTGCAGCATGGTGTGCGGAGCGGGCACGTAGTTGAAGCGCAGGTAGTGCTGCAGCGAAGCGTAATCCAACTGCTTCTCGAAGCCATAAGCCAACAACGACTTCATTTCGGAAGCAAAAATCACCTTGTCTTCGTCCTGGTAGTAGAGCAGCGGCTTGATGCCCAGTCGGTCGCGGGCGGCGAACAGCACATCCGCTTGCTGATCGTAGACGGCAAAGGCGAAGAAGCCGTTCAGTTGATCCAGGCAGGCTGCGCCCTCGTGGATGTAGAGTTGCAGCAGCACTTCGGTATCGGTGGCCGAATGAAACTCCACTCCCCGCTGCTGCAGACGCTGGCGCAGGACAGGATGGTTATATATCTCGCCGTTGAAGATAATAGTATATCGCCCGCTGGCATCGCGCATGGGCTGGTGTCCGTCGGCACTGGTATCGATGACCGACAGGCGGCGGTGGCCCAACCCCACCCGGTCGATGATGTCGGTGCGCCCAAAATCAGGACCACGACGACTCAGCGCCTCAGTAGCCGCCGATAGGTTGATCAGGTGAAACTTCCCTAGTTCGTTAAATGCGTACAGGCCAGTGATTCCGCACATACATTATTCAGTTAGTCGTTTGTACGCTTGTTCTTCTTTAAGTTCAGCTCCGCCATAAGTAGGGGAACAGAATGTATGACAATGAAGCCACGATCCCATCGATCGCCAGCAAGATAACCACATCATCGTAGCTCACCGCTGGGTCTAGTCCGTCGATGGCATTTTTAGAGACTTTCATCACCATCAGCAGTAAAGGCATCATGATGGGGAAGCTTAACACCGCCATCAGCGTGCTGCTGTTACTGGACTTCGCGGCGATGCCCGACACCATGGTTAGCGTCACAGAGAACCCTACGGCACCCAGCAGCAGGTTAATTGCAAACAGTATCCCGTTCTGCACTTCGTTGCCCATCACCACGCTAAAAACTACCAGACAGATCGTTGCAAGTAGTAATAGCAGCAGGGTATTGTAAAGCATTTTTGCCACGATAATTCCCTGCGGACTAGCAATCGTATAATAGTAACCCAGTCGGCCGCCTTGTTCCTGTAAGAAGCTCTTCCCTACCGCATTCACCGCGGCGAAAAGCATGATGATCCAGAACAGGGCGTTCCAGGTGAACACGTTTAGTGCGCCCCCGCGCAGTCTGAAACTCATGTAGCAGATAAATACCGCCCCCACTACGTAGAGCAGAATTCCGTTAAGGGCGTAGCGTGTGCGCCATTCCAGGATGATTTCTTTTTTTAGCAGTAATTTAATTTCGAGGGCGTTCATGGCGCGGCTAAAGTAGGCAAAATCCGGTAGATGTGCCTTCCGTGGATAAAGTGTAAATTTGCGATATATCTTTCAATGCCCCCTACGGAGCGACCTACGGCCTGTTTTTTGCCTTGCTCTTGGTCAGACTAAACCTGGGACAGCCCGTTAGTTATCATACGCAAACCACAATAATATTTTCATGAAAGGAATTATTCTAGCCGGAGGTTCCGGCACCCGCTTGCACCCGCTTACATTAGCCGTCAGTAAGCAGCTGATGCCCGTGTACGACAAGCCGATGATCTACTATCCTCTGTCTACGCTGATGACCTCAGGCATTCGCGACATCCTGATCATTTCTACGCCGCACGACGCGCCGCTCTTCGAGAAGTTACTCGGCGACGGGAGCCAGTTGGGCTGCAACTTTTCGTACGCCGTGCAGGCCAAGCCCGAAGGACTTGCCCAGGCATTTACCATCGGTAGCGCGTTTATCGGTTCGGATAAAGTGGCGCTAGTGCTGGGTGACAATATCTTCTACGGTACGGAAATGGATAAGCAACTTCAGGACAATTATGATCCGGAAGGAGGCATTGTGTACGCTTACCACGTGCACGACCCCCAGCGCTACGGAGTGGTGGAGTTTAACGCCGACAAACACGCCATTTCTATTGAAGAAAAACCGAAGCGACCTAAGTCCAATTATGCTATTCCGGGACTTTACTTCTACGACAACCAAGTAGTGGATATTGCCCGTGATTTGAAACCCAGCGCCCGAGGTGAGCTGGAAATCACCGATGTGAACAAGGTCTACCTGGCGCAGGGGAATCTGAAGGTAAGCATCTTAAGTCGGGGAACGGCCTGGCTGGATACCGGCACCTTCGATTCATTGATGCAGGCTGGAGTGTTTGTGCAGGTAATTGAGCACCGGCAGGGGCAAAAGGTGGGTTGTATTGAGGAGATTGCCTACCAGATGGGCTTTATCGACGCCCAGCAGCTAGAAAAGCTAGCTCATCAGCAAATTAAAAGCGGCTACGGAGAGTATCTGATGAATTTGATCAGCCCGACGGTTTTGTAACTAAAAGTAGCCGATGGACCAGCCGAACAGCCAGGCTAGTAGCAGAATCACCAAGACAACAGCGCCTAAGCGGGCACCCCAGCTCCGTTTCATGATTTAGTGGTTGAGCTTATGGATGATCTGTTCTACGAACTCTATCTTTTCACGAAGGATTGTCTGTTCAGAGACGTCTTCAGCTTGCTCTTTTTGCTCGCTAAGCTCCTGAACAGCTGCTTCCAGGCGGAAGTTTAGCTCCTTTATTTCGGTCATACTCAGGTGGATCGTTTTATCAGCAAGCATATCGTGGTGACTCATGGGAAGGGTTGGGTTAGGTTGGCTGAAAAAATAAAGACAGGCACGCGGTCGTACCTGTCCAAATCAAATGGATATTTGCGTTAGGCATGCGCCTTGCGCTGCTCTTCTACCGTAGCGATCAGTTTATCGAAGGGCTTCTCGAACTTATCCACTCCCTCTTTCTCGAGCTTATCGGTGATGTCTTCAATGTCCAGCCCAAGATCCGAAATGGCCGACAGCACCAGATCGGCCTTGTCATAGTCGTCGGTGATGGTGGCGCTGGCCGAATCAGCCGGTTGCTTCATAAGTGCTTCCATCGTATCGGTTGGCAAGGTGTTCACCGTGTTGGGCCCGATGAGCGGGTACACGTAGCGCAGTTCTTCGTAGTCCGGATTTTTATTGCCCGTACTCGCCCACAGCACGCGTTGCTTGCGCGCTCCCTGCTGCTCTAACTTCTTGAAGCGCTCGCTGCCGAATACTTCTTCAAACACCTGATAGGCTTTTTTGGCGTTGGCAATGGCCACCTGCCCCAGTGCCATCTTGGCCTTGTCGGCGTGGTCAGGTTTGTTGTCAATAATATCTTGTAACAGCGGATCAACCATCACGTCGATGCGGCTCAGGAAGAAGCTAGCCACCGACACCACGTGCTGGATAGACTCACCCTTCTCCAGTCGTGTTTCCAGTCCTTGCACGTACGATTCGGCCACGTCGCGGTAGCGCTCGACACTAAAGAGCAGGGTCACGTTAATATTGATGCCCTCGGACAAGAGCTGGGTGATGGCCGGAATGCCCTCGCGGGTGCCGGGGATCTTGATCATCACGTTGGGACGAGCAACTGATTTCCATAGGCGACGGGCTTCTTCCATGGTGCCGTCGGCGTCGTAGACCAGGTTGGGTTGCACCTCTAAACTCACGCAACCGTCTTCTCCACCGCTGGTATCATAAATAGGTCGGAACAGATCGGTGGCTCCCTGAATGTCACTGACGGCTAGTTTTTCGTAAATTTCTTTACTTTCCAGTCCCTGATTAGCCAGTTCTTCAATGGCCTCGCCGTACACCTCACCATCACTGATGGCTTTTTGAAAAATAGCCGGGTTAGATGTAAGCCCCCGTATGCCCACTTCGGTGATCAGTTTTTCTAGTGATCCGGAGGTAATTAGTTTACGGCTGAGGTTGTTGAGCCACAGGCTTTGGCCCAGTTCGTGTATTTTGCTGATGATCGGATTCTTCATGCTTACTTTGGTTTAGGTATGATCTTGTCCCTTATATAACGGCAGAATAGGACAAGCGTTTGCGCAATAGGTGAATTTATCTAATGAATTAGTCCGTACTGCCAAGGATAATTGCCCCCGACACGCTTCTGATAGGAATCACGACCACAAAAGTGGTGATCCACTAGTTATTGCATGAAAATTTTCAGTAGCTTAAGTGCTTTCGGTACCACCTACCGACTTTCTTTCTTTTGCACAGGTATGTTATTATCGCGACGCATCGTCCTTCTGCTAATTTTTCTGATGGCTGTTCCCTTAGCCGTCTGGCAAATCTATGAGTACACCCACCCCGCTCCTATCAGCTACAATTACGACATCCGTCCCATCGTTAACAACAAATGCATTGCCTGCCACGGGGGCGTGAAGAAATCCGGCGGCTTTGGCCTGCTTTTCCGGCACGAAGCCCTGGACACCACCGAATCGGGCGTCCCGGCCATTGTGCCCGGCGACGCGGCGGCCAGCGAACTCATGCACCGCATCACCCACCACGACCCCGAGTTGCGCATGCCCTCGGAGGCAGAACCGCTGAGCGATGAAGAAGTGGAATTGTTCCGTCGCTGGATTGATCAGGGAGCCCATTGGGAAAAACACTGGGCCTACATCGCGCCTGATACCGCCATTGCCGTGCCCGCGGTGAATGAACCCGGCTGGTGCCTCAACCAAATCGATCCCTTTGTGTACGCCCGGCTAGAGGAACAACAACTTACTCCGACTTCCCCGGCTCCCCCGGCCAACCTGCTGCGCCGCCTTAGCCTCGATCTGACGGGGCTGCCCCCGACACTGGTTGAGGCGGAAGCGTTTGCGAAGAATCCGTCGGCGGAAGCCTACGAACGGGCGGTGGACCGGTTACTGGCTTCGCCCCGGTTCGGAGAACACTGGGCGGCCATGTGGCTCGACCTGGCCCGCTACGCCGACACCAAAGGTTACGAAAAAGACCTGGATCGCAGCATCTGGCAGTACCGCGACTGGGTGATCCGGGCGTTTAACGACAACATGCCCTTCGACCAGTTCACGATTGAACAGCTGGCGGGCGATCTGCTGCCGAAGCCCACCGAAGCGCAGCACATCGCTACGGCCTTCCACCGCAACACCATGGCCAACGACGAGGGGGGTACCGACAACGAGGAGTTTCGGGTGGCCGCCGTGCTCGACCGGGTGAGCACCACCTGGGAAGTGTGGCAGGGCACCACCATGTCCTGCGTGCAATGTCACAGCCACCCCTATGACCCCATTGTGCACCAGGAATTTTACCAAGCCTACGCGTTCTTCAACAATACCGAAGACCGCGACATCTACAACGAGCAGCCCAAACTATTCACCTACGCGCCCGAAGACGAAGAAAAGCTGACCGAAATCATTCGCTGGATTGATCATCGCATAAAACCAGACGACCAACTTCCCAGACGTAATGCTTTTATCCACGAGCAGAAGGAAGCACTGCTTCACCACCTGGGCCACCGCAAAGTGGAAGCCGAAGAATACAACAACAGCAGTCGGCTGGTTGAACTGGTGGCCCCTGAACAAAAGACGGTTTGGCAGATTCACGACGATTCGTGGATTATGTTCGAGGACGTTGATCTTACGAACGTAGAGGCGGTGTCGTACCGCTGGTCTACCCCCTACAGCGGTATTATCGAGATGCGGTTGGACTCGGTGGAGGGTCCCATCATCGGCCAATCCAAAGTAACCAAGACCGGCGATTTCGATCCGTGGAGTGAGTGGACTGAGTGGCAGGTGAAAAAGATGCCGCTTACCCCAACCGAAGGGCGGCACGACCTGTACTACACCTTTCGTAAAGACCAGCACGCTACGTTCGACCTGTTTCGTTTAGACTGGTTTTTCTACCACGAGCGCCAGCCGTTACAAGAGCAATACGATGCTAACTTTCAGGCCAGGGTAGCTGCTTTGGCAAGCCTGGAACCTATCCAAACCCCCATCCTGCGCGAACTGTCCGGGGAGAAGCGACGCCCCACTTTCCACTTCACGCGGGGCAACTGGCTCACCCCGGGCGATCCGGTTTCCCCCGGCATACCGGCCTCGATGGGTGAGCTGACCCTCACCGAAGAACCCACCCGGCTGGACCTGGCCCGCTGGCTGGTGAGCGCTGAAAATCCACTGACGGCTCGGGTGATCGTGAACCGCTTCTGGGAGCGCATTTTTGGCTACGGCCTGGTGGAAACCCCGGAAGACTTCGGTACCCAGGGGTTTGCTCCGTCGCACCCGCAGCTGCTCGATTGGCTGGCGGTGCAGTTTCGGGACGAGTACCACTGGAGCGTGAAGCGGTTGCTCAAGCAGATTGTGATGTCGGCCACCTACCAGCAGGCCTCGACGGTTTCCCCGGAAAAGCTGGAGCACGACCCGCGCAACCAGTGGCTCTCGCGGGGTGCCCGCGTGCGGCTGTCCGCCGAGCAAATCCGTGATCAGGCGCTAGCGGTAAGCGGCCTACTGAGCCAGGAGCTGTACGGTCCCAGCGTACGTCCTCCGCAACCGGCCAGCCTGGGCGAATGGAAGATCAGCGAAGGCCCGGATCGCTACCGCCGGGCGGTATACACCTTTTGGCACCGCACCAACCCTTACCCTTCCATGATCAGCTTCGACAGTCCGGGGCGCAACCTGTGCGTTTCGCGGCGCATTCGCACCAACACGCCTTTGCAGGCCCTCACGCTGCTCAACGACACCGTCTACGTGGAAGCAGCCTACGCCTTGGCCCGCCACTTGCAAAAAACCCCTTACCCCAGCGTGAAGGCCCGACTCGCCGATGGCTACCGCCGGGTGATGCTGCGCGACCCGGATGCCGACAAACTACGCACAATTGAAAATCTCTATACCGATGCCCTGGCGCATTATCATGCGGCACCGAACGGCATTGGTCAGTCAGTGGCCTACCAAGTGCCGGACGAGGCAGAGCTAAAAGCCCTGACCCTGGTGGCCAATGCCTTGCTCAACATGGACGAGTTTGTCACCAAAAATTAGAAACTATGACCGTTCTGGAACAAGCGCAGTATGAGTTGGCCCGCTACAACACCCGTCGCCATTTTCTTCGGCAGTGCACCGCCGGACTGGGCTCTATGGCGCTGGGCTCGCTGCTGGGCTGTGACTCCCCTACCCCAAGCGCAACCACGCTTTCTGGCTCGTCGCCGCTTGCCCCCACCCCGCATTTTGCGCCCCGGGCCAAGCGGGTCATTTTTCTCCATATGGCCGGTGCCCCTTCGCAACTGGAGCTCTTTCGACTACAAACCTGAGTTGCAAAAGCTCAACGGGCGGGCCTGTCCACCCTCTTTTTTAGAGGGCAAGCGCTTTGCCTTCCTCAAGGGCGTGCCCCAGATGCTCGGCCCCCAGGCCACCTTTCGGCAGCACGGCGGGTCGGGCGCGGTGGTCTCCAACTACTTCACTCACCTCCCGGAGGTGGTCGACGAGATCACCTTCCTCAAGGCCATGCACACCGACGAGTTCAATCACGCTCCCGCCCAGTTGCTCATGCACACCGGCAGTCCGCGCTTGGGTCGCCCTAGCTTGGGCACGTGGTCAGTATACGGACTCGGTTCCGAAAACCAGAATCTGCCGGGCTTCGTGGTGCTGGTATCGGGTGGTGACCCCAGTGCGGGCAAAAGCGTGTGGGGAAGCGGCTTTTTGCCCACCGTGCACCAAGGCGTACAGTGCCGCTCCAAGGGTGAACCAGTACTGTACATCGAGAACCCTAAGGACATTAATCCGGCCATGCGTAAGCGGTCCATTGATGCGATCAACGAGATCAACCAACGCGAGCATGAGACGGTTGGCGATCCTGAAATCCTATCGCGCATTGCGCAGTACGAACTGGCTTTTCGGATGCAAACGTCGGTGCCCGAGGTGATGAACATCAACGACGAACCCGCCTGGGTGCATGAAATGTACGGCACCGAACCGGGTCAGGAATCGTTTGCCAACAACTGCCTGCTGGCGCGGCGGCTGGTAGAAAAGGGCGTGCGCTTTGTGCAGCTCTACGACCGCCGGTGGGACACCCACGGGGTGGGAGCCGACAACGGCGTGGACACCGCCCTAGAGAATGCCTGCCAGGCGGTGGACCGGCCCATTGCCGCACTGCTCAAGGATCTGAAGCAACGCGGATTGCTCGATGAGACGCTGGTGGTGTGGGGCGGTGAATTCGGGCGCACCCCCATGATGGAAACCCGGGCCAGCGGGGCTGACTTTAAAGGACGTGACCACCACAGCGAAGCCTTCACCATGTGGATGGCCGGGGGCGGAGTGAAAGCGGGCTTCACCTTTGGCGAAACCGACGAATTGGGCTACTATGGCATCCGCGACCGTGTGCACGTACATGACCTACAGGCTACCATTTTGCACCTACTTGGTTTTGATCACGAAAAACTCACCTACACTTTTCAGGGACGCGAATTTCGCCTCACCGACGTACACGGGCGCGTGGTGAACGAAATTCTGGCCTGAAGTAGGCAACTACTTTTAATCTGCTATCAGGTTACTGCTCTACCACTTTCACCACGTGGTTGGTGGTGTTGAGTCCTCCCGGATTGATGTGGCCCCGCAACGGCGGACAGTCGGTATAGTCCCGGCCGTGGGCAATTTTAAGGTGGTGCTGGTCGGCCAGCAGGTTGTTAGTCGGATCGAAGCCGGTCCAGCCCAGTCCGGGAATAAACACTTCTACCCAAGCGTGCAGTTGGGTTGCGCCAACGAAATCCTTTCCCTGGTTTAGGTAGCCCGACACGTAGCGACACGGCACCCGGTGGTGACGCAACACGCCGAGCATCAGATGACTGTAGTCTTGACACACTCCCTGCGGATTGGTAAGTAGTTCGTCTGCCCGAGTATAGGTGGTGGTCACGGCCGGTTGGTAGTTCATCCGGGTATACACTTCTTGGGTAAGAAACTGGGCGTACTCGAACAGCGGGCGATCAAAGCGGTATACCCAAGCATCAGGAATGGTCGATCCGGGCAGGTTCGTGAGTGAGGTTGGTTGAATGTACCAATAATGTTCCACTAAAAAATGCTCATCCCTCAGCAAGCTGCGCTCCTCATCAGGATTTTTGGTGCGAGACAAATCGGGCAGCACCCGCTGGGTAGACCGGCGCACCGTGCAGCTCATGGTGAACCGGAGGCGGGTGAACGGCTCCGCTATGCGTAAAAAAACCACCTCAAACCCAAATGCATTGCGAGACGTGAACACGGGTTGGTTACGTGAGTTTTTGATCTGCACCTCGTTCACCAGTTGGGTGTCGCCGGGGGAGGGAAGCACCAGAAACGCAAACAGGGCTTCGTTGACCGGAAGGCGATAGGTATTTTCCGCTTCGTAGCGGATGTCGTAGTTCGTCATTTAGAAGCTAAAGTACTGTTTTTCAAGCTCACCCCCAATGTTGATAAGTCCTTGCTGTAGCTCCTCAAAGTAGGTATCGCCCTGCCCCATAATCTCTTCCGCGGTCATAAACCGCAGTTGAGCCGCCATTTTGCCTACGGAAAATTCTACTGTATCGGGGACAACCGGCTGATAATTGCTGATAACCCGCAGGTTATCCTCTAGTTTATCCAGATTGTAGCGTATTGACTTAGGAAACCTCACATTAAGCACCAAGAAATCGGTTGCTAACCGCTCGTTGGGTGGTGTTCCGTAGTGGTGGCGGCTCATATCCAGCCCTCCGGCACTGCGTAACAAGGCGGCCAGGTGGTAGTTCAGAATGGCGGGTCTGAGTTTAGAGTCTTTGCTCCGCGCAATGTCCTTGTGCTTGGTGAGCAGCATCTGGACGATCTGAAGGGAGCGCTCCAGATGCATACCGGTATAGAGCATCGACCACACTTGGTTGCGTAGCAGGGTATTGTCCAGCACCCCCTTTACCATGTTGGTGTTGTCCAGCATACTTTTGCAAAAATCGTAGGGGCCTTTTCGGTTCAGGTCGGCAGCTGAAAACTCCTGGGCGGTATGGTAGAAACGGTTAATCATCTCCCACAACTCTACGGAAATATTGTCACGCACGCCCCGGGCGTTCTCTCGCACCAGCCCCACGTAGTTAACAATGCAGTAGGGGTTCTGGGTATCCACCGTGAGGTAGGCAACAACCTGCTCGTCGCTCATACCCCCCCCCTGCTGCTGGAAAGATCCGGATGACTGGGCCATGTCCAGCATAGAGTCTAGCACCCACTGCTTGTCAAAGGTTTGCGGGGCGTCGGAAGACGATAGGTACTGGGCGTTAATGTAGCGCGATAGGTGCTCGATACGCTCTACGTAGCGTCCGATCCAAAACAAACGGTTTGCCGTGCGGGATAACATGATCATAGTTGATGATTTTCTGGGTGGATAGGATGATGATGCTTTAAATGAAACAGAAATTGCTTGATGGCTCGATTGTTCAATTGTTGCCTATCCCTGTAGTCAACAATTGAGCAATAGAACAATCGAACCATTTAACCGGCCAGTGAACGCAGTTTAAAAGCACGCCCTTTCATCCAAAACGTTTTTGGGAAACTACTGCTCGTTTTCATCTTCATTCTTGCAACACCCAGGTGTCTTTGGAGCCGCCGCCCTGGGAGGAATTGACGATCAGATTGCCGCGCCGCAGTGCCACGCGGGTGAGGCCGCCGCTACAGACGTGGTTGGTGTCCCGACCCGACAGGGCGAAGGTGCGCAGGTCGATGTGCCGGGGCTCAAAGACATCCTCTTCCTCAATAAAAGTGCTGTGCACCGACAGCGACATGATAGGCTGCGCGATGTACTTCCGGCGGTCAGCGGCAATCACCTCAAGAAAATCTTTACACTCCTGCTCCGTTGCTTGTCGCCCAACAAAGATGCCGTAGCCGCCCGACTCATCCACCGGCTTCACGATCAGTTCGCCAATGTGTTCCTGCACGTAGCGGTAGTCATCGTCGCGCTCGCAGCGGTAGGTGGGCACGTTGTGTAGAATCGGTTCCTCGTCCAGGTAGTACTTGATGATATCAGGCACGTAGGTATACACCGCTTTGTCGTCGGCCACCCCGGTGCCAGGCGCGTTGGCGAGGGTCACGTTACCCGCCCGGTAGGCGTTCATCAGACCGGGCACGCCCAGTGATGAATCGGCCCGAAAAACCAGCGGATCAATGAAATCATCGTCTACCCGCCGGTAGATCACATCTACCTTCTGCGGACCGTAGATGGTTTTCATGTACACGAAGTTATTTTCCATGAACAGATCGCCCGACTCTACCAGTTGAATGCCCATCTGCAGCGCTAAGAATGAGTGTTCGTAGTAAGCTGAGTTGTATATTCCAGGGGTAAGGAGCACGCACACTGGTTGGTCTACCCCGGGCGGGGCCACACTGCGCAGCACCTCGAGCAACGCTTCGGGATAATCGACCACCGGCTGTACCTGGCTTTTAAAAAACAAGTTGGGCAGAATGCGCTTGGTGGCCAATCGGTTCGAGAGCACGTAGCTTACGCCCGACGGGCACCGTAGGTTGTCTTCCAGCACGTAGAACTGTCCGTCTTTGTGGCGAATCACGTCCGTGCCTGAAATGTGAACGTACACTCCACCGTGGGGCACGAAATCAGCCATACTCGCCGCATAATGCTTCGATGAGAATATCAGCTCCTTGGGCACGACTCCGTCCTTCAAAATTTTTTTCTCGTTATAAATGTCTTGCAAAAACAGGTTGAGCGCATGGTTGCGCTGGCTGAGTCCCCGCTCGATGGTTTTCCACTCTAAAGGCTGAATAATGCGGGGAAACAGGTCAAAGGGAAAGATACGTTCTACGCCCTGGGCGCTGTCCGAGTAGACATTGAAGGTGATACCCTGGTCGAAAGACGATTTTTTGGCGTATTCATATAATCCCTTGAACTCCGGTAGCGAAAGCCGGGAGAAGTGTTTATGTACCCGGTGGTAGTGGTCCCGAAGCTTGCCCGGTTCCTGAAATACTTCGTCCAGCAGATTGGTATTCATTGGATACGTACGGAACAAAGCCTCCAGATCAGTTACGTTGTTTTCCATAAAAGAGGGTAAATGATAGCGGCACGAATGGTGCTCGGCTAAAAATAACAGGAAATGCGGGTTTTATAGCGGCAATGAACAAGTTTTATCCGCGGCGCCCCCTCATGGTACTGATTCATCCCCTATCCCATAATTTCGTACAATAAATCCAGAACTCCGCAAAAATAAGGGACAACCATCTGAATTCCAGTCAGTTCATAGGGTACAAAGTACTATTTTTAAACCCTAATCATTTTTTAATCATGAGACAACACCAAGATTTAATTCAAAAGCTCGCCGACTGCGCCGCGGCCTGTCAGTACTGTTCTGACCAATGTCTGAACGAGGAAGACATCAAAATGATGGTGCCCTGCATCCGGTTGGACCGCGACTGCGCTGATGCCTGCATCGTGGCGCTAAACTTCGTGGTCCGCGGTAGCGACTCGGCCAAAAAGGCAGTACAGTTCTGCCTGGATTTCTGCAAGCGTTGCGCCGAGGAGTGCGAAAGCCACGAAGCACAACACTGTAAAGAATGTGCCGAAGCGTGCCGCGCCTGCGAGAAGGCCTGTGGGCAATTCGTAGATTAATTCATCGGTCTGCCAGTTCGCCTCGTTTGCGGACCGGCAGGCTACTTCCGCAACAGAATTTCTCCCCCGGTTTCTTGGTTGTACTACTGCAAACGATGTAACCGTATCCCTATACGATGGATACTATGGAACAAGATACCCTAACAATACTCGAAAAAAACAGTCCCCAAAAAACTGGTGGCGCGTTCGTACGCGACACCTTCCCCGTAACCGGCATGACCTGCGCGGGCTGTGCGGCCAGCGTAGCGTCTATTCTCAACGACACTGAAGGAGTGAAGCAAGCAGATGCAAACTTCGCTAGCAGTTCGGTGCTGGTGGAATATGATCAGTCCCTCTCTCCTACCGACTTACGGAACCCCCTGCAATCGGTGGGCTACGACCTGATCGTAGATGACGAAAACCCGCAGGAGAAGCAGCGGGAACTGCAATAACTGCATTACCGGGAAGTGAAATACCGCACCATCGGAGCGGCCCTGTTGACCCTGCCTGTATTTGTGCTGGGGATGTTCATAACAAACTGGACGCCCGGACGCTGGATTTCGCTGGTACTGAGCGTTCCGGTGCTTTTCTGGTTCGGTCGCAGCTTCTTTGTCACTGCTTGGAAGCAAACCCGATATGGCAAAACTAACATGGATACGCTGGTGGCCCTAAGCACTGGCATCGCCTTTTGTTTAGTTTATTAATACTGTATACCCCGATTTTTGGCTCATGCGCGGACTAAATCCGCACGTCTACTACGAAGCGGCAACGGTCATTATTAGCTTCATCTTACTGGGTGAGCTCCTCGAAGAGCGTGCAAAGTCCAGCACCTCGTCGGCGATCAAAAAGCTGATGGGCCTGCAACCTAAAACCCTCAAAGTAATCCGGGACGGGCAGGAAGTAGAGATGCCCATTGCCTCGGTGCTCGTGGGCGATACCATTGTGGTCCGTCCCGGCGAAAAGATTCCGGTCGACGGGCAGGTATCGGAAGGCCGCTCGTTCATCGATGTGAGTATGATTACGGGCGAACCAGTGCCGGTGGAGAAGTCCGCCGGTGATGCGGCTTTTTCCGGTACGGTGAATCAGAGGGGCAGTTTTCGGTTTGTGGCCGAAAAGGTGGGCGGAACAACACTACCGGCCCAGATCATCCGGCAAGTACAGGAGGCCCAGGGCAGCAAAGCCCCGGTGCAGCGGCTGGTCGACAAAATCGCCGGTAACTTTGTGCCCCTGGTGCTGGGGATTGCCGTTCTCACATTTTTCATCTGGATGCTGGTGGGTGGCGAGAACGCCTTTAGCCACGCATTACTTACCTCTATCTCGGTGCTGGTGATCGCGTGGTGTTCTTTGCCAGCCAAGAGCGGGTATTAGGAGTGCTGGCCATTGCCGATAAAATTAAGAATAGCTCGTCAGCGGCGATCCGAGAGCTACAGCGCCGAGACACAGCCCCGTGTACATGCTGACTGGCGACAACCGGCAGACGGCGGAAGCGGTGGCTGAGCAGGTGGGCTTAAAGCACTTCCGGGCCGAAGTGCTGCCCTCGGACACAGCTGACTTTGTGCAGGAACTTCAGCAGCAAGGCAAAATCGTAGCGATGGTCGGCGATGGCATCAACGACTCCCAAGCACCAGCCCATGCCGACGTGAGCATCGCGATGGGTAGGGGATCGGATATTGCGATGGATGTAGCTAAGATAACCTTAATTACCTCCGATCTACGGTCCATTCCAAAGGCACTGAAGCTATCGCGCAAGACGGTGCGTAGCATTCGGCAGAATTTGTTCTGGGCTTTTATCTATAACCTGATCGGCATTCCTATCGCAGCGGGCATCCTTTACCCGATCAACGGCTTCTTGCTGAATCCGATGATTGCCGGAGCGGCAATGGCGTTTAGTTCAGTATCGGTAATCGCAAACAGTCTGCGGTTGCGCAATACCCCCGTTTAGTCGTTTCGTTTGTTCAATCATTCATCACTTCAATCATTCAGTGCTATGGAAATGCTAAAGTTCAGAACCAATATCAATTGCAGCAGCTGCGTGAAAGCGGTTACGCCTAAACTCAACCAAGTAGGCAGTGTTACTAGCTGGCGCGTTGACACCGATCATTCGGAAAAAATTTTAGAAGTGGAGTCTGAAACCGGTGATCGGCAGGCAGTGATTGATGCAGTCGGGCGGTCCGGATTTGAAATTTCTACGCTCTCTTAAGGGTTCACGGTGGGGGTTGAAGCATTCGTAAGGAACGCGGCTGCCTTGAACACGGACACGCTCGCTTTATTCTTTCGCCTTAAAAATTCTAAAGAAGGATTTGATGATTAGTAGAGAGACAAATCCTACCACTAGCCCGACAAGAAACTCTCCCAAAGTGGTGGGCAAAGCGTGGATCAGGTCGTGCAAAAAATGTATGTTATGAACAAATATGCCTCCGGCAACCAGGATCATAGCCAGCGTGCCAATGACTGCTAAACCCCTAACCACAAAAGGCAACGTCTTGACCAAAGCGGTTCCAATACTTTTTGAAACACTTGATCCGTTTTCACCGGCTGCAATTAGTTTATAGCCCAAATCATCCATGCGCACGATCAGAGCCACCAAACCATACACCCCTACGGTTGCCAGCAGGGCAACGATGGTGACCACGGCAATTTGCACCTCAATTGGCTCATCCAACACCGTCCCTAGGGCAATGATTACAATCTCTATGGACAGGATAAAATCCACGATAATCGCCGATTTTATCTTTTTCTTTTCGTACGCCTTCACTTCAGCTTCGGTCATTTCTTTGACAGCCGCCTTGGTTTTTGTTTTACCTCTATGAAATAGGTATTCGTAGATCTTTTCGGCACCCTCGTACGCCAAGTATACCCCTCCTGCCAACAGAATAGGAACAATTGCTACCGGAAAGTAAGCGCTGAGCAAAAAAGTGACCGGCAGAATGATTAGCTTATTGAGAAGAGACCCTTTCGCTATCTTCCACAGAATGGGCAGTTCTCTGGCCGAAACGAAGCCCGAAGCTTTTTCAGCGTTAACCGCCAAATCATCGGCAAGAATACCGGCCGTTTTTCTGGTGGCGACTTTACTCATGACCGCCACGTCATCCATAAGCACGGCAATGTCATCAAATAGCGCAAAAAATCCTGAGGCCATCTTAGTATATTGTCTGTTTACGGTTCAAAAAATATAACCCGCTGCAAGATAACGCTTTTTCGTCATACCGCTTCCTTTTCTCGTATCAGCCACTTTGGCAAGCCCAGGCCCCAAAGTTTAGAATACAAAACCAGGCCAGCTTTTTGAGCAGTTAGGAACACCTTCACCATACACTGAAAAGATGGACAATAATGAAATATTTTATGACCAAGCGTTCCTTGGCATAGTATAGCCGGTAAAATATGCGTCAAGTCATCTCCATACTGCTTCTTTAGATATTCGAGAGCTCTACCGGGTTCACGCTGAGCAAGCACCTTTGCGGAGCAGAACTGGCGCACATCACCCTTAACGAGACCAAGACCTGCGGTGAGGGTGAGGAAGCATCTATGCCCGATGACGGTTGCCATGATGAGTTTGATCAACTTCTTTCCGGGAAGACGAGGAGGTGCGCTACAACTTTGACAACTGGCTCCGCAGTCGGGCACCGTTGTGTCACGCAACGTGTGGGCGGGTAACTACGTACAGGAAGGGCAGTCGCTGTTTGAGATGGCTAATCTTAGCCAGCTATGGGTAGTATTTGATGCTCACGAAAGTGACCTGCCCTGGATTCAGGAGGGGGATGAGCTGCGCTTTACGGTAGCGTTACTACCCGAACAGACCTTCACCAGCGAGGTGACGTTTATTGACCCGGTAATTGATCCCCGGATGCGCGTTGCCCAAGTACGTACCGAAATAAAACTAAAAAAAATGGTTATTTTTCGCCAAACCACCGCACACTCTTTTGTCACACAATCCGAATGCCCTCATGAAAAATCCAATCTCTAGCAATCGCCGCAATTTTCTAAAACGATCGGCCCTCGCCTCAGGCATTTTTGTTGTGCCCCGCCACGTGCTGGGCGGAGTGGGCTTCACCGCTCCCAGCGATCAACTCAACGTGGCCGCCGTGGGTGCGGGAGGAAAGGGCTGGGTCAACCTCACCAACACCCATAAAAGTGGAGAATCGCGCATTGCTTTCCTGTGCGATGTAGACGACCGGCAAGCGCAAAAGGCCCGTGATGAGCATCCGAAGGCAGCCTACTACACCGACTACCGCTCTCTATTAGAGAAAGAAAAGAATAACATCGACGCCGTCATTGTAAGCACTCCTGACCATATGCACGCGACCATCGCTCTGGCTGCTATGCAGTTGGGCAAGCACGTGTACGTAGAGAAGCCCTTAACCCACAGCATCGCCGAAGCCCGTCAACTCACCGAAGCGGCCGACCGCTACCGAGTGGTGACCCAGATGGGCAACCAGGGCAGCAGCGGCGACGATACCCGACGTATTGAAGCCTGGGTGCAGCAGGGAGCGCTGGGCGACGTGCACACCGTTTACACCTGGACCAATCGGCCCGTTTGGCCGCAAGGCGTGCCACTGCCTGCCGAACCGATGCCCGTGCCGGATGGCGTTAACTGGGACTTGTGGCTGGGAGTAGCCCCGCAACGTACCTACCACGAAGCGTTTATGCCCTTCCGCTGGCGGGGGTGGTGGGATTACGGTACCGGGGCCCTGGGTGATATGGGTTGCCACATCATGGATGTTCCTTACCGAGCCCTGCAACTGGGTTATCCTGAATCAGTTTACTGTAGCGTAGGATCAGTCTACGCCAACTTCTTTGAGCAGGCCTACTATCCCGAGAGTTGTCCGCCCTCATCGGTGGTACACTTGAAGTTTCCGCCGCGGGGCACGATGCCCGCCGTAGACTTTTCCTGGTCCGATGGCGGTATTCAGCCCCCTCGTCCCGAAGGTTTGGCCCCCAACCGGGCAATGGGCGACAACGACGGAGGCATGCGCTTGGTAGGGACCAAGGGCGAGTTGATCGCGGGCATGTGGGGAAGAGAACCCTACCTGCTTTCGCCTCAAGGAAAAGAGATGGACGCCCCGGCGGTGAACATTTCTCCGGTAGAGGACGGCCCCGACGGTCATCAGGCACAGTGGGTGCGGGCCTGCAAAGAGGGCTACGGTGCTACCACCAGTTCTCCCTTCTCGATGGCCGGTCCCCTCACCGAAACGGTGATCATGGGCAACCTGGCCGTGCGCAGCCATAGCTACCGCGAGGCCACCGCCGACGGCAAGGGGCAAGTTTTCCCCGGAAGAAAAAAACTGTTATGGGACGGCAAGAATATGAAGATCACCAACTTCGACCCCGCCAACGCCTTTGTCACCCGCAACTACCGCACGGGGTGGTGATTGTTCAACTATTAGTGCTCCACACATGCGTATCCGGGACCGAAATACCCATAACCATTGGTTTGAGCGAAAGTTTCATGAGCCATGTCAATAGCGAAGCGCTAAATTTTTATTTAAATACATGAACATATTTTCATGTGTTACGTTGATAAGGATATGGAGACTACTCTGGACGTAGAGAAATTAGAGAAAGTAGCTTTTATTCTCAAGACTATTGCCCATCCAATACGCATTGGTATCGTTGAGCTGCTTACCAAACATAGTGAGCTATCGGTCAGCGAGATCACCGGGAGGCTAGGCACCGAGCAATCGCTCACGTCACATCATTTGTCTAATATGAAGCTGAAAGGCGTGTTGAGCAACCGGCGGGAAGGAAAAAATATCTATTACGCACTAAAACTTAAGGAGGTAACGAAGGTGATCGAATGTATGGAGCAATGCCAAAATATTCCGTTTTAGTTTTTCCTTACGCATGAACAAAGTAACATACAAATTACTGTCAATAAGAACGAATGAACGATTGGTGGAAGCAGTATCATTGGCGATCCAATGGTTGGTGCTGACCGATTGTAGAAAGCCAGAAGAATGACTGAACTATTAGGGTACATATCGGCGGTGGTTATTGGCTTCACCCTGGGGCTCATTGGCGGCGGCGGTTCTATTTTGACCGTCCCGGTCCTGGTCTACTTGGTAGGAGTAGCCCCAGTGCTATCCACCGCCTACTCGCTCTTCATCGTAGGTGTTGCTTCTCTGGTGGGCTCGTTTAACTACATGCGCCAGGGACTCGTCAGCTACAAGACCGCGTTGTTGTTTGCTGTTCCCTCGTTAACAGCGGTCTACGTCACACGCCGCTGGATCGTACCCGCTATTCCTGAGCAGATCGCCCAACTATCAGTAGGCGGAGGAGATGATTTTATTCTCACCAAAGATATTGCCGTTATGGTTTTCTTTGCCATTATTATGGCTCTGGCCTCCTTCTCAATGATCCGCTCGGGTAAAAAAGAAGAGAAACACCACGATGAGGAAATTCGCTATAACTACCCGATGATACTGTTAGAAGGCACCTTCGTAGGAGTCCTCACGGGACTCGTTGGGGCGGGCGGAGGATTCCTGATCATTCCTGCCCTGGTTATCTTAGCCCGGTTGCCCATGAAGCTCGCCATCGGCACGTCTCTGCTCATCATTGCTACCAAGTCACTCGTTGGCTTTCTTGGCGATGTGAACGTGCAACCGATTGATTGGACCTTTTTATTAATCTTTACCGCCATCGCCGTCGGAGGCATTCTCATCGGTACGTACACCTCGCGCTTTGTTGCTGCTCAGCAGCTTAAGGCAGGCTTCGGCTGGTTCGTGCTCGTAATGGCGGGGTACATTCTGATAAATGAATTAATTTCAGCGTAAACAAAACAAGTAACCTTTCTTAAATACAAGACTCATGGAGATCAAGCAGTTTTATGATAAAGCCTTAGCACATGGTTCCTATGCCATTGCTAGCGCGGGGCAAGTTGCCCTAGTGGACCCGGGCCGCGATCCGCAGCCCTATCTGGACTTTGCCAAGCAGCACAACGCTGACATTGTGGCTGTGTTTGAAACCCACCCCCACGCCGACTTCACCAGCAGCCATTTGGAGTTCTATGAAAAATACGGCGCTACCACTTATATCAACTCTCAAGTAGGCGTCTCGTATCCCCACCAGACGATGGACGATGGCGAGGAAGTAAAGATCGGTCAGCTGACCATGCGCGCGTTGTTCACCCCCGGCCACTCACCTGATCACAACGCTTACCTGCTGCTGGACGAACGGGGACAATCCCTAGCAGTGTATACCGGCGATTCTCTGTTCGTGGGTGATGTAGGCCGTCCCGATCTGCGCGAAGGGGCCGGGAACCTGCGCTCCAAACGGGAAGAGCTGGCCCGGCAAATGTACCATACGGTCAACGATGTCTTCAAGAAATTAGAAGACAAGATAATCGTTTACCCGGCCCACGGGGCGGGATCGCTCTGCGGCAAGAACATGGGTCCGGAAACTACCAGCACGATCGGTCAGGAAAGAGAACAGAACTGGGCGTTTCAGGTGGCTAGTGAAGAGCAGTTCGTTGATAAACTTCTGGAAAAACCGCCCTTCATCCCGCAGTACTTCCCCTACGATGTGGAGCTTAACCGTCAGGGGCTACCCCCGTTGAACGCCAGTTTGCACGAAGTACCGACCCTGAGCGTGGACAAAGCGCTAGAAACTGGGTACCCTATTGTGGACGTGCGCTCGGAGGATCTCTTCAAAGAAGCCCACCTAAAGGGGGCCATCAACATCCAGGAAGGAGCCAAGTTTGAAACCTGGCTAGGAACGCTGATTACTCCTCAGGTCACTTTCTATCTGGTGGCTCAGGACGACGCCCAACGGGACCGGGTGGTGCGGCGGGCGGCTAAGATTGGTTATGAAACCCACATCAAAGGGACACTGGTAGCCCCCGATCACTTCCCGGAGCGAAGCCAGCCGCTCAACCTAGAGCACTTTAAAGAGAACCCGGATGCGTACACCATTATAGACGTACGCAACGCTTCTGAAGCGAAGGGCAACGAACTCTTCGGCCACGCAGTAAACATTCCGCTGCCCGAATTACGCGATCGGGTGGGTGAGGTAGATACTAGCAAGCCGGTGGTGGTGCACTGTGCCGGAGGCTATCGTTCGGCGGCGGGGTCCAGCATCCTGGAAGGGGCGTTGCCAGCAGCCGAAATATATGACTTGAGCGAAGCGGTGAAGCAGTTCCAACCCCAAGAAGCCAGATGAAAAACGTAATTGAGATCATCAGCCAGCCCTGGCCCTGGTACGTGGCCGGGCCGCTGATTGCCGCCGTGATGTTTGCCCTGCTGTTGCTGGGAAAAACCTTCGGGGTGTCCTCTACGCTGCGAAGCACCTGTGCCGCCATCGGTGCTGGTAAGACCAGCGACTTCTTCCGCTTCGACTGGAAAAGCCAAACCTGGAACCTGGCCTTTGTGGCCGGAGCGATGGTGGGCGGCTTCGTGGTAACGCAGTGGTTGCCTAACCCCGAACCAATTCAATTGGCCGAGGCAACAATTGTCCGCTTGCAATCGCTGGGTATAACGGACCCCGGGGCGGCGTATCTGCCCGCAAGCGTCTTCCGATGGGAATCGTTGCTTACACTCAAGGGCTTTATCATACTAGTGGGCGGGGGCTTTTTGGTAGGCTTCGGAACCCGTTATGCCGGAGGATGCACCTCAGGGCATGCCATCAGTGGCTTGAGCAACCTGCAACTCCCCTCGCTTATTGCGGTGATTGGCTTTTTTATCGGCGGGCTGGTGATGACCTACTTCATTCTGCCCGGCTTGCTCACTCTTTAACTGACACAAACTATGAAAAAATATACCCCCTTCTTTGGGCTGGGTATCTTCTTTGGGATTGTGCTTACCAAGTCAGAGGTAATCTCCTGGTACCGTATCTACGAGATGTTTCACTTTGATGCATTCCATATGTACGGGGTCATTGGTTCGGCAGTGGTTATAGGCATCATTGGAACCGCAATCATCAAGCGGCAAAAATTACGCGCTACCACCGGCTACCCCATCACCTTCACCCCCAAAAACCGTAGCGTGGCCCGCTATCTGATCGGGGGCACCATCTTCGGACTGGGTTGGGCAATGGTGGGGGCCTGTCCGGGTCCGATCTATACCCTGATCGGTTTGGGCTACTCGGTGATCGTTGTCGTACTGATCAGCGCGGTAGCTGGCACCTGGGTCTACGGACTGGTGAGACACCGGCTGCCGCACTAAGTACCCTACTGATAATCGGTATCCGAGGGCAAGTTTTGTAAGCCACGTACTGGCTTTATTATTGACGCACTTTAGCGATATGAGCATAAAAGAGGTCCACGCCAACCAGCTTATTGGCGCATAGAAGAATGCTGATACCGGTTTTGTCATAACCTTTAATGAAGACACAACATTCAGCGTCCATTTTAGAGCAGACACCACTTTCTACTATACGTATAGAATTACATTACTGAAGAAAGAAACTAGACTCTTTGTCTACGATTAGGCCGTGACTACCGAGTACAAACCGCAGATTCGTACCCCAGATCAAGTAACGCTCACGCGGGTATTTCCTCCTCCTCTTGGGTTAGAAAAACCTAGCAGTGCTGTCTTTCATCGATAAAATAGCGTTAATTGATCTTCTTTCTCACGGTAAATCAACGAGCGCTATGAACCGATGCGTACCCTTCCCTCTTACTAGCAAAGCCCGCATCTTATGCTTTCTACTGATAGCCCCGCTACTTCCCCCCGCCTTCAGCCAACCTTCCCCCCAATCACTAATTAGTATCAGCACTGATTTTGAGGGCGGCAACCTGGGAAGCATCCAGCAGCGCTCCAAAAACCATTGGCAATGTGCGCTGCCCGGTGAGCGCGACGCCGATAACCGCAACCGGCAGGCCAGTTGGTACTACTTTCGTATCGACGGAGCCAAGGAGCAACCCCTCACCATTGAGCTCACCGAGCTGGTGGGCGAGTATAACTACCAGTATGGTTCGCACCCCGTAACGGCCCAAACCCGGCCCGTAATCAGCTACGACCAAGCGCACTGGTTGCACCTCTCTGACCAACAGGTGCGGTGGAACGAAGCTGACACTACCCTAAGCCTCACCTTCACCCCCGACCGTGACACGGTGTGGGTGGCTCACATCCCCCCCTACACCACCGAACCCCTCACTCAGTTGTTGACTACCTACCAAGGGTACCCGTCGGTAGTGCTACGAACCATTGGCTACTCTCCCCAGCAACGTCCGCTGCAATTGATGACCATTACCAACCCCCAGGTTGCGCTCGACCAGAAGAAAGTGGTGTGGCTGATGGCCCGGCAGCACTCCTGGGAAGCGGGAACTTCCTACGTGATGGACGCTGCCATCCGCTATCTACTGGACTCAGCGCAGGGGCAAGCTCTGCTCGATCGTATCGTGTTCCAGATCATCCCCATGGGTGACCCCGACGGGGTGGCGCGGGGCGGCGTGCGCTTCAATGCCTTCGGTCACGATCTGAACCGCAACTGGGACCACATGGTGGCCGAAGAGATGGCCGAGATCGCTGCCCAGAAGCGGGCCATTACCACCTGGCTGGCCGAAGGACATCCCATTGATCTATTTCTAACCCTGCACAACACCGAGTCAGCCGATTACCTACAGGGACCCGACCGGCCAGTGGGACGGCAATTTTGGCAACGTATGGTGGAAACCTCTTCCTTTGAATCGGACGAGGGATTGCGGAAGATGGCGGTATCCACCACCCCGGGGAAGCCCGGCCGCATGACGGTGAATCAGGCGCTGTGGGCCGAGGAGCAGGTACCGGCCTACCTGATGGAACTGAAGGTGGAGCGCGTCGGCAAGCTCAACGGCCGCCGCACCGTGGCCGACTGGCGGGCACTAGGCCCCAAAATGGTGCAGGCCATCGCCGCCGCCGTCAAGTAAGACCCATCACTAGTAAGGCATCCTGGCACAGATTCTCCGAATCTGTGCGCACTGCATACGCGGACTCTGTCCGCCCCGTTGGGTTAGAAACCCACTTACAGTCAGGCACAGGACTGGAAGTCCTGCGCCAGTATTGGTTAGCAATGAGTAACAACCCTTAACGTCGTTCCGGAATTTTTCGGAACAAAGTGTAGAAAAATATCCGGAATCCCCCCGATACGAAGAGGCGTTCCACCCAATTGAATGTTGGTTGCCGCCTTCGCCCGCAGGAGATTCCGGACACCTTGCTTCGCTACGCTGCACAAATTTCCGAAATGACGTTGCGGGTGGTTATTTGTAAGGCAAGCCCCGCCGCCCCAGAAACCTTTCACCTCTAGCCCAATCGTAAGCCTAGGTTGGCAAAGCGTCCTACGTCCCAACAGTAATTGTCACACTTCCTCCCAAAAACCTTACCTAGGTACCATTTCTAACCATCCGCATTGGTTTCTTAATTTCTGCGGAGAGTTCTTTGTATCCGAAGGTAGTAGAAATCAATTCTTCAGTTACTAAAACTTAGATCCTCATGAGCGTTCCGTTTAATGTTGTTCCCAAGCACAACCCGCAGCAACCAAAGTCGGCCCAAAAGTTTTATGCCATAGCCCATAGCACCGGGGAGGCTGACTTCCGCCAGATGGCCAAAGAGATTGCCGAGATCACCACTGTGAGCCTGCCCGATGCGGTGGCGGTGCTGGAGTCGCTAGTGATGATTATTCCACGACACATTGAAAAAGGAGAGATTGTTCGGCTTGGAGAATTAGGGTCGCTGCGTCTCACCATCAACAGCGAAGGCAGCGACACGGCCGATGCAGTGAGCGCCCGCAATATTAAGAAAGCAAACTACCGCTTCACGGCAGGCAACGAGTTGCAACAGACACTCAAGATTCTCAAGTATGCACGAGTGAAGACTACCGAATCTTCTTCAATACCAAAGGTAAGCTAACGGAGTTGTTTATGCAACGCAACGGCAGGGCACCCCACCCGGCAGGCATGACCTGTCGGGTTTTTTGTGTTCAGGGCCAAAAATGCAGCGGTAAAGTCGACAAAACGCAGCGGAGAAAATAAAAATTGCTGCTCAGCTTTTCAAAAAAGTTGCCCTGCACTCCGAAAAAGCTACCTTCCGTTGGTCGAAGTGCTCCTTTGCGTCCCAGAAGTCGCTTAAAACCAGCTAAATTCCACCTAGTCAGCACTTTCGTCTATTCTAAGCAGCACCTTCCCATATACTCACCGTTAGACTCACCAAGGCAACATAATCTTATCATTTCTGATCCTATTAGCAAAACATCTCCCCCTAATCGTCATTCCAGAATTCTGCGCAACATAGTGAAGCAGAATATCTGGAATCCCCTCCACCATTAACGAAGACTTCAGCAACCGTCGGCACGATAACTCGCAAGAACGCGGGGCAGTGACCGGTTCGTTCGGTGAAAATGCCTTCGTGAAACACCGGTTTAATTTATACGTTAGAGGATGAATACAAAAGTTGCTGATTATGATCAGCTACGCACTTCTTGCTGCTCACCTATGAAAACCGCCCCCCTCCTACCCTTCCTACTGCTGCTTGTTTTAGGCGTTGCCTGCCAAAACGACGATGACAGCACATCGGCGAGTGTGCCCGTGCCGGAGTGGTTGCAGACGCAGATTGATGAGGACGAAGCCGTGATTGCATCTGACTCCTTGCGCGTGGAAAACTATGGTGCCTGGATTCTGTATAGTTTTAAAAACGAGTTATACTATGAGTACGACAATCCCCTCAGTTCAATGTCTCGCAATCCTGTCACCGTGGAAGGTGAACGGGTGAACCTATCCAACCCTTTCTTTACTAGTTACTGGAACGAGCGCTGCTGTCCGCGCTACGTTTGGGAGGGGCCGCGCTATGTAAGGATGAATTAGATTAAAAGTTGTTGCAAAAGCAAACGGTTGATACCGTACTGGTTGTATGGTTTCTTACAGTTCATTAAATGGGCCGTAGGTAACACTACAACTAATGTTGCGCATTAGTCAAGCCCGCGGAAATCATTAACCAAGTGACTGATAACCGAGACCTATTTGTTGCTACTCAGCCGGTTCGGTCACCTCGGTCTGCTGTCCGTTTAGTCCTAACTGACTCAAATAATCTTGTCCCGATGACTGGTACAATTCGTGCGCTTCGTCCTCCTTATACTTAGATACCTGCGTGAGTGCTTCCTGGATGGCGTCGCTGAACAGCACGATCAACGAATCTGGCTTGACGTGGGTGATGGCATGATCAATGGCCTCTTTTTCCTTGGAGATCACGGTCACCGGTTTGTCCGGGTCCACCTGATGAATGCCCGCCATGAGCATCTCGATGATCTCTTCCTGGGTCTTGCCGCGCAGGTTGCGGTCGGCCCGGATGATGATCTCGTCAAAGGTTTCGCAGGCGATGCGGCCCACCTCTTCGGTGTCTTCGCGGCGACGGTCGCCAATGCCGGTAATGATGCCCACATTGTGCGCACTGCCCATGTTATTAATCATGTTCTGTAAGGCACGTAGGCCGGCCGGGTTGTGGGCGTAGTCCAGCAAGAACTTAAAGTTCTTGAAAGTGAACAGGTTAAGCCGCCCCGGCGTCTGCGACGGTGATGGCACAAACGACTCCAAAGCCGACCGAATATCTTCGATCGCAAACTGGTTGATTACCCCGGTGAGCACCACCGGCAGCACGTTCTGGATCATAAAGGTGGCCTTGCCGCCCATCGTCAGCGGCACGTTCACCGCCTTGGTGACGCGCAGCTTCCACTCACCTTTGCCGATGGTGATATAACCGTTTTCCCACACCGCCGACAATCCACCCTGCTTGGCGTGCGCTTGGATACGAGGATTGTTCTCATCCATCGAGAACAACGCTACCTTGCACTCCAACCCCTCGCGCATAGCGTAAACCAGGTCGTCGTCGGCGTTCAGGATGGCATAGCCGTCCTTGTGCACCGATTCCGGGATAACCGCCTTCACCCGGGCCAGTTGTTCCACGGTGTGGATGCCCTTCAAGCCGAGGTGGTCTTCGCTCACGTTGGTCACAATGCCGATATCACAGTGGTCGAAGCCCAGCCCCGCCCGCAGCAAGCCACCGCGCGCTGTTTCCAATACCGCGTAGTTCACGATCGGGTCCTTAAGGACAAACTGGGCGCTGGTAGGACCCGTGCAATCGCCCTTCATCAGCAGGTGGTTGTTCACGTAGATGCCGTCGGAGGTGGTGTAGCCCACCTTGTAGCCCTGCATCTTCATCAGGTGGGCGGTGAGCCGGGTGGTGGTCGTCTTGCCGTTGGTGCCGGTGATGGCTACGATGGGAATGCGCGAGGAAGCGCCGGGGGGAAACAGCATGTCCAGCACGGGGGCCGCCACGTTGCGGGGCAGTCCGTCGGTAGGCGCGATGTGCATCCTAAAGCCGGGGGCGGCGTTCACTTCCAGCACCGCTCCTTTGGTTTCGGACAGCGGTAGGCTGATGTCGGTAGTCATCACGTCGATGCCGCAGATATCCAGACCGATGATTTTAGAAACGCGCTGGGCCATAAACTCCACCTCGGGGTGCACCTTGTGGGTCACGTCGGTGGCGGTGCCGCCGGTGCTCAGGTTGGCGGTGTCCTTCAGGTTGAGCCGCTGCCCCTCGGGCAGCACGGTGTCCAGGGTGTAGCCTTCGGCATCCAGGATGCTCTGCGTCATCTCGTCCACCACGATGGCGGTGAGCACCTTTTCGTGCCCGTAGCCGCGGCGCGGGTCTTCGTTGATGGTGTCGATAAGTTGCCGGATGGTATGGGTGCCGTTACCAACCACGTGGGCCGGAGAACGACGGGCGGCCGCGACGAGTCTGTGGTTGATCACCAGCAGGCGGTGGTCTTCGCCCTCAATGCGCCGCTCAATAATCACGCGCTTTGATATCTGCTGCGCGTCTTCGAACGCCAGTTGGGCGGTCTTCCAGGTGGTGATGTCGGCGGTGATACCGCGGCCGTGGTTGCCGTTCACCGGTTTGATGGCCAGCGGGTAACCCATTCTATCGACCGCATCTTTGAGTTCTTCGGCGCTGCGGATGATCTCTCCCTGGGGCACCGGCACCTGGGCCTGGTCGAGCAGGTACTTGGTATCGGTTTTATCGCAGGCCAGCTCCACGCCGATGCTGCTGGTGTTGCTGGTGACGGTGGCCTGGATGCGCTTCTGGTTGGCCCCGTAGCCCAGTTGGCACAGTGAGTACTCGTTGAGGCGAATCCACGGAATGCCGCGGGCAGCGGCCTCCTCGATGATGGAGCCGGTGCTGGGCCCCAGGCGCTCCCGTTCGCGCAGTTCGCGCATTTGTTGCAGATCAGCATCCAAGTCGTAGGGCTCGTCGGCGATCAGGGCTTCGGCGATGCGCACGGCCGCTTCGGCGGCGTATTTGCCTACCCGTTCTTCCATGTAGGCAAACACTACTTGGTACACGCCTTTTTCGCCGTAGCCGCGGGTGCGTCCGAAGCCCACGTCCATGCCCGCCAGCGTTTGGATTTCCAGGGCGATGTGCTCGATTACGTGGCCCATCCAGGTGCCTTCTTCCACCCGGTGAAAGAATCCGCCCGGCCCGCCTTCTGAACAACGGTGTTCGTACAAAGAAGGCAACAACGTTGTCAATCGGTCGTAGAATCCGTCAATGGTGTTGGTAGGTTGTTCTTCCAGCGCTTCCAGGTCTAGCGTCATCACAATGAGTTGGTGGCGACGAATGGACCAGTAGTTAGGTCCACGCATTACGTTTATTTTCTTAATTTTCATAGCGGAAAATTGATAGGTGTTGTCTAGCTTGCTTCCTTAATAAAAGAAAGATACAAGTATAATTGTTTTATTCTGAATACAGCAAAACTTTCTACGGCATAGGATGAACCAGACCAACATTAGAGGAACACTCATACCCATTGGCGGTAACGAAGACAAAGGTACCCGCCGCGACGAATCTAGTCAACTGAACTTTGTGCAGAAGAGCATCCTGGGTCGCGTGATCCAGGAGTGCCGCAATCCGGAACCGCTTATTGTGGTCGTTCCCACCGCTTCAAGAATTCCAAAAGAAGTGGGCGAAAAGTATCAGGCCGCTTTTGGGCAGTTCCCGGCGGTGCGGGTACACGTGTTAGATATTCGCAAGAAAGAACAGACCAAAGCTTCCGATAACCTGCGCTGGATTGAGCGGGCCGACTGCGTGATGTTCTCGGGGGGCAACCAATTGAAGATCACCCGCGTGATGCGCGAAACCCCGATGCACCAACTGCTGGTGCAGCGCTACTACGAAGATGAATTTGTGCTGGCGGGCACTAGTGCTGGGGCCATGTCCATGTCGCGCGCCATGATCACCGGGGGGAAGTCGACCGAGGCACTGTTCAAGGGAGCGGTGAAAACCGGGCAGGGCATGGGCTACGTGCCGGGGCTCATCATCGACTCGCACTTCATCCAGCGGGGCCGCTTCGGGCGGGTGATGGAAGCCGTGGCGCGTTTCCCCCAACTGCTGGGCGTAGGTTTGGCGGAAGACACCGGCCTGGTGATCAAAAAGGGCAACGAATGCGAGGTAATCGGCTCGGGCATGGTGGTGGTGGTAGACCCCAGTGCGCTTACCCATAACAATGAAGAGATTCTCACTGAGGGCACGCCCATGTCGT
>CAVXII010000004.1:0-1275396 GCA_963761785.1 uncultured Cytophagales bacterium
CTTGAATTTCTTCTTGGTAGGAATATGATCGGTAGCAATAATCTTTTCACCATCAAAAATACCTCTTACTGCTTGCATAAGTATGTCTTTTACGAAAGGTAACAAGTTTTCATCGTAAGGTTGTTACTTTGGTCCGATTAAAAAACCCGCTTCTCAAATAACCACACCAACCCAACCAACGCCCCGCCGTACACCAGCGTACCCCCTCCGAAGAAGAACCAGAAATCACCGCCGCCGTGCAGGGCTTCCACGCTGCGGAACGTCCAGTAGGTGGGAATCACCGCCAGCGCGTGCAGAAAGCTATTGGGCAAAAAGTAGATCAGCGCCGGCAGATTGAGCATAAAATTATACAGCTTAAACTGGGCCAGTCCTTCCACCTTGTTCTGCGCAAAGGTGGCCACCAGCAGGGCCAGCAAGGGCGCCAGCAGGGCGTACTGCAGCCGCCAGTCAGCACCGTTTGCCCCCAGCTTATCGCTACCCAGGGGGAAAGACGAAACAGCACCACGTTGACAAGGCAAGCAATGGCAAACCCCAGCAGCATCCGCACGCCCACCAGCGTTCCGGCCGACACGGGCAGCACCCGCAGGGCCGAGAACACCTGCTCGTCTTTCTCTTCCAGAAACACAAAGCCGTTGATGAAAGCCAAACATGGTGGAAGTCTGCATTCCGGCCAGCATCAGGATCACGTAGTCGTAGTCGCGGGCCGGCAGGATAGGCAGTAAAGAGCAGCGGGACCACCCAAACCACCAGTACCAGCACCAGCAGCGGCATAAACAAGAAGATCCGCAGCATAGGATCGCGAAACACCATGCGGAAGTCGTTGGCACTTAGGGTGAGAATTCGGCTCATGATAAGGTAATTAGTTTCTTTCCCCAGAAGTACGTCAACGCTAAGGCCAGTAGTAAATAACCGTAACTGTACACGTACTGCCAGTCGGCAATCGGTTCGAACGATGCTTTTAGCAACAGCACCCCCGGCATGGAGGGCAGCAGGTAGAGTACGGGATGGTCCCAGACTCCGAACAGCAGCAACAGCGGCAGGGCCACCGGGACAAACACCCCAATGGAGCGAACCAGAAATGCGTTAAACCCTTGGGTACGCCTTCCCACCAGGCACCCTAGCCAGGCAAACAACAGCGCGCTTAAGAGCGTGCCCGCTCCGAAATGCAGATAGTTGAACGTCCACCCGTAGCCAACCCACGTCATCCCTAGGGCCGTGCCGGTGGCGACCAGGGCCAGGGCGAGTCCTTTCGACCACAGGTAGGCCCCCGCGGCAAGGGGCGTAATCGAACAGGGCGTCCAGGGTGCGCTGATCCTTCTCGAGCAGCAACAAGGTCCCGGCAAAGAAGTAGCTCATGATGATGGGGTCGTTGAAGATCATCACAATGAGCAGCCCCTCCAGGTTGCCCAGCGACCTGAGTAGGTAGAAAATCCCCAGGTAGGCCGCCGCCACCAGCACCGATACCGCAATCATCTGGTTGCGCTGCAGGTGGATCAAGTCCCAACGGAAGAGGTAAGCGAACTGCTTCATGGCTGAACAGGTTGAACTGCCTGGTGCAGACTTTGCCCGGTCACCTGGATAAACACGTCCTCCAGGGTGGCCTCTTCCGAGTGAATGGTTTCCACTTCGTTATCGTGGATCAAAGACAGAAACGCGTCATTGTGCCCCAGTTGATCCAGCGGAAACTCCTGGGCGTCGTTCTGTCCCGTGAGCTGCACCCGCACGCGGTGTTGCCCGTAGCGCAGTTTGAGCGCGGCGGGCGTATCCAGCGCCTTGATCTCACCGTTAATGATCAGGGCTACGCGGTCGCAAAGGGCGTCGGCGTCGAACATGCTGTGGGTGGTGATAAAGATCGTCTTTGCCCTCGCCCCGCAGCCGCAGAATGATATCCTTCACCACCCGGGCGTTCACCGGGTCTAGGCCCGCGGCGGGCTCGTCCAGGAACAGAATGTCCGGATCGTGCATGAACGACCGCACGAAGTTGAGCCGCATCTTCATGCCCTTCGAGAAGTCGCTCACCCGCTTGTCAGCGTCGTTTTCCAAGCCCACCAGCGCCAGCAGTTCGGGCAGGGGTGCGTAGCGGCGTTCGTAGAAAGAGGCGAAGAAGCGCAAGTTCTCGAGCGCGGTCAGCTTCAGGTAGTGGTTGGGCAGTTCAAAGCCGACGCCCACCGTGCGGTAGAAGTCCCGGTCCCACTGCGGCAGCGCCCGGTCTTTGATCCGCACCGCACCGGTGTAGCCACTGAGCAGTTTGTAGAGAATCTTCTGCGTAGTACTCTTGCCGCTGCCGCTCGGACCCAGAAAGCCGAAGATTTCACCGGGAGCAATGGCAAAGGAGATTCCCCGGAGCGTTTCCTGCTCGGTGCCCGGATACCGATAGCGAAGGTGGTCAACGTGGATCATGCTGCATACCGAATTTTAGGAGGTGAATCATATCGTCTACCATTTGCAGAAGCTCTTTTTGGTTGAGACCTACTACCGATGCCTCGGGCTGAAGATTGTTCTTGAAATCGATACCGTATTTCCAGTATAACCAGTCGTCGATGCCTCTGCCCACCTGCATCAGGGTGTAGGCCATCAGTTCGGGATCGAGGTCGGGTTTGAGGTGCCCCTTCTTCTGTTCGGCAATCAGAATATCACGAAAGAAGGTGATTCCCTCGGCCAATTGGGATCGGGATGATGCGCTGGTTCCAGGCAAAGCGTCCGCTTGCGCACTGCGGTAGAGAAACGCACTATACAGCGGCTCGTCCCGGTCAAACTGGATGCCGGATACGTAGAGTTGGCGGAAAAGCTCCCAGAAGTCATCATACTCTTTAGCAAATACCTGCGCTATACTGGCGCGCTTCCGGTTTTCCGCTTCTTCTTTCAGGTAAAGATACAGTGCTTTCTTATCCGCAAAGTACTGGTAAAAGCTACCCTTGGCAATCTCCAGCGTACGCACAATGCGGCTGATGGACGCATCATTATAGGTATGGTAGGCAAACTCCCGCAGCGCGGCCTGCGTGAAGGCGTGCTGCTTTTCTGAGGAAAGATTCCGGAACGTCGTTTTTACCACTTGACTAATGTGACTGGTCGGTCACAATGGTACGAAGTCTTTCTGGCAAATGCAATTGGCGATTGCGTCACTACTGCTGGTAGCGCGGGTAAGCCTACTCCTTTTTCAGAAAGACGCAACGGCTAGGCTCGTTATCAAAAGCCTCCGAAAGAGCAGGCGGCACCCTTTGCCGACTGTCTAAGCACCGGGTTGGGACACCCTTTTTCCGGAGAACGGTAGCAAAACGTCAGGAAACGACACCCTTCCGGCCGTGCCGGGTCTCGAAGCACCGGGTTTTGTTACCATTCCGGGGCGGAATGGTGTCGCGGACGTAAGTTTCAGGACCGTTCCCGCGCGGCCGGGTAGGGTCGACGTAAGGTTTCGCAACCGTTCCGTAACTACCCACCGTCGAAGAATGACAATTTGCCGCTGAAACAGGCGCAAACAACGGCTTATTGCTGTTTTTACAAGAACCATACGGACGTACCTTAGAAAATTCATCGTCTGAAAAGATTACGAAAGAAGCGCCTTCTTGCCTTCGCAATGTCCGGTGGACGGACGAAGGAAAATTAGTATTCACTTTAACAATCAGAACGATGGCTCAATCCATTCCCAAGAAAATTTCGGCGGCCCAGTCGGCCTTGTACAACGCCAGTGCGCATTCCGATATCAAGGCCCGGCTTAAGAAATACGGCATGACGCCCGAAGAGATAAAAAAAGGCACAGTTTTGCTCAACAAGGTATTGATGCAGCATCACCAGAAAGACGATTGCTACGGAGAAAAGAAGGATTTGGCCGTCCGGATAGCGGAGCAAACCAAAGAAACCCGCGAGCGGTTTAGTCGTCACGTGTCGGTGGTGAAGTTCGCCTTTGCCGACCAGCCTACCGTGGCCGCCAAACTCAAAGTGGAGCGATTGTCGAAGAAGCAAGACGATTGGCAGGCGCAGGCTACGTATTTCTACCTCAGGGTGGTTGACTATCTGGACACCCTCAAGGATTATAAGCTGACTGCCGAGGAGCTGGCCCAGAACCAGGCCAACCTGGATGCCCTGGAGGCGCTGCGCAACCGCCGCAAGCAGCTAAAGGGAGATGCCGAAGAGGCTACTCGTAGTCGCGACCTCAGCCTGCGCGCCCTGCGTCTGTGGATGAAAGAATTCTACGGCATTGCCCGCGTCGCCCTAGCCGACAAGCCTCAACTGCTGGAAGTACTGGGCATCAAAGTGAAGTCAGAGCGGATTTCTTGAAGTGCTATATTTAAACGTGACCTAAGATGGCTAAGTTTTTAGAGGGAAGTAGAATTAACTCAGAGTTAGAGAGGATATTCAAGGAAGCGAAAGAAGAAATAATAATTGTCTCTCCTTTCATCAAGTTTCATGATAGGGTTAAAGATGTTCTTAGAAGCAAGATTGAGATGCCAAAGGTGACGGTTAAGATTCTGTTTGGAAAAAATAAAGACGATAAATCAAAAAGCCTGGGGATAGATGACTTTGAGTTTCTTAAAACGCTTCCAAACGTTGAGATCAGGCACGAACCTCAACTGCATGCAAAGTACTATGCCAATGAGTCGGAAGCCCTGCTAAGCTCAATGAATCTGTACGAATATTCACAAAACAATAATATAGAGTTCGGCATATTAGTCAGAACTTCGCTATTAGGTGGCCTAACTAATAACACAGTAGGTGATTCACTAGATATGGACGCTTATAAATACTTCAGAGAGGATGTTTTAAATAAAAGCAGCGTTCTGTACAAAAAAGCACCACAGTATGACAAGGGGTTACTCGGCCTCAATAAGAAATACACGCATTCAGAAGTTGAACTGAATAAGCTATCAACTGAGTTTGACATAAGGGAAACAGGAGCGCAGAGTCGATCTAGAAAATCAAGCGGTAATAATGAATCAACTGGTTACTGCATAAGAACAGGGGTTGCCATTCTCTTTAATCCAAAGCAGCCGTTTTCCAGCGAGGCTTTTAAAGATTGGAATAAGTTCAAAAATAGAGACTACCAAGAGAAATACTGCCACTATTCTGGTGAGCCTTCCGAAGGCGAAACTACATTTTCTAAACCCGTGCTCCGCAAAAACTGGGGTAAGGCGAAGGCACAAAGGGCGTAGTAGAAACACACCGGCTAATCTTGGAGCAACGATAACACGCGGTACCCGGCTTCCTAAGATCCAATTAGTACGTTACTAGTGGGTCGGAGGACGCGTTGCTACCCTCCGACCAGGGTTCGTTTAACATTTTATGCGCTACGATCAGGATTGAGGCACTGTGCAAGCCAGTTGATTCGGTGCACGAAAAATAATCTGACTTAATCTTTTCCAACCCTACCGATTCCAAAATAAAGCCCTAACTTTGAATCCCATAAGCAGCATTCTTATGGGTACCGTAAAGTACATTTTTGTGACCGGTGGGGTGACGTCCTCCCTCGGCAAAGGCATTATCTCCGCATCGCTTGGCAAACTCCTGCAGGCCCGCGGACTGCGCGTCACCATCCAGAAGTTCGATCCCTACATCAACATCGACCCCGGCACCATGAATCCCTACGAACACGGGGAGTGCTACGTGACCGACGACGGGGCCGAAACCGACCTGGACCTGGGCCATTACGAGCGTTTCCTCAACGTGCGCACCGCGCAGGACAACAACGTGACCACCGGCCGCATCTACCACAACGTGATCACCAAGGAGCGCCGCGGCGACTTCCTGGGCAAAACCGTGCAGGTGATTCCGCACATCACCGACGAGATTCAGGCCAACTTCTTCCGGCTGGGCAACACCGGCGACTACGACGTGGTGATCACCGAAATCGGTGGCTGCGTGGGCGATATTGAGTCGCTGCCCTTTGTGGAGGCCGTGCGGCAGGCCCGCTGGGAACTGGGGCCGGGCAACTACGTGGTGATTCACCTCACGCTGGTGCCCTACCTGCAAAAGGCCCAGGAGCTCAAAACCAAACCCACCCAGCATTCGGTGGCCCGCCTGTCGGAAGCCGGGGTGCAGCCCGATATCCTGGTGTGCCGCACCGAAAAGCAGCTTCCCGACGACATCCGCCGCAAGATCGCCCTGTTCTGCAACGTGAGCATGGACTCAGTCATCGAGGCCATTGACGCCGACTCGATCTACGACGTGCCGCTCTACATGCGCCGGGAGAAGCTCGACGAGCGGGTGCTGGCCAAACTAGGGCTACCCACCGATCTCGAACCCGATCTGGTGCAATGGAAGGACTTTCTGGGGCGTTTAAAGAACCCAGTGAGTGAAGTGAGAATTGGCGTGATAGGCAAGTATGTAGAGCTGCCCGATGCTTACAAGTCGATTGCCGAAGCGTTTGTGCACGCTGGGGCCGAGAACGAGTGCAAGGTGCGGGTGCGCTGGATTTCGTCGGAAGGTCTGAACGCTGAAAATGCGCAAGAGTTGCTACGTGACCTCGACGGAATTTTGGTAGCACCGGGCTTTGGCGAGCGGGGCATCCCGGGCAAGCTGGCCACCGTGCGCTACGCCCGCGAGAATGAGATCCCCTTCCTGGGTATCTGCCTGGGCATGCAGTGCGCCGTGGTTGAGTTTGCCCAGAACGTGCTCCACCTCAACGATGCTAACTCCAGCGAGTTCGACGAGCAGGCGGCCGACCCGGTGATCGCACTGATGGAGGAGCAGAAAGACGTGGTGACCAAGGGCGGCACCATGCGTCTGGGAGCTTACGCCTGTAAACTCAAGAAGGGCTCGTTGGCCCACGCAGCCTACGGCACCCAGCGCATCGACGAGCGGCACCGGCACCGCTACGAGTTCAATAACCAGTACCTGGAGCAGTTTGAAGCGGCGGGGATGAAAGCTACGGGCGTCAACCCCGATAACCATCTGGTAGAGATCATGGAGTTGCAAGGCCACCCCTGGTTTCTGGGCACCCAGTTCCATCCGGAGCTGAAGAGCACGGTGCAGGAGCCCCATCCCCTGTTCATTGACTTTGTGAAGGCCGCAATCAGTCAGCAAGGGCACCGGAACGAAGTTGGGGTGGAAGTAACCACCGCCGAATAGTGATTTATCTGGGGCAGTTGATGTCGTCCCAAAAGCCTGCCGCTACTGAGACGTAAGCAGCGCCAATTCTTCTAAAACCCGACGGTGCCGATTTACTTGATTCGGAAGCCAGCGCACGAGATAAAACTGATCGGGAGCGTAGCAATAGCAGAATTTTTGCCTAATTTTGCGGCATGGATAAGAATCAAGCCATTGGGCTACTGCTTTCGGCGCTATTGCTGATCGTTTATTTCCAGTATTTCGCCCCCTCGCCCGTCCCCGGTATTGAGGAAGGTGCCCCGGAAGCAACCGAAGCCCCCGCCCGCCAATCTAAGCTTACCCCCGCCGACCAACCACCCGCTCAGCAGCTTCCTGATTCGGCGCAGCAGAGCCTGAACGAGCAGCGATACGGAGCCTTTGGCTCGGTTATGACGGGTAAAGCCCAAGACATTACCCTAGAGAACAATAACGTCGTTATTACGCTAAGCAGTCGTGGAGGTAGCCTTAACCGGGTGGTGCTCAGGAAGTATAATGCCTATAAGAACGGCTCGGTGATACTACTCAACGAGGAGAGCAGCGTCATTGATCGGCTCGTTGAAACCCGGCAGGGCGTGATCAATCTGAACGATCTGTACTTCTCGGCGAACCCGACCACTGGGGAAGACAGCAGTCAGGTGGAGCTTACGGCCACCCTGGCCGATGGCAACCGCGTTCGGCAAATCTACACCCTGGGAAGTGATAGCTACCAACTTGGCTACCAACTAACCATCACAAACAGTAGCCAGCTACTTGCCGAGCAGACTCTGGATTTCGCCTGGAAAGATGACCTGCAAGTAGTAGAGAAAGATCCGGAAGAAAGCCGGCGGCGCAGTCAGATTAACTACTACACTGCGGCGGGTGATCTGGAAAGTCTGTCGTCGCTCACCGGTGAAGGCGACGAAGAAGAAACGGTGACGGAGCCCATCAAGTGGATATCAATGAAGCAGCGCTTCTTCAGTTCGGCCATCATCGCCGAGCAGGCCTTTGGTGGGGCGCAGCTTAGTTCCCTGAATCCCGTGGAGGGGTCGGGCATCGTGAAGCGCATGGCGATGAACGTCACCATGCCCCTGAACAACGGCAGCGCTGGCGTACGACTATTACTTCGGTCCCAACGACCAGCGGGTGATGGAAGACGTGGCCCCGGCCTTCGAGGAGAACATAGATTTTGGCTGGTTCGTCTTTGGTGTTATCAGTAAGTACGTGATCTCGCCGATCTTTCACTTTCTGGAAGGTTTCATCGGTAACTACGGGCTCATCATCGTGATCCTGGTGCTGCTGGTGAAGACGGTACTGTTCCCGCTATCGTATAAGTCGTACGTGTCGATGGCCAAGATGAAGGTGCTTAAGCCCGAGCTTGACGAAATCAAGGAGCGCAACGGCGACGACATGCAGGCGGCGCAGAAAGAACAGATGCAGCTCTACGGCAAGGTGGGGGTGAACCCCATCAGCGGCTGCGTGCCCATGCTGCTGCAAATGCCGGTGCTGCTGGCGATGTTCAATTTCTTCCCCAACTCAATCGAGCTACGGCAGGAACCCTTCCTGTGGACGGATGATTTATCAACCTACGATTCTATTTTCAGCTTGCCGTTTGAGATCCCCTTCTACGGCGACCACGTAAGCTTGTTTGTGATTCTGATGACCTTATCAACGATCCTTTACACCTGGTCAAACAACCAAGCCACTTCGGTGCAGGGTCCGATGAAGTCGATACAGTACTTTATGCCGGTGATCCTGATGTTTGTACTAAACTCGTTTCCAGCGGCGTTGAGTTTCTACTACTTCTGTTCTAACATAATCACCTTCGGGCAGCAGGCGATTATTCGTCGTTTTGTGGACGATGAGAAGATTCACAAGAAACTGCAGGAGAACAAGCTCCGGAACAAGGATAAGAAGAAATCGAAGTTCCAGGCCCGTATTGAGGAAGCAATGAAGGCCAGCCAGGAGAAGCAGCAAGAACGCAAGGGAGGTAGTAACGGAAGCGACGGAGAAGGGGAAACGGAAAAGGGAGGAAAACAAAAAACGGTAGACTCGCGATTTGTTGCGTCTCGATCAGGAAATTCATCGCGTCTAGGCAACGAAATTTATTGCGATCATCACCCTCGCCCCATGACCGAAGTTAAAGACGTCAAAATCCGCAAGAAGAAGAGGCTGGGTAGCTACCCCTACGTGAGTGTGGTGTTTAGTATCACGATGGCGCTCTTTGTGATCGGACTGTTCGGCCTACTGTTACTGCACGCCAACGCCTTGTCGCGGGTGATCCGCGAAAACGTGGAAGTGCAAATCTTTCTCAACCAAACCATTTCGGAAAACGACCGGCTGAAGATTCAGAAGATGCTGGCGACGAAAGAATACATCGCAGAAGTAGATGGCGAGCAGCAGACCAGCTACATTTCCAAGGAGGAAGCGGCTGAGGATTTTATTCAGGATGCCGGAGAAGACTTCCGGCAGTTTCTGGGTGAAAACCCGCTGCACGATGCCTTTGTGATCCGCATCAAACCCGAGTACTATACCGCCGAGGCACTGCAAAAGGTTAAGCTAGATGTGGAACGTCTCAGTGGCGTTTTTGAGGTGGCTTACGTGGAGAATCTGGTGAAGTCTATCAATGAAAACCTCACTAAAATCAGTTTGGTGCTTATGGGCTTTGCCCTACTGTTGGTACTGATCGTCACGGTGCTCATCAACAATACCATTCGGCTGGCGCTTTTTTCGCAGCGCTTCCTTATTCGCAGCATGCAGTTGGTGGGAGCCACCGCCCGCTTTATCCAGCGTCCTTTTCTGGCCCGCTCGTTCGCGCACGGACTGCTCGGCGGAGTGCTCGCTTCGGTGTTGTTGATACTTATCTTGCAGTATGCAAACCAGCAGATTGAAGACATTGAGCAACTACAAGACCCGTTCAAAATTGCTATCTTGCTCACCGGATTACTAATTTTAGGCGGAGCGCTAGGCTTTGTGAGCACCTACCGAGCCGTGAAGCGTTACATGGGCATGTCGTTGGATGAATTGTATTAGAAATGGTTCAATTGTTTGATGGCTCAATTGTTGACTTTCAGAAGAATCAACAATTGAGCAGTAGAGCAATTGAACCCAGTGTACAAGATTAGCATCTACTTCATTGAACCTAGAACTCATCAACCCAGAGCCTCTCAACTCAGAACACAGAACCTTCAAACCCAAAACCTATATGACTCCTACAGAACCCCTACCCTTCGGCAAAAAAAACTACGTTTTTATGCTTGTCGGCATTGCGTTGCTAATCATCGGTTTCACCGTGATGTCTCTTGACGGTGAGCCCTACGGTTTTGGTGCCCTCGGCCTCACCGTCGGCCCCATCATTGTGATGATTGGCTTTGTCGTTGAGTTTTTTGCTATTCTGAGTAAGCCCAAGCACGAAGCTTAATCAAGTACCGTAGAATCACATGACGCTTATTGAAGCCATCATCCTGGGGATCATCCAAGGACTCACCGAATTTCTGCCCGTGAGCAGCAGCGGCCATATCGAGCTGGGCACCGTGTTGCTGGGCGTGCAAAGCGAAGATAATCTGCTGTTTTCCGTGATCGTGCACTGCGCCACCGCCCTGAGCACCATCGTTGTTTTTCGAAAAGACATTGCCGAAATTTTCGTGGGGCTGTTTAGCCTGGAGTGGAACGAAGGGAAGGACTACGCTGCCAAGATTCTACTTTCCATGCTGCCCGTGCTGGTGATTGGGTTGCTGTTCAAAGACGAAGTAGAGGCTTTCTTCGGCGGCCAGGTGCTCTTCGTAGGCATAATGCTGCTGCTGACCGGCACGCTGCTGGCCCTCACCTACTACGCAAAAGATCAGGTCGGAATTGTAACGTATCCGAAAGCCTTGCTAATCGGAATGGCGCAGGCAATCGCTATTTTGCCCGGTATTTCCCGCTCGGGAGCCACTATTGCCACCGCCCTGCTGGCGGGGGTAGACAAAGGCCGCGCCGCCAAGTTTTCGTTCCTCATGGTGTTGGGACCGATCATTGGGGCCTCGCTGCTCGAGCTCAAGGATTATCTCGAGGCTCCGGCCGTCACCAACGCCATTGGCATCACCTCGTTGGTAGCGGGGTTTGTGGCCGCTTTCGTATCGGGACTGCTGGCCTGCCAGTGGATGATTGCTATTGTGAAGCGGGGTAAGCTGATTTACTTTGCGATCTACTGCTTCGTGGTGGGCACCGTAGCCATACTGGTGGCCTATCTCTAGAAACTATTTGAGGTCCGAACGGGTCTTACTATTATGACAACCCAACGAACCTCTTCCCCCCCCTGGGATTTCGCCGAAGGTGAACGGCTGTTGATCGACAAACCCCTGACCTGGACTTCGTTCGACGTGGTGAAGAAGATCAAGTATCAATGTCGCATCAAGAAGATTGGTCACGCGGGTACGCTTGATCCACTGGCTACTGGGTTGTTGATCTTATGCACCGGCAAGATGACCAAGCAGATCGACCGCTACCAAGCGCAGGAGAAAGAGTACGTGGGCACGTTGGTGCTTGGAAAAACCACTCCCTCAGTCGATTTAGAGACTCCCTTTGATAGCGAAAAGCCAATTGATCACCTCACGGAAGCAGACCTATCCACGGCCCGCCAATCACTCACCGGGGAGATTCAGCAGATTCCTCCGGCTCATTCAGCGGTGCAGATCAACGGGCAACGGGCCTACAAGCTAGCGCGTCAGGGTAAAGAAGTAGTTATCAACCCCCGCACCGTCACGGTAAAAGAATTCGCGTTCACCGAAGTGGCCTTGCCCGAAATCTCTTTCCGAATTGTGTGCTCCAAGGGGACCTACGTACGCAGCATGGTCCGCGATCTGGGAGAGCAATTGGGTGTGGGAGCGTACCTACAGCGCTTATGCCGCACCCGCATCGGCGAGTATACGCTGGACGATGCTTACTCCCTGGAGGAATTCATAGCCCTGGCGAAAGTATGAAAGTACACCGGGGAGACGCTTCGTTCGAGCCGCCCCGCGCGGCGGTGGTCACAAGCGGCACCTTTGACGGGGTGCACGTGGGGCACCAGAAAATTCTGCGTCGGCTCAAGGAGCTGGCCCGCGAAACTGGCGGTGAAACGGTGGTGGTCACCTACTGGCCTCACCCGCGCATTGTGCTTTATCCGGATGATCCGGCCGTTCAGTTGCTCACCAGCTTCGACGAAAAGCTGGCTTTGTTAGAAGCATTGGGCATTGATCACCTCGTGCAAATTCCCTTCACCAAAGAATTCTCTCGGCTCAGCTCCGATGCATTTGTCCGGCAGGTGCTCGTCGATAAGATCGGCACCCGGCACTTGGTGATTGGCTACGACCACCACTTTGGCCGCAACCGCGAGGGCGGCTTTGAGTATCTGAAGGAGCACGCGGCCGAGTATGGTTTCACCGTTGAGGAGATTCCCCGGCAAGACGTGGATCAGGTGGGCGTGAGTTCCACCAAGATTCGTAATGCCCTGAAGGTGGGGCAGGTGCACACCGCCCGGGAGTACCTGGGTCGCCCGTATCGCCTGACGGGGGCGGTGGTGCAGGGCGACCAGCTGGGCCGTCAACTGGGCTACCCAACGGCCAACCTTCGCATTGATAGTCCGCACAAGCTCATCCCCGCCGATGGTATCTACGCCGTGCACGTGGAACACGCCGACCAGCGCTACGAGGGAATGTTGTACATTGGTCACCGGCCCACGATCCAGGGCACCAGCCGCAATATTGAGGTAAACATCTTTGATTTTGACCAAAACATCTACGGTGATGAGCTGCGCGTTGACCTGCTAGCCCGCACCCGCGGCGATATGACCTTTGATGGTTTAGAGGCGCTCACGGCCCAGATGAAAGAGGACGAAAAAGTTGTGATCGAGTTGCTCAAGCAGTATACGTAGTATCTTCTTTTATCAGACGACTAGGCAGAAATCAGGAGGATTTCCCGGACAAAAATTTGTTGTTGGGTATCGCTTTGATCGGCAGGAGGTTAGCCAAAAAGCGGTACTCACCCGGCAACGAAGACTAGCTTTATTGCGGGGGCTTACGTAATTTGCCCGAAGCACTACTAACCGACCCATGAAGAAAATAAACCAGAGCCAGAGCGCCCGTCGGGCCGAGAGCACCACCGTGGGCGAAGCCATGCGCGATCTGTTAGACACGTACAAACTCACCGCCCGCTACGAACAAACCCAACTCATCCAATCATGGGAGCGCCTGATGGGAGCCCCGGTGGCCCGTCGCACCGACAAGCTTTTCATTAAGGATCGTAAGCTGTACGTCAAACTCAACTCCGCCCCGCTGAAGCAGGAGCTTAACTTGTCCAAGTCCAAAATCCTGGCCCTCTTCCTACGGGAGTTTGGCGAAGTGATTGTGGTAGACGTCGTATTTTTGTAGCCTGTCGGGTGATTGTCCTACTTAATATGGTTGTTGATCATCATCTCCATCAGTTCAATTTTGCCGCTGCGCTGCTCGGGTTCGCCCTGCTGTTCGGCTAGATCGCGCAGGTCTTCCAGCGTAAGCTCTCCCTTCTCAAAAGCCGATCCTTTTCCTCCGTCAAATGAAGCGTACCGCTCTTCCAGCATCTGGTTAAACTTGGAGTTCTCCCTAATGTCTTGTGCGATCAGCAGCCCGCGAGCGAAGGTATCCATCCCGGCGATATGGGCGATGAACAAATCTTCCATATCAGTGGAGGTGCGGCGGGCCTTGGCATCGAAATTGAGCCCGCCCGGAGCAATCCCCCCCTGCCGAAGCACGATCATCATTGCGTGAATGCATTCGTATAGGTCAGTAGGGAAGTAGTCGGTGTCCCAACCGTTTTGCAGGTCCCCTTGGTTGGCATCAATGCTACCCAGCATGCCCGCATCGGAAGCGGTTTGCAAATCATGCGCGAAGGTATGCCCCGCCAGGATCGCGTGGTTCTGCTCCACATTAATCTTGAAGTCGTCAGCCAGTCCCTGATCCCGCAGGAAGCCCACCACCGTGGCCGAATCGAAATCATACTGGTGTTTGCTGGGTTCGGCAGGTTTGGGCTCGATGAGGTATACCCCTTCGAAGCCGATCTTTCGTCCGTAGTCGCGCGCCATGCGCAGGAACTGACCCAGGTGATCCAGTTCGCGTTTCATGTTGGTATTAATCAGCGAAGCGTAGCCCTCGCGGCCGCCCCAAAAAACGTAGTTTTCGCCGCCCAGCTCCACAGTGGCTTCCAGGGCGGCCTTCACCTGGGCCCCGCCGTGGCACAACACGGCAAAGTCAGGGTTGGTCGATGCGCCGTTCATGTAGCGAGAGTGGGAAAAGAGGTTAGCGGTGCCCCACAGCAACTTCACGCCGGTGGACTGCTGGTATTCTTTGGCGCGTTGCACAATTTCTTGTAGGTTTTTTTCTGATTCGGCAACGTTGTTGCCTTCCGGGGCAATGTCGCGGTCGTGGAAGCAGTAGAAGGGGGCAGTAATCTTGGTAAAGAACTCGAAGGCGGCATCGAGACGCGCTCGGGCGGCATCCATTGGGTCACGGTGATCGTCCCAGGGGAATACGCGGGTGCCCGGTCCGAAGGGGTCGGCCCCGGCGTTGGTGAAAGTGTGCCAGTAGGCAATGGCGAAGCGCAGGTGATCCTTCATGGTCTTGTCACCCACTTGCCGGTTTTCGTCGTAGTAACGGAAAGCCAGTAGATTATCGGTGTCGGTGCCTTCGAAGGTAATTTTTTCGATGCCGGGGAAGTATTGAGATGGGGTGGTCATGGTGGTGGGGTTGGTATAGATCTGTGGAGATGCGATTAATCGCGTCTGTACTTACTGTAAGAGAGTTAGCCAGTGTTGATAGGCTGCTTCGTATTGTGGTTGTAGTTCTTTGTCAGGTTCTAAGGTTTCTAGTTGCTGTAGGTTAGTGAAGGCTTCGGCGGAAGTGGCGTAGATACCCGCGCCAATGCCCGCGCCCCGTGCTGCGCCAATTGAGCCATCAGTGTTGTAAAGTTCCAGGCTGGTGCTGGTGGTATTGACGAAAGCCTCCCGGAAGAGTGGACTCAAAAACATGTTGGCTCGGCCCGCTTTCACGCGCTGGATCGATAATCCCATGCTTTGCATGATATCAAAACTATACTTCAGGGCGAAGACGACGCCTTCCTGGGCGGCGCGAAGCACGTGCGCATTGGTGTGCGTATTGAAGTCCAGGCCGTGGATTTGGGCGCCGATCTCCGCGTTGCCCAACGTGCGCTCGGCGCCGTTGCCAAAGGGCAGCACCCGCACCCCAGCCGAACCCACCGGAGTCTGCGCGGCCCGCTCGTTCATGGCTTCGTAGGTTAACTGACCATTTAGCAGGTGGTTCTTCAGCCAGCTATTCAGACTGCCCGTGCCGTTGACGCAGGCCAGGATGCCGTATACCGGTTGCTCGGCCGTATAATTAACGTGCGCAAAGGTGTTCACCCGCGACTGTGAATCGTACTCAAGCTGGTCGCTCACTCCGTAGATCACCCCGGAAGTTCCGGCCGTCGTAGCTACCTCGCCAGGTTGTAGCACGTTGAGCGACAGCGCATTATTAGGCTGGTCGCCCGCCCGGTAGGTCACCCGGGCATCCGAGGGCAACCCCAACTGCTGGGCTACTGCTGAAGACACGGTTCCTTGATCGGCGAACGTAGGCACAATAACAGGAATCAGCGATGCGTCGATATTGTAGTGCTTGAGTAATGAATGCGCCACCTCTTTTTCCTGGAAGTCCCACAGAATGCCTTCGGAAAGTCCCGAAATGGTTGTCTGCACTGCCCCGGTTAGTTTCATGGCAATATAATCTCCGGGCAACACCATCTTATCAATACGCTCGTACAGTTCGGGTTCGTTTTCCTGTACCCACTTAAGCTTAGAGGCGGTGAAATTGCCGGGAGAATTTAATAAGTGAGACAAGCAGTAGTCGTGTCCTAAGCCATCCCAAGCCTGCTGGCCAATACCGACAGCCCTACTGTCGCACCAAATAATAGAGGGGCGCAACACCTTTTTGTTTTTATCGACCACCACCAATCCATGCATCTGGTAAGCCACACCGATGGCCCGTACTTGAGAGAGGGCTTCGGGATGTTCGGAACGCAACTGCGTTGTGGCTTTTACGAGGTGTTCCCACCACAAGTCAGGATGCTGTTCGGCCCAGCCTTCCTGATGCGCGGTCATAGGCAGCTCTTGGGCAGGAGAGGTAGCCGATGCAATTACTTCACCAGAGTCAGCCTGCACCAGGCTAGCTTTGATCGATGAACTGCCGATATCATATCCTAATAATACTTGCTGAGCCATAGTAGCACGGTGGAGGTGAGTGAACGGGCTACAAGGTTATAAAAAATAAAAAAGCGAACAAGATTTCTTGTTCGCTTCTAGCGGTGTAGTGCAATAAAATGGTTTATACCGAGCGGTCAGCTTCGTATACCTCGCCATATTCCGTAAAGTAGACGACCGAGAGTTGTTCGCCGTTCCAGAGTTGTAGTTCATACAGGCGACGGGGAATTAAGTCAATTCGCTGAGCGGCAGCATGCTTAAGGGCAGAGCCCTGTAGAATAAACACTTGAGTAATTGAAACTCCCTCATAAGTACCTTCATCCAGCGCACGCACAACCGACGAAGGAAGTTGAGTGCGATCGATTTCTTGCCGATTGGCATCGGCAATGGACTCCGGACTAGTCACACTCTTTGAAAGAACCATGTCCTGGGCAAACACGGAAGCAGACGCGATAGATAGAATAGCGAAAAGGGTTGCAAAGCGTTTCATGAAAGATAACTGATAGATGTACCATTTGGTGCAATAAAAATAGTACCACGCTATAAACCAATGGCAATCAATGCTTTATAAAAGACCCATTCTATATAATTGACAGTTCCTAACCCAAATTGGGGAAATAATACCCAACTATACTACTTATTGGATGTCGCCCGGCGATGTACTTAGCTTTAAATTATGCCAATGCAACACTGGAGTCAACTACAGATTCATTCATTAGAGACAATTAAATGGCCTCGCTTTCCTTCGGTTATACCTGGGTCTAGGGCGGCGAGGCCAGAGTAGACTCATCATTCAATAGAGACAGCCTTCATAAACGGGGTGCCCCGCCGTACAGGGGTAGTTTCCAAGCCCAACCATTCACTCACTGCTTCGTAATCGTCCAAATCGACCGGACTACTGGTTCGGGCATTGGCCGAATAGTTGGCCGGAACGACTACGAACCGCGCCAGGAATCCGTCGAATACATCGCGTTCAGGATCTAAGGGGAACGCCGCCTCGGCGTACAGTTTTACATCGGTGGCGGTGAAGTCGTAACCAATCTGTAGCGTGCCCTCTTCGTATAGGTAGCTCACGGGTAGGGGGCGCCATACATCAATGAGGTCGCTACCATCTCCGGGATCTAATTGATCCCACAGTAGGTAACCTAAAACGACATCCTCAAAGTAGATGGGGTCTTGAGGCGGAAACTCGTAGAATGTTTGCCATTCATTCTTAGCGTTTAGACTAAACTCTACTTCGTACATTAGTCCGGTGCCGGGGGCACCCTGCGGACCGGGAATTCCATCACGGCCATCGTATCCATCGAAACCGGGCGGACCCTGCGGGCCGGGGATGGGTTCGGGATAGCAGCCGGATAAAATAGCTAATAGCGTTATTATTGGAATATATCGATGAATTTGCATCAGGTAAGTGGTTAAGTGAAACATAGCGGAAGCTTCCGCAAGCAGGGCTTATCAGCCTGACTTACTTTCTAATTACAAAAAGAATGCCTCACGTAATTAATTGGCAAAATTAGCCACAAGTTAACCTTCGATATGGCTTTTTTGGCAAATTAAGCAACTATCAGTTTTGGTATAGTTGCTCCGGGAAACTTGTTCCGCTACCTTTGCTGTTACAAAAAATGAGTTTGTTCGATTGTTTGCACAGTAGTAATTTCACTACTGTTACGTTAGATCATCAGATTTTATAAACTATGAAATTACCTACTGTTTATCTGGGCGCTTTGCTGCTAGGATTTATATCATGTAAACCTGCCAGCAACTTCGATACAGATAATCCGGACATAATCCATCAGTCGATGAAAAAGCTGACGGATGTGATTGTTTACGATATCTTCTCACCTCCGGTGGCCAGCCGTATTTATGCTTACCCCAGCATTGCCGCCTACGAAACGCTTATCCACGACCACCCTGAGTACCAGACACTGGCCGGGCAATTGAGCGGTTTAGAAGTTGCGCCCGCCCCCGAAGCCGGTCAGGAGTACTGCTACCCATTGGCGAGTCTGCATGCTTTTTTGACCGTTGGTAAAGCGCTTATTTTTTCGGAACAGGATATTGAGGAGTTTGAGCAGTCGCTATACGAAAAGTACGATGGCCCGCTTTCGGGCGACGTGTATGATCGCTCACTAGCCTACGGCGCGAGCGTGGCTGAACACATTTTAGCCTGGGCCAATCAGGACCAGTACAAAGAAAGTCGATCATACCCGAAGTTCACCGTGAACGATGCCCCAGGTCGCTGGCAGCCCACGCCACCGGATTATATGGACGGCATTGAGCCCCATTGGAAGGCAATTCGGCCGTTTGTGCTAGACTCGGCTGACCAGTTTGTACCCCCGCCCCCTACCGAATTTAGCATGGAGGAAGACAGTCCTTTCTTTCAAGAGGTTAAACAAGTGTACGAAACCGGGGTGCAGCTCGATGAAGAGCAAACCGAGATTGCTAGCTTCTGGGACTGTAACCCTTACGTATCGCACCACCAGGGACACGTGATGTTTGCCACGAAGAAGATCACTCCCGGAGGGCATTGGATCGGCATCGCCTCAATCGCAGCCCGGCAATCTAATGCTGACTTAATGAAATCGGTAGAGACGTATACCGTCACCTCCGTGGCTTTGATGGACGGATTTATTAGCTGCTGGGACGAAAAGTACCGCAGTAACTTGATACGCCCCGAGACGCTTATTAACATGCACATGGATGAGGATTGGGTGCCGCTACTGCAAACGCCGCCCTTTCCGGAGTATCCTAGCGGACACAGTGTGATCTCGGCTGCGGCAGCTGTTGCTTTAACTGATCTTTACGGAGACAATTTTCAGTTTACCGACTCTACGGAGTACGAGTACGGATTGCCACCTCGGGATTTTAATTCATTTATTGAAGCATCCGAAGAAGCCGCTATCAGCCGTTTGTACGGCGGAATTCATTACTTGCCTGCAATTGAGAATGGAGTAGAGCAAGGGCAGAAAGTAGGAAGGTTGGTAATAAACCGGATCAAAACCAGAAAAGACGAATCAGTGGCTAAAAAGTAGCTTACTCTGTCCAACTATCTAATACATTTCTGGGTGGTGATCGGCAGGTCGGGTAGAAGTGCTTTTCGCCAATTGTTGGGGTGCCAAATCAATCCGAACGACAAGTAAACCGCCTGAGGGGCGTTACTTCTTAACCATACGTGCTTCTACTTCCTTTAAAATGGCTAGACAGTCATTTTGCTACGAGATGACACTTTTTGCCCTTTCACCTTGGGCTTTTTAGGATCATGCTCCGATTTCTTCTGGTCGTTATACCGCCGAAAGATCGATATTCCGAAACCGAATAGCATCACCAAAGTGCCAATCCAAAGCACATTAATAAGTGGCTTTTCAATAGCCTTGAGAACGATATAGTCTTTTTGCGTGGTTTCTACGCCAAAGGTGAAAGAATTGGTTTCCGGCGAAATAGTCATTAGGCTAAGCCGTACCCCAAGTTCGCTCTGCGTATCAGGCACCCGGCCCACCAGGCGGTCGCGAATTAAATAGACAGGGTTGAGCACAAATGCTTGATTTTCGGCCTCTACCTTCACCACTCCCTGCACCGCCAGATCGCTTTCTTGCAGGTCTATATCATCCGATTCGCTTATTCTTTCTACACTCTGTAGGGTAGCTACGTAATCATTAACGAAAAAGGGTTCGCCCATTTTCACCTCCATTTCTTTCATCTCACTCCATTGCTTATCGTCGCCCTCGTTCAACATCGCGTTCACGAAGGTGTACATATCCTTAGTAACTTTGTGCAGAATATCGGGGGAGGCCAGTGTGCCCCCCATCCCGGGATTAATTTGCGTGCGCGGATACAGCGTGAACTCATCACCACTGTCGTTATCACGGTAAACTATCTCGTGGTAGGTGTTTTCAGGGCGAACCGCCACAGTATCACCCTTACTCAGATACTTCTTGCCGTCTATTAGAATATCCTGACGCGCCGTGGCGATTTGCTCGTCTTCGGTTGGACGCATCAGTTTGCGGTCCACGTAACCCGGCACACCGTCTACTTCCATCCGCCGACCGCGGTAGGTAAGTTGGTAGTCTAGCATCTGTCGGGGTTCGTTGATCCACAGCACCAGGTTTTCGGCGTTTTCTTGCTCCGGCACATCCTCGCTAAAGATCAGTTTGCCGGAATGATTGATGGAAACCACGTTGGAGTATCCTGACGAAAACAGAATGCCGATGAACATCAAGGCCACGCCGATGTGGGCGACCGATCCACCCACGAGTTTCACCTTGCGGCGGGCGAGTTGCACTAGGATAGTCGCATTGGCAACCACTGAGTAGAGCGAAGCGGTGAGCAGAATGATGTATACCGGATCTGTTACCTTGCCAAGCAGAATGGCGGCTGAACTCACCAGCAGCGTAATAACAAAAGGTAGCGTAAGTGCCTCACGAAGACGAGTAGTATCCATTTTTTTCCAGAAGAAAAACTGTCCTGTACCCGAAAGCAACGCGATAGCTACCGCAAACCAGAGCTGAAACTTAGTATAGAATCCAATCTGGTCGGCCGGAGGAGCCACATTAGAGACGCCTCCCAAAAGTTCTACGATGGTATTGTACACCGGAATGGAAGTAGGCACTAGTACCTGGAAGCTCATCAGGCACAAGGTGGTAGCACCGATAAAGATCCAGAATTCCCGGCTGTAGGCTGAAGCCTCTTTTTCTGAGGTAGGCACCTCTTTCCAACGGGTAGTTGCCAGTACGATAGCTCCTACCATAAAGAACAGCATATAGATGAGCAATTGACCGGACAAACCCAGGTCAGTGAACGAGTGCACCGAGGCGTCGCCCAGGATGCCGCTGCGCGTCAGGAAGGTACTGTACAGGATCAGTACGAACATACTGATCACCAGCACCATAGAGGTTTTAAGGGCGGTACGGTTGTTCTTAAATATTAATAAGGTATGAATGGCTGCCACCAATACCAACCAGGGCACGTAGACCGCATTCTCTACTGGATCCCAGTTCCAGTACCCGCCGAAGTTTAGGGTTTCGTAGGCCCAGATGGCGCCCATAATAATTCCTAGTCCCAACACGGCGGCCGAGAACAGCGCCCACGGCAAGGTCGGTTTCACCCAATCTTCGTAGCGTCGCTTCCAGAGTCCGGCAATACAGAATGCAAAAGGCACCAAAGTGGTGGCAAAACCCAAAAACAAGGTCGGCGGATGGATGACCATCCAGTAGTTTTGCAGCAGGGGATTGAGGCCGGTACCATCTTCAGGCACAAAGTCGGGATTGATGGCAAATACCGGGACTTCCATCACGTCACGCAGCAGTAGAAAGGGCGAGCTACCAATTTTTAGGTCACCGATCACCACTCCCAGAATCATAGAAGCCAAGAAGGCCTGTACCAGCGCGAACACTGCCATCACCGGGGCTTCCCAGACGTTATTGCGGTTGGCGTAAATCAGGACTGCGCCCAGCACTACATGCCAGAAAATCCACAGCAGAAAGCTTCCCTCCTGTCCTTCCCAGAAGCTGGAAACCATGTAATAAGCGGGCAAACTACGCGAGGAATGCGTCCAGGCATAGTGGTACTCAAAGAGGTTATTATATATGATGTAGAACAAGCTCACTACAATGCCGAGTACTAGGGCACCATGCACCAGAAAGGCGGTACGCGCAAAACGCCTCCAGGCAGGAGCTTCCAGGTCGTGGGAATTAGAGGCTTTGATGTAAGCCCAGGCAGCCACTAGTGCACTGACGAACGAAGCAATGACGAAGAAGTGGCCGAGGTTACCGGCAAAGGTATTAATCATAAATTAGGCATTTAGCTGCTGCTGTAGTTCTTTGATGTAATCAACCGAGACGTGGGCGTAGGCAGCAATTTTTACTGGTGCCAAAGTACCATCACGCAGCATAGCGATAATCATGTCATTTTTTCCCGCCAACTTGCCTTCTTGCTTGCCTCGTTGGTAAATTACGTCGGTTTCAATATCAAAGTCAAAGGGCATCTTTTCTATATTTAAGAGGGTTTCTTCCTGTAAGTTACGCAGTTTGCTCATCACCACCAACTGCCGAATGTAACGCTGTAGTTTGGTAGTATCCTGACTTGCCTCCAGCAATCGCTTAACCACTTTAGCAACAACCGCTTCCGGTGATTCGTTCTGAAAATCGCCGAGTACTGCCAGTAGAATTTCCTCAGGGATATCCGAAGAGAGTAACCGTTCGTGATCATACTTCTGGATGTCAATCAGCTCAAATTCAAAGTTATTATCATCGCCGGAAATCAGATCCGATATCCTGGTTTTCATAGTAGGCTTTTTCTGCCCTAAGTAAACCACAAACTGCCGAACCGGCAGTTGATGAATCTCCTGCAACAGTGCCCGGTAGGTTTGCATCCGCAAGACCATCTCAGTCTCGTCGCTCACCTGAAACTCGATATGCAGAATGCTTTTGCGCCCTTGCTCATCCGTGATCCGGCGGGTAACGTCTGGCTTGCGTTCCAGCGTAAGGTGAAGATCAACGGTAATTTCTTCCATCGCTTCCGGACGAATGCCGAATAGCTTGTCTGATAACCGAAGGATAACCGCCTCAATATTCTCTTTTATGATTCGATCGTACTCGTTGGGCATTCGGGCTATCCAATTTCCTCTTCCTGGTACTTCGAGGGGCATTTGAGCAGGATTTGCTCGGCCACAAACAAGTCATTGTGGTAGGAGCCGATCACCACCGTCTGCTCGGACCGAACCAGATCAGAGGGCATCGGTTCGTTATAGTAAACCTGTTGCTCTTGTCCATCTTGATCAACCATAACGAACGATACGGAAAGTTTATCGGGTGAGGGACTTAGTCCGACAATATGGCCTTGATCGTCTTTCTTCAGCTGACCCACTACGTGAATCAGTTTGTCTTGACCAGCGCTGGCCATTTCCTGGGCCTCGTGGAAGGTGACGTATGAACTGGCATCACCCGCGGTGGTCATGATGATGGCGGCGCAGATGGCAATAACAGCAATAGCGATGATGTGGGTCTTTTTCATAAAGTTTCGTTGTGTAGTTCTTCTTCAAGTCGACCCACCTTGCGATCGATGCGGATTGCGTAAATCACAAAGCCCGAAAACAGCAGCAGAATTACGGCTACCACGACGTAGATTTTCCCCTCCTGCCGCATGGTATCAGCCATCTCTATCTGACTTGCTCCTCCCGCTTGGGTGGTACTAGACTGGGCGCTCAACGGTTGGTGAATTGTCAACAGGACGAGGACGATTAGCGCGAAACATCGCGTCTTCCATTCTTTCATTTATAATGTCTTTAACGTTCTGCAAGCGAATGCGCAAGTTCGTGAGCCACACTCCGAGCAACAGCCAGCCGATCACCGCCGGATAAAAAACGATGCGTAACTGACTGTCCAGATCGTAACTACTAAAACCGGGATTGCCTCCGTTGCCGGGGTGCAATGAATCGGTCATGCGGGGCAAGATGAACAGCAACGGCACCAGGGTGGCGTAGGCAAAGATGTTATAAATCGCCCCGATGCGCGCGCGTTGTTGCTGGTCGGTGAGCGAGCCGCGTAGAATAAAGTAGGCTGAGTAAATGAGCAAGGCAATGGCCGCCGCGTTCAGCTTGGGGTCGCTCGTCCAGAAGGTGCCCCAGGTGAACCGTGCCCACAACGAACCAGTCAGGATGCCGAGAATACCCAACAACATGCCGGAATTGGCGAACTCAATGGCGTAGACGTCATGGCGGTGCAGCGGATTTCGCAGATACTTTACCGAATGGACCACGGATACGGTGAACAGGCCCATCATGCCGAACCACATAGGCACGTGGAAATGAAGCACCCGGATTGTCTCGTTGAGAATAGGCAAACGCGGCACGTCGGCTAGCAGTCCGGCCACAATGGTGTAGCCGATCAGTAGTACAGTTAAGCTTTTCCACCAATGCTTTTTCATTGTGTGTTGTTTGGTCGCAAAAGTAACACAAAGAGGGGCGATTTCGTCCCTTTAACGCTAGAAAATTATGAAGGAATGAAACATTTTAACTGAACACAAAGCAACGACTTAGGAGAAAATGGCGCGCCCCATACCCCGAATGAATTCCCCTTTTCTCACTGAGTTGGCCACCCGGATCTCTTCTTGGAATGTGGTTTCTTCACTCAGGAAGCGTAGCACCCGTTCCGGGGGGTTCTTACGAAAGATGTCGGTAAATATCTCCTTAACCGGGTACTGATTCTGATTCATTACCTGGAGGAGTGTACTATCGTATAAGTTAAACCTTTTGCTCCAAGTTAGTGGATGCCGCTCGGGCTTTCCCTTTCGCAGTAGTGACCCTACCAATTGCTCGCTATCCAGTTGCATACGCTGAAAAGTGTATCCCGTAGAAGGTTTTGTCGCGCCCCCAGCCGTTCCCAAGTTGATCACATGCGCACTGTGTCGTGAGGGATACGGCTGATTCGTCATAGGAATAACACCGAATTCTTCTCGGGCAATGGTATACTCATTCAGCAATAAAAACCGCTGTAAGTATTGCCTTAGTTCTTCTTCGTAGGCATGGTCGGGCAGCAACTCAGGCGAAAACAGGGTAAACTCTACCAGGGCCGTACGCTTGTCGGTCGGTAGCACGTAGAAGAAGCGGCACTCACCGTGCTGGTCGATTCGAAAGTCCATTAGGGTGGCCCGCTGTGGATCAAAGAAATCGTCAGAAGTCTTAATCACCCATCCTTTAAAATGCTGAAGCAAGTAAATATGATCGCTAACCGACAGTCGCTCGTGCGGATTACGCAGGCTGTTGAATACCCACTGAGCAGTGAAGGAGCCCTCAGAAGTTTCTACTTGGGCCCCGTTGGCAGTCTCGCGGGTAGCATGCACCTCTGCGGTGAGCCAAGTGATGTTAGCGTGCGTTGCGATACAAGACTTAACGTGCCGGTAGAAGTCGCCACTGCGGATCATTTTGTACTGGTACGGAGCTAAATCGAGTAGCGCCGAGTAGTCTTCTCCGTAGAAGTAAGTGTGCTGCCAGCGGTGGTGCACTATTTCTTCAAACGGCCCCGGTCCCGCTTCCCAAAAGCACCAGGTGCGGTCATCTGCCTGCTTCTGATCTCGATCTATAATCAGAATGCTTTTCTGGCTGAGCCGGGTTTGCAGCAGGTGATGGATAAGGCTGAGCCCCGCCCCGCCCCCGCCGGCAATAATGTAGTCGTAGTGCGTGGTGGTCATATCAGAAAATCAAGAATGAAATGATTCCTTCGGTTAGGGCGGCGACAACCAGCAGGATCAGGTATACATTGGCTAACAGAAAAAACTTCAGCAAGGTTTTAGGCCACCGTTGCCGGTAGACTTTTAGGAACGACAGAAACGAGTATCCCATAAGTAGTAGCAAAATCCCACTGCTTACCCCATCAGGAGTAGTTTCTCGCGCGTCAAAAATGATGAGGATGAGTAGATACAGTCCGAAAACCAAAAAAGTGAAGGCGTGGAGATGAAGGACGTGCACCAAATGATGGACGTAGAAGAAGTTGCGACGGATGTAAAACAACTTGATGACCAGAGCAAGCAATGGTAACACGATAAACATCATCACTGGCAGATTTTGCATCAGGTAGCCACTGAACAACGATACATCGTTGTTTACCACCTTACGGAACTGATGAAACAGCCGGTTCATCAACTCCTGATTTTCTAAATCTCCTTGAACAAAACCAATATTTCGTAGAGAATCCAGCGCAACTTGATCGCTTAGGTCGGCGTTGCGCATCACGTCTAGCGTACGGTTCCATCCCGAAATCACAGTGGTGTCCTCCTCGATTGCTTCGTCCCTCATCACAGCGTCCGGAACCAGTGATACTTCCTCTAAATTGCGTTGCACCAGCAACGTAGCCACGAAGAAGAAAAATATACTCACGATCAAATACAGCCGCAACGGGTGCACGTAGCGCATCCGCTTGCCCTCATTGAACTGGTTGGTCAGGTAGCCCGGTCGAAGAAAGAAGGGTTGAATACTCCGCCCGATGCGCGTGTCGAACGAAAAGTAGTTGGATAAGAAATCGCCGATAAATATGCCGAACGACACGCGGTGGTCGTTGTTTTCCTGTCCGCAATGGGGGCAGAAGTTATATACCTCCGATAGCGTATGGTTGCAGTTGAGGCAGCAGTTGGTTTTTCGACGAATCTTCATGCGCAGGTAAGTACCTAAAATATTGAATATCGCGCAAGGAATACCGAATTTTGGAAGAATGAATTCAACCATTCTACTGTTTAGCCCCGCTTGTTCGTGATCCGTTGCTTTCTGCCGCCGCCTTGTTGGGAGGCCTTTCTCTCAGGTGTCCTTCTGCTCAGCGGTTGCTCCGCTCCCCGCCCGTTTGAGAAGGCGTCTCCGGCAACCGGCGCTGCTTCTACCGACACCGTGCAGGTGCAACATGCGCGGGGCTTCAACATCAGCTATACCGAGACTTATCCTACCCTATCAATCTACGGATCGGTCAATACGACGCGCTACGCCTTGTTGCCCCCCCACGCTTCTTTAGCGGAGGCTTCCTCGTCGGGGTTTACACCCATCCGCACCCCGGTACGCCGTCTGGTGGTTACCTCAACCACCCATCTGAGCCTGGTAGAACTGCTCAACGCCCGCGATTGCCTGGTGGGCATCGGGCAAGCCGACTACGTATACGATGCGGATATTCGCCACCGGGTGGATCAGGGAAAGATTCAAGAGGTAGCCGTGGGCGGCAGCCTGAACGTCGAGTCGGTGCTGGCGCTGCAACCCGATCTGGTGATGGTTTCCGCCAACCCGAGTGGCACCGCTTCCTATCAGCCGCTACGCAACGCGGGCATTCCCGTGGTGGTAAACGCCGAATGGCAGGAGGCTAGTCCGCTGGGCAAGGCCGAATGGGTGAAATTGCTGGCGGTATTGCTCGGCAAAGAATCCGTGGCCAACGAACACTTCGATGCCATCGCTACTGCGTATGATTCCCTAAAACGGCTGGTTCCGCCAACAGCTTCTTCCCCCCGGGTAATCACCGGGTCGCCGTTTCAAGGGGCGTGGTACGTGCCGGGTCACCACAGCTACGTGGGTCAACTGCTGCGCGATGCGCGTGCCACCTGGCCCGGTGAGCACGATACCTTGGCGGTATCTTTCAGGGTGGCATTAGAAACGCTCTACCCCTACGGACTGCAGGCCGACTACTGGATCAACCCCGGCATGTACCAGCAGCGTAGCGACCTGGGAGAGAAGGACGAGCGCCTTATGGCCTTCCGGCCCTACCGGCGCGGCGAAGTGTATGCCCACAACCGCCGGGTGAGCAACTCCGGGGGCAACGACTACTACGAAAGCGGGGCCGTACGCCCGGACTTGGTGCTGGCCGACCTGATTGAGATCTTTCATCCTGAGGTGCTGGGCCACTCGCTCTACTATTACCAAAGGTTGGAATAACCCGTTTGGAGGTCTATCTTCCGCCCCATCGCGTCCCCTTTATATGCTTCTTTCCTCACCACCCACTACTACTGGCCGACCTCATCCGTGGGTATTGGTAAGCCTGGGAGCCACGCTGCTGATTTTGTTCGTGCTGGATGTGGCCCTGGGTTCGGTTAGCATTCCCCCGGCGGAGGTGGTTTCTATTCTTTTCGGCAAGCCCTCTTCCTCCCCAGCCTGGACGAGCATTATTACGCAAATTCGGTTGCCTAAAGCCGTGACAGCCCTGTTGGCCGGTGCTGCCCTGTCGGTTGGTGGGCTGCAGATGCAAACGCTATTCCGCAATCCGCTGGCGGGCCCTTCGGTGCTGGGAGTTACCTCGGGGGCTAGCTTGGGAGTAGCACTGGTCACACTGTCTACCGGAAATATTCTAGGCATCACCACCGGACAAGTCTTAGGATTTTCGGGCAGTTGGCTTCTGGTGCTGGCCGCCACGGCTGGTGGGGCCATGGTGCTGCTGCTGGTGCTGTGGGTGTCGTTCCGGATCAACGATTCGGTAGTGATCCTTATTGTGGGGCTGATGATTGGCAACGTTACCCTGTCGGTGGTGGGCATCTGGCAGTACTTCAGCCAGCCGGAGCAAATCCAGAGTTATGTCTTGTGGACGCTGGGCAGTCTGCACAGTGTCACCCCGCGTCTCCTACCGGTGCTGCTCACCGTGGTGGGCGCGGGCATTGGCCTCAGCTTTTTGTTGTCGAAGCAACTAAACGCCCTGCTGCTGGGCGAAAACTACGCCCGCAGCCTGGGACTAAATATTGCGCAGATGCGAGGCTTCATTATTCTGACTACCAGCGTGCTGGCCGGGGCGGTTACCGGCTTCTGCGGTCCGATTGGCTTCGTGGGTATTGCGGTGCCCCACCTCACCCGCGCGTTGCTCAACACCACCAACCACTTCGTGCTGGTACCGGGCGTGATGGTGGTGGGGTCCATTGTGATGCTGGGATGCGACATTATTTCTCAGGTGCCCGGAAGTCAGACCATGCTGCCCATCAATGCAGTAACGGCTCTGGTTGGTTCGCCGGTGGTGATCTGGGTCATTCTGCGGCGGAGAAACTTAAGCGCTGGTTTCAGTAGAAACGGCTAGTAACCGCTGAGTACGTTTACGCCGAGTAGGCTTGCCGTCAGGGCGGGTTAGTTCTCAACTCATGATGAGACACAGAACTGATTGGCAAACTTGCCTTTCAATGCCTGATGGTACACCCATTACTGGCCACTGCTGATCCCTTTATTACGTTTCTTATCACAAAAACAACTTCCGGCGAAAGCATGGTTTACGCTGAAGAAAGAAGCAAATGCCCGTTTGAAGCACACATTGGGTCGAAACAATGGCTTGAGACCGGTCATGAGCCACTGTTTCGCTCGAAAAAATGACTCTTGACCGGTCATAAAGTACTTGTTAGGCAAAAAGAATGGCTCAAACCCGGTTTTGAGTGGTAATTTCGTTCGAAACAGCGCGTCAAACGCGTTTCGGAGCAATACTTTCGAGTGCATCTGTGCATCAAGACCGGTACGGAGCAATTCTCAGGTAGTAATCAACGGTTCATTTTCCGGTTTTTACCGCGTATTGGGCCGTATCTTTTGGTAGCGTTTGGCGTTGGTTCTTACTTGGCTAAACACATAGTCACCCACCCCTAGGACGGGCTAGCCTATACGTTAACCCGCTTCAGGACACTCACTTTATCTCCTTCCCCTACACCACCCGCAACAGGAAACGCTTCTTTTTGCCGCGCTGCACCAGCAAGTACCGCTCCTGCAACAGCGTGAAACTAACTGGAGCTTCCGGATCGGTCACCTTTTCTAGGTTGATACTCACCCCCCCCTGCTGAATGGTTCGTCGGGCTTCCCCTTTTGAGGGAAACACCAATCCCTGCGCGGTCTCTGATAGCAGATCTACTACGTTCTTTGTCGCTTCGTAGTCGGCACGGCTAATCGTTTGTTGGGGCACTCCTTCCAATACCTGGAGCAGGGTAATTTCGTCCAGCGTGGCCAGCTCCTCGGCGCTCGATTTGCCAAACAGAATGCTCGATGCCCGCACCGCCGCTTGATACGCTTCCGGCGTATGCACGCGGCTGGTAATTTCTTCGGCCAGCGCCTTTTGCAGCCCCCTTTGGTGGGGCGTTTCGGCGTGTTCAGCCTCCAGCTGCTCAATTTCCACCTGGCTCTTCAGCGTGAACACCCGAATGAGCCGTCCGCAGTCTTCGTCAGCCACATTGAGCCAGAACTGGTAGAACTGGTAGGGCGAAGTGAGTTCCGGGTCCAGCCACACGTTGCCCGCTTCGGACTTTCCGAACTTGGTGCCGTCGGCCTTGGTCACCAGCGGGGTGGTGAGGGCAAAGGCGCTGCCGTCTGCTTTGCGGCGGATAAATTCGGTGCCGGTGGTGATGTTGCCCCACTGGTCGGAGCCGCCCATCTGTAATTTCACGTCATGGTGCGCGTAGAGGTGGTAAAAGTCGTAGCCCTGCAGCAGTTGGTACGAGAATTCGGTAAACGACAACCCCGTCTCCAGCCGCGACTTCACGGAGTCTTTGGCCATCATGTAGTTAACGGTGAGGTGCTTGCCCGCCTCCCGCAGGAAGTGCAGGAAGCCCATCTGTCCAAACCAGTCGTAGTTGTTCACCAGCCGGGCGGTATTATCAGGGGTGTCGAAATCCAGAAACTTCTCGAGTTGACGGCGGATGCCCGCCTGGTTGTCGCGCAGGGTGGCTTCGTCGAGCAGTTGCCGCTCGGCCGACTTGCCCGAGGGGTCGCCGATCATGCCCGTGGCGCCTCCCACCAGCGCCACGGGCACGTGCCCGGCCCGTTGCAGGTGCACGAGCAACATGATGGTGGCCAGGTTGCCAATGTGCAGTGACTTGGCCGTAGGGTCGAAGCCGATGTAACCGGCGGTCACTTCCTGGGCTAGCTGGGCCTCGGTGCCGGGAGTCATGTCGTGAATCATGCCGCGCCAGCGCAGTTCGCTGATCAGGTTAGAAAGGGTTGCGTTGCTCATGGTTTATTGGTCGTGGATCGGTAGTGCAAATATATACTTTCCGTTCCAACGATTGCGCCCGGGGTGGGGTCAATTGTTCGTCTGCTGACCAACCGTGCAATAAAAATGAGAACGAAATTAATGCTTACTGGGCTTTTGCTGGCTCTGGCGGTGACAAGCCATGGTCAGGTGGGGCCTACTGAACACGCAGTCAGCTACCGCGACGCGGCCTGGCTAAGCAAGCGGGGGTTTCCGGTGGAAACCTACGATTGGCAAAACGCAACGATTAACCGACAGCTGGCGCTGGCCGCGCGTTATTTACGACAGTCGGACCGGTGCTGGCGCTACGGTGGGTTGGCTTACTTGATCGGGGGGCTAGGGGCAACGGGCATTGTCGTTGGCTCATTTGGGGTGCCCAGCAGCCAGCGTGCGCCCTACGAGAACGCCCTCAAGGTAACAACAGTAGTTGGTGCCGGAGGCTTGATAACGGCGCTGGGTGGGGGAGTGTGGCGCAAAGTCAAGGCGCGACGGCGAGGGCGCGAAGCAATTCGCCGGAATCGGTTACAATGAGTAACTATACTCAAAATTTGAACCGTCCGGTTGCTTATCCGTTTAAGGAGATAAAACCGAATATCCGGATTTTTTGCCCTCACCTAACTTATCCACTTCTTTGAAAAAAATTCAACTGCCCGGGTACTTCAAGTATCTGGTGGTGCTGGCGAGCATCCTACTTACGCTGCACGTGCTTATTATTGCTAAGTCCGTGTTTAGTCCCATTTTCACCGCTTTCATCCTGGCACTGTTGCTGCATCCGCTGGCCCGTCGCATGGAGCGTATTCGGGTTCCCCGGGGCATCAGTTCGGTACTATCGATCGTAATAGTGTTCTTGCTTCTGTTTGGTCTGTTCTACTTCTTTTCAGCCCAAATCCGTAATATTTCAGGCGATTTAGCAGCAATCGAAACTCGTTTTAACGACATCATTGACCAGGGTTACGTGTGGATGGAGAACCAGTTTGGGGTGGAACAACAGGAGCAGACCACCTACCTGAAAAATTCGCTGAACAGCATGCTGCGCAACAGCACTATTTTTCTCACCCGTACTGCTTCGGCCACGGCGGGGTTCTTTACCGCATTTTTTCTGGTGCTAATTGCCCTATTCTTTTTCTTGTACTACCGGCGCTTCCTGGTGAGTTTCATATATAAGTTGTTTCGTCCCGATCAGCACACCACGGTAGGCGACACTATTCTTAAAACCGAAAAGGTGGTGCGAAGCTACATCCTAGGGCTGCTGACGGTGATCGTGATCGTTGGTGTGCTGAACATAACCGGGTTGATGCTGCTGGGCATTGAGCACGCGGTGTTCTTCGGGGTACTGGCGGCGGTGCTCACCGTTATTCCCTACATTGGTATCTTTATCGGATCACTCTTGCCCGTCGTGTTTGCACTGGTCACCAAAGACTCGCTCTGGTATCCGGTGGGTGTAGCGCTGATTTTCTGGGGAGTGCAGTTCTTAGAAGGGAACTTCATCACCCCCAATGTGGTGGGTAGTAGCGTAAGCATCAACCCTTTTGCGGCTATTATTGCGCTGTTCTTTGGAGGCATGATCTGGGGGCCCATCGGAATGATTTTAGCTATTCCGGTGCTGGCCATCATCAAGGTGATCTGCGACGCGGTGGAACCGCTTCAGCCCTACGGCTTTTTGCTAGGTAATCCACCTGATGAAGAGGAAGCACGCCAACGAAAGCGGGCGCGTCTCAAACGCCGCACCAAGCGGCGGGCTACCATACTGAAGGATGACAAAGTTGCTGAGAAAGTATTGTAGCGTACGGTGGCCGCTTTCGCTGTCCAGGTATATCGAGCAAATTGTTGCTTATTAAGACTTTATCCACTTTCGTCTGAGCAAAGCCGCTCACACAATATCCGCCATCACCCGCTCGATACGCTTGAAGTAAAATAAACCACTGATCAGCAACACTCCCACTAATATGAACGACAGATAAGCGTACTCACTGGGCGGGTTGGTACCGAGCAGACTCCACCGAAAACCTTCAATGACGCCGGCCATCGGGTTGAGGTAGTACAGCACCGTGGCCCAAGGCGGCAGGTTGTTGATCACCGCTTCGGCGGGGTAGGCGGTGGGCGTAGCATACAGGCCAAACTGCACCAGAAAGGGCACCACGTGTTGGAAGTCGCGGTAGCGAATGGTGAGTGCACTCAACCAGATGCCTACCGAAAGCGCGGCCAGCACGGTGAGCACAATAAAAATCGGAAGAAACACCAGCTTCTCGGTGGGCACGTAGCCATAGTATACCATCAACCCCACCATCAGCAGTAGAGCAATGCCAAAGTCCACAAAACCCACCACCGCCTTGGAGAGCGGAATCACCAAGCGAGGAAAGTAGATTTTTTTCACCATCTGCTGGGCGCTAATAATGGAGTTACCCGATTCTTTCATTACGAAGGAAAAGTAGGTCCAGGCGGCCATGCCGGTGATGGCGAACAGCGGATAAGGAACCCCGCCGGTGTCTACCTTTACCGCCCGGCCGAACACCACCGTGAAGATGGTGAGCGTGGCCAGGGGTTGTAAGAAAGCCCAGGCCAACCCCAGAAATGTCTGCGCGTACCGCACCCGCAGGTCGCGGTAGGCAAGGATATAGAAAAGGTCTTGATAATGCACCAACTCGCGTAGGTTAAGCAAGCGCGAGCGTTTATCAGCATCGACCACTAAGTGTACCATATAAACATTAGAAGTTTTGGGCGAAATTAGAGAAAAAATGGCGTGCTGCCACCAGATGTACCTTCTACGGCACTACTTTGATTTTCTGCCGCCTAAATAGTGGCTCTTCCCCGACTGCGTGCGCTTACTGTGATCACTCTCTGGGGGTTTCAAACGGCTCTTCTTTCTCCAACGCTATCCAAAAAGGCAGTATTTCTTGTGAACTCGTTTGGTAGATTGCAGTAAGGTCATCTTGAGTTACTGGCAGGTATACATTCTTCATCACCAGTTGATCCGTCGTGTTATCGTTTTTCTCCAGTCGGTGGATGAGCGGTCCGGTTTGGAGTAGCAAATTTCCCCCGGGCACTACTGGGTTCAAAAAACGAAAGCGGACGGTATAATAGCCTTCCTGCACAATACGGACCCGCCACTTTCCGTATACCTCTTCCTGTGCCCAGATTCCCCGCTCACCACTTGCGTCATTTCGGCTCAGAAGAACTGGGTTCTCCGCTTCGCTACCGATTACAATACGTGGTGGATCGACCAGATTTGGGGAGTTGATGAGCTCAAAAAAGTGCTCGTCTAAGGTTTGTTTCAGACGCTGAGCGCGTTGAGGCTGTTCAGCCACCAGGTTACGTTGTTCATAGGGGTCGTGCTGCACATCGTAGAGTTCAAAGTCGCTGATGCTAGCGCTGTAAGAAGTTTGCCCTACCAACTTATAGTCACCCTGCTGGAGTGCTACGTTACGGTATAGTTCGGGATACTGGCGCGTCCAGGAGAAGAACAAAGAACGGTCCTTCCAGGTCACTGAGTCGCCCTGCAGCAGCGGCAGCAAGCTAACCCCATCGATGATACGGTTCTTAGGCAAGGAAACCCGGCACAGATCCGCCAGGGTGGGGACAATATCCATATGGGTGGCGTTTGCACCGATCCGACGAGATTCACTAAAGCGATCAGGGTAGCGTAAAAGGCAAGGCACCCGAACCCCTCCCCGGTATACCGAGCTCTTCAGTCCCCGCAACCCGCCTTGGTAGCGCGGTTGTTGCGGACCATTGTCGGTCATGAAGATAACAATTGTGTTGTCGGCAACCCTTAGCTCTTCCAGTACGGAAAGCACTTTCTTCACATTATCGTCGATGTTGGTGACCATTGCGTACACCCGGCGAGCGGCTTCCTTGTTTTTTTCGGTCATACTGGGCATGGGCACTTCACCGGCAAAACCGGCCTGGGGGTCAAGGCTTTGGTACCTCCGGTAGTATTGGTCGGGCACCTGTAGCGGGGTGTGCGGAGCATTGAACGAAAGATAGCAGAAGAAAGGCGACTGGTGGTTCTCTCGGATGAAATCAACGGCCTGATCAGTGAAGATATCGGAGCAGTAGCCCTCGTAGGCCTGCTGTTTTCCATTGTGCCAAAGCACCGGGTCAAAATAGCTACTATCACCCTGAAAGTAATTGGTCACGTCGCCCACCTGACCTATCCCGCCTGCCAGATGGACTACCGACTCCCGGAATCCCTGATCTTGCGGGCGGCTCGGGTAATTGTCGCCCAGGTGCCACTTGCCGAATATACCACTTTGGTAGTCGGCCTGTTGCAGCATTTCGGCAATAGTCACTTCACTAGTAGCCATGATCGCTCCACCGTTGTAGGTGTCGTGCACCCCGGTGCGCAGTGAGTAGCGCCCGGTCATCAGACTAGACCGGGTGGGGGCGCACACCGGCGATACGTAAAAATTGGTGAACCGGATGCTTTCACCAGCCAGTTCATCAATAACTGGGGTTTGGACGTGGGGGTTACCCGTGAAGCCAAAATCGCCGTAACCCTGGTCATCGGTGATGATGAGCACCACATTGGGGCGGGGTTGCGAGAAGCCGGGTAAGCAGATTAGAAAAAGGCAAAGGCCGTAAAGTATCTTCATTATGTTAGTTGGTTTATGTTAGGTTGCTTTGGCAACCACCATAGCCAGTTAAGCGACCACTGTGCAGTGTATCTTCCCACTGCTTTTGGTAAATATATACAATTCGCCGCTTCTACTGATGCCTGGACGAAGGCTTACTCTAATTGTTCCGGGTGAGCATTTTTGCAACCGCTTCCCATTTCTGAACAGTTGTTGTATTACAATGCCTGAGGATATTTATCCAACTACTCGCCAGAGTTCACGTTACAACGGTTATACTAATATCTAGTGAAGGTGTCTCTCCTAGATTTCACCCAGTACCATCTCCGTTTTAACGGTCTCTTCCGAAGAGAACTCCGCCGTGTTTTAGACCAAAAACAGTGGAGTACGGCTCAGCTCCGGGCGCACCAAAACAAAACATTTCTGCGCCTATTCCGGCGGGCCCTGCGGCATTCTTCGTTTTACCAGAAACTGTACGCCAAATACGGAGTAGATACCGCATGTATTCGTTCGGTGGATGACCTGGCGCAACTGCCAGTGGTTACCCGCGATCACGTTCGTGAGCACGGCAAAGATTTGTACATCGGCCACCCCTGGTTGCGTACCACCGGGCGTACCAGTGGTAGTTCGGGCACCCCGCTTACTGTCTACCGCGATTACCGCTCCACAGTGCGCGAGGGCGCCTACCTTTGGGCGCAACGGGCACTCTATGGCTTTCATCCTGGGATGAAGGTGGTTTCACTGCGGGGCAACCTTGACCGCCGGGTGATGCGCTATTACGATCGTTTCTTCAATTGCTTGTATTTATCTAGCTTCAATCTGCGCGAAGAACATGCGGAATGGTACAACGAACAAATTCAGCAATTCGCACCTTACGCGCTGCTGGCCTACCCCAGCTCCGTAGAAATTTTGGCCAATCTATTTCAGGCAAAAGGCATTTCGCTTTCAGTTCCTTACATTTTCACTTCGTCAGAGCAAGTGTATGAGCATCAGCGCGCCAAGGTGGAGGCGACGTTCAACACCAGCATCGTGGACTGGTACGGTAATGCTGAGCGTACCATTGCCTTCGAGCAGCGCCCCGATAGCAACTACCACGCCCTACCGTTGTACTCAGTGAATGAGTACCAGACCGATCATGTGTTGACAACCGGGCTGATCACCGCCGCCTTTCCCCTGATTCGGTACCGTGTTGATGATATCATTCATCCCCACCCGAACAATCCTTACCAAATTCAGGCCATTGCAGGAAGGCATGATGATGTACTACGGCTTCCTGACGGCACCCGGGTTGGGCGAATTGGCGGAGTGTTCTTAGACGTAAAGGGGTTGGAACTGGCGCAAATTCGACAAGGGGCCGATGGGCGGATACTTATCAATCTAGTGGTAAACGAAGCATTTACCCCACAGAGTGTAGCGACCATTAGAACCGAGCTACGTCAAAGGGTAGGAGAGACATTATCCTACGAAATTGCTTACGTATCGCCCAAGGATATCGTTCGCACGGCCGCCGGAAAATTTAAGCTGGTCATCAGCGACCCGCCCACTACTGACGCTAGAGCGCGTCCGTAATTTCGTAATCAATGGGCTTGAATGCGTAGTTGTTAGACTGTTCGGCCGAGCATGCGGTGAGTCCTACAATTAAATCCATTTTCGCCTGCAGCACCACCCGGTCACCGGCCCGTGAGGTGGGCGGAGCCACCGTCAGGGTGCCATCGGCGGCGAACTGTACGTTCATGAACAGATTGAAAGCGGTGGGAATATCATCGGGATCGATGCCGTAGGACGCTAGATTCGTATGCAGATTCTCAAAGCAACTGGGGTGATATTCGTGGTTGTCGTAGATGATTCTGAAGGTTTCAGGACTGCAAGGGGCTAGTAGAAAGTCGTTACGCCCGTTGGTGTCTTCTACAATGTCAAACATCATCTTGCTGCGGTTGCTGTACAAGGAGTGGCCCTGCGTGATGAGCAGCGTGCTAGAGTAGTCGAGCGTTTTGCCCGATGAAAGCCACTCCCGTTTGTCATGTCGGTTAAAGCACACCATGTCGGACACCTGTTCGCCGGTGGGGTCGGTCACGCACAGGTACTGTCCTTGCGCGATGGTGAAGGCAGCTCCTGACTGCGGCTCGATGCGCTGTTTCATTCTGAAGTCTTCGCATAAAAAGGACATTTCCAATCGGCGGGCACCGCACGGCCGCTATACTGCCGGGCTTCGGATACCGTGCCGAAATCAGCCAGCATGGGATTGGCGATACCCTGCCACGCCTGGTCGCGGTCGCGGATTACCCGCTGCATCTTCGAGAATTTGCCCTGACTGCGAAGCTGATCAAACTGCCGGTGGTCATTGAACACCAGGGCAGGACGGGCAAACCGACGGGCTTGCCGGGTGCTACGGGGATGCATGCCCACCACAAAGAAAGCTACTCCGCCAAAGCTGAACCCAAAGTTTTTGTCGTTGGGATCGCTAGAGGCCGAAGGGGCCCAGGGCTGTTCGTTCGACGCGATGCAGCGCCTCAAGTTGTTGCCACAGTAGTTTTTCAAAGTGCGCTTCGTCCCGAACGGTCGGATCATCGAAGATAGCAACAAAGGTGGTGAAAGCGTGATTCATGGCATCTTGCGAAGCAATAAATCGAAGTAGATCAGGGCCTAACGCCTGCGCGGAGGTATCGGTGCCCAGCGACCGGTAGCAATTGATGTGATAGGAATGGGTGCGAAAAGCTGACTTCGCGCCCAGGCAAGGGTAGGTTGGGTCCAGCACAAGTTCGCTAAACTGCTGGGCCAATGCCGCAGAAGTATCAGCGGTTGATCTTCGGGAAGTAACGTCTGCGTTCAAAAAAGTAGAGGGTTAGTTGTTCTACGATAAATAAGTCTTCAACTACTTAAAATAAGTATTGTTGAACAGAAAAGAAAATGTTTTTTGGTGTTATGGATACAAAGAAGATCCACTGTACCTTACCGTTTGTATCCTCTAAACCATGTTTCGTAATGTCTGTCCCTCCTCAATTTCGGTTTGGCGTGATCGCCGACGTGCAGTACTGCCCCTGCGAACCCTCCACCGCCATGAACCGCTTTTACGCTCGTTCTAAGAATAAGCTTGCCGAAGCACTGAAAACATTTGCCCAGCACGAGCTGCGTTTTATTCTCGACCTAGGCGATTTGATTGATCGGGATTTCAACAGTTTTGATACGATTCTGCCGGTGTATGAAGCAGCCCAAGCTCCGGTGCACCGGGTGCTGGGCAATCATGACTACACCGTGAACGTGATGCATCTGGGAGAAATTCCACGGCGCCTGGGGCTAGACCCAGCGGGTTACTACGCGGTGGACTACGACTACTGGCGGTTGGTGGTCATCAACGGCAACGAAGTAAGTCTGTTTGCTACCCGGGCGGGCACTCCGCAGCGACAGCAGGCGGAGCAAGTGCTGGAAGAATTGCAAAATCGAAAGGCGCCCAACGCCCAGGAGTGGAACGGGGGTGTGAGCGAAACCCAACTCGCCTGGCTGGATCAGCAATTGGCCGAGGCCCAGCAGAACGGACAGTCAGTGATCGTTGCGGGGCACTATCCGCTGTATCCGGCCGGGGGACTTAACCTGTGGAACGACGACGCGGTAATGGCCGTGCTGGAGCGCTATCCCGCCGTGAAGGCCTACTTCAATGGCCACCACCACGACGGCAACTACGGCCGCCGCAACGGCATTCACTACCTGAACTTCAAGGGCATGGTGGATACCCCGGACAAGAATACGTATGCAATCGTCAGTGTGTATGCCGACCGATTGGAGGTGCAGGGTTTTGGGCGGGAGGAAAACCGGGTATTATCGTAATGACCGGTCGCGACCGGTCATTACGAAAACAACCATTTGCCCAGCGTTTTGTAACTGATCTTTGATCCGTAGGTCAGAATGCCGATGCGGTAGATTTTGGCCGCCACCCAGGTCGTCCCCATAAAACCCAGCACCAACAGCACCATAGATGTGATCAACTGCCAGGTGGGCACGCCGAAGGGAATGCGCATCATCATGGTGACCGGCGAGGTGAACGGAATCATCGACATCCACACCGCCAGCGAACCATCAGGTTCATTGAGAATGCCCGCTAGCGTGACGATGGAAAAGATGAGCGGAGCGGCCACGGGCAGCATAAACTGCTGGGTATCGGTGTCGTTATCGGCGGCTGAGCCCACCGCGGCAAACAGCGCACTGTAGAGCAGGTATCCTCCCAGAAAATAAAACACAAAACACCCCAAGATCAGCGGAACGTTCACCGTGTCGATGGCCTGTATTACGCCGGATACCACTTCCAGTTGGGCGGCTTGCTCGGGCATCTGCTGGGCCATCTCATCGGGCGAGACGGTGGCTAACTCATCGTCGGCGAAGAACTGGAGTGCCGTGGTAGCGATCAGCAACGTGAGCACGATCCACAGTAAAAACTGGGTAAGCCCTACCGAAGCCACTCCGATGATTTTGCCCATCATTAACTGGAACGGACGCACCGACGAGATGATGATCTCCACAATGCGGTTGGTTTTTTCCTCGATCACGCCGCGCATCACCTGGGCCCCGTAGAGGAAAATAAACATATAAATCAGGAAAGCGCTCACGTAACCTACCCCCGAAGCTACGTCTGCGTTACCCTGCTGCTCCCGGCCGCTATCGGTTAGATTCACAGTGTTGATGTTAACCCCAGTATTGAGTTGGGCCAGTGTTTCGGGACTGATGTTCGCTGCCTCCAGCTTTAGCTCTCGCAATTGTTGCTTCAGAGCACGCTCTATGCTGCTCTGTAGATTCATGCTTGGGTTGCCTTCCGAAAGAAAATTGATGCCCTGTGGGTCGTAGATGTCAATGTCAGGAATATACAGCAGGCCGTAGCGGTCGTCTTTCGGAATGTCGGCCTTGGCCTCGTTCGAGCGACAGCTGCACGTGCTCGTAGCGCAATCCGGCATCGCTCGAACTCTCTTCCAGTTTTTCACCCAGCAATCCGCTCTCGTCAATGACGGCGATCACCTTTTCACCGCCGCTGTCGCGCGAACTGAGCCAGGCGGGCACAATCACGATAGCGGCAAAGAGTAACGGCCCCAGCAGCGTCATGATCAGGAAAGAACGCTTGCGCACCCGGGTCCAGTACTCGCGTTGAATGATTAGGCCGATTTTGCTCATACTTTCTTTATTTAATTAGTCCATAGTCAACGGTCGACAGTCCACAGTTAATGGTCGATAAGCCGTCGCAGGTGACGATAAAGGCTGTCGACTATCGACTACTTCCCCCGCTGCACCTCCGCAATAAAGATATCGTTCATGGTAGGCATTTTCTCCTGAAAGGCGTGTACTTCTACCTGCTCGATAAGGGCCTGCAACAATTGATTGGGCGACACTTTGGGTTCGGCGCGGATCACCGATACGGTTTCGTTTTCCCCTTCCGAGCGCTGATCCAGCATCTCGTAGGGCACCGCCAGTCCGTTGAGCTGTCCGCCGTGCATCACCTCGTAGGTGTTGGTGCGGTACTGGTTTTTGATCTCCTGTTTGGTGCCGTCCAGCACCTTTCCGGCCTGGTTGATCATGGCCACGTGGCTGCACATCTCCTCCACCGACTCCATGCGGTGGGTGGAGAAGATGATCGTTCTGCCCCGCTCGCGCAGGGCCAGGATTTCGTCTTTGATCAGGTTGGCGTTCACCGGGTCGAAGCCCGAAAAAGGTTCGTCCAGAATGATCAGGTCGGGCTCGTGCACCACCGTGGCGATAAACTGAATCTTTTGCTGCATGCCCTTCGACAAGTCCTCAATCTTCTTTTCGCTCCAGCCCGAAATCTCTAGTCGCTTAAACCAGTCTCGGATGCGCTCGTTGGCCTGGCGCGACGACAGCCCCTTGAGTTGAGCCAGGTAGCGTAGTTGCTCGCCCACCTTCATTTTTTTGTACAAGCCCCGCTCCTCGGGCAGGTAGCCGATGTCGGCAATGTGGCGGGGCGCCAGGGGTTCGCCCTTGATGAGCACCTCGCCCCGGTCGGCGGTGATGATTTGGTTGATGATGCGGATGAGTGTAGTTTTGCCCGCTCCATTGGGACCCAGCAGGCCGAAGATCGCCTGCCGGGGGATGGCGATGCTCACGTCGTGCAGCGCCTGGTGGTTGGCGTAGCGCTTGTCGATATGGTGGGCTTCTAGCAGGTTCATAGTTAGGCATCACAAATATAGGAGAACTAATTGGATTGTAGGAAAGAACTTTTTTGGGAGCAGAAGGATTAACAAGCTTAAAAAACAACCGATCAATGACTCACTCCGGAAGGCACCTCTTTGCCCTAGGCGTCAGCCTACTCTTGGTCTCATCAGCCCGGGCGCAGTTCAGTGCCGACACGACTTCGTTTGATTCTATCGCCTATCGCTACGCGCAAACCATCCGGGTCGACGACCTGAGAGAACACCTGGGCGTGCTGGCTGCTGACAGTCTGGAAGGGCGCGAAACGGGGCAACCCGGACAGAAAAAAGCCGCGGCTTACCTGGCCAATTACTATCAATCGCAGCAACTGGCCGCGCCGGTGGGCGACAGCAGTTACCTGCAACCGTTTCCAATCATCGAAAGCTCCTGGGATCAGCCGTTTGTGGCCATCGACGGCAAGCGGTTTACCTTGTTTAAGGACTTCTATGCTTTCCCCGCGATGGCCGAGCCGCTGGACACGCTGGTCGACAAAATCACTTTTATAGGCTACGGCATCGCGGGTGAACGCTACGACGACTACCAGCAAGCCGACGTGCGAGGAAAGACCGTTTTAATTTTATCGGGCGAGCCGGTGGGCCGCGACAACACGTACTTACTGTCGGGTACCGACGAACCGTCGCGCTTCACGACGAACTTTCGGGCGGGCCTGCAGGCTAAGTACGACATGGCCCAGCAACGGGGCGCGCGGGTGGTGCTGATGGTCGACGAGAACTATGAGGAAAACATTCAGCGCTTTGCCCTCTACGCCGCCCAACCCTCGATGCGCTTGCAGTCCGAAGCCGCCGCGCAGACGAGTCTGATTTTTATCTCACCCGAGATGGCGCACGCTCTGGCGGGAGAAAAACGGTTGACCAAAGCCCAACGACGCATCACCAAAAAAGGTAAGCCCTACTCCTTTTCTCGATCAACCGACCTTACCTTTGCCCTGCGGCAAGACGTGGACCGCATGACTTCCGAGAATGTGCTGGGATATCTGGAAGGAAGTGATTTGAAGGATGAGCTGTTGGTGATCACCTCGCACTACGACCACATTGGCCTCACCAACGGAGAGGTGAACAACGGGGCCGACGACGACGGGTCGGGCACGGTGGGCGTGCTGGAGCTGGCCGAAGCCTTCGCGCAGGCCAAGGCCGCGGGGCACGGTCCGCGCCGCAGCATCTTGTTTATGAACGTGTCGGGCGAAGAAAAGGGATTATTCGGTTCTGAGTACTACACCGATCACCCGGTGTTTCCGCTGGACAGCACCATCGCCGACCTTAACATCGATATGATCGGGCGCATTGACCCGGCCCACGCGCAGGATTCGGCCTACGTGTACGTGATCGGATCCGACCGGCTGAGTACCGAGCTGCATCAAATTAACGAAACGGCCAACGCCCGGTATACGAAGCTGGACTTGGACTATACCTACAACGCTCCGGACGACCCCAATCGCTTCTACTACCGCTCGGATCACTACAATTTTGCCAAGCACGGGGTTCCGATCATTTTCTACTTCAACGGCACCCACGCCGATTACCATAAGCCGACCGATACGATTGAAAAAATCAATTTCTCGCTGCTGCGCGACCGTACCCGACTGGTGTTCTATACCGCCTGGCAGCTGGCCAATCAGGACAAGCGCATCGAAGTAAACGTAACAGAATGACTGAAGGGTTGAATGATAGAATACCCAGCAATCATTCAATGCTTCGCTCATTCAATCCTTCACCGTTCATGAGACTATATATAGGTCATTTAGTAGTAGCGTTTTTAGCATTCACCAGCTGTCAGCAAAGCACTCAGCAGGAGAGAGACGCGTTTTTTCTGCGGGGCAACTTGAAACTACAGAGCGGCGAATACGGGGAGGCCATTCGTTACTATGATGAAGCGCTACGCGTGGATCCAAACTACGCCGATGGCTACAACAACCGGGGCATCGCGCATTACGAGCAGGCCCACTATCCTGAGGCAATTACCGACTACACCCGGTCCATCAACCAGCGTCCCGACTTCACAGACGCCTACTACAACCGCGCCAACGCCTACTACCAGCGGGGCGATTACGCACCTAGTATTATTGATCTGGACACGGTGCTGCGCCACTATCCCGACTCGGCCTACGTACACTTTACGCGGGGCACGGCCCTCACCGGGGCGCAGCGCTATCCCGAGGCCATTGCCGCCTTTGACCGGGCGCTCGAGCTAGAGCCGAACAATGCCGAAAGCTACGTAAATCGGGCAACGGTTCATTATTATCTAGACGACTACGAAGCTGCCGAACGGGACGTGCAGCGGGCCCTTGCGTTAGATCCTAAAGAAAGCAACGCCTACAACGTGCGGGGATTGCTGCTGACCAAAACCGGACATTACGAGGCCGCGCAACAAGCGTTTGATCAGGCGTTAGCCCTCACTCCCTACCAACCCTATTTTTTGAACAACCGGGGCTACCTGAATTTGCAAACCGGGCAGCTCGATCTGGCGCTAAAAGACATCGACCAAAGCATTCAGCTCGATCCTAACAATGCTTATGCGTACCGCAACAAGGGAATCTACTTTCTGAAACGGGAGCAGCCCGAACCGGCTATCCCGTTGCTGGAGTGGGCGCTTAGCCGGGATGTAACCACTCAGGAAGCAGCTTATTACCTGGGGTTGGCATATCAACAGCAGGGAAATCTGGACGAAGCTTGTCGAGTATGGGAAGCGAGCCCCGGAAAGGGCGAGCAAGCGGCTTATGCGCAGTATTGCGTGAGGTGATACCGCAATTGTTAGATCCGGACAAGTCAATATCTCTCAGAAAATCCGTCTCTGTCTCTGAAGAGTCGGCCTTCGCCGTTGTCAATGAGCTCGTTGTCGGGGTCACCACCGTCATTAACCATGAACAAAGAAGTATACAAATCCAAAATTCCATTCTCCCTTATTGTTCCCGAGAATACCCGCGCCTCAAGGGTGGTGTGACCGCTCTCATAAGATCGATCAATACGAACGTAGATTGTGAAGTTATCTCATTCACCGGGTATAAAACTTCCTAAACCTGTTCTAGTGGTTCTCCCTTGCTCGAGATCAACCTCCATTGTCAAGCTCTTGCTATCAAACTCACTGAAGGCTATGATATTATCGCCAAACACTCTGTCTGGCTGAGATGAATCATCGAAGTTGCTGCTAACCAATGTATTAGGAGACATAAGGCACCTTCCTTCGACGTCCGGTGGGTTTAATCCCTCATAAATAGGTTGTCCGTTTTCTCGGATTTGTGCTAGAATTTCATCCGCGATAAAGTCCTGACCGGGAATCAGTTCGGAGTGATCCTCGTTGCACGAGAGGGTTACCATGACTATTAGGACGAGTGGGACTGCTTGCTTAAAGAATTGCATAGTGGTTTGGTTATTTTAGTTTCCGAATTTGATGGCCAATCCGCCTTTAACGTAGCTTACGCTTTCGTCGCCAATCTCCACGAACGCTCCGAAGGTGGGGTTGAAGTAGTAGCGCACTCCCAGCAGCATGCCCAGGTCAATTTTATCCCTGCTCAGCCTCACTTCCGTGTTAGTTGCTGTCACCATCCGACCGTTGAGCGCTACTCCGGCGTACACGTCTAGCCTAGGACCCAGGTTAAAGTGGTAGGTAGCCCGGGTGCTCACCGCGTAGTAATTATAAGTGATGTTTGGTGCTTCCTCGTCCCCCCAGCGCATGATGCCGCCCGTAAGTCCTACTCCCACGTTATGTCCGATCGGCAATTCAGCGATAAACAGCAAAGAGAGGAATACTAACGGGATGATCGCGGCGAACAACGCCCACTTTGTTAGTGAACCCGATCCCCAAGCCTAACACAAAGTTTCCCCGGTGAAACGCCTCAGACTCCCGGAAGATCGGCACGTGGCCGTTCCACCATTTTGCCAAGTTGAACTTTTCCTTAACGGGTCTTGGAAACGTCTTCACGGTTCCATCCGAAAAGTAGATGGTGTCTACCCGCTCGGTGCGAATAGATAGCGTATCTTCGCTCGTAAACTGGGTGTAGCGAACGTCTGTATCGTCGTAGTCGATCACCGAAGAGCCGATCCGTCGCCGTTCGGCGGTGACGATGATGTCCTGAATGGTTTACACCTCTTCCCGGCGGAGCACCTCCATTTCTACGCGTCGGTTTTGAGCGCGCCCGGCAGCGGAACGGTTGTCGGCCACCGATCGGCTGCTGCCAAAACCCTTGACCGACAGGCGGGTGGTATCGATGCCCTGACCAACCAAAAACTGCTGTACACTTTGCGCACGGTCTGACGATAGGCGATTATTAAGGACTTCACTCCCGGTGCTGTCAGCGTGCCCCTGAATGAATAGGTCAATGTTCGGGGCCTTTTGCATCAGGCTCACTACCTTTTCTAGATACGAAGCGGACCGCGGTGCCAGTTGAGTCGTGCCGGTGGCGAAGTTGATATCGCTCAGATTAATCACCATGTTCTCAATGGGCTCACCGGCGTCAAGCTTCTGCAAGATATCCGACACTTCGGCTTCGGGATCTTGCTCCTGCGCGTTGATCGCAAAAGGAATCAACAGTAGCACTAGCAGAATTGTGTTGTTCTTCATAAAATGTTAGTTGGTAGTGAGCACAATTCGATAGGCTACCGGATCTTGTTTGAAGTTGCTGCGCTCAAAGGTGAGTACTAGTTGGTTATCGGTCGATAGATCGATACTCACCGTTAGTTCTTCGTCGCCATCGTCCAGGGTCAGGCGCGAACAGTTGTCGTTGGTGGTCCAGGAGCCAGTGCTGCCAAATTCATCGACCTCGGGCAGCAGTAGGGTGTATTCCGTAGCCGTGAAGCGTACCTGGACGTTAGTGATGGGTTGCGACTGACCGGCCACCTGGTAGTCTTGCACCTGCCAATTGCGGGCAATGTTTTCCTGGCAACTGGTTTCGTTCGGGGGATCATCGTCGTCGCCACCGTTCACACATGAGGCAGCGATGAGCAGCAGCATGAACCACCAATTTTGAAAGTTTCTGGGATATTTCATGATTAGGTTTGGTTTGAGTAGAATGGTGCTCGTTATTCTTTCATAATCTTTCGGCGGACGTAGAAATTCCGTCCGCGCATTGCTATCACGTAGAGGCCAGCAGATAGCGTACTCAGGTCTAGCTGATGGCTCTCTTCCATCCGAACTAGCTGCCGCTCTTTCAGTAATTTGCCCTGACTGCTGAGGATATGAACCGTGATTTCGTCCGCCCTTAAGCTCAAGGGCACCTCTAAAGTCAGTGACGTTTGGGCTGGGTTAGGATACATAGCTACCGCTTCGATTGGCGCTTCGGCTAAACTCGTAACAATTCCGGCCCCTTGCGTCGGGCTAGAGTGCACCGAGCAGCCACCGACCGAAACCACCACGTGGTAAGTGCCTTCCTGACTCACCGCCAAGCTATCGTTTGTTTCTCCGGCCAGCGGCGCGTCGTTGCGGTACCACTGGATGGTGGCGATGTCCGGCACATCGTTGGCGATCAGGAAGAGCGCGTCAGCATTGTCCGAGTCGTTAGAGCGGCTAATCTGGGGAGTAGGAATACCAATACCATCTATGGGCACGTTCACGCTGGCCTGCGCGTCGCAACTGCCCTCGCTTCGCACCGTAACGGTGTAGGTGCCCGCCGCTAATCCGCTAAATATGCCACTGCTCTGAAAGTCAACGCTGTTGAGGCTGTACTGAAACGGATTACCCGATCCACCGCTGGCGAATACCTCAAAGGCTCCGTTCGGTTCGCCCGTGCAGTCCGAATTATTGAGAATACTAATCGTAGCGCTAAGCGGAACGGCGGTGGTTATGGTGAACTCCTGGCTGGCTACGGTGCGACCGTCACGAGCGTAAGCAGTGTAGGTGCCCTCCACTAGATCATTGAATACATTGTTAGTAGTGTAGTTCGCACTGTCGGTGCTCAAGCTGTATTCATAACTGCCGGTTCCGCCCGCGGCGTTAATGGTTACCTGTCCCCGCCGGTTATTGTCGCATCCAATGTTGGTCACGGCGGCGCTCGTGATGGTGACCGGGCTCACGCAACTACCGTCGGTATTGTTGCAGTACAAGAACGATTCGGTGCTCACTAAACTGCGGCGCCCCGCCTCGTTGATGGCCAGTACATACAACACGTAATCTTTTCCGCTGGTGAGTGCTTCTACGTTGGCCACAAAAGATTCGTTGATTGAAGCCTGCGGCTCGGGAAACTGGTAGGTGTACGTGTCGCCCCCCACAACGCTCGCTTCGGCCACGTCGTAGTAATAATACTCCAAAGCCACAATGTTGGTGAGCTCACTACGGATCACCACGAAGGGCTGATGCGAAGCAATAGACCAGCGGCCGCCCACATCTTTCACCCGGACGTAGAGCACGTGGATACCAGGGGCGTAGCTCGTTATGTCCACCGAAAAGCTAGCGTTGACGTCAGTTCCCAACCCACTTAGTACGACAGACTGGTTATTGCCGAAGCCCGCGTCTTCGTCTACAAAGTACTCAGCAGCGATAATTCCGTCATCAGTAGGAATGACCTCTGCTACCAAAAAGGCTCGGTTGGTGACTAGGCTCCATGTGCCGGTGGCATCCTTGGTGCGAACGCCCAAGGTGTGCAAACCGGTAGCTACGCCGGACAGGTTCACATTGAACGATTGCGTCACGTTGCTACTGACTGCGTCCAGAGGAATTGTAGTATTCTGGCCCAAACCAGCGTCGGTGTCCACGTAGTATTCGGCGACCACGATGTTCTCTTGCGCCCACAGCGGGGCCAGGGGCAGCAGAATCGCTACCAGTATAGTTATCCAGGTTTTCATAGTGTTTAGTTATGCGATTTAGCCCGAATGGTCACGCTCATCCCTTCGGCGGGGGTGCCCACGCCACTGGTGGTGAGTTCGTAGATGGCCGGAATAGCGGGCAACCCGGATAGTTGGTAGGGGGCGGCTCCGCCGTAGGCTCCTAAGTCTACTCCTTCAATTCCCTGACCCAAAGCCGGAGATTGAGCTGCTAACTGGAACTGATTGTCTACGGAAGGATCGGGAGAGACGAACAGGTTGGCTTGTACCGCGCTATAGATATTATTACTGGCTTCGTTACCAGTAGAGTTTTCGGGAAGCACTGCCTCCTGGGTGGTAGTGAAAAGGTTGTTTCTTACTACATTATTATCACAATCGTTAAATCTTCCGCTAATAAATATGTTATTCTGGACGGTAGCTCCACTGATTCTAAGTAAACCGTTACTGAACGTATTATTGGCGATCACTGTATTGGGCAGAGGTGAATTAGAATCTCCGTAGATAGTAGCAGAGTTGTTTCCTGACAAGAGAATATTGTTCCGAATGATCGTTCTGACGGCGTTCTCCCTAAGGTAAATAGGGTTTCTATTGGTACTAAAGAAGTTCTGATCAATCAACGTGTTTGAAGCGTTGTATATCCAGAGTACAGCAATATAGTTCCTTGATAAGGTTATATTTTGCGGAGGAGTACTACCTTGACTACCATCGAGCCTTTCTAAGTTCAAAAAAATGCCGCTATCGGTTCTACGCCGAAAACTCACCCCCGTAATCACCACATTATCAGCCCCCTCACCAATGTTCAAAAGATGAATTGCTGCGGTCTGTTTGTTTGCCTGAGTTTGTCCGTTCTCCCCTAAGAAGTATCCCGGCCCGATGATAGCAACCTGCTTATTGAGTCTAATTTCTATAGCATTGCCTCTATCATTAACATCATAATACGTAGCCGACCCCATGATATAGATGCTATCGGCCGGGGTCGGCATTGTTGATGGCGTCCTGTAGTTTCACGTAGTCGGCCGAGGCGCCCACGTTGTTGTCGACGCGAATAACCTTTGCGTTGGCCAGCGTAACACTTAACAAAAGGGGGAGCAAGTAGTGCATTGTTTTCATGGGGTAGAGGGGTTTGGTTAGTTTAGATTATTCGTTTGGTTATTATTTGAATATTGAATAGACATGGCTATTCCGGACTAGCAAGATCTAGTTGCCATTAAATCAACAAACTGCTCTAACAGAAAACAGTTGACTACCTATAAACTGGTAGAACTATAGTAAGAAGACGGAGTAGGCAAAAAAGTAGGGGGAGCCTGTCTCGGCTCGCTGAACAATCAAGTACTGGACGATGAACGGCGGTGATATATAACGTAGCATTCGCCTTAGGCACGCTAAAGTAGAAACACTTAACTATCAATGCAACACAGGGAATTGTTTTTTTTTAATGATCCGAGTAGATTATCTTTCAACTATCAATTTATTCTTCCTATTATCCTGATTACCAATACAATGGGAAGAAAAGTAGATACTCGTAATACTTTACTTTCAAACGAAATAAGGAGTTCACAAAGTTGTGTCGTCACTTTTTTACTGGGTCTCTTGGAAACAGATGTGCGTACTATTGCATCTTTCAAGTTGACTTTAGTCAGCAAACAGCCCCGAACTAAGGTAGCGGTCGCCGCGGTCGCACACAATGGTGACGATCACTCCTTCCTCCAGTTCGTCAGCGAGTTGCAGGGCCGCGGTTAGGGCGCCACCGCTGCTCATGCCCGCCAAAATGCCTTCTTCCTGCGCCAGGCGGCGGGTCATCTGCGTGGCTTGTTCGCTGCTCACGTCGATGATGCGGTCCACCCGTTCGGGCTCATAAATCTGCGGCAAAAACTCGGGCGACCACCGACGGATGCCCGGAATGCGCGAGCCGTCGGTAGGCTGCACCCCCACGATCTGCACCGCCTTACTTTGTTCTTTCAGGTAGCGCGACACGCCCATAATGGTGCCGGTGGTGCCCATCGACGACACAAAGTGGGTGAGTTTCTGATTGGTGTCGCGCCAGATTTCCGGACCGGTGGTGCGGTAGTGCATGCCGTAGTTGTCGGGGTTGGCAAACTGGTTCAATATGAAGTATTCGCCGCTGGCGGCTAACTCTTCGGCGTGCTGTCGCGAATACTCGATGGTTCTTTCGGCCGGAGTTAGAATTACTTCGGCTCCGTAGGCCGTCATGGCCTGGATGCGCTCGGCAGTGGCGTCTTCGGGCATCACCAGCGTCATTTTCAAACCCTTCAGCTGGGCGATCATCGCCAGGGCAATGCCGGTATTACCACTGGTGGCTTCAATAAGTTTTTCGCCCGGGCGGATGTTGCCGCGCTCCAGGGCCCCGGTAATCATACCGTAGGCGGCGCGGTCCTTCACGCTGCCTCCGGGATTTTGTCCCTCTAGCTTTCCGTAGATGGTCACCTTCGGGTTGGTGGGAATGGTATGTAGGTGGACGAGCGGCGTGTTGCCAATGAGGTCGGATAGGTTCATGATGCGGCGTCTCTATACACCATTAGGTCCACTTGGTCGGTGCCCTCGTGGTGCATTTTTGCTTGATAATATACTTTGGTATTGGGTGCTACGCTGCGGGTTACCCAGACGTTGCCACCGATCACGCTGTCGTTGCCAATGTGGGTGTCTCCTCCCAAAATGGTGGCTCCGGCATAAATAACCACCCGGTCGCCGATGGTGGGATGGCGTTTTTTGCGGGCGTCTTCTTTGCTTACGCTTAGCGCTCCTAGCGTCACTCCCTGGTAAATTTTCACGTAGTTGCCTATCTCGGCGGTTTCACCAATCACCACTCCGGTGCCATGATCTATGAAAAAGTGACTACCAATGCGCGCGGCCGGATGAATATCAATACCGGTACGACTGTGCGCATGTTCGGTCATCATCCGGGGAATAGTTTTCACCGCCAGACGGTGCAAGGCATTTCCCATTCGATAGGCGGCGATGGCGTAGAAGCCCGGATAGGTCCTGATTACCTCCGAATGGCTTTCGGCCGCTGGGTCGCCGGCAAACATGGCACCGGCATCTTGCTGAAGCTGTTCGTGAATCCTGGGCAGGCAGTCAAAGAAGCGTTCAGCGACCAACTCACCTTCGTGAAGGTTTCGCTCCGTGCCCCGATGTACGAGTTGCAAAAGCTGTTGTTTAAGCAACTTGGTGTGAAGCACAAATTCTTCGGCATCAGCAAACTGAAGCTTCGTGAAATCAGGGAATAATATCCCTAGTAAACCAGTAAAAAATTGTGCTACCGTGGTGGGCGATGGACAGTCAGGGCACTCCTGATGGGCTCGGTACAGTTTATCTAGAAATTCCTGATTCATGTCTGGAGGGTCCATACGAACCGAAATTGCATTTAGTTGTTGGAAACGGGGATGTTCAAAAAGGGTTACTCAATCAACTAAACAATTGTGGGATAGGCACAGTGTGAGTATCCTAGTGCTACAGATCGAGCACCCGTACTTCAACCCGGCGATTGCGTTGTCGTGCTTCAAACGAGTCTTCTTGAGAGAGTAGTTGGGTATTTCCGAAGGCTTTGGTTTTTATACGTTTCTTTCTGATTCCCCCGTCTATCAGGCAGTCCTTAATTGCTTCGGCCCGTTCGCCCGAGAGTTGCATCAGTTGCTTGGCATTGCCCCGGTCTGTATGCCCCTCGAGCCTGATTTTCATGGTGGGGTGGGCCTCCAAAAGCCGCTTAAGTTCGTCGATCACCTCCCGCGACTCAACGGCCGGAGTGGGTTTGCCCCGTTCAAATAAAAAGGGCTGCGATAAGTAAACCAGTTCGCCGGGTTGTGGGATGCGGTGGAGCAGGATATCTTGTGGTAGCTGCGTTTGACTATCGGTCTGAACTAGAATGCGTAGCGCCTGATAGTTGGGGGCAGTGATCTCCAATTGGTACTGTCGATGCTGCTGGAGGGGGAGTTGGTAGCTACCATCTTCATTGGCAAAATTACGAATACCGGTGGTGTGTCCTACTGGTAACAACTGGTACTTCACCTGAGCCTTTAACGGCAGGCGCGAATCAGCATCTACTATGCTCCCAGCCATTGCCACCAGCTGAGGCTCAGGCCCAGCTAGCATAAATTGCACTTTACATATAAATAGTAAAAATAAAAAGCGACACATATGATTACCTACGGTAGTACAGTAGATTTCGTTACTAAACGTAGGACTAAAGCATCACTTTCTGGCTGCTAAATCGCTAATAAACGTACATGGAGAAGGTTCATTGGCTATTATAGCGCACACTTTAATCAACGAGCTCGAACTCAACACGCCGGTTCAGCTTTCGGTTGGCCTCAGTAGCATTGCTCACCAGCGGTTTGGATTCTCCGTAGCCTACCGAACGCACCCGCCGCTGGTTCACTCCCTGCTTGGTCAGGTAGTCGGCTACCGCTTGGGCCCGCTGTTTTGAGAGCTGTTGGTTGTGCGCGTCGGTGCCCCGCGAACAAGTGTGCCCCGCCACTTGGAGGGTAGCATCGGGATTTTCTTCCATAAACGCGACTACATCCTTTAACTGACGGTAGAAGCGCCGGTCTAACTCGTAACTATCAAGCCCAAACATCACCTCTTCGGCGGCAATGGCTCGTCGGTTGGCCGTTAGTTCTCGTTTGATATCGGTTGTCGAAAAATCATTGCTGAGGTACAAATCGCGAAAGACTACTCCGTCTTGGTTTGGATCCAGTTCGCTCAGCGTTACCTGCTGTCGGTTAGTAGGAGCGTAGCCATCTTTTTCAGCATACACATCATAGGTGCCGGGGGGAATGTTCATCTCGAATTTTCCGTCGGCTCCGGTAGGGCGGCGAATCACGTTAGCCGAATCTTCGCTACTGACAAAGACTACCTGCGCTTCTACCGGCATGTTGTTTTTCACGTTATACACCAAGCCACGCACCAAGTATTCGGCGTCTGGAGTGCCGGGGCGACGAAACACGGGCATGCGCACCTGGTACATGTCAGCACCGTGGGTGGTTCCTCGGGTTAAAAATGCGTATTTATTATCAGTAGAAACGTTAAAGAAAGTATCATCCTGCTCGGAGTTGATGGATGGCCCCAGGTTTTCGGGTTCGGTCCACTCCGTCCAGGATTCGCCGGTACGGTAGGTCACGTATACATCTTCACCGCCGAAGCCGCTGTAGCCACGCGATGAAAAGTACAGGGTGGTGTCGTTAGCTAGAAAGGGTGAGGATTCCACATCGGCCGTGTTAATCGCTTTGCCTAGGTTCAGTGGTTCCGACCACATATTCTGCCCCCGGTTAAAGCTCACGTACAAATCGCGCTTGCCTTCGGTATCGTCTCGCTCCAGGGCCATAAATAGAAACCGTTGGTCTTCGGACATAAAGTAGTTAGCGATATCAGAATTGTTATAAAAATCGGCTACGTTGAGGGCTTCGGGTTGCGACCAGCCGCTTTCGGTCCGGCGGGTGATGGATACGCCGTTCTTCATCTTGCCATCTTCCTGGTAGGCATTGCCCAGCAGCAACAGGTAGCTATCTCCATCAGCAGCCACCGCACTCACGTAGTTACTGTTTTTGTTGTTGAGTGGTTTTCCCATGTTTTTGGGTTTCCCCCATTCACTCGTAGGGCTGTCGCGCTCCATATACCAGATATCCTGCTCATCACGCAGTCCGCCCACGTTATAGGGCGACACTCGCCCGAAGAACAGCGTGTTTCCGTCGGGTGAGATCATGGGACTCAGGTTGGCCGTGCTGCTATCCGCGCTGGTGAGTAGCGGGTCCAGGGCCATATCGGGGTTCAGGCCAGGTACTATATTAATGTCAGCCCGAATGGGCACCGCTGAGGCGGATACCGCAATGGCGTCGATGGCGTTGTAGCCCGGCACCTTACCACCCTGCAGCAGCACCTTTACGGCCTGCACCGGATAGTTGGTGGGGTCGATAAATACGTTAAACATGCGCCCTTCGGTGTTCACCGGCGCCGGTTCAAGCGTGGCCACCAGATACTCATTGTCCGAAAGGTCGTAGCAAAACAACTGGTAGACCGCCCCCGGATTGCGCGATTCGGCAATGGCGATCTGCTGGATGGTTTGCGGATTATCAAATTCTACTTTGATGAATGCCTCTTGATTGGGTTTCTTTGGTACCCAAGCGTTGGGGCTGTCGCCGCTATTGCCCGGTAGCACGTTGGGCTGCCCGAGTAAGCGCTCGGCGGGGTAGCCTCCGTGCTGAAGTTGCGCTTTGAACAAAAACCCTTCCCGGTACGAGGGCGATGCCTCGATGATCCGACTAGCCCACCGGGTTTCCTGCCCCATCACTCCGTGAACACTAAACAGAAAGAATATGAACGGGGGAAGGCAGTAGATTGACTTCATAGCATAGGTGGTGAAAAGAAGAATTTTTTTGCAATCTAGAATTTTATAGTTACACACAGAAAGGGTAATGCCAATATTTTCGTGCGTTTTTTCGTATAAAAGCACGTATCTTTAGGCATGACCGCACGAAGATTTTGGTGGTTTTTCATCCTTCACCTGGGTAGCGTAGGACTTGCTCAGGGGCAAGATCATGCCGTTCCGTACTGTCCGCTGGCAACTGAGCAGTTAGGTGAGGGGCACCTTCTGGAGGCTTACCAACAGGCGCAGCAATGTTTGCTCGATGTGCAGCAGACCAATGGCCTTAATAGTATGGACTACGCCGAAGGGCTCCGTCTACTTGCCGAAATCTCTGCTGCCACGGGCGATGATGCGCTGGCACTGACCTGGGCCCGACGGGAAGTAACTATTTGGAGTCAACGTGCAGCATCTTATCCTGATCAGTACGGGCAAGCCGTTTTAGAACAAGGACTTTTGTATCTGCGCATTGATAGTCTCACTGCTGCTCGTCGCTCATTCATTGAAGCCCAGCGGGTGTTTAATGCCATCAAAGCGACTTCTCCCCCGCTACTACAGTATTCGCTGGCCAACGTTTACCACCGTACGGGGGATTTCCGACGCGCAGATTCTTTGTATCAACTTGTAATTAACAAAGCGCGCTCAGTTGATGACGCTACCCTACGCGATCGGGCCACCTATTTTCGTAGTCTACTGCACGACTCTTTATCTCTTTCTTCAAGTAGTATTCATGAACAACTAATTGCGCAGTTTCAGCAAACGGGTGACACCCTATCCCTAGCCTACGCCGACGCTTGTCACCGCTTGGCCAATACGCTGATTGATCAAGACGATTGGCCCGCAGCGGCCCAATGGTACCGACGAGCGCTCACTATTTACGAGAGAAATACTTCAGCGGATAGTGTTTCCTACGCCGAAGTGCTGCACAACCTAGCGGTGATAGGATCGCCTGAGGGCAAAGCTAACCAATCAGTTCAGCAGTTGACTCAAGTGCACCGTATTCGCCAGAAGCACTATACCGTCCGTGATGGGGCTTGGTGGACTAGCCTGGATAATTTAGCCAACGCTTTGTATGAGATCGACAGCACCCATGAGGCGGCAACTTTATACGAAGTCTTGGACCGGACCGACTCGAGCCATCGGTACCCCTGGCAGTACGGCGTGGCATTGAATAATCGCGCTACGATGTATCACCGGGAGGATCAGTTTACTTTAGCAGATGCCTATTACGCCCGGGCTACCCGTCATCTAAAAAGCCATCCGCCCGGCACACCAGAGCAGAAATTGCATCAGGCGGCCGTCTATTGTAATGTAGCCCGCAACCAGCAGAAGCTCGCTCGGTTCGATTCTGCAATCTACTACTTTAAGCAGGGCACGGAGATTATCCGACGGATAAAAGGAACCCGAAGTGCGGAATACGTGGCAGCGGTGAACGGGATGGCCGGACTGTATCACGACCTAGGTTACTTTGTGGAATCCGATATTTTTTACCAGAAGGCGCTCAAAACCCAGAAAGAAGTCAGCGGGCAACTTAGCATCGTCTACGCCAACCTACTAAACAACTACGCACTAGTGAGTCAGGGGCAAGGTAATCTCGCTAAGGCCACGGCACTTCTTGACCAATCGCTCGAGATAAAGAAAGCACTACTTGGGGCAGACCATCCTGACTATGGGATGGCTCTAAATAACCTAGGCCTGGTTCATCTGGAGGCAGCTCGCTACCAACAAGCCCACCCGCTGCTCGAGCAAGCGCTGGCCACCGCAGTTGCTCACTATGGCGTAGCTCATCCATCTAGTATCAGTGCCTACATCAATCTGGCGCGCTTAGAGATAGCTCAGGGAGATTATCCTGAGGCAGAACAGTGGTTGCAGAAGGCCACTATCAGCACCCAAAATCATTTCGAACCATCACATCCCGAATACGCCCGAGCTCGCGCTGAGTTGGCCAATTTTTATCTGACGCTAGGCAACTATACGGCCACCAAACCTTTGCTGGTGACAAGCCGACAAATCTTAAAAGAAAGATACGGACCGAATCATCCGGAATACGCTACTGCTACTCAGAATTTGGCCGGACTGTACGAAGCCACCGGACAAGTAGACAGCGCGCAGGCACTTTATCGAGAAGCGCTGCGCATCGACCGACAGACGTTGGGCAAACAACATCCTTCCTACGCTATCGCGCTAAACAATTTAGCGGCCTTGTATCAAAATCAGGGGAGGTATGTCGAAGCAAAACCGCTGCTCGAAGAGTCGCTCAATATCAGCCGGACGTTGTACGGAGAAGAGCACCCCAAACACGTCACCACCCTGCTCAATCTAGGCTTGCTGCACCAGGGCGCGGGCGACTATAAACAGGCAAAAAACTACGTTGAGCGGGCGGTAGTCATTTGAAAGGAAACCCTTAACGAGAAGCATCCTGATTACTCCTTTAGTTTGTACGCGCAGGCAGTGTTATACCATAAACTGGGAGATACAAGTCGCGCCACGCCACTCTTTCGCGAGGTTATGCAGCGTTATACCCAGCAGTTGCAGGAGTACTTTCCTGCCCTGAGTGAGAAAGAGAAAAGTGCTTTCTACCAGCGCGTGAGACCTGTGCTTCATGCCGCACAAAATTTCATCATCGACCAGGTAATAAATCAAACGCAGGCTCCGTCTGAAACTAGTCAGGCCTTACTGGGTGACTTCTACAACCTACAACTGCTCACCAAAGCGATGCTACTCAACGCCAGTAGTCAGATCAAAGCAACGATTAACAACAGCAATGATGAAGAACTTATCGCCCGCTACCAACAGTGGATATTGACAAAAGAGACCCTGGTTCGGCTCTACGCGTTGCCCCCTGCCGAATGGGAACAGCAACAGGAGCGCGCGATCTCCCTGGAAAAACAGGCCAATACGCTAGAGAAAGAGCTGTCGCTGCGTTCCACGAAGTTTGCCAACGATCTGAGAGACCGTCGGTATACGTGGCAAGATATTAGAGATCAACTACAAGCTGATGAAGCAGCCGTTGAGCTTGTCCGGGTAGAAAAAGATGCAGAAAACCTACTATTTTACGTAGCGTTGGTCATTACGCCCAAATCGGTGGCCCCGGCGGTAGCACTACTGCGCGATGGTGAGGCGATGGAAACCAGGAACTTCTATTACTATAAGAACGCGGTTGACTTTCGCATAAATGACGTGCTGTCTTATAATCTGTACTGGAATCCAATCAAGTTACTGCTCCCGCCGCAGACCACCACGGTGTACGTAGCACCGGATGGCGTATATCATAAAATCAGTCTGAATAGCCTACTGAATCCCCTCACCGGACGCTTTATTATTGAAGAAGCCACCGTTCGTACCCTTAGCAGTACCCGCGAGTTGTTGCACCCGTCGCTAGCAACGAACCAACGTGACGCGTATCTACTCGGTGATCCACGCTACCGGTACGAAAATTTTCTTACAGACTCACTTAATGAGTACTCTCTTCTAGCTTCTGCAACTTCTAAGCAAAAACTCAACTGGGATGCGATGGGATATTCTGATCAGGCCACCGACTTGTGCACGCTTCCTGGAACCGAACTGGAGATAGACCGTATCAATCAACAGCTACGTTATTATCAATGGAGGACGCGAATCTTTCTCAAGGGCGAAGCCACCGAGGAAGTCGTGAAGCAGCTTGATGCCCCACGCCTACTGCATATTGCGACTCATGCCTACTTTTTGAGCGACCTGCCGCGTTATAAAAGTGCTGCCGCCTTTGGGTTGCATTTACCCAGTGCGGAGGCCAATCCGCTGCTGCGTTCGGGATTGATGCTCGCCGGTGCGGCGAACAGTTTACAACGGCAAAAACTGCAGCAGCAGAACAATTGGCAGCAAGAAGATGGCATCCTCACCGCTTACGAAGCCATGAACTTGAACCTGAGCGGCACCGAGCTGGTGGTGCTGAGCGCCTGCGAAACCGGACTGGGAGAAATTAGAAACGGCGAAGGAGTCTACGGATTGCAGCGGGCCTTTCTGGTAGCAGGGGCTGAAGGTGTGCTGATGAGTTTGTGGAAAGTAGACGACCAGTCTACCGCCGCACTAATGCAGCTGTTCTACGAACGGTGGTTGAGCGGTGAAGAAAAGGCCGATGCGCTGCGGGCGGCGCAGCTCGCTTACATGAAAACACACCCCGAGCCGTACTACTGGGGTGCTTTCGTGCTGATTGGACGTTAAGCACTAGTGGTGTACGCTAGTACCGCTTCGCGAATGCGTCGGAAAGTTTCTAGCAGCACTTCCTCGTCGTTTTCTAATAAAGTGACGCGAAACCCCTGTAGGTCTGAGCAAAATGAAGAGATGGGCACCACGCACACTTGCTTGGCCGCCAGCAGATAGTACACAAATCGCTTGTCGGCCGCCATGTTAGGCTCAGTCTCTAGCCAAGCATCGAGAAGTTGCTGCGCTCGCTCGTCGGCAATGGTCAGCCGCTGCTGGTTGTTAAGCACTCCTTCTTGAAAGATAATAGTATTATAAAACGCTCCGTAGGTCGGATTGAAGCGCAGCACCGGCAGGTCACGCAGCAGTTCGGTGATCCGGTGACTGCGCCGACCGATGGCTTCGTTACACGACTGGCGGTAATTGTGATAGCGGGCATCGCCCATAATTTTAGGAATAGCCAGTTGGGGCAGCTTGGTTGAGCACACCTCGATCATTTTAGCATTTTCTAAGGTAGTGCAGTACTCATGAAAATCAACCGAAGCCGAGCGGTTGTAGAACTCCATCCAACCGCAGCGCGCCCCCGGCCAAGGAAATTCCTTGGAGATTCCCTTCATTGAGATACCCGGCACTTCGCCAATCACCTCGGCCAGCGCGTGGGCTTTCGCCCCGTTGTAGGTAATGTTCAGGTAGATTTCGTCAGCTACCACAAACAGATCAAACTCCCGCGCCAGGTCCACGATCCTCCGCAGAATCTCCAGCGGATACACCACTCCGGTTGGATTATCAGGGTTGATAAGCAGGATACCCACAATGTTAGGATTGTAGCGAATCTTCATCGTCAGGTCCACCAGGTCGGGATACCAGTGGTTATCGGGGTCCAGCCGATAGGTGAGCGGTTGGCTGTTGGCATGCGACGCTTCGGCCGACGAGTGCGTAGAGTAGGAAGGCGACGGGCCAATCACTCGTGAGGTAGGCACCAAGAACTGGTAGAGCTTAGAGATCGCATCGCCCAGGCCGTTGAAGAATAGCACGTCGTTGGCAGTGATCTGAACTCCTTTTCGCTGGTTGTTTAGTTCAGCCAGAAACTGCCGGGTTTCGAGTACGCCCTTGGAATCGCAGTAGCCAAAGGTGTGGTTGTCCTGCACTAGTTCGGTAATGATTGCCTTGATCCAGTCGGGCAGTTGGTAGCGCTTGTTGATCGGGTCGCCAATGTTCTCCCAATAGATGGGATAGCCCAGGGCCTGGATTTGCTGGGCTTTTCGAACGATGCTCCGGATTTCGTAGCTTAGTTCGTGCGCGCCTTCGCTAAGTAGTCGTTGTCGCATAGATTAGGATTAGGAAGACTTACGAAAGTGGCTGAGGTAAGGGTATTGGGCGATTTTCATGATGGTCAGGTATTACAAGACAGAGCAAAGGTAGCTAGTTTTGCTTACAGATGGTAGAAGATAAAGTAGATCATCGCCAGGTTAAATCCGGCGTGACTGAGGATGGCCCCCAGCAGAGAACCCGTTTTCTTTTTGCAGGCCTAACCGTTTGATCGTACAGAACATAGCCCACCGCGAACAACAACGCGCTGATTGCAATACCAGCCACCATTGAGTAAAGTAGCCAGCGATAGCTTATCGGAGGAGCGATACCAATTTTCCTTCTACCTTCTCTCGAAAGAAATAAGAATGGCACCAGCGCAGAAATAGTTATAATGATACCAATACTGCTATAATCACCGGTTTGGTTGGCCCGCAAAACCAGTATGAAGCGGGGAATGCATACCGCCAGCACCAATACCAGCCCAAATTTCCAATCGAGCCGAAAGAACTTTCGCCAAGAAGGCCGGAATGCTGTGTTCATTAAGGTTATTTCTGCTTTCATTATCACAATTTACCCAATTCTCACTAAGAAAATTGTTGTAAGTTCGCACCCAAACGAAACTGAGCAAAACGATGAACATAGATCTGCTGAAAAGAACCTGTGAGATGGCTGGCGCCCCCGGTTTTGAACAACCTATCCGCCGTTTAGTGATCAATGAAGTGGAACCCCTGGTCGACCAGCTAGATGTAGATAACTTGGGCAGCGTGGTGACCCTGAAGAAGGGCTCGCGCAACCCCGACGGCAAAAAGGTGATGGTGGCCGCCCACCTTGACGAGATCGGCTTCATCGTGAAGCACATCGACGAACAAGGATTCGTACGCTTCCACACCCTGGGTGGCTTCGACCCTAAAACCCTGACCGCTCAGCGGGTGATTATCCACGGCAAGCAGGACCTGGTCGGCGTGATGGGCAGCAAACCGATCCACGTGATGAGTCCGGAAGAGCGCAAGAAGGTTCCCCAAACCACCGACTACTTCATTGACCTGGGTATGAAAGTCGAGCAGGTGAAAGAACTGGTGCAGGTGGGCAACCCCATCACGCGCGAGCGCGAACTCATCGAGATGGGCGACTGCATCAATTGCAAGTTGATCGATAACCGCGTTTCGGTGTTTATCCTCATGGAAACCCTGCGGCAGTTGGGCGAGGTGCCCTACGATGTGTACGGCGTGTTTACCGTGCAGGAAGAGGTGGGGCTGCGCGGAGCCAACGTGGCCGCCCACCACATCAACCCCGACTTCGGCATCGGGCTGGACACCACCATCGCCTTCGATGTGCCCGGGGCGCAACCGCACGAGCGGGTCACCAGCCTGGGCGAGGGGGCCGCTATTAAGGTGATGGACTCATCGACCATCTGCGACTACCGCATGGTGGAGTTTATGAAGCAGACAGCCGACAAAAACAACATCAAGTGGCAGTTGGAGGTGCTCACTGCCGGGGGCACCGACACGGCGGGCGTGCAGCGCATGGGCAAGCACGGCTCCATCGCCGGGGCCATTTCTATCCCCACCCGCCACCTGCACCAAGTGATTGAGATGGCCAACAAAGCCGACATTGAAGCCTGTATCCAGTTGCTCAAGGCATCATTAGAGACTATTGATCAGTTTGATTGGGCGCATCGATAACGCGGGGCTCGGGTTGTTGTGGTCGGGGTTAATGAACCGTAGCTTGTGACTCCTTCTTCAACCACCTCTCCGGTAAAGTTGAGACTGATGAAGCACACAGTAGACTTTAGTCGGGTGGCTACTGAAAGGTCGCGTTGGCTTTATTCGAAGCCCGTAAGTGCTCAATAAAGATGCTGGTATCTACTACCATTCCGGGCTTTTCCACTGGTTAAATAGCTTTCGGTTTTCCTCGAAGACCGCTACATCTTCTTCCGACCACACACTTACCGTTTTAATTTTTCCCTTCCAGGCTTTCATATCAAAAGACTTCTTGGGTTGGTCTTTGGCTAGCATAAAGTCTACAAAGTTGTCTACCTGCTGTTGGGTCTCTGGCGACAGGGTACGGTATTTGACTAATAGCTCACTCATGATTTTATCATTTGCTCTGCTAAAGCTAACGTTTTCTTGTCAAAGAAAGATATCATTCGAACAGGAATCATTGCAACGAGTTACTTTTTTGTGGCCACTCCTCTTGCTGGTGCAGGTTTCTGACTGGTAACCTTTGATAGAACTGCTCAGTATAGCGAACGTCTTCTAAATGATGGATCAAAAAAGGCAGCCCTTAGTAAGACTGCCTCACTCCTTCTAACTCAATGCCTGGATTTCTGGTACAGCGTGGAATGCTCGCTCGATTTATAATCCCTGCGCCCCCGGATTGCTTATCGTTCGCGAATTACTCCGCCACCATTTCCACGCTGCGTTCGATGAAATGGGTCAGGTCGGCCCCGGTGAGTAGGTTCTGCGACAGCTTGGCCAGATCCACGGCCTGCTTGGCCAGTTGAACCTGCTGGTCTTCGCCCGCGGCCTTCAGGATTTTGCTGGTGAGCGAGTGATTGGCATTTACCGCCACACTGTACGCGTCGGGCATCTGCCCCATCATAGCAAAGCCGCCGCCCGAAGCAGCCATGTCTTTCATACGGCGCATGAACTCGGGCAGTGTGATGGTAACCGGCATCTCGTCGGGCGAAAGCGACTCCACGGTTACCGTCATCGACGCGTTATCAATCGCTTTCTCGAACACGCCCTTCACTGTTTCGGTCTCCTTCTCCGAGAGCACGCTGTCCAGCTTCTCGTCCTTATTGATCAGTTTATCCACCGTGTCGGCGTCCACGCGCTTCAGGTTGGTTTTCTCTAGTTTCTGCTCCAGCATATTAATGAAGTGGCTGTTGAGCGGACCATCAAGCACCAGTACGTCGTAGGACTTCTTTTTAGCCGAGCGGATAAAAGTGTCCTGCTTGCCGGGGTCGGTAGTGTACAGGTAGACCACATTGCCATCCTTATCAGTCTGCTGAGCAGCCATCTGCTCCTTATATTCATCTAAAGTGAAATACTTGCCGTCTACATTTTTAAGCAGCACGAACTTGGTGGCCTTGTCGTAGAACTTGTCTTCGGTAATCATGCCATACTTCACGAACAGCCCGATGCTGTCAAACTTCTCTTCATAAGCTGTGCGGTCTTTCTTGAACAACTCACTCAGCTTATCAGCCACCTTCTTGGTGATGTGCGCATTGATCTTTTTCACGTTGCTGTCCGATTGCAAGTAGCTACGCGATACATTAAGCGGAATGTCGGGCGAGTCGACGATGCCGTGCAGTAGCATCAGAAACTCAGGCACCACGTCCTTCACCTCGTCGGTGATGAACACCTGCCGAGAGTAGAGCTGAATTTTGTTGCGTGTCGGTTCCAGCTCCTGCTTGATCTTGGGGAAGTACAACACCCCGGTGAGGTTGAAGGGATAATCTACGTTGAGGTGAATCCAGAACAAAGGGTCTTCGGCGAACGGATAAAGTTCCTTATAAAAAGCCAAATAGTCTTCGTCGGTCAGATCGCTGGGCGACTTGGTCCAGATGGGGTTCGGGTTGTTTACCACCTTGCCGTCGAACTCAATTTCTACGGGCAGAAACTTACAGTACTTGTCCAAAATGCCCTGCAATCGGCCCTTTTCCAAGAATTCCTTAGAATCTTCGTTGACGTGCAGTACCACATCAGTACCAACTTCCTTCTTTACGGCGGGGGCCAGTTCAAACTCGGTACTGCCGTCACAGGTCCACTTCACCGGTTCGGCGCCTTCCTGATACGACTTGGTGACGATATCTACCCGATCGGCTACCATAAACGCCGAATAAAATCCTAACCCGAAGTGACCGATAATTTGCTTGTCCTCACCGGCGTCTTTGTACTTTTCCAGAAATTCAGTAGCTCCCGAAAAAGCGATCTGGTTGATATACTTCTTCACTTCGTCATCAGTCATGCCGATGCCATGATCACTCACGGTGATGGTTTTGAGTTTTTCGTTCACGCTTACGGTGACTTTAGCCTCACCGAGTTCGCCGGTATACTCGCCCATGCTGCTCAGGCGCTTGAGCTTCTGCGTGGCATCGACGGAGTTAGAGACTAGTTCGCGCAAGAAAATTTCGTGGTCGGAGTAGAGAAACTTCTTGATGATCGGGAAAATGTTTTCCGTATTAATGGATATCGTGCCTTTTTCTTCTACCATGGTGGTTAGATTAACTTGATGAGAAAATTTGTTTCAGACAGGGACGACAAAGGCCGTTCCACTCGATCAATGACTGACAGTTTGGCAGGACGCATGTGCTGAAGTGTGACGATCATTCACGACGATCTAGTCGCTATTGGCTAAATGCTAGCGCAATCGGTCGACCGAGCGCACCAGTTGCTCATCGCGGCGGATGAAGCGGTTGGCCAGCAGATTGAAAATCAGCGCCAGACCCGGCAGGTAGATCCCCGTTTCAAAATCACCCTGGGTGGCGTTGGCCGACAGGGTTTCGCCTTCAAAGATAAAGTAGACCGTGCTGCCGAGTACGACCATCATCAGTAGCACGTTAAGGAAGCCCAGCTTGAGCTGGGTAAGTCGGTTCTTATAGCGAAAAATTTCGTAGAAGGCCACGATAACCGACAGCGTGGCAAAGGCCGCAATGAACCAGGTGTTTTGCACTACCGTGAAGCTGTTTCCGCCAGAATCACTCAGCGAAGTGGTTTGCAAGGCGTAGGCATCAAGCTCGATGCGCTGGTTTTGGTCGGGTAGGGTTTCTTCCCAAATATCAGTAACCAGCAACAGGCCCATGCAAATGGCAACTCCGAGCAGAAAAATGGATTGAACACGTTGTAACATACCGGCAAAGTTATTAAGAAATAGAATAACTTTCTTACCAATACGCAGTTAATATTGTAGTGAAATTGCCGGTTCAGGGCAAATTCCGACACCATAAAAAACGCACTCATGGCTGAGAAGCAGGATATAAAGAACAGCGACCAACAAGTGCCCGCGCCTGATAATCAGGAAGAAGTCACCGAAGTGAAGCGCAATCAGTATACAGAAAAGGAGAAGGTAGACATTTTTGATAACGAGTTTCTACCCCAGATCGATTCCATGTATAATTTTGCTTATCGCCTCACCTTCGACGAAGACGATGCCAAGGATTTGGTGCAGGAGACCTATCTGAAAGCATTTCGTTTTATTGATTCGTTTCAAAGAGGAACTAATGCTAAAGCGTGGCTGTTCCGCATTTTGAAGAACAGCTTCATAAATGACTTTAGAAAAAAGAGCAAAGAACCTGCTAAAGTTGACTATCAGGAAGTTGAAACGTACTATAATTCTGATGATGTAGATGCTAGTATCACCACCGATCTGCGGGTAGAAGCGGTGCAGGATATGATTGGCGACGAAATTTCCAACGCCCTCAATGCATTAGCGGTAGACTTTAGAACGGTTATTATTTTGTGTGATTTGGAAGGCTTCACGTACGAAGAGATGGCCAAAATTTTAGATATACCGATTGGTACCGTGCGCTCCCGATTACACCGCGCTCGAAACCTTTTGAAAGATAAATTAAAAACTTACGCTGAATCCATGGGCTATCAGGCTCAACGATAGATATACAACACTTTTTATAATTGCTGATCTCCTATGTTATCCAAAGAAAGTGACCAATACAAGAAGTGTCTGGAGCTATTGCCTCTGGTGCTCGACAGCCAAGCCTCCTCTCAGGACACTGAATTTTTTCATCAGCACATTGTCAATTGGCCTGATGTCATTGACTGTTACCAAAACGAGCGCGCGTTTCGAGAAGCAGTATGTGATAAGCTTGGGCGCTTCGTAGCTCCCGAAGAGCTTCTTTCCACCATCCGTCAGCACGTTCGTCCCCAAATTGCTTCGTAAGTGCAGCACCCTCAGGGCAAAGCAATTATTTTTTCTGCTCCCTCCGGTTCTGGTAAAACCACCCTGGTTCGCCACCTTTTATCCACTAACTCCGATCTTTCTTTCTCCGTTTCAGCCACTACCCGCCCCCCGCGCCCCGGCGAGGTTGACGCTCATGATTACTACTTTCTCTCTCCATCCGCATTTAAAAATCTTATTCACGAAAACGCTTTCGTAGAATGGGAAGAAGTGTACCCTGATCGCTACTACGGGACTTTAAAATCTGAGGTAGATCGAATTTGGAGCAATGGCAAGAGCGTGATCTTCGATATCGATGTGAAGGGCGGTCTGGCGCTTAAGCAGTACTTCGGTTCTCAAGCGCTCGCGGTATTTGTGCAAGCCCCTTCGCTGGATGCTTTGAAGGCTCGCCTGCTGGCGCGCGCGACTGACCCTTCGGATAGCATTGCGCAACGATTAGAGAAGGCAGCTTATGAACTATCCTTCGCTAACCGCTTCGATCTTATTATCCGTAACGATGATTTGGATACGTTGAAGGCCTTGGCGCAGCAGGCTTACGAAGCTTTCAGCTAGGAATATGCGACTGCAATTAGTAGGTTGCCCCACTTACCTTTCTCTATAAACTTTTTGGTATGATTAAATCAATGACGGGTTACGGCAAGGCGACTACCGACCATGAGTCGTTTAGCGTTCAGGTAGAAGTAAAAACTTTGAATAGTAAGTATTTCGATGCCATCGTTAAGCTTCCTCGCCCCCTGAGCAGACACGAAATAGCCGTACGCAACCTGACATCAGATGTGCTGCAGCGGGGAAAGGTTTTGCTCACGGTCGATTACACCGCCAAGGATGAACTCGCCGAGGCACCAACCATCAACGCGGCGCTGCTCAAAGCCTATTACCAAGCTTACCGAAGCGTAGCCGACGAATTAGAAGAAACCCCAGCCGATCTATTTCGCATCGCGGCGCAGTCGCCCGACGTAATTCAGGCCAGCGCCCAACCCGAGATTGATGAGCAAGCGTGGACGGCGGTGCAAACCACGATTCACCAGGCTTTGGATCGCTGCGACGGATTCCGGCAGCAAGAAGGAACAGCGTTACAGAAAGATATGGAAGGTAGTATTGATCGCATCAAATTGGCTTTGGTAGAAATTCAGCAGCTGATTCCGAAGCGCGATCAACACGTGCGCCAACGTTTACAAGAACACTTAAACGAGCAAACCGTCACCGAGCTGATCGATCAGAATCGTTTGGAGCAAGAAATGATCTACTATTTAGAGAAGTTAGACGTTAACGAAGAAGTGATTCGGCTAACCAACCATCTGGATTATTTCTTGGACGTGCTGCACCAACCGACCTCACAAGGCAAGAAGTTAGGTTTTATTGGTCAAGAGATCGGTCGCGAGATCAACACCATCGGATCAAAGGCCAACGACGCCAATCTTCAGCGTCATGTGGTGAACATGAAAGAAGACCTGGAAAAGATCAAGGAGCAGACGTTGAACATTCTGTAGTTACCATGAGAAGCCGGAGAACAACGAACCAACGAGCAATCAGCGGCAATGAGTCCACGGTCAACGGTCAACAGTCCACAGTCCACGGTTGGCTGCTGGCTGCTGGCTGTCGACTGTGGACTATCGACTATCGGCTACCTCCTAAGCTGATGTTGATCATGCTTCTCTTCATTGTCACCTTCGCCCGCTGTAGCCAAGACCCCACCCTTACTGAGCCGCCCTCGCAACTGCTGAGCAGACAACAGATGGTATCGTTCTTGATCGATCTGCACCTGACCGAAGCTAAAATGAACTATACAGAAGTGCGCCAGTCTGACTCTACTGAAATTTTGTTCCGCAACTATGAGAAGCACCTCATGAATGAACATGGCTTCACCGATTCGGTATATCTGAAGAGTTACACCTATTACCTCGACCACATGGAACTGATGGATGAAATCTATAAGGATGTAGTGGATAGTCTTAACGTGATGAGCACCCTAGAAAAAGCGCATGAACAAGAAGTAGCCAACGATACTTTGTGAGCTGCTTTTTCTGAAAGGCATCGTATGTCTTGGTAGATACTAAGGATTAACTGGTTGAGTCCCCACTAATGCCTGGCCACCCAGCGTAAGTAAAGTCGGCGTTTCGCAGAAAGCGATTCATTCATCCGCCACGGTTTGGTACCCGGCCGAAGAAATTGCGCACTGTCGTTATTAATAGTGAGAATTTCGTTCTAATTTTGAGCGACCTTTCGCACTCGTCACCATAGCTTCATTTGGTACTATAGGTTTGACGAAGTTTTAGAAGATTTCTTACGTATCCCGTGAACCTATCAAATAATGTTTTAAATACTTGATTCTTAGAGCAAATTTGTATCATTCTAAAGAACAGTAGTATACCTCAAACCACAATAGTAAACCGCGCATGGGATTGTTTGATTTTTTCTCCAGTGATATAGCCATCGATTTAGGGACGGCCAACACCCTCATTATTAACAAGGAGAAGATTGTCGTTGACGAGCCATCGATCATTGCCATCGATCGAACCACCAACAAGGTACTGGCTATCGGGCGACAAGCCATGCAGATGCATGAGAAGACCCACGAAAATATAAAGACGATCCGTCCTCTCAAGGATGGCGTGATCGCCGACTTCCACGCTGCCGAGCACATGATTCGGGGCATGATTAAAATGATCGACACGGGCAATCGCTATCTTCCCTCCTCGCACCGCATGATTATCTGCATTCCGTCGGGTATCACCGAAGTAGAAAAACGGGCAGTCCGCGATTCGGCCGAACACGCCGGGGCTAAAGAGGTTTATATGATCCATGAACCCATCGCCGCCGCCATTGGCATCGGCATCGATATTGACCAACCGGTGGGCTCGATGGTGGTAGATATCGGGGGAGGCACCACCGAAATTGCGGTGATCGCTTTGTCGGGCATTGTGTGCGATCAATCGATTCGCACGGCGGGCGACACCTTTAACAAAGATATTCTGGACTACATGCGCCGTCAGCACAACCTCCTGATTGGCGAACGCTCAGCCGAAAAGGTGAAACTGGAAGTAGGCTCGGCCCTTACCGAACTAGATGAAGAACCGGACGACTACGAAATCCGCGGACGTGACCTGATGACGGGTATTCCGAAGGTGATCAAGGTGTCGTACTCAGAGATTGCCTTTGCGCTGGACAAATCCATTTCTAAAATTGAAGAGGCGGTGCTCAAAGCGCTGGAAATTTCCCCCCCCGAACTGTCGGCCGATATTTACGACAATGGCATTCACCTGACCGGCGGGGGTGCCCTGCTGCGCGGACTAGACAAGCGTTTGGCCCTTAAAACGAAGCTTCCGGTGCACGTGGCCGACGATCCGTTACGCGCGGTGGTGCGTGGCACCGGGGTGGCCCTCAAGAAATTTAACCAGTTTAAGTCGGTATTGATGACGTAGTAAATGCATAACTTACTATCACTTTTTCTTAAATACCGAGCGTTCGTTTTATTCGTGTTGCTGGAAGGAATCAGTACGAGCTTTATTGTCACCACCAACACGTATCATCGCGCTGCCCTTATCAATACTTCCAACCACATGGTGGCCAGCGTGCTGGAAACTTCCAATACCTTATCGAGCTATTTCGGACTGCAAGCGGTAAATGACCAACTGGCCGATGAAAACGCGCGTTTACGACACTCCATCGCCAGCAAGAGTGCGCAACGGCCGATCATTCCTGCGTTCTTGTCAGAAGACTCGGTGGCCCGACAGGCTCTAGCCAAAGATTCGGTAGTACTCTTACCTACTAAAACGAGTCAACAGGATAGTTTACGTTACCAACAATATACTTTCTTACCCGCTAAAGTGGTCGATAATACGGTAAATCGAGCCAAGAACTACGTTACCATCAGCAAGGGTCGCGCCGATGGCCTTCGCCCTGATATGGGGGTCATCAGCCCCACCGGGGTGGTTGGAAAGGTTCAGGATGTATCGGAGCACTACGCGCTGATCACCTCGGTGCTGCACACTGATATGTTTATATCGGCCTTGGTGAAGCGGTCTAACACATTAGGTTCCCTGCAGTGGAACGGCCGAGACTCGCGAAGGGCAAGTCTGACCAATATTCCTATTCACATTAATATCATTCAGGGCGATACCATCGTTACTTCCGGTTACAGCGGCATCTACCCTCCGGGTATTCCCATTGGTACGGTGGCCGAAGTACGTCCTGAAGAGGACGCTGCATTTTATAATATCGACATCAACCTGGCGACCAATTTCTACCAATTGGGTTACGTGTACGTAGTGAATAATACGTTGAAGCAGGAGAAAGATTCTTTGGTACAGAAACACCGCTTTGCCAATGAATAGTCGTCAGTTCTTGCCCCAGGTACTCAACTTTTTTGTGTTCACCATTCTTCAGCTTGTGGTGGTTCGTAACCTGGTACTGTATGATACCGCTTTTTGCTACGTTTACGTTGCTTTTATTCTGCTGCTTCCTATTGAGATTGGCGTGGTAACGGCCATGCTACTGGGTTTCGTGTCTGGTTTGCTGGTAGACGCATTCTACAACACCCTGGGTATCCACGCGGCAGCCAGCGTGTTCATTATGTTCATCCGCCCCTGGTGGCTTCAGTTCCTTACCCCCCGCGGGGGCTACGACATCAGCGCGGTGCCTACCCCGCAAGCACTAGGACTGCGCTGGTTTGCTACCTACGCGTTTCCGATGCTACTGATTCACCATGCACTTATCTTTCTTATAGAAGCGGCTGATCTTCAGCTTTTAGGTCTTTCACTTGCAAAGATTTTAGCGAGTGCTATCTTTACCCTGTTGATGATTGTTATCATCCAATACATTCTGTCTTCCTCGTCCCGCAGAACAGTATTATGAATACGAACCGAAAATACGTTATCCGTCTCACGTTTATCCTGGTAGCCGTCATCTTCCTGGCGAAACTTTTTGCTATTCAGGTGCTGGACAAAGAGTACGAACTCAAGGCGGACAACAATATCATTGAGCGCGTGGTGCGGTATCCCTTTCGCGGACTTATTTATGATCGCAACGGAAAGTTAGTGGTTTACAACGCACCGGTATACGATCTTGAGGTCATCCCCAAAGATGTAGAGATAACGGATACGCTGGCATTTTGTCAGCTTTTCAACATCTCTAAACAGGATTTTATTGAGAAGCTTGAGAAAGCAAAAAGCTACTCCTATGTCAAGCCCTCCATTTTCATAAAACAGGTTTCCAATGCCACCTTCGCCTCGGTACAGGACTACCTGGTTAACTTTCCGGGCTTTCGTATTCAGGCGCGTACCAACCGCGCCTACACCTTTCGTAGTATGGCCAACGCGCTGGGCTACATTGGCGAGATCAGTCGTTACCAACTGGAGCGCGATTCAGCCGGGTACTACCGGCAGGGCGACTACATCGGCATTAGCGGATTAGAATCTAAGTACGAATCAAAACTACGGGGCAAACGAGGGGTTCGCTACAAAATGGTGAACGTGCGAGGCGTGGAAAAGGGCTCGTTCAAAGATGGTGCTTTCGATACGCTGTCCATCGCGGGCGACAATATACAATCTACCATTGACATCGATCTGCAAGGCTACGCCGAAACCCTGATGCAGGGCAAACGCGGCAGTATTGTGGCCATCGAGCCCAAGACCGGTGAGATTCTCACCTTTCTGTCTGCTCCCTCCTATGATCCTAACAAACTGTCGGGCAGCACCTTTAGCAAAACCTACGGAAAGCTCGCTTCCGATACCACCAAACCCCTGTTCAACCGACCGCTGATGGGCGCTTTCCCACCGGGTTCTATTTTCAAGATTGTGCAAGCCTTGATTGGATTGCAAGAAGGAGTAGTTTCTGAAAACACGGTGTTCAGGTGCGATCGTAGTATCATTTCGTGCCACGGCCCCCACTCGCACGCTGACTTGCAAAAGGCGATTGAGGTGTCGTGCAATCCCTACTTCTGGAACGTATACAAGCGCATCCTGAACCAGGGCAAGTCAGACAATACGTTTAAAGACACTAAAATTGGCCTCACTCAGTGGCGTGACTACGTGATGAGCTTCGGACTGGGCCAGCCGTTGGGAGTGGATTTGCCCCACGAGAAGGGCGGCTACATTCCCGGACCGTCGCTCTACGATCGAATCTACGGCGAAAACCACTGGAAATTCTCTACGATTTATTCGAACGCCATCGGCCGGGGCGAACTACAGATTGTGCCGCTACAAATGGCTAACCTGGCGGCGATCTTTGCCAACAGGGGACACTACATCACGCCGCACCTCATCAAATCGGTGGGAGAAGATGGTCAGCCCCTGGAAGAGTATCAAGAAAAGCATTTTACCATGGTTGAGCCAAAATACTTCGACGTGGCGGTAGAGGCAATGGCTGCGGTGGTGGACCGCGGTACCGGTTCGCATCGGGCCAAGCTGGCGGATATTGAAGTTTGTGGCAAGACCGGTACCGTAGACAATGAAGACCGGGGCGAGGAAGACCATTCGGTGTTCATTGCGTTCGCGCCGAAAGATGACCCGAAAATTGCCCTGGCGGTCTACGTTGAAAATGCCGGGCAGGGCGCCCGAGCCGCGGCGGGAATTTCCGGACTGATGATCGAAAAGTACCTGAAAAACTGTACCGACCGTCCCGCTATTGAAGAGTATATTCTGAAAGGTGATTTCATATATTAAAGCTAACAGAAGCTAAGCGCCAAATACCAATTTCACAATAACCCCCAAACGTAGAACCTGAATCCCGAACCCAGAACCAAAATGAGAGCAGATCAACAGTTAGGAGGCCGAGTGGACTGGAGCGCAGTGATCCTTTACTTTATCCTGGTGGGCCTGGGGTGGCTTAATATTTTCGCTGTCGTCTATGATCCGCAGCAAATTGATCAAAGTATTTTCTCGCTTGCCCTAAATTCAGGCCGTCAGCTTATTTGGATTGGCACTTCAGTGGTGATCATCGCGGTGATCATGCTGCTGGACTTTCGGTTCTACGACTCGTTTGCGCTACTTATTTACGCGGCAGTTATCTTAGTCTTGGTAGGAGTTTTGTTGTTTGGCCGAGAGATTGCGGGTTCCAAATCTTGGTTCGCCATCGGTAGTTTCCGAATACAACCCTCAGAATTCGCTAAATTTGCTACGGCGCTGGCGGTGGCTAAGTACATCAGCCTAAACCCAAAAATCTTTAGTTCGATCCGCCCTCAGTTGATCTTGTTTGCGATCACTTTTCTCCCGGCCGTTCTTATCATTTTGCAGGGGGATACCGGCACGGCGATGGTCTACAGCGCGCTGGTAATTGTCTTTTATCGCGAAGGGTTTTCTCCGCTACTACTAGGCATCGGTATCGCTGTAGGAGTTTTATTTGTGCTTACGTTATACATTGATCAGGTTTATTTGATCATTGCCGCCGTGGTCACTGCGTTTCTGCTTATTGGGATCAATGCCAAGAAAACCCGACGCATTGTCGTGATAGCAGCGTCTACGCTCTCGGTGATTGCGGTGGTGGTAAGCGTTGACCTGTTTATGACACACGTGCTCAAGCCGCACCAGCAGAACCGGGTGAAGGCGCTCATCAACCCCGATGCCGACCCGTTAGGCTACGGCTGGAACGTGACCCAATCTAAAATTGCTATTGGCTCGGGAGGCTTTTGGGGGAAGGGTTTTCTGGAAGGCACCCAAACCAAGTTTGACTTTGTACCTGAGCAGAGCACCGACTTTATCTTCTGCACCATTGGCGAAGAACATGGCTGGCTGGGCAGCGTGTTGCTCATCGGTCTGTTCGTGGCTCTGCTCATTCGGGTGACTACCATCGCCGAGCGACAGAAGTCCACCTTCGCCCGCGTCTACGGCTACTCAGTGGCGGCAATCTTGTTCTTTCACTTTGCGGTCAATATCGGCATGACCATCGGCCTGTTTCCGGTGATTGGCATCCCATTGCCCTTCTTTAGCTACGGTGGCTCCTCGCTGTGGGCGTTTACTATTCTGCTATTTATCCTACTCAAATTGGATGCGCACCGAATGCAGTTGCTCACGCGATAATTAGAATTTAGCTCTTTAAAAGCGCTTCGCGATAATTTCTAGAAACTCTACCACCTCTTCAGAATCCATTTTCCAACGGTTCGGTTGGGCGTGCTGATTACGCAGGTAGTTAAACGCCTCTATATAGGTGTTTTGCTGCTCCAGTTCGTCAAGTGCCTGATTATACGCCTCAGCGTTATTACCAAACAATTCACGAATAAACATAAAGCGCTGGTTCACCCCAATGTATGACTTGATGTTGGCTATCTTTTGCTGTTGGTGGATATCAGCTATAGTAGCACGCTGTGCCGAAGTATGTTCATCGTTGAGCGTACGAGGCGCAGCGGGGGCTTCAGTGACCGGTTCTTCTTCCCGGGGAGCAGATTCGGCTACCTCCAACGGGGGCTCCGGCGATGAAGCCGGAAATTGACTGGTTTCAAGCAGATCCCGATCAGTAAGCGGAACCACCTGTGAGAATGCCTGTTGGTAATCGGAGGATAGTTCGGCGGGCAGTTCGGCGGCATTCATCTGCAATAGCTGAGCCGCTTCGGAGACCGATACGCCCGCTCCGTTGCTCTCTGCCACCCGGTCCGAGAGGGTATCTAGCGGAGCACGATTCATCTTCACGTACTTAGCCCACCCCTTCACGTCTTCGGTGTAGAGTTGTTCCTGGTTCAAACGGTCTAGCACGCTCTGAAAGTAGTCCACCGGCGAAAGCGCTAGCAGTAGCGCATCCTGGGTTGCGGTAGTGAGCAAGGACAGCAACTCCGGTTCTGCCACCGAGATGTGCTGCGAAAGTATATTCATAAACTCCTCCAGTGCCACTTGTACCTCTTCGTGGTCATAATCAAAGTACGGACTTTTTAGTCGGTAAATCTCTTGCTGCCACTGCTCGAACAGTGCCTTGATCACAAAAAGGTTCACCTGTTTCACTGGACTAATGGACAGAATATCCGGTCCGTTTACCCGTTGCTGGTGGGTGTACACTTCACGCACTACCCGTTCGCTGAACGTTCGACTGTATTGCTCCAGGGCGGTATAGTCTAAAGAGGGCTTCATGATTCAGGTACTTTGTGACAAAACTCAGGCTTTCTAAGAAAGGCCGTACCTGACAAATATATCACATAAAACGCTTTAGTTTCTTATTTTGCGCTTCATAATCTACATTTCCCCCCATGTTTACCGAACCACAAATTGGCGGACTGCCGCCGGGCGAACCCCTGGCCGGATGGATCGAAGTGATCTGCGGCTGCATGTTCTCAGGCAAGACTGAGGAGTTGATCCGTCGGCTCAACCGAGCCATCATTGCCAAACAGTCAGTGCGTATTTTTAAACCGGTAGTAGATGATCGGTATCACGCCCACGACGTGGTTTCTCATAACCGGAATCGGATTCCGTTGAACGAGTGTGGCCCAAGCAAGCGATATTCTTGAACGCACCGCCGATTGTCGGGTGGTGGGGATCGACGAGGCTCAGTTCTTCGATCAGGCCATTGTATCGGTGTGTAACCACCTGGCCAATAGCGGCAAGCGGGTTGTTGTGGCCGGGTTAGACATGGACTACGAGGGGCAGCCCTTTGGTCCGATGCCCAACCTGATGGCCGTGGCCGAGTACGTCACCAAAGTGCACGCGATCTGTGCAGTATCGGGGGCGCCAGCCTCTTATTCCTTTCGGCTTTCTACGGCCCAAGATCAGCTCCAGATCGGCGACCACACCCGCTACGAAGCGCGCAGTCGGCACTATTTCTTCCGGGACCAGCGGGATAGCGGTCCGTCTCCTTCTGAGCAATAGCGTATGAACAGTACCAAGAGATGTCGTATGATACTAGGTGCTTTCGTAGGAGTTATTCTTGGAGGCTGGCCATTGGCTACGTTCGCCCAGACTTTGGTTCCTATCGGCGTCTGGCGCACCCATTTCTCTTACCAACCGGTAAACCACCTGGCCGTCACACCGGATCGGGTATACGCTGCGGCAACCAATGGTCTGTTCACCGTGTCCCGTACCGACGGAAGCATCCGGGTCCTTTCTAAAAACGACGGCTTTAGTGACGTTGGCGTAGTTGCCTTGGCCTACGAACCGGCTTCGGGCGCTTTGCTGCTTGCCTACCGAAGCGGTCAAATCAACCTACTGTTGGACGGTCAGATCATTACCTTCGATTTGCTTGAGCGGGCCAGCGAGCAGGAAGCCGAATTGATTTATGACATTCACTGGCGAGGGAGCACCGCCTTCGTCAGCACCAGCCAGGGGGTGCGGGTGCTCACGCTGACTGACGACGTTCTTCAGATTACTGCTTCTTATACGCGTCTGAGTTTAACCGGCGACCCGCTAGCAATCTACCGCGCTACAACTTCAGCCGACAGTATTTTCTTAGCCACCGACGAAGGCGTCATTGCCAATGCGCTGACGAACACCACCAACCAGCAAGACTTCCGTACGTGGCTTCGCATCCCCTCGCCTTCGGGAGCGCAAAGCGACGTTCAACACGTGGCCTATTTAAATGGTGCGCTCTACGCTGCCTACGACGGATTGGGCTTATTCCGGCGGCAGGCGGAACAGTGGCAGACTACCGAACTAACCACCACCCTTCCGTTTCGAGCCCTCCGGGCCACCGCTACGTCGCTGGTTGCCGTTACGGATGGGCAGATAGTAATCCTCAACGGCTCAGCCATCGTCAGCAGTGAGCCGGGCCTGGCGCCCCAGGATGCTGAAGCAGACGAGCAAGGACTTTGGATTGCTGACCGGAACCAGGGTTTGCTACGTCTTTCTAATGGTGCTTTTGTCTCGTTTTCTCCCAGCGGCCCAGCTTCTGACGACCTACCGGTCGTTCGTTGGGTTCACGATCGGTTGTTGGCGCTCGGTGCTTCCCCGGACGGCCGGTTTTCAGAATTTAACCAGGGGCAGTGGACGATCTACAACTCCCCCGCGTCGGGAGCACAGATCTGGGATGCGGCCTTTGATCCGACCTCCCGCGCTTACTTTCTGGCATCTTTCGGACAAGGACTACTACGGTGGGACGGTGAGCAGGAATTTTTAGCGGTACCACCGCCGACCAGTCAGGTGGGTACGGAGAAGCTTACCACCCTAGCCTGCCAAGATGGGAAGTTTTGGGTAGGGCAATTCGGAGATACCGTGTCGATCCTTTCTTTTTCTCCGAGCGAATTGGTCTGGCAGGCCGTGGCCAATCCCTCGCTGCGGGCGATCTATCCGCGGCGATTGTCTGCTGATTTTAGTGAATCGTTGTGGATGATAACGGGCAACTCCGAAGACCCCCGCCAGCCAGGCACTAACGTATTGGCTTTCAGTACATCAACGAACGAAGTGCAGTCAATAGTGGGTTCCGTCAGCGCAGCCGATCTGCCAGGGCGCCTGATTACTGATTTGGTGGTTGATCGCAACGGATTGGTATGGATCAGTGGAGATCAGGGGGTTGCCTACTTTCCAAATCCGGGTCGGGTATTCTCCGACGTGGTGGTGGTGCGGCCGGTGTTCGAACGGCAATTCCTACTCCGCGACGAGTACGTGAGCTGTCTGGCGGTAGACGGAGGTAACCGAAAGTGGGTGGGCACCCGGAACGGCCTTTGGCTGTTCTCCGAAACCGGCGAAGAACTGGTCCACCGCTTTACCACGGAAAATAGTCCCCTGATTTCTGACTTCATTCTGGACATTGCCATCAACCCACTCGACGGAGAAGTGTTTATCTCCACCGACCGAGGACTGGTTTCGTACCGGGGGGGCGCTACCGAAGGAAGTGCCGTCCATCAATCGGTGCAGGTATTTCCCAATCCTATTCCGAGTGGCTTTGGCGGAACGGTCGGCATTCGCGGGCTGGCGAAAGATGCTATTGTGAAGATCACTACCGTTTCGGGAGCATTGGTGCGTGAGTTGCGGGCGCAGGGCGGCACTGCCACCTGGGATACGCTTAACCGGGCCGGTCAACCCGTAAGCACCGGGGTGTACTTGCTCTTTAGCGCTACGGCCGACGGAGAAGAAACCTACGTGGGCAAGCTCGCGGTTATTCCGTGAACGGGACGGGTCCCGTTGGTTGTTTCTGGGCTAAAGAATGTAGCTATGCTGTTTAAAACGCGGGGAATTGTCCTGAACTTTGTGAAGTACCGAGAAACCTCGATCGTTACGCGCATCTATACCGAGGACTTCGGTCTACAGTCGTACATCGTGAATAGCGTGCGGGGCGGTAGCCGCAAATCCAAGAGCAAAATATCGTTCTTTCAGCCACTTACTCCGTTGGACTTGGTTGTCTACCATAAAAAAACGGCTGGGCTTACCAGAATTTCTGAGTTGCAGTGTTCTGATCCCTACCAAACAATTCCCTATAATGTGCTTAAGTCGAGCATTGCCCTGTTCGTGACCGAAGTGCTCAACAAAAGCCTAAAGGAAGAAGAAGGAAATCCGGATCTTTTTGCCTTTATCTCGCAGTCGCTGCGGGTTTTTGATCATATGGACGAGCACTACGAGAACTTTCACTTACAGTTTCTGCTGAAGCTGAGCCGCTATCTGGGTTTTATCCCGCAGTCGGCGCGCGATTTTTTTATACAGGTGTACGAGTTTATTGGTCAACCGACGCACATCCAGGACCAGGAGCAGTTGCTCACGCAGTTGCTAGAGTATCGTTACACCGAACCCACGCTGGTGCCCCGCGCGGTTCGGCAGCAGTTGCTCAACGACCTTATCCAGTTTTACCAGTTGCACCTGGCTAACTTCGGAGAGGTTAAGTCGCTGGCGGTGCTACGCGAGGTGCTGGAGTGAATAGATGATGCGGTATCCTTTTGAAGGCTTACTGTCGATTTCTAATGATTACTTGCTAGCGCCGGGGGCACTAGTATCCGGAATTCTGCGTCAGAGACGGATTCAAATCGCGTTCTCTTTGTGGAATCGGATAAAGCTGGTGATAGGATTGAACATTCTTTCCCTGCTCCTGCATCGCAGACGCTAACCGGTTGGTACGCACCAGGTCAAACCAGCGGTGCCCTTCCCAGGGAAATTCCAACGCGCGCTCTTGCAACACTGCATCACGAAACGCATCTGATGATAAACCAGGTGCTAACGTTGAGAGTCCCGCTCGATTCCGTACTTGATTGATGGCATCGTACGCGGCGATAGTTGGCCCACTTACTTCATTGGTTGCTTCAGCAAACATCAGCAACACATCAGCGTAGCGTAGCACATAATAATTATTACTTGAGCTAGCTGATCCCATACCCGGATCACGATACTTATGGTAGTGAGGTTGCACCTCTACGGTATCGCCGTTCGGACCTTTGTATCGGTTGATAAAGTTCCATGCCTTGCGCGCATCTTCGTTGGCATACGCCGCGTAGAACGACTCGGTTGGTACGTATATGCCGTCGCCGGGACTACGTCCGCTGTTGATGATAAATGACCCTTGTGGGGCCAACGAGCTGACTAACCTGTTGCGTAATTCCTGGTTGGAACGCATCTGAACCTCAAAGATAGATTCTATTCCGTTTTCGTTATGAGCGGGTTCCAGTGACTGGCTCGAACAGAAACACTTCTTCGTATGTGTCAAAAAGGGCGTACTGACCACTGCTCATCACCTCCTGGGCTTTTGTAGCCGCGTCGCTCCAATTTCCTTGCGTTAAGAAGACCTTCGCCAGCAGGGTAGTAGCGGATCCCTTCGTAGCCCGGCCTATGTCATCCCCTGACCACTGGGGTGAAAGCTGTTCTTCGGCTAACCGCAGGTCGGCAACAATCTGCTCATAGACTTGTTCGGTCGCACTTCGGGAGGGTTGTTGTTCTTGATCCAGTGCGGTGAAGGGTTCGGTTAACAAAGGTACGTCACCGAAAAGCCGTACCAGATTAAAGTAATAAAGTGCTCGTAAGAAGTAAGCTTCGCCCAAAACTATTTCTTTACGCTCCGGCCGCTCAAACGAGATAGGTGGCACCTTTTCCAGCACAATATTCGCCTTATTAATCCCATCGTAAGAGGCTGACCAGGTACGCATGAACACCTCATTGGTGGCATCAAAGGTGAAATTGTCGATTTGATTCCGTTCTAAGTCCGCCTCAGTGGGACCGGTAGTGGTATTGTCTGAGGCTAGGTCTGCCAGGTACCACAAGCAGTCATTGTAAACACCATTATCGGGACTGGGGCTGGCGGCCAGGGGGCGGTACGCCGCGTTAATGGCCGATTCGGCGTCCAGTTGGGTTCTATAAAAGTTATCTTCGGAGAAAAAGTTTTCCGGCTCCTCTTCCAGCAGATTGCATGAAACCATCAGAAGAAGGATGTACGGTAATTTCAGGATATTTTTCATCGTATAAGAATGATTTTGATACACTAAAAAGAAATGTCAACTCCGAACGTATACACCCGGGCATTGGGATAACCGAAGTAGTCTGCTCCGATTTCCAGGGTGCTTTGTCCGAAGCGATTCACCTCAGGATCGTAGCCCGAATAATTGGTAAAAGTGAGTAGGTTCTGTCCGGTGGCATAGACACGCACCTGCCGCAGGGGGGTAGCCGATAGCAGTTGTTCTGGAAGTGTGTAGCCAACGGTCACGTTGCTCAGACGTAGAAATGAACCGTCTTCCAGATAGAAATCAGAGAAACGATACGGCGGGGCATCGAAAGTAGCCCGTGGTAGTTCAGTTGATGGGTTAGCGGGAGTCCAGCGGTTCAATGCATCGGTAGTATTGTTGTTACGTCCGTCCAAGGAAAGAAGCTCTCGCTGGCTCATGTTATACAGCTCGTTGCCCAACACCCACTGCCACATGAAGTTAAATTCAAACCCTCGGTACTTAAACCGGCTACTGAGCCCCCCAAAGAAGTCGGGTTGAGCATTACCAATAATGGTGCGGTCGTCGCTGGTAATCTCGCCATCCGGCACGCCGTCGGGCCCACTGCGGTCAACGTAGCGCCGGTCGCCGGGCTGTGCATCGGCCTGAGGACCGTCCTCTACTTCTTGCACTGACTGAAAGATACCGTCGGTTTGGAAGCCGTAAAACGACCCGATGGGTTCGCCTACGCGCAAAATGCCGTCCACCCTTCCGATGAGCCGTTCGGTTTCCGGTCCTAAGTTAAGCACGGCACTGCGGTTACGGGCAACATTGAAGCTAGTTTCCCAGTAGACCTGACGGTTCTCCACGTTCACCGTTGTTATTGCTAATTCCAGGCCCTCATTTTCCAAGCTACCAATGTTTTGCACCGATGAAGCAAAGCCCGTGGTGCGGGGAAGGCTCACGTCATAAAGCAGATCACTCGTACGCTTATAGTAGTAATCGGCGGTAACCGACAGTCGGCTGCTCCAGAGAGCGGCATCAATGCCGATGTCTGTTTGGTTGGTGGTCTCCCACTGTAGACTGGGGTTAGCGACATTTACCAGCGTTTGCCCAATGGTTTTTAGTTCGTTAAACACGTAGTTAGCCTCGCTCACCTGGCCCAGCGAGCGATAAGAAGGGATGTTTTGGTTACCCGTAAGCCCCCAACTCGCCCGAAGTTTGAGATCGTTAAGCCAGGATGCAGACGATAGAAACGATTCGTCGGAAAGCCGCCACGCTGCCGCTACCGAAGGAAAGAGCCCCCACTTGTTACCATCGCCAAACTTGGACGATCCGTCGGCACGTATGGTAGCGGTTAGCAAATATTTTCCTTGATAGTTGTAGTTTACTCTACTCAGATACGACAGAATAGACGAACGGTCGTAGTTCTGTCGGGGCCAGTAGGCATTACGAATAGCCGAAGCCATATTAAAATACGTGAGTTCGTCGGTGGCAAACTGGTCAGCAATGCTTCGTAACTCCTCAAAGCGGAACGCCTGTACGGTGAATCCTCCCAACACGGTCAGCGCATGGTCGCCCCACTGGTTGGCGTACGTCAGTGTGTTTTCGTTAAGAAACGTACGGCTCTCATTGCTAGCCACGGTAGCAAACCCTTGGCCGCTCACCGTGCGGTTGCCTCTTGGCTCACGAGGTTCGTAGTAGTTGTCGCGGGCAAACACCAGATCAGTACCTAACTGTATTCGTAGCGTCAGCGGATTAGCCACTTGATACTCAGCGTACACGCTACCCAACATGCGGGTAAGGTATTTTTCGCTGGTGATAGCCTGGGACTCAAACAGCGGATTAGACTCTGCAGAGATTCCGTTCCCCACTTGTCCCCCCCAGGTATAATCTCCGAAAGCGTCGTACACTGGCAGGGTTGGTGAAATACGCAACGCACGTCGCACAACGCTATTGCCTGATTCGGTAGCTACCCGCTGACTGGCCGTTCGGCTCAGCGTAATAGAATTACCCACGGTTAGCCGGGAGGTAACCGGTCGGTCGTTATTGAAACGAAGTGAGCCTCGCCAAAAGTCGGAGCCTTTCACCACTCCGTCCTGCTGAAAAAGATTAGCCGAAAGGTAATAGTTTCCTTGGTTTCCGCCCGAAAAGCTAACCTGGTAATTTTGGATAGGAGCTACCTGGAACAAAGCATCCTGCCAGTTGGTACTGGTTTGCAAGGTGTCAGGAGTAAAGACCGGGTCACGGTCTGCCGCGGTAAATGCTTCGTTGGTCAATCCGGCAAACTGACGAGCGTTAAGCATTTCCAGCGGGTTGGATACCTCCTGTACTCCGTAATAAGCACTGGCATTGATTTTTCCTTGTCCTGATGTGCCCCGCTTGGTGGTAACCAGCACGACACCGTTCGCCGCTCGGGCTCCGTAGATGGCCGTTGCCGACGCGTCTTTCAAAATTTCAATGGAGGCAATATCATTCGGATTGATCGTACTGAGCACATTAAGGGGTTGTTGAGTGTTCCAGGAGCCGCCCTGCTGGTTCACGTCAAAGACTGGTACGCCGTCAATGACAAAGAGCGGTTCATTGCCTGCCGTGATTGAGTTGCCTCCCCGCACCCGAATGGAAACTCCCCCTCCGGGGGTATGGGAAGTCTGTGTCACCTGCACCCCGGCGCTACGCCCGCGTAATGCTTGGTCGAAGGAGGCCACCGGCATTTCTTCTATCAGCTGACCGTCTACCGAACTGATGGCACCCGTCAGATCGCTGCGGCGCTGGGTACCATACCCTACCACTACGACCTCGTCGCCTAACGTATTAACGCTGACCGTGAGGGCTACCTCCAAAAAAGATACACCGTTTAGCGGTTGTTCTACTGTCTCGTAGCCAATGTACGAAAAAACGAGATAGTCAACCGAGTCGGCAACTGTCAGCTGAAACTGACCATCAATATCGGTACTGGTTCCGATGATTGTGTTAGGAATCTGGACATTAACTCCCGGAAGCGGTTGTTGGGTGTCTGCATCAATTACCCGGCCTTGCACTTCCTGGTCTACCGATTGCGATACTCGCCGTCGAAGGCGAATTACTCGATCGGGAGACACATCCGCCGTCACTTCGGTTCCAGCCAACAGATGATCTAGCACCTCCGGTATGGTCGCTTCCCGAAGGTCGACTGATACCCAATGATCTTCGGAAATGAGTTTTGAGTTGTATGAGAGTCCCAGACCCGCTTGATCGGCTACTCGCTTGAGTGCCTGAGGGAGTGGGGTATTGTCAAAACGAAAGGAAAACACCTGAGCACTGGCGCGCACGTATTGATTTGCCTGCGATGGCACTTGCTGCCGGGCAGAAACAAAGGCTTGGGCGGTTAGGGGGAGGCTAACCGTGAAGCTGAGTAGCAGCAAACACAGACCTCTTTTAAGTAGAGTCAGCATATCTAAAACGTAATTGGTGAAATGTTTAGGGTTGAGAAATATCAGGCGGAGAAAACACCCAAGTATCGGTCTGATGGACAACCTGAAGGTTCAGGGTGTAAGCAATGTTAGTCAACACCTGATCCAGGGGGCCTCGTGGCAAATCGGCCGTTAGTGTCAATTCCCGGGACACGTTATTACCCACGTTAATCTGGATTTGGTATATTTCTGTGAGTTGATGAGCCACTTCAGCTAAGGGCGTACGGTTGAAAACCAGCCTTTTGTTGAACCAGGAGGTATAGTTACTGACGCTGGTAACGCGCTTGCTAATCGTGTCGCGGTAGACTCGCGCCACTTCGCCGGGTTTTAGCCGTACGGAAGGCGATCCGAGTTCGCTGAGACCCAGTTCGAACGCACCCCTCAAGTAAGGCAACCGTAACCGAACTGTCCGAAGGAGAACTGACGTTGAACGAGGTACCAACGACCCTCACCTGCGCTGACGAAGCCGAAACGATGAAGGGCCGATCAATTTGGTGCTCTACTTCAAAGTAGGCTTCTCCCTGTAGGTGAACGCGGCGGGAGCGACGCCCAAAGCGCGCCCCAAATTCTAAGGAACTGTTCGCATTGAGGCGAACCACGGTACCGTCCTCAAGAATAAGGGACCGCTGCTGGCCCGCTCCGGTTATCACTTTTTGGGTGGCTACCCCGAGCAGGGTAAGGTCACGAACTTTGTCGAACCTCCATAATCCAATTATGGTAAGCAGCAGACCGGCTACGGCCGCAGCGTACCGGTAGCGAACTTTCGGAAAGTGTTTTCTTTTAACAGCAAGGGGCTGCGTTCGCTGCGTAATCTGATCCCAGATTCGCTCACGCGTTTCTTGCTGCTTAGTGGGAGGTGGCTGTGCGCATGCGCGGCGTTCGGTTTCAGCGTCAAGCGCGCGCTGCTCTTCGGGAGTGATGGTACCATCTAGGTATCTTTGGGCCAAACGACAAAATTCCTGCGATACCATGCGTTAATGAGTTTAGCTTATTCAATGATAAGTACTGAAAACCCACGCACACCCTACGGAATTTTTTATGTTTTTTTTAACCGGTTGATTGCAAACGTCTTTCTGACCTTCACAGCACTGACCGTCAAGCATTTAGCATTAACGCTAGAGAAAGAATAAAAAGAGGTACTAGCGAAGGTGAAGGCTTAAAAAGTGCAGCGCCTTACTCATTCGGGCCTCTACTGTTTTAGGGGAAATATCAAGTTTTTGCGCAATTTGGGAGTAGGTGAGACTTTGCTCTCAATGCAAAAGAAAAACTTGCCGCTGTTTTTCGGGTAAAATGCTTAGTTTCCGGTGATATCGTTCTTGGAGCTCTTCAAAAGCTATTATTTCGTGAGGGCTAGGATTTGCGTCGAAGTGCTCTAACGCGGGCGTAAGTTCAGTCAATTTGCTAACCTCTCGGAGAGCTTTATAGGCAGTATACTTTACGGATTGTTTCAGATAAGCCGACAAAGGACCACGAATATTTAGTCGTTCACGTCGCATCCATAAGCTCACAAATACATCCTGGGTTGCTTCTTCTGCCCTATTGGCGTCACGTAATATACCTGCCGCCAAACGATACACTGCTGGCCAGTGGGTGTCATATATTGCCTGAAAGGTGGTTCGGTCTCCCCTCCCCAATGCTGTTAACCACTGCTGCTCTTGAGCCGGATCTATGGATTTGTTCATTTCTGTTCTTTTCCTTTACAGCAAAGGAAGCGTATCTGTTGAGTAGATTGGGGGTGGTAGACGTTAAATTTATGTTATCAAATTATTACGTACAATTCTTATTAACGTAGTGCATTACTGACTTCAAGTTCTGATTTGAGGGGTTATACAAAAAAACTCAATTTTTTTATAGGGTAGAAAAGAGTTTTTCACACTTACTAGCAAAGGTAGATAATGATCGCCTGGTAAGGTATCAGTCTACTCGTTTTCACATCTTTAACCTTTTACTCCCCTTAATTATGAAGAAATTACCCTTAATCTTAGCCGCTATTATTGTTACACTAGGAGTATCTTGTCAGAATGACGAAGAAATGATGGCTCCCCAGATAAGCGAAGCCCCAACCTCAAAGGAGATCGAGTATCTGGCCGAAAACTTTTACAAAACGGTAGATAGTGAAGAAATGACTCAACTATCCAATACCTATCAGGCTATGGACTACGAAGAAGCTTCTTCGTTTATAGAAGCCCGTTACCGAATTCACCTGAAAGAAGACATGAGTGCTCGTCAGGCTGCCTCTATTCGAGACCTGATGCACGACGTTAATAAACGCGTGTTCGAACAAACCGGCCAATCGTACACAAATGCTGATCAAGATATCGCAGTAGCAGTGTATGCCTCGTTAGCCCAGGCAGACAAGTACGCTGGCGCTTTTGAAGGTTCCGATGATGAAAACAAAGGATCTCGTACCGCCGCCGCAAGTTGCACTAATGGAAACTTTTTCAACACAAAAAGTACTATTTGGAATGAGACTACCTCAGGTACCCTGTGGCCAGTAAATTATATAGGGCTATATAACCTGAACGGAACTTCCGATGATTGTGATTATGTGCTTCGGTCTCAGAATTACAACATCTATTTTAGGACATCGGTAATTCGCCCTACATCATTTGCTGCTAATTGGGCGCTCGCCTTTAATGGTTCTACCACCAACCCTTCCAGAGAACCGGGAGTTAATGGTTCGGAAGCTCGGTTCGAGTTTCTTATTGGCCAGGACCGTGTTAACTTATATTACCCTGGCCCCAATTCCGCTAGCCGGTTTGCCAGAGACACTAGAATTGTACTGGTGCCACGATAGTGCTTCACTGTAGTTAATCAGCGGACTAATTAAAGCCCCTGGGTGTACTACCTAGGGGTTTTTGAGTAATGAGCCTTACTCCAACTCCCACCCCGCCCTGACCGGCTCACGAATAAATACATCCGCTTCGGGCATTCCCCGCACTTTCATGTTTTCGTAGTCCCAATCGAGCTTCTTCCCACCTAGCCGTAGCGAAAGTACTCCCAGCAAGGTAAGCTCAGTCAGGCGGGCCCCGTAGTCGAAGTTAGCACTAGCCGCCGGTCCTCCCTTAATGGCATCCACCCAGTCGCGGAAGTGGCCGTTCGAGCGGGCAATTGTCGGTTTGGGCGGTGTGAACTCCGCGGCGCGTCCTTCGGGAAATAGTTGTGGCACCCGCTCACCGCCATCGTTCAAAATAATGCCCTCATCCCCTACGAACAGCGTTCCCCGGCGGGGCATGTCCACTCCGGACGGCAACTGTTCGGGCCGCTCCGGTTGCACTCCTCCTGAATACCAGGTAAGCTTTAGCGGTTGTTGGTCGTTAAGCTGGTCGAAATGGTAATAGCCGATTTCTCCGTAGGGAATGGTCTCCGCGTCGCTGTAACCGGCCGGATGCAGCTCCACACTCGTAGGGGCTTTCAGGTGAAAAGCCCAGGTGGCAGCGTCCATATCGTGGCAGCCAAAATCTCCCATGGCTCCGCAGCCGAAGCGCCAGAAGTCGCGCCACTTCACCGGGGTGTAGGCTTCATGGTACGGCACCGGCTCGCGGGGCCCGAGCCACTGGTCCCAGTCGAAGCCCGCCGGTTTGGGTGAAGTGCCGGTGGGCAAGCCATGCAGACCAGGATTCCAACGCGTGGCGGGCACCCAGGCGTGCACCTCGCGTACCGTGCCGATGGCTCCGGCTCGCAAATACTCCACCGTTTGCCGCATGCCATCGGCACTGTGGCCCACGTTGCCCATCTGGGTGGCCAATCCGGTTTCGTGAGCCACCTGTTGCACCTGCCGGGCTTCCCAGATGTTGTGGGTGAGGGGCTTTTCGCAGAACACGTGCTTGCCCGCCCGCATCGCCAGCAGCGACACGTAGGCGTGGGTATGATCGGGCGTGGCGCACATGATCGCGTCTAGTTCGCTTTCTTTCTCCAGCATGGTGCGAAAGTCCAGGTACTCCCCTACTTCACCTTTCGTACCTTTCCGATCGTTATGGTCCTCCACCATCTTCTTAACGAGTCCGCGTCCCGCTTCGGTACGGTAGTAGAACTCCTGTAGGTTCCAGTAGTACGAAGGGTCAGCCACCGCCACCACCCGGACGTCATCGAACTTGAGCAGTTCAGCCGTATTTTGCTTTCCCTTCCCTCCGGCACCCACGATACCGACCGTTATCTGGTCGCTGGGGGCGGTAAAACCTTTACCTCCCAGTACGTGCCGCGGCACAATAAAAAAACCGGCTGCAGAGAGAGTCGCTCCGCGAACAAACTTACGGCGCGACGGCGAATTTTGGGTTAGATGGTTCATTCAGTAGACATTTTATAACGCGTAAGCCATAAAGTAATGATTTGTAAGATAATTTTACTAAATCCAGACTAATTTTGCTTTCGTTGGCTATTCAAAGCGACTAGCCGGGTTAGCCAATTCTCTTTAGCAGTGATGCTTCTACCCCTACCTTAACCTCTCATGAAAATTTTCTACTCCGAGTACCAAACCGATTATACGACCTACACCTTTTCGTACGCGGTGTACTGCATAAAAGAAACCGCCGATGAGCTGCCGGACATTTACGCGCGGGGCTTTTTGCCGTACACCGGCGATCTGACGCTCACCGAAGACCACTTCTACCTGGCGCGTAGCCTGCGCATCGACCTAAGCCGGTTTGTCACTTTGTCCGAAAACCGCCGGGTGGACCGTAAAATTCAGCCGCTGGCTATTGAAATGAGCGTGATCGACCGAAGCGATTTTGATACTCAGGCGGCTTCGTTTGTAGCGTTCTGTCAGGCTTACGCCGAAGAGCGGTTTGCCGGTGGCTCGATGTCCGCCGAACGTTTGGCCTACGTGCTGGATCGGGAATTAATCACCCACGTCTTTCGCTTTTCCTCTGTGGAACAAACCTACGGCTACGTGCTGGCGGTGGTAGGAGAAGGGATGCTGCACTACTGGTTCTCGTTTTACGATACCGAATACATGCAGTCTCATTCCTTGGGAAAATGGATGATGTGGCGCTTAATTGAGTGGGCGCAGCAGCAGGAACTGGACCACGTCTACATTGGCACCTGCTACCGTGAGAAGTCGCTCTACAAGGTGCGCGACCACAAAGGGGCGGAGTTTTTTGACGGTCGCCGGTGGAACGCGGATACTGATTTTTTGAAGGAGCTCTGCCGCAGCGACGACGCGCCGCAAAAAGCTGATATGCTAAAGTCGGATTGGAAAGACCAGTGGTTGACGTAGGCACCAAAAAAGCGTCGGCTGGGGACCGACGCTAAAAGTAGTTTTTACAAAAGTGAGGTTGTTCTACGCCACCGATCCCAGAAGTCGGTACAAAAAACTGTTTCTCATTGGGCGCGCCGAAAAACCCGCCAGGTTAACGATATCTACCACATCATGGCTTCCCAAATGGTCGTCGCCCTCCACCGTCAGCACTTTGTCCACATTTTCAGTATCCACTCCCCAACCGGCAATATCGGTGGTGTTGTTCAGATACGAAGCCACTTGATCAACACAGCGCTCGCTGTCTATATTGGTTTTGAACCTAAGTGTTCTCATATAATCAGTGATTTTGAACCGCAATGATACTTAATTTCTTGGGCGCAATTAAAGTTCCCAGAGCAAATTTTTATCCCCTTATTCGCCAAAATACCTACATTCGTAGGGTAGAACAATTAGTAACTACCGCTATGTATTGTTAGAATACAAAAAATAGTTTTAAAAATTATAAACTGTTCATTAAGGCTATCATTTATGAAGTGGATTATTCGCTGGGCCACCCGACATATTCCTCGCAAGTACCTACAGCTATTTAGCCGCCCGGTGCTCAACGTTCTGGCCTTCTTTTACCGAGGCAAGCAGGTACATTGTCCGGTAGACGGGCGCTCGTACCGCAAATTCTTACCCTACGGACGCATCCATCCCCGCCCCAACGCCCTGTGTCCGGGTTCCCTTACGTTAGAAAGACACCGCCTGTTGTGGCTATACCTAAAAGAGAAAACAGACTTCTTTGACAAATCCATTCGGTTATTGCACGTGGCCCCCGAGATTTGCTTCGTAGAAAGATTCGAGCGTCTTCCGTACATAGAATACATTTCAGCCGACTTGGATTCGCCCTGGGCCCAGGTGAAAATGGACCTGCACGACATTCCCTTCGCTGACAACAGCTTCAACGTGGTGCTATGCAACCACGTGATGGAGCACGTGCGGGATGATATCCAGTGCATGCGGGAGATTCTGCGCGTGCTGAAGCCCGGGGGGTGGGCCATTATTCAAAGTCCTACTTACGACCTGGAAACCACCTACGAAGACCCCAGTATTGTTGATCCGAAAGAGCGGGAGCGCATCTACGGACAAGACGACCACCTGCGCCGCTACGGACACGATTATGGCGACCGTTTGCGGCAGGCTGGTTTTGCGGTTACCGAGGATGATTACGTGAAGCACTTCTCGCCAGAGAAGGTTCGTTATTATGCGTTGCTACCGGAAGAGATTATTTATTTTTGTGAGAAGAAAAGCAAGGTGCCCGCCAGTGACCAGACAGCGCAAATCAGTGCGGTAGAGAAATAATACTATTTATCTTTTAAAGCAGCTACGCCTTTCTCTAGGGTGCTGATCCGTTCGCCAACCATATTCATAAAGAACTTCCAACTCGCTGTGCTGGTCTAACTTTATTAGTGATTCTGCTAAAAACTCGGCAATTTTATCTTCATTCTTCATAAGCCTGATAGTTACTTCTTCTTAGTCTTTGCCTCGAAAAATACGCAAAATAAGTACGAAACACAATCAGAACTTTCCGCCGCGATCTTCTAGGTTCCTGCCAATAAATTTTATCTTTGCCCTCCTAATCGATGCGTATGAAAGTCTTGCTACTGGCCGGAGGGTTTGGCACCCGACTGAGTGAAGAAACCCACACCATCCCCAAACCAATGGTGGAGGTGGGCGGTCGCCCTATTCTCTGGCACATCATGAAGATCTACTCCAGCTACGGCTTCAACGACTTCGTAATTCTGCTAGGCTACAAAGGCTACGTGATCAAAGAATACTTCGCCAACTACTTTTTGCATCAGAACGATGTGACCATCAACATTGCCCATAACCAGATTGAAACGCACGGACGCCACCAAGCCGAACCTTGGCGGGTGACGCTGATCAATACCGGACTGAATACCATGACTGGCGGGCGCCTCAAACGGGCCAAGCCCTACCTCAACGACGAACCCTTTATGTTTACCTACGGCGACGGAGTGGCTGACGTGAATGTCCGGCAGTTAGTAGATTTCCACCAGAAATACGGTAAGCTAGTAACCATGACGGCGGTGCAACCCGAAGGGCGCTTCGGAGCCATGCGCATCGAAAGCAACCAGCGCGTAAGCAGCTTCGAGGAAAAACCGGAGGGCGAGGGTGGCTGGATCAACGGAGGGTTCTTCGTGTGCCAACCCGAGGCGCTGGACTATATCGCCGGTGACGAAATTATGTTCGAGCAGGCTCCCCTCAACCACCTGGTGCGCGACGAGCAATTGGTAGCCTACAAGCACCACGGGTTCTGGCAAGCGATGGACACCCTGCGCGACAAGCGCCGCCTGGAATCCATGTGGGAGGCGGGCAACCCGAAATGGAAAATCTGGCAAGAAGCATGACCAACCAACCAACTCTACTGATCACCGGCGGACTAGGCAACCTGGGCAGTTGGCTCACCGACTACTTCTGTCGCCATACTGATTATCAAGTGAGCGTACTCGCCAGTCGGCAGCGTCCTATTCTCACCGATCTGGACTTTACCTTCATTAGCTGCGACATTGCCGACCGGCGGGCCGTGGCTGAAAGCCTAGACGGATGCACCTTCAACTACGTGGTGCACACCGCCAGCGTGAACGATTATTTCAAGGAAAACTTTGCCGAGGACGCGCTACGCGTCAACGCACTAGGCACCCGTAATCTGCTGGATCATTTCAAAGACCAACCGGGGCTACAACAGTTTGTCTACTTTTCTACCTTTCAGGTATACGGACAGCGCAACGGACTGATCACCGAAGAAACACCTCCCGAACCCAAGAACGACTACGGTACGACCCATCTGTTCGCCGAATACTACGTGAAGCAATTTCACGCCAATCACAGACTTCCTTACACTATTTTCCGGCTTACTAACAGCTACGGCTGCCCGAAGGATACCAACTCGTCTAAGTGGTATTTGGTGCTCAACGACCTGGCCCGGATGGCGGCTACCGAACAAAAAATTGTGCTAAAATCGAACGGACAGGCGGCACGCGATTTCATCTGGATGGGCGAGGTGTGCGACATCGCGCACCGAACCTTAGCATCACCAAATCCGCTCAACGACACCTTTAACATCAGCGGCGAGCAAACGTTCCGGATGATCAACGTGGCCACGTCGGTGCAGCAGGCTTACCACGAAGTATACGGTGAGCAGCTTGACATACAAATCAACGAAAACGACACCAACCAGTACGCCGACGACCTGCAGGTGAGTTCTCAGAAGCTGCGCCAGAAAATTTCATTTGACAGCCAGAACCATTTTGTAGAAGAAGCCAAGCAGATATTCGCACTGGTTCAACAGAGTAAGGCGGGATCGTCTGCATAATACCTGATGATTAGTCACTCTATCATTCTTTCAATCAACCATTCTTTTTCATGAACGTTTTTGTTACCGGACACCAAGGATACATCGGAGCACACCTGGTGCCGTTGCTATTAGACAAAGGACACACCGTGACCGGCTGCGATATTGGCTTGTTTGAGGACTGCTCTTGGGAGCCGGTGGTGGCCCCTACCCGCTCGCTGAAGAAGGACATTCGTTTGGTTACTGCTGAAGATTTGCGCGAACACGGCGCGGTGATACACCTGGCGGCCCTATCGAACGACCCCATCGGCGACATCGACGAAGCCCTCACGTACCAGATCAACCAGGAAGGCTCCGTTCGGCTGGCTCAGTTAGCCAAGGAAGCCGGTGTTTTCGAGGTTCCTGTTCGCCAGCAGTTGCGCCATTTACGGCACCGGGGTGAAACTCAACGTAGACGAAACCAATCCGGTGAACCCGCTTACCGCTTACGCTCGTTCGAAGATTGAGTCAGAAAAGCAAATCAGCGCCCTGGCTGATACGCAATTTTCGCCGGTGTTTTTGCGCAACGCCACCGCCTACGGTCACTCTCCTATGTTACGCATCGATCTGGTGGTAAATAACCTGCTGGGCTGCGCCGTAGCCAAGGGAAAAATTGCTATTAAGAGCGACGGTAGCCCCTGGCGTCCCTTGATTCACTGCCGTGATATTGCCCGGGCGTTCGTAGCCCTAGCCGAAGCACCCCAGAAAACAGTACATAACCAAACGATCAATATAGGGGGTAATCAAGAAAATTATCAAGTGAAAGATGTGGCCGACTACGTACAACGCTTGCTGCCCGACGCTGAGATTGTGTACACGGGCGAAGTAGGAGAAGATCCGCGTAATTATAAAGTGAGCTTCGATCAACTAAGCGCGTTGCTGCCCGACTTCAAACTAGCGTATACGCTGGAATCAGGGATGCAGGAACTGTATGACAAGTACCGAGCGCATCACTTCGATGCCCAAGATTTCAACGGAAACCAATTTGTGCGGCTCCGCACGATAAAGCAGCAACTAGACCGATTAGCTGTTATTTAGCCGTTTCTCACTTATCTGCTAAGACTATGATTTTTACCGAAACCAAATTGCCCGGAGCGTATACCATTGATCTCAATAAAATGGAAGATGAGCGCGGCTTCTTCGCGCGTGCTTTCTGTACTGAAGACTTCGAGAAGCACGGACTAAATCCCACTACCGCTCAGTGCAACCTGTCGCGTTCCGAAAAAAAGTATACGCTGCGGGGCTTTCACTACCAAACCGGCGACGCGAAGGAAGCCAAAACCATTCGTTGCATTCGGGGGAGTATTCTGGATGTGATCATCAACGTGCGCCCCGATTCGCCCACTTATTGCCAGCATATTGCCGTAGAATTATCGGCTGATAACCATCGTTCGCTCTACGTACCCGAAGGGTTTGCCCACTCGTTTATTACGTTAGAAGATAACGTAGAAGTTTATTACCATGTGTCACAACTCTACACCCCCGGTCAGGAAGCGGGCATCCGGTGGAACGATCCGCAGTTTAATATCAACTGGCCCACTGGTCAGCCCATTTTGTCTGATAAAGACCGGAACCATCCGGATTTTAGGCCCTAAACCTTCTCTAAATTGACGGGGCAGTTATTACCAAGAAACTATACGTAGCACGAGATCTGGATGTCAGCGGCTACCAGCATCCGGTGTCCTACTTCAAAAATAAGTTCTTAGCTACCCTGGGCGGCCTCGATCTGTGTTTGTTGAATGTCAATGATATCATCCGCTAGTCCTCGCACAATCGGGTTGTCAGCGCTAGCGGCTAGATCTTCGAGCAAATCGATATTATCTTGTTGTTTCCTGACCAGCATCTTTATAAAAGTTTCGTCAAAGGCATCAGCGCTTAGCTGTTGGACGCTGTCTATGGTCGCTTGCTGCTCTACCTCTAGGCCACCGGGCAATTGCACTTGGGCTGCTTCCGCTAATTCGTTGAGCTTAGAGGCGATTTCTTTATTGCCCACCACCAGTTCTTGCCCTAAGTCTTTTATCGACTGCGTAGCGGCTCTTTCCTGGGCAGCTCGGGCCATGCCGGCCTGCATCTCGTTGTTCATGTAGGCAAACAACACTAAATCACCTGCACTCGCTTCGGTTTCTTCGGTTACAGTTTGTGGACCGTCTGCGGAGTCGACCAGTACTTCGGCGTCGGTGGTTTCGGTGCGGCCGGTTCCATCGCAGCTAATCAAGCTTGAGGCGAACAGCAGTCCGGCGGCCAGGGGGTATGTCATCTTCATGGTTTATATCGTTAGTTAAACAGACCATAAACCGGGTTTTCTCACGAATTGTTTTGGCTACGATGAAACCGGGGTGTAGGGCTCCTTCTGCAAGAAGTGGTACTTAATGAGTCCGTAGCCGTAGCCAATAAACACCGTGAAAGCGGTGACCAAGCTCAAGACACCCACCTTCAGCGAACGATAGCGGACGGTAGCGGTCATCAGCACTGCCCCAGCGTAAGCCAGCAAAAACAATCCCAGCAATCCTCCCACCGGCGGAATTACAATACTCAGGATTAGCGTAGCTGCCAAATAGGCAAAAAACAGCAGTGGAATTAGGTGAATGGCTTTGAGGCTACCCGGCTCGATGCGGTGCAGATTGATCCGTGATTTGCCAAACCATACCATTTGCTGAAAGAAGCCGGTTAGGGTTTCTTTACGCTTATGATACACGAAGGCTCCGGGAATTAGTCCGGTGCGGTAGCCTAATTTCTGAATGCGAATACTTAGTTCGATATCCTCGCCGCAGTTGGGCAGCGCGAATCCCTGCGTGGCTTCATAGACCTCGCGTGAAAAGCCCATATTGAAGCTCCGGGGTCTATACTGGGCTGCCTGCCGCTTATTGCCCCGAATGCCCCCCGTGGTCAGGTAGGAGGTCAAGGCAAAGTCAGCAGCCTTTTGCACTGGAGTGAAGGAGGAGTGCGCCCGGTCAGGCCCGCCGAAAGCATCCAGGTAGTCGCTTTCCAGATGCTGCCGTACCGTCTCGATGTAATGGGGCGGAATGATAATATCAGAATCCAGGATAATGAAGTAATCGCCCCGTGCCTGCGTCATACCGTAGTTTCGCGAGAACCCTTGCCCGTGGTTGCCCGTGGGAGCGTAGTGTACGTCTAACCGATCCTGAAAAGCCTCCACCACGTGTTGGGCCGGCACGGTGGAGCCACTTTCTACCACCACCACCTCAAAATGCTGATCGGTCTGTTGCGCCAGCCCATCAAGCACCTCGCGCAGGTCGTCCGGCCGGTTGTAGACGGGGATAATGAGGGAGAATAGCATTAGCTGAGGTCAGACACCGGACTAGATTCATTGATTGTTTCGGCAATCAGGTAGTCATTTTTCCGGCTCAACTCCAGCGTGAGCATCTCAGCCAGGAAGCCAGCCATAAAGAGCTGCACCCCCACCAGAACCGCCACCAGCGCCAGAAAGAACAGCGGCTGGTCGGTAACTTCCCGCACATAGAGGTGCTGGCTGGACTTGTAGATCTTCTCGCCAATGAGCCAGAGCGTCACTACCAGCCCAAATAGGAACGAGAACGTACCTAATGCTCCAAAAAAACGCATAGGACGTTTTTTAAACTTAGTAACGAATGCAATCGATACCAAGTCAAGAAAGCCGAAGATGCGGCCAATGCCAAATTTAGTGGTACCATACTTGCGGGCTTGGTGCTGTACCACCTTTTCACCGATCTTGTCGTAGCCATTGCGCTTGGCGAGCATTGGAATGTAGCGGTGCATCTCGCCGTAGATATCCAGCGTTTTCACAACGTCGCCCTGGTAGGCTTTAAGCCCGCAGTTGAAATCGTGCAGTTTGATGCCAGATATCTTTCGGGTCACAAAGTTGAAAAACAACGAAGGAATAGTCTTGCTGAGGGGGTCATGCCGCTCTTTCTTCCAGCCCGACACTAAGTCGTATCCCTCGTCTTTTATTAAACGGTACAGCTCCGGAATTTCGTCCGGACTGTCCTGGAGGTCGGCATCCATGGTGATCACCACCGCGCCCCGGGCGTGGTCGAAGCCAGTTTGGAGGGCGGCCGACTTACCGTAGTTACGGTTAAAGCGCACGCCGCGAATGGAGGGATTAAGCTCCGCCAGTTCTTGCGCCACCCGCCACGAGCGATCTTTGCTACCATCGTCAATGAGTAGCACTTCGTACGAATAATTGTGCGTGCTCACCACCCGCGCAATCCACGAACACAGCTCACGCAGCGATTCCTCTTCGTTATACAGTGGCACAACTACCGAAATATCTTTCTCAAACGCTTGCTTCATCTACTCAAATTCGGGTTTGTTCTTCTTCACAATGGCAGCAATGACGGCCGCGATAATCAATCCAAATAGTAAGCTTCCGGCGTAGGCGATTAATTGCCAGATAGGTCCGAAGAGGTTTTTGTCTTGAACCTCAGCTGCTGCCTGATCAATCTCTTCGTCACTCATACCCATCATTTCCCACACCGCCACCTGCTGGTTGAGTGACTCTTTCTGAAGGCTTTCGGCTATTTCAGGCGCAAACACATTGTAGAGCAAGATTTGATACACTAAGATGATAGCTCCTGCAATCGCATAAATGATAAATGATGATAGAAACGCTTCTTTAAAAGACAAGTAACCCCCCTGCTTTTCTTTCAGATCTCGGCCCGCAATGATAAGGATAGCAATGGTAAGGACAAACGGAATAAGCGAGACTGCCGTTTCCTGAAGCAAAGTGTAATCAATCATCACGATCACGGCGGAAAAGGCCACGCTGATCAATCCCAGGTAGAGTCCGTAGCGAAGGTTATGCGGCATAGTAGCGATAGGTATGTTGAAATACAAATATAGAAAAGCCTCAGGTTATTTCCTTCGGTGGAGATCGTCTTTGCACCATGGCAATAAGCAAGGTAACAAATAGGCCGATCATCAGCTTACGAAACACGTCATCAAGGATGAGGTCGGTGGTGGTGGTCGCCTGCACCTCGGTGAGCACCCGCTGGTAGGTTGCCTCTCCTAATTCTTTGGTGAACTCTTCCCGATTTTCTCTTACCAGGCTCACTCTATCACGCACGTAATCGGTAACCCAAGGCTGTCCGTAGGTCGACAGATATAGTCCGATAATTACTGCAAAAACCAGGGCAGTGGCCACATAGATGATAAACCCAACACTGGCCCCCTGCCAAAATTGCAAGGCACGGGCGTTGTAGTAAATCCGGAATTCTCGGATACCCGCAAACACCAAGGCCGGAATCAAAAAGTAGTCGAACCATTTGTTTACGATCAACGGATTTTCGCCGAAGAACGTCACTGCGAAGAACAGCGCTGAGGACAATACTCCACTCACTAGCCCATAACGCAGGCCCACCGCTAGAATCGGGTACTTTCTCACGGTGCTGCGGTGGTTTCTCTGGCCAGGTACTGCTGCTGCTGATGAAACACTCCTAGCACCTTCCCGATCAACTCCCGGCCATACCACGGATGGTTAGCAGATTTAGAAAGGTTAGTAGTCCGATCCCACGTCCAATTTGTCGTAGAATCAAACACCGTCAGGTTGGCAAGTTCCCCTGCCTTGATTTCCGGAAGCCTCAACCTGAGTAGTTGCCGAGGCCGTTTTGTTAGGCATTCGACCAGCTTTGACAGCGAAGCTCCTTCGCGCACCATCTGACTCACAACTGGTAACACCGCGGGAAGCCCCAGCATCCCAAATTCTGCCAGATCAAACTCACATTTTTTGCCCTCTTCGTCCTGCGGACGGTGGGCCGATACAATCGCATCGATGGTACCATCGGCAATGCCCGCGCGAAGGGCCCGCTGGTCGGCGAGCGAGCGCAACGGTGGGTTTACCTTGTAGTTTGTGTCGAACGAAAGCAGACTTGCGTCGTCAAATACCAGTTGGTGGGCCGCCACGTCGCAGCTCACCGCCAACCCACGCGTCTTAGCCTCGCGAATTAGCTCGACCGAGGCTGCTGACGACACGTTACTCACGTGCAGACGGGGCGGATGCGCGTAGGCAAACTCCGTGGCGTAGCTCAGCAAGCGCAGGTCACGTTCCAGGGCAATGGTCTCCGACAGCACGGGCATTCCCCTCAACCCCAAAAGCGTGCTGTTCACTCCTTCGTGCATGGTTCCGTAGGCAGTCAGCTGCGTATCCTCCGGCCGGTTGATGAGTAGGCCGTTCGAACTTCTGCACGTACTGCAGGGCCTTGAGTAACACCTGCCGGTGCTCCAGTGCGTGCAAACCATCGGTGAACGCCACCGCCCCGGCGTGGTGCAGATCAATCATCTCGGTCAGTTCCTCGCCCTGCGCATTACGCGTTGCCGCCGCCATAGGATGCAACTGCACTGGCCCAACATCCGCCCCCAATAAGTAGCGAACCTCGTTTTTGGTCTGCACCGTTGGCTCAGTATTCGGCAGCAACGCCACCTCGGTGAAGCCCGCCGCCGCTGCGGTTTGAGCACCACTAAGCAAGTCTTCCCGATGCTCCAGGCCCGGATCGCAAAAATGAGCCTGCAAGTCACACCATCCCATCGACACGTGCAAATCGTCGCTAGCCAGCGTATGGTCAAAGGAATCTGTCGGAGTTTCGTTGGTAGCGGCTTGCACCGAAGCAATTACCCCGTCGCGCACCACCAAGTGGACCTTCTGCTGATGCAGCGCAGAAGTGGGATCAAGTAGGGTTGCTGATTTTATTAAGACGTTCATATGATAGCCCACCAGAAGCTTTCTAAACTATGGTTTGCCGGACTCCTGGCTAGGGTTAACGCGTTTGATGTATAATAAACCGCGGCAAGGTAAGTGATTTTGAGCACAAACGCCTTTCCTACAAAAAACGAATCAGCAATACCTCTACGAGCAAAAAGAACAGCGCTAGCAGGAGAGTATATCGCCAGAAAGACTGCTGGTTGTTTTGATTTTGTAGCTGCGCGCTAAAGGTTTCTACGTCTTCCGCCTCGTACACCGAAACGTTTGAAACATTACCAATCTGTTCGTTTATTTCATCTAGCGAATACGGTTCTATGCGTGATTCTTCCGCATCAATGTTGAACGACAACGTGACCAAGGGCAACGAGTCGTTCTCGACAGGCGAAGAGCGTACCAGGTCATAGAAGCCTGCTTCCAACTGATCTTGAGGAAGTTCCATGATCAGGCGCTGGTTTACGATACGTTGCGCGGGAATTACCTCTTGATCATCATGAAGTAGTCGGTAAACCGCCGCAGTAGTCGCGTCCTTCTCACCACGTTCCCACTGCTTGGTTCGCAGCACCACCGTGGGTTCTTCTACCGAATAGGACAGCGGTGTTTCAAGCGACTTGCCCATTGAGGCCAGTCGATACATCACCGGAACAAAGATACCGTGCCGGTAGATACTGGTGAAATCCTGCCGCAGCGGGGTAGTAAACACAAAGATTTGCTTGGCCGTGGTGGTCGCGTTACGCAACGCGAGTAGATACGGATCACCGGTACGGTAGCGCAAGTAGGCTTCGCCCCGCAGGTTATGGTTGACCAACGAAACAGCCGCTGGCATCTCGAAGTTTGTTTCTTCTCCCTCGAACATGTTGCTGAAGAATGGATTGGACAGATCGAGACTAGCCAGCGCCGGGGCGGTTCCTACTGAGTCGGGAAAGGATACTGGCTCGGCCACTAAGCCTTGGTTGCCGGTGATCTGGCGTAAAAAAGCAATATTGCCAGTGGCAGGCATCACGTAGATTAGGTGCCCGCCGCTTTCCAAATACTGCTGCACGTAGGGCATGATCGACCGACTGGTTTCTTCATTCACGTTGCCCAGTTCGTTGATCACCACCAAGTCTGCTTCTTCAATCAGGCTATAGTCCAGGTTGTTAATGCTGAACGATTGGAAGTCGAAGAGTTGCTCATTGGCATAGACCCTTGCCACGTTCGAGGGGCCTGGCCCGCTTGCCGTGATCTCCAGCACCGTGATCTTGTCTCCCAGATTAAGCGTAAAGTAGAACTCATTATCGAAGGTGGCAGGATAATCTTCAAATTGCAGCGCGCAGCGGTTGTTGCCCTCCAACGGAAAGTTAAGCGGGAAGCGAAGCAAACCTGATGAAAAAGCGTCAATGTTCAGCCCGGCGTTGGCCACCTGTTGCTCGTTAATAAGCAGACGAACAATCAGATCCTCGACCGCCTCCACTCCTTCGTTGCGCACCGACACCGTAAGCTCGTTGGCCTGGTCAGCCAGCATAAACGGATTATCCAGATACACCGAATCAACGAACAGGTTGCGCGAGAATGAATTCACCACGGGCACCAGGTTGACCCGGAGGGCGGTGTCGGCTTGCAGCGGTTGCAAACTGCCCAGCGTAGACTTCTGAAAGTCAGAGATCACGTAGAGTTCGGTGGCTTTAAAAGAAGCATCACCCTGCAATGCGGCTGATTGCCGGTCGTTCTGTATCTTATCCATCACTTCCTGCGCAGTGCGCGACCCGGTAGCGAGTTCGGTGCCCGCCGCCAGCTCGGCCAGTTCCTCATTGTTCTTGGGCACCCGTGAGAAATTATCGAACTGGTTGGTGAGCAACTTATACTGCGTATTGCGGGGATACTGGCTGCTAATTTCGTCGATCACGCCCACTCCCTGGTCGATGCTGCGCACGCCCGAGGCCAGTTCGGAGGCCATACTTAGGGAGTTATCCAGGTACAGGTACACCAGCTTATTCGTGGCCACATCGTTGCCCGCGTTACCCGGTAAAAAAGGCTGAGCAAAGGTGAGCACCAAAAACGCGATAAAGGCTAAGCGGGCCAGCAAGATCAGCAGGTGCTTCACCTTCAGCTTCGAGGTGGTCGCCTCCTTCACGTTCTTTAAAAAAGCCGTGTTGCTAAAGTACACCCGCCGGGTGCGCCGGAAGTTAAACAAGTGGATGATAATCGGGATGCTGAGGGCCAGCAGTCCCCACAGAAACTGTGGATAAACAAAGCTCATAGAGTAAACGGAGGAGGGAACACGGAATAGAGAGAACGGAGGAAGAAATGCGAAAGTATGTACTTCCGTTTTCCTTCCACCGGTCTCCTTCTTTCTTTCCTCATAACGAAAAATATCGATCCGCCAGTTCACGGAAACAGGCATCTCCGCCACGGCGTTCGGTCACCACGTCAGCGAGTTGGCGCACGGGTTCGGCAGCGTCGGCCGGACAGGCCCGCACCCCGCAGTAGCGCATCACCTCCAGATCGTTCAGGTCGTCGCCCATGTAGAGCACTTGCTCGGCTACCAGGTTCAGTTCTCCTAGCCACTGCTCTACCACCTGCTGCTTGTTGCCTGCCCCCACGTACACCCGCTCCACTCCCAGATCTTTCGCTCGCTTCCGAATGGCCCGTTCGCTTTTGCTGCCGCTGACGAACCCGAACACGAAACCTTGCTTGCGTAGCCGCGCGATGGCCATGCCGTCTTTTACGTGGAAGCGCTTCATCTCCTCGCCCGAGTCGAGCACGTAGATGCCCCCGTCGGTGAGCGTGCCGTCCGCATCCAGTAGGATCATCCGCACGCGGGCGATGCGATCAGCTAGCATAAGTTGGTGGCTTGGTGCAGCGCTTGGCAGTTGCGTAAGATGCCTTCGAAGTCCTCCAGCCGCACCATGTTGGGGCCGTCGGACAAGGCTTGCTCGGGCTGGTGGTGCACCTCGAAGAAGAAGCCGTCCACGCCCACCGCTGCGGCAGCCGCACTGATGTAGGGAGCCATCACCCGGTTGCCACCGCTCTTGCCCCCCAACCCGCCGGGCTTCTGGGTGGAGTGCGTCACGTCCATCACCACCGGGTAGCCGAAGGCCCGCATCTCCATCAGGTTGCGCAGGTCCACCACCAGGTTGGCGTAGCCGAAGCTGTTGCCCCGCTCGGTGAGCATGATCTGCTTGTTACCCGTAGAAGCCACCTTTTCAGCCGGGTACTGCATATCCTGCCCCGCCAGGAACTGCCCCTTCTTGATGTTCACAATCTTGCCACTGTTCCCCGCGGCCACCAGCAAATCCGTTTGCCGACACAAGAAGGCCGGAATCTGCACAATATCCACCACCGCAGCCACCGCAGCCACCTGCGTCGTCTCGTGCACGTCGGTAGTGATCGGCAGTCCAAACAACTGCTTCACCTTCTCCAGGACACGCAGTCCCTCCTCCAATCCCGGCCCCCGAAACGAATCCACCGAAGTACGATTAGCCTTATCAAACGAAGCCTTAAAAATATAAGTGATACTCAGTCGTTGGCATATCTCCGCAATGTGCTCAGCCAGATACATCACCGTCTCCTCATCCTCAATTACGCACGGCCCACTAATCACAAACAACCCCTCCCGAATTCTACTATATAACTCTTCCATTTTATTCATTTATCTGTGCCATCTGCGAAATCCGTTTAAACACTTTATCTCATCTGTGCTATCTGTGAAATCCGCGAGCATCAATCGACAAAGAAAGACCTCGCCCACTCCCGTGCCCGCGCCAAATCTTCCGGAGTGTCAATGCCCAGGCTCGGCTGCTTCGCCTCAATAATACGCAGAGAATACCCGTTTTCCAACACCCGCAGTTGCTCCAGCCGCTCGGTTTGTTCCAGGTAGGTCGGCGGCAAGGACGCGTAGCGCAGCAGAAACTCCTTCCGGTAGGCGTAGATGCCCAGGTGCCCGTAGGCCCGGAAGTCGTCGGGCAGGGTTTCCAGTTTGCTTAAATCTAAATCACGCGCGAAGGGCACCGGGGAACGCGAAAAGTACAGCGCGAACTGCTGCTCATCTAGCACCACCTTCACCAGGGCGGGGTCCAGGAAGTCGGCCACCGAGCGAATGCGAAAGGCGGCACTGGCCATCGGCACGTCGGGATCGAGCAGGCAAGTAGCGAGCTCATCAATCAGGGCGGGGTCGATAAAGGGTTCGTCGCCCTGCACGTTGATGATAGCCGAGGCATTGAGGTTCGCCGCCGCTTCGGCCAGTCGGTCGGTGCCCGAGGGGTGGTCGGCGCGGGTCATGAGGATGTTGTCGGTGAAGCGAGCGCAGGCGTCGCGAATCTCGGGGCTGTCGGTGGCGATGTAAACGGCATCGATGGTCTTTGCTTTTAGGGCCTGTTCGTACACGCGCCGGAGCATCGGTTTGCCGTGCAGATCGAGCAGCACCTTATTGGGTAAGCGTTGCGAGGCCAGGCGGGCGGGAATGATAACGATGGTAGCATCCATGTAGGCAAGTTACGGCTTCCGCCCCACCAAGCGGACCACCGAGCCCGTTCCCTGGTGAAACTCCCCCTCGTTCAGCTCCACTTCCTGCTCCGCCAGTTGCAAAACCTCAAAGCCAGCGAAGTCAGCGGCCAGTTCGTCGGTAGAGAACAGCATAGCCTGGTTCTTCGGGCCGCCCACCCGGGGATTGTCGCGCTGGTAGTCGAGGTGCTGCTTGCCGAAGGCTTCGAAGATGATAGTGCCGCCGGGCCGCAGGTAAGTCGCCAGGGTCTGGTGGTAGGCGGACTTTTTATCGGCCGGAAAGTGTGCGTAGATCAGGGCGATGACATCGAGCTGCTGGGGGGAGTAGGACAGTGTTTCCAGGGTACCCACCTCGTATGACAGGGCAACGTTATGTTGATCGGCCAGGCGCCCGGCTTTCTTCTTCGCTTCGCTGCTCTGGTCAAAGGCCGATACCGCCCACCCCCGGGTAGCGGCGTACACCCCGTTTCTTCCCTCCCCCTCGGCCGGGAATAAGATGCTACCTACCGGCAGCAGACCGAGCTGCTCCTTGAGAAAGTTATTGGGTTGCTCCCCGTAGACAAAGTCCTTGTTGCTATATCGCTCGTTCCAAAAATCTTTCATGGTGGGTTAATCTACTGTTTGATAAGAATCCGCAGTAACGTCTGTCAACTGCATTCGTCTTCTCGGCTATTATTCATTGTCATCCTGAAAGGATCTTGTTGCTAGTTGGCAAGATAAACCAGTTGAAGCGGAAAGCCTCCCATCAACCATAGGCCAACCCGTTGCCTATGCCATCCGTGTAGCAAGTTTCTTGCTGAATGACAAAAACTAGTAACGCTGTTCCCCTAGGTTAGTTGTCGTGGCCATTAGGACTCAATACAGCGATGCAAACTGGGTCGTAGGACCGCTTCGCTTAACCTACGACCAGAATTTGGGGCCAACCCGCTCACGGCCTAGCGGCCTAGTCGTAGGATCCCCTACGACTCAATACAGCGCCGCTGATTGGGGGTCGGAGTTTGCCTGTCCGCTTGATCAGCTTCATAAATTTCAACCAATTCAGGATCATCAGTCAATGGTTTTTCACTGTTCATTTTAACTGATGGACTCTTTCCGTACCCTAATCCATTTACCCGCAATGTAACCCCCGCTCCCCTTCCCACCTACACCCGGCAGAGCTTCTTGCGCTCTTCTGTCACGAGCGCGTTCCGACGTAGGACTTGGTGCCCATATATCCATATACGGGCATCACGAACTTGGATTTGGTGTCCGTATGTCCATATACGGGCACCACGAACTAAGTTTTGGTACCCATATATCCATATATGGGCATCACGAACTTAGATTTGGTACTCATATATCCACATATGAGCATGGCGGACTAGTCAGCGGCGGGCGTTCGGATAATTTCTTCCCCCCTTTAAAGTATTAATCTACCGGAAATAGACTTTTCTCCCTGACCTTACCTACGTAAGGTTTTTGTTGAAGGGAATGAGCACCCCAACTTTCGGCGTATTTACTTGCCACCCTAATCTTTAACCACTGGTAGTATGAAAATCAATTCCATCACCAAGTTGCTTGATGCCTCCCAGCTGGCCCTGAAAGGCCTGTCTGAAGATAAAGAACTGCAAAAGCAGATGAGCGCCTACGGATTTACCCCCAAGCGCACCCAGGAGGGCCAGGGGCTGGTCGGACGCGTGCAACTGATCGGCAACAACCGCGAAGAGCGCGCCATGACCATGCGTCACCTCTCTCAGCAGATTACCCAGGACGGGGAGACGGTACTCAACGCCTTCCGCGACCACACTGCCATTGCCCGGGCTGCTTTCCGGCAGGAGCCGTTGGTGCTGAAAGAGCTTAAGATTGACAAGGCCCGGCAGGGGAAGTGGACTTGGGTGAAGCAGGCGCTGGACTTCTACGCACAGACGCCGCGCCACCTGGCCAGACTACAGCAGTACGGAGCCTCGCCCGAGGACTTGCAGCAGAACCAGGCGGCCGCCCAGGCGCTGTTCGATCTGCGCGCAAAGCGCCTGAACCAGAAGGGGAAGGCCGAGCACGGCACACAGGAGAGAAATCAGGTCATCAAGGAGCTACGTACCTGGTACAGCGACTTTCTCCGACTGGCCCGCGTGGCCTTCCACGAGAAGCCGCAGCTGCTGGAGACCTTCGGCATCGTGGTGCGCTCCACACCCCGCAAGCGCAAGCCCACGAGTGAAGCAACCGTGGCCGACGAATAGCTGCTACGAGCGTCTGCATGCGGTTAATACACTTTCTTTATGTAGCCTCGGGAGGATCGGTCTAGGCAATCCTGTGAGAGCACCGACTCCGGGGGTATTCACTTCATCATTCGGTGCTTCTTATTCATTGATCAATATTCTCTACCGATTGAGCTTTAGCCGCTCGATCACTTCAGAAGGTAATCCGGTGGTGTTGGCAACCAGTTGTTCGTCCAGACCGTTAGCGAGTAGCTTTCTGGCAATAGCAATGCTGTTTTCTTCTATAGCCTCTTCAACCGCCTCATCCACTGCCGTTTGAATTGCGTTGCGCATGTCCCAGTAGTGTATCAAGCTGTATTGATATTGCTCACGTTGTTCGGCCGTCATAGAAGCTAGTTCGGCAGTTTTGAAGGCCTTCTGGAAGATGGGTTCGTTGAGGATGGCCGGAATGTGATCGAAGTTCGGCAAGTTCTTTAGGAAGTAGCACCACTTATCGAACCGACTTTCCAGTTCGTGCTCTTGCTTGGTGAACAAGGGCATCTGCAAGAAGCGAAAATGAAGCTTATCATAAAACAAATCCCCATCTTGATCCTTGAGGGCAACGTCTCGACGAAACTTCCGCCGTTCTTCGGCTTCGTCATACTCAAAGTCCAGAATAGCCACGAAATAAACAGGAGGTAAGTAAAAACTCCACTCTCCTTTTTCCGCTTGCTCGCGAATGGGAAAAGAGACGTAGAATAAACTCCGGTCTTTGAAAAAGTTTACCTTAGCCTTCTGCATCTCTACAATAAAACGTTCACCAGAAGCAGCAATGCAGTATATATTGAAGATAGCCTTTCGATCCTCAGGAACGTCCGGGAGGGTTTCCGGATTTTGGAAAGAAAGCTCAGCAATTTGATGGTGGGGCGGAAGTAGTTGATTCAAAAAATCAATCAACAAATCTTCGTTTGCCTCTTCCCCAAAGAGCTTCTTAAATCCGAAGTCGGTGTACGGGTTTATGTACTTAATCTTGTTCATAAGCGGTACTTAGTGTAACGTACGCTAACCCGGACAGGTTAAACGGTTTCTACCGATCAAACAATATCATAAATCTGCACCACGCCCAATAACTGCGGGCCGTCGGTAACCAACATCGTGTTGATCTTATGCTGGTTCATAAGGCGCTCGGCTTCGGCCAGCTTGGTGGTGGGGGCCACGGTCTTGGGCGCCTTGGTAGGGAAGTCGGCCGCGGTGAGGGTGAAGAAGGCCTGCTCGTTCGCTTCCATCGCCCGGCGAATGTCCCCATCGGTGATGATGCCCGCCAGTTGCTGCTGGGCGTCGAGCACAATGGCCAGTCCCAGACGGTGGTTGCTGATACGGTGGATGATCTCCTTCACGTTGGTGTCGGGCTGCACCAGCGGCAGGGCGTCACGCTGCATTACTTCCTCCACGCGGGTGACGAGCCGCTTGCCCAGCGAGCCACCGGGGTGGAAGCGGGCGAAGTTCTCGGGTTGGAAGTCCTTCTCTTTCATGATAGCGATAGCCAGCGCATCACCCAAGGCTAAAGCGGCGGTGGTGGAGGAAGTGGGCGTGAGGTTGAAGGGGCAGGCTTCGGTGGCGACGGCCCCGTTGAGGTGCCAGTGTGCGTAGCGGGCCAGCGTGGAGCGGGGATTCCCCGTGAGGGCGATTAGGTCGTTGCTGTTGTCTTTCCAGAAGGGAATGAGCCTCAGGATTTCGTCGGTTTCGCCCGAGTAGGAGATGGCCAGCACCACGTCGTGCGGGTCCACCATGCCCAGGTCGCCGTGGTAGGCTTCGCCAGGGTGCATGAAGAAGCTGGGCGTGCCGGTGCTGGCCAGCGTGGCGGCAATCTTCTTGCCGATGATACCCGACTTTCCCATGCCCGACACGATCACCTTGCCGGTGCCCGCGATCACGCAGCGCACCGCCTGCTCGAACTGCGCGTCGAGCCGCTCGGCCAGTTGCGCAATAGCGTCGGCTTCAATGCGGAGGACTTCACGGGCGTGCTGGAGGGGGTTCATTGGATGGTGGAATATTTTCTGGGTGGCAAGATACTGGATACTGGCGGCCGCAACGCGGATGATCTTCTTTATGGCTAGGGTGTCGAATACCGGGATGGTTTAATTGGTTGTTTCCAGGTCTTTTATTTAGGTGAGCTTGTTGCTTTCTTTTAGGAATTGGAACACCTTTTTGTCTACTTCAGCAACCAAGTTCGTATCATTATAAGACATCCACCTAATCTCCTCTATTTCTGCGCTCTCTCGCGGCACACCCGAGTAGTCTGCTGCGTAGCAGATCATCCGGACGATCACTCCAGAAGCTTGTCCATCAGCTTGTGCTTCAAACGTGCCCAGGTATTGTATCGTATTAGGAAGAATGCGGACGTCTAGTTCTTCTTTGATTTCACGGATAAGTGTTTCTTTGTCGGTTTCTTCCCCTTCTCTTTTGCCTCCGGGAGCGTAGTACATGCTTTTGCCCTTTGATCTGGCCATCAACATCTTTCCGCCTTTGGTGTTCGCCAGGGCTACCTTGTCTATTATCTTCATCTTTGTTATTTGTTCCTTGTCCCTTGACTGTTGTAATTGCGACCAGTATCCAGTGACAAAGTTCCGTATTTTATCTTCCATCTCCAGCCGATCCGACAATTAATTGCCGGTGGGCGGTTGCTGTTTTCCGTCTGATTGGCGAAGTTTGCTCCAAAGCCACCCCGCATTGCCCTCCCCTACCACGTCCCGTGCACCGTCTATCACTCCATTAGCAGGAGTCATCTTCGCTTTGCTGCTGCTGGGCTTGTTTATCCACCTGGGGCTAGCTCCGTTGCGGTTGGAGGAGCCCCGGCGGGCGCTGATCTCGCTGGAGATGCTGTTTCAAGACAACTGGATGGTGCCTACCGAGATGGGTGAGTACTACTACAAGAAACCGCCGGCCTACAATTGGGTGATCGGGGCCTCGTACTGGCTGTGGGGCAACCAATCGGAGTGGGCAGTGCGCTTTTTGTCGGTGGTTTCGTTCGTGGCAATAGGCGGGTTGGTGTTCGCGATGGGTCGCCACTACGTGGATCGCACCTTTGGTATCTACGCCGGGCTGCTCACCCTGGCGATGGTGGACATTGTGTTCTACTTCTCCACCGCCGCCGGAGAGATTGATCTATTCTATTCGTTCGTTACTCTGGCGAGCTTCTTCACGCTGTTTCACTTCTACCAGCGGCAGCACTATTACGCGATGTTTATGATCACCTACGCTTTGGGAGCGGTAGGCACACTCACCAAGGGCTTGCCGTCGCCCGTATTTCTGGGGGTGTCGGTGCTGGTGTGGTTGGCCTACCGGCGCGACCTGAGGAGGCTGTTTACCGATGCCCACCTGGCGGGCATTGGAGTGTTCGTGGTGCTGGTAGGCAGTTATTTTGCCTGCTACAACCTGTTTAACAACGTGGCACTGTACTTCACGAGCGAGGAGTCGCTGTGGTCGCAGACCAGCGAGCGCACGGCCTTTCAGAACAGCTTCGGAGCGCTGCTGACGCACCTGCTCTTCTTCCCCCTGGAGACACTCAAGAACGTGGCTCCGGCCACCCTCCTGCTGCCTTTTTCACTGCGGCGCGGCATGTTGCGAGCGCTGATGCAGCACCCCTTCGTGGGTTTTTGTTTGCTGATGTTGGCGGGCAACGGATTGGTCTACTGGCTATCACCCGGCACGCGCTCGCGCTACGTGTATATGTTGTATCCGCTGCTGGTGATCGTGCTCACCTACGGTTACCACAGTTATCCGCTGACGGCCGATGTGCGGCACCGCATCTTTCGTATTGCCGTACGGACGTTGTTGGTGCTTACGGCGGTGGCCGGGCTGGTGCTGCCTTTTGTTGCCCTGCCGGAGGTTCCCTTCAATACGGGGGCGGTGGCCGCGGTGCTGGGCTTGGGCGCAGCAGGGCTGTTGGTGCTTCAGGTTCGGCAGCCTGCCTACAGTTTGCTGGCTATAATTGCTTTGGTTGGGCTGATTCGCTTGGTTTTCGACTTCACCATCCTGCCCGCCCGGGCGGCGATGGGTACCGGTTACGAGCAAAAGGAATACGGACAGCGAATTGCGGCACTCACCCGGGGGAGGAGCTGTACCTGTATCCGGGCACGCGCTTCTCACTGTCTACCGTGTTCTATATCGAACGCGCCCGCCAGGAGGTGCTGGCCTACCAAGCCCCCGCCGCGGGCAGCGGCTACTTTTTGGTCGACTCCCAACTGCTTTCTGACCAGAAGTACACGGTTTTTTATACCTTTGCCTACCACGACCGCGACTTCTTACTCGTAACGTTTAGTGCCAACCAATCCTACCCTGCCCCCGAACCCTAAGACGGCTACCCGCAAGCGCGTTGGCTTTCTGATCAAGCTGGTGCTGTCGGCCACCGCGCTGTATTTCGTGTTTCGCACCATCGATCTACAGGAAACCTGGCAAACGCTCCTGCAAACCAAGGCAGGGTTCTTTGTGCTCGCCCTGCTGGCCTTCAATCTGTCTAAGATTGCCGCCGCCTTCCGCTTCAAGCGCTTCTTGTACCCATTGGGCATTTATCTGTCGGATGGCTACAACATTCGGCTGTTGTACATCAGCATGTTCTACAACCTTTTTCTGCCCGGTAGCATCGGGGGCGACGGCTATAAGGTGTACCTGCTTAAGCAGCAGCACGAGGTGACCGTGAAGCGGCTGGCCGGAGCCACCCTGTTGGACCGGCTGAGTGGGCTGGCCCTGCTGGTGATGATGACGGGCGTCTTCCTGCTGTTCAGTTCGTTCACGGTAGACGTGCCCTACTACGACGCGCTGGTGGTTGTAGCCACCGCCCTGGTATTGCCGGGGTTCTACCTGGCGGTCCGCTGGGTGTTCCCCTTGTTCCGCACTCAGTTTTTGTCTACCACGCACTTGTCGTTCTGGGTGCAGACCGGACAGGTGTTAGCCGCTATTTTCCTGCTGCTAAGTCTGTCAGTGCAGCAGCACTACCTGGACTACCTGACGCTGTTCATGGTGTCGTCGGTGGTGGCGGTGCTGCCCTTCACCATCGGGGGCGTGGGAGCGCGCGAGCTGGTGTTTTTGTACGGATTCCAGTACCTGGCCATCGAGCAGGAGACGGCGATCACCTTCACGCTACTGTTCTTTCTGGTGACCGCCTTCACTTCATTGGCGGGGCTGTTTGTTTCGGCCAAGGATCATAAGAAGTTTAAGACTCCATAATAACACGAACCACGAACGTTCTTTCGCGTTGTGATAGTAACTGAGCACAGTTTAACCCTACACAACATGCAAGAATTAGATAATAAAGTAGCCCTCATCACCGGGGGCAGTAAAGGCATTGGCTACGGCACCGCGGCAGCCCTGGTGCAACAAGGCATGCGCGTCGCTATTACCAGCCGCTCGCAATCGTCGGCCGACGAAGCCGCGGCTGAACTCAACAGAATTAGTCCGGGCGAAGCCATCGGCCTGGTTGCTGACGTGCGCGACATAGGTTCTCAGCAGCAAGCCGTTGACCAAGTGATCGGGAAATGGGGGCAGCTCGACGTACTAGTGGCTAACGCCGGTCTGGGGCACTTTGCCTCCATTGAGGAAATGACCGCCGAGCAGTGGCACGAGGTGATCGACACCAATCTAACCGGTGTGTTCTACAGCATCAAAGCTACTTTGTCTGCCCTAAAGAAGTCTAAGGGCTATATCATCACCATCTCTAGTCTGGCGGGTACCAATTTCTTTGCCGGAGGCTCGGCCTACAACGCCAGTAAGTTCGGCCTCACCGGTTTCACCCAATCGGTGATGCTCGATCTGCGGCAACACGGCGTTAAGGTATCGACGATTATGCCGGGTTCAGTAGCCACCCACTTCGACGGGCACCAACCTGACCAACAGGACGATTGGAAAATTCAGATTGAAGATATGGGACAACTGGTCGTCGACCTTTTGCACATGCATCCCCGCACACTCCCTAGCAAAGTGGAGGTGCGTCCTACGCAACCTCCATCGAAGTAGGATCAGGATTTATCGGATGAAGGGGACGGGCAGGATGCGTGTGTCGATTTTAAGGTCGACTACGCATCCTGCTTTATCATTGTGTGGCTATTCGGCCTTAATTACGGTGGTGCGGTAGGTCTTGCCGTCGGCCGAAACGCGTAGATAGTAGGCTCCGGGAGATAATTTGACTACCGGAAACTCCGCATGTGTGGCATCTACCTTTTCCGTTCGCTGAAGCACTGTTCCGGTGAAATCTACTACTTCTACCACCACCTGCTGTTTCACTTCCTCAAAATCAATCGTGAGTTGTTCTTGCAGCGGAACCGGATAGACCACCATATCGCCCACGCGAGCAGCATCGGTCGGCACACCAGTGGCTATTGTATTCACCCCCTGGTTTCGAAGTAGTACGACCCAATCTTGGTTGGTGGTACCCGGTGGGTTACCGATAGATACGCTACCGTTTGCGGTGACGGTGGGTAATGAGCCTGACTGCAAAACGCCGCCGGTACGGGGATTGTACCACTGCACGTTGTAGGTGGCTGCGTCGTTGCCCAGGTTAACGGTGGTGGTTCCTCCGTTTTCCAGGTAGATGGCGTACACTTCACCGGCTTTGGCCAGGCACCATCCGTTGCTTACCAAGCCCGGGTTGGAAGTCATTTCGGCAAAGGGCAAGTACTGGCTGAAGAATTGCAGGGCGTAGCGGGTGTAGTCCCACATTTGGTTGCGGCTGCGATAATCTTGTAAGCTAAGGTCTGACTGGGGTAGTTTGTAGCCGTAGTAGTATTCCACTCCGGCCCCACCGGCCATTAAGTTGCCCCACAGGGTTTTCTTACGGATATCATCCTGCGTTACTGAGATCGTGTTCCCGTCAGAATTTTTTCCCTGGTAGGTTTGTCCGGTAGATGGATCGACGTAGCCTAAATCCGGGGGCACTCCGACGTCGGCTCCTCCCTGTTCGTCGTTGGCTACCACCCAGGGCTTACCGGCTGCCAACGAAGCGTCTACCCACTTCTTGGTATCCCGATACACGTTAGAGTAACCGGTTTGTACCGAAGCGCCGGTGAGTAGTGACTGATTGCCGAGCAGCGGGTTGTATACTTGATTTTGCTGTCCGGGATAAGAATGGATAACGATATGGTGATCAAACGGATCTACGTCGCGAATGTACTGGGCGTAGGCTTTCACGCGGGTGTTATTAGGGTCGTTAAGCTCTTGCCAAATATCGTTTTCTTCGCCTAAATTCCAGTTCAGCGCCAGATGATGACCGAAACGAGCGATCAGCATCCGGTAGTACAACTTGCGGTCAACGCCAAGGTTGCCCCCGTCGAGCAGTTGATCGTTCTCGGTTTCCTGGGTCTTGAAGTGCAAATACAGCCCCAGCGTTTGGGCATGCTCGAAGACGATCTCCCACTGGTCGAGCTTAGACACATCGAAATGCTTGAAGTCCGATGTAGTGACGTAGGGGTACACGTTTTTGTCGTCACCGTTGATGTTCATGGTTAAGAACGAGAAGGCGTTGGCTTCTTCGGAGGCCAGATAGTTCAGCGCCCCGATCATTTCGGTGCCTTTGCCGCTCTGCCAGCTCGGGTTGCCAGGGTTCCAATCGCCAGCGTGGGGTGCCCACGACTTTCGGCGACCACCGTTGTTGGGAGTGTTGTCAAAATCATCGTAGGCCAAAAAGTTTTCAGGTGCATCCGATCCACCTTTTACGAAGTAGTCGCCCGTTTCGGCGAACCGTAAGTAGCGCTCACCCACGTATTCCAATCGGCCAAGCGCCCGGAAGTCGCGGCCGGTTTTGTTTGATTCCTCGATGGTTAACGACCCAGACAGACCATCGAGGGCAGGGTAGGCGGTGCCGTCAGTAGGGTTAGTGCTAATCGCTATATTAGATCCGCTACGGAAGGAGGCAGAGTAGTCCCACTCACCCGTTTCGTCCGGACGGAAGTGCACCTTCCACTGGTTGCCCGATGAGGCGCTGGTTTGAGCCGCTTCGCCATCAGCGGCAAAATAACCGGGAACCACGTACGATTTGCCGGAGACGGCATGAGAGAACGTAACGTTCAGCCGATAATCCAGAAAGGGGTTGGGGCTCACGTCGGTTTCCTCATGAGCAGGTCCAACGAAGCCTAAGGTCACCTTATGCCACTCGCGCAGTTCGCCACTCACTGTAGCTTCATCCGAACCAGGTGCTGCTTCTGTGGTAGCACTTACTATTGCGCTGTAAGAAGAATATTCGTCTAGTAAAACACGGATGCGGTAGTAGTAGGTGGTGTTGGGAATAAGGTTCTCAAAGACAAATTTGGTGTAACCGTAGTAGAGCGATAACCGCGGCGCAAAGTTGTCTGGTGAGCCCACTGACTGCTCAATGAAATATCCTTCTACCCGTTCCGGGTATTCGTTCCAGGATAGCTGAATAGATGAGCTGGAAAGCGCACTGGCGCTCACCCCAGTTGGCGGTGCTGGGGTATTGATATCCGCTCCGCCTACCAGCACCCCGGATAGCTTGGCGTTGTTGATATCAGCTGAGAAAGCAATCGTTAGGCTACCATCGGTTACTTCTACTGTTTCGGTGACGGAATAGGCCACATTCTTGCCAACCGCCGAGAACAGATCCAGATTACTCACTAGTTCTTGTCCTTCGAAGGATACATCAAATACCCGCTTGTTTGGTTGATCGAAATAGATTTCAGCGAGTAGCAGGGTCACTTGGTAATTACCGTTGGTAACCGGCAGTTCGTAGGTAAAGCTTCCGTAGCGTTCGCTGCGGTAGATCGGATCATCATCAGTCTCCGAAATACTAGCGTTATTGGTATACGTCTTGCCGCCGCTCACCAGTTGATCGGCGCTAAATTCAGTGCCATCAGTAGCGGTGTAGGCTAGTCCACCGGCGTTGATAGCGTACAACGTAGTGGGCACAGTAACGACTGGCTCCGTGGTAGCTGACGCGATTTCGCTGTAGGCAGATTCTTCGCCGTTGAAAAAAGTTTTGACCCGGAAGTAGTAGGTCGTATTGGGCTGCAGGCCGCTGCTAGTATGCTGACTGTCGCCGAAGTAGCTGGCATCTACCTGGCTAAAACCCGAGGCAGGCGACAGCGAACGTTCTATGGAATAATCGTTGCCGAAGGGCGCATCTTCCCAGACTAAGTAGATTGAGGTAGTGGACAAGGCAGTAGCAACTAAGTTGGTAGGAGGCTCGGGCAGGTTGGGCTGGTTAATTACGGTGAAATTTACGGTAAGCGCGGTTCCGGCAGTGCCCCCGGCGTTGGCCGCCGAGAAAGGCGTAACAGTAAGCACGTGCGTGCCAAGCGTAGGCGTCCAGCTCTTATAATCGCCGTTGGTGTCGCCCTTCAGCGCATACGGAGCTACGTTTTCAGTCTGGAAGTTAGCGTTCCCGTCGTAAGAGAAGCGCACAGAACCAACTGTCGTAGGGTTCGTGTTCGCCCGAACACTCAGGTTTGTAGTAGACAATGTAGACAGGTTCAGTATTTGCCCATCTACCAGCGAACCAATATCCACATCCATATCAGCATTAATGAGGACAAGGCTCTGAACGGATTGGGCTTGAAGGCTCCATCCGATCAAACAGAAGCATACGAAGAGACACAGCGATTTCATAGTCAACCAAGATTAGGTAAGGTTTCCGTTAAAGTAGCACGCTTGGTAAAGAGCGCGATAACAACTTAAGTATGAAAGGACGTAATAAATTAGACTTATCCAAGAAAGCATGCCGGGGTAGGCAGTTGATAGCATGTTAGTTTTTAAGCTGATTGCTCAACAATTACAAACATTGTTGAGTATATATGATTCAACCATACAATACCGTTACTTCTTATGACCTTAAATGAGTATCAACGAACAATTGATGAAGCTAAAGTACCCCCACTAAGTAATCCGCTAGCAGCAATGTGGCACGATGCGCGAGGCGATTGGGATCAGGCGCATGACTTTGCACAGCGCGATAACGATGTGGAGAGCTCCTGGGTGCATGCCTATTTACACCGCAAGGAAGGAGATTTGGTGAACGCCAATTACTGGTACGTTCGGGCGGGACGCACTTTACCCGAAGAGCGATCAGAAGAAGAATGGGAGGAAATTGTTAAAATACTCCTTAAAAAAGAACGATAGGAATAGCTTTTATCCGAAATGTCTGCATTGAAATGCTATACAGTAGGACTATTTTGCTAGGAACTATTAGATTGTTTCGTTATCTTTGTTTTCTTACGTAGGTAAGAAAAACTCTTAATTGTGATTTTTTAACGACCTGTCCTATGAGCGATAAGAAAAAAAATGCCAATAATAGCCTAATAGATTCTTTGAAAGAATATAACAAAACCCTGGCGGAGCAGATCAGCCGTATCAAGTCATTTATCGAGGATATTGATAAGCAGATTAATTACCACAAGAAACTTGAGGACCGTGGGCGGCACGTTAAAACACCTACTCCTTTTTCGCGGGACTACCTAGCCTATAAGGCGAGAACCAACGTGAACTAGGTAACTAATCGTTGATGCTTTGGGTCGCTACGGCCCGATCTATTTTCTTCACCAACCCTTGTAGTACTTTTCCGGGGCCACACTCCACAAAGGTGGTGGCTCCAGAATCAATCATCGCTACTACTGACTGCGCCCACCGTACCGGAGCGGTTAACTGATCAATTAAGTTGGTTCGGATAGTTTCAATTTTCGTAGTTGACTGCGCATTCACGTTCTGAAAAATCGGGCAGCGGGGAGTCTGAAAATCTGTGCTATTAATTGCTTCCGCTAGTTCGTCTCGCGCAGGTTGCATGAGCGGTGAATGAAAGGCCCCACCCACCGCTAGAGGAATAACCCGTTTGGCTCCTGCTTCTTTCAGCAGTTCACTGGCTTGCTCTACTCCCGCATAAGAACCTGATATTACCACTTGACCGGGCGAATTGTAGTTAGCGGGTACGACCACCTCATCTTTCACCCCATCACAAACTTCTTCTACGACTAAGTCTTCAAGCCCTAGCACCGCTGCCATGGTTGACGGATTTGCCTCGCAGGCACGCTGCATAGCTAAAGCTCGTTGATAAACTAGCTTCAACCCATCTTCAAAACGCAGGGTGCCATTTGCTACCAACGCCGAAAATTCACCTAAGGAGTGCCCCGCTACCATCGCCGGAGTAAACTCTGGTCGAATCAGGACAGCTACTACCGAGTGCAGAAAAATGGCTGGTTGAGTAACCTTCGTTTGTTTCAGGCTTTCTTCATCTCCTTCAAACATCACATCGGTGATAGAAAAGCCTAGCACCTCGTTTGCCTGCATGAAATAACCCCGAGCGGATGAATGGTTATCAAAAAGCTCTTTACCCATACCGGGGTATTGGGCTCCCTGGCCCGGAAAAATGTGAGCTGTCATTCTGTTTTTTTATTGGTTTCCTGTAGTCACTTTGAATCCGCTAAACCTCCCTCCGCGAATAGCGATTAGGCTAAACCAAAAACTGGGTGCGTTCGGATTTAGTTGGATACCGACAGGCTTCGGAGAGGCCGAACCAGCGATACCGATTCTTAGCCACAATAGTATAAAGATAATCGCAAAATACCGGGAAAAGGATTGATTAAAGGTCGTCACGAGCGTACATAATCTGCACCCAACCCTGAATGGTCTTCTGACTTAGCGCCGGGTCCAAGGTGGTGAACTTAATTTCTGCCGTGTAGTAGTAGAGTCCTGCGGCTAGCAATTCGCCGCTATCAGTGCGACCATCCCAATCGATGTAGATGGACTTTTCGCTTTCCGTAGATGTGAATTCGTACACCTGCTTACCCCAACGGTTGTAGAACACTATATTGACGCTTTCTACGAAGCGGGGGCAATCGGCAGGTTCACCTTGGCGACTGATGCTACTGTTATCCAACGGTCGAAACGTGTCGTTGGAACCGTCGCTGTTGGGAGTAAAAATGTTGGGTAACTGGTAATTGGGGCAATTTTCTACGCACACTGGTTCGCTCAATGCACTTTCGTTACCCGATCGATCTACCGCGGATATGCGGTAGCATCCCGCCAGCGAGCTTAAATTCTGATGCTCAAAGAAGGTGTCCTCTGTATTAGCAATTAAGTTGAGCGTGCTATCTTCACCGGTGGCCGAGAAGTAAACGTTATAAGAACGCACGTCGTTGTCGCACGCTCCTTCCGTGTTGTTATCCCACTGAATGAGATTAGAGAAATCACTGAAGTCACAAGGTTTTCCCGCTAGCTGAGCGGTGCACTCCTCAACGGTGGCGTTCGGCACCATCAGCGCAAACGGCTCGCAGGGTGGAATAGTATCGTTGGGTTGCGCACAAGCCACCTGCGAGTTATTAACGATGGGAGGCGGATTCAGCTTCTCATTGCCGTAGCTACCTTGCGTGGTCACGAAATAGCAGTACTCAATCTCATCAGATAAGGCCCCGCCCGTTTTGCTACCGTCATCCAGATAATTTAGCCCTGCCTCCAGCACATTCACACTATCAATAAGGACTAGTCGCTCCGGATCATCCTCATCGATTCTGTTTCGGTACACGTAATGATAGGGATAGTCCGGCGCGCTGTTGGACCAGGGTACGGTGGCGATCCACTCCAACCCAATACTCCCTACGTTGGGAGTTGGCAACAGGCGAACCGAGGAGGCCAATGCCGAAGAGTCGATGGGTTCGTTGCTGCTGGCATCAAAGAGGTAAATGACGTAATTATAGGACTCATCCAGGGTGTTGAGCCCGGTGTCGGTGAAGGTGGTATCGCCGATTATGCCGGAGGCTACTACCGTTTCGCCGCTGCGCGTGAACCCGGTGCGGCGCACCACCTGATAGCGGTAGGGCGGCGGAAACAGGGTTTCGTCAATCTCGAAGGGCGAGCGCCAGTCGACCTGGATGGTGCCCGTGGTTTCGTCGGTGGTGAGCACGCTCACTTTGGTGATCACGGGGGCATCCACGGCCATCTCGGCGCACATTTCTTCCGAAGCGTAGCTCACCGCTCCGTCCGGATAGACCGCCACCAAGCGGTAGCAGTAGTTCACTCCGGGGTTCAGTTCAGTGTCGCGGTAGGCCACCACGCTGCGGTCTACCTGCGCCACCAGTTCGTAGCCTAAACCGGCGGGAATGCCCACCTGGCAATTTTCCGGCACGAAGGTGGTGCTATCCGGCTTGCGCCAGATCTGCAAGCGAATGCTGTCTACTGCATCGCAGGTGTACTCATCCCACGTTAGGTTCACCGACCGTCCGGGCACCGCTTCGGCGGTGAGGCCTACCGGAGCCGGAGCCACCACCGTTACGCGCCAGATTTTGAAATCGGCCAGGGGCGGGCCGGAAGCAGGATTCACCTCGGCCACCTTGAAGTTTATGAGGTAAGGTTCATCCTGCACGTTGGCACAACTGGTTTGCCAGCGGAAAGTGCCCGTGCCCGGGGTGGGCTGGATGCCTTTGGCAGGGTCAGTGGCGGGATCGGGAACGAAAGTGGCGGGATTGGTTCGCAGCTCGAATACGTCGCCGAAGGCCGACAACAGCACGTCGTTGCCATCGGGGTCGGTGCCAATCACCTCGGCCTCCAGCACGGTGCCCGCTTCAATACAGGTATCGACCGGGATGGTGAGTTCAGGTGGCTCATTGTCGGCATCGTCCACGATGATCTGCATATCGCGGGTAATGTATCCCAGTTCGTACCATTGACCGTCAGGACCCTTGCGCCACTCGCGCATGATAAAGGACACATTGTACTCCGTTTGCTGATTAGGCAGGGCGTACACTGGGGCATCCCACACCAGTTCCCCGGTAATCGGGTCCAGCGTGAGGGTAGGCAGTCCCGTACCCGCTTGATTAGTCGGATTACTAACGTTGCGTACGTTGATGTCAAAGGTATCAGGATACTCGTAACCAATGATGGGAGAGTCGCGGTCTTCTTTGGGAACCACCAACTCATACGACAAACTATCACCGTCGGGATCGTAGCCTCCGGGAATATGAATGAAGCGATTACCCACCGAAGCTCCGTCAATGGGGGGATTCAAAAAGCGAGGCGACTGATTACAAAACAGAGCATTGATTTCAATTTGGGTTTCTATGTAGAAGGGAGTATTTACCGAATTCGGAATGTTTCGAATGTTCTCGTTGCGGTTGAACTCGCGGAAAGTGATGGTATAAGTACCCGGACCGGGAAACCGATGCTCAATCTGATAGGTGCTAAGGCCTATTTCCTGATCAGTATCGAACAGCACCTCTCGCGTAAAATCGTTTTCGGTGCTCAAATCTACTGGGTCGCCGTGACCGAAAAAGAGTTGCCCGTTTCCAAACTTAACGTCTGAGCCGGTGTCCACGTAACCCACCACCGTGATAAGGTAGGTGAAGCCCTGGCACGATTGGCGTTCGGCAATAATTTCGCCCGCGCGGATGTGGGTAGCGTTAGCGATGTTGCTGATGCTTAATAACAAAGAAAGAAAAATTCCTATTGGTAAGCGTAGAAAAAGAAGAGGGGTGTTTATAGGCATAGGAAGATGCTAAAAGAGATCAGGGTACAATATAAATAATTAATAACATTTATGAAAGCTAAACTTTGCTAGCAACAGTCCTTTCATGAGTATAGCTACCTATACATTTCAACGAGGAACCCCAAGAGATAGTATATCCCTTGGGGTTCCTGCGATATCGGTCAGTATGTCCTCAGTTCTGCATAAATCGTAGGTTAAGCAACAAGTAAAAACCATGAAAGATTTAGTACAATTCTAGGGATGTCTTGGCATTTAATGCCAATGGAGAGCTCTCAAAAGTATTTCTAACTGATTTAGATGCTTGAGGCGGCCAACGAAAGTGACGCCACGCAGATCAGAAAAAGTCAGAAAGCACTGTCTAAGCTTAAATATTAACACACTCTAGTTTAAAGGCAGCAAACAACAAATACGTTCATTGAACTAATTGTACCGCGAAGATTAGATGGGATGATTCTATATGCAAATATATCAGGGGTGGCCATAAACCACACGCTACGTCCCGTAAGATTCACATTCTCTGTGAAAGTGACAGTCAATGCGTGACGAGGGGGGCCATTCAATTGGTTGATCATCATTCTGACACCAAGAGGCTTATTATCCCAGTTTTGTGTTGTTCCCCAAGGAGTCCGTGCGCTATAAAGATTGTTATGACGGGCTTCAAAATGAGTACCTACATTCCAGTACTTATACTCAACAGTATTGCCAGCCGGCCACTCTATTGGCGGATTGAAACTAGAATTGACACTAATAGCGTCGTACAGTGTCACATCTACATTGACAAGATTAGAGTTGCTAGGGGTAGGGGGGACAGGGGGATCGTCATCTTCTCCATCCTCTATCTTAGCATTTATATCTGTTGGTGACAGACGGTAAGCTCTCTTCAACTCATCTGCTGAGTTAAATAACTCAAACCTCGCTCGGTCATTTTCTGGAACGAGGATAGCATAGTTATTGGTTGAGAGCACTCTTTTAATCTCTTCATTTTGAAACTCGCTAAGCGCTTTGTCAAAGACATTTATGGGGTCTACATTCTGGAGTTTCGTAAACTCTAAATATTCCTTTCCTTCATAGACAAGGGTTACAGGTATTCCTTGCTCTTTTTCAGCGATGAATTCTGGTTCTTCTTCGCTACATGAGGAAGCAACAAAGCCAATACAGAGAAGGGCTACGGCAAATTCGAGGTTGAGATGCAGTCTAAACATGGTTGATATTTTTAATTTAATGCCTACTCTTTGTAGTGATTTTCGGCAAACTCACTCTTATTGCGCAGATAAGATTGAGATCAATTTATAAACTAATCGTTGAAAACAAATATTTGGTATGCTAATTTTGTAATAAACTTTTGATTGTTAGATGATAATACGATCATGTATATACATCAGATTCAACTATACATTTCTGGTTCTCAGTCCGTCAGCGACGGTTCGGTTTGTTGGTTAGCCATAAGGCTACAACGATAGACGACAAAGATGTGCAGAGAGAAACATATCTTGCCCTCTACAAGCACGTGCGCTTTGTTAATGATCTAATAAGAAAGATTAAACAATAACCCCACTAATACGAACCAGCCATTGCGCAATAGGTGTTATAGGGCCAAGATACCCAAGCGGCAGTTTAGACCTATTTAAAATAGTAAGTTTAGTGGTCTCGTCGTTGTATCCTAGTGGCTGGCAACATAACTTTAGCCCGTTCATTTTACCAAAAATAGTAAAGATTTACGATACATGAGTTGGTTTACCCAAGCTTTATCCAGTACCATCGGTCGCAAGCTGGTGATGTCACTTACCGGATTGTTTTTAGTCACCTTTCTAGTAGTCCATGCTTCGGGCAACGCGCTAATGTTCAAGGGCGACGACGGTGAGGCGTTCAATTTATACGCTCAGTTCATGACCACCAACCCGCTGATCAAGATGGCTTCTTACATTTTATACAGTGGCATCTTGTTGCACGTCTTTTACGCGCTCTATCTATCGGTCTACAACAAAAATGCCCGGCCGGTCGGCTATGCGGTTGCTCACGCTGAGCAGAACAGCACCTGGAAGTCGCGCAATATGGGCATCCTGGGCACCATTGTGCTCATCTTTTTGGTTATCCACCTACGTTCGTTCTGGTACGAGATGAAGTTCGGCGATGTGCCGTTGGTTAACTACGCGGGTGTTGAGGTGCGCGACCTGTACTCGGTGATGGAAGCGGCTTTTTCGCAGTGGTGGTACGTATTGCTGTACGTGCTTGCCATGGTTGGGCTAAGCTATCACCTTGCGCACGGCTTCTGGAGTGCCTTTCAGACGCTGGGCCTGCAACACAAGAAATACTCGCCCCTGATCAAGAATGCCGGATATGTTTTTGCTATTGTGGTACCGTTGCTCTTTGCCGCTATGCCGGTGTATATTTACATTAAAAGTTTAGCCTGATTCGTATGAAATTAGATTCCAAGACTCCCACTGGCCCCATCGCCGAACAGTGGACTAAGCATAAATTCAATTTAAAGCTAGTCAACCCCGCCAACAAGCGGAAGTACGACATCATCGTAGTGGGCACGGGTCTAGCCGGTGCTTCGGCGGCCGCTTCACTGGCCGAACTGGGCTATAACGTGAAATCATTCTGCTTTCAGGATAGTCCGCGCCGGGCGCATAGCATTGCGGCGCAGGGAGGCATTAACGCTGCCAAAAACTATCAAAACGACGGCGATAGTGTGTTCCGTTTGTTTTACGACACCGTTAAGGGCGGGGACTACCGCTCACGCGAGTCGAACGTATATCGCCTCTCTGAGGTGAGTGTAGATATCATTGATCAATGCGTGGCGCAGGGCGTGCCCTTCGCCCGAGAGTACGGCGGACTGCTGTCAAATCGATCCTTCGGTGGGGCGCAGGTGTCGCGTACCTTCTACGCCCGTGGCCAAACCGGTCAGCAACTATTGTTAGGAGCTTACAGCGCGATGAGTCGGCAGGTGGCCAACGGAAAGATTAAAGTGTACCCCCGTACCGAGATGCTGGACCTTGTTACCATAGATGGGCAAGCAAAAGGCATTGTGGTGCGCAATCTACTCACCGGCGAAATTGAGTCGCACAGTGCCCACGCGGTGGTACTGGCCTCCGGTGGCTACGGCAACGTATTTTTCTTGTCGACCAACGCCATGGGCTGCAACGCCACCGCCACTTGGCGTGCCCACAAGAAGGGCGCTTTCTTCGCTAACCCTTGCTATACCCAGATTCACCCGACCTGCATTCCGGTATCGGGACAGTATCAGTCAAAACTGACTTTGATGTCGGAATCGCTGCGCAACGATGGCCGGGTGTGGGTACCGAAGAAAAAAGGCGACGACCGCGACCCCACCCAGATTCCAGAGGCCGAGCGGGATTATTACCTGGAGCGAAAGTATCCTTCGTTCGGCAACCTGGTGCCCCGCGATGTTGCTTCCCGCAACGCCAAAGCGGTGTGTGATGAGGGACGGGGCGTGGGTGAAACCGGCTTAGCGGTGTATCTCAACTTTGCCGATGCCATCCAGCGCGACGGGCAGGATACCATTTCGGCCCGCTACGGCAACCTGTTCGAGATGTACGAGAAGATTACCGGTTTCAATCCGTATAAGACACCGATGATGATCTACCCGGCGGTGCACTACACCATGGGCGGACTGTGGGTAGATTATAACCTGATGACCTCCGTACCGGGACTATACGCGTTGGGCGAGTGTAATTTCTCCGACCACGGAGCCAACCGCCTGGGAGCCAGCGCGCTGATGCAGGGTTTGGCCGACGGCTACTTCGTAATTCCCTATACCATTGGAGACTACCTGGCTAATTTGCCCTACGATAAAACTCCTACCGACCATCCGGCTTTCAAAGAGGCCGAAGCCGATGTAAAAGCTCGAATGAAGCAGCTTATCAGCATCAACGGCACCCAGACCGTAGACGATTTACACAAAAAGCTGGGTCGCATTATGTGGGATAAGTGCGGCATGTCGCGCACTGCGGAGGGGCTTAAAGAAGCGCGCGAGGAAATTCAGCAGGTGAAGCAGAGTTTTTGGAACGATGTGAAGGTAATCGGCACTGACGAAGAACTTAACCAAACGCTGGAAAAAGCCAGCCGCTTAGCGGACTTCATTGAACTAGGCGCGCTGATGGTAGAAGACGCACTGGACCGAAACGAATCAGCCGGAGGACACTTCCGGGAAGAATACCAAACTCCTGAGGGCGAAGCCAAGCGTGATGATGAGAACTATTCGTACGCAGCGGCCTGGGAGTATAAGGGAGAAAACCAACCCGAAGTACTTAATAAGGAGGAACTAGAATTTGAAAACGTGAAACTCACGCAACGAAGTTATAAGTAATCGTTATGAACGTAACCATTAAAGTTTGGCGACAGAAGAATGCTTCCAGTCAAGGAAAGTTTGAGACATATCCGATGAAGGCTATCAACTCACACATGTCGTTTCTGGAATTGATGGATGTGCTCAACGAGCAACTGGAGCAAGAGGGCAAGATGCCCGTCCACTTTGATCATGACTGTCGGGAAGGAATTTGCGGTAGCTGCGCAATGTACATCAACGGTCGGCCACACGGCCCGATGAAGGGCACCACCGCTTGCCAATTGCACATGCGCCACTTCAAAGAAGGGGAAACCATCGTAGTAGAACCCTGGCGAGCCAAAGCGTTCCCGGTAATTAAAGACTTGATGGTGGATCGTTCGGCCTTCGACCGTATCATTCAGGCAGGGGGCTACGTGTCGGTGAATACCGGAGGCGTACCTGACGCCAATGAGATTCCGGTCACCAAAAGTATTGCGGATGAGGCGTTCAACGCGGCGACCTGCATTGCCTGTGGGGCCTGCGTGGCGGCTTGCAAAAACGCATCGGCCATGCTCTTCGTGAGTGCTAAAATTTCGCAATTGGCCTTACTGCCCCAGGGACAGGTGGAGCGTCGCCTCCGGGCTGAGAAGATGGTGGCGCAGATGGATGCCGAAGGCTTCGGCGCGTGCAGCAATACGATGGCTTGCTCGGCCGAATGCCCCAAAGAGATAGACATGGCCAATATCGCCCGGATGAACCGGGAGTTTTTATCGGCCAAAGTGGGTTCTGAAGCGATTGAGGAGTAGCGTCAAAAGCTCATTTACCTGCCTTTACCCAAGTCATCTTAGATATACCCTAGCGTCCCTTTTGGACGCTTTTTTTTGTTAAACCTTAGTATTAGTAGCTTCTTGAATTTAGTTTGGGTATTTTTTGGGGATCACTAAACCTAATATCTTCTATGCGCTACGTTCACCTGCCAGTCACTTTCTTAATCTATCTTCTCGCCTCTACCTATTGCAACGGACAAGCTAACAAAGCACCGAAGCAGTTCAACTTTGTTATTGTATTTGCTGACGACTTAGGTTACGGCGATCTGGGTTCGTATGGTCATCCAACCATTTACACGCCTAACCTGGACCAGATGGCTCGGGAAGGGCAAAAATGGACCAACTTCTATGCGGCGGCCAGCGTATGTACTCCCAGTCGGGCGGGCTTGCTCACCGGTCGGCTACCGGTGCGAAGCGGCATGTGTAGCGATAGCAGTCGGGTACTATTCCCCAATTCGGTACGGGGGCTGCCCGCTAGTGAGGTCACGTTGGCTGAGCAACTCAAATCAGTGGGCTACGCTACCGCTTGCGTCGGTAAGTGGCACCTGGGCCATCGTGTACAGTACCTGCCGACCAACAACGGCTTCGATTATTACTTTGGCATCCCCTACTCCAACGACATGGATAAGGTAGGTAAGAAAGATTACCGGCTACTTCCTGATGACTCTATTCGATTTCAGGATTATAACGTGCCTTTGATGCGTAATACCAAAGTCATTGAGCAGCCTGCCAACCAACGCACCATCACCAAACGATATACCGAAGAAGCAGTTACCTTTATCAAAGAACACCGCGCTGAACCTTTCTTCGTTTACTTGGCGCACAACCTACCACATATTCCGTTGTTTGCCTCGGATGAATTTCGAGGCACCAGCAAACGGGGCCTATACGGCGATGTAGTGGAAGAGATCGATCATGGAGTAGGTCAGATTATGAAAACCTTATGCGAAGAAGGCTTGGCTGAGAACACCATTGTGGTCTTTACCTCGGATAACGGACCTTGGCTTCCCTTCAAAACCCACGGGGGAAGCGCAGGATTATTGCGGGCGGGCAAGGGAAGCACCTGGGAGGGAGGTATGCGCGAACCTTGCATCTTCTGGTCACCCACCAACATCGCTCCGGCGGTAGTCTCGGACTTGGGCGCAACCTTAGACTTGTTTACTACCTTCAGCACCTTAGCTGAAGTTCCCGTTCCTGAGGACCGCATTGTTGACGGATTAGACCTTAGCGGCACCTTGCTTCGGGGTGAGCCTAGTCCGCGACAGGGTATGTTTTTCTACCGGGGAACCACTTTATACGCTGCCCGCTTAGGCAACTACAAGGCGCACTACATTACGCAGGGAGTGTACGGTATGTTTGGTGAAAAAGAAGTACACGACATTCCTCTCCTCTATAACTTGAGCCAGGATCCTTCGGAGCAGTATGACGTTGCCGATCAACATCCTGAAGTATTAGCCCAAATTCAAGACATGGTTAGTCAGCACCAAGGAAAGCTGGTAAAAGGCATGGATCAGCTAGCCGAACGTGAGTAGTGCGAAGTTAGTTAGTTCACGAGATTGGCGGGGCAGGTGTCGCTTAGGGTACGCAATAGCTCCACCTCCTGAACGATGTTTTGAACCAGGGTGGCCACCGCTTCGGAAAATACTTCCTGAATTTCCAACGCTCTCATCAGTTCATTTAACACCTCCATCCCAACCATCGACGCACTCGCTTTGTGCTTGTGTCCTAATCGTTTCAACTCGAGGACATCTTGGGTTTGCACTGCTTGCTGGAACAGCGGCAGATCTCCATCAAGCTCATCAAACATTGCGGCAATCATCTCTTCCACCGCAGCTGTCTCGCCACCGACGGTAGCTAAGCAGGCATTCCAATTGAGATGTTGCTTCGTAGATATACTTGATACTTCTGGTTTGCGAATCATCGTTGTTTCTGCACTGCTAATCCAGCGTCGAAAAGTGGTCACTAGGGTGTCTAATACGAATGGTTTGCTAATATAATCGTCCATGCCTGCCTCTAGGCAGCGCTCGCGTTCGCCCTTCACCGTGCCTGCCGTGAGCGCGATGATGGTGGTGCGGGTAGTCTCACTGTCTCGCATGCGTCGACACGCTTCGTAGCCGCTTAAATTAGGCATTTGAATATCCAACAAAACTATCGCTGGTTGCTGCTCGGCGAACCGCTCGAGTGCCTCTACTCCATCACAGGCTTCTGTAATGCGTGCGTTGGGTAATATCTTTGCAATCATGGTGCGAGCTAACAGACGGTTCATGGGGTTATCATCAGTAAGTAGTATGGTGATTTCCTGATCAGATAATCGAGCATTCTGCTTCTCAGACTGGCTAGCTGGCTGAGGCGGTGTGTCTAGATGACGTAGCGCGTTTGTTAATTGGTGTAGCGTAATTGGTTTGCTAATCACCTTTTGGATATCGAGCGCCTGTCGGGCTACGTTAATCTCGCGATCATCAGCCGAGCTATGCAACAGAACGAAGGGCAGTTGATGTGCGTTGATGTGCATCACTTCCCGAACGTGCTGAATCGCCTGAATTCCGGATAGATCAGGCATATGCTGATCGATTATGACCACATCATACGTATTACTGGCTATTTTTTCCAAAGCCTCCTCACCACTGCAAGCACTATGGCTGGCTATTGAATTAAGAGCAAGCATTTCCTGAATAATCTGCCGATTTCTAGGATGATCATCCACTACTAAGACAGACTTGATTGCCGCAACGGCTTGCAAAGGCATTTTCGGGTCCTGCTTCGTTTTAGCCAAGAGTTTAAAGAAGAATCTACTTCCTACTCCAACTTGGCTTTCAAGTTGTAGTTGGGTCCCCATCAGCTTGAGTAGTTGATTAGAAATGGTCAGACCAAGGCCGGTACCACCGTATTTTCGGGTGATAGAGGCATCTTCTTGCGAAAAAGCCTTGAAAATAGTGCTTTGCTTGGCTTTATCAATGCCAATACCAGTATCGCGCACCGAGAACTCCAGGCAGCTAAGGCCATCTGTACCAGTTTCAGGCGCTAAGTTTACATCAACTTCGATCTCTCCTTGCTCAGTAAACTTTGCGGCGTTGCCTAATAAGTTAATTAAGATCTGTCGGACCCGAACCGGATCGATCCAGGCGTATTGGGGAATCGATGGTGACACGTTTACTAGCAACTCAACATCGGTATTTTGTAGTTTGTGCTTCACTACGTTACTAATCTGCTCCATGAGTTCCCACAGATCGCACTGCTCGGTAGCTATCTCCAGTTTACCCGCTTCAATCTTTGAGAAATCCAGAATATCGTTGATTAAATCAAGTAGTGAATTCGCTGACTGATGTACTGCCTGCATGTATTGCTGTTGGCATTCATTGAGTTTTGTTTTGGTTAGCAAATCCGAGAAGCCAATTACACCATTGAGCGGAGTGCGGATTTCGTGGCTCATATTGGCCAGAAAATCGGACTTAGCGGTACTGGCTGCACGAGCCTGCTCCATAGCTTCTAGCAGGTTTTGCTCATCAATTTTTTGCTCAGAAATGTCCTGGAAGGTTCCATAGAGCCTAACGCACTGATCATTGTGAAACTCCGCATGACCAATAGCCCTAACCCAGCACTCGTGGCCCAGGACGGTAATGATTTGAAGATCCTCACGGAAAGATTCGCCCGTTTCTATTGTTCGGTTTACTACCCGCTGAATTGTATCACGACTGTATCCCTCTTTATAGAAATTGATACCAGTTGCCAGATCAGGAACAAAGTCTGGCTGCACTTCGTGGATTTCTCGAGTCACATTGGTCCAATGCACTATATTCTGCAGTAGATCTATGTCCCAGCCCCCTACTCGAGCCACCTTATTAGTCTGCTCTAGCATTTCTCTGGTGCGGGCTAGCTCCTGCTCGGCCTTACGCCGCTCGGTCACGTCGCGGAAAATACCTCTGGTGACCATCTGACCATCTGCCGGATGATGAATACTAACGTGCCCCTCTACGTAAACCCGCGCGCCGGACTTACTTAGAAATACTGCCTCGACCACCGTGGATTTTTGGGACTCCACTAAGGCATCAAACTGCTGCTTACAGTGCGCTGCGTAATCTGGTGCGATTATTTGAAATATGGTTGACGAATAGGCCTCTTCCGGAGTGTAACCCAACGTGGCGCACCAGGCTTGATTCACGTAGATGAATCTTCCCTCGCGGTCAATACTTTGGATCAGGTCGTGCGCATCGTCCAGAAAAGACTGTAATTCTCGCTTTGATGCATTTGCTTCGGCGGCAATACTTTCAAGGGATTTTTCTCTTTGTTTGAGAGCGGTTACATCACTATGTGCTCCCATCATTCTGAAAGGTGCCCCCTGATCGTCTCGGATGATCATCCCCCGGCAGCGAACCCACACGGTGGACCCATTTTGGTGAAGGTACCGTACAATCTGGTCGTAGGGACAGGAAGGGTCTTCAACGTGTCAATTGAATGCTTCAACGGCTAAATCCCTGTCTTCTGGAAAGATAATATTCTGCCACGCGCTTGCTTTATGGGGCATTTCATCTGGGTCGTAGCCCAATGTAATCCAGAACCGCGGGTTCATCCATTCTTCCTCGGGATTTTGCAAGTCCCAGTACCAAAGGCCATCAAGTGATCCTTCCTGGATAAAATCAAAAATTTCCGGATGAGTACTGATCCGATGGTATAGCTCTTCTTTTAAGTAGTGGTTTGATGAATTCATCGCTAGCCAATTGTTATTGCGTGGTCTTTCTTTTTCAATAAGTAAAAGTAAAGAAGGCATATTTCCACGGTAAGTCCTTGCTAAGAAACAGCGTGAAGGTACACGGGCAATTTTGTGATGGATAACTGCAAAATTAGCGAGAGAACCTTCTGAGTCGGTGAGGTGTTCGTCTTAAAAAACTTATGAAGCGCATTCAACCTCAAGCAGGACAAGAATCCGTGTGGGATTATCCCCGTCCGCCCCGCCTGGAAGCCGTTAGCCAGCATGTGCGTATTGTTTTTAACGACACGGTCGTGGCCGATACCAACCGCGCGCAGCGCATCTTAGAAACCAGCCACCCGCCGGTTTATTACCTGCCTCCTGGAGATCTGCGAATGGATTTGCTGCGAATAAATACCCACCGTTCATTTTGTGAGTTTAAGGGCATGGCGGGGTACTACGATCTGGAGGTGGATGGCCAGCGTATAGTCAACGCCGCCTGGTTCTATCCTGATCCCGTGCCCGCTTATTCGGCCCTGAAGGATCACTTGGCCTTTTACCCTTCCAAGGTGGACGCTTGCTTCGTAGGCGATGAGCAGGTACAAGCTCAGGAAGGAGACTTTTACGGCGGGTGGATCACCAGCAACATTGTTGGGCCATTCAAGGGCGGGGCCGGAACGTGGGGGTGGTAAATTTCGTAGGCTAACGTATGGGGTTCTCCGACAATTTTGGCGGAGACAAGATTGTGTTGATGAATGATAGTGCGTCTACGTGCTTGAAAGCACTGATTGTTGCTCACTTAAAGATCAGATTTTCACTTCTCCGCCATTTTTGTCAGAGAACCACGTATGGATGCTTCCTTAGAAAAATTGCTCAGTCGTTATCAGCAGTGTAATCTGTCGCAGGTGGTGGATTACGAATCGGATCATGTATGTACAGTACGAAAAATACTTGCGCCAGGAAATCAACTAGTACGAAGCCATGCTTAATGATCGTTCTTCAAGCGGGCCAACCTTTTCCCTTTTGTTTTAACCAATGCTTATCATGAAAAAATATCTGTTTGCTTTCGCTGCTATCGTATTAGTTAACACCGTCCGGGCACAGTCGGCGCAGCACTTCGGTGAGCGCATCAACGAAAAAAATTTAATTTCCTCTACTGAATTAGCGAACACCGTAGCCCAAAAAGGCACCACAGAAGCCAAGGTTTCCGGAAAAGTCACTGAGGTGTGCGCTGCCAAGGGTTGCTGGATGACCATGAACGTAGACGGACAAGAAATGATGGTGCGCTTCAAGGATTACGGCTTCTTCGTACCCAAAGATGCGGCGGGTAAAACCGCGGTGGTGCAGGGGCAGGCCAAGGTCGATACGGTAGACGTGGCCACGCTGCGTCACTACGCCGAAGATGCGGGAAAATCGAAAGAAGAAGTTGAGGCCATCACCGAGCCGGAGGTTAATTTGTCGTTTGAAGCAGCCGGGGTAATTCTGCGGGATTGAGTATTTATGATCCACGAAGTACTCGGTGCTCACAAGCGGTCGTGGCGGAAGCAGAGCAGCACGAAGTAGTACAGGCTTAATTTAGGCGATAGCCCAGGGATAGCTGAAACACACGATTTTTTGATTTATTGTCACCAGTGCCAACAAGTATTCCTTGAGCGTCCCTTAATTTTACTTTTTCACTGATTACATCTATCAATCCGTGCGCATATCTTGCGCCAAACTCTATTTTGTTCTTTATCAAATAGTTGATCCCTAAGACGATACCCAAGTCAACTTTTCTGTCCCAAAACTCAATATCGTAAATTATTTGAGACTCATTTCCCGTATTTGTAGTTAAGAGATATGAAAGTTCAGGGCCGAATGAAACTGCAACATTTTTGTTGAAGTGATAGCCAGTCAGTATTGGCAAACTAATATAACCCAAACTTACAGTTGTGTGACCTGATCCGTAAATGGAATTTGATAGATATCCTTTGTCTGAGTATAGCAGTTCAGGAGTAAATACAATCATCTTATTTAAATAGTACACTCCGTATATTCCTGCATGAAAAGATGGGCGGAATTGATTGTCAATGCCAAAGTTATCTTGGCTAAAAGCTACATTAACCATATTAAGTCCACCTTTAACTCCTATGGTCACTTGAGCAAAAGCCGATTGAAAAGCAGCAAGTAAAACCAACAAAGTAATACGACATTTCATAAATGATGTGGATTAGTTTCTCCGCAAAACTAGTTCTTATCACATTAAGCATTAATTTCCTTCTTCACCTACACCCACCAGCGTACGTTTTCATTAGAGAAAAAACTTTTATCCCCGCCAACCCCTATATTTGCTTTATCATTTTTAGCCCATCAAATAGCCTAACCCATGATAATCGGAGTACCCAAGGAGATAAAAAACAACGAAAACCGCGTGGCCCTGACGCCCGGCGGCGCGCAAGAGCTTATTAAACTTGGTCACCACGTCAAGATACAAACCCAGGCGGGCGTTGGTAGCGGTTTCAACGACGCAGAGTACCTGGCCGCCGGTGCCGAAATGTTGCCATCTATCGAAGCGGTCTACGAAGCGGCGGAGATGATCATCAAGGTGAAAGAACCTATAGAGCGCGAATATGGCCTGGTACGCAAAGACCAATTGGTGTTCACTTACTTTCACTTTGCCTCCAGCGAGCCCCTAACCCGGGCCATGCAGCGAAGCGGGGCAGTGTGTCTGGCCTACGAAACGGTGGAGCTGCCCGACCGCTCCCTGCCCCTGCTGGTGCCTATGTCAGAGGTGGCGGGGCGCATGGCGATTCAGGAAGGCGCTAAGTACCTGGAAAAACCCATGCAGGGACGCGGCATTCTATTGGGTGGCGTGCCCGGAGTGCGTCCGGCCAAGGTGATGATCCTGGGGGGTGGCATCGTGGGCACCAATGCCGCCAAGATGGCCGCCGGTCTGGGGGCCGACGTCACCATCCTCAACAATAACCTGAATCGGCTACGCTACCTGGATGACATCCTTCCGGCCAACGTGAGCACGTTTATGTCGAGCGAGTACAACATCCGCTCGCTCATCTCCACCCATGACCTAATCGTTGGAGCGGTGCTGATTCCCGGTGCCAAAGCTCCTAAACTTATTACCCGCGACATGCTCAAGGAGATGCGGCCCGGCACGGTGGTGGTTGACGTGGCTGTTGACCAGGGCGGTTGTATCGAAACCTGCCACCCCACTACCCATGAAGACCCTACCTTCCTGGTGGATGATGTGCTGCACTACTGCGTGGCGAATATGCCCGGCGCGGTGCCCTACACTTCTACCCTGGCGCTTACCAACGCAACGCTGCCCTATGCCATGTTGCTGGCTAACGTAGGTTGGGAGAAAGCCTGCGCCCAGTCTACGCCGCTCAAACTAGGGCTCAATATCATTAGAGGAGATGTGGTTTACCAAAGTGTGGCTGATGCTTTTGGGTTGCCCCATGTGGCGGTGAGAGAGTACGTAGCATGATAGTCACCAAGCACACTGCAACCTACTATTCTGTTTGTAAAGCAGTAGCGTGCCCGGCGGGGGAGCCGTTTCGCTTGGGTCGGAGCACCCGGAACGTTGGGTACTCCGTGCTACGCTGCTCTCCGATCATAAATCCACAGTCACAGTTCTAAGCCCCAAACTCCGGCAGTGTTTCCTGAAAAGTATACGTTCCGGTTTCGTAATTCATGCGGCAACAGTAGTGATCTAGCCCGTTGGTCACCGTTAGGTAATGCGCCCGCAGCGATTGTCCGTAGACTGCCACCTGCTCGAATACCTGCGGTGAGAGGGGCACCGTAGCTGCCTTGCACTCTACCACCATGAACGCCCCCCCCGTTCGGTCATACACCACCACGTCAGACCGGCGAGCCATTTGGTTGTAGCGCAAACCGCTTTCGACGCTGATCAGCGACTTCGGGTAAGCAAGTTGCCCGATGAGGTAGTGCACAAAGTGCTGCCGTACCCACTCTTCCGGCGTAAGGACAACGTATTTTCTACGGATGACATCAAAAATAGCTACCTTGCCCGCCCGATGCTGCAGTTGATGCTGAAATGAAGGTAGTTTGAGGGCTATCATGAACGCTGATTGATACAGTGGTCAAGATGGATAAAAGCGAAGAGATTTGAAAGAATTGTTCTTCGTTGATTGAGCGCAGGTAGTGCTGTGCCTTTGATGCTTTGGTTGATGTTTTGTTAATGAATACCTTCTTGTATGCTTCCGCTTCCGGTTCAGCAAATCATCACCCTACTGACCATCTTGTTTTTGTTCGTGGCTATCTACCAAGAGTGGGTACGCCCGGCCCTGGGTTTTTTGCTGGCAGTACTGGGCTTCGTGGTGCTGGGCATCCTCACCCCCCCCCAGATGCTGGCGGGCTTTGCCAACGAGTCAATTGCTAGTGTGGTGTTGCTTATCGTACTGAGTGCGGCCCTGCGTAAGAACTTTCCGTTGGAGTCACTGATTGATGTATTGTACCGACTCGGCACCCGAGGGCGGCCGCTGGGCTACCGAAGCTTCTTGTTTCGGATGATGGTCCAGGTGGCCCTGTTCTCCTCGTTTATGAACAACACTCCTATTGTGGCCTTGATGACACCCTACGTATTCCGTTGGGGCCGGATCAACCAAGTGTCACCCTCCCGGCTATTAATTCCTCTTTCTTACGCCACCATCATGGGAGGGATGGTTACTTTGGTAGGCACCTCCACCACCTTGGTGCTTAACGGCTTTATGATTGAGCGCGGGGTAGGCGGAATTCCAGGCATGTCGCTGCTCTTCATCGGTGGGGCGGTGTGTGTCACCGGCATTATCTTCTTGGGACTAATAGGCTACCGACTGCTACCCGACCGACGGGATATTTTAGAGAGCTTCGAGAAGAACAAACGTGAGTATCTGGTGGAGACAGTTCTTGCCCCTGGTTCTTCACTAGCGGGAAGAACCGTCCTGGAAGCCGGATTACGTAGTCTGCGCGGAATCTACTTGGTAGAAATTATCCGACGACAGCAGACTATTTCGCCGGTGGGGCCACAGGAGAAACTGCGTAATGACGATGTGTTGATATTTGCCGGTGAAACTGACTACGTAGTTGATCTGGTAGATAACCGCGCTGGTCTCACCCTACCCCAGCACGCAGATACTCGCAATACCGACCAAATTGAAGTGATTGAAGCGGTGGTAGGGGCCAACTCTAACCTGGTGGGGCAGACCGCCAAGGAGATTGCGTTTCGTGAGCGCTATAATGCGGCAATTGTAGCCATCCACCGTAACGGTGAGCGCATCAGCGGCAAAATTGGTGAGATCAGACTGCGACAGGGGGATCTTCTACTTCTGTACGCAGGTAAAGACTTTCGGCAACGGGCTGATTTGTATCGCGATATCTTTATCATCTCCCAACTCAAAGAGCGCTTGCAGCCCAATCGCAAAAAGGTATGGTTGTTTTTAGGTATGGCACTCGGTACCATATCCCTGATCGTTCTGGGCCAACTGTCGCTGTTCGTGGGTTTGCTGATTATCTTTGCGGGCATGGTGGGACTACGCATGATCACCCTACCCGACGTGAAGCAGGAAGTTGACATCAACTTGGTGGGAATCCTGGTCTTTTCGCTGGCTCTGGGACAAGCCATGATCAAGACCGGAAGTGGGGATTTGATTGCTCAGTGGATGCTAGAAACTACCGAGGGAGCCAGCATTACGGTGATTTTAGGAAGTTTGCTACTCGTTACTACCTTACTTACCTCATTCATTACTAACGTAGGAGCGGTTTCTATCACCTTCCCCCTGGCATATTCAATGAGCAATACCCTGGACGTAGACGGCACCCCCTTTTACTTAGCCATTGCCTACGCCGCCTCGGCTGCTTTTGTCACACCCATCGGCTACCAAACTAACCTAATCGTGTACGGTCCTGGAGGTTACAACTTCCGGGATTTTCTGCGCGTAGGCTTACCAGTGACGATAATTTATCTGGTTACAGTACTAGTGATGATCCGCTGGCTCTACCCATCACTCTAGAAAAGCTATCGCTTGATAACCCGCTGAATGGTTTCTTCACCGGAAGCACGCAACCGTACGAAGTAGATTCCCGGAGCGTAAGCGGACATATTGAACTGAACCTGATCACCGGCTGAAGAACGAAATATCTCAAGAGGAACCCCCAACAGGTTGATTAGTTCAGCGCTAAAAGTTTTCGGGTAGTCTGCTGCTCGACGCACGGTGAGTAGATGGCTGGCTGGATTAGGGTAGATCATGAACTGCTGTTCGCGCGTACCGGACGTTGGATCAACGCTAGTAACTACAGTAGTATCACCGGGCTGAGTCGGAGTCGGTTCCTCATCTACCGTGGGACTAGGCTCGGTGGCGGGTTTCCATTCGTAAGCTCCCAGATCAGGTGCCGCACCTTCGAAGGGGAACTCTACCTCGACGCCCTGGTCTACTACATAACTTTCTGCCCCTTCCGCCGCGTAGTAGGCTTTGGGTTTGGCACCACGACGTGCTAGCTGCGGGTCAGCTTCCTCGGCACCCGATGGAAAATTCGCAATCTTCCAGGCCACATTGTTGCTGATGCTCATGCCTGTCTCGGGCAGACTGCCCCGACTAAATGCCGAGGGTCTGTTGGGTGCCTTTGCATCTACTGAAAATACTACGTTGTTCTTTACTTGCCAATTCTTAACCGACCCGCTTACTTCCAAAAAGCTTGTTGGAAAGTTATTACGACTTGAGTTTACCAAGTAAACGGTATTGTTAAAGATGCTGACGTTTTCGTTCAATTCGTTCTTTTTAAACACAAAGCCCATAGAACACTCGGCCACGTTGTGGTGAATTTTGGTCGGCCCGGCGTTTTGCCCACCGTGGATCTCAAATACCCGCCCTGAGTTGCCCCATTTCTGAGCAAAGTAGTTATGATCAATCTCCAGGTAGTTTCTTGGGCCTTCAACCCCACCGGAACCGTAGAAGACGTTGTCGTGAATGCGCACCGTATAAGTATAGTCTCCCCGGTCAGAAGGATGCTTTTGCCCCCCGGAGCGAGGTACTGACACCATGCCGTTGAATACGTTATTGTATATCTCTAATCCCCATTCAAATTCGTGCGCCGATTCCAGATCGAACGGTCTTCCCGAAGTGCTGTCTAAGGTTACTTTATTGTGAAAGATATTATCGTGAATCTTAGCATTTTCGTGACCACTGGCTTTGTAACCGTAACCCCCACCCTTGGTAGTTTTAAATTCGCAGTTAGCTACTTCAATGTCTTTTACGTAACGAGTGCGCATCCCCCCACCCCACTCGTTGCAATATCGTTCGTAGCTAGCATCTTCAAAGAAACAACCTTGCACGTTAATCTGCCCCGACCGGTTTAAGTACAAACCTGCCCAACTAAAGTTACGGATAGTCACATCTTTGATCTCAATCTGGTCGCTGTCCCACACGTGGATGGCACCGTAGAGCGGGTTCTCGTCTGGTGAGGTGAAAAGCAGGTTTTTAATAGTAATATTCTTTCGTTTAGAGGGAACTGAGATCAGGTAATTAGCTGCCTGTTTGTCCCAATCGCAGTGGGCATCGGGAGAAGCAGTGAAGGAGGGCGCATTGGTAAGAGTCGTCTTACCGGCACCTTGTCCTAAAACTGTGAAGCCACTTTTAAGCACCGCGGTTCCGGTAGCGACGAAGGTGCCTTCTCCCAGTTGAATGGTGGCGGCACCTTCGGGAACCTGATCGCAAGCGTACGCTAAACTTTTCCAGGCGGTAGCTGATGAGAGGCCATCTCGACCACTAACGTCCTGACCAGCGGTAGAGACGTAATATATTATTTGCGCGTGGCATAAGAGGCCCGAGAAAAGGATAGCGAAGGTGAGGGTAGAGAATTTTAGCATAGAGACCAAGTTTAGCCACGAAGGACGCGAAGTTTGATCTACCCTAAAATTGTTAATTGAAAGTAAGCACGCTGATGTGAGAACCGGGGGCGAATGGTTAAAAAGTGGGGCGAACTATTAATTTGGCCAACCACTGCGGCCTTGGCATTCCGCTTCTTTTAATTGAAATCCAAGTCAGAGGATTTTAGCCTATAAGAGACGACTCAACCTATGTGGGTAAGGTTGAGTGATGGATCGGCAAAAAAACATGGAAATATACCAAGATAGGCTTGAACGTCACCCGTAGGACACACCAAGAGCGCTAGTGTTCGTTTTATCGCGGCCGACTAGTACGTTAACCATAGGGACCTTATTTCTTGTCCGAGTGAAGCAGTCTAGCCAATCGGGCAACCTTAATGCGGTGGCCTTATCCCCTTAGCTTGAGTGATCCTTCACGATACGCCATTGCCTACCAACCCGACGAAACAACAGAGAGAAGTGCCCGCTCACGTCACCGATACTGCGTTGTAATGACCATCGCCCCACCATAAAATAGGCATCTTCGGACAGGGTTTCCAGTGATAGCACATCAAAGTGTAAGGTGCCCATAGTGGTACGGTCGGGATAGCGTTTCCGGTAGTTAACCAGCGTGTTGTTGTAGCCGTAGGTAACGTCAGTTTTGCCGATAAACATCAGTGAATCCGATCGCCAATAGCCTTCCATAAAGCAGTCCAGGTCACCCGCGTTCCAGCAACGGACTTGTTGATCCATGATGGACTGAATAGCCCTCCGATCGTCAGCCGATTGCGCTCCGACGAAACACGAATGATATAAGCAGCAGCCCAGTAGAACCGCCGATTTAAGAAACATCATACTACGTGGCTTTGACCGGTTGTAGGTTTAATGTTCTAGGTTTTAGGTTTTAGGTTCTATGTACAATATTTTAGAACTTAGAACTCAGAACCTCTCAACCCCGAACCTACAACCTCTTAATGCGTACGTTGCGAAACCACACCCGGTCGCCGTGGTCTTGTAATGCAATGTGTCCTTCTTTGGCTTTTCCGTAGCCAGGCATCTCACTGAACTTCGTTTGGGCCACCTGATCCTTCCAGGCGTCGGTCCACAGGTCATACTCCACTACCTTCTGGCCATTAAGCCAGTGCTCCACGTGTCCGTCGTTTACGATGATCTTCCCCTTGTTGAACTCGTTCAATGGGTTTTATGTCTGCACCCTCCGCGGCGTGCAGGCCATAGTTCGCTCCCGTCTTCTGTGATTCGTCCAGCGGGTAGTCGTTCTTCTTGGTGAAGTTGTCGGCGTCAATGATCTGGTACTCCGGGCCGGTTTCAAAGGTATGCTCGTATTGTTCGTCTTCCTGTACTAGGTAGATCACGCCGCTGTTGCCTGCCTCGGCCACCTTCCATTCAAACTCCATCTCAAAGTTTTGATAAGCTTCGTTGGTAACGATATCACCCTGGCCGCCGTCGGTGGTCAGCGCGCCGTCTTCTATCTTCCAGCTGACACCGTCTTTACGGTAGTCGTGCCAGTGGTTCAGGTTGGTTCCGTCGAAGAGCACCTCCCAGTCGTCGGTCGGTTCCGAAACTGTTTCGGTGGGAGTTACCGAAGCCTGCTCGGTGGTGGCATCGGGAGACGAACAGCCCCAGGTTAAGACAATGCCGATGGACACTAGAATATCTAGGGCAATAATTAGTAGGTTTCTCATTGGGTTGGGTTGGTTTAGTTGGTGATTGTGGATCGTAGGAATACGATTAATCGCAAGGCGATCGTCATGTTCCTACATTTTTGGTTTTATTCCCGTTTTCCCATTGCCTTCTCGTCGCTCACCTCGGTCATGGTTTCCGGATCCCAGTACACCACGCGTTTCTCGTAGTGGCTGGTATTGGAGGCTAAAGCCGGACCCGCTGCGCGAAGTCCGAACACCGGGCCTTCCATCGTTTCTTCCCCGGTGCGCATGGCGTTAAAGAAGTCGGCAAAGTGATCGCGACGCATGCCTTCTCCGCCGTAGTCCTCGGGCGGGGTGTAGGTTTCTTCGGTGGGCTTAAACTTCTCGTTCATGGAGTCGGCGTACTTCTTCTTGTACTCTTTCTCGAACTCTTTCTGCGTGGCTTCGGGAAAAGTGCCGAACGTATCCCAGCCACCGTATCCAGGAGCTTTGGGCAGCTTGTTGCGCCGCACGGTCACGCTGTTCCAGCCGATATCCATCTCTCCTTCGGAGCCCACGATGCGGATGCCCGTTCGGCCACCCGAGCCGTCCACGAAGTTCACGCGCAGTCCCAGGTTGAAGGCGGGATGCTGCTCGGTTTTAGGATAATCGTACAAGCCCATCATCACGTCGGCCACGTCGCGACCGTCGTTCCAGTAGCGGAGTCCGCCCGTAGCGTAGATGCGCTCAGGTCCAATGGCCCCGGTGATGGTGTGCAGCATGGTGAACAGGTGCACGAACAGGTCGCCCGGAATGCCCGTGCCGTAGTCGCGGTAATTGCGCCAGTGAAAGAAGCGCTCGGCGCTGAAGGGCAGGTCTGAGGCGCCGCCCTGAAACATCTTCCAGTCGCAGGTTTCGGGCGAAGCGTCGGGCGGAATGGAGTATTGCCAGGCGCCCAGGGCGTCGTAACGATCAAAGAAGGCTTCGGCGAGCACCATCTGGCCGATCTCTCCGGCATCGTAGAATTCCTTGGCCTTGAGGTGGGCCAGCGAGCTGGCAAACTGACTGCCTACTTGGAATGCTTTCTTGGTTTTCTTCTGGGCTTCAATCAGCGCGGGGCCTTCCTTGATGTACTGCACCATGGGTTTCTCGCAGTACACTGCTTTGCCCTTTTCCATGGCCTGGATGGCCATCCGTTGGTGCCAATGGTCGGGAGTAGCGATCACCACCGCGTCGATGCCCGGGTCGTCGAGGATCTCCTGGTAGTTCATGGTGGTCTTCAGCTGGTCACCGTACACTTCCTTGGCGTGGGTGAGGTGTCCTTGATAGCTGTCGGCCACCGAGATGAGTTCGATGCCCGGTTGGGTGAGGGCAGCGTCCACGTCGCCAAAGCCCATGATGCCCATGCCGATGCCCGCGATGGTGATGCGGTCGTTGGCTGGGATAGCGCTTTTTCGTTTGAGGATGTGAAAGGTGTGGGGTGAAGCGGATGCCAGTGCGGCCGGGCCGGTGGCTATCACCGCCGCCGTACCGCTAAGTTTCTTCAGAAACTTTCGGCGGGTGTTGTCGGAGTGTTGAGACATAAAAGGGTTAAGTTGGATTAAGTATTTTAAAGATAACGCAAAAAGACGAGGAGGGCAAGAAAATAGTTAAACCAGCAAATAACAGGCATAATGTACCGCCCGTGACGCTCATCTCTTTTCAAAAGATGTACCTTGTCCTAAATACCAATGATCTATGCTATGACCCACGCTATCACCTTCACCAACGCCCGGGGGCACGAGCTATCGGCCCGGCTGGATATGCCTGCTTTCGCGCCGCGGGCCTACGCCATCTTTGCCCACTGCTTCACCTGTAGCAAAAACCTGAACGCCGTGCGCCACATCAGCCGCGCCCTTACCCAGCACGGCACGGCGGTGCTGCGCTTCGACTTCACCGGTTTGGGCGACAGCGAAGGCGAGTTTGCCAACACCAATTTCTCGTTGAACGTAGAAGACCTGCTGGCCGCGGCGGCCTACCTGGAAGAACACCACGAAGCTCCCCGACTGCTGGTGGGCCACTCACTGGGTGGATCGGCAGTGTTGCTGGCTAGTCTGCGGATCGAGTCGGTGCAGGCCGTGGCCACGCTGGCCGCTCCGGCCCGTCCCGAACACCTGCAGCGCCTGTTCACCCAGGACCTGGAGACCATTCGCCGGGAAGGCAAGGCCGAGATCGATCTGGGCGGACGGCCGTTCACCATCACCCAGCAGCTGATCGACGACCTGCAGCAAGCGCACGAGAAGCACGACTACGAGCGAATCCACCAGCCGCTACTCATCCTGCACTCCCCGGTGGACCAGGTCGTGTCGATTGACAATGCGTCGGATATCTACCGGCAGTCGCGTCACCCCAAGTCGTTCATTGCCCTGGACGGGGCCGACCACCTGCTGAGCGATCCGGCCGATGCCCAGTACGCGGGCACCATGATTGGCACCTGGGCCCAGCGCTACGTGGCATCGAAAGGGGAGCAGTCTGCCGCCGAGCTCGATTCAGCCGTGGTGACACGCACCGAAGCCAGCTTCACCACCGCCGTGCAGGTGGGGCCGCACCAACTGGTGGCCGACGAGCCCGAATCGGTAGGCGGCAGCAACCTGGGGCCTACACCCTACGACCTAGTGGCCGCCGGACTGGGTGCCTGCACCGGCATGACGCTGCGCATGTACGCCGACCGCAAGGGCTGGCCGCTGGAAGCCGTGGAGATGCGGCTGGAGCATCAAAAGGTGTACGCCCACGACTGCGAGCACTGCCAGGACCCACAGCAAAAGATTGATCGGGTGGAGCGGATCATCACTCTAGTTGGCCCCCTGGACGAAGATCAACGAGCGCGCCTGGCAGAGATCGCCGACAAGTGCCCCGTGCACAAAACGCTGGAGTCGGGCATGCGCGTGGTGACTACGTTGGAAGAGGAGTAGTCTTCTGAGATGTTGCTTAATTGGCAGGTTTCAGCGTAATCCAGAGTAAGTCAGAAGCACCGTTTAGTGACCATCAGACTGGCTTAGTCGGGTTGAGCACTTAGCAAATCAGCCCCCTTTAATCCCAGTAGACTACTTAATTTTAGTCGATACAGTTAGTCCTGTAAAGGTCTACAATATCACTTATCTCTTTTAGCTCCTTCTGTGCTATTTTTTCGCTGAGACGGGGGCAGTCCGCAAAGTAGTTGCTCAGTACTCTTCTTTTCAGTCCAAACAGCCCCTGGGTTGCTCTCACAAAAAATGGGTCGCCCGATTTTTTGAGTAGATCCATCCACCATAGTGCCGAGTCACCAGGCTCCCACCACTCTAATTGATAATAGCTAAGCGCACCAATACTCATGACTTTCAGAAAATGCTTTTCGCCGCGATGAGCGTCGATATTGTAGACGGGGTCAAGCAGAGTAATCTTCTCTGAAGATTGGCTGAGCCGAAACCCCTCGTACTGCGTATTGTTCACAGAAAAAGATTTCACCGCTTCTCTGCGGTATTTCTTCCGCTTACCGTTGGCATTCGTCACCCTTATTTTCTTATAATATCTAGGGCTCACGCCGCGGTAGTTGACGTGCTGCACCTGGCCGTAGATCGTATCGCCCCTATTGAGAACGAGATAATCAGTGCCAGACACTTGTCCGAATAACGAAGACCTTTTCAAAAGAAGGGCAACGATAACAACAGTGATGAACCTAACTTTTGTGTCCACGCTTATGCTGATCAGATTCGCAAGAGTAATAAGAGGATTTAACGGGAAACACGCTTAATCCTCACCCAAAGGAACTCTTCTCAACCAAAAGAGTTTCATAACGAAAATTTTGCTCCCTCATGCTTAAGATCGCTTGGACCCCTATCTACGCGCACTCATTACCTGAGAATCACCGCTTCCCCATGATCAAGTACGATCTGCTGCCCGAACAACTCATCTACGAGGGCACCATCACCGAAGCCAATCTGTTTACCCCCCACCCCCTGGAAGAACGTTACATCACCAATACCCACGACGCCGACTACTGGCACCGCTTAAAACACCAGCAGCTCACCAAGTCCGAGATCAGGAAGACCGGTTTCCCGCTGTCGGAGCAACTGGTGCAGCGCGAGATCACTATCGCGCAGGGCACGGTGCAGGCCGCACATTACGCACTGGAGCACGGCGTGGCGGGTAACGTGGCCGGCGGCACGCATCACGCCTTCACCGACCGGGGCGAGGGCTTTTGTCTGCTCAACGACAGCGCCATCGGAGCCAATTATCTGCTAGAAAAGAATTTGGCGACCCAGGTACTGATCATTGATCTGGACGTGCACCAGGGCAACGGCACCGCCCAAATTTTCCGCAACCAGCCCACCGTGTTCACCTTTAGCATGCACGGAGCCAAGAACTACCCCATGCACAAAGAACAGTCTGATTTGGATATTCCCCTACCCGACGGCACCACCGACCGCCCCTACCTGCGTCACCTGCACAACACCCTGCCCCGCCTGCTGGACGAAGTGCAACCCGACTTCGTGTTCTATCAGTCGGGCGTAGACGTGCTGGCCACCGACAAACTGGGGCGCTTGGGCCTGACGATGGCCGGTTGCAAAGAGCGCGACCGCTTCGTGTTGCAGACCTGCCACGACGCCGGGGTACCGCTCACCATCAACATGGGCGGAGGCTATTCCAAGACGATCGCCCACATCGTGGAGGCGCACGCTAATACGTATCGGTTGGCGCAGGAGATATTCTTCTGAGTTGCAGAAGGCTTCATCTACTCGCCACCAGACCAATTGCAAACGCGTACTGGCAGTGACAAACTAGAGATACCAGCAGCATTAAATGCCCGCAAAGCCAGGAGGGCCCAGGAAATTCCTATAACTTTGCCCTTCAACCAGATCAAAGTAACGAACACTATGCTACGAACCCATACCTGCGGCGAATTAAGATCAGAACACATTGACCAGTCAGTGACGCTCACCGGCTGGGTGCAACGCGTGCGCGACAAGGGCGGCGTGCTGTGGATCAACCTGCGCGACCGCTACGGCCTCACCCAACTCATCTTCAAAGAAGGCGAAACCGATGCCCAGGTGATGCAACAGGCGCAGCAGGTGGGTCGCGAGTACGTGCTGGAAGCCAAGGGGAAAGTCATCGAGCGCTACGCCAAAAATCCCAACATGCCCACCGGCGACATTGAGATTGAGGTCACCGAACTCCGGGTACTGAACCCTTCCAAAACCCCACCGTTCACCATCGAAGACGAGTCAGACGGGGGCGAAGACCTGCGGATGAAGTACCGCTACCTGGACTTGCGGCGTAGTTCCGTACGGCAAAAGTTGCAACTGCGCCACCGCATGATGCAGCACACGCGCACCTACCTAGATCAGCAACAGTTTATCGAAGTGGAAACCCCGGTACTGATCAAATCCACCCCCGAGGGCGCACGCGACTTTGTGGTGCCCTCGCGCATGCATCCGGGCGAGTTCTACGCCCTGCCCCAGTCGCCCCAGACCTTCAAGCAACTGCTGATGGTGTCGGGCTTCGACCGCTACTTCCAGATTGTGAAGTGCTTCCGCGACGAAGACCTGCGGGCCGACCGCCAACCTGAGTTTACCCAGATCGACTGCGAGATGTCGTTCGTAACGCAGGAAGACATTCTCAACACCTTTGAGGGACTGACCAAGCATTTGTTCAAAGAAGTGAAGGGGTTAGACCTGGAAGCGTTCCCCCGGATGAGCTACGACGAGGCGATGCGCCTATACGGCAACGACAAACCGGATACGCGCTTCGGCATGACCTTCGTGGAGCTCAATGAAGTGGCGCAGGGCAAGGGCTTCAACGTGTTCGATCAGGCCGAACTGGTGGTAGGCATCTGCGTAACAGCCGCGGCCGAGTACACCCGCAAGCAACTGGACGCCCTCACCGACTTCGTGCGCCGTCCGCAGATTGGGGCCAAGGGCCTGGTGTACGTGAAGTGCAACGCCGACGGCAGCTTTAAGTCGTCGGTAGACAAGTTCTACGGTCAGGAAGATTTGCAACAGTGGGCTAAGGCGATGGAAGCCGAAGCGGGCGACCTGCTGCTGGTGCTGTCGGGAGAGACAGGTCCCACGCGGCGGGCGTTATCGGAGCTTCGCTTGCTTATGGGCAGCGAACTCGGGCTGCGCGATCGAGCGGTGTACCAACCCCTGTGGGTGGTGGACTTCCCATTGCTGGAGTGGGACGAAGACACGAAGCGCTACCACGCGATGCACCATCCGTTCACCTCGCCCAAGCCTGCGGACATCGCTAAACTGGACAGTGATCCGGGCGCGGTGCGGGCCAATGCGTATGATCTGGTGATCAATGGTGTGGAGGTGGGGGGCGGCTCGATCCGGATTCACGACCGGGCCTTGCAGAAGCTGATGTTCCAGCACCTGGGCTTTAGCGATGCCGAGGCGCAGGCGCAGTTTGGCTTTTTGATGGATGCCTTTGAATACGGAGCCCCGCCCCACGGCGGCATCGCCTTCGGCTTCGACCGCATGTGCGCCTTGTTCGACGGGGCCGACTCGATCCGTGACTACATCGCCTTCCCCAAGAACAACGCGGGCCGCGACGTGATGATCGACACGCCCTCACCCATTTCGGAGGAGCAGTTGGGCGAGTTGGGGATTGAGGTGAACAAGGAGGGGTGAATTGAAAACTAGGCTTTCGTCGCTATCTCTCCTATAGTCATTCTGTAGGAAACTCGTTAATTTTACCTAGATAGCACTTGTCGGCGCTACTGCTAACGAGTGCATTCGTATCTACGCACCAAACGAAGAAGCTATGTTACCATCCTTAAGCATTCGGAATTATCGCAATTTGAAGAGTTTGGACATTGAACGGCTGGCGCGGGTAAACCTGATTGCGGGGAAGAACAACACGGGGAAGACCTCCTTATTGGAAGCAGTATCTATGTATGCGGCGGGGGGGTTAATAAGCCGTATCAATGAGTTTTTGAGAATTAGAGGCGAGTTTTATGGAGAAGGAAACCCAATAGGACATATCCGATGGGCATATGCTTCCTTATTTCATAACCGAGAAGAAGGATTCTTAGAGAGTGATCAAATTGTTATTGGTCAGAAAAAAGATATAAATACTTCTGGTGAAAGTTTGACCATTCAATTTGCTACAATGGTTGAAGAAGTGATTGAGCTAACTGACCCCAAATCGGGCGGTAAGTTCATCCGTAGGGAATGGCGTCGGCTTGAAAAAGACGAACCGGAGCCTAGTGTACATAGAACCGCCCTGTACGTTCAGTTTTTTCATAAACATCCTCTCATTTTCTTTTTTGATGACGCTGAAAGCGGACAATTAATCACTCCTTCTTACAGAAACTTTCGAGGGTCTATCCCCTTGTCAGTTCGTAAGAACATACTTATCATATGAAGACAATTATGCGAAGTGGAGCAAAATTGCTCTTACACCAAACGACGACTATCTATTACAAGCACTTCAGATTATAGAGCCTAAGATCACAAAATTTGCTTACGTTGAAGACGACAACCAACAGAAACCTATCATCCTGATTGATGGTCAGAGAGTTCCCCTTCGAAGTATGGGCGATGGCATAAATCGCATCCTCACTATTGTGTTAGCATTGGTCCACTCAAAAAAAGGCTACCTGCTCATTGATGAATTTGAAAACGGCCTCCACTACACCGTTCAGGAAGACTTGTGGAAGATGATCTTCAAGCTGGCTAAAGAACTCAACGTGCAGGTGTTTGCCACTACGCACAGCGATGATTGCATTCATGCTTTTGAGAGCGTGTTGAATGACGAAGATAATCAGAAAGAAGGGCAGTATTTTCGCCTCGAGAGATTCGGTGAAATCATCAAGCCTATTTTCTATAGTGCTTCCGAACTAGAAGTAGCAGCAGATCAGAATATTGAGACTCGCTAATGGCTGTTGATCCTAACTTGCTAATTGTTGAAGGAAAAGATGACTTTCACGTTATGTTGGCCCTCCGCGATCAGCTCAACATGAAAGAGCTTTATGCGGTTGAAGAAAAGGGTAATGACGATAAACTGTTGGCTTCTATTTCCGTGGAAGCAAAAGAATCCGGGCGAGTGTCGCTCGGAGTCGTAATAGATAAGGACACGGACGATCCTAATAAGAACAAAGATCGCTGGAAACAGATCGCAGCCATCCTTTCCCCAATGGGATACCAATTGACTGAATCTGCGCCGATTGACGGTGCTATTCTGCCATCACCGGAATTAGGCCTTGCCAAAGTTGGCATTTGGCTGATGCCTGACAATCATAGCCCAGGAATGCTGGAAGATTTCATGCGTCAGTTGATACTACCGGATGATAAGTGTCTTGCGTTTGCCGAGAAAACTCTCGCGGAACTGGAGAAAAAGAATATCCAACGGTACAAAGAGGTATATCGTGCCAAGGCACTGATGCACACTTGGATCGCCTGGCAAGATCAGCCCGGTATTCCACTGGGCCAGTCTACCACCCGCTACCTCACCACCAACACCACCCTCTGCCGACAATTCGCCACTTGGCTCAACCGGCTATTCAACGACGCGTAGTGTCAAGCAATGGTTGATCTACTAACAATCGAACCATTGAGCAATTGATCCGCTAACAATCCCCCCGAACGCAGGTTAATCCCCAAAGCACTGCCTCGTGTTCATCACTTCCCCTACTCCACTTTCTCCCGCCGAAGACTGGTTCGCCCAGCAGGGTTGGACTCCCTTTCCGTTTCAGCGAGAAACCTGGGAAGCCTATCTGGCGGGTGAAAGTGGCCTGCTCAACGCCCCCACCGGTAGCGGCAAAACCTACGCCCTCTGGACACCCTGCCTGCTGTCGTTCATCCAGCAGCATCCCGACGATTATTCCACCACCCAAAACAACGGATTACGCGTCCTGTGGATCACCCCCTTGCGGGCGCTGGCCAAAGACCTCCGCGCCGCCATGGAACGGGCTTGCGACGAGATGCAGGTGCCCTGGCAGGTAGCCGTCCGCAGCGGCGACACCTCCACCAAAGACCGGCAGAAGCAACTGCGCCGCCTGCCCGAATGTCTGATCACCACTCCCGAGAGCTTGCACCTGCTGCTGAGTCAGAAAGACCACCGGCGCGTGTTTCGTCAGCTAGAGTGCGTGATCACCGACGAGTGGCACGAATTGCTGGGCACCAAGCGGGGCGTGCAGTTGGAGTTGGCGCTGTCTCACCTCCGCGCCCTGCGGCCTGCCCTGCGGGTGTGGGGCGTGTCGGCCACCATCGGCAATCTGGAACAAGCGAAGGATATTTTGCTGGGGCCGAGCTACGCTGGACCTAGTCGCATCGTGCGCTCCGAGATAGAAAAGCGCATCGAGGTGCACTCCATCATTCCCGAGCACGTGGATAAATTTCCGTGGGCGGGGCACCTGGGCATCCGCATGCTGCCGCAGGTGCTGCCCATCATCGAGCAAAGCAAAACTACGCTGCTATTCACCAACACCCGCGCCCAAACCGAAATCTGGTACCAGCGCTTGCTCGAGGCGGCGCCCGACCTGGCCGGGCAGATGGCCATGCACCACGGCTCGCTCGACAACGAAGTGCGCACCTGGGTAGAAGACGCCCTGCATCAGGGCATTCTAAAACTGGTGGTCTGCACCTCTAGCTTGGACCTTGGCGTAGACTTTCGGCCGGTAGAGACGGTCATTCAGGTGGGTAGTCCTAAGGGTATCTCGCGGTTTTTGCAGCGGGCCGGACGCAGCGGACACCAGCCGGGCGCTACCAGTCGGATCTACTTTCTGCCCACCCATTCGCTAGAGTTGCTTGAGGCAGCCGCTTTGCAAGAAGGCGTCCGGCAACGGTTGGCCGAATCGCGCCAGCCCCTGGAAAATTCCTTCGACGTGCTGGTGCAGTACCTGGTGACCCGCGCCGTGGGCGAAGGCTTTCGCGAAGCGGAGGTGTACCAAGAAGTGCGCTCTACTTATGCCTTTCGTCAGCTTAGTCCGGAGGAGTGGCACTGGGCACTGCAGTTTATTACCACCGGCGGCGATAGCCTGGGCGAATATGACGAGTTCTCGAAGGTGGTGGTGGAAGATGACGTTTATAAAGTGAATAGCCGACGCACCGCCATGCGCCACCGCTTGTCGATGGGCACCATCGTGAGCGATCCGCTGATGCGCGTAAAATTTCTGAGTGGAGGTTACATTGGCACCATCGAGGAGAGCTTTGCCTCGCGGCTCAACAAGGGCGATAAGTTTTGGTTTGCCGGACGCAACCTGCGGCTCGAGCGCATCAAAGACATGACGGTGCTGGTGAGCAAGGCCCGGGGCAAGGACGGCCTGGTGCCCCGCTGGAGCGGCGGTCGGCTTCCACTGTCCGCACAACTGGCCGACATGATTCGTCTCAAGTTAGATCACTTCATTCAGGGCGACTACACCGATCCCGAGCTGCACGCTTTAGCGCCCTTACTCAACGTGCAACGATCGTGGTCGGCCCTGCCGAGCCGGGATATATTTCTTATCGAGCGACTGCCCACCCGCGAGGGCGATCATGTGTATATGTATCCATTCGCCGGACGGGCGGTGCACGAACTGCTGGCGGCGCTGGTCGCGTGGCGCATCAGTCAGATTCAGCCCATCAGCTTTTCTATCGCCATGAACGACTACGGCTTCGAGTTGCTTTCGGATCAGGAGGTTCCGCTGGAAGAAGCCCTGGAACTCGATCTGTTTGGCACCGAACATTTAGCCGACGACCTGCTGGCCAGCGTGAACAGCACCGAAATGGCCAAACGGCGCTTTCGCGAGATTGCCGCCATCGCCGGACTTATCTTTCAGGGCTATCCGGGTAAGTCCGTCGGCAACCGCCACCTGCAGGCCACCGCTCAGATTCTCTACGACGTGTTTGCCGAATACGATCCGCACAACCTGCTTATGGCGCAAGCGATGAACGAAGCGCTTTACCAACAAGTGGCGCACGCGCAACTGAGCGACACACTGCACCTGATCAACCAACAACAGCTCCTTATACGGTATCCTCTCCAAACCACTCCCTTTGCTTTCCCCATTGCCGTAGACCGTCTGCGGGAGAAGATCAGCTCCGAAAGCCTGGAAGATCGTATCCTTAAAATGCAGCAGCGGCTAGAAGAATACGCCGCAAACGGAGAAGTCTGATCCTTTTTATTACTTTTGTTTCCCACCTAACCGATTGATCCCTATGAAAATTGCCATTTTATCCCGTAATGGTAACCTATACTCTACCAAGCGCCTGGTTGAGGCTGCCAAGAAACGGAAGCACGAAGTCCGCATAGTAGACACGCTGAAGTGTGACATTCAGATCGAGAAGAAGAAGCCATCCATCATTTATCGGGGTGAAGACCTAAACGATATTGACGCGGTGATCCCACGTATCGGAGCTTCCGTCACTTTCTATGGCACCGCCGTGGTACGACAGTTTGAGATGATGAAAACGTTCTCCACCACCGAATCGGTTGCGCTGGTCCGCTCGCGTGACAAACTGCGTAGCCTACAAATTCTGGCTCGGGCTGGCCTAGGCTTGCCTAAGACCGTGTTCACCAATTACTCTAAAGACGTAGATCAGGTAATCGAGGCTGTAGGAGGTGCCCCTTGTGTGATCAAGTTGCTGGAAGGCACCCAGGGCCTAGGCGTGGTGCTGGCCGAAACTAAAAAAGCTGCCGAATCGGTGCTTGAAGCGTTCAATGGTCTTCAGGCAAGGGTGATCGTGCAAGAGTTTATTAAGGAAGCCAAAGGTGCTGACATCCGGGTGCTGATTATCGGCGATACGGTGGTGGGTGCTATGAAACGACAAGCAAAGGAAGGTGAGTTTCGCTCCAACCTGCACCGGGGAGGCTCCGCCCAAGTGGTGGAACTCACGGACGAAGAAGAAAACGTGGCCCTGCGTGCTGCTAAGGCAATGAATCTCAGCGTCGCCGGAGTGGATCTGCTACAATCGGCCCGCGGTCCGCTAATTCTAGAGGTGAATTCTTCTCCTGGCCTGGAAGGCATAGAGACGGCTACGGGCAAAGACATCGCTGGATCGATCATCAAATACATCGAGCGCAACGTAGATGTGGATTAGTCACAGATAGTCCATAGTCAACGGTCCACAGCCAAGGTGACACCTGTCAGTGTGGACTATCAACTATGGACTAATGAAACCCGCTCTTTTCACCCAGCGCTCCGCGCTAGTCGTTCACTTTAATTTGCCATCTAGCTACCCCCCCCCCTTTGCCCCATCGCCCCCTCACTATTTTAGGTCACGATATTACCCCCGGCACATCGGTGCAGTTGTCGATGGACATTGCCAAGTTGCCCACCCGCACCCACGTAGAAGTACCGGTGTTCATCAACCGGGCCAAACGAGAGGGCCCCTTTGTGTTGCTGCTAGCCGGGCTCCACGGTGATGAAACCAACGGTATTGAGATTTTGCGCCGCGTAGTGCGCCAGGGGTACCACCATCCGCAGCGCGGCACCATCGTCTGCATTCCCATCATGAACATCTTTGGCTTCATCAGCCAGTCGCGCGAGGTGCCCGACGGACGCGACCTGAACCGGGTTTTTCCGGGTTCGCCCACCGGGTCGCTGGCCAGCCGTATTGCTTACACTCTGCTCAACGAGGTGGTGCGGCACATCGACTACGCCTTGGATTTCCACACCGGGGGGGCGAGTCGGTCTAACTACCCCCAGGTGCGTTCGGTACTGGAGGATGAGGAAAGTCTGGAGTTGGCCCAGGTATTCGCCCCACCCTTTATCATGTCCTCTAAGTATCTGGACAAATCGCTGCGCAAGACGGCACGCTCCATCGGCAAATCGGTGCTGCTTTACGAGGGAGGTGAATCGCTTCGCCTGGATGAGTTTGCCGTGCAGGAAGGACTCAACGGCGCGCTGCGGGTTCTCAATTACTTAGGCATGCGCCCCGAAGCGCCCGCGCCGACCCGCCCACCGGTCTTGCTCCGAAAGTCTACCTGGATTCGAGCCAAAACCTCTGGACTGTTTTTAGCCAGCGTGCAAAACGGAGCCCACGTGCTCAAGGGAGCTACTCTGGGCACCGTGATGGACCCCTACGGCGAATTCGAACGCAAGGTGCGCGCGCCAGCCAACGGACACGTGATCTGCATCAACAATCACCCGCTGATCAACCAGGGCGAAGCGCTGATCCACCTGGGCTACGAAGCGTAGCGATCCCACCGAAATTTGCTCCTTTTCCTGCTGATGTAATGATCCCCGCAAAAGCGGCTGTGAATCTTCCTTCCCGAAGAGTACATTTATTTCGCTTCCTCCACAGAGGCAAGCCAGCAAATTGTGTATTATTCACTCCAGATTCACTATGCATAACGTACCTCTAAAATTTCGTTCCTATCTATTCTTGATCGTTGTGGCAACCTTATTTGCTACTTCGTGCCGCAGTCGAGCCATTCCGTGTCCCTCTTTCTCCCAGACTATTCAGACCGTGAAATCTTCGGCGAGTTCTTCTGAAATCGTTGAATACCCCGTTGCCCCCTCATCCACCCGGTAGTAAGCGGTGCGCCCTTGGCTTCCTAACTTATGCATCAAAATAGCAGAAAACACGTCTATCCTTGCGCCCGTTACTTCCTTATCGGATTGGTTGGTGTATTGCTATTCACTGGGCAGCCAACGTGGGCCCAGGATGGGGGAAATGCTCCTACCGTAAAGGTGCGTCGGCATAAAAAAAAGGTTAAAAAGGTAAATCCGAACCGCCCGGCCCGGCCCGTAAAGGATAAGTACCGGCCGCCACTCTCAATGCCCGCCAGTTCCACCCCTAAGGATACCTATCTGCGTCCTCGCTCCATCACAAGTTCCGGTAAGGTAAAAGACAACTATTCTCCCCCGCCCTCCAAGAGCCGCTCCGAAAAAGTACGTACTGCTGATGCTAACCCCAGAAGTGCCCCCGATGCGGAAGAAGGAAACGATAAAGCCCACCTTCCGTTGCTCGATCGGATCTTTAACCGCTATAATCGCTACCACCGTCAGAAGGAGCGCTACTTGCAAAACCTTTCTATTCAACTCAGTGGCTATCAAGGCGATATACGGGTACGCAAAGATCGGGGCGCTCCTGACAAATCGGTGGGCAATTTCAAAGGACCAGTACTTATTCCCGCCCGCACTGCGCAGCGCAAAGCTTACGAAAAGGTATCGGCCGACCACAGTGCGTTTGCCGGGCATCAGAAGCAGTTGCGTCCGTATCTACAGCGGAAAATTGAGAAGAACAAAGCCTACTATATGGCCAAGTATCAGGGGCAGATTCGGGTGCGGACTCCGCGGGGGCAGACCCGCTACCATAAAAAATTGGCTGCCCAGGTGCACCAGCACGAAGGAAGTATTCGGGTGAAGAAAGGCTTTTTTGGCAAAGACAAGCATCCCAGCGTCCACCATCTGGCGCAGAGGAGCAAGACATCCTATCAGCAGAAAGAACGGCACCGCAAGCGCCGGGTGTGGATCACGCATATTTTTAAATCAAAAGAGCAACCCCAACATTTAAAGGATAAAGTTCGTAAGCCGAGATACGACAGTAAAGAATCTGAAATCTGGTATTACTAAGGCAATGAACTATAAATCTTTAGAAGACGTAGACACCGTGGCTCAGTTGAAAGAAGACTCGCGCGAACGGCCGGTCATCATTTTTAAGCACAGCACCCGCTGTAGCATCAGTAGCATGGCCCTGAGTCGCCTCGAACGCGCTTGGAACGAACAAGAAATGAAGGGCACTGACGTGTTCTTTCTGGATCTTATCCGCTACCGCGACGTATCTCGGACAATCGCTGAATCATTTCAGGTAGCGCACCAATCGCCGCAGTTGCTACTCATTCGTAACGGGCAGTGCGTTTACGACACCTCGCACATGGGCATCTCATACCGCGCACTTAAGGATGAGTTGGAGCGATTATAATATATTTAGATCGCTTCGCGCTAGAAACCAAACGTAACTTCTTGCTGAATCGCCGGGTTCAGGCTTAGGGCCACCGGGCAATGCAGCGCAGCATCCTTCAGCATTTCCTTTTGTTCTTCCGTAGCGTTGGTGTGCGCCAGACGAAATGCAATATCAATCTGGGCAATCTGCCGGGGGTCAGACGACATATGCTTGGTCACATCGGCCTCCAAACCTTCTAGCGCGATGTTGTGTTTAGAAGCACGGATACCCATAATAGTCATCATGCAACTGCACAGGGCGGCGCACACCAAATCAGTGGGTGAGAAAGCTTCACCCCGGCCGTGGTTATCGGTGGGCGCATCGGTGATCAGTCGGCTAGATGACTTCAGGTGAATGGCTTCGGTGCGCAAGTCACCTTGATAAGAAGATTTGATTTGCGGCATAATAAATTCTAGATTTATACTTTGTATCTTTACACGAACTTACTTTTCATCAATGAGCGGGAAATCTACGAAATTTTGGGCACGCTTCGCCTGCTTCTTTATAGTTTTATGTGCCATGAGCGTTACCCTCCGGGCGCAAGACGATAATGTCTACGAATACAGCCAGGAGTATATGTGGGGCGTTAGCAAAAACTCTAATTCAGGTCTGATTGGCGGCGTGGCTGGCAAGTACAGTCGGCAAATTAGTGAGGGAAGGTTTCAGACCTTCGGACTGGAAATTGTGAACGTTAAAAATCCCAAGGAACTTAGAATCCCTTCGAGGGCCTCAGGCAACACCTACCTTTTTGGCAAGACCAACTACCTCTTTTCCGTGCGTCCGCAGTACGGACGTGAGTGGATAGTATTCAAGAAAGCCCCTCAGCAGGGTGTACAGGTGAACTTTATTGTGGCGGGGGGTCCTACTTTGGGCTTACTTACCCCATACTACGTGCAATACGGCCGTGATCAACGGGTAGAAGTTATTCCGGCTCGTGATATTGCAAACCAAGGAAATACTGGATCAGTTGTTGGATCTGGCCCCTTTTTACGAGGCATTCGCGAGGGCGAAGTAAACCTGAAAATAGGAGCGAATATTAAAATGGCACTGGCGTTTGAGTTCGGCACGTTTAAGAACGACGTCACTGGCTTTGAAGTAGGGTTTCAGTTTGAAGCGTTTCCGGAAGCTATTGAAATTGCCCAGGTGGCCGAATCGCAACGCTTTTATCCCTCTGTTTTCATTATGCTATTTTACGGCAGCCGGAGGTAGTTTGCTGGAATTTATCTCAGCCCGGCACTGTTTTTACGCTGACGAAAATTACACTACGCTTTTCTTCCTAGTATTATGATCGAGTTACCGGTTGTTTCCAACAAGGTGCCGCGCACCGCTAAGCCCAATTGGTTGCGGGTGAAGCTGCCGACGGGTAAAGAATACGCGAAGGTGCGTACCTTAGTAGACCAACATAAACTTCACACGATTTGCGAAAGTGGCAACTGCCCCAATATGGGCGAATGCTGGGGCAGCGGCACCGCCACCTTCATGATCCTAGGCAATGTCTGCACCCGCAGTTGCTCTTTCTGTGCCGTCGCCACGGGCCGCCCCCCGGAGTATGACGAAGACGAACCCCGCCGTGTGGCCGAAGCAATTCAGTTGATGCAGGTCAAACACGCCGTCCTCACTTCTGTTAACCGTGATGAGTTGAAAGACCGGGGGGCAGAAGTATGGTACCAAACCGTGAAGGCGGTGAAGCGACTCAGTCCAGTCACTACCATTGAAACCTTAATTCCTGACGTGAAAGGAAACTGGGATGCCCTCTATCGGATGATTGATGCAGGGCAGGAAGTGGTATCACACAATGTGGAAACTGTAGAGAGATTGTATCGTCCGGTGCGCCCCCAGGCCAAGTATCTCCGTAGTTTGGAACAGATCCGGCGCACCAAAGACTACGGCAAGCGTACTAAGTCAGGTATCATGCTAGGTTTGGGCGAGACCATCGACGAGGTGCACCAGGCGATGGATGATTTGGTGGCCCATGGTTTGGATATTCTCACGCTCGGTCAGTATTTGCAACCTACTAAACTACACATTGCGGTAGCCGAATTCATTCATCCCGATCAGTTTGCCGCCTACCGCGAGGAAGGACTTCGCCGTGGGTTAAAGTATGTTGAATCCGGCCCACTGGTGCGCTCATCGTACCACGCTGAGCGACACGTCAACGTCTGAACAATGCAAATGGCATTAGGCGATCAGCAGAAGAAATCTGACCGTTCAAGTATCTCTCCTCAGCAGGCCACCATTTTTCTCATCATTACTCACGGAGCAGGGGTGATTGGTTTGCTTAGCCCTGCCCGGCATTTGTTTCAATCAGCAACCCCCTTTCACCTGTTGCTGACAGTATTGTTACTACTTTACTTTCATCAAGACTGGCGTTCTTCTTTTTGGTGGTTTGTCGGCGGGGTCATGCTTATTGGCTACTGGGTAGAAGTACTGGGGGTGCACACCTCGCTTATATTCGGTTCCTATGCCTATGATACTACCTTGGGCGCCAAGATACTAGAAGTGCCTCTGATGATTGCCGTCAACTGGTTGCTACTTACCTATTATTGTGGCACTGTGGTTCATCAACTACCCCTCAATAAATTTACTAAAGTCTCACTCGCTGCTGTGCTCATGGTTGCTATTGATTATCTTATTGAGCCAGTGGCAATCAAGTATAACTTCTGGCACTGGGATGGTGCGCTTCCACCACTGCACAATTACCTAGGCTGGCTATTCACTGCGCTACTGGTGCAAGGAATCTTCTCGGCAACGTCCTTCAAAAAAGTCAACCCGCTGGCCTTGCCCCTACTAATTATCCAGGTACTTTTCTTTTTGGTTTTGCAACTTTGGTAATGCGAGTTCTTGAACAAATCGGTTGATTTGGGGTTAGCGTTGCAATTATCTTTGTAATGAAAGCGAACCTGAAACTTGCCCATTGAGTACGTATTCGATAAAGGACTTAGAACAACTTTCTGGAATAAAGGCCCATACACTACGTATTTGGGAACAGCGCTATCATTTCATCTCGCCCAAGCGCACTGAAACTAACATTCGGTATTACGACAGTGAAGATCTAAAGCTAATCCTCAACGTTGCGCTGCTAAAGGACAATGGTTATAAGATTTCCAAAATAGCGACCCTGGGTAAAGGCAAGTTGAACGAAATTGTGCTGCAACTTACTGAAAAGAACTGGCGATACCCTGACCAGATCAACGCGCTTTTGCTTTCGATGATTGATCTCAACGAAGAACGGTTTGAAGAGGTTATTGCCGCCAACACCCGTAAGATAGGATTTGAGGCTACTGTTCTTAACGTAATTTATCCCTTCCTGTCTAAGATAGGAGTGCTATGGCAAACAGACGCAATTAATCCAGCACAAGAGCATTTTGTCACGAGTTTGATTCGGCAAAAGATAATTGTTGCGCTCGAACGCGTTACCGTCATCCGCTCAAAGCACCGCTAAGAAATACTTATTCTACCTTCCCGAAGGTGAATTGCACGAACTCACCTTATTGTTTGCTAACTACATTGTGAAGGCCCGTAAGAACCGCGCAATTTACTTTGGACAGAATCTTCCCTTTGATGATGTAATCAATATCTATAGTATTCTCAACCCCGAATACATCGTTACAGTAATTACCACTAGCCCCCCCGCCAGTCAAGTACAGGATTATGTGAATCGCTTGGCTACCTCCTTTCCTGAAGCTACCATTCTGCTAAGCGGGTACCAAGTGCTAAGCCAGGAGATCAAGCCTCCTAACAATGTAACGATATTTCATCGCATAGAGCACATGATCGCTTTTGTGGAGGCAAGCTCAGCAAAAGCGTTGTCTATCGAGGCAGATAAGTAGTTACCGATCAATGCTCACTCACAAGGAATTAAAGCGATCGCCTCAACCTGGCTAAGCAAAGCTACTTTCCTGAGTAGTTATAAATACTCATTTCAACGCTTATTAATATTTTGTTTGATTTTTTTTACTCAAATATTAAACAAACTTTCGAAGCTTACGTATTCTCAGACAAGCATTATCTAGAAACGAGAATTTTTTAACCTATACAATTAGTCCATTTTTTATCTATACTGACCCTTTTCCTAGCGAACGTTACCTCTTCGTCAAATACATAAACTACACTTTTTTGATTAATCCATTACTTAAGCCCGTCGGCATTTTTTCAACGCTTGTTTAATTTTTCTTAGTCACAGTTTCAACAAAACTCCTAACCTTCACTTTTATGACCGCACTAGAATTCAGTTACTCCCTAGACAAGATGTCTAAATCTTTGAAGCCCTTCGCGCTCAAGCTCACCAAAGACATGGAAGAAGCTAACGATTTGTTGCAAGAAACTATCCTTAAAGCTTTCACCAACCGTGACAAATTCACTGACGGCACTAACCTTAAAGCATGGCTTTATACCATCATGAAGAATACGTTCATTACCAACTACCAGCGGATGGTGCGACGTAATACTTTTATTGATACCACTGACAACCTTCACTATATTAACAGTTCTAGCAATACCACTGAGAATCGTGCGTACTCTAGTTTTGCCCTACGCGATATCAATCAGGCGATTGCTAAGTTAGACGATGCCTACAAAACTCCGTTCATGATGCACTTTCGGGGCTTTAAATACCATGAAATCGCCGATCGCCTACAAATTCCGATTGGTACTGTCAAAAACCGAATCCATATTGCGCGAAAGGAACTGAAATCCGTTCTGAAGAACTATTCAGTTAGAGACTAGCGAGTGAATGCGTAAACGAGTAATCGTTATTGGAGCTGGCTTTTCGGGCTTATCCGTTGCCACTACCCTGGCTCACCAGGGATTTGACGTAACCATTCTTGAAAAGAATCTATCGCCTGGTGGGCGGGCTCGTTCTTTTTCCGAGAATGGTTTCGTGTTCGATATGGGTCCTAGTTGGTACTGGATGCCCGACGTGTTCGATAACTACTTTGCCACCTTCGGTAAAAAAGTATCTGACTACTACGAATTGCTCCGGCTTGACCCTTCCTATGCCATTTTCTTCGGTGAGAAAGATATCCTTGAGGTTCCGGCTAGTCTCAGAGAATTACACGCGTTGTTCGAGCACTACGAACCCGGAAGCAGCGACCGACTTGATACGTTTCTGCGAGAAGCAGAGTATAAATACCGGGTGGGCATGGAAGAATTCGTCTATAAACCAGGTCTTTCGTTTCTGGAGTTTGCTGACACGCGGGTCTTTCGCTCATTGTTTCGCCTACAAATGTTTACCTCCGTAGCCGCACACGTAGACCAACTATTTCAAAACCATCGCCTGCGGCAACTGCTCAAGTTTCCGGTGCTCTTTCTAGGGGCCACCCCTGAGAACACTCCAGCCATGTATAGCCTGATGAATTACGCCGACTTGGCGTTAGGCACTTGGTATCCAAAGGGAGGAATGTACCAAATCATTCAGGGCATGGTAACGCTCGCCAAGGAAATGGGCGTGAAGTTGCTAACCAACCAGCCGGTATGCCGCATCCTCACCAGCGGTCGTTTAGCCACTGAGGTGATCACCGAGGGCAATCGCTTCGATGCTGATATTGTGGTTTCCAGTGCCGATTATCATCATACCGACCACGCGCTGCTTACTCCCGCCACCCGCAACTACTCAGAAGGTTACTGGGACGAACGTACCATGGCCCCTTCCTCACTGTTATTCTATTTGGGAGTGAACAAGCAGTTGGATAATCTGCTTCACCACAACCTATTCTTTGATGAAGACTTTGCTCAGCATGCCGAAGAGATTTACAAAACTCCTCAGTGGCCTTCCAACCCTTTGTTCTACGTGTGCTGTGCTTCCAAAACTGATCCTGATTGTGCCCCACCCGGTCATGAAAACGTCTTCGTGCTTATTCCGGTAGCTCCCGGACTAGACGATTCATCCGAAACACGGGAGCATTATTATGATTTAGTAATGAAGCGCCTAGAACGGCTCACCGGCCAGTCGGTTCGGGACGCGGTGGTATATAAAAGAAGCTATGCGCATCGCGATTTCGTAGCTGATTACAACGCTTTTAAAGGCAACGCCTATGGTTTGGCTAACACGCTACGCCAAACGGCTATTCTAAAGCCTAGTTTGAGGAGCAAAAAGGTTAAGAATCTGTACTATACCGGACAATTGACTGTTCCCGGACCAGGGGTTCCCCCGTCACTGATATCGGGTATGGTCACCGCTCGCGAGATTGACAAACGGTATTGAACAATCAACCAACCTACCAGTACTATCTATTTACTATGGCACTGAAAATAGGGTAACTCATTCTCACCGTCGGGTGCTTCTTCGTATATTGTGCCAAAAGTTTGCGCGTCCCATTCTATGAACCTATTTGACCAAACTGCCTTTCGGTGCAGCAAAATTATCACCCAGCACTATAGCACCTCATTCTCGCTGGGCATTCGCAGCCTCCACCAGCGGTTTCACGATCCGGTCTACGCCATCTACGGCTTCGTTCGATACGCTGATGAGATCGTCAACACCTTCTACAACCACGATCAAGCTCGGCTGTTTGACAGCTTCAAACAAGACACCTTCCGGGCCCTGGAAGACAAGATCAGCTTGAACCCGGTGCTCCACGCTTTCCAGAAGACAGTAGACGAGTACGCCATCGAAACCGAACTGATCGATGCCTTTCTGCACAGTATGGCAATGGACCTACATCCGCAAGTGTACGACGCTTCGGGCTACGAAGAGTATATTTACGGCTCAGCCGAAGTAGTAGGATTGATGTGCCTACGGGTATTTTGTGAGGGCGACAATGTGCTCTACCAACAACTTAAACCCCCTGCCCGCCGACTCGGCGCGGCCTTCCAAAAGGTGAACTTCTTGCGCGACATCAAGAGCGACTACCAGGACCGAGGGCGCGTCTACTTTCCAGACGTTGACTTCAACCACTTTAGTCAGTCGGCCAAGGCGACCATTGAAGCCGATATTCAGGCGGACTTCGACGCGGCCTACCAGGGCATTCTCGGGCTGCCCCCGGCGGCACGGCTTGGCGTGTACCTAGCCTACGTATACTATCTACGCTTATTTAAGAAGATCAGAAACTGTTCAGCGGCCCGCATTGCCAACGAACGCATTCGTATTCCCGACAACCAAAAGTTGATGTTGCTGTTAGGCACCTATTTCAAGAATCAGTTCAACTATCTGTAGCCCACAATAGCGCTCGGTTGTCTGATCAAGTGCTAGCTTAGGAACTTATTCGGGCGTTCTATCCTTCCTTCATTCGATCATTCTTACTCAATCACATTTTCTCAGAGCATGCACTTACTTGCGAAGATTGCAATCGTTGTTGGCACATTTTTGTTCATGGAGGGCGTTGCCTGGTTCACGCACAAATACATCATGCACGGCTTTTTATGGTCATGGCATCACTCCCATCATTCGCTCCGCCACGGCTGGCTCGAGCGCAACGATTTGTTCGCACTGGTGTTCAGCCTACCTGCCGTAGCGCTCATCGTCATCGGTTACGAGGTGCCATCCCTTTTCTTTCTACGCTACATCGGCTTTGGGGTCACAGCCTACGGATTGTTCTACCTACTATTCCATGATATCCTGGTGCACCAGCGCATTCCTTTCAAGTTCAGGGCCAAGCATCCCTACCTCAAACGTATGATCAGAGCCCACTACATCCACCATGCCAAGCACACCAAAGAAGACTGCGAAGCTTTTGGTTTCCTCTACGCACCACCCAAGTTCGACGAACGTATGGCGAAGAAAGATTGAATGCCTGAACCACATTCTATTGTTTAATCATTCCCTCCTTCAGTCAGCGGATCCCTTCCCCCCCAGCTTCCTTCCGAGCCTACGGGCACAAAGCGGGCGAACAGGTCTTCGGAGAACCAGTGGTGTTGTTTAGTGTTGCGCACTGCCTGCCGGTGCAGGTCGCTGCCGTAGGCAAACTGCTTCATGCTATCAGCATTTTTCCACAGGCTGAAGGTGGCCTGCTGCACCACCGGCCACTCGCCCACGCCTAGCGATAGCCAGCAGTCGGTGTGTTGAGCAAACTGCTCGTTGATCCGCAATGCCTGCCGCCAGAAAGAGCGCAAACGCAGGGGGTTGATGGTGGCACGGGTGAGCACCGCTACCGGCTGATCAGGTGCTGGCGGCGAGGCGGTAGAGACGAACGGTTGTTTGCCCGACCAATTGCCGTGGGCCTGGTAGTTTTTTAGATACAACGTCCACTGCTCATCGCTATGTTCGGTAAAGGTGCGGTGGCAATCATCGTCCGCGAAGAAACGTTTCGACGCGGCAACACCATCCCACACGGCAAGGAGACAGTATACTGAGAAATCAGGCAGATAATGGAAACGACGACCGGTCCCTAACAGACGAAAGAATGACAAGCCAGGCACTTGCTGTAGGGGCGAAAGCGCTCGTTGCATTTGCGACATGGCCCACAACTGGTTACGCCAGCCCAAAAAGCGAAAACACGTGAGGGTAACTACCGGTGAAGAAGCTACGGGATCGGACACCTAGTCGGCTTTTCCGAAAGATACGATGAGGGAGACCCCTGACAAGAAGAAGAATAGACCAATGATGACAATCCAACTATTGCCGACGAAGGGGAGGTTACGACCATAACCGGCCTCTTCTATCAACGAGAGAATAACCAATACCAGGGGGATGATTCCGAGGGTAGCCATCACAAAACCCGCTTTTCTCATAAAGTACTGTAGCTAAGACCAGGCAGCACCGCCCGGAGCACAAAAATACGGCCTTCAAGCGAGAAAGAAAAGCCTTGACTACGAAAGAAATACCAAATACTCAACCAGTTGAAGTCCGGGGGCGTCCGTCGTGTTTATCCGATCGGCGTAGTTTGCTACTGCAGTAGAAGTCCCAGTATCAATCCGGCTCCGACTCCGCCAGCCCCGAAGGCCAGGCGTTGCATTAGCGACCGCCGTCGGGCCGCTTGGGTCTGGGCCTTGGCTTCTTCTAAACGGTGGGCGGTTTGTGCCAGCGCGTATTGCGTCTGGTCAAGGGTGCGCCCGAGCTGACCCAGTCCCAGCTGGGTGCTGCGCAGGGTTTGGGCAGCGTGCTCGTTGCTGGTCAGGTATTGCCCGAGTAGCGTATCGTAGGCCTGCTGCGTCTCTCGTAGACTTTGCGCGTAGGACGCAATCAGTGAGTCCGCCGTCCGGGCAGTGGTATCCAGTGCGTGGCGGTGCAGTTGTTGGTAAAACCGATAGCGCGCCACGCTAACCAGATAGGCCGAATCGGTAAGGGGCGGCAGTGGGGTGTAGGGCAGCAGCAGTTGCGGAATATCGGCTACGGGACAGGCTACGCCAGGACGCTCCGTGGTTGAAGTGGCCGGTGGCAACGTAGTTTGGGCAACAGCACACCCGGCCCCTCCCAACAGAAGCAATGTACTTAGCCAACCACTCATTCTACGGCGTATTGTTGCGCCATGCGTTGCAACTCCCGACGGGCTTCCTGCTCGGCTCGCCACTGCTGCTGCAACGACTGCCGGTGGTGGGCCTCAGCTACCCGCTGCGCTTCGTGTTGTAGGTGCGCCTGCTGCACTTGCTCGCTGATGATGCGTAACGTCCGCTGACTACTACCAATCTCTCGCACCATATAGTCGATCTGCACCTGGGCCTGGGTCAAGCTGTCACGCGCCACCTTCAACTCCCGCTCAGCCCGCTGTAGCGTTCGCTCCAACTCGCTAGAGGCCGACCAGACTTGATAAAAGCCGGTAAGGGCTAATAATGCTATCAACCCAATCAACCAATAGCGCACGGGATGAAAAAGCATCATGGACGAATTAGTTCAGTAGTAGGAATAGCATCGTGCGCGTGAGTAATGCGTTCATGTCGACTAGCAAATAAATTAAAATAGCACTGAAAAGAAGACTTACACGGTAACTGACTGAACTCCAAACAGCTCCAGCATCTGTGGATGACTGCGTAGCGCTACCCGCGCGATCAAACGAAATTCTACCATCCAGGCCCGCAGCGCCAGCTTGGCTCCCCGCACGTCTTTGGCGCGATCATCAACCAGGGTTTTCTTTTGCACACGCTCTTCTTTAAGGGCCAATAACTGCTGCACTTGCTCCTGCGCGTGCAGTAGTGCCACGGTAGAAAGTCCGTAAGCCTCCAGCGAAATATCGCGGATCTGCAACTGCTGGTAGAAATACGCGGCCTGCCGCACACACTCCCAACGCCGGGCGGCCAGGGGGTCTACTCTCAGCGCTTGAAACAAGACGGGATTGGCGTGAAAAGCCATTCGGGTAATGCCTACGTGGGCCCGAAACTGTTCGTTAACCGCCTGCAAACTAGCGTTAATTTGCTGCGAAATGGCCAGTCGCTCTTCTCGTAGGCCCGTATGCACCTCATACAGGTGGGCCAGCGTGCGCCACCGAAGTTTTCCGGTTTGTAACTGCGCCGAACTCATGCCGTATAACTCCAGCTGCTGGCATGCGCTAGGGTTGGTCAGCGCTCCTTCAATGGCTAGTTCGGCCGCGTGCAGCAGTTCATCGGTTTTGTACAAGTTCATGCGCGGATTGTTGACAGGTTTAAGTACGCAAAGGAAAATAATGCAGACCACTATTTTGGTGTAAGAAACCCCTGGGTGGTACTCCGTACCGTTTCCTGCCCAAAAGAAAGAATTCCGCACCCGCACCGTTATATGAGTTGAATAAAATTGCCTGCTTGCTAGGTGCTTTACGCTGATGCTTTCACCCGGATGCCGAACATCTCTAGCATTTGCGGCTGCTGCCGGTAGGCCAAACGTGCGTTGGCTCTGAACTCAACTACCCATGCCCGCAGTGCTACGACCGCCTGGTGCAACTCGCGGGTGTTCTGCTGGGCTAATCCTTTTCGCCGCGTACGGTCCTTTCGCTGCTGAAGCAACTGCGTAGCCGTCTTCAACGCTTCCTGAATTTCTTTCTGACTTATTCCCAAGCCCTCTAGCGATACTTTTTGCCGGAGTACTTGCTCATAGAGGTGGATGGCTTGCTTTACTCCCGCCCAGGTGCCCCGCTCCACCTGATCAATTTGTAAAGAGTGAAGTAGCTCCGGTTGGTTACGCAGCGCAAAGATAGCTCCCTTGCGATGCAGACTTAACTGCTCGCGCACCGCTTGCAAACCAGCGTTCATTTGATTCGATAGCGACCAGCGCTCCTGCTCCAATTGCGTACGGGTGGATAAATGTCCTTTTACCGTCTGAAGGTATCCTTTACCTGCTTGAAATTGGGCATTACCGAAGCCTACCACTTCAAGTTGCTGCTTTGCCTGGGGATCTTCCTGCAAAATGTCAACAATTAACTGAGCCGACTCTACTAATCCCTCGTAACTATACAAACTCATGCTTCTTCATTTGGTGAGCCACAAAGATGAGTAAGCTTAATTTAAAATACTTATTCATAACAAATAGACTTCTACATTGTACTATTTTGTCTATAATCTTCTAAATTGTACTTTTCTGCTTTGTCGCAGAACGTTGACTAAGCAGCCGACACGCTTTTCTGTTAACAAACAGTACGTTGACCATACACAGAACTACTCTTGCGGGGGCTAATCATACATCATGAGCCCACCCAAGAGGGTTTTTGATGTGTTTACGATCTTAAAAGTGGTGCCAAATGAGGTTTACTGTCCATTTACAACGCCGCGAGTATACGCTAAACGGTGATGACAAAGCCCTTGCAGCACATTGATCACACGGAAGCATTTGACAAACCGACACCGACTACCTATCTTAATTGCTAGTGAAATGATTGCTACAGACTAATAACCTACTTACAAAAACAACCATTGTACTTGTTGCGCTTCTCAACGGATCAGCGTGGCACCCAAACCAACCTACGATGGGCAATAAAAACACTGAATTAATCAAGTTGACCACTCAAAGAAATCAATCACCCTATGAAAAAGCACCTGTTGATCGGCTGGCTATTGTGCTGTGGGATAGCCTATACCGAAGCTCAAGAAGCGCCAGCGATCGCACCCGCTGCCGAATCTTATCTCAACGAAGTGCTCGATCTGATGGAAGCCAACTCCATCCACCGAAAAACCATCGATTGGGCTAATTTTCGCGGCAAAGTTTTTGAGAAAGCGAGGGCACTACAAACTGTTGATGAAGCCTACAAAGGTATCAGAGAAGCCCTCACCCTATTGGAAGATAACCACAGTTTTGTCCTTGAGTCCGACGGCAGTGTCCTCGCTGTGAGAGGTACCGTTCAGTGCGATGCTGTAGCTGTTCCCACAGTCTCGGTGCCAGAAACGGTAGGTTACGTGAAGATAAGTTCGTTTTCGGGTTTCGAAGAAGAAGCCCGCGACTTTGCCCAGAATATTCAAGATCAGATACGATCTATAGATGCACCCACCATTGAGGGCTGGATTGTGGACTTGCGGGGCAACTCCGGAGGAAATATGTGGCCAATGCTCGCGGGGATTGGCCCCATTCTGGGTGAAAGTGTGGTGGGACATTTTATTGACCCGGACGGCAACCAATACACATGGGAATACTGGGATGGGGCGTCTATCAGTGATGGCTTTCAGGTGGCCAAAGTCCCCAACCCTTATCAGTTAATTAACGCGAAACCTCGAGTGGCTGTGCTGCTGGACAATGGGGTGGTAAGCTCCGGCGAGGCCGTTGCCATTGCTTTCGTCGGGAGAGAAAACACCCGCAGCTTCGGCTCCCCCACCTGCGGACTATCTACGGCTAATGCTGAGTATACTCTGAGCAACGATGCGCGGTTGATTCTCACCGTATCATACATGGCCGACCGCAACAAAAACCTGTTCGGTACTCCGGTGCCTCCTGACGAAGCGGTGGCACCTCAGGATATTATTGAACGCGCCGTGGCGTGGGTTAGGTAGTAACTAGGGCATGTTGACATATCAGCCTCCTACGCAGTTAGCAGTTCTCTCCGCTAAGGCGCAAGCTCTAATTCGCTCAGGGAGTATAGCACTGTTCCCCCCGTTGCCGCCAGTTCCGGGCCAACGTAGGACGATACCCTTATTAGTTGGTTGGCCGAGGGGGCTACGCCTGGACGGTAGTTGGCCAGATCACGTATCGCATTGGCAGCAAATGCAGGCCCGCCTTGAGTCACCGGATCGACGCAAAGCGTGTCCGTTGACACCGCAAGCGAGTCGGCCGCAGTAATGGTTTCCTCGGGCACTGGTGTCTCATCGCTGCACTGAAAAGCAAGTAGCAACAGAGATCCCGTCAGTAATGAGCAAACTTGTTTCATAGGAAAATAAACCGACGGTGGTACAAAATCATACGAAATCTTACAAAATGGGTTTTGTCAAGAGGAGGTAACCGTGTGCTGCATACTTTTTGCTTTCTGAAGCGAAACAATTACAGCGGCCCAGCGGCTCACCCAACTATATACTACTATGGCTTCTTACTACGATCAACTTATCGCCGACATCCGGGAGGCGGCCAAGAACAACAAGCCCGATGGTACCCAGCATATTCCCGACGCCCTGGTGCCCAACGAGTGGCGAGAAAAGTATCCCGGCGCTGACTATGTGATCAGCCGCCCACTGGGTAACTGGTTTGGCCTCAAGAAGGAGATGTTCCCCCCGGCAAGCTACTGGAACGAAGAGCAGCTACTGTTTATGGCGCAGATTCTGACCCAACTCTATTTGCACTTCCACTTCGAGCCCATGATCTACCACCCTTATTCCGACTACCATATGCCGTATGACAAAACCTACGATGCCTTGGTGGCAGGGCTTGACCGAATAGAGACCTACAGCGACGACAGCGACCAGGCGGTTTACCTCTGTCAACAAGACAGCAGTGATTGCCCTTTCGGACGGCACCACTGCTACTGTCTGGATAACGAAATGTAATTAAGTGAACGCGTAGGTTTGGGGAACGAACATAGAAATCAAGAAACAAGATTAGCGCAATCTGTATTAATTCTCCTCATTCCTATCGTTATGCACCTTTTCTTCCGTTTAATGTTATACCAACGAAGGCAACTGTACGGTGAAGGTAGTGCCCTGGTTGACCCGTGAATCGACTTTGATATGCCCCGTGAGTTTCTGAACGGTTTCTTTTACCAGGTATAGTCCTAAGCCAGAACCCGGAACGTGGTCAGCGGCCCGGTAGAACATATCGAATATCTTATCCTTGTGGGCAGTCTCAATGCCAATACCGTTATCTCTCACTTCTAGCACCGCCCGCTCCTGCTCAATGGCCACCGAAACATGAACAAAAGAAGGATTGTGGCCAGTGCGACAGTAACGGATGGCGTTGGACAAGAGATTATTGACAACAACCCGAAAGCGACGGCGATCGGTGTGCCATCTTGCTGTTGGGTGGATGTCAGTACGGATTTCTACTTGATTGTAGTCAGCATTTTGTTGCTGCGATGCGATCACATCGTTCACCATCTGCTGAAGGTCAACTTCTTCTACAATCAGGTCGGTGCGCGCGTTTCGGGTGAGGTTAATAATCTCCTGGATGAAGTTGTTTAACTGATCCAGGCAGCGTTCGGTCATCTCTACATACTCGTTACGCTGCGTAGTATTTTCTTCTGCCTTTAGCAAACTGAGCAGACCAAGGGCGGAGGTGAGTGGAGCCCGCAGATCATGAGACACACTATAAGAGAAATGATCTAATTCTGCGTTCACCACTTTTAGGAGCTCATTCTGCTTCTTTAGATCTTCTTCGTAATACTTCTTTTCACTGATGTCGAGCAGCACGCCCTGGAAGTAACGCTTTTCATCTTTAACAATTTCAGCCCCGTGCTCCTCAATCCATCTGTAGTGCCCGTCTCGATGTTTTATGCGGTAGGTCAGCCGGTAGGGCTGCTGATCTTTGAGCGACTTGTTAAGAATTTGCTCGGCTATCTCCCAATCGTCGGCACAGATCAATTCCGGAGGGGTTATTCGTTTTGCTTTAAAGTCTTCCACTGAATAGCCCGTAAGCGCCGCAACCTGTTCGCTAATGAACACCACGTCGCGGTGCTGATCGCTAGAAGTGATGTATACCGCCCCCGGAATGCTTTCAGCCAGGGTTCGGAACTGGACTTCGCTCTCCTGAGCCTGACGCAGGGCGGTTTGTTGTTTAGTGATGTTCTGAGAAACCGTTAGTATCCGGTCAATCACGCCATGCTCAGAAAGCAGCGGATTGATGTTGACCAAGTAGATCTGGTCGTCTACGTTGAGTTCGGTGGTGACTTTCTTGCCTAGTAGCGATTGCTGGAGTTTTTCCTTAAGCTGATCCAACTCTCCATTGGGGAAAGTTTCTTTCATAGAGTGTCCGATAAACATCTCCTCGGTGAAACCATGCAGTTGCATTGCCTCACCGGCCACGTGCAGGTAGGTCAGGTTATGATCCATGATGGCCACGGCGCCATTGGGGAAATTCTCGGCGATCTGTCGGCAAAAGTCGTCGTATTGGTTGGCAGAAGAAAGGTTATTCTCCGACTGCTGCTTTAGTACGAGGGCAATCAGTTCTTGCTTAGACAGGGATGATAGCTCGTTTGCGGAAAACTGCTGGGTGAAATCAGCCATAATAAAGTTAGGTAGGTAATATGGTTATGTATAATCACGCTGGTAACAAATTGTGTTGTTGATAATAGAGAAGTGCTCAAGGTAAATATAAAAAATCATGCAGTAAATCCAACAATTGATCGTCTTCAGTGTCTAATTCAGTGGATCACCACCTATATATAAGTCGCTAAGGCTTAGTAACATAACGAACTATAAAAGTAACCAACCACAACGACCAATGAGCAACCCCATCTGGATTATGAGTTCAGCCTTCAACGCGCTTTCGCTGCCTGACGTGATTGCCCGAACCAAGCAAGTTGGTGCCCAGGGCATTGACCTTTGTGTGTTTCGCCGCGACGGCACCCGCACCGATCACGTGGCCACCCACTTAGACTACCAAAACTTCGACCTGGATACTGCTCAACAAACTATTGATCGGTTTAATGAGGCCGAGCTACGGCTGTCGCTAGGGGCCTTCGAGAACTGTATCGGAGGGGATACCGAGCAGCAGGAGCACAACCAGAACCATTTGCTGCGTCTGATTCGTATAGCGCACCTGCTGGGCGGCAATGGCAACGACGTGACGGTGGGCACCTTTGTGGGCTACAACCACGAGCTGGGTAACCAGGAAGGGGGTTTTCAGCGGAACCTGGAGCGCTACCAGCATATTTTCACTCCCATTATCCGGTATGCCGAAGACCTAGGGGTGACGGTGGTGTACGAAAACTGCCCGATGGAGGGATGGCGGTCGGCGGACTACACCGGTACGTTCAACAACCTGACGGGCGTGCTGGCGGCCCGCAAGCTGATGTACGAACTCATTCCCAGCGCGGCCCATGGCGAAATCTACGATCCTTCGCACGACGTATGGCAACACACCGATCCGGTGGCGGTGATCGAGGCCTCGGACGTAAGCCGTATCAGACGCGTGCACGTGAAGGCCACGCGTAATTTGCAAAACAGAATGCGGACGCACTGGGGCGGTATGTATGCAGCGCAGCAGGTGGATGCCCCCTTGGCGGAGCGGGCGGGCGTTCCGCAGCCGACCAGCGCCTGGGACCGGCACAACTACGAAGCCATGCTGCCCGGCTTCGGGGGCTCCGACAGCATGGACTGGCGGGCCTTCGTGGACAAGTTGCTGGCGAAAGGATTTGACGGGCCCTTCGAAATTGAGAACGAGGCGAAGCTATCGAAGGCCACCGGCAGTGAAGGAGCTATTGATCAGGGCCACCGGGCCGCGATATTGTTTCTGGCACCTATGCTTTGGCCGCTGACTAACGAAGGGTATCAGTTCGACGGGCGTAGTCAGCAGCCGTTGCGAACGGGAGCCACCAAGGATATTCCGGTGGTGACCATGAAAGAGTTAATATGATGCGAACGGGGCAATTTGATAACATGCACGCTTGAAAAATAAAAGAGTTACTGCATCTGGATGCAGTAACTCTCTTTTATGCTAGTTTTATGTTGCGTTAGATAAGCCGACGCTCCTAATCTAACGCACGGTAATCTCAAAGGTGCGGCGGGGGGTGGTCAGAGTGATCACGTTATCGCACGAACCATCGCCGAAGTTCGTGGTGTAGGTCTGACTGCGGGCAGTGGTAACCACTTTTTCTCCGCTTACCCTCACAAACTTGTCACAACCGGTATCAACCCGGATGGGTTCGGTAATTACACTCGTGAATCCTTGCCCGGCTCGGTTAACACCCTGAATTGTACCGGTAATTTCAAACACGTTGTTGCGGAGATCGCCATCGCCTCGTCCCTCAATCCACTTGCGCTGTTCCGTACCGTTGAGCACGGTAGTCTTCCCATCTTGGTAAGTAACGGTCAAGTCGGTCAGCTTTCGCATAACCACCGAAGACTCGCCCCCGACCACTCGGCTGGTTTCAATAGTTCCAGACACGCCGCGCTCGTTTACAGAATAGCCGTCGAAGGTGATTGTACGATCAACGCCTTCTTCTAGTTTGCCCGTATAGCGAATAATGACTTTGCCTGCCCGCAGCCGACCGTATACTGGTCCGGTGCATCCGTCGCCGAAATCAAGGGTAACGGTATTTGCGGCTTCATCAACCGTTCGCGTTGCACAGTAGTTAGCTTGGGTGCGACCATTTTCAGCGGTGGCCACTGCTTCTTCGCTAAACTGTAACAGTTCATCGGTCTCGCTTTCCAGCAGCGATTCGCTCTCGGCCGTTTCGCTGGCGTACGAGTCGTCGGCACCTTGTTGGTCTGCGTCTTCCTGGCAGGCAATCAATAACATGCCCCAGGTACCCATCAGTAAGAATTTCGCAAAATTTTTCATCTTTGTTTAAATTTGGTTTAACGTTTATTATTTGATTAATTATTAGGAGTTCCTCGGCGGCGATTTACGCGCTGGTCGGTGCGTCCCTGACGGCGGTCATTTTTCCGGCTTCGCCGGTCTACTCGGTCGTCGCGCCGTCCGCGCCCCTTCGGATTGCTTTGCTCAATACGATCTGACTGGCGGTCCAGGCGTTGGTCTTTTCGCTCGAGCTTGTTCTGTCGAGGTGTATCAGGAGCCGCCTTCTGATCTTGCTGCTGGGCCATTGCTACTCCTCCTAGAAGCCCGGCGAATAGAATGGATAGTACTGTCTTTTTAGCTGACTTAATAAAAATCATAATTTTAACTATTTTAAGTTTCAATCTTGGTCACCAACGGTAGCTACCGCCGATCTATGATTCAAATGAGGCAATAATCGCAGCTTTTCCATAATTTTTTCTACCGAGTTCGCATTATTTCAGGCGTAATTACAAATTTATTCAATAAACGATTTAACTATTTCAATACACTCTCTGGTTTAAGACAAACCGCTTTTCACAGACGATAGAGGTCAGTTGGTCGATATTATTCGCCAGTTAATTGTACAAATAGTAGTTTTAGCTTTTTAACAATACATTGAATAGAGATGATTGGCAGACAGGTGAAACTACGGATGCATCTCATTTTTTGGGGTATCTACGTATTGCTCTCGGGCTTATCGTTCAGTAACTTTTATCCATTATCGTACGCGTTCTCCCGGACGATATTAGCCAGTAGTTTTTTCGCGCTGATTGCTTATACCAACATCTTCGTGCTTATCCCCCGCTATCTAGCTTACAAAAAGTATGTGCGCTACGTTGGATTATTACTGCTCGTTATTCTGGCATGCACCATACTTCGGGTCACTATTGAGCGAGCATTACTGCCTGAGGTTGTGCTGGATTTTTTACCGCCTAGAGATATCCTACGCAACCGCCCGTTTCGCTTCGTTTTTTCTGCTAATCTAATGGCGGCCTTACTCAGTATGTTGATGCAGTTCGGGGTTGATTGGTTCGAGAACTTGCGCACGCGTGAACTACTACGAAGCGAAAAACTGGAAGCCGAGCTCAAGTTTCTGAAGATTCAACTGAGTCCTCATTTTCTGTTCAACACCCTCAATAACATATATACGCTGGCCTATCTAAAAGACGACCACGCGGCCCCTATGATTATGCGGCTATCGGAGAGCATGCGCTATATGCTGTATGAGTGCAACGAAGCCACGGTGCCTTTGGAAAAAGAAGTTCGGTTTTTGCAAGATTTCCTTGGATTGAGCAAGCTCAAATCTAAAAACATGAAAAATGTTATCTTTACGGCTGCGGATGTTCGGCCTAAGCATAGAATCGCCCCGTTGCTGTTGCTTCCCTTCTTTGAGAATGCTTTTAAGCACAGCAATGTAGATACTAATCCGGCAGGATGGGTCCGCATCGAACTGACGGTAAACGAAACGAACCAGGTATATTTCCGTGCGGAAAACACCAAAAGGAATACTCCTTCCAATCAACGAGAAGCCAGCGGTATTGGTCTGGAGAACGTGCGGCAACAGTTAGCGCTTTTGTATCCCAAAAAGCATCACTTGGTTATTGAGAACCAAGAAAAATCGTTTTTGGTGAAGCTGGAACTACAACTTGACACCCTATGAGATGCGCTATTGTTGATGATGAAGCGTTAGCGCGGCGACTGCTCTCCGATTACGTTAGCAAGTGTCCCGAATGGGAATTGGTTGGTACCAGCGAGAGCGCTATTGCGGCCAAATCGCTGATCGAGCAGCAGCCGGTGGATTTACTGTTCCTGGATATTCAGATGCCCGACCTCACGGGTATCGAGTTGCTTAAAGTGCTTCCGTCGCCCCCCCTCACGGTCTTCACGACTGCTTACGCCGAGTACGCCCTGGAAGGCTACAACCTTGATGTGATTGACTATCTACTCAAACCCATCTCCTTCGAGCGTTTCTTTCAGGCCATCACCAGGGCAAAAGAATTCCTGCGCTATCGCGCTACCAACGCTTCAGCAGAAAAAGCACCCGTTGCTGCTGATTCAGTACCCGCCCAAGACTACTTCTTCGTCAAGTCCGATTATAAGATCATTAAGATCAATTTTGCCGAAGTAATTTTCATTGAGGGCATGCGGGAGTACGTTCGGATCCATACTGAAAACCACAAAGTGATGACGTTGCTATCCATGCAGAGAATGGAGGAAATGTTGCCGTCGTCAATGTTTGCCCGCGTTCACCGTTCGCACATCGTAAATCTGGGTAAGATTGACGAGATTCAGGGAAATACGGTTTATCTGGGTCCCCAACAACTTCCAATAAGTAAAGGCTACAAAGAGCAGTTCTTAAAGCAAATCAACCGCTACGGTTCGTTCTAGCACAATTTCTTCTCTCTCAGGTAGTAAGCAAATGTCCGCTTCCCATAGGGCGGAGCCACCATGTCGTGGGTGGTGATGTAGGTAAAGTAACTGAGCTTATCGTACAGGTTCTTGCTAATTACCCGAAGCACCCGCAACCCTGTCAGCACCAGCCACACGGGCGCATTGAGCGTTCGTGCCCCCGTGTGCTCAGCAACCAACTGGGCCACTTCGTTGCGGCTGTGGATTTCCGGTCCGCCCACCTCCATCACGGGTGGTCCTTCTTCCAGACATTGCACGCAAACCCGCGCCAGATCGCCTTGGTGGATGGCATTGGTCAGGCACTCGCCATCACCGGGAGTGATCACGAAACCCTTATTTCCCATAATGACCAGATCGTGCAGTCCCGAAAAGAAACCCACCGGCTTAACAATAGCACGATTCAGCCCGCTTCGTATGAGCTGGCGGGCAAACAGTTCTTGCGACCACCCTACGCGCAGCTTGGGCGAAGTTTCGCTGCCAAAGATTGATATATACACAAAGCGACCCACCCACGCTGCCTGGGCTTCGTTGAGTAGGTTAAGGTTGGCTTGGTAGTCGATGTCGTGAAAGGAAGCGGCGCTGTTGGTGAACAAGCTCACGCTTTTGCCAATGGTGGTTAACACAATGTCGATGCCCTGGCAAGCTCCGCGCAGGGAAACCGGGTTGGTAGCATCGCCCACGAACACTTCGTCACAGTAGGGGCGCACCGCCGCCTCCTGATCCGCACGGCGAATTAGCGCCCGAATCCGATAATCGGTGGCATAAAGCAGTTTCATGATCTCAGTGCCGAGCACTCCCGTGGTACCGGCTAGCAGTACATTTTTCATGAACGGAGCAATTAATTACTGATGAAACTCTGCCTCGTGCGCAGATGTTCAGCCGGGCAAAATTAGTTCTTTAAAGCCTTCGCAATCTCAACAAAACGGGTTATCATTGGCCGCCCAACCGCCTATGCCATGAACGACGCCCACCTGCACCTGCTGCTGAACCACTATCCCATCGTCGGAACCTTGTTTGGAGTAATCTTTTTAGGCTATGGCTTGTTCGCCAGGAACAAAAGCCTGCTGCACGCCGGGCTACTCACCCTGTTCGTAATGGCGCTGCTGGCCATTCCGACCCAACTCACCGGAGAGGGCGCCGAAGAAATCGTCGAAGAACTAGGCGTAGACCATGACGTGATTCACGAACACGAAGAAGCAGCTGAGCTGGCTATTTGGTTTATGGCTGGTTTGGGAGTGTTGGCGCTGGTTACGCTGCTGATTTCACGCCGCACCAGCGGACGGGCCACCGTACTGCGGGGACTGTACATCGCCACCCTGCTGCTCAGCATTGTGGTGTTCGGCCTGATGGCGCGCGTGGGTGGCCTAGGCGGAGAGATTAGACATACCGAGATAAGAGAATAGATGAGTCCAAAAAACTTTTTGTTTGTATCCTACGACGCCCTCATCACCGACGTGGCCTGGCAGGTAGTGAAAGAAGGTCACGCTGTGAAGTACTACATCAACACCGACTACGCCAAGGAGATTGGCGACGGCTTTATTCCTAAAACCGACGACTGGCGGCAAGAGGTAGACTGGGCCGATGTAATTGTATTTGATGATGTACTAGGCCACGGTCAATTGGCCCACGAGCTGCGGCAGCAGGGCAAGGCCGTGGTGGGCGGCACTCCTTATACCGATCGCTTGGAAGATGATCGATCGTTTGGGCAGGAGGAGCTCAAGAAGCACAGAGTTAGTATTATCCCCTACCGCGACTTCACCTCGTTCGACGAGGCCATCGCTTACGTGAAGGCCAACCCGGCCCGCTACGTGATCAAACCCAGCGGCGAAGCGCAAAATATCAAGAGTCTGCTCTTCGTGGGCGAAGAGGAAGACGGGGGTGACGTGGTGCGGGTGCTGGGCGACTACCAACGCGCCTGGGCCGATCAGATTCCGGTGTTTCAATTGCAGAAGCGGGTCACCGGAGTGGAAGTAGCCGTGGGCGCGTTCTTTAACGGCGAAAAGTTTATTGAGCCGATCAACATCAATTTTGAACACAAGAAGCTTTTCCCTGGCAACCTGGGTCCGTCCACCGGCGAAATGGGCACCACCATGTTCTGGAGCGGACCTAACAAGCTATTTAACGCCACCCTCAAGAAGTTCGAAGTCCGATTGGCCGAAGAGAACTACGTGGGCTACATTGACATTAACTGCATTGTGAACGGCAACGGTATTTTCCCGCTAGAGTGGACGTCCCGCTTCGGTTATCCTATTGTTAGCATGCAGGAAGAAAGTATGGTCACCCCCATCGGGGAGTTCTTTCATGGCATTGCCACCGGGCAGGACATCAAGCTCAAGGTAAAGAGCGGGTTTCATATTGGGGTGCGCTTGGTGGTGCCGCCCTTCCCCTATAAAGACAAGAAGAATTTTGAGTCGATGTTGAAGGATGCCGTGGTGGTGTTCAAGCGGCCCACCGAGGGAGTGCACCTAGAGGATCTAAAACTCAGCAACGGCGAGTGGATGATTACCGGGGCCGCGGGGGTAGCCTTAATTGTCTGCGGCAACGGTCCTACCATGGCCCAGGCGCAGAAGCAGGTGTATACCCGCATCAAAAACATCCTGATTCCTCATATGTACTACCGCACCGACATTGGCAACCGCTGGCTCGAGGATAGCGACCGCCTCATGAGTTGGGGCCTGCTGCGTGAAGTGTAACTGGTCACTGGTCACTGGTCACTATCATCTAGTAGCCAGCATCCAGTATCTACCATGTAGAAAGTCATCCAGCTCACGGTTGAATAATCTGTTTGCGGTAGCTGAAGGACATAATCAGATCTTCCAGGGGTACGTAAACGGTGTAAGACACCGCCTCAGGCTGATCTATAAAGACCACGTTGCCCCGCAGCGCGGTTCCGGGCGGCAACGACGTTTTCCGCAGCGCTTGGTAGGCCCACTGCTGCCGCACCCGGTTCAAGAATTCGATATCATTATCGCTGCCGCTGTTGAAATAAATGTCTACCGCCCCGCCACCGTTCCCGATTTCTCCGTCGCTGCGACCCTGGGTCGCCAGCTCGGCGGTCAGCACCACCGCCGTGAGGGCCACATCAAACACCAACGCATTGCGCCGGTGGGCGCGTTCGCGCGAGATGGTTCGCTCGATGTCAATGATCTCACGCTCGGGGTCCAGGGCGCGGTGCACGTTGCTCAACGCGGTGGAGTCGCCCTGCCGGAAGGTTTCGTAGAAGAAGGTTTCGGGAGCCACCAGCACCGTGTCGGACGAACGATTAATGATCTCAGCCGCAAACACCAGCTCGTTGCCCACCCAGCGGTCAAAAATCAGCGACACCCGTACGCTGTCTACTTCGCGGGTGAGCACTTCTTTCCCGTAGAACCAGGCAGAGGGAGCACCGTCGGGTTGCAGTTGCAGAATAGGTTTCGGAGAAAAACAGGCGGTGGTTAGGGCCAGCAGGGCACCACCCCAGAGAGCAGTAGGTTTCATCGGTGAGGTTGCGTTAGGTATATCGAGTATAATGACAAAAACCTTGCAGGAAATACACGAACCCCCGTACCTTGTCAGGGGTTAGGAGTTTACCTATCCAAGTTCAACGCCGATCATCAAGAAGCGGCAGTTTGCCCCTTACACCACCGATTAACCTCTTCCCATATCGCTATGAAACACAATGAAAGTACGCTCCACAAGCAGGGGGGATGGCTTAGCCGGTTTGAAACTTATCTGGGTGAGTTCGTCTACGGCGGCATCGACGGCTGCGTAACCACCTTTGCCGTGGTGGCGGGGGCAGTTGGGGCTGATCTGGGCAGTTCGGTGATTATTATCTTAGGGTTTGCCAACCTATTTGCCGACGGCTTTGCTATGTCGATCGGAGCGTACCTATCTACCAAGTCAGAGAAAGACAACTACCAGAAGCACAAGCAAGTGGAGTACTGGGAGGTGGAGAACTTACCGGAAGTAGAGAAGGCAGAAATTCGCGAAATCTACCGGGCGAAAGGCTTCGAGGGCCGCCTGCTTGATGAGGTGGTCGATGTAATTATATCTGATAAAGACCGTTGGGTAGATGTGATGATGAAGGAAGAGCTAGAAATGGTCGAGGAGCAGAAGTCACCCATGCTGATGGGTACGGTAACCTACGTATCGTTTATCCTCATCGGCTTAATTCCGTTACTGATCTACGTGTGGGACTATTTTACTCCGGTAACGGGAAGCTTGTTCGTATGGTCATCGGTATTCACCGGTCTGGGGTTTATCATTATTGGCATTCTGAAGACCTACGTTACCCAGACCAACGTGTGGCGAGGCGTGCTGGAAACCCTGGTGCTAGGCGCCATTGCCGCCCTTGTGTCTTATTACGTGGGTGATATACTGGAAGGCTTGGTGAGGCGATAGATCTCTCCTAGCCTTTCTATCTGAAATTCCTCTTGCGCAACCAACCGCTCCGACATTCGTCTAAACGACTGAACCTTTTACCCCTCGCCATGCGATTACTGATGCTGCCCCTTGCCTTGCTTTCTTTTGTCCACTGCGTGTCTAACCGCGAGGACTCGGCTTCACCGGACGATCTGCCCGCCGCCGTGATGAATGAAGCAGTGCCGCTACCCAATCAGGTGGATGAAAGGGTGGCTGCGGCCGAAGATCGGCTCAGTGCTTCGGAAGCGGGGCAACGTATCTGGCAAGCCATTGAAGCCCACGGCGGATTGGCCCGTTGGTACGGTAACGGTCCGCTGGCTTTCCGATTTAACTACCAACCACTGGGCGACGGCACGCCCCGCGATACCTACGAAGTGGCCAGTTACTGGTCGGCCCAAACCCGGCACCGCCTGGCCCAAGACACCACCGTGCAGTACGGCTGGGATGGGCAGCAGGCCTGGGCTTATCCTACCGACACGCTTATTCCGTACGACGTGCGCTTCTGGTCGCTCACCCCCTACTACTTTGTAGGCATACCCTTCGTACTGGCCGACGAGGGGATTAACCTAACGCTTATGGAACCAGATACGTTGCTCGGCGCCTCCTATGACCTGGTGAAGGTGACTTTCAACGCAGAGGTGGGCGATGCTCCGGATGATTACTACGTGATCTATATTGCGCAAGATAACCAGCGTGTTGAGGCCATTCGCTACATCGTTTCTTACCCTGGCTACTTCCCCGACGGTGGGCACGCGCCAGAGAAACTGATGACCTACGAGGGGGCGCAAACTGTTAATGGCATCACCCTATCCGAACGCTATCGAACCTTTTGGTGGAAAGACGAGAAGGTAGGCGAGCACATTACCAACATCACCCTGTCTGACGTGGCCTTTCGTCCCAACGTTGCCCTTGACTACTTCAACGCGCCGTCAGAAGCCGCACGCATTGATAATATTTAACCGGACTCTATCGCTAAATACAAAGGAAGTGAGACTGCTGGGCCACGGGGTGGGCTACTCTCTTCCAGCCAAAGCTCATGAACCAACTACCTGCGGCTCAAACGAGATATCAAGCAGCTCCTCACTGATTTCCCACAGCCGCTTCGCGTTATAGTCGCTGCTGGCCGCTTTGCTGGGTGTCACAATTTTCTTACTGCTAAAGTATTTGCCGCTTACTGTATACCCTTCGCCACTCGTAGCAAGGTAGATGCTGGTCTCCGCGCCCTTTTCTTCGCTGATCATGAACGGACGGATCATTCGCATAAGCACCCCACCCACCCCAGAAACGCCTTTACCAAAGTTAGTCGCTACTCCGCCCGGATGCAACGAATTAGTCACTACACAACTACCCGCTAGACGTCGGCTCAGCTCGCGGGTAAAAAGGATGTTACACAGCTTGGATTGACAATAGGCCTTCCATCCGGCGTAGCCGCCGTGGTCGTATTGTAAGTCTTTAAATTTGATTGATGTAACCCGATGCGCCTCTGAAGCCACATTAATGATGTTGCCCCGTCCGCTGGCCATCACCTGATCCAATAGCAACTGCGTGAGCAGAAAGGGAGCTAAGTGGTTGACGCCGAGGGTCATCTCAAAGCCATCTTGGGTTAGTTCTCGCTCGTTGCCCAATAGCAAACCTGCGTTGTTGATGAGCACGTCAATCTTGGGGTACTCCTGCTGAATATGGGCTGCTGCTTCTTTGATCTGCTCGGTAGACGCCAGGTCGGCCAGCACAATGTCTACTTTCTCATGCCCGCACGATGCAATAATATCTTTCCGAGCTTGCTGAGCTTTCTCTTCGTTGCGGCACACCATAACGATATGCGCACCCTGCGTAGCCAGTTCGCGGGCGGTTACTTTTCCGATGCCCGAGTTGGCCCCGGTGATTAAGCAGACTTTGTCTTTCATAACGACTTTATCTTGACCAACTCCGTTAGCAGTGATTCTGTTCAGTTGTTATTTACCGCTTCTTTGAACGTGCGGATGGCCCGTTCCCGGGCATCTTTGTGGTCGACCATCGGTTCCGGATAGTCATCCGTGTCGTATTCAGGCACCCACTTGCGAATGTACTCTTCGGCATTGTCAAACTTCTTCGCTTGCGAATAAGGATTGAAGACGCGAAAGTACGGTTGAGCGTCCACTCCGCTACCGGCCGACCACTGCCAGCCGCCGTTGTTGTTGGCCAGTTCGTAGTCGAGCAATTTCTGACCGAAGTAGGCTTCGCCCCAGCGCCAGTCGATGAGCAAGTGCTTGGTCAAGAAGCTGGCCGCGATCATGCGCACCCGGTTGTGCATGTAGCCGTTCTTATTGAGCTCGCGCATGCCCGCGTCCACAATGGGGTAGCCGGTTCGCCCTTCGCACCAGCGCTGAAAATCGTCCTCATCGTTGCGCCAGGGAATGTTATCGTACTTCGGTTTGAAGGAGGTATCCACCACCTGGGGGGCGTGGTAGAGCACCTGCATATAGAATTCGCGCCAGATGAGTTCGCTTAGGTAGGTGGCGTTGATGTCGCGCGCCGCCCGGGCCAACTTACGGATGCTGAGCGTGCCGTGCCGTAGGTGCACTCCCAGGCGGGTGGTGCCGTCCTGGGCCGGATAGTCGCGCTTTTTCTGGTAGTGATCGATCACGTCTTCGTCGATGCGGTTGGGCGGAATTTCAATATCGGCCCGCTCGAAGCCCAGGTCTTGCAATGAGGGCATCGGGATGGGTGCGGTTTGGTACCAGTTGTTGAAACGAAGTCCCGAAGTATACGACTCCAGCATAGCATCGTCTAACTTATCCAACCACGCCTTTTTGTAAGGAGTGAATACCTTATAGAAGCCGCCCGATTTGGTCATGATCTCGTCTTTTTCGAAGATTACCTGATCCTTATAGGTCTGAAACGAAACGTCCCGTTCCGCCAGCAGTTCCCGGACAGCTTCGTCCCGTTCTTTGGCGTAGGGTTCGTAGTCGTGGTTCGTATAAACCGCCTTCACGGGATAGTCTTTCAGAATTTCCTTCCACATATCGTGGGGCACTCCGTGCTTAATCAGCAGTGAAGAGCCTTTGTCTTCCAGGCGCTGGTGCATAGCCTTAAGCGTGTCGTGCAAAAACATGACGCGGGCGTCGTGTTTCACCTCCAGGCCATCTAAAATCTTAGTGTCAAAAATAAACAGCGGAAGTACCGGTAAATCCCCCTGCAAGGCGTGATACAATCCGGCATTGTCCTCAAAGCGCAGGTCGCGGCGAAACCAAAAAATAGCAATCGGTCGGGTAGACATAAAGATTTAATTTTTTTTGAAAACCTCCGCCCGTGAGGAATGTTTGAGAACTGGATGCTGGATATTAGTAGCTAGCGACCAGCAGCTAGCACCCAGTGACCAGCATCTATTTTTCACTCACAAACCAAATATCATGGCAACTAGAAAAGCAAAGGCCGTCTGGGAAGGCGGTTTAGAAAAAGGAAAAGGAAAGGTATCACTCGGCAGCGGCGCGTTTGAAGGCAACTACAGCTTCAAATCTCGTTTTGAGGACGGCTCGGGGACTAATCCCGAAGAATTGATCGGAGCGGCCCACGCCGGTTGCTACAGCATGGCGCTATCGGTGGCCCTTGAGCAGGCGGGGCACGCTCCCGAACGCGTGAGCACCGAAGCTCACGTGCATTTGACCAAAGAAGGAGATGGGTTCACGATCAATAAAATTGACCTGGTAACCGAAGCGAAAATTCCGGGCATCAGCGAAGAGGATTTTCAGCAACAGGCGAAGCAAGCCAAAGAAAACTGTCCGGTGTCGAAAGCACTGGCCGGGGTTGAAATCTCACTGGACGCAAAACTTTTGTGATAGAGGTTCGGGGTTCTGAGTCGTATCAACATAGAACCCCGAACATTTAACCTTCAACCCCGAATCGTTAAGGAGTGCGTCCCCGCCAGATTTCTACCCAACCGTTGTGGATGGTGTTGTCCGGCAAGATCAGGTGATAGAAGTACACTCCGTCGGACAGGTTTCCTCCGTCCCACGCTTCGGCGTTGGTATAGTTCTTAGCACGGTAAACCTGCCGTCCCCAGCGGTTGGTGATCGTTAACTGCACGCCCGCGTTCTCTCCAAAATCTTCTAAGTTCAGAATCTGAAAGGTATCGTTCTCACCATCGCTGTTGGGAGTGAAGATATTCGGGATGTATAACTCAGCCGTATAACCTACTTCCACTTGTTTCCGCACTACGCAGCCAAAACGATCGCGAAGCTCAATGAAGTAGGTACCCACCGCTTGATCTAAGTATTCATAGCGGTACGGACGCACAATCGGATTCTCGTTGATCACTTCTACCCATTCGGTGCTTGCGCTACTCGGGTCAGCGGCAATGCGCACTTCGTAGGGAGCCCCGCCGCCCACAATGCTATCGATCTCAATGGTGCCGTAGGGATAGTTAACGGTTACTTCTACGTAGCTTCGTATGGAGGCCGCTAGTTCGCTTTCCGGACCGTCAATCGTAAAGGTCGCCGAGCGTTTTTCCTGCACGGTGTTCACGCAACCACTCTGCGCTTGCACTAGGTGCACTTGATACTGTCCGTTGGCAATATCCTCAAAGACGAAGCTCTGGGGAGTGGTGCTAAACTTGCGACTCGCGTACTCTACTTCTTCCCCGGTATCCACCCGGTAGAGGTAGGCATCGAAGGGAGTATTGTCTGCCACAACGATGTTTTGGACGGTTATTTTGCCCCCGCCCCGGGTTTGGAAACAAGCGGTGCTATCTAGGGCATAAGTGAACTGCAGCGCCGTGGTGCCGGGGGGAGTAGTAACTACCGTACGCCGGGCTACGCAAGCATCTTCGGCTGCGGCCACGATCACCACCTCGTAGCTTCCGCCCACCGCCACGTCATCAAAGGTGGTCGTGGTAGCACCCAACGGCAGACTGGTTTGCGCCAGGGTGTCGGTTTGGTCTATGAGAAAAACTTCATAGGGACCCGCGGCCAGCGTAGCATCCAAATCCACCGCAACGTTGATCGACGTGGTCACGTCGTCACAAGCGATGGCCTGGGGCACGGTAGCCGTGAAGTTCACCGATTTGGTGCCCACGGTAAACTTGCCCCGGCACGATTGCGACAGAGCATCGTAGATTTCGTAGGTGTAGCGACGGCTGGGCAAATTGTCAAAGGTGATGCCGCTGCTGCCTTCTTTAGTCTCGAATACCACGCCACCCTCCTCAATCACCGTGAAGGTGAAGGTCTCGGTGTTGTCGTTGATCGCCGTAAAGGTTACGCTTCCTTCGCCGGTATCACAGGCGGCCAGCGTGGTTTCCGGCAAGAAGGTGATACCATTCAGGTTACACACCGTGGTGGTGTCAGCGCCACTCGAGCAGTTGTTAGGAATCGTAGCGGGGAGCGTCGCGTAGATGATATCGGTCAGAATGAAGTCAGATACGACAATCTGGTAATCATCGGCTACGAGTCCCGAGAAGTATAGCTTATTATTGCTGATTGAATCAATTGGATAGGTGTCGATGGAACCAATGGCTTGTCCGACGTAGATGCGATCCGGGTCACTACAGGCCGCGGGAATTGTCACTACCAACCCACCCGGAGTGTCGCAGGTTTCGGCTTTGGTCACCACGGTGACTTGGTTCTGCAAGCTGATGGTGGTGGTGAAGGCAACGGTGTCTACGCAACCCGGCAGGCCTAACGTGTCCCACACCAGCACCTGGTAGTCACCCGCTTTCACGCTATCGAAGAAGTGAGGAAGCGGCGGCGAACCGGGCTCTCCGGCTTCCCAGGCCGACGTGTCGGCGGGGTTGGTCAGCGATTGGTACCGGTACTTGAACCGACCCATATCGGGAGTCACCGTGACGCCCGACTTTTTGCGGGATAGAATAGTAAACGCTCCGTCGGCACTGCCGGGACAGGTGGCGTTGCTGGTGGTCACCGTAAAGGCCACCTGATCGTGTCCGCAGCCGCACTCCTCGGCGAGTTTGGTGGTGATGGTTCCCGACCCGTTGGTGGCAATCCCCTCGCCGCAATCGTTCACGGTAATTACCCGGTAGTTATAATCGGTTTCTACCGATAGGGTGGCGAAGGTATAGGTGTCAGCATCCACCTCTGGTGAGCGTTCTATCACGGAAGTAAAGTTATCACCCACCGGCGAAGCCTCTACGAAGTATCGGATGCCGGGCTGCGCCGTCCAGTTCACGGTGAATCCTACGCACGTAGGAGCTGCCGCCGTGGGAGCGCTGGCTAGTCCGCCCGGAGTATCATCGGTGGTTACAGTACCACCGGTGAACGCACTTTCTACGCAGCCGCGGGCCTTCACCCGGTATTCGTACAAGGTTCCCGGCGTTAGGCTGCTAACATCCAAACTCAAGTCAGTGATGGTGTTTGTCGTGAAAGTAGCAAATCCATCTTCCGAAATATCGATCACGTAGTCATCGGCATCCGGCACGGCAGCCCAGGATAAGGTGAATCCATCGCACCGGATAACGGGGGCGCTTACCACGGGCGGGGTTGGCTCACTGCGGGTGGTGAAGACGTCAGATACCGCTTGGGTAGTATTGCAACCGTTTAGAATCGCCAGCACATGGAAGAAGTAAGGAGTACCATCGGTGAGTCCGCTTACGGTGGTGGTGGTTGCCGTCACCTCGGTGGCGTCGGCAGTAGCCGACAGGGTACCGTTGGTGAAATCGTTGTCATCATCTAAGAACATTTCGTAGCGACTCACTGATCCGGTTACGGCTTGCCAGCTTAGGGTGGCGGTGGAGCAACCGGCAGTAGCACTCAGGTTGGTGGGCGCGTCGTTGAGCCCGTCGGTAGTTACGCTGGCGGAGGCCGAATAAGCGGAGGTGCCACAACTGGTTTCTACCCTGACGCGGTAGTGATAAGTTTGTCCGCCGGTGAGTCCGGTGATGAGCAATTTGTTATCGTTGCTGCCTACTGCTACGGCGTCGTACGTCGGCAGCACGTTGGTGAACGCAGCGTCGGTGGCCACCTGTACGGTGTAGTCGGTGGCACCGGGCACGGGGGCCCAGTTGGCGACGAACTCGTCACAAGTGCTGCCCGTGACGTACAATCCGCTGGGCACGTCGCTCGTTTCGGTGGTCACCGAGATCACGTTCGAGTTTTCAGATACGCAACCCGTGCCGCCTTCGACCGACCGCACGCGGTAGAAATAGGGCGTGCCGGGGGCCAGTCCACTGACCGTGAATGTGGTGACGTTGGTGGCAATGGCCTGATCTTCCAGGAAGAGCGGAGTGGTGAACGAAGCATCTTCCGAAACATTGAGGCGGTAGCTAATACCAGCGCCTTCGTCACTCCAGCGGGCGTTGAAGCTACTGCACTGTACGCTGGGAGCCAGCGGGGTGATGGCCGTAGGGCCGTCGCTGGTGTTTTGGGGAAGCACGCTATACGGTCCAAAGGTTTGGCTACACGTACCGCCGTTGTAGGTGATATCCACCGAATACTCTCCTGCCGGAATGTTGGTCAGGCCGGGGCTGTTTCCTCCCACCGGATTGCCCCCGCTATCTTGCCAGGCGTAATTATCGGGAGTGGCTCCGCTCACGGTGATAGAAAGGCTGCCGTCGGTGGTGCCCGCGCAAGTGGGTTGGGTGATGTTGTCTACTGACACTTCAACTGGTGTGAACGTGTCAACGTAAGCCTCCTTGTAAACATGGCATCCAATATCACCTGGATCAGGGCTGTTAGTCACCTCAATATCTAGCAAATAATATCCTACTGGAAAGCCTCCCACGACAACTTCGGTATCAGTCGTCGTGTTGAGTATTGCGTTAACCGCAGGAGTTAAGGGGTCACCGTTTTGGTCTAAGTAGGTGATAGCATACTCGCGCGTATCGGACACTTCAGTAGATCTTACAGTAATTTCTCCATTGTTACCAGTACCACAAGTAGTATTTCCAGTGACTTCTAAAAGTGTGTCGATCTTAGTAACCCCAATAGCGAAGATTACGGTGGTGTCGCAAAAAGTATTGTCATCGGTTATGATAACACTGTGGATTCCTGGTGAAAACTCTTCTCGGAATTCAACCTCACCGGGGTAGGGAGGTAGGCTAGGGTCAAGTGCTTGCCCATTGGGAAATGGAAAACCAGCCGTTGGAGACCCTGGAACTCCTCCGCTCCAAACAAAGGTGAAGGATCCACTGCCCCCGGCAACTGCTACTCCTTTGTCCGAATCGCTAGCAGAACAATCACTATTTCCCACGTAATTGGCTGAAACTACTTCCATGGGGCGATTAAACTCAATAACCACCCTATCCGCTACCGAGCAGCCACCCTGGGTTACCGTCCACTCAAATTCGTAGCTACCGGGATCGCTTACGTTTACTCTGGAGTTAGGTGCATTGAAATTAGAGAAAGTAGCCGTTTCGCTACCGCTCGGAGTACTTACTACCGTCCACGCACCGGTGGCTCCGGTGGCCGGAGTGTTGCCCATCAGGTCATAGCGCAGTCGGCAGGCCAGGTCATCCGCTCCGGCGTCGGCGGTGATATCGTTGATGGTGATGGCCACCGAGTCGCGGCCGTTGCAGCCCGCCGAGACAGGTTCGTAGATCACGAAGTAGCTACCGGCATCGCTACCGTCTACGTCAATCTCACCGGTGCTGCTATTCACCAACAAATCGGGCGAACTGGTCGAGAACACTCCTCCACCGGTCGTAATTGAATTAGGTAAAACGCTACCGGTTCCCTTGCAGAAACTGCTGGCCGGGTAGGTAAAGCTGGCGTCGGTAGCAGCATCGATCACCACCGTTACGGTCACATCATCAGGACAGGGACCATCCGTCACAAATTGAATGTCGTAGCTACCGGGGTCGGTATCGCTCAGGTCGATGCGCCCGGTGGCCGTCACAATGGTCATGTCCGCCGCGTTGGCGCTGGTCACCGTAAACGTTCCGGTGGTGGTGCTACCCGCCGCGAAAGCCGGGGTCGGATCGGTGGTTTCGCTCTGGCAGATGGGGTTGCCGCCGTTGTAAGAGATATCAGCTACGTCGGGGGCGAAAATCTGCACCGTTTCTTCGTGCGTTGCTGCGGCGCAGGAGCCGCCCGATCCGGTGATGAAGTTAGCGACCCGGTAAGTGCCCGGATCACTGGTCGCCAAGTCAATGGTACCGTCCGAAGCCAGCGCCAGCGTATTCGGTCCGGCGGGAACGGGTTGGTACGAGAATGTCCCGGCCGTAGCTCCGGGAGTAAATACGGGCGGAGTGGTGCCGGTTTGCGTGCAGTACTGGTCCTGGCTGTAGTCGAAGGTGGGATCAGGAGTGCTGTTGATGATCGTCACCTGAAACGATTCGGTAGAAACACACGGCCCGCTGCCGATGGTGTACGTGATGGTATAGGGCCCTCCCACTGTGCTGGCTGAAACATCAATGGTTCCGTCGGCAGGGTCTACGGTGATCGGATCGGTGGTGCTGAACGTGCCGCCCGTGGCGAAGCCAGTTTCGGGCATAGGATCGGCCCCGTCAAAGCAGTAGGTTCCGGAGGCGTAGCTGAAGGTAGCATCTACTCCCACGAGGTTGATTTCAACACTGCCGGTCATTGCCACTTCGCAACTGCTGTTGTTGGCCACAATGGTGAATACATCATTGTCAGAGAAGCTGCCGTCGGGCAACACAAAGTCCAGGCTGGCACCGTTACCGGTTAGCGTGGCCGCCGGGTTGCCGCCGGTCATCAGCACGTAGTCGAGACCCAGGTCGGAGTTATCCAACGTGATGGTAGCGGGTTGCCCCGGACAAACATCCAGCACCGGGGGAGTAGTGATCGTGTATACCACCGGATCGTTGATCTGGATACGGGCCTGACCAGCCATCACACGACGACATCCCGCTGCGCTTTCGGCCCGGATCGTCCACACATCCCCGTCGGAGAATTCGCTCTGGGGTAGTGCAAAGGTCAGTGGATTGCCGTCTCCGGCTACCGGCGCGAGCGCGGTCACCACCGTACTGTTTCGTAGCAATTGGTACTGCGTTCCGGTTTCCGAACCGTCCAGACTGATGATGGCATCCGTACTAGAACAGACCAGGGTCGGGTCGGCACCCACCGTAAACGCAATCGGTAGCGCATTAACCGTAACCACTATATCATCCGTGGCCTGGTCGCCGTTGCCATCGGTAATTTCAACCGTGAAGGTGGTGGTTAGCGCCGGGCTTGCTGTTGCTTGCGGATCGTTGGGATCAGCCTGGGTGATAACGGTCAGGTTGTCGCTGGTCCAGGCGTACGTATAAGCCCCGTCGCCGCCGGAGCCTAACGCGCTCAGATCGATGGTTTCCCCTTCGCAAATGGCAATCGGATCTTCAGAACCCTCGGCCGAGGCGATTACGCTGGGAGGACCTCCCGTGACCGTGATGGTTACCTGATCGGTGCTCTGGCACGTGCTACCCACGCCATCATCAGTGACCGTGAGGGTAAAATTGGTCAATGCCGTCAACGCAACCGTAGTGGGATTGGCGACGTTCGGATCGTCCAGCAGGGCGGCCGGTTCCCAGCGGTAAGTATACGGACCGGTACCGTTGATTGCCGATCCGCTTAAACTGGCGGTAGTTCCCGTAGGAATGCTCACATCGGTTCCCGCATCGGCAGCAAGTTGGTTTCGGGTGACCGTAACCGCCGCCTGTGTAGACGGACACGTGCCCGAATTGTCACTGATTGTCCAAACGAAATCGTTAGGGCCAACATCGAGATTGGTAACGCGGGTAGCGGGGTCGTTAGGGTCATCAAATAATCCGGCGCCGGTGGTGGTCCAGGTTCCCTGCTCTCCGGCGACTGGATTGTTGGCGGCTAAAATTACTTCGTCCGCGCATACGGTTTGCGCTACTCCGGCATCGGCCGCCGTTACGTCTAGCCGGGTAATGGTAACCAAATCTTCCGTAGGACTACAAACTCCGTTATTGTCACTGATTGTCCATTTAAACACGTTATCGCCCACGCTGAGTCCGTTCACCACGGTTGCCGGGTCGTTGAAACTCACAAAAGTTCCGCCTCCGCTTTGAACGGTCCAGGTCCCGGTTTCGGTAGCAGATGCTGCGTTAGCACTAAGTAAGTAGCTGTCGGTGCAGATCGTTTCGTCAGGACCAGCATCGGCGGTAGTAATGGAGCTGATGCTCACGGTGGCAGCACCGGTCATAGCCACGGTGCAACTTCCGTTGTTTGCTGCTACCGTCACACTACCCCCGTCGACCAGATCAGCAAAAAGTATGGTGATGGTTAGCGCGTTGTTGTCGCCGGGCACCGTCGTAACCAAGGTGCCGTTCATCAGTACATTATAGTCAACTCCGCTTTCCGAGCCGCTGAGTTGAATGATGGCATCCTCACCCGTGCACACCTCCGTATCCACCGCGGTGACGGCAAACGGTTGCGGATCATTGGTCTGAATTATGGCCGAACCGTTCATGAGTCGGGCGCAACCGGTGATATCGTCTTCCGCCCGAATGGTTAATACATCACCGGCGTTAAACGCGCCATTAGCCATCGTAAATTCCAACCCAGTTCCGGTGCTGGCGGGCACATTACCCACTACCTCGGCTCCGTTCAGCAGCAAGGTGTAGGTGACATTGGCATCTTCCCCATCCAGCGTAACGGTGACATCCGCTCCGCTGCATACCAGCGCACTGGGACTGGGAGTGAGATTATACGCCGTAGGCAGCGGGTTAACCGTGACCGTTACCTGATCCTGAGCCGTATCGCCGTTACCGTCCGTAGCGGTCACCTCGTAGGTAGTGGTCACCAGCGGATTCACGGTGGGCGAAGCCCCGGTACCCGCCCCGTTATCCCAGGCGTAGGTATAGCTGCCGTCTCCTCCCGAAGCGGCAGCGGTTAGTTGCACCGCCTCTCCGGCGCAAACCGTGGTTGGATTGGCAGAAGCGGTGACGGTCGGCAACCCTCCGGTTACCGTAATGGTTACTACATCGCTAGATTTGCAGCCGGTGTTCGTATCAGTAACCTCTAAGGTAAAGGTTGTGGTACCGGTTAAGTTGATGGTGTTCGGATTTTGATTGGTTTCTTCTCCGGGGGCAATTTGATTAGCAGGGGATGAAGTCCAGGCGTACGTATACGTACCGCTTCCGTTGCTGGCACTGCCCGATAGAACAACCGCGGTGTTTTCAGGAGTAGACTGAGGCAGTCCGGCTTCGGCCGTGAGGTTGCTGACCGTGGCCGTGGTGCTGCCGCTCATCGCTTGCGCGCAGGTGGTGCGTCTTCCTATCACCGAAAAGGCGCTACCGTTGTCACCACTGCTTACGGTAGTGCCGAAATTAATGGCGCTGCCGGTTCCGTTCACAAACGTACCCGTTCCTGCGCCGTCTTTGAGCAGTTCGTAGGTTACGCCGTTTTCTGAACCGCCCAAACTAACCGTTACGGCATCTCCTGAGCAGGCGGTTACACTGGCCGGTGAGGTGATCCCGAAGGTGCTTATGGTACTGATTGTTACCGTGGATGAACCGGTCATCGGAGTGACGCAAATGCTGTTGTCGGCTTGCACGGTGAGCACATCGTTGTTGGCAAAGCTGCCGCTGCTGAGCGTCAAGCTCACCGAGCTGCCGTTACCGGAAACAGTTTGTCCGGTTGGCACCGTATTCTGGTAGATCTCGTAGGTAACCCCACTTTGCGATCCGTTGAGGGTAATCGTAGCATCATCACCGGGACACAAGGCCAATGAACTCGGGCCCACGTTGAACGGAGTGGGTCGGGGATTAACGGTGACATCGGCCGAGCCGCTGACGGCCACTGCGCAGCCGTTGGCATCTTGTACGGTAGCGACGGTGTACGAAGTAGTAGACGCCGGACTTACCGAAATGTTTTCGCCACTACTGTAGCCGATGATTGCCGTACCGTCACTGAGCGTGAACGCGTAGGGAGCTTGTCCACCGGTAATGGTTAGTTGAACATTGGTTGTTTCTCCTTCGCAAATAGTAGCGTTTCCTGAGATACTTGCCGCGGTGGGTCCTTGGTTCAGCGTAACGGTTGCTGAACCTGAACCGGCCACTTCGCAGCCGTTGGCATCGGTAACCTGACCGCTAATGGTGTAAGTGACGTCAGCAGTCGGGGATACGGAAATATCGTCTCCGCTCGTATAGTTGGTAACCGGAATGGTGGTGGCATCTACCGAGTTGACTAAGGTAAAGCTGAACGGTCCGGCCCCACCGGTGATGGTGACTACCAGGTTGGTGCTGCTTCCGGCGCACACGGTGGCGTCGCCCGACAGCACGGCCTGGGTGGGAGACGGGTTTACTGTAACGCTGGCTTTGTTGTTGAGCTCGGCCTCGGTGCACACGCCGTTGTCGGCGATGATGTGAAACGTGGTGGAGGTGGCTAGGATGCCGGTAGGAAAAGATAGATCTCCGCCGGTGCCGGTAATCACCGACCCGACGTTGCTGTCATCGGCATCGTTGCGCAGTTGATAGTCAACGTTCAATTCGCTGTTTTCCAGCAGAATGTTGGTGCTTTCTCCTGAGCAGAGCGGACTGGTTTGGGCGCTTACCGCTAGGGTGAGATCCACCGCATCGACAACGGTGACGGTGGCTTGGTCGGTGAGTTCCACGTCGGGGCAGGGTCCGCTGATGCTGCTCACCAGCACGTTGAAGGTGGTGGTGGCAGCTAAGTTTCCGGTGGGCAACGTTAAGTCGACATCGGCACCGTTGGCGGGGCCACCGATCGGACTATTGTCGGCGTCGTTGCGCAGTTGGTAGCGGTAGCCGGTTTGGGCGTTGCGAACGGTTATGCTGGTCGATTCGCCCGCGCAAATGGTGTTGTCTACTTCATCTACGAAGAGACTCACCACGGTGGGATTGGCCACCGTGACGGTGACCGAGGAGGTGGCCGTGCAGCCCTTATCGTCGGTAACCTCGTAGGTGAGGTTGTAGGTGCCCGGAGTAGTGGAGTTGAAGGTAGGATTTTCTACGTTCGTAGCCGACAACGTTCCAACGTCGCCCGTCCAGAGGTGCGCTACGTAGACGCCGGTGCCTCCGGTGGGATTACCGTTGAGGGGCAAGTCTACCGCCGCGCAGGCTTCGGGAGTGTTGGGGGTGATGGCGGCGGTGGGCGGCACCCGGCCGTCGGGCACGTCAACGCTGACTGTTTTGGTGCAGTTATCCCCTACGGTGGTGCTGTTTTGGTCGATTACCGTCACCGTGTAGGTGCCGTGCTCGAGGCCAGCGAAGATGGGGCTGGTCTGGAAGGTGGTGCCATCGATGGAGTATTCGTAGCCACCGGCTCCACCGCTCACCGCGCTGTTCATGTTGATTTCCCCGTCAAAAGGGGCGGGCGGAGTACAGACGGTGTTGGCCTGAGTGGTGATTTGGGCGGGGTCGATGATGATTTCAGGGGCGGCAACTACTGTAATTCCAGAGGGGCTTTCCTTTGCAGGAAACTGCTTACTGTTACCTGTCTCTTCGCAGTCCCCACCTACAATAACTACCCTATATCCAAAACTACCTTCGTTAGACGGCAATCCACTGAACGTAATTTTATTCGGTGCCTCATAACTCACTGTGATACTAGGAATGACCGCAGCGCCAGTTGAAATGCCAGACTCATCGTATACCCACCCCTGACCGGAATTGAACAGGTTGTATTTGTAGTCTCCAGAATTTGGTGTGAAGTCGCCTAAGCCTGTAGTATAGCTTCCTGTGGCATCAACGAATGAAATTTCTATTTTTCCATCCTCAGCCTGATAGCACTGCTCAGGGGTTACAGAGATATTCAAACTACTCTGAACCACGTCAGGGCATGACTGGGCATAAGCAGTTCCACTAAGTAACAGAAAGTAAAGTAATGCTAGCGGAGCAATTAGTTCTATAGCTTTATGCTTCATTGTTCAGATGCTTTTACTGTGATTCCTTCTGCAGTGGAATTATAAAGCTTCTGACAGGAAGGGCTAGTAAGTACTATAGTGTACCCGGATTGAGGAGGTAAATTTCGAAATGTGAGGGTACCGGGGGGGCGAAAGTTCAGCGTGATCCGAGAATTCTCATAAAAGTCCGGACCAAGTAGTGCAGGATCATAAAGATAGCCTCCTACTTCCTTGTTGAATAAACTATATTGAAAATCCCCCGCCGCCGGGTCCATATCGCCGTGCAATCCGGAAAACGTCACCGTGATCTGCCCGTCGTTGCCGCCCGGAGATTGTTCATCAGTTACCTCGAAGGTGGCCTGGTCGGGGCAGTCCTGCGCCCGAAGGGTCAGCGACAGACCCAGTAAAAATCCACTATAAAGGAGCGCATTGCGTAAAAATCTTTCACCCATCGTACTTGCGTATTGCGTTGGCATTTCACTACCCACATAAATAGCATAATACTTATCGGGGGGAAGGCAGAAAGGAAGGCAAATGGTACACCACTGGTATTTCGCCGAAAACCGTACTAGTCTAAGCGTTGCTTACGAAAGGTTCGGTAAGCGAACCTGCAATTAGTTATAGGCGAAACAAGTAATATTATAACAAAGCTTCCCGAAAGGGTAACTTTAAGCAGAAATGAGGGGAAGAAGAAAGAAAGGGAAAGCGTCGAAGCGTAGCGGGAAGCTAACTTCTGATGACAGAAAAGTGCGCAACTTGATCAATTTACCTACCGCTCAGTCGCAATCGGATGGCAGTTTAGCAAGCCAATGGTGGGCTTGTTCTTGTTCGGCACGCCCGAAGACGCAAATAGGTCGGCTAGAAAACAAATAAATTTCTCGGAACCGGTAGCGTTCCTTACGCGCTGAGTTGCGTTCGAATTAGGTCGGCTACCTCGGCCATTTCCTCATCAGAAAGTTGCAGCTTGGGGCGGCTGAAGTTGGCATCGTCCATACTGTTGATGGGAATAAGATGCAGGTGGGCGTGGGGCACCTCCAGGCCAATCACGGCGGTGGCGATGCGCTTACAGGGCACCGCTTTTTTCAGTCCGATGGCCACTTGACGGGCAAAGCGGTTCAATTCAAGGTAAAGATCCTCGTCCAGATCAAAGTAATAATCTACTTCCCGCTTCGGCACCACCAGCGTGTGGCCCTTTACCAGCGGACGGATATCCAAAAAGGCAATAGCGTGCTCGTTTTCGGCCACGATGTGCCCCGGAATCTCACGGTTGATGATCTTGGTGAAAATAGACATTCCAATAGTTAAGTTGACAAACAAAGCGTTGCGAACGCACCCGATGGCAGATTAGTTAGATTGATATGCGTCAAACACGCTTTGAAAGTAGATTGTGTTTTTGGTGCGGGAGATCCCGGATATTTTGTTCCGCTATGCTACGCAAAATTCCGGGATGACGTTCAGTTCAGCGAAATATCCAGAACCTCGAAGTTGATCGTCCCGGCGGGGGCTTGGACCTGCGCGGTTTCACCCACTTTTTTGCCCAATAGCCCTTTGCCAATGGGCGACTTCACCGATATCTTGCCGGACTTCAGATCAGCCTCTTCTTCGGATACCAGCGTGTAGGACATCTGCGCTCCGTTCTGCTGGTTCTTGATTTTTACGGTTGACAGAATGGACACTTTCGAGGTGTCTACGTTGGCTCCGTCAAGCACGCGGGCGTTGCCGACCACGCCTTCTAGTCTGGCTATTCTGAGTTCCAGATGACCCTGAGCATCTTTGGCGGCGTCATACTCAGCGTTCTCGCTCAGGTCGCCCTTGTCGCGGGCTTCGGCGATTTGCCGGGCCATATCGGTGCGCCCCTTGGTTCTGAGTTCGTTCAGCTCATCCTTGAGCCGCTGCAAGCCTTCTTTGGTGTAATACGATATGTCTGACATACTCTGTAGGTTTAAGATTCTCCTCACTGTCCGAAACAAAAGAACGGCTCCCGAAAGCAGCCGCCAGTGCAAGACCCGTTTTTTGTTTGGTAGAGGAGTGCTCCTTAGGCGCTGAGGCGAAAAGAACGGTGTTGAAGAATATAAGTACTAAACACAAACATAGCTAATTTCTCAATTTCTTCCAATAAGAGAATGATTGAATGAGCGAGCGCTCTGATATTCAATTCTGTTCCTAAGCGAGGTCGCAACCTTTCATGGCACTATTGATGACAATACGCCCGCGATATACCAAATCTTCCGTCGGCCGAGATCTCAGGGTTTTCCCTGAGTTTTTTATTTCAGGGTATCCCCTGAAGTTTTCCTGAACCCTTATGTAGACCTTGCATTATAAACCCGAAAGAAAGCCATGAAGCAAATACCACTTATAGCAGCCTTGCTTTTTATCGCCTTACAAGGTTGCGGCCAACAAGCCGATCAAGATGAAACCAATGCGTTGATCTCCTCAAAATACGGCATCGACCTTACCGAAGCGCAATTCAATAATTGATATATTGATGTTAGTATGATTCAGTCAGTCCAATAAAGTTGAACGGAGTGATGGCGAACAGTTCTGCCTTAATCGTTTCATCCACTTCCAGCGTCTCAATAAACCGCTTGATGCTGGCCTCCGTAATCCTATCTTGCCCGCGGGTGAGTGCTTTGAGCGCCTCGTAGGGTTTCGGGTAGCCTTCGCGGCGCAAAATGGTCTGAATGGCTTCGGCCACCACCGCCCAATGCTCTTCCAGGTCGTCGTGCAGCACTGCCGCGTTTAGTTCGATCTTACCCAGCCCTTTTTGCAATGAGTACAGCGCTACCAGACCATGGCCCAGCGGCACACCCAGATTGCGCAGCACGGTGGAATCGGTAAGGTCGCGTTGCAAGCGCGATACCGGAAGCTTGGCCGACAGGTGCTCAAACAGCGCGTTGGCGATGCCCAGGTTGCCTTCGGCATTTTCAAAGTCAATGGGATTCACCTTGTGCGGCATGGCTGACGAGCCCACTTCGTTGGCGACCACCTTCTGAGTAAAGTAGTTCATAGAAATGTACTGCCATACGTCGCGGCACAAGTCGATCAGAATGGTGTTGATGCGCTTGAGGTTGTCGAACAGGGCGGCCAGAAAGTCGTAGTGCTCAATCTGCGTAGTCGGGTGACTGCGCCTCAGTCCCAGGTGTCGGGTGAAGTGGTCGGCAAAGGCCCGCCAGTCGATATTCGGATAGGCTACCAAGTGCGCATTGAAGCCGCCGGTGGCCCCACCAAACTTGGCCACGTGGGGCAGTTGGTCCAACAACGTGATCTGCTGGGTCAGGCGTTCGTGAAACACCGCCCACTCCTTGCCCACCCGAGTAGGCGTGGCGGGTTGCCCGTGGGTGCGGGCCAGCATCGGCACGTCGGCCCACTGCTGGGCTTGCCGCTGGAGCTGCTGCTGCACCTCATCCAGCAACGGACGGTACACCTGCTCGAGCGCTTCGCGCATGCTGAGCGGAATGGCGGTATTGTTTACGTCTTGCGAAGTGAGGGCAAAGTGAATAAACTCCTGTTGGTCGGCCAGGCCCAACTCCCTCCAACGCTCTTTGAGGAAATACTCCACCGCCTTCACGTCGTGGTTGGTGGTTTTCTCGATGTCTTTGATGCGCTGGGCGTCGGCTTCCGAGAAATCGGTAACAATGGCGCGCAGTTGGGGAAACAGGTCATGATTCACCGCTTCCAGCTGCGGCAGCGGCAGTTCGCACAAGGCAATGAAGTACTCCACCTCCACCCGCACCCGGTAGCGGGTCAGTCCGTATTCGGAGAAAAAAGGCGCCAGAGTGTCGGAATATCGTCGGTAACGTCCGTCAAGTGGGGAGACTGCGGTGAGTTGGGTGAGTTTTGAGGTTGACATAATTTGCAATGGTAGCGCGCGAATTTAGTACAGATTTGGTTCAATTACTCAATTGTTCAATGGTTAAGGCTAACAATTGAGCAATCGGCCAATTGAACAATTGGTCGTGAAACAATACTGACAATAAAAGAGTAATAAAGCCAATCCAACCGTATACTAAATATTAATTACTGTGCTGTTTAATTTATTCGGAAAAAAGAAGGAAGCTTCAACAGCCGAAGAATCTTCCCCCCAGAAATCTTCTAAGTATCGTGAACTTACCGTTCATTCGATTGTCAGAGAGACCGCCGACGCGATCATCATCACTTTTGAAACCCCCGACGAGGGATTGCCCTACGAGGCGGGTCAGTTTCTCACCCTTATCCTCGATATAGATGGTACCGAGGTGCGTCGCTCCTACTCCTTTTGTACCGCACCGGCCGTCGACCCGCATCCGGCGGTCACCGTGAAGCGCGTGGCCTCGGGCAAGGTTTCCAACTATCTGAACGATACGCTCAAGCCGGGCGACACCATGCGCGTGGCCGAACCCGCGGGGACCTTCACGACGAAGGTAGATGCGGCCAATCAGCGTCACTTGGTGATGTTCGGAGGCGGCAGCGGCATCACTCCACTGATGGGTTTGCTGAAATCCGTGCTGCACGCCGAGCCGCAGTCGAAAATATCGCTTATCTACGCCAACCGCGCGGCCGATTCTATTATTTTCCGCCAGCAACTAGCGTCGCTTAAAGAAAAGTATGCCAACCGACTTCAGGTGGTTCACGTGCTGGAAGATGCCACCGACTATCCCGACGCCCACGAAGGGCAGGTGCTCGCCGAACGGGTGCCTGACTTACTAAAAACGCTCTCTTTTTCGGAGGCGACTACCGAATACTTTCTCTGCGGGCCCCAGGGCATGATGGAAAACGTGCGGCAGGCATTGCACACCCTAGACGTTCCGACCCACCTCATCCGCAAGGAAAGCTTTGTGCTGAGCAAACCGGCTGCGGCTAAAAAAGGCGATGCTCCGAAGAAACCAACGGCTACCTGGGATACCGATACCACTCCCGGAGCCTACCGGACCACCAAGGCCACCGTGGATGAAGCCCGCGAGGTTACCATTCGCTACGAGGGCGAAACGCATCGCTTCAGGGTGGAGCCCGAGAGCACTATTTTACAAACCGCCCTGGCGCTGGACATTGAATTGCCCTACTCGTGTCAGAGCGGGCTGTGCACCGCTTGCATGGGCAAGTGTGTTTCCGGACGGATGAAGCTCGACGAAGAAGACAGCCTCACCGAGGACGATCTCAAGCAAGGATACGTGCTCACCTGCGTGGGCCATCCGTTGACGGACAATGTGGTGATTGAGATTGAATAATTCGGTTCTAGGTTAACAAGTTCTAGGTTTTGAGTTTCTAGGCCTGAAGGACTTATTGAATCTAACAACCCCTGAATATGCAAATACAATCACGAATTGGACTAGCTTTGCTCCATTGTTTGACCTCATTTATTACACTATGAACACTGACAACGTTATCATCCCCGAAAAAAGAGACCGCCAACTGCTTCCTACCGACTTTGAGGTAACCACTTGGGAAGCCGTGAAACCCTACTTTGATGATTTGCTGGCACGCGATATTACTTCGACCGAAGAATTGCGTCGCTGGTTTAACGACCGCAGTGAGTTGGAAGCGGTGCTGTCGGAGAACCTGGCGTGGCGCTACATCAAAATGACCTGCGACACTACCGATGAGGACTTGCGCGCCAGCTATACCGAATTTATCACCGAAATAGAACCCAAAATTGCCCCGGTGAGCAATGAGCTCAATAAGATAGCGCTCAGCAGTCCTTATCTGAACGAACTGAAAGTGCAACCGGGCTATCCGATCCTAATTCGGGAACTGAAAAAAGACGCTCGTATCTTTCGGGAAGAGAATATTCCGCTCAAGACCGAAGAGCAACAGGCGGCCCAGCAGTTCGGGGCTATCTCGGGAGCGATGACCGTGGAGTTCAACGGGCAGGAAATAACGCTCCAGCAAGCCGCTAACAAGTTGCAGTCAACCGATCGGGCCGAGCGAGAAACCGCCTACCGCAAGATCACGCAGCGCCGCCTGCAGGACAAAGATCAACTCAACGAACTGTTCACCACGCTGATCGGGCTGCGCGATCGCATTGGCCGGAACGCGGGGTTCGCCAACTACCGCGACTACATGTTTGAGGCGATGGGTCGCTTTGACTATACTCCCCAAGACTGCTTTAACTTTCACGAGGCGGTGGCGCACGAAGTGACTCCGATCCTAGATGAACTGGCCCGAGAGCGAAAGGCGACATTAGGAGTAGACAGTCTGCGTCCGTGGGACAAGTCGGTGGACCCGCTGGGGCAACCACCGCTCAAGCCCTTCACCACCGGCGAAGAACTCACCGAAAAAACCATCCAGACCTTTGGTCGAACTCGATCCTTATTTGGGCGAACGCATCGCCGTGATGCGCCAGATGGGCCACCTGGACCTGGAATCACGCAAGGGAAAGGCCCCGGGCGGCTATAACTACCCCCTGTCCGAAACCGGCGTACCGTTTATCTTTATGAACGCCACCTCGAACCTGCGCGACATGGTCACCATGATGCACGAAGGCGGCCACGCGGTGCACTCCTTCTTGACGCGTGATCTGGAGCTCACCAACTTTCAGAACACTCCCTCGGAAGTAGCCGAACTGGCCTCGATGGCCATGGAACTTATCTCGATGGACCACTGGAACCTGTTCTTCACCAATGAAGACGATCTGAAACGCGCCAAGCGTGACCACCTGGAGCAGTTGATCGAAACGTTGCCCTGGGTGGCAACCGTTGACAAGTTCCAGCACTGGGTGTACGAGCACCCAAGTCATGCTGGGAGCGAACGCACCGACCACTGGTTGCGTATCTACGAAAAGTTTTCGGATAAAACGACTAACTGGAGCGGATTGGAAGAAGAAAAGAAGTACCTGTGGCAAAAGCAGTTGCACCTCTACGAGGTCCCCTTCTACTACATTGAATACGGCTTTGCCCAACTCGGTGCCATTGCGGTCTGGAAGAACTACAAGGAAGATCCGAAGAAGGGATTAGAAGGCTACAAAAACGCCCTCCGCCTTGGCTACACCAAAACCATCCCCGAAGTGTACGAAGCCGCCAATATCCGGTTTGACTTCAGCACCGACTACATTCGGTCGTTGATTCAGTTTGTGAAGGCAGAATTGGACCTGGTCTGATTCTGTAGGTCCCCAGATCGTATTGTGCGCCGGAATAATTTCCTCGGCATGCCTACTATTTTATCATTTTCCCTTATATTTGAAAGATTTACAAAATCTACACCATAAATACGGATGCAATTTAGCATCTCTTTAACCTATGAGACTTTTTCTAGCCCTGGGCGGCCTTTTTTGCGCTGTCTTTTTATCGCCGATTCTGCTACAGGCACAATTGAGTGTCACGATCTCCGGACAAGTTACCGACGTTGACGACGGAGAGCCGTTGATTGGTGTTAATATCTTGGTCAAAGACAAGGTAATTGGTACGGTTACCGATAGTGATGGTAGTTTTAATCTCACCGTTAACGAAGGTCTTCCCCTTACGCTGGTGATAACGAGCGTGGGTTACGGGCGCCAGGAGGTAACGGTGGACAACCAAACTGATGGTCTTTCCATTGAACTGGAGTATCAAACCCTACTGGGTCAAGAAGTGGTGGTATCAGCTTCCCGGGTGGAAGAGAGCATTCTGGAGTCACCGGTGTCGATCGAAAAACTCGATATTCGCGATATCCAGGCGGCGGCCGCTCCTAGTTTTTACGACCAGATCGTAAATCTGAAGGGCATCGACGTAAGTGCCCAAAGCTTGACATTCAAGTCAATCAATCCCCGGGGCTTCGGGGCCAACGGCAACACCCGCACCGTGCAGCTTATTGATGGTATCGACAACCAAGCGCCCGGACTTAACTTCCCGGTGGGTAACATCGTGGGCATCTCTGAGCTGGATTTGGAAAGTGTGGAAATCTTGCCCGGTGCGGCCTCGGCACTTTACGGTCCGAACGCCATTAACGGTATCATCCTGATGAACAGCAAGAGCCCGTTCGACTACCAGGGGCTAAGCGCGGCGGTTAAGCTGGGGGTGACCCATATCAACGGGGAGGATGCCGACCCGGCGCTGTACCAGAGTTATGCGCTACGCTACGCCAAAGCCTTCAACAACCGCTTCGCCTTCAAGGTGAACGCTGAGTTTCTACAGGCGGGCGACTTCCGAGGCGTAGACTACCGTGATCAGCGCGACATCGTGGAGCGCAGCGACGACAACATCGACCCGATTAATCGGGCGGATCGGCGCACTTACGATGGGGTGAACGTGTACGGCGATCCGCTGCTCAACCTAGGCGTGACAGCTGCCGGATCAGAGGCGCTGGCGCTGGTTCGTCCCCTGATGCCCTTCGGCGAAGCCGGTAACTTTACCCCCACCGGTTACACCGAGTCGGAGATTCTGGATAATACTACCGAAAGTCTCAAACTGGGCGGGGCGCTGCACTACCGCATCAACGATAACGTGGAAGCCCTGGCGCAGTATAATTTCGGCTCGGGCAGCACGGTGTATACCGCCAACGACCGCTTCGTGCTCAACGATTTTTCTATCTGGACGGGCAAGCTCGAGCTTCGGGGCTCCAACTTCTTCTTGCGCGCTTACACCACCCGCGAGAACTCCGGCGATTCGTACGCCGCCAACACCCTGGCCTCGCTCATCAACGTGCAGACCACCATTCCGGCTTACGTACAAGGTTTCGCCGGAGCTCGTTTGCAAGGGCTAAACATCGACCAGTCGCACGCAATAGCCCGCGGGGTGAGCGACCAAGTGCGCCAAAATAACCTCAACAATGGCAGATTTCAACAGTTGTACGATTCACTGCGGCAGGTGCCGATCTCGGAAGGTGGCGCTAAGTTCTTAGACCGAACGGGACTGTATCACTTCGAAGGGATGTATAACCTGTCGGACCAGATTGACTTTGCGGAAGTGATCGTGGGAGCCAACTACCGCCGCTACGCACTGGTGTCCGACGGCACCCTGTTTGCCCTGCAGGACAACGGCGATGAGTTTACCATCGATGAGTGGGGAGCCTACGTGCAGGTATCCAAAGATTTGCTGAATGACAAGCTGGACCTGACCGGTTCGGTGCGCTACGACAAGAACGAGAACTTCAGCGGGCAGTTTTCGCCCCGGCTGTCGGCGGTGTTTACTCCGATTGAGAACCATAACTTCCGGGCCTCTTTCCAGCGCGGCTTTCGCATTCCCACCACCCAGGATCAGCTCATCGACCTCGACGTGGTGACGCGTCGCCTGATCGGTAGCAACCCCATTTTAGTGAATCGCTATAATTTTGAGAGTAACCAAGTATTCACCACTAATAGCGTGCAGGCGGCCCGGCAGGAGTTCCAGACCACGGGCAACCTGGCGGCTGCCCAGACCTTATTGAATCCGGTGGAGTTCGGCGATTTTGAAACCGAAAAGGTGAATACCTACGAGGTGGGTTACAAAGGGGTGCTGGGCGAGAAACTGCTCATTGACGCCTACTACTACTTCAGTTCGTACCGCGACTTCATCGCCGAAGTCGATTTCACCCAAACCGCCAACGGCGACGGCCCTCCGTTCGGTGGTGAAGCCGATCCACAGGGCATCATTCAGCAAACGGTAGGCACCCAGCGCTTTGGCTTCAACGTGAACGCCGATGGCACGGTAAACGCCCACGGCTTTGCTATAGGGGCCGAGTACGTGCTGGACCGGGGCTTTGTGGTGGGAGGCAACGCGGCCTTCAACCAACTGCTCGACCAGCAGGACTTGATCGAACCAGGGCTTCCGCGCTTCGTACAATACTCCGCTGTGGCGCTACAACCTCAAGCTGGCCAACCGCAAGGTGACCGACAATTTCGGGTTTAGCATCAACTACCGCTGGCAGGATGCTTTCCTGTGGGAGTCGTCGTTCGGAGTGGGCGTGGTTCCGGCCTTCTCTACCCTGGATGCCCAGGTAAGCTACAAGTTAGCCGATCTAAAGTCGGTAATCAAGCTGGGCGGTTCCAACGTGCTCAACGAGCGCTACACCACCTCCTTTGGCAACCCGCGCATGGGAGCGGTCTACTACATCTCGCTTACCTTTGATGAGCTTTTAAATTAACTACTACTATGCAATTCACTCATTCTATTGCCGCCCTCGGCGGATTAGGACTGGCCCTGCTTTTGGGAGCCTGTAGCACCGAAGACGACCTTGTTGAAGAACGCAGCGCTGATAACCCTCCGCTGGCAGCAGAACCGCCGCCCACGGGTACTCCCGGAACCGCTGACTTCACTAAGTACGTAGCCATTGGCAACTCTCTGACGGCTGGCTTCATGGATGGGGCGCTATATACCGACGGACAACAAAACTCTTTTCCGGCTATCCTGGCCCGACAGTTTCAGATCGAGGGCATCGGAGGCGGAACCTTTAATCAACCGGATATCAACTCTCAAAATGGCTTTAATACTTCGGCTAACAACCCCGGTCAGTCCGGACCCACCGCCGGACGCTTCGTGCTTGATCTGGGGACCCAAAGCATTGTGACTACGGTGGGAGAGGCGATAACCCCCTACGCGGGTGACCGGGCGCAACTCAATAGTTTTGGAGTGCCGGGAATACGCGCCATCGATGCGGTATTTCCGGGGTACGGCCAAGCCAATCCCTTTTTTGGACGTTTTGCCTCGTCGGCTGGTACTTCCTTGATCGGTGATGCTGCCCAGGCCCAGGGTACCTTCTTCACCGTTTGGCTCGGTAGTAACGACGTGCTCGCTTGGGCTCTATCGGGTGGCAGTGCCCCCGATGGCGAGACGGACCCAGCGGCACAGGCCACCAACCCCGCTACGCTAACGAGTAAGGAAAGCTTCGAGCAGGCTTACCAAGGGATTATTGGTAGTATGCTGGCAACCCCCGAAGCCAAGGGCGTGGCCATTAACATCCCACCGGTTACGCTGCTGCCCTTTTTCCGGGCGGTGGGCTACAATCCAATTCCGCTCGCTCAAGCAAATGCCGACGCGCTCAATGCGGGTTACGCTCAGTATAATCAAGGACTCAACGCGGCGGTGGCTATCGGACAGATCACAGCCGATGAAGCCGCTCGTCGAAAGATCAGCTTCGCTGCCTCAACGAACAACCCGGTGGTGATGGTGGACGAATACCTTACCGAGGCAGATATTTCGGCGGCCCTGCAGTTGCCTCCCAATTCGCAGGTACTACCCAAACTGCGGCAAACCACCAATAGCGACCTGCTGCTACTGTCCGTGAGCCCCCTGTTGGGTGAAGAGGTACGAGAGGGAGAAGGTCCCTACGGCTTACAAGACCCCGTTACCGACCAATACGTGCTGACTCTTAATGAGCAAGCAACGCTAATCACGCGTACATTTGAGTTTAATAAAATCATCAGGGATGCTTTTGAGGCCAATCAGGAACGTCTGGCCTTTCTGGATGTAAACCCGGTATTCGCCGACATTGCGGGCTTGACTCCGGCTCTTGCTGCTCAACTACGAATGTCATCCGAAGCCCAGGCGGCGGCTGATGGTGTGCGAGGATTGGTTGTTGATGGAGTGAGACTAGACATCTCTTTTCTACCCGACGGCATCTTTTCAGTGGATGGCATTCATCCCAATCCGAAGGGCCACGCGGTGGTCGCTAACGAGATCATCAATGTGATTAATGATGCCTTTGATGCTACGATCCCCTTGGTCAACACCGCCCCCTACCGAACCATTCTGACTCCGCCTCCGATGTAAAAAGATGATTGCGAGCAAGTGAAATAACGAGGTTGCTCCTGATCAAAGCTTTCCTATAGTGGTACAGAGAGAAACCCGAGAAACGTTCTCGGGTTTCTCATTAGTAGGGCCTGTTTGTTTGTCTAACACCTTTTGTAGGTTGCGTAACATCGTAGCCCCTCCAGGAATCGAACCTGGATTTAGAGTTTAGGAAACTCCTATTCTATCCGTTGAACTAAAGGGCCGGTTTGATTGTCCCCAAAAATACGGCATTTCCTGGCCTTCTTCAACCCCCAACCAACCGGTTTTGTGCTTTGGTTCATTGTAGGCTGTCCGATCTAACCCACGCATCCGCTCTCGAGCGAACAATGCCTATCATGCGTCGTTAGACAATGTATCATCAAAAGCACCCATTCAATCATTCAATCCTTCCATCAATCATTACCCTATGCACATTGACGACAACTGCATTGTCACTATGAGCTACGAATTGCGTGAGCAAAATGAACAAGGTCCCGTGCTTGAGATAATGGATATCGCTTATCCGTTTATTTTCTTTTACCCGGCTGATAACCTTCTCCCTTCTTTTCAGAAAAACATTCACGGCTTAGCCCACGGCGAAGAATTCACCTTTATCTTACCCGCTTCGGATGCATATGGCACCCATCAGGCAGCACAAATAGTCAATATCCCCATTGAGCGCTTTGTCATCGACGATGAAGGCGCCGATACCATCCGTGATGTGGGACAGTACGTGGCCGTGACCGACGACCAGGGACGGCAGCAAAACGGAAAAATTGTTAAAAAGACCGCCACCGAACTCACCGTCGATCTGAACCACGCGATGGTGGACAAGGATTTGTACTTCCGGGGGCAAATCCTGCGCGTACGCTCGGCTTCGGTTGATGAAATCGTTCAGAAACGATACATCATGCCCGATGGCATCCGTTTTTAGTCGCGTTGTACTTGCCAGCTATTGCGTTTCTTTCCTAGCTTTGCCGCTTCTTTTCACCACTACTCAATTACGCGTACTTCCATGCGACCTTGTCTTTTGATGAGCATCCTCTTTTTACTAGCGAGCTGGCCAAAACAGACGTATGCTCAAATTCTGAACGTAGAGAAAACCCGCATCAAGGGGGATTCTGCTAACTACTTTGTGGGAAACATAGGAGTGAATTTTAGCATCAATAACCGCAACCTCACCGAAACCGGAGAGGGAATCTACTTTATTGGACTTGCTGCCACCTCTGATTTGGGTTACCTCACGGAACACAGCAGTTTCTTTCTGCTGAGTCAGTTTCAGTATAACGCCACCTCGGAGCAGGATATCAACAGCACCGGTTACGGGCACCTTCGCACCACGTTCCGGCGCAAGCAATCGCTTTCGTACGAAACTTTTGCCCAGTTGCAGTACGATCAAGGCCGCGGTATGGTGCTCCGGGGACTGATTGGCGGCAACGTTCGGTTGCGTATCTACGAAGCGGAACGGTCCAACCTTTACGTGGGTATTGGGGCGATGCGCGAACGGGAAGTATGGGATGTACCGAGTGGTTTGGTTACCGAAGAAACCAATGAAACGGTGTCGATCAACATCTGGAAGAGTACCAACTACTTAGTGACCAACGTGAGCCTGAACCAGTTCATCAGCTTTAACGCAATTACCTACTTCCAAACGGGCTATGATCCGCAAGCGGAGTTCTTTCGCCACCGGGTGAGCCTGGATACAGACGTAATAGTGAAGATAACCGCCCGCCTGGCCTTCCGCACTTACGCAGGCTTCACCTACGAAAACCGTCCGATCGTACCTATTACCAAACTGGTCTATTCGGTAACCAACGGTATCCAACTAAGCTTTTAACTGGTCACTGGTCACATTTACGAAAGTCAGAAGACAAGGGACTAGCCATTACCAAAAAGCCTCACGCTCGTAGTTCGGGTAGATTTTGTAGTATTTATCCGCTACTTTTTCAAAAATAGCCTCTCGTAACTTGTCGTAGTTTGTTCTATTCTCGGCTGATACGAAAATTGCATCGTGCTTGCCGTTATTCAGGTAAGTTGCCTCCAACTGCTCTAAAGTGATCGGAGGCTGATAGTCCAGCTCGTCTTCTTCCCCTTCCGGAACAGTTCCGTTGGTGTGGCTCTGCTCTATCAGTTTATCGATTTTATTGAAAACCAGCAGCGTCGGCTTGTCAGCAGCTCCGATCTCAGCCAAGATACCGTTTACTACCTCAATCTGCTCCTCAAACGCAGAATGCGACACGTCTACCACATGCAGCAGCACGTCGGCCTCCCGCACCTCGTCTAACGTTGACTTGAAACATTCTATCAGGGTATGGGGCAGTTTGCGGATGAACCCAACCGTGTCGGTCAGCAAAAATGGAATATTGCCCACCACCACCTTGCGCACAGTAGAGTCGACGGTGGCGAAGAGTTTGTCTTCGGCAAACACGTCGGACTTAGATAGCAAGCGCATTAGCGTAGATTTGCCCACGTTGGTGTAGCCTACCAACGCGACCCGAACTACCTTCTGCCGCGACTTGCGGCGGGTAATGCTCTGCTTATCTATTTTCTCGAGCTTCTGACTAAACAACGCAATACGGTCACGCACGATCCGGCGATCCGTCTCAAGTTCTTTCTCTCCCGGCCCACGCATGCCAATGCCGCCCTTCTGCTTGGAAAGGTGCGTCCACATTTTGGTGAGTCGTGGCAAAATATATTGGTATTGCGCCAGTTCTACTTGCGACTTCGCCTGGGCAGTTTTGGCCCGCAGCGAAAATATATTCAGAATCAGCAGACTGCGGTCCAGCACCTTACACTCCAGCGCCCGCTCAATGTTACGCACCTGCGAGGGGGTCAGATCATCATCGAAGATCACCATGTCCACCTCGTGTTCCTTCACGTACTGCGCTATCTCCTCTAGTTTGCCCTTTCCCACAAAGGTGGTCACGTCGGGCTTATCAGCGCGCTGCGTAAAGCGTTCCAGGGTGATTGCACCGGAAGTTTCGGCCAGAAAAGCCAACTCGTCTAAGTACTCGTTTACTTTCTGTTCGTTTTGCTGTTGCGTGATTAGCGCTACCAGAACCGCGGTTTCCTTTTCTGCCGTCGTCGAAATAGGTTTAATCATAAAGTAAGTTGTTGAAAAGTTGTAGTCTTATAGAAGCTGAAATCCAGTGCTAAAGTTCGTCATAGGTTGATCTCACGCAGGTTTCCGCGGCGCACGTAGGCAGGTTTTCCGTCCCACTCAATTTGGGTCCAAACGTCTTCTTGTTTACCGATGGGCACGCGGTGGCCTTTTTCACCGATATAAACCACCTCAGCACCGGAAGAGGGTGCCGCCATGATATAGGTATGGTCATCAATAATAATAGCTTGTCGCGGATCAAGCGAAGCGTTGGTCATAAACCAAAGTAAGCCTAACACCAGCAGGTAAGTGATACCCCAGCCGTAGGGGCGGACCGGTTGTTCCGAATGGTTCTTTTGCCGACGGGATAACACTAAAATGATCAACCCTAGCATGGCCAAGGCGATCAGTCCGTAGATGATGTGGTACCGGTATTCCCGGAGGTAGTTGTAAAATAGCTGATAGTCGGTATATACATAGCCGCGCAGGTTATGTTCCTCGGAAAGTTGCTGCATTTTTTGCACAGCTGCCTCATCGGAGGTCAGCAGGTAATATTCGTTCAGGTAGTAGAGTGCCTCACTGTAGTCGCCCATACTTTCCTGAATAAACGCCATTTTTAGTAACAGGGCGGGTGAAGCTTCTTTCTGTTGAGCGAAGAGCTCCTGATACTGACCAAACGATTCGGTATACTGCCGGGCGGCAAAAAGCGAATCAGCCGAGGTTAGTAGCGCCGCATCGGTTGTCTGGGCATTGGCTACCGGGCCACCGGTTATTCTCCAGCAGAGTATAAAAAAAAAGACAAAATTATGGGGCCTTCTTTGGATTCTCATGGTCATATTTTACCTTTGCAACGCAATTACGGGTATCCACCCTTCAAAATCAACCGAAATAGCTTATCCACATCAGAATCAGTAGCTCAGCTGGTAGAGCAACGCCCTTTTAAGGCGTGGGTCCTGGGTTCGAGCCCCAGCTGATTCATTTTTTCCCCGCAAGTTTTCACTTGTGGGGTTTTTTTATTCTTAATCCTTCGTACATTGTAAGGAGACCGTTCCTTAGAAGTTCGCGCTAGTTATGAAAATTTTTCTTATAGACGACAATACCATAGACCTACTCATCAGTCGCAAGCTTCTACAGAAACACGATAGTGAACTAACGGTTGTTGAGTTTAGCAAGGCCCAAGAAGCGGTTGCTATTCTACAAGACACCCGGGAAGCGCCGCCCGACCTGGTGTTGCTCGATCTGAATATGCCCGGAATGAACGGCTGGGAGTTCTTAGAGGCAGTTAAACCGCTGGACCGGCCGTTGGAACGGGTTTTTATCCTTACTTCCTCACTCGACGAGCGTGATAAAACCATGGCTACGGAATATCCTTCGGTAAAGGGATACATTACTAAGCCCCTCAACACCGAAAGTATCACCAAAGCATTGGGTTCCGCAACGTAGTTACTGGTCGCGTTTCGCAGTCCGCAAGGGGGTTGCTTCTCATTTCGTAAAAAATTCATTTCTCGAAGTTTCTTCCTTCAATTGCCAATATATTTGTCGTTTTTAACGTTTTTTATTACATTTTATTGAAAAGCGAACGCGTTTGTAAACATAGACCCGTCATTTTCAGTATATTGGTACGTAAACACGAATGCGCTTGCGTACCTTATGAAAAAACTTCTACTTGTTTTGTGCTTAGGGACACTTGGCGTTTCGCTGGCTACCGCTGGCGAACCGATCGATCCTACGCCCTTTGGCAAGAAGAATTCATTCACGATCAAGCAAGATGCCCCGGTATATCCCAACCCGGCCCGTGATCATATTATTCTTCATCTCTCCGAAACCGCCCCCATTAGCAGTCAGAATATCAACGTAGAAATTCGTAATATTCTGGGAAACAAAATGCTGGTGCAGCTGGAATCTCTCAGTGGCGGTAAGTTTCGTATCAACTTATCTGATTATCCCAGTGGCTATTACCTGCTTGTGCTACAGTGCGAACGTTGTGGCGACGAACAAGGCCACTATGAAGAAATTCATAAGTTTCTGAAGCAGTAACCCCCCTTATTCCTTTTTTCGGTAATGATAGTGCGTCCACAGTTGGTCGTTTTCGCTCGTGCGAAATGAATACGGTGTCTGCTCTTCTGATGCATCGAACTCGTACGATGCGTAGGTGCTACTAACCGCCCCGTCGCTCTTCGGTTCGATCTGACGGGGTGCGCTACCATTGTCGCTCCGCCGGTAGTAGAACGAACAAAAGATGCCCGCCGCGGCCCCCAGCAGGTGCGACTCCCACGATACCGAGGTATCAGGCCCCGGAAGCAACCCCTGTAGCATGCCACTGTACAAGAAAGCGATGGCCAGTGCCACCGCCATCGAACGCGCGTCGCGCCGGAATATCCCACTAAAAAACAAGAAAGCGGCCAAGCCGTATACTAGTCCGCTCGCTCCGATATGATACGCCTCTCGGGCAGCAACCCACACCCAGAATCCGGTGATCAGGTAGATGGAGGCAAACACCTGTAAGGCAATCTTAGGGTAAATGAAAAACACCGCGGCTAGGAGCAACAGCATCGGAAACGTGTTGGACAGCAGATGAACGAAATCGCCGTGCACCAGTGGGGCGGTGAGAATGCCCACCATACCCGACGCGTGCCGAGGAAAGATGCCCAAGGCACTAAAGCTGGTAGATGTGCTCCACTCCACGGTGCGCACCAACCACAGCAACAGCGTAAAGCCCCCCGCAAACAGCCAGCTGCGACGAACCAGCAAGCGATCGTAGTCCTCCGTCATTATTTATCCAGTAACCCCCGCACCCGATGAACCACCGAGGTGCCAATGAGCGATAAGCCGGAGTTGAACACTATCAGGCTCAGCGTTCCCCGCCAGAACCAGGGTTTTTGCTGTTGCTTGGCCGACAAGGCTTCGCCGAATAGACTCAACCCCAACCCAGTGGCTAACAGTCCGCCTACTGCAAACGAGAGCCACGGTATTAGATAGCTTTTTTTCATGAGAGTAAGGTAGCAAATAAGATTGTAAACAGTGACATCCTTCTGCCGGTTATTAGCACCAGAAGCACTAACCAAATTACCATGGCTACCCAAGACCGCTCGCTGGAAGACTATTTGAAGAAACTCATGGAGCTTCAGTACAGTACAAATACTGAGCAGCAGTTTACCGAAGAAGAGCTCAAAAACATTGCGTTGGAAGCTGGGCTCACCGAACGTGCCTGGCAAGCATCCCAGGAGCAGGCCCGGCAGCACCTGCAACGGGGCAAAGCTTATTTGGAAACCCGCAACTATGAAGACGCCGCTCCCGAACTGGAACAGGCTGCCGCCCTGCGTCCCCACGATGCCGAAGCTAACTACCTGACCGCGCAAGCTTTTTTGCAGCGGGGCAGCCGCCACCAACAGAGCGCCGATTTTAGCAAGGCCGACTACTATCTTGACCGCACCATCAGTATCAACCCCCACCACCGCGAAGCACTCCGCCTCAAAGGCGAAGTGAACGACAAACAGCGGGTGCATCAAAATGAGGTAGAGAACCAAACCAGAACCAGTAAACTCACCAAGTGGGGCATCATTGGCGGGGTAGCGGTGCTACTGGTTGTAGGGTTTTTCAGCATGTACAACGGCATGGTGGGTTTGGAAGAAAACGTGAACGGGTCCTGGGCCCAGGTAGAAAATCAGTACCAGCGGCGCGCCGAACTTATTCCTAATCTAGTGGAAACCGTGCAGGGGGCTGCTAACTTCGAGCGGGAGACCCTCAACGAGGTGGTGCAGGCCCGCGCGGCGGCTACGTCGGTAAACATCGATCCCGATGACCTCACTGAGGCTTCGCTGGCCGAGTTTTCTGAGCGGCAGCAGGCGCTGTCGGGCTCATTGGGCCGGTTGCTGGCCGTGGCCGAAAACTATCCGACCCTCACCGCCACGGAAAACTTCCGCGATCTACAGGCGCAGTTGGAAGGTACCGAAAACCGCATCGCCGTAGAGCGCAAGCGCTTCAACGAGGCGGTGCAAACCTACAACGCCCGCGCCCGTCGTTTTCCATACAACGTGTTGGGGTTCGATACCAAGGCCTACTTTTCGTCCGACCCGGCGAATGCCACCGCTCCCAAGGTTAAATTTTAACCTTATCTCTGACCGTTACTCAACCACTTTTTAACGACCCTTACTCCATGGCCTCTCCTCTGTTCACTTCCGAAGAACTAGTCCGGATTCAGCAGGCGGTGCAACGGGCTGAGACCGGTTCGGGGGGGAGATTGTACCCGTGCTGGCCCGACAGTCGTCGTTCTACGAATCGGCCCACTGGCGTGGTGGGTTTCTACTGGCTTCGCTCACGGGGCTGCTGCTCACTGTGCTCTACTTCACCTCAGACTTCTTGCTCTTCGCCCCTCCTCATCTGTGGCTGATGGTTATCTTAGCTAGCGGATTGCTGGGTGCCATGATTACGCTGCTCGTTCCGGCAGTCAAACGCCTCCTTATCGGTCGGGCCACCCAAGAGGCCCGGGTGCTGGATCAGGCCAAGGCTGCGTTCTATAGTCACGGGCTAACCATGACCGAGCAGCGAACCGGCATCTTACTGTATATCAGCTTTCTGGAACACCAGGCGGTTATCCTGGCCGACGTGGGCATCGATGAGCTGGTGCCACAGAATGCCTGGCAAGCGATGATTAGCACGCTCACCAGCGGACTAAAAGCCAATAGGCGGGTGGAAAGCATCTGCGCCACTTTAGAAGCTTGCGGGCGGCTGCTCGAAGAAAGCGGCGTGCAACGGGCGGTAGACGACGATAATGAAATGCCGGATGAGGTTCACATCCGGGAATGACGCAGCATCAGCTAAAATTTGACCACCACTTTCACTCCAGTTTTTTATGCTTTTTCGTCGTTCTTTATGGCTTCTACTTCTGCTAACGGCCACCGCCGCGCTGGCGCAGGAGGTGCCCACTTTTTCGGGCTACGTGAACGATTATGCCAATCTACTCACCGACGGCACGATGCAAGAGCTTGAGGCTCGCCTTCGCAATCACGAAGAGCGCACCACCAACCAGGTAACCGTACTGACCGTACCCAGTTTGGAGGGCGGAAGCCTGGAAGAGTTCTCGCTGCGGGTAGCCGAAGTCCTGAAGGTGGGCCAGAGAGGAAAAGACAATGGTATCTTACTACTGGTGGCCCGCGACGACCGGAAAATACGGATTGAAGTGGGCTACGGTCTGGAACCCTACCTTCCTGACGTTTACGCCAGCCGTATCATCCGAGAAGTGATCGCGCCGTACTTCAAGCAGGGTGACTATGACACGGGTATTGCCGCCGGAGTGAACGCTATTCTGGAGAAGGTGGAAGGCATCAACGAGCTCAGCGGGCGAGAGGTGGTGCAGCAGGACCAGGGCTTTGGTTTGGGAACCATTCTGCTGGGCATATTCTCGACCATCGTTGGTTTTTTTATTATCAAGAAGCGCCGCCGCAACGCGCCCCGCGAGAGCAAGAAAACCGGATTGCCCATGAAAAAGCTCAGCGAAAAAGAAGAAGACCCGCACCTAAGCCGGGGGCAGCAGGTAGAAGAAGAAATCGGTTCGGTGGACTACGACGTGTGGGTGTCGGACAAGCCCGACGACGTGATGACACTGGCCTACCGGAGTTCACTGTCGAAGTATTCGGAGTGCCCCAACTGCGGGTTCCGCACCTACTACCACACCAACAGCAAGACGCTGCGCAGTGCCACCTACGGGCGCGACGGGCAGGGAGTGCGTAATTATGCCTGCCGCAACTGCGACTACACCCACACTAAGCGCTACCGCATCCCTCAGTTGCAACGGCGACGCACCGTGATTGTGGGCGGGGGCGGATTTTCCGGAGGAGGAGGCTCGTTCGGCGGAGGATTTTCAGGGGGCGGTTCCTTTGGCGGCGGCGGGTTCTCCGGAGGCGGCGGTTCGTTCGGCGGGGGGGGCGCTTCGGGAGGATGGTAATTTTAAATTTTAGAATTGCTTGCGTTGGCGTATGTTCAAGAACTTCTACGCATGGAATTGCTCGGGTATTTCCACTACAGCTTATGAGCGTATAGCGACCGGTCAATACTACCTGAAACATAACCAAATTGTCTTTTTGGTAGTTGTTATAGCGTCATAGTCATACAAAGGCTCGCCAACGAAGCCTAATTTTCACTTTTTTTGCTGCCCCCGGTAGCCTTACTGCTTATTATTATGAAACCAACCCAACTCACCCTCCTTCCCCTAATTATCTTTTTTCTCTTCTCCTCCTGCGCCCGAAACCCAGTGACCGGCAAACGTGATTTTATGCTGATGTCCGAAAGCCAGGAGATCGCGATGGGCAAGCAGTCCGACCCAGAAATTAAGAGTTTCTTCGGAACCTACGAAGACCAAAAGTTGCAGCAATTCATCCAGCAGAAGGGCAAAGCAATGGCGGCTATTTCGCATCGCCCGAACCTCCCCTATGAGTTTAAAATTGTCGACTCACCCGTGGTGAATGCTTTTGCGGTGCCGGGAGGCTACATTTACTTCACTCGGGGCATTATGGCGCACTTTAACAACGAAGCGGAGTTTGCAGGGGTACTGGGCCATGAGATTGGCCACGTGACGGCAAGGCATTCGGCCAAGCAGTATAGTAAAGCCATGCTGGCGCAGGTGGGCATGGTGGCCGGGATGGTGCTGTCGCCCGAGTTTCGACAGTTTGCCGATTTGGCCAACACCGGCGTGAGTATGCTCTTCCTGAAGTTCGGCCGTGATGCAGAAAACCAAGCCGACCGGCTGGGAGTAGAATACTCTACTAAGATTGACTACGACGCCCAGGAGATGGCGGGCTTCTTTCAGACCCTGCAACGCTTGCAAGAACAGAGCGGCGGCGAAGCGGTGCCTACCTTTATGTCGACCCACCCCCATCCGGAAGACCGTTTTAACAATGTGACGAAGCTGGCCGACAAATGGCAGAAAAAACTTAACAAGAGCAATCTGGAAACCGACCGGGATGGCTATCTAAAAATGATTGATGGAATCGTATACGGAGATGACCCGCGGCAGGGGTTTGTAGAAAACAATATTTTTTACCATCCGGTGCTCAAGTTTCAGTTCCCTACCCCGCAGGGTTGGGCTTTTCAGAACACCCCCGCCCAGGTGCAGATGGCCAACAAAGAGGGGAACGCCGCAATGGTTTTCCGATTAGCCCCCGGCAATTCCCTCCGAGAAGCCGCGCAGCAGACGCTTTCCGGTAATAACCTAACCGCAGTGGAAACCAAAGAGGCAAAGGTGAATGGCTATTCAGCCCTGGCGGTGGTGGCTGACCAGCAAACGCAGCAGCAGCAGCAAATGCAACAGCAGCAGCAACAAGCTCCTCCCATTCGGGTGCTGGCCTACTTCATCCAGGACGGGCAAAACATCTATAATTTTTTGGGCTACGCGGCCCAGCCGGACTTTCAGCAGCATTATCCAACCTTCAACTCGGTGATCAACAACTTTCGCGAGCTCACTGACGCTAACAAACTCAACCGCAAGCCCGACCGGGTTCGGGTGAAAACCGTGGCGCAGAACGGCACCCTGCAGCAGGCATTTCAGAAATTGTCAGTTCCCACCAAGCAGATGAAAGAATTAGCCTTGCTCAACGGCATGGAATTAAACGAAACCGTGCAGAAAGGCACACTGCTGAAGGTGATTGAGAGCGGTGATCCAACGCTATCGCAGCGCTAACCCATCTTAGTGTCCTGTCTATGCAGCCACATCGGCTTTACAGGTTTTTGGACCACTGCAATGAAGACGATATCTAACCCCCCTCTAAGCATCAGGCTGGACTGACCTGTAACAGTGCCTTGAGCACCCTCTCTACAGAAACAAGAGCGCGATTCTTCTAAAGCCCTTGATCCCTTACCTATGTAGCAATTAGCCGCTCTGCCCAGAAAATACGGACATCGACTCTTTTACTTTTGTGCGCGAACCTCTTTCTCATACCGAGTTATTCCGTACTTTTCTTGACTCATGAAACGAAACGCTGTTCTCACCCGACTCATTTTTATCGGCAGCCTCTGCAATCTGCTGGCCTGCTCCGGCTCCAAAGATACTGCTCCCGAAAACGCGGCGGCCTTCACCCAGTACATCAGCGCCTATACTTCGGGCGTTGTCAAAACCAACACCACCATCAAGGTACGCTTGTCGCAAGACTACGAGGACACCCGCGGCGGGCAAGCGGTTGATGAGAAGCTTTTTGATTTCAGTCCTTCAATTAAAGGAACCACCGTTTGGGAAGACAAGCGCACGCTAGTTTTTACGCCCCAGGAGAAACTCCCGGGCGACACGCACTACGAGGTTGCGTTTGCGCTGCACAAGCTGGTGGAAGTGAGCGATGAACTAAAAAACTTTCAGTTTAGCTTCCAGACCATCCAGCAAGCCTACGAGGTGAAACTGCTCGGGCTGGAAACCGAGAGCCTGGCGCAAAAAGACAAGTACCGCCTGCTGGGCGTGGTGCAAACCGCCGACGTTGCCGAGCATTCGGCAATTGAAGAAATAATTGTTGCTGAACAAAACGATAAAAATTTGGCGGTGCGCTGGACCCACGAAGGCGATACCCGGCACCGCTTCGAGATCACCGATATTACCCGCCGGGAGGAAGAAGAAACGATGGAGGTGCGCTGGGATGGCGACCCCATCGAGGTGGATACCGAAGGCCGCGAGCGCGTCACCATTCCCGCCCTGGGTGACTACAGCATCTTGTCGGTGAGGCTGGCGCAAAATGAGGAGCAGTACGTTTCGGTGCTGTTTTCCAATCCGGTTTCTGCCGAGCAAGACTTTGCCGGATTGCTGTACGTAGGTAGCGATAACAAGCCCGACCTGTCCGCCCGGTGGGTGGTCAACAAGAACGAAATCAAGGTTTTTCCTTCCCAAAGCATCCTGACCGACCTGGATGAGCTGCTGGTGAAAGTATCAAAAGACGTGAAGAGCTGGGACGGGCAAAAGCTTACCCGCTCGTTTGAGAAAACCATTCCGCTGCCCAAAACCGAACCAGAAGTGGAGCTGGTGGCCAACAAGGGAGTCATTATGGTGGGAAAAGACCAGTTGATCCTACCCTTTCGGGCCGTGGGGCTCCGGGCAATCGACGTGAACGTGGTGCAGATTTTCGAGGACAACGTGCTGCAGTACTTGCAAGTGAATTCGCTGGGAGGCGACACCCAAATCAAGCGAGTGGCCCGTCCGGTGAAGCGCAGAAGAATCGACCTGGAAACCTCCGGAGTGATGGACCTCAACCAGTGGAACCGCTTTACCCTGGATTTATCGTCGCTCATCGACATTCAGCCGGGGGCGGTGTATCAGGTGGGCATCAACTTCCGCCAGGCGTACTCGCTGTACTTCTGCCCCGGAGCCACCGCCTCGGGTGCGTTGCAGTCGCTCGAAGACGACTGGACCCAGGAAGAAGAAACCAGCTACTGGGACGACGCCTACTCCTACTACGGAGAAGACTACGACTGGAAGCAGCGCAACAATCCCTGCGACCCTTCCTACTACGGCGCCCGGCGCGAGGCGTTGAAGCTGGTGTTCGCCTCCGAACTGGGGCTCATCGCCAAACGCGGCGAGCAAGGCAAACTCCTGGTCTTCGTTTCCAACATCAAATCGACCGAACCGATGGCGGGCGTAGAGGTCACGGCCTACGACTTTCAGCAGCAGCCCATCGGCAGCGCCACCTCCGGGCAAAACGGCATGGTCAGCCTGCCCCTGAACGCTAAGCCCTTTGCCATCGTGGCCCGCTCGGGACAAGAAACCGGCTACCTGAAACTAGACGACGGCTCGGCGCTGTCGATGAGCAACTTCGACGTGGGCGGTGAGAAAATCCAAAAAGGAATTAAAGGCTTCATCTACGGTGAACGCGGCGTGTGGCGTCCCGGCGACACGCTGCACCTCGACTTTATGCTGGAAGACCGGCAGCAGACGCTTCCGACCGAACACCCAGTGGTGATGGAGTTCTACAATCCGCAGGGACAGATGCAGACCCGCACGGTGAGCCATTCGGCCGTGGGTGGTTTATACAGTTTTCAGGTGAGCACCCCGGCCGACGCCCCCACCGGCAACTGGTCGGCCAAGGTGAGCGTGGGCAGCACCACCTTCCGCAAGCCAATCAAGATAGAAACCGTGAAGCCCAACCGCCTGAAGGTGAAGCTGGACTTCGGACAAGAAGCACTGCGCGCCAGCGACGGCAAAATAAAGGCTACCCTATCGTCCCGCTGGCTACACGGAGCCACGGCGGGCAACCTCAAGGCCACCGTCAACATGAGCGCCCGGCCCGCCACCACGCAGTTCAAAAGCTTCCCCAACTTCTCGTTCGACGATCCTTCCAAAGAATTTTCGGCGTCCACCGAAGAAGTGTTTTCGGGCCGACTCGACAGCGAGGGCAACGCTACGCTCAGCATCAACACCGTGCCCGGAGAAAATGCGCCCGGCGTGCTGAGGGCGATCTTCCGCACCAAGGTGTTTGAAGAAGGCGGCGACTTCAGTATCAACACGGTTACCATTCCGTATTATCCCTACCAAAGTTTCGTGGGCGTGAAGGTGCCGGAGGGCGACAAGCGCAACATGCTGCTCACCGACCAGGACCACACCGTGCAGATTGCCGCCGTGGATGCAGCCGGTAATCCCATCAGCCGCCCCGAGGTGAAGGTAGAACTCTTTAAACTCAACTGGAAGTGGTGGTGGGACAACGCGTACGAAGACCTGAGCAACTACGTGGGCCGCTCTCACCGTGATGCGTTGCAGGAAGACGTGGTCTCCGTCACCAACGGACGGGCCGAGTGGCAACTGCGGGTCAATCATCCGCAGTGGGGCCGCTACTACCTGCGCGTCGCCGACCCGATATCGGGCCACAGCGCGGGCACGGTGTTTTACATGGACTGGCCCGGCTGGGCGGGCAAGGGCCGGGGCGACCTGGGCGGGGCCACCATGCTGAGCTTCACCACTGACAAAGAAAATTACCAGGTGGGCGAGGAAGTGACTGTGCATCTGCCTCCGGCCGAGGGCGGACGCGCCCTGATCAGCATAGAAGCGGGTACTAAGGTAATCAACGCCTTCTGGGCCGAAACGGCAGACGAAAAGAGCACGGTTAGCTTCGAGGTGACCGAAGAGATGACGCCTAATGTGTTCGTGCACGTGAGCCTGGTGCAGCCCCACGCGCAGCAGCACAACGATCTGCCCATCCGCATGTACGGCGTCAACGCAATCTCCGTAGAAGACCCGGCTACCAAGCTGAATCCGACCATTGCCATGCCATCGACCCTCACTCCCGAGCGTCCGTTCACCGTGCAGGTGAGTGAGCAAGCGGGCAAGGCGATGGCCTACACCATCGCGGTGGTAGACGAAGGGCTGTTGGATCTGACCAACTTCGAAACCCCCTCGCCCTGGCAAAAATTCTACGCCCGCGAGGCGTTGGGCATCAAGACCTGGGACATGTACGATCAGGTGATCGGGGCCTACGGAGCGCGGGTAGAAAAATTGCTCAGCATCGGCGGCGACGGCGAGATCAAGGCGGTGGAAGAAAAGCAGGAAAGCCGGTTTAAACCAGTGGTGAAGCACCTGGGTCCGTTCTTCCTGAAGGCCGGAGAGCAGGCCAGCCACAGCATCACCCTGCCGCCCTACATCGGCAGCGTGCGCACCATGCTGGTGGCCGCCCACGACGGGGCCTACGGTTTTGCCGAGCAGGCCACCCCCGTGAAGCAGTCGCTGATGGTGCTGCCCACCCTGCCCCGCGTGGTGGGTCCGGGTGAGAAAATCGCCCTGCCCGTCACGGTGTTCGCCGACGAGGACGTGGTGGGACGCACGAAAGTGAGCGTTACCACCTCGAGCCTGCTGAAAATCCGGGGAAGCAGCACCCAGGAAATTACGTTCAGCCAAGCCGGAGAGAAAATGGTATTCTTCGATCTGGAGGCCGCCCCGGCGCTCGGACCGGCCAAGGTAACGGTCGAGGTGTCGTCAGGCAGCGCCCGGAGTAGCTACGCGGTGGCGCTGGAGGTGCGGGCGCCCAACCCCACCGTGTCGCGCGTGGTGAGCAAGGTGCTGAAGGCCGGAGAATCGCTGGATCTGGCCTACGATCCCGTGGGCATGCGCGGCACCAACGAGGCGGTGCTGGAGGTGTCGGCCCTGCCGCCGCTTAACCTGGAGCAGCGGTTGCAATACTTGATCCAGTATCCGCACGGCTGCGTGGAGCAGATCATCTCCGGCGTGTTTGCGCAGTTGTACCTGGACCGACTCATCGAGTTAGACGATCAGCGTAAGACCCGTATTCAGCAAAACGTTGATGCGGCCATTGATCGGCTGAAGTCGTTTCAGGTGGCCAGCGGCGGCTTTGCCTACTGGCCCGGAAACAGCGAGGCCAGCCTGTGGGGCACCAACTACGCCGGGCACTTCCTGCTCGAGGCCAAGCAGCAGGGCTACTTCGTACCCGCCAGCTTGCTGGACAACTGGGTCACCTACCAGACCACCCGTGCCCGGCAGTGGAACCCCGAGGCCAGTTCGCAGGACGACGACGCGCTGATCCAGGCCTACCGGCTCTATACCCTGGCGCTGGCCGATAAGCCCGCCGTAGACGCCATGAACCGTCTGCGCGAAAGCGGTCAAAGCGGTGCCCTGGCCAAGTGGCGACTCGCCATTGCCTACGCCCGGATCGGCCAGTTGGAGCCGGCCAGGCAACTGGTGGCCGGACTCAGCCAAACGGTGGATGCGTCGTCCTCGTCGCAGCGCACCTACGGCTCCCAGGAGCGCGACTACGCCATGATTCTGGAGACGCTGATCGGCCTGAACCGGCAGGAAGAAGCCTTCGGCTTGGTGAAGCTGCTGTCGGAAAGAATGAGCAATGGTGAGCAGTGGATGAGCACCCAGACCACCGCCTACTGCCTGATCGCTATTTCGGAATACGCCCGGGGCTTCACCACCGACGGCAACCTGAACGTGAACGTGGCGCTAGGGAGCGTTAACAACCGCTACACTTCTGATGAATTTATCACCCAGGTGCAGCTGGCCGAGGCCGATAAGCAGCAGCCAGTCAAAGTGACCAACAACGGACAGCAGGCCGTCTACGCGCAGTTCATCAAGCGCGGCGTCCCGCTGGCGGGTAACGAAACTCCCGATGCCCAGAAGATCAAGATGCAGGTGACTTATAAAACCAAGGACGGTACCCCGGTGAGCGTGGAGCAATTGCCCTCGGGCCAGGATTTTGTGGCCGAAGTGAGCGTGAGCAACCCTGGCACCCAGGGAGATTATACCGAGCTGGCGCTGACGCAGATCTTCCCCTCGGGCTGGGAGATCATCAACACCCGCCTGGACGGTAACGCCGCGGGACCGAAGCAAGACGAGCCCGAGTACCAGGACATCCGGGACGACCGGGTATATACCTATTTTGATTTGAAAGCGAACGAAAAGAAGGTATTTAAGATTTTGCTCAACGCCAGTTACCGGGGCGAGTTTTATTTACCGGCCGCCTCAGTGGAAGCGATGTACGACCATACCATCCATGCCAACACCGCCGGGCAGTGGGTGGCGGTTGGGAAGTAGGTTAGGGCGCAGATGTTGGTTATACTTTCGTTGTACCTAGTTGAAATGAGATTACATAGAAACTTACTTGTAGCCTTGATGCTGCAATTCGCAATTAGTGGTTGTGGACAAGTGGATAATCAATCTACCAATCTAACACCATTGGAAATAGAAGCTTATTTAAAAAGAGTCGACACTGAAAAAATGTTAACCGAAGAAACCACACCTGGATTTATCGAGTACGAGGGACAAACGGGTAGATTTGAAATGCAGAGTTTGTTTGTTCCAGACTCTAAACTGCTTTATTGAATCAGACACCATGAATTGACTGATACGAAACTTAATTTGACATTTTACTATAGGGAAAATTAACCTAATCTATTCAAAAGCAGAAAGATGGCATTTTAGCAGTAATGAGCACAAAAGTGATTACGAGAGGGAAGTTTACTTCAGCAATGATAAACGAAAGTGAAACGCTAACAAACCGGCTGTCGGCTAGCAACGGTCGTTGTTGTAGAAAAAGGGTAGAATCAGATTGTGTTTGAACAAACCCAGTTGCAGTGACTATGCCAACGTAGGGCTTGGAGCCATATATAATTAGCGTCTTTTTTGCCGTTATTCCGGCCGTAGCGCAGCGTAGAGCCGGAATCTCCTCCTTCGTAGTAGGAGATTCCGGGAATTTTCTTCCACTGTATTACAGAAAATCCCGGAATGACGGTTTGGTTGATGTTTTTGAAAGCTAATCACGTACTGAATGCCTACGCTAGAAAAAAACTTCCTAGTGCGCGTTTGTAACGCGTTCAAAACGTATTTGCGTCGGCGGATCACGCGTTAAAACGCGCGCTAGTTGCAATTTAGTTGTCTTTTGAATATCGAATGTTGAACAAGGAACAACGAATGTCGAAGGGGAAGCTCCAAGATTTTACCGCTCGATTGTACGCATGGCGATGGAGGCTGCTCTTCTTGCTTCCCATAATCGTTTTTCTTACCTATCCCCTCCCTGATCCTCTATTTCAGGTGAGCTACTCCACCGTGCTGGAAGCGCGCGACGGCGGCCTGCTGGGAGCGCGGATCGCACGGGACGGACAGTGGCGGTTTCCGGTGGCCGATAGCATTCCCGAAAAGTTTCGGCACTGCCTGCGGCTCTACGAAGACGAATATTTTTACCGGCATCCGGGCGTTAATCCGGTGGCGCTGGGCAAGGCCCTGGGGCAGAACGTCCAGGCGGGAAAGGTGGTGCGGGGCGGCAGCACCCTGAGCATGCAGGTGGTGCGCATGGCGCTGGGCAGCACCCGGCGCACCTATCTGCAAAAGGGTAAAGAACTGCTGCTGGCGCTTAAGTTGGAGATGCGGTACAGTAAAGACGAGATTTTTAGTCTGTACGCTGCCCACGCCCCGTTCGGCAGCAACGTGGTGGGACTGTCGGCCGCGGCGTGGCGCTACTACCAAAAACCCCCGGCGCAGCTGTCCTGGGCCGAGTGCGCCACGCTGGCCGTGCTGCCCAACCATCCGGCGATGATCTATCCGGGCAAGCGGGCGGAAAAGCTGCGTCGGAAACGCGACTTCCTGCTGCGCAAGTTGTTGGATAAACAACTGCTCGATTCACTTACCTACCGCCTGGCTCTATTAGAAACGCTGCCGGATGCCCCGCAGGATTTGCCCCAACGAGCGCCTCGCTTGCTGAGTCGTTCCATTCAAGACGGTTACGAAGGGCAGGTGATTCGCACCACCCTCGACGCGCGCCTGCAAGAACTCGTCAACCGCAAGGTGGCCCGGCACCACCAAGCGATGCGCGCCAACCACGTGCACAACGCCGCCGCCCTGGTGCTGGACGTGCGCACCGGGGCGGCGCTGGCCTACGTGGGCAACACCAATACCACCGGCGACCACGGACAGTACGTAGATATGATCACCGCCCCCCGCAGCACCGGCAGTTTGCTTAAACCCGTGTTGTATGCCGCTGCGCTGGACGAAGGAATCCTACTGCCCCGGCAATTACTGCCCGATGTGCCGGTCTTCTACCAGGGGTTTGCGCCCAAAAACTTCGACCAGAAGTTCTACGGAGCCGTCCCGGCCGACGTGGCGCTCATGCGTTCGCTCAACGTGCCGTTCGTGCACCTGCTGCGAGAGTACGGCTACGAAAAATTCCACCAGAAGCTGCGGCAGATGGGGCTCGCTTCGCTGGATAAACCCGCTGGACACTACGGCTTGTCCCTCATTCTGGGTGGGGCCGAGAGTTCGCTCTGGGAAGTGACCGGGCTATACGCGGGCTTGGCAAGAACCCTGCAACGCAGCGGAGGCTCACCGCATCAAACTTCTGCCACCCTTCCACTGTACAGCGCTAATCATTACATTTTGTCGGACAGAAAGGCCGAAGGAACGAGCCGGAAGCTAGTTGATCCCTCGTCGGTGTGGCACACCTTTCAGGCCATGCAGCAGGTGAACCGGCCGGAGGAGCAGGCCGGTTGGCAGCGCTTTCCTTCGGCCAGCCAGATCGCCTGGAAGACCGGCACCAGCCACGGCTTCAAGGATGCCTGGGCGGTCGGACTCAACGACCGCTACGTGGTAGGCGTGTGGTTGGGCAACGCCGATGGCGAGGGGCGGCCCGACCTGATTGGGGTGCGGGCCGCCGCTCCGTTGCTGTTCGATATCTTTGACGACCTGGAGGGCAGCATGGATTTTCCCGAACCCATGACCGCTACCACCGAAGTGACAATCTGCCGGAAGAGCGGTTTTCCGGCCGGGGAGTTTTGTGAGGAGGTAGAAACCCTGTACGTCTCACCCCGGAATAAGGTCAGCGCGTGTCCCTACCATCGCCGCTTGCGGGTGCGGGCTGACGAACAATACCAGGTGAACAGTTTGTGCTACGCCGTTAGTGAGATGAGCGCCCGAACCTGGTTTGTGCTGCCCCCTGTGGAGGCCTACTATTACCGGCAGCACCATCTGGACTACGCCCCGCCGCCGCCCTTCGACCCAACCTGTCAGCAGGCGGTAGCCCAAGATCAGATGGAAATTATCTACCCCCGCCACCAGACCCGCCTGTTCATTCCCCGCGCGTTGGACGGCACGCCGGGAGTCGCGGTTTTTGAGATTGCTCACCAAGATAAGACCGCTACGCTCTACTGGCATTTGGATGATACTTTTTTGGGCAAAACCACCGGCGAGCACCAGTGGGGGCTGCATCCCTCGCTGGGTAAGCACACCCTGCACGTGGTTGACCAGCAGGGCAAGACACTCATCCACCGCTTTGAGGTGATCAGCGATCACGGTTGATTAGCGGTTAGAGCATGTTTAAGTTTCTACAAGTCTCTGTATTATAGTGTGTTGGCCCGAAATTGCAGACCATCTTGGAATGGCGGGCGTGCGGAGCCTTTGTGCGAGGAAGCATGGGATGCCCCGGTCTGGCGAGACCCGCATTGGAATTTCCGCCCGAAGACCCGGACGACTTTTTTGGCGGTCCGCCGCGCGGTTCGTTTTTGTGCGGGGCACCCGTGCCGCCGTGGCCCGGTCAAGACGGGGTCTCCCAGACAAAAATGAACAAGGTAGAAAGTCACGTAGCAGAATCATATTTTATGCTTGCACGCAACTGCGATTGAAATTTTTTTAACACCCTCCTATTGCAAAGTCCTTCAAAGGCGGTAAAAGCTTACTTGCTTACTTGCTTAACGAACGCAGAGCGGTTACACGAAATAACTCGGGATGTTAGGATATACCTCTTAAGAAAGCTTATTTACGCTTGGGGCGTCCCTTAAAATTGTTTGTACCAACGTCATACGACTTACAAAGTACACTCAACAAATCATAAAAATACTAATTATGAAAGCACAGGTAAATATTTCAAGTATAGAAGTTGTAAACGAATTAACTTATTACTGGAATAATACAGACTTTATCAGTCTGCTGAAGATAATGGATTTTCCAGATGCTGAAACATCAAAACCAGAAGAATTGAAGGATTTGGTTCTTATGGCTATCACTGATTTTGAACCTGATGAAGCAGCGCGTCTTTTACTAACCTATAAGCTGGATGGAAAATTGACAGAAGGACAAATTCATTCGTTATCACACGAAATGATTGATGATAAAATTGCCGAAGAATATCCGGATCCGGCATTACACTACGATCTATTTAACATCAACCAATTGTTGTTCAAAGCATACAACGGCACTTTCCCAAACACTGAAGCTACAATAATCAAACTTGAGATACATAAAGACCAAGGAACTGAAATAAACACCGAAATTCTGCTGAAGATTATTGGTGCAAGCTTAAGTGACAGAAGTTTGATACTGAGATTGTATGCTGACCAAATTTCAGGCGAATCCCCCTTCGATGATGCCGCAAAAATTATATGGTTATTCAATAAAGAGGGCGAAAATGGATACGAGATTATAACATCCAAGTACTGGATAGATAAAGAAGACATTGAGCAGTTAGCCTACGAAACCAAAGTAATATTTCATGAGGAAGTTGAATGAAGGCGGAAGTATCCTACGGTACATTTCCGGTTTGTTCATCCTAACGTTATGATCAATTATGCGCTCTACAAATATTCGTAATGAAACATGTTCATATGGCAACTATTAATGCACTAGACTTCACGGTGAAAGTTGACGAACTTCAAAAGGTCCAGTTTGTGGCAAAAACCTATTCTGACGAACTATCAACAAATGAGGTTCTTTTAGAAATTGACAAATTTTCATTCACCTCAAATAACATCACTTATGGTGTGGTAGGAGAACAGATGAACTATTGGAAATTTTTCCCAACTCAATCTGGCTATGGAATCATTCCAGCCTGGGGGCTAGCCAATGTTATCATTTCTAACCATCCGGATATACAAGTATAGCGCACTTGACAAGAATTTCAAGATTGACCAATGAAGAAGTTTGAAATAGAAGGAAATACAATTGAATATCAAGATTTTGGTAAAGGGAAACCAATGGTTTTTATTCATGGGGCTTTCTCAAGCGGAAAAACTTGGAGAAAAATGATCCCGGAACTATCCAAGAATTTTCGCTGTATAGTGCCCGAATGGCCTTTTGGTGGCCACAAAATCCCAATAGCCAATAAGCTGGATTTTTCACCCAATGGAATTGCCGACTTAATAGCTGAATTTCTAAGCGCTATTGATCTAGAAGATGTAATTATCGTTGCCAACGATACTGGAAGAGCATGCGCCCAGGTTTTTACCGCAAAATACGGCAAAGAAGTATCTCATCTAATTTTAAGTAATTGTGAAGGATTTGAAATTTTCCCACCTAAAAAATTCAAATCTTTACAAAGTATGGTCAAAGTATAGGGTTACTTGTGGCTTCTCGCCAAGATTTTTAGCCTTGAGCCATCGGTAAAATGGGATATGACGTTTGGACTTTTGAGCCATTCCCTGAGAAAGGAGGAACTGTTTAATTTTGTAACTACTCAGGTAGGGTAGCATTTTTTGGTAAGTTAAGAAAAAGTTATTATTGTTGATTGTGGATGAATCTAACGAGATAGCGATACTGAGGGCGGAGAATGCCTCATTGCGCCAGCGGGTAGCTAGTCTGGAGGAGAAAGTAATGCTATTGTTACAACGACTGGAGGGCAAAGCAGTCAAGAAAGACAGCCACAATAGTCACCAGCCACCGAGTCAGCATAAGGCTAACAAAATGAGTAGAAGCCTTCGTCAGAAAAGCGGGCGCAAGTCTGGGGGGCAAGCCGGACATCAGGGGCACACGCTCAAGATGGTAGCCGTAGCCGATGAGATAGAGGAGTTAAGAAGTAGTTACTGTCAGGAATGTGGCAATGCTTTGCCCGAAGCGCAGCAAGTAGTCTCCCGCCGCCAAGTAGTAGACATTCCGCCAGTGCAGCCGGTTTATACTGAATATCGTCAGTATGGGTGTCAGTGTGCATGCTGTGATAACTTTCAGAAAGCAAGCTATCCGGCGGGGGTGAATGCCCCTATCCAATACGGTCCTCGCCTAGAAGCCTATACGGCTTACTTAAGTGTGTATCAGTATGTGCCTTATCAACGACTGGCTTTGCTTTTTCGGGACGTATTTGGCTTAGCGTTGAGTCAGGGCAGTTTGTATAATATGTTAGAAAGGGCTGCTCTTAAAGCCAGTCCCATCTACGAAACTATTCAAGCACAAATACAAAAGGCCAGCTACGTAGGCAGCGATGAAACCGGTGCGCGTGTGAATGGCAAGAATTGGTGGATATGGACCTGGCAGAATGTGAAGAACACTTTCTTGAAAGCTTCTGCTTGCCGAGGCAGCCAAGTTATTGAAGAAACCTTTCCCGATGGATTGCCTAAGGCTACCATAGGCTCCGATCGCTGGGCGGCGCAGCTCAAGATTACTTCCAACGCCAAGCAACTCTGTTTGGCTCACCTGCAACGAGACTTGATTTTCCTGGAAGAAAGCGAAAAAAGCCCCTGGTCCACGCATTGTAGAACTCTGCTGCATGATGCTCTGAAGCTCAACGAAACAGCACATAGACAAGAAAAAGCTTGGCGTAAGGGTCAGCAGGAGGTCTACGAGTTGGAAAATCGGCTCAATCGGTTACTACTCCGCCCTATTGATGGCAGACGGTTTGAAAAAACCCACACTTTCCAAAAGTCTATGGTTAAGTATCGGGACTGCTTGCTGGTTTTCTTGTACGATTTGGAAGTACCCCCAGACAACAATGGCTCAGAGAGAGCCATTCGCAATGTAAAGGTTAAACAGAAGGTCTCCGGGCAGTTCAAATCCGGGCAAAGCACTTTCTGCATCCTACGCTCGGTTATTGATACCCTCAAAAAACGAGACCTTGATGTATTCACCTATCTAGCTCAAATCATGGCTAGCCCAGCTACCTGAGTAGTTACTTAATTTTTATGTAAAACATTTTGTTGAAAATAAACTAAAGGTTATTCTGATAATTTTAGTACAGCATCCTGGCGCAGATTCTCCGAATCTGTGCGGACTGCACCCACGGACCCAGCGTGGGCCGCTCTGTCCGCCCCGTTGGGTTGGAAACCCACTTATAACTAGGCACAGGACTAAAAGTCTTGCGCCAGTGTCAGTCTTAATAAAAAAATCAGAATGACCTTTACTAATCAGAAACGAATTCAAAAAATTGGCGATAGAGTGGCATCCAAAGTACACCAAAAATGCTACCAAAGAACTTACTGCATTCATTAAACCAGTACTAATTTTATGGGGTGTGGACGACTTGTAATTGTTTCCGATTGAATTATGCAAAAGATTGAATTCAATATTTTCAAATTCAACTTTTGTGGAAATAGAAAAATCTAAAACTTATGTTCAAGAGGATAATCCTCGGGATTTTGTCGCAAGCATCAAACGATTCGCGGGATAATACGCACTACGATGATCTCTCGCCTACTTCTGACAATACTCGAGGATTTTCAGCTTGGCGTTTACTTGAGGAGTTAAGTTTCAACCCACGTATCTACTCATAGCCAACCGTTATGCCATCCCAATCCCAACTCACAACCGGTAATACGCCTCGTTGTGCCGTAGGTCTTTCCTAAAAGCCGACAGCCGAGTATCCTGGTCAATCACCACGCACTCAACCCCCGCAATTGTAGAGAAATCCTCCCAGTGCTCTGGAGTCAAACCCTGGCTATACACCGTGTGGTGCGCTCCGCCCGCGTGAATCCAGGCGGCCGCGGCGGTCTTGAGGTCGGGCAGGGGTTTCCACAACACCCGGGCCACCGGCAAGTGAGGCAAATTAGCTTCGGGCGAGATGGCTTCTACGGCATTGGCGAGCAAACGAAAACGGTCGCCCAGATCAATGACTGAAGCGTTTAGCGCCGGACCGGACGCCACGTCGAACACCAGCCGCACCGGGTCTTCTTTGCCCCCAATGCCGAGCGGGTGCACCCGGCACGATGGGGTGCCCTGCGCAATCGATGGACAAATCTCCAGCATGTGCGCCCCCAGCACACTTTGGTTGTCAGGCCGGAAGTGATAGGTATAGTCTTCCATGAAGGAGTTGCCCCCGGCCAGGCCGTGCCCCATCACCTTGGCGGCCCGTAGCAGGGCGGCGGTCTTCCAGTCGCCTTCGGCCCCGAAGCCGTAGCCCGCCTCCATGAGACGCTGCACCGCCAGACCGGGCAGTTGCTTCAAGCCGTGCAGGTTTTCAAAGGTATCGGTGAAGCCAACAAAGTTTCCCTCTTCCAGAAAAGCCGTCAGTCCCAGTTCAAGGCGGGCCGCATCCCGTAGCGAAGCGCGCCTCGCGCCGTCGGCTGTCAGTTGCTGCGCCAGTTCGTACTGACCTTCGTAGTCACGGATCAGTTTATCTACGTCAGCGTCGCTCACCTGATCCACGTACGCGACCACGTCGCCCAGTCCGTAGCCGTTCACGGCGTAGCCAAACTTCATTTGGGCGGCCACTTTGTCGCCTTCGGTCACGGCCACCTCGCGCATGTTGTCACCCAGGCGGGCAATCTTGGCGCCCTGCGCATCGTGCCAAGCCGCCGCGGCGCGTAGCCAGACGGCCAGGCGCTGCTGCACTTCCTCGTCCTGCCAGTAGCCCACCACCACCTTGCGCTCGATGCGCATCCGGCTCAGCATAAACCCAAACTCCCGCCCGCCGTGGGCCGACTGGTTCAGGTTCATAAAGTCCATGTTGATGCTGCTCCACGGGATGTCGCGGTTAAACTGCGTGTGCAGGTGCAGCAGCGGCTGGTGCAGCACGCTTAAGCCCCTAATCCACATCTTGGCCGGGGAGAAGGTATGCATCCAGGCCACCAGCCCGATGCAGTCGGGAGCGGCGTTAGCCTCCAGACACAATTGATAGATGGCATCGGGAGTGGTGAGCACGGGGCGATACACGACACGCACCGGAATGGCTGCCGAGGCATCTAGCGCCTGGGCGATCTGCTGGGAGTGCTCGGCCACCTGCCGCAGGGTTTCTTCGCCGTAGAGGTGCTGACTACCCGTGACAAACCAAACTTCGTATTTTTTTAGATTGATCATGTTTCCGTTTTGAAAAGGAGAAGGGACGAGGGAAAACGGAGGAAGGAAAAGATATGTACCTCTTTCCCTTCTCCGTCCCCCGTTCTCCTATTTTTTTTATTGTCCGTAGTAGGCGTCTTCACCGTGTTTTCGTTCGTAGTGTTTTTTAATGAGGGATTCTTTGAGGCGCGGCGCGGTCGGGTGAATTTGTCGGGTGAGCAACGCCATCCGAGCCACCTCCTCTAGTACTGCGCTGTTGTAAACCGCTTCTTCGGCGGTGCTTCCCCAAGTGAAGGGCGCGTGGTTGGCCACCAGCACCATTGCTACCTCCTCGTAGGATAAGTGTCGATCTTTAAACGCATTGATGATCTGAAACCCGGTTTCATACTCGTAGTCTCCCCGGATCATCTCGTCGCTCATCACCGGGGCGCAGGGCACGTCCACCGTGAGGTGGTCGGCGTGGGTGGTGCCGAAGATAGGTATATCCTGCTGCGCCTGTGCCCAGGCGGTGGCGTAGGTGGAGTGCGTGTGGGCGATGCCGCCGATGCCTGCCCACTGCCGGTACAGCACCGCGTGCGTTTTGGTATCCGACGAAGGGCGCATTTCTCCTTCCACAACGTTGTTGTCGAAGTCCACCACCACCATCTTGTCGGGAGTAAGTTTAGCGTAGGGCACCCCGCTGGGTTTGATGGCGAACACCCCGCGGTTGCGGTCGGCGGCGCTCACGTTGCCGAAGGTGAACAACACCAAGCCCAGTTGGGGCAGTTGCCGGTTGGCTTCGTAGGCCTGTTCTTTTATGTCTTTAAAATTATCAATCATGGTTATCTTATTCGATTGCTCGATGGCTCTATTGTTGGGCGTCGCTGTGGTTAGCCATTGAGCAATTGAACCATCGAGCCATTATCCTATCCGTTCAGATCCTTTTCAATAAAATCGCCGAAGCGTTGGTATTGTTCGTAGCGGGCCTGATAGTGGGCCACCCGGTCGGGGTTGGGCTGATACGCAGCGTCGAACCCGGCGCCCATGGTGGCCATCGCTTCGCTAACGGTGGCGAAGTGCCCGGCGGCAGTAGCGGCGAACATCGAAGCGCCTAACGCGCAGGTTTGTTCAGCCCGGGCGATGCGGATGGGCATATTCATCACGTCGGCCATTGTCTGCATGATGAAGGGCGACTTCTTGGCCACGCCGCCCAGTCCGATGAGGCCCTTTACGGGTACCCCTTCGCGGCGGAAGCGGTCTACAATCCGTTTAGCCCCGAAGCAGGTGGCCTCCACCAGCGCCCGGAAGAGCACCGGCGCATCGCTGCCCAGGCTCAGGTTGAACAGGGCCCCGGTGAGCCGCTGGTTGGCATCGGGAGTGCGCCGACCGTTCATCCAGTCGATGGCCAGGGCGCTGGATTGCTCGGGTGATATCTGGGCCGCCGCTTCGCTCAGCGCTGGAATGATCTCGTCCAGCGTTTCGTCCAGCAATTGTTGCTTGGTGGATACATCCAGCAGCGACGATTGCGTTACGATGTGCTCCAGCGGCCAAGCCAGCACCTGCTTGAACCAGGCATATACATCACCGAAGGCCGACTGTCCGGCCTCTAACCCTTCCATACCCGGAATCACCGAACCGTCTACCTGCCCGCAGATGCCGGATACGAGTTGGTCGTTCATTTCGTCTTTTGGTACTACCAAAATATCGCAGGTGGAGGTGCCCATCACCTTGCTAAGGTAGTAGGGTTCAATCTGCCCGCCCACCGCGCCCATGTGCGCATCGAAAGCGCCTACGCTCACGACCACCTCGGGCGACAAACCCAAACGCTGGGCCCACTCACCGGATAAGGCTCCGGCGACTTGGTCGGAGGTGTGGGTTTCTTCGAACAGGCGGGCCCGCAGTCCGCCCAGCAGCGGGTCGAGGGCAGTAAGGAATTCTTCGTCGGGCAGGCCATTCCAACGGGGGTGCCACATGGCTTTGTGTCCGGCGGCGCAGCGGCTGCGTTTCATCCGGTGCACGTCGGTGCCGCCGGTGAGCAGGTAGGGAATCCAGTCGCAGTGCTCAGCCCAGGAGTAGGCTGCTTCGCGCACCGCGGCGTCGGCGCGTAGCACGTGCAGGATTTTGGCCCAGAACCACTCCGAGGAGTACACCCCTCCTTCGTACCGGGTGTAGTCGGTGGCCCACCGCCGCGCCAGGTCGTTGATGTCCTGAGCTTCGCCGACGGCGGTATGGTCTTTCCAGAGCACGAACATGGCGTTGGGGTTCTCGGCGAAGTCAGGCAGCAAGGCTAAGGGCGTGCCGGTGCGGTCCAGGGCGCAGGGCGTGGAGCCGGTGGTGTCGACGGCGATACCGGTTACGCGTTCGGCTGTTCCGACCGGGGCTTGGGCCAAGGCCTCCCGAACGCTTTGTTGCAGCCCGTCCACGTAGTCCTGCGGGTGCTGGCGAAACTGATTGCGGCCGGGGTCGCAGAAAGCCCCCTGCTGCCAGCGCGGGTAGCGGAAGACCGCGGTGCTGAGGATGGCACCATCGGCGGTGTCGGTGACCACGGTGCGCACTGAATCGGTGCCGTAGTCGATGCCTAGTACGCAGGGAGACGCCATAAATAGTGTTAGATTGGTTACGTTTAATGTGCTCTGCGATTATACGCAATAGTTTGGCCCGAACAAAATTTAGTGTATTTTGTACGGTTAAGTACCGGTTTACGTCAGAAACCTATTACTAAGAACATGCCTTACTACTTTCACAGATTGAAAACCGTCGTCTCACTAGGCCGTGTCTACCTCCAGAAAAGCCACTGCCGGGCTTGGCATGGAGAACGTCGCCTGATAGCCTTGGTCAGTCTGGCGTAGTAGGCTGGCCGCCTTGTCACTCCGCAGCGTGTTACCCGACTTGAGCTTTTCCACCTCGGCGGGAGTAGGAATTGCCGGGCTACCCATCTGCTGCCAAGCCTGCATAACGTTATTATGCTCATCGTCCAACCGGTAAATCTTAGCGGTAGACGGGTTTAGATTGTTGGGCAAATCGAGGGTCACTGAGCAAGTGCCGGGAGTGTCGCCCGCTTGGTAGTTGATATCAAAAGCATAAACCATCGCCTGCACGCCTAATTCTGATCGCGAAACCAGGGCATTGGTGCTGTCACCCAGTCCGGTGCCTTCCACCGTTATTTGTTGGTTACCCAGGCGGTTGAGCAGTTGGTGGGCGAAGTAGTTGGGCTTACGCAGGCCGTCCATGGTGAGCATTCCGTAGTTGCCATGCAGGACCTCCCGACCATAGCCTACCTGGTTGTAGATGTCGCTTAGGCACCAGTAGGCGAAGTAATCGGCTTCCTGAGATACTTCGTTCATGGTTTTGGCAATAAAAGCGGCTTCGTTGGCGGTTTCTCGAACGGGATTAAAGGGATACCACGACAGTCCCCACTCGTTCATATGAAACTCTCCCGAGTAGTTGTGCTCATTCATAACCCGGCGGATGCCGCGCACCACTCCGGTAGTGAAGTTGGGCGATTTGTTTTCTTTGTCTTTTTGTGGACCCTCAAAGGGGGACAAGGGGGCCGAAGCACTGTCGTTGTTGTAACAGTGGCCAATGATATAGTCGGGTACGCAGTCGTTTTTCTCGCCAAAGGTCAGCATCTCGTCGATCCACTCGCCCCGGGCGGTAGATGGGCCACCGATGCGCAGGGCGGGGTCTATGGTTTTGATGGTGTCGTACAGAATACGGTACAATCGCCAGTAGCCCTCCATCCCCCCGGTCCAGAACCCCTCAAGATTAGGCTCGTTCCAGACTTCAAAATACCAGGTCTTGAGCGTCTCCACGCCGTAGCGGTCTACCAGGGTGCCGATAAAGTCTTTAATGAACCGTTCCCAGGCTTTCCAGTCTTTGGGGGGCGTCACGTTGTTGCGGGTTTGAAACACCGTTTCCGTGCCGGAGGCCATTTCGGTAGGCGTAAAGCAAGGGGTGACCACGGGTTTCATTCCCCGGGCCACCAACGCATCGTAGATATAAAGGGGGCTACGCCAATTGGCCCGCGTTTTCTCCCGTTTTTCGGCGTTGAGGTAGTTAGCCGGATCGCGGGACAGCGCGTACAGATCGTCGTCGAAGACGCCAACCGCCCGCACGTGTTGCAGGCCGATTTCATCGTGGCACATCTCCAGTTGCTCCTGCATGTCGCCGCGCATGATCCACCGCAGTTGATCCACGTTGCCCAGTCCGGCCCAGGTATGCTTCAATGGGCTCCCCGCTTCTTGCCAGCGGGGGCGAATCTTAATTGATTGATTGGCGGCCTGATAGTGGGCTGATGCCAAACGGGGGGCCAAGGCTAGTCCTACTCCGGCGGTACCCGTGTTTCTAATCCAGTTTCTTCGATTCATAGTGTGATTATATGTTTTGTGCAATACGTCCGTCGCGCTTCCTCTGAACAAACGTTTTGGTAGGCAAAATAGAGCTTTCCGAGTTATGGTTTATTAAACCAAGGCTCTCCGGGCATCCTTTATGAATACTCGGAGAATGAAAGTATCACTAAATACTATCTTCGGATAATCAATCGGTGAAACTTTTGCTGGCTGTGGGTGCGTATTCCAACCAGGTAGCTTCCCGCCCGGATGTTTCCCAGCGGCAGGGTAATTTGGCTAACCGAACTCTCTAGGACTTTGTGGGTCGTAAAGACCACCTGCCCCAAATTGTTGTGCACATCAATACGCACGGTTTGCTCAGCTAATCCGCTCATGCTCAGTCTAACGTTTTTGGTGGCCGGATTAGGGTACAGCGTCAAAATCACGTCCTCTTCCGTACTAACTGGAGCTTTTAGTTTGCCAGAGGCTACGCGGGCGTTGCTACCAGCTAGTCCCTCAATAACCATCTTGTCAATTTCCAGCACATCGTTCGTAGCAGTGGTATACACCACGCGCAGGGTGTTCTCGCCTGCTTCCAGAGGTACGTCTACCGACACGGTGCTCCAATTTACTGAATCGCCCGTGGTAGGAAAAGACAGCGACACCGTATCAGCCCCGTCGTTATAAATGATGTCAGCCATTTTCGCCTCCGGGTCTTCGTTTAGGTACCGGAACGAAAGGGTGTAAGTACCCGTGCTGGCGGCTTCCACATTGTCCCACTCAAACCAGTGCCCGGAGTATTTAAACTGGAAGTAGGCGAACCCGGTGTATCCGTCTTTCTTACTCGTGATAGCTCCTTGGTTTTTGCTGGTATAGGTTTCAGCCTGATAATTCACGCCATCGCTTTTGGTGATCAACGACACCGTGTTGGTATAGGCAGAGCCTCCGAAACCATTGTAGGCGCGCGCCCGGTAGAAGTACCGTGACGAGGGCGTAAGACCGTTGTCTTGGTAGGTCACCGAATTTGCGGCAACGGTATCGTAGGCTACAAACAAGTCGTTCGGACTGGTTTTGCGCTCGATCACAAATGCCACCTCATTGTCGGCATTGTCTTCCCAGTCCAGGCTTACCTGGGTGTCGGTGAAGGTAGCGTCCAGATTGTTCGGAGCCGCCGGGGGGATGCCGGGAGTGACATCCATTTTGTCGATGCACAACAGCGTTCCGTTGGGCGATCGGTACCGGACGGTGATGCGGTTGTTCCCGGCGTTCAGTAGCACATCGAGCGACTTTGCCCGCCATACTGCTCCGGCCGGAGGAAAATCCAGTTGCTGCACTACCTGACCATCCAGAAGAATATCGCACTTTCTGGTAGCAGAGCCGTTGTTGAAGTAACGAAACCGCAGGGTGTAGGTAGCCTGGTTGGCGAGGTTCACATTGTTCCACTCAAAATTGTGGTAGTTGTACTTAAACTGAACGTAACCCGTACCGGTGTAGCCCGCGGGGCTTGACAATACGGCTGCTCCTGATCGCTTGGTGTAGGCTTCAGCTTGGTACTCATCCCCGGTAATAGCCAGCGTAGGTTGGGTATAATCAGAATCACCAAAACTGTTGTACGCTTTCACCCGGTAGTAGTATATTTCTGAAGAAGCGGCCTGAGCATCCGAGTAGTTGGTCACCCCTGCACCCACGGTAGCTATCTCCACGAAAGCATTGAATCCGTTCCCGGTTTTCCGCTCAATGACAAAGCCCGTTTCGTCATCCGAATTATCAATCCAGGTAAGATTCACCTGGTCGGCGGCCAGCACTTCTGCTTGCAAACCACCGGGCACGGTCGGCAGTATGCTTAGTCTAAGGTTCATTCGGTCGATTTCTATCGACTGGTTATCGGTGGATTCGTACCGTACTCGAATTGTATTAGCACCTCCTTCGAGCGCCACGTCGTGCGTAACGGTGCTCCAGTTGGTCGCTTCCACCGTAGAAGGGAAACTCAGCCGTTTCACGGTCTGGCCATTCACCACGATATCACACGCTTTGGTGGTGCTGTTTCCGTTGGCGTAGCGGAACGTTAGCGTATACACGTCGTTTTCCGGCACGGTCACATTATCTCACTGGAACCAATGGTTTTGATACTTTAGCTGAAAAAAACCGGTGCCGGTAAACCCTTCGGTACTGCTGAGCACAGCACCATTCTTCTTGGAGGTGTAATCCTCGGCCTGGTAGGCATTTCCTCCGGAGGAGGTCGTATCTTTTTCGGTTGTGACGGTCACTTCGTTAGAGTAGTCTGAGTTTCCGGCACCATTGAAGGCCCGCAGCCGGTAGGTATAAGTGACTGAATCGAACAGATTAGCGTTTTTGGAAGCAGTTTTATCGGGAGCCACGGCGGCTATCTGGGCAAACGTGCCCGTTGCCCCCACCTTGCGTTCCAGGTAGAAGCCATCTTCGTTGTTGGCGTTATCGGTCCACGTCAGACTAATCTTATTTGGCCCCTCTGACTGCGCGGTGAGGGCTGACGGTGCCGCGGGTGCACTGGTGGCACCACTGGAATAGCCGGTGTACAGGGGAAACATTGACCCTCCTCCGCGATTGTAAGGTGCCTCTTCGGCGGTGATCGTCTTGGTGATGCCATCGCGGGTTTCTTTGATGGGGTTAAAGGGTTGATCGCGGGTGACAAATTCCCCGAAGGTGGCCGAGAAAGACGATTCGTCGTTATCAAAAATGATCTTGTCGGGATCACGGTTCTTGTTGGCGTAGATGAATCCGCCCAGAATTTCCGTTTCGCCCCCGTTGGTATTTAAAAGAACGGTTTTATCATTTTCGGTCTTGAGCCCCAGCACCCACAGCGTAGCGGCGTTATTGAGTAGGCGGGGCGACGATTTGCCCTCGGTATTGAGTTGACGCGCCCAAATTTTTGCACTGGGGGCAGTGATGAGCGACGAAACGTAAACGTCCTGAAGATAAACTTCCCCGGCCCCGGCTTCTACCGTGAGCGAACTTTCAAGCAGCAAATCGCGAACCACCAGTTTCCTTCCTGAGCGGTGCACGACCTTTCCGCTGTTGTAGGTTGCGTTGAAGAGCTCGATCACCACCACCGGGGCGGTACCCGCTTCTACAATAAAACGAAAGCCAAATTCCCGGTCGCCTTCACATCCGGCTCCCCGCACTTCACGGAGCATACCGCTGATCCTTTGCACGTTGCCCCTGACGTAAATGTCACCAACCACGTTGATGCTTCCGCCCCGGGGAAGGTAAATGTTCTCAGCCCCAGCATCGATGGCATCCTGGAATGCTTTTCGCCAATTTTGGATGGTTACAATGGTTCCATCGCACCGGGCAAACGAGGTGTCTTGCGCCGGAAGATAGTCAGCAACGTTCACCCAATCGGCCATCGGGCTCCAGGGCACTTCGGGCGTTTCTTTGATAGGCAGGTTGAGTGACTTGAGCGGAGAAGGAAACTGGTTCACCACATCGTGAGACACAAACTCTCCTACTACTGCTCCGTCAAAGTCGTTCTGATTACCCCCGGCATTCTCAACGGCTTTCTGGTAACCGCTGGTCGTCACGTTTCGGGCAAAAAGCCCGTTGCTGTTGTAGATGGCGGCCACCTCCGATGCACTCCCGATACCGTTCAGTTCGGAGTCAATCAGGGTTAGCAAACCACTCCCGATATTGACCACCGCCCGTCCGCTGTTGTTGCTGGTCAGGTTGCGAATGTTGATGACCTGCCCGCTGTTGCTTAGCCCTACGTTGTTTTGATTGGTTAGCGTAACGTCTTCCATGGTCACGCTGTTTACTCCGTTCTTGGTTCGGATACCTACGTCGAACCCATGTACTTCCACGTTCTTAATCAGACAGGGTCCCTGCTCATCACTGTAACCCAGGTCCAGTCCGTACAGCCCCTGCCCGTCGTCCGACTTAATGAGCACGTCGTACATAGCTCCCACGTTGTTGGCCATAAACTGTATGCCGGTGGCTCCCGGGTTGCCGCTTCCGGTGTTGACCGTCAGGTTTCTGATATAGTTCTGAAAACGCTGCGCCGGTCTTTTTCCGGTATAGATCACCGCCTGGGTGCTGCCCGCGTCCGCGTACCCATCGGCGTTATCTTGTAGCTTGATCACCACTCCGGCCGTACTTTGCCCCCAGAACATTTTTCGCGTGGCTTTGCCCGGCCAGCGGAGTGTGCTGGATACCAAATAGGTTCCGTTGGGGAGATAGATGATGTTCCCCCCGGTGTTGAGTGCTTCTTGCAGGGCACCGGTGGCATCAATTGATCCGGTTGGATCGGCATTGTAGGGAGGTTGCGTAACATCGGTGATATTGGCCCCGGCTGGGAAAACTACATTATCCTGAGCAGTCCCCTGAAAAGAAAATGTTAAAGCAAAAAGCAGGGTAACAGAAAATGTCATTAAAAAAGTCACTACTTTTAATTTTTGTTTTAAAATTTTCATAATAATGTGGTGGATTGAATATGAGTAGATAGGCCGAGACGCTCTGTCTCAGAATTTTACAATCATAGCTTCCTAAGCGGAAAGGCGGTTAAAAAAAGCGCCGTGGACAAAAGTTAGCACTTGTTTTGTTCGGATGAGAGCACAATCCCACCCAGCTACGGCCTTAAAAGTGACCGTAGTGAGCGGGTTTTATTACGCTGAGCGTCTTGATATGTAGGAGCGCGATCGTTCACTAAACCTCCTTATTCGTCTATGTTAGGGTTGGTGTCAATGGCCCGCTGAGGAATGGGCAGGAACCGGTCGGCCTCGGTGATGGCGGTGGTAACTTCGTAATCAAAGTTGCGCTGATTCACTTCCTGGGACAGTTCGCCCCAGCGCACCAGATCGTGGAAGCGCTTGCCTTCGAAGAAGAACTCCACGAAACGCTCTTCCTTGATCGCTTCACGAACTTCGTCCTGTCCGCCACCGGTCAAGGGGGCAAGGTTGGCCCGCTCCCGTAGCAGATTAACTGTTTGGTCCAGCACATCTTGACCCGCTACTCCCTGCTCGTTCACCGCCTCGGCGTACATCAGTAACACGTCGGCGTAGCGATATATGGGCCAGGGGTTTTTCGACCACCCAAACCGTTGTCGGTCGTTGTCGGTTGGATATTTAATGCAAAAGTAGGGGGGCTCTTGGTTGAAGAGTTGTCCCTCGTAGGCCCCACCGGCAATGGTGTCGGCAGCGGGATTAAGAACAGACTCGGCTCCACTGCCCAGCACGTAGGTTTTTGGAAACATGTACGATACCCGAGCGTCGGTGGTGTCTAAAGCGTCGTATACGCTCTCGTGCACTTCAAAGAATCCGGAACCAACGCGGTTAGAAGCTGCCGAATAAGGAAGGATAAGAGAACGGGGCCAGGCATAGTCGGCAAAGCGGCTGCCCGGATCCACGTCAGGGGCAAACTTCACCTCAAAGATGCTTTCGGCGCCGGGAGCTGCGTTCGATTCATACTGCAGGTCGATGGAGAACGCGTCGGCATAGTCATCCCACAGGGCGTGCTGCCCGCTGTTGATCACCTGCTGGGCGTACCTCGCTGATTCGGAATAGTTACCCAGGGTTAAGTAAACGTCGGCCAGCAGCGTTTGCGCCGCCGTGAGCCCCACGCGGCCCTGGTTGTCGTCTTGCACCGGTAAGATGATGGCCGGATCAACCTCTCCGTTGGCGTACTTCGCGTCTTCAATAATTTGCACGTAGATCTGCTCCACCGTTCCGGGCTTCAGATCCAGGGCCTCCTCATACGTTGCGGGAGAAAAGGTAACCAGGGGAACTTCGCCCCACAGGCGCACCAGGCTAAAGTAGTAGAAAGCCCGCAGAAAGTGTGCCTCAGCAATGGTGCGTGACTTAATTGCCGCCGAAGCGTCGCTGGCTTCGGGTGCCTTTTCGATCAGCACATTGGCGTTGTTGATGCCTCGGTAGTGCTGCTCCCAGTAGTTTTGGACAAATCCGTTATCAGCCGTGTAGGTGTAGGTAGCTATTTCCAAACGAACCCCGCTGCGGCGGGTTGTGCCCAGCATCATGGCATCCGCCCGAAGCTCCAGGGGAAACATCAGTCGGCCACGTCGGAACATCCAATCATTAGACAAGATCGAGTAGACTCCGGCCACCGCCTGGGTCAAATCACCTCCGGAATTATAGACCTGATCCACCGTAACTTCGTCCAGTGGCTCAATATTTAAGTACTCATCGCACGAAGCGGCTCCTAGCGTAAGGATCAGCGCCAAGGCAGCGATTGCTTTTTTGTTATAGTATCTCATGATTAGTGGGTTGTATGCGTTAAAAGGTTACGTTAAGGCCTACGGTTGCACTGCGAACCAAAGGATAGGCATTTTCTAGGGAACCTGCTTCCGGATCGCCGATGCTGAAGTCAGTGAGCGTTACCAGGTTTTGACCAGACACCGATATGCGTATTGCTTGCAGCCCAATTCGGGACATAGCCGCCGCCGGCAGCGAATAAGCCAGCGTTACGTTTTTCAGCCGCACAAAAGAAGCGTCTTCCACGTAGTAGTCGTTGACACCAGACCCGGGAGGGGCTCCTACCCTATTTCCTTGCGTAGCCCGCTGCACTTCGGTGTTCGTATTCTGGGGCGTCCAGCGATCCAGTACGCGCACCGATGCGTTTTCACCTCCGCTGGTGTTTTCAATAGCTGCCAACAAGCGGTTATACTTTTGCATGCCCCCGAGTCCCTGGATAAACACGTTGAGCGACAGTCCTTTGTAAGAAAAAGTATTGTTGAATCCGTAGGAGGATATCGGCAGTGATGATCCTAGCACAACCCGATCTAGCTCGTTCACCGCCTGGGCCGTATCCTGGTTGACAAAGCGCCGGTCACCGGGTGCGGCCCCTTCCATGCCGCCGGTCACCACATCTTCGCCTTCTTGCCACAAGCCGTTGGTCTGGTAGCCATAAATTGAACCCAGCGAGAGTCCGGGACGAAGGATAGAGGTTCCGTTGTTACCATCGTTGGTATTGATAATCTCGTCGGCTACTCCATCGAGAGCCACCACCTCATTGTTATTGCGGGAGTAGTTGACGGCAGCGCGCCACTTGAAGGCCGCATCTACCACGTAGCCTGCCAGTTCCACTTCCCACCCTCGGTTCTGCACCTCACCGATATTAATCAGGATGTTGCTTTGGCCGCTACTCTGCGGAATCGGCGTGTCCAGCAGCAGTTCGGAAGTGAGCTTATCGTATACGTTGGCCGACAGGGTGATGCGATCGCTAAACAGCCCGGCATCCACTCCCAGGTTGATCTGTTCGAGAGCTTTCCCAACCTAAGTCAAGGTTAGAGATATTGGCGGGCTCAATACCCGGAAACAACGCATCGTCGAGCACCGCCCGCGTTCCCCGAATACGTGACAGATAGGCGAAGTTATTGTTGTTGGTGTTCTGGTTGCCGGTGACTCCCCAACCGGCCCGCAACTTCAGAAAGCTTACGGTCGGCGACTCGCCGAAGAAGGCTTCGTTGCTGATGATCCAGCCCACGGAGGCCGAAGGGAAGAATCCCCAGCGGTTGCCGGGGCCGAAGCGCGAAGAGCCGTCGTAGCGGGCCGAGGCAGTGATTAGGTAGCGATTGCTGAACTCGTAGTTGACTCGCCCCAGAAAAGAGGCCAATCGCCACTGGAAGGCACTCGGATACTTATCGTTATCGATGCGGGTATCACCGTCGTAGTTAAATTTACCGGTGACGTCGCTCACTTGTTCGGCCAGGGTTTGCAGCCGCTCGTAGCGGAAGTTTTCGGACGACTGCACCAGGGTGACGTTGATATTGTGCTGGTTGAAGCTCTGCTGGAAATTCAGCTGATTCTGAACCGACAGGTGCGACGCGTTAGAAAACTCGTTTAGCGCCCGGTTGGTAGAGATGGCCGTGTTGGGAATAAAGAAATTGGAGCGCCCGTTGATGATATCGGCCCCTACCGTGGTGCGAAACCGCAGGTTGTCAGTAAGCGCTACCTCGGCAAATACCGAACCCAGCACCCGGTCGGTGATCGCGTAATTCTCCACTTGATCGGCAAAAAAAACGGGATTGGGCTGGGCATCGATATTAGCGTTTTGCAGGTCGTAGTCGTACTCTTCCTCGATCATATCGGTGTTCTCAAACCACTCATCGTTGATCCGGACCGGACCGATGGGTAGCATTTCGTAGGTGCTTCCGATAAAGTTATTACCGGTATTGTTCTGATTAGTACGCGACAGGGTGGCATTGATGCCCACGCGAAACCAATCGGTGGCCTGCTGCTCCAGGTTTAGCCGTCCCGAATAACGCTGCAAATCCGTTCCTAGCAGCACGCCTTCCTGATCAAAGTACCCCAGCGAAAGTGCGTAGGTAGTTTTATCATTGCCGCCCCGGGCTGATAGATTGTGGTTCTGTACGGTGGCCACCCGGTACATCTCGCCCACCCAATCGGTATCGTAGGGCGGCACTTGTCCGTTGAATACCGCGTCTTCTCCGGCGTTGATTCTTGCCTCATCGTTGAGCGCCACAAACTGCGCCGCGTTGAGCAGCTCCGGCAGTCGCGTGGCTTCTTGTACGCCGTAGGAGGTAGACAGCTCCAGGGTGCCGCCCCCCGATTTTCCTCGCTTGGTGGTGATCAGCACTACGCCATTGGCTCCCCGCGCTCCGTAGATAGCAGCAGCCGAGGCATCTTTCAGCACCTCAATCGACTCAATATCCTGCGGGTTGATCTGACTTAGCGGACTTACCGAAGGGTTGCTGCCCGCGAATCGGGTATTGCGGGTGGTTAAACGCTCCTGGTCGTCATTGGCAATCGGAATACCGTCTACCACGTATAAGGGTTCGCTGCTCCCGTTGATAGAGCCCGTGCCACGCACGCGAACGCTAATGCCGCCGCCGGGAGCGTTAGACGACTGACTCACGGTAACTCCGGCCGCCTGTCCCTGCAGCAGTTCTTCTACCGACGTGGTGACGGCGCGATTCACGTCCTCGGCTTTTACCGAAGAAATAGCGCCCGTGATGTCGCTTTTCTTCTGCGTACCGTAGCCTACCACCACCACTTCGCTTAGCGATTGGATGTCAGGGGCCATAGCCAGGCTGATCACCGTCTGGTTGCCAATGGCCACTTCCTCGCTGGTGTAACCCACCGAAGAAAATACCAGCGTCTCGGCATCGTCGGGAGCAGTAAGGCGGTAGTTACCGTCAATGTCGGTGACCGTACCCACCGTGGTGCCCTTTACCAGCACGTTCACGCCCGGCAGGGTTTCGTCAGTGGATATATCGGTGACCTGGCCGGTGATGGTTTTATCTAAGGCACGCTGAGTTATTTTGCTGGCCCACTGCTTAGAAAGCAAGAGAGTTGACGGAAGCAGTTGGTTCAGCCTTTTTGGCGCATTGACCGGTACTTTAGGGACCGCTTGGTTCTGAGACTTGATCACATAATAGTCCGGGCGGATCTTCTTATACTGTAGGGAAAGAGGAGCCAGCAACGCTTGTAGCGTTTCTTCCAGATTATTGCCCTTCATCGCGCTCTCCGGCACCCGATGGCGGTCAACCAAATCCAGGTCGTAGAGAAAACGAACGGTATACTGAGTTTCCAGCTTTTGCAGGGCCTCACCCAGTGAGGTTTGATTTTTAACGTCCTGCCTCAGTGGTTCGGTCACAGTAGCCAGCGCGACCTGTTGGGCGCGAAGGGGCGGTGCCAGGCCAACCATGCCAGCCAGTAAGCAGCCCACCACAAACGAAAGGGGGTAGCGGTGTAGAATACGTTGCATAGAAAATTTAATTTAGTTAAGAGAATCTTTTAGTCTATAATAATCTGCTTTCTCTGTTGGGTGATGCGAAGGTCAAAGGCTTCGGACAGCCCATCTAGCAAAATGGTGAGGTCTTCGGCGGCAATGCTTCCCTGGAAGCGTTTGCTGCGCAGCGATTGGTCCCGAATGATCACCGAGTAGCCGTACGTTTCTTCAATAATGCGGGCAATCTCTGCCAGGGTGGTCCCCTCGAAGTCGAGCCGTTGCTCAGTCCAGGCCAGGTAGGTTTCCGGGTTCACCACCTGCTTTTCCAGCGTCTGATCCTGCTCCCGTAGGGTGACGCGCTCTCCGGGTCGCATGGTCAGCGTATCGGGGTAATTTGGCCGATGAAGGCGCACTTTACCGGATTTGAGCACGACCGAGGTCTGTTCGGACCGCTGGCTAACGTTGAATTCGGTGCCTAGCACTTCCACATTGAGCGCGTTGGCGTGGACCGTAAACTTGCGGTATTCGCCAGAAGAAGTGAGTGAGCGGTCGTGCTGCGGCACGTTCCGCTTCGTCACGTGGAAGAAAGCCTCGCCCTCCAGCCACACCTCCCGGTCGCTCGTCCAGTCGGCGGCCAGGGTAAGGGTAGAATTTCCGTTGAGCACCACGGTGGAGCTATCCGGCAGCAGCACGGTTTTGGTTTCACCGTAGTGGGTGGTGTAGACGACCGGTTGCTCCAGCCACGCGTACCACAGGCTGACCGACAGCAGCAGCAGGGCCACCGAAGCGGCCACTTTCCAACCGGGCCGGTAGGAACGGCCGGGAAGGTGGGTTTGCAGGCGGCGGTAGATCCGTTCGGAAACAGAGGCGTCGATCGGAGAAAAACGGTGCTCCCGATGCGCTTCTTCCGAGAGTAGTTCTTTTAGAGCTTGTTCTCCTTCCGGAGTGGCCACGTAGCGCAGCACCAGCGTGAGTTCGTCGGGAGTGCAGGTGTCGGCGAGGTACTTACGGAGCAGTTGGTTGGGGTTCATAAGGCGGCTTTCTATAAGTAATACCAATGAGAAAGCCGGGAGGCAGGCTCCCAATGAAAAAAATTTAGAAAGTACGCAAAACGTTCCGGAGCAGTGGTTTGCAGTCTACCTTTCGATATCGAATATTGAGTAGAGAATGATGAACACCGAAGTATGAAAAGCTATGAAGTGGACTGACGTTTCGGTAAGGATGCTTACGTTAGCCAGGGCCAGACGAGGGGGGCGAGCACGCTGATGGTGATTTGTGCTTGGGTGCGCAAATAGTGGCGAATGGCTTTTTTGGCCTTGATAATGTGGTCTTTGACCGTCCCCGGAGAGATAGCGAGCAGTTGGGCCGCTTCTTCGTAGCTTTTGCCCTGCAATCGACAGGTTTCGAATACCAGCCGCCGTTGCGGGGGAAGACTGGCGATGGCCTGCTGCGCGTAGTGGAGGTAGTCGTCGTAGATAACCTGCTCTTCGGGCTGACAATGAGAAATGGGCAAATGATCAGCAATTTCTTGCTTGATACGGGCTTCTTGGTTCGCGCGTTGCAACAGGGTCAGTAGTTGATTCTTGGCAATGGTGAAGAGGTACGATTGGAACGAGCTATCGGTGCGCAGGGTGGCCCGGTGCTCCCAGACTTTTAAGAATGCGTCGTGTACCGCTTCTTCGGACAGGGTAGGCGATTTCACGAAGCGAAGGCTGAAACCGTACAGACGGCGGTGGTATTTCTCGTAAAGCGTTCGGAAGGCGAGTTGATCCCCTTCGCGTAAAGCTCGCACCAGACAGGTCTCTTCCATAGAATAATTACCAAAGGCTGGCCTGAAATATGAGAATATTTCATTGTATAAGCAAAATATGCGATTAATTTTTATACTATTGGAAAAACCAGTACCAAAGCATTATGAATCAACACCCTTCCAGGGGAGAACGGTGCCCAAGCGTTGTGAATCAACACCCTTCCGAGCGAGAACGGTGACAAAACATCATGAAACAACACCCGGTCGAGCAATCCCAGTGACGAAGCGTCATGAAACGACACTGGGATTGCTCGACCGGTCTTAAAACACTGCTTTTCGAGACCGGGAACGCTAAGAATGGTGCTGTAGATGTAAGTTTCAAGACCGGGCCGGTGCTGCCAAGTAAGGTCGACGTACGTTTTGTGACTAGGTCTACTCCGCCCGGCCATGAAAAGGAAGGATATGCTACTGGTTTTCGCCCGAAACACTCCATTTCTGCCTTTTTTGCTAATCGGCACGGAGGTGCTTAAAATACTTTTTATTCAAAAGCTATCAGCCAACTTATTCTAGCAAATCAATACCTAAGTAGTTGATCACCGCTTCATCTCCCTGTAATAAGTCTTTCGGTTTAGTGGCACTTTCACCGAATACTTTCAGCTCCTCCGCGGGCAAAATGGTAACGAAATCTTCCTGGTAGCCCTCATCGTAGGAAACGTTGCGGTAGTTCAGTTCTAAGTGATGCGCGAAGAAGTTATAAACCGCCGTCCTTTTTGAATAACCGTAGTCGTGGACTTCGGTAGGTAGATGTACGTTCTCTACCCGGTGCTCGGCATCGTAAAGCGCGTAGACTTTTTGCAAGTAAGGATACTCCACCCGCGGCGTGTTGCGCGTCCAATCCACCCCGTCGGAGACGACCAGCATCGGGCGGGGGGCCGCCAGGGCCGCGATCTCTACGTTGTTGGTTTGATGCGCTTGGCTCCGGTGGATCGGCATGCCACTTTCGCAGACGCAGCCACCAAAAAAGTGGGCCGACACCTGCACCACCGGCGCGGAGGCCTTGATTCGCTCGTCGATAGCGGTGAGCACAAAGGTTTGGGTAGCCCCGCCCGAACCGCCCGTCATCCCGATGCGCTCCGGGTCCACGTCGGGCCGGGAGAGCAGATAGTCCAGCACCCGCTGGCTGTTGTAGGTTTGCAGCAGCAGGGCAATGGGCATCTTGTGGTTCACCTGGTCCGACTCGCCGTAGCCCACCATGTCGTAGGCGAAAACGATGGCCCCCATGCGGGCCAGCACCGCGCCGCGCTTCTGCACGTAGTGGGTGAAGCGCTTGTTCTTTAGGTGGCCGTGCGGACTCAAGATAGCGGCGTGCTGTTCTTTGTCTTCGGTGGGACGGTACAGATTGCCAGTGATATAGAAACCCGGGAAACTCCGGATGGCGATGTTCTCCACAATGTAGCCGTCCATCGTGCGGGTGCCGTTGATGATGGGGTTGAAATTCCCGGTGATTTTAGGCATCTTGTCGTACTGCATTCCCTCCAGAATGCCCTGCCTGATTCTATCGGTGCGCGCTTCCCAGGTAGCGGAATCGCTCCACTCCGCAGCAAACTGCTTCATCATCCGGTTTCCCTGATCTTCCGTCCAGTAAGCGCCCTGGCAGAGCATGCTCTCTTGGGCGAGGGCGGGAAAGACGATTAGCGCCGCTATCGTCAAGCTTACCAGTAGTTTCATCGGATCAAAGGTTAGGTCGTTAGCTGCCGGATCGCCCGCTCGGCCTTGGCAAAATCGAACGAGTCCACCACTTGTTGCATTTTGTCGGCAATTTGCTCGGTGCCCAGGTTGCCCAGGCTGCCCTCGTGCGTGTGTTTAAAGTCTATCATTGGCTCAAAGGTGCCCTCGGCGATCTGCTGCCCCACTTTGCGGTAGGCATCGCGGAAGGGCAGTCCGTTCATTACCTCCTGATTTACCGCCTCTACGCTCGAACAGATAGCGGTACCGCTCGTCGTTCAGGATGTTTTCGTTCACCCACAGGTGCCCCAGGGCGTAGTCCATGATGCGCAGACACTGCTTGGTCTGGTGCAGCGCCGGGAAAAGGCTCTCCTTGAGGATTTGCAGGTCGCGGTGGTAGCCCGAGGTGAGGTTGCCGATCACCAAACTGATCTCGTTGGGCAGGGCGATGAGCTTGTTGCTGTGCGCCCGCACCAGTTCAAACACGTCGGGGTTCTTCTTGTGCGGCATGATCGACGAGCCGGTGGTGAGCTGGTCGGGAAACGACACAAAGCCGAAGTTCTGGCTCATGTACAGGCAGATATCGGCCGCCAGCTTGGCGAGCGTGGTCGCCACCGACGACAGGGCGAAGCTCACGGTTTTCTCCACCTTGCCCCGCCCCATCTGGGCATAGACCACGTTGTAGCTCAGCGTGTCGAAGCCCAGCAGTTGGGTAGTAAGGGTGCGGTCGAGCGGAAACGAACTGCCGTAGCCCGCGGCGGAGCCCAGGGGGTTCTGATTGGTGACCTTGTAGGCGGCCAGCAGCAGTTGGGCATCGTCGGTCAGGCTTTCGGCGTAGGCACCCAGCCAGAGTCCGAACGACGAGGGCATGGCCACCTGGGTGTGGGTGTAGCCGGGCAGCAGCACATCTTTGTGCTGTTCGCTCAGCGTTTGCAAGCGCTCGAAGAGGGTTTGAACCAGGGTGGTGATTTCTTGCAACTCGTGCCGCAGGAACAGCCGCAGGTCGAGCAGCACCTGGTCGTTGCGCGAGCGTCCGCTGTGAATCTTCTTGCCGATGTCGCCCAGCCGTTGGGTAAGCAGCATCTCCACCTGCGAGTGCACGTCTTCCACCCCTTCCTCGATCACAAACTCTCTTCGTTGAATCTGTTGATACATACGAATGAGCTCGGTACGCAGCGCCCCGAATTCGTCGTCGGTGAGTAGTCCAATCTGCGTTAGCATCTGCCCGTGGGCCAGCGAGCCCAGCACGTCGTAGGGAGCCAGTTCCAGATCCAGCGTGCGGTCTTGCCCCACGGTGAACGCCTCGATGGCGTGGTCGATGGAGGTGTTTTCTTTCTGCCAGAGTTTCACGGAGGGTTATGGTTGGTTATTCGGTTGCTAATAGTTCTAAGGCTCGCTGCATCACTACATCCGGTTCGGGCTCCTCAACAGGCGTCATTTCAACGTCAGGAGGTATGCCTTGTACAGTGCATTTTCTCGCATCAAGTCGACGGCGGTTTCTATGTAACGTTCCGCTTCCGGGGATATGCGAATGGTATCGGCATCAAACGCTAAGTCTAACTCGGATATAACTACTTTCTGGGATTGAGTTCCACAGGCGGTCAATAACATTACCCCCAAAAGACAGCGCAGCACCGGATGGATATTCGTCATTTCGTTTAGGTTAGTTGCGTGTGAGTAACGAGGTCTTTTACCCCTCTGTCCAAAGTATAGAAAATTCTCTATACCATATCAACGGCTTCCATCTCGGAGCGCTCCAAACGGGCTATATCAAGAAAGTATTCGCCCTGCGCCCGCACCCAAAAGCTTGCGTTGATACCGAGAACCGCTTCCACGCTCAAAGCAATCTTCGGAGTGAAATTTCTCTTTCCCTTTAGCAGTTCGTTTAGATGCGGTGGACGCATATTAATAAGTTTGGCAAAGTCTTTCTGGCGAATGTCTCTAGCTTCCAACTCGTCGGCTAATATTTCGCCAGGGTGTATGGGGGTTGCGCTGTATACCTCCTGGCCTTCTTTGTTAGTGACTTTGTACGTAGACATGATGTTTAGTTAAAATAGAGAATAGTTGTCTGTTAGCAACTACTGATAATGGTTGCTCAGCTCCTCGATAATAATTTTTTCCTCACTAACCTTCCCCGTTTGTAGTTCACTACCGGCTACAGTTAAGATTAGACGATATTTTCTATCAACCCTTATTGAGTGGTAGCCCTTTTTATCACCAATGAGTGCTTCATAATTTAAGCTTTTGAACTGCTTTAATTCTTCAGTATTACTAACCGTCTTTAGCGTATTGATTCTTTGTCTGAATTTCTTCACTACACTGGCTTGAAACTTAGGCTTTCCTGTAGGATTACCCTGATAAAGCGCTAACAAGTAGTCATCGGCGAAGCTAACTTCCATTCAAATACTTTTAGGCAGTGGTCATCTTGACTAAGCTAATTACCAAAGGTAGGTAATCAGCTCCTAATCTCCTAAAATATGCTACTGCTGCCGAAGGGCGATGGATTGTTGCAGCACAAAATCAATAACATCCAGGGGCAGTTCGCCTGCCGGATCGAGGGAGAGCACCTTCACCCGGGCGCGCCCTTCCGAGCGCAGTTGCGGATGTTCGATGAGTTTGCCGTCCATCACGCCCAGGTAGGGCTGCTGCGTTTTGCGATTGATCCACAGGTAGCTCATGATCCTGCCGCGGTAGCAGAAGAACGGGGTACGGTACTTCCAGGCTTCGGCAATCAGCGGATCGTAGGCCAGAATATAATCCCGGACTGCCAGAAAACACCCTTGGGTTGGCTCGGGTAATGTCAGATAGTAATCCTGAAGTTGTTGTATCATTACCTTTTTGCTTGACAGCTTCGGGATCAATCCCGACGCGGTTGATTATCAAGACTCCTTCACCGCTACGTAGATATCCACTTCCGCATCTTCCGGGTTGCGTGCCTTCTCTCCGTACACTTCAAAGTCAGCGGTGTAGGCCCGGTCCAGATCTGAGTTCCAAATCTCAACCCACGTTTGGTAGACTACTCCCTGAGTTAGGCTCCCCCTGGCCACAAAGGGTTGGTACGTTCCGCCCGAAAAGTGCTTGGTTATCATTCCGCTAGGAACCACGTCAGCGTTTGACACCCGGCAGCCCAATAAGACCGTGTAGGGCTGCGTATGGTCTCCCGCGTAGTTGGTGTAGACCGAATAGATGGCTTCATCGGTTTTGTTCAGGATCTGGGCGATGAGATTTTCACTCGTAAATCGCTCAAAGAGCGCGGCAATGTCCTGGGCGGCTTGCCCGTTTTGATTGGAGGTGCGCACGCTGATGCCGACTACGGTAAAGGGTTTTATGCTTACGTGACTCATGTTAGTAGGGTTTAGGTGAGAAAGTCCAAACCTAGCACTGGTCGGTGACAGCCCAGTGTCAGGGGTCGGAAACTTCTTTCGGCAGACTTCAAAATAGTTGACCAGATTGAAGTCCCGGTCGGCAAAAACCTCGGCCAGCAGCTTCAGGTGTCGGATATTATCCAACCGGAAAGAGCGGTAACCATTGCGCAGCCGACACCAGGCAATCAGCACCCAATTCTCCTGCGTGCTGTACAAGGCCAGAGGTTCTATCACGCGCTGCGTCTCCTGCTGATCGGATAAGGCTTGATAGACTACTTCTGCCGCCGTGCGGTGGATGATCGCCAGTTGAAGCGTTGCCAAAGTATCGCTACTGCTGACTTGCTGCGGATTGTTCCGAAAAACGATCCGCTGCGCCAGCAGTTCGGCTTTTTCCTGCGTAGCGTGCTGTAGTACCGCCTTGATCTTGGTCATCGCGGCGCTATAGTCGTTTACGAAAGAAGCGTCTTTGTTTCGAGCTACCAACTGTTCGGCCGTCACCAGCGCATTGGCCTCCCGTTCGCTCAGGGTCACCGGCGGCAGGGTGTAGCCTTCCACTAATTTGTACCCTTTGCCTTCCTCCGCGTATAACGGAACCCCCGCCTGCTCCAGCGCCCGCATGTCGCGGTATACCGTGCGGAGGCTCACGTTGAACCGGTCAGCCACCTCACGGGCAGTGAGCAGGCGCTTTGACTGTAGCATTGTCTGAATGGTGGTCAGGCGGGTGAGTCGGGACGGTTCGGAAGTAGGCATCGGCAGTAAATTACTGATTTCTTCGTTTATTTGCCCCTATGACCGATGCCACTATTGTTTTCTTAATCCGCTGCGAAGACCAGCGAGGACTTATTGCCAAGATCAGTTCGTTCTTCGCTGAGCGCCAATACAATATCCTGAGCTGCCAGCAGTTCACCGATGAGATTCAGAACGAGTACTTCATGCGCATCAAGCTCAACGGACAGGGTGTCTCCTACACGCGCAAAGAACTCGCGAAGCAATTTGAAGAACTGGCCGCAGCCCTTCGCCTGACCTGGTCAGTGCACTACGCCTCCGAGGTGGCTAACACCGCCATTCTGGTGTCCAAAGCCAGTCACTGCCTGTTCGATCTGCTCGAGCGGCAGCACCAGGAGAAGATCAAAACCAACATTCCCCTGATCATCTCCAACCACCCCGACCTGGAATACCTGGCCGACCAGTTTCGGGTGCCCTTCTACTGCCTGCCGGTCACGCCATCGAACAAAGCGGAGCAGGAGGCCCAGCTGCACGACTTATTGCAACGACATCACATCGATCTGGTGGTGCTGGCCCGTTACATGCAGGTTCTGCGTCCGGATTTCGTGGCGCACTATCCGGGTCGGATTATCAATATTCATCATGCTTTTCTACCGGCTTTTAAGGGAGCCAATCCCTACCGACGCGCCTACGGGCGGGGGGTGAAGATGATCGGGGCCACCGCCCACTACGCCACCAACGACCTGGACGAAGGCCCGATCATCGAGCAGGACGTGGCCCGCGTATCGCACGCCAGCAATCCGGCGAGTTTATCGAGCATCGGAGCCGACATTGAGCGCACCGTGCTTACCCGCGCCGTCCGCAGCCACCTGGAGCACCGCATCATCATCACCGGCAACCGCACCATTGTGTTTCCCGAATCAGGAGAATGAGTTCTAGGTTCGGGGTTGAGGGTTCTAGGTTGAACGCAGAACCTAGAACCTTTCAACCTAGAACCCCGAACCTAGAACCCTATTCATCTTCAAAAGCCTGTTGAATGGATTCTTCGGTGTGCTTGAGCCGCTTGCGGCAGAAGGTGATGAGCTCCATGGCGCGCTGCACCTGTTCGGAGAGTTGGTCCACGTCGAGTTCTTCGTTTTCTACCGCCGTCACGATCTGCTCCAGTTGCTCCTGAGCTTCCTGGTAGGTTAACACCGGTGGTGCGCCACCCGGATCGGGAGTGGGTTTAGTCTTTCTTTTGGCCATCGTTGCGAGGTCGTTGTTCTTTTAAAGTGCTGATTAACGTTTTATTGGCGGTGAGGGTGCGTATTTCGCTGCCCGCGACCAGTCGTGTGGTCTTGGATAGTAGCTTTCCGTTCACGTAGGTTTGGGTGAAGCCGCGGCGTAGGATACTGGCGGGGTCTAGCAGGGCAACGACCTTTTCGTGGGTGTTCAGTTGCTGTTGCCAGCGTTGCAGCTGGTGCTGGGTCTGAGCGCGCAAGGTGTCGGGCCACCGCGTTAGCCGCTCGCGTTCCTGTCGCAGATGCGTCTGGGTCAGATATTGCAAGCGTTCCTGCCGCTGCCCAAGGTGCTGTTTTTGCTGCTGTAGTTGGGCCGACAGCGCGTAGCGCAGCGTGGTCTGTAGTCCGTCCAGCAGATAGGCCTGCTCCCGCAGCCGGTGGGTCGTCTGCCGCTCCAGGCGCTGCCGGTAGCCCTCGATGCGCTCGTCGTAGGCGGTGAGGCCGTTGATCAGAAACTCGGCCACCGCCGTGGGAGTTTTCATCTTTGTGTGGGCCACCAGGTCGGCCACGGTTTCGTCGCGCTCGTGCCCAATGCCCGTGATCACCGGCAGGGGAAACTGCGCGATGTGCGTAGCCAGTCCGTAGGTATCGAAGCAGTCAAGGTCAACCTGCGCGCCGCCGCCGCGGATTACCACCACCACGTTGAAGCAGGGGCCTTGCTGTTCCAGACAGTCGTACACTTCCAGCAGCGCCGCTACGATACTGGCTTCGGCCGCGTCGCCCTGCATGCTGGCCTTGAACAGTTGCACCTCAAAGCGGTAGTTGCCCCGGTTGTGCCGCAGTTGATCCATGAAGTCACCCAAACCGGCCGCTGTGGGCGAGCTGATCACCGCCACGCGCTGCGGCACCAGGGGCAGCGGCAGGCTCTTATTCATGTCGTATACACCCTCACCAATGAGTTGCTGAATCACTTCCCGCCGCCGCCGGGCGCGCTCACCCAGCGTATACTGGGCATCGATGTCCTTCACATTGAAACTCAGTCCGTACAGCTCGTGGAACTTCACCTCCACCTGCGCCAGAATTTTAAGTCCGGGACGCAGCGCCTCACCGGTGACGGACTCAAACCAGCCTTGCAGGTTGCGAAAAGTGTAGGCCCAGATGGTAGCGCGCACCTTAGCTAACAACCGAGCTTCGCCCTTCTCCACCAAGTCGAGGTAGCAGTGACCGTTCTGCGCCACCCGCAGCTCGCCGATCTCGGCCACCACCCAATAGGTCGGTTGCAAATGCGCCGACAAGGCCTGCTTGATGAGTTGGTTAAGTTCTACCAGGGAGAGGTGTTCCATTTGATTACGCAATAACGAGGCAGTAGGCTGCTTTAGCTACTAAAATCCAGATAGCCGTTTTATTTATTTCCTGAGTTAGAAGCAGTTACTAACAACCGCCGAAGTCCTCTCTGCTATAGTTGACAAAGCACTGTTTGGTTCTATAGTTACTCTCCTGCCAGCATCAGTATTTTCTTTTCTAATCCTTCGCTTATCCGGAAGTTCGTTGCCTTTATACTGGCTAGAACTAGCTTCACAGCCGGAATCGACTGAGCCTCTTTTGCTGCAACCAGCAGCCCCAAAGTTCCTACGTAGTTTATCCCCAGTCTAGTAGCTGTTTTTCGTGCTCTATCATCATCCAAGATAAGTAAACAATCCTGCTCCTCGATGGCTAAAGCAATAGCGCTGGCTTCTCCTAAATCTACGGTAGCTGAGAGTACCGCTTGGTAAGTTTTATTTTGAACTTCCCGCACGTTTATCCATTCCGGCAACATTTGTCCGTATTCCTTCTTAGTTTCAGGGGTTACTGTTATCTCTCCAAAAAGCTTTTCTAGCAGAAGAAGCAATCCCAGCTTATCTAGTAAAATCAGACAACTAGTGTCACTTACGGTAATTTTTGACATGCTTAAGCTCTTCTGCTAATTCATTTTCATCGTAATTAAATGCAGACACCCCGTAGTGCCCCAGCATTTCCATAAAGGTACGTTTTGAAAGGCCCGCGACTTCAGCCGCCTGACCCAAGGATATTTTCCCTTTTTCGTACATCCTAGAGGCAAAATACATCATCATCTCTCTGTCCTCTACCTCGACGGTATCAGGTATCTGTATTGTCAGGGTTCTCATTGGCATCTTATTTTTGAGGTTTCCACGGTATCTCGTCTACACTTAGCTCCTGCCCCATCGTCCGGGCGAGCACGAACAACCAGTCGGACAAGCGATTGAGGTATACAATGATCTTGGGAGCGACGGTTTCGTGCTGACCAAAGCGCACCACCTGCCGCTCGGCGCGGCGGCACACGCAGCGGGCCACGTGGCACACCGACACCGCCGGATGACCGCCGGGAAGAATAAAGAATTTCATCGCCGGTAGGTCCGCGTCCATCGCGTCGATCAACTGCTCGAGCTGCTGCACCATGCCCTCGGGCAGGGACGGAAGTTTCATCGACTCCTTGCTGGGATCGGCAGCCAGGTGCGATCCGATGACGAACAGGGTTTCCTGTATTTCTTGAAACAGGGACGCTCGGCCTTTATTCACCTCCTGATCGCGCAGCAGGCCCAGGTGGGAGTTGAGCTCGTCGATGGTGCCGTAAGTTTCTACGCGCTCGTCGGACTTCGACACACGCACGCCACCGTAGAGGGCCGTGGTGCCCGCATCGCCGGTTTTCGTATAGATTTTCATAACGCGCAAGATACGCCGAAATCTGGCAACGGGCGATATCTTCCCCTAAAAATCCACGATGTTAGCGGCTCGCACCCGCTCGTAGTCTTCTTTAAAGACAGCGTATTCGTCCTTGCTCACCAACTCCCGGTAGTCGGCTAAGCCGTCTTCGGCGTAAGTTTCCAAGTTGGCCCGTAGGGCAGCCAGCACATAGGCGCGCAGCAGCGCCGCATCATAGGGGTTGGTCTCCACTGCCTCAAGCAGGCGTTGGTAGGCTTCGGTGGGATCGGCATCGAGCGGATACAGGTAAGCGATGGCCGCCAGGTAACCCTGAGGGAAGAAGGGGTTTTTAGCCAAGAAGGCGTGCTCTACTCGTGCTTGGTCATCGTTACCCGCTTGCTGGGCCAACTGCGCCCGAAAGTACGTTAGCCAGTAGGTGTGTTGCCGATTTCGGGGTCGCAGCTGCTTAATCATACCGCTCAGCATAGCCAGGTCTTGGTTGCTTTCGGCTCGAAAAGCGGCTACCCAACGGGCGTAGGCCTGTCCATCGGACGATAGCCCGGTAGCGGAAGCAATTTCATCAGCCCAAGAATTCCATTGGACATCTGTTGTGTCACTGAACCGGAGCCACAGATCGTGTACGGCCAACGCCCGGTAGTTAGGGTCGTCAAAGGCTTGCCAGATCTGCTCGCGCAGCGCGTCCTCCAATTGCGGATAACGGTAGCGTAGCGCTTGGTACAGCAAAACGTCAGAGGCGGTATCGGTTGCTTGTCGCAAGGCTTCGTCCGAAAAAATCGTAAGCATATCCTGCGCCACCTCCACCGCGGTTGAGTCGGCCAGTTGCTCATTCCAGAAATCTACCGCCGCGCTGGCACTTCCGCCGGGCAGTGCCGCCGCCTCACTCAGACTCACCCCTCGTTTAAAGCGCGCGTCGTCGAAACCCACTTCCTCCGCCCGAGCAAAAAGGTCTTCGGCAATGCGCGGGGCATGCTGCTCCAGCACCCAGAGTCCCATTGTGTGCAGATAGTAGCCCTTCTTAAACACGTTCACGGATTGTAGGCGGTCCACCACCCGCAGCGCTTCCTCTACCCGGTTGGCCCGGTATTGGGCTACCGCCGAGGCGAATGACAGCGGTTCGTTATAAGCAAACGCGCCTGCTTGCGCCAGGGTCTGGGCCCGTTTTAGCAGGGAGGTATCCACTGACCACTGCGTGAGCAGATAATTATACAGATGGGCAAACTGCAAACTGTTGAGAGTGGAGTCGGCCGAATCTTGCCAGCGAAACGTAGCGGGTGCCACACTGGTAAGTGCCGCACTGGTAAGTGCCGCACCGGCAGGTGACATTCCGGCCCCGTAGCGCTCCGAAAAGGCCAGGGCGTTCACCTGCACCGACACGTAGCCCGTGTCACTCACCACCTCGTTGAGCAGCGAGTCGATGGCGATGGGTACCGAGGTCGTACTTCGCGCCAGCACGCCCAGGGTGTTGGCCTCGGCGGTGGCGCGCCCTGCCTCTCCTTGCCCAGCCCGTTGCAAATAGAACAGGGCCGAGTCCAGCACCGCCGTGCGTCCGAAAGTGAGCGCCAGGTTATTCTGCAAGTAGGGGTTCTGCGGAAACTCTTCCAGCCCCTGCCGAAAGGCAAACACTGCCTCAAAAAACTGCTTGGTCTCCAGAAAGGCGTTGCCCAGGTTCACGTAGGCCTGCGGGCTCGGGTTCTTCTGCACCGCTTCGTTGAAGTAAAAGGTGGTGAGCGCCAGGTCGTTTTGAGCGCGGGCCAGCGCTCCCAGGGCATAGTTGGAACGGTGGTTTTTGTAGCCGTACTGGTCGCCCAGTTTGTAGTACTGCTCGGCCAGAAATAGATCGTCTTCGTACTGGTACAAGTCGCCCAGCGCGTTGTTATAGCCCGCCACGGCCTGATAGAAGGGAAACAATCCGGCGCGGGCAAAGAAGGCCACGGTAGCCACCAGACCCACGATCTGCATGGTGCCGTAGGGCAGATTGGGCGGCTGGTACACCACCCGATACACCCGCTGGTTGGTGGCGAGTCCCTGAATGAAGTTGGCCACCACGTACACGTAGAAGATCAGCCCGAAGCCCAGTTGACTATAAACAATAGTATCTTCAAAAGTTTCCAGTACCGGATCGTTGGCGGTGGCAGAAAAGAAGGCCAGGGTGGCGAAGGCGATAAACGCCAGGGCCGCGTAGAGGTAGGCTCCTAGCGGCTGAAAGGGCAGAATATACCCATACTGCGACGCACGGTCGCGAAAGCCCCACAGGCCGATCACCGTGCAGATCGCCAGCACCAGGAAGGCGTTCAGATAAAGTATATCCCAGTCGATGATACCAATATTACGCAGCACCAGCAGCACCAGGTTGGCCAGGTAGACCACCGTGATGGCGGTGAAGTGCAGGAAGGTATTCTTGCTGCCGGGAGCATTGTTTTCCGTAATGAGTTTCAAGAAAAAGCTCAGCAGTTCGTGCCCTACCAGCAAAACGAAGAACAGGCTCAGCACAATGGGCACCGGCAGTCCGTAGCTGATCAGGTACAGCGCCGGGTGCGGCACCGGTGAAAAGAAGTGCACGGCTAGCCCCACCAGGGCTACCAATCCCACGAAGGTAAACAAGCGGGGCAGCAACCCAGCGTTGGAACGAATCTTCTGAAAGAAGAAGGTGGCCGACAGGAACAAAGCAATCACCAGCCCCGCCCCCACCCGGCCGGAGGTGCCGAACAATTGCAGTTGCTCCCACTTCATGCCCAGCACCAGGGCCACCACCACCAGGTTGCCCAAGTAAAACCAGAAACCAGTAAAGGTAGAGATGATCACCAGCAGAAAGACCACCGTAATGGTCAGCGCCACCAGCAGTAGGTAGGCCGCCTGGGGTGCCATGGTCAGGTTGCTACCCCAGTAGGTTTCGCTGATCACGTAGTAGTCGGTGCTCCGAGTAAAGTCGAACACTCCGACCGATACCGGGTCTTCGGGCAGACTTACTTGCTCCACATCCGACAGCAACTCCCAATCTACGCTACCATCCAGACCGCGCAGCGTGCTCGCTCCCCAGGCAATCAGGGCAGCAGCCAGCAGCAGCAGCAGCATACCGTACAACCGGCGGCTATCGGGGTGCCATGACTTCCAGAAAAACAGTTGGTTCATGGGGGAGTGATCCTAGATGAGATTCGTTCGTGGGCCATCGTGTGCGAATTAGGAAATATTATTGAATAACGGCGGGTCATGTACCGTATTATTAAAAGTTACGCTAAGTGGCGGGAAGATGGCGCAGGCGTGATGCACACTTCGTTGACGGTCTGCAATGCGGTAGCGGGAAAATACTTTTTAACTAAAATTACTCAACGAAAGACTTCTTCTACCAGTTATCACAACAAGACGTCCAGCTCCCTGAGTGATCATATCGCCGTAAACTTACTACCATTTCGGGGCTGATCGCCGGTGAGGCAGAAAATAGAAAAGGAATTGACGGGATACTGAAGCTAAACAACGCGGAAAGTCAGGATAGAACCGAAAGTTTCTTGAAAGCAACCGACGAATTAATCGGAATAAATCAAGAGAACTTCAATGCACAGGTTGCAGCCCTGATTGAAAATAGTTAACCAAACCGCTTAAGAAGTCTGCCCCCTACTCCAGCACTTTGGGCACGCGGAAGAACTCCCCATCGTGTCGGGGGGCATTTTGCAGTCCGCGCTCGCGCGACAGGTGCTCTCCGACCTCGTCCTTGCGTAGTGCATTTACCTCGAACGACATGTTGGTGAGCGGTTCCACGCCAGCGGTGTCGGCTTCGTCGAGCTGGGCAACCCAGTCTAGGATCTCGCTCATGCTATCGAGCATGGCCGCTTCGGCCTTGGGCTCCAGATCAAGCCGGGCCAGGTGGGCCATCTTACGAACGGTGGTTTGGTCTATCTTCATAGCAGCATAAAGTTAAGGACTTTTAAAACTCTGCCCAACGTCTGCGTCTTTTTTCCATTGCTCAAACGAAGCGGTAGCCACAAGCTGCCCCCCGTGATAACGTGCCAGTTCCTGCTCAATAACCTCAAAGACCTGATCGCGCAGTGTTTCAACGTCCGCCTCGGTGAGTCCAGCGGTGGGAATAGGTTCGTGAAAGATAAGCAACGGACGGCGGGGCCGCATGAGTAACTTCTTGTCGTTGGGCAGAATAAACCAATTGCTAGGAATAGTAACTGGCACCACCGGCACCTGCTTCTCAATAGCCACCCGAAAGGGGCCGCTTTTGAAGCGTGCCAACCGGGGCGGGGCGGGCGTGCGGATACCTCCTTCGGGATACATCACCATGCTTTTGCCCTCCTCAATCTTGCGCAAACTCTGCTGCAGTGCCTGATAACTGCTGCGGGTGCTGTCTCGGTCCACCGGAATGTGGAAGGTGCGGATCACCCAACCAAACAGCGGCAGGCGGGTGAGCGACAATTTGCTAATGAACACAAAGGGCTGGGGAATATAGCCCACCAGGGCAATGTCAAGCAGTGAGAAATGATTGGGCGTATATACGTAGGTCTGCTGCCGGTCCAGGTATTCCACGCCCCGCACGCGGGCGGGCACGCCCATCAGTCCGAAGAAGGCCCGCGACCAGAACCCATTGAGCTGTAGTCCGTACCGGTGCCACTGCTTGCGCCAACTGGCCACCCAGAACAAGGGTGACAACACCACCAACACCCCACCGAACACCACCAACCCGTAGGTAGAATATACTCTGAGCAACAGCTTCCTCATCAACGGGGGCAGGGAAATACGAATTCGAATTGAACGTTAAAGTAGGAACAGTATGCCGCAAAATTAAGGAAATATACCGATGTTTAGGGGTTAATGTGTTACTTAAATCAGTGCCTACCCCTTGAATCGTCGTCCACCTATTAGTATCTGCTGGCTATTGGCGCTGCTACTGGTCGCTTCCGGTCTTCGGGCGCAAGATACCACACGGGTGCAAATGGTGGTGATCGATACCGTGGTGGTAACCGGCAACAGCTTCGTGCTGCTACCCGATAGCGTATTTTTTACCGACCGTGATACGGTGATCTACGTGGTGGATACCATTCGCACCAACATGGAGGCCATCATCAAGGGGGCCAACTTGTCGCGCGACAGCGCGTTCTACCAGGAGGTGAAGCGCCGAATGAACCGCGGAAAGATCAGCCGCCAGCTCTTCAACGCCCTGTTTGATCTGCAAGGACCCACCCCAGCAACTTCCAAAACCCGAACGCGTCCGGTGCAGCGGGGCACCTTCGCCAAGGGCAGCGTGGTGGGAGATATCCGTATCAAAAAACTCAATGTGTTCGGACCCAGCGTCACCGACACCACCCGAAAAGCTACCAGGCGGCTGTCGCGCTTGTATAACTCGCTGCACACCAACACCCATAACCGGGTGCTGCGCAACCAACTGTTGTTTGAAAAGGGCGACCCGGTAACCACTACGCAACTGGCCGACAATGAGCGGATCATCCGTTCGTTACCCTTTATTCGCGACGCCCGCCTACTGGTGCAGCCCCGCACCGATGGCAGCGATACGGTGGATCTGCTGCTGATTACCGAGGACGTGATTCCCTACTCTTTTTCGGGCCGCCCCCGCGGCTGGATCGAGGGCAGCGTCAGGCTTGGCAACCGCAATATTCTGGGCACCGGCCACGAGTTGGACAACACCATCACCGTAGATTCGGATCAGCCCCAGCAGGTAGGGTACGCGGGCTTGTACCGACTTCCTAACATTCGGGGTTCGTTTGTGCAGGCTGACCTGCGCTACACCAACAACTATTTCGACGAGATTTATCAGGTGGCGGTGCTTCGTCCGTTCTACGTACCGGACATCCGCTTCGCGGGCGGGGCAGACATAAGCTACCAGCGCCGGAGAACCATCGCTCCCGAAATAGACTCGTACGCCGCGCTTGACACCTTCAGCGACGCCCGCGCCATTCCCCTCATCCGTTACAGTTTCTTTGCGCAGGAGTACTGGCTGGCCCGCAGCTTTGCCCTGGACGAATTCAACGACCGCACCCGCCTGTCGGTGAGCTTAGGAGGGCGGCAGCAGCACTTCTACGAACGCCCGGTGGTGGGCCCCGGCCAAAACGTTGCCTACCACCACCGCACCCAGTTGCTGGCCGGGTTAGCCTTCTCGAAACGCTATTATACCACCGAAGAGCTGGTGTATACCTACGGGCGCACCGAAGACATTCCAGTGGGGCAGTTGGCCGAGGTGGTGGTTGGCCCTGAGTTCGGAGAATTTACGGATCGCTGGTTCACCGGGTTGTCGTACGCACGGGGCAATTACCTCACTCCACTCGGCTACGTGTCGGTGGGAGCGAGCGGGGGCGGGTTTTGGCGAAACCGCCGGATGGAAGAAGGAGTACTACAGTTCACCCTGGACAGCTACAGTTATCTGTTCTATGCCCGCCGCAGCCGCTTTCGCTTCTTCTTCAGCAGCGACTACACCCGCGGCATTCGGAGGCCACCCACCATCGATTTTCCCGACCGTTACATCAGCATCCGCCAAGACGACGGCATCCGCGGACTAAGCAACGTTGCACTAGAGGGCAACGAGCGACTTACCTTCAGCCTGGAGGGCGTGGCCTACCCGCCCTGGAATCTGTACAGTTTCCGGCTGGCGCTGTTCGGCTTTCTAGACACCGGCCTCATTGCCGAGGAAAACGAGAAGCTGCTTCAAACCCGGGCCTACCACGGAGTGGGCCTGGGCTTTCGGGTGCGGAACGAGAACCTGGCGTTTAAGACCTTTCAGGTGCGGGTGATTGTGTACCCCAATGCGCCCACGGGCGAAAGCTGGATCGGCTTCAGCGCCGGAGGCATCCCCCTGCCCCGCCTGCGCGACTTCGTAGGCAGCAAGCCACGGGTGTTTCCCTTTGAGTAAAGTGGCTGGATGGTTTAGATGAATGTGGCTGCTTCTTCTTACCATATCTTCGCGGCTTGGTAAGCGCTGCCCCTGGCCCATCCGAAGTCACAGTTGGGGCGCGGATCAACTACATTCGTTTGCAGGTGGTGGTTGCGCTGCTTACATTCGTTCCTTTAGCGCATTGAGCGTAGCGTCTTAGCTGGGGTGGCAGATGATCCAGTCAGCTGCGTTTCGCTAATCGCTCTTCTCTTCAAAAATGACGTACACGCCCTAATGTCTATGATCAACCTTGCTGTTTTTGCTTCGGGAAGCGGCACCAATGCTGAGCGCCTGTTCGAGAAATTTGCCCGGCACCCGCGGGGCCAGGTAGCCGTGCTGCTCACCAACAACCCCCGGGCCGGAGTGGTCGTTCGGGCTAAGCGCTTCGAAGTGCCGGTAGTGGTCTTCACCAAACAGGATTTAGCAGATACCAATGCGGTGCTTGCTCACTTACAAGCGCATTCCGTCGATCTGATCGTGCTTGCCGGTTTTTTGCTCCAGGTTCCGCCAAAGCTTGTTGCCGCCTATCCCGACCGTATTGTCAACATCCATCCGGCCCTGCTGCCCGCCTACGGGGGGAAGGGCATGTACGGCCGACACGTGCACGAATCAGTGGTGGCGGCCGGAGACACCGAGACTGGCATCAGCATTCACTACGTGAATGAGCACTACGACGAGGGTCGCCTGATCTGGCAGGTGCGCTGCGCGGTGCTACCTACTGATGATCCGGAGGATGTAGCCGCCCGGGTGCACCGCCTGGAACACCAGCATTATCCGGCAGTGATCGCAGCATTGGTGGATGAACTAGCCCGCAAGGAGAAATAAGGCAGCGGGGGGGGCTTGGTGGTTCAGGCGTACAATACTGCTGAAACAGCAGTGTTTTGTGCGTTATTTTGTATCTTGGCCAGACAACAAACTTTTTATCGCATGGCCGTCACGCTGGAACGTCACACCATTAATATTGATACTTACCACCGCATGATCGAGACGGGAATCCTTACCGAGGAAGATCGAGTAGAACTTATTCACGGAGAAATTATTAGCATGAGTCCAATTGGGAAACTACACATTGCCGTTGTAGATCGCATCAGCAATCTGATCAAAGAGCTAGTTGGCAAGCAGGTGATCGTAAGAACGCAGAGCCCGATTGTTGTTCACGACCACAGCGAGCCGGAGCCGGATATCGCTCTGCTGAAGCCGCAGCCCGACTTTTACGCTACCCAGGCGGCGCAGCCCGAAGATATTTTGCTGGTTATTGAAGTCGCCCACACTTCCTGGAACACCGACTACGAGGTTAAGCGTCCGTTGTACGCCTCGGCGGGTATTCCGGAGCTGTGGTTGGTCAACATCAACAAGCACGAAATAGAGGTGCACCGCACGCCCGCGCCCGGCACCTACAAGAGCATCAGCATCCGGCAATCGGGCGACAGGATCACCCTGCCGGTGCCCGGAGTGGAGGATACGGTGGCCGTGGATGAGTTGCTGGGTCCGGTGCGGAGTGCGTGAAGTTACACAAATTTGCCACTAACGTCTTTCCAGTTTTACCCCCGCGAAATGAAGCGTATTTTCTTTAGCGCACTGGGTTGCCTCCTGAGCCTCGGTTGCCTGTGTCAATCTACCCCGCCCAATTCGTCGGCGACCTTTCCGTTGTCGGTCAGCGAAAACCAACGCTATCTGGTCACTGCCCAGGGGGCGCCCTTTCTCTACCAAGCCGACACCCCCTGGTTCTTGTTTTTCAGCCTGACAATGGATGAGGTGAGCGCGTATATGCACATACGAAAGGAGCAGGGCTTCAGTGCGCTACAGGTGATGCTGACCGGAGGAAAGGGACTGAGGAACCTCTACGGAGAGCTTCCCTTCGAAGGCGATTATGATCTGAGTCGGCCCAACGAACGTTTTTTCCAGCGGGTAGACAGCGTGGTGATGGAAGCGCAGCGACAGGAATTACTGCTGGCCCTGGTGCCCCTGTGGTCAGGTTGCTGCGGCGAAGACTACGCGGGCATCGATAAACAGGGCAACCTGCTGCCACTCAACCGCAACGGAGTGGAGAAAGCACGCGCCTACGGGGCGTGGGTAGGCCAGCGCTACGGCGACTACGACCACATCCTGTGGGTGCTCGGCGGAGACAATGATCCCTTTAATGCCCTGGAAGAGATTGAGGCGATGGCCGATGGGTTGCACCGGCAGGCGAGTAATCAACTGTTCACCTACCACGCGGCCTCGACCCACAGCAGCACCGACGTGTTTCCGGAAGCCGACTGGCTCAACGTGTCGATGGTGTACACCTACTTCCGCGGATTCGGCAAAGCCTGGAACAAGATCCAGCCCGATGTGTACGAAGTGGGTTATGATGAGTATCGGAAAACTCCCGCGCGTCCTTTTTTTCTGGGAGAGTCTACGTACGAGGGTGAGCACGGTGCCTTTGGCTCGGCCCTTCAGGTGCGAAAGCAGGCGTACTGGGCAATGTTGTCGGGGGCGACGGGCCACGCCTACGGCTCTCCCAACTGGCACCTTCGCGACAATTGGCGGGAAGTGATACAGTATCCCGGAGCCAGAAGCTTGCAGTATCTGCCGCCGCTCATGGTATCGGTCGGCTGGCCCGATCTGCAGCCCGATTGGTCCGGTTCGTTCGTGACCGAGGGCAGCGGCGGCTACGCAACCAATGAGTACGTGGTTACGGCTTTCGCCCCTGATTCTTCTCGGTCGGTCACGTATATCCCCTCAGGGCGGACCGTTAGGATAGCATTATCGTTGCTACGCGAAAAGCATTGCCAGCTTTCGTGGTTCAATCCCCGCAGTGGCGTTGAGACTCCCTTGGGTGAGCATGCCACGACCGATTCACCCTCGCTGACTACTCCGGATGACCAAGACTGGATTCTACTCAGCCGAACGCAAAGTCAGGATCGTTGACAGTGAAATCCATCAACTGGGTTTCCCCGGTTAGAGTAGACACTGAGAAGAGCACAGGTTAGCGAGTAAAACGTTTAACTTTATCTATCAAAACCAGTGTTAATTATGAGCAAGAAAAACTATTACAGTCCGGAATTCAAACGAGAAGCTGTTCGCCTAGCCGAAGACTGCGGCAACAAGAGCCAGGTAGCCCGTGACTTGGGCGTTCACGCCACCGTGATTGGCAAGTGGCAACGCCAATTGCAAACCGAAGGGAAGAAAGCATTTCCGGGTAATGGTAAGCCTCGGGATGAAGAGATGGTTCAGTTAAAAAAGGAAAACAGGAGGCTTCGGCAAGAGGTAGAAATATTAAAAAAGGCCGTCGGTATCTTTACGGTTCGCCCTTAGAAAGATATCGTTTTATCCAAGGGCATTGTCAGCAGTTTTCTATTACTGCCCTACGTGAGGTGTTACAGGTTTCCCGAGGCGGCTACTACGCTGGGCTAAAGCGGCCGAAGAGCAACCGTAGTACACAAAACGAGCAGCTAGTGAAGCAAATTAAGAATATACATAACCAGAGTCGGCAGACGTATGGGAGCCCCAGGGTTCATGATGAACTGCAGGATATGGGGATAGCTTGCAGTGAAAACCGAGTGGCTCGCCTGATGCGGCAACATGGTATTGCGGCTGAAAAGAAAAAGAAGTTTGTTAGATCAACAGACTCTAATCATTCTATGCCTATTGCCCCTAACCGACTGGATCAGTGCTTTGAAGTGGATAGGCCAGGTGCGGTGTGGACGGCCGATATAACGTACGTCTGGACTGGACAGGGATGGCTTTATCTGGCAGTCGTACTTGACTTGTTTTCTCGCCGCATTATAGGTTGGTTGATGGCCCCGAGTTTGGAGCGAACCCTGGTCTTAGATGGCTTGAGATGGCCATCATAGCACGCAACCCACCTGAAGGGCTGATCTACCACAGCGACCGAGGGAGTCAATACGCAAGTTACGATTACCAGAAAGCACTTCAACAAAAGGGAATAGCAGGTAGCATGAGCCGAAGGGGAAACTGCTATGACAATGCCCCTACCGAGAGTTGGTTCGCTACACTGGAACGTGAGTTAGTATACCGCACCAATTATGCTACGCACACCGAGGCCAGACAGGATATCTTTGAGTACATTGAGGTCTGGTATAACCGCCAGAGAAAACACTCCACTATCGGATATATGGTCGGTAGCTTCCGAACCACAGTGGAATGAATCAACCCCTAAAGCTGCTTAATCAACTCATATCTTAGCGGCAGAGGGTTAAAGTACTGATTTTTTGCATTTCAAAGGGCAGTAAGGAAAGCAGCTTGCATTAATTAACAAATAGGTAAACTCACTACCATATTGATAGACAGGACTATCTTTCCTTACTTTTCTTCTTCACCCAGAACAGTACCTAAAGATAAAGTAGCGATACTTTAATCTTGTATGCGATCACTAAAGTGGCGGACGAATACCCGTTTGATCGCTGTTTCACAATACTTCTTTGTCTACCACGAGCAATTTCAAGACCACTATTGGTCTGGGTAGAGCCGGCAAGACATCAAGCTTGTATAAGTTCGATGACTACAGAACAGCAGGTTAAGATCAAAGCATCTCGTACCTTCGATAACAATGAAGCGGGCTTTTCGGCACTGCACCAGTGGGAAAACAGACGATGCTAACAATCTTATTCCAGTTACTTATGTGATGGAAGCCACCGGGGTATACTATGAACGCCTGGCTTGGTTTCTCTATGAACACAATTGTCAGTGTAGTGTGCTATTGCCTAATCACGCGAAGAGTTACCTGCGAAGCATTGGACTCAAGAGCAAGAACGATCATCTGGATGCGCAGGGACTCGCCCGGATGGGGGCCGAGCGTTGTCTGCCCCGATGGCAACCCTTGAGTCGTAGTCTGTACATATTACGAAGTCTGACCCGTTTGCATGAGAGTCTCACCGGACAACGCACGGCGGTGATCAACCAGCTACATGCCACTGAATACCGCATGTATGAGCTAAAAGCAGTACGCAAAGGACTACAAGCTACCTTGAAAGCCATCGAACAAGCAGTTAAAGGTCACCCAAGAGCAGATCAGACAACTCATCATGGATGATGAACTGCTCAAAGATAAGTACGACAAGATTAGCCGCATTAAAGGGGTAGGTGTCTTAACTTTCGCCGTGATTGTTTCAGAAACCAATGGCTTCGCTTTGTTTGACAACCAACGCCAGCTAGTGAGTATGCTGGTTATGATAATAGATACCCAATCAGGAAAACGTATTGGGAAAACTCGTATCTCTAAACGGGGCAATGCCCGTATCCGACGTATCCTACACATGCCCGCTTCTGTCTACTAAACTGGGGGAAACCCAATCTTGTTTGTTTAGCATCCTAATAATATACCGTATCTTCGCACAAAAGCGAAAGTCCTAACCATATGCCCATGCTGGGCACACACAATGGGTATAGTGCATAGCTACCCTGCGGGATGCTATTGTGCATAGCTAGGCCGTTGGCAAGCGAAAAACTACCAGAAAACTATTACGTACTCAAAGATACGAAGAGAAACCGGTCTCCTCCGGCAGAGTAGCATTTCTGACTTCATTATAGTCCCCGCCTTGCCCTTGATCAACATCTCAAACTCACGTCTGATTGTGGACCGGATATTTATGGCCTTGCTGAGGTAGCACCAAAAAATGTTGATAAAGTACTGCAATCGCCAGTCTAACCTACGGTTTCCCCTTAGACTTAAAAAGTTCCCGGACCGCCACCAAAATTTTCTAAGAGGAGCCAAATAATATTCGCATTTTGGCGCACCACCGCGGTGGCCAAGGGCTTGTGCTGGTAGGATACTATTAGCTTGGACGGATAGATTTCAGGTTGCAAATACCAGAAAAAGAGGTAGTTTAGGAAAAGCAATTCTCAGACGACTATGTATCCTTTTCGAGCTTCATTCATTATCTACTGCTACTGAAAATCGTTCCGATCTGCCAAGATCAAAAGCTTCGGATACCCAAGTATGGGCGAATTTTAGAAAGGGAAGCGAAGCAGCGTACCAGCAAATATATGATACTCACTTTGAGCTGCTCTACAACTACGGTCGGCAGTTTTGCCTTAGCCCAGCCCTGGTCAAAGATTGTATTCAAGATGTTTTTGTTACCTTATGGGTATCCCGCGCTAGTCTGGGGGCCACCGATTCTATCAAATACTACCTTTTCAAAGCACTCAAGCGCCGCATCGTCAAATGTCTTAGAAAAGAGCAGCGCCACGTGGAGCTTAGCAAACAGGCACTCCCCTTCGAGAATATCTTATCGGCCGAACAAAGTATTATTTCCCGGCAAGAAGGCGAAGCGCAGAAGAGCCGGATCAGACGAGCGGTAAACGCTTTGTCGGGCAAGCAACGGGAAGCTATCTTTTTGCTATTCTACGAAAACTTATCCTATCCACAGATTGCCGTACTGCTGTCGGTGCAGCCGAAAACGGTTCGAAATCTAGTAGGCAAAGCACTCCAAGCGCTTCGTAACCACCTTCAAACCTGCGTTGTGCTATTTACTCTATGGCTGTCGATTTGGTAACTATTACCTATTTTATTGACTATTTTTGTATAAATTTCCCCTAAATATTGTAAGTATTATAAATTTTTCTACTATTTCGCGCTAGTGTCGGGCAATTTTCGATCTACTGCCCTTTAGTAAGCAAACAGCCTCAAGTGTTTTGCTTATGAAGTACGCAGAATTTTCGTCATCTGATTTTGTTGCCGACGAATACTTTCGCAGGTGGGTTTACCAACCTGATCCTTCCACCCGTCGGTTCTGGAAGAATTGGCTTGGCCAACATCCCGAAAAGCAGGAAGCCGTTGAAGAAGCCCAGCGGTTGTTCACTTCCCTGCGGTTCAAAGAATACGCCGCTTCCCCCCAGGAGAAGCTTGAGCTCTGGCAAGGCATCAACCAGGAGCGAACCGCTACGCTCGCCCGCCTTGCTAACCGGCGAACCATCGTTCGCCGAACGTTGGCCACTGCCGCTTCGGTCGGGATGTTGCTGCTAGCATTTGCCTGGGTATATACCAAGTGGTTGAGTCCCCGCGAGCAGGTCTACACTGCTGCTTACGGAACCACGCAGACCATTATTCTTCCTGACCAGAGCACCGTCGAGCTCAACGCCAATTCCACCCTACGCATTACCACCGATTGGAGCCAGCTCCGGGAAGTGTGGCTGGAAGGAGAGGCTTATATCAGGTACAGCCCCAACGAGCGGTAAGCGGCCAGAAAACCCGTTTTCTGGTTCACACCGACGAACTGGTGGTGGAGGTGGTGGGCACCCAGTTCAACGTGCTATCACGCCGGGGCGAAACGCAGGTTGGCCTCAGTAGTGGCCAAGTACCCCTAGCCTCGGCTGCAGAAGAAAGTCCGAACGTTGATATGCAACCGGGCGACTGGGTGGCTTTTTCACAGGAAGCCCAGCGGCTGGAGAAGAATCAGCTTTCTCCGGCTACCTACACCGCCTGGCGCGACCACCGCTTGCGCTTACGAGCACCGCTTGTCGAGGCCGTCGTTCTTGAATTGCCTACTACATTCCAAGTGACATTTTCCGACCAAACACTCGCCGACCGAACGTTTAGCGGTGAGTTTCCGACCGATCGTACTGATTTACTGCTGGCGGCAATTGAGGCTACCCTGGAAGTTACGATTGATAAGCGCGAAAACGAACTTCTTACTTCTACCGATAAATGACGGTACCTTCTGATAGATACTCACTTCACCTAACCCTATGAAGAAGCATTACTTGCTGATTGCCCTGAGTTGGCTGCTAGGAACCACCTTGGCCCAGGCACAGCACCCCCTGGCTAGTCACACTCCCCAACTGGCCCAGAACACCCAGCAGCGCTTGAGCGCCGCGTCGCAAGGTGAGCAGTCAACTACGCTGTCGGCGGCGGTTCAAGAACTGGCGTCTCTATCAAGTCGGTGACTCTTACTCATCGGTCGTTGGTTGGCTAGCAAACCATCCATCCGCTGCGCCAGCGCACCTCTCTGGAAGAAGATCTGTCTCGCTTGCTAGCTCCTTATTCGCTCCGGCACCAGAAGTTGGAAGAAGGGTTTTACATTATCCAGCCGACCAAAAATGTGGACTCAGTGACCCGGCTTGCTCCGCAGGGCGAATCGTTTTTGCCCTCCTTGCGCAACGTTGCCCCCCCGCTGCTGCCCACTGCTGAAAAACCCGAGCGCCGCTGGGAGCAGACCATTGATGGGCAGGTGACCGATGGCACCACCGGTGAGTCGCTGCCCGGAGTTAATATTCTGGCCAAGGGCACCACCACCGGTACGGTAACGGATATAAATGGCAACTACCGCCTCACCGTCGCCGACGACGTTGCCACCCTGGTGTTTTCTTCAATTGGGTACGCCACCCAAGAAGTAGCCATCGGCGGTCGCAGCACCGTTGACCTGGCCCTGACCACAGACGTGCAATCACTGTCGGAAGTGGTGGTGGTGGGGTACGGAACCACCAAGCGCAGCGATCTCACGGGTTCGGTAGCCACCGTCAAGGAGCAAGAACTCAAGCAGGTAGCCGTTGCCTCGCTGGATCAGGGGCTACAGGGGCGCATCGCCGGAGTACAGGTCACGCAAGCGTCCGCGGCACCGGGCGGCGCAGTATCGGTACGTATTCGGGGGGTCAACTCGATCAACGGTACCAACGAACCCCTCTACGTGATCGATGGTATCCCAATCATCCCTAGCGATGGGGCCGAATCGCCCACCGGCGGCGGGGTGCCCGGGCAGGGCGGGGGCGGCATCGCTTCCAACGCCCTGGCTTCCATCAATCCCGGCGATATTGAGTCGATCGAGGTTCTGAAGGATGCTTCGGCCGCGGCCATTTACGGGGCCCGCGGGGCCAACGGGGTGGTCATCATTACGACCAAACAAGGTAAGGCTGGTCGCACCACGGTGGATTTTGAGAACTACTACGGGGTGCAGGAGGTCGCCAACACCTACGACGTGCTCAACGCCCGCTCCTTTGGGATTTGGGCCAACGAGTACGCCCTGAGTCAGGGGCAGGATCGTTACTTTAACGAGCAACAGTTAGATTCGCTCGGCCGAAACAGCACCAACTGGCAGGATCAAATCTACCGGACGGCCCCCATGCAAAACCACCAGCTTACCATCACCAGTGGAAACGACAAAACCACCTTTTCGCTGGGGGCCAACTACTTTCGCCAGGAAGGGGTAGTGAAACCCTCGGGCTTTGAGCGGGCATCGCTGCGCCTTAACCTCAACCACTTGGTGAGTGATAAGTTTAAGGTGGGCACTTCCCTCATGATCAGCCGACTGGGCAACGACCGCGTCCTCACCGACGGAAACGAAAGCGTAACCAGTCTGGCCCAGAAAGCTCCGCCAATCGTGCCCGTCTTCGATCGCAACGGCGACTACACCGTCGCTGACCGCTACGGCCTGTCGCTGAACAGCAACCTGGACCTGAACGAAGTGCTGCCCAATCCGGTGGGGCGGGTCAACGAAACCGACGATCGGGAGACGACCAACCGCATTCTGACGAATCTCTACGCTGAGTATGAATTTGTGGAAGGCCTAAGCCTGAAGGTGACCGGCGGCGCTAACCTTACCACCCGATCGGGACACTGCTATACCGCGCTGCTTGAGGAGCGGCCTGAATGGCTTTGCCTCACGGGCAACTCCGAGCGACTCATCTTTCTCAACGAAAATATCCTGTCGTTCAACCGTACCTATGGCGGCAAGCACCGGGTAAGTGCGGTCACCGGGTTTTGCTACGCAGTACGAGATCATTCAGGGGCGCAGCTTCAACAACACGGGCTTCGGCATCGATGATGCTGACCTGAGCCTGAACGATATTGGCTCGGGTACCCAGCTGGGCGGACCGGGGGTGGGATCGTTCAAGCGGGACGAAATTCAGGCATCCTTCATTCTGCGCGCTTCCTCCGGCTTTGACGATCGCTATCTGCTCACCTTCACCAGCGGGCGACGGCTGGTCAAAGTCCAGTGCGGGCAACAAGTGGGGCTTCTTCCCCTCTGCCGCGGTAGGATGGAACCTAGGCAATGAAGCCTTTATGAGTGACGTGAGCTGGATCAGCAGTCTTAAGCTGCGTGGTAGCTACGGACAAACCGGCTTTCAGGAAATTCTACCCTACCAATCGCTGGCCCGCTACGGTTCTCAGAACTACCTTTCGGTGATGTACGGTGGTGAGCAACCAGCCAGTTTCCCCCGATCCAGGATCTTACCTGGCAAACCACGACGCAGATGGATGTGGGCGTCTGCGGCTGTTTGAGAACCGCCTGACGCTAACCGCCGACTACTACATCAAGAAACCGACCGTCTTTTGCTGTTCGTTCGCCCCCCCGCCAACACCGGCTACAGTGGGGCGTTGGCTTTTAACATCGGTGAAGTGCGCAACCAGGGATGGGAACTCAGCGTAGGCGCTAACCTGGCGTTTGGCAACCTACGGTGGACATCCAATCTGAACCTCAGTAGCAATGCCAACGAAGTGCTCGATTTAGGGCCGCAGGAGGAGATTTTCGGCGGACGACTTTCCGCGGATCGGAAGGACCAGGGCAACCGTACCGCCGTGGGTGAACCGATTGGTGTATTCTATGGCTACCAGAGTGACGGCATCTTTCGTGATGAGGCCGAGGTGAGTGCGCATACCACCAACGTCAACGGACAGGAAGTAATTATCCAGCCTGATGCCCAACCGGGCGACCGGCGGTTTGTGGACGTGAACGAGGATGGTGACATATCGAACGACGACCGCACCGCCATCGGCGACCCCTACGCGGATTTGATCTACGGCTGGTCGAACAACTTCTACTACGGTAACTTCGACTTCAGCTTTTTCTTGCAGGGTACCCAGGGCAACGATATTCTCAACGTGTCGCGCGAGCCACTCAGCGCCAACAACACCCAGAATAATGTTCTACAAGACCGTTTCGACGGCCGGTGGACGGCAGCCAATCCCAACGCGGTGTGGCCGCGGGCCGGGGCCTTCAACCCCATCGGGGGCGGTTCAGGGGGCTTTGGCGACTACATTGTGGAAGACGGATCGTACCTGCGACTGCGTGACATTACGTTAGGCTACACGGTGCCCGCCTCGGTGATCAACGGGCTGCGGACAGCCCGCATCTACGTGAGCGCCCAGAACCTTTTCACCATCACCAGCTACAGCGGGGTGAATCCAGAAGCTAGTTCTCAGGGACAGAACGCCACCAACTTCGGCGTAGACGTAGGAGGCTATCCCATCGCGCGCGTCTATCGGGTGGGCATTAACTTGGGCTTCTAAATAAATACTTTCGATCACCAAAAATTCAATCACATGAAAACCTATCGTATTTTATTATTCGTCGGCATCCTGTTCGCGTTTAGCGGTTGCGAAAGCTATCTGGAAGAAGATCCGTTTGGCGCTACCGATCCGGAAACGCTGTTTCAGAACGAGCAGGGCGCCCTGGCGGCCGTCAACGCAGCCTATAAAGTACTGTCGCGCAACCAGGATTCTTACGGTCGTGATTTGCTCTTCTTACTGGAGCAGCCCACCGAGACCATCACCACCCGCCGGGATGCCTCCGACGACCGGGGCCGCCTCAACAACTGGCTATGGGACAAATCGCACGGGTTTCTTCAGCCTATCTGGACGGAGGCCTACGCGGGTTAAATGCGGCAATAGATTATTTATCGAGAACGTACCGCTCATTGAAGACATGGATCCGGTGCTTCGGAAGCGCGTTGTGGGGGAAGCCAAGTTTCTGCGCGCCTTCAACTACTTTCTGCTGGTCCGACTCTGGGGCGGAGTGCCCATCCGGGAGCAGCAAATCAAGGGAGTATCCGAGGTGCTGGAACTTCCCCGCAATTCGGCGGCCGAGGTGTATCAGCTGATCATCCAGGATTTGAAAGATGCCGAAGCCGTGCTGCCTACCCGCGAGGGATACAGCGCTTTTGCGGGAGCCAATACCGGACGGGCCACCCGGGGAGCCGCGCGGGCGTTGCTGGCTAAAGTATACCTACAGAAGGGATTGAGGTTGGCTAGTAAGTTTTTGTCATCTCCCATCTCACAAAGATGAACACCTTATCCAAAACTACTAACTTAATTCATAACAAATCCTAAGTACCTGGACAAAATTAGTTTAAAATGGTTAGTTTTGCTACAAAAACACGCGAAGCTACGATTACGTGAACCAGGGCGGCAGCGGGCGGGCATCCCCGACCTTACTCGGGCCTGAACTACGAGCAGTTTCGGGATTCGCTGCTTACGGAACGACGGAAAGAACTGATCTTTGAGTACCACGGCTGGTTGACGGCTTGCGTTTCTGGGATTTGTTTACGATTAACTATCAGATGGGCAAGATACGAAAATTGAGTTGAGTAGCCAGACGGAAGAGGCGGCGCCGGTTTTTTACTAGTAGAATATCAGAGTGATAAATACCGCTTATTCCCCATTCCGCAAGATATCATCAACGTCAACTCGGCACTGGAAGCGGAGCAGAATCGGGGTGGGATTAGACTTACTCAGTAACCTAACACCATGAACCGAAGAGACTTTATGCTGACGGCCGCAGCGGGGGCTACGGTAGCCCCCTGCTTTCGTTCGTTGCCAACCACGCCAAACATACGATTGATGAAGTGAGTTGTTTCGCTACGACATAACACGCCCGCACTTCTCGGGGCACCTGGCACAACCGGCAGCACGTGTTTATGCGGATCACCTCCGGCGAACGTATCGGCTGGGCCGAAGTGGCCGCCGACAAGAACAACCAGAACTGGATACCCGCAGCTGGGGCCGCTTCTACAGGATTTTAAGGGCTTGACGCTGAACGAAGCCTACGCCTGGTGAAGGCCATCAGGTAGGCACCGGCAAAGACGGCAAGTACCACAAGAAGCAGCTCGAGTTTGTGGAGATGGCTGCGCCTGCCCGAGCGTAAAGAGTTGCTACAGGGATACCAAGGGGGTAAGTTGCCAGTTTTTCGTCAGCGATGCCACATGATACTGCTTAAGAGTGAGGGGCGCACCTCTAAAGACGTGGCTGCGATTTTGGGCAGTAATCTGATTTCGGTCAACAACTGGCTGAGCCGCTATGAGCAACAGGGAATCTCAGGACTTCAAACGCGTGCCGGGCGGGGTCGCAAGGCAATCTTAGATCAACAAGCCGACCAGCAACGAGTGCGCGCAGTAGTGCAACAAGAGCGGCAACGCTTGAAGTGTGCCAAAGCTATTTTGGAAGAGGAACTACAGAAGCGCTTCAGTGAGAAGACGCTCAAGCGTTTTTTAAAAAGCTTGACTGTCGGTGGAAACGTATCCGGAAGAGGCCAAAAAACCAACCCGACGCCGCGCTCTACCAAGTGAGAAGAGAAGCCCTAGCGATGATAGAAACCCAGAGCCGTGCCGGACATATTGACTTATACTACGGGGATGAAAGGCGTGTTTCTACCGAAGGCTATGTGCCCTACGGTTGGCAATTTGCTGACCAAGAAGTAGCTATTGAAGTGACCCGAGGAGCTGCAGTGAATGTCTTTGGACTGCTGAGCCGAGACAATGAACTCATTTGTAAAACCACTATCCAGAACATCAACGCTGACTTTGTCATTGAACAACTAGAGCGTCTGTCTTGGCAGATCACCAAGCCTACTGTAGTGGTGCTCAACAATGCCAGTGCGCACAGAGCCCAAAAACTAAAACTAAACACCGCGCGATGTATAGCGTATTGGCAGCAACGAGGACTATTCCTATTCTACCTACCACCCTATTGTCCACACCTGAACATTATTGAACGCTTCTGGAAAGAACTTAAAGAAGGCTGGATCAGACCCCAGGACTACCACTCAGCCGATACGCTCTTCTATGCAGTAGACCGAGCATTGGCCGCCACCGGGAATCAGATCAAACTAAATTTCTCGGAGTATCAACACATTTATAACTAATTGTGGTCAAGTACTTACACGCAATTGCTTCTATACAATCGTCAACAAAAATACAGGTCGCTGAGATGCAAAATTGAACATTCAGCAATTAAACCGTATTTTCAGAAGAAAACAAGTAACGTGAAAGAGAGACGAATGAAAACCAAGTAAAACGTGCATACAGTAACGGAAAACAAACTAATTGATAGTTATTTTAGGTTTATGAAAAATTGGGACAACGAGACTAGGGTGATTTCATTAAGGGTCTATAACTTTTCGTAGTATGTTCTTCATGTACTCATCATTCCAGCCAGCGATTTTGCGTTAGGTCTTAAAGCTGCCCTTCATTTGCTTGTCTTCCTGTATGATGCGCATAGCTAGTTTGCGTACTGTAGCTAAGTTGATAGGCCCCTGCCGCCTCTTCGGTTGCCTCAGCGGTTCGCATTCGCCCAGGAGATTTCCCGCTCCTTTGAACTGCGCTACTTCTCGTCCGCCCGGAGGCCAACGGTGAAACCGACTTCAAAGGACCGACCGCCGTCTTCAATACCGAGCAGCGGGTCACCTACCTCAACCACTACGCCGACTACGCTACCCGCTTCTTCCGCGACCCGAACTCAACACCCGTGGTGAGCGACACGGAACTGAACGCGGCCCTGCAACGGCTCAAACCGCAACCCTACCCGACACCCGCCGACGTATCCCTTAGACACCTGGCGGTGGTTGGGCTTCCGGGAAGGGCAGCACGAAGAGGAACAGCAGGCCCACCAAGCGTGGCTGACCAACGTAAACACGGTGATTGCCGACGGCGCGCTGCGCTTTGAGCAGGCCGCTACTGTACGCCAGACGTTTCCTACGCAGGCGTGGCGGTTCTTCCTAGAGGTGGAACTATCTCCAACCGCCGAAGCAGTAACCGTCGCCCTACTGTCGGCCGATCAGCAAGCGATTGGCGAGGCGACGGTTACCGGCAACCAGATCAGCGTGCGTTCGGGCAACGAAACCATCACCAAAACCATCCCGAAGGTGGCTGATAAGCAAACGCTGCGGTTTGAAGTGGATCTGGAGAACCAGCGCTACAACGTGTTGCTCAACGACCAACTGCTTGCTGACTTTGTGCCGGTGCTGGCCGCCTCACCTTTACCAACTGAGCGTTTCGGGTCCGCAGGTGCAATGCTCACTTTTGACTGGTCTTCACCAAAGGCCAAGCATCCAGCAACAACCTCGCGGATACCTACTTTGTGAGCACCTACGTGGCGAGACTTCCGCTCAACGCGCCAACAGCTGCAACGCTCACTCGCGCCGCCTCGGCTCCCCACGGGGTCGCCCGGCGATGCAAATTGTTCTCTATACCCCAATGGTTACGAGACCATTGTAGCACCTGTTAGGGGCGTGCTCAGCTACGAAACCTCGATCCGGGCGGGGAAATCTGGGTGAACGGGCGCGTGATTGAAGTGAAACTGAAACGCACCCCCGGCGAGATCAACCTCACCCCTTTTCTGCGACCCAACGCCCGGAACATCCTGGCGGTGCGGGTGTTCCCGAACCAGATCAAGCACGCCAGCGCCACAGCGCCACTGACGTGCACACCGGCTGGTTTGCCGGGCGCATGCACCTCAACCTGACCCGCGACCGCTACCTCAAAGACGTGTTCGCCTACGCCACCAGGCACGAACCCGCCGTATGCCGTGTGGACATCACGGCCCGCTCCGACGACTGGGGCCTGCCCTTCCACCAGAACGAAGACCCGCGCGCCTTCTACGACCAGATTCGGGTTAGCCTGTACGAATGGTATCCTACCGAAAACGCCGAGCCGTCCGCGGTGGCCACTAAGCCTATCTATCTGAACCTAATGCATAATCAGGAACTGTCCCTTGATATTCCGGTAAAGGATGCGCAGCTGTGGAGCGTAGACCGCCCGTTTCTCTACAAGGTGCACGTTCAGCTGCTGGACAGCGCCGGTCAGGTGCTGATGATAGGGTGGTGACCACCGGGCTGCGCACCATCAGTCAGGACAGTGGGGTGTTCACCATCAACGGAAAAGCGGCCATGATGAACGGGGCTTTGTTGTTTGGCTTCCGCCCGCCGCTGCACGACATCAGCCGCCAACTGCGGGCCGGGCCGAAAGAATGGCTCGCCAAGGAAATCCTGATGGTCAAGAAAATGAACGGAAACACGATCCGGATGAGCGTGCACAACGACCAAGAGGGCGGCATCAACGATCCGCGCTTGGCCGAGATCGCCGACCAACTCGGATTGATGTTTCAGTGGACCACCGGCACCTGGGTGCGCAAGCTGAGTCCCTGGCCGCTGGCATAGCGCGTGGCATCAGTAAGGCTACATAAGTAGTAACCCCTACGATCCGTCGCGCCTGATTGCGCCCACCTCCAATATTGCGGCGATGGACGGGCCCAACGACGTAGGGACCATCAACCGGCAGGGCGAGCCGATGGAGCCCCCGGCCGTCTGGAACGCCCCAATGATGACCATCGGTGACATGGACCACGCCACCGGCTACGGGGCCGAGTGGAACGTGCTGCGCAATTACCCCAATCCGCCCGACTTCAACAGCGACATGGGCTGGCGACGAAGCACCTTCAAGGAGGGCTATATCAAAAGCAAGGTGCGGGCGTACTTCAATTTTGAGAGCGAAGAGAATGCAGCCCAGCCCAACTGGAACCTGTTCAAGGGGCAACCCTACTACGAAATCAAATCCTACGAGTATACCTACGACGAAGGCTCCATTGGGCGGCGACTGGGAGTGAACGAATGGCGAACGAGTCAGGCGTGGCAGGCATTCAGCGGCTTTGAGGCGTACAAGAAGAAACGATGGCTCGGTTATGATGGCATGACGTGGTGCCCGCTACACGGGGGCGGCAACATGGGCACCTACATGAAACCCATCATCAATTACTACGGCCACGCCAAGTTGGGCTTCTACGCGCTGCGCACGGTGTTTCAGGACGTGGTGGCGGGTACCCACAACGTGGATATCGTGCTCGGACCCCAAGACCCGATTGCGCCGGTGGTGATGAACCTGGGACCGGCCCAGGAGGTAGACTTACTGGTGGTGGTCAAAGACACCGAAGGTCAGGAAGTGGCGCAAAAGAAGTACCGGATGAAGTTACCCGCCGGACGCACCGCAACGGTGGCGGAACCCTGGAGCTTCCGCCCGGAAAAGGACGGCTATTACGCCCTAGAGTACCACGTGTGGCAAAGTGAACGCTCTTCAATAAGACAGTGAGTTGAGCGGGTAATATAATAGAGACGCGGGGCTACCGTAGTTGGAAAGAGACCTACCTAGTAGCGACCTACCCACTCAATTATTAGTACGGGTACGACGCTGTGTACCTTCAACTTGTTGCATTTCCGTTTAATCTCTCTTCACGAACGGCTGATCTAGTGGAAGAAAGACCATCTTGTAGTCATTAGCGTAAAGCTCTATGTGTGCACTGTCTGGCCCTACGTAAACGAAATCAACTTCTTTCAACAAGGTGAAAAACCTTTTAGCAAACTCGCTCATCTCTTCTTTGTTCGTCTTCTCGAATGACTTGAGAACGATGCTTTCTGCCTCCGATTTATCAAACTGTGCCTGAAAAGTGTTGGATGGCGTCTGACCCTGAAGGGAAGTCTTTTCTGAATTGGTAAACTGAATAATTACCGCGTTACTATCCTGGGCTAGCGGTATCTCTGCAGGACCATCCGCTAATTGAGTTAACGTCACTGATCTCGTTAACTATGGGCCAAGAAGCTATCGCAGCGCTTTGAATTTTATCCTCACCGACTTGGTTTGCGCTACCCTTTCATCACCACGCTCCGCCGCCGTCCAGACCGGCCCTTCCTTGATGATGCGAATGGCCTCCTGATCAAACCACTCGCCCCCACTGCGCGGGATACTGAAGTCACGCAGGGTGCCATCGGCTCCTACCTCGAAGCGGACCTGTACGGTTACTGTTTTACCCGACCAGTCGGTTGGATAGCGAAGGCTATCCCTCAGGTAGCGCCGAAACGGACGCATGCCACCAACCGGCTGCGCCCCTTTAAAGGCATTTTCACCGCTGCTCTGACGGCTATGCCCGTAGCCCACCACCACCACTTCGGAGAGGGCTTGGATGTCTGGAGTCAGGCTTACGTAGGTGGTATCGCCACCCGATGAAGCCATTTCCTTGACGGAGTAACCAATAGCGTGGAAGGTAAGCAAGCCCGGGTCGGCTGGTATGGCCAGCGAAAAGCGCCCCTCTACGTCAGTCACGGTACCCGTGGTGCTTCCTTGGAGCAACACGTTCACCCCCGGCAGCGGCGCGCTGGTTTCTTCATCAACGACCAGTCCGCTGGCTACCGTGACGCTCAATACCTCCGAGGTAGATTCAGGGATAGGTTTTCTCCCACTAGATACTTCTGTGGGTGGTGGCTGACTGTCGGACATTCCTGCTGCCGATTCGTTTTCGTTAGAACGGCGATCTTGTGAAGTAGCCAGTTGCTCCGCTACTAATTTTTGCTGAGCGCCTACCGCAAAGTCCTGGGAAGTCTGTGCTTCTTTTGCGTAGGTAAGCGCCTTAGCGTTTTCTTCGGGGCTTTCTTCTCCGCCACTTGCCGGATCGGGAACCGGTTCGGTGACTTTGTTCATCGAGCGAGCGGATGCCCGGGTGTCGGAAGTAGCCTGCTGCTTCGGGGGCAGCATTTTGCGCTGTTGATCATCCTGAGGAGCTTCGGGACGGAAAGCCAAGGCTTCAGTTGACTCATCTGCTACCGGAGTGTCACTGGTTGGCTCGGCAGCAGGGGGACTCAGAAAAGTGTACAGTAAAAAAGAAGCGATAAAGAGCCCCACCAGGGATGCAGCCACGGCCCACCACGGAGCCCCTACCCGGTTCCGTTTGCTTTGACGCTGGGCCAGCCGCTTGCGAAGCGCAGACACATCGGTAGCGTACTCATCAGAAGAAAGCTTCTCTATGCCTGCTAATGCGTCCGCCAAGAAAGGGTCCTGGGTGCGAAGAACTTCCAGACGGACGCGATCGTCTTCCGAAAGCTCACCTTGCCGGTACTTTCGCAGCCATTCAGCGGATAGTGGTTCGTGCTTACTCATGGTGTTTGGTGACAAATAGCTTCAAATTGCGCTTTCCGTTCTGTAAAGAGCTCCTCACTTGCTTAAGACTGTAGCCAGTTTGGTCGGCGACCTGCTGATAGGACAGTTGCTCGAGGTAAAACAGCCGCAAGCAGCGCTGCTGCTCTTCGGGAAGGGTTGAAAGTCCTCGCTCTAAAAAGGGCCATCGGTCCTCCGACTCATCTTCCGGCAGCTCAACTGCCTGACCCAAATCTACCGTAGCCGGACGCACCTGGCGCAATTGCATCAGGCAGTAGTTTTTAGCCACCGTGTACAGATAGGCTCGAAAAATGCGCTACCCGGGCGGCTGGCAAACTCGTTAACAGCTTCTCGAAGATTTGCATCACGGCGTCCTGGCTGTCTTCCCGGTGGCTCAGGTACTTCAAACATACCCCGTACACCAGGGGAATGTAGTTATCGTACAACTGGCCCAGATATTCTACCCGGCCGGTGGTCGAGTAAAGATTGAGCAGACGAGCTTCCTCACCGATTTGCTCTGCCGCACGATCTGCGGGGGGACCTTCGGTGGCGTCTTGAGCGGGCGAAGCGGTCTTTAGTACCCCGGCTGGTGGTTGTGATACGCCGACACCAACCGTAGCCACGGCAGTAGACCTGGCGGGATTCCTAGCATGCTTTCCGGAAGTAAATCTTTGTATCCACATACTTAATGGGTATCACTATAAGGATGCAAGATGGAAACCAATTCCACAATTGATGACAAAATAATTTTACCTCGAGGTTATGGAATCAAGGTAATTCCAGCATCTCATTACTAAAATCCCATCGACTATGAAGAAGCTACCCCTTGTGCTACTGGCCACCCTCTTGCTGGCATTTACCTCCATTGCTATCTCAAATATAACCGTTACCGGCACTGCTACCGACGCTGACTCGGGCCAAGCGCTGCTGGGCGTTAGTGTGTTAGTAAAAGGAAGCAGCACCGGCACCGTGACTGGTATTGATGGACACTTTCAGCTGGATAGCGTCTCGGAAAGCGCTACGCTCATCTTTAGCTCAGTCGGCTATCAGACCCAGGAAGTAAAGGTGAACCGGCAAGGCACGGTTCACGTAGCCTTAGCTCCTGATGTAGCTTCCCTGAGTGAGGTCGTGGTTACCGGCTATGGCCGCTCTTCCAGAAGAAGCAACCGGCGACAATCCCGCAGTGCAGTGAAGGTCGCTACTGATTTTGCTCACCGGGAAGGTGCCCCGGCCTACAACACCGAAAACTACGCGACCATTCACGAGAATGGCTTCCGAGAAGTGAAGGCGCACGCCCTGTCTACTTTTTCTATCAACGTGGATGCCGCATCGTACAGTAACGTCCGCCGCTTCATCAACCAGGGGCAACTTCCCCCCAAGGATGCCGTGCGCACCGAAGAGCTAGTCAACTACTTCACCTACGACTACCCCTCCCCCACCGGTGATACCCCGTTCGCCCTCTACTCCGAGCTGTCTACTTGTCCCTGGGACGAAGACCACCAACTGCTTCACATCGGACTGCAGGGAAAAGAAATACCTACCGAAGCGCTGCCCCCTTCTAACCTGGTGTTTCTCATTGACGTGTCAGGCTCCATGCATGATCCGCACAAGCTGCCGCTACTCAAGAGCGCCTTTCGGCTGCTTATCAATCAAATGCGCGCCCAAGATCGGGTGGCTATTGTGGTGTACGCCGGGGCGGCGGGACTGGTGCTCCCCCCCACTTTGGGTAGTGATAAGCCGCGTATTTTGGCGGCCCTGGACCAATTGCAGGCCGGTGGGTCTACCGCGGGGGGCGAAGGTATTCGGCTGGCTTACCAGGTCGCTCAGGAGAACTTCCAAGCGGGGGGCAACAATCGGATCATCCTGGCCACCGACGGCGACTTCAACGTAGGCGTCTCCAGCGATGCGGCCATGGAGCGGCTGGTGGAAAAGCAGCGAGCGGGCGGGGTGTTTCTGACCGTTCTGGGCTTCGGGATGGGCAACTACCAGGACGCCAAGATGGAGCTGCTCGCCGACCGGGGCAACGGCAACTACGCCTACATCGATAACTTGTCCGAAGCCCGTAAAGTGCTCGTCAGTGAGTTTGGCGGCACCTTGTTCACCATTGCCAAGGACGTGAAGCTACAAGTAGAGTTCAATCCTGCGCTGGTCAAAGCGTATCGCTTGATTGGCTACGAAAACCGGCTTCTCAACGATGAAGACTTTAATGACGACCGCAAGGATGCCGGAGAGCTAGGGGCTGGACACACCGTAACGGCCATGTATGAGCTTATTCCGGCGGGCAGTCGGGAAGAGGTACCCACCACCGACGCGCTTAAGTATCAGCAAAAGGGGATTAATGAGAGAGCCCAAGGGTCGAATGAGTTGCTCACGCTCAAGTTGCGTTATAAGCAGCCGTCCGGAAAGGTGAGTCGCCGCGTTGAGCAGGTGGTGAAAGGTGAACCGGTATCGCTCGCTCAGAGCAGTGATAATTTCCGCTATGCCGCCGCGGTGGCGGGCTTCGGAATGCTGCTTCGGGATTCGGAGTACCGGGGTAGCTTTACCTTTCAAAGGGTAGCGCAGATGGCTAAACAGGCCAGAGGGGAGGATACGGAGGGCTATCGACAGGAGTTTGTACGAATGGTGGAATCCTTTAACCTCATTAAACGATAGTATTCGTACTTGTTTGGTCAGCGGCAGCCAGCTAGTGGCGAGCAGCAAGGACTATGGACATAGAGCGTATCAGTTCTACCGTAGTCTTCTAAGTATACATCGCATCGGCTACCTGCTTGATCTCCAGTACCATCCGTTCGGTATCTTCTCGGGAAGGATTCGTATCCCAACTGCCCTTATTGTGAGTGCCTCCTACGATTATACCGTCTTTCCGATTAATGGTATAGGCACCACCGGAAGCAATTCGGTAGTGCACTTCCTCTTGCGGAATCACAAAGGCAAGTTGCCCCGAGATCGGGGTGAGGTGCGCATCATTGGTCAGCGATTTGGCCCCGATGCCGGTGCAGTTGACCAGGCACGTTTCGGGCAAGGCATCCAGGTCTTCTAGTCGCTTAAACTCCCTGATTTTTACCGCTCCTCCGAACCGCAGGAAATCATCCGTATACATTTTTAGTAGTGCTGGAATGTTAAATACCATCGAGGTTCGACGGTACACCACCGGAGCGCGAAAGGGATGCTCCTTGGGAGAGAGCAGCACCGGTTGGGGCAGTACGTCCATAAAGGCGTGGCGGGCATCGCGGGGCAAATCACCGTAGTGTCCCTCACCCTCTTGCTGGCGCACGTCGTAACTATCGGTCCATACCACGTAATCTCCGTAGCCCAGCATATTTTGGTAGGTCAGAAAGGCCCGCTGATGCATACGCTCAAACTGCTCCGAAAAGGTAGCCGTGACCTGATCGGGGTCGAGCAGACTGTGGGCAGGCGACCAGGTGCCGGTGGCTTTGCTGGAGGTGATGTCGGGAGCCATTTCTTTGGTGTAGATCGTGACCTGGTACCCCCGGCGCTGGAGCGCACGGGCGGTGGTTAAGCCGATCACCCCGCAGCCAATCACTGCCACCTGCTGTGAGGCAACCGGAATTACCGAATTGCTTAACGAAGCAGTCACCAGGGGCACCCCGTCTGTCCAGGAAGCGTCGACCAAATCGGCAGCGAGTTCGGCCGAACCCCAGGAGAGCGACCAGCCGCTACCCCCGTGCCCGTAATTGTGCACCAGGGTTTTACTCCCCAAGTCCTCTCGTTCTACCCGGGGGCCCACTGACCGGTAAGGGCGCAAGCCAACCGTCTGCTTCACCACCCGGTCCATAGAGATGCGCAACTTGGGTAAGTAGCGAGAGGAATAGCGGATGTTGATCTGCTTTTCGGCCAGACGAAGGGCCCGCGGGGTGCAGGCCGCGGCGCCTAAGGTGATACCCGCCATAGCGGCCTTGTTCAGGAAATTCCTACGGCTGTTCATAGTATATTATTCTGCTTTTCTGGCAATGACAGAATAATAAGTTAACATCACAAGTTTTCACTTTATAAAATTGCTTCGCGTGGCACTTTCTTTGCGTTGCTGGTCTGCCCGGATAAATCGCTCTTCAAAGAGAAATGGCTCCCGCCGCTGCTCCTGAGTAGTGCGTAGTCGGGATACGTCGCACTGACCACCACGTCAGTTTCGCCCGGCACCACCGCCGAAGGAACGCGCAGCAATAACGTCTGCTGCTTCTTGACCCAGGCCGAGTTCAACGGCTGGCTGATCGCGAAGCTGGATAAAAGTCGCCAGTCATCATGCGACACAACTTTCCGCAATGACCGAAGGGAAACGATGCCCCCGCTGTTCTGTTGTCAGTCCCTGATTATGATGGTGTTAGGGAGGTACGGCCGATAGAGTTGAGGGAACCAGCAGGCCAGCATTCCGAACAAAAGGATACCGCTGATGATACTTAAGAAACGCAATCTCATAGGGTCGTTATTAATACTACTACCGCACCTGCTACAATCCTGGATTAGCTTTCTTCCCCACCCTGAAATTCTGGTTCATACCCATTCCCTTAAGCTCAATGGAAGTCCATCCTTCTGGTAGTAGCGGATCTTTCTGCACCAACCCCTGCTCGGTGAAATGAAGCCCGCCGAAGCCCAGAATCACCGCTTGGAGCAGCCCCCCGGCCGAGGTGCCGAAGTACGTACTGGGGCGTTGCTGGCGCAGCGACAGAATCCGGAACGGTCCCTTGCGGTACGGATTCAGCGCTTTTTCAAACAGCTGGGTGGCTCTCAGTGCATCGCCGGAACGGGCCGCCGCTCCGGCCAGCATGCAAAAGCTCATGTTGGGTCCCTCTTCGTCAATCCGGTCTTCGTAGTAGGCCAAGTTCTGATGGATGATTTCAGGATCGGTGATCACGTCCAGCGGAAACGAAATCAGGTTCACATCGGCCTGCTTGATCATTTCCCCGGCGTAGGTGTCGTGCTCCCGGACGGTGCCGTCGGCAAAGTACCGGATCACCAGCTGCTCGGCCACTGCCTGCCACATCGGGTCGGGGACTTCACCTACCAACTTCGCCGCGCTCACGGCTGCGGCTAGCACCTGCCGGGCGCTGCCGTTGGTAAAGGCATCATTGTCCACGTTGATCGCGTACTCGTCGGAGCCGACCACGTTCTTGATTTCGTAGTGGCCCGCACCGTTCTGTTCCGAACGACTCACCCAGAAGTCAGCTACCTCTTTCAACAGAGGATAGCCTCGGTTGCGGAGCCAGACGGTGTCCTGGGTGACGCAGTAGTACCGCCAGAAGGCCAGTCCTACGTCGCTGCTGATGTGGTGCTGAAAAGGACCGGTTAGGTACAACAGCGAGGTTTGCTCTTCACCGGTGCTGCCCGATTCCCAGGGGAACATCGCTCCCCGGTAGCCGTGCGCCGCCGCGTTCTGCCGGGCCATCGCCAGCCGGTTCCAGCGGTACTCCAGCATGGAGCGCACGGCCGCTGGGTTGATAAGCAACAGGGCCGGATAAATCCAGAAGTCAGCGTCCCAGAGCGTTTTGTAGCCCCAGTAGTCGATACCCAGTCCCATGCAGGCACTGCTGAACGCGGTACGTTCGCTCACAAAAGAGTTGATGCTGAACATCATCTGGCGGATGTCTTTGTTGACCTCCGGTGCCCCTTCAGTCACGATATCGGTTTTCTGCCAGAAGGCCTCCCAGGTGGCTTGGTGCTGGTTGATGATTTTCTTGGGACCGGTCAGGTAGGTGTAGATGTTGAGCCGGGCGGTTTCGGCCATCGGATCGGAATAATTGTAGGTGGTGCCCACCGAGCCGATCAGGTAGAAGGTGAGGCTTTCTCCCCGGCGGAGCAGCTTCTTCGAAAACCGAGGGAGGGGCGGCCCTGGCCATCATCGGTGTAGTGCAGTGGTGGTTGGTCGTCCGCAAAGTGGAAGGTGGTGGTGGTGGCCAGCGTGTACTTTCCGGTCGGGCTGCGGGCCGAAGCGGTAAACAGGGGAATCTGTCGTTCGCGCAACTGGTTGAGGTACTGTGAAGACTGGAAAACGTAGGGATGATCAATGCTCAGTACGTTCTTGATACTGAAAAAGCGATCTTCCTGGGCGCGGATGGTCACTTTGACGATTCCGGTTTGCAGCATGTGCTTCAGGGCGTAGACCGTGTGCTCAACCGCCAGGCCCTCAAAGTCAAAGTTCGTCTTGAACCAACCCTCGCGGAAGTTGAATTCCTGCTGCCAGTTTTCTAGCTCATCCAGGTTTGCTTTGGAGAACGACTTCCCTTTCAAAAAGTCAGCTTGTTCGGTTGGCTGTGCTTCCGGTTGCATAACGATAAGTTCCAGGTGGGAAAAGTCAATCGCCTGGATCGCACTTTCTACCCCTTTATCAGGAAACTTGTCAAATATTCCGTTCAGCTGGACGCGGTTTCCGTTCAGGGCTTTCTCGGTAAGCGTGATGCCGTAGACGCCGTTGGCCAGGGTGACCGGCGCGTACTCTCGTAGCCCGGCCGGGCGATACGGGTCCAGGCATCGGCCTCGTCTTGGGCATTTGATGAGACTGACGGGAGCAGCAACAGTGCGATAAGAACGATCCGTAATCCTAGCTTCATGTCTGAAAGGATGGATAGACGCTAAAACAATGACTTTTATTTCTTAAGAACTTTTTCAGCTTGTCGCTGAATACTATTTATTGCTAATGCCGTTCACACAAAACCGTAATTATTACTGCTCAAATTTGAGTCAAAAGATGCCAAAGGTATAACTTTTAAGGGTGATACTGCCAGATAACCGAATCGCTCAGGATTTGCTTCCCGGCTTTCGTTTTCACGCTCACCTGGTTTTCGCCTGCTTGCAACGTTAGTGCGTGCCGAAACACCCCCGGCTGACCTTCTCGCATTGGTCCTATCTTTTTTCCTTTGTGGTAGAGCGTCACCGAAGGCTGGTTGCTGTATACCTTCACTTCCGTCTTGGCTTGCTTCCGATTGACATAGCGCCGGTCAGCCATATAAACCATCGGCTCCTCACTCCACTGCGATTGGTAGTAGTAGTAAGCGTCTTTGCGCGTCTTCCGATCAAAACTGACCAAGCCTTTGTCGTTGATGCCGATACGATCCCCCTCTCTTCGGTGCGCTGCCCCATTGTCAAACATCAGCCAGATGAACTTGCCCCAGATAAACGGACGCGCTGCTAGTTGTGGCCAGTGCTGCTCATGAAAGTACGCCTGCCAACCCTCGGGGTGCCAATCCCCGCCCGGTGCCGGGGCCTTGAGCGAGTCTTCGTGGTGATTGATGCTGGCCCCCGCCCCGTACTCTCCCAAAGCTAGCGGACGGTCGGGCTTGGCTTGATGCATCTCATCGGCCCAGGGGCCTATCTCACTGGGCTCTCCACCGTACCAGCCGAAGTACTTGTTCCAGCCGATGGCATCGGTGAGCGCATTGGTGGGGTTGTCCTGAAAGGTAGCCGCTACGGTGAATCTATCCGGGTCCAGGGCGTGGGCCAGGCTGTCCAAAGTTTTCAGATACGGGTAGGCATCGTCCCAGTCCGACTTGACTTCGTTGTACAAGCCCCAGAAGATGATGCTCGGGTGGTTGTAGCGCTGGCGGATCATCTCGGTGAGTTGCTGCTGGCCGTTCTGATGGAAGTCTTGCGAGGCGATATAGCTCTGGGCCAGGTAACCACCCGGTCCCAGCCAGGGGATCTCGGTCCAGATAATAAGGCCCGCCGAATCGCACAGACTGTAGAAGTAGTCGGCGTGGGGGTAGTGGGCCAGGCGCACAGCATTGACACCCATCTCCAGCATGATCTGCACATCTTCTTGCATGTCGGCTTTGCTAATGGCCGAGCCCTTCTCTGCCCGATCCTGGTGACGGTTCACCGCGTGCAGGTCCAGGTACTCTCCGTTCAGGAAGAAGCCGCGATCGGCATCCAGGCGGAAGGAGCGCAGGCCCAGGGGTTGGATGCTTTCTTCCAGTAGTTCCCCAGTGCCGTCTAGCAACTGCACGACTACCCGGTAGAGGTAGGGGTCAGTTCTTCCTTGCCAGCGGTGAGGCTGCTGAATGGTGAGCGTACTAGTCAACGAAGCGGTGGTGTCCGCGGGTATACGTTGGACTTGCTGCGCTTGGGCCACGGTTTGCCCGACACTATCCTGTAGAGCAACACGTACGGCGTAGGTACTGCTTGGGGCAGTGGTAGAGACTAGCGTAGTGACACGGATGGTGGCTTGCGCTTCACTCACCGTGTCTTGGCGGATGAATACGCCGGGTGAGGCATCGGCTAGCGGGCTGATGCAAGTCTTGGGTTTGATGAGCAGGTGCACCGGGCGGTACAGGCCGCCGTAGTGGTTGAAGTCCCCGGTCAGGGGCATCAGCGTAGCGTCGTAGGCGTTGTTGACTTTGACCGACAGGGTGTTGGTGGTGTCCAGTTCAACCAGATCGGTAACTTCAAAACAGAAAGCCGTGTAACCCCCTTCGTGCCGACCGGCAAACTGATGGTTGACAAACACATCGGTGACCGCGTTGCTGCCCTCAAAGTAGAGAAACAACCGCTGGTCTTGGTAGATAGCCGGAAGGGTGAGCTCTTTTTCATACCAGGCCGGACCCCGGTAGTAGTCCAGCTCACCGGCCAGAGCATCTTCAGCATTCCAGGTATGGGGCAAGTTGACTTGCTGCCAGGGTGGCTGCTTCTGCATGTTGTACTGATAGCCCTTCACAAACCGCCAGTCTTGCGTGAGCAAGGTGTCCGTAGTCTGTCCAAGAAGTGCTGTGGTATGCAGCATACTGAGGAAAACAAAGAGGTAGCGTCCTTCTTTCGCCTTTAGAGATTCCTTCTTCATTGTTGTACCGGTTTTCTACCCGTTGGTTTATTTCTAATCATGTCAATCTGAGTTTGCATTTCTTTGGTAACTTTCGGAAAAGTGTTGGCCAGGTTGTTTCTTTCGCAAGGGTCCTCCCGCAAGTTGTACAACTGTGCCTGGGGCGAAAGACCTAACTCAATGTTTTTGTTCTTCATGGTTTCACCGCCATCAAAATCGGTTGGCTCAATGTACTTCCAACTTCCTTTTCTGATCGCAAAGGTCATGGCTTCTTCCAGCATCATTTCTCTGCCGACTGAATCTTTTCCCAGCAGCACTCGTGACATATCCTGGCTATCGCCTACTTCCGAATCGCTCAGTGAGTACCAGGCAATGGTAGAAAGGCTTGCCAAAGAATCCACCTGGCTCCACAAAGCGTTATTTACCTTGCCGGACTTTATCTTCTCGGGCCAATAAGCGATCGTTGGCATACGGTTACCGGCTTCATAGATACTATACTTGCCGCCCCTAAAGATACCGGCGGGTTCATGGTCGCCCAATAGCTCCGCCGCCTGATCTTCATAACCATCGTTTAACACCGGTCCGTTGTCGCTGGTGAAAAGAATCAATGTGTTCTCGTCCAGGCCATTCTCTCGCAATTTTTCCATCACTTTTCCAACCATCCAGTCCATTTGGGCAATTGCGTCGCCCCGGGGACCCATGGTTGATTTTCCCCTAAATCGTTCGTTAGGAAGCCGTGGCACATGAATATCGTGGAAGGAGAAGTAGAGAAAAAAGGGGTTCTCTTGGTGTTGCTCAATGTAGTTAACTGCCTTATCGGTAAAGATTTTATAAAACTCTTCGTCCTTCCAGTAAGCTTGTTCTTGACCCGTCATAAAACCAATTCTGCTGATACGGTTGACAATTACCCCGCTGTGCTGGGTATCTGCGGGTTGTTTGAGAAGCTCTGGTTGGGTGATTCCCGTAGGGTTGCCAAACGGATTGTCTTCCGTTGGGTCATCAGTATGGCTGATCAGTAAAGTATCGCCCGCTTGCAGCCCTACTACCTTTTGGTTTTCCATAAACACCGTGGGTACACGATCTCCGGTGGCGGGCAACAGAAAACTATAGTCGAACCCAATTTCTTTTGGCCCGGGAGATACCGGTTTGTTGTAGTCCACATTGCCTTTTCCGAGACCCAAGTGCCATTTGCCAACCACTCCTGTGGTATATCCTGCCTCTTTAAGTTTAGATGCCAACGTTACGGAACCCTCGGGAATCAATTGCTTGGCGTCCCCATTTAATATCTCCGCATTCATCCGAAATGCGTAGTTGCCGGTAAGCAAAGAGTATCTGGAAGGAGAGCAAGTAGCAGCACTGCTATGCGCATCGGTGAACCTGATACCATTTATTGCCAGAGAATCAATATTGGGCGTTTGTACGCCTTTAGCCCCGTAGCACCCAAGATCACCGTAGCCAAGGTCATCGGCGTAGAAAATAACGATGTTGGGCGGGGGGATATCTACTAGACTTTCTTGAGACTCTGCATCCCTTTTCTCATCCTGACAACTTGCGAGTATTAATAAAACAAAAAGGAAGCAATACTTATTTGGCACTTTTTTAACGTTTACTTGATTCAAACAGATTAAGTTGCCTATTTAATTTCGCAGAATATACAGGTAGACCTTATATAGTCTATCAACGTTATTGCGGTGACCTGTTTACAGCCAGTGATCAGCGAATGATTAGTTTACGGGTCTGGGTCAAGCCATCTTGCTGAAGCTGTATCAGATACAAACCACTAGGTAATGAACCCACTTCTATCTGTTGGCTTCCTAGCAACTCTTTGTGCAGCTTCATCCTGCCCTGCATATCTCGTATTTGTACCTTTACTACTGACTGCTTTCGGGTATTGATCTGTAATTGACCTTGGCTAGGGTTGGGGTAGACGTTTAAGGTATTGGCTTGCTCGGACACTTCCTCTTCCGATGGTTCAGATGCCTTCGCAACGCTTGCAGCCAAGCGAGCATTACTACCAATAGGTACCGTTTTCCACTTAGGTCCATTCCAACTGGTATTGGGAGCGGTCGTTCCCAGGAACACCACCCCATCGTTGCCCTTGTCATACAGGTAGCGGCCCGTAGATTGATGTTTGATCCAAAAGTAGTCATCGTTTTGATTCTCAAAAACGAGTTTGTGCGATGACCAACTTTGTAATTGCTGGCTGTTCAGGTCAATAAACTTGATCGTATCGTTCTTGAACCAAAAATACTGCCCCGAAGCCAGGTGCTTGAGCGTTTTGCTCCCATCGTTCAAGTTGACTATCTCAAACTTATGATTTGACCGATCCTGCAACTGTTGATTAGTAAGCGGTACTGAGGAGAGGTTTTCATTCTCCCACCATAAATACTCATCAGAAGATTTGTTTTGGATCGCCATCACTCCAGCTTGACTATTTACTTGAAAATTAACCTCCTCACGCGTGATGGTCATGCTATGGTTATAAAGCTCGAGCACAACACTGGGGTTGTTTCCCGGGCCATTGGAAGCGGGGGTGCCGTAGAAAGTATTGTCACACCAACCAGTGTGCCAGGGCAAAAACCACGAGTAGTTAGTCTGGTTGAGCACTGAAACTGTTGGTAACAAGCCATTCTCTGCCAAAACTCTGGGCTTTGAAGTTAGGTCTTGCAATTTTGCGTGATCACTGACATATCGGCTATCTGCTCTGTCGGAGGTGTAAATATCAACGCCTGTTAGATCTACTTTTGAGCTTTCAGGAAAGTAATTAGTATTTACATTTTTGTTGGGCGACCAGCACCAGATAAGATTATTTAACCCATGATAGTTGGTCAGACGCTGGTATAAATTATTCCATAACAGTTTGTAGGAGGAAGGCGATTTGTTTCCCCACCAAAACCAAGCACCATTCATCTCGTGGTAGGGCCTGAATATGACAGGGATACCGGCGTCCTCTAAATCTTGTAAATAGCCTGCTATCAGGTCCACATCCGATTTCCAAAGGTTGTTAAGTGCTGTTCCATCACTTACAATAGCATCAAATTCAGACTGGGTTGTGCTCCGCTGCACCCATGAATAGGCTTGGTCAAGGTGGCCGGGATACTGCTGATGCCAACTCATGGTAACAATGCCACCTTGCGTCCAGTGCTCAATGGCCATCTGAACTTTTGCATCCCTTAAAGAATCGGCATTGGAAGTGCTTTGCGTGGAAACAAACCAGTCGAGGCCAAGCACGGCTGGATATTTTTCGGTGATGTCAAAAATATGCTGATACTCGGTATTGGGGTCATACAGGTCAGTCCTTTTGTTTTGAACCTGCTGTCCGGATAATATTTTGCCATCGTTGGCTACTGATGCCAGGTAAGCAATCAGTTGCTGCTTCTGCTGTGAAAGATCAGGGGACTGGACATTCGTTTTATGGGCAGTAGCATACACCGCATTCAAGGCGAATATACCAATTAAGAGCGAGAGGCAACCTCTGTAGAAATGATACCCTCCTAACAGAGTGGGACAGTTGGCTAAGGAAATTGAGCCTCTTGTTTTAAGAACTTTTTTCACATTGTCACGCATGATTTTGTGTTTAGTAAAATGTATGATTGGACAGGTATCTTGTCACTGAGTTTGGATCAGTAGGCAAATGCCTACCAAGTAGTTTCGCTCCAAGTAAACTTGGAGGCATCCCCGGTTCCTGATCCACTTGCTCTTAAATCTGATCCACTGCTGTTGACAAACACATAATTCTGTGAGGTGAAACTCTTAAGCTTCACGTAGCCATTGCCCGCATCCTCAAACTTGAACTTACATTGATTTTCTGATCCACCACCGGTAGCAAACAATCGATCACTGCTATTCGTACTGACATACACATACTGCTCAGTCTTCTTGCTCTTTAGCTTAATCCATCCACCCCCAGCATCTTCTACTTTGAGTTTTGCCCAGTTGCTGCTGGACGTCCCTTCTGCGACCAGTAAGTCATTCGGATCTGTCACCTTGGCGTGCAGATCAGTAGTGAGAGATTTTAGCCGTATCACATCGTTGATGTCAGGAAATAGACTGTTACCTCCGCTACTGGTGTTCTCATACACCCGTATCCAATCAAACTTAGTATAGGTAGGCAAATGCGAGGTGGTGATATCTCCGTCACACCAGTCGAGGATACCTACCGAAAGGCGGATGAACTCGTTGACATCGGATACATGGTCGACGTTGGAAATAGTATATTTCAATACCCCGTCGTAGTAAAACTTCAGGTACTGTGGGTCCCATTCCAGACCAAACACGTGAAAGCCGGAGTGAATGCCTGGAGCATTGATCCATTGCCCAACGGACTGGTGACTGGCTTGGTAACCGTCAAAATGCACGGAAGACTTATAAATATCCGTCTTTTTAGGAGCTTCCAGGATGTCTATTTCTGCCCCATCATTGGCATCATTACCTACTGTATTAACGCCCGGATACGCTTGCAACCAGAGGGGCTCCCTGGTGTCCACGATCTGCCGGAGGCAATTGTATACGAGCTTCTATGTAGCCGTATCTAAACATATACTTGTCCCGAGATTCCAAGCACCCCGCACTATAGGTACCATCATTTTCGTTTTTACACCGGATGATGACTCTCCTGCTGTGTTCTCCCAAACATTGCCTGAATCCCATGCCCAAGAAACTATGCTATTGTTACCCCTATACTGATTGACCTCCGTCCATTTAGAAAGATTGATAGCGTGGTCATTGAACTCATCGCTAAACACCAAATTCCAACTACTGGGGGAACCGGGAGGAGAACTGTATCCTACTGTTTTCTTCTGGCACCTCTTTACGAAAAAATGGCTGTATGCCTAATGGGCTTTGTGTATCTACCTGAAGTGCGACAACTGATTTTTCATTGTCTTCGGAATTTGTTGCTTCTATGTCATCTTTTTCGCACGAAAATAAAAAGGCACATGATAAAATTAACGAACATCTGAACATCTGATTTTTCATTATTTTTTGAATAGGAAGTTGATAAAGAGTATCTGTGCTTCAAGTTGTTAGTCAAATTGGTCCTTCACTGCCCACATAATAGAGTCAAAGTAGTTGCTTTCTGCTGGCCACTCGAGTGCAATAGAAGGTGCTGCGTCAGCATCAGGAACAAAAGCAGCCATCATTTCCTCTATTTCCCGGTAGTCTTCATGACCAGCCAGGTTGTTGAATTCCATAGGGTCCTTAGCGAGGTCATACAATTCTGAAGTGCTGTCCCGGTAATGGATATAGCGGTAGTTTTTAAACCGGATTCCGTGGTTGCTTTGTCCGTAGGTACTAACTGCTGGGTAAGGCCAATCGTAATCTTTATCACGGAGGAGGGGAACGAGACTATGACCATCCAGGCTATCCGGCACCGGTAAGGTGCACAACTCGGCCAGGGTTGGATACAGGTCTATCAGGCTTACGGGTACGGTGATATTCACCCTTCCGTCCTGCCCGGGAAAGCTGATCAACATCGGGTTTTTAGTCGCTTCTTCCCACAAAGTATATTTGTCCCAGTGCATCTTTTCCCCCAGGTGAAAGCCGTGGTCGCTCCAGAAAACGATGATGGTGTTGTCAGCATACTGACTCTTTGCCAAAGCCTGTACCGCTTTGCCCACCATCGCATCCACGAAGCTGGTGGTTGCCAAGTAAGCTTTCACCAGCTCCTGCCATTTGTTCTTTGAGACTATCTCTTGATGAAGTGTAACCGATGGCCATGACTTCCCAATAGGTGGCACATCCTCCAGATCATTTTCGCGTACTTCCGGTAAGCGCACATCTACCGAATCGTAAAGGTCAAAATATTTCTGAGGCACGAAGTAGGGAGTATGGGGCTTGTTGAGTCCACACGCGAGGAAAAAGGGTTCTTGCAGGTTTTTGCTTAGCCTATCTTCTATGTACTGGACAGACTTAAAATCAGCCATCTCACGATCATCTATTGCCAAGCCTGCCCAACTGTGGTGACCTATGCTCTGAAAATCCCCTTTAGGCTCGTTCTGCACTTGTTCACCGTGTTCGTTGAAGATGGCCTGGGTGCCGTTCTCGGGAAAATAAGCATCCCAGGAGGCAGCGTCAGGAAATTTGTTGTGGTACATCTTTCCTGCTCCCGCCACGAAATAACCATGTTGCTTGAAGTACTGCGGTAAGGTAACCTGACGGCGACCTCGGTCTGACAAGCGCAGCGGTTGCCGGTTGTTATACACGCCCGTGGTGTAGGGATTTAATCCACTCATCATAGCCGCCCGAGATGGGTTGCAAAGAGGTGCCGGACAGTAGGCGTTTTGAAAAACATACGATGAAGCTACCAAGCTATCCAAGTGAGGAGTGATCGCGTTGGGATGTCCTCCCAGGCTTTGAACGTAATCGTTGAGATCATCGGCGCCCAAAAAAGGATATTGTAGTGCTGAGGCCTAGCAGCCACTACAGTATCTTCTGTTCGTCCGGACGTGCAAGCCACCATTAAAATGGTGAAACACAACAAAGAGTTAGGTAACCTCAACATCAAATTCGTCCTAATAATTGTTCTGCGCCAACTCCGGATTCACATCCAGTTCTTCCTGGGGAATGGGGAACAAAGTATACTTAGCTTCATCGACGGTTACGCCTGGCTTGGCGGCTTCCACCCGTTCCTTGAGCCTACCGGTACGTACCAAATCATACCACCGGTGGCCCTCAAAAAACAATTCGTGTCGACGCTCAGTATGGATGGCTTCGCGCAGTTGATCTTTGGTAAGCGTACTGGGCAAATCTGCCAAACCCACCCGGTTCCTTACCCTATTGAGGGCACTAAAAGCATCTGCCGTGGGGCCATTGGCTTCGTTATCTGCTTCGGCAAACATGAGCAAAACGTCGGAAAAATGAATGTACTGCCAATTTGTACGTTGCGTATTTCTTTCAACGAAGGTAGAATCCGCATACTTGGTAGTCCAGATCTGGTCGGTAGTTTCCGTAGAGCCATCCAGCAGATTGTATTCCCCGATGATGAAGTAGTTTAAGCGCTGGTCCCCTTCCTCAAAACTGTTGTAGAATTCTTCGGTAAAATGAAAGTTTCTATTACCCCTTATGCCAAAAATATCAGGGTCCGGTGACAAATCAGTATGCACGAAGCCTCCGTATGATCCCGGTCCAAAGGCCCCGCCCCCTTGAGCACTTGCCTGGTTTGCCCAAACGGATTCTATGCCATTTTCAAAATTCGGAGAGAGGGCTTGACCATACACTGGGAATAAATCATACGTGCCGGAGTTCATCACTTCCAGGGCTTTGGCACTGGCATTGGCGTAGTCGGAGTTCTGTGCGACGCTTGAAGAAGCTCGGGTCAGGTATACTTTTGCCAGTAATGCCTTAGCAGCACCTACACTAGCCCTGCCCGCATCCTGATCACTGTACTCGGTATAAGGCGGCAAATTAGATTCGGCAAACTGTAAGTCCTCAATGATGGCAGTATAGATATCCCCCAAAGGTGCCCTGGGAATCTCCACATTATCTTCCCCATTTAATTCGTCCAGGGTTAAGGGTATCGGACCAAATAACCTGACCAAGTTAAAGTAAAAGAACCCTCTCAAAAAATGCGCTTCCCCCAACAGTCTGGACTTTAGCGCTTCCTCCATGTCTACGCCCGGCACCCTGTTCAGCACCATATTTGCCCTTGAGATACCCACGTAATTCCATTCCCAAATTTGTGCAACATTGCTATTGGCAGCATCAAAGTTAAAATTTGAGGTTCTCGGACAAATTTGGCGGATTAGGTTGAGTTGACCAATACTCGCAGTCTCATGTGTTCAAAGTTGGGGATGCCAAACGAGATACGTCTAATGTAGCGCACCAAGTTGTTACAGCCTTCGGTCACCGCGTTAGAGATGCCAGACTCTATGAAGTTAAGGATGGGGTCTTTCCAGTTAGTCAGGGTTTTCAGGAACTTGTTCCAGGCGGGGTTTTGTGTCCAGTTAACTTTTTGTACCCAACCTTCCAGCCGTTGTTGAGCTTCTGGTTTGCGTTGTGCCTGATCAAAAATGTCATGGAAACTATTACGAAGTTGGTAAGCCTCTTGCAACTCTTTGGGAAGATCGAGGGCTTGCTGTAAGACGAGTTGCTGCTCATCGCTCAGGGTTTTGCTACGTTTGAACAAGATCCATTTTAGTCTTTTGAAAGCCGCTTGTTGGGGGTGAGTTCGGCGTAGTGTTCTGCGTATGGTATCTAAGCTGTCATTGAGTGCTTTGACCACATGAAAACGGTCGATAGTAACTTTAGCCTGGGGAAAACATTGCTTGGCTACTTCATTATAAGGCCCCCACATATCACAGGATACGTGGTTGATCTGCTTACAAAACGCTGGACCCAGGCCTTGAAAGTGAGCAATAAGCGTTTCTTTCTTTCGGTCAGGAAGAATATCCAGTTGGATGCCTCGTTCCAGATCAGTGAGTACGCAACAGTACTCCCCCTTCCCTTTTCGTAACGATATCTCATCAATACCTATTTTACGCACTTGGGCGTAGCGTTGAGGTAGATCAATCACCGCTTCGGCTTGCTGGTAATAAAGCCGTTCTACGGTTTTTACGTTCATGTTGATGATAGCCCCTACCTCTGAGAAAGGTTGCTTAGCGCAGAGTTCAAACACAAATTTAGACTCGCGTACCGTATAGCTCTTGCCAGCAGCGACCCATTCAAAGGGCTCATGATAGTAATGACCGCATTCGCATTCAAACTGCCTGACCCGCAGGTAAAGCCATACTTCCTTTCCAGAGATAGCCAAGTCCCGAATCTGTCGCTCTTCATAGCGCTTTACTGCCTTATCCCGCAAAGAAGCACAGCGTGGGCAAGCAGAAATCTTTTGTTCACTAGGACAGTGAAGCAGAATCCGGGTGTTCTCATAGTAAACTTTATCTACCCGTAAGTCAGGCAGGGCCAGCAATTGCTCAAAAAATAGTCGTTCGTTCACTATGCAAATTTATACCTTTCCGCCATTTTTGTCTGAGAACCAAATTTGATAGCTCCACGCGGGAGGCGTTTCCGGCAGTATATTGTGCATCATCAGAAGCAATTTCGGTAAGTAAATAATGCTCCCGACGAGAAGCACCAATAAAGTTGAGAATATCGTATATGCCATTCACACCTGAAATGGCCCCCGAGGCCGAAGTATATAGATTTTCCGGGGCAATGAAGCTCTCCGGCTGCTCCTCCAAAAAATCCTCACAGGCTGACAGGCTAATCGCTAGAAATAAAATGATCGCCAATGAGCTACTTATCTTTATTTTCATAATCCTTATAATTTTTGATTTCATTGGTCATTGATTGCGTTACTTTACTAGAATCCGAGGTTTAGCCCAATTAAAATGGTTCTTGCCGTGGGGTAACTTCCAAAATCAATCCCTGAGCGTAGGTTGCTCTGGCCAAACACGTTTACTTCCGGGTCAAAGCCTCGATACTCAGTGAGAGTCAGCAGGTTATTTCCGGTAACGTAAATTCTTGCTTTGCTAAAAACGCCCCGCTTGATCAAAGAGTGGGTCAAGTCATATCCTAGCGTGATGTTTCGCATTCTCAAATAAGAGCCATCCTCAACAAAAACATCCAGCACCTGCTCTATATTTGTTGACCCTGCCCGGGGAATTTCATTGCTAGGATTGGTTGGGGTCCAGCGGTCGGCTACCACGGCCAATTGGTTGAGTTCACCGGAGGGATTTTCTAACAATGTCCTTTGCAAATTAAGAATAGAATTGCCTGAGACCCACTGGAAGAAAACACTTAGTTCAAGTCCATTATAGCTGAAATTGTTGGTGATACCTCCAAAGCCCTTTGGTGCTGACTGACCTAATGTTACCCGGTCATCACTATTAATCACGCCATCATCGTTGGTATCCACGAGCCTTCTATCACCCGGACTAGTGCTGGCAGGGTCCATCCCTGAGCTAGCCACTTCCGCTTCGTTTTGAAGAATGCCACCCGTCTTATATCCGTAGAAAGAGCCTAGAGGTTGGCCCACCTGAATAATGCCGGGACTTCCTACTTTAAATCCGCCCCCTATATCCGAAAGAATGATTTCGTCATCCGGACCCAGAATCCAAAACTTTCTGACGGTTGATGGAATAGTTAAATGAGGTTTCCCAGGAAAATTTTCCCGTAACGTTGACACTATTCAATGAAAATTCTAATCCTCTGTTTTCCAATTCACCAATGTTCTTCAAGGTGCTTCTAAACCCGGTAGATAGTGGAACGGGAACGTTTAAAAGAAGGTCCTGCGTCCGCTTGTAGTAATAATCTACGGTGGCGCTAATTCTATCTTGTAAGAAGCCAAAGTCCAATCCTACATCCAGTTGTCGGGTCGTTTCCCATTTCAAATCCTGATTGGCAAAACGAGTAGGAAAGTAACCTACCGTGACGTTCTCACCAAATGCCAATTGGTCATTACCCAAAGCTGCCAAAGATTGAAAAGTGCCTATCTCCTGGCTACCGGTAAGCCCGTAGCTGGCCCTTAGTTTCAAATTTGAAATAAATTCGGCAGATGACATAAATGACTCCTCAATGATTCGCCAGCCAAATGCTGCGGAAGGAAAAAAGGCATATTTATTTCCGGAACCGAAGCGAGAGGAACCATCATACCTTCCGGTGACTGTGAAGAGATATCTGTTCAATAAGCTATAATTTGTGCGAAATAAATAAGAAAACAGTGACCACTCGTTGGCACCGGAGGAGGGTGCGATTGAAATATTTCTTCCCGCGCCCAAATCATTAAACTTTAGGGCATCATTGGTAAAATCCAGTGAGGTAGCTGAAAATGATTCAAAATTATACCTTTGTGCAGTAATTCCTCCTAGCAGGCTCAGTTCATGTCCTTCTCCCAAATTTCTTTGAAAAGTGATGGTATTTTCATTCAGCCAATTCAAGCTTTGACCGGAAGAGATGGTAGCTTGACCATTCACTGCTTCGCCTTCAAAGATTGTTGCCGGCAGGTAGAAATTATTTTTACTTTGTATAATATCTGCTCCGAACGAAGTCTTGATAGATAGCCCTTCAATGATTTCGTATTCTAGAAAAGAATTCCCAAGAACGCGATTGATTAAGTTATTATCAGTCACGTTCTGCATATAAAGCAGAGGATTACCCCGCTCGGCTCCGAAGTTTAGGTTTACGCTAGCATCAGCGGGTTGGGTGGGTGAAAAAATCAGGGCGTTGGACACAATTCCTTTTCCATCAAATTCGTCTCCTTCCAGTCCCACGCGGCTTTTGTTGGTTCGGCTTACCGTTAAGTTTGACCCAAACTTTAATTTATCAGTCAACATAGAGCTGAGGTTGGCCCTGACTGAGTATCGCTTGAAACCGGTGTTCTCCACTACTCCATCCTGGTTAAAATAATTAGCTGAAAACAAAAACTGCAATGATTCTTTTCCTCCTGAAAACGAAAGTTGGTAATTCTCCATTGGGGCGGTGCGGAAAAGCTCGTCTTGCCAATTGGTTCCTTCACCCAGCGCAGCAGGGTCAGCAAATACGGCGGGCTGTCCATTTTGTACATTTACCTCGTTCACCAAAGTAGCATACTGTTGGGCATTAAGTAACTCCAACGGATTTCTCACTTCCTGTACTCCTTTGTATAGGTCCACATTTATTTGAGTTTTACCAACCTTGCCACTCTTAGTGGTGATTAAGACTACCCCGTTGGCCCCTCTGGCCCCATAAATGGCGGTGGCCGAAGCATCCTTGAGAATTTCAATAGATGCAATATCGTTGGGGTTGATAGAGTTCAGATCACCCGCCCCGATAAAGCCATCCACCACGTACAAGGGTTCGTTGCCAGCCGTGATGGAGTTACCGCCCCTGATACGCACGGATACCGCCCCCCCCGGTTGTGCATTCGCCTGGGTCACCTGAACCCCGGCTACCCTACCTTGCAGACTTTGGTCCAGGGATAGTGTCGGAACAGCTTGCACTTCCTCTTGCGAGATAGAGCCTACCGAACCTGTTAGGTCGCTTTTCTTCTGGGTGCCATAGCCTACCACCACCACCTCACTCAGCGACTGAATATCCGGAGCCATCTCCAGGTTAACGACGGTTTGGTTACCGATCTCCACTTCCTCACTCGTATACCCTACCGATGAAAACACCAGCGTCTCGGCATCATCCGGGGCGGTGAGGCGGTAGTTGCCGTCTACGTCGGTCACCGTCCCTATTGTCGTGCCCTTCACCACGATATTCACCCCCGGCAGGGTTTCGCCGGTGGATAAGTCAGTCACCTGCCCAGTGATGGTTTTTTCGTACGGGCGCCGAGACTGTATGGTGCGGGCCGCCCCATTGGCGTCGGCTCGGGGTACCGGCTGCGGGTAGGACAGCTCCAAAGCGCCCGACTTTACCTTAGGGAGCACTGATTGCTTCTGCAGGATGTAGTAATCCTGCTTGTACTGCCGAAACCTAAGTCCCATAGGGCTGACCAGTCGCAAAACGGCGCGTTCTAGTTGACTCTTTGATGCCTCCATTACCTGGCGAACCTGCCGCACAGGAATCGACCTTTTCTCAACCAAATCACTTTGGTAAGTAATTTTGACGCCGTACTGCTGCTCTACGTCCGTCAGCATTTGCTTCAGGGGCACATGGTCCTGGTTTTGATCTTCCTGAACGATCTGGTTTCCCGGGGGAGTCCAGTGCAGGGCCACCTTCTGGGCACTCACGTTTGCGGTGATCAATAGCGCTGGAACAAGCCATCCGGCCTTGATCCACCACTTGATGCTTTGTCGTTGTTTTCTCATAATACTGATAGGTTTAATTGAAGTGAGTTTTGAATGTAAAGATCAGCGAAGCGCCCCTCGGTGAGTGGGTAGCGGTTGTCATTTTTTCAAGTGAATTTGTTCGTCTTTCTCGACGACCTGGATGGCAAAAATCTCGTGGAGCAGTCCGAGTAGGGTATTCATGTCGTCGTTGGGCAACGTACCCGTGAGTTTGAGTTGCCGAATGCTATCGCTTTCAATAATGACTGGTCGGCCGTACAAATCTTCAATGGTTTGGGCCACTTCTTCCAGCGGGGTGTCTTCAAAGATTAGTTCGTGATTGGTCCAGGCCAGCACTGGGGCACTCTCCACCGCGGTCAGGGTGAAGGTGTGGTCGGGAGTCAGGGTGGCTTGCTCCCCTGGCTTCATAATGACTCCAGCGGCGGCGGTCAGTGTTTCATCCAGGGTGTTGAGTTTGATCTTCCCGCTGGCCAGGGTCACACGGGTAGTGCCGCGCCGGTGCTGCACGTTAAATTCGGTACCCAGCACTTCCACTGCTAAATTATCGGTGTAGACCGTAAAGGATTGATTGTTCTGAAGATGCTGCACCGAGAAGTAGGCTTCGCCCTCTAACTGCACCATCCGAGGCTTATCTTGCGCCCACTGCCGGTCGTAGCGGATGCTGGAGTTGGCGTTCAGCACCACGGTAGACTGATCAGGTAGCACCACCGTGCGGGTTTCTCCGTAACCGGCAGTTTGCGTCACCGGTCCTCCCATCCACAGGTAATATACCAGCGCCAAGCAGAACAGCACGCCCGTTAGTCCGGCAGCCATGCGCCCGATGGGGAAGGCTCTTCTGGTTAGTTGCCCCGACAGCTGTTGGTACAACGCGGATGATTCTTGCGGAGAAAGCTCATTGGCGGCGTGGAGCTGCTGCCAGATGTCCCGGATGATTTGGTCATCATCCCGACTCACTGGCGCTTGCTGCAAACACTGAAACAGTTCTTCTAATTCGGCCCGGGTGCATTCGCGGGCAAAATACTTTTGTAGCAGGTGTTGTCTTCGGGACATAGGTGAGTAGCTAGATGTTCTACTACTACTATCCGGCTACCACCGAAAATAACGAGTCATCCCCGTTTATTTACAGTATTTTTATCTAAAAGCACTTTCTATCGGCAGCACTACCAATTAAATGGGTGTTATATTATCAATGATGCAACAGCAATGACAACAGGAACGGCATCCGCACATCATTTGGCTAGGTAACACTAGTCAATTTATTTATTGGCTGCTATGAACGAAAGGTGCGGACTGGATTCAGAGAAGCCGATCTAGTAGCGCCAGAAGAAGGCCGAAACTGATATCGGCGTGCTGCTTGAGGTAGCCGCGGATTGACTGCAACGCTTGGTTGAGTTGCGTACGCACCGTCTGCGAACTCACTCCCATTGCAGCAGCGATCTCTTTGACGGTTTTGCCCTGCTGATGCGTCATCTCGTACACCAGTTTTCTTTTGGGCGGCAGCAAGGCAATGGCTTGTTTAGCGATAGCCTGGTACTCATCAAAAATAGTGTCTTGCTCGGGTGAAGCTGCCGTCGTGCTCATCCGCTGGTGCATAACCGTTCGCAGGGAGTGGTGATGGGCTACCTTGTGCAAGAACTTGAGGTTCTCGTTCTTGGCGATCCGGTAGAGGTAAGGTTCTAGCGGGCGTTGGGCATCAAGACGTGCTCGGTTTTGCCAGAGTTTCAGCAGGGTGTTCTGCACGATCTCCTGGGCATCCTCTGAGGAGTGCGTAAACTTCAGAGAAAAGGCATAGAGGCGTTGGTGGTACGTATCGTACAGGGTGCGGAAAGCTTGTTCATCGCTCTTTCTCAGACGACTCACTAAGCACGAGCTATTCAGATTCTTATTTTCGCCTTCCATATAATTCGTATACTTCCGGTCAAGTATATGGTTTTTGCAAATCAATAGCAACGCATAATTACAAATTTTAAAATTTTTCGGATATAAATTTTACTATTTTGATCAAAATTGCAAAGCGCTCTATCCTTTCAAACCGTGGAAATGCCCGGTCTGAGAATGGACATTAGCCAAGTGCTTGGACAGAACTACTTAGTGTCGTTGACCTTCTTGGGATTACGACTCACCAGCCGGATATCGGACGTGTAGGGGGGCAGCGCCCGGGCGAGTTTGGTGCCGATGGCTCCGCCGGAGCCGATAATAACTTGCATCATAGAGAAGGGTTAGATGGAATACTGGTGCGGGCTTGTTTTTTGTAGTCGGATCAGTGGGTGAAATATTGCAGCAACCCGCGCTATCCCACACTTCGTTTCTAAGCGTACCAGAGAGTAGATAGATTTTTCCGGATCTCAAAACCTGTTTTAATCTTCATCCGTCGGCACCCACTCCAGCAGTGAAACGCTGTTGACCGGCAACGTAAGCTCCAGTTCCATCTCAGATGCTGCTTCTTGGGTCACATCCGGCTGGAGCTTATCCAGTTTCATGGCAGATTCCAGTTGGTCCTCGGCGATAGGGTTCAAATAGTCAGGGCTACCCATCTGCTGGAAGGCCGTAAAAGCATTGCTGTGGGTTTTGTCAATCCGCCAATGTTGCATCTGCAAATTTTCAGAAGGCCAATCTTTCTTGATGCGCAGCTTTACGGATACCGAATCCCCTTTATTGTACACATCACTCTCATCAAAATGGGTAAGGATGATGGACAAGGAACCGTCTTCACGTTGGGTAGGTATCACAAAGATATTTTCCACTCCGACAACCTGATAGGTTAATAAACGATCACCCAACTTTCCCATGAGTTCGTAGCTGTTGAAGATCGGCTTTCGGATGCCATCGTTGGTGGTGAAAGTACGATAGCCATTAAAGTTGCGGGGACGGTCGGCTTCGTAGCCCGAGGCACAGAATAGGTACTGATTGATATTCAACTTGTCTCTATTTTTGCGCCGGAGGTGTTGGGCGGCCAGTGACACTAGAAAGGCCGCTCCGTATTGGGAGTTGCGGACTTCCGCCATCGGCTCGGCACCCATCCCTTTGGTACCTGCCGAACTGATCCCCCATTCTTCTACCAAAATGGGCATACCTTGGAGTTCAGTGAACTCATCCCGGATGGAGGCGAGCTTTTCCTGTAGACTGAACATATATTTGATGCTGGGATGTTCATAACCTGGCCCGCCGTGGCTGGAGGATCCGCCATAGGTATGCACGCCAATGTAATCGATCGGAGCGCCTTTTTCTCCGCTGGCATAGTTTTTACCCTGCGCAACGTGCGCCAAAAATGAACGGTAAAAGGTGGGGTCTTTGTAGGTACCGGTGCTGGTCACCGCCGGGCCACCAATCCTTAACTCCGGATTGGCTGATTTCACGGCTGCGGCAAAATGATCGTATAATGCGGATCAAGGGCTAAATAAGAAGTAGAAGCAAGTTGCTTAAGTTTGTAGGATGCGAACTCTACAACTTATTCAACTATACTTCTACGTAGGCGAAATATACGAAGAAGAACTTCAATGGCACTTTATGCGCTTCACTAAAAACCAAGCTGAGCCGGTATTCACTGACCAAGAGTTGCTCACTACTTACTTATTCAGTATGGCCGTAGAGCGTAGATTTAGGATTAAAGATATCCATGAGTACGTCTACCACCATTGGCTAGATTGGTTTCCACAACTTCCTAGTTATTCAGCTTATAATGCGCGTCTGAATCGCTTAGCGTCGGTTTTTCCAATATTGGTCAAGCAACTGACGCTTCGCTATGGGGCCGCTTTCAACGAGCAAAGCGTTGTCTCACTCACTGATTCAATGCCTATCATCACCTGCAATGGTAAGCGAAAGGGGAAAGTAGCCCCTGAGCTATGCGACAAGGGGTACAATTCAACAAAAGGCATGTATTTCTTCGGCGTCAAACTGCATAGTATCGGCTTTCACCGTGCGGGGCACCCCGTGCCGACTCGCTGCCCGTGTTGGAATATTTACAGATAGGCCCCGCCTCTGAACACGATCTACAGGCGCAGCGAGAAGTAGTCGAGCAGATACAGAATAGAGTTGTGGTAGGGCACAAGGCCTACTGCGATACAGCCTTGAGAGTTACATTCTCTCAGAACAACGGCGAGTTGCTCACCCCAGTGAAGTATAGAAAGGGGCAGCCTAACATTGATAAGCAACGCCACAAAGCAGCCGATGATCTGCTCTCAAAGGCGGTTTCCAGTATAAGGCAACCTATAGAATCCTTTTTTAACTGGCTCATTGAGCATACTGACATTCAGCGGGCGGCAAAGGTACGGTCAACCAAAGGACTCATTGTCCACATTTTTGGAAGAATCGCTGCTGCATTTATCTTGAAAACTCAACGCATCTTTAGCTCTTGATTCGCATTACTAGGAGGAAGGTAGAGAGGTTTTTTTTCATGGTACGAAGTTTTTGCCTGCGTCTGTCATTCCTTCCATAGATTCTGACCTGGGTCTATTATCGTTGGTAACGATATTTAATTTTGATTTGCCTTAGTATTATCAATCCATTCAGTCCATTCGCCCTTTAGTGCATCGGCAATCCGGGGGTATTCATCAACTAAATTTTTTGTCTCGGTCTGATCGGTTTCCATGTTATAAAGTTCCCATGGGCCATTGTTATCAGAAACCAGTTTCCACTGCTCTTTACGGATCGCTTTCCCTTCAGCCCACTTGAAATATAGTGGTTTGGCGCGCTCGCGCTTATCAATCCTTTCTTCCAATAAGGTTGGCAGTAGGCTCTCACCATCGTAGGGCAAGATTGCTTGATCATTAAAAGTTGTTGGATAATTAGCTCCTGCCACTTCAAGTATTGTGGGCATAATATCAATCAAGTGGCTTGGATGGTCAATAATTCTATTCGTCTGGTTCATCTTATCCGGCCAGTTAACGATAAAGGGGGTGACAATACCACCGTTGTGGCTGTCGTCTTTGTACAAACGAAAGGGAGTATTGCATACATTGGCCCAGGATAAGTTTAGCGATGTAAATCGGGCCATACTTCCGATAGGCTGAGTGTCATCAGAAATTTTGTTGTTGGCAAGCAACCAATCAACTTCGTCTTCCATTGCTTGTGCACCGTTGTCAGAAACAAACATAATCAGCGTGCTCTCCCGTTCGCCCTGTTCTTCTATTTTGTTTAGTAGTCTACCGATATTTTGATCTATCCGGTCGATCATTGCCGCGTAGACTGCCATGATAGTATCTCTTACGAGCTGTTCATCTTGACTTAGAGTTTCCCATTCTTCGTAGGTAGGTTTGGACAGAGGATAGTTTTCATCTATCAATTGCATGTCTAATTGTTTTTGATATCGCTTTTCTCGGATAGCAGCATACCCTGCTGCGTATTTTCCTACATACTTTTGAATATCTTCGGGCCAAGCCATAAGTGGATCGTGGGGGGCATTGTATGCCATGTACAGAAAGTAAGGCTTGTCTTCATTTTCATATTCTTCTAAGTAGTCAATAGCATAGTTGGTGAAATAGTCCGTCGTGTAAAAGTCTGGTTCGGTAGGCGTATAGGGGGCATATAGCGTACTATCAATGCACCATTTGCGCGGATACGCCCAATCAAAAGCTTTCCTGGCGGGGGGCAGTTCCCCTTCGCGTTGATCTCCAGGATTGAAGTAGTTACACATACCATCCCGCAGTCCGAAATAACGATCAAATCCCCTAAAGTACATATTTTCCTGACCATGGTGTTTGCCCACCATGAACGTACGGTATCCGGCGGATTTCACCACTTCGGCTAATGTTACGGCGTTTACAATCTTATCAGGGAAATCAGCAGACATCCCGCAATTTTGCGCGTACATGCCAGTGAGTAAGCAAGCCCTGGAGGTAGAACATTTAGCGGTATTGTAGAATTGGTTAAAACGTGCGCCTTCCTTCGCCAACCGGTCAATATTCGGGGTATTAATTTCTGAGCCATAGCATCCCAGGTCAGAAAAACCCATATCATCTACCATAATCAGCACAATATTAGGGCGGGGCTGGGTATTACTTTCTTGCATGCAGGAAGGCAGTATCAACAGCATAACAATGCAACAATTTATCGGTATTGGTGAAATTGAAATCATGACTAGAAGCCACTTAAAAGATGCATTTAATCCTCTCATATTCATTAGTATAAGATTTTGTTGCTTAATTGCGCTGCTACTGTTAAGGAAGCTATTTTCCAACCACGGTTTGCTTTCCAATTATAACATTTGTTACTACAAAGCAGGCTCTCATTCTTGTACAATAGTCTGTAGAGTTTTAAGCGGCAATGCAGCCATAGTTGTATAGCATTTGATACTGTGGCGAATTTTGATAGAATTCGGCAGCTATACCGAACTCGCTAAAAAACCTGTGTAGCAAATGTTCATTGAAGTACTGGATTTTGATGCTGGAGAGGGAGAAAGGCTTTCTTGGTTGTCCTGGCTCAGGCCAAGCGTATACTGCTTTGGCTAGTGATACGGCCGTCAGGCTGGCATTGATGTGGGTATGTATCTTCTGCTCACTACGGGCCTGGCATTCCGTCAGGCCAGTGTGCTGCTTAGCATCCCGATAGAGAAACTCTATCTGGAAACGTAAGCGATAGCATTCTAGCACTTTAGCTCCATCCATAGTCGGATCAGTAGCAAAGAAAGCTTCTGCTCTCAGAGAACCATCTTTTTTGGTTATGTGCACGATGACGCACTTGACTAAACGATCCAATGCTTTCACATAGACTTTGCCTTGATAAGCGATCATATTATTTTCTTGTAGACAGGGGGTAAAGTGCGCCCTATCCAAAGCCAGCCGGTTAACGCGCCCTTGATACTTGCGGGGTCGGCCTCTACGTTTGGGCTTGGGCCCTAGATGAGGATACTGCAAGACCGCATTGCTGGGCAGTTTGCTAATCAGCGTGAAGCCTTGCCCGCTCACTGCATCCACGAACGGTCTGCGCCAGAAGTAACCATCCGCTACTAAAGTAGTAGAAACAGCTTTCAATCGGTTGGCTTGCTCTACCACCAGACCAGCATAATAGTCCAGTAGCGAACCGTAGCGGTCTTGACCGATGGTTTGCTTGGCATACAAATGCATGGCCGTACGACTCTCTATGCCCACGCTGGCAAAACCGCTAATCTCTAGGCCGTACTTAGTCGCATTAGCACACCCTGACCAAAAGTAGCTCGTACCTGGGGTATGCTTACCGCTTTTGGGCAGGTAACTAGGATCGAAAGCAATGATACGTTCCTCAGTGGGCATAGACAAAATCAATTGCTCGTTGAATTGCTCAAAGGCAAAACTTTTCTCATAGCGCGCCCGATAGGTCGCCTCGTTGGAAGAACCATAACGGGATAAGTTCTCAAAATTATGGCGACCACGGATGGTCAGCAGTAGGGGCATCAAATGAATCATAAAGTCTCGTTGCCATTTGCCTATGTCAGGCATTTTGTCCATTATTATACGCGTGAGTGTTTCTACATTCATAGGTGAAAGTCTTTGTTTTGTAGTTTCGCAAAACCAAAACTAGACTTTCGCCTTTTTAATTTATTTCCCCCTTAAAACTCTACGGAGTATTGCTTGTAAGCTAAGGTATTAAAATCACTCTTACTTCCACTGCGGCAAGCTGCCTTCCATCCACTAATGTTCCTGTAAAGAACAGCCTAAGCCCATCCCCTTCTATTATATTACCTAAGTTGCCGCTGGGTAGTGCATATAATTCATCTATAGAAATATTTCACATTACTGCCATTGCTACCAGTTTGAGCACGCAAAAGACGTACACGCTGGGCGTAGTTGTACCCGACGTGAGTCGACAATTTTTCTCTAAAATGCTGCACGGTATCAAAGCCTACGCCCAGACCCAGAAGTACAATGTGCTAATTTGCCAGACCAACGATAATTATGAAAAAGAGATCAGCGATTTGGAGACCCTGGCAGCGAGCCGGGTGGACGGAACTATTGCGGCTATTTCGCGCCATACGCAGGACATGCAGCACTTCACCAACATACAGGAGTTAGGCATACCGTTGGTGTTGGCTGATCGGGTGCATCCTCAGTTTCCAGTCACGAAAGTGACCTCCGACGACTACCACGGGGCCGCAGTGGTGACTGAACATCTGATTCGGCAAGGATGCCGTCATACTGCTCACCTGACCTGCTACCCTGAATTATTGATCAGTCAGGAGCGCCTTCGCGGGTATCGTGACACCTTGAGGCAGCACAACCTGCCCATCGACGAGGACCTAATCAGAGAGACCGATCCAACGGTAGCGTCAGGGGGCCAGATCACTACTCACTTACTCAACCTCTCTTCCCCTCCGGACGCCATTTTTGCCGTGGTTGACCTGGTGGGGATCGGAGCGGTGCTGGCCGCTCGGGAGAAAGAGGTGCTGATACCGCAGCGGCTTAAGGTGGCCGTTTTTGGCAACGAGGACGTATCAGCCTGGATTGAACCGGCACTTACCACCGCAGAACAGTTTCCGTACCGAATGGGCCAGGCTTCTTCGGAGTTACTGCTTGCGCAAATACAGGCCGATCATATGACGTATCAGTTAAGCGCAAGAACCATTGAAACACAACTGATAGTACGGAACTCAAGTGACCTGGAAAATGGGGAGGTATAACCAAAGTAGTCGAGCTGATGAACTTTTGTCTCTATGCGGACACGTTGTTTTCAAACTTCGGATCAGGTAGTGGTTCGGATTACCAAGTTACCCCCAAACACTTCAGTGTGTACCGGAGCACTTCCTTCTTCCTGCGTGATCTCCTCTAGCAGTAATTGGGCAACGCGCTGGCCCATTGCAAACGACGACTGGGATACGGTAGTCAATCCAATAAACTGACTCAGGTCATCATCACCAAAACCGGCGATGGCCACCGTATCCGGTACGCTAAGATGCATCTCCTGGGCGGCCAGCAGTGCCCCGGTGGCCATAATATCAGCAAAGCAAAAAACCGCATCCGGCGGATCGGGCAACGCCATCAACTGCCGAAATGCCTCTCCGGCACTCTCGCGGGTGAATTCGCTCTCCACTATCCACTCGGGATGATCAGCCAGTTGGTGCTCGCGGAGCGCCATCTGGTATCCCCGCTGACGCTCCCGGCAGATCTGTAACTGAGCAGGGCCGGTGATGTGCGCAATGCGCTGAAAACCTGCCTGCACCAAATGATTGACCAACATAAAAGCTCCTCCGAAATCGTCGGTGACTACCTGGGTAACGGGTAGTTGACTATTTGCCCGCTCTATGATGAGCAGCGGCACCCCCTGGCTCAGAATACTTTCTACATGCTGAAAGTCTCGGGTTTCTTTGGCCAACGCTATGATCAAGCCATCGACCATACTGTTGACCAGCGCACCCACGGTTTCTACCTCTCGCTTGTACTGTTCGTCCGACTGGCAGATCATTACCCGGTAACCGGCTTGATACGCCACTGCCTCGATGCCCGAGATGGTTTTTGCCCAGAAAGGTCGATGAATCGTAGGTACCACCACCCCAATGATGTGACTCTCGCGTTGACTAAGTCCGCGCGCTAGCAAGTTTGCGTGATACCCCATGCTTCGCGCTGCTTCGGAAACCCTCTGCTTGGTAGCTTCGCTTATATCCGGATGATCGTTCAGCGCCCGAGATACGGTGGCGCGCGAGACGCCCGTGGCACTGGCAATATCTTCTAATGTGATGGGCTTCGCTCGCATACTATCGCAGTTTATCTAAAATCAACCCCCGTTCTTTGAAAGGCAACGTATCAACTAGGCAAATATAAGCCACATTTGATACTAATTCGTTAACTGCAACCGGTTGCGGGATCGGTTGCACCGTAAATATGTTGCTGATACTTGTATGTATTACCTAGTTTGTTGCGAAATGTATAAATTTGTTGGCATTAAAACAGCAATTATTTAAAGATAAGTATAAGCTTTGGTTCAATCACTGCATGACTATTCTTGATTACATCGTCATCGTACTTTTCTCTCTGCTGATTCTCGGGGCCGGATTGTCATTTAGTCGACGCGGGGGTAGTAACATGAAATCCTTCTTTGCTGCCGGGGGTGAGATGCCCTGGCAAATTGGTGGGCTATCCCTGTTTATGAGCTTCTTCTCCGCCGGTACCTTTGTGGTGTGGGGAGCCATTGCTTATCAGTACGGTTGGGTGGCCGTCACCATCCAGTGGATGATGGGAATGGGAGGCTTCGCGATCGGTTACTTCATTGCCCCGGCCTGGCGAAAGACCCGCGCGCTTACCGCCGCTGAGTTCATCCGAGAGCGACTGGGCACCCGGGTGCAGCAGTTTTATACCTATATCTTTCTGCTGCTGTCTTTCTTTTATACCGGCGCTTTTCTCTACCCGGTTGCCAAACTAGTCAACGTGTCCACTGGCTTTTCCATCGAGTGGTCTATTGTTTTGCTAGGAGTCACCATCATGCTTTACACCTCGGTCGGGGGACTGTGGGCGGTGGTGGTGACCGACGTGCTCCAGTTTGTGATCCTGACCGCCGCCGTGCTGATCGTAGTGCCCCTGGCTTTGGAACGCGTGGATGGTCTGGCTGGCTTGGCAGCGCAGGCTCCGTCCGACTTCTTTCAACTCATCAACGGGGAATACACCCTGAGCTTTCTCATTGCGTTTGCCCTGTACAACACCTGCTTCATCGGGGGGAACTGGGCCTACGTGCAGCGCTACACCAGCGTGAAAGACGCGCCCTCGGCCCGCAAGGTGGGCTACCTGTTTGCCGGATTGTATCTGGTTAGCCCCGTGTTGTGGATGCTGCCTCCCATGATCTACCGCGTGCTAAACAACAACCTAAGCGGACTGGAAAACGAAGGGGCGTACCTGCTGATGTGCCAGGAGGTGTTACCAACCGGCATGCTGGGACTCATGCTGGGAGGGATGATTTTTGCCACCGCCAGTTCGGTCAATACAACCCTTAATTTGTCGGCGGCGGTGTTTACTAACGACATTTTCAAAGAAATGCGCCCTCGGGCAACTGAACAACGGCTAATGCGCATCGCCCGACTGTCCACAATTGCCTTTGGCATCGTGACTATTGGAGTGGCCATGCTCGTGCCGCTGGCCGGGGGCATCGTTGAGGTAGTGCTCACCATCGGGGCGCTCACCGGAGTGCCGCTCTACGGTCCCCCCATCTGGGCGCTGTTTTCTCAGCGGCAAACGGGCACCTCGGTGCTTGCGGTTACACTGGTGAGTCTGGGAATCAACGCCTTCTTTAAATTTATTAGTCCGGGGCTATTTAATATCTCCTTAAATCAGGCCGAAGAAATGGCGTTGGGAGTCGCCGGTCCGCTGGTATTGTTAGCTTCCTACGAGCTCTGGGCCTTCTTCCGGCACCGCATCAGTACTCAGTACCAACGATATGTGCAGCAACAAATTACCCGGTCCGCTGAAGTGGTCGACGCCTCCGCCTCGCTACAGAATCGCTACGCGCTTAAGGTAATGGCCCTGTCGTTATTGGCCGTAGGATTTCTCGTTGTGGTGCTCGGGATACGAGAGGAAACGGGACAACTGATCACACTCGTGGTAGGCGTAGGCATCTGGGTGGTAGCCGGATGGCTCTGGCACATCAAAAGAAAAATGGCTATAAAGATAAATACAGTATGATAAAAGCATCCTTTGAATCACAGCGCCACTTGCGCACCGAAACGCTTTCGGCCGAGCTGGTCATCGTTGGCGGAGGGATCGCCGGTACCTGCTGCGCCATCACGGCGGCCCGGGAGGGCATTCGGGTGGTGCTGGTGCAGGACCGTCCCGTGCTAGGCGGCAACTCCTCTAGCGAGGTTCGTCTGTGGATACTGGGAGCTACCTCGCACATGGGCAACAACAACCGCTGGGCCCGCGAGGGCGGGGTGATCGACGAGGTTCTGGTGGAGAACACCTATCGCAATCCCGAGGGCAATCCCCTCATCCTGGATACGATCTTGCTGGAAAAGGTGGTAGAAGAAGACAATATCACGTTACTGCTTAACACCGCCGTGTACGAGGTAGAAAAAGAAGGTAATGACACCATCCGCCGGGTAACCGCCTTTTGTAGCCAGAATTCCACGCGCTACCAGCTGAGCGCCCCGCTGTTCTGCGACGCCTCGGGCGACGGCATCGTTGGCTTTCTGGCCGGGGCAGCCTTTAGAATGGGAGCCGAGGCACGGGAAGAATTCGGGGAGAAGTTTGCCCCCACCGAAGCCTACGGCGAGCTGCTGGGACACACGCTCTACTTCTACAGCAAGGATACCGGCAAACCGGTGCGCTACGTAGCCCCTTCCTACGCCCTAGACATCAAAGAAAAAGTTCCTCGCTACAAGAGTATCGGGCTGAACGACTACGGCTGCCGCCTGTGGTGGATCGAGTGGGGCGGAAGGCTGGACACCGTGCACGAAACCGAAACCATTAAGTGGGAGCTCTGGAAGGTGGTGTACGGCATCTGGGATCATATCAAAAACTCGGGAGAGTTTCCCGACGCCGAGAACCTGACCCTGGAGTGGGTAGGCACCATCCCCGGCAAGCGCGAGAGCCGCCGCTTTGAAGGAGACTATATGCTCACCCAGCACGACGTGGTGGAGCAGCGACTGCACGACGATGCGGTGGCGTTCGGAGGATGGGCCATTGATCTGCACCCGGCCGACGGCGTGTTCAGCGAGAAGCCCGGCTGCAACCAGTGGCACACCAAGGGGGTGTATCAGATTCCGTACCGCTGCCTGTACAGCAAGAATGTCCGAAACCTTTTTCTGGCCGGTCGGATCATCAGCACCTCGCACGTGGCCTTCGGCTCGTCGCGGGTGATGGCCACCTGTGGCCACGTAGCCCAGGCCGTAGGGGTAGCCGCCGCCCTGTGCACCCAGCAAGGGCACCGGCCCGCCGACCTGCGAGCGGGGGCGCTATTGCGAACGCTTCAGCAACGCCTGCTGGCGCGCGGGCAGCACATCCCGCAACTGCACCTGGAAGATAAAGATGATTTGGCCTGGTCAGCCCAGCTCAGCCTATCAAGTGAACTCGTGCTGAGCGAGCTACCGCCCGACGGTCCCTGGCTATCGCTGGAGTATCCGGCCGCCCAGATGCTGCCCGTGCCGGGCGGTCCGATGCCAGAAGTAATCGTTTGGTTGCAAGCGCAAGAAGCGACCACGCTAACCGTTGAACTGCGTCAAAGCAGCAAGCTGGGCAACCACACGCCCGATGTGACCCTGGAGCAGCAGACGTTATCGCTAGAGCCGGACGAACAGGAAGTCAGCATCACTTTTTCTACTACGGTAGCGCAGGCCCAGTACGTGTTTGTTTGCTTTATGCGTCACGAACAGGTCAGTATCCGGAGCAGTGAACAACGGGTGACCGGATTACTGAGCGTTTTCAACAAATTTAACAAAGCGGTTTCCAACCACGGCAAGCAGGAACCGGATCAGGATATCGGCATGGAGTCTTTTGAGTTCTGGTGCCCCGCCCGACGTCCGGAAGGGCACAACCTGGCACTGCGCATTGATCCTGGCCTGCCTGTTTTCGGAGCGGAAAATCTGCGCAACGGGGTGATGCGTCCTACGCACTGGCCCAATGCCTGGATAGCCAACTTAACGGACCCACAACCCCAACTCACGCTTCGCTGGAACGAGCCCCAGTCGCTGCGTCGCGTGGTGTTGCACTGGGATACCGACTTTGACCACCCGATGGAGTCGGCCCTGATGGGCCATCCCGAGAGCGTGATGCCCTTCTGCGTGCAGCACTATCACCTGCAGGACGATCAGGGGCGGATTATCTACGAGCAACAGGATAACCACCAAAGCCAAAATGAAATCACCTGGGATACGCCGGTGCTGACCCAGCAATTAATCATCACGCTACACCATCCGAATCGGCGCGTGCCTGCTGCTCTATTGAGTGTGCGCGTGTACAGTGAATGAATGATATAGCCAACGATTTTACAGATAAATGAATCGCAACGTACAAAGACATAAGGCCACAACCGCTGCCAGTATCGGCCTAATGGTCGTATCCACTACGCTTCTCTGGGCTTGCTATCAGCCCCAGCCGCTCAACCGCTACGTCCCCTACGAGGCGCTAGAGAAAAGCGCCGTGTTTCAGGTGGCCGCAGCGGGGCAGGAAGTGTTTGTTGCTCGGGAAGAATGCTTCGGCGGCAGCGTCTTTCACACGTCCCAGTTTTTCGTGGAAGGTGATACGGAGATAACGATCACCAGTGCCTCGCCCATCAATACCTACGCCATTCGTCCTTATCACAAGAACATCGCTGGAACCGTGGAGGGTAATCAACTCACCTTTCGCGTGTCGGAGCCTGAGATGTTGATGGTCACCGTCAATGATTACCAGCCGCTGTGCCTGTTCCAGACTCCCCCGGAAACGGATGTTCCTGACCGGGATGACCCCGCAGTCGTCTACTTTCCGGCAGGAACGCACGAGGTGGGCCTGCTAAGCCCCAAAAGCGGGCAGACGGTTTATCTGGAACAAGGAGCTTGGGTAAAAGGAAGGGTGTACGCTGAGGACGTAGAAAACGTGACCATCCGGGGGCGGGGAGTGATTGATGCCCGGGGGTTTACCAGCAAGCCAGAGAAAATCTGTGGCTTGGAGTTTAAGAACGCTCAGCACATCCGGGTAGATGGCATCGGCCTTAGAACCGGCGAATGGTGGCAGTCGCTCTACCTTCTCTGTCAGGATGTGGAAGTGACGTACATGAACCTGATGAGCTTCGGACTCAACAACGACGGCATCAACATTGACGGGGTCACTGACTTTCGGGCCAGCCATAACTTTATCGGTTGCGGCGACGACGGTTTTGGCTGGCACGCCGTGGATGCCGAAGCCAACGGACAACCGCCCACCCGCAACTGCCTGGCCGAGGACTGCGTGATCTACAACGCCCACGCGGGCAACGGACTGCGGGTAGGGGCTTCAATGGAAACCGAGCTTTTTGAGAACATCACGTTCCGCGATATCACCGTATTGGCCCACGCCAACGCCGGTATCCGCAGCGACCATTCGGACTGGGCTACGGTGCGCAACCTGCGGTTTGAAAACTTTTACATTGAGCAGCCCGGTCGCCCTGTAGAAATCAGGATAGAAAAAACCCGCTACAGCAACAGCACTGGTTTTCAAGACGAGCAGGGACACATCGAGGGACTCTACTTCAACCACGTAGTGGCTTCCGGCGGCGAGATTGTTCTGGAGGGGTTCAGTCCGGAACACCTTATCCAAAATGTGCACTTTATCGACTGCTATAACGACGGCCAACCGGTGGCTGGGCCGGAGGATATTTCTACAAATGAGTTTGTGGAAAACGTAACAATTGAATGACACAAACCAAACGGTACGCTGATGAAAGCCATGTTTCCACTTTTGAACCTCGTATACTCATCATTTTCTCTTTGTATCAGGGGAAGAGACGGGCCGACGCCGTGTTGACGTAAATTAAAAACCTTTACCGAAGAATTCTGCATTGCTTTATCTAACTCTTATCTATCATGAAAAAAGTTGTATCATTCATTGGCTTGGTCATGCTCACGGCTACGCTCTACGCCCAGGAGCAGGTGATCACCGGTCAGGTAACCGACCTTACAAACGGCGAAACCCTGCCGGGTGTTAATATTCTGGTCAAGGGCACCGCCATCGGAACCGTTACCAACGTAGCGGGTGACTACCGCCTCAGCGTGCCTGACGATGCCGAAACACTGGTTTTTTCCTCGGTGGGATATACCAGCGAAGAAGTGGCGGTCGGTAACCAAACGACGCTAGATTTGGCCTTGTCCCCGGATATACAGTCGTTATCAGAGATTGTGGTGGTCGGCTACGGCACCCAGGACAAAAAAGAACTGACAGGAGCTATTTCCTCGGTCAACTCCGAAGCCATCAAAGACCTGCCCGTTACTGGCCTGGATCAGGCACTGGCCGGTCAGGTGCCGGGGGTGCAGGTAAGCCAGAGCAATGCGGCCCCCGGTGGTGCGGTCAATATCCGGGTACGGGGCACGGTGTCCATCAATTCGGGTTCGCAACCACTGTATGTCATTGATGGCTATCCGCTCTCCATCTCAGAGAACCAAGTGTCCAACCCGCTCAGCAGCATCAACCCCAATGATATCGAGTTGAATAGATATTCTAAAAGATGCTTCGGCCAGTGCCATCTACGGCTCGCGGGCTTCCAATGGAGTAATCATCATTACGACCAAGAAGGGGAAGTCAGGCAAGCCGCAGTTCAGTTTGGATGCCTACACCGGCTTTCAGCAGGTAGAAAAGCGAATAGACGTGCTTAACGCCCGCGAGTTTGCCACCCTGTACGCAGAGTCGCGCAACAATGGCTACCTGGACTTCTTCGGCGATCAGGGAGCGCAGATTACAGATGATAACGAGACGCGACAAGCATTAGGCGCGACAAGCAGCGATCTGTATCTCGTCGACCCCCAACTGGCCAACCCATCGCAATTTGGGGAGGGCACCGACTGGCAAGATGAGATATTCCGGACTGCGCCGATCAACAACGTGCAGCTCAGCGCCCGCGGAGGCACCGATGATCTGACCTATTATTTATCCGGGGGTTATTTCAACCAGCAGGGCGTAGTGATCGAGTCGGGCTTCGAGCGCTATTCGTTCAACACCAGCTTACAGGCCGACGTGACCAACAAAGTACGGTTAGGCTTCAACCTCAACTCGGCTTACTCGGTGAACAACCTAGTGAACGGGGAAGGCTCGTGGCACCAGGGGGGCGTGGTCACTTCGGCCCTGATGATGCCGCCTACCATGGGCGTACGGGACGAAAACGGCAACTACCAGGATCTGCGCGATGTGTATCCCAGCTGGGGATTTGTCAATGTAGCAAACCCTGTACAAATTGCTAAGGAAAACCAACGGGCGATCAACCGCTTCCGCGCCTTCGGTTCGCTGTTTGCCGAATACGAAATAGTAGAAGGCCTCACCTTCAAAGCCCTACTAGGGGGAGACTACGCCACCTCTGAAGAAGACAAATTTACCCCTAGCACGCTGAACGATCGGGTGCGGGGCGGCAACACCGCCTATCAAGCCAACGCAACGGCTAAAAATTACCTGTCGGAGTTCACACTCAACTATAACAAGTCTTTCGGAGATCACAACATCAACGCCCTGGCGGGGTACACTGTCCAGAAGCAGCGCAGCCGCAGCACCCGTATTGAGGCCACCGACTTTCCCAACGATTACGTACAGGATATCAGCGGAGGGGTGATTTCTAACGTGGTTTCCAATCCGAGGGAGTGGAGTTTACTTTCGTATCTGGGCCGCATCAACTACGATTATAAGGGTAGATACCTGCTCACCGCTACCATCCGCCGCGATGGCTCGTCGCGCTTCGGGGCTGACAACCGCTGGGGAAACTTTCCTTCTATATCAGCCGGTTGGCGCGTATCGGAGGAACCTTTTATGGATAACCTAACCTTTTTGGACGATCTAAAACTACGGGCTAGCTACGGCCTGACGGGCAACAACAGCATCGGCGACTACGCTTCTATCGGATTGCTCAACGCCAGCAACTACGTAGTGGATGGCAACGTGGTGCTGGGGCAGATCAAGGGCACCTTGCCCAATGAGAATCTGGGCTGGGAGACAACGGCTCAGTTTAACGTTGGTTTGGAGGTAGGACTGGCCCAGGGACGGCTGTTCGTGCAGGGCGACTACTACGACAAGTATACCACCGACCTGTTGTTCCAGGTGCCGGTGTCGGCAATTTCCGGAGTAACCCAGTACACCACTAACATTGGCGAAGTATCCAACCGGGGCTGGGAAGTGAGTCTGACCACCCGTAACGTGGTGGGAGACTTCAACTGGACCACCAACCTAAACGTGTCGGCCAACCGCAACAAGGTAGAAAAGCTGGGCGCTTCGGATGATCCGATCTTTACCGGGAACATCGCCGGGCGCTCGCACACTGCTACCATTGGCTTCCCCATCGGCAGCTACTACGGCTTGCAGTGGGACGGACTCTACCTGACGCAAGAAGAGCTTGACAACCAACCCGAGAACGTGACCGTGGGCGGACGCCCCGCCTTTGTAGGAGACGTTCGCTGGAAGGATATCAACGGCAACGGACGGATTGACGATGACGACCAGTCGATCATCGGCGACTGGGAGCCAGACTTTATCTATGGGGTGACCAACACTTTCTCGTACAAAAACTTTGACCTGAGCGTACTCATTCAGGGTTCGCAGGGTAACGAACTATATAACGTGCAGAGACGAAACCTGGGCATTATGGTGCTCTACGGTAATGAATACGCCGAATCACTGAACCGTTACCAGTCACCCGAGAATCCGGGCAATGGCGTGCTGCCCCAGGTGAAACGCGCGGTAGCGTCCAGCTCTACGACCCGCTCGTCGGACTATTACGTAGACGATGCGTCCTTCATGCGCATCCGAAACATCACCCTGGGGTACCGTCTGGCACCCGCCATCGCCAGCAACATTGGCTTCAGCAGCCTACGGGCCTACATCAGCGTGCAGAACGCGTTTCTGTTCACCGATTACCCCAACTACAATCCGGAAGTGAGTGCCACCAATACCACGAGTGCGTACGAAACGGGTATCAATCCCCTCACCCCGGGCATTGACTACGGCAGCTATCCCACCGCCCGGACGTACACCCTGGGCATTAATGTTACCTTTTAAACATACGACTCATGAAACGATACATTATTCTATTTGTCACCTTTGTCTGTACTGCTTGCGGAGAAGACTTTCTGGAGCTCACTCCCGAAGATCAGGCCAGTATCAACGACTTCTACAACACCCCGGCTGACTTTGATGTGGCCCTGGCGGGAGCGTACGGTCAACTTAGAGAAAACGCCAATAGTCTTATCCCGTTGATGGACCTACGCGCTGATAATGCCCTGGCGTTAGCCAACAACCGCACCGACCAAGTAGTGCACGATTTTTCGTTGGATGCTACCAGTGGACTGGTAAGTGGTTTTTATAACAATAGCTACCAGATTATCCAGGCTACCAATGCGGTAGTTAACCGGATAGAGGCCACTGACTTTGCTCCGGAAGAAAAGAACCGCATCGCTCGGGAAGCCAAGTTTGTGCGCGCCCTGGCCTACTTCTATCTGGTAAATGTATACGGCGACGTGCCGTTGCTGCTCACCGAAACGACCGGGGCCAACCTAGACGAGGTGCGGAGCATTACCCGGACACCAATCGCGCAGGTATACGAGCAGATCGTGCAAGATTTACAGGATGCCGAACAACTAACGGCCGACTTTTCGGTGCCCCACCAAGCCTCCGCCCTGGCCGCCAAGGCAATACTCGGTCAGACCTACCTGTTTCAGAACCGCTATCCGGACGCGGTAGCCAAACTGGGCGAGGTGGTTGCTTCGGGACAGTTTGCGCTCCTACCAGCTTTCGAAGAACTGTTTGCCGTGGGCAACGCTGCCAACAGCGAAAGTGTGTTTGTGGCAGAGAACGTAGGGGGACCGAACAATACCGGGAGTGGCCTGGGCTTCGACTTTGCTCCGAAGGGATTTGCACTGGGCAGTTTCACCCGCCCCGAGCAAAGTCTCTACCCGGAGACCAGTTTGTACGAGGCTTATAGTGCCGCTGATTCGGTACGCAGGAACATCACCGCCCAGCCCTACTTCTCGCCGGGTGATGAGTTTGGCTCAGATACCGTCTACTACTGCCGTAAGTACGAAGACCTGAATCCCTTCGAGAACTTTGACGGAAGCAACACCATCTATATCCTGCGCTACGCGGATATCCTGCTTCAGTACGCCGAGGCGCTTAACGAGGTAGGCTATCAGGCTGACGGTCAAGCTTTCACCCTGCTGAACGAAGTGCGCCAGCGCGCCGGGATCAGTGCGCTGGATGCTGCCGAAATACCCGATCAAGCCGCTTTCCGGCAGGCAATCTTGCGAGAAAGACGTCTGGAACTGGCCCTGGAGGGAAAACGCTGGTTAGACTTGAAGCGTATCGGCAACGCAGTGCAGATCATCAACGACTACTTCTCACAGAAGGGCGACGGGGTGACCATTGATCAGAACGATCTGCTCTACCCCATTCCGCAGTCAGAGATACTCAACAATCCGGACGTAATTACCCAAAATCCCGGGTACTAGCTCGCGTATTTCTAACTATCCAAAGACAAGTGCACATGAAAAATTCAACAACTACCCTGCCCGTAACTCTTCTTGTCCTGGTGCTAATCGTGGCGTCCATGAATCCAGCATACGCCCAGACCTGGCGTAGTCAACTTTATCCCGAAGACTGGCAACCGCTAGACCGCGGGGGCAGCAAAGATGCCCAGGGACGCTTCTTGCATGACTTCTCCTACGCCGGATACGCCAAAGGCGAGCAAGACATCCCCAACTCAGTCGGCTCAGTAACCATTGATGTCACCCAGCCGCCCTACACCGCCGATAACACCGGCTCGCAGGATGCCACTGCCAGTATACAAACTGCCATTGATGATGCAGTGGCTCAGGGGGGAGGAACGGTCTACCTACCCAGCGGTACCTACAAGCTTACCACGGGTACCAATAAGTTCTGTCTGAGGATTGCTGGCAGCAACGTCCTTCTCAAAGGAGACGGACCTGGCAACACCTTTCTCTTTGCCGACCAGCAGGATATGCGGCAAAAAGTCATTTTGCTGGCCAGTCCATTCTTAGAGGTAGGAGGGGACTCTTGGTTCGGACCTGAACAGAATGTTATTGCTTTTACTCAGGATGTGAATGATCCGACCAGCAGCATAGTGCTTCAAAACGTGAATGGCTTGTCAGCAGGGGATTGGATCATGCTCAGGGCTGATCTGACCAGTGCCTGGGCTGATGAGCATGGTATGCTTTCCGAATGGGGCGGACTCAATAACGTATACAAAGGCACAAGTTACTACCGGCAGATCACGGCTGTCAATGCCAGTACAAAAACCATTACGATAGACATTCCCACGCGCTACTGGATGAAAACCCGAGACAATGCTAGAGTTTACAAACTAACCCAAAGCCATATCTCTAACGTAGGATTCACCGGTTTCAGCATCGGACAAAGGCAGAAGAACGGCTCAGGGTTTGGTTCAACTGATTATAGTAGATCAAACACGGCGGCCTATGACATCCATCAGGCTTTTGGCGTAGCGTTCAATCACGTAGTGGACGGGTGGTTGACCAACGTGGAAACCTACCGACCTTCCGTAAACGTTTCCAATCATCATCTGCCTTCCAATGGGGTCATGATTCACCAATCAAGAAACGTGACCGTAGCTGATAACCGGTTCTCACAACCCCAGTACAAAGGCGGTGGTGGCAACGGAAACACTTACATGGTCCGAGGTTCAGACAACCTGATAGCTAACAACTTCTCCAACGACAGCCGACATGGCTTCAATGGTACGGATATGTGGTGTTCGGGCAATGTGTACAAAGACTGTGAAATGATCAACGGGGACAAAGTGGCTGATTTCCACAGAAACTTCACGCACGCCAACCTGGTAGAGAACTTCAGCGGGGACGGCTTTGAAGGAGCTTATCGTCCTTATGGAACCAATACTCACGGACATACCGCCTCTCAGAGCGTGTTTTGGCGGTTTGACTACGTCAACAACCGAAAAGTGAAATCTCAGCAATGGGGCTGGGGATATGTCATTGGCGCGGATGCAGCTACGATACCCAGTCCTACCAAGGGGGATACGATCAAAGACTTTGAGGAAGGAACCGGCCTTCGCTCCAGCCTTCGGCCTATATCATTGTACGGGGATCAATTGGATAGACGGCTCAATGGAAGTGGGACAGGTAATCCTGGTGGAGGACAAGTCAGTAACGTTTCACCTACCGATGATGCTTTCGTCCGTGGCGGTCAGTATAGCAATCAAAACTACGGTAGTGAAGTGAACTTGACGGTCAAAGACGGACAAAACAACGCTCTGGATCGGCGGTCTTTCCTTCGCTTTGATCTATCCACGGTGGGCGGAGCGTTAACCGAGGCTGAACTAGTATTGCACGTGAGTGCCTTGGCCAACGAAGGCACGTTGAACCGACCCATTGAGCTTCGGAAGGTGAACGATGGATACCTGGCAGGAGGAAACGATCACTTGGTCTAATCAACCTACGCTAGGATCGCTCATTACTGCTTTCACGGTGAGTGACAGTGATTTAGACCAGACTGTATCACTGGATGTAACTGATTTTATTGCGGCCGAACAGAACAACGATGAGATAGTAAGCTTTGCGTTGGTGCAACCTACCGATCAGAATGCTTCGGTGGTGTTCAGTGCTAAGGAGACAACGCAGCCCCCCGTATTACGGGTAACTACCGAAAGCGTTTCAACGGCTGCTGTTCATTCGTTTTCCTTGCAGCAATCCGGTAACGAAGCCACTCAGCTTATTGATGGCATCAGCGATGTGGGTGCTAACCGATGGTCAGCCAGCGGCTTTCCGCAGTGGGTTATCATTGATTACGGTACCGATCAAGAGATGACGGGCACAAAACTATGGACGTATCAGAACCGTGCTTACCGCTACCAGGTAGAACTTTCCACGGACCTGGATTTCACCGGTGATCTGATTGTAGACCGTCTGAGCAATAACAGCACCAACCAACCCATCACTGATACGTTTGCACCGGTCACGGCCCGCTATGCCAAACTCACGGTTACCGGGGCGAGTGGATACTCCGGAAGTTGGGTCTCCCTTCATGAGTTCGCCTTGGAAAGAAGTGTTGCCGCTCGGCACGGGGTAGCTAGCACCAAGACCAATGAGGACTCGCCTTTGGACGAAGCTTTTTCGGGGGAACCCTCGCTAGTGCTGTATCCTAATCCGGCTAGCCAGTTGGTACAGGTGCGCTACCAGGCCCCCCGTGCCGCGCCGCTCACAGTAAGATGGACGAATCTGGCCGGACAACTCGTACAGCAACAGGCCTTAAGGGTTCAAGAAGGAAACAACCATCTACCACTAGATACTGAGGTCCTACCTAATGGACTATATGTAGTTAGTTTTGCCACCAATAGCACTGTTATCAGGCGTAAGTTACAGATATCTCACGAATGAAAAATAGATCCTTAATCGTCTTGGTAAGCTTCCTGTGGATGGGAGCCACTTGTTCGTTCGGCCAAAAACAACCCAACATCATCGTCATCCTGGCTGATGACATGGGCTTCTCCGACCTGGGTTGCACCGGCAGCGAGATAACGAACCCCGCATCTTGACCAGTTGGCCGAGGAAGGGGTGCTGTTCACGCACTGCTACAATACGTCGCGCTGTTGCCCCTCGCGCGCTAGTTTGCTCACCGGGCTTTACCAACACCGGGCGGGAGTGGGGCACATGAGTCAGGACCGGGGTTTGCCCGCCTACCAGGGCCACCTGAACCAGCAGTGCGTGACCATCGCCGAGGTGCTGCGAGAGAAGGGCTACCGAACGATTATGTCGGGAAAGTGGCACGTGGGTGATCAGCGAGCGTACTGGCCCGACCGGCGGGGCTTTGACCGCTTTTTTGGAGTCCCATCGGGCGGAGGATTATATTTTTATCCCTCAGAATTTATCAATCGGCCTATCTACCGCAATGGCGAACTGGTAACGCCTGATCCGGAAACGTTCTACAGTACCGATAACTTCACCGACGAAGCAATTGCCTTTGTTCAGGAAGCGGATGCGGAAGACAAACCCTTCTTTTTGTACCTAGCCTACATCGCCCCACATTTTCCGCTGCAGGCCTGGCCCGAAGACATTGCTAAATATGAGGGAAAATACGATGCCGGCTACGAAGCCATTCGCACCCGACGCTTCCAACGTCAGCAGAAGCTAGGCGTAGTTTCTGAGACAGCTAAGCTCTCGCCCCCCGGTTTCCCGAACTGGTCATCGCTGGCCAACCCGGCCGCCGAAGCACGAAAGATGGAAATCTATGCCGCCCAGGTCGACCGCCTAGACCAGAACGTCGGGCGGTTGCTGGAAGCCCTGAAGGATATGAAGGCGCTCGAACAACACGATCATTATGTTCTTGTCGGACAACGGGGCTACGTCCGAAGAAATCAGCCGCAGTGCTCCGAAAGCCGAAATAGGCACCAAAGACTCCTTCGTATCCTACGGAAAGCACTGGGCCAACGTGAGCAACACCCCGTACCGGCTCTACAAAAGTATGACCCACGAAGGGGGTACGATCACCCCCCTAATTGTGCACTGGCCAAGGGGAATAGCTAAGGCAGATCAACTGGTGCATCAACCGGTGCATATCAATGATATCATGCCTACTTGCTTGGAGCTGGCAGGAGCTGACTATCCGAAGCAGTACCAGGGGCGTGAGATTTTATCCCTGAACGGTAGGAGCTTCTTGCCTGCTCTGAACAGCGGGAGCCTGTTACCGAAGCCGCTCTTCTGGGAACACGAAGGCAACCAAGCCGTGCGCGAAAAGAACCTAAAGTTGGTCCGGCGGCACGATCAAGCCTGGGAACTCTATGATCTGGTTGCCGACCCCACCGAGTTAAATGACTTAAGCGATATTGACGCCCCGGCGGTTGGGCGAATGCAACAGCAGTATCAGCAGTGGATGAATGAACAAGGGGTACAGGAGTGGCCACTACCGGAGAAGAGAAAGCATATATCCACCCCTTTACCGCATTAACAACCTGATTGTCCTGCACGGGGGAGTGTTGATGCGCTGTGATCATATCACTAAAAAACATCGTTGGCTTGTTGGAAACAGTGATTTAAGTAGTCAATCAAAATTAATTACAAAACGTTTACCTACGTCTCGGATAATCTGTTCCACTTCGTGGATGAGTTTGTCCAGGGTTTGATAGGCGTTGAAGGGTATCCAATCGTACTTAATTTTACGCCAAAGGATTTCTATTAAGTTGAGTTCGGGGCAATAGGCGGGGATTCGTTTGAGGGTAATTCCCTGCTGGGCCCATTGTTTTTCCTTGGCCCGAAAAGCTTGGCTGTTATGGATAGGCGCATTATCAATAATGATATAAGCGGGTAGGCAATTTGGTTTCTGTGCTCGTTGGATAGCGAATTCATCCATACAGGCAATGGCTACCTGGGAATTGATGCTGCCTTGGAAACCGTAGGCGTGCAAATTATTATTGCGACGCATCATTGCTAGCACATTGTAGCTGCCCCCTTTGGCGGCAGGCAGGCAGATCGTTTGCCCCTGCTTTTGCCAAGCATAGGGCACACAAGGCGTCAGATTGAAACCTGACTCGTCGCAGAAGTACAACTCAATCAATCCCTTGTCTTCTAATTCTTTTAGACTCTCCAACTCTTGCTGGGCCATGCGAAAATCTGCCTCATTACGCAAGTTGCCTAACCACTTACGAATGCGTTTCCAACCTAAACCCATACTACGCAGGGTGCGTTTTAGCGTAGATTTGCTGATCCAATGCCCGGTTTGCTCTTTGATCTCTTCCAGATGCTGACTCACTCTTCGGGGAGCTTGCTCAACGATGGCTTCCACTTTCAGGCAATCCCTCAAGTCTAGTATGGGCTTGCGGCCCCGTCCAATCTGATCGTAAAGGCCAACTAATCCCTTGTCCTGCCAGCGATTCACCCAGTTGTAAACGCTTTTTTGGCAGCGCAGCAGTATCTGGCTTACTTCGGCAAAGGAGTAGCCTTGGGCTAACAACAGCAGCCCATGAGCGTGTAATCGGGCTTGTTTGTTAGGGTGAAAACGATACATTTGTTCCAAAGTCTGCCGTTCTAACGGATCTAGTGTTTGTTTTTTCACACTCTATAAATACAAAATCCTAGGCAGATTTTTGTAATTTATTCTGAGCGACTACTTAGATACTAATTCGGTCAAAGAGCACGTAATTAGGGTACTTCTTTCGTCATCGCCTTTATAGTCTAAGTTGACCAGCGCATCCGGCAGAAAACGGGACATGCTGCACCAAGCACTGCGGGCCTTCCGCCTGAGTAAAGCGAAATTGTATTCTTCTCCTCTCAACCATAGAGATTAGGATAGCGCTGCACGCCTGCTTTCACTTCCTTGCGTACCTGCCCGAAGTTCACCTGCATGGCGGCTTGCATACTCACTGATCCGGCTAGTGAGGCAAAGCGGGTGATGCCGTACCGTTGTGATATCTTCGTTTCTTTGGTCTGCGCCCGGAAGTAGGAAATGCTCGCTTCCGGAGCGGTGGTGAAAACGTCGCTGATTCGGAGTAGTAATGGAATTTCTTGCAATACGGTCCTCTGTCAAATGACTTGGGCATAATTCCGCAGTACTGCCACGGTTTGCGCAACTCCTGTCGCTCGAGGGCTCTTAACTAGTCCTCGGCCGACATCGGCGGATTTTTCAGACTGGCCCGGCGGAAGTACACGTCGTTGCTGAACGACTCCAGATGCACTGGCACTCCGCCTCCCGCCACCGTTCCAGCTAACCGGGCTTTTGCGACGCCGTTCTGCCTCGGCTGCTTCGTTCAATTCCAAATCCAGGTTGGTATAGACCTCACCGGTGACTGATTTCAGCGATACGGTCGCACCCCCGTTGGGCTGACCAGTCGGCGTCCACCCATCCGCTTAGTGACTTGGCAAAGACCGGGGCTTGCCCGCCCCGCAGGGTGATGTCACCGCCCAGCGTGGAAGGAAGCAGCGCGGGGCAGATCAATCTCGTAGTCAATCAGGCTACAGTAGCGCCCTTCGTACAGGTGATAACTACTTCCCGGACAATCGCCGGAATAATCTCCCTGCGGAGGATCGAGGTGGCTCACCACCCGGATTTGATCAGTAGCAACGTCGGTGGTCATGGACCAGGCCTCGTTCTGCGTATTGTCGTTGACAGACACGCTTACCCGCACCGACACTTCGTCCCGCTCCCCGGTGTTGATCCGGATAGTCCGGGCGTACTTAAGATCTAGCAAGACTTCTTGTCCCGGTTGCCAGGCGGTGGTTTTTTCTACGATGCGCTGCGCCTGGGCAACGCTGGCGCTGAGCAGGAATGCGACAATCAGGTAGGTTCTCATAGTAACTAGTTGGTAATGATAGACGCGTATTGATTACTCTTTACTCCGCCTTACGCAAAAAGATATCGCCGCTCACGGTCTTTACCTGAAAACTCACGCCTCCGCTATTGATGGTCCCCTCGATGGGTCGGCCCATGCCCAGTCGTTTCAGCCCCTGGTTTTCCTCTTCGCCTCCCTTCAGGCTGATGTCAAAGTTGGTGTACACCTCACCGCTCACCGAAGCCAGCTTCAGGTCGGCGGGCGTTTGGGCGGGCAGGGCAATGTCCGCATCGCCGCTCACCACGGTGATGGCAGAAGGCTTTTGCTGGTTGAGCGCACTGAACACGATCTTAATGTTGCCGCTCACGCTGTTGGCCACCACCGGGCCGGTTACCCCTTCCATAACCACATCCGAACTGGTGGTGCGGATTTCAATCTCTCCCGACAGGTTTCGAAAGACCATATCATCCCCGCTGTAGTTGACTTCTTCCACAATGAGCGATACATTCTTGGGAACCTTAAAGGCGTAGTCGGCCTCGCTGCGGCCCACTTTCATGATAGTAAGTTCGTCGCCCGCTTCACTGATAGAAAGGCCCAGCCCCGAGTTGTCGGTGCCGCTGCTGTACAACGGCCGCAACCCCTGGGCCCGTTCCGGGGGGGCTTCGTAGTCCCGGGCGTTCACCACCAGTTCGTTGCCCTCTTGGCCCTCCACGCTGATCTCGCAGTTGTGCATCACCAGGTGAATCTTCTGCGCCGACACCGGCGTGCGGTATTCCTGGGCAAAGGCCAGTGAACCGGCCAGCAGCATACTTATTATTGCAATGGTCTTTTTCATAATATTCGAGTTTAAATCGTGGGTGATTATTATTTAGAGCAGCAGTTGACTGATCCCGTATTCGGCCTGCTGCCGCACCACCGGGTCGAGCGGCTCGCTTTGCACCAGTCGCTGTAGCTCGGGCACTGCCTTTTTCTCATTCCAGCTCACCAGCAGGTTGATAATAGCAAGCTGAACGAGGGGATGGTCCTGGCGGCCCAGCGTGGTGGCCAGCGCCTCCCGCACTGCCGCCTGATCCGAGAAACGGCCCAGCGCTTCAATGGCCGCCAGCCGCACGTTAACGTTCGGGTCGGTAGCCAGGGTGCTCACCAAAGCTTCGCCTACCGCCTGGTCATCGGAGGCGTAGCTGGCCTGAATGGCCTGGATGCGGCCGCTGGCCGAAGCTTGTTGAAGCTGGGTAGACAACAGCGTCTGGTGCATGGTGCGGAAGTCTTCCCGCAGGGCGGCCACCTGGGTGGTGGTGGTTGCCTGTCCGTACCAAATGCCGCCCATGAAACCGGTAATGGCCAGGGCAATACCAGCGGCCACCCGACCCGTCCACTGTTTCCAGCGGTGGTGCTGCTGCGCGACGAGCTGTTCTCCGGCGACTATCTTGCCCAACAGGCGATCATGGTCTCCGGCCTCGATGAGATCTTCGGTGCGGATATTGGAGAGGGCCCGGAACTGGTTTTGCTCGGCCTGTAGGTCATCCGGAATGTCGTCTTGCCCGAAGTAGGTCTGCAAGTGCTGTTCTTCGGCTAGCGAGGTGGTTCCTTCGTAGTAGCGGGCTAGTAATTCTCTGATCTCTTTAGCTTCCATAAGCATTGATTTTAGTGTACATCTCCCGCACGCTGCGTCGCGCCCGGGACAGGGCCACGCGAAGGTTGTTGACGCATAGGCCGGTGATCTGCTCCATTTCTTCGTAAGAATACTCCTCCACGTCGCGCAGGTGAATGATGAGGCGCTGTTGCTCAGGAAGCCGGGCGAAGAGTTGCCGCAGCAGGCGGGCACTATCCAACTGCTCGGTTTGCTGATACGGGGTGGTTTGGTCTACCGCATCGGTGGTGGGTGACATGGGCACCGTGCGTTGCCGGTGACTGGCCTTGAGCTTATCCAGGCATAGGTTCTTAGTGATCACCATGGCCAGAGCCTCAATGCTACGGTAGTTGGTCAGGTTGTGCCGGTTCTGCCAGAGTTTGAGCAAGGCTTCCTGCACGGTGTCTTCGGCGTCTTCTTCGTTGGGTAACATGGTTTTGGCCAGCCGAAAGAGTTTAGCTTGCACCGGAAACACATTGCTCTTGAAGGTTTGGATCGTCATTGTAACAGCGTCGTATACTGGGTAGACGAACGAGTCCGAATATCATTACAGGGGTGGGCGGAAGTTTCTGATTTTTCTACCCCTTCGCCCCCAGAGGCCTGATATGTTTTCAGTTGGCGGCAAACATCTTTTCTCTTTGGATACGGCCCATCTGTGAGAAATGACGCTTGTATTGTTCGGTATTATCCGGCAAATTAGCAGCCAGCATGATGAATACTGATTACATAAAAGAGCTGTTGCAACAGGGTGAGGGCTATAACCTGGAATATAAAGAGGGGTATGCCGAAGATGTCGCTTCGGAAATACGCGCTTTTGCTAACGCGGCCGGTGGCACATCCAGAATAAGGCCGTCGATCAGGATTGAGGTGGTAGATAAGGTGGTAGATAAAAGCACCATCTCTTCAACGTAGAGCCCGTTTCTGTTGAAAAGTGGTAGATAAGGTGATACGTAGTGTGGAACCGGTAGCTGGCCCTGAGCTTATCCAGGCACTGGTTCTTGCTGATCACCATGGCCAGGGCCTTAGTGCTGCGGTAGTTGGCGAGTAACCATATTGCACTGCTTATGGTTAAACCACCAACGACTGATGTATCATCAGGAAAGGGACTTTAGTATAGCTTGTGTGGCGGGCAAAGTGGTAGAAGATATTTTAACATGAATAGCCTAAAAAAATGTTAGTAGAATTATTTGACCCACAGACCGACCTCTTACGCAAGGAAATCAGAAAGGCCGTTCACCTGGAAAATGTGATTACCGCCACCAATAACGTACTGCACCATATCCGTAGTGAGATCAGGCGTGAGCAAGGGGCGGATGAACTTTCGCTGGACCGCCTGATCGCCCAAATCAAAGCTTCGGTGCTGCTGATTCTTTCCGCCACGGAGGTAAAGGCCTGGAAAAAAGAACCAGGCAAAGGCGCCGTCACGCTGATCGGGCACGCTAAGTATCAGTCCGGCATCAAAATCTTTCAGGCACTCATCATGCTGGGAGTGATCGTTTTTTTCTGGTTGGCCCAGCCGGAGAACTACCAGCTGTTGGTGGGGGCTAGCCTGGCCGTTGTGTTGGGCGAATTGTTCCTGCATTTTGTCAACCTGCGGCACGAACGCAAGGAGGTCAAACGTGCTAAACGAACTCGGCGCGAAGAGGAAGACGTCCGTTACGATGTGTTAGTAGATCCGGATGCGTATATTTCTCATTTACGCCAGTTGCTCATTGCGGCTGATAAACTGCTTCCCTTGCTAAACAGCAAAAACCTGGAACCGTCGGGTAACCTCATTGAACAGGATAAACACCTGCTGGAGCTGTTTCAGGGAATGGTAGAAGCCGCCGACAACCAGGACCGCGAACTGGCCATGCTCAACTCCAAAAGGGTGGCCGGTTTGCTATCAAAGTATAATTTCAAGCTCGTTTATTATGATGGGCAGAACAATGATCTTTTCAATTTTTTCCCGAACCTGAAAAATGAGGAAGTAGAAACGGTGTATCCGGCGTTGGTGAAAGACGATAAGATTATCTCTATGGGAAGGGTAGTGACCCCCCAAGTGACGCACAAATAACCAGTATATGCACGCAGATGACAATACAGCAGCCTACGAAGCGGAAGAATTTGTAGGGTTTGACCTGGGCCACGGAGAGTCGGCCATGTCGGCCACCACCTTATACACCGAGTCGGAGCCAAAAATTATTGAGATCACGGCCAACAAGCGGGCGATCATTACGGCGGTGGCCGAACACCCCGCCAAAGGCATTCTGATCGGAGACAGTGCTTACAAACAAACCGGGCAGCACAACCTGCGGGTGATGTTTAAAAGTCCGGATTTTAGCCAGCACGAAGTCGTGCAACCGATCCGGCAGTTCGTGGGTAAAGTATACGAAACAGTGGTGCGGGAGAAAAAAATTCAGGGCGGCGAACGTACCAAGTTCCTGGTGGGTTGCCCTTCGGGATGGGATGATACGGTTCGCCGCGAGTACCAGCAGGTACTAGAGCAGGCCGGTTTAGGGTGGGTAGAGATCATCGCCGAGTCGCGAGCGGCCTTTCTGGATGCGCGTTCTTCCGGCGACCTGGGCGACGTGAGCCAGCTCACCGGTGCCGTGCTGATCATCGACATAGGCTCTTCCACGACGGATTTTACGCACGTGGTCGGGCTAAAGGAAGACGCCATCGATTTTGGCGAAAACCGTTTGGGAGCCGGTTTGATCGACCGGGCCATCTTTCGTAAAACGCTCGAACGCTCATCCCCAAAAGAAGGAGCTCGAAGAAATATTTGCCCAACATCCTAGCTATCGGGCCATCTGCGAAATCCAGAGTCGGATTGCCAAAGAAGAGTATTTTTCTAACGAGAGTGAGTTTAGCGACCGACCCGCCCACGCCCACGAGCGCATCGACGGCAAGAACGGTCGTATCTATATCGACATTGATATCTATCAGCGGGATATGGAGCATATTCTCAATGCGCCCATGCCCGAATTGAATAACAAAAGCTGGAAAGAAGCCTATCGCCAGTCGCTCAAGGAGGCCAAAGAACGGACCCGGGACCATCCGCCTTCCCTGATCATCCTCACCGGCGGGGCCTCCCGGATGAACTTTGTCGTGCAACTGTGTGAAGAAGTCTTCGAGCAGGTGTACGTCAAACGGGGCCGAGAACCCGAGTGTGCCATTGCCCGCGGCCTGGCCCTGGCCGGCAGAATTGATGTGAAGATGGCTTTGTTCAAAGAAGAAATAGAAGAAGTATTGTCCGACCGGGAAAAGTTCCGAGAGATTTTAGAGCGCAGACTTCCCGATCTGATAGAATCTATCACTCCTAAACTTACCGAAAGGCTCATAGATTTCACCGAGAGTTACTACAACCAGTGGCGCTCCGGAAGCTTGGATACGCTCCGGGAAGCGCAGGAAAAAACCCTGCGCAAGTTCAACGACTGGATGAAGTCTCAGCAAGGCATCGATTATATTTCGGCAGAGGTGGCTGACTGGCTCAAGGAAGTTTCCAATGCGTTGGATAAATACACCAACCCGGTCTGCCGAAAATACGGGGTAGGCAGCGGGGCCCTTAAGATAGGCATCGACAATCCGGAAAATATCAACGCCAACATTATCGACAACCCGGCCGGTGACCTTTACAATAGCCTGGCGGGAGTGACCACCATCATCGGAAGCGTGCTGGTGGCCAGCATCCTGGGGGGAGGAGGGCAGGCCTTGCTACTGGCGGGCCCGATCGGATGGATCATTGGCCTGATCCTGGGGGTAGTATTGATTGGGGGAGCCTTTGGTTGGGCCAAAGACAAGGTGAACGCCTGGGTAGCCAGCGTAGAGATCCCCAAACTCGCCCGCAAATCGCTGTTTCCCAGCGATATTCACGAAAAGATGAGTAACCGCAAGGACAATATCATCCATACTATGAACAAGTCGATCCTCGAGGGAGAAGTTGACGGGAGAAAGTATGCTGAAAGGATGGTAGACGACATTCAGCGCTCCCTCAAAGAGCACTTGCTGCGGGAGGCCGATATTGCTAAGCTTTGGATTGTTTGATAGGAATTGCAGTGGTAGAAGTGGGTTTCCCCCACCACAGCCATCGTTTCAAACGCTGGTAATGAGACCCTGGGTCAGTAGCGGTATTGCCTAATAACTTCCCTACTGAGCCTTTCAGCTTCCAAAGATTCACCGTCTTCTCTTCTAGCAGTAGAGATACCATTAACAGGGTATTCTTTAGCTGAGACGTTTTCCAATCTGGAACTACTTCCTTAAATTCGTCTAATAAGTGAGTGTACATGCTTGTCGTTTTAATTCTCACCTTTACAACAAGTCCTCGTACCTCACTTATTCATTTGTACCGTAGTGCAGAGTTTATGGCAAGGAGAAGGCGAGATTAAAGTCAATTGGTAGACCAATAGGAGACTTAGATCTCTTTATTGGTTCTACGGCAATTGTACATGTAATGACTATGGTTACCCGAAACGTTCGAGAGTTTGAAAGAATAGAAGGAATCACTATAGAAAACTGGATTGATCAATAGAGAGTACTTCTACTGACGCAGTATAAACCCAATACGGGGACTTTCAACAAAACTGATTCGGGAAAAGATAAGCTACCATCCGGGTCGGTGTCTGGCCAGGATGGCCTCCGTGGCCCGGCCCCTACGGGGTCGCCCAGACCGATCCTCCCGAGATGCCCTGTGAGGTACAGGACACGGATATTCTGACAAGGTAGGTTGCCTGCTGATCGTAGATAGCGTATTTCCGGGCCATGATGAGGGGGTTGGCGTTGAGGAGGAAGACCGGGCGGACGCTTTACTTGGTTGGTGGGTCGGAGCGACCGTTGTCCGGGACGCCGGGCACCGCGTGTTTCGCCACCCTTCAACCAGTGTCAGGAAGTCAAGAATTAAAATGTATAGCTCCACCGCTGCCCTCGAGGCTTACTGCTCTATTAGTGAAATGTTAAGACCAAGTCAAGTCCTAAAAAGACAAGCGCATTATTTTGCTTTAGTGCTCTAGGCTCCTATCTTACTGGCAAGTCTTCATAAGTATATAATTCAGCCCTAACCAATGCGTAAGTTGAGCATCATCTTACTCTTACTCTACCCCGTGTTAATTTATGGGCAGCCTGCAAATATTGGAGTTAACTTCACTTCAGAGGATTACTTCACAGTATTATCACTAGCTAAAGAGCAGGATAAACCAGTCTTCATAGAATTTGGAGTGCATTGTGGATTTTGCCATAAGATGGAGAAAGAAGTCTTTACTAAGGGGAAAGTAGGAAGCTTCTATAACAAGAACTTTATCAATCTGATTATAGATGAAACTTCGTTGGTCGGTAGAGATTTGGCTGAACGGTTTAACGTGTATAGTTATCCTACTTATCTTTACCTAAACTCAAGTGGTGAGATCATACATATTGCGGCCAACTATAAATCAGCCGAGAAGATCATCAAAGAAGGAGAGCAAGCGTTGAGCGACAAAACGTTTAGGCCTTCCGGAGTTTGGTGGAACAAGCTGAGAACACGCAATAAGAAGGTCTACCCTTTGTTCAATCATGCTAATCAAGCGTTTTTAACACTTACCGGAGTTTCTGATCAGTATTCCACTAACTCGGACTTAGAAGAATTCAGTGCGCTCAAGAATGCCCCGTTAGATTCTATCAGCAGTATTCTTCAAAAGTCGCTAGTGATTGAAGAGTACTACTTTAACACATTTGTAGCGGCTATTATCAATCACTTAACCGGGAATGATCAGTTGGCCAATCGGTATGCCCGCAAGGCACTGAATGGTTTTCCACATCTTGAAGGAGTGAGGCGTGAAGGTACTCGGGACAAAGTGCTATCCCAAATAATTCGAGAGAGTGAAAATAATTTACAGAACTAAAAGGAGGATTATTAGAAAAAAGGATTAATGATTTGCAATCGTTTTTCTACAAGGAGCTGATGATGCATATCTTCGGAGTATAGTGTGCTACAATCGGCTTGTAGCGCACCGGCGACAATCAAGCTATCGAAATACTGAAAATCATAAGAAACAATTAGCCGATGAGCCACCCGTACGACATCCTCGTTGGTTGGTATCAATTGGCTGTTAGCCAGCAAAAACTCTCCAACATCTATTTGCTTGCTCTTATCGTACTTCCACTTTCTTCGGCACACGTTGATAACTTCGGTGAATGATTGAGAAGAGAGTACCGGGTAACGTTCGAACGATATCCACTGCTGTCCTATTCTTAGCAGGATCAGCATTGTTGAGCGCATACAAAACGATGTTGGTGTCAACGGCAACCCGCTCATTCATAATCATTAGCCTCGTCTCGGTCAAACACAAAGTCAGGATCGTTGACGGTAAGGCCGATTAGTTCTTTTTCTAAGTCTTCCAAAGACTTGGAAGGTACGATTTCTTTTCTTTTCTCTACTTCAAACGCTAGCACTTCTACCTCTTTGCCTAAGAACGACTCGGGCAGTTCAAGCACGTAGGTACGCTCTTGAGGAATCAGGATTTTTCGTATCATGGGAGTATCGTTGTTCGGTGATGAAAGATACAAAAACCGGGAAGATGCTCCTAAACAAATCACGGAAAGCAACAATGGTAGATTAGTATTGGAAGAAGACCGAGCGGACGTTTTATTTGGTTGATGGGTCGGAGAACGCTATCGCTACCCTCCGACCAGTGTGGAAGCTACTTTCTATACAGTCTTCTGAAAGCAGTGATTGTTTGATATATTAAAAAGCCGAATATTACTTTACTTAAAAATACCAGGATCGCGCTAGCAAAACTTATATTCTCAAATAGATAAACATTTGAGATAGGAGTTATGAACTCTACGTATTTGGTTAAGTATAGATTGATTTTATCACAATCAATTGCAGGAAACTGAGAATAAGTAAATGCATACGCGACGATTCTATATACATCCCTAAAGTATGTTAAAAGCAGAGTTGTTGAATACAGAGCGATAGAAAGCCAAAAGTACAACCGTATAGGTTTTATGTAGTCCTGGCCGAAGTTGTTTGTATGCTTACTTAACCATAGATTAAATCTTTTCCACTTGTCCTCGTTTTCCAACTGTAGAAGTGAATCCATCTCCACCTGATAAAACAGGAGCTCCATTTCTCTGTCACCGCTGTTGGTCATCACTAACTTTAGTTGGCGATAGACGCCTACTTTCTGTGATAGATCGTCACTATTGATGTCTGTTGGCCACTTAGAGTTAACTACCTTCATCTCGCTAAGATCAACGTTTGTGATTGCTACTTTTGAAAAACTGTCCAGCGAAGAATTTACAAATTGAGTATTCCCGAGCGCGGAATCAGAAATATTGAGGATATTGTCGTCTGACCGATCTATTTCTGTATTGTTCAGATTGAAAAAGATGAGTCTCCCCAAATTGATGAGGTTGCTCACTTCGAGATTCTTTATTGAAGTGTCTTTGAACGTTGACCTTCCCTGATGTACAATGTCTTTTATGATCAGATGATCAAAGTCCAAGTGGTAAACCCTGAGATCAGTAATAGAATCTGAAATAACAAGAGATTTCAATCGTAGCCTTCTATTTCCTCTTTCTAATAGCCCATCTACGACTATGGGTGACTTGCACTTCACCTCTGACAGCGTAACGGATGACTTGTCGTGATTTCTTAATGATATACTTTCGTAATCACCGCCTTTGATGATCAAGTCAAATAGCTCGCTATTTCCCTCAGGTACACCAAAGTCCAGACTGCCAGAACAATCTACCAGTTCTACTTTTTTAGCACTGATATGGTGGGAGTGCATTCTCCTTAAAAAAGAATCTTTTAAGCAGACCTCTTGTACGTATGGGGTGTAGGACAAGTTTGCAAGAGAGGTTAACTTATGGCAAAAAGAGCTAAGATGAAAGATACAGTAGATGAAGAATCCCAGTTCAGGGCCATGTACGAACAGTATTTAAAGTGGAAAGCGAGTCAGGAGGGGCAGCAGGATGCCTACGAGTTTGAGCGTAGTTTTGAAGTGTTTTGTCAACAGATGAACAAGCAAATGTTAGAGCTGGCTACTCAGGAAAAGGGATCAACGGGTAAAAAAAAAGTCCACACTAAGTTCGGTAAGGTGAGCGTGAGTGCTGCCCACTGTCTGGCCCCTACCGGTAAACAAGGCTTCCGTATGAGTCCATACTACCAGGAACTGGCTTGTTTGCTAGGTCAGGCACTACCTTTTGACGAAGCTAGTACCCTAGCCGAGCAACTACTAGGTCAATCGCTAAGTGATAAGCAGATTGAGCGGCTCTGCCATTACTATGGAGAAGCATTGGAAGAACTCGCCGATCAAGAGCCTGTCTATCAAGCAGATGAATCACTACATTATGCAATGATGGACGGATCAATGGTTTACGTACGGAAGCAAGGGTGGAAAGAAATCAAGCTGGGGCGGGTGTTTGCGAGTGGAGACCGTATTCAAGAAAAGAAGCGTGGTACCATCAGGCAAAGTAACTACGTAGCTCATTTGGGTAATCACACGGCATTTCTAGAGAAGTTTGAACCTTTACTGTGTGGAAAGAAGCAAATAGTAGCCATTGCGGATGGGGCCCGGTGGATATGGGAGTACTGGGACAGTGAGCACCCCGAAGCAGTCCAAATTCTGGATTACTACCATGTAGTAGAAAAGCTAGGTAATTGGGCGGTTCAAGTGTTTAACAATCAGGCAGCACGACAAACATGGATGTGTTGCCAGGAAGAGCGCTTGCTCAGTGATCGGGCCGAAGAAGTCATTGAAGCTATTAAACAGCTTACATGCCGGACGGCTAAAAAACAACAGAATCAACTACTCTCTTACTTAACCAACAACCTTTCGCGTATGCGCTACAAAACCTATCGTGATCAGGGTTACTGTATTGGCTCGGGGGCCATTGAAGCAGCCCATCGACACGTAATTCAGAAAAGGCTTAAACTCTCCGGGCAGCGTTGGACAGCACAGGGGGTACAACAAGTCGCTAACCTGCGTGTAGCTTACTTGTCAAATCAGTGGAACACACTACAAAATGCTGTTCGTAACGCCGCTTAAATAACTTGTCCTACACCCGTACGTATGTGCCAAAAAGGACCAGGTTGCCAATAGAGCATTTATCTATTTTGATAGTAAGATTAGAGATACCTCCATGTTTTTGTACGAATAAGTGTTTAAAAGAGCAGTCTTCTAACTGAAGATTTGGTAGCGCATATTCTTCCAGAGAAATGTCTAAGTTGACGTTGAGTTTGATTCCACGTATAATTTTTGCGCTCGAGCTTTCATAAAATTCAAAATTTCCCTCTTCGCTAACCCACCTAATATAATGATATTCACCGCCTTCTTGCTTAGGCGGACCATTTATCAGTTCGAGTTGATCATACCTCGAGACTTCGTTACTGCTAATGCCTTTCTCAATGAAGACTTTAACTAAATCTCTTAGCTCTTCTTCAGTCATAAAGCTTATTTAAATGCCCCCTATCTGGTCGGAGGGTAGCGATAGCATCCTCCGACCTAACCCACCAAACAGAGCGTCCGCTCGGTCGTCCCACCAGCGACCCATTTTCCCTACAAATCAAACAAGCTCGGCAACCATAGGCTAATTTCCGGCACGTAGGTGATCAGCATAAGCACCACAATCATCGCCAGGAAGAACGGGATAAGCGGACGCACCACCGACTGGATCTTTACGTCGGCCACGCTGCAGCCGATGAACAACACCGTGCCCACCGGGGGCGTGCACAACCCTACACACAGGTTGGCAATTAGGATGATGCCGAAGTGCACCGGGTCAACCCCCAACTGGCTGGTGACCACCGGCAAGAAGATGGGCGTGAAGATCAGCACCGCCGGAGTCATGTCCATAAACACTCCCACAAACAGCAGCACCAGGTTGATGAGCAGCAGGATGACAATCGGGTTGTCGGACAGCGATAGTAGTCCGGCGCTCACGCTCTGCGGAATTTCCTGGTAGGCCATGATCCACGACAGGCCGATGGAGGTGGCCACCAGCAGCAGCACGATGGCCGTGGTAAGTGAGGTCTTGATCATGATCTCGGGCAGGTCGCGCCACGAGATTTCCCCGTAGATGAAGGCCAGCACCATACAATACAGCACCGCCACGCCCGAGGCTTCGGTGGCGGTGAACACCCCGGCAATGATGCCGCCCAGCACGATCACCAACAGCAGCAGACTCGGCAGCGCGTCCAGAAACTTGCGGAAGCCTTCGCCCAGCGTCACTTTGTCACCCAGCGGGTAGTCGTGGCGGTAGGCGTAGGTGCCGGCCACCACGATCAGGGCCAGGCCCATCAGGATGCCCGGCAGGTAACCGGCCACAAACAGGGCGGCAATCGACACGCCCCCGCTGGCCAGCGAGTACACGATCAGAATGTTGCTGGGCGGAATCACCAGTCCGGTGGTGGCCGACGAGATGTTCACCGCCGCGCTGAAGTTCTCGTCGTAGCCTTCGGCCTTCATCCGGGGGTGCATGATGCTGCCGATGGCCGAGGCCGCCGCCCCCGCCGAACCTGATATGGCTCCGAACAGCATGTTGGCCAGCACGTTTACGATGGCGAGTCCGCCGGGCAGTCGGCCCACCAGCACCTTGGCAAACTCCACCAGCCGGGTGGCGATGCCGCCGTTGTTCATCAGTTGCCCCGCCAGGATAAAGAGCGGAATCGCCAGCAAGGTGAAGCTGTCCAGGCTGGTGGCCATGCGCTGGGCAAAGGTGGCCACGGCGGGCAGGTAGTCGATGGACAACAGCATGGTGATGATGCCCGCCAGCCCGATGCTGTAGGCAATGGGTACGCCCAGAGTCACCAAGGCCAGAAAACTGATGACTAAGACGATAATTTCAAAAGACTCCATAGGGTTGGTTAGTCGGCAGGTAAGGGAGGTTCATTATGCGGAGCCGGATGACGGCGGAAAGTGTTGTCGATACTGTAGTAGGCGATGAGCACGCCGGTAATCGGCACGATCAGGTAGACGTAGCCCAGCGAGAGTTGCAGCGAAGCGGATAACTGTCCGAACAGAAATCCGGTATACACCAGCCAGCTTCCGCCCACGATGAGCACCGCTACGGCAAACACCACCACTAACACGGTGACGATCACTTCTAGTCGCCGCTGGCTCGTCGGAGATACCCGCATGGCCAGCAGGTCGATGGCCAGGTGCTGCTTCTCGCCGGTGGCGTAGGCCGCCCCGAGCAGTCCGAGCCAGATGAGCAGAAAGCTGGCCAGCTCATCGGTGAAGCTCAGGGGCGCGTTGAACAGGTAGCGGCTAAATACCTGTAGCAGTACGTCGATCACAATGGCCGACATCAGGACGACGAGTAAGAAACGGACGGCGCGGTCAACCGCGTTGCGTAGGGCCATATTATTCGAGGGCTTGGATGCGCCGGATCAGTTCATCCAGCTGGGGTTGGGCACGGTAGTCCGTGTAGATCCCCTGCACGTCGGCGGCGAAGAGGTCTTTCTCGGGATAGTTGATCTGCACCCCGGCGGCCTTGAGGGCATTCATGGCTTCCTCTTCCGATTCGCGCCACAGTTCGTGCTGCCGCACCACCGAGGCGTCGGCGGCTTCCTGTACCCAGGCGCGCTCCTGCTCGGTGAGGTCGTCCCACACCGGCTTGCCGATCAACAGCACGTCGGGCACCTGCGTATGTTCGTCGATAGAATAATACTTGCACACCTCGTAGTGGCCCGACAGATACAGACTGGGCGGATTGTTCTCGGCGGCATCCACCACGCCGCTTTGCAGGGCGGTGTAGATCTCTCCGAACGGGATGGGAGTAGGGGTGCCGCCCATGGCCTTCACCATGTTGATGGCCGTGTTGCTCTTCATCACCCGCACCTTCATCCCGGCCAGGTCGGCAGGGGTGGTGATCGGTTTTTCCTTGGCGTAGAAGCTGCGCGACCCAGCGTCGTAGAAGCCCAGTCCCCGCAACCAGAACTTCTCACCCGACAGCAGGATGTCGCGCCCCACTTCCCCATCGAACACCCGAAAGGCGTGCGCCTTGTCGGTAAATAAGTAAGGTAGGCCCAGCACCTTATACTCTTCGGCGAAGCTTTCCATCACCGCGGCCGACACCTTGGTGATGGCCACGCTGCCCAGTTGCAGCAGCTCAACCGTTTCGCGCTCGGCTCCCAGTTGGGCGCTGGGGTAAATCTTGACGGTGAGTTGTCCACCCGACTTCTCTTCCAGCACCTCGCCCAGGTACACCATCGCTTTGTGCACCGAATGGTCGGGCGACAGGCTATGGGCCAGCCGAAGCACTTTCTGCTCGTCGGTGCTGTGGCACGAGGTGAACAGGAACTGGAGCAATACCAATGTGCCTATGGATAGGATAAGCTTCTTCATAATGTTAGGTTGATGCGCTAGTATAACGAATATTCCGCAAAGTAGCGCTTATCAATTGCCGCGTACCGCTACCGGCTCATCTCGTAACCCTGCATGGTGACGTAGTACTTGGTAAGCATATTCTGCTGTTCCCAGTCCGGCAGCTCCCCGTCGACCAGATACTGTAAGTAGCGCTCCATCACCTGCGAGAAGTGCGCTTCGTGACCAAGCCTGAGCGCGTCGGGGACAACGATCTCCCAGCCGTCGGCGGCGGGGCGGGTGGCGAGTCCGGGATATGATTGACGCAGTTGCTTCAGCGCCGCTTCCAGGGCGATCTCCAGTTCTTCGCGGGTGGTGCTTCCCGCTGTTTCCACGTACAGGGTGGGCTGGTAGTTCTGCTCGGCATCCTGGCGGATCACTAGGTTGGCCTTGCTGCCCCGCATGATGGAGTAGTGCGTGTCGGCAGCACCTTCGGGAGCCCGGAAGTTCCAGATCACCGAGGCCTTGCCGTGCACGCCGCGCACGGTGAAGTTGATTTCTCCGTTTGAATACGCGTTGAGCTTGTTATCCTGCACATCCTTTTGCAGATAGTCCGGAAATTCATCCAGACCGGTCACCTGCTCAAACTGGGCCGAGCTTAGTTCGGTAGCCCACCGGCGGGCGGCCACCACCTCCACCTCGGTGGTGTCGATGGCCTGGTCAGGAAAGCACTCCCACAGGATAAGGTCTATCAGGTGGGTCGACACGTCGACGATGCCTTCGCCCTGCTGGGCTACGTCGAAGAACCAGGCCGGACGCACCAGCGCGTTGCCCGACACGTACTTAAAGAAGTGGTGCACGCTCTCCTTGGAGATAGCCGGTTTCTCAACGGTTCCCGGAACGAGTTCGCCGAACACGGCGGGTTGTTGGGACAGCGCCCGCTGTAGCACGGTGGTGATCTCGTAGCGCTCGGTCATGATGTCGTACAGCATCACGTCTTTTTCCTGCGCCACGCGGAAGGCATCTTCCAGCAGCGGATATTCCGACGGCTCGATCACCATCGGTTTGTCGGCCAGCACGTTGAGCCCCGCCTCGAGCGAGGCGTGAATGTACTCGGTTTTTTTGGCGTTGTTGCCCGACAGCACCACCACGTTGCCGGGTCGCTCGGCGATCATCCGGTCAAAGAAGTCAGCGCTGGTGTGCACTTCTTCCGTCCAGTGGGTGGGGTTTTCGGTGTGGGTGTTGTACTGCTCGATGCGCTGGAGGTGCTGCTGTAGATCCTCCCCGGCGGGAGCAAAAACGTGCACCACCGAGTCGATTTGCGGGTACATATCTTTCTGCACCAGGGCGGCGTGGAAGTGACCAGGATCGAGGGTGATGAGTTTCACCTCGCCCTCGGCCCCGGTGAAGGTGGTGGTAGACATGGGTTCGATGGCGGTTTGGGAGGTATCGGGACTGCTACAGGCAACAAGCAGTAGGAGAGCCAGCAGCGATGCGCTTAAGTAGTGTTGCATAAGTTGGTAGCAGCAATATAGGAGAGTTTGGGGTGGGTTTGAAAGTCGATAAAGGATTTTTTAGGTTTATAGCACTTACAGAATAAGCTAACGCTTGATTTGTGCAGGACTTCCAGTAGGGGACGCGCCCTCAATCCTGTGACTAATTCACGTGGGCTTCTGATCTGACAGGTGGATAGAGTCCGCGTGGGTGGCTCGCACTATTCGGAGCCACGGTAGGTGTCGATATCTACGCAAGGATGCCTTGCTGAAAATATTAGAACAATATCTCTATGCACCGCTCTCAATACTCCACTTATCAAAGTATTTTACAAATATCTTACTGATATTTTTAGCATCATCAATTCCGCGGTGATGTATTCCCTGTGGTTTGATATTTTCTCCCGCCATTGCATTTGATAACCCCACTGGTCTTTTAAGTTTTTTGATTTTTGCATGCTGATGTTTGAGACTAACATGACTGCCAATCCAGTATTTGTCTAACTGATGCAAGTCACTGTCGTTTTCAAGTTGCTTTTTATCGTAAAAGCCCCAACTGCATAACACGTATTCTTCGTCAATATCTATCCAACGTCTAAACTGGCTTATTGCCTCAGGAAAAAACCCAGCGCTATCAATTTCACGCTGATCAATAGTGGTTAATTCTTTACAAAAGTCTGACAACATAGGGTGGATAACCGGCTTTATAAAGCAGTTGAACTCATCTAATACTTTACTGTTCTCATCAACTTTAACCGCTCCAATCTCAATTATTTCTCTTCTTCTATCGGTTTTATTCTTCCAACAAGTGGCTTCCAAATCAAATACTATGTATTTCATTTCTTCTTAAAAAGCATGATTGAGACGAGAAAACTTTCGCCACTGCGGGACGAGAAATACTTTTGTAATTGGATCAATTGCAGACTAATAAACTACACCACCTCCGACAACTCCAGCCACCGATCCGTCTTCCGGTCCAGTTCGCTAATGATTTTTTCCAATGCAGCGGCGGTATCAGAAAGCTCCGTATGGTCAGAGGCACCCGCGATAGCTAGCTCATTCATCCGCTGTTCCAAGCTTGCCTTTTTCTCTTCCAGCCGGGCAATGTCTTTTTCCAACTGCTCGTACTCCCGCTTTTCTTTGTAAGATGCCTTAGAGGAAGAACCAGAAGTGGTTGATGCCACCGGCGCCGCTTTGGGAGCCGATAGCTTCTGCTTGGGTGCGGAAGTCGCCGCGGTGGTGGCCCGAAAGTCGGTGTAGTTGCCCGGAAAATCAGTAATCTGCGGACTGTCACTGTCAAACACGAACAGGTGCTCCACCAGGCGGTCCATAAAGTAGCGGTCGTGAGAAACGATGACCAGGCAACCGGCAAATTGGAGCAGAAAGTCCTCCAGGATGTTCATGGTGATCAGGTCCAGGTCGTTGGTCGGCTCATCCAGAATCAGGAAATTCGGATTGCGAATGAGTACTTGTAACAGTTGCAGGCGACGCTTTTCGCCGCCGCTCAGGTTTTTCACCCGGTGGTAGTGCATGTCGGGCGGAAACTGAAAGTGCTGCAAGAACTGCCCCGCCGAAATAAACTGTCCGGGAGCCATCTCCACTACCTCGGCAATCTCCTTCACCACGTCGATGACCCGTTGCTGGTCGTCGAAAGTGATTTCCTGCTGGGTGTAGTAGCCAAACACGGTGGTCGATCCAGCTTCTATCTGCCCGTGGTCGGGTTCTTTGTGGCCAGTGAGCATATCCACAAAGGTGGTCTTGCCCGAACCGTTCGGGCCGATGATGCCCACCCGATCCTGCTTGCGAAAGGTGTACGAAAAATCACCAATGATCGTTCGTCCGTCGTACGCTTTGCTGAGGTCTTCAATTTCCAGCACCTTTTTGCCCTGCCGCCGCCCCTGAATGCTCAGCTCCATGCCGGACTGACTGGTTGACTGCTGGGCTTTCTCCTGGATGCCATCAAAAGCTTCTACGCGGTACTTGGCCTTGGTGCCCCGCGCCTTGGGCTGCCGCCGCATCCACTCCAATTCCTTGCGAAACAAGTTCTGCGCTTTGCCTATCTCGGTTTGTTCCTGGGCCATTCGTTCGGTTTTTTTCTCCAGAAAGTAAGCGTAGTTCCCGGCGTAGCGGTGCACCTGCCCGCCCTCCAGTTCCAGAATTTCGTTGGTTACCCGTTCCAGAAAGTAACGGTCGTGCGTTACCAACAGCAGCGCCATGTTCTGCGCTGATAAATAGTTTTCTATCCACTCGATGGTGGCCAGGTCCAGGTGGTTGGTGGGCTCGTCGAGCAGCAGCAGGTCGGGCTTTTCGATCAGGGCCTTGGCCAGGGCCACCCGCTTGCGCTGTCCGCCCGATAGCTGCGCCGTGGGCTGGTCCAGGTCGTAGATGCCCAGTTGCCCCAGAATTTGCTCGATCTGGCTGTCGTAGTCCCAGGCATTCTGGCTGTCGATCTGGCCGATCACGTCGGCCAGGCGGTCGGAGGCGGGATCATGGTTGAGCAGGTGGTGGTAGTCTTGCAGAAGCGCCAGGGTGGGGTCATCGCTCCGGTACACAAAGGTGGCCACGGTGTCGTGCTCATCAAAGATTGGTTGCTGCTCGGCAAAGGCCACGCGCACGCCGCCGGTGATCGCCACTTGCCCACTGTCGGGCACTTCACGACCGCCGATAATCTTCATGAGCGTGGATTTGCCGGAACCGTTGATCCCTACCAGGGCAATCTTCTGCCCCTGCTCAATGCCGAACGAGATGTTATGAAACAGGTGATTATCCCGTCCTTCGGCGGTGAGGTAGCGTTTGGACAAAGATTCTACGGAGAGATACAGCATAGCGGGCTAAAGTGAAAACTTAGGGGACAACCGGCGTACGATCAGCCCAAAAGCTTCGTTAAGAACAAGTCCGCAAAGTACGTAAATCTGTCGGAGCGGTCACAAAAAAAAGTGAACCTAATAGGTTCACTTTTTTCACTACTAATACAACAACCTAAAACTACTCAATCAAAATCTTGTGCGGGGGAAAAACAATGCTCTGCGTTTTTACTTGCTTACGTTGACTGCACAAGTTTGTTCAACAAATTTAAATAAAAACTAAACAAAGTTGCAAAATTATTTTCAAGCCTCTGTCTGTCAATTGGTTAGGTGCTAAAACCCGATTTTTATCGGAGGTATAAGTTACCAGACGGTTACATTTTGTCGGGCTGGAAGAAATATTAGACCACTTTATTACCCCATCAGGAAATATTATGCGCTATCTTGACGAGACGAAAAGAGTATTCTACAAACTGCTGCTCATCACCGCGGTGGTGGCCATTGGTGGTTGTGCCTCCCAAAAACCCGGACGAATTCCTAAGAAAGGCCCTATTCCTTGCCCCGTAAAAGACTGCTAACCCCATGCCCAACGACATTACGGTAGCTATCGACGGCTACTCCGGAGTAGGAAAGAGCTCCACGGCCAAGGCGGTGGCGCAAGAATTGGATTACACCTACATTGACTCAGGGGCCATGTACCGGGCGGTGACGCTGCACTTCTTACGAAATGACGTGACGCTCACCGATGCCGCAGCGGTAGCCCAAGCACTTGCTGATACTCAGATTGGCTTTCAGCCACATGATCGGGGAGCGGGGTACGAAACCTTGCTGAACGGCAAAAATGTGGAGCAGGAGATCCGCAGCATGCGGGTGTCCAACCACGTGAGTCCGGTGAGTGCCCTGCCGGTGGTTCGGCAGGCCATGGTAGCGTTACAGCAACAGCTCGGCAAGGGGCGGCGCGTCGTGATGGACGGCCGTGACATTGGCACCAAAGTGTTTCCGCAAGCCGAACTGAAGATCTTTATGACTGCCGACCCTACGGTTCGAGCCCAGCGACGGCAGGCCGAACTACGAGAGAAAGGGCAGGCAGTGGCTGTTTCAGATATTGAGCGCAACCTTCTGCAGCGAGATGAGTTGGACTCGAGTAGAAAAGAGTCTCCGCTATTGAAAGCGCACGATGCGGTAACCCTGGATACCACGCACTTAACCTTCGCAGATCAGGTGCAGCAGATTGTGGAATGGGCGCGCGCCATTATTTATTCATCCAACGAACGATTGCCCGATGGAAGTGACCATTGACAAAAACTCAGGATATTGCTTTGGCGTGGAGTTCGCTATCCAAATGGCCGAAGATGAAATGCTCAACGGCAACAACTTGTACTGCCTGGGCGATATTGTGCACAACGATATGGAAGTGCAGCGCCTGCACAAGAAAGGCTTGCGCATCATCGACCGCGCCGACCTGAACGAACTGCGCGACTGCAAGGTGCTAATCCGCGCCCACGGAGAACCGCCCGAAACTTATCAACTTGCCCTGGCCAACAACATTGAATTGGTGGATGCCTCTTGTCCGGTAGTGCTTAAGCTACAGAACCGCGTCAAGAATGCTTTCGATCACGTAGAAGACATCAAAGGACAAATTGTAATCTACGGCCAGCCGGGGCACGCTGAGGTGATCGGCCTGACCGGACAAACCCGAGGCAAAGCCATTATTGTGATGCACGACCAAGACTTGGACAGGATCGACTTTACCCGACCGGTGACCTTGTTCAGCCAAACCACCAAGAGCACCAAGGGCTTCTACCGCATCAAGGCCATGATCGAGGAGCGGCTGGCTCGGGCTAACAAGTCTCTTAATACCATAGAATTTCACGCCAACGACAGTATTTGCCGACAAGTGTCAAACCGAGAGCCTCAACTACAGCGCTTTGCCCAAGAGCAAGATGTCATCATTTTTGTGAGCAGCAAGAAGAGCTCAAACGGGAAAGCGCTGTACAGCGTATGCCAGGCCGAAAACGAGCGTAGCTACTTCATTGCCAACGAAGACGAACTGCAATCCGAGTGGTTTGCCGGGGCCGATCACGTCGGGGTATGTGGAGCTACTTCCACCCCTATGTGGCTCATGGAGCAAGTGGCTACCGGGATCCGTGCGCTAGACGTGCTGGTATGAACTTACTGTTGCAGTAACTGCTTCCTTTATTGGGTAATTCCTTTCTTAATTTCCCGCCGCACACCCTTAGGTTGTTAGGGTATTTTGATTAATTTTGCAGCGTTTTACCGCACTCATAACTCGCATTGATGCCTGAACACATCAAACTCAAAAAAGGGTTTACCATTAACTTAGCCGGAAAGCCAGCCCGGCAGCTCGCCGAATCTTCCCTTTCCGATACATTCGCTCTTAAACCCACCGATTTCCCTGGTCTTATTCGCCCCAAGGTCACCGTGAAGGAAGGAGACACCGTAAAAGCGGGCACTCCGATTCTCTTTGACAAGAAAATGAACTCGGTGATGTACTGCGCCCCGGTGAGTGGCGAGGTGGTAGAGATCAAACGTGGTGAGCGCCGTAAACTGCTGGAGATTAAAATCCTGGCCGACAAAAGCATTGAGCACGAGCAGTTTAAAGAGTATTCTATCTCGGAGATTCCTTCTTTGAAGAAAGAAGACGCCCTCGAGACAATGCTTAAGAGTGGCGTGTGGCCGCAGATCGTCCAGCGCCCCTACGGCATTGTGGCTAATCCCGACGACACTCCCAAGTCCATCTTCATCTCCACCTTTGACACCAGCCCGCTGGCTCCCGACTACGATTTTTTGCTCAAGGGGCAGGGCAACTACTTCGAAGCGGGCATCGAAGTACTCAAAAAGTTTACCACGGGTAAGATTCACCTCGGAGTGAACGCCGATGCCGAGGTTTCGTCCGTAGCGGGCACGGCGAAGGGTATTGAATTGCATAAGTTTTCCGGACGGCACCCAGCGGGCAATGTGGGCGTACACATCCATCACGTGGACCCTATCGGTAAGGGGCAGGTGGTGTGGACCGTCAATCCTTACGGGGTGGTGCAGATCGGGCGACTCTTTCTGGACGGCATCTACGACAGCTCCAAACTAGTTGCGCTGACCGGGTCAGAAGTAAAAGAGCCCCAGTACTATCGCACCTACCAAGGAGGGTGTATTGATAAGTTAGTAGCCAATAATCTCAAGAACGATCACGTGCGCTATATCTCAGGCAACGTGCTCACTGGCAACAAAATTCCGGCCGACGGATACCTTGGTTTTTATGATCATCAGGTCACGGTGATTCCGGAAGGTGATTATTACGAATTTCTGGGCTGGATGAAACCAACCACAAACAAGTTGAGTTTTCATAGAGCAGTAGGGTTGCTCTCTTTTCTGAACCCCAAAAAAGAGTACGTGCTTGACTCTAACATGCGGGGAGAAGAGCGGGCGTTCGTGCAAACCGGTATCTATGAGCAGGTATTGCCGATGGATATTCTACCGGAGTATCTGATCAAGGCAATTATGGCCGAAGACTACGACGACATGGAGGCGCTGGGCATCTACGAAGTGATTGAAGAAGATATCGCCTTGTGCGAGTTTATTGACATCTCCAAGCACGACTTTCAACACCTTATTCGCGAAGGAATTAACTTAATCCGAGAACCTTAGGTATGCAATTCTTACGAAACATTTTAGACCAGCAGCGCCCCATGTTCGAGAAGGGCGGCAAGCTCGAGAAATTTTATTACGCCTTCGAAGCGGGCGAAACCTTTTTGTTTACTCCCCGCGAAACGTCTCCGGCCAAGGGCACCCACATTCACGACGCCATTGACCTGAAGCGCCTGATGATCACGGTGGTGATTGCCCTGGTGCCCTGCCTGCTGTTTGGCATCTATAACGTAGGACATACGCACTTTCTGGCCGTTGGTGGATTAGATACCGCTACCTGGATAGACAAGGTACTCATCGGTTCCCAGGTGGTGCTGCCCATTGTGCTGGTGTCCTACGCCACCGGCGGATTGGTAGAGGTGATATTTTCCATTGTACGCCGCCATCCCATCAACGAGGGCTTCCTGGTAACGGGTATGCTCATTCCGTTGATTATGCCGCCCACCATTCCTCTGTGGCAAGTAGCCCTGGCTACCATCTTTGCGGTGGTAATCGCCAAGGAAGTGTTTGGCGGCACAGGTATGAATGTGCTCAACGTAGCCATGACGGCCCGGGCGTTTCTGTACTTTGCCTATCCTAGCGATATGTCGGGCGATGTATGGTACTACAAGGGCGGACAAGAGTACGTAAATGGTTTTTCCGGCGCAACTCCGCTCGGTATTGCGGCCGAGACTGTTGCTGTGGAAGGATCACAACCCGTCGTAGCCGCTTTCGATAGCTTTCAGAACGGACTTTACGAATTTGGGAATCTGTTTATCGGTCTCATCCCTGGGTCTATTGGCTCCACTTCGCTGCTGATGGTTCTGATTGGAGCGCTTATTCTTATCGTTACCGGGGTGGCTAGTTGGAAGATCATCTTAAGTGGCTTCGTGGGGGTATACGTAATGGGACTCATCTTCAATTTGGGTGCAGCCAATGAGTATTTTAACATGCCCGCTTACTATCACTTTGCTATTGGGGGAGTGGCTTTCGGTATTGTGTTCATGGCAACCGACCCGGTGTCGGCGGCGCATACGGAATGGGGCAAGTGGATTTATGGTTTCCTAATCGGAGCCATCACGGTGATTATCCGGGTACTGAACCCGGCCTATCCCGAAGGAATTATGCTGGCGGTATTATTTATGAACGTATTCGCCCCGCTGATTGATTTTTATGTAGTTCAAGCTAACAAAAAAAGGAGGTTACAACGTGCGACAGTCTAATGCTTACGTAATTGGTTTTTCCGCCGTGCTCACCATCATCCTCGGCGGGTTGTTATCATTCGCTGCCCTGGGACTTCGTCCTATCCAGCAAGAACAGGTAGCGCTCGATACCCAGAAGAAAATACTGGGCGCGGTGATGCAACTCAAGCCCACCGACGACGTGCCCGGCATCTACCAGGCGCGCATCCAGTCGCTGGTAGTAAACGCCCAGGGCGAAGAGGTGAAGGAGATTGAGGGAGAGCCCGTCATCGCCGAAGCGGTGGACGTAGGGAGCCAGTTCAAACTGCCGCCCGAAGAACGGTTGTATCCCATCTACAAGCTGATGCGTGAGGGCAATCAGGAACAAGTAGATGCCTACATCTTGCCGGTGTACGGCAATGGATTATGGAACAATATCTGGGGCTACGTGGCCTTGGAGGAAGATCTTTCCACCATTCGGGGAGTGGTGTTCGACCACGCCGGAGAAACACCCGGTTTGGGCGCGCGCATCACGAGCATTGAAGTGCAGGAACGCTTCCGGGGCAAAAAGATCTACGACGACGTGGGAACCCTGGTTGCCGTGAATATGGTGAAGGGCGAAACGGGTGAACCGAGCATCTACGGCGACAATGAGGTGGATGGCTTGTCGGGGGCTACCATCACGGCGGTGGGCGTTAACAATATGCTGCGCAACTATCTTTCTTACTACGAACCGTACCTGGAAAAAGCTACTGGCAATAACATGCAAAGGCCTAATTCACGGCCCGCCAATAGCGACGTGTAATTGATTGATGTGATCATTGATTTTCTAAATATCTTTCTCCTATGAGCGATACCGCACAAGTTATTGACAAACCCAAAGTAGCCCCGAAAGAACCCTCGGAAGCGCTACTCTCCAAACGGCGACGGCGACTGCTGTCCGACCCGATGAGCGATGATAACCCGATCACCATTCAGGTGTTGGGTATCTGTTCGGCCCTGGCGGTGACCACCCAGTTGGCCCCTACCTCGATCATGGCTATCTCGGTAGTCTTCGTGATTGTGTTCTCCAACCTGATCATCTCCCTGATGCGCAACCTGGTGCCCGGACGCGTACGGATCATCGTGCAACTGGCGGTAATTGCCACGCTGGTAACCTTGGTAGATCAGGTACTGAAGGCCTACTTCTTTGACATATGGAAATCGCTGACCGTATTCGTGGGCTTGATCATCACCAACTGCATTGTGATGGGGCGGCTGGAAGCTTTCGCGATGGGCAACAAACCCTACGATTCTATTCTGGACGGACTGGGAAGTGGTTTCGGCTACGCCTGGATCATTTTGGTGGTGGCCTTCTTCCGTGAACTACTGGGTTCCGGTGCCCTGTTCGGCTTCAAGGTGTTTGAAGCAGTCGGCATCGAGAACTTCCCCAACAATGGACTGATGGTGACCGCAGTAGGAGCTTTCGTCATCTTAGGATTATTGATCTGGGTTCAGCGTACCGTCAGTGGACACGTAGAACGATAAATTAAAACTCTGTACGCATGGATATCATCAATATTATTATCAAGGCTGTCTTCATCGAGAACATGGTGCTGGCCTTTTTCTTGGGGATGTGTTCTTTCCTGGCCGTTTCTAAGAAAGTATCTACCGCCACCGGACTCGGAGCCGCGGTAATTTTCGTACTCACCATCACGGTGCCCTTTAATTGGTTGCTTCAGGAGTACGTACTCAAAGAGGGCGCGCTGGCCTGGGCCGGAAAAGACTTTGCGGGCATTGATTTAAGTTTTCTGCGCTTCATCATGTTCATCGCCGTCATTGCCGCAATGGTGCAACTGGTAGAAATGGTGATTGAGAAAATCTCGCCCTCACTCTACGGAACGCTGGGCATCTTTCTTCCCCTGATCGCCGTGAACTGTGCCATCCTGGGTTCTTCCCTGTTTATGGTGCAGCGCGATTACACCATCGTAGAGGCCACCGCCTTCGGCTTCGGTTCAGGCACCGGTTTCTTCCTGGCCATTGTGGCCCTGGCTGCTATCCGTGAGAAAATGAAATACTCTAACGTGCCCGACGGCTTGAAAGGATTAGGCATTACCATGCTGATCACGGGTCTGATGGGTATTGCCTTCCTATCGTTTGTGGGAATTTCTATCTAACTACTTAGACGATTCAGCGTTTTACCAAGGCTCGGCAACAATGCTGGGCCTTTGCTGTTTGGGGGATTATTTGTAGCTTTATATAAATACAGGCCAATGACGGAAACAGAAATGTTTAAGGAGCTTCGCGGAAAGCTGGGAGAAGAAACCTCGAAGAAGCTCATAAGCTTCATCCAGGATTCGCAGCAAAAACGATTTGAGGAACGGTGGGACCAGTTGGTGACGAAGGATATTCTACAGCAGGAGTTACGCAGTTTTCAAAAAGATATCCACAAAGAGCTACGCACCCAGTTGCGGTGGTTGCGGCCCTTTCTGTTTGGTCAGTTAGGCATTTTACTAGCTTTGATGGTCAAAATCTTTTTAGACGGGTAGCTGTGCCTACCGCTTCTTCCATAAGATAGCCCGCCAATCCCGCGACATTCTCAACAATAGTCCTATCTTCGCCGTCGGTGAAACCGACATGAACAAACTTATTACTTACTTCTTCCGGGGGTTGCTCTTTGTAGTGCCAGTAGCCCTCACGGTCTACATCATTCTGCTTAGCATCCGCTGGCTGGACAATATTATTGATTTCAAACTGCCCGGACTGGGCATGCTCACCATCCTGGCCTCTATTACGATTGTGGGTTATCTGGCTTCTACGCTACTTGCCGGACCGCTGTTCAATTTGCTGGAAGAGCTGCTGCGTAAGCTACCGTTCGTCAACATCATCTACTCATCCCTGAAAGACCTGATCTCGGCCTTTGTAGGTGATAAAAAGAAGTTTGACCAACCAGTACTAGTTACCCTTAATCCGGAGTTCATTATTCAGAAACCAGGTTTTATTACGAAAAGCGATCTAAGCCAGTTGGGATTAGTGGATCAGGTGGCGGTGTATCTGCCGCATTCTTACAATTTTTCAGGCAACTTATACATTGTGCCGACCAAGTACGTAACCCCCCTTGCCGCGTCCAGTACTGATATTATGAAGTTTATTGTGTCGGGTGGCGTGTCAGGCTTGGAAGATAAGGAGCTGCCGTAGGCGGCGGGGCAAAGAGCTTACATGACACCAATCAACTCCTTATGAAACGATACGATGTAGTAGTCATTGGTTCGGGGCCCAACGGATTCGCGGCGGGCATTATGGCCCAGCGGGCGGGCTTGTCTACCGTGATTCTGGAAGCTGAAGCCAAAGTGGGCGGCGGAGCCCGTTCCGAAGAGCTTACCCTACCAGGTTTTGTGCACGATATCGGCTCGGCCATTCACCCCATGGCGGTGGCTTCGCCCTACTTTCGCACGCTACCGCTGTCAGCGTTCGGACTGCAATGGGTGCATCCTGACGCTCCGTTGGCCCATCCGCTCGATGGAGGGGGGGCGGTTACGTTAGAACAATCGGTGGCTGACACGGCCGCCCAGCTAGGGGTAGATCTGGAAGCGTACGTACGACTGATGCAGCCAGTGGTGCACCAGTGGGACCGCATCGCCCCGGCTTTTCTCGGACCACTACGCTGGCCCAGCAACCCGCTGGCCCTGGCTGAGTTCGGCCTCAAAGCGGTGCAATCAGCGACGGGTCTGGCGCAACGTACCTTTAAAGAAGCGCCTGCCCGCGCTTTGTTCGCCGGACTGGCTGCCCACTCTATGCTGCCCCTCGAGAATATCGTCTCGGCGGCAGTTGGAATGGTGCTGGGCGGACTTGGGCACAAGGTAGGGTGGCCCTTCCCCAAAGGGGGCGCTCAGCAGATTACGAACGCCCTGCACCAGTATTTCGTATCGTTGGGCGGTGAGGTGGTTACCGAACACCGCGTAACGGGTCTGACCGATATTCCGCCCTGCCGGGCTATGTTGTTCGATATAACTCCCCGGCAGTTGCTGGATATTAAAGATTTGGATTTCGCGCGCTACTATCGACGGCAGCTAGAGCGCTATCAGTACAACCAGGGCATTTTTAAAGTAGATTGGGCACTGAGCGATCCCATTCCCTTCGCCAACCCCGCCTGTAGTCGATCAGCTACGGCGCACCTGGGTGGCACCATGGAGGAGATCGCCGCCTCGGAGCATGCCCTGTGGAACCAAAAGCACTCCGACAACCCCTACGTGCTGCTGGTGCAACAAACGCCCTTTGATCCCAGTCGGGCCCCGAAGGGAAAGCATACCGCCTGGGCCTACTGCCACGTGCCCCGTTACTCAACCGTGGACATGACCGAGGTCATCGAGCGGCAGGTGGAACGCTTTGCCCCCGGTTTCCGGGACACTATTCTGGCCAAACACACCATGAATACCCACCAGGTACAGCAGTACAACGCCAACTACATCGGAGGCGACATCAACGGGGGTGCGCAATCCCTCACTCAGCAATTTACCCGCCCCACCCTGAGCCTGACGCCCTACCGCACGCCTCTGGAAGGGGTGTATCTGTGCTCGTCATCTACCCCACCGGGCGGGGCGGTGCATGGCATGTGCGGCTACCACGCATCGCGCGTAGCGCTCAAAGACGTGTTTGATATTGACGTGGACCCGGTTTCCTAGCATACTACTGCTCGTGCTATACGCATGCTATTCTACTGCTCAAAAGATTGAATCATCCAGGTAGGATAACGTACCCAGTCTATTTGCCGGTAGATTTTCATGTCCTGGTCGAAGTAAAGCCAAATGGTGAAATCCTCGGGCCACTCCTGTAGCTCGTTGTGCCAGAAGAAGGGACTGAGCCTCCCCTGCCCTACCACCACACTATCTTGTACCAGCATAGTTTGAAGCACCAAATGCTTTTGGTCAGACACAATTTTACGGAAACTGGTATCGGGCCAGTTATAAAAGTCCTTGAATGCTTCAATTCCCTCAGCCTCAAAGTTAAGATTAGCATCTTTGAAGTAAATGTCTTCTCGGTAGAAGGTGAGTAGGCTGTCCCAATCTTCGCGTTGCTGGTACACCTCGAAGTATGCTTGAGCAGTATTCCGTGTCTGCTGCTCGCGCGATAGCTCCGCTGGTTCGCAGGCGATGATACAAATTGCAAGGCTTGTTAGCGTGAGTTTATAGTGCATGGTGGTACCGACAATAAGTTCTCAGCGGAGGACCTCAAGGGCTATGTTGACCAAAAGCCTGATGCATCATTTCGCATGTTTAGCTAGCCAAATCATCGGGCAGCCTGGCGTTGATCATCGGGCAAATTATTAAGTGTATAGAACAGGCGATTGTTAACCAAGGGAACCCCCTGCTCGCTTTGCATGCCAATGATTTGTACGTCGTAGACATAACCGGGTTTCAGGGTAGGCAGCGTCAGTGCCACCTTCATGCCATCGTCTGATACTTTGATAGCTTGTACGCGTACGGGAGTCACGTCCATCTGCGGAGAACCGTATTCTTTGTGATACTCGTAGTAATAGCGCTGCACGTAGTAGTTGGCCGGATCAGCCGCGACTAAGCGGTCCACCGGACGCGTAAATGTCAGATCAAAGCCCCGGGGGGTTACGTTCATCTGTAGCACGTCCATGGGGCGGCCGCCCTGGTAGGTTACGCGTTGGATACCCTTATCGCCTACCCACACGTAGGCAGTTTTGCCCAACCACAGACTGCCATCGGGTGCAAACGCCATACGGTGGTTACCAATCGACAGATTCATCGAGTCCATGAAGTTCACGCAGGCCCCTTGGTACTGTCCCTGCACCTTCTCCAGCATCACGCGCATAATACGCGGGTAATCCATCTCGCCCACCAGCAACTGTCCGGCAAACGGACCAAAGTTGGTATTGTCGGGAATCACCAATGGTTGGGTGGGAGAGTTGGCCATAATGGTGTGCGGAAACAGCACCGCCGCCCGGGTACGCATACTATCCAGGGTGGCCACTGGCAGGGTAAGCGGATCCACGTCCCAACCGTCACGCCATACCAAACTGGACGGCTGTCCGTAGAAATTGCCCTGCTCCACGTGGTACAGTTTACTGGTACCCAACCAGTCACCCTGGTTATCGGTGACGAACAGATTTCCCTCCTGATCAAAGCCCAGTCCATCGGGCGAGCGGAAACCGTTGGCCCAGGGAATCAGTTCACCAGCGGGAGTAAGTCTCATAACGTAGCCTCGGTAAGCCACGCAGGAGTACATACGCCCGTCGCGCCCCAGCGGGTTGTACTGGCCCCGTACCTCTTCCCAGATACCCGCGTTGCTAGAGGCGCAGTTCAGGCTGATGTACAAATTCCCCGCAGCATCGGCCACGGGTCCGAAGGCAAACTCGTGGTAGTTGCCTGACATCCCAAAGTCGTCGGTCACCGTCTGGTAGGTTTCTACGGTGCCGTTGAGGTTGGTGTCAATGAGTTTGGTGAGTTCGGGGCGCTGCATCACCAGCGCCTCGTGGTTGTTAAGCACCCACACCCCCAGCGGGTCGTGTAGTCCCTCGGCAAACAGGCTCCACACTTGCGTAGTTGGGTCATAGATCATCACCTCGCCCCGGTGAAAGGCCACCATCAGCCGACCGTCGGGCATAAAGTCCATGCCACCCACCTCAGGGGTGAGTCCGGCGGGCAGTGGAATGTCTTCCACAGCGTAGAAGTTATTCAGACGAGGGTCGTCGATCAATTGACTTTCTTCGGGCAACAGCGTGCACGCTCCCAAGCAACTTATCAGTAGGTAACCGAAAACAACTGTAAAGAACCTACCGTCATTCCGGAATTTTGTGAAACGCAGTGTAGCGAAATATCCGAAATCCCCCTCTTGCAACCGAAAGTTTTGAGTTTCGTCGGAACGCCGACCGTCGGAACGCCGACTGTCGGAACGCCGACCGTCGGAACGCCGACTGTCGGTACGCCGGACGCTTCGCCTGTGAAGGAACAACGAGTGATTACGTTTCCTCACAGCCTGGTACTTAGCTACCAAATGACTCAGCAATTTCATATTTCAGTAATCGTAATAGTGAACTCTTGCGCCTCCTGGGGCGAAAGTTTCAGATAATTGCCTTCCCAGCGCCCCTTGTTGCAGTATACGGTAGCGTTAGGATACGAAGCTTTCACCAGCCAGAGTGGCTGCTTCAGACCGGTAAAGGTCATTATGCGTTTGATGCCGGGATTTTCCAGTGTGGGCACGATCCGCTCAGTCACTGCTGTTCCGTCAAGTGTATAGCGGAAGGTAGGGTAGCGCTTATGCATTGTATAGCCCTGAAAATCAGCCTGCGGAACGTGCTCGCGCTGCCCCAGCCGAAAGGGAAAATCGGTGCTGTCGCGGTAGAATACCGTGCCCACCAGTTCGGCAACCTCTTTGCCCTTACCTGCCCAATTTTCAGTCATGTCCAAAAAACCGCCTTTCCAGGCGTAACGCAGGCGGCATGATCCAGCGTCCCAACAGTAGCTCACGTCGCCCAGCAAGCCCACGGCAATACCGGCCGGTCCGCAATCGGGCATAAAGGTGCGGTAGAGGGCAGGTAGCATATCAAGATACGGATGCTTAGGCGGCAGCGAAGCACGCTCGGGCCGATCATCGGCAGTACGACGCACGGGGGGCACGTTCACATCCTTGGCCAGGGGCGGCAGTTGGTTGGTGGTTACGTACATCGCGCCGTACATCACGGCTCCGTGACCGGGGTAGGTACACACGTAGGGATAGATACCTTCGCGGTTGGGCACGTCGAATGCTATGGTCTGCTGCTGATCGGGAGTAAGGATGGGAATGGCGGCGATGACCTTGTCTGATTCGGGCACGTAGCCCCGCATGCTGCCCTGATCGCCTAGGTTGAGGGCCAGATTCACGATCTCCTCGCGGTAGCCGGGCTTGGTAAACACTACGTTGTGCGCCATCTCGTCGGTGTTGTTGAGCGTGACCACCACGTGGGCCCCGGGCGGCACTGCAAAGCGTACCTGATCATACTGCAAACCGGAGATCGCACGGAGGGTGATTCGGACGGTATCGGGCGCGGCGGCAGCGGCGGGAGACAGCCGTTGCGGAGCGCTGTCTACCAGCAATAAGGCAACAAACAAACGAAGGACGTAGGTGATCATCGGTGAGGCCGTGGGTTGCCTAAATATACTAAAATAGACGAGTTCGCCAGCGCTTGGCCGGACAATATACGCCCTTGTTGGCACGGTTGATCAACCCGGTTGCCGGTTCTTTCTGGACACCCGGTAGACCAGTTCTATCCACTGATCTTTTTCTGAATAAAACTCGGTTTGGAATTTCATTTCCTGCTGGAGGATTTTAACCGAACCCACGTTGTCTTGGCAAACGTAGGCCACCAGTTCGTCGTACCGCAAGGTATTGAAGCAGTAGTCGATCAGCCCACGGGCGATCTCACGTCCGTAGCCCTGGCCCCAGTGCTTTTCCCGCAATCGATAAGCAATCTCCAATTCCTGCTTTTCGTTTAGATATACCCCGCAGAGTCCGACCAGCGAATCGGTTGACGGGTCAGCGACCGCCCAGATTCTGTAGAGCAGATCTAGCCGGGCGTAGTACCCCATGAATCGCGCAAGTTCTTCCGCCGTCTGTTCGTAGGTAAGCGGCGGCTTCACAAATTTCATCACCGCCGGATTGCCCTGCATGTCGTGGAAGTCGTCCAGGTCGTACGCTGCAAAATGCCGCATCCGGAGTCGGCCGGTCTCGAATAATGCTTCTGGTTTCAGAGATAAATTTCGAACCATAATCGGTAGGAAGCGGCCCGGCACTGAGGTGGGTCTCAGGGAAACCGTTCGAAAATTGAAGCGTCGGTAGAAACCTTCGGCGTGGGGGTCGGCGTCCAGTACAATGGTATCAACCGACCCGACTGATATCTTAGCCAAAAAGTGATCCATGAGTAACCGCCCCAGTCCTTTTCCGATGTGGCGGGGAAGCACAAAGAGGCTTTCCAGCTTCACCAGCGTGGGGTGGACAGCGTACGCGAAGAATCCCACAATCTCATCGCCGGACGATGCTTTCACGACGTGGTTTTGCTCAATGAAGCGCGGCGAAATGGTCAGATCTTCCTGCCAGCGGTCGAGTTGGTGTTGGTCGTACTTCCAGTAGGCCTTTGACTGCCGCATCAAAGCCGTTAGCTCGAGGTGATCACCGGGCGAAGCTGCTTCCAGCTTTATTGAGAGGCCTGTGGCAGGCGGAGGTGCGTTTACCTTTTCATTGTCCATTGCTCTCGACTGATAGCGTGCACGGCGCCGGGGTTATCAGCGCACTTTCTGACTTTTAGGGAGCATTAAAAATAAGTATTGACAGCAAACCGGAACTGCTCTATAAATATTCGCTTAAACGCCGTAATGTTGTTTTGCTCGTAGAAGATAAGCATGGCTTTCTTATACGCAATGGAGTCTACCGTTCTAAAGGAGATAGGGCAATGGTTGTTGGCAATAAGGATCGCGTTGCTAATGATCCTAGCTGTTCTTTTGTTTCCGTCCACAAAGCCTTGAATATAGGAAATGAGCACCAGCGCCAACAGCGATTTATCGAAGACGCTTGGCTTCCGATTGATCAATTCGCACATACTTTCGAAGGCTTCTCTGATTTGAAACTGATTGTCTAGCGGTCGGTAGTTGGTGCCCGTGATCCCTACCCTTCGGTCCCTCAGGTTTCAACTGATTCCCAACTCCTTGGTTAAAATACTATGAATATCTTCTATCGCTCGGACAGATAGTTGCTGCAAGTAGTAGGGGTGCGCGACGATAAAGTCAATGGCTTCCTTGTGGTTCAACAGCATGACTGCTTCGTCCTTGTGTTTACCGGAAGCGGTTTGTTTTTCTTTCAATAGCCGTTCGGTTTCCAGCAGGGTGTAGGTATTGCCTTCAATTTGAGAAGATTTCCAGCTTAGATCGATGGCCAATCGTTCTATTTCTTTGTCGTACTCCGTTTTCAACAGTTGCGCTACATTTTCTGAGTAAGTGGTTTGCAACTCGTTCAGCTTTTTCTTTTCCTCATCGGTAAACAGCTCAATGGCGAGTAATTCTTCCTGAATCAGGGCAAAATTAAACGTATCATTTATTTCTCGGTCGTCAATATCCTTTTCAAAATACGCTTCCGAATCTATCAAATGAAGTATTTGGTAAGATCTTCCTACGTTATACGTGCTACTTCTTTTATTTCCGGATCTATCAATTAGCTTTTTATCTACCAGTTTAGCCAACGTCCTTTTTGTCGTGGAATAACTGTTATCTGAAGCTAATCGCTCGTGAACCTCCCGCGACGATAAACCGGGATGCTTGGTCAATATTGATATAATTTGATCCTGAAGCTTCATTTTGATGTTTGAAGCTCAAAAGTAGCTTAAAACTAGACTAAATTCAACCAAATTTGAGCTTCAAACTGGGGTTTACTGACCTTCAAAATTACTCCTTGCCCTAAATATACGTTAGTTTGCTTCTTCAACCGCCAGCACCAGCGATTGCAGCGGAGCCAGGGTAATCGGAATAGCCGCATCGTCAGCGACCGACCACGTTAGCTCAGTGTCAGACAACAAAAGGTCGCGCAACGCGTAGGTAGTTCCTGCGGACAGTTGCAGGGCTTGTTGTGCCGCAGCCGGAATTTTCAGATCAAATTGCTGCGTATGCTGCGCATCGAAATTAGTGATCACCAGCCACCGCTGCTGCTCGGTAAACCGCAGGAAGGCATACACCTGATCGGAGTAACCCTCGGCGTGCTCCCGGTTGTAGGGGTGCAGATCATAGAAATTTCCCTGAGCAATCACGTCTTCGTGTGCCAGATTGAGCAGCTGCTGATAGAACTGCCGCAGTTGCTGCTGCGCATCGCTCAGTTGCCCCCCGTCGTAGCGGTGGTCGTTCACCCACTTCTGGTGCTCGGGAACGCCCCAGTAGTCAAAAATGGTCGTGCGGCCGTCGTCGCCGCTGAAGCCCTCGTTGGCTCCGCCGGGCTCGCCCACTTCCTGCCCAAAGTAGATCATGACCGGACTCGTGTGCCACAGCGCCGTGATCACCATCGCCGGTTCGGCCCGCACCGGGTCGCCCGCAAAGAAGCGAGAGGCGATTCGCTGCTCGTCGTGGTTCTCCAGGAAGCGCAGCATGTGGTGGTTAATGCCGCGCAGCGACTGCCAAATGTCGGTGAGATGGTCGGTGGTGCCGTGCCCCTCCACCACTGAGCGTAGCGTGTCGTAGAGTTGTACCTTATCGTAAAGGTAGTCAAAGCTCCCCTGGCCAATGTACGTGCGGTAGGCCTGGGGATTGTAAATTTCGGCCACGAATACCACTTCGGGATGCTGCTCCTTTACTTTGGGAATCACCCACTCCCAGAACTCCACCGGCACCATCTCGGCCATGTCGCAGCGGAAGCCGTCAACCTGCTTTCCGGCCCAATACTGAAGAATATCGTGCATCTTGTGCCAGGTGTCCGGAATAGGATCGAAGTGGGTGTGCCGACCGTTCAGGTAGTCTACTCCGTAGTTAAGTTTGATGGTCTCGAACCAGTCATCCACGGTGGGGTCGGCCACAAACTGGTCGTTGCCGGTGGCTTTGGCCGGATTTTCGTCAAATTTCCCGTCTTTGGTCGGAAACGGGTGTTCGCCCAGGGAGTTGTAGCCGGGGGGCACTTGAAACGGCTCGCCGACGATGTAGTAGAAGTTGTTGTTCGGATCAAACGCCCGCTGGGTATCATCCTTTGCTCCGAAATTTGCTACGCCATCGGGCATGGCATCCGACTGGTAGAAGCGGGCCACGTGATTAGGCACAAAGTCGATGAGTACTTTAAGACCCTGATCGTGGGTGCGCTGCACGAGATCTTCAAACTCCGCCATTCGGTTGGGTACATCTTTGGCCAGGTCGGGGTTCACGTCGTAGTAGTCTTTGATGGCGTAGGGCGAACCGGCGCGCCCCTTCACCACGTCGGCATCGTCGAGCGGAATGTCATATTGCTGGTAGTCGTGTAGCACGGCGTGCTCAACCACCCCGGTGTACCATACGTGCGTAGTGCCCAACTCTTTCAGGCTCTGCAGCGCTGGCGCGTTGATGTCGCTGAACTTGCCTACTCCGTTTTCTTCCTGCGTGCCATACGAGGCGTTTTTGGTTTGTAGGTTACCGAATAGCCGGGTAAACATCTGGTAAACCACCATTTTTTGGCTATCTTTTGCGTCGCTTATCAACAAGTTGGAGTCTTGCTGAGCCAGCGATCGAAGAAGTTTTGGGCGATCAGTGGATTCGTTCATAACAGGTTGAGCGGTGCATTGGGCCAGACAAATAGCGATTGCAGGCAGAATAAGGGGAATGAACCAACGTTTTAACATACGTACGGGAGAGCTTTTCGCAAAAGAAGTTTATTTCTGAAGGCTTTAAAAGTTCATCACCATATTTATCCTAAGACACAAAAATCAGTCGGGTACTATTTTCGGATAGTTTGCCAAAAAACTCGCTGTCCACGAACAACCTACTTCTAGCTATGACCAAGTATTTTCAACCACCCTTTGTTTGCACGCTTCTACTTTTTGTTGGATGGATAGTTTCTCCCGCTCACGCACAGAAGAACCTAAGCTGGGCGGTGGGGCCCGGACTCACCCAGTACGTCGGTGACATGAACGAAGGGCAGTGGGGTGGACATCGGGCGGCGCTCAACGTGGAAGGCTGGTACCCCCTTGCCGACCGTTGGCAGTTAAAGTCGGGAGTGAGCGTGTACGGATTGCGGGGAATAGATACCAATCCCAATCGGACCCGTAGCTTTCGGGCGCGCAACGTGGAGCTGTATTCGTCGGCACTCTATTATTTTCGGCGGGGACTGCTCACGCCCTTCGCCTACGCCGGACTGGGCATTACTACCTCACGTCCGCGGGGCGAAAGTCAGTTGGGATTGTGGGACCTGCGCGATGTGGAGCCCGAAGGGCGACGGGTGCCGGGTTTGCTGGCAATGATTCCCTTCGGACTGGGGCTGGAGTACGAAATCAATCCCATGCTTTCGGTGGTGTTGGACGCGGCGGCCCGCTACGTGCTGAGCGACCAGTTGGATGCGGTGAGCCAGGAAACCGTGGCGCAGGAAGCGCTAAGTCCGCTGGCCATTGATTATTACCGGTCGCTTTCTGGCCCGGTAACGCGTCGGTTGGCAGAAAACGAACCGCTCACGGGCGGCAATTCCGCGACCAACGATTGGTACGGCATCCTATCGATCAAGATAAAGTTTACGCCCTGGACGGGTTGCCTAAATCCAAGCCGCTACGCGCGCCCTCAAGGAAGACAACGCGGAAAACGCAACTACCAACCGGCTTAGTAGTTTTCGTACTTTACTTCCGAGGCGCGGTTCATCGCCGAGAAGCGGACGAAGAGCGTGAGTGGCAAACTGGTGCTATCGCGCGTGCACTCGGGCGCAGGGTCCACGTAGTAAACGTAGTACTTCTGGCTGCGCGTGGCGAGTTCTTGTCGGTCGGGTTTGCCCAGGGTGGCCCAGATTTCTTCCTGGGTGAGGCCTTTCAGGTGGCGGTCGGCCGCGAACAGTGATTCTTTCATGCCGGCCCGTACGCCTGAGCAACCGTTGGGATCGGAGCGAAACGCTGCTTCGTCAAAGTTTTCAACGTCTACGGCGGGGTGGCAGCTGAGGAGTAGGAATAAAAAAGACAGTAGAAAAACGGATTGGTTTGCGAAAGACGGGGGCTTTGAATTTAGACAGTCAGCGTGGCGAAAGCATCCCACCATTTCCATAGCCCACGAATTAATTCGTGGGCCATGGAAATGGTGACAGATACTATCAGAGCGGGTTGTTACATGAACAGTGTTTTTATTTTTCCGATCACCTTCAGCATTTCTACGCAATTCACGATCAATTATCTGTTTTTCTGCTTTGCGCTCCCCTTTCCAAAAATTTCGTTTTAAAACTTTTCTTAAATGTTTGGCCCATTCTCCGGAGGTAGTCAGATTTCCTTTCTTCTTGTGAGCCATTTTTTCTTTTGTTTGACATTTGATGAACGAGCAAATGCAGATTTCGGCTGTATGGTATCGTTCAGACGAAAATCGTTTTTGCCTGCCCACCAACAGCTAAACTATCGCAACCGGCAAGTAGACCCTGCCCAATGCCAGTGGCGGTTCTCCATCAGAGCAGATAATGGGGTTGAGTTCCATAGCTGCGACAAGATGGCGCCTTGCCAAAGGTAACAAATTGAATCGGCAAAAAACAGTTCGTCCGCTCGGCAGTTGATACGCTACTATGCACACCAACAAGTTTGTTAACGTGGCCTGGGTGCTCACGTTTTTGCTATTTTTTGCCTCCCTCACCTTCGGTTACGCCGCATTACCCGATCGGTTTAGCCTGTACGAGAGTGCTAGCCTGTCTCGCGAAACCTTTTACTACCTTGCTCTGGTAGTGTTTGTGCTGGTGAACTTACCAGCGCTGGTATTGCGCCGCCTGCTGGAGGCCTTGCCGGTGTCAGCTAGTCTCTATGCTCGCAACGAAGCGTTTAAGGAGCGGCTCATCGCTTGGTTCGGAGGTTTTATGGTTGCCATCAATGTCTGCCTAATTACGCTGGTGACTTATCTTACTCAGAATGCCGGAAGCTCATTCTGGGAGCTGGGTGTTCTCGCTTATTTTGGCCCTCTCTTACTTCTCTTCTGCGTATTCTGGCTGCTTTCGGTGCTATCATCGCGCCGGAGCTATGAGGTTGAGTAGCGATGCTGGATTTGTCTTACGGCGGGCTGGATGCTGGAGTTTGCGAGACTAATTTGTAATACTTAGTATCCTTATCTAGTATGAAATACCTGATAGAAAGTCATCTGGTATCCAGCATCTCTACCATTCAGAAAATCAGCCAGTGACCAGCAGCAGTGTTAGTACTTCCACTTGAACGATACGCCCGCCCGCAGCCACCGTCCGGGCATCGGCACGTAGCCCGCTTCACTATACCGGGTATCGGTCAGGTTGGTTGTTTCCACGTAGATGTTTAGCTGCTCGGTTTGGTGATACACCCGGCTGTCTAGTAAGAAATAATCCTTCAGCGTGGTGGTAGCTCGATCCAGATAGCGCGCGCGCAAGTTGTGACGCAAGCCCCGCCAGATCCGGTGGTCGGCCCCCAGTATTAACTGGTGCGTTAAAATGTCAAGCGCATAGCGCGACTCCACCGTCTCAGTGTTCTTCAGATCAGCGTTCAGGTAGGTGTAGTTGAGCGAAAGCGTACGAAACAGCGGGTCCTCTTTCTTGCTAAAGTTGATGTTAACACCCACCTCAACCCCCTGCACGTCCACATCGTAGAAGTTGCGGGGCTGCCACGGAACCTCTTCGCCAGACCGCACCCAGTCAATTAGCTGCGATGCATCGCGCCGGAAATAGCTGGCCTGTCCCCAAACTGTTTTCCCAAAGTACTTCACTCCGCCTTCGTAGGTGATCGCATCTTCGGGACGCAGTTGGTCGTTGCCAATGTTGGTCGGTCCGTCATAGTACAAATCCGTGTAGGTTGGAATCCGAAACGAGCGCCCCACATTAGCGAATAGTCTCCAAGCTGCATCAACTTCCCAACTCGCGTCAATGCCTGGAAAGTAGTTCCAGCCGTAGTCCGAGTACCAGTTCACGTACAGGCCCGGCGTAACATCTAGCCGATCAGAGAGTAAAAACCGGTGTTCGACGAAGAATCCCAACAGGGTGCGCTGGCGCTGCCCCAGAAATGGCACCGTTACCGTATTGATTGCAGCCCCGGTGCTATCGCGGCGGGTACGAATTCCGTTACTGCCAATACGTTCGTGGCGCACTTCAGTGCCCAATCCGGTAACCCCCAACACATTGCGATAAGTAGTATTCAGCTCGGCCCCGGCCACATGGGTGGTGTGCATATTTCGATAGGCAGCCGGGCTATCGCGCAGAAATACGTAATCGTCGTGACCGCGCCGTCCGTACACCCGCGGCTGAAAGGTCCACCGCCCCGCCTTGCCTTGGTAGTCCAGGCTTAGTAGCGAGGTAGTCACTTCTTCATACTCGCTCGATTCGGGTACGTAGAAGCCCCCCGCCCCAAAGGTACGCCAACCGTGCCCCCCCATTATATTAAACTGTCCGGACTTGGTTTTGAGGCACAATTGATAAAAAGCATTGGTCACTTGATAATCAGCATTAGGGCGATACCCAGCCGAGCGGTCGTGCGACAGGGATAAGTGCTGGCGGTACCGTTGCCCCGGTAGCGTGAGACCCATGCTGCCGCCGAAGGTTTGAAAGTCACCGCCGTAGGCTCTAGTCGATACCTGAGGCTGATCGGGCACGCGGGTAACGATATTGATGGCACCGGCAAAAGCATTTTGTCCGTACACCCGGGCAGCGGGCCCCTTAATCACCTCGATGCGCTCGATGGCATCAAGCGTTACCGGCAGGTTCATCTGGTGGTGACCAGTTTGGGGGTCGCTTAGCTTCACGCCGTTGATGAGAACCAGCGTCTGCTCAAAGGTGCCGCCCCGTACACTCACGTCGGCCTGCACTCCGCCCGGTCCACGCTGTCGCACGTCCACTCCCGTCACGTAGGTGAGCAGTTCGTTGACACTCTGCGCCGGACTGTGTCCAATATCTTCTCGGGTGATGATGTGAATGCTGCGGGCCGACTCTGAAAATGGAACCTGCAAACGGTTCTCAGCGATAATCACATTGACCAGTTCAATGGTGCGAAGCGAGTCTGTTTGAGCTTGAGTGGAAATGAGTGGAGCTAAAAAGATGAAAATAAAATACGGTTTTAGGGGCATCGGGTGGGTTGAGTGTTCAGAAGGCACAATAGTAGGTAAGTTACCAGAAATACACAACCAGGTTGTATATTCTACACGTAAGGTGGTCTTTATATTAGTACAGGCGACTGCGAAGTTGATACGGCAGAATCAATGTTAATAAAAGATTGCGGCATACCTTCATGTTTTTATGTGGAAAATGGTTGAAATTTATCCTTAATCTTTCTTATTTACGGTTCTAAGATCACCAATCTACCAGCATTTTGTCTACCTATACTACCAGTTCGAAGGCTAAAACAATTGTTCGAATACGTGCTCGGGTTAAGGATCGAAGGGGAGTTCAACCGGATACTATCTATAGCTCTCAGCTAATTTCGCTGTATCACTTAGCCCAACAGACCAACATCACTTATTATACCGCCATTGAAGCCGTGCGCGAAGGTAGCCTTCGCTCGATAAACCTTGAAAACACATTTTACGTGGTCAGAAAGCTGGATAGAAATACGTTGCCATCCAATGGAAAATCGCTAGAGATAGTCGACAGCAGTCAGTTGGTCAGTGCCAAGTATTTTGCCAAGAAGAATGACTTTAGTTACCGTAAAGTATGGCATACGGTGAACGACGGATTACTACCCGCTGTACAGATTGGCAATCGGCTTTACATTATAGAGAAACTCGCCATTCCTTAGGGTCTCGCGCGCCCACCACGTCCACTAGCCCGTTCCGAATGGCGTGCATCACCAACCCGGCGGTGTTTTTCACCTCACACTTTTCCAGTAGTTTGTTGCGGTGGTTGTCCACCGTACGCACACTAAGCGAAAGTTTTTCGGCAATTTCACGATTGGTACGCTCCTGACAAATCAATTTTAGCACCTCTAACTCTCGTTCCGAGAGCCGACGAGACCGGTGGAAATTTCGCTGAAAACGCTTGTTTCGGATGATCTCACGCTGTAGAGCTCCCGAAACGTTTCCACTAAAGTAGGAACCTCCCTTGCGGACAATCTGGATGGCCTGCTCCAACTGTTCTTTCGGATCACTTTTAAGCAGGTAGCCACGCACCCCTAACCCTACCAATTGATCTACGAGCCAATCATCTTCATAATCGGTATTAATAATTATTTTAAGCTCCGGCAAACGGTCGCGCAAACACATGGTGACATCTAACCCATTTACTTCCGACAGGTTAAGTTCCATGAACAGCAGATCAGGCAGTTTTGCGGTGTATTCTTCATACAGGTCGATCACTTCTTGACCAGTTGCGGCCTCCCATACCTTTGCTTCGGGATGGTTCTCACCAATAAACCACCGCAGGCCTTTACGGTAGAGTTCATGCCCATCGGCAATGAGAATATTCATGGTAGGTAGTAGTTTGGTAACAATATTATAGTACAACTAACTTGGCTGCTGAACCAGTCAGTAGTCCCTACCGAGCTTCCCTATACTACTCCGAAAGAGAAGAGAAAGCTGAGCAAGATTGTTGTATTGTAACTGTATGATGTTAGACACGAGACGCCATTCAAAAAAATTAGTACGTCGCCAAGCCTGATAGGTAACTCATGATACGGTTTTCTACTTGACTTAAAAAATTACAGTGTAGTTTTTTGGCAATAGATTGGCTTTTTAGCGGTATTTTCAAGTAGGTATGAGTGATTTTACGTATCCAAATGAGTTGTTTTACTCTTAGCGTCTCAGGTACTATTTAACTGCGTATTGTATACTGGCTTTTGAGCAAGCCTGGGTACTGCCCTAGATGGTACTTAAGTGTAATTACCTATTTGTTTCTTCTTAGTTCATTTCCTGTTACTATTGCTTCAGCAGCAGAGTCTGATAGTCTCTAGATCGTAAGACATCCATACTGCCCAATTTAAGTAGAAGTAGATATGTACGCTATCATCATCAGCAATCGTGAGATTTTAAGAAAGGGCATTCGGCACGTGCTGGCGCAACGCGTTCCTAAACTTGTTACTGAGGAGTGCCAGCATCTACACGATTTTACGGAGAAGGTAGAAAAATATGATCCTAATTTAGTGATTATAGACCTGGAAGATCAGGAGCCGGGCGGTTTGTCACTGCTTACTTCTTTTAAACAACAACACCCATCAACGGGCGTGCTTGCGCTCTCGCACGAACGGCGTAAAAAAACGGTTTTCCAGCTACTAGAACTGGGTGTGGAGGGATACTTATTTGAGGATGCCACCGGCGAAGAAATAGTCAAAGCAGTTGGTTCGGTATTACAGCGAGAGAGCTATTACGACCAACGGGTGGTTAGCGTAATGCACCGGCAGATAGTCAGGTCGCACGTCTCGGAATCTGGTGAAATCTCTGCGATACTTACGCAACGTGAAGAGGAGATACTGCGGCTGATTTGCCAGGAACATACGAACAAAGAAATCGGTGATATTTTGGGGATCAGCCGCCGTACGGTGGATGGTCACCGCGTACGCTTGATGAGAAAGTGTGGAGCCAGAAATACCGCTGGCCTTATCTATTATTCAATTGAACAAGGGTTAGTAACCAACCACCGAAGCACTGCTTAACGGTGTGCTATTTGCCTTCTAAAACGGCTATCTGAACCTAAATGATACGTTAGCCTCAGCAAAATGAAAAAAGACTAGATGTCAATTAGCTATTAGTACGCTCATAAGTAAGATATCGTTCATGATTTAGGCAAAAAACAGGGAATACAGACTTAAAATTGCTCCTATATACTTTCTACTCAAACAAGATAATATTCCCCATTGAGCATCATTATATTTACGCGATACTTAGTAAGTAAGGCTCATTTAACCACGACTGATTACTTTATTATGATAGTACTTCGAAGACACATTTTGTCCGTTAGCGCTGGTTTATTAGCAAGCGTCGCTCTTGGTAGCGACTTCCCTCTGCGAGCGCAAGACACCAACGGTCCTGTGGCCAGCTCGTCCTCCGCGTTGGTAACATCTACTTCATCTTCACAGGTCGCGGTTAATAAACAGGAGAGTTATTTTATTGTTCCGCCCTGCCCTGTTAACCACTACACTAGTGGTGAAATCATTGCGGTGCCCCGAGACATTCCAAGTCCGGTAACCAATGCCACCCTCAAGAAGGGGTCCCCCCCGGCAGGCACCACCCTTTTCCCCAATGGATGTCTGGTGGTGATTGATCCTAGTCAGCTAAGCGTCGGGACCTACCGCTTTGTGGTAGAGACTGCCGACGAAGCAGGCAGCACTGAGACTCACTCGCTCACGGTGAAACTAAAACCCTCGGGAGAAGAAGACATTGATGCTATGTATTCGGTGCGGCAACCTAAGCCTCTTGACAGTTATCTAAAGGGTGACGTGCTTGCTACCTCACAAGACCGCGACGGAGCGATTGTACGAGCCGAGTTAGTAAAGGGAATGCTTCCGGCGGGGGCCTCCCTTACCAAGGAAGGAGTGGTAACCGTGGATGATCCCAGCCAGTTGGTGGCCGGGCAGTACGCTGCCTGGATCGCCACCGAAGATAGCAGCGGGGGCACTACCCTCTTCATCATCACGCTAACGCTGCAGCAGTAGACAAAAAGTCTTTCATCCGTGCCTATAGCACCGTTCTTTTGTCACGGTAAGCTTCCATCATTTCAGCCAGTTCAGTGAGTAATGAGGGGTTCTCCTCGATGCTGTTGCCCACCACCAACATATCAGCGCCCGCTTCTAGTGCCCGTTGGGCCTTGTACCGATCATCAATGCCGCCCCCCACAATCAGCGGGACGTCAACCGATTTGCGTACCAGCCGAATAGTTTTCCCTTCAATAGGGTGCTGTGCTCCGCTTCCCGCTTCCAGGTAGATCAGTTTGAGCCCCAGCATCTCCCCTGCCATAGCAGTGCAGGCCGCAACCGAAGGTTTGTCCTGAGGAATAGGCACCGTATTGCTCATGTAGGAAACGGTGGTTGTGCCGCCCGAGTTGATAAGAATATAACCGGTAGGCAGCACTTCCATACCACTTCGTTTTAGCACGGGGGCGGCCACCACGTGTTGACCAATCAGCAGCTCCGGGTTTCGGCCTGAAATAAGCGAAAGAAAGAGAATAGCGTCAGCGGAAGATTCAATGTGCAAGTTACTACCCGGAAACAACACCACGGGCACTTCGCTTTCTTCTTTGATTAAGCGAACCACATGGCCAAAGTTGTCACGGGTGATCAGGCTCCCGCCTACCAAGAAAAAGTCTACCCGACTCTCTACCCCCATTCGAACCAAACGTCGGCAAGCGGTTAGGTCGTCCACCTTATCAGGATCAATGAGAACCGCCAGGGCTTTAGTACCGTTTTGGCGGCAGTAAAGCAGTCGCTGGTAGACTGTCATCGAACAACATTATTGGCACGTAGGTAGCTGTTCACCTGCCGTTGCAACAGAGCAAGTAGCAGGGGACCGGCGTAGCGTTTAATGAGCGGAAACCAAGGTGAGCCGTAGGATGACTTCCTTCCTGACTTTCGTTTTTTAGTGTCTGGCTTGCTGGCAGATCGCTCTTGATCAGCGGAGTTATCTTTTCGTACTACCTCTTTCTCTACGACTACCTTTTTGGGGGGGCCAAAGATTCTTCGGACGATTCGGTAGAGAATCCATACCGATACTCCGGTTACCAACAGGGCTAGCCCCCACTCTTTGATAGTAACTACTTCCTCATCGGTGAGGTTGCTCTGCTGCTGAAGACGCTCCACGAGTTGGTGCCACTTTTTCCTATTTGCTGCGTTGATTGCCATGATTCAGTTTTGCTTAGGCCAGAAAAAAAGCAAGGTAGGGAGCCAATGGTAGGAAAGCAATGTTTCCAAGAAAATTACTCAAAGCGGTTACAACAGCCCCTGGCGATAGCAGTAGATGAGCAGAAACGGAATGGCAAAGAAGAGCAAGAAGATGTATAAAAATCCGTAAATACGGTGCTTTAAAGTCAACTTACCAAAAGTAGCGGCTAACACTTCGGGCCAGCGGCGAACCGGTTGGTAAGGCAGAAACACCAAAGCCCCGAATAAATTGAACAAGAAGTGCACAATTGCTAGCTCGAGAGCGGCCTGAGAACTAAACAACGTTGCCACCAACGCGGTGATCGTAGTACCCATGTTGGCCCCCATCACAAAGGGGAACGCCTTGGAAAGTGATACTTTTCCCTTGGCTACCAACGGAACAATCAACGAAGTAGTGATAGAGCTAGACTGAACTGCCGCTGTCAGCACTCCTCCCCAAGCGAAGGCTTTGTAAGGGTTCTGAAAAATGTGCTCTTTCAACCGCTCACGAGAGCGTCCGATTAATGAACGGGAGACAAACTGGGAAATGAGTTTGATGGTGGTGAACAACAACGCAAACGCCAGCAAAAGTAGTAACCAGTCGTTGCCAATAAAGGAGGCAACCCAGTGGCCGACACCTTCTAACAAACCTCGGCCAAAAGGCACTGCCTCAAACAATGTGAGGTTCAGATGGTCATTTAACCAAACCACCAAGCCTGCACTCAAGCGTGAAAGCAGTTCGTAATGATACTCGAGCGGAAACAAAATTGCCACCAAAATAACATTATAAAAGTCGTGCACCGTGGCGGCCCCAATAGCTTTTCTAAACTCGCGCTTCTTGGCAATAAAGCTGAGTGAAACCAGGGTGCTGGTTAAGGTGGTCCCCACGTTGGCTCCCATAACAATGGGAACCGCCGCCGAGAGGCTCATTGCACCCGATCCCACTAGAGCCACAATCATGGTAGTGCTGGTGGAACTGCTCTGGATCACTGCGGTGAGTAGCAAGCCAATGAATAAACCGATAAATGGGTTATCAGCAACGGACAGAATGGTTGTTCCCAGTTGCTGTCGTATGTGGAGAAAAGAGTAGCTTATTAAGTCGATAGCCAGCAAAAAGAGCCCTACCGCCCCCATTATGATCAGGATTCTGCTCAGTAGAATTAGTCCGCTATCCAGTGCTTGCTTTTCTTTAACTTCTACTTGCACTTCTTATGGTTTATATTCGTGATGATAATAAGAGTGGCTACTCTTAAAAGGGTACTAAAAAGCAGTGAAATGGGGAGTGCCGTTTCCGCTAAAATTACAAAAATTGCCGGAGCCTCAGCGTACACCCCTGTAAAGGTATTGTTAAGCTTCAGAACATCCCTTAACATTTACTTGATAAGTCTCTGCTCAGTCTTTGCGACGCCCTAACGAGCCGGTAAAATTCTTCTCGCATTAGTAAACAAATATAGTACGTAGATCATCAGGAAAAAATTTAGAAGCAGGCTTCAATCCGCCAGATAAAACAGCTATTATAACGCAATACTGTCACGATTGTAAGCACGAAGTTGAATATAGATTAACACTTTATGCGCTACTTTATAACCCTTGCGTATCAGGGCACCCCCTTTCATGGATGGCAAATCCAGCAGAACGCCTACGCGGTGCAACAAGCGGTACACGAAGCCCTGGCACGCGTGCTGGGGCAATCTGTAGTGGTGACCGGCAGTGGTCGCACCGACACCGGCGTGCACGCCCGCCAGCAGGTAGCTCACTTCGACTGGCCTACGCCTTTGTCGGGCAAGACTTTGCTGCCCCAGCTTAACGCGGTGTTGCCGTTCAGCGTGAGTGCCCAACAGTTATATAGGGTACCCAGTTCCGCTCATGCCCGCTTCAGCGCCCGTGCCCGTTACTACGAGTATCATCTCCACAACTTCAAAGATCCCTTCGCCCAAGACAGCAGTTACTATTTTAGAAAACCCTTGCGCTTGGATCTTATTCAAGAAGCCACCCAGCAGCTAGTAGCCTACGGCGAACGAGACTACGCCTGCTTTAGCAAGTCAGGTACGCAAAACACCACGTATCAGTGTCACATCCATCAGGCCGAGTGGGTAACCCGCGAAGCGTCTCCGGTCGGACAGCGCACTACTTTCCGTATTGGGGCTAATCGTTTTCTGCGGGGTATGGTGCGGGCTATCGTAGGCACCCTACTGGACGTAGGAACCGAAAAAACCGATTTAAAAACCTTCCGTACCATCATTGACATTCAGGATCGACGCCTGGCCGGACGCTCTGTACCCGCACACGGACTATATCTTACCAAGGTGGTTTATGATTTCTAGGTTTGGGGTTATAGATTCAGAATTCTAGGTTCGGGACTTATAATCAAGCTTCAGAACCTAGAACCTTTCAACCCCGAACCTAGTACCTAGAACTTCGTACCCCGAACCTAGAACCTTTTCCCTTGGTTGCGTTAATACAGTAGCATTACGCCTGATAGCATTTTTATGGACAAAGAAAAGACGAGTAGTGGTGACGTTGTTGACTTAGATGTTCTGCGACGAATTTTTCGGTTTGTCAAACCCTACTCAAGTCAGTTCTACTGGCTGGTATTTCTTACGGTAGCCGTTGCCTTCTTGGGTCCGGCCCTGCCCGTGCTGGTTCAAACTGCCATCAACGATTACATTTTAAAGGGCAACTACCCCGGGTTGGTCACCATTGTAATCATCTTAATTGGCCTGCTGGTGGTGCAGGGTATCACCCAGTACTTTCATACCTACGTGTCGGGCCTACTAGGCCAGAACGTGATTCGTGACATCCGCATCAAGCTTTATAAACACCTACTGGGCCTGCGCCTGAAGTTCTTCAACAACACCCCCATCGGCCGGTTGGTGACCCGCAACATCTCGGATATTGAAACCCTTTCCGACATCTTTAGCCAGGGCATCGCGGCCATCATTGGTGATATTCTACAGATTATTGTTATCCTGAGCGTGATGCTCTACATTGATTGGAAGCTTACCCTGGTCAGCTTATCCACGCTACCGTTGCTGATCTTAAGCACCTACGTGTTTAAGGAAAAAATAAAGGTGGCGTTTAACGAGGTGCGCAACGCGGTTTCCAACCTCAACGCCTTTGTGCAGGAGCATATCACAGGGATGAATATCGTGCAAATTTTCAGCAGCGAAAAGCGCGAATACGAACGCTTTCAGGAGATTAACGACGAGCACCGACAGGCTCACCTCAAGTCGGTGATGTACTACTCTATCTACTTCCCGGTGGCCGAGGTGATTCAGGCCACGGGCATTGGATTGCTGGTGTGGTACGGAGCCCGTGGGGTGCTCTTCGATGAGGTGACCATCGGCGTGCTCATTGCCTTTATCATGTACATCAATATGTTCTTCCGGCCCATCCGGCAGATCGCTGATCGTTTCAACACCCTGCAGTTGGGCATCGTAAGTTCATCGCGCATCTTTAAATTGCTGGATAGCCAGGAGCACATCGACGACAATGGTAGCTATCAACCCGAGCGAGTGGACGGTCATATCGTCTTTAAAAACGTGTGGTTTGCCTACAACGAGCGCGACTACGTACTCAAGGATATTAACTTTGAGGTGCAGTCCGGCGAAACACTCGCCTTGGTGGGAGCCACCGGAGCGGGCAAATCCTCTATTATTAATCTACTCAGTCGCTTCTACGACATCAAGCGGGGCGAAATCATCATCGACGGACACGAGGTAAAAGAGTACGACCGTGACACGCTGCGCCGCCACATCGGGGTGGTGTTGCAGGACGTGTTTCTGTTCTCCGACACTATCGAACAGAACATTACCTTGGGGAATCCGGATATCTCATCGAAGAAGGTGCGAGAAGCTGCCGATTTGGTGGGTGCGCTTCCGTTTATCGAACGGCTGCCCGGGGGTTTCAACTACAACGTAATGGAACGGGGCGCTACCCTGTCGGTGGGGCAGCGGCAGTTGATCTCGTTTGTTCGAGCAATGGTTTATGACCCTAAGGTGATCGTGCTAGATGAGGCTACATCGTCGGTGGACACCGAAACCGAAGAGTTGATCCAGGAAGCCATTGCTAAACTGATGAAGGGGCGCACCGCCATTGTGATCGCTCACCGCTTGAGCACCATCCAAAGCGCCGACCAGATTATCGTGCTTGACCACGGTGAAATCAAGGAAAAAGGCACGCACAGCGAGTTGCTGACGATGGATGGCTTCTATACGCAGCTGTATAAGATGCAGTATAAGGAGGTGGTTTAATGAGTGCGCAGCCGCTATTGCTCAGGCCGCTAGAGCGTACGTAACGGAGCTCAAAGCGAAGCACACTTAGCATCCTGATAGCACCTTTTTGCTCCGGCGCCTCACTTTTTTATACTGCGTCTGGTGCTTACAACTCCACGTGCCCACCTTTTTGCTCCGCCTTTCGATTTTCAAACATTCAAGTCTTCGTACGCCTGCGCATCCACCACGGCAATGGCTACCATATTCACAATCTCCCGGACGGTGCTTCCTAACTGAAGAATATGCACTGGTTTATCCATACCCAGCAGAATTGGACCGATGGCTTCCGCTCCGCCGATCTCCATCAGTAGCTTGTAGGCAATGTTGCCCGAAGCTAGGTCGGGAAAGATGAAGGTGTTAGCCCCCTGCTCGGCCAAGCGACTAAACGGGTAGTTCTCGCGTTGTAGCTCCACGTTCAGGGCTACGTTGGCCTGGATATCGCCATCGATCACTAGATGGGGCCACCGCTTGTGGGCCAGGGCAGTGGCCTGTGCTGCCTTGTTGGGCACTTCCCCCTTGCTCGAGCCGAAGTTAGAATATGACAGCACCGCCATACGGGGCTCAATACCGAACGAGCGTACCGCCGCGGCGGTGAGTCCGATAATATCGACCAACTCATCAGCCGAAGGGTTCACGTTCACGGTGGCATCGGCAAAAAAGAAAGTTCCTTTCTTGTTCGATATCACATACATGCCCGCCACCCGATCTACCTCGGCACGCACGCCGATGATCTGCAGGGCGGGTACCACCGTTTTGGGGTAGTCGCTGGTGAGTCCTGAAATGAACGCGTCGGCCTCGCCCTGCTCTACCATCGCGATGCCGTAGTAGTTGCGCGATCGCATGGCCCTACGCGCCTCCTGCCGGGTCATCCCCTTGCGCTTGCGCCGCTCAAAGAGTTGGTCACCGTACAGGAAGCGTTTGGTACGTTCTTCGGAGGGGTCAATAATGGTACAAGCTGACAGCTCCAAGCGGTGCTCCTCGATGAGCGCCTCGATGGTTTGCTGATCACCCAGCAAAATAGGAATTGCAATCTGCTCATCCTGAATGATCTGGGCAGCTTTTAGGATCTTCAGGTCGTCAGCTTCCGCAAAAACCACCCGTTTAGGGTCCTTCTTGGCCTTGCCAATTACCTGCGACATCAGTTTCTGCTCGATACCGATACGACGTTGTAGCTCCACATCGTACTGTTCCCAATCGTTGATGGTGATGCGGGCCACCCCCGAAGCGATGGCCGCCTTGGCTACCGCTGGTGAGATGGTAGTGATCAGGCGCGGATCGAGTGGCTTGGGAATCAGGTAGTGCTCGCCGAAGATAATGCGCTCGTCACTATAGGCTTTGTTCACAATCTCGGGGGTAGGCTCCTTGGCCAGGGCAGCGAGCGCCCTTACCGCTGCCATCTTCATCTCTTCGTTGATGGCCTTCGCCCGCACGTTGAGCGCCCCCCGGAATATATAAGGAAACCCCAGCACATTATTTACTTGGTTAGGGTGGTCGGAGCGACCCGTGGCCATAATGATGTCGTCGCGACTCGCCATCGCCAGATCGTAGCTAATTTCGGGGTCGGGGTTGGCCAGCGCAAATACAATAGGGCGCTTCGCCATAGTGCGCAGCATATCGGGAGTAACGATGTTAGCCGCCGACAGCCCTAGAAACACATCAGCCCCGGCGATGGCTTCGGCCAGGGTATTTAAGTTATGTTCCGTAGCAAAAAAGGCTTGGCTATCGTCCAGGTCGGTCCGGTCTTTGCGTAGCACTCCATTGATGTCGCACATCACGATGTTCTCGCGCCGTGCACCCAGTTCGTAGTAGAGTTTGGTGCACGCCACCGCCGAGGCTCCCGCTCCGCTCACGGTGATACGGATATCTTCAATGTTCTTACCCACAATTTCCAGGGCATTCAGCAGGGCGGCACTCGAGATAATTGCGGTGCCGTGCTGGTCGTCGTGCATCACGGGAATGTTCATCGTCGCTCTGAGCTCTTGCTCGATGGCGAAGCACTCGGGAGCCTTGATGTCTTCCAGGTTGATTCCCCCAAAAGTAGGTTCCAGGGCCCGCACAATGCGAATCACTTCTTCCGGGTCTTTGGTATTGATTTCCAGGTCAAATACATCGATACCTGCGAACTTCTTAAACAACACGCCCTTGCCCTCCATCACTGGCTTGGAGGCTTCCGGTCCGATATCGCCCAGTCCAAGCACGGCGGTTCCGTTCGAAGATCACTCCTACCAAGTTCCCCTTGGCGGTGTACTTGTACACATCTTCCGGATGGGCGGCAATCTCGCGACAGGGTTCAGCCACGCCGGGCGAATAAGCCAGGGCCAGGTCGATCTGCGAAGTGAGCAGTTTGGTGGGCACCACCTCAATCTTGCCGGGCGGGTCCGCCGTATGGTAATTAAGGGCGTCTTCTCGGCGAATTTTGATTGATCGAAATTGCTGTACTTTGTGTTCCACGGAGTCAATGATGATGGGGGCCAAAGGTAGCAAAATATTGCCGGAATGGCAGAGAGGTTTTCCCGAAGGGATACGGTTCGATAAGAAACCGGAAACCCATCAACCCACCCCAGCGGCATTGGCAATACTAACAAAAAGCTTTAGTTTTGCCCTTCGCTATTCTACCCAACCTATGCAAAAGAAGATTCAATCTGCACTCATTTCAGTATATCACAAAGACGCGTTGGCGCCCTTGGTACAACTGCTAAACCAGCGCGGGGTACAACTGTACTCTACCGGTGGCACCCAAAAATTCATCGAGGAGCTAGGTTTAGCGGTCACGGCGGTAGAAGACCTCACCGGTTACCCATCTATTTTGGGCGGACGGGTGAAAACGCTGCATCCTAAAGTATTTGGAGGCATTTTGCACCGCCGGGACCACACCGACGACCAGGCGCAGGTGGCCGAATATGATATCCCTCCGATTGACTTGGTCGTTGTAGATTTGTATCCGTTTGAGGAGACGGTGGCTTCCGGGGCTTCTGAGGCGGATATTGTGGAAAAAATTGATATCGGGGGCATCGCTCTAATCCGGGCTGCGGCCAAGAATTTTCGCGATGTACTCATTGTATCATCTCGGAAGCAGTATCCAGGGCTGACTGCATTACTGCAACAAAAGGAAGGGGCCACCGATTTAGCTGACCGCCGAGAGTTTGCCCAGGCGGCGTTTCTCACCAGTTCACGCTACGATCAGGCTATTCATCGATACTTCAGCAATGTAGCAGATGAGTCGGTAGGGTTTGATAAGGCAGCCATGCAGCGCGTTCCGCTTCGCTACGGAGAAAACCCCCACCAGGATGCCGAATTCTACGGCAACCTGGGTGATATGCTAGAGCAGATCAACGGCAAAGATCTTTCGTATAACAACCTGGTAGACGTGGATGCAGCTGTGAACTTGATACAAGAATTTGACGGAGGAACAACGTTCGCTATTCTAAAGCATACCAACGCTTGTGGTTGTGCCATGGCTTCTACCGTCGCTGAGGCTTATGAAAAAGCCCTGGCTGCCGACCCAGTGTCAGCTTTTGGCGGAGTACTAATTACCAATGCCCCGGTAGACGAGGCTGCTGCAGTAAAGCTTCACGAACTGTTCTTTGAGGTGCTAATCGCTCCAGCTTTCACCGAAGAAGCACTGACCTTCCTAACCGCTAAGAAAAAGCGGATTTTATTAATACAAAAGCAACTCCTCACCGCACCGCGCCAGTTCAAGACGTTGCTCAACGGCGTTATTGAGCAAGACCGCGACACTAAAACCGACGCAATAGAAGATTTGAAGACGGTAACCGAAACAGCGCCTGATCAGGCTACGCAAGAGGCACTATTGTTTGCCAGCAAGGTTTGCAAACACACTAAATCAAATACGATCGTTTTGGCCCGCGACGGGCAGCTACTAGCCAGCGGTGTAGGACAGACCTCTCGAGTGGACGCGCTCCGGCAAGCTATTGCAAAGGCTCAATCATTTGGTTTTGACCTGTCGGGAGCGGTGATGGCGTCCGACGCTTTTTTTCCCTTCCCCGATTGCGTTGAGATCGCTCACGAAGCAGGTATTCAGGCGGTGATTCAACCCGGAGGATCTATCAAAGATCAGGCGTCGATCGAAGTTTGCAACCAGCACGGCATGGCGATGGTATTCACAGGCTTTCGCCACTTTAAGCACTAACACTTTAGTAGTTCGGAGTTAGTTCACCTCTACTTCAATTGGCAACTCAACCTTGATTGGTTGAGCACTGGTGCCAGAAAGGCTGCGCTGAGATTGAGGAGTTCGTTTCTTAACGAACAAAGTAGATGGCCGGATGGCGGTATTGCGTCGCAGTGCCAAAGAATAGATCAAAAAAGCTCCCGTGAGCTGTGCAAAAGAGAAGCCAACCGAGACTTCTGTCGCCAGTAGAAAGCCTATAATAATTCCCACTCCGCTCAACCCGCTAAGTAACAAAGTAGCCTGGCCGTGGTTAAGTCCACTATCTACTAAAAAGTGGTGCACGTGGTTGCGATCGGCTCGGAACGGAGCATGTCCTGCTAAGATTCTCTGACTAAATACACGCAGCGCGTCAAACAGCGGAATGGCCAACAAGATAATGGCAAGGGTAGGGGCATTAGCAATAGGATACAGATTAGCTGTTTCATTTACCTGAATGAAGGTAATAGCCAAAATAGCCAGCACAAAACCCACAATTAGCGAACCACTGTCGCCCATAAAAACTTTATTTCTCTCCGAAAAATTGAAGCATAAAAAACTAAGGAGTGAACCAACTAAGGTAGCACAGAGTACGGTCGCCCAGGCTACTCCAATCAGGTAAAAATAGGCGCCAAACGCCAGAGCCGCCACCACCCCCAGGCTTCCGGCCAAGCCATCAATACCATCAATAAGGTTGTAGGAGTTGATCACCACTACAAAGATAAATACGGTGAGCGCGAAGCTTATCAGGTAGGGCAGTTCGTATACCCCAAACAAGCCAAACAGGCTACCTATGCGAATATCAGCGCAAGCAACAAGCAACCCAGCAGCTATGAGTTGGGCAATCAGCTTTTTGTATGGATCGATCACTAAAATATCATCTTTGAGGCCGATGAAGAACAAAATAATGAGCGAGGGTATGATCAGATGGGATTTTCCGGCAGTAGCGGGGTACAAGTGAGCTACGAGCAGGAAGACAATGGATAGTGAGGCAAAAATAGCAATTCCGCCCAAACAAGGGGTTCTTTGTGCGTGAGAGCTCCGCCCGTTGGGTTCTTCTAGTAAGTGCTTTTCGTGAGCTACCCGAATCACGGCTGGAATGATGCCATGGGTAGTAAAAAAAGCCAGTATAGCGGCCAGCAGAAGATATAGAAATGATTCGCTGAGGAGAAAACTTACCATACAGTTAGCACCCTTATTGGATTGAGTTGCAGTCGGTCAAAAATCCTTCCACAGCGACCAAAGGTAGTATCTTTAGGCAAAATTCATAGGCAAATGTAAGTTAGATGTAAGGTCAATCATTAATTGTCCGCATCCCTCGTATCTATCTTAGATGTTCTGTAACTACTCAGGTTGTGGATAACTTTTGGCAAAGAAGCAAAAAGTTGTTAGCATTAGGAAATGGGATCAGGAAAGACGATAGAGGTATTAGAAGCAGAGAATGCTGCATTGCGCCAGCGGGTAGCTAGCCTGGAAGAGAAGGTGTTGCTTTTGTTACAGCGTCTGGAAGGCAAATCCGTTCAGAAAGACAGCCATAATAGTCACAATCCCCCTAGCCAAGACAAAGCTAGGAAGACAAAAAGCTTGCGGGGTAAAAGTAGTCGCAAGAGCGGTGGGCAAGCAGGTCATCGGGGCCATGCTTTAGAGATGGCATCTGTTGCTGATGAGGTCAAAGAGTTAAAGTGTACTTGCTACCTTTAAGTGGACATTAAGTTAAGCCTGATAATCCTTAACTTAGCCAACATGAGAAAAGAGAAAAGACACTTCGACCGAGCCTTTAAAGTAATGGCCGTTGAACTTTGCTTATCCGGTAAACCCACTGGTGAATCGGACCGCCGATGCGGTAGCATAAGAATTAGGTATCCGAGCCAACTTATTAAGCCGATGGAAGCGGGAATACAAACAGAAGAAAGAGGGCCATCGTGGCGCGATAGTTTCTCTGGACATGGCAAACCATCCCTAAGCCCGGAACAGGCGGAAGTTGCCAAGTTGAAAAAGCAATTACGAGAAGCAGAGACAGAACGCGATATTCTAAAAAAGGCGGGGGCCGCCCCGCGGTGAGCATCTTCTCCAAGAGCGACAACAAATATATCAGTTTGTGAAGGGGCACAGAGCTGTATTTGGGGTTGGGAAGATGTGTAAGACATTTAAAGTGAGCCGGAGTGGCTACTACAACTGGCTTGATAGAAAGCCTTCAGCGCGAAAGGTGAAAACTCAAGAAGTCCTTCGGCTGATCCGAGAGATTCACCGGGAAAGTAAGGGTCGCTACGGTAGCCCCAAGATTACTCGGGAACTTCGGAAAAGAGGCATTCAAGTGTCCAGGCCCAGAGCCGCCGGGGCCCGGTAGCTAGACTGATGAAGGTGGCTGGTATTAGAAGTGTTGTTCACAGAAAGTTCAGGATAAAAACTACCGATTCTAACCATAATTATGCAATCGCTAAGAACCTGTTAGACAGAAACTTTAGTCCTGGCGAGCTGGCTAAAGCGTGGGTCTCGGATATCACCTACATCAAGACTACTCACGGGTGGTTATATCTGACCGTCATCGTGGACTTGGCCGACCGTAAGGTAATAGGCGGCCGCCGCGCGGATGGGCGTTGAGTCAAACGATGAAAGCCTGTGATACGGTGATACCAGCTTGGAAAATGGCTATCAAAAACAGACCAATAGTGACCCAATTGATCCGCGCGGCGTCCGCTTCCATTCGGACAGGGGAGTACAATACGCTTGCCATGAGTTTAGAAATGTACTCAAAGCTCATCCACTGGTGGCACAAAGTATGAGCCGGAAGGGCAACTGTGGGGACAACGCTGTAGCCGAAAGTTTCTTTAAGACCCTTAAATCAGAACTCATATATACTACAGAACCAGCCACAATGGCGGAGACAAAAATGAACGTGTTTGAATTTATAGAAATCTGGTACAAGGGCACCGGCCACCCGGCGGAAAAGAATGCACGCTTCCCTGGGGTATCTAACCCCCGTAGAATACAAAATAAAACTGAAAGTAAACCATCACCAAAATGTGGCTTAACTTTTTGTCCACTTTTTCCTTGCAAGTTCAGTTCAACACGAAAGACATCGGACCAAGGGTCTATCTATCAAATTCAGAACAAGGGTACCGGAGGAATTTTCGAATTGTACATTGTTGTAGGTAAAGGCGAACCTAAGTATTGGGACCAGGTAGAAAGCAAAATTGCAACCAGTAAAAGCTGGGATGTTACGAGTTTACACTAACTAGAATTTGTTGCGGTTGATTGATTACACGTTCCAGTATTAGCAGCGGAGGTCGTGCAGTCTACGGGCCATGTTCATCATTTGATGTGAAGAAGCTATATTATATCAGCACTAGCGTTAAGAAATTTGATAAACCCAATGTACGGAAACACAGCAATGCTGCCAAATGCAACATTGCTGTGGTAATAGGGACACGGCAACTCATTATCGATCAGCCGCAGCCAATCAAGTAAGTTACTCTACCACAGTCCCCTGAATACGAAGCACCTGGGCTTTATCTCCGGTAGAGAGCGTGACGGATACCGTCTTGGCGAAAGCCCCCAACTGTGCCGCGTTATACGTCGCCCGCACCACTCCCTGACTTCCGGGAGTGATGGCTTCCTTTGTGTAATTAGCGACTGTGCATCCACACGACCCTACGGCCCGCGTAACGAGCACCGGCTCCGACGAACGGTTGGTAAAGGTAAACTTAGCCGACTGAGGCACTTGCTGGTGAATTGTCCCGAAATCATGTGCTGTGGTTTCCCACTGCACCGCGATCTTGGGAGTTGCCATCGCCAGAGGAGTTTGCGCCTGGGCCGTCCAGGCGGTACTTATCAAAACGAACATCACTAAAACATACTTCATCATTTGTTATTAATTTAAAGGTTTAACAAACTACCTACCGGTAGGTAGCCCAAAAGTAGAAAAACGATGGGTAGGGTGGTGTTAACAGAATACTAACGTTTGTTAACGAAATGTTAACGTCGGGCACCGAAGCAGTAAGTTCGCTATCTTTGAGGTATGACCAACAACGCACTTCGCACGTGGGTAGGGCTGGGCGCCTTGGCCGTGGCAAGCATCATAGCGATGCAGGCCTACTGGATGGTGTATACCTGGAACACGGAAGATCAGCAGCTTAACCAGCGGATATTCGTAGCCCTTAAAGATGTATCCGAATCGCTGGCCGCCTACAACAGCAACGCCGTGCCACCCCGCCAGCCCGTGCGGCAACTATCGCGCAACTACTACGTGGTGCGGGTGGATGATGCCATTGACGCCAACGTGCTGGAACACTACCTGCGCACCGAACTGTCGGCCAGCAACGTGCTTACCTCATTCGAATACGTGATCTACGACTGCGCTGACGACCGGATGCTCTACGGCAACCGGGTAAGCCTGCTCAACCAGCGGGTGAGCACGGCGCCGCCACGTGCCCTGCCTACCTATAGCGAATATACGTACTACTTCGGGGTGGTATTTCCCGATAAGTCGACGGTGTTAATCAACCGGGTGCAGCCTTGGCTGTGGTTGTCAGGGGGGTTGTTGGTAATCGTTACCTTCTTCTGCTACGCCCTGATGGTTATGCTGCGCCAGAAGCGACTGTCGGAGTTGCAAACTGACTTTATCAACAACATGACGCACGAGTTCAAAACCCCGATTGCGACGATCAACGTGTCGGCGGATGTGCTGATCAATCCACAGGGCACCACGGCACCCGAGCGGCTGAGGCGCTACGCTATGGTGGTTAAAGAGCAAACGCTTCGCCTGAACGAACAGGTGGAGCGGGTGCTGGATATTGCCCAGCTAGAACAGCGTGCCGTGCCCTTGCAGAAAGAAGACACTGACATTCACCGGATCATCGCCTCGGTAGCCGAAAGTTTCTCGGCCCGCTATTTTCAGCACCTGAACCTTGTGGTAGATCTTCGGGCTTCCTCACCGGTGGTGTTCACCGATCCGTTTCACCTGACGAACGTGCTGCACAATCTGGTAGATAATGCCATCAAGTACGGCCCCCCGGCGGCGCGGGTAACGGTATCTACCTGGGAAACCAGCCAGGGCATCGGAGTGCAGGTGGCCGATGAAGGTATTGGGATTCCTCCGGCACTGCTAACGAAGGTGTTTACTAAGTTTTTTCGGGTACCCACCGGCAATGTGCACAACGTGAAGGGGTTTGGGTTGGGCCTATACTACGTGAAGCAGGTGTGTCGGCTGCACCGCTGGAAGATTGCCGTAGAGAGCACTTTGCGGCAAGGAAGTGCCTTTACAATCACGATGTCGCGATGAACCAACCACGGGCCAATATTCTATACGCCGAAGATGACCTGAGCCTGAGCTTTGTTACGCAGGACAATCTGGAGCTAGCCGGTTTTCGGGTGGTGCACTGCACGCACGGACCCGAGGCGCTGAAAGAATTTCAAAAACACCGGATCGACGTGTGTCTGCTGGATGTTATGCTCCCCGAAATGGATGGGTTCACGGTGGCGCGTAAAATACGCCTTCTCGATGCCCAGGTTCCTATCCTGTTCTTAACGGCCAAGTCGCTCAAGGAAGATAGAATTGCGGGCTTCACCCTGGGAGCCGATGACTACGTCACCAAACCATTCAGCATTGAAGAATTAATTCTGAAGATCAACGTTTTTCTGCGGCGTAGCCAGCCGGAAAAAACAGCTCCACCGAATACGATCCTCATCGGAAATTATAGAGTGAATACCCGCGAGCAAACTCTAATCGGACCCGATAAAACAGCCCAGAATCTTACGTGCCGCGAGACCCAATTGCTGGTTTATTTTGCCCGGCAAAGAAATGTACTTTTACCCCGCGAAGCGATCTTGATGCACCTTTGGCAAGACGACGATTATTTCGCCGGACGCAGTCTGGATGTATTTATCTCCCGGCTTCGGAAGTATTTGGCAGCAGACGCTAACCTTCGCATCGAGAATGTCCACGGAGTAGGGTTTCAACTGGTGGTTCGGTAATTTTTGGGTCTGGGGCGCTCCCCGGTAAGCATAGGGCGTGCTGACATCCAAGCTTAGACGGTGTTTTTGGCCGTTCCACGGTGGAGGTCTTACGCCCGATCTGCGTTGCTTTCATTGACCGATGCCCCGCATGGGATGCCCCGCATCGCTCGCCTTAAGCGTCGCTTCCCGGCGGGGAACCGCACGGGGTGCCCCGCACGATGGCCTTGATCAAACCGCGCCGCGTCGGCGAAAAATATCCTCGAAACCCCTCGTCAATCTGAATGTTAACACGCCCTAGGACGAACGCTCTAGCAATTGGGCGTTTACATCTATGATTTCTTCTAGCAGCGCCTGATCCAATTGCACCTGATGCAGTGACTTGGCCTGGAGCAACTGCTCTACAGTAAGTCCGTCGGCCTCGCGCAGGTCGGCCTTGTAGAGCGTAGCGTTGGTGAAGTTCACCCCCATCACGATGGCCCCCCGTAGGTTGGCTTCAGTTAAAAAGGCGTTCTCAAAGCTAGCTTTGATCAGAAAGGCCCCCGATAGGTCGGCCTTCATCAGCGAAGCGTTCTTGAAATTGGCACCGCTCGCGTACGACTTCTGTAACTGCGCGTGGTTGAGGTTCGATGCCTCAAAATTAGTCTGGTTCATTCGGGTGTTCACCAGAATGGTTTGGTCCAGGTTGGAGTGCGATACATTGGCAGAGTTCAGGTTGCTCCGGGTCATGTTCGTGTATCCCAGATTGGTTTTGGCCAGGTGGCAGTTCACCAGATCGATGGTGTAGATGCGGTGGCGGTTGAGTCGCTTAATGTTACCCGCCGTCCGAAACGCTGCTTCTTCGGACTCCCACAGCCGAAAGTCATCGATCTCATCCTTGTAGGTACGAATTCGGAGGTTTTTCTGCCCGTTCTCATTCAGCCAGTAAATCAAAATACCAATCACGGCGATGTCAAAGAGCATACCGTGGGCTTCAGCCAGCACCTGTCCCACAAAGTTGTAGTAATCCTCAACGTAGTAGCTGTAGCTCAGCCCGATAACCAGCGCTGATAGCAGGACGAGTACCAAAAAAGAAGTAAGCACCGGCTTTTCAACGATTTCGCCGAACCGCTTTCGGATGAGAGGAAGGTGCTTAATGGGCTTGAAACGCATAGAAGAAATAAATAGCCGGAAGCCTAAAAATCAGAATTCCAAGGTACCCCCATCGAAGCCGACAAGAGGGATGTTTTGCGGCAAAAAAGCACGATGTAGGGATTATCCCCGGTTTAGCGTAATGATCTTCTGCGCCAGCACCCGGCTAATTTTTTCGTACGACTCGTGGGTCCAGCCGCCTACGTGGGGCGTGAATAGCACCCGATCTGACTGGCTTAACGCGTCAAAATAGCGCCGCTGTTCGGGAGGCATTCGCGCGGGCGGTTCGCTTTCCAGCACATCAAGAGCCGCTCCCCGCACTTTACCCCGAGCAATGGCTTCCGCCAAGGTTGCCAGGGTCATGATCTTACCCCGAGCCGAGTTGAGCAGAAAGATATCCTTCTGAAAGCGGTCGAGATACGATTTGTCCACCAATTGGTGGGTTTCTTCGGTCAACGGTACATGGAAACTGAGCACCTCCGCGCGCTCGTGTAACTCGCTCATGGTGGCTTGGGTCGCGTAGCGGTCGGTATAGTCCTTCCGGTACTTATCATACGCCAGCACGGTGACCCCAAAACCACTCAGTCGCTGCGCAAAAGCTTGTCCCATGTAGCCGTACCCAACCAAGCCCACTGTTTTGCCCATCAGCTCAACGCCCCGGTTGCCTTCGCGGTCCCACGCTCCGCCGCGCACTTGCTGGTCGGCCCGGTGAATGTGGTTGAGCAGGCAGAGCAGCATACCGACCAGGTGCTCGGCCAGCGCGTCGCGGTTGCCTTCGGGAGCGTTGAGGATAGCAATGTTTCGGTCGGTGAGGGCATCAACGTTGAGTTGGTCCAGTCCGGCTCCGGCCCGCCCCACGAAGCGCAGGTTCGGTGCCGCATCAATTAATTCCTGGTCCACCGCCAGCTTGCTGCGCACGATCAATCCTTCGTAGTCGGCGATGCAGTCCAGCACCTCGGGACGCGACAGGCCCGGCCGGTACTCTACCGCGTAGCCGACCTCTTCGAGGAGTGGGATGATACAGCCGTGCAGGTAGTCGATGATCAGGCACTTTTTCATAGCTAGAAATTATACAGGATGTGCGCCACTCCGAAGTAGACGGTGAGACCCAGCAGGTCGTTGGCAGTGGTAATGAACGGACCCGAGGCCAGGGCGGGGTTGATGCCAAACTTATCGAGCACCAACGGGGTGATGGTGCCCATCAGGGACGCCAGCAGCACCACGCTGAACAGGGCAATGGCGACGACGATAGACAGCCGCGCGGGCTCGCCCAGAATTAGGTTGAACCCCAGCACCAGCACTCCCAGTGCCAGGCCGTTGATCAGCGCCACGGTGATCACCTTGAGCAGCCGCTTGGCCATGCTGTCTTCAAACACCGAAGAAGAAGCCAGACTCTGCAGCACCAACGACGACGACTGAATGCCCACGTTGCCGCCCGTGGCGGTGATCAGGGGAATAAAGAACGCCATGGCGGGCACTAACATAATGTCGGCCTCGAATAAGCCAATGAAACGGGCGCCAATCAGGCCACCTGCCATACCGATGATTAGCCAGGGCAGACGGGCCCGCGAGAGCAACCACACACTGTCGCTGCGCTCTTCTACATCCTCGGAAATCCCCGACATCAGTTGCCGCTCTTCTTCGGCCAGTTCGGTGATCACGTCCACAATGTCGTCGATGGTGATGCGGCCCACCAGGCGGTTCAGCGCATCTACCACCGGCACCGACTCCAGGTCGTAGCGGCGCACGATGTCGGCCACCTCTTCCTCTTCCATGTGGGTGGTGACGGAGATGACTTCGTCGTCGTACAGATCGGCCACCTGGGTGTCGTCGGTGGCCAGCAGCAGTTTCTTTACCGACACCTTCCCCAGCAGGTGGTTGTTGGCGTTGACCACGTAGACCGAGTAGATTTTGTCGATTTTCTCGGCCTGCCGTCGAATTTCTTCGATGCACTGCTTCACGTTCCAGGTGAGGTAGACCTTGATCAGCTCTTTGGCCATCAGGCCCCCGGCGCGGTCTTCTTCATAGCGGATGAGGTCCTTCACGTGGCGGGCCCGCTCCTCGTTGCGCATCATATCGATCACCTCCTCGCGGGTTTGGATCGGCAGACGATTCAGGATGTCGGCCCCGTCGTCGGAGTCTAGGTAGTCGATAAATTCGGCGAGTTCTTGGGAGGTGAAGTTGCGCAGGAAGGCGGTTTGCGGTTCGTCCTCGATTTCGATGATTACGTCGGCTGCCTGTTCTTTATCCAGCCGTTTGAGTACGTACTTCGACTCCTCAGTGTTGAGTTCGTAGAGCACCGACAGTATGTCCACCGGGTTGGCTTCTTCCATGCTCTCCTGCACCAAATCGGCTTCGCCTTGGGCAATTGCCTCCTTGACCCACGCTAAATACTCTTGCGATACCTCAAAGGGCATCAGGGTTAATACTTCCACTAATCTGCTGGGTTAACTCCACGAAATCGGCCACCGACAATTGCTCGGCCCGTTGGTTAAGCACGGGCAGCGCCTGAACGGCCGGGGACAAATTTAGGGGTTTCAGCGCGTTGCGCAAGGTCTTGCGGCGGTTTTGGAAGCCCTGCTTCACCACGCGTCGGAAAAGCACTTCATCGCACGCCAGTTGGGTAGTATCGTTGCGTTGCAGTCGGATCACCGCCGAGCGCACCCGGGGCGGAGGATGAAACACATGGGGCTCGACCGTGAACAGGTACTCGATCGAGTAGTAAGCCTGTAGAAGAACGCTTAGGATGCCGTAGGTTTTATTGCCGGGCGGAGAGCACAGGCGGTCGGCTACTTCTTTTTGCAGCATACCCACCACTTCGGGCACGCGCTGGCGCTCATCGAGCACCCGGAAAAAGATTTGGGAAGATATATTGTAGGGGAAGTTGCCAATGATGGCGTAGGGAGTTTCGAACAGCGTGTCTAACCGAAGTTTCAGGAAGTCTTCCGAGAGAATGGGCAGGTTAGGATAGTGCTGCTCCAGGTAGGCCACCGACTCGGTATCGACCTCAATCACGGTGAGCTCGTAGTTGGGCTGTCGCACCAGAAACTGGGTGAGCACCCCGGTGCCCGGTCCGATTTCGAGCAACTGCTCGTAGCCCCCGTGCTGCGTCAGGCTGTTCACGATGCGCTCGGCAATGGCGGTATCTTTGAGAAAGTGCTGCCCCAGGTGTTTCTTCGGGCGAACGCGGAGTGGGTTGGGGGGCATGAAGTGAAGGTTAGGGAATTGAGTTCATGAAGAAAGCCGCATACGGCCAGTTTTGGACAGCAATATACGGCTTCTTGTATCAGGGCGATGCAGCGCGGAGGCTACTTACCGCACAGCGCTTCAATTTCTTGAGAATATAAGCTTCGTTCGTAGATTCTTAGCTCATCGAGGTACCCATGAAAATGGTTATTGTTGCCCTCACCTCCGCTAAAGATATTGCCGATGTACGTCTTCTGCGAAGAATCGTAGTAGGCATCGAATTCGCGTTGTTTTTGTACTTTCAGCTTTCCGTCTAAGTAAACCGATAGCATTGCACTATCCATATTCACTACCACGTGCGTCCACTCGTTCTTCGTTAAAGTATCAGCGTTAACTATATTCCACCGCGCCGGATCCCATTGGCTCTGCCTCAAATAAGTGTCGCTCAAGTTTGAGGTGACCCAATCTCGCTGACGATTGTTAGTATTTCCGGCTCCGAAGAACGAGGCGTGAATCAAATTCTCCGAACGGGTATCTTGGTATCCGTAAGTGGTGATATAAAAACTTCTCTGATTGAAGCTGTACTTCGAGATAACCGCCCCATTGTTTTCGGTAGCGCTGGCGGCTCCTTGGCTTTTGACCCAAAATGAGAAAGCGAATTCTTTCGACAGACTCAGCGTACTTTCCAAAGTCAAGTAATCGTCGGTTCCGTCGAAATACAGGGCTTCTCCGACCACTCCGTTGGTGTAAACACCTTTGGTTGAATTGATGGCATGATTGGCGTACTCACTTGCGTCGTTCACATTTCCATCAAACCGGTAGTAGCCGGTCAAGCCTCTTTCTAGCGTATTAACGATATCAAAAGAGAAAGTCGCGTAACCGTATAGAGATGGATCGCCTAGATCGGCCGGAACAACCTCAAGGGCAACGTCGGTCGTCCGCTCAGTGGCGACGGTAAACGAGACCGGAAGCGGATGATCAACCAACTGCGCGAGTTCTGAATCTGCCTTCGGAGTCAAATAAATAGCGGTTCCTACCTCATCGAGCACAATAAAGTCTTCTATCGTGTGAGACCCCATTGAGAACTCCATTTGCTTGGTGATGTAACCATTACCAATCTGTATCAGCTCAAGTTTTTCTTGATTTAATACGTAGTTACCCAAAGAGTCTTTCACCGAGATAGCGACCGTTTTCGGACTCAGTTTGTCGTCAACAAAAGACCTTCCATTTGAGCTTGATGTAGCCTTTGAAAAAGATAGTACCGCGGTTCCTTTGGCGGATGGTTCTGGCTGTTTGTCTATATCTGCTTCTTCACAGGAGTAAAGCAGCGCTGTTGTGAATACTGTTACCAATAAATAGCTAAGATTTTTCATAGTTGATATTTAGTACATAATATGAAGTACAAATATCAGAATAGTTATTTAAAAAGTTTTAATAGTTTAAATTCAGGACTCATTTTGTAAGGTTTGGTGAGGAAACGAATCTTGTTGGATGCTCTGCCCTTTCGCAGTATACAATATAGTAGCGGGGATAGAAACGCCTTAGGATCGGACGTATGCCCAGTTTCCATTCAGCGCTGGTCCATTGCTGACTGTCCAAGATTTTCCACCCGGACCTCTCCAGGAGCAAATCAAACTGTCGTTTCTCAAATTCGTGGTAGTGACTGCTCCATTCGTCCTCTTTGCCCCAATAAGCAGTGGAGAACCAGAGCCGTAAAGGTACCGAAGCAACCAGGCGATTCGTTTCTAGTTGACTCAAAATATTAAATGGGGCTAGCATATGCTCGAATATCTCGAAGGCGGTTACTACTTCTACTTCAGAATCAAGGTAATTATGGTAGTCTATATCTAGGTTCTCCCCTTGAGTATTTAATATCGTATAACCACTTTGACGCATCCGGTGTGATAAGTTATTCAACACGCCCAGATCGAGTATCTTGCTGCCTTGCGCTACGTGCTTTTTCAAAAATGCCAAGGTTCGGTCACACCTTTTTTCGTCCGCACTCTTTTTGTTTAGAAAAGTATTACTCATCATGCACCGCGTAGCATTTAGTGGACTATACAAACCATTGACATAAGATTAAGTTTAAGAAACGACTTTGTAGCAAATGTCTATTTCAGAGTTCCTACCCCCGCTTTCTGTAAAATTGCTAGATCTACCATGAAACAACATATCTATCGCTTCATCTACCACCCGTTCGTAAATAAGGTGCTCCGAGCGATCAACCGAGCGATGCGGCCGGTTGTACCCAACGTGCAGCTGCCCCCTTCGGGGGTGGTGACTATCCAAAATGATAAAGGCAGAACGCTGAAACTAAAAACCAATCAAACCAACTACCTGACCCATCTCCTGTTTTGGGAAGGTTATCAGAACCTCGAGTATACCAAAATTTTTGTGCAACTCATCAAGAAAACGGACGTTTTTTACGATGTTGGTGCCAACATCGGATACTACTCGTTGCTGGCCGAATTGGAAAACACACAAGTGAGAGTGGTTGGCTTTGAACCGGCGACCGGGCCGTTGTTCTATTTCAAAGAAAACGTCAGAATCAACAACTGCCAAAATATTCGGGTAGAGCCTCTGGCATTATCGCATCAGCAAGGAGAAATAACTTTCTATGAGGTGAAGAACAAGAAATACCGTTATCTAGCGCACAACCTGACCGGGGAAGGCAACGCAGGCAGCAAAACCACCCAGCGAAATTTTGTGCCCAACACGGTGAAAACAACTACTTTGGATCAATACGTCGCCGACACCGGGGAAATTAATATCGATCTCATAAAGCTAGATACTGAAGGCACCGAACATCTGATCTTAGCGCATGCTACTCGTGTTTTAGACCGAATGAAACCCATCGTCATTTGCGAAACGCTGTTCAATGTAATTGAAGCTGAGTTAGAGCAGATATTTAAAGAACACGGATACGAATTTTACAACCACATCGAAAACGGATTAACCAAAGTGAAGACCATTGTTCGGGACGTAGATGATGGAGTTAGAAATTGCTTTTTCGTTCATCCCAGTAGATACCATCTAGTTGAGGAATTCGTCCAATAAGCGCTACCAATTTATGAACGTAGGAATGATTCTGAACGCGCCCTATCCGGCCGACATCCGGGTATCCAAAGAGGCGCAGTCATTGGTTAAAGCGGGATATACTGTGCTTCTCCTCTGCACCAACAATGGTCAGCAGCCCACTGATGAAGTGGTCGAGGGAATGCAAGTGCATCGGATCAACGGACTTGCAAAGCATTATCAGATAGGGATCTGGGACGTGATCAACGCGATTAATTTTGTCCACCCGTTATTTTACGTTGCTCTCCGAAAGTTCGTTAGGCAACAACAAGTAGAAGTGCTTCATGTGCACGATCTGCCCTTGGCTAAAACGGCCATTTTACTAGGAAAGAAGCATCGAATCCCGGTGATTGTCGACCTGCACGAAAACTTTCCGGAAGCCCTGAGCGTGTGGTTCGAATGGAAGAAGAATCCGATCATCCGCCTGAAGAACAAGTTGTTCTTCGGCTACCGGCGCTGGGAGAAGTACGAGCGTTACGCGGTGCGCCGATCCGACCAGGTGGTGGCCGTGGTGGAAGAAATGAAACAACGACTGGTGGAAAAGTACGACGTCGATCCCCACAAAATTACGGTGGTTACCAACTCCGAATACAAAGGTTTTAAGGATCAGTCAGTAGTAGCGAATGTCTACCAAACGACTGAAAAAAAGTTTACCGTGACCTACACTGGCAACGTGGGGCCGCACCGCGGAGTGGACACGGTGATTGAAGGAGTGCAGTACCTCAAAGACCTACCCATTCAGTTTGCTATTGTTGGGCGCACCAACGCGGCGGTGCAACGCAAGTTGGAAGCCCTGATTGAGCAGTACGACCTACACGAACAGGTGAAGTTGTATGGGTACCAGCCCTTCCACACCTTCTTTTCATTTATGTCGCAAGCCGACGCCAATATTATTCCGCACCACAGCAATCCCCACACCGATAACACCATTCCTCACAAAATATTCCAGTGCATGCAGGTGAAACGTCCCCTGGTGGTGAGCTCGAGCAATCCTATTCGCCGCGTGGTGGAAGAAACTTCGTCGGGAGTGGTGTTTGAAGCGGGCAACCCCCGTGACTTAGCAAAAACACTTCGGAATTTGTACGAAGACCAGGAATTGCGCGAACGTTTGGCGCAAAACGGCTACTTTGCCACCCAGGAGGGAACCTACAATTGGGAGCATACCGAACAAGCGTTGCTAACCCTCTACCGCCAATTCTCATAACCGTTATCGCATGCGCATTGACATCATCGCCGGAGCCCGGCCCAACTTCATGAAGATTGCCCCGCTGGTTGCCGCCATTGAGCGGGCCAAAGAGCAGGGGAAAGATATTAATTATCGGCTGGTCCACACCGGGCAGCACTACGACAAGAAACTGAGCGAAACCTTCTTCGACCAGCTCAAGATACCCAAACCAGATATTAACCTCGAGGTGGGTTCGGGCACGCAGGCGGGACAGACGGCCAACGTGATGATCAAGTACGAGGCCGTGGTGGCCGACTCCAAACCGGATTTGGTGCTGGTAGTTGGCGACGTGAACTCCACAATGGCCTGCGCCATCGTAGCCAAAAAGACGGGCATCAAGGTAGCCCACGTAGAGGCGGGTATCCGTTCGCTGGACTGGAGCATGCCTGAGGAGGTGAACCGGGTAGTGACCGATGCCATCACCGATTACTTCTTCACCACCACCACCGGGGCCGGTGACAACCTCCGGAAGGCCGGAGTATCTGAGGAAGCCATATTCTTGGTAGGAAACACCATGATCGACACGCTGCTGAAGAACCTACCGAATCTCAAGCAGCCCGACTTCTGGAAGAAATATCAGCTTGAGGAAAAACACTACGTGGTGTGCACCCTGCACCGGCCCAACAACGTAGATGATGCCGAAGGATTAAGTACCCTTATTCACGAGATCGGGAGCAGTGCTAACCAACTTCCGGTAGTGTTCCCGGTGCACCCCCGAACCAGAAAGAATTTGCCCACAAACGACCTTCCCGATAACATCATTCTCACTGAACCGCTGGGATACCTGGAGTTTATCTACCTGGTGAAGCACGCCCGGGCGGTGGTTACCGATTCGGGAGGCATTCAGGAAGAAACCACTGTGCTAGGCGTTCCCTGCATCACCCTTCGCGATAATACCGAGCGGCCGGAAACCGTGGAGGTAGGCACTAACGAACTCATCGGTACTAATCCTCAGAATATCAAACCGGCCTTCGATAAGTTGTTCGCGGGCCACTGGAAACTAGGCAAGGTGCCCGACCGGTGGGACGGGCAGGCAGGCCAGCGGATCATTCACCAGATTGGCTCATTGTTTGGGCTGTAAGAGAACAAACCGTGACTTCTTTTTGGTCCTTGGCTTTTCTCTTCGCTTTGTGCTTTTACGCTGGTTCAGGTGGGGCTTCTCGGTCTGCCCATTCATAGAAACCCGGCTGTTACCACCGCACTATCATGGGCATCATCATTCGGCAAAGTATCTGGATTAGCGCATCCTCTTACCTGGGCATCCTGCTGGGGTACGTTAACATTATTCTGCTTTTCCCCGAGTTTCTGGAGACCGATCAGATCGGTTCAGTACGGTTTATCCAGAGCACCAGCGCCCTGTTCCTTCAGTTCGCGCAGGTGGGCATCTCCGCCGCCGTGTTGCGTTACTACCCGATCATCGCTCAGCGGCGCAACGTGGGCGGGTTCATTCCCTCCATGCTCCTGGCGTCGGTCTTCTTCTTCGCCCTGTTTTTTATCGTCTTCAAAGCGGTGGAAGACCACATCTGGGAATACTTCAGTCAGAATGCCCCCGAAACGCAAGCCTACGCGGGACTTATTCTGACGCTTGTTTTCCTAATGAGTATGCAAGCCGTTCTGGAAGCCTACAGTCGTAGCATCCTGGAGGCGGTGGTGGTGAACGTGCTACGCGATGTGGTACTGCGCGCCGTAACCACCCTGCTGGTGACGGGCTATGCCCTACAATGGTTTGACTTTATGACGTTCCTGCAACTGTTTGTGGGCATCTACGCGCTCAACCTGTTTTTGCTCACTGTATACCTCGGGCAGCGCGGGCAACTGCGGTTTAGCCTGGACTTTCGCTTTTGGCGGCACGTCAACGTGCGCGAAATGGTGTCTTTCTCATTATACACGTTTCTGGGAGGAAGCGGGTCGGGCATCTTCCGTCGGGTAGATGCCTTTATGGTTACTTCCATGCTGGGACTGTCGGCCACGGGTATCTACACCACCATGTTCAACATCGCGGTGGTAATCGAGGTGCCGATGGCCGCCATCTCCCAGATCAGCCAGCCCATTATCGCCAAGTCGTTTGCTACTAACGACCTGGAAACCATCGCCACCATCTATCGGAAGTCCTCGATCAACCAGCAACTGATCGGTAGTTTAATCTTTATCGGCATCTGGGCCAACCTGCCCAACCTGTTCGCCATTATGCCCAACGGAGAAGCGTTTAGCCAGGGCTACTGGGTGGTGGTGCTGGTGGGCCTGTCGAAGCTGGTGGATATGACCACCGGTTCCAATAACGAGATTATCAATATGTCGAAGTATTATCGCTTCAATATGCTGATGATGCTGGGACTGGCGGGGCTGGCCGTAACCACCAATTGGCTGCTGATCCCCCGCTTCGGGATGGAAGGAGCCGCAGGGGCCACCCTGCTCACCATTATTGTTTTCAATGTTGCTAAGCTGATATTTATCTATCATAAGTACCGCATGCTGCCCTTCACGGCAAAGAACTTGCGGCTACTGGCGATCACTGCCGGGGTGCTCTACCTGGCATTGCGGGTTCCACCGATGGAGTCGGTGTGGCTCGATCTCCCGCTGCGTTCGCTGGGCATCACGGTGCTATTTAGTACGCTGGTATTTCTGCTGCGTATTTCTGAGGATGCCAACCAGTTATTACTAGTGGGACTGCGCCGCGCAGGTTTATACAACCGTGACAAGTTCGAGTAAGAAGATCCATCGCGTGTAAGTTCTCCCGTTTGTATTCATATTTATTAAAATAAGAATGCGTTAACTTGAAAAAATGAAAAAAATATTCACGTACGTTCATAGTTCAACGGAAAACTAATACAAAAATTTATGAAAAAATTTATCCTGTACGCATCTGCTTGTTTGCTATTTGCCTGCGAAGAGCAAGGTGCTGATCCTCAAACGAACACCAAACATCCGATAACGCTGGGTTTTGCCGCTATCGACAACTCTTCTTCCCGCTCAGAAAGCAGCCAGTCAGTTGATGCCGTTGCCATTTCTATTAAAGACGGTGATGGAAATAGCGTGTACAGCATGGAAAAAATAGATTTGATAGCGATTGGCGACGGGTATATCACCAAAGAACTTGAGCTATCGCCCGGTAGGTACACGGTGGAAGACTTTATCGTCGTGGATAAAGAAGACGCCGCCCTGTATATTACTCCTAAGAAGGGTTCCGAAACTGAAAAACTGGTGAGAACGCCCCTTCCTTATTCCTTCGAGGTGGTTTCCGGAGATACCAACAACGTAGTGCTTGACGTAATTTCAGCCGAACTTGGCAACGCGGCTGATTTTGGCTACGCTACTTTCTCCTTCAACGTGATACCAGATTTGGAAGCCGGACTGGTAGCTTAATTTCCGTTTAACGCGGATGCGCTTGATCACAGCAGCTACGAAAATCACGGCCTGGTCAATGGTCCGGTTCCGACCACCGATCGGTTCAACACCATGAAAGGGGCGTTTTACTTCGACGGCGTAGACGATTATATTGAGGTAGCCGATGATTCTTCTCTCTATTTCTCCAACGAGTTTTCTTTGTGCGCCTGGGTCAATCTTCAATCGGACAAAGCCTGGGGTAGCCGAATCATCGACAAAGCGGTGGGTAGCCGAAGCACCGGATTTGTGCTGGATACGTACGATGCTCAGCAAACCGGAAGAGCGATCCGACTACAGGCAGTAAACGCCTGGACCTACGCCTCAGACGATTTGTTGGCACTGAACGAATGGTATTACGTAGTGGCCACTTTCAAAGATGGTGAAGGTAGGATTTACATTAACGGCGAACTGGATTCTCAGAGTCAGGGTGACCAAAAAACGCTGGTTAATGACGCTGTGCCGCTACGAATCGGATTCGACTCCGGGGTTAGAGCGGGGAACGACTTTGATGACGGTTTCCACGGTGCAATTGATGAAGTTAGAATATATAATCGAAGACTGAGTAGTCAAGACGTAAAAACCCTATTTCAACAGAAATAAGCAGTCTTTTGCCGGTGTGAATCTGCGGTTAGATAGTCGTCCCTGAAAAAGGGTCAAATTCGTATTGATAGCGTTGGTTGTTGGCTTAGCCTTCTACCGAGCCAGCGATAGAATAGATCGAAGACCAAACGGGTTTTTCCTTTGAGCGTCTTTCTGATCTGATTATACCGTTTCTTGAGATTGAACGCGCTGGCGGCCAGCAATGCATTGACCGCGTCGCCCACAGTTCCTCTCAAAAAGTTACGGATCATACGATGGTCATGTTTGATATGGCCTATGGTAGGTTCAATGCCCGCCCGTTGCCTAAACCGTTTTCTGGCCTTGCGTTTCTGGTAAGTTGTGGCCTCCTTGGCCGGGGCAGAAGGGATACAGATTTCAGTGCCGTTGATCTGTTTTCTTCCTTTGCATCCCCGATCCACGACCGCTGTTTGGGGGCGATTGCCGCCCAGTGCCGCCCGTATCCTCTCGCTCTGTGCCAAGGCCGGTTCCAGCGTATGGCCATCGTACACATTTTCAGTGAAGTTCTTAATGGCCGTGACCACCCCGGTGGAAGCCCCCCGCACCAAAGACACTTTGCTGCCAAATTCATAAGGTTTATGTTCTTTGCCCTTGGCCATGCAATACACTTCCGGGGCATGCAGTGAATAGACTTTATCCTTGTCGTGCCGTTGCTGGTTTAACACCCTTTGAAACAGGGAGAGTTGTTCTTCATAAAACTGCTTGACAGGGGCGGGCAACTTACGGTTTAGTTCCCGCACTAAGCGGCCAGCGATCGTCCTGATCTTGCGGCGGGCGGCGTTGGCCTTCTTCCTGCGCTTGGGATGGTTGCCTTTGCGCTGGGCCAGCATCAAGGCCTTCAAAGTACGTTTGTAGGACTGCCGCAGTTGGATGCCCTCCCGCCCGGCAATGGCCCGACACTTCTCGATTATCTTCTTGTGCAGCTTGGTGTCCGTGGGATATGTGATCGCCTTTTCCTGCACCGTGGGGTCAATCTGTACCTCTTTTTCTTTCTCTGCCCCTGGGTGCAACTTCACGGTCAGGGCCAGCACCTTTTCCATGCCCTCTTCCCCAACACGCCGCCGGAACTTGGGAAAATCCGTACTGTCAAAGGGAGGGCGGTGCCGGAAGAACTGCTCGCCGGTGAAGTATTGCCAGTAAGGATTCTCTGCCCAGCGATCCAGCACCGTTTCGTCGCTCTCGTTGAACAGGTGCTTGAGCAAGAGCATACCAACCATCGTACGGATAGGCACCGACGGGCGACCTTGTTCGGCATAATAGCCTTTCAGTTGCCCTTCTATCCAAGCCCAGTCCACTTCTTCGGCGAGCCGGACAAGCTCGTGCCGGTCGGAAAGCAACGTGCTGAGGCGGGGGCGGAAAACGTCCAATTGGTCGGTGTGTGTGGTTTTTCCAAGCATTTTCTCCCAGGTTTTTGGTCAATTTACTGTTTTCCTGGCAGCTTCGGAAGCAAACCAAGTAAAAAATATTGACCCAATGAACTGACTGTCAAATAGTTAAGACTGTACTTGCCGCTTATCAGGGACGACTAGATAACAGTTCACACTTAGATGATTGGCTAAGAGAGGGTCCACTGCTACAAAACTTGATAGCGGCGGACCCTTTTCAATTATCACCCAGTTCGCAATGACGATAGTGAGGGGAGTAAGTGCTAAATGATTATCTTGTCGTTAAGTTGCCAACAGAAGTAATTGCGACTATGGGATTATTGCCCACCCTTAGAGAAGAGGATACTCCCCTTTTGGCGCGTGAAACTCAACCTCCGAAAGTATTCACCCACCACAATATCCAAAACATTGCTAAATTGCGGTAAAATAAACCGCACTATGTCTGTTAAAATCAAACTTACCAAATCTCCCAAAGAATCTATCAACACCGTCGTGCTGCTCACGTCTGCCAGCACTCCCGAGCAGCACACCCGCTCGGAGGCCGAACAGAAGTACGTTGAGCAAAAGATAAAGCAAGAGTCAGCCGAACTGCTGGTCGTTAACCAGTACGACCGTCTGCTGGTACTTGTTCCGCCCGTTGCTGACAAAAGTGGGCCTGCCCTGGCCGAGGCTTACCGCAAGCAGGGCGTAGCGCTGTTCAACCTAGCGAAGAAAGAACGCCTCACCACCTGGCAACTGCAAAGCGATGACGACGAACCTACCGCCCTGCTCAACCTGGGCGAAGGGTTGCTGTTGTCGGCCTACTCGTTCGACAAGTACAAAGCCACTCCCAAGAAGTCCGACCAACAAGCCTTCGCCCTCAAAACGGTATCGGTGATTCACCCACAACTGAAGAAAAGCCAGCTCAGCGAGCTACAAAACGTGGTGGAAGCCACCTTCCTGGCCCGTGACTTGGTAAACGAACCCGTGATCACCCTCAACGCCGAGAAACTGAGCCGGGAGTTCAAGAAAGTGGGCAAAGCCAGTAAGTTCAAGGTCGAGGTGCTGGACAAGGCCAAGATCAAATCGTTGAAGATGGGCGGCTTGCTCAGTGTGAACGCGGGCAGCACCGATCCGCCCACCTTTTCGGTGCTGGAATACAAGCCCTCCAAGCCGATCAACAAACGGCCCTACGTGCTGGTGGGCAAAGGAGTGACCTACGACACCGGCGGACTCAGCCTGAAGCCCTCTACCTCGATGGACACCATGAAGTCGGACATGGGCGGGGCGGCCGCCGTGATCGGCACGCTGGCCGCGGTGGCCAACAACCAACTTCCGGTGCACCTGATCGGTCTGGTGCCCGCCACCGACAACCGGCCCGGCGGCAACGCCATCGTGCCGGGCGACGTGATCACCATCTCGGACGGCACCACCGTGGAGGTGCTCAACACCGACGCCGAAGGGCGCCTGATTTTGGCCGATGCGCTGGTGTTCGCCCAGAAGTATAACCCCGAGCTGGTCATCGACCTGGCCACCCTCACCGGCGCGGCGGCCGTGGCGGTGGGCAAAGAGGGCATCGTGATGATGGGCACCGCTGACGAAAGCCAGAAAACGGCCCTGAAGTCGGCCGGAGAAGAAAGCTATGAACGACTGGTAGAATTTCCGCTGTGGGACGAGTACCAGAACTACCTGAAGTCCGACATCGCTGATCTGAAGAACATCGGGGGGCGCACGGCCGGGGCCATCACCGCCGGGATGTTCCTGAAGCACTTCACCGACTACCCCTGGATTCACCTGGATATTGCCGGAGTGGCCTTCCTAGACAGTGCTGACGGCTACCGAAGTAAGAACGGAACGGGAGCGGGAGTGCGGCTGCTGTATCAATTCTTCCGTGATATGACATCCTCATGAGCGAACTCATAGCACAACCCAGCGTCCCGCTCGTCAGAAAGGATAAAAACCGAGAGGCCCAGCCGCCAGTGGTCGGCATCAGTGTTGGCGACGTGAACGGCATCGGTCCCGAGGTAACCATCAAAGCGTTGGACGACAAACGCATGCTTGGCATGATGACCCCCGTGGTGTTTGCCTCAGCCAAAGTGATGTCTTTCTACCGCAAGCAGTGCGATCGAGAGCGCTTTAACTTCATGACGGTGAAGGGCACCGACGATATTGCCTACGGCAAGGTGAACGTGATCAACTGCTGGGACGAGCCCGTGCCTCTGGAGCCCGGCAAAGTGACCCCCGAGGGAGGAAACGCTGCCTGGTTGTCGCTGAAAACCGCTACCGAACAGCTGAGAACCGGAGCACTCGACGCGCTGGTGACCGCCCCCATTAACAAACACAACATTCAGAATTCAGAATTCACCTACGCGGGCCATACTGAATATCTGACCAAAACATTCGAGGTGGCCGATAGTCTGATGTTCTTGGTGCACCAAAGCCTACGTGTGGGGGTGGTGACGGGCCATATTCCCCTGCAACAGGTGAGCGTGCAACTGACCCGAGACAAGCTGCGCAAAAAGATTCGGCTGATGGAGCAGTCGTTGCAACAAGACTTCAGTATTGTGAAGCCGAAGATTGCCGTACTGGGACTGAATCCCCACGCCGGAGAAGACGGATTGCTGGGCTCCGAAGAAGAAGATATCATCCGGCCGGTAATCAACGAATTAAGAAAAAAGGGGACACTAGTATTTGGGTCGTATCCCTCTGACGGGTTCTTTGGAATGTTTTTGCACCGGAAATTTGATGGAGTGCTAGCCATGTACCACGATCAGGGACTGATTCCTTTCAAGACGCTCGCTTTTGAGGAGGGTGTGAACTTCACGGCCGGGCTGCCGGTGGTGCGCACCTCGCCCGACCACGGCACTGCCTACGACATCGCCGGTACCAACCAAGCCAGTGCCACCTCCATGCGCGAAGCGCTCTACCTGGCCTGCGACGTGATCAAGAACCGCCGACTGAACACTCCCGAACCGCGCTAGCGTAGCGTTCGGCCGAAAACGCCCCACAAGCCTATGCGAACAATCGTGGTTGGTAGTGTTTTCTGCTTTCTGTGCCTGGCCGGGTTGCCGGGGAGGGCGCAAGAAAACGCTTGGTTTGGGGGAATGAAAGGTCACCTGGGTTTCATCATCCCGCACACTCCGGCGCTCCGTGAAGTGTCGGCCAGCAAGCCGTGGGGCGTGAACCTGGAAGTGGGTCGGGTGCTGAAGAGTGCGCGGGCGTGGGCCACCTGCAACTGCTTTTCAAAAGTGGGCCTGAATGCCTACTACTTCAACTATCGCAACCCCCGGGAGCTGGGCAGTTCAACCAGCCTGGTGCTGTTTGGTGAACCATTTCTGGGTTTCAACACCCGTGCCTTCCTCACGTTGCGGGGAGGCATTGGCGTCAGCTACCTGAACCGCGTGTTCGATCGCACCACCAATCCCCGCAACCAGTTCTTCAGCGCTCCACTTAGTTTTATCGGTTTGGTTAACGTTTCGTTCAATTATTTGGTGGAAGAAACTTTCGTTATCCAAATAGCGGCTTCCTACAACCACATCAGCAACGGCGGGACGCGTGAACCCAACAAGGGCATGAACTTCCCGACGGTGTCATTAGGAGTAGAAAAGCACCTTGATGCGCTTACTTTTCCCGAGTACGCCCGGCACCCCGGCCTGTTGCAGCATCCTTGGCGCCGCTACCTGCACTCGGCTGGGTCGCGTCAGGCGGTGAGGGCCGACGCTTTGTATCCCACCACCCGGCACACGTATTTAGGTCTGGAAGGCGGGGCGATGCGCGCGGTGAGCAATATCAACGCTATCTTGGGGGGAGGAGAGATTTACTTCGATGGCGCACAGCCTGAAAGGGCGCGGCGAGGGCTTGCCGATAAGAATCCGCTTCTAGCCTCGCTCACCGTGGGCCACGCCCTGGTTTTTGGGCGATTCTCATTTACCCAGCAACTGGCCTACGAAGTGTGCCGACCGATCGCCTACCGCCGAAGGCCGTTCTTCCAGCGCTACGCCGTCTACTATCAACTGGGGCGCTGGTTAAGCGTGGGCACCTCGATGAAGGTGCACGGACACGTGGCGGATATCATGGATGTCCGGATCGGAGCGCGGTGGTAGTTGTTCGGATGACGATCAGCACTGGTTAAGTGGTATGCTTATTTCTGCGGCATCGTTCACTACAGTACACCACCGCCTCCCAATCATCAGCCCACTTCTTACGCCAGGTGAAGGGCCGCTGGCATACCGGACACACTTTGGTAGGCAGGTCGCTTTTCTTGCGTTGTTTCACTCAAATAATAAATAGAGTGTAACCGTGTTCGTTACCACCCGATTAAGCGGGTCGCTGTAGCGGTTTTGCTTGTCGCCCAGCACGCTGGTGAGGCCCCGTGAGAACCGCACTTCAGGAGCAAACTTAAACAGCGGAAAGTAACAGTCTAGCCCAAAGCCTAACTGCAACGATAGGTTGGAACCGGTAATCGGCAGTCGTACCTCTTCGTCATCGCGGTTCTTTTTACCAGTGGCTTCAATACCGTATTCCACTCCGCCGATCAGGTACATGCGGTTATTGCCCCGCCGCACCGATTTATACTTGAAAAGCAGCGGAAACTCCACGTAGGTCGATTCCAGTCTTTGTTGATCCACCGAAGCGCGACCCCGGTTAGCGTAGTTATAATCCAGGGTATGCTCATAAAACACCACCTCGGGCATAACACGTAGATCGAGATAGTCAGCCAGTCGAAAGTTAGCGATTAGGCCCAGCGAAAAGCCAAATGAGTTACCTGGCATCACGGAGTGTAGCGAATCAAAACCATCTACACCGAAAGAATCGGCGTAGCGCACCCGGTAGCTCGACGAGTGCACCCCAATAGAGAAGCCGTAGTGCAACCAGCGGTTGTCATAGTTAGGCAGGTTGTCCGATTGATGGGCCGTTTTACGGTCTTTGCGCGGACCCTGCGCCACGGCTGTGACCGCTATTCCCAGCAGAAGAACGACAACAACTAGGCTTTTTTGCCCCAGTAGATAGAGCTGATACCGAAGGTGAGTGTTTTGCATTGCGTTTGGGTGTACCCCACCTGTCGCATCACGCGCAAGAATGCATCTCCGTCGGGAAACGCTTGCACCGATTCAGGCAAGTAGGTGTATGCAGATTGATCTTTGGAAATAAGCTTGCCAATAAGCGGCAAAACGTGGATGAAGTAGAAGTTATACAACTGCTTGAACGGAAAGCCCTGGGGTTTAGAGAACTCCAGCACCACGGTGGTGCCGCCGGGCTTCAGCACGCGGTGCATGTCGGCCAATCCCTGTTCCAGATGCTCGAAGTTCCTCACTCCAAAAGCAACGATGATAGCATCAAAGATATTATCCTCGAAGGGCAATCTCTCCGAGTCGCCCAGCTTCATTTCGATTTTGTCGGTGAGCCCCCGCCGCTTCATTTTCTCGCGGCCCACGGCCAGCATACCCTCCGAAATATCCACCCCGATCACTTTTTCTGGTTTCAGGGCCAGGGCTTCCAGGGCAAAGTCGCCCGTGCCGGTGGCAATGTCAAGAATGAGTTGCGGCTTTTCAGGTTTCAGCAGTTTGATGGCCTGCTTGCGCCAGTAGATGTCGATGCCCAGACTGAGCAGATGGTTGAGCAGATCGTAGCGCTTACTGATGTTGTTGAACATCTGCGCTACCTGCTCGGTTTTGGTGCCTTGCTGGTCTTTGTAGGGAACGACGGCCATGGTGGGATAGTAGAGATGAAAGTACCCCTACCCAACGCCCGGTGCTAAAAATAGTTCGTAGCGGTTTTTTTTACTGACAGTAACGCTGGTAAGAACAACAATTGCTAATTTTTGGCAAACTTCTGCGTTAATGTACGTATACTTGAACAAGATAAACCAATAGTCCAATGCCAACTTCAGTCAATCGGCGCTTTAAAAGTAAGCAAGTCCTCGTATCAAAAGAAGAGAATTTCAGTGTATCAAAAGAGGGAAATTTCAGTCGGCCTTCAAAACTGTTGTTAAAGCAATACTCTGTAGAGTTTTAAGGGGGAAATAAATTAAAAAGGCGAAAGTCTAGTTTTGGTTTTGCGAAACTACAAAACAAAGACTTTCACCTATGAATGTAGAAACACTCACGCGTATAATAATGGACAAAATGCCTGACATAGGCAAATGGCAACGAGACTTTATGATTCATTTGATGCCCCTACTGCTGACCATCCGTGGTCGCCATAATTTTGAGAACTTATCCCGTTATGGTTCTTCCAACGAGGCGACCTATCGGGCGCGCTATGAGAAAAGTTTTGCCTTTGAGCAATTCAACGAGCAATTGATTTTGTCTATGCCCACTGAGGAACGTATCATTGCTTTCGATCCTAGTTACCTGCCCAAAAGCGGTAAGCATACCCCAGGTACGAGCTACTTTTGGTCAGGGTGTGCTAATGCGACTAAGTACGGCCTAGAGATTAGCGGTTTTGCCAGCGTGGGCATAGAGAGTCGTACGGCCATGCATTTGTATGCCAAGCAAACCATCGGTCAAGACCGCTACGGTTCGCTACTGGACTATTATGCTGGTCTGGTGGTAGAGCAAGCCAACCGATTGAAAGCTGTTTCTACTACTTTAGTAGCGGATGGTTACTTCTGGCGCAGACCGTTCGTGGATGCAGTGAGCGGGCAAGGCTTCACGCTGATTAGCAAACTGCCCAGCAATGCGGTCTTGCAGTATCCTCATCTAGGGCCCAAGCCCAAACGTAGAGGCCGACCCCGCAAGTATCAAGGGCGCGTTAACCGGCTGGCTTTGGATAGGGCGCACTTTACCCCCTGTCTACAAGAAAATAATATGATCGCTTATCAAGGCAAAGTCTATGTGAAAGCATTGGATCGTTTAGTCAAGTGCGTCATCGTGCACATAACCAAAAAAGATGGTTCTCTGAGAGCAGAAGCTTTCTTTGCTACTGATCCGACTATGGATGGAGCTAAAGTGCTAGAATGCTATCGCTTACGTTTCCAGATAGAGTTTCTCTATCGGGATGCTAAGCAGCACACTGGCCTGACGGAATGCCAGGCCCGTAGTGAGCAGAAGATACATACCCACATCAATGCCAGCCTGACGGCCGTATCACTAGCCAAAGCAGTATACGCTTGGCCTGAGCCAGGACAACCAAGAAAGCCTTTCTCCCTCTCCAGCATCAAAATCCAGTACTTCAATGAACATTTGCTACACAGGTTTTTTAGCGAGTTCGGTATAGCTGCCGAATTCTATCAAAATTCGCCACAGTATCAAATGCTATACAACTATGGCTGCATTGCCGCTTAAAACTCTACAGACTATTGTTAAAGGACAAGTCTGTTCAAAAGCAGATTGCCGCTTTTGCTAAAATCCCAGTACCCAGCAAGAAAGTTTACTAGACAAGGTATTTTTTACCACACGCACGATCATTGCCTTATAACGTTCTTTTTTTACCTCTTCTGGCAGGGTATATTTTCGTGCTGAACTTTAATCCGCTCAGCTATTGGGCCAGAAGGCAGTCTAGCTATCACATACTTTTTGCCAGCGCTATTGCTGGGTTTGTTATCTTCTGTGGCTGTGTTGTTCTGACTGCTCTTGTTCTACAACAGATACCGGATAAACATTGGGCGACCCTCTTCGGCATTGACTGGCTGATTCCTTCGCTGGCCTGTATTCCTCTCTCACTTTTCTTGCTATTCCTAAACCTTATTCCCCACTATGGAAGCGGCAAGACTGCGTACAGAGCTGCCAAGAAGCGAAATGACTCATTAGAGCTGCTCTTCATTAAGTCGTTGTTGGACAACGTTCCGGTGGCTTTGTCACTCAAGTCAGGGAAGGTGTATGTTGGTTACATCACAGCTGAGGGAGATACTAACACCAATGATCGGAAGCAGGTCAGAATACTTACAATGTTAAGCGGATATCGCACGGCAGATACCAAAGAGTTGACTATCACCACCAACTATGCTGTTACACTGCAAAAACTAGATTTCCAACCACCAGTGCCCTACGATATCGTGATTCCAGTAGGTGAGATTGAGAGCGCAAGGTTTCACAATGAAATTCTGTTTCGTGAACTCCAGCAAGAAGACAGGAACGCTTGGTTTAAAAAATGGCTTATTTCATTCTTGAAAAGGAAAGAGTAGTATAGTTGTGCAGCGGTTTGTATGCCTACAGAGTCTATCCCACCCACACCGTTTTCTGATTCGTAAACTCCCGGATACCCAAGTATGACAGTTCGCGTCCGTAGCCCGACTGTTTCACGCCGCCAAAGGGCACCGCCGGGTGCGAGGCCATCATCTTATTCACGTACACCGCGCCCGATTCTATCCGTTCGGCCAGCGCTTTGCCTTTTTCCCTATCCCGCGTCCACACCGAACCACCCAGTCCGTAGGGCGAATCGTTGGCCAGTTGCATCACCTCATCTTCGTCGGCCACCGTAAACACCGAGGCTACCGGTCCGAACAGCTCCTGCGCGTAAGCTAGTGAGCCACTCGGAACGTTTGTGAGCACCGTGGCATTAAAAAATGCCCCCTCCCGGGCGGGACGGTCACCACCGAGCAATACTCTGGCACCCTGCGCCACCGATTCTTTCACCTGTTGAAGCAATCCTTCGGCTAAGTCTTCGCGGGCCATCGGGCCGTAGTCGGTGGCGGGGTCGTTCGGGTCGCCCTGCTGCAAGCTACCCAGGCGCTCCACCAGCGCGTCGGTGAAGGCGTCGGCCACGTCGCGCAGCACGATAAAGCGTTTGGCAGCAATGCAACTCTGTCCGCAGTTCAGCATGCGCGACTGCACCGCAGCGGTCACGGCCTGGTCCAAGTCAGCGTCGGACAGCACGATAAAGGGATCGCTGCCGCCAAGTTCTAATACCGTTTTCTTGAGCTGTTCGCCTGCCTTTTGCGCCACGGCACTGCCCGCCCGCTCGCTGCCGGTAAGCGTAGCGGCCCGCACTCGCCGGTCTCCCAGCACGGTAGCCACTTGCTTGTTGCTGACAAAAAGGTTCTGGAAGGCACCTTCCGGAAATCCCGCTTCCCGGAATACTTCTTCCAGAGCCAGGGCGCACAGCGGCACGTTGGGAGCATGCTTAAGCAGGCCTACGTTGCCCGCCATCAGGTTAGGTGCCGCAAAGCGGATTGCCTGCCAGAAGGGAAAGTTCCAGGGCATCACGGCCAGCACCGCGCCGATGGGAGCATAGCTCAGGTAGGCTTCGCCCTGCTCGACGGACAAGGGTTCGTCGGCCAGGAAGCTAGCGGCGTGCTCGGCGTAGTAGTCGCAGGTCAGGGCGCACTTTTCTACTTCGGCCACCGCCTCGCGCTTCAGTTTGCCCATCTCGTCGGTCATCAGTTGGGCATAGCGGTCTTTATTTTTTCGCAACTGGCGGGCGGCGGCGTGCATACGGGTGGCTCGCTCGGTAAAAGTTAGTTCTTTCCAGTCTGCGTAGGCATCTTCGGCCCGGTTAAGCACTTCTTGTACCGCCTGGCCGTCGTGTTCTTCAAACTCCCGGACCAGTTGGCCGGTAAGCGGATTGATTGTTTGGTAGGACATAAGGGGTTGTGTTAGTGAGAACCGTGTGGTTATTTTACGTATATTCATCCATTGATACTCTAATTGGTCATGGAAGTTTTGAGAATTCTTGATATATCGATATGACTGATCAACGAACGCAAGACAATAGTTACCCGACAATTGACGACTCAAAGGAGGATATGGTTCGGATTTGAGAAAAGCTAGATCAAACGCACATTGACTTGATTAGGTTGGTGTTTGTCCTTTCATTGGCTCACGTACTTACGGTCTACCTGATGTTACGTTTTTTCTTCTCTTAGCCGCCGAACCTCTGCACCGCTCTGCTCGTTGTCCGGATATGCCTTTACAAAACGATTTACTTCTGCGTACCGTCCGCGGCGTATCCACGCTGGATGAACCTACCGGGCGTATCCACGCTGGGCGCCCGCCTGTGTGGCTGATGCGGCAGGCCGGACGTATCCTGCCCGAATACCGCGCCGTGCGCGCCCAGCTCAGCGGCTTCGTCGAGCTGGTGAAGACCCCCGAACGCGCCGCCGAAGTCACTATCCAACCCGTTGACCTGCTGGGCGTCGACGCCGCCATTATCTTCTCCGACATTCTGGTGATTCCCGAAGCGATGGGCCTGCCCTACGAAATGGTAGAAAAACGCGGACCCTACTTTCCCCGCACCGTCCGCTCCGCCGCTGACGTAGACCGGTTGCGGGTGGCTGACATTTCGGACGACCTGGCCTACACTCCGGAAGCGATTAAGCTGGTGAAAAAGGAACTCAACGGACGCGTGCCGGTGATTGGTTTTGCCGGAGCGCCCTGGACGATCTTTGCCTATATGGTGGAAGGGCAGGGCAGCAAGACCTTCTCCCGAGCCCGCGCTATGCTCTACACCGAACCCGAGCTGTCGCACCGCCTGCTGCAAATGATCACCGACAGCACGTTGGCGTATCTGAAAGCGCAGATTGCCGCCGGGGCTGACTTGGTGCAAATCTTTGATTCCTGGGCGGGCATTCTTCCAGCCGCGCACTTCGAGGCGTTCTCGTTGCCCTACATCCGGCAGTTGTGCGATGGCATCGAGCAGATACCCGTGACGGTATTCGCCAAAGGTGCCTACGCCAGCTTACCCCAGATGGCCGAACTGTCCTGCCAAACCATTGGCCTTGACTGGAATATGAACATCGCGGAGGCCCGCCGCCTGTTTCCGCATAAGGCGTTGCAGGGCAACCTGGATCCGGCGGTGCTCTACGCCGATTATGCGACCATTCGTCGCCACACCCGGCAGATGCTGGAGGCCTTCCGGGGGCACCGCTACGTCGCCAACCTGGGGCACGGCGTGTATCCCGACATCAACCCCGACCACGTGCGCTGCTTCGTAGACACGGTGAAGGAGTATGGTGCCGTACCCTAATCAAACTGGTAAAGTTCTCACAAAAAAATTTGCTAATTCACAACTTGTGTAGACAACGAAACGATACTAATTCCCCCTTTAAAGGGGGCCAAGGGGGATGAAAAATGAACAGTAGCAGTAATCATCACTACAACAAAAGCCTAAAAACCTTTGCTCGAACCCATCGTAACGAAAGCACCAAAGCGGAAATTCGCCTCTGGTGTGAACTGTTGCGCAAACGGCAAATGATGGGATTCCCCTTCTTGCGTCAACGGCCCATTAGCAACTATATCGCTGACTTCTTCTGTAAAGAGCTAAAGCTAATTATAGAAACCGACGGCATCAGCCATTCATGGGAAGGAGCTGCCGAACGCGACCAGCAAAGAACAGACGATTTGGCAGAATTAGGGTATACTGTTCTGCGCTTCGACGATAAAGACGTTATGAAAAATATTGACTACGTTAGAGAAATAATTGAGGACTGGATCGAGAAGCATCCCCCTAACCCCCTTCAAAGGGGGACTCAACAATGGTGAAAAATTCTTGCTACGTACTTGCCATTTCTATCACCCTAGCCTGCACCAGCCAGGGGCAGCAAACTCCCCTAGGCGACCGCATCAACGGCGTGTGCCTGGTGGCCCCTTCGCAGCCGCTGGCACCTGACGACCTGCAACCCGTGCAGGAACTGGGCGCAGGCTGGGTGGCCGTAGTGCCCTACGCCTTTAGCTACGGCGGCAATGACCCCCGCATTAATTACGACACCTCGCGGCAGTGGTGGGGCGAACGCAAGTCGGGCGTGGTCACCACCATTCAGTATGCGCAGGCGGCCGGACTCAAAGTCATGCTCAAGCCCCACGTGTGGGTGCGCGGACAAGGCTGGCCGGGCGACTTCACGCTGGACAGTGAAGCGAAGTGGCAGCAGTGGGAACAGAACTACGCGGCCTACCTGCGCACCATTACCCACATCGCCGACTCCATGCACGTGGAAATGCTTTGCATCGGCACCGAATACCGCCACGCGGTGGTGGAGCGTCCCGACTTCTGGCGCAACCTGATCCAAGAAACCCGCACCAATTACCAAGGCCAACTCACCTACGCGGCCAACTGGGACAACTTTGAAAAGGTGACCTTCTGGGACGACCTGGACTACATCGGCATCGATGCCTACTGGCCCCTGTGCGAACGGCAAACGCCTACGCTGAAAACCCTGGCGGAAGGGTGGCGCGAACCGCTGCGCAGCATTCAGCGGGTGCAGCAACAGTATCAGAAACCCGTGTTGTTCACCGAATACGGTTACGAAAGCCGCGACTACACCGCCCAAGGGCACTGGCAAGCGTCCGAAGAAACCAAAGTCGTCAATCTGGAAGCCCAGCAGCGGGCCTACCAGGGATTGTACGACACGTTTTGGAATCAGCCTTGGTTTGCCGGAGGCTTTCTGTGGAAGTGGTTTCCTAACCACGCGGAGGCCGGGGGGGAAGACCATACCGGGTACAGTCCGCAGAACAAACCGGTGGTGTCCGTTATCCAGAAAACTTACCGTCGTCCGTGACCTGGCAGCTGCGGATGAATGCGCTCGGGCAAGCACGAATCCCCTTTCTGTTTGTCATTGACTTTGAGCAGCGGCAACCGCTGGTGCTGCCCTTGTCAGAGGTGAACCCCCGCGAACTGCGCTACGACTTTCGGGGGGTAAGCAACGGCCTGCCGAATCATTGGTCCGATCAACAGCTAACCTTAGAAAGAAGCTGGTTGGGTGCCGATCTCTACCGCCGGTCGTTTAACTACGTGCAGCAGCAACTGCAGCGGGGCAATTCATTTCTGGTGAACCTGACGTTTCCTACCGAGATACGTATCAATTTGTCGCTGCTGGATTTGTTTTGCCGAAGCCAGGCTCCTTACAAACTGTGGTGGAACGACGCGTTCGTGGTGTTCTCGCCCGAGAGCTTTGTGCGTATTGCCAATGGACAGATAAGCACTTATCCGATGAAGGGCACCATCGACGCCACCTTGCCCAATGCCGAGCATCAAATTCGGCATGATCCTAAAGAAATGGCCGAGCACGCCACCATCGTTGATTTGCTGCGCAACGATCTGAGTCGGCACGCTACCGGGGTACGGGTGGAGCGCTTTCGCTACGTAGAAGAAGTCGCCACCGCCCGCGCTCCCCTGCTGCAGGTTAGTTCTGAAATCGTTGGCACGTTATCATCCGATTACCAGCGCCACTTGGGTGATTTGCTGGATGATCTACTGCCCGCCGGGTCGGTGAGCGGAGCGCCGAAGCCCAAGACGCTACAGATCATTCGCGAAGCAGAACTGGGGCCGCGGGGCTACTACACCGGGGTGATGGGCTATTTCGACGGGGCAACGCTTGATAGTGGAGTAATGATTCGGTTCATTGAGCGGGCCGGTGATCGTTATTTTTACCGCAGTGGGGGCGGCATCACGGCCCGCAGCGTGCTGGAGGCCGAGTATCAGGAACTGCACGACAAGGTGTACGTGCCGGTAACATGAGGTAAAAATGAGTAACTTTTAACTCTTGGAATGCACGATCTTCTGGAATCTATCAAGCTAGAAAATGGCCATTGGCACCAGTTACCCTACCACGAACACCGTCTGCAACGGGCGCAACTCGATCTGTTTGGCGAAGTAACTATCCAGGATTTAGCCTGTCAGATTACTATCCCGAATGATGTCCGCCGAGGAGTGTATAAGTGCCGGGTGCTGTATAGTCAGGAGATCGAGCGGGTTGAGTTTCTTCCTTACCAGCAGCGGCCCGTCCGCACCCTGCGCCGGGTGCACTGCAATGATATAGACTACTCCCATAAGTACGCCGACCGCGGCCTTTTGAACGAACTCTTCGCCCAGCGGGGCAACTGCGACGACGTGCTAATTATTAAGAATGGAATGGTGACCGATACGTCGTATGCCAACGTGGTATTTTACGACGGACAAGAGTGGGTGACTCCGGCGCAGCCATTGTTGCACGGCACCCAACGCCAGCATCTGCTAGACGGAGGCCTGATCCGGGAGGCGATTATTAAAGAGGGTGAGCTGCCGAAGTTTCAAAGATTTCAAATCATCAACGCTTTTCACACTTTTCCCGGCTTTTCTTACGCTATTTCCGGACTAATTTAGCCGCCTCATAAGCAGCTTCCCAAAAAAAGTTGACCTTGTGCGTTGCTAAACGGACAAACAAAGTTCGTTAAGTAACATCGAACACCGAAGGACATAGGGCAAGTCGGCCAAAACTCAGCTTCTGATCTTCCCTAGGCAAAGATTTAAAGCAGAAGGTTGGTTTTGAATGATTAATCGCATAAATTTACAATTGCTTTTAATAGTACATTGGTAATTAGCTGTGTGTTTCGTCTTTTTTATCGCTTTAGTTTGATACGACCAGCAGTTTCTGCTGCTCACTAGCTACTTTACAACCATCCCAATTAGCGTATTTTGCCCGGTTTGGCTCTCTTTGAATTTCATCAGCGTGGTCAGGCACCTTCACTTTGCTTACTTATTACCAATTTAAACCTTACACCTTTTATGAGAACAAATTTTACGAACTACGTACAAGTCGGTAGCTGGCGCGATCTGAGGATCGTTGTAGCAAGCGGACTATTGATGGCGTTCTGCTCACTGAGCGCATTCGCCCAAGAGCGCACCATTTCCGGTGTGGTCACCAGTGATGAAGACGGCGGGGCTCTACCCGGCGTGAACGTCGTACTTAAGAACACCACAATCGGAACGGTAACCGATATTGAGGGAACGTATCGCCTCAATGTGCCTGAAGAAGGGGGTATCCTAACGTTCACTTTCATTGGTCTTGAGTCCAGAGAAGTGGAAATTGGTAGCCAGTCAGTTATCAATATGGAGATGGCCGAAGATGCTAAGCAGCTATCCGAAGTGGTGGTAACCGGACTTGGCATGGAACGCAAGGAAGCGTCACTAGGCTATGCGGTGCAAGAGATCGACGGTGAAGGCTTGGTGAAAGCCCGTGAAACCAACCTAGTAAACTCACTGGCCGGTAAAGTGGCTGGAGTGCAGATCACCGGATCAAGCAACATGGGCGGTTCCTCTCGAGTGCTGGTCCGTGGAGCTAATTCCATCCGAGGTGACAACCAGCCCTTATTCGTGGTGGACGGCACGCCTATTGACAATTCTAACTTTACCTCCACTACCCAGGCTGCCGCCGGAGGGGGATATGACTACGGAAATGCCGCTCAGGATCTCAATCCTGATGATATTGCCTCTATCACTGTTCTAAAAGGGCCTGCTGCTTCAGCAATCTACGGATCGCGTGGCTCTAATGGTGTTATTGAGATTACCACCAAAAAAGGTAGTGCTCGCAAGGGACTAGGCATCAGCGTAAACTCAGGGCTGTCATTTCAGCAAGTATACGTGTTGCCTGATTATCAAAACAAGTACGGTGCCGCTTTGATCCTGGACGAAAACGGCGACAGAGCGTTAGATGCTGGTGGCAATCCAATCATAAACCACGGATTAGACGGAAGTTGGGGAGCACCGTTGGATGGATCGGTCGTCACACGTCACTGGGACAGCTACGATGAGTGGGATACCGAAAATTTCGGTCAAACTCGCCCTATGTTGCCTAACTCGAATAACGTACAAGATTTCTTCCGTTTAGGGCAAACCTGGAACAACAACATCGCGCTTAGCGGGGGTAACGACAATGCTACCTTTCGTCTATCATACACTAATTTAAGCCAGGAGGGTACCCAGGAGAATTCTAGCCTAGAACGAAACACCGTGAACTTCAGCGGTTCGGTTGATCTGACCGACCGGATGACGGCGGCAGTTACCGCGAACTACATCGATTCTGACGTGAAAGGACGCCCTGCCACTGGCTACGGCGACCGAAATGTGATGCAGATGTTCAACCAGTGGTACCAGCGTCAGTTGGATACCGATCGGCTGCGCAACTATGTTAATCCCGATGGTACCCAACGTACCTGGAATCGCAAGGGGCAAAACAACGCTGCCCCTAACTACTTTAACAACCCATTCTGGGATCGTTACGTAAATTATCAGCAAGACGCGCGTAACCGAGTCTTCGGTAACATGTCTCTATCGTACGAATTCACCGATTGGCTGACCGTAACGGGCCGTGCCATGACTGATCAGTATACCGACCGGAGAGAAGAGCGAGCGGCCATTGGTTCGGTAGAAGAGCCCTTCTACGAAGAATCAATTCGGGAAGTAAACGAATCTAACTTCGACCTGATCGCTAATGTGAACACCAACATCTCAGAAGATATCAGCTTTTCCGGATTTGTGGGAGGAAACATTCGCTTAAACAGCTACTATCGCAACGAGGCGCGTACCCAAGACGGACTTAATATTCCTAACTTCTTCAACATCGCTAACTCAGGAGGTAATCCTCGGGTAGATGACTACTTTGAAGAAAAGCGCGTGAACTCAGTATTCGGAAGTGCCTCTTTCGGTTACCGTGACTTCTTGTACTTGGACGTGACCGCCCGAAACGATTGGTCGTCTACCTTACCCGAAGGAAATAATTCTTACTTCTACCCTTCGGCTACCGGTAGCTTTGTGTTCTCTGAACTGATGAATTCTGACTGGTTGTCGCTTGGTAAAGTGCGCGTAGGCTGGGCTCAGGTAGGTAACGACACTGATCCTTACCGTCTGGCCTCTACGTATATTCCGATTGCGAACTACGGCAGCTTCGCCAATGCTACCGTTCCTAACAGTCTGAATAACGCTAACCTGAAGCCGGAAATCACTACCGCCTGGGAAGTTGGTGCGCAAATAGGATTCTTCAATAATCGCATCAACCTGGATGCAACCTACTATGATTCAGAAACCCGCGATCAGATTTTCGCAGTGGATGTATCAGGAGCAACCGGTTACCAGAGCCGCGTAGTAAACGCCGGAAAAGTAACCAACCAAGGAGTAGAGTTGATGTTGAGTGCCACTCCGGTTCAACTTAATAATTCATTCCGCTGGGATGTTAACGTCAACTGGGCCCGCAATATCAACCGGGTGGCTGAGCTTACTGAAGACACGAAGACGATCCGCTTGGCATCACTGTTCGGAGTATACGTTGAAGCCAAAGAAGGAGAGCAGTACGGTGCCATCACTGGCCCTACTATCGCGGTTGATCCCGGTACCGGAAAGTATATTGTTGATGCAAACGGGCGTTACGTAGAAGAGCCAACCCAAGGCGTGGTTGGATCAGTGTTAGCAGATTGGACGGGCGGACTTTCTAATACGTTCAGCTACAAAGGGTTCCGATTAAGTGCGCTGATTGATATGCAAAAGGGAGGGTCGCTGTATTCTGTCTCGCATATGTTTGGCCGATACAGTGGAGTCTTGGCTGAAACCGCGGAAGGTAATATCCGTGAGGAGGGTGTCGTGCTGGATGCAGTAGTGCAGTCAGGCACGGATGAAGATGGATATCCTATCTCTGACGGTACCATTAATACTACCTCATTGAGTGCGAACCGTTGGGGCTCTGACCACTATAGCCGCGGACGGGCCACGCAGAACGTATTTGACGCTACCTTTGTGAAATTGCGTGAAGTGCAATTGGGTTACTCTTTGCCCAGTTCGTTTATTGAAAGAACTCCTTTCTCTAACGTTACCGTTTCGCTGGTCGGCCGTAACCTGGCAATCTTGTTCCGAAACATTCCTCACGTTGATCCTGAAGGCGCCGTAAGCGCTAGCAATATCCAGGGTTTTGAGGGTGGACAATTGCCTACCGAGCGATCAATGGGAGTAAATGTAAGCCTTAAATTCTAAAACGCACTAGGGGAAACCTATTCTCTAGAGAGAGGGACCAGCTTCGTCATTTCAACGAGTACAAAGTGCTCAATACAATAGAAGCCAGTCCTTCTCTCCCGGAGAAACTGCGTTAGATGTTTAACATTAATTATACAAAATCTCAGATGAAAACATATTTAAAATACGCTACCTGCTTGCTGCTTGTCGTGCTGTTGGGAGCCTGTACCGATAACTTCGAGGAGATCAACACCGATCCCAATCAACCGCCGGTGGTGCCCACCAGTGCGCTGCTCACCTCAGCCCAGAAGCAGCTGATGGATCACACGTGGGATGAGTGGACCAATGGTCGCCGAGGAATGCAGCTAGCGCAGTACTGGTCGTCTAATCAGTATTCTGACGAAAGCCGTTACGCGTTTCGCTCTAGTATCAGCAATAACTACTGGCTCTTTTTCTACGCCGGAAGAGGTTCTGTGACCGGAAGCACCCCCAACGGAGGAGGTATGCAAGACCTGAACGAGATCATCCGGTTGAACACTGAATTTCCTGATCAAAATGCGGGTAGCTTCGGCACCAACAACAACCAGATTGCCGTGGCCCGGGCGCTGAAGGTTTGGATTATGCAAATTGTAACGGATACTTGGGGATATGCTCCTTACTCGCAAGCCCTTCAGATTGATGAATTTCCTAATCCGGCCTATGATTCGCAAGAGGAAATTTACCGCACGTTCTTAACCCAACTCACTGATGCCAACAACCAAATTGAGTTGGCCGGTGCTGGCCCTGCCGGTGATGCCGTTTACGGTGGTGACATGGCTTTGTGGAAGAAGTTTGTGAACTCACTGAAACTTCGGGTGGCCATGCGTATGGCTGATGTTGATCCAACTGCCGCCGCGGCCGCAGTAGCCGAAGCCGTTGCCGCTGGAGTGATGGAAAGCAATGACGACAGTGCTTTGTTCCCCTATCTTCCCAGTGCACCTAACAACAACCCGCTGAACGAGGATTTCAAGACTCGGAACGACTTTGCGGTGAGCAACGTGCTGGTTCAGAAACTGCAAGAGCTGAACGATCCTCGCTTAGGGTTTTATGCGCAACCAACCGCTAACAGTGTGGCCGCTGGTACACCTGAGTACGTAGGCGAAGTATACGGTCTGGATGAAATTAAAGCAGCCGCTACGCAAGACGATGCAGTATCTCAGCGTTCGTCGCGCGTGGTAGCCGCCGATGCTCCGGGTGTCTACATGCAGTATGCCGAAGTAGCGTTCCTGCTGGCCGAGGCCGTAGAGCGTGGTTTCATCGGCGGTTCAGCCGCTGAGTATTACAACCAAGGAGTAACGGCTTCTATGAACTACTGGAACGACGGTAGTGTAGATGCCGCAGGTATTGAAGCTTATCTAGCCCAACCGACGGTAGCGTATGACGCTCAGATCGCCGCAGGCGAAGCCTGGAGAAACGTGATTGGTGAGCAGAAGTGGTTATCTCTGTACATGCAGGGGATAGAGGCTTGGTCAGAATATCGTCGTCTGGACTTCGGTATCCTTCAAGCCCCGGCCGACGGACCGCTGGAAGGTAATGGAATACCCCTTCGGTTAATCTATCCTTTAGACGAACAGTCGGCTAACGAAGTGAGCTACGACGCTGCCGTTGCCGCTCAGGGTCCTGATGAATTGGATACCCGTTTATGGTGGGATGTCAACTGATCGTTATATTCTGTAATATTAATAATGAAAGGTAGCTCCGAAACGAGCTACCTTTTTTGCTGGTTGAGATGCTCAACAACTCGGATTAGATCCTCCTGGTGTTTTGTCTTAATTCGGTTCTTCTTTATGAATCTATCTACGGAGGTATCGTAGGCCTTTAGTACTTGGATAGCCTCTTTCTTCTTGGTCGGCAATATTACTATCTGCCCTTGATCAGCCAGTAGATACTCTTTCTCTTTTACAATCTTATCACTCTTGGCCCCGCCACTCAGGGCTCCTTTGTAATTGGCCTCAATCAATTTCGGATCCGTTCGGCTCATCAGAGAGATGCGGTCTTCGTAGAGTACTTCTAATGCTCCTGCCAGAGGTGTTCCTTCTATTTTATAATCAATGGCCGCCACAAAATGTCGGAAAGCCTTTTGCTCGTCATCATAAATGGTGAATCGCTTGGTGTCAGCAGCAGACAATGCGTAGTAAGCCGAATCGGTTTTTATATCCAACAGCTCTTTATCAAAATTATATTTCAGGAAAATATCGCGAACCTCTTCACCATTGCGCATGGTGATGGTTCCCGGCGACCAGTTTTCAAATAAATAGTAAGAGCCGCGCGTTTCACCCGGCGTGTAGGGTATCTCCCGCACTCGGGCATTGAAGCCATCGCCGTAGATATGTGAGTTAGATTGTCCGGTACCATCGTTCTGCTGCGCAAAGACAGGCAGATAAGTCAGTGTCATAAGGATTAGAAAGAGTAGCTTATCTATCATGCGTTTGTTTTTGTCAGGTTTAAAAGTATCAATTAAGTTAAGAACTGTAGCAAATCAAAATTGAGTTAAGTTAGGTAAATATTTAAAAAAACCTATCGACTAAAAAAGCCGGAGAGCTTCGTTATATTTGTAAACTACTAATAAAAAAGAAACAACTATGAAAACCTATCTGTCATTTAAGCCATTAATCAGCATTCTTGCCGTGGGGGTTTTGCTATCAACGGTAGCATGTGATGATGACGAAGTAACGGACTTTGTGCTTACCGAATTCACCATTAACGGACCGGATGAGGTGGCCCCTGGCGATACCACTATTTTTTCTACCAGCAAGTACGAAGGTGAAACCTATGCCTGGACAGTACCCGCAATCGGAGCTACTATTGTGGAGGGCGCGGGCACTTCCACGATCACGGTGGCTTTCACGGCGGCGGGCAGTGGCGACATCACCGTGGCCGCCCGGGGGATTAGTGGCACCACCACCGTAACCGTAGTGAGCGCTGCTCCGGTGGCCACCGTCACCTTGCCGAGTGATACCATCTTGACGGCCGGAACAACTTCTAACGTGCTAATTAATTTTGACCAGCCGATTGAAACCGCCCCTCGAGTAGCTGTAGTTCCAGCCAGTGGCACCAGCGCCGGAGAGGCCGTGAGTGCCGTTACCCGCGTAGATGATCGGACCTTCCAGGTGACCTACACAGCCGGCACTGGCGATGGAGTGGATAAAATCAACGTAGACAATGCTGTGACAACCGTCGGATTCGGAGCCTTAGCCATGGACACCGTCGTTACCTTTGATGCGTACCGCACCGACAACACTTCGGCCACCGGAAAGCTCACCGCTACGCTCACCCCGGTAGACAGCACCACCACCAGCACTTTGTCGGTAACGTTTACCGAGCCCTTGCGCACCGAAAGCGCCATCACGATATCGGTGGTCGGAGCCTCACAAGCCTACGTAACGGATGCCGAGATGACCACCACCGACGGACAAACCTGGACGTACGCCTTCCAGCCCGAGGGGGGAACCACCGAACTGGCTACCGTGACAGTGAGCAACCTGCCCACTGACTTGGCGGGTAATGCCACTGAGGTCGTAGAGCCGATCACCATTCAAGTCAAGAATTGACAAAGCGTGATCAACCGCACGCCCAATGCTTACCCCCTTCTCTCGGGCGCGTTTGCAACGCGTTCGTTTGAGACCTTCAAAACATCCAAACAACCCCCAATCCGGGCCTTCTGCCGTCTAAAGAGGTTCAAACGACCCCTAACTTGGGCCGCGCGAGGGCAAAGGAGGGCCCCGCGAGGCCCAACTTACCCCCCTTCCAGGGGCATTGATTAAAGCAATATTTCTTACATCGCCAGCACGGCCGTGCGCTACTTGATCTCCTCCGGAATGTTGCAGATTTGAAGTATATCTTCTTGGGTAGCATTGAAAGCATTACTCACCGCGTATTGATCGTCCTCATCACTTCATTATTCGGCGTTCCCTGTTCATCATTCGATATTGCTTCCAGCCTGATTGACCTGCCGGACCCATCCTTGCTCCCACCCAAACCTTAGGAGTTGGCGATCATGGCCGCTCCGAGCCGCTCATAAGGCACAATTTCTTGCAAAACATCGCGCTCCGAAGGGGGGGGGCAACCGCTGTCGCGAGGGGTGGATACTGTTTCGCGGCGGCTGTTTCGCTGCGCCACCCGGGTACGCAACTGCCGGTAAAAGTAGATGCCTCGCGCGGTTTGGTCCGCCAGGTGGCGGTGGGCGTAGGCGTCTATCTGGGCCAAAAAGTGAGCGGGCTCCGCAAACGGACGCTCTAGCCAGAGTAGCATCTTCAGGATGAACCACTGCCACCCGTAGCCCGCGTCGGTGAGCAAGGGTTGCAAACTGGTCTCTAGCGCTGAGAGCGAACGAGACACCGTATCTTCCGCCAGGTGCTTATCCTGCGCCGCCGAAGTGTTGCGCAGCAGGTAGGTAGCGTAGGTGCGGTAGAGCTCCCAACGCGCCCGGTCGTAGGGCGAAGCAATCAGCGTATCTTCTTGTCCGGTGAGTTGCTGGCACACCTGTCCGGCCCGCCGGTAGTCGCCTACGCGGAGCCAGTGCACACACTCCACTTCGCGCAGCACCAACCAGGCCACTGCCGGTAGCGACTCGTCGCGGGAGCCGGTGATGGTTTGCTGCACCACTCCCGACTGGCTGCTCAGGTGCGGAGTGCTCCAGTACTGCATGGCCAGGCGGTCGGCGTTGGCCACCGGGTCCAGGCCCGGCAAAGCAGCGTGGCGGCTGAGATGTTGCTGCTGGAAAAACACCGTACGCCGGAAGCGTATCCAATCACCCCGGTGGAAGTGCACCAGTAGTTTAAGATGTCGACCGTAGAAGCCTACTGCCGGGTGAGGGGTTTGCCGTTGCCACTGCCGCACCTCATTGGCAAAGTCCCGGGCCTTGCTGGCTACTAATTCCGAAGGGGCTAGCCGACGCCGGTGCTCCAAGCGCAGCGCGTGGTAGTAGCTACGCGCCTGTCGCAACGCTTCCGTATGTCGGCTCACCTGCTGTAGTTGGGCATAGTAGCTTTCGCACGCGGCTTGCTTTCCCCGGTAGCTGGCCAGTTCATGCTGTAACTGTAGTCCTTCCTGCACCGCTTGCAGATCGAACTGGGCCTCGGCCGCCCGTTGGTGGTGGTTCAGTAGTTGCTGCGCCAGCGCGTAGCGCCCCCGGCGGATCAGGGTGTGCACGATGGTGAGGTTCTTCAGATAATCCAGTCGGTGTTTCAGCACCGGCAGCATTTCCTCACCATCGGTTTGCGAAAGCAGCTCATAATAGCGGTCGATGACCTGGATTTTTAACCGCTGCTTAAGCATGGTATATTTCTTGGTGGCCGAGCGGTCGCCGTAGATCAGCTCGCGGGCCTCATCATCGGTGGTGACCTCACCATCGCGGATGGCCCGGTAGAGGCGTTCGTTCTTCACGCCGGGGGAGAAAACTGCTCTACCTCGGGATAAAAATGAAAATAAGACAGTCCAATGATCTCCTGGAGAAACTGCATGACTATTTTTTTTACCTATCAGATGTTACCTCCATGGGCGAAGTACGCTCAATAGTAAGGGTAAAGCCCCTTTTCTAAAGATTATAGCGCAATAAAGCATAATATATTATATTAATAACTAGTATAGTTATAAAATAGGGATGTTACTTTGGTGGGCACATCGTAGAAGAGATTGGTAGGAGGCGTTTGACAGATGAGTTACATTTGCTCATAACAAAAGCACAACAGTTCTCGCTACCATAAATAGCTACTACCTTTTACCATATTTACTACCTGAGCTAAGAGGCTGTTTTATTCTACCAATTTAGGTGAATCATGCCCTGCCACCCGGCGGGGCATCATCTAATTCACCCACTTCGTTTGTCCAATAGCTACCGGCGGTTCTTCTTTATTAGAGCTTTTACTGGGAGACAAATCGTTGAGACTAGAGCAGGCACCCATACATTCAATCAGTTTTGCGTATTTGACCCGTCGGCAAGGGGGGGGATGTCACCAAGCAGACACTTGTCTCGATAAAAATATTAGGAGATATACAGGCTACGAAGTACCTTGTCACGGTAGTAGGTATGCCTACTACTTACCTAGCTAATTGCTAAAATAATACTTAAACCGGCTTAAATTTATCAATTGAGCCAGAATGCTGGTAGCGAAAGGTGACTAGCATGAAAGACCGTAATTAGTAGAAGTTGACAAAATTGGTGGCATAAGTTGATTATAAAGTGAAATGGGGTTACTTTCGCCATTCATTGTAAGGCTTGCCTTCATCACCAACCATGCGTTGTTGTTAAGGCCACTTTTTATCTTCAATGGGACGAGTCGTTTGCATAGCTTTTTAGAATAAACGGTTTAATCCGTTATTTCATTTTGTTAGCTAAGTAAAATTACAACAGGGCAGAACAATCTATTGATATTTTGCTTAACTACCAACAGGTCGCTTTTTTATAACGGACGCTTGCTTTTTATCTGTTCACAGCTGCTCCCGGCCATGTCGGTGGGGACTCATGAGTTTTATCACTTTACAAACTACACAACGTATGAGAATCATCTTTACCCAACGCCTGGCGCGGGGCCTAATGAGCCTGTTGCTCACTGCTGGTTTTGCGTTCGCCGCCCAGGCCCAAGAACGCACGGTCTCCGGAACCGTTACTTCCGATGAAAGTAGCGAGGCCCTGCCCGGGGTCAACGTAATCGTAAAGGGCACCACGGTGGGTACCGTAACTAATATCGACGGTCAGTACCGTTTGCAGGTACCGGAAGATGCAGAGACACTGCAGTTTTCGTTTATCGGGTATGCTGCCCAGGATATCGCCATAAACGGTCGTAGTACTGTTGATATTGGTATGTCAGAGGATGTAGGTCAGTTATCAGAAGTAGTTGTAACTGCTCAAGGTATCGAGCGCGAAAAACGATCGTTGGGTTATGGTATCTCCCAAGTAGAGGGCAACGCTTTGGCACAACAAAGTGAGCCTGATGTAGGGCGCTTGCTAAACGGAAAGGCCGCCGGGGTGAACGTTACCAACTCTAGTGGACTGGCTGGGTCAGGCACCAACATCATTATCCGTGGGTACACTACTATTTCAGGATCTAATCAACCACTGTTTATTGTAGATGGGGTTCCTTTCAACGGGGGAACCGTAGGTGATGGACAAGCCCCTGGTGGTGATCGAAATTTTCTAGATAACTACAATGAGTTGAGTCGTTTCCTAGACATTGATCCCAATAATATCGAGTCGGTTAACGTACTGAAGGGGCTAAGTGCTACGGTATTATACGGTGATCGTGGACGAAACGGAGTAATTCTCATCAATACCAAAACTGGTTCTGGAGGGCAAGTAAATAAAAAACTGGAGATTTCGGTAAACCAATCGGTATTTGCCACCCAGGCTATTCTTCCTAACTATCAGGATAACTACGGTGGTGGGTTTCACCAGGGTTTTGGATACTTCTTTAGTAACTGGGGGCCTAGGTTTGACGCTGACCTGAGTGGAGTCCAGCAGTTTAAACGCGTTGACGAGAATGGTACTACTATCCTGCAGAGTCCTCTTAACTACATTGGTGACCCTACCTTGGTAGCTGGTCTGGATGATGAACTAGATCGAGATTATCCTTATGCTCCCTCTAATAGTGTAGAGGAGTTTTTTCGCACTGGCATTGTCTCTAATACGTCAGTAAGTGCCCGGGGCGGTGGTGAGAAAACCACTTATAACATGAGCTACAGCCACGTGGACGAGACTGGAACTACGCCCGGTAATAGCCTACAGCGCGATAACTTCGGTTTTGGCGGACGGATGGCTCTCACGAACCGATTTACCATTGATGGATCAGTAATGTATGTACGCACTGAAACTGAGTCGCCCCCCATTGCTCCAAGCTTTGGTAGCGGCACGGGCTTTGATGGTGCGTCAGCCTTCGGTGATCTGCTGTATACGCCGCGTAGTGTTGATTTGTTTGGATTGCCGTTTGAATCGGCGGACGGACGAAGCCTGTACTACCGTTCGGGAAATGACATTCAAAATCCACGTTGGACGGTACAAAACTCCAAGACAACATCTAATCTGTCGCGTTACTTTGGAAAGCTAGGCGCAAGTTTTAAGTTCACTGACTGGCTAAGCGCTACCTATCGACTGGGAGTTGACGATTATTCCGACTTTAGAACATACGGTCAGAACCGAGGTGGGGTAGATGGCAATCCGTTGGGGATCTACCGCTCATCTACTATAAGTAATCGTATCATTGACCATACCCTTCTTATTAATGCGGAACGGCAATTGAGCGAAAACACTGGGCTTCGTGTTACATTAGGAGGAAACGCTCGCCGCGATGAGTTTGAGCGCGATGGTATTGAGAGTATCGAGCAGTTGACCTTTGGAATACAGCGACATTACAACTTTGTTTCAAGTGCACAAGCCAATAGCTTCAACGGTAGTGATATTCCTTATTTACAGGTAGAAAATCGGTTAGGATTATATGCAGACATTGCCTTGGATTACGGGGACTTTCTTTTTCTAAACCTTTCAGGACGCAATGATTGGACGTCTACTTTGGAGCCAGGTAATAACACAATTTTCTACCCAGGAGTTAGCGCCGCGTTTGTTCCCACTTCGGCCTTTTCCGGGCTTAGCCAAAGTCCAGTACTAAATTATTTGAAACTAAGGGTAGGCTATGGTTCGTCGGCGGGTTTCCCTACGGCTTACCGTACGCGTAATACGCTGGCACTTGGTAGCCGTGCGTTTGCTACTCCTGGTGGTACTATCGTAAGTGCTAATGAAGTAAGTAGCCGCTTAGGAAACCCTAATCTACTGCCCGAGCGGGTGAATGAGATTGAAGTAGGTATAGATACCCGTCTATTTGGGCGGATTTCTGTGAATGCTAGTCTTTTCGAGAAAAGAACGACTGATCTAATTACCGATCAATCATTAGACTTTTCTACTGGATTTAGTACCACAGAGGTGAATGTGGGAGAATTACGCGTGCGTGGTTTAGAGCTAGAAGGTACGATTGACGTTTTGGATCTTAATAATGGGTTTGTGTGGCAGTTAAACGGAAACTTTGCTGCTATTCGTAATGATGTAACCGATCTAAATGATAACACCGACCGTATCTTGCTTTCGCAAGGGGTGATTGGTGAGGGTTCAAATTACGCTATTGAGGGAAAACCTTATGGTGTTATTCAGGGAACTACCGTTCAGCGCGTCCCCGAAGGTAATTCTCGGGCGGGCGAGTTAGTGGTAGATGGTGATGGAAACTATGTAGAGGATACCGAACTTAGAGACTTAGGAGATCCAGTGCCAAAATGGACCGCTGCCTTGGGTACCACAGTCAGTTTTAAAGGATTGACCTTCTCTATGAACTGGCAGTTCCGCTACGGGGGTGACATATACTCGCTCACTGCACCATCACTCATTGGACGAGGGGTAGTTGATGCTGACAATCCAATTAATCGAGAAGCGTTGTATATTCTTCCTGGAGTAGTAGAAGTTGATGGCGAAGATGGTATGTATGTAGACAATACAACAATGATTACGGCGACGGATATCGGCTTTGATAATTACGGCTTCGGGCCCAACGAGTTCCGTATGTTTGATGGTACTACACTTCGTCTCAATGATATTTCCTTAGAGTATGCATTACCAGCCTCTATTTTAGAAAATACTCCTTTTGGACGAGTATCCTTTGCAGTGTCAGGCTTTAACCTATGGTACCGCTCTTACGGCTTTCCAAAGGATGTGAACTTCGATACAAACACACTTAGTACCGGGGTAGGCAACGCGCTAGGCATCGATTTCATCAGTGCCCCTAGCAGCCGCCGATTTGGTGGCTCAGTTAGGGTTACGTTCTAATTAGGTAACTCGGTGAGATACGTAGTATTCTATACTACGTATTGTCTTGATGTTATACTTCCACTAACACATTTAATATTATACCGATGCGATTACTTACAATTATAAAGGGGTGTTTGCCTCTGTTGCTAGTAGCAGTGCTGCTATCGTGCGACGAAACGTTTGAATTAGAAATTTTAGAAGACCCAAATGCGCTTAATCCTGAACAAGCGGATATAGATCTGTTTATCAATAATATTCAGATCAGTTTGGGGGAGTTTTATGAGTTCGAGCACCTCTGATAATTTTGATGGGGTTAACGAGCTTAATATGGAAATGGTACGGATGACGACCGCGATTGGCGGGCCTAGCTATCTAAACGCGAATGACCCAGGAAGCTTCAACGAAGTTTGGGAAGACGCTTATGAGGATATCCTGGCTGATATCCGCACGATGACTCCACTGGCAGAAGAGGCTGGTTTACATACCCATATTGCTATTGCGCAGATTACGGAAGCTTACGTGATGATGACATTGGTGGACATGTTCGGCGATGTGCCTTATACCGAAGCTGTACAAGGAAGTGAAAACTTCAACCCGGCTCCTGAGGGCGGGGCAAGTATCTATGCTTCTGCTGAGGCACTACTTGACCAAGCTATTGCTAATCTTGCTCTAGAAGAAACCGCATTACCGACAAATGATTTATTTTACGATGGCAATGAGGAGAATTGGGTGCGCGTGGCTAATACACTGAAACTGAAGCTTTACATTCAAACTCGTTTGGTAGATAGCTCAGCAGGTAGTAAAATTCAAGCGCTGGTAGATAGGGGTAATCTGATTACCGATGCTTCGCAAAACTTTGTATTTCGTTGGTCGCAGACGGTGGCTAATCCCAACAGTCGCCATCCGCTCTATGATGAAACCTTCGGTACGGGTTCCTCGCCTACTATATACATTGGAAATTGGTATATGAATCTGCTACTAAATGGACAAGCAACGGCTGACCCGCGTATTCGGTACTACTTTTATCAACAAGAACTCAACTACGACGAAGCCAACACACAAACTAAGGAGTGCGTTAACGAAGATAGGCCAAGCCACTACGCTCCAGAAGACGTGTTTTGTATTCTTGGTACTTCTGGCTACTGGGGTCGTGATCATTTAGATCCTGATGGTATTCCTCCGGATGGTGCACTTCGTACGGTGTTTGGTCCCTACCCGGTGGGTGGCCCCTTCGATGACAACTCAGCGGCAGTAGTATTCAGCGATATTAACACCGGGTTAGCTGGAGCAGGTATTTCACCCATTATGATGTCGTCTTTCGTCAACTTTATGTTGGCAGAAGCTGGTTTAACGCTCGGTGTCGGCGACGCTCGTGCATCATTAGAGAGCGGAATACGAAAGTCTATCGCTACGGTAACTGCTTTTGGGGCGTCTATAGCAGATGAAGAATTTGTTCCTAATAATGAGGAAATTGAAGCATATATTACCGATGTGCTAGCTGATTACGATGCTGCTAATGAAACTGGAAAACTAAATGTAATCGTTCGACAGTACTTCGTTGCGCTATGGGGTAACGGTATAGAGGCTAACAACACTTACCGACGCACGGGACAACCATCGGATATACAGCCCGCTTTACTGGCTACCCCAGGAACCTTTGTGCGTACCTTTCAGTACCCAGCCCGAGCAGCAGACTTCAATCAGTCAATTACTCAAAAGCCTGCTAATGATCCGGTACCCGTGTTTTGGGACACCAATCCCGACGGTTTCGTACGGTAGGTAACTTGTTTAATAAGTATTGGCTTTACTTATCTTTTTACACAAAAACTTTAAAGATGAAAATACTAAACAGGCTTGCGCTATTAGGAGTAGTAGCGGCCATAACATTCTCATGTGATCCTGAGGGACCGTTTGATATCCATGATAATCCGGCTAACTTGGCGCCTTTTGTATCTATTGATCTGCAAACTGACGATCTGATTGATTTTACTAATCCTTCGGATACCTATTCGTTTATGCTGATGGCACCTGGTAGCAATATAGCTTCGTATAATTTACAAGTGGCTAGTTCATCACAGGAGGATACCGTTGACCTACTCGTGGTTAACAATTTTCCTGAGGAAGTGACGGTGACCTTTGAGCAAATTGCTTCAGCCTTTGGCGTACCAACTTCAGCATTCTCACCTGGAGATCAGTTTACTTTTCTGGGGACTATTACCGATAACAACGGCAGAGTGGGTGTTTATACCGATTTGAACGGGGATGCCCGTGGTGAAGGTATAATGCAGGGCCTGCGTCATTTAGCGTTTATATTCTGCCCATTTAATGCGGCTGAGGCAGTAGGAACCTATGATGTGACTAGCCTAGGTTTTGGAGAATTCTTCGGTGAGATGAACCTAGTGAGAGAAGTAGTAGCCGGTCCTGGCGAAAACCAGATTACCATAGTGGGTGGTGCTTACCCTACAGTCGGATCCACCGACCTTATAGTGGATGTAAACCCAGAAAACGGTGTCGCTTCTTTGGGTGGCGATGGAACTGCATTTAGTGCTGCTGCTGGGGCCTTTGATACTGATAACTACGGCTCAGTATCTGGGTTCGTATTCTCATGCGTGGGGGCTATCAATCTTACAGTAGATTTCGATGCTTATGCAGGAAATGCCCACCCTGTTGTGCTGCAGAAGCAGTAACCACGAGTTAAAGCGTAAAAAAAGCCTCACTACGTTAGCAGTGAGGCTTTTTTGATTGTATCAGAAGATAGATCAGTCAATGATCAAATATACGGTGTACGGCTGCGTACCATCAAAGTAGTATAGAGTTGCGAATACTGTTTTGAGCAGCTATAAGTGTTTCACTCATATTAGCTTCATCAAGCTAATTCAGCTTATTTGTAACTACTTAGGGCAATTTTGTTAAGTGCCGGGTAAGTTGTATTATTTGATCACTGATGAGTAAAGATGAGCAAATAACGGTTTTACAGAGCGAAGTGGCGCGGCTCCAGGAGTTGCTCACCGCCGCTTTGTCCCAGATCGCCGATCTACAGCAACGATTGGGCAAAAACAGCCGTAACTCGGACCAGCCCCCCAGCTCTGATGGACTAGGTAAACAACCGGCTATACCGCGTAAGCGCGGGCAGCGCAAAAGTGGTGGACAGGCCGGGCATCCAGGCCGTACGCTACAGGCTGTAGCCCAGCCTGATCATTTAGTTGTACATCCCCTGACTACTCAACGCTGCCCTTGCGGTTGTGAGCTGCGTGTGCTCTGCGATGAAGCGCACGGGGATGCTCGGCAAGTCTTTGACCTGCCCCCCACCGTATTAGAAGTCACCGAGCACCGGGTGGAACAAAAGACTTGCCCGAGGTGTAAGCGTCTGCACCGAGGGTGCTTTCCCGATGGGGTAGACGCCCCGTTACAGTATGGGGAGCGGGTCAGAGCGCTGGCCGTACTACTGAATGTAGAGCAGAGCCTGCCCCTGGCACGCGTGCAGGAACTGTTTGCCGGGCTGACCGGCTACGCCATTAACGAGAGTACGGTGCATAGTGCCGTTGAGCGTATGCATGAGCAACTAGCCTTAGAAGAACAACTCATTCACCAAGCCCTACTGGCTAGCCCGGTAGCCCACGCCGACGAAACGGCGGGCCGTGTGGCGGGGCAAACGCACTGGATTCACAGCTTTGGCAGCCCTTCTCATACTCTCTACGTAGTAAGCAAGCGGCGTGGTGGCTCAGTGATTAACGGCCAAGAGAGTCATCTGGCGGGCTATGCCGGTCGGCTCATACATGACTGCCTGAACTCTTATCTAAGCATGCAAACCCCGGGGCTGCGTCACGGGCTATGCAATGCGCATTTGCTGCGTGAGTTGACCGCCCTGATGGAGCTGCCAGAAGCACTCACTTGGCCAGCCCAAATGCACGAGTTATTGATGGACTACTACCGAGCCAGCGACTATGGTCGGGGCACCGCCTGGGCGGCCGAACTGGTAAGACTAGATGAACGCTACACCGCCATACTGGCCTTAGCCGACCATGAGGAACCGCCCCCCGAGCAGGGCAAGCGTGGAAGAGCTAAAAAGAGTAAGGGCCGAAACTTACGTGATCGCTTTGAAACCTGCCGCCAAGCCGTGCTAGCCTTTGCCCGACATCGTGAAGTTCCCTTCACCGCGCGGCGGCCGCCAATAACCTGGGCGAAAGGGACTTGCGTCCCTGGAAGACTAAACTTAAGGTGAGTGGCTGCTTTCGTACGCTTACCGGGGCGCGCCCTTATGCACGAATCAAAGGATTCTGCTCTACGGTCAAAAAGCAGGGACGGGTGGTCTTTGATCAATTGATCGCCGCTCAGAAGAACCAGTCTTTCCTCAGATTGACCTAAGTAGTTACCAACTGATACTCAACTCAACGCCATAGAGTCAGTGGTAAATCTGTCGTTTTGGTGGCTCTATTTTGCGTCTTTTCACAGCTCTGCTTGGCAAGCTTCTATCGGCAAGAAAGTATTAAAATTGAAGGTAGTAGATAAAAACCTGGAAAGAGTGTCTTTTGGGAAGGCCAGTTTACGGTACGTTGGAAAATTGCTATCGTTCATTAGCGTACTTGGCATTTTGCTCGTTGCGTTTAACAAGAAAAAACGCGGCTTGCACGATTACCTTGCCAATACGTACGTGATAAAAGATGATCACTTCTCTTCAATGTAATGCAGAATCCGTGGCTTTTTTGTTCTCCACGCGCATCCACCCAACAACAATAACTACCCAAACCACCAGACAAAGCGTGAAGATAATCCATCGCGTACGCTCCGCAACGTTTTCAGTGATGATTGGGTTAAACTGAACGAAGCTTCCTAACATATGAAAGCAGGCCGCAGCCAGAATTGAACGGGTACGCTCGGCGATCACTCCCAGTCCCCAACTCGACCCGAATAAGATACCGAAGTTAATCACCAGACTGATCAGAGCAATAAGAGGGGCATCTATCCAGGGATAGTCCAGGAACCACAAGTGCCAGACGTACCACAGCGCACCGATAATCAGGTAGCGACGCAGCGGGCGCAGGTGCCCCAATTCATTCTGAAGGTAACCACGCCAACCGTATTCCTCTAAAAAGACCCACAGGGCCGCTTGCAATCCGATTAGCAGCCCGAAAAAATGCGGCTCCAAACCACCGTCGTTCGAAACTCCCCAAGCAGTGAATAGGGCAATAGGGAAAAGAATCATCAGCCAACTGCGGCGGGGCGCGGTGCCGGTTGTGGTGATCCGCCGCGAGGTGCCTAACCAACGCTGCGCCACCACCGCACCCAGAAAAATACCGAAAGCGCCCAACAAGCGCTTGAACGGCGCCGCCCAGGCCGGAAAAACAGCGTTTTCGTACCACGCGGGCGGATCGACGCGAAAGAAATAAGAAAAGACAAGAGCAATGAGCATGTACAGAGCGATGCCGATCCACTGTTTAGCGGGGTTGCGCGGAATGATGTCCATTGAAGCTTTTATTCTACCCGCGAGTTGCTCACGAACACATTGGCCCAACTATCTTTGTTGTTGGCCATAAACTTCTGATGATCGGGGTGGTTAAAGTATACTTCCATATCCGCTTCGTTGGCAAAGATGGTGTAGTGCATCACATCGTAGTCGGCGGTAGATTCGTAGGCCACTTTGAAGGTTTTGCCCGCCTCGTAAGAGCGCAGCTCCGGAATCTTATCCTGCAGTCCGGCAAAATCGCTCATGTGCTGTTGGATGGCCTCGGCCGAAGTGCCTTCCTTGAACTTAAAAGCAACCACGTGCTGTACAAACGATTCAGCAGGAGCAGAGGAGACGGGCATAACGGAAGCGGGTTCGGTGGCAGAACGTTGGTCGGTGGACGATTGGCAGGCCGTAAAAAATAAAGCTGTAATGAGACTAAAGTAGAAGGTAAGCATAGACTTTCGTAGTGGTTGAGGAGGCAATATAGGGAATGCTCCCGATTATCAAACTTTACCTATCGTTCTCGTTCGGAACGATCGCTTGTCCCCGTCACACTGTCCAATGCCCAGCCGCTATAACGTCTGCAAATGCTGCGGGACGGTTTCCTGCCGGTCCCGTTCGTGCTGAGCCAGCACTTCTTCCACCACCTCTTCGGTAATATCCGGGTAGTTGATTTCCAGGGGACGGCCGCGCTGCACCCAGGCTTCGATCTCGGGAAGGCGTTTCTTCTTAAAATTTTTCAGAATCGGAATGCCCAGCGTCTTGAGGGCCGCCGCGTTGCAGTGCTGCTCATACTGGTTCTTCATCGGGATCACCATCAGCTTCTTGTTCAGATACAGGGCTTCGGCCGGGGTCTCGAAACCAGCTCCGCACAAAATGCCTTCCCCTTCGGCCAAGCTCTTGATGAACCGCTCGTTCTCAATGGGCTGAATGGATACGTTCTTTTCGCGGTAAGTCTTGCGGGTGTGCTTTGAGAACACCTGCCACTCAATTCCATCAATCTTGATCAGGCGCTTAATGATCTTCTCGTCGCTGAAGGCTGGTAAGTACACCGTGTAGTGCCCCCGGTGGTGCACCTCCGTTTGCCGAACCTGTTGGCGAACCACCGGGGTAAAGATGTGCTCGTCAAAGCAAGCGAAGTGAAAGCCGTACTGCCGCTGCGAGGGCGCATAGTGCCGCAAAATGGTCCGCCCTACCTTGTCTTTCTGCTCGGGTTGGGGTGCGTGCGGTGACAGAATCGCGCTCTGGTGACTCAGGCTCACGCAAGGCACGCGCTTGAGGTGACAGGCCCAGGCCGATACGGGTTCAAAGTCGTTGATCACCAGGTCGTACTGCTCCACGGGCAGTTGTCGCACCTCTTTATACAAGTTGCGGGTGTCGGTTTTTCGGTAGGTTTCCATCAGGTCTACCCCACCCGACTTGCCAAAGATGAAGCCCATGCCCTTACACTGGTACCGGATCGGGTAAGGCAGTGCTACGTCGGCCTGAATGCCACTGACCAGTAAGTCCAGGTCGGTGCGCTGCTGCAGGATGGGGACGATGTCGCGCGCGCGGCTGAGGTGCCCGTTGCCGGTGCCCTGAATGGCGTAAAGCACTTTCATATTTGTTTGATGTTAAACTCCTTTACCAAATTATTGTAGAGTTGGGTGGCGGTCAGGTTATCCTCTTCCGGATCAGTATCATCGTGAATGAATGCATCATCCTGGTACCGATACAGCGCCCACTGCCCGTGGTTATACTCCAGCGCGGTGAGGTTCTCTACCCAGTCGCCACTGTTGAGGTACATCACCTGCCCCTGCTCGGTGGTGATGGTCCGGATTTCCGGATTGTGAATGTGCCCGCACACCACGTAATCATACTGGTTGCTGATGGCGATTTCGGCGGCGGTGTTCTCAAAGTCATCGATGAATTTCACCGCGCTCTTCACCCGGTTCTTGATCTTTTTGCTGAACGACACCCGCCCCCGACCGAGCTTTTCGTAGATGAAGTTGACCACCGCGTTAAGCAGAATGAGCGTATCGTAGCCAACGGCTCCGAGCTTGGCCAGCCACTTGGAGTGCTTCATGGTGATGTCGAACACATCACCGTGGAAAATCCAGGCCTTCTTTTCACCCAGGCGCAGCACCACCTTATTTACAATCTGCAGCGAACCCATCGTGAAGCCCTCAAACTTGCGCAGCATCTCGTCGTGGTTGCCCGTTACGTAGTAGACGGTAACGCCCTTGGCGGCCATACCGAAGATTTGCTTCACAATGCGCATGTGGGCGGCGGGCCAGTAGCGCTTGCTAAACTGCCAGATATCAATGATGTCACCGTTGAGTACCAGCACGTTGGGTTTGATGCTTTTAAGGTAGTGCAACAGTTCTTTGGCGTGGCATCCGTAGGTACCTAAGTGCACATCGGAGACGACGGCGACCTCAACGGAACGTTTTTTTGACATGATACAACAAGGTATAGTGGAAGAAGAATAGTATGTCACTCAGACTGAGTGCGGGTAAGCGGTGGTGGTGCGGGTTGGTAGGGGCGAGCGGTGACGGTGATGAATCGGAAACGGAGCGTCGGGAGAGGAGGCGAAGTTTGCTCAATGCGGTAAACTGCTTGGTTTAAGCGAATTACCCACTATTAATCGAAACCCACGTTAACAACGTATTAAACTATTGTTACGACAATGTTACCATTAGGGGCTGGTATTCACGGTTTCTTAATACGCTTACCACTGACTCTTGCTAACCGGACGTAGCACGTAGAGACCGTTGGCGCGCACGTTAAGGCACACTTCCGCTTCAGTCTCTACGTAATCACCATCCACGTGCCCCAGGGGTTCGTCCATCTGTTGAATATTAAACTGTTGCCGTCGAACAATCTCTACGTAGGGTGAATGATGGATGTTTCGGGTGAACGACAGCATGGTGAACACCGGCAAGTAAGCCAGCGGAAAGGGGCGCACAAACACCACATCGATGCATCCATCGTCGATACTGGCTTGAGGGGCAATCACGGCGTTATTGCCGTACTGCTGGGTATTGGCAAAGGCGACCATCAGCAATTTCTCTTCCACCACCTTACCGCCCCTTTCGTAGCGGTAGCGGCGGGGCTGGTACGTCTGAAACTCTTCCCACACGCAGCGGGCGTAGGTGGCGTAACCCCGTTTGATCTGGTGCATAAACTTCTTGCTCACCTGCGCATCGAAGCCCATACCCGACACGTTGAAGAAGGGGCGGTCGTTCATAAAGCAGGCGTCGAGCGGAATGGGTTCGGCCCGAATAAGCTGCTGTACCGCCCGCACCGGATCGGTGGATAAACCCAGGTGCCGGGCGAAGCCGTTGCCCGAGCCCAGCGGAATGATCCCCAGCGCCGTGTCGGTGCCGATAAGTTGACTGGCCGTTTCGTTCATGGTGCCGTCGCCGCCTACCGCCACCAGCACATCAAAGGCGTCGCGGGCATCCCGAGCAATCTCCCGGGCGTGCCCGGCGTATTCAGTCACTTTAATATCAAAGTCGTAGGCGTAACTATCAAAGTAACGGTCGATAATCTTGGGGATATCCTTCTGTTTCCCGATGCCGGAGATAGGATTAACGATAAACAGAAAACGCTTCTTAGGCATAACAAAGAATCACGGTGACCAGACAGTTGAAGGGAGTACAAACAACGCAGTGAAATTGTTAAAAGTCTTCGTCGCCGTTGGGTCTTCGGCAACGAATTGATTAATATCTAAATTTGCACTTTTTGGTGACAACGCTTGTTGCACTTTGTGGGCCTGGCCGGTTTGAATTCCAGGGTGTTCTTAAACATTAAGTCAAAAAAATGTCTCATGTTCTGTCGGACCAGCCCGACTGTTCTGATTCGTTTGCTATCCAACGTATGACAACCGAATGTTTAATCACAAATTTTATCTATCATAAGTCATTGATTGTTAGATTCATACGAAAAAACTTAAAAAAAATTTGCCGAAAAATTGCTTCGCACTTTAGTTTTCTCCTACCTTTGTGAAACACAAAACAAAAGAAGTATCGTGAATTATCTATCCATACATATCGCCCCCTTCACCCCCCGCTTTGGCAAGGAAAGTGATCAGGATAGGTATACGCAGCTCAGGCATAAATAGTAATTATTCTATACAGAATAACGAAGCCCGAGCTACTTAGCCCGGGCTTTTTTGTTGTACAAAATGTCAAGACGATGAAGCAAAGTAAGTTATACAAGCAGGTTCGCATAGACCAAACGTTCAATTTTATCGGAATTGAGTATTCCGGAGCGGAAGTGCTCTGGGCGGATGGGACTGGGATCGGTTCAACGTAAGGTGAAGCATTCACCGCACGATCAACCACCCGGCCCCGCAAGTGACCGGGTTTTTTTGTGCCCCAAGCCGGGAGTGCGCTGGAGTTGGAGAGCCAGAATGGTCCGTAAAACCATCGCCTTGTGCTGAGTAAGTTCGATCCTTACCACTCCCACAAAACACATTAATTCATCGCTCAAATGGTTAGAGTTATACATGAAAGGTCTTTGGTCGCTGTGAAACAACCTAAATCCAACCAAGCTAATTTTGCCAGATTGCATAATGGTAGTACGTCAGTTTTTGGAGCTGAATGCGCAAGTTCGATTCTTGCTCTGGCAACGCTGAAGGAAGGGCAGAACGAGTGCTTCCTAACAAACCGGAGAGGGGTTGAAGGCCCCAAAGGGGGTTTCGTTTGTCCCTAATGTGCTGAAAAAGCTCCGGGATAATCAGCAGGTGAAGCAGACGGTTGAGCGCACAAACCATGCGTCTCCCGTTTGCCCACCTTAACCGGATAGGTAACTCAGTTTGGGAGAGTGCCAGTTTGAAGCACTGGAGGTCGCTGGCCACCGCGGCGTTCCACGTTGGACGCGGTTCGAGTCCAGCCCTATCCACCCATAGAATTAATTGTTCAACTAAAATCGCAGTGCCATGACGATGCAATTACTAGAGCAGTACATGCTGGAAGCCGATCAAGCGTTTGCTCGGGAAGATTTTGTAAAAGGAAAAGCTCTCTTGGAAGAAGTGCTGGCCCTGGAACCGGATCACGGTGAGGCGCACAACTACCTGGGTTGGCTCTACCTGTACCAACTCAACGAGCCGGAGAAAGCTGAGCAGCACTTTGCCTGGGCAATGCGCTACAAGCCCAATTGCCGGGGAGCTTACGTGCACATGTCGTCGCTGCTCGCTGATCAGGGACGCTACGAAGAGTTGTTTGCCCTCGGTGAGAAAGCCTTTCGGGTGCGCGGCATCAACCAGGTGTCGCTGCTAATTGACCAAGGACGCGCTTTCGAACTGATGGGACGCTACAAGACGGCGATCCGGCACTATAAGGCCGCCGTTCGCGCTTCGCTGAACAACGCTGAAATTGACGGGCTGCGCGATCATATGCGGCGATGCCGCCGCAAGCGGTGGATCCGATGGATGTAACAAAAGCGGTGCGCCGGACTCGGAGGATGGAGTCCGGCGTTCGTAACGGGAAAACTAACACTAAACGAATAAGACTATGCGATTCATACGAATGATGAGAAAGAATAAGCATCAATCCATGCACCAACCAGTAAAAGAAATTATTCCGGGGGCACCCCCTTAAACTCACTAAATAATCATGGGAAACCGTACCAAACACCTGTCTCGTCAGAAACGCTCAGCGTATATCCAGCACCAGAACGAACGCGAGCTTGCTTTTGCCAAAACGTTGGCCGAGCGGAAGCCTGCGCATAAATCATGGAAGCAACAGATAGAAGCTTTCTATCATCACGCAGTGCCAGAAGAGCAATTAGTGACTACCATTGATCGTGAACTGCATCAGCTTTTTAGTGCAATGGCTGCTAAAAAGCTAGCGCAACGTATTTGTTTTCGTGCTCTACTTCTTCATCTGGACCAGCAAAAGTGTCAAAAGCTGCTGCAAGACCCTGATTACCTAAGTGGCCTGTTTGCGCTGTCGTCTCACGCACCCGCGATCCGACAGCCGGTGAAGACCTGGCGACGCACTTCGCACAGCACCGAGAAACAATTTATGTCGCTTATTGATCACTGCTTTGTGCGTTACGCAGTGCCACCCTTTTTTTATCGGGTGTGGCTCAATGCAAAGAAAACAACTCAGCAACGGTGGTTCATTGATCTGGCGCAAGGCAAGAGTATTCGTCAAGTAAGAAAGTTACCAGTTGCGATGACCAAGAAAATGGGGCATTTCTTTACTCAAGCTGCCGCCACCTTAACGGTGGAGGAAGCGTTGCGGTGGGCGCAAGCCAAAGGAATGGGAGGAAGTGATCAACTTGCCCAAGCCATAGCTGGCAGTCGTTTGAGTCGCAACGAGTTCAAGGAAGAGCGGTTGTGGGAACCCGTGATCCGCTTCTTGGTGCAGCAGCCCGAGGAGCATGCCCCCCGGGTGGGCGAAGTGATCGACTACATTGCCCATGCTTTCGAGCAGAACGCGACCTTTTCTATGAAGGGCAGAACCTGGACTGCGCTGTGGCGGCAAACGGAAGCTTGGCACGAGGAGCTAAACCGAAAACGAAAACTGGGGGGCCGGTATACCTGGGAAGCTTCCGGCATCGCGGAGCGCGTGGTGACCAAAGGCAGTGGAAACAAGGTGAAAACCTACCGCCTCATGGAGCTTTGTTCTTCCAAAGCGTTGGCCACGGAAGGAAGGAAAATGAGACATTGCGTTTCAAGCTATGCCCACGTTTGCTACAAGCAGCGGTCGGCAATTTTCTCGCTGCGGGTACGTGATCAGCTAACCGCCGAAGAAAGTACGTTGGCGACCATTGAGGTAGACCTGAGGCAGCGGCGGGTGGTGCAGGCCAAAGCACGATTTAATGCACCTATTTCTGTGCCAGCTCGCCAAATGATGGAAGAGTGGGCAAAAGAGGAAAAATTGACCCTGTCGCCCTGGCTTTAATTAGAACCCCTCCATAGCCCAGGGATTAATCCCTGGGCTATGGAGAGACAATCCAACAAAATCATGGCAGCAAATAAACTTACCGGAAAAGAAATACGCGCTTTGGGCTATCCCGAAGGGCGCGCCATCGGAGCGGCGGTGCGCACAATGGAAGCGCACTACAAGGGCAAGCGCAAAAAGGTGAAGCTCGAGCTACTGAAAAAGATATTTCAGTATCCGCACAACTACGTGAAGGACGAAGTGTTGGGGATTATCGCTCGGGAGTTGATCGCTCAAACCGAGCGGCCCGAAGAACTCACGCTCAACCCACAGCGGAAAGAGTACCCCATCTACGGCGAGCAGCACATCGAGCCGGGAGCCCGGCACCAGATGGAGGTAGCTATGAAGCTGCCGGTGACCGTGGCGGGGGCCCTGATGCCCGATGCGCACCAGGGCTACGGCCTGCCCATCGGCGGCGTGCTGGCCACCAAGAACGCCGTGATTCCCTACGGAGTGGGCGTAGACATCGGCTGCCGGATGTGCCTGACCCTGTACGACCGTCCGGCGGTGTTTGAGCGGGAGCACGTGCGCGCGATGAAGCAACTGCTGAACGACAACACCCGCTTCGGACGCGGAGTGTTTGAGCGACCGAAGGATGATGCCGTGCTCGACCGTCCGGAGTTCCAGGAGATCAAAGTGGTGCGCGATCTGAAAGACCGGGCCTACCGGCAGATCGGTTCATCGGGCGGGGGCAACCACTTCGTGGAGTTCGGTGTGGTGGACTTGACCGATGCCGAGAACGAGTTCGGTCTGCCCGCGGGGAAGTACCTGGCGGTGCTGTCGCACTCGGGTTCACGCGGACTGGGAGCCAACATTGCCCGCCACTACACCAAGGTGGCCATGGACGGTTGTCGCCTGCCGAAGGAGGCGCGCCACCTGGCGTGGCTCGATCTGGATACGGAAGCGGGACAGGAGTACTGGCTGGCCATGAACCTGGCGGGGGACTATGCGTCGGCCTGTCACCACCAGATTCACGCCCGGCTGGCGCAAGCGCTGGGGGAAGCTCCGCTGGCGATGGTGGAGAACCACCACAACTTCGCCTGGAAGGAGCGCGATGCTACGGGCAACGAGGTAATCGTGCACCGCAAGGGGGCCACTCCGGCCGGACGGGGAGTGCTAGGCATCATTCCCGGCTCCATGACCGCTCCCGGCTTCATCGTGCGGGGCAAGGGCGAGGTGGCCTCGCTCAACTCCGCTTCGCACGGCGCCGGGCGCACCATGTCGCGGAAAAAAGCCAAGGAGCAACTGTCGGCCAGGGAGGTGAAGCAGCACCTGAAGCAGGCGGGAGTGGCCCTTATTGGCTCCGGTCTGGACGAGGCCCCGATGGCCTACAAGGACATCCACACCGTGATGCGCGCCCAGCGGTCATTGTTGGAGGTGGTAGGCTCATTCACCCCCAAAGTGGTGCGCATGTGCGGACCGAGTGAGGGGTTTGGTTGAGTAAGAAGCCGAGGGGGGGGGGTGCCTTGGCTTTTTTGTTTGAGTGCGGGTGACGGATAGAGCAGGCACAGCGTCGGCTTCGGAGGTATTTTCTTCCAAGTCTCAATTCGATCACTTATCGTCATTGATGTTCCTTTCACTCATCTACCAGCCGTCAGTTTCACTGTCCACTGCGGGATACTTACTCGAGGTTAGCTGTGGTGTTTGTTCTCTGGCAGCTTGGCAGTCTTAAGCATCTCATTAGCTTTGTGAAGTTTCTCTGGACAAATGATCTTGTCTTTGTACTTTTCCAATGACTCGTCAATAGTAATAATTGGAACTTTGCGTTTATTTAATTCTTCTACTGTCTTCATGATTGTAATTTAATCAAATTTTCGTTGTGCTAAGAAACCATCGTATTCTTTACTAATTTCAAAAAGCGGAAACTCATCGCCAATTTGTCCATACAGATAAAAATCCTCAATCATCTCATCATAGTGTTTTGTGATTCCCATTCGGTAAAGTCTTGTTCTGGCTTTCGTACTTCCAGTTGCGTAAACAAAGGCCGTTGGATGTTTGTCGAAGAACGCATAAAGTGCGGCAACAACCGTCGCCAATACTTTTTCACTGTCACCATTGTTCGAAATAGCCAAGTCATCAATTTCTGTTTCTCCAACTTTGTCTCCGAAGGCTAAATTGTACAGATTAGGCTCATTTGTTTCTTGAAACTGAATGAGCTTTCTAATTGTCCCCTTTCGGCCTTCGCTAATAAACTCAAACGTAGTTGCGCTTTTCTCTGCCTTTAGAGGGTATTTCTCTGTTTTCATTAAGTTTTACTAACAATAAAACTTCCACATATTTCACCCTGATCTACTCTTTTTTACATTATTACCAACGGCCAAGTGCAGCCGTCGGGCCGGGATTGGTGGCTCTGATCTTCCAGGTATCAATATATAAATTTGGGGCGACTAATGCTCATGCTCTTCATTCCCCGGCTGGCGGCTGCATGATGTTATGGGCTGCCTTTTTTATTATTTTACTACTGTTTGTTTTTTAAAACGAACGTCATGAAATCGTTTTATTGCTGAAGCTCTTTCCAAATCAGAAGTCAAATTAAGTATATTACCACAATCCAGATTGGAGCAAACTAAAACATCAGAATCTATTTTTGTGGTTTTGCTTGATTCTGCTACTAATTGAATTGGTCTGTTACGTTCTTCAAAATTCGGAACACTAAACCCTAATTTTATCAAATTGCCTAACTTTTGATAATATATATGATGTGGCAGGTTCTTGTTTTTAAAACGGAACCACCACTTGCCATGTTTAGTTTGCCCACTCTTTACAATATAATCCTGGTAACTACTCAGGTAGGGTAGCATTTTTTGGTAAGTTAAGAAAAAGTAACTACTCAGGTAGCTGGGCTAGCCATGATTTGAGCTAGATAGGTGAATACATCAAGGTCTCGTTTTTTGAGGGTATCAATAACCGAGCGTAGGATGCAGAAAGTGCTTTGCCCGGATTTGAACTGCCCGGAGGACCTTCTGTTTAACCTTTACATTGCGAATGGCTCTCTCTGAGCCATTGTTGTCTGGGGGTACTCTTTCCTTTGCCAAATCGTACAAGAAAATCAGATCATAAAATGCGTACTTAGGTAGTCTTGGGTCTAATGATTTGAGCGAACTTCTACATTTCAAATGCTTTAAAAACCGATTAGCCTTATAGATAGGTGAAGTACATCAAGGTCTTGTTTTTTGACTGGGTTAGTACTCAAAAACCGATCTAGATCAGAAAGTACTTTGCCCATTCGTCTGACGTATGAAGTTGTCGAGATGGTTTATACCATAACTGATTTCCACACCACCAAAACTCTAAATGATTTGATTCTGCAACTGAGGGTTTGCTAGTAGACTTGTTTATTGCTTTTCAACCATCGCAAATTGGGTGAAGTTTTGGTTTATTATATTCATCACGATGGTATTCTATATGTTTATCAATCACCTCACCACTATCGTTTTTTTCTTCAGCAATTGAAACACTACATCGGCCTTCGCATTCGTCAAAGTACCCCTTAATTTCCAAAATGTCATCTGGCTTGGTTATCTGTTCTATAATGAGATCATGAAGTCTACGTTGTGCTGATAAGTTTCCTTTCTGGTCCAATATTAGTTTGCTCGTCAAGTTCTCTTCTGACATTAAGACCAAGCTGGTTGAATAATCTAGCGTTGTTTAATCAATTTTATGAGCAAGTTCACTTGTATCATCATCAACAGAGTTTATTGATGTACAATCCGTAATGGAATCTGTTCGCTATCTTCAGGAAAATACTTTAGTGTCTTGTTGACAAACTTTTTCTGACCATTAGGGACAGAGTTGTTGACATTGGAAGTAATCTTGAGCTGCGCCGCCCAGCGATCGGAGCCTATGGTAGCCTTAGGCAATCCATCGGGAAAGGTTTCATTTCAATAACTTGGCTGCCTCGGCAAGCAGAAGCTTTCAAGAAAGTGTTCTTCACATTCTGCCAGGTCCATATCCACCAATTCTTGCCATTCACACGCGCACCGGTTTCATCGCTGCCTACGTAGCTGGCCTTTTGTATTTGTGCTTGAATAGTTTCGTAGATGGGACTGGCTTTTCCATCAAGAGCAGCCCAACAAATATTTACGCTATACATACTATAGCAAACTGCCCGGACTCAACGCTAAGCCAAATACGTCCCGAAAAAGCAAAGCCAGTCGTTGATAAGGCACATACTGATACACACTTAAGTAAGCCGTATAGGCTTCTAGGCGAGGACCGTATTGGATAGGGGCATTCACCCCCGCCGGATAGCTTGCTTTCTGAAAGTTATCACACGCCATGCACACTGACACCCATACTGACGATATTCAGTATAAATCACCGGCGGAAGTGCTCTTCAGCAAACTCTTTGCCGGTTGGCTAACTGGCTGGAATGGCGCTTGGGTATCCGCACACAAAAAGGAATACACTCTCTTTTTAGCCACCTGAGCCAGGGTTGCCCAATAAACTCCCGATCCATCACTAGCATTTGAATGCGTTGCTTACCTACCACCCCAACCAAGGACTTAACAAAGCATTGCTGGTCAGCATTCCTAGTAACTCTTCTTATCTGCATCTCAATCTCATCGGCTACGGCTTTACCATCTTGAGCGTGTGCCCCTGTATGTCCGGCTTGCCCAACCCAGACTTGCGTCCCCGCTTTTCTGACGAAGGGCTTCTACTCATTTGGTTAGCCTGATATGCTGACTCTAGAAGTCTTGAGCTGGTGACTAGGGTTGTGGCTGTCTTTCTTGACTGACTTTGCCCTCCAGTCGTTGTAACAATAGCATTACTTTCTCGACTCCAGACTTTAGCTACCCGCTGGCGCAATGAGGCATTCTCTGCCCTCAGTATCGCTATCTCGTTAGATTCATCCGACAATCAACAATAATAACTTTTTCTTAACTTACCAAAAAATGCTACCCTACCTGAGTAGTTACGATTTATCTTCATCTGAACATCTGGCGAAAATAGTTCTCTTTGTTGTGGTATCTGCTTTTAGAATTGTTTCGGCAATGTGATCTACTTGGCATTTGTCCAGGTAATTTTCCATCCATAAACTATGAGCAACTTCTGTCGGTATTTTTGGCTCTAATAGTTCTGTGATTTCTACTTAGCTGTCAGGAAAATAATTTCTGCCAACATTAAAAAGTCCTTTGATAAAAATTATGTTGAGTTGATATGTATTCTCTATTTGTGACCTGAGATACTCTTTGTATTGCCTAAGTAGTTCGGTCCTAATCAACGTGTTCTCGCTTACTTCAATTAACTCTAATATTCTTGAATGAACACCTCTTTGTATTATATTGTAATCTGTGTATTTCCCCTTTTCCGTCAAAAGGAATAGAAAATTTCCAAATAGAAACCTGATATCGGTTTCCATTTTTAAGATTTTTACTTGAACTGCTTCAATCTTTCCTGTATGCTTGTGAGAAGGTTGAGACACAAAAACGACTAGTTCGTTCTCTCTGAACAAATCATTTTCTTGTCCTTGCTCGATACTGTTTTCGTGAAAAAATAGGTCGCCCAGAACGGCATGTTGAATAAACCCGTAATTTGCTTTTTTCACGCTATCATGAAACCACTTTACGAGTCCAATATATTTTTCTGAGTTTTCTTTCTGTTTCAAATTATCATGTAGTTTCTTGGGTTGCCCACAACAACTGAATAAACACACCGGTGTGTTTATTTGCTATATGTCAATTCGTCTACCGTCTATTTCTTGGGTTATATGTCCCTCTATAAGATGAAAGAAGCCACCTTGACTATTGCCGAATATTTACAAACATTTAACCCTGCCAAAACGCCTGTACACAAGCACCATCCCTGGACACCTAATCCGGCAACACCAACAACAAAGCATCCGCCAAGACGAATAGCGAAATCTAGCAATAAATATTTATTTTTTTACACCATTTTAATATTTATTTGGCTTCTTGTTCCTAGTATATGATCAGTAAGTCGACCACCTACGATATCTTTGTCTACGGCACCCTGCGCAGTGGCGGGGAGTACCACCAGTTGTACCTGCGGTACTGTCCGTGTCTGCTGCCCGATTATCGGCTACCCAACTACGCGCTTTATGATTACGCCGGTTTGTACCCCTTTATGGTGCCGGAAACCGGTCAGTCGGTGGTGGGAGAGGTGTATCGGGTGCCGCCAGTAACCAAAGAGGCGCTCGATGACTTTGAAGACGTGGCGGAACGCTTGTACCGCTGGGTATATCTGCCCATGCACGGGTTTCACACCTATTTGGCAGACAAGATTGACACCGCAACGATGCCCCGCGTGCCCGGCGGCGACTGGCTCACTTACTGTTCAGCCGGATGAGATCCGCTTCGTCGTTCTGCACGTTGTTCACGCGCTTCGATACTTCATAGGCTTTAATTTCGTCATCCGCCAGCGGGCGCAGCACGTCGGTGAGTCCGGCGTAGTCGCTGGTGTCGCCCAGCCAGAAGTCCCAGGCTTCCTGGGGCAGAATCACCGGCATGCGGTCGTGAATGGCCGCGATGGATGGACTGGCCGCGGTGGTGATGATGCAGAAGTCGTGGTGCACCTCGCCCGTATCGCGGTCGGTACGCTCGTCCCAGATACCGGCGAACACGAAGGGCTGTTCGTCGGCGCGCACCAGGCGGTGGGGCACCTTGCCCTGCGGGGTTTTCTTCCACTCGTAGTAGCCGTCGGCCAGCACCAGGCAACGCCGCTGCTGAAACGACTTCTTGAAGGTACTCTTCTCAGCCACCGTCTCGGCCCGGGCGTTGATAAGGCGCTGTCCCTTCTCTTTGGCCCAGAACGGAATCACGCCCCAGGCGTAGAGCGACACCTGCTGCCGCTGCGCGTTGCTCACCACCGGCAACGCCTGGGACGGAGCCGCGTTGTAGCGCGGAGTGAAGTCAGTAGGCGGAGTTACGCCCAGTTCCTCGCTAATTTGCTGAATGTCTTCGCCGATGCTGTATCTACCGCACATGATGAATGATCGAAGGGTGGAATGATTCAAGGATATAACTTGATGGGAAAGCGGAGGTTTGGAATACCAGGCACTATCTGTTTTACATCGTGGTGTATTGATTTGTAATTCTGTACACAAAAAATATATTTGCAGGTAATGAATAGACTTATGAGAACCAATATTGAGATTGACGATCAGTTGATGCAAAAAGCCATGAAGCTCAGTAACACCAAAACAAAGAAAGAAACCGTTGAGGAAGCATTGAAAGCGTTGATCCAGCGTGAGCAGCAGAGGAGGATGCTAAAATTGAAAGGTAACGTCGTCTGGGAAGGCAACTTAGCCGAAATGCGTGAGGAATAACGCTTAGCAAAGCACCGGATTGTCTGATTGCCTATTATGCCTTGCAGTACAAATTGCCGTTGCTACACCGGGATCGAGATTTTGATAGTATTGCCACGGTGTACCCCCTGCAAATAATACCGGTATGATTTCTTAAGACCCAGAAGCATTTTCTTTGTCAGCATTTTTTACTACTTTTGCGCCCTCAGTAAGCAAAACAAGCTCGCAGATGCGTTAAATTCACTTAATCTCACTTAGAATGGTTGTTCTCATTCAATCATTCTTTCATTCAACCATTCATTTTCTTCATGAACAATTACGAGACCGTATTCATTTTAACTCCCGTTTTGTCTGATGATCAGATGAAGGATACGGCCGCTAAGTTCTTCACTTTCTTGAAAGAAAACGGCGCTGACGTCGTGAACGAAGAAAGTTGGGGGCTCAAAAAGTTGGCCTATCCCATCGGTAACAAGACCACCGGCTTCTACCACCTGGTAGAGTTCGCCGCTGAACCGGACTTTATCAACCGCTTCGAAACTGAGTTTCGCCGCGATGAGCGCGTGATGCGCTTCCTGACCGTGTCGCTCGACAAGTTCGCTCTAGAGTATGCCGAGAAACGGCGACGCGGAGCATTTAATAAAGATAAAAAATCTAAAGAGGCCACCTCATGAGTTTACAGAACGAACCTATCAACAGCGATCGCAAAGATCTGCGCAAAAAGTACTGCCGCTTCAAAAAGTCAGGCATCAAGTACATCGACTACAAAGATCCTGATTTCTTGCTGAAGTTTGTGAATGAGCAAGGGAAACTGTTGCCCCGCCGCATCACCGGCACCAGCCTGAAGTTCCAGAAGAAAGTAGCCCAGGCTGTCAAACGTGCCCGTCACCTGGCCCTGCTGCCCTACGTAACTGACTCACTAAAATAGACAACGGACAAGGGAAAACGGAGGACGGAAAATGAAGGCATTCCCTTTTTCCGTCCTCCGTTTCCCGTTTTCCTTTTTCCTTTTTCCCCTTTACCAACATGGAAATCATACTAAGAGAAGATATTAAAAACCTGGGCTACAAAGACGATACCGTCAACGTGAAGGGCGGTTACGGACGTAACTTCCTAATTCCCCAGGGCATGGCCGTGATCGCTAGTCCTTCTAACAAGAAGATGATCGAGGAGAACATCCGGCAGGCGGCCCACAAAGCTGATAAGGTGAAAAAAGACGCCGAAGAGATCGCCACCAAGCTGGAAGGCATGACGCTCCAGATTCCAGCCAAGGCGGGCGAGACTGGCAAGATCTTCGGTTCGGTCACCACCCTGCAAATCTCTGATGCGCTCAAGGAGAAAGGCATTGACATCGAGCGCAAGCGTATCAACATCAACTCTGACATCAAAACCCTAGGCGACTATACTGCCGAGATCGTATTGCACAAAGAGGTGCATCCAGAGATCAACATCCAGGTAGTAGAAGCGTAGGGCGGAAAACGGAGAAAGAAAAACGGAGGACGGAAAACGTAGGAGTGCACCTTCTGTTTTCCGTCCTCCTTCATTTTCCTTAATTATGTTCACCACTCCTGTCTTCATTCCGCCTCCGCCCCAAAAAATATCCCTATCACACCTCCTGTTCTGCATCGGTTCCTGCTTCGCGCAGACGATGGGCCAGCGCTGGAGCACCAACAAGTTCACCGCCCAGGTCAACCCCTTCGGCACCCTCTACAATCCCGTATCGGTTTTTCGACTGATGCAATACGCCCTCAACGGCCAGCGTCCCCAGGATGCTACCTACCTGGAGCGGGACGGGCATCACTTCAACTACGATTTCCACTCCGACCTCCACGCCCCCACCCGCGAAGCGCTGCAAATCCGGATAGACGACATTTTGGAACAGAGCCGACAGTTCTTGCCAACCACCGACTGGATCGTCATTACCCTAGGCTCAGCTTTCGTCTACGAACTAAAAGAAACCGGTCAGGTGGTCGCCAACTGCCACCGGATGCCCGCCGCCACCTTTCGTCGTCGTTTGCTTTCCGTAGAAGAAATCGATGCGGGCTTCACCCACCTTAAGGCGCAGCTCGATGCGGTCAACCCGGACGCGCATTACCTGTTCACCGTGAGTCCGGTGCGGCACCTGCGCGACACGCTGGAACAAAACACCGTGAGTAAGGCCACCCTGCGGCTCGCCATCGAGCGGTGGCGGCAGCGCTACCCCGACCGCGTGCACTACTTTCCGGCCTACGAAATTATGCTGGACGAACTGCGCGACTACCGCTACTACGCCGCCGATATGCTGCACCCCAGCGCGGTGGCCGAAGACTACATCTGGCAACGCCTCTCCGACGCTTATCTCGATGAAGAGGCGCAGCAGTTCCTGATCCGCTGGACCAAGATTCGGCAGGCGCTAGAGCATCGCCCGTTCCGTCCCGAAAGCCCGGCGCACCGGAAGTTTCTGGCCAATACGCTGGCGCAGTTGAAACAATTGGGCGAACTGGTGGATGTACATAAGGAGATCAATCGCCTAGAACAGCAACTACTATGAACAACCCTGCCCAACCCAATCGACTCGCCCAAGAATCAAGTCCCTACCTCAAGCAGCACGCCTACAACCCGGTCGACTGGTACCCCTGGTCGGATGAGGCCCTGGAAAAAGCCCGTAGCGAAGACAAGCCGATCATCGTGAGCGTAGGCTATTCGGCCTGCCACTGGTGCCACGTGATGGAGCGCGAATGCTTCGAAGACGAGGCCGTGGCCCAGCGCATGAACGAGCACTTCGTGAGCATCAAGGTGGACCGGGAAGAACGGCCCGATGTGGACCAAATTTACATGGAAGCCGTGCAGATGATGGGCCTGCAGGGCGGCTGGCCCCTCAACGTCTTCCTCACCCCCGACCAGAAGCCCTTCTACGGGGGCACCTACTTCCCGCAGGAGCAGTGGATGCAGTTGTTGGACAACATTGCTCAGGCTTATCAGAACAACCGCAAAGAGCTCACCACCTCGGCCGAGCAGTTTGCCGAGGGACTGGCCCGCCCCGACACCGAACGCTACGAATTAGGAAGCGCCGACGCCGCATTCAACCCGGAGCAAGCCCTGCGGGAGTTGCCGGAGATCTACGCGCGCTTCGCCGAGAACTTCGATACCGAACGGGGCGGCATGGCCAAGGCCCCCAAGTTTCCGATGCCCAGCCAGTGGTTGTTCCTGATGCGCTACTGCTCCATGGCCGAACTGGAAAGCACCGAGGAGGTGGTGCCCGACGAAGGGGCACTACAGCAACTGAAGCTCACGGTAGATCGTATGGCCAACGGCGGCATCTACGACCAGGTGGGCGGTGGCTTTGCTCGCTACTCGGTGGACGCCGACTGGTTTGCCCCGCACTTCGAGAAAATGTTGTACGACAACGGCCAACTGATGAGCGTCTACGCCGAAGCGCACGCCCTGACCCAGGGAGTGCTCTACCGGCGGGTGGTTTACGAAATGTTCCACTTCGTGAAGCGTGAGCTAACCAGCAATGAAGGCGGGTTCTATAGTGCCTTAGACGCTGACAGTGAAGGAGAAGAAGGAAAGTTTTATACTTGGACCTACGACGACCTAAAGGAGGCGTTGGGCGACGAGGCCGATTTGGTGATCGACTACTTCGAGGCCACCGAAGCGGGCAACTGGGAAGATGGCCGCAACATTTTGCACAAGTCTGAGTCGAACAATACCTTCGCCCAGCGCCACGACCTCAACATGGTGGCACTAGACAGTTTGATTGCCGACGTGAAGGTGAAACTGCGGGAGGTGAGAGACCAGCGCGTGCGTCCGGGATTGGATGACAAGATCATTGCTTCCTGGAACGGCCTGATGCTCAAGGGGCTGGCCGATGCCTATGCCATCACCCGAATTGAAGACATCCTGAAGCTGGCACAGCAAAACGCCCGGTTCATTGTCGACAAATTGATGTACTCTAGTGGGGAAACCACGGCGCTGTATCGCACCTACCAGAATGGTGAAGCCCGCCTCAACGGCTACCTCGACGACTATGCCTTCGTGATTGACGCCCTGCTGGGCTTGTACCAAGTCACCTTCAACGAGCAGTGGCTCGAGCCGGTGCGCAAGCTGACCGACCACGTGATGCAGCACTTCTGGGACGAAGCTGAAGGGTTCTTTTACTATACCGACGATGCCAGTCAGCTCATTGCGCGCAAGAAGGAGTTGTTCGATAACGTGATTCCGTCGTCCAACTCGGCGATGGCCCGCAACCTACACCGCCTGGGCCTGCTCTTCGACCGCGCCGATTACTCCGCCCGTGCTGAGGCAATGCTGATGAAGATGATCCCGCTCATCAAGGCCGACCCGTCGTATTTGGCCAACTGGGCGTGCTTGTATACGGAGATGGCCACTCCCACCGCCGAGATCGCCATTGTGGGTCCTGATGCGCACGAAACTATTCTAGAACTCAACCAGCAGTATTATCCGAACAAGTTGCTGGTCGGCACCAAAACGAACAGCGACCTGCCCCTGCTACAGAACCGCGATGCCGAAAACGATGGTGTAACCATCTACGTGTGTTATAATAAAACCTGCCAGATGCCGGTGAGCACCACCCACGAAGCCTGGGAGCAACTGATGATTGGGTAACTTTCTATGTAGCTCGATTGTTCGATTGCCCAATTGTTGTCTACTGGGATGGACAACAATAGAGCAATGAAACAATCGAACAATGAAATAGCCTACCGCAACGGATTCTCAAACCACACCACGCTAAAGAAAGATTTAGGAACATCCTGCTCATTGCGCTGGTAGTGCTCTTCCACATTGCCCACGATGTCAAGATCTCCGTCCTCGTCCACGTCATAAAATAGGCAGTGGTCCCACTTCTCCCCGAGCCACTGGTGATACGAGTTGTAGCCATCACCCCACTTAATAGGATGCATCTTCCAGTTCTGGCCCGACTCAGGGTCTTCGTACTCCATCCAGAAAACCGAGGCTTTGCTGGCGGGCAGGTTGCCATCGTTGTGGATTAGCATGCCCACGATGTCCATCCGGCCGTCTTGGTTCACGTCCTGAAACTTAATGGGGCGGCCGATCCACTGGATCATCTCGGGTTTCCTGACCTCCACGTGGCGCCAAGTCACCGAATCCTCGCTGGTGTTCAGAAACACGTGAATGTAGTTCTGCGTCTGGGTGCACAGATCGTCCCGCCCGTCTCCGTTCAAGTCGCCAACTCCAATTTGGGGTTTGGGGTAGAACTGGGGGTTCTTCCAGATGGAGTGCCGTCGCCAGGGTTGGCCAACTGGTTCCGCCCGTGCTCCCGGATGCTCGTACCAGTAGAGTTCTTCTTCAAAGGCGGGAGTATCCCAATCAGCATTGGCAATCACGATATCGTCGTAACCGTCTTGGTTGATGTCGGTGAACACGAACCCGTGCCCGCTGTAGGCATCGGCGTCCACAAAGTGCGAAGTCCACTGAGTGAGGTCACGGCGGGCGGCTTTGTCCTGGGGAGCCTCCAACCAGCGAATGCCCGCGTACTGGTTGGTCATGGCGTTCCGGCGCCCCCCCACCAGAATATCCAGCGCCCCATCGCCGTTGATGTCGTGCGTCTCGGCGTATAGGTACTGTTGCCCTTTGGTCGACTCGATAAAGCCGCCGTTCTCCCAGGCAGTGCTGTCCTTCACCCGCGAGGCTTCTGGTCCCCAGTACACTCCCACCCCGGTGGTATAGCCCATTTCCAGGTCGTCGCCGGTCACTACCACAAAATCTACGTTGCCGTCGTCGTCCAGGTCACCCAGGCACGAGTACTCAGGATTATCGGCTTTCCCAGGTTGACGCGCTCCCACGACTGGCTGGTCTTCCCGCTTTTGCCCGGATGAAAAACAATGGTTTGGATGCCCAGCCGTTCGTCGATCACAGCGTAGTCGGGGTAGCCATCCTGGTCAACGTCGGCTTGGTTTAGGGAGTTGGCAATGGCGTAGTCGTCGCTGATGTGGTGCATCTTCCAGGGTTGCCGGACATTGCTTTCTGACGGGGTTGACTGGGCCAGGGTTGGTGTTACCGTAAGCAACAGCAGGAGTAACAGGAAAGCTGGTCCGCCTAACCAAGTGCAGAAGTAGTTATCGGGGGTTACAAAAAGGGCGATGTGTGTCATAAGGATAGGTCAAAGGATGATGAAAAGCTTGACCAACCGGCCTTGAGCGGACCGAAAGCGTAGCTAGGTTACCGCAGCATACAATAAACGGATAATCTCGACCATCGCGTAGCGTATTAAATATAAAAGCTAGTCACCGTAAAATCACCTGCGCGTTAATAAAACGAGCCGACAGGCTATTGGGCACGGCGTACTGTTGCCGGTTCACCGCCTCCACCCAGGTGAAGGAGATCGGGTTGTCGGTGCCCAGTACGTTGAGCACCTCTATCCCCAGCCACAGCGAGCGAAACAACGGCTTCGCCCGGCCCCGCCCCAGAAAGAGCTCCTTGGAAAATCCAATATCCACCCGCCGGTATTCGGAGCCGTTCAGGAAGTTACGGTACTCAGGTCGGTTCGGCGGACCGAAGGGCAGGCCCGATCCGTACAGCACACTCAGATGCACCCGCATGGCAGGATCGTTGGGCAGGTGGTCCTGGAAGAAGATGCCTAGGTTAATCAACTGATCCGAAGGTCGCCGGATGTAACCCTGCCCGTCGTCGGCCACGTCCTCGCGGGTGCGCAACAACCCGATGCTAAACCATGACTCAGCACCGGGAATAAACTCGCCGCTCACCCGGGTGTCGATACCCGTGGCGTAGGCAGTAGCATCGTTGCGAGCAAAATAACGAATCCGCACGTTGTCAATATCATAGGGAATCACGTTGTACAGGTACTTATAATACACCTCGCTCAGCACGCTAAAGTTGCGACCGAACATCTGGAACTGCCGGTCTACTCCGGCAATTAGGTGCACCGACGACTGGGCCCGAATGTCGGGATTCAGTTGCCCGTTGCGATTGCGCAGTTCACGGTAGAAAGGTGGTTGTTGGTACAAGCCGCCCCCCAGCCGAAGCACCAGGTCTTTACGCCCGTTGGGCTGGTAGGCGTACTGCACCCGCGGGCTCACCAGCCACTGCCCATTGTAGCTCCAGTAGTTCAGCCGTACCCCGTAGTGCAGGGAGTGCTGTTTGTTGGGTTCGGTGGTATTCTGCACGTAGGCGGTGAATCGCTCCGATTGCAAATCCAGGGCACTCGCCACCCGTTCATTGATGGTTACAAAATCGGCTGAATCACTGAAGTTGTACTCATCCAATTGGTCATCAATGTGCTCATAGCTAAATCCTACGCCGAATTCCAAGGTGTTTTTTGCGTTCAGGCTGTAGGTAGAGCGGTGCTCGGCATTAAAGATTTCGGCGGCCAGTTTGTTGCGCGCGTAGGCGTAGTTAGCCCCCACTCCCAAAACCACCGCACATTCATCGGGATCGTTGCTGCCCGGGGTGGTATTCACGTCGCACAAGCGGTAGGCTGACAACTGATCAAAGTACTCACGCTCCCGCGTACGCACTCCGGACATAATCCACTGGGTGCGCCAGCGGTCACTAAAGCGGTGGTCGAGCAGCACCCCTGCCTGCCCGGTGCGGTAGGTCAATTCTTCTTGCCCGGCGTAGCCCACAAATAATCGAAACGACTGCTGCAGGGTGCCAAAGGTGGTTTCGCGGCTTTCGGGACGCACCAGGTAGCGGTTGTTGGCGTATGACAACAGCACGCTCAGTTCGGTCTTCTTCTCTTCCCTCCTGTCTAAGTCTATTGTTAGAAAAGACTGTAGGTCGGTAAAGCGGGGCAGGTACTGACCTTCTACCTCCAGGGTGTTGAGCAGATACTGCGCACTCTTTTGCCGCACCCCGGCGATGAAGGTCACGTTCTTGCGGGCCTCTTCCACGTGCGCCGCGCCACCCAGCAGTCCCAGGCGTACCGACGCCCGTCGCCGCGTGGGTTGCTTGTACTTCACATTGAGAGCCGACGACAACTTATCGCCGTACTTGGCCTGCCACCCGCCCGACGAAAAGGCCACGTCCGACACCAGATCGGGGTTGATAAAGCTCAGCCCTTCCTGCTGCCCGGCTCGAATCAGAAAGGGACGGTAAATGGGAATGTTGTTGACGTACACCAGGTTTTCGTCGTAGTTGCCGCCCCGTACCGAGTAGGTAGATGACAATTCGTTGTTACTCACCACACCGGGCAGGGTGGTGAGCACCCGGTTGAAATCGTTAAAGGGCGAGGGAATGTCCTGGGCGATCTGCGGGTCGAGCTTCACCAAGCCGGGCACGCTGCGGGATGCATCGCGCGGGTCGCTCAGAATCTCTACTTGTTGCAGCAGGCGCACGTCGGGTTGCAGCGTGACGACGATGCGCAGGGTGTCGTTGGGTCGCAGGCTTATCTGCCGCAGGATGTTGGTGTATTCCAGGTGAGAAAAGATTAGATCGTAGGTGCCGGGAGCCACGGACAGGCGAAACGTGCCATCTGCCCCGGTGATCGCACCCCGCTCGGTTCCTTGGATCTGCACCGCTACGTCTTCTAGCAGAGTTTGTGCGCTGTCTTGCACCGTTCCCTGCACGGTCGCGGTCTGCGCTTGCGCCACGGTGGCGAGGCAGGTCAGCCAAAGGGTGCCTAGTACCCGAAAGCAATCCTGACGGCTCATGAGCCTGCGGATTCGATTTGCTGCTTTAGTTGCTGAATGGTTTGCGCTGGTTGGTCCGACTTAAACACGAAGCTACCCGCCACCAGCACGTCGGCTCCAGCATCAATCAGCGCACGCGCGTTTTGATCACTCACGCCCCCGTCGATCTCAATATGCGCCGAGGTGTTTGCCCGGTCCATCAGGCTCCGCAGCCGCCGGATTTTAGCGTAGGTTTGCTCGATGAAGGTCTGCCCGCCGAACCCCGGATTCACCGACATAATCAGGACGATGTCTACATCGCCAATAACATCTTCCAGTAACTCGACCGGGGTGTGGGGGTTAAGGGCGACTCCTGCCCGGCAACCTAGTTGTTTAATCTGCTGCACCACGCGATGGAGGTGCGGACAAGCTTCGTAGTGCACGGTGAGGTGGGCGGCTCCCGCGTCGCGAAAGGCTTCCAGGTAGCGCTCGGGCTGCTCGATCATCAGGTGCACGTCGAGGGGTTTGGTGGCATGCCGTCGGATGGCATCACATACTGGCAGGCCGAACGAAATATTCGGCACAAACCGGCCATCCATGATATCGACGTGAATCCAGTCGGCTTCGCTGTGGTTGAGCATTTCTACCTCGCGTTGCAGATTGGCGAAGTCAGAAGCAAGGACCGAGGGGGCAACAAGGGACATAGCTGAGCGGGCGAAGGTTGAGGCGGCAAGGTAGGGATTTCGCCGCGCTAATGCCAAGTGCTAGAACTTAATCACTTTCATCGTGTCGGAGGCCGTGGGTGAAAGGATGTGCAGAATGTACACTCCCTGACCGAGCCCCGAAGTGTCTAACGAAAGTGTGGGGCTAAACGTATCAGAAGTGAAACGGTTTTGCATCACCAGTTGCCCGGTACTGTTGTAGATATGAACCTCCATAGGGAACGACAGCTCGCGGGTTTTGGATTCTACAAAAAGCTTTCCGCTCTCAATAGGGTTGGGGTATACCCGGTAGTTGGCAAGCCGCATTTGTTTCTTGTTGGGGTCGGGCACCAGTAGGGTGGCGGGGAAGGTGGGAATACCGTAGCCCAGTTCGTTGTTAGGGGCCAGCGAGGTGTTGCCCGCTAAACGGATGCGTTCAATAATTTCCAGGTTGGTTTCGTTGTGAAAAGCTTCCCATACCCCAGCAGTGAGGCCAGTAATCAATGGGGCCGAAAACGAGGTGCCGTTCGAGCGGACCACATCACCGCGCGCGTTCACGACCACGGTCTGCAGTCCCAGCGCTGACACGTCGGGCTTCACGCGGCCGTCGGCGGTGGGGCCAAATGAGCTAAACGATACCCGATCGCCACTGCTGCTCACCGCTCCTACTGACAGCACGTCGATAGCATCGGCGGGCGGGGAAACGTAGCGCCAACGGCCCGCTCCCTCATTACCGGCACTAATCACGCATAGGATTCCCTTCTGAGCAGCTAGATTCACCGCCCGGGTGATCGCCGCCGTATTACCATCCAGATCCTGGTAGTTGTAGTTCATCGCTGGGTCGTCGAAAGTGGTATAGCCCAGCGAAGTGCTGATAATATCTATCCCTGCGCTGTCGGCCATTTCGGCGGCGAACAGCCAGTTATACTCTTCCACGCGATATTCGGAACCTGATTCTTCGGTAATGCACAGCATGATGTTGGCTTCGTAGGCGCCAGCTTCGAGCACCCCCGGCTGGTAAGCCGCAATGCACGACAGTGCTTCGGTGCCGTGCTGTCCGTAGCGGTACACGTTGGGACTATTGCCCACAAAATCGTACCCAGGAATCATCTGCCCGTTTTCGTACAGGTGCCGGAAGTAAGAAATGGTATCCACTCCTTTAAATCCCCCATCAAACACGGCTACGGAAATGCCCTTACCGGTATAACCCGCCTGATGCATCGCATCAATACCTAGCATTTCGTTCTGGAGCACGTTGAGTAGCTGGGCTTCAGCATTTTTGGTAGAAGAAGAGGCTACCTGTCCGGCGTAGGCGGCCCCGCCATCATTACCTTCACGGCGCCCCCCACCCGAACGGGTTGGCTTGATCAGTTCTACCTGGTCCACAAAGTCCAGGGCCAGGTAGGCGTTTGCATCTTGGTCACCATCCACCATCACGGCATTGAGCCAGCGAGAGGTGTAGTACACCTTCGCGCCAGCGGCAACCAGTTGGGCCACATAGTCGGCGTTGACGGGCAAATCAGAACTGTCGAGCGCAATTCCCTGCATCTCTCTTCGCTCGATGGAGGCGGGGGATAAGTACTCTAACGGACGGTCGAGTGCGTAAGAAGTTGCATCTTTATCAGATAAAAATACGACGTATCTATTCTGAGGCGGCGCTTGGGCGCTACCTTCCTTGACCCAAAAAGCACTGAACAGCAATAAGAAGAAGGGAATACGAAGATAGGGGGGAAACAGATTATTAGTCTTCACCATAGGTAAGCAAGGTTTGCCGGTACGACCTTCCGGACACGATCTGTTTTTGTCCAATGCAATCATCGTCGGCGCAGTAGTGTAATATACGCGTTTTTTTGTATAAAAGCCCCACCTTCGGGGCGTAGGTTTCGGTCATAATGCTGTCATTGACCAGCGTCTCTAACTGGCGGTGCACCACGGTACGGCTTTCTTCTACTTGGTCTTTCCAAACGGAACCGATCTCTCTACTCGTGGTGCTATCGGTAGTAGTAAGCTGGTAGCGTAGCTTCGGGCGCGTATTCAGCGCGTTGCCGTTCCACTCCAGTGCGTCGCTAAAGGGAAATACCAACTTCGTAAAGGCCACATTGTTCTCGACCACCACCACCTGCTGCTCATTCTTTCGGGCGGTCCACACCGAATCCAATTGCCAGTCGTTTTCTGGCAGATTTCTCGTATAACGCTCCAAAGAATAGATTATTTCTCCCCCTGCCCCAGGCCAGGAGTCGGCTACCCGCTCGCGAAGTTGGTACTGGTTGGTGTCAATGCCATCTCGCGCGGTGTAGCGAATGTCTTCCACATCATAAACGGAGTAGCGGCCCACCGTCAGCGGGTAATACTGCATGCCCAACGTCTCAGCAGAGATAGGATTTAGCGGAGAAGGCTCGTCGGAAGCACATCCCACCAGAAAACCCAGGCTGCCGAGATAAGTAATAAGATAGTAAGCGGCTTTTGTGGATGTACGCATGGCTACTAAATGTTAGAAGGGGATTTATCGAAACCTGCGTGCTATACTGACGAAGGGCGATATCCAATCGTACCACCTGCAACTTTTGCACCAATTTGTAAAGGCCTTGCCCCCCCCAAACACGTGGCTACCCGCTTGTTTAAAAGTTGCCACTTATATAACGTGGCTAAGTTCGTCGTCAGTTTTGTTAGCAATTGCCCTGCCCCTTTCGTTACTTTAGGCTTTCATTTTTTAAACCACTGATAATTATGGCTCTAAGCACATTTGTTAAAGTAGGCGGTGTAACGAATTTGAGTGATGCGCGCTACTGCGCCGGGATGGGAGTGCACGTGCTGGGCTTTAGCTTAGAAAAAGGGCAACCCAATTACGTGGCCCCCGAGAAATTTGTAGCGATCACCGAATGGCTAGCCGGAGTAAAGTTTGCTGCTGAGTTTAGCACTTCTTCTCCCGAGGAGGTTGAACAGACACTTTCGGAGTACTCACGCATAGATTACCTGCAAATTAGCCAGCCCCAGCAGGCCAAGGCGTTACTGGTGTTAGATAAGCCGTTAATTATTCGTTTAGATGCCCAGGAGTACAATGAAGATGTGGTTGCTCTAGCTGATATCATGCGCGGCTGTCGCAACCGCGCCGACTATTTCTTAATTGAACACTCTTCGCCCAATCCGCGACCAGAGTTGGTAAGTGATCTGCTAGATTTAGCCCATCAGCACCCTATTCTCCTCGGTTTCGGACTACAAGCTGATTGGTTGCCCGCCCTGGTTCAGGAGCATCCGCTGGCGGGTATTGCCCTCCGAGGAAGTGAAGAGGTCAAACCAGGCTACCAAAATTTCGATAGATTGGCGGACATCCTAGAAGTTCTCGAGATTGATGATGCATCTTAATCGCTACTGGTCGTCTGAGCGTTATTTCTTGGGTTGCGATAAGGCACCCGCGGGAGTGAGTTTGAGCATCACTACGGTACAGAGCGGGTCGGGCAGAGAGTAAGTGCGCGCCACCGGTCGGGCGAAGTTCATGAATAGATCATTCGGGGCATCATACTGCGACTCGTCGTTCCAAAAATCACTGAGCAGCACCTCTGATCCATCGCGAAGCAGCCGGGCCTTCGCCACCTTCCCCTTCATGCCTTGCAGGCTGATGTGCCCCATATTGGGTTCGGTCAGGCATGCGAACAGCGTATCGCCACGCTGGGTGAATCTCCCCCACTCGGGCTTCTCAAACGTGGCAGACCGACATCCATAGATGGCTGAGCCGTTGTGGTTCATCCACTGCCCCACCTCTCGTAGGATGCTTGCTGCCTCGGGGGCGATCTCTCCGTAGGGGTTGGGCCCAACATTCACCAGCAGGTTTCCGTTCTTGCTCACCGCGTTCACCAGCGTGCGCACCACATCCTGCGCCGATTTGTAATTATCATCAGTGGCCGAGTAGCCCCAGTGGTCGTTGAGTGTCATGCAGGCCTCCCAGGGCAGGGGCAGCCCGTCTTCGTTCATCAGCGGTTCGCGCGGAATAATCTGTTCAGGTCCATCGAAGTCGCCCGCGAACACTTCGGGTGAGCGTTGTTCCAGGTCTCCGCCCAGGCGATTGTCGATCAGGATATTCGGTTGATGCTGGCGCACCATGTTTACCAACTCGGTGGCGCGCCACTTTTCTCCTCGATAGTCACGATACGAAAAGTCAAACCACATGATATCGAGCTTGCCGTAGTTAGTCACTAGTTCGCGCACCTGCTCGTGCATGTAGTCGAGGTAGTTATCAAAGTTGTGTGATTTATCCTTGAACTCGGGGTTGTCGCGCATCGGATGCTGCCGGTCGCCGTAGGCTGGGTAGTCAGGATGATGCCAGTCGACGAGCGAATAGTACAGGCCCACCCGTAGTCCTTCGGCCCGAAAGGCCTCCAGAAATTCTCGCACCAAGTCCCGCCCGGCGGGGGTCTGGGTAGCGTTATAGTCGGTGGTTTTAGTGTTGAACAGGCAAAACCCATCGTGGTGCTTGGCGGTGAGCACGGCGTATTTCATACCCGCCGCCTTCGCTAGTTTGGCCCAAGCACGGGGATCATAGCGGTTCGGATCAAATTCGTCAAAGTAGGTTTGGTAATCCTCGATGGTCATTCTCTCTGCGCTACGTACCCACTCGCCCCGGGCCGGAATGGCGTAGAGCCCCCAGTGGATGAACATCCCCAGGCGGGCATCGCGGAACCACTCGGTCCGGTCCATACGGGCCTGGTATTCGGCTGAAGGTTGCGCGTGCGCCAGCCCTACTACTGTCAGCGCAAGTGCGGTAATCCAATATTTCATGAGTAGACGTTACGTGTTTTTTGATATAATCAGCTACGCTGTGCCAGCAACCAGATACATCATCTGGCCCCCCGCCGAAATAAATTCTTGGTCTTTCAATGCTTGCAGCAGCGACACTTTATAGCGCGATACCCGCTGCCAGTAGGTATCGAACGCAGCCTTCTTTCCGCCCCCGGCCCGGTAATAGCGCAGGTTTTCGTCGTAGCCAAGTCCCCCCTCGTCATTTTCTAGCCAGTCAACCAACTGGGCAGCGCGCACGCGTTTCTCACGCGTGTTGTAAGGAGGGATTAGCGACAAGGCTTTATCCGACTGCCATACCCGTACGTCGGTAAGTCCGGCCTGTACGAAAAGGTCAGGCAGCACGTCGCCCAGTGAGTTGAATCCCTGCCCCAGCTTTTTCTTCCCCTGTTCGCACCGTAACCGTACCTCCACCATTTCTAGTATGTCATCCACTTCGTAGTCGGTCTCGGCATACTGGTCGAACATAAGATGAGAAACCAGGTTATTCGGCTCCAGGGCTACCACGTGACCGGACGAAGCAGTTACCCGCTTCATCTCTTGAATCGCCCGCAGAGGGTCTTCGGTATGAATGAGCAGGGTCTGACAAAATGTGACGTCGAATTGATCGTCAGTAAAGGGAAGGGCATTGGCAACCCCCTGTACGAAGCTAAATTCCGCATCTCTGGCGATTTTACGATGACGCGCCCGTTGCCGGGCCGTTTTTAGGTGGGTTTCTTCCTGATCCAGCCCGGTTACCACGGCCTGGGGATGTAGATAGGGGGCTAGACGAAAGGTCATCTCACCCGTGCCGCACCCAATATCCGCTGCGGAGCGGCACGCACCTAGGGACAGACGTTCGGCCATGAGTGCTAGAAAGTCTTCGTTCCACCAGTAAGCACGGGCTTCTCCGAAGTGGTCGGCGGAGTGAGCGGATGGTTTGTTTTTCTTGTATTGCATGCCGAGAAACCGGAACGGAAGCAGAAGACCACCGTTGGCCAGGCAAAGTTACGATAAAAAATGGGTCACCCAAGGGGGAATGTAGGCGTTGGAATAGCGACTACGCGTGTGCGTCGATCAGCACCAGCAGCAGAAATAGCAGGAAGCTAGCACCGTAGAAGGCGGCCAGGGTAGCATCGTTGTGGCGTCGAACCTCACCGGTGCAGGTGCAAATAAATTCGTTGAGCAAGTGGCGCATGACTGAGGGGGTCACTAAATCTGCATCAAACACTTTGCCAGTCTGGACTCGATCTGGGTTTAGCTACGGTTAGAGGCACTCGGAGCCCGTGCCGCGCGCTCCCATACTACTGATTGTGATCCTTTCAGGTAACGGGCGATGCCGGCAAACACCGCGTAATTCATCACGCAAAAGTAGTAAGGTACAAAAAACACCTTCATCTTGATCTTCTGGGCAGCGAGAAATAAGCCTACAATCGCCAGTGTATAAAACAGCGTTTGTCCCAGAAAAAAGAAGCGATAGAAGAGCAGCGGCTCCCAGGCCAGCACCGCATTGCTGATCAGCAGGCCCACGAGGGCAAACGGAGTGACCGTCCAGCGCAGCACCCGGTGCGACACGTACTGAAAGGTGAGTATTCCGTACCGGAAGGGGTTCAGCAAGCCGCTCAGTCGCACGATGGCCTGAATGCCTCCGGCCGCGATACGCACCTTACGCTTTAATTCCTCCTCCACTGAGGCCGAAGGGCCTTCCACCGCGTAGGCATCAGGTTCGTAGGCCACCCGGTAGCCCGCCTGGGCAATCGATAGGGTGAGGTAGAAATCCTCGATAATGGTGTCAGCGGGTACTTCGTGAAACAGATCGGTGCGTACAGCAAACAGTTCGCCAGCGGCTCCCACCACCGAGTAAAGTCTTGCATCCCAGCGCTTCAGCGCCGACTCGTACTGCCAGTAGAATCCTTCGCCTGCTCCGCTCGCTGCGTCCTGGCGGGGACTAACCACGCGTTTTTCGCCTGCCACTGCTCCCACGGTTTCGTCGGCAAAGTGGCGCACCAATCGCACCACAGCCTCTTCATTGAGTAGGGTGTTGGCATCAGTGAACACCACCACCGGAGTTGTTACCAGGGGCATCACCCGGTTGACCGCTGCAATCTTGCCCCTTCGTTCGGGTTGAAAAAAATGCTTGACCCCATCGATGTGCTCTACAATCTGTGGAGTGGTATCGTCTGAGCCGTCGGTTACGATCCAGATGTCAAGTCGACCCGCAGGATATTGTAGACTAAAAGAGTTCTGAATTTTTTGGGCGATGAAGTCGGCTTCGTTGTAGGCGGCAATAATGAGCGTCACCGCTGGTAAACTAGCCTCGGCATGGAACTGAGCCGTCCGGTTTTTTTTGATGCGGGTCAATCCGTACAGTAGCAGACCATAGCCAAAGTAGGTGTACAGTATCAACAGCAAGCATATCCAGAAGAAAAGCGTCATTCTCGGGGGTTCATGAAAAGTTTCTAAAGAAAGACCGTGTCTCTCAGGCAAAATAAGCTAAAACTAACGCAGGTAATATTTACCTGGTTTAGGACTTAAGCGTCATAGCAATTTGTAGTAGCAAGCAGTAATAAACCCAATATATATAATATAATTGTGAAAAAATATTCTTATTATTACATAAGTGATTTAGTGTAGGCTTCGGTCAAATGTCTTATATTTGCAGTTCTTAGCAAATTTTCGGATGAAAATATGACAAAGTTGCTCACCCTAGCACACGTATGAATTGTTACGCATTAAATTTTTCGTCTGTGAGATTTTCTTTGGATACATGCTATTGGTACAGGTGTTTTTTGTTGCTGTTACTAACCCAGTCTTTATTCGCGAACGGGCAAAGGCTCCAACAAGCCACCCTTTCTGATAATATTATTTCCGAAAACCAGGCAGCTGGCACGCTGGTAGGCACGTTTTCTCCCGCTACTGCCTCATTTAGTTTGGTGGCCAGTGTGCCGGAAAACGCTCTGTTCAGCATTATCAACCGGGAATTGGTTACCACCGCCCCCCTTAACTTCGAAGCAGTAACTTCCTACACTTTACAAGTAAACGTGGTGTTTCAGAGCTCGTTAGGCGAGGACAGTGCCGCCACGCAAGCATTTGTGATTAGGGTAGAGGACGCTAACGACCCACCGGTGGTCACAGGCCAACTGCCGCTTACTACGGTAGAAAATCAGCCATTCACCCTAGCGCTTGCTAACCTAAGTGCTTCTGACGAAGACGCTGACGATACTTATCCCGAAGGATTTACGTTGCGGGCTGAGGCTGGAGACAACTACACCGTGGTGGGCCTTACCGTTACCCCGACACCCGATTATGACGGAGTTCTTGCTGTGCCGGTGGTGGTGAACGATGGCGAAGCAGACAGTGAACGCTATCCACTTACTGTGACCGTGCAAGCCTTGCCTCGCTTTTCACTGGCGGAAGAATACGCAGTGAGCGAAGATTTTGCTGAGCCTGAACGGGTAAGCGTAACCCCGGAAAATCCTGAGCAGGCGGTTACCTACGACATATCGCCCGGTCCGGAAGAGGTTGATTTTGCTACCCTCACGGCTGACAACAGCAACGGGATTTACCTTTTTACGGCTTTGCCGGACAAAAACGGGGAAGAAGAATTTGTGATCACAGCGACGAGCGACGAGCAAAATACCTTTGCGCAGGAATTTATCTTCCGGGTGAACGCGGTGAATGATGCCCCCCAGTTTGTCGGAGTGCAGGGCAACAACCAAACCGTGGAGGCTCAGGCTGGCCCTGTGTCGGTGCCTGATTTTGCCACCAACGTGGCTCCCGGTCCGGCCACCGCTACCGATGAAAGCAGCCAGGCTATTAATTTTGAGGTTACCACCAGCGACAACAGTTTGTTTGCGCAGTTGCCGACCGTTGCCCCGAATGGCACCCTGTCTTATCAGCCTGCCGACGATAATATTGGCACCGCCCAGGTGAGTGTAGTCTTGCGCGACGCGGGCAGCGAGGTGGGTCCGAACACCAACGTAAGTCTTCCGCAAGCATTCGAAGTAGAGGTGGTTGCTCCCCTCAGTCCCACAGATTTTGATCTTAACAACCTCACTGTTCCTGAAAATCAACCCATCACCGAAGTGGTGGGTCGGTTTACCGAATCGGGAAATTACCGCTTCGATGGGGGACCCAATGATCAACTTTTTCGCATCGACGACCGCAATCTTTTTGCCCGACAGCCCTTCAATTTTGAAAATCCCGATCAGCAGGAGTTGGTCATCCGGGTAGAACGGCGATTTGGGTTTCTTAATTTGCAGCGCGAGTACGAGACGTTCACTATTCGGGTGCTAAACGTAGAAGAGCCGCCTACTGGCATTACGCTGACGGCCAATACCATTGCTGAAGGAGCAGCTGTGGGCACCCGGGTAGGATTTTTAACCGCTCAGGGCGGGGCTCCCGAAGTGCCGGTCAGTTTTGCCCTGGTGAACGGACCCGAGGGCGAGAACAACGGACAATTCACTATTGTGGGCAACGAGTTGAGGATCAACCAAGTGCCAGACTTTGAAACCACCCCCCAGTATTCTGTTCGGGTGCAAGCCACCGGCGACGGCGTTTCTCCGGCACAGAACTTCATTATCCAGGTGGTGAACGCCGAAGAGCCTCCGACGGATATATTACTCTCAAGTGCCGCTGTAGACGAGAACCTACCTCCGGGCACGGCAGTCGGCACCCTATCGGTGACGGGGGGCAGCGCGGTACCGATCACCTATACACTAGGCGGCTCCGGGGCGGCAGCTTTTGCGGTTAGCGACGGTCAACTGCTCACCCAGGCCCCGTTCAATTTTGAGGACCAAGCAAGCTACACCCTCACCATTACCGCTACCGGAGACGGACCGTTTTCCGAAGATTTCACCATCGCGGTGGGCGACGTTGAAGAACCACCTACCGATATTGTGCTGGGTAGTAACAGCATCAACGAGGGGGCCCCCGTAGGCTCCCTGGTGGGCACCCTGGGTGCTTCGGGAGGCGAAGCCGTCACCACCTACGAATTGGTAAATGGCAACGGGTCGGGCGGTAACGGCAACTTCACCATCACGGGCAATCAATTGCTCACCAACGCAGTCTTCGACTTCGAGACCCAAGCTGTATATTCCGTGCGGGTGCGGGCAACGGGCGACGGTTCGTTTGATAAAGTCTTCGAGATCAACGTGATTGATCAGCCCGATCCACCAACCGACATCGCCCTGTCGTCGACCACAGTAGACGAAAATCAGCCGGTAGGCACAGTAGTGGGCACCCTGAGCGCCACGGGTGGCGAGGGGCCTTACACCTTCACCCTACCGGGCGCACGGGGCAACAACGGCGCGTTTAGTATTGTAGGCAACGAATTGCGCACTGATCAGAAGTTTAATTTTGAGAATACTCCTACCCGAACAGTGGTGGTAGTGGCCAGTAATGCCGATGGTCCTTTTGAGGAGACCATTGCGTTGACCATCGGCAACCTCCCCGAACCGCCCACCGAAATCACGCTTTCATCGACCACCATTCGTGAGAATGAGCCGATAGGAACCACCGTCGGTGCGCTGACCGCGACGGGCGGCAGTGGCGGGGATGTGGTGTTCACTCTAGTAGGGGGACAGGGTAGTCGCGACAATGAACGATTCATCATTGAAGACGGTCAGCTCAAGAATAACGTTTCGCTCAATTTTGAGTTCAGGCAAACTTATCAAGTGCGCATCCGGGCTACGCGCGATGGTTCGTTCACTCAGTCATTTGAGATCGTCGCAATCAATGTGGAAGAGCCTCCCACCGCTATTATTCTATCATCTACCACTGTTTCGGAGAACCGGAACGCAGGCGCGGAGGTGGGGACAATCTCTACCGAGGGAGGCGAGGGCCCGGTTACTTTTGCCCTGGTGGGCGAGGGTAACGATAACGAAAACTTTCGCATCGAGAATCGTCGTTTGCTTACCAACTTCCGCTTCGACCGGGAAGAGCGCCCCAGCTACCGCATCCTCATCCGCGCCACCGGCGACGGCACCATCGCTTCGGATTTTACAATCACTATTGAAGACGTGAACGAAGCCCCGGTGCTAAGCAACGTGGAGCGCACCTTTCTGGATTATGCTGAGGGAGAGGCGGCCAAGATAATTACCCAAGGCATCGAAGTAGATGAACCAGAAGGAGAAGACCTAGTTGAAGCCGAAGTGTTCTTTGCGAACAGTACCTACGTGCCCGGCGAAGATGAACTAAGCCTGGACCAAGGAGGAATTCAAGACGAGTGGGACCCCGAGACGGGCCGATTGACTATTGCCGGTCCGCTCAGTGCCAACCGGATGGAACAAGCGTTGCGTGCGGTGCGCTATAACAATCTGAGGGAGGTCAACCCCACCGCTAGCACCCGCCGGGTCACTTTTGTGGTGAATGATGGCACCAATCTGAGCAATACGCAAGAGCGTTTCATTCGCATATCCAACTCTAACATCCCCCCCGTGCTGGCCGACGTTCCCCTAAGCACCCGCGAGGATGTTCCGGCTGCGCTGACCCAAGAAAATTTCGTAACGGCCTACGGGGGCGATGAGGACGGCACCGGCTTTTCGGGTACTATCTTCGTGCTGACGCTGCCCGAACGGGGCGCGCTGTCGGTAGGGGAACGCATCCTCACCGACGATGATTTAGGGCGCCAGGGATTTGAAGTGGACCTCACCGCTACGTCGCTTACGTATACCCCGCCCGCCAACTACGCGGGAGCCGACCGCTTCAAGTGGACCGCCCAAGACAATGAGGACGAACCAGGCATTTCGGCGGAGGTGGTGATTAACGTGCTGCCCGAAAACGACCCTCCCCTGATCACGGCTCCCCCCACGCTGAACGTGGAAGAGAACAACACCGTCCCCCTGTCGGGATTGAGCGTGGCCGAACCCGATGGTGATCGGTTGCTGGTTACTTTAGCAATAGACCAGGGGACCCTCACCATCGCTGACGCGGCCCGGTCGGAAGTAACCTTCGAGCAGGGCACCGGTGAGGAAGATAGCAACCTGACTTTTCAGGGAACCTTGATCGCGGTAAACGACGCCCTGGCTAGCCTGATTTATAATCCCGTCGAAACCGTAACCACGGCCTCGCTTACCCTATCCGTTTCTGATGCTCCCGGCAATGCCGATAACCCACTGAGTGACCAAGTGAGCGTAGCACTCACCATCACTCCGCAGAACGACAATCCGGTGCTGTCCGCTATTGAGCCGGATGCGCTGTTGTTTGTTGAAAATGGCGAGCCCATTCCGATCACCGACAGTTTGCAGGTAAGCGACGAAGAGGGCGATCCGGTGGTGGCTGCGGTAGTATCTATCGACAGTGGCTACACTCCGGAAGACGTGTTGGCCTTTGAGAGCACCCCGGCTATTTCGGCAAACTTCGATCAGGGCGTCCTCACGCTTACAGGAACCGCCTCGGTGGTCGACTATCAGGCAGCACTGCGCCGGGTCACCTACCAAAACACCAGTGACCAGCCGACTACCGACGTGCGTACCATTCGCTTCGAGGTCACCGACGGTACGGGCGGGCAAAGCAATGCCCTAACGCGCGAGGTGGTGGTAGAAGCCGTAGAAGATACCCTTCAGGTTGTGGACTTAGAAACAACTCCGCTGTATTTCTCAATTGGCCGAGGCCCCGCGGTGGTGAGTCGCAGCGTTCGGCTGGAAGACCCGGACAGCGAAACCCTCGACCGTCTGGTGATTTCCCTGGACCCCGAGACCTACGTAGCGGCCGATGATTCGCTGGGCGTTCGTGTAGGGGGAGGCCTGACGGCTGATTGGAACGATGCGGACGGAGTGCTCACCCTGGCCGGAACCGCCCCGCTGGCGACCTACCAAGAAGCGCTGCGAACGCTGGTTTACTTTAACCGCAACGTCGAAGCAGAAGAAAGTGATCGCACGCTACAAATTCAGGGATTTAGCGGCGAAACGGCCAGCAACGTAGCGGTTCGGCCGATTCTTTTGATCAACAACGAGCCACCGGTGGTTGGCGACGTGGCCGTGGTGGTCCTGAGCAGTACATCTTATTTTTTCGTTCCTTCTCTCTTTCAGCCGCAGTACAACGATCCCGACCAGCGCCCGACCACCGATGGCTTCCTGGAGCTACAAATCACTACCCTTCCCACCAATGGAACATTGCTACTGGACGGAGTCCCCCTAACCACTGCCGACCTGAACGGCGGACTTGTTCTCAGCACGGACGTTATTTCTTCGCTTTCGTACGTGAGCAACCAAGGATTTTTGGGTGAGGATCAGTTTGCCTGGAATGCTTCAGACGGAGCAGATTTCGCGGAGGAAGCGGCCCAGGTGCTCATCACCGTGTCCGACCTGCGTGTCAACTTGGGCGAAGACGTGGAAACCTGCCAGTCTAGTGACCTGCTGGAGTTAACGGTAGATGTACAGGGCGGCACCCCTCCGTATCGTTACCGCTGGTCGGCAAACGGCGAGGCGTTGGCGGCGACGATTGATCGAGTTGCAGTGTCGCCTACTGAGACAACCACCTACCGAGTGGAAGTTACGGATGCAGAGGAGCTTACCGTTGCCGATTCGGTGCAGGTGGTGATTATCGACTGCCCTGACCAGGAGTTGGATATTCCCAACGCTTTCACTCCGAACGGTGATGGCGATAACGATCTCTGGGAGGTGGGTAATTTGTTTACCTACGAGCGCAGTACGGTAGAGATCTACGACCGCTACGGCCACCGCTTGTTCCGCGCGGAAGAAGACGGACTGGCCTGGGACGGCCGTTACCAGGGCAAGGAGTTGCCGGTTGGCACCTACTATTACGTCATCGTCCTCAACGAGGGCTCCACCAGCTACAAGGGCTCAGTAACCATCTTGCGATAATGAATCAGGCGGCCCAAATTGTGCTACTATTGCTGAGCGTTGCCGGAACGGTCTGGGCGCAATCGCCCCCGGTGATCAGTGGTCTGGAAACCACTTCTCTCACCTTCCGGGAAGGCAACCCACCGCTGCCCCTCAGCAGCAGCATTCGTCTGGGTAGTGACAATCCTATTACTCGGGTGGAGGTGCAACTGGCGGGCTACGTGGCGGGCGAGGATCAATTGCGGTTTCCCGGCACCGAAAGCATCCGCGGGGCGGTAGATGAAGCCACAGGCACCCTGTTGCTGCTTAGCTATCCGGCGGGCAGCAGCCAACCGGCCGTTAGCTTTCAGAACGCCCTGCGCGGCGTTAGTTACCAGAACACAAACGAAGTGGCCCCCGAAACCGGCATACGTACCGTTTCGTTCCGGGCATTTAACGACCAGAACCAGCAGAGCGCTCCGGTCAGTCGAACGCTGACGGTCGTTGCCGAGAATGACGCTCCGAACGTGGTTTTACCCAGCGATGATCCTATCACATATCCGGCCGGAACGGGAGTAGAGATTCCGGTTTTCGGAACCGCTCAAGTCACCGATGGCGATAGCGAACTGATTAGCAGCGCGGAGGTCACCATCAGTACCGGATTTCAGAACGCAGAGGACCAGCTCTTGCTCACTGATGTGCCGACCGAGCTTAGCGTGACCGGTCAGGACAGCAGGACGCTCACCCTCAGTGGCCCCGCCGCCCCCGCCACTTTTCAACGCGCCCTGCGCAGCGTGCAGTTCAGCAACCAAACCCCATCGGGCGTGTTGTCCACAGAAGGAATCCGTCGGATGACGATCAGTGTTTTTGATGGCACCGCCGAGAGCGTGCCGACTTCCCGCTTCGTAGTGGTGGGCACCCCCACGAACACGCCCCCTCGCATCCAGGCCTTCAGCAAAGAAGTCACCGCAGAAAATACGCTCGCGTTCACCAGTGCCGAATTTGCGGAGCAGTTCAATGATCCTGAAAACGCCCCCTTTACTGGAATCTATATCCGCTCTAAACCCAAACGGGGCACCCTGTTGCTGCGGGGCGAAGAAGTGACAAACAACCGAATCAATGATGCCGGACCGGACGGGCTACGGGTGGTTTCCACTGAGTTTGCGGCTCTGACGTATCGAGCTCCTATTGACTATCAAGGAGAAGATCAGTTTCTATGGAACGCAACCGATGGCACTTCCTTTGCTGCCAACAGCAAACCGGTGCGCATCGTAGTTAATCTACCAGAGGTACAACTCTCTTTGGGTACGCTTGATCCGCTGAGTATATCGGCAGACCAAACTATTCAAATGCCGCCCCTGGCTTTTTCGGCTACGCAGCAAGTTCCCGTCACCGTGACGCTATCAGTAGTCAACGGAGTGCTATCGCTTCCAGCCGAAATAGTTTCGTTGCTCACCTTCGTGGCGGGCGATGGTACCGATGATCCTTCGCTGGTATTTACGGGCGAGGCAGATGTGATAGCCTATGCACTAAGTGGAATCCGGTACACCGCCAACGCAAACTACAATGGCACTGAGACTTTGTCGGTCAACGTGTCATCGAGCAACAACGCCAGCGCGCAAACAACCGTGGAGGTTAATGTTATTTCAAATGAGCCACCAACGGTAAGTGATCTGACCATTAGCACCCCAGAGGATCAGTCGTACGTCTTTAAACTGGTTGATTTCACCAATGGGTACCAAGATGCGGACGATGCTCCTTCATTTGGCCCGGCCCGGATTCATCTTACGGCCTTGCCCGAGAATGGAACGTTCGTTTATCGAGATGATAGTCTGCAGGCAACTGATATTTCTTCCTCAGAAGGATTCTCTATTCCAGTGGCCGATATAGTTGCCGGACAATTGACTTACGCCCCTAACCCAGGGTTTTCGGGCGACGACCAAGCCCGCTGGAATGCTTTTGATGGGGCTGCGTTGGCTACGTCGGATGCGGCTATCCGGATCACTGTGTTGACAACGCTGGCCATCGCGCTGACCCAAGACTCCGCAACAGTGTGTTCCGGCAACACCAATACCCTGCGGGTGACCATCACCGCCGGGCCGACCCAAGGACTCACCTATGACTGGAGTTGCCCCGATGCGTGTGGTTTCATGCCGCCTACCAACCAAGCTACCGTGGTGGTGAGCCCGGCTGAAACCACCCCCTACGTGGTGACCGTCACCGACCCAGCCACCACTATTGTTGCTCGGGACACGGTTACCGTGGTGGTGACCGACTGCTCAAGCCCAACGCCGAACCTGACGCTGGATATTCCTAATACCTTTACGCCCAGTGGCGACGAGGTTAACGACGAATGGAACATTGGCAGCGACGGGGCCGCTTCGCCGATAGCGGTAGAAGTCTTTGATCGCTACGGACACTCGGTGTATCGCAACGAGGCGTATCAAGACGACTGGAACGGCACCTACCAGGGCCAGGCCTTGCCGGAAGGCACTTATTATTATTTGGTCACCGACGCCGACGGAGCAGTGTATAAAGGAGCCTTAACAATTCTGCGGTGACAGGGCCGCCTAACCGATGATTATGAAAAAAGGATACCTACTATATTTGTTACTTACTGTGACCTCGTTGTGCTACGGACAGCAACCCTTTCGATTCAGTCAGTACTTTCAGAATCTGGTCACCGTGAACCCGGCGGTGGCGGGCGTAGAAGATTTCACGGACCTGAAAGTAGGTTATCGGCAGCAGTGGACCGGACTGGCCGGGTCGCCGCAGACGTTCTACCTGAGTGCGCACGGCCCCCTGGCAGCCAAGTCACGCGAGTTCACCTACCAAAATAATGCCTTGCGCATCAGTGATCCAGATGCGTTTAATCAGCAAGAAAACTCGTCAGTCGTTAGTACCGGAAACCGGGTACGACATGGTATCGGGGGCTATGTGATCAACGATCAGCAGAGTATTTTTCAACAAACCCATGCTTTTGCTACCTACGCTGCCCATCTTCCACTGGGCGCACGCACCCGCTTGGCTTTGGGAGTATCGGCCGGAATTAATAACCGCCGCATCGATGCCGATGGCATCACGCTACCCGGACAAACTACTACTGACGATGCGGTGATTAACCGAGTATTGAGCCAGTCAGGTGGTCTCACCAGCTTTGACCTGAACCTGGGGTTGTTCCTCTACGCTGAAAACTACTACTTGGGCTACTCAGCCGACCGCATACTGCGCAACCCCGTTACGGTTGGAGTAGATACGGCGGACGTTCGGCAGAACCTGTACCACTATGGCTTGGTAGGCGGGCGGTTTCGACTGGGCGAGTCTTTTATGCTGCTGCCGGGGGCTTTCGTGGGAGTGAGCGACGTGCTACCGCTGACCTACGATCTGAACTTACGCTTGCGCTACCAAGAGGTGGTGTGGATAGGTGCCTCGTACCGCAATTCGGGCACCGTGGCCGCCATGCTGGGGCTTAATATTGATAACCGCTTCAATATTAATTATGCCTACGACTACGGGGTGGGCATGGTGAGCGATTTCCGTTCCGGAACGCACGAAATTGTTCTAGGCTTCACTTTGTTTAAGCAACAGGACAGCGATCCTTATCTATGGTAATATTATGACAAATACGCAATCAAAAACAATCGCATTCCTACTTGGTGGACTTCTTAGTACGCTAGCGGGACCAGGGTGGGCCCAAGACTTTTACTTCCAGCCTCCCGTAGTGTTATCAGACACGATCAATTCAAGGGCCGAAGAGAGTTACCCGATCTATTCGGCCCGTGACAGCACTTTGTACTTCGTGCGTACGCTCTACAGCGCCAATGTAGGCGGATCACGGGCGGGGCAAGATATCTGGCACACCAAGCGCCTACCCAATGGGGCATGGAGCGTACCCAACAACAGTCTCGATCAGCTTAACAACCGCGATAACAACGCGGTGGTGGGGATTAGCAAAACGGGTAATACGCTGTATCTGCTTAATGCGTACCAGGGCGAAGCGCCCAACCAACCGGGCATGGCCTTTTCCTTTAATCAGACCAGCGGCTGGCTAGATCCCAACGATGTAAAGATTCCCAAGCTAGCCAACAAGATCGGAAACTTCTACGGTATTTTCGTATCTTCGTCTGAAGACGTCGCTATTATATCTATGCAACAAGCGGACGCTACGGGGCAGGAAGATCTGTACGTTACCTTCAAAGATTCATTTTCGGGCAACTGGAGCGAGCCCATGCATTTGGGTGATACCATCAATACCGAAGGCTACGAGATGTCGCCCTTTCTGAGCGAAGACAAGCGCCATCTGTTCTTCGCTAGCAATGGGCACCCTGGCTACGGCAATGCCGATATTTTCGTATCTACCCGCTTGGATAGCACCTGGACCCGTTGGTCGGACCCGCGCAACCTGGGGGATGACATCAACTCGGCAGGCTTCGACGCTTACCTTACCATCGCCGCCAACGACGAGGTGTTCTTTGTCAGCAACCGCTACGGACGGTCGGCCGACATCTATACCTCTAGATCGGTGAGTAAAGAAGCACGGGATCAGCAGTTGGCCAGCCGCATTGAGGGGGGAAGGCGTACCGTCCTGGATAGCACAGGAGGCAGACCTGCCTCCTCGCAGTTGGATGCTGAGACCCAAGCGCTACTGGCCGAGACGCAGGCTTTACTGGACGAATTTAAGGGAGTGAACCAACCAACAACCAATCCTGCCTCACCAACTGAGACTGAGGCTACTGATCCGGCCCGCAGCGTCGACAACACCCGTTTTCTATTCTTTGAACTCAACTCTGACGCACTCCGGACGTCATCTATTCCGTATTTGCGAGAGGTAGCTGGTTTGCTTACCAAAGACCCCGCGCGCAACGTGGTGCTGATAGGGCATGCCGATGATACCGGAGGCAAAGATTATAACCTAAAGCTTTCTATCGAGCGCGCTCAGGCAGCCAAACGCTACTTGGTTACGCAGGGGGTGAAAGAAGAACAGGTCGTTTCTTACGGTCGGGGCTCTACGCAACCGCTCAACGAAGATGAAGGACCCGAAGCCCGCCGAAAGAACCGTCGCGTAGAGATTAGGATGGACTAGGCACCGGCGCCGCTTCCTGATCGCGAAGCATACGACGCAAAATTTTGCCTACGTTCGACTTGGGCAATTCGGAGGTGAACGTTACAATCTTTGGCACTTTGTAGGCTGTCATATTTTCCCTACAGTAAGCAATCAGTTCTTCCTGGGTAAGGCTCTCGTCCTTTTTCACCACGAAGACTTTCACCACTTCGGTTGACCGCTCGTTGGGCACACCGATAGCTCCCACTTCCAGCACTTTGGGGTGGCCGGACACTACATCCTCAATCTCATTGGGATACACGTTGAATCCCGATACATTGATCATCTCTTTCTTTCGGTCCACGATCTTGATAAACCCGTCATCGCTCATGATGCCCACATCGCCGGTTTTGAACCAGCCATCCTCGGTAAATACCTGCTTGGTTTCATCGGAGCGGTTCCAGTACTCACGCATTACCTGTGGTCCTTTCGCGTAAATTTCGCCTCGCTCGCCGAAGGGCACTTCGTTCCCATCATCGTCGGCAATGATGATCTGGGTATTGGGCACCGGCAGGCCAATGCTACCGATGCGTTCGGAGCCATCTACCTGATTGGTAGTGAGCACCGGCGAAGTTTCGGTAAGGCCGTAGCCTTCCGTTACTGATACTCCGGTAGCAGCCTGCCACTTCTCGGCTACCACTTTTTGAACCGCCATCCCCCCCGCACTCGTCACTTTAAGGTGGCTAAAGTCAATGGTACTAAAATCAGGATGGTTTAGTAGGGCATTATAGAGGGTATTTACTCCCGTGATCACAGTAAAAGGCTGCTTTTTAAGTTCTTTTATAAAGGCCTTCATATCACGGGGGTTGGTGATCAGCACGTTCTTCGCGCCCAACTCCAGCATAGACAAACAATTGACCGTAAGGGCATAGATGTGGTAGAGGGGCAAGGCGGTAATCATCACCTCGGTGCGGTACTTCAGCTTCAGACTAGTGCAAGCCGTAATCTGTTGCATATTCGTTACCAGATTGATGTGGGTGAGCACTGCCCCCTTGGCAACTCCAGTAGTACCACCGGTATACTGTAAAAAGGCGATGTCTTCAGACTGGATGACAGGAGGCTTGAACGAGTGCTGGCTTCCCTGCTTAAGGACACCTTTGAAGGTAATTGATTGAGGAAGATGATAAGCAGGCACCATTTTTTTGATGTGCTTCACCACTAGATTGACGATGTTTCCTTTAAGCGTACCGAGCAGATCACCTATTTCAGTGACAATAATATGCTTTAGCGGCAGATCAGCAGCAATCTTCTCCAAATTGTGCGCAAAGTTGGCGAGAATGACAATAACATCAGCTCCGGAGTCGTGCAGCTGGTGCTTCATCTCGCGGGCAGTGTAAAGCGGGTTCACATTGACTACAATCATCCCCGCCCGCAGGGCCCCTAGCATGGCTATCGGATACTGCAGCAGATTAGGCATTTGCAGCGCCACCCGGCTGCCAGACTTCAAGTGACAAACTTCGAGGAGATAAGCCGCAAAATGCTGCGATTGTTCGTCTAGTTGCCGATAGGTAAGCGTAGCACCCATGCACTCGAAAGCCACCGAGGAGCCGTACTTTTTAATGCATGTATCTAGTAGGTCCACAATAGAAGAATACTTCTCGGTGTCTATGGTATGGGGCACTCCGGCGGGATAGCTCTGAAGCCAGGGATAGGCAGGTTCGCTCATGTAAGTTGTATGTTTTATGGATTAGGCAAAAAGTATTACTATATTCGTTAGCAAACTACTAAATTTTTAACAAAAATCGCCATATTGCCGACCATTCTTGTGCAGAATGTATATAATTGCCCTTGTGTAAGTAGAAAGAGAGTGGGGGTAGATGGGGGAATCCCTTGGGAGGCGTCACAAAAACAAAAAAGGCCATGAAATTCATAGCCTTTTTTGATAAACAACATTAACCCAAAAATGATGGTCCGGATAGCCGGGTAGCTGTAGGGGAAGGAGTTGAACCTCCAAGGAGTGGTTAGTTCAGCAAGCTTTGACACCGCAGAATTTGTTCCATTGTCTCCACCCTCGAGACGGGAGGGCATGGCTGCCAATTTCATCACCCTACAAAATGAACCAGTGGACAACTTCCACTATTTGAATCATCACAAAGCTAATATTTTCCCCATTAACTTAAAAAATATTTAATAAGTTTGGTAAAAAATTATATCTATTGTAATTTTCGGCCGTATTGATTACATCAAACCTAATTTACTGAACCAGAATGAGCAAAAATTTAGAAATTGACAACATCGATCTAAAAATCCTGGCACTATTGTCGGAGGACGCTAAAATTCCCTACACCGAAATTGCCAAAAAGGTATACGTTTCGGGAGGCACTGTACACGTGCGAATGCGCAAAATGGAAGAAATGGGCATTGTACGAGGAACCACTCTGAACATGGATTACTCGAAATTAGGGTACGATATTACCGCCTTTTTGGGAATCTATTTGGAAAAGAGCTCGCTCTATGACCAAGTGGTAGACGAATTAAAAAAAGTGCCAGAGGTAGTAAAGATTCATTATACAACCGGTAATTATAGCATCTTCATTAAGATTCATTGCAAGGATACCAAGAATTTAAGGGAAGTGTTGCATGATAAGATTCAGAAGATTGATGGCATTGTTCGGACCGAAACCATCATATCGCTTGAAGAAAGTCTGAATCGCCATATCCAACTCAACGAATAGACTTCTTTCTGAAACTCTCAACTATTTACATACGTTCTAAATAGAGAATAACAAGAAGCTCCCTTCATCCGAAAAATTCTCGGATTTCCGAACGAATTGCGCTACGCTACGTTGCTAAACGAAAGAACGAATATTATGAGCAAAGACAATCAAATTCTTGAGGAGTTTACCCAATCCGAGTACAAATATGGCTTTGAATCTAATATTGAGTCTGACTCAGCTCCCAAAGGGCTTAATGAGGACACTATACGCTTCATTTCGCAGAAAAAGGACGAACCTGCTTGGTTGCTAGAATGGCGGTTGAAGGCTTACCACCACTGGCTCACCCTGAGGGAGCCCAATTGGCATAACGTTAAGTTCCCCCCCATTGACTACCAGGATATTATCTACTATGCAGCTCCCAAGCAAAAAGTGAAACCCAGTAGCTTAGACGAAGTAGACCCCGAGCTACTTGACACTTTTAAGCGGCTGGGCATTTCATTGCAGGAGCAGAAGCGCCTTACCGGTGTGGCAGTAGATGCAGTGTTTGATAGTGTTTCCGTAGCTACTACTTTCAGGGACAAGTTAGGCGACATGGGCATTATATTTTGCTCCTTCAGCGAGGCGGTGCATGATCATCCCGAGTTAGTTAAGAAGTACCTTGGTTCGGTGGTGCCTCCCGGCGATAACTATTTCGCCGCGCTTAACTCGGCCGTGTTTAGCGATGGTTCATTCTGCTATATTCCTAAAGGAGTGCGCTGCCCAATGGAGCTTTCAACCTACTTCCGTATTAACGCAGCCAACACCGGGCAGTTTGAGCGTACGCTCATCATAGCTGAAGAGGGTTCATACGTGAGCTACTTAGAAGGGTGCACCGCTCCTATGCGGGACGAAAACCAGTTACACGCTGCGGTGGTAGAGCTCTACGCCGCCAAGGATGCTGAGATTAAGTATTCAACGGTACAAAACTGGTATCCTGGTGACAAGAATGGGAAGGGTGGCATTTACAACTTCGTAACCAAGCGCGGCATCTGCGCAGGCGATCGCTCCAAAATCTCATGGACGCAAGTAGAAACCGGTTCGGCGATTACCTGGAAGTATCCGAGTTGCATTCTGAAGGGCGACCACTCCATCGGAGAGTTCTACTCGGTGGCGGTTACAAATAACCTGCAGCAAGCTGACACGGGCACCAAAATGATTCATCTGGGCAAACACACCCGCAGCCGCATCGTTTCCAAGGGCGTGTCGGCCGGACGGAGCCAGAACAGTTACCGGGGACTGGTGCGCGTAGCCAAACGGGCTGAAGGGGCACGTAACTTCTCACAGTGCGACTCGCTACTCATGGGCAACCAGTGCGGAGCCCATACTTTTCCTTACATTGAGTCAGACAATGCTTCGGCGCAGATTGAGCACGAAGCGACGACTTCTAAAATCGGCGATGACCAGATTTTTTACTGTCTGCAACGTGGTATCGGCGAAGAAGATGCCGTAGCACTTATTGTGAACGGCTATTGTAAGGAGGTGCTCAACCAATTGCCGATGGAGTTTGCGGTGGAAGCTCAGAAGCTACTGGCCCTTACGCTTGAGGGTAGTGTAGGCTAATCTTCCCAACATTTCCTGCTTATCATCTTATCACCACCCAGAACGGCTTTCCGGGCGGTTATCTATTTACGAAAATACTATGCTTTCAGTTAAAAATCTACATGCCCAAATTGAAGATAAACCCATTCTCAACGGTATCAACTTAGAAGTGAATGCCGGTGAGGTGCATGCAATCATGGGGCCCAATGGCTCGGGAAAAAGTACGCTGGCTTCCGTGCTCGCAGGCCGCGAGGAGTTTGAGGTTACCGAAGGTTCGGTGCAGTACCAAGGAATGGATTTGCTTGCCCTAGAACCCGAAGAGCGGGCTCGTGAAGGTATTTTCCTGGCGTTCCAATATCCGGTGGAGATTCCCGGGGTAAGCACGACCAACTTCCTGAAGACAGCGGTGAATCAAATCCGCCTGCACAAAGGCATGGACCCGCTCGATGCCGTTTCGTTTCTTAAACTAATGAAAGAAAAGATGAAGTTGGTTGAGATTGACCAGGCGCTACTAAGCCGTTCTCTGAACGAAGGGTTCTCTGGCGGCGAAAAAAAGCGCAACGAGGTGTTTCAGATGGCAATGCTGGCTCCGCGGCTGGCTATCTTAGACGAAACCGATTCAGGTTTGGATATCGACGCGCTACGCATCGTAGCTAACGGAGTGAATCAATTGCGGCGCAACGACAATGCTACTATCGTAGTAACTCACTACCAGCGCTTGCTGGAGTATATTGTGCCTGATGTGGTGCACGTGCTATACAACGGGCGCATTGTGAAGTCAGGCGACAAAAGTTTAGCCCTGGCTCTGGAGAAGAAAGGGTACGACTGGATTAAGGAAGAAGCCGCGCTAGCGGAAACTAAGTAGCTATTATGCCATTACAAGAATTATTCACGCAGCAATTTGAGGACTACGAAAAGCGGCTGAACGGTGGGCGTGACGAAGAAGCACATCAGCAGCGCCGGGCTGCAATGGAGGTACTGGAACGTATTGGCCTACCCGACAAACGCGATGAAGAGTATCGATACACTCCTATTACCCGGGCCCTGGAAAAGCAGTTTGCAGAAGCAGCTACTGGTAAGGCTACCTCAGATGACGTGGCAAATAAGTTCGCTAAGTGGCGGGTAGATGAGCAAGCCAACGTGCTGGTATTCGTCAACGGACAGTTTTCGCATGAGTTATCCAGTATTCTGAGCCCTCCGGAAGAGCTTATCATTCAACCATTAGCTGAAGCTTTTCAGCAGCGCCCGGCCCTGATGAATCGTTACTTTGCCCGCCAAACCGCCGCCTCGTCCGATACCTTTGTGGCGTTGAACACCGCCTTGGCGCAGCAAGGCTCGCTTATTCATGTACCCGCCGGGCAAGTGGTGAAGCATCCTACGTACTTTTATTACCTGAGCGACACTTCTTCCGCCCCTTCTTTTGGCCAGACCCGTAACCTTTGCGTATTGGAAGCACGTAGCCAGGCTTCCCTTACGGAGATGTATTTTCATACGGGTGAGCATCCTGCGTACTATAATAGTGCTACCGAACTTTGGATGCACGAAGGAGCCGTGGCCTACTACCATAAAATTCAGGACGAGAGCCCACTGGCTTATCACACCGGTCACACGTACGTATACCAATCAGCCAATAGTCTATTTCAGGCCGTCACCGTAACGCTTGACGGAGCGATTGTACGCAACAACCTGAACGTTTCGCTTGACGCTGAGGGATGCGAAACCCATATGTACGGTTTGTACATGATAAAGGGCAAAACCCACGCAGATAATCATACCTCGGTAGACCACCGCCAACCAAATTCATTCAGCAACGAGCTCTACAAGGGCATTATGGATGATGTTTCGCACGGCGTATTCAACGGTAAGGTATTCGTGCAGCAAATAGCGCAGAAGACCAACGCTTTTCAATCGAACCGCAATATTCTGCTCACCAATGATGCTTCAGTAGATACCAAACCCCAGTTAGAGATTTGGGCCGACGACGTAAAATGTTCGCATGGGGCCACCACTGGTCAAATGGATCCCGAGCAACTATTTTACCTTCGCGCCCGTGGGCTGGACAAAACGCAGGCCCGTGCGCTGCTTCTGAAAGCCTTTGCCAGTGATGTGATCCGGAATGTGAAGTCGGATGCTTTGAAAGACTACCTGCAAAGGGTAATTGACCAACGACTACTGAAAGAAACCACCCAATGAGCTTAGCAACTGCTGAAGCACCTTCGCTGTCTGTAGAACGCGTACGCGCTGACTTCCCCATCCTTCACCAAGAAGTGAACGGACGGCCGCTGGTGTATCTGGACAATGCCGCCACCACCCAGAAGTCTACCAGGGTGATCGATGCGCTACGCGCGTATTACGAGCAAGACAATGCAAACATCCACCGCGGCATCCATACACTGGCGGAACGGGCAACCGCTGCCTACGAGACCACCCGACAGTCGGCCCAGCAGTTTATCAACGCGGCCGAGCCGGAGGAAGTCATCTTCACCCGAGGAACCACCGAAGGCATTAACCTGATTGCTGCTTCCTACGGCCGCACTTTCATCCGGAAAGGAGACGAAATTATTATCTCCACGCTAGAGCATCACTCCAATATTGTTCCCTGGCAGTTGTTCTGTGAAGAACGCGGTGCAATTCTGAAGGTGATTCCGATCAATGACCAAGGGGAAATTTTACTGGATGAGTACCAGAAGCTCCTCTCTTCCCGTACCAAGTTGGTTAGTCTGGTGCACGTCTCAAACGCATTAGGCACCATCAACCCCGTGGAAGAGGTCATCAAATTAGCCCACCAGCGGGGCGCGGTCGTAGTGATTGATGGTGCCCAGTCTGCACCTTATCTGGATATCGACGTGCAGGCGATGGACTGTGACTTCTTTGTTTTTTCAGGACATAAAATTTTCGGCCCCACCGGAGTGGGTATCCTGTACGGAAAACGAAGACTGCTCGAAGCGATGCCCCCCTACCAAAGTGGCGGCGAAATGATTCGGAGCGTATCGTTTGAAAAAGACTACCTTCAACGACCTACCCTATAAGTTTGAGGCGGGGACGCCCAACATTGCCGACGTGGTGGCGCTGAACGAAGCCTTTACCTACATTAACCAGCTCGAAAAACATGCTATGCGTACCCACGAACGGCTGCTTCTGGAGCATGCGCAAACCGCGCTGGCCACCGTGCCGGGACTGCAGTTCGTAGGGACCGCTCGGGAGAAGATGAATGTCGTATCGTTTGTGATAGAAGGGCTTTTTCACTTCGATGTGGGCCAGCTTTTGGATGCCGGAGGCGTTGCCGTACGCACTGGACACCACTGCACTGAGCCACTGATGCACCGCCTAGGACTAGAAGGAACCGTACGGGCTTCTTTTGCGGTGTATAACACGCTGGAAGAGATTGATGCACTGGTCAATAGTCTGACCCGCATCGTTCACCGGCTCAAACGTTAGGCATGTCACAACCTATCAATGAGATTCAGGACGAGATCATCGATGAGTTTACGCTATTAGCGGGTGACCCTGAGATGACCAACTTTTATATCATGGAGCTGGGGGAGAAGTTACCCCCACTAGAAGAGTCGCTTAAAATTGATGCGTACGTGGTAAAGGGTTGCCAGTCGAAGGTATGGTTAGTCCCCGAGAAGCAAGGTGAGCAGTTGACCTTCGCGGCCGATAGCAATTCAGCCATCACCAAAGGGTTGGTAAGTTTACTCATACGAGTCTTTGGAGAGCAGAAAGCAGAAGACATTTTAAACGCTGAGCTATACTTTATCGATAAAATCGGCATGAACCGTTTTATCGGTACGCAGCGCTCTAATGGTTTCGCAGCCATGATCAGGCAGATAAAGCGGTTTGCAACGATAAGCAACCAACAGTAACTACGAGCAGCAAGACTACGTATTAGATGACTATGGAAGAAGCAACTACTACTACTGACCTGCGCGAGCGCGTACTGAACGCAATTAAGTCAGTATACGACCCAGAGATTCCGGTAGATATTTATGAACTCGGATTGATCTATGAGATCAATATTTACCCGGTAAATAACGTTTATATTCTCATGACGCTGACGTCGCCCGCTTGCCCATCGGCCGAAGCGATTCCGAGCGAAGTGGAGGAAAAGATTAAAGCTATTGATGGTATCAACGACATAAAAGTAGAAGTCACCTTTGACCCGCCCTACACCCAGGATATGATGTCGGAAGCCGCCCGATTAGAGCTAGGATTTATGTAAAACGCAAGTGCTGGATGGTTTAAGGGGGCTAGAAGCTAACGCTCACCTACCACAAAAAATACCCAATACCCAATACCCAATACCCAATACCCAATATCCAATATAGTTTAAAACAGATAAGATTATGTATCCAGAAGAATTAGTAGTACCCATGCGATCCGATTTAACGGAAGTGGGATTTGAAGAACTAAAAACTGCCCAAGCGGTCGACCAGCACTTAAAAGATCACAAGGGCACCACCCTGATGGTGATCAATTCAGTGTGTGGCTGTGCGGCCGGTGGTGCGCGTCCCGGCGTAAAGATGGCACTGGCCGAAAGTAGCAAGAAGCCCGACCACCTCACCACGGTGTTTGCCGGAGTGGACACCGAAGCGGTGGCGCGGGCGCGGGAATATACCCTGCCCTACCCTCCTTCTTCCCCCGCGATTGCCTTGTTTAAAGACGGAGAGTTAGTACACTTTGTGGAGCGCCACCACATTGAGGGCCGCCCCGCCGAGATGATTGCCGACCATTTAGAGAATGTGTTCGAGGAAATGTGCTAGTGGATAATCTGGCAAAATTTACTTTTAATCAGGAAAATAGCGGCAGATTTAATAGATTTGTGAACTACTTTCCACTGGGGCCTATAGCTCAGCTGGTTAGAGCACCTGACTCATAATCAGGTGGTCCCTGGTTCGAGTCCAGGTGGGCCCACATTCATCATAAAGCACTTACAGATTTATTCTAATAAGTGCTTTTTCTTTGCGCTCAGTTTCTTTTGTTACCCTTCTTGGACGTGGACACTACCCTAAACAAGAAACCACTTTAGGCAATTAAATCAGTAATGACCTTCCCTCCGGTTTGCGAGAGTTGCTTGTAGCGCCCCCCGTGGAAGTACGTCAGCTTGCTATCGTCCAGTCCTAGTAATCGGAGCAGCGTGACGTGCACGTCCTGGAGCGGGTGAACCACGTCGATGGCGCTTTCCCCAATTTCGTCGGTTGCACCAATGGTATGTCCGGCTTTCACTCCTCCCCCGGCAAACCACATTGCCATCGCGTTCGGATTGTGGTCACGTCCATAAGCTACCCCACCGGCTCGAACGCCGTTATCGGGGCTTCGCCCAAATTCACCGCACCACACTACGAGCGTTTCGTCCAGCATACCGCGCCGCTTCAGATCCTTGAGCAGTCCCGCAACCGGTTTATCAATGCTTCTAATAAGACTACCGTGCGCCCGAGAGAGGTAATCGTGCGAATCCCAGCCTCCCGAGTAGATCTGCACAAAACGAACGCCCTGTTCAACGAGCCGACGAGCCAGCAAGCATTTTCGCCCAAAGGCGTCGGTTGATTCCTCCCCTACCCCGTATATTTCTTTGGTTTTCTCATCCTCCTGCTCGATCTCAATAAGATCAGGCACCTCCATTTGCATCCGAAAGGCCAGTTCGTAGCTCTCCATACGTGCCGCCAGATCACCGTGCTCGGGATGTCGCTCGGCGTGAGCCCGGTTGAGCGTACTGAGCAAGTCCAGGCTTTCCCGCTGGTGGTAGCGGCTCACTCCCGGCGGGGGTTCAATGTCCAGGATGGGAGAGCCTACCGACCGAAGGGGGGTGCCCTGGTAGTAGGCCGGAAGGAACCCGTTCGACCAATTGGAAGCCCCACCCTGGGGATAGGCCACCTCGGGCAGTACGATAAAGGCGGGAAGATTTTCGTTCTCGGTGCCCAGGCCGTAGGTCACCCAGGCACCAATGCCCGGTTCGCCCCCGAACTTATTGCCGGTGTTCAGGTGATACATCGCGGTCGGATGGTTCACCGATTCGGCCTGTGCCCCCCGGTAGAAACAAATGTCATCCGCCACATCGGCCAGATGCACAAAGTGCTCGCTCATGTCGGCGCCCGACTGCCACACCTTGCGGGTTTTGAAGGGGCTTTCCACGTAGTAGCGGTTGCCCGACGACATGGCTGAAAAGTTTTCGCCCTGCCGAACAAATTCCTGCATATGCAAATCGTGCAGTTTGGGCTTGGGATCGAAGGTGTCAATGTGGCTGGGGCCACCCTCCATCATCAGAAAGATGCAGGCTTTGGCCTTCGCCGGTAGCATTGGCTGCCGGGGAGCGAGAGGACCCGACCCTCCGCCCTTGCCGAAGGCAGGGCTCCCCAGCAGACCGCTAAAGGCTACCGCCCCGAGACTAGACCCTAATCCGTACAAAAAGTCCCGGCGGTTAAGCTCGGTAGCGGCTTTCTGGTTCAAGAGGCGCTGGATATGGTCAGGCCGGGGCTTTTTCATGCTAGTAGACGTAAACAAATTCGTTGGCATTGAACAACACCCGGCAGAGATCAGCTAACGCCCGGGTTTCCGGCGATACCTCCGAAGGAGCGGTATCGGCCACGTAGTTCTCGTAGATATCCAGCCGTTCGGTGTACGAAAACTCTTCACCGGTCATTTCCTCAAACATGGTGCGCTCCACCGCTACCGGATACTCCGGATCAGCCGGTTCGTTTTCCTGGTGATAGGCAATCATCTTACTGACGAAATCGGTACACACTTCCTCCTCCGGGAGGGTGGCGGGCCGGTTCCAGGCGAGTTGAATGGCTCTTTCGATCTGAGCGTCAAGCGTGGATTTTTCACCAGCAAGGCGCTGGCCCATCGCTAGCGCCCGGTGGTAGCTGTTTTGCCCGTTGAACAAAGTGAACACCTGGGGCGTAACGGTGGAGGCAATGCGCCGCTCGCAGGACAGATCAGCGTTCGGCTGATTAAAGACCTCTAGCATAGGATTAGGCAGGCCCCGATAATGATAGCTGTAGACAGTGCGTCGGTTGCGCTCCGCGGGGGTGCGGGACGGTTGGTAAGCCGGGGCGACTGACCCCATGATGTGCCGCGGCTGTAGGGCGACTTCGCGGTTGATTTCGGGCTTGATGGGTAAGCCACCCATCTCAGTATTCAGTTCGCCGGAAACCGCCAGCATAGCATCCCGAAGTTCTTCGGCCGTCAGGCGGCGAGGCGAAAAATAAGCCAGCAGTTGGTTATCAGGATCATGTTCGTTCACTTGGCTAGCCTGGGGATGCGCACTGGCCCGACGGTAGGTTTCTGAGGTTAAGATTAGCCGGTGCAGGGCTTTGAACGACCAGTCGTTTTTGACGAAGTAGTTCGTCAGCCAATCCAGTAGTTCCGGGTGGGTAGGCTTCTTTCCCATCGCTCCGAAGTTGCTGGCGTTGCCCGCGATGCCCTGCCCAAAGTGGTACTGCCAGATGCGGTTCACAATAGCGCGGGTGGTCAGCGGATTGTCCGCACTTGCCAACCAGCGGGCCAATGCGATCCGGCGTCCGTCGCGCGTATCCGGAACGGAGTCCTTTATTGGAGATTCAACAAAGGCACGAATAGCGCTAAGCGCTCCGGGAGTGACCTCCTCGTCCGCGGCATGCACCGAACCTCCGGTTAAAATGAAGGTAGGTTGTATCTCTGTTTGGATACTATCCGGCACGGTCATCGGCCGGCCGCTCTGTGGGTTGTCCACCACCGGGCCATTGTATACCGAATAGGCCAGCGGCTGGTAGCGCCCTGCTTGGTGGCGAAGAAGCTGCAAGCGTTTTTGAAGCACTTTGCGATACCCCAAATCCTGATCGGACAGGCCGTAGTCCCGGGGCGGTTGTTGATCTTCGGGCAGTTTGCTTCGCTCCTGACGGGAGACACAGGGGATTCCCCGCTGGGTCATCCAGCGGCGAGCACCCGCCTCTTCTTTTTCCTCAATAGCCCGATGCGACTACTCCGCCTCCTGAACCAAGCGCTGAAGCCGGGCTTGACCGGTTTCAAATCCATTCCGGTTCTCATCAGATAAATAGCGCGCCGGGCGATCGGCGAACTGCACCGGGGCGAAACTGGCCTGGATGCGGTAGTAATCCCGCGTTGGGATGGGGTCAAACTTATGGTCGTGGCAGCTGGCGCAGCGGAGCGGAATGGCCAGAAAGGTCTCGCCAACACTGTTGGTGGCATCATCCAAAAACAGCTGCCGAGTTTCAGCCGCCACGCTCATGGCCGTATGCTCCCAGGGCCCCATGCGCAGGTAGCCCACCGCCACCAGCAATTCCGGGTCGGTGGGGTCGATCTCGTCGCCCGCCACCTGCTCCATCACGAACTGGTTGTAGGGTTTATCCTGATTGAACGATCGAATCACGTAGTCGCGGTAGCGCCAGGCGTTCGGACGCTCAAAATCGTTCGAGTAGCCGTCCGTGTCGGCGTAGCGAACCACGTCCAGCCAGTGGCGGCCCCAACGCTCCCCGTAGTGCGGAGAGGCCAGCAGACGATCAATTAGCTTTTCGTAGGCGTCAGGCGCTGGGTCATCAACGAACGCTTGCACTTCTTCCGGGGTGGGCGGCAATCCGGTGAGGTCAAAGGTTACCCGACGAATCAAGGTTGGCCGGTCCGCGAGCGGGGCCGGCCACAGGTCGTTCTCCACTAGCTTGCGCTGCACAAAAGCGTCAATGGCGTGACCCGATTCGGTGAGGTAGTCTCCGGGAACGGCGTAGTCTTGCACCGGGCGGAAGGCCCAGAGGTCCTCGGGTTGATAGCGTCGGTTTTGCCAAGTGGCCGAGAGTGCTTGGCTGGTGGCCACTTTTATTCCGTCAGAATAATTCCATTCGGTGTTCTCCATCAAGAAGGTGCGGCGCTCATCTTCGGGCCAGGGGGCTCCCGCGTCGATCCACTGCTGCACCAGGGTAATCTGGAGTTCCGTGAGTCGATCGTTCTCCTTGGGAGGCATTTCAAATTCACTATTCTCCCAGGTGATTGCCTCGTAGATAAGGCTCTTTTGCGCATTGCCGGGGGTAAGCGCCGGGTGGCCGGACTCTCCTCCGGCCAACGCGCCTTCTAGCGTCCGCAGGTTGAAGTCACCCTTGATCTCGCTGGGCTTGTCGCCGTGGCAGGCAAAGCACTTCTCCTGCAACAGGGGATAGACTTCGTGGGCAAAAAGAAGCTCGGCGTCCGCTTCGCTTAGTTGGTTCTGGTCCTGACAGGCCAGTCCCCCCGCTGCGATAGCAATAATTCCGAGCCTGCTTCCCCAAAGTATGGCCAAACCTGCAAACTTCTGTGACATAGATCGTGCGTTGAATGGTTCCTAAGATAGGAAAAACTGACGCAATTGCAATTCCTAACAAGACGAACTAGAGCAAGCAATCGAGCGACCATCGCTTCTACGGCTAACCGTAACCATTGCACCACGTTGATAACGCGCTCTTCGGCAGTATGAGCAGGTTCCATAAGCTACTTTGCGCCCAGGTAGGTATCCTGTCCGAAGGCAAACACTGGCGAGGGGGTGCGGGCCGACCGCAGGATGGATTTCATCTCGTCTACTATTTCCGGGTGCTGCTCGGCCACGTTGTTCCGTTCGCCCAGGTCGGCGGCCAGATCATAAAGCTCCAGGGGGCCGTCGGGTTGGGCCAGCACCTCGTACTGTACGGCCTTTCAATTACCCTTCCGGACGGCCACGCGACCGCCACGCTCGTGAAACTCCCAGTAAAGGTATTCGTGCTGCGTTTGCCCACCCTCGCCGGTCAGCGTGGGCAAAAACGAGATACCGTCTCGGTCATTAGCGACCGGTTGCCCCACCAATTGCGCCAGCGTGGGGAACACATCCCAGAAGGCTGACATGTGCTTGGTTTCGCTACCCGCCGCCACGCGTCCGGGCCAGTAGGCAATCATCGGCACCCGGATGCCGCCTTCGTACAAATCACGCTTGTAGCCACGCAACGGCCCGTTGCTGTCGAAGTAGTCCGGATCAGCCCCCGCTTCCTGGTGCGGGCCGTTGTCGGAGGTGAAGATGATCAGGGTGTTGTCTTCTAACCCTAGTTCTTTCACCTTGTCCACAATTTCGCCCACCTGCTCGTCGAGCACGGTAACCATTGCCGCAAAGGCGGCGTGCCCCTCGGGCTGCGAGGCGTAGGCTCCCGTGCGGTAACCCTCTCCCGCGTCAGTGCCCTCGAATGACACTTCGGGCAGCAGCTTGCCGCGGAATCGGTCCATATACGCGGCGGGAGCCACCAGCTCGGCGTGCGGAATGACGCTGGGCACGTAGAGAAAAAAAGGCTCATCCTGATGCACTTCGATGAATTCCAGCGTGCGCTCGTGAATCAGCGCGGGAGCATAGGTACCTTTGGCGGCTCCGGCGTTGGCCTCCAGCACCAGCGAATCCTGGTTGCTCCACAGGTGCCGGGGGTAGTAGGTGTGTCCGTAGCGCTGGCAGTTGTAGCCGAAGAAGGTATCAAAGCCCTGGAAGTTGGGGTCGCCCTCCGAACCGGGGTAGCCCAGCCCCCACTTGCCGAAGGCCCCGGTGGCGTAGCCCGCTTCCTGTAGCGCTTCCGCCAGGGTGCGCACGCTGTCGGCCAGCGGGTACTGCCCCTCGGGCCGCACTTCTTTGTTGCCCCGCACCGGAGTATGGCCGGTATGCAGCCCCGTCATCAGGGCCGAGCGCGAAGGAGCGCACACCGTGCTGCCGGAGTAGTGCTGGGTGAAGCGCATCCCTTCGGCCGCCAGCCGGTCGATGTTGGGAGTGCTGAATTTGGTCTGCCCGTAGCAACTCAGGTCACCGTAGCCCAGGTCGTCGGCCAGGATGTAAATGATGTTGGGGAGCAGAGGCGAGGAAGTGTATTTGTCTTGCTGGTCTGGCGAAGCACAGGCTGCCGCCAGGCACCATCCGGTTACGAAAAGCAGTGCTTTTTTAAGCATGAGGTGGTTCATTCTTATTTTCTTGAAAGCCCGAATATAGAAAAATACTCGGAAACCGATAGCCGAGATACCAAGCCCAGCTTTTTCTGAATGGGTTGATGGTTCGTGGTTTCAGGTTTGAAAAACCTTGATACCTTTGTCCCTGAACCCCGATCTTAAAAACTTAATGCCGCCTCCCCCCCCCTACAACGCGCCCGCTTCGCTGTTGCCGCCCTGTTCTTCATCAACGGCACGGGCTTCGCCACCTGGATTCCGCACATTCCCTTCGCCCAGCGCAAGTTTGATCTCGACGAGGCCGCACTGGGTCTCACCCTACTCGCCATTGCTGCCGGAGCCATCCTCACCATGCCCCTGGCCGGTGGACTTATCGCGCGCTGGGGCAGTCGGCGGTTGTGCGGCATTGCGGGAGTGGCCTTTTGCCTGGTGCTCCCGTTGCTGCTGGTGGTTCCGTCGTACCCGCTGTTCGTGCTCAACCTGCTGCTGCTGGGCGCCTGCGGCGGCGCGATGGACGTGGCCATGAACGCCCACGGGGTGTACGTGGAAGACGAGTACGCCAAACCCATTATGTCGTCTTTCCACGGGTTGTTTAGCGTGGGCGGACTGGTGGGCGCGGGTATTGCCGCCGGTTTTTTGGCGCTGGGGTGGACGCCCGTGCGCCACACGGTGGTGATGGCGGGGGTGCTGCTGCTGCTCACCGGAGTGGCACTGCGTTACCTGCTGCCTCCCGAACCCAAGACGGCGGACCGCGAAACTTCCGACGCCCCCCTGTTTGTACTGCCCCGCGAGCGGGCCACCATCGTGCTGGCCGCGCTGGCCTTTGCCGTGTTTATGGCCGAAGGATCAATGGCCGACTGGACGGCCGTGTACCTGCTCGATTTGCCCGGCACCGATGCCGCCCTGGCCGCGGTAGGCTTTGCTATCTTCTCGCTCACTATGGCCGTGGGCCGACTCACCGGCGACGCCATCGTGCGGCTGCTGGGGCGCGTGTCGGTGGTGCGCTGGGGCAGCGTGCTGGCAATGGCGGGAATGTTGCTGGCGGCGTTTAGCCCGAGTCCCTTCTGGGCCATTGGCGGTTTCGCGCTGGTGGGCCTGGGCCTGTCCAACGTGGTGCCCATCATCTTCAGCGCCGCGGGTTATCTGTCGCCCGGCTCGCCCGGACAAGGCATTGCCGCCGTCTCCACCGCCGGGTACTTCGGTTTCCTGGTGGGTCCGCCCATCATTGGGTTCCTGGCCGAGTGGATCACCCTGTCGGGTGCCTTTCAGGTGCTGGCGGCGGGGTTGTTACTGATGGCCCTGAATGCCAAGCGGGTGCAGCAGAAGAATGCTACCGCACCGCGCCCTTCAGGTGCTCGTCCAGGAAGGTCTTGATCTGACCATGGCCGTCGCTTTCGTTTCTTCTTTGCGGAAACCGGGGCCTTCATCGTAGAAGACAACATCTCAGAACATCATCAGTGAAACGAAATGATGCGCGGCTTCTTCATATCCTACCAAAGGCGCTACTGCCCCCCTTCCCGGGCAGTGTCCCCCCGCTCGGCAATGCCGATGTTGCTGGGATACGTACCGATTGAAGCGCTTCCGTAGTCATCGTAGAAGATGCAGTCTATGCCGTCGATGCCTCCGGGTAGCCCTACCCTGGCGTAGCCAGGCACGGCCTGGTATTGTATCCCTGCCGGATCCATCTGTTCGGAGGCTTCATGCTCAGACGATAATTCGGCCGCCGGAGAGGTTCGGCTGGTTGGCAAAAAGTCGCTGGCGTCGAGCCGATGTCGGCAGTAGGTATCGTATCCTAGCTTGGCGGCCATCTTTTCGTCTAAGATATCTTCCAGCCGGTAGTCCGCAGCCGGATGCATCTGACGGTGAAAATTTGTTTCCAGGGAAGTGGCTTGATCGGCCGATTGGGCCCAGGCCGGGCCAGCGATCAACAGCGCGACGATAAAGGTCAGTACATTTTTCATGAGCGGTGGGTTAGGGAAGTGATTGTTGAGATCAATTAGTCAACAAAAACAACCGTAACCAATCCACCCAGGACGAAGCCCCCGGTTGGCTGTCCGAAGCGCAGCTTTGGGTGATCGAGGATTAGGGGGAACCTACAATTTCTATAAGAGTGATTAGGGTATCAGATTTTAGGCGTAGAGCCGGATGAGTTTCTGATTTTTACGCGAGTGATAACATCTGTATAAACGCAATCGCGTCTACCTACAATATAATAACCGGATGATCATCAGACAATTATTTCTCAAGTTATCGCTTGCTTTTCGGTTACTCACCGAACCGATAGTGCCATTTGAATAATTGCATAGTCGCGCCGGGAGAGATACACCTCGCTTGATGCAGAACATTTGTAAACGGTTACGAACGTTTGACTGAGGAAGTGGCCCTGTCCCCCCGGCATCCCCCCGCGTTATTAGATCATCGTTTGGCCGCGACAGCTGATTTCCTGTGTTTTTGGGCCATCGCTCGTTCGCGACGGGTGATTTCCCGGGGAATTCGGCCGTCGCGAACCAACAATGGGCAAATTCCCAGGGAACTGGGCTGTCGCGGGCCGCGACGAGTGATTTCCTGCGGAGCTGGGGTGTCGCTAAGCTTTTACGGGGCTTTACCGCATAAACTCAGTCAAAAATACGGCTTTTCTTAGCCGCGTAAGGTATTCGTGCCCAACGAAGGCTAGTGCCGATCCTCTTGCCTTGATTTTGTGGTGCTCTTCATTGTTGTCTTAGTCTATTCATCTAAATCACAAAACGGTATGACCACCACCCCGCACCTTTCTCGCTATCGTATTAAGGAGCTCATTCAGTTTATCCGCAACGCGTTGATGATCGTGAGCCAGCACGGCCTTGACTCGCTTCGCGTGAAAGCCCAGTACCGCGTGCTGAGCAAACTATACCAACAGCTGGAGCGCACCTATAAGCAAGATAAGAGCGATATCCTCGCGCAGAAGTTGGTGCAACTGGACGCGGCCCGCGACCAGGCCATCGTGTGCCTGCGCATGATCAGCGAAGGCTACTCCCGCCACCCTAGCGAGGCCGAACGAGAAGCCGGACAGCGCGTGCTGGACTGCATCGATAAGTACGGTTCTCGTCTGTATAACCTGAACCACAGCGCCGAGACGGCCGTCCTTAAGAAGATCGTGCACGATTTGCAGTCCAGCCCGGCTTGCACCGAGGCGTTAGAACGTATGCACCTGGCGGCGATTGTGAACGAGATCAAGCGCACCAACCAGGAGTTTGAGCGGCAGTTTGTGCGGCACCTGGAGGCAGTGAGCCAGGAGAATGGGCCGCGGGTACGCGAATTGGTACAGCAAACCATCGGTGCCTACCGCACGCTGGTGGAGCACACGGCAGCGCACGCCCTGCTTACCCCTTCGGCGGAGTACACCCTGTTTGGCCATCACCTTAACGAGAACGTGGAGCACTTCAACCAGGTGGTGGAGCGCCGCCAGCAGGCGCGTAAAGCATCGGCCGAAGCAGCAAACGCGTCGGCCGCCGATGCCAAGGAAGAGGTTAGCCCTTGAACCGGGAATAAGCAAGGAGCGCTATCCTCGGCGGCCCCCTGTCACTAACTGGCCAGCGCAGGTTAAACCGCTTGCTAATTGAGGAAGCGGCCACGGGAAGGGATTAAAGATTTCCATGATAGGCCCCGGCCAGTTTGACCACCGCTCCGCCATTTTTTCGCAAATATCACTACCGCGATAGTCCATGTTCGTGAGGAAACCAATCCGATAGCTTTCGGCGTAGGCTTCCAGCGCTTTTCGGGGCAACTGATTCGCGGCGTAGTAATCGCCCCGAATCTCCAGGTTGTAAGGAGCTCGTTTGATAAGAATGGATTTGTTCAGCCAACTGACCGCCAGCTTAAGATTCTCGCCCCTCTTGAAGCAACGCTGGGCGGCTTTGGCCAAGAGGTACCAATCGTCGGGGGCGGCTTTTTCTACGGTACGCTGGGTCTGCGTGGTAGTTCTCTGGCCCTCGGTGGCCCAGGTAACCTGACTCATTAGCAATAAAGAGCACGCGATCGTGCTGGCCTTGGCGAGACGAACAAATTGATTTTTCATAAGATGTGGTTTTAGGGGTGGATAATCAGTTAGCCCGGTTCATTTCTTCTTCGGCGCCAGTCTTCCGCTGGTGGGCGCCCTTGAGTTTTTGGTTGCCAAACGAGTAGATGAAGCTAAGCATCGCCACCCGCGAGTCCCAGCGAATGTCCACTACCTGCGAAAAGTCAGGGACATTGCTTTGGCTGTACCAGCGGTTGGTATAGAAAACATCCTGCACGCTGAGCTTGGCCTTCCAGCGCTGGTTGATGGTTGTTTGCACCCCAACATCCATCGATCCCAGCCACGGCATTTCCTGCATTCCGTCAATCCGGGGAGTGCTTAGCCAGCCCGACACTTCGGCCCGCCAGCTTTTCCCTAATTTGATGGCATTGCTGAGGTTCAGGCGCCCGGCCACTTGTTCGGCCGTGAGCGGGGTGTCCAGGAAGTTATACTGCAAGGCGGTGTAGATGCCCATCACGTTCCACTGCATCTCCCAGTAGTCGGTGACCGTCACCGGAAAGCTAATGCTGACGTTATACACTTGCGAGGTGCCTGCGTTGCGGGGGGTGCGGTAGGCCTTCTGGTCGTCCAGGGGTTCTATCAGGTAAAGCACCAGGTCGTTGATGTAGCTGGCCCCCACGGTGGTGTAAATCTTATCCTGAAACGCGTGCTTCAGCTCGAGCGAATGCGTGTACTGCGGTTGCAGAAAGGGGTTACCCAACCCGAAAGAATACGGATCCAGGTACCAGCGGGCGGGGTTCAAATGCCGGTGCCCTCTTGCAGCCTTAGGTCGCTGTCCGTATCTACCGTGGCGTGCTTCACCCCGGCTTCCGCCACCCATTTCTCCCCTAGGGCGCGGCTATAATCCACTTTGTAGGTGAAGATATCAATATGCGTTGGCATGTTAGTCGTTAATTTCTGAGCTTCAACGGCATCCGACACCGGTAGGGTGTTGGTTATCAGATCGAAGGCTTGCACCAAACGGAAGCGGGCCGCGTCCACATCGGCGGTCAGTTCTCCGCCGCGTTCTCCGAATTTTTGCTGCCAGTTCAGGTTAACTGCCTGGTTGTTAAAATCAGTGGTGGTTAGAATATCCGACAGGGTTTGCAAGTATACCGGAGCCGACGCGCTACGTTGGAAGGCGGTGCGGGCGGCCGGAATCCGGTCGTTATAGTTGTTCCACGAGCCGTTCCAAACCAGACCCAGCGTGGTGTTCTTGCTCGCGAAGAAATCCAGTCCGGCTTTGGCCGTGTGCCCTCCCGTATGCTGGTTGATAAACATCTCTTGGTCCACGATGTTGCGCTGTTCGCCGTCGGCCTGGTTGCGGTAGAGCAGAAAGTTGGTGAAGTCTTCCTCTACGTTGCTGCCGTAGTTGCCAAACAAGTTCACCTTGGCGGTGCGGTGGTTGAGCTGGGCACTGCCGCGTGTTTTGTAGAACCGCCCGCTGCCTCCGGCCAGGGTCACTGAGCCATTGGTGCCCACGCTGTTGCTCTTCTTCATCACGATGTTGATGATCCCGGCGTTGCCCACCGCATCGTACTTGGCCGAGGGGTTGCTGATCAGCTCGATGCGCTCGATGTTGTCGCTGGGAGTGCCGTTCAGCATCTGCACCACATCTTCCAGCGACAAGTTGGTGGGCCGATTGTCCAGGTGGATGATCACTCCTTGCTTGCCCAGCAGCGAAATGCTGTTATTCTGCCGGTCAACCACCACGTCCGGGGCTTTCTTCAGCACCTCCAGTCCGGTGCTTCCGCTGGCCACGATACTGTTGGCCACGTTGATCACCGTGCGGTCGATCTTTCGCTCGATAAAGGGGCGGAGGCCCTGCACTTCCACCGCATCGAGCTGCCGCACGTCTTCGGCAAGGGTAATGGGGGGCAGCGTGACCTCCGGTTGCGTGGCATCCACCCGGAGGGATGAACCCTGGTAGGATTGGTAGCCCACCACCGACACGCGAATGAAGTAGTTGTCAGCGGCAACCGGACCCAGGTCGTAGTGTCCTTCCTCATTGGTGATCGCCCAGTGGACCTGCGACGAGTCGGCGGCGGCAAGCAGTAGGACGCTGGCGTACGGAGCCGGGGCACTTTGGCCATCGGCGACGGTTCCCCGCAGGGTGGTTTGCTGGGCATACAGCACCAGGGTGGTTAGCGCCGACAGTAGCGTGGCCAGCGTGATGGTGATGCTGAAGAATCGTAGAAAATTGAGCGACATAGGTTTGGTGGTTGGTAGGATTGCGGACCGGCAGCGTATGCCCGTTCAGTAGGTTTCAGTCTGATCAATAAGATTGGCCACCGCGCGAGTGCTTTCTTTGGTGCACGGAATATCCTCGGGATGCACGGGTTTGGTAACTGGTCCGGCACTGGTGCGCACCGTGCTTCTGACCCGTTTGCCGTAGTCGGGGTTATAGTCTTCGGCTTCCGCTACGCGCTCGGGCAGATCAAGTCGCTTCGATGCAGCTACTTGTGATCCGGTGGTGATTGCGCACGGTGTCTCATGGGCTATTTCGGCGGCCATCTTGTCAGTGAGCATCGCCTGCGAGTAGCATGCGGTGGACGAAGACTGGGCCCGGCCAGAGATTGACAGGAGGACGAACGATACCAGGAGGGCGAGTGATACGATGAGCAAGCTTTTCATGGCGGGAGGGGTTTAAGAGTTCGAAATACGTTTAATACTTACCAAAGCAATAAGCGTATATACCGGTGCTTCGTCAACCGCCTTAGGACGAAGGGCACGAATGCGTGTCCGAAGAACCAGTACCAGTAATCGGAAGAAGAAAGCTAGTGCTCACTATAGCGTCTGCAAGCGCGTGAGCAGGTCGGCCTTGGCCTCTTTATTGGTAGGGATCACCTTGCCGGCGATGGTCACGTAACTGATCGCCACTTCGTCGATATGAGCAAGGTTGACGATGTAGGAGCGGTGCACGCGCATGAAATACTTGGCGGGCAGTTTGTCTTCGATCTTCTTGAGGGTGCCCACCAGCAGGTAGGTTTTTGCCTGGGTGAAGATGCGGCAGTAGTTGCGATCAGCTTCCAGGTACAGAATGTCCTGAATGAGCACCTTGATCATCTTGTCATGATCGCGAACGAAGATTCGGTCTTCCAGCATCAGTGGTGCTGATGATTCGGTGGCAGGGGAGGCCTCGGCAGCGTTTTCGATGGCTAACGCAATGGCACGCTGCAAGTCGGGCTTCTTGAAGGGTTTGGAGATGAAAGCGCTGGGGCGGGTCGGCTTGGCGTGCTCGAAGTGGGCGTCGTCGGCGTTAGCGGTGAGGTAGATCAGCGAAAGGTCGTGCTTGGCTTGCAGTTGCCGGGCGGTTTCGATGCCGTTGAGTTTGCCCTTGAGGTTGATATCCATCAGCACCACGTCGGGCACGTTGCCTTCCACGTGGCGCAGCGCGTCTTCTCCGCGGGGCACAATGCCGGTCACGGCGTAGCCCAATCCGCTCAACTGCATTGAAATGTTGGCGGCAATCAGCATCTCGTCTTCTACGATCAGAATTTTTACGGGCTGTTCTTCCATCAGGCGGCCTGGTCAAGCGATAAACTGTCAGGTACTTTGACTTTCTGGTGGGGCCGCCATCTACGAAACGTACGTTGCCAAAACGTCAGCAATCTTGCGATCATTCAACAAGCGCGGCACTTTGTTCTGCCCACCCAACTTGCCCTGGCTCTTCATGTAGTTGCGAAAGGCATCCGGCGGAAGGGGAACAACCCGCAACGGACGCAAGATATTTCCGGTGATCAGATCTTCATAGTAAGTGTTGAGCTTTACCAGTTGCTCATCCAGCACGCGCTCGAAGGCGGCAGCATCGTGGGGTGGACGGGTAAAAGCCACGTACCACTCGTGCCGGGGCAGGCCTTCGTCGGGTTCCACCTGCGGAGCCACCGTATATTCCACTACTTCCACCTCCGCAAATTGCTCGGTCGTTAGGCGCATTGCTTTCTCTACTTCTTCGCCGATCACGTGCTCGCCAAAAGCCGAGATAAAGTGTTTGATGCGCCCGGTCACCACCACCCGGTAGGGATGCTTGGAAACGAACTTCACCGTGTCCCCAATTGAGTAGCCCCACAATCCGGCGTTGCTGTTAAGAATAAGCGCGTAGTTCACTCCTAGCTGCACGTCGTGGATGCTCAGGCGCGTCGGGTTATCGTCGAAGTATTCATCGGCGGGAATGAATTCAAAGAAGATACCGCTATTGAGCAGCAGCAGCAGACCGTCTTCGGTTTGCGAATCTTGGTAAGCGATAAATCCCTCGGAGGCCGGATAAGTTTCAATAGATGCCACCGGTCGGCCGATGGATTCGAAGAGTTTACGTCGGTACGGAGCGAAGTTTACGCCACCGTACACCAGCACCGAAAAGTTGGGGAACAGCTCTCCCACTGGCCGGCCGGTGCGCTCGATCAGCCAGTCGAAGTACATCTGTACCCAGGGCGGGATGCCCGAAATCAGGCTCATATCCTGATCTACCGTTTCGTCAACGATGCGCGCCAGTTTGGTTTCCCAGTCTTCAATGCAGTTGGTTTCGTAAGAAGGCAACTGATTAGTGCGCAGGTAAGCGGGCACGTGGTGATTGGCAATACCCGACAACCGTCCGGTGTGAATGCCTGCTTTTTGCGCCATAGTGGGGCTACCCGACAGAAAAATTAGTTTTCCGTCCAAAAACCGTCCACAACCGCTTTCGTGCACGTAGTTGAGCAACGCGTCGCGGGCCGAGTTGATGTGGTTGGGCACCGAATCAGCGGTGATCGGAATGTACTTTACCCCCGAAGTGGTGCCCGACGTTTTAGCGAGATACGCCGGTTTACCGGGCCACAGCACGTCCGATTGGCCCGCCAGTATCTGATCTACGTAGGGTTTAAGCCCCTCGTAATCGCGAATTGGCACCAGCCGCTTAAACTGTTCATAGTGGTCAATCTGGGCGAAGGCGTGGTGTTGTCCGAACTGCGTGTTCTTCGCCCCGGCGATAAGTTGTCGGAAGATGCGTTCCTGCGTTTTCTCGGGAGCTAAGCTCCACTGCTTTTGCTGTTGCACTACGTAAGCCGCCAGCGGACGGCTCAGCGTGGATCGGATACCCATAGGATACGTTTAGAAGTAGAAATGTGTTATTGTTGTCTATTCATAATTAACCACCCGCCTGGTTAGCTACGAGGATTTAACCGCTTCTTGAAGGCGATAGTAAAGGTGGTTCCTTGACCTGGGGTACTCGCCGGGTAGATTTTTCCCTCGTGGCTGTTGATAATATTCTGAGTAGCGGTGAGTCCGAGCCCCATACCCCCGGACTTACTGGTATGGAAGGCATCAAAGAGCTTATCCAGCATGTCACTTTCTATCCCCGGTCCGTTATCGGTAATCTGCACGTACTGGCTGCGAGCATCTTCCCCGGTTTTGATGACGATCTTGCCGGAGCCTGCGGTCACCGCTTCAATAGCATTGTTGATGATGTTGAGCAGGGCCATTTCGATCTTCTCCTGATCGAGTAGAATAGGAAGCATATTTTCCGCGTAACGCTTCTCCAGCACCACCTCCTGGAGGCGCAGTCGGTCTTCAGCGATGCCAACGGCCGCATCAATCACTTGGTTGAGCAGTTGCGGCTGAAGATCTAGCTGAGAAGGTTTGGAGGAGTTGAGCATTGCGGTGATCAGCTCGTTGATGCGCCCCACGTTGCGTTTGATGATGTCGTAATAGATATCAACGTCGTCGCTGTCGGCGGGTTCGCTGCGCAACTGCTCGAGCGACAACCCAATGTTGGTCAACGGGTTGCGCACCTCGTGCGCGATGCTGCGGGCAATGTTGCCAGTCATCATCAGCTTCTCTAACCGGATCAACTCCTGCTGCACCTTCTTTTTCTCCGAAATGTCCACAATCACTCCCTGGTATCCAATCACTTTTCCGTTCACATCGGTAAGCGAGGCAGCCGACAGGCTGCATTCCACCACTTTGCCATCGCTACGCTGCATAATCGCCTCAAAATCGCGCACCATGCGGTAATTGGATAGCTCTTGCTCAAACTCCACGACGTCGTTTTCAATGGCAAACAGTTCGGGCAGATGCCGTTGCCGCAGGCTCTCCATATCATAGGCAAACAGCCGAAGCATAGACACGTTGGCATCGGTTAGTTTCAGGTGTTCATCGGTAATGTAGATTGCATTGATAGATTGCTCGAACAAGCTTCGGTATCGCTCTTCTTCCTGGTGCAGTTGCCGGATCGTTTGCGCATTTTTGATGGCGTAGCGAATGCTGCGCTCGATCGTCGGTGCGCTCACCTGCCCTTTCACCAGGTAGTCAGCCGCCCCCATCTGCATCGCCTGCAAGTCTATCTCGGGAAGTCCTTTACCCGTCAAAACAATGATGGGACTCCGAATACCCTGGGCGATAGCAGCTTGCAAAAGATCCAGACCATTCTTTTCTCCCAAGCGATAATCAACTAGATAAACATCATGCTGGTTCTCTAAGACTTTAACGAGACCTTTTTCGTACGCACTAATCCACTCGATCCGAAAGTCAGTCAGCTCCATATCGGCAAGCAGATCGCGCACCAGTACGTAGTCGTCCTCGTCATCGTCTACCAATAATATGTTTATCCACTCTTTCATCAGATCACGCTTGCTTATCTTGAGGCAACACCACAATACCAAACCAGTAATCGCCAATAGCTCGAGCCACATTCACTAAGCCTTCAAAAGTTACTGGCTTAGAAATGAACGAACTAACGCCCAGATCATAGCTACGGATGATGTCCTCATCGGCCTTAGAGGTGGTGAGCACGATCACCGGAATGCGGCGCAGTGCCGGGTCGGCCTTGATCTCGGCCAGTGCCTCGCGTCCATCTTTCTTGGGCATGTTCAAATCTAGTAGAATAAGTCCGGGTTCGGGGGCGTTTTCAGCGGTGTACTTGCCCCGCCGATGCAGATAGTCCATTAATTCTACTCCGTCTTCCACAAAATGCAAGTCATTGGCTAGCTTGTTCTCCGACAAGGCTTCTTCGGCCAGCATCCGATCATCAGGATCATCATCGGCCATTAAGATAGTGATGGTCTGTGAGTGCTTGTTCATGCGTTGGTGGGTTGCGTTTCTGGTAGTACGATACAAAAGGTAGCTCCTTGATCCGGCACTGCTTCTGCGTAGATGATTCCGTGAAAACTTTCTACGATCTTCTGGCAGATAGCCAGGCCGATGCCAGTACCTTTGTACGCGTTGCGCCCGTGTAATCGCTGGAAGATGGCGAATATCCGATCTAAGTACTTTTCGTCAAAACCGATGCCGTTATCCGCTACGGTAACGGCAAAGTGAGGCGTGATGGGCAACGTTTCCTCACGCAAGCGACCTAGTTGGTCTGGCGAAGCGGTTGCCGCACGAATGATCACCACGGGCGGTTGATCAGCTTTGCGAAACTTAATAGCATTGCTGAGCAGGTTTTGAAATAACTGCCGCAGTTGCCATTTTTCACCCTCGATCACGGGCAAGCCTTCGTAGATTATTTCTGCCTGCGTTTGAGCAATGCTCTCGTCCAGGGTTTCTATAACTTCCTCCATTAGTTCATTCAGGTCTACCGCTTGCAACTCACCCCGGGTGCGCCCCACCCGCGAGTACTGGAGCAGATCGTCGATCAACTGCTGCATTCGTTCGGCCGCGTTTTGCATGCGGGCGATATAGTCTTGCCCGCTTCCTTCCAGTTGGTTACTGTATTTGGCGCTCAGCCGGTCACCGAAGGCCCTTATTTTGCGAAGCGGCTCTTGCAAGTCGTGCGAAGCCACGTAGGCAAATTGCTCCAGGCTCTCTTTGGTGCTTTCCAGTTCGTAGAGTTGGTTGCGCAGTTCGGTGTCAGTGGCACCGTAGATGCTCACGTCGATGGCCACCAGCAAAACACCACCGTCTTTCTGGGCAGTGGCTAAGGGCAAAAGATTCAACTGATACTGCTGTTGGTCGTACGTGACTTCCACCCGGGTAGGCTTTCCACTCCAGTGCTGCCGCCACCACTGCGAGAACCGTTCGGAGACGTCGTGCGGAATATCCTGGAACAAGCGGGCTCCCGCAGATACGGCAGTGGTATGACCAAAGGCCTTCAGCGGAGCACCTTTGGCAATCGTAAAGCATTGGTGGTCGTCGATCAGCGCTATATCGATGCCCGGCAGGGTATTCACCAGGGCGGTGTATAACGCTTCGTTCTGCTCTTTCTCGAGAATAGCGTTTTTATACTCGCTGATGTCGCGGAAAGTAACCAATAGACGGTCGTGGGTAGCGCTAGCCACAATTTTAAACCAGTGGTGCAACCCATCACGGTCGTAAAACTGCTCGGTGCGGAAGGGCTTTTGCTGATTCACTACGGTGCAGTACGCATCGAATAATCCAGCTTCGCGGGTACCGGGAAATACCTGAAGCATTGTCTTCCCCTGCATGTCTTTGGCTTCCCGCTGGACGAAGTGCAGGGCCTGCTCATTGAAGTGCTCGAAACTAAAATCAACAATTGCTTGGCTCGAGTCGCGTACCGCCCGATAGAGAAGCACGCCTTCTTCCGTATTTTCTAGAAAAATGTTAAGCAACTCAGACGACTCAGTCGGGTTGGGTTCCATGCGGGTGACTATAAATCAATGTCATAAGACTTCATCTTGTTGTAGAGCGTCTTACGATCAATGTTGAGTACGTTGGCTGCCTTCGATTTATTATACCCGGTTTTCTCGAGCACGCTAATGATAGCGTCTCGCTCGGCGATTTTAGAAACAGACTTTAGGTTTGCGGGTTCGCTTAGTGGGGCGTCAGCGGTTGGATCATCAAAATAACGGGGTGATTTTATCTCTGTAGGAAGTGCGTCTAGCGTGACGACATCGCCTGAAGTAAGTAATACCGAACGTTTCACCACGTTGTGTAACTCCCGCAGATTGCCGTGCCAGTAGTAGTCCTTCATTTTTTCCATCACCGCTTCATCGAAGCCCTGCACCTGCTTGTTCAGTTCGCGGTTGGCTGTCTTAAGAAAGTGCTGCGCAAATATCCGTATGTCGGTCTTTCGTTCGCGAATGGGGGCCAAATCGATCTTGAACTCGTTGAAACGATGGTAGAGGTCTTCGCGAAACTCGCCTTGCTTCACCGCTTCCGACAAATTTTCGTTAGTGGCCACGATTACCCGAACGTCGATGGGAATATCTTTGGTGCTTCCGATTTGCTTGATCTTGCGCTCTTGGATGACGCGCAGCAGTTTAACCTGGTTTTCGTACGACAGGTTGCCAATCTCATCAAGAAACAGGGTGCCGCCGTCGGCCGACTCGAAACTACCCGTTTTGTCGTTGATGGCCCCGGTAAAGGCGCCTTTAACGTGTCCGAACAGTTCGCTACCGGCCAACTCTTTGGGCAGCGCACCACAGTCGATGGCCACGAAGGGTTTATCTTTGCGTTGGCTGTGTCGATGAATCTCATTGGCGACAAACTCTTTACCCGTTCCGGTTTCGCCCTGAATAATCACCGACATATCGGTTGGGGCAATGAGCTTTACGTGCTTCATCACCTGCTTGGACTGGGGGCTCTCGCCGATAATAAACCCATTTTGCTCAGCAGGAGTTTTGAAAGGCTCTTCAGGCTTCATCCCGCCTTTAATCGCCTGCTTGATGGTGAGTAAAATCTCATCCGGATACAAGGGCTTGGTCACATAATCGTAAGCGCCTAGTTTGATAGCCTTGACGGCTACCTTCACGTCGGAATACCCGGTGATGACGATAATGGCGGCCTGGGGACGAAGGATTTTGATGCGCTGAATGAGCTCTAGACCGTTCAGATCGGGCAACTTAAAGTCACACACGACCAAATCAAAGTTCTGTTTGCGCAGTAACTGACTAGCTTCCTCGCCATTGGAGGCCGTGTTGGTAGCAAAATTGTTCTTAGAAAGAAACCGGTCCAGAAGCAATCGAATGTCCTGGTCGTCGTCAACGATAAGAACTTTATTCATTGAGTAGCGAGCTGATGTGAAACTATGCAGGAAGCTTCGTGCTTCCGATGGACTAAATATAAAGAAAAATCGGGTGCATAGGTATAATGCGAACGAAGGGAGTTTGTTTTAGCTAGATTGCTAAATGCGCAAGGGTTTTCTCTATGTGGCTGCGACTAAATGGCTTGCTAACGTAATCGTCAACATCGCTAACCTCCTCTTTTATGCGTCGCAACATGCTGTCGTGCGCACTGATCATCACCACTTTGGTGGTTGTGCTTTGCTGTTTAATGGCAGGGATCATACTGTAACCTAATCCATCCGGAAGATTCAGATCTAGGAAAACAACATCAAAGCTATTAATACCATTTAACTTAGCCAAGCCGTCGTGCAATGAATGGGCGTAATCAGCCTCGTACCCAAGCTGTTTGAGCAACATTGCTAACAGAAAACATATCTCCTGTTCATCATCAACAATTAACACCGTCTTTTTCATGCGAAAGCAGCCCCTGCGGGTTCTGGTTAAGACAATCAGCTCAGCTACGTGACATCAGTCTAAAAAGACAAACCGAACAAAAAGTAGTCCTGCATTTTTCGTTTAAAGACCATTGTGGACTAAATAGCCTGGTGCTTACATAAGCCCAACATTCAGATTGCTCATAGTAATTATCGTCAAGGTAATTGTCCTAAAAATTGCCCACGGGGTGTAGAGGAATATCGTCAAAAACTCAAGATAGAGGAGGCTAGACGGGGCGACTTCAGCCTTGTCCTGATTGGATTTATCAAAATTTAGCTACTTTTACCTCGGTAGTAATGGGGCCAGCCAGTGCCTCAACATCGAATAATTTTTTATGAGGAGCCAGCTACTGACGTTAGCGGAGTTTTTTAAGTCACTGTCAGGACTAAACAGTCTACTACGCTACAAACCCTTCTTTTGTACTGCTATCGCCATTATCGTTCGCCTTATTGAGCAAACAACAGCTGCCGACCGACACCTGGCGGTGCAGCCCCGGCTCGAACCGAACCCTAGTAGTTGCTCTTGGAACAAAGTACGGCACGCTGCTTCTTTGCATTCTACTCGTTGGTTGTCATCTTGAGCCCTCCCCCGAAGCCGCGCCCCCTCCCAACATTCTGGTGATTATGGCCGATGACATGGGTTACTCCGACATTGGCAGCTACGGTGGCGAGATTGCCACGCCCCACCTGGATGCGCTGGCTGCCAACGGATTGCGCTTTCAACATTTCTACAACGCCGCCCGTTGCTGCCCCACCCGAGCGGCTTTGCTCACGGGCGTGTACCCCCATGAAGCGGGCATGGGAGCAATGGTAAGTGGTGTTGACAGCCAACCCAAACCCGGGCCCTACCAGGGCTTCCTGAACGACAGCACCATAACCGTAGCTGAATTGCTGGGTCAATCAGGCTACGCCACCTACATGGTGGGCAAGTGGCACGTGGGCGAGAAACCGGAACATTGGCCCCGGCAGCGCGGCTTCAACCGCTACTTTGGACTGATCAGCGGGGCCAGCAGCTACTACGAAATTATCAAAGACCAGCCGCGCGTCCGCCGGATGGTGCTGGACGATGAAGAATGGACTCCCCCGGCTCAGGGCTTCTACATGACCGACGCTTTTTCGGACCGGGCCACCGAGTTTTTGACCGACCACTTCAGCAAGAAAGAGGAGCAACCGTTTTTGATGTATTTGGCCTACACGGCTCCCCACTGGCCACTGCACGCGCTGTCGGAAGATATTGCCCGCTACGAGGGCCATTACCAATCAGGCTGGGATACGCTGCGACAACAACGCTACGCGAAGATGCAGCAACTTGGCGCCGTTGATTCCACCTACACTTTGTCGCCCTGGGACACTACTGCCGAGAATTGGGCTACCGTGACGAACCGCGACGAGTGGGTGCGCCGCATGCAGGTGTACGCCGCGATGGTCAACCGCATGGACCAGGGGCTGGGTCGGGTGTTTGAGACGTTGCAAAAAAACGACGCCTGGGACAACACGCTCATTCTGTTTCTGTCGGACAACGGCGGCTGCGCCGAAGAGATCAGTGGGCGCCAGCTCAATGATCCGACTGTGCCCATTGGCGAACCGGGCTCTTACGTAGCCTACCGCAAGCCCTGGGCGATAGCGTCCAACACCCCCTTTCGTCGCTACAAGCAGTGGACCGAGGAGGGCGGCATCGCCACCCCGCTGATTGCCCACTGGCCCGCCGGTATTGAGCGCTCGAACGCGTGGGTGCAGCCCTACGCGCACGTAGTGGACATCATGGCCACTTGCGCCGACGTAGCCCAGGTTCCCTACCCCACCTCTCACCAAGGAAAAGCGCTAAAGCCCCTGCGGGGCCAAAGTCTACTGCCGCTTTTAGCGGCCGACAGTTTGGCCGACGCTGGTCGTCCGCTGTACTGGGAGCACATCGGTCATCAGGCGATGCGGCAGGGCCGCTGGAAGATCGTTTCCCACGCGCCCGCTTACCAGTGGTCACTCTTTGATATGAAGACCGATCCCACTGAGCTGCGCGACATGGCGACCGACTACCCCAAGGTGACGCAGCAAATGGCGGCTGGCTACCAGGCCTGGGCCGACGAGGTGGGAGTGGTGAAGCGGGGAGAGTAGCAGAGTCGTTGATATTGGATTTTATTTGTTGACCAGATCAGTTAGATCGTTTTCCATTCCCTCTTTTGTCCGTTCTATGTTAGCGTATTTGCTTTGCAGTTGTTTTAAAGAAGTCTTACGTCTAGTGGAACTAACGCTGGCCATCAGTGCGAGTCTCGTGTCACCTGGTCGCCGGAACCGCCGCGCAGGAAGTCCATATCGGCCCCCAGGTGGGCCTGCTGCACGTGGTTGACGTACAGTTGGGCGTAGCCGCGCACGAACTTCGCCTCTTCGGTTTGCCGGGCTTGGCGGCGCTGCTCCAGCTCGTCGTCGGGCACGTCGAGGTGCAAGCGACGGGCTTCCACATCCAGCTCGATCATATCGCCGTTCTGCACCAGCGCCAGCGTGCCCCCAATGGCCGACTCGGGCGATACGTGCAGCACCACGGTGCCGTAGGCCGTGCCGCTCATCCGTCCGTCCGAGATGCGCACCATATCGGTGATGCCCTCCTGAATGAGTTTCTTGGGCAGGGCCATGTTGCCCACCTCAGGCATACCGGGGTAGCCGCGCGGCCCCACTTCCTTAAGCACCAGCACGCAGTCGGCATCCACGTCCAGGTCGGGGTCATCGATGCGGGCGTGGTAGTCCTCGATGGTTTCGAATACCACCGCCCGTCCGCGGTGCTGCATCAAAGCAGGCGTAGCCGCCGAGGGCTTGATCACCGCCCCATCGGTGGCCAGGTTGCCCCGCACCACCGCGATCCCCGAGCGCTCCTTAAAGGGTTCGTTATAAGTAGCGATCACTTCGCGGTCGTAGCAGGGAGCCGCATCGCAGTTCTCGCCGATGGTACGGCCGTTCACCGTTATGGCATCCCAGTGCAGTTTTTCCTTCAACTCGGCCAGCACGACGGGCAGCCCCCCGGCGTAGTAGAAATCTTCCATAAGCAGTTTGCCCGACGGCATCAGGTTCACCAACAACGGGATGTTGTGCCCCAGTCGATCAAAGTCATCGAGGGTAAGCTCCACTCCCAAGCGTCCGGCGAGGGCCAACAGGTGGATGATGGCGTTGGTGGAACCCCCGATAGCAGCGTTGGTCACGATGGCATTCTCGAAGGCTTCGCGCGTCAAGATCTGCGACATGCGCAGGTCTTCGTGCACCATCTCTACGATGCGGCTCCCGGCAGCGTGGCACATCGAACGGCGGCGCGCATCCACGGCGGGAATAGCGGCGTTCTGCGGCAAACCCATGCCCAGCGCTTCTGCCATACAAGCCATGGTGGAGGCCGTGCCCATCGTCATGCAGTTGCCCCGGCTGCGTGACATGCAGCTTTCGGCGTAAAAGAACTCCTCCTGCGTCATCTTCCCTGCCTTCCGGTCTTCCGTGAACTTCCATACTGAGGTGCCCGAGCCAATGTCTTGTCCGCGGTACTTACCGTTGAGCATGGGTCCGCCCGATACCACCAGCGTCGGAATGTTGACGCTGGCGGCTCCCATCATCGTAGAGGGAGTGGTTTTGTCGCAGCCACAAAGCAGCACCACCCCGTCCATCGGGTTGCCCCGGATCGACTCTTCGGCGTCCATGCTGGCTAGGTTGCGGAACAGCATGGCAGTCGGTTTGAGCAGGGTTTCGCCCAGCGACATGATCGGAAACTCGAAGGGGAAACCGCCTGCTTCGTACACGCCCCGCTTCACGTATTCAGCCAGCTCGCGAAAGTGCGCGTTGCAGGGAGTAAACTCCGACCAGGTGTTGCAGATGCCGATGATGGGCCGCCCATCGAAGGCATGGTCGGGCAGCCCTTGCGTGCGCATCCAACTGCGGTAGATGAACCCCGACATATCGGTGCGCCCGAACCAGTCGTGGCTGCGCAGGTGTTTTTGGTTTGGTTGTTCGTCAGTCATAATAATAATTTATGGTTAGGTTGCGGATAACTTTGTTATGAAAGGGAGAGAAGGGAGGACGGAAAACGGAATATTGTAGGTTCCTTCTCCGTTTTCCGTCCTCCATCCTCCCTTTTCCCTTTCCCCCCCTCCTTACTCCGTTTTCAATATTACCGAACTCTGCTTAAATTACAAGTCCAACTACGCAACCTACGCTATGAAAGTCTACAGAACCACCTCGGGTGTTTTGATACACCACGATGACCGCTACTACAGCAACTCGCGTATTGCGTGGGATACTTTGATCAACCAGCCTCGTTTGTATCGAACCCTGGAGCAGTCCCTGCCGCAGTGGCAGCAAACCGACAACGGCGAAGCGCTGATCAAGAACGATTTGTTGCCTCCCATTGGGCAGCAGGAAGTGTGGGCGGCGGGCGTGACCTACTACCGCAGCCGCGATGCGCGCATGGAAGAATCTAAGGAGTCGGGCGGCGGCAGCTTCTACGACCGGGTGTACGAAGCAGACCGTCCCGAACTGTTTATGAAAGCTACGCCCGCCCGGGTGGTGGGATACGGACAGCCCGTGCGTATCCGCCGAGATTCGTCGTGGAACGTGCCCGAACCGGAGCTGACGCTGTTGGTTTCTACCTCGGGCGAAATTACTGGTTATACGGTGGGCAACGACATGAGCTCGCGCAGCATTGAGGGCGAGAACCCATTGTACCTGCCCCAGGCGAAGTCCTACGACGGCAGCGCCGCCCTGGGGCCGGGCGTGCTCATCACCTCCGAGCCTTTTCCAAAAAATGCCGAGATCAGTCTGCGCATCGAGCGCGGCGACCAGGTCATCTTCGAAGAATCAACCACCGTGGACCAGATCAAGCGGTCGTTCGAGGACTTGGTGGAGTATCTTTACCGCGAATGTTCCTTCCCACACGGCTGCTACCTGATGACGGGCACGGGCATCATTCCAGAGAACGATTTCACGTTGCAGCGCGGAGACGTGGTCAGCATAACGATTGAGGGGATAGGGACGTTGGTGAATGGGGTGGAATAGCAGTAAGTGAGTTAGAAACCAAGGATCACACCCTTTTCGTAAAACCTTTTGTGTGAATTAGTTTTATAGAATATGATTGTAGTTGTCTAAACGTAATCTTCTTTATCATGTCATCCCGTAGGGATCTTGTCGCTTCGAGCGCAAGTAGTGCTTTCATTCAACAACTCCACTGCGGAAAGCTTTCTGCGTGATGACATGAGATTAGTACTACAGATTTTATGAAGAAGCCTGAATCAAAGATGGATCAATCTAGACCAATAGTTTTTATATCGTATTCTTGGGATTCGGAGAATCACAAAGAATGGGTCCTCAAACTGGCTAATGACTTGGTCAGTCAGTATGGAGTTGATGTAATTCTTGATCAATATGAGTTAAGTGCTGGTAGAGATTTGGTTCATTTCATGGAAAGTTCAATAGAAAAAGCTTCCAAGGTCGTTGTTATTCTCACCCCTAACTACAAGATCAAGGCGGAAGAACGAAAAGGTGGTGTGGGGGCTGAATACTCAATGATTTCTCAAGGAATATTTAATGTTCAGTCAAGTGATAAGTTTGTTCCTGTTTTGAGAGAAGGAGATCAGAGCAAGTCGTGTCCTGGGTACTTGAAATCTAGAGTTTATCATTCCATGTTAGACAACTCAACTTACAATAGTGACTTATTCGAGTTGACGCGACTAATCTACAATAAACCAAAAGTCGTAAAGCCTGAGCTTGGGCCTATTCCAAAATTTGATGCCCCTGGATTAATAACCGACCCTATCATTGAATCAGCTAATGACTTATTGAGTAGAGAAAACATAAACTTAGAACTAGACAGAATCGTAAAATCAAATAATGGATTAAAATTAGCTATTGCTGAGATTAAAAGTCTATTTAAGATAGTTGAAGAAAAAGCAGAGCGGTATACAAATGAAACAAGCTTCCGTTTTAAGATTCAGAAGAGAGAATATGATCTCAGCCTAATTTTAAGCTGCTCTGGCTATTCAGTGTGCTTTCGTTGGGAACAATATCTAGGGAACTCGGCAGAAGGCTCGAAGCTGTCTGTATCTTTTTGGGAAGGAGAACAAGTTTTTGATCATCGTAATCACGGTTATCTTCTTAAAAGGGAACCAGTAATGACCAGGATTACAACTCTTAGATTTGACCTAAATTTGCAGAAAGAACCCGTTTGGGTTGATGATAGCAGACAAGTGCATTCGTACAAATCAGTAGAGCTAGCTCAGCGTGCATTTTCAGATATTTTAGAGAAGGTAAGGGATGAAAAAGAGAAAGGATTCAGACGATAGCAGGATATACAAAGGCATTCATTCAAAGGACAACGCATTGCAAAGTTTGGTAAAGCCAATGAGGAAGAAATTAGATATTGAGGTACTGAAAAGAGAACAAAACTACCAGCCAGTTGACAAGAAAGTGCTTCATCAAAAGATAGAAGAACTTGATCTGAGAGAATCAGCGGAGCAACTCTCGGCAATGTAGATATTGACTTTATTAATCAGCAAAACGGTAGCTAAAAAGTACCCGTTCAATAACCTACACAAACCACCAATCCAGCCTATGACCATCACCGGAGAACACATCATCGCAACCACTTTCACCAAGAGCAACGGTAAGGCCTTCCAGGCCACCAACCCGGTCACGGGCGAGGCTTTGCCCACCGATTTCCACGAAGCCGGCGAAGCGGAGATCAATCAGGCAGCAGAGCAGGCCGAAGCTGCGTTTCTGATCTACCGAAAAAAATCCGGTGCCGAAAAAGCCGAATTTCTAGATCGTATCGGCGAAGAAATTATGAACCTGGGCGATGCACTCATTGAGCGCTGTCAACAAGAAACCGCCCTGCCCGCCGGACGCCTACAGGGCGAGCGCGGGCGCACCGTGAATCAGCTCAAAATGTTTGCCCAACTGCTGCGCGACGGCTGGTGGGTCAACGCCCGCATCGACACCGCCCAGCCCGACCGCCAACCGCTGCCCAAGCCCGACCTGCGGCAGATGCAAATTGCGCTGGGACCGGTCGGTATCTTCGGAGCCAGCAATTTTCCGCTGGCCTTCTCCGTGGCCGGAGGAGATACCGCCTCGGCCCTGGCGGCGGGCTGCACCGTGGTGGTGAAGGGACATCCCGCCCACCCCGGCACCTGCGAACTAGTGGGGCGCGCCATCGTCCGGGCGGCCGAAGCTATCGGGATGCCGAAGGGCGTGTTTTCGCTCGTGCAGGGTACCACCGTAGCCGTCGGGCAAGCGCTGGCGAAGCATCCGTTGATCAAAGCAGTTGGATTTACCGGTTCGTTTCGGGGCGGTAAAGCCCTGTTCGACGCGGCCAGCCAGCGCCCCGAGCCCATTCCGGTCTACGCTGAGATGGGAAGCATCAACCCGGTATTCGTGCTGCCCGGAGCGCTGAAAGAGCGCAACCAGCAAATCGCCGAGGGCCTGGTGGGTTCGGTGACGCTGGGAGTCGGGCAGTTCTGTACCAATCCCGGACTGGTCACCTCCATCGCTTCGGAAGATACGGAGCGCTTTCTGGCTAAGGTTCAGGAAGGCATTGCTGCTTCGGAGACGGGAGCGATGCTCACCGAGCGCATCAGTGATGCGTATCGTGAGGGCGCAGAGCAAATGAAGCAGACCAGCGGGGTAGACACCGCGGGGCAAGGCCAGTCGGCCAACGTAGCTGCTGCTTCTCAAGCGCTTTTGTTTCGCAGCACCGCGCAAAACTTCGAGCAACAAAAGGTGCTATCCGAAGAAGTATTCGGCCCCGCTACGCTGCACGTGTCGGCCCAGAACAAGGAAGAGCTCCTCACGCTGGCGCGACAGCTCGACGGCCACCTCACCGCCACGCTGCACGCCACCGATGAAGACCTTCGAGAGTACGACGACTTGGTAGACATTCTGGAACGTAAGGTGGGACGACTGCTCATCAATGGTTTCCCTACGGGAGTGGAGGTATGCCACTCAATGGTACACGGCGGCCCCTATCCCGCCACCACCGACTCCCGCACCACCTCGGTAGGAACCCTGGCCATCCAGCGGTTCAGCCGCCCGGTGTGTTACCAGGATTTTCCGGCTTTCGCCCTGCCCGACGCACTAAAAGACGATAATCCGCTCGACATCTGGCGATTGTTCAATGGGGAGATGATACGGTAGGCAGTTGACTTACTACGAATTTTTCTATTTTATATGACCGATGACAAAGAAACCGAAGTCAGATATGCAATTTATAGTGATATAGCATGGCTTTTAGAAAACAACGTTGGGAACTTACCAAAAAACCCCTGAAATTTTTTTCGTAAAGAATTTATTGCCATAACATAGGCGCACCTTCCGCGCGGTCCAGCAATCGGGATCGCAAATCATCACCACCGACTATTACCGTAAAAGCACGCACTTTCCGTCGGACTACGTGGTGCACTTCGAGGATGGAAGCTACGTCCGGCGCAATCCTTTAAGATGATCTACATCCGCACCAGCAACCCCAGCACTTCCAGCAACTGCGGATCGTCGGCCAGTGCCACGCGCACGATGGCCCGGTAGCCCCGTACCCACTGCTGCAAATTCTTGAGCGCCTGGTTGCGTGCCTGGGTGGCCGCCTGGGCTTCGCCCTTGCGCTGCGTTTGCTGCTGCTGCGACTGGATGAAGGCCGCTACCGAAGCTTGCGCTTGCTCAACCTCGGCGCGGGTGAGACCGTAGCGTTTAACGGCCGAGTGGTTCGGAAGCAGTTGCCCGTAGAAATTAGCAATCTGCTCTACCAGGGCAGAGCGGCGCTTGGGATAGGCATCCGTGAGCCCCAGTGTTTCTTGCAACCCTCGGTTTTGCTTAAAGGCCAAGCGAGCCAGCGTGAGGTGTTCGTCGTAAGTATCCTTAATCTGCTGCAGTTCGGCGACCACCGTTTCGGTGGCGTTGAGTTTAGCTCCGTAGTTCTGGCGTTTCGTCTGCTGCAACAGCAAGAAATTCTCGAGCCGCGCCTGTCCCTTTTCTAAGTTCTCGATAGGATAGCCGAAATCAGCCAGGGCTTGCTGGATGCCCTGATGCTGGCGAGAGTTGCTGATAAGCAGCCGGGCTTCTTTGATTTGTTCGGGAATAGAGCGGTTCATACTATCTGCATTAAGGTGACTAAAGCAATGACCAATGGTTAACGGAGAGCAAAAATAAGAGACTTGGTCAGCGAGAAGAGGATAAGAATGGCCCCTTAGGTACAGGAGTACCTTTTTGCGCTAACTTCAAGAAAAACAAATAAGGCAGAAATAACGCATCACTTACCCAACGTGCCGTAGGTACGCGCTAGAAAGGTTATTCACAAGAACCAGCGGCGCAGGCAGTTGTAGTAAGACAAACCTTCTCCGGGCAGCGGTGTAGGCGTCAAATTCGAGATAATCCTACCCTACACAGCGCTACAGGCGGTCCCGGTAGGGCAATCCGGCTCAGGATAGCGTTGCGGGCGGTGAAATCAAGACTATCCTGAACGCAGGAATGATGTGGGAAGTGCCGCGGGGGCTTTTTCTTACAAACTAATAGTGAAGACATCCATGCTGGTTATTAGTTCCGACAATCAGAATAATCTATTACTCATTCATTAAGCATTATCGGTCCTGATATGCTGCCGGAGATCAATCTGAGTAGTCTCCCTTGCTACCAAAGCTTAACAAAAAGTTAATGTACGATCACTTAAACAACCCATTAGAAAGCTAGCGTGCGCCCGAAACAAGCTTCACCAAAGGGATCATCGTCATTCCAAAGTGCCTCAGTATTAAATCTATGTTACGTGGGTCGTAAATGATTAACCTAAACTTAAAATGGGGTCGAGCAGGAGGCAATGCTGATTCTATACTTTTGCCTGCTGAATTTACACCCACTAACCTATTGCAACTATGAGGAAGTATGTACCCCCCGTACGGGTGTTCGCCCAGTACCTAACCGTTTGGCTAATTGCCTTTGTTGGCTTTAATCCTGACGTGCACGCGCAAGAGCGGGTTATCGAAGGCACCGTGGTTGATGCCCAAACCAATCCGATTCCCGGCGTTAACGTGCTGGTCAAGGGCTCCAACCAGGGAACCATCAGTGATATCGACGGACAGTACCGCATCAACGTGGCCGACGATACCGAAGCGCTGGTGTTTTCGTTCGTTGGCTACGAAACCTTGGAAGTGCCCATCGGCACCCGAAGCATCATCGACGTGGATCTCACCGAAGATGCCCGGCAGTTGGGCGAAGTGGTGGTGACGGCCCTAGGGGTAGAGCGAGAAACCAAAGCGTTGGGCTACGCCGTAGAAGAGGTGCAGGGCACCTCAATCACCCAGGCCCGGGAGACTAACCTGGTCAATTCGTTGTCAGGGCGCGTCGCCGGGGTAAACGTGACTGGCTCGTCAACCACCGTAGGAGGGTCGGCCCGCATCACCATTCGGGGAGAGTCGTCGCTCAATATCAACAAAAACCAGCCACTCTTTATTGTGGACGGCGTACCGATCAATAACAATGTGATCGGCTCATCGGGTTCGGGCAATCTGGAAACCGACTACGGCAACGGGGCGGGTGAGATTAATCCCGACGACGTGGAGTCGATCAGTGTGCTAAAGGGGCCCAACGCCGCGGCGCTCTACGGTTCTCGCGCCGCTAACGGCGTGATTATCATCACTACCAAATCGGGCAAAAACAACAAAGGATTGGGAGTGAGCGTCAACTCCACGGCCACCTTCGAGGACCCGCTTCGGTTGCCCGACTGGCAGGATGTCTACGGACAAGGAAACCGAGGTGCGTTTTCTTTCGCTGATGGCGAAGGGGGAGGCATTGCCGACGGAGTGGACGAAAGCTGGGGGCCCCGCCTGGATGGCCAACCCATTCCGCAGTTCGATTCACCCCGCAACGTGCCTGGGTTCCGCGGCGGAGACACCGACGTGGCGCCCGACGGAAGCACCATCACCCCGACACCCTGGCAAGCGAATCCTGATAATGTTACCGACTTTTTTGAAACCGGACTGACCCTTACCAATAATGTAGCGGTGTCGGGGGGCAACGAGTCGGGCAACTTTCGGCTGTCGTATACCAACCTCGACCAGGTCGGAATGCTACCCAACACCGACCTGCGGCGCAACACCGTGCTGTTCAGTGGCGGGTACAAACTGTCGGAGAAGCTGAAGGCCAACGCCACGGTGAACTATATTCGCTCGCGCAGCGACAACCGCCCCTCAATTAGCTACGGTACCGAAAGCCCAATGTACCTGTGGGTGTGGTACGGACGGCAGATCAACACCGATAACCTGCGTAACTACTGGCAGCCCGGTTTGGAGGAGCAGCAGCAGTTTAACTATAACTACAACTACCACGACAATCCGTACTTTACCATGTACGAGAATACCAACGGGCAAGCCAAAGACCGGCTCTTGGGCAACATCTCGCTGACCTATGACTTTACCGACGATCTGAGCCTGATGGTTCGTTCGGGAACGGACTTCTACCGGGAGCTACGCGACCGCAAGCGGGCTTTTAGCACCCAGAGGTTTCCCTTCGGGATGTATCGGGAGGACAATATCTTCTTTGAGGAGCGCAACACCGACTTCTTGCTTTCTTACAACAAGACGCTTGATGAGACCTGGAGCCTGGGTGCCTCGGTGGGCGGCAACCGCATGGATCAAACCTTCGAGTATAACGAACTGGTGGCCCCGCAGCTCTCTATCCCTGGGGTGTATAATTTTGGCAACTCGCGGGTGGCCCTTCAGGCTGAAGAGTTTATTGAACGCAAGCGTATCAACAGTCTGTACGGCTTGGTCAACCTGGGCTATCAGAACGTACTGTTCCTGGATTTCACGGCCCGCAACGACTGGTCGAGCACCCTACCGGAAGGCAATAATTCGTACTTCTATCCGTCGGTTTCGGCCAGTGCGGTGATCAGCGACATGGTGGAACTACCGTCGGCCTTTGCCTTTGCCAAACTGCGCGCCAGTTGGGCCCAGGTGGGCAACGACACCGACCCGTACAGACTGCGAAACGTGTATGACTACGCACAACCGGTAGGAGATCTTCAACGGGTAACTGAGTCGTCGGTGATTCGTAATCCGAATTTGAAACCGGAGATTGTGTCTTCATTTGAGGTAGGGACCGATCTGCGCTTCTTCGGCGGACGACTGGGGCTTGACTTTACGTACTACAACATGAACAGCCGCAACCAGATTCTGGAGATTGATGTAGACCGCACCTCGGGCTATAGTAAGACGGTGATTAACGCGGGGGAGATCCAGAACCGCGGGGTGGAACTGATGCTAACGGGTACTCCGATAGAATTGAGCAACGGGCTTCGTTGGGACGTGAACGTGAACTGGACCCGCAACCGGGGCAAGGTGGTGGAACTGACCGAAGAAATTCCGTCGTACCAGATTGCTGACAACCGGGGGGCTGCCATCCTGGCCGTACCCGGCGAACGCATGGGCGACATCTACGGTTCGGTGTTCGAACGGCACAACGGCGAGATCGTTTATAGCGAATCAGGGTTTCCGCTGAGAACCTCAGAGATTGAGAAAATCGGCAACTACAATCCCGACTGGATGCTTGGTATCAATAACAGCATCTCTTACAAGGGCTTCAACGTGGGCGTGCTGTTGGATATTCGGCAGGGAGGCGTAATGGTTTCCCAGACCACCTGGATCGGACGCAATGCCGGTCAACTGGAGGGAACGGCCCTAGGACGAGAAAATGGCTTGGTAGGAAACGGGGTGATTGTGACCCAACGCGATGAAAGTGGTAACATCACCGAGGTGCGCCCCAACGATGTGGTGGTGCCCGCCCGCGACTGGAACTACCAGTACTTTCGCCGGGAGAGAAACGTAGAGGCCGCCGCCTGGGATGCTTCTTTTACCAAAATAAGAGAGATTAAGTTCGGCTATACCTTTCCGAATACGCTCTTTGGCGCTACCCCTTTCCGGGATGTTAACCTATCGGTCGTTGGTCGAAACGTAGCCTTGTGGACGCAAAACCCGCACTTCGATCCCGAAAGTATGTCGATGAGCGGCGGCACCCTGGTGCCCGGGGTAGAGAACATGGCTTACCCCACTCCGCGTAGCATTGGGTTTAACCTTAACTTCAAACTATAATTCACGCACTGATAAATAGTAAGATTATGAAAAATATTCTTTTTACGGGGTGCTTTGCCGGGCTGCTTATGCTCGCTGCAGCCTGCACCGAAGATTTTGATGAATTTAATTCCAATCCGAACCAACCGGAGACCGTTACCTCCGACTTGCTGCTGACCAACATCATTTATGAATCAGTACGCGAAATGGACGGAATGGCCTGGGGCGAGGGCAACGTGATCGCGCAGTACGTAGCAAAAATCCAGTTTACCGGGCGCGACCGCTACGACTGGGTACCGGAAGGAGACCCTTGGTTTGAATTCTACGATCTGCTGCGGGACGTGGAAAATATCCAGACCATTGAGGAAACGGACAACAGTTACGTGGCGGTGTCGCTTATCATGAAGTCGTGGATGTATCAGATCCTGACCGATTTGTACGGAGATATTCCCTACAGCGAAGCTACGCAGGGCAAATCAGCGAGTAATTTCACTCCGGTTTTTGATCGGCAGGAGACGGTTTACGCCGGTATTCTAGCCGACCTGGAGCGCGCGAATACATTACTAAACACCAATCCTACTCCTATCGCAGGCGACGTTCTGTTTGATGGTGATCTGGAGCGGTGGCAAAAACTGGCTAACTCTTTGCGCCTGCGGGTGCTGTTGCGCCAGTCGAACCAGAAAGATCCTTCGGCCGCCATGTCGGCGATCCTCAACGATCCCAACGCCCCGATCTTCACCAGCAACGACGATCAGGCGGTGTTTAGTTATCTAGCGTCAGCACCCAACCAGCAGCCGCTCTACACCACGCGTTCGGGCTCCTTCGACGAATACCGATTGAGTAAGCTGATGGAAAATACCCTCAAGAGCTTAGGCGATAATCGCCTACACGTGTACGCGCAACCCACTAGCAACTCAGCAGCAGGACTCGTTGGCGAAGACATTGCTTACCAGGGGGTGCCCAACGGATTGGCCGATGAGAGTGCCCTTGTCTTCAACGGCGGGTCCAATTTTGTATCGCAGGTAGGACTACTTTACGCCTGCTTGGTGTGTGATGAGGATGCATCACCCAATGCGCGGCAGGGCATGGTGATGACCTACGCCGAACTACAGTTCGTTCTGGCCGAAGCCGCTGAGCGGGGTTTCGTTGAAGGTGATGCCGAAGCGTATTATCTGAATGGTATCAATGCCTCCTACGACTACTTTACGGACCGGGCAGCGCTAATCTCACCGGAGATCAGTGAGGCGGCGCAACCGTCGGAGGACTATTTTACCCAGGATGCCGTGGCCTATACGGGGTCTGCCGAAGAGAAGTTGGCGAAAATAGGCACCCAAAAATGGCTGGCGCTTTTCTTTAACGGCACCGAAGCCTGGGCCGACTGGCGGCGCACCGGCTATCCGGGAGGCATTCAGCCCGGACCCGACGCTTTAATTGATGAAGTGCCGGTTCGGTTCCTGTACCCGGGGGAAGCACAAACCCTCAACGGCGACAACTATCGGTCGGCACTATCGGCCCAAGGGCCAGACGATATCACCACCCCGGTATGGTGGGACGCTGAGTAGTTCTATTTATTTGATCCTACCGTATGCAACGCGTTCGTCTACATCTCGCAACCTCATCTCGGGCGCGCTTGCAGCGCGTTCGTTCAAATCTCTAAACATCACTAAACACAATTCTCATGAAAAATACGCTAAGCATTTCCCTTCTGCTGGTTCTGTTCGCCCTGAGCGGCTGCTATGATGAGCTGGATAAAACCGAAGCTTTTGAGCCCTTTACCAGGCTCACGTTTGATCCGGCTGAGGGAGATTTCACCAGCGTGACGCGCACTGAAACCGGTGAACTTATCGAGACCGCTGAGGTATTGGTAGGTATCACAGCCCCCGGCTTGCAGACAGCCACAGCTACGGCGCTGGGGGGTAGTGAGCCGATTGACTTGGGCACCCTTACCTTTACCGACGGCAAGGCCACCTTGGTGGTGCCGGTGAGTACACTGGGCGAAACGGATCGTATTCAGTTCACGTCCCAGAATACCGACGGACGGGCATTTTCGACCCGGTATCAGATTACGTACTGAATTGACAGAGCACTGGCCTATCAGAAAGACGGTTGCTCGCTGTAGTTTTATGCGCGTGGGGTTGGGATAGCCCCCCGCTTTTTTTATGTTTGATGCAACCCATTTTTGTATGCCTGCTCCAAGTTTGCTTCGCCAATCAAGCTACCCGACGAACTCTTTCAGTCGTCGTTTCTCCTGCGCTATTCTAGCTAGCGCACTGCTCATAAGTGCCTGTGAAACCAGTGAATCACTCAAAAGTGAATCAGCCACTTCCTGGATCGCCCAGGCTCCCGCCGGTGATCGGTACGCCCAAATTGACACCGACGGAACCACGGTGCTGCCCAACGGCCGATTGCTCACTCCACGGGGAAATACGCTACGAGTGGCCCCCCACCCCTACGGACTCACCCTAAGCCGAGACGGTCGTGTGGCAGTGAGTGCCAACTCGGGCACCGCTCCTTTTTCCATTTCCATCATCGACAACGTGCTGGGCGAGCAGCCCACGGTGCAGCAGATTCCCGAAGGGGCCGACACCGATGATGATTTGCTGGGTGCGGTGTTCATGGGCGTGGCGCTGTCGCCCGACAACCGAACCGTGTACGTATCCGGTGGGCAGGAAAACAAGGTTTTCATTTTCGATGTGGCCACTGGCGAGCCCCAGGGTGAGATCAGTGGCGCGGTGACCGGCATCGACGGAACGAGTTATACCGATGGCTACCTGGGCGATATGAAGCTCACCCGCGACGGAACCACCCTCTACGTGGCGGACCAAATTGGTTTCCGACTGCTGGTGATCGACGTGCCCAGCCGCACGGTGACCCGCAACGTGTTGGTCGGCCGCTATCCCTTTGGGGTGGCACTCTCTCCCAATGAGCAGGAGGTGTACGTGGCAAACGTAGGGGTATTTGCCTACCAGCCCATCGGCGGACTTACTGAAGGCAATCTGAAAGAACAAGGGCTGCGCTTTCCGGCTTCGGCCTACGGTAGTGAGGAAATGCGAGCAGGAGTGCAGAACGATTCGGTCAGCATCCCCGCCCTGGGCGACCCCAATGCGCCGGAATCTTTCTCGGTCTGGACGGTGGATGTGGCGCAAGATTATGCCGTGACAGCCAAAACCAAAACTGGGGTGCTGGTGGGCGAGATGCTGGAAGATTTCCCAGCCGTGGGCGGGGCCAGCCCGAACTCACTGGTGGCTACCGACGAGTATGTGTTCGTCAGCAACGGCAACAACGACTGTGTGTCGGTGATCAGCACCAAGCAAGATACCGTGGTGCAGACGATCCACCTGCAACCCGACAAACGCCTGGGTAACTTTCGGGGGGTGATCCCTTTCGGATTGGCTCTGTCGCCCGATCAAAAGAGGTTGTACGTAGCTGAGTCGGGTATCAATGCGGTAGGCGTGATCGATACCGACTCCATGCGGGTGATCGGGCATATTCCGGTGGGGTGGTTTCCGTCTAAGCTGGCGGTGAGCCCCGACGGGTCGCAGTTGGTGGTGGCCAACGCCAAGGGCTACGGCAGCGGTCCCAACGGCGGTCTTGATTTCGGGCTCGGCCCCGAAGGAAGCTACATTGGCCGCCTGATGAAGGGGTCAATCTCAGTGATGGATGTTCCGACGGACGAAGAACTGACACAGACCACGCAACAGGTAATCAGCAATAATTTCAACTTCCTGAAAGCGGACGAGGCGTTCAGCAAAGAACGGTCCGACAATCCGGTTCCTTTGTATCCCGGCGAACGCGACTCGCCTATTAAGCATATTGTGTTTATTTCAAAGGAAAACCGAACCTACGATGAGGTATTCGGGCAACTGGAAGCGGGGCGGGGTGAACCATCACTGGCCCGCTACGGCTACCGGGCCACCTTCAGCAACCGGGCAGGTAGCCACACGGTAGACACCGCCACCGTGATGCCCAATCACCTGACGCTGGCGAGGCGCTTTGCCATCGCCGATAACTTCTACGTGGACGCCGACCACTCGGCCGACGGGCACCGCTGGCTGGTCAGCACCTATCCCAACCAGTGGGTAGAGACGTCGGTGGCGGCTTCGTACGGCGGAAAACGGGGGGCGGTACCCGGTTCCAAAGCGCTTGGTAACTACGGCATCGTCGGCTCATCGGGGGCCATTTATCCCGAAGATTACAACGAGGCCGGATCGATTTGGGAGCACATGGAGCGCAATGATGTGAGTTTCTTTAACTTCGGCTTCGGAGTGGAACTAGCCAATAGCTACGCCGATTCTACGCTGAAGCACTTCGGAGTGCGTCCGCTGATCAACTACCCCATTCCCGGCCCGCTGTACGATCGCACCTCAAGGCGGTACGCCACCTACAACATGGGCATCCCGGACCAGTTTCGGGTAGATACTTTCATTGCCGAGTTCAACGAGCACTGGGGCAGTGGAAAAGATACGCTACCCCAGGTGCTCACCATCATTTTGCCGAACGACCACGGAGCGGGTGACCGGCCGGAAGCGGGGTACCCTTTTCGCGAAAGCTACATGGCTGATAACGACCTGGCACTGGGTCGCTTGGTAGAATTTCTGTCCCGCACGCCCTACTGGAACGAGATGGCAATCGTGGTTACCGAAGACGATTCGCAGGACGGCGTGGACCACGTGGATGCCCACCGCAGTCTGCTGATGGTCTACTCGCCTTATGCCAAACGCAACTACGTGGGCCACCGGCACTACAGCTTCGGCAGCATCTTCAAAACCTTCTGGAACATTCTGGGCGTGCCCTACCTGAACCAGTATGATGCGGGGGCCACCGATCTGGCCGATCTGTTTACAGGTGTGCCTAACGATAGCGCTTACAATGCCCTCGCCGCTGACTCCCGAATCTTTGAACCTCAGGAAGCGCTGGACCCCTTCGACGAGGAGTTTGACTGGCGGGCGGTGGTGGCTTCTCCGCAGTTGGATGATCCGGTAGATTTTGAGCAGGCGGCTGCCCAGCGTGATGCAGAAACCCTCCGTGAGCGGCGTGACGACTCACTTTTGAAAGACTAACCGGCAGATTGGTTTGAAGAACGCAACCGTTGAGAAATACGCTTATTGAACTTGATTGATGAATCTCTACACTAACAAAGTATGCCTAAAGCATTTCTCAACCATGGTCCACAAGGATTTATTGCCCGGTAAATCAGTCCTCTTTCTATTGGTGTTCACACTGTTATCGTACGCACCGCAAGCGTCTGCCCAAACCGTGCGCGGAGTGGTAGAAGACATCTATACCGGCCAACCGGTATCCGATGCACACATTCGGATGAACGGTTCAGCGATTGGTACGGTAAGCAGCCCCGACGGATTGTTTACTCTTAACGGTTTCTCTTCGCTTACTGATACGCTCTGGATTAGCAAGGTGGGCTATCGGTCGGCCAAGTTGGCTATCGCTGGCACGGCTGTCGAAGAACAAATGCTTTCTACCATTCGGTTATTGCCAGAGATCATCCAACTTAACGAAGAAGTTATCGTCACGGTGCAACGGATGCCGCAAGCACAGTTTGAAAGTCCCTTCCCCGTGTCGGTACTTAATGCGGCTCAACTTATACAGTACGCACCCCGATCTATGGCCGAAGCACTGGAGGGCCTCCCCGGAGTGTGGATGCAGAAGACCAATCACGGCGGGGGCTCACCCTTCGTCCGCGGACTCACTGGTAATCAAACCTTGCTAATGATCGACGGCATCCGGCTCAATAACGCTATTGCGCGCTACGGCCCCAATCAGTACTTTAATACCATCGATCCCAACAGCGTCGAACGAGTGGAAGTGGTTCGGGGCTCCGGCTCGGTACAGTACGGCAGCGACGCGCTGGGCGGAGTGGTGCAGGTCCTCACCAAAACCCCTACGCTGAACCCGGAAGGATGGCGGGTGCAGGGCAACCTGTACGGTAAATATATGAGTGGTGACATGGAACGTAGTGGTCGGGGCGAACTGACGGTGAGTCATCCTCGCTTGGCGCTCTACGGAGGTCTGTCGTTTCGCAACTTCGGCGACCTGATCGCGGGAGGCAGACGAGTGCTGGCACCATCAGGCTACCGCGAGGCTTCGGTGGTCAGCAAGGCGGTGGTGAAACTTACCAAACGGCAACAACTCACTGCGGCTTACCAAAGACTACAACAGAACGACGTGCACCGCTGGGACCAGGTGACACAGCGGGGCTACGCGCTGTGGAAGTTTGATCCCCAAATTCGACACTTGGGCTACCTGCGCTGGGAGGGGCAAACCGGCAACCGTTGGACTAAAACCATTCGCGCGACCACTTCGCTTAATCGCTCGGTGGAGGAGCGCGTCACGCAGCGGGCAGATAGTCCCATCCGGCGCCACGAGCGGGATGCAGTGAACACCTACGGCGCTCAGTTCGAGGTGGTGTCGGAACCATCGGCTAGCTATCGTTTGGTAACCGGGATAGAGTACTACGCGGATCGTATATACAGCAAGGTTTTCGAGGAAGATATTGCAGCCGAGACTCAATCCGCTCAACGCAGCACCTATCCCGAAGGGGCGCAAGCCAGCAGCTGGGCGCTATTCAGCCTGCATACCTGGTGGCTGGACCGCTGGACGCTCAACTACGGGGTTCGCGGGGGCCAAGTGCGGGTATCGGCTCAGGATGAGACTTTTGGAGCCCTCAACAACTCCCCGAACACCTGGGTGGGCAATCTCGGAATTTCCTACGCGCTACATCCACACTACAGAGTTGTAACATCGGTTTCTACTGGGTTTCGGGCTCCGAATGTGGATGACTTGACCAAGTTTGGTTCATTCGATTCTGGCTTCGAGGTACCCATCCGCGATTTGGCACCGGAACGATCAGTGACAGTTGAAGCGGGGATGAAGAACAAGACCGACTATTTCTCCGGTACCCTGATGGTCTATCATACCCGCTTATCAAATTTAATTGAGCGTGCCTCGGCCCGCTATCAGGGAAGCGAACAGTGGCAGGGCGATCCGGTATTCCAAAAGCAAAACGTGGCAGCCGCGTTTTTGCGGGGTGTAGAAGCAGAGGCCGCTTGGCAGATAAATACCATCTGGACCGCTTTTGGCAGTCTGATGTACACTTACGGAAAAAATGTAACAGCCAACGAACCCATGCGAAGAATTCCGCCGCTGCACGGTCGCGCCGGTTTCCAGTGGGAAAACGCTTTGGGGTTCAGTGCCCGGGCCGAGTGGCGCTACGCCGGGGCACAACGGCGGCTGTCGGAGGGCGACGTAAACGACCACCGCATTGCGGACGGTGGTACTAACGATTGGCAAATAGTTAACCTTTATGCCGGATATGCTCGTGCGCAATGGGCAATGAACGTTGGTCTACAGAATATATTAGACGCACGGTACCGCACGCACGGGTCGGGGGTGAATGGTTATGGTCGTAGTGCCTGGTTAGCCGTGCGGTGGGGTTTTAAAACAAAAAAGCCGGAACGAGTCCGGCTTTGAATACTAGAGTGATAAGGAAGGCCTAGTTATTCGGCAACTTCAGCATATCAGCCTCAATGTTATACTTTTTAATCAATTCGGTGGTATACTTCTTCTTACCGTAGGGCACAATGAGATAGAACTTGCCACTCTTCATCTTAGCTAAGTTTGAAAACAGCTTCCACTTACTCACGACCTGCTGTTCGTTGCTTTTGTCCCCCTCCACAATCTTGAAGTAATCTTTGCCCAGGGTAGTTTTTCCGGTCAGATCGGGCATCACTTCCTCCTCGGTTTGCTTGCGGATAAACTTACCAGGAAGCTCATAGTCGGGATGGTCGGCTTTGATGTTGTCATAGCCCTTACTTTCCAGCAACTCTATTGCCTTTTCCAGGTAATCACTCTGTTTACTTTTTACCGCTGTCGTGCTCATAAATAAGTTATATTTAAACTATGTTTAATTAGTACAATACTCACATCCCAGGCATATGCATCAAAAATCCGCCGGACATTACTCAGGCGGAGATTAGACAGACCACTGACAAATATACGATAATAACAGCGTACTACAGATAAAAGTTCGGAATATTTTGTAGGGGTTCGGAACGTTTGGCAAACAATAACCCCTTATCATCGCTAAGTCACCAAATCGAAAGCCCGCTGCATGGCTTTGGCGGTGCTGGCCACTGCCGCCTGATCGTCGAGCTCGTTTAGCACCTGGTTGAAGGGTTCGGCACGCACCGGACCGTCGTAGTCGATCTTGATCAGCGCCTGCAAAAAATCCTTGGTCGGAATCAGGCCCGAGGCCAGCGGCAGTTCGCGTTCCCCGTCAATCTGCTCGCGGGGGGTGCGCCCTTGGTGGGCATCGTTCAGGTCGCAGGCCACAACCTCCTGGTTGGTCAGCGTCAAAATGTCATCTATGGTCTCCTCAGCGGTATACCAGTGAAAGCTGTCGAGCACCACGCCCACGTTGGACTGCCTTATTTCGTCAATTAGCGCCCGGGTTTCTTCCAGGGTAGACACGAAGGCGTATTTGTCGCGGTCGCGCAATGTTTTTGGACCTACGTATTCCAGGCCAAGCCGGATACCATTGTCATCTAACACCCGCGCTATCTGCTGTAGGCGGTCCGCGTGCTGCCGAAAGTTCTTGAGATAGTTTAGTTCGGCGTGGGTGGGCATAATCCAGGTACTCATCCGTGCCCCTTCGGCGCTCTGCAACGCTTTTGCCAAGCGGGGCAATTCGGCTAAGTCAGTCTTAAATTTCGCCTCATCTTTGCGAAACTCTACCGGTAGTCCGGCTACGCCCCAGACCAACTTCTTTTCCTGCATATCATCTAGCAAATTGGCTACTGCGGCGGCATCTTGATCGGCCAAAAATTTGGGATAGGGGGTGATCGCCTCGAAACCATACTGCTCAGCTAGTTCAATCGATGCTAGCTGACCCACTTGCACCCCGATGGCACCGGGGTCCAGGCTCATGGTGAACCGGCGGGAAGAAGCAGAGAAACTCGCTGATGACGGAGTAACTAAGAACCCAGTAGCTGAAAGAAGAGCAGTTTTCTGAATGAATGAACGTCGTTGCACAAGATAAAAGTAGGTTTAGAGAAGCCTCAATATACATCCGATCTGCTTACAATCTAAGCGATTGACTACCGAATTTTCCGAACCACTAATCTCGAAGGCCTGCCGAATGGTACATTGGTAATAAAACGGCTGATTTTCTTCCTCATATACGAAGTCACTAATACATCTTTGCGTGCGTATCACAAACCAACCCGTTATGCTGAATAAAATTATTTCTATTGGTTTAGAAGACAATATGAAGTCTTATGAGGTGCAAAGAGTGCGATCAGCCAATATAGTGACGCTCCTCATAGGATTATTTCTATCGCTCCCGTTTGCGGTTATCACGTGGATATATCTTCCCGCTATAATACATCTCCCGATGTTGGTAATTGCCGTGTGCATCGGATACTTTGTGTTAATGGGCATCGGCCATAGAAATTTAGCACGGTTCTTAGTTGTCATCGGACCTGCCGTGTTAATAAGCTATTCGGGTATCTATCTGAGTGGTCCGGAAGAGCAGCCCTTGGCTATCTGTCGCTTCTTAAGTATGTTTTTCATTATCTTACCTTTTCTGGTGATCGATACCCGGGAAAGATGGCTCTTAGCTCTGACTGTGACTTGCAGCGGAGCGATTATCGTACTACTTCCCGTTGCCCAAACATGGATCACGGCAGATATCTCTGATGCGCAGGCCCGCCTTTCGCTCACTATACTTATGGAACGAGGATGGGTTAGCTATTTTTTATATATCTCTACAATTGTAGCGGCCAGCGCTGCTTTATTAGGTCTCTCCCGAATCAGCCGACGGGCAGAAACCGAGAGTGACCAAGCCCGCCTGGAGGCAGAAATGAAGACCGATGCGTTGCAACAAGAGAAACAGATCGCCAACGAAACCCTCGCGAAGTTAGAAGACGCGCAGCACACCGAGAACCAGCGCCGTTGGGCTGCCGAGGGTATTGCCCAACTTACCGACCTTACCCGAACCCAGTCCGACGACAAAGCCAATACGCTTTACGACCGAGTCGTCGTTCACTTTGTGAAGTATCTGGAAGCGAATCAAGGGGGACTTTATATTGTTGACCGAGAAAACGAAGAAGAGGAAGTTCGCCTGGAAGCCTGCTACGCCTACGATCGCAAAAAGTACGCACAGAAAACCATCGCTCCCGGCGAAGGGTTGGTAGGACAGGTTTTTCTGGAGCGGCAACCCATTCGTCTAACAGAAATTCCCGAAGACTACGTGAACATCACTTCCGGTTTGGGCAAAGCTAATCCGCGCTCACTAGTCATTGTTCCGCTGATGGTAAACGAAGCGGTGGAAGGTATCTTAGAGATTGCTACGTTTAAAGTCGTAGAAGATCATCATCTGGACTTCTTGGAAAAAGCGGGCGAAAGTTTGGCATCATTCATTCAGATGAACCGCATTAATACTAAAACACGCGTCTTGCTAGCTGAAGCACAACAGCAAGCCGAAGAGATGCGGGCCCAGGAGGAAGAGATGCGGCAGAACCTGGAAGAGCTAGCCGCCACCCAGGAAGAAATGAACCGAAAGGAGCAGGCCTACCAAAACAAAATTGCGGAATTAGAGCGTCAGCAAGCGACAGCGTAGAAACCTGGGGATAGCGTTCTGTTTTTTAGACAGATTCTGTACTTTTACGCCAAAAGGTACGCTTCTATGTCTCAGGATATCTCTCAACACTTTCAGCAGGTAAAGCAAGCCGCCCGTCGTGCGCTGTGCTTGAATACGAACACAATCAACGAAGTTTTGCTTGCCCTTGCTGATGCCGCCGAACGGCAAACCGATTTCATCTTAACGGAGAACAGAAGGGACTTAGAGCGAATGGACCCGCAGGACCCCAAGTACGATCGGTTACAACTGAGCGAAGCGCGGTTGCAGAACATCACCTTAGATTTGCGCAAGGTAGCGGAAATGCCCTCCCCCCTGGGCAAAACGCTGGACGAAAAGCAGTTGGAAAATGGCCTACGGCTGCGCAAGGTATCGGTGCCCTTGGGAGTGGTAGGAGTGATCTACGAGGCCCGTCCCAACGTGACCTTCGACGTGTTTGCGCTGTGTTTGAAAGCGGGCAACGTGTCGGTACTCAAGGGCGGCAGCGATGCTGAGCACTCAAACAACGCCATCGTCTCAATTATCCACCAGGTACTACAGCAACACGGGCTCGACGAGCACTTGGCCTACCTGATGCCCGCCTCGCGCGAGGCTACTCGGGAGATGCTGGAAGCGGTAGCTACCATCGATGTCATTATTCCTCGCGGTAGCCAGGGGCTGATCAACTTCGTGCGCGAACACGCCAAGGTGCCAGTGATCGAGACCGGAGCAGGTATCGTACACACCTACTTTGATAGAAGTGGTGACACGGAAAAGGGGAAGCACATTATTAACAACGCTAAAACCCGCCGGGTGAGCGTGTGCAACGCGCTGGACTGCCTCATCGTTCATCGCGATCGCTTGGGAGATTTGTCTGAATTGCTGGCACTGCTGCCCGCTTCGGAAGTATCGGTATTCGCCGACGCGCCTGCCTATGAGACACTCGCCGAGCACTACCCTAAGGGGTTACTACATCAGGCCGACGCTACGCACTTCGGCACTGAGTTTCTGTCGCACAAAATGTCAATTAAAACAGTTGCCAACCTAAACGAAGCGCTGGATCATATTGCCGAACACAGTTCCCAGCACAGCGAGGCCATTGTGGCGGAAGATTCAGAAACCATCGATGCGTTTATGCAGTCGGTGGACGCGGCCGCGGTGTACGCCAACGTATCGACCGCCTTCACCGACGGGGCTCAGTTTGGCATGGGAGCTGAAATCGGTATCAGTACCCAGAAACTACACGCCCGCGGCCCCATGGCCCTGCCCGAACTTACCAGCTATAAATGGCTGATCTACGGGGATGGACAGGTGAGAAGTTAGAAAGCCGGGAGATCTTCTTAGGACTCGATGGCTCAATTGTTCGATTGTCGGAGATAGAAATCAACAACAATTGAGCAGTGAAGCCATCGAGCCCTTGATCAGACCATAGAATCTTCAAAGAGACGGCTATTCAATAACTGACTAAATAACGGTAGCGGCGAGCGTACCCATTTTGCCCTGCTCATAGTCCTGCACAGCTTGCACCAATTCCTGCGAGTTGTTCATCACGAAAGGGCCATAGCTGGCCACCGGCTCGTGGATGGGTTTACCGCTCAGCAGTAGTATAATGCTTTCGGCATCTGCCTTCAGGTGAATAACATACCCTGGTTCTTCAAACACCGCTAGTTCCGCTTCGCTAACCGCCGTACCATTCATCTGCACCCTTCCCCGAAGCACATATACCCCAGTGTTGTTCCCGCTAGTGAGCGACACTTCCAGACTGGTTTCGGCTTCTAAACGTATGTCGAGCATCGTCATCTTGGTAAACGTCTGCGCCGGTCCGACGTGGCCTTGATAATCTCCCGCAATCACGCGGACCAAAATGCCTGGGGCACTGACGGCTGGAATCTGGTCGGTAGTGATCTCTTGATAACGGGGGCGCGTCATTTTGTGGGTTCCTGGCAGGTTCACCCACAGCTGAATCATCTCCAGCGTGCCTCCTTGCTGCGAAAACTCTTTTCCGTGCTTTTCTTCGTGCACCACTCCAGCCCCAGCCGTCATCCACTGCACATCACCCGGGCCAATCTGGCCAGCATGCCCGGCCGAATCGCGGTGCTCGATGGAGCCGGAATATACGATGGTCACCGTTTCGAAGCCACGGTGCGGATGTTCGTCCACGCCCCGCGGACGTTTACTAGGAGGCACTTCCGTAGGGCCTGCGTGGTCGAGCAGCAAGAAAGGACTCAATTGCTTCAGCCCGCGGTTGGGCAGCGGACGCCGAATGGTGAAGCCGTTGCCCACCTGACTGGGTTGACTCTGATATATCTGGGGCACTGCTTTAGGGTTTTGAGTCATGATGATCGGGAGTTGAACCTCGAAATTTATCAAGTATACGATTAAGTTCGGCCACTTCTTCGGCAGTAATGTGCTGCTGATCACGTAGTTGGGCTTCTAATTGGGGGGCTACTTCATCAAGAAGATTCAAACCTTGTTGAGTAATCAGAATATCTACCTTCCGGCGGTTGGCCGGACATACCTCCCGTGAAACCAATCCGTTGCGACGCAGCTTTTCTACCAGCCGGGTCACATTAGACATGCGGTTGAGCATTCGTTCGCTAATGCGCTGCAGGGGCGACGGGTTCGGGTACTGCCCCTTCAGAATGCGCAGCACATTATATTGCTCTTCCGACAGGCCGTGTTGCTTGAGCACCGATAGAATGATCTGGTCGAGCCAACCATTGGTGAAGCGAATATTCAGAATAGCTTTTTCGAACGGATGCTTAAACAGAGGCTGTTTGATCTCTTCTTCCAGACGCATAGTGGTTGTGCTTCGCTTTTTTGTTGTATAGACAACGGTTGTTATTGGTAAAGGTTTCGTTGACCCTTGAGATAACTTTCAGCGGGGAGATGGGTTCTATGTTTGGAGTACTATGTTAGTAGTGAGATAAAACGTTGAACACATAACCTAGAACCCAGAACTTTCAAACCCAACCCCCAATTCCTAAATCCCTGTAAAGCAACACAAGTCATGAAAGTACTAATTATTGGAGCCGGAGGCGTGGGCAACGTGGTAGTGCATAAATGTGCAGCCGTGCCCGAAGTTTTTTCAGAAATTATGCTGGCCAGCCGCACGCTGAGTAAGTGCGAAACCATTGCCCGCAATGTGCGCGAACGCTTTCCCGACGTGAAGTTGCAAACCGCCCCGGTAGACGCCGACCAAGTGCCCGAGTTGGTAGCGCTGATTAAGAAATTCGCCCCGGTAATGGTGATCAACGTAGCCCTACCCTACCAAGACCTCACGATCATGGACGCCTGCCTGGAAACCCGGGTGCACTACCTGGATACGGCCAACTACGAACCGCGCGACGTGGCCAAGTTTGAGTACCACTGGCAGTGGGCCTACCGAGAGCGCTTCAAAGACGCCGGACTGATGGCGCTGCTGGGTTGTGGCTTCAACCCCGGTGTGACGGGCGTATTCACCGCTTACGCCCAGAAGCACCACTTCGATAAGATTCACTATTTGGATATTGTGGATTGTAACGCCGGGGACCACGGCAAAGCCTTTGCTACTAACTTCAACCCCGAGATCAATATCCGGGAGATCACCCAGCGCGGTCGCTACTGGGAGAATGGACAGTGGATAGAAACCGACCCGCTGGAAATTCACCAGCCTATCGACTATCCTGAGATCGGGCCGAAAGAATCGTATCTGCTCTACCACGAGGAGCTGGAGTCGCTCACCAAAAACATTCCGCACCTGAAGCGCGCCCGCTTCTGGATGACCTTCTCTCCCGAGTATATTACCCACCTGCGGGTGCTGGAGAACGTGGGCATGACGGGCATCCATCCCGTAAAGTTTCAGGGACGGGACATTGTGCCGCTAGAGTTTCTGAAGGCCGTGCTACCCGAACCCTCTAGCCTGGGTGAAGGCTATCAGGGGCAAACCTCCATCGGTTGTCAGATCAAAGGGATTAAGAACGGGCAAGACAAGACTTACTACGTGTACAACAATTGCGACCACGCCACGGTGTACCGTGAGGTGGGGGCGCAGGCGGTGTCCTACACCACCGGTGTGCCCGCCATGATCGGGGCCAAACTGATGCTGGAAGGGAAATGGATGCAACCCGGAGTCTACAATGTAGAAGAGTTCGATCCCAACCCGTTCATGGAGGCGCTCAACCAGTACGGCCTACCCTGGCACGAGTGGGTTAACGAGAAACTGGCGTTCGAAGACTACGAGTAGGGCTGGTTTTCACAGTGAATTTTGCCTCTTACGCCAGAACGCGCTGTTACTCCTTGATCAGCTTGACGCGCCGCTGCCCGATTGTCAGCAAGTAGATGCCGGGCCGTTGGGATGTGAGGTCTAGCTGCTGCCCCCCGGCATCAAGTTGCTGATCGAGTACCGTTCGGCCAATAAGGTCGGTAACGCGCACGTGCGTAGGTTCCGCTAGCATCACCCGGTACGTACCCGCGCTCGGATTGGGGTAAACGTTAAGGGAGAAGGCATCGCCATCAGCAAACTCGGTTGTTGGCGTCCGGGACACAGTAGTTGCCACCCGAGCGGTGGTAGCAGACGGCACCACCTGAATGGTACAGTTGGCACTAACAGCCCCATTGCTAAAGCTCGTAGCATTGATCACTACCGTACCGGGCCCTATGGCAGTCACCTCCCCGGAAATGTAGTCTACATCGGCCACCGCATAATCGCTTGTGTAATGGGCTAAGAACTGATTAGTGGTGTTGGCTGGGGTAATCACTGCGTCCAGATCAAAGGTCTCTCCCACTGCCAGCGTGTCGGGGCAGTTGATGAACGCCAGGCCCGTGGCACTAACTTCCGTCGCAAAGTAGAAGTAGTTAACATCAAATAAATATCCGCTACCGCCCTTGAAGACCAGATACAACGAGCGAACCCCAGTCACGGGAGGCAGATCGGTTTCGATGAAGTTATTGAAATCCTGAAAGGCTTGCCATCCACCGGTATTGGAAATGGCCACCGTACCGATGAGAGTACCGTCAACTGCATCGGCCCGAAACTCAACGGTGCCCCCGGCTGTGTTGCTGGAAGCGCGCACCGTGGCGCTGAGTGGGCCTCCTAAATCCACGTTGTCAAAGCGGAGCCAATCACCGTTGTTGATGTAGCCCACGGCGGTGCCACCCGAGGAGAGAAGGGTGCCCTGCTGAGCACTGTACGACTCAGCCTGAACAGTCTGGTAGGGATTGATCGGTGTAGGCGACACCACCTGAATGGTACAGTTAGCACCAACGGCCCCGTTGCTGAAGCTCGTAGCATTGATTACTACCGTACCCGGCCCTACCGTAGTCACTTCTCCGGAAATGTAGTCAACCTCCGCTACTGAGTAGTCGCTCGTATAAAAGGCCACGAAGTCGTTGGTGGTGTTGGTTGGGGTCAGCGCTACGTCTAGGTCGAAGGTCTCTCCTACCGCTAGTGTGCCTGGGCAGTTGATAAAGGCTAGGCCTGTGGCGAAAGTCTCTGTTTGGAAAGAGAAGTTGTCAACGTCAAATAAGTACCCACTACCCCCTTTGAACACCAGATAAAGAGTTTGCTGGCCCGTGGTTCCCCGGATGATGTCCGCAGAGAATTCCTGAAATTTGTTCCACCCGCTGGTGTTAGACACACTTACAGCGGCGATCAGGGAGCCGGTAAGGCTACCCAAGCGAAACTCGATGGTGCCGCCGGCCGTCTGACTAGAAGCTCTCACATTGACGGTAAGCGCAGGCTCATCAAAATTGACGTCATCGAAGCGAAGCCAGTCACCATTATTGATGTAGCCCACCGCGGTGCCACCTGAGGAGAGGCGGGTGCCCTGCTGGGCGCTGTATGCTTCGGCCTGAATGGTTTGATAAGGATTGATCTGGGCTTGTAATGGACTTACAACCATCAGACAAAAGAGTGCTGTGCCAAGAGTAAAATTTTTCATAACCATTAAATAATTTGGTGAAAATCTAAATCTACCAAAAAGTACAAAATATTCTACTACTGCAATTATTAAGATTCCAAATAGTATGTAACTACTATGTATTATATGACAATGGGCAGATCAATTAAGCCTAAACGGAGCACTTTCTAGCCTGCCTAGGTTACTTGCTACCGGCAATGATCTTATTCGATGCTGCCTTCATAATGATTGGCTACGCATGCTGGGCATTCGGTGAACAAAGAGGCGGTGGTATATCACCGGTGATTTATAGTTGCTACCCTAGGTAGCAGTTCTATACCTCCGGTGTTTATTACGTGCACCTTACCTCCCCTATGTTTTTGCACCGGTGAAATGCTACTGCTACCCCCCTTCCCACGTAAGAAATACCGGTGATATGCTATTGCCCCCCGCTTTGCCGAGCGCGTAACTGCGGTGCTTGGCTTTCCGGAGTGCCCGACGCAAGGTCTGTTCTTCCTTCTAGAGATGTAGGGCGTCGTGGTACCTTCGTAGAGCAGGCACCGCACTACAATCACTGAACTGGTCGTAGGAAATCCTACGACCAGTTCAGTGATTGTAGTCGTAATTAGTCGTAGGACCGCTTCGCTAATCCTACGACCAGAGCTGGAATTTATCAAGAAAAGAATGTTCGGAAGTTAATGGAAAGATTACTATGAATTCATAAAAACTGAACTGAACGTTCCTGACCGATACCTATATTTTTGAATCAATTTTTCCTCCGCGAACAAAAATTACACCTCACAACAAGGTGGCTTAGGGTAGCTCCTGAAACGGACTAAAACCAAAGGGGCGTGATTAGTGATGACAATTTGGCTTAACCGGTGGAATATATTTTACCATTAGGTTACAATTTTTTAGTACACGGTACTAATACCTGACCGCGTTACTCTATTATGTACTAATAAACAACCACAAAATGGCAACTAAGAAAACAACCTCATCAAAGACCACCCCCCCCGTACCCAAGGAGATTTTCGCCCAGGTGTCCCCCAAATCAATCGGAGGTCGCTCTCTGTTCGAAGTAGGGGAAATGGCTACGTACGAAACTATTGACAACTATCTTTCCGAACGGGAAGTAACCCTGCGGGCAGTAGAAGACCTCCAAAACGCTGGCTTTAAAATACTACAAGTTACCAACGTTACCATTAATATTGCTGGCTCACAGAGCACCTATGAGAAAGCTTTCGGTCGAGATATCTATGCCGTAGAACTGGATGGCCTGAAAACCGGCCCCGAAGAAGACTCAATCACCTACCTGGACACCACGCAAAATGATGTAATGGGCTTGATTATTCCTCAATCAGGAAAACTGAGCAACTACATTGAGGGGGTAGCCCTGGAGACCCCGTATTATCCTTTCGCCCCAAAAGCGTTGCCCCCGACCAAAGAATACTGGCACCTCAACGTACCTGCTGACATTTCATTGGGGTGCAACGCCGACAAAGCGCACCGAGCGGGTATTTCGGGCAAAGGCGTTCACGTAGTGATGGTCGATACCGGATTTTACCGGCATCCGTTTTACACGGCACGCGGGTACCGGGCCAACGCGGTGGCCTTAGCGCCCGGAACAACGAACCCTACCGTAGACGGCAACGGACACGGTACAGGAGAAGCCGCTAACATCTTTGCTACGGCCCCCGACGTTGAACTCACCCCCATGAAGTGGAACTTTGTCAACTCCACGGCGGCGTTTAATGCTGCCGCCATAATTGCCCCCGATATCATTACCTGTAGTTGGGGTTCTAGTCAAAGAAATTCGTTATCAGCGGCTAACCAAACCCTGGCTGCCGCCGTAGCCGCCGCCGTTGCTAACGGCATTGTGGTCGTATTCTCGGCGGGTAACGGCCACTACGGTTTTCCCGGTCAACACCCGGATGTGATTTCGGCCGGAGGGGTTTACATGGACGAAAGCATGCAACTACAAGCTTCCGACTACTCCAGTGGCTTTGACTCTACTATCTACCCCGGAAGAAGGGTACCCGATGTCTGTGGCTTGGTGGGTCAAAGACCCAAGGCCGCTTATATTATGCTTCCCCAACAGGAAGGGGCCGACATTGATAGTGGTAACGCGGGAGGAACCCATCCGAACGGAGATGAAACCACTGCCGGAGATGGGTGGGCAGCATTTTCCGGTACTTCAGCCGCCGCTCCCCAGTTAGCGGGGGTAGCTGCCTTAATCAAGCAGGCCTGTCAACGGTTGACCCCCGCACAGGTTCGTAGTATTATGAAACAAACGGCTAAGGACGTTACTACCGGAACATCGGCCACGGGTACTACGTCGGTAGAAGGCCCGGACAACAGCACCGGCAATGGTTTAGTAGATGCCTATCGGGCCGCTATTCGGGCCAAGCTTGGCTGTTTGGTAGTTCGCCCAGTGGTACCTATAGTACCCATAGATCCGATCAATCCCATCCGGCCCATAGTACCCGTATTACCGGTTAATCCCATCCGGCCTATTGTACCGGTACTACCGGTTAACCCAATCCGGCCCGTAGTGCCCGTACCCCCTGCCCCCCCGGTCGTTACTAATGAGGAAATAGTGCGGGAAAGTACGGGGACTTCCGCTACCTTAGCTGAAAGTCAGACTAGCTTCCTTTCTACGGAAGAAATTGACGAAGTGATGAATATGCTAGAGGACGGAACTTTAAACTACGACGACTTACCAAAATAGCTACTATGATACGGCAAGGAAAACCTGTTCTACTGTTCGAAGTAATTGGTTTTGCTTGCCTCATTTTGGTACAATGTACTACCCCTCAATGGGTTCGCCCCTCAGATATGAAAGACGATGAGCCGCCGGTAAATGCTGAAGTACTATTGTTCTCAGCCGATGGGAAGGACCCCTACGGCCAAACCATAACTAGTGCCAATATTGAAGAATTTCTTCCTGGTGAAGATGATATTGAATTTCTGAAAGGCTACTTCGAACAGCAGCACCTTCACCTTATCTACTATGCGGGTATTTCGGCGACGTTAGTGGGTAGTCAACAGCAGATTGAAACCTTGTTTCAGGTAGTATTGAATGAAGAAGAAGGAAGCTATTCTTTGGAGTCTTCTCAGCAGCATTCGGATGATCCGACCATCATTCCAAAGCAAAACTTGCCGGATGATGTGCAGGATAAGATCAGTGTGATCACGCTTCCCCCTAAACCTGATACGTTCCGATGACTACCCTATCTCAGACAAAGGGGTACTATCTCTTTGATCAACTGTTTGACAGCACACTATTTCGGCGCATTGCACAAGAAGGTTTAGAGAAACTCAGTCAGGCCGAAGCTCAGCTGCTTTCTCAAGAATACGCCTGGAAAGAACGGGGCGGCAGGCCGAAGAGAAAATTGAAATCAGCCCCCGGAGGGTCGGTACAGGATACGATCTATCAATCAAAATCTTTGCTTCAGGCGCTGCAACAAACAACCGGCTACACAATTACTCCTACCGGGGAACGAGGCACCTATTCGTACTATACCGAACCGAACGATTTCCTAGACATCCACCGGGATATTAACACCTGTGACCTTACACTGATCACTTGTCTGCACTCCAGCATTAGTGAAGTCAGTTCGTCGGGTTTGTTGTATTTATACACGCAACGGCCGCACGACCCTCTCCAAGCTATTTGCCGAGATCGTCTTTGGGGATACGAGACCGTGCAGCTGGTAACCGGACAGTCCATTCTCATTGAAGGGGGCATCGTTCCGCACGGAGTCAACCCCCTTCAGGAGAACGATCAACGAATTATATCGGCCCTCTGCTACCGGCGATTATAATTTTAACGTGGCTGTCATCAGTAAGCACAGCAAAGCTAGGGTATTGTCAAAGACAGACGATAGGTGCTGCAAAGCGCTTGAGTAAAATCCGCTAACTCATACACGAGACAGTTGTGCTAACCGACAGTCAGGCCTGGAACGACAGAACGTTGTTTACTTGATGACTGGCTGCACACACCAGGCGTTCGGTAAACGGAGGTACAGAGGCATCTCACCGGTGATTTATAGTTGCTACCCTAGGTAGCAGTTCTATACCTCCGGTGTTTATTACGTGCACCTTACATCCGCCGTCGAATAGCTCCGGTGTTCATTACGTATATCTTGCTTCTGCACGCTTCTGCACCGGTGAAATGCTACTGCGCCCCCCAGTCTACGTAATAAATACCGGTGATATGACATTACTCCCCATTTCACCAAACGCTTGCCCCTGGTGCGCTGCTTTTCGAAGTGTCTGACCCAAAGTTTTCTTCCCCTTCTAGCGGTATTTCAAGCCAATTACGCATGAACCTTACGTCCGTAAGATCACCGTTTTTCTAATCGGCACCTTACTAAATTGTACTTTAGTTTTGCTCAAAAAAAGTTATGAAGAAAAAGAAAAGCATCTACGAAGAACTCGAGTATTACCGCCTGATTATCAGTGGTGCGTTGGCCAATCCCGTGATTCTTAAGAAGCTGGCTGAATTAGGGTATGACCGCAAGGCCATTCTGGCTGGGCAACAGCAACTGCTCAGAATGAAGTCGCAGCAGCAACTGCGGGAGAGCGGGCAGAACAGCCAGAAGGCGGGCACGCAATCAATGCGCCAAGCCTATCGGGAAGCCGATGCGCATTACCTCTCCCACGTGAAACTGGCCCGCCTTGTTGTGCCTGCCGATAGCCAAGCCTGGAACGACCTGCAACTCGCCGGTCGCCGTCGCAAAGACCTGGCCGGATGGATGATGCAGACGCAGGCGTTCTACCAGTACGCTCCGACGGTGGCCGAACTGCTGGTTCAGCGGGGAATCACCCCGGAAGAGCTGACCCAAACGCAAGCCATGATCGAGGCGGTGGCCGAGGCGCGGGTGGAACAAAACCGGCGGAAGGGCGATAAGCAGGTGGCCAAGGTGCGCCGTGACCAGGAGCGGGAGGCCCTTCAGCAGTGGATGCGCAAGTTTATCCGCGCCGCCCGCTATGCCTTTGCCGAAGACCAGCAGCAACTGGAAGTGCTAGGCATCGTGGTACCTTCGTAAGGAAAAAAAAGAAGAAACTGAACTGGTCGTAGGATTTCCTACGACCCCACATTGTAGTCATAATTAGTCGTAGGACCGCTTCGCTAATCCTACAACCAGAGCTGGTCATTTTTTACCCTTGTACCCCCACTACTTCTTCAAGATCGTGAACTCTACCCGGCGGTTCTTGCTGCGTTCTTCCTCGATGGCGTTGCTCACCAGCGGTTTGGTGCCGCCGTACCCCCGTTCGGTGATGCGTTGGGATTCTGCTCCTTGCTCTACCAAGTACTGTTTCACGGCCACAGCGCGCTCCTTGGATAGCGCCAGGTTAAGGTCGGCGCGTCCTTGGTTATCGGTGTGTCCGGCCACCTCGATCTCCAGGTCAGGATTTTCTTGTAGCAGGATTACCACCTCATCCAGGGTCTCGTAGGAGCCGGGCAGCATGGTGGCGTTGCCCCGGTCGAAGAGCACATTCTCCAGATTCACGGTAGCCCCCACTTCCAGCGGCGTGAGGGCGTAGTCACGCACCAAGGCTTCCGTTCCCGCAGAACCAGTTGACATCCGATCGCGGTCGGAGATGAAACCCTCGGCGGCTACGGTAAGGGTGTAGTCGTCGTCGGGGGGCAGAGACACGCTGAAACTTCCGTCAGGATTGGTTTGCACCTCGGTTACCTGCGCCGTGTCTTTCTTTAGCGAGCGGAAGGTGAGCTCAGCCACAATAGGTTGCTGAGCGCTTTTGTTCGTGATGGTTCCGCGCACGGGCACCGTGACTACCGCAGGAGGTTCTTCAGTGACTGCCACCGTATCGGCAAGGGCCGGTTCAGGTTCGGGCGCTTGCGTCACTGGTACCGAAACGGCGGTGTCTACTACCACCAGCTGCTCGACCTGTTCCTCACTGATGCGTACCTTTACCAAATCGCCCAATCCGTCGCTGTTCTGGGTGGTACTCAGGTAGGCGAATTTACTCTCCTCAGGCACGTAGTAGCTCAGTTCGGTGCCTTCACTGTTAACAGTCGGACCCAAGTTTTTGGGGTTAGACCAGTTCTTCCAGGTGTCATCAAGCCGCACCGATACGTAGATATCGCGACTCCCGAAGCCCTCGTAGCCGTTGCTGGCAAAGTATAGTGTTTTGCCGTCGGGGGCCAGAAAGGGCGTCATTTCCTGGTAGGCCGTGTTGATGGTGGGGCCTAGGTTGCGGGGTTCAGTCCACCCGTTGCCCTGCCGAAACAGCACGTACAGGTCTTCGCCCCCGCGGGTGTCGTACGACTGTAGGGTCACGATGAGGATATCGCCACTGCGGTGCAGGGTGCCGCTGCGGTGCGCCGATTTGGTATAGAAGTAAGGAATGTCGAGCGCTTCGGGCACGCTCCAGCCGCCACCCGAGGGGGTGGATACCGATAAACCCTGGGTGCGGGCCGGAGTGCCGTTGGCTTGGTAGTGACCGTGCACCAGCATCTGCCCGTCGCCGTCGAAGCCTACCACCCCGTTGTACTGCGCGTTGTTGAGCTTTGCCCCGGCATGCTGGGCGGCTGACCAGCCTTGGTCAGCGGTGCGTTCAGCGTACCAAATGTCGCCGGGATCACGCCGCCCCCCTACGTTGTCGGAGTGACCGCGCCGGGTGAAGTAGAGCCGCTGTCCGTCGGGACTCACCACCGGGTGCTGTTCATCGGCGTAGGAGTTAACGGTCGGGCCGAGCGGTTCGTAGGCGGTTTGGGCAGAAGCGGGTAAAAAGGTAAGGCAGAGTAGTAGATCGAGGGTAGCAAAGAATACTGCGGAATGAAATGAGGATTGGCGGAGGGGAAGTAGGTACATACTGATGGTTTAAATTCTTTAGGTGGATCGTACGCTTTAGAAACGCGCACTAGATTCAGGTATTGGTAGATAGATCACGTTTAAACACGCACTAGCTCCGTTTTTATTCGCTATTCCAATATCATTGATTAAAGCGGACGCAGTTTAGTACAAAAGCGCTAAAAGAAACAGCAGAATTGATAATTTTGGCGCATGAACCTCTTTCGCCTCCGAGAAAACCAGACCACCGTACGCACCGAAGTGGTGGCGGGCCTCACCACCTACTTCACGATGGCCTATATCATCTTCGTGAACCCCAGCATTCTTGCCAAGGCCGGGATGGATTACAACAGCGTGCTGGTGGCTACCTGCCTGGCCGCCGCGCTGGGCACGCTGCTGATGGCCTTTCTGGCCAACTACCCCTTCGCCCAAGCGCCTGGCATGGGGCTGAATGCTTTCTTCACCTTTGCAGTGGTGCTGCAAAACGGCTTCACCTGGCAACAGGGGCTAGCCATTGTGTTCATTTCGGGAGTTTTGTTCATTCTGCTCACCCTCACCGGAGCACGTTCGGCAGTAGTAGAAGCCCTACCGCGCTCAATACGTTACGCCATTCCGGCGGGCATTGGGCTGTTTATCACCCTGATTGGGTTCAACAACGCGGGCATTGTACGGGTGAACCAGGGTCCTATTGTGGACATTATCTTGTCGGCCGAAACGCTGGAAGCGGGTGCGTTGGTGGAGCAACTCAGCCGTGCTCCGGCGCAGATTCTGGAGATGGCCAGCTTTCGCAGTCCGTCGGTGCTGCTGGCGGGTATTGGGCTACTGGTAATTGCCGTACTCTATGCCCGGCAGGTGCCGGGGGCGATCCTGTTCAGCATTGTACTCACCACCCTGATCGGCATTCCGCTAGGAGCCACGCAGGTGCCCGATAGTTTTAGCTTCACCGATATTCATCTGGGCGACACCCTGTTTCAGCTCGATTTCGCCGGGCTGTTCGACCGTGAAGATTCAGTGCTAAGCGTACTCACCACGCTGGTGGTGGTCATCATCTCATTCTCGCTAGTTGATCTGTTCAACACCATCGGCACGCTCATCGGCACGGCCGACAAGGGCGGATTTCTGGATAAAGACGGGCGTTTGCCCCGCATGAAGCGCTCGCTGCTGGCCGACGCCCTGGCCACCACGTTTGGGGCGCTGGCGGGCACCTCTACGGTGACTACCTACATCGAGAGCAACGCGGGGATCGCCGCGGGCGGGCGCACCGGACTCACCGCCTTGGTGGTGGGCGTGCTCTTTTTGCTGTCGGTGTTTCTGGCCCCGGTGGCCGGTATGGTGCCGGCGGCGGCTACGGCTCCAGCGCTCATCTTAGTGGGTATGCTCATGATGCAATCCATCCAGCGCATCGACTTCGCGGACTTTGAGAATGCGCTGCCCGCTTTTCTGACCATCGTGCTGATGCCCTTTACCTACAGCATCGCCAACGGCATCGCCGCAGGTATTATTTTTTACGTGGTCATCAAGCTGGTGCGGGGCAAGGCCAAGGAGGTGCCGATTGCCTTGTACCTGATGGCGGGGCTGTTTGTGGTGAAGTTTGTGATTTAGAGACGCGATAAATCGCGTCTGTACGCTTTTATTATTTGGGGGGAGTGCCGTAGCGGCTGGCCATGCGGCCGAGGATGATGGCGATGTAGAGCAGTCCCAGGATGGCTTCTAGGGAAGAGATAGATTGCGCCCAGGGCGACACCGGGGTAATATCACCGTAGCCCAGGGTGGTGAGCGTGGAGTAGCTGAAGTAGACCATGCGTTGCCAGGGCAACGGGGTGTCCATGGTGCTGGAGACGAACGCCTCGGGGTCTAGGGTGTGGATGATCATGTATAATCCGGTGAAAGCGTTGCCCAGGATCAGGTAGATGGTGCTGGCGCTGAAGATCACGTCGCGGTTCACCCTGTCGGTGACGAAAATATACTCCACCAACACCACGATGATCATGACCTGAAACAGAACGAGCAGACCGTAGCTGGCCAGCGCCAACCAGATTACGTCGCCGCCCGACAGCACCCAGGGGATGCCAATAGCCACGTTTAGCACCGCTACCACCGCGGTGGCAATCATTCGCCGCCTATTCACACTCGATAGGTACACTCCGCTGGCCAGCAGGGCCACGTAGAGGGAGAAGTAGACCGCGTTTTGCCAGTTGCCCAGCAGCGAGAAAGGATAAGTGAGCTGTAACACCACCATCACCAGCAGCACGTAGATCACCCGTCCGGTCACCCGATCAATGACTTCAGGGTCAGCTTTGGTTTGGATGGTTGGTCCTTCAATCACCAAGTCTGCTTCATCACATCTTTTCTCCCAAGAACTGGTCGTTCTTCCACTGGCCAATCTGTGTGCTGTCGGTCTGCACGCTGTCGGCTTTCACCGGCGCAAACACCATTTTGCCTTCGCCCTCTTTGGCTCCCTTCACGAACTCTCCCTCGTAGGTGTCGCCGTTGCCCCAGGTGTAGGTGCCGTGTCCGTGCGGCAGGCCCTTGGCAAATTCGCCCTCGTAGGTATCACGCCCGATGGCTTTTCCTTGTCCGTGCGCTTTGCCGCGGTGGCATTCGCCCTCGTAGCTTCCGGCCAGGTCGGGCAGGCGCACGCGGCAGGAGGCTTGGGTTTCGGTGGGTGGGGGCGGTGGGGTGTCAAGAAACGTCAGGGCAAAGGAGCAAAATATGAAGATGCTAAGTAGGTTCATGTCGTTAGGAATTGAAATCTAAAAGAGCAAAATACGGCTAATTGCTCAAACTTGCGCCATCCTGGGCAACAAATCCGAATCGGATCACGAAAGAACCGCCTGGGTCGTTATCTTTGGTCACTTCTCAACAAAAGTGATCACCAATCCCAAATGGCTGATCTACCCCTACCTGGGCGTAGGGGTAAATTACGCCCGCCTTACGGTTTCTTCCGTAGTGAGCAACCTTAACTTTCAGAATAGTTTGGCCAACCTAGGAGTTGAGGAGGTGGAGCAAAGGAACTACCGCACAGACGGGCTGATGCTCTTCGGGGAGATTGGAGTAGGGGTTGAGCGGGTATTGGTCGTAGCCGATTCCGATTTGTTCGTTGGGTTGAGCGGAGGTTACCGGCTATCAACCAGCAATGCCTGGACTTTGGGAAGTGTGAAAATTTATGAAGCCACCTTTGGCACGCAGGGCTGGGTATTTCAGCTAATCATTCGGGCTGAAGACCGACCGGACCGAGCAAGAAGAAACCGCGGACTGCTTCGGTTCTTCAAGTAGCCTTTGTCTGGTTAGCCTATTTCTTCTAAAAGCTTCTGCGCTTCCTCGGTATAATCCCCCTCCTGTTCCGTCAGTGTTTGCAGATAGGGACGGGCCGCCTCCGGGTCGTCAGTCTTTAGGTGCGCCAGGGCCAGGTACCACAGGCCCGGCTCGTAGAATAACCCGGTTCTATCCTGCACCACCCGCTCCAGCAACGGAATGGCCCGCTCGGGCTGTCCTGTTCCTAGGTAGCTTGCACCGGTATAGAAAGTATAGCCCGGGGTAGCTAGGGCATCGCCCTGCTCGAACAGCGTGATCGCCTGGTCGTACCGCTGCTCATCGTAGGCCCGCATTGCCTGCTCCAGCACAGTTTTCTCATTCACTTCGGTGGACCGTTGCGCTGGATTAATCAGATTGGGGAAGGGTTGATAGTAAGCTACGTATAGCTCTTCGGGACTCGAGGTGGTGGGCACAAACAGGTAGCCCAGTAGCAGCACCGTGAGTAGCGAAGCCGCAATGGCTATCCAGGTCACCAGAAACCGCCGGTTTGTCTCTTTCTTATCGACCACTACAGAATCGGGATTAGCCAGTTCGGCCTCTACGGCTTGCAAGCGTTTCTTCAACTCCTGACTTCCGTCCAGTCGAATGCCCTCCATAGCATCGCGGTGCAGCGCCAGTTCTTCGGTTAGTGCATCATCGGTGCTGAGCTGTTCTTCAAAAGTGCGGCGCTCCTGATCGCTCATTTCATCGCGCAGGTAGCGGTCTAACGTATGGTCATTTTCTGAGTGGTCTCGCATAAGTAGCTGTAGATAGTGATGGGTAAATTCTCAAGCGCCCCGATCGATCTCTTTCCTCCTTAATCCTTAGTATACTGCTGGGGTAAACATAAAGTTAAAATATTTTTTAATTCTGTTTACCTATTCGCTATCCACTGCATTAAGGGGCAAAAACAAAGTATCCTATAACCCTTAATCTTATCTCCCCTATGCACTATTTTAAAAACATCACGTACGCACTGATTGCCTCGCTGCTGCTGTTCTCAGCCTGCGGCGAAGACGAAGATCCCGAACCGGTGGGTAACGCGCCCGTCGCCAGTGCCGGATCGGACCTGGACGCTAAAGTAAACAGTTCGGTTACTTTAGATGGCACCGGTTCTTCGGATACTGAAGGAGCCATCACCTACTCCTGGGCCCTCACCACCAGGCCCGATGGCAGCAGCGCTTCGATTAACAGTGCCTCTCAGGCCACCGCCACCTTCACGCCCGACGTAGAAGGCACCTACGTGGCCACCCTCACGGTAACCGACACCGACGGCAACAACGCCACCGACGCGACCACCATCACCGCGACGGAAGCGGCCGGTGACCCACCCGTGGCGGTAATCCTTGACCAGGACAGCCGGATCATCAGGGAGGACAACGATAACAATAAGATGACGGTAGGCACCAGCTACGCGCTGGACGGTAGCAGCAGCAGCGACCTTGATACTGACAGCCAAGACCTAACGTTTTTGTGGGAGGTGGCCAGTGCCCCGGCAGGCAGCAGCACCGCCCGCGTGACGGCCGTATCGGGCAACCCGGACGAAGCGGTGTTTGTGCCCGACGTGGTGGGCGAGTTCACCATCCGACTCACCGTGAGCGACCCTGAGGGCAACGTGGCTACGGACGAGGTGGTCATAGAGTCTAATGCTGATCCGGTGGTCATTGACCGAAGCGTTACGGAAACCACCGTATGGAAGAACGTGTTTAGCAACCCCGCCCTGCCCGACTATTACGTGAAAGCTGACGTTGACGTAACCGCTCAGCTCACCGTGGCTCCCGGCGTGAAAGTGATGTTCGAGCCCAACCGCGGGTTATCCATCCAGGGCAACAGCGGAGCGCTGGTGGCCGTTGGCAAGGCCGACAGTTTGGTGGTGTTCACTGCCCAGGATACCCTGAACGGCTGGGATGGCATCGTCTTTTTCAACAACAATGCCCAGAACGAGTTCAACTACGCCGACGTATCGTACGGCGGGCAACTTGACTTTGGCTTTGGCGTACTAGCCGCTAATATCGGCGTAGAAAGATCCGGAGGAGTGAAGGTTAATAACTCCACTGTATCCAATAGCTTCAACTACGGCATTTACCTGGAAGGCGGAGGAACCCTGCGGGAGTCGGGAAACAATACCCTAAGCGACAATGACAACAATCCTATCGCGCTGTCCATCAGCCAGGTGGGTAGCCTGGACGAGCAGAGCGTCTACTCGGGCAACACCGACAATGCTGTGGAGATATTTGCCTCAACCCTTTCTCAGGACGAAGAACTTGTTGTTCCGGCGCTCTCTAACGGCACCCCCTACTACGTGTCGGGAAAATTGGACATCGATTCGGGCATCAAGGCCCAACCGGGGTCGTCGTTTGAGTTTAGCTCCAGTGCTTTCGTTGAAGTATCTAGCACAAATGGTTACTTTTCTGCTGAAGGAACCGCGGCCGACAGTATCACTTTTACGGCTCGCAACCCCGCCGACGGCTGGGGAGGCTTCTCTTTCTATACGTCTAACAGCAGCAACTCTTTCAAGTACGCGCGCGTTTCGTACGGCGGCAACCGCGACTTTGGCTTCGGTATTCGGTCCTCCAACATAGGAGTAGAACGGTTTGGTAGTGTCAAAATTACCAACTCAGTGATCTCGAACAGCGTAGGCGACTACGGACTTTACTTAGAGGAGGGGGGCACGATTGCCGAGTTTAGCGAGAACCGATTCACCGGAAACGACGGACTGCCTATCGGAGTGCATATCAGTACCGCCGGGGTACTAGACGCGGCAACGACCTTCTCGGGCAACGGTGATAACAGCGTGGAAATCTACGCTTCTACGCTAGCGGCTACCAACGATGACCAAACCCTGGTGGCTTTCACCGATGGCACACCCTACTACGTGAGCGGCCGACTGGACATTGACGGCGGATTAGAGATTGAGCCTGGAGCCACGCTGGAGTTCAACAAGGACGTCCGCATTGAGGTAGCTGGCAACAATGGGTTTCTGGATGCCGAAGGAACAGCCGGTAATTTGATCACCTTCGCAGCACGCGTTCCGGCGGATGGGTGGCTAGGCGTTGTTTTCTTCACCAACACCGTGGCCAACAAAATGATCTATACGAACATTTCGTACGGTGGCCGCAGTGGCTTTGGCTTCGGGGTGGATGCCGCTAACATTGGAGTTGATAGGTTTGGAAAGGTAGCCATTGCCAACAGTACCATCACCAACAGCCAGGCGTTCGGGGTGTTTGTGGAAAGCGGCGGTAGTAGCCAAGTGACTAACGCAACTGGCGTTGCCCTGACCACCAACGCCGAAGTGGAAGGTGCAAATACCTTCACTGACAACACTTCAGGGGCAACCAATTTGCCGTAACTTCCCAGCGGTGGCCTTTGTCTCCGGGCGGGCCACTGCTACTTTCTTTTAATGAATAGAAGCATTTCCTTATTTTCTTACGTAATTTACATCCACCTTTCACTTAACTAACAAAATCATGAAAAAACTATGCATCCTTACCTTTCTCGCTTGTAGCGTAGCCTTTAGTGCCCAAGCCCAAAACACCGTCCGCGTCGGCGAATCCGGCGGCGGACTGGCCTACAACAAGGGTGACAAAATCTTTATGGCGGGGATCAGCTTTGGCGGTTACAGTTACGGCTATCTGGGTGGGCGCAGTGTAAGCGTACCTCCGTTGACGGCTGCCCTCGAGTTGGGCATTCACGAGAACTTCAGTGTAGGCCCTTACGTAGGCTACGCTAGCTGGAGCTACGACTATACGAGCATTAACTATAGCTGGAACTTTTTAGCGGTGGGCGCCCGAGGCTCGCTCCATTATGTTCCCCTGCTTAACGAGGCATTAGATTTGTCGTTGGACGAAGAGAAAATGGATTTTTATGTTTCATTGCTAGTCGGAATGGAATTTCAGACGTATAGTGGTGAATCTTTTGGAGGAATACTTGGCGATGGTTACGCTAACAATAGCCGTTTTCGCTTGGGTCCGGTATTGGGCTTTAAGTACAAATTCAACGATAAGTTCGGAGTATACTTTGAAGGAGGACGCGGTGCTTTCGGCTACGGAACCCTCGGAGTGGCTATTCACTTCTAGTCTGATCTAGAATAATCATTAAATAAGCCCGCACAGTTCATGTGCAGGCTTTTTTGTTATCACAAAGACAGACTCCAAAAGTTATCTTAAGTACCGATGCATATTTTAGCAAATCCTAAGGTGTTAGCTATGAGGTACTTACAGCAAAGAAATGCCGTATTACTTATGCATAGCTGCTTAACTCACCTCTTCCACCAACCAAATTACAAAGAACACCACTCCGGCGAGCCAGGCTAGTGTGGCCAGAAGCCATAAGATGCCAAATCCACCACCGGAACTCACTGTGGCCCCCGCGATAATGGATAGAATCAAGGCAGCACCTAACAGGATTAGCGCGAGCTTCAGGTTTTTATCAATATCCTGCGTCTCCTCCGGGGCAGCATTGCGAAACTCCTTGGACAAGGTGCGCAGCTCCTGCCGCAGCTCCTTGCGCTTGCCGCGCACTTCTTTGCGGGTAAGTTGCTCCCCCTTCATCTCGCGCGCTAGTTGCTTGGTGCGGTCTACGCTTGCTTGCAGTGCCGAATTCTCGCTCTTCGCTACCACCGCATCGAGCTGCTCTCGGGCCGCTTCCATCTTGGTGGTGAGCGTCTGCTCGGTGAGCCCTTGTTTTTCCAGCGAGGCTTTCAGATTGGCTTTCTCCGCTACAGTAGGCGGCGTTACCGTCCGCGGGGTTTGCTTAAAATAATAAGAATTGCCAAAGGCAACCTTGCTCAATTGGCACCCGGAGAAAAAGGTTGCCAGGCAAAGCATGCCCAGTACGGTCCATAAAGTTAGTTTAGTAGTCATGCATATTGGGGTTTAGTGAAAAAAAGGTTATAATCTTCACAAGATTAATTTATTCTGGATAGATCAAAAGAAATTAGCATAAAAAGTAGCTTTGTACCATCAGCATACTCACCGCCAGAGCATGATCTGCCGCCGCCCCCTTCTACTGGATAACCCTTAACTCTCCCCTTTTTCAAAGCTCACTTCTTCCAAAACTTAGCGTATACAAGCTCATCCAAGGTTTCCCCGTCTTTGGTGACGCTCTGTCGCAAACGGGCCTCGAAAGTATATCCGGCCTTCTCCAGCACCCGGGCCGAAGCGCGGTTGGGCGCAAACACTCCCGCATAGAGCCGCACCACGTCAAAGTGCGCAAACACGTAGTCCGACACGGCGGCCACCGCCCGGCTGGTGAGTCCGCGGTTCCAGTAGGCTTCGCCCAGCCAGTAGCCAATCTCGGCGGTGCGCCGGTACACGTCGTCTTTGAACACCACTCCCACCCCGCCCACCGCCAGCCCGTCCACCTCCACGGCCACGTTGAGCATGGTGGTGTCGCGGTTGGCGATCTTGATCCACAGCTTGGCGTCGTTCTCGGTGTAGGGATGCGGAAAGCTGTCGCGCACGTTGCGCCAGATGCTTCGGTTGTTGGCCTGCTGCACCAGCGAAGTCTCATCGTCCGACGTCCAGGGCCGTAGCGTTAGTCCTTCTAGTACTATGCACAGTTGATGATCAGGCTGAATCCGTTCCATAGGCAGCAAGAAGTTGAGAACAAGATAACAATAAAATCAGCAGGGCAGTTATAGACTTTCTGAATGTGAAAGTTCGGGGTTCTAGGTTCTGAGTTCTGCATCTAAATACTCAGAACCTAGAACCTTTCAACCTGGAACCAAATAACCATCCAAACTATGGACGTACTTTTTAGCGGAGAAGGACTCATTGCTCTGCTCACCCTTACCTTTTTGGAAATCGTGCTGGGGGTTGACAATATTATCTTTATCTCTATTGTCTCCAACAAGCTCCCTGAGAACCAGCAGGCCAAGGCACGCAACATCGGGCTGGGCCTGGCCATGATCTTCCGGGTGGCACTGCTGCTGGGTATCACCTGGATTATCGGTTTCACCGAGCCGCTGTTCACCGTGTTTAACCACGAGGTGAGTGGCCGGGACCTGATTCTGGCAGCGGGAGGATTGTTTCTACTGGCGAAAAGCACTTCTGAGATTCACCACAAGATCGAGGGCGAAGACCACTCCGAATCCGACTCGGGCAAGAAAGTCACGCTGGCTTCCATCCTTGTGCAAATCGTGCTGCTGGATATGGTGTTCTCCTTCGATTCTATCTTGACCGCGGTGGGACTCACCGAAGAGGTGATCATTATGATCATTGCCGTGGTTATTTCCATTGGCATCATGATGCTCTTTGCCGGGGCCATCAGTCGGTTCATCAACGACCACCCGACCCTACAAATTCTGGCCCTGTCTTTCCTGATTCTGATCGGCTTTATGCTGATTGTGGAGGCCCTGCACTACGAGGTGCCGAAGGGGTACATTTACTTTGCGGTGGGCTTCTCACTACTGGTGGAGGTGCTCAACATGCGCTTCCGCAAGAGCCGCAACCCCGTGAAGCTGCGCGGACAGCGAAATGTCAACAACAAGGCGCAGTCGGAACCGGAGCCGGTGAACCAGTAGACGGGACCTGTGGTAACTTTATACATTCCCTACCCGAGCTAGGCTGAGGTTGAAAAAGAAGTTAACTTTGTGGCCATGAAAACAATTCAGATAAAAGTAAGCGAAAGCGATTTCGAGAAATATAATCTAGAGAATCAGCAAGAAATTAAGTTTATAGACCTAGTAGATAAAATAAGTCTCGAATACGCCAGAAAAGCCTTGCTGGAGTGTAATAAAATTGCTGCTGAGGTGGGACTGTCCGAGACAACCTTAGAAGACATTGACACCGAGATAAAAGCAGTAAGAGATGCAAAAGGTCATCCTTGACACGAACGTGATTGTGTCAGCTTTGATTTCTAATGCTGTACCAACAAAGATTCTGTACGAGTTGGTGTTCAAACTATTAGTAAAGTCCTGTTTGACCACGGAGATTTTTGAAGAATACGTGGAAGTGTTAGGTAGAGATAAGTTCAGTAGGTTTCACAATTTCAAAAGCAAGGCAGATGTAGTACTCACCAAGCTTAACGAGATTTCAACCTTTTATCAACCAGACCAAAAGGTGGATATACTGGCTGATAGCAGCGATAATAAATTTTTGGAATTGGCGGCCGTTAGCTCGGCAGATTATTTAATCACCGGCAATACGACTGACTTTACCCTCACTGAATTTGAGTACACTACAATTGTACCCCCCCCGAGAATACTGGGATAAGCATAGACAAAAGAAATAAGATTTCGCATTGGCTTTATGCTGATTGTAGAGGCCCTGCACTACGAGGTGCCGAAGGGATACATTTACTTTGCGGTGGGCTTCTCATTGCTGGTGGAGGTGCTCAACATGCGCTTCCGCAAGGGCCGCACCAAGCCGGTGCAGTTGCGCGGGCAGCGCAAGGTAAACAACAAAGCGCAGCAAGAGCCGGAACCGGAGCCGGTGAATCAGTAGACAGGGCGGTTTGCGAGAATACATACCGCAACGCGCTATATCTCCCTGTCATCCAGCAGGGCCCCCTGTAGCAGGTTTCTTGCCCGGCACGGAATGCTGAATGATATTTTTTTTGTCATCTTCGTGAGATAATCTTCTTTGCTAGTCGCGCCCAGCACCTGAAAAGAACGACCAGCAACGGCAACGCCAATACGTTCACCTTTCGGATTAGCGACAATGTAAACGGATCGAATGTGATCGCCAAACGCTCTTTGTCTATCGTGGCGAAGACTGCCGCCGATATTGCCTTGCTGGCCAATCCTGCCCAGACTAACCCCCAGTTTCTGCTCAAGTCCAACGGCAACGTAGGCATTGGCACCACCAACCCTGGCAGCTACCGCCTGGCGGTAGAGGGCCGGATTGGGGCAAGGGAGGTAGACGTAAAGACCAGCAGTTGGGCCGACTTTGTCTTTGCCAAAGATTACGCTTTACCCAGCCTGGACGAAGTGCAGGCGCACATCAACGAGCACCACCACCTGCCGGGGGTACCTTCGGAAGCCGAGGTGCTGGCCAAGGGTTCGGTAAGCGTGGGGGCCATGCAAAAGCTACTGTTGCAGAAGATTGAGGAACTGACCCTGTATACCATTGAGCAGCAAGCGCAGATTGATCTGCTACGAGCAGAAGTTGCAGAACTAAAGGAATAGTATATTTCAGTGTCTTACCTGCCGGGTTAAAGGCAACGTTCAATACCAAATTCCAACAAGTTCTGGCTACATTGTTCATTGTACTGATATCCTTTTACATCTTCACTTAGCCTAATTACTATGAAATCACTTATTAGCCTATCGTTCTTTCTACTTGGTATACTCCTTATCATTTCTTCGTGTGAAGATGGCTGCGGGGGAAGACAACCGACAACGCTACGTACGCTTTCTAGTTTCGCCTTTGGCATTTATGATGAAGCGGAGGAGAACATATTTCCTGAACAATATGATCCCTTCGCTTTTGAGATTATTGATGATAACGGGGATACATTAGACATAGACTCATTTAGAAACGGACAAGACGGATTCTATTCGTTTGCAGTGGCCCCTACTGCGGGACTAAATTTTGATTATGATCAGCGTTATAAACGTGTTTATTATCTTCACCTCAACACTTTGGATACCGACACATTAAGACTTTCTTTCGTACCTCGCGCGGCTTGCCAGGATTACATGGACGACTTTGAAGCCTACTACAACGACGAACTAGTCTTTACCGGATCAGGCAGAGGTGCTTATTCTGCTCAGATCACTAAGCGCTAATTACTATGAAATCACTTATTAGCCTATCGTTCTTTCTACTTGGTATACTCCTTATCATTTCTTCGTGTGAAGACGGTTGCGGGGGAAGACAATCTGATTCGCTATATACCGGTTCTTTGTTTGCCTTCGCTATCTATGATGAAGCCGGTGAAAACGTGTTTCCTAATCGCTTTTCTCCTTTTGAATTTGAGATCATTGACAATCGCGGGGATACGGTAGAGTACATTGATTCTTCTCGTAGCGGACGAGATGGTTTTTATTCGTTCTTCGTACGTCCTGCTTACCAGGAAAGTTTTGCATTTGACCAACGCTATCGCCGTATATTTTATTTGCATTTTGACACGATAGACGTTGACACTCTTGATATCTTCTTCGTGCCTCGTGACGGTTGTCAAGAAGTTATGGATGACTTTGAGGCATATTTCAACGATGAACTAATTTTCGAGGGATCAGGCAAGAGCAGCTATTCTGCTGATATCACTAAAAAATAACTACCTCCCACTAGCTAATCTATCTTGTATGAATTATTCACTGATAATTCTTCTGAGCCTAATATTTATCGGCTCCACTTTAATGGCACAAACCAACATTGACGCTATTGACAATGGGGTTCGTATCTATGCGGATACCAAACTACGCCCTACTACCAAGATAACCCCCACCAGTGTTACAACCAACCGCCCAGTTACGTCCTTTCCCGACTGCGGCACCACTGATCCCGATACTACTGAGCTTAAGAACTTGCCTTGGTACGGTAATCCTCAGTACTTAGAAGATTTACTGGATAGTGTGGAACATTCCGATCCCTGCCCTACCTGCCGGGTAGAAGAAGACGTGCGTTACCGTATTCCCTTGCAATTTTGGGTCTACAACAATGATGCGGGCAATGCTTTTGGAGTGCCTAACGACGAACAAATAAGAAACGAAATAGATGCTGTCAACGAAGACCACCGTCGAAACCGTACCGGTATTCGCTTCTACCTGCGCTGCGACGGCATCGCACGAGTCAATAGCAGCACGCTTCAGGATGTGCTTAAATACTTTACCTCTACCCAGCAGAGTTTCTTCTTGTCTGTAAAAGGTGCCATTAACGTCCATGTTGTGCGCAGCGGAGGTAGTTTTTATAATGCGTTGTCGGATGCAATCTTTGTTAATAGAGAAGAGATTGTGCCACCACCTGGTATTGCTATTCGTAGCACGCTCTCTCATGAGATTGGTCACGCACTGGGGCTAGCTCATACCCACTTGAACTGGGGTATCCCGTTTCCTTTTCGCCAAAGGTTTCGGGAGCCGGTTGACCGTAACCGAACTACGTTTCGTTTGTTCCAAGGAGGGAATGTCAGAACCTGCTCGGTCACCGGTGATCTGCTGTGTGATACCCCGGCTGACCCTCGTCTGGTGAATCCTATTCCGGCTGATGGCGTAGTGGGCAACTTCAACCTTCCCCCGGGCTGTAACTTTTTTGGTAATCAAGAGGATATCTACGGCGACCAGTATGCTAATCCCCCGGCCGGTAGTCGGCCGCCCGACCCCAACAACCTTATGACCTACGGCGATAATTGCCGACAAGACTTTACCCGTGAACAGATTGCCGTGATGATACATCGGTTAGAGAGAGGTAAGTATCGTCGCTACAGAAACGGGTATACCACATTCCGAACAACCACCGATTTCTTTGAGCCGGACGATGCTTTTGCGTTGGCCCGCGATATCAACCTAAATACCCCCGAACTGCGCACGTTTAACCAATCATACCGCCGCGACGGAACCCGCAACCGCTTTGACTCCTGCGACGAGGACTGGGTGGTGTTCAACCAACTGCGGGCTTTATTCGCATCGAGACCAGCGATGCCAATGAGCCTGGCACTGCTGATGCTGATACCGAACTAACCCTCTTTGAGGTAAACGGGGCTTTGAGTGCCCAATTGGCAAATAACGACAACGGTGGGACGGGTAACTTCTCGCGCATTGAGCAAAACTTACCCGTAGGACGGTACGCAATCCAAGTCACTAACAACTCACCCAACGTCACTGGCTACTACACCCTGGAAGTAGCCACCTGCCCGGTGCCTCTTAGTCCCACGATCACCGGCCCCACCGAAGTGTGCGGCACGGCCACCTTTCAGGTCAACAACACCGCCGGGCAGCCTGTCACCTGGCGCACCAGCAACCTGTCTATCGTATCCGGGCAGGGCACCACTTCGTTGCGCGTACGGAGCGGCAGCGGCGGTCCCTCAGGCTGGGTAGAAGCCGTGGTAGGCCCCGCTGGCTGCCAAGTAACCACCCCCCGGTTCGGAGTAGCAGTGGGCAGCACCATCCCCCCGCCCACTGGCATCAGAGACCCTGTTTCCTTAGGAGGCACGCGCTACCGCTTGTCATTGATCAGCCCGCAATCCGGAGTCTCCTACACCTGGACGGTCTTCGGGGAGAGTCCGAACGTCGCGGTGGTGAGCGGACAGGGCAGCGCCACGGTCACCGTAGAAGCAAGTAGCAGTTGTAGTATATTCGCTCGGGCGAGCTTCAATAACGGGTGCACCGGCACCAGCAGCATTGATCGTCAGTTCAACATCTGCAACAACTTCACCGTCTTCCCCAACCCGGCCAGTGACGTCCTGACGGTAGCCCTGGGAACGGATAACGCCCTTGGGGCAGCAAGCCAAAGTTCTGGTCAAACCACCTCACCCCCCTTTTCCATTCAGCTCTACAACCCGCAGAACGCGATGATCGCCGAAGCTGAGGCTAAAAACGGGGAGGTGACGCTGGACGTGCGCAACCTGCCCCTGGGAGTGTATGTGCTACACATCCTTTACCAGGGTGAGGTCTACCCCCATGAGGTGCTTATTGAGTAACCATAGCAACCAAGCTCACTCATTACCACACATGAAATACTGGCACAACTATTTGCTTTTAGCTATTCTGACTGGGCTCACCGCCTGCCACGCCTGTGTTTTTGGCGGGTGGGATGTCAGTCAAGACTGCACGCCTACCGATCGTTCACTGCTTCGTATTAACGAGGCGGAGTACTCCTTCCGGGTATACAGTGATTCTATCCGGGAAGTTGTTGCGAGCAGCAGTTCTGTAGCCAACCCACCCCGGATGAATTTCGTGCCCAGGTGTTAGGGCTAGGGCGTGTTGACATATAAGCCTAGACGGTGCTTTCCGACTGTTTTCGTCCCAACTCTGCGTCGCTTTCGTTGGCCGATGCCCCCGCATCGCCCGCCTCAAGCTTCTTGATTAGAACAAAAACAGCCTCGAAAGCCCTCGTCAATCTATATGTCAACACGCCCTGGGCAGTGGCAGGGAGAACCGGGTACTATACTTTGACATTAATATCATTACCCTTCCGGAAGAATTCCGGGAATGCTAAATACGCATATGCTGGAACAACCACCGAACGAATGGCTATACCGGCGGTTATGCCCCATGGCGCTCCTCCAAAAGAACGCGCTGAGTTTCACAATGATATTTTTCTTAACTGTTATCTCCCCCCCCCTTGTCATCCTGAAGGGACCCTGTCTCAACGTGCGGTAATAAGTCCGGCAGAGAGGCAGAAGCCCTCGGCCAATCACTATATCAGCGTGCATTCTTGCTCCCCTGATATAGCAGGTTTCCTACTGAATGACGATAGTTTTGTTATCCAAAACCTTCAGATTGGGGTAACTAGAGTCTCTGAGCCTTAGCAACCATAGTACTCAAGACTTGGTAACTACAGTACTCGAGCCTTGGTAACTATGGTTGGCCGACCTTAGTGACTATGGTTACCCGGTGTGGGGCAACGGTAGTTATCTTGGGTAGGGCAACCTTAGTTGCTTAGCAGGGCAAACCGCCAAATGTGCCCCGGTAGACAAGGGCAAAAAAATAGCCCCGACCAGCAAGGCGGGGCTTTCGTGCTTGGACAGCAACGTGTTGCCGAAACTTACTTCACCGTGAGCAGCGTGGCCCTTGTTCCGGTGCGCACCGCCTGGCTGCCATTAATGGTGGTGCGCACCTCCAGGCGGTACTCCTGCCCCGATTTTAGGGTGTCAGGCCACTCTACCTGAAGCGTTTTAGCCGTGTTTTGGTGCAGGTAAGTTATTTTGATTTCTTCCTTCTTTTGCGTGTTCACCAAAAACACTCCCTGCTGGGGATCATCTGTATTTTCAATCTTGAGGCGTTCGCCCGTGAGGTCGGCACTGTGTCCGGCGGTGATTATTTGATCGGTGGTGCGCGACTTGCGGTCGTAGACGCCCTCCGGTTCGGGTAGCAGCACGTTGGCCTTCACCTTGCTAACCGGCACGCGCTTCAGCACCGCTTTGGTTGGTTCGCCCACCCGTAGGTTAAGCCTCACCCGGTGGCGGTTGGCATCAAAACGGTCGTTTTTGTCAACAAACACCCCCGCGATAGACTGCGACAGGGCCAGATAGTCGCATTCGAAGCCAATGCCCGCTTCTAAATTAGCCGTGATGGCTTTAAGGAAAGCATTGATCACCGCCACGCACTCGGTGTCCTTGAGGATAGAACCCGGCACGGTAATTTGGTTCACAATGTCCTCGATCTGCCGGTAGGTGTAGTCTTGCACCTGTGCCCGGCAGTCTTCTTTGTTGTCAACGGTAAGTGGATTATCTACTAACGAATACAGTAACATACGTCTGTGTGTATTTAGGGTGGAACATCGGGTTAACTGTGCTAACCTTACCGCAAAAATGATGGTAAACGCAGTTGCCGGGTGAGCATGGTCTTGTAAGAAATAAGTCGCCTTCGCACAAACACCCAGCAAAAGTTGGTTTGCTCTGGCGAATACGATATGTTTGTTAAAGAATTTCATTTTAAGGTTAGTTTTTTAGGTATTTCTTACTCTCTGCTTATGAAAACATTTACGCATCTCGCGCTGTCGCTGCTGCTGACCCTGGGTTTAGCAACGGGTGTCCGGGCGCAATCCACCGTGTCGGGCCAAGTGTCCGACGCGTCCGAAAACATCTCCCTACCGGGGGTCAACGTGTTGGTGAAGGGCACCACCACCGGCACGGTCACCGACATCGACGGCAACTACCAGATCACGGTGCCCAGCGACGACGCCACGCTGGTGTTTTCTTCGGTGGGCTACACCGCCCAAGAAGTGCCGGTAGGCAGCCAAACCACCCTCAATGTATCCCTAGACCCTGACGTCCAGTCGTTAGAAGAGGTGGTAGTCACCTCGTTCGGCATCGAGCGCAACAAGAAAGCGCTGGGCTACGCCGTACAGGAAATCCAGTCGGAAGAGATTCTGGAAACCCGGCAGCCCAACGTGGTCAATGCGTTGCGCGGCAAGGTGGCAGGAGTCACTATTCAGAGCGCGGGCGGGCAGCCCGGTGCCGGAGCCAGTATTGTGATCCGGGGCATCACCTCGCTCGATCCCGGCGCCGATAACCAACCTTTGTTCGTGGTAGACGGCATCCCAATCAGCAACAGCACCGCGGCGGGTAGCGTGCTGCCCAGCGCTGGGTCCAACGCCTCGGGCTCGTCCGAGCAGTTCTCCCAATCGAACCGGGCGGTAGACCTGAACCCGAACGACATCGAGAGCATGTCTATCCTGAAGGGGCCCGCGGCCACGGTGCTCTACGGACTGCGCGCCGCCAACGGGGCGGTGATCATCACCACCAAGAAAGGGAAATCAGGCAAAGCCAGGGTATCGCTCAGCTCATCCTACGGCTGGGACGTGATCAACAAGTCGCCCGAGGTGCAGACCCGCTTCCGCGAGGGCCGCTTCGGCCGACTGCGGTTCTACTCGAATGGCGACCCGCTGCGCTTCCAGCAGTTCGGTCCACCGGCGGTAGCCAGTACTCCCTTCTTCGATAACTTCCGCGACTTCTTCGAGACCGGCACCCGCTTCGATAACTCGGTAAGCGTGTCGGGCGGCGGAGAGAACAGCACCTTCTTCGTGTCGGCCTCGCACCTGGACCAGCAGGGCATTGTGCCGTTCAGCGAGTGGGCGCGTACCACCTTCAAGCTGTCGGGCACCACCAAGGTATCAGACCGCCTGTCGTTTAGTGGTACCATGAACTACATCAACTCAGGCGGAGTGCGCTCGAACGGTGGGGATAAGTCGATCTTCAGTTCGTTGTCGTACTACTCCCCTACTTTTGATATCAGCGACTACATCAATCCGGACGGCACCCAGCGGGATTTCTCGGACGGTATCATCGACAACCCGCTCTACGTGGCCCGGTTTGCCAGCCTGAACGACAACGTGAACCGCATGATCGGCAACGTGGGTCTGAACTACAAGATCACCGACTGGCTCACACTGGACTACAAGATCGGGACGGACTTCTACAACGACACGCGCGAACGGGTTGCGCCGCTGGGTCTGGATGTTTCCTCACAGGTAAATGGCTTCGTGACGCGGGAGAATATTGACTTTCAGGAGATCAACTCTAATTTCCTGCTCACCGCCACGCACAACTTTACCGAGCGCTTCAAGAGCACCCTGCTGGTGGGGCACAACCTGACCAACATTAGCGCTAACAGCACCAACGTGCGGGGCGAGGGGCTCACGCTGCGCGGCTTTGATGATTTGAGCAACGCAACCAACTTCTTCTCGACCGAGAACGGCTCACTACGCCGCATCGTGGGCGTGTTCGCCAACGCCGAGTTCGAGTACGACGGCACCCTGTTCCTGACGCTCACCGGCCGCAACGACTGGTCGAGCGCGCTGCCCAAAGAGAACCGTTCGTTCTTCTACCCGTCGGTGAGCTTAGGCTACGTGTTCACCGAAACGCTTGGCCTTGGTGATAGCGATCTGTTTAGCTACGGTAAGCTGCGCCTCTCGTACGCCGAGGTGGGCAAAGACACTGATCCCTACCGCACCGCGCAGTTGTTTGAGATTTCGCCGCGCTCCCCTTTCCTGGGACAAAGCGGCTTTCGGCTATCGGGGCAGGTGGGCAACCCCAATCTGAAACCAGAGCGCACCTCAGCCTTTGAAATCGGCACCGACCTGCGGTTCTTTAACAACCGCCTGGCCATCGATGCAACCTACTTCATTCAAGACAGCAGAGACCAGATCATTGCGGTGCCCATCAGCAATGCCACCGGGTTCTCCCGCTTCTTCACCAACGCCGGGTCGCTTCGCAACCAGGGCGTTGAGTTGCTAATCAGTGGCACGCCGGTGAACGTGGGCCCGTTCCGCTGGGATGCTACCCTTAACTGGTCGGCTATCCGCAACGAGGTGACCGAGATGCCACCGCAGCTCGACGAGATTGTGTTTGAAGACCAGTTCTACATCCAGAACAAGATTGTAGAGGGTGGCTCGGCCGGTGATCTGTACGGCTTTGACTTCGACCGGGCTCCCGACGGGCAGTTGCTCATCGACGATAGCGGATTCCCTTCGGTGACCACCACTGAATACGTGCTGGTGGGTAACGCGTTGCCCGACTGGCAGGGCGGACTCACCAATACGCTGACGTATAAAGGACTTTCGCTATCGGTGCTGCTGGAGTGGCGGCAGGGTGGCGACGTATACGATCTAGGGTTCCGCAACTCGCTGCGCAATGGTATACTAGCCGAAACTGAGCGGCGCTACGAGCAGGTGGTGTTTAAGGGCGTGCGCAACGTGGCTGAAGATGGCGAACCGGCCCAGTACGTAGAGAACGAGATTCCGGTAGAGATTAATGGGGAGGAGCTGTACCGTAGCTTTGGTCGGTATACTTCGGCCTCGGAGGTGGTGTTGCAAGACGCTTCCTGGTTCCGGGTGCGTAACCTAAGCCTGGCCTACTCGCTACCCGGCAGTTTGCTCGACAACTACCTGATCAGCAGCGCGCGCATCAGCTTCACCGGCAACAACCTGTTTCTAAGCACGCCCTTCAAGGGCTACGACCCCGAGTCAAACCAGTTTGGATCGGGCAGCAATAGCTACGGTTTCACCGGACTCGGAGTGCCGCAGACCCGCAGCTACACCGTGGGCGTGAACGTTACCTTTTAATTAAAGACAAAATGAACCTACGCACTTATTCTATACGTACCCTTCCGCTGGCAATGTTCAGTGGACTGCTCTTGCTCATCACTTCCTGCGATGATTATCTGGGCGGCGACACCAATGTTGATCCCAACCGCCCGGCCGAGATTACCCTGGAGGCTTACTTACCCAGTATTGTAGATGCCACCGCCGAGAGTCACTATCGGGTGGCTTACGATGCCAATCAGGTGGCGCAGCACATAGCCAATTACTTTGGGGCGGGCGCTGATATTCACGAAGAGTTTCGGATTGACGCAGGCTGGACGGAGATCTACCTACGCGCCATGTCGAACGCCCGTGAGCTAGAACGGCAGGCTACGGAGCAGTCGTCGCCGCACTACGCGGGGGTTGCTCGCGTTTATCAGGCGCTGTTGCTCGGACTAGCCACCGATGCCTGGGAAAACGTGCCCTATACCGAAGCTTTTGAGGGGATTGAGAACCTCACGCCTGCCTACGATCAGCAGCAGGCAATTTATGAGACGACCATTCCTAACTTACTCGATCAGGCAGTTACTGACTTGCAGACCGCTCGCTCGGTGTCTAGTCCGGGAGCCGATGACCTCATCTACGGAGGTGACCTGGAGCAGTGGATAAAGACGGCTAACGTGCTCAAAGCGCGCTTTGCGATTCACTTGGTAAACAAAGGGTCACAGACGGCGGCCCAGCAAGCGCTAGCTGCGCTGAATGGTTTGTCCTATACCAGCAACGCCGATGATCTGCAACTGTCTTACGATGACCGTAATTTAAATCCTTGGCACTCTCGGGTAGCATTGGCCATCAACACGGGCAACTTCACGGTGGCCCCGGCGGCTCAGGTGGTGAACATGATGAACGGTGAGTTATACGGCGTAGTGGACCCTCGATTACCCCTTATGTTCTCGCTAGGTACCGACCAGACGGAATACGAAGGGATGGAAAATGGCTCAACCGAAGGAAATACCATCGATCTACGGGATGATACCTGGTACGCCAACGAAGATGCCCCGCTGCTGATGACCACATTTGCTGAAGCTAAGTTTATTGAAGCCGAAGCGCGCTTCCTGACCAACGGTGGCTCGGCTACTACTACGGGCAGCACTGCCGAAGCGTATCAAGCGTACCTGGACGGCATTGCCGCGCACATGAACAAACTGGGCGTGGTTGATTCGCTACAAGAGGCTTACCTGAGCAGTGCGCAGGTGGGAGTAGGTGCCGATAATCTGACCCTGGGGCTAATCTTGAAGGAAAAGTATATCGCGATGTTCCTTAATCCCGAAGCGTGGGTAGACCTACGGCGGTATCAGTACAGCAGTGATCTGTACCGTGGGTTTTCGCTGCCAGAAAATGTAAATCCGCAGTTAAATGGCGAATTCATTGAGCGGGCTACCTATCCTTTTGATGAACTGAGCCGAAACAGCGCGGCCGTACAAGCGAACAATAAACCATTATCCGCTGGAATGTGGCGGGATCAACAGTAACAACTCAATGTTTATGAAAATCTTTAGATTGCACCGAATATTGTTAGCAGCGGTTATAGTTAGTTTATCTACTGCCTGCTACGAAGAGGAAAACTGGTTGGAAGACAATATTACTCCCACCGGCGAGTACTATCCTACCATCTACATGAATGGGTTAGGGAGCGAATATAACGCGGGAGACCCCGTTGTGGTAATTCTTGAATTTGCTTCGCAAGGCACCCTGGAAGAGATTGTATTGTATCAGAAGCTAGGCGATGCGCCTGAGGAGGTAGTGAGCCGCAATCCGTACCAACCGGCGTTCTCACAGGTAAAAGCACAGGACACGCTGGCACTGGTGTATACCGTACCGGCTATCACTGACACTGTAGAGATTGATCTGCGGGCCGAAGCGGTGAACAGCAATGGGCTGACCAGGTCTAGCAACGAATCTTTTGAGGCAATTCCTTAAGTTCAGCTACTTCCGTAGTTTATTGTCCGACACTAAATCCTCTGACCTTCCGTCAGGGGATTTTTTTGTTTAGTAGCCTACTGCTAACCGCTTTGGTAGGTCGAGTATGTTGAAAGAAAGATATTTCTAGTCGAAACCTTTCGATAGTAAGTAACGTAGCTTATATTAGCCGAACTATCGGTTTAACTAAAAGTTGCTAACTCATTGGAAAACAGTCACTTTACTATAAAAAATGCTTCTTGCTACGGACTTCACGCCTTAGCAGACGACTCAGTAGATGCCCTGGTGACCGATCCGCCGTATGGTATTAGCTACCAAAACCATGCGTGGGACAAGGCCCTGCCTGATCCGCAGATTTGGACTGATAGCCTGCGGGTGATGAAGCCGGGCGCCTACGGGGTGGTATTTTCTTCGGTGCGCTTGATGCACCGGTTAATGGTGGCTCTGGAAGATTCAGGCTTCGCGATTCGGGACGTCATTTTCTGGGCCTACTTAAACGGTATGCCCAAAAGTAGGGATATTTCGTTAGGGATTGACCGCGAACTAGGCTACGAAAGCGAGGTGGTGGGGGAATACCAGTACGTGCAAGGCTACCGGAAACCGGAATGCCAGCCAGGTGACACAAAAGAGCGTGCTTCGGGTAGCCAGCACTCTGGTGATTATCGCGTGGCGCAACCCAAACGAAAGCTCCGCCCTACCTCGTTGCAGGGCAAAAGATACCGGGGGGCCGGACTAGGCATTAAACCCGCCTACGAGCCGATCATTCTAGTACAAAAACCCCGGGCGGCCGGACTCACCGTGGTGCAAAATGTGCTGAAATACGGAACCGGCGCGCTCAATCTGGAAGAAACACGTATTCCCCTGGCAGCTGACGAACCACCCGTAGGCCATAATCCCCATCCGCTAGGAAGGGTTTGTTCTAATCAACTACGGACGGCTCCCCTGCAAGACGGATACGACAAGTTCTTTATGGTTCCCAAAGTGCGGCAGCACAAAGAGGCGTTCAACCACCACCCCACCCTAAAGCCGGTTGAACTTATGGAGCATCTCGTGAATCTAGTATCTTTTGAAGGACAAACAATTTTAGACCCTTTTGCAGGAAGCGGGAGCACCGGTGTGGCCGCTTTGCAAAGAAAGCGACATTTTGTCGGTTATGAAAAAGATTCAAATTATTATGAAATAATGAATAAACGTTTACAGATAGGTTAACGTTAGCCAATTGCTATAACTTTCTGCTTCACACCGTATGCTCGCCTACATTAAACATCTTTTATCTAAACTACGTCGTCCTGAATCCACATACGATGGCCCGTTACTAGAAGATCTAGACCAGCACCCCCTGATACCTGGGGACACGGTGCAATCGCTGCGCTACGACCTGGGAATTTGTCGCGTTATTACTACTGAGAAAGGACTTACGTATCAGTCCGTTGGAGACGGTAGGGAAGTGAGTTGGCACTTCATGGTAGATGCCTCAACGGACCGGCAAAAAGTGAAAAAGATAATTGCTGATAAGACAGAGGAGCAGCGCACCTAACCGAGATAACGCAACTACCTTCATTATTAAATGAAGGAGGAATTATTTACGTTCTATAAAAACCAACGCTGATTAAATAGAACCATTCGAGGGGTTTCAACATTTTGTCGGCAATTAGTGAACCAACGCTGTTAACTATTGATTTACATTATTAAATTGTTAAGCTTTTAGAGGTAGTTTGGAATTTCGCTTAATATAACTACAATGTTGCTAGCTATTATTGGTATCGCTGCGCTGCTGTTGCTGCCGCTTTCGGTATATCTATTTAAAAAAGTAGAAGAAGAGGATAGACGTAATCTCATCTCTATCAACGATTTGAACGAATTTCCTCTGGAGAATCCACCCGTCATTGTCAAACAGATGAAAGGTGGAAAAGTACAGCAAACGCTCTGTTACTTTTTACCTGACGAAGTTGCCGCCGAAGGGGTCATAGCGGAAGTAGACACTCGAGATCGTCTCTTCGCAAAGCTACGTCCTGATAGTACATTTACTATCATGTCCTGAATCTGCTTTATTTCGTTTACTGCCCTTGGTACTGCTATACCTAATTCCATCCATCAAATTCGGAGCACTGCCCTTTGCCTAGCAGTCGATCTTGCTCCCTCCCACTAAATATTGACTTACATCGTGCTACCGTGCGTAGACTTAGACTATACATTTGCTCATTGGGTGATCCTCAAGAAGCTTATTTCGGTTGTAATAATGAACTGCTACTATGGTTTTATGATGTTAAAGTTCGTACATTAGATGTTTAAATACAGGGTATGAGTTCAATAACCGGCTATAATGTTACCATCGGTACTCGCTCCTTCTTCCCTTGGTCGCTACAGCACGTTTGGGTAGATGATAAGCCTTATTATACCGTGCAACGTCCGGTCAGTCTGACACTAGGGCGCCTCAAGGTGAAAGACCTCCGGCGGAATCTGATATTTTCCCTTAAAAAGAGCCAGCCCTTTATCCCTACTTACCACATGAGCGGTTCGGAAATGCCACCGGTTGTTATCAGAAAAGTTTCCCCTGGTTATTGGTTATGTTCAAACGAGGATTGCTGTTGGGAAGTGCGCCGCTATAGCAGCATTAAATGTATTCTTACCACGGAAGGTAGGCAAATGGCTATTATGTCATTAAGTGCTGGCCTGCCGTTTATGAGCGACGGGAAAATTTACCTACGGGTTCACGACAGTAAGCATCTTAACATCTCCGTGGCCGTAGCTTTGCTAATCAACGGTTTCGGAATCAACCTAAATCCTATCCTTTTAAATAATAACAAAGTGATTGTCACGTCCGCTCAATCAGTTTGACAGACCGAACCACTTCCTGTTTAAGGCTTAATAGCTTCCCATGTACTTGCGCACACCCCACTCAGCGGTTATTAGTGCGAGTAGTATGAAGAACAATAGTTTGAGATTAATTAGCGGCAGAAACAATTCACTTGTGTAAATTTTTCCCTGGGGAGGCTTACTACCCGCTGCATCATACAGCTTTGACAAATCGGCCATATTGAAATATGCACCTCCGTTCTCACGGGCAATGTCGCGTAGAATACCGTGATCAGCAGTGAGATTGAGTGACTCAATTTGCAAGCTACGGACGGTGAAGTTACCCTTGCTCGTCAGTGTTGAACCTTTGATAGTCGCTTGAGCAGTATACTGATACACTCCCTCCGGTAGGTTGCTCACCTGGTACTGCGTATTACTTTGGTTCGTCGTATAATTAAAGCTGAAGCGAGCACTATCTTCGGCTGTGATGATTAGTTTCACAGAAGCACCGTATACCTCTTCGTATACCTCATCGTATATTTCAGTCTCGAAAACAACGGGCTCATTATCCTGGAATTCGCTTTCGATTGGATACACTTTAAATCGTCGCTTATCTTCTTTAGCCGACAAGTACTGAATCAGTTTGGTAAAGAGTGCATCCGTGGCTTCCGTGTTTCCAGTACGAGCGTACTCTTGCTGCCGCCACTTCCATATCCCCTCACCCAGGAGCACCGCTGACTTTATTTGATCTGTTTCGGCTACTACCAGCAAGGGCTTACTGGTTCTCACCTTCCCAACCTGCTGGTAAATGATAGGAACCGCTCCGTTCTTTAAAGAGATATCTCCAAAAGGAACCCGCAACGGAAGTAATTTCTCAAGAGTCGCCCGGTGGTTTTTCGCAAGTTGGAATCCTCGGAAGTCGTTACTGTAAGCCGCGCTCACTTCCTCATCTTGGTTACCCACTTGTATCTCGAGCACCTCATTGACCGCATTGAAGGTAGTCAGATCAGTTTGTCGCCCCACTATATGCCAGTGTGCTCGGGCTGATTCTACGTAGGGTTGCACTTCTTGCGGCACCTTCTCTTTTCCGGATAGTTGGTGCAAGACTACTAAGTCGAACTTAGTCCCTTTGAGTTGATTTTCGTCAATTTGGTCGGTGCTGAGAATCAGAGAAGTAAACGCATAGTTTTGGTTGCTCGCAATAGCCAACCGCAGTGCTTTAACATCCGGATGGGGTGACTGGGCGAGCAGCAAGATATTCTCTTTCCCCTCAATAACTTCCACGTAAGCGTGCGCTTCGTTGTTCTGCGTAGTGAACTCTTCAGCTTGTTCATCTACCGTCACTACGTAATGCTGCATGCCCTCCCGATCAGCTTCAAGCAAGAACTCAACGGAATTAACCTCGCGCTGCTTCGTTGGGTTAACAATTCGGGTGTCCAATACTGTACTTCCCCGGCGGACGCTAATCGTTAAGGCTTCTCCCTCAAACCCACTGTTTGTAACTTCAGCGACCAGTGGAAACTTATTTCCTTGATAAGCAATTTTGTTATAGAATACGTTACTGACGCTCACGTCTTGCTGGGTAATGGTATCGCCGAGCCCGACGGTATTAATCGTGAAACGATACGGACGATATATCGGTGAGGTTCCTTGGTTATAAATCCCGTCGGAAAACAGCAACACCGAGGCCAGATTGCGTCCCTCATATTCGGAAGCAATTGTTCGCAAAGATCCGTCCAGATCGGTGCTAGAATAGTTGAAGTTCAATGAGTCTAGCGGGATCAGTGACTCAAAATCACGTATTTCGGTCGTGTATCCCTTTTCGCGCAACGCCACTGTAACGCTGTCTATTCGTTTCTTCAAGGTAATAAGTTGAGTACTATCCATCGCCTCTGCCACCGACGACGAGTTGTCGATAGCCATCACTACCACGGGCGGCTCAACGGTGTTCTTAATTTGCTTAATGAATGGCCCGATCACCAGAAAACAAAGCAGAGAGACTAACCCTACCCGCAATCCCAGTAGCGCATAGTTAGCCGGCTTTCCCCAGGAAGGGTGCTTAAACTGTTTGCCACGGGTATAGAGCAGGAGTCCGTAGAGAACCCCTGCCAGCAAACATACTAAGACCCACCAGGGAGAATTCTCAAACAGTATCTGTATCCCTTGCATAAACGCTGGTTAGGTAAGCATTCCTCCGTCCACCTGAATCACCTGCCCGGTGATATAAGCTGACAAATCAGAGGCTAGGAACAAAGCGCAGTGGGCCACATCTTGCGGCTGTCCGCCCCGTTTCAGGGGGATTGCTTCCCGCCACTGATTAACGGTTGCTTCATCTAGCTTCTCGGTCATTTCGGTTTCTATAAACCCCGGGGCAATTGCATTGCAACGCACGTTGCGCGACCCCAGTTCAAGAGCCACTGATTTGGTAAAACCAATAATGCCTGCCTTGGAAGCCGCGTAGTTAGCCTGCCCGGCGTTTCCTTTAAGACCTACTACCGAAGTCATGTTAATAATAGACCCGCTTCGCTGCTTCAAGAACGAACGGGTAGCCGCTTTTACTGTGTTGAACACCGATTTTAAGTTGGTATTTATCACATCATCCCACGCTGCTTCACTCATGCGCATGAGCAGGTTGTCCTGAGTGATCCCCGCATTGTTTATAAGCACATCCAGTGATCCAAAATCGCGCACCACATCGTTAATCAGCTGATCGGCTGCGGCAAACTCAGCGGCGTTTGACTGATAACTGCGGACTTTCCCGCCCTGGGCTAGTAGTTCCTGCTCTAAAATTTTTGCCTTTTCGGTGCTGGATAAGTAAGTGAATGCTACATTGGCACCGTGCTCAGCGAAAGTCTGGGCGACCGCTTTTCCGATACCTTTCGAGGCACCGGTGATCAGGACATTTTTTCCTTCCAGAAGTTTCATTGCAGTGATGTTTGGTTGACAGTAGGCAAACTTACACAAAAAAAGCCATCCCCAGAGATGGCTACGAATAACAAAGTGGTTAATCTGGAAGACTACAGCACTTCTTCGAGTAAATGCATAACCTCTTCCAGATTTTGCTTGTCTACTTCAGTAAAATTTTTGATTCGATTGCTATTGATGTTAAGTAAGAGGGCAACCTCTCCCTTTCGGTAAGCGCAAACTACTATCTCAGACCGATCGTCATCAGTCACCGGAACGTGACCCGCAAACTGTTCAACGTCATCTACCACCAGGGTACACTCTTTGGTGAACGCTGTACCACAGACCCCCTGGTCCATCGCAATCCGGGACACGGCGGCGGGACCCTGAAAAGGACCCAAGGTAAGTTCACCACCGCGGGCGTGGTAGAAACCTGTCCAGGAGAATCCCATACCGTGGTGCAGCAAAGCGGCTACATTCGCCAGATTTGCAATTAAATCTTCCTCATTATAAACTACGTTCTTAATCTGACGAAGCAGTAAAGCGTATTTTTGTTGTTTACTATCCGTATCTTGAGGGACAGTAAGGTTGTTGAGCATTACCATATGAGTTATATTTTAAGTGTTGTGGGAGCTAAAAATTTAGCTGTCTATTAAAATACGGAAAAAATCGGGAAATACGTGGACGCTAATGACATACAATTACCCTTTGTTCACACTTGTAAGTCCGCTCTTTTTAGCATTCACCAAACTATTCAGAATTTTATTCTTTACAAACATATTTTACTAAAATTATATTCTGTTTTTCTCATAATAACTTTTTGCCAAAAATGAGATTCGTGATTGTTGTTCTGTCCTTGTCATTTAGTTACTGCGTTAACGCCCAAGATATGTCCCCCCTCGCTGAATACCGTTGGAAAAATCGTCTGGTACTGCTTTTCTCTTCTCAGACTGATGATCAGTTATATCAGAAGCAGTATGACCTACTTCGTGCTGACCAGTCTGGTCTAGATGAACGTGATTTGCTAATCTTCAACGTGCTGTCGCACGAAATAACGTACGATACAGACTCCGTGAGAATTGAGCGAGCGGCTAGACTGCGGGAGCATTATCGAGTAGATGAGAAAAATTTTTCTATCCTCCTAATCGGAAAGGATGGTTCGGAGAAGATGCGAAGTGATGCGGTGGTACCGCGCAACGAACTGTACGCAATAATTGATGCCATGCCAATGCGCAGAGAAGAAATGCGCAGAAACTAATTACGCAGGTTTTTCATCTCTTTGATGTCTATTTCAATGGCTCCTACTGCAATTTCAGCCTTTACTTTGAGGGGCACCTTATTTTTATCATCCGAGATCCAAACTTTTACCGGATCACCATCGCTAAAAAAGTCATTTTCTGGCAGCGAGGGGGCCATCACAATTGCATTAATTTCGCCTACTTTAGTATTGATGGTCTCACGGCCCAAAAAACGTATCTCCAGGTCATACACTTCTTTGGCGAAGAAGCTAGAAACTTTAATGATATCTCCCTTTTGGTAATTATCGTAGTCGATAGTGCGTAAGAAATAGTAGCCACCCACAATATCGAGTACGTTATTAGGTACAGCAAATGCTTCCTTCTTTTTAAGCTTTCGCGTTTCTTTATCTAGGTGTAGCACCGTGGCTTTATCGTTTTCATGGTCAAAGTTAACCATCTCGTTTTTGCGGTATTTTCCTTCTTGAATGTATCGATATGCTTTGTGCGGCACGATTGAGGCAGTATCCACGTAAGCTCCCCAGTTGTCACGCACCCGAATGGCTACGTCAACCAATCCGGTGGTGTTTCCGAACACGTCAATCTTATAGCACGGGCGATCATTCACCATAAAGTGCGTGTCACTGACCTGCATTACGGCTTCGCCCGCGTTCACCAGTCCCCAGTGCACCCGATAAGTAAGCACTTCACCTGTGGCAAAGCTCTCGTTTGGGATATAACGGTACTCGCGCACCCTGAGCGCGAGGGTGATTAGCAGAATTGATCCTAGAGCGAAAAACAGACGAAGTCTCATGGTACAGTATTGCTAGAAAAAACCATGCTAGTTAGTGAACTACTTTGTTTCTTATTACGAAAAAAGGACAATAAAAGTACCTAATCTGTCTAAAGAACCTCACCGTACTGATTTTTGAGATGCAACAAGTACTTCTTAATGTCTCCGTCGAAGCGTGTTTGGAACACCTGTTCCAAGCTATCAGACGCGCCTTGATAGCGCACGAACGCTCTAAAGAAGGTATTATTGGGCAAGTTATTTGGTTGCTGCAATCGCTCTAGTAGCCCTCGGTAGCGCGATGAACGTAGTGACAGCGTATCGGCTTTTTGGAGAATCTGGATGATGAGCTGCCTTTTTTGATTGGCTTTAGTGGCCGAGTCGGGAATAGCTGCTAACTCCCGGTAAAGGCTATCCAGTTGCTGTGTTCCCCTGAGCATGTGCTCAGAGTACTTATGGCGATCGGTGCGGTAGTTGTCGTACGCTTGATAAGGCTTGGAAGTTCGTCCGTAGGTATGCGCTAAGAATGCTTCCGCTCCCTTATCGCCAACAAAAGAAGCGAGGTTTTCGTTGAACTTCAGGTCGTTCTTCACGAAGATTGTGGCGTGCGTAAGTTCATGAATAATGGTGTTGGCTACCTGTCCTTCGGTCCGGAACAGTAAACCAGACAGGATAGGATCGTCGAGGAAACCTAGCGTGCTCCAGGCGCTCACCGTGCGGATGCCGGTATCGTAACCCTGACTCGACAGTTCGTCGCGCAGCGCTACCGCCTGATCATACTCAAAAAATCCCTTGTACGAAAAGGTGCCAATGATCGGAAATGACCATTTTTTATCTACCAGGGAAAAGGGCTCGCAGGCAGTGACGACCCACAGCACTGGTCTTCCCTGCTGATCGTAGAGGGTGCGGTAGCTATCCGAATCGTTCACGCCCAGGGAGTCGATCGCAAACTTTCTTACACGTTGCACCAGAATGATTTTCTGCTTGAGAGAATCAGCCACTGCCGGATCGTTCATTACTTCCTCAATCGGTCTTGCCTTCCAAATGATGCGCAACTGTCCTCTGGCTTGAGAAATTCCGTACCATACTAGTTGGTACTGCCAAACCAGCAGTAAGAGCAGTAGAGCGCCGATGCCAATGGCTATCTTTTTCATTAGTAATTGCTACCTTTACCGTTATGCATAGATTGTTTCAAAGGTAACTTAATCCTTTGGTTTTGATGAGCAATTATTTGACTTGAACTGACATTACAAATAGCACAACGTACTTGGAATAAGTATACATAATGAGTATCTTTGATACACAAATATCCACCCTAAATACACTTTTATGAGTGATCAAACGGAAAAATTAAAAGCATTGCAGCTTACCATTGATAAGTTAGACAAAACCTACGGCAAGGGAACCGTCATGAAGCTGAGCGACAATAGTGTGGTTGATATTCCCGCTATTTCTACCGGCTCACTTGGGCTGGACATTGCTCTGGGCATTGGTGGCATCCCTCGGGGGCGCGTGATAGAAATTTACGGTCCCGAGTCATCGGGCAAAACCACCTTAGCCATGCACTGTATGGCCGAAGCGCAAAAACAAGGTGGCATGGTGGCCATTGTGGATGCCGAACACGCCTTTGATCGATCTTATGCCGAAAAGTTAGGTATTGACACTGAGAACCTACTTATTTCTCAGCCTGACAATGGGGAGCAAGGGCTCGAAATTGCTGAGCACCTCATTCGTTCCGGGGCCATTGATATCATTGTTATCGACTCGGTAGCCGCTTTGGTTCCGCGGGGTGAGATTGAAGGTGATATGGGTGACAGCAAGATGGGCCTTCAGGCTCGCTTGATGTCTCAAGCTCTGCGAAAGCTTACCGGTGCTATCAATAAAACCAAGTGTTCTTGCATATTCATCAACCAATTGCGAGAAAAAATTGGGGTTATGTTCGGAAATCCGGAAACCACCACTGGCGGCAACGCCCTTAAATTTTACGCCTCAGTACGGTTAGATATCCGACGCATTGGGCAAATAAAGGAAGGAGCCGACAACGTAACCGGCAACCGAACCCGGGTTAAAGTGGTAAAAAACAAAGTGGCGCCTCCCTTTAAAGTTGTTGAGTTTGACATCATGTACGGTGAGGGTATCTCTAAGGTAGGTGAGATACTGGACCTGGGAGTAGAAATGGAAATCGTGAAAAAATCGGGTTCCTGGTTCTCCTACGGCGATGAGAAACTAGGGCAAGGCCGTGATGCGGTTAAGAAGATTCTGCTAGATAATCCTGAGCTGATGAACGAGATCGAGATTAAAATTCGCAACAAAGTGAACGGCGTAGAGGTAGAGGAAGAGTCCAAAGCAGCTGAGAACACTTCAGAGGTAGACAAAGCGCCGGTTGCTACTAACGGTCAGGCATGAATGTTTAGCTTCTATTAATTAGTAAAGCCACCCTATTCGGGATGGCTTTTTTGTTGTAACTGCCGTAGAATGGACAGATCTATAGAATGCCCCCCCTCAAAACGCACTATCTGTGGATAAAAGCCAAACTTGTCGAAGAGCAGTTTTTGTTCAGCTACGCGATTAGCGGTAATATAATTATCTTGGTCGCCGTACACGTAGAACAAAGCTTTGTCTTGAAATATATCTCTACTGGTAATTGGGTCTACATCCGGTGGAAACCCACCAGCCCACACGATCATTTTATAGAAAGAAGGACGGTGTTTAACAACCCAACGAAGTAGTGTGGCTCCCCCTTGCGAAAAACTGAACAGCACTACCTTTTTGTCATGCAATCCAAGCTTACTATAGATTTTATGTAGGAAAGCTATGTAGTTTTCAATAGCTTGTTCGCGAAACTCCCGGGTCATCCAGGTTGCTCCTACTCGTCCTTCGGTTCCCTGTAGATAAAAAAGCGATAGCCCTTCGGGAGCTACTACGTAGACGTCGTCCTGAAGTAGAGGCGAAAACTTACGGATAAAGTACTGCGCCAACTGGCCATAGCCGTGCAGAACAATCCAAACTTCTTGCTGCGGGTCTTCGTTCAGTTTTCCCAGGGCGTAGTACCGGGCAGTGTAGTCAATTGTGATAAGGTGTTCTTTCATAAGAAAAGGTCTCAACGTGAGACCCTCATAATAACCACCAAAAAGACAAATTGCAACCACTGAAAACGCGCCCTTGACTGCTCTTAAATTCTATCGTTTGAAGCCCAGTACTGCTCCTCCGCAATGGTTGGTTGACCCATCGAATGTAAAGGTAATATAGTAGATACCAGTAGCGTTACAGGGGTAAATGATCCCTCGGTTAAAATTGCCGTTTGCAAAGCTAGTGCCCACCTTCTTTCGACTTGAATCGTAGAGACTCACCACAATTCCGTCGGTGCTTTCACCGGCCGCGCAAATGTTCAGAAAGTACTGCGTGCCCTTCGCGAACACGTAAGAATACTCAATTTTCTCTTTGGCACCTCCTTCACCGTTCACTTCGTAACTCTTCACGAAATTAAATCCTTCTGCCAATTGAGGAATACACGCTTCAGTATACTGTGAAGGGCTGCATTGAGCGTTTGCTTCGGCGCTTGTTAGCAACGCGATCAAAGCAATACTAAGTAAGATACTAATAGATTTCATGTATCTGAACAATATTTTAGTTGATGATATATTCCCTGATCGACGCAGTGGTGTTTGATATATCGCGGATGTTTTCGTCGGTAATACTGATAGAGCTGGTGCTATTGTTAGAGATTGTCACAATACCGTCAACTTCTTCCAGTGTAGATTCGGCGTAGGTATGCGTTATTTCAATATCCTCAAATTTGGATTGGAGGATTGCCATCTGCTCGGCCAATGCTTTCATATTGGGGTTAGCGTCGCTGTAGAAAGAGAGTAGAAGCATAATGTTTTCCATGATAATCTTCTGCTCGCCGATACGCTCCCGCAACTCTTGGTTATCAGGATTTCGTTCAGCCACTTGGCAGATAATATGTACTGCCTCTATCCACCCCCCCGTGAGCAAAAGTACGCTTAAGTTGGCACGTTGCTGTTCCTGTAGGTGTGCATTGATATTATTAAAGTTCTGAGTGGTGATCAGCAGTAGCGAATCCAGATTTCGGCTATTGGTCGCTAACCTTTGAATGGTGCCGAAGTTAAAGAATTGCCCGATGCTTAAGCCTTCCGATAAATCCTTGATCGCCGTCAGATAAGAAAGTGCATCTTGATTCTTCTCATAAATATTCGTGTATCCCAGGTCAGTTCCGTATACTCCTAAGTTTAGCGCTTTCTTAAAGTTGCTGTTATAAGCGGATGTATTACCGGCGCTATTGAGCAGACGGTTATCGTAGTCGGTTCCTGACTGCTTCAATAATACTGCGATTTCTAGTGGGGAAGGAATCTGCTGAAGTATACTCTCAAGGACTTCATCTGATATTACTGGTTCATCTGCCTGAACCGTATTCAAGCTATCTAGAAAAGCCTGTTCGTTCAGCTTGTTTTCCGAATCACAAGCGCCGAGAGTTATCAGGATAATACTTAAAACCGTTAATTGTTTCATGGGGGTGGGTACCAGTTGATGTGACAAAAGTATTGTACTAGCTTAACGTACCCAATCGGTATTGAGCACTTTTATTACGTGCGCCTCATTCTTCGCGAAAAGTAACTATTTACTACTCTCCGCTATTTTAAGAGAACTCAGTTTGGCGATGATACCGGAAAATACTCCGTAGTATAAGCAACCGTAGAGCAGAATAGTAATCAGCCAAATCACGGCAATATTGAAGTGATAAGTGTCAATAAGTACTCCACCAAGTTGTTTACGAGGGGCGAAAAAATGAGTGCGATAGTTAAAGAAGCCTGTTTCCGTAGCTGGGTCATTAAATACCGGATCTACTGTTTGCAGCAGTTTTCCTTGGTCTTCAATGATCCGATGGGGACTATTTACGTTTCTGACCAGATCCGACAAGCTTTCGTTGTGATACTTGTTCTTATAGGCATTCAAATCGTACGGAACATCAGGTTGGTTTTCTAGATAATAAACCAGCTTTTCACGGTTTTCTACCGACTTGTTGAATACACTTACATAGTGTTGACTGCTTTTTTCGAAGTAGGCACGCAACTGTTCAATGATCTGAGGGGTAACGGTTTCTTCGCGCAATAGTACTTTCCAATTAGTAGTGTCCGTGGCTAGCCTGAAGGGGGCTTTACCTAGTTCGTTTCGCAAAGTAGCTAAGCTCATCTGCACTGCCGCTTTGAGTGAATCATTTTGAGTATTCAAGTGGTTACTCACCAATTGCAATTTAGCTTCAAGCTGGGGGGCCAAGTATGCTGCTTTGAAATCCGCTTGCCGCTCCTCTTTCTCAAGCGTATAATAGGGTCGTTGAAAAGAATTTTCTTTAAACTGGTGGACGGCCATGGCTTCGTAGGCCCACCGGGAAACCATCATGTCGGCTATTATAGGCACTTCCCCTTTTGATCCTACAACACTATTTAACTTATCAAAGCTAAAGAGCAATCCGCTCAGAATCATTTGTGGGATCAAGATCAGCGGAATTAATATATAGACTGTGACAGCCGAACTGAATGATGCTGAAATGTTGAGCCCCAGTACGTTAGCAAAGCAGGAAACCGAGAACAGTACCAGCCAAAAACTTATGTTCATTCCGCTAATCTCTAGAATGCTGTTGCCGATGAGTACAAAGCAAAGCGTTTGAACAGCAGACAAGGTGAACAGGATGAGCACTTTAGAGGTGAGATAGCTGTTCCAGCTCAGGTTAAGAAAGGATTCTCGTTTCAGTATCTTCCGATCACGAATAATCTCTTCGGCACTCACCGTCAGTCCCATGAAGAGCGCCACGATGATGCTAATCAGTAAATACGCTGGTATGTTCTCATTGAATCTGAAGCTATAAGACTCAGCAGTGCTGTCTTTGTAGCGAATAATAAATGAGAGAAACAAGGCCAGCAGAGGCGCTTCCAAAAAGTTAATCAACATGTATTGCCGATTACTGATTTTGGACAGGGTGTCACGGATGGTGAAAATGGCGGTCTGCTTAAACCGTGAGGGAATGCTAAGCGACTTGGGGGGCACTTCCTGAACATCAGTAATCTTCTTCAGCTGAAAGTTTTCGGTATACATATCATACCACTTCTTGGGCGACACCTTTCTTTTGTTTGTGAACTGTCCGTATTCATCGACCACCTTCGCTTCGATGATATTAAAGATTTGCTCGGGGTTAACGTTTCCACACTCACGGCACTGCCCCCGGTCGGCGTCCACCTGATCGGTGGCGCGCTTGAAGTAGGTGGCAGCTTCCACCGGGTTGCCGTAGAAGACCGGGTACCCACCGGTATCCATCAGGTACATCTTGTCGAACATCTTGTAGATGTCGGACGAGGGCTGGTGGATGACCACGAAGATAAGCTTGCCCTTTAGGGACAATTCTTTCAACAGATCAATAACGTTTTCTGAGTCGCGCGAAGAGAGCCCGGAGGTGGGTTCGTCAACAAACATCACCGCTGGCTCCCGGATTAGTTCCAGGGCAATGTTCAGCCTCTTTCGTTGACCACCACTGATAGTTTTGTCCAATATGCTTCCCACCTTTAGATTTTGGCGGTGCTCTAACCCCAGGCTCACGAGAGTTTTAATAACCAATTCACTGATCTCATAATCAGATTTATCCGCAAAACAGAGTTTAGCATTGTAAAAAAGGTTTTCGTAGACAGTGAGCTCTTCAATAAGCAGATCGTCTTGGGCTACGTAACCGATTACCCCCTGAATCTGATCCTTCTGTAGGTGGATATTGAATCCATTAATGAGCACTTCGCCCTCCGAGGGCACTTCAATTCCTGCCAAGACGTTCAGCAAAGTGGTTTTTCCGGCACCGCTGGCTCCCATAATGCCGATCAGTTTACCCGGACCTTCTGAGATGTTGATGTTCCGCAACCCAATCCCCCCGTTTGGAAAGCGGAAGTACAGGTTATTTACGTTGAATGAGATGGTTTGAATGGTGTCTTTCGACAGGAAATTCCGGATCAGGTCGCTATAGTAGAGCGCATTTCCTTGGGGGGTTTTGATAGTGCTACCGTTTGAGAATAGGTAACACTGGTGGGCTTTCATGATAAACCCATTTAGCACAATATCGTCGTAACCTAAGTACTTAACAAAATATAAATCAGCACTGCTAACTTTAAGAAACAGGATCTTTCCATCGACGGCAGTCTCGACATACTTGATCTCGCCACTGCTTTTGCGACTAGCTGTCAGCACGTCTGCTGACTGTTGGTAGACTTCTTCTCGCTCTATGACAAACCCTTCGATCACCTTGAACTCATCGCGGGCCATATTGAAAGCATGGGACACCGTATCGATGATGCCCACCCTTTGTTCGGTAAAGTTTCCATCGGAGGCAACTAGTTCCAGAATTTTTACTAATACAAAAACCTTCTGCTTTTGCGTAAGAGTTTTGTTGATCTTCTTACAAATTGCCAGGGTTTTGACTGAATCGCGTACTGAAGTCAGTTTGCGCTTCTTCACTTTCACTTCGCCTCCCTCCTCTTCCTCTTTGCCGTAGTCGGCAAACGTATCGTATAGGGTTATATACTCCACCACCGAGTCTTGATCCAACTCCGATTTGAAGAAATTGATAACGTAGCTTCTTTCCTTCTCCGTAACTCCACCATCTTGCTTAGTGATAATGGCAAACAGTTGGGTAAGGGCTTTAAGTATTTCCTCGCTCATAGTGGCTTACGTACGTTGTATCTGGCTTTCGGCTTAACGCTCCTAAGGCAGAGTGGCACCGCAATAGCCAGTTGCTACTCGCTGGTGAGTGATAAATAAGGATTATGATGAATTAAGAGATGCTGTGACATTAGCCGAATGAACTAAGCTAGTAGGTATTGAACTCGAAGGGCACTTCTACCAGTTCTGAGAACTCTTCACCTGCCTCCTCCATATCTTCGTCGTCTTCGTGGAAATACCACATCACCTTGGAACTCTGAATATCTTCCAGCTTGGACAGTACATCCAGAATAAGCTTAGAAGATGCGGTGTTAAAGTATTCCAGTTTAAAAACGAACGTACTGCTTTCGTTGGGGACCCCAGCGTATCCGTCTAGCCAATCAATGATAGGCTGATAAAACTCGGCTGAATCTTCGGGCAGTGATCAACCGGATATCTCGAAAATTCCGTTGTTCTTGTCAAGCAAAATTTTAGGCGTATCTTCCGTGCCCTCCAAATTGATAATTTCCATAGCTATGTTTTTTGAAAATATGTTTTGTTCAATATTACTATTATCTAGAAATGGTCGTTTTCAGAGAGAAGAAAGACCTTTCTTCATCCATTTCTACAAAGCCGTATTCTAGCTTCTGTCCTGACTTTCGGGCCATATCAACGAAGCCCAAGCCGGCCCCTCCCTTCTCAGAAATCAACGTGTTCTTAATAATGTCTTTGTAGAGTTGCTTCAGGCCATCTTTATCAAGGCTGTTTACCTTATCAAGTCGTTGGCGGAGCCCTTCGATGCCGTCATTGTAAAGCGGATTTCCCGAAGCGATGATATACTCTTCGCCCTTCTTGCCGATCATGAACACCGCATTATACTCGTAACCGTCACCACTTTCGTAGCTTTCTCCGTGCTTCACGATATTCTGTAGACACTCAACCATAACGTTAAATACCTTGCGCTTAGTAGTTGATTCTTCGCCCATGGAATCCATATTGCGTTCAGCCATGGCGAGTACCGATTTGGTAATTTCCTGCGTGAACTCGCCTTCGTAGACCAGAATCAAATTTTGTTCTCGCATGGCTTTGTGTAAGTCATACACATACTTCATGTCTATAGATGTTTAATGGTAATTACGATTTTTTAAAATTTAATGCCAATCATGAGTACATCATCCGTTTGTCGCTCATCACCGCGCCAGTTCTCCCAAACGTTTCCAAAATTCTTGTGCACCTGCGCCATTGGGAGATGATGTTGTTCTTCGATGAGTGCCCGCGTCCGCTTTGGACCAAATTTGCGATTATCAGGCCCCCCGAACTGATCAGGAAATCCGTCGGAACAGAAATATACTCCGTCGCCTTTTTTCACCTCAACCGTATGCGTACTGAAATTCGTTTGGTTCTTGTATATTCCCCCACCGATAGGGAATTTATCACCTTTTATCTCTACTAACTCTTTCTGTTGCATGAAGTATAGCGATCGGTGAGCCCCCGCATACTGCACTTGTTTCTTGTTAATTCGGCAAAGAGCAATATCCATTCCGTCTTTAGTTTTAGAGTCTTCGCTATCTTGTTTTAAGGTTTGCGTAACACCCTCATCCAGTTGATCTAGAATAACACCTGGGTCAGTGATGCCTCTACTCTTCACGATATCGTTAAGTAAGAAGTAGCCTATCAGCGAGATTAAAGCGCCCGGAACTCCGTGACCTGTACAATCTACTGCTGCAATAAAGATATCATCTCCTTGCTGCACAAACCAGGGAAAATCGCCACTTACTGTATCGCGTGACTTATAATAGATAAAAGACTCAGGAAATACCTCCTTAATGATCCGATTATCAGGAAGAATAGCCTCCTGGATCCGACTAGCATAATTAAGACTGTCGTTAATTTTACGGTTTTTGTTTTGAACTTCTAACTCAATAAGCTTTCGGTCGGTGATATCGTGCGAAACCACCAGTACAGACTCTAGTTTCTCGTCTTCGTCAAATTCAGGGATGGCGTTTACGTTCATGACACGTTCGCCCATCTCTGAGGGGAAATCAATTTCACGCGACACTTTATGCTTGGTCGCTCCTACTTCATACAGCACTTTCTTCCATTCTTCAACGATGCTCTCACCCAAGCCCGATTCTTCTAGGTTCTTGTTCAAAAAATGAGCGGGTTCTTTTCCGGTGTAGGTTTCGATGGTAGGGTTAATGTAAAAGAATGTACCTTCCCGATTCATCCTTGTAATCAAATCGGGCGAATTTTCAGAAAGCGCTTGCATCTTACTACGCATCCGCTCTTCTTGCTCCGCCCGCTTCTTCTCGGTTATGTCGCGAGAGTTCACAATAATCCCTCGAACAGCTGGATCAGTAATCAAGTTTGTTCCGGTGGCCTCTACCCATACTTCACCGGCGTGTTTGGTGTCGTACACATACTGCACCGTAACTGATTCTTTGGGATTGCCAATCAACGTGGTGAACATGTTACTAAACACCTTGATCCCTTCGCCCTGAATATGTTGCATGTCACTCTGACCAATCATTTCGTCAGGCTGGTAGCCAAAGATACGCTCCACAGACGGACTGATATACCGGATTCGCCCATCCTCTTCATAGATGGTGATTACCTCTGATGCATTGACCAGTAGCGAGGCCATGCGATTTTGCGTACGCTCAACCTCCTGAACCTGATTGGCGAGTTCGCTATTGGTACGTTGCAGTTCCTCTTGCGTAGACTGCATCTCTTCAGCGTTCTGGCGGAGCACCTCCTGCTGCTCTTGCAACTCATTGCTCATCGTCTGCGATTCGCTAAGTAGCTTGCGGGTGCGTTCGTTTACCTTTATGTTGAATACCGTCCGGGCAGTAATCAGACTAATTTCTTCTACAAATTTGATATCTCGAGAACTAAATTTTTTGAACCCCGCAAATTCTAGAACTCCGTATACCTGCTCGTTGGTAATCAGAGGAACAATCATCAAAGCTTCGGGACGCTGGTCACCAAGTAGTCCTGAAGTAACCGTAACGTAATCGTAGGGTATTTCAGTGCGAACCAGCGTATCTTGCTCAACTGCTGCTTGTCCGACTAAGCCTTCGGCCATTTTAAAATTTGCCTTTAAGTGCTTTTTCTTATTGTACGCGTAACTAGCTCGCATAACAATCTGAACGTTCTCCCTATCGTGGTCATCAATGACGTAAAAAGCCCCCTGCACGGCGTCAATTTTACTGGCTACGTAGGCAACGACTTCATCCCCCAGTTCTTCAAGATTATTATGAGACCGCAGAATTTCGCCTACTTCAGCCACTCCTGTCACAATCCAGTTACGTTCGGTATCGCGTTTTTCAGCGTTCTGAATGCTATCACGCATGTTGAGCAATGCATTGCCTAATGTGTCTTCGTCACTTAGAGGGGAAAAGTCGGTATCGTATGCCCCTTCGCCAATTTTGTGCGCAAAATTAGCCGTTCTTCTTAGCGACTGAATCAGTTGATCAGTAGCTACGCCCATCTGCCCTATCTCATCCTTTCCGTTTTTCAGAGTTTTGCTGGGCAGCACCCCCCGGCCAAGTTGGGCTAGGGTATCGCGAAGAGTCAGGAGTGACTCAATAAGAAAACGGGAAAAAATAAAGCTTACTATCAGTGCGAAAGCCACAATAAGGCCTCCTACTACCAGGAACCGAACTAATAAGCCACTAAATTGCCTTTCAATCTCTTTGATATCTACTTTTGTAACAATTCCCCAGTCTAGCATAGGTATGTAGTCCCAAGATGCCAGTACTGATTCGCCCCGGTAATCAGAGTCGAGCGTTGTGCCTGAAGTTTTATCTAAGGCGCGCAGCATCGGGCCACCCTTTTCTTCATTACCGGATAATACCTGACCGATTGAATGCCGTAATGGGTTTAGAAAAACCATTTTATCCTTAAACGCTCGGCCAACTACTGTCTCGCCCGTAGTCCCTAGTCCGGTTGAGTCGTTGGTGACTGCAAATAATGGATTTGCTTCCACGCGGGCTAGCAAAACATCACCACGATCTTTCAGAGGCATTGCTACGTAGAGAAACGCATGGCCATCCTGATGGTAGATCCCACTATAGTATTTTTCCTGTAGGGCCTTTTTAATAATCTGGCCCTCAGGATCGTAAAAGCTTTCGCCTTCTTTCTTATCTGTAAGATCGCTCGCGTACGTTATTCTTCCAGAAGAAGTAACCACATATATATGGTGGATGAGAGAATTTTGCTTGACAAGTTGATTTAAAGATGAGCCCTTTGTGGTTGCAGGCGGGGCAGTTTCTACATTATCGTCAGTGGCTAATTTAAAGGTAGTGACCCCCACACTGTCTTCTATAACAGATTGCTCTAGGTTGGCTAGTGTGTTTTCTACTTGAGCGACATAGTCGCTAATACGGGTCTTCTTAAATTGATTAATTGTGGATATACTAATGGCATACTGCTTTTGAAGAGAGTTAGTGGCCACGACGTACGCGACAAAGCTGATAGCAGTAACCGCCAAAGCGACTAAGGTTAGTACCAAGGCGGTGATTTTACTACCGATATTTATTCGTTTAAACATAATTTAAACTACCGTTTTTAGTAACTTCGTGGTTGTCGTATTTCTTATACCAGTGGTTGGTGAACCTATATGCTGGCGTCGCAAAATGCTATATTCCTTACCAAAAATTAATTCGTAGCTTCCGGTAAACTTACATCGTTGGTATTCGATAACTTTAGTGCCAATCGGTCAAGAGCTACTTCTACGAACTCTTTTTGTTGGGCGGTGAAATTTACGAACGAAGCGATTTCTACTACGCCTACCACGTTCTCATCGCACCTTAGTGGATGGATCATGAGGTAGGTTGGCGTGGCGCGCCCCAGTCCTGAAAAAATATTGATGTACCCATCTGGCACTTCATCAATAATAACCCCGCTACCCTGCTTGGCCACCTGTCCAACCAATCCTTCTCCGAAGCGATAGATAACATTATCTCCTTCAGGAACGGGGTAGGCGTAGGAGGCAAATAACTCAACGCATGTGTGCTCATCAGCATACCTAGTTCGGTAGGCCGTTGCCAAACTGGCATCTACCTTCCGACAGAGTTGAGTAAGTGCCTGCGTGAACACCTCTTCCTCACTTCCTTCGTAGTCCAGTAAATCATCGAGTTCTTCTATCAGGATAGGCTTACTGGAGTCTTCTTCCCCTTCCGGAGCTTGAGTAGCTGGTGTTATCGCCTCCTTTTGAATTAACGGGCCGACAGCGGCTGCCGTACTTCTAGGGAGAAACCATAGGCAACACAAAGCAATGCCTCCCAAGGCAAATGAGAGCAGCAAAATAGCGTTCGTTTGATAGAATACGGATTGAGCATTTTCTAGCTGTTTTAAATCAACAGCCTGACTTTTAACAAGGTAAGCGGGCAGTTGGTAAAGAATGTAGAACGAAGCAGCTAAACTAACGAAGTACAATGAGGAGAAGATAGCGCTAATTTTTTTCATATATATTCAATTATTGATACTGGTTCAGTTCACTGAGAAAGTTGACGATCTGGTCAATTTTTAGGGTGTGATCTATCTGGGAAAGCTTGAGCGCCGCTGTAGGCATAGTGTCGATGACGCACTCTTGTGGATCTTGCACAATTGTGAGCCCGCCTGAGTCATGCACTCGCTTCATTCCCCAAGCGCCATCGCGGTTGGCACCTGACAAGAGTATTCCGATGAGCTTCTTCCGATAAACATAGGCTGATGTCTCAAGTGTGATATCGATAGACGGGCGAGAATTGTTGACTACTTCTTCAGTGGATAAGGAAAAGAAGTTGCCTAATTCGATCGACAAATGATAATTGGAAGAGGCCAAATATATCTGCCCGCGCTTGATGGATTCCTTGTCGACCGGCTCAGTTACGGGTTTGGTACTTTTTATGGACAGCGCTTCTACAAATCCGTTTCTTACGTGCTTCAGACGATGCAAGCACAGGATGATCGGTAAGGCAAAGTCTTCGGGCAAGCTAGAGAGAATCTTCGTGACTCCCTGAAAGCTGCCCGCCGACCCACCGATGACGATGGCCTTGTATTGATTGCTCACCTGATACTTACCCATAATTTTCTCCTAACTCACTAAAGATGAGGGGGCTACTCCTTGATCTTTTTGTATATTTTCTCTTCGTTGTTTACAACAATGAATTTGCTAGCAATCTCACACCAAATTAGTGACTCTTTAGAGCCTACGGCCAGATATCCGTACTTAAATAGACTCTCATGTAATCGCTTCAAAACTGTATTTTGTAGGTTCTGATTGAAGTAGATCATCACATTGCGGCAAAGAATTAAATCAAACTTGTTGAACACCGCCCCCTGCACCAAATCGAAGCTGCGGTAAGATACTTTGTCAAGTAGTGAAGGGATCATCACTGCCTTTCCATTCTTTTCGGTGTAATAATCTCTTAGAGAAGCGGTGCCCTGATACCGTATGTAGTTCTTTTCGTTAAGCTCCATGTTCTTTAGCGGGTATTCGCGGGTGCGGGCTTTCTCCAATATGGGCCGATCGATATCGGTAGCAATGATATTGACTCGGTCAGCAATGCCCATCTCGTGCAGCAGAATGCTCATGCTAATCACTTCTTCACCGGAAGAACAGCCGGCGTGCCAGATACTGAACGATTCATGGTTAAGAAGTATACTGGGAATTACGTGGTCTCTTACTTCACGCCAGAACGATGGGTCGCGGAACATCTCGGTCACGTTTACCGTGACTTCCGAAAGGAAGTCATCAAAGAAGGCAGCATCACTGTCGATCTTCTCGATAAGTTGACCTACGGACTCCATTTTATACAGTTCTAGGATGCGCTGAATTCTACGCCGCAGTGAAGACATAGCGTAATTAGAGAAATCGTACCGATACCTACTTTTTATCACCTCAGTGATTCTTCGCAAGTCGGTAACTTCTACTTCTATCTTCTTACTTCTGGTAGTGGTCACACCAGTAATATCTACTGGCGTATTTTGACTATTTAGCATTTTGTCGTCGATCAAAAGTTGTTCGGATTACCCGGCTGAGTAATTTGGAAACAAAATACATGAAAAAAGGGGAAGCCGCTCAGATGTATACGACCACAGGCACATCAACCAATGTACTATCTTGTCAGATTATGGCGAAAAGAGTAAATACACTGCTATATCAGCTTAGCCAAAGTGCACTTCGCCATTAAGTGTTGGCTTAGGGAAGAGACTTTCTAAAGGCTGCGTAGGTGATCTCTAAAGAGCATGAGGAAGCGTGAATTCTGAGGATTAAAAGCAGCTTAGGCGTATTCGCCTACCACTACCTCACGCCACTGGTCGGCAATAAGGTACCGGTTAGCCACCGTTAGTACTTGTTGTGGGGTGATAGACTCGAGCGTTTTCAGGTAATTTTGATAAAAATCATAGGTGAGACTGTACAAGTAAATATTCTTGAATTTTTCAACCAGGGCAAACGGGGTGTTCGCAGACTTCAGGAACCTCCCAGCCAGATAACTTTTCACGGTTTCCAACTCGGTTGGCGACACCTTCTTCTGACAAAGTAGTTCAGCTTCCTTATAGATTTCGTCTAGCGCGAGTTGGGTAAACTGTTTCTTCACTTCGGTTCCAACTACTAGATATCCCGTATCTTGCAGCGCGGCTATCCCGGAGCTAATTCCATAGGTTAGGCCCTTCTCTTCCCTGATGTTTCGCATAAGTCGTGACCCGAAGTAACCACCAAGAATAGTATTCACTACCCTCATCACGTGATAGTCGGGGTGATCTTTTTTGAAAAGAGGCAAGCCCACGCGCAACGATGACTGAAGACTATCCTTTCGCTCAACCAGTCGCTGCGCTACTGGTTGAAAATTTGGAGCGGAGGCAGATACTGACGATGCGTTTTTAGGGTGCGAAAGTTTGCCTAAGTACCGCTCAACTGATGCAATTACTTCTGAGTTCACATCACCCGACAAAACCACCTCCCAAGAGGAACGAAGGCAATTTTCGTAGAAAGCGACTACGTCTTCTCTTACCACCCTATCGATGGATGCCTCAGTGAGGGACTTTCCGTAGGGGTGGTCCTGTCCGAACAGCATTTTTTTCATCTCTTTGGAAGCGAGGGTGCTTATTTTTTCGTTACTCAAGCGAATTTGCTGCTTCTGGCGATCTTTAAGTTTGGTGAGCTCCGCCTCTACGAAGGCCGACTGGGTTAGTATCTCTTGCAAGAGCTGCAACAACTGGTCGGCGTGTTTGCTCAAGCAGTAGATCTGTACGGATGAATAGTCTAGTCCCGGAGTGATTTGCAGGTAAGCACCTAAAGAGTCAACTGAATTTGACACTTGGTAGGCAGTACGGCTTTGGGTACCTTCACTCAGCATCTTCAGAGCAAAGAAGCAGGCGGCATTTCGCGTTTCGTGCTTGATGCCCCCTTGGCGAAAAATAAGCTCAATACTCACCACCGGCTGCTGGCCCGCTCGTATAATATGGACTGGAACCTCGTTCGGCAGGTGATGCGTGACGGCTTGAACCAGTTCAATATGCCGGATTGGCTGTGAAGGGGGAGCCACTGATCTGTCTAAATGCATAAGAAGAGGATTGAAGGATATTGAGCAGATAAAACGGACGACGTGCCTCTACTTACCGTGATGGGATAACAAACCGGACTTGGTAGCCAGATAGAAGTAGTCTTGGTAGTTGCGCTCAAAATCTATTTCAGAAGCATCCAATTCGTCGGCTTGGCTTCTAAAACACTTAATCCAGTGGCGCTGCAATAAGGTTTGCAACACATTCTTAAGTTCGTCTGCTTCTAAATCTAGCGTAGCGCACAGCTCGGAAAAAGAAACCACAAAGTAGAGCTCGTCCAGCACATCATACTCCAAATCAGTCATCTTAACGGTCAGGGGTAGGCCCGATTTTTCCAGGTGTAGCCCCCAAAGTTAGCACGCAATCCGAAAAAGACCGCATAAGGCGAATAAATTAGTTGCATCAAAAGGAACAGACTCTTAGGCAACCTTTTATTCATCAAAGCAAGCACCGAACGCAGAAAAACGTATTCAAGCGCCACCTTGGGAAGCAGTTGCAATCCTAATACCCACCCAGAATACTGCCCAGTTAGTGCTGAGAAGATTACCAAAAGCACCATTAGGTGATAGGCAAAGATAAACACGGCCAGCACGGCCACTGAGTAGCGGCGGTGCAAGCGCCATTTGCTGGTCCAGCGCTTTCTTTGTTGATAGAATTCTTTTATAGACGGCTTGGCATAGGTGCGCACTGTCGCCTCTGTTTGCTTCAAGAAGGACACCCGATGAGGAAAACGTTCTGCTATCTTTTGAAGCAAAAACTCATCGTCGCCTGAAGGCACGTGCAAATTATCGGCGTACCCGCCCACCTCCAGAAAAGCGGCCCGCTTAAAGGCCAGGTTGGCACCGTTGCCCATGGTAGGATATCTTGCTTGTAGGCAAGCCGCCCCCGTACCAATCAGACTAGCAAACTCGATAGTCTGTAAACGCTCAAACAACGAGCGTTCGTGCGTGAATGTGACCGGCCCCGACACCAGTAATGGTTGGTGACGAGCAAAATGCTGCTGAATGGTCGACAGCCACTGCGTGCCCATGCGACAGTCGCCATCAGTGGTGACCACCACTTCGCTCTGGGTATCTCCAATAGCCTGTTGTAGGGCCAGTTTCTTGTGGGATCCGATAAATCCATGAGGTATCTCCAGCGAGAGCACCCGCAACCGTAGGTTTGCTGACTGAAAATCAGCAGCCCGCGCAAGTGTATCATCAGTAGAAGCGTCGTCGACGACCAATACCTCAAAGTCAAGTGGTTCGCCTTCTCCACTCGTCTGCTTAGTCAAGTCGTGCAGCAGATTAGGCAGCGTAGTGGCCTCGTTACGCACCGGAATTACCACGGTTACGGAAGGAAGCTGTCCGGACGAATTTGTTACACCGGCTGCGGTTGGAATTCTTTTCCAATGTGCGTATAGCCAGAGCAACAGGGAAACATAGAGCACGCTCTGGATAGAGAACAGCAGCAGCATGGGGAAGGAGAACTTATTGACCAAAAATGCGAACTTACTGAAATTATTTCGAGAGCTTTGTGATCTCCTCTCACAAACCCTATATTTAGGCGAATGAGTCAACCTGATCCTGCTATTGTTCGTGAGAAAATTATCCTGGGAGTGGACCCTGGCACCAGCGTGATGGGGTACGGACTTATTCAGATAGACACTATTTCTGCCCAGCGCACCTCCTTACACTTACTACAGTACGGCGTGATCCATCTCAAAAAATACGCCCGCCACGAGCAGAAACTAGAAAAGATCTTTGAGCGGATGATCGGCCTGATTGATCAGTATGCTCCGGACGAGATGGCACTGGAAGCTCCCTTCTTTGGAAAAAATGTGCAGTTGATGCTCAAACTAGGGCGCGCGCAGGGAGTGGCGATGGCTGCTGCGCTGAGTCGGCAGATTCCCATCGTAGAATATGCTCCCAAAAAGGTGAAGCAGTCAGTAACGGGCAACGGCAACGCTTCGAAGGAGCAGGTAGCCCAGATGCTGAAGAGTTTGGTAAAGTTTCCTGACTCCACTGACGAGCGGCAGCTGCACGATGCTACCGACGCAGTGGCCGTAGCGCTGTGTCACCACTATCAAAAAGCATCGCCAGTGCACCACGCCAAAAGCTGGTCAGCCTTCGTCACCAGCCATCCCGACCGAATTAAGCACTGATCAATCAGTGCCTAACCTAACCAACCTCTTTGAATGAACAGACCAGCAGTAGTTTTTGATATGGATGGTGTAATTGTAGACAACCACCACTACCACCTCAAATCGTGGCTGTCGTTTTTCGAGCAGCACAACATCAGTATGACCGAAGCGCAGTATAAAGAACAAGTAAACGGGCGCGTAATGCATACCATCTTACCCCAATTGCTGGGGCGTAAGCTTTCGTCTGAAGAGATTCGCACCTTTGGCGAGCAGAAAGAGGCGGCCTATCGAGAAGCTTATCGAGATCATATCCAGCCAACCCCAGGCTTGGTAGCTTTTCTGAAAGAGCTACAGCAACAGAATATTCCCTGTGCGATTGCTACCTCGGCTCCGCCCGCCAACGTTGACTTCACGCTCGATCACACTGGACTACGAGACTACTTCCCGGTAATTGTAGACGATACAATGGTTACACAAGGTAAGCCCGACCCGGAGGTCTATTTGCTATCAGCTGAACAGCTAAAAGTGCCTCCGGCGCATTGCATTGTGTTTGAAGACGCTATTCTGGGCATCCAAGCGGGTAAAAACGCGGGTATGTACGTGGTGGGAGTAGCAACAACTCATACGCGAGAAGAGCTAAACAGTACGGAGGCTGACTATGTGGTGGATAATTTTGAAGGACTAACGCTGGAAAGTTTACTGAAGGCGTTGGGGATAGATGCTGTGGGTGAGTAAACACATATGAAGTATTGTGAAAATAAATATGGTCTTCAAAAACTGATAGAACCCAAAGAATAGACATATGCGTTACTTGGGCGTTTTAATTCTGGTCTCAGTATTGGGAAGTTGCCAATCGCCACAGCGGGATTTCTCACAAGTTGAGTGGCAAAACCCGGCAGTTGTTGACGTAAATACTGAGCCGCCGCACGCTACCCTAATTCCTTTTGCAGACGAAGCATCGGCCCAGAGCAGACAACCAGAAAGGTCAGACTGCTTTAAGTTGCTCAATGGCAACTGGCAGTTTTACTGGGCGGTGGGCCCGGAAAGTGCCCCCGAAGATTTCTACCGGACCGATTATGACATGAGCGAATGGGACCAGATTCCAGTACCCTCTAACTGGCAACTGCTGGATGGCTACGATGGTCCTATTTATACCAATATCAATCATCCTTTTCCGGCCGACCCGCCGCGGGTGCCCACCGACACTAATTCTGTGGGAAGCTACCGAACCACTTTTGAAATTTCTGACGCATGGCAGGGGAAGCAGCTATTCTTGCACTTCGCTGGGGTGCAGTCAGCCGTGTACGTGTGGGTGAACGGACAAAAGGTAGGTTACAGTGAAGACAGCATGACACCCGCTGAGTTTAATATCACAGAATATGCGCAGCTTGGTGAAAACACCCTAGCAGTGCAGGTGATTCGCTGGTCGGATGGCAGCTATCTGGAAGACCAAGACTTTTGGCGGATGAGCGGTATCTTCCGCGACGTGTTCCTGTTCGCTACCCCGGCAATACATTTACGAGACTACTCTTTTACGACCGATTTAGACGAAAGCTACACCGATGCTACGGCAACCCTTCGCTTACACCTGACCAATTACGCAGATTCTAATTTTCGGGAGCACAACATCCAGGTACTACTGCTGAATGCGCAGCAAGATACCGTTTTGCTGGATCAGGTTTCCGTAGAAAAATCCATTCCGGTGGGTCAAGAAATGGTCGTCGAGACTACTTACAATGTGCCAACTCCAGCCTTGTGGAGTGCAGAACAGCCTAACTTATACCAGCTCACACTAGCGCTGCAAGACGCACAAGGAAACACTACCGAAGTTATTAGCAATCGGGTGGGTTTCCGGGAAGTAGCCATTGAAAATGGTCAGTTCCTAGTCAACGGCGTGCCCATCTACTTTAAAGGAGTAAACCGGCACGAAATGGATCCGGAAAAGGGACGGGTGATCAGCGAGGCGTTGATGCGTAAAGACATCGAGCTAATGAAGCAGCACAATATTAACGCAGTGCGCACCTCCCACTATCCGAACGACCCACGCTGGTATGCCCTTACCGACGAATATGGGTTGTATGTCATCGACGAAGCCAACGTGGAAAGTCACCAGCTGTGGAACGAAGGTCGCTCACCCGTGCTAGACACCGCTTGGCAGCAGGCGTTTGTGGTCCGGGGCGTGGCGATGGCCGAGCGGGACAAAAACCACCCATCGATTGTGATGTGGTCGCTGGGCAACGAGACCGGCGACGGTCCCAATACCCAGGCCATGGCTGATACGTTGCGCACCCTGGACCCCACCCGGCCCATTCACTACGAGAGCACGCGGCAGGAAACCTATGGCAAGCAACCCAGCGGTTACGACGTGATCGCCAATATGTACGCCCGCACCGACCAGATGATCGCGTTTCACGCGCAGGACACCACCCGCCCCATTATTTTGTGCGAGTACGCGCACGCCATGGGCAACAGTTTGGGCAATTTGCAAGACTACTGGGACGTGATCGAGGCCTATCCGCGCATGCAGGGCGGCTTTATTTGGGACTGGGTGGACCAGGGGCTGAAGAAGACCGCCGATGACGGCACCACTTACTGGGCCTACGGGGGCGACTTTGGTGATTTTCCCAACGACGGCGACTTTTGCATCAACGGACTGGTGTTTCCCGACCGCACCCCGCAGCCCGAGATTCTGGAAGCCAAAAAGGTGTTTCAGTACGTGAAGGTAGAACCGGTAAGCCTATCTGATCGCCAACTGCGCGTTACCAACGCGCATCACTTTACCAACCTGAATACGCTGACCGCCCACTGGGAAGTGCTCCGCGACGGTGAATCCTGGCAGACCGGCACGCTGGGCACATTGGATTTGGCTCCGGGCGAAAGCCAGGTGGTGCGCATTCCGGTGAAGCCCGCCGCCCGCAAGAGCGATGCTGAGTATTTGCTCACGCTCAGTTTTTCGCTTGCTGAAGCTACCTCCTGGGCTGAGGCGGGCCACGAAGTAGCCTGGGAGCAGTTTTCTCTCAGCGAGCAGGCTCCGCTTGCCACCACGGTCGACTTGAATACGATGCCTTCGCTTAGTTTCCAACAGGCAAATGGGCAGATTAAGATCACTGGCGAAACCTTTTCGGCGGTGTTCAATGAGCAGGTAGGAGGACTCTCTTCACTGGTGTACCAGCAGCAGGAGCTAGTAACGGCTCCGCTTCTACCTAACGTGTGGCGGGCACCCACGGATAACGATGAGGGGGGGGGCGATGAATCCTTTGCCCACCGTTGGCGCGCGGTTGGTCTTGATCAAGTCACCTTTGTACCGGAACCGTTCACCGTTCAGCAGCTAAACGATCGCGCGGTGCGTGTAACAGTGAAGGGAGCTTTACGGGATGAAAACGATGATACAATTGATTTGATAGCGTACAGGGCTGAGTATACGGTGTACGGAAGTGGCGATATCGTATTGGAAAACCAGTTTCAAGTGAAGCCAGATGCCCCGCCCTTACCTAAAATTGGGATGCAACTAAAGGTTTCTAGCTCTATGGCTAACCTAGCGTGGTACGGGCGGGGACCGCACGAAACCTACGCTGACCGACTCACCGGGGCCAAAGTGGGCCGCTATGCGGGCAGTGTAGCTGAGCAGTATACGCCCTACGTGCTTCCGCAGGAAAACGGCAATAAAACTCAGGTGCGCTGGGTTAGCCTGACGACGGGTAACGGAGTAGGGCTGTTTGCCAGCGGTTGGCCCGCGAACCAACTCAACGTGAGTGCGCACCAGTATGATTTAAAGGAATTTGATCAGGCAACGCATACGTATCAAGTGAAACCGACCGACCACGTTACCCTTCACCTAGACTACGCGCAGATGGGACTCGGCGGAGATGACAGTTGGACTCCTGCCACACACCAGGAGTATTTGTTAGACTCGAACGCCTACTCTTATCAATTGCGTCTGCGGCCGATAGACCTTCGGCAATCATCGCCCGACGAACTGTACAAGCAGCAATTACCTGAAATAACCGCCGGGCCAGCAGCGTTGTAGAAGCAGGACGGAGAATTAGAATAGTACGCTGCTTTCGCCTTTGGTATGCCGAAGTCATACGCCATGAGCCGCCCGAATCAGAGACTCGGGCCATGGACGATAGTTGCAAGATTTAGGAGACAACAATGGATTAGGTTTATGATTGTTTTTAGGAAGATATGTTTGATGATAGTTGGATTATCGCTGGCGGTGGTTGCCCAGGGGCAAGACGCCGGGCTGAAGATTGCCAAGTTGAAGTATAACGGCGGTGGCGACTGGTACGCCAACAAAACCGCGTTACCCAACCTGATTTCGTTTTGCAACGCTAACCTGAACACCAGCCTGACCCCGGAAGAAGAGGTGGTGGAGGTGGGGAGTCCGGAGTTATTTCTGTACCCTTATGTGTACATGACCGGGCACGGCAACGTGGTGTTTTCGGACGAAGAAGCCGAAAACCTGCGTAAATATCTGTTGGCCGGGGGCTTTTTGCATATCGATGACAATTACGGCATGGATGAGTTCGTGCGTCTGGAGATGAAGAAGGTGTTTCCCGAACTGGAGTTTGTGGACTTGCCGCCCGATCACCCGATTTACCAGCAAAAGTATACTTTTAAGAAGGGCATTCCCAAGATTCACGAGCACGATGGACAGGCACCCCAGGGTTTGGGATTACTCTATAAGGGTCGGTTGGTGTGTTTTTACAGCTACGAGACTGATCTAGGCAACGGTTGGGAAGATCAGCGCATCCATAACGATCCGGAGGAGAAGCGGCAGCAAGCCCTACAAATGGGCGCGAATATTGTAACGTATGCGTTTACGCAGGAGTGACGCGAGCAATCGTTTGCTTTCGTAACTATTACAAACAATCGCTACAATCGGGAATGAAAATCCGGTCTACTTTGTTTAACTATCTTAAACACTGATTGCGCACTTATTTCACTTCTTGCCAAACATTTTCTGCGCACAAAAGATTATCTTTGTTCTTATTCACCAAACCCACACCTCAGTGATTATTATTGCCTTCTTTATTGCCCATTGGTATCTGTCGCTGTTCTTTCAGACCTTCTTCTTGCACCGTTACTCGGCGCACAAGATGTTTACCATGAGTCCCTTCTGGGAAAAAACCTTCTACGTGCTTACCTGGATTTTCCAGGGGTCTTCATACTTAAGCCCTCGGGCTTACGCCGTGTTGCACCGCATGCACCACGCCTACAGCGATACGGAAGATGATCCGCACTCGCCGCACCATACCGAGAACTTGTTCACGATGATGTGGGAAACCAAGAATATCTACAACGGCGTGCTCGAGCACAAAACTGACGTTGAGCCCCGTTTCACCAAAGATGTGCCCGACTGGCCGCTCATTGATAAAATTGGCGACAGCAAACTGTCTCGAATTGGTTGGGGAACGCTCTATACCTTATTTTACATCTGGGCGATTTCTATCGCTGAACTGCCCGGCACCCACTGGTGGATGTACGGACTCTTGCCCCTGCACTACCTGATGGGCCCTATTCACGGAGCTATCGTGAACTGGTGCGGACACAAGTACGGTTATTCTAACTTTGACAATAATGATAAATCACGCAACACACTGGCGTTTGACTTTCTGATGTTGGGCGAACTGTTTCAGAACAACCACCACAAACTGCCCAAGCGACAGGATTTTGCGGCCCGCTGGTTTGAGATTGATCCCACCTATCCGCTGATCAAAGCACTGGAGACGATGAGAATTATCAAAGGAACGAAGCTGAAAAACGCTTAAAAACCTAGCTAAATAACTAAGAGAGCCGGTTCTTTGCAAGTCGGCTCTTCTTTTTAGGTGATATAACTAATAAAATAGTTGTTAAACTAATAAAATAGTTATACATTGGGTTCATCACCAAACAACGCATCTATGGAACCTAAGAAGAACCCTTCATTTGATCTGGACCGCAAACGAAATTTTCATTTAGTCATTGGCCTTATCCTCAGTCTGTCGCTGGTGACGGTCGCCTTTGAGTGGCGCACCCGGGTGAAACCAATCGTCACGCTGCCGACCACCGAATTCTCCGAAACGATCTTGCCACCCATTCCGGCTACCATACACGAACCACCCAAACCCAAGCGGGTGCAGCCCGTGATTGTACCGGTGCCCGACGATGAAGAAGTAGATATAGACGTTGATATCATTATCGACGTACAGATTACGGATGAAGACTTAAAAAATTATCTGGCAAGTGCCGAACCACCGGAAGAAGCCGCGGATGAAATAGTCATTTTTGTTGAAACACAACCCTCATTTCCCGGAGGAATTGATGAATTTTATCGCTATCTGGGCCAGACGGTGGAGTACCCGAAGCAAGCGATACGGCGTGGGGTGTCGGGAAAAGTATTCGTCGAGTTTGTGGTGGACAAAGACGGCTCGCTGAGTCAGCTTCGGGTGGCCAAGGGCATCGGAGCGGGCTGCGACGAAGAGGCCCTACGCGTTATCAGAAACTCACCCCGGTGGAACCCCGGCAAGCAACGGGGCCGAGCCGTGCGGGTGCGCATGGTGGTGCCCATAACCTTTAGACTTCAATGAAAGAACTTACCAAGGCCGAAGAACAGGTGATGCAAATTCTGTGGCAGATCAAACGCGGATTTGTGAAGGACATACTGGCCAAAATGCCTGATCCCAAGCCCGCCTACAACACGGTTTCGACCATCGTACGTATCTTAGAGAAAAAGGGCTTTGTAGCCTATCAGGCCTACGGCAAAACCCACGAGTATTACCCGCTGGTGGCCAAGAAGGATTACAGTCACTTCTTCCTAAAGAGCTTTATCGGCAACTATTTCGGAGGGTCGTTTTCGCGGCTAGTTTCGTTTTTTGCCAAGGAAAACGACATGGATATTCACGACTTTGAGCGCTTGATGCGGCATGTGGAAGACGATTTAGGTCACACAGATGGTATGGATAAAGACGGTGAAGGATGAGGAGGATAGGTTACATAGCGCTGTTGTTTATGCTGGTGGGTTTGGGGGGTTGTGAAAGTAAGGAAAAGGTCAGTACTGCTGCTTCTTTGCCAGAAACTGCTTACCCGACCACTGGTTTTGCGCACTATGACTGGCTGCCCCGATCGCTAAAAGATACCATGAAGCACTTAGCTTACGCGCATACTGACCGGCACTTTAATTTTTACTACTATTTCACCGTGGACGATATCAACCGGCATTTTTATCTAGAAGACGCAGGTTTGGCAGTCATCGCCGAGCGCCCGGTGGTCGACGAAGAGGCGCTGCGCTTTATAGATGAGCAGTTGTACAATCCGCAGGCTCGAAAGTGGGGAGAGTATCATGCGTGGGATACTAGCAACTGGCAAAACCAGTCACGCCAGGAAAACCGCTGGTCTTATTTTCAAAGAAACATTCACTACATTCTTCCCCAAGAGGAAGCCGATTTCACCCAGCTACGGGTGGCGATTGTGGAAGATACCACGCTGAAGAGGCGCTACGAAATTCGTGTTCCGGCGGACCCTACGGTTTATTCATCGTCGGAGGTAGACCAACCGGCGGTTCCTATGCGGGGCATGAACTACTTCCGCGAGGCTATTGAGCACGAGGTGCAATCGGCTGAAGCCTTTATCCTGTACGATACGGGCACGGTGGAAGTAACTTTTGAGGTATGGGGCGGACGTGCCCGTTCGCCCAACCTAATTCATGGTTTGAGTACGCACCACGATACGCACGCCGCCTACCAGGCCGACGGAGAGTTTATCAAAGCCATCAACAACGCTAAAGTTTGGTGGCAGGATGCGCACCGTGACGGTCGACCGGTGGTCAGCACAGTACGAATGACTTTTGACATAAGTCAGCTTAAAAAATCTTCTTCTTAATCCCCTACCTCATGAACGCCTTCACCCTGTACCTGCTCGAAGCCAGCGTCTGCCTGGGAGTTTTCTATCTGTTCTACCTAGCGGTGCTGCACCGGCAACCGACCTTTCATTACAACCGAGTGTATCTGCTGGCGACTTCGGCACTGGGCTGGATACTGCCCCTGCTGGAAGTGCCCTTTGGCTGGGGCGGAGGAAGTCCGGTGGGTGAGGGTTCGGTGGCCTACTTGCTACTTCCTGCGGTCGAGGGCGAAGCGACCGAATCGCTGAGCACTGGACTACCGTGGTGGGAAATGATTTACGGACTGGGTGTGCTCATTGTGCTAACCCGCTTTGCCGGGCAGTGCTACCGCCTGCACAAAATCGTGCGAAGCAGCTCCGAACAGATGGTTCCGCACCGGCGCTACCGGCTTTTGTATACCAACGGGCGCTTTCCGACCGCATCGTTTTTTCGCTACTTGTTTTGGGACAATACCCAGTCGCTGAGCGTAGAAGAAACCCGGCAGATGATGCTGCACGAGGATACGCACATACGGCAGGGCCACAGCTATGATACGATGTATCTTGCGCTGTTGAAAGTCTTAGCTTGGTTTCACCCATTGGTGTATCTCTACGAGCGAGCGCTCATCCAAACCCATGAATTTGCCGCCGACGCTGGGGTGCTCCGACAGGTCCCGGCAGCGCAGCGATCGTACGCCCGACTGCTCAGCAAGCATACCCTCAGCAGCCGCAACGTGCTGCTGGTTAACCGTTTCTTTTATCCATCTCTCATCTTAAACCGAATTCACATGATTTACGCAAATTCTCAAAAAACTCCCTGGTACCGCTACGTGCTAATCGTACCGGTGTTCGCTTCCTTATTTTTCGCCTTCGCCTGCCAGCCCGACGAAGAAGAAGTTACCCGCGAGGCGGTGGCTCAATCTTATGGTGATGTGATAGCACAATTAGAGACTGTAGATAATCAAATTAGAGATCTACAAGCGCGTACCTTCGGTGATTATCCAACAGCACTCAATAATAGGATGCAGAGTCTTGAGAAACAAGGAATTCCAATAAATGAAGAAACGCTTACTATTGGTCTGTGGGAAGAAGAAGCTTCTAGTAGTACTGCTCAGCTTGCAAACTCACTAATCGCTCGCCAGAAGGAATTGAGAGAACAGTTACAAAGTCTGCCTGATGCTGACGGAGTGTATACCGTAGTTGAAAACCGGCCCGAACCAAAGGGGGGAATGAGTGCATATTACAAGCAAATTGGCGACAATATACGATATCCACAAGCGGCGCGACGGGCGGGTACTGAGGGGAAAGTGTTCGTTCAATTCGTGGTAGATGAATACGGACAACTCACTGACTCCAAGGTGCTTAAAGGAATTGGGGGCGGTTGCGATGAGGAAGCCCTACGGGTGATACAGGAAGCTCCGGAGTGGGTTCCGGGAAACACCAATGGCCAAGCCGTCAACGTGCGAATGGTATTACCCATTATGTTTAAACTAGATCGACTGGATGCACCTGCTTCACTTCGTGAGAACACTGAAGACGATAGAGAATCGGTTGCGAAGAAAAAGAGCGAAATGGAAGAGATGGTAGTGGTGGGATACCAATAGAGTAATCGGATAGCGAGGGATTAAAGCTTTGGCTGTTTAAAGTATGAATTCTGTCTGATTCCAGCGAAAACTACTCTCCGATGATATTCAAAACCACTTGTTCGCTGTCGTGCAACAACTTACGGTCTTTAGGCGATATTTGTGGGGGCTTTTGCAGGCGGTATTGATCTGTTTTTCCCTCTAGAACCACTTCCAGCACGCGAGGATGAATGTAGTATTCGCGGCAGATAGCAATGGTATTACCCAATTCTTTGGCAACAAGTTTTATTAAGGTAGTCTCCAGTTTGAGGCGAAGGTTTTCTGATACCATTTGCTGAGCCTCCGGATACTTTTCAACCGCTAGTGTAGTTCCTCCCCAAGTGCGGAAGTCCTTGCAGCTAAACTCTTCTTTAGAAATATCACGCAGGTATTCGTTTACGTCGTGCGAGTTGATGTGATGAAACTTCTTGTCTTCCCCTTGATACTTGAACAGTTCGTAACCCCGCAGTTCTGAGCTTTGCTTTACCAGTTTGGCCAATTGGTTGTTCTTGATGCTTATCCTACGGTACTTGCCACTCTTGGCCTTATATTCTAACCGAGCAACTCCTTTGTCAAACTCGACATGCTTGCGCCGGAGGGTGGTGAGTCCGTAGGTTTCGTTCTGTTGTCGATAGTACTCGTTACCAATACGAATATGACACGCATCCAAAATTCGAATAACCAAGGCGAGCACCTTCGGGCGCGACCAATCCTGGCCTTTCAAGTGCTGCTCGGTGACTCGACGAATACCAGGAAGGGCACGCCCGAATTCAGCCAGTTTACGAAATTTCGCTTCGCTGCGGTAGGCATTCCAGTCGGCATGGTAAATGTACTGTTTGCGGCCTTTAGGATCGATACCCGTACACTGTAGATGTCCGTTGGGATTCTGAGCAATCCAGACTTCCTTCCAGGCCGGAGGAATACCCAGCGCCTTCGCCCGTTCCAAGTCAGCGGCTTTAATCAAGCGTTCGCCTTGCTCGGTACGATAGCTAAAACCTCTACCACGACGCACACGCGTGAATCCCGGTTCGTGATCGCTGGTGTAAGTTAAGGTTGCTGGTAAATTGCCAATCAAAGGAACTGCCATTCACTACACTTTTTCAACTTCACTCTCCAGTTTGAGCACTTCACCGCCATCTTCTTGCTCGATGAGTAGCGCTTTATTGCCCGACTCGCCGTGGCGCGTAACCTTATTGCCCTTAATGGTTTTGGTCACTTCTTCTAAATAAGTTTCTTTGACCTTGCCCTTTGCGTTACCGTTACCCCACTTCCAATGAACAGTAGATCCTTTCTGTATCATAGCAAAAAATCTTTTACACTAAAAAGTACATATTTCCAAGCGATCAATCATCACAAATGGCTACGCTTTCCGCGCACCCACCACTACGTTTCGTCTAACAAATAAGCGTACTAACGCGGCAATCACGCCGCTGAGCAAAGTCCAAGCCAGGGCTTCTTTTAGTGAGACATCACGGTCGGCAGGGTTTTTCGGCGGGTCGGTTTTCATAGCCTTCTTCCACCCGTAGCCCAGCGCTCTTCGCACCAAAAAGGCACTTCCGGCGGCTATGCCACTGACGAGTAAGCCATTCATGCCATCCTCATCATCTAGATAGTCTGATATTTTATCAGTTACTGAGTCAAAATCCATAGTAGATATCGTTAATTAGTTGTTTTACATATTCGCGGGCAACGCTTTATAACGGGCTTTCACCAGCATGTACACTCCGTAGCAAGCCAGCCCAATAGCAATGATTCCAAGCAAAATAGAACCGTAGGAAGAACTCTGGATAAAACTAAATGCACCCTCGGTGCCCCCTGCCTTACTGGCGTTAGATTCGATAGCAGCTCGCAAGAATAAATAACCAATAATCCCTACCACAATTCCGCGCGCAATGAGTCCGACTTTTCCAACGTTCTTGATCGTTTCTCTAACTTTATGCTCCAACTGCCCAGCGTTAATATTTTCCATAAATTTTTCGGTAACTGCCTTACGTATTTCGAGCGCCCCCTTCACAAACAAAGCAACCGCAACAATTCCAACCAGTATCTGACCAAAAGGTTGCTCCAGTAGTAAGCTTACGACTTGCTTATTTCCGCCGCCGCCGCCCGAAGTGCCACTTTGGATGAGCATCTTGATCGCTTCGTAGGCCAAAAAACCGTAGAGCACACCACTCGTGCCGTATCCGATGCGTTTGGCCACGCCCTTTTTGTCGTCTCCTTCGTTTTCAGGGTCGCGAAACGCCTGCACAAAACGCCAAACCACGTAGCCCAGCAGACCTACCGTTAGAAGAGCCAGTAGTACTTGTCCGAACGGCTGGTTGTAAATAAACTTAAGCGCATCACTTTGTCCGGCTTTCTGACCACCTTCATTGAATGCCGCCATTGCTGTCAGAACTCCCAGAATAATAAATACAATACCCTTGGCACCCATGCCGAAGCGGGCTAGTTTCTCGATAGTCTCGTCTTTGTTTTTATTAGTTGTAGTATTCACAGTTATATTGTTTAGTTAGTAAAAAATGAAAGGGACAACTACTTACTAAGCGTATAGAAAGCGTGAATGACTCCGGGCACCCAGCCAACAATTGTTAGTAAAACATTGAGCCAAAAAGAACCAGTTATTCCCTTCTGTAGTCCAACAGCTAGAGGAGGAAGAAAAATAGCGAGAACAATACTCAAAATAGACATAATAAAGTTATTTAGTTAAAAAAACACGCTACAAGATGTGCGTATGCCCTTGTATGAACTCAGAATCATCCATTATGTTCAGCTCTAGTATAGACGATAGACATAGAAATTATAGCTTTGACTTAGTTCCTCACGTTGGGGAAAAAATTGCGCAATAACTTTTTGTCAAAATGTGAGTTATATAAACAATTGCCAATAGTATAACTTCTGTTAGGTGTAAAGATTTGACCTACAAGCACTTATGTTGTATTAACATCACCATTCAGAACGTGTTGCCAGGTTGGCATAAGATTTTCACATTTAATACTGTAACTAATTTTTAACTAACACGCATTATGAAGTTATTACCAGGAATTATAGTAGGTGCAGCTGCCGGAGTGGTGGCAGGCATATTGATGGCTCCCGAAAGTGGTGACAAAACCCGCAAGAAGCTCGCTGAAGAGGGAAACAATTTTAAGGAGGATTTTGAAGGCTCGCTGAATCGTAGCATCGATACTTTCTTAAATACTATCAGCGAGGCTGTTGATGATTATTCTAAGCAGAGCAAGCAGTCACTTAAGAAAGCCAAAAAGAAGAAAAACTCATTCTTTTAGCAACTGACTATTCTTTTCAATAACATCTCTGAAAAACTAAGGCTCCTTTGGACATAAAAATTGCTGATGCAGTAACATTGATCACTGATAAGGTTGAGACGTGGTTAAAGCAACTGATCGTGCTGTTGCCCAATTTGGTGATTGCAGTTGTTGTTACTGTTTTATTCGTAGTAATTGCCAAAATAGTTCGAAAATTTAGCGGGAAAGGTTCTGCACAGAATTTCTCAGAACCGTGCGGTTAACAACCTTCTTGTTACCGTCATCTACGCTACTGTTTTAACTATTGGCTTCTTTGTAGCGCTAACTATTGTTGGTCTTGACGGTGCCGTAACCTCATTATTAGCAGGAGTAGGTATTGTTGGGCTAGCTTTAGGCTTTGCCTTTCAGGATATCGCGGCCAATTTCATCTCAGGGGTACTTATTGCGGTCGGTCAACCTTTTCGCGTAGGCGATATTATCAAATCGGGTGATGATTTTGGAACTGTTACTAATATTAACCTACGCACTACCACAGTTCGTACCTTTCAAGGAATAGAAGTGCTTATACCAAACAAAAACCTTTTTCAGGAGGTTGTTGAAAACTATACAAATACCCATGATCGTAGAGTAGACCTGACAGTAGGTGTCTCGTACGGCGACGATCTCGAGAAGGTGAAAAAGCTTACTATTGAAGCCATTGAAAACTTAAAAAGCATTGATTCTCGCCGTGAGGTCACTCTATTTTATAACGAATTCGGTGATAGCTCTATCAATTTTACGGTGCGGTACTGGGCGAAATCAGCCGGACAAGCCGAGTTCTTACTGGCACAAAGCGATGGAATAATGACTATTAAGAAAACATTCGATGAGCATGATATAACTATTCCGTTCCCGATTCGGACACTCGATTTTGGAATCAAGGGCGGGGAGAAACTGTCCGAAATGACGATTCAGCATTCCAACGGAATACACGACAATTAATTAAATCAAACGTTAATTTTTTATCAACTAAATTTTAGATTATGAAAACCCCCAATTTGAAAAAATACCTAGTAGCTATTGTTGCCGGATGCTTCAGCATCGTGGCGCTGACTAATTGTTCACCCCAGGCTCAGAATGAAGCTGACCAAGCCGGTGACGATATTGAGCAGGGACTAGAAGAAGTAGGCGATGATATGGAGAACACCGCTGATGATTTGGCTGCTAACTTCGAGACAGAAAAAGAAGAATTTCAGCTTAAATTACAGAGCAAGATCAACGAACTTCAGAACGAAATGGCCACTGCAACCGGCGAGGCTAAGAATGAGTATCAAGAAAAAGTTGATATGCTGCAAGGCGATTTAGATCAGTTAGAGAACTCTACCGAGGATAACTGGATGGATGTGAAAGCAGATATCAACGAAACAATGGAGGAAATCGACGCTGAAATCTAGTCGTCATCTTATCTTCAAAAACAGAGCCTGGTGCCCCGAATGCACCGGGCTTTTTTATGCGTAATCATCAGTAGATATGATTTGCTCGTGTAGCAGTTCGCGAATGACAATCTCGGTGAGTTCGCTCTTGAAAATGAATTCATAGCGGATGTCCATTACGTAGGCCTTCAGTCGCATTTTGTAATAGGGACGACGTTCTTTTACTTCGTTAAAAAAGAGTACCGCAATCGGTTTATTCAAAAAGATATAGCGCGAGGTTTGCGCAGCTTCCTGGGCAATGCTGCGGACCCTTTCGGTATCTATATCCAAAGGAAGATATATTTCGGCCACCACTTGGCAATTTAGCTCTCCTGCATTACTGTTCGATACCGACTGGTTCATTAACTCCCCATTTGGAATTGATACAAGAGAGTCGTCAGGAGTAACAATTCGCGTGGATCGCAAGCCAATTTCTACCACCTCCCCGTAGTGCGATCCAATTTCAATCTTGTCTCCCACCTTAAAAGGCGCATCCAGCAGAATAATTACTCCGCCGAAGATGTTCTTCAAAATATCTTGTGAAGCAAAGCCTACTGCTACCCCTACTGAGGCGGTAAGAGCCAGTACGGCCTCAATGCGCGGCTGTAATACCCCGGCAATGATAACGAAGATGACTACAATCCATCCGATAATTCGCACCACCGGTACAAATCCCTTGATCATGATCCGGTAATTGGTGCTTCTTTCGCCGATTAACTCCACCAGTTGGGTGAGGAACCGAATAATAAAGTAGCCCAGGCCAAAGATTAGTACACTCCATACAATCTTGTAGATAGAAACATCTTTTACCGCTGGGGGAGTAGTAATGCTGACCACCTTTCGGGCTACTGAATCAACCGTTACACTACTCGGAGCAGGCGGTCGCACCAAGCTATCTACTTGAATAATCAACGTTTGGGCGCTAATACGAACACTTCCCGGAGAGACATTACTACTTGAATCGACGGGAATCGCTGAGCTAACAACTGACGAGTCGTTCTGCGCCAAGGCACAATCGAACAGTAGCATACCAGCCAGCAAAAAACCCACGCATTTAGTCATCATTAGTGCAGGAAATTTTTACTGCGCAGCAGTTGTACAATATGCCGGTATAGCAAGGGATTGATCGTATAGATGTCATCTTTCAGTGTCACCAGTCCATCATCGCGCAGTTGGCGGAGTCCTAGCTGGGTTACGGCGGTATTCTTGGTAGTTTGGTGTTCGTTCACCTCTTGAAAGCGCGCTTCGCTCAAACCGTCATGCAACAACAACGCGTGCAAAATGAGCATTTGGGACAAAGGGATAGCTTTGGTAAAGGAGAAATCTACTGCGTCTAGCGATCCGATGGTGATAGTATCATTGAGCACCTGCTGCGTAGAACGCAACCAGTACAACTGAGCTACGCTATAGTTTCCAGCCGTTAAGTCATTCAGATCCTCAAAATAGTTTTTTTCAAGATACTGCTGCTTCTGCTCAGTGGTCATCTTTTGAAACTTCTTACGCGATCGGTTGGCCACTGCTCCAACGTACTGAATATGGTAGCCACTCACCCGGTGTCGCTTCAGAATAGCCTCTTGTAATTGCTGAGGGCTAATCTCTTCTAGCGGAATAATGTACTCAAAGTAATCGGAAATACGGGTAGTCTTGTCAAGAAAATCCCAGGCGTAGCAGGTGCAAGCACATAGCCAATAAACTTGCTTATGGGTGCGCGAGATGAGTTCGAAGAGCGATTTAAGTGCCTGAAAACCACCTACTTTACGCAGATAGAAGTGCTGAATATCTTCCCATATAACTATATGCTTCCGCGGGGAGCTAGTAAAGTAGTCGACCGCCTCGTTGAGGTGAGCAAAGGTAACATTAGGGATAAACGCACTTAAACAACTGAGCAAGTTGGCCTCGGTATAAGAACCTTGGGCGGCGTCAACCCGGATAAGTTCGTAACGCTCAAGCTCTACCGAGGGCAGTCTCTTTAGAAAAAAGTTGATTAATGTAGTAGCCCCGGTTCCTTTTTCACCTATCAGTATGGTGCTAGCGTATCGCTGTCTCCCCCAGTTGTGGTAAGCCTTCTGCAGTAAGGCCATTTCGGAAGTGCGCTCTTCATAGAACACGGCATCTTCCAGTGGGCGGTTACCATACAGCCGTTGATACACGTAGGGCAACCGATCAACGGCCACTTCGGTATCGTTCAGGAAGTCAGACACTTCGGTGGTCACCGTGGCGGCGGCGGGCGCTAGGCCGAAGCGCTGCCGGTAGACACTGGCCGTTTCGGATAGGGTAGCATACTGCCGCTGCACGTAACGCGCTGCGTCAGGAATGCCGTGTTTCAGATAGTCTAATGACTGTTGCTTAAGGGCTTGTGTACGATCTATTGCCTTGGCCTTAGCAATCCGTAACTTGATTTCCAGAGCGTAGTCGTTACTCTTCAGAGCCACCAGATTGTTATTGAACTGCTTAATGGCCTGCCACGCCGCCGCATCAACATCTCTGCCCACAGTCCGTACCTGCTCTTGCGCACTTTCGGCGCTTTTAATAGCGCGTTGTAATCCCTCTTCGGCGATAGACCTAGCCTTGGCCGCGTCTTTCTCCTCGCTTTCGTAGAGCGAAAGCGCTGAGTCCAGGTTAAAATACGATACCTGACCAATTTCGGTGATCATCTTCTGAATTTGTAGTACGTGCTGGCCGGTATTGTCCTTGGTTTCCTCAATGGCAGCACGTAGCTTTGGTAAAGACTCAAAGCTTACAATTTGGCGGGGTGATACGTAGTTGATATCTGCCGCACGAAGTGGGCGGTCATACTCATTAGTTTCGACCAGGGCGCGCCGATCAGCTACCGTGTCTACGGCTTCCTGAATACGTTTGTATACTTCTAAGACCGCAGCGGGTAGTGATTGACGGTAGAGTACCGCCACTGTAGAGGGAATAATTGATCGGATGAGTTGCATATCGACAGCTTCTTGCTGTTGTTGCAAGGTTCGCTGCAACTGGTCATCGGATTGTTGGCGAATAACCTCCTCTACTTCATGAATGTGCACTACCATACGTTCTACCTGAGGCACAGTAGCCCCTTCAATCTTCTCGTGCAAGGTAGTCCTCAAGCCCGTGTGCTCGTTAAATAACGTCGTGCACAATAGGTTAATTCCTTGATCGATACGCCAGTCTTCGTACAGTGCATACAACGTGTTGCGCCATCCTTGGGTACTTACCTGAAACTTACGATCAACTTGCTTTCTTCGGCGGCGTAAGACCCGTGGGCCATACCGACGTGCTGACAATTCAACCGTGCCCGCACGTGCGTAGGCGTGCGCAAATCGTGCGTGGGTAGCAGCCAACTGATTTTCCACTTCAGAAACTACCATTCGCTCCAGTTCATCCAGGTCTTGTAGTAGTTCGGTGATTGTGGACTCGTATTCCTCCTGCGGCAGCTCCGGTAGCTGCGTGAGCCAGTCGTCTTGTTCCGCGTAGTTCTCCATTAAGTGGGTATACAAACGGGTATATACTTGGTCCTCGAACTGCCACAAGCGCTGGGTATTAGCTGCCGTTCGCTGGTAGATGGCTTCAACCACTGGCAGTAATTGCGCGATCCAATCTTCACGGTACCAATACTGCGTAAGGTGACGCAGAGGAATGCGATAAATACGCGCTGGGACTGGCTGAAGGTCCTTACGAAGCAATCTTCGGAACAGATTTTTCACCCACCATGGCCCCCTGGTGAGGGTCCGGTGGTAACGTTTCACTAGTTTTAGCGCGCGCAAGGCAGGTTTCTCGCCAGGTAGTGCCACAAAACGTTCTTCTTGCTGGACAACCGCGTGCAGCAGGGGTAGCGCCTGAATGAATTGATTGGCCTCCGCTGCGTAGTCGGCGAATACCTCATCGAACAAGCGGCCGACGTTATTCTCGTAGCGATGTTCAATAAGGGCATAAACCGCCTGATTGTACTCAGTATATGCCTTGAAGAAGGTCGTTTGGTCTTTAGACTGCCGTGCCTGGTCTAACGGCTGATATTTTTCTTTGACCAGCTCATCTATTGCCCGTACTAAGCCGCGTTGCTCGTCAATGGCTCCCCGCAATACTGACAGAATGTGGCTGTGTGTCAGGCGTTCCAGATTAGCGGGAATGCGCTGAGATGGCGAATCAGAAAGGTGAATCACGGGTGCTCCCTGCTCAGCAGTGGCAACTAAATCAGACGGCGGGGCGGACAAGGGCAGTCAGGTTTTGGTGCAGGACACGGAGCATTCCGACGATTGAGCTACTTGAAGTGATACGATGCCTTTTTAATAGCTTCGCTGAGCGCGGAAGAGGCTTTTTCCACACCCTGCCGGATATCGTGGAAAGCGGCGGAACTAGAATTTTTAACGTCCTCGAAGGTGCCGTAGGCTTTGGTATTCTTTTCTTTCAGGTCGCCTACCTGCTCCTCAAGTTTGCGATCAAGCTCGGCGCGCAGTTGCTTGGCCTTATCCTCAATCTCTTTTACTTTACCGTACAAGTCGCCAAAAGCTTCTTTGGCCCGGGATTCAAACGTGGTTTCTTTCATGACGATGCGTTTTGTGGTTGATTAAAAGTAGTAAAAACTTACGAAAGTTAGCAACTTCATCCGCGCGAAGTTACCAGGAAAACCCATCCGTCGCTGCGCGATCCAGGATCATATGGGTTTCGGGGGTTAGTTTCTGTTTTAAGAAATTCGGTCTAGTTGCGCTACAACGAAGTGATGAGGAATTTTTTCCTGCTCCAGACGAAGGTTATTTTCTTTCAGGTGAAGAAATAGCTCTTTTTCATCCTCCCGAAGGCCGTTAGTACTCACGTTGGCAACAGGCGGGCCATGATCATCAGCGTAGAAAGCGTCAAAGGTGGCCCGGTCCATCATCAGACTCTCCACGTGCGCAAACAATTGCCGGAGTTGGGCCAGAATTATAAAACCATGGGCGTCCAGGTCGCCCCAGTAGTAAAGATGTTTGTGGTTCAGCCATTTGGCGTGCCGGAGCAAGTGGATGTTGAAACCCCCGCCGAAGAGCGCAAACGTGTCTGCTCGAGCGGGAAGCGTTAGGAAGTTCATCTTGTTCTCCGTGATGATGCCCTGGGCTTCCGGTAACGGCGTTTGTGTAAAGACCGAGTGGCGGATGGACAAATCATTCACGCCCGGCAGCAAATCCCGGTCTAGCAGGCGAAAGCGAACCAGCGTTTCATCGTACTTCAGGCCGAAGCGCTTCTCAAAGTTGTGTTCCCGATTTCCAACGAACGCATTTCTGACCTGATGCGGCGGCAATATGTAGGTAAGCAATTCACTGAGAATAGCCTTGTGCTGTTCCACAAATTTGGTGTGCACCCGGACGGGCAGCTCCCGGATGAAGTAGCGATCAGCCGCATGGTGATGCAAAAACCAGTCGCACACCCGCAACAAATCGGCCCACGCCGGTCCGTAGTCGCCCAGTTTCTTCTCATTGCCCGCCATCCAACCTTCCAGCGGCGGAAACTCCTGCCGGACCAGCGTCACGGCCGCCTCAAACTGCTGAAAGTGATCTCGGCGCTCGGCCGACAGCAAACTGAGGTAATCCTGCTGATGAGCTACGAAGATGCGGACGGGAAACTGGTTACGGCCAATGGTGCGGTTGTTCACTTCCTCCCACCCCACCGTGTAGCCTTTACCTACGGTTTCCTTGCTCTTGGCCCGCAGTTGCAGCAGCGAAGCGTGCACTTCCCCGAAATGCTTCGCCAGCGCCGCCGGTTTCACCTTCGGAAACCGAATGTCCCGCGGAAAGAAATCTTCCCCTCGCAGCGTAGCCGCTAAGAAATCCGGGTACCACCGTCCTGCTTGCTTCTTAATATCCGCTGGACTAATAAAGGCAGGCATCGTGAAAGAATTTTTGCTCAAAAACCAAACTTAATCAAACCTAGCGCAGAGCTTTTAGTTCGGTGGCTCATGTGCTCGGCGGACGCTGTTCCCTCTTTAAAGCGCGTTGTTCCTTTTCGCTGACTCACTATTTTCTCGTTATCGGATGGCACTTTCACACCGCAGATAGCCATCCGATGCCGAGCAGTTAGTCTTCCTGTAAGTAGGCCGTTTTTTTCTCCAGGTACTCTTTCTTGGTCAGATTGGTGATTTCGCTCTGGTTGCCCTGCGGATTGCTGATGAAGTGGACGAACTCGATGTAGTGCTCAATGATGTTGATCTTTTGCAGTGGGGTAACGATCAGCAGTTGCAGGTTCATCTTCTTGAACAGTTCCAGACCGAAGCGCGTGCTTTCGTCCGATCCCCTTCCGAAGGCCTCGTTGATCACCACGAAGCGGAACGAGCGGCGGTTCTTTTGCTCGTCGTGGATGCCGTATTGGTAGGCCAGCGCGGAGGCGAGCACCGTGTAGGCCAGTTTTTCTTTCTGGCCGCCCGATTTTCCACCGCTGTCGCTGTAGTAGTTGGTTTCTTCTTCGATTTCGCGGTTTCTCTCAGAGGCCCCAAAGGAGTACCAGTTGCGCACGTCGGTCACCTTCTCCTTCCAGCGCTTCTCGGCGCTTTCTTCACTGTTGAAGCGGTCCAGCAGCTTTTTCACCTGTAGGTACTTTTCTTCGTTGTAATAATCTTCCTGCCCCAGCGTGTCCTTCAGGCAGTTTTTCAGGTCGGTCTGAAAGTTGCGAATCTCAGCATCGGTTTCCTGGTCGGGCACCAGGCGGATGTAGGTGCCCGGACTGTACTCAATCTCGCGCAGCGACTGGTTGATCAAGGCAATCTTGTCCACAATCCCGTTGCTGGCCGCCTCCAGTTTGTTCTTGAAGAGCAATACGTCGTTGATCGTGCCTTTGCGCAGCAGGTCCCGGAAGCGCGTCTCGAACTTGGGCAGGTCGTCCTTGACCAGCTTTTTGTACAAATCCCGCAAGTCGGGCAGATAGTCCGGAGAAGCTCCCAGCTCCACCGACTTGGAAGGGAAGGCCCGCGTAAAGGCGCTGATCAGCCCCACCAGACGCTGCGAGGAGCCCCGCTTTTCGGAGTTCTTTTTCTCCAGTCGCCTATTAATCTTATCAAGCGCCTCCTGCCGGTAGCTTTCGGCACTTTCCAGTCGGAACGGGCGGGTGCCGGCGAGCTTTTCCAGGACCGGAAAGTGGGTGCGCCGTTCTTCGGGAGTCACGAGTTCGCGCAAGCGGACGGTTTGCTCCAGATCAGCGGCGTAGGCGTCGCGTTTGTTCTGCAAAGCGCCCCGGCGGGCCAAGCTTTCTTCTTTCTGCTTTCGGCCCGCTCGGATCTCATCGGCCAGACGGTCTATTGTGTCTTTGAGTTGGCGCAAGGTGTCGGAAGCTTGCGCCAAGGTGTTCATTTCGGTCTGTAATGTCTGGATGATCCGGGCGATTTCCTGCCAGTTAATTTCTTCAAACTGACGAAACTGCCCCAGATCGCGCGCCCCGGCGGCCCGCTGGTCTACGGCCTCGCGTTGCCGGTTGAGTTCGGCGATGGCTTTTTCTACGGAGCGAAACTGGCGATCCAGTTGTTCAATCTCCTGCCGCACGGCACGAAGTTTAGCCGTGTTAGACCAGCCCAGCACGTAGGATCGGCGGTCGTTCAGGGCACGGCGGTCGTCTTTTTCGTGGCGTGCCCGCCCCTGCTTCACCAGCCCCTCGCGGGTGATGGCGTAGGAGAGCGATTGGAATTCGCTCATGGTGTTGGCACAGGCATAGTCAAAGCGCTTCTTGAGCTCCCGCTCCAGCCAGTCCTCAAAGGTTGTATCCGGTTTGATGTCTATTTTGTGCAGCAGTGAACTGTCCGCAATTACCGTAGTCGGGGAGGGGGCAGACGCGGCGGCGGTTTGATAATAGACCAATCGGCCGCGCAGGTTGGTCTGGTTAACGTAGCGGTTTACGCGCGCGTATAGCTCTTCGGGCACCAGCAGGCTGAGCGCAAAGCTGTGCAACAACCGCTCGATGGCCCCTTCCCAATCCGCTTCCTCGGGCCGCACCTGCAGCAGCTCGCCGACGAAGGGCAACTGCTCAATGGGCACTTCCAGGTGCTCAGCCAGTTGCCGCCGTAGCGCAATCTGCTGACGCGGAATCTGGTTCTGACGCGCGCGCAGCGACTGTAGTTCCTGTTCTTCTTCCCGTTTTCGTTGGGCAAGCTGCTCCCGTTGCACCACCTGATCGTCTCGTTTCTCCAGCAGGCGCTGCTTTTCGGCTTGAGTACCGGTCAAAATTTGCTCGGCTTCCTGCCGGTTGCGCTCAAAGACGGTGGCAGTGTCGGCAGCGGGAAAGTCGAACGTTTGGGCCAGCGCCTGGTACTGCTCGGCCCGCTGAAACCGTCGTCCTTTTTCCCGTTCGTGTCCGGCAATTTTATCCTTAATGTCCTGCAAGCGGTTGCCGCCGCTCTGGTAATAGGCTTTTTTCACGTCGTCGGCCTGCGCTTCAAGTTGCTCCAGTTTCCGCGCTCGCTCCACGATGGCGTTTTCTACGTCAGCCAGTTCGGTTTGCACTACTTTCTGGGCTTGGAGCAGCAGGGCGTACTTTTGTTCGGACACCCAGCTGGGCAGCGCCTGCCGCGCACTTTCCAGTTGCTCAATAGACCGGGAGGCGGCATCGTACTTTTTGCCTTCTTCCACCACCGGCGCGAGCAACTCGGTCTGGCGGCGGGCCTTGAGCACCGTCTCATGGGCTTGCTGGAGGTTCTCGAAGTTCTTCTGCAAATCGGCCAACTGGTGCTGGGCGTCGGTTTGGTCCAGCATGTGCAAGCGCACAAAGCTGGTGAGGTTATCCACCGATTTCATCGAGACGGTCTGGTAGAACAACTGCAACGTTTTTTCGCTGCTCATCCCAAAGTACTGCCGAAATTGTCGGCTGTAGTCCTTGAAAGCATCGGTCACTTCGGTGTGGGGCAGCCGCCGCAGTTGGGTTCGCAGCTGGGCGATGTCGGTCCCGAAGTTGGTAAAGTGTTCCTGAATAGTGAGCAGATCGCGCGAGACAACGAAGAACTTTTTCTCCTGCTGTTCTTCCAGCCAGAACACCTGCGCCAGCGTGACCCGCTCCTGTAGACTTTCGTTAAAAAACCGGGCCAGCAGCACCGAGTAGGTTTTCCGCTCGTCGCGCAGCGCCACGGCTTTGGCGTGGGTGCCCAGCTCGCGCACGCTTTTGTATTCGCCGCGGATGTACGAGCGGATCGAGCGCTCCTTGCCCTGCGCTCCGGCGGCGGCGTTGTAGACGATGCGGTGGTGGGGCACCAGCAGCGTGGTGAGCGCGTCCACCAGCGTGCTCTTGCCCGACCCGATGTCGCCGGTGAGCAGCGCATTTTTGTGGGAAGGCTCGATCATCCAGATTTTTTGATGAAAGGTGCCCCAATTGTACACTTCCAGGGCTTCCAGCCGGTAGCCGCGGCGGGCCTCTTCCGGTGAACCAAAATCAAGATAGGAAGTATCGGCACTCATGCTTTACCACTTTTATAAGTCCGCAACAAGGTAATCATTTCCTCCAGCTCGGCGGGAGTGACCTTGGCTTTGAGAATCCGGTTGACTTCCAGGTGTTCCGGGTCGTTGCGCAGCGCGCGCAGGATGCTAATGTCCTGTAGTTTGTTGATACCCGTATCGATGCTTTCGGTCAGGCGCGCCTGGTTGGTCTCGTCGGGCAGAAACACCTGCACCATCTCCTGAATCTCCTCGCGGGCGATGATCAGGCGGGTGTCACCGCTCGTAGCGTCGTGCTCGAGCAGGCGCTTGCGCAGCAGCACCAGGATGATCGTCTGACCGTAGCTGAGCTTGCGCTGGCTGATGAGCCGGGGTGGTGCTTCGCCGAACTCCGCCTGCCAGGCTTCCTCTTCGTCGGGCGAGAGCGGTTTCAGAAAGGCGTAGCCCTCCACCTCGTCCAGGTGCAACTTGAGGGGCATCTGACCAAAGTATTTTTGCACTTCCCGTTGGTGTTGCACCAGCAAATCCCAGTGCCGCTCGTGGACGTAGAGCGGCCCTTTGAGCAATTGCACCAGCACGGCGTGGTAGCGGGGAACGTTGTTGAGATCAAAATCAACCATGGCGGGAAAAGATCAGTTGGGGCACTTGTACGTAAAACTTTTGCAACGAGTATTTGACATCCGACACGGCGATGTTTTCAATAATTTCTTCGTTGCGCAGCGACTTGCGGTCTTTAGAGGCAATGTCGAGGTAGACCAGCACTTCCTTGAGGCCTTTTTCTATCGGATAGTGCTCCGTCACCTCGCGCAGCGTGACCTGCGCCTGGGAGCGCAACAGCCTTTGGATGCGCCGCTTGAGTTCTTGGGGATCGACATATACCTGCTCAAACAACAGGTTGGTGCGGTCGGCGTGCTGCTCGGTGCTGCCTTCCTCCACTGGCTCCGAAGAGATCACCGGACGCGCGGGCGGAGTGAACAAAGGCCGGTTCATGGTGAAGTTGAGCCGGGGCTTGCCGTTGATGGGAAAGAAAGGCTTGCGCCAGGAGATATCGTTTTTGCACTCCACGGCCAGCTCCTGTAGCTCGTGAATGGTTTCCATCATGCGCTTGTTTTCCATCAGCACCTGGGTGTCCAGAAAGCGCCGCAACTGCCCGACCAAACGGTGGTTCGAGCGGTTCACCTGGTCGCCCGCCTCGATAAGGTTGATTTTCAAGCGGCTAATGATGCTGTCGTGGCTCGCCGGGGGCAGGTGGGGAAGAGATCTTACCTGCCGCAGCATCTCGTTCGAGCGACTCCTGCTGCTGGTTGTTCATCAGCAACTCCCAGAAGGCCGCGAAGCTTTTCCCCTGATCGGAGGCCCACAGTTCGTCGTAAGCATCGAGCACTTCGCCCACCACCTGGCCACGGGCAATCTCGCGCCGAAGTTGCTTTTCCCGCGCCCGCTGGTCCAGTCCGTGAAAGTTTTCTTCCACCTCCCGGAAATCGGCCAGCAGCTCAACGGCGGTGCGTTCCAACTCAAAAAAGCGCTCCTTGATTTGCGTTTCATCGGCCATGATGGGGCCATCAGCGCGGCTCAACGCGTCGATCTCCCGGTCCAGCGCTTCTTTTTGCTTCTCCAGCAGTTTAATTTTTTCGGCGGGGTCGGTTTGCGTTTTCTGCACCATATCTTCCAGCAGGCGGATGATGTGCAGCAGGCGGCTTTCGGTGCCGACGAACGATTTTTTGTCCAGCGAGGCCAGCCACTTCAGGGCCAGTTCGCAGCCCGAAGTAAGTTGGTAGACCGGGATATCGCTTTGCTTCTCGTATTCTTTGCGCAGAAAGCCGTTTTGGGTCCACTGCGTCAGGTAGTCTTTCGGGCTGAGAGGATACGCCTTCTCTTCCCGCCCGTAGTGCAGGGCGCCTAGGAAATCCTGCAACAGGTCGGTGAGCTCAATCTCCGGCACTTTGGCACGGTTTCCTGACTTGAACGATTCGTGCAGAAAAGCACCCATCAGCGGGGCGTGGTCTTTACGAATAAAGCGCAGGGCCACGTGGTGGTTCACGTGGTACTGTATCTCGTCGTGCGTCATGACTGAATCAAGTGAGTAGCGAAGTTTACTGCGCCCAAAAATAAAAAGCACTCACAATTTCTCGTAAGTGCTTTTTAATAAAGAGCCCCCTGTCGGATTCGAACCAACGGCCTGCTGATTACAAGTCAGCTGCTCTGGCCAACTGAGCTAAGGAGGCGTTAGGGCCACAAAGATAGCAGAATACCCGAAATGCGCCAAGTCTATTTTCGGCTATTTTAGCGAATATCTTGCAGCGCGCTGAGCTGCGACTTCAGTTCGTCCACCTCCCGCTGGGCTTCCTCGATGCGCTTTTCAAAGTCTGCTTTCAACTTGTCCGCTCCCTTAGAAGCGGCGAAGAAGCTGATGTTGTTGCTCCACAGCGCGATGTCTTCTTCCATCTGGCTGATCTGCCGACGCAGCTGGTTTTCGCGCTTGTTGATTTTGCGGTCGGCTCCCGGACTAGCCTTCAGGCTGCTGAGCTCTACCTCGGCCACGACCCGCTGCTTCTGCCGGTCGCTGAGTTTCAGACGCTTCATCACCGTGCGCACGGCCTTGTTGAAGCGCTTCTGTAAGGGCTGCATGGCGTCGCGGGGCACAAAACCAATCTCCGCGTAACTGTCGGTGAGCGCCAGCAAATCTTCCTGCTTGGCCTTATCCGCTTCGGCCAGATCCTCAATCTGCTGGCAGATGGCCTCCTTTTGCTGCTGGTTGCGCACCTGCTCGGCTTCCTGTTCTTTACTTTCTCCGCGGCGACGGTTAAAAAACTGATCAGCCGCGGCCTTGAAGCGTCGGTACACATCTTCGCGTTTTTTCTCGGGCACCGGACCAATCGCCCGCCACTGCTGCTGCAACTCTTTGAATTCTTGCGAGGTGGTTTTCCAGTCGTCGCTTTCCTTTAGGCCTTCGGCGCGGGCCACCAAAGCTTCTTTCTTTACCAGGTTTTCACCTCGCTCAGCGTCCAGTTGTTTAAAGAACTCGCCCTTTTGCGCGAAGAACTGCTTGAAGTGGGACCAGAAATCCCGGTTCACCGACTTGGCTTGCTTGCGGGGCATGCTACCAATGGCTTCCCAGCGCTGCTTGAGCTCCTGCACCAGCTTAGTTTTTTGGTTCCACTCCTTGATGCTGTCGCTGTTAAAGGTGCTCAGCTCCTGGGCCTCGGCCACCAACTGCTGCTTCTTGGTCAGGTTTTCGTTTAGCTCGCCTTTAAATTTTTCCACTTCTTCCCGGCGACGGTCGTGAACTTTATCCGAAGCCGCCTTGAATCGCTGCCATAGCGGTTCTTGCTCTTCCTTGGGCACCGGCCCCAGGTGCTTATATTCTTCGTGCAGTTCGTCTAGCTCAGATACTGCCTTGCGAAGATCGGATTCGTCTACTAGCGCCTCGGCCCGTTCAGCCACCGCCTGCTTGGACTCCAGGTTCTTCTTTCGGTCTAGCTCCTTGAGCTCGAAGTAAATGCTGCGCTGGTCATAAAAGCGGTCGAGCAGGGCATGGTAGTTGGCCCACAGGTTGCGGCTTCCGGCGGGAGGCACGGGGCCCGACGAACGCCACTCCTGCTGCAACGCCCGCAGTTGCTCCAGGCTCGCCTGAGTCTCATCGCTGTTGACCAGGGCCCGCAAGCGCTCCAGGATATCCTGCTTCACTTCCAGGTTTTGCTGCCGCTGCTTGCGCTGCTCCGTGGCCAGCGCCTTCTTCTTAGAACGAACCTGCCGGTAGGCCGTCAGAAACCGCTCGTAGACAAAATCGGGACGGAAGTTGAAACCTTCCTCTTCACCACCGTCAGCGATAAATTTCTGCCGGGCCACCTCGCGTTCGGTATCCAGCAGCAGGTCAAAGTGAGGGCGCATTCGCTGCGCCTCAGCCTCAGTGCGGTGCACATCGCCTTCCTTCACCAGGTTCTCTAGTGCCACGGTAAGCTCTTCCCTAGTATAGGTTTGGTAGTCTGGAATAGCCTTGGATTTTTCGTCCGCACTGCTGGTCGAGGCCTCGGATTTTTCCGAAGTCTCAACAACGGACGAGGGGCCTTCGGTGCTATCATTAGCATCACTTGCCGCGGGGGCACCTGTCACAGCGTCATCTGCTGTAGGATCGTCTTCGGCAGGCGATCCTGCTACAGAATTATCCGAAGCAATCGGAGCGTTTTCGGCTGGAATTGAATTGACCGACTGAGGATCAGGATCGCCTGACGCGCTGGTAGTCGTTTCGGTAACAGAAACTTCCTCTGATTCGACTACCTGCTTGACGGCCGAGGCATCGGCTATTTCAACCTTACCCGTAGCGTAAACATCCACGGGAGAAGCACCCACCGTAGGGCCATCCCCGCCCTCCTTCGCTGTAGCTTCGGAATCGGGCACTGGAGGCGTCGCTTCGGGTGGTACGATCGGAGTAGCTTTGCGCTCGGTAGCTGCTGCATCAGTGGCGGCCTTTGATGATTCAGATGTGGGTATCGGTTGGTCTTGTTCTTCGTCTTCTGACATGCGTTGTTCTGGTAGCGACCTTTTGCTTAGTTTAGGCGAGGGTCGATCGGATAATTTGAAAACATTTTGTACTTCCCACCCATAGTGCGCAGTACTTCGCGCCACAACTGCTCTGGCGGTACATCAAAAACCTGCTCACTCGTTGCTTGTTCATAAACAATCCAGGCATCTTCGTCTAGCTCAGCGGGCAACTGCCCCGGCGCCCAGCCCGAATAGCCAGTGAAGAATCGTATATCCTCTGGGGATAGCTGCCGGGTGTTGATCAAACTGAGGAGTTGCTTGAAGTCCCCTCCCCAGTAAAGTTCCTCTCCCAGGCTATCCGAACCCTCGCGCAGCGAAGCAGCACGGTGCACAAAGTGCAGCGTATCTTGCTGCACGGGCCCCCCGGTGTACAGTAGCTGCTCAAAATCTAACGCTTCTTCCACCACATCGGCTAGCGTGAGTAGTGAGGGCTTGTTTAACACGAAGCCAAGCGCCCCCTCGTCAGTATGCTCGCAGATGAGCACCACCGACCGCTCGAAGTTGGTATCGGCCAAAAAAGGCTCCGACAACAAGAGATCACCCTTCGAAGGATGATGTGCCTGATTTTTCATGATTTCTGTATTGATCGTCTAAAAGTTAAAAATAAAACTGAGGGTGCCAAAAAAACCTGAAAAAGCAAGTTGCTTCGCAGTGTGCGAGTTGAATATAAGCACCTCACCGTTACTTACGAAGTCTGTTTAAAATTGGTGTCGAATAGCGCGCGATCCGCTATTTTCTTACGCTCGAGCAAGAAGTGCTCCTGCGCACGTTTGGCCATTGTGTCTTATATTGAGTCCACTGTGCTAGGTATCTGATTTGAATCTGACTGCCACCGTTGTGATAGACCTCGCCATCAATTACTTATCAGCGAAACGATTTTGCCGAAGGGGAAAGATGCTAGAGGGTAGATTTGGCTGGTTTCTTGATTCGAGGGAAGCGCATATATCAAACGGAGTGCTTATTATTACGGTTTATTACATTCATCAGACTGACCGGGTTTTACACGACAACCCGGCAAGAAACAGAGCAGACCATGAAAAACAAGACATTGGCTACCCTGCTGGCGGCGTTTCTAGGGGGGCTTGGCGTTCATCGATTTTACTTGGGACAACGCCGTGCCTGGTGGTACCTTGGTTTATGCTGGACCTTGGTTCCGGTGGTAGTTGGCTGGATCGATGCCCTTTCTTTCTACGCTATGACCTACGCCACTTTTAACCGGCGGTATAGCCTGAGAAACGACTTTCAGAAGATATTTCCGAACGAAGATGAGTTGTTTGCTGCTGTCACTGAAAGCCAACGAGAAGAACAACTTATTGCCGCCTTAGAGCAAATGACTAGTAAGGATAAAATCGCTGAGTTTCTGGAAAATGCCAAACAGCAGGGTGACTACCTTCCGCGAGTAGTCTACATTCGAGCCCGCGAAATTCTTGGACAGGAGTAGGTAAACTTGACTTTTACTTAAAAAAGTTGTAAGAAGCATGGGTAAGGAACGCAACTCAACAAAATGCCTTTGATTGGTAGCACACCTTACAATGTATTGTCAACCCATTTTTTAGATTGCGAATGTTGTGGGCAAGCCCGTAGATTAGCGTCTCACCTTTGGTTATTAACAGAAGTTCTATGCAAACGGTTAGTGTGACGATCGACAGATTTGTGGAAGAGAAGTTCGAGGATTTACTGAACGAATACGGTTACGAATTTAGCAAACACTACAATTATCTATCTGATGAAGGCAGTGATTCGTCGGGAGTGGAAGAAGTTTCTTTTGTGCTTACTTCCGAGGATGAATTTGATCTTATAGAGTTGGGAATGCTTAATGAGTGCGCCCGGCAGATTCAGCAGTTAGAAAAGCTAGATATGGAAAACTACCGAAACCTCTTTGAAGACGTTCAGATGCCTCGTATTCACGATAAGCGTTTGTTGCAAACCAAAGATAAATTCAGCAATTAGTCTTCCAACAATCGCTCCTCGGCCCACCGATAGGCCAGCATTGGAACAACAACAAACCGAACTGCCATCCTGGCCCGTTCCCAAACAAAAGCCAACGAGCATTTTATTATCTGGAGGAATGTCAGTAATTTTGACCGGCAAATAATCTTCTTTTATTTGCTATGACGAACCACTCCGACAAGTTCCTCTACGAAGCGCTCACCTACGATGACGTGCTGTTGGTGCCGAACTACTCCGAAGTTCTTCCCCGCGACGCCGACACCAGCACCGCCCTTACTGCCCGCGTTCGACTCAATATTCCCCTGGTTTCTGCCGCGATGGACACCGTAACTGAATCCGGACTGGCCATCGCAATGGCCCTGGCCGGCGGCATCGGCATCATTCACAAGAATATGTCGGCTGAAGCGCAGGCTTATCAGGTGCGCAAGGTGAAACGCTCGCAGAGTGGCATGATCCTCGACCCCATCACCCTGGATGTGAACGCAACGGTGTCGGATGCCAAGTCCATCATGAAAGAGCATAAAATTGGGGGTATCCCGGTGGTAGACGCCGACCGCAAGCTGCTGGGTATTGTAACTAACCGCGATTTAAGGTTTCTAAAGAGCAACAGCGTGCCGGTGCGCGAGGTGATGACGCATCACCCCCTGGTAACCGCCGAGGCGGGTATCGGGTTGGAAACCGCTGAAGAGATCCTGCAACAACACAAGATCGAAAAGCTTCCTATTATTGATACCAATGGCCGCCTCAGCGGACTGATCACCTACAAAGACATTCTAAAAAACAAAGATCGGCCAAACGCCTCGAAGGACGAATTTGGTCGGCTGCGGGTGGGTGCAGCGGTAGGTGTCACTCCCGACATTCTGGAACGGGTAGGGCTGCTGAAAAACGCGGGCGTGGATATAATCAGTATTGACACCGCCCACGGACACTCCCGCGGCGTGCTAGAAGCCTGCCAGCAGGTGAAGCGACAATTTCCAGAAGTGGAAACGGTGGTGGGCAACGTTGCTACCGCCGAGGCCGCCCGCGCCTTGGTAAAAGCAGGAGCTGATGCCATTAAAGTGGGCGTGGGACCCGGCAGCATCTGCACCACCCGCATCATCGCCGGGGTGGGTGTGCCGCAGTTGTCGGCGGTCTACGAAGCCGCGCGCGCCGTCCGCGACGCGGGCATCCCCGTGATTGCTGACGGCGGCATCCGATTCTCGGGCGACGTGGTGAAGGCCTTGGCCGCCGGAGCGCACACCGTGATGATCGGCTCACTGCTAGCTGGAGCCGATGAAGCACCCGGAGAGATGATCTTGTTCGAAGGACGTAAGTTTAAGTCATACCGCGGTATGGGATCGGTGGAGGCCATGGAAGAAGGATCGAAAGACCGGTATTTTCAGGATGCCGAAGACGATGTCAAGAAACTAGTACCGGAGGGTATCGTGGGTCGCGTACCCTATAAAGGGCTGGTCAACGAGGTGCTCTACCAACTGGTAGGAGGCCTGCGGGCGGGCATGGGTTACTGCGGTGCTCGCACCATCCCTGAACTGCAAAACGCTCGTTTCGTAAAAATCACCCCCGCCGGGGTGCGCGAAAGCCACCCCCATGACATCAGTATCACCCGCGAAGCACCTAATTATAGTCCGTGATTTTGTTAGCTTTGGGCGTAGCTTTCTTCACCAATACCCCTTGCGCTAACCTACCCGCATGCGTTACTCCCAAAACGTCGTTCGCCTCGCGCTTGCCTTGGGCATCATCAGTTGGCTTTCGTTGTTGGCCAGCGACTTGGTGCAACTGTTTGGCATCCGCAAGGGGCTAACTACGGGCATCCCTGACGAAGTACATACCCTACTACTCAGTCTGTTCTTCGCGGCTACCTTCTTCTATTATCGGGCTGTTACCGGACGCGCCGAACGGTTCAACTTCGTCGATCTGCTGTGGCGGGTATTTGCCGTAGGCCTGCTAGTCACCATCGTGTCGCTCTCGATTAGACTGTTCTACACGCTAGTAACCACTAACCGCTGGTCAGAGAATATTTTTCTGCTGAGTTTCTTTTTCCACCTTCGTTTCGGCTTGTTCGCCATCTTCGTGCTTTCCACCCTGATGGTATGGAAGCAGTTGGCCCTCTACCAGCGCTCCACGCGATTGGTTACCCTTTGGAATGTGTTCGAAGGGGCCCTACTAGCCAGCGTATTGATTGAATTTTTGCCTATTACGCAGTTTGGGGGACTTTATGTTACTGTTCTGGCTACATTACTGTTGTTGGCTCTGGTGCTGTCAATCAATTTGAAGTGGGTCGCTTATCTCAACTTCAGGCAAAAGTGGAAGAGTATCACCATTATGGTAGCGGTGGTGGTATTCTTGGTGTACTACGCCCTGGAACTCTACGCTTCACTGGACCAAGGACTGCCGCGCAACACCACTTTTCTTATATTCAATCCTTTTCTGGTTGCCGCGCTAAGTTTCACGTTTATCTATAGCCTGTTTTCACTGCTGGTTATTCTGTTTAACCTACCCACTTCCTCAGTCTTTGAACAAAAACTGGAGGAAGTCATCAATTTTCAACGACTAAGTCAGTCGAACCAAGCGGGGTACAATGTGGAGCAGATTTACGAAATTCTGCTGGAGAGTGCCACCAAAGTGGTGTCGGCCGACGCGGGTTGGCTGGAAGCAGCTCACCAGAACGAGCCTCTGCTGCTCACTAAAAATATCGATGCAGACAAAGTAGCGCTGATGAAAGAGCAGCTTCAACAACGCAATGAGCAGCCTGAGATCATCAACCCACTGCCCGCCCCCCCGCGCTTGCTCCGCAAGAAAAGCGCTTCGTCTGCCAATAAAAAGATGCGTATGCTTCAGCTAACCGACTACCGCTCGGTACTGTGGATTCCTCTGGTGGTTAAAAACGCCACCATCGGCACCCTGGTCGTACTGAAAGAGGTTTCTGATGGTTTTAACAAAGAAACGGTGGGAATTGTGAGCACCTTCGCCAGTCAGGCTTGCATTTCGGTAGAGAACTTCCTGCTGCTGGGCGAAACACTGATTAACGAGCGCTATCAGGAAGAATTGAGTATCGCTAGCCGGGTGCAGCGCAGCCTACTTCCCAAAAAACCGGTGTCTAACCAATACTTCGACGTTGAAGCATTTTCGGAAGCGGCCGATCAGGTCGGCGGCGACTACTACGATCTGTACCAAATCAACGAGCACAAATTCATCGTTATCATTGGCGACGTATCGGGAAAGGGCACCTCGGCGGCCTTCAACATGTCGCAAATGAAGGGCGTGTTCCATAGCTTGGTCCAGCTCAACCTCTCACCGGATCAGTTCCTGGTGTATGCCAATAATGCACTGGGCCGATGCCTTGAGAAAACATCGTTTATCACGGTCTCCTTCTTTGTAGTGGACACGCTACGGCATGAGGTGGAGTTTGCTCGGGCAGGTCATACTCCCACGCTTTTCTACCAACTAGAACAGCAACAGGCATCGTTTTTAGAAATTCGGGGATTGGGACTAGGCATCATTCGCAACGAAAACTTCAACAAATACATTGAAGTGAAGCGGGTGCTCTATTCTTCCGGAGACGTTATTGTGCTTTACACCGACGGAATCACTGAGGCCACCAATGCTGATAAAGACGAGTTTGGGTTTGATAGACTAAAGCAGATAGTAGAAGCGCACGCCCACGAAGCCCCAAATATGATTCAGAAAGCGCTTATCCAATCGCTCTATGAGTTTTGCGACGGCACTCCTCTGGATGATGATTACACGGCTTTTATCATCAAGTTCAGGTAGACCGGCTCAACTTTTAGGCTAATCTAGCGTATACCCGAATATTATGGTCAACGTAAAAGTTAATTTCGACGGGAATCAATGCCTCATTTCTGTTAAGGGTGAAGTAGACGCTAGTTCCTCTATTCATCTGGACGAAGCCCTTCAGCAGGCGTTCCGTTCGGATACGGAGCGGATTCTGGTAGACTGTCGTGAACTGAACTATATCTCTTCAGCAGGTCTGGGAGTGTTTATGTCGTACATTCAGGAGTTGGAAACGAGTAACAAACGGCTGGTCTTGTTCAACATGAGCGAGAAAGTATACAAGGTGTTCGAGATCTTAGGATTACATCAGATACTTACCATCGTCGGTTCTCAGGAAGAGGCTAAGCTAGTATCGAATGAGCTATAATATACAGGTGTCGTGCTGCACGGGTGAGCTGCAAACCATCCGAGACTTTGTTTACGACAAACTTAAAAAATACGCACTGTCAGATGTCGTTCTCAACCAATTGATTTTGGCAGTAGATGAGATATGCGCGAACCTCATCATTCACTCTCACCACTGCAATCCGCACCATACCATTGAGTTAGCTATTCTGGTGAAAGAATGCGGAGAAATCACCTTTGAAATTTACGATAAGGGCCAAGGTTTTGATTTTTCTTCCCAGCGTGAACCTTGTATTAAGGATATTATTAAGAAGAGAAAGAAGGGAGGAGTCGGTTTGTTACTGGTGAGACGCATCATGGATCGCATCGAGTACGAGTATAGTGATGAAACCCAGCGCAATGTCTACCGTCTACAGAAGTTTAGTCAGGCAGTTTCGCACGAAACGCTCTCTAAATAGATTTTCTTAGCTCATGCGGACAGTGTCAGTAGGTACCCCCTTTCAACCTGTGGGCCATGACCACTGTTCCCCATCAATGGTTACCATCCCTTCCGTAATATTTATCCTTATCTGCTGCTCAGGGATATTTCTGTAAGATTAGGAAGTATACCTTTCCCGAAAAAACAATTCCGGTCTACACTTCCTACGTAAATTCTTTCAGTAAATTGCAACTAATCTAAATGAACATCGTTCAGTAAAAGAACGAAGTTTACGATTTATGGGTATTGCTGAACGGAAGGAAAAAGAAAAACGAGAAATGAGGGAACTCATCCTCTCAACAGCCACTAATCTATTCATCGGGCAGGGTTATGAACGGGTAAGTATGCGCAATATCGCTGAGGCGATGGAATATAGCCCAGCTACTATCTACCTCTACTTTAAAGATAAGAATGAGCTACTTTATACACTAAGTGAAGAGGGATTTCGAAAGTTCTTCGCTGCATTCGGCGCACTACCTTCAGATGGCGACCCTCTGCAACGGCTTAAAATGCTTGGTGAGATCTATATTCGGTTTGCTTTGGAAAACCCAGTGTACTATGATCTAATGTTTATTATGCGAGCCCCTATGGAATCGTTTCATACCGGCGAGAGTTGGGAGTTAGGGATGAAGAGTCATCGTATTCTCACCAAGGTAGTGCGTCAATGTATCGAGCAAGGCTACTTCTCAGGTAAAGATCCAGACACTATGGCTTTTATGATTTGGTCCTTCGTTCATGGCGTGGTGTCCTTTAAAATTAGAGACCGGATGAAAATGTACGAACATCAAGATCCTGACGAATTCATTCACAATACTTTAGTACTGTTCAACGAAATGCTTGGCTAAAAACAAAAAAATTTGCATTGCACCTAAACAGTGTTCATTAAATATTAAGCGATTACTCAATTTACAAATCATCCTGATGAAACAGTTTTTAATAGGGCTGGCGTTGGTATTCGTCGCCCACGTCGCCTTCAGCCAGACGATCACGCTACAGCAATATGTTCGAGCTAGGACTTCATAACAACCAACAACTGATCCGGGAGCAGCTAGGCACGCAGATCGAACGAGAAAGAGAGCGAGAGGCACGAGGACGCTATCTGCCCAATCTTTCACTGGATGCTTCATACATCTGGGCGGAAGGCGGACGAACCATCAATATACCGGCCGGTGACTTAGTCAATCCAGCTTATGAAGGTCTCAATCAGATACTCGGTGAGAACCGCTATCCTGCCAATATCCCGAACGTTAATGAGCAATTCTTGCCCAATAACTTTCACGAAACTAAGCTGAGGCTCATTCAGCCCATCCTGAACAGTCGGATCTACTACAGTCACAAGGCCCAGCTGGCCCAGCAGTCAGCGCAGCAGGCGCAACAAGACTCCTACGAGAATCAACTGGTAAAAGAAATTAAGGTAGCTTATTATCAGCATCTGGCTGCAAGAGAGCAGTTGGTCATCTTAACCAATACCAAGGATTTGCTTGGCGAGCTACTGCGAGTCAACCAGCGTTTAGTTGCTAATGATAAGGCAACCCCGGAGGTAATCTACGCGGCTCAGGCAGAAGTGAGTGAGATAGACAGCCGTTTGGCCGGGGCACGTAAGCAGGTCAACACGTCCCGCATTTTCTTCAACTACCTACTCAGTCGCGATTTGGAGGACAGCATCTTAATAGACTCCGCCGCCATCAATACACCGGTATCCCTGAGTCCGCCATTGGATGGTTTGCACCAGCGGGCTTTGGCTGACCGTCGCGAAATTGCCCAGGTACGCTACGGGCTAGAGGCAAGCGAGCTGTCCGTCAAACTCAATCGCAGTTACCTACTTCCGGAAATCAACGCTGTAGGCGACATTGGGTACCAGGGGTTTGACTACACCTTCAATGGTAATCAAGAATTTTGGCTGATCCGGTTGGGGCTAACCTGGCCCATCTTTCAGGGATTCCAGAATCAAAGCAAGATTCAGCAAGCGGTTTTGGGTCAGCAACAACGGCAGTCTGAACTGGCTGATCTGCAACAACGCATCGCTCTGGAAGTATCGCAGGCGTACTACGAACTGCAAGAAGCGCAGGAAATGCTTCAAGCCCGGCAGGCTGAACGGCAGTACGCCCAGGAAACTTTTCGGATCGTCTGTAAAAAATATCGGCAGGATCAGGCTATTCTGGTCGAACTGCAGGAAGCACGTACCAGCTATACAACCGCCCAACTCAACGAATCGGTGGCCCGCTACGATCTCAAGATCAAAGAGGCGACGCTCGCCGCCGCCACTATTAACTTTCCTTAAACGAAGCAAAACAATGAAAAAAAGCAACCTACTATTCGTGATATGTGCGCTTTTCTCGCTGGCGAGTTGCAAGCAGGAATACACCTCTCAAACTAAGTCAACAGACAAGTCTAAGGCTAAGCGGGTTTCCGTGCAGGCATTGGTCCCCGACACCGAACCGGTGGCAATTGTCGCTAGCGGAGTGCTAGCTTCCGAATCGGAGATGAATCTCTCCTTCAAAATCGGCGGCATTGTGCAAACCGTCGCGGCGCGGGAAGGACAGTCCGTGAAACAAGGTCAATTGCTGGCCAAGCTTAACCTGGCCGAGATCAACGCGCAGGTATCGCAAGCACGCAATGCCTATCAAAAGGCGCAGCGCGACCGGGAGCGCGCCGACAACCTGTACCGGGATACCGTCGCCACGCTAGAACAGAAACAAGACGCCCAAACGGGCTACGAAGTGGCGCAGGCGGCTTTGAAAATTGCGGAATTCAATCAGCGCTACGCAACCGTACACGCTCCGGTTGACGGGAAAATTCTTAAAAAGATGATTGAGCCCAACGAGCTGGTTTCGCCAGGGCAGCCGCTGTTTACGCTCGGCAGCTCAGGCAGCCAGGGGGCGCAGGTGATCAAGATTGGTCTGGCCGACCAGGATATTGTGCAGGTGGCGCTCGGTGACTCAGCCCAACTCAGCTTTGATGCTTTTCCGCAGCGGCGCTACCCGGCCCGGGTCTCCGAAGTGACAGAAGCCGCGAACCCCGCCACCGGAACCTTTGCGGTGGAGCTGACGCTGGATGAGCAATTTTACCCTGAACTCAAGAACGGTTTTGTCGCCAAAGTACAACTGTACCCTTCGCAAACGCCCCCGCACGTGAAAATTCCGATGGCCGCCCTGGTGGAAGGCGACCGGAAGCAAGTCACGGTGTATCTGTCGAGCGACCGCCAAACCGTGGAACGGCGGCAGCTTCCGGTCAACAGCATCCACAGCGAGTACTTCACCGTGAATGAAGACCTCATCCCTCCGTCTACTTGGGTGGTGCTTAGCGGCAATGCCTACCTCAGTGATCACGATACCATCACCGTTACCAACTAAGTCATGAAACTTCCCGAACTTGCCATTAAGAACCAACAGTTTGTGTACGTACTTGTCGGGCTGGCCCTGTTCATTGGCGTCCGCTCGTTTGTGTCGATGCCAAAGGCTGAAGATCCTTTTTTATCCCTACCCAACTACACAATCATTGTCGTGTACCCAGGCACTAGCCCCGAAGATATGGAAGAGTTGGTGGCTGACCCCATCGAAGAAGTGATTGACGAACTGGATGAGATCACTGAAATCCGCACCGAGATCAGCAATGGCCTGGTGGTGATGCAGGTGGAAGCGGAATTTGGCATCGATTACGACGAAAAGTACGACGAGATATTAAGCGAAGTGAACGGTATCCGCGGTACGTTACCGGATAATATCTACTCACTGGAAGTTAACCAGTTTAAGCCCGAAGAACGCGTGGCGATTCAACAGTTTGCTTTGGTATCCGAATCCGCTTCCTTTCAGCAGTTGTACGATGTGGCCGAGGACTTTGAAGAAGAGATTGAAGCGCTAGCGTTTGTAAAAAAGACCGACGTAGAAGCCTTCCCGGCAGAAGAAATCCGGGTGAGTGTTGACTTCCAGAAGATGGCCCAACTGGGTATCCCCTTGGCGCTGGTGCTGGGTACGCTGCAGGGCGATAACGCTAACGTTCCCGGAGGCAGTATTGAAGCAGGCAATCTGAGTTTCAATATTCAGTCAACCGGCGGCTACGGGTCGCGGGAAGACATTCTTAATACGGCTATTCGAGCGTCTGACAATCAAATTGTGTACCTGCGCGACTTCGCTAAGGTAACGCACAACTATGCCGACGAACAGTGGAAGGCCCGCTTCAACGGCCAACGCTGCCTGTACGTCACCGTTGCGCAGAAGCGTAGCACGAGCATTTTAACCTTGGCCGAAGAACTGAACTCGGTGGCTGCTTCGTTTGAAGAGACGCTACCGGAAAATATACAACTGGAAACTGCCTTCGAGCAAGCTCCGGCGGTAGAAGCGCGCATTAGTAACTTTGTCAGTAACCTGCTCCAGGGCATCGTCTTGGTCGGAGTGGTTATCGCGCTCTTCTTGGGCTGGCGACCGGCCCTGGTGGTGGTGACCGTCATTCCGCTGTCCATTATCCTGGCAATCACTACGCTCGATTTCACCAATTACGCGCTACAGCAGATCAGCATTGCGGCGCTAGTGATTGCCCTGGGATTGCTGGTCGACAATGCGATCGTCGTCATTGAGAACGTGGTTCGCTTCCGGCGCGACGGTTACTCGCTGCAAGAAGCGGCGGCCAAAGGAACCCAGGAAGTAGGCTACGCCATTGTGAGTTCTACCCTGACAACCGTACTTGCATTTGCCCCTTTGTCCCTTTTATCCAGCGGGCCGGGCGAATTTCTTCGCAGTCTGCCCCTGACCGTTATCTACGCGCTGCTTGCTTCGCTGCTGCTGGCCCTCACCTTTACCCCCATCGTGACCAGCCGCTTCTTGCGTTCTTCTGGGCCCCAGAAAGATACCTGGGTAAGTCGCCGGATTGACCGGTTGGTAATGCGTGTGTACCGTCCATCCATCAACTTTGCCCTGCGACGGGGCTGGGTACCGGTCGTCGCCGGTGTATTATTACTGGGCGGTTCGTTGGCCCTGTTCCCGCGTATCGGAGTTAGCTTTTTCCCCACGGCCGACAAGAGCCTGTTGCTGGTGAGCATTGACCTACCGTACTCCGCCAATCTGGAGCGCACCGACCGCGCCGTACGCTATGTAGAAAAGGTATTAGACACTACTGATTACGTGCAAAGCTATACCGTTAACGTAGGGCACGGCAATCCTCAGGTGTATTACAACCGCATTCCGGAAGAGTACAAGAAGCACCACGGTGAGGTCATGATCAATTTTAAGGAATGGAATCCACCGAAGTTTTACGCAACGCTTTCGCAGCTACGAGCAGCTTTTGCCCAGTATCCGGACGCCCGCATTACGTTTCGGGAGCTTAAAAACGGGGCTCCCTTCGAGGCTCCGATAGAAATTCTATTGCTCGGTGATAACATGGATACCCTCAAGCGAATTGGCTACGATGTTGAAGCCATAATCCGGCGCACTCCGGGCGCTCAGGACGTAGACAACCCGATGGCCCTGGCCAAAACCGATGTGAAAGTGAACGTGAACCGCGACAAAGCTTCGCTCTACGGCATTCCACTGCTCGACGTGGACCAGACCGTGCGGGCCAGTCTTAATGGTATTCAGGTAGATGAGGTGATTATGGAGGAAGATGATCAGACCTACCCACTGGTGGTGCGCGTTCCCTTCGCCCAAGCCCCGACGCTAGATGACTTTGGCCGGGTGTATCTGACGCGAAAAGACGGACAGCCGGTGCCCCTTCGGCAGCTAGCCAACGTGGAGTTCAAGGCTGAATACGCCAAAGTGTCTCACTTCAATACGACCCGTTCGCTGGGCATCACGGCCAATGTAGACAATCCCGACCGAACCAAGGACGTCACCGAAGCGATCATTCCGGCGCTAGACGCTTACGAATGGCCCGCGGGCTATCGCTATTACGTGGGGGGAGAATACGAAACCCAGCAAGAAAGCTTCGGCGACTTGGGCATTCTGCTCGTGGTAGCCATGCTGGGTATCTTTGCGGTCTTAGTGCTTCAGTTCCGCTCGCTGGTGCAGCCGCTCATTATCTTTTCCGCCATTCCACTGGCAGTGACCGGCTCGTTCATTGCCCTGTTCATTACCGGTTGGTCGTTTTCCTTCTTTGCCTTTGTTGGCTTCATTAGCCTGGTGGGTATTGTGGTTAACAACTCTATTATTCTGGTGGACTACACCAACCAACTGATGCGAGAAGGGCTGGACAAAGGCACCGCCATCCGACGGGCTAGCGAGCGTCGGTTCACCCCCATCGTACTCACGACGCTGACTACCATCTTAGGACTTATTCCACTAACGGTTTCGGGCACGAGTTTATGGTCGCCCCTGGGTTGGACCCTGATCGGTGGGCTCATTTCTTCTATGCTACTGACGCTGATTATCGTGCCGGTGCTCTACCAGTGGTTTACCAAAGAAGCGAATCAGATAGCCACTGCGTGACAGAGCTCTTCTGGGTTCACCACAGCTGGCACCACCGACAATTCGGCAAGTGTGGTCATAACCTGACGTAGTGTAGCCCTCTCTACTCGCCGGTTGGTGGCCCACTGCACCTGTTGCCACCACCGTTCTGGGTCGGCAATTGGTAGGAAGTAGCGTTTAGCCACTTCGGTGGCAGCATTGGGTTGGGCTTTTAGCCGGGCCGCCGACCGGTTCACCGTGTTGAGTAGTAACGATAGCCCCTCGCCGGAGTGACCAGCCCGCACGGCCACCACAAAGCACGGCCAGGGAGTGTCGATCACTCCTACCCGCCGAAACTCGCCCGCGTCGACCCACGGTTGGGTGGTAAATTGCTCCCACAAAAAGCCATCGGCCACGCCCTGGGCCAATGCCTGCCGCGCGCCGTCGAGGTTGCTCACAATTTCAAAGCGCAGGCGTTCGGGAGACCAGCCGTGGTGCTGCGCCAGCACGTAGGCCATCAGGTGCGAGCCCGAGCCGAGCCGACTCACTGCGAACACTTTATCCTGCAAGTCGGCAATCTGTTGGTAGGGTGCCGCGGCGGCCACGTGCACCCCCCACCGCAGCGGGCTGGTGACGAACCACTGCGCAATGCGGCACGACTGCTGGTTAATGATCTCGGCGACTACGCCTTCGGTAAGGGCCACCGCCACATCAATTGCTCCCTCGCGCAGGTCGTGCATCATGGCTCCCGTGCCACCCGGATAATCCTTCCAGGTCACTTCAAGTCCCTGATGGGTGAAAGAGCCGTCTTCCAGCGCTTGATGCCAGGGCATGTTAAAGTATTCGGGGACTCCGCCCACGGTGAATTGGATCATAAGTTACGGTAAATTGGGTATAGTTGTCGGATGGTCTACGAAGCAGACATAATTGGCAACTCCACGGTAAAGGTAGTGCCCTCCCGCTCGGCGGTGGTGAAGCGCACCGTGCCCCCGTGTTGTTCGGCAATCAGCTTGGCGATGTATGCTCCTAAGCCCCCGCCTCGGCTCGATTGGTACGAAGATAACTTGTCAAATATCTTACCGTGTAACGAAGCAGGAATCACGCCCTGGTTGTGGATGATCACCCGTAGCAGCTCACCGGGCTGGACGTCGATAAGCACCCGGCCCTGTGGCGGAGACGCCTCCAGTGCGTTGATAGCCAGGTTGTGAAAGAGTTGCTCCAGGAAAAACTGGTCTCCCTTCACCAGGCAGGTATCTTCGGCGATTGTACGACCGTCGAGAAGGCACTCAACCGTTAGCGACCGGCTATCTATTACCTGGCTTAGTTTTTCCAGCACCGCGGCCAAGCACTGGAGTAAGTCAAAGCGACTCACCTCTGGCTCATGTTCGCCGCGCTCCATCTGGGCGTAGCCCGACGTGGCCTTCAGAATATTGAGCGCACGATGCCCCAGAGCCAGCACCCGAGTTATCCACAGCTTATCGTCATCGTCGGTGACGCGGGCGCTCAGCATATCGGCGATACTAACAATCGATGAAAGCGGATTACGCACGTCGTGGATCATCATGTCTTCGGCCAACAGACGGGCGGCTAATTCTACTTCAAGCGACTTCAAGCGTTGCTCGGTAGCATTGCCTTCCGGCTGATTGGTCATAGAAACAGGGGATTGACTCTCAGTGCTCAATGAATTGGATTTGGATACTTTGTCTAATTTGGAAAGACGAATATACTTATATTAAACATTTTAACCCAACCGATTAAAGCATTACTTCTAAGTTCGAAATAAACACTTCAGTAGTCGTGCCGTTATATCTTGTAAGGTTTGGATCAGCCAATTTTTTAGCCTATGGACGATTGTATTCTTATTGTGGAGGATGATGCTATTGCGCAACTTACCCTGGCTCGTTACTTAAAGGATCTGGGTTTTCCCCGGTCATTGGCTGTTAACAATGGTCGGGAGGCTATGGCGGTTGCTGGCCAGCACGCTATCTCCCTTGCATTCTTAGATGTGCGGATTATGGGAGACTGGGACGGAATTGATACCGCCCGGCAAATGAAAGAGAACTGGCCTAATTTGCCACTCGTGTTTTTAACGGCCAACACCGACCGAAGTACCCTGGAGCGAGCCCGCAACGTGCACCCGCACGCTATCATTCACAAACCTTATGACCGGCAAGTGCTGGTGAAGACGATTAGTGAAGCGCTCAATTATCAAGCAACTGACACTGCGCCAAGAGAAGCTGTTACTGCCCCCCTGCCGTCCCATCGCCCGCCAGAAGTCGGAATAAGCATCACCGATGAAGCAGGAACACTTATATCGGTCAACCAAATTTTCTGTAATCTACACCAGTGTAGTGAAAAAGAAGCGCTGGGACGCCCTTTTACTGATTTTTTTCCAGCAAATATCCGAAGGTTTGCGGCCAATCTGCACCAAGAGTTCATGTGTGGAAGTACCGACGAAGGGAGTAGTACTTGGACTGTTCTTGACCAGCAGGGTAATAACAAAGAAGTGGATATCAGTGTGCAGCGAGCCCTGCTGAGTGGCAACACTGCCTTCAAAGTGACCACTTTTGTTGATACCGCACCGCAAAAGCAGGCGGACGCACAACTGCAAAAAGTTTTGGATGAGAAAGATGCATTCGCGCGCGAGATTCATCATCGGGTTAAAAATAACCTCAACGTGATTTCCGGATTATTTTACTTACAGTCTGAAAGTATCAAAGATCAGCCTGACGTTTATCACCTCTTTCAGGAAAGCGTAAGTCGGGTTAAGGCTATGTCAATTATTCACGAGCAGCTTTACGATCACGAAGAGTACGCTACTATCGAGCTAAGCCGTTACATACCCCTGCTCACCTCAACTATTCGGTCCACCTACAGAGATAGTAAAGATGTGGACGTAACGGTGGATATAGTACCCATTCAATTAGATGTGGATCAGGCAGTGGCTTGTGGTTTGATCATTAACGAGTTAATTACCAATTGCTTCAAGTACGCCTTTCAGCATCCCCCAGCACTCCCGAAGATAGCGGTAAGTGGCTCATTGGAAGGCGGTCAGGTATCTCTGGTGGTGCAAGACAACGGAGAAGGGCTTCCCGACGGCTTTGATTTGGAAAAGATTAGCACGTTAGGAGTACAGTTGGTCAAGACCTTGACGAAGCAGCTAGATGGTCAATTGGAGATACAAAGTAACCCCCAGCAAGGCACCACCGTTCGGTTGACCTTCGCTGCATAAAAAAACCTCACTGGCAGTTGCGCAGTGAGGCTATATTGTAATACCGAAAAGAAGTTATTACTTTGTCTCCTTCTTTGGCAACACGTTGGTGATGATTTTCACCCGCTCTTGCGCATTCACCGCATTAGAAACCACCGTGATCACCTTGTTCTGCTTTCCCATTTTACCGGCACTGTTGAACGACACCTCAATTTTTCCGCCGTCGCCTGGGGCTACCGGATCGCGCGGCCAATCGGTGGCAGTGCAGCCACAGGTGGTGAGCACGTTAGACAGGATCAACGGCTGGGTGCCAGAATTTTCAAAATTGAACACGTAGCTCACCTTAGTGCCTTGCTCAATATCGCCGAAATCGTGCGTATCCTCAGCAAAAACAATTTTTGGTCCATCAGTCACTTCCACTTTAGCATCTTCTTGGGCGTAGGCAGCGCTAATGAACAACAGAGAGAAGAATAAAACGCTTAGCTTTTTCATAAGTTTGTAGGTATAATTTAGAATATGTTCCACTGGGCAGGTAACAAAAACTATTCCTCAAAAGATTTCTTACGGCCCATTTTTTTTGGCAAATGTAGCATTTTGCTGGTTTTGCCGAGTATTCACCGAACAATAAGCACCTATTATCCCTTACCCTACGCGAAGAAATCCGCCTTGAAGTTCATCAAATACAGCTCCTTTTTCGCTCTAGTGATGGCGGTATAAAGCCACCGCAGGTATTCTTGGTTCACCATTTCGTCAATCAGATAACCCTGGTTCACGAACACGGCATCCCACTGCCCGCCCTGCGCTTTGTGGCAAGTGAGGGCATAGGCGAACTTTACCTGTAGGGCATTAAGGTAAGCATCCTTCCGAATGGCATCGCGCTGTTCGGCCGCGGTGCCCTGCTCTTGATAATCGGCGAATACCTGCTCGTATAATTTCTGGTACTTCTCTTCTTCCAGGGCCGCCGTGGCCGAATGCAGCACGTCAAGGATTACTTTGGCCTCAAAAATCGGCTGATCAGGATAATCCAGCAGGCGCAACTCCAGGGTAGCGAACCGCAAACCATAGAGCTCCTCAAAGGTAACGATCTTCATTACCTCGGCGAAGTCGCCGTTGGCAATAAAGTTCACCGGAGAAGTATCATCCAGCACAAAGTAGTTGTTCTTCACCACCATCAGGTAGTCGCCCGCGTTGATCTCGTCCTCGTGGAAGAAAATCTGCTGCCGGATGTAGCGATTATACTCCACCGTTTCGCGGTTCGAGCGGCACAGGATCGCAGTGTTGTCCTTGCCAAACTTGTCATAAGCGTAGCGTAACCCATCTTCCAGACGCTCGCCCGTCATGCGGTACACATCGGCCCGTCCCCGCGTTTGTAATTTGATGCGCACCGCTTTTCCCAGTTGTTCGCGCAGGGCGGTGGCGTTAGAAAGGATACCGGAGTGCTGCTCCTGTCGCATCACCTCGGTTAACTCAGTTTCCATAATATTGAGATGCATCGCATTCTGCAGGTAGTCGGCGTCGAGTCCGCGACTCAGCTCCTGCCCCACCGGCGGCAACTGGGCCACGTCGCCAATTAGCATCAGGCGGTTGCTAGGCTGTTCAAATACATAATCTAACAGGTCAGTGAGCAGTCCGGACCGCCCTCCCCCCGGATCGTCGGCCAACATCAATGCTTCGTCTACGACAAAGAGCACATTTTTTTGCTGGTTGCGCCGTCGCTTGAACTGGTACTTGCCGGTGATGGGGTCGGCGGCCCGCTGGTAGATTATCTTGTGGATGGTATAAGCATTGCGCTCGGCGTAGCCTGCCATCACCTTCGCCGCACGGCCGGTGGGGGCCATCAGAAACAGTTTCACCCGAAAGGTGGGCAGTGCTTTAACCAAGGCGCTCACCACAGTGGTTTTGCCCGTACCGGCGTAGCCCTTCAGTAGTAATACATTGCGGTGATCGTCGTTCTGCGCCAGGAAGATATCGAATAGCAGGAACAACCGCTCCTGTCCGGCCGTGGGCTGGTGGGGAAAGTGGGCGGCAATAACCTCCGAGGGCTTGGACATAGGGAATGATTGAATGAGCGAATGATTGAATGTATAACTTTATTCAATCACTCCTTCATTCAATCATTCAAAACTCTACGTTGTGTGGGGTGCGGGGGAAGGGAATCACGTCGCGGATGTTACCCATGCCAGTGACAAACAGCATCAGTCGCTCAAAACCCAAACCGAAGCCGCTGTGCGGAGCGGTGCCAAACCGGCGGGTATCCAGGTACCACCACACGTCTTCTTCGGGAATGCCCATCGCCTGAATGCGCGCTTGCAGTTTATCCAGTCGCTCTTCGCGCTGCGAGCCGCCGATGACCTCACCGATGCCGGGAAATAGCACATCCATCGCGGCTACGGTGGCCCGACCTTCGGCATCCGGCTCGTTCTGCCGCATATAAAAGGCTTTAATATCTGCCGGATAGTTGTACAGGATAACCGGCTTCTTGAAGTGCTTCTCAACTAAAAACCGCTCGTGTTCCGACTGTAAATCGGCTCCCCACGCGTCGATCAGAAACTGAAATTTCTTTTTCTTATTGGGTTTTGAGTTGCGCAAGATTTGGATAGCCTCGGTATAGGTGACGCGGGCGAAATCGTTTTCCAGCACAAATTGCAGTCGCTCCAGTAATGACATCGCGCTACGTTCTTCCTGCTTCTTGTCTTTTTCTTCGTCCAGGGCCCGCTGGTCCAGGAACTCCAGGTCGTCGGCGCAGTGGTCCAAGGCGTACTGCACCAGGTACTTGAGCATATCTTCGGCCAGGTTCATGTTGTCTTCCAGGTCGTAGAAGGCCATTTCGGGCTCAATCATCCAGAACTCAGCCAGGTGGCGCGAGGTGTTGGAGTTTTCGGCCCGGAAGGTGGGCCCAAAGGTATATATTTCGGACAACGCCAGGGCCGATAATTCTCCCTCCAGTTGCCCTGATACCGTCAAATTGGTCTCTTTGCCGAAGAAGTCCTTTTTGTAATCTACCTGTCCTTCTTCGGTGAGCGGAGGATTGGTAGCTGGTAAGGTAGTAACGCGAAACATTTCCCCGGCTCCTTCGGCATCGGTACCGGTAATGATAGGGGTATGAATGTTGAAAAACCCCCGATCGTTGAAAAACTTATGCACCGCAAAGCTCATCGCGTGGCGCAGTCGGAAGATGGCTCCGAAGGTGGTGGTACGCGGACGCAGGTGGGCAATCTCCCGTAAAAACTCGAACGAATGCTTCTTGGGTTGCAAGGGGTACGCTTCGGGATCCGCGGCGCCGAGCACCTCGATGGTGGTGGCCTGCAACTCGACCGACTGTCCCTGTCCCTGCGAGGCGACGAGCACGCCCGTCACCGACAAGCAGGCCCCGGTGGCAACCTGGCTCATCACCTCATCGGGGATTTGCCCAAGGTCGGCCACTACCTGTAAATTCTTGATGGTGGACCCATCATTAAGCGCAACGAAAGCTACATTCTTGCTCCCGCGCCGGGTGCGTACCCAGCCCTTGGCAGTGACTTCCTGATCGGTGGGGGACTCCGACAACAACATTTTTATTTTCTTGCGCGTTGACTGCATACCTTACATCTGTACTTAAGCGGGGGGTAAAGCAACGATATTTTGCCGTTTTTATCAAAGATTTGTGAGATTATGATACATTTGAAACACGTTGAAAACTAACAACGTAGCCTAATGCAAAAGCTAGGATTAAACCAATCGTTAGGTCAGAAGCTATCTCCGCAGCAGATCCAATTTATCAAGCTGCTGCAGATTCCTACCGCGGAGCTAGATACCCGCATCGAGCAGGAGCTAGAGGTGAACCCCGCGCTAGAGGAAGGGCGCGACGAAGAAGAAGCCCCCGTCGCATCCGACGATGACTTTGAGGATACGGATAACGAACCGGAAGACTACGGCGAAGAGATCAGCATCGAAGATTATATCGCCGAGGAAGAGTTTAACGGCTACAAGATGCACGGTGATGGCAACTACGCGGACGAGGAAGACAAATCGATGCCCATGCCCACCACGGTGTCGATGACCGAGCAGTTGATTACCCAACTCAATTTTTTAGGACTCGATGACCGTCGGGAGCGCATTGGCCTGCAGCTGATCGGCAGCATCGAGAGCGACGGCTACATCCGACGCGACCTGGAAGCTATCATCAACGACCTGGCTTTTTCTCAAAATATCGATACCGAGTTAGGAGAGGTGGAGCAGATTCTGGGGTGGATTCAGAAGTTCGATCCGCCCGGCATTGCCGCCCGCGACTTGCAGGAATGCCTGCTGCTACAGCTGGAACGACGCTCCGACCGTGATCGCTATACCTGTGCGGCCATCGAGATCATCGAAGAGCACTTCAAGGAGTTCACCAAAAAGCACTACGACAAAATTTGCCGCAAGCTGGGCGTGGACGAAAACACGCTGAAGGAAGCAATCAGCATCATCACCCGACTGAACCCCAAACCGGGCGGCAGCGGTCCCGACGTGCTGGCCCGTACCCAGTACATCATTCCGGACTTTATCCTGGAGAACGACGACGGCAAGCTGGAGCTATCGCTTAATTCGCGCAACGCCCCCGAACTCAAGATCAGCCGCTCGTACTCCAATATGCTGCAGGCCTACGACAAGAGCAACAAGAAAGACAAGAAGCTCAAGGAGACGGTAACGTTCGTGAAGCAGAAACTCAATTCGGCCAAGTGGTTCATCGACGCCATTAAGCAACGGCAGCAAACGCTGCTCAACACGATGGAAACCATTATCAAGTACCAGTACGACTTTTTCCTGACGGGTGATGAAAGCAAACTTCGCCCGATGATCCTGAAAGACATCGCCACCGAGATTGGCATGGACATTTCCACGGTGTCGCGGGTGGCGAACAGCAAATCGGTGCAGACCGAATACGGAGTGTATCCCTTAAAGTACTTCTTCTCCGAAGGCATTGCCACCGATTCGGGCGAAGACGTGAGCAGCCGCGAGGTGAAAAATTACCTCAAAGAACTGGTCGATAACGAAAACAAACGTAAGCCGCTGTCAGATGATAAGTTAGAGAAATTACTTAAAGATAAGGGATACAACATTGCCCGGCGCACGGTGGCCAAGTACCGCGAGCAGTTACAGATTCCGGTAGCCCGTCTCAGAAAAGAGCTTTAATGACCCGAACGTTAGCGATTGGTATTTCAACGGTGATGCACCCGCTACTGATAACGCTATACCTCTTTGCTCTACTCTTTTTTTACGCTCCCACCATCGTGCAACCCCTGCCTTCGGGAGCCGCCATCCAGGTGCTGCTCGCGCTGAGTGTTACCACTTTCGTGCTTCCAATGATTAGTATTGGGGCACTTCGCTTGGGAGTGCTACAAACAGCGGGTCTGGCTGGTATGTTCACCCTACCAACGCGGCAGGAGCGGGTGCTACCCTTCTTTTTTGCCAGCATGTTTTATCTAATCACTACCTATCTATTTCTGGTCAAGTTACCGGTCAATCTAGTACTGGTCGTTATTCTAGCAGCGGCCACCGCTTTGATTTTGACCGTGAGTGCCACAAACTTGTTCACTAAAGTGAGTGCCCACGCCACGGGCAGCGGAGCCATGATAGGTTTTTTGATCGGGTTAGGCCTACGCTATCCGGAAATATCATTTGTGATTCCGGTGCTGGCATCGGTATTACTGGCGGGCGGCGTAATGTCGGCGCGGCTATACCTGGATTTGCACGCGGCGTCGGGAGTATGGCGGGGAGCCGGGCTCGGGCTTGGAGTGAGTTTGCTGAGTATGCTTTGGTTTGTAGGGTAACCCTATCAGTCATCTGCCTTTCGGAAAGTCAGTCAATATCCGCCATCCAACAACCAACATTCCTATATTTGGGGTATGAGTGAGTTGTTGTCGCATTCGTTTGAACTGAACACCGAGGCTCCCGATGAGCTGGTTACCTGGTTTGCCGACCTGATCTTGCCGGTGCCCATTCCGAAGCTGTTCACCTACCGCATTCCGCGCGCGATGGTGGACGATGTGCAGACGGGCAGCCGGGTGATCGTGCAGTTTGGCAGTCGGAGGGTGCTCACCGGAGTAGTGGGAAACTTGCATACCAAACCGCCCAAAGACTACACCGCCAACTACCTGCTGGAGGTACTCGATCCGCACCCCATTGTGCAGGAAGTGCAGATCAAGTTTTTTCGCTGGATTGCCGCCTACTACGTGTGCACGGCCGGAGAGGTGCTTAACATCGCCCTGCCCTCAGGGCTAAAGCTCAGCAGCGAATCCAAGGCGCAGCTCAATCCCGAGTTTGATCCCGATAACAGTGCCTATGAGTTTAGCGAGCAGGAAGAGCGGGTGCTGCGGGCGCTGGAAGAGAAAAGCACACTTACTTATAATGAGATTGGCGAGTTGTTGGAGGCCAAGAGCTTCTACCAGACCATCAAATCGCTCATCGCCAAAGAAGCGATATTGATTTATGAGGAGGTAAAGGAAAAGTACAAGCCTAAGATCGTGAAGCGCCTGCGCATGGCTCCGGCCTACGCCCAAGATTCAGCCCGTTTAGAAGAACTATTTCATAAACTAGAGAAAAGCCCCAAGCAGTTAGATGCGCTGCTGTCCTACATGCACCTGCTGCCCTACTACCACGACGCCAGTCGCAACGCCGAGGGCGTACATAAATCGGAGGTGCTGGCGCGGGGCGTGTCGGGTTCATCGTTGAACACGCTGGTGAAGAACGGGGTGTTTGAAGCATTTGAAGAAGTGGTGTCTCGCTTCGAAACCAGCGGACCACTGCCCGAATTTAATCTCACCCTCACCGCGGCGCAGCAGCGGGCCAAGCAGCGCATCCTGGAGCACTTCCAGACGCTCAATACCGTGCTGCTGCACGGTATCACGGGCAGTGGCAAAACCGAAATTTATATCGATCTCATTCAGCAACTGCTCGACGGGGGCGGACAGGTGCTCTACCTACTGCCCGAAATTGCGCTGACCACCCAGATTGTGGTGCGGCTGAAAAAGATCTTCGGCGACCGCCTGGGCATCTATCACTCCCGCTTCTCGGACAACGAGCGCGTAGAGGTGTGGCAGGGAGTGCTGGCGGGCACCTTTCCGCTGGTGATCGGGGTGCGCTCAGCGGTGCTGCTGCCCTTCGATAACTTGTCGCTCATCATCGTGGACGAAGAGCACGAAACCTCCTACAAGCAATTTGATCCGGCTCCCCGCTACCACGCCCGCGATGCGGCCCTCATGCTGGCGCGTTTGCACCACGCCAAAACCCTACTCGGCTCGGCTACACCCTCGGTAGAATCGTACTACCACGCCCAACAAGGGAAGTATGGTCTGGTGACCCTCAACCAGCGCTACGGCAATGCCCAACTGCCCGACATCGAGCTGATCGAACATCAAAGAGGAGCGCAAGCGAAAAACCATGCAGCAGGACTTCACTTCGGTGCTGCTGGAGGAGATGAAGCACCGACTGGAGCAGAAAGAGCAGGTGATCATCTTCCAGAACCGCCGCGGCTACGCTCCCTACCTGTTCTGCGAAGACTGCGCCAACATTCCCAAGTGCCTCAACTGCGACGTGAGCCTCACTTATCACCAGTACGCCGCTGAGGTGCGCTGCCACTACTGCGGCCACCACGAAGGGCTACCCGCCGCCTGCGCCGCCTGCGGGTCGAGCAAGATCAAGAGCGCGGGCTACGGCACCGAAAAACTGGAGGAGGAGATCGGCGAGCTGCTGCCCACCGCCCGGGTGCAGCGCATGGACCTTGACACCACCCGCAAGAAGAACAGCTACGAGGACATCATCAACCGCTTCGCCAACCGCGAGATGGACATCCTGGTGGGCACCCAGATGGTGAGTAAGGGGCTGGACTTCGACGGCGTGAGCCTGGTGGGCATCCTGGACGCCGACCGCATGATCCACTTCCCCGACTTCCGTTCGCACGAGCGCACCTTTCAGCTCATCACCCAGGTGAGTGGCCGCTCGGGTCGGCGCGACAAGGTTGGCAAAGTGGTGATCCAAACCACCAACCCCAAGCAGCCTATCTTGTATAAAATCGTCTCGAATGACTACCAGGGACTGTACGAGGAAGAGATTGGGGAACGCGAGGTGTATAACTACCCGCCCTTCGTTCGGGTGATCCGGCTCACGGTGCGCAACCCCGACCGGAAGATCAGCCAGCGCGCCGCCGTGCAGCTGGCCTACGTGCTACAGGACAAGCTGGGCAGCCAGCGGGTGCTGGGTCCGGAAGAACCGTTGATTAGTCGCCTACGCAACCAGTACCTGATGCAGCTGATGATCAAGCTGGAGCGCAACGCGCTGAACGTGCCCGCTGTGAAAGAGATCATCCGCGACGAATGCACCAAGTTGACCAAGGTAAAGGATTTGAAGAAAACCTCGGTAATTATTGACGTTGATCCTTACTAAAGCAAGCAGCATGGAAAACAGAATTTTAATTGAAAAGTGGTATCATCAAATGTGGAACCGGTGGAACAAGACTATCTTTCCGGAGATTCTGAATGAACGCATCACTTTCCGGGGGTCGCTGGGGCAGGAAAAAAGAGGTTACGATGGGTTATCTGAATACATTGATTTTATAAAAACAGCCTTTCCTGACTTTCACAATGAGATTGAATTTATTATCACCGAAGGGGATCGTTCCTTTGCCAAGCTGAGATACAACGGAACGCACCGGGGGGAAGTATTTGGGATTGCTCCTACGCATCGAAAAATGTCCTACGACGGAAGTGCGGTGTTTACGTTTGAAAACGAAAAGATCAAGGATGTCTGGGTTTTGGGAGATATCCATGGACTCGTCAATCAACTCAAGTAAACAGCTACGTCTTGCTATCCCAAGTCATATCACGCGCATCAGACAGCTTGTTGAGTAAGTAGATCATGTTGTAACTATAAAAAATAAGCTACAATGAATACACAACTGCAAATATTTATCACCGAATCAGAAATCGAAATTCAGGTTCAATTTGAAGACGAAACAGTTTGGGCTACTCAAAAGCAAATTGCAGAGTTGTTCGAGACTACACCGCAGAACATCACTATGCACCTGAAAAATGCTTATGAAAGTCAGGAAATTAAGGAGGACGCAACCTGTAAGCAATCCTTACAAGTTCGAAAAGAGGGAAAGCGTACTGTTAAAAGAAAGCAGCAGATATATAATCTGGATGCTATCCTTTCCGTAGGTTATCGGATAAGTACCAAAAGAGGCACCCAGTTCCGCCAGTGGGCTACCCAGCGGCTGAAAGATTATTTGGTGCAGGGTTACGCCATCAACGAAGACCGCCTGGCCCAGAAGCAACAGGAAGTACAGCACCTCAAAACCGGCATTCGCGTCCTTAATTGCATCTGAAGCAGCTTTTGCTCTTATCTAACTAGTTTGTCTCGGAATAACGCCGTTCGGTATATTGTCTTAAATGTCTGTCTCTAACGTATATCCCTTACCACGTACGTTGGTCAGGCGTAGCGAAGTATCGTTTTTAAGCTTTTTCCGGAGTTTAGAGATAAACATATCCAAACTACGACCGGTGAAGACGCCCTCATCTTCCCATACTTCTTTCAGCAAGCGGTCTCGTTCAATCAAACAGTTAGGTTCGGCCGCAAAAATACGCAACAGTTTAGTTTCCTTAGCCGAAAGCGTGATGGTTTCAGTATCGTTGCTTAATATTCCTTGCTTCTCTTCGAAGCGATAGCTTCCCACCAAGACGGCCGGTTGTTCGGACACTTGACCAGGTCGTTGCCGTCTTACCCACACCTTTCCGATGAAGGCTATGGTACCCAAACTGGTGAGTGCCAGCAAGAACAAGAAGCAGGGTTTGGCAGAACGAGTTGACGCATCAAAATTAGTAAATCCGATCTGCACGGCATAGTGACCGCGGGGTTGCACTCTTCCTTTACAGGGAATAATATTGGCCTGATCAGCGCCAATAGCAAAACCGTAGACAACATCCTGAGAGGAGGATTCAACGACCTGTACTACATAATCGGCGGGAAGATGATGCTTGGCTAACTGGCTACGAACGATGCTAACCAATGAATCAGGCATAAAAGAAAAGGGACGTTGAAACGTCAACTGAAAGGTGGCTTCATCCAACTGTTTGATCGGCAATACTCGTGAAGAAGAATCGCCGGCCTGTAGTAGTAGGGAGTGACCAATTTTTCGAATCACCAGGGCCGCTCGGCTTTCCAGTAATTCGGTATTATCACTGGTATCGTACACTGCTACTGTAGAGATCAACAGAGCACTGATAAAAAATAGGATAGCAATGCCAAAGAAATACTTCACGCGAGTAGCGTTTACCAGAGAAGAACGTCTCATTGCTCAGAATTTACCTTCAATTTACACTTTTTTTACACACGTTTTACGATTTCAGCCCTCACGGATGACTAGGTTTGAAGTAAATCAAGGAAGACCCGCTGGTTGGAACTGACATCAGAATCATTATTGCTCCCTACTATTCGCGTTAACCCAAAAGACAAATTTATGAAATATATTCACCGATATGCATTGTTCTTGATGCTTGTTTTTTGCACCTCATGTGGACAAAACCAAACAAACGCACCACAAGATAATGGAAGAGCAGGATACTCCGAGTCTCAACTCAAAGAGGCGGAAACCTCTAAGGTGCCTATGAGTATGGTTCGGAATGTAAAGCAAGCCAGGAACGGAGACATTTTGATAGCTTCTTACTTAGGCGTGTTTCAATACAATGGAACATCTTTTACTAATATATCAAGTGAAATAAGTTCGCCCAGCTTCTGGGATGTTCTGGAAGATCGAAAAGGAAATCTTTGGTTCGCTGCCAAAGATTCAGGGGTTTATCACTTACCTGCCGGGGAGACAAGCTTTCAACATTTTACAACAAAGGATGGGCTTGCCAGCAATATGGCGCTTCATATTTATGAAGACAGAACCGGTAATATCTGGTTCGGAGCAAGCCGTTACGATGGAAAATATTTTCGGACCTTTACCACAAAAGATGGATTTCCCAGTAACAATATTCGTTTACTTCTTGAAGACAAAACCGGCAAGCTTTGGTTTGGTGCACAAGGCGAAAATATGTTCGTTTATGATACCCGCCTGAATGGCGAAGTCGGGCAGGGAAAAACATTTACCGTTTTAAAGAACAACGATGGCAAAGCCTTTAACAACGTTTGGTCGATAATCGAAGATAAAAAAGGCAACATTTGGTTCGGTGCCCCTGACGGTCTTTGGCGTTATGACGGCAGCACTTTTACACACGTATCGCAGAGAGGGGCCTATGCAATAATCCAAGATAAGAAAGGAAACATCTGGACTGCTGGTGAAGTCACACGCTATGGGAACGTCGGGGCGCTTTCACGTTATGATGCAAAGTCCTTATACGATAAAACGCCCACTGTAACCGAAATTAAGTCAGGAGGAATAATGGATTTTTTGTGCATTTTGGAAGCTAACGATGGAAGTATTTGGTTTGGATCTGGAGGTGGGGTGTATCGTTATGATGGAAAGACCATTACGGACTTTAAAAGCAAAAAAGATCAGGAGATCATTCCCCTACTGATCCTGATCAAATCTTGAGCAGTTTGCTCAATGCCTTGTTTATATCGCCTACCGTTGTCGGCCCGAAACCCATCTGGCGATACACTATCTGTCCTGTTCGATCGATAATGATGTGCGTAGGAAAACCTTCTACGGAGTACTGTTCGGACACTATCCGGGCGTCGGGTATAATCTGGTAGTTGAAACCTTTCTTCTTTAGAAACCGCTCTAGCTCGGCTTTCCCGTTGAGGGCGAAGGCTAAGAAAACCACGTCTTCGTCCTGATATTCCTGCACTAGTTCGTTGAGCTCGGGCATTTCTTGCACGCAGGGTTTGCACTGCACAAACCAGAAGTTAAGCACCACGATCTTTCCCGTTAGCTCTTCTAGTGCATAGCGATTGCCTGCCAGGTCGCGCACACCGAAAGAAGGTGCCAATTCTTGGGCTACCAACGGCTGACTAATCAAAATAGTGAGAAAAATCAGGAGAACACAGTGAATAGTTTTCATGGTGGAAAGATTGGTGGTTGCCAATAACTTGAACCGCTGGATAGCGCGTTGGTGACCTTACTGCTTAAATAGCGAATCCACAAACTCCATCTTGTTGAACGTCTGCAAATCTTCCATCTTTTCCCCCACGCCAATGTACTTCACGGGGATGTTGAACTGGTCGGAGATGCCGATCACCACTCCTCCCTTGGCCGAGCCATTGAGCTTGGTGATGGCCAGGGCGGTGACCTCGGTGGCACGGGTAAACTCTTTGGCCTGCAAAAAGGCGTTTTGTCCGGTGCTACCGTCGAGCACCAGCAGCACTTCGTGGGGTGCTTCGGGCACAAATTTCTGGATCACCCGCTTGATCTTTGACAACTCGTTCATCAGGTTCACCTTGTTGTGCAAGCGCCCGGCGGTGTCGATGATTACCAAATCCACTCCTTGCTCCACCCCCTGCTTCACGGCATCGTAGGCCACCGAAGCGGGATCGGTGTTCATGCCGTGCGACACCACCGGTACATTTACCCGTTCGCCCCATAGTTTGAGCTGGTCTACCGCGGCGGCGCGGAAAGTGTCGGCGGCTCCCAGCAGCACCCGCTTGCCTTGCTTTTGGAACTGGTGCGAAAGTTTGCCGATGGTGGTGGTTTTGCCCACTCCGTTCACTCCCACTACCAGCATTACGTGCGGGTGGTGTCCGGCGGGAATCGTGAAGTCGTCGGCACTATTGGCCTCGGGCTGATCGTTATTTTCGGAGAGCAGGGCGGCAATTTCTTCGCGCAGAATTCGGTCCAACTCGCTAGTACTTACGTATTTATCGCGGGCCACGCGGTCCTCAATGCGTTTGATGATCTTGATCATCGTCTCCACTCCCACATCGCTACTCACCAACACCCCCTCCAATTCATCCAGCACCGCTTCATCAACCGTGGACTTGCCTACCAAGGCTTTGCCCATCTTCGAGAAGAAGCTATCCTTCGACTTCTCGAGCCCTTTGTCCAGGGATTCTTTCTTTTTCTTAGAAAATAGGCCGAATGCCATAAGTGAGATTAGTTAGGTGGCGGGAAGTAGCTTAGTGAGAAAGATGAGTATAGACTACAAAAAAAGCCCACTTGGGGCTTGTAATACTATTAATATGAACGACCTGATTAGCTCGCCAGGTGATCTTTTACGTTTTCCAGGGGTACAATTTCTTCCCGGAAGGTGAAGGCACCAGATTTGCTGGACTTTACGGCCTTGATCACTTTCGCGTAGTTCTTTGCGTTCTTATCCTTGAGGGTTGCAACGGTTTTCTTAGCCATGATTACTTAATTTCTCGGTGGACAGTTTGTTTCTTCATGATCGGGTTATACTTTTTGCGCTCCAGCCGCTCGGTGGTATTCTTGCGGTTTTTGGTAGTGATGTAGCGCGAGGTGCCGGGTAGTCCACTGTCTTTGTGCTCAGTACACTCCATGATCACCTGAATGCGGTTGCCTTTGCTTTTTTTAGCCATGATAGATGTTCGTTAACGGAACTGCTTTAAACGACGATTATACTAAAGATATTCCTTTCGCCCGCGCTTCTTTCAGCACAGCGGTGATTCCCTTTTTGTTAATAGTGCGTAGCGTAGAGGTAGCCACCCGTAAGGTGACCCATCGATCTTCGTCGGGCAGATAGAAACGCTTGCGCTGTAGGTTAGGATAAAACTTACGCTTCGTTTTATTATTCGCCTTGGATACGTTGTTTCCTACGCGGGGTCTTTTGCCGGACACTTGACAAATTCGGGCCATAACAGATGTTCGTTTAAAAATTCAAGGGCACAAATATCCTAAATTTTATCCTGAATCAAAAGGGCTTCTGGCTTTTTGTCAGCAATGCTATAGCACAAGCAGCTAATTTTTTAGTAGCTTGCCCCTCACAATGGACGCAAATGGAGTGCGCCATCCTAAGTTTGTGCTGATTTGCCTAATAATAGACTACCGCTTGTCTCTTCCCATTGCTCTGTCAATGTTTAGATTCGGGTTCAGGCAGCCGTGAAACTTGATTTAGACCGCGGCGCAAAAAATGAGCATAGCCGTAGCTACGCGATTTTTTTGCAACAAAGAGCTAGGTCAAGTTTCACCCTGGATTGCCCGAAATCTTAGGCTTGACAGAGCACTAGTAATCTTTTGTTCGGACAACGGAGCCCCTAAAATCGGTTCAAATATGCCGTGGGGCGGGCTATAAAAGCCAACTTCTGGAAGGGGGACACCGGGTGCCCGCCATTTTTTACTGGAAAGGAGTAATTGAACCCGGAACCTCAGACCATTTAATGATGTCTATGGACGTTTTCCCCACGATTGCTGACTTGTTTGATCTGGAAATAGACCAGAAAGCGCTTTCCGGACAAAGTGCCGCTCAGTGGTTGAGAGAAGGCGAACAAAATACCCAGTCGGAAAGGTTTGTCTTTTGGAGGTTCAAAGACCAGAAGGCGGTACGCCAGGGAAAGTGGAAACTGCTTATTCACAACGGAAAAACCAGTTTGTTCGACCTTGAAGAAGATAAGCAAGAGACGAATGACCTGAAAAAAGAATTTCCAGACATTTTTCACGAACTCGAACAAGCTTTGAAAGACTGGGAAGCTAACTTGAAAGAAGAAATTCGGGCATGACGCCCCAGTTCTTTATCGCAGATACAGAAAATTCAACAAACCCTATGACTGAAACCATCACGACCAGCCAGCAGGCCATTGAGCAAGAAGAACAATACGGCGCCCATAACTACCATCCCCTACCGGTAGTCCTGAACCGGGGTGAAGGCGTACACCTGTGGGATGTGGAGGGCCGCCGTTACTATGACTTCCTGTCGGCCTACAGCGCGGTGAACCAGGGACACTGCCATCCGAAGATCATCCAAGCCCTCACCGAGCAAGCCCAGGTGCTGACGCTTACTTCGCGGGCGTTCTACAACGACGTGCTGGGCGCGTACGAACGCTACATCACCCAACTGTTTGGCTACGACCGGGTGCTGCCCATGAACACCGGCGTGGAGGGCGGAGAAACCGCCGTGAAGCTCTGCCGTAAGTGGGCCTACACCGTCAAGGGCATCCCCGACAACCAGGCCAAAATCATCTTCGCCGAAGGCAACTTCTGGGGACGCACCCTCGGGGCCATCTCCTCCTCCACCGACCCCAGCAGTCGGAAAGGCTTCGGTCCCTACATGCCCGGCTACGAGATCATTCCTTATAACGACCTACCGGCGCTGGAAAAAGCCCTCGAAGATCCGCACGTCGCCGGATTTATGGTGGAACCCATCCAGGGCGAAGCCGGGGTGGTGGTGCCCGAGGAGGGCTACATCCGTACCGCCTACGAACTGTGCCAACAGAAAAACGTGCTCTTTATGGCCGACGAGGTGCAAACCGGCATCGCCCGCACCGGCAAGCTCTACGCCTGTCAGCACGAAGGGGTGCGCCCCAACGTGCTCATCCTGGGCAAAGCCCTGTCGGGCGGCGTGCTGCCCGTATCGGCCGTGCTGGCCGACGATGCCGTGATGCTTTCTATCAAACCCGGCGAACACGGTTCCACTTTCGGAGGCAACCCCCTGGCCTGCCGGGTGGCGATGGCCGCCCTGGAGGTGGTGCAGGAAGAGCAACTGTCGGAACGGGCCCAGACCCTGGGCGAACGCTTTCGGCAGCGCATGCAGCAGTTGGCCGACCGGCACAACCTGGTCACGCTGGTACGGGGCAAGGGCCTGCTCAATGCCATTGTGATCAACGATACCGAGGACAGCGACACCGCCTGGAACATCTGCCTGGCACTAAAGGAGAACGGACTGCTCGCCAAGCCCACCCACGGCAACATCATCCGATTTGCCCCGCCGCTGGTGATCACCGAAGCGCAGCTCGAGGAATGCTGCGACATCATCGAAACCACTATCCAGAAATTTTAAGCTTCTCGCACAGACGCGTCGCGACGCATCTTATACAATCACTTTCATGACCGACCAGCTTCAAGAAACCCTACATTACCTTTCCGACAAGATCACCACTCCCCCCACCATCGGCATTGTGCTGGGCACCGGACTGGGTGGCTTGGCCCAAGAAATTCGGGCAGAGCACACGGTTTCGTACGCCGACCTGCCGCACTTTCCGGTGAGCACCGTAGAAGCCCACGCCGGAAAATTGATTTACGGCACCTTGGGCAGCCAACGGGTGATCGCCATGCAGGGGCGCTTTCACCACTACGAGGGCTACACCATGCAGCAGATCACCTACCCCATTCGGCTGATGAAGTTGCTGGGAGTCACCACGCTTTACATCTCCAATGTGTCGGGCGGCATCAACACCCGCTACGAGAAGGGCGACCTGGTAATCATCGAGGACCACATCAACCTACAAAGCGCCAACCCGCTCACCGGTCCGAACCTGGAGGAGTTTGGTCCACGCTTTCCGGACATGAGCCAGCCCTACGATCCGGAGATGATGCACCGCGCCTGGCAGGTGGCCAAAGAAGCGGGCTTCCGCATTCACAAGGGCGTGTACGCCGCGGCGAACGGGCCCAACCTGGAGACCCGCGCCGAGTACCGCTTCTTGCGCACCATCGGGGCCGACCTGGTGGGCATGTCGACCGTGCCGGAGGTGATCGTGGCCGCCCACATGGGGCTGCGGGTGCTGGCCGTCTCCATCGTCACCGACCTGTGCGATCCTGACCAACTAGAGCCAGTTGACGTTAGCGACATCATTCGGGTGGCGGGCGAAGCCGAACCCAAACTGACGAGGTTGTTTTATACCCTCATCAATGCGTAGCGGCGGATGCAATCCGCCGTTACCCGTACTATGATTTCTGATTTGTTTACCTTTTTTGTTGACCACCGCCGGGAGATTCTCCAGCAGACCTACGAGCACCTGTGGATCACCTCGGTGGCCCTGCTCATCGCCACGGTGGTGGGCGTTTCGCTGGGCATTCTGCTTACGCGCTACCAACCGCTCTCGCGTCCCGTGCTGGGCTTCGTCAACATCATCCAGACCGTGCCGAGCATCGCTTTGCTGGGTTTCATGCTTCCCTTTTTTGGCATTGGCGTCACCCCAGCTATTATCGCGCTGTTTCTCTATGCCCTGCTGCCCATCGTGCGCAACACCTACGCGGGCATCCAGGGAGTGGACCCGCTGGTGGTGGAAGCCGCACGCGGACTGGGCCTGTCCGACCAGCAGGTGCTGCAGCAGGTGGAGCTGCCCCTGGCGCTGCCAATGATTTTTGCCGGACTGCGCACCGCTACGGTGATCAACATCGGGGTGGCCACGCTCTGCGCCCTGATCGCGGCCGGGGGGCTGGGCGAGTATATCTTCCGGGGCATTGCCGTGAACAATACTAATATGATTCTGGCCGGAGCCGTACCGGCCTCTTTGCTGGCTATTGCTCTGGACGTGCTGCTCGGAGCGCTGGAAAAGGCCTTGCAGTCGAACACGGTGACGCGGCAGTTGCGACAACGGGGTAGACCGATTTTTCTGACCGCCCTGACGGTGGTCGGATTATTCGGACTGGCTTACTTTCTTTTTTACCGAACGGAGGCGGAGGGGCGGCACGCGTTGGTGGCGGGGTTTAATTCGGAGTTTATGGAGCGGGAAGACGGCTACCGGGCCCTGCAACGGGTCTACGGTTTTTCCATGCCCATTCAGGAGATGGAGGTCGGGCTGATGTACCAGGCGATTTCAAGCCGGAAGGTAGACGTGATCAGCGGATTCTCTACCGACGGACGCATTAGGGCCTACAACCTGAGAGTGCTCGAGGACGACCTTGGTCACTTTCCGCCCTACTACGCCGCCCCCCTGGTGCGACAGGCCACGCTGCTGCGTTTCCCCGGTTTGCGACCGGTATTCGAGATGATCGCCGGTGAGATTTCGGCGGCCGACGTAATGCAGATGAACTTTGAGGTGGATGAGAACCAGCGTTCGCCCCGCGCCGTGGCCCGCGACTTTCTGGAGCAGCAGGGGATGAGGACGGTGGACAAAAAACGGGGCTTCGCCGACCTGGTGGTGGGCTCAAAGAACTTCACCGAAAACTTTATCCTGGCCGAACTCTTCACCCTCCTTATCGAGGCGAATAGCGACCTAACAGTAGAACTCAAGCAGGGCTTCGGAGGCACCAAACTGCTGATGGATGCCATCAAGCTGGGCGATGTGGACTTGTACCCCGAGTACACCGGCACGGTGCTGCTGGTGATGCTGCAACCCCCGGCAGAGGTGCTGGACAGCCTGGGCGGCGACAAAGACCGGGTGTACGATTACGCGCAAGATGAGGTACAGCATCGGTTCGACCTAACCCTACTGCCGCCCCTGGGCTTCAACAACACCGCGGCTCTGATGATGCGTGAGGAGCAAGCGGCGCGGTTGGGATTGACCACGATTAGCGATTTGAAGGAGTATGTGGAAGGGAGGGAAGAGTGAGTGGGTTTAACGTTGACTTCAAACTGGTTGGAGAAACAGATTGAAATTGCCCTGTAGCACGCCTTCGGCCTCGACCAACGGAATGATGCGTCCGGCATCCGCCCGGCTGGCCCAGGGGTCGGCGGCAATAAATTCATCGTCGGCAAAGTACAGTTGCGTAACTAGCTCCTTGTGCTGTGCGCCCTGCACCCGGATGAGCACCTGCCCCCGGATGAGTATCGGAGTACCTAGCTCGTTGAGCACGTTCAGAGCGGTGCGGAACGGAGCTTCGGCCCGGTAGAACGGACCCAAAATATCTTCACCGGTTACGCAGGCAATAGGCGGGTCGGTTGTCCCCGGTCGGCATCGCCACAGCGTGCTAAACGGTATTCCAGCCAGAGCAATGGTGGTGGTTCGTAAAAAGTCTTTTCGGGTGGGCATAATAATACTAGCTTTCGTCTTTTACTCAATTACTCCTTTAAACACTCCGTTCCGAACGACATAACCGCCATACCCTTTGTAAGGGTCATACACTCCAAATACTTCCCCTTCAAAATGTATCTCGACCCAAGTCTTTTCTGTACCTTTTATTATCACCTCTTTTGTAGAGACAACTTCTATAAAACCTGATTCGTCGCCACTAAACAACACTTTGCCATCAATAACTAGACGAGCCTCCGTGTAGTGGCGATAGAAGTTTTCTGCTTCGTTTTCGTGCGAAAGATAGTCCCAAGCTCTTTCCCAATAATATAACTCTCTGTCTTCTAGCCGCACCAAAGCGCTATCCTCCCCCACCTTCCTGATCCACAAGCTTATCTCTGGTTCTGAGCTGCGGTCTCCTATAAGGCTATCTCGGAAGCTAATCTCACGCAGTAACTCCAACCTATTATCCCAAACAAGCCATCCGGAATTCCTTCTAATTACACTGCTTGAATGAAAATCGTATACTGAATCAGTGTCGCCGTTAGCCACAAAATATGTGAAACTAATTTCGCTTTTGAGATACTGTTCGCCTACCTCGTTAGAGGTGTCAACAAATCCAAACAGGTAATCCTCCTGACAAGCAGCAAAGGAAAGCAACAATGAAATTGAAATAATGAAGGTTCGCATCGTCTTTTAAGTTTATTTTTCCCCTAACACGAAGCACTTTCTAAAACCGTTGCCTCCTTATTCGTAATTATTTGAACTCGTAGTAGATGCGCGTGCGTAGCCCGATTTGGTTGAGACGCCCCGGCCGTTGCATAGTGAGTTGGGTATTGTAGAAGCCGACTAGCTGCCACACGGTGCGGTACGTCAGGGGGCGTTCTATCCCTAACTCGGCGTCTACAATGTGCCGAAACGTCGGCAATGCTCCCGAACGTGTTTCTACGTATACCTTATCAGTGGCTACGTCGCGAAGCGAATAGGTCAGGGTGCGCCGCTGCGGCGTTTCCATCAAATAGTGCAGCGAAACCAGCGGCGTCCACTGCTTCCCGACAGCGAAGCGGTACTGGGCTCCCCCACCCCACTGCCACTGCGACTGCCGGTTCTGCACCTCCTGCAACTCATCGTTTTGATACACTGAACCTAACAAAATATTTTCAACGCCTAACGATTCGTCGGCGGTGGCCAGCGCGTATTCCGTGCGTAGGTAGTGTATCCGCGCCATTAGCCCCAACTTTCTGGTAATCAACCAGCTGCCGCTCAGTCCCCCGCCCCCGCCCAGGGCCTGGCTGATACCCGGACGCACCGGCACCGAAAATTGGGCGCCTACGCCGAGGCGGAAGCGTGACCTCCACCTCGCTCCCTGGTTTTCTCGCTGAATCACGTCTGAAGAATCCGTCGCCAGCGGGGGAGTTACCATCAACGAATCGGAAGGTCGGCCCGTCAGGGTGCTATCAGCTGGATTGTAATTGACGTCAACCAAACGGATACTGTCATCGAAAACAGAAACGCTTTCTAACTGAATATCGCTTAACGTATTGTCGCTTGTCGGAAAGGAATTTGACAATGAGCCATTATTAGTCGTACGCAGCTTTATGTCGGGTTGACTCTGCTGCGCCTCTCTGGTAGTAGATGACGGTGTTCCTCGGTAGACGATGGTGCGATACACAGTATCGTAGTGATGAACAATTATGCGTTGAACGACAGTGTCGGAAACAGGGCCCGTTGGTGCGGGCTGACGTTGGTCTATGACCAACCGCAATGCGTCGTACTGTTGCTGCGTGCGGTGCCACTGGTATCCCAGCCAACCACTTAGTCCACCTAAGCCTAGCAACAGCAAGGTTAGCAGCCAGTAGACCCTGCTTGAGGATTGACCCTGATTCAGGCGCTGCCGCACGGCTTGCCAACCGCCTTCCCGGACGGGATACTCTTCCAGGTTATTTAGCTTATCGGCCAATAACTTATCAAATGCTTGATCATCCATAGTTGCTTTTCTTTTCCTGGTGGAGCTGACGAATCTTCGCCTGCAAATGCTTCCGGGCCTTGGCGAGGTTCGATTTGGAGGTCCCCTCGGCGATACCGAGCATCGTAGCGATTTCGGGATGGCGGTAGCCTTCTACGGCGAACAAATTGAACACCATCCGGTAGGCGGGCGGCAGCAGTTGCACCAGCCGCAGAATCTCCTGGGCAGAAAGTTGGTCCAGCGCATCAACGTCGTGGCTGACGTGGAGCAGGGCGACCTCGATGGCGACCGGGGTGGGCGGTCGTTTCCGGTAGTAGTCAATGGCGGTTCGTACCAGTATTTTGTTGAACCACGCCTTGAACGACAACTCAAGGTCATAATGCGTAGCGATCTTCTGAAACACCTTGACAAAAGCGTCGTTGAGCATTTCGTGGGCCTCTTCTTCGTGCTGGGCGTAGCGCACGCACACCTTCATCCCGTAGCTGTAAAACTGCCGGTAGAGTTCCCGCTGGCTGGCGGACTTTCCTTGCTGACACGCCCTGATAAGCGTACTGAGTTTGTCGTCCAAATGCTTGTTGTTCGCGCTCTAACACGAAGCTACCAACAAAAGGGTTGCCTCGATGGCGCACTAAAGTGCCGCAAAATCGTTGTATCCATTGACAACACACTCACCGCAATTTAATCAACATGCCTCTTCGGTGCTTACTTTTGCTTCTTCTGTGTGCTGACCTGGCCTTCGGGCAAAGTCAAGATACGGTGATTATTGAAGGTCGGGTAGTGGATGCTGACAGCGCGTATAATCTGGAATCGGTGCATCTGCGGGTGCTGAACACCAAGCGGGGCGGGGTGACGCGAACCAATGGGCGCTTTAAAACCCGTATCGTCCGGCAAGATACGTTACTGTTTACTCGCGTTGGCTACCAGTCCTACGCACTGGTGGTGGCCGATAGTACCACCGAACGCCTCCGGCGGCTGACCATCCGGATGCAACCGCAAATTACCTTGTTACAGGAGGTGCGCGTTCGGGAGTACGGGGACATTACCAAGTACATTCGCCGCGAATACGATAGCACGGTGGATATGCGCCGCCCCCGGGGAGAACCGATGTTTGAGCGAAAACCGCGCGCCGAACAAAAGGCGGTGCAAGTGGGCGTGGGACCCAACGGCGCCACGCTTGACGGAGCCGTGACGGCCTTTGCCAACCTGTTCAGCAGCGAGTATCAACAGAAAAAGAAGGTGAAGGAATTGATGGCTCAGCAGGAAGCTCAGACGCAACAAAATGAGATCCAAGAGGCGATGACGCAGCGCTATCAGACCCTAGCCCGATCGGTGGCTAGCTTGACTTCTAGCGAATTGCAGCAACTCACCGATACGCAAATGCCTCCGCCCCACATCATGCGCACCATGAGCGATTATCAAGTAATAACGGGCATCATCCAGGGGCTGCGCACGCTGGATACGCAGGACCGATTTCTAGATGACTTGCTGAAGACCGGAACGTTCGAAGGACAAGAGCGGAACCAGTAAAGATCGTGCTATTGCTTCTCTTCTTTCACACCTTTCATAAATTCGCCAAGGTCGTCATTAGCCTCCGGGCCGTAAACGTGCACCACGGTTCCTTTGGTGCCATCTTGTGCCTCAATGGCGTAGAGAATAGACAGATCGTCCGGATTGCTTTCCCCCTCGAAACGAAAATCCTCCTTGATAGTAAGTTCGTCAGCTGAAAAAGATTGGTCACCGTCTACTACCTTTAGTTTGCCGCTTTCCAGCTTGAAGTCAGCTTTATAACCCTCTTCTTCTAACTCCGCGAGTTTCTCGGTGAGTGGATCGCGGTACTCCTTCATTTCTTGTAGTTCTTTCTCGTCAATAGCCATGGTTGCAAAGGTTGGTTGTTTCGCTTGCTTAACCGCCCGTCGTTCCCGAATGTTTACCCAAAAATTGGCGGAAGTGGAATGCTGGGGCTATTTTGCCAATCTTCTAAAAACTTCGGTTTGCGACGCTGCAACCAGCCCGGTTCGGTGAAGCGGATACCGAAGAAGAACCGCAACTGCCCGCTGGTTGCCTGAAACTGCCAGTCGCCTACCTGATACTGGTTGTAGTCGAGCGTTCCGTACACTCCGGTGTACCAGCGTCCGTTGTCGTAGCCCACTCCGCCGCGCAGATCGTAGGCGGGCTCCACCGCAAACCCCCGCTGCGATCCACCCTGCACGTAGTAGATCTGCTGCCAGTCTAGCCCCGTCATCGCCAACAGATGCACAAACCACGAGCGGTAAACCAGGTTGGTAGCGTATCCCACCTTGCTGCTCAGGGCGTAGATACGCACCCGCTCGAGGGGAAGTTCAGCGGGTAGCCCGACCGCGGGAACTGCCTGGGCGGGGTCGCGCACGGTGAGGTAGGTACCACTGCCCGACAGCAGCAAGGAACCCGCCGTTTTGCGCTGACGCACTCCTTGATTAAACGGGGTTCGTAGTGAAATTCGGTCGCCGCCGGGTAGGTAGGTGATGGATACTGACATCTTCTTGGTCACCAGGTCCGGCCGGAATTCGTCTATCTCCGGGGGAGGAGAGACTCCCGCCCGACGGAGAGTAAATCCGCGGTACCGCTGGAAGATGCCGTTGACCAGCCAGCGGGTGGCGAAGACGGAGCTCTGGAAATCAAACCTACGAATGCGCTTGTCCTGGCCAATCCACGAAGAAGGTAGCGGTAACAGCAGGCTAAAGCCGATGTTCCACAAAAAGCCACCCACTCCCACCCGCGGTTGGTAGCGGGGCAGATAAAGCAGTCTACCCTCCTGCTGGAAATTGCGCACGCGCAGATCGCCGCCCTTGGTTACGAACTGCAACCGGAAGTTCAACTTCTGCGGAAAGGTTTCCACAAAGGAAGAATCGGCCGACTGGCCCAACACAGCATTTGAAAAGACCAACAGCAGTACAGTGAGGCACAAGCGATGCCGAAAGGCAGCCCACCTACGCTTTAACCACTTGTGTACCCGATAGCACCTGGCGAATACCGTTAGTGCGCTGCATCCCTTGCTAACTCTCCGGTTTATCATCGCACTTAGGGTTTATCTTTAAACTTGACTAAATTCCGGACTTATGCCAACGGTGGCGCTAATCCGCGTTACCTAGTTTTCGAAGCAGGTCCTCGATGCTATTTGCCCGAGCAATTAGGGTATTGATGGCTTCGGCATCGTTGTTTTCCAGGGCTTCTTGTAGTGCAGCAAGCTGGATCATCAACCGGCCGTTAGCCTCCATCAGGTGGTCGCGGTTCTGTACGAAGATGGGCGTCCACATCTGGGCTGAGTGCAATGCCAAACGGACCACCGACTTGAGCCCTCCTCCGGCGCTGTCGAGCATTTCGGTGTTTTCTTCTTCGGCCAGAATGGTGTTGCTCAGCGCAAACGCCAGCAGGTGCGGCAGGTGCGAGGTGTAGCTCAACCGACGGTCGTGCTTGGCCGAACTGGTGTAGGTGATGCGCATGCTAAGCGTTTCGAACAGGGCGACCGCCATTTGCAGAGCGTCGGGCGCCGAGCGTTTGCGGTCGCAGATCAACATGGGTTTGTGAAACATCAAGTCGTGACGGGCGGCCATGGGGCCCGCTTTCTCACGTCCCGCAATTGGGTGGGCTGCCACGTAGCGACCGCGCTGCGGATGGCTGTGCACGCACTTGGCAATCGCCGCTTTGGTCGATCCCATGTCAATTAGCACCGCCTGCGGCGGAAGCACGTCCAGGCAGTGATTGATAACGGACACAATATGATCCACCGGAATGGCCAGCACGGTCACGTCGGCCTGCGCCAGTCCTTCTTCCAGGGAAACAATTTGATCGATGGTCCCGAGTTCGAACGCCGTAGATGCGTTTGCTTGATTAGCGTCCACCCCTAGCACCACCAGATTGCCGTCGCTGCTTCGGTGCTTCATTCCCATCGCAAAAGAACTACCGATCAAGCCCGTTCCCACAATACACAATTTCATAAAGTCTTCTATTTGGTAAGGCAAAACGGATAAAGGGGGAGGGAGAACGGAAAACGGGGCACCATGATCCGTTTTCCATTTTCCTTTTTCCTATTTTAGCGCTTTCACACCAGGTAATTCTTTGCCTTCCATGTACTCTAGCAGCGCGCCGCCGCCGGTAGACACGTACGAGACGTCGTCGCCGTAGCCCAGGCTGTTGACCGCCGCGGCCGAGTCGCCCCCGCCAATGAGCGAGAACGCTCCGTTGCGGGTGGCTGCTACCACCGCCTCGGCCACGGTTTTGGTGCCCGTGGCAAAGTTCTCCATCTCGAACACGCCCATCGGACCGTTCCACAGAATCGTTTTAGCTTGGCTGATCACGTTGGCGAACACCTCCTGGGCTTCCGGACCGATGTCTAGCCCCATCCAGCCGTCCTCAATAGCATGGTTGTTGGCAATCTTGGTTTGAGCGTCATTGTCAAACTTGTCGGCCACCACCGAGTCGATGGGTAGGTGCAGGTTCACGCCTTTCTCCTTGGCTTTTTTAATCAACTCGTTGGCTAAATCCAGCTTATCTTCCTCTACCAACGAGCTACCGATCTTGCCACCCATTGCTTTGAAAAAAGTGTAGCTCATGCCGCCCCCGATGATCAGGTCGTCGACCTTGTCGAACAGATTCTTCGATCACCCCGATCTTGTCCGAAATCTTAGCTCCGCCCATAATGGCCACGAAGGGGTGTTGGGTATCGGCCAGCAGTTTGTCAGCGTTGGCCAGTTCGTCGCGCATCACGTAGCCGCTGGCTTTTTCGTCGAAGTACTGCGCCACCACCGTGGTGGAGGAGTGCGCCCGGTGGGCCGATCCGAAGGCGTCGTTCACGTACACGCCGCCTAGTTTGGCCATCTGCTTGGCCAGTGCTTCGTCGCCCTTCGATTCACCGGCGTGGAAGCGGGTGTTTTCGAGCAGCAGCACCTCACCCATCGGCAGTTCGTTAGCTTTCTGTTCAGCCTCCTCCCCCACGCAGTCGCTAGCAAAGTGCACCGGTGTGCCACCCAGCAGTTCCGACAGGTGATTAACCAGGTGCTTGAGCGAGTTTTTCTCGTCCGGACCGTCTTTGGGCCGCCCCAAGTGCGACATGAGGATGGCCGCTCCGCCATCTTGCAAGATTTTTTGGATGGTGGGCACCGCCGCCCTCATGCGGGTGTCGTCGGTGATGGAGTAGTCTTTATCCAGAGGCACGTTGAAGTCAACCCGCACCAGGGCTTTCTTACCGGAAAAATTGATGTCATCAACAGTTTTCATAGCGTTGGGTGGTTAAGCGTGGTTCAAAAGCCGCAAGGTAACCCATTGACGGGATTTAGCGAAGTATTCCGCCACCGAATGAACCGGTATCCGGTCCTCGGCCGGTATTCATCCTGACCATCCTACAATTATCTTCGGTTTATCCTGATCAGCTTTACTATCCGCCAGAAATTCTGCATTTTGGCGGTATTCTTAATGGTATCGCTCTAATGAGGTTTATTGTATTCCTGCTACTGAGCGTTGGGACGCTGATTCTTTCTTTACCGGTGGTTGCTCAGTCCGATCAGAGCCTTCGCCTGCTCTCTCGTGCGCAAGCCGCTCACCAGAACGACCGCTACGACAGCGTGGCTCACTATGCCCGCCAAGCCATTGCGGCCGCTAGTCAGCAGCAGCAGTGGAATCAGCAAGCCTACGCGCTCAGTTGGTTGGGCGACATCTACCGCCGTGAACAGCGGTCCGATTCGGCTTTTCACTACCTGTCCCGCGCGCTGGTAACCGTTACCAGCAGTCCGGTGCACGACACCACGCGGGCCGACACCTACTACAATTTGGGCCGCTATTACCACGGTGAGCAGCAGCCTGAGCAAGCGTTGCAAACGCACCGCCGGGCATTGGCTATACGGGAAGTCCTTGGCGATTCGTTGATGCTGGCCGACAGCTATACCGCCCTGGCCGACGTGTATCGTTATATTTACCTGGACTTCATCACCGCCGAACAATACTATCAAAGAGCTTTGGATCAGTTGAATCCGGCTACCCATCCTGACCAGAAGTTGTTCACCGTGCTGTATAGCTTAGCAACCACCAATCGCCTGAAGGAAGACTACGACAAAGCATTGGCCTACGGCTACCAGGCGTCCACGCTGGCAAAAGGTCTATCAAGGAAATCCCGCGAGGTCTGTTTCACCATGCTGGGCAACATTCTGGACGATCAGGGAGACCTCACGGCCGCTATTGCCAATTACGAATCGGCGTTAGCCCTGGGGATTGAACGCTTAGGCGACCAAAATCCTGACCTGATTGTGCGGTTCAATAACTTGGCCGCGGCCTACACCCAAGCTAACAAGCTGCGCCAGGCCAAACGCTTGCTCCGACACGCCCTACAAATATATCAGGCCGCCCCCGATCCGGGAGCCGAGGACCGACTAGCCAGCACCTATGAGTATCTGGGCGACGTCTACGCCCAGCAAGACAGCGTTGATTTGGCCACGACGGCTTATCACCAAAGTTGGTTGATCAATCTACGCATCCACGGGCCCCAACATCCTAACACAGTTGATATTTTGTCTACCATTGGTCAATTCTACGTCCGGCAGTCAGCCTACGACTCGGCCCTGCACTACTTTCAGCGGTCGCTCATGGCCAGCGCCCCCGGTTTCGACAATGCTGACATTCGACAAAACCCAACGGTGGCTTTGATGATGCGCAACCCGCTCAACTTTCAGCTTTTCTACCGGAAGGCCCAGGTTTTGCTTCGGAAGTACCAGGGGTCTACTGATGCTTCTTCACTGGAACCCGCCTTGGACTGCTTTGCGCGGGCTGATTCCCTGATGGACTCGTGCCGGGTGCTGTACGACCGGGAAGCAGCTAAGCTGCGCTTTTTAGGAAACTACCGGGAAGTATACGAACAGGCCGTAGACTGCGCCTACCGCTTGCACCAAGCCTCCCCGGATGAGCAGTACCTCACCTGGGCGTTTCATTTCATGGAGAAGAGCAAGGCGGTGGTGCTGTGGGAAGCGCTGGTGGACAGTCAGGTGAAGACCAGTGCTGGGGTTCCCGACAGCTTGCTCACCCACGAACGAACGCTCAAGGTGGAGCTTGCCTACCTCAACAACGAACTGCTGGCAGCTCAGCAAGGAAGGCAATCCGATTCGGTCGTCACCGCGTTGCGCACCCGGCAGTTTTCGCTAGCGCGCCAGCAAGAGACCCTCACGCAGCAACTGCGACAAAACTTCCCTACCTACTTTCGCATCAAGTACGGCCAAGATCAGCACACGTTCGCGGAGGCAGAGCAGTACGCGCGAGGCGCCAACACCCTGCTCGTTGAGTACTTGTGGGGACAAGACCAACTTTACGCCATCAGCATCTCGCCCCGGCGGGCAGTTTTTGAGGCGTTCCCCCTCACCGACACCCTACGTCAGGGCCTGACCACCGTGCTGGCCGCCCTGCAAAATCCGCCCCGCATCACCCAGCACTCATCCGACTTCCAGGCCTACACGGCGGCAGCCTACCGGCTGTATCGGCAGTGGCTGTTTCCCTTGCTGGCCCCCGCCTCGCCAGGCGGGCCCTCCCGAGCACCCTCGCTATACCGCAGTTTTCAGGAAGCCCAGCAGCAGCTCCACCCGCCCACGCTGACCATCATCCCCGACGGTCCGCTGGCCTATCTTCCTTTTGAAGCGCTCATTACTCACCTTCCGCCCTCTGCCAAGCCCGACTATCGGCGACTTAGTTACGTCGTAGACACCCTGGCGGTGAGCTATGCCCCCTCGTCGCAGGTGCTGAGCCAACAACCCCGCCAGGAGCGGAATGCCATGCGCTTCCTGGCCTTTGCCTACACTGGCCTGGGCCAGGCCACGGCTGGTGACAGCTGGAAAGATCTGCCGGGCACGGCTCAGGAGATCAGCGCCCTGGGACAAATGGCGGAAGGGACCTTCTATACGGGAGCAAACGCCACCGAAAACCGGTTCAAGGCGGAAGCAGAGCACTACGATGTGATTCACCTGGCCGTGCATGGGCTGGCTGACACGCTGCATCCCAACAACAGCCACCTGGTGTTCCGCAGTGACCTCGACAGCATCGACGATGGTTACTTATACTCTTATGAGCTGTATGATCTGCAGTTGCAGGCAGACTTGGCTGTGTTGAGCGCTTGCGAAAGTGGTACGGGTAAGTTTCAGCAGGGCGAGGGGATGTACAGTTTGGCCCGGGGCTTCACCTACGCGGGGTGCCCCACGGTGGTGATGAGCCTCTGGAAGGTGGACGACGCGCAAGCCGCAATTCTGATCCCTGCCTTCTACCGGGAATTGTACACGGGCAGCCCCGTGGATGAGGCGCTGCGGGCGGCCAAGCTTCAGTTCCGGAAGCAGTGCAGTTCGTTCTACGCCCACCCCGCCTTCTGGTCGGCTTTCGTGGTGGGGGGCACCACCGCCCCGGTGATGAGCTATGCCGCCACCTACCGCGCCACCTTATTGGTGCTGCTACTTTCGGCAACCTACCTGGGCCTGGCCCTCTATCGGAAGCAACGGACGCGCAAGACTAGTCAGCGCTACTACGAGGAAGCAGGCAGCTAGACAAAAAAAGGGGACCTATCTGGTCCCCGGTTGGTGCGTTACTTCTTGTCTTCTTCCGGCGGCTCTTCGTCTTTACCCTTTCCCTTGGGAAAGAAGGCGGGCAACGAAAGGCGAAGAGACTGAGGGTTTGGGGAGAGAAACATAACAGATTGAGGTTAGGTGAACAATGGGTTTAAGGTAACAATTTCTGCTCAGAAAGTACGCTTTCCGGCGCATTGTTACAGGTTAGTACAACCTGACCCGAAAAGGTCAACCGCTGGTGCCTAATTTTTTTGGTAGGAGAAGCAACCTTCGGTTCAGCAACGGCCGTAATCCACCGACGGAGGCTTGATTACCAACCCCTGACCATCAATCGCTTTCATTTTTCGCATCTCACATCTCACCTTTTCCAATCAACTGCTTGGCAAACCGCCCGCCATTCATTAACATCGCCACCAGTCTGACCCTGTTTCCATGCGCTACCTCTTGCTGTTACTCGGCTTCGTACCCCACTTTCTCGGGGCTCAGCCCGTTCCCCTCTCCTACTACCTCCCCTCCACCCACTACAACCCGGCCATCCCTACCCCCGAATCGGTGCTGGGGTTTCAGGTGGGCGAGCAGCACGCCGAACCGGCCCAGATGGCGGCCTACTACCGAGCACTGGCCGCTGCCTCGCCCCGGGTCACCCTGGAAGAATACGGGCGCACCTACGAGCACCGGCCGCTCTACCTGCTCACCATTACCACCGAAGCCAACCAGCAAAATATCAGACAGTTGCAGGCGCAGCACCTTCAAGCCTCTGACCCATCGGCGACCACCGCCGCCGACCCCGACGCGGCCCCGGCGGTGGTGTGGCTGGGCTACAGCGTGCACGGCAACGAACCCAGCGGAGCCAACGCCGCCCTGCTGGTGGCCTACTACCTGGCCGCCGCTCCGGCCGCCGACGTGGCTCCCTTGCTAGAGCAAACCATTGTGCTGATGGACCCCTTTATCAACCCCGACGGACTGAACCGCTTCGCCAACTGGGTGAATACCCATAAGGGGAAGGTGCTGAACCCCGATCCGCAAAATATTGAGCAGAACGAAGCCTGGCCCCGCGGGCGCACCAACCACTACTGGTTCGATCTGAACCGCGACTGGCTACTACAGCAGCATCCTGAGTCGCGCGGACGGCTGGAGAAGTTTCACGCCTGGAAGCCGCAAGTGCTCACCGACCACCACGAGATGGGCACCAACTCCACCTTTTTCTTTATGCCGGGCATCCCCTCGCGCAACCACCCGCTCACCCCCGACCGGGTGTTTGAGCTCACCCGCACCCTGGGCACCTACCACGCCGCCGGGCTCAACTCCATCGGTTCGTTGTACTTCACCGAAGAGGCCTACGACGACTTCTACTTTGGCAAGGGCTCTACCTATCCCGACGTGAACGGAGCGGTGGGCATTCTCTTCGAGCAAGCCAGTTCGCGCGGTCACGCGCAGGAGAGCGACCACGGGCTGCTCACCTTTCCGTTTACCATCCGCAACCAGGTGGTGGTGAGTTTCACGACCCTGCGGGGCGCAGCGGCCCTCCGTCCACAACTGGTGCAGTACCAACAGGAGTTTTACCAAACCGCGGCCGACGAAGCGGCGCAGAACCCGGCACAGGCCTATGTGTTCGGTAGTGCCGACGACCCGGCGCGTACTTACCACATGGCCGAGGTGCTGCGGCGACATCAGATTCAGTTCTACCGTCCGTCGCAATCTATCACGGTTGGGGACCAGAATTTTTCGCCCACAGGCAGTTACCTGGTGCCCGTGCAGCAACCGCAGTACCGACTCATTCAGGCCCTGTTCGAGCAGCGCACCACCTTTACGGATAGTTTGTTCTACGACGTGTCGGCCTGGACGTTTCCGCTGGCCTACAACCTGCCCTTTGCTGCCCTATCGGCCCGGCAGTTTACGCGGGGCGCAGCGGTGGACACGCTCACCTTTCCCAAGGGTCAATTTATCGGGGGGCAGAGCAGCTACGCCTACCTGATCGAGCCGCAGGGCTATTATCTGCACCGGGCCTTGTACCGCTTGCTCAATGCCGGGCTCAACGTGAAGGTAGCCACCGAATCCCTGACCGATGCATCGGGGAAGACCTTTGCTGCCGGAACCTTGCTGGTGGCGCTGGGCATTCAGCAGGACGTTCCCACTGACACGGTACACCAACTCATGCGGCGCATTGCCGACCAGGACGCTCTCAGCGTGCACGCCGCCCCTACCGGACTCACCGGGCAGGGGCTGGATTTAGGTAGCCGCAACTTCAGCTGGATGCAGAAGCCGGAGGTGGCCCTGCTGGTAGGCGGGGGCGTGAGCAGCTACGACGCCGGAGAGGTGTGGCACCTGCTCAACCAGCGCTTCGCGATGCCGCTCACCCTACTCAACGTAGATCATCTGGGCCGAACCGACCTGTCGCGCTACAACACGCTGGTGATGGTGGATGGCAGCTACGGGGCCATCAACGAAATTACGCAGGAGAAACTGAAGCGCTGGCTGGCGGCGGGCAACACGCTGGTGGCCCAGCAAGGAGCGGGAAGGTGGTTGTCGGACCACGACTTGAGCGGAGTGAAGTATAAGAAGATAGAAGCCGACTCGGTGCCGCCGCGGCCCTACGCGCTGCGCGATACTTACCGCGGGGCGCAGGTGATCGGCGGGGCCATCTTCGCCACCGAGGTTGACCTCACCCACCCGCTGGCCTACGGCCTGACGCGCGAGCGGTTGCCCGTGTTCCGCAACGAAGACGCAATGATCGAGCGCGGGCGCAACCCCTACGCCTATCCGGTGGTATATACCGACGACCCGCTGCTGGCCGGTTACATCAGCGACGAAAAAGAGAAAGCCCTGCGCAACACGGCCGCCGTGGCCGTCATCAAGAGCGGCAAGGGCACCATCATTGTGTTTGCCGACAATCCCAACTTTCGTGCCTACTGGTACGGCACCAACAAGCTGTTTATGAACAGTTTGTTTTACGGACAGATCGTGGAATAAATGCTTACCTTGAGAATATCTTCAAACAACAACTATGATACAAACGACCGCCCAACGCTTTTCGAGCGCTCAGCCTATCTACCCTGACCCTCTTGATCAGCCTACCCGGCATTGGGCAAGAACGCTCCAATGAAGCTAGCTCCCCGACGCCGGAGCGCCCCAACATTGTCATCCTGTTTGCCGACGATATGGGCTACGGCGATCTGAGCAGCTACGGAAACCCCACCATTCGTACGCCGCACATCGACTCGCTGGCGGCCCAGGGCATGCGGTTCACCTCCTACGAGGCGGCTCCCTGGTGCGTGCCCTCGCGCGTGGAACTGATGACCGGCCGCTACATGGCGCGCGCCGACCTGGGGGGCGGCACCGGAGCAGACGGCACCGGCGGGCTGCCTGATAGTGAGCTGACGCTGGCCGAAGGACTCCGGCAGGCGGGCTACGCCACTGGGATGGCCGGCAAGTGGCACCTGGGCTATAAGCAGAAGAAATTCTTGCCCACCAACCACGGCTTCGATAGCTGGCTCGGGCTGCCCTACTCCAACGATTATATGAAGCCCTACGTGCAGACCGACGAGCCGCTGGTCATGTACCGCGACACCACCGTGGCCGAGTACCCGGTGGACCAGGATTCGCTGACCGTGAAGTATACCGCCGAGGCCATCCGGTTTATCCAGGCGCAGCAAGGAAGCGAGCAGCCCTTCTTCTTCTATCTGGCCTACAACATGCCGCACCTGCCGATTCACACTACCAAAGAATTTTTCGGCACCTCAAACGCTGGGCTCTACGGCGACGTGATCCAGACCATCGACTGGAGCGTGGGGCAGGTGCTGCAAGCGCTGGAGAAACAAGGGCTGACGGAGAACACCATCGTTTTCTTTGCTTCGGACAACGGCCCCTGGCAGAACGCCCCGCCCCGCATGTTTGAAGTGCCCACCACTCCCGAAGGCAGCAACTGGGAGCAGCGGGGAGCGGGCAACAAGCCCTGGCACGTAGGCTCCGCCGGTCCGTTGCGCGGACACAAGGCCACCACCTACGAGGGTGGCACGCGGGTACCGGCTATGATTCGCTGGCCCGCCCGCATTGCTCCCCGGCAGGTATCAGACGCCCTGCTGGCCAACCTGGATATGTACCGCACCTTGCTGGAAGCAGGCGGCGGCACGCTACCGGACCATCCGGTGGATGGGTACGACGCCCTGCCCTTCCTGACCGGTCAGGCTGAGCAGTCGCCGCGTCAGGAGTTTGGGTACTTTAATAATACGCTCCAGGGATTGCGCCGGGGCCAATGGAAGCTGCGGGAGGTAGATGGTGAAACCCAACTGTTTGATCTTCAGACAGACCCAGGTGAACGCTACAACCGCGCGGAAAGCGAACCGGAGGTGGTTGAGCAATTGCGGGCCGAGATGCAACGGTTGGCTAAGGAAGTGGGCGCTCGGCTGGCCACTGCTCCGTAAGAACAAGACTGCAGACCCTACGCTGACTGAGCAATGAATGCTAACCTTAGATCAGTGCTAACGAGATCCGAGCGTTGTACCGATCTACCATGAATCGTGAGCAGGCAAACCAAGGTGAGAACCGGTAGTCCGTATCAACCAGCGGCAACACTGCCGTTGTCACAAATCGAAATAGCGCTCCTGGTAGTAGGTTACGCGGCGGCGGCACTCCTCGGCATCGAGTTCTTCCACGTCCCAGCGCTCGCCCTTTTTCAGCCCTAACCACTCGCGGGCGTCCTGGTGGTCGGGCGACTTCGGATCGTTGATCGACTCCACGATGCTGTAGTAGCCCCAGATGCCCCCGCAGTCTTCGGGAGGACAGGCGCCCTTCCCCTTCAGGAACTGGGGGGCTAGAATGCGTTCATCGTTAACCTTTTCTAGCAGTATGGTGTGTTGCCAGCTGTCGCCAAAGTCGTATTCGTAGTGCATTTTTTGCTTAGGCGTTTGTAGATGATCGCGCACCCGCAGGCGGCGGGCGTCCTGCATCTCGTCGCCCATCCAGTCATCTTCCATCGGAAGGCCAATATCATTGCGGAACTCGCCCGGATAGCGAAAGGAGAACAGATGGGCGTTTTCCCAGCCCATTGCCGCCTGGATCACGGCGTGCAGTTCAACGAAGGTAAAGCTATCGGGGATCAGCAGGCGACGCCAGATGGGGGGTTTGCTACCGTCGAGAGATACTTTAAGTTGAAGAGACATAACATAATGCTGTAGGATGCTGCGAATACGCGCAAACCATCCTAGGTTGGTAGTTGGGTTTAGAAACGGATAAAGATGCCAGAAATCAGATACAATGTGAAATCTTTCATGAGAATTAAATTTGCAAAGATGACTGATACCAATTTTAATCGAGGTTAGCCGCTAGTTGATTTAGTAAGGGAGGAAAATGTCTTGATTTAATGGATGACGTTGATCACTCTAACGCTACCACCCTTTACCAAGCTCGCTTAGCACATTTGTGATACGTCAACCTGTTTCTGTACCTTTCAAGTCCGCAAACCGCTGCTTAAACCTTACACAAATAGCTTGACGTACGACATTTGGGCGCGGAAACCTTACATGAACCCCGTAATAGATGACATTTGGGCAATCATATATTACATAAACACGGGGGTGACGTGACTTACTTGCGCAGCGCAGGTACCGTTCACGTAAGTTATGCAGTACAACTACACAGCGAAAGCACCAAATGGGCAGGGTAAGGGGCATCCAGCCCGCCCCTTTGTAATATATAACTGTTTCTTACCGCGTATCCGGGGGGTGTTAGCTCGTTGATCTGTCTAAGAGGCCTTTTAGACGGAAAGGATATCAAAAAGACCACGTGATTTATGCGCTATTACTAAGCACTTTCACCATTTCCGGTAGCATCCTCACCGTATCTTCAGAGGCTTTCTACCGTTTTATTTGTTTTAAGAGCAAAAGGCAGTTGGGGTCACTCCATTCGTCTTCATTGCACGTAATGATCGCACGCTTGCCTCAGTTCGGCAGCGCAAAGGCCACGTAACTATCACCCCGCTGTTTGGTAATCTTTCCTCCCCCGGCGGCAATCACCACGTACTGCCGACCGTCCACTTCGTAGGTGCAGGGGGTGGCCATACCCGCGGCGGGCAGGTTGTGCTTCCACAGCTCCTCCCCCGTCCGCTGGTCGAAGGCCCGCAGTTGGTTGTCCTGCGCCGCCCCGATAAAGATCAGCCCCCCGGCCGTCACCACCAACCCACCGTAGTTCTCGGTACCGGTCTTTGGAATGCCCCGCCGGGTCATCTCCGGGAACTCACCCAAGGGCACCTTCCACAGAATCTCTCCGCTGTTAAGGTCGATGGCGTTCAGCGTGCCCCACGGCGGCTTCACAGCGGCATACCCCTCCGAATCTACGAACCGGCGGTAGCCCGTGAAGCCGTAGCGCAGGGGTTGCTCAGCGGGGGTTTCTAACGACAGTTTTTCAGCCGAAGCCCCCTCGGTCGTGCCCAGCAGAAAGGCCGTCACCGCCTCCACGCGGTCGTCTGATAAGTGAGCAAACGCGGGCATCTCGCCCCGCCCCCGCTGCACCACCGCCGTCACCGCCGACGCATTTAAGCGTTCGGCCAGCGCCGTAAGGGCCGGGGCATTGCCGTGGAAGTTGGAGCCCTGCCGCTCGGCCCCGTGGCAGCTCATGCAGTTCGACTGGTACACCGATTGCCCCATCGCCAGCCAGTCGCCCGCTGCAGCCACCTTATTCTCCACCATCGTGATTGTGAAGGGCATTTCGTTAGCGTTCACGTAGAGCACATTGGTGGTAGGATTATAGCCTGCCCCACTCCATCCCCCTCCGCCGTCCAGCCCCGGAAACAGCACGGTACCTTCTACGCTAGGAGGAATAAACTGCCCCCCGGTGCGCATCTGCCGGAAGGCAGCTAGCAGCGAATCTTTGTCTTTAGAATAGGGATTCAGGTCGGCTTCGGTGAATTGCTGCCGCGAAAAGGCGGGCGGCAACGTAGGCAAAGGTTGGGTGGAGGCGGTTTGCTCACCAACCAGATCCGACGGTGGATACGCACGTTCTTCAATGGGAAACAGTGGCTCGCCCGTCTCACGGTTGAACACGTAAACGTGGCCCGACTTGGTCAACTGCGCCACCGCGTTGACTAAGGCACCGTCGCGCTCCACCGTCACCAGCGTGGGCGGGGCGGGCAGGTCGCGGTCCCAGATATCGTGGCGCACCGCTTGGAAGTGCCACAAGCGCTCACCAGTGGACGCGTCCAGCGCCAGCAGGCAATTGGCGAACAGATTGTCACCCTTCCGATTACCACCGTAGAAGTCGAAAGCGGCCGAGCCGAGCGGCACAAACACGATACCGCGCTGCTCGTCGAGCGTCATGCCGCTCCAGTTGTTGGCTCCGCCAATGGTTTGGTAGGCGGTGGAGTCTTCCCAGGTGTCGTACCCATACTCACCGGGCTGCGGAATCGTATGAAATATCCAGCGCTGCTCTCCGGTCCGCACGTTGAAGGCCCGGATGTGGCCGGGTGCCGCGGGCAAGTCCTCGCCGTTGAGAGAGCCCAGGATGATCAGGTCTTGGTAAACGGTGCCCGGAGCCAAGTAGCGATACACCAGGTCCGACACGTCGCGGCCCAGTCCGGTACTCACATCTACCTTTCCGGCTTCGCCAAAGGAAGAGATGGGCTGTCCCGTGTTCGCGTCTAGGGCATAGAGGTAACGGTCGGCGGTAAACAAGATGCGCGATTCGTCACCGTCAGACCAGTGGGCCAATCCGCGCAGCACTCCGCTCCGGTCGGTGTCCTCGAAGGGGTTGAACACCCACTGCTCTGCTCCGGTGGCAGCGTTGAGGGCAAATACCTTGAGCCCCGGGGCCACGGCAAACAAGGTGGTGTCCACCACCAGCGGGTTGCACTGAATGTAGTTTGATCCGCCGGTGCCCTGCACCCCAGCGTGGTACTCCCAGGCCATCTCGAGTTCACTCACATTGCTCAGGTTGATCTGCTCAAGCGATGAGTAGTGGGTGCGGCCCGGATCGCCCAGGTAGCTGTTCCAGGTAGCGTAGGTAGCGAAGTCAGCGTTCGGGGTGGGCTGACAAGCAGCAAGAAGTATCGCTAGCAATCCGGCGTAGCGGAAAACAAGGGAGGTGGAAAATAGCATAAAAGAGACGGTCTGATTCGTAGGGCCAAGATAGGCGATAAAGTAACACATTATGAGGTAGAAAAATTTACTTTTAGCCTGGATGCTGAACGGGGCAACGCTGGGTAAAGCACTGCGGGGAACAGTATCCTTTTGTCCGGTTAACAATCAAACCAGATAGGCGCTATATTAAGCAGCGGTTACAATCCGCTGGATATTTGGTCCGGCTCCGGGAAATGGCGCATCGGACTACGGTACTATAAGCAGGACTGGGTGTCGTTTCACCGTCTTATTTTTTCTAGCAGTCCGGTCATCTCCTTGACTACTTCAGGATGCTCCGCCGCTACATTTTGCTGTTCGGCTGCATCGCTGGCGCGGTTGTACAGTTGGGGCTCAGGAACATGCCCCAGTTCAATATCTGTGTTTTTGTTATACGCCGCCGCATCACTGGGCTCGATGTATTTCCACTTACCTTTGATTAGTGAGAGCGTTCCCGACACGGCGTGTTCTACCACAAAGTTCCGCCCCTGCGTTGATCTACCGAGCAGCACCGGCAGGGCGTTTTCACTGTCCGGACCAACTTCCGGGGAAAACTTTTGCTCGGTGAGCTTCGCCAGCGATGCCAGAAGATCTACTTGACTTAGCAGTGCGTCGGATACTCCTGGCTGCACTTCTCCTGGCCAGCGCACGATCAGCGGCACGCGGGTACCCGCCTCAAAGGTGCTGTACTTGCCCCCCCGGAACGGCCCGGCGGGTCGGTGATCACCGAGTTTTTCTACGGCTTCATCCTGGTAGCCATCGTCGACCACCGGCCCGTTGTCGCTGGTGAAGATCAACAAGGTATTATCAGTGAGTTGGAGGCTATCCAGCGTTCTCATAATTTCTCCTACGCTCCAGTCGAGTTGCAGCATTGCATCACCTCGCGGACCCATGCCGCTTTTGCCAACAAAGCGCGCGTGAGGCACACGGGGCACGTGGATATCATGGGTAGAAAAGTACAGAAAAAAGGGCTGCTTCTGATGCGTTTCAATAAACCGGATAGCTTTGGTGGTGATCGTATCGGCAATATCCTCATCGACCCAGCGCGCGGCTTTTCCGCCGCTCAGGTAGCCAATGCGGCTGATGCCGTTCACGATGGTTTGGTTGTGCCCGTGACTCGGCCGCATCTTCAGCAGTTCGGGATGGTCTTTTCCGGTGGGCTCGTCCCCGATTGGCTCATCAAAGCTCACCTGAATAGGATCGTCCGGATCAAGGCCTACCACCCGGCGGTTCTCAGTATACACGGTAGGCACCCGGTCGCCGGTGGCAGGAATAAGAAACGAGTAGTCAAACCCTATGTTCGAGCGGCGAAGGTTTGATCTCACCGTTCCAGTCGGGGCCACCCTCCGGCCCCAAGCCCAGGTGCCATTTGCCGACCACGGCGGTGGTGTACCCCGCTTGCTTCAGTAGGTCGGGCAGAGTGGTTCGGGCAGAGTCAATGATCAGGGCCGCATCACCGCGGGCAATACCGGTGCCTGCTTTGCGCCACGGATACCTCCCGGTGAGCAAGCCGTAGCGGGAGGGCGTACAGGTAGCCGAGGTGGTATGGGCATCGGTAAAGCGCAGTCCTTCGGTGGCCAACTGGTCGATGTGGGGAGTGACTATCTCCGTAGCCCCGTAGCTGCTCACGTCGCCGTAGCCAACGTCATCGGTATAGATGAGGACGATGTTGGGTCGGGCAGAGACTTCTTTGGCGGGGGGAGTATCCGTTGGCGGGCTGCAACAAGGTAGTGTATAGCTTACCGCTACAACAAGTAGGACAGGTAGTATTTTCATAAGGACATAGCGCAGTTCATTCAATATCATATCGATAAGCTCTGCTTCTCACCTGTTTCCATCGCCCGGTAAATAGCATCCATGATCTTGAGATCTTTCACTCCTTCTTCGCCGTCTACCGGTACGGGGGCTTCTTTTCCTTCCAGAATGATGCCCGCCATCGCGTCCATCTGCACCGTTTGGTGGGTCCTGTGCGGCTGGGTGAGTTCTCCTTCGTGCGTGCGTCCCTCAATGGGGCCGTAGCCAGTGGCCGGATGCAGTTCGGCAAAGCCGTCGGTGCCGTTCAGGAAAAAGCGGTCCAGATGGCTCATGGCGTAAGTCGACAAACAAGAGGCCACCGCTCCGCCCGGAAAGCCCAGCTGAAACTGAATGGTTTCATCGACGCCCTCCTTAAACTTTTCTGGGTTGTTTTTGGTCTCCTGGGCCGTCACCCACACGGGTTCTTCCCCGACCATATAACGGGCACCGTTCACCGAATAGATACCAATGTCCATCAGCGCCCCGCCCCCGGCCAGCTTCTTGTCCAGCCGCCACTGGTCGGGGTCGCCAATGCGGAAGCCAGTTAATCCCTGGAAGAAGAGCACCTTTCCGAAGTCCCCGGCTTCGCGCTTGTTGATAATTGCCAGGGTCTTGGGTTCGAAGTGCAGGCGGTAGCCAACCAGCAGTTTCACGTTCGCCTGCTGGCAGGCATCTACCATCTCCTGCCCTTCCTGGGCGTTCACCGCCATAGGCTTTTCGCAGATAGCGTGCTTACCGGCTTTGGCCACGCGGGTCACTTGGTCGCGGTGCAGGCCGTTAGGCGTGATCACGTAGATGGCGTTGATGTCGGGGTTGTCTTTTACCTGATCGAAGTTCTCGTAGTTGTAACAGTTCTTCTCAGGAATGTTGTACTTGCTCTGCCAGTCTTTAATTTTTGAGGGCGTACCGCTGATTACGCCGACGAGTTCGGCCCGCTCACAGTCCTGCATGGCCTCGGCCACGCGGGTACCGTAGCTGCCTAGTCCCATAATTGCCACCCGCAGCTTGGGTCCGGCGTAGGGAGGCTGATAAAAAGTTGGTTTGCTTAAAGCATCGGTAGGCAGCAGGGGCCAGGCCGCGGCCGAAGCGGTGAGGGTTTGCAAAAAACTACGACGAGAACGCATAGGAGTCAGGTTTAGGGGGATGATAATTCTCAGCAAAGTATCCACAAAATAGATGATGCACAAGTTTGCGCAGACTTTCAAATCAACGCTTTAATGAATACCTTTCAGCATGCAATCGATAACCCCTACTCCAGTTTTTGATCAGCGTCTGCTCACCGAAGCGGAAGCCACCGCACTGGACCAACGGGGATACGCCTCGCTGGGGCGCTTGCTTTCAGACTCCCAGTTAGCGGCTATCCGGGCACGCTTGCAGGCACTGCTGCTCGAAGAAGGCGAACGCGCCGGGATGGAGCTGCACGATTCGCCGCATATCCGGCATCCGAAGGAGGAGGGGGCCGACCGGCTGGCCGATCTGGTGAACAAAGACCCGCTGTTCGATGGGTTTTATACCCACCCGCGGGTGCTGGCCGGGGTGGCGCACGTGCTGGGCACCGACCTTAAATTGTCGTCGCTCAACTACCGGGCGGCCCAACCCGGGCACGGACAGCAAAAACTCCACGCCGACTGGCACGAGGCGGTGTCTCCCGGTGCCTACCAGGTGTGCAACACCATATGGTTGCTCGACGATTTCACGGCGCAGAACGGGGCCACCCGCCTGGTGCCGGGCACCCACCGCGTAGGTGCGTTGCCGCAGGATGAACTCACCGATCCCTTTGCTTCTCATCCTGACGAGGTTTTGCTGGAAGCTCCGGCGGGCACAGTGGTGGTGTTTAACTCGCACGTCTGGCACGGCGGCACCGTGAACCGCACCGACCAGCCCCGGCGGGCGGTGCACAGCTACTTCTGCCGCCGCCAGCAGCCCCAGCAACTTGATCAGCAGCGATACTTTCGGGCAACCACCCGAGCGCGGTTAAGTGATGAAGCGCAGTGGTTGCTGGGCGTGGAGTGATTTTGTTGGTTAGATATTGGATAGTGGTTATTGGATGCACCTGACACTTGATTGAATGATATTTACAAAAAAAGGCAACCTTGTGGTAAGGTTGCCTTTCTGAGTTTATGCTTGTTACTTATATTATACATGCGAACGGTATCTTCGGGTGTAAAATCCGTTGCGCATCGGGCTGGTTCGCTCTTCGCCGTGCGCCGGGTTGTTTAAATCAGTAACGCTCAGTTGCTTGGCTACTGCTTTGTTTTGTAGCCTTACATCGCGTTCTGCGATCTCTCTTACTATGCTCATTACTTTTCCTTTTTGTGTTTGTTAAAACTTGTATTAATTGATCTAATATACTTTACGGACGCGCGGGGCGCTTGTTGCGATTTTATCAAAAAAATATTTAATAATTAATGGCCGTCGCAAATATCCAGCTTTTTATGAATGATAATTTTAATATCTGTTTCAATAGCGTTAATAACAGCTTATTTGTTGTTCCAGTGATATCAGCTTTTTAGTGCCCGCCCTTTTCATTGCAAGTTTCGTAATTCATATCGTTTATTAGCACATTATTGGAATTTAGACGGCAGCAGAAAGAAAGGCTAGCAAAACATTTAAACGCTACAGCTAACCTTTCTTATTCTGGTCCTCCAGAAAGTCGTTTGTCTTTGATATCATAACCGGACTCAATACGCAACTCAATTGAGTTGCTTTTTGAAAGTCATCACGTAGGTGCTGTCGGTAAGCGTCTGGTTAGTTCTAGCCAGTTGATAGATCAAGTACGATTCGACAGGCATGGACTCATCAACGCGGAAGTTGAGGTACTCTGATCTTTCTCCATTATACTAGTACGTGAGACTACTAACTCCCTGATAGTTTCCTTCAGAGCAATTTTGACACCGAGGTGCTTCCCTCCGTAATATATCAGTGTCCTGGGTATTGAACCGAATATAGTATACTACCTCAGACTCGCTGGGTAAAGATGATCTGAGTCCTACCGGCCCAAACACGGTTCTCTGACCCATTTGTTGGAAGGGAATATCCCAATCAATAATATATCTATCGGGATCTACAACGGACATCTGCAGTTCTTGAGCACTGTACTCGGAATGGCTTGCGAACCAGTCTTTTCCGGATGTAGCATCCACAATTTGAAAGTAGTCATCAAAGTATATAATATCACCCCCACCGGTGTCATCTTCACCACAAGCGAGCAATACTAAGAAGAACAGCAGCGAAGTTAACTGAATAGCTCTCATATTCACTGAATTTTTAGTCGTTTAACTATTCTATTCTTGCTGTCAAAGATCAATACTAAACCCTACAAATCATTCCGCAGCCCATTACCCTAACCCCGCTTCGTCCAGGTAGCTCCGCAGTTGCTTCACGTCCTTGCGCATCACCGCAATGGTTTTCTCCGTGCGCTCAGCCTCGCTCATCGCTTCTTTCTCACCGGGCATTTCGTACTCAAAGTGCACCGATACCGGGCAGCGGATATCGTACTTTTTCAGCAGTGAAAAGAACCTAGAAAAATCAACCATCCCCTCGCCCAGCGGCACGTTGACCACTTTCCATTCACCCCCCACCTTCTCCCAGCGAAAGTCTTTGATCACGATCGAGTTGATGCGCGGATGGATCAAATCCAGTCCCAGGGGCCAGGCCTGCCCGCCTTCTACGGTGGCGTGGCGAATGTCGTACTGGCTACCCAGATGCGGACTGTCGACTTCATTGAGCAGCATTGCCACGTCCCACACCGGAGCGCCCACGTAATAGGCGCCCGAGTGGTTCTGGTAGCCCCCGATCATGTCCGTTTTCTGGTTGAGCTTCGCCAGGGCAGCGAGTTGCCGCCGGTAGCCCTTGAGCGAGGCGGGCAGGTTGATGTTTTTCGGATCGTAGCGCAGCCAGTCGGTGCGGTAGTGGGTGATGCCCTGCGCGTGCGCCGTTTCCAGCACGGTGGTCGCCGTGGCCTCCTGCGGGTCCATAATGGCGGTGGTCATCAGTTGGGCTTTCAGTCCCGCTTGCTTGATGGCCGCCACGGCACGGGGCAGGTCGGTGGTCACGTTTTCGGGCAGCACGTGCCCCTTGGGCCGCACGGCCAGGTCTACCCCGTTGAAGCCAATTTCAGCGGCAGCACGGGCGGTGGCTTCGTAGTCCAGAAACTGTAGGTGCTTGGAGAAGACGTGCAGGCTCATCGCCTTCTCTACGGTGCTAACTGGGCGAGAGAAAGCATTTGACCGGGGAAACACAATTCCGCTAGCGGCCAGCGTGCCCAGAAACGCGCGCCTCGACCTGGAAGAAGAAGAAGTATTCATAGCGCTGAAAGGGTTTAGTGGGTAGGTATGGGCTGAGACAAGATACTAATTTTAACTTAGGTTTCTTATTGGTGTCATCTTTGCACCCTGAGCGAGCAAAGCTTAATAAGAAATACCCACAATGACGGGCTACCTTGCTTCGTTGTTGCTGTGCTTCCTTTGGGACCAACCCAATAGAATTAATTACTTTGCGCGGATCGTGTTACTACTAAAACTATACCCAGTAACTCTCGTGAGCTTCTCACCCTTACGCCAACAACTGGCTTTTTATGCGGCGAATTCTACGTAGCCTCCTGGGTTTCATCCTGGTCACCTCGGCTGCGGTTCCCGGACGGGGGCAGGTGCCGCTCGACTCCGCACTGTTCCTAACTGATAGCGCTACGGTGGTCAGGATAGACCAGATCTTTATTGTCGGCAACCGACGAACCAAAGAAAGGATTATCAGACGGGAGATGAGTGTGCGGTCCCAAAACCTTTACGCGTGGGGCAATCTGCAAGCCATCCTGAAGGGCGATCGACAGCGGATCGTCAACACCCGTCTGTTTCTGCGGGTAGACGTGCGGCCGGTGTTCGTGAACGAACGCACCATCGACCTGATTGTGAGCGTAGACGAACGCTGGTACACTATTCCATCGCCTTATGTGAAGTTTGCTGATCGGAATATTAACGATTGGCTCACCAATTTTGGATTAGACCTAGGTCGGCTGGAGTACGGGTTAAAGGTGACCAAGTATAACTTCAGAGGGCTGAACGAACGTCTTCAGATCGATACCCAGTTCGGTTTCACACGAAAAATAGGTATTAGCTATTCTCGTCCCTATCTGGATCGGGCGCAGAAAAACGGGCTATCTCTAAATTTTACCTTTGCCGAAACCAACAACATCATCTACCAAACAGAGAGGCACCGACCGCTTTCTACGGACTCCCTCCGCCGTTCGTTGGAAACCCTAATTGGAGGGGTGGGATGGCGTCACCGGGGCTCCTACTACAGCACCCACGCGGTGGACATCAACTACCTCCAAAATCGTATTAAAGATACCATTACCGAGATCAATCCGCGCTACTTTCTGGACGCCCAGCGGGAGCAGCAGTACTTCCAGATTGGCTACCGTTTCGTCCACGATAAGCGCGACTTTATCGCGTATCCACAGCAGGGCTTTATCGTTAGAGTAAACGCTCAGAAGTTGGGGGTGGGGCTGTTCGACGATATCGATCTGTGGCGTCTCACCGCATCGTTCAACCACTACACCCCCCTTCGGTTGAACTGGTCGGTGGCCACCACCCTGCACTCCTACGTGAGTGGCCCCCGGCGACAGCCCTACGCCAACTTCTTGGGACTCGGTTTTCAGAGTCTATGGCTACGGGGCTACGAAACCTATACCATCCAGGGCCAACACTTTGTGCTTCAGCAGAATGACTTGCGCTGGCAGGCCTTCAACACCGTGTTTAACCTGGACCGCATCATCCCCTTTGATCAGTTCAATAAGATTCCGATGGCACTGTATCTCAAGGCGTTCTACGATCACGGGGGGGTGAGTAACACGGCACCCTATCCACTGGAGCAGCGTCTCAACAACCGCTACCTTTACAGCGCGGGCGTAGGGCTGGATATGGTGTCGTTCTATGACTTCGTGTTTCGGATTGGCTACCCACTATTGGTTCCTTCAGGAGTGGAGCGGCAGTACTTCTTAAGTTTCCGCGCTTCCTTCTGATTTGGGATAATCGTACCACAAGAACTCGCCCTTGCCACTCTGCCCTACCTCGGCCCACCGCGTGGTCGGAAATTTAATAGCGACTACCCCAGACGTTACTACATTATCGATAGAATGAGTAGTAAGGTATTTTGCCAAATCAGTCAGTTCCGGGTTGTGGCCAACCAGCATCAGAACCGCCACCCGATCATCCGTTGCCTGTAGTAGGGCGATCAGACTGTCGACCGAAGCGTCGTATACTTCAGGGGCATACGTCAGCGCAGAAGCTGGATATCCGACACTTTTTGCAATTGCCTGGGCGATCTTTCGGGCGCGCTTCGCCGGACTGCTCATGATCAAGTCGGGCAGGATGCTTCGCCGCTGCAGGCGATTCCCCATCATCGGAGCATCGCGTTTGCCCCGGCGGTTGAGCGGGCGGTCAAAATCGGCTAGTTCAGGAAATTTCCAGCTTGATTTGGCGTGGCGGACCAGGTATAGCGTTTTCATAACAAATGATCGTTGGTTGAGGAACTTGTGTTTTCGGTAGCAAGTTGCGTCATTGCTGCAAGAAGTCAAAAGTCACCGGTAGGTAGCTTATTAAATCGCTGGTAGAACTATTCGGACCACCCTGCTTATGAATGAGATCACCCTAACCACTCCGGCGCTACTGTTCCCCGCCATTTCTTTGCTACTATTGGCTTATACCAATCGCTTTCTCACGTTGGCTGGGCTCATCCGCCGGCTGCACGCCGATTATCGGGACCAGCCGAGCGGCGAGGTACTGGGGCAGATTAAAAACTTGCGGTCGCGCGTTGGGCTGATCAAAAATATGCAGGAACTGGGAATTTCCAGCCTGCTTTTGTGCGTATTATGTATGTTTCTGTTGTTCGGGGGAGAGGTTACGGCAGGCAAATGGGTATTTGGCATCAGCCTGCTCCTATTATTGGCTTCGTTGGCGCTGTCTATTCGAGAGATTCACATTTCAGTGAATGCCCTTAATATCCAACTCAGCGACTTGGAAACGCTGGAGAATCAGTGGAAGGCTACCCAAAGCAGCGAAAAATCAATCCAAGATCAGTCGGAGCACCCAATTGCGCGTTAACTATGAGAAGTGCCGTACCGGTAGAGCTGCCGGAGAAATACTACCTAGACTACTTTGAGTCGCTGCTCGGCTTTGTGGAGGAAAAGTGCGGGGTGCTACTCAATCGGAAGGAGAAAAACTTCTATCGAAAGTTTCGGCAACTGTCCGAACCGGCCCGCTGTCTGTTTGTGCGCCTCACCAACCGCCGGGGATCTTACTTCCGAACCAGCAAGCTTCGGTATGCAGAAGTTCCCGATCTGGAAGGCACCCTGGATGAACTCGTTGCTCAAAAGTTCTTTTCTACCTTGGCCCCGCGCCACGCGCCTGATCTGAACGAGATCTTGTGCATTTTTCCCAAGCCCGATCTGCTGGCTTTCTTCAAGCTACTGGACCCGGAATGGACCAAAAGCGTGCGTTCGTTGAAGAAACCCGAGTTGGTGGCGCAGGCAGCCAGCCACTTCAAGGGCAAGCAGCTCATCCGGGCCATCCGGGAGCAAGAGCGCGTGGTGCGGGTCAACTTCGAGGGGGAGCTGGAGATGCTTCGGTTTCTGTACTTCGGCGACATCCACGGCGACATGACGCAGTTTGTGGTGCGCGACCTGGGGTTGATCAAAACCGAAACCTACGACGAAGACAAGCTACAGGCCTACTTCAAGACGCGCCGCGAGGCCGAAGACAAGCTACTGATCTCTAAAATCTACCATGCCTTTAAGGTGCTACGCGACGAGCAGCTGGCTCCCGCCGAAGCAATCTATACGTGGTTTGCGGGGCAGCATCTGCTGCGTACCCAGTTTTGCGAATTGGCCTGGCCCCTGTTCGACAAGCTTTCGCTTCGCTTAGGGAAACTGCTGGAACAACAAAAACACCCAAAGTTCGCCCTGCGCGTGTATCAGCACACGCATTTGGCTCCGGCTCGCGAACGCTGCGTGCGCCTCATGCACAAACTAGGCCTTAAAGAAGAAGCCCTTGGTCTGTGCGACACCATGTTAGAAAGCCCGCAAAACGCCGAAGAACGATACTTCGCGCAGGATTTTCAGGATCGTATTCATAAGAAAAAGCGCACCAAGCGCACCACTGATTTCTTAAAAGGTAGCGACGCCATCACCCTAGATAGCGCGGTTCGGCACTACGTAGAAGCAGGAGTACTTGCGTACTTCTACGATTTGGGCTACGAAGGGGTGCATACTGAAAACTACCTGTGGCGCAGCTTCTTTGGGCTGTTGTTCTGGGACATTATCTTCGACCAAGATTGCGAAGCCCTGCACCACCCAATGCAGATCACGCCCACCGATTTTTATACTCCGGCATTTTTGCGCAAGCGGAAGCCGCAGCTGCTCGACCGGCTCAAGGTATTGCAGCATCCCGACCGCTTCTACAACATTATTCAGCACCACTACGAAACCAAGATAGGGATCAGCAATCCGATGGTGGGGTGGCACGACAGCATTCTACCGCTGGTGGCCCAGTGCTACGACCGCCTCACTCCCGAACAAATCAGCCACGTTCTGCTGGAAATGGCCAAAGACCTGCGGGAAAATACCCGGGGCTTCCCCGACCTGTTCGTGTGGAACGAGGACTCATACCGCTTCATTGAGGTTAAGTCGCCCAACGATCATCTATCGGCCCAGCAGTTGCATTGGCTGCACTTCTTCCAAAAGCAGGGCGTGGTGGCCGAGGTGATTCGGGTGCGGTGGGAGTAAAAAAACGGCAATTTTTGGCGCACCTGCCCAGAAACACTTATCTTCGGCGCTTCAATAGTTATATAACCCTTATACACCTGACCTATGAAGTCCTTCGAACCCGGCGTCCTCTACGGCGATACTCTCCTTGATTTTTTTCAGTACGCTAAAGAAAAAGAATTCGCCCTGCCCGCCGTCAACGTAACCGGTACCAATACCATCAACGCGGTGCTCGAAACTGCTCGCGAAGTGAAGTCCGCCGTGATGGTTCAGCTGTCTAATTCCGGCGCGGCCTTTTACGCTGGGAAGGGTATGAGTAACGATCAGCAGCAGGCATCAATTGCCGGAGCCATATCCGGAGCGCTGCACGTGCACGAGATGGCGAAACACTACGGAGTACCGGTGATCCTGCATACCGACCACGCAGCCAAAAAACTACTGCCCTGGATCGACGGCCTGCTCGACGCCGGTGAGAAGTACTACGAACAACACGGCTACCCGCTATTTAGCTCACACATGCTCGACCTGTCAGAAGAGCCTTTGGAAGAAAATTTGGAAATCAGCAAGCGTTACTTCGAGCGGATGACGAAGTTGGATATGGCGCTGGAGATTGAACTGGGCGTGACCGGTGGCGAAGAAGATGGAGTAGACAACTCGGACGTGGATGTTTCCAAGCTGTATACCCAACCCGAAGAAGTGGCCCAGGCCTACGAAACCCTCAAGGAGGTGAGCGACCGCTTTACCATTGCGGCGGCCTTCGGCAACGTGCACGGAGTGTACAAGCCCGGCAACGTGAAACTCACGCCTACCATCCTGAGCGACTCGCAGGACCACATCCAGCAAAAGCATAGCACCGATGCCAAGCCCGTGAACTTTGTCTTCCACGGTGGTTCGGGCTCCACTCCCGAAGAAATTCGCGAGGCCATCGGCTACGGAGTGGTAAAAATGAATATCGACACCGATATGCAGTGGGCCTTCTGGGACGGCATCCGGCAGTATTACCAGAGCAACGAAGGATATCTACAGGGTCAGATCGGAAATCCTGATGGCGACGATCAGCCCAACAAGAAGAAATACGATCCGCGGGTATGGTTGCGCGAGGGCGAGAAAAGTATGATCAAGCGTCTCAAGGAAGCTTTCGAGAACTTGAATGCGGTGGGAAGTAACGAGTGATACGTAATCAGCAGCGTCCGTTTTTATTACTTCATCATTCAAAATTCCTTTAGTATTCAATGACTAGTAGTTACTGAACGAGGGAGCGTAGTTAAGGCTATACCGCCTTAATTTTTCGGAGCGAAGGATTTGTGGGGCGAATGATGTATTTTGATCCCTCGATGGATCAGCTTAATATCGTCTTCGACACAGAGATTGCCCCGCCCCACGAACGCTTTGGGCTGGTGTGGGAGGAAGATACGCAGCCTGAACCGGTCATTACCATGACCAACCGATTGTTTCCCTCCCTAAAACCGCTCAGTGAACTGGACATAGCCGGAGAACTGGGTTCTCCTACGCACTACATTATAGAGGGCGACAACTACCACGCGCTCACTACGCTGAACATGACGCATCAGGGGCGCATCGATGCCATTTACATTGATCCCCCCTATAACACTGAGCAAACCGGACTGCGCTATACCGACCGCACCGGCGGGAAAACCCCCACCGAGAAACACAGCCGCTGGTTAAGCTTTATGTACCACCGCCTGCGATTGGCCAAAGACCTGCTCACCGACGATGGGGCGTTGTTTATCTCCATTGATGATCGGGAGATGGCCCATCTTAAACTACTATGCGATGGCATCTTCAGTGCCAAGAATTTCATCGGAAACTTCGTATGGGTGAACCGCACCACGCCCAATGATGCGGCCAACCGCTTTGCCACCGACCACGAATATATCTTGGTGTACGCTCGTCAGCGGGAGCATTTTCAACTTAAGGGGGTACCCAAAGACTTAATAAAGTACGTGAACCGCGACAACGACCCCAGTGGTCCCTGGATGCCCGACAATCCGTCGGCCGCTTCCGGTACAGAAAAGGACCGGTTCCCCATTAAAAATCCGCACACCGGGGAAGTGTATTATCCACCGGCAGGACGCTACTGGGCTTTTTCTCAGCGACGGGTAAAGGAGTGGGCCGCTTCAGGAAAACTGGTGTTCCCTAAAGAACCAAATAAGAAGTTTTTACTGAAGAAGTACCGGGCTGAGCTAAAGAGCGACACCAAGCCCGCTTCGTCAATTATTCAGGGGGTACTCACCGCGCAAGGCACCAAAGAGCTCAAGCAACTCTTTGCGTCGGGTAGTCCGATCAAGTACCCTAAACCGGTTGCCCTCGTGAAATATTTATTGGGACTGCTGGACAAACGAGACGGAATCTTCCTGGATTTTTTTGCTGGTTCGGGCACCCTGGGCCAGGCGGTCCTTGAATTGAATAAGGAAGATGACGGCAAGCGAAGCTTTATTTTGTGTAACAACAATGAGAATGACATCTGCCGCAAGGTACTTTATCCGCGTATTCAAAAGCTTCTGAAAGGATATACCGTTACCGCGACCAAAAAGGATACGCTCTATCAGAGAAAGATATCATTGAACGACCTGGCAAAAGGTTCGGACATTGTAGCGCAGTTGTCCGATCTGTTAGAACAGCATCAGCCTGACTATGACGAAATTCGTAAGTCCTTAAAGAATAATACGGTGACTTTAGAGGGTCTCAGAAAGGGACCGGTGAAGGTGGAAGGATGTTCAGACACGCTACACTATTACCAAACTTTATTTCTGCCCCCGCAAGACTTGCGAATTCGGCAAGCCTGTGCGGACCTCATTGCTTTTAAAGAAAGCGCTTTCATTCCTATACAGGTGCACCTAAACTACCATGCGTATCGCAACGACACCACATTCGTTATTATTTGCTTTGAGGGAAAATACGGTTTTGAGGCAATCGGTCAACACATTGCGCAAGCTACGCTACCAGTGAGCATTTACGTTTTTCACAAAGACGATTACCAAACCGCTCAGGAGAAATTCGGTCATGCGTTGGTAAACTACGTACCTCCTAAAATGAAGCAGCTATTCACAACGTAGTCTGTTGACTACCCTTAAATAGCTGCGAAGCAGGGGCATACATTACCAGCGACCAATCAGGCACCCAGCAATGCGGCGCGGTCGTCGGTCTTTGTAAGGTCAGCCAGCGTTAATTTAATGTTCTCTCGCTGTCCGATCAACAGGTTGCGCGTAGATACCTCAAAGTCGTTGCCATCAAGCGTTTTCTCGTAAAGTGCCAACCGGTCTATTTCCAGTCTCAAGCAACCTTCTAGCGTTTGCTCAATCGTATTAAGGACCAACAGAAGATCAGGACTAGAGAACGCTTCCTGGATAGATTGGGCCGTGGTGGCCTGCGATGGCTCACCACCTAGAAAACGGGTTTCTTCCCGAATTGATTTTTTGAAATTATCGCGCTGGCTGCTTAGACTCATAAAAAGTCCCTTCAAAGCTGGGTCATCCACGCGTTCGGCCGCTCGTTGATATCCGCGCTTGGCGTCACAACTCTCCTCTAATAAGGTATTTAGCAGCTCAATTACGTCTTCTTGCGTATCCATCGTGTTGTTGCTTAGTAAAAGTATTAGGTAAAAACTTGTCAATTGCACAAAGTGCATGAAAATATGGTGCTAGTTTTTATGATATTTATAAATAAACGAAAATAAAGGTAAGTAGTTGGTGAAAAATTAAGGCGTCGCTTCATTTGTGCGTTAAGTCCTATAATTCACTAATTTTATTAATATTACGGTGATGACTCTAGCAATACTAGTTATACTTTTTATTCTGAATTCGATCCAAATATATACATATTAACCTGCTTTAGTATAGAATTTCGTAATAATATTTTATATAAGTACATTATTACAAAACTATTTAAATATCCAATGCGATTATGTTATCTTCAATTGGGATTCATGGGATCCGGTAAAAGATAACGCTTGGTGTAGAACAAGTTCCTCTACGTGCTACCTTTTGTGGTCTTCCTGCCCCGTATCATTGGCTTTTATAAGTAAGTAACCGACAACCAACAAAACGTCATCCAGATTATATAATTAGAGGAAATGATTCCGTACCTGATCTGACGTTTTTCAAGCTTTTATTACGTTATCACCATAATTTTGTACATTAGGTGATTCGTATATTATAGACACATAACCAAAAAACAATTAGTAATGAAGAACAACCCAAGCAGTAAGAAGGGGACATCCCTGCCCCGACGCGACTTTTTGAAAGGTGCCAGTCTGTCGGCAGCATCCTTTATGATTGTGCCCCGTCACGTGCTGGGCGGCGTAGGCTTTCAAGCACCCAGCGACACGGTAAACGTGGCTGCCATTGGAGCCGGAGGCATGGGCTCGTCGAACATGAGCCACCTCACCAGCCAAAATATTGTTGCCCTGGCCGACGTTGACTACGGTCGTGTGAAAGAGTCAGTGAGCAGAGATGATCGCGCCGATTTACGTGCCGCCTATGACAAGGCGAAGTGGTACAAGGACTTTCGCAAGATGCTCGAACGAGCAAAAAGATATTGATGCGGTAGTGATCGCCACACCCGATCATGTGCACGCCGCCGCGGCCACCGCCGCCATGCGCATGGGCAAGCACGTCTACGTACAAAAACCACTCACCTACACCGTGCACGAAGCCCGCGTACTACGCAAAACCGCCCAGGAAACCGGCGTAGTGACCCAAATGGGAAACCAGGGCCACTCCAGCGATGACGCCCGTCGGATTAACGAATGGATTCGCGCCGGAGCCATTGGCCCGGTAAAGGAAGTGCACGTGTGGACCAACCGGCCCATCTGGCCGCAGGGCATTCCCCGCCCCCAAGACACCACCACCGCTTCGGTGGAGCAAGAACAGTGGAACGGTGGCGGAGTGCGCGACCGACTGCAGAGCGCCCTGAGCGGTAGCTTCTCGGTGCCCGAAGACCTGGACTGGGACTTATTCTTAGGACCGGCTCCGCAGCGCGACTATCACCCGATCTATCACCCTTTCAACTGGCGCGGCTGGGTCGACTGGGGCGTGGGTGCCCTGGGCGATATGGGAGCGCACCTGATTGATCATCCTTACTGGGCCCTGGAGCTCCAGTATCCGGAAACCGTGCAGGCCGCTTCTACCCCCTGGGGTGGCAACGAGGATGATTTGGCGACCTATCCCTTATCAACCACCGTACACTACGGCTTTGCCGCCCGTGGCGAAAAGCCGCCCGTAATGATGCACTGGTACGACGGGGGCCTGATGCCCGCCCGCCCTGAGGTGATGCCCGACGAGGTGGAACTTGATCGCACCGGCGGGGTAATCATGGTAGGAGAGAAAGGAATTCTAACGCACAAAACCTACGGTGCTGATCCGCAGATGTACCCCCAGAACTTAATGGAAGAGTACAAAAGTACTCCCGAAACCTTCAAGCGCATTGAAGGCGGACGTGATGCCCACGAGATGAACTGGATTCGTGCCATCAAAGGCGAGGAAGAAATTTCTTGTCCTTTTGAGTATGCCGCTCCCCTCAACGAGACCATGCTGCTGGGTGTGGTAGCGCTGCACGCTCCCGGTGAAACGTTGCGCTACGACAGCCAGAACATGAAGTTCACGAACAACAACGACGTGAACCAGCACCTGAAGCGCGAGTATCGGCAGGGCTGGAACTTAGCGTAGATACAAATCAATTAATGAAGAGAAGCGATTGAACGGGTGCGCCGGTTCAATCGTTTTTTTTGTCAAATACACTTTATGGCAAACTCAAATAACAAAGCAGCCGAACAAAATACCTACGACGCCATTGTAGTTGGCTCCGGTATCAGCGGTGGTTGGGCCGCTAAAGAACTGTGCGACAAAGGCCTCAAGACACTCGTTCTGGAGCGCGGCCGGGCCGTGGTGCACGGAAAAGATTATCCCACCGCCACCAAAGCGCCCTGGGAGATGCCCCACCGCGGCAAAATCGCGGCTTCAGTGCTGGAAGAAAATCCGGTAGTGGGCAAGTGCTACGCCTTCGACGAGTTCACCGAGCACTTCTTCGTTAAGGATAAAGAGCACCCCTACGAACAAAAGAAACCCTTCGACTGGATTCGCGGCTACCAAGTGGGTGGCAAATCGCTGCTTTGGGCCCGGCAAACCCAGCGCTGGAGCGATTATGATTTTAACGGTCCGGCCCGCGACGGCTACGCCACCGACTGGCCCATTCGCTACGCAGACATTGCTCCTTGGTATAGCTACGTAGAAAAGTTTGCGGGCATCAGCGGCAACCGCGATGGACTCGACAACCTGCCCGACGGGGAGTTTCTGCCCCCGATGAAGCTCAACTGCGTGGAGGAAGCTTTCCAGCAAAGCATCGCGCAAAACTACCAGGACCGGCAGATGATTGTTGGGCGCTGCGCGCATCTCACCGAGCCGCAGGAAATCCACCGGCAGCAAGGGCGGGCGCAGTGCCAGTACCGCCATATGTGCTACCGGGGCTGCCCCTACGGAGCCTACTTTAGCTCCAATGCCTCAACCCTGCCCTGGGCGGCCAAAACCGGCAACATGACCCTGCAACCCGATTCGGTGGTGCGTTCTATTATCTACGACGACGCCAAAGAGAAAGTAACCGGCGTGGGCGTCGTGGATGCGAACACCAAAGAAGAAACCGAATACTACGCCGATTTGGTGTTTGTCAATGCTGCCACGCTCAACACGAACCTATTGCTGCTGAACTCCACCTCTAACCGTTTTCCCAACGGACTAGGCAACGACAGTGGTACGCTGGGCAAGTACGTGGCCTTCCACAACTACCGCGGACGCGTCACCGCCACGGCCGAGGGCTTTGATGAAAAGTACTACTACGGCCGCCGCCCCAACGCGGGCTATCTGCCGCGCTTCCGCAACCTCCGCCAACAAGACCCCGACGCCGACTTCAAGCGCGGCTACGCCATGTACATCAACGCCTCCCGCGACCAGTTTGACCCGGAGCAAGCCCGCGACGGCTTCGGTGCCGAGTGGAAAGACGGACTTCGCGAACTAGGCCCCTGGCGCATGTTCGTGCTGGGCATGGGCGAAACGCTACCCAAAGAAGAAAGCACCGTCACGCTTAGCCCGACCGAAACCGATGCCTGGGGCGTTCCGCAACTGGTGACCAACATTAACTACGACGAGAACGACGAACGTATGCTCGCCGACTTCCACGTACAGGCCTCCGAAATGCTGGAGAAAGCCGGTTTCAAAAACATCACCCAGGTGGACACCGGTCAGAATCCCGGATTGGATATCCACGAGATGGGTGGCTGCCGCATGGGCAAAGACCCCAAAACCTCGATGCTCAACGGCTGGAACCAAATGCACGCTTGCAAAAACGTGTTCGTTACCGATGGGGCGTGCATGACGTCAGTATCCACTCAAAACCCGTCGCTCACCTTCATGGCGATGGCTGCCCGCGCGGTAGATTATGCCGTGCAGGAGCGGAAGAAGGGGAATATATAGCAGTGTAGCATGACGACAAAACGCCTGGTCAGATGAACCACCTTTCCTGAGAGGCCCTAGTCGCTTGTCACAGACAAGAAGATTATATCCTTTTGTTAGTAGTTTTGGAATAGCCAGCGCACCCGGTAAGATTATGGAAAACAAATCCCATCCTGCCCGTCCTATCCTCTCATCCGGTGAATCCTGATCCTAATTTCCCCCGAAGATATCCCGCAGCACATCCTTTAGCTTCCGCTTCTTCTTGCGAGGTGCCCGGCGCGGGGGTCGTTGTGATCGCTCGTGCCCCGTGTACTCAGGACGTTGCTGATCAGCTACTCGCTCGTTTTTATCATCTTTATCAGCGAAGATGCGGTCAAACAGGCTGGGGCGGTCTTCCTCGTACATCGGGCAGTTCAACAGCGCTTGCACACTACGCGATGGCGCGGGGAAGCTCGCGTAGCGGATGTTTTTAAACGTTTCGTCCTGATTAAACTTGCTCAGAAAGAGTGCTGCGATGGGCAAAGCGGTATTGGCCCCCTGCCCCTGCCGAATGGTGCGGAAGCGCACCAAACGATTGTCGGCCCCCACCCACGAACCGAACACCAGTTTGGGCGTGGCCCCGATAAACCAACCGTCGGCGTGCGACTGCGTGGTGCCGGTTTTACCGATCAGATCGTTGCGCAGCTTATAGGTATAGCGCAAGCGGCGGGCCGTGCCGCCGGTGTCCGTCACGTTCTTAAGCATGTTCACCATCAGGTCGGCCGTTTCGAGCGACAGGGCGCGCTCCGTCTCTCGTTCGTCGTTAAACTTTGCGATCACGTTGCCCTCTTGGTCCTCAATGCCCAGCAGGTACGACGGCTTCACCCGTACGCCCCGATTCACCAGCGTGCCGTAGACGGTCAGCATCTCGTAGAGCGACAGGTCGGCGGTGCCCAGGGCAATGGCCGGTCGGTCGGGCAGCGGGCTTTCGATGCCCATACGGTGGGCCAGGTCCACCACGTTTTCTACCCCGGTGCGCATCATCAGCTCCACGGTCACGGTGTTCACCGACTTGGCCAGGGCCCCCGCCATAGAGTAGCTGCCCTCGTAGTCGCCGTCGGAGTTGCCGGGCGACCAGTCGTCGTAGTCTTCGTAGACCCGTTGTTCGTTCTTGATAAAGTCGCAGGGTTGGGCTCCGTCTTCTAGTGCCGCAGCGTACACAATAGGTTTAAAGGTGGAACCCACCTGCCGCCGGGCCGTCACGTGGTCGTACTGGAAGTACTTGTGGTCGATGCCACCCACCCAAGCCTTCACCTCGCCGGTTTCGGGACGCACGGCCAGGAAACCAGCGTTCAGGAACATCTGGTAGTAGGCGATAGAGTCCATCGGCGATAGCGTCTTTTCCTGCTCGCCTTCCCAGGTGAATACCGTCATGGGAATCGGCGTGCTGAAGATGGCATCAATCTCTCCGTCGGATTTGCCCAGCGATTTAAGCAGGCGATAGCGCTCCGAGCGCCGCTTGGCCTGCTGTAGCGAGCGATCATCTTTGCCCCAGGGTTTCTTGTCCTTCCAGTGCTCGAAGAAATCTTTTTGTAGTTTTTTGAGATGCTCCGTCACGGCTTGTTCGGCGTAGCGTTGCAAGCGGGCGTCCAACGTGGTGTATATTTTGAGTCCGTCGGTATAGAGATTGTAGATGGACCCGTCTTCTTTGGGGTGCGCGTTGAGCCACTGCTGCACCTCGCCCCGTAGTTTCTCCCGGAAGTAGGGAGCTAGCCCCGTGTTGTGGGTCACGTTGTTGTAGTTGAGCTCCAGCGGCAGCGCCTGCAAGGAATCGCGCTGCGTATCAGTAAGGTAAGTATACTTGGCCATTTGCCCCAGCACCACGTTGCGCCGCTGCTGCGAACGATCAGGGTACAGACGCGGACTATAGTAGGTGGTGGCCTTGAGCATTCCGATAAGGGTAGCGGCCTCCTGCGTGCCGAGTTCTTTAGCAGACTTATCAAAGAAGCGTTTTGAGGCCGCCTCAATGCCGAACACATTGCCCCCGAAAGGCACAGTGTTGAGGTATAGCATCAGAATCTCGTCCTTGCTATACATCTCTTCCAAGCGGGTGGCAACCGTAATTTCCTTAATCTTATTGACTGGAAGCGTAAGAAAACTGTAGCGTTGTCGGGGAAAAAGGTTCTTGGCTAGTTGCTGGCTGATGGTGCTGCCGCCGCCGGAATTCTCCTGCCGCAGCAGAATACTTTTCACCAGCACCCGCGCCAGGCTGCGCCGATCCACCCCGTCGTGCTCGTAGAAACGGGCATCTTCGGTAGCCACCAGGGCCTGAGCAATGGCCGGATTGATGTTGTCGAGCGTGGTGTTGGTACGGTTCTCTACGTAGTAGCGCCCCAGCAGAATACGATCGTAGGTATATACCTCGGAGGCAGTGAAGTTCTGAATGGTACGCAACTGCTCGTCGGTAGGTAGCGGGCCAAACTGGCCAGCACGAACGCTAAAGTAGAGCGCCAGTACCGCCACGAAACCCAAAGCGGCCAACCCGCCCAGCCGAATTGAAAAATAGCGCAGCGGCCGCCGACGAAGCGCTTTCTTCTCGTTGTTAAAAAAGCGTTGAATCAGATTCATTAACAGTGGTTTGTTCGGTATGAGTACGAAAAAGCAGGACGTTCATTGCCCAAAGCGAAGCTTGGAGTAAGGTAAGCGGGCAAAACTATAAAAACCTAGCCGTATTAGAATTATTACCGCTCGATAGCATACTTAACATTTGCCTTCCTGGTTGTAATAAAGCGTTTCTCATTGCACCGGCTACTACCTGTCAACCGACAAAATCTGACCGTCTTCTTGCAAATGGCGTTCCAGCACCTGATACGGCACCGCTTGCACGGCAACTCCTTGGTCTATAGCCAAAGCCGCCGCCGTGGCGGCCGATTGTCCTAGCACCATAAACGTCCACTCCAATCGAACGGCCCCGTAGGCCACGTGGCTAGAAGACAAACAAGTGGGGGTAATGAGGTTCGTACACTCCTCCGCCTTCGGCACCAGCGAGCGGTAAGAGATACCAAACGGCACCCAGTCATCTCCCCCAAACACGAATCCTTCGTTGTAAGCCTTCCCCCGCTGCACAATACGGCGCACGTGGTGCGTGTCGGGCGGCCAGTAGGCTACTCCCACCGGGTCAGGCACCTCCGTCGCGCCTTCCCCACGGGTGTGGTGCTCGGTGATCACGTAATCCGACACCATCCGACGCGCGTCGCGCACGTACAACTGCCGCGGCCACCCCCCGTTGTCAACGAACTCGTCGGCTGCTAGCCCCCAGCTTTGCCAAGCTCGCTGTAGCTCCGGGTCGCGACGGGCCACTGCCGAATCGTTCGCCAGAAAGTAGAACAGCCCCTGGGTGAAGTTACGGTGCTGCTGCACAATGCTGTCGCGGACAGCGTAGCTGCCTCCCGGATAAGCGTGGTTCATCCCGTAGAGGTTATGCGACAGATCGTGCCAAGCTCCTAGGTCGGTCTTGCCGTTAGGGATCGATACCCGGGGCTGGTAGAGTTCGCCCCCGGCATCCAGGTAGCGCAGGTAGATTTCGTACTGCGCCCGGTCGTACTGTGCGGGTCGCGTAAAAGGTCGCTGGTTCGTAGTATCCTGGGTAAGGCACATACGGTAGCAGTAAGCTTGAAGACGGTGGTCCCCCGCGCCCGGAGTGCCTAACGGTTCATCCTGGATAGTAGCGATCAGTCCGCTGCTGGAGTCACCGGGCTGCCGGTAGGGGTCTACTGCGACCTCGAACTGCCGGTAGGTATTTTCGCCCCGGATGCCGTTCTTGGTTTCGTCGTAGCGGGCGTTGGGTTCCCGTCCGATGATGGTGGTCACCCCAGCTTTGGCCAACAAGTCGCCTTCGTAGGTGGCATCGATGAATACCTTCGCCCGAAAGGTGGTTCCGTCTTCCGCACGGAGTTCGGCAATCTTCGTTCCTTCTTTTTCTAATGCGTCCGCTTCCTTGGACAGACGTACTCCGGTGTGCACCTGAATACGATCGTAAGAAGCAACCCAGTCATTAAGGATGCGTTCGGCCACGTGAGGCTCAAACCGCCAGGTAACGGTGTGCTGCTTCTGGGCATTGAAGTCGGTAATATTGTAGTGATGCGCGACACGACGGTAAAATTCCAGCGCCAGTCCGCCCACCGCCGTGTCGTTCTTAAACCCACGGTGGTTGTTCACGTCGGTGCCGCCCAGCCCCTCGGTGCTCATGCCCCCCAGATGTTCGCTGGGTTCCACCAGAGCCACCGTCTTTCCCATGGTAGCCGCCTGAATGGCCGCCATCACCCCGGCGCTGGTGCCACCGTACACGCAGATGTCGGTCTCAACTACCAGGCGAGACGGTTCCGGCACCATACAAGCAAATAGCAGCAGAAGGACTAAAATTAGCTTTATCATAAGTTGCACATTTGGTGCCGTCAATCTAATAACACAGCCGCACAAAGGGGCAGTAGTTGCACTTCTTCAGATCATTGGTTTGGGTGAAGGATACGGCGGGGTCGTAGAGTTCGGACAGCAGGCCAGTAAGCGCTTGCGTGAACGCTGGGGCAAAAGGGCGAAAATCATCAATCGGATGCTTGTCTAGGATCAGTCGCAGATCGAACTGGTCGCCGAAGAGCTCTTTCGCATTCATCAGGCCCGGTATGATCCGCTCATCAGACGCGGCCTGCGGCTGGTAAAGAAAGGCGTAGAACATCGCCTGCATGGCCGCCTTGTTTCGCTGCTTATCGTCCCGGTCGAAGAGCGAGGCGATGCTTCCAATCTTTTTCTCGTCGCGCCCGGTTTTGTAGTCCACGACCCGCACCGTGTCCCCCTTCCGGTCCACCCGGTTGATGATGCCTTTGAGCCGCACCGTCGCCGAGGCGTTGCCGACGGGCACGGGCAGGAGCCGTAGGTAGCCAGTATCGGCTTCGCGCTCTAGGCTCACCACCTCGAAGGGGGCATACTGCGCATCCGTATCCAGAATCCGGTCGGCCATTTTGCGCACAATATCATAGGCAATCAGGTTGCGTCCCTCCAGCGTAAGGGTCTGGTCGGCTTGCCCCCGGAAGTGCTCCTGAAACCCCTCCTGCACCGCCCGGTCCAGTGGCTTGCCCTTAAACCTCTTAATAGCCTCGGCAGTCACCATCGTCTGTCCGGTTTGCTCCACGTGGCGTTGGTACACCCGCTCCATCGCCTTGTGCAGCACGTTGCCGAACACAGCGGGGTCCACATCGTCTTGCACGCCCTCGCTCTCGCGGAGTCCGGCCACGTACTTGTAGTAGAACTTCAGCCGACAATCCAGGTAGGTGTTCAGCGCCGAGGGCGTGAGTCCCGAGGTGCCATTTTCAGTGTACACCCTCAGTCGTTCCAGCACCAGGGCGTCTTTCTCGATGGCAATCGGCTGGGGTGGAATGGTGCGCACCGGCGCGCTCAGCGTGCGGCGCTGAATGCGAAATGCCCCCTGCGCATTGGGATAGCGGTAAGTGTCGTCGCCCTGCGGTTCTGATTCGTAGAGCAGTTGGTACAGAAACCGACTCATTTCACCGCTTAGCGCGGGCGTGTCTTCGGTGTTGTGGATCAGGTATACCTGCTGCGCCCGGTGCAGCAGCCGGTAAAAGGTGTAGGCGTAGATCGCGTCCTGCTGGTCGGGGGTGGGTAGGCCAAAGCCCCGCCGCAGGTTGCCCGGCACAAACGAGTGACTCACCTCCCGCGGGGGGTACGTGCCCTCGTTGGCCGATAGAATAAACACGTGGTCGAAGTCCAGGTTGCGCGTTTCCAGCACGCCCATGATCTGCAGGCCGCGCAGCGGTTCCCCCGTGAAAGGCAAGCGCAGCGACTGCATCAACTGCCGGAAGAGTTTCAGAAAGGTGCTCTGCTCGAACTGAAACTGGTTCTCTTCAGAGAGTGCCTTCAGGCGGTTCACGTGGATATAGAGGTGATAGATGAGCTCTTTCTCCAGTACGGGCAGCACGAGGTCGGGGTCGGGATGATCTTCTGAGCGGGTTTGGGTTTGGGGGTTGGGGATTGGGGGTTGGAGATTTTCTTGGATGTTAAGTATTGGGGATTGGGAGTTGGGGATTGGATGATCTGCTGGGTCGGTAAGGGGATTAGGTGTTGGAAATTGGGGATTGGGGGTCAAATGATCTGCGGGGGGGGCAGGATGCTGGATGCTGGGTGGTAGGTTGTCTTCTGGATTGGGTATATTGTTAGGAGTGATATGGTCGTGGAGGTCTTTGAGCAGGTGTAGCAGGTAGGTAAAAGTTTCGGGCACCGCGTTGACGGGCTGAAAGAGGCGTTGCAGGAAGGGCGTGCGGTGTAGCTCTTCGGGGCGTAGGTAAATGCGGTTCTCGTCTTCGATGCGACGGATGAGCAACTGCATCGCTGCGTGGTCGATGGGGTTCACGTAGGGGTGGCGCAGAATGGCCAGCACCGACGTATGATGAAACTCGTAGGTTACCTGCTCCGAACCGGAAGACGGGCGCTTTCCCTCCTGCAAGCGCAGCAGTTGCTCCACCAAACTGTAGAGCGAGGTGTTGCGCAGCGGGTAGCCCATCGTCACGTTCACCCGGCGGATGGCGGCGGGCAGGGCGTGCAGCACCGGAAACAGCAGGTTCTGGTCGGGCAGCACAATGGCCGTACGTTCGGGTACAAAGTCGCCCCGGTCGATAAGCTCCTGCAATACGTTGCCCACCAGCTTGGCCTGTCCTACCTCCAGCGGCACTCCCACAATGTTAATGTCACGCGGACCGTTCGCGTAGAAGTGCTGTGGCAAGGGGTCGGGCAAGGTGGCCGCCAAATCAGGACGTTTGCGGTACCGCCGAAAGAACTGTCCGGCTTCCTGCACAGGGTCGTCGAGGTAGTGCGCGTCCACATCCCAGAACGCATCGGCCCCCGTCTGCCGCACAAACCAGCGCACCACCTGCTCTTCGGCGGCGTAAAACGCATTGAAGCCTACGAACGCCACCCGCGGAAACGGATTGTCGGCCGCCAGTTGCCCCAGCAACTCAGCCACCGCCCGCGTCATCATGCCTTCGTAGCCCAATCCCCGTTCTTGCAAGTGCGACCGGAAGCCCGTATACACCCGGTTGAGCACGTTCCAGAAGGTAAGAAACGCCTGCTTCGGCGGGGAGAGTGGCTGATCGGTCTGTCCGTTGAAGCCCTGCCAGAAGCGGGCCACCAGCGCACGTTGCTCCGGGGTGAGGTAGTCGTAGCCTGCGTCCAGTACTTTAAGATCGCGCAGGTTGGCAAACAGGTCGTCGGCCCGTACCAGGCTCTTGTCGATCTCGTTGAAGTCCTCCAGCAGCAGCTCGCCCCAGAAGTAGAATCGATCGAAGGGTTCTTTGCTACCGCTTTCCCGCCGGTAGATCTGGTACAGCATGAAGATGAGCGTGAGTTGGTCGGGAGTGCGTAGATCGGACAGCTCGGTAATGAACTCGGAGAAGGTGAGCAGGCGCGGCGACCAGCCCGGCGCGTGGATGTCGCGGCTCAAGATTTCACGAAAGAACAACCCGGCCCGGCGGTTGGGAAACACCACGGTGAGATCGGCCAGGTGCCCCTGGTGCTTGTCCAGGAGCTGGCGGCTCACTTCTTCTAAAAACGAGGGCATAAACGGTTCAGACTGCGAAGGTAGATCGGTGAGCAAGGTAGGTCTTCTTTCCAAAAGCTCCTAAAATGTACATCTTCCCATTTTCCGTTCTCCGTTTCCCGTTCTCCTTTTTCCTTTGCCTATCAAGAAGATCATCCAATATCTATTTTTCGTACTTTAGCGCGGTGGAAAAAAGCTCACTTCCCTCTTGGGTCCAGAAGTACTGGCCGCTGCCTCAGATAGTTCGCTACGGAGTGACAGGCCTGGCCACCTTTGCCCTGGAGTACTCGCTGCTGCTTACGCTGGTGGAAATGGCTCAGCTAAACTACCAATTGGGTAATGCGCTGGCCTTTATACTGGCTAATATCTTCAACTACGTGCTGAGTCGCTACTGGGTGTTTGAGCGGGGCAAGCACGCCACCCACGTAGAGATGATTGCCTACTTCCTGGGAGCGGGCGTGGGGCTGCTGATCAACGTGCTGGTGATGGGAGCCCTGGTAGAATACGCTTCTTTAGACTACCGCATCGCCAAGATCTTCGCCATCGGGGCCATCGTGGTGTGGAACTTCTGGTCGCGCAAGAAGCTGATCTTTAAGGGATGACTTGCTGAGGGGCAAGATGCTGGGGTTTGATTATTTACTGGGGTGGATGACTTATAAGATTGATGGAAGATGGATCAGAAGTTTGAACAAATAGCTGCGTTTCTTCGTGCCAAGGCGCAGTTGACCACCGACGAGGTAGAAATCACGCTGCAATCAGTTGAGGTCCGTGTAGTTGCTAAGAAAGAGCACTTTGTGAAGCAGGGGCAGCGAGCACCTTACAAGGGATTTCTGGACGAAGGATGCGTTAGAACTTTCTTCACCGACGAGAACGGCAAGGACAACATTATCTTCTTTTCGTTTGAGGGGGCTTGGCTAGGAGACATTGAAAGTTATCATACGCACACTCCCAGCCGCGTCTCTATCCAGGCCATTGAGGATTGCCGCCTCTTTGTCCTATCTAAATCCACCTTCTCAGCGTTACAGGTTCAGATTCCAGCGCTGCAGCGGTGGTATGACTTCACCGCGGTGAAGATGTATTCATCCTTGTTTGATAAGTTGATAGAAAGCAAATCGCGAAGCGTGGAAGATCAATACCGGTTTTTACTGCGCGAACACCCGCAAATTTTGCAGCGCATCCCCCTCCAGTATATCGCCGACTACCTAGAGATAGAACCACCTTCCCTAAGCCGACTGCGAAAGCGGATTGCCCAAGGGGAACGTTCTTAACCATGGTTAAGTGGTTTTCCCCTGTTGCCAGGTAGCTTTGAGCGATATCAAATTACTAGGCTATGCGGCGATTCTCCTTCCAACTTCCGGTGCTGAGCAAACCGGCGTATCAGTGGCTTAACCTAGTTCATCATCTCTTTGCGGTGGCTTGGTTGGGCGGCACTGTGATGCTGCTTATTCAATTGCTGCTGAACCACCCGCAAACCGACGGCGAAGCGGTTGCCATCTACCAAACTGCTAAGATGATCGATGACTACCTGGTTATTCCGGGGGTATTAGGATCTTTCTTGACCGGCCTATGCTTCTCGCTCTTCACCCGATGGGGATTCTTTAAACACCGGTGGATCACCGTCAAATACCTCATTACTTTAGAAGATATCGTTTTCGGAGCTTTGTTCTTCGGCACGTGGGTAGATGAGCTCGCCCTCATGGCCGCTGACACTGGTTTGAAGGCATTAGGAAGCCCCATCTTTATCACTACGCAACGCTATCTGATCGGGTCGATGCTTCCTCAGGTAGCCCTTATCGTCTTCGTTTTCTACCTCTCTCTGTTCAAACCCTGGAACAAAAGAAGAGTCTCCCAGAAAAAGACTGTCAAACCTACTCTCACTAAACCCCGCTCCTGATGAAATACCCAAAACGAATCTACTGGATAACCACGCTAATCACCGTGGGTTGGATGCTCTCGGGCAGCATCGGTGCCTTATCAAACGCCCCCTTTATGGTAGAGGCGATGCAAACGCTGGGGTATCCCGGGTATTTTCACTATCCGCTGGGGATAGCGAAGTTGGTGGGGGTGATACTGCTGCTGGCTCCCGTACCACCGCTTTATCGGTTATGGGCCTACGCAGGAGTGGTATTTGAGTTACTGGCCGCTACCATTAGCTATGCATGGTCAGGCATGCTCCTGCCCGATAGCCTGTTTCCCCTCGGATTTCTGACGATCGTGTTGGTTTCGTTGATCTCTTGGCTTAAGAAAGAGAACATCGACCGCCTGCTGTTGAACAACGGTAATCATCACCGTAGACCGTCCGTCAGGCAAAAGTAGTTCAGGCACTTCTTGAGCCAGCAGCAGCTTACCGGCCTGCGCCAATTCAGTTTGAATGAAGTCGCGTAGACCTAGGTATTCATCTACGTCGAGCCAACCAGTACAAAAACCTTATTGACGAAAAGCATCGGTATAGCCAGTAATGCCGTCGCTCATAGATTCCCTCACACCGTCTTCAGCAGTCCCATCAGTTCCAGGGCTTCGGGGTCGTTGGCAAAGGCCACTTTGGCGATGCCCACGAAGGCGCGCATCCACTCGTTGAGCGCATCCAGTGCTTGGTTTCGGTTCTGGGTAGCCTGTTTGGCTTCGCTATACTCTTTGCGTCGGGTGGAGTGCGCCTGATACACGGCCTCAATCATGGCCTGCCCCTGCTTGAGTTCGTCCTCGGTGAGGCTAAACTTCGCCAGGGTTTCTTTCACTCCCTCCAAGTTGGCGTAAAAAGTGCGGGCTTGCGCTAACCAACCGAACATACCTCTTTTGCGATTGCCCGACAGTAGTAGCGTTTTATCAGCTCCCCGGTTATCTTTTAGGGCGACCCGAGCCACTTCCAGGTGGCGCATATACAGTTGACGCGCCTCGGCTCTGGCCAACTCCAGCGAATCGGTGGCCTCGTAGCTTTCTCCGTACTCCTTCTTCTGTAGGTGGTTAAGCAACTCCACCTTCTCCGAGTGGGCTTTGCCCTCCAGCATTTTCTTTTTGTCGTATCCGTAGGCCGCCAGTGCTTTCTGCAAACGGGCGTAGGCTAGCACCGCATCCACGGCGGTTTTGGTTCGGCGAACTTGTTCTTCGTTGGTCATAAGGGCTCTCTTTTTTTCTTCGAAAGGTAAGCGGCGGTCTTCCTGATAAAAAACCACCTATCGTTGGATTGGTACGATGCAAGCAGCGTAGCTAACTTTCAATTTTTCCGGGCAAAAGCGGTCATACTTCTCGGTTTTCCAACGTCAAACTAACCCCGCACGGTGTGATTCGGCCCGTTTGACTGGCATTAGGGAGCACATTCTGACGATTCGGGTAGATTCTTACTCCACCGGAGGGCACCGTTGGGTGCTCCCCAGTCGCTCCAACGGCCGTCTGAAGGGGAGGGAGGCTGCTACGCGGTCGTTCAGCAGCCCGTCGGAACCATTGGGGAGCTGCTACGCGGTCGTTTCGAGCAACGTTTGCGTCGCTGGGGAGCAGCCTCCCGGTCGTCCGGAAGGTCGTCGGAGTCACTGGGGAGCAGCCTCCCGGTCATATATTTAAAGGACAAATCTTAGTTGCCCCCCTTCATTCCGTAAGCAGCGTTGCGGCTAGCGCGTGGCACCGGCCACATGGCACGATCAGCACTCAGCAGCGGGTAGGCATCAGGTACTCGCATGTGGGTGGGAGTAGCAGTTAGTGGCTATTCAAGGGGATTTGTGCGGAAGAGTGCCTGGATAGATATCTGAAAATCTAGACGCAGCGCGGTGAGTGTTGCGGAAAAAACCCCTTCTAAGCCTCCTACGGTATTCGCATCCTAGCCGCAAAAAATCAGAGAGAATAAAACCCCACAGTGTGTTGCAGTTGTCCGAATAATGTTACATACTGTACGTATAAAAAATCCAGTTAGTTGATCTTTTGACCGGTTCTTTTATTCTTAACCATTTAACCAATACTTACTATGAAACACGTATTCAAAAGAATATTTGGTACAACCGCGTTGAGCTTAGCGCTATTGGTACTGACGCCCTTGGTCGACGCTTCGGTGGCCGTTGCGCAGCAAGCCCCCACCGTATCGTTTGTCACGCCGGTTTCCGGGGTGTTCTACGCCAGCTTTATTGATACCTACGTACGGGTGGCGGCCCAGGATGCCGACGGCATCGCCTCGGTACGACTGTTTCTGGACGGCACCCTGGTGCGTCAGGAAAACGACGCTCCCTACGAGTGGGGGGCTATCGGACAAGGGGATGCCTTGCTGGAAGACCTGCTACCGGGCAACTACACCCTGCGAGCGGAGGCCGCCGATAATACCGGGGCCACGGCCAGCCAGGAGATCATCCTCCGGATTGGAGAGGCTTCGCTTCCCCAACTGCCCCCGTTGGTCTCTTTTGTAACCCCCGAACCCTTTCTGTTCTACACTGGGGGCACTGACTTCTACGTCAAGGTGAATGCTGAGCCAGATCCTAACAGTTTCACCCAGGATGCGGTGGCTTCGGTACGACTGTTCTTAAATGATCAGTTGGTTCGGCAAGAGAACATAAGTAGTCAATCAAAATTAATTACAAAACGTTTACCTACGTCTCGGATAATCTGTTCCACTTCGTGGATGAGTTTGTCCAGGGTTTGATAGGCGTTGAAGGGTATCCAATCGTACTTAATTTTACGCCAAAGGATTTCTATTAAGTTGAGTTCGGGGCAATAGGCGGGGATTCGTTTGAGGGTAATTCCCTGCTGGGCCCATTGTTTTTCCTTGGCCCGAAAAGCTTGGCTGTTATGGATAGGCGCATTATCGATAATGATATAAGCGGGTAGGCAATTTGGTTTCTGTGCTCGTTGGATAGCGAATTCATCCATACAGGCAATGGCTACCTGGGAATTGATGCTGCCTTGGAAACCGTAGGCGTGCAAATTATTATTGCGACGCATCATTGCTAGCACATTGTAGCTGCCCCCTTTGGCGGCAGGCAGGCAGATCGTTTGCCCCTGCTTTTGCCAAGCATAGGGCACACAAGGCGTCAGATTGAAACCTGACTCGTCGCAGAAGTACAACTCAATCAATCCCTTGTCTTCTAATTCTTTTAGACTCTCCAACTCTTGCTGGGCCATGCGAAAATCTGCCTCATTACGCAAGTTGCCTAACCACTTACGAATGCGTTTCCAACCTAAACCCATACTACGCAGGGTGCGTTTTAGCGTAGATTTGCTGATCCAATGCCCGGTTTGCTCTTTGATCTCTTCCAGATGCTGACTCACTCTTCGGGGAGCTTGCTCAACGATGGCTTCCACTTTCAGGCAATCCCTCAAGTCTAGTATGGGCTTGCGGCCCCGTCCAATCTGATCGTAAAGGCCAACTAATCCCTTGTCCTGCCAGCGATTCACCCAGTTGTAAACGCTTTTTTGGCAGCGCAGCAGTATCTGGCTTACTTCGGCAAAGGAGTAGCCTTGGGCTAACAACAGCAGCCCATGAGCGTGTAATCGGGCTTGTTTGTTAGGGTGAAAACGATACATTTGTTCCAAAGTCTGCCGTTCTAACGGATCTAGTGTTTGTTTTTTCACACTCTATAAATACAAAATCCTAGGCAGATTTTTGTAATTTATTCTGAGCGACTACTTAGATCCTTATGAGTGGGGGGCGGCCAGTCAAAACGATCCACTTCTCCAGGATTTGGCTCCCGGGCAGTATACGCTGCGGGCGGTGGCTACCAATACGGCCGGACAGAAAACCACTCGGGAGATGACCCTCAGGGTGGGAGAATCCAGTCTTGCGGTGACGGCCCCGCTGGTATCTTTTGAGGAACCTTCATCGGCCAACGGCACGGTAACTTATCCCGCCAACGCCGATATATCAGTGCGGGTAGATGCTCGTCGCGATCCCAATAACGGGGTATTGGATGCTATCAAAAACGTGAGGCTGTTTATCAACGAACAATTTGTTCGCCAGGAGAACATATTCCCGTATGAGTGGGGAGCCAGCGGTCAGAACGATCCGCTATTACAAGACTTGGCTCCCGGAGAATACCGATTGAAGGCAGTAGCTACCAACCAAGGGGGGCGAACTACCGTACGAGAGCTAGGCTTTATCGTTACGGGAGGCGCCTCAGCCAGCCGTGCCGGCACCTTTAACCAGAAAGCGGCTTTAGATAGTAAGGTAGAGACATTGGAGGATATCGTAGCGTACCCCAACCCCGTAGAAAACGTGCTCTCGATCCGGCTTAGTGGAGATTGGGGCGGTGATGAAACGAAGGGCTACCTGAGCGATCCACTGGGTAGAAGGGTACGGACCTTACCTTCACTGGGGGCCACTAGTGAGATTGACCTGGGCAACCTACCCGCGGGGATATACTTATTGCACCTTCAAAACAAGGGTACTTCTGTCAGCAGAAGAATATATCGTAAGTAAGCTAGGAATCCTCTTCAGCCTACGCGCCAGAGCCGATCTTCCCGACCGAAAGGAAGGTCGGCTTTATTCGGGAAACGATTGAAAAGGCATCATCTGGCAACCCAATTGCCTTTTTGATGGCAGAAAAGATACTGAGTAAACTTTCTTGAGAGGCCAGCCGCGCTGACTTATTAAGTTCGTGTCTGCGTATAAGTCAAGCAGATATCTGTGCCGCTCGTTACTTATTCCAGTTCTACCTCTTCCTCCGCCAGCACCTTTCCGCCGTCTCCCCGGATCTGGTACGTTAGCTGCACCGGACTACTGTTCCATTCGATGGTGATCAGGCCGAAGTTGAGGACGGTGATCAGGTCGCTCACGCGGTAGCGGTTGGGTTCGTCGGCAGCTTCATAGACGTGGGTAAGGCCGCTGGCGGTGAGGTCGTACAAGGGATAATCCACGCCCGGAGCGTCGTAGCGGGCCAGTTCGGCGATGTGGCGGTCACCGCTGAGCAGCACCACTCCGGGCGCCTGGGTGTCGGCAATGAGGTCGAACAAACGCTGGCGCGAGCGTGGGAAGTTGGCCCACTTCTCGAAGCCGTGGTCTTCGGCCAGCACCTGGATGCTGCTACCGATGATATGTACCTGGGCATCGCTGTTGGTAAGTTCGGTTTCCAGCCACCGCCATTGGGCCTCGCCCAGCAGGTCGCCCGATGCATTGGGGCCGTAGCGGCGGTCTTCGTTGGCCGAGGCCACCAACGCATCGCGGAAGTAGCGGGTGTCGAGCAGCAGTATTTTCACTCTCCGCCCGGCCGGACCCACCGTATACGACTGGTACGCTCCCTCGCGTTGCCACACCGGCTGGTTTTTGGGCACAGCCAGGAACTCCAGCAGCAGATCGCGGCTGGCCTGCTTCTCGCTATACTCTTTGCCGCCGTCGTTCACACCGTAGTCGTGGTCGTCCCAGGTGCCCACCACCGGCACGGAGGTGATTAGGCGTTGGTAATCAGGCTGGGCCAGTTGCTTGGCGTACATGCTGCGCATCTTTTTCATGTTATCGGTATCGCCGTAGATGTTGTCGCCCAGCCAGATCCACAGGTCGGGCCGCTGGGCCAGGATATCATCCCACAGCGGCTGGGGTTCGTCTTGCTTGTTGCACGAGCCGAAGGCGATGGTGGTAAGGGTCTGGCTGGTATCAAGGGCAGCGGTTGGCGGGATGTTCGCGGATTGCCCGAGGGGGACGGAGGGTTGGCAGTTTAGCAAGAAGCTGCTTACGGTGAGAAGGGTGAGGAAGGTGCGCATGGGGGGGGGTGGATAGTGAGAGACGAGAAGCGAACGCGTTGCAAACGCGCCCGATAAGTGTGGGGTGTAGGTAAAAGACCGGACGCGTTAGAAACGCGCCCGGTGGTATTGTGTCGATAGTAGGTTCAGCGATTAGTTGCCGAAGATATAGCGTAGGCCAACTTGCATCTGCCAGATGGAGCTATTAACCCCAGCGTTATCAACTTGCCAAACATCGTTACTCGGAGCAGAGAAGTTGTACTCGGGGGTTGGCCCACCGCTAACAACCTGGATGAGCCGGTAGTTGTCGTTTCCTACGAAGTATCGCCGCCCCCAGTCTTTGTTCAGCAGATTGGTGAAGTTAAAGATATCCAAAGACAACTGTAGCGTATGCGTTTTGCCGCCCACATCCAGAAAGAAGTCTTGAAGAACGCGCACGTCGAAGATACTCTCGAAGGGGGTGCGGCTGCCGTTGCGTTCGGCATACTCGCCGCGTCGCTCGCTCAGGTACTCGTCATCGGCGATAAAAGCATCTAACGCTGCCCACTGTTCTTCGGCGGTTGCCGCCACAATCTCATTGCCATCATCATCTTCTACAATCCGGTCTACCAGGTAAGACTCCTGCAAGTTACGGGGCACGTAGATCAGGTCGTTCTCGCTGAAATCCTCACCGTTCACGTTCTCATTATACACGTAAGAATAACGCGACCCCGACTGTCCGTTGTAGAAGAGAGAGACTTCGGTACGCATAAAGTTGGCGTAAGAGATACCGTAAGCGATTGCCCCGACCACCCGGTGGCCCAAGTCGAAGTCCGAATACGTTAGCGGTAGGTTGTTACGTCCGTTTACATTCTCGATGAATCGCCACTGGGATGAGTTCTGAGAGGATGTGCCGTCGTTGATGGCCCGGGAGGTACCGTAGGTATACGCCAGACTGGTGAAAAGCCCGTTGGCGAACGGCTTCTGAAGCTGCCCAGTGATGCTCCAGGTGTATCCCTGATCGGTGTTGTAGGCTAACAGTACATCGGTATATTCCCGGGTGATATCGCCGCTGTAGTAGAGGCGGTTATCGGCTCCCTCAAAGCGCTGCGTGGGGGGCACCTTATTGATGTTCTGATAGACCACGTTGTTCGCGGTTTTGGTGTACAACCCTTCTAAGGTACCTACGATTCCGTAGCCCAGCTGCTGGTCGATCGCCAAACTGGCCCGCAGCACCTGGGGGAGACGAAAGTCATCGGCGAACAAGTCTATCTGCCCTCCGGCCACGTCTTCTTCGTTGAAATCAGACCGCTCATACTGATTGTTAATATCGGGTTGTAATTCTAACGGACTGCCATCGGGCAACGTGATCGGGATCGGGTTGCCATCTTCATCACGCGGACGCTCGCGCACTTCGCTCAGCACCACGCCGCTGTTGGTGAACGAGCCGCCCAGCCACACGAAGGGCAAGCGGCTGGTGAACAACCCTATTCCGCCCCGCAACTGCGTAGACCGATCACCCTGCACGTCCCAGTTGAAACCGAAGCGCGGAGAAAACATCGCGTTGGTCGCCGGCAGTTTTCCGGCGCGGGCCCCGCGGATATTGTACTGTTGCGCTAACTCGGGCAGTATATTATTATTGAAGTTCTCATCAGCAACCGGTTCATCAGAGAAGACCGGGATGTCGATGCGCAGCCCGCCGGTAAGTTTCAGGTTATTGGTTGCGTACCACTCATCTTGCAGATAAAAGCCTAACTGAAAGGCGTTAAAGCTAGCCGCCGCGGCCGAACCATCGCCGGTCACATTGTTGAGCAGTGAGTACTGACGGCGGTACTCAGTGGGTGCCGCGCCGCCGATGAAGTCTTCAACGGTTCGGTACGTATACTCGCCGTAGTTGCGACGAATGAACAGATTGTAGATGGAGTAGAACTCGTTGTGGGTTCCGAGCGTGACGGTGTGCGCACCCTTGAACCACGAGAAGTTATTCGTGATGGTGAAAACGTCTTGATCAAGTTGGTTGCCGGTAGAAAAAGGTTCGCTACCCGCGCGGATATTACCCTGACGGATAAAGATATTAGGAAAATCTTCTCCGATGGGGTCACGGTCATCGCGTACGGTGGTGTACCCTAGAATAAGGTTGTTCGCAAAGTTGTTACTAAAGCGGCTGTTTAGTTCCAAGGCAGTGGAATTGGTGGTACTAGGAAAGAACTCTCCTCCGTTGCTGAAGTTGATTTGATCTCGGCTCGAGTTGCTGGGGGTAGTGCTTTCGCCGTAGGTATAGCTGTGGCGCAGGGTGAGCTTGTGGTTTTGATTGATATTCCAGTCTAAGCGGGCAAAGATCTTATCACTGCGTATTTCGTCGGTAACATCTTCAAAGCCTCCTGGCTCATAGTTGTATTGGTTTCTTAGCACGTTGGCAAACTCTTCAACGGTAGCCCGGCTGACCAGTTCGTTGTTATAATCAGTGAAATCGAAGGGGGCCGGAGTTTCGCGGCGCTCCACTTCGCCGTTAACGAAGAAAAAAAGTTTATTTTTGATAAGTGGTCCGCCCAAGCGGAAGCCCGTGACACTGGCATTAAAGGGAGCTAATCTTTCTCGTTCCGAATCCGGGTTATCGGTAGCTTCTTTCCCGGCCAGTCGCTCGTTTCGGTATAAGAAGTAGCCAGAACCTTCAAAACTGTTGGTGCCGCTTCGGGTAACCGCGTTGATGCCTCCGCCCGCAAATCCGCCCAGCTTCACGTCGTAAGGTGCTACGACCACTTGGATCTCGTCTATAGCGTCTAAGCTAATGGGCGATATGTTGGTTTGGCCACCATTGGTACCACTAGCGGCTAGTCCAAACACATCGTTATTAACCGCTCCGTCTATGTAAATAGCGTTAAAGCGATTGTTGACCCCGGCGATGCTGATACCACCGTTGGTTATGTTTGCCTGCGGGGTTAAGCGCGTGAAATCGTTGAGGTCGCGCTGAATAGTGGGTAGGCTCTGAATTTGCTCGGTGGTCACTTTGGTATCAGCCCCGGTTCGTTCACCGTTCAGGACTTCGTTCTGCATTCCCGTCACCACTATATCTTCTAACTGCACACTATTCTCTTGTTGAACAAATGAAAGATTAAGGGTTTGGCCCAACGTCAAGCTGATATTGTCCTTTGTCTGTTCCTTATAACCCACAAATGATGCGGTGACACGATACGGGCCACCTACGCGCACATTAGGCAGCGAAAATCTGCCATCTGCTCCTGTAGCAGCTCCGTAGGTTGTTCCGGAGGGTTGATGAACCGCCTGTATGGTGGCTCCGGGAAGAGGTTCACCAGTTGCATCTTCTACAAACCCCACAATCCTTGCGGTTGTGGAGCCTTGTCCGTAGGCGTTGGTCAAAAAGATTGCGCTAAAAAAGATTCCCAGCAGCGCGTTAGTAAATAAAAATCGTTTCATGAATCGGATAAATTTTCGGTTAAGTGAATGAAATTAATGAAGTAACCAGTGGACGGGTTAGTAGTTCTTGGAAGTATGTTGCGTAATTGTTAAGCCCCCAACCTGCAGTTAACATTTAGGTAACACTGCGAGCGAATAACCCAAAGGGGGCACGTTCAAGCGCCAAGTCACTTTTCGGGCAAAATTCGCTTCGTATTTGGTAATATCCTTACCTTTCGAAAAAAAAACACCGCTATGAAAAGTTCTAACCCACACTATCTTCTTTCACTGCGTTTCCAGGAGATTAAGCTTCCCCCCTTCGATGAAATTTTGGTGCTAGGCAGTAAGTCGGAGCAAGGAAAAATGGGCGTTGCCAGGACGTTTGAGCACATGGTGCCCGATATTTTTGAAATGATTGAGGTGCCAGACGATGCCATCGAAGCGATTTTTGTAAACAAAAGGGTCTTAAAAAAGATTTCTAAGGAAGATATTATAGAGATTTTACGGGAGAAAGTGTTTCCCTACGTATCTGCAAGAGAGATTATTAAAGTTGACCTTGACATAACAGTCAGCTACGATGTAATAGAAAAAGATGGCTGACGCAGCACTTTCTTCCTTCATATACCAAGACTACACCAGTATCTACGCCTACGCGGGGGTGGAAGCAATCCGAGCGCGCCTGGTGAAGGAGGGGGCTATCGTGGTTTGGAACGAGGACGATACATTTTTGGGTATTCTTACCCCCGCCGACGTGGTGGTTCGGTCGCACCGCCTGGTGGTTGATTGTTTGCGCTACAAACCAGTCATTCATTCCAGCCAGACGGTAATTGATGCGCTGCGTACACTACTAGATAACAACGAAGTGATTTTACCGGTCGTGGACACAGACGGGCGGTTTATGGGTTTATTACGTCAATCTACCTTAGTAAAGCACCTGCTATTGGAGACCCCCTCAGCTAAATCAGCGCCTACGCCCCCCCCTCTCCGTTAAGCATCGGTTTCTGGTTTGGCTGCCGCGTAGGCCGGTGGATTCACATCCCTGATTGGTTTCAAGTCAATAACTTCCTGCATAAAACGATCAGTGGCTTGGTACACCCCACGCCAGTCGCTCGAACGGATGTAGGATCCGATCACGTGGTTGCCCGCTTCCGGGAACGCCACTTTCCGCTTTTGTTCTTCCGGGGTACCCAACTGCTCAAACATGGGATGCATGGCGGCTACCGATACTACCTGGTCCTGCACTTCTTCATTCTTGTAGTAGTATCCTAGAAATACTGGGCAGCTCACCTTCCGAAAGGTTTCTTCATTCATCGTTTCCTCGAGCAATACCGCCAGCGTCACGTACCCATTGATATGATAATAGCGCGACCAGTACTGCTTGGTACGTCCGGTGCGCTCGTTGATCGTGTGATCAGCTCCCAAGGATGTCTCCATCGCCTGTACGCCCCACGGCTGGTTCAGCAGATACAGTTGCTCGTCGCGGGGAGCGATCAGCGGTGAGTACATGATCAGTCCGGACAGCTCCGGGTGTTCACTGGCGATCTTCAGCGCTAGCGTGCTTCCGGTGGAGGTGCTCACAATAATCACACGCTCTCCCAGGGCAAAGCCAATGGCCACCGCCTCCCGCGCCGAGGCCAGCAAGTTCGCAGCGGTCAGGCTCTTAAACGCGCTGTCTGACTCGATGCCCTGCTCTTTGAGGCGGGCCAGATAGAGGTTGCCCCCGTAACGTTTGGCCAGCATGGTGTGCACCGGATCACCTTCGGCCTGGCTAGCCCCGAAGCCGTGCAAATAGACAAAGCTCACCGGGGTTTTCTTCTTCTGCATATTATCCGCCCAAACGATCCGCGCTTGGTTGTCAGACTTGATGCGTACATTAGCCGCCTCGCGCTGGTTGATCTCCTGCTCCAGCTCGACTAGGTTGGTGTTGACCATCGGCAGTTCGCCGGATAGATCACCAACCACCGGACGCGGACCCACTGCGAACACTCCGGCTAATACAGCCACAATTCCTCCGGTCCAGTAAAGTGCTTTTTTCATGCATTAGAAAGGCTAGCTTATTGACAATATTTTGACAAATAGTTTTGAGCGGCGGAGTAACCGGCTTCTTTGGCCTGTTGCCAGTCAGCGCAAGCTCCGACTTGGTCCTTTGGGTTGTACCGAGAGAAGCCCCGGTTGGCGTACGAAGCGTAGTGATACTCGTTGAAACGCAAGGCTTCGTCGTAATCCTGCCGAGCGGCGGCATAGTTGCGTTGCTTCAGGTGGGTGTTGCCACGATTGAAGTAGTACAAATGCTTGAGTTGCGTGCCTGGATGTTGTTGGCTCACCGCGATGGCTTGGTCGTACTCCTGCCGGGCTGCCTCATAACGCTCCAGTTTCTGCAAAGCATCACCGCGATAATAATGCAGATCAGGATCGTCGGGAAACTGGCACTGAGCCCCCGCGTAGACCGCGACCACCGCCTCGGTGCGTTGTTGTCCCCCTAGCGCACGGGCCAGGTTTTCGTAGTAGGCTACGTTGCTGGAGTCTATGGCTAACGCCCGTCGGAAATATGGCTCAGCTAAAGTGTACTGCTCGGCCTCCAGCAGCGCGTAGCCATCGTTATTCAGATCTTCTGCCTGACTACGGGCGGCCAGTTCTTCCGTGCTATTGACCTGAATGTCAACGGTGTCGTCTTCTGCTTCCGGGGTTTGGCCGAAGGCGATCTGCCCGGTGAACAAAATGATCAATAAGACGATGCCGGTTCGGATGGTCATGCGTGGTTGGTTATTGGCAATGCCCGGTGGCGACGCGACGTACGATAGGAACGCGATGCATCACCACGGTGGGGACGCGATGCATCGCGTCCCTACGCGTCGACGATGACGCAACGGTTGTTGATGACGTCGTCCTCTACGGTTTTGAACTTCACGTTCTTTTTCACGCGGCCGTCGGGATACTGCACGTTGACCCGGTCGTTGCGTCCGGCGATCTTCACGGCCGTGGCCGGTTTCACCGGTTCGGGCGGACGGTTGCGGTTGGTGGCCGCGCTGCCGGGTCCCCGGCCCGATGCGCTCAGGTCCTCCTTGGTCTCCTGCAACTTCTCGCGCTGGCGGTGCCGTACGTTCTGCGCCGATTGCATTTCCTGCTGCACGGGCAGATCGGCCTTGGTTAGGAAGGAAGCGGTTTCTTCGTTCACTTTCGCCAAGAAGCGTTTGAACAGCTCAAACGACTCAAACTTGTAAATCAGGATCGGATCTTTCTGCTCGTAGGCGGCGTTTTGCACCGACTGCTTCAGGTCGTCCATTTCGCGCAAGTGCTCCTTCCAGTTCTGATCAATAATGGCGAGCGTGATTCCTTTCTCCATCGAGCGCAGTAGTTCGGCCCCTTCGGTAGTAACGCTTTTCTCTAGATTGGCCGCTACGCCGATCTGCATCTTGCCGTCGGTGAAGGGCACCAGCACGTTCTGGATGGTAGCGCCCTTGGCTTCGTGCAGATTCTTGATGGCCGGATAAGCATGTTTGGCTACCCGTTCGTTTTTCTCCCGGTAGTGCTGATAGGCAAACTCGTAGAGATCGTTGGCCAGCACCATTTCGTCGGCCCGCTCGAAATCAGCCTGCTCGATAGGATGGTCGGCCCCCAGCACTCCTAGCACCGTCAGTTTATAGCTCTCGAAGTTGCCCGCGCCCTTGGTGCTTAGCACGATATCTTCGCAGGTATCATAGAGCATATTCATGATGTTGAGCTGCAAGCGTTCGCCGAACAGGGCATGACGCCGCCGCTTGTAGATCACCTCACGCTGCTGGTTCATTACGTTATCGTACTCGAGCAAGCGCTTGCGGATGGCGAAGTTGTTTTCTTCCACCTTCTTCTGGGCCCGTTCGATGGAGCTGGTTACCATCGAGTGCTGAATCACTTCGCCCTCTTCCAGACCCATGCGGTCCATGAGGCGCGCGATGCGGTCGGAGCCGAACATGCGCATCAGGTTATCTTCGAGCGAAACAAAGAACTGCGAGGAGCCGGGATCTCCTTGCCGTCCGGAACGACCGCGCAATTGCCGGTCTACGCGCCGCGAGTCGTGCCGTTCGGTACCCACAATGGCGAGTCCGCCCGCTGCTTTTGATTCGGGAGTAAGCTTAATGTCGGTACCCCGACCAGCCATGTTGGTGGCGATGGTGACGGTGCCTGATTTACCAGCTTCGGCCACCACGTCGGCCTCGCGCTGGTGCTGCTTGGCGTTAAGCACCTGGTGGTTGATGCCGCGCATCTTGAGCATGCGGCTGAGCAATTCAGATATCTCTACCGAGGTGGTACCCACCAGCACCGGCCGACCCTGCGAGGTCATCTCGTTGATCTCATCGACCACCGCGTTGAACTTCTCACGTACGGTTTTATAGACTTTGTCCTGCCGGTCGTCACGCACGATGGGGCGGTTGGTGGGAATCACTACCACGTCGAGTTTGTAGATCTCCCAAAGTTCGCCCGCTTCGGTTTCGGCCGTACCCGTCATCCCCGCCAGCTTGTGGTACATGCGGAAGTAGTTTTGCAGCGTGATCGTAGCGTAGGTCTGGGTAGCCTCTTCTACCTTCACGTTTTCTTTGGCCTCGATGGCCTGGTGCAGCCCGTCGGAGTACCGACGTCCCTCCATGACCCGGCCCGTTTGCTCGTCAACGATCTTCACCTTGTTGTCAGCAAGGATATACTCTTGGTCGATCTCAAACATGGCGTAGGCCTTCAGCAGTTGGTTCACCGTGTGAATCCGCTGCGACTTGGCTGAATATTCTTTGATCAGGGTATCTTTCTGCGTTACCTTTTCTTCATCGGTCAGTTCCTCCGATTTCTCCAGCGCGTTAATCTCGGTGCCGATATCCGGCATGATAAAGAACTGCGGATCTTCACCCTCCTTGGTGATAAGGTCGATGCCTTTTTCGGTGAGGTTGATGTTGTTGGTTTTCTCCTCGATGGTGAATAACAGCGGCTCGTCGGCCTCGGGCATGGCGCGTTGGTTGTCCTGCAGGTAGTAGTTCTCGGTTTTCTGCATGATCTGCCGCACGCCGGTTTCACTCAGGTAACGAATCACGGGCTTGTACTTGGGCAGGCCTCTAAAGGCACGGAAGAGCGATAGTCCGCCCTCTTTGGTGTTACCCTCCTTGATTTTGCGTTTGGCATCCTGTAGGTATTCGCTTACCAGTTTTCTTTGCGCTTCGTAGAGGCGGGCAATACGGGGCTTCAGTTCGTAGAACTCGTGCTCATCGCCCTTGGGCACCGGGCCAGAGATGATCAGCGGGGTTCGCGCTTCGTCTACCAATACCGAATCCACCTCATCCACCATGGCGTAGTGGTGCTTACGCTGCACCAGGTCCTGGGGCTCGCGCGCCATGTTATCGCGTAAGTAGTCAAAGCCGAACTCGTTGTTGGTGCCGTAGGTGATGTCGCAGGCGTAGGCCTGGCGGCGCGCCTCCGAATTGGGTTCGTGCTTATCAACGCAGTCGATGGTCATCTGGTGAAATTGAAAGAGCGGGGCCATCCACTCCGAGTCACGCTTGGCCAGGTAGTCATTCACCGTCACGATGTGCACCCCGCGGCGGGCCAGGGCATTTAGGTAGGCGGGCAGGGTGGCAACCAAAGTTTTTCCTTCTCCGGTAGCCATCTCGGCAATTTTGCCCTGGTGCAGCACGATGCCACCCACCAGTTGCACATCGTAGTGCACCATATCCCAGACGATTTCGCTGCCCCCGGCGATCCAGCGGTTGTGCCAGGTGGCTTGCTCGCCCTCTATGGTTACGTGTGGGTGCTCGGCGGCCAGTTGTTTGTCGAACATGGTGGCGGTCACCTTCAATTCGCCGTTGTCTTTGAAACGGCGGGCGGTTTCTTTCACCACAGCGAAGCCCAGCGGCAGCACTTTCATGAGCACCTTCTCGAGCGCTTCGTTGCGGTCTTCTTCTAACTGATCGATCCGGTTAAACTTGGCTTCCTTCTCCTCTAGGTCCATTTTGGAGTCGTTATCGACCTCCTGGTGCAGGGCGGCAATTTGGTCGTCGATGTCCTTGAGGTCGGCATCAATGGTAGCTTTGATCTCTTCGGTTTTAGCCCGCAATTCATCGTCGCTGATGTTCTGAAGCTTCTCGAACTCAGCGTGAATCTGGGCGACATAGGGCATGACCAGTTTAATATCTTTATCGGACTTAGAGCCGAATACCTTGGCTAATCCTTTGGTGATGAGGTTAATCATGGGTTGTTTCTGATGAGTGGCTGATAAGGCAAACTTACAATTTCTGATAATTGGATGCTAGATGCTGGTGGACTTTCTAAGGGGCTAGTCACTGGATAACTTTCTACATGGCAAGATGCTGGATACTAGGGTTCTAGATTTTAGTGACCAGTATCCAGTATCCTTGCCATCGAGAAGATCATCCGCGCGGCGGCGGCCAGTATCCAATAAACCAGCCTTAGACAAAAACAGTGCCTTGAAACACCATTTGGGCCGGTCCTGCCATATAGACCTGCGTAAACGAGCCAGAGTCCATTGCCGTAAAGGATATCTCCAAAACTCCGCCCCGGGTGTGTACTATCACCGGGCTGGTTTGCTTCCGGGAGTGGGCCAATGCTAGCGCAACGGCTGTTGCTCCGGTCCCCGATGACAGGGTTTCGTTTTCTACGCCCTTTTCGTAAATCCGCATATTTACTTCGTCGTTCTTCACCTCCACAAAGTTAACGTTGGCCCCCTCAGGCGCAAAGCGGGAGTCGTAACGCAGCCGTCGCCCCTCCCCCACCACCTCGTAGTCCGACAACCCCTCAACCAGCCTGACAAAATGACGGGTTCCGGTGTGGAGCAGGTAGCCCTCAGAGAAAGTTTGCACCGCGGCCACGTCGCCCATTCGAATTCGGACGCGCGTATCTTCGACGCGGGCTTGGTACGCTTGTCCTTCCATCACGAAGTAGGCTTCGTATTGGATGACGCCCAGGTGGTGGGCCAGATGAACCGCACAGCGGGCTCCGTTGCCGCAACCAGCGCGGGTGGCGTCGGCGTTGTAGTAGATCATCTCAAAATCATACTCAGGATGGGCTTTGAGCAGAATCAGGCCATCGGAGCCGATCCCGAACTTGTGGTCGCACAAGCGGGTGATCAGTTGGGAGTCGCCGGACTCAAAGACCGATTGGCGGTTGTCGATGATGACAAAGTCGTTGCCGGTGCCCTGGTACTTGAAGAAAGATACGCTAGCCATTGCGAGAAAAAGTGGTTGGTGGGCAAGATAGTAATAAGTAGCCACTCGCCGGTAGGTTAAAAAAATGTTGGGGGCGAGATACCGCGCTTCACGAAAGAAACCTTGCCGCAAACGCATCCTTGTAGGCCCGCCCCACCGGCACCACCGCCCCGTGGTTCAGGTAGATTTGGTTGCCGAGCACCTTGACAATCCGTGCGGTGTTGACAATGTAGGATTTGTGTACGCGCGCAAACTGCTGCGGATCTAGGATTTCCAGCCAGTTTCTGAGTGGCTCCGAAGACAAGTGCTTTTTGTGAGGAAGCACCAACTCAGTATAGTCTGCATCGGACTTGATGTACAGAATCTCATCGGTTGCGATCCGAATGTGCTCGTACCCGGTCTTGATAAATATCTCCGTGCGCGCGGGTTGCATTGAAGAGGCTTCCGGCCGGGGTTCGGTAGCATTGGGCGCAGGAACCTTAGAGACGGCCTTCACAAAACGCTGGAACGAAAAGGGCTTCAGCAGATAATCCACCACGTCCAGTTCGTAGCTTTCCAGCGCGTAGTCAGGGAAGGCCGTCGTTAAAATAACCGCCGGAGAGTGAGGAACGGATTTCAGAAAATCAATGCCCGATAACTTAGGCAGGTGGATATCCAGGAAGATCAGATCAATCGTCTCCGTCTTCAGAATTTCCATTGCCTGAAGAGCGTCGGAAAAGGTGCCGCGCAACCGCAACGACCCAAGGTCTTCAAGATACTTTTGCAGGATGCGCTGGGCCGGGGGTTGGTCTTCGATGATGATGCAATTCATGCGTAGCAAGTGGTTGTAACAAAATGGATAAATGCACTTCGTATTGATCGTCGGTAGCCTGAATGGTGAGCTGATGCGCCTTAGGATAAAGCAACTGCAGGCGCTTTTGCACATTGGGCAGCCCGATGCCGTGCGAAAGCTCAGCGATGCCGGTGCCAGATTGTTGGTGGTTATTCCGGCAAACAAAGTCCAGCCGACCTTCGTCGGTCATTCGCAGGTCAATATCAATCGCTATGTTCTCCGACTGCCCGGCCTGGCTGTGCTTGAAGGCATTCTCAATGAACACGAGCAGAATCAGCGGGGCGATTTGGTAGTTGGGCTGAATGTTGTTGGCGACGAAGCTGACCCGGCCGCGCTCCTCAATCTGCAACTCACTGAGCCGCGTGAAATTTTCCAGTTGCTGAATTTCTTTGCTGAGCGGCACAAACCTTTCTCGGCATTCGTAGAGCATGTAACGCAGCACCGAACTCAATTCCAGAATGATCGTGGGGGTTTTGGGCGACTGGGCGATGGCGTAGGAATACAGGTTGTTAAGATTGTTGAACAGAAAGTGTGGATTGATCTGCGACTTTAGAAACTGCAACTCGCTCTCCTGCACCGCTACTCTGAGGGCGTCTACCTCCCGCTGCTTGCCCAGGGCATCCCAGGCAAACTTAGCCCCCGTCAGGATGGCAATCACCGGCAACACTTCCCACAGGCTGTACATCACTCCCGGAAAGCTTTGTCCCCGAGACGTGGGAAAGTAAATTTTCTCCAGCACCAGTTCTTCCGTAGTGATAACGGCGGCGATGATCAATAGCGTGAAAAAGAAGAAATGCCCGTACTTCTTTCGGTAGAAAAATCGCGGCAGTAGTCCGTAGCTAATCACTGAGGTGGCCAGGGTATAAAAAAGAAAGTAGACAACGTGGTGCACCTGCACGTGCGCGTCTACGTCATCTTCGTACGCGTAAAAGCTAAACACCAGGGCGTGCAGCACGACTTGAAAAATGAGCTCCTTTGAGAAAACACCGGGACTTCTTGCAACCATACGTCAAGATACGCTTTTGTCAGCAGTTGAAAAAAAGAAGCCTGGTCAACGACCCATTTGATCCGGCGAACGGCAATTGCTCTTAATCAGGCAACTGCTACGTCGTTCGGGGGAGAATCCCGGTCGTTTACCGATTTTTTTCCTCCCTAGCTTCCGCTTATGCGTTCTTTGTAGTGAACGAACCCGAAATTCTTATCTCTTAACACCTCACCCATGAAGTTTATCGTCGCCCTTGTTTCGCTCGCAGTGTTTGCCGCGAGCATCTCTCCGATTCTCGCCCAGGATCGTCCCATCACCATCACCGGCCGGGTGGTAGAAGGCAGCAGCCAGCAACCGCTGGAGTACGCCACCGTGCAGGTGCTAGGCCCCACCACCCGGCAACTCATCACCGGAACCGTCACCACCGCCGACGGCACCTTTTCGCTCAGAACCGAAGCTTCTGAATTTTTGCTGGAAATAGGCTTCATCGGCTTCATCGCCGTTACGCTTAGCGAATTTGACCTTACCGACCGAACCGTAGACGTGGGTACTGTGGCCCTGGCCGAAGACACCGAAACCCTGGACGAGGTGCTGGTGCGGGGCGAGAAGTCGCAAACCGAGTTCAAGCTTGACAAGCGGGTATTCAACGTGGGTCAGGACCTGAGCAGCGCCGGGGCCAGCGCCCTGGAGGTGCTCAACAACGTGCCGTCGGTAAACGTGACCATTGAGGGGCAGGTGCGGCTGCGCGGCGTGGCGGGGGTGCAAATTCTGATTAACGGCAAGCCCTCGGTGCTGGCCAGCAACGACGGCAACGCCCTGGGCACCCTCACCGCCGACATGATCGAGCGCATCGAGGTAATCACCAACCCGTCGGCCAAATACGAAGCCGAGGGCACCGCCGGGATCATTAACATCGTGCTAAAAAAAGAAGAGAAGCGCGGGCTGAACGGCTCGGTTACGCTCAACACCGGCGTGCCCAACAACCATAGCCTGGGGCTGAGCATCAACAACCGCACCGAGAAGTTTAACCTGTTCAGCCAACTGGGCGTGGGACACCGCACCTTTCCGGAACAGTATAAAACCATCAACCGGAACTTGCTGAACGACACCACCGTCTACAGCACCGGATTGGGCGACAAGAACGAAACCTTCTTCAACGTTATCCTGGGCACCGACTACCACATCAACGATTACAACGTATTGTCGCTCACCGGGCACTTCGCCTACGAACTGGAAGCCGAGTTTTCGGACACTGATTTTCGGTTGCTCGATGCCAATGACGCGCTCGCTGCGCAGTGGAACCGCGACGAGGTGACCGAGGCCACCAATCCTAAGTGGCAGTACGAGTTGCAGTACCAAAAGAACTTCGCCGACAATGAAGACCGCAGCCTCCTGTTCAGCGCCCTGGGCAGTTTCTTCGGCAAAGACCAGTCGTCGGAGTTTACTAACTCTCCAGTATCCGGGGAAACTTTGTTTGACGACCGACAGCAAACCCGCACCGACTTTCTGGAGGGCGAGTACACTTTTAAGCTCGACTACACGCACCCGTTCGGCGATGCGCTGACCCTGGAAAGCGGAGCGCAGTACGTGATCACCGACGTGGCCAACGACTTTGCGGTGAGCAACTGGGCGGACAATATTTGGGTGGAAGACCCGGAACTGACGAACGTGTTTGAGTTTAACCAAAAGGTGCTGGGAGTGTACAGCACGGGAGCCTACGAGGGCGATAAGTTCGGATTGAAGGTGGGCCTTCGGGTAGAGAATACCGACCTGAGCACGCTGCTGGTAGACGATGATTTGTCGAACCGGCGGCAGTTTACCGACCTATTTCCCAGCGCCCACACCTCTTACAAAGTGTTGGATAACTTCTCGCTACAAGCCGGTTACTCACGGCGCATCTCCCGGCCGGGGCTGTGGAACCTGAACCCCTTCTTCAATATTCGCAACAACTTCAGCATCCGCACCGGCAACCCGCTGCTGCGGCCCGAGTACACCGACTCCTACGAAGTGACGGGCATTCTCAACGCCGGACCGGTGTCGCTCAGCACAGCGGTTTACCACCGCTACACCACCGAGGTGACCGAAAACGTAACCACTTTCGAGAACAACGTGAGCCTAACCCGTCCGGAGAACATTGGCACCAACCGGGCTACGGGCTTAGAGTTAAACGCTAAGTACAACCCCACCCAATGGTGGACACTCAGCGGCGATGCTAACTACCAGTACTTTCAGCGCGAGGGCAGTTTTCAGGAAACCTCCTTCAATTTCAATGCGGATCAGTGGTCGGCCCGGCTGAACAACAAGTTCAAGCTACCCGCCGCCTTCGACGTGGAAATAACAGGCAATTACCAGTCGAGCTTTCGATCGTTTCAGCGTGAGCAGTCGGGCTACTTCTTCACCGACCTGGGGGTGCGCAAAAAGGTGATGAAGGGTCGAACAATCCTGAACCTGAGCGTGCGCGACGTGTTTGCCTCCCGTATCTCCGAGACGGAAACCGTGCAACCTAACTTTGATTTATATGACTACCGGCTACGGGGCCGCTTCATCACGGTGGGCGTGAGCTTCGGCTTTGGCAAGGGTGAAGCAATGGAGTTCAGTGGGCAGAAGCAGTTTTAGACGACTTTCTATGGAGCAGAGATGCTGGATATTGGATGCTAGATAATCTTCTGAGTGGCAAGATGCTGGATTTTAGAGATTGACTAAACAAATTCCGGCATCCAGCATCCTAGCCATATAGTAAGTATCCAGTATCCAACATCTGACCCGCCCAGAAGATCAGCCAGTATCCAGCTATCGGTTCGCCAGTAGGTACAGCACGGCCATCCGGACGGCCACGCCGTTTTCTACCTGCTCCAGAATGATGGCGTGTTCGGAGTCGGCCACGTCGCTGTTGAGTTCTACGCCGCGGTTGATAGGACCGGGGTGCATGATGGTGATGGGCTTGCTCAGGCTGTTGAGCAACTTCCGGTTGATGCCATAGTAGAGGGAATACTCGCGCAGCGAGGGGAAGTATTTTACCTGCTGCCGCTCCAGTTGGATGCGTAGCACGTTGGCCACATCGCACCACTCCAGCGCTTCGCGCAGGTCGAGCGTTACTTTCACTCCCAGTTCGGTGATGTGCTTGGGCAGCAGGGTAGCCGGTCCGCACACCATCACCTCAGCACCCAGTTTCTGCAGCGCGAAGATATTGGACAGCGCCACCCGGGAGTGCAAGATATCGCCGACGATCACTACCCGCTTCCCTTCTACCTCACCCAATTTTTCGCGGATCGAGTAGGCATCGAGCAGCGCCTGGGTGGGGTGCTCGTGGGTGCCGTCGCCTGCGTTGATCACGTTGGCTTTGATGTTGCGCGCCAGAAAATGCGGAGCGCCCACGCTGGCGTGACGCATCACCACCAGGTCCACCTTCATGGCCAGAATGTTGTTGACCGTATCGAGCAGCGTCTCACCCTTCTTCACCGAGCTGTTGGACGAAGAGAAGTTGACCACATCGGCGGAAAGGCGTTTCTCGGCCAGCTCGAACGATAGCCGGGTACGGGTAGAATTCTCAAAGAAGACGTTGGCCACCGTGATGTCGCGCAGCGAGGGCACCTTCTTGATGGGTCGGTTGATGACCTCCTTAAAGCTATCGGTAGTAGAGAAGATAAGCTCGATCTCTTCGCGGTTCAGGTCTTTAATACCCAGAAGGTGCGGGGTTCGGAGCGCTTGTATCATTCGGATTTCGTAGTGAGCCAGATTCCGTCTTCGTTCTCCTTTTCCTGCCACGTCACCACCACCCGCTGCGAATCCAGGGTGTTCACGGTGCGCCCCACGTAATCGGCCTCGATAGGAATATGGCGGGAGTAGCGCCGGTTCACCAGTGCCAGCAGCTCCACCTTGCGGGGGCGACCAAAGGTAGTCATGGCATCAAGTGCCGCCCGCACCGTGCGGCCGGTGTAGAGCACATCGTCGATGAGCACCACGTTCTGGTCTTCCAGTACAAAGGGAATGTTGGTGCGACTGGCCGTCAGCGGAGTGTCGCGACGGCGGAAGTCATCCCGGTGGAAAGTGGTGTCCAGGTAGCCTAGGCGAATGTTAGTGGATAGAATTTGAGCTAATTGGGCCTGGATGCGATTGGCCAAGTAGATGCCACGGGGCTGCAAGCCAATAAGCAAAGTATCCTCGAACGAGCGATGGTACTCGATCAGTTGGTGGCACAGTCGGCTGAGAATGACCTTAAATAGGGGGGCAGGGACAATAAGTTTGTTATCTTCCATCGGTGGCGGCGCAAATTACGGGAAAAAGTCGACAGTCCACAGTCTACAGCCCTTGAGTTTTCGGCTGTCGTCTGTGGACTATGGACTAAAAAACTATGGACTAATTATACGCCACCTTATTGATAAAGAACACTTTTCAACTCAGCCCGGCCCCGGCGTGAGCCATGTTCTTAATGTCTTGCACTCCGTGTACGTAGAAATAGTCGTCGTACCACTTGGTAATGCCCACGATCGCGTGGTCGCGCTTTTTGATCTCATCGGTTTCGTGCGCAAGCTTGATGGGTGAAGTCACGTCATCCTGCACCGCACCGTTGTCGCTAATCACCTTTGACTTGATTTCCCCCTCGTAAGAGTACATCAGTACCACCTTATCATCTTTGGTGCTCACGTGCACCAGTTGCTTGAGCTCCATACTCTTGGCGTTGTCGAGCTTAAAAGCATGATCCCACAGCAATTCTCCTTTGCGGTCGAAGCAAACTGCCACGGCGTGGGTGTAGCGGTAGCCATCGAAGTACATATCGCTGTAGCGAGACGAGGGCACGTAGCCGCTGTAACCGTTGTAGTAGTAGCTGTTGTATTTCGGATAGTAGGCTTCGCCCAGCATAATGTACTTGTCATCATCGGAGATGAGTTCATGCACCACCATGCGGTAGTTGAGCCGGATCTTTTTGCCCTCCCGCTTTTTCTTGGCGATACGCCGCTTAACGCGCTCTTCACGTCGCTCGCGCATGTAGCCAAAGAAATTTTCCAAATCAGCGTAATGGTAATACCGCATTTGCTGAGTACCGTCGGGCTGTAAGGTGGCCACGAAGATACCCCGCGAGTAGCGCGAACGCTTGGGTCCATAAGTGCCCGCCAGAAACTGCTTTTCGCCATCGAAGCCCGTCACTTGCGCATCGAGTATATTGCTGCGGTCTTTGGGTTTGAGCGGCGTGCTCTGTAGCAAATTGCTGTACTGGTCGTAGGCCTTAATGGTAACGGTTTTTACCTTCTGGGGAGTGGTTTCAGCAATCAACACGTCGAAGGTATTATCTTTAGGATTGGGAATGATGTCGATGATCTCACCGTCTTCGCGGTAGATATCGGGCAGCACCCGCACCTTGCGGTTAAACATATCGTAGTGCACCACCACGGGGCGGTAGTTCACGTTGCCGCCCAGCACCACGGTTTGCCCCACGATCTCGAAAAACTCCAGGTTGACCGGTACAATGCGGCGGATGGCATGAAACGAAGTGTCGCCGTTGTTTACGGCCAGGTTCATCATCTCCAGGGGTTTGTCGAGGTAGGGCCCGTTCTGAAACAATACGCACAGTTGGCCCCGATCGTAATCATACCCCCGCAGTGCCAGAGAATAATCGAGCGCGTAAGAACGCTTCCATTGCTCCTTGAGCGAGGTGTCGTAGTAGATGAACTCCCAAAGTTTTCTGCCCCGATCGGCGCGTTCGTCAGTATCACGAAACAGTAACAAACCTTGTTCGTCGGCCGAAACCACCACAAAATCGTTGCTATTGGCCTCTACCTCAATTTCAATACGTTCGGGTTGCACAATCTGGGCGGAAGCCCATCCGCTTAGCAGGCTAAGTAAAAATAAAAGGCGAATGGATTGAATAAACATACGATAAGTGGGTTATTGGTCGTGTAATCTGAAACCCGGCAATCAGGATTAGGTAACAGAAATGTACACAAATTCTTGATTAAAGAACATCAATTGCCTTTCAAAGATTGCTAAGGGCGAGAAAGTTGTCGAACTATTCTTGGTATTTTTGCGGCATGGCTCGCAAAAAGATTCTGATTCTTCGGTTTTCCTCCATTGGCGACATTGTACTGACCACCCCGGTACCTCGGGCGCTCAAGGTGCAATTGGATGCTGAAGTGCACTACTGCACCAAACCTCAGTACGCTATCTTGCTTACCGAAAACCCGTACATTGATCGGATACACACCCTGGATGGTAGTTTGGCCGAGCTTATTCGTCGTCTCAGAAAAGAGCGTTTCGACTATCTAATTGATCTGCATCACAATTTGCGTACAACCCTGATTGTTGCTCAACTTGGAGTGAAGAGCTATCGCTTCAACAAACTTAATGTTACTAAGTGGTTGCTAGTAAACTTTAGGATCGACCGCTTACCCAATATACACATCGTAGATAGGTATCTGACCACCCTGAAACCCCTGGGAGTTAAGCCCGACAGTTTGGGACTTGACTACTTTATTCCTGAAAAAGATGAAGTGGAGCGAGACTGGTTGCCCGAAACCCACCGTGCGGGCTACGTGACCTACGCCATTGGGGCGCAGCACAACACCAAGAAGTTGCCCGTGGAGCGCATGATCGAGCTCTGCGACCGCATCAATAAACCCATCGTTTTGCTCGGCGACAAGAACGACCACGAAACCGGCCAACAGGTAGCCCGCTTCTTTGCTCGTGGGGATGAGTCTGCCGAAAATACGTCTACGCTGCTCGAACTTAACAAAGAAACGACCGTTTACAATGCCTGCGGCAAGTTTAATCTCAATCAGTCGGCCTCATTGGTGCGGCAGGCTGACTATGTATTTACCCACGACACTGGGCTAATGCACGTGGCGGCGGCTTTCAAGAAGCGCATTTACTGCATCTGGGGCAACACCATTCCTCGGTTTGGGATGTATCCCTACCGCACCCGCTTCACCGTTTTAGAAAACAACCGACTGGAGTGTCGGCCCTGCTCCAAAATTGGCTACGCGAAATGCCCTCGGGGACACTTTAAGTGCATGCGTGACATCGTATTTGATTTTTATCTACCATAAAAATGAGTGGTAAACAGATTATTCCACAAAATCGTTACCTTCACTCCAGTAATTGAACTAATCGTTTACCAACCTTCTAACCACTCATTTTCATGAGTCAGTACAGTTTTTTTCGATAACGTTAACCACTTCGTCGATCAAGCCTCCGGTTTCATCGATTTGCCCGATGGCTTGCTCGAGCAGATCAAGGAGTGCAACAGCGTGTATCAGGTCAACTTTCCCATCCAGCTCGACAACGGGAAGTACCAGACCATCACCAGCTACCGGGTGCAGCACTCGCATCACCGTATGCCGGTGAAGGGCGGCATTCGCTACAGCCTGGAGGTGAACGAAGACGAAGTGAAGGCGTTGGCCGCGCTGATGTCGTACAAGTGCGCGCTGGTCGACGTTCCATTCGGCGGAGCCAAGGGCGGCATCCGCATTGGGGTGAGCAACTACAGCGTGGCCGAGCTGGAGAAGATCACCCGCCGCTACGCTTCAGAACTGATCAAGAAGAACTTTATCGGCCCCTCTACCGACGTGCCTGCTCCCGACTACGGCACCGGTGCCCGGGAGATGGCCTGGATCGCCGACACCTACGCCTCGTTCAATCCCGGCGAGATCAACGCCTTCGCCTGCGTGACGGGCAAGCCCATTTCGCTGCACGGCATTCGGGGCCGCACCGAGGCCACCGGACGGGGCGTGTTTTTCGGCATCCGCGAAGCGGTGAGCGTCACCGAAGACATGAAGTCGCTCGGCCTCACTCCCGGCCTGGAAGGCAAGCGCGTGATCGTGCAGGGGCTGGGCAACGTGGGCTACCACTCGGCCAAGTACCTGCAAGAGGGCGGAGCGGTGATCGTAGGCATCGCCGAATACAACGGCGGCATCTACCGGAAGGGAGGCATCGACGTGGAAGAAGCCTTCAAATATTATCGCGAGCACGGCTCACTGCTGGAGTTTCCCGGTGCCGAAAGCATCAAAAACACCATCGCTACGCTGGAGTACGACTGCGACATTCTGGTGCCCGCCGCGCTGGAAAACCAGATTACGGCCGAAAATGCACCCCGCATCAAAGCCAAGATCGTGGGCGAAGCGGCCAACGGTCCGGTAACCAGCGAAGCCGCTAACATTTTGATGGCCAAGGGAGTGCGCATCCTGCCCGACTTCTACCTCAACGCCGGGGGCGTCACCGTATCGTACTTCGAGTGGCTCAAAAACCTGTCGCACGTGGCTTTCGGCCGCATGGACAAGCGCCACGAGGAGGTGACTAACCTGGGGATGATCCGGGCGATGGAAGACGTGAGCGGCAAACCCATATCAGCCCAGCAGCGGAAGGAGCTTTCGCGGGGTGCCGGAGAGATCGACATTGTGAACTCAGGATTGGAGGAGACAATGGTGACCGCTTATCACACTATTTGGGAGATCTACAAAACGAAGAATACCGGTAACCTGCGTACTGCTTCGTTTGTTACTTCCATTGAGAAGATTGCGGCAGCTTATATGGCGCGGGGTATCTTTCCTTAACTCCTGCGATTTATTTGTCTATTGTTTTGTGATAGAAATGGAAAGTCACTCCCTGCTAGGATTTTCGTTTATTATCTGACAACCGCAAAACCTACTGATAATGCAAGATGAGATCAAAAAGTTAAGACGTAGTATCAACTTGGTGGATGCCAAACTATCCTTTATGCATGAGCAATTCGGAGAGTTGAAAGGGTTGTTTAAAGATGTGGTTGCTGATGTGGACGGTTTAGCTGGACTAGTGGTTGATTACGAGGAAAGACTCACCAAGATTGAAAAGCACCTCAATTTGTAGTGCCGTTACTCTCTTAGTTATCCGGCGCGCCGTCGTCGGCCCAGCAGGCAATTTGGGCGATCTGCGCATCAGTAAGTTCTCGTCCCGAACCGGGTGGCGGCATGCTTCGTTCCCCCGTGCGCTCCTTGATTTTTGCCGCGTAAGAAAAGACATCTTCTTCAACTGTAAAGTTCGGAATGCGGGGCGCCACGTGGCACCCGGTGATCGCGCAGTTAGTGGTAATCATTTCCTTGATGTCTGCTGCAAAGCTCACGCCGGACAATACTTGAACATCAGCTACCGTGGTGCAGCCGTCGGCATCCTGCACGGCAACACCATACGCTCCGGGAGCGAGTTGATTAAACTGAGCCGTGGTAGAAAAGTCCGCGCTATCGAGGCGGTAGCGGTAGGGAGCGGCTCCCCCGATAGCCTCCACCGTGATGCTTCCGGTGGCTTGCCCACAGGCCGAAGCGGTAGGAACGAGATTTATTTGCAAGGTGGATGGTGCGTCGGGGACAGTCACTGATCCGGAAGTGGTGCAGCCTGCTTCGTCCTGCGCACTGACTTCGTAGGTGCCCGGAGCTAGCTCTGAAAAGGTAGCGGCGGGCTGTCCGGTTCCGTCGTTGAGGCGATACGTTACCGCTCCCGTGGCACCGCTGGGCGTAAACTCGATTGCCCCATTGGGCTGTCCGCAGCGTGCGGTCGTGACGGTGGGCGTGATGGCAAATCCATTTTCACATACTGAACTATCATCTTCGCCGCAAGCAAGCAGCAGAAGCAGTACGCCGAGAGAAATATACTTTGCCATAATCAAACGGGGGGTAAGGGTTAGCGCCTTCGTTTACCAAAGGGCTGTCTATCTCCGAACGATTATCGTACCAGAAGCATACGTAAAAACAAAATAACCGGCATCATGCTGACACCGGTTATCCGAATATGAGACGTGATTCTACCTTCTATCTACTGTTCCTTAAATGAAATTGGTCTGGTTGCTTAGATACCCGTTTGTCCAAACTGCCCGACGGAACGTAACCGGTTGGCGATAAATTTATTCGAAATAGATGATTCCACTCGCTAGCGAAGCCCCGAAGCGTTGTCGCTACTAGGTCGGTCCCACAAAAAACATCTACTTACAAATCTAGTTTCTAGAACAATCCTTACCTTTGCCGCCGACCAACTTGCCCAATCCGCACCCGTAGCCAGCGGGAGGCCTAGCATGAAATCAGAACAGCCCTACTTCATATTCGACTTCGATAGCACCTTCACCCAGGTGGAGGCGCTGGACGTGCTCTGCGAAATTGCGCTGGCCGACCAACCCAACCGGGATGAGATTCTGGGGGAAGTGCAGCGCATCACCAACACCTGCATGGACGGGAACATCTCGTTTCGCGAGTCGCTGCAAAGTCGGCTGGCCCTGCTGCCCGCCCACCGCGACCACTTGCCCGTTTTAATCGACCGCTTGCGCAACAGCGTTTCCCGTTCGTTTCAGCACAACCGGGCGTTCTTCACCACTTATGCCGAGCGCATCTACGTGGTCTCGAACGGCTTCCGCGAGTTCATCGTGCCTATTGTGGAAAACTACGGCATCTCGGAAGACCACGTGTTTGCCAACTCCTTTACGTTCGACGACGAGGGCAACATCACCGGTTTCGACCACGACAACGTGCTGTCTACCGACAATGGCAAGGCCCAGGTGATGCGGCTGCTCGACCTGCGCGGCGACGTATACGTGATCGGCGATGGCTACAACGACTACAAAATTAAGGCGGCCGGGTTGGCTAACAAGTTCTACGCGTACACCGAAAACGTGGCGCGCGACTCGGTGCTGGCCAAGGCCGATCATATCACTCCATCTCTCGACGAATTTCTTTACCTGAACAAAATGAACACCGCTATTTCGTACCCCAAAAACCGAATTAAAGTATTACTCCTGGAGAATATCCACCCCGATGCCGAACGCAAACTGAAGGAAGAGGGCTACCAGGTGGAAACCCACCCCGCCGCGATGGACGAGGCTGAACTCACGGAGCGCATCAAAGATGTGTCTATTCTTGGCATTCGCTCCAAAACACACGTCACCGCTAAGGTGCTGGAAAACGCCAACCGCCTGATCGCGCTGGGAGCATTTTGCATCGGCACCAACCAGATTAATCTGGAAGCCTGCGCCCGCAAGGGAGTGGCGGTGTTCAACGCGCCCTACAGCAACACCCGTTCGGTGGTGGAGCTGGCCATCGGTGAAATCATTATGCTGATGCGCGGCATCACCGATAAGTCGGCCGCCATGCACCGGGGCGAGTGGAGCAAGTCGGCGGCCAACAGCAACGAGGTGCGGGGCAAGAAGCTGGGCATCATCGGCTACGGTAATATTGGCTCCCAGTTGTCGGTACTAGCCGAAGCGATGGGCATGCATGTGTATTACTACGATGTGGTGGAGAAGCTGGCGCTCGGCAACGCGATCAAGTGCGATTCGATGGAAGAACTGCTGGGGGAGGCAGAAGTGATCACGCTGCACGTGGACGGGCGCGAGGAGAACGAGAACCTGATTGGTGAACGGGAGTTTGCGCAGATGAACGAGGGGGTTATTCTGCTGAACCTGGGCCGGGGGATGGTGGTGAACATTGCGGCGCTGAAGAAAAACATCGAAAGTGGCAAGGTCCGGGGCGCGTCGGTCGACGTGTTTCCGGCCGAGCCGAAGAGCAACGACGAGGAGTTTCAGTCGGAGCTGCGGGGCTTACCCAACGTGATCATCACTCCGCACATCGGAGGGAGCACCCAGGAGGCGCAGGAGAATATTGCGGACTTTGTGCCGGGCAAGATCATCGAATACGTGAACACCGGCAGCACTTTTAACAGCGTCAACTTCCCAAACGTGCAACTGCCGCTGCTAAAAAACGCGCACCGGCTGATGCACATCCACCACAACAAGCCGGGCGTGCTGGCGCAGATTAGCAACGTGCTGGCCAAGCACCACATCAACGTGGTGGGGCAGTACCTAAAAACATCGGAGGTGATTGGCTACGTGATCATCGACATCGACAAGGCCTACGACGACACAGTGATTGGCGACCTGAAAAGCATCGAAAACACCATCCGCTTCCGCGTACTGTACTAGAAATCAGAACCTTTTAACCTAGAACCGTTTATCGTCTGAACAAACGGAATCTGCTGCCGCTGCCGGACATAAAGTAGCCTTTCTCTGACTGGTTATTTGTTCCGGATAAACTTTAATTGCCGGGCGTTCGCATGTCTTCCATTGACAGACCGTGGTCGCCAATACTGAAGTTCTCCAAATTCACATAAGTGCCTTCGTCGTCGGTGACGGCGTTATGCTGGTGCTTTTCCCACAGGTCGGAAAAGGTTTTTTGGTCTTTCTCGTGTCGTTCCATAGCGTTTAAAAAGTTTAAGTGAGTATTACCGCTTGAAATGCGATTTGAAAATATGACGACGTTCATCCGGCAGCGTTTGAAGGATTTTTGAGCAGGTGACGCACTAGAAGTAGGTCCACCGCCGGGGACGAGGGCATCCCATTGCGCAATGGAAACACCCGACGTAGTCGTTTGGCCAACAGAAACACAAAATACTTAACCCGAAGTACGTTACTATATAAACTTAGTCTTTACCAGGAACAATGAAAAACAGAATGCATTCCAGTGTGCCTTGTTGGATATTATCAATGCTTGTCGTCTTTTCGGGCGTATCCTATTCTCAAACAAAAGCATTGCATCCTCGGGGAATCATCAACGCCGATGAACTACCGGTTTTGCGAGAGAAGATAAAGAAGAAAACCTATCGAGCTATGTACGAAAACCTGCTGCGGGTGGCAAAACGGCAGCAGGAAGCGCAAATCAATCGTCCGTATGAACCTTACGCAGACAGCGATCTTTTAGGAAATCAAGCCTATCTGTACCTGCTCACCGGGGATCAAATCTGGGCGGAGGGCGCCTGGCGATCGGCCGAGCGTATTCTCGACGATAGTGTTTATTTCAATGCTCCTCTTTCTCGGGGCCTAACCAGGGCAAAGTTGCTGCTGAAGATGGCCCTTGCTTATGATTTCTGCTATTCAGGATGGACTGAGTCACAGCGAAGCCGCGTCAACAGCCAACTCTTCGACGTGATGTTCTCCGTCAACGCCAACATGGGGCACGAGGCCAACTACGCCATCGAGAGCAACTGGATGGGCGTACGATACGGTAGCGTTATTGTGGCTTCCTACGTATGGGATCACGAAAAATCCAGTGCCCACCGCTCGCCGGCCTCTCCCCTTGCGCTGGGATGCCACCAAACGATTGCAGAATCATTTGGAGGAAGTGATTTTTACCAATGGCTGGAACGGCGAGAGCATGTCATACCACGTATACGGCTGGACATTTATCGGCCCGGCCCTATTGGCCCTAAAACAGAACATCAATGAATTTAGCTTAGCTGATTTTGTTCCCGAAACAGTGAATACATTGCATGCCTTGATGACTTCTACCGTGGGGATTGAGCACAAGGCGGGGGTGCGGGGTATCCAGGCCGATCTTTCTGACGACGATCTGATGTTCACTACGGGCGGCTTGCTAGGCATGGCGTTTCGCCTGTATCCCCCGGAGCAGCACGCGGCCCTCAAGTGGATGCACGACTACCTCATCCAGGCGGAAGATTATGCGGCCAACGACGATGGGCACTTGTTTTACAGCTTACTGTACTATCCGGACACGCTTGAAAAGCAGAATCCGGCAACCATTGGGTGGCTCACCTACCACGACCCTGATCAGGGCATCGTGATCACCCGCGATCGCTTTCAGGACGAAAATGATATAGTGGTAACGTATAGCGCCAAGGCTACCCGGATCAACGGACACGCCGGTCCCGACGCGAACACCTTCCGCATCGTTGGCACGGGTGTTCCCTGGGTGATTGGCGGCGGGCGGACCAGTGGCACCGCCGGGCAGACCAACCTGTTTCCCTCTGTCAAAGAAACTGCTCAGAAAGATAGTTGAGAGTTGGGGATATTGCACCACCATGAATTCTTCGAAGGAAACCAGGGAGGGTATGCCGTTGGTAGCGGTAGCAGTGTGGGTACCCAGAATCACCAACGCTTAGTTTATACCTCATTCGATCGTTCAAGCTCGGCCGAAGCGGTAGTGGTGGTAGTTGATCACTCCTCGAACGGGCGTCGCTGGCGCCTCAACTCCCCGGAGTTTAACCGCTTAGCAACCAATCCCGAAGCGTACACCCTCTTGGCCCCAAATGGCACTAGTATGCGCGTTCAGTTCGTGCATGGTGACGACCCGACCCGGTTAGAAAGCAACCGACTACCGTACGGCGGCGAAACCGTCAGACACAATCACGGAATTTGGTACCAAAACGAAAGCTACACCCATAGCCGCTATATCGATTACTACTGTCAAGATTCCGTTGTGGCAGTGATCACCCTACAGCCAGCGGGCAAGGAGCATCCCAAAGCAGTGATGGAGAAAGCGGGTAGGAGCATTCGCATTGCTGATCTGCAAATCACCTTACCGGCACGGCCGGAAGAGTGAGTGAATAGAGACTACCCAACCACCACCGATTGGATGTCCTACGACCAGAGCGCTGCCTAAGATGTTGTAATATTGGGGACAACGTAGATTAGATTACGTTGATTACAACTCTCTGACTTTGATGTTTCTATAAACGACTTTTCCGGCATTTTGCAGACCAATATGCCCTGACTTCGCTACCCCGTAGTTGGGGACCTCGGCCCATTTGCCGGAAGCTTTTCGGTCCTCCCAGTCTTCATTCCCGAATTCATACGTAACCACCTTTTCACCGTTTAGCCAGTGCTCAACGTGCGGATAATCGACGATGATTCTCGTTGCGTTCCATTCACCCACCGGCTTCACTACAGCAGTTTCCGGGGCGTGCATGGCGTAGTTTGCCGCGGTATACTGATTAGGCTCCATTTCCTGGGGCCATCCTTTATCGTCCATCACCTGATACTCAGGAGCTACCTCGTAGATGGGCTGATCACTCCCCTTCTGCACATAAAAGAAGATCCCTGAACTGTTCTCAGGAGCAATTTTCCACTCTACAGATAGCTCGAAGTTATCGTACGCTTGCTTGGTGATGATGTCTTCGTCCGCATCCCAACCGGCTCCGGAGCCGTGTAATTCCCCGTCCTTCAGTTCCCATCCTTTTATCTCGCCTTGGTTATACATTTCCCAGTGATCCAAGGTGTTACCCTCTGACAGCAGTACCCAGTCTTCAGACTGATCCTCAGCGGCCAGGGTTTCATTGCTGTTTTCAGTTTTACTGGTGCAGAAACACAGGATGGTTGTACTTAGTAGCAAGAATAGTGTCTTGACATTCATCATGATAAAATCGTTCAGTCTGCAAACGCAAATGTAATAGATTGCTTGAGTTTAAGCACTCATTTGCTGATGATCTCTGAAATCCCTTAGGTTTACGTAAACCACGACCAACCAACTCCGGCGAAATCATAAAAAAGAGTCGAGCCCACTACCTTTTCCACCCGTAGCTACCGAGATCTTACGCCAATCTGCTTAATTATGCTTACTACCTCCTTAACTTGGCGGGGTTCCATGTACCTTTTATTGAGCAGTAAATATTGTGCTTTGGAGTAGTAAAGGTATATAAAATCCTTAGTGTTGTAGTAAGCATACAGGTTCTTCAGATAAACTGAAGTCTCGTCACCATTAGCGCTGGCACTTATCTTTTCCTCGTCGGTAATTGTTATCTGCGTCGGCTCAAAAAAGCTCTTGCTTGACTTCGCTGCCTGATAAACGCTTTGTATGTAAATCAGCGGTCTCAAAAGTAAGTATACAGATAGTGCCAGAAGTATATAGAAGGAGGGGTTGATCATTTCCGGGACGATTATACCTGCCATGCTCAATAAGATCAATATAACGAGTCCGAGCACCGGATTAATCAAGGTGTATTTGTATCCAAAATAGTGGATCGTAACTGCCTTTATGTACTCAGCTTTCGTAACTTTCTGCTCAATCTCAATCATGAAGGCATTTTAGCGACATCTAAGTAACTGTCCAAAATAAATCACAAGATGTTGCTCAACCAGGGACCCAGTCCAGCGGTATCTACCAGCAACCTTATGCTCCGAACGCCCAAGTGGCAGGTGAGAGCAAGATCAACCGTCCATTTACTATTGGCCACTCACAGAGGGTTTTGGCAGTTCTTTACGCTGTCCTGAGTCCTGGAGTACTTAGCCCGCTCGCACTAGGGCCGGGGCTATTCAACGAGCAGTTTCTGGGTTTGCCACTGCGTCCCCTGTCGCAAGCGCACGGTGTAGACTCCCGCGGACAAACGGCTTATGTCTACCACCTCACTCTCGGGCAACACCTTCTCCAGCCACAACCGGCCCACCAGATCATAGATGTGCAGCTGTGCAGCCTCTTGTCCGCTTGGCAAGGCGACCTGTAGTTGGTCAGTGGCGGGGTTAGGATATAGCGCTAGGGTAACCTTCTCCGGGGCAAGCGTCTTCTTGGCTAGCTCCTGACTGGCCTGTCGGCCATTCGCGTTGTCAATCTCTTCTGGTTTCCACCGCACGGTAGACCAACTCTGTTTGATGTTAGGCTCCATGTAGAGCACACCATCTTTGTATCTAAGGTAGGCACCCGAGTTGCGGTTCTTAAAGCGTACGTACCCGTTCCCGGCATCTTCCAAGAACCACCGCACGGTGGTCCAGTCCGATACTATATTAGGTTCCATGTAAAGCCGGGAATCCTTATGTCTCAGGTAGGCTCCAGAGTGCACGTTCTTGAAGCGTACGTAACCATCTCCAGCATCCTCCAGAGTCCACCTCACGGTGGTCCAGTCCTGTTTGATGCTGGTTTCCATGTATAGTACACCCTCTTTGTGCCGCAGGTAAGCCCCGGAATATAAATTTTTGAATCTCACCGCTGGATCACCGGAAACCGGGGGCGGGGTTGTAGGCGGAGGGGTGGCGAAGTTCCATTCGTAGGCCCCAATGTCCGGCGCGCTGCCTTGGAACGCAAACCCTACGTCGGTGCCTTGGTCAACAACCGCGCTGCTTCCATTTTTTGGAGAATAATAAGCTTTGGGCTTCGAGCCACTGAGCGCCAGGCCGGGGTCAATCGATGTTGCCCCAGCGGGAATATTGTTAACTTTCCAGGCCACATTGTTGCTCAAACTCATCCCGGTGCTGGGCAAGCCACTCCGACTAAATCCTGAGATCTTGCTCGGTGCTACCGCATCTACTGAGAACACTACGTTATTTTTCACCCGCCAGTTCTTCACCGCTCCGCTCACTTCCAGAAAGGTAGTAGGGAAGTTGTTACGATCTGAATTCACCAAGTAAACCGTGTTGTTGAGGATGCTTATATTTTCGTTCAACTCGTTTTTCTTAAACATGAAGCCCATCGAGCACTCCGCTACGTTGTGATGGATTGTGGTTGGCCCGGCATTCGCCCCACCGTGTATTTCATAAACCCGACCATTGTTACCCCACTTGTTAGCAAAGTAGTTGTGGTCTATCTCCAGGTAGTTTCTCGGCCCCTCCACTCCGCCCGAACCGTAGAAGACGTTGTCGTGGATGCGCACCGTGTAGGTGTAGGCTCCTCGGTCAGAAGGATGATTTTGTTTTCCAGCCCGCGGCACCGACACCATGCTGTTGAAGGTATTGTTATAGATTTCCAGCCCCCACTCGAACTCATGGGCCGATTCCAGATCAAAGGGACGGTTGTCGTTAGGTCCCTTAGAGACATTATTGTGAAAAATGTTGTCGTGAATTTTGGCATTCTCGTGCCCGCTGGCTTTGTAGCCGTAGCCCCCACCCTTGGTGGTCTTGAACTCGCAGTGGTCCAGTTCGAAGTCTTTCATGTAGCGCGTTCGCAAGGCCCCACCCCAGGTACTGCACCGGCGCTCATAGCTGGCATCCTCAAAGAAACTGTGATGAATCCTCACTTGCTTTCCTTGCCGCAGATAGATGCCATTCCAGGGAAACTCCCGCACCAGCAAGTTGAAGAGTTCCACGTCTCTGGCGTACTTCATCATGATGGCCCCGTCTAGTGGCTGGTCTGGCCGAGAAGTCAGGATCAGGTTACTGATGGTCACATCGTCCAGGCCATCGCCTCCCAACAAATAGTTTTCCAGCGGGTAGTCCTGCTTTTCGTTCGCCAGTCCAAGGCAGATCTCACCATCAGGACTGAAGGTGCTGGCGTTGATGATGGTGGTGGTGGTGCTGCCGGTGTGGCCTTGCCCATTGAGCGTCCAGCCGTCTTTGAGAGGGGCAGTTTGGGAGAGCACGAAGGTGCCGCCGCCTAACTGAAAGGTATGACTGCCCGCGGGAACTTGCTGAAACGCATAGGCGATACTCTTCCAGGCGGTTGCTGGCGAAAGGCCGTCACGTCCGGCGGCATCCTGTCCCGTAGTAGACACGTAATAGGTAGCCGCTCGGGTTGAGGTTGTCGCTACCGATGCCAAGAGTAAAATAATCACTCGCAGCGCGCGGCGGAATAGAAGAACGTGTATCATAAGGAGTGGTTTTTGGGTAGGAATTTTAGTTGATCGTGCGTCGGCAATATTGAGGATTTAATTCAAAAAATATATTCCAAACATGGCTATCCTAATGGAAAATATAGGACGATTCCACCTATTTCGTCTCTAAGTTGTGATTTCAGAAGGAGTGGCCAAACCCAGAGCATCTGGTGCGGGATAGAGTAAGCAGTGAGGTGGGCGGTGGCAGTGTATTGCTGCGATACTTTTTAGTTCACCCAAAGAAGCTAGATCGGGCAGCACTGACGGCACTGGCCACCCTATAGTAGAGACCAAACAATCAACTAAGCTCCGTCGTAGATTTGATCCACCCGTGAATCCTAGTCGCCAGAAAGCCAACATCTATCCACTAGCACCCAATCACAACACCTCACTTGGCTTGTTGATTTTCTCTTCAATGGCTGCTTTTTCTTTGGTTTCAATTCGGTCAATTTCCTTGTCTACCTCGCCCCAGTAGTTGTTAGCAAACTCTTCGTAGGGCCTGATCTGCGTGCCGCCCAGCACCAGCGACAACGTCATCACCACACTGCTGATGATGATCATAAACAACAACACTCCGGAGTTGAAATTAGGACTCAGCAGCTCATCCGGAATGCTGAAGAACAACAGCACCGTGATCAGCCCGCGGGGCGCAATAAACAGCTGGGGCAAGATATCCCTTCGCACAAAGATGAGCAGCATGAGCCAGCGGACGGCGTAGAGCACCACCAGTAAGATGCCACTCACAATGGCGGTATCCGCGTCGAGGATGGTGGCCAGCACGATGGTCATGCCGAACACCACAAAGAAGAAGGTGCGCATTACGAAGGCAGTTTCCAGCGTCACCAGGTGGAAATTGTTCAGAATACCGCTTACTGCCCGGCTGTCGACTAGTTTGCTCAGCGGCTTGAAGAAAAACAGGCGGTGGTTGTTCAGGATGAGGCCGAACACCAGGATGATCACCAGCGACGACAGGTGGAACAGTTTGCCCAGCGAATACAACAGCAGCAGCACGGCAATGAGCAGAAACAGCTTCACGTTGGTATCAAGCTTCTGAAACAGCAGCACCAGCGCGTAGCTCACCACCACCGAAAGAATAAGCGTGAGTGCGATGTTGCTCACCACGTTCCAGACGATAGCCGGAGTGGTTTCGGTGTCGGCGTTGCCCAGCAGGAAATAGAAGAACATAATGCCCAGAATATCCGAGAAGGTGGCCTCGTACACCATAAACTCCTTGCGCGCTTCGTCGAGCGCACCCACACTGGGAATCACAATGGCACTGCTGATCACTGACAGGGGCACGGCGTAGACCAGGGCGGTGAAGAAGCTCTCGATAAAGTAATACTGAATAATATAGGCTGATGCCAGGGAAGTGATCACCAGCGCCAGCAAGGCCACCACGAACGACTTCCAGATCAGGGGCCACTTTTCTTTCGTTAGTTTCAGGTCCAGGGCCGCCTCCAGCACAATCATGGTGAGCCCGACGATGCCCAGAATTTCCAGCACTGAGAAGAGCAGATCACCCGTTTCTATGCCAAACGAAACCGACAGTTGCTTGAGGCCGATGCCCAGGATGATGAGCAGCAGCACGCTGGGAATGTTGGTCTTGCGCGAAATCAGGTTAAACAGGTACGACACAATGATGATCACCGAGATGGCAATCACCACGATGTAAGGGTTATATTCCATTTCCATAAGCAAGCCAACGGGGAAGTTACTCAGGCAGAACGAAACTACCTACGAATGGTTTTCGGATTGATTAGTACCCCTGAAACTAAGTAAGTAGTTAGGAAGGCACCCTAACTGTAGTTGGGGAGGTTCATTGACTCTAGTTGGTAAGGCTCACTAACTCTAGTTGAGAAGGCTACTCAACTCTAGTTAGGAAGGCTTACCAACTCTAGTTAGAGAGCGTGCTTGACTCTAGTCACGTAGCCACTTAGACTATGGGTAAAGTCACCTACTCTTTATTCTCCCTGCTTCCGCCCCCCGTCACTGCTACTGCTCACGCCGCTGGTCACGATGTTGATGAGTTTGGTTGATTCGCCCTCGCCGTCCAACAGTCCGAAGTTGCCACTTTTGTAGTTCCAGTTGGCGTAGGCGATGTCGTGCTTTTCAAACAGCTGCACCATGTCCTGGTACCACCGTAGGCGGTCGGCCTCGGGGGCCGTCGCCATCGCTCCCCACTCGCCACAGTAGAGCGGCAGGTTGTGCGCTCGGGCTACGCGCAACGGTTTTTCCATCATCTGTTCTAGCTTCGGCTGCGTGTATTCTTTGATACGAGGCTTAATCTCCTGCACAATGCTGTCCGGGAACGCTGCCAACTCCTCCGGGTTCACAATCTGGCCGGGGTAGTGCACCGGTCCGGTATAATCGCCAATATCCGTCCAGTTGGCCTGGTAATGGGTGAGCAAGAAAGGCTCATAGAAGTGGAAGCTGAGCAGGATGTGTCGGTCGTTCTCTGGTATCTTTAGTTCATCAAAGGTGTCGGCCGACTGCCAGCGGTTGGAGCCGATCACGATGGTGCGGGTGGGTTCCTGCTCCCGGATCACGGCGACGGCCTTTTCTACCAAGCGGTTCCAGTCGTCGGGGTCATCGGCCACCGGTTCGTTCATCAGTTCGTAGGCCACCATTGAGGTGGGATACTGCTGCAGCTCGTCCGATAGGCTGCGCCACAGGTTGAAGAAGCGCTGCTGGGCGGCGGGTTCGGTCCACAGCGGCTTCTCTTCGTGGTTGAAATGGTGCGACCGCAGGATGTGCAAGTCCACCACTACCCGCAGGTCGTGATCCAGGCTCCAGCCAATGGCGTCGTGTAGCAACCCAATGGCTTCCGGCTCCAGCTGGCCCTCTTCGTCGAAAAGTTGCTCCTCGTCTACCGGAATGCGCAGATGATCAAAGCCCAGGTCGGCCAGGTAGGCCACGTCTTCTTCCTGGAAGAAGGTGCGGCGCTCTTCGCCCCGCTGTTTGCTCTGCGACAGCCAGTGTGCGATGTTGGTGCCCCGCTGGACGGCAAAGGCAGTGTCAGCGGCGGGATTGGGCGCATCTGCGCAGGACGGCAGGCTTGGAATGAGTAACGAAACAGCTAGGACAGCGACAAAGGTTTTCATAAGTATATAGCGCGTAGTGAATGACTAATATACGCAATTTGCTGTTCTATACCATTTCTAACGTAGCCAGGTTTCCTTACAGATATTTGCTATGGCCCGATAGTACGCCCTCCCATCCTTGGCTACTCTACCATCAGCTTGGTTACTTGGCCGGTTGCGAACCTCACGATATACAGTCCTGCGGGCAGGGTAGTCACGTTGATTTGCTCAACTCCAATACCCGTGAGCACTTCCTGCCCCCGACCGTTGAGCACCCGTACGTCCACTAATTGATCAAAGCGGACCTCGTGGCGGGCAGGATTAGGATAGGTGAGCACTCGGATAGGCACAACGGCTACTTCCGGAGATATCGTTCCTTTCGGAGTACCAATTCCCTGACGCGCGGCGACTGAGGGAGCATAGGTGACGCTAAGCTCGGGGGCTTCTTGCGGGCTACCGTTGTAGTCGTAGGTACGGGCCCCGCGCTTCCGACTGTTGGGAGCGTTAGAAGCCACCATGATCACTATCTGATTGCCCTCCTGATAATCGGATTGATTGACTACCTCCTGGATGAGCGCCGATAAGTCAGGAGTGGTGTAGGTTTCTCCGTCCGTCCAGCTGCCAGGACTCCAGCCCACCGAAACGCTGCTTCTGACCCGTGACGATAGGTTATTGGATGTAGCAGCGAATACCGAAGCGTTGCCCACCGCCTGGGCGTAGAAAACCAGCGAGTTGCTGCCCGATGTATTGTCTTTGGCCACCAAGTTGATACTTGCTTCGTTAATGCTGGATCCGGCTGGGATATCCAGGGTGAACCGCATGGCACTCAGGTTATCAGACCGAAAGTCCAGGTCGTTGCTGACCAGATCCACCCCCCCCTGCGAGTTCTCTTCCGCATCATCGGCAGAACTGCTTACCACGGTAGCAGTACCTACCGGTTCAACAAACGTTGCGGGAGAATAAGTAATGATGAGCTCGGGGGCTTCTTGCGTACTACCGTTGAAGTCGTAAGTGCGGGCCGCGCGCTTCCGGCTATTGGGCGCGTTGGAAGCTACCGTGATAACCAGATAATCTCCTGCCTGGTAGTCAGTCCGATTCACAAGTTGCTGAATAAGCGCCGATAGGTCGGGCGAAGTATAGGTTTCCCCATCCGTCCAGCTACCGGGACTCCAGCCCACCGAAACGCTCGTGCTGCTGCGCGATGACAAGTCTCCCGAAGTGGTGGTGAAGGCCGTAGCGTCACCAACTACCTGGGCGCGAAAGGTAAGTGTGTTGGCCCCCGACGAATTGCCTTTTGCAACCAAGTCAAGACTCGCTTCCTCAATGGTAGCCCCCGCCGGAACGTTCAACACAAACCGCATGGCACTCAGGTTATCAGACCGAAAGTCCAGGTCGTCGCTGACCAGATCCACCACCCCCTGCGAGTTTTCCTCCGCATCATCGGCAGAACTGCTTACCACGGTTGTAACATTGGTCGGTTCGATAACGGGCAGTGTAGTAGGCTCGCCCAGCTGCAGGTTGTCTATGGTGAGCACCCCGCTAATGGTAGCACCACTGATCGACATCAACTCTACGGCACTGATCGCCTGCCGGTTCACGTTGCCAAACTCATTGGCGAAGTTTTTAGCGTACGTACGGTAGGTATCATCTCCCGGTATAGTAAGGTCAAAGTTGAAGTTATCTATCTGTCGGCCGTTGGTGTCGAACAGCTTGATGCGAAGTCTTATCGCCTCGGTACTCTTAATGTCTACCTCAAAGGTGGCATCGCCCGACAGATCAATGGCGGCGCTGTTGGTCAAATCAGTTCGGTAGGCCTTCTCAAACTCTTTAATACCGTTGAGCGTGATGGCGAGCTCGTCACTCTGCGCCAGGGTCACCGGTCCGCTGGGGGCGGTTGTCTGCGCATCGTCACTGATAACCGTTCCGCTAAAATCATTCTTTAGGAAGGTAGTTCCCACCGTAGTAGGCCCGGAATTTTCTACTACGAACAAAGTGGTTTGATCGCTAGCGGTCAACCCATCGGCGTCAGTAACCTGATACGCAAACCCGTATTCACCGGCTGGCGCTTGCTCGATCCGCAACGTGTTGGTCTCTATTCCAGAAAGCTGCGCTGAAGGCCCACTGATTTGCTGCCAGCGGCGCGAGAATGACACCCGGTCTTCCATCAGATCGCTACCCGTGATGGTTATAGTGCCACTAGGCAGGGTCACCAAGCGGTTCGGCCCCGCGTCGGCCACCACGCGCCCGATGCCCAACCGCAGGTTGTCAATCGTGATGGTGCCACTGACTGAGGACCCGGTGAGTGACATAAGCTCTATCCGGGTGATGGCAGTGGGGTCTACTCCACCGAAACTACCCGAAAAATCCAGGGAGTAGGTACGGTAGGTAGCATCGCCAGGCACGTCGATGTCGAATTTAAAGTTATCGATCTGCGCACCATCAGCGTCAAACAGTTTGACCCGCAAGCGAATGGCTTCCGTACTTTTAGCATCCACCGCAAACCGGGCATTAGCAGATAAGTCTACGGCCGCCTCTTCGTTAAGGGTGGTGCGGTATACTTTCTCGAACTGGTTGATTCCGCTCACCGCCAGACTCAGTTCATCATTCTGCGAGAGCGTTACTTTACCACCAAGGTCAGTGGTCTGCACTGCCCCGTTGATCTGGGTTCCACCGAAGCTGTTCGTTAGAAAACTAACGCTAGACCGGGCGGGTCCGGGATTATCTACCACCACCAGGCGCATCTGGTCAGAGGCAGTAGCACCCTCATTATCGGTCACAGCATACGCAAACACGTATTCGCCCGCTGAGAAGTCACTCACAGACAGGGAGGGAGTCTCTTCTCCTTCCAGCGTGGCGGCAGGTCCGCTAACCTGTGTCCACTGTCGTGCGGATATCGCCCCGTCACCGTCAGTGCCAAAGCCATCAATCACCTGAACATTGTCGTTGGGTAAAGTAACGATTCGGTTCGGCCCGGCCGAGGCAACCGGTAGGCTATTATCCGGCGAGGTGGCTACGTTACCAATACGAAGCGCATCGAACACAATGGTGCCCGTTGTTGCGCCAAAGCTAGACTGGATGATTTGCAGGGAGCTCACTCTTCCTGCGTCAATCTGACTTAGGGCATCGCTAAAGTCTAGTTCGTACTGCTGGAACTGATTGTTGCCCGGTACCTGAAGATCAAACTGTTCGTCGTTGATCTCTTTGCCACTGATATCAATCAGCTTCACGCGGATGCCAATGTCAGTGGTGCTCTTCAGAAAAAAGGACACCGAGGCGTTGTCTCGCAGGTTAAGACCTGCTCCGCCGGTGAGGGTGGTCTGGAAGACAGTTTTAAACTGTTCCAGCCCGCTGAAGGTGAGCGATAGCTCTTCCTGCTGGATCACCTGCGTGCCGAAGTTAACGGTGGTTCGCTGCACGGCACCGTTGACGGTGGTTCCGGCAAAGGTATTTTCAAAGGAGGTGCCGTTCACGGTAACCCCCAGCAGCGGGCCGTAGGTAAAGACGGTGACGAAGTCGGTGCTCACGCCCCCCTGATCGTCCGCAACGTCTAGTTGGAAAACGTATCGGCTGTCGGGCTGCAGCCCACTCAGTGCCAGGCTGGGCTGGTCGGTGGAACTGGTCGTTACCGTCGTACCTTCCAATTGGGTCCAGGTGTAGGTGGCGATGGTGCCATCGGCGTCAGTAGCCGACCCGGATAGGGTGACGGTGGTATTGGGCGCGGACACCTTTTTGTTGCCTCCCGCGTCCACGCGTGGCAACTGGTTGCCGATGGTGCCATCACCGGTGGTGACGAAGGCAATTATTTCGTTGGCTCCTAGGGTGGTCAGGTTGCCGGTAACCTCGCTCCACGTAGCCGCGGTTTGGCTCAGCCCGTCCTGATTGATAGTGAACTGAAGCACGTCAGCCGGTGGGGTCCACCCCCCCGCCGAAAAGTTTACCTGCTGAGCTTCTTGGCCACGATTGATAAGCATAAACATGGATCGGCCGTCTGTATCCTGCACGGTGAATCCTTCTATCTGGGCCGGATCACTACTGCTGGTCGGTCGTACCGTTCCTACTCCGTACTCCCGCAACACTGCTAGCACGTGCCCTCCCGGATTGAGTTGTGAAAAGTCGCTGGCAATTTTGCCGTAGGTGCCATCGGCGGCGTTCCAGCTCATCAAAGCATCCGCATTGCCTTCCTCAATAGCTCTTTTGAAAGTGAGGGCATTGAATACTCCGCCTACGGCGCTAATCATGTAGCGGGTCTGGAGATCGAGGTTAAAACTGAAGTAGATATTCCACTCATCTAACCAGATAGGCACTCCACCAAAGCCAGCGTTGTCGAGCTTGGTGCGTGCCACCTGTAGCCCCTCAGCAATACTGGCCGGCCGGTTATAGATTTGAGCGATTCGCTCTGCATTGGTTTCGGCGTTGCTTGCTCCGCCGCCGTACTGGTGGTGCGACCACACATCCAAGTCACCGGGCTCTAGATTATTCAGGAAGAACTGCACATTGCTTTGAAAAGGCTCCCGAAAGGCTCCTCCTACCAGTTTAATGGAGGGGTCTTTCTCCAGCATCTTGGCGCGGCAGGCCTGAAAGATCGCGGCCAGTTCGGCCATTTGTTCGGCTCCATCGTAGCCCGCCCGGTCTTTTTCGTTGAAGGGTTCCCAGTACGTCACGTTGTATCCTAACTGGTTATTCACTATGTTGACCAGGTCGGCGCAGAAATTAGCGTACGTATCAATCAAATCGAGGGGCAACCGTTGGTTCGGACTAATGAAGTTGGGCCATCCGGTGATGGTGACAATCACTTCAGCTTCTGCTGGTTTGTTCGCCAGCACCTGATCAATCTGGCTACTGTTCCAGGTTTGGTTGGCAAAATCTACCCAGCTCTTGTCATTTTCCGGTATGGTTTGCTCAGCGGCGTGGTAGCGAACAATGCCCGGGTTAATCTCCTCGACACGCGCTTTAAAGTCGGCGTTGTTAGCGATTGCCGGAGCAAGGGCCCGTTGGAAATTGATCCCGTAGTGCAATGGATTAGCCTCAGCAGTAGACTGAGTCATGTCGGCGGTAATACTCACCTGGGCGGGTAAGTAGTTCGTTGAGCACATTAATACAGCGAAAAGAAAAATTCTCATAGGGTAGGCAGTTACAAATGAGGGAAAAAAAGATACCGTTGAATAAATAGAGACGGACTTGCTAAGCGAAGCATAAAGAATGATACTATTCGTAATCAATAGTCTAATATGAAGCAAAATACGTAACAGCAAAACGTTTTTTACCTTAAATATTCACACAGTATTAATAGTATCAAGATTTTAGTATTAATTGTTGTTTAAACAGCTAAATTATATCAATCCTGGGTAAATGTTTCGGATCACGAGTTGTGTCACACAAGACAAACTGTTCGAAACCGGACAATGTCCGTCCGCTAGTGAACAGTAGCGACATCCCTCAACCCGCTTAAAACCACCAGAATGCCTATTTCAGCTCTGGCATCCTTGTTGAACAACCGGGAGAAACTCATCACTACAACTATGACAACCTATTTCTTTACCCTACTGAAACGTATCTTCACCTTCTTCCTGCTGCTCAACGCAGGTACCGCCCTGGCCCAGTATCAGATCAGCGGCACGGTGCAGGACGAGCAAAGCCAACCCCTGCCCTTTGCTAACGTGCTGCTGCTATCGGCTACCGATTCGGCCTTAGTGAAAGGCACGGTGGCCGACACCATCGGAACCTACACAATACAGGTAACCAACAACGAACGCTATCTGCTTTCTATCCAGATGGTGGGCTACACTCCCTACTTCTCAGAAGCCTTCGGTCCCGAATCAGCCAAGCAACGACGCTCCCCGGTGCAACTGGCCGAAGCCACCACCGAACTGGGCGAGGTGGTGGTGCGCTCCACCAAACCCATGATCGAGGTCACCTCCAACGCCCTGGTGATGAACGTGGAGTCGAGCCCGATCTTGCAGAACGGCACGGCCAAGCAGGTGCTCGAGAAGTCGCCCGGCGTGGTGGTGGACCAGAACGGCAACATCAGCGTGAAGGGCAAGTTGAATGTGCTCATCTACCTGGACGGCAAGCCTACCTACATGTTCGAACGCCGACCTGATGCGAATGCTGGAAAGCATGCCCGCCCAAAACATCGAGAAGCTCGAGATCATGGACAACCCCCCAGCCAAGTACGACGCCGAGGGCAACGCGGGCATCATCAACATCGTGCGCACCGCCGCGGCCGCCGTCGGACTCAACGGCACGGTGGGCGTGAACCTGGGGCGGGGCCGCTACTCGCGCATCTCGCCCAACGTGCAGCTCAACTACCGGCAGAACAAGGTGAACCTGTTCGGCGACTACAGCTACTTCTACAACAAGAACGTGGGCTCCACCACGCTCTTCCGCCGCATCCCCAACGAAGATCTGGGTGGTGTTACGACTTTTGACCAAGCCACCAACCGCATCAACCTGCCAAAGGGGCACAACTTCCGGGCGGGGGCCGACTGGTTTGTGACCGAGCGAACCACGCTGGGCGTGCTGGTGAGCGGCAACGACGGTCAGTTCGAACAGACCGAAAATAACCGCACCGTGCTGGGCGGAGTGTACGACAATCCCTTCGACGGACTGGACGCGCGCAACACTACCGACAACCAGTGGCAGAACCTGACCTATAACGTCAACTTCGAGCAGGACTGGGAAAAAGCGGGTAACCTCAGCCTGGACTTTGATTACGTGCAGCGAACCAGCAACAACCTGCAGGGAAACGATAATTTCTACTTCAGCAATGATGAAGATCTGGTGCCCCCTCCCCTGCTGGTGCGCACCGACGCGCAGACTGATATCAGCATCATCGCGGCGCAGGCCGACTACTCCCGGCCGCTCGGCAAGGAGTTGCAACTGGAGGTAGGTGGCAAGTTAAGCCGGGTGGCCACCGACAACGACCTGGACTTTAGCACGATTGCCGAAGGAGAGCGGATCACCGATACGCTGCGCAGCAACCGCTTTATGTACGACGAGAACATCACGGCGGGCTACGTGAACCTGAACAAAAAGTGGGGAGACAACTGGAACGTGCAGCTTGGGGTGCGGGGTGAGCACACCTACTCGCAGGGGCAGTCGCTCACGCTCGACAGCCTGGTGCAGCGCGACTACTTCAACCTGTTTCCCAGCGCGAGCGCTTCCTACACCATTCCCGAGCAGCACAGCTTCTCGCTGTCGTACAGCCGCCGCATTGATCGGCCCAACTACGGCAACCTCAACCCCTTCGAGTTCTTTCTGGATCGCTTCACCTTCCAGCGCGGCAATCCGTTTCTCAACCCGCAGTACACCAACGCCTTCGCGTTCACCTACGGACTCAAGAACGCGGTGTTCCTCACCCTCAACTATAACCACACCACCGACGCCATCACCGACGTGCTGGAGCAGGAGAACGCCGACCAGACTACCTTCCAGACCACGGTGAACCTGAACCAGATCAAGAACTACAGCGCCAACCTGTCTACCTCACTGCCGGTGGCCCAGTGGTGGATGGCTAACCTGAACCTGACGGCCTTTTACAACGACGTGCTGTCGCCCTACTCAGAGGGCGGGGTAATCGACAACAGCCAGTTTAGCTACGTGCTGCGGGCGCAGAACACGCTCTCGCTGCCCAAGGAGTTCAAGCTGGAGGTGACGGGCTTCTACCAGTCGCCCTTGATCTGGGGCATGTTTGAGGTGGGTCACCAGTACCAGATCGACCTGGGGCTGGTGAAAGAGTTCGGCCGACTGCGGGCGCAGGCCAGTCTCAACGATATTTTCAACTGGCGGCAGAACCCGGTCACCATCCGGCAGGGCGACATTAGTGTTGATGTGGTGAACAAGTGGGAGACGCGGGTGTTTCAGCTCAACCTATCGTACCGCTTTGGCAACCAGAAGGTGAAGAAAGCCCGCCGCCGCGGCACCGCTTCGGACGACTTACAGCAGCGCGCGGGGGATTGATCTTATTCCAGTGACGCTAGTTGTAAGGATAAGCGTAGCGCTTCTACGACGCATACAACATCGCTGATTGGGTCTTGGGACTGCTTCGTAACCTAGGGTGGTATGTCCTTATGCCAACACGGGCAACCCTTCTAAAAAAGGTGGTAGTCCCTCTGAATAGTAGGCTACAATCTTTGAATAGTTTTTCTCAACATTTTTGTTGTTATAGTTTTGTTCCGCCCATTTGGTATAACCTCCAATTATGTCGTAGCAGAATGTCTTGATGTTTAGAAACAAAGCATCATTTATGATACCGTTGTGAATAGTTCCACCACTACTGGGAAGTTGAAAGACTATCTTTTTATACTTCGGGTAATCGTGATTTAACTTTCCTTGATGAAGAAGCGCACATCTCAGCTTGTAAATGTCTTTTCCTGTTATGGTTCCATCGTATTTTAAGGCTACAAATTCATCAATCCATTTCTCGTAAAGGTTAGGTGATGTTTTTCCATTGTCAGATACTAAGGCACAGCAAATATCTGGAATTACCATAGCTGAATTCAATGCTACCTGATACAACCCTGCTTCCAGAGCATTTAATGTTTCTCTAACTAATCTGTCCATTCCTTTATTCGTTCTAACTAATAACTATGGTTGTAGAATCCCCTACAACTCAACACAGCGATGCTATTGGGTCTTCAGAACAGGGTATAGCAGTAGTTCTTTACACTGTATCCTGCTTTGCCTTCTTCCTTCTGCGATCTTTCCTTGCAGATACAGTAATCTTCTTAATTTCACCTGTCTCCTTGTAATGCCTGATCACTTCACTTATCTGCTCTTTCTCCCATTCTTTCAACGGTCTGGAGTCAACGACAAAGTCTACCCCTTCCGGCTCTCTTACTAGTCCCAGGTTTCTCAAACTTTAAATATTTATTAATCAGTTGTAATGCTTCTTTCGGGAAGATAACCATCTTGTGCCCACCTACGTGAACAGCTCCCAAAGTTCTCTCGTAATGTTCAATCAACTTTGTTTTGAATGTAAACGAAACAAACCCTTGATATCCTTGGTCCCAGGAAGTCTTGCATAAAAATGCAACCATATTACCTGGCACTCCGGTATAAATCTTATGCTTCCCTTTGTTAAATGGTGAACTCTCAATCAAGTGCATGTAAAGATGATCTTCCTCGTTTGAAAAGCTAACCAATCCCTGAATGACTTCCAAATTGCCTTTTATTGTCAGTTTGTAAACTTCTCTGTTAGGCTGTTCTAATTCGTATTTCCAGTCGAATTGCCACCCGTTTCCTTTTTTTACTGATTGCAGATTGTCTTTAGAGATCAATGTCAGTTCAGTATCGAACCTGTCACCTGAAAATACATTCTCAATGCTATTGGTCAGTTCATCTATCTCTATATCAATGTGATGAGGTTTTTCATCCATAACTCAAACTTATCAAAATATACTGGTAGTATCATCCGACTACTCTCGTATTCTACCAAATTCTTTTATTCGTAAGTGTAGCGCTCCTACGACGCATACCGCGACGCTGATTGGGTCTTAGAACCGCTGCGCTTGGCCCGGGGCGCGTAGCCTAAGATCAGAACAGTATTCGTTAGGCTCATACCGCTTCGCTCAACTCGGGGCGCGTAGCCTAAGAACGGAATGGGGTGTTGGGCGTTCGTGTCTTACTCTTTATGCGAAGGGATAAAGCTCAATTAGAAGCTCATCACCCTCACGCCATTTAACCCACCCTGTCTCTATTTTTTGCTCACTATGATCAAAGAAATCCTGGCAATAGTCTGATGTAAAGAGCTCAATCCAATCTCCTTTCACTGACTTTACACTATAGCATTCGTCAAAATCTTTTAATTTCTCAGCAGTCATATCTGGTATCCTCTTAATTTCTTGCAATGAGTTCTCTTGCGGCCCAATACCGAACATACCCTTGATATACTCTCCCCAGGTCAATGCCTCTATCTTCTCGCCCTTTCTTATCCAGAAGGTGTTAGAAGTTTCCGGGTCAACGATTACTTCTAACCAGCCGTCTTTCTCTGCTATGTATTGAAACTCGAAGATAGAGTAGTCAAGATTCATACTAGTCAAAAGCCACTTTCTATGCTCTTCAAGCCGCTTAATTCTCCAACTATTAACAGTTTTGTCGTTGTAGAACTCAATTGTCTTCGCCGGATGATCATCTTTTGGAGAAGAATAAAAATGAATAACGGTTGATGAATCAAAGTCTACTTTTACCATACCGATTCCTTGAATCTTTTCAGTATGACCAGATATGCAAAAGCAGAAAGTTAATACTGAGATAGTAAATGTTTTCATATTATTCACATGACGCCCAACTTGGTTATAAATAGTCATTCGAAACAAATCACAAAACGTCATTCCGGAATTTTACGCAGCAAAGCGAAGGAAAATATCCGGAATCTCCCGCGTGGCGTCCACTGCTACGAAGGCAGGTGTCATTTCGTTTAAGGTACATTTTTGTCGCTGTAGCAGGAGATTCCGGGTCTCGGTACCCTCGCTCCGGAATGACGTTTAAAATTGACTTGGTACTTAAAAGCGCATTTATAGCGCATCACACGCCGTAGCGAAACAATCCGCTACAAAATAGCGGGTAAACCCTGTACCCTCAATAGGATTCAATCCATTCACAAGCGCTTCCAAAGTCAATATAGCCAGCCTTGGGCTTTCTTCCTACCGGCCCGCCAACGATTTTGGCTTTTTCTTCACTGATAATATCCGTCACTCCTCCTACTCGAGCACGTATCCTCCGATCAGCACCCGCAACTGTTTCCCAATGTCACCCATCAACTACTACTACGGCAAAAATATCTGAAGCCCAACCGCGAAAAACTGTTTCGCGACGGCCAAACACCGGAGACAGGCAACGAAATACTAGTTCGTGACGACTAAATGTCGGAGACAGGCAGTAGGAACCCAGGTTGGCGTCAGGGCAATCGTGTTTAACTTTTTACACCGTCATTTCGGAATTTTTCAGCGTGTAGCGATGGAAAATATCCGAAATCTCCTGATACGAAGGAGGAGATTCCAGATAATTCGTTTCGCTACGCTGCACAAATTTCCGGACCGCGTCCACGGTGGATGACGTCTTCAGACTTCAAACGCGATTGCCCTGAGGTTGGCGTAAGAAAACTTCGGAGATAGGCAGCAAAACACTAGTATTGAAGTGAGCATCGCTGGTACGAGTCATAGCGTACGCTACAACCAGCGAAAGAAAAGACTCAACTACTCTTAAGCCCCCGAAAACTTCAGCTTCACGGTGGCCCCAGTGGTCACGGTGAAGTTCTTCACCTCGGTGAACTTGCTGCCGAAGGCATCCTGCGCCCGAAATACCAGTTGGTAGGCGCCCGGCTGAATGGCCCGCGCCACCCGCGTTTCGCCGGGCACGAAGTCGTGCACCCACCGCTGCGCTCCGCTTGAGTCAAGTTGATACAAGCTGCCGATGCCGTTCTTCACGAAGTCCACGTTGAGCACTCCCGGACCGGGCAGCGTCAATTCAGTGGTTTCGCGGGGGTTCACCCGCACATCGGTGAGCAGCGTCTTGGGAAAAGTAAGCACTTCCAGATCGTAAGTACCCACCAGGTAGTTTTCAGGGGCGGGCAGTTCGTGCACGTTGATGATGGCCGATTGGCCTGCCCGGCGCACCAGCGCCCGCACGCCCTTGGCGTATTCGGAGTGGCCCGGCTGCCTGATCTGTAAGGTGCCCTGGGGGGCCTGGATGCTGACCACATTGTGCTGTCCGCCCTCGAAGCGCACGTTGCGCCTTGCTACGGGCGGAATGGTGTTTACCACTACGTCGTACGACAGCACCGCGTCTACAACGACCGAGTCAGGCTGACCCTGCCGGTCGCGGTAGTGCACAAAGTTGTAGAGCGGCGCCTGCGTCACGTTGTTCACGAAGGTCACGTTCACGTCGGTCTCGGTGGGTTGGCGCTGCTCATCGAGCAGTTCCACGCTCACGGTGGTGGTTTCGAGCGACTGCCGCAGAACCTTGTTGAGCACCTGCCGGAATTCGTTCACGTCCTGCGCGTCGTAGTACTGCCCCACGCAGGCAAACTCCTCGGCAAAATTCTGGTCCATGCCCAGTCCGATGACAAAGGGCTTCAGGAAGATATTGCGCGATTGCAGCGCCTGCGACACGCTACAGGGATCGCCGTCGCACGACTCGATGCCGTCGGTAAGGATGATCACCACGTTGCGGTAGGCCGGGTCGAGGGGGAAGTCGCTGGCGGCCTGCTCGAGCGAGTAGGCGATGGGCGTGACGCCCGAGGGTTGCAGGGTGCGCAGCTTGCCGATGATGCGGTCGTGGTTGTTCGCGGCAAAGCCCACCTCTAGTTTGGTATCCTGGCAATTCTTGAAGCGGCGATGGTACTGGTGCCCGTACACCCGCAGACCGAGCTCCAAATTCGGGTCTACGCGCAGCGAGTCAACCAGCTCGGTGAGCATCTGCTTGGCCACGTCCATGCGCAAGCGCCCCTCCCACTCGGCAAACATACTGCCCGACGCATCGAGCAGAAACAACAAGCGGGTTTGCTCCGGGGGGCGCTGGATTTGCACTTGGGCGAAGGAGGAAAAAGAAATAATGAATATCGAACAAAGAATGATGAATGATGAAAGAAGATAAATAGCGGGTTGTCGGGTAGGCTTGCGGTGATTCATGCTGGAATAACGCTGCGGAGGGGAAATGCGTGTTCTTACTGTTTCCGGCTGTGCTTTAACTTAGGTTAGCGTACGCCCCTTCCGCCCCAAGCTTCGCGACGAAATTCCTCGAAACTCATATCCTGGAAGCGTTCGTCTAACAAAGGGCCTCCGGCAAAAATTTGTTCTAACACGTCGGAGGGGCTTTCATCAGATTGCGGAACGTACTGCTCATTGTCCGGAGAAGGCGACGCTATCTGCCTGTTCTTAGCTACATTATAGAGTAGATTACCGTTCTGCTTTATCTGAACGTTATCATCCTGTCCGATGATCGTGTCGAGTACCTTGACAACAGCAAGGGCTTCTTCCTTAGAAAGTTCATCTAACTCAAGGGTTCGCATTTCTTTGGTTTTTCCAAACGAAACTAAGCAATTTTAAGATGGGAACCTACGGAACTTCTCTACGCCGGTGGCTGAAGTTCATCCACCAAACGTTGCAAGCGATTGATCTTGGGTTGGTACAAATATTTGAACTGGAAATGAATGGTCAAGAACGCCAAGCTCAGTACTACTCCAACAACCAAAAAGGCTAGCCAGGGTTCGTTCGGTAGTTCGTAAATAGGAAGCTCGGTTCCCTCTTGGCTGGCGGCAGAACCCAACGCGAGACCTATCATTCCAGAAACAGGTAGAAGGATACCATAAACCACTTTATAATGCAGCACGTACTTCTTCAACAATGCTAATGCCGACTGCAAATAGTGACGCACATCCACACTAAAGGGATGGCGGCACAGGCGACGGTAAAAAGTAAGTTGCCAAATATGGAAACTACCAATCGCCAAAAAGGTGGCCCCGACAGGAACCGGAAAGGCTCTGAACTCTGATACCAGCGCGTAGTAGGCACATCCCAGGGTGAACACGATGTTGAATATCATCTCCCAAAACACCGTTCGCTTGAATTTATCAAACTCGCTCTGCGATTTTTGATGAATGATCGTTTCAATCTGCTGCGTAGCCAATGCCTGTTGATCTTCTGCCGGTTGGGCGTTACGCCAGAGCGTTTGTAGATTGTCCATGAATGATGCGGTTTAACTGTTTCTTAATGCGGTTCACCTTCACGCCCACGTGGTTGAGGGTGATGCCCAGAATGTCGGCGATCTCTTCGTACTTTTTTCCCTCCAGATACAGCAGGACCAGCGCCCGGTCGATCTCGTTCAACTGCCGGATGGCGGCGTAGAGTTGCTGAAGCTGCTCTTCTTCGGTGGAGTCGGCGGCCTCGGCGGCCAGGTTGCTCCAGTGCTCGGGTTGCAGCGACACCTCACTCACGCGCCGCTTTTTGCGCTTGAACAGCGACAGGCACACGTTGAGCGCCACGCGGTAGATCCAGGTTGAGGCTTGGGCTTCGCCCCGAAAGGTGCCGTAGGCTTTCCACAGTTGCAGCACCACCTCCTGAAAGTAGTCCTGATACTCGTCGGCATCGTTGCTGTATACCTTGCAGATGCGTCGGATGATCCCCACGTGCTGGTTGAGCAGGTCATGAAACTCGGTAGAGGGTGGGTCGGCTTGGTAGGCGGTGGTCATACGCAGCGTAGTCGGTTGATAAGTTAGTATCCGCGTGCTACGTTTTCTTACAACCGAGGTAAAATATTTCTTATGAAGAAATTTATTAGCTGATATATTACTGATTATTAGAACTTTATGCGAGGGATAAAATCTTTCTCGCTTATTTTTTTGGGTGGCCTTGTAAGAAAACGATTCGCCAGTCTACTAACTCAGTAACTCGCTAATTTTTCTGATTAACCCGCCAAACCATGATTCAGCTAGAAAGTGTAAGCAAACACTATCCGCAGCAGCGAAAGCAAAAAGAGGCATCTGCCACGAACCAACTGGCCGTGGACGACGTCAGTTTCACCTGCCAGCCCGGACGCGTTTTTTCGCTGCTCGGACCCAACGGGGCCGGAAAGACCACCACCCTGCGCATGATCGCCACCATTTTGCAACCCAGCGCGGGTCGCATTCGCGTGGCCGGATACGACAACACGCAGCAATCTACGGAAGTGCGTAGCCAAATCGGTTTCCTGACCGGCTCTACGCATCTCTACGACCGCCTCACTCCCGCCGAAACGGTGCGCTACTTCGGTCGATTGCACGGCATGAACCGCACAACCATCGCCGACCGGCAAGAGCAATTGTTTACTCAACTCGGTATTCACGAGTTCGCCAACAAGCGCATTGGCCAACTTTCTACCGGCATGAAACAAAAGGTATCGATTACCCGCACCATGATTCACGACCCCAGCGTGGTGATCTTTGATGAACCCACTTCGGGCCTCGACGTGATCACCGCCCACAACATTATTGAACTGATTCGGCAGTGCCGCCAGGCGGGAAAAACGGTCATCTTTTCCTCGCACATCATGAGTGAAGTAGATTTGCTCTGCGACGATCTGGCCATTGTGAACCGGGGAAAACTGATCTACCAGAACACGATGAGCCACTTCCGACAGGAAGCCGGTTCGTCGCTCACCGAAGGCTTTATCCAAACCATACAAGACGACAACTTCAAATCGCAACCGACTAACCCCCAAGCCGCATGAAAACGATCCTCACCGTTATCCGAAAAGAATTGATCGACACCCTGCGCGACCGGCGCACGCTGCTATCGTCGGTGGTGCTGCCCGCCGTGGCCATTCCGCTGCTACTGTTTGTGGTGGTCAAGGTGCAGTCGGTATTGATGGAAAAGGACGCGAACAAAACCCTGACGGTTGGCCTGTCGGCGGCTCCCGAGGCTTTTCGGCAACTGCTAGCGCAAGACAGTTTGCTGGAGATCAGCAACGTGGACGAAGCCGCCGGGCAGCAAGCCGTCGCTATTGATAGCCTGGACGCGCTGCTGGCGTTTCCGGCCGATTTTGCCCGTTCGGTGGAGCAGATGCAACCGGCACCGGTGCAGTTTTACTTCAAATCTACCAACTCCCAAGTACGGGCGCGGCTAGCGGAGAAGTTGGAAACCTACCGCATTGCGTTGATAGACGAACGCATGGCGCAACTGGCCATTGCTCCCGAAGCGCTGGTGCCGCTCAACGTAACGGAGCAGAACCTGGCCTCCACGCGCGAACGCATCGGACAGGTGGCCGGGGGGTTTCTGCCCTACATCTTTATTATTCTCTGCTTTATCGGCTGCATGTACCCGGCGCTGGATTTGATCTCGGGCGAGAAGGAGCGGGGCACACTGGAGACGTTGCTTACGGTGCCGAGCAGTCGCTTGCACATTCTGTTGGGCAAAATGATTGTGATTGCCCTGATGGGACTGGCCGCGGCCCTGGTGGCGGTGGCGGGCATGGCCGTAGGCATCAACTTTCTGCCCCAGATACCGGCCGAGCTACTGACCACGATCAACAGCGTGCTCAGCGTTTCCTTCATCGCTACGCTGGGACTCATGCTGGTGCCCCTCACGCTGTTTTTCTCAGGACTACTCACGGCCATCGTGGTGCGGGCCCGTAACTTCAAGGAAGCCCAGAGCCTGGTTACCCCCATCAACTTCGTGGTTTTGGTGCCAGCGATGGTTGCCATTTTCCCGGGGGTTGAACTCAACTGGCAAACGGTGTGGATTCCGGTGCTTAACATTGCGCTGGCTACCAAGGCGGCGGTGGCCAACACCCTGGAACCGGCGCACCTGGTCGCGATTGTCTTCTCGATGACGGTGCTGGCCTTCGTGGCGGTAGCCGTCAGTATTCGGCAGTTCTCGCAAGAGGCCACCGTGCTGCGCTAGCCTGCTTTTCTCAATTATTGTTTCACTTAACTGATCTGAAATTATGCGTACTTATTCACTGATATCTCTACTGTTTTTGTTATCAACCATTGCCGCTCAAGCGCAATCGTCGCTACTCTACGAAGTGTCGGGCAACGATCTGGAGCAACCTTCGTATCTGTTCGGCACCATTCACCTGATGTGTCCCGATGATATTCGACTCAGCGAGACCTTGCAGGAAAAGTTGGCCAACAGCGAACAGTTGGTGCTGGAGCTGGATTTTGACGAGCCGGGCATGATGCAGGAAATGCAGCGAAAGGTGATGTTGCCGGAGGGTCAGACCCTTCGGGACCTGATGAGCGAGGAAGACTTTACGCTGGTTAGCCAGTTTTTTCAGGACTCGATGCAGTTGCCAATGGCTGCCCTGGAGCGATTTAGTCCGATCGCGCTCTACGGGGTGTTGGCGATGCAGATGTTGCACTGCCAGCCCGGTTCCTATGAGGCTTCTTTAGCGCAGTTGGCCCAAGAGAATCAGCAAGAAGTGATTGGATTGGAAACCATTGACGAGCAGATTGCCGCCTTCAACCGCATTTCGGCAGAAGCACAGACTAAGTTGCTCACCAAGTCCATCCGGGATTACGAAACCTCAACTACTGAGATGCAGGTGTTGCTAGACGCGTACTTAGCGCAGGACATTGATCAAATTCAGGAAGTATCGCAGGAATCAGCCCACCGGGTAGAAGGCATGGAGCAACACCTTCTGATCGACCGCAACCAAGCCTGGGTGCCCAAGATGGAAAAAATCATGGAGCAACCTACCTTTTTCGCCGTGGGAGCCGCACATCTAGGTGGAGAAGAAGGCCTGTTGATCCTGCTGGAGGAAGCTGGTTATACGGTGACCGCGATGGCACAGTAGGAATTTGATTAATCAAATTCCTACTGAAACCCCGCATCGTTCACCTCGATCCAGTGGCCGTCGGGGTCCTGAAAGTAGAGTTGCTTCACGCCATCGACGCGGGTGGTGATGGACTGGGCGGCGCCCGGCCAATCGAAGTAGGGCACGTCGTGCTCCTCCAGGCGCGCCACGAAGCCCTCGACTGAGGGCACGCTGAAGCACAGGTGGTCGTTCTTATCGCGCTCCACCTGCTGCTTCGCTCCCTGGATGAGGTGCAGTTGGCTGCCCGCGCCCAAGCTGTACCAAGTGTGCCGTCCGTCGTGGAAGGGTTCTTCCAGCTTCTTGAAGCGCAGAATCTGGTCGTAGAAGTTGGTGCTGGCTTCCAGGTTATAGACGTAGATGGCAATGTGGTCGAGCCGAATAGAATCGGCGGCGGAGGCCGAATTAGTTTGTGCGTGAATTTGCAGCGCGAAGGCTGTACTGAGGCTGATGAGTATAATTAGTTTTCGCATAGGATTGCGTTAAGAGTTCAGGATTTGGGCGGTGTGGTCTTTGGTCTTCACTTTGTCAATAATATCGGTGATGATGCCTTCTTCGTCGATCAAGAAAGTTGTGCGGGCAGTGCCCATGTAAGTGCGCCCGTACATCGACTTTTCTTTCCACACGCCGAAGGCTTCGTTAATGGACTTGTCTTCGTCAGCCAGCAGCGTGAACGGCAGTTCGTACTTGCTAGCAAACTTGTCGTGCGATTTCACGCCGTCGCCACTAATGCCAATTACTTCGTAACCGGCCTGTTGCAGTTCCGAGTAATTATCGCGCAGGTTACAGGACTGGGCCGTGCAGCCGGGAGTGTCGTCTTTGGGATAAAAGTAGATGACTACGTTCTTACCGCGAAAATCAGACAGGCTTACGGACTCGCCCCGTTGGTTGAGGGCGGTGAAGTGGGGGGCGGCATCGCCGGGGTGGAGGTTCATGGTGGTTGGGTTGTGATATTCAATAGCCCAGTATTTGAACGCGGTACGTGATCAGCGTGAATGTTGAATAATGAACAAGGAACACCGAATAATGAAGTATGATACAAATGTAACGTTCGCTAATCAAATAACAGCTTTTACGCAGAAATTCCCCCGCATCGATCACTCCTAAAACCTCCTTGACAGCCAGGGGCTTTGTCTTTTGCATTGTCGTAGTAGGACCGGCAAATTTTGTAGCCGTGCGCTAGTACAAATCCCAGTTACCCTTCAGGTAGTAACGATACAGCGCCGGGTCGCCCAGCGTGTTCACGCGCACTGACTCAATATCTTCGGCGAAATAATTTTTGCCGAACGAGGTCATCAGGAGCATGGCTTCCTGGTTGAGCCATTGGGTCTCAACATCGGCGAAGTCCAGACCTTGTAGTCGGTCTCTTAAGGGCAATGGTTGGTTGGTTTTCACGCCGAGTATCCAACCCCACTCGCCCATGGTCACTATCTGGTTGTGCATTGGTTGGGTTTGGAAACCGGCTTCTTGAAGCGTTAGGTTAATGCAGTCGAAAGCTTGCGTGGCAAAGTACGGACTACCTGCCTGGGTAATGAGCACCCCCCGCGGACGCAGTTGCCGGTGGCACAACTGGTAGAACTCGCGGGTGTACAAGCGACTCAGATCGGCCGATTTGGGGTCGGGCAGGTCGGCGATGATCACGTCGTAGTAGTCGGTGGTTTGCTGGGCGAAGGTGAAGGCATCCTGGTTCACAATCCGCACTCGTTCGTTGCTAAGGGCATCCTGATTTAGGGTAGTGAGTACCGGGTGCGTCCGGCCCAGTTCGGTCATGGCGGGGTCCAGGTCCACCACTGTGATAGTTTCTACGGATGGATACTTCAGAATCTCGCGCACCGCGCAGCCGTCGCCCCCACCCAGTACCAGCACCGACCGGGGCTGCGCCACCAGTTGCATCGCCGGGTGCACCAGCGGCTCGTGGTACATCGCCTCATCGACGGTGCTCAGTTGCTGGTTGCCGTTGATAAACAGCCAGTAGTCGTGTTTCCACTGGGTTAGCACGATCTTCTGGTAGCGGCTCTGCGTTTCGTAGATCACCTTGTCCTTATAGCGCACCTGCTCGCCGTACTGAATGATCGGCTTCGCGGTGACTGCCCCGGTGACCAACACCACCGCCACCGCGGCGGCCAGTCCCCCTACCCTTCGGCGCTGCGGCGGGGGCATCTGTTGCCACAGTAGGCCCACCAGCACCACCGCCACCGAAAAGTTAATAAAGCCTAGCAGAAACGGGGTGTAGGTCAGACCCAAATAAGGTAAGCCCACAAAGGCAAAGAACAGTCCGCCCAATAAGCTACCGAAGTAGTCTTTCTCCATCACCGAAGCCACGTTGATGCGCAATGACTGAAACTCGTCGTTCACCCGCACCACCAGCGGGATCTCCAAACCGATCAGAATGCCGATGATAATGCTCAGTGAATAGATGATCAGACCGGTATACACTGTGTAGCCCGACGCCACGTAGGCCAGCAGGGCCGAAAAGGCACTGAAGATAGATAGCGCAAACTCAATGAAGATGAACGTTTGCAGCAGGTTCTTCTCGAACAACAGGCTCAGGCGACTGCCCAGCCCCATCGAGAACAGCATGATCAACACGATCATCGTCCACTGAAATACCGAATCGCCCAGGAAGTAGGTGGCCAGCGTCAACAGCACGTATTCGGCCACGATGCCCGCCAGTCCGGTAGCGAACAGCGAAATCTTCAGAATCCGCGACTGCAACGGCTTGGGAAGGGCTGGTGGTGAGGTTACAGACATAGAGTGATGAGCACTGACCCGCCCACGTAAGCGAAGGCCTCGATGAGTCCGGCCCCTACGTTGGGCGTCTCCTGGTTCACCAGTTCGTCGGTGAGCTTGCGGCCGGGCAGCAGAATTTTATCAGTGAGCCAGCGTACGATGGGCAAGAACAATAGTCCGATGGCTACGTCGACACCCACGTCGGTAAGTGACTGCGTCCAAGAATAAAAGTCGGTCATCAGTCCGTAGCGAATCAGGTTGGCAATGGAGATGAGTGCTCCGGCGAAGCCCAGACCCACCGCTACATTGTCGCGCTCTATTTGGTCATGCACATCGTAGGGAACTAGTGAGCGATACACAAAAGCGGTGAGCAGCAGCAGCAGCTGGCCCACCAGCCAGAACACCACGGCAGTGAGCACTCCGCCCCCTTCGCCCGATACGGCACCCAGAATAATGAGCCCGGTGGCAATAGCGTTGGCTCCCTCGATGGCCCCGGTGCCCACGTTGCGGTCTTCGGTGATCTCGCGGTACACGCTGAAGCGGGGAAACAGCAGTTTGTCGTTGACGATCACCGACAGGTTGAGCAACAGGATAGCTAATCCGCCGTAGATGCCAATATCGATCAGGTCAGGAATGAGTCCTTCAGACGGTCCGATCAGAGCTCCGGTAATGGCCAACACTAGGCCGATGAAGTAGCCCACGTGCGCCACGGCGAAGGCGAAGTTATCTTTTTCGACCAGCTCGTGCTTGGCGTTTACCTGCCGGTGAAACACGCTGTAGAGCAACTTGCCGAGGTAGAACAAGATGAAGCAGGCGGCCAGGTAGACCAGTGAGGAAAGCGCTGTGTCGAGGTAGATCATAGTAGTTAGTCAGTTGTCCTTGGTCCTTTATGTAACACTCTGAACAGGCTGATAGACGGAGCTACTCACGCACATTTTCAGGGTAGCACATCTTAGACCGAAGCGATTAAATACGCGGATCAACGGTTTAATTTCTTCAGGTCATGATATGGATCAGTTATACTATTTTCCAGTTCCTAAGCTGTCTCTATCATCTCTGTTCTTACCTTATCATCTAAGCAATTTTTTATTTTAGCTTTGAAAAGTTTCAACCCTTTAAGAATGGCGAAATTTCCAATAAGCGTACTCGTTCCAGACAAAAAGATGATATCTTCTGCCCAGTTTGAAACAATCCATTGATAAATCTTTTCCATCAATTCTTCCGAAGGTAGTTGGTAAGTATGATATTGTTTATCAGCTAAAACGGTCCATGCGCTCATTAAATCGTTCTTGTTACAGTCGCTGTATTGGTATTGAATCAAACAATTAACCTCACGTTCGACCTCTTCTGGACTAATCGTCTCAGGAAGATTCTCAAAATGTTTCAGATTAATTTCTTTATTCATTTCAAATTACAAAGGACATTTCCGGTTTGTGCCACCTAGTCAAGAGAAAAATTCTAACTTGCTTCCTCATCCTCCTTTTCCAACTTGGTCACCCGGCGTTTCAAGTCGTTTATTTCACGCTCGAAACCGCCTTCTTTGTTCAGCCAGTAGTTAATATCGCGGATATCGGCCCGGGTCTCCTGCATCATACTGGCAATGATTTCCATGCTCCGACCCTGGCTCGCCACAATTTCTTTGAAGTCCATCATCGCACTGGCCAATAGATCAACCTTTTCGGTTAATTTATCCTGCTTTACCAAGCTTTCGGCTAGCAGGTCGATAATTGCCTTGTTCTCGTTCATAGTTCAAAAGGTTAGAAATAGACTCAGTTGTCCTCAGTTGACCCGACAAAGGACCGGTAGCAAAATCACTTCCCAAAACCGCCGCCGCGCGAGCGCATGCGTGATGAACTGCTGCCGCTGCCGTAGCGCGAACCGGCCCGCGAGGTGCGCTGGGTGCTGCTGCGAGCGGCCCGGCTGCTGGGATTATTGCGCCAGGTGGTGTTGGGCTTGGTAGTGGTGGTGTACTGACTGTTGGTGCCGAAGGTGCGTTGGCCGTTGCCGGTAGTAGGGCCGTAGTACGGGCGGCCTGCTTGCCGAGCGCCTCGGTAGCCGTCGTAGTACGAGCGCCGCGCGGGGAAGCCGCCCATATTGAACAGGCTGCTCAGCAGGGCATACTGTCCGTAGAACGCCCAGAACGATTGTCCGTTGCTGCCCTGCTGCCACTGTCCGTACTTTTCGTTGCCCACGTAGTTGCTGTAGCCGGGCGGGGCGGCCGTCTTGGACACCGTGCCGTCGGCCGACTTGGCAGCGATCTCCATGCCCATGTTGTCAATGTTGCGGTTGAAGAAGTCTTCGCTCACCGGCATCCAGTCGGTGATCTCCTCCTCGGGCGTAGCGCCTTCCTTGCTTTCTTTGATGATGCGATACTGGTGCTTATAATCTTTAAAGAAGCTTCCCTCTTCGTCCATGTCGTACAAGATAATGGAGTACACCGGAGTGTCGGTCATATCGCGAACGAGTTCGTCGACCGGGCTTTTCTCAAAGTCGTTGCTGCGGCAACTGATGAGCAGCAGGGGAATGAAATAGAGTAGATAAGAAGGTCGCATCATGTAGTGGGTTTTCGTGTTTCTTTATACGCCTCGGTCTTTTGTAGGTTTTCAACGTCGTCCAAATCCTTGAAGCGTCCGAGTTGCTCTTTTTCCCGCACCAGGTCGTCGATATGGATGACCGTGATAGGAATGCCGTGAATCTGCGCAATGCTGGCCCGCTGGTAGCACTCGGAGAAGTCTTCTTTGCGAAATACTTTGGTGTATCCCATCAAGTCAACTTCAAACCCAATTGTCCCAATTGACAACGAACTCCAACCAGGAATCATGTCTACATTCCGGTAGTGTTCGGCTCCCGCGACGTTGGCATCCTTCAGTGCAGCCACGAGTCGATCTTTGTTTTCAGCTGTATCCTCCACCCACAGGTCCAGGTCCATCGTCATGCGCACGTGTCCGTAGTAGGTGGTCGCTACTCCGCCTACCAGCAAGTAGCGTACTTCCTGTTGATGTAGACTACGTAAGAAATCTTGCACTTCCTGGTTAGAGAGGTCCATAGCATCCAAACGCTCATGGGCGGGGTTGGCTTCGTAAATTGCCTTAGAAAACGCATGAAGATGAACGTGCTTGACGAAATTCCCCGAATTCTTAGTTAGCGTGCTCACGGCGGCGAGAGCTACGAATTCACCAACTCCCGATCAATATCTTTCTCTATCTTCTCTAGCATACCATTGGCCCGACGATCGGCAATTTGCTGCTTCATGGTGAACCACTGGTCACCCAGACTCTTGCGCATCGTCCAGTCGGCGGCTTGCCGCACCGAGATATTCATCAGGCCGCGCAGGCGCTTCGACACGTGGGGGTTGAGCGAGCGCAGGCTCATGCCGAAACCGCCCTCAGCGTACTCAATGTAGTGCCAGTATTCGCCGGGCATAAACAGGGTGTCGCCGCGTTCCAGGTAACACTCAAAGCCATTCACGTACTTCAGACCGGGGTGGCGTTCGTAGTCGGGCTGCACCACGTTTACCCCGGTGTGCACGTTGAAGGGATAGCGATACAGTAGCTTAGAATAAGCCGGGCTGAACAACACCACCCGGCGCTTGCCCTCAAACTGGGTCAGAAACACGTTCGACATATCAATGTCCTGGTGCATGCGGGCCACCGAACCTTTGCCGCCGAAGAACATGTAGGGAAATCCCTTCAGAAACTGCGTTTTGATGTCTGGAAAATCAAAGTCGTTCATCAGCTCCGGGCAGTCTTTAAAAATATTCCACAGGTGAATGCGCAGGTCGGTGGGCGTGGTGGCGATCAGGTCGAGGTAGTTGGCAAACTTCATCTTGCGGTGCGGCACCTTCATGGTTTTGTCCAGGTCCTCTTCCCGGTTCTCGAACACCCCAATGGTGAGGTGACCGGCCACGCGCTTGAAGTACTCAAAGTCCCATTCCTCGTAGGCCTTGGTGCCCTTGAGCAGCCCGCGCAGGATCACTGGTTTCTGGGGTTGCAGATAGTTCTTCTCAAACTCCCGAAGATCAATGTCTTCGATAATATCAATGGGGTGGTTGAAATCGATGGCCATACAGACAAAAGGTTAAGCGATGAGGGATACACAAATTTAGGATATTTTACGTAAACCGCACCGGTAAGGCTAGTGTTCCGGATTATTTTTACCTTTGCCCGCTTATCAAGTATCCGAAGGCCCGCGCGTGAGCATCCAATCCGGTATTTTTTTGTTACGCATTTTGCTCCTCATTTGGTTTGCCCCCGTCAGCTTCGCCCACGCGCAGTCACCGGTCTTGTCCGACTCGTTGCTAACCGTAGACAAGGTACTGATTCTGGGCAATCGGATTACGAAGTCTAAGATTATTCTGCGCGAGCTAAGCGTTCGGGGCGACACTACCTTGTCAATCGCTGAGCTGCAAGCCGCCATCGAGCAGGACAAGATCAAACTCACCAACACCCGCTTGTTTCTGTCAGTAGCCATTGAGGTGCTGCCCATCCAGGACCGGTACGTTGATCTGTTGGTGCGGGTAACCGAACGTTGGTATATGGTGCCGTTGCCCTTCTTCCGATTGGCCGACCGCAACTTCAACGTGTGGCTCACCAACCAAAACCGCGACTGGAGCCGGGTGATCTACGGACTTCAGTTCACCCACTACAACTTTCGGGGACTCAACCAGCGGGTTTCTCTGCTGGCGCAGTTTGGCTTTAGTCAGCAGTTTGCCGCCCGTTACTTTATTCCCTACGTGGATCGGGCGCAGAAGAACGGGCTGGAGTTTTCCTTCCGTTACTTCAACCGCCCCAACGTGAACTACCTTACCGAAGACCACCGGCTGCTGTTCACCAAAGACCTGGACTTCGGAGCGCGTACGGTGACCGGGCAGGTAGGGTGGCGGCACCGCCCGACCTTTTACACGACCCACGCCGTGGATCTGCAATTTACGCACCGGCAGGTGGCCGACACGGTGCTGGTGCTTAATCCTGATTACTTTTTGAACGAGGGCCCGCGGCAACGTTATCTTACGCTGGGCTATCGGGTAGTAAGCGACCGTCGCGATTACGTGGGCTTCCCGCTCAAGGGGCACTACTGGGAAGCGGAGGCTGAGAAGCTTGGATTGGGAGTGTTCAAGGAAGTGGATATTCTGCGGCTGAGCGGAAATTACGTGCACTACTTTGACTTGGGCAAGGGCTTCTACGCGGCCTCGTCGGTGCGGGGCTACCTGAGCACGCCCCGTCGCCAGCCCTACGCCAACTTCATCGGGCTGGGCTACAACTTCGTGTGGCTGCGCGGCTACGAGCTTGATGCGATTGAAGGACAGCGTTACCTAGTGCAGCAGAATACGTTGCGCAAGCGAATCTTCGCCCGGCAGTTCGACATCAGCCCGGTGATGCCGCTGCCCCAGTTCAGCACTCTGCCGATTGCTATTTACTTAAATACCTACCTGGACCACGGCTACCTGCGCAATACCATCCCCTACGAGCAGAGTGACCGCCTGTCGGACCAGTACCTGATGGGTTACGGATTGGGTTTGGATATTGTCACCTTCTACGACTTCGTGCTGCGCGTGGAGCACACCTGGCGCATTGATGGCAGGCGCGGCTTCTACTTTCACTTGCGCTCAGCGTTTTGATCGCTTAAGCCGTCGGCGCGTTGTCTGCTCCATTACTTTTCCTCAATTTATGCGGGTAAAAACCACAATTTGGGATAAAACGCCTACTTTTGTGTTAGCAAACCCGCAACTGACTTTCTCATTCCGTTTTTCTTCATCTGATGCCGACTCGTTCTACTGTCACCGCTGCCCTGCCCTATGCCAACGGCCCCCTGCATATCGGGCACATTGCCGGAGCGTATTTGCCGGCTGATATCTACGTACGCTACCTGCGCCTGCGTAAACGAGACGTGGTATTCGTGGGCGGAAGCGATGAGCACGGCGCGGCCATCACCATCCGAGCCAAAAAAGAGGGAGTTTCTCCACAAGAGATTGTTGACAAGTACCATCAACTCAACAAGAATACCTTCGAGCGCTTCGGCATCTCGTTCAACATGTACCACCGCACCTCCGAGGCCCTGCACCACCAGACGTCGCAAGAGTTCTTTACCCGCCTGTACGAACAGGGTGAGCTGATCGAGCAAACCTCGGAGCAGTACTTCGACGAAGAATACCAGCAGTTCTTGGCCGACCGCTATATCATCGGCACCTGCCCGGTGTGCGGGCATCCCAGCGCCTACGGCGACCAATGCGAAAATTGTGGCTCATCGCTCAGTCCCACCGATCTGATCGAGCCGAAGTCAACCCTGAGCGGCAATCCGCCAGTGCTGCGATCTACCCAGCACTGGTACTTACCGCTTGACCAGTACCAGCCCTGGCTTGAGAAGTGGTTGCTAGAGGAAAAAAAGGGACAATGGAAAACCAATGTGTACGGACAATGTCGCTCGTGGCTCACCGCCGGACTGCACCCCCGCGCCATGACGCGCGACCTGGATTGGGGCGTGGATGTGCCACTGCCGGATACAGTAGGCAAGAAGCTCTACGTGTGGCTGGACGCTCCCATTGGCTACGTTTCCTCGACCAAGCAGTGGGCGGCTGACACCGGCAACGACTGGGAACTGTACTGGAAAAAACAAGCCAGTGAGACCGATAACGCACAGTTGATTCACTTTATTGGCAAAGACAACATCGTGTTTCACTGCATCATCTTTCCGGTGATCCTACACCTGATGGGCGACTATGTCTTACCCACCCATGTGCCCGCTAACGAGTTTCTGAACCTGGAGGGCAAGAAGCTATCCACGAGCCGCAACTGGGCCGTGTGGCTACACGAGTACCTAGACGAATTTCCGGGAAAGCAAGACGCTCTGCGCTATATGCTTAACTCAATCTTGCCCGAAACCAAGGACAGTGAGTTCACCTGGAACGACTTCCAGGCCAAAAACAACAACGAACTGGTGGCCATTTTCGGTAACTTTGTGAATCGGACGCTGGTGCTCACCCAGAAGTACTTTCAGAGCGTGGTGCCGGAACCCGAAGCGTGGCAGGCGGTGGATGAGGAGCTGATGGAGCAGATGCGGCAGATTCCTGAGCGGGTGGCGCAGTCTATAGAGGAATTTCGGTTTCGAGATGCGCTGGCGCACATGATGGACCTGGCACGGGCAGGCAACAAGTATTTGGCCGACACCCAGCCCTGGAAGGTGATTAAAGAAGACGAAGGGCGGGTGAAAACCATTCTGCACCTCAGTTTGCAACTCACCGCCAACTTATCGGTGCTGTGCGAACCCTTTTTGCCCTTCACCAGCCGGGAGTTGCAGCAGATGCTTAATTTTAGCAGTCAGCAGTGGGATGATACCCAGCGCCACGATCTGCTGGCGGCGGGACACACCCTGGCCGAGCCGCACTTGTTGTTTGAGAAGATTGAAAACGATACCGTAGACGCCCAAACCCAGAAACTGATGACCAACGAACCTATCGCTAGTCCCGAAAGCGCGCCGCTAAGTCCGCAAAAGGAGGAAATCACCTTTGATGACTTCGTGAAGCTCAACATTCGGGTCGCTACCATTAAAGCTGCCGAAGCAGTGAAGAAATCCAAGAAGCTGCTCAAGCTCACCCTCAACGCCGGTCTGGACCAGCGCACCGTGCTGAGCGGCATCGCCGAGCACTACGCCCCCGAGGATATTGTGGGCCAGCAGGTGTGCGTGCTCATCAACCTGGCCCCGCGCAAGATGATGGGCGTGGAGTCGCAGGGCATGGTGCTGATGGCCGAAAACCAGGACGGCTCATTGGCTTTTGTGCAGCCCGACCAGGAAGTGGGCAACGGCAGTGGGGTGAGTTAGGAATTGTTGAACTGGCTCATCGTTCGCGCTACACCCTGCGTAGCAAACGATAGCACCATCTCCCCGGCTCGATCCATCAGTTTCGGAAGCGCGTCAATTTCTTCGCCCGGAAACGGGCTGAGCACGTAGTCGACCTGCTGGCCGCGGGCAAAATCGTTGCCCACTCCCATGCGCAAGCGAGCATAGTCTTGTCCACCCGTAACTTCTTCAATATGCTTCAGCCCATTGTGGCCGGCACTGGCCCCTTTTGCGCGCAAGCGCAGGGTGCCGAACGGCAACGCGATATCATCCACCACCACCAGCAAATTTTCCTTGGTCACCTTCAGCGACTGCATCCAGTAGTTCACCGCCTTACCGCTCAGATTCATAAAAGTGCTAGGCTTAATGAGGTGAATGCTGCGGCCCTTGTGCTTGAAATCAGTCACCTCGGCCAGGCGGTCGGTGCGAAAGGCACACTTCTGCTGTTCGGCCAGCCGATCGAGCGTCAGGAAGCCAATGTTATGCCGGGTGAGTTCGTACTCTGGGCCTGGATTACCCAGTCCAACGATTAAATACTTCATATGCGGATCAAGGGCTAAATAAGAAGTAGAAGCAAGTTGCTTAAGTTTGTAGGATGCGAACTCTACAACTTATTCAACTATACTTCTACGTATGCGAAATATACGAAGAAGAACTTCAATGGCACTTTATGCGCTTCACTAAAAACCAAGCTGAGCCGGTATTCACTGACCAAGAGTTGCTCACTACTTACTTATTCAGTATGGCCGTAGAGCGTAGATTTAGGATTAAAGATATCCATGAGTACGTCTACCACCATTGGCTAGATTGGTTTCCACAACTTCCTAGTTATTCAGCTTATAATGCGCGTCTAAATCGCTTAGCGTCGGTTTTTCCAATATTGGTCAAGCAACTGACGCTTCGCTATGGGGCCGCTTTCAACGAGCAAAGCGTTGTCTCACTCACTGATTCAATGCCTATCATCACCTGCAATGGTAAGCGAAAGGGGAAAGTAGCCCCTGAGCTATGCGACAAGGGGTACAATTCAACAAAAGGCATGTATTTCTTCGGCGTCAAACTGCATAGTATCGGCTTTCACCGTGCGGGGCACCCCGTGCCGACTCGCTGCCCGTGTTGGAATATTTACAGATAGGCCCCGCCTCTGAACACGATCTACAGGCGCAGCGAGAAGTAGTCGAGCAGATACAGAATAGAGTTGTGGTAGGGCACAAGGCCTACTGCGATACAGCCTTGAGAGTCACATTCTCTCAGAACAACGGCGAGTTGCTCACCCCAGTGAAGTATAGAAAGGGGCAGCCTAACATTGATAAGCAACGCCACAAAGCAGCCGATGATCTGCTCTCAAAGGCGGTTTCCAGTATAAGGCAACCTATAGAATCCTTTTTTAACTGGCTCATTGAGCATACTGACATTCAGCGGGCGGCAAAGGTACGGTCAACCAAAGGACTCATTGTCCACATTTTTGGAAGAATCGCTGCTGCATTTATCTTGAAAACTCAACGCATCTTTAGCTCTTGATTCGCATTTCATAGAAAAAAATCCTGTTCGGAAGCACCCGAACAGGATTGGTTATGTGATGATGTAATCTGAGACGTTTTGAAATCTTAAACGCTACTCTGACTAGCGTAAGGATAAGCAGGCAGATCTACTCCTTGGCTTCGTCCGCCTCGCCCTCAGCGCCTTCAGCGCCTTCAGCGCCCTCTTCTGTTGCTTCCTCATCTCCTTCCAGCTCCTCCTCGTCGGTACCAGCTCCGCGAAGCGCGCGCGGCACTTCAATCACAGCAATCAACAGGGCCGGGTCTTCCGACACTTTAAAATCACCGGTTTTCACGTCGGCCACCTTGGCTGACTTACCGAAATCCAGTCCTGAAACATCCAGGTCCAGATGCGCTGGCATGTTCTTGGGTAAGGCCTCGATGCGCAACGAACGACGCTTGAACATCAGCTTACCCCCTTTTCCGACTCCCACCGGAGTGCCTTGCAAAAGAATGGGAATATCCATCTTCACCTTCTTCCCTTCGTGCAGTTCCAGAAAGTCGGCGTGCATAATCATCTCGTTTACCGGATGAAACTGAATGTCCTGTAGAATGCATTGCTTTTCTTCGCCCTCAATGTTGAGGTGGGCAAAGTGCGCATCGGATGTGTAGACCAATTCGCGAAACATGATCATCGGAGCGTAGAAGTGAATCTGCTCGTCGCCGCCGTATACCACGCACGGAACGTTGCCTTCGGCACGCAAGCGCTTCGCCTCTTTTTTGCCGAGATTTGCTCTTTGATACCCTATAATCTCTACTGTTTTCATAAAATAAATTAATTCGTTAAATCGACCGGCACCAGATTGCCAAGCCAACCGGATGAATACTAAAATCTGGATTTTGATATAAACAAGGGGCTAATCAACTCTTGCTTATGAATTTTCTTGATAGCGGTGGCAAATAGCTCTGCCACGCTGAGCACTTTGATCTTGGAACACTCCTGCCGCAGCGGAATGGTATCGGTCACCACCAACTCTTCAAGCTCAGAGTTTTCAATGTTTTCGTAGGCGTTGCCCGACAGCACCGCGTGTGTGCTGATGGCCCGCACTGAACGAGCGCCTTCTTCTTTGAGCACCTGAGCTGCTTTGCACAAGGTGCCCGCCGTATCAACCAGATCGTCTACCAGCACCACGTCGCGCCCGGCCACATCGCCGATTACCTGCATAGTGGCCACCTCATTGGCACGCTTTCGCTGCTTATCGCAGATCACCATATCGGTGTGAAAGTACTGAGCAAAATTTCGAGTGCGCTTCACTCCTCCCACATCCGGTGAGGCAAAAATCAGGTTCTCTTGCGGAATGGAGCGTAGGTAAGGGACGAAAATTATACTGCCACTGAAGTGATCAACCGGAAAGTCGAAGAAGCCCTGAATCTGCCCGGCATGCAAGTCGCAGGTCATCAGGCGATCAGCCCCGGCGGCTGAGAAGAGATTAGCTACCAACTTGGCGCCGATTGCTACCCGGGGTTTGTCTTTACGGTCCTGCCGGGCGTAGCCAAAGTAAGGCACCACGGCGGTCACGTACTTGGCACTGGCGCGCTTAGCCGCATCGATGAGTAGCAGTAGCTCCATTAAATTGTCAGACGAAGGGAAAGTCGATTGGATGAGAAATACATCATAGCCTCGAACCGACTCGGCAAAATAAGTAGATATTTCTCCGTCACTAAAGCGCTCAATTACTACCTCACCCAACTCCTTTCCGTAGCCGCTCACTATTTTTTCGGCCAAGAGGCGAGTGGCGGTGCCAGAAAAAAACTTCACTGCGGCCATGGTTGGTTGGTTGGTAACAACAATCCCGACCCTGGAGCAGAATCGGGATTGCTACTAATGTTGTCCGGCAAGGACTCAAACCCTGAATAAAGGCACCAAAAACCTCTGTGTTACCATTACACCACCGGACAATCAATTTCGGGATACAAAAATAGTTGGGTTTTTTGAGGAAGCAAAAACAAAATCAAATTTTTTCGCGACTTCTTCAGCTTAGTAAGGTCATAGATTATACCTATTATATATGGCATACTCATTGATTTAACCCTTAGGAGATAAGCAGTCATCTGTATTGACTCAAATTGATATTAATTTTGGCTGTTTTGTGTTTCTTTTGTGACAATAATTTTTTAATAAGAAAATATAGTTTTTTAATAACTAAAAAATACATAAATTTACGTAAATAATTACAAATAAGAAGTTTTGCTGTTGTAAGTACCAATTACCTATGATCTCCTTTAGTAAGTTAAAAAAGAATCGGTACTCTAAGTCGCTCATTGTTCTGCTGCTATTGCTGGACGTACTTTTTGTGCTTTTTTCTTTTGAAGCTGGATATTTCGTAGCAAATGGCGAAACCACGGTATGGCAGAACCACTACGTATCGTTTGCTACCATTTTTATACTAGCTTGGATAGTGTCAGCGCTCTTCTGTGAAATTTACCAAATTGAGAATCTAAGCAAAGTTAGAAGTATTGTTACTAGCACATTATTGAGCTTTGTTATTCACTTCTTTATTATATGCTTTTACTTATTCGGTTTCAGGGCTTACCATTATCCGTCTAACTTTCTGATAGTTACCTATGCAATCAGCGTGGTGAGTATCATTACACTGAAAGTTATTCTTCTTAAGTCATATCAGTATTACCGCAACCTGGATAAGAACCGAAAGAAGGTAATCGTTATTGGCTACACCTCATCCGGACGAAGTCTTTATGATTTTTTTGTGACTAATCAGGCCCTAGCATACAAGTTTATGGGCTTTTTCACCGATCAGAACAGCCCATTCCCCGAACACCAATCGCTAATACGTGGAGGTTTGTCAGATGTGGAGGCATACTGCCTTCGTGAAAACATTGATGAGATTTTCTACGCCTTGCCCAATAATATTGAGTACGTTCGGAGCTTGGCAAAATTCGCCGACGATAACTACATCTACTTCGGACTAGTGCAGGACGCTGGCGGTTTGCTAGAAAGCAAAGTAGATACGCATTTATTCGACGATGGTAAAATCCCTATCCTTACCCCCCGACGTGAACCGTTACGTTTTTTCTTCAACCGACAAGTAAAACGCGCCTTCGATATTGCTTTCTCCAGCTTGGTTATTGTCTTTCTGTTTCCATTCATTATTCCTCCCATCGCGCTGCTTATCAAGCTAGACTCCCCCGGGCCGATATTTTTCAAGCAATTACGCTCCGGAAAAAGCGGGAAACCTTTTTGGTGTTATAAGTTCAGAACCATGAGTGTGAACAACCAATCGGATACCTTACAGGCCAAGAAGGACGATGCCCGGATCACTCAGGTAGGAGCCCTTTTACGAAAAACCAGTCTTGATGAGCTACCCCAGTTCTTTAATGTATTTATCGGCAATATGTCGGTAGTAGGACCCCGTCCGCATATGCTTAAGCACACCGAAGAATACTCGGCTATCATCGACAACTTCAAAGTTCGCCACTTTATCAACTCAGGCATCACCGGCTACGCCCAGGTGAATGGTTACCGAGGTGAAACCAAGGACAATTCTATGATGGAAAAGCGGGTGCAGTATGACACTTGGTATCTGGAGAATTGGAGCCTCTCGTTAGATCTGAAGATCATCTTTATGACGGTGTGGAACGCTATCCGCGGCGAGGAGAACGCTTATTAGGCACCTCCGTTGTCGCCTCTAAACTGTTATTTTTTACTTCAAGCATTTACTAACTTTATTACTTATGAATATTAGTGTATTTGGATTAGGGTACGTAGGAGCCGTATCATGTGCCTGCTTTGCCAAATTAGGTCACCGGATCACCGGGGTAGACGTGAACGAACAGAAAGTGCAGTTGATCCTGAGCGGAAAGTCGCCTATCGTGGAGAAAGACCTTGACGAATATGTAGCTGAAGGCATTGAGAAAGAAACGATTACCGCCACCACCGACGTAACCGAGGCGGTGCTTGCTTCCGATATATCCATTGTTTGCGTAGGCACCCCCAGCCAGATCAACGGCAATATTGACCTCACCTACATCTACCGAGTGTGTAGTGAGATTGCGACCGCTTTACAAAAGAAGGAATCTTTCCACACGGTGGTAATTCGCAGCACGGTGATTCCGGGCACCATCCGGCAGTGCGCGCAGATCATCGAGGATGTATCGGGCAAAAAGCACCTTGAAGATTTCGGCGTAGCCTCCAACCCTGAATTCCTGCGCGAAAGCACGGCAATCTATGACTTCTGGAACCCGCCCTACACGGTGATTGGTACGGAGAGTAAAAAGAGCGAGCAGCACTTGGAGGGCTTGTATCAAGCCATCGAGGCTCCTATTTTCAAGCTTCGCCCCGAAGAATCTGAAATGATCAAGTATGCTAATAACAACTTCCACGCGATGAAGGTAACCTTCGCTAACGAGATTGGTAATATCTGCAAGGAGTTAGGTGTTGATGGGCATAAGGTGATGGAGGTGGTATCAAGCGATACCAAACTAAATTTATCACCTTACTACCTGAAGCCTGGCTTTGCCTTCGGAGGCTCGTGTTTGCCTAAGGACGTGCGCGGGCTTAACTACCGCGCCAAAATGCTGGACGTGAATACCCCGCTCTTAAACAGCTTACTTCCCAGCAACGAGTACCAGATCCAGCGCGGATTGCAACTAATTAGCGATACCGGAAAGCAGAAGATCGGCTTCTTGGGCTTTGCCTTTAAAGCTGGCACCGACGATCTACGCGAAAGTCCGGTAGTAGAACTCATTGAGACGCTAATGGGAAAAGGATACGATTTAGCTCTCTATGACAGCAACATTCTGTTATCCCAGTTAATGGGGAAAAACAAAGACTATCTTACCGGTCATATTCCGCACATTACTCGCCTACTTAAGAAATCAGTTGACGAGGTAATGGAACACGCCGAGGTGATCGTAATTGGTAACAAGTCGCCTGAGTTTCGGGAAGCGGCTGCTAGCGCTTCGCCTGATCAAACTATCATTGACCTGGTTAGAATTGATAAAGAAAAAGTAACCCAAGATAACTATGTCGGCATTTGTTGGTAAGCATGTTCTTATTATCATCGAAAACCTTCCTGCTCCCTTTGACCGGAGAGTATGGCAGGAGGCTACCACCCTAAAGGAAAGTGGGGCAGAAGTCTCTATTATCTGCCCCAAGATGAAGGGCTACGACCGCGCGTTTGAGCAGATTGATGGCATCGATATCTACCGGCATCCCTTGCCGGTCGAGGGACACGGTGCGCTAGGATATCTGATGGAATACGGTACCGCAATTTTCTGGGAACTGTGGCTGAGCGCCCGAATCTTCTTGAAAAAGCGCTTCCAGGTTATTCACGGCTGTAACCCGCCCGACTTGATCTTCATCACGGCTCTGTTCTTCAAACCATTCGGAGTGAAGTACGTGTTCAACCACCACGATATTAACCCTGAACTGTATCTGGCAAAATTCGGTCGTAAAGATTTTTTCTACCGTTGCATGTTGTTCTTCGAGCGCCTCACCTTTCGGGTAGCCGATTACAGTATCGCTACCAACGAGTCGTACAAAAAGATTGCCATCGAGCGGGGTGGCATGCCCTCCGAGCGGGTGCAGGTGGTGCGCAGTGGTCCAAGCTTGAAACGTCTGAAACTCACTTCCGGTAATCCGGAGTACAGAAAGGGCCGGGAGTTTCTAATCGGATACGTAGGGGTGATCGGAGTGCAAGAAGGCTTGGATCTCCTCTTGGAGTCGGTGCAGCATATTGTGCAGCAGCGGGACGATGTGCAGTTTGCTATTGTAGGCAGCGGCACCGCGCTGGAAGAGATTCAGGAATTGACCAAGCAGATGGGTTTGATAGAATACGTAGACTTTTACGGACGAGTGAGCGACGAAAAGCTGGTGGACGTGCTTAATACCTGCGATGTGTGCGTGAACCCCGACCGGCCCACTGAGATGAACAACTTGTCTACCATGAACAAAATCATGGAATACATGGCCCTTCGCAAGCCTATTGTGCAGTACGATCTCAAGGAAGGCCGGGCGTCGGCTTTGGAAGCTTCGTTGTACGCAGATAACGATAATACCGCCGACTTTGCGGATAAAGTTATTCATCTGATCGATCATCCACAAGAGCGAGAACAGATGAGCACCTTCGGCTATAACCGAGTGCTCAACGAACTCTCATGGGACTACGAGTGCGTTCGTCTGATTGATTTTTACAGTCGTGTACTGGAAGTCTCTCAAGCTGCTGCCTCTGTAGCTTCTTAGCTTAGCTCTTTAGGGTTTCTTCGTAGCACCTACGGCTACTGGCTCGCCATCTTCCGCGGATTTTGGCAAGGATATTGGAAGATTTGAGTAGAAATGGTACAATCCCTAACAATGCGGAAGGTATCGCGTTTACTCACTACCAAAATCTATCCCTATGAAGAAGCCATCTTTGTTTCTAGTTATATTCACTTTCTTTCTGGCAGCTTGCTCAACGGTTCCTCTAACCGGAAGGAGGCAACTCAGTCTGATTCCTGATGCGCAGATTAATGCGTTAAGCTTTCAAAACTATCAGCAGGTGCTACAGGAAAGCCAAGTGGTGAACGGCACTGAGCAAGCCCAATTGGTTAAGAATGTGGGCCAGAAGATTGCCTATGCCGTAGAAAAGTACATGGCTGAACAGGGCCTCCAGGATCGCATTAAAGATTTCAAATGGGAGTTCAATCTTATTCAGGACAACACCGTGAACGCATGGTGTATGCCCGGTGGCAAGGTAGTTTTCTACACGGGTATTATGCCTATTTGCCAGGATGAGGCCGGAGTAGCGGTGGTGATGTCACACGAAATTGCCCACGCTATTGCTGAGCATGGCAACGAAAGAATGTCGCAGCAACTCACTTCTCAAATGGGCGGTATGGCACTTTCGGTAGCACTGAGCCAGAAGCCACAGGCTACCCAGCAGTTGGCGAACACTGCTTTTGGACTGGGCGCTCAGTACGGAGTACTGTTGCCCTTCGGTCGCACTCAGGAATCAGAAGCAGATGAACTTGGACTCTATTTCATGGCGATGGCTGGTTATGATACCGATGCTGCTGTTCCCTTTTGGCAAAGGATGGCGGCCCAAGGGGGCTCTCGCCCCCCGGAGTTTCTTTCTACTCACCCTGCTCCTGAAACTCGTATCCGGAACATTGAGAAGACGATCCCCAAAACCAGAAAATACCAGGGAAAATATACCAAATAAATCTATTTGCTAGCTTCAGAGATACTAAGCTCACCCCGTAAGTACTTTTCATAATCAGAACAAGCCATGCGTCCGCTATTGTCGCTATAAGGGCAGGTTTGGTACGTCAAAGTCCCAAGCTTGCCTGGCTTTATAATCACTCCCCGTCCGTCACATACCGGACAACGCACGTAGGGAACCTCACGACAGTCAATGGCAACCGCTTTGGGTTTGGTAGGCGCTTCAGCTACTGCAGAAGTTTCCTCAACCACTGCTTCGTCGTCAGCTTGGGCGAGCTTTAAATATTCGGTGGCCTGATCGAAGAACCGTCCGGCAGTACCTTTTAGCTCTATATACTTGGTTAGCCAGTCTTTGCTCTGTTGGTACTTTTGAAGATGGTAGGAGTTTTTGCCGAAGTAGAAGCACAGATCAGCGGGCACCACAGACACGTTGGCTAACACACGCATAAAAAGACTGTTGGCCTGAACAAACGCGCCCTGATTCATTAGTTCTACTCCCCTATCCATTTCTCGTAAATCTTCACCGTTCATCACCGATACTTCTTCCTGCACTTCTTGCGCCCAAGCGGTGCTAAATGAAAACCCGAGTGCAATAAGTATAATTAGCGCTTTAAAGTAGTTATTCATCCAATTACAATGCTGAAAGTCTATGTTTGTTTTGGTATCCGCTCAACCGGATATAAACGTTTACTGGTTGATAGCAGCTACAATAATATACTAAAAAAACGTAACTTGCCGTGCCTTTATGATAGACAACGACCGCATAGAAGAAACTAACGCTCTCCGCTTACAGTTCGAAAAACGGGGTGGTTTGCTACCCGTGGTGGTGCAAGATCACCGCTCCAACCACATATTGATGCTTGGTTACGTGAATGAGCTGGCATTTCAGCAGTCGTTGCAGAAACGAGTAGCTACTTTCTGGAGCACTTCGCGCAACACCCTTTGGACCAAGGGGGAAACTTCGGGCGACTACTTACGATTGCACGATGTTTGGGTGGACTGCGACCAGGATGCCCTGGTGTTCCGGGTAGAAGTGCTAGGCGAAGGCGTTTGTCATACCAAAGATGCGTCTGGTCGTTCCCGCGCTTCGTGTTTCTACCGGCGCACCGATGGTAAACGATTACACCAATTAAAACCGCGCTAGCCCAGCGCAAACTCACGCTCACTCCGCATGAATTCAGCCTCACCCCACTTCGATACATTTCCGGTTACTATTTTTAACAGCTTTACGCGTTGAAAAGAGGTTTTTGAAGCCTTGGCTCCGCCCTTGGTGGGATTATATGTGTGTGGTCCCACCATGTATGGCGAGCCTCACTTGGGACACGCCCGTTCGGCGGTGGTGTATGACACGGTATTTCGTTACCTACGTACGTTAGGGTACCGCGTGCGCTACGTGCGCAACATCACCGATGTGGGCCATCTGGAAGACGAAGTGGCTGATGATGGTGAGGATAAAATTGTCAAAAAAGCCCGGCTAGAGCAGATTGAACCCATGGAAGTGGTGCAGCGCTACACCTATCATTATCGTCAGGCGCTGCAAATGCTCAACACTCTCCCCCCGAGCATCGAACCCGTGGCTAGCGGCCATATCCTAGAGCAAATTGAAGTCATCAAGCGCATTGTTGGTAGCGGCTTGGGGTATGAGGTGAACGGTTCGGTGTATTTCGATCTGAATAAGTATACCCAAGATAATCGCTACGGTCAACTATCGGGCAAAGTGCTGGACGACCTGCGGGTGGGAACGCGTGACACGGAGGGACAGAACGAGAAGCGCGGTCCGCACGACTTTGCCTTGTGGAAGAAAGCATATCCGCAACATATCATGCGCTGGTCCTCTCCCTGGGGCGAAGGCTTTCCCGGATGGCACCTGGAGTGCACCGCCATGAGCACCAAGTACCTGGGAGAAACCTTTGATATCCACGGGGGGGGGCTAGAGCTTCAGTTTCCCCACCACGAAGCTGAGATCGCGCAAAACCAAGCCGCCTTTCATGCGCACCCCGCTCGCTACTGGATGCATAACAATCTGATAACCATCGATGGCCAGAAGATGAGTAAATCGCTCAATAACTTCATTACCCTGGAAGAAACCTTCAGCGGCAAGCACGAACGGTTAGAGCAGGCGTATAGTCCAATGACAGTGCGCTTCTTTATGCTACAAGCCCACTACCGTAGTCCGCTAGATTTTTCGAACGAAGCCTTGCAAGCTGCCGAAAAAGGGCTTAAGCGGCTCCTAAACGCCCGCCAATTGCTTTCCGAACTTGAGCATCAGTCCGGTCCTGTAGACGAAACATTCGATAACCAGATCTATACCCTGGGCGAAGCCTGCTACCGACAGATGAGCGATGACTTTGGCACTCCCCAAACCATCGCTGCACTTTTTGAGATGAGCGCCAAAATCAACGCTCTGCACCAAAAACAGTTGTTTGTTACCACTGATACCTTCGGGTATCTTAAAGAAACGTTCGGGCTGTTTGTGGATGATGTGCTAGGACTAGCCTCTGAAAAAAAGGATGACTCCCAACTAACTGATTCGCTGGTCCGTCTGCTCATCAACACCCGGCGACTAGCGCGGGAGAAGAAGGATTTTGCTACCTCTGATCAGATTCGCGATCAACTAGCCGCCATGGGAGTGCAGTTGAAGGATGAGAAGTCGGGAGAAACCACCTACACCCTTTCGTAATATTTGACAAAATATTACGTAGAATAGATACGGCAGAACAATCCTTTGCATTGTGCTTCACTGCACCGTACTTTTTCGCAAAAAAAGATGATATTATCCGGTATAGAAATCAGCAATCTGATCGATAAAGAAATATTTATTGCCCCCTTTCGTCCCGAACAACTCAATCCCAACAGCTATAACTTGCGCCTTCATCCCGAGCTACTTGTCTATCAAGACCCAGTGCTAGACATGAAACGCGACAATCCCACCCGACGAATGACTATCCCCTCCGAAGGTTTGGTGTTGGAACCGGGCACGCTTTACCTGGGCCGTACGGTAGAAAGCATTCGCACCGAGCACTACGTACCCATGCTCGAGGGGCGCTCCTCTATCGGTCGCTTGGGCATTGTGGTGCATCTCACCGCCGGGCTAGGCAACATTGGCTCATCAGGGTGCTGGACGCTGGAAATCGCCGTGGTCCAACCTGTGCGGGTGTATCCGGACGTGGAAGTCTGTCAGATTTATTTTCAGGACATTCGCGGAGAACACGTTTCGTACCAAAGCACCAAGTACCATCTCGATAGCGTGCAGGCCAGTCGTCTGTATCAAGAACTAACGTAATTGTGCATGAAGCCTGTCTTTTCCCTAACCAAAGTATTGTTCAAATCGCTGATCAAAATCTATCAGTACGGTATTTCTCCAATGCTGGGGCCGCACTGTCGGCACACGCCTACCTGTTCACAATACACCTTGCTGGCTATTGAAGAATGGGGGTCGGTTCGGGGCGTTTGGCTGGGCGTAAAGCGCCTCGCCCGATGTCATCCCTGGGGAACCCACGGCTATGATCCAGTGCCCCGAAAGCCCACCTCGGAAAAAGAAATTCGCTAAAAGACGCTCAACTTTTTAAGATCACTTCCGTGTTCATTGACTATGAGCACGTTTACATTGCAAGACAGACGTTTTATGCGCCGAGCCCTGGAACTGGCAGCCCGAGGCCGAGAATTGGTTGCCCCGAACCCAATGGTGGGGTGCGTGATTGTGCAGGATGAGCAGATTATCGCGGAAGGTTGGCATCAGCGCTACGGAGAAGCTCATGCCGAACGAAATGCGGTAAGCCATCTCAAGGATACTTACCAACTGCTAGGTAGCACCGTGTACGTTACGCTGGAGCCCTGTTCGCACTACGGAAAAACCCCGCCCTGCGCTGATCTACTGGTGGAGCACCGGGTGGGCCGGGTGGTGATTAGCAATCGCGATCCTAATCCATTGGTAGACGGACGAGGTATAGCGTGTTTGCGGGAAGCGGGAATTCGGGTTGAAACTGGGCTCCTTGAAGCGGAAGGGCGTACTTTGAATGACGCTTTCTTTCGAAGTATGGAGGAACAAATCGGTCCGTGAGGAGGTAGCGGACCACCTGATTTTGCAAAAGAGGTCGGTTTACCCGTAACTTTGGGCAGTTACTTAGTTTTCTAGTATGAATTTGCACAATAATGTTGATGGAAAAATTCTGAAGCGCCAACTTCAGAACAGTACTGAATCGCGCACCACACTATCGTTTTATCAGTACGCGCACGTTACCAATCCTTCGTTCTTTCGGGACTATTTATACCAGCAGTGGAACAATATGGGGGTGCTGGGCCGAGCTTACGTAGCGCACGAAGGTATCAACGCTCAAATTAGCGTACCGGACGGTCACTTCGCTACCTTCACCCAGAAACTCCGCGACGTTACTTTTTTGAAGGAAACACGCCTCAATATAGCGGTAGAAGACAACGGTAAATCATTCTTCAAGCTAAAAATTCAGGTCAAGGAAAAGATTGTAGCTGATGGTTTAAATGACCACGGGTTCAATGTGACCAAGCGCGGTGAGCATCTCAACGCCGAAGCGTTTAATGCGATCACCGACCAGCCCGAAACGCTGGTGGTCGATATGCGAAACCACTACGAAAGTGAAGTCGGCCACTTTGAAAACGCTGTTCTGCCAGACGTAGACACCTTTCGCGACTCCCTGCCGGTGGTGGTGGATCTGCTTAAGAATAAGCGCGATCAACCCGTTGTTATGTACTGCACCGGAGGCATTCGTTGTGAGAAAGCTAGTGCGTACCTAAAGCATCAGGGCTTTAAGAAAGTGTACCAGTTAGAAGGAGGGATCATCAAATACGCGCACGAAGTGCGCCAAAAGGATTGAAGAATAAGTTCCGGGGCAAGAACTTCGTATTTGATGAGCGTTTGGGGGAGCGCGTCTCTGACGAGGTGATCAGTCAGTGCCATCAGTGCGGCAAGCCCTGCGATACGCACACCAACTGCCCCAACGAAGCCTGTCACCTGCTATTTATACAATGCCCTAGTTGCGCAGCAGACTATAGTGGTTGTTGTTCTACTGATTGCCAAGACTTTTTGCGGTTACCTGTAGAAGAACAGCGCGCCAAAAGGAAGAATAAAAAATCGCCGTCTCGCAATGTTTTCCGCAAAGGGCGAGCAGGCCACCTCATAAAAAAAGGGAAAGAGTTATAGTCTTCTTAGAAGGACGGCAAGCGTGATCTGGGTATCAGATTTTAAGCGTGGAATCAGAAGTGTAAACTACTGCTAAAAGTGCTATTCATCCACAACCAAGCCCTCCAGCCAGGCTTTAAAATGCCTCACCTGCCCCTTGCTTACCAGCACTTCCGCATCGGCTCCGGGTTTCAGTTGCAACTTGAGGCGACTGCTAAAGTAGGTATGGATTTGTTGCACTGCGGCCAGGCTCACGATAAACTGCCGATTGATGCGGAAGAAATGGGCGGGGTCCAGCAAGGTTAAGAGTTGTTCCAGGGTGTAATCGAGGATGTATTTCTTGCCGGTGTGAGTGATGAGGTACACCAGTTCGTTTTCCGTATAGAAATAAGCCGTATCCTCATCCGCTACCGGGATGAGTTGTTCGCCCTTTTTCACCAGAAATCGCTTCTTGTGCGTGCGGCCCGTGTGCGACAAGGTGTCGAGCAGTTTCTCGAGCTGGGCGGCGGGATTGGCATCCGAAGGCGCTCGGTGGAGGTCGCGGTACTTCTCGATGGACCGTTGCAACTCTTCAAACTTGATCGGCTTGAGCAGGTAGTCGATGCTCTTGTGCCGAAAGGCCCGGATGGCGTACTCGTCGTAGGAGGTGGTAAAAATGATCGGACTCTTGATGAGTACCCGTTCGTAAATCTCGAAGCTAAGCCCGTCGGACAATTGGATATCGGACATGATCAGGTCCGGGGCGGGATGAGTTTGGAGCCACGGCACCGCGCTCGCCACGCTATCTAGCGTAGCCACCACGCGCACCTGTGGGTCGGCCCGTTCCAGCAGTTTGGTTAGCCGCTCGGCGGCGGGATATTCGTCTTCAATGATGATAACGTTCATGAGGCCAGGGGCGGAACCTTAACGGAAAATACGTCAGCCGTCTGTAAGATTTCCACCTTCTTGGTGGTCAGCAGGGCGTAGCGATTGATCATATTTTGTAGGCCGGTTTTGGTCAATTTTTCCAAGATATTTTTCTTTTGTACGTTGTTTTCCACGGTGATGTAGCCGTACGCATCCACCGACAAGCGCAGGGTGAGTGGCTTGTCGCGCGACACCACATTGTGCTTGATGGCATTCTCTACCAGAATCTGAATACTTAATGGAGGCACCGGCCGAGGCATGGACTCCTCAGGAAGTTCGTTCAGCACGATGAGGTTATCGCGAAAGCGCGTTTTGTTCAGCGAAACGTACGAATCTACAAAGGCCAGTTCTTCGTGCAGGGGGACGGTTTCTTTCTGCTGACTCACCAGTACGTAGCGGTACACGTCCGAGAGTTGCTCCAGGTAAGTCTGAGCGGGTTCGTTCTCGTCGTCGATCAGCGCTGCCAGCGTATTGAGGCTGTTAAACAGAAAGTGCGGGTCGAGCTGGCTCTTCAGCGCCTCGAACTGCGAGCGGATATTCTCTTTGGCCAGGGCTTCGGAGCGCTGGAAGTTCTGCTTCCACTCCTCAAAGAAGTAGGCACCTTCGTAGATAGAAAGAATAAACAGTGTAGGAACCAAATTGATGAAAGAACCAACGATTTTCTCGTTGGGTGAGTCACAGATGACCACCCCAAACAGCTCAAACAAGTAATAGATCGACAGCGAAGACCCTGTGGTGAATATCACCGCAATAAACGCCTGAAGCACCAAGCGCCGGGCGGTTTGCTCGTTGTGCGGGTACCGCTTCCGCATCTGGCCAACAATTGCCCGGTTGCCCTCCCACAGCGTAAAGGTAAAGACAAACGAAGGAAGGAAGTTTTCTAAGAATATCAGTGGTGAGCCAAAGGGCTCTTCTTTGTAGATAAGCATGAACGCAAGGCTAACCAATGGAATCCCGACTAAGCGGAGGCGACGTTCGGTAGGAAATAGCATCTTCATAATAGTAAGGTAGCAATAAATTATTAAAAGCTGATACTGCCACCCAGGTGGAGCGCTCCGAAGCGCCACTGATCATTGCCAATCCCATCTACTTCTACCCGCGTGCTTAGTTGCTGGTAGGTCGCCTGTAGTTCTAGCGCGGTACTTTTATTCTTGAAAGGAGTAAAGGCATACCCTATTCCCAAGCTGCCGCCGCTCCCAATACCAAACTGATGCAGAAAGCGCTGTTCGTTAATCTGGTTCAGGAATCGGTTTTTAGTAAACACCGCCCCGAGGCCTACGTCAGCCTTTACAAACACGTTCCGGTTCTCCAGTGGGTACAGTTTGGCAGCAAGTCCGGCAGTCAGGAAGTTAAAGAAATACCCTTCTTCGTAGCCCCCTCGGGTGGGTTGGGTACCCGCTTGTGTGTTGCGCACGGCCGCCCCCAGCATAAGTCCCTTTGCCCACTTTACGGGAGTATAATAAGCTATCCCGAAACTGATACCAATGGGTGCCGAATAGTCACCGACGGCACGTCGCTCTCCCTCGGTATCGGCAAAGTAACTCAATCCCTGATCGCGCAGGCGTTCCGAACGCATCAGTTCACTGCCCCCCTGCAGCACCGGACGAACCCAGCCTGTATTCACTTCTAATTGTCGTTTCTGAGCAAGTGCGTTTTGTGCCCTAGCCGAACTACTTAAACCAATGGCCAGTAGGGTTAGAAGAAGCAGTATTTTTTGCAAAGTGGTCAAGTCTTTCATGATCTGGTGTTTTAATAATTTTTCGGCGATTACTTTTTCTAAAAATAAATTGTACTACTGGGGCGGCACAGAATTGGCGGTCGGACTTCTCACCAATCCGGGCCAAGCAGTTACTGATTGGGTGACATCATTCCGCTCCTGATCAGGCCTGCGCCCAATACGATCACCGAAACCGCCAGCACGACCACTCCAGCGTAAAGAATTCCGATTAACCTGGTCGGCTGGGTCACGTTATGGCCAATGGCGGCAGCAAAGAAACCGCCGCTCATGAATACTGCGGCCAGCGGAAAGCCAATCCGAGCCACCCATGTCCATCCTAGCGACAGCGCGGCGTGGTCGATGAATACCTGGGCTATCAGTGCCAGGATTACCAGCACCACGGCGTGGGCGTGCCCGGCCCGAAACATAACCTTCTGAAACGTGGTAAGCACGCCCCATTCCAACCCCGAAAGTACCTGTAGCAGAAAGTAGCCGCCGTACTGGATGGTGGGAACCGTGATCAAAATAATACCACTGATAAGTTTCGCTGTATAAGTCATATCCTGGAAATTATCTATTGTGTTTAAATTGGAGAAGAGTTCACAGTAGATTTGACTTTCCTAGCTGAATACACGATGAACAGCCCCAGAGGAATGAACACCCAAGGTGCCACTGAGGGGTTGAAAAGCTCCCGCTACCAATCCGAATATTAAGGTAAGTATACCAAAAAAGAGCGGTAGCGGAGTGTTGGTTTGCTGAATAACCCAGTGACACAACAGTCCGGTTACCACCCAGAAGTATCCAGAAAGCATAAACCAGCGAACAGCGAATTGAGACTGCGGCTCGTCCGAGACAGAACCGATGATTCCGTCCCGGACCATGCCCGTTACGAAGGGCCAAAATACGACTACTGCAAACAGTGTATGAATGATTCCGATCGTTACGAGGAACAGACCAGTGTACTGCCAGATTTTCATGTCCTTGCTTTAAAGTATCATCAAAAGGTTACCCGGAATTGGGGGATTGGGTTGAAGCCAATCTGATTCTGGGTCTGTATGGTGTTGGTGCGGGCGTTGTACGTGCGACTAAATTCATTCACGTTGTTGGTCACGTTGCGGAAGTCAACCCCAAACTCGTACGTTGCTCGCTTCGCGTTGATGCGGTAGGAGACTTTTAAGTCAGCGCGAAGATAGTCGTCAATGGCTTCCGAATACGCTAGGTTATCTTGCTGTACCTCGTAACCTAGCTCCGCCGAACGCTCAAAGTCTATGGGGGTAATGCGGTTGCCGCCCGAGGCCGTAAATTTAAGGTCGATGTTGAGTGTGTTATTCTTACGACCAATTTTGAATTCACGTCCGCCCAGCAGGTTCACTACGTAGCCACCGTCAAAAGCCGTACTCCGTTCTATACCGTCGCTGCCCTCGTACTGAGCATCAAACAACGAGGTAGTCCACAAAAAGTAGTAGCCCTTACTAAAAAAGCGCTCTAAGGTGAGCTCTACCCCCAGATTGCGCCCGGCGCCCTCGTTCACCAAAAAATCTTCGTCGGGTATCCCAAAGTCGGCTCCGGCGTTGAGCAGCGAAAACGAACTGGAAGTCCTTTCTACGGCGGCATCGGTGATGTTTTGGTAGTAAGCTTCCACCTTCATCCGTAGATTCCGGCTCAGTGAGTGATCGTAGGATAACACCAGATGCTGGCTATTTACAAAACCAAGGTTCTGGTTAGATAGCACCACCGAACCGTCGGATAACTCGCTTTGGGTAAAGTATACTTCTACCGGTTGTATTTGGCTGTGGTAGCCATAGCCAAGCCCAAAAGTCTGGCGGTCGTTCAGTTCGTACGACAGGCCAACCCGGGGGCCCAGCGAACGGCTATCGCTTACCTCAAAGTGTTGGTAATTGAGTCCGGTATTGAGGGTAAGGCGGTCGTTGAAACGATGCTGCCACTGGGCGTAAATTTGAGTGAGCAAACTTTGCCCTTCGCTGTCGCGGATAACTTGCTCATCACCAGGTACCAAGCGTCGGTTTTGTATGTCAAAATCATACAGATCAAGAATGGTTCCTACACTCACCGTGTTGCGGGCGTTAAACTTTTTATTCACCATCAGGTGGGCTGAGTATTTGTTGTTCCCAATGTTACCATCCTGGCTAGGGATAATCACGCTACGATCTTCCGTGTCAACCGAGTCAACTCGAAAGCTATCGGTCTGTCGCGAGGCAGCGAGCGACAGTTTGTAATGGGTCGTGCTGTTGAAGTAGTAAAGGTGAGACAGGCCTACTATGCCGGTAGAGAATTCAGGATAAAGGTCTTGGTTTTCGTCGCTGAATAGATTTCCGTCCAGCTCCTCCACATTCTCCTCGCTGCCCAAAAATTCAATACTACTCATCCCGCCAATACCGAAGAGCGTGAAGCGCCCCGCCTTTTTGGTGGGTACGTTCACCTTAAAGGTTAAATCCTGGTACTGAGGTATTGCCGAACCAGTGCCACCGTCAACTCCTAAGTTGCTTAGTAGCCCGAAGGTAGAGTAACGATAATTGACTATGTACGAGGCGCGCGAGTTTTTACTGAAGGGGCCTTCGGTACCCAACTCAAAACCGTTGAACCCAACTTGAGCCAGATGCTCTCGTTTCTCGCTGTTGCCATTGCGCAGTTGTAGATCAAACACCCCGGCAGTGGCATTGCCGTATTCGGCGGGAAAGGCCCCGGTTAAAAAGTCTGACTTGTCTAATACATTATAGTTGAGCATACTTACCGGACCACCAGACGCTCCCAGCGCACCATAATGACTCGGGTTGGGGATGTTGATACCATCGAGTCGCCATAGTACGCCACTGGGCGAGTTACCCCGAATCACAATATCATTTCGGTCATCATTGTTGGAGGCTACTCCGGCAAAGTTAGCGGCCATTCGAGCCGGATCATTCAGACTTCCAGCGTAGCGTCCGGTTTCTTCCAGGTTGAACGAGCGCGAACTGACGGTGGTGAGTTCGTTGTTGGTCGCCGTTTTTTCGGCATCAGCGGTGACGACCACCTCGTCGGTCACCAATACCTTTTCTTCCAGCGAGAGGTTGAGCACCACTTCCTTACCGGTGGTCACCATCACGTTGGGAATGGTGCGTTCGCCATAGCCCAAGAATGTCACTTGCAGGGTTTGGCGTCCGATGGGCACGCCGGTCAGTTTGAAGTAGCCTTCCAGATCACTGGCGGTGCCAATCAGCAGGTCGGTGCCCAGCACGATCACGTTGACGCCCGTCAGCGGAAATTCCGATTGGGTATCCACAATGCGGCCGCGCACGGTTTGGGTGCGTTGCTGGGCCTGGGCCGTTGCCAGACAGAAGATGATTAGAAGAAAAGATGATAAAGTTTTCATAGCCGGTTCTTGTTTAGGTTTCGGATGCTACAAACATAGCATCGTGGCCTACGTCCGGCTGGAATTTCGGGGTGAACGGGAGAAAAGGTGGGGTGAATGGACTACCCTTTTAGGTCAATTTAGACGCGCTCAAGCATGAACCGACCTCCTGTGGGGTTCATATGGTTGACGATGAGTTTAAACTTGCCGCTGTCAGATTTGATAATTTGATCCTCGACCACGTAGTTGAGTGCGAAAGGAGTATGTTCTCCCATCGATTTTCTTAATTGATGTTGACTCCGTGCCGGTCGCAAAGCGATTTGTAAGGGGGATTGCTGATAGGCTTTTCGAATGAGCAGCAGCAATTTCTCTTCTCGCCACGCTTCTATGCTGCTGGTACTGGCTTTTTCTAGTTCCTGGACAGCTTTCAGCCTCTTGTAAAATAGTGAACTGTACCGTAGCTGTTTTTCTACGAAATTTTTTAGAAGCCTTTTCATCGAGCGCGTTGAGCTACCTAAAAATAGATGCATGGTAGACTAAGACCAAATTTAACGCTTTGTCCTACTTCATAAAGCTTTTATTAAATTATACTTGCCATTTCTTTTCGATCAAAATCAGCCTCTGTTGAGCTAAAATCCGTGACCCCGCCCCTACAGTGGAGCCGAAACTGAGTTTTTCCGTTCCCGCCCCCAGCACAGGGTAGCGGTGAAACACAAAAGTACGATCAGGGGCCGTTTCATCTCGTGGGAAAAGGTTGGAATCAGGGCTGAAACAACTTTACTACGCCGTCGCCCTCAGAACTGACAATGAACAGGCTTTTTTCGTTGGGACTGTCGTCCGCCGAGACGAACACTAAGCCTTCGGGGGCATCGCCGCTCACTAACAATTGCAAGAATTGCGGTGCGTACGGATTGGTCACGTCGTAGACCGCCACGGCGTCTGCCCGCTCCAGGCCAATAAAGGCAATCGTTTGTTCGCCCACCTGACCCAAAACCACCCCTTCGGGCTCTACCCCCTTGGCATCGCTGCGCCCGTCGTCGTAGCGTCCGGCAGCAATTACCTCCTGCTCCAGTTCGTTGCCACTGTCGTAGACTTGCTCCCCGGTAGCTCCGTCCCAGATGCTGAACGAGCGCGCTCCGTAGGAGTACAGTGCTTCGTAGTCACCGTCTCCGTCGGTATCGCCCAGCGTGGTGGTTATTTCTAAGCGCCCCAGCTGGTCTTCTTGCTGCAAGGTTTCGGCATCGGGAAATGCGTCGGCGTCGAGCGTCAGGTCTTTTACGCGCTCTTCTTCCGAAAAGCCGTCGTAGTCGCGGGCGTCGCCCTCGTTGGCGGTCACCACGTACGTCACTCCGCCCACCTCATAGGCCGCGATGGCGTCGGGTTGGTACATGCCGAACACCGGCCAGGGATTGCGTTGAATCTGATCATCGCGGTCGCTCACGTCAATGGCATTCTCGGACAAGCTATAGTCTTTGAAACCCAGTGGAAAAATTTCCGCGATGGTTTTACTCGTTAGATCAAGGCGGGCTATTCCGTTGTTTTCCTGCAGCGATACCCAAGCGTATTTTGAATCGTCGGAAACGGCAATGTATTCCGGTTCTAAATCTTGTGCCAAGCTCGCCTCCGGGCCAAACACGCGCAGTCCATTCGCCGCGAGCGCGGCTTGCTGGCCCGCAAAAGCGCTAAAATCCAGGGTAGTCACCGCAAAATCGTGATCTAAGTCAATGATCGAAACCGTGCCCGGCGGGTCCGCGTCATATTCGTCTGAGGGTTCGCCCTCGTTGGCAGACAGCACGTATTTTCCGTCGGGACTGAAGATGACCATGTCGGGCAAAGCGCCTACGATTACCTGCCGCACTTCGTGCAGGTTATCGGTGCTGAAGAACACCACCAGACCTGGGTGCTGGGCGGGGTCGGCTTCCACCGCCACGGCCAACAGACCTTCGCTCACCGCCACGCTGTTGGCACCGCCGCCGTAGGGAGTGATATCAATGGCCTCCAAGAGCGTAGGGTTGGCCGGATCGTGCAGATCAACCACATCAACGCGCGAATCGCTATCATTGCTCACTACAAAGAGCTTCTCAGTGTACGGGTCGTAGGCGGTGATTTCGGCCGCTCCTTCGGTTCCTAGGGCAATCTGGCCTACCTCTCGGAAGTTTGCCGGATTTTCGGGAGGGGTGTTGCCCCCACGGTGTTTGGCAATTTCATCCAGTAACTCCTGACAGCCGCTGCTGGCGACCATTGAAAATACAATAAACAAAGAGAGCATACCGCGATTTTTCATGATTTGGTTGGGATAGGTAAACATACAAAAAGCCCCAATATAGTAGGCTTACTATATTGGGGCTATGAGAAAGCCATTGATAACAGAAGGTTAACAATGACCGGGCTTTTGGTAACATTAAGGTAATACCGAAGCGCTAGTTCACTTTTTTGTGGGAACCATACCTAACCAGACAAAAAACACAAAAAGGGCGAATCCAACCATAATTCCTAAGTATTTAATGTGGAACATCTAACGGTACAAATAACGTAATTATTATCTAATTGTTCAAATATAAATTATAATAGTTAAATAAAGTTGATTAGGAATTCAGCACGTCTATTCATGCGATGGATTTCTTCGGTACAGCCATTCTTCTCACAGGACTGCAGCGGACGGTCTTCCCCGTAGAAATTCAAGTAGATTCTTTCTTCGGCTATGCCCTGCTTCACCAAGTAAGCTAGCACGGCCTGCGCGCGTTTTTGCGACAGGATTCGGTTGTATATCTTAGAGCCTCGGATATCAGTATGCGTGCTGGCCTCTAGCTTCAACGTAGATTGACGCTGCATCAGTGCCACAATCTTGTCTAGTTCAGCCGCTGCAGTCGCGCTAACTACGTATTTGTCAAAAGCAAAATAGACGTTCTCAATGGTAACTCGTTTGCTACCCGGAGAGGCCCAACCATCTTGCGTTAGCAAATCACCATTGCTCGGCAGTTTCTTCTTCTTCTCATCCTGCAAGTACCAGTCACCGTCTTCATTTAGCAGTTGGTATATACTGTCATCCAGTTCAACCCAGCGTTGGTTGTTCTCATTGTGCTCCGGATGGCTGTTTATCATCACAAAAGTCGCGTTTTCAAGGTCTGCTTCACTGACCGAGTCTTCTCTGGCGGTTGTCTCTGACCGAGCTTTAGAGGTTCCTTGGTCGGCTTCTGCCAGCAGACCATTGTAGGTTTGCGGTTGATAAACCGATATTTTCCGATCAAGCATCTCAGCAGATTCCTCTTTCGGGATACTTACCAGGGTGCCGCCTGATTCTTTTTTAGCCTCGGCCTGGCCCACCACCCGATATGTTGCTCCGCGTTCTACCTTCATGCGAATGGTTCCCTGCTCGTCTGAGAACACGGTGGTTGCTTTACCCGTCACTTCGTTCTTGACGCTCACCAGGGTGTTGGCCAGCGGGACTTTGGTGAGACTATCGTAGAGTTGGGCCTCGATGGTGACCACGCCTTCGGCCAGCTTAACACGTAGCTCGACCTGATGCTCAACGCCCGGCTCAAATTCATCTGCCATCACAATGGCCACGTCATCGTAGTGCAGCAGCGGCTCAACGCTAATCAGGTAGCTTCTACTGGGGTCGGCATCAAACAGCGCCGTTCCTTTGTGATTAGTGCGTAGGAGCGCGCGTTGCAGTCCGTCTTCAATGAGTCGGACGGTGGCCCACTCCACGGGCTGCTCGGTGTCAGCATCCAGCACCACCACCCGCAGGGGACTGGTGTTGGCGTGCAGATTGATGGGTATGCTAATCTGGTTCTTGCCCTGGGCGTTTAGCGCGCTCGCTTCAATGATGGGATACTGCCAGGGAGACTCCTCAATTTCTCCGCTCAACTGATAGGAAGAAATGTCGTCTACTTTTGCCTGAATCTCACCCGACTCGTTGGTCACCTGACTGATGGTGTCTCCGGTGGCAATGTTAACCAAATGCACCAGGGTATTAGCAAGCGTCTCGTTGGTGAGTTTGTTATACAGTCGGGCTGTGAGATCGATGGTTCCCGTTTCGCGCCGCAGCGGGATCACCAGTTGATATCCGTCGGCTTGGTTAAGCAGGGCGGCTGAGTCTAAGATTATGGCGTTGCCCTGATAAGCTTCTCTTTCGACATCAATTAAATGAGAGAAGTAGGGATTTATATCCATCCGTACCAGTCCGGCGCTATTGGTGAGGGCAACGGCTTCGAGCATTCCGTTGCCGATTAAGATCACTTCGGCATCCGACAGCGGCTCCTGCGTTTTCTTGTCCACCACCACCAATTCAAGGGTTTTTAGGTTGATGTCTACCCGGTACAAATCGTCATTACCCGCCTGCCCACCGCGGTTGGAAGCAAAGAAGCCTTGCCTCCCTTCTTCGTTCAGCACTAAGCTGAAATCATCATAAGGACTATTAACCGGGTAACCGATATTATCTACTACGCTACCGCCCACTTCGCACTTATACAGATCAAGTCCTCCCAGCCCCCGGTGCCCGTCGGACGAAAAGTAAAGCGTCTGATTTTGGTAGAGGAAGGGAAACATTTCGTTGCCTTCGGTATTGATAGGTCGCCCCAGGTTTTCGGGTTCACTCCACGTTCCGTTTTCCTGGCGACTCACGTACAGGTCAGTACCTCCTAGTCCGCCGGGCATATCCGATACGAAATAGAGCGTCTTCCCGTCTTCCGATACTGCGGGGTGGCCTATGGAATACTCCGGATTGTTCAGTGCCAGAGGTGCAGGTTGCGACCAGCCCAAACCATTCTGATGGGCAGTGAAAAGGCCTAGGGTTCGGGTATCTTTTTTCCCTTTTCTCCTTTTCTTTTGGTTGATGTTGCGGGTAAAAATCGCCTGGGTACTACTGTCGTAGAACACGGCAGGGCCTTCGTGATACACCGAGTTTAAGCCCATGCCAAACAGCCTGGGTCGGTTGGCATTCCCACCGGAGTCAACCTTGGTGAAAAACATTTCCAGATATGGCGTTTCGTTCCACCTAAACACTTGCTTAATAGGAAGCTTGGTGTCGCGCGCTGAAATAAACACGAGTCCATTTTGGTACCAAGTGGGAGCGAAGTCCGTCACCGGAGAATTAATTCGCAAGGGTTGCACATCGTACAATAGGCTATCGCGATAAAAGGTGGCCCGTTGACTAATGCTACGCAGTTTGTGTCGGGCCTGCTCGTTGGTGGTGTCATTCTGGTAATACTTAGCGTACCACATTTCGGCCTGCCGCACCCGACCGGTGCTCATCAGGGCCTGGGCGTAGTGAAACTGGTGTTCGGGGGTAACCACCATTTCGTTGTAGATGACTTGGCTGTACCACTGGGCGGCCTGCTCGGGGTTGTTAAGCTTGCGGTAGCACTCGGCGATCTGAAGTTTCAGGCGCACTTCTTTCGGATGTTTGGTTAGCGCCCGTTGGTACAGCTCAATAGCTTCTTGATAGTACTCACTCTGGTATAAGTGATCGGCCCGCTTGGTAGGGCTCCCCAGGTAGGTGGTAATCGTTTTGACTTGTGCGCGGGCGGACAAGGCAACGATGACTAATAAAAGAATAGTGATACCTTTTTTCATGCTGGTGGTCCTAGAAGTAGCGTGGGGAAACAGATTTTTTGTGGCCGATGGTGAAGCGGTAATTGAGCGAAAGCTCGTGCGATCCTCCGTCCACACTCTGAATCTCTTTGGTCGTGGCAAAATCGTATGAGTAGCCCAGTTGCAGTCGGTCGGTTAGTTGCAACTGCAACAGTCCGTCTATTGAGTCGAACGAGCGCCACGACAAGCCTACCCATAGCACCTCCATGATCAGTAAGTTAGTATTGAGGTCTACTTGCACGGGAGCTCCCTCCACCATCTTGACGAGCATGTTCGGTTTGAGCTTTAGATCATCGTTTAGGTCAAACACGTAGCCGGTGTTCAAGAAATAGTGGCGCACCAACCCCCGCTCCTCAGCAGCGGTGGATTCGTACGAGTCGTAAACCCGCTCGAGCAGTTGGGGCACCGACAGGCCCGCGTAGAAGCGATCGTTGTAGTAGTACAACCCGGCGCCAAAGTTGGGCTGCCAGGCGCTCACCACCCCGCGAGTCAGCGCCGGGTCCCCGCCTATTTCCAGTTTATTATAGTCAGCTCGATAGTTGCTGATGCCTCCCTGTAGTCCCATCGCTAATTTTCCGTGGTCCATTTCAATGCGATACGCGTAGGCCACCGTGGCGTTGAGCTGGTCGGTGATCCCGATCTTATCGCGCAGCAGCAGCATCCCCAGCCCTATTCGTTCGTTTTTAATGGGCGAGTGCACCGAAAGGGTTTGGGTGCTGGGAGCGCCGTCGATGCCCAGCCACTGCTGTCGGCCGATCATGGTAGCGCTGATCACGTCATGGCTGCCCGCGTAGGCCGGGTTTAGTGCTAAACCGTTGAACATGTACTGGGTGAACATCACCCCCTGCTGGGCGTGGCACAACGGACTTACGGTCAGTATGCCCAGAATAACACTTAGTAAACGAATCATTTTCATAGCTATCGTTTGAGTAATACGTACCCGCTCATCGGCTTTCGGCCTTCGCCCAAATCAATGACGTAGAAGTAGGTTCCTTCCGGAAGCGGTTGATTTCCTAAGGTTATGCCCTGGCTAGCCTTTCCTTGCCAGTATTTTGTTTGATTATCATAGCCGCGGGCTCGGTACACCGCATTGCCCCAGCGATTAAAAATGGTTACTGTGTTGTTAGGATAAGCACGAATCCCGGGAATAATCCAGGCATCATTAATTTGATCTTGATTGGGTGAGAATGCTTTGGGCACATCGAGCAGACCGGCCTGCACCTCAATAACAACTTCTGCCTCGTGGCAGAGTGGCGGATTCTGATTGTCGCAGATGCGGTAGGTGAACTGGTCGGTCCCTACGTAGTAAGGATCGGGTTCGTAGGTAAACCGTCCGCTGGGCTCCAGGGTCACGCTACCGTTGGCAGGAGCCGTCAGCAGAGAAACGTTGCCCAGCGGATCACCTTCGGGATCGGTATCGTTAACGGCCACGTTGGCAATGATGGTATCGCTTTCTACCACCGTGAAGGCATCGTCGACGGCTACGGGAGCGTCGTTGATCGGTAGCACGCTGATGGTCACTAAGGCCGTATCGCAGCGCACCGGGTTGCCATCGTCGCAAAGTTGGTACGCAAACTGGTCGCTGCCGAAAAAATTGATATTGGGGGTATAAATGAACGTGCCGTTCGGATTAACGGTCAGATCACCGTGGGCGGGGGCTTGGTTCGAGTCAAGGGTGAACGTGAGGGCATCTTGTTCTTGATCCGAATCGTTACTCGCTAAGTCGTCGTTTAGTACTTGGTCTTCGTTGGTTACAAAAGCATCGGGCTGCGCCAGCGGGGCAGTATTGACCACCCCCGTCGGATCGGGTTCGTTGGCCCCCACCACGATCACGACCGTAGCTTCGTTTGACATCAACCCTTTAATATCCTTAATCGTGTAGCGCAGACTGTCTTTTCCGGCGAAGTCGGCGTTGGGCAAGTAGGTGATCGTTCCGGTGGTTGCGTCCACGGTGGCTGTTCCGTGCTGGATTGGGGCGATTATGGTAACCGTAGTGGGATCGATGCCGTTGCGATCGGTGTCGTTTTGCGGCACGTTGATCGCAACCGACGTGCCCTCTTGGGTAGTGGCGTTATCCTTAACCGCTTGAGGCACATCGTTTCTTTCGGTGAGGGTGAAGGCACCAAAGGCCGATAGGCGGCTGGTGGAAGTGATGCTGCCGCTGCTTGCATCGCCGGTGATGGTGCCGGGCACCTCGACCCACTGGGTGCCATCCCAGCGAACCATCGCCAGGTCGTTGATATCAACCGGGCAACTGGTGTCGTCCCAGGTGAGGGTGACGAAGGCTTCGGCGGCCCCGGTTCGTTCTACTTCCCAGTGCTCGCAGCCGCTCACGTTTAGTAGCGGTGAGCTCACGCTGCTTAGGGCGTAGCCGTTGGTGGTAGGATTGGCCCGGTGGTACTCGACCGTAAAGTCGGAGGCAACGCTCAGTCCGCTCAGGCTAAGGGGGCGGTAATCGGTTCCGTCGCCCACCGGAAAGGTAAAGTCAGCGTTGCCTTGCTTGGTCACCGGACCGGTTACGTGGCTAGCGTCCGAAGCGTTGGCGGCCAGGGCATTGGGGCGGAAGACCAACGACTGGTCGTTTTGCGCCACAATAATTCCTTGGGTAAAAGCGGCGGTGCCCGCTACGCTACTACCCTCTTCGATCAGCAGTTGTCCGGTTTTGTTGATCACCACGCTGATAAATTCTTCGTAGGTGCGGAGCCGTTGGTCGCTATCCCCGTCGAAGGTCACGGTTTCATTATTGGTAGTCGACCCGGCTACGAAGGAAGTAGCGTTTTTGTCGTAGCGCCACCAGTCACCGGCCAAGTTAATATTGGTGTTGTTGGCAGAAACATCGAGGGTCACCTCATTTAGAGGAACACCCTCGATGGTGAAGTCGCCGTTGATATCCAGGGTGCCTGCGGCCGGGGTTTTTACACTATTTCCGGGGGTACTGATGGTAGTACCTAAACCAAGGTGCCAGTAGGTTCCGGGCTGCGTGGGATTATCCACGTCACGGGGAATGAGTACCGGCTGGTTGGTGTTTCCGTTATAACCCACCTTATTGTTCTCATACCCGGCGAAAAGCTGTAGGTCAGCATCTAGAAACTGTCCCCCAAAGTACCAGTTGGCCTGCTCGTGATTGTGTAGTTTCAGTTGATTGGCAAAACTAATAATACCTTTCACCTCCAGGATATTGTAGTTGTGAATGGTAAACGGTTTGTCATAGGTATCGAGACGGTTGTATACGTAAAAATCCCCACGGTTTATCACCTCTCCTCCTCCGACAGAGATTGCGTTGATCGCCAGGTCCACCGTTTCGGTCACGCCTTCGTTCGTAAAACTATTGTCTTCGTTGATTTGAAGAATCGTTCCGACCATGAGACTAGCGTTCGCATTGTTATTGAACGAACTGCTGTTTCCGTTTAAAGATAATTTGGTTCTTACATCTACCCCCTTGTTGTTCGTAAAGATGTTGTTGGTATTGAGTCTTAGCTCATCGTCAATATCCAATTCCTGGTTGTTGACGAATGTACTTCCCGGAAAATCCATACTTAGATCATCACCAATTATCAGATTTCCCACTAAGTCATTGGTAATATTGGCTTCGTGGGCCACCTTCAGGTTGAGCGATGTCTCTAGGTTGCCGGTCCCTTGAATAATGAAGTTTCCTGCTGCGTTGAACTGGAGTCCGGAGATCAGAAAGCCGCTGGGCTGATCCACAACTATGACCGCATCAACCCCCGGATATCCCAGATTCGCAGGTGTTTCGGTTGCGTCGTGCGTTTCCCGCTGGTTCCACTGGTTGAAGGATACGTAAGTATCAGTAACCGTCCCTTTGATAAGTTGCCCTCCAAGTTCCACGCTAAGGGATGCATCACCCCACAGTCGGAGGTTTCGTGAGTTTTTGATCGCCCACTGAAGTGTTCCACCGCCATTTACGGTTACGTTATTGGTATTACTATGCTCGGTGATACTTACGGTATGTCCATCAATGTGTGTATCGCTCAACAAATCAGGAATGCAAGAGCAAGTAGGTCCGGCAGAAGTGTAAGACCACGTGCTTTCGTCGTTCCAGTTGCCGTTCTGAATAGCATGCCGCTCACTGGGTTCGGTATAGACCTTAATATCGTCTATCTTATAATAGTCGTCATCAGTTGTGTTTCTGGCCCGGATGATTAGCTCAAGTTGGCTACCGTTTATTCTATCAGCCATAGCGTAAGTCGCCTCGAACCTACCCCGTTGCAGTCCGTTGAGCCAGGGGATTTCAATTCCATTGCCGTCGAGAATGTAGAATAGTTGTAAATACCCATCCATGTTGGGAGGACCATCGCCGCGGATATAGGCAGATACTTTCACATCAGAGTGGCCAGTGATTGTAATGGGTTCGGATTGCCAAACCACTTCCCCATCCGTGTTTTTGGCGGCTAAAAGATTGGTTGCTAGTACCGGATCCGTTTTTACCTCAAAGTAATTGTCACCATCGGTTCCTAAGGCGGTGTTAACGACTTCCCAAGCCGTGGGGCCGGTATCAGAATCAGTGCCTTCAGGAAGATTAAAGTCCTCCTCCCAAATAGTAGTTACAGTTTGGGTGCTCTCGTCTCGAGTAACTCGATAGGGAGGATTTTCTCCAGAAGATGAGGCATACGTCGAGGTGGCTTCCGCCCGCTGGTTGCTCACCAGCCAAAGAAAAGCAAAAACATAAAACCACTGACAAATTACCGCGGGAATTTGACCCATGAACAGTATGGCTTGAGCTATAACCCAAGGTGCCGCCGCTAGAAGTAGGGCGTACCGGGCGCGACAAAAAAGCTAAGAAGAGAAGTGTTTTGAAACGTCGTTTGTGGCCAAAAAGCAGACGTGTAAGAAAAAAAGAGAGATCATCTTTTGTTAACCAACAATGACCGGTAAGAGCACAAAAAAGCCCGCCCGAACGAGTGTTCGGGCGGGCTAAACCGATTGCCTTAAAAGCGGGTGGGTCCTATAGGACTCGAACCTATGACCCCTTGGGTGTAAACCAAGTGCTCTGAACCAACTGAGCTAAGAACCCATGACGCAAAAACGTGCTGCAAATGTAATACTCTTCCCTTATTTGCCAAATATCGAAACCATAATTTTTTAGTTTTGTTGCAGTCAATACGACGTACCTTTTGCCTCTAGCATGCATAACACTTTCCGAGGGATGGGTATCATATTTGACAAGTTCTGTACGTTGCTTACTAAATGGCGCTTTTGATTAAGAAACTACTACTGTACACCGCGTGGCTGCTCATCATCGTGGTGAGCGGTGCCCTCAGCTTGGGATATTACTACCAGGATCAGATTTTGCAACGTTTTGTGCAGGAGGCGAACCGCTACCTGACCGTTCCGGTATCCGCCCAGCAAGTCTCTTTGGCCTTCTTGTCGAGCTTCCCCCGGGTGTCGGTGGCTTTAGACGATGTGAAAATTGCTGGTCACACCGATGCCCCCGAACTGATAGAAGTAGCCCATGTCAACTTTTCGTTCAACGTCTGGGCGCTGTTGCAAGGTAAGTATCTCATTGATCGGGTAGTACTGCGGCAGGGCCGGTTGTATCTACACGTAGATGCCGAAGGTCATCGTAACTTTACAATTTTTCGTTCAGCGACGCCCTCGCCCGATGCGGATGCTCCCCGATCGCCGCTGGCGTTCCGACTGGAAACGATTGTTCTTGATCAAATTGCAGTAGATTACGTGGATGAACCGTTGCAGCACCATACCGAGATGGTGGCACAACGCATGGAGGCAGCCTTAGAAGTGCACGGGGCGGAGTATGGCATTCGGCTACAAGGCAACTTGTTTAGCCAAGGCATCCGGGTGGAAGACGCCACCTACTTTGCTCTTAAAAATTTGCTCGTAGATGCCCGACTCAGCTACAACCATCAACAGCAACACTGGCAAATTATGCCTTCGGCACTTCAACTGGAAAAAGGAGGGCTTACGGTGAGTGGCCACCTGGACCACGCCGACGGCACCAATCTCAACTTGGCCGTAGGAGGCGACAATACTGATATACAAACCCTGCTGTCACTCCTACCGACTTCGGTAGTTGAGCCCCTGCTAGCCTACCGTAGCGAAGGTGAGGTGTACTTTGAGGGTACGGTGAACGGCTACTTGCCCCGGCCCCACGTCAATGTGCGCTTCGGGTGCAAAGATGCTTCACTCTATCATCCCGATTACCAAAAGCAACTACAGCACCTACACCTCACTGGGCACTTCACCAACGGTGCGCAACAAACTCTGACCACCTCTGAACTATCGTTGCAAGACGTGGAGGGCACCCTCAACGGCAGGCGCGTACGTGGCAATCTACTCGTTCGTGACTTTCGGGACCAGTATCTGGAAGCACAGGTGCAAACCGATATCAACGTACAATCCTTACTGAGTTTTTATCCGATGGCTGAGCTGCGGGCGGCCAGCGGGCATATCACGGCCGACATCACGCTGGCAGGGCGCTTGCGCGACATGCGCAGCACCCGGCTGGCACAGCGGCAACGCACCCGAAGCTCCGGCTCGCTCACCTTGCGCGATTTTCACGTGCAGCTCGCTAAATATCCTCTGCCCTTCCGTCGGTTGAACGGGAACTTTACCTTTCAGAATAACGACGTAGGCATCAGCGATTTCTCGGGCTACGTGGGTCACAGTCATTTTCAGCTCAACGGCTTCTTTCGCAATGCTATTGCCTACGTACTGAGCCCTACCCAACCGCTGAGCGTAGAAGCAGATTTGCGTTCTTCGTTGGTCGATCTGGATGAGCTACTATCAGGAACAATGAACGAACCAGAGAGCAGGGAAAGTAGCGAACTGACTAACCAAAGCGAGTGGCAAGCCACCACCGCCAAGCAGCCCTACCGGTTTCATCTTAACCCTCGTTTTTCGGTGAATTTTAACTGCCGGGTGGACCGAGTGAAGTTCCGACGGTTCAAAGGCACTAACTTGCGCAGTCGGCTGGAAGTGGAGCGGCAGGTGGCTCGCGTGCGCAGTTTGTCGGTGAACGCCGCCGGAGGCAGTGCTTCGGCAAGCGGCACGGTAAACGCTCAAAGAGCACAATCGGTGCAAGTGCGGGCGACCAGTGATTTTAAGGGCATTCACGCTGACAGCCTCTTTTATATCTTTGAAAACTTTCAGCAGAACTTTCTTACGGCCCGGCACCTCAAGGGTAATCTTTTCGCTAAGGTAGATTGGGTGATGAACTTCGACCGCACGCTGCGTCTCGATTATCCTTCGTTGCTCGTCACCGCCGACACCCGCATCGCAGACGGTGAACTAAACGACTTTGCCCCCATTCAGGAAATGGCTCGTTTTGTGGACGAAGAACACCTGTCGCGCCTGCGGTTTGGAAACCTAAGCAACCGTATCCGCATCGCGAACGAGAAGGTATACATTCCCGCCATGGAAGTGCACAATAATGTGTCATCGATCACGGTGGAAGGGGTGCATACCTTTAGCAACGTGCTGGACTATCGCTTTGAGATGCCACTGCGGGACGTGCACCTGCGCAGTCGGCGAGCCCGGGAGCGCGCGCAGCAACGAAAGAAAAGTTTCGGAGAAATTGCCCCCGACGATGCCAAGCCCATGAAGCTTTTCCTCACCGCCCGAGGTCCGGTAGATGACTACAAAATTGCCTACGATTTTGAGAAGGCCAAGATCGCTCTAAAGAAAAACCTAAAGGAAGATAAGCAGGAGCGCAAGGCCATTTTTGAGAACAAAGGCCGTAAAGCCACCTACCAGGTGGAGTTAGAGGAGGAGTATTTTGATTTTGATCAATGATCTTTGACCCACCGAGCGATCAAAAAATGGGTTCGCACATCTTTTCGGGCTTCGCTGCCGTTGAAGCTGTTGTTCCTTTCTCGCTGCTGCGCTTATGAATAAATTTTTTTGGTTGACTGGCTTACTGCTTTTTTTGCTGGGCACTTCCTACGCCCAAGAGGAACAGGAGGAGGAAGGAGTGCTTGGTTTGGCCGACCGGGTAATCAACTTCTTTTCCGGCGAAATTCCGCTGCGACAAAACGAGCATCCCATCCAGTGGGTGGTGGCCCCAGTGGTGGCCTACGCCCCCGAAACCAGTTGGCAGTTCGGCGTGGGCGGCAAGGTGTTGTTCCGGTCAAGGCGCGCTCTGGAGTCGTCGCGTACCTCGTTTGTGTCGTTTGCCGTTCGCTACACCCTGAACAACCAACTGTTTGCCTCACCTGAGTACACAATTTTTTCGTACGACGAACGCTATATTCAGCGGGGCGAGATTGCCTACATTCAGTTTCCGCGGCTCTACTACGGCATTGGCAACGACTCTCCCATCGAAAACGAAGAACTCTTTTCTTCAACCCTCTTCAGCGTGGAGCACCTGGCGTATCGCAACGTGTGGGACAAATTGTACGCCGGACTGGGCTTCCGTTACGCGCTCACTTACAATCTCGAAACCCTCTCGGACGGGCTATTACAAACCGATAACCCCGTAGGGATTCGCGATAACCAAGCGGTAGGCTGGGATCTGGGGCTAATGTTTGACAACCGGGACAACGTGCTGAGCACTACTTCTGGCGTGCTGGCAGAATTTCGGCAACGCTTTCATCAGAAATTTCTGGGCAGTGATTTCGATTACCGGGTGGGAGTACTGGATATTAGGCACTACCTGAAACCATTCAAGAACCGCCGCGACATCATTGCCTCCCAGGTGTATGGTTACTTTGCCTTCGGCGATATTCCCTTCACCGAGTTGGCCCCACTGGGAGGAGACATGATCATGCGAGGCTACTACGAAGGCCGCTACCTCGATAATTTGTTAATGGCTGTGCAGACCGAATACCGGGTGCATATCTGGAAGAACCTGGGGGCGGTAGGATTTGTGGCGTTGGGCGACGTGGCCGAAGAGTTTGGTCGTTTCAACATTCCGGATTTGAAGCCCTCGGGTGGAGTCGGATTGCGCTATACGCTGATTCCTGAAGAAAATCTGAATATCAGGATAGATGCTGCTTTCGGAAAGGCAACGAATAACTTTTACATCAATATTTCGGAGGCTTTTTAGCGATAGCGATGTTTTTGATCTCAACTGCTTGATCGCTCATCTTACCAAGGACGTAACATCCAACAAGTAAGCAGTGAGCGTAGGCTAGATACAGTTTGCTTTCTGAAAGATATCGATTGACGACCTCCCTAGACGGATCAGCGAGTAGCAATAGTTCGTAAGGAGTAGGGTCTTCAGGATGATGTTGCGTAATTGCAACAGTTCGTGCTAACGAAGGATCTGCTGGTTCTTCTTTTAGCCGCGGTGATGTGTACTGATTGTCTATGATGCTTGCGATTGAAGTAATGGTTTCATGTTAATTTTCCTTACCTTACTAGCGATGAATACCCAAGAACGCAAACGTCGCATTGTTGACACCGCCCTGCAACTCTTTAGCGAAAACGGCTACGACAAAACATCAATCCGCGACATTGCCAAACATGCCTCCATGTCGCTCGGTTTGTTGTATAACTATTTTGCCAGCAAAGAGCAGCTTCTGGAGGCTATTGTCCAAGAGGGCATCAACGACCTAAAGCATTCACTCGACCTTACCCGACAGTCGCACGACGATTTGCTGGCACTACTGCGGACCATTTTCTCGGTAATCGCGCGCAAGCAAAACCACTGGCGGCTGCTGCATATCGTGCGCACCCAGCGACATTTGGCAACACTACTGGCCGAACAGTTCGATGCCTTTAACAATTACCTGATTTCGGAGCTATCCTTGCAACTGCGGCAGATGGGCTACCAAAACTCGGTTTCCGAAGCCCTGCTGCTCTACGCCACCGTCGACGGTCTGGCTACCCACTATCTGTCCAACGATAAGTATCCACTCGACAAGGTGCTGGAACAGTTGGAGAAGAAGTATGCTTTTCCAGTGTCGCAATACCGGTCTACGGAAGCACCTTCTGTTCGGTAGGGGACTGCTTCACATTGCGGAGCAGCGCAGCTAATTCTTCGCCCTTATCAGCCATTATTTCGTACAGGTTGTTGGTTTCTTCCGGGTCTTGATCCAGGTTATACAGTTCGTTTTGTTGCTCGAGCGGAAGTTCACTCACTCCCCGTCCGTATACGCGGCTCAGCACACCCTCGCCTCCACCTGCGATAAACTTCCACTGGTTCTGCCGCACCACTTTTTCCCCGATAATCAGCTCCTGCCGGATGGGTTGATTCAAGGAGTCACCCCGGAAGGCCGGAAGCAAATTATGACTATCCAGTGCGTCAGCTTCGGGTAGCGAATCACCTACCGCCGCCGCAACCGTGGCCATCACATCGGTGAAGCACAGCAGATCGTTACGCACCGTGCCTATCGGGATTTGACCGGGCCAGCGGGCAATAAACGGAACCCGGTGCCCTCCTTCCCAATCGTCTACCTTCATACCCCGCAAGTTGGCCGTTGATCGATGGTGGTACTTTTCTACATCCGCTTCAAACCAAACCGGTCCGTTATCGCTGGCAAAAATAACCAGCGTATTGTCGCGCTGCCCCGTCGCTTCTAACGCTTCCAGCAGTTGACCTACCACGTTGTCGACCTGCATTACAAAATCGCCGTATTCACCCACCGAACTCTCACCAGCAAAATCATCACTGGGTACCCAGGGAGTGTGCGGAGCGGTGAGCGCTACGTAAAGAAAAAACGGTTGGTCCCCTTGGGTCTGTGCCTGATCATTTACGAACGCAACCGCCCGTTGCGTAAACGTGGGTAGTACGTTGGTAAATTCAAATCCGGGGGCAATGTTACCCGACCTCCAAAACGCCCCCGAAATAGAGGTGGTTGCGTCTTCGCTCTGGTGCGCCGCCACCGTGTCGGTGGGAGGAACAACCGGACGGTTCCCTTCAATGTAAAAGTAGGGCGGAATATCCAGCGAAGCGTACATGCCGAAAAACGAATCGAAGCCCCGATCCACCGGCCCACCCGACAGGACTTGATCACTACGAAAGGTACTCCAATTGTCCACTCCGTCGAAGCCCAGGTGCCATTTGCCCACGCAGGCGGTGCGGTAACCATTACGTTGCAGCAGCGAGGCCAGCGTGAGCTGCGACGAATCGATGAGTGCCCGCTTCTGCCAGTCGAGCGAGGCACGAATGGGATACTGTCCGGTGAGCAGCCCGTATCGAGAGGGCACGCACCAGGGGCCGGGCGCGTGCGCATCGGTGAAACGAACGCCCTGCGCCGCCAAGCGATCAATGTGGGGGGTTGCGGTTTGAGCATCCGGGTTGTAGCAGCCTGTGTCGCCGTAGCCCAGATCATCCGCCAGAATAAAAAGAATATTGAGAGGTGAAGGACGCTCGGTGGCGTCTGAATCTTGGTAGGAGTTGCCCACCGAGCAAGCGGTGATTAGTGAAAGTACCGTAAGCCCTACCAATGCGTATCTCATGAATATTTTGGTTGTGAACCGCTCAAGGTAACGAATTTTAGGAACGTGTTGAAGAAGTCGTCATAAAAACCAGTGCGGCGCTTCTACCCTACCTTCAGCCGCGGATTCGGATTCGTACGCAGGTCGCTGAAGTCTTTAGCAAGATACTGATAGTGCGCCGACGTAGCAATCATCGCCGCGTTATCGGTACAATACTCAAACTTCGGGACGTGAATCGTCCACCCCTGCTGCTCCGCTAGCGCTGCCAGCGCCTTTCGCAAGCCTGAGTTCGCTGATACTCCGCCGGCAATAGCCACCTGCCGAATGCCGGTTTGCTCAACCGCCAGCGTCAATTTATGCAGCAGTATATCAATAAGTGCTTGTTGAAGACTCGCGCAGATATCAGCCAAGTTATTAGCCATAAAGTCTGGGTCTCGCTGCTTTTGCTGGTTCAGAAAGTTAAGAAACCCGGTTTTAATGCCACTGAACGAGAAATCGAGGGCGGGCATCTGCGTCTTAGGAAGAGTAAATGCTTCCGAATCACCCTGCTGCGCCCAGCGATCAATGTGCGGGCCACCCGGGTAGGGTAAGCCCAGCAGTTTAGCGGATTTGTCAAACGCTTCGCCCACCGCATCGTCTTGCGTTTGCCCAATCACTTGCATACTCAGGTAGTCGTCTACCCGCAGTAGCTGCGTATGCCCCCCGCTTACGGTGAGACACAAAAAGGGGAAAGTCGGATAAGGCGGTTCGATGAAATGCGCTAGCACGTGAGCCCGCATGTGGTTGACGCTAATAAGTGGAACAGACAGTCCCCAAGCAAGTGACTTAGCGAAAGAAGCTCCCACCAGCAGCGCTCCCAGCAAACCGGGCCCTTGGGTATATCCCACCGCACTGAGCATAGTTTTTGTTATATTTGCGGCGCGCAGTGCCTGGTCGACCACCGGAACAATATGTTGTTGATGCGCCCGCGAGGCCAACTCGGGCACTACTCCCCCGTAGTGCTCATGTACCGACTGGGTAGCAACAATGTTGCTCAGCATCTGGCCGTTCTTAATAACCGCCGCTGAGGTTTCGTCGCACGACGATTCAATGGCTAAAATAACGACTGACGCAGCAGGCATCGCGGGGGTACTCATTGGCAGAAATATTGAAGAAGGAACGTAGCAAAGGGCAAGGTATCAACAAAAAGATTGTCAAGACAGTTTTGTGGCTGGCAGTGACGCTCTTTGTGCTGCTACTGCTGTTGGTCACAGTGGTGCAGATCCCCACTGTGCAAACCCGCGTCCTGCAACGCCTAAGTCACATAATTTCTGAGAAAACTGGGTTTCCTACCAGCATTCAGCGGGTCAACATCAAGTGGTTTGATACCGCAGTGCTCGACAGTATTGCCATCTATGACGAAGAGCAGTGCCCTATGATCTTGGTGGACCGACTCACCATCGATTTTGACGTACGCACTGGTTGGGACAACGGTAACATCTACATCGACGAAGCAAAAATAGACCAGGGAGCAGTCTACCTGATCAAAGATACGCTCACCAATACGCTTAACATCACCACTTTCATCAACCGGGTGCGCGAACTGACGCGAAAAAAGAACAAGACTCCTAGCAAGCGGTACGCACAATTCAATATTGAGCAGGTATTTTTGAATAACGTTCACTTTAGTTATTACGATCAGGGTAGTGAAATCATAACTGGCCGCTTCGATTATAACCACTTTAGCCTGGATAGTATCTATGCCGACGTGAAGAATCTGCGCTCGGTGGCCGACACAGTGGAGATCGATGTGAAACAGATGAGTGGTTATCAGGCGGTGCACGACTTCAGGGTGCACAATTTTCAGGGGAAGTATTGGTTCAGTGACCGTACCATGGCTTTTGAGAATTTTGAGATGCGCGCAGGCGAATCTATACTACGCGATTCAGTAGTATTTCATTATGACAGCAAAAACAGTTTGGGTTACTTCAACGACAGTGTGACCATCGAGGCGCGCCTTAGAGACACCAAGCTCAATACGCAGGATTTGGCGCTCTTTGCTCCTACATTACACCCCTACGACGATGTTTTTTCTGCCAACGGCGACTTTTCGGGTGAGGTTACTGATTTTACCGTGCGCAACCTAGAGCTATACTTTGGCCGAAGTAGTCGCCTGACCGGAGTAGTCAACTTCAGCGGCTTACCCGAAATTAAGGAAACCTTTATTGATCTGGAGCTGAAAAACTCTGTGGTGCAGCCCCAAGACGTACGGCAGTACATAAAGGATGAGTCTGCGTACCAAAATGCGCTGAAGTTTGGTCGTGTCACCTTCAACACCCAGTTTTTGGGCTTTCCGAACGACTTCGTGGCGAACGGTTCCTTCAGCACCCAGTTGGGCAATATCAAGTCTGATATCAACCTAAAGCTAGAAGACACTCCGATCTATTCTGGGAACTTAGCGCTGACCGACTTTGACCTCGGCACGCTAACCCAGCGCCCTGATTTGCTGCATCGAACGAGTTTCAAAGGTTTTATTGAGGGAAGCGGCGTTACATTAGAAGACGCCAACTTTGATCTGAAAGCAGGCTTCGACTATCTGGATGCCAATAATTATCGGTACAAAAACATTACTACTGACGCCACCTTGGCTAAGTCCTTCTTTAAAGGGCAACTAAACATCGCTGACCCTAACCTGCGGTTTAATGGCAACGGAACGGTGGATCTGCGTGACGGCAGAGAAGCCATCAAGATTCAAGCACGTTTAGACACTGCCTTCTTGCGTCCGCTTAACCTAACTCCGAATAATGTCTTCATTAGCACTAGCCTAAACGCCGACACGCAGGGGCTCAAGGTAGATGATTTGGTAGGTGATGCTCAGTTTGAGAACATGTTCGTATCGTACGATGATCGGCAGTTGGCTATCGATACCCTTTGGTTTCAATCACGATTGAAAGAGGACCAACAGCGCCTTTTCGCCCTGGGAACCGAGCGAATCAAAGCGGTTCTAGAGGGTAATTTTCAGTTCACTATCCTGTTCGATGAGATGCCCGAGTTGATTCATGAATATCAACTCATCTTTAAAAACGACAAAGAGCAATTGGCTGCTTATTATGCGGATGAAACAAAGAAGCAGATAGCTCAATATCAGGATCAGCGATATGAGATTAACTATAACCTGAAGTTTAAAGACATCAACCCCCTGCTCAACCTGTTCGTACCCCAGGTCACGCTGTCGTCAAATGTGCAGGCTAGCGGTCGGCTCACTGGTGGCTATACGAATATTTTTAGCTTACAATCGCACATTGACACGCTTCGCTACCAGGATCATCTTCTCTACGATAATGATATCAACATCACCACCTCCAAGATTGTTGATAGCACTGATGTTCTAGCCTCGGCCTACTTCCACTCCGAGCGTCAAGACTTCGCCAGCGAGAAACTGAGCGCCCAAATGCGTGATTTGACCGTTGATGCCATATGGGCCGATGATCACATTGCCTTTCAACAAAGTATCAAACAGCAAAGCACCAGTAATTACGCCAACCTGAGTGGAGAGCTCACTTTTTTGGAGGATAGTACGTTCATCCACCTAAATCCGTCTGAGTTGTCGGTGCTAAACGATCGCTGGGTTTTTTCCGATCAAAACCAGGTACTACTGTCCAACGGCGAGGTTCGGTTTTCTGATTTTCAACTCTATCAGCAGTCGTCAGGTGAAAAAAGGCAGTCGATAGCCCTGGTAGGAGCGCTATCCCCCGATGCTCAACAACTATTTACGCTGCGGATCGATCATTTTCAGGTGAACAACTTAAACCCAGTTCTTAAAAAGGATTACCAGGGAGAAGTCAACGGCTACGCCGATATACGAAACGCTTTCGGTAGTGCTCAAGACACTACGAATCATCTGGCGTTAGCAAGTGAATTATCGGTATCAAAGTTTGCTATTGACGGATTTAAGGTGGGCGATATCGTTAGTTTAGTGAATTGGGACAGCAAGCAGGGATTGGTAGATATAGCGTTGATGATGGATCGTGACCAAAGGCGCGTCATCACCCTCGGTGGCACTTATAATCCCCTTGACTCGGGGCAATTGGAGCTGCTAGCCACTTTTCAGGAAGCAAATATTGACATTATTGAACCCTTTGTAGAAGACTTCTTTTCGGAAGTAAGAGGGCTCGCCAGCGGCGAATTTAGCGTGATGGGCACGCTGAACGCACCCGTGCTACAGGGCGAGGGGATTATTGCTAATGGTCATTTAAAGATAAATTACCTGAATACGCAATACCAAGTGAACGGGGGGGTTTTCTTTGACGAGAACACCATCGGAATCAAGAAGTTGACCCTATTGGACGACCGCAACCAACAAGCTGTGTTTGATGGGGGAATAGCGCATCAAGAATTTTCTAAGTTTACGCTTGATCTCAACGGCACCCTGAACAACGTGACGGTACTTAATACCTCGCTTAGAGACAACGATCTGTTCTACGGAAACGCCTATGCCACCGGGACCGTTTCGCTGCAGGGTGCTCTCAATAATCTGACCATTGCCGCCCGTGCCAAAACAGAGAAGGGTACGCGTTTTTATATTCCCATCGGGGGCGTAGGAGGAGTGGAGCAATCAGAATTTATTCAGTTTGTGGACTATACGGATACCACCCTAACCATTAACGACAAAGTAGGAAAAGCCGATCTGACTGGGCTCACGCTGAACCTGGAGGTGGAAGTGACGCCCGATGCTTACGGTGAGATTATCTTCGATGCCAAAACAGGAGATATCATTCGCGGACGAGGTGCCGGGCAAATTCAGATGCTCATCAGTTCGGCCGGTGACTTTAGCATGTTCGGTGACCTTACCCTCCAGCAAGGAGGCTATAATTTCACGCTATACAATGTGATCAATAAAGAATTCACCATCCAGCCGGGCAGCAGCATCTCCTGGCAGGGCGATCCGTACGGAGGCACCCTCAATATCCAGGCTACCTACGATCAGTTGGCTTCACTCGCCCCACTGGTGCTCAACGAACAAGCCAAGGAAAGCGACGAAGTCCGGCGAAACTACAAAGCCCGGGTACTGCTTGATCTCACGGGCGATTTGATGGCTCCCAAGATAGACTTCGGCATCGCTATTGACGAGTATCCCAGGAATAATACCGATCTGCTGAGCGCGGTCGAAGCACTGGAGAACAGCGCTGCATTAGACCCTGAAGAGCTCAAACGGCAGGTGTTTAGTCTGATTGTGCTACGGCGTTTTTCGGAGAGGGGCTCTTTTGATGGTAGTAGCGCGGTGAGCGGAAGCGTCAGTGAATTGCTATCGAACCAGTTTAGCTACTGGTTGAGTCAGGTGGACGAAAACCTGGAGATTGATGTTAATCTAGGCACCTTCGACGATGACCGCTTTAACACTTTTCAACTACGGCTCTCGTACTCGCTGTTCGATGGACGGTTGCGCGTTACGCGCGACGGGGGCTTCACCGACGTGAACAACCAAACCAGCACCGCCAGCGTGATTGGTGACGTGACGGTAGAGTATCTGCTCACTCCCGACGGCAAGTACCGTGTGAAGATGTATAACCGAAGCAATGCCAACACCCTAACCCAGGCCATTGGACAGCTCAATAACAACGCTACCAGCCAGGGCATCAGTTTGCAGTACGTGGAGAGTTTTGATAAGGTAAGCGAACTGCTTAACGAAACCCGTGACAAGGCAATTCGATGGCGCAAAAAGCAGCCGACAGAACCAGCCGACAAGCCTGCCATTAGCGCCACAGAGCCAGACCTTCCTCAAAAACAAGCGGATAATATCTATCGGTCCCCACTTGGACTGCCACCGACTGAGCAGTCTCCGGCAGGATCGCCCCCGGCAGATTTATTACCCAACGACTAACTACTCTTCTGCGGCTTGGTACGCTAAAATTCCGCCCTTCAGGTTATGCAGGTTGTCAAACCCGTGGCTTTGCTCCAGGTACTGAATGGCTTGTGCGCTGCGCTTTCCGCTGCGGCAGTGCACCACCACAGGTTTGTCTCGCTCAATCTGGTCCACCTTATCCTTTACTTGTCCGAGGGGAATCAGGGTGGCCCCCAGGTTCGCCTCCTCGTATTCGTGCGGCTCGCGCACGTCGATCAGTTGAAACGGTTCGTCCCGTTCCTGCATAGCCTTTAATTCTTCTACCGTGATTTCTTTCATGGTTGTGCGGTTATGGTTAAGTAACTTGCGCGTGCTTTTTGCGTTATCACACGAAATTAATCATTCTTATTGGGATGCAAATCAAAGTTCAGCGAATTGATCAAGACTTCCGTATGGAAGCCGCCAACGAAGACGGACACGCAGTGACTCTGGATGCCTCTTCAGCGGTGGGCGGGCACGATGCGGGGATGCGCCCCATGCAGTTGCTGCTAGCGGGCATCGGCAGTTGCTCAGCCATTGACATCATTAGCATCTTGCGTAAGCAGCGACAACCATTAGATGATATCAAGATCACCGTGGATGGCGAGCGTGAAGCCAATAAGGTGCCATCGCTGTTCACCGCCATCCACCTGCACTACGATCTGTTTGGCGACCTGAACGAGCCCAAGGTGAAGCGGGCGGTAGGACTCTCGGTGGAGCAATACTGCTCAGTGGCTAAAATGGTGGAAAAAGTAGCGAAGATCACCTATAGCTACGCTATTGTTCGCTAGCGTGGGCTCGTTTCCTTGGGTTCTTCAGCTTTGGAATGATTTCATTATTAACCATAAATGCAACCCAAAATGAAAGCTATTCTATCTCTACTGCTCTTAGCAGTTTTGTTGACAGGATGCGGACCCGATGATTCCAACTACGATTTTGATTACGACATTGTAATAACCAACGAGCCTGCCAATCTTCAAGGATTAAATTCCTCGTTTGACGACTACAACTCAGATTTGCCCTATCCAGGCACCAGAACCGACATTGTTTTCTCATCAGACCGGGCGGGTGCCCGCCGGAATTTTGACCTCACCATGGGACTTCTAGAGTTTTCTTATCACAAAAAAGATGGTAAGCTCAATGTGACCATTCCTGACAACGACGTATCAAGAATTTTCCCTGAGTCTTTCTTTCAAAAAATCAACACCGAAAACAACGAGTACGGCCCCTATTCCTATCACAAAGGGAATGATCTTCTGTTTATGTATGCCTCAGAGGAAGAGGGTCAGTATAAAATTAAATTTGTTGACATCACGCGCTGGAACTACGCTGATCAACAAATAGGCGATCCGGTAACTTTGGCCAAAATCAATGACTTTGGCGATAACCTGTATCCTACCCAGAGCAACGACCCGCGCAAACTGATTTTTTGTAGCAACCGGGAAGACTCGGTCTACAACATCTTGTCCGCAACCTATCGTTCTGAAATCTCTGCCCAGAGCCTGACCGCAGGTGATGTAGAAAAGATCGAAAAAAATTACCAATCTGTCAAGTTCCTACGACGATAAATGCCCCTTCATCAAAGATAACCTCCTGGTGTTTTCTTCTAACCGTCCGGGCGGCTACGGAGGGTTCGATTTGTGGTATTCTCGGCTGGTAGACAACGCTTGGACCAATCCCGTGAACTTTGGAGAAAAGATAAATTCATCGTTTGACGAATATCGACCGGTTCAGTTTGATGTGCTTGATTTTGAACTGATGATATTTTCCTCCAACCGACCCGGAGGACGAGGCGGGTACGATTTGTATATTGTGCAGATGAATGATTAAGTAGTCTCTTCCCCTGCCTCACCCTTTGTCCGTAAGGGGATTTCTCGCTACCTTTCGCGTTGTCTAATCTGCCCTTCCCTTGGAAAATAATCGTCGTTTTGAGACCAACGCCGTTCGCACCCAGACCGAACGCAGTCAGCACCGCGAACATAGCACGCCCATTTTCGCCACCTCTAGCTTTGTGTTTGATGATGCCGAGCAGGCGCGCGCACTTTTTGCCGACGAAGCGCCGGGCAACATCTACACCCGATTTTCCAATCCCAACAACAATGAGTTTATCGAGAAGCTCTGCTTGCTCGAGGGCACCGAAGACGGCGTGGCCACCGCGTCGGGCATGGCGGCTATGTTTTTGAGCATCGCCTCGTTCGTGCAGAGCGGCGACCACGTGTTGGCCTCGCGTTCGCTCTTTGGCTCCACCCATCAGATTCTCACCAAACTGCTGCCGCGCTGGGGGATTACCCACTCGTACGTAGATATCACTGCCCCCATCGACGTGTGGGAAAGTCACATTCAGGAGAACACCCGGATGATTTTTGTTGAGACTCCCTCCAATCCGGGACTGGATCTGATTGATCTGGAGGTGATTGGGAAGTTGGCCGCTCAACACCGCCTGATCTACAATGTCGACAACTGCTTCGCCACTCCCTACGTGCAAAATCCTGTTGCTTACGGAGCACAACTGATCACGCATTCGGCTACGAAGTTCATCGACGGACAGGGACGCACCATCGGCGGCGCGGTGTTAGGACGGGAAGACCTTATCAAAGAGGTGCGCTTTCTGGCGCGCCATACCGGCCCGGCCCTGTCGCCCTTCAACGGTTGGGTACTGTCCAAAAGCTTAGAAACCCTAGCCGTACGCATGGAACGACATTGTCAGAACGCTTTGGCGTTGGCCGAGTTTCTGGAGCGACAGCCCGATGTGAACTGGGTGAAGTATCCGTTTCTTTCTTCCCATCCGCAGCACGAGCTGGCGAAAAAGCAGATGCGCGCGGGCGGAGGGCTGCTCACCTTCGAGTTGCGGGGCGGATTAGTGCGGGCTAAAAAGTTTATGGATGCCTTGCAAATGCTGTCGCTGACGGCCAATCTAGGAGACACCCGCACCATTGCCACCCATCCGGCTTCCACTACGCATTCAAAACTCAGTGCTGAAGAACAGGCCGCGGTGGGCATCACTCCCGGACTCATTCGGGTTTCGGTGGGGTTAGAGCATTTGGCCGATATTCAGGCTGACATTCAACAGGCCATTGCACATTCTGAATAATAATATAATTATTTTTATTTCGCTTTAATTATTACAAGTCACTTTCATTTGCGTTAGTTAGTTTTTAAATTGCACTTTTAGTAGTTACATTCGGTATTATTTACATAAAGCAACAATACCATGCGTGTAATTATCCTACTCACTGCGCTTCAGTCAATCTGGCTGACCGCCTCCGCCCAAGAACAGTGGTTCTCCGACGCTGATATTACCGGACTAAATCCCCCTACCGCATTTGCTGCCCGTAGCCACGCCGTGAGCTTCGTCATTGGCGACACCGCTTACATTGGTACTGGCGATGGGGGCAGCTCCACACTTACCGACTTCTGGAAATATGTTCCGGCCACCAAAGAATGGACGCAAATTGCTGATTTTCCAGGGTTCCGAAGACAGCAAGCAGTAGCCTTCGTACTTGATGGCAAAGGCTACGTAGGCACAGGACGCAGTGGCACGACGCCTTTTGACGACTTCTATCGCTACGACCCAACGACCAACTCTTGGGATACGGTAGCCAACTTTGGCGGAGGGGTACGCCGCAATGCCATCGCTTTTGTAGTGAACGGAAAAGCCTACGTAGGCACAGGTTACACCACCACCAACAGCCCTAGCTTTACAAATATAACAGACGATCTATGGGAGTATGATCCAACAACTGATCAGTGGACTGAAAAGGATAGTAAAGTTCCAAGTGCCCGAGGCGATGCTATGGCCTTTGCTATTGGTGACAAAGGATACATCGCGGGTGGGAATGGTAACGCTCCTAAAAATATCTACGAGTATGACCCTGCTACTGACTCTTACCAGATAGGTGCTAAATACGATGCCATGTATGCTCGAGAAGATGGTGTGGCATTCGTTTTGAACGGTGAGGCATACATAGGATTAGGAATTAAACTAAGTAGTCAAACTACTGATTTTTTTATCTTTGAGCCGAAGTTTAGAACAGTAGTAAATCCTTCCGATGCGTTAAATCAAGATGAGGATGCTTTTGGTGTTGTCACTGAGAACAATCGCACCGGAGCAATTGCTTTTGTGATACGGGGGAAAGCCTTTGTTGGACTAGGTGGTTACGTAACCACTGGAACCGCTCAAAAGAAAGACCTCTGGAGCTTTCAATCGGCCGTTCCCGACACTCCCGAAAACCTCACCGCTACCACCCCATCGCAAACCAGCGTCACGCTTCGTTGGTCAAGTCACGCCAACAACGAAACCGGCTACGAAATAGAGCGTTCAGCAAACGACACTGATAATTTCATACTGGCTAACGGCGGCACCACTGGCATCGACGTCACGGAGTATGAGCAGACGGCGTTACCGGTGGATAACGAGCTTTTTTATCGCGTACGCGCCACGGGTTCCCAAAACTCGCCCTACAGCGACACCGTTCTGGTCAATACTTACAATCCTCCTAGTAACCTAGCCGCCAACGTGGTCAGCGCCACCGAAATCAAGCTGAGTTGGGACGATAATAGCAACGGCGAACAAGGCTTTGTCATTCAGCGCAGCACCAACGGAACCTCTTACGTAGCCCTGGATACCGTTCTGGCCGACGTGATCACGTTCAGCGATCAGACTGCCCAGCCGGGTTTTGATTACACCTATCGCGTTCTTGCCCAAGCAACCGTGAGTGTGTCGGCCGCCAGCAACACCATCATCGCCGGTTCGCTAACTAGTCCTACTAACTTAACTGCTGATGTTACGGGGGGCACATCTGTCCAGCTTCGCTGGAGCTATTCCGGAAATAATGCGGGCCGATTCGTTATTGAGCGACAGGATTCCGAGGGCGGTGCATTTGCCCTGGTGGCCAACGTAACTGCCACTTCTTCTCCCTCGTATCAGGACAAAACTGTCGGCGAAGGCACGTTATACAGCTATCGTGTCAAGGCCGAAGATCTGCCCCGTAGTTCAACCTACTCACTCATCGCATCGGCCACCACCTTGCTGCTTGCGCCCCAAGCAGTAACCGCTACGGTACAAGACAGCACGGTAGCGATAAACTGGACCGACGCATTGAAACGAGAGAACCACTACGTGGTGCAGCGTTCGCTGGCCAATGGATCAGGAGTAGTAGCGTTTGACACCCTGGCAGCCGATATGAGCAGCTTCATCGATGTCACTTCGCTAAGCGCCGGAGACTATCGCTATACCGTGCAGGCACTGGGCACCGCGGTGAACTCCAATTCGGTAGCTAGCAATACGATCACTATTGTGGAACCGCCAAAAGAAACGGAGGTACCTGGCGAAGAGGAACCGGCCCCTGAAGAAGAAGAAGAGGAAGAAGAAGTAGTCACCGGAAATGACGAATTGATTGACCTTAGTGATGTGAAGGTATATCCCAATCCGAGCGCCGGTCAAGTAGAAGTATACGTGGGCAACGAACGAGCGGCTTACCTCATTGTTTTCAACAGCCAGGGAAGGTTGGTGGAAGAAGTGCAGCAGGCAGAGCAAGGTTCGCCCGCTACCGTTCAATTAGACTTGCAATATTTGCCAGTGGGCGTGTACACCCTGCGCGTGTATACTTCTCAAGGGGTGTTTGTGCGAAAGATTGCCCGGCGGTAGCAAGTGTTTTTTCTTACAATCAAGGCGGCTACCAATGCCGCCTTTTTTATTTATGCAATCCGCATTCGGTTTTAGACTGCCCCGCCCAACGTCCGGCGCGTCCTTGACCTTTAAAGGTGCAGTGCTTGCAGCCAATGAACTCATAGCCTAGCGGCTTTAGTGGGTGCTCGGGCAGGTCGTAACGCTGTAAATAGTCCAATGCTTCCCCTTCTGTTACGTCAATGATCGGATAGAACTTGAGCACCCCGTCGCGCCACTGAAACACATCCAGGTTGCGTCGGGTGTTGTTTTGCCAAGCCATCAGTCCGGAAACCCATACGTCGGCCTGGTTTTTCACGGTAAGCATCGGCTCCACCTTGTTGACCGAGCAGCACAGATCAGGATCATTTTCCCAGAGTTTATTCTCGCGGGTAAACTTATTTTTCCACTCTTCAGGATACAAATCAATAACTTTTAGATCAAACCGACGGGCAAGTTCGGCCTTATAGGAGAGGGTTTCTTCAAAGTGGTAGGTTGTATTTAGGAAGTGAACCGGCTGCTGGATGTTATTGCGATAAAACAGATGTAGCAGAAACACCGCTGTGGTGCCAAACGATGAGGTGAGCAACACCTTGGTATCGCGCAGTGACTGGTTACAGTAGAAAGCGCGCAAGCGTTCGTTGGGTGACATCTCCTTGAATATTGTATTCAAGCGCGTGACATCCTCCGGATTGCTCACGTTGAAGCGCGCATCGCGCCAATCGGCGATGGCTAGCTTTTCAGAGATACAGTTTGATTCCATGGTATGGCTGTTAAGCGTGGGCGTACTGCGTGGGTTTTAAGAATTCAAGAGGCAACGCTGCGCTAATGCGTTCATTCACTACCTCCCCAACAATGATGATAGCAGGTGCCCCCATTTGCTGTTCAGTTGCTGTAGCTGCCAGATTGCCTACTTCACCTATCACTGTCCGCTCCTGGGGCAGCGATCCGTGCTGGATAATAGCTACCGGCGTAGCTGATTTTCCGTACTGAGTGAACACCGACTGGATTTCCGACAGTTTATTCATCCCCATCAAGATCACTACCGTGGCGGTTGATTGGGCTGCTAGGGCTATATCGTTAGACAACCGACCGGTGCGGGTGGTGCCGGTAATCACCCAGAAGCTTTCGCTTACCCCGCGCTTAGTGAGTGGAATGCTCTGGAGGGCGGGCACGGCGTAGGCGCTACTGATGCCCGGAACAACCTCGGTAGGGACTCCAGCCGCTTCGGCGTAGGCTTGTTCTTCGTGACCGCGCCCGAACACGTAAGGGTCGCCTCCCTTCAGACGCACGACGTGGCCGTAGCGATAAGCACAATTCACAATCATCCGGTTAATTTCTTCCTGCGGCACTTTGTGCTGCCCGGCCCGCTTCCCTACGTAAATCTTCGGAGCAGTGTCTGGCACGTAGGCCAGCAGTTCATCGTTGGCCAGGGCATCATAAAGCACCACATCGGCTTGCTTTAGAGCCTTTACTCCCTTAATGGTGAGTAGGTTAGGGTCGCCTGGGCCTGCTCCTACCAAAGTGAGTCGGGGGCGAAGGGGGGGGGTAGTCAGTCTCATCATTGCGAAGTAGGAGTTAGCTGCTGGTTTCTCACGCGGTGCACCTCGGCCAAAAATACGGTTGCCGACATCAAATAGCGCTGAGCGAAGGCCGGGGTGGGTTCGTTTTTATTGATTTGCAACACCTGATTCGCAAAGCCTCCTTCTATCGGTAAGACACCAGTATCAACGAAGTGCTCATCGAACGCCCGAATAATATCCATTTGCGTGTTCGATTTCTTGTCCTCAGACAGCAACAGCGCTTTGGCAGCTCCTACGTACACGTTGTAGGCATGATAAATAGCGTCGGCATATGTGCCCCGCGCCAGGTTCTGGCTGGCCCACACCAGCTTTTCTTCGGTTTCGTGCAGCAGGGTAGCGATCAGGTCGATGATCACTCCGGCACACTCGCCTACTCCGGCTTCCACCTTGAAGTCTTCTTGCGTATGGCCCCAGTCGAAGTATTCGTGTGCCGCCACTGCTTCCAGATCGGTGAGGGGTTTGAGCAGGTGATAAAAGTAGTGTTTGTCTTGTTCACTCTGCCGCCCAACGTAGTCGGCGTAGTACTCTCCTTCAGAATGGTTTTCATCATAGTTATCCAGCAAAACCCGTAGCGCCTGCGGCCCGCGTTTGCTCGGAATCTTCAGCACTTTGTTGGCGATACGTCCAGCTCCGTTGCCGTCTACGCCTCCGCCCAGTAACACCTGGAGGGCCGGAATCACGCGCTTCTGAGGGTCTTTCATCGAACTGCCGTGAAAGCCGATGCTCGCCAGCCCATGCTGGCCGCAGGAGTTAGGGCAGCCACTGATCTTGATTTTTATATCGTTGTTCTTGATCAGATCCGGATACTCCCGAATGATTACTTCTTCCAAGGTCTGAGCGATTCCGGTGCTGTTAGAAATACCTAAATTGCAGGTATCAGTGCCGGGGCAGGCGGTGATATCAGCCACGCTGTCGAAACCAGGTTCGGCCAGTTGCAATTCGTCGAGAGCGGTAAACAGATGCGGCAACGCCTCCGGTCGTACGTACTTGAGCAGCAGCCCCTGATTCACAGTAATGCGAATGTCGTTGGCCGCGTGCTGCTGCACTACCACCGCCAGCTTTCGGGCGGTGGATGAATGCAAGTCGCCGAGCGGCAGTTTGATAAACACGCCGCAGAATCCGGACTGCTTCTGCGCAAACGCATTGGTATCACGCCACTGCTGGTACTTTTTTGCATCAGGCACCTCGATTTCGGCGAAGCCGCTGGGGCCGGGCACCGGTTGGCTCACGATGTCCTGTCCCACCCAGTAGCTTTTCTGCGGAAGAGCCTTCCACTCCTCTTGCACCAGTTCCATCAGGGCGTCAAGTCCTACCGATTGCAGCAGAAACTTCATCCGGGCTTTGCCGCGTTTGTTGCGCTCCCCGTGCCGGTCAAACACCCGCAGCACTGCTTCGGTGAACGGAATGAGCTGATCCTCGGGTAAAAATTCGTGCGCCACCTGCGCCAGATGCGGCTGGGCTCCCAAACCACCCCCGATCATTATTTTGAAGCCACGCTGCTGCTCCCCGTTAACAGTGCGCACCAATGGAATGGCTCCGATATCGTGGATAAAGGTGAAGGCCGAGTCTTGCTCGCTGGCCGAAAAGGCAATTTTGAACTTGCGGCCCATCTCCTGACACACCGGGTTGCGCAAGAAGTAGCGGAACATCTCGTAGGCGTAAGGCGACACGTCGAACGGTTCGTTCGGGTCGACTCCGGCGCGGGCCGAGGCGGTGATATTGCGCACGGTGTTGCCACAGGCTTCGCGCAGCGTGAGTTCGTCGCGCTCTAGTTCGGCCCATAGTTCGGGGGTACGGTCCAGACTTACGTAGTGCAATTGGATGTCCTGGCGGGTGGTGAGGTGCAGGTTTCCGGTGGCGTACTCATCCGATACGTCGGCAATGCGCACGAGTTGCTGGGTGGTTAGCTTTCCGAAGGGAATCTTGATGCGGACCATCTGCACGCCGGGCTGCCGCTGCCCGTAGACTCCACGCGCCAGACGCAGACTCCGGAAGCGGTCTTCGTCCATTTTACCCTCCTGAAAGAGGTGGATTTTCTGTTCCAGGTCGATGATGTCTTGCTCAACCACAGGGTCTTCTAACTCAGTGCGAAAACTTTGCATAGGATGTTTGATGAGTAGTCAATAAAAAAGCCTTCCTAAAATTAGGAAGGCTTCATAAGCGCTTTATCTATTTGAACAGACTGCTTATGTTGCGCAAGCAGTCTGCTTTAGACCTACGTTATCCTTCCTAAAAAACGACATACCACAACACCAGAACCAGCACGCGCAGCGCTGAGCAGCAGTAAGTTTTTCGTTTGTTTTAGAAAGGCAACCAGTCATATATTTTATTATACTATTTCTGAAACAAAGGTAAGCGAGTGAATGAATTAAACAAAAGGTACGGAATACTATTTACCTAAATTATCCTCTCGCTCACCACATAGCACCTAGAATCTAGTAAGAGCTAGGCCAGTTGAGCGTCTAGTTTCTGCGCCAGGGTCCCCTTGTTAACGGCTCCCACTTGCTTGTCAACAATTTCTCCTCCTTTAAAAACTAACAGGGTAGGAATGCTGCGAATACCAAATTTGCCGGCTACTTCCGGATTATTGTCCACATCCACTTTTCCTACCACCGCTTTGCCATCATAGTCGTTGGCCAGTTCGTCGATCACCGGAGCGATCATCTTACAGGGCCCACACCATTCGGCCCAAAAATCTACGAGCACGGGGTGCTCAGATTGGATTACTTCTTCAAAATTAGCGTCGGTTATCTCTACAGTTTTGCTCATGATCTTATTTAATTAAATAACGATTATCAAATATCTCTTTGTGTCTACGAGAAAATCAACGGTGAGTTCAGGTATCCTCTTCTTCTGCTACCCAAAAGGATCACCCAACCGGCTGCGCGGGGTTACCAAACACGGTGGCTCCGACTTCTACAGGTTCAATCACCACCGAACCAGCCCCCACCCGGGCACCCTTCCCAATTTTTAGTGGCCCGGCGATAGTCACCCCGGCTCCGATAAACACGTTGTCTTCCACTTCTGCACCCGCGTGCACCACGCTTCCGGCCCCCAGGTGCACAAATTTGCCGAGCTTCGCCTCGTAGTCAACCACCGCATTGGCGTGCAGCAGACAGCCCTGTTCCACCCGGGCGTAGCTACCGACCACCACTCCGGCGTTGGCAAAAATGCCGTACGATAGATAAGCTGTTTCGGAGATAAGCGCCTGCTGATGAAGCGCGTTGGTAGGCATCACTTTTTGTTGATCCTTCAGCAGTTTGAAATAACCCTGGCGCACCGTCCGGTCATTAATAGCCACAAATGCGTTGCACTTTTTGCCGAACATAGCCAGGTAAGTAGGGTCTTCAGTGGCGCCCAGCACGCTCACGTCGTTTATTTCGGTGCCGTGCAGCGCCTCATTGTCGTCCAAAAAACAGTAGGCAACTACCTGGTTCGACTGAAAAATGTCTAGCGTAGCCTTTCCCAGGCCACTGGCTCCGACAATGATTACGGGTTGATTTTTCATAAATACGTGATCTTAATCAGGGCAAATTATCCAGCAATTTGGCTGCTTGCGGTGCGTAGTCTCCCTGCTCGCTGCGGAGTTGTTTAAAAATTTGCTTTGCCTCTGCCGTATTGTTGTCTCGTAGGTAGCTCAATCCGGTATACCAGGTGGCGGCTTCAGTGAGTAGCGTATCGGACCGGATTACTGTTGCCAGATCGGACCGGGCCTGCTGCGTGTTGCCCAGTTGCAAGTTGGCAACTCCTCGATAGAATACCAACGCTGTGCGCTGATCGTCAGTGATTTCTGCCAAAGACAACACTCCGCTGAGGGAAGCGGAGGCTTGCGAGAAATTACCACTTTCGTAGTCACGCATGGCAGAGGATATTTCGTCAGTAGCGTCACCCGGCGAGCTGTCGCTTGACAGAGGTTCACCACGGTCGGTTAGCGTTAAGGTGTTAGGGTAGGCCTCAAAGTAAGTTAGGAAAAACTGTTCGGGGTCGGCTGAACGCTGCAAATAATAGTACGCCACTCCGGCCAGTCCCACCGTGAGCAAGACCGCAGCCGCAATCTTCAGGAACAATCCGGTATTGAAGGTTTTTTTCTTTTGATCGCTGAGCGCAAGTTGCGTTTTCAACTGCTGCATAAAGTAGAATTCCATGCCCAGCAGCATATCCCGGTGCAGATGCACTTGTTGCGCCAGTTCGGCATGCTCCCGCATCCGCTGCTCGAACAGGTCACGCTCATCCTCTATCATCTCTCCACTTACGTAGCGGTCGATCTGGTTCCATCGGTTTTCAGCGTGCGGTTGGTTGCTCATAGCGGGTTACATAAAATCATCGCTACTGTATCGTTCCCGCACCATGGTCTTCAGACTGGTGAGGCAGCGAAGTTTTTGGGTCTTCACCACGTTCTCGTTCTTATAATTCATGGTTCGAGCGATCGCGTCCATCGAGAACCCCTTGAAATAGTAATACTGTAGAATGCTGCGGCAGGGCTCACCGATTGTTTCCATCAAACGGGCCACCAGGCGCTGACGGTCGTTTTCGGCGAAGTGATCTACGGGTTCGGACTGTAAGTTTTCTACCACCCACAGGTCATCATGGTCTAGGGACACCTGCGTTTGCAGTTTCTTACGCAGCACATTTTTGCCAATAGCGAACAGGTAGGTCTTGAGCGAACTGGTAAGGCTTTCAAGTTTTCCCTTCACAATATTGCGGTACAAACAGATGACCGCATCCTGGAAGACATCAGCGGCAGTAGACTCGTCTACCTTATAGCTATTCTGCGCCCACTGGATGAACAAGGGGCGGTAACGTTGGTATACCTCCACCAGGCTCGCCTCGTTGCCTTCCTTTATCTGCGCGATCAGTTGCTGATCTTCCGTATATGTTTCTTCCATGAATGCTACTGGTAACCGCACTGGGTTGGTTCAACCTCGAGTCGCCCAGTTGAACAAATGAAAAACATACCGGGGAAGTGAAGACGAGGGTTTAGCAAAATATTCTTCAATGAGTAAAAAAAAACTCATTCGTGGAAGTAGTTTCGGGTTATTTTACCGGAAGACCTAGAAGATTTCACTCTCATCCACTTCTAAGTTTTCTTCTTCTAGTCGTAGCGAGTCAATTTCTTCACCGGGTTTGGGTTGGTATCGGCCGCAGTCCATCTCAATGGAAATGCCCTGGGCCGGACGGCGAAAGGCGCCCTTTTCGTAGTCTAGCCGTTCGTCGTCGTACACCGCTTGCATGTACTTGATCCAGATGGGCATGGCCATACGAGCTCCTTGTCCCAAAGCCAGGGTCTTGAAGTGGATACTGCGGTTGTCGCCGCCCACCCACGCGCCGGAGACCAGGTCTTTGGTCACTCCCATAAACCAACCGTCGGAGTAGTTCTGGGTGGTGCCGGTCTTGGCACCAATCTCGTTGCCGTCGCGCAGCGCCGAGGGAATACCCTTGCCAGAGCCGCCATCTTCTTCGGTGGCTCCCCGCAGCATATATAACATCAAGAAAGCGGTTTCCTCACTGAGCGCTTCCCGGGTGTTCACCGGATGGTCGTAGATCATGTTGCCGTCTTTGTCTTCGATGCGGGTAATAAACACCGGTTCGGTCCAGGTACCCTGGTTGGCGAAGGTACTATAGGCTCCTACCATATCGTAGATCGATACGTCGCCCCCGCCGCCCAAAGCCAGGGCCGGTACTGGCTGAATATCACTGGTGATGCCCATACGGTGAGCATAATCAACTACCGTCTGCGGCCCCAGGCGTTTCATCACGAAGGCAGTCACCGAGTTCTTCGACTGGGCTAGCGCCTTTCGGATTGTCATGCGCTCGCCGGAGTAGCCGCCGGTGGCATTCTTCGGAGTGTAGGTGGTCTCTTGCCCCCCACTCATCACCGTGAAGGTGACCGGGGCATCCACCACTTCGTAGCAGGGTGAGTATCCGTTGTCAATGGCGGCAGCGTAGACAAAGGGTTTGAAAGTGGAGCCGGGTTGCCGCTTGCCTTGCTTCACGTGGTCATACTTAAAGAACTGGTGGTTGATGCCCCCCACCCATGCCTTGATGTGCCCGTTGTGTGGGTCCATCGATACAAATCCGGCGTGAAGAAACCGCTGCATGTACTTGATTGAATCGATGGGGCTTAGCATCGTATCAATCGTGTTCTTCTCGTCCTTCCAGGTGAAGAGTTGCATGGACACGGGAGTATTCATGTGGATTTTCACCGAATCATGGTCTTTGCCGTACTTCTTTTCCAGCGAACGGAAGCGGTGGGTTCGCTGAGCAAGTCGGGGAATGTAGTTCTTGATCTCCTTACCGTCTTCGTCTCGCCAGGGGTTTTCGTTGCCCCAGTGCTTTTCGAACTTGGCTTGCTGATCGGCCATGTGCTCCTTCACCGCTACTTCGGCGTGGTCTTGCATCCGGCTGTCCAGCGTGGTATAGATTTTTAGTCCGTCTTCGTACAAATCATAGCCGTGCTCTTTGGTCCAATCGAGCAACCAGCGCGCCACCACTGAGCGGAAGTAGGTGGCTGGACCGTCATTGTGGTCATCCACCTTGAAATCGAGCACAATGGGTTGCTGGGTTAGCGAGTCGTACAGTTGGTTGGTAATGTAACCGTTGCGGAGCATCTGATTCATCACCACGTTACGCCGCCGCTGGGAGTTCTCGGGATTCCGAGCGGGGTTGTAGTAAGTAGCGGCCTTCAGCATTCCTACCAGCGTGGCGGCTTCTTCAACGGCAATGTCGTAGGTCGGTTTGTTGAAGAAGGTTTTGGCGGCGACCTTAATACCGTAGGAGTTACTGCTGAACGAGGCCGTATTGAGGTACATGGCCAGAATTTCCTTCTTGGTGTAGTAGCGCTCCAATTTCACCGCCACAATCCACTCCTTGGTTTTGACAATGAGCATACGCAGGCCCGGGATTTTCATCAGTGGGCCTTCGTTTTGCCCCCGCGTTTTGTACAGGTTTTTAGCGGTTTGCTGGGTCAGCGTGCTTCCGCCCCCCTCGATATCGCTGGCTCCGAAAGTAACGGCGTACTTGAATACCCCCCAGGCCACCCGACCCATACTGCGCAGGTCAATACCGCTGTGCTCGGTGAACCGAATGTCTTCGGTAGCCACCAGCGCATTCACGAGGTTGGGCGAGATTTCTTCGTAGGTAACCGGGCTACGGTTCTCGCGGTAATACTTACCCATCAGCACGTTGTCGGACGAGTAGAGCTCCGAAGAGAGATCATTTTCCGGATTCTCCAGTGCCTTTAAACTGGGGAGCCCGCCGTAGAGTCCCATAAAGTCGATACTCACGGTGTAAACGTACAACGGAAACAGAATAGCAAAGGAGAGGAAAAGGGTCCACAGTCCGATGACCAGGCCGGTGTACAGGCGTCCGCGCGGCTTTTTCGCTTTCGCTTCTTTCTTGGATTCAGACATATACTTTGTGGTTCTATGATGTTCGGGGTTCGGGGTTCAAGGTTCGGGGTTCGGGGTTCTCAGATAAACCTAGAACCCAGGAACTTCAACCCCGAACTTTTGAAAGGCAAAAATCAGACAAATTTCTGAGAATTCCGCTAGGCCGTTACTTCATGTAATGGTTCTTGAAAAATTGCGCGTATCGAGCTACGTCTTTGGTGCGGTACAAAATGGTTAGATTATCTTCAGAAATAGCAAAATTAGTTTCAATGTTCTGCGCCGAATAGGCCGGAGGCAGGTTCTTTAAAGGTGAATCTTCTCCGTTAAATTGAGCATAGTATGCTTCCGCTGTTTCCTTATCAGGAAATTGTTCCACCAAAATCATCACCTTGCCGTCTTCCAGCATCAGGTTGGCCGAGGTAAGGTTCGCTTCCTTGAAGTATTGAAGGTTAAACGCATCGACCACTTTAGGAAGTTCGGTAGATAGCTTTTTCACGTTGTTGTATACCACGATGAAGGAGTGCTTCTCGTTAAATTCAGCGATATACTCAGTCCCTCGTCTAGCCTCGATTTTCTGCTTGTAGGCATCGATGCCCGCCAGCAATTGACTCGCGTAGGCGTGCACGTCGCTTTCCGGAAAATCTTCCAGGAATCTTTGCAGGGCCAGTTGGTACTCGTACTCCCCGTCGGTTTTACCTTTGATCAGAACGGCCAACAGTGTGGCATTGTCGGTGAAGTCATTGTCGCCGTAGCGGGCCAACCCCGAACGCACCTGCTGCTGGGCCGAGTCGTAATTACCCTGCTGGTACAGGGCGTACGCTTTCTGGTACAATTTCTTCAATTGCTCGCTCGCCAGGCTACTTTCCTCTTCATAGTCTGGGTTTTTGATGAGCTTAGCGTAGATAGACTCCGGAAACTCATTGAGTACCCGATCGCGGTACTTTTGGTAGGTAGCATCGTCTAGTTCCTGATAAATCAGATATAACAAGTATAATACTTCTGGGGTATGCTCCGATTCGGGGAAGCGCTCCAGCAGGGTTTCAAAGGTTTCAATAGCCTTAGATTTCTCTTCCAGATCAAAGTTATAGATACCGCCTAAGGCGTAGTGGGCCTCCTCCACCATCGCCAACGAAGCCTGCTTTTGCTCATCGGTGAAAGGAATATTAGCGTACAACGCTTCGCGCTCGGCTGTTCCGGCGGTCAGCGTGGTTTCAGTTGAAGGGGCTTGGATAGAGTCGGTAGGCCGCGCCGCAGCGGGGTCCTCGTTTTGGGCGGACGGATCGCTACTGCTGGGCACGGTTTGTCGCTGGGCGCGGCGCCAGTTATCAACCAGGGGCCGTTGCCCCCACTGCCGCGCGAAGGTGGATTGCCCCTGACTGATCGCCGCCGGATTATAGAAGTACCAGTCGCTACCCTGCGCCTGGGCACTGGCCGTTGGTTCGCCGCCCGGCGCACCAAACGGAGAGTTCATCTGGTTAAAGCTGCTGTTGGTCTGCCCCCCGCTCTCCCCGCGCCGCGCCAAACGGTCTTGTTTTCGCTGCTCGCGTTGCTGTTCCGCAATAATGTCATCAATAATTGCCATCAGAAGAGACGAGTCCATCTGTGATAGTTTCAGCAAACTATCTTGCACCTCGATGATGGTGATTTGCTCCACAAAGTTGGTCAGAATCTCCTGCCGTTTGGTCACCGCGGCGTAGTTGTCTTCGTCGGTGGGCAGCACACTCACCGTGCTGTCGTAGTAGAGTTTTGCCGTTCGGTAGTCATCCAGGCTATCGTAGTAGATTTTTCCTAACGCCAGATATGAGTACCCCTTTTGGCGGTTGTTGCTCACGCTGGCCCGCACCGACTGGTCGTAATACTCTATGGCCTTTTCCAGGTTGCCCTGTTTCTGTTCGAAAGAGGCCAGTTCATAGTAAATCTTGTCGCGGTACTCCTGGTTCTTGTCATCGCGCAGCAATTTTCGGAAGAACTTTCTGATCTTCTTAACATCGCTTCCGTCCGATAGGTCAGTTACCTGTGCCATGTTGAGGCGGGTGTAAAAGTAGAGTTCGTATTCAGGGTTGCTTTTGAGCACCTCCCGGTAGTTGTCGTAGGCTTGGGCCTCAAAACCCAGCTTCTGATAGAGTTGTCCCAGGATAAAGTAGACCCTTGCCCGTCCCTCAGCGTTTTTCATCTGGGGAGCGGCAATGAGCAGGTTACCCACCATTGCGTTGTAGTCTTCGTTGCGCTGCGCAAGGTAGGCTCTCACCAGGTGCATTTGCACCTTGTTTCCGCGGTTCAGCTTCTCCTTACGCAAATAGTCGGCTACGGCCACCGCGTTGTTCTGCTCCTGGGCTTTGGTGAACGTGTGCATCAACTTCACCAGGGCTTCGTGACGGGCCGCGTCGTCTTTGCTTTCGGTATTGACAAACTTATAGGTCTTGATGGCATCGCCGTAGTTCTGCCGGAAGTCGCGGCACATGCCGATCAGAATATAACTATCGTCGGCCCAGTGGCTGTTGGGGTGCCGCTCAATGGCTACCGAGGCCTTCTTGATACAATCTTCGATGGGCTCGTTTAGGCTGCTGATTAACGCGGTGTCGGGCTCGGGCAGTATGCGCAGGATCTTGTTGTAGTTGTCCTCCTGCTGCTCATCGATGGCCAGCTGGATTTCGTCCATGCGCAGGCGGGCGTAGAAGAAGGCATTGTAGTGCGCCGTGGTGTTGTGATACGCCCCGGCCACCAGTCCGTTCTTTTCCGGGGCGCAGCCCGCTAGCGCCAGCATCACCACGCTGCTGAGCAGGATGTAATATTTAACCAAAACGTGTATCTTCAACCAAATAATAGTTAAATTTAACTCAAAGCCCACCAATTGTTGTTGGGCAACCCGAAGGCGAAGTTAGGGGAATATAGATTAATGGTTACTTTTGTTACAAATAGAACAAAAAATTCCTACGCTTTGAAGTCGAGAAAGACGTTTTCCAGCCGCTTAACCAATCGCTACTTGCTGATCGTTCGCAACGAGGAGGATTTTGCGGAGAAAACGACTTACACCTTTACATACGCGAAGTTGATTCTGTTCATTGTGCTAAGCGGTGCAATTCTCTTGGTGGGCAGCTTGCTCCTAGTAAGCACGTTGTTGGAGCAGTGGTTCGACCCACGCTACGCCCAGGCCGAAGCCAACCGTAAACTAGTAGAGCTATCGCTCACTGTCGATTCTTTAGAAGTGGAAGTGGGCCGCAAAGGAGAATTCATCCGGGCGTTTCAGCATATTGTCCGGGGCGATTCCGTATTGGGCACCGAATCGGGCTACCTGGCCAGTGCCGACGATCGGCAGGTGGAAGCCGTTAACACCGTGCAAACCGAGGTTTCGGACATTGATGCCCAGTTTCGAGAAGAGTTCGAAGAAAGCGGGTTGGAACTGCTTTCGGTAGGGAGCACGGCCAGCAGCCAGCTAGACGAGCTGTTCTTTTTCTCACCGCTATCGGGCATCATTTCGGCCCCCTACAGCACCAAGGGCGGCCACTACGGAGTGGATATTGTCTCTAAGAAAAACGAACCCATCAAGAGTGTGGCCGACGGAACGGTATTACTGTCTTCCTGGACGCAAGACGCGGGCTACGTGATTGCTATTCAGCACCGCAGCAACGTGATTTCGGTGTATAAGCATAATTCCAGCCTGCTCAAAAAGTCGGGCGACTTTGTGAGTGCGGGAGACGTGATCGCCATCATCGGCAACACTGGCGAACTCACCACCGGACCGCATTTGCACTTCGAGCTGTGGTATAACGGCAACCCCATGAACCCTGAAGAATTTGTCTCATTCTAATCTATTCAATCTATGTTTGGCTCCAAAACCGAAAAAAAAGTGAAATTTGACGAAAGCAGCACCTCCAGTAGTATTATTGGCAAAGGCACATCCGTAGAGGGTAATATTGAAACCAACGGCAACATCAGCGTGGAGGGCGAAGTGAAGGGAAACGTGGTGAGCAAATCGAAGGTGGCCCTGGGCCCTTCTTCGTACGTAGAGGGCAAGGTGCTGGCCGACAACGCCATCATTGCCGGTGAAATTCAGGGTTCGGTAGAGATCAGCGAGCTGCTCACGCTCAAGCCTACGGCGGTAATTCACGGTGATATCATGACCAACAAACTGGTGGTGGAATCAGGTGCCACCTTTAACGGCTCATGCCGTATGGGCGTTTCGGTGGATACCATTGATTTTGAAGACGAGCCCCAAACGGTGGAAGCTCCCTACGTGGTGGACAACCGCACCGACCACGACGAAGACCACCTAGATGAAAACCCGCTGGATGAAACCGACCCCACCATCGAAGAAGAAAACGAATCCCGATCCCTCTGAACAGGGTGACAGCCAACGGAGCGCCGTCCAGACTTATTTAAAGTATTCGGGACTGGCCTTTCAGTTGCTGGCCGCAGTAGGTTTGGCTGCTTGGGGGGGAATCAAACTGGATGCGTACTTCGGCAACCGCTTCCCGTTTATCACCCTACTACTGGTGGTGCTGGCTCTCACCGGCTCCATGTTCTTGCTGATCCGGCAGTTGCCGAAGGAGTAGACTAAATCTTCTGCAAGGCAGAAAAACCAGGAGTTATCTCACGCTCGTTTCTGAAGAACCTTACCCGACCCCTTCTCTCTTTCACCACAACGGTTGTTCTGCTGCTGGCTTTGCTCAAGTACGGCTTTCGCGTTGCGTTTGTTCACGATACCATTTGGTACATTGTCGCTTTCGTATTTACCCTCACCGCCCTGTCGCTGTGGCTTGGGCAGCGGGGCGGCCGCCAATCGTCAGAATCGCTGGTGAAGTACGCTTTGGGGGGCACGGTGCTGCGTTTGGTCTTGAGTGTGGTCGCTATTTATGTCGCACTACGGTTCGGCGTAGTCAACCGGTTTTCATTTGTGCTTAACTTCATGGCGGTGTATTTTGTGTTCCTGGCGTTTGAAATCTATGGGTTATTAACTACCTTGCGGCCGAATTCAGAGAACCCAACCTGACATGCCCGAGGAGTCCCTTTCACGTCCATTTTTGCGCCCCGTTTTTCTTTTTCTGCTCACCCTCTTTTCCGCATCTGCTTTTGCCTCTGATGTAGGCGAAGAAAGTGAAACCGAATTTATCTTGCACCACGTGCAGGACTCGCACCAGTGGCATTTTGCCACCGTGGGCCACACCGACATCACCCTGTCCCTACCGGTTATTCTGTACTCGCCCGATCGGGGATTAGAAGTATTTTCTTCCAGTAATTTCTTTGACGAAGCCCACGAGCCGGTGCCCTACCAGGGCTACACCATCGATGAACACAACGACATCGTGCCCGTGCAGGAGGGACGCACAGTATACGACTTTTCGATCACCAAGAACGTAGCGGCTTTGTTTATCAGCCTGGCGATTCTGCTGCTCGTCTTTATCACCATTGCTCGCCGCTATAAGCACAATCCCAAGGCTCCCCCGCGGGGCATTCAATCTTTCTTTGAGCCAATCATTGTGTTTGTACGCGACGAAATTGCCATTCCGAGCATCGGCGAGGGCAAATACCGCCGCTTCATGCCCTATTTGCTCACGCTGTTCTTCTTCATCTGGTTTAACAACCTGCTGGGACTACTTCCCGGCGCGGCCAACCTCACCGGCAACATCGCCGTGACGCTGGTACTGGCCGTGCTCACCTTCATCATCACCAACGTGAACGGTAATAAGGAATACTGGAAGCACTTGGCTCCTCCCGGCGTGCCGTGGCCCATTCTGATCATTATGGTTCCGGTGGAAATTCTGGGACTGTTCACCAAGCCGTTTTCGCTGATGATTCGTCTGTTCGTGAGCATCACGGCCGGGCACATCGTTATCCTGAGTCTGATTGCCCTACCCTTTTTGTTCGATTCGTTTGCCATTGGGGTGGGCAGTTCGCTCATTATTGTTTTTATCAATCTGATCGAGTTGTTGGTGGCCACCATCCAGGCCTATATTTTTACCCTCTTCTCGGCCATGTACATTGGCGCGGCGGTGGCCGAACACCAAGAGCACCACGCCGAAGAGGAAGTTGACAAGCACTTAATTTAGTTTTCTTCATAATTTAACCGTAAGTAGTATGTTATCAATGCTTTTGTTAGACGCAGGGGTTGCCCTGATGGGTGCAGGAATCGGTGCCGGTATTGCCGCGATAGGCGCAGGACTGGGAATCGGTCGGATTGGTGGTTCAGCGATGGAAGGGATGGCGCGCCAGCCCGAAGCTGCCGGACGTATCCAAACCGCGATGCTGATTATTGCCGCCCTTATTGAAGTAATTGCCCTGTTCGGCGTAGTAGTGTGTCTGCTGATTGCCGTCGGTGATTATCCCAACCTTTAAGCTGTAAGAGAAAGCCGCGGAGCTCGTTAGGGGCTCGGCGGACTTTCACCATGGCGAGCTGGATGCTAGTCACTGGATACTGGATAGTACGATAATCATCCAGCATCTAGTAATCAGCGTCCAGTGACCCTTAAACAACTACCGGTTAACTAAATTTTGAACTGGATCAAGTAAAGCAACCAACTACCCGCATGGAATTATTATCTCCCGACTTAGGGCTCATCTTTTGGCAACTGCTAGGGTTTCTCTTATTACTGTTTGTGCTCGGTAAGTTTGCCTGGCGACCAATTCTGGGGGCGCTGAACGAACGGGAATCCTCTATTGAAGAGGCCCTGTCCGCCGCCGAGAAGGCCAAGGCCGAGATGGCCCAGTTAAAGAACGAAAACGAGCAACTACTGGCCGAAGCCCGTAAAGAACGCGAGGCCATGCTACGGGATGCCACCACCGCGGCGACTAAACTCCGCGAAGAAGCCCGCGAGCAAGCCTCGGAAGAAAGCGCGCGCATTGTGGCCGATGCGCAAGCCTCAATTGAAGTTCAGAAGCAAGCGGCGCTGGCTGAAATAAAGCATCAGGTAGGAGACTTATCACTGGTGATCGCCGAGAAAATTTTACGAGAGAAACTCAACGACAGTGAGAAGCAGAAAGACTACGTAGCCCGATTGGTGAATGATCTTAATCAGAACTAACAACGTCCACAACCTATGATTGACCATCGGGTAGCCAACCGCTACGCAAAATCACTGATAGAACTAGCCATTGAAAAGGGGGTGGTAGAACAAGTGCACGACGATATGCTGAGTTTTTCGGAACTTTGCCGGTCGAACCGCGACTTCTTGTTGATGCTTAAGAACCCGATCATCAGCCACAGCAAAAAGCGGAAAATATTGCATCAAATCTTCAATGGAAAAGTAGATCCTTCTACCCTTGCCATCTTCAACATCATCACCCGTAAAAACCGCGAGTTATACCTTCCGGCCATTGCCGAAGAATTTGTCGCCCAGTACCGCACCTTTAAGGGCATCGAGAAGGCTGTCGTCACTACGCCCTTCCCCCTCACCGAAACGCTGCGAACCAGGTTCAAGACCCTGATTGCTGAGCAAATGGATGGCAAAACCGTAGAGCTGGTCGAGAAGGTAGACCCCGAGTTGATCGGCGGCTTTGTGCTAAAGATCGGCGACCGACTCATGGACAACTCCGTAAAACACAAGCTAAAAACGTTGTCCTACGAGTTCGACGACGACAGTTACGTAAAAACATACTAAATGAAGGATAGAATGATTGAATGCAACATCTATTCATTCACTCCTTCAATCATTCAATCACTTTTCTATAAATACACAATCTCATGGCAGAAGTAAGGCCCGACGAAGTTTCGGCAATATTACGTGAACAACTCTCCAGCTTCAAAACCGAAGCCGAACTAGAAGAAGTAGGCACCATACTGCAGGTGGGCGACGGCGTGGCCCGCATCTACGGACTCACCAAGGCCCAATCCGGCGAGCTACTGGAGTTTGAAAACGGACTCAACGCCCTGGTACTCAACCTGGAAGAAGATAACGTAGGTGCCGTGCTGTTCGGCGACCAGGGAGATATCAAGGAAGGCGACATTGTGAAACGTACCGGCCGCATCGCTTCCATCAAAGTGGGCGAAGGAATTGTCGGCCGCGTGGTGGACACCCTGGGCATTCCCATCAACGGTAAAGGCCCCATCACGGGCGACGTGATTGACCTGCCACTGGAACGACGCGCCCCCGGCGTGATCTTCCGGCAGCCGGTGAGCGAACCCCTGCAAACCGGTATCAAGGCGATCGATTCTATGATCCCCATCGGACGCGGACAGCGCGAGTTGATCATCGGTGACCGACAAACTGGTAAGACCGCCGTAGCGCTGGATACCATCATCAACCAGCGGGAGTTTTACGATAAGGGTGAACCCGTCTACTGTATCTACGTGGCCTGCGGACAGAAAGCCTCTACCGTGGCCGGAGTGGTGTCGGCGTTGGAAAAAGCCGGTGCCATGAAGTACACGACCATCGTATCAGCCTCGGCGGCTGACCCCGCGCCGATGCAGTTCTTCGCTCCCTTCACCGGCGCGGTGATCGGCGAGTACTTCCGCGATACCGGACGCCCCGCCCTGGTGGTGTACGATGACTTATCAAAGCAAGCGGTGGCCTACCGCGAGGTGTCGCTGCTGCTGCGCCGCCCTCCCGGACGCGAAGCCTACCCCGGCGACGTGTTCTACCTGCACTCGCGTTTGCTGGAGCGGGCCGCCAAGCTCAACGACAACGATGCCATTGTACAACAAATGAACGACCTGCCCGACGCCATCAAACCGATGGTGAAGGGAGGAGGATCGCTCACCGCCCTGCCCATCATCGAAACGCAAGCGGGCGACGTGTCGGCCTACATCCCCACCAACGTGATCTCCATTACTGATGGGCAGATCTTCCTGGAAACCAACCTGTTCAACGCGGGCATTCGTCCGGCCATCAACGTGGGTATTTCGGTATCAAGGGTGGGTGGTTCGGCGCAGATCAAGCCCATGAAGAAGGTGGCCGGCACGCTGAAGCTCGACCAGGCCCAGTACCGCGAGCTGGAAGCCTTCGCCAAGTTCGGTTCCGACCTGGATGCGTCGACCCAGCTGACCATCAGCCGGGGGCAGAAGAATCAGGAGATTCTGAAGCAACCGCAGTACTCGCCCATGTCGGTGGAGGAGCAGGTGGCGATTATTTACGTATCCACCAACGGCTTCCTGGATCAGGTGCCCCAGGAAAAGGTACGCGCCTTCCAGAACGAGTTTCTGACCATGATGGACACCAACAACCGGTCGACCCTGGATAACATCCGCGGCGGCAAATGGGACGACGACGCCCGGGACGTGATCAAGCGCGTAGCCACCGACCTGGCGAAGAATTATAATTGATTATGGTATTTGGAAAAGATCAAAATATGCTCAGACTCCTGCAAGTCCTTGTATTCTTGTGCGTTGGCCTGAAAGCTCAGCGGGCGTGCGAAGGGCTTTGCGCGGAGAAGCTTTGAGATTTCTTGATTTTTTTGGTTCGTTTTTTCATCAAGGAAAAAATGAACAGAGCGAAAAGTGTCGCGGAAGAGAAAACTTCGCATTCGCTCATCAATGCGAATTATGCTCTGATCTAAAACATCACCATTTTCAAAGGATATGCCTAACCTAAAAGAAGTAAAGAACCGAATCTCTACGGTGAAGTCAACCCAACAGATCACGCGGGCCATGAAGATGGTTGCGGCATCGAAGCTTCGCCGGGCGCAGGATCGTCTGATGCAGATGCGGCCCTACGCCCAGAAGCTAACGCAAATACTAGCGAACGTGTCGGCCAACCTCAGTGAGGAGAACACCAGCCTGTACGCTACCGAACGCGACTTGAAGAACGTGCTGCTGGTGCCGTTCACCTCGGATCGGGGGCTGTGCGGTGCCTTCAATAACAATGTGTTTAAGTATACCCGGCAGTTTATTACCGATGAATACGAAACCTACGAGCGCAACCAGCGCTTGTACGTGATGCCCGTAGGCGAAAAAGCCTACGACTACTTCAACAAGCGCGGCTACCAGATCATCGATGACTACCGCGGTCTATTCTCTGACCAGTCGTTTGACAATGTGCGCGAGGCGGGCAGCTACGTGATGCAAGCCTTCGAAGAAGGGCGCTTCGATAAGGTGATTATGATCTACAACCGCTTCAAAAATGTGGCCACGCAGACGCTCACCGCCGAGCAGTTGCTGCCCATTCGTCCCCCGGAGCTGGAAGAAACCGACGATTTGTCTACCGCCACGCCCATCGACTACATCTACGAACCCTCGGAAGAGTTCGTCGTGAAAGAACTAATTCCGCAGTCGCTCAAGATTCAGTTCTACCGCGCCTACCTGGAATCGAACGCCGCCGAACAAGGCGCCCGCATGACGGCGATGGATCAGGCCACCGACAACGCCGGAGAGCTGCTTAAAGAGCTCAAGCTCACCTACAACCGCACCCGACAAGCGGCGATCACGAAGGAGATTCTAGAGATTGTAGCGGGGGCTGAGGCGTTGGGGTAGTGATGTGTCTATATGTATTATGAAAACGGAGGAGCAAAAACTAGAAAAGAAGAAACGCGAGCTTCATGATAAGTTAGATCAGATTTGGTATATAACTACTACTGCGAAAGAGTGTCTGCTTTTTTCTAAAGACCTGCGTTTTTCAAAAGATCAAGAAGTAAACCGCTTTCTAAGAGAATCCAGCCATTTTACGTTCATACATACTGTGTTATGGAAGCAGTGCGTCATTGAATTAGCAAAGCTTTTCTCTGAAAATAAAGATACACACAAGTTTAATATTCATCACTTTATCCATCAGTTAGGGAAAGAAGGGCACTTTAGTGCTCTAAACTATAACGAGGCATCTATTCAAAGTTGGAAAGAAAGAATTACTGAGAACGATTACAAGATAGACGTAGTAAAAAAGCTACGAGATAAGGCCTATGCTCATACTGATCCTGACTTTGATTTTTCTGCATTAGAGACTCCTACTTACAGGGAAATAGAAAATCTTATTGAAATTGTAGAAGAGATAATACATGAGATTGGATCAGCTGTTTTTAGTGAGTACATCAAAACAAGAAGTCTCCCGAACTATGACGAAAGATTCCCCAGAATACTGAGCGATTGTGTTGAGTTCAAAGAACAGAGAATGAAGACATGGTTTCAGGAACAGAGGGGCAAATAGCCAAACGGGTAGTATAATCCATACCACTCTGGTCTTAGGCTGCGCGCCCCGGGTTTAAGCACAGCGGTTCTAAGACCCACCCGCAACCCCAACTTCCCAAAATTAACAATGCAGTATGAGAGGATGCTCTTGTGAATAAACCGTAAATATGATACGCTATTTACCAATAGGCTTCGCTCTGCTTTCCTTCACTTTATTCTCAATGTATTCTTTCAGTTCCGAAAAGGTCATACCTTGGGTCTCAGCGCTTATTTTGTCCCGAGTCTCGCGCATCATTTTCACGGCATCAAATGCCTTTTTGTTATCAATCGTTTTCATATCTAATCAGGTCTCTTGGACTTCTTAACATAGCAATCGGATAACTGATAAGTTCCTGCTCGGCGGAGACGCTCTGAAAAGTATCGCCTTGATTGTCCCGGTAGTAAGCCCTCAGGCAACGTTGGCTTCCGTAGGTAATGATCTTACCCATGACTTCCTCTCCCAATCGTTTTTGGAAAACAGTGATTCCATTTCCATTATCTACAGAATTAGCCTAGCGTTCGGAGCTTCCTAAGCACCCTACCGACCCAGGAAAGCAAGCAAAGTTACTTCAGAAAAGCTTCTAATAGCGGCGTAAAAGCACTTTTCGCCTCCTACGTCCGCTACAATCCGTCGTAAGGTGGTTTTGTCGCTCCCTTTCCCCTTAACAATTCGTCGTAATAGCGCTCAGCGACTACTTTCCCGCCCTACAATTCGTCGTAAGGGGGAAACATCGCTATGATCCCCCGCAACAATTCGTCGCAGACCCGCCAGGTAGCCACTTTTCCGTGTTACAATTTGTCGTAAGGTGGGATTATTGCTCCTTTTCCCCTTTACGACGCGTCGCTGACCCGCCATCAAGCTCCATTTCCGCTTTACAAAACGTCGTAGCGCGCTTTGAAGCAACAAGTGCGCTCACAACCGCGGAGAAGCCTGGTTGGGTCGAGCGTTCATTCAGGCGGATTAAAATTAACACCCATCTGATCGTAAAGTAGCGAAGCGCTCGAAGTGATCAATTGTAGATGTACAGTAAGCTGCCTTCGAGTTGGGTGTTGTAGCGGCGGAGCGGAAACTGGGCAACGCCACCGCTGGGGTTGCCCTCGAAGTCGTAGATGGAGTTGTCGCAGCCCTCGCGCAGGAACAAGCCCGATAGATCGACGAACACCTCGGCGCAGGCCTCATTAACGCGATGAGGACTGGCCTTCTCAAGGGCGCGGTAGGTGAAGGCATCCACCCGGTAGAGGATAATGCCCCGGTAGCCTCCCAAAATCTCCACAAACCCCCGGTCAAGCTGCAGCGCTTGGTAGCGTTGGTTGTTGAGATTAATCACGGTGTCGACCACCACGTAGGGAATAGGGTCGCGAAAGTTATCGCCCTCGCAGGCCGAAAAGATGGCAAGGATGGCCGCCAGGGCCAGACAACAGCATAGGGTGCGCATAAGACAAACGGGTGGTTGCTGCCACAACGGCGGCGGTAGGCTGGTATTGTGGCGATTCTGTTTTGTTCACCATATTACAAATTAAGCTGCTAAATTAGTATATTTCCTGCTGTCTCAATAAATCGCATGTCCACTCCATCGGCCCCTTGTTCTGCTTATCGATCACTACTTAGACTCATCCTGGGAATAAGCCTATTGGCTGGCTGCGGAACGAAGCCATCGGCGGAGACGGCCAGTGCGAAACGCCTGCCGGAACAGGTTGACTTCAACTTTCACGTCAAACCCATCCTGTCCGACCGCTGTTTTGTATGTCACGGTCCTGATCAGGCGAAACAGCAGGCAGGACTACGCCTTGATACCCAAGCCGGGGCCTTCGCCCCCCTCACCGAAGGCGAAGGGTACGCGATCGTCGCGGGCAACCTGGCCCAGAGCGTTGCCTACCACCGCCTCATCACCGACGACCCGGACTCGATTATGCCCCCGCCGGAGTCGAACTTGCAACTAACCGACTACGAGATTGCGGTGATCGGCCGTTGGATTGAGCAGGGAGCCACGTGGAAAGAACACTGGTCGTTTGCTCCTCCCCAAGCAGTGGAGCCACCTGCGGTGCAGCAGGAAGACTGGGTACGCAACCCCATCGACCGCTTCGTGCTGGCCCGATTGGAGCAGGAAAATCTTTCTCCGGCCCTGGAAGCATCCAAGGAAAAGCTGCTCCGGCGCGTCACCTTCGACCTCACCGGCCTGCCCCCGACGCTCGACGAACTGGATAGGTTTCTGGCGGATTCCTCGCCCAACGCCTACGAACGGACGGTAGATCGCCTGCTGGCCTCCCCGCACTACGGCGAGCGCATGGCCCCGATGTGGCTTGACCTGGCCCGCTACGCCGACTCGCACGGCTACCAGGATGACCGTCCGCGCACCATGTGGCCCTGGCGCGACTGGGTGGTGCGCGCCTTCAACGAAAACCTGCCCTACGATCAGTTTGCTACCTGGCAACTGGCGGGCGACTTGCTGCCCGACGCCAGCTACGAGCAGCAACTGGCGACCGGCTTCAACCGCAACCACGCCATCACCCAGGAGGGCGGCGTGATTCCCGAGGAGTATTTGGCCGAATACGCTGCCGACCGGACCAATACTTTTGCGACTGCCTTTCTGGGACTGACGGTAGAGTGCGCCCGCTGTCACGATCATAAGTACGACCCGATCAGCCAAAAGAACTACTACGGGCTGTTTGCCTTCTTCAATAACGTTCCCGAAACCGCCCAGATCGACTACCGCGATAAGGCTCCGAAACCAGCCATCCGGATGCAGGACGCCGAGTTGGAAGCGCAAAAAGTTTTCGTGGATTCTACCATTGCTGCCCTGGAGCAGCAAGCGCAGCGGCGGATTGATCAGCCCAGCGATACCTTTGCGCAGTGGCGGCAAAAGGCAACTACCGATCCCGATACGGAAAGCGAATTGGTGGCTCACTTTCCACTCAACGTGCTGGAAAACGAGCAGTTTCTGGACCGGACGTCCCAACTGCCTGCCCGGATGAACGTAGGGCTTTCGTCGGACATCGCATTGCCAGAGCAGGTTGATGGCCGGGAAGGGAAGGCCCTACAGTTTGACGGAGCCAACTTTTTAACACTGGGCGACGTAGGCGATTTCGAGCACTACGACCATTTTTCTATCGGGGCGTGGATTTATTCTACCGGAGAGCATACGCAGCGGGCGGGGCTGCTGGGCCGCCGCAACGGAGAACTGCAACGGCAGGGCTACGACCTGACGCTGACGAAAGACAACCGACTTAGCCTACGACTCATTCAGGAAGAGGGAGATACGTACCTGGAAGTGACGACACGAGCGAGGATTGCGCCCCAACGGTGGACGCACGTGGCGGCCACCTACGAAGGCTCCGGCCGGGCTGCTGGCGTGCAACTCTATCTCAACGGTCAGGCCCAACCGATGCGCACGGTGCACGACAACCTGGAACGGGGCGCAACTATTCTTAACGGAAACGACTTCCTGGTGGGTCACTGGAACCACCGCAACCGGGCTACCGACACCTACGGTTTCGCCGGGGGCCGCATCGACGAGGTGCGCGTCTATCATCGAGCCCTGACGCCCCCGGAAATACGACAGATAGCTGAATCTTCGGTCCCGCCTTCCGAAAACGAACGGTACGCTCATTACGTAGCGCACCACGACGCTAACTACCGCCAGATTGTGCGGCAACTCGACAGCCTGCGTCGCCTTGACCTCGAGCTTCCGAACGTGATGGTGATGCAGGAGCGCGACGAACGAGTGCAAACGTATCTACTCAAGCGGGGAGCCTACGACGCCCCCGGTGACTCGGTTTTTCCGAGCACTCCCGAGGCCCTGTTGCCGTTTGATGAGGAGTACCCGCCCAATCGGTTGGGACTGGCCCGCTGGCTGACCGACCCGCAGCATCCGTTGACGGCCCGCGTGGCCGTGAACCGGTTCTGGCAATTGTACTTTGGCCAGGGACTGGTGCAAACTCCGGCCGACTTTGGCAACCAGGGTGCGTTGCCCACCCATCCGGACCTGCTCGATTGGCTGGCGGTGCACTTTGTGGAATCAGGCTGGGATACGAAGGCACTACAAAAACTAATTGTCATGTCGGCCACCTACCGGCAGTCGGCCATGATGACCGAAGAAAAGCACCGCCGCGACCCGGCGAATGAGTTGCTGGCGCGGGGACCCAACACCCGCCTGACCGGCGAGATGTTCCGCGACAATGCGCTGGCGATGAGTGGTCTGCTGAGTTCTAAAATTGGCGGCAAGTGGGTGAAGCCCTACCAACCGCCGGGCATCTGGGAAGCGATGGCCAACCAGATTGGCGAGAACAAGTACCGGCCCAGTCGGGGCGAAGGACTCTACCGACGCAGTCTGTACACCTACTGGAAGCGTACTATCCCACCGCCCACGATGGTGATGTTTGATGCGCCGGAGCGCACGGTCTGCGTTGCTAAGCGACAGAGCACGAGCACGCCCCTGCAATCGCTGGCTTTGCTTAACGATCCACAGTACGTAGAAGCCGCCCGGAAACTGGCCGAACGAATGATGGCCAACGGGGGCGAACACGCCGAAGCGCAAATCGCGTACGGATTTCGGCTGGTGACCTCCCGCTCTCCCGAACCGGAAGAACTGGCGATTCTGGTATCCTTGTACGATCAAAAGTACGCGGCCTATCAAGCACAACCCGCCGAGGCTGAAGCCCTGCTGCGCGTCGGCGATTCTACCTATGACCTTCGTTTTGAACAGCCGCGCACGGCGGCCCTGGCGGTGGTGGCGAACACTTTATTTAATCTGGACGAAGCTAAATTCCGCGGCTGATATGAACCCTTTGGACACCTTGCTCAGCGAGCAACTACAGCAAATCAACCGCCGTCACTTTCTCTCTCGGATGAGCCTGGGACTGGGCAGCATGGCCCTGGGGTCGCTGTTTGGCTGCGCTGACCAGAGGCCAGAGGAAGCGGCCTTCGACCCGCTGCGGGGCGTGCTGAACGGTTCGCACTTCGCTCCGAAGGCCAAGCGGGTGATCTATCTTTTTCAGAGCGGCGGCCCCTCGCAGATGGACCTGTACGATTATAAACCACTGCTGGCCAAGATGCACGGCCAGGAGCTTCCCGCGTCGGTACGCAACGGTCAGCGGCTCACCGGAATGACCGCCGGACAAGCATCGTTCCCCCTGGCGGCTTCGTTGTACGATTTCAAGCAGCGCGGCCAGAGCGGAGCGTGGGTGAGCGACCTAATGCCGCATACCGCTAAAATTGCTGACGAACTGTGCTTCATTAAGTCGATGCACACCGAAGCCATCAACCACGACCCGGCCATTACGTTCTTCCAAACCGGTTCGCAGCAACCGGGTCGGCCTAGCATCGGCTCGTGGCTGAGCTACGGACTGGGCAGCATGAACCAGAACCTTCCGACCTTCATTGTGCTGCTGTCGCGGGGCGCGATCCGTCCCCAGCCCATCTACTCCCGACTGTGGGGCAACGGCTTTCTGGCTTCGCTACATCAGGGAGTGCAGTTTCGTTCGGGCAACGAGCCGGTCTTGTACCTCAACAATCCCGACGGCATTGATGCCACCACCCGCCGCGAGGTGCTGGACCACCTGAACCAGCTTAACGAGATGCGCCTGCACGACTTTGGCGACCCGGAGATCGAGTCGCGCATGGCGCAGTACGAGATGGCCTACCGAATGCAAACCTCAGTGCCCGAAGCGCTGGACATCCACGAAGAACCTGACGAAACTTTTGCGCTGTACGGCGAAGACGCCCGCAAGCCCGGCACCTACGCCGCCAACTGCCTGCTGGCCCGCCGCCTGGCCGAGCGGGACGTGAAGTTTGTGCAGTTGTACCACCTGGGCTGGGACCAGCATTCGGACCTGCCGCAGGACATTGCCGCCCAGTGCCGCGCGACCGACCAGGCCTCGGCGGCCCTGGTGCAGGATCTGAAGCGAAGGGGTTTGCTGGACGATACCCTGGTGGTGTGGGGCGGTGAGTTTGGCCGCACCAACTACAGCCAGGGCACGCTGACTAAGGATAATTACGGGCGGGACCACCATCCGCGCTGCTTCACCATCTGGATGGCCGGGGGCGGCGTGAAGCCGGGCATCACCTACGGAGAGACCGACGATTTTAGTTATAACATCACCCAAAACCCAGTGCACGTCCACGACTTCCAGGCGACGTTGCTCCACCTACTGGGCATTGACCACGAAAAGCTCACCTACAAACACCAGGGACGCCGCTTCCGGCTCACCGACGTGCACGGGCACGTGGTGAAGGATATCTTGGCATAGGAGGGGTTGGAGAGCATAACACTTCATTTTTAGAAAGGCATGAAAAGCTACTCATTCAAAAGAGCTGAAGAAAACTAAAGTTTTATGTCAACAATTCTAAATCCCTTTGTAGGACATAATCTCTCTTATTACTCTACCCGACGGTTTTGGGTGAGGGTTGAATAGGAGAGAGAAAAAGCTGAATTTTGTAGTTCCTACACAACAAAAACAGCTTTTTCAATGGATAAGAATCCGGTACTAAAGATATACGAATTGATACGAACGGCCAAAGTGGTGAGGCATAAAAAACGTCAAGAGTTTCTCTGTGATATGATTCAAGGCCACCGCGGCGCGGTATCATCAGCAGTCGGTCGGTGATCTTCTCAGAGATTGCTGATAAGATAGACAAGCCCATCCAAGCGCGCTCTATTGAACGCAGGATACAAGACTTTTTTGCTAAGGTGAGTCTGGACTATCAGCAGTTGACCACCTTTTTAATGAGTTTTGTCCCTCATCATCAAGTAACGCTCAGTATTGATCGTACAGAATGGGATTTTGGGCAGACCCAGGTCAATATACTGTGTGCGGTGGTCAGTATTGGTAAGATGGCCGTTCCCGTTTACTTTGAGATGCTAGATAACAACAGTGGTAATAGTAATGCTGACCAGCGGATTGCTTTGTTTAAGTCCTTGGTTGGGGTGGTAGGTAAGCAACGCATTCAAATGCTAGTGATGGATCGGGAGTTTATTGGGCAACCCTGGCTCAGGTGGCTAAAAAGAGAGTGTATTCCTTTTTGTGTGCGGATACCCAAGCACCATTCCATCCTGTTAGCCAACGGGCAAAGAGTTTGGGCTGAAGAAGCACTTACCGACGATGATATAGACTGCAATCAACGAGATGTGGTTGTTGATGGCGTAGTGGTTAACTTATCGCTCTCTTATGATGAAAAAGGTGAACTGCTCTATCTGATCGGTACTACTCTACCGCAGACGCTGCGATCTTGGTATAAAAGACGATGGGCTATAGAAGTTTTCTTTCAAGCACTTAAACAGAGAGGCTTTAATTTAGAGGACTCCTGCCTGCGCTGTATCGTCAAGTACCGAAAACTATTTGCTATCGTCTCTATAGCGTATACTATTTGTTGGGCCACTGGTATTGAGGATGGAAAAGTTAATCCCGTAAGAACTAAAAAGCACGGGTATCCGCAATACAGCGTCTTTAGAAGAGGACTGAATTTGTTGAGACAGTTCTATAAACAACAGATAAGCAGTCCTTTACAACTGGCAATTGAAATGGCTTGGATGAGATTTAACCTCTTTTACAAAACCGTCGGGTAGAGTACTCTCTTATAAAAGTAGTTCTTGTCCTTCGAATGACATTAGCTACTTGTTTCTCGTACATTTCCTCTACGTAAAGGTTAATTCCAGGATTATCAACAGCCACTGTAATTTCATCAACCATTTGATCAAGCGCTTGCTGTATATTCATAAACAGCTTTTCATTCACCGGTCGTAATTGTTCTATAAAGCTCATTCGAAGAGTAGAAGCTTCTAGTTTAATTTGATTGATGATTTGTATTTTATCGCTTCGTATAAGATCTTCTTTTTTCAGAGACTTAGTTATATTGGCTACTTCTCTGAAAAAACCATTGATCTCTTCCAATCTAGGAATCACAACAATTTGCTTGAACCAATCAACCTTAGCTGATTTCTCATCTTTCTTCTTGTTATAGAAGAAATGAAAGAAAATGAATCCAAGATTACATAAAGCGATAAGGACAGTAGCCAATTGACCTACCGTCCTCAAAACAAGCGCTGTTTCTTCACTCATTTTATATTAGAGCGATTTCGTCTTGAAGAATTCTATCAATAGCCTCATCGAGGTCAGAGTCAATTTTATATTCCCCCTCGTTCATTATGTCAAACTTTTTGTAAAATCCTTCTTTGTTTAGTTTACTAACAACTTTATCCAAAAATTCCTCAAGAAAAGATGGGTTGATTGACCATATATCGGAAGGTATGATAATTTTTACCTTGTCATATTCGGCCTCCAGTTTATCAATGTTCAATTGGTTGCGAACATGTTTACCCCGATCTCTGCCGGTAAAAACATTTGAACCAGGAGTTCTGTAATCTTGTAAGTTGATAGTAGGATAGTTCATGATGCTCGGCTTATAGGTACTGTATCATTGGATGAAATCAAAATCTTGGCAGTAATCATCGTGCCAGGGAAGTAATTGGGTACAAACTTAACGAAATTTTTGTCAGGAGGTTCCTCTAGAGTGTTCAAACTATTGAATGACAGTATTTTAAGAGAGCTATCATCTCGACGTGGCTGGGCTATTCGATAACTTCCATCAAAAATAATTTTCGTATTTCCAGATAAGATGTGCAGTCTAGATATGTCATCATTGTTATTCATATCACCTTTTAGACTAAGAAAGTTTTCAAGAAATTCTATAGATCCGTTGCCACGACTACGAAAATTCACCTTCGTAGTAACCCCTTGTTGTAGCGCGTAAAGACACCACAGACATTCCTCTTCAAATTTTCTACGAGTGAAAAATCCTTTTTTTGTATACTTCTTAGAAAAATTTTTCATTCGATTAACGATATTAGGAGTTGGACAATTACGGTCTCGGAATTTCTCGTATATGGTTTGGCCAAAATTGAAGATAGCGAGTCTAAATACGCCGCATTTCTTCCCTTTTACGACTTTCTGTTCAAAATACCCTACCGAATGGCGAAATGGCACCGTTGAATGTTCTTCAGCATTGATGAGAATTTCGCCAATTACTTGGCATAAGTTGCTTCTTCGAGTAGGAGTCAACTTTTGTCCTAAATGTTCAAGACATTCTATAACATAGCTGACAAGCGATGTGGTATCTACATCTTTGTACTGTGATGCACTTAAATCGTCAGTCTTTAGACCACGTCCTCTGCTGCAAAGAGGGTAGACTATAACTCCTGGGTGCTTAACCTCAATACCTTTGAGAACTTGAGGGGTACCGACTGATACCAAAATCTTCTGAAGATCTGGAGCAGAGAAGTTAGTAGCGTTTACTCCGAGTATTTTCACTAGTCCGTGCTTTTCATAGTTTTTATAGGTTTGAATAAAATCCCGTAGAATTACATCCATCGTGATTTGAGCGTCAATATCTAACTGCCGACAGTCACAATAATCAATATTAATATAAAAGGCAGTTTGGTGGTATAGAACAGCAACTAGTCTGTTTATAAAACTGAATGTTGCTTTAGGATTATCTGTAATTGAGAATACCTGCGGTATTTTAGGAGAATAGCTGTAGGTAAACTTTGGTTTGACAAAGTTACCTTCGGACTTAAGCTTGGTTACAATATGATCAATTGTTCTAGGAAACGTGATTCTAACAGAGGCCTGCTTGTTAGCATTAAACTTGATAGATCGTCTGCGCTTCTTTAACGATTTTCGTCTTAGATCTTTAGTATGACGTTGATGCCCTAACACATCTAAATATTCACTGCCGTTTCCTTTTTTGTAACTACTCAGGTAGGGTAGCATTTTTTGGTAAGTTAAGAAAAAGTTATTATTGTTGATTGTGGATGAATCTAACGAGATAGCGATACTGAGGGCGGAGAATGCCTCATTGCGCCAGCGGGTAGCTAGTCTGGAGGAGAAAGTAATGCTATTGTTACAACGACTGGAGGGCAAAGCAGTCAAGAAAGACAGCCACAATAGTCACCAGCCACCGAGTCAGCATAAGGCTAACAAAATGAGTAGAAGCCTTCGTCAGAAAAGCGGGCGCAAGTCTGGGGGGCAAGCCGGACATCAGGGGCACACGCTCAAGATGGTAGCCGTAGCCGATGAGATAGAGGAGTTAAGAAGTAGTTACTGTCAGGAATGTGGCAATGCTTTGCCCGAAGCGCAGCAAGTAGTCTCCCGCCGCCAAGTAGTAGACATTCCGCCAGTGCAGCCGGTTTATACTGAATATCGTCAGTATGGGTGTCAGTGTGCATGCTGTGATAACTTTCAGAAAGCAAGCTATCCGGCGGGGGTGAATGCCCCTATCCAATACGGTCCTCGCCTAGAAGCCTATACGGCTTACTTAAGTGTGTATCAGTATGTGCCTTATCAACGACTGGCTTTGCTTTTTCGGGACGTATTTGGCTTAGCGTTGAGTCAGGGCAGTTTGTATAATATGTTAGAAAGGGCTGCTCTTAAAGCCAGTCCCATCTACGAAACTATTCAAGCACAAATACAAAAGGCCAGCTACGTAGGCAGCGATGAAACCGGTGCGCGTGTGAATGGCAAGAATTGGTGGATATGGACCTGGCAGAATGTGAAGAACACTTTCTTGAAAGCTTCTGCTTGCCGAGGCAGCCAAGTTATCGAAGAAACCTTTCCCGATGGATTGCCTAAGGCTACCATAGGCTCCGATCGCTGGGCGGCGCAGCTCAAGATTACTTCCAACGCCAAGCAACTCTGTTTGGCTCACCTGCAACGAGACTTGATTTTCCTGGAAGAAAGCGAAAAAAGCCCCTGGTCCACGCATTGTAGAACTCTGCTGCATGATGCTCTGAAGCTCAACGAAACAGCACATAGACAAGAAAAAGCTTGGCGTAAGGGTCAGCAGGAGGTCTACGAGTTGGAAAATCGGCTCAATCGGTTACTACTCCGCCCTATTGATGGCAGACGGTTTGAAAAAACCCACACTTTCCAAAAGTCTATGGTTAAGTATCGGGACTGCTTGCTGGTTTTCTTGTACGATTTGGAAGTACCCCCAGACAACAATGGCTCAGAGAGAGCCATTCGCAATGTAAAGGTTAAACAGAAGGTCTCCGGGCAGTTCAAATCCGGGCAAAGCACTTTCTGCATCCTACGCTCGGTTATTGATACCCTCAAAAAACGAGACCTTGATGTATTCACCTATCTAGCTCAAATCATGGCTAGCCCAGCTACCTGAGTAGTTACCCTTTTTTCATAGACCGTATTGGTCTGTAAATTTTTGACTGAATACGTAAATAAAGTTACAAAAATAGAACAAATAGACCTATACCCATCAATTTAAGGACCCATACAGCGACTCTGACCGGGTCGCAGAAGACCGGTCGCCGCAGGCTGATGCCAACCTTACAACCAGGAATCTCGCTAGGTTAGTATTGCAGAAGTGCGCTTTGCTTGCTTCTGTCTATTCACCCATTCAATTCTACCAATACGCCGCGTACAAGGCCACTAAAATACCCAGGATCACCAGCGCTCCCACGTTGAAGGCCCGGCTGGTCTTGAACAAGCCCGGCGACAGATCAATGGAGTTGGGCTGGTCACGGCCCGACTGCACCAAACTCATGACAATCATCTGCGCCGCCAGCACCAAAAACACCACGCCCATCCGATCGATGAATGGCAAATTCGGGAAGAAGTAGGCCAGCGCCGCCGATAGCGGAATGGTGAGAATGGCAGCCGTGAGCGCAGCATTTGGCGTGGTTTTCTTCCAGAACACCCCGAACACAAAGATTGCGAACACGCCGGGCGACACGTAGCCGGTGTACTCCTGAATGTACTGAAACACTTGTCCCTGTCCGCGCAGCGCCGGAGCCACTAGGCAGGCCACCACAAACGATACCACCACCACGATACGTCCGATTCGCACTAGGGCCCCCTCCGAAGCGCCCTTGTTGATGTAGTTGCGGTAGATATCCATCGTGAAAATGGTGGCCGTACTGTTGGCCATCGAGGCCAGCGACGACACGATGGCCGCCGTGAGGGCCGCAAAGGCCACGCCCTTCATGCCATTGGGCAACAGGCTCAGCAACGAAGGGTAGGCTCGGTCGGGCTTAATGAAGCCGTCGGCGGGGTCGGTCATGAACTGCGAGAACGCCCCGCCCAGTTCTTCGTTCTCCACGATCACGTAGGCCGCAATGCCCGGAATCACCACGATCAGGGGGATGAGCAACTTCAGGAAACCGGCGAACATCACGCCTTTTTGGGCTTCATCCAGGCTCTTGGCCGCCAACGCCCGCTGGGTAATGTACTGGTTGAAACCCCAGTAGCTCAGGTTGGTGATCCACATACCACCGATCAGCACGCTGATGCCGGGCAGCAACTGATAGGCATCTTCGGTGCCGCCCTTTCCGTCGGTGATCATGAAGCCTTCCTGCAAGATCATGTGGAAGTGGTCGGGCGCTTCTCTGCCGAGCCGCGCCAACCCGCCCAGCACGTTGCCCTCTCCCACAATATCCAACGCCAGGTAGGTGGTCACCAATCCGCCCAGCACCAGGAAGATGACCTGCACCACGTCGGTCCAGGCCACGGCGGTGAGTCCGCCGTAGATAGAGTAGAACAGCGAGAACAGAGCCAGCCCGATGACCGCGTACATCAAATCTACCCCCAGCACCGTTTCGATGCTCAGTGCCCCCAGGTAAATCACCGAGGTGAGGTTCACAAACACGTAGACCAGCAGCCAAAAGATGGCCATAAAGGTGCGCACGGTGTCGTTGTAGCGGTCGGCCAGAAACTGGGGCATGGTGTAGATGCCCTTTTTGAGGTAGATCGGAAGGAAGAACTTACCAACCACCAGCAGCGTGGCGGCGGCCATCCATTCGTAGGTAGAAATGGCGAGACCGAGGGCGTAGCCGGAACCCGACATACCGATGAACTGTTCGGCCGATATGTTAGAGGCAATCAGCGAAGCACCCACCGCCCACCAGGGCAGCGACCGACTGGCCAGGAAGTAATCTTGCGAGTCTTTGGTGTGTCCTTTCTTGTCGCGCGATACCCACAGGCCGATGCCGATGATGAACAGACAGTAGGCCGTGAAGACGACAAAGTCGATGGTAGAGAATCCTCCCATTGGGTTAGGTATTGGTTAGGTTAGTTAGTGTTGCAAGTATACTAATATTCAAATAATAAACCGGGCTGCTTTTTGAGGAATGATAAGACTACTCGGGTAGTTTCGTTATAAAAATAGCAATGGCAATTTTCAAAATCAGTATAGCAGTCGGCTTGGGACTTTTAACCCAGGTAACGCTGGGCCAATCCACCCAATCGGAATACTACGCCGACCGTACGCTCAAGGCGATCGGGACGCGGGATGCCACGGGCAAGCAAGGGGAATGGGTTTACTACTATCCCAGCGGAGAGCGCAGTGCGGTGGAGCACTACCGGCAGGGCGAACTGCACGGTGAGGTTCAGTATTATGACCTGACCGGCACGCTGGTGGGCCGGGAACAGTGGAGACGGGGAGTGCCCGAAGATTCGTCGTTCTACTACCACGCCAACGGGCAGTTAGAAAAGAAAGGAGCCTTTCGGCAAGGGTTGTACGAGGGAGTTTGGCAATTTTACTACGAAGACGGGCAATTGAAGCGCCGGGGAGCCTACCGGCAGGGACTTCCCGAAGGGGCTTGGGTGTTCTACCGCGAAAACGGACAGTTGCACCAAACAGGCAGCTTTAAAGAAGGAAAGGAGTACGGGGAATGGCGGTTCTACGATGAGCGGGGGGAACTGGAGTACGTCGGAAGCTACCAGCAAGGCGAGCGAACGGGCGATTGGTACCGGATCAATAAGCGGGGCAAGCGGAAGAAGATAAAGCCAGAGTAAGCGGGGACGAAACGCTACCGGAACAACTACTGCGCCCGTTACCAGCCGTGCAGAAACACGGTGAGCAAGAAGAAAGCGTTGAGGTACAATCCCGAGATGAAGTTCAACCGCATGGTGCCGCGGAAGTTGGCCTCACGCTGGTCTTTTCGCACTTTCTGATACCACTGAATAAAATAGCCAAGTACGGGCAGCAGAAACAGCAAGAATATGCCGCCTTCCCACCAGACAAACCACGTTCGGTAATACAGCCCAAAGCCAACGATGGTGAGCAAAAACAGCCCCGCGGTGAAGTGGAACGTGCCCCGCACGCCGAGCCGGTAACTCAAGGTAGTATCGCCCCGCCGGTGGTCTTCTTCGTGCTGGTAAATCTGCGTCATCGGATACGAGCCCCACAGCATCAGGGAGGTGAGCAGCGCCCCCACCCACACCACGGGCTGCGCCAGATCGGCCAGTCCGGCCCGGTTAACGCCCACGTAGACCAGCAGCACCGTGAAAAAGCCCTGAAAAAAGCCCGCCACCAGCCAGCTGACCACCGCGTACTTTTTCAGTCGCACACTCGGATGGCTGTAGGCTTTCAACACCAGTCCATAGATCAACAGCATCAATGCGAATGTTCCGCTGATGAGTAGCCCCAGCAGTATCGCCACCGCATCGAGCGCCACCGCTACGTAATAGAGTTGCTTGCTCACCGGGGGCGGGTGCTCCAATCCGCCGATGCTGCCTTCGTCGCGGTCGAAGTAACTGTTGTAGCCATTGCTGGCCGGGTAGAGCAGAAAGTGGACGATAAAAAAGACCAGCAGCGCGTCGACGAGCTGATAATCGGCAGAGATACTCAGCGCAAACAGATAAACCGGTAACAGGAAAAATGAAAACGGAATGCGAAGGTGGAGAAAGGTTGATCGCGTACGATTCACGGTAAATTAGTTCTGAATTTGTAGTTTCCGTTTCTATAGTCCACAGTCGACAGACGACAGCCGATGGTTGACAGCCAAAGCGGCTCCTGTCTGTCGACTATCAGCTATGGTCTGTGGACTGTGGACTACCGACTCGTTTCGCTTCTTTCCAGTAAACATCCATCTCACCCAATGTCATCTCGCTCAGGGTCCTTCCGTCTTCCTGCACCCGCTGTTCCAGATAATCGAAGCGTCGCTTGAATTTCTTGTTGGTGCGTTCCAGCGCGTCTTCGGGGTTGATCCCGGCAAAGCGCGCGTAGTTGACCAGCGAAAACAGTAGGTCGCCGAACTCTTCTTCCTGCTTCGTCGCGTCGCCGCTCTCCAGCTCCACCTTAAACTCTTGCAATTCTTCCTGCACCTTTTCCCACACTTGCTGGCTTCGCTCCCAGTCAAAACCTACGCCCCGGGCTTTTTCCTGCATACGGTAAGCCTTCAGCAGGGCGGGCAATGCGGTGGGCACTCCGCCCAGCACGGTCTTTTTGACGGTGCCCTTTTCTTGAAGCTTGATCTGCTCCCAATTACGTTCTACGGTGGTGGCATCATTGGCCGTCACGTCGCCGTACACATGCGGGTGGCGACGCACCAGTTTGTCACTGATGCCCTCCAGCACGTCGGTGATGGTGAAGGCCTGCTGCTCGCTGGCGATCTTAGCGTAGAAGACGATATGCAAGGCTAAATCGCCCAGCTCCTTCTGCACTTCGGGCAGGTCGCCCTGTAGAATGGCATCCGAAAGCTCGTAGGTTTCCTCAATGGTGAGGTGCCGCAGGCTGTCGATGGTTTGCTTGCGGTCCCAGGGGCACTGCGTCCGCAGTTCGTCCATGATGGTGAGCAGTCGGTCGAAGGCGGCTAGCGCCGGAGTGTGATTCATAACACAGGTTACTGGTAGGAAACTTTGCCTATCCCCCGCCCGTTCATCTATGAACTACCCCCGTTCAATCCTATTACAACCGTTCTCCTTGTAATTGCAGGGCAAAGGGGTATCTTTGCGAGGAGCAAGCGTAGTGGAAGCAAAATTAATAAATTATGGCAACGATATTTCTGGCGATTGGTTTTCTGGCCATCTTTTTTCTGTGCATGAGTGTTCGGTTGATCTTCCTGAAGAACGGAGAGTTCAAGGGCACCTGTGCTTCTCAGAACCCGTATCTCAACAAGGATGGTGCGGCCTGTGGCTACTGCGGCAAAACGGTTACTTCGGACAGTGCCTGCGGCAACCCCGATTCGGAAGTAAACAAAGTGATGGCCAAGTTTAACTGAACCCTGTTCTGGGAAGCCACTAAACGTAACAATACCAACCTAATTACGGCAGCGCATTGACACTGATCAAATCAATTTCCGGTATCCGTGGTACCATTGGCGGACCGGTGGGCGACGCCCTCACTCCGGTGGACGTGGTTAAGTTTGCCGCGGCCTTCGGTACTCATATCAGTCAGAAAAAGGCTAAAATAGTCATTGGGCGCGACGCCCGCGTGTCGGGCCCCCTGGTGTCGCAATTGGTTACCGCTACGCTACAGGGACTAGGTATCAACGTGATTGACCTCGGCCTGGCCGCCACTCCCACCGTAGAGTTGGCCGTGGTGGCCGAAGAAGCCCAAGGCGGGATCATCATCACCGCGAGCCACAACCCCGGGCAGTGGAACGCGCTCAAACTACTCAATGCGCAAGGTGAGTTCATCTCGGCCGAAGCGGGCATCGATATACTCAATTTGGTGAAAAGCGAGCAATTTGAGTTTGCCACGGTCGGTAAGTTAGGCAGCTACGAAACCAAAGAAGGCTATACCGAAGCGCATATCGATCAAATACTAGCGCTGCCCGAGGTGGACATAGATGCCATCCGCGAACGAGATTTCCGGGTAGCCATCGACTGCATCAACTCGGTGGGATCGATCAGCGTACCCTTGTTGCTGGAAAAGTTGGGCGTGCAGCACGTAGAGAAGTTCTACTGCGAACCCAACGGATCGTTTCAGCACAATCCCGAGCCGGTTCCGGAGAACCTAAGTCACATTTGTGGGAAGATTGAACAGGGCACCTACGATCTAGGCATTGTGGTGGACCCCGATGTGGATCGGTTGGTGCTGATCCAGGAAAACGGCGAACCCTTCGGCGAAGAATATACGCTGGTGGCGGTGGCTGATTATATACTAGGACTGCGGGGCGGAGGCAACACGGTCTCGAACCTATCGTCGTCGTTGGCGCTGCAAGACGTCACGGAGAAGCACGGGGGCACCTACACTGCTTCGGCGGTGGGCGAGGTCAATGTTGTGCAAACCATGAAGGAAACCGACGCGGTAATCGGCGGCGAGGGCAACGGTGGGGTTATCTATCCTCCCCTGCACTACGGGCGCGATGCGCTGGTAGGCATTGCTTTCTTTCTGTCGCACCTAGCCAGGTTTGGTCGGCCGGTTTCTCAGCTTAAGGCGAGTTATCCGCAGTATCATATCTCTAAAAACAAGTTAGAACTCACTCCCGGCATCGACACCAGTGCCATCCTGAAAGCCATCAAGGAGCGCTACTCCAACCAACCCCTTGATACCACCGACGGGGTTAAGATCATGTTCGACCGCGAGTGGGTGCACCTGCGCCAGTCCAACACCGAGCCAATCATTCGGATTATCTCCGAGTCTAACTCGCGGGTTACCGCCGAGCATCTGGCCAAGAAGCTGGTGGCCGATATTCGGGAGATTATTTCGGGTAGTTAGCGTTTAGGCTACTATTCTACGGATATTCGATATATTTTTGGTTATCTGATATTTTGCTACTGATCCTGCGATCAGCGATTCCGTCTACTAAGCGTCCGTTACCCGCATGAACGTATACCTTGATAACGCCGCTACTACTCCCCTGGACCCGCGGGTGCTGGAAGCCATGCTACCCTACTTCAGCGAGCACTTCGGCAATCCGTCGTCAACGCACGCGCACGGAAGGGCCACGCGCTCGGCTATTGAAAGCGCGCGCAAGCAGGTGGCCGAACTACTGGGCATATCGCCCGGCGAACTGTTCTTTACCTCGGGCGGCACCGAAGCCGATAACACCGCGCTACGCTGCAGCATCGAGGCCCTAAACCTGCAACACGCGATCACCTCGCCGCTCGAGCACCACGCGGTGCTGCATCCTCTGCAAAGTTTAGCGCAACAGCAGCAAATTCAGCTAAGCTACGTGGATGTTGACGCACGGGGCAACGTTGATTTTGATCATCTGGAAGAATTGTTAGCGGCTAAGCCCCGTTCGTTGGTGTCGCTCATGCACGGTAATAACGAAATTGGTAACCTTACCGACCTTGAGCGGGTGGGTGAGTTGTGTGCGGCGCACGATGCGGTGTTTCATTCGGATACGGTGCAGACGCTGGCGCACTATCCGCTCAACCTACACGAACTGCCAGTGCACTGCGTGGCGGGAGCGGCGCATAAGTTTCACGGCCCCAAGGGCGTCGGGCTGCTCTACATCAACAAAGCGCACAAAATTCATCCGCTGCTGCGGGGTGGCAATCAGGAGCGCAACATGCGCGGGGGCACTGAAAACCTGTACGGCATCATCGGGCTCGCCCAGGCGCTGACCATTAGCTGCGAAGGAATGGCAGAGCACCAGCGGCACATTCGGGCGCTCAAGCGACGCATGATCGATCAGCTTCGCGAGCAAATTCCCGAAGTGCAGTTTAACGGAATGTCGGGAGAGATTGACGACAGCCTCTACACGGTGCTAAACGTGAGCTTCCCGCCTTCCGAGGCTTCGGATATGCTGCTGTTCAACCTCAATTTGCTGGGCATCTCGGTGTCGGGCGGTTCGGCCTGTTCCAGCGGCGCGGCCCAGGGTTCGCACGTGCTGCGGGCGCTGAGTGCTGATTCACAGCGGGCTTCGGTACGCTTTTCGTTTAGTCGGTTGAATACGGTAGAAGAAGTGGATCACGTAGTGAATAAAGTGGCGGAACGCTATGCGGTGGTTAGCGTTCAATGAAAATTCTAGAAACCCAGGGATTGATCCGTGGGCTGATGCGCAAATAGCGACGACAACATGAAGTCTATACTCTCTCTTATATTAATCTTATTTTTCAGCGTTGCTGCCGCTCAGGCGCAGGACGCGGTGAACACCGAAGTGTGGAAGGCGCTGTCGTCGGTATCGTACGAAGTGGCCGAAGATGACTACGGCGAAATGTACGTGCCCAAGTTCAGTGAAGAGGCTCAAGCGCTGGAGGGCACCACCGTTACGGTGCCCGGCTACATCATTCCTTTCGAAGGTTTGTTCAAGCCAGAGCACGTGATCGTATCGTCGCTGCCACTGGCCTCGTGCTTCTTCTGCGGCTCGGGCGGCCCCGAAACGGTGATCGAGGTGTTCTTGAAAGAACCGGTGGAGTATCAGGCTACCCTGGTGGCTTTTAAGGGCACCCTGAAACTCAACGACACTGATTACGAGCAGTTGATGTACATTCTGGAGGATGCGGAGTTTGTGGGAGAGATTGAGTGATGAGAAATAACCTGATCTGGCAATTACTTAAAAGGCCGCTCCGGCGAATTGCGGTGCTTCTTCAGCAGTAGTTGCATCCGGTCGCGGGCCCGCTGCAATCGTTTCCTGACAACCGTTTCGGACACCAGGAGTGCCTCCGCCAACTGCTTGGTCGAGTAGCCTTCGCGGTAGCAGAGCAGCAGCAAGTATTTGTCCCCGCCCTTCAGTTTATTGAGCAGTTGGTACACCAACGCTTCGGTGGGCACCGACACCTCCTCAGTGTCTAGCTCTTCTTCCCAGGGGGCGGCAATGTTTTCCGACAGCTCTTGGTCCAGGGCGTGTTTGTCCTGGCGCAGGTGGTCCACACAGCGGTTGCGCACGATGGTCTGTAGCCAAGCGACGAAGGGCACTTCGTGCCGGTAACTGGGCAAGCGCGTGAGCAAGCGGATAAACACTTCCTGGGTAACGTCTTGGGCTTCGTCGGCATCGCGCAGATATACGTAGCACCAGCGCACCACGCGGGAGCGGTAGCGCCGCGTCAGTTCGTCGAAGTAAGCCGGTTGCGTGGCCGCCTGGCAGGCGCGCACCAGCGCCTCGTCGGAATGGTCGGCTAGGGAATTCATCAGGCGACTATCTGGTAGAAAAGCTCCTAAAAATACAAAAAAATATTTATTCCCCACTTCGGTCACAATCTCTTCTTTTAACGTCTTATCTGCATCAAGTTAGTCATTCTTCCTTTTACTAAACAATTTACGATGACACTTCACATATTCACTTACCGGGGTATTTTGCTCGTTACTATACTGGTACTTATAGGGGGGCTGACACAGCCAGTATTTAGCCAAACCTACCTGGGTGCAGGCTACACCGAGTTTCTTAAACGAGAAACATCCGGGTACGATGCGCAGGGTGCTGTGATCACGGTGCAGCGTGAGATTACCCTGGGTAATAGCCGCTGGCAAATAGCTCCTACGCTCCAGGCAGGGCTGCTGCGCGACTACTTCCCCGATCAAGACTATTTTCTCAACCGCACCGTCACGCTGAGCCTAGGTCCCCTGGTAGGATACCAACTTGTTCGCTTCAAGAAGTTCACCCTTACCCCCTACGCCGGTCCTTACGCCGCGTGGTTCTCTTCAGTGCAGGGCACCAACGTAGGTTTTGGAGAAGAAGATATCTATCTGGTAGAAAGCACGAACCGCTGGCTCGGAGGGGTTGAAGTAGGCGCTTCGCTCAGCTTTGCATTCACCGATCAATTTGGGATGAAGGTGACTCCCGTAAGCGGTCAGATCAGCAACGATGGGTTTCGCCAGGGGGCGTTGCTGCTGCTAGCCGTCCGCATCGACTAACATCTTGCACTAGGTTAGCAGTGTGGCGTGAAGAGCAAAAGAATAGCGCTTCCCGAGTGGAAAGCGCTACAAAAGTTCATCAATTCAATAATCAACAACGGTGTTTCTGTCCGATTAGAATCCTACGGCCACGTACACCTGTATTACTGAGTTTTTAGAGTTATCCAGGATACCCTTAGCAGCCGGACTATCAGCCACATTGACCAACCCGAGATTGTAGCGCGCGCCAATGGTTACGACATCAATATCCGCTCCTAAACCGGCGGCGAGTCCGTAGTCCCAGGTTTTGAAATTATCACGGTCTAGCTCCTGAACGCCATCCCCCAAGTCTCCATCAGTCGAAACGTTGGCACCAATTAGGTAACTAGCGTAAGGGCCTACGTGAATGTTGAGCACCTCACCGATGGTTACTTTCGCTAACACCGGAATATCAATGTACGTGAGGTTAGTTTTCACTTCACCGTCTACTCCAACAATGTCAGCTACTCCTCCGTTCGTGCCGTAGGTGGCGCGGTTTCCTTTAGTAGAAAGCAGCAGTTCGGGCTGAATGCTGAAGTTTTCGCCCACGGCCAGTTCGGTGAACAAACCCAGGTTAAAGCCAATGCGCATGTTCTGGGTGCCCACGTCGCCGCGGTTGAAGTTAGACAGGTTAACCCCGCCCTTCACTCCGAAACGAGAGTCACCCATTTGCGCTTGGGAAAGCAGGGGACTCATTACGAATGATATCAAAAATAAGTAAGTAGATAGCTTTGCTACGTTCTTCATTGGTAAAAAAATTTAGTTTTGTAAAGAAAAATGATGATGATTCTAACGAAGTGCATTTATTTTTGTTCCACTTTTGTTACCAAAATCAGATGAATAATCTTTCTTCTTCACTCGAGTACGTTAACTTATCTCCCGTCATCACGGCGCGGCGGGTAGAAGATATGGTGCGAGAAACTAAGGCCCATGGCTTTGCCGGATTGTGTTTGCCGCCCTTCTGGATCAAGAAAGCTCGGCGAGAACTAGGCAGCACTAATATTTCTCTGCTTACGGTGGTGGGGCATCCTTATGGGTACCAAATGACGCAAACCAAGGTGGCCGAAATTCAGCAGGCACTGCACGATGGGGCCACTGAATTGGAGGTTGCCCTTAACGTATCCGCTTTTAAGTCGGACATGCCCTGGGTGAAGATCGAGATCGCCAAGTGCGCTACGCTGATTCACGAGCACGAAGCCCTGCTGACCGTTTCTCTGGACGCGGAGCACCTCAGCGAATCAGAGGTTGCCGAAGTGGCCACGCTCTGCGTCGACGCCGGAGTGGACGGGCTGCAACTGGCGGCTGAAGGTGTGGCGTGGGAGGCGGTGCTTAGGCAGGTACGAACCCTGCGCGACATGCTCCCCGCAACGGTGATGGTGAAAGTGCATCGAGAAGTTGATCGAACGCAGGCGTTAGTGCTGCGGGAAGCCGGTACCGAACGGATCGCCACCGCCAACGCCGTCCGCTTGCTATCAGACAAAACTACTCCATGAGCACCAAACATTTCAGCATCCGCGTGACCGGCAGCGTGCAGGGCGTTTTCTTTCGGGCCAGTACCCGCAAGGAAGCCCAGCGGTTGGGTCTGGTTGGCTGGGTGCGCAACGAGCCCGACGGTTCAGTACGGATTGAAGCAGAAGGCGACGGAGACGCGTTAGACGAGCTAGTGACTTGGTGCCAGCACGGTCCCGACCAAGCGCGGGTGGTTGATGTGGTTGTCAAGGTGGGTGAAGTAAAGGGCTATGAGGGCTTTCAGGTGCAGCGATAGTCAATTAATTGAGTAACACCTGTTTCCAGCGATTTCATTTCTAAATCACTAAGCCGCTTCGCTTGATACGAACTTCATTTTGTGCGGCTGAAGGTACTGATTAAAATAGTTGATCCAGTCTATTTATACTATCAGATCGAAATAATAAACCGCCGGTTATTCCTCCTCCGGCGTACGGCGCTCGGTGGTTCTCTGCGAAGCGGGAGGAGCGGCTTCTTTCGGTGAGTCTTTGTCCTCCAACGAGCGCGACTTCAGAGTTTCTTCTTCTCCGGCGAAAAACTTATCGAAGGAGGCTTGGTAGAACAAAGAAACGCCCGCGTTCTGCTGAATGTCACCGGTAAGCTGGTTGCGTTCGCTGTTCTGAAATGCCTTGAGGTTCAGGTTACCGTTTTCAGTGATGCGATATAACACCTGAAACTCACCGGCGAACCCGCTTCCGCTACTTCCTTGCCCGCCAGCCGTGGTTCCTCCCACCGTCACCGTCAGCCGGTCGTCAAACAGCTCCTTAGACAGCGCTACGTCTATATCGCGCCCCGCCACGCCCGAACCTCCCGCCTGGTTATCCTCCAACCCCACATCAATCTCCACACCGCCCAGGTAATCTTCGCTTAGTTTGCTTAACTGACTGGTCAGCAACTGACTCACACTGTTATTAATCTGGTCATTGACGGCATCAGCAGTTCCGCCTCCTGTGCTAGAAGCCTGACTACCTCCGTCCTGTGGAATAAAGCGCCCAAGCACAATCAAGCCGAACACGTTTTTGTATAGATCAGTATCATCCATCTGCCTGATTCTGGCTTTAATCTGCTCGGCAGTGGAAAAGTCAAGACTCTCTACATCAGGGATTTCCAAACCAAAGGATAGTTCGGGGTTTTCTAGGTACCCGCCTACCGTGAGCAATACGTTGGCAGGAACTTCAGCTTTAACCTTTGAATTATCAACTTTTACTAGATCAGCTAAACTGGCCTCCTCTACTGTGTATACCGCGGTGATATCCATGGCAGCATTGGCCGGGTCGCCGCTCCAGGTGATAGAGCTTCCTTCTCGAACCGTAAATTCTTTCTTGACTACCTTGGCGAAGGTAAGCAGGTAACTTCCGCTGTTGATGGTAAATGTTCCCTGCATGGTTAAATCGCCCTGCAGATTCTGGTCTACCTTTAGGTCGCCCTCGCCGGACACTTCCAGACGGTCGCCGTTCACCGGGTCGATCACCACCGTGAAGCGCGCTTCCGGGTCCACCTGCACCTCGGTGCTCAGAATAAAGCCACTGAGTTCTACCGAATCGGTGGCATCGCTCATGGACACGAGCGCCAGCGAATCTTGCAGTACCGTGTCGGCCTTGGCAAACTCACTCACATCAACGAAGTTCACAAACCCCGCCTGCGCCGCTTCTTCGGGTCCCGACACCAACGCTACCGTCATGGCGGTGCCCTCTTCTACCGCCAGATTTCCGGCTACGGTCACTTCGTCCACTGGCCCGCTGATAGATAGGTTAGAGGAAGCCACGGCCCGTCCGTAGAATGCTTCATTGTCGTATTCTTCGCTGCTCACGAAGATAAAGTGCTCGGTATCAAAGGTTAAGTCCACCCGCAGGTCGGCCAGATCGGCAAAGGTCACGGTGCCATCGAGCACGGCCGGGGTGCGGGCCGAGTCGAGCAGGGTAAACCGATCAAACACCATTTTGTCGCCCGTGAAGCTGATTTGCTGGTTTTCGGCATAAATTCGCGCTCCCGTGGCCACTGGGGTAATAAATACATCATCGGCAAAGGTGAAATTCCCGTCAATAGAAGGTTTGCTCACGCTTCCCTTAATAGTCATGTTGGCCCGAAGCGTACCCGAGAGCTCCTTGAGGAAATCTTGCGCCAGCGGCTGCCAGTCATCCAGCGTGAGGCGGGTAAGGTCCACCTGGAAATCCAGCGCTTCTTCCTCGGGGCCCGCCGACAAGTTGTATTCTCCCTCCACCTTCAGATCATTACTCTTGCCTTGCAACGTGAGCAGCACGTCAATGATGTCTTCGCTTTCCGATACCGGAATCCCCTTCTCGAATTGCATGGCCACATTACCCAGCACCGTATCCTGAACGGCTAACTGGCTGATTCGGAACTTGGCGTCCACCGGACCGGGCGTGAACATATCCAGAATCTCTGCCTCGCCGTATAACGTACCTTTCACCTGATAGTCTTCCAAATCCAACGCCGAGAACAAAGGGTTTAGCTGCAGTTGCTCAATCACTACTGTCAAATCGGTTTTATCTCCGTCTCGGCCGGTGAGCAGGGCAATTTCTTGATCACCCTGTTTCAAAAAGAAGTTATCAATATCCAGGTACTTGTCGGCGTAGGTAATGGTGGCGTTGCGGGGAGTCTCCCAATCCTGCCCCTTTAGCATTAGCTCCAGTTGTTTTAACTGCGTGGTGATGGTATCTTGTTTGCTTTCTACCTGCGCGCTCAGGTCTAAGCGATAGGGCGAGTCGGTTCGCCCCAGTTTCAGGTCGAAGTCGGCCACCGTGGCACCCAGCGGTTGGTCTTGGTTCGGTTGCTTCTTGCCCGTTAGGTGCCCCTCCAACCGAATTTGCGGAATAGTCAGTGAACCGGACTGCAGGTTGTCGGTATAAAACTCCACGTCGATTTGCCGGTCGTTGGTGGTGGCGTTCAGGTACAGGCTGTCCACCACGTTGGTGCCGTAGGTGAGGCGGGGCACACTGGTGGTAAACTCCAGGTGGTGGTTAACGCTGTTGAAATCCGCCCCAACAAACATGGGTTCGGGAATTTCCAGCTCCGGCACAAAAGCCTGCACCAAACTAGGCACTTGTTCCACTTCGAGGCGGAACGCCACGCGCTGCCCCCCGGTTTCCTGGGTGTTTACCGTGTCTAGCGCCGCGCCGCTGGATTCGGAAGCGGCAAAGTAATACTGCCGGAAATCGTCGATGGCCTTCGGGAGTTCAGCCACGGTGAACTGCCCGGTGACCACGGCGTACACGTGATCGGCCACCATGATAAGCCGCCGGTTTTCTTTCGGGCCTTCGGCGATCAGCATCAGTGAGTCTTGCACGATACGGCTCCGCCCCTTCACCACCTCCGTCTCGCTGAGCTTCACAAAACCGGTGATCAGATCCGGATTAGTTCCCTGGATATCGGCCTGAAGTCGGCTATTGACAATAATGATGCTGTCGGGTACCAAGTTGAGTCGGAACAGGTTGGCATCCTGTAAATGTAAATTTAATTGGTATTTCTCTTCCTCCAGATTTGCCCGAGCGTTGGTCATCAGGTTGAGCAAGCTGTCCTCGTAGTGGATTTGCGCCTCCAGTTGGTTGCCATCGGTGAGGGTGCCGGTTGCGATCAAGTCTTCGTAGCGATGCTGTTTGTAGTCCAGCCGATCCACCACCAGGTTAGCGGTGAGTTGCTCCAAAGTCGTATCACGCTGCTGCACCCGACCATCGGCATGGAACGTCAGCCGGTCAAAGTCCCGGGCCAGCGTATCTCCCACGAAGGGACGCAGCAGTTGCCCCAGCCGGAAGTTATTGGCCTGTAGGTTGGTTTGCAGATTCGTGAGGGTCCCTTCCTGGGCGTAATGAGCCGTGGCGTTCATCTCTCCCACTCCCGATTGCAGGTTGACCTTGGCGTCCAGATCGCTCAAGTAGCCCTTGGCCGAAGCGGTGAGCAGCAGGTTGGGATCGTTGGTGGCCGGAATGTACTGCTGCGAAGTAGGCGGCACAAACTGACTCACAAATCCCAGGTCGGTAGACAGTTCGGGCACCTGCACGTCAAAGTAGGGCGAACCCGCCACCGCCGAATCCAGGGCGGGCAGGTCTTTGAACGATGCGTCGGCGCGCAGGGCCAGTTGGTCGCCGATGTAAAACGCCAGGTCCTGAACGCTGCCGTCGCCGTCGGCGATGTCTACCCGCCACGACAGCGCGGGCGATAAATCTTTCATTGCCGGTAGGCTATCGAGGGCGTTGGTGAAGTAGACCGCGTCGGCCAGGCCCAGCACCGCTCCGTCCAGGCGCGACTGCACCGTAAGGCTGCGCATCAGTTCGGCGGTATTGTCGGCCAAGGTCACGCCCAAGCGCACGTTTCCGTTGAGGGCCGAGTGGCCGGTTTTTAGTTCGGTGAGTTCGGCTTTTACACCGGGCATGGCTACTTTGGCCGACATCGCCAGTTCATCCAGACGGAAGCCGCTCTTGGCCTCTACGAACGTGAAGCGCGGCAGCTCCAAGCGGGCCTCGGTTTCGCCCACGTACAAATCTTTGACGGTTAGATTAAGCTGATCGGCTACTAAATCTTCAAAGTTAATCTGCTGCAGCGTGCTGTCTTCACTTCCCTTGATCCGGTAGGCCAGTCGGCTGTTTTCTAACGATAGTTTGTTGAGCGAAAACTGATAACCACTCGGGTTAATAATATTACTGCTGTTGGAGTCAGCCACCGCAATAGGAGTGGTTACCGAATCAGCGGCCGTCACCGCAGAGGTGTCAGGGGTCGGCAATGACAGGGCAACCCGCAAGCCATCGATGCTGAGTTCATCTCCCCGAATATAACTTTCTTCCAGCCCCAGCGACTCGAACAGCATCGACAGTCGATTCAGGGCTAATTCCATCTCGGTGCCGTCGGCTCGAAAGTCGAAACGGATGTCGTCGAGCAGTAGCTGATAAAACTCGATTTTCCAGGCCGAAGCGGTGGTGTCGGTGGGCGTGGTGGTGGTATCTTCGGAAGCGAAAGCCTCGGGGATAAAGGCGAAGTTGAGATCTTCCTGGCCCGCAGGCTGGTATAAGTTGACGTAGGTATCACGAACTTCTACCAGACGAATGGCGGCCGTTTGGTTGAACAGCGCTACAGGTTCGATATAAGCTGCTAGTAATCCTACATAAAGCAATGTATCCTGCTGCTGATCCTCAACGTACACTCCGGCCAGTTCCACGCCGTTGAACCACTCAATATCGATACCTTCCAGGGTCACCTTAGTACCCAGTTGCTTCGACGCCTGCTCACCAATCAGGTTGGTAAGGTAGCGTTGCACCGGGGGAGTTCGAAAGGCAATGTAAACGATCAGCCACAGGGCAAACAGTACTCCGAAGAAAATCAGTAGCCGCTGAACCCACTTGGGCAATTGCGAAGGATGGACGTTGGTATCGATGAGAACGTTGTTTTGATAAAAAATTCCCGGTCAACCGCCAGAATGATTAACCATAAATACTAGAAAGAGTAGAACGTTGGTTTTCAGTATTAGTTGAACCGCCGCCAAAACTTTGGTTGAAAGCGTGTAATTGATCGGAATAACCCTAATTTTGCCGACGCAAATCACCGAAAATCAACGCTACGGCCGACAAAAGTACCACCGTCCGAACCCTATACTAACGCATGAACAAGGTAGAAGTTCATCAGCTCCTCAAGAAACTACGCAAGTACGAGATCGCCATTCGCAAGGCAATCACCACCCAGATGCAGGGCGATTTCCATTCGGTGTTCAAGGGTTCCGGCATCACCTTCAACGATGTGCGCCCCTACCAGTATGGCGACGACATTCGAGCCATTGACTGGAACGCCACCGCCAAGGGGCACAGTGTGTACGTGAAGACCTTTAAGGAAGAGCGCGAGCAGATTGTGTACTTGGTAATGGACATCAGCGCTTCGCAGGAGATCGGCGACCCCGGCGTGCAAAAGGTGGACATCGGCAAAGAAATCTGCGGGGTGCTGGCGTTGTCGGCCATCAAAGAGGGCAGTCAGGTGGGTTTGTTCTGCTTTTCGGACCAGAAGGAAGCCTACGTGAAACCGGGCAAGGGCGACAAGCACGCCTACCAAATCATATCGAAGCTCTACAATCTGGTACCGGCCTCTTCGCGCACCGATCTCAATGTAGCCATCCGCTACTTGCTCAACATCATCAAGCGCCGTAGCATCGTGATTCTGGTGTCGGACTTTATCGACGATGACTACGACCACAACCTACGGGCGCTGGCGCGCAAGCACGACCTGATTGTGGTGCACCTGTCGGACCAGCGGGAGACGAACCTGCCCAACCTGGGGATCATTCCGGTCTATGACAAAGAAAGTCGCAAGACGCGGTGGATCAATTCGTCGTCGTCGTTCTTCAAAAACCGGGTGAGCAACACCTACGCCACCACGGCGGCGGCGCTGCGCGAGTTGTGCAAAAAATACCAGGCTGATTACCTGTCGGTGGGTACCAAAGAAGACTACGTGCCCAAGCTGATTCGTTTGTTCAACGTGCGAAACCGGGTGAAGAAAAGTGCGTAAGAGGAAGAGAATGTCCAATATCGAACAAGGAATATCGAATGATGAAGTGAGAATATCTTTGTTTCACTTCATCATTCCTTGTTCGGTGTTCGTCATTCGATATTTAATTTTTTCTCTTCTTTTATCCTTCGCCTTCACCTCCATCCTAGCCCAGTCGCTTCGGCCCAACGGTTACTTTTCGGCCGACACGCTCAAGATCGGCGAGCCGGTTTATTATACGCTCACGTTTCGCTATCCGCGCGACCTGGAAGTAGTGTTTCCAAATGAAGCAGCGCGCTACGCGCCCTTTGAGTACCTGGATCGGCAATTCTTTCCCACCCGTTCCGACAGTTTGTTCAGCTACGACAGTGTGGTGTACAAGGTCACTACTTTCGAGCTGGACTCGGTGCAGCCCCTCACCCTACCGGTCTATGTAATTGATACCGACGAAAATGGGCAGCTCAACAGCACCGCTATCTACGCCGACATCGATTCGGTATACTTGCAGCAGGTCATCGCTCAGCTACCCGACTCGCTGGCTCTGAAGGAAAATACGCAAGCGCTCAACATTCCGTTGCAGTTCAATTATCCGTATCTACTCATCGGCATTGTCGCGCTGCTGATTCTGCTAGCGGTGTTGTACGCGCTGTTCGGAAAGCAACTACGGCGACGCTGGCACCTACGCCGGTTGCAGCGCGCCAACCGGCAGTTCGCCGAACAGTTTGCCCGGGCCATGGTCCAACTGAAAACGGACCCTTCAGCGAAGCATTCAGAGGAGGCAATGGTGGTGTGGAAGCGTTATATGGAGCAGATAGACCGCACTCCTTATACGAAGATGACCTCTCGTGAGATTGCCGCGCTGCCCTCAGGAGAGCCGCTGCGCGACGATCTGCGGGCCATCGACCGCCGCATTTATGGCAAGCAACAAAACGGTGAACTTATTGTGCACTTTGAGCAGTTACGACACCATACCCAGCAGCGCTTTGCGCAGCGTATTGAAGAAGTGAAACATGGTTGACACCACCACCGGCTGGTTTACCTGGGAGTGGTTCACTCCCGCTGTGCTACAGAGCTACAGCTTCCAGCATCCGATTTATTTGTACCTACTGCCCCTGATTCCGGCGTTCTTTCTGCTGCGCTGGCTCATCGGGCTGCGTTCTAGCCAGAAGTTGCCGATTGCCTTCCCCAAAGCGGCCTTCCGGACCAATCCGATCACCTGGCTACGCTTTATTCCCTTTCTGCTGCTGGCCCTCACGCTGGCGCTGCTGCTGGTGGCGTTGGCCCGTCCGCAGCGCACCAACGAGCAGGTGGAGCAGTGGAGCGAGGGCATCGACATTATGCTGGTGGTTGATATCTCGGAGTCGATGCGCATTGAGGATTTCACGCCCAATCGGCTGGAAGCGGCCAAGGACGTGGCCCGCAACTTTATCGCGGGCCGCAGCCAGGACCGCATTGGCCTGGTGGTGTTTTCGGGCGACGCCTACTCGCTCTCCCCCCTCACCACCGACTACGAACTGCTGAACGGTTTCATTGAGGACATCAGCTTTGATATGATCGAGAGCCGGGGCACGGCCATCGGGAGCGCGCTGGCGGTGGCAACCAACCGCATGCGCGATGCCGACGAGGGGCGTGAAACCAACGAGGAAGGCGCTTCGAAGGTGATGGTGCTGCTGAGCGACGGCGACAATACGGCGGGCAACCTGGACCCGATCACGGCGGCCGAGCTGGCCCACGCCTACGGCATCAAGATGTACTCGATCGCCATCGGTAAGGAGGGCAAGGTGCCCTTCGGCAAGGATTTCTTCGGCAACACCCGCTACGTGGAGAACTCGCTCGAACGAAACCACGCTGCGCGAGATCGCCAAGATCGGAGAAGGGCAGTTCTACCGGGTGTCGAACAAAGAAGCCCTGCAGGAAGTGTTTGATCTGATTGATAAGTACGAGCGCGCCGAGATCAAAGAGACCCGCTACAAAGACACCACCGATTTTTACAGTCCCTATCTGGCCTGGGCGATCGCGCTGTTTCTGGGTTGGTTGCTGCTGAAATCCACTTTTGTGAGTAACGTGCTGGTGGATTAAATTTGTTTTGACAAATTATGCTTTATCCGTCGGGGGCGCACGAACCGGTAATGATCTTAGACCCGTTGAACTTCGCCCAAGTGGTGCAGACAGCCGTTGGCTAGAAGCGGGTGCCTCTGAAGCGCCGCCAACCCAATAGTTACTCACCTTGACTTTCTCGCAGCAAAAGTTACCTTTATAGGAAAGTTGGCTACCAACCTACACCGGGCGGATTCCCCTAAATCATACGCTCATGAAAACCCACAACTTCCTACTAATCTGGCTCTTACTGTTTGCTGTCAGTCCATCCCTGCGGGCACAATCGCCCCGCGAGGAACGCATTGACAGCTTAAAAACCCAGCTTAAAACGTTAGTGTCGGATTCGGTGAAATTTAAAACTTTAGGCACTATCAGCTGGGAGTACATTAGTAACAATCAGTTGGATTCGGCCCGACACTATACCGATTGCATTCGGCTACTGGCTGAAGAAACAAATGATGAAAAAGGAATTGCCTACGCTGAATTTTACTATGGCACGATAGCCAGGCATTCGGGAAATTTTTCGCAGGCATTGGACCATTTGAACGTTTTTGTAAATCTCCATCAAAAATTGGGTGATTCCACTCGGGTGGCGCACGGTCTGTTTCAAGTAGGAGTTGTAAACTTAAGTATGGGAAATTACGAGAAAAGTCTCGCCACTTTTTACCGGATTCTTACTATCTACGAAGCGCAAGAAAGTCCCTTTGATATAGGATATACCTTGAACGGTATAGGGGTAATCTACAAAGATTTAAAAAAGTACGATGACGCAATTCGAACCTATCAGAAAGCACTGGCGATCTATGATGACCTTGATGCCGCAGATGATAAGGCGAACGTACTCCATAATTTGGCAAATGTATACGCAGACACACACCGGTTTGATGAAGCTAAGTTTTATTTTAAACAGGCATTGCTGATTGATGAAGCATTGGGGATTGAAAAATGGATCGCCTATGACTACGATAACATTGGAGTAATGTACAATCGTATGGAAAAATACGACAGTGCATTGGTTTATCAGCAACAAGCACTGGCGATTTACGAACGGTTACCTGGCAAAAATGAATACGCCACATCTCTACTACAGATAGGAGAGACTTATTATCTAATGAAAAAATTTTTACTGGCTAAGCAACATTTGATGAAATCTGTTAAACTGGCCAGCGAAATAAAATCAAAGCCAACTTTACGTGACGGATACAGCGTATTAGCAAAAGTCTGTAGTGAAGAGAAAAATTTTAGGGAGGCCTATGAGTATCATTCGCTATTTGCTGCCACGAATGACAGTTTGTTGAACGAAGAGACGAGTCAGCAACTCGTTGAACTTCAAACCAAATACGAAACCGAAAAAAGAGAGAAGCAAATTGTGTTGCTGGCCCATGAAAAAGAAGTTCAGGCTAAGGAAACCCAACGGCAGACAACCTTGAAACAAGCTTCTCTAGGAGGTCTTTTCGCGGTACTGCTGGTAGCTGGCTTATTGATCTATACGCTCCGGCAACGATTAAAGAATCAGAAGATACTGGTCACGAAGAACGAGGAAATCAAACAGGCTAAGTTCAAACAGCAACTCAGCGAATTAGAAATGAAGGCCCTGCGGGCGCAGATGAATCCCCACTTTATCTTCAACTGCATCAACTCCATCAACCGCCTGGTGCTGAGCGGCGAGGGCGAGGGCGAGGACGCGTCCCGCTATCTGAGTAAGTTCGCCAAGCTCATCCGGCTCATGCTGGAGAACTCTGAATACCCTACCGTGTCGCTGGAAGATGAACTGGTGATGCTGGAAGCCTACCTGCAACTGGAAAGCCTGCGGTTTAAGGAAGAAATCCGCTACCAGATCGTGGTAGACGACACCATTGATCGTGAAACCACCTGCCTGCCCGCGATGGTGTTGCAGCCCTTTGTCGAGAATGCCATCTGGCACGGCCTGATGCCCAAAGAAGGCGATGGGTTAATCAAGATCACCATTCAGGAAGATGAAGACGGGCTGAAGTGTATTATTGAAGACAACGGAGTGGGCCGGGAAAAAGCTCTGGCGCTCACCGAAGGCAACGCACTGAAAAAGAGGTCGTTAGGTTTGGAAATTACCGAAGAGCGCTTGAAGCTGTTAAGCAAAGAGCGCCTAAGGGAACTGATCCGAATCACCGATCTGAAGGACTCGATGAACCGAGCTTTGGGAACGCGAGTAGACGTACTGATTCCTATTTCCTAACATGATCCGCGCCCTGCTCATCGACGACGAAGAAGATGCCCGGGAAGCACTGCGGCTATCTATTGGGCAGTATTGTCCGGAAGTGCAACTGATGGCCGTTTTTGCTTCGCCGGAAGAGGGCCTCCGGGCCATCCGGGACCAGCCTCCAGATCTGGTGTTTCTGGACATTCAGATGCCCCGCTTGTCGGGCTTCGACTTGCTGCAACAACTGGCGCCGGTGCCGTTTGAGGTGGTGTTTGTCACCGCCCACGATCAGTATGCCATTAAGGCTATTCGGTTCAGTGCCCTGGATTACCTGCTCAAGCCCGTAGATGTAGACGACCTGATCCAAGCGGTGCGCAGGGTGCAGCAGCGGCTGGAGCAAAAGAACAGTGCCTATCAGTACCAATCGGTGCTGCACAACATGCGGTTCAGGCCCGGTAAGATTGATCGCCTGGCGGTTCCTTCCTTTGAAGGCATTGACTTTTTTGACTTGAACGATATTGTCTGCTGCCAAGCCGATGGCAACTACACAATCCTGCACCTCGTCGGAAAAGAGCGCAAACTCATCTCCAAGAACCTGAAAGACTTTGAGAGCCTGCTGGCCGAATCGGGCTTCTGCCGGGTGCACCACTCTTCCTTGATCAACCTCAGACATGTGCAAAAATACGTGAAAGGCGAAGGCGGCTACGTGATCCTGACCGACGGCCACCCCGTGGACATTTCGCGCCGTAAGAAAGAAGCTTTTTTGAGCATGCTGGATAAAATTTAACCTGCCTCACCGGTTTTTTCCACTGGCCATCCGCTTCGCCGGTCATCCATCGGTTGGCACCACTTATTTGCCAGATACCACCATTTATACATTCGCACTGTCGATGCCGGATCAAATCCCCTATTTTTCCTATCGGTATTCAGTTCACCCCCGGGTGTTTGATACCGGATCAATAAGCTAACCCAAATTCTATCCCAATGAAAACGAACCGTCACTATGTTAGTCTGCTCAGCCTCGTTCTGCTCGGCGGACTGTTTTGGGCCACCTCTTGCGACCCGGACCCGGAGCCGGACAAAGATCAAACCGGCAATCCCACGAATCCGAACAAGCCGGGGGCAGTCGATCCGGACCAAGCGTCGGAATATCTGCTGCTGACCGATGCCCGCAAGATTAGTGGTGCCTTACCGGCAGCCACCGACGGCCCGCTGCAAATCAGCGTGAAAGACACCCTGTATTTGGTCAACGGAATACCCTTTGGCACGCGGGTGGTAGTCAAACATGATGGACAGCAAGACATCAGCGGTTTTTATATTGGCATTCTTAACAGTTCTTTCTATTATGATGTGCCGGTGGTCGCCGCTGAATCCGGCGACTCCACCGAGGTATTCTACATCAATATAGGAGATGCGGTTGGATTGGACTGGGGTGAGTTTCCCATAGAAATACTGCCGCATGGCCCCGGTAATTTGCCGTTTAAAAAGTTTATCAGGCGGGTGAAAGTAGAAAGCCCCGAAGATAAGGACATTTGCAGCCCACTCGTTGCCCCCCCGGTGTGTTATAATGATGAGTATGGTAACAGAATCTGTGACTTCGTCGGTGGCATCTATTCCTGGATGTGGGATTTTACCGTGGTGGAAGATGGTACCGGTGATATCTACACGGCCTATGCGCCCTACATGTTTCTCAATCTTCCGCCGTTTAAGCACGGAGGATGCTGCTGGAATGGCTTCAGCGAACCGGCCAAATATGATCCCTACTGCGTGCCGGGCAACCGGGACTACCATGAGGTGACGGTAGACAATGCTTACTACGTAAGATACTTTGAGCGTTTGGATTTGTTTGAAGACAATACCTACCTGCGAAGTGTACGGGACGAAACTCAGAATTACGATACCGACTCCTCCGACTATTGCGCCGACTCAGCAGGCTACGTTACCCGCCGCCACTACGTGGAAGAAGATGGCACTCATGACTTTTCTGCGGGGCAAGCCAATATCAATTTCACCCGGCTCAATATCAATAACAACGATGATCCGTACAATACTACCTTTTGGTTTGTCCACGATGGCGAAGTCTTCTATACCTGCCATACGTTGATCATCAGCTATATTTTTAATGGTGAAAAATGGTCAGAAGTGTACAAACGCAACTTCCGAAGCGGCTTGGGAATGGAGGATAATATGTACCCAGAATTTTATGACTAAGGACAGGCAAAGGAAAAGGAGCAAGGATGAATAGTGGGAGGGTAGAGGGGAAGAGGTATTCTTATCAGATTTGTCATGCCCTTTACTTTCCATTTCCACCGTTTGTCTTTTACTCTTCACCCTCATCCTCCCAACCGTATTCTACGATCTGTTACTAAATTTTAACCAAACACCAATACAATGAAAACTTTCAGAACTCATTCATTGTCCTTTATCACGACTTTGATCCTATGCGCTGGAATGATCCTATTACCGGGCTGTAACAAAGACGAGGACGAAGATGCTATGGACCAAGGTGATCCTTGCGCGCAGCTTGCGTGCCAGAACGGAGGCAACGCTGTTAAAGACATTGAGTTTGATACCTGCCGGTGCATCTGTCCGGCTGGATTTAGCGGGGCCAATTGCGAGATCAAAGATCCGGAATAACCCGAACAGGTAGCATGTATCTTCATCAAGTAAACAATTTTATTAACCATTAAAACATAATATCATGAAAAAGAATTTGTCGTATGCCACACAGGCTGGTTCAGTTTCCGTAACTCGCGATCTCTCACCAGAGAAAAGCGCATCCCTCACGGTGTTCTATTTTGATGACAATTTGTTCTACTCACTGGTGCAAAACGCGCAGGTAAATCTGCAACATTGCATCAACGGGTACAGCAAAAGTGTACTACTCAAAGAAAGCTTCTCTGCACCAGGGCAGACTCAGCCCACCAAAGTGCTGAAGCCAAACAAAACAGTCTTTCTCAATCAACTGATCGAGCTGGTCAATGAAGGGTATTATGTGGATATATTTATCTTTGCACATGGTAACCCGGATAAAATTTATTTTGCGAACGATAAAACACTCAGCCCATCTGAATTGGAACAAGCGCTGGTACAGGAAAAATCAGGGTTCAGCCATCTCCCGATACGCATGGTGTATCAAATGAATTGTTATGCGCAAACATTCAATCAGACTTGGTTAAAAGTAGGGGCGAAAGCGGTTTGCGGGACTCGGTACGTCAATTTTTATCCCAATCAGTTTAATGCCTTTGCAAGAGAGTGGAACAAAGGTAATGTGCTGTTCGAAAAAGCAGTATATGATTCAAATACAGAATCGTCCCGTACGGTCATGCAGGCCTTGGTGGCTGCCGATGCTGCATCTAAGTTATCCCCAAAAGACTGGGATAAGTGTCCGCCTTTAAGTACTGTACTCGGCGATAAGCCCTGTGCCAAAAGCTATTTCCTTGCCTGTTGGATTGATAAGAGAGAATGGCAGGAAGGTCAGTCTGGTAAAGAAAACATGAACTACTCTTCCTATATGTTCACTCCCGGAATAAACTTCACGAAAAGCAACGAAAGTATTTTAGTATGGCATCCCTGATCAGTAAAAAAGGTGTAGCCATTTTAGCATGTGCCGCACCTTTTGATTTCTCTTGTCCGGGTTTTCTGTTGTTTTAGTAAAAGATTTTTAGTGTAACCATGAGTGATAATAGCCATATAACTCATAATCAACGAAAACGCCAAAATCAGCATACCCACCTGTAACGCCAGCCGGTAAAGCATCCTAATTCCGAGGTTTGTGCCCTACTCTGCGTCGCTTTCGTTGGCCGATGGTACCGCATGGAATGCCCCGCATCGCCCGCCTCAAGCTCTTTGATTAGAACAAAAACAGCCTGGAAAGCCCTCGTCAATCTATTGTCAACACGCCCTGGGCTGGCTGCTGCTGAAATCTACGTTTGTCGGCAACGTGCTGGTGTATTAACTTCTGCACCTTAAACAAAACCTTTTCTTGAAAATGTGGTTTATTATCAACATCGCGTACGTATGTGTAGATAATTAAAGACATTATGAAAAGAAAGAAGCAGATTCTTTTTCCTCAGCATCAGAACATACTAGCTCGAATGGGTGAAAATATTAAACTAGCCCGCAAGCGTAGGAAGTTAACCACCTTACAAGTAGCCGAAAGAGCCTCTATTGATCGCTCAACCCTTTACAAAATAGAAAAAGGAACTTCTAGTGTTTCTTTGGGGGCCTATTTCAATGTGTTACGTGCGCTCAACCTGCACCAGGATTTTTTAAAACTAGCGGCGGACGATGAGTTAGGTAGAAGGCTTCAGGATCTAGCGCTGTTATCAGGTAAATAGGTACTATGCCACCGGACAAAACTGATGTATGGGTGTACGCTCATTGGCGGGGTATTACTTCTCCCAAATGCATTGGCATACTATCAGCCCACCGGGGCAAGGGGCGAAAGTCATTTAGCTTTGCCTGCCATCCCGACTGGCTGGCTTCAGAGCGTCCTTTGATGCTTGACCCTGACATTGGCTGGTACGCCGGAGCGCAGTTTCCGAACCAGAAGGAGAACTTTGGGGTGTTTTCCGACGCGATGCCCGACACTTGGGGACGGACCCTGATGAAGCGACGAAACGCACAAAGAGCAAGACAGGAAGGCGAGTCGGCGAGGGCACTTTACGATATAGACTTTTTGCTGGGGGTGTATGATGAAGCTCGTATGGGTGGGCTACGGTTTAAGCTTGATCCGGACGGCCCGTTTATGGATCATCAAGCGGGAGCCTCTATACCCCCCTGGGCCTCCGCTAGAGAACTTCAGTACGGGGCCAGTCAGTTGGAAACCAGTAACGACCAATCGGACCAGTGGCTGGCTGTTTTGATGGCGCCGGGGTCTTCTCTGGGTGGAGCCCGCCCCAAGGCCAACGTGCTGGACGATCAGGGACATCCCTGGATCGCTAAGTTTCCTACCACAAACGATATCATAGACCGGGCACAGTGGGAATATTTAGCCTACCGACTGGCCACCCAGGCAGGCATCAACATGGCCGAATATAAAGTAGAAAAGATAGCAGGAAGCCATCATACATTCTCTACCAAGCGTTTCAACCGCACGCTAGATGGCGGGCACCTGGAACGAATTCACTTCGCCTCGGCGATGACCATGACCGGAAACAACGAAGGTAAGGTAAGAGACCATCCCGCTAGTTATCTGGATATTGCTGAGTTTATTCAATTTACCGGAGACCGTACGACAGAAGATTTGCATCAACTCTGGCGACGTATTGTATTCAGTGTGGCTATCTCCATCTCCAACACCGACGACCATTTACGCAACCACGGGTTTATTCTCACTCCGCAGGGATGGCGCTTATCACCCGCTTACGATATTAACCCTTCGATAGATCGGAGCGGGTTGTCGCTCAATATCAATGCTGAAAACAACGCGCTAGATTTTGAAGTGGTCCAGCACGTGCGCGAGTACTTTCAGTTGACGCAAGCGGATGCCAACCGGATCATGGGCGAAGTGCGGGCGGTAGTGAGCACGTGGAGTGTGATTGCTACCGACCTTGGCATACCTCGCGCCGAGCAATTGTTAATGGCCGGGGCGTTTAGGTATTGAATCAATTTTCACGTCATTCTATCACCACCTTCCGCGTCACCCGCTGCTCGCCGACGGTCCACTGCACAAAGTACGCTCCGGGTTTCTGGTCCGAGGCATCCCAAGTCACCTCATGGGAGCCCGCTGGGTAATTCTGATCCGTTAGCGTGGAGAGGGGCTGACCTTGATTGTTTAGGATCGTAAGCATTATGGGAAGGTTTTCTCTGATAAAAAACTGTAGTGTGAACCAATCCTGGGTAGGATTGGGAAACACTTGCAGGAACTCTACTAGCTCAGTGGAAGCAATCTGCCCGCCCTTCTTCAGGTTCGTCCAGCTATTTGATACTGACCACCCTATCATACTTCTCTGTGCGTAGTGCTTTCAGTATAGCCAGAGATGAATCAGCTCCGTAGGAAGTAAGTGCGGAGTGAGAATATAGGGGGGGGTTCAGAGTTTGGTCTACTTCATCCCAGGATTTACCATACTGAGGTACGCCATCAATAACAACCAAGGTATTCAATACCGCAGAATCTTGCGCGGGTTGCATCGGTGGGGCTTCTATTGCCGATTGCAGTTTTTGTTCTGTCCGGTGCAGCACATTGATCCACGATCCCGCTACTGGCACATAGCGCGTTTCCCATCCGGCGGCCTAATAATCCTCGTCCAAAAACGTAGGTCGGTTGGTCTGCACCTGCTCGTCAGCGATGTAGAGCCATCGATTGGTTGATTTAGCATTGTTGGAGGGCGGCGGATTAATTTTTCCCCAACCGTTACGCAGGTATAGATACTGGTTGCTACGGCTTGAGTCCTGGGGATGCATGGATTTGCCTTTGACGCTCGATGCCGTTACCATCACCGAGTAGCTTCGAAGGTCTATTCCTTCCAACGTCAGTTTGTCAAGATCACGATACACTGAAATCTCTTCGACTTCACTGCGTCGAACCGACTTGGGGTCTCGTACCAGCCCGTTGACGAGATACAGTACCTCAGCGCTAGAATAATTAACGGGCGATACAGGCTGATCTTTGTGCATCCTAGGATAGGAAGCCGCATATTCTTTCAAACTTCGGTCGAGTTGATTAAGGGATTGATCTATAGTGATGGCGTTATCGTAAATTTCATTCAGCGTTAGGCTCGTGGTATCCAACGTTTCATCCGATACCTGGGCCATCACTTCCTCAAACGAAGGGCCGTAATCTACCTCGGTTGAGTCAGCTAACTGTTCTTGTACTTTAGGGCTGTCCCCGGAACCGAGGTGGTGCCATTGCGTCGCGAAGGTGGCGGAAGCTATCCCTAAAACTCCAATCAAAATTAAGGCAGGCAATACCGGTACGTCACTTTGACCGTGCCTCGGATTCACAATCCGTTTGATCCGGTCCGACAGTCCTCGCTTTCCCGCCACCGCCAGGCCGTAGTTCGGAGCGGTGGTGGTCGCCACTTGCAGCAGCGTACGGGCGTATGTTTGCGGTTCTTGGGTGAGGTGGACCGTTGTCTGGTCACAGGCAAACTCCCGCTCGCGCTCCAGCACCCGGGCGATGTACCAGTAGGCCGGATGATAAAACAGCACCACTTCGGCCACCGACTGCCCCAGGCTCCATAGGTAGTCGTGCCGTCGGATGTGCGCCAGCTCGTGCAGCACGATCATTTCCAGTTGCTCGGGCGAGAGTTGGGTCAGCAAGCCCGCCGGAATCAGCACCACCGGTTTGAGCCAGCCGAAAGTGAGGGGAACCGCGGTTTGATCGGATCGCAAAAATAGCACCGGCCGCTCAATCTCTAGGCACTCCTTCAAGCGACCAAACCTTCTCTCCCAATCGTCGGACACCCATTGAGCCTTGGTTCTGAGTTGCCGGGTGTGCCGCACCCCGAGCAGCGGTTGAAGGGCGTGGTACGCCGCCCCGAGCAACCACAGCGCAGCCCAACAGCGTGACCACTGTCGCAGGCGGATAAACCAGTACACCGGGGTGGGTGAGGCGTTTACCTGGGCGGTCGTCGATACCGAAGGAAGCGCGGTGGGAGTGGAGGGCACCGGAGCTGCGGTTGTTTTGCCAACGGGCCCAGTAGCAGGAGAAAGCTGGTAACACTGGTAGACAAATATTCCTAAGAAGAGCAGGAACAGCAGTTGTAGAGCTGCCAGAGAAACGGCAAAACGGGTCTTCGCCAATTGGGTTGGCATGACGCACAGAACCACCATAAGCAACAACAGCAGTAGCCCCCCGGCCCACAGCGTATGAAACACCGTGAGACCAACGACTTCCAGCGATTGGCGAACGAAAGAATAATTTTCAGGAAGAAGCATAGCGTTCATTTTTTGTCTAACTGATCAAGATATTTCCGTATTTCCTGGAGCTCCTCCGCCGAAGTATCATCGCGCCCCAGCGCCCGCAGCACCAGTTTGGAGGTGGAACCCTGAAAGACCCGCTGAATGAAATTATCCAGCAAGTGATTGTTGATTTGTGATTCCTTTACCGCGGACGAGTAGATGTGCGACCGCCCCTTTGCCCCTTCGGTGGTTCGGGTCACCAGTTGCTTGTCGTGCATGATCTGCAGGAGCTTAAGGCTGGTGGTGTAGCCGGTGGGTTTATTTTCATTGAGCACTGCGTTTACTTCCTTGACGGTGGCGGCACCCCGCTGCCAGAGCACCTGTAGAATGGCCAGTTCCTGTTCCGAGGGCCTGAGTGAATTTTTCTTTTTCATACTATTACGAATCGTTTCGTAATGCAATGGTAATAGTACGAAAGTAAAAAAGCAAGCCTATTACGAAATATTTCGTAATAGGCTTGCTTACTACCACTTTTGCTCGACTAGGTTACGTTTCCTCTCACAGCTTTCACTCACTAATAACGTACCATCAGCGCCACGGCCCAAGTGGCCAGGGCAAGAGTAGCAGTCACAGAAGGGATAGTGATCTTGACGCGGAGGATTGAAGGTGTTGCTACTTAATTTTAAATACGCGGGAAGGCTGGGCCTTGAGCCGGTTCATCACACGAGTGAGTGCTGAGTGGTTTTCATATTGCTCTGCATTTCTAACTCCAAAACACCTTTGGGTCAACATAAAAAACGGTATCTATAAAATAGAGTACCTCTTGCCGGGTCAACACGTTTTCATCGTGCATGTCTTCTAAGATTATTCCCATTTGCGGATGATAGTAGTCGTGGTTTCGGGTGTTTTCAAAGCCATTGTTGGTCAAAAATACTTTTGCTTGTGCTAAGTCTGTGAGGTTGTCTGCTTCCACAAACGGTTGTTTCACTACTGCATACAACACCTTTTTATTTTCATGAAAACCTAACAGTTGATAAGCAGTGTCCGCGAAGAAATAATTATGAAGCATCAGATTGTAAAAATAATCTTCCCAAGAGGCATAATAAATGGCATCGTTGAGTTTGAGAACGTATTGTCCATGCTTAATATAAACTTTTTGTTCAGCACCTTCGGAAAGATATTTATCTTCCTCTATATCGCTATAGAACAGGTTGTTTTCTGTGGCAAAAGTTATGAGTCTCTCTGTTTCTTTTGCTTTGTTTTGGTGTTTTTCTTCAGCCACTGGACTTGTTCTTTGGCTTGTTCTAAGGTAATGGGCGATTGTTTGGATAAGCGCATCATGGCTATTGCCGCTCTTTCCCGAAAGGATATTTTGTAGTTCATATTTTATAGATTTTAGGTTCATGCTATGCTTCACTTTAAGTAGACTCCGCCTTGCAAAATCGTACTGAATTCAGGTAGTGGCTAACAACCGATGCACCAACCGAGCTGGGTCATCTGCTTTTATCTTCCTTTTTTCAAATTTTGGTACTTGGCCTAATCAGCTTCCGAATACGATTCAAAGAGGCATAGTTTGGTGCATTTTGTTAGCTACAGACTAACTAAATAGGTTTCCTAAATTTGTTGATCCTCTTACTAAGTTTATATAATCGATCTTCATCTTTTACAAATAATTTGTTAAGTCCAGCATCGAGTAATTCGTATGCATTCAGGATACTATGATTTTTTAAGCCTTCTAAGTGCGATCCTGAATTACCAATCCACTTAATTGCCATCAGATAATTTGCAGAAGAGGCATCTTTTTGAGCAAGAACTTCTAGTCTTTCATGTAATTTTAGTTTTACATATTTCCTTCTTTTGCTAAGTCGCTTTCTTTTGATGTTTAGTTCATCTAAAATGAGTTCAACAATTGTTCGTACCTTGTTGGCACATGCAGAATTGTCCATCCAATAGAGTGAAAATGACTCAATAAGAATATCTTTTACTCTTTTGGGATATTTCTCGTGAACATCAATGATATAGATCGGAGGATCAAAATATTTAGGATAGTAGAAATCAGCACACTCCTAACAAATACCATAATCTGGATGTTTGTAATCATAATTTCCTGTATTTACTGTTCCACTAATCAATACATACTCTCTACAACTGCTGTTAGGACATCTTAGAAAAGCTGAGAATCTATTTTTTAAGCCTGGTAAGTGATCTATCCATATTGGTTCGTCTCGTCCAGTTTCCTTATTAAAAGTTTCTGTTGGGAAATTCTGAATACTTGAGGGCGGTTTTTTGACTATTTGGTCTTCCAAAACCAAAGTCGCTAAGTTACAAGTGGGACACTTCCAATGAGGCATCTCATTTTCTGTGAATCGCTTATAAATCCAATCTTTTGTCTTCAAAACCATTTATATTTATCTGTATCTAAGTACCTGGACCTATTTATCTTATAACCTGATTCCCTATAGTGCCCTGATTTTCAGTTCTTTACTGAATCTCATAGTTTAACTTAATTTAGTTCAGGTACTTAACAAGTATACAGACACAACTGCCTCTACTCGCAATATAACAACCAAACAGCACAGGGCAATCGCGTTTAAAACTTAAACGACGTCATTCCGGAATTTTTCGGAACAAAGGGTCCGGCCCCCGGTGTAGAAAAATATCCGCGGCCGCCGCGCGGGAATCCCCTCCTTCGTGGCGGGGGATTCCAGACAATTCGCTTCGCTTCGCTGCGCAAATTTCCGGAATGACGTTTCAAAAAGTTGAACGCGGTTGCCCTGCCAAACAGCACTCGATCATCATTTTCCACAACAGACCTCACTCACGCGTCCGTTCAATCACCAGCAAGCAAACCGTCCCTAACCCTTCAGTTGTCTTCTTTCTAACTACAGTGAGCGCAGAACCCACTGCGGTACCCTTTTATACTACCACGGCACCTTATTTTCCCACTGCGATAGCCCTTTAGGGTACTGCACTACTCTTTTTGCTTACCATGAACCACCCACTTGTCAAATTACGCCATCCAAAGCTTTTTCACTACTTTGCGCCGTATTCCAACCTTTTCCTATGCTGCGTTATCTACCAACCATCCTTCTGCTATTTGTCTTTGCCACCGCCCTGGCCCAGCCGCAAGCGCCCAACGAGTTTCTGGGCTACGCCCTGGGCGACCGCTTCACTCCCCACCACCGGGTGGTGAGCTACTTTGAGCACGTGGCCGAGCAGGTGCCCAACGTGAAACTCGAGCACTACGGCGAAACCTACGAGCACCGCCCCCTGCTGGTGGCCTACGTGGCCTCGCCCGACAACTTCGCCCGCCTCGACGACATCCGCCGGGCCAACCTCAACCGCACCGGACTGCTCGATAGCGCCACCACCGACACTTTCGACGATATCGCTATCATATGGCTCAGCTACAACGTGCACGGCAACGAGGCGGTGTCGACCGAGGCGGTGATGGGCGTGCTCTACGAACTGGCCGACGCCAGCAACGCCCGCACCCAGGCGTGGCTCAAAAACACGGTGGTGATCCTGGACCCCTGCATCAATCCCGACGGACGCGACCGCTACGCCACCTGGTACAACCAACACGTGGGCCACCCGCCCAACGCTAACCCCGACAGCTGGGAGCACCACGAACCCTGGCCCGGCGGACGCCCCAACCACTACTTCTTCGACCTGAACCGCGACTGGGCCTGGGCCACGCAGCAGGAGACGCAGGCGCGCCTGAAACTCTACAACCAGTGGCTGCCCCACCTGCACGCCGACTACCACGAGCAGGGGGTGAATAGCCCCTACTACTTTGCCCCCGCGGCCGAACCCTTCCACGAACTGATCACCGACTGGCAGCGGGAGTTTCAGGACTCAGTGGGGGCCAACAACGCGCGCTACTTCGACGAGGCCGGTTGGCTCTACTTCACCCGCGAGCGTTTCAACCTTTTGTATCCCAGCTACGGCGACACCTACCCGACCTACAACGGGGCCATCGGCATGACCTACGAGCAGGGCGGTTCGGGCCGGGCCGGGCTGGCGGTGCTCACCGACGAGGGCGACACCCTCACCCTGGCCGACCGCATCGAGCACCACGTGACCACGAGTTTGTCCACCATCGAGGCCACGGCGCAGAACGCTACGCGGGTGGTGAGTGAGTTCGCGCAGTTTTATCAGCGGGCGCAGAACGACCCGCCGGGCTCCTACCGCAGCTTCGTGGTGAAAGCCGGCGGCAACACGGATAAGATCGAGGCGCTGCGCACTCTGCTAGATACCCACCGGATTCGCTACTCCCGGAGCACGGGCAGCCGGGGGCTGTCCGGGTTTTCGTACGGTAGCGGACAGAACGGCGACTTCCGCCTGGAAGCGGGCGACTTGATAATTCCGGCCCAGCAGCCCAAGTCGGTGCTGCTGCAGGTACTCTTCGAGCCGGAAACGGCCTTGTCCGATTCTATCACCTACGACATTACGGCCTGGGCGGTGCCCTACGCCTACGACCTGGATGCCTACGCCCTCCCCGACGTCCTGTCGGCGGGCGACACGGCCTCCGCCCCGGAGTTTGCTCCGGCCAGCGTCAGCGAAGCGGCCTACGCCTACGTGACGGCCTGGAACAGCGTGGCCGACGCCCGCTTTCTGGGTCAACTGATGCAGCACGATATCAAAGTCCGCTTCGCCACGCGCGACTTCATCGTGGAAGAGCAATCGTTTGCCGCCGGGGCGCTCATCATCACCCGGGCCAACAACGGCGCCCTGGGCGAGGCCTTCGACCAGACGGTACTTGATATTGCCAACGCGCAGCAGCAGGAGCTAACTGCCGTGGGCACCGGCTTCGTGGGCAGCGGGTTCGACTTCGGCTCGGGCGAGGTGCGCTACATCGAGCCGCCCCGCATCGTGGTAGCCACCGATGAGGACGTTTCGGCCTACGGCTTCGGCGAGATCTGGCACTTCTTCGAGCAGCAACTTCAGTATCCCATCACCCCGGTGGCGGCCAACCGCCTCAATGATGTTGATCTGAACGACTACAACGTGCTCATTCTTCCCGACGGCAGCTACAGCGAGGCCCTCAAGGACGTGAACCTGGCCGACTGGGTGAAGCAGGGCGGCAAACTGATCGCCCTGGAAGGTGCGTTGCCGTTTTTGGCGGCGGGGGATTCGTTTGGAATCAAGCCCTACGCCGACGAAGAAGAGCAGCAACAGCTGGAAGCGGCGAAGGCTGACAACCGCACCGAAGAACAATTGGCCTCCTACGCGACCCGCGAGCGGCGGGCCCTGAGCAGTGATATTTCCGGGGCTATTTTCCGGCTGCGCTTAGACAATACCCACCCGCTGGCGCTGGGCTATCCCGACTACTACTACACCCTGAAGCGGGGCACCGACCGCTACGCCTACCTCAACGACGGCTGGAACGTGGGCACCCTGGCCGGTCGCGAAGACCTGGTCAGCGGCTTCGTCGGAGCCGATGTACAGGAACAACTGACGCAATCGCTGGTGTTTGGCGTGGAGGAAAAAGGCCGCGGCAGTGTGGTGTATCTGGTGGACAACCCTTTGTTTCGACAGTTTTGGTACAACGGCAAGCTGTTGTTTGCCAACGCGGTGTTTTTGGTGGGGCAAGATTGATAGAAACGTTATCCACTCGGTTTTAGGCTAATTATAACCACTGGCACGCTCATCCAGAAGGGGGGACGCAACACCAATGCTCCTGACTCTCTCTCATCCCCACCGATGCTTAGATCAGGCAACGGCTATTTTCCTATTGGCAAAGTAAACGACCACCGCACCCCCTTGCCTAGCCGGTCGAGCGTGCGGGCCGAAAATACCTAAACCGGGAAGGTGAACAGGGCCGTCAGGGGTTTTGACAACGCACTTAGCAGGTAGCCCAGTTGCACAAAGGGTACACGCTGGCCTCTCCGGTCCGACTGCTGGCCGAAGTAACCTTTGCTCAACCCGGCGGTCACCTCAGCCACGCCCTCCAGTACCCCAATCAGTACGATTGAGAAGCCAATGCTCTCCAGATAGAGGGGCATGATCGGGTAGAGCATCTCGCTGGCCACGTCGGTGAGTAAACTGACCAGCGAGAGAATCCATACGGCCCGGGAGATAGCTTTTAGCACCGGCTCCGACTGACCTTACATGTATTCAATTCTTTTCGGTGAAGCGCTGACGCTGCTATTGCGCTTATTCTTCCCAATCTTGAAGTCGGGCGAGATATAAATAAGATTCAACAAATTCTCTGTGTTCAGCACTGGTCATTTTTTCCACTAAATTTAGAGCGGATATATAACTCGCTAAATTACCGTTCGAAGAACTAAACTTTCCATCTTCTACAAAAGTGATTAAAGAATCGTTTTGCACCTTGAGATTCGGATAATCCTTTTGCAGTTGTTCTCCTCCGCCAATCCAAGTTACAATCTTCTTCCCATCGGCAATTCCTGATGCTCCAATCAATTGCGCACCCGCACAATTACTGACCGTGTATTTCGTCTCCTGGTCTTTTTCTTTAATGAACTCAACAATTTTTTCATTGTGCACCTGGGCGTACATATCGTAAGCACTTGGCACGAAAAGAACGTACAGGGTTGGACAATTCTCAAAAGTGTGATCAGGAACGATTTTTAACCCTTCTTCGGTAACGATAGGATCGGCCGTTTCGGCAATGGTAATGACGTTAAATAGTTGTTGACCGTCTTCTGTCGGTTTAGTAAAAACATCGGCTGCCGCCGTGACCTCCGTCGTGAGAACCCCATTATACATTAACAATCCAATGGTCGGCAGGTCCTTTCTGAAGGGTTTCAGGTGTTTTGTCAGGGTATCAATTTCTGTTGGGGTACGATTGATATTCTGACGCTCAGTGCCGGTTTTTAAGTTATCGGAATGGCAACTACAGAGAATAATTGCTAATAAGACGATAAAAATGTTTTTTAGTTTGCTCATTATATTTATTTCGAACAGGTTAGTACAATGCCTCGATGCTAATAGGCCACCACGGTCACTTTCTTTATTGAAGTGGATGCCAGCACGCCTCGCTCAGACCGAGCTAAATAACTAAAACTTATACTTAAAGCCCAGGCGGGTGACCTGCGTCTCGTAGAAGTTTTTATACACCACGCTAAAACCTTCCTGCCTCAGTTCCTGCCAGATGCCGAAGCGGTTGAAGATATCGGTGAAGGATAAAACCAACTCTCCTTGATCGTTCAAGATCACCTTCTTCACTCCCACGTCTACCAAAGAGCGAGCCAGTTGCCGCCCCTGGGCGATGTTCTTGGGGGCGAAGTAGAGTCCGGTGAGCTGGATCTCGGTTTTGCCGGGCAGGGTGAACGCGTTGTTGAGCTTGGCGTCCCAGGTGTTGTCGGTGGTGCTGACGATGCCAAACGGTCGGGCGTAGGGGAACAGCGCCTCGCCCTGGTCGTAGGCGTCGATGGCGTTGATGTACCAGTTCACGCTGCCCGACACCTTCCAGAAGTCGGTGACGCGCTGGGTGAGCAGCACTTCTACCCCCCGGTTGGTGGCGCTGCCCACGTTCTGGTAGATTCGGTTGATGATTGGTGTGCTGCTGCTGGTATCCTGTAGGTAGATGCGCGTGAACGGATCATCGATGATGCGGTAGTAGGCCGACAGAAAAACCGAACCGGCGTCCCAATCACGGTTATAAGCGATCTCTATTGTTTGGGTGAACTGCGGACGCAGGTAGGGGTTGCCCACCTTGAGCAGTTCGGGGTCATCGAACTTGGGAAACACCCGCAGTTCGGGTTCGCCGGGGCGGTCTACCCGCCGGTTGTAAAACAGCGATAACGCATTGGTTTCGTTGAGCTTGATGCTCACCCGCACGTTGGGATACAGCTCAAAATAGTCGTAGGCGTCGTTCTGGGGGTAGTAAACGTTCTCGGGCGAGAGGTCGTAGAACACGTCCACCTGCTCGGCCCGCAGCCCCGCTTCCACGTCGAAGCGCTCCTGCTCAAACACGTAGTTGAGGTAGCCTGCATAGAGGGTTTCTCCCCAGCGGGAGCGGTCGCCCAGCCCGGGCGGGATCACCGACTGCTCGCCCCGCCCGATGTCGTAGGTCACCGGAATGCGCCGCCACTGGAGCTTAGCCCCCGCCTCAACCCGTCCCCGCCGCAGCGGCCGCACGTAGTCTACCAGCAGCGGAATAGTATGCTCAGTGGCGATGATGTGGGTGGTGTCGCGGGCGATACGTAGCGAGGAGCTGTCGTTGAGAAAGTAGGTCTCGTCTTCCCAGCCCCGGGTGTACTGCAGGCTAGCGTTGAGTTCGTGGCCCGGCTGCCGGAAGACGTGACGGTAGTCCAGCCGGGCGTTGACAAACCCGGTTACCTCCGACTCGCGCCAGCTCCAGTAGCGGTTGCGCTGCTCGGCCGGGAGCACCAGGTAGGGCACCTGCGAGGTGTCGGTGTGGCTCTCGTAGTCGAAGATGCCCGACAGGGTCAGCGTGTTGCGCTCATCCAGAAACCAGTCGAGCCCGCCCTTGACGATGTACTGGGTTTGGGTGCGGTTTTCGGCCACCTGCGAGGCGATAACGCGCCCGTCGTCGTAGGTGCGGGTGGTAAACTCGTTGTTGGGCAAGTGCCGCTGTGCCAGAATCTCCGACTGCAGTGAGGCCTTGAGTTGGGCGGTCTGGTAGTTCAGGTTCAGGCTGGGAACGTACTTGGGATTGTACTGATAGCTGCCCAGATCGCTGGGCAAGTCGGGCTGCCGCCGGGTCAACTGCCCCAGGCCGTAGGTGAAGCCCACGTCGCCGTGCAGTCCGCCCCGGCTTTCGTCTTTATACACGATGTTGATGATCCCGGCCATGCCCGAGGCATCGTACTTGGCCGAGGGGTTGTTGATAATTTCGATGCGCTCGATGTTGGCCACCGGAATGTTGGCCAGTCCCTTCTGATTGCCAAAACCGGTCAGACTCGACTGTTTGCCATCGATGAGCACGGCTACCTTATCGCTACCGCGCAGCAGCACCCGCCCCTCCTGGTCCACGGCGATGCCCGGCAGATTTTTCATGGCATCCAGCACCGAGCCGCCGGTCTGCACGATGTTGTCCGAGGTGCTGAACACCTTTTTGTCCAGCCCACTGGCCACCACGTTGCGGTCGCCGGTCACCAGCACTTCGTCTAGCTGCTGCGTAGACGGCTCCAGGGCAATTTTACCCAGGTCGAAGTTGTCGTTGCGCTGGCCCATCAGCACGGGCAGGGTGGCGGTCTGGTAGCCGGTGAAGGAGACCAGCACCCGGTAGTCGGCCTTGGGAACGCCCAGCAGGGAAAAACTGCCGTCTTCGTTGGCAATCCCCCCGGTCACCAGCGTGGTGCTGTCTTTGGGCTGCACGGTCACCGTGGCGTAGGGCAGCGGCTGACCGGTGGCCTGGTCAAATACTTGTCCCGACAACGTGCCCTCGTTCTGGGCCAAGGCGAAGTGTCCCAACAACGACGACAGAATGATTAAGAGTGATTTCGTGCGCATAGAAAAATAAAAAACCCGCCGAACAGGGTGCTACTTCGCCGTGAGGCCAATTTTGGTATTCTGCTTGGTTGTTGATACTTTAGGGCCGCTCAACTTACCGATTGATAGCGTCCTGTATTGCTTGATAATTACTGGCTGGCAACAAGGCGACCAGCGATTGGCAATCTAAGGAATTGCGCCGGAAAAGAGCGTGGTTCGTTCAGCTATCTTAGTACGGGTTCTTTTCAACCCACTCACTATCCTCACCTAACTCCTCTTCCATGTCTGATTCACTTCGTTATCCCATTGGAAAATTTTCGGCTCCCGAACAAGTGTCGGAAGACGAGCGGCAGCAGCATATCGTTACTGTGGCCGAGCTGCCGCAGCACCTCACCGCCGCCGTAGAATCCCTCATCGACGCCCAGCTCAACACTCCCTACCGCGACGAGGGCTGGACGGTGCGGCAGGTAGTGCACCACTTGCCCGACAGCCACCTGCACGCCTACGCCCGCTTCCGCTTTGCCCTCACCGAAGACAACCCCACCATCCACCCCTACGCTGAAGACCGCTGGGCTGAACTGTCCGACGCCCGCACGGCACGGATTGAGCCGTCGCTACAGTTGCTCGAAGCGCTGCACCAGCGCTGGGTCATGCTGCTGCAATCGCTCACCGACGATGACTTCGCCCGCACCTTTGTGCACCCGCAGCAGAACAAGACCTTTCGGCTGGATGTGGCCCTGGCCAACTACGCCTGGCACGGCCAGCACCACCTGGCGCACATTACTACGCTGAAAGAACGGAAAGCGTGGTAAGACTCCTGATACAGTACGCGGGTTTTCTGCTGGTTCTGCTCACGGTGACCACCGGAATGGCCCAATCGCCCGCTGAGAAGCCACTACGGGTAGGCGTGGCCGGACTGGTGCACGGGCACGTGGGCTGGATTCTGAAGGCCATGCAACGCGCTGATATTGCCGTGGTGGGCATTGCTGAACCCAACCGGGCGCTGGCCCAGCGCTACGCGGAGCAGTACGGCTTCTCGATGGATTTGGTGTACGACGATTTGGCTACGATGCTTGAGCAAACCAAGCCCGAGGCTGTCACGGCGTTCAACACTATCTATGACCACTTGGCTACGGTGGAAGCCTGCGCTCCGCAGGGCATCCACGTGATGGTGGAGAAGCCGCTGGCGGTGAGCCTGGAGCACGCCCGCCGCATGCAGCAACTGGCCACCAAGCATCAGATTCATCTGCTCACCAACTACGAAACCACCTGGTACGGCAGCAATCACGCCGTCTACGACCTGATGCAAGCATCGGCGCTGGGCGAGCTGCGCAAAGTGGTGGTGCACGACGGCCACTCCGGCCCGAAGGAGATTGGCGTGGGTCCGGAGTTTCTGGAGTGGCTCACCGACCCAAAGCTGAACGGGGGCGGGGCGCTGATGGACTTCGGCTGCTACGGGGCCAACCTGATCACCTGGCTCATGCAGGGCGCGCGTCCCACGACGGTGACGGCCGTCACCCAGCAGATCAAACCCGACGTGTATCCCCGGGTGGATGACGAAGCCACGATCATTCTGACCTATCCCCGCGCGCAGGGCATCATCCAGGCCTCTTGGAACTGGCCGGTGAGCCGCAAGGATACGGAAGTGTACGGCGCAACCGGCTACGCCTACGTCCTGAACGCCACCGACCTTCGAGTACGACGAACGGGAGCGAAGTCCGACAGCGTGCAGCAGGTGCCCTCCCGTCCCGCTCCCTACGATGATCCGTTTACTTATTTGGCGGCGGTGGTACGGGGCACGATCACGGTGGCCCCCACCGATCTGTCGGCCCTGGAAAACAACCTGGTGGTGATGGAAATTCTGGACGCGGCCCAGCGGTCGGCCGAAACGGGGAAGCGGGTGACCTTGCAACAATGACCTCAACCGCATCCGCCGCCGCCGGAGATACGCTATGCTGATGCTGCTAAAGAATTTCATTGCCTACTTGCAGGAGCGGTTTCCACCGGTGAACATGCTGTTGTTCACTATTCTGTTCTTCACCGTTTATTCCATCAGCCGTCTTTCACCCGCCTCAGCGCGGCTGGATGGGATCGCGTGGGGCGGAGTGGTAGCAGTTGTCTCCTTCTTCTTCCGCTTGCGGGTGTTCGACGAAATCAAGGATTACCGGATAGATGCGCTCAACCATCCGCAGCGGGTGCTACAGTCGGGTCGGGTTACCTTGTCGCAACTGATCAGTGTGGCGCTGGTTGGCACGGCAGCGGAGCTTATCTGGTCGGTGGCGCTGGGAACGGAAGCGGCGATTGCCTGGCTGGTGGCGGTGGGGTACAGTTTGCTGATGCGCTACGAATTTTTTGTGGGCCACTGGCTTCGGGAGCGTCTGCTCATCTACGCCGCCTCCCACATGCTGGTGATGCCCTTGGTCATTGCCTGGGTGTGGCTGGCCTTCAATCCGACGCTTAACGTCGACGCGGGGCTGCTCGCCGCGCTGAGCCTGCTGGCCGGTTTTGCGTTCGAGATCGCCCGGAAGATTCACGCCCCGGCGGCCGAGCGGCCTACGGTAGATTCTTACTCTAAAGCGATTGGCTACCCGACTTCCGTTGCGTTGGTGCTGCTGCTGCTGCTGGCGGGGATGGTGGTGCAGGGGCAGCTGCTGCTCGCGGTAGCAGCTCGAACCCTGGGCGTTTGTGGTGCTGGGTGGGTCGTTTCTGATAACGGCGGTTGCCTACGGTACCGTCCTGAAGAATCCGCGCGAAACCACGCTGCGGAAGGCAGAACTGGGAGTATCGCTCTTCATGCTGATCAGTTACGTAACGATTATTATTGAGGCTAGCTAGACCTTGCAACAGCTTATGATCATTGACCGACTGACTAACGTCCGCAGCGAAACGGTGGGGGGCAAAGGGCGGGGGCTACTCAGCCTGCAAGCGCAGGGCCACTGCGTGCCCGACTTTTTCGTGCTGCCTGCCTCCGTCTTTTCAACGTACCTGATTCAAAAATCGGGCAACCGCGTTCTTTCCGAAGCCCAGCGGTCGGAGGTGCTGACCCGGTTGCAAGCGTGGAACTGGCCGCAGGTTGGGGTGGCGGTGCGCTCTTCGGTGGCCGACGAAGACGGGGCAGACCATGCCTTCCCGGGGATGATGGACAGCTACTTAAACGTGAAAAGCGAACCGCACCTGTGGAAGGCGGTAAAAGATGTCGTGGATAGCGCCTGGTCGGAGCGGGCGCAGGCCTACCGGCAGGAAAAGCAGATCGAAGGCGACATTCTTCCGGCGGTGATCATTCAACGGCAGATAGACGCCCAGGTCAGTGGGGTGGCCTTCACCGTGAACCCTACGTATCCCAACGAGATGGCCATCCACACGGTGGCCGGACTGGGCGTGGGGCTGGTGGGTGGAGAACTGGAGCCCACCGAAATCTACCTGGAGCGAGCCAGCGGAGAGGTGGTGCATCAGCAGGTTCGAGTCAATGCCGAACGCTACGCTTTTGCTTCTGAAAACGGAATTGAATGGATTGCGGGCCACGATGACGCTTTGCTTTCTGCCGCCCTGTTGGCCGAGCTTCACCAAACCGCGCGGCGCGTAGAACAGCAGCTGGGGGCTCCGCAGGACATTGAGTTCTGCGTAGCCAACCACCAGCTCTACCTGCTGCAGGCCCGGCCCATCACCGTCCCGATTCCCATCCCGGTGGTCTACGACAACTCCAATATCCAAGAAAGCTACTGCGGGGTGACCACCCCGCTCACCTTTAGCTTTGCCCAGCGTGCCTACGCCACGGTGTACCACCAAACCATGCGGATGCTGGGCCTGCCGGAAGCAACCATTGTCGCCCACCACGAAACGGTGAACAACCTGCTGGGACTGGTGAAAGGACGCATCTACTACAACATCAACAACTGGTACCGGGGCTTGCAGCTTCTGCCGTCGTTCCGCCAGAATAAGGAAGACATGGAGCGGATGATGGGACTACCCGAGCCGGTCGATTTTGTGGAGGATCAGGTAAAAACTCTTGCCCAGAAGACCAGGATGTTGCCCCGCCTGCTCGCCACCCTACTGCGCTTGCGCTACCGCTTCTTCCGGCTCGAGCGGGACTTCAACCTATTTAAATCCCACTTCGCGCAGCTATTTGATACTTTTTACACACTACCGCTGTCTGACAGGCAACCGAAAGAATTATGGCAACAAAAGAAACGGTTAGATGATCAACTGTTAGGTAATTGGACCACCCCGATTATTAACGATTTTTACGTGATGATGAAAAACGGGTCGGCCCTCCGTGCGCTGAGAAAAGCCGGTGCGCCATCGCCCGAAGTAGCCTTACAAAGCTACCTGTCCGGCGATCTGGACATCGATTCTCTACAACCCACCCGGGAACTCATGCGGTTGGCCAAGGTAGCCAAGCAAAACGCCCGTCTCGTCGAACTGTTGCGCACCACTTCCGCCGCCGACTGCCACGAGCGGGTTGCCAATCAGTTTCCAAATTTTCTCTCCGAAGTGCAGCACTATATTCACCGCTACGGCGACCGCACCGTCGGGGAACTGAAGCTAGAGACCATCACCATGCGGGTGAACCCGGCGGTGTTTTACCAGTACTTGCGCAACTATCTATCCACCGACGTCACGTTTCCAGCTAAACCGGTCACTTCGGCCGCTGTTCACCCTCGGGTTCGTAAGCAACTGGCTCAGTTGAAGCAGGGCATTCAGCGCCGCGAAGCCATGCGCTTGGAGCGCACCCGTCTGTTTGGCATGTACCGTAGCCTGTTCATCGAGCTAGGCGAGCGCTTGGCGCAGGCTGGTTGCTTGCTCAGCCCGCGCGACATCTTTTACCTCGAAGAGGACGAGATTGCGGAGCTGATAAAGTCCTCCGCTGGTTTTGATAGAACCGTAATTGCCGCCCGCCAGCGGGAGGCCCAGCAGTGGGAAGCGGAGGTGGTGCCCTCCCGGGTGGTCGTCCCTAGTCGGCCGATGACCTATCAAGCGCCTCTCGCCAATCAGGATAGCCTGCATGGCGAACCCTGCGTGGCGGGGCAAGTGCGCGGCGAGGCGATCGTAATCAGCCGTCCGGACGATAACCTGGCGGTGCGGGACAAGATCATCTGCGCGCTGCGCACCGACCCCGGCTGGGCCGCGCTGTTTCCGGTGTGCCGGGCGGTGCTTATCGAGAAAGGGTCCTCGCTGTCGCACTCGGTCATCCTGCTGCGAGAACTGGGCATTCCCACCATCATCAACATTCCAGACCTCACCCAAGCGGTGACGAGTGGTATGAACATTGCGCTAGACGGGAGTACGGGAATGATCTCCCTGCCTAGCTCTTCCAAGGAACCGTAGGATGGAACGACTCGTCGTGAACGACCGCTTGCCCGACAGCTTTTTTGCGCTGCCGCCGCGCGTGTACCGTTCACTTCCCTTCGCCACGGAGGAAAATCCGACTGAGGTGCACCGTTTGCTGGCCGAGGAGCGGGCCAATCACGACACCGTGCTCTATACCGACCACCGGACGGTCCGGCTGCTGGGTATTTTTCCGAAAGCGACGGACACAGCCTACTTCGCTTACTGGGAAACCAGCGATTCAGTAGCTAATCAGCGTGCTTTTGAAGCGTTTGAGGGCGAGGCGGTGGAGCGAAAGATGCGCGGCATTCGGGGGCCGCTCACCTTCAACACCTTTCACCGCTACCGGCTTCGGCTCCAAACTCCCTCCTGGACGATGTTTGATCGGGAACCCGTGAATCCACCGGAGTACGTGGACTGGCTTCGGGAGCGGCACTACGCGCCCGTGCTCCACTTCGAGAGCCGGATGATGAAGTCATCGCACATGCCCCAGCTTTACGAATCAAAGGAGGAGTATCTGTCTACCCTGACTGATTTACCGTTTCGCTACCTGCCCCTCACTCCGGAGACCTGGACAGCTCGGGCTTATGAAATTTATGGGTTGGTCGATGCGATCTTCTCGCAAAATCCGGGCTACCGATCTATCTCCTTCGCCCAATTCAGTCAGCTGTACGGTCCCGACTTCGCGCAGAAGCTGTGTCCCTACAGTTCGGTCTTGCTGGAAGATTTAGATTCCAACCAACTGATTGGCTTGAGCTTCTGCCTGCCCAACTACCGACCGTTGCGCCTTCGTTCGAAACCGTCGTTCGTCCGTGACTACCCCCGGCTGACCCACAAGACTTTGCTGATCAAGTCGGTGGGCATTCACCCTGATTTTCGGCGGCGCGGACTTATGACCTACCTGGGGGCCTACTGCATGCAGACGTTCACCAGATACTACGAGGACGCTATTTTTTGCCTGATGCGGGCCGACAACCCGTCGCTGCGCTTCACCGACGACCTGCCGTTTGAGCGATGCTCCTACGCCCTGTTTGAAAAGAAGCTTGAAGCGTAGCATAGTTAAACCAAGGTGGGCACCGCAAACGCTAAGGGTGATGTGTCGGAATTTTGCGCCGTACGCTACCCCAAGTCCATCCTTTTGATGGTATCAAAGTAGCTATCGGTGACTCTCGGCAGGAAAGGATACGGGCCCACGCAGTGCGCCATAGTGTAAAGTCCCAGGCGGTGTAAACCAAAATCGAGGGCCGCTAACTGAAACCCGCGCTCGAAGGCGGCTCGGTCCGAAAAGATTGGCGCGTGCTGGTGCAACTGCTCCCGGTAGTGTTCCAGGTACGTGGCCCGCAGCGCGTAACGGTCGCGATCCAGCACGAAGCACAGCAGCTCAACCACGTCGTACTGGGGCACGTGGAAGGTGGCCAATTCCCAGTCGTACAAACAGAACTGGTTTCCCTTGAAGCAGGCGTTGCGCGGATTCAGGTCGTTGTGCACCAGGGTGGTGGGCATGGATTGCAACTCGGCTTGGTACGCGGGGATTGCGGCAATAGCGCGCGCCAAAAGGCTGGCTCTCGGAGGGGTATACAGCTCCGGCAGGTGCCGACGAGCATTGTCCAACAGGGCCTCCCACAGGGGCGTTAGCTGTTGAAAATAGTCGGGCTGCTGGGTATCAGACCAGTACTGTGGGTTTAGCGAGGGTGGTTCGAGTAGGTACTTGGCGTGCCACTGCGCCATTTGCGTCAACGCCGATCGGATGTGCGTATCCGTCCAGCGGTGCACTTCCATCACGCTGTTGAGCAAACGCACGTCTTCCAGATACTCCATCAAAATGATATACACCTCCCTTTCCGCGTCCTCGTAGCAACCGTAGATAACCGGGAGCATCGGGTCGGATAGGGTTCGGTATACTTCCAGTTCTCGCCCGTGCGTATGCTGAAAACCGGTGCGCTCCGAAAATTCTGGATACACGCTGGCCAGGGGGGCGCCGCACGCCTGCGCCAATCCGTTGAGCATGGCGGAGATCTCCCGACCGTGGGGTTTCATTTTCATCACCAGCTTCCGCGTTTGGGGCTGCCCATTTTCCTGCCAATCTACGCGCAGCCCGAAGTGGCCCATGCGCTTGGTGCTGGTGCCGGAAGTGAGCGTCACCAGGATGCTGGCGCGGTTGTTAACGGCAAACGGGGACACGTCGGTGACAACAATGTTCTTATCGGGATGCCGCTGTCGCATCATCGCCCCAATGAAGGCGGGAGTAAAATAAGGGACTGGCGCTGATTTCATACGGCTATTTGGGGTGAGGCATTGCAAAAATCCGGGTCGAACCGAAGTAGAAACAGGTTTCCTGTTCCATCGATCGGGCCGATCGCTCCGCATCGTGCCACGGATCAAACCAAGGCTCGTGGCCCTGATCGTTGAGCAGGTTCCAGAATACCAGGCGCAAGGACTTGCCGGAGCGCGAAGCCAGCGCCTCCATTGATTTCTTAAAGTCGGACTGGCTGGTGTACTCGAAGATGTTAGACAAAGCTGCCTTGGTGACCGATGCACCCTCTTCCGAAAGCAGGTAGCTAACAGCCTCGGCGGTGACTACCTCGAGCTTAGGCAGGGCGGCACGCAGGGCACCGTAGTTTTCTTCGCGGTAGCAGGACGGCAGCACAGCATTTTCAGGGTGGCGCAGCCCGAAAAAGAAGAACCGAAAGTGAAAGTTATCTCGCACCAAATGCCGCCGCACGAACCATTTCAGGCGCTGGTAGAATACTTCGCCGCCCTGCTCCGGGGCGTAGGCGTATAGCTTAGGGTCTCGACCCTGGCTAAGGTTGCGGTTGCTAAAGTAGCGCACGAACCGATCAGAAAAGGTCGGCACATCAAGATTTTCGTCAAAGAATGAAGCTTGCGCTCTCACGTTTTCGCAGCGCGTGAGTTCCACCAGGGCAGCCTGAAGTACCGGAGACAAGGTATCGTAGAAGCCGTGCAGATACTGCTCCAGCCGCCCCGAAAGCAGTGCCCCTCCGGGGTGTAGGTCAAAAAAGGCCGCCCAGAAAGAGCGATCGGGGTCCGGAAGGGTCGGGAGCACCTTCACTACGGCACTAGCCACCGCAGCGGGGCCGTCCAACCCCAGTACGCCTCGATACACGGCGTAGGAGTGATCTCGGATGATGCGGGCTTTAAACTGCAACAAACGGTTCTGAAAAGGATTGACGTCGACGGCGGTTACCCGTCCCGGCCCGGCCAATAGGGTGTTGAGCACGTTGCATCCGGCGGAGGTGATCACCAACGCGTGATCGTTGGCCGTAAAGTTCAGGGCCGTATTTAGGGCTTGGTGACCTTCCCACACCAGCGAGTAGCGAATCTGGTCGAGGGCCACCTCGTAGAAAGCAGTTTTCATGGTTTGATTTTGTGGTAGAGAATTTTGGAGCGGTGCCGCGCGTCCACCGGTAGGTGAAGAGTTGGGCGAACAATATTAAGGTATCTAGGATCCACAACTTTGGCCAACGCCGCTCGCACGGCGGCTGCGGAAGTAGTTCCTTCAAAAATGATGTCAAACACGTTGCCGCGGGCCAAGGCCGCCGCTTTTTTTACGCCCGGTTGGTGCTGCAAGTAGTGTTCCAGCTGATAATGCTGTTTTACCCCGATCACCGCTTCGTTGCCCCGGCGGGCCGTTAGCACGAGGTCATCGTCTTTCACGTAACCGATGTCGCCGGTGGCGAACCACTCCTGGCCGGGAGGTAACACCACGTGCGGACCGCGCACCAGCAGTTCGCCAATTTCTCCCGGCAATAGACAATCGGTGGCTGCGAGTTTCCACCGCAGTCCGGGATGAATAGGCCCTACGGCGTAGCCCAGCAGCGGATCGAGGGGCGCTACGAATGCGCGCACCGCAATGGGTTCGGCTTCCGACGAGCCGTAGATCACGTATATTTTTGCGGTGGGAAAAAGCGCTTGCAGCCGTTTGAGCAGGTTCTCGGGCACCGGTGAGCCCCCCACGCCCACCGCCTCCACCGCGGGCCACGTGAACTGCTGCGCTTCGGCGTAGTCTAGCAACCGGGTGAAGTAGAACACGTTGCCGGTGAGCGTGCGCACCCCTTCCGATTGAAGCTGAGCAGCGATTTTTTTGGGGCGTAACTGGTTCAAACGAAAGCCGGGAACGTCGGGCAGCAGGGTGCCGATGCCCGCCGCCAGGTTGTGCAACAGCACGTTCGGGAACAATGGGAAGTCGGTCGAGCCCTCCTGCGCCGGAAAGTGGTGCAACAGCGCGCGGTGCTGGTGGATGAGCACTCCGTGGCCTCGGTAGATGGGCCGGGGTCGCCCGGTGCTGCCGGACGAGAAGGTGATCAGGGCGGGCTGCGTTTCCGGCACCAGGCGGGGCGCGCTCGAGACGGATGCCTTGGTGGTCGGCGCGGTGCGAACGAGCTTGACGCCCGCCAGTAGCCCCAAGAGGCGCAATCGCCAGGAAGGGTGCGGCTCGGCGATTATTGCGGACACTCGGCAGTCTTTCCGAAGGCGGTTCCACTGCCTCAGGCGCATTCCCGCGGGAGGAAGAACCGCCACGGCTCCTTCGGCCAGCAGGGCCAGCAGCGCAACGATGGCCGCGGGAGAAACCGGGATAGCCAGCAGACAAACGTCGCCGCGACGAACGCCCTGAGCGACAAGCTGCTGCCGAACCCCGCTCACCCGCTGCGTGAGTTGGGCGAAGGTGATGTCAGTAGTGGGTGGCCAGAGCATGGCCCGAGCGTTCGGAACCTCCTTGGCTGAGGCCTCAATTAAAGCGTAAAAATTTGCCATAACGCTAACTTAACAAAAATCGCAATCTGTAATCTTGACCATTTCTTTGTCGACGCACCAGACGATGGCGCAGGAATAGAACTTCGGCATCAAGGGGGGGCAGCTAGAATTACTGCTTTAGCTATAAGGAGCCGAAAATGCTAATTTCACGTACACCAAACTTCCCGTGGCCATTAAGTAATACATCGTGGAGCAGTTTAGCATTCACGGGGGCTCACAGCTTGGATTAATGATTGCCGGTGCGGATAAAGCTTGACGAGGTATTGACAACTATTGGTTTAGGAGTGCCATTGGGGGCCGAATTGGACGATAACGAAAACTTTGGATTAGGTTTGCGCTACGTTGTTGGGGCTACCGACATCAACGATAGAGAGGATAGCCATGTAAACTTATACAATTGCGTTTTCCAACTGTTCGCCAGCTATCGCTTTTCTTAAGCGGTCTAAAATATAGGAGAAAGAAGTTTTCAGGCCGCTCTTCCTTCTCTTAAGCTTTTATTGCTGAAAGAAAATCCGGTCGCCGCACTACCGGCGACCTTCATACTTGCGCAGCAGTCCGTTTGGTCCGACCAAGTATCCGGTGTCGCCCACGAACGACCAATCGTAGAAGGCTACGTTTTTGAGCCCACTCATTTCGGTGAAGCTGCTTCCCCCGTCTTTGGAAAAGAGAATTTTCGCTCGTTCGTCACCCATTGAGTACCTACCATCTATCAGGTAAAAGACCCCCTCCCGGGGACTGTAGATATCAGGATTGTCCAACCCTAAAGCTCCAAAGTCTTGGATTGGATTAGCCCCTAAGATGGTTCCGTTTTGAATGGGAAAGATTACTCTAGGATGTCGATGGGAGAGAAGATATCCCGAGTTGTCATCCCACAGGCTAACCCCACTGATAGAGTAGCTCGTACTCCCAAACTGAACCCCTTCACTTGACTCAATCAAGTCCTGCGGAATATCGATCCGGATCGGTTCCCAGGTAGCTCCTACATTCTTGGTAATATATCCGAAACCGTCGCCGTTAGCGTATCCAACCGCTGGGTCGCTTGAAAATACTATTTCGGTGATCTTCAAAGAAGGCAGATCACTGGGGCCGGAGATCACCGTCCAACTTTCGCCTCCGTCGTCGGTCCGAACCATCACGGGATGGTAGCTATGAAATCCCTTATTGCTCGCAAGATCAGCAAAAGCAAAGCCCTGTTCTTGGTTGGTGAAGTAGACCCGGTTGTAGGGGTTCTCCATGTGGTAAGGTCCACCCAAAAAGACAATAGGATCCAGTACTTTCTGCCAGCGTTCGCCGCCATCGGTGGTTTTGTAAACTCCCTCTTCTTCCGTGGTCACAAAACCGTATGAGGGGGTAACGAAGTGGATGTCGGTGACGTTGGTGACGAACGGAGTGGTGATCGCGGTCCAACTTGCCCCCCCGTCGCGGGTTTTGAAGAAGCTCGGGGGCGGAGTTTCGGGCACGGTGCGCACGATGGTCTTTCGGTAGTAAGCCGAAGCATCGTTGGTAGCAAAGGGTTCGTGCTGCCGGTTGAACCAGGGAGAACCCTTGGTGAGGACGTCCGTTTCTGAGGTAAACACGCTATCTACCCCCGCCCCGGCAATGAAGCCTACATCTTCCGTGACAAAGAAGACGTCCGTGAGGTCAAGGCGTGTGGGCACCGCTATGGGTTTCCAGTCGGCGTTAGAGAAGTCATCTTCTCGGGGCTCACAACCTAGCAAAAGCGCTAGGGCAAAAATGAGAATGGTTATTTTTTTCATGGAGTTGGTGGCAAAAGCCTTTTTGATACACGTAACTTTTTCTGCGCTTAGTTTTGCAGGTGGCTCTTATATAATAGACGCGCTTTTTTAGAAAAGTTACATCTTGGGCGTAGAAATATATTTAGTAAGTAACTTGACATTTTGGTTGGACTTAAGAACCTACAAAACACCCTTCCCACTAAACTCTAATCATTACTTATAATCCACAAAACTATCTACTTAGTTTAAAAACTAAATAAATAGTTATACATTGAACAAAATCTCATCCACCGGTATTCCACGCGTAATAACCGCTCGCCATGCTCAATAGCTTTCTTCGAATCGCCCTGCGAAGCTTCTTCCGCGACCGCTCGTTCTCCGTCATCAATCTGCTGGGGTTGACGCTAGGAATCGTGGCGTTCGTATTCATTATCCGCTACGCTTCCTTCGAGATGAGCTATGATAGTTTTCACCAAAACGGTGAGAACATCTACCGGGTGAGTCGGCACGAATACGGCGACCAGCCCGAAGCCAGTGCCCAGGCATTCTACGCCTTGGGTCCCGAAGCATTCGCCAATTTTCCCGAGGTGGTAAATTACACCCGGATGCATCCGGCCGATGGCATGGTTACCTACTACGACGACGCGGGCGGGGACAAAAGCTTCTTTGAGAACCAAGCCTACTACGCCGATACTTCTTTCTTCCGTATTTTCTCGTTTCCGCTGGTCAAGGGCGACCCCAGAACCGTACTGCAAAATCCGGCTTCGGTAGCCATTTCGGAGTCTGCTGCCCAGAAATACTTCGGCGAGGCCGACCCAATCGGGAAGACCCTGCGCTTGGCCACCGCCGAGTGGCAGGACGGAGATTATATTGTGACCGGAGTATTCAGAGATATTCCGGCCAACAGTCATCTAGCTTTTGACTTCATCTTTCCCATCCACAACCTGCTGCATAATTTCCAATTTGACGGGCAGGGGTGGAACTGGGTGAATTTTCATAACTACCTACTGCTGAGGCCCGGGACGGATGTCGCGTTGCTTCAGGAAAAAGCTGTCTACTTTCCCCGAAAAACACTTAAGTTCCCTACTCAGCCGCTATCAGATTCGGATGGAGTTTCACCTGCAAGCGGTTGCGGACATCAACCTCTACTCAGAATTGGCCGGGGAGATGAAAGAAACTGGCCAGTGGGGACGGCTCAAAATACTCATCGCCGCGGCGTTTTTCATCATCGGCTTGGCCTGGCTCAACTACATCAACCTGACCACGGCCCGCGCCATCAGACGCTCCCGGGAAATCGGCTTGAGAAAAGTTATGGGTTCTGACCGATGGATGCTGATCCGGCAATTCTTAGTGGAGTCACTGCTGCTCAATGTAATCGCTATTGGGTTAGCCGGGGTCATCCTGCTAATTACTACCCCTTTCTTTGACCAATTTGCCTATGAACCCTGGTCGTTCAACTGGGGCGAGCAGTATCCATATTGGCTGTTGTTCGCCGCTATTTTTGGGGTAGGCACCCTGCTGAGCGGTTTCTACCCAGCGATCTATCTTTCCTCTCTGCCGCCCGTTCAGGCGTTGCGGGGGAAGTTATCCTACCAAGGGAAAAATTATTTGAGGCAAACCCTCGTAGTAGTACAGTTTTCCGTGTCGCTGTTGCTTATGATCGGTACTGTCATCATCTACCAACAGGTGGGTTTGTTACAGCAGCAGGATTTGGGAATGGATATCACCCATAAACTCATCGTGAGAGCTCCCGGCACTCCTCAGCGAGGTTTCTGGAACGAAATAAAGGTCTTTAAAAGCGAAGTGACGCAGCGAGCCAGCGTAGAACGTGCCGCTATTTCTTTTGAGGTTCCCGGACATGACCTGCGGTGGGGACAGGAAGTAGGCGTTGCCGGGGGTAGACAAAATGTTATTCTGTCGTGGACCAGCTTTGACGCTGATTTTGTTCCGGTGTATGGTATCGAGCTGGTTGCCGGAAGAAATTTCTCCAAAACGTTCGAAGGTCCGGTAGTTCTGATCAACGAAGCTGCCGTAGAAGCCCTGGGTTTTGCTAGTCCGGAAGAAGCCTTGGACCGAGAGCTTACCGGTGCCTATCCGAGGAGGATCATTGGCGTGATCAGCGATTATCACCAGCGATCACCTAAGTTTGAAGTGGAGCCGTTGGCTATCAGCCCCTTCTCCAAAGAAAAAGGATACATCACCCTGACGGTGCAAGAAAAGAACTTGCCTCAGACGTTGACGTACATAGAAGCAATGTACCAAGCCCTGTTCCCGGCCAATGCCTTCGAGTACTTTTTTCTGGACGAATATTTCGCCCGACAGTTTGCTTCAGACCAGCAGTTTAGCCAGGTGATCAGCATCTTTTCGGGATTAGCCCTGTTCATTGCCGGATTAGGACTACTTGGATTTGCGTCGTACCTGAGCAACAGCCGGGCCAAAGAAGTGGGAGTACGAAAGGTAGTTGGAGCCAGAGAATGTGATATTTTTATTCTCTTTAATCGTAACATTCTCAAGCTGGTTTTGGTTGCAAGTTTTGTCGCCCTTCCCGTGGCCTACTTTGCCGCGCAAGCGTGGTTGGTGAACTACGTCATCCGCATCGATTTCAGTCCTGTTCATTTCCTACTCCCCGGCCTAACGTTGTTGCTGGTTACGCTCACCATCACCACCCTGCAACTGCTCAAGATAGTTAGGACGAACGCCGTGGATTTGCTACGCCACGAATAATTGTCGCTCGCGTCCCGCGAGTGCCCCCTATGCCTCCGGCCAACGTGGCCCGACCAGCAGAAACCCCGCTCACTCACCTTGAGTTTTTGCCGTAATTTGCTACCTTGACTGCCCACACCAACGTGGCCCGACCAACCACCTTTTTTCTATGTTTTCTGATCCTGACTTAACCTACCTGCGGCAGCGGGGCACCGACCCCGACACCGCCGAACAGCAACTACAGTACTTCCGCGAGGGGTTTCCGCCCCTTCAACTCGTCAGAGCCGCCACCGTTGACGACGGTATCCTGCGCATCGACGATGCCCTGGCCGACGAATTTGTCAAAAAGTACGACGCGGAGTCGCCCGCCCGGCGGGTGGTGAAATTCGTGCCCGCTTCGGGGGCCGCCAGTCGCATGTTCAAAGCCCTGTTCGCCTTCGCCCAGTCGTATTCCGGCAGCGATGAAGATTATCAGGTCTTGACCAACGATCCGCAGCAGCGAGACATCTTCAACTTTTTTAAGCGCATTCAGGACTTTGCTTTCTACGATGATCTTAACCAAGCACAATCGCGCCAGGGACTCGGACTGAGTGAATCGGTACTGCAACGCAGATACGCTGAAACCCTTAACACGCTGTTGCAGGAGGACGGGCTCAACTACGGCAGCCTACCCAAGGGCCTGCTGAAGTTCCATCGCTACAGCGACCGCGCTCGCACCCCGGTAGAAGAACACTTGGTGGAAGGGGCCCACTACTGCCGCGACACCCAGAACAACGTCTACCTGCACTTCACCGTGTCGCCCGAGCACCGCGCCCTGTTCGAGCAGCACGTAGCCGACGTAAAAGACCACTACGCACAACAGTTCGGCGTTACCTATCACGTGTCGTTTTCTGAACAGAAGCCCGCGACCGATACCATCGCGGTGGACATGAACGACGAACCCTTCCGCAATGATGACGGCACGCTGCTGTTTCGACCCGGCGGACACGGCGCGCTCATCGAGAACCTGAATGACCTGGACGCTGACCTGGTGTTTATCAAAAACATCGACAACGTGGTGCCCGACCGCCTTAAGGAAGAAACCTACCGCTACAAGAAACTACTGGGCGGAATTTTGCTGGCCCTGCAAGAAAAGATATTTTCCTACCGACGGCAGCTCGATAATCTGGAAGAAGTACACGCCGAGTCGCTGGAGGAGGTTAGATCGTTCGTGGAAGACCAGTTGTACAGCGTTCCCTCGCAGGTGTTTTCATCGATGGATGGAGCCGAGAAAGCGGCCTTTCTGATCGAGAAGCTTGACCGGCCCATTCGGGTGTGCGGCATGGTGAAGAACGAGGGCGAACCCGGGGGCGGCCCCTTCTGGGTAGCGAACCCCGACGGCAGCACCTCGCTGCAAATCGTGGAAAGTGCGCAGGTTAGTCTGGACGACCCCGGCCAGCAGGCTGCCTGGGAAAATGCCACTCACTTCAATCCGGTGGACATCGTTTGTTCGCTACGGGGCCACGAGGGAAGAAAGTTCGATCTCACTCACTTTGTGAACGAACAGGCGGGCTTTATTGCCCAGAAGTTGAAGGACGGGAAAGAACTGAAGGCGCAGGAACTGCCCGGCCTGTGGAACGGTGCAATGGCCGACTGGAACACCATCTTTGTGGAAGTGCCCATCGGCACCTTCAACCCCGTGAAAACGGTAAACGACCTGCTCCGTGATCAGCATCAGGAAGCATAGCCGGGATGCTGGTTACTAGATACTGGCTTCTAGCATCCAGCATCTGGCCCCTAAGAAAATCACCTAGCATCTAGCCCCGCGTGGAACGCCATCGAGAAAATTGTCCAACCATCCAACCCCTACCTGCTGTGGGCCGACGCCGTGCAGGAGCCGCCGAAAACGTTCGGAGGCAAGCTTCGGAAACTAGGTCCGGGTTTCATTCTATCTGCCGCCATCGTGGGGTCGGGCGAGTTGATTGCCACCACCACCTTGGGAGCGAGGGCCGGATTTGTTACCTTCTGGGTGATTATCGTGAGTTGCCTGGCCAAGGTGACACTACAGCTGGAGTTCGGTAAGCACGCCATCTACTCGGGCGAAACCGTGATGGCCGCTTTCAACCAGCTGCCGAGCTGGCGGTGGCGCGGCACGCACTGGACGATCTGGACGTGGTTGTTTATCCAACTGTTTAAGTTGCTACAAGTGGGTGGGATTATCGGGGGCGTGGCTATCACGCTCAATATGGCCATGCCAGTCGTGCCGATGGCGGTATGGGCTTTCGTGACCGCCATTGCGGCTTCGCTGCTGATCTATCGGGGCTACTACCGGTTTATTGAGCGGGTATCGCTGGTGCTCATTGGATTGTTCACGTTGCTCACCTTTGCCTCGTTGTTCTTCTTGCAGTACACTCCCTACGCCCTGAGTTGGGATAACGTGCTGGAAGGGCTGCGCTTCAACCTGCCAGTAGGTATGATTGGGATCGCCATTGCCGCCTTCGGCATCACCGGGGTGGGCGGCGACGAGATCATGTACTACAACTACTGGTGCCTGGAAAAAGGCTACGCCCGCAACACCGGTCCGTGCGTGGTGTCGGGTCAGGAAGGAGAGAACGCTGCCTGGCTTCGGCGGGCCAAGGGGTGGATCGAGGTGATGTACTGGGACGCTATTCTGTCGATGATCGTCTACACCATTATGACCGCTGCGTTCTACCTACTGGGGGCGGCGGTGCTGCACCAGCGCGGCGAGGTGCCCGAGGGCTACGCCATGATCGAGTCGCTGTCCCGCATCTACACCGAAACCCTGGGACCGGGGGCCAAATCGGTGTTTCTGCTGGGTGCCGTGGTCGTGCTCTTCTCCACCGTGTTTGCCGCGTTGGCCAGTTGGACGCGCATCTTTTCTGACTGCTTCGGGCAGATCGGATGGATTAACTTCTATAACCCCACCGTGCGTCGCCGCAGCATTGCCGTGCTGGCCTGGGTGTTTCCGCTGGTGTGGACGCTGCTGTTTCTGTTTATCCAACTGCCAGTGCTGATGATTCTGATCGGCGGGTTTGTGACGTCTATTCTGTTACTGATGGTGGTTTACGTGGCCTGGCACTTCCGCTACCGTCGGCTTCCGGCGAGCCTGCGTCCTTCAACAGGCTACGACCTTGCTCTGTGGATCAGCGCCGTGGTGATTGTGGGAGTGGGGGTGTATAGCGTGGTGAAGGTGTGGTAAGCAAATCATATTCTTATGGCTCTTCAAAATAAGTGTGAATTTTCATGATTGAAAACAAATTTAGGGCCGATGATCAATTGGTAGACTCACTCGCTAATAAGATCGAAAATGCTGTTCCGGGCAAAGTATTGTATGTGGAGAAGATAATCAGCGGAGAAAACGGGCTTTGACATTGAGTTAGATAATCTGGTAATAGAGGTTACCCAGGGAGGCGGTAAAGGAAAAGCAAGCCAGATTTTAAACAAAATTCAACCCGAGACGAGCAAAAACATTGTTATCTTCGGACCCAACTTGAAGCCTTCTGTGCAAAAACAACTAGCACACCAAGGCATCAGGTTCTTTGTGAAGGAAGGAGCGTTAATTAGGTTTATCAATGAGTAGGAAAATAGAAAATGTTATCTTAATCACAGAGAAAGCTAATTCACTCGCTACGATTAAAGCAGTTAGTAGCTTTGACTTAAATCAGGATGGTAAAAACGCACTGCACTTTAGCACGACCGAACAGTTTCTGTCTATCATACAGATGACCAATGGAATTGACGAGTATGACGATGAAGAGTTGGCTGAAATTAAGTTGAAAATCAAAAAACCGGTTTTCTTTCTGCTGGATACCAACAGTTTTGATCTATTAAAAAAGTTTGTTACTACCCTGCCCAACAATTTTTATTTTTTAATTGACAATAACTCCGGTAGCATCATGGAACGCCAGGAGCTTATGAGATGTGAGGCTCCGGATACGCTCTTCTCTTCACTTGCGACAAAGTCCTCTTGAGAATGTTAGCAGGAAAGACAAATTCCCCAGGGCAATCGCGTTTAACTTTTTGAAACGTCATTCCGGAAATTCGCGCAGCGCCCGGCGAAGCGAAGCGGATTGTCCGGAATCCCCTGCTACGAAGGAGGGGATTCCCGCGCCGCGTCGGCGGATATTTTTCTACACTTTGTTCCGAAAAATTCCGGACCGCGTCCACGGTGGATGACGTCGGTTAAGTTTTAAACGCGATTGCCCCGACAAATCCCCCCCACCCGTTGCAATCCAGCGCCGGATGACGTAATTTTGCCCCTTGAAACGAACAAATAGCTCCTAACCCTCTAGCATACATGCCAAACATCGGAAAAGTAGTGCAGGTCATCGGCCCCGTGGTCGACGTTAGCTTTGATGCCGAAGACACGAAGCTACCCAACATTCTCAACGCCCTGGAAATTAACCGATCCGACAACACCAAACTGGTGTTGGAAGTGCAGCAACACCTGGGCGAAGACCGCGTGCGCACCATCGCCATGGAAGCCACCGAAGGCTTAGTACGGGGCATGGAAGTAATAGACACCGGCCAGCCTATCACCATGCCGACGAGTCCCGAAATTCGCGGACGCCTGTTCAACGTGGTGGGTGAAGCTATCAACGGACTCCCCCAGCCTGACCAGGGCAAGGGCCGCTCTATCCACAATGCTCCTCCCAAGTTTGAGGACCTATCTACCTCCGAAGAAATTCTTTATACCGGCATCAAGGTGATCGACCTGCTCGAGCCCTACGCCAAGGGCGGTAAGGTGGGCTTATTCGGCGGTGCCGGGGTAGGAAAAACGGTACTCATTCAGGAGCTGATCAACAATATTGCCAAGGCCTACTCGGGCTTTTCGGTGTTTGCCGGAGTGGGCGAACGCACCCGCGAGGGCAACGACCTGCTGCGCGAATTTATCGAAGCCGATATTATTAAGTACGGCGAGGAATTTAAAGAATCGATGGAGCAGGGTGGTTGGGACCTGAGCAAGGTGGATATGGACGCCCTGCGCGAATCGCAGGCCACCCTGATCTTTGGACAGATGAACGAACCTCCCGGAGCGCGTGCCCGTGTGGCGCTGTCCGGACTCAGTGTTGCTGAGTACTTCCGCGATGGCTCAGGCGAGGGCCAGGGTAGTGATATCCTATTCTTTATCGACAACATTTTTCGTTTCACCCAGGCGGGTTCCGAAGTGTCGGCCCTGCTGGGGCGGATGCCCTCAGCGGTTGGCTACCAGCCCACGCTAGCCACCGAAATGGGAGCCATGCAAGAGCGCATCACCTCCACCCGCAACGGTTCCATCACCTCAGTGCAAGCCGTCTACGTACCGGCCGATGACTTGACCGATCCGGCCCCGGCGACCACCTTCGCCCACCTGGATGCCACCACCGTGCTGAACCGGAAACTCACCGAGATCGGCATTTACCCAGCCGTAGACCCGCTTGATTCTACCTCCCGTATCCTGTCCGAAGCGATTGTGGGCGCCGAGCACTACAACACCGCCCAGCGCGTGAAGGAGATTCTACAGCGCTACAAAGAATTACAAGATATTATCGCTATCCTGGGGATGGACGAACTGTCGGATGAAGACAAGCAGGCGGTGCACCGGGCCCGCCGCGTGCAGCGATTCCTGTCGCAACCCTTCTTTGTGGCCGAGCAGTTCACCGGAATCCCCGGCGTGCTGGTTGACATCAAAGACACCATCAAAGGCTTCAATATGATTATGGACGGTGAATTGGATCACCTGCCCGAAACCGCGTTCAACCTGGTAGGAAGCATTGAAGATGCCATCGCCAAAGGCGAAAAAATTATGGCTGAAGCGAAATAAAATAGGTATTGGGTGTTGGGTATTAGGGATTAGGTAATACAGTTGGCTAATCCCCAAAACCCAATCACTGAAACCCAATCATCCCAACTCTATGCATCTAACCATCATCACTCCCGACCAGCAGATTTTTGACGGCGAAGTAGATTCGGCCACTTTTCCTGGCGAAGACGGTTCATTTCAGGTATTGAATAACCACGCTCCACTGGTAAGTGCGCTCGGTAAGGGAGAAATTCGCTACCGCGGGCGAAGTAATAACGCCTCGGTAACCGTAGAGGGCGGAGTGGTAGAAGTGCTTAACAATAACGTGACGGTGCTGGCCGAGCGAGTGCTGGATGCCGCGGAGTAGCCCCTTCCACTAGTTCTGCTCAGGACTTAACGCTTTGCTAATATTCTTTCAGAAGGCTTATTATCCAATAGGCCATTCCCCTCTCCGGGCCAAATCTGGAACGGCTCAATCCTAGTAGGAGAAATCAGTAGCGCACCTTCCTGGTCCATCGTTCTAAGCCGATACAGTTGAGGAGACTTTCCTGATCCGGCAGTGAGGTAGTAGAGTTGGTTGGTACGGGGATTCACTTCTACTTGATACGGAACTTCATCCATCAAAGAAACCAGCATGCGCACCTGGGTTCCTGACAAATTTGCTTGCTTAATGGCACTACGACCGGTTTGCGAATCGCGCAGGTCCGTGAACACAATGCGGTTGTTCGGACTATCTACGCAAAAATCCTGAATAAACAAGGCAGGCTGCTTGGCCCCCACCCCACCGATAATTCGCTCGGGATTGCTTCCGTCGGGACGCACCCGGTAGATTTCGCCCGTGAAACTCAGCCAGTACACACGGTGGCTAGCAGCATCGACGACCACCTTTACCGGCTGATCCATCGCTGATAGGGTAGCAAAATATTGTTTTACCGCCAAGGGAGCAGCTGCGTGTTGGGGTTGACAGTTACAATTACATAACCCCAAACCCATAAGAACAAACAAGATAGCGAGCAGTGATGAACGATTCATAAGCGTGGTAGGTGGTGAAAGTATACTGCCAGTTAGTAGCTTTTGGCGCTTAAAACGTAACTTTTAGTCCCGCTTCAGTGCATGAACGTAAATTTTACCCTCACCGGATTTCCTGGAATAAGGAAAATTCTTTTTGTTGACGATGTCGGCTAGTGCGCCAAACCACCCCCAAATCTATGCGAGCCGATTTAGATGATGCGGTTAGTGATTCTCTCGGAGCGCAAATAAAAGCGGGGCAAACACTATTTTTCCAGAATTTTTATCACTTTTGGTTACAAAAATATTTCCTCTTCTGACTAACCGACAATACATGAGACACGATAGTCCTTCGGACGAAGAAATCATCGCGGCTATAAAAAGAGACAGAAATTTGAACGAGACGGTTCGCTACTTGTACCAGGCGTATTTTGATAGCTTGGCAAACTTTATCCGTACGAACAGCGGCCGACAAGAAGATGCAGAAGACTACTTTCAGGAAACCCTGGCGGTGTTCATTAATATTGTGCGCCGCGACAAATTCCGCGGAGATAGTAGTATCAAAACGTTTCTTCACTCAATCATGCGGAACCTGTGGCTAAATGAGCTCAAGCGTTGAAGCAAAGCCTTAGCCCGGGAAACCACTTACTATGAGCAGAGCGAAAAGGAAGTGAGCAATGTGCAGCATGCGGTTTATGAAAGTGAAACCACCCGGCAAGTACTAGCACTCTTCGACCGGTTGGGTAAGAATTGTAAGATGGTACTGGTAATGTTTTATTACGAGGACAAAAATATGAAGGAAATCGCGCTAGCCATGAATTACGACAACGAGCAGGTGGCCCGAAACACGAAATACAAGTGCGCGAAAAAGCTGACCGACCTGCTAGATAGCAATCCAGGAATGAAGAACGCATTTAAAGACTTACTTAATAACCATCGATGAACGATTTTTCAGACTTTGAACGGGTACGGCAGATCGACCGCTATCTGGCCGGTCGCCTTAATGCCGAAGAAACCCATACCGTAGAAGCCGCCCTGGAGCAAGACCCCATCTGGCAGCAAGCCTACGAAGATGCCAAACTGACACGTTCGCTAACACAAGAACACGCTTTACGTGATGAAATTCGGTTCGATCCGTACGGCCATGCTGAGCGAAAGCTCATCGGAGGCCACCCTGGAACCCATGACCGGCACTCCGATGACTCCCCCGACCGAAACGGTAGTGCGCCCGTCCGAAGCAGCCCCGCCAGAAGCAAAGGGGCGTCCTATTTCTCCGTTCTTCAGCTACGCGGGTCGTATTGCTGCGGGATTGGCCCTGCTGCTCGTGGGCTTTCTGGGCTTCCAGTATGCTACCCTGTCGGGCGATGATCTGTACGCAGAGCGCGCCTCGGTGTATCAGGTAGCCGCCAGCCGCTCTTCTGAAACACCCACCGATTCGCCCGAAGAACAGCTGGAAAAACTGTACCGTGCGCAGCGCTTCCCGGAAGCCAGCGCCGCTTATGAGCAGCTTAGCAATCCATCGATGCTGGCAATGTTCTTAGCCGGGAACGCTTACCTACAAGAAAACAACACCGACCAGGCCATTGCGGCCTTCAGTGAAATTGTCCGGATCAACGGTAGCCAGGGTATCAATCGGTTCGAGGAAGACGCGCAGTATTATCTGGCCCTTAGTTACCTCAAGGCCGAGCAACCGGCGGGGGCGCTGCCTCTACTGGAGAAAATCAACGATAACCCCCGGCACAGCTACCATGCTCTGGTCGGCGATTACTACCTGTGGAAGGTAAAGTTTTTGAATCGTATTCACTGATTACCGTAGCGACGAATCCGATCCGTCGCTACTACCGCAACCTGTCGCTACGCCATCTGTCTTGGCCTTCTCTGATTCCGTCGCTGCCACAGCCACATGCCAACAACCACCAGCAGAAGCAGTCCAACCGCTAACCACCACCACCACTGGTAATTGTCGTAGATAGCTACCGGATCACCAATGAAAACGAAGTTAGCCCAGTAGTAAGGCGCTTTCTGAGCGGGGTGCACCTTAGGATCGTTCAGATAGTCAAGCTTCGCCTGCCGCAGGGCCTCATCTTTCTCCCACCCCTGCTTGAGGTAGTGGTGCAGGTGGGTGGTGAGCTGGGCTGACGAGTGGTCATCGGCTTTCCAAAGGGTGGTGATGGTGTTGGGGCACCCCGCGTAGGCAAACGCGCGGGCCAGGCTCATCACTCCTTCACCCCGCACCAGTTGGCCATTGCCTGTCTCGCAAGCGCTCAGGATTACTAGCTTCACGCTGTCGAGCCGCATGTTGTATAGTTCGTGCGTATACAAACGATAGTTAGCCACCGAGTCGCGCTGCTGAGGATAAAACGCAATAAACGATTGCGAAGGGTCTTCGTCATTCACGGCGGCGTGGGTAGCCAGGTGCAGCACGTTGTAGGAACCGGCTACCCGCAGAAACCGACGCTTGGTAGCCTCCCCTTCCGTATAAATACTGCCGCCCACGCTTTCTACCTCAGCTTTGGAGTCGCGCAGCGGGCTAAACCCTTGACTGCGTACGTTGCCCGCCGCTCCTCCGGTGAAGGGGGCCATGGCCAGCACCGATTTCGTCGGGTAGCCCCGCCGTTCGTTGACGGCCTGTTGCAGCAGCGAGGCTGAATAGCCGTAGTGCAAGGTGTAGGTGTGCAGCAGGTAGTTGGCCCGTTGTCCATCTACCGAGAGCAGATCGAAGGGCAGGTAGTGCAGCGAACCGTCGGGCACAACAATGAGTTTGCGCGCGCCGACGACCGCGTCGGCCACCGGGGCAATGAGATAGCGATAGAGCGTAGCTAAGCTAACCGCGTCTTCGCCCTGTCCGGCGCGGTAGTCGTAGAGGTGCCGCCGGATGCGCCGCAGGGCCGAGTCTAGTTCGGCGGTGCGGGCCACCGATGCCACCTGCAAATCATCGTGACGCAGGGCGAAGACGTATACTTCCTTTTGTCCGACGAAGTACTCCAGCAGCACTTCGTTGTCACTGAGCAGTGATTTTTGCAGCGCGGCAATGTCCAGGGAGTCGGGCTGGTACTTGCGCTGGTAGTAGTGTTCGTCTTTTTGCAAATACTCAATGGTGCGGGCCAGCGCGATCTCCTGGTCGATGAGTTGCTGCCGGTAGTGCTCGTTCTGGGCCGAGTCCTGACTCTCGACCAGCTTCAGCCGCAGGGCAGTGATCTGTTGCTTTATTCGGTGCTCATCCTGCACCAGGCTATCGTCTACCTCGCCCGAGGTTTTGATTTCCACGTCGCGCAGGCTCTCGGTGAGCACGGCGGCTTTACTAGCCTCTGAAAACTGAAACGCCTGCGCCACATACTGCGGGTCGTCGGTCAGCTGATGCAGTTGCACTGCCGTGGCAATGGCTTCTTCGTAGACGGGCGCCACTTTGTTGACTAAAAACAGCTTGGCCTCGTCGTTGTCGTAGGTTTTCTGGATGTGCTGCGCCACGCGGATGGCGCGTTGGTAGGTGGAGAGGGAGTGGTTGAGTTTAGCAAGGTCTTGGTCTTGTTGATAGTAAAGGTGCCAGGCGGCGGCTTTGCCCTGTAGTGCCTGAAACAAATACAGCAATGAGATAGCTGATTGCTCGAGTGATGGGTTTTTGGTTGTTGTAGTATTATTAAAGTCAAACACTGAACTAATGACTGCTTGTTGAAAGTTATCTAACGCTTTTGTGACGCTGTCTTGTAACAGTTTAACATTAGCTAAACCAATATAGCTTGCGGATAGGTAGGCGTTCTTTGTTTGAATTGTTCGGCGGTTAAGTTCGTAAGATTTTCTGTAGTACCAATCCGCGGAATCAGGTATCCCTATTTCTAGAAATACTGACCCTAGGTTGTTGAAAATTGATAAGTAGTTTTCGCTCCGCAATTCAAAAGGCATTTCTGTTCTATTTCTTTCCAGCGCTTTTTTTAAATTACAAAGAGCACTATCATATTTCTGTAAGTTTAGATAATTAATCCCAATATTATTGCTCAGGAATGCGCTAACTCCTCCCTCGTCAGCTAGCCTAAGTATCTTTAGTGCCTCGTCATAATTTCCTAACTTTAGATGCGCTTGCGCAACGTTGCTCTGCAGTAGGGCCTTATCATATTCGTAATCAGGCTCTTGTTTGTAGAGCGAAGTCAAGGCTTTTTGATAGTGAGATACCGCTTGCTGGTAATTTCCTATTGCATCGTAGTAAACGCCCCAAGAGTTATACAACCGCCTTCTCTCGTCAAGATTTTTAAACCTGTGTAGTATCCTTTCGGCATCTGTATAATAGTGCTTGGCAGAGTCAAAGTTACTCTGCTGAAAGTGAATATTTCCGATGAGAATAAGGTCTTTAAAAAAGAGCGTATCAACAGAATTATTCAGCTGTTTTTTGATTTTCACCGCTTGATGGTATTCTTCTAGCGCGTTCGTTGGCTGGCCAACAATGTGGTATAGTATTCCTCTCTTATGGTAGCAGTCCGCATAAACTGAATTTATTGATGCTTGTTGCTTAAAACTTTCGATAGCCTGTTGGTACTTCTTGAGACTTTGCTCACAGATTGTTTCTTGATAGTCTGTTAAGAACAAGTAAAAGAGTTCTTCAGCTTGTTCGTAAACGCCACTCTCGGGCTGTGTGTCAGTCTGAGCCTGTGAACTAGCAGATAGTATGTACAACAGTAACACTGCGATACTCTTTTTTCCGTAGTGCATAATTGAAGTATTAAGTGATTAGCGCATCCCTCGTACTACGAGCATTGAAGGCGGTGACATCTCTCGTCCGTTAGTCGGGAACTTACTCTTCTGATCGAGTAACTCCTGAATTTCAGGTGATATGTCGTTCTCAAACCAATAGATTACGATTTGAAGACTGCTGATGATGGGTTGTTCCTGGTCTCCGGCGTTATCAATCTGGTAGGCGAATGTAAATTTGAGCGGTTCACCTTCTTCAATTAGTGGAGCTTCTCTTTGACTTCTTAGTTCGTCAACCAGTTGAAGCGTTTCTCGCACGTCGATTTCTCCGGTTTCAGGAGCGATAGCCAGCCCTTGGGCTCTGGCACTTCCATCTACATCATACTCGCCCTGGGGAGCTTCTATCTGTGGATTAGCGTCCAGGATCGGCGAAGCTGTATCCGGGAGGTCGTCTTCTAAATCAATAATCTGATCTATGTAGTCAATACCACTAATTAGTAGTTCTGTTTCACAGTGCGTTTGCTTATCGTTTGAAGTATAGATAATACGATACTTCTGGCCCGAAGCACTGGTATTTACACTGATGATCCCCTCGTCAAAACTGATATCCAAACCGGGGGGAACCGCGGTAAATGTTCCGTCAAGCTCTGTTTTGTCCTGAAAAACCGGACGAAGCAAGTCTTTTTGTCCCGGAACAATTACTTCAGTCTCATAGCTAAACACACATTCTTCTACCTTCACCGGACCCTCTTTAATCGCTACCTTCGTTTCGCAGGTGGTTTGGCCATCGTCTAGTGTATACACCACCGCATACTCACCGGCCGCACTGGCGTTCACGTCAATTTCCCCGGTGAGCGAGTCTATGGCCAAGCCCGCGGGCTGGGAAGAAAACGTTCCGGCCGGTTGGTCACCTTCGAAATTAGGCGATGCTATCTGCGGGTCAGCTTCACCATTAGAAGTATAGATCAACTGCTCGTAGGTGAACAGACACGGAGTAGCGGGCGCTTCGCAATCGCAGAATAAATCGCAAGCCGACAGGCTGAGCAACAAGGTGACAAATAGCCCAGCATTAGTGATCAAAGGTCTCATTGTAGGTTGTTTTGGTTGAATTAGCACAAATTAGCGTCGGTTCTTCATCACGGAAGGACAGAGAATTCTACGTTAAACCGGATAGGTAGTGGCGGATGGTCTGCTTATGCCCCCTTTATACGCGCTTGCGCAAAAGGTAAACAGTGAGTAGCAATTATTCATAAAACTACCCCTAGCAAACACACTCGAAGCAGTGCTAAGACCACCTCAAGAGAATTACCACAGATGGTGCCACTAAATGTTTAAAAAATGATTTTACAACGAGCGATGCGGACGAAAGAAGTAGTTACTTTTTGTAGTCAATCCGGTTCTTTCAGTCACTACGCTCGGTTATATAACCTCTCAAACAGAATGTCAAGAGAAAATTATGAACTGATAGAAAAACAGGTTTCTTTCAAATGAGTCATTCGTTGACTCTTTAATCGTTTGTTTTCGCCAATTAGGCAGTAAAACACCGATAGTTGTCTTCGCCACCTCCCATCAATGTACCGATTTTAACTTAAATACAATTAAAATTATTAGCAACTTCCTACAATGTTTTACTGAATCCCTAATAGTAAAAATTGTTTCTGCTTTTATTTATATTATTGTTTTATACTAAAATTACAATAATCATGATCGATAGCACGGTTTCCAACGAAGAAATTCTCCTGCGTATCAGCGGCGAGCTAAAGCAAAAAATCGCCCGGGTGCGTTCGCACAGTAGTCAGTTGCAACAGGCATTCTCAGGATCCATAGACACCGAACACCAGCAGTGGTTCGAGTCCATCGAAAAAGACTGCCTCGATCTGAAGAGTATTATTCACAACCTGATATCGTTAGACAATCAGTATGACGAACACCACAATCCCATCCAGGTGGATACGGTGCACCTGAACCGCTTTCTGACCGCCTACGTGACGGACTTCACCTCGGAACCTATTCAACGTAAGAACATCCAAGTGTCTTATGAAGACATTGACGAAACCATTCATATTCACATCGATCCCCAGGCTATTTCCGAAGCGCTGTCGCATATTTTGTCTAACGCGGCCAAGTTTTCTCAACCTGATACCCAGATCGTAGTCAAGCTGGTACGCTACGCCAACGTAGCCAACCTGTCCATATCAGATCAGGGCATTGGCATTCCTAAGAAGCTGCGGCCCTACCTGTTTAAGAAGTTTAGCAAGGCCACCCGCCGTGGCACCGAGGGCGAGGAGTCTACCGGGCTAGGGTTGTACCTCACCCGCAATATCATCGAAAAACATCAGGGAAGTGTCTGGCTAGAAAGTGAAGAAGGGCGTGGCACCAACGTGTACATCAACCTGCCCATTCGGGAAAAGGTGATGTAATATATTTTTAAGGCTAAAAAAAACTAAAGCAGCGGATAATGAGCCATTCATTTTATCCGCTGCTTTTTTTGCTCCTTGCGTGCCTTTTACCTTGACTCTGACAACTTCTCGGATTGGTTGACAGGCGTTTTTATTAAAGCGTTAAAAACTATAACTATACCCCAGCGTCCCGGTGAACTCGGTGAAAGGGCTCGCCGCAGGTTGCGCCGGACTCTTCGGTGCCCCGCGCCGGAGCGCCATCAGGCTGAGTGTGAAGTTGTTCTTATTGAGGTTGTAGTTGGCGTTGATGCGGGTGTTCACTACGTTGCCCGTCGCCGTGCCTGCGCTCAGGTAGCGGTTGTAGGACGATGACCAGGTGGCCCGCAGCTTCTTTTCGTAAAATGATTTGTTGACCGACACCGCCGGACCCAGCGCTATACTGCGCAACTCAGGATCGATGTGGCGGTTGGCGTTGAGCGACGCGGTGAAGCCCAGGTCGGCCGCGGTGATCCGATAGCTGTAGGCTAGGTTGCCATTGTAGAAGCGCGACTGCCGGTCGGTGACCTGCTGCCCCTGCCGCTCATTGGCTACCTGATACGAAGTGTTCAGGCTGATGGCGTAGGTGTTCTCGCCGCCTTTTCCGTTGTAGCTGCTCGAGAAATTGGCATTGTCGGTCACCTGCACGAAGTCTAGCGTCAGGGTGTCGGTAACGTCCACAATTTCGTTGAGGCGGGGCGCGCGGCGGCTGTTGGTGGTGAAGTTGGAGTAACTGCTCGAGAAGTTCCAGGCCGTCGTCGGACTATAACCTAGGTTTAGGGAGTTGACGAGTCGGCGTTGCTGGTTCACCTCGTTGCCGTTGAGGTTGTTGCGCTGCACTCCTGTTTGTAACGCCACCGTCACTTTGCTGTCCAGCAGTTGGGTATTGCCGCCCACCGTGATGTTTTCCATATCGTTGTTAAAAAAGTAGGCTCCCATCGTCTGGTAGCCCGGGTCCACCCGCTCGTAGCCCAGCTGCAACCCGTAGTGGCTCCCGGCGTAGTGCAGCGTTCCTTTATAAGCCTGATGGTACGCTGATGACACCCGCGGAGTGAAAAGTTCACCGAGGTTTTGGTAAATACTTCCCGCCACGGGCGAAGCCTTTCCGGCCCGCACGTCGCGGGTGTAGGCACTGCTGGCCCACTCGCCCGTGAAGCTGACGCGCTTGAATAACCGCTTGGCCACGTTGACACCAAACACCAAATTTTCGCCTGGCAGCACGTTCAGTTCTTCCGGCGGCGGGGCAATAGAAGCTGGATCGTCCTGGGCCTTGAACACGATCAGATCAACGTAGTCGGTGGCCGAACCGTAGCCCAACTTAGCGCCGTAACCGTAGCGCTGGTAGGTGGGAATACTACTCGCTTGCGCGGTAGTATCGTGCTCCACCGCTTTGTTGAGCCGTCCGTATATCGCCCCTACGCGCCACCGGCCGGGGTTGAGTTCCAGTCCTGCTCCCAGAAAGGTATGACCCGCCAGGGTGTAGGACGAAAAATTCATGCTACGCCAGCCCAGGTGCGCCGTGGCCCACTTATACGTCGGACTCAGCCCGTACTGGCTGAAAGGCTGATGGAAGGTGGTCTGCTGGTTGGAGTAGTTCACCGACAGCGGAATGCTTAACCCGTAGACCGACACGTTGAGCGAACCGGATAGAAAGTACGAAAACGGATCACGGCGCGATGCGGCTCCAAAGGAACTGTACAGGATGCTGCTGCCCGAGAACGAACCGGATACGGTGATAGGTTTCGCATCGCCAATGGCTCCCAAATCCTGAGCGGTTCCCCTTTCTGGCAAACCCATTCCCAGCACCAGCAGCAACGCAACACGTAATATGCTTCGTACCATCCGTTTATTGTTTCTGGGATTGAGACACAATGAGCTCAACCCGGCGATTCTTTGCCCGGTTGGCAGCGGTATTGTTCGCGATCAGCGGCTCAGCAGAACCCATGCCATCCACCACGATACGATCAGCCGCCACTCCCTTTGCCACTAGGTAGTTCTTCACCGCCTGCGCCCGGGTCAGCGACACCCGCCGGTTGGTGCGTTCCTTGCCGACGTTGTCGGTATGGCCCACCACGCGCAGTTGTAGTACTGGGTTCATTTGCAGGAGTCCCACAAAGTCGTTGAAGTATGCTCGGGCTTCGGGAGTGAGGGAGGCGTCGTTGAAGGCAAATTCAACCGTTCGTTTCAGATGAAAAGCCACCGGAGGTTTGTTGGCATTCACCTCTTGATTCTCCTTTGGCATTGATTCTTTGGTAGCTTTATTGGTTGTCTCGGAGCGAGAGGAAATCGGGGATGAGCCAGACTTATCTTCGTAGAATTTACGCACGTCTCTTACCGAGTAGTCACGAACCACCTCCGTGGGCGGACGGCGGTTGATGGTTTTGCGAATGGCTAACGTCAGTTCGGTAGCGTTTTGCATCACTTGTCCGGAGGTGCCCACATCGTAGCTAAATCCGGCGCTGAAGTGCGGCTGGTTAAAGCGCAGCGACAGGGCCAATGCCTTGGCGTCAGTGTAGTACGTTCCGAACTCCACGCTGCCCGACCGCAATGGGTCCAGCGGATTATTGTTTTTGAAGTGATAAGCGTACGCCGCCCCGGCCCGCAGCAAGTTTTGAGGACCTTCGCGCATCCAGAGCACGTTGGGTGTGATTGTCCACTTACCGTTATCGAAAACCCTTTGTCCGCCCTGCACCACGTAACGGCGAGGCAGACGGTAGTCGTCGGTCAAAAAGAATTCCGCCGGTTGCTGCAAGCGCTGCACCGCGATGCCCAGATAGGTCATAGTTTCCCGTCGCGCGTCGGTCCGATAGAGGTGCAAGCCACTGCCCACGTTCCAGTAGTCACTTTGCAAACTGCCATCGATGCTTTCGCCCGGATCAACTCCCGAATCAAATCCTACACTAGGTACGTACTGACTGCCGGTAGTGACGTTGCCTGACGAGAAACGCTGCTGATGGTACCCCCCCTGCGCCCCCCAGCTCAGATACGTGCGTGGAGCCAGGGTAAAATTGTAAGCGAAAGCCACGTCTAATTGCGTGCGCTGAAACGATGGTTGTCCGTCGGAATGATCGGCGAGCAGACTGATGCTAATGCCTCCCCAACGCTCGTTCGTACCGTTTTTAACAAGTGGGTACTTCCCGGTAATCACGGTCGACTGTACGGATACGTCTTCTAAAAACTGCTCCCGGCGGTAGTCTAGCATTAGGGTGGCGTGATGGTCGGTGGCAACGTGCGCGGGGTTTAGCTGCAACGGGACGCTGTTCGTCTGCGTGAAGTAGGATTCCTGGGCAATACTGACCAAGGGAAGCCCGAGTAGCAGGATATAGGTAATGAATTTAAGCATGGTGTTTTCTCACACTGATTACACAGATGGCACAGATGATTTGGTTGATGATTGATTGGTGGTGTCTGGTAGTTGTTCTCTCACAATGATGGCGCAGATTATACAGATGATTTAGTTGATGATGCGGGTGATTGAGTTTTTTAGGGCGACATCGTTGAAGTTGATGAGTAGGCCCAGGCGTTTGTCAGTGAGGCGCAAGTAGGTGAGCAGTTGTTTGTAGTGAACCTTCAGGACGGTTTCTACCGATTTGAGCTCAACGATCACCAGATCATCTACCAGTAAGTCCAAACGAAACCCAATGTCCAGGTATACCTCTTCGTAGCGCACCGGAATCCCTAACTGGGTTTTCACCTTATGCCCCTCCTTCGTGAGTTCATAGACCATCGCTTGCTCATACACCGATTCCAGCAACCCCGGTCCCAACACGTTGTGCACCCGAAACGCCGCCCCTCGAATCTCATAACTAATCTCATTCTCTATCATAGTACTGTATTCATCTGTGCCATCTGTAAAATCCGCGCGCTATTATCTGTGTAATCAGTGTGCTACCGAACCAAATTAACCTTCCCCGACTGCCTCCCCCCAAAGGTCACCGCCTTGCCGTCGTAAAATTGCCCCCGAATCGTCCAGCGGTAGTTTCCGCTCGGTAGTGGTACCCCCCGCAGCGTTCCGTCCCACCCGGTTTCCATAATCTCGGTCACATTTGCCGAAGAATAAGTGCGATTTCCCTGTCGATCAAACACTTGTAATTCCAGTCGCTCAATACCCGCCCCATATACCTTGAAGACTTCATTTTGTCCGTCGCCGTTGGGCGAAAAAAGGTTGGGAATAAACACCCGGTTGTCGACGGTTACCGTGACTGTGTCCAGCTGAATGCAGCCTAGCTCGTTGGTTACGGTCACCTCGTAGGCCGTAGTTACCGCAGGCGATGCAACCGGGTTAGCAATATCGGTGCGCGACAGTCCATCTGCCGGAAACCAGTGGTAGCCTACTCCGCCAGTAGCAGACAGCTGGGTGGTTTCTCCAGCTCCGATGGTAACGTCTTCGCTAGTGCTCGTTTCGGGCAGGTCGTGGACGGTTACCGTGACGCGGGCAGTATCGGGCGGGCACACTCCGGCTCGCGCTATTAGGGTATAGGTGGTGGTTTGCTCAGGCGTGGCCACAGGGTTTGCTACGAAAGAGCTGGAAAGTGAAGCCTTCGGATGCCACGCGTAGCGGTACTCCAAGACGGCGCCTTGCGCAGTGGGTTCTCCACCCAGCACGGTTGACTCGCCCCGGCAGATCGCACGATTCGCTCCGGCATCTAAGCGGGTGGGCGGGTTCACGGTAACGACCACGGTGTCGTGGTTCACACAGCCCTGGTCGTTGGTCACCCGCAGCACATAGGTGGTGGTGGTATCCGGCGTGGCGTTTGGTTGCGCGACGGTAGCATCCGACAGGGAAGCAGCCGGTTGCCAGAAGTACGTGAAATCGGGTTCGGCGAGCCTTCCTAGAGTAATGCTTTCTCCCTGACAAATCAGTTGGTTCTCCCCCGCATCAGCGATTGGCAGTGAGTGAACCGTAACGACTGCGGTGTCGTAACTAGCGCAGCCGTTGGGGTTGATGACTTCTACCCACAGCGTATCGGTTTGCTGCGCCACGTAGGCCAGTTGTGTGGTATTAGTCGCCAGATTTCCTCGTTGCTGCGAATACCAGTTAACACTGTCCTGGGCTTGTCCGGCTGCTAGTAGCAAGGTATCGTTTGCGCAGAGATAGCGGTCGGCTCCCAGATCAGCAACGGGAAGTTCGTACGTTCGCACCACCAGCGTATCGCGTAGCACGCAACCCAGGGCGTTGGTGAGCGTAGCAATGAGCGTGTCGGTCTGCGTGAAAGCAAGCGCAACTGACCTTTGGTTGTTTATAGCAATTCCTTGCTTCGATTGCCAATCGACCTCATCACCAGCTTGCCCTATCTCAAGCCTAATGGTATCTCCGACACAGAGGGCGGTATCGGCACCCAGGTCGGGCGCGTAGCAAATGGTAAAGCTTTCTTCGGACGAAAAGGGGGAGCTGCGATGGCTGGCGTCTACTGACTGCACGCCCCAGTAGTAACGTCCTTCGGGTAAGTCGCGCAGAGTGAATATGGTCGTGTAACCGGCATTTCCTTGACTGAGTAAGGTGTGGCTCCCGTCGGCAACCAAAGCGGGGGCAGGTACGATGTCTGCCTGACCGGGCGCGGTGCCTACGTACACTTGATAGGCAACCCCCGCATCCGGTGTTTCAGCATCCGTAGCGAGGTTCCAGCTTAGCCGGACTGAGTCTTCCGATGGAGTAGCCAGCAAACCATTTGGTACGCTAGGTGCGGCGTTGGCATTGGTCAGATTATTGGTGTGCAGTTGGCTTTCTCCGCCCCGATTATTGGTGCCGGTAACCAGCACATCGATGGCTTCGTCTTGGTCGTGATCCGTTATGCTTACGTCACCATCGTAGACCGCCAGCAGTCCGTGGTTGCTGACTATGCTGAAACTACCGTCTTGCTGGTTGCGGTACAGGAAGCTTTCGGCGTTGCTGTTCCGCAGGCCGGTGATAAACAGATCGGAGTAGCCATCGTTGTCGTAGTTGAGCCAGACGAGGCGGCTGTTTCCTACCGCGGTCAGCCCAGTGGCCGCGTCGGTGAACACCTCGTTGCGGTTGTTGCGGTAGATTTTACTAATTGTGTTCCCCCCTTCAGTAGTGCCCGATAGGGCAATGTCAGGGTAACCATCGTGATCGAAGTCGCCCCAGGCTGCCTCACCAAACGACAGGGGAGGAAGCACGGTGCTCTGAAGACCAAACTCCGCCTCTCCCTGATTTCGGTAGAGATGCGTGGCCCGACTTCCGTCTTCAAGCAGCCCGGTAAGCAGCAGGTCAGGACGGCCATCGCGGTTGTAGTCGGCCACGTTGAGCGAACCGTAGGTAAATCCGGGTACGTTCTTCTCTATCTCCACAAACTTATCTCCTTGGTTCTGGTAAAACCTGCTCACGTTTTCTTGACTAACGTTTGCCCCGGTGTAGAATAAATCCAAATCACCGTCTTGGTCAAAATCGGCCAGCGCAGCGGCGCCGTAGGCAACACCCTCCAGGGGGGTGGTATCCAAGACAAAGTTTTCGTTACCCTGATTGATATACAGTTCACTGATCCGCTGGTTCGTGATGGTCAGACCGGTAAGGTGAAAATCAAGAAACCCATCCGCGTTCACGTCGCCCCACACCACGCTGCCGTGCGCCACCGGGGTAACGGTGCGGTAGCGGGCAAAGGTGCCATCGCCATTGTTGCGAAATAGTTCGGTGATGTGGTCGCCATTGGCTTGGGTGCCCAGCAGGATAAAATCAGCATAGCCGTCACGGTTGTAGTCACCCCAGGCGGCGGTGCTGTTACCCAATTGGGGAAGGTCAGGGATAACGTGACTGGAATAAACCTGCGCAAAGGCCGGGGTTGTCCCACTGAGAAGCATAGCCAGGAAAAAATTACCGGAAATCAGCTTTGCTTCAGCGCATATTTTCTGAGCAGAATGGCGAAGCACACGGAAAATATAAAGCAGCGTCATGGTTCGGTTAGCGGATCACAAAGCGAATAATTTTAACCTCGGCGGGTGTCTCAACAATCAGCGCGTAGACCCCGAGCTTGAGATGCGTGAGATCAACTGCCTCTTCAATAGTTTGGGTATCAAAAAACTGTTTCTGGAAGTAGCGGTAGGTGAACAGTGGGTCGTATACGCTCACCCGAACAGGCTGCGTCTCCGGCAAACTGATTTTTAGCGTGAACCGCCCGTTGTTTGGATTAGGATACAACAGGTATTCGGTTTCCGATTGATATCCCAGCCGCCCATTTTCTGCCGACGGATCGGTTACGCTAGCGTCGCTAACGATAATCTTTTTCTCCACCTGGTCCAGGCAATTGCCGATGATCACCGTCAGCGTAATTGTGTACTCGCCCGGAGTGGGAAACACGATATACTCTTTCCCTTCGTCCGATTGGTAGGTAGTCACCCGCTCATCGTACTGCCACACGGTTTGCTCAGGGGCAGGCCACGATACTTCCGTGAGTACCACCGTATCGCCCGCTAAAATTTCCGTTGGTATCAGAAACTCTGCATCAATCACATTATCAGTGGTGATCAGGTCCAGCGTGTCGTATACGACGCAGCCTTTGTCGGTGGTTACTTGTAGAAAGTAGCGACCGGCCTGATTGATAGCTACGCGCGACTCAGCGCTAATGAAACCATTGTCTGACGTCCACGCGTGGGCGCTTCCGGCACCGGCATCTACCGTAACTGATTGCCCAGTGCACAAGGTAATGGCCTGGGGTTCAAGCAAGTCGTCCGGGGCCGAAGTGGCCGCTATGGTTAGCTCCCGAAACTGTGAGCATCCCTGCTGGTCGGTGATGGTCACGGAGTAGGTTCCAGCTGATAATCCGCTGGCCCGGGCAGTGTTTTGCTGAGCGTCACGGCTCCAGGCGTAGGTGTACGGAGCGGTGCCTCCCACCACCGACACCTCGGCGTATCCATCCCTTCCCTGATAGCAGGTAGGGCTTATTGCTACGGCACTGATGATCTCCAAGGGTTCGGGGCCATCAATAGTGATAGGATAGTCCAGGGTGACTCCGGCCGCGTCGGTTACCATGAGAGTATAGGTAGCCTTAGACAGGTTGGTAAGTTCGGCATTGTTTTGACCTGGCAGATCGTCCCACTGCAACGCGTAGGGAGGAATACCACCACGCACTGCCACGCGTACGCTGCCGTCTTGCGCATCGGCACAGCTTACGTTTTGTAGTGCTTCGGTAGTCACCTGTAGGGCGGGAGGCGTGGCTTCCACCTCGTTAATGGTGAAGGTTTGCTCCCAACGGCACTGCCCGTTATACTCGATAGCAACGGTGTGTTGCCCTGCGGGTAGGTTGCTGAACTCCGATCCGGTGGTGCTCAGTAGGCCGTTTATGTAGTAATCTTTATTCGTTCCGCCCGTGGTACGTAGGCGAATGAGGCCATTCTCAGCTCCAATAGTGGCGGGAATCTGATCGGCGATCTCTACAATCAAGTCGTCTGCTGCAAGATCAACCAACTGTTTAACCTCGCAACCCCGCTGGTCACGCACGGTGAGCAGGTAAGCCCCGGTAGTCAGTCCTTCAAAAAGGCCGTAAAATTGGTCTGCTTGGCTGTCGACACGGTAAGTGTAGGGAGGATAGCCACCCTTCGCCAATATCTGTAGTTTTCCGTCGGCGGTGCCCGTACAGCTTTCGGCGTACGTCTGCACCGCATCAATGGCAAGAGGAATGGTTGATTGTGTCACTTCGGTGACCACTACAGCCTGACAACCCGCGGCGTCGCGGACGGTCAGGCGATAGGTGCCGTACGCCAGATCGGTGGGATGAAGGGGGTTGGTAGGGGTAAAGGATCGGTAGCCACTCGGGGTATAAATCTCTGTATCCAGCGCTTCCCAGGCGTAGGTGTAATCGCCCCGGCCGCCCGTCACCGCATCGACAGTGATGCTTCCGGTGGCAGTTCCGTAGCAAACAACTGATTGAGTAGTAGTAATGACGTTGATTAGGTCTGGTTCATCAAGGGTGAAATTGAGCGAACCAGTGCACAATTGGTTACGCGAATCGCCGTCGAGAAAGGCAGGGGTCGAGTGGTCTTCGTGATGCCCATCCACGGCATAGAAGGTGTAACTTCCAGTACCGAGTCCGGTGAAGATGGCCACGCCCGCTTCGTTGGGGGCAGTGTAGTTAATGCCGTCGACCGAATAGTAGTAGTCAGGGTCGGTGCCGGGCGTGCCACTGTGGGCTTTCACGTGCACCGAGCCGTCGGTAGCGCCCGCGCAAGAGGGCTGGTTGATCACAACGGTTTCTACCGTGATGGCAGTGGGCTGCGGTAGGAAGACCGTATCCACCACCCGGCTACAGGCGTAGCGCGACTTGGTGGGGTCGGTAACGGTGACGATATAATGGCCCGAGCGTAGTTTGTTGAAGATAATAGGAAGCTGGGTAGGATCGACAGCGCTGTAGGTAGTTGATACGCGGGGCTCCTCAAATGGTCGTTCTACGGATTGAAGGCTGATTTGATACGCTTGGGTGATTGGGTCGCCCCCCGAAGGATGGAAAAACAACTTCCCATCGGAACCGCCGTGGCAAAGGGGCATGATGGAGTCTACTAGTTGCGCGGCCAGCGGAGTGGGATAAGTGAGGCGAAACTTGAACGGCTCAGACGCTACGCAGCCGTTGATGTCCTTAACTTCTACGGTATGCCAACCGGAGTCTAAGCCTACGATTAGGTCTTCGTCCTCAACGTCCACCGCTGTTTGCCAGTCGCCACCGTCAATTCGAAACTGCCGGAGGCCGGTTCCGCCCTCGGAGGCAACCGTAATTTCGCCATTGGGCACTCCGTAGCAGGTGATGGGAAGTATTCCCGACGACGAAATTGTAAGCGGTTCAGGTTCAGTGATGGTGATTGATTCGGGCAGCGTTTTGGAGAATGCGCATCCGCCAGTGGTTTCAACCGTCACGGTGTATTTTCCGGGAGCTAAATCAGTAAAAGTGGTCGTGCCTACGAAGGAGACGGCTGGTTGGTGAAGCGCTCCGTCTTTGTGGAGCGTAGCTGAGTAGGCGTTGGCCCAATTACCCCCGGTGGCGGTTACTTCGATGAAAGCATCGGCGGCACCATGACAACTGATGTCGGCGGTATTGTAGTTGCTCACGGTGGTGGTAAAGTTCAGTGCTTCGGGCTGGGTAATGATGGCGTTGCCAGTGGGAGGCGAGGCACAACCCCGACTGTCGTTGATGGTGCAGGTGTATTCCCCAGCGAGTAATTCGCTGATGGTCAGTGTTGAAGCACCCATGTCTACGGTATAAGTCGGACTGGTTACCACTTCGTTATTTCTTTTCAGAGTTAGCGTGAGCGCTCCTTCCCGATGTTGATAAGAAACCGTGATCTTGCCGTCGGACCCGCCGTGGCAGGTGACGGGAGTTACCGTTGAAGTGCCGAGGGTGAAGGGGGCGCGGTAGGGAATGTTGATTGTATATTCGTTGTAGCAGTACCCGGCGTTAGACATGTCGCTTTTCTGCGTGTATTCTATCTCCTCTAACTCATCATATCCGCCATGAAGCACCTGCACTTTGTAGTCACCGGGAAGCAGATCTTCAAACGAAAAATCTACGTTAGCCGCCTTTCTACCTGACGAATGAATCTCGGTAAATTGTACGTTACCTTCTGGATCGAGCCGACCGATGTTGTAGTAGTAGCGAAGAGCCGGATTGGTACTGCTGGCTCGGATGATGAGTTTACCATCTTTGGTAGTGCTACAGGAAGCTTTTTTTATATCATTGGTGGTGTCTATGTGAGTAGAAAGCGTAGGTACGTCTTCAAAGAAAAACAGTTGATTAGAAACCCGACTACTAAGAGCCTTAGTACAGCCGTTTTGGTATACTTCCACCGTGTACCGAAGTTTTTGTCCCGCATAAGCACTGAAGCCATCGTCGGTTATTGTGTCCCGCGTTTTGCCGGAGATAAGCTCACCTTTGTCTAATCCTTCCCCTACTTTTCTATACCATAGAAAATTATAATTGTTCCAAGAGCGATCAGCGGGGGGCGCTGCGGTGAGGGTCAGGGCCGAGGGGTTACAGTAGAGGTTGGTGACAACCTCTTTGCCATCAGCAGTGGCATTCACCGAAGAAGGAGCTACAATGTCATAAAACTGATGCTTCTTTTCAACCTGATTGCTCCACGGGGATACTTCGCCGTTCTTATAGATCTCTCAAACACGGGCGTATACTATTTCATTGTTGGTAGCAAAACTCAATTCGTTAGAATTTTGGTCTATCAGATTAATAGTTAAATCCTTCCTATAGGCATCTTCATATTTTTTTATTGTTCCCTTGCACGTCTCCTTGCAGCTACCGTCTACTTCAACCCCATCCGGCACACTAGGATCTGATACAGTGCACATTAATTCACACTCACTGTCGGAGTAATATACAGGTTTGGAGTATTTCTCCATTACCTCCCATTCGTATTGATGTACATATTCACTGTGCGGAAAATTGTTCTTCGCTTGAAATTGAGCAGTAGGTTCGTTCCGGCACAATATATTATTCTCATTCAAGGGAATTGGCTCTGGTGAAACCGAGAAACTCCACCGGTATTCTACCCATACCTCATGCTTATTAGCGCACTTGAGGTTATTCATTGGATGCCACGTGCCAGGCTGCTGACCTTCATAGGATATAGCAAAGCCTTGCATACACCGCCGATCATCCTTACAAGCAAATTTATCATCGTACTCATCATTCTTACCGCAATTATCCTCCTCCCACCCTTCAAGCCAGACCTCCACTGATTTGCCATAGTCCACATACATAGTAGTGCCCCCTGATGCTGATATCTCGTGAGGCAGATCTCTTCTTTTAACTCCATTTAATTCATTTAAAACCTCAGAACTGCGGTAACCGTCCTCACTTTCTAACCAAACATCAAACCGCACCTCATTACCCCCCAAACCTTTTCTAACTGCTTCATCGTATGCTTTTACCTTGATCACTTTCAGTTCTATCTTTACCCTTGCAGACTGGCCGTAGCTTAGGGTAGCCCCTAGCAGTGAGAAGGCCAAGAATAGGACAACGCTTGGTATATATTTACGCTTCATCATCAGTATCGAACCGTTAATTCCTCACTCAACGGCGACTGTCCGCCGTCGCGGTAAATAGCCTGTAGGCGGTAGGTGTAGGCCGTGTTCACCGTCAGCTGCCGGTCCTGGAAGGTGCTTCGCTCGCCAGGCACACTTTTTAGCAGCCGCAGGGGCTGGCCCACTGCTTGCCGAAACAGCAGGTAGCGCTCCACTTTCTCCGGGGGGTAGCTCCAGGCTAGTTCTACTCGCTTGGCTACCCGGTCGACCTTGCTGTAGAACTCGGTGATAGCCGGTCGCACCCCGTCGTCGATGTGGGCCACCTGCGCCGGAGGGGCCGGGTCTGATTCTAGTCCGGCGGCGTCTACAGCCACCAGCGTGTACGCATAGGTGCGGCCCGGCACGGCAGTGGTGTCGCGAAACGTATTACTACTGGCTGCACTGTTGAAACTCGCCAGGGCCACCCAGTCTGATCGTTCCGATAACCGCCGGTACAGCACGTGTTGCACCACATCCTCGCTGTCGCTGGGGTGCCAAGCAAGGTACACCGCCGAGTCTTGCGACTCGGCCTGGCGAAACACCGGAGACGCGGGTGGCACCACATCTGGACGCTCCAGCCGCAACGTCTCCGAAGGAGCCGAGCGGTTGTGATGATGATCTACCGCCACCGCTTGGTAATAGATGAAGCGCGTGAGCGTACGCACTACGGTAGTATCCTGGTAGACCGAGTCGGTGAGCAGGGCGTCGGATACCTGCATAAAAGGACCATCAGGTGCATTGCTCATCAGCACCCGGTAGCCCGATAAATCGGGTTCGGAGTTGGCTTGCCAGGTGATGCTTACCGCTCCCAGGGTGTCGATGTGGCCCGCCAGCGCCACGGGTGCGGCCGGGGGAATGCTATCCTCGAGTTGGACCAGCGTGGGGAAGGACGCGCTAGCCCTTCCCTGCCGGTCAACCGCCACAATTTGGTAGTAGTTCGTTGGTAGCGGTAAGGTGTCAATAAAACTTCGTGCCGAAGCCGGAAGCAGGGTAGTGGTGAGCGTATCGGTGGGTCCGGCAGCCCGGCTTGAACGCAGCAAGTGAAAGCCCGACAGCTGATCAAGATCCATTGCGTTGAGCTTCCAGGAAAGTTGCACCTGCCCGGTGGGCAGCAAAGCAGATTTAGTGAAAGATGGGGCTACCGAAAGACCGGGCGGAATGCCGCGGCCGCGCAGCGTATCGGATGGCGGACTGATTTCGCCGAAGGCGGTGATGCCCCGCAGTCGGTAGTAGTACGTAGTCGTATTGTCGGACAGAGAGTCGGTGCTGTACATACGCTCGGGCGACTGCTGGCGAGTTTGGGTAGGATTCACCAGTGGCGGTTGATCAAGGCGCTCGAAACCTTTGGCTAAATCGTCGGTGCGCTCCACAAAGTAGCTGGTGAAGATGTGCTCGTAGTAGCGCTTGTTCCAGCTAAGCTGAACGACCCGGTCGCCAAAAATTGTCCGGAATTGCTGAGGCGCAGGAATGCGCACCGTATCTCGGACGGCGAGGTAGACTGAGCCAGTGCCAATAGAATCCGCTACGTCGGGAGGCAGGGCCACGCGAACCCGGTAGCGGTATTTCTCATCGGGGCGCACGTTGCGATCTACGAAGCGTAACCCGTGCGCTTGAGCAGTGGCGATCGATTGGTCGGCCGCGAACAGGGCAAACGAGAAACGATTTTCGGTTTCCTTGGCCCGATCAACCCAACTGGCTATGCTGCCCGAAGGATCAACGAGCTCGAAGGATGTTCCGTAGATGGCTTGCGCGGCTACGGCAGCATATTTGTCGCGCTGCGCAATGAGTTCCCACGCGGCTAGCGGTTGGGGCTTGATCGGTTCGGAGGTGAGCACCACAGTGGGCGGATTGCTTAGTGTATACTGATCACCTCTTGCAAGCGTGGCCCGTTCTATGACGTAGCCGAAACGATTGCCGTAGTCCCACACACTAGCTTGGTTTGGTGCCCAGCGGATTACGATCGAATCAAGATGCGTTTTGGCAATTACCTCCACCGTAGGCGAAAGCGAGCGGGGCGGCGGGTTAATCCGCTGCGCTACGGTTGGTGAGATAAGCCAACAGCTACTAGCCAATGCTATCAGTAAGCCAGTCTTGTTCATAGTGAAAGAGGAGCGTTATCTAGCGTACTCATTATCAACCTCTTCTAATCGTAAACGACGAGTGGCACAATGATAGCGGCTCTCCGGGAGAACAAATACCCCGGTTGGGGGCAAAGATTACACGCGATAGATTTGGAAAGTAATAAGCCCAAAGGCGATAGGTATCAGTTAGATAAGATGCCGAAAAGAAAAAGGGCTAGTGAATTCACTAGCCCTTCGGGGATAAAAAAATCGTAATGTCCTACGCCTTTACTTTAGTTGCACGTTCACTTCCATATTACCTTTGGTGGCTTTGGTGAGCGGACAGTTTTTAAAGGCATTGTCCAGAATGGTTTGCGCCTTTTTCTCGTCCACCTCAGGAATGGTGACTTCCAGGTATAGCTCGAAGCGCAGGTCACCCTTTTCTACCTGAACCGCTTTCACTTTTGCCTTCACCTGCGTGTTGGCTAGCTCCACGCTGTTCACCTTGGCCACATGGTACAACGTGCCTTCCAGGCAAGCGGCGTAGCTGGCGGCAAACAACTGCTCAGGAGTGGTGCCTTCCTTATCGCCATCTTTACCCGACGGCATATATACATCCAAGTCTAATGCTCCATCTTCCGAAGAAACGTGACCCGCTAGTCCTCCCTTAGAGGTTACTTCACTTTCGTACATGGTTTCCATGACTGAATTGTTTATTGTTTGTAACAAGTTTGTTTCACCTTCTTACTACTGCTCACAAAAGAGATTGTTTGGGAAGATCAGCTTAGCTTGACAGCGTACCATTCTCAATGGGTGGTCCTTCTCACCCACCCGCTTCCACCACCTGCCGAATGCCCTCTTGGTACGGCGTAGTCCGAAAATCGAAGCGCTTGCCAAACTTGCTGCTGTCGAACACGTAGTCGCGGTCGTATTGGTACAGCATCTCGTGCAGTTCGCGCATCACGGGGTTGAACCAACCGATCACCTTCACCAGCGTTTTTCCGGCCACCTGCGACTTGGGAGCCACGTTCATCTCCCGGGCAAAGGCGGCAATCCATTCCTGGCCACTGGGCGGATTCTCGGCAGTAGGCAAGTGCCATACTTGACCGTAAGCGTCGGCAGTGTTGCCCAGCAGGGCGGTGGCCCGGCCCGCATCGGGCGTGTAGGTAAACGAGTGCTTATACTGATCGGACCCCAGCCAATTGGCCTTCTTGCCTTTCTTCAGGTTCTTATACACCGTTTCGGTGAGCACCTGGTTGGCGTACTGGGGCGGACCATAGAAGTCGGCTGATCGGGCAACCAGGGCGGTGAGGTTTCCGGCGTGCACCTCGTGCATCAGTTAGTCGGCAATCTGGCGGCGCACCTTGCCCTTGTTGCTGCTGGGGTTCACGGGCGTGTCTTCAGTGAGGTGCGGCACGTGCTGCGGATCGTACATATACACGTTGTTGAAAAACACCAGCTTGACGCCGTGCTGCTTGCAGGCGTTGATGACGTTGGCCATCACCACCGGCCAGGTTGACCGCCAGACGGCGGTGTCGTAGGGCAGCCCAACTGTCAGGTAGGCCACCTCGGCTCCCTGCACCGCTTCGGCCACGCGGTCGGCATCAGTCAGATCACCCGGAAACAGTTGATCGGTATCGTTTACCTTCTTCGGATTACGACTGACCAATCGGATGTCGGAAGTGTATTGCGGTAGCGCCAGGGAGAGTTCGGTGCCGATGGCTCCGCCGGAGCCGAGAATAACTTGCATGGTGGGGGTGGGTTAGATAGAATACTGGTGCAGGTTTATTTTTTGTAGTCGGATCAGCGGCTGAAATATTGCAGCAACCCGCGCTATCCCACACTTTGTTTCCAAGCGTACCAGAGAGCAGATAAATTTTTCCGGATCTCAAAACCTGTTTTAATCTTCATCCACCGGCACCCGCTCCAGCAGCGAAACACTGTTGACCGGCAAAGAAAACTGGTATGCATTTTTCAATTATTCTCAAATTGCCTGGGGAACAAACTTGAATAGGTATGTGATTCGTTGATGATTTCGTTCATTTGGCTGATGACTTCAGGTTGCTGATCCGCCCTGTTTTTTGTTTCTCCTGCATCTTCCGACAAATCGTATAATTCCCACTGAACTGAAGCATCTTCCTTTGCGTAGCTCTTTATCCCTTTCCATTTTCCTGCTCTCACCGCTATTTTGTAGTCATTGGGTGCAGGAAACTCCCAGTATAAGTATTTGTGCTCAGGCTGCGGTTTTCCCAACAGCGTCGGCAAATAGGAAATGCCATTTGCTTCGGACGGAATTTTTATGCTCACCAAGTCACCCACGGTGGGCAAAAAATCCCAAAAGGCAGTCAACTCATCAGAGACGGTTCCCTGCTTGATGTGATTGGGCCAACTTGCAATAAAAGGCACTCTGATACCTCCTTCGTACATATCTCGCTTACCACCCCTCAAATCACCGTTACTGTTCAACAATTTTGTAATCCCTTCGATTGATTCTGCCATAGGCCCATTATCACTGGTAAAAATTATTAACGTATTGTTTTGTAGACCTAACGATTTCACTTTCTCTACAATACTGCCCACGTCCTTGTCTAACCGCGAAACCATCGCCGCGTAAGCTTTAGAAGATTTCGGCCAGCTTTCGTTATCATACTTTCCTACATCAGGAACTTCCATGATTTCACTGCCCTGACCGGCCCCGCTGGCGTGAGGAATGGTATAAGGCAAATACAGGAAGAAAGAAGTGTCCTGATGCGTTTCAATAAAATCGAGGGCCTCGGTTGTGAAAAAATCGTGGGAGTAATTTACTTTTTTGGTCGTGACACTCGCGGCCCCGCCGTGCCAGGCAGCACTGTCCAGGTACTGCACTTCGTTGCCGAGATATTCCTTTTCATGATTTCTCAAGAGATATTCCGGGTAGTAGTTGTGGGCTCTTACCTGATCGAGATATCCATAGAAAAAATCAAAGCCTTGCTGTAGGGGATCCCCCGATGAGTTCTCGGTTCCAAGCCCCCATTTACCCACCATCCCGTTTACGTATCCTTTGGTTTTTAGTAATTCTGCTACGGTTATCTCCGCTTCCGGAAGGGGTAGTTGTCCATAAGGTGCTACCTGCCGGTTAAAACGAACGTACGTCTGACCCGTATGCTTTCCCGTCATCAGTACGCATCGGGAGGGAGCACAGATAGGACTGCCGGCGTAATGTTGGGTAAACCTCATTCCTTCCGCTGCTAAGCGGTCTATGTTGGGAGTGTTGATGCGTTGTTGTCCATAGCAGCCCAAATCACCGTAACCCAAATCGTCCGCCATAATAAAAATGATGTTGGGTTTGCTATTGGCATCCGGTTGATGGTCGGACGGGCGGCAAGCACATATGCCGAGGGATACTATTATAGCAAGACAATGTTTCATCACTTAGTAGGCTTCCAATCCCACATCTTCCCAGCCGAAGCGGGGAGCTTGATAGAATTCGGTTAATTTCATTAGCAAGGAGTCTTTCACGACAGGTTGATCTTCCAGTACATTATAAAGCTCCCGATGGTCTTGCCGCAAGCGGAACAGTTCGGTAGGCTTTAGGCTATCCGCCAGCAATTTCCATCCCCCATCCAACACCACTTCGGTGGCATAGGGAATTGGCTTGGGTCCCTGGTTTTGGAAATAACGGTACGGGTCCATTTGCCAGAAGAGGGCGGGCCGTTTGATAGACTCCCGTTCGCCAAGTAACACCGGCAGCATGTTCACTCCGTCTATATCATCGGGCACCTCAAACTTGGCCAGCGAGCCTATGGTGGGCAGCAAGTCCACCATGTGCATGGTCTGAAAAGAATTGGTGTTGGCCGGTATGCTACCGTTCCAGACCGCAAACATCGGAACCCGGATACCCCCTTCGTGCAGGTCTGTTTTTCCCCCTTTGAAAGGTCCCGGGCTCCCCTGGAAAGCAGGCCCATTGTCGGAAGTAAAAATGATCAGCGTGTTATCATAAAGATCATTGTCCTTTAAAAATCGGATCAAACGACCAATCTGGGCATCCAGGTGTGAGACCATCGATCGGAAGTAAAGCTGGTCGCCTTCTACTCCCAATTTTTGATATTTGGATAAATGGGGTTCCGGGGCTGGTTCGTAGGGTGTATGCGGCACATCAAACCAGAGATTGAGAAAAAACGGCTGTCCTACCTCCTGGGACTGTAGCCAATCCATCGCCTCGTTGATCTTGATCTCCGTCCAGTGCTGGTCGGAGGGATCGGCCCGTTGGTCGTTGCGCAGCATCGTATGCCCACCTTCCCGGTACAGTTTCCTTTCCGTGATCAGGCGGGGACGCGTGGGCGCGCCTTCTATGTTGGTGAGGTAGTGGTCGAAGCCTTGTTGCAGCGGACCCGGCAGAGCGGGCTGCTTGGCCTGCCGCCGGACGATATCCGACAAGCGCAATCCTCCCAGGTGCCATTTGCCGATGTGCGCCGTAGCGTACCCCGCATCTTTCAGGAACTCGGCGATGGTGACTGCCTGTTCCGGCAGATGATCGGTGCTATCGGTCAGGTGCTGGCGGATATTGTAGCGCAGGGGAAACTTGCCGGTCAGCAGCGAAGCCCGGGAAGGCGAGCAAACGGCGGAACCGGCGTAGAAGTGGGTGAACTTCATGCCCTGGGCGGCCAGTGCATCGAGGTGGGGCGTCTCGATAGACTGGCTGCCGTAGCACGAAAGATCGCCGTACCCCAGGTCGTCGGCCAGCAGCATAATGACGTTGGGAGTAGCCCGTTCGCCGGTTTCCTTTCGGCCTTCCGTAGTTGCATCACAGGAGAACAAGACGACCAAAAACAGGCAGTACCAGCGGGTTTGACGCATAACTTAATTGTAGCCGGGGTTTTGGTCGCCCCGCAACGCCGGATTGCGGTCAATGGCCGACTGAGGAATAGGCCAGAGCGTATTGAAAGGCTCAATTTGCGCGTCCGGTTTTACAGCCATCGTTCGTTCCACCAGGTTGCCCCAGCGCAACAGGTCAAACAAGCGGGTTCGTTCGTCGTACAATTCGTGTCTCCGTTCGTTCCTTACGGCCTGGCGAAAATCCTCCTGGCTCAGTCCGGCCAGCGGAGCTAATCCGGCTCTTTCCCGCACCGGATTGATGTAGGCCGAGGCACTACCGGGACCATTGGCCTCGTTTTCTGCTTCGGCAGCGATCAGGTATACTTCGGCCAGGCGCATAAAGATAAAGTTATACCCAGAATTGTTGTTGGATTCGGTGCCTTCAATATAAGCACTTGGCACTCTTTTGAGTGCATAATTAGGGGTAATGCCATCCGCAAAAAATTCAATCAACGTACCATCGCTCCGGGTCACACTCGTAGCAATCAAATCCCGTCGCACGTCGCCCTCTTCAAACGAGGCCAGCAGGTCATCGCTGGCCACGTAAACTCCACCCCAGTTGGGGCCTTGAAAAAAATCGCTGTTGCCATCGGGGCCAATGCCCCGCGGCCAGTTGCCTACCTGGTTAGATCTTTCGCTGTCAATGGCCATCTGAATCTCAAAGATAGACTCTTCGTTGTTTTCGTTCTGATCGCTAAACACATCGGCGTACACTGGTAGCAGGCGGTGGGGACTTTCGTTGATCACCCGAGCGGCCAGCCTGGCGGCCTCATTCCAGTTTTGCCGGGTTAAGTGCACTTTGGCCAGCAGTGCCATGGCGGCCCATTTGGTGGCGCGCCCCGGAGCCGGAGCCTCTTCCCACAGCTCTTCCACTCCGGCCTCTAGGTCGCTGATAATCAGCGCGTATATTTCGTCGGTAGAAGAACTACGGGGAATGCTTTCTACTTCGTTGGCCAGCAAGGTTTTCTCAATGAGGGGCACCCGTCCGTAGAGCCTTACCAGCACAAAGTAACTGAAGGCCCGCAGGAATTTGGCTTCGGCGATCAGCGTATTTTTATTCTGAAAATCATCCATCCCACTGATACCATCCACGGTGACCGCAAAGGTGTTCATCCCTTCAAAAAAGCTATTATATACCTGAAATAGGTTGTCAGTGGCTGGGTTGAAATCCCGGTACACGGCTTGTTCGTTAACGTTGTTAGCGTTTCCCAGGGGGCGAACAATAAAGTCATCGTGTATGGCTTCAAACACAAAGTCTCTCCACCAGCCGAAGGTAGCAGCATTGAAACCGCCGTAGAAATCGTAACCCGCCACCACTGCCGCTTCGGCGTCAGCGGGCGTTTTAAAGAACGTAGCCGGGTTGATAAAGGAAGTAGGCTCTTCTTTAAGAAAATCTTCGCAACTCGTCGCGCCCAGTAGCAGGGCAATAAGCAGTATCGTAGTATATTTCATAATATCTAATGATTAAAGTCCAAAGTTAATGCCTACTCTAAAGTTTCTGGTAAAGGGATATATGCCCTGAAACTGGCCGATAATTTCCGGGTCCTGTCCGGTATACTGCGTAAAGGTTAGCAAATTCTGCCCACTGAAGTAGACCCTCAATTTGGATAAGCCAATTTTCTCCAGGGAGGTAGACTGGAAGGTATAGGCCAGGGTCACGTTTCTCAGCCTTAAGTAATCGGCCCGCTCAAAAGCGATGCTCGAGGGTACCGTATTGCCGTTGAGCAAGGGGTCCTGAGAAGTAAACGCCGGTACGCTGTTGGTGGGATTAGTCGGCGTCCAGTGGTTCAGTGCCGATACGTAGCTGTTGCTCTGTCCCCCAAACCCGCCATTGGCGGTTCCGCCCCGAATCAGGTTGCCTGCCGAACCCTGAAAGAAAACGCTCAGTTCCACGTTTTTGTAATCAAACTTGGTAGAAAGCCCGTAGAAGGTGGTAGGTTGAGAAACTCCAATCACGCTTCGGTCATTGTTAAGATCGTACGATCCGTCTTCGTTTTTATCTACAAACTTAGGATCGCCCGGCTCCCTTCCGTATTCGGCGGCTTCGGCTTCTTCACCCAATTGCCAGATACCGGCAAAGTCAACAACAAAGATGGACCCAATGTCCTGTCCGATGATATTAGCGTATCCTGACTCTCCGGCGATCAGGGTGTCGCGCCCCCCCAAGTCCAGGATGGTGTTATCGTTATAGGTGAAGTTGGCATCGAGCGAAATTCCTACTTCGCCCATTTTTAGGGCAGTTCCGATCGACAATTCAATCCCTTCGTTTTGTATGCTACCGGAATTGCGCAGCACATTGGAGTAGCCGGATTCTACGGCGACCGGGAAGTTTAAAATCAAATCTTCGGTTATCTTATTGTAGTAATCTACCGTAACGTTCAAGCGGTTGTTATAAGCAGAAAGATCAAAGCCTATATCGAGCTGGCTGGTTTGCTCCCAGGTGAGGTCAGGATTAGGAATTCCGTCACTGGCCGGACGCACCCCGACGGCGGGGATCGTCCCAAAGATTTCGTTCACCGTTTCGTAGCGGGGCAAGGAGCGGTACAAACCAATTTCCTGGTTACCAGTGACCCCGTAGCTCGCCCGGAGCTTCAGGTCATTGATCGCCGCCAGGTTTTGCATGAACGGCTCATTGCTAAGTCGCCAGGCAAAAGCTCCTGAAGGAAAAAACGCAAATTTGTTGTTATCCCCGAACCGCGACGACCCGTCGTATCGTCCGCTGAACGTAAACAGATAACGATCTAAGAAGATATAATTTACGCGGCCTAACCAACTTAACAGCGACCAACGATCCAGTGAAGACTGCGGAATAACTTCTACCGCTCCGCCGGAAAGGTTGGTGGTGCCAAAACCATCGGTCAGGAAATTACTTCTACCCGACAGGGTTCTGTCCAGGGTGTTGGCCTGGGCAGTAAACCCGGTGACCGCGCTGATCTGATGCTTTCCGAAATTCTTGTTGTAGGATAACAGAAAATCAGTCATCCAGGTAACGTCTAGAATGTTGATCTTGCGGGCCTGGCCACCCACTTCACTGCCCAACAGGGTGGTACGAGGATAATAAGCACTTTCATTTCTGCTCAGCAGGTCGTATCCCAAGTTGATTTTGCCCGTCAGGCCGGGGATAAATTCGTAGTCGACAAAGAAAGTACCCAGCGACCGCAAGCTTTTGTAGTCGATGTCCTGGGTTTCTACGATGGCTACCGGATTAGCAAAGGCCCCATTCGATCGGGAAGGAAACAAAAAGTAACTGCCATCGTCGTTGAATACCGGATCGGTCGGAGGAAACTGCAACGCACCGAACACCACCCCGGGTCCGGCATTAGGATCACGCCCCCCGTTGGGCACGGCCTTCTCCAGCGTGTAGGAGGTAGTGAAACTGTTTCCAATGTTCAACTTCTTGGTGGGGGCAATGTCCAGGTTGGCACGCAGCGAAAACCTTCTCAGGTCATTGCCCCGGATAATTCCTTCCTCATCATAGTAACCGGCAGAAAGAAAGTACTGCGTATGCTCGTTGCCTCCGTTCGAAGAAAGCTGAAAGTTATGAATAAGGGCATTGCGAAATATCTGGTCCTGCCAGTCGGTGCCTCCTTCCTGGCGAATGGTGCTTAACTGCTCTTCCGTAAAAGTGGGTGGAACGTCAAAGGCCTCATTGAAATCGTTGACCAGTTGGGAGTATTGGATAGCATTCATCGTCGGGAATTTCTGCGTGATCGTGCTGACCCCTGAGTACCAGTCCACATTCAGATTACCTGCCTGGCTCTTACCTCTTTTGGTCGTGATCACGATCACACCGTTGGCACCGCGGGCACCGTAAATGGCCGTGGCTGAGGCATCCTTCAGTACCTCTATTGAGGCAATATCGTTCGGGTTGATGGTTGCCAGAATGTTGCTCGTGTTCGGCGAAAGCTGGTCCGTACGAAAGCTGCCGCCCCCCCGGATGGCCCCGTTGTTGGGGTACACCGGGAATCCATCGATGACGTACAGCGGGCTATTGCTGCTATTAAGCGAGTTGGAACCCCTGATCCTCACCGTGGGTGCGGCCCCGGGTGCCCCTCCCGACGAGTTAGCGACGAACAAGCCGGGCGAGCGGCCCTGCAAAGCCTGGTCTACGGAAGGGGACACGGTCTTCTCAAGCTCTTCGGATGCCACCGAAGACAGTGAGCCGGTGATGTCTTTACGTTTGGTGGTGCCGTACCCGACCACCACCACTTCGGATAGCGATTGGATATCGGGGGCCATTTGCAGGTCAATCACCGTCTGGTTACCGATGGCAACTTCTTCACTCGTGTAGCCCACCGACGAAAACACCAGCGTTGCCGCATCATCCGGGGCGGTGAGGCGGTAGTTGCCATCGATATCGGTGACCGTACCAATAGTCGTGTTCTTTACCACAATATTCACCCCGGGTAGGCCTTCTTCGGTTGACAAATCGGTGACCTGGCCGGTGATGGTTTTCTCCACTACGTCGCTGACTAAGGGATTTACCCGCAAAGGTTTGTAATCCTTATCAGAGCCATTGATATGGTTTACCTGATCATCGACACGACTCCTTTTTACTTTTTTTATAACGTATCTTTCGGCATTGGCCGGTTTGATCACAAAAGAATTACCGTATCGACGATACGTCAAACCCATTGGCTGAAGGATATGATGGAGTTGCTCTTCCAAATACACCATACCGGCCCCTTCGTTGTAGTGCGATTGATCCTTTTCGACCAACTTATCTTGTAACAACTCACTTTCAGCGACGATAGTCACTTTGTACTGTTGCTCCAGTTCTACGAGAACATCTTTCAGAGATTTTGTTTCTCTAGCATCTTGCAATAGAAGACGAGTTGCAGCAGCAGGCTGACCTGTGACGGAGGCAAGCTCTTGTGAATAAGCCGTAGAAGCAATAACAGTAGTCAACATCAGAAGGCCTACTTTTTTGAGAATCCGGGTAAAGTATTTCATAAAGTTGAAGTTGGTAGCATTAAAGTGATTTAAAGTTGTGCAAATTTTTCAGCCAAGCGTACAGCAGAATCCGTTAGATTAAGGGGGAATCCTCTGCTCGCTGTGTGTTTTATCTGGTGTCATTTGTAACAATAATCTAACCTATAATATGACTACGGAATGCTTTGTGAAGTAACATTTTCACAAGCTTCCGTAGTCATTCTATGCTACTTCGCTCAAGCTATAAGAAGCATAGATGCACTATTCTTTCTCGTAGGCCCCAATATCCGGTGCTGCTCCCAAAGCATCATCCGTAATTTCGGGCACCACGGTTCCTAAGTCAATCAAAGGACTACCAGGTAGCAGCGTATAGAAAGGGTTCGGCCGGGCACCCGACGCTACAAATGCCGGAGCCAGATCGTAAGGAGCTTCGACGTTCGGTAAATCAAGCAGTTCTTCCACCAATCCCATATCAACGTTATGTATGGCATTGGTGAGGATGGTGGGGTTGGTCGGATCCTCCGCATCGTTTACCTGGGTCATAAATTTTCCGGGTCGCTCGCTGGACGCTACGAAGACATTATTGATTACCTCCCAATTGTCTCGGGGATTTACATTTTTTATTTCCATAAAGGCTGGGGTTCGTGAAACCCAGAAGCCAGGAACATCGTCAGAACTGGCTCCGATGGCGGTATTGTTGTATATTCTCATGTTGTCCCCCGACAGGTTATGCAAGGCATTGAGCGTCACGTTTTCAATAATATTGTGGTGAATGAGGGAATTGTCGGCCCGTGAGCCAAAAGCCGCAATAGCATGAGCGCCTGTCCCAACATCCGGGTTTAAGGATGTACCGAAGTGGAAGTAGTTGTGGTCGATCACCATCTGCTCCGTTCCCATTTCTATTCCGTAGCGCTTGGTATAGTCCCAGCGGTTATGGTGGACCCGAATGCTGTACGGAGTTTTTTTCGAGATCTCTAACGCTTCCGTCATCATCTATTAATGATATACTACCGTCAAATTCATTACCGTATATTTCTACATTTTCGCAATCAACTCTAAACAATTCAAAGTTGAATACAACCTGACGTTGACCATTGCCAGGGTTTAGCCAACCCGCGTTGGTGTCATTGTGCGTCGTAAATCTATTGTTGTATATCTTCACATTTTCAAATCTACTGTTGCCAGTGTTCCAGGGTTCTCCTCCTCTTCCTCGTTCCTCAGCAAAGGTGTTATTGTATATTTCAGAATCCTTTAGGTTTCCTGTTTTCATTGCAAATCCCCGGGTATGTGCTACTCCGTTATTGATAAGAAAACTGCCGTGTAAGGAGGAATTAGTAAGGCCATCACCTTGCCCAAAGCGAAGACCATTGCCATAGTATCCTTCTATCCGCATTTCTCTTACTTCAACTTCCGAGCCTTGACCAATAACGAGACCTTCAAACAATGTTATTCTGACATTGGTGTTTTCCCTACCGTCCATAAAAATTCTCTCTATCAGCTGATGTCTGACTTTAGGCACCCGAATTTCACCCTGATAAATGGTTCTAACTTTTGACTGCCCTCGCAGTGAAACGTTCTCAGGAAGTATGGCCGGTGTGTTTGAGGGATCTTTCCGGTTTGCATCGGAGAATGTGCCCTCGCCTAATACAATCATGTTTCCTTCATTAGGAGCTACTTGCCTACAGGCGTATTTTAGGGTGGCCCAGGGGTTTTCCTCACTTCCGTCACCCGAATTGCTTCCGTCTACTGCTACATAATAACGAGTTCCGCTTGCATAAAATCTTCCGTTGGTTGAGCTAGCATCGCTAGCCAAATTGCTGTCACTAAGCATTGCGTCCATAGCGCCATCCTGACAGCCGGACAGGATGCCAAAAAAGAGGGCAAATAATACGTACAGTTTCTTTTGCATGGTTGTTGAATTTTAATTGTGGTTATAAATAGAATAATGATATTTTGATGCCATGAAAAAGTTTATTTCCTGGTATTTGATAGATTTATCAGTTACTAAATCTTTTATTCATCCTTGTTGTAGAATATGAGCGCATTTTCTTCTTCCCCTTGATGTATTTCTACAAATTCTGAAAGCACTTTTAAAAGGTCTTCTATATTGTCAGTAGGAACTGATCCGGTTAACATTTTATCTGCTAATTTTTCATCTTCAAACTTTACCGTCAATCCGTAGTAGTCTTTTATACTCTGAGCGACTTCACGCAATGGAGTATTATCCATGATCAATTTACCCTCAGTCCAGGCTAATAACTGCGTAGGATTTATGGCTTTTTTGACAAATTGCTTATGAACCAAGGACAGTTCAACGTATTCTCCCGGCTTCATCAGCATTGTACTATTTTCCGGTGGCACCTCTTCTATTTGTGATAGATCAAGGCGAATGCTGCCTTCCTCGAGCAGAATTTTGTTTTCACCGTGGCGGTTGTTCACGTTGAACTTGGTACCCAGCACCTCAACGGCCACTTCGCCAGTATAAACAGTGAACTTTTGGTGGAGAGCGGTGTGCTGCACCGAGAAGTAGGCCTCACCGGTGAGCCACACTTCGCGCGGGTGCTCCTCGTCCCAGGTAGCAGCGTAGCGAAGTTCTGAGTTTACGTTCAGCGTAACCACCGAAGCATCGGGCAGCACCAGGGTGCGGGTTTCGTTCGGGCCGGTGGCAATTTGTCGTTGTGAAGCGCGGTAGCCCATCAAGTAATACGCCAGTCCCAGAGCAAGCAGCAGCGCGGCGGCTACTTTCAGCCACGGAGCGCGTCGCCATTGGGAAGTAGGCCGTTGAAATAACTCGTTTTGTAGCCGGGCGTACACGCGGCGGGCCGCTTCCGGGTGGGGCTTGCCCTCCGCAGACAGTTGCTGCCACACCTCGTCCATCCACGGTTCGTACTGCTCGTAGGTGCCCGTTCGCAACGCGTCCAGCAGTTCTTCCCGCTCGTCGGGGAGGATGGTTTTTTGCTGGTATTTCTGGAGAAGCTCTCGGATGCGGTCCATGCGTAGGGGATTTATTACCTACTAGCCTAGTCCGCAGAAAAAGGCCTACTCTAAGAGCAATATTTATGAAATATTTATTTTTTCGGAAGTATACTGTGCAAGAAGGGGCTAATAATCATCATTTGCTAAAAAATTAGTTATATAAGGAAAAAGTCACCGTGCGGGCACCGAGCGGGCCGTAGGGCTAGTTGAAAGGAAAAAGCGCCGATAGGATCAGCCCCCATCCGATAATACGGTCGCTATGACTGCGGAAGTAGAGCCGCACCGCTTGGGTGGCCAGCAGGAGTTGGTTCTTGACGGTGCTCACCGATATGCCGAGCTCCTGGGCAATCTCGCGCAGCGAGTACCCATCCAGGCGCGCCATCTCGTAGATGAGCTGGCGTTTGGGCGGGAGCTGACGAATGGCCTCCTGGGCAATCGCGTAGGACTGATTAAACACTACCTGATCCTCGGTGTCGGTGCTCGAGATAGCCAGCCGGTAGGACAGCTCCTGCTGTAGGTCTTTTTCGACGCGCCAGGTCCTGTAGCGAACGAAAGCACTGGTGTTTGGTGAGGGTATACAAATAGTGATTCAGCGACTGGGCAGGGTCTACCGAAGCCCGCTTCCGCCAAAGGGTCATGAAGGCTTCCTGCACCACCTCCTCGGAGGCCTCGGGCGAATGGGTGATGGTGAGGGCGTAGCGGTACAGCTTCGGAAAGTGCGTATCGTAGATCTGCCGGAAGGCGCGTTCCTCTCCGTTCTTTAGACGCTGTATTACTTGCTCATCGATCATTGCGCACGGGCTAGCGGTGTCTTGACAGAAAGTATCTCGCTGTCAAGTAAATGAAAAATAGCAAAAACCGCGTACTTTTCTTCCTCCCAATGCATATTTATTATTTTTTTACCCTTCTTCTTTACTGATTGGTAAGAACTTATCGTAACCCTTAGTGCTTGTTTAGTTCTCGTTTAGCTCGTTCCCACTCCTGCCCCAGGTACTCGAGCATCTGCTCAGCCAATTGGTATAGTTTGGTTCCTGGCAAATCAGGCATAAAGTGATCAGGATTGGTGTCGCTGGCTTTGGCCCGATGGATGGATTCTTCGATGCGCGGCGCGAACACTTCTACTTTGTAGCCGCCTGGTAGCAATCTGTCCAGTGCTTGTTTGAATTCCCTAGGACTATCTCCTTGGGTTTCTTTGATGTCCTGAAAGTGCATAAACAGCCAGACTTCAAAGCAGGGGTTGCTGATGGCTAATTGCCAATTGGCTCGTTCGTCGCACGTGCTAGCAATTTCTCGTAAAACGCGCTCTTCCCATCGGTCACGATCTGATACGAACCACAGACGATCACTGTTGCTGAATCCGGTGACTTCTTCATATTCTTGAGCGCGCCGCAGAAAGTGGTTGGGAGCCGATGCGTTGTTTTCAGGAGGCGAAACCCTGATTTTAACGCGTTGTGAAAACTGTTGAAAGAACTCAAAGTAGTCTTTCTCCCGTTTGGCTCCTTCGCAAACGATTACAAAGAGACGGGCGTCCCGGTGCGGCTCCCCTCATTTGTAGTCTCTATTCTGTCTCGGCATGCGGGTGCCAGTTTAGCGTTTCCAAATTACCCAGAAACGGAATTGCTCCGAAACGGCCGTTGAAATAGCCTTTTTCAATGTCAGACCCGTAGTCTGGCTTAAATTCGCTGAGCGAGTAGAAGTGAGTAGCCCCGGTTTTCCGTTCTTTTTCAGCAAACCAGATCTCATCCTGGCGGAAGATATTGAGGTCAAGCAGGTTGGATTCGTGGGTCGTGAAGATGAGTTGACCTTTGGTGTTCTCGTCATCCATAACCTTTTTTAACAGTGCTTTAAGCAAGTTGACGTGCACGCTTTGGTCAATCTCATCAATGATGAAAGTGACCGGAAGATCAGTAATTGCCGAGATAGCAGAAAGGTAATCTAATAGCCTTTGGGTACCGTCCGACTCCTCAGACAGCATAAAATCAACCGGCCCACCGTCTACTCCTGAATGTTGTAACGTAAGCTTCTTTGCTACGTAGTCGCCGTCTTCATAACCTACCAATATAGGTCCATCTTTCGTTCTGTATTGGACAAGGTGATTTCCATCCTCACCAATCGCCTTAATGATTTTCTGCTTGTCATTAGTGTTTATATCTGTAAATTCATTAAGCCTCGTCTCCTTTACATCAATACTATCAACTCCTGTATCAAACTTACCTAGCGATTCGTTCATGTAAGTTTTGATATCTTCCGATTCAAGTATATCCTGAACTAGCCCCTCGTATTTAGCAAGGGGGTATATAATCTTGATATACCCTTCTATCCACCCCCTGGCTACATCCAGTTCATCAGTAATTTTGAGATTTTTGTTTTTGCTCAATAGCAGTTCGTGACCTTCAAGAAGGTTATCCTGGGCTAATTCTATCAATAATTTTTGCTTCTCCGTCTTTTTGTATTCTTCAGCAAGTTTAAGCGATACTTTACCCGATTCCCCCGGTGTTCTTTCAAAAACCATCACATCACCTTTGTACAGCCACTCTTCTACAACCTCGTTATAACCCATACCGACGCCGTACGAATAGAGACTTTCATTCGTGTGAAACTCTATCTCAAAACGAATTGGTTCTTGGCGAAGGTTGGCATCAAGCTTAAATTTTTTGCTTCCAATGGGCTCAAAGATACCTCCCGCTTTCACCAAACGTTGTAAGTAATTGATAGCCTTCACTAAATTAGACTTTCCCGCACCATTCGCTCCGTAAATCGCTGCGGCCTTCAGCACCTCCACCTTGCCCGTTTGGTACACGTGGTGCTTGTGCGTTTCAAAGTCGCCGGTGAGCATATTGAACTCAACCTCTTCTTTGAGCGATAAAAAATTGGAAGCTACGAATCGTACTAACATCTCGCGGGTGTTTTGGGTAAACTAAGAGAAAATATCGTTCTACCACAAGCTATTTATTACGTGCTCAGGAAACAAACGGCTAAAACCAAAGACAACTCCAGTCCGCTAACCGGCTAACCGCCCCACCACCTCAAAACGAGTAAACACCCGCTCGTCGTGCGGAGCCGAGGGTAGTTCGCTAGTTAGGTCCTGCCCAGCCCAGTGCTCGTAGTGCTGTCCGCCCCGCCACATTCTCGAATCGCTCAAGTCGTAGATCAGCCCGCAGTAGGCGCACCATACCTCAGGACGGTCTTGTCCGTTGCGCAGCGCCAGTTGCCGGAGGGTATACGTTGGAAGATTCATACGAGACGAATGAAACGGTGGTAACGACCGAGCAGTTACGAATCCCTGCAGGACTAAATCTACCGGACATTAGCGAATGGCCAAAGAAAACGATAGTTTGGGTGATCTAAAAATCGCTCCTATCTTTTCTAGTATGAACTACCCCCGTCGTCACTTCCTGAAAACCGCCGCTGCGGCCGGAGCAGTAAGCTGGCTCGCCCCCGAGGCCTTCGCCGCCTCCGAGAAAACGGTGATCACCGCAGACGGCCCCGTGAAGCCCGATGCCCTGGGACTCACTTTCGCCCACGAGCACGTACTGGTTGATTTCGGAGGTGCCAACGTAGTGAGTCCCGACCGCTACGATGCCGACGAAGCCTTCGAGAAGATTCTGCCCTACCTGAAAGAGATTAAGAAACTAGGAGCGCAGACCTTCGTGGAGTGCACGCCCAACTACCTGGGGCGCGACGCACGCTTGCTGAAGCGCTTGTTGAAGGCCAGCGGACTGCACATCCTGACCAATACCGGGCTCTACGGCGCGGTCGACGGCAAGTTCTTGCCCGACTACGTGGCTACCGAAACCGCCGACCAACTGGCCCGCCGCTGGATTGATGAATATCGCAACGGCATCGACGGCACCGGCATCCTACCTGGATTTATCAAAATTGGCGTGAACAACGGCCCTTTGAACGAAGCCGACCGCAAGCTGGTGGAAGCGGCCGCCCGTACGCACTCGAAAACCGGCCTGACCATTGCCGCCCACACCGGAGATGCCGCCGCGGCGCGGGAAGAGTTAGAGATCGTGCAAGCGACCGGAGTGCACCCCAGCGCGTTTATCTGGGTGCACGCTCAGGGAAAAGGTGCCGAAAACCACCTCAAGGCGGCCCGGGCAGGCGCGTGGGTAGAAATTGACGGGATCAGCGAGGCGAACTACGCCGATCACGCGCAGCAGGTGAAAGCCCTGCGGGACGCCGGTCTGCTCAGCCGGGTACTGGTGTCGTGCGACGCGGGTTGGTACCGGGTGGGCGAACCCCGGGGCGGCACCTACCGGTCGCACGCCGTGCTGCTGGAGCGCTTTGTGCCCGAGCTCCGAGCGCAAGGCTTTAGCGACGAAGAAGTGAATCAACTGTTGGTGACCAATCCGGCCGACGCGTTTACCGTACGGATACGATTGGGGTAGGGCTATTTTTTGGGCAAGTAACAAAGTTGATTTCACTTTAGTTTTATTTACCTTACGACTCACTAACTTATCCTAAGTAATGAACAAAATTATCAAGTGGACGATCATCGTTATCGGCTGCCTGGCGGTGCTGGCGTTCGTTGGCTTTCAGTTTATGCTGGCCCGCACCAAAGCCCACAGTCCGCAGGAAATCGTCACCTACAATCAGGACGATCTCGAGTTATCGGTTGCTTACAGCCGTCCGTATAAGAAAGACCGGGCCATCTTTGGTGAGCTGCTGCCCTACGGGGAGGTGTGGCGCACCGGAGCCAACGAGGCCACCGTGTTCACCACCTCGCATGACCTGCGCATCGACGGCCAACCGCTGCCCGCGGGCACCTACACCCTGTGGACCATCCCCACCGCCCGGCAGTGGACGGTGCTATTCAACGAGAAAAGCTACGACTGGGGCCTCAACTTCGACGGCACCTCACCCTACGACTCTACCGCCGACGTGGTGACGGTCAATGTGCCGGTGCAGGCTCCCGCCGCCCCGATAGAACAATTTACCGTCCGTTTCACCAAAGCTCCCCTGGCGATGGTGCTGGAGTGGGACGATGCCCAGGTGAACGTGCCCATTCAAACGACCAATTAATCCAACCTCCCTTATGACAAAGCTTTATAGTATCTCTCTGCTAATCTTTGCCGGACTTTTTTGGGCCGCATTCGGCTGGTTTTCGGCTGACTTTTCTTCTCCTTCTCCGGCTGCCTCCGATGCGTTGGCAACGACCGACAGTGTGCCGGACGCGGTGCTAACGCAGGCGCAAACGCACTTTCAGTCCTACTGCACCGGGTGCCACGGACAGCAGATGCAGGCCTTTGTGGATCGCAAGTGGAAACACGGCCAGAGCCAGGACAGCCTTCAGCTGTCGATCACCAACGGCTACGCTGATGCGGGCATGCCCTCGTTCAAGGAAACTTTTACCGAAGCAGAGATAGAAGGATTGGCGCAGTACATTCGCACCGGCATCGAGAATGTGGAGCGCTACGCCTTTCAGGAGCAAACCCTGGCCACCGACACCTTCCAGACCGAAGTCTTGCGCTTCGACCTCGACACGCTCACCAGCGACATTGGCTCGCCCTGGGGCCTGGCCTTCTTGCCCAACGGCGAACTGCTGATCACCGAAAAATCGGGCACCCTGTACCGCCTCACCGCCGACCGGGAGTTGCAATCCATTTCAGGAGTGCCCGACGTGCTGGACGAAGGCCAGGGCGGTCTGCTCAACGTGCTGCTGCACCCTGACTTCAAGAACAACCAGGTGATCTACCTATCGTACTCCGCCTTCAAGCGGGAGGGCGACGACACGGTATCGACCACGGCCATCACCCGCGCTACACTCGATGGCAACTCCCTCGCCGATGCGGAGCGCATCTTCGAGGCCCTGCCCTACTCCACCAAGCGCCACCACTACGGCTCGCGCATGGCCTTTGACCCCGAGGGCTACCTGTACTTCTCGGTGGGCGACCGCGGCAACCGCGACGAAAACCCCCAGAACCTCGACAACCACTGCGGCAAAATTCACCGCATCAATGCGGACGGCAGTATCCCCGACGACAACCCCTTCGTGAACCAGGACGGAGCCATGCCCTCGATCTATTCGTACGGGCACCGCAACCCGCAGGGCCTGGCCATTCACCCTACCACCGGGAAGGTGTGGACGCACGAGCACGGCCCGCGGGGCGGCGACGAGGTCAACATCATCCGGAAGGGCGACAACTACGGCTGGCCGGTGATCTCGTACGGACTCAACTACGACGGCACCACCTTCACGCAACTCACCGCGAAAGAAGGCATGGAGCAGCCGTTGCACTACTGGGTGCCCTCCATTGCTCCCTGCGGAGCGGCTTTCGTCACCGGCGACCGCTACCCCGACTGGACGGGCGACTTTCTGGTGGGCTCGCTGCGCTTCGAGTACCTGAACCGCTGCCAGATAGCCAACGATGAGATTACTGGAGAAGAACTGCTGATGGAAAACCTCGGGCGCCTGCGCAGCGTGGCGATGGGTCCCGATGGCTACATCTACGTGGGCGTGGAAGACCCGGGTGCCGTTTACCGCCTGACTCCCATCGATGGGTTAGCCAGCGCCGACGAAAGATGATTGCCAGGATAGGTAGAAAACGTGCGTAAACACTTCCAACCATTTGCCTTGGGGATGGGTCAGTAGAGAACTACTAATCCAACCCTTGCTTATGATACGCTTACCGATTGTCTTTTTGCTCGGTGCCTGGCTTCTCGGGGGATGCCAGCCCTACGGAGAAGCCGATGACAAACCGCAGGCCATCCTCCCCGAAGCAGATGCTCTTACCCAGGGGGTGGGCGAATGGGAACTGGTGAGGGAGGTGTCGGGCTGGACGCCCCAGGTGATTAACTACGACACCATGAAGCGGAAGACCTACTACCGGTTTCGGGCTGACCAAACGTTTTATAAGTACACCACCCGGGGCGACACCGTGCGGGGCACGTATCGTTGGCGTAAACCCCGCGCAGCCTCCACTGACGCTGCCCAGTTGATTGAATTGGTCTATCCGGAAGACTACTTCTTCTACACAAGTTGCCTATCGGGCAAAGAACTGTTCACCCTGCGCGGCGACACCCTTGTCAACAACACCCAGCCCTGCGACGGCCCAAAGCTGTTCTACGTGAAGCGGTGAGTCTTTGTCAAGTAGACCTTTAAGCTATTCCTCATCCGGCAACCCGCCGGTTGATCTTCTCTCGAAACGCTTACGCAGATCATTAAACACCGTTTTGGCATCGGGGATGTTGCGCTTGGCAGCCTGCTTCACGGCCGAATAGTAGGCCAGCGACTCGGCGTAGGCTTCACTGCCCGACAGCATGATGGTATCGTCCAGGCTTTTGCACAATTGCTCCGCTTCACGGTATACCCGCGTGAGGTCTTCCACCGCCTTTAGATCGATGGCTAACTCCTCAGGGTTCAGATAGGGAGGTGAGAAATCCTTGCGCGTTTGGGCGTATTCAGCTGCCTTCATCACGAAAGGCAGCGTCCGGTCGCTCATCTTGAGCATACTCTTCCGCTCGGCGGCTTGCAGGCCTACCAGATAGGGCTTCAGCAGCGTTTTCACTTCCTGTAGTTTCTTGATGGCGGCCTCAAGTTCTTTTTCGGGTACTTGAATGGATACTATGTTTTCCTTACTCATGATGGTTACGTTTGGTGGAAGATTATACTACGCCAAAACTAACAGCCGTAACCGGGGCCAACAAGCGCTTGGCCTACACAACCTTGCCTACGTAAGAAAAACCGACATTACACACAAAATAGGGAGCAAAAAGTCTCAGGGAGGCCCTGCTGCGCCCTCGTGAAACGCTAGCAACGGCGGGCGCGAGCCAAAAGTCTAACCAATTTGGCGTTAATTGTTGCTCGCCTTAATCGCTTTGCCCAAAGCGAGAGCGCTTGGGACGATACCAAGGGTCATATTGATCCTTCGTCACTGTCTTCTTCTTCTTCTGCTAAACCAGGTTGCCCTAAAGAAGGGCTCGTTTTAGCTGAACCAGTACTCACTCGCTCTTCCGCACAGCACGCGAGGTGTTCATTACTCCAAACCACCCGTAGATTACTACTCGCGTGTAGTAAACCAGTGCTCTCGACCAGTAACTTACTACTCGAAAGACGTAAACTAGTGCTCTCGACCAGTAACTTACTACTTGAACAACGTAACTTACGACACGCACGCGCTTCTGAAGTGCTCAGTCGGGCTTCGGAAGCTTTCGTGCGGGCAGCCCGGTGGACCTTCTTGTCTGCCCGCGTTGGGCGTAGTGCTCCCTGGCAAGTTAGCCACAGCACCGAAGGTCCTACGCCAAGCATAAGATAACGGTAGCAGCCAGTGCCCGGCATCCCACAACCAAAAGGAAAACTTAATGACAGCATTGGGATGAATCCGTCCATTAGAAAGTTGGCCTAATGCGCTATTTCTGCTATCTTTTCCCGCAACAAAAATTGGCAACACTATGGAGCATCAAGATCGGGTAGCGGTGGTGACCGGGGGCGGCAAAGGAATCGGGCGGGGCACGGTGGAGGTACTGGTCAAGGCCGGTGCGAAGGTGATCATTCTGGATAACGACGCCGAAAGCGGACAACAGACCGCCGACGCTTTGGGCGACCACGTTCACTTTATCGCCTGCAACGTGGCCGAAGAGCAAGCCGTGATCGACGCCCTTAAGCAGGGAGTGGAGCACTTCGGGAAGTTGAACTATCTGGTGAACAATGCGGGTGTGCAGCGCTACGCGCCGGTCACTGAAACCACCGAAGAGGTGTGGGATCTGACCATGAACGTGAACGTGAAGGGGGCGTTCTTGTGCGCCAAGCACGCTATCCCCTACATGCAACAAGCGGGGCGTGGTGCATCCACACCGGGCGTAGTGGTAAACGTGTTGAGTGTGCTGGGAATCCTCACCCAGCACAACGTGGCGGCCTACGCCGCCTCTAAGTCAGCCCAGCTCGGCCTTACCCGCAGCATCGCGGTCGATTATGCACCGCACATTCGCTGCGTGGCGGTGTGCCCCGGCACGGTGGATACGCCCCTGTTGCAGTGGGCTATTGCGCAGTCGCCTGACCCGGAGGCGGTGATGCAGGAGTGCATCGATATGCACCCAGTAAAACGCATCGGGCAACCTACCGAAATTGGGGAGTTTATCTCATTTCTGTGCAGCGACCGAGCGAGTTTTATGACGGGACAAGTCTACCGCATCGACGGCGGACTCGGCGTAAAAGTCCCCGGCAGTCAGCAGGATTGAGGGGAGGCGGGGTAAATAATTGTTGCAAATTTTGCGTTCAAACAGAAAGTCAAATCATCCAAAAACGTCATTCCGGAATTTTGTGAAGTGCAACGAAACAAAATATCCTGAATCTCCCGATACGAAGATGGAAATTCCGGCACTTCTTAGAGCGCTGCCGCTGCGGCCGGAATAATGGTGGAAAACATACGGCACACTCACTTCCCTGGCGCCTCATCAGGATGATCTTCCAGATATTTCTTCACCAAAGCAGGCGGCTCTTCCCCTTCTGCCACGAACAACAGAGCCGCTCCGTTCATGCAGTAGCGCAGCCCGGTGGGTTGGGGTCCGTCGGGAAACACGTGGCCTAAGTGCGAGCCGCTGCCGCTGTCCTCTACCTCGATGCGGGTGGAGCCAAACGAATTGTCTTCCTTAAGCACGACGGCTTCCTTGCTAATCGGCTCGTAGAAGCTAGGCCACCCGGTGCCCGACTCGAACTTAGTTTCAGAAGAGAACACCGGCTGCCCAGTGGCGGCGGAGTAATAAATGCCCTTCTTCTTGTTGTCGTTGAGCGGGTCGGTAAAGGGGCGCTCGGTGCCCTCTTCCCGCAAAACGTAGTACTGCTCGTTGGTGAGTCGCTGCTTCCACTGCTCTTCCGGAAGTTGCACCGGATAGTCGTAGGAAGCGTCTTCGGCCACGGGGATACCGATGTACTTATCCGAAATATCAGACGCTCGGTCGCCCGACGAAGCTGATTGTTGGGCCTGCGAACAGGCGACGGTAAACAGGCTGAGGACAGCCACGTTGATCTTTGCAAAAGTCTTCTTCATGCCTATCCAACAAAAAACCCAAATCGAAGGTTTGCCGAAGCTGCTTCAATTTGGGAAATTTGGGTGACTCAATTAGTTAATCCTAGTTGCTGTCTTTGTCCAAACGAACCGTGATATTGTCGAGCTCAATGCGCTCGATCGCGGGATCGTTGTCCGTATCCCAGATCACCAATAGGTCCTGGGCCGTAGGATCACTATCTACGGTGCTCTTCATTCCTTCGCGAAACTCGGCCACACTTACGTCACCACTGCCGTCAGCGTCCCAATCGGCATACTGACCGAACTCTTTAAAGTTGTAGTCGGCAAAGAAGTTGTTAGCTCCGTCGGTGAACTCATCTTCGGCAATGTTACCGTCTTTGTTCTTGTCCCACACTTGGTACAAACCCTGGTAGAATTCTTCTTTATCCAGCACGTTATTGCCATCGGTATTCCAGTCCTTGTAACTGGTGGACATCATGGTGAGGACGGGATCCTTATCAACGGGCTTTTGGATCTTAGCGGGAGCGGCATCCACTTGCATATCAGTTTCTACTTCTTCCGTATCCATTGGTTCCTGAACGGGAGCGGGCGTTTCTTCCACCACCGTGGTGGTTCCCTCGGCTTCGGTGGTTGCCTCTTGCTTGTTATCCGAACAAGCGGTTACGGCGATCAAGAACGCACTAGCAAATGCCAGGCTACTGAGGATGTTACTAAATTTTGACTTTTTCATAGGGGCTGTGGTATAGTGAACAGTATATATACAACTGATTCTACCTCAAATTGTTTAAAACAAACTGTTTGCCCTGCTGCATTGGCGCCGCAATCACCGTTAATGTGGCGCTAGGGATAAGTGGCCGAATCAGCGGTGAGCAAGGTGTTTCTCACGTACAGTTGCCGAAGCTTTTTGTCCAGCACCACCGAGTAGTCCGGATACACCACCACCGAAGCATCGCCATGGACGGGGGTGATCAACTCGTTGAAGCGCGCAATAGTGTCGGGAAAGAAGAGTCGATACCGCTCTTTGGCCACCTCAAACTCTCCTGAGAAGCTACTATCCATTGAACTGTACCGAGGAGTGATCTGCAGCAGGAAGGTGCTGTCGGAGCGAAGCAGCAAGCGGGTTTGGGTGGTCTCGGAGGTAAATGTGCGCAGCGGAGCGGCCTCGGGTATTTCTTCTGAAGTATTGCCTGATGATCTCGGACGCTCTCTGGCCCCACCGCAGCCGATCAGAGCAGTAGCTAGCAGCAACATAAATCGCCAGACAATCGGTTGCATTGGCTGAAGGGTTAGATGAGTCAGCAAGGTACGAACTTCCGGGGAACGGCCATTGTCAGCCAACAGTTGGGCGGCGGCGGGGTTATCCTTTCCATGCGGTTTGTTTCGATTGACTTAGAGACCACGGGGGCCGACCCCTGGGTGCACGAGGTGCTGGAGTTTGCGGCGATTATCTACGACACCCAACACCCGGTGATGCTCGCTGATGCGCCGCAGTTTCGGGTGCTGTTGCAACCCACCTTCGCCCACGCCAGCCCCACTGCGCTGCGCATGAACGAGGCATTGATACAAGAACTGCGCGCGCCCACCTTCGACACCCTGGTGCTGCCACCCGCCGAATTGGTAGATCATTTCACCGACTTTTTGCTACAGCACAACTTCCGATGGCATGAGCGCGGGCGTATCCGCGTGCAGGCGGCGGGCAAAAACTTCGATAAGTTCGACCGTATCTTTCTGGAACGGCTGCCCGGCTTCCGGCAGAAGATCAACCTCCACCGGGTGGCCCTGGACCCGGGTCTGCTCTACTGGAATCCGGCCAAAGACAAACAATGGATTCCCAATTTGGTGGCTTGCAAAAAGCGCGCGGGCTTCAACGACCTAACCGTGGCCCACCGCGCCCTCAACGATGCCTGGGACGTGATCCGCCTGGTGCAGCACTATATAGACGTAGACTTTCGGAATGACTAGGGGCTGGTCACTGGTAACTGGTGAATTTGCTACGTGGCAAAGATACTGGTAACTGGTCACTGGTGGCTGGTGGCTGGTGGCTAGTCACTAGTATCTGGCCATCCATGAAAGTTATCGGATGTCCGTCATAAACGGCAAACGCATTTGCAAACCCTGCATAGTTTCTAGTTCGCGCAATTGCTTTACGTGCGGATAGAGCGGGCCTAGTTCGCGCCTCAGGAAGTAGGTACTGGCGCTCTGCTCAAACCCTTCAAGGATTTGCTCGAACAGCGGCTTGACCTCCGGATAGTAGCGCACGCGGTAGTCGCCCTCTTCCAGGTTGGCGCGCCGGACGGCAATGGCCACCGCGGTGTCGAGGCCGCCTAGTATATCCACCAAATCAAGCTCCAGGGCTTCTTTTCCGGTATAGACGCGTCCGCCCGCCAGTTCCTTCACCTGTTCTACCGTCATGCCGCGGCCCTGGGCTACCTTGCTCACGAAGGTTTCGTAGCCTTTGTTGACAAAACTCTGGATGATGCGCTCTTCGGCGGGCTCTAGTGGTTGAGAGGGATCCAGAATATCGGCCAGCGGACTGGTCTTGACCACGTCAACCGACACGCCGATCTTATCGAGCAGCTCCTGCGCCCCAAAGAAGAGCCCGAAAATACCAATCGAGCCGGTGATGGTATTGGGCTGAGCCACAATGGTGTCGCAGCCCATGGCCATGTAGTAGCCCCCGGAGGCGGCGTAGGTAGACATGGACGCGATGACGGGTTTTTCCTTGGTGGTAAGCTGTATCTCGCGCCACATTTGGTCGGAGGCCGAGGCACTGCCGCCGCCCGAGTTGATGCGCAGCACCACCGCCTTCACGTTGTCGTCTTCGCGGGCCTTGCGAATCTCCTTAGCAAACTTCTCTCCCCCAATGGATGTGTTGTCGCCGTTGCCGTTCACAATGGTGCCCTCGGCCACGATCACCGCCACGCGGTTGCGGGAGTAGTCATCGTCTTTATCAAGCGAGCGACGGTATTTATCGAGCGAGATAAAGTTGATATCTTCATCGTCGTCGTCCTCATCATCATCAGTTTCTGCCTCCTCGATACCCAGTTTGCGGCGGATACTTTCTTTCACCTGATCATCGTACGACAGTTGGGTGACCATGCCCTGGTCCACGGCTTCCTGGGGCAAAAACACCTGCATGGAGTCGGCCAGGGAACGCAGTTTGGCCTCGCTCAGATCGGTGGTTTGGGCAAGGCCCTGCAGATAGGTGTCGTAGATGGAGCCGAGGTACGACTCAATCTGCATCCGGTTCTCTTCGCTGATGTCGTTGCGAAGGAAAGGCTCCACCGCGCCCTTGAACTGACCTACGCGGAAGATACGAGGTTCTACGCCCAGTTTTTCCAGGCCTTCCTTCACGAACGTCACGCCCTGATAGAGTCCGTTAAATTCCACCAGTCCTTCGGGAAATAGGTGCAGTTCATCAGCGACCGCTCCCAGATAGTAGCCTGGCTCGGTGAGAAAATCGGTGTAGGCTACGATAAACTTACCCGAAGCTTTGAATTCAATTAGTTCGTTGCGGATTTCTTCGTAGGTGGCCCAACCCGCCGGGGCCACGCCGGTGACCAGGTAGATTCCTTTGATATTATCATCGTCTTTAGCTGCCTGGATGGCGCGGCGCAGTTCTACGAGTCCGATCACGCCCGCGTTCTCGTTGCCAGGGAAGGGCAGGTCGCTGAACGGATCGTCGTTCTCGCGCTCCACAATAGGCTGGTTGAGGTCTATCTTCAGTACCGAGTTGGCTTCCACTTCCACCTCCTCTTTCGACGAAGCGGCGGAAATGATTCCAGCAAGAATCAGGGTGATAAGTCCGAAGAATAGGAACAGGCCGACCAGGGTGGCCAATACGTTGCGTAAAAATCTCATATCAATCGTTGTTTAGCTATTTTGGGGGCGAAATATACGCAGAACTAAAAAGAAAGCCTACGAACGATGAACCGGGGAATCTATTTGTTGCTAGGCACCAACCTAGGCGACCGGGCAGATAACCTGCGTCGGGCCACGCAGCGCATTGCGGAAGTAATGGGGCCGGTGGTAGCGGCGTCGTCCTGCTACGAAACGGCCGCCTGGGGAGTAACTGATCAGCCCGCTTTTTATAACCAAGTGCTGCGGGTAAGCACTATCCTTGGGCACGAAGCCTTGTTGCGTACGCTTCAGCAGATCGAGCAGCAACTGGGCAAGGTGAAGGTGGGCCACTGGCGTGAGCGCCTGATCGATCTGGATATCCTCTACTACGGAAACCGGGTGGTGCGCACCCCGTGGCTCACGCTGCCACATCTGCAGTTGCAACATCGCCGCTTCACCCTGGTGCCGCTAGTCGAGGTGGCACCGCAGTTCGTGCACCCGGTGCTGGGCAAAACGCAGCAAGAATTGTTAACGGTTTGTACCGATCCGTTGGAGGTAAAGAAATTAGATTTCTAGTGCTCTCTGAACTACTTGATTAGTTTGCGTTTCTCGGCGAGATAAGTGAAGTTATTCTGATAATTTCTTAAGGTTCGTGTCAACACGAACCTCCGGGTAAGCGGCTGTTCACAAGGGCTCAGAATCAGTGCCACCCGCGCCTGGGGACTCCGTCTGCCTCGGTGGGTTAGAAACCCACCTAATTAGGCACAGGACCAGAAGCCCTGCGCCAGTTTAGGCTCTCCCTACTCACCATAGGCTTGGCGCAATTGGTTCAGTACGCTAGCCTTTATCCGGAGCACGGTGCCGTGCCGGGTGCCTTCCGGAAAGTCAAGCTGATCCGAAATGTCTGTCCACTGCTTCAAATCCAGCGACCGCACCGCTCCCATTTTGTGCTCAGTATATTGGTCAAAATACACCACCCATCCCTGGTCGGTTTCTGTCACGGTGGGCCCTTCCACCCAGTTGTTCGTTTTCGTGATGGGCGAGGAAGCCTCAGAATACGGTCCGGTGAGCCGGGTGCTGGTGGCGATCCGAATATTTTTCTCTGCCTCCAGATACTTGGTCTCGTCCTTTAGAAACATCACGCAGGTGCTATCTACCTTTTGGATGGTAGCGTCAATCACGTTGAAGCCACGGTCGTAGAGCAGTTCGGTGTCGCTGAACGCATTAAAGTCGGTAGTGGTGGTGTAGTACATGCGGTGGTTGCGTCCCTTGTCGGCACTCGCTTCGGTGGCGGGAAAGCGGCCGGGGATGGTGGTGGCCCAGTAAATCAGGTATTGTTTGCTGGCCGCATCGTAGTAGAGCTCCGGGGCCCAGCAGTTCATGGCCGTCGGCTCGTGCTCCATCACCGGCAGATACCGCTGCCCGGACCAGTGGATCAGGTCGGGCGAACTGGCGAAGCCGATGCCGCGCTCGTTCCAGCTCACCGTCCACACCATGTGAAACTGCCCGTCGCCGCCGCGGATAATGCAGGGGTCGCGTATGAGTTTGTCCTCCCCCACCTGCGGGGCGAGCACCGACCGGTTGCCGTTCAGGGCCGTCCAGTGGAGCCCGTCTTCACTGTAGGCCAGATGCAGCCCGTCTTCGCCGTTGTTTTGGAAGTACGAGAAGAGATACACGTCGGGATCGTCGGACGTTCCGCCGAAGGTGGCGAGCAGGAGCGTAAAAATGAGGGTTAGGTAGTTCATACCAAGTTTCAACGGCGCTGCCCGATCTGATGTTGGTTATTTCTTCTCGACCAGGAAGCTGGCCTTCCCCACCACCGGCTCGCCTAGCGCGGTGATTCCCTCGAGGTGCATCTCGTAGGTGCCGGGCTGGTCGGAGGTGTAGAACGATACGGTGGCTTCGCCGTCTTGGTCAAAGACAATATCAGGCTTCCAGAACAGGGTGGAGCGGATATCGGGTTTCACGTGCTCGGACTGCTGGGTGCTGTAGCGCGGAGCGTAGAACTCGCGCACCTGCGTATAGCCGGGGTGCATGAAGTTGATAATGCCCTGCCGCTCCTCGTTGATCACTTCGGCCGAACCGCGGCGGGTGTACACCGCGATGGCTCCGTTGGCTCCCCGACTGCCGTACATGGCGGCCGACGGGCCCTTGAGCACATCCACGAAGTACACATCGCTCACGTTGATACTGTTGAGCAGGTTGGCATCTCCGGGAACGCCGTCCAGCAAAAAAAGCGGCTGGCTGCTTCCACTGATAGAACTGGTACCCCGGATGATCGCCGTTTGGTTCGGGAAGGTGCCGACCACCCGCACGCCGGGCACCTGCCGCAGCAGGTCAAAAACGCTCAGGGCACCCGCGGCCCCCGGCATAGAGTCTACCACCAACCGGTTGCTGGGATTATTGTACAAAGCGGTGGCGCGGTAGAACGGGTCCTTGCGTTCGTCTCGTCGTCCCCTCACTTCAACGCCCTCCAGCACGATGGTTTTTTCGTCGAAGTTGTAGGCCGCGTTCACCTGATCAATCCGGCGGCGTTGCTCCAGGTAGTCGGCCATCCGGGCTAAGGTGGGCGTGAGGCGGGGCCGGGACTGGGGCGCGAACGGGGGTGTTTGGAACACATCCAACTCGATGGCCACGTCCTGCCGAAGTTTTTCCCGCTTGCCCACCTTGCGCCGCGCCTGGACAACCACTTCGGTAGAATCGAGGAACTGGTTGTCCACGAAGGAGAAGCGACCGTTGTCGCCGGTTTCACCCTCGGCGAAAAAGAAGCTAGGTTCCATCACCATCATGGCCACGGTGCCGTCGTCGGCCTGGTCGCGGTTGTAGAACTTCACCAGCTGACCGCTCACGGTGAAGCCCGTTTCGGGCAGATACGCCAGCTCCGGCACGCTGTCGCGCAGCACCTCTTCCCAGCGGAAGCGCCGCCACCCCTGCGTGAGCATCAGATAATCGCGCGCTCGGTAGGCTTCCACCGAAGTGTCTTCCAAATAATACGACGGCTGCTCCACCAAACCCTTCAGTTCCGAGGTCAGCAGTAGATTACTTCGAATGTTGTCGGCGTACGGATCGTACTTTATCTGCTGCGGATTGGTGATCGTCAAGGAGGCAAGTCCCGCCACCGCCTGTCCGCGGGTATCACGCAGGCCGAGTTGCACCGCCACCGAATCGCGGGTGCCGTAGGATGCAGAAGTCGTTTTGAGCGTGACGGTCGGCGCCGCGGGACGGTTGACAAACAGCAGGCGCTCGCAACGGGGCGTGCCCGCCGCATCAAAGAAGGTGAGATGACAAATGCCCGATGGAAACAGGTTACGATCTAGGTCCACCACCAAGTGCGGCTGGTCATCTTGCACGGTGAAAGCTGCAAACACAACACCCCGTTGGTGAGCAACCACCTGGCCGCCCGCCACGTCCAAACCCTGAGTACCGTGCACGGTAATCTTTACCTGCTCACGCTGCGGATGGTGTCCAACCCGAAGGGCGTATCCCTGAGGCTGTACCGAAGGCAGCGGAAACTCCAGCGCCACTCCCTGCAGATCAACCCGGGCCGTGTAGAACTCACCGGCCACGGGCTTCAGAATAAATCCCCCCATACCAAGACGATGGGTATCAAACTGGGCGACCTCCTGCTGGGCTTGGTCAACGATCGTTCCGCTCACATCGATGCTCTTGCCGTCGGGGCCCACCGCTTTAAAAGCTACCAAACTGACCAGGTTACTAATCAATTCGCCCCCTTCCGGGAAAAACTGCAGGTCGATGAGTGAACGCTGATTTTCGTACACGAATGTCTCTTCTTCTATCTCAAGCTCCTGCTGCATCTTTTCTCCGATGGCGGTGCTATCTACCGCCCACACCGGAAAGGTTTGGTCGAAGAAGTAGGCCTCGCCGAAGTTACGCATCCAGTTGGTGTAGGCCCGCACCCGATAGTTGCCCGAAGGCAGCGAGTCGGGCAGTACAAAGCTATTGTGCGCGGTTCCGTCTTCCACCCGGAGGCGATGCCGTTCTACCACTGCGTTGTTAGGATCAAGCAGTTCTACGTACAACAGTGAGCTGCGTCCGCCCGGCCGGTGCGTAACCGCGTTGACCAGGTACGACTGGTACCACAGGGTTTCCCCCGAGCTGTAGTAGGGTTTGTCGAAGTGCAGGTAGACTTTTTCCTGCCAATAGGTGGACACGTACTGCGCCAGACGATCAACGATTGAGTTGCTTGGTTCGGGGCGGAGGGTAGCGGCAACCAAGAGAGCACTTAGGATAAAAATATGCTTCGGAGTAAGGGGCCTTCGTGGGGAGGTAAGCTTTCTCAAGAACATGACCGGTAGGTTCTGATTAGAAAGGTTTATTCGGTGACCGGAGGCAACTGGTAACTGCTCCAGCGTTCGCCGCCCCGCAGCACCTGGTAGTTCTGATCCTGCGCCTCGGCCACTTGTACAAACACATTAGGATCGGCGGTGTTGAAGGTGAACATGTCGTAGTGGCCCGGAATCACCGTGCGGGCTTTGATCTCCTTAGCCAAGCGCACCGCTTCTTCGGCACTGAGGTTACCAGCTACCTTGCGCTCGGGCGCGCGTCCGTTAATGGGCAGCAGGGCTACATCAATGTTGTAAGGAGCTAATTGCTTTACCATGCCTTCATACCACAGGGTGTCGCCGCTGTGGTAAACCGTGTAGGGGCCGAACTGTATCAGATAACCCAAAAACCGACAGCGACCGGTCTCGTCGCGCTCCACCGTTTCGTGGGCGGCAGGCACCGCGTGGAAGGTAAAATCAGCAACAGTCACTGATTCGCCATCGTTAAGTCCAATCGGAATATTCGCATCTATTCCCAAACGGTCGGCTACGAACGCGCGATTGGCTTCGGGAATCACCAGCGTCAGGTCGGGGTTTACGCGGAAGAGGGGACGGAGCGTCTCACCGTCGAGGTGGTCGGTGTGGTTGTGGCTTGAGGTGACCACATCAATAAAGTTGAGTCGTGAGGGGTCCACCACGCGCTCGCTCATGCGGGTGTGGGGCTTCTCGGTGCGAGCGTACTTGTGGGTGAGCGAGTCGGATAAGTAAGGATCGATGAGCAGGTAGTGGCCCTGCCACTGAATAAGGTAGCCGCTCTGCCCGAGCCACCACAGGTGAAAGGCTTCGCGCTCAGAGGCAGTGCGCTGGATGTCCTTCAGCAGGGCATCGTCTTTCTGGAGGGCGGGGATCAGTTCGGCAGGCATGGCTTTGGGGTTAGGCGAAAAAGCCCCGGCAAGTTACGAAGGCGGCAGGTCATCTTCCAAGATTGCGTAGCTATAATTATCGCGCCACCCGGCAGGGGTAGAAAGAATCTTCCGTCCGATCCCTTCGCGGGTCATGCCGATCTTCTCCAGCACCCGCACCGAAGCGTGGTTTTCGGTGGCGACTCCCGCCTCGATGCGGTGAAGGTTCAGTGTGCCGAATCCGAACTTCACCAGTGCTTGCGCTACTTCGGTGGCGTAGCCCTGTCCCCAGTGTTCAGGAAGCAGTTTGTAAAATATTTCGCCCCGCCGGTGCCGCGCCGGGGATAGGTTCAAACCAGCCTCCCCAACGAATAAGCGCTTATCCGCGGTGCGAATCGTCCAACCGTAGTGGGTCCGGGTTGCCTTGGTGGCGTCTTCAACGGTAGGCCGCATCACCTCCTGGGTATCTTGCTGGTCTCGTGGAATATTAAGGGTATTGAACTGCGCTACTTCCGGGTAAGTGTGCAGGCGGTGGATATCGGCCAGATCGCCCCAGGCAAGTTCACGCAATAGCAGACGAGTGGTCGTCAGGTTCATGAGGTTTGGCTAATACTACCGCAGTTTCTCCAAGTCGCGGATCAGGATCTTACGGCGGTCGAAGTTGATCACGTTTTTCTCCTTGAGGTCGTTGAGAATGGTAGTCACTGTTTGCCGTGAGGTGCCCGTGAGGCTGGCGATATCCTGGTGCTTCAGGTGATTGGGGATCATAGTCTCAAAGCCTACCGAGCGCCCCTTCTCTTCCGCTAAGTCGCGCAAGAATTCTACGACACGGGTACGAGCATCCTTAGAGATGAGCAGTTCAATGCGCCGTTCCAGCTTGCGCAGGCGGTTGCCCACCATCTTGAAGATCGTGAGGTTCAGCTCCTGGTTGTCGGCCATGCGGGCTTGCATATCCTCGATGGTCATCGGGCACACCACGGTATCGGCGTCCAGCGCCATCGCAAAGTCACGGCGACGAGCCTCTCCGGTTAGGGCCAATTCGCCAAACACCTCGCCCGGAGTGAGGATAGTCTTGACGATCTCTTTGCCGTCTTCAGCGTGCGTGCCTAGCTTCACGCGCCCTTCCTTCACCACGTAGACGTAGGCCGAGGGTTCGCCCACAAAGTAGACCATATCACCTTTCTGATAGGTGCGATGCTCAATCTGGTCGTCGAGTTCCACAATACGCTGCGGACAGAAGATATTGGCGAAGTTGGTTTCTTCGAAGAACCAGAGTCCGGTGGTAGTGTCATTATTCATAGGAGCAGCAGACCTAAGGTAGCACAAGCGAACGCTTGGGCTACGACAAGGTACTAACTATTGGGCTACATCTCCAAACGCGGCCTTTTCAAAAAAAACAGAAGCAAAAACTAACGTTCTATGCAGCCATCAGGCCGGGCTTATGGGCTTTGATCTTTCGAGGATCAACATACTGACTTGGGACAACAAGCTTCCAAGTTCATTTCAACCCGGCTGGCGGGGGCCGCCCCGCGGCTGCATGATGTTAGCGACTGGCTTTTTATCTCTCAACGATAGTAGCCCCATTAGACAAATCCGTTTCTAAAAGCTTCGAGTAACCTTGGAATCAGTGGCTTGAAATCTTCATAGGTAATTCGGTAGGTATGCAAAACCAGCACTGGAATAGGATACTTATTGAAATTCTGTTGGTGTTGCAAATTCTTGTCGGCGGTAACCAACGCCTCAAATCTTTCGGCTAACATCAGCGTTAACAATGCCCCGTTGAGTTTCCCATTCCACCGCTTCTCCCTTACGGTGAATACTTCATGATGATCTACAATGTCTCGTTTTAATTGTTTTGGAATATTCTCGTCAAGAAGCAATTTCATAAAATTGTTTAATTTTATCAGTAGTGAACAATTGCCCTACTAATTCCAATACTTGAATAACTTGCTCTTTGGAAACCGTCGGATAGTCATCTAGAAATGCGTCAATCGTGATTCCGCTTTCTAAATGATCGAAAAGCGTCTCTATCGGCACTCTTGTGACTCTGAATACCGGTGTGCCACCCAGAATTCCAGGATTTACATTAATTACGTCTGCTTTCATATCTGGTTCTCTGACAAAAATGGCGGAGAAGTGAAAATCTGATCTTTAAGTGAGCAACAATCAGTGCTTTCAAGCACGTAGACGCACTATCATTCATCAACACAATCTTGTCTCCGCCAAAATTGTCGGAGAACCTCATATCTTTAGGTACGTAAAATTTTTCTGGTAGTTTTTCGCTTGCCGCTAACGGTGCGGCTATGGCAAGTAGGGCAGGCAAGGAAACTTTTCGTTTCCGTCTGGTCTGCGAGCCAAAGCTTTTTGTTTTGTAATTATTTTTTCTTTTTTAATTGCCAAATCCAAAAGATTTGGCGGACTTAGTAAATACGCCCAAGCATTTAAATATAGCACTTTATGCCCTATTTGCTATAGCCATTGTTATGCTTTGTTATTTCTCGTTCTGGCTGATTATAGTCTTGGCATTTTCATTATCAGGATTCAGTTCCAACGATTTTTTATAGGCCTCAATTCCTTTTTCCATTTCGCCTAGAATTAGGAGACATTCTCCATAACTATCGTAAGTATTAAAGGCTAGAGGGTATAACTCTGTATTGAGTTTGAATATTTTTAAGGCATCCTGGTTTTCGCCTTCACTCAAAAGACTATAACCAAAGCTGTTAAGTCCATTTTCTGAAAGGTCATATTTAGAATCCGTTTTGTTCTCTTCGCCAATTAACTTTATTATTTGGTCAATAGTTTTTCCATTCGCCCGAAGTTCCGACAGTTTTTTACGGTTCATGTTTTTAACTTTTTCACGTTGCTGAGCCAAAGTTTCTACGCCATACTTAATCCTTTCTTCGTCCGTAACTTTAGTTGTGTCTATTTCTCCTAAAGTCCATGGTGCGTCATGTCCCATTTTGTGATATTGAGTTCCATAAATTTGAGGCTTATTTCTGCTTAATAAATCTCGGTCAATAGCTGCGGCCAATAACCATTTATTTGCTGTTGAGTCCAGTTCAATTGATTTTCGCATTAATTTTACGGCCATACCATATGCTATTGAATCTCCTCCATGTTGGAAAACCATTGCAGCATTTTGATAATCCTTTGAAGTCCTGACTTTGCTTGAATCCAGTAATTCATAAACTCTTTTTTCCCTTAAACTATCTCTTTTCGATACAATATTCCAATCAATGTTGTCCGTTTGTCTGTCCGATTGGTCGTTTTCATATATTTCAATAAGCTCAATATTGTCCGAAATCGGTTCTTCAAGTTTAGAATTTGTTTTGTCTTGTTTTTCCTTACAGGAGATTGCAACTAAAGTTAATAATAGTAATATTGATTTTTTCATTTGTACTATTTTTATAATAAAGCATAACATCCGTACATACGTAATTGCGTTTATTTGCAATATAGCATTCGTATGGTTACACTAACAAAAAACCCCTTAATTGCCCATAGTATTATCCTATTCATATTTTCCGTAAAATTTTTCAAACAAATCGCTTACGAAAGCAGACGATACGTTGGCAATTAGTTAAACGTTTATAAACGACTACAAACGTTTAACCAAAGGATCGCGGGGGGCTTGCCGCTACTTCCTCCGCGCCTGCTGTCCGATAAAGTTAGTCAAAAGGTACAGTATTCCCTTTAACAGATTTTATGAAAAGGCCGTGCATCTCCAAACAAGCCCAGCCGTGCGGTAGCGGTGCCCCCCGGCTGCCCCCACCGCATCTCTTATTCACTCTTTAGCGAATCTACCGGGTTGCTCATGGCGGCCCGTATGGTATGAAAGCTGATCGCACTCATGGTGACCAACACCGTGAGCAGCGCCGAGGTTACGAAGGTCAACCACTTGATTTCGGTCTGGTAGGCGAAGGTTTGCAGCCAGCCGTCCATGAAAAAGTAGGCCAGCGGAAAAGCAATCAGCATGGCCAGGGCGATCAGCAGCAGGAAATCTCGGTAGATCAGGCCGATAATGTTCGCTACGCTGGCCCCAATCACCTTGCGAATACCAATTTCTTTGGCCCGTTGCTCGGTGGTGTAGGCCGCCAAACCGAGTAAACCCAGACAGGCGATCACCACGGTGAGCAACGAAAAGAGCGTGAATATCTGCCCTCGTTTTTGGTCCGCCTCGTACTGCGCCTGGAAGTCCTGATTCAGGAAATCGTAAGAAAAGGGTTTGCCCGCGTTCACTTCGGTCCAGGTGTCTTCCACGAACGCTAGCGTGCTGGCCACGTCCTGCGGAGCAATCTTTATGTTCAGAAAGTAGTTCTGGTCACCAAAGAAGATGGCCAGCGGCTCAATGGGGCTGTAGAGCGACTGCTGGTGGTAGTCCTGCACCACGCCCACGACCGTAAACGTAGCGCCCGGACCCTCATCGTCTCCGATAAAAGAAAAGCGTTTGCCGACCGGATCGTCCCACTGCATGCGGGCCACCATGGCTTGATTGACCAGCGCCGCTGCCGTGTCGGTCGGAAAGTCGCGCGAAAAGTTACGTCCCCCGACGATCTTCATGCCCATCGCGTCCACAAAGTCATAGTCGGCCTGGTACTGGTCTACGCCGCGCTCGACCATGCCCTCCGGACTGTCGACGTTCATCAGGTTTTTGCCTAGCCCGGAGCCGGGCCTCGCCGAGGAATTGGATACTTCCAGCACGTTGGAGTTACTCTTCAGCCGGTTATAGAGCACCGAATAATTGGCCCGAATGGTAGAGTCGGGCATGGTGACGGTTAGCACCTGATCCTGCTCAAAGCCCAGGTCCTTGTCGCGCAGGTACTGCAACTGGTCGTATACAATCCAGGTGCAGATCAGCATGGCGATAGAAATGGCAAACTGCGTCACCACCAGTATCTTGCGCAGCAGGGCGGTGCCGGTGCCCCGCGCCACGTTGCCCTTCAGCACCAGGGCCGGATTAAAGCTAGACAGATAGAAGGCCGGATAGCTACCTCCGGCAATGCCTACCACCAGTGCCATGCCAATAAATCCGGCGATAATTTTGGGCTGCAGCAAAAACAGCACTTTGATCTCCTTCCCGGCCAACTGGTTGAACAACGGCAGCAGCACCAGGGCCAGCAGGATACTGATGAACAGCGCGATGAACGTTAACAACGTAGATTCGGTCAGGAACTGGCTAATGAGTTGGCTGCGGAAGGAGCCCATCGTCTTGCGTACGCCCACTTCTTTGGCCCGCCGGGTAGCCCGAGCCGTGGCCAGGTTCATGTAGTTGATGCTGGCGATGATGAGAATGAAAAAGGCGACGGCCGCAAAAATGTAGATGTACGACATACCACCGTTCTCGCCCGAATCGCCGAAGTTAGACTGTAGATGAATATCGGCCAGCGGTTGTAACCAGTAGTCGATCGTAACTCCATAATCAGTAAAAATAGGCACTACCCGATTTTTATTGACATCGGCCAGGGCTCGTTCGCCGTCGGCCAGGCTGGCGGTTTCGCGCAGCAGCAGGTAGGTCGGCACGCCCCAGCCCCCCCAGCCGCCCAGCTCGTCGGGCAGGCTGGCCCGGGAAAGCAGCGCGTTGAATTCCAGGTGCGAGTTGGAAGGCACGTCTTCGACCAGGCCGGTGATCTGGTAGTTTTCGTCGCCGTTGCGAAACGACTGTCCGATGGGGTCGGCGTCGCCGAAGTACTTCTCCGCCGTGGTTTGGGTGACCACCGCGGTGTTGGGAGCCAACAAAGCAGTGGTAGGGTCGCCCGCGATGAGGGGAAAGTTGAACACCTCAAACACCGAAGAATCCACGTAATAGAAGTCTTCTTCGTAGAAGCGCACGTCGCGCTCGTCGTTAGCAAACAACTCTCGCCCCGCCCCGATAAAGCGAACGGCGTGGGCCACGTCGGGATAGTTCTCTTCCAGTTCCTGGGCCAGCGGAATCTGGCCGGAGGGCCAGGTAAACTGGTTGTCGGACTCGATGAAGTGCGTAACGACCCGATAAATCCGGTCTTTCTTCGTGTGGAATTGGTCGTAGCTTAGCTCGTCGAGCAGGTACAAGAAGAGAAACAAACTACAGGTGATGCCGAGGGTGAGTCCCAAAATATTGAGCACACTGTATATGCGGTCTTTGCCGATGTTACGAAGGGCGACCTTAAATAAGTTCCGGAGCATTGGTTAGGAGGATTAAGTGGGAAATTCTCCTTATCAAAAAACGCTCCTTGGCATAGTTGTCTGAAAATGAACAACTTGTGAGGCGACCTAATTTCCGAAGTGTTCGCCACCGTACACTTGCTGTGCGGAAATGGACAGATTAGAACGTCAATTTGCTTGGTTACTGAGCAGTTAAGCAAAGAAAAGTGCCAGAAGCACGAGGCCCCTGGCACTAACTCAACCAACCCTAAACAAAGCTTTAGCCGACGATAAACGCGGCCACGATACCATCGGCTCCGGCCACGGCTTCCATCGTCAGTGGTTCATCGTAGGCGGCGGTCACCGTATCCACTCCAAAGTCGGGCGTGAGGGTGGTCACGTCCACCCCGCCCTGCATCGCGTTGTCTTCTCCGGCGTAGATGGGGGCGGTAGCCGCTTCAAAGCCCGCGATGCCCTGTGCTTGGTGAACCCAGCCCTTCTGCTGGCGCATGCGTCGCACCTGTGAGGCATGGCGGGCTTCCACCCCGTGGATGCTGAGCGCCGCGGTGAGGGCCGTGTTTTGGGTGCTGCTCAGGGCGGCTCCCTGCAACGCGGTCGCTTGGCCCTTGTAGGCCCGCACCCCGGTGTCCTCAAACGCCTGCGCCAGGGCCAGGAAGATGGCGTAGTTGGCCGGGTCGTGCGGATCGGGGAAGGTGCCGCCTGCGGTGAAATCAAAGTCCGGCTCGGCCACCGGGGTGCCGCCAAAGGAGCTGATGGTAGCCTGCAAGAACGACACGTGCGCTTCTTCGTGCTTACGAATCTGGGCAAACACCGCGCGGTCTTCGGTAGGAATAAGCCCGTCAGCATCCATGCCCAGTTTGTAAAATCGGTACTCCAAGTGCTCCAGGGTGAGGGCGTAGTTGAGGATACTCAGCGGATCGGGTGCTTCCTGGGCGAAGGCGGTTTGGGGTAGCGACCCCAACAGACCGGCGGGCAGCGCCGCCAGCGACAGCTTCTTACCGTACCGGCCCATCGTGCGAAAGGCTTCCCGGCGGGAGTTGCCGGTTTCTTCTCGGGTTTCTGACACATCGGTGCCGAATAGATCTAATAGCTTTATAATACTCATGATGCGTATGTTTTGGTGCGTGACAATAATGATTGAGAGTCGCTAGCCGATCTGGAACCCGGCTTCGGTGGGTAAACCGCTGGCGTCGATCTCGGTGGTGATGAACGGACCCGCGGCGGTAAGCACCTGGGCGAACGAACGGGTGATCTCCAGTCCGGTGGGGCCAATGATATCGTCTCCGGCAAAGTCGGCCGAGTTGGGGTTGAGCAGGTCGCGGATGGCCGACGCGTGGCGGGCCTCCACCGAAACAACCTTACCGGCCAGCAGCAGGTAGTCAGCGCTCTCAATAAACTGCCCCGCCCCATTGTAGGCGCTCACGCCCAGGTCTTCGAGTACCTTGGCCGTGCCCAGCACGCTGTTGCGGTTGTTGAAGTCAATGCTGCTGAAATCTACCGACAGGTCAGGGATGCGCGCTTCGGCCGGAATGGCGGCCCGGAAGAACTCCCGGTGGTTCACCTCGTGCTGCTGCAGGTCGGCCAGGATCTGCTTCTCTTTATCGGCGGCGGTGTCGTAGTAGCCTCCGGCAAGTACGGCCGTGTAAAAGGCCGCTTCGAGTTGTTCCAGGGCGTAGGCGTAGTTCAGGATGCCTACGTCGCCACTGCCGAACACGGCCACCACGGCGGCGGTGGTGCTGTTGATGATGTTGGAGTACATTGACACTTCAGCGCCCCGGGTGGCGGCCACGCGGTAATAGTAGGTGGTGGCCCCTTCGGTGGTCGTATCGGTGTAGGTGGTGATGCCCGCGACCACGGTGCCTACCGACGCGAAGCCGCTGTCCATGCTCAGGGACCGCTCCACCACGAAGCCCTCTTCGTCGTCCGAGTTATCGGTCCAGTCCAGGGTAAGCTGCCCGGTGGTTTTGTTGTTGGCCGTCAGGTTGGTGGGAGCGGCCAGGGTGTTGTTGACAACGGGGGGCACCATATCGTCGTCTTCGCCGCAGCCGAGCAGAAACAGGCCGGTGGCGGTGAGGGTAGCCCCGCTGTAGGCGAGGAAGTTTCTTCGGGACGCGGGGGCGGGCTGCCTCCTTTTGAAACGGGCGAGAGCATTGGAAGTAGACATGCTAGGGATGCGTTAGGTGAAACAAATGCAGCGCAGCAAGCCGCAGGCAATTCCGGTTGGCATCTGGCCCAAGCCGTCAAACAGTGTGGCTGGCCAAGCTACCGGAAATGACTACGCTACTGGCGTACGTTTCTACCTACGCAGCAAGCCGGGTAAGTGGATTGGGGAAGCGTTAAGGTCTTGAGCGCTCATTGATGGGCAGGGGGAGAGAGCAAGGTGGCCCTACTTAGCGCGGTGTTTAGGATAGGCTGGTTGTTAAGTGCTGGGCACCAGGCGTTGGGCCAACTCCTGGCGAATGCCTTCCAGTCGCTCGAGTTCTTTGGGGAGCCAGGGTTCCAGACCGAGGCGCTTCTGGTCAAATACTCTGACGCTGCTTTCGTCATTCTTTCCGTAGAGCCGCAAGCACACCTCATTCTGTCTTATCCAGGGCTCAAACAGCCAGTCAGGAGTCTTCTTGATCTCCTGCAGTTGGTGCTGTTGTTTGAGTTGGTCTTCCTGAATTTGATCGGAAAATAAGAGCATCTGACGGTGAAAGTTCTCTTCGCCCACTTCTCGGCGGAAGGCTTCTAATGCCTTGTCCTTCTGAATGACAGGAGGAGAGAAAAGAATGACTTACTGTACACGACACACAATAACCCCTTTAAGAATGAAAACCCCGTGCCCCATTCCTCCCCACTGTCCAGAACCGAACACGCACTGTTCACCAACGGACACTCCCGTCGACTACTATTGCCCCAAAAGCTGCCTTTATCGGCCCTAAGCGGCAATCCCGCCGATTGGCAAGCCGTTTGGTGTACTATACCACGAGAATAGTCACCTACGTACCTTATCCCCCGCATCATGCTTAAGAATTACTTCACCATCGCCCTGCGGCTACTAAAGCGCAACAAGCTCATTAGCACCATCAACATCCTGGGACTGGCCCTGGCCCTCACCGGCACCCTGCTCATTGCCCTGTTTGTGCAGGACGAGCTGAGCTACGACCGCTACCACGCCAACGCCGACGACATCTACCGCGTCACCCGTAACTTCTTGTCTTCCGACGGCAGCGTGGCCCTGCACCTGGGCAGTATTGCCCCACCCTACGGGCCACTGCTGGAGAACGACTTCCCCGATATCAAGGAGGTGGCGCGCATTACTTGGTGCGGCCTGCCCCTGCGCCGCATCGAGGACGGTGGCAATGTGGGCGATCCATTAAACGTTGACCAATCCTTCTTCGCTGAACCCTCGCTCTTCACGGTGTTCTCTATCCCCATCCTAGCCGGTGACACCCAAACCCCGCTGGAGAAACCCGCCACGATGATGGTGTCCGATGCGGCGGCTGAGAAATATTTCGGCACCCAAGATGTGGTGGGCGAACGCCTGCAAGCCGGGGATCAGTACTTTGAGATCACGGGAGTGTACAAGGCTTTACCGCCGCAGTCGCACTGGCACCCCGACGTTCTGGTGGCCTTTAGTACAATGAACGACCCCGAGGTCTACGGGCGGGAGCAGCTAGAAACCAACTGGGGGGCGAACAACTTCATGACCTACATTCTGGTGAACGAGGAGTTTGACGCTACCCGCACCGAAGCCCAGTTTCCGGACTTTCTGGACCGCAATATGACCGGTTTTGATGAGGTTGCACCCAGCACCTTTACCAATCTATTCCTCCAGCCCCTCACCGATATTCATCTGCACTCGCAACTCGATTCGGAACTGGAAGCCAACGGCAACATCAACCACGTGTACATCATGGGGGGCATTGGCGTGTTCCTGCTGCTCATCGCCTGCTTCAACTTCATTAACCTGTCTACCGCCCGGGCTACCAGCCGGGGCAAAGAGGTGGGCTTGCGCAAAGTGGTAGGGGCCTTCCGGCAGCAACTCGTCGTGCAGCACCTGAGCGAGTCGATCCTGGTGGCCTTGTTTGCCTTCCTGGTGGCCATTGTGCTGGTGACCCTGGCCCTGCCCTGGCTCAACGACTTCACCGGTAAGTCGCTGCAACTGGCGCAGTACGTGCAGCCGATGGCGGTGCTGGGCGTGCTGGGGGCGGTCGTGCTGGTGGGCATACTAGCGGGCCTGTACCCGGCCTTCATCATCTCCGACTTCAAACCGGCCCTCACCCTGAAGGGGCGCAGTGGGTCTACCCGGGGCAGCGGCCGGGTGCGTAAGGTGCTGGTGGTGGTGCAGTTCACCGTATCCATTGTGATGATCATCGCTACGCTGATCACCTACCAGCAGTTGAACTACCTGAACGACCGCGACCTGGGCTACACCAAAGACCAGGTGGTCTTGTTGTACAACAGCTACCGACTGAGCGACCGCTACGAAGCGTTTTACAACGAACTCACCCAAGACCCCGCCATTATCAACGCCACCCAGTCAAGCGATGTGCCGACTGACCGGCTTACCTCATTTGGTGATACGGGAGTGCAGCAGGGCGATAGCATAATAGGAGTCGACTTGGTAATGAAAGAAGTACTTATTGATCCGGAGTACTTCAACACCTACGAAATACCGATCGTCAGCGGCCGCAACTTCTCCGAGACTATTGCCTCAGATGACTCTACCAGCTTCATCCTTAACGAGACGGCCGTCCGCATGGTGGGCTGGACCAATGAAGAAGCGGTGGGACGGATGATCGTAAACCGCGAAACCACCGGTACGGTCGTTGGCGTGGTGCAGGACTTTCACTTTGAGTCGCTGCACCAATCTATTGTGCCGATCATCTTCAACGGACGTTCCGAACGGTTTCACGAACTATCGGTGCGGGTGGCGGCGGCCGATATGCCGGAGGCGCTGGCCCATATGGAAGCCACCTGGAAGCAGTTCGTGCCCGACCAGCCGTTTGCCTACGAGTTCCTGAGTGAGAATTACCAGCACCTGTATGACAGCGAGCGCAGCCAGAACGAGTTGTTCATCATCTTCGCCAGCCTGGCCATTTTTATTGCGGCGATGGGCCTGTTTGGTCTGGCCACCTTCAGTACCCAGCAGCGCACCAAAGAGGTGAGCATTCGTAAGGTGCTCGGTGCGCCGGTCAGTAGCATTCTGCGTCTGCTTAGCAAAGAAATACTCATACTCGTCCTCATTGCTAACGTGATTGCCTGGCCTATTGCCTGGTACGCCATGCGCGAGTGGCTCAGCGGCTTCGCCTACCACGTGGAGATGAGCGTTTTCACGTACTTGCTGGCCGCGGTGCTGGCCTTGGTGATCACGCTGATCACCATCAGCAGCCAAACGGTGAAGACGGCCCTGACGAATCCGGCGACTATCTTGCGCAACGATTGATCGTTTAACGAACAAACGCATTTACAATGAGCCAATCAGAGGTAGTGACCGAAGAGATTGCCCGCGTCATCGATCTACTAGAGCAGATCAAAGATGTGGATAGAATAATACAGTTGCATCAAGACGCTTTTATGACAAAACAGTATCGGTATCGTAAGGAGAAGTTTGTAAAGGAACTGAAAGATCTGCTGTTGACTTTCAACATCACTGCCGCTGACTTAGCCGCTTAGTTGGTGCCCGCCTCACAAAGTCCGGGGTGGCAATAACGTTATAGCTCATTCAGAAAATCTTGCGCTGATTGTTTCGGTAGCTTCCCTTCTGGCATCAGTGAGCTTCACAAACTCATTAAACCTTACGTCGTACCATTTTCGCTACCTTGCCACTATTCGATTGGCACGTAGGTGAAGGTGACCGTGCCAACCCCACTTTATGATTCGGTGTTCCTGGCTCAGAATTCAATATTGTTGAACAACGAATCATGAACAGGGAATGATGAATGTCGAAGTAAAGAGGCTGGTACGGGCAGTTGCAGCAATCACACAGTATCATTTGCCACCAATCCCATAAGCATTCTCTACTCAGGCAATGCCTCGACACCTACGTAGGTAACCCCTCGAAGCCTACGTAAGTGATGCAACAACACCTACTGGGGTAACAGGATAACGCCTACGTAGGCAGTGTATTGATGGCTACGTAGGTAATGGCCTAGCACCTACATAGGCAACAGGTCAACACCTACGTAGGCAATCACCCAAAACCAACCCACTGGGCACAAAAAAACCCGCCGGAGCGGGTATATTGTAAGACCATGATTGATTGCGCGGCGAACCGTTGTGTTCCTACGATCATGTTCCAATCATCACCCCACCGTCAGGGGAACGGGCAACTGGCCGCGTCGTTCGGCGCCGTTCACCGTGCCGCGCACTTCCAGGGTGTAGGTGCCCTTGGCCAGGTTCGGCAGCACCATCACCAGCTCGCTGGGCCGACTGGTGACCAGCGTGGTGACGGGCACCGTCTTGGTGCCATTGACCAAGAACACGCCCTGCGTGGGCTGTTTGGCGTCTATCTTCATGCGCTTGCCGGTTACCTTCACCGTGCCACCGGGCGTGAGGCGGTCGTTGATGGTCTGGCTGTTCACGTCGAACAGGGTTTTGGGCAGGGGCAGCGCCGGGTTGCCTTCGGTCTTCACCAGTTTGATCTGCTGAGGGACGCCTTTCAACTCACCGCCGAGCTGCAGGTTGATGTTCAACTGGTGGCGGTTGGTATCAAAGGTGTCGTCTTCGCTGGTGAACACGCCGGATATACTGAAACCGGCCTTGAACAGGGGCAGGTTGAGGTTATGGCCTTCCTTGAGAAAGTGAGCGGCGGCCTCCAGCAGTTCTTGCAGCGTGGCTTTTGCCTCGGCCTTGGTAACCGTGGAGCCGCGGGCGATCATGTACTCCACCAGATCGTCGGCGTCCTTGCTACCGTTGGAGATCGGCTGCGCCTTGAAATCGGTGGTGTCGGGGGTTACTGGATTATCCAGCAGATAGTAACTGAGCATATGTAACTCGTTTAAAAGTGGGACATCTGTTTAGCTACCAAACCCCAGCAAAAACAGTGTCAGACCCACCAGGACAAGATTAGGAAGTACGTAAGGTATTGGTAAGCAACCGGCCTGGGTGCCCCGTAAAAGTTGCACGATCTACTGAAACCTTGCCTCCCTAAACCAAGATCCACCCTACTGTCTTTCATATAAGCTCCCGGTTTGCCATCTTGCGCACAAACGGAAGGATTGAAGGTTTGAATGATAGAATAAAGCGCATTCATTCATTCACTCATTCGTTCAATCAATCAATCGTCCTTCATGCACGTCGCCATTGTCCTGAACACTTCCTGGAACCTGTACAACTTCCGCCGCGGGCTCATTGATGCGCTGCTTGGGGAAGGGCACACGGTGACGCTTATCGCTCCGGAAGATGAGCACTCGATGCTGCTGCGCGAACTGGGCTACAACCTGATTACTGTGCCTATGGACCGACGGGGCATTCACCCCGGACGCGACCTGGCCTACTTGCGAGAACTCTACCGGGTTTACCGAAAGGTGCGCCCTGACGTGGTGCTACACTTCACGGTGAAGCCCAATATCTACGGCACCGTGGCGGCGCACGCGCTGGGCATCCGGGCGGTGAACACCGTATCGGGCCTGGGCACAGTGTTCCTGAAGAAGGGAGCGGTGTCGCGGGTGGCACAGCAACTGTACCGCCTTACCTTCCGCTGGGCCGACCAGGTGCTGTTCCACAATCCCGACGACTACCAACTGTTCGTTACTCGGGGACTGGTGTCAGCCGATAAGGCATCGGTAGTACCCGGCTCAGGCGTCAACGTGCACCACTTCGCTCCTCCCTCCCTCCCACCTTCTCCCTCCTCCTCCGTCCTCCGTCCTCCGTCCTCCCTCCCCCTTCCTCCCTCCGTTCTCCGTTCTCCGTTTACCTTTCTGGTCATCGCCCGCTTGCTCATCGACAAAGGTATCGTAGAGTATGCCGAAGCGGCGCGGCGGCTGCGGCAACGGGGCGTGCGGGCGCGCTTCCAACTGTTGGGGGCCCGCGACCCGCAGCACCGGCGGGGCATTTCCAATGCCACAATAGATAGCTGGATCAACGAAGGACTGATAGAATACCTGGGCACCAGCGACGACGTGCGCCCCTTTATTGCGCAGGCCGATGCGGTGGCCCTGCCTTCGTACCGTGAGGGGCTGCCACGCACCCTGCTGGAGGCCGCCAGTATGGCGAAGCCATTGGTAACCACCGATACTCCCGGCTGTCGCCACGTGGTCACCGATGGGCACAATGGCCTGCTATGTCGGGCGCGTGATGCTGCGGACCTGGCGGACACTATGCACCGTTTGCAGCAAACCCCTCTCGCCGAACGGCAGCAGATGGGGGAGCGCGGACGGGTGCTGGTGACCCAACGTTTCAGCGAAGAATACGTTATCAGTCAGTATCTATCCTATTGTAGCAGCGCGATTAATCCACCGTGGACGCGGCGCGCTGCTACAATAACCAACAATCACTACTATGGACGTACACCATCATCACCTTGAGGGTCTTATTGAGATAACTCCGCCGGTGTATCACGACGAGCGGGGCTACTTTCTGGAAACTTACCACACCGAGCGGTTTCGTTCACTGGGCATTGACCCGGACTTTGTGCAGGTGAACCAGTCCTTCTCTAAGCGGGGCGTGCTGCGGGGGCTGCACTTTCAGCGTGAACCCCATCAGCAGGGCAAGCTGGTGAGCGTGGTGCAGGGACGGGTACTCGACGTGTCGGTAGATTTGCGTCCCGGCTCACCTACCTATGGGCAACACGCCAAGGTAGTGGTCGACGGCGAGCGGCACAACCTGCTGTACGTGCCCGAAGGCTTCGCCCATGGCTTCTTAGCCCTGGAGGATACTATTTTTAACTATCAATGCACTAACCTGTATCACCAACCTTCCGACGGCGGCCTGCACTGGGACGACCCTGACCTAAAGGTGGATTGGGAACTGAAGCGCTACGGCATTGATTCACCGATTGTTTCGGAAAAGGATCAGTTATTGCCTAGCTTCGCCGCCTACCACCAATCACACGTCATCACGCTTGAAGATACCACCGGCCACTAGGTCCTTCCTCCGTTCTGTGCTTCCGAAGCTTGTTCTGCTAGGTATTCTGCTGGGCACCTCATCTTGCGGTATCTACCGCAACCGCATCCTGTTCGCTACCGACCAACCGGCCGGGCTGCAACAGGTAGCGGCGGATGTGCAGCGCAACTACCTGATTCAGGAAAATGATTACCTGGAGATAGAGGTATATACCAACCGGGGCGAACTGCTTATTGACCCTAACTTTGAGATCCGCAAGGAGATTGGGGTGGTGGGCCAGCAGGGGCAACAGCAACAGCAGGTGCCGCGCTACCTGGTGCGCCAAGGGGGACTGGTGCTTCTTCCCGTGATCGGCGATGTGCGTCTGGCCGGACTCACCCTTAACCAAGCCGATAGTCTGCTGGCGCAACGCTACGCCACCCTGTACGAAGCGCCCTTCGTGATCACCCGCTACACCAACAAACGGGTGATTGTGCTGGGCGCTACCGCCGGGCAGGTGGTGCCTTTGCTCAACGAAAATACTACCCTGATCGAGGTGCTGGCCCTGGCCGGAGGGGTAACCACCCAGGCCCGCACCGACAACATCCGCCTTATTCGGGGTGACCTGAACAACCCTGAGGTGCAGGTCATTGACCTATCCACCATTGCGGGCATGCGCGCCGCCTCACTGCGGGTGCAGTCGGGTGATATCATCTATGTGCAACCGGTGCAGCGGGTGGTGTCGGAAGCCATTCGCGACATTTCGCCCGTACTGGGCTTGATTACCAGCATATTTACTCTTATTATACTGATTGATCGGCTGAACCCTCCAAATCCTTGATTGATGATGAATGACCCATCGGGTATGGATACATCAACCGGCATGCTCAGCGGCGCAGCGCCCGGTTCGGACCTTGACCTGAACAAAGTGCGGCTCACCGTACGCAAGAACGCAGGCTGGCTGCTGCTGATCTTGCTGCTCACCAACCTGGCCGCCTACCTTTACGTGCGCTACACCCGCCCGGTATACGAATCGCACTCGGTGCTCAAGCTCAATGTGAAGAGCGAGGCCAATATTCTGGGCCTTAATACCGTGTCGCAGGGGCTCGATGATCTGGCCGGCGAGATAGAGTTGCTTAAGTCAAACCTGTTCTTCGGCAAGGTGGTCGACGTGGCCAACCTCAATGTGAGCTACTACGCCTACGGACGGGTGCTGTTTCAGGAGCGCTACGAGAATTCGCCCTTCCGGGTGGAGTACACTATTAAGAACCCCGCCTTCTACGACCGCCCCATCGACCTGGAGATCATCAACCGCGACCAGTACGTAATGGCCTATACCGAGGATGGTGGCGAAGTGCAAACCCGTGCTTATCGCTTCGGTGAAACCGTAGAAACCCCCAACTACCGCTTTGTGGTGCGCCTTAATGACAACTACGCAACGGGTAGCAACGAGGGGGCTTACTACTTCACGGTGAACAGCGACCAGGCCCTGGTGAGTTACCTGAGCAGCAACATGCGGGTGGAGCCGGTGAACTTCAACGCTAAGACCATTCGAATCGGCTTCGAGGGCTACAACCAGAAGAAGGTACGCGACTTGGTGCACCTGATCGACTCGGTGTACCTGGAGTATTCGCAGGAGCAGAAGAACCTGGCCACCCAGCAGAAGATCACCTTTCTGGACGAGCAACTGAGCAGCATTGAGCAGCGGCTATCGACCTACGAGAGCTACTTTGAGAACTTCACCATTGACAACAAAACCAACGACCTGCCGTCGGCCATTGGCGAAGCCATCGCCCAGTTGAAGGAACTAGAGTTACGCAAGCTCTCACTCCGCCAAACCCAGCAAGCAGTAGCCGAGCTGTCGGAGCAGGTGAAGAACGAAGAACTCATCTACACCGGACCGGCCGCTTTCACCGACTACCCGGAAGACCTGAACACTTACGTGGAGCAGCTCAACCAATTGCTCAATGAGCGGTCGCTACTGATGCAGTCTTACAAAGAGTCGTCGCACGCGCTAAAGCTGAAGGATCAGAAGGTAGCGTTGCTCAAGAGAGATATCACCCAACTACTCGCCGCCTATCGCGACCAACTGGCTGAAGCCATTCGGGAGGTGGACCGCACCAAAGCTACGGTAGAACAGAAGTTTGTGCAGTTGCCCGCCCAGGGCACGCAGTACGACAAGAACCAGCGCTACTTCAATCTCTACGAGCAGGTGTACCTGTCGCTGATGCAAACCAAGAATGAACTGGAAATTGCCAGAGCAGGCACGGTTACCGACTTTGTGGTGCTGCTGCCCGCCACGCTGCCCGGTGCACCCATTGCTCCCGAACGATTTATGGTGCTGGGGGCCGGTATGGTGTCAGGTTTGGTGCTGTGTCTGCTGTTCGTGGCGGTGAGCTACGTGGTAAACGACAAGATCAGCAGCCAGACAGAACTGGAACGTTACATCACTGCTCCTATCTTAGGCACCATTCCGTACTACCGGCGGGTGCGCTCGCGGGGCAGTACCCTGGTGGTGCGCGACTCGCCCAAGTCAGCCATCAGCGAGGCCTTTCGCACGGTGCGCACCAACATGCAGTTCGTGGGCGCACAGCAAGAACAGCGGGTAATCTCAGTGACCTCTACGGTGGGAACGGAGGGCAAAACGTTTGTGGCGACCAACCTCGGCAACGTAATTGCCCTGTCGGACAAGAAGGTAGTGCTCATCGATGTGGACCTGCGCAAGCCTAAAGTGCATCTGGCCTTCGGCGATACCAACACCAACCGGGGCGTGAGCAACGTATTGATTGGCGAATATCCGCTGGAAGAATGCTTAGTGACAACTGACATCAAGAACTTGCACTACATTCCGGCGGGTTCACTACCGCCCAATCCGGCCGAACTAATTGCCAGCGCTCCTTTCGACGCACTACTCAGCGACCTAAAGGAGCTCTACGACGTGGTGATTATTGACACTCCCCCCGTGGGGCTGGTCACCGATGGGGCGCTGGTGATGAAGAAGGTAGACCTACCATTGTATGTCTTCCGCGCTGACTTCTCGCGCAAAGCGTTCGCCAATACCCTGAATCGAATCCGGCAGTCGCAAGGCCTAAGCAAGCTGGCAGTGATCTTTAATGGTATGGATGCAGCGACAGCACGAGGCTACTCGTACGAGAAGTACGGCTATGGCTACTACGAGATGGAAGAGGACGACCGCCCCTGGTGGAAGCGGTGGCATCGATAACTGACGCGAAGGGACACTAATGAAGTTACCGAAGCGCCAAGAGGGCACGTGTTGCGATAGCGGGCGTTTGCGCTTCCGCATCGTACTGGCTCAGTGCCTAATTCAGTAAAAATGCTTAATAATATTACTAATTCCTTTACCCACAGCGCACCACCGGAATCTCCTGGAAGCAGGTGGTGTAGCGCGGAGACAGATACTCCTGCCGCATTTGCCAGCCCTGCGTCTCTGCCGTGCTTATCATCGCCCCCAGCCGCACCGTTCCCCGGCCGTGCCGCTGATTAATCGCGTCTACGACTTCCATAAGCGGAAGGTTCACCTTCGGGGAAGCCTTCATCGTCGAAGCAGCCGCCGGCTCGGGCAATACTGAGGCACCTCTATCTTCAAACAAGCCCAACTGTCGGGCGTTTTCGGGCACCAAACCAGAAACCACCACCCCGCATTTGTTGTACTTCAGCCCCACTCGGAAAACCTTGTCCAGCGCTAAGAAAGCATGACGAACCAGCGCCCGGCTGTCGCTACTGGCCACCGGTAGCGTCCAGGTGAAACTAGCGTTGTGCTGCTTTTCGGGTCGGTGGCGGGAGGTAGCAATGAATACCTGCACGTAATTGGCCACGCTGCCCTCCTGGCGCAGCTTCTCCGCGCAGGCCGCCGCGTGCGTAGCCACCGCCTCCTTGATGGCCGATAGCTCGGTCTGAGGGCAACCAAAGGTGCGACTCGTGCAGATGTTCTTCTTGGGCTTACTCGTCATTTCCAGCGGCAGACACGGCACCCCGTGCAACTCGTGCCACAAGCGCAGACCTACTACCGTCATGTGCTTCCTGACAAATGCCTCCTTGCAATCGTACAAATCCAGGGCCGTGCGGATGCCGAAGGTCGCTAGCTTGGCGGCGTACTGTCTGCCCACTCCCCACAGGTCCGAAACTGGGGTAAGTGACAGAAACTCGGTGATGATGCGCTCCCGGTCCAGCACGTATACGCCCTGATGCACCAGCGACTTTTTGGCAATGCGGTTGGCCACCTTGGCCAGCGTCTTGGTGCTGGCAATCCCCAGACTCGTCGGAATACCGGTGCACTGCCTGATCTGGCCTCTTAAGCCTTGACCCCAGGGATGCAATTCACCCGCTGACTGCCCTGATAAGTCCAGGAACTGCTCGTCAATGGAGTAGACTTCTACTTCGGGAACCTGCGTACGGATCAGGCTGACGATTCGGCGAGACAGGTCACCGTACAAAGCGTAGTTGGAGGAGAACACCTGCACGTTCTCGTGCTTCACCAGGTGCCTGATCTGGAAGAAGGGCGTTCCCATCGGGATGCCGATGGCCTTGGCCTCGTCACTGCGCGCCACCACGCAGCCGTCCCCGTTGCTGAGCACCACCACTGGCTGCCGTTCTAGCTTCGGATCAAAGGTACGCTCGCAAGACACGTAGAAATTGTTAGAATTGAGTAAGCCAATCATGACTTCTTGAGCAGGTCTCTCACTGCGTGGCGCACCACTCCCCAGATGAAGCTGTCTTCGGTCTCCGACAAGTAGATATCAGGATAGTCCGGGTTCTCGGCCGCCAGAACCATCCGCTTGCCCGGCGTGGATTTACCATCCCCAATCCGCAAGCGCTTCACGGTCAACTCACCGTACACCACGGCGATCACTACGTGTCCATCCTGCGCAGTCACACTGCGGTCCACCACCAGCAGATCACCATCAAAGATACCGGCTCCGATCATAGAGTTGCCCGAAGCCCGCACCAGAAAGGTGCTACTCGGATGAGGAATAAGTTCTTTGTTTAAGTCAATAGACTGTTCTTCATGGTCGGTGGCCGGAGAGGGAAAGCCCGCCGAGACGGTATCCCCGTAGAAGGGCAAGAGCAGAGGGCTTTCCAGAAGGGTATGATAGTGGTTTGGTTGGATCATTATTGCTTAGTTAGTGGTAGATAATGGGTAGAAAAAGCAATAGTAGCAAAATGTTTGCTTAAAATAAGTATTACGTACTTAATATAAGTTTATAGTGCTGGAAAAGTGATTCGCAGCGTTACTTTTCTAATTTAAATGGATTTAGAGATGAGACTCAATACTTTGCGTACTGCTACGCTTTGTGCCGAAGCACGGGCACGTTTTCTTAATTTTCAGTAGATTGCAGGAGCATTTTTCTGGCTGACAAACGAGTTACCTCATGGATACTTTTGATAAAACCGCGCTGGCTTTTCTCGCAGGAGCCACCACCGGAGCACTAAGCGGACTGCTGCTAGCCCCCAACAGCGGTAAGCAGATTCGCCACCGCATCAATGAAGCGGCCCACGATGTGCTTTATGACGTGGAAAGTGCCTGGGAAGACGGCTCAGAGCACGTGAAAGACCTAGCCGATGCGTTCGCGCATGAGTTAGACGGTATCGGAAGAAAACAAAGGAAGATTAGCTAAAAGCTAGCGACGAAAGTAGCAACCTACATCCCGAGATGTTGCCTTAAAAAGTGCTACTCACCCGGTTATAATAGTCTATTGCCTCCCGAATATCTTCCGAGGTAATAGGCACATCAAAGGTGGCCGCACCAATCTTCTCGAGAAGGGTGCACTGAATACGCGATTGGTCATTTTTCTTATCCTGCTGGGCCAGAGCCACGATGGGGGCAATTGCCGCGTCGGGCACGGGGCGGTGTCCGTAGGTTGCCAACAGAAGGTCGACGATTTCGTGCACTTGGTTATTAGATAGCCCAGTATACTTCTGCGACAGGTAAGTCTCGGCCACCATACCCAACGCCACCGCCTCGCCATGCAGCAGGTGCTGGTCGGTATCCAGATAGTAACTTTCCACCGCGTGGCCGATCGTATGCCCAAAGTTCAGAGTCTTGCGCACTCCACCCTCTCGAAAATCCTGCATTACCACATCAGACTTGAGCACAACTGAATGGGCAATCACCGCGGGCCAGTCTTGCTCTGCCATCGGGGTGTGGCGCACCACTGGCCAATAACCAGCGTCGGCGATCAGGCAGTGCTTGATCACCTCAGCGAAGCCCGAGCGAAGTTCGGCAGAAGGCAAGGTTCCTAAGAATTTAGGATGGATAATTACCTGTAGTGGGTCTTGAAACAGTCCAATGTGATTTTTATAGCCCTGAAAATCAATGCCTAATTTTCCCCCCACCGAGGCATCGACCTGCGACAGCAAAGTGGTGGGCAGATTCACGAAGCGGATACCCCGTTTGTAGGTGGCCGCGCAGAAACCGCCCATGTCGCCGATTACCCCTCCTCCCAGGTTGATCACCAGCGCCTGCCGATCGAAGCAACCTTCTGTCATCCACTCCCACAGCTGGGTGCAGGTTGTTAGGTTCTTATGGCGCTCGCCGCTCCTGATGCGACACACGGTGTGCGCCGGTAGCAGAGGCTGAATCAGTGGGTAACAAGCACGCTCAGTGTTTTCGTCCACCACCACCCCCAGTTGACTAAACGAGTGGTTCTTGAGCAAAGCAGCCAGCGCCTCGGCCAGATGATCAGCGACGGTAATATTGTCGGGCATAAGCGGCAGTAGCAGAATTAATTTATCTGCTTTTGAAATATTTCTTAGACATTTATCGAAGCATCGACCTCAGTGACCGACACTCGGGACGCTGGGCAACGCGTGCTAGCACCACCCTAATCAGGAATTTCTTTAGAAGCGTAAGGTTACGACAGAATTCGCAATCCTGAATCGGTTTGGGCCTCGTCTTGTAGCTTGTCCATCACCTCAGTCTGCTTTTTAATCGACTCCACGTGCATTAGGTTGAACAGGTCAACGACAAATTTTTCGCGTAGACGAGCGTCCTTACCCCATTCTTTACGGGTTTCGAACACGTCGTTCCAGCGGTTGAGCTGGAAGGCCGCCACGTTGTTTTTCTTCTTCCAAGCACCGATCTGCCCCACCAGATCCATACGTTGCGAAAGCAATTCAACCAGTTCACGGTCGGCGTGGTCGATTTGGGTGCGCAGGTCTTCAAGATGCGAAATATAGTCAACATCTTCTGAAGAGGCTCTTCTGACCTTCAGGTTCTTGAGTAATTCGCCCAGCACCGCCGGAGTTACCTGCTGTCGGGCATCGCTCCATGCATTCTCCGGGTCACGGTGCGTCTCGATAATCAGACCATCGAAGTTTAAATCCATCGCCACCTGCGATATTTCGGCGATCATCTCCCGCTTACCGGCAATATGGCTCGGATCGCAGATAATGGGTAGCTCGGGCAACTGTCGCTTGAGTTCAATGGGCAACTGCCAGGTGGGTATATTGCGATAGCGCGTCTGCTGATAAGTAGAGAAACCGCGGTGGATAGCTCCCAATTTAGTAACTCCGGCCTGATTCAGGCGCTCCAAAGCGCCCATCCACAGGGCCAAGTCGGGGTTAATCGGGTTTTTAACCAACACTGGCACATCGCAACCCTTAAGCGCGTCGGCAATTTCTTGTACAATAAAGGGGCTCACTGTGCTGCGCGCTCCGATCCACAGCACATCCACGTCGTAGTGGATTGCCTCTTGCACGTGCATGGCGTTGGCCACCTCTACGGCAAACTGCACGTTGAGTTCTTTCTTGATGCGCTGAATCCAGGCGAGCGCTTCCTGTCCCATTCCCTCAAAGGTGTTAGGACGGGTGCGGGGTTTCCACACTCCGGCACGCATCAAAGAGATGCCCTGTGCCTGAATGGCCTTCACAGTTTCGTAAAGTTGCTCTTCGGTTTCGGCGCTACAGGGGCCCGCAATCACCAGGGGGTGTTGCTGACCAATATTCCAATCCTGGGTGCTGGTGAGAGTAAGTTTCATACGTGTAAACAGTAGTTGGTAGTTGAATGGTTATTTAATAAATATAGTTTATAAAGTAAGCTTTTATTCGCTAATTTCCGTATTGAAATGTTGTCTATGAACTCGAACCCTACCCTGCCCGCCCAAGTGTCGTTTGACAGCACGGAAGTGGCTTTTTCGTACAAATCCGATCAAGATTTGCGGCGGTCGTACTGGTTGTTTAAAGCAATTAGCACGTCCTGGCTCACCGACCTAGGCACAAAGTTGGTGAAATTTGCGCTGAAAATGAAATTGCCTATCCGGGGTGCGCTCAAGGTCACGATCTTCGAGCAGTTTTGCGGCGGAGAAACCATTCGCGACTGCGCCCCTACGATCAGCCGACTGGCGCAGTACGGGGTGAAGACTATTCTTGACTACAGTGTAGAGGGTGAGAAAAGCGAGAAGGGGTTTGGTCAAGCCACCGACGAGATCTTGCGCACCATTGAGGCCGCTCGTTCGGCAAATAATCTCCCCTTCTGCGTGTTCAAGGTGAGCGGCGTAGCCTCCGTTCGACTGCTCGCTAAAATTCAAGCCGGGCAATCGCTAACCTCCTCCGAACAGGCGTCCTACGAACGCGCCCGGCAGCGCGTGGATCGTTTGTGCCGCGCGGCAGCGGAGGCGAACACTCGAATCTTGATCGACGGCGAAGAAAGCTGGATTCAGGATGCTATCGACGTGCTGGCCGACGAGATGATGCAAACCTACAACCAGGAGCGGGTGGTGGTGTACAACACGTATCAGCTCTACCGGCACGAGATGCTGGCTAATTTGAAAAAGGCCTTTCAACGGGCGGCTACCCATAGCTACTTTCTGGGAGCTAAACTGGTGCGGGGAGCATACATGGAGAAGGAACGAGAGCGGGCCGAAGAACAGGGCTATCCTGATCCGATTCAACCAAACAAAGAAGCTACCGATGCTGATTACAACACAGCTTTGCGCTACTGCATCAATAACAAGCAACGCATCTCAGTGGTATGTGGCTCGCACAATGCCTACAGCAATCAGTATCTAACGCTGCTTATGGAAAAGCATGGTTTGTCGCCCAATGACTCTCGGGTGCACTTCGCGCAGTTGTACGGCATGAGCGACCACATTTCGTTCAATCTGGCGGCGGCAGACTACAATGTGGCCAAGTACGTGCCCTATGGTCCGGTGAAAAAGGTAATGCCCTACCTGTTTCGGCGGGCGGAGGAAAACACTTCGGTGGCCGGACAAAGCAGCCGGGAGTTAGAGATGATTGGAAAGGAACTGCGACGAAGAGGCAAAGATTGATCAAAAGTCAGCCTTTTTTCAGTTAAGCCAAGTAGCGCTTCAGGTGCTGATACGTATCTTCCGATGAGACGCCATTGGCTTGGTTGTACTGGATGGTGTTGATGATGGCATGCACGGTGTCCGGGGCATAGCCCAGGCGCATTACAATACTTTCGGTGATTTTCATCTCCTGCGGATGCACCTCATTGTCGGCCAAAATAAGATTGATAAGCGAGAACAACATAAAGAACCGACCCTCTTCGTGATCGGGTAGCCGTAGCGCTTGCCGAGTAACATCTGTACAGTTTTGCAAGGCATCGATTTCTTCTTCCGAAAAATTGAGCTGCTTGCCAATAGAAACAATATAATCCATTTCGGCAGCATCGAGGTGCCCATCGGCTGAAGCGATTGAGAAGAGTTGCTTTAAGTAGTTTTTCTCTGACTCGCTGGTATTCTTACGAAGAAATCCCCAAAAATTCATGGCTGTTTCGGTTGGTGAGGCTACCAATGTACGAATAATTGAACAAGGTTATTCTTGAAAAATTGCTAAAAAGGTACACCCAAAACCTTCTGATCGCGCTTGGGTTTTATGTCTACCAAAAATTGCAGAAAGTTAAACAATTCGCCATGCACCAATCCGCTATTGTCTGGTTTAGAAACGATCTGAGGCTACTCGATAACGTAACGCTACATGAAGCAATTCAGAAGTCAGAGACCGTATACTCCGTCTACTGCTTTGATCCCCGGCAGTTCACCGAGACCGAAATTGGCGAATGCAAAACCGGGGCGCACCGGGCGCAGTTTCTGCTAGAATCGGTCGCTGACCTGCGTAAGAACTTACGCCAGCGGGGAGCTGACCTGATCGTTCGGCAGGGCGTCACGGAAAACGTGATCGCGCAGTTGGCTCGGGAAACCGGAGCCACTGCGGTGTTCGCCAGCAAGGAAGCTACGCACGATGAGAACGTAGTGGAAGCATCGTTAGAAAAATCGCTGAACGCCGAAGGAGTTGAACTGAATTTAATATGGCAGTCTACCCTGCTGCACATTGATGACATTCCGTGGCCCATCAAGAACGTACCGGATATCTTTACGCAGTTTCGCAAGGAAGCCGAACGTTCGGTAGAGGTGCGACCGGTGGTGCCCGCCCCCGAGCAACTCAATGCATTACCGGACGTATGTGCTGGTAACATTCCCACCCTGGATGATTTGGGGTTAGATGATCCGGTTTTTGACCGCCGAGGGGTACTTGACTACCGGGGTGGGGAAACGGAAGGGGCACTCCGCTTGCGTGCTTACCTCTGGGATACGGACGCCTTGGCTACCTACAAAGAGACCCGCAACGGTTTGCTGGGGGCTAACTATTCTACCAAATTTTCTGCTTGGTTGGCCGACGGTTCGCTATCGCCGCGGGTGGTTCATCAGCAGGTTCAGGCCTATGAAGCAGAGCGGACGAAGAACAAGTCTACCTATTGGCTAATTTTTGAACTACTGTGGCGAGACTACTTTCGATTCGTCGCTAAGAAGTACGGCCGTCGCATTTTCCGAGTAGAGGGTATCAAAGAAGAGAATCCTTACCTCCGAGATGACTTCGGTGCCTTCGAGAAATGGAAAAATGGCGCTACCGGAGTGCCCTTTATCGATGCTAATATGCGAGAGATCAATGCCTCGGGCTTCATGTCGAACCGGGGAAGGCAGAACGTGGCTAGTTTCCTGGTGAAGGACCTAAAGATAAACTGGACCTGGGGAGCATCGTATTTCGAGAGCAAGCTCATTGACTACGATGTGTGCAGCAACTGGTGCAACTGGAACTACGTGGCCGGAGTGGGCAATGATCCGCGCGAGAACCGCTATTTCAATATCATGAGTCAGGCACAGCGCTATGACCCACAGGGCGAGTACGTGCGCCATTGGATTCCGGAACTAGTCCACGTGGAAGGCAAGCGGGTGCACTACCCTACCGAAATACCCGAAGAAGAACTGGAATCTTTCGGAGTGGTGATCGGCGAAGACTATCCTAAGCCGTTGGTAGGTTTTAGTAAGTGGCTGTACTAGAGTCCACGGTCCGTAGTTGATAGACCGCAGTGGCTGTGGACTGTTGACTATTAACTGTGGACCATCTCAAAACCACCCCCGGGCTACGCGGCTCCAGGGCCAAGGAATGGTGCTGACGATCAGCACAAATCCGATCAGATAAAAGAGCGCGATTCGAGTAAACTTTGCCTTGTCGGTAACGGCCCGCTTGGCGGTGGAATATCCAATGGTGATGAGCACGATACCAATAATCATGGTGCTGATGTGCTCCACGGCCCAAAAACGAAGCACGGGATCCTGCATGGCCACGCTCATGTCGGATAGGGCGTTTTCTACTACCGGACTGATAAAGTAAAGAACAAGGCCGATGATTAGCTGGAGGTGAACGGAAATGAGCGCAAACAAGGCTATTTTTCGGTTGCCTTCGGTGAAATGCTTGTCGGTGCCAAACCAGCCGATGAAGGCCTGCACAATGGCAACAAGCAGCAGCGCGATAACGATGTAGCGCAATCCTGAGTGAGCGTGAAGCAATCCGGTATACATGACAAAGCAGGTTGGGTGAGCCGCGACAAAGCTAATAAAAAACCGGACGGCGAAAAAACGGGCGGCAAGCGGCCCTGCCACCCAGAAGGTGCTAACGGTTTGCCGCTACGCGGCCTTAGAAAAATCGGCGGGAGTAGCTTCGGGAGGCAAGGCTTTCAGTTGCCGCTTGCACCCCGCGCGATGTTCGCGAAAACCTAAATGAAGCGTCAGGCCCATGGTATACAGAACCACGAACTAAAAGACGGCAAATCTTGCGTAGGATAGTATAGTACGGTGCTCGTAGCGTATGTTAGGATGTTTTTTCTCGTATACACGCGCTGTCGGCAGAAAGTTTCGCCCCTCGATACTATTTGTATTCTAGGTTTTCGGCACCCGTTTGATGGATTTATCATCCCGCTCAATCTCTTTTTTAATAACCCGGACGGCATTCTTCTTGGGACGTATGGCGCGGCCCACCCGCTGCGAGTAGATTTTAGTGAACACCGCTCCCAACAGAAAGATCACCGACGAATAATAAATCCAAATCAGCAACAGCACCAGTGATCCAGCCGCCCCGTAGGCCGACGAAAGAGTGCTGCTGCGCAGGTACAAGCCGATGAGTTCTTTGCCAAGCACAAACAGAATGGTTGTCACCAGGGCGCCCACCCACACGTCGCGCCAGCGAATTCTGGCGTCGGGCAACACCTTGAACACAATAGTGAAGACCGTGGTCAACAGGGCAATTAGCAGCACGAAACTGGCCATTTGTAGCAGATAGACGGTATAATCGGAGAAGAACCGGACCAGGAAACGTTCGGATACGGTAAGGATCGTATCCACCAAAAGGGAAGCGAGCAAAATCAATCCCAAACTGCCCACCACCGCGAAGGAGAAAAGCCGATCCACAATAAGTTTTAGCCACCCCTTCTTGGGTTTGGCGCGCACGCCCCAGATCTCATTCAGTGCCAGTTGGATGTTCACAAACACGGTGGTGGCACTGAACAGCAGGGTGGCAATGCCGATGGTCTTGGCAATGGTTCCAGCGTCACCGATCTTCACGTTCTTGAGGATATTTTCTATCTGCAACGCAATGTTGGGCCCCACGTGGATGGCGATTTGGTCGTAGAGTTGCCCCTGCACGGCTTTTTCGCCGTAGAAGACGCTACCGACAAAAACCATCAAAATCAGCACGGCGGGCAGCGAAAAGATGGCGTAAAAGGCAATAGAGGCCGCGTAAAGCAACACATTGTCATCAATGAAGCCGTTGACCACGTCGCCAATAATTTTTGCGGCTAGGGTTTTCTTAAAAGTAGCCCAATAACTTTTCAGTCGCTCTATCAATCGGTAATTGTTTCGGGTAATGATGCGTTAAACCTAGTTGCTAAGCAATAGGTTGCGCCTGAACATGAGCTGATTTATGGTTTGACGTCTCCTACCGAAGGGGTAATATAGGTAAATTCACCGTAGGTTTAACTCTTGCCCCGTTCTTGCGTTATTGGTTGCGTACTGACTTACCCTCCGACTGAATGTTTACCGAAAATATCGTTCCCCGTTTCGCCGAGACCGATGCCCTGGGCCATATCAACAACACCGTGGTGCCCACTTGGTTAGAGCAGGCGCGTACTCCGGTGTTCCGGTGGTTCGTTCCGGATCTAGATCCCCAAAATTGGTGTTTGATTATCGCGAAGATTGAAGTTGAGTTTCGTCGCGAAATCGTGTATGGACAGGAAGTGCGCGTAGAAACCTACGTGGAAGAGATTGGCAATAGTTCGTTTCGGGTAGGCCAAAAGATATACCAAGGGGACCAACTATGTGCTCAGGGGCGTTCTGTGCTGGTGCACTTTGACTACAGCACCAAAAAATCGAAACCAATTCCTGCGCCGATTCGCCAGAAAATGGAAACACATCTACAAGAGTGATCTTTAGTTAGTGGCAACCTACTCCGCCAATCAGGACCAATGCCGTTCGTCTAATCGGTTGATACGTTCGTGTAGTCGCTCTATCCGTTGCTGCGTGATTTGTAGCAGTTCGTCGAAGAGCTTGTTGTGGCTATCCAGTTCACGATGCAAGGCATTTACTTTTTCTACCTGTCTTTTATAATCTTGATACAGGTCTTTTAAAAAGAAGCCGATCAACAGCGAGGCCATGCTTACTACACTCAGTAGAAAGGTATTTAATAGTGTAATCAGTTCCGGATTTTCCATACAACAACGGTACTGAAAAGAATCTACCCACTTTCTTAAAAAAGCTGTATTTTGTAAAAATATGTCTTATTTTGACATTTTTGCTCAACCTTGTTTCCCTCCAGTGTCTTCACCGCTTGGTAAGCCAAGTACTTCGTAGATAATACTTACTTGTTTAGGGGTATATATATGTCCCATGCGTGGGCCAATCCGTTCCTGAAAGGGAGCTATCCATTTAGCCATAGTGCGACTACTCACTCCGTAGGTATGGGCTAATTCCTTGGTAGTTTGTGGTTTAATCTCCGGGGAATTCATGGTAGATGTTAATTTTTAGTAACAATTTAGTGCGTAAAAAGCGGCGTCATTTACTCAAAACTTAGTCTAAAGACGGCTGTATAGTAATATTAAGACAATAATAGTATTTATTAGGGGACAAACCAACTGCGGAGCGGATCAATATTTAATTTCATTTTTCTTATCGCGACATATTTCGTAATTTCACTCCTAGAATCAATAGCCCCGTTATGAAGCAAGCCCCGATCCTTTTGCGGAAAATCCGACGCGAACAATCACTGAGTCAGGAGGTGGTAGCACAAGCGTTGGGCATCCAAACAACCACCTACAGTAAGCTGGAGCGTGGCATCATCCAACTCACCGTGGAGCGCTTATACGAACTAGCTAACGTATTCGGAGTATCTCCCGAAGCATTGCTGTCTTATGACCGTTCCCCCTCGACGGATGTCCCCCCTGATGCGCGTACGCCTTCTTCCGTCGGTCCGGGAAAGGAAGGCAATATCACCTACATTCCGATACACGCGCAGGCTGGTTTTCTTGATCTCCACGCCGACCAACGAACAACTGACGCTGCTATCTCCTTTTCTATCCCGACCTTCACCGAACCGCACCTGTTCATGATCAGTGTAGAAGGTGACAGTATGTATCCTACGGTAGCTCCGGGGGCCTTTGTGATTATTAAAGAGGTGGAAGACACGCAACTGATCAAGTGGGGCGAGCCGCACGTGGTAGTCACCACCGACGGGCGTGTCATCAAACGGGTGCTCAAGCACCAAGATGCGCAGCAGGTGACGCTCTACTCTGATAACCATGCATTGTACCAGCCTTACGACATTTCGAAAAGCAGTATCTTGTCGTTGTGGCAGCTGCTGGGCTCGCTATCTAAGTCGTTTGTTCCCCAAAATATTTTTAGAGGAGCACTACCTGGTTGAGAACGGTGGCAGTAACCGCAAACGATCACTTTAACGAGACAACTACTTTACCATAGCTCTGTCGCGACTCCACGAAGTGATGCGCATGCGGTAGCTCGTCGAAGGAGAAGATAGCCGAAACCACCGGGCGGATATTATGCTCACGCGTGTAATTGGATAACGCGGTCCACTCGGCTTGCACTACCTCCGGATTTTTAATGAGGTAGCCAATGTGCGTAGCCATCATCCCGTACGAACGCTGCGCCATTTGCAAGGGGTTGATCAACGGGAGGTTACGCAGCATCGTGGGCCAGGTCAGCGGGTTGCGTTTGTTCCACTTCAGCCCGGCCATGCCCGCAATCACCAGCCGCCCGAAGGGGTTGAGCAGCGCCTGGCTCTTCCGAAAGGTTTCGCCGCCTACCAGCTCCAGCACCACATCCAATCCGCCCCCGTTCAGCGTCTCCCGCACCACTTGCTCAAAGTCGTGCGTCTGGTAGTTGATGGAGTGGTTTACGCCCAACCGGTCCAGGAGCGCTAGCTTATCAGGATGACTGGCCGTACCGAACACGGTGCATCCTTTCGCTTTAGCCAATTGCACGGCGGCCGTGCCTACTCCTCCCGCGGCGGCGTTGATCAGCACCACGTCGGTCAACTGCAAACGCGCCAGTTTCATCAGACCCACCCAAGCGGTCATGTAGTTCACCAGAAAGGCCGCGTTTTCTTCAGGAGTGAAGTGCGACAGGGGCGGCAGCGCCATGTAGGCCGGAACCACCATCTGCTCGGCGTAGCTGCCGTACTGTCCTCCGGCGATTACCGTCTCACCAATATGTCGGTCCACTCCGGCGCCCACGGCATCAATATGTCCGTAAGCTTCCATGCCTAGCGTATAGGGCAGCTTCGGAGCCCAGCCGTACTGCCCGCGGCGCGACAGGATTTCAGCGAAGTTGATTCCTAAATGCTGCACCCGCACGCGCACCTCGCCGCGGCCGGGTTGGGGTTCAGGAATGTCTTGGGCTTGCAGGACGGCGGCGGAGCCGTGGCGGGATAGTGCGTAGGCGTTCATAGGAAACAGAGTGGTCATCAAAAGTAGACATCCTAGCGCTGCCCTGCAACCGGGAGGGAAATACAAAACATTTCGTTTTGAAAACGATTCTTTGAGCATGGCTCCTCCCGTTCCCTTTGACATTCATGAAGCGGTGCACCGCCTTCGTCCGGTGGTGATGGCCCTGCCCAAAGCAGCGCTGTTTGACCTATACGATCAGGGCTACACCAGCCTGTTCGAGCAGTTGATCGCCTGCATCATTTCCATCCGTACCTACGACGAAGTCACCGTGCCCACCGCCCTCCAGCTGTTCGATGTGGCCCGCACTCCGGAAGCGTTGCGAAAGCTAACCCCGGTTCAGATAGACGCCGCCATCTTCAACAGTACCTACCACGAAGCCAAGTCCTATCAAATTCACGCCATCGCCACCACCGTGGCCGATACGTACCAGGGCAATCTGCCGGGCGACTTCGACGTGCTCACTTCGTTCAAGGGCGTAGGCCCTAAGTGCGCCAGTCTGGCGCTAGGCATCGCGTTGGGCCGGCCCTACATCGGAGTGGACATCCATGTGCACTGCGTGACCAACCGATGGGGCTACGTGACGGCCAAAACGCCCGAGAAAACAATGGGAGCTTTGAAGCAAAAGCTTCCTAAGAAATACTGGGTAGAGATCAACCGGCTGCTGGTGCCCTACGGCAAGCACGTGTGCCGCGGCACCACTCCGCGCTGTTCCGAATGCGTGCTGTTGGATATGTGCGAACAGCGGGGCGTGACGAGTCGTCGTTGATTTTGAGCGTACCTTTATTGATTTAAGAAGTTATGCTTTAATGTACTCAAAGTCAGAGTATCTCATCACCGTTCTATCGTGGGTAAGCAATGTGAACCCTTCATGCTTGGCTTGAGCAATTAACAGCCGATCAAATGGGTCGCTATGATGGTTTTCTAACGTCTTCAATGTGAGCGCATGTTTCCACGTGATGGGTAAAGGAATAAAACCTTCCTGAACAGCGATCGCAAGCGGATCATCTGGAGATTCCAGTTTGCCCCAGCGTTGACTTAACGGTCATCTCCCAGATCACTACTGCGGAAATAAGTACCTAATCAGAATTATTTACAATTTTGAACGTCATCCACCGTGGACGCGGTCTGGAGCGAGCGTAGCGCCCGGCGCCCGGCGAGACCCGGAATCTCCTGCTACAGCGACGAAAGCATGCCTAAAACGAGCTGCTTCCCGTCTTCGTAGCGGGAGATTCCAGATATTTTTCTTCGCTTCGCCGGGCGCCGGGCGCCGGGCGCTACGTAAAATTCTGGAATGACGTTTTGTAATTAATTTTGACTGACTAAAGGATATTACGGTTGATTTTCTAGGGGAATGAAAACGGGCTGGCTGCTGTCAATATGTTATGAGAACTATAGACAGTATATCGGCCAGCCCAGCTCAATGTAACGCTTTGACTGGTCTTAGCCCAAAAGAATTCATGGTTTTACTTCAGCTTTTCACACCTTTGTGCGATTCTTACTACCGTCACAACGACTTGCAAGGTAATCCACGCAAACTAGTAAGTTATCAGGAACGCAGTGATAGCAGTTTGCCGGGAAGTGCCAACAAGCTGTTGTTCATGCTCACTTACATGAAGGAAAATCCTAATCAAGCTTACCACGGCGCCCTATTTGAGATGAGTCAGGGCAAGGTAAGTCAATGGGTCAAACAGTTGTCTCCTTTGCTGGAAGAGGCCCTTGGTCGGATGGATAAGTTGCCCAAACGTAGTGCTGAGCGACTCTACTACTTTTTGTATGGCTCTCTAGAGACGGTCATGCTTATGGATGTTACTGAGCGGCGGGTAGGCATATCAACTGACTATGAAGTACAAAAACTACACTACAGCGGCAAGAAAGGCACCCACACTCTGAAAAACTTACTCATCACTGATCTGGAAGGCCAAGTACTCTATCTAGGGGAAAGTAGTGAAGGTAGCCAGCACGACAAAGCCCTTTACGATCAAGCCGAACTACGCTTTCCTGATCAACTACACTGCCTTTGGGTAGACCTGGGCTTTATAGGCATAGAAGCCGAAGGAGTAAGAGTATTTATTCCCGATAAGAAGCCCAAAGGGGGTGAACTAACGCAGGCACAGAAAACACGCAATGGCTTAATGGCCAGCATTCGGGTGAAAGTAGAGCATGCGATCGCTGGCATTAAGCGGGTCAAAATTATCCGTAATCAGATCAGGCTGCATGGATGGCAGGCCAGGGACAGGATGATGAACATTGCCTGTGGACTACACAATCTACGCTGCCAGCGGTGGGCCGCATAATAAACTAACCGTAATAAACTCTACTACTTATATACGACATTGCTCTGATCTTCTATGAGTTGGCGCGCCTTTTTGGTGATTTTGGTTGGTTCGTCATTCCACCAGATGAAGACATGCGTATCGAGGAGTATATTCACCGGCTAGCCATTGGTAAAAGCAGTCATGAACTCATCAGGCATACGGTCAAAACCATCATGAATAATAAATTGCCCCTTGTGTTTTCCACCCACGCGCTTTTGGAGAGGTTCTTCGGTTTCAAAAGAAAATTCTCTATCTAGCAGCTCACGCAGCTTTTCTAGTTGCGCCTCATCAAAATGCGCGATCTGTTGATAGACATGGGTTTTTAGTTCTACGGTAGTCATAATTACAAGTATAACGCTTTACGCTGAAACTTTCAATACAATACTCAGGGCGCACCAAGACTACCTTGCCTTACTCACTTCGCTGAAGCCCCAACCGAACCATCAGGGAACCAATTCATACGGCACGCGTTACCCTAATGCTTCACAAAAAACCGGAGCTGTCCTCCCGGATTTTCGTACCTTTACCCGCCTATGAGTCTGACTACGCAACCCGCCGTGGATACCCTTGATCCCAAGCAGTTTATCATTATCAAGGGCGCCAAAGTAAACAACCTGAAGAACCTCGACGTGGCCATTCCCCGCAACCAGTTGGTGGTGGTGACCGGCCTGTCGGGTTCGGGTAAATCGTCGCTGGCCTTCGATACGCTCTTTGCCGAAGGGCAGCGTATGTACGTGGAAAGCCTAAGCTCCTACGCCCGGCAGTTTCTGGGGCGCATGGAAAAACCCGAAGTGGAATACATCAAAGGGGTTTCACCGGCCATTGCCATCGAGCAAAAGGTGAACACCCGCAATCCCCGCTCGACCGTGGGCACCTCTACCGAAATTTATGATTATCTAAAACTGCTTTTCGCCCGGGTGGGCGTCACCTATTCTCCGGTAAGCGGAGAGCCGGTGACGCGCGACACGGTGACCGGAGTGGTGGACTTTATTTTCAGCCAAGCCGAAGGCACCAAGCTGATGATTTTGTGTCCGCTCAAGCGCACCGAAGGACGCGCCCTGCCCGACGAACTCAACGTGCTGCTCCAGAAGGGATTCACCCGGATCAAGGTGGGCGATGAGGTGTTGTTTATTGAGGAGCTACTCAAAGATGATACGGCACTGGAAGAACAGACCGTGCAAATTATGGTGGACCGGGCGTCGGTGCGCTCGGGCGACGAAGACCTGCAATTTCGGATGGCCGACTCGGTGCAAACTGCTTTCTTTGAGGGCGACGGCACCTGCCACGTAGAGGTGATTACCCCGAAGGGTTCTCAGATCTATCCCTTTTCTGACAAGTTCGAGAAAGACGGCATTGTGTTCGAAGAGCCGAGCGTGAACCTGTTCAGCTTCAACAATCCCTTCGGTGCCTGCCGCACCTGCGAGGGCTTCGGCCGGGTGCTAGGCATCGATCCTGATTTGGTTATCCCTGACAAAAGCCTGTCAGTCTACGAAGGCGCGGTGGCTCCCTGGCGCAGTCACTCCATGAAGAAGTGGGTGGACCCGCTGCTGCGCCACGGCATCAAGTTCGACTTTCCTATTCATCGGCCCTACGTGGAGCTCACCGAAGCCGAGCAGCAACTGCTGTGGACGGGCAATAAGCACTTCAAGGGACTAGATTCATTTTTTAAGTACCTATCGTCCAGAACCCACAAGATTCAGTACCGGGTGATGTTGTCGCGCTACCGGGGGCGCACCACCTGCCCGGACTGCCAGGGAACCCGCCTGCGCAAAGACGCTGGCTACGTAAAGATTAGTGGCACCGCCATCACTGACCTGGTGCTGCGGCCCGTGCAGCAGGTACTCACCTTCTTCGACGAATTACAATTGAAACCTCACGAACAGCGGGTGGCCGACCGCATCGTACAGGAAATTGATAGTCGGCTGAACTACCTGCTAAAGGTGGGACTGGGTTACCTCACGCTCAACCGACTCACCAACACCCTGTCGGGCGGCGAGTACCAGCGCATCAAGCTGGCCACCTCGCTGGGCAGCGCCCTGGTGGGCTCGATGTACATTCTGGACGAACCCAGTATCGGCCTACACCCCCGCGACACCGCCCGCCTCATCGAGGTGCTGGAAACGTTGCGCAACCTGGGCAACACCGTGGTGGTGGTGGAGCACGAAGAGGACGTGATGCGCGCCGCCGACCAGATCATCGATATTGGTCCCGACGCCGGTACGCACGGCGGGGAGCTGATGTTTCAGGGCAACATTCAGGAGCTGGAGAAGAAGAACGGACACGCCAACACCCACACCGCTCGCTATCTGAGCGGAATCGACTCCATTCCCATTCCGAAACGACGGCGCACTTTCAAGCATGAGCTTGTTATTAAGGGTGCCCGTGAGAACAACCTTAAGCACATCGATGCGACCATTCCGCTGGGCGTGCTCACCGTGGTGACCGGCGTGAGCGGCTCGGGCAAGTCTACGCTGGTAAAGCGCATTCTGTACCCGGCACTCGGCAAAATCTTCGGCACCGTGAACGAGGCCACCGGTAAGTTTGATCGACTGGAGGGCGACACCCGCAAGATTACCCGGGTGGAGTTTGTGGACCAGAACCCCATTGGCAAATCGTCGCGCTCCAACCCGGTGACCTACGTGAAGGCCTACGACCACATCCGGCAGTTGTTTTCGGAGCAGCCTTTGGCCAAACAGCGGGGCTACAAACCGGCCTACTTCTCGTTCAACGTGGATGGCGGACGCTGCGAGAACTGCCAGGGCGAGGGCGAAGTGACCATCGAGATGCAGTTTATGGCCGACATTCGCCTTACCTGCGAGGTGTGCAAGGGCAAGCGGTTCAAGAAAGAGATTCTGGAAGTGAAGTTCCAAGACCGCGACATCGCCGAGGTGCTGGACATGACGGTGGACGACAGCGTGGACTTCTTTAAGAGCCAGCGGGCGCTGGCGGGCAAACTGAAGCCCTTGCAGGACGTGGGCTTGGGCTACGTGCGGCTCGGGCAGTCGTCCAATTCGCTGAGCGGCGGCGAGGCCCAGCGGGTGAAGCTCGCTTCGTTCTTGGGCAAAGGCAACGGAAGCCGTGGCGACAGCGACCACTTGCTGTTTATCTTCGATGAGCCTACTACCGGACTGCACTTTCATGATATCCGCAAGCTGCTGGACGCCATCAATGCCCTGATCGAGCAGGGCAACAGCGTGGTGATCATCGAGCACAACATGGAGGTGATCAAAACCGCCGACTGGATCATCGACCTGGGGCCCGAAGGCGGCGAGCAGGGCGGGTATATCACCTTTACGGGTCGGCCCGAGGAGATGATCAAGCTCATCGACAATCATACGGCAAAGTACTTAAAGGAAAAGTTTTAACTTGGGTGGTCCGGAATAGAGTACAAAAGAAAAAAATATACGAGAAAGCCGGTGTTCCTGAATACTGGATTGTGGACCCTAAGTACTCGCTGGTAGAAGTATACCAGCATACATCATCCGGCTACACGCTGTTTCACGATGTGGAGGGCGAAGGGATGGTCAAGTCCAGGATCATCAAAGGACTTAAGATTGATGTGCAGGACATCTTTGCCGAATAGGGTAATGAGAGACCTCCTATTTTATTTAGGTGTAACATTAATATTAATGCACGAGATGGACGCAGTGAGATGTAAGGAGTGGCGAATATTTCCGGGCTTATCTTGGTTAGAAGACAAAGCAGGAATGATTGCGTTCATTTTCCTTCATATGCCTTTGTTCTATTGGTTTGTTTATAAGATCAGCGAAGGAGATCAAAGTTTTATAGTAGGATTTAACATTTTTCTCGTTCTTCACTTACTGCTACATATTTTGTTTCTCCGGCATGCAAAAAACGAATTTAGAGATTGGATTTCCTGGACAATTATAGCAGGGGCAGGAATCTGTGGAGCTATTGGCTTCATCACTATGTATCTTTAAGGAACGGTTGTAGAATTGTTGGGCACGACGCGTATCCTCCGCACCCGTGGCATGAAAGAGGATAAATATTGCCCTGAACCGTTCGTCTGTTCGGGTATTAGTGTAATTTTGAGCACCAAACCAATTGTATATCCGTCCATGGCCTGGTTTAAGCGCAAAGATAAAGGCATTCAAACTCCCACTGAGGAGAAGAAAGAGTCACCCGATGGCTTGTGGTTTAAGACCCCCAACGGCAAGCTCATCCACACCCGTGAGCTAAAAAACAATTGCTACGTGGTACCCGAAGACAATTACCACGTGCGTATCGGTTCGGCTGAGTACTTTGCGTTGCTCTTCGATAACAACAAATTCACCGAACTCGACAAGGGCATGCAGTCGGTGGACCCGCTCAACTTCGTGGACACCAAGTCCTACCCGGCGCGGGTGAAGGCCACGCAGCAGAAAACCGATCTCAAGGACGCCGTTCGGGTGGCCCACGGCAAGATGAACGGACGGTCGCTGGTGGTGGGGTGCATAGACTTTGCCTTTATCGGCGGGTCGATGGGCTCGGTGGTGGGCGAGAAGATTGCCCGCGCCATCGATTACGCGATAAAGCAAAAGGTGCCTTTTTTGATGATCTCGAAGTCGGGCGGGGCGCGGATGATGGAAGCGGGGTTCTCATTGATGCAGATGGCCAAGACCTCGGCCAAGCTGGCGCTGCTACACGAAACGGGCATTCCCTACATCTCACTGCTCACCGACCCCACCACGGGGGGCGTCACCGCCTCGTTTGCGATGCTGGGCGACTTCAACATCGCTGAACCAGGGGCCATGATCGGTTTCGCCGGCCAGCGCGTGATCCGCGACACCATCGGGCAGGAGCTGCCCAAAGGCTTCCAGAGCGCCGAGTTTGTGCTCGAGCACGGCTTCCTGGACTTCATCGTGGACCGCCGCGAGTTAAAGGAGCGACTGACTGCTTTGTTGCGAGCGTTGGGGTGATCGCGGATAGTTTCATATTAGCATTTCTACAAAGCTAAAAAGATTGTGCCTTTTCATATACCAAATTTTCCATATATGCTTCTCCGAAAACTCTCGGAGTTTCACTGTTTGTATCTTGGCCAACTTCTCTCCATTTCCCTTCCTTATACTCATAGATTGTAATATTGCTATTCTCTTTTACATCGTAATAATCAGAGCCGCCACTTTCGGATGTTTCATTGAATGGCCCAGCTAGATTCTGATTTCTTAATCAGAAAAGAGTAGAGATCAAACTTGTTGAGCAAGGCTGTGGTATCCTTCGTTATCAAACGAGCAGCCTCGCAGGTGACATAAAAAGAAGGAAGATAATCACCTTCTATATCACAATCGCCCTTAGGGGTTGTAATCGCTTTTTCTTCCCATTCTCTAGACAAATTTCTAGACACTGCGAACATACAAGCCTCTCCTACATCAATTTTTGATATTGGAAACTCATAGTAGGGCAGTGATATTTCGTAAGTATTCGCGCTTCTTTCTACTGTAGTAGCAAGAATATCGACATACTCACCATTCACGTAGTTTAAGAAGCTAATTGGGGCATTTCTTTCTTCACTGTGGGATTCTTGTTTTTGTGCTTGACACGCCAGTGTAGAGAATAAGAAGGTGCAAATTGATAGAAGATTTATGGTAGTCATACTTATTCGGATTTAGTTTTTGGTCTAAAATATCCTTTCCAGCCTGGATGACCATACAAAGCGTCACCGGTTCTTGAGTAAACTGATTTTCTAAGACAGTTCGTACAATAACCGCTAATAGATATTGAAAAAGATTCTTCTCTTGATCCGCTACGGCTAATAGCCTCCATAACTGTCACTTGATCCTTGTCTTTATTAAAATGTGTAACAACTCCCGTATGCCCACCTACACCTTCCGTTCTCCACAAGAAAATATCACCAGGTTGAATATCTTGAAATTCTTTCTTGTCGCTTCTTGATACGTACTCTAGGAGTTTGGATGACTTTTTGGTAAACACTGCCAAATTGGCGGTCGTATAATTCGGCACATCTTCAGCACCCGTCACTTTTTGTAAGTACCGACTTACGAATTCCGAGCAGTCCATCTTTTCTATTCCTTCTTTAGTGTTTTCGGTTCTCAGACCACCTGATTCTTGCTCATACTCCTTGCCAAGGTGTAGTTGCATCTCAGCAATTGCATTATTTATACGCTTAGCCTGTTCACTTTCTAACTTTTCTTTGTCGGAAGCAAAATAGTCTTTCACTGCTTCGGCATATTCCTCATCCACTTGCACCAATACCTTCGCTTTGGTGGGGTCTTTATCTTCACAGAAAGCCAAAACCGTGTACGATCTGTCTTCGCTGCCACCCAAGTCTAATTCCACCAGATCATTGCGCTTGAAACTGGGCTCATCCTCCAAAATGTGTAGCGCCAGAGGCACTTTATTCTTACCTAGCTTAAAATCATACATATAGACTAACTTCTCTTCCATAGGATAGGTATATGATTTACCAAACGCAGTCTTGGCAATGGCATCCATCAGGTATCTGACCGTCCCTTCGTCACGCCCTACGTTCGGATGGTCTACCACTTCCTTAACGTAGTTGCTAGTTTTGTCTACCACCCCCTGTTCGGTCATGGTTTCCCAAACAAATTCGTAGGGTAGGTTGGTGTAAGCCTGCACGGTTTCTTCGTTCATCGGGGCGGCTTTTTCACCAACATCATCAAACTCCCCGGTGTACAAGCTAAGGTCTACCGGAAAGTCGCTAGTGAATACTATCGGTTCCTTGACCGCCTGGACCACCACCCCCACTTTTTTACAGTGGTATACGTAGAGTCCTTTATGCTTGGCTTTGGGGTAGTGTTTGATGATGGCTACGGGCACCGAACCGTCCTTTCTACGAGGGAGCGCGTCATCAATAGACTTTAGCGCACTGAGCCTATCAGAAGTGAAGTTCTCTTTCAGTCCCCAGTTGATCCAATTCTTCATCGTCTTGTGTTTGCTATCTTTATGTGCATTCACAAAGTCCTCGGATACTTTGGTACTGTAAATCTCCACCACCCACTCCATATCTGTGCGCTTAGTATAGTCCGAGACATCATCCTCATCCTGAAACCAGCCCAGCATGCTGATCGGATCGTGGACGAAGTCCCACTGGTACTTGCGCAGGCGGGTGCCCGCACCGTAGTCCATCAGGTTATCAGTTTTGCCTTCACCCGGAACAGCATAGGTCTGCCAACTGTGCTTTAGGTTGAACCACCCGTGGCCCAATTCGTGGGCAATGGTGCGGGCCAGTGATTCTCGGGCCTCGTGCTGGTGCACGAACACAAAACCGTAGTTGCGCTTCTTGGGCATGTAGCCCTTCCGCCCACTGCTACTCTCCCCGGCCAGAAATATGTAAGCGGTCTCTTTTTCCCCTTCGTGGGTCTTGCGATAGTCTTTGATGACCTGCTTGAGTTGTTTGGGGTAGTTAGACAGCATCCCACTGGTTTCGTCTTCCAAAGGCACGTCTCGGTTACCCCAGTCGGTACGGAAGCCTTCGGTGATCACTTCAAGCTGCACATTGGCCTGGGCAAAGATACGCTTCACATCTTCTACCTCTTGCTGCATTTCGGCATCATCGTGAACGATGGCTTCATCCAACGAGATAAGCACCAGGTTCTTGGGCAGCACGTCGTAGCTGATGGTACTAAGCTTGCCTACCAGTTCAGCGTCTTCGTCCCCACTGGCATACACTTCCAGGCTGCCTTCCTGCTGATGGGCCTGCCCGGTTAGGGTCAACTGCTGCTGGTGCAACTCGCTGCCCGGCTGGGCGGGAACGGAACTGTCGTTCTGCCGGAAGACCAGTCCGGCAGGAAAGGATATTTCTTTGTCTACTTGAGCCAGCACGGTCGTGGGCGCACCACTGGGCAGGGCCTTCCAGGCCACGGGATAATCCGCTTGCTTAATCTCTGTCTGTGCGTAGTTGCCCTGGTGGGCGGGGTAGCGCTGGGCATCCAGTCCCAAAGTCGGAGGAGCAGAGGTAGTTGCTACAGGGTTAGCAAAGGTGATGGTGGGTACCTGGCCTGCCGGAGGCAGGGCGTTGAGGTAGGCATCCAGTTTAAACAAGGCCAGCAGCAGGCCTTCGCGCAGGGCGTCTTCGGCGATGGGGGTGTTGTCCGACCAATAGGCAAGCCATTCGGTGACGATCTGCTCAGCGGTGGCCTGCGACAAACGGGCAGCAAGGGCTTCGTTGACCTGCACCTGAGTGCGGCGCAGAGTTTTGGTGTCAAACTCATGCCAGGTGGTGATCACCAAGGTGGGGGCAGTTTGTTGCAGGAGTTGGTCTGCCTGCCGCTGGGCTTCGTCCTGGTAGAGTTGCTCTTCGGCCAGCACGTTGAGCAGCAGATACAGTCTGTGGCGACCAGTAAACGCTGTCAGGCTATCCTGCACCATCGAACGACTGTTGGTCTGCCCCACCAAAGCCGGACCACCCAGCACAAAAGCCAGGTCGTTCACTACCGCCTCCGAGGACTGTGCCCAGCCCAACGTGCCGCGCAGCAGACTTGCCAGTAACAGCAGCATCCATCCCCAGCGGTGCTTCATTCCCTTCTCTTTGTGGTCCTTTTATCGGTAAAGGAGCAAAGCTACCGCAGACGAAAAGCATCAAAAACGCCAAACGGAATAGATACTACCTACGTAAGATTTCAATGAGAAAAGCAATTTTAACCCGGCGTGACAAGCAGCTGGTCAAAGGTATCCCAAGTTCATTTACCCCTTACCCACCGGATCAGATCATCCACATCCACGATGGACCAGGAGTGCGGATGCCGGTCGCCGTTGGGTCGGTAGCCGCGGTTCTCGGTGGCGATGTACGCGACGTTGTCGCCAAAATCTTCGGCTAGATTATCCGCCAAGTGCTTGATGAAGTAGGCGTTCATGTCCTCGTACTCGTTCTGCCGGTTTTGCTTCCACCACACCGTGTCCGGTTCGGTGTAGAACCGCAGCTTAACGTCGCGCAGGTGCGACACGTTCTTGGTGTTGTTCGTCTTCAGGGTGTATACGGAGTGCGCTTCGTAGGGGGCAAGGTCGTTTTCGGGCTTGCCGAAGCTTGACTCCAGCATACCAACGATCATCTGGCTCTCCTGCACCGAAACCGGGGAGAAATTGCGTTCGATGTTCCGCTGCGAGTTTTCGTAGAGTCCCAGCAGGTCCACCGGAGAGTCTACCACAAACACGCCCCGGGGCTGCACATCGCTGCCCGACTGCACCAGGTAATCGCTGAGCAGCAGGCTAACCGTGCCCCCGCTGGAGAAGCCACCGATGTATACGTTCGCTTTGTTCAGTTTATGCTCCGCAAACATCCGGTTGATGATTGCCGCAAGTTCTTTTTTCTCATCGTCTTTGAGCCAAATCCTCCGGTTGAGTTCCATCAGCGCCACCGCTACTTCTGCTTCCATTGCCGGGGCCACGATCTTAAACTCCCGCTTGATTACCTCTGGGCTATCCGGAAATCCGCCGAACAGTATCAGAACACCCTTCTGCTTGGCTTCCGGCAACAGCAGTTCGTAGCGCTCGGTTTCGTGAGTAGTAAATAATGCTGCCGTAGCTTGTTGCAACGCTTGACAGTCCTCGGGAGATTGCACCGCATCGAGAACTTTCCACCCCTCGTTGGCAAACGCTTGGGGCGAGAAAGAAAACAGAATTAACTGCTTGTTCAGTTCGGCGCAGTAGTTTGCTTTGACTTTTGCGTTTAGGGTGATAGGACGCTGGGTAAAGAAGACGTTGAACAACGCAACCGTGCCCTCAAAAGCAGAATGGTTATCAGAAGCGTCCGTAGTCGCAAATTGTGCTTTAGCCGCAACGATCTTCTCCGGCGCTATCCCGTTGTCTTGGCCAACCGATTTTGTTAAGCCACTGAAATAATCCTCTACCAGCTTCTTCAGGCGCTGCCCGGTCAATTTGGCGTCACCATCCACGTACCACGCAAACGTATATGTCCAGAACTGAGTACTGGCGGGGTCGTCCCATCCCGGAGCAAACCGCACTTCTTCCACTCCGCTAACGTTGAAGTCGGGCGCAAAAGACGGAGGCAACGCAAACGATTCTTGGCTCCAGTCGTCGGGTGCCCGTAGCAGCGTTGAGGTTGTGCTACTGCTTTCTTGCTGGGCCAAACCACCTAGTGATAGAGATAAGAGTAGCGATATAGCGAAGGGCGTTTTCATGGGGCTGCTTTGGTTTGGTTGTTTGCGTACCTCAACGTTTCATTCAATTTCCTGCACCCAAAGAAGCGAAGCTAGGGCAGGCTTCCCAAAGAACTCTTGTTAAAGATTGTTAACGAGAGGCGAAACAGTGCCAAAATGGTGGCCCGCAACATACCCGCCGAACTGATCTTTATGGTGCCCACCACGCTCAAGAAGGGCAACTACCAAGTAGAATTGCGCACCGTAATGCACGTTACTAAGAAACTAAGAATGGCCAAACTATCCGACGAGGTAGTGATATAACGGCTATGGATTGGTGAATGCTCGCCCGCCGGAAGCCCAGTGCTTTCGGCGGGCTTTTTCGTGCCCTCTGCCCCACCCCTTCAATCATCTCAACTAACCGACACCAGGGGGCGGCGGGCCCTCCCCAAACTCCCTGACTGCACTACTCAACCTCCTTGGGTGGGCTAGCCAGACTCCTTGAGTAAGCTACTCAGCCTCCTTGGGTGCACGACTCAGGCTTCTTTGAATACATCATGCAAGCACCTTGGGTGGGCTAGTCAGGCCTCTTGGGCAATTGAAGCGGTGCCCCGGCAAGCAACAAGAAACGTCTTTGCGAGGCGGCACGCCTTCGGACTAAACAAGCGCCTCACTGGCCCGTCACCCACGTTGATTTCAGCCAACGCCGCCCCCCCCGCCGAAGCAAACTCGGGTATTGGAGCCAATACGTTCAGATTGATTTCCCACCCAAATTGCCCCGCTACCCTGCACGCTCAACCTACCACCGCCCGTACCTTTTTAAGCGAAACCCACCAAGTTTGGGTAAAAAAGTAACGGAACTTGCAAATGCGGTCAACCTTTCAGGCACAACTAAACGCAGCTAGTTGTAGCGTCTGTTGCGACCTTGATGTGTATTGATACTCCCAATAATAGAAATAATGCCTGAGTTTGAAAGACCGAGCGGACGCTCTCAGTGATGGGGTATCAAGGAATGCAATTTGTAAAGTTTGGTTGATGGGACGCAGGCAAATTAGAATTATTAGCAAAACTTTGGCAAAAGGTCACAGCATCTACTTTCCAGTTGCTAAGGTTCTGATCAAAGACTTCGGCCCCAGCAAACATACTCCCCATATCAGTTACCCTACTTACATTCCAGTCGCTGATATCCTGGCTGAAAGTTTGGGCCATTGTAAACATTCCCCTCATATCAGTTACTTGACTCACGTCCCAGTCGCCGATATCTTGATTAAAAACTCTAGCATCTTGAAACATAGCCGACATATCGGTTACCCGGCTCACATTCCAGTTGCCAATATCGCCGTCAAAGCGGGAGGCACCCCAGAACATACCATCTAGAGAGGTCACCCCAGACAGGTCAGGAGCATCTGTGGCATTATATGTGAGATTTCTACAATAGATAAAAGCTCTTTCCATAGTCTGCCAAGCAATATCACCCCACTGCTCAATGGTCTGAAGCTTATCTTTGATACTATCCCTACTATTACTAAAGTAAATAGCCGGAAAGCCCCCCGTAATCGTGACCTTATAGGTGCCTGCTTGACTATAAGTGTGACCAGCATCTCCGGTCTGATTACGACTGATCGTGCCGTCTCCCCAGTCTACTAGGTAGTCATAGCCTAATTGCTCAGGATGAGCAGGAATAGTAATGTTATCGTTATCAGTGGGGATCTGCCAGGTAGTAATAAAGCCCTCCCCCGTAACAATGACGGTAATCCTTCCCTGGTCACTAGCTGATCCGTTAGTAACTGTGTAGGTCGCCGTCAAGCTATCACCAACTTCAAGGTTTAAGGCACTAGCATCAGCTACACTCACCGTACCATCTTCTTGATTGATAGAAAGAGCCCCCGCCACGCTCTGCTCAACCAGATCATAGCGCAATGTTGAACTATCGCTGGTCAGTACCCGCACCATGCCGAGTACTGTATCTTGTGAGAGACGCTGAGCTACTGTAGCGGCAAAATCCTCGGCTGTCACAACTAACTCGCCGGAGGCAGGGCTAGGATCGCTACTATCATCACAAGAAAAAAATAAGTGAGCGAACAGCAGCGTATAGAATCCGCATTTACTGACTACCTTTTTCATTGTAGTTCTGAGTTAAAGAGCTTGTGCTAGTATTTCAAACGAAGCATCTGGTTACTTTGATACGATCTTTTTCCCTTTCTGAATGAATGCTGTCATCTCCCTTTAGGTTTGTAGGACATGATTATTTCAAGGTTACTATTACTGCTGTTGTTGTTGTCCGGTGGATATGTGGGTAACTCTAATGAGTTATCCATATATCCACCGGAAAGGTTCTTTTACTGGTTTAGAGTAACTTGAATCGTTCAACACCAAGCGGGGGAAATCATTGTCATCCCAGGGTAGATAGACCCATCCTACGATTCAATCCCCGCTTGTTTATTGTCACCAGCATCATCTAGAAATTCGGACGCTCAGTTCTTGGGCCTGATCCATTAGTAAGGGCTTGATTGGGTGGCGGTATGTTGACTATATTTCTACTCACTACTTAACGCTAAAACAATGAACTATCAAATCTTTATCGGGGTGGATGTCTCCAAAGAGACGCTTGACTTGGTGGTACTGGCAGAAGGGGTAAAGCACTTCCACCAGCAAGTAAGTAATGATCTGCAAGGCATTAAGACCTTCTGCCAAAGGCTTAAGCAGGAAGTGAAAGTCAAGCCAGCCGACTGCCTGTTCTGTTTAGAACACACGGGTATCTACTGCAACCCCCTGTTAAACTTTGCTGCTAGTAAACAGCTAGCCGTCTGGCTGGAAGATGCCCGCAAGATCAATGCCTTCCATGGTCTTACCAGAGAGAAAAACGACGCAGCTGATGCCCTGAAAATCGCTCAGTATGCGTATGCTAAGCGGGATCAGATCAAACACTGGCAACCTCCCAGAGCGGTCATTAGACAACTCAAAGCACTCATCAAACTCAGAGAACGCTTGTTAGCTTCCCGAAAAAGATTGCAGGATCCTATGCGCGAAGAAGAGCAATTTGCTGATCCGGCTTGGGTGAAAGAACATCAGAAAATGCTCCGGCCGGTGCTCACGCAAATAGACAAGCAACTCAAAGCAGTAGAACAAAAGATTCATCAGCTCATTGGGCAAGATGATCATCTCAAGAAGCTCTACACGCTTATCACCTCAGTGAAAGGGGTCGGACCTATTGTAGCTATCAATACGCTAGTAGTGACCAATGAGTTCAAGGCCATTACCGATCCTAAAAAAATGGCTTGTCATTGCGGTGTGGCCCCTTTTCAGCAACAGTCTGGCAAGTCAGTCAGGGGCAGAGCCAAAGTTTCACACCAAGCCAATAAACCTATGAAAGTATTACTACACTTAGCTGCCCGAGCTGCCGTGGCAAGAGAAGGCGAATTACAAAACTATTACCTAAGAAAGGTAGCCGAAGGGAAAAACAAAATGGCTGTACTCAATGCGGTCAGAAACAAGATCATTCATCGTATGTTTGCTTGCGTCAGGGATGAACGGGAATATGAAAATATTTATGCCCACCCGCTTGCTTGAACCCTAGAAATCGTGTGGATATTTAGGAAGAACTGGGAATAACAACCTCTCAAGTGGTCATAGGGTCCCCTACGACCTCAACGCATACTGACATTCATTTTACCAACAGAAGTGATGCTCGTACTCCAAAGATATAAGCGGACGCTCTAGGTGATGGGTGGGTCGTAGGACGTCGGGCACCGCGTGCTGTCGCTACCTTACAACCAGAACGGGTAGTTCTTGGCGGCCTCACGGTTTCCTATTGTACCACCAACCTTTTTGTAGAACTCACCCCCACCGGCGACCAGATCATGTATACGTACACTCCTGGTGCCCAATCGCTCACATCAAAGGTGATCGTGTGCGAAGGTTTGACGGGAAACTGTTCAACGCGGCGCCCTTGGTTGTCGTAAACGCCCAGGAACATATTGGAGGTGGGCACAGCCGTTACGTAGTCGATGCTGACGGTGGTGCTGGCCGGGTTGGGATAGGGGTTGCCGAGCTTCTCTACCTCTAGTTGGTTCTCTACGCTGGTTACGCTGTTCAGGTCGGCCAAGTAGTCGCCGCCCAGCAGGTACAGACTGTCCACCCGGGTGATGTATTCGGTGTGCTCGGTAAAGTTATACACCGTATCGCGGGTGGTCACCGTGCGGTTTATGACCAGCGTATCCACGTCTCAGGCTAAGGTGATGGTTTCGTTGATGTATACGGTGTCGCTGGTAAAGATGCGCTCGGTAATTAGTTCGCGAACGGTGTCAATGCGGGTGGTGGTTTCAACAAGGTAAATAGTGTCTACTTGCCCTTTTGGGGTCAGAGATATCTGTTCAAGTGATGCTTTTAGGTTATCAAAAGCGACTGTATTACCGTCTAAATCAACGTAGTACTTTGGAAAAACGAGTCCGCCGCCGGTATCTACACTGGTCTGCATCAGCATTTGAGCGCCTTCTGATCCTTGTTTTATGCCCAAGACGTTAGCTCGGGAAAATAAACCGTTTACCCAATCTTCTCCATTGATAATAGGTTGACTGCCATTGTAAAGATTATAATACTCATACTCATCGTCAAGATCAAACATGTACTTTGAAAGATACAGATTGTATACGCCTTCATTGAAGTTATTAAGTAGTCAATCAAAATTAATTACAAAACGTTTACCTACGCCTCGGATAATCTGTTCCACTTCGTGGATGAGTTTGTCCAGGGTTTGATAGGCGTTGAAGGGTATCCAATCGTACTTAATTTTACGCCAAAGGATTTCTATTAAGTTGAGTTCGGGGCAATAGGCGGGGATTCGTTTGAGGGTAATTCCCTGCTGGGCCCATTGTTTTTCCTTGGCCCGAAAAGCTTGGCTGTTATGGATAGGCGCATTATCGATAATGATATAAGCGGGTAGGCAATTTGGTTTCTGTGCTCGTTGGATAGCGAATTCATCCATACAGGCAATGGCTACCTGGGAATTGATGCTGCCTTGGAAACCGTAGGCGTGCAAATTATTATTGCGACGCATCATTGCTAGCACATTGTAGCTGCCCCCTTTGGCGGCAGGCAGGCAGATCGTTTGCCCCTGCTTTTGCCAAGCATAGGGCACACAAGGCGTCAGATTGAAACCTGACTCGTCGCAGAAGTACAACTCAATCAATCCCTTGTCTTCTAATTCTTTTAGACTCTCCAACTCTTGCTGGGCCATGCGAAAATCTGCCTCATTACGCAAGTTGCCTAACCACTTACGAATGCGTTTCCAACCTAAACCCATACTACGCAGGGTGCGTTTTAGCGTAGATTTGCTGATCCAATGCCCGGTTTGCTCTTTGATCTCTTCCAGATGCTGACTCACTCTTCGGGGAGCTTGCTCAACGATGGCTTCCACTTTCAGGCAATCCCTCAAGTCTAGTATGGGCTTGCGGCCCCGTCCAATCTGATCGTAAAGGCCAACTAATCCCTTGTCCTGCCAGCGATTCACCCAGTTGTAAACGCTTTTTTGGCAGCGCAGCAGTATCTGGCTTACTTCGGCAAAGGAGTAGCCTTGGGCTAACAACAGCAGCCCATGAGCGTGTAATCGGGCTTGTTTGTTAGGGTGAAAACGATACATTTGTTCCAAAGTCTGCCGTTCTAACGGATCTAGTGTTTGTTTTTTCACACTCTATAAATACAAAATCCTAGGCAGATTTTTGTAATTTATTCTGAGCGACTACTTATCAGCATTGTTAAAGTAAGAAAAGGTAAAGTCAGTACCAACGCTTATATCGTAACGAGATTCGCCCATCTTGCTGACGCTAACTGCTTCCCCATCTATTTGATCGGGTAAACTTTCAATCCAAGGCTGGGCAATAGCATGAGAGAGGCAGACTGTAAACAGTAAGAAAGTAAGTGAATATTTTATAATATCAGTTGTGTGCCTTGACAAAAGATGACCTATATCACAGCGCTGTCTGAACCTAGCACTGGATATAAGTGTGGGTAATGATAAGCTCAACTCTTTCATAAATTTCTGTTGGTTAGTGCAGCTTGAATGAGCGCAAATCATAAAAAAGTTTATTATTTGTGTTCGATTGATTCAAAAAGTTTAAGCGCTTGGTGCTGAACGTTCTACATCGGTGGCTACCAGTCCGCCCAGAAGTGGCTCAAAGACCGGCAGGGGCGCATCCTCAGCTCCGACCACATCCTGCACTACCAGAAAATCATCGTGGCCCTCACCGAAACGGATCGTGTTATGCAGGAAATTGATAAAATTGGGGTAGTCTGGTAGCATAACTCACTCGGGCAGGCGTTCGTATACAGTAGGCATATCAGCAATCAACTAGCAAAGCGTTATGGAAACGAAACGTACCATCGGATTCGAGCAACTGCTTAGCGAACCAGCTTTCAGAAGATGAGAAGGCAGAATTAGTTGCAGCGTTGCAAGGAAACAGCAATAAAGGAGGAAACGGAGCCCAAGCAGAGAGGCAATTAGGTGAGTACGAGGGCCAAATATGGATGTCGGACGATTTCAATGAACCGTTAGACGAGTTCAAGGATTATATGTAAGGAGATATCTCATTGATACTCAAATGTTACTATGGTTTTTGGCAGTGCTACCTAACATATAAACCTTAAGATGCTCTTTGTGGAAGGTGCGCGATACTGTCCCCTAACTTTTGTCTGGCCAAATCTAGCTCATACATCTTCTGCAAGTTCATCCAAAAGTCGGCGCTCATCCCAAAGTACTGACCTAACCGTAGGGCCGTGTCGGCCGAGATAGCACGCTTGCCAGCGATGATCTGAGTTATGCGATTGGCGGGCACATTGATGATGCGGGATAGCTCGGCTCCCGCCAGGTTGATCTCTTCTAGTTCGTCCGCCAGTATCTCTCCGGGGTGGATTGGCGTCCTATACATAACGTTTGTATTTTAGTGGTAATCAACAATCTCAGTATCGTCAGGACCATCTGAGTCAGGCAACCAAGTAAAACAGATACGCCACTGGCGGTTAATCCGAATGCTGTACTGTCCCTTTCTATCGCCAGCAAGCGCTTCAAACCGATTACTGGGCAATTGCGCTAAATCATTGGTATTCTTTGCCGCCTCCAAAATACGTAGGCGCTTTTCTGCTTGTCTTCCAAAGGATTCAAATTGTTAGACAAAATCGCCTTCGGCAAATGATTTCGTTTTCTTGTCTTTATATCCCTTAATCATGTACACAACGATACGCAAAAATACGCAATACGTCAAGCGTATGTCAAGTCATGTAGGCAAAGAACCAATTCGGAACACTCCCCCTCCTTCCTGCGTTAGCCTCTAGAAACAACGCTATTCATGACCCCCACCCAAGAACAAATTATTGCGGCCCTGAGCACGGTCGACGATCCTGACCTCAAGCAAGACTTAGTCACGCTCAACATGGTGCAGGATGTGCGCATCGACGGGGCGCAGGTGAGCTTCACCGTGGTGCTCACCACCCCGGCCTGCCCCCTCAAAGAGATCATCCGAAAGGCTTGCCTGGAAGCCATCCACCGGATGGTGTCGCCCGACCTGACCGTCGATATTCAGATGACCTCCAACGTGACCACCGCGCGGCGGGCGCAGGCTCCTATTCTGCCGCAGGTGAAGAACATTATCGCCGTGGCCTCGGGCAAAGGGGGCGTGGGCAAATCTACCGTAGCCACCAACCTCGCAGTCTCGCTGGCCCAGATGGGCGCTAAAGTGGGGCTGGTCGATGCCGACATCTTCGGCCCCTCCATTCCCACCATGTTCAACTGCGAGCGTGAGCGGCCCGGCGTGCGGGTAATCGACGGCAAGAACGTCATTGATCCGCTGCAACAGTACGGCGTGAAGCTGATCTCGATGGGTTTCCTGATGGCGGCCGACGATGCGGTGGTATGGCGCGGCCCGATGGCCAGCAAGGCCCTGCAGCAATTTCTTACCGACGTGGACTGGGGCGAACTGGATTACCTGTTCATTGACCTGCCCCCCGGCACCAGCGACATTCACCTCACCCTGGTGCAGTCGGTGCCCGTGACCGGGGCGGTGATCGTGACCACCCCCCAGAAGGTGGCCTTGGCTGATGCTCGCAAGGGCCTGGCCATGTTTCGGCAGCCACAAATCAACGTGCCTATCTTGGGAATCGCTGAAAATATGGCTTACTTTACCCCGGCCGAGTTGCCCGACAATCGCTACTATATCTTCGGACAGGGCGGCGGACGACAGTTGGCCCAGGAAACCGAGGTGCCCTTCTTGGGTGAGATTCCGCTGGTGCAAGCGGTGCGCGAAAGCGGTGACCAAGGATACCCGGCGGTGCTGCGCGATGAGGAGGCGATGACCACTACGCGAACGAGCTTTAAGGATTTGGCGCAGGAGTTTGCCCGGCAGGTGGCTATTCGCAATGCAAATAAAAGGAAAACTAAGTTGGTGAGCATGACGCGCTGATCACCCCCTACGCTAACGAAGGGGGAAATATTAACAACAACCCTATGAACACCGGCAACCAAGAACTAATGGATAAGGTAGACCAAGCCCTCAACGAGGTGCGCCCCTACCTGGAAACCGACGGCGGCAACGTGCGGGTGCTGGAGGTGAGCGACGACCATGTGGTGACACTGGAACTGCTCGGAGCCTGCGGCAGTTGTCCCATGTCCGTGATGACGATGAAGGCGGGCATCGAGGAAACCATCAAACGACAGGTGCCCGAAATCCAAACCGTGCGGGCGGTTAACATCACCCCCGTTGACGATCCTAACGCCAAACTTCCCAATCCAGCGATTTAGCGTTGGGCTGCTGACGTACGACAGATCTACATTTCGCGTTATCTTATATAAATTCACTGGTCGCCGCCTCCAACACGCAACCCGAACCGGTGCACGTTTATGAGGTATATGATGGACAACACACTACGAATTCACCTCAGAATAGTGCCCTTATTCCTCGTCACGTAGCTTCATGAAAACAACTGCTACCCGATTTCTAGCGCTCCCGCTGCTTCTTGTAATAAGCCACTTTTTCCCGGCCCAAGCCCAGGAACGCTGTGGTACTATGCCGTACCGAGCCACCCCGCAGCAGGGGCGTTTTGAGCAGTGGATTCAAGAGAAGACGCAACAGAAGCGCGCGCGCACGGCCCGGCAGTTGGTTGATGGACCTATCTACCAAATTCCGGTGGTGGTCCATGTGGTACATCAGGGTGAACCGGTGGGCGAAGGACGCAATATTTCGCTCGCGCAGATTGAAGATCAGATGCGCATCCTTAACGAAGACTTCCGGCGGCAAAACGCCGACACAGTGAACACCCAGCCGCTGTTCCGACCCGTGGCGGCCGACGTTGGGATAGAGTTTGTGCTGGCCCGACAAGATCCCGACGGATTGCCAACCAACGGGGTGGTACGGGTAGTGGGTCCGCAAGATAGCTACAGCATCTCCGAAGGAGCTGAGCTGGGAGCACTCAGCCAGTGGAATCCCGAAGACTATTTTAATGTCTGGGTCACCCGTATTTCCGGTGGCAAGCTAGGGTTTGCCCAATTACCTATTTCAGACTTGCTACCCGGATTAGAAAGTGCATCCTTCAACAGCCTCACCGACGGCATTGTGGTGGACTACCTAAGCTTTGGCAGCGTGGGTAGTCTGCGCGATCGCTACAATGGGGGACGCACTGCCACCCATGAGGTAGGCCACTACCTGGGCCTCCGGCACGTTTGGGGCGACGGCGGTTGTGGTGTAGACGACTTTGTGGAGGACACTCCGCCGCAGGAGCGCAGCTATAACTTCTGCCCTACCGGAGAAGCCATTAGTTGCGACACCCCCGATATGTACGACAATTACATGGACCTCACCGACGATGCCTGCATGAACATCTTCACCGAGGGGCAGGCTTTCCGTATGAGAACCGTGCTGGAGAATAGTCCCCGGCGGGTGAGCCTGCTGACATCACCCGGGCTGGTGGCACCGCGCCCCATCCTGGACGATGCCACCATCAGCCGCATCGTTTCCCCCCAACCCAGCGAGTGCAGTCCGGAGGTTACTCCCGAGATAAGGCTACGCAACACGGGCAGTAATCTGATCGAGACGGTTACGGTAGCGTTTCGGGTGGGTCAGGAGCTGATCGAGGAAGCTAGCTTTGCCGTTGACTTGACGCCGGGAACGGTTCAAAGCGTAGCCTTCCCGCCGTTCGATCAGCTTGACTTTCGGCCGGGAACGGAGTATGAAGTATCGTTTGAGGTGGTCAGCGTCAACGGAAACATTGACGACAACACCACCGGGAACCGTCGGCAGGTATCGTTTGTCGTTCCACAGCGCGATGAGGTACCGTTGGTTGAAGACTTTGAACGCGCCGGGAGCGGTACCTTCTTCGGAAAGAGTATTATCCGAAATCCTGACCAGCGTACGACCTGGGAACGGCGGGCTACTCCCCTGGCCTCCGACCCGATTAACGAATCACTGTACATGAACTTTTTCGAGTACCAAGACCTGGAAGGGGAGCAGGACTTCCTTTACGGTCCCACGCTAGACCTGCGCAACATTCCGGCGGCGGTGCTGAGCTTTCGGGTGGCGTACGCTCCCTACGAAGATGAAAATTTTCCGCTGAGTCAGGATGGCCTGCTGGTAGGCATATCTACCGACTGCGGTGCCACTATCGACGCCATTATCTACGAAAAGTTTGGTCCCCAACTAGCTACGCAACCAGTGCAGGATCGCCGCTTTATTCCTACCACCGAAGCTGACTGGCGTGAAGAAATTCTGCCGCTGAATGACTATCTGGGCGAGCCCAACGTGCAGGTGGTATTCATCGGGGTAAACGATCACGGTAACAACTTATTTCTGGACGATATTGAGTTCTTCGTCACAGAGTACGACTCGCTGCGTCCGCCGGAAAGTAGCTTTAGCATTGAGCCCAATCCGGTAGAGAACAACCAGTTGGAAGTAGAATTTAATCTGCCGAGCAAAGACGAGGTCACCGTCGTTATCTACTCAACGCAGGGCGCCCGCATCGGTGAGTACGTGTTTCCAAATACCCTCAACCAAACCTATCGCATCGACATGAGCGGAAAACCTTCGGGAGTGTACGTGGCACGGGTGATCGGCCAGGCGGCCAGCGGTGGGAAGCAGTTCATTCTTCCCTAACGATGTCAGCTCCCCGCATTGTGATCAAAATCGGATCGAACGTGATCGCCCACCCCGACGGTACGGTTAACGTGCCCTGGCTAGAGCATTTGTGTGAGCAGGTAGCTACCTTACACCAGCAGGGCTGGGAGCCACTGATTGTTTCTTCGGGAGCAGTAGCCTCAGGGCGTAGTCGCCTGCCACTGCCAAAAAAGACCGATCCGGTCACCCAGCGGCAGTTGCTGGCGGCCATTGGACAAACGCAGTTGATCAATACCTACACCCAACTGTTAGAACCGCACCAGCTGCTGTGTGCCCAGGTGCTGGTTACCAAAGAGGATTTTCGCAGCCGCCGCCATTACCTGAACGTGCGCCACTGCCTGGATACTATTCTGCACCACCGTGCCATCCCCATCGTAAACGAAAACGATGTCGTATCAGTCACCGAACTCATGTTCACCGACAACGACGAGCTGGCCGGGCTGGTGGCGGCGATGATTGACGCCGAGCGGCTGGTGATCCTCACTAACGTGGCGGGTATCTACGACCTTCCACCTACCGACCCGGCCGCCCAGCTCATCGCGCGCGCCACGGTGGATACCGACTTCACCGGTATGATCTCTACCCAACGGTCGGACTTCGGAAGGGGCGGAATGCTCACCAAGGTGCGCATAGCGCAGAAAGTGGCGGCCCTGGGAGTGGGAGTACACATTGCCAACGGGCAGCAACCCAACGTGCTCACCGCCCTGCTACAACCCCAGCCTCCCGGCACCTTCATCGAGCCGCTGAAAAAAACCACCGGCTTGAAGCGTTGGATCAGTCATTCGGAGGGCTACGTGCAGGGAAGTCTGACGGTGAACGCCGGTGCGCTTAATGCGCTCACCAAAGAACAGCGGGCTACCAGCCTGCTGCCGATTGGCATTACCAAGGTGCAGGGCGAGTTTGAAAAAAATGATATCGTGCGCTTGTGCACTACTGAGGGGACAGTTTTCGGCATCGGCCGGGTGCATTGTTCATCAACGGAAGTGAAAGCGTTGATGGGCGAGCGCGGCCACAAACCAGTGGTGCACTATGATTATTTGTACCTGTACTGATCGGCAAACGTAGCACTTGTTGCCGCCCACACCTGGGGCAAGGTGTTGACTTTTCTACTCACTCTTGTAATGAGGCCGTTAGAAAAGCGCCTTTTTTTGCGTATCAGTTCGCATCCGTGGCGTGGTACGATCTTTTCTATACCTTTAGATAGTTTTGTTTCACTTCACCATACATAGCCATGAAAAAATCTATAATGATCTTAACCCTGGGCACCGCTACGGCATTTGCCCCCGCCTTCGCCCAGGAAGCTCCGCAGACCGAACGTACGCAATCGGAGGATATTCTGATTACCGCCCAAAACACTTCAGCCGCTGAAACCAAGAAAACTATTGACAAATCTGCCCTGCCGCCGGAGGTAATGGACAGTTTTGAGCAAAGCGAGTACCGTGACATGAGCATCGTAATGGTGTATGAGGTGACGGCTACCGACGGTGAGGCTACTTACGCTGACGTGGACAACAACGAAGTGGAAACGCGGGCTCTGGATAGTGCGGTGTACCAATCGGAAGAAAAAGTTGCTGATACCAACCGCGAAGGTGCGGTTGCTGAAACGCAGACCCCGGAAGAACGGGAAGAAACCGGCCAGGTGACGGTGGTTGATGATCCACTTCCCGAAGGCACTATTGACAGGGGAGCGGATGGCGAGATCACGGCTGACGAAAAAGATCTGTATGAGAACAACAAATACGATCAGTATACCGAGGCCAACAGCGATGGCTACGCCGAAATTGCTAAAGAGAACAGCGTCTCCGAACAGCGAACCAAGTACGAATTGCAGGTGAAAGGCAATGCGCAGGAAATAACCCTTATCTACGACCAGCAGGGAAATTTGGTAAAAGCTGATAAGGGGGCTATGTAGTTGCACCCTCCCTCTGCATTCCCATTCATCTATACTATAGCGAGTCTTTTGCGGGACTCGCTTTTTTTGTGCCCTACTGCTGCTAAACTTATCACAGGCAACCTCACTTTTTCGGAAAATGTCCATACTTTTGCTCGCCAAGTACTTTGCCTCATCTAACCTACCCTGCTATGGATCATACCGCCATCTTAGAAAAACAGTTTGAGAAGATACCGACCACCATCTACGAAGACGCGGGCACCGCCGCGGTCGAAGTGGCCAAACAGGTCCGGATGGTCATCGAGCAGAAGCAACAGCAAGGAGCTACGGCAGTCTTGGGACTGGCAACGGGTTCATCCCCCACCCGAGTCTACGACGAACTGGTGCGCATGCACCGCGAAGAAGGACTTAGCTTTAGCAATGTGGTCACCTTTAATCTGGATGAATATTACCCCATGCAGCCCGATCAGCTACAGAGCTACGTACGCTACATGAAAGAGTATCTCTTTGACCACATCGACATTGATCCGGCCAACACCCATGTTCCCGACGGCACCATCCCCATCGAGGAAATCGGGGCCTACTGCGCGGCTTATGAGCAGCGCATCGTCGACCACGGTGGCCTGGATTTACAACTGTTAGGCATCGGGGGCACTGGTCATATTGGGTTCAACGAACCAGGTTCACGCGAGGTGTCGCGCACCCGCCTAATTACGCTGGACAAGATCACGCGCATATCAGCTGCGAGCGACTTTTTTGGGGAAGAACTGGTGCCACGCCGAGCCATCACCATGGGAGTGCGAACCATTCTGGATGCCAAGAAGATTACCCTGATGGCCTGGGGCGAAGGAAAATCGAGCGTAGTGCAGAAAGCAGTGGAGGGCACGATTACCGATCAGGTACCAGCCACCTTCTTGCAGAACCACGCCGATGCGCAGTTCATCATCGACCAGGCGGCCGCCGCTGAGCTTACCCGCGAAAAAACGCCCTGGCTGGTGGGCCCTTGTGACTGGACAAAAGCGTTGACACGTAAGGCGGTGGTTTGGCTATGTCGCAGGGTAGACAAGCCCATTCTGAAGCTTACTCCCGAAGACTACAACGAAAATGGTATGAGTGACCTGATCGCGGACCACGGACCGGCCTACGATATCAATATTCGGGTGTTCAATGAACTGCAGCACACCATCACCGGCTGGCCCGGTGGCAAACCCAATGCCGACGATAGTCAACGTCCCGAACGCGCACAACCCTTTCCCAAACGCGTGCTCATCTTTAGCCCCCACCCTGATGACGACGTGATCTCGATGGGCGGCACTTTGCTCCGGCTCGTCGACCAGGGGCACGAGGTACACGTGGCTTACCAGACGTCGGGCAACATTGCAGTGTTCGACGAAGAAGCGCTGCGTTTTGCCGATTTTGTGAAAGACTTTGGCGATACTTTCGATCTTGACCATGATCGTATCGCCACTATCTTTGGCGAGGTGCTACAGGCTTCCGAAAGCAAAGATCCTGGCGAGGCCGATCCGCGCTCGGTGCAGTTGATCAAAGGATTGATCCGCCGCGGGGAGGCCAAGGCTGCTTGCCGCTACTGCGGCATTCTTGATGCCAACATTCACTTCATGGATATGCCCTTTTACGAAACCGGTAAGGTGCGCAAAAAACCCCTGGGCGAAGAAGACATTCAGCTGACCCAAGACTTGTTGGAAAAAATTCAGCCACAGCAGATTTACGCCGCCGGTGACCTGTCTGATCCGCACGGCACACACCGGGTATGCCTTAACGCAATAATGACCGCCATGAGCCGTCTAAAGTCCGAAGCGTGGGCCGACGACTGCTACGTCTGGCTCTACCGAGGGGCTTGGCAGGAGTGGGACATCGACCAGATTGAAATGGCCGTGCCGATCAGTCCGCTGGAACTTATGCGCAAGCGTCGGGCGATCTTTAAGCATCAGTCCCAAAAAGACCGTCCGCTGTTTCCCGGCTCCGACCCCCGCGAGTTTTGGCAACGGGCCGAAGACCGCAACCAGGATACCGCCCGCGCCTACGATAATCTCGGATTGGCCGAATACGAAGCCATTGAAGCCTTTGTCCGCTACCACTTCTGATGAACCTCATCTTCTTCGATCTTCCTGACTGCCGGGAAGCACTTAAGCCATTTACCCTCACCCGCCCCGTGGCGGCGCTGCGCGTAGGCATGCTCACCCTGGGCGAGAAATGGCAGCGAAGAATGAACTCGCCTGCTTCGATAGGGCAAGCGTCCTACCTCACTGAGTCATACCTCAGCGAGAAGTTTCCTCTGACGGTGGAGGCTGACAACGTGCTGATCAACGCAGCGGTGTACCCAACCGAAGCCCTGGCTCAGCAAGTGCTTGCCCTACAACCCAACGAAATTATTGAGAAACAGGACACGTTCGTAGCTGCCTGTTGTTCTAGAGAAGCGCTTGCGCACCTCACTGCCGAATTCGTTCAACAAACCCCCTACGTGAACGTGGCCAATTCGGTACGGCACCACTTGAGCCCGGTAGCACTTCAGAAGGCAGATGTAAGTGTGCTCCGGCACCCCTGGGACATCTTCACGCACAATGAGGAACAGATTCGGCAGGACTACGCACTTATAACGCGGCAGCGTGCCTCGCAAGAGATACGTGATCCTTACACGCGTATTTACCGGCCTGATCAGGTGTTCTTAGAAGAAGGTGCCGCAGTTCGGGCTGCCATCATTAATGCTGAAGATGGACCGGTCTACATTGGACGAAACGCTACCGTACACGAGAACGCGGTGATCAAAGGGCCATTTGCAATGCTGGAAAACTCGCACGTGAACATCGGCAGTAAAATTCGCGAAGCCACCAGTATCGGACCTAACTGCAAGGTGGGCGGCGAGGTCAAAAACACCGTGTTCTTCGCTAACAGCAACAAGGGACACGAAGGCTTTATTGGTAATTCGGTGGTGGGTGAATGGTGTAACTTTGGGGCTGATACCAACACCTCGAACCTTAAGAACAACTACCAGCAGGTGCAAGTATGGAGCTACGCCAAGCACGCTTACGAGAATACCGGCCTACAATTCTGTGGTCTGCTGATGGGTGACCACAGCAAGTGCAGCATCAATACCATGTTTAACACCGGCACCGTGGTGGGCGTGTTCGCAAACATTTTTGGCTCGGGTTTTCCGCCCAAGTTCGTTCCTTCCTTCACCTGGGGAGGCACTCCGGGACAGAATGATGCGGTATATTCACTCAACAAGGCCACCGAGGTGTTTGATCGCATCCTGAAACGCCGGGGGTTGGTGCTATCATCCGTAGAGATTTCGTTGCTAAAGCACGTATTCGAGCAGCGAGCTACTGAACTACCCAATTAGTTGTGCGGTTTGTTTGCTTTTATTCTAATCCTTTTAAAAGTAGTCCAGGGCCGAACATGCTGATTGTCCGAAAAGTAGGGCGAGTTTTTCTTTAGCTACATCCCACCATTTTGTTCTATAGTTTTTATTGTTTATGCGTTAAGTGCAAAAACACTGCTTAACGTAGCACCTAATTTGATACTATACCACACTAAACTACTAATCGCTTGTGCTGGTCCGACGCTTGGTCAACCAAGCGCACCAACGTTAAACTTACTGAATCATTATGTGTGGAATTGTTGCTTATGTGGGACACCGTCCGGCCCATGCCGTTATCACTAAAGGACTTCGGCGGTTAGAATACCGCGGCTACGACAGTGCCGGACTGGCGCTTATGAATGGCTCAATGGACGTGTTCAAGCGGAAAGGAAAGGTAGCCGACCTGGAAGCCCATTTACAATCGGCTAGCGAAACTCAATTGCAAGCGCACATGGGGATTGGCCACACGCGCTGGGCCACGCATGGCGAACCCAACGATGTGAACGCCCACCCCCACCTATCGGGCAACGGACGGCTAGCAATTATCCACAACGGCATTATTGAGAACTACGACGCACTGAAGAAAGAGCTAACGAGCAAAGGTCACCAATTCAAGAGCGACACCGATACCGAAGTGCTCATCCACTTCATTGAAGACATTCAGCAGCACGAGGGGTATTCACTGGAGGAAGCAGTGCGCGTGGCACTTACTCGGGTAGTGGGTGCCTACGCCATCGCCATCCTATCGGCCGACGAACCCGATACCCTAATCGCCGCCCGTAAGGGAAGCCCGTTGGTACTCGGACTGGGTAAAGATGAATTCTTTCTGGCTTCCGACGCAACTCCGATCATCGAGTACGCCAACGAAGTGGTTTACCTCAACGATAACGAAGTATGCATTATTAAGGACGGACATTTTACAATTCGCGACATCTACAACGATTTGCCGACCGATCCCTACATTCAGATTCTAGACCTCGAGCTGGAAGCCATTGAGAAGGGGGGGTATGATTCGTTTATGCTTAAAGAGATTAACGAACAGCCTAAATCTATTGCTGACTGCCTGCGGGGACGACTGAACGCTGATACCAACACCTTGATGCTAGGGGGCATTCGCGACTACGTAGACCAGCTCGTAGATGCCCCCCGGATAGTTGTGGTAGCCTGCGGCACCTCTTGGCACGCAGGCTTGGTGGCTGAGTATATCTTTGAAGACCTGTGCCGGGTGCCGGTAGAGGTAGAGTACGCATCGGAATTTCGTTATCGTAATCCAATTATCCACCCGGGTGATGTGGTAATAGCGATCTCTCAATCGGGCGAAACCGCTGATACACTAGCGGCTATTGAGCTAGCTAAAAGCCGGGGCGCCATTGTGCTGGGAGTCTGTAACGTAGTGGGTTCGTCCATTGCCCGTGCGTCGCACGCGGGTTCGTATACGCACGCAGGTCCCGAAATAGGGGTGGCCAGTACCAAAGCATTCACCGCGCAGCTTACGGTGCTCACCATGACAGCCCTGTTGGTAGGCCAAAAGAAGGGTACGTTGGATGAACTGACGTACGGCCGCTTGCTCCAGGAGTTAAATACTATTCCACAAAAAGTGGAGCAGGCGCTCAAGCTGGATGTGCAGGTGAAGTATATTGCAGACGCCTACCAAAATGCCAGCAACGCTATTTATCTGGGACGAGGTTATAACTTTCCGGTGGCCCTGGAAGGAGCGCTAAAGCTAAAAGAGATATCATACATCCACGCCGAAGGCTATCCGGCTGCTGAAATGAAGCATGGTCCCATTGCACTTATTGACGAAGCGATGCCGGTAGTGATTATTGCCACGCAAGACGACTCATACGAGAAAGTGGTCTCGAACATCCAAGAGGTAAAAGCCCGGCGGGGGCAGGTGATTGCAGTAGTCACTGAGGGAGACTCGCTTATTGCTGACATCGCCGATCACGTGCTAGAGGTGCCTGCTACATCACAGCTACTCATGCCCATGATCTCGGTGATTCCGCTGCAACTGCTGTCGTACCACATCGCGATGATGCGCGGCTGCAATGTGGATCAACCCCGCAATCTGGCCAAATCGGTGACAGTGGAATAACAAATTGTAGGCACATGATTAATCATGTGCCTACAATAATCACAATTTAACTGGCAACACCACCTTGGTTTGGTCCCACACCATGGTAAGTTCGGTACCTTCTTCGTTGAACATGATCGTAAAGGGTTCATAGGTCGTTTCTGCTTTTCTCACGGGCACTTCCAGCCGCAGCACATCCTGGCTGGCATCATAATCATAGGCACCCCATTGACCCAGCACACTATTGAATATAACCGTCCACTCGTCTTTTTCGGGAATGGCAAACATGGAGTAGGTTCCTGCCTTAAGGGTTTTACCGGCTATCTTTATATTTTCGGTAGTAGTGATCTCGGTAGCTTCGTTGGCACCTAGTCGCCATACCTTGCCGTAGGGGGCCAGTTCGGAACCGAATATTTCGCGACCGCGCTTGTGGGGGCGAGAGTACACGACTTTAATGTAGGTATCGCCTTGTTGCGTAACGGCAGTGGCCATCGGACTGGGCCGGGGCTCCACGGCTTCCTGACCAAAAGTAAGGTGCGTGATTGTAAGAAATAATAATAAGGTAAAGCAATTAACGAATCTATTCATGGCTAAATGATAGTGGGTTTAACTTTCAAATGTACTAAAAAATATGAAGTTCTTTATCAAATCATGTTCACCTCCGGCTCTATGGTAATGCCGAATTTTTGAAGCACCGACGCCTTGATATCCTGCGCTAGTGCCATCAAAGCATCGCCCCGCCCTCCGCCGAAGTGCACCAACACAAGCGCCTGTTTGTCGTGTACGCCAATGTTGCCAAGCCGCGTTCCCTTCCAACCACACTGCTCGATGAGCCACCCAGCCGGCACCTTCACTACTTGGTCGGCCGGGTAGCCCGGCATGGTAGAATATTCGGTTAGTAGCGCCTCGTACTGGGCGTGGGGAATGATAGGATTCTTGAAGAAGCTTCCGGCATTACCAATCTGCTGCGGATCGGGCAGTTTACTGCGTCGGATTTCGACCACCGCCTCGCTCACGTCGCGAATACTGGGAGATTGGATTCCTTTGCGGGTTAAGGTTTCGGTGATTGCCCCGTAAGAAGTGTTTAAGGAGGGTTGCTTACTAAGGTGCAGCGTCACGGAAGTGATGATGTACCGTCCCTTGAGTTCGTGCTTGAAAATACTGCTCCGGTACCCAAACTGACAATCGGCGGCACTAAAGGTGCGTAGGTCCCCAGTAGCTACTTCCACTGCTTCCAAAGAAGAAAACACGTCTTTGATTTCTACGCCGTAGGCCCCGATGTTTTGCATGGGAGCGGCGCCTACCGTGCCCGGAATGAGCGATAGGTTCTCAATGCCACCGTAACCCTGATCGATGCACTGCATCACCAAATCGTGCCAGCCCACTCCTGCTCCTGATCTAACGTATACCTCATCGTCACTTTCGTCCACTACGCTAATCCCCGGAATAGCTATCTTAATCAGTAGCCCCTCAAAATCCTGGGTAAACAGCACATTGCTTCCTCCGCCCAAAACCATTTTCGGAACCGACTGATAATTCGGATCACGCAGTAGTTCTTGCAGTTGTTTTGTGGAGGTGATGGTAATCCATTGTCGCGCTAAGGCCTCCAGCCCAAAGGTATTATGCGGCTGCAGGGAAACGTCTTGTAAAATTTGCATCAGAGAATATTTTCTACGTAGAACGTAGAGCAAAAATACCGCCTAATCGGCTTCGGTGCCGATACTTTCGTCCGCACTGGCCGTAGTTCGGGCTTTCTTCGGCTTTTCCTGCTTCTCTTTTTTAGTCTTGCCTTGTTCTTTCTTCTGAATGAACGCGTCTTCTTCGGCTTTGGCCTGATCAATCACAAACTCTTCCTCCTCTCGGTCTTCGTACAAGTAGTTATTAATCCGTTGACGCAACTCTTTGGCCGATAAGTTGCGGTAAATTTGGCCATTCTCCACCGCCGACATCTGCCCGGTTTCTTCCGACACCACCACCACCAGCGTATCGGTTACTTCGGTCATGCCAATGGCCGCTCGGTGGCGCAACCCCAGTTCAGCAGGAACGTTGTCTTTGTCGGTCACAGGCAAGATACAGCGCGCTGCCTTGACTCGACTGTTGTGCACAATCACGGCTCCGTCGTGCAGCGGACTGTACTTATTGAAGATAGAGAGCAAAATGCGTTTTGAAACCACCGCGTCCAGTTCATCGCCCGACTCGGCGTAGAATTTCAGGGGTGAGCTTTTAGAGAACACGATAAGTGCCCCGGTATTGGAACCACTTAGGCTTTTGCAAGCGTCAATAACTGGAGTAAGGTTAAACTTACCCTGATCCTCTTTCTTTCGCCAAAAACCCTTAAAAAAAGTGTCTCGGTTGATGGCGGTAGTCTTGCCCACAAGCAGCAGAAACTTACGGATTTCAGGCGCGAACAAAATGATCACTGCCAGCACACCGACGCCCATAAATTGGCCCAGAATGGCAGTGAGCAGCTCCATCTGCGCCGCCTTCACTAGCAAGAAGATCAAATAAAGCACTAAGAATCCAAAGAAAATGCTCAGCGCTACGCTGCCGCGCATCAGTTTGTACACCTGGTACATCAATAAGCTCACTAGCAAGATATCGATGATGTCTACCCATTTGATTTCCAGAAAGCCAATCGAAAAAAGTAGGTTCAAGGTGTACGTCGGACTAAAAGGGTTAATTTAAACTATATGTTGTATAAGCTGCACAGCTTCTACGGCTTCTCGCACATCGTGCACCCGCAGGATAGATGCGCCCTTCAGCAGGGCTACCGTATTGAGCACCGTGGTGCCGTTCAGCGCCTCCTCCGGACCCACGCCTAACGTGCGATAAATCGTTGACTTCCGCGACAGGCCTGCCAAGATTGGGACACCCAGCATCCGGAACGCATCCAGATGACTGAGCAGCGTAAAGTTCTGCTCGGCATTCTTAGCAAAACCAAAGCCCGGATCAACGATCACATCTTTAACCTGGAGCATCTGCAAGGTGTTCAGTTGTTGCTGAAAGTAGTCGATCAACGCTACGACCAAGTCATCGTACGCAGTCAATTTCTGCATGGTCTGGGGGGTTCCGCGCATATGCATCAGTACATAGGGAACCGAAAGTTCGCCCGCAGTACGCATCATCGCATCATCGCCCGCCCCCCCGGTAATATCGTTAATCATCCTCGCTCCCACCGCTACGGCTTCTCGGGCCACCGATGCCCGAAAGGTGTCGACTGACACGAGTGCCTCGGGAAAATGTTCGGCTACGGTTGCCACGGTTTTCACTACCCGCTGCTTCTCCTCTTCTTCGGACACTTCCTCCGCCCCGGGCCGCGACGAGTGGCCACCAATGTCGATGAATGTGGCTCCCTCCGTCAGCATGGTTTCAACCTGCCGCAGCAGTTGGGCTTCGTCTTGGAAGAACCGACCGCCGTCATAAAACGAATCGGGCGTCACGTTCAGGATGCCCATCACCTTCGGCGTACTGAGATCAACTAATTTTCCTCGGAGGTTGAGTGTTTTTCTTTTCGAAAAAAGCGTTTACTTTAGTCAATGGCTCAACATTCGTGCCTTTTCCTTTAAAATTAGAACAAATAACGTTGAAAACCCAAACCTACCAGGAATATAATCGGGTCATTCAGGCCTGTAAGGATGTTTTTGAGAAAAAAACCAAAGATTACGGTACTGCCTGGCGAATTCTTCGCTTGTCCTCACTTACCGACCAAATATACATTAAGGCCCAGCGGATTCGTTCTATCCAGGAGAAAGGTACGCAGCAGGTGGAGGATAGTGTGGCCGGTGAGTTTGTAGGCATTATCAACTACTGCCTTATTGCGCTCATTCAACTGGAGTTGCCCGCTGATGCGCCGCTTGAGCTGCCCTACGGGGAACTGGAACCGCTCTATGATCGTATGGCCGAAGAGACGCAGCAGTTGCTGAAGAGTAAGAACCACGATTACGGTGAAGCCTGGCGCGAGATGCGCGTAAGCTCCATCACCGACATCATTCTGATGAAACTGCTGCGGGTGAAGCAGATTGAAGACAACCGGGGGCAGACAATCGTTTCGGAGGGTGTGGCGGCAAACTATCAGGATATGATCAACTACGCGGTGTTTTGTTTGATTAAAATGAATTTCGTGTAGCGACAGATTGCAATCTGTCGCTACACGAAATTCATAAATACATGTTTTATGAATATAATTATCCAAATCGCCCGCTTCCTGGTGGGGGGATTGTTTATTTTCTCGGGGCTCATTAAGCTCAACGACCCGGTGGGCACCAAGATCAAACTGGAAGAATACTTCGATGTGTTTGCCACTGACTTTGCGCCCTTCTTCGAGGCCTTTATTCCGTTGGCACTGGGGTTGGCGGTGTTTCTGAGCGTGCTGGAAGTAGCCCTAGGTGTGGCCGTGCTTATTCGCTACCGCATGCCAATCACCACCTGGGTGCTGCTGGTGATGATCGTTTTCTTTACCTTCCTGACCTTCTACTCGGCCTACTTCAACAAGGTAACCGACTGCGGTTGCTTTGGTGATGCGATCGTGCTCACCCCCTGGGAGTCGTTTACCAAGGACATTATCCTGGTGGTGCTGATCGGTATTTTATTTGCTTACCGCCACCGCTTCGCCGAAACATTTTCGCTGCGCACTTCGCATATGGTGGTGGGGTTGGTTACGGTGGTTTGTCTACTAATAGGAATTACGGCGGTGCGGCACCTGCCCTTTGCCGATTTCCGAGCGTATAAAGTAGGAGCTGACCTACCTCGCTTGATGAAGCCCTCCGAGCCACTACGTTACAAGTACATCATGACCAAAAACGGAAAAGACGAGGAGTTCATGCAGTATCCCACTGATAAGAGCTACACCTACAAAGAGATGGTAACGCTCAACCCCGAGGCGCAAGCAAAAATCAGCGACTACAGCGTGTGGAACGACGACGGAGACTTCACCGAAACTACGTTTGAGGGCAACAAACTGCTGGTAGTGATGTACGATGTGACCAAAGCAGACAAAGAAGTTCTTCCGGAAATTCAGCGGCTGGCCGACCAATTGCCCCCCGGGGTGGAGGCGCTGGTGCTCACCGCCTCGGGCGAGGCCATCTACGACGAGTTTCGACACGCGTACCAACTGGCGTTGCCCTACTACTACGCCGACGCTACGGTGCTCAAGACCGTTATCCGGGCCAACCCAGGCTTGGTATTGCTACAGAACGGAGTGGTGCGGGGCAAATGGCACTTCCGCGATACGCCTTCGGCCGAAGAGATCAGTGATTTGCTGGGGCAGGGCGTGGCGGCGGTAGAGTGACGGGCTAATACCGATGCAATGAAAAGCACTTGCTGACCTTGATCAACGTACGCTTGAAAGCTTACGCTTATTGAATACGTTGTGATTTAAGACTGTTTGAACATACACCTCAAATGACGAAAAAACGGTCAATTCCTTTTCTCGAGCGTATCTTCACCGTATCGGATTTGCCGGTGGTTGAGCAGGATTATATCACGTATACAACGACTGCTGCTATCAAAGAGCACCAACGGATCGTTGGTAGGCTCATAGCTGTTCTGGACGGTATTGTATTATCAGGATAAAAAAATACCTTACGAACCCTTTACGGGGGTAATGATTGACGAAAGTCAAACTAGTCCCGCGCCCGATATTCTATTATTTGATTATACTACTCATCATAACGTAGTAATCATTGAAGTGTCAAGCAAAGCTGGGATGAAAAAGGACTTCGAGAAAATAAAGATCCTAGCTGCTGACTACGAAGTGCCCGAAGCTTTTGTGTATGAATACAGTTTCAAGACATGGCGGAAGTACCAACCAGAAAAGGGAGAAATTACGGATTGCCCTTCGTTTTGCGAAGCAATTGGAATGGACTTGGCGGAGTTATTAAAAGAGATGTAAGGGATTTCTTCTATTGATCTAAGCAGTTTGAGTAAGAGCTAAATTTTGAATAGAACGGTTCATTTCTTCCTTCAAAAATCCTTTGAGGCTTAGGTTTTCGTCTACTGCTTCCCAATGCACTCCCGCTCCCCTACCAAGTAAAAATCACACCTTCTTAGAAGGTGGCTTTGGCTAGCCCCCATAGGGGGCGGCTGGGGTCCATTTTACAAATTGAAACGTTGTTGCTGATTCTCAGCCTTCTTCTCCTCTTTCTCTTGATACTTGACATACCTCCGTATTGTGTCCTCATCAAGCCCAACTGTGCTCACAAAGTAACCCCACGCCCAGAAATGGTTGCCCCAATAGGGCTTCTCTCTCAGCTTAGGATAGCTCTTGAAAAGCTTTATTGCAATCTTGCCCTTCAGCGTTCCCATAAGCTTTGAAATGGAAACCTTCGGGGGAACTGAGACCAAAAGATGGATGTGGTCCTCCTGCACGCTTAACTCTTCTACCTCACAACTCTTCCATTGGCACAACATCTTGATATCATGCTCGACCAATTCCTTTATGGCCCCTTTCAAGACACGAAACCTGTACTTGGGAACCCAGACAATATGATAATCGCATTTATAGACAACATGGCTAAGCTTCTTATATTTACTCATGCCTCAAAAATAGGCATAGCCATCAGAACATGACCACCCGCAAAGCAGGTGGATTTTCAAGGTGAATTAAACGACAGTCACTCAATTGTTCAAATGTAGCCTTTTTAAGTCGTTCGGAGGCTGATATAGCGCGTTGCAACCCCTTTCCGTTAGTCAGTACCACGAGCATCAAATCCAGTTCAGGATGAAAATGCAATGCTATAATTTTAATTCTATTATCGTAGATTAGCTTTTCTAACGGGTGTAGGACAAGTTATTTAAGCGGCGTTACGAACAGCATTTTGTAGTGTGTTCCACTGATTTGACAAGTAAGCTACACGCAGGTTAGCGACTTGTTGTACCCCCTGTGCTGTCCAACGCTGCCCGGAGAGTTTAAGCCTTTTCTGAATTACGTGTCGATGGGCTGCTTCAATGGCCCCCGAGCCAATACAGTAACCCTGATCACGATAGGTTTTGTAGCGCATACGCGAAAGGTTGTTGGTTAAGTAAGAGAGTAGTTGATTCTGTTGTTTTTTAGCCGTCCGGCATGTAAGCTGTTTAATAGCTTCAATGACTTCTTCGGCCCGATCACTGAGCAAGCGCTCTTCCTGGCAACACATCCATGTTTGTCGTGCTGCCTGATTGTTAAACACTTGAACCGCCCAATTACCTAGCTTTTCTACTACATGGTAGTAATCCAGAATTTGGACTGCTTCGGGGTGCTCACTGTCCCAGTACTCCCATATCCACCGGGCCCCATCCGCAATGGCTACTATTTGCTTCTTTCCACACAGTAAAGGTTCAAACTTCTCTAGAAATGCCGTGTGATTACCCAAATGAGCTACGTAGTTACTTTGCCTGATGGTACCACGCTTCTTTTCTTGAATACGGTCTCCACTCGCAAACACCCGCCCCAGCTTGATTTCTTTCCACCCTTGCTTCCGTACGTAAACCATTGATCCGTCCATCATTGCATAATGTAGTGATTCATCTGCTTGATAGACAGGCTCTTGATCGGCGAGTTCTTCCAATGCTTCTCCATAGTAATGGCAGAGCCGCTCAATCTGCTTATCACTTAGCGATTGACCTAGTAGTTGCTCGGCTAGGGTACTAGCTTCGTCAAAAGGTAGTGCCTGACCTAGCAAACAAGCCAGTTCCTGGTAGTATGGACTCATACGGAAGCCTTGTTTACCGGTAGGGGCCAGACAGTGGGCAGCACTCACGCTCACCTTACCGAACTTAGTGTGGACTTTTTTTTTACCCGTTGATCCCTTTTCCTGAGTAGCCAGCTCTAACATTTGCTTGTTCATCTGTTGACAAAACACTTCAAAACTACGCTCAAACTCGTAGGCATCCTGCTGCCCCTCCTGACTCGCTTTCCACTTTAAATACTGTTCGTACATGGCCCTGAACTGGGATTCTTCATCTACTGTATCTTTCATCTTAGCTCTTTTTGCCATAAGTTAACCTCTCTTGCAAACTTGTCCTACACCCTTTCTAACTCATCATGGTTATTCTTGAAAGAACTCATTCCACCTTTCTTTTAATAGTTCGAGATGTTTGTCTATGATTTGCATAATCTCCTTTCGTTATTGTGCTTTGAAGCCATGAAGTAGGCAGCCACTACGGTTGGTACTAACCAAACCTTTCCATCACTGTCTCCTCGCTCAATGTGAACGTGCGCTGGTTCTCCTTGGTCACCAGCATAGAAATGGAAGCGGTAGCCTCTTTGACGTAGAACAGTGGGCACTCTATAAAGATAAGACTAAATTTTGCAAAGCCGACTTAAATATTCATGAAACTATTTATCATCGGTCTACCCGGTTCGGGCAAATCTACGCTGGGAAAGGAACTGGCCCCGCAACTAAACCTACCCTTCTTGGACTTGGATACGATCATTGAGCAAACCGCCCGGCAACCCATCCGTACGATATTTGCTCAGCAGGGGGAAGAGGTTTTTCGACAACAAGAACGGGACACGCTTCAGCAAACCATCGCTCAGCACGCTGCTTTTGTGCTGGCCACCGGCGGCGGCGCACCCTGCTTTTTTGATAACCTAGCTCGCATGAACCGATCGGGCACCACAATTTTTTTGGATATGCCGATAGCCATCATTGTGCAGCGCATGCAGGGCACACAGATCACCGAACGGCCGCTGCTCCAGGAACTAGATCAGAACCAATTGGTGCAGGAATACACCGCTAAGTTTGAAAAACGCCTGCCGATTTACCGGCAGGCGCACATTACTATTAGTCAGAATACAACATTAGAAGAATTGGTTGCATTGCTACCCCCTAGCTAGAAGTTGAAGCCGAGGGTGAGCAGTACGTTGAGCGCTTGGTTGTCTCGCTGACTCTGGTCCAGCGGGAAGTACGTTGCGTAGGTATAAGGACGATAATTATCTTCAAACTGCGTATTGACCACCGTTAAATCAACGAAGAAGTTAGGCAGACGAACGCCTAAACCGCCGGACAACGATGTCTGGTTGCGGTTTAGCCGGTCGCCGGGTATCTGGAGCGGACTGCGTTGCATTGAGTAACCCGCTCTGGCCCGAAATTTCTGATATCGAAATTCACCCCCGAATCGGTAGTTGATCACCGAACGAAAGTCATTAATTGCTACCTGATTAAGGCCCTCTATCAAGCCGGGATCCAGTGAATTGGAGCGGTAACGGTGCTTCTCGTAGTTGATATACTCAACATCCGCCGTCAAGAATCCATACTTTTGAATAAAATAAGACAGACCGAGGCCCAGCCGCGAAGGGGTGTTTAGAGAGTACTCTGATAGCAACGGTCGACTCCTTACCCTTCCATCCTGCCCTTCTACATTAATGGGCGGTTCGTTCTCATCGAAAATAACCCCGTTAACTTCCGAATCTAACAGATAACCGTAGTCTTCGCTCACTCCAAATACGGTGGGAGTTTGATACGAAAATCCTATAGTAACCTCTTCTACCGGTCGGTAAATTGCACCAAGCGTTCCGTTGATTCCAACTGCGCTCATCTGTTGTTCCTCGGTTAGCCGGTTAGAATTCACGTAATCGACGCTTGGCCCTCCATCAACCGGAAAAAAATAGTTGCCCTCATCTATAAAACCAATATATTCATCAGTATAGAGGTAGAACTCATTAAAAGTATTTCTGCGGTTCAACTCAAAGCTCTTGACTCCGAGTCCTGCACCGATGTAAAACTTATCGTTAAAGTTACCCCCGTAAGAGAAGTTCCACTGGCTTAGTCGGCTGCTTTCAAAGACGGTACCATCCTGATCTGCAGTTACATCTCCAGGTATAGAAGGCACATAATTGGTTTCAGACGCATCAGGATTGATAAGAAAGTTACGGTAGGCTGCTTCTGCGTACCCCACGTAGTCATCGTTATCTATGCGCTGGTCAAGCTGATCAAAGCTTATTCCATTCGCCTGCTGCGCGAACTCATCTAGAATTGAAAAGTCATTTAGCGTAGGATCAAACTGGTAGTCAAACCGGGAGCGATCAATCTGGTTGTAGGTAACAGCAAAGGTTCCTCCCCGCCAGTTTGAGGAAGTGTAGCTTTCCTTAGGCTTACTGTAGACCAACGCGAAATTAGTAATACCGAAATTGTTATTGGTCAGACCTTTAGTTTGATCCACGTAAGTAGCATTTGTTGACAAACCACTGAACGAGGGGGTGAAAACTACCTCAGAACGGTTATAAAACCCTAAACCGGCCGGGTTGATGGAGGCGCTGCTAGCGTCGCCGCCCAGCGAAAAGCCTGCCCCGCCCATGGCCTGAATACGAGCGCTACCGACCGGGCCTATTTTAGAGAGGCGCAATGCATCTTCAGCGATCTGCCCTACGGCCCAGGTACTAGTAAATATAACGACAACAAAAAGAATGAATATCTTAGTCAGGTGTATCATGTAAGTTAAATTTTGGACAAAAAAATAGTGTAGTCAGGAATTATAACCTACTACACTATCAATTACGCTAGAGAACTTAGTTTATTGGATCTAAGTCCTATGGCATTTGCTGCAACTACGGTCGGCCACGGCTTCCTCCGCGAGAGGAGCCACTGGAAGAAGAACTTCCGCGACTGTAACTACCACTGCTGCTGCTCCCTGAAGACGAGCGTGAGTAGCTACTACCACTGCTTCGTGAGCCATAAGAAGAACCACTGGATCTGCTGCTATTACCGTAGCTGCGACTGTTACCACTACCGCGGCTAGTTCCGTAAGAACTGCTGCGACTGGGTGAATTGCTGTAGTTACGGCTGCTTCCGCTCTGTCGCGAGTAGTCGCGGCTGCGTGTAGATTGAGAGCGGTTTGCGCTACTGGCGGCTGAACGGTTCGTCTGTGGAACGTAAGTCCGGCTGCTACGACGGCTAGAGGTAGTAGACTGCGATGCTCGGGGAGCGTTGTACGCTTCGTTTCTACTCGCCGTATTCACCCTTCCGCGGCTACTATTAGCCGATTTGGTAGAAGAATTAGAACGTACCAAACGATTATCTCTTGAATAGTTACTGCGCTGACCGTTTCTTGAGACAACCTGATTGGTTGTTCCACGGGTGTACGGAGTTCTATAATTATTCTCAACACCATTGTTAACGACAATCACGTTAGGTCGTCCGTAAAAGCCGCCCATTCCCCATCCGGGCTGGCCCCAGCCACCCATTCCACGGCCCCATCCGCCGTAGGCCATGCTAGGACCCCAGAAGGGATCATAAAAGCCACCGTAACCACCAAATCGATCAAATCGGTTCCAACGGTTGAAACCATATGGGTTACCCCATCCGCCCATACCCCAGCCGAAGCTCAAGCCTACGTTAAAGCCAGGTCGTCCCCAAGGTTGTGCCCAGGGACTGCCAAAACCCATACCCATACCAGGTCCCCAAAAAGGATCGTTAAAGGGGCTAAACGGATCGAAGAAAGGATCGTAAAACCCACCACCGTAGAACGGACTACCAAAAGTACTAAAGCGGTTCGGATTGCCGTAGAAGTTATTAACGGTCTGGGGCTGGTTGCCGTAGGCACCAGGGCGGTTATACTCCTCTACGTAGTAATCGTCGCTGGCCTGGCCCTCATCGGAGCGCTGGTCACCGTTCTGATACTGAGCAACCAAATCGGGATTCACTGTTTTAGACGAAAGGCTTTCGTCCTGAAACTGGTAGTCACCCTTGCTATAGTCAGCAGTAACGGTTTCGTTCAACGCGATTGGTGCCGCCACCGGGGTACGGTACTGTGCGTACATCGGGTCAACATCCCCAAGCTGCGTCTGGCCCAGTTGGTTGGTGGTGGAACATGCGCCTAAGGTGCCCAAGGCGGCTAATCCGGTGAACAATGTGGCTATATTCGTTTTCATAAGCTTCCTCCTCTGTAAAATGATTGTTGTACTATTATAACGTGAAATAAACGAAAATGATTCAAGAGCAGGATTGATAGGATAAAGGAAATAGGTATAATTCTTTTTGTTTGTCTTAATAGCTACATTATTTATCCGAATATTTTTGTTTATGTGATACCATGCAGTAGTCTATCCTTGATAAATCCGACTAACTTTAGCATATCACACCAATCCTGCTCTATCTTTGCCCGTACGAAATGTACGGTTTTACCCTCAAATTAACAAAATCTATACCAACCTATGGCGAAAGGATTGACCAAGCGCAGCGACGACTACTCGGCCTGGTATAACGAACTGGTGAAAAGGGCCGAACTGGCGGAGCCTTCTGAGGTGCGCGGCTGCATGATTATCAAGCCCTACGGCTACTCGATCTGGGAAGCCATACAGGCCCAGCTCGACCGCATGTTCAAGGCCACCGGCCACACCAACGCCTACTTTCCACTGTTCATTCCCAAATCATATCTAAGCCGGGAGGCGGCCCACGTAGAGGGCTTCGCCAAGGAGTGCGCGGTGGTTACCCACCACCGGCTCAAAAATGCCGAAGACGGCAGCGGCGTCGTCGTGGACCCCGACGCCAAGCTCGAAGAAGAACTGATCGTGCGACCCACCTCCGAAACCATGATCTGGAACTCCTACCGAAACTGGATTCAATCGTACCGCGACCTGCCACTACTCATCAACCAATGGGCCAACGTGGTGCGCTGGGAGCTGCGTACACGCTTATTCTTGCGTACCTCGGAGTTTCTGTGGCAAGAAGGGCATACTGCCCACGCCACCAAAGCCGAGGCGGTAGAGGAGGCCGAACGCATGTTAGAAGTTTACGCCACCTTTGTGGAAGAATACATGGCCGTGCCGGTGATCCGCGGCATTAAAACACCCAGTGAACGCTTCGCCGGGGCGCAGGAAACTTACTGCATCGAGGCGCTGATGCAGGACGGCAAAGCGCTACAGGCGGGCACCTCCCACTTTCTGGGGCAGAATTTCGCCAAGGCTTTCGAGGTGAAATTCGCGACCAAAGAGGGCCAGCAAGAATACGTTTGGGGCACCTCGTGGGGGGTGAGCACCCGCCTGATGGGCACCCTCATCATGGCTCACTCCGACGATCAGGGCCTGGTGCTGCCGCCCAAACTAGCTCCCGTGCAGGTGGTAATCGTGCCCATCTTCCGGCAGGAAGAAGATTTGCAGAAAATCAGCGCGCGGGTACAGCCCCTGAAGACCGGACTAGAAGCGCTGGGCATCACGGTGAAGTATGACGACCGCGACACCCACAAACCCGGTTGGAAGTTCGCTCAGTACGAACTGAAGGGAGTACCGATCCGGCTAGCGGTAGGGATGCGCGATCTGGAAAACGGAACCATTGAGGTGGCCCGCCGCGACACCCTGGAAAAGCAAACTGTGCCGCTGGACGATAGCCTGGGCGAGCGCGTTCGGGCCATGCTGGACGAGATGCAACGGGCTATCTACGAAAAAGCACTGCAATTCCGATCAAGTCACACCCGCCGGGTAGATGGCTACGATGAGCTAAAGCAAGCCTTGGAAGAAGGTGGTTTCGTGCTGGCTCACTGGGATGGCACCGACGAGACCGAGGCGGCAATCAAGGAAGAAACCAAGGCTACCATTCGATGCATCCCACTGGATGCTGAAGAAGAAGCCGGGGTTTGCGTATATTCGGGCCAACCCTCGTCACGCCGGGTGGTGTTTGCCCGGGCCTACTAAACCCTTACGCTCATGCTAGACTGGTTCACGGTTGCCCTGCTACTGGCCGTCGGAATTATTCTGATTGTGGTAGAGCTGATCTTTATCCCTGGCACCACCCTGTTTGGCATTGCCGGACTGGTGCTCACCATCATCGGAGTGGTGCTGAGTTTCACTTCATTCGGCAGCAACACGGGCTGGCTGGTGTTGCTGGGAGCATTCGGAGCACTGGGCACTACCCTATTCTTTAGTTTGCGCACCGGGGCGTGGGATAAGATGTCGCTGAAGCAGTCGAACCAGGGCCACGTCAATGAAGATAAGAAGCACAGTGTATGGAAGGACGACGTAGGGGTTGCCCTGTCGGCGTTGCGTCCCTCAGGAAACGCCGAATTTAGAGAAACGATTCTGGAGGTGAGCACGCTGGGAGCCTACGTAGACGCCGGAACGAAGGTACGGGTGATTGAGGTGCGTTCTAATAAGATCTTAGTAGAAGCGGTAGAAGAAAACGAATCATAAATAACCAAAAGCAACATCTACCAGCCCCCCAAAGTAGGATCAATGAAAAAGTGGATGTACGCCGCCCTGGCTGTGATTACTACGTTGGCTGTGCTATTTCGCTGTGCGACTACGACGCCTACCGACTGCCCGCCCCCGCGGAAACCTAAGAAAGTGCCTCAGGCAGCGGTATGGAAAGGCAGTTGTGCCGGGGGCAATTGGATAGAGTTAGTGGCTATACAAGAAAAAAGGATGCGATTTAGAATCTATGAGGACCGAAGGGGCAAATTGCTGTTGGACGCTGATTTCGAACATCGCGACTGTAATGGGGTCAGGCTAACGGAGTCCAGTTGGATGAATCATGTTATGTCCTTTGGCTATGCCCTGGAGCTTGAGCATCCTCCTGACGCAAAATATGGTCCTCGCTGCCGCCTTGAACCCGTGTATCCGGCGCATCGACCCACTAACTGACTGCCTACTCCTCGTTTGATCAGCGGTTTTGCTTACTTCTGAACCAACTGCTAGGGGGTGGGGTTACCTCCTTGCCTTGCTCTTTCACTAATACTTCGCCCACCTTACCTTATGGAATTATCAGTTGTCTTTATCATCATTGCCGCAGTGGTCGGCTTCTTCACCTTCTTGTATTTCATCCCCCTAAACCTATGGATCACCGCACGCTTTTCGGGCGTTAAGGTAGGCCTACTGGAACTGGTTTTCATGCGCATCCGAAAAGTGCCGCCCCGTATTATTGTGGAGTCTATGATCACTGCCACCAAAGCGGGTTTGGAGCTCACCACGGCCGATCTGGAAACCCACTATCTGGCCGGGGGCAATGTGCCTACCGTGATCAAAGCACTGATCTCAGCGGATAAAGCAAATATCAATCTTACCTTTAAGCAGGCCACTGCCATTGATCTTGCCGGACGCGATGTATTTGAGGCAGTGCAGATTTCGGTAAATCCTAAAGTAATCAACACGCCCGAAGTGGCCGCCGTGGCTGCCGACGGCATTCAGCTCATTGCCAAAGCCCGGGTAACGGTGCGAGCAAATATCTCTCAACTGGTGGGAGGAGCCGGCGAAGATACCATTCTGGCCCGGGTGGGCGAAGGTATTGTTACTTCCATTGGCTCGGCGCAAACGCACAGTAACGTGCTGGCCAATCCCGACAAGATATCTAAGCTCGTGCTTGGCCGAGGACTAGATGCCGGGACGGCCTTCGAGATTCTCTCGATCGATATTGCCGACGTGAACGTGGGCGACAACATTGGGGCTAAGCTGCAGATTGACCAGGCCAGTGCCGACCTGAAAGTAGCCGAAGCCAAGGCCGAAGAACGACGCGCAATGGCCGTGGCCAACGAGCAAGAGATGCGTGCTAAGTCGCAGGAAGCTCGGGCCAAGGTGATCGAGGCCGAAGCCGAAGTGCCGCTGGCGCTGGCCGAAGCCTTCCGTAGTGGCAATCTGGGCATCATGGATTACTACCGTATGCAGAACATCCAGGCCGACACCAACATGCGACAGGCCATCTCGGGCGAAGACAACACCCGGCAGAACCGGGGAAACGATAACGACTAATCCTTTGTCCGTGCTCACTTAATCCTTCGCAGGTCGCCACAATGGACCAACTGCCAGCGAGAGAACTATCATGTTAAAGAAGGCGTTCGAAACGTTTCCTGAGGCCACTGACCCGGCACTATCCAAAAAGAACCAAGATAGTAGTCCAGTCAAAACACTTTTTCTGACGAATTCTGGTGCTTTGTCATAGACCCAAATCGATAAGCACCAAATCATTACTCCCCATCCCAAAAGGAAACCACCCGTAAGCGCTGACAAAAATCGGGTGGTTGGCGCGGTATAGTCCTGTAGACCATCCACTGGCCAACTCAGTACATCTAGCGCCCAACGCGCTGGCTCTGATGAGACCAGCATCGTTCCTAAAAAGAAAACCGGACCGAAGGAGCCCACCACGATAGCGGTTATCTTTAGCCAGAATTTATGAATCCGATGAGACATTATCCCACCGCTGCTTCTCCTTACTACTGATTCCATTGTGACAAAGATTAGTATTGTTACTGACGCAATGATACGGTAGGAAGGGCAAAGATTTTAGACGCCACCGTCCAATGTGGCTTCTGTAGCGCCTATCTTCTTGAATTGTTTTACCAGAATTCTTATACCGTCGAGATAGTTGCGCAGCCAGCCTCGGTTCAGCGTTTCATCAGTTATCTGCAGAAAAAAGTTTTCTAGGCTAAGTTGAAGAACCAATCCGGCTAACTACGAATCATCTTTCAACTCAATAATGTCTGACCATATCCGAATAATGGCAGGCACCGTTATCTCGTTTGTTTTCACGAAACACGCTTCAAATGCAGTGCTTTCCCGGTGGATGCGCAACTGTCGGCTAAACAGGAGGTCAACTTTGTGTTCAGTTAAGACGTCAACTAAATCTTCAAGAGAAACGCAACGCGCCTCTTTATCGGTAATCACCTCACCCTGATCTAAATGCTGCCTCAGTAGAATACCGATGAATATCTCCAAATCGGCGAAGTGGTGATAGAATGAGGATTTGTTCTTGCCTATTTCTTTGGAAAGCCGCTCTATTCTGAGTCCGTTGGGCCCTTCGTACGCAAAAATTTGGTAACCTTTCTGAATCCAGGGGATTTGTGTTTTGTTCGTCATTCTATCTCTAGCTTGATCGTCTGCCACGTGGGTGAGCTCACCGAAAAGTACACTTCGTTATAGGGGTCGTGGATAAGGCGGGAGTGGACCATCGGGATAGTGGGTCGGCCTTTCGCAGTGAGCAGTCCGTACTTTCCTTTTCGCCCTACCACTACGAAGCCGTTGTTCAAGTCTTCTACTGATTCGTACTTCGGATAAATCAGCGGCTCACCGGCTTCACTCACCAATCCCATCAGTATGCCCCGCTTTGGATCGTTCAGGTGAAGCAGGTACCGTCCTCCCTTGGTGAGGTCAATTTGATCATACACTGTCGGCACCACCGTTCGTCCATTGGTGTTTACTAGCCCAAACTTGCCACTTTTTTTCACGACTGCCGCCGCCCCCCGGAACGGATAGGCGCAGTCAAAACGCGGTTGTACTACCAAGTGTTCCGACTTGTCGATATACCCCCAGTTGCCCATCACCTTCACCGCGGCCATGTTGCTACTGAAGTGGGTCACCGAATCGTAGCGGTTAGCAATACGAAGGCGTCCCCAATCGTCCACAAACCCGTATTTACCGTTGATCCGCACGCCCAAGAACCCGTCGCTCATGGGATGTAGCTCCTCAAAATCATCGTTTGGGTCTAGCAACACCCGACCGTCCCACGACAGTATCCCGAACGCGTCTTCGCGCTGGTAGGTGTATATTTTTCCTTCTTGCAGGGCCGACACCGTGTCGTAGCGAGTTTCCAGCAGTCGGCGGCCGGTATAACTAATTAGCCCATGGCGGCCGTTGGCACTACGTTCCCACAGACTGCTACCATTGTTGATAAGTTGATGATTGGTACGATACAGCTCCTGGCCCCGCTGATCAACCAGCCCCCACTGCATAGACTCCGGGCGGCGATCCGTCGGGCGGCGGTCTGCCACGCTAAATACGTAAATGCCTTCGTTAATCTGCTCCAGATGTACCGCGCCTCCGCTTCGGTGCAGCGGCTTCACGACCCATTGGCCTGTGGTATCGATCACCCCTTGCCCCTGCTGAAAGGTTACACTGGCCCGCCCCTTGACGAACGGCGTGGCCGATTGGTACTGGCAGGCAATCACTTCCTGACCGCTAGGAGCTAGATAGCCCCAGAGGTTCTTACGTTTCACCGCAAAACGGTGCTCGTGCAGCGCGCCCACTGCTTGATATACGTAAGCAGACAATAGTGTGCCCTGGGCATCGAACAACTGCCAGTTATAGTCTATTTTATCCTCATCCCTGCGCTTGTCCAAGGCGCGTTTGCCCGAGGCACGTTTGCCCGCAATCACAAAGCGGCCGTCAATACGCACCGAATCATACGCTACTGGCACCACCATTCGGTTTTTCTGCCCCGGTTGGTAGCTAAGCACACCGTACTCTTGGTGGTCGGTGATCACGGCGAAACCCTTGCTCAGTCGCACTACGCTCCATTGTTCCGGAACAACCACCTCACCGGTGCTATTGACGTACGTGCGGACCGAACCTACTTTGGCTCGATATAGATTCACCCCCACCGGCTGAAGCTCATCGAAGGAATAACTTCTAATTAACTGATTCGCACTGGTATAGGCTCGCCACTGATCGAACGGCAGTGCGCTCACTGAACGCCGACTGGCGATCTTAACCTGCTGATACTGGTTGGCCAGGTGCTCAACCCCCATCTGGTTGATCACCCCCTGCTTGCCCCGCTGGTAAGTAACGGCGAGTCCGTGCTCGAACGACGCAATGCTGTCGTACTGAAAAGGGGTAAGTGCTTCGCCCTCAATGTTAAACAAGGCTTCCAGTCCCTTTTCGTGCCGCACAGCGTACCGGTCGGTTGCCACGGGGCGAATGGCAGTGTACTCGAACCCAATAAGCGCTTCCCCGTCGGTATTGATTACTCCGTAGGCCTGTAGGGGGGCTTTCTCTACCAAAGCGATCAGTTGCGCTCCGTGCGTGCGAAGACTGGCGTAGCGAAAGGCCAGAACTTGCTCCCCTTTCAAATTTACTAATCCGTATCTAAGGTAGTGGTCCTTCTTCTTGGCGGCAATCAGCAGCTTGTTCTGGTGGGGTATCAGTTGGTGAAACAAGGGTTTGCAAACCCGCTGGTTTTGAACGTCGATGAGTCCCCAGTGGGTACCTTCCCGAAAACCAATAACTTTGTGATAAACCCGTGGTTCACCGGCGCTCCATCCTAGATCGTCGTAGCGAATCGGAATCAGCAACTTGCCGTTCTCGTCGTAGAGGCCTTTCTTGTTTCCCTTTTCGACCACGGTAAACAGCGGATCATCCCCGGCAGCTTGTACTGAAACCAAAGAAAATGAAGAGAGCAATAGATAGCAGACGAAGTAACATTTACGCATGATGCGGGGGTGAATGTAGTTTGAACAAAACTACTGAGCAGGGTCGCAAATCTTCTTCCACTTTTGAATAGATACTTTTCGACTAACCTAATTTCTGAAAAAAAGGCGAAATACCTAAGCGTAGGGTGGACTTTGTTGAGGAACCTTGCTTATCAGTAGCAGCTAGCTGCCCACCAAGCGAATTACACGCAACAAAATTACATATAACTATATTTATTTTTCTTTGTACTATTGTATATTACTAGTAAATCTCGGTGTTGGAAGTGATGATTCTGTTCAAAGATAAAGACAATTCTCTAATTATTCTGACAGTACAGGGTAGCTAAATATTATCAAAAACATTACTAAAGTAATAATTAATAAGTGTGCCCAATTTGTGCTTTAACCCACCGAATATTACAAATAAACAAATTAATATAGCATAACTATAAGCATCTGAATATCAAATATTTAGGATAAACAAAAATATTGAAAAGTCCGAAAACGGAAAATAATTCTATCAAACCATCTCCCTGTCAATGGGGGCGGTATGCTAAACCTTAGCGTTCAGAAGTTGCTAGGTTTCTCATACCCAGGCCACAAAGGTACATCGTACATACCATGCTCCGCACGAATTTTGGTAGTATGCCTCAGAATGTTACGATGTACCTACGATGCGTTTTATGACACCTAAAACCAATCTATCTTGCCGCCAGCGTCACAACCATTAAGTGATACCGCTTGACGGCTTACTTCGGTGTTTGCGTTTTGGCAATATAGTTACTATGAACAGATTCTTGCTCAAATATTTAATCCTGGGAATTGCACTGGTGCTAGCCCCTTGGATGGCTCATGCGCAAGACGATCCCAAAGAGATTGCCCGGCAATTTATTGAGATCGCCGATGAGATTTACTATGAGCAGAAGGCCCCCGAAGTGGCCAAGGAGATGTACATCCAAGCAGCCCAAACTGACCCAAGCAGTCTCAAGGCCAATTATATGGCTGGGAAAACTACCTTAGAAACTATCAACAAGGGGCAAGCCACTCCCTACCTACTAAAAGTATACGAAATAGACCCTAATTATCGCTTCGACATTTTGTACTCGGTGGGGCGGGCCTACCAGTATGATCTGAAGTTTAACGAAGCCATCAACTTCTACAACAGTTATCTGCAAAAGGTAAACCGTGACAAAGAATACCGGGGTGACGATAAAGTGCCGGTGAGCCAAGTGCGCAGACGCATTTACGAATGCGAGAACGGACTGGAATTTGTCAATAACGCACGTAACTTCAAGATCACTAATCTGGGCAGCGCCGTGAACTCTAACAGCAAGGATTACGCCCCGGTGCTCAATGCTGACGAAACGGTGCTCATTTTCACCTCTCGCCGAGCCGAAGATAACCTAAACGAAAACGTGTTCGACGACAACTTCTACTACGAAGATATTTTTATCTCAAATAAGGTAGATGGGCAGTGGAGCAAGGCAAGAAACATTGGTGAAACCATCAATAACCTCTACTTCGACTCTAACCTGGCCCTATCAGCCGATGGAAAGCAACTGTATTTCTATAAGGATGGCGACAACGGCGATGGAAATATTTTCCTATCGGAGTTACAAGACAATGGCGACTGGTCGGAGCCAGAACCGCTGAGCAACAACATTAACTCGAGCTATACCGAGAACTCGCTCTCTATCTCGCCCGATGGCAACACGCTCTACTTCACCAGCGACCGGCCCGGCAGCTACGGCGGCTACGATATCTACCGCTGCGAAAAAGACCGGCGCGGCCAGTGGGGCAAAGTAACTAACCTCGGGCAGGTAGTGAACACTCCTTATAATGAGGAAGGCGTATTCATTGGGCACGACGGAAAAACGCTGTACTTTAGTAGCCGTGGGCACAAAGGAATGGGTGGCTACGATATATTCAAATCGACCTTCGATGAAGAAGAACAAGCTTGGGGCGAGCCGGTGAACCTGGGCTACCCGATCAACACCCCTGACGACGATGTGTACTTTGTGACCACCAAAGACGAAACCACCGGCTACTACGCCACTGTGCGCAACGATGGCTTAGGCTACCTGGATCTATACAAAGTGGAAGTGCCGGATCTGACGGCTGACCTGGCCAGTGTGGACAAACAGGGAAAGAGTCAACTGTCAAGCAGTGATTCGCTCGGCAACGGACGGGATATCAAATCGATCGAAACTCCGGAGAAGCCTACCATCGGGGACGTAGCCAGTCTGAAACCGGTGCAGTTGCTGCTTAAGGTTGACGATGCCAACAGTGGCCAGGCAATGAACGCTACGGTGTCGCTAAAAGATATGAATGACGGACGCACGGTAACCGCCGAAAATGTTGAAACCGGTATCTACCGCTTTGATATCTTCAATGAGCAGTCTGCCGAGTACGTACTGGCCGTGCAAAGAGACGGGTACGTCTACAAAAGTCTACAGGTAAGCGTGCCTGGTGCCACCAGCAAATCGCAGGAGTTTCGTCGGAAAGTGTCACTGAGCCCCACCACTGCCGACTACCGCATGGTTCTAGATTTTGTCTACTTTGATTTTAACAGCGCGAATCTACGCGAAGAATCATACGACGAACTGGAACGACTGAAGCAGTTTGTGCTGGGTGGAAACGGAACCAGCGTAGAGATTGCTGGCCACACCGACAATATCGGGGCCAAGGCTTACAACCAGCAGCTATCGCAAAACCGCGCCCAGGCCATCGTGGACTACTTGGTGGGGCAGGGAGTCGCCGTAGATCAACTTATCGCCAAAGGCTACGGCGAAGACGACCCGATCGCCACCAACGATGACGAAAAGGAAGGGCGCGAACTCAACCGCCGGGTTGAAATGCGAGTCCTCGGTACCAAGAAGCCTATCGCCACCCAGTAGTGCCCGCCTTACCTGCTGTGGTTGGTAGTGTTACGAACCACATCGAACCCCGGAAACTACGCGCTATTCAACCACCTTCACCTTATTGGTGTAGAAGGCTACGTGGTCTTTAATCTGCGAAGCGGCATCCTTGGGCTCAGGATAATACCAGGCGGCATCATCGACTTTCTTCCCCTCTACTTCCAGAGAATAATACGAAGCCTTGCCTTTCCAGGGGCAGGTAGTATGGGTACTACTATCCTTAAAGTATTCTTGATGAACCGAGGCCGGAGGAAAATAGTGGTTTCCCTCTACCACTTCGGTCTGGTCGCTCTCAGCGATCACCTGATCATTAAACAATGCTTTCATGGTGGTTATTGGTTTATTCGTTTAACTACTTTTTCGGCATTAAGATACACCGTACGTCATCTTTTTTTGAATTGCCTATTCAGAGGTTAAACAATCCACGCTCAACCCGCTTTTTTAGTACGAAGCAAAAACAACCCATCTTATGGAAGAAAAGTATTCGCTACGCATTCCCGACACCCAGAAGAAGCGGGTCATCGTGATCGGGGGCGGTTTCGGAGGCATGAACGTAATTAAGTATCTTGATAGTGAGATGTTTCAGGTGGTGCTCTTCGATCGCAATAACTTTCATACCTTTATTCCCTTGCTGTACCAAGTAGCTACCGCGGGCATCGAGCCCGATTCGGTGGTCGATCCGCTGCGTAACCTGGTGGAACGGGGCCGCGACCTGCACTTCCGGATGATGAAGATTAACCGCATTGACCCCGAGCGGCAATGCGTAGAAACTATTGTTGGCTCGCTGCACTACGACTATCTGGTGATTGCCACTGGCACCCAGTCTAATTTCTTCGGAAACAAGTCTATCGAGAAATACGGACTGCCGCTGCGCACCCTGCGCGATGCCCTGGACTTGCGAAGCCAGATCTTACAAAATTTTGAGAAGGCCACCATCAGCGATGATGTCGCTGAGCAAGATCGGCTGACCAACTTCGTGATCGTGGGCGGTGGCCCCACCGGGGTAGAATTAGCGGGAGCCCTGTCGGAACTACGCAAAAACGTGTTTCCGCGCGATTATCCGGAGTTGGATATGGGCATGATGCACATTTATTTGGTGCATAGCCGCGAACACTTATTGCCCTATATGGATGTTAAGGGAGGCATCAAGGCCGAAGAATACCTTAGAGAAATGGGCGTCAATCTGGTGCTGGAGACTAAAGTAACATCCTACGATGGGCGTATCGCGGGCTTAAGCAATGACACTACCATCGAAACCGAAGGCCTCATCTGGTGCGCAGGCACCAAGGGCGCGTTCATCGAGGGACTCAGCGAAGAAAGCTCCGAGAAGGGTAGTTTTCTGGTGAACGAGTTCAACCAGGTGCAAGGCTACACCAACGTATTTGCTATTGGCGATATTGCCTACCACACCACCGAAGACTACCCCAAAGGATACCCTGGCGTAGCCCAAACTGCTATTCAACAGGGGCGATACGTGGCCGAGTATCTGGAGCGCACCGAAGAGCAGCAGCCCGTCAAACCTTTTGTTTACTTCAATAAGGGAACCATCGCTACCATCGGTCGTAATAAAGCAGTAGCTGACTTATTCGGTAAGGTGCGGGCGGGGGGTTGGTTTGCCTGGTTCACCTGGTGGGTGATCCATATCTATTATTTGGTTGGTTTCCGCAACAAACTGGGCACCATGGCCAATTGGATCCTAAACTACTTCACTTACAAGAACAGTAGTCGGCTTATTGTGCGCCCCTACCTGCGCCCCGATGACCACGTAGGTCAGGAAATTATCGCTAACAATGACGAAGACGCTCCGTAAAGTTTATTTCAAGTGGCCCGTGCGCTTAGTGACACTCTGTCTCGTAGCCTGCACTCCTCAGTCGCCGGTGAACGAATTAGGTAAGAAGCCCTACTTCGACATGCCATCCCTGGTTGAGCAGCAGTTGCAGTGGCTTGATTCTCTCAATCCGCCCGTGACGCTGCGAGCCAGTATCAGTGGGGAAACGCAGACCCAAACCATGCGTAAGGACAGCACCGCCTGGGCCGATGCTTTTGATCTGTTTCGGCGGGCAGATATCAATCAACCTGTCTTGCAGGGAGCGTATGAAGAAACCGATAGTGCAGTCCAGGATTCTCTACGCGTACGAATCTACCGTGCGAAGCACACCCAGCAGGCTGAGATTCCTTACCTGCGGGTATTCTACCGCGACTCACTCGCTAACGTGTATCGCATTGAAACCATGTTTCAGGAAGATAATGTGCTTTACAGCACTAGCCGGAAGATGTGGATGACATTTTCCCCCCAGAAGGGGAAGCCGCGCGTCACCTCTTTCGAGACCGTAGGCAAGCAAAAAATGATACTTCGCGACAGCGTGACCTACGCTGCTCGCGGCGAACTACAGTACAATTGACGAAGACCTTTGGCTAACTTTTCTACAGCCTCCGCCTGCCCGGCAATTCAATACTTTTTAGAATTACCCTTGCGCCTTAAAAACAAACCGATCCTAAAGTATGCGGGTACAAGTATGCTTGAAGGCGAAACTTAAGAACTAGTCTTTGCAACTTGGCAGGTGCTAGCGCCGCATAAAGCACATGGCTAGTACCTGTTGTTCATCTTGTACATCAGCCAGGAAACCGGCTATCTCTCTTTTGCCAGTTATACGGTATGGGTTATATATATGCTGATAATGAGCTAGACTAGTTGGAGGATATAAAAACTAATTTAGAAATTTGCTTACACAAAAAGCAGTATCAGCGTTAGCACGATGCCGCCTAGCGTAAAGTACAGTCCCTTCTTAAATACCGAAGTGGCCGGGCGGAACATCCAGAAGGCCGAGACCACGAAGAACAGCAGTGCCAACCCAAAGAAGATATTCAACCAAAACAGCGGATGGTCGGTATTGGCCTTGTGCAGTTTGGTCATCTTATCCAGCACCAGGGGCAACTTCTTGGTGGTATAGACCACCTCGCCGCTTGCCTGATTGTACGACCCCTGCTCAAAGTAAACCATGTCTCCCTCTTGCCGGATGATCTTCAGTCCTTTGATCGACAATTTCTTCCCCAGCGCTTCGGGCGACAGGTTCGGCTCCAGCGCTTTCTCAACCTGGGTCTCTCGCTTCAGGAATTCCGTATTACGAAAAATCAGTACTACTCCGCTAATGGCGTATACGGCCATAATACCTACCAGAAAGAAACCCAGGTAACGGTGAATAATACGCATGGCCATGCTAGTCGGTCTTTGTTTGTTCATTCCGATCAGTTTCTTTGTCCGGGTTTATACGTTTCCTGAGCGCGGGCTTCCACCGCATCGCGGTAGTAGGGCACCTCCTTAAACTGCACGTTTACGTAAGGCTCCACCTGGTCATCGAAGTGGGGCGATTGAGGGTCACCGCTTTGTCCGCCTACCAGAATGCTCTTCGCCCGCACACTGTCGCCAAACTCCACTGCCGCCACAAAGCTGTTGCCGCTGGTGCCGTATATTTTCTTGGTGGAGCCGTTGTTTCGGGCCGCATAAGAAGCCAGCGCGCCCCACTGTCCGGGAGCAAATCCAATGGGAGTGCTGGGTTGGTCATCGTCGAAGGTCAGATCGATGGCTCCGCTCAGCCGCTGGTAGCGGTTCACCCCGCCCCAGGGTGTTTCCCAAGTGCCAAAGTCGGCTTCCAACTGCTGCACCACCCCAGCAAACATCTCTAACCGCTCGGCCGGAGGCGATTCGCTACCGTAGTATTGGATGCGCTCCATTGGCGTAAGTCCCGGCGGTGAATCGCCTTCTTGCTGGTAGCGGGTGCCGTAGTAGTGCGCCAGTGTCATGGCCACCGACTCCTCAGCGGTGGTGAAGTCCCACGCCCGCAGTACCTCGATAGCCGCACTGAGCGCTTGGTTACTACCCGAAGCATCGTAGGCGGAGATCAATCCCGGGATTAGCGCTTCGAAGGCGGGCAGATAAGGATCGTAGGCGAGTTTGATCAGGCTATCCAGCGTATAACCCTTCCGGTCGCGCAGCAAACCGATAGCGTGCACCCCCCGAAAGTTTTCCCGGTCAATCGACATGTAGGAAGGGTAGTCACTGCGGCGCGGACTATACTCCAGGGCGGCGGTGAAGGGCGTAGAGTTGCAATTTTGTATCCAACCGTTTGCCGGATTGTGCACGACAATACTTTCGTCCACCGAGTGCAGGCCCTGCCAGTCGGTCTTTGGGTTGCTTCCATCCACCGATTGAGCGTAGTTAAAGGTGGTGTCGCGTCGGGGGATGAAGTTGCCGTGGAAGTAGGCGATGTTTCCTTCGGCATCGGCGTACACCGTGTTGTTCGATGAGTTGGTGCGGATGTCCATCATCGTGCGAAAGCCATCGTAACCGCTTTGCTTGGTGCGCGTGTACGACTGCTCCAGGGCCTTTACCGGTTCCCACATCAGGGCGGTGGCCACCCACTGCCCGTCCTCTTGGTGGGTAATGGGGCCGTGGTGGGTGCGGTAGGCCGGAAAGGTGCGCTGCTTCATGCTATCTCCTTCTTTGTAGTTTAGTGTGACCTCGTAGGTTTCCACCGGTCGCCATTCATCGCCGTACTGATACATCAATTTGCCTTCTTGCTGCTCAATAGTTTCGCGAAACTCGTCGATCACGTCGGTATAGGTGGAGGTGTGCATCCAGCCGGTGGTTTCGTTAAAGCCCTGGTACACAAAAAACTGCCCCCAGGTAACGGCCCCGTAGGCGTTCAGCCCTTCTTCACTCACCGCGTGCACCTCGCCCCGAAAAAAGAACGACGTGTGCGGGTTAATCAGCAGCATGGCGTGGCCTGACTCCGTGAGTTCGCCCGCAATAGCAATGCCGTTAGACCCCTGCGGTTCTTCGACGGCCGGTTCGGGTTCGCGTTCCGGAATTGTCGGGGTGTTTTCGTAGAAAGCTTGCAGTTGCCGCGTAGAAACGCGCTCAATGTCGCCCCCGATGGAGCCCTCGCTAAAGTACATTGGCATCCAGGGCTCGAAGCGGGTAAGCAGGCGCGGGCGCACCTCGGGATGGGTGTGTAAATAATAGTTAATGCCATCGGCCCAGGCGTTGCACAGAGTTTGTAGCCAGCCCGGACTGCTTTCGTAGTGCGCAATGGCTTCTTCCTGCGTCATAAATAGCTTAGCCCGCAGGTCGCTGTACAGCGCGGCCTCTCCTTCTACCTCGGCCAACCGGCCGGTGGCCCACAGGTAGTTCTGTTCCACCCGGTTGAAGTCGTCCTCGCACTGGGCATAAAGCAGTCCAAACACGACATCGGCGTCGGTTTTTCCGTATACGTGGGGCACCCCAAAATCGTCTCGGTAAATAGAAACCTGCTCGGCCAGGGTTTGCCAGTGTTCGGTTTCGGCGGAAGGTGGTGAGGGGTTGGTTCGGCACGCGCCTAGGATGACTGGCAAAAACCACAAAAGGCAGCGAAGATGGTAGGTCGTTGGGGTTGGCATAGGTCAATCGTATTGAACAGACGGGCAATTATGGTTGATTTTTCGGCAAATCCCTAATTCTTCTCTTTCAATATAGCGGAAGGGAAATCCCGTTTTTTTTCTTAGGTTTGGTCGCCAACCAAACCAGGCCGTTCCCATCTCCCATTCCTACTATGGCGCTAGCAACCATCGACTGGGCGATTATCTTCGGATTCTTCGCCATTTCGCTTCTCATTGGCCTCTACGCCGCCCGTACCGCCGGTAAAAGCGCCGCCAACTTCTTCCTGTCGGGCCGCAATATGCCCTGGTGGCTGCTGGGCGTGTCGATGGTAGCCACCACCTTCTCGAGCGACACGCCCAACCTAGTCACCGACATCGTGCGGCAGAACGGGGTGGCGGGCAACTGGGCGTGGTGGGCCTTCCTGCTCACCGGCATGCTCACCGTGTTCGTGTACGCCAAACTGTGGCGGCGCTCCAACGTGCTCACCGACATTGAGTTTTACGAATTGCGCTACAGCGGTCGCTGGGCGGCCTTCCTGCGCGGATTTCGGGCGCTTTATCTCGGCGTATTCTTTAATGTGATGGTGATGGCCTCGGTGTCGCTGGCCGCCATCAAAATCGGGGCGGTAATGCTACAGTGGTCGGCGTTTCAGACACTGGCTGTGTCGCTGGCTATCACGGCGGTCTACAGTACCGTTGGCGGACTCAAGGGCATTTTGCTGACTGATTTCTTTCAGTTCTTTATCTCGATGATCGGGGCAGTGGGTGCCGCCATGATTATTATCAACCTGCCCGAAGTGGGCGGACTCACCGAGCTGCTTGCGCACGAGCGAGTGGTGGATAAACTGGCACTGTTGCCCGATTTTTCCGACAGCGACGCGGTAATTACGCTACTGGTGCTACCTCTGGCGGTGCAGTGGTGGAGCGTGTGGTATCCGGGGGCCGAACCCGGCGGCGGGGGTTATCTGGCCCAGCGCATGCTTGCTGCCAAAGACGAACGCGGTGCCATCGCTGCCACCTTGTTTTTTAACGCGACTCACTACGCCCTGCGGCCCTGGCCCTGGATTCTGGTGGCCCTGGCCTCGCTGATCGTATTCCCCACGGTAGAGTCGATGCGCACCGCTTTTCCCGACATTGCCGTGCAGTACGTGCAAAACGATTTTGCCTATCCAGCGATGTTAAGCTTCCTGCCTACCGGCTTTCTGGGTCTGGTGGTCGCATCGCTGATCGCCGCTTTTATGTCGACAATTTCTACACAGGTAAACTGGGGGTCGTCTTATATTGTAAACGATTTTTATCAGCGATTCTTGAATCCCCAAGCCACCGAAAAGCAACTGGTGCGGGCCGGACAGATTAGCACGGTAGGCCTGATGGTGGCCACCCTGATCTTTGCGCTGCTGTTAAGCAACGCACTGCAGGCGTTTAATATTCTGTTGCAGGTGGGCGCAGGCACCGGACTGATCTTTATCCTACGCTGGTTCTGGTGGCGCATTAACGCCTACAGTGAAATCGCCGCGATGGTGATCTCGTTCCTGGTCGCGCTCTACCTGGAGATTTTTCACCCAATGCTGGGACTCGAACCGTTGGGCACGGGGGCGAAGTTGCTCTGGGGAGTGGGCATCACCACTGCGGGCTGGCTGACGATCACCTTTCTTACTCCTCCTACCGACCGGGCCACGCTGCGGAAGTTCTACCGGCTGGTGCACCCCGGCGGACCGGGCTGGAAGCCGGTGGTAGAGGAAGCGCAGCGGGAAGGCGAACCTTTGGAAGCACCGAACGCCGCCTGGGATGTTCCCTGGGGAATTTTGTGCATGTTTTTAGGAGTAACAGCCGTATACAGTACGCTATTTGCTACCGGACAGTGGATTTATGGTCGCTACACCTTAGCCTTGGTGCTTACTACCGTGGCGTTGACGGCCGCCTTTTTATTGTTCAAAGCCTGGGCACGGATTAGTACCCACTCCAAAAACGAAGTATCCTCATGAAAAAACCAACGCTCTTGGTAATGGCCGCCGGACTGGGCAGCCGCTACGGAAGTCTGAAGCAGATGGACCCTTTCGGGCCATCGGGCGAAACGATCATCGACTACTCGGTCTACGACGCCCGGCGGGCGGGGTTCGGTAAGGTAGTCTTTGTGGTGCGCGAAGCGATCTTGGAAGACTTCAAACAGACCATCTTGTCCCGCTTCGCCGATCGCATAGAGATAGATTATGTGCTGCAGGAGGTAGATCAGGTACCCGACGGAGTGGAGGTGCCCGCGGAGCGTGTGAAGCCCTGGGGCACCGGCCATGCCGTGCTAGTGGCGGCTCCTAAAGTACACGAACCCTTTGCGGTGATCAATGCCGACGACTACTATGGTGCCCAGTCGTTCCAACTGATGGCTGACTACCTTAAGGATGTGGCCACGGACGCGCGTGAGTACTGTCTACTGGGCTATCGGCTCGAGAACACGCTTTCCGAACACGGCCACGTGTCGCGCGGGGTGTGTGAGATTGATGCGGATGGCTACCTACAGCAGGTCACCGAGCGCACCCGTATCTACCGCACCGACGATGGAAACATCGTGTACGAAGAGGACGGCCGAACCGTGCCGCTCACCGCACAAGAAACGGTATCGATGAATCTGATGGGCTTTGCTCCCTCGGCCTTTACTTATTTTGAAGCGTACTTCAAGGATTTTATCCGGGAGCGGGGCCAGGAGTTAAAATCAGAATTTTATCTACCCTTCGTAATGAACGAGGTGATCCAACGGCAGATTGCCAAAGTGAAAGTCATCACCACCCCCGACCGCTGGTTTGGGGTAACCTATCAGGCCGACAAAGCCGTAGCACAGCAACGGTTCAAAGAGCTGGTGCAACAGGGCGTGTATCCCGAGCGGTTGTGGGAGGAGACTTGAGCAACAGTGACCATAGGTTGATCGATAATATAGTTGAGAGCATCCTTACCCACTTTCAGCTCGATGGCCCGTTTACCGCGCAGCCCTTCGGCTCGGGACACGTGCATGATACGTTTCGAGTGCGTGATGGGCAAGGCACGTCCTTTTTGTTACAGCGCATCAACCACGCGGTGTTTACCGATGTGGAAGGAATGATGCGCAATATCTATCGCGTAACCCAGCATCTTGAACGAAAAATTGCTAGCCTGCCCGACCACCCTTCGCTGACTACATTTCAGGTTGCGCTCACCCGCAAGGGCGGCTTTTTCCATGAAGATACTGCCGGAAGTTGCTGGCGTGTGTTCACCTTCATCGACGGCGGGACGGCCTACCAGCGCACTCCTTCGGCCGCCCCCGCCCGGGAAGCCGGACGTGCCTTCGGGCAGTTCCAAGCCCTGCTACTGGATTTGCCCGGCGCGCCACTGGTCGAAACCATTCCGAAGTTTCATCACCTGGGCAACCGACTCACCTTCTTTGAGCAGACGTTCGCGGCGGATCGTGCGCAGCGGGCCTCTCAAGTTCTGCCAGAAGTGGCGTTTATTCGCCAGCACGCGCCTGAATTACTTCGCTTGCATCAGCTTATCAACACGGGGCAGATTCCTTCGCGGATCACTCACAATGACACTAAACTTAACAATGTGCTGCTTGATCCGGTAACCCACCGCGTTCGAGCAGTAGTAGACCTGGACACGGTGATGCCTGGCTCGGTGCTACACGACTTCGGAGACGCAATCCGAACGGTAGCGAGCACCGCCGCCGAAGACGAAGCCGAGCTGAGCCGAGTGCGGTTTCACTTGCCGTATTACGAAGCCTTTACCGAGGGCTATCTTGCGGAAGCCCAGGCTTTCTTGACAAGCGAAGAAGTTGCTTACCTCCCGTTATCGGCCCGTTATATGACCTTTATCATGGGAGTCAGAATGCTAACCGATTATTTGGCCGGGGATACGTACTATAAAATTGCGCACCCTAATCATAATCTAGATAGAGCGCGTAACCAGTTCTGGCTCATTGCGCAGATGGAGGGTCAGTATGATGCGATGGTGCAGGTAGTTCAAAAACTGGTTCAGCCAAACTGATTTTTTCTACAACTTTGGAAACCGATTGGGTGATCACTCGAGAGAAGGAGGCTTGAATTTTTCTAAGCCCGCAATTTTCAGTAGTAGTTCACCTACCGTAGGCCGATCTTCTTGGTAGTAAGTACGAATACTTTTGCGAGTAGCATCGTCTTTGATGCGGGCGGCCCATGCTTCTAACAGAGCTGGCGGGGCGGGGCGGTCCGGCTGCAGTGCGTGAAAGGGGTAGGCTTGCGCGTACTGGGTGCCGCGCAGGCTGTTATAGGTTGTTATACCGCGCATCTCCAGCGAGTCCATCACGTATAAGTCGTGCATAAACCCCTGAAGCCCCAACCACTGGGCCGCCGCAAAGTATTCCGAATCAGCTTCTACGTCCGAGATGTAGGTCGTTTTGGCGCGGTGCTGGTGCAGCAGTTTCTGCACCTGGGCAACATCCACCTCTGGCACGCCCCTTTGGGTGCTTAGCGCCACATGTGCCGTCAAGCCTGCTGCCTGCCCCAGGGCTGTCCAGGTAGGTTCTAGACGAATACCACTAAACCCTACATGGCTGGCTGATACAGCTACCGGAACCAACAGGTTATCAAAACCCTGGGCGACGATCACTCCCAGAGGGATTTGGAAGGGGGCCGGAATGAAGTTGAAGTCACCGTCAGCTACCGCGGGGTGCAGCGTGGCGGGGGCCACCCCGTGGCAGTTAAGGGCGTAGTCGCCGATGGCGATAGCATCTTCCTTGGGCTGTACGATGAGCGTGTTGCTAATGGTGTTGATATCGTTCTGGGTGAACACGTAGTGCCCCTTGATGCGGCGCGCCTCGCGGATGTAGAGCCGCGAGGGAAAGTGATCAGAATCAACAAACTCGTCTCGGGCCAGGCCCCACTGCCGGGCTTCGGCACGGAATGGCTCGGGCACCGCAGCGTCGTTTTGTACAAAATAGAGCATCCCCAATAGATGGTTCCGATGGCGCTCTATGATGGCCCGCCGGGTTACGGCATTCCCTTCCGGATAGGCGTAGTTTTCGCCCAGCAGGGCCATGCGTACCGGCGCGTTTTTGATATCGTTTACGTCGGCCTTGCGGTTGGGCAGCATCTGGGTGCGGAACAGTCCGTCGTTGCCCTTCTCCACAAATACCTTTGATACCTTGCTCTCCCGAAGCACCTCCGCAATGCCTACGTAGTCTTCGCGGCGGTAGCCAGGCGGCTTTGGCACCAGCATCCGGTTGGCCGGATCGTCGGTCATGATGGGCCGAAAGTTGTACGCCTGAATTTTCTGGTCGGCGGTGCCGTTGCTGCCGGGCAAGATTACCCCGTAGCGATAGAAGATTTTACCAGCCAGAAACTCGCCGTACTCCTCGCGCGACTCTCGGCCTACCCAGTAATCGGCCCCAGCCCGGGCGGCCAGGTCTCCTTCGTAGGTAGCGTCAACAAATACCCTTCCGCGCACCGCAAGCGTATCGCCCGTCTGCGTATCGGTCAGCGATACCGAGTGGATAAGTTTGGCACTATCCGCTCCAACCTGGTAAGCTACGTCGGTTAGCCGAAGGTTTGTTCGCGTGGTAATCTGATCGTACTCACCGAGCATCTGCTGGAAGATAGCGAGCGTGACGTGCGGTTCGGCGTGGATGCCCCCGTGCGAAGCCTGATGCTGCTCCGAACCCGTGCCGTATTTCTCGGCGTAGTACGCTTCTACCCGCTGGGTATAGTCTAGAAAAGTACCGCCGAGCACTTCGTACGAAATGAAGTCGGTGAACGATAGTCCGGAGGTCATTAATCCCCCCACCTGGGCGTACTCCTCGGCTAGTAATACCGTGTGGTTATAGCGAGCAGCGTTAATGGCGGCGGCAATGCCTGCCGGGGTGGCGCCCACCACCACCAGGTCATAGCCGGTTGAATCTTGCTGCGCGACGCTGCTGAGCGGCCAGAAAGCACTCAGTCCACCGATTAGCAGACATAAAGCGGTGATTCGTTCTTTCGTGAACTCTCCTAAAATGCCCATACCAGCTTGGTAGAGGGCGACAGTACCGACAGCGGGGTGATATCAGTGGGGGCACTCGCGTTGCGGCTTCGCTCCGAATCGGGGTAGGTAAGTCGATTCGCCCGCCCTTCGGGGTTCACCGGCGACAACACGTCTACACGACGCGTCTCATTATAAGCCTCGATGAACTGAAACTGGGTAAAGTAGATAACCTTCTGCCGGATAATGTCTTCCACGGTCAAGTTACCTACTCCGGGAGCTACCGCAGCGTATCCCAGGTAGGTGCCGATTTCCTCTTCGGACAGCGCCTGACTTGGGTCGAACAGCGAGGCTTGATTCAGCGCCAGCTCCACCCCATCAAGGTACGTGGTGTAGGCCGCCGCACCGTCGCCCAGCCGAAGTTGCGCTTCGGCCTCGATGAATAATAATTCTACGTAAGTTAGTACGGGGAAAGGGGCGTCTAGCTCCTGTAAAAAAGTGGGTTTGGAGTAAAAATTTCCGTTCGGATTCTGAAAATCTTCGCGCAGTTGCCCGTTGGGCCCGGGAGTGCGCTCGCCCACCGAGTCGGGCACGGTGAGCCAGAGCGCCGCCCGAGGGTCTTCGTTCACGTCGCCACTCGGAGTAAATGCCTGCATGGCGGCAAATAGACCCGTACCGGCCGCCGAGCGGGGTTGAATAAACTCAGGCACGGCCAACGGGTTGCCGTTCTGCTGAATGTCGGCGTAGATAGATACCACAAAGCTCTCGTCTTGGTCAGCAAACGAGTTGGCCAGGGCACTCAGACTCTGCTGGGCGTTGGCCGGGTCCACGTTGATCAGCTTCATGTACAAGCGGGCCTTCAGACCGTGTGCCGTTTTCGCCCACTGCGACAAGTCGCCCCCAAACACCACATCGTCGTTGGTGGGCACCGCGGCGCCGGGGTCGCGGTTCAGATTGGCGATGGCTTCGTCTAAAATGGCGTGGATGTCGTCGTAGAGTTCAGCATGGTTGGCAAACCCCGGGGCCCGTACCTCGCTTTGCAACGCTTCTTCGAAGGGAATGTCTCCGTACAGATCAATTAGGTTGGTCCAGGTGAAGGCCTCAATCACTCCGGCAATGCCCGCGTACCCCCAGGCTTCTTTGATAGCCGCCCGCTCCTTCATGATTTTCAGATCATTGAGCAGCGCGTACCCTTCTTCCCAGGCTTCGCCGTTAAAGAGGTTAAGGGCACTATAGGGATTGTTACCCAGCGTGTAGGCCGTTACCTCAGCAGCGTAGCCCGCCCAAATGGCTCCGTTTCCGCCTACCACCTCCTGGTTGTAGCTCAAGATCACCTGGGGCAACAGCGTGTTAAAGTTGGCTTCGCTTACCAGATTGGGGTTCGTATCAATTTCGTTGAGGGTTTCCTCCAAGCAGGCAGCCAACCCGAGGAGCGCTAGGGCAGTAATCAATGGAATGTATCTCATAATCGCGGTCTTTGGTGCGTAGTGATCAATTGATTTAGTGCGTTGCTAGAAAGTGGCGCGTAGCCCGATGCCGTAACTGCGGGTCTGCGGCAGTTGGTTCCACTCTACTCCCTGGCTGTTGGGCCGGTTTCCCTGCCCGGTTTCTACGTAGTTTACCTCAGGGTCTACGAACGAGTCGGTGATCAGAAACAGGTTGCGGCCCGCAAAATACACCGACATCCGGTCTAAGAAGGTGCGGTCGGTAAGGCTAGCGGGCAGTTGGTATGAGAACGTCAGTTCGCGCAGGCGCAGAAACGAAGCGTCTTGCAGGGCATCCTGGTAGGCTCCCACAAACTGCCAGATGTGCGTGTAGTAGGTGAACGCTTTGTTAATAGCAATGTCGTTTTCGCCGCTAACCGCCAGGTCACCTTCCGGACCAATTTGCCCCTTCACCGCATCGATAACGATATCTTCCTCGCGGCTCAGAGTCTCGGCCGAGGTGCCCCGAAAGCGCGTCTCAATGGCCGACTGCGAAAACAACTGCCCTCCCTGGCTCCAGTCGAGCTGAAAAGAAAGCGAGAAGTCTCGGTACGAAACGTTGTTGATAAAGCTCACGGTAAAGTCGGGCAGTGGCGAGCCAATTACCCTATTTTCAAAGTCGATGATGGGCATGCCGTGCACCGGACTGGCATCATCGTCGAGCACCACCACCCGGTCGGTGGCGGGGTCTCGCAAGAAGGAGGTGCCGAAGAACGAGGGGAAGTCTTCGCCAACCTGGGCCACCTGGATAGTGTTGACCCCATCGGGCGAAGTAATGCCGATCTGGTCAACGCCCTCAGCGAGTTGCTCCACCTTGTTCTCAAAAGTTAAGAAGTTGGTTAAGAACTCCCAGCGGAAATTGGGGGTGCTTACTGGGATGAGCGACAAAACCACCTCATGGCCCCGCGAGGATATCTCTCCGGCGTTACGGATTTCCGTAGAAGCACCGGTTGACAACGGCAGCGGCACCTGAAAGATTTGGTTTTCCGACACGCTATTAAAGTAGGTGTAGTCGATGCCAATCCGATCTTCCAGAAAGCGGAAGTCCAGTCCCAGTTCTACCGTGCGGGTGTTCTCGGGCATCAGATCGGGAGAGATGCGGGTACTGTTCTGGGTGAAAGCACTCAGCCCATTAAACGGAAACACAAAACTTCCGGCATTGGTGGCCCTAAACCCGTTGTTATTCACGTAAAGCGGACCGGCCTGTCCTACTTCCGCTACGCTCGCCCGCAGTTTAGCGAACGACATTACCTCCTGCAAGTCGGGCAGCAGTTCGGTCAGGATAACGCTGGTGCCTACCGAGGGGTAGAAGAACGAGCGGTTGGCCGCAGGCATGTTCGATACGTAGTCGGTGCGTCCGGTCAGGTTCAGGTAGATTTTGTTCTGCCAGCCCAGGTTGGCGTTGCCGTAGAAGCCCACGATGCGCTGGTTGTCGCTGGTGTTGCCCGCCGTAACCAGGGTAGCGTTGGCCAGGTTGGGGAAGCCCCCCGTCACAAAGTTTTGCCCGATGGTATTGTTTTGGTCGAGCCGCTGGTCAAACACCTCGTTACCCACCACCACGTTCACCGAGAAATCGCTGACCTCCTGCTCGTACGACAGGTAGACGTTGGAGTTCACGTTCTGGCTGATCACGTCGTTGAGCGAGAGCAAACCGCCACTCGGAGGAACCGTTCGTCCGATATCGCCGGTGCCCAGCTCCCGAAGTTCCTCCTGCCGGGTGGTGAAACGGTCGATGCCCAAGCGGTAGTTAAACGACAGCGCGGGCGTAATCTGGTAGTCGAGCAAAATGTTTCCGAAGATGCGGGGCGTCTTGCTGTTGCGGTAGTTATTGGCCACCACCCAGTAGGGGTTGTTCTGCCCGCCCCGAAAATAAACTTGCTGGTATGGATTGTTCGGCGTGGCGATGGGCGTACCAGCCAGGTCGTACGAGGGTGGGGCCTCCCAGATGCCCCGGAAGTAGTTGGTGTTTCCGGCCAGATCAGGAAAATCGTCTACGTCTAGCTCCGAGTAGGTGAAGAACACACTGGTCGATAATTTTTCGCTGAGTCGGTACCGTCCGTTCAGCTTGAAGTTGATGCGTTCCAGTCCGGTGTTGGGCACCACCCCTTCCTGCCGACTGCGCCCCAGGCTAAAGAAGTAGCTGCCGTCATCGTTGGCGTTGGCCACCGACACATTGGTATTAAAGGTGTAGCCGTTTTGGTAAAACGCGTCGCTGTGGTCGTAGGCCTGGGCCACCACTTCTTCGCCCACGTTGTTGGTATACGTGCCGACTTCGCTGATGCGGGGGCCGTACGACAGTCCGCTACCCGTGCTTAGGCTGCCGTTTCCCTGGGCGTAGATCTGCTGCAGATCGGGCAGGTAGCCCACTTGATCTACGCTATAGAAGGTGCCTACCTCCACGGTGGGTCCGCCAGTCCGCAACTCACCCTGCTTGGTGGTGATGATCACCGCCCCGTTGGCCGCCCGAATGCCGTAGAGCGCCGAAGCGGTAGCGCCCTTCAGCACGTTCATACTGGCAATATTATTAGGATTCAGGTCGATTGGCCGCCCCGAAATGGGTAGCCCGTCTACCACGTAGAGCGGCTGATTGTTGCCCGTGATCGAGCGGCTGCCACGAATCTTCACGATGGGCGAGCGGCCGGGCATGCCGCTGGATAGGTTCACCGACACTCCGGCCACCTTGCCCTGTAGCGAGTTGAGCACATTAGGGTTACCCACCTGGTCGAGCGCCTCGCCGTCGACCTGCTGGGTAGCGTACACCAGTTGGTCCTTCGTTTCCTCAATTCCGAACGAAGTAACCACCACCTCACTAAGCGACTGAATATCGGGGGCCATCGCTATACTAATGGTGGTTTGGTTACCAATGGGTACCTCCTGCCTAACGAAGCCTACCGATGAGAACACCAGCGTTTCGGCATCATCCGGAACGGTAAGGCGGTAGTTGCCGTCCGCATCAGTTACGGTCCCTACCGAGGTGTTTTTTACCACAATGTTTACTCCCGGGAGCCCTTCGTCGGTAGACGCATCGGTTACCTGGCCGCTGATCGTTTTGTCGATGGTTGAGGAGCTACTTGGCGATAGGCTAATGCTTGATGAGGACAATAGACGGAGCGGCGGCGAAGATGCTTCCGTTCGTACTGGCTGCCGGTCTATCAATAGCAGCGCGGACGAAGTAGGCAAGCGATAGATCATGTAGTAGTCCTCTTCCAGTTGCCGGTAGCCCAGCTGATGCCTATCCAAGTATGTGGCCAGCAGTTCTTCCAGCGAGGCCGACTGATCAGCTTCCATTGGGGGAGCTACGATGATGCTTTCCACTACTTGGTCGTCGTAGCTAAAGTATACTTCGTATTCCTCTTCTAGGGTTTGCAATATCTGCTTGAGCGATTGGCCCTGGTCCTGTTCAGTCACCGCGGGTTGGTACACGTTGTTGGGCAGAGCGGCCAACTGCTGAGCGGACGCCGATGTGCTAAGCAGAGCGGCTATCATCAGACCGGCACTGAAGCGAAGGTTGGGTAAAGAAAAGTTCGTAATCATATTTCGTTAGGTGAGGGGTTGATGAGCAAGCGCACTCCGGAAGAAGTTATTCTTCGGCCCCGCTGGTGATTTTCGGTTGAATTATTATTTGATCCTCTTGTTGGGTAATCTTCAGTTGATAAATGCCGGTGAGGGCTTCCAACAGTACGGTAAGGTTGGAGGAAGGCACTGTTCCGGTAAAGGTTTGTTGCGTGAGCAGGGGGTCGGTAAAAACTACATCTACCCCGTAGGTTTCTTTGATTTTCTGCGCCACCTGAAGCAGCGGAACGGCGTCGAACACCAACTGCCGCTTGCGCCACGAAGTGTAAGACGCAGGATTTACCTGCTGCTGCGAGAACGACTGCTGGGCGTACGTCAGTCTTTCACCTGGCTTCATCTGTCGCAGCGCAGAAGGTGCTTGCTGCGTACTATCTACCCGCACCGATACCGCCCCCTCTTCCAGCACCACTTCGGTTCGCGCCCGGGCGTACACGTTAAACTGCGTTCCCACCACGGCCACTTCCAGATCGTTGGCCTTCACCAAAAATTTCTTCCACGAACTACCGTCTTGCACGTGCTGCGAACCCTGGGGAGGGGAGGTTAGGGCTTGCTTCGCTACGTTAAAGTAAGCCTCACCCCGCAGCCACACCTGCCGGTACTCAGCCACCTTCCAGTCCGGCGCAAACCGTAGCGTAGAGTTCGCGTTGAGGGTTACTTCCGATCCATCGGGTAGTTGAAAGGTCTTGATCTCGCCGTAGTCGGTTTGGTAGTTCACCCAGTCGGGTTCGAAGGGCACCCAGCGGTAGAGCACCCCGGCAACCCCCAGTAATATCAGCAACGAAGCGGCTACCCGGTACATGACCCGGCGTTGAGCTACCGCCCGCGATTCGTTGTTCACCTGCCGCATGACGTTGCGTCGCAGGTGCGCTACTTCCTCATCTGAAACCGGAGGGGCCTCAAACTGCCAGCCCAGCAGCAGAGCCTGCGCTTGTTCCACTTTGGCGCGGCGGTGCGGGTGTTCATCCAACCACTGCTGCCAAAATAGTTCGTCCGCAGCGCGCGGGTGCAGCACCCAGGCCTGGAAGGCTTCGTCCTGAGCGAATTGCTGAGCGGTATAGCGAGCGTAGTCCATGAGGTTGGTTGTTCTATACCGGTAAAAGCAGAATGTGCCGAAACCTCACGGGGGGGTTAGAAGAATATTTCCAGAAAGTTTCTTGATGGTCGCGCTTTGGGATAGTATAGCGCGGATCATTGGGCGAAAGTAAGCAAACGCGTTAGCTCGCGGTAAGTAGCAGCGTTAGCCAACCCAATAAGGGATGCAGCACCGGTTTCAGACGCTCATTGAGACGGGCCAACGCTTGCGACACCAGATTGTAGACCGTGCGTTTATCAATTTCCATTAGTTCGGCAATCTCGTCGTTCGTCAGGCGGTTGTAGAACCTGAGGTAGATGGCCTCCTGCTGGCGCGGCCCCAACTGGGCCAAGGCTTTTCGGAGGGCATGGGCTTGTTCGTCGGATAGGTGATCTTGAACCGTATGCGATACGTGAATGGCTTTTTCTAGGGGAAGCGTGGCACGCTGTTTTTTCAGTTCTCGAACAATCTTGCGCCGTAGTGCGCCCAGCAAGTAGAACTTCACCGAAGTGGTCGGGCTAATCCGCTTCCGGCGCTTCCACAGTTCGGCAAACACGTCCTGGATGCTGTCCTCCACCAACGCCCGGTCCGCGGCTAACTTGTGCCCGTAACTGTACAGGGCGCGCACGTGCTGATCGTAGATAGCTCCCAACGCCGACGCCTCTCCGGATCGGAAGCGCTCCCACTGTGCATCATGGTCGTTGTTTCTCGGCATAAGCCCCCCCTTGGTAACTAAACTCCCGGCACGACGCGTGACTACTAAGTGCCGGGACGCTAATTTTTCCAATTTGATAAAAAGAAGAGTCATTGACAAATAGTTATTGTCTAAATATCGGTGGCTCACGCAACTTTCTGACATCAAGAGGGGCGCGTTCCAGAAGATATCTATCATAGGACTTCTACAAATCCCCCCGCTTCATCTCCTGTGCGGCACGATCCACCGCCCGCGCGGTGAGGGCCATGAAGGTGAGCGAGGGGTTCTGGTTACCCACTGAGGTCATGCAGGCTCCGTCGGTCACGAACACGTTCTTACACTGGTGCAACTGGTTCCAGCGGTTGAGCAGTGAGGTTTTCGGATCGTGGCCCATGCGCACTCCGCCCATCTCGTGGATGTCCAGACCGGGCGACTGCTTACTGTCGATGGTCTTGATGTCGCGGCAGCCCGACTTCTCCAGCATCTCAGCTCCCTGCACCAGAAAGTCCTGTAGCAGTTGCTCGTCGTTGTCGGTATAGCCCACTGAGGTCACCAACTGCGGGATGCCCCAGGCGTCCTGCGCGGTGTCGCTGAGACGTACGTGGTTGTTGTGCTGGGGCACGGTCTCGCCCTGCATCATCATGAACACCTGCCAGGGTCCGGGAGCACGTAGCTGTTCTTTCCACTCCGCTCCGTGGCCTTCTTCCGCCAGTCCGCGTCGCCAGTCCTGTCGCGCCGCGCTAAATGCCACCATGTAGCCCCGCAGAAAGTCGGTGTCCTGCCGAAACACGTTTCGGAACGAAGGAATGAAGGCACTGGTGGGACGACGGCCGTAGTAGTATCCATCTTCGTAGCCATCGAAGGTGGCCAGCATACTGCCCCGGTAGTTGTGGAAAGCCACGTAGCGTCCCAGCAGCCCGTGGTCGTTGCCCAGTCCGTTCGGAAAGCGCGACGAGGTAGAGTTGAGCAGAATCAGGTTGGTGTTGAGGGCGGCGGCGTTCACGAAGATGACACGGGCGTAGTATTCGGTCATCTCTTTGGTATGCGCATCCACCACCCGCACACCACTGGCCTTACCCTGGTCTTCGTCGTAAATAACAGAGTGCACCACCGAATCGGGTTGCAGGGTCAGGTGACCGGTTTTCGCCGCCCAGGGCAGGGTGGATGAATTGGAGCTAAAGTAAGCTCCGTAGGGACAACCACGGTAGCACAGATGGCGGGCCTGACACTGGGCGCGCCCCTGCTGCCGATGAATTTCCTGTGGTTCGGTCAGATGCGCGCAGCGCCCAATGATCACCGGCCGGTCGTCATACTGCTTACGTAGCTTCGTTTGGATGTGCTTCTCTACGCAGTTGAGTTCGAAGGGAGGTAGCACCTCGCTGTCGGGCAGGTTTTTGATCCCGTCTCGGTTGCCACTGATGCCCACAAACTTCTCCACGTGGGAGTACCACGGGGCCAGATCCTTGTACCGAATGGGCCAATCTACGGCGAAACCGTCGCGGGCGGGTGCCTCGAATTCGTAGTCGCTCCACCGCTGGGTTTGCCGCGCCCAAATCAGCGACTTGCCCCCGGTTTGGTAGCCCCGTATCCAGTCGAAGGGCTTCTCCTGCACGTAGGGGTGCTCCTCATCCTTCACAAAAAAGTGCTCAGTGGCCGGTTCAAAGGCGTAGCATCGGTCAACGATAGAGTTGGCTTGCTTCTCCATCGGCGGAAACTGCGCCCGGTGGGGGAAATCCCAGGGATTTTTAGTGGCGGTGGGGTACTCGCCGTGCTTCACCGAGCGGCCCCGTTCCAGCACCAGGGTGCTTAGTCCGCGGTCGCAGAATTCTTTGGCAGCCCAGCCGCCGCTGATGCCCGAGCCGATGACGATGGCATCGTAGGTGTTGTTCTTCTTAGCAGTGCCGGTGATGTTCATAAGGGCGTTCTAGTATCGGTTCATAAGTTGTCCAAGGGCGGGTTCGATGGCTAAGGCGTGTCCGTGTCCAAAGGTCACGATAATCCGGTCGTATTCTTCCAAAGCTTGCCCAATCTTATCGAGCAAAACGCTGTCTCTCACCATTTTGGAAGTTCGTCCAATCGCGCAAAATTCGCAGTCGCCGCCGTTGATATAGTCAAACTGCTCAATGACCATATTAAGTTCAGGTTTAAAATTAACGCCGGTGTATTTTGCGTATAGCGACTCGAAGTAGGCAAAATCCTGTTCAGCACTATCCAAGGGATATCCGCTGGCAACGAACCAGTTCTGGACAAATTTTTCGTACTTCTCGGAAAAATTTCCCTCACCGTAGGCTCCGTAGACGTAGGGAATGACAATCCTTTCCATCACGTAGTACAAGAACAGCTTGTCTTTCGGATGTTTCTTCAGCGTGATTGCAAACTCAACACTGTCTTCGGTATCGCCATTCAGCAGTTTGATCCCGGCCTGATCGCTCAGGTACTTCAGGCTCCCGGTTTCACCCCGCTTTGCTGCCGCTTCGTTCAAAGAATTGTAGTGCGTATCCTCGCTCACTTGCCCTCCTTCGTTAAAAGCCAGTTGTGGCTGCAGTTCATCAAAGTAGTTTTTGAGAATAGCGAACTGCCGGTGTGTAGAATCGCGAACGTGAACGGTTCCGAAAAAAACTACTCGTTTTGACCCCTGCTCTACATTAATGACGTAAGGCGCTTCGAGCGTGTCCATCATCTTTCCCACTTCCACGTAGTCAATCATTTGGTAACCAGTGGATACCTCGTCTTCGGGCACTTTCCGGTTTTGACAAGCGCTGGCGAGCGTAAGAAGTAGCAACGCAAAGTTTTTAATTGTTGCAAAGGACATGATACGAGGGCTAAAGAAGAAACCAATTTACAGAAATATCTGTATTTTATCGTCACCCACTCCAACTATGAACGTAGCCATCATCGGAGGCGGAGCCGCCGGATTTTTTGCCGCCCTGTCGTGTAAGCACCATCATCCCACCGCGCGGGTCACGATCTACGAAAAAACCAGTAAGCTCCTCTCTAAAGTAAAGGTGTCGGGCGGGGGCCGCTGCAACGTGATGCACGATTGCTTCACCGCCTCCCAGTTGGTCAAGCATTACCCCCGGGGAGGCAAATCTCTCAAAAAAACCTTCACTCAGTTTGGACCATCCGAAACGCAGATGTGGTTTGAGCAGCGGGGCGTACCGCTGCGCACCGAAGCCGACGGACGTATGTTTCCGGTGACCAACACTTCGCAGACGATCATCGACTGCTTTTTGCGGGAGGCTGAGCGGTTGGGAGTTGTCATCCGCACCCAGTCGCCGGTGCACGCGCTGATGCCGGATGGTAACGCTTTTCAACTCACCGTCGGCTCGGAAGAAATTACCGCCGATCGGGTGATCGTCGCCACCGGCGGTAGTCCGAAGCGAAGCGGCCTGGACTGGCTCGCCGACCTGGGTCACGCCGTTGTCCCGCCGGTGCCCTCGCTGTTCACCTTCAACATGCCCGACACTCCGCTGACCGCATTGCCGGGATTGAGTGTGGAGCGGGCGTTGGTGCGGGTGCCAGGGACCAAACTGAGCCACGACGGTCCGCTGTTGATCACCCACTGGGGCACCAGCGGGCCAGCCGTACTCAAACTGTCGGCCTGGGGAGCGCGTACGCTGAGTGAGCGGGCCTATCAATTTCCGGTGCAGATCAACTGGTTGGGTAACCCCAACGAAGAGGCGGTGCGCACCGATCTGTTTGAGCAACTTCCGACGCTGGGCGGGCGAAAAGTGGTAAACAAAAATCCCTACCGCTTGCCACAACGGCTGTGGAGTCACTTGCTGGCGAAGGCCGACATCAATCCGGCTACCCCCTGGGCCGAACTCAGCAGAAAGCGCCGCAATGCGCTACTCACTATCCTGCTCAACGATTCGTATGCCGTATCGGGAAAGACCACTTTCAAAGAAGAGTTTGTCACCTGCGGGGGCGTGCGTCTGTCCGACGTGGATATGAACACCCTGGAGAGTCGGGTGTGCCTGGGCCTACACTTTGCCGGAGAGGTGCTGGACGTTGACGGAGTTACCGGAGGATTCAACTTTCAGGCGGCTTGGTCAACCGGTTTTGTGGCGGGCCAGCTAAACAGCAACGAAAAGGGGTCGCGCGCCGCCCCGCCGCCCGCCGAAAAAGCCCTGCTGGCGGCCAAAAACTAAACCTCTACCCATTCACCGCACGACTCTGCGACTCATGCGTTCTTTCAGATAGACCTCCGGTTTGTCGACCTTAAAGTAAGGTCATGCGGTTCTCATCTACCGCGTATACCACCACGCCCAGGCGATGAGCACTCCCTGTAGCGGCAAACGCAGCAGCAGCGCCCACGACGGAATGCCTGGAGTGCCCTGTTGATACATGTACAGGTTCGCCGGAAACACTGCTATGAGCAATGCTATAATTCCCCAGGCTGCCCAGGGCCGTAGGGTCGGAAAAAGCAGCGCTACTCCCAACACCACCTCGGCTACGCCAGCCGCATAGTTGAGCACTTCCGGAGCCGGTAAGTAAGGAGGAATGATCCGCGCGTACATACGGGGACGCAGAAAATGATTCACTCCCGCCGCGGTGTAAAGCGCTGCCATAAAATAAAGTAGGGCCATTTTCAACATAGCCACAATGTACGGCGTTTTACGATGGTATCTACTCAGTCGAGCTGACTTTGCCTACTTGATCCAGATTGAGTATCTTAGCTGGTAGCTACCTGAGTCTGATGCGAGCATTGTTTCTGGAGAAAACAGGTAAGATCATCATTTCCGTAACTTTATGCTGTGACCAATGGGCAGACAATACTTCTCTATCCCATACCTATCAACCAATATATGTGCTCTACTAAACGTTAAGGCGAGATGGCAAAGCTTCTATTTATCACTATCGTTATCGTATCAGCCGTTGCGGCTGATCCAATTTTCGGACAAACAACATTAGGACCGGGTCGTAGTGCTAAAAAGATAAATGAGTTCGCCGAGCAGTGGTTCGAGGGTGAAGTAACTTTCAAAAATGGTATAACCACTCGCTGCAGTCTGTCCTATAACCCATTGGTACCTGAGGGACTTGTTAAGATAGCTAGTGGCAATAGGATACTTACCGAAACTGCGTACAGTCTAAAAAGCTTTTCTTATTACAATCTCAATACAACATCCAATCATACTTATTACGCTCTAGAGGTTAACAATCGACGGCAGGTGTTCATGGAGTTGCTCTATGAGAGTCCGAGTTACGCTATTTTGGGAAAAAGAGAAGTTAAATTTAATGTACCGCCTCGGTACGTGAGGATATTAGAATTCGTAGCATATCAACCTCCCAGTCTGAAAAAAGATCATCCACTAAAGAAGAACTATCAACGGTATCTGCTCAACATGGAAACCGGAGAACTACGCGAACTTGGGCATAAGAAAGTGATTGAGTTGGCCAGCGACAAGAAGGAGATTAAGAGATTTATCCGAGTCAACAAGCTTAGGTTTAATACGACCGACGACTACATCGCGGTGCTCGACAAATACCATCGATTGACCAAGTAGCTCAGGCATAGAAGGGTTGCCTCCTACATCCCAAAGCTTTTACCTCACTAAACAACAATATCCGATTGCGTTAAACAAAACCGGTAGTATATTGGTCACTTCAATAACCTCTTGCTACCCCTATGGCTATCCTCGGCAACATCATCAAAACGGCTATCGAGCTCAAGGAAAAACTAACTCCCGAGACGGCTCCTATTCCCGCTCAGGAACAGGTACTAACTAATCTGCTGAAGACAGCCGCCAACACCGCCTTCGGACGGCAGTACGGGTTCTCGAAAATTTTATCGTCTCCGCAACCCCGGCGGGCGTTCGCCGAGGCGGTTCCCCTGCACGACTACCAGAAGATCCACGACGAGTGGTGGCATCGCTTGGTGGAAGGCGAAATGAACGTGACCTGGCCGGGCCAACCGCACTATTTTGCTCTGAGTTCGGGCACCACCGGTAGCAGCAGCAAGCGCATTCCGGTGACCGATGAAATGCTGGACGCCATCCGCAACACCGGCCTGCAGCAGGTTACCAGTCTGGCCAACTTCGACCTTCCGGCCGAGTTTTTCGAGAAAGAAATTATGATGCTCGGCAGCAGCACCGACCTGCAGCAGCGGGGCAACTTTCTGGAAGGGGAGATCAGCGGCATCAGCGCCAGCAATATTCCGTTTTGGTTCAAGGGCTTCTACAAACCGGGCGACGACATTGCCCGCATCGACGACTGGGACGAGCGCGTGCAGAAGATTGCCGAGCGGGCCGAAGAGTGGGACATCGGGGCACTGTCGGGCATTCCGTCGTGGATCGAGTTGATGCTCAAAAAGGTGATCAAGCACCACGGCCTCAATAACATTCACGACATCTGGCCCAACCTGAGCGTCTATACCCCCGGCGGCGTGGCCTTCGAGCCCTACCGAAAAAGCTTCGAGAAGCTACTGGCCCATCCGCTCATCTACCTAGATACCTACTTGGCATCCGAAGGGTTTCTAGCCTTCCAGAGTCGGCCTGACACCACGGCGATGAAGTTGGTGGTCGACAACGGCATCTACTTCGAGTTTGTGCTCTTCGAGGAAAAAAACATGACCGACGAGGGCAACGTGCGCCCCGACGCTCCGGTGCTCACGTTGGCCGAAGTGGAGAAAGACCGGGACTACGTGCTGCTGATCTCTACCGTGGCCGGAGCGTGGCGCTACATGATCGGCGACACCATTAAGTTCACCGACCTGGCGCGTCGCGAAATTATCATCACCGGGCGCACCAAGCACTTCCTGAACGTGGTAGGGTCACAGTTATCAGTCCACAAGATGAACGAAGCGATGCGCGTACTGGAAGATCGCTTCCAGGTGGCCATTCAGGAGTTCACCGTGGCGGCCGTTCGTCGGGACGAAGACCAGGAATATATTCACCAGTGGTACCTGGGTTCTGACGATCCGATGGACGGACCAGAAGTGGCGCAGGCCCTGGATGAATACCTACAGGAAGCCAACAAAAACTACCGGGTGGCCCGCGGCAAAGCGCTCAAAGAGGTGCGGGTGGAGGTGGTGCCCGCCGACGTGTTTTATCAGTGGAGCGAAGCCAGCAAGAAAAAGGGAGGACAAGTGAAGACCCCGCGGGTGATGGAGGAAGAGAAGTTTCGCGCGTGGGAAACCTTTGCCAAGCAGGCGCACACTAAATCTTAGGGGGTTGGAACCGGCGTTGGTGCTACTTCCGACAGAAGTTCCGTGAACTCTTCAGGTGACATATAGAGCCGCTTCAGACGCTTTTTGTACAGAACGGGTATGTGCTCATGGTTCATGACGAAGTTCTTGGTGCTCATAATACGATCTCCTAAGCCGTGCTTTAGCGCAAACAGATCGGCCCGACGCTCAGCTCCTTTCAAGAACTTAACTGACAACCAGTACTTGGCACCAAACCCCACCATGGCCAGACCCGAACGGTCTTTATAATCCATGATATGACCCAGTTCATGGCCAATCCATCCTACTAAAACCTCAAACGGTAGGGTAGTTATGTCCAGTTGGCCATCGTTGAGCTTTAAGTATCGGCTAATCTTCACCTTATACACCCGCTTCTTCTTGCCTCTAAGTAAGCTCAGCACCTTAGGCTGCGCTTGCATCACCGACTTGCGGATGTTCTCGTGATAGATGAACTCGATGCGGGTGTTGGCCAGCTCGGGGTAGAACGATAATGCCGTTAAAATCACTTGCTCGAGCTCCGGGGGGATAGTTTTGTGCTTTCCGTAAGTGGCTAATTTGCTGCTATGCGGGTCTTTTTGAGAAGGATCATCTGAGGCGCCGAGTAAGGGGGCAACCGTGAAAAGACACAGATAAGAAAAAAGAAGAATAAGGGAGAAGTGAACCATCGAGCAGCTATATGGTATAATTTACAAAATAGAATCTTACAATCGGCTCACCTTTGCAACGGGGCAAGCGGGCCAATTAGTTCATCCGGTTCGTAACATACGGTGATGAATTAGTAACTGGATGATCTTCAAGAAGCAAAACTTTTAGTAAAGATGTGTAACGGATGGGGGACGAACATTACATAGGTGATGAAATTTCGCTGAGCAAGGACAGCTCACGCCGCTACTTTCAGTATCAATACCAAGTCCGTATCCTGCGGTGAAGTAGCCTTTATTATACCATCATTTAGGATCAGTGTTGCTTCTTCATACTTCGCCGTAGCTGGGTCGAACCACTGTCCGCGGTACTGGATATGCTGCGGATTATACAATTGCATTGTTGATTTTCGGGGAATGTATACCAATACCAACGAAGCACTGTCGTCTTGTACCACGGAAACAAACTGCCGGTGATCCTTATCACCCAATTGGACGACTAACTTGCGGGGAGCGGGCTTGAGCGTCCACCAGTCGAACTGCTGAATAAATTCAGATAGGTAGCCAATCTGCAAGCTGCCGGGGAAGTCGATGCTCGCGCGCCAGGTCGAGGGTGCGCTATCGCCCAGCGAACCGTGGTTCAGGATGCGCTCACCGGGGCGAATCCACGGCCAAATACCGTTGGCCCCGTAAGTGATGCCCGCCAGCGGGGTGGCGAACAGGCTCCAGTACGACGCGTTACGTACGTCGTGTGCCTCAATTTTTCCGCCGGAACGGTACGCGGAAATTTCTTCGTAGTTAGGCTCCATATTGATGAGCGGACGCGGCGGCAGTTGGTCCCACCGCGTCGCCATTGGCCCTTTGTTGATCCAGTTAACGGTTCCTTCCTGATTGCTGTGGCTCGATTGGTAGGTGACGATATCCAACCACTCCTGATCGGCGTAGGCATCCCCAATCCACGAACGCCCCCCAGGGTGCAGCGTCACTAACCCTGGATGATAGTCGTCGAATACCTGCTGTCCAATATACTTCCAACGCTGTTCGTATGGTTCAAGGTAATTTCCATCGCCGCCCAGTAGCCAGATCACGTGGTGCGCGCCATAACGGGCCACCATGTAGCGTGCCAAACGCACCGCCACCTCGTCGGGTAGGGCGTAGCCCGGACTCAGCTCCCGTCCGTCACTCTTCTGTAGTGCCCATAAAACCACCGGAGCCGCTACCAGACCATGCTCATTTATTTGATCCATCTTACCATCCATGTGCTGGAAAAACGACGGATTAACCCGGATACGCCCGCTACCTTCGTAAGCTACTTCGCCCTGGGAGTTTTGGTCAGCTCCACGCCACTGGGTAAGCACCAACTGAATTGCGTTGTAATGGTGGTCTTTGCGGTGCTGAAGGTAGTCGATCCATTCTGTATCGGTCAACTTTAGACCGCCGTTCCAGGCGGTGCAAGCGGTAAAGAAAAAGGGGGTGCCGTCGCGGTGCATGAGATGGTAGGCTCCCGGACTGCGTGCAATGGCTCCCTGTTGGTAGATCGGCTCGGGCCGGGTAGACGGATTGCACGCAAAGGTGCCAGTTTGTTGATAAAGACCAGCGTTGGTGCTATCCGAGCAAAAAGTGGTGTAGCTCCACGTGCCCACCTCATCGGGCATAACCCGAATGCGCCAGTCGGCACTACCGTCCCAGAAGCCATTGATTCGTAATTGGCGTCCGGAAGGGGAGATCAGTGTAGCACCGAAACTGTTTACATCGTAGAGTGGGTTATCGTAGGTGACATTGCTGGTAAGGTTGATCTGGTAGCGCTCCCATTGTGACGCTGCCTGCGCTAAGACACTCAGCGGCAGGGATAAAATCAGTATGACAAGGATAATCGGGCGAAGCATAGGCAGGAATGATTAGGGTTTACGACAAAATAGCAAATTTTGCTCAACCTCCTAGACGCAAAAAAGTCCCGACGGAACGCCGGGACTTTGAAGTGTTGAATGAAATTATATAGCGTATGCGTTAGGCTAGCTTAACGTCAACGGCATTTAATCCTTTTCTTCCTTCTTTTAGTTCGAAGGTAACCTCGTCACCTTCTCTGATTTCGTCGATCAAACCAGATACGTGTACGAAGTACTCTTGACCTGATGCATCGTCCTTAATGAATCCGAATCCTTTGGAGTCATTAAAGAATTTTACTGTTCCTGTGTTCATGATAATAATTAAAATAAATAAATATGTTTGGCAAAGATACACATTTTTAGGTGCGATCTGCATACTCAACAAAGTTATTGCGCTATTGTTCACGTAAAAGGGTATTTTACGCCATACGCTATTCTGCCGCCACCATTTCAGTTGGTGCTTCGGCCTCCTGATACGCTTCTACCGGAGGGCAGCTACACATCAGGTTACGATCCCCGTAGGCATTGTCGATGCGACCCACCGACGGCCAAAATTTGTTGGTGCGCAGGTGCGCCAGCGGGTACGCCGCCAGCTGGCGACTATAAGGAAAATTCCATGCATCGGCGGTGATCACCGCTGCGGTATGGGGAGCATTTCTTAGCAAATTGTTCTCAGCATCAACTTCCCCCTGCTCCACAGCTCCTATCTCGTTACGGATGCCGATCAGGGCATCGCAAAAGCGATCTAACTCCTCCTGGGTTTCGCTCTCGGTCGGCTCAATCATCATGGTACCCGCCACCGGAAACGAGACGGTAGGTGCGTGAAAGCCGTAGTCCATCAGCCGCTTGGCAATATCGGTTACCTCAATGCCTACTTTCTTAAAATCGCGGCAGTCGATGATCGTCTCATGGGCACTGCGTCCGTGCTTACCCGTATACAGCACCGCATAGTGGTCTTTTAACCGCTCCTTGATGTAGTTCGCTTTGAGAATAGCCAACCGGGTGGCCTGGGCCAAGCCTTCACCGCCCATCATCGCAATGTAAGCGTAAGAAATAGGTAAAATACTGGCGCTACCGAAGGGGGCCGCCGAAATGGCATGGATGGCCTGCTGGCCACCCACCCGAACCACCGGATTGCCCGGCAGAAAAGGCGCGAGGTGCGCTGCCACTCCGATGGGACCCATACCCGGCCCGCCCCCGCCGTGCGGAATGCAGAAGGTTTTGTGCAGGTTAAGGTGACACACGTCAGCCCCAATGCGGGCCGGACTGGTGAGCCCTACCTGAGCGTTCATGTTGGCACCGTCCATGTAGACCAGTCCGCCGTGTTGGTGCACAACCGCACAAATTTCTTGAATGTCTTCCTCGAATACCCCATGGGTAGAGGGATAGGTAACCATCAGGGCGGCAAGGTGCTCAGTGTGCTGCTCAGCCTTGGCTTGTAAATCTTCCAGATCGATGTTACCCCGCTCGTCGCAGTTCACCAGCACCACCCGGTCGCCCGCCATCACCGCGCTGGCGAAGTTGGTGCCATGCGCCGAAGTAGGAATCAGTGCTACGTTTCGGTGCGCTTCGCCTCGGCTTTCGTGGTACGCTCGGATCACCATCAGACCGGCAAACTCACCCTGGGCTCCGGAGTTGGGCTGTAGTGATACTTCGGCGAAGCCCGTGATCTCGCTGAGCCAACGTTTTAGATCGGTAAACAGTTGCTGGTAGCCCTGGGTTTGGTCGATCGGCGCGAAGGGATGCATCTTACTGAATTCTGGCCAGGTAACCGGGATCATCTCGGTGGTAGCGTTGAGCTTCATGGTGCACGAGCCCAGTGGAATCATAGCGTGCACCAGCGACAAATCTTTGTTCTCCAGCCGTTTGATATAGCGCAGCATCTCGTGCTCGGCGTGGTAGGAGTTGAACACCGGATGGGTCAGGTAGGATGTGGTACGCACTAGGGGATCGGGCCAGTCAATAGATAAATCACTCTTTTCTGCTACCTCAGGCGCTGATACCCCGGATGCTTGCGCGAAGGTGTTCAAAATCTGCTGTACGTCGGCAAGCGTAGTGGTTTCATCCAAGGATATTCCAACCAAGCCATCGTGGTAGTAGTTGAAGTTGTATCCCTGCTCCTCGGCCATCTCAGGCAATCGGTCCAGTTCCTCACGACGAACGGTGATCGTATCGAAGAAATCGTCGTGCACTGGCTGGTATCCTGTTTCAGCCAAGCCATCAGCAAGTAGCTTGGTGAGTCCGTGGACGCGCTCAGCAATGCGGCGCAGCCCGTGCGGACCGTGGTACACGGCGTACATGCCCGCCATCACGGCCAGCAGTACCTGCGCGGTACAGATATTCAACGTGGCCCGGTCGCGCTTGATGTGCTGCTCGCGGGTCTGTAGGGCCATGCGGTAGGCCGGGTTGCCTTGGGCGTCGGTAGACACTCCAATGATACGGCCCGGCAGTTGCCGCTTAAACGCTTCGCGGGTAGCGAAGTAGCCCGCGTGGGGGCCACCAAAGCCCATCGGCACGCCAAAACGCTGCGTGGTTCCTGCAACACAATCGGCATCCATTTCGCCAGGGGGCGTTAACAGCGTGAGGCTAAGTAGGTCAGCGGCAACGGCTACCAGCACTTCCGCCTCGTGCGCCTGTTCGATCAGCGCCCGGTGATCGCACACCGCTCCCTGAGCATCCGGATACTGAAGCAGCATGCCGAACACTTGCTCATCGCTTGGGTCAAAGTCGGCAGGAGAAGCAACCCGCAGCTCGATGCCCAGCGGAGTGGCCCGGTTCCTTAATACATCCAGGGTTTGGGGAAAAGCGTATTTATCCACCAAAAAAACTGACGCCTGCTTCTTGCTTCCTTTGCGCAGGGCGTAGAACATCGTCATGGCCTCGGCCGCCGCGGTGCCCTCATCGAGGAGCGAAGCGTTGGCTAGCTCCATACCCGTCAGGTCGCTGACCATTGTCTGAAAGTTAATTAGTGCTTCGAGTCGCCCCTGAGCAATCTCAGCCTGGTAGGGAGTGTAGGCGGTGTACCAACCCGGATTTTCTAGGATGTTGCGCTGAATCACTCCGGGCACCACGCAGTCGTAGTAGCCCAGGCCAATGCACGAACGTAGCACTTGGTTTTTAGCCGCTAGTTGACGAAAATCCTGTAAAAACTCGGATTCGCTGCGGGCGAGAGGCAGGTTGAGCGGCTCGGCTAAGCGGATTTTTTCCGGAATAGTTTCAGCAATTAGGGCGTTGAGCGACTCGGCTCCGATGCGCTTGAGCATCGCGGCAGTAGCGGCTTCGTCGGTACTGTTGTGCCGATCTTCAAAGGTGAAATAGGGAGATAGGGAAAGGGTTCGAGACATACGGTTGGTAGGCCAAAGTGTAGGACGTAGTAAAGTTGGTGAACAACAAACATACGGCGCATCGTTCGCAAAGTGTTAGGCTCTTTCAAAAAAAGTTTAAGACGGAAAATCCTCGAGCACTTCGTACTTCAGGATGTGCTGGCGGGCGTCGAAGGTTCTGACTACTCAATTTTCTTCTTCAGAATATCTTGACGACAGGGGGTTTTCCATAGTAACGTTTTTCGATTAGATGCAAGAACTCGTTCTGTGTTACAAAACTTTCTTCCTTCTGTTGCCCTGCCGCTTACGTTTACTGATTGTAGCCCTCAAGCATTATAGTATAAAAATCAACCGCACTTTAAGGTGAAAAGCGTGATTTCACCTCGGCTAAAGAAACGGACGGGTAGGCCAGAAACTCCGCAGCCGGCACTAGTATACCCAATCATTTGCTGCGCTTGCCAACGCCCGCTGGCCAGATGCCGCCCTTTGCGCAGGTTTCGCAGAACGGGCGTGCCGCCGGGCATACACACTTGCCCACCGTGCGTATGTCCGCACAAGTATAGGTGATAGCCCTCAGCGGCGGCTTCCTGATACAATTCGGGAGAGTGCACCAGCGCCACCTTAAAACTGTCCGGAGATTGCCGAAGCGCTGACACCATTTCCGGGTGGTAATAATAGTGTGGGTCGTCGGTGCCGGTCAGGGTGATTTGCTGTGCGCCCCGGTCAAGCGTGACGCTTTCGTTTAACAACACCCGCACGTTCATGCCTTCCAGCAGGCGAACCGCCGGGTGGGTGTCGTGGTTGCCAAGTACGGCGTAGATGCCATCGGTGGCCCGAACGCTGTGCATAATTTGCTGAAGAGGATACCGTACTTCCGGAGGATAGTCGCCGAAGGCCAGGAAGCGGTAGTCGCCGGTGAGCACGCAGGCATCGCAGGGTAGTGAGGTTACTTGCTCACTGATCACGTCTTCTAAACCGGGCAAGCTATCGATGTGGAAATCAGTGAGATGCAGCAGGCGGTAGCCGTCGAACGCGGGGGGGAGGTCGGGGAACGTTAGCTCATGCTTCACGATCCGCACGTCCCGGGCGTTGGCTACGCCTCTTCGGTACAAACCAGCTAAGTGCAGGCCCCGTTTGATAGTAGGCAGCAGGTAGTCAATCGGACTCGTTTTGCCGGTCCGGATGGCTCGGGGGCTAAGGCGACCGAAACGCAGGGCTTCTTGATTGATCCGGTTCTCGAGCCACTGCCGACGGTATTCGGTGGGCTGATCCGTTAGAAGATGGTTCATACAATAGTAGTTGATCCTGGCGCGAAAAAGTAACCTCAGGGATAAGGCACCACGCGGGGGCGTGCAAAAAATTGGCCAGACATTGAAAGGGAGAAAGTAACTTCACCGAAAGTGAAGTCAGGGCATATTGAGAATAAAGAAGTGCTGAAGGCGGGAGTCGAACCCGCACAGCTAAAAGCCACACGCCCCTGAAACGTGCGCGTCTACCAGTTCCGCCACTTCAGCATAAGGATGCAAATATACAGACGAATTATCGGTTTCACCTAACGCTAATAGAAAAACTACTCAAGCGAAACCGTACGGGCACCTACCAGACGCGAGGCGTAGTAGGCACCCTCCAGCTGATCTATTCGCACACCACGGCTGCTGGTGGCATGCACAAACGGAGTGTTGCCCGATACGGTATCTAGTAGAATACCTACATGATTGATACGGTCGCCATAGATGCTAAAAAATACCAGATCGCCCCGCTGGGCTTCCTCTAACGAGACGGGGGTGCCACGCTTAAACTGAGCGCGCGAAGAACCCGGCAAGGTGATGCCTACCTGCTGGTATACGTAGCGAGCGTATCCTGAGCAGTCAAAGCCCTCTGGAGTTTTTCCACCGTAGACATAAGGAGTGCCCCGGAGGCGGAGCGCTTGTTTTATCAGTTGATCTATACTCTATTGCGCATAGGCTTTCTTAGCTAAAGGAACAAATCCTGCAAACACTTCCAGAAACGAACTTTTAGCGCTGCGTCCTGGGCTAGCTTAGCTAAAGAAGCAGCTTGCAAGAATCGTTTGGTTTCTTGGCTTTTAACCGTATAGGCTTCGAAAAAGTTGCTTTGGCTCCAGGGTTGCGGCACTTCGCCAAACACAAGCGTGGTTTTGTAAGATTGATCTGGCAAGTGTTGATCCAATGCAATACCCACTTGCAGCTTAGCCTCAGTGCGATACCAGTTCACCAGAGCAATGTCGTCAGCCGACAAACTCAGCGCCTGCAAAATTTTCTTAAAGAAAGCTTGATCGGCGGGGGACAGGAAAGCGTGTTCGGGTTCGTAGATCAGCACTAAAATACTTTGTTCGCCAAGCCCCGCTACGGGTAAGGGTTTGGCGACGGGTTCTGCCGCTGATTTCTTAGGCTCGGGCACCACGTAGACGGGCTCGCGCAGAAAAAAGGGCAAGAAGCGGTCGTCTTCGCTCATGTTTATTTGATGTCAAAGATTGATCGTAACTCTTTCGCTTCCTCGGGTTGCAGTCGCCCGGCCAGCACCAGCCGCAGTTGGCGTCAACGTAGTGCCCCAGCGAAGAGCTCCTGCTCTTCGGGGGTTTCGGGAACGGCTTCGGGCACCGACCGCTTGCTGCCGTCAGTGTCTACGGCCACCATCGTGAAGAAAGCGCGGTGACTCTCTACCACAATCCCTTGCGGTATGTCTTCGGCTTGTACCTCAATGTGCACCTCCATTGAAGTATTGAAGGCCCGGGTTACCTGGGCGCGCAGTGTCACCACATGACCAATCTTGATCGGTTGCGAAAACGATACGTTATCCACCGAGGCGGTGACCACCATACTGTTGGCGTGTTTCTGAGCGGCAATGGCAGCCACGATGTCCATCCAGAACAGGAGGCGGCCTCCCATGAGTCCGTTCAGGCCGTTGGTATCGTTAGGGAACACCATTTCGGTCATGGTGGTCAGCGATGCGCTGGTGGGTTTTTGATTCATACTGTTGAGACGCGATACATTGCTTTGACGAGACGCGGCGGGGGGCCGCCCCATAAATCGCGTCTTTACCATATTTTGATGCCACGTTCTAGCCACTTTGACCAGTTGCGGTTGTAGGTGTGGACGCTGTCGGTGGGTTGTCCCTTTTGGTTTACTACTACTTTTCCGGCGTTCTTCCAGGCGAAGATGCCTCCGTAGAGATTTTGTACGTGCTCATAGCCTGTTTCCTGCAATGCCTCCCCTACCCGTTCGCTGCGGTAGCCCACGGCGCAGTAGACCACCACTTCGGCGTCTCTGGCAATGTCCGATATCTCCGTGACTTCAAAATTATCGTAGTCGACGAAGCGCGCATTAGGTAAGTGACTCACGGCATACTCTTCCGGCGTGCGCGTGTCTAGCAGCAGCACCGGCCGTTGCCGCTGCAAGCTATCCAGGGCGGCGGGTTTGATAAGCGGCACCGAGTGGCGGTACATAGATTCTAGCTTCTGGTCGAACGATCGCTGCCCGCAGGCGGATAGGCTACTGCTTCCCACAATAAAGAAGATCAACCACCATTTCATACAGATGAATTTAGATTTTCGTAGAGGCGGTTCGGTGGCCACTTTCCGAACCGTGTCTCATGGTTTCAGGCTACTCCCCCGAAAAAGGTATGGTAAGGGGTCTCGTTGGCCAAGCGCTGCACCAGCAAGGCCGCTTCGCGGACGTGGTAGTCACCCCACATACTGGATTCACCGTTGGGAATTTTACTGTCCTCCGGCACGTAGTCCCAGCCGTTGGGGCGGTGGTAGATTGAGTGCAGAATCAACCCCTGGTGGTTGGGGTCAGTGCTCAGATAGGGTTCTTCCAGCAACGCATCCAGTACGGTAAGTCCGGCTTGGAAGTACTTCTTTCCCGCTTCGTCTTTGCCCTGCCCCTGCAGGTACCGCCCCAGGCGCAGCAATCCCTGGGCCCCAATGGCCGCTGCCGAGCTATCCACCGGTTCGTGATCGTTGTAAGGATCAGCCGGACGATCCAGGTAGTCGCCGAGTTGGTGCAAGTGCGGCGCGCCGGTGTCCCAGTAGGGAATGCCGTCGGTAGGCGAATACTCCAGGTAGAAGTCGCAGGTGGCGCGGGCGGCTTGGAGCATGAATCGGGTCACTTCCTCACGGCTGCCAAAGTCTTCCAGTTCTTCGTCGGGCAGGGTTTCGATAAACTCCAGTTCTTCGGCGAAGCCGCACATGGCCCAGGCCAGTCCGCGCGTCCAGGTCGAAAAGCCCGTGTAGCCCTGCTGGGAGTTGGGACAGCGGTAGTTGCCGTCTTTGGTGTTAAAGATCGCCTCGTGGGCGGTGCGTCCGCGCAGGTCGTACACATCGCGCCCCTCGCCGTAAAATACTGAGTAATCGGCGGTGGCCCGCAGGTGATGCAAGGCCCGGTGCAGCAGGTTGATCCGACGGTCGTTTTCCGTAGACAGCGTGTGCCCTAGTTGGTGGGCCACCATCAGCGAACGGCACGAACGCACGGTGTCGACAAAGAGCGAGTGCGGTCCGTTGAACGAATGGATGAATCCGGCCGCGGCACCACCGCCCGACTTGATGGGCGTCCAGCGACTGGCCTGCACCGCCCCCGACACCTTGAGGGCCAGTTCGTAGAAGTTTTGTTCGGCTTCGTTGTGCGCTATTCGTCCTTCCCGCATCAGGCGATGCAGGTTGCCGTAAGTACTCAGGTTGTTGAAACCGTGATCGTGCACCCCAATATGGCTCACGTGGGTGGCCATATCGGCCACGGTGTGGGCACGTCCGATGTCCAGAAACGCAGTATCGTTGGTGGCATCGTACTGTAGGATGGCTGAACCGTACTGAAAGCCCTGCGTCCATTCGGTCCAGCCCCGGGTAGTGTACTTGCCCTTTACGGTAAACACCGGTGAACCTTTGGCGGCATCGTAGTGCTGCTCAATGTGCTGAATCTTTTCGCCCGACAGTTCCCACAGGCGGGTAATCTTGCGCAGCAGACTAGCAGGGGTGAGTTTGGGGTTGACTTGAAGCATGAAGAGGCGTGAAAGTTATTGAATGATTGAGTTATTGAATGTACGAATGAGGGAATGAATAGGTAATGATTAGCAAGGTAGGAGACTGGGGGTAATCATGGTGCGCCGGGTGGAGCTATTCGGTGAAGAAAGACACCAAATAGATTGAGACCCTGCCAGAGGAGAAAAATGTGCAACCGGATGTACTTCTGGAAAAAAGGTGGTTCAGACCAATAGATTGTCGCCCACCTTAAGGGCATTCGGCCATTCAGTTAAGGGTTTCGTACTTCTCAGCAATGTAGGCAATGGATTCCTTGAGTTCATTGATCTCCTGGGCGCAGAGGCACTTGGAACGGTCGTCCATCTCAGCTATCGCGAGTAGCCCGGCAATGCGATTGATACTGCCTAAGAATCGCTGGTGATGCAAGTCGTAAACAAGCCCATCGTGCAAAGTTTTATAATCGTTGGGTTTGCTTAAGTAGTTATTTTGAATGAATTGAAGGCAAAAGTAGAGAGCGGCAAAAATAATAGCAGACGCAGAAATATCTAACCAAAGGGGCGTTCCTTTGGTAAACTCAAAGACTTGGATCGTTAATAAAACTCCGTAGGCTGCTACGGAAAGAGCAATAAACCGAAGCACGTTGTCTTTCTGCGGAACTGAAAAGTACCAAGCCACTCCAACTATAAGGATCATGAGGTGAATACAAACCATCCATACAAAAACAGGGAGGGTACCGTAGGACTCATGCAGTACGTTTTCCGGAAAGAGCCGCCAGAAGTTGTTTAGCAGAGGAAGAGACAGTACAATAGCAGCACTGATGACTTTGCGCCAGTCATTCAAAAAAAACTGTAAACTCTTTTTGGTATAAGAAATCTTTGGTTTATTAATAACTTCCATACTTCGATTGTTTGGCTTTAAGGTAGTCTCATTCATAAGTACGTAGTGTCACTCGTCAAAACTAACTAATTCTTGAAAGAAAGATAACAGGATTGAAAGATAGTTATCAAAATCACCGCAATTATTCTAATTCTATACTATAGTGCTCTAATTTTACAGCATGTTCAATCCACAAACACTCACACAATGAAAACCACCCTACGAAAAATTGCTCGCTTTTCTTTCATTCTCATTTTCCCCGCTGCGATAATGATGGGATGTCAAGAAGACTTAAACGAACCTGATATGGCCCATCCAGGGGGAGTCAAAAATTTACCAGTTGGACAAGAAAAACCAGGAAAGTAGATCTGTTCAAAGCCCTCCCTGCTTTGCCAATATAACATCCTGCTACCACTTCTCATAACAAAATGTAATTTCTTGTGCCCGTGGAGTCTATAACCTGGCGGGCTAAGAAACAGCCTACCTCGTCCGCGCGTAACGATCTCTGAAGATAGCCCTTGCGCGCGGACAGTTTAGGTAGGGGTGAGATGTTGTAGAGACTTTGTATCGGTCGGAACACACGCGTTATTGAGAAATCAGTCCTCATCTCTTGCGTCCAACCCTCTCAGTTGCTCCTCAATCGCGGCGATCTTCGCTTCGGCATCGGCTAGCTTCTTGCGTTCGAGGGCTACCACCGCCTCGGGAGCGTTTTGCACAAATCGCTCGTTGCCTAGTTTTTTCTTTACCGTCTTTAAGAAGCCCAGGTGGTAATCGCGCTCCTTTTCGAGCCGCTCCCGCTCGGCCGCCGGATCAATCGCGTCCTCTAAAGGAACGTAGAACTCGTCGGGGCGGCCCTGAATCGCGTTCACCCGAAAGCTGGCGGCCCCTTCGACCGGTTCGTCGGTGAAGGTGATCTCAGTCACGTTGGCTAGCTTGAGAATGATGCCGTCAAACTGCCGGTACACGGCGGCCGCGTCGGTTTTGATGAACAGCGTCAAGCCTTCTTTGGGAGACAACTGCCGACTGTTGCGCAGGTTGCGTAGGTTGGTGACCACGTCTATCACCATGGCTCCGCCGCCCAGCAGGGTGGCGTCGGCCTGTCGCTGAGTAAGCGTCGTAGTGGGTTCGGGCCAAGGGGCTACGATCACGTAATCGCCGTCGCGCTCGCGCAACTGATGCCACACCTCTTCGGTGATGAAAGGCACGAAAGGGTGCAACACCCGAGTCATCTGCTCGAAGAAGGTTAGCGTGGCCTCGTAGGTCACCCGGTCGATGGGCGCTTCGTAGGCCGGTTTCACCATCTCGAGGTACCACGAGCAGAAGTCATCGCGCATCAACTTATACACCGCCGTCAACGCATCCGACATGCGGAACTTGGCGAAGTGATCTTCCAGCTCGATAAGCGTTTGGTTGAAGCGGGCCGCAAACCAGGCAATGGCGGCAGTGTTGTCCTCGTTAATTAGCGCGTCATCCACCTCCCAGTTCTTCACCAGGCGCAGGGCGTTCCAGATTTTATTAGAAAAGTTGCGCCCCTGCTCGCACAGTTTGATATCGAACAGCAGGTCGTTGCCCGCCGGTGAGCTAAACAGCATGCCGGTGCGAATGCCGTCGGCTCCGTACTGCTTGATCAGCTCCAGGGGGTCGGGTGAATTGCCCAGCGACTTCGACATCTTGCGGCGTTGACTGTCGCGCACGATGCCGGTAAAGTACACGTTGCGGAAGGGCGGTTGCTCGCGGTACTCGTAACCAAAAACAATCATGCGGGCCACCCAGAAGAATATAATCTCGGGAGCAGTCACCAAATCGTTGGTCGGGTAATAATAATTGATCTCTTCGTTGTCGGGGTGGCGGATGCCGTCGAACACGCTGATAGGCCATAGTCCCGAAGAGAACCAGGTATCGAGCACGTCTTCGTCCTGCCGCAGGTCGGCCGCGGTAAGTTTGGGGTTGCCCGTCTTTTCCTGCGCCAGCCGCAGGGCTTCTTCTGGAGTTTCCGCCACCACCACTTCTGAATCCGTCAGGTAGTAGGCCGGGATGCGCTGCCCCCACCACAGTTGGCGCGAAATATTCCAGTCGCGCACGTTCTCCATCCAGGCGCGGTACATATTCTTGAACTTGGGCGGATGAAACTGAATGGTGTCGTTGAGCACGTTCTCAAGGGCGGGCTGCACCAGTTCTTCCATGCGCACAAACCACTGCACCGACAGCTTGGGCTCAATCACCGCGTTGGTGCGCTCTGAAAAACCCACGTTGTTGGTATATTCTTCAACCTTTTCGAGCGCTCCCAATGCATCTAGCTGCTTCGCAATTTTCTTACGAACTACAAAGCGGTCTTCGCCCACAAAGAACCGGGCTGCTTCCCGCATGGTGCCGTCGTCGGCGATCACGTCGATGGTGTCCAATTGGTGCTTTTGGCCCAGTTCGTAGTCGTTCACGTCGTGGGCGGGCGTTATTTTGAGACAGCCCGTGCCGAAGTCTATCGTCACGTACTCGTCCTCGATCACCGGCACGGCCCGGTTCACCAGAGGCACCACCACGCGCTTGCCCCGCAGGCGGTGGTAGCGTACGTCGTGCGGATTCACGCATACCGCGGTATCGCCCAGAATGGTTTCGGGACGGGTGGTGGCGATGGTCACGAAGTCGTCGCTGTCCTCCACGGCGTAGCGCACGTAGTAGAGTTTAGACGCTACCTCCTGGTAGTTCACCTCATCGTCCGAGAGCCCGGTTTGGGCCTGCGGGTCCCAATTGATCATGCGGTGCCCCCGGTAGATATAGCCCTTGTTATACAGATCAACGAACACCTTGATCACTGATTCGCTCATCGGCTCGTCCATCGTGAAGCGGGTGCGCTCCCAGTCGCAAGAGGCCCCGAGTTTCTTGAGTTGCTCCAGGATGATGCCGCCGTATTTTTCCTTCCACTCCCAGGCATAGGCAAGAAACTCGTCGCGGCTCAGCGAGCGCTTATTGATGCCCCGTTCCTTGAGCATGCCCACCACCTTGGCTTCAGTAGCGATAGAGGCGTGGTCGGTGCCGGGTATCCAGCAAGCCGCCTTACCTTCCATGCGGGCCTTGCGGGTAAGAATGTCCTGAATGGTGTTGTTGAGCATGTGCCCCATGTGCAGCACCCCGGTGACGTTGGGCGGAGGAATTACCACCGTGTAGGGCTCTTTGTCAGGATTGGGTTCGGAATGGAAGAAATTATGATCGAGCCACTGTTGGTACCACTTATCTTCAACGGTTTGCGGATCGTACTGGGAAGAAAGAGACATAGGATGCTGTTTGCTGGATGATCTTTGGGGGCTAGGATGCTAGATGTAGTATTTACCGGTTATCAGGAACCGAATTGTCAAGTGTAAGGCAATCGGTATCATAAAGCAACCCCAGAGGCGACTAAAAGTTACCGGGCAGTTTCTGTCAAACAAACTGTCAGCGCTTCAACTTACTATTTTATGAAACTGCTCTACGTATTTCCCCATCCCGACGACGAGTCATTTGGACCAGCGGCGGCCATGCACGCCCAGTTGCGGGCCGGGCACGAAGTATACTTACTCACCCTTACCCGCGGCGGGGCCACCAAACAGCGCCATAAACTTAACCTAAGTATTGAGGAGATGGGTGCGGTGCGCCACGAGGAGATGCGGGCGGTGGAAAAGACGCTGGGCCTCACCGGCATGACGGTGCTCGACCTGCCCGACAGCGGTATGAAGCACATGGACCCGCGCGACATTGAGCGGGTAGTGACCGAGCATGTGCAAGCGGTTCGTCCCGACGTGCTGGTATCGTATCCGGTGCACGGCATCAGTGGCTTCCACGATCACCTGGTGATGCACGCCGTGATCAAAAACGTGTATCTGAACCTGAAAGACCGGGGCGTGGACTACCTGCACCGCTTGGCTTTCTTCACGGTGCGCTATCAAGGCGACGGCACCTTTAAAAAGGGCAAAGACTTTATCCTGAAGCAGTCACTGGAGGAAGAAATCAACTGCTCGGTGCCAATCACCGAAGCCGATATTGACGCTATGAAGCGGGCGCTGGCCTGTTACGAAACGTATCAGGAAGTGATCGAAGACACGGGCGTAGCTGACATGTTTAGCGAGGCGGTGCATTTCGAGATCTACGGCGAATCTTTCAACCCACCATTGGCAGATCTGACGGAGTCTTTAAATTCTAGCTTCTAAGTTCTGAGTTATTTGGTTCTAGACCTTAGGCTTTGAAGTTTTAGACTGGGGAGAGGGGGCTACTTTCGTAGGCAGGTAAGAATCAAGATTAAATCCCACCAAAAGTTGCTGACCAATGCACGGTGAAAACCGGAGAATGAGCCACTGTTTACTACTAAAGAATTGCTCCGGACCGGTCTTGACGCAAAAATCTACTCGAAAAGAATAGCTCCGGACTGGGTTTGACGCGCTGTTTTGGTCGAAATTATGCCTCCGAATCGAGTGTGAGCCATTCTTTTTGCTCGATGAGTACTTTATTACCGGTCATAAGCCGTTTTTTCGAGCGAAACAGTGGCTCATGAACGGCACTAAGTCATTGTTTCGAACCGAATAAGTGCTTCAAACGGGCATTTGTTCCTTTCTTTCAGGATAAGCAGTTCTTTCGCCGGAGGTTAGCTTTGTGAAGAGAAACTCAACAAAGGGGTTAGAGATGGCCGAGGTGAGGCGTACCTTTTGAAGTGAAAAGTTTGAGGTTTTCAAACCTTACCCTCAGAACCTAGAACTTTTCCTCTCTGAACCTTTATTCGTAGCGTAGCACTTCCCCTTCACTTGCGCAGCCCGAACTAATGCTACTATTCGGCACCTTCGTTCGTAGGCAACGGCTCATTGCAAACTTACCAAGTGTTGCAAAGTGTCGTTCTAATGTACGTGTAAGTACTGGTAGAGCGTCAACCCAGGCTGCTAGCAGTCATATGTGCTCAATATACACTGATCTTTGTTCACGGTTGCTGTAGGTTGAGCCGAAACACCACTCCCACCTGCAAAGGCACAAACACCAGGATCTCATCAATGATGTCTTCTACGAACGGAATGTTTTCCTCAACAAAGATGGTTTGCAAACGAGTGTCGGCCCGCACCCCCCAGCGGGGGGCCAGCGTCAATTCTACGCCCACTATCGGGGCCACCCCCCAGTAGCGGCGCGACACTTTGAGGCCGTAACCCGCAGCGGTAATTAGGTTGGTACTCCCCTCCGCCCCGATGTAGGGCGTGATGTGCCGCAACGGTAACGAAAAGCGGACGCCTCCGTTCCAGGAAGCGGCCACAAGATCAAGCGAAATTAACTCAGGAATGCTAAACAGCGCAACAAGGGTGGAGCTGATGTTGAAGTCTTCTCGGTCAGACTGAAGCTCGAAGCGATAATGGTCGTAGGCTACCACTACCCCAAAGCGCTTGGTAATTTGATAGCCTATTTCTAAGCCGTAGCCTACCCGGGGGTTGCCGTATTCCTCAGTATCGCCCACCGGCAAGGCAGTGTTAAACTGCGGAGTGATCGATAGCTGCGCCCTGGCGGGCACCAATGAGCATATCAGCAAAAAGGCAATCAGCAAACAGGGCAGCAGACGAATCATGATCAACTCACTTTGACGCCAAGGGGGGCATTATTTCTTATCAGCTACCTTTCTCATTTTCTCCAAAGTCAACCCGCACAATCTTGAAGTTCTCGCGCGAAGGATCGCCCGAGAACAGTTCGTTCAGATGGGCGTAGAGCACGTAAAAGTTGCGGCCCCGCTGCGCCACCGTGGTGGGAAACACCGCGCCAGTGGCGAAATCACCCACCACGTGGGCCGACGCCCAGTGGTCGTCGCTGTTCAGAGCAACCACCTTGCCGTTGTTGCCGCCACCGTCGTTGTTCACCACCAGTAGCGTTTGTGCATCATCGCTCAGGTAGAGTCCGTCGGGCGAGGTCACGCTACCCGCTTCGGCATCAATGGCGGAAAAGCCGGTGGGCTCGTCGAGGGGCACGGTGTAGAGCGTGGCGGTTTCGGAGAACCCCACCACCAGGTAACCGTCCGGATGGTACACCACGCCGTTGAGTCCGAAGGCTCCCGGCGAGGGCTGAAAGGTATCGTCGCGCAAGAACACGGTGGCCTCGCCCTCGGGATCAACCTTATAAACGATGGGCGAAAAGCTGTCGGTCACGTAGGCATTGCCCTGCCGGTCAACGGCCACGTCGTTGGCGAAGTGCGGAGCTTGATCGTTCGCCACGGCAATCAGGTCGGTGAAGAATTGCCGCTCTCCCGTGGTCAGGTCGTAGCTACCCAGCGCGGCCACTCCCGCGGTGCTGGGGTCCGACACGCACACCAGCAGGCGATGACGCGCTTCGTCGATTTCAATGCCAACGGTGGCTCCGAAGTCATCGTCTTCGATGAAGGCTTCGTAGTTACCCTGATCATCCACGGCCCCGATGGTGCCGCGCGTAAGGGAAGAAACCAGGAAGCGACGTCCTCGGGCATCGTACTCTACGCCCTCGGGAAACAGCGCCGCTTCGGTGATCACAATTTCTTCAGGCAGGTCGTTGACCTGGCGGTCGATGTTACGCAGTATCTCGTTGAAATATGGATCACAGCTGCTCAGCAGCGGAACGGAAAGTGCCAAGAAGGCAAAAAGTCGAAGGAAAAAACGTAGCGTTGTCATCAGTGGCAAGGGGTTAGGGTTGTTACTGGTCTAAAACTGCCCCGTGGGCGAAATGTTACCGGCAACTTTCCGCTATCTTGCGGCCTGTGGAAGTACTCGATATCGTTACCCTTCACTTCGACCAGCAAAGCCTGCGGTTGATGAACGCCTGCCTGGGGCTGGTAATGTTCGGAGTGGCGCTCGATCTCACGGTGGCCGACTTTGCTCGCCTGCTCAAGCAGCCCCGAAAAGTAGTGACCGGTTTGGTAGCGCAGGTGCTGGCACACAACGCGGTGGCTTACGCTTTGGGATATCTGCTCAGCGCGGGGGTGGGCCTGAATTTGGCTGATCGCAAGGCCATCACGCTGGAGACCGGTATTCAGAATTCGGGACTAGCCCTGATTCTGATTTTCAACTTCTTCGACGGTCTCGGCGGCATGGCGCTGTTAGCGGGCTGGTGGGGCATCTGGGACATGATTTCGGGCTTGGCTTTGGCCGTAGGATTGTCCCGGTATCTGCCGCCCCCCGAGCGCAGCGACCTTATCCCTTTTAAACGGGTTGAGTGATAGAGCTCCACCAGTCCGCCATCATCCTACCTGAAAGTGATTAAGTGGTGGCTTTTTCCTGGGCAGACAGGGCCAGCATTACTTTAACAAAATCTGCCTGAAACCGGTTGACAACGATAGCGAATCATTTATTCAGTGCCTTATTTTGTCTTTTAAGAAACATCTACGTGCGGTACCGTGGCTCGATAAGCTAGTCAACTTGCTGGTGGTGATCCTGGGCATCAGCATTGCTTTTGGCATTAACAACTGGGCGGATGGGCGGAAGGATGCCCGCAAGAAACAGCAGTATTTGGTTAATCTGTCCAACGACCTACGGGTTGATTCGCTGGCGCTTGTTGACCATCAGCGGGGGCTAGAGAAACTGCGCGACGTAATAGACACACTGCAATCACTTACGTATCATCAAGAGCTTTCGAAAGCAGACACTATTGCTAAAGTATTTATGAAGCTAGGGTCCGTTGGGTTCTTCACTCCGGAAGACTACACCTATCGTGCCCTGCAGCAGACGGGCGATTTCAGTTTATTGTCAGCCGACAGTATGCAACTGGCGGTGGCTAAGCTATATGATACCTACGAGAAATTACAAATGCAGGAAGATCTCTATAAAACGATTCAACTTGATTACGTAATACCCTACAACTTCAATTACAACTACTATACAGGCGAAATGCTTGACCCGGAGCTTTATTTTCAGCCCAAACTTAGTGAAGTTTTAGGAGCGCTTGATAGTAATACGCAAGGTAGGTTGGAAAACACAATCCGGGCACAGAAACAACTGGTTACTGTGCAGCGACTTGCAAGTGAGGAGTTGGATTAATACGCAAATAACCGGTGATTGGGACGGCAGCGTAGCGGACGTGTTTCGGTCGCCGAATCGCGGGATTCCTTCGCTCGGGAGCGACTCGGCTTGGTTAATCTCGCTTGCTTCCTCGCTCGGAATGGCATTTAAAGTGTCCGATTTCGGACAAGCACTGTCACGAAAACGATACAGTTGGGTGGGGGCAAACAAAGACGTAAAAACGGTAAGTGCTTGGCTTTTAGGCCAATAAAGATAGTTCCCGCAGTTTGGAAAGACCTTTGTGCTTTTAGCAGGAGAAACTTATTGCTACGTCTAACCTATCTCACGCATGCTCACCAATTACCTAAAAATCGCGCTGCGCACCCTGCGCAAGAAACCTTTCTACACCGGCATAAACATTCTGGGCCTAGCCATCGGCATGGCCGCCTGCCTACTCATCTCGCTCTACGTGCTCGAACGAACTGAGCTACGACCGCTTCCACGAAAAAGCGGATCGCATTTATCGGGTGACCACGCAAACCAGCTTCAACGGACGAGAAAGCCAGATGGCTTCCACCAACTATCATATCGGAGAGGTGATTGGGTCGGAAATCCCGGAGATCGAGACCACCGTGCGGGTGCAGCAATTGTGGGAGCAGCCGGTGAAAAACGGCGAAGAACGCTACGCCGGTCAGCAGGCCCTGGGGGTCGATAGCACGTTTTTCCGCGTGTTCACCTTTCCACTGCGGGAGAGCAACCCAACCACCGCCCTAAAGGAACCCGGCTCAGTGGTGTTAACCGAACGCTTGGCCGAAATAATTTTCGGCCAAGCAAGCGGAGTAGTAGGCCAAACGCTGGTGGTCGCCGGTGAACTTCGGGAGGTGAGCGCGGTGGCTGAAAACCCGCCCCGCAATGCGCACTTTCACTTCAACATGCTGGTGCCCTTCGTGCCCCGCACGAGCGAACGGGTCAACTGGACCAACGTGAACGGCTTGGTTTCTACTTACTTGTTACTGGCGGAGGAAGCTTTCCCCCAAAGTATCCCTGACAAGCTGCACCAGCTGATGCTGAAGTACAATCCGAAAGCCGCGGAGTTTATTGCCAGTGGCGAAGGGGACATGACGTTTACCGCCCAACCGGTTACCGATATTCACCTACACTCTAACCTCGGCTTCGAACTAGAAGGCAACGGCAATGTCCAGTATGTGTATATTTTCGGTGCTATTGCGCTCTTTATCCTCATCATTGCTGTCATCAATTTTGTGAATCTCTCTACCGCCCGTTCCGCCGACCGGGCCAAGGAGGTGGGCGTTCGTAAAACGCTGGGTTCGGCCCGCTCTGCGCTGGTAGGGCAGTTTCTGACCGAATCGTTGCTGGTGAGTTTTATTGCTATGCTGCTGGCACTAGGGCTAGCTGAAATCTTCCGCCGACCCTTCAACGACTTAGCAGCTAAAAACCTTACGCTAAACGTGGCGGAGGGGGGAAGCCTAGGCATAACGATCCTGGTGGTTGCCTTGGTGGTAGGAATCATTGCCGGATTGTACCCGGCCATTTACCTGACCAAGTTTAAGCCGGTCACGGTGCTGCGGGGGCGGTTAGCGACCGGCCGCCAAGGACGGACGTTGCGCAACCTGTTGGTCATTTTTCAGTTTGCGACCACCATCAACTTAATCGTGTGCACCGGACTGGTCTATCAGCAACTGCAATATATCCAAAACAAAAGTCTAGGTTTTCAGAAAGAGAATATTGTGTTATTACCCAACAAGCTAGGAGCAAGTTACGATGCGTTTATGAACGAAGTACGCACAAACCCGCAGGTGATATCAGCTACAGTTTCGCATCAGAGTCCGCACCAAATTACTAACAGCCAAACTGCTCGGGTAAAGGGAAGTGAGGATGCTTATAAGGTGAACCGGGTGTACGCTGATTACCACTTTCTGGAAACCTACGGTATTTCTCTAAAAAATGGTCGCTATTTTGATCCTGACCACGCTACCGATACGGCTAAGATTGTACTCAACGAAGCCGCCGTACGAGATATGGGTATTGAAAACCCGATCGGTGCATTGATTGCTCGGGGTGATGAAGATTACGAAGTGATTGGTGTGGTGGAAGACTTTCACTTTGAATCATTGCACAATCGGGTTGCTCCGCTGATGATTTTACTATCGTACCTGAACGAAAACAACCATCAAATCGCCGTGCGCATCAGCGGGCAGGACGTGCCGGGCACGCTGGCGTTCTTGCAAAGCACCTGGGACAAATACACCACTGACGCTCCGTTTACCTACTCTTTTTTGGATCAGGATTACGAAAGCCTGTATCGGGCCGAGTCGCGCCTGAGTCGGGTGTTCGGCATCTTCACCGGGCTGGCGATCTTTGTGGCCTGCCTGGGGTTGCTGGCGCTGGCGGCGTTTCTAGCCGAGCAGCGCACCAAAGAGATTGGCATTCGTAAAGTGATGGGCGCCTCGGTGCGCAGCATTGTGCTGCTGCTGTCGAAGGGCTTCACCCGCCTGGTGCTCATCGCCTTTGTGATCGCCATTCCGCTGGCCTACTGGGCCATGCATACCTGGCTGTCGGATTTTGCCTACCGCATTGAGATTAGTGGGTGGCCCTTTCTGGCAGCGGGCGGGGTGGCCCTACTGATTGCCTGGCTCACGGTGAGCTACCAATCCGTCAAAGCGGCTCTGTCCAATCCGGTGGATGCCTTGCGGGACGAGTGAGACTGGATGACTTTTTGGATGGTGAGGGGTTTGGGTGTTGGGTTTTAGGGATTAGAATTACCCAACACCCAACACCTAATCACCCATACACCTCCAGCAGTTCTTGTAATTCGGCCAGGGTATTGGCTTCTTCCATCTTTTTGTCTTGCCGCCACCGCAGGATGCGCGGAAACCGCAGAGCCACGCCCGATTTGTGGCGCTTCAACCGCTGGATGCCCTCAAAGCCGATCTCAAACACCAGTTTGGGAGTCACCGAGCGCACCGGGCCGAACTTCTCCTGCGTATTGCGCTTCACGAAGCTGTCCACCTGCCGGATTTCAGCATCAGTGAGGCCCGAGTAGGCTTTGGTGAAGGGCACCAGTTGCCGCTTTCCGTCGCGCTCGTCCCACACCGCAAAGGTGTAGTCGGTGAACAGCCCCGCCCGTCGGCCCGAGCCGCGCATGGCGTTGATCAACACTCCGTCGATGGTGAGCGGTTCCACCTTCCACTTCCACCAGTCACCACGCTTGCGCCCGACTTGGTAGGCCGAAGCGCTCCGTTTCAGCATAAAACCCTCGGCGTAGTACTCGCGCGAGCGCTCGCGCAGTTCAGTCAGCTCCTCCCAGTCAGCAGCTTCCACAACGGTAGACAATTTGAATATCGGCAGTTCGGGGTGCTGCGCTTGCAATTGTTCCAGCAACGCTCGGCGTTCACTTAGCGGTTTTTCTCGGATGTCGACCCCCTGCCACTCCAGCAGGTCGTAGGCCATCAGAATCACCGGGGCACTTTTCAGGATGCTCTTGGTCACGTTCTTGCGTCCGATGCGGGTTTGCAGCGCCGCAAAGGGGAGCGGCTGGTTAAGCGTGTAGGGCAAAATCTCGCCATCGATCACCGTGCCGTCGGGCAGCGCCGTCTCGAAGGGAGCAAACTCGGGAAACTTGTCGGTGATGAGTTCTTCGCCGCGCGACCAGACGTAGAGCTTCCCGCCGCGCACGATCACCTGCGAACGAATACCGTCCCACTTCCACTCGGCCTGCCAATCGGCTACCGGACCAAAGGACGCGATCTGTTCAGCGTCCGTCGGGTGCGCCAGAAAGAACGGATAGGGGCGCGACAGATAATCGCCCTGGTCTTCCTTTAAAATAAGATCGTCAAAGGTCGTCGTGCTCGGTTTCCAGTCGCCCATCAGGCGGTGGGCCACCACGGTTTTGTCCAGATCGTATACCTCGGCAACGGCGCGGGTCACCAGGTTCTGCGACACCCCGATGCGGAAACTGCTGGTCATCAGCTTGGTGAACACGAACGTCTCGGGCTGCGTCATCTGCTGCCAGGCGGCCACGGTTCGCTTCTTCTTCTCGTCATCGTCCAGCGGACCCAGGGCTTGCAAGTAATCGATCCAGTAGGTTAGCGACTGGTCTTGCGTGGTGGTGGGCGGGGGAAGGATCAGCGAAATGGTCTCGGCCAGGTCGCCCACCGAGTGGTACGATTCTTCGAGCAGCCAGTCGGGAATTTCGGCCAGTTCGGCGGCCCACTGCCGCAGCAACGACGACTTCACGGGGCGGCGCGGACGCTTGTGGGTGAAAAACGCCAGCGTCCACAACTGGTCCTGATCGGGCGCTTCCGAAAAATAAGATTTGATAAGCGCTACCTTATCGTTAGTTTTATTGGTTTGATCTAGCTGGACAAAGAGTTCGGCAAACTGTTTCACAAGGGCGGCGGTTTGATGTACCAACCTTCGGGCGGGTTCCAATGTTTCTGTCGCCTCCATCCAAAGTTTATGAAAACTTCGTTGTTCCTCATCCTGTGTCTAGTCGCCACTGATGTGCTTTCTCCCGGTGATGCAGTCGCTCAATCGGCCCCGCCCAATGTGATCGTATTTATCGCCGACGATGCCGGGTGGCGCGACTTCGGGTGCTACGGAAACTCGGCCATCCGCACGCCTGCTATTGATCGCCTGGCCCGGGAGGGCATGCGCTTTGATCAGGTATTTCTCACCAGTCCGCAGTGCAGTCCCACGCGCACCAGTTTGCTGGCTGGGCAGTACGCCCACACCCTGCGCACCGAGGATTTGCACACTCCCCTGGCCGAAGGGCAAACCATTCTGCCCACGCATTTGAAAGAAGCTGGTTACTATACCGGACTGATCGGCAAAACCCATATTGGCCCCGCCGCCGAGGCGCAGTTCGATTTCTTAGAGCCCCTCAAGCAGAGCGAGCCCCGGCCCGATGATTTTCAACAATTGTTAGACAATGCTCAGGATCAGCCCTTCTTCGTATGGTACGCGTTCTCCGATCCGCACCGTGGCTACCAGTACGGAGCTATTGATGAGCCGCACGACCCGGCCAAGGTAGAGGTGCCTCCCTATCTGATAGACAACCAGGAAACCCGGCAGGATTTGGCGCTGTACTACGATGAAATCGGGCGGCTGGACCGCAACGTAGCACGGGTGCTGAAACTGCTGGAAGAAGCCGGAAAGTCGTCCAATACCGTGGTTCTCTTTCTGTCAGACAATGGCAAGCCCTTTACCCGGGCCAAGGGCACGCTGTACGATGCGGGTATCCGCACTCCGCTTATTGTGCGCTGGCCCGAGCAGATCAAGGCCCGGTCTACCTACGGCGGATTGCTCAGTGCGGTGCACTTAGCGCCCACGATCATGGATTTGGCCGGGGCAAAAGCCGATACGGCGATGGTGGGACGAAGCTTACTACCGATCCTGACGCAGCGGGCGGCAGAAGCCGATCGGTTCGTGTTTAGCGAGCGCAACTGGCACGACTGCGATGAGCATATGCGCAGCGTCCGTAGCGATAGCTTTAAATTGATCAAGAATGCCTACATTGAGTGGCCCCACGGCACGGCGGCCGACCTGGCGGGCAGCCCGTCGCACCAGGCGCTGTTGCGGGCAAAAGCGCAGGGAACGCTCACCGACGCCCAACAACTGATCTTCCAGGTGCCCCGTCCCGAGATAGAATTTTACAACGTGAAGGAAGATCCTTACGAACTCAACAACCTGGCCTACGACGTGCGCTACCGTCCGCAAATTCAGGCGCACTACGCAGCGCTGTGGCAGTGGCAGCAGCGAACCGACGATTTCCTGCCCCATCGCCGCCGTCGCTACGACAACACCGACCGCGTTACCGGAACCATGTATTACAGGGGATGGCCCGAAGCCTATGCGAACGACAAATAACTACTAATAGTGCTATTCGTATAAAAATTATTATACAAAAAAGAGCAACTTATTTGATGATTTCTGTTTATTGTACTCTTATGGGTAGTTTGGTGTTTTTAGGCAAGTAGAAAAACGGAATATTTGTAGCAAAGCTAAAACACCCCCTCTAGTGCAGGGTAGAGGTAAATCTTTTTGATGAAGCTAGCGAATACCGTACTTATTGGAATACTACTGATCGGAGCGCTGTCAGCTTGTCATCGTGGCATGATCTGCCCAGCCTTTCAGAGCAGCTTTATCCAGGACGATAGCGTACGGATGGTGGTGTTCTCCCCCTTTCAGGCCGATTCACTTCCTAAGGTGGTGTCGGTAAATAAAAATAGCTTTGGCATTATCGAGCCTTTGACCTACGCTCAGAAGATTAACTCATTCAAGACCATCGAGATGGAGTTGGTGTTTCCACCCATGCCACCGATGACCGATTCTACCGCCCTGCTGGCCCCCCCCGTTTCCGGCGACTCGCTGGAATATCAGATGACCAACCAAAAATAATCCACCCGTACCGGGCGCGTCGCGACGCGCCCATTACACCACCACATTGACAATCTTCTGGGGCACCACGATCACGCGCTTGGGGGTTTTGCCATTGATCCACTTCTGGATTTCTTCGGCGGCCAGCACCTCTTTTTCAATGGCTTCTTTGGGCATATCCAGGGCGAAACTCATTTTAGTACGTAGCTTGCCGTTGATCGATACAGGATACTCAAAGACGCTTTCTACCAACAAACTTTCATCGTAGTCCGGGAAACTGGTTTCTGTTACGCTGGTGTCGTTCCCCAACTGATGCCACAGTTCCTCCGCCAAATGGGGCGCGTAGGGCGACAGGATCACCACCAAATCGGTGAGCACTGCCCGGTGTTGGCAATTGAGCGCCGTGAGTTCATTTACGCAAATCATGAAGCTGCTCACTGCCGTGTTGAACGAGTAGCCCTCAATGTCATCCTGCGTTTTCTTGATGGCACGGTGCAACACCTTCCGCATCTCATCCGATGGAACCTCATCGGTGACAGAGAAGTTGCCCTGGTCATCATGGAATAGTCGCCACAGCTTGCGCAAGAACTTTGATACCCCGTCGATGCCGTTGGTGTTCCAGGGCTTGGACTGCTCGAGCGGGCCTAAGAACATCTCATACAGTCGCAGGGTATCGGCCCCGTACTGGGCGATTATGTCGTCGGGGTTCACTACGTTGTACAAGCGCTTCGACATTTTTTCTACCTCTATTCCGCAGCGAAAGCGACCCTCACTATTCAGGATGAACGTGGCATCGGCCAGATCAGGACGCCACCGTTTGAAGGCCTCGGTATCCAGCACATCATCATCCACCAAACTGACGTCTACGTGCAGCGGAGCGGCATCGTGCTCATCTTTCTGTTCGTAGGTCACAAACTGACTGGTGCCGTTGATGCGGTAGGCCAGGGCTGAGCGCCCCTGAATCATGCCCTGATTGATCAGCTTTTTGAAGGGCTCGTCGGCCGAAACGTAGCCTCGATCGTACAAAAACTTGGTCCAAAAGCGGGAGTAGAGCAGGTGGCCGGTGGCGTGTTCGGTGCCGCCGATGTACAGATCTACGTTCTCCCAGTACGCCTGCGCCGCCTTGCTTACTAATTCTTCCTCATTGTGCGGGTCCATGTAGCGAAACTGGTACCAGCTCGATCCGGCCCAGCCGGGCATGGTGGTCAATTCGTAGGGATATTCTCCCTGATACTGCCAGTCGGTGGCGCGACCCAGCGGTGGTTCACCATCTTCGGTGGGTAGGTATTCGTCCACCTCCGGAAGTTCCAGGGGCAGATCTTGTTCATCGATCAGATAGGGAATATCGTCTTTGAAGTAGACCGGCACGGGTTCACCCCAGTAGCGCTGCCGGCTAAACACGGCATCGCGCATGCGGTAGTTTACCTTCGCCTGACCCACCCCCTCGGCCACCGCCCGCTCGGTAGCCACCCCAATGGCTTCGTGCGAGTCAAGTCCGTTCAGGAAGCCGGAATTGATTAAAGTGCCGTGCTTTTTATCAGTGGGATTGTCTAATTGATTGGCACCCTCAATCACCTGAACAACGGGCAAGTTAAAGTGCTGGGCGAAGCGGTAGTCGCGGTCGTCGGACGAGGGCACGCCCATCACCACGCCGGTGCCGTAGCCCGCTAGCACGTAGTCGGCCACCCAGATGGGCACCTCGTTGCCCGACAGCGGGCAGGTCGTATAGGAGCCGGTGAATACGCCCGACACCGTTTTCACATCGGCCTGCCGGTCGCGCTCCGAGCGGTTCTTGGCGGTCGCCACATAGCCCTGCACGTCGGCCCGCTGCGCATTGGTGGTGAGTTGGTCTACCAGTTCGTGTTCCGGGGCCAGCGTAAGGTAGGTAACTCCGAAGATGGTATCGGGACGCGTGGTGAAGGCCGTCAGGGTGATATCGTGGTCTTTCACCGGAAAAGCGAGTTCGCAGCCAGTTGATTTGCCGATCCAGTTGCGCTGCATTTCTTTCAGAGAATCGGTCCAGTCGATGCGTTCCAGCCCCTCCAGCAGGCGGTCGGCGTAGGCAGTGATGCGCATCATCCACTGCTTCATGCGCTTGCGCTCCACCGGAAAACCGCCCCGCTCCGAAAAGCCGTCTTTCACCTCATCGTTGGCCAGCACCGAACCCAGACCGGGGCACCAGTTCACCTCGGCGTAGGCCAGGTAGGTGAGCCGATAATGAAGCAGCGTGCGTTGCTGCTCGGCCTCGCTCATGGTCTTCCAGGCTTCGGCGGTGAAGGAAGGAGTGTCATCGCGGGATGCCGCCCAGTCGCAGTGCGCTGGTACGTTTTCGTTGCCCTGCTGATCGAACTCCCGTACCAGTTCGGTAATGGGTTCAGCCCGGTCGGTGGCGGTGTTGTACCAGCTATCGAACAACTGCATGAAGATCCACTGCGTCCAGCGATAAAAATCGGGCTGGGCGGTTTGCACCTCGCGGTTCCAGTCGAAGGAAAAGCCGATCTTGCCCAGTTGCTCCTTGTAACGCTCGATGTTGGTAGCGGTAGTCACCGCCGGATGCTGTCCGGTTTGGATGGCGTACTGTTCGGCGGGCAGTCCGAAAGCATCGAAGCCCATCGGGTGCAGCACGTTGAAGCCCTTCAGGCGCTTGTAGCGCGCCACAATGTCGGAGGCGATGTATCCCAACGGATGACCCACGTGCAAACCAGCCCCCGAGGGATAGGGAAACATATCCAGCACGTAGTATTTCGGGCGCGTAGAATCAGTCTGCACCCGATAGGTTTGCTGTTCGCGCCAGCGCTGCTGCCAGCGTTGCTCTATCTGTTGAAAATCGTATTCAGCCATGAATGAAAAATAAATTGTGGTCAAAATTATAATAATTATGGCGCGTTGCGTACTATCGTCCGGTGATCGTCGCTATTAATAGAAAAAGTGCTACTTTAGCTTCTGAAAAGTTAACTCACTGTATGTCTATCGTTCATTACCCGCACACTGACCGAATTGCCGTAGCGCTCGATTGTATTATTTTCGGCTTCGAGCAAGGTGAACTACAACTGCTACTCATCCGCCGAAGCCTAGAACCGGAAAAAGGAAAATGGTCACTGGTAGGTAGCTTTCTAAAAAAAGAGGAAAGTTTAGACGCCGCGGCGCAACGTATCCTGCACCAGTTCACCGGTTTGCGCAACGTGTATCTGGAGCAATTACAAACCTTCGGCGATGTGGATCGAGACCCCGTGGAGCGTACCATTTCGGCGGCTTATTCCTCGTTGATCAATATTCAGCAACACAGCGAAGAACTCATCGAAAAGTTTGATGCCCGCTGGTTCCCCGCCCGCGAAGTTCCCCCGTTAATTTTTGACCACAACCGCATGGTGCAGGCGGCGCGCGACCAGCTACGGTTTCGGGCGTCTCACCAGCCCATTGGTTTCGAATTGCTGCCTGATAAATTCACCATGCCCGAACTACAGCGTCTCTATGAAGCCATCTACGACACTACGCTGGACAAACGAAACTTTCAGCGACGCATCCTGACGATGGACATTCTGGAGCGCCTCAACGAGAAACAACGGGGCACTTCCAAGAAGGGAGCGTTCTACTACCGCTTCAACCAGGAAAAGTACCAGGAAACCGTGCGGGAAGGGCTGCGACTGGTCTTTAAACCGAAGGCTTTTTAGATGATGCTGACTTGGTTTAGGCAGTATAAATCATGCTTCGCAAATTAAGCCTACTCACTCGGATTAGTGCAGTATAATAATTTCGTAATGTGTACACAAATGAATTTATTTGTGTTTAAAAAGACGCCGTGATGAGAACCAATATCGAAATCGATGATGCGCTAATGAAAGACGCTATGAAGGCACTGGGCGTGAAGACAAAAAAGAAGCGGTGGAAATCGGTTTGAAACTTGCTAAGGAGCGAGCGGCGCGGCAGGACGTGCAAAAAATGCGCGAGAAGGTTGAGTTCTGGCCGGGATATAAGAAAGAACTGTATGGTCGTTGACACCTCGGTTTGGTTAGATTATCTCTATTACCAACAGCGGGTGGACGTAGGGAATTTTTGAATAACTACCTTGGTGGGAACGGCCCGGTTGAAATGCTGCCGGTTATTTACCAAGAGGTGCTTCAGGGTATGCGTACTGACACTGACAAAGAGTACCGAAGATTTCAGCAAAACGTTCAACAGTTTGACTTTTACCATTTTTCCAATCAATTCGAAGCGACTTCCATCTACCGGAAATGTCGTCAAAAAGGGGTTACGATTCGCAAGCCTAACGATTGTCTGATTGCCACTAGAAATAAATTCGAAGCGACTTCCATCTACCGGAAATGTCGTCAAAAAGGGGTTACGATTCGCAAGCCTAACGATTGTCTGATTGCCCACTACTGCCTGAGTTATAATCTGTCTTTGCTAACTATTGACGGCGATTTTGACCACCTTGCTAAGGTATTTTCACTACAGATTGTGAAGATATAATTGACGCTGCTCGCTCACAAATCAGACCCCTTCGTTGTTCTGCGCTTGAGTAATACAATAACACAGTCGATAGTTCGCAGTAAGGCTGTTCAACTGTGGACTATTAACCGTGGACTGTGGACTGTGGACTGATCAACTATTTCACCTTCGCCCACGAATCACGCAGCGTCACGGTTTGGTTGAACACCAACTTTTCGTCCGTAGTATCCGGGTCGATGCAGTAGTAACCCTTGCGCATAAACTGAAAACGATCACCAGGCTGGGCTTCTTTCAGACTCGGTTCTACGTAAGCGGTTTTAATAACGTGCAGTGAATCAGGATTTAGAAACTCTTTGAAGTCCCGCCCTTCGTGTCCGGTGGGGTCGGGTTCCGAAAACAAGCGGTCGTACAGCCGCACTTCGGCGGGCACCGCGTGCTCGGCCGACACCCAGTGAATGGTGCCCTTCACCTTTTTGCCGCTGATGTCTTCGCCACTCTTGGTATCAGGATCGTAGGTGGCGTGAATCTCGGTGATTTGTCCTTGTTCGTCCTTCACAAAGCCGGTGCACGTAATAATGTAAGCACCCTTCAACCGTACTTCGCGTCCGGGGCCCAGTCGGAAAAACTTTTTGGGCGGGTCTTCCATAAAGTCGTCTCGCTCGATGTACAATTCGCGCGAGAAGGGCACCTGACGCTCGCCGCCTTCCGGGTCTTCGGGGTTGTTCTCGATGGCTAAGTTCTCGCTGGTGTTGGCGGGGTAGTTGGTGATGATGAGTTTCACGGGGTCCAGCACGCCCATTACCCGGGGAGCGGTTTTGTTCAAGTCCTCGCGGATGCAGAACTCCAGCAAGCTCACATCGATCACGTTGTCGCGTTTGGCCACCCCCACCCGATCGGCAAAGTTACGCAGACTTGCAGGAGTGTATCCCCGGCGGCGCAATCCGCTGATGGTCGGCAGCCGCGGGTCATCCCAGCCGCTCACGTGCTTTTCTTCTACCAGCTCCAGTAGCTTGCGCTTGCTAGTCACCGTGTAGTTCAGGTTGAGGCGGGCAAATTCAATTTGCCGGGGTTCGGGATTGAAGCCGCCAATCTGCTCCACGAACCAGTCGTAGAGCGGGCGGTGCACCTCAAACTCTAGTGTGCAGATCGAGTGGGTGATGCCCTCGATGGCGTCGCTTTGTCCGTGGGCCCAGTCGTAGGTAGGGTAAATAGGCCAGCGGTCGCCGGTGCGGTGGTGGGGCTTATGCAGAATGCGGTACATGATCGGATCGCGCAGGTGCATATTGGGCGAAGCCATATCGATTTTGGCGCGAAGCACCCGTGCGCCTTCGGCAAACTCTCCGGCCCGCATGCGCGCAAACAGGTCCAGGTTTTCCTCGGTCGAGCGATTGCGGTAGGCGCTTTCCTCGCCGGGTTGGGTGGGCACGCCCCGCATCCGCCGGATTTCCTCTACCGGGGTGTCGTCAACGTAGGCCTTGCCGTCGCAGATGAGTTGCTCGGCCAAGGTGTAGAGCTGGTCGAAGTAGTCAGAGGCGTAGTACTCCCGGTCTTCCCAGTCGAAGCCCAACCAGCGCACGTCGGCCCGGATGGCGTCGACGTAGGAAGCGTCTTCGGCTACCGGATTGGTGTCGTCGAAGCGCAGATTGGTTTTTCCGCCGTACTCCTGCGCCAGTCCGAAGTTCAGGCAGATGGATTTGGCGTGGCCGATGTGCAGATAGCCATTGGGTTCGGGCGGAAAGCGGGTGTGCACCACGCCCTGGTTTTTGCCTTGTGCCAGGTCTTCTTCTACGATCTGCTCAATAAAATTCTTTGCTTCGGTGGTCTCCATACGGGGGGCTTCTTTTTGAAGCTCCAAAATTAGGCAATGCCCGGCTAACTTGCTACGGGCGCCTCAATTTTCGGGCGGCGGCACGGAAATGTACGTTGGAATTTTCTTCTCAACGATTTTGCGTTGTGATTCGGACAAGTCATCTAAAGGCGATTGGTAGCGGTCTTGCGCTTCTTGCTCGCGAAGCTCCCGGTACACTTGTTTCACCGAGTCGTAGACGTTGATATAAAACTCGTAGGAAGTTTCTCGTCTGGTAATCATTCGCACGCCCCGATGCGGAGGATCAACTTCAACAAAAGTCCGCAAATGGGGAGATACTTGATCGAGAGAGATGGATTGATCGTTGTGAAGAAGCGTATTATCGGCAGAAAGCGAAAAAACGGCCCACTGCACTGAGTCTGGCGGTTGAAAACGCCGTTTCTGTAACAGCGCCACTGGGGTTGCCGTCACGTAGAAGGTAATCAGGGCGGACACCCTGAGAAAGCCGTGCTCGAAATCTTCGGGCCGCAGGTGGTCGACGATCTCTTGGGCTACTATACCCGGAGTAATGTCTCCTCCGCTACGCAGGTCTTCCATCTCGTAGACCGTTCGCAGGTACCGGAGGAGGGTAGGGGATGCCGTAGGAGTTTCCAGGGCGAGGGGATAGCAACGAGCCAGAACCGGGGGCGGAACAGAATCCAAAAGGGGAAACCTTGTCTCTACCGCAAACTGTAAATCACCGTCGCGGGCTATCTGCTGGTACACCCGATAGATACTGGCTCCGCTTCTATCCCGGAGTAGTCCGGCTTCTACGAAATAGGTTTCTAACGCATCAATCTCAAGGTGTACCCGAGGAAGCAGTGACTGATCTATTTCTTCGGCACACTCTCCGGCCAGTTGCTCGAAAACCGTTTCGGTATTCATGCAGGCTAAACAAAGCAACAAAGTGCTGGTACTAACGAGTTGGGAAATCAGTTTCTGCATAAAACCTTGGTTACTTACCTCAGGATGTGCTACTTCGCTCAAAATATACGCAATCGGTGCCGATGGACACTACTTCGCTACGAAAAAACTACCCTGCCCTAGCCGGGCGGACCTACCTCAACACCGCCAGTTGCGGCTTGGTGTCGAGAGCCACCGCCGCGGCGGCGCAGCAGTTCTATCAGGAATTGCTCGAGCAAGGGGGAGCCCCGCGCAACGATTGGTACGCCCAGATTCCCCGGTTGCGGCGAGAATTGGCCGATTGGCTGGGGGCCGAAGCCGAGGAAGTGGCCCTGCTGCCCAACTTTTCCGTAGCCTCCAACTACGTGGCCCACGCCCTAACGGGTTGCTCCCGGGTGCTGCTGCTCGATAGCGACTACTCTTCGCTGACTCTACCCTGGTTGCTGCCCGACTACCAGGTGCACTACTTTTCGGCTACTCCCAACGGCACCATCGATCTGAACGGGCTGGAGGAACAGGTAAAAAAACATCGCATAGAAGTATTAGCAATCAGCCACGTGCAGTACGCCAGCGGCTACTGCGTCGATCTCGAGGTCCTGAGCCGATGCTGCCGCGACTGGGGTGTGTTGCTGGTGGTAGATGCCACCCAGTCGCTGGGCGTGATGCCCATCGATCTGCGCACTGCGCCGGTGGACGTGCTCATTGGCAGCGGCTACAAGTGGATGACCGCCGGGTACGGCAACGCCCTGCTGTTCGTGCGTCGCGCTTTGCACAATCGCCTGCGGGTGCCCGCCGTGGGCAACAACAGTTTTGACGATTCGCCAACGGTGCGTTCGCGCACCGATCTTCAATTTTCCGCGCGCCTGCTGGAAGTGGGGCACTACGATTTCGCCAGCCTACGGGCACTGAAACAAGCGGTAAGCGAGTTGCGGGCCATTGGGCCGCCAGCCATCCACGAACGGGTGAAGGCCCTGACAACCTACTTGTATCAGCACCTGCCCGCCTCCGTGAAGGTGGTTTCGGACTACGCGGAAGCGCACCGGTCGGGCATCACCGTGCTGCGGGGTGGGGCGAAACTGGAACAGACCTTGCTTCAGCAGGGGATCATCACCTCGGCCCGGCCGCAGGGCTTGCGCATTAGCCTGCATTTCTACAATAACAAATCGGACGTTGATCACCTTTGTCAAGGATTAACGGCTGCCTTATGAAAACCAAGGATGCCTAGAAAAGCAATTCTTCTGGTGCTGGCCATTGCGGTGGCGGCGGGTAGTGCCTATTTGCTGTTTCGCACGGTGCTCCAGCAGAGCGAGCACCCCATCACTTTTGAACTGTTTGCGGCCCTGATTGGCGTGAGCATCACCATCGTGCTAACCGGCAAACAACCGCCGAACTGCGGAAAGAAGAGAATATCTTATTTCTCAACCAGAAGATGAAAGTCTACAACGAACTGATTGTTCAACTGTACGATATTATTTCCAAGAAAAACATCCTCGAGGAAGACATGATCGAGATTCGCCTGCTCAACCAGAAGCTGGCCTTTATTGCCAGCCAGCCGGTGCTGCTATCGTTCAGCAAATTTTCACAGAGCTTTGCCGCACTGGCCAAAAAAGATGCCATTGACAACGACGACGTAGATTTGCTGTTGTTGGAGCTAAGCTACATGAGCGTAGAAATCCGCGAGGATCTGTTTCAGAATTCGCCCCGCGATATGGACAACCCCGAAACCATTCGGGCTACGGTGCTCAGGAGCAACCAGAATTTGGATTAGGTTGCACCAATGTCTAAAACAGCCAGGTTGCAAAGACGGGGAACAATTACTAGTATTGAATTTTAAGACCGAAATGATCTGCCCTGATGGCCTCCTACATAAGCTGCTCGTTGGTCCTGGCGATGATTGGCTGGCCCTTGCTTGCCACTGGGCAAGACTATCCGTCGCTCGCCGATCTTCGCGAACGTGAAGCTGTTCTGAAAGCTGACTCTTTCTTAACGCACTCCAGTACTTACTCTGCCGAAGACCAGGCGGCAGTATACGATTCGTTGGAGTTTTTGGTTAACTATTTTCGGCTGGATACGCTGCGGATCGAAACCTATCTGAAACAAGGACGGTACGCCCTTTTCTACCGCCAGGATGTCAAAAGAGCCCTACAGTACTTTAACAACGCCAGAGAACTGGCTATCAAAGCCGGTGATACCCACCGTGAGCTAAGCGCCCTGGTTCAAATTGCGCAGTTGTACAACCAGACGCGTATTACGGAGAAGACGACCGAGGCAATTCTCCGCCTAAAGGAGCGCGCCGAGGAAGTGGGAGATTCTACCAATATCAGTGCTGCCTATTTTTTGCTAGGGCAAGCAGATGTGAACATCACCGATCATAGTGTGCGAATGTTCAGACAGAGTCTGAATTACTACAACGACACCGGTAGCAATCGGGTGGCCATCTACGCCAACTTAGGGCAGGCCTACATGGCCAAAGAGCAGCCCAATTTAGACAGCGCGCGCTATTTTCTGGAAAAGGCCAGCGCATTGAGCGATTCATTGCAATTAAAGGGCCGCATTAAGAACACCCTGGCTGAAATATATATGCAGCAAGGGCGTGATGAGCAAGCTGAGGAGATCCTCCGTAATCTTTTGAAGGAGGGTGAAGCAGAGAACGCTGGCTCGCCCTTGCTCACCTATCGTCTGCTCATCGAACTGTTACAAGGCCGACAGCAGTACGAGGCTACGCTTCCCTACATCCGAGAGGCTATCGCCAGCACGTCGACGGCGTACTATGACGACTACGACCTGGCGGATTTTTCGCGGGCGGCGAAGGTCAGCTTGGCCGCCCTGGGCAAATTTGACACGTATCGTACGGTGGATAGCCTGGAGCGAATGGCGACCGACAGCATACAAGCCTACGTTGAGGCGGCTAACGTAAGCCAGTCAGAGTATTCCTACGCGATCAGCCAGATGGAAGCTAGCCTTGACCGTAAAAGCGCCCTGCTGCAGAACCGGAACATCCTTATCGGGGTGCTGGCCTTGATTCTGGTGCTCGGTACGGCGGTCGGCTATCAGACCTACTCCAAACGAAAGCTTGGGGCGCAAAAACAACTGTCTGAGAACGAGATGTACCGTCTGGAAGGGGAGATGGCTCAGCGGGTGCAGCAGCAGGAGCGCCAGCTTTCTTCTTACGCCGCGAGCCTCGCGCACAAGAACCGCGTTGCTACCCAGGTGCTGGAGCAACTGAAAGGATTGAACAGGAAAGCGGGAGGCAATGGCGAGCAGAAGTCGGTAGAGCCACTGATTAAATTGCTGGAAAGTGACCTGAAAAACGAAGACCAGTGGAAAAACTTTTTGGTTCACTTCGAGCGGGTGCATCCTGACTTCTATCGCAAACTAAACGAACAGTATCCCAATCTGACCAAGCAGGACCAGCGCTTTATGGCCTACCTGAGAATGCAACTCTCCACCAAAGAAATCGCGCAACTGCTGGGAGTCAATTACGAGAGTGTGAACACTACCCGTTACCGCATTAGAAAAAAACTAGATCTACCAAAAGAGGTGGAACTTGATACTTTTGTAACTCAGTTCTAGGCGTTTTCCCCCTTCTTCTCAATAGACAATCAATAGACAAACCGGCTGTGCACTAGTTTTCTATTGCTGATCTCACCGTCTTCTCTCACCTTCCTGCTCATCAATCATCCTGCTAACACCAGAGTGTGCAATGGCCTTCAACAAACGGTCGGTTGCAATTAGTGGAAGTTTTTTGTGAGATTACAATTTTTAATATAATTCCTAGAGCATTACAAATTTTAGCAATTTTCTACCTTAAATTCTTTTCACTATGAAGAAGTTTACTTTTGCAGCGTGGCTCTGTTTGATCCTCTTTTCATCCACTGCTATTGCGCAGACTACCCTAAAAGCTGGTCCCAACGTTCTGCAGGGAGGTGGCTCAGGACCCCAAAGCTGGGGGCCTGATATTACCCTCACTGCCAAAAAGATTAACGGGGAGTCCGGCCGACTGGCCTACGAATCACAATTTACCGACGATGGTTTTGGGGTTGCTGGCGGTCGCTGGTTGCAGATCGACTATTACCAGAGCTACCAGGGGCAAACGGTCAACGCCAGCGAGCAATTTATCATCACCTTCACCTCCCCTGCCACCGATGTCGTTCTGGAAGTCGGGCAACTAGATCCCAACGAAGGGTGGAAGCGGGCACCCGGCAGAGAATGCAACGATCCGACCGAACGCCAGAAGGTGGACGAATCAGGAAAGTATACCGCTTATAATCAGAATGGTCAGGTGATTGGTAACGGCTTACTACTTCCCAGCGAATCCATTGAGGGGAAACTACCTAATTCAGCCGGCGGCTACCGATTCAACATCAACGCGGGCAACCAGGCCATCAAAAAGATCGTGCTGGAAGCCACGCAGTGGGGCGGGGATGAGTTGGGGTGCCCAAGGTACCGGAACAACTACCCCGACGAGCCAACCAACGATAGCGGCAACAGTGAAAATAACTCCGACTTTAACGTCAGCGGAATCACCTACACACTCGCTGCTAACAATTCCGATTGGCGCGTTGAAGAAGATATGCTGCAAAGACGGGGAGAGCACGCTAATGCCATTGTCGACGGCAAACTTTACGTGATGGGGGGCATTGCTGGTCACGACAATGGTCCGAGGGCGGTTGAGGTGTATAATTTTGCAACCAACCAATGGTCGGCCGTTTCGCAGTTGCCCGTTCATAAAAATCACTTCACCATTGGCGCATCGGTGTACGGCAACGAAATATGGGTGTGCGGAGGAAAACCCGAGGGGCCGGGTTCAATAGGCAGCAAATCCGTGAATGTTTACAATACCGCCACAAACTTCTGGCGAAAGGGGCCTGACTTGCCCGAAGACCACTGGGCTGGCCCAGCCGTTATCGTCGGCAACAAACTTCATGTGCTTAGCGGGGGGATAAGAAAGTTTACGACGACCAACCATCATTTCGTGCTGGATTTGACGGACGAAGCAGCGGGCTGGAAGACTTTGAAAGAGGTGCCCCAACCCCGGGTGCACGTGGCGGGAGTTGCTCTTGGTGGTAAGATCTGGATGATCGGCGGTGAGTTGTCGCACGCGCACGATGGTGATACCAAAACGGTTCAGGTGTATGATCCCGCTACCGATACCTGGAATTTGAACGTGCCTCAACTGCCGGAAGCGCGCTCGCACCTCGAGTGGGCCACGTTCGTGTACGAAAACCGAATCTACTCAGTTTCCGGAGTCAACTCAGCGAACACCCCCCGGGGGCAGGAGACGATCTACGTTTACTCCGACGAAACCGGAAAGTGGAACCGTACCTTTGATCTTCCGGGCAAATTGGTTTCACCGGGTGCCAAAATTTATCAGGACCGGATGTACGTGTTCGGCGGCGGGGTCAACGATTGGTTCGAGGGTGATATGGTTTCGGTGTACTCACGAGAAATTGAAAACAAAAATCCGGCCCCCGGTCCCGCCACTGGGAACCAACCACCGGTGGCCAACAACGATAGGCCCGGTCCGGTACGAGAAGATATCGGACTCACCGGATTTTCGTACGACGTTTTCCTAGCCAATGATACGGATTCCGACGGGGATGATCTACAGATCACTTCCTTTGACTTCAGTAACTTTCCGGGCACCATTGAGGATAAAAAGTCGGAACGAACCATAGAATTTCGTACGGCGGTAAATTTCAACGGAGAAATTGAAATCCCCTACATCATCACCAACGGCAAAGCATCGGATACGGGCGTGATCATGCTGACCATCACAGACATACCCGACGAACTGACCATCGGTCAAGACGGACCATTCGCCACGGACAAGAATACGCCCATCACCGTGGCGAAAAGTGCGTTGTTGTCCAACGACACCGCCATACCCTACCTGAACAGTCCCGTAGAGATTGTACTAGACGCGGTAGGCAGTGCGGTAAATGGGTCGGTGGCTTTGCAAGGAGAAAACGTGGTGTTCACGCCCGCCACCAATTTCACCGGCCAAGCCTCCTTCACCTACGACGTTTCGGTGCTGAACGATGGTTTCGGCCCACCCCGACCGGTGGACGAAGGAACCTCTCCCGCCGTAGTGGTCAACGTAACCGGGAGCGTTACGGAAAACCCTTCGATCAACCAGAAGGCAGTGATTGTGTCTAAGGTTGATGTAGACTTTATTCTCCAGGTAAACGACACCGGTAACCGAACCAGCGCGGTGGTAGAAGCCTGTGATGATGAAGGACAGATATGGACAATTTCTGATCGGGGCAATGGCTTCCACAAAATCATCAACGACTTTGCCAACAAAGCTTTGGAGGCTTGGCAGCCCACCCCGGCCAACGGCGATGATGTCACTATTTATAAGTCTAACAACAATGATTGGCAGCAGTGGGAGTTGATTGCTGCCGGAGACGGCTACTTCAAGATAAAGGGAAAGTACAATCAGCGATTCATCACGCTCGCTGATGGCAACGCTGTGATGCTTAATGAGAACAGCCAAAACGCACAGCTTTGGCGATTGGTGGCCCCTGGTTCGGTAACCTGCGGTGCAGACTCTGAGAATAACCCTCCGGTAGCGGTGGACGATGGGGACTTTTTCAGCGATCCCGATTATACGCTTACGAAAGGTGAAACACTCGTCATTCCTTTTTCTCGGTTGTTAGCCAACGATTCTGATCCCGACGGAGATCCACTGACGATCATCGCGGTGGAGTTTGTCAGAAATGGCAACCCGGTCATTGTGGGCAATACAGTTGAGTTTACGGGATTGGATGCCTCTCCGGGAGCCTTGTTTAAGTACACCATCAGCGACAGAAGGGGAGGAGTTGCTAGTGCGATAGTTAGCTTAAACATCCTGGACGCACCGCTGAACCCGGTGGTACTGGACGCCAGCAGTCTTCAGACGACCGGGGGAACCGATCCGTTGGCCTGGGGCAGTTGCGCTGAATTAGCAGCGTTCTCGGCATCAGGAACACCTACTGCAATAACCCTCAGAAAAGGCCGCGTCGGAGTGCAGGGAAACAGGTCTAACACCCAGTTGGACTACGATCCCGGGACCAATACTTCTGAAAAGCTGGAAATTGATTTCAACCAGTTTGTCGGTCAGGTGTCGTTCACGCTGGGCAACTTGGAAACCAACGAGTGGGAGGGTGCCGACGAGACCGGCACGTGGGCGCTACTGGACGCTAGCGGCAATGTTTTGTCGCAGGGAATAATCTCCCCAACCTCGGGCACCACCCAGGGTAGTAGTGTCTACACGTTTAGCACCAGCTACAGCGGAGGCACCCCCACGAAACTGGTACTGGAGGCTACGGCTTACGACAGCGGAAACGGACCGAACCGAACCGATAACAACTCTGACTATAGCCTCATCAGTGTGGCTTACACCCCAATTGAGTCTACCTGTACTAAGAATGTTAGCGCAAGCGCAGCTAGAATGTCGGCAGAGGCACCGATTCTCTATCCTACAGCGGTTCAGAACACCATCAATGTGAAAATAGACGAAACCCAGGGACAAGTTCTAAGCGTAGTGGTTGTTGATAAATCAGGAAATAAGGTGCAAGAGGTAACGGCTCGTTCAGCGAATCAGAAATCTTTTGAGATCAAAGACATGAAAGAAGGTCTTTACTTTGTTCGCGTAACCACCTCAAAGGGGCAGTACTCGTATAAAGTGATGAAGGAATGACTCTTTAGATAAGTCAACCTCAAAATCTCGCAATGCTAACGTTGCGAGATTTTTTTGTGCTCAGGGTACAGGTGTCAGGACAAAGTAGGTACGGCCGCCACCATCTTGGCTACTTGCCGACCAGCCCGCATGGCGGCATTGATTGAGCCGTTCAGCTGGTAATCGCCCGCCGCAAAAAGACCATCGCGCAGTTTGCCCCGTTGGGAGGACAGGTTGTGCGACACCCGCTCCTGTGCGGGCAGGGCGTAGCTGATCCGGTAGGTTCTTAGGTGCTGCCAGGTTCGGGTGCTGTCTCCAAACCAAGGCGCCATCTCCTGCCGGATGCGCTCGGTCAACTCCGCATCGGTGCCTTCCGCCTCCCCCACAATTACCACCGACAGCAGATGCTTACCCGCGGGAGCGTAATCGGGGGCCACCTGGTTGATGACGCACAGGTTATTGACCAGCCGCTGCCGCCGGGCGTTCAGCGCGATCAGTGGTTTGGTGAACGGGGGTTCCTCGGTGGTGAGGTACACCTGGGTGGTCGACTGATACGATAGTTCTTTTTTGCCTCCCGGAAAATAGCGACTCACGAAGCTGGTCGGTTCGGTGGCTATCACGATGTGAGGAGCCGAGAAGGATTCACCGGTATCGGTGGTTACGGTTTGTTCACTGACCGAGCGTACCCGTTTGTTGAATAACACCGCGTCGGGCGGCAATTGGGCAGCCAATTGCCGGGGAATTTCTTCCATTCCCTGCGCCGGAACGGCCGTTTCGCCCTCCGAAAACATCTTGAACACAAAGTCGAACTCCCGCCGGGAGGTGATCAAGCCTTTCTCCAAAAAGATGCCCGCCAGAAAGGGCTGAAAGAAGTTACGCAGCATGCGTTCGCTAAAGCCGTACTGCTGAATGGCCGCCAACGTACTGATCTCGGGTTGTTCAAAAATAGCCTCAACCGACATCGCCTTAAGCCGGGTTTTCAGCCACAGCATGCGTATTTTGTCCGTAAGCGACCCCACCGGAGCCGCCAGGGTTTTGAGCGCCGCGGTGGGCACGCGTCCGGGATCAACGACTTCGTGCTTGCCCCGTTGGTTGAGCACCAACGCCCCGGGAGCAAAGGCCTTCAGGTCCAGAGCGTCATAGTCAAGCAGCGCCTTGGTTTCGGGATACTCGGTCAGCAGCACCTGAAATCCCCGGTCGAGCAGGTATCCATCTACCCGGTCGGTCTTCACCCGTCCGCCCACGCGCCCGGTGGCCTCCAGAAGACGAACCGACATTCCTCGCTCCCGCAGGTGCAGGGCGGCGGTGAGCCCGGTGAGGCCCGCTCCGACGATGAGTACGTCAGCATCATACGCTGGTTGTTGCGGCATAAGGGGACAATAAAAGCAGTACGAGAATACTAACTGCGTAGTAGGGCTGATGGTTCAGCGGTGCCCGGCCTACAGCCCCACCGGCTGAAGCTGTAGGGTCTTAAAATGATCGTTGCGACGCACCACCACCTGAATGGGCGAGGCAGTTTGGGTCAGCAGAGTGTTGACCTCTTCGTGCGGTCGGCCCACGGTATGCACGTCGTCAATCATCACGATTTCGTCGTTCTCGCTGAAGCCCGCCCGGGCGGCCGGGGAGTCGGTAAACACGTGGCGGATGAGCACCCGCTCTTCGGCAAGGTCGGTTTTGAGCACCAGCCCCGAGTACACGGAGGCAAATTCTTCTACGAACGAATAATTAGGTTTCCAGTACGATACGTTGTTCTGATAGTCGAAGACGATGTTAAACCGCTTTAGCAAGGCATTTCCGATGTGGCCGATGCCGTCGTGGAAGGCCTTCTTGAAGTAGGCCGAACGGTTCAGGCGAATGGGCACGTTGGTGAGCTGGCACCAGCCCAAATCAAAGTTCTTAAGCCGCCCGGCGTCGTTGCGATCGATGATGCCGGTGAAGCCCATCGTGTACACCGTGCGGGTGCGTCCGATTTTGCTGGCCAGTTGGTGTTTCTCTACCGTGGGTGAATACAGCGTGATAGAAGCCCCCGAACCGTTGTCTACCTGGAAACGACCCGTCAGCGTGTGCCCGTCGTTCGAGCGTCAGCGCGCCCTCAATGTAGGGTCGGCCCGAAATGATCTCGAACGGATAGGCGTGGTAGCCGGGGGAGGAATAAACTCCTCCGGATCGTAGAGCGCAATGGTGCGGGTATCGTAGTTAATTTGCACCACGTAGTGCTTAAGCAAGTCGTGCCCAATGATGCCGTCGACCTTCTTGCCCAGGGCCCGCTGCAGGTGATCGAGCGGCAGGTGCACCACGCGTACTTTTTCTACCAGCAGTTCGCCCATGCGCAGCTGGCTGTTGCGCGAGTAGTAAGCCAGACTCGGCCCCTTGCGGCCCCGGATCGGAGTGTAACCGTCGCTGCTGAGTTTGAGCCGCTTGGCCTGCCGCTGGGCGATCACCGTGGAGGACGCCCCGGTGTCGAAAATAAAGTGCAGTTGTTCGGAGTCGTTGACGCGCACGTCAATAAAGATGTGACTGCCCGACAGGCGAAAGGGAAGAACGGCAAGCGAGGGAGAGGCCCAGACGGATGAAGATGAGACGAGTAATGTGAACAGGATAGTCCCGAAGAACCGCCGGAGCGACTTCATATAATAGGTACAAGCAATGGGACTGTTCACGAAGGGGATAATCTGCTTAAGGATGCATCAAAAAATTTACAAGAACGGTACCAAAATTACCCAGCCCGAAGGCATTTAGTTCCATCTTCCGCTTTGCGCTGCCAGTAATGTAAGAACTAGCCCTACATTTACCCATAAACCCGCGCTAAAATTTACCGTATTCTTATGTCATAGTGCCTATCCACCAGTCAATTGCTACTCACAACCGTTATGAAGTTACGTTATCAATCCTTTATACTGCTACTGCTCGTTCTATCTCAGGCGGCAAGTGCTCAGCCGCAGGATCAGTCTGTTGATATCGATCAGATCTTTCAAAAGTTCTACGAGTACACCGCCTTTCAGGGGACGGTTTTGGTGGCCGACCGGGGCGAGGTGGTCTACCAGCGCGCCTTCGGACAAGCCAATCGTGAGTGGAGCGTGCCCAATACTCTGGACACCCGCTTCAACATTGCTTCGCTAAGCAAGCAGTTTACCGCCGTGCTGATTCTACGCCTGGTCAACGAGGGACGGCTGGACCTTGAAGGCACAATATCTGACTACCTGCCCGAATACCGATCGGACGTGGGACGTCGGATCACCCTGCACCATCTGCTCACGCACCAGTCGGGCATTCCTAACTATACCAGCCTGCCTTACGTGTGGTCCGATTCTTTAACGCAGCGCTACTCGACGGAAGATCTGATCAGACGGTTCGGTAGCCTCGATCCGGAGTTTGAACCCGGCGCACACTATCGCTACAGCAATACTGGCTACTTACTACTGGCCGCTATTGCCGAGCGGGTGGCGGGCGAATCCTTCAACGTTTTGCTTACGCAACAGGTTTTGACGCCCCTAGGGTTGCGACAAACCGGAGTAGATGATCGCAGTACACTGGTAGAGAAGCGGGCCTTCGGCTACGAAAAGACGACCCAGGGCTTCCGACCGGTAGCTGGTATGTACATGAAAAACCTACTGGGAGCAGGGAATCTGTATTCTACTGCGGAAGACCTGTTCCGTTGGGACCAAGCCTGGTACACCACCACCTTGTTATCTGAGAAGGCGATAAAAACGCTCGTGAAATCGTATACTGAGACCAACGCTACTTGGATTCCCCCCTACGCCAGCACCTACGGCTACGGGGTAGGACTGACCGAAATCCCACTGACCAAAAAGAAATCGGTGCCGATGGTCTTCCACAGCGGGCACATTAAGGGGTTCAGTAGCTTTTACGCCCGCTTTCCCGAAGACCAGCAGGCGGTGATCATGCTCAGCAACACCGGTGGAGTGAGCACCACCCGGATGAATACGGTGAGCGTAGAGGTGCTGAAGGTGCTGCACGGATTGCCCCACGCCCTGCCCGAGCGCAGCTTAACGGATGACTTGTACCAAGTGATCAATCAGGAGGGAATTGCCGCTGCCGTGGCCTATTATCACCAGCTCCGTGATGCCTTTCCGTATGAGTTTAAGAATTCACAAGAGCAGCTGGCGGCCCTGGGCCAGCGATTGCGGCAGGAAGGCGATCTAGCCAGCGCGGTGGTGATCTTCCAACTCAACAGCGACATGCATCCGCACTGGTCTACCTACTACCAATTGGCCGAGGCCTGTGTACAGATTGGAGAACCGGAGAACGCCGAACGCTACTACCAGCAGTCCTTATCGCTGAATCCTCGGAAAGATGCATCTCAAAAAGACGTTTACCGACAAGCTAGAACCAATCTAAAGCGCCTCCGGTAGCAGGCTCGTAAATCAATGAGTGAACGCTAATCACGGTGAGCGGCAAACCTTTGTAGATGCAGAAAGTTAGAACAAGGCACGAAATCTACCTGCCTACGTGCCATACTGACTAGTTAACCCTATGAGAACCCCGCCGGAAGCGTATTTGATTTTTAGAGAAGAGCTGAAAAAGGCTGAAATCGAGAAACTGCGACTCCAGTCTGAGTATCAGGCGAAAGTCCAGAACATGAACCAGGAGCTGGCGTATCTTAAGGAACAAATTAGCTCCCAGCAATCAATGATGAGGACCACTATTGACTACGCCACTCGTTTGGAAGAAGAAATGGAAGCGCTTGAACAGCAAATTCACCGCGATCAAAAAAAAGCCAACCATAGCCACCACTAAGCATGAAAGAGACTGATCTTGCTCTGCCATCTGATTACCCATTCGTTGAGGCGTTCGAGAGCCGCTTTGCCCGGGTTTACTATCTGGAAGCGCCGAAAATTGTAATTGTTGAGACAAAAGCGGAGTATATACCTATCGAGCATTTCAAAGATACGTTTCATCACATTGGTGAACTGGTTCAGACAGGTTGTAATAATAAATTTATTTTCAACAAGCGGGAACTGCGGGCTTTTCATCAGCCATCCATGGAATGGTACTACGTGGTGTGGAAGCGTGATATGCTGGCGCATGGCTTGCAAACCCACCGTAAAATACTTCCTGACGAACCCTGGTTTCGGAAGTCGGTGATGATCGCCAAAGAGCAAATAAAAAGACAGTATCCGAATAATGTGCTCGACCAGTTAGACATTCAGTACTGCGATACCCTGGAAGCCGCAATCACTACCTAAGCTATGGCATCATTTACCCGCAGCAATATCAACGAACTGGAGCGTTTCTTTCGAACCAACCTGATTAACTCAGTGACCGGCTTCAAAAGTGTAGCCCTTGTTGGTACTGTTAGTGAGGAGGGGCAGGAGAATCTGGCGATCTTTTCGCAGATTATTCACGTCGGGGCCAATCCACCGCTCATAGGCATACTCTTTCGTCCCGACAAAGTGGTGCGTCATACCCTGGAGAATATACGGTCCACGCAGCTGTTTACCATCAACCACATTCGTCCTGAGTTCGTGAAGCAGGCCCACCACACTGCAGCCCGCTGGGAAGAACCGGAGTTTGCGGCCTGTGATCTCACTCCTGAATACACTGATACTTTCTCGGCTCCCTTCGTCGGCGAGGCACACGTGAAAATGGGACTGAAACTGGTGGAGGAACAGCAACTGATCAACGAAACCATCCTGGTAGTGGGTGAAATGCAGCAACTGCATGTGCCTGGCCATTGCCTGGGTGATGATGGCTTCGTAGACCTGGAAGGTGCCCAATCCGTTACTTGCTCGGGGCTAGATTCGTACCACACCACCCAGAAGCTGGTGCGCCTGAGCTACGCCAAGCCCGACCAACCGCTCAAGGAAATTTAAGTGGGGGTTAGGGATTGGGTATTGGGTTTTAGGCGTTTCTAAAAACCCAATACCTAATACCCAACCCCCTATCCACGTTGCAAACCACTCATGAAAAACCTCATTGAATTTACCGACCGAGGGTTGTACTGCCCGCCCGCCGATGTGTTTATCAACCCTTGGCAACCGGTGGACCGGGCCATCATCACCCACGCTCACTCCGACCACTCGCGCTGGGGTATGAAGTACTATCTGGCCCACCGGCAATCGGAGCAGATCATGCGCTTGCGGCTGGGGCAAGACATTCACCTGGAAACCTTGGAATACAACGAACCCATCGACATTAACGGAGTAGAAGTTAGCTTCCATCCGGCCGGGCATATTTTTGGCTCGGCGCAGGTGAAGCTCACTTACCGGGGCGAAACCTGGGTGGCATCGGGTGACTATAAGCTGGAGGACGACGGATTTACCGTACCCTTTGAGCCCGTGCGTTGCCACGCTTTCATCACCGAGTCTACCTTTGGGCTGCCGATCTACCGCTGGCAGCCACAGGCCGAGATCATGGATGATATTAACACCTGGTGGCGGGGCAATCAGGAGGCGGGTAAGGCTTCACTCATCGGGGCCTACGCCTTGGGGAAAGCGCAGCGCATCATCGACGGGGTAGACCGCAGCATCGGACCCATCTTGGTGCACGGAGCGGTGGCCAACGTGAACGAAGCCCTGATTGCGGGCGGGGCCAAGCTACCCGTTCTGGAGCGCGTCTCGGCCAGCACCACCAAAGAGACGATTTCTCGAAGTCTGGTTATTGCGCCTTCGTCGGCCTTCAACAGCCCGTGGGCGGACAAACTGAAACCCTACCGACTGGGTATCGCTTCGGGCTGGATGAACATCCGCGGGGCCAAGCGACGGCGGGCTGCTGACCGCGGCTTTGTGCTGTCGGACCACGCCGACTGGCCGGGGCTGAACCAAGCCATTGCCGACACCGGGGCCGAGCGGGTGTACGTGACCCACGGCTTCACGGCATCGTTCAGCCGCTGGCTGCGCGAGCAGGGTTACGAATCGGAAGAGGTGAAGACCAGCTACGAGGGTGAACTGTCGGAGATTAATGAATCGGCGGATGATTTGAAGTGATCCAAGGCTGTTGATGTCTCTTATTCAGTCTACTCAAGTGCTTTTAGCTTATTAGAGATGGCAGCTTCTACAAATGCGTTTAAAGATATATTATTGATAGCGGCAGCCACGAAGGCCTCACGATGTAATTTGGGAGTTAAGCGAACATTGAATGAGCCTTTAAATGATTTCAGAGGAGACTTGCCTGCTTCTTGGCACAAAGCAATGTAGTCTTTTACCGCTTCAATAAAACTATTCTTCAATGAAGTAACAGAATCTCCTTCAAAAGTAACCAGATCATTGATTCCAATAAGCCTTCCGTGAAAAATTTCATCTTCGCTACTGTACTCAACAGTGCCGTAGAAATCTTGATGTTCTAATACGTTTTCCATAGGTTACTAGATTAACTTTTGATCGATCAGATGATCCAGTAGGTTTTTTATCGCATACAACTTCACGATGTTGCCCGGATGCGGTTTGTGGAGCCTTACAATTTGCTTCGTGTCTTTATTGATCAGGGCTACCGCTGCGCCACTTGTTTTTCCTACACTGCTCTCTTCATACCCAAATCCTTTCATCAATCGTATTACTTCTGGATGCGTAGAATCTTTAGGCTTTTGCTTTAACCTATCAACTAGCTTTTGATGCGGGACATATGAATGATTTGATTATGAAGCTACCTAATATCAACAAATTCTGCAACTAAAATTTAGTTGCAGAATTTGTTGATATTAGAAAAAATTCGCTTTCATCGTGACACTACAAATACTTTCTCACGCCGTCTCTTCCATCACCTTCTTCTCAGGGGCCAGCATCTTGTCGTGATCGTCCAGCACGTCTTCTACGTACAGCGTTTTGATCAGCACCATCACAATGGCAAAGATGGGCGTGGCCAGCACCAATCCAAGTACCCCGGTATAAACACCTAGTATCAACTGGGCCACCAAAATCAACGCCATTGGCAGTGATACCTGGCGCCGCTGTATGACGGGGGTGAGCAGGTTGCTCTCGATAATCTGCACCAAGATATAAATTCCGGCCGTATAGAGCATCTTCTGCGGCCCCTGGGTAGCCGCCACGAGCACCCCGAGCACCAACGCTATCAGTGGCCCAAAGTTAGGCACGAAGGCCAGCAGCCCGGCCGTAATTCCTAAAATCAACGCCAGCGGAATGCCTAGAATCCATAAGCCAAGCCAGGTGAAGACCGCCACAATGAGCATCGATAGCAATTTGCCCAGCAGCCAGCTGCGCAGGGTTTGCCCCAAAATTTTCAGCACTTCGTTGGCGCGCTCACGCTGATCTTTCGGCACCAGATGCACGATGCCTTCGACGTAAATCTGCGGACTAGCCAGAATTAAGAAGCCCATAAATATAATCACGTACCCCGTACCCAATGCCCCTACGAATCCGAAGACGGCTGAGAAGAATTTCTGGGCGTTGCTGCGCAAGCTTTTGACAAAATTTTCCTGCTTCACGTAGTTGACGAGCTTTTCTCCGCCGGGTAGTTGTTTCACCTGCTGCTCCACCTCCTGTAGCGAAGAAGGCAGTTGTTCGCTCAACTGGGTGGCCTGACCGCTCACGTAGGGTGCCAATGCCCAGCTGATACCACCGGCGACGATCAGGAACCCCACCACCGCCACCAGGCGGCACCAGCCGATGGAGAGAGGCAAATGGTTGGTGAGCCAGCGGGCAATACCATCGAAGAAGACCACTACCAGCACCGCGGCAATGACAATGAGGATCACGCTGATGCTGGTTCCTAAGAATAACAGGATGAGTACCGTGGCGGCCACGATGCCTACCACCGTAAGCACGCGGCGGGTGAAGGTAGAAGAATCCATGAAGGGTAGGTTGGTTAGTAAAAAAGTGAAATCAAGATAACCTAATCAACCAGCGGGTGGGGGAGAGTGTTTTAGCGAGCGATGGAAGAACTCGCTAACCGCATCAGTACAGAAACCCAAAAACCCAAAGGGGCAACGATTGACTTACCGGGTACTCCAGATCATCTTGCTGTCTTAATCGGGATGGACAGGATATTTCAGGATGGACAGGATAAATACAGAAAGGCATCAGGATATTCCTGCCTTTATCCTGCCCATCCTCTTCTATCCTGCCTATCCTGATCGTTACTCGCTCCGCAACGTGTCCACCGGGTTGCGCTGCGCCGCCCGCAGGGTTTGCGAACCGATAGTAACGAGTCCTAGTACCAACAGCACGGCAGAACCCAGCAAGACGGTGCCCCAGCCGAAGTCTACCCGGTTGGGAAAGTTCTGTAGCCAGAGGTTATTGGCAAAATAGCTAAGGGGCGCGCCGATGGCAACGGAAACGGCCAGCGTGGTGAGAAACCCGCGGGACAGCAGCAGGGCCAACGCGAACTCCCCGGCCCCGAGCACCTTGCGGATGCCCACCTCCTTCGTCCGGCGTTCGGCGGTGTAGGTGGCCATGCCCAACAAACCCAGGCAGGCAATCACAATGGCCAGCGAGGCGATGAAGCCAATAATCGCCACCAAATCACCTAGCCACAGGTTCACCTTCAGCAGTTGGTCGTCGAAGAACTGGTACTGGAACGGGTGCACTGGGTCGACGCGCTGCCATGCCGCAGTTAGTTTCGCCAGGGTACCGGACACGTCACCGGCGGCAACTTTCACGTTGAGATAGCTGAACTGCTCCGGCTGATAGCGAAACAGCAAGGGGCCAATCCCGTCTTCCATCACTGGGGTCTGAAATTTGAAATCCTCCAGCACGCCCACCACTTCTACCGGCTCCTCATACGCGGCTACCTCCAGCGACGCACCGACAATGCCGGACACCGGCGCGTAGCCCAAGGCCCGCGCCGCCGCCGCGTTGACCACCACCCCGCAGCCGGATTCCCCTTCGGTGCGCAGATTCCTTCCGGCAAGCAGACGAAGCCCGAAGTTGCTGATGAAATTCGTGTCCACGCTCATGCGCTCAAAGCGGGGATCGGCCTCGCTGGGTTCGCCCCCTACTCTTCGCACCGGCGTGCTGCCCAGCGACATGGCGGTGGCCGGAATGTAGGCACTGGCCGAAATTGCCGTGACTTCGGGTACCGAACCCAACGCGCTACGCAAGCGCTGGTAGTTATTGCCCTGAAGCGGTACGTTGATCAGGTTCTCCGCATCAAAGCCGTACTCAAAACCCAGATAGTGCCGAAACTGCTGATAGACCAACAACGAAGTGATAATAAAAAACAACGAAACCACGAACTGACTCGCACTCAACAGCTTCCGTAGACCTAGCCTCCCCGGCTTCTCACCGCTGATGTTCTTTAGCACCTTGGTGGGCGAGTAGCGCGATAGATACAAAGCCGGATACGCTCCGGCCAGCAGTCCGATCAGCAAGGCCAACCCCAGAAAGGCGAAGTAAACTACCGTATTTCCGTGCAAGTCAAAGTCCAGGTACTGATTGGCCCACAGGCTCATAAAGGCAGACTTGACAGCCGTCAGCAACAGGTAGGCCAACGCCAGGGCGAACAGCACAGTCAGCACCGACTCACTCAAAAACTGGTAGACCAAATCCCTGCGCCTGGCTCCCGTCACCTTGCGCACCCCAATTTCTTTGGCGCGGGTCAGGGCCCGAGCAATGGATAGGTTGGTGTAGTTCAGACTAGCTGATAGGAGAATAATCAGCGCCAGGAAACCCAGAAAATAGTACACCTCAACCGGCAACCGAAGGCTGAGCGGGTTTCCGACAAAGCGGCCTACCGCAATGGCATCTAGCGACTGAGGAACCAACGTCAGTCCCGCCTGATCTTCAATATTTGCGTACTGGTGTGCGATCAGATCATCCAACGAAGTTGTTAAATCCAGCGCGCTGCTTCCCGGTTTCAGCAGCGCGTAGGTGTAGCACTGGGAGGATTGGCGCCAGTCGCCAGTGAAGTCCGTTACTTTTTCTTGCTGATACAAAGCGGGCAGGGACGCCGTCGAAACCAGCATATCGAACTTGATGTGTGATTTGTACTGGGCAGGATCAATTACCCCAGTAATCGTAAAGCTTCCCCAGTTGACCGAACTGCTGCCCGGATCGCTTACAAAGTCAAACTTCAGCAGGCGCAAGCCCCGGTCCGTAAATTCCACCCGTTGGCCCATGGCATCTTTGTTTCCGAACAACGACTCGGCCCGTTCGCGGGTGATTACCATTGTGTTGGGCTGATTCAGCGCATTGCGTTTGTCCCCGGCCACCATATCAAAGCTAAATACCCGGAAGAAAGAAGAATCAGCGAAAAAGCCCCGCATCTCCACCGACTTCTCGCCGTAGGTAGCGTCTCCGCCTACTCCCGGAACCAGGTGCGTCGCTTCCTCCACCGCTGCGTACTCCGGCAGGGCCGCCGCCAGCGGAAAGGCGCTCTTCGCGCTGGGCACCGCCGACCCTTTCTCCTGAGACAGCACCCGATAAATCCGGTCTTTCTTCGTATGAAACTGGTCGTAGCTCCGCTGGTCTACCAACATCAGGATAATCAGCATGCCCACCGACATGGCTACGGCCAGTCCGAACACGTTGATAAAGGAGAACACCTTGTACTTGAAGATATTCCGCAGGCCTACTTTGAGATAGTTTCTGAACATGATATTTGAGTTTAGTTGATTGTCTTAATCGGGATAGACGGGATGTTTCAGGATGGGCAGGATGAATACAGCAGTGTATCAGCATGATCCTGTCTGCTCCTTTTATTCTGCCCATCCCCTTCATCCTGCCCATCCTGATCCTACTCGCTTCGCAAGCTGTCCACTGGGTTGGCTACGGCCGCTTTCACCGACTGCCAGCTCACCGTGAGCCAGGCCACCAGCAGGGTGAAAAGCCCGGCCAGCACAAAGATACCCGCGCCAATTTCAACGCGGGAGGCATAAGAACTCAGCCAGGCATCCATCACGAAGTAGGCCAGCGGCACCGCCAGCCCAATGGCAATCAGGATCAGCTTGGTGAAGTCGCGCGACAGCAGCACGACGACACTACCCACCGAGGCCCCCAGCACCTTGCGGATGCCAATCTCCTTGGTGCGCTGCTGCGCCGTGAAGGCCGACAGTCCTAGTAAACCCAAGCCACCAATAAACAACGCCAACCCCGCAAACACCCGAATCAGCTGACTGAACCGCTGGTCGGTCTGGTACTGCCGGTTGAAGTAGTCGTCCAAAAAGAAGTACGAGAACGGATTGCCCGGAAACACCTTGCCCCAAGTAGTTTCTACGTACTCAATGGTTTGGGGCAGGTTCTGCCGATTCACCTTCATCACGTAATACTCACTGTTGACCTCTGAAGGCAAGATAACAATGGGTTCTGCTGCCTGCTTGAGTGATTCCTGGTGATAGTCATTTACCACGCCTATGATGATCATCTGATCTTCCTGTTGACCAAACGAGATAGTAACGGTGGCATCAATGGCATCTTCTAGGTTATCAAAACCTAATAGGTGGGCGGCGGCGGCGGTAACGACTATTGCCGTATCAAGATCACTGACGTAGTCTTCCGAAAAGCCCCGGCCCGCCAGCAGATCCATCTCAAACATATCAAAGAAGTCATAACCCACCCCGTTCACCCGAATGGCGCGCGCTTCCGCCGCCGGAGTGCCGTATTTGCGGAAGTTGAACTTGAACTGACGGGTGTTGCCCGGCACAAAATCCATCCCGGACACCTGCTCAATAGACGGGTTTCTGAGCAATTCGGTCTTGAACTGTCTCGCATCACCCTTGCGTTCTTCCCAGTCCTCCGCCATAATACTGGGCCGCTCCAGTACCAGCATTTGGTCCATCTTAAAGCCTAAATCCGCGCTCAGCATGTACTGCATCTGCTGGTAGACGATGGCCGTGCCCACCACCAGCACAATGGCGGCGGCGAACTGGAACACCACCAGCGCCTGCCGCAACCGGATGCCGTGTTTGCCCGTGCGCAACGTACCCTTCAGCACCTGGGCGGGCCGGAATGAGGCCAGCACCAGCGCGGGATACAAGCCCGATAGCAAGGTGCCTACCACAAACAGTGCGGCCAGCAAACCCCACAGCCAACCTTGGCTCCAGAAAGCCATTTCAGACAATCGTAATCCAGTCAGATCGTTAAACACCGGCAGTAGTAGACTCACCAGCATTCCGGCGGCGAAAATGGCCAGTCCGTTGATGAGCAGTGACTCGATCATAAACTGCTTGAAGAGTTGGTAGCGGAACGCTCCCAGCGCTTTGCGCACACCCACTTCCCGCCCCCGCTCCATGGCCCGGGCGGTAGACAGATTGATGTAGTTGATCCAGGCGATCACGAGGATGAAGCCCGCGATGATGAGCAGAAAGTACACCACCTGCGCACTGCCGTTGGCCTCGGCCTCTTCGGCCAGGTCCGAGTACAGGTGAATGTCTCCCAGGGGTTGCAACGACAGCACGTCGCGCCGCTGCTGCTCGACCAGTCCCGGGCTGTACTTGTCCACCACCGACGGAAACTTCGCGGCCAGGCCGTTGGGATCGGTGCCTTTCCGCACGCGGATGTAAGTATAAAAATCCTTGCGCTCCCAGGTCAGGTCGTAGCGCTTCCGTGCTTCTTCGTAGCGATTGTAGAGGGTCCGGAACGAGAAGAGCACGTCGAACTTTAGGTGCGAGTTTTGGGGCACGTCCCGAAAGACGCCCGTCACCCGGCAGCGTTCGTCATTGAAGTCATCATCTTGCAGGCCCAGCACCTTGCCGACCGGGTCTTCGTCGCCAAAGAACCGCTTCGCGTAGGTTTCCGACACCACCGCGGTGAAGGGTTCGGCCAGCGCCGTCCGCGGATCACCCTGCACCAGCGGAAAGGATAACATCGAGAAGAACGAGGAGTCAGCGTACATAAACTTCTCCATCTTGAAGACCACCGGCCCATCAGGAGCTTCCTCATAAGTGATCACCACGTTGTTCTTAAAGCCCATGTTATACAGGCGCGTATAGTCCAGCACCTCGGGCAGTTCGGCCATCAGGGCCGGACCCACCCCCGGATAGTTCTCCGCGCTGGCGACCGTTAGCTCGTCGTTCTGGTACTGGTCCAACTGCACCCGGTAGATTTGATCGCCCCCGGCGTGGAAGCGGTCGTAGCTGCGCTCAAAGAACACGTACTGGGCAATCAGTAGAAAGCCCGCGACTCCTACGGCCAAGCCCAGCACATTGATGAACGAATAAAACTTATTCTTGCGCAGGTTACGCAGGGCCGAGTGTAGATAGTTCTTAAGCATGATAGTGGGTTTGGTGATCCTTCGTAGGTAATTTGGGTAAAGGGATTTTCTATTCACTTCGCAACGATTCTACTGGATTCTGTTGCGCTGCTTTAAGCGTCTGAATGCCCGTAGTTAGTAGAGCGATGAGTAGCACCGCACCTCCGGCCACCGCAAAAATCCACCAGGACAGGTCAATCTTATAGGCGAAGTCCTGCAACCACTGATTCATAAAATAAGCAGCAACTGGGGCGGCAACCAGAAAGGCAACAAGAATGAGTTGCATGAAATCTCTAGATAGCAACCCGACAATATGAAGAACCTCAGCGCCCAATACTTTGCGGATGCCAATTTCTTTAGTACGCTGTTCGGCAGAGAACATCACCAATCCCAGTAGCCCTAAACAGGAAACGGCAATGGCCAGGCCCGCAAAAGCATTAGACAGCTTGGCTACCACTTGTTCGCTTTGATACAGTTGCTTGTATTCCTGATCCAGAAACCGGTAGTCAAAAGGATAACTAGAATTCACCTTCCGGTAGACCTTATCTATGCTCGCCAGGGCCTCCTTTGTTTGGCCGGGCAGCGTACGTACCAGAACCACTCCGAAGTACAGATCTTCTTTCACATCTACGATCAAGGGCTTAATCGGCTCGTGGAGCGAGTGCGTGTGGTAATCTTTTAGTATTCCGACAATCGGCCCCTTTTTATCCCAGGCAGATATCCATTTGCCCAGGGGGTCGTCCATACCCATCTGCTTGAGGGCCATTTCGTTCACCATGAAGGCCGTTGTATCGGTGGCATAGTCCCGGGAAAAATCGCGCCCCGCGATAAGGTCCAGGTTCATTATTTGGATAAAATCGAACCCAACGGAAGTGGGCTTGAACCCGACTGAGGCATTTTTTTCTTTGCCCTCCCAGTTGATAGCATCTTCTCCGCCCGTGGCGTTGGCCACCCCATCGTTTTCGTCCACCACAAACCCCATCGCGTGCGGAGCTTCGCTACTCCGGTCCACCAGCGCAATGCCGGGCATCCGGGATAACTCCTCCTTGAATACTGCGTAGCGGTCATTTAATTCGCCCTCGACCCGAAAGTAAATCAAGTTTTCACGGTCGTATCCCAGGTGGGTGTTTTGTACGTAACTGATCTGCCGCGAAACCACCAACGTGGCAATGAGCAGCGAAATAGACAAGCCAAACTGAAATATTGCTAAACCTTTCCGAAACCACACCGACCTTCCGCTCATCCGGACTTCTCCCTTCAGCACGCGTACAGGCTTGAGCGACGACAGGTACAGCGCCGGATAGCTCCCCGCGAGTAGCCCCATCGTCACTAGCAGACTTCCAGAAATTGCCCAGTACGTGGGGTTGGTGAAGGGAGAGGTAATTTGTTTTCCCGAGAAATAGTTGAATCCGGGCAATAACAATTGAACCAGCATCCACGACAGCAGCAGAGCCAAAAATGATAGCAAAAAAGCTTCTCCCAAGAACTGCCTGATGAGATACCCTCGGGAAGAACCAATCGCCTTGCGGACACCCACCTCTTTGGATCGCTTTACCGAACGGGCCGTGGCCAAATTCATAAAGTTGATGCAGGCAATCAGCAACAGAAAGATAGCAACTCCGCTGAATATCTTCACGTACTCAATGCGCCCGCCCTGGGGTTTGCCGTCTACGAAGTTTGATACCAAATAGCGGTCGCCAAATGGCTGAAGCCCCAACGTAACCTCAACCGGTTCGTTCTCATTCTGATCTAGCCGGGCTTGAAGGACGCGGTTAATTTTGTCCTCTACCTGACTCACGTCAGCCCCTTCCTGTAACTGAACGGTCGTGAGGATAACGTCGGATGACCACTCCAGTTGCTGGCTTTTCTGTAACTCCCAATTGATGAGGTAGTCAAATTGCAGTGAACTACGGGATGATACGTCGGCGAATACTGCTGTAACCGCAAAGTCCAGCCTGTCTTCGTAGCGAATGCTTTTTCCGATAGCCGCTTCGGGACTTTTAAAGAACAGCGCTGCCATCGATTCGGAAATGGCAATACTACTTTTGTCTTTTAGTGCATTAGCCGCATCGCCCGCAATGATCGGATAATCAAACATACAGAAGAAATCTTCACTGGTTCTTGAACCTTCTACCTTATGCTTTTTATCCCCTACCTGAAACGTTTTAGGATACCCCCAGGGCAACTCGTACCCGGTTGCGTAAAAATTGATGCTGGCTATCTCGGGGACCGAAGCTTTCATATCCGCAATGGGAATGTATAACCCGTTTTTGTCTCCCCGGAAAGGAGTAGCGTAACGTCCCCTGACCTGTCCGTTCGCTCGCACGGTTTCATAGATGCTGTATAGGTTTTCGCCCTTGCTATGAAAGTTATCTATTCCTTTTTCGTCCTGTACCCATAAAAAGATGAAGAGACTGCACGTCATGCTAAGCGCAAGTCCAGCAACATTGATCGTCGAGAAAGCTTTGTGGCGGATCAGGTTGCGAAAGGCGACAACTGAGAAGTGTTTGTACATACTCATAGTGGGATGGAGTAGTGAAATTGACAATTATGTTCTATCTCTAGCAAAAGGTCTGAAAAGCCTAATGACAACAGGCACAAGCATCCGTCACCTTCAACTTGAGGACTTGTGTATGTCACTTGCGTTGAACAAACCTCACGCCAGCCTACCCAAACCTAATTTCCAGCCTCTCAGCCGTGGTTGTCATCAACACTACTGTCCGCCATCGAACACCCAGTGTCCGCCCGCGGACAATAATGCTGAGTCAGCGCCCCGGATTTGGCCGCCAATCCGCCATTTTCACCCTCGCCATCGTATGGTATAAGTCAGGGGCTGTTCTCAAGAAAGTACAATTGATCGTCAACACTGCTAGACCGAACATAAGCTAAGATTCAGGCCAATTCCAAGGATGGTAATGCTTGGAAAATATCGGCCCGCAACAAGGACCGAGCGAACGTGCTACATGATTGATAGGTCGGAGCGGATGCTTCGACTAGTGAGAAAATCTTTAGAACCCAATCCTGCTAGCCACCCAGCAAATCATATGATCTCTCTTTCTCCAGAGGGTCATCTAACATCTGACCGCTCAGAAGATTATCCAGTATCCCAGCAAATCAACGATCATACCGCTCGTTCATCTCCTTCACGCGGCGAGCCAGCGCCGCGGTCGTTACGCTCTTCTTCATGCGCCACGCCCAGTTGCCCGAGGGGGTCAACGGACGGTTCATAATGGACTTGTGGTCGAGGTTGAGCAAGTCCTGCATGGGCACCACCGCCAGCCGACACACCGAAGCGAAGGCCAGGCGCATGAGTTCGTTGGCTACGTTGTTCGGGGTAACCTTACGCTGCACGTAGGCCGACAGGCGCTTACGGTCGGCGGCACTCAGGTCTTTCTCAAACCAGCCCCGAGTGGTGTTGTTGTCGTGGGTGCCGGTATACACCACCGCGTTGGGCACGTGGTGGTGCGGCACGTAGCCGCTCTTTGGCATATCGTCGCCAAAGGCAAAGTGCAGCACTTTCATACCCGGAAGGTCGTAGTCGTGCATCAAATCACGCACCGGCTGGTCGATATCGCCCAGGTCTTCGGCGATGATAGGCAGGTTATCGTACTTCTTTCGGAAACGCTTGAATAGCTTATCGCCCGGCCCCTTCTTCCAGCGGCCGTTCGTGGCCGTCTCGTGACCCGCGGGCACCTCCCAGTAGGCCGAAAACGCCCGAAAGTGGTCCAGGCGCACCAGGTCAAACATCTTTAGATTCTGTTCCATACGCTGCATCCACCAGTCGTACTTCTGCTTCTTAAGGGCCTTCCAGTCGAATACCGGCATGCCCCACAGTTGGCCGTGCTCGCTGAAGTAGTCGGGTGGCACTCCGGCGATGAAGCCAGGCTTTTTGCCATTGCCTAACTTGAAGATATCAGGATTCGCCCACACATCGGCACTGTCGTAGCCTACGTAAAAGGGCACGTCGCCAAAAAGTCGTACGCCGCGGCCTTCGCAGTGGCTTTTTAGGGCGTTCCACTGCTCGAAGAACACAAACTGCAAGAACTTTTCTTTAGCGATGGATTCGCTGAGTTCTTCCCGCAGGGCGCGTAGGGCCTTCTTATCGCGGGTGCGAATGGACTCGGGCCACATCATCCAGGGTTCATTCTGGTGGTGTTGTTTAAAGGCCATGTAGTCGGAGAAGTCATCGAGCCAGGCGGCGTTGTCGGCACAGAACTGCTCGTAGCGTGCACGGCGTTTCCCCGCCCGCCCGTTCTGAAAAGTCTGAAACGCCTTATCCAGCAACGGCAGCAAATAACGAATCACCTTATCGAAGTCCACCTGCTCCTCGCTGAACTTGAAGCGAGTGCTGAGGTCACTTTGCTCCAGCAAGCGCGACTTTACCAGCAATTCGGGACTGATCAGCAAGGGGTTGCCCGCGAAGGCCGACAGCCCACTGTAGGGTGAGTATCCACTAGCTCCCTCCACCGGATTCAGGGGCAGCAGCTGCCAGTAGGTAAGGCCCGACTTCTTCATAAAGTTGGCAAATTGGTAGGCGGCCGGACCAAGGTTACCGATGCCGTGCGGGGCGGGCAGCGAGGTGATGTGCAGTAGTACTCCACTGCGTCGTTCGTCAATCATGCTAGTTTCTGGTTAGTAAGGCTACGGGAAATTGATCCAACGTCTCCGCTACCGAACAATGGTTAATAAAGGAGACGGTCTTTTTAGTAAAAGCATTGGCCCAGGAAGTGTTTTCGGTAGGAAGCACCACTTGCGTATCGCCCCAGCAGGTTTTGCCCAGGGGCAGGTGCCCGTTGGTTAGTGACAGCGAAGTCACGCCTAGCGGCACCAGCACCACGGCCTCCTGCTCTTCCCAAACGCGCCGAAAGGCCAGCAGGTGGTTCTGCTGCGCGCCTCGCACGGTAAGCGGCTCGTAGGTGCCGTGCGCAAATAGATCAGCCAACTGGCGCCGCACCTGCAGACTCTGCGACAGCACGTACAGCTTGATGGTCGGGTCCAGGCCATTATCAGTTAGCTGCCGAAGCAACGCATCGCGATCCTCGGTACTGCTAGCCGACTGGAACCGGGCTAGTGCTTCTCGGCGCGGGGTGTAGTCTACCGGACGGCGGTTGTCGGGGTCCACCATGCTCAGGTCCCAGTACTCCGTGCCCTGATACACGTCGGGCACGCCCGGAGCGGTAATCTTCAGCAGAGTTTGGCCCAGCGAGTAGGTCACCGCCCGGCGGGCCAGCGGTTCGGCGAAGTGCCGGAACTCATCCATAAAGTCCTCGTCCTGTAGCAACTGCTCCGTAAAATGATCGATAGCCCGTTCGTAGTCTTTGTTTGGATCTGACCAAGTGGTATGGTCCTTTGCCTCACGAGCAGCCTTCACCAAGTACTCCCGCAAGCGGGTAGAATAGTCCACCGCTTCTGGATTGGCAAAGAAGGGGTACGTGCCTACCAGGGTCTGGTAGATAAAATACTCGAAGTTGGCCTCGGGCCAGCCGCCTTCCTGGTCGAGGGCGGTTTTGTAAGGTGCGTTGTTGTAACGCCAACGGGCAGTTACCTTCATCCACTCGCTGGGCATTTCGCTGAGCAGATTGATACGTAGTCGGGCGTCTTCGCCTCGTTTGGTGTCGTGGGTAGCCGTGGCGTTCATCGCCAAAGGCCAACGCTGCTGCATCCGCCGATGAAACTCGTCGGGTTTCATCCCCAAATGTTGCGGAGAGTCACCTACCTCGTTGTGCGAGATCAGGGGGTGGTATTCGTAGAAGGTGGTATCTTCCACGCCCTTGGCGGCCAGCGGACCGGCAAACTGCTGGCAGCGCATCACAAACTCCAGACGGCGGGCATCGTAGGCCTCATCGCCGCTGGCTTGTCCATCAAATACGGACCGTAGCGTCTTCAGCGGATCAGTTAGTTCAGGAGCAGCTGCCTGAGCCCGCGCAAAGGTTTCTTCCAGTACGGCCTGATCTTCCGGCGTAAAGGGAAAGTGCGTGCTATAAATACGGTAGACCGGAAAGGCCACCAGCAGTTGCGCCAGGGCAGGCCTATATGCTTCCGGAGAACCGCCGTCGGCCAACGTGAGCGAGGTCAGCAAGCGGGTGAGGTTATCCAGTTCGCCCTGCATGCGCTCGCGTAAGATGAAGTGCTTGTTGCGGTACACCAACGCTTGGTAGTCGGTTACCTCCGGGTTCCAGGTAGCGTAGTAACTAAGCAGTGATTGGGCTCCGGCCACACTGGTAAAGAGTTGGTTCACATCGGCCAAAAATCCGTAACCGCTGCTCCCCTGCACCAGCCAATTTTCGGGAAGCTGCTCGTCGTGTTCCAGAATTTTCTCCACGACCAGGTAGGTTTCTTCGCCGAGCAGGTTTCGTAGTTTCTCCAGATATCCGGTAGGATCGAGCAAGCCGTCCACGTGGTCTACCCGCACGCCCTGCACGTAGCCCTGGTCGATCCACTGCTTGATCTTGCGGTGGTAGTGGTCGAAGACTTCGGGGCGGTGCGCGCTGAGGCAGATCAGATCGTTCACAGTGAAGAACCGTCGGTAATTGATTACTCGCTCGGTCGTCTTCCAGTGCACGAGTTGAAAATACTGTTCTTCTAACAACGCTTCCATGCGAACAATATCCTGCGCATGCGACTGGGTAAACTGCTCCACTGCGTCGGACAGCGCCGGGTGCTGCTGCACTGCCGCGCACAAATCCGCCAACAAGCTGCTCCAGGAGCCATCCGTTGGTTTGTCAGTAGATAGCGAATGGGCGTAGGCTTCCGTGCGCTCGGCCCACGCATTCAGGCGACCTTGCTGATCCGCCTCCAGGTTGGAGGATTGTCCGACCGTACGTAGCAGTCCGGCGTACGAGGCCACGCCGACGGGCAAATGATGATCGTAGTACCGGATTTGAAACCCCGTCTCTCCCCAGTGCAAACTAAGTTGACTTTCCTTCAGTACCTCTTCCAGAGACGATCCTAGAAACGGAGCCATAACTTTTCCGTGAAAGTTAGGATCGGGGTGGTTCCAGTCTACGTCGAAGTAGGCAGCGTGCTCAGCGTAGGGGCCCTTCTCCAGCAGATCGTGCACCCAGGGATTGACCGGGTCGTAGGCCATGTGGTTGGGCACAATATCCTGTAGCCAGCCCATGTCCAGCTTCATGAGTCGCTGCGCAATAGCAGCCAGTTGGGCCTCAGTGCCTATCTCCGTATTAAGGCGCAACGGGTCGGCCACGTCGTAGCCGTGGGTGCTCCCTTCCCGCGCCTGAAAAATGGGCGAGGCATACACCGTTGAGACACCCAAATGCTGCAGGTAGTCGATAATTTCGGATAGTTGCTCTAGGGTAAACGAGGCCGAAAGCTGAAGCCGGTAGGTAGCACTGGGGGTATACATACGATGCGGTTGACTAAAAAAATATGACAGCTACTTGAGCCCTGAGGGAAGCATCAACTTAAGTGGCCAAATGAACTTATATCTGCGGTACTGAGGCATTATCGTTTACCCGAATATTGAGCACCTCGAACAACTGGGCGAAGGTTGCTAACCACTGCGTGGCGTGCTCGTCGCCCCGGTCTTGCTTGCGGCTCACGCGCGCGTAGTTCTCGCGGTGGATGATGAATGCGATGTTCTGCGCCTTCCACAAATCGGGCTGTAGGTGCACCTGGAAGCACGCCTGAATAAACCGCACCGTCCGCTTCATGTAGGTCAGATCGTCGGGATGTTGTTCCACGTTTTCCATCAAATGGTTGATGCGTTCGCCCGCCAGGTAGCTCAAGCCGACCGAATCTATCTCCACATCTAGGTTGTCGATGCTTTCTACCATCGCATTAAGTTCAGTTCGGTCAATATGATCGTGTTCCAGCATCCGCCGTAGCTTGGAGTTGATGGTAAACTCGCCCGCGTCTTTTAGGGGCCTTGGTGCCTGAATGCTCAGTTGCTTCATGGCCTGCAGCACCGAGTAATTGTTCTCGTAAATCTGCCGGAAAGTGCCCTCCACGTTGCTCATGGTTTCTTCCAGCACCTTGTTGAGCAGGTCTTTCTGATCCTCCTTGAACAGGTGCCAGAACGAGTAGTTGTGCATGCCGAAGTGTTTGTCCATGAGCACCACCGCCTCGTGCACCCGGCTCTTCTGAAAAGCTTCGGTGATTTCATCGCGCATGGTTTCGTACTCGTGCTCCTCGAGCGAAGCCCGCACCCCTCCGAACAGGTGGTGCTCACCCAGGTGAATCACCGCGAAGGTGACGTCTTCTTTCTCCCAGGTCACCTCAGAGGTGAGGCTGGCTTTGCCTAGCGCCAGTCGGTACTTGCCAGCGTAGTGCTTGTTGAAGTGCTGCAAATCCACCCCAAAACTGTATACCCGATCTTGTTCGGTATATTCCGAAAAGAGCGAAGAAACCGCAAAGTGCGCTCCCACCCGGTTCATGTCCACAATAGAAGGACGCACCAGCTGTTCGTAGGCTACCGCGGCGTTCTGATACTGATCGAGATTACTGGGGGCCAGCGCCAGGTGCTCGATGAATTCGGCTTCCAGGTCGTCGCCGGTAATGTCATGGTGCAGTTGAACGGCCCGGGCAGCGTACAAGATATCCTGGATCGTCTCAATGCCCGTTACCTCATCGAAGAACCAGCCGCAGCTGGTGTACATGAGCATGGCGTGGTGCTGAATCTCCAGCAGCTTCAGAAACTTCACTTCGTTGGCGTGCGAGAGGTTCTTGCCCGTCTGCTGGTAGATAAAGTCGGCCACGTTCTCGTGCGAGCGATCAAAGATCACGCGCACGTAGTCGTTGCGCGTCACCCAGGGGTCGTTGACGAAAGCTGACATTTCCTCTTCGTACACCACGGCCAGCTTGTCGCGCAGCCAGTCAAAGGCAGCCCGCAGCGGTTTGCGCCACTGCTGGTTCCAGTCGGGGCGCCCCCCGGTGTTGCCGCCGCCGTCTTCCGACCAGCGCTCCAGGTGGGGGGTGCTGCTCCAGGCAGTGTTCTCGATAACTTCGGCCTCGTACTTGGGGGGATACTTCTCCAGATACTCACCGTAGATTGAGATGCCCACTCCCGGTTGCTCCTCGATGTGGTGCAAGCAGTAGGCCAGTCCCATCTCACCGTAGCGGTGGTGGTGGCCGTAGCTCTCGCCATCGGTGGCAATGTGCATCAACTGCGGCTCGGGATTGTCTTCGCTGGCGTTGAGCTGGCCGATAAGGCGGTTGGCGAAGGCTTCGCCGTCGTTGAGCAATCCTTCGAAGGCAATACCCTGCGACACCGGGCCGTCGTAGAAGAACAACGTGATCTTTTTGCCGGAGGGCAGGTTGCATTCGTACGGACGGCGGGGGTCTACCTGGGCGCCCATGGCGTTGGCCCACTCCTTGGTGCCCTTCTTGCGCACCCTCTTGGCTTGGTAAGGCGATAAGATGGTATACTTAATGCCGTGGGTGGCCAGCACCTCCAAGGTTTCGGTGTTCACTGCCGTTTCCGGAAGCCACATGCCCTCTGGTTTGCGCTCAAAGCGATACTCAAAGTCACGGATGCCCCACAGGATTTGGGTTTCCTTATCCCGGGCGTTCGACAGGGGCACAATGGTGTGGTTGTAGGCCTGGGCGATGGCCGATCCGTGGCCCGAGAACAACTTCTGACTCTTACGGTCAGCATCCAGGATAGAATAATATACCTCCGGAGCTTTGTTTTTCATCCACTGCAGCAGCGTCGGCCCGAAGTTGAAGCTAATCTTAGAATAGTTATTGACAATATCTTCGATGCGTCCTTCCTCTCCTAAGATACGCGCGGCGGCGTTGCGAGAGTAGCACTCGTAGGTAATGCGATCGTTCCAGTCGTGAAAGGGGTAGGCCGAATCTTGAACCTCAATGGTGTTGAGCCAGGGATTCTCGCGGGGCGGTTGGTAAAAGTGACCGTGAATGCAAACGTACTTATCGTGAGCCATAGAAAGTGATAGGGGTATGGTAAATAATATTTTCGGAATAGACGGCAGTGCAGTTTGGTTCTCAACGTAATTCCGCACCAATTGGGTAATGTTGGTGCCTACGTGGCTAATTAAATTTGGTTGTCAACGCAAAGTTGCGGAAAATTCCGTTCCAAAACATTGAAACCTACTCCTTTAATCCGCCACCTGCAACACCTGGAAGGAACGGGCGCGCAGCAGCGAACCGGTTTCGCCCTTAGCTGATGCATGTTCTTCTTTATCATTGGTTACGGCTGCGCCTTGCCACGCCTTGTCAGCGGAGTCTAAATGCTTTTCTGTTGGTTTATCGGTGAATGTGGCTAGGGTAGCGTCGGTTTCGCCGAAGTGATACACCACGTACACCTGCGGCGACGCGCCGGGGTCAAGGGCACGGCCCAGCAGTAGCACCTTGTCCTGAGGCGAAGTTACGGTCACCGTTCCACGGTGGGTTGTATGCAACGCGGGCAAGGTCTTCCGTAATGCAATCAGCTTTTGATAGAACCGCAGCAGCGTAGCGCCTTCACCGTCCTTATAGTTCCACGACAGCGTGGAGTTGCGAAAGGTTTCTTCCGACTGCGGATCGGGCACCGTGTGGCCCTCGCGCTGGAAGTAGGCGAACTCGCGGCTGCGTCCCTCCCGCACGGCTTCCACCAGCGCCGGGTCGGTGTGGCTCACGAAGTACTGAAACGGGTTTTTCTCACCGTACTCTTCGCCCATGAATAGCATTGGCACCGCCGGAGACAGGATAGCCGCTCCGGCCAGCAGCTTGAGCGTGTCAAACGACTCGCTGCTGGTGAGCCGGTCGCCTACCATGCGGTTACCCACCTGGTCGTGGTTCTGGGTGAACACCACAAACTGGTCGTAGGGATGGTCGGCGGCGCTGTTGCCAAACATCCGTTGCCGGTGCTTTCAGTACTGCCCGTCGTAGACGTAGCTGTCCCGAAAGGCCTTGAGCACGTGGGCAAAGGTGCCGAAGTCTTCGTAGTAGCCATCCTGCTCGCCAGTGATCAAGGCGTGCAGGCTGTGGTGAAACTCGTCGATCCACTGCCCGGTCAGCCCGAAGCCGCCCCGCTCGCGCGGTGAGATGTAGCGCGCGTCGTTCAGGTCGCACTCGCCGATGAGCACGTAGGTGCGGCCCGTCTGCTCCGACAACGCATCGGTTTGCGCCGACAGGTCGGCCAGAAAGTGGCGGGCGCTGGTATCCTTGATGGCGTGCACGGCGTCCAGGCGCAGCCCGTCGATGCGGAAGTCGGCCAGCCACTGCTGGGCGTTTTGCAAGAAGTAGTGGCGCACCCCGTCGCAGTGGGCATCGTCCATATTGATGGCCATGCCCCAGGGGGTGTGATGTTTATCCGTGAGGTAAGGGCCGTAGATGGGTAGGTAGTTGCCCTCGGGCCCCAGGTGGTTATAGACCACGTTGAGGATCACCGCAATGCCCGCGCGGTGGCAGGCGTCCACCATTTGCATCAGGCCCAGCGCGCCGCCGTAGGAGTGCTGGGCAGCGTAGGGGTAGACCCCGTCGTAGCCCCAGTTGCGCTCACCCGGGAACTGGGCCACCGGCATAATCTCCAGGGCGTTGACGCCCAGTTCGTTAAAATAGTCGAGCTTGTCGATGATGGCTGTGAAGGTACCTTCGGGCGTGAAGGTGCCCACGTGCAGTTCGTAGATGATCATCTCGGCCATCGGCAGTCCGCTCCAGTTGTCGTCTTGCCAGCGGAAGCCGTGCAGGTTGATCACCTCCGAGGGGCCGTGCACTCCACCGGGCTGCGCCCGCGAAGCCGGGTCGGGACGCGGGTCTTGGTCGTCGATCTGAAAGTAGTACAGGTCGCCGGGTTTTGCGTCGGGCACGTGCTTCGACCAGTAGCCAAAGGGCTGCACTTCCAGGTTAATGGTGGTTTCCTCATTGATGTGCACCCGCGCCGATTTGGCCAGCGGGGCCCACAGCGTGAAGGTGACGCCGGAATGAGTGTCTACGTTGGCCCGATAAACGGCTCCCACCGGCTGGTGGGTATAAACAGGGGCAATTGCTTCCAATAGAATAGTCTTTGTGGTTTGTGGTTATTCGCAAGCATAACCGGGAAGTATAGGATAAGTTTGGACCAAATCCCCACACTGGTCTGAGCATCCTGCTCAGCCCCACTATGGAATAGAGCGTCTGCTCGGTGTGGGTTGTTGATTGTAAGGCTCGGGGGGGCTTCACCGCCCGCTCTATTCGTAGGGTTTCCTACGACGCATACAGCGTCGCTGATTGGGTCTTAGGACGCTTCGCTACCCTAAGACCAGAAGGGACGTTGCCTATTTTATTTTAACAGTTTGGACAATCCTTCCATTTCAAATAATACTTTACCAATTTTTATAGTAGACCATCCCTCCTTTAATTTGTAGTTAAAAATAGGAATACCTTCCTTCAAACTGCAATCAATATAGCATTTTTTTATATTCCCTTCATGATTCGGAATCTGCTCTTCCAAGTGAAGTAGATGCGTTGATATAAAGAAAAGTGATCCTTTAAATTTGGTCAATCCCTTTACAGTAGATAATGTAATTTCCTGAGCATCATCAATGTTTGTACCTTTAAATAATTCATCAAATATTGCAAAGCAGTTTTTACCTACTGTAGCCTGCTCCAACACTGCTTTTAGATGCTGAATTTCAGCCATAAAATGACTGTACCCACTTTGCAGATTGTCTTGCGAATTAATAGCAATATTGATCGAGTCAAAGTACGGTATGGTACAGGTGGTAGCAGGAACGGCTAAACCAATATGCGAAAGGTAAACACACAATCCAATTGATTTTAACAGGGTTGATTTTCCTGACATGTTAGGTCCTGTCAGAAGAATAACATGCTGTCCTGACTTTACCTCTATGCTATTCTTTACGGGTTGCTCCACAATAGGGTGATAAAAATCACTGATATGAAATATATCTTCATCAAACGAAGCAAATACAAAGTTGTGCTTGATAGAGGCTTTAGCAATAGAATAGTGTGCTTCAAATAAGAAAAAGAACTTCCAGAAGGATGTAATTTCTTTTTTATCTAATGTGGCAAAAAGTTGCAGGATTTCAACCATCCTGGCAACAGAGAACTTATCCTCGTTGATAGCGTGAGCAAAGTACTCTAAGCGTAGCTTGCGAAGGAAAGATATGCTCTGACCTAAGCTCGTTTGATAATTTAGTGGGAATTTATTTTTGTCAATTCTGGAAAGGAATTTACTGTAAATTCTTTCCAGAAGTAAAACTACTTGAACCAGCTGCGATCTTCTTTGACTACGTTCTTTCTCGGACAGCTGTAGTTGCACCTTAGTTCTTAGTGTATGCTTACCAAGCAGCAACTTATTTTCAGCAATATTAGTAAGAAAAGCGTATGACTCTTTTAAATTGAGTACTTGATAAGAGAAATCCTCAAGGATAGCCCAGTTTGAAATAAACCCCTTACATATCGCTTGTCTTTCTGATGCCAGTGGAGGAGTACAAATAGGTTCTTTCAGGATTTTGTATAATTCTAGTTCAGCATGTTGGTTATTAGTGTAATTAAAAAGAGGGATAATATCCTCATCTAAATTAAGATCCTCTACATCCATCACGTTGTATTTTAGTAGCCCCCAACATCTGTATCAACGCAGTTGTATCTAATCGCAGTATAGTGACCAATTGTCGGTCTGGCCAGACTTGCAAGATCCTTTCTATTTAGATTATCTACTGAATGTATCCCCTTACAACATCCGCCGGATGCCTAGTTCCAGTCCGCGCAATTCGGCGAGTCCGCGCATGCGGCCCACGGCAGAGTAGCCAGGAAAGAAGGGGCGACCCGCGTCGAATATGGTCTGGTGACCGTGGTCAGGACGCATCGGAATGGCCAAGTCGTCGCGTCCCGCCTTTTGCCGGGCCTGCTGCTCAGCGATCAGCGCGCGCATCACGGCAAACATATCGGTGCTGCCGTCCAGATGATCGGCCTCGTAGAAGCTGCCGTCGGCCTCACGCTGCACGTTGCGCAAGTGGATGAAGTGAATGTGCTTGCCCAAACGCTCCACGATGCCGGGCAGGTCATTGTCGCCCCGCCCGCCCAGCGAGCCGGTGCAGAAGGTGAGTCCGTTACTGGGCGAGGGGGCCGCTTCAAGCAGTTCTTTCAAATCAGCTTCGGTACTCACGATGCGGGGCAGTCCCATCACCGGGAAGGGCGGGTCGTCGGGGTGGATGGCCATTCGCACTCCCACTTCTTCGGCCGTGGGCACCACCGCCCGCAGGAAGTAGAACAGGTTCTCCTTCAACTGGCGGGCGTCAATGGTATCATAGGCTGACAAGCGTTGCCGGAAGGCGTCGGTTTCATACACCTCACGGGTGCCAGGCAGTCCGGCCATGAGGTTCTGCTGTAGGGCATGGCGCTCTTCTTCCGACAGGCTGTCCAGAAAATCCTGAGCAGCGGACTGGTGCTCTTGGGAATAGTCACTGGTTGCCTTGGGACGCTTCAGAATGTATAAATCGAAGGCAGCCAAGGCCCGCACGTTGCAGCGGAGGGCCAGCGAGCCGTCGGCCACCGGGTAAGCCAAGTCCGTGCGCGTCCAGTCAAGCACCGGCATAAAGTTATAACACACCGTATAAATACCGCACGCGGCCAGGTTCACCAGCGTCTGCCGATACTTCTCCAGGTAGTCTTCGCGGTCGGGGGCGGCGGTTTTGATACGCTCGTGCACGTTTACGCTCTCCACCACGCTCCAGGTGAGTCCGGCCTCAGCGATCATCTGCTGTCGCTGCCGGATTTCTTCTACGGGCCACACTTCACCGGCGGGAATGTGGTGCAGGGCGGTGACCACGCCGGTGGCGCCTACTTGCCGGATTTCGGACAGCATGACCGCATCGTCGGGACCGTACCAGCGCCAGGTGGGTTGCAGGGAGGGGAGGTTCATTGAACGAATGATTGAATTGTTGAGTGATTGAATGAGTAAAGGTAAGGACTTGGGAGGAATGGTGCTAGCGTTGGGGACGAATTGCCAGAACTACGCGGCACGTTGCTCGCTAATGCGTATCTTGCGGGGCCAACGCAATCGCCCCAACTTCCCCATGACCCGCGACCAACTCTTCCGTAACATTCAGCAGAAACGCTCCTTCTTGTGCGTGGGACTCGATCCTGATCCGGCCCGCATACCGGCGCACTTACAGCGCGAACCCGACCCGGTGTTTGCCTTCAACCGGCAGATCATCGACGCCACCGCGCCCTACTGCGTGGCTTATAAGCCGAACGTGGCCTTCTACGAAGCCCTGGGCCCGGCGGGCTGGGAAAGTCTGCAAAAAACCGTCGACTACATTCCCGACGACTGCTTCACCATCGCCGACGCCAAGCGGGGCGACATCGGCAACACCTCGCGACTGTACGCTAAAACCTTCTTCGATACCTTGCCCTTCGACGCGGTCACCGTGGCTCCCTACATGGGGCGCGACTCGGTGGTTCCCTTCTGGAGCTACCCCGATAAGTGGGTGGTGCTGCTGGCGCTCACCTCCAACCCCGGTAGCCATGACTTCCAGCACATAACCGATCACGAAAACGCTCTTCCCCTCTACCAACGGGTAATTCAAACGAGTCAGCGGTGGGACGATGCGACCGATGGCAATGTGGACCGGCTGATGTTCGTGGTGGGAGCCACCCAGGCCGACCGCCTGCGTGAGATCAGGGCACTGGCTCCCGATCACTTCTTGTTGGTACCCGGTGTGGGAGCGCAGGGCGGCAGTTTAGCTGAAGTGGCGCAGCACGGCCTGAACTCCCGGTGCGGATTGCTGGTCAACTCGTCGCGCGGCATTATCTACGCCGGAGATGGCGCTGATTTCGGGCAACAGGCGGGCCGTGCGGCGCAAGCCTTGCAGCAAGAGATGGCGGAGTGGATTGATCGCTTGTGCGAGTGAGATAGCTTGGCCTTGTTTTCTAATTATCATCAGCGCATTGCCTTATGACCTTCTATTGAATTGTATTTCAGAGAATAGTACTCTGTTGTTATATTGCAGGTAGGCGAAGTTGCGGCTATACTGATGTTGTACGCACCATTATGAAAGAACTTACAATAGCATTTTTTTTAGTAAGCGACCTTTGCTACAGTCAATGAAGCGGTTGTTAGAACAGGCTGGATCATTAAAAAGAAAGAGAGGTTTCCTCGTTTAACAACATGTTACGTAAAGTAAAGCATGATGGAAAAAAATTATAATAGTAGAACATCGCTAAAATTGCTAGACACTGTAGCTTTATTAAAAGATGTGCCTGGCGAGAAATTAATAAAGGGGCAAGTAGGCACAATCATTGAAATGCTGGAGGAAGGCGTTTATGAGGTAGAGTTTGCTGACAAGCAAGGTCGAACAATAGCTAGTTTGGCACTAGCGGTAGAAGAATTAATGCTTCTTCATTTTGAAGCCGAAACGACAGTATAATAGAAACGCTGACTAACATTACGCATCCGTCCGCGCTAATGTCGGCTGCCTTCGCCGTCATCAGCAGTAATTGAAAAGAAAAAGTTTGGCCGTCCACCAATTTAAAAATAACTATGCCGCACTGGGCGGCTGCCTCAATAATCTAAGTGCTAATAAATGAGATAACGCTACCAACGGCACCACCACTCCGGGAAGTAAAGTAAACGGATAAGTCAAAATAGCCACGTTCGGCTGATCAAAGGCGAGTTGTTGTAGCGGAGTGGGTGCCGAAAGGATGGCGGTGACCACGATAATGCTGAGCATCAACAGTCCGAAGTAGTTCCACGCCCGCAGCAGCGCAACGTTGGCGGATGACTTCTTCCAGCGTAAGTAAGCTAACACCACAAGTGCAGACAGGCCCACCACAATATCAAAGTTCCACCCTTCGTAGGTCATGATCACCGGAACCTGACCTCGCGCGTAGAGCTCATGCAGCGTGAGTTCTACCGGAACGCGAACAACGTGAATGCCCGTGAGCAACAGCAGGTTGACACTGCTGACATCAATCTGCCGATACAGCAGAATTACTAAGACAACCAGGGGCAATAGCAAGAACAGGATGCGGGGCGGAACCGTGCTGGTGTTCTCAAAAAAACCTCCGTAGGCCAACCAACCAATCGCGGCTGTCCACAGTGCAAGTCCGCCTAAAGTCCGTTTGTTCCGACCTATTCCGAGGTAAAAGCAGATAATTGTTAGTGCGGTGATGATGATAAACGACAGTGCCAGAAGTTCCATGCCTTGCTTGGGGAGTGATGAATGACTCAGCAAACTTACCATACTTCACCGGCATTCATCTTGCCCTAGGACAAGAAAGGAAGCTACTCTTTACTTGCCTTCGGTGAACTCCTTTCGGATGCGGCTCAGTGAGGTGTCGGTGATGCCCAGGTAGGAGGCAATCTGTTTCAAAGACACATTTTGTAAGACGTCGGGTCGCTCGGTGAGTAGGCGTTGGTAACGTACCTTAGCCGGGTCGGTGATCATCGAGACGCGATTTTGTTTTAGCTCAAAGTAACTTGCTACGAGCCGGGCGCGTCCGGCCTCCCGAAAGGCTTCAATACTATGGAACAGTTGCTGAAAGGTAGCAAAATCCAGTTGCCAGCCAACGCAATCGGTCAACGCCTGAATGTTTTCTCGAGTGGGTTGCCGCTGAAAGAACGATGGCCAATCGATTACCACGTCGCCTGCTCCGTAGAAGTTAGTGCTGATATCGTTCCCGGCAGTATCAACGGCGTAGGAACGTACAAATCCGCGCTCGATGAACCAGTAGTGGTTTTCGGTGGTGCCTTCGGTGAGCAGGAAGTCGTGCTTCCGGAAGGTAACCCGCTGAAATTCAGCAATAATTGTCTCCTGTTCTTGCTGAGTAAAGTCGGTTCGGGGAAAAAGGCTGGCGAGGAAGGGTTCGTTCATAGAACGACGGTCAAGGATATTTCAGGGTGGTTGAAAGACCCGAACGCTTGCGTAGTTCCGTTTCGCGCTTAGGTGAGCGGAAGAAAAACAAAAGTAAGAGAACTTTCAGAAATCGTACTTAAACAGTTGCTCTTTCTATCAAAACTACCCGACTCAACTTGTCACCCAACTGCAACACCCCGTAGATATAATACTTGGTTTTGCTGGTGGCCGGAAAGTTAAACTTCTTGATGGTGGCACCGTTCATGGGCACGGTTTCGGTTAGCCGATGGTCAACCAGTTCCTGCGAAGTGGGTGGAGTGTCGGGATTTTTGCTTTCCGTGAAGTACAGGTAGTGCAACGTACCTTCGATCTGGTCACCGTTCACGAGCACCGCGAGCGAAATGATGTCGTCCTGAGGAGTGCCGCGGGGCTCCAGCACCGGGGCGGTCGTGGTGTCTTGTGGACTAGCAGTTGAGGGTGGATTTTCGGTGGGAGCGGGTTCGTTTGGAGGGTTGTCGGCCGGGGGATTTTCGGTAAAAGGAGGCGTCTCTTGCCCCTCGTCCGTAGGGTCGCCAGGCACCGCCGCATCGGGAGCTTGCCCAGTAATCAGTGACAGACTAGCCACCTCGCTCAGCTGCTTTTCCTTCTTGATCGTCGCATACACCACGTACTTAGTTTGTGCGGACAAGCCCGATCGGAACGTAGACCGAAAATAACTACCTTCCATTGGAAACTCGGTGATATCAGCATTGTCCATCAGTTCGGTTGCTAAAGGTGCTGCCACATTGTCTGCTAACAACAGGTAGTAAACCGTGTCCTGGGCCTGATCGGCCGTTACGCTAAAGCCAAACTTGAGCGTGGTAGGCACTTTAGATTCTACCAACCGTACAATCGGGGCGGGGATGTCGGCAGCGATGTTGAGCGTATCGCCTTTTTCGTCGAAATTAGCTTCGCTAATGTCTTCTTCGCAGGCGGTTATCGCCAAGACTGCCACCGCCATCAGCAGGGACCAAAATTTCACGGTACGTATCATGTGAGAAAATGCTTTTAAGTGCACGTTAAATAGTTTCTGCCTGCAGTTCTGTTACGCTACTGATTTGATCACCCAGTTGCAGCACCGCGTATATATAATACTTGGTTTTACCGGTAGCAGTAAAGTAAAACTTCTTAATGGTGGCTCCCTGCATAGGTACGGTGTCCGTCAGTCGGTGATCAACCAGTTCCTGAGGGGTTAGTGGGCTAGCCGGATTTTTGCTTTCCGTGAAGTATAGATAATGCACGGTGCCGTCGATCTGACTTCCTGCTACCACCGCCGCTAGCGAGATAAGATCATCTTGCGGCACACCACGTCGCTCCAACTGGGGCGGAGCCATCGCCGGACTTTCAGCGTCTTCCTGACACCCGGAAAGCAGTAGCACGCCAGCGAGGGGAATCAGATACAGAAATCGTTTCATAGGAGTGTTGATTGGCTTCAAACCACTAAATTGAGTTAAAGTGCTGAGTTGCGCGCGATCATTATAAGAGGTTTGGTACGTACGTAGCGAAAACAAAAAAGAGCAATCCGAATTAACGAATTGCTCTACAGACACCGCTTGGTGAATTGTTCCTGACGGCCTTCGCTTAGAAGGGCAAATCGTCAGACGGCACGGTTTGCCGTGTCTTGGCCGGACGATCTTGCGTTTCTTCTTTCTTGCCCAGCATCAGAAACTCGCTGCCGACCACTTCGGTGACGTAGCGCTTGTTGCCGTCTTTGTCGTCGTAGGTGCGGTGGTTGAGCTTGCCTTCCAGGGCCACCTCTTTGCCCTTGTGCAGGTACTGCCCGGCCAGTTCGGCCAGGTTGCCCCACAGCACCACGCTGTGCCATTGGGTATCTTCTACCCGCTCGCCCTGCTTGTTCTTGTAGTTCTCGGTGGTGGCGAGTGAGAAGCGGGCCAGGGTGCCGCCGTTGCTGAGTTGCTTCACTTCGGGATCTTGACCCAGGCGTCCGATCAGTTGTACTTTGTTTTTTAATGCGTTCATCGTTTTCGTTATTTAGTGTTAAACATTAAACTCGTTGGCAAAGGTGGGGCAAGGCGGGCAAACGATTCGTCTGCTAAGCGTTTGTAGTCGTATATAACCGTTTGCAAACGTTTGTAAATGATTAGTAAACCTGGTTCGGCGAGCAGTTCGGTTGGCATTGTTACGTTTGAAGCAATAGACGGGGGATATTCAGGAGGGGCAGTTTTCAAATAGATAGCTAGGTTGTTATATTGCAGGTAACCGCGGGGCGTCCCACGCAATTGCGGTTATCTGGATGTTAGACACAAGGCAAGAGAAATTGTGCTAACATTCAATATCTCGCTGAATTTCGTAAATTTATATAATGAAAAAAAGACAGCGGATATATTTTGACACATCAGTTTTTGGAGGATATTTCGATACAGAGTTTGAGGAATTTACAAAACCACTCTTTGACCGAATTTTGAACGGCGAATTTATTGTTCTATTATCTACGATGTTGGATGAAGAATTGGAATTTGCACCTGAACAAATAAAAGAACTCATATCAAAAATCGATGATGATTTTACAGAATTTTTAAAGGACAAAGATGAGGCTGTAGAGTTGGCTACCGAATATATTGAAGAAAAAGTTGTTGGGAAAACAAGTTATGCCGATTGTCTGCATATCGCTCTTGCAACCATATATCAAGCTGATTTGCTTGTAAGCTGGAATTTTAAGCATATCGTAAACGTTGAGCGGATACGTGGCTATAATTCCATAAACATCAAAAATGGATATAAACAGTTGGACATCCGCTCACCAAGAGAATTAATGACTTATGGAAACTAAAATAAAAAAAGACTTTGATGCTGTCAAGTTCGCAAGAGAACAAAAAGACAGATTAAGTGCAATGTTCGCAAAAATGACCAAAGAAGAAATTTTGGAATATTTGAAACAGAAGAGTATAGAAAGAGGACGCATCAAGCCCAGTGCCTAACACCGTATATAAGCTATGGCTTAGTCTGTGCCTATTTGAAAAATTTATGGATTTCCCATAGTTAGTTTGTATTTGGAGCGTTTCGAGCTAAAACACGCCACATCTCATATACATAACCGTTGGGTGCAACAAGAATATAGTACACGAATCATTAGGTGATGTAAAACGTATAGCCTGCTATGGAACAGCGCGTAATCAATATCGACTCGGAGATACTGGGGGGAACTCCGGTATTCTTAGGTACCAGAGTACCGGTTAAGAATCTATTTGACTATCTGGAAGAAGGAGAAACAATGGAAGAGTTTCTAAAAGACTTTCCTTCTGTAAAGAAAGTGCAGGTCATCAAACTGCTTGAGATATCAAGAGGGTTAGTAGAAAGATCAAGCCAGCTATTGTATGAAAATCCTATTGGATGAGTGTCTCACCAGGAAGGCGAAGCGATACCTTAGTGAATTTGAAGTTGTAACCGTCCCAGAAGCATCATTCAGTGGTTTGAAAAACGGTAAGCTATTGAAAGCAGCAGTAGAAGGGGGCTTCGATATCCTGTTAACGATTGACAAGAACATTGACTACCAACAAAACGTAGGTAAGTTTGCCATAGCTATCGTAATCTTAGATACACCTCGTAGTCACATTAAATATATTGAACCGTTGATTCCTACTTTCAAAGCGCATATTGACTCCTATGTGCCTGGCAAAGCTTATACTGTAGAACCGCTAGATTGAAACTGCACACACACCATGCAGCCGACAAGCCTAGCAAAGATGAACTTGAGCACTTGTCGCTCCAACCACTATTATTGCTCATTGCATGAGAAAGTGCTCACAAGCCCGGCCCGACGGCTGCAAAGACCGTTATCAGCGTGTTTTGAGCGCTCGCCTATAGTTCCCCACGTTCGCTCCTATCTTTAGTCTGCATTTAATTCGGGCAGCAGCCGGTCGGCCTTGTAGATATACTTGAGCGCGGCCACAATGCCTCCGGCGTGCACCGACACCGTGCGGTTGAAGTCGCTGTCGTAAATAAAGTAGCCCGGCAAACTCTCAATGTTGCCATCAAACACCAGCCCCACTACCTCGGCGTTTTGGTTGATCACCGGGCTGCCCGAGTTGCCTCCGATGATGTCGGCGGTCGATACGAAGTTTAGCGGGGCTCGGAGCAAATCCATCGGCGGGTTCTTCCAACGGTCGGGCAGATCCCAGGGAAATTCTTGTCCGTGGCTGTAGTGCCGGTCGTAGAGCCCAAAGTAGGTAGTATGGGGCGGGGCCACGGTGCCGTTGTACTCGTAGGCATTCACCATACCGTCGGCAATGCGCAACGAAAAGGTAGCGTCGGGCGGACTGCTCAGTCCGTCTACCTGATACTGTAGGTTGGCAATCTTTTCCTCCCGTGCCTTATCTTGCTGCGCGAGCTGCCCCATCTTGGCCTGGGCTTCGCGGAAGCGAGGCACCAGTTCGTTGGCCAGCCCCACCAGCGGGTCTTTCGCCAGCTTTTTGGGCTTGCGCTTGAAAAACTTCGCACTGTCCTTTAGCAGCAAACTCTCTTCCATAATACTTTCCGCCCGGGCTTTGGGGTCTGTTCCATCGAGTAGCTGGCGCGCGTAGTCCTGACGTGAATGCTCATCGAGCTCTTCAAGCACCGCGGCGAACATATCCGTTTCCAACTGGGGATCTAGCGTAGACAAAATTTGCTGAATATCTTGGCGCTGGGCCGCGGCGGCTTCTTGTTCGTCCTGTTCGAGGGCAATTCGGTAGTCGTATACTTTGGGCAGCAGTTGGATGATCTTACCACGGGTAGGGCTGGGCGACAAGAAAAAGGCCTCGGCAAAGTACTGGGTTTCCTCCTCGGCGTTGGCTTCCAGTTCATTCCAGGGATCGTCTTCCTCAGTAACCTGCTCCCGCAGGGCGTCTTCCTTCTTTTGTTTCTTGGTCATCAGGTAGGGGTCGTTGAGGCCGTTGAGCCGCCCTTCGTAGGCCTTTTCACCGTTGCTCAGGCTAAAGGCCAGGTTCCGGAGAGAATCTTTGGCGTATACGTCGGTGGTGCGTTCGGCCGCTTCCATATAAATCTTGGTGCGGTTGCGCAGAAACGAGAGCAGGGCCGGGGCCGATACGTCGCGCTGGTAGTGCAACTGGGCCATGGTTTTGTAGCGCCCGGTGCTGCCCGGGTTGCCGATCACAAACACCGCTTCGCCCTCCTGGGCCCCCGCAGCATCAAAGGCGAAGTAGTGGGCCGGTCGCAGCGGGTTGCCTGCCTCATCGTAAGCACGAAAAAAGGTGAAGTCCAAACTGTAGCGCGGATAAGTGAAGTTATCAGGATCACCGCCGAAGAAGCCCAGCGCCAGTTCGGGATAAAGCACCAGCCGAATGTCGGTGTAGCGCTTGAAGCCGTAGAGCGAGTAGCGCCCGCCACTGTAGAAAGTGCGCGTCTCGATCTCCAAACCTTTCCAACCGTCTTTTTGGGCGTATTCTGCCTGCACCGTAGCCAGGGCCGAATCGGGAGCCACGCCGGTTTGGCTCTTCACCGCATCGGTCACGTCGGCCAGCATCACCAGTTGGTCAACGTAGAGGTCAGGGACGCGCCGCTCTTCTGCTTGGGTAGTAGCGTAGAAGCCGTTGTCGTCGAAGTTTTCGCCCTCTTTCATCACCGAGGCGGTGATGCTGCGCGAGCAGTGGTGGTTGGTCATGATCAACCCGCTTTCCGACACAAAAGAGGCCGAACACCAGCTGGCAAAACGCAGGGCCGACTGCCGCACGTCGGCCAGCCATTCTTCGGAAGGGCGAAAGCCGTAGGCTTCTTCAAAGTAATGCACCGGAGGGTTCTCGAAGGTCCACATCTTGCCCTGGTCGAAGCGGCCGGGCTGCACCTCGTCCAGGTCGGGCGGAGTTTGCGAGAAGGATACTAGCGGAAGCGCTAGCATGGATAGGTAGGTGAGCAGATGTCGCATCGGAAAGCAGGTTTTTTGCGGCAAATTACGCTTCTTTTGCTAATGCTACAACCGGCTTCCGCGTAGAAAGCGGCTTACTTTGCTGCGGCCTACCCAACGCGCAGTTTGGTTCGAGTGTGCGGGTGTTCTTTGAGATACTTAACGAGGGCATCTTTGTGTCCTTCTCGGACGATCTTTCGAAGCGGAAAGCGGTGCCGCTTGCGCTGCTGGTACGCGTATAGCATATCGCCGTTGCGTAGTGAGTTGTACAACGAGAAAAAGCCCAGCGCCAGCGGAATAACCAGCGCCACAATCATGTCAATGTTGATAGTCACCCTATAGGGATTGCTGATCAGGTCGTCGATGATGATCACCGTTATCAGCCCGGCTACCCCCAGCATCAGCACTCCAAACCCAAACAGCATCCACCAGTTGTTCACCTCTCGCCCACGCGTGAAAACAAACTTGTCGAACGCTTCGTAGGGCAACGTCTTGTAGTTGTAGCGACTGCGAAGCCAGTGCAGGCTGCTGTCAGACAGGGCAAACTCATCAGTTTGGAAGCGGTACTGCGGTGCTGACCGTACCGCGGGTGCAGGGGGTGAGGTTTCTTGCATAGTGCTCAGTGGAATTAGTAAAAGGCACCGCAAAGATATATTTCAGCATGAATATTCTTCTGAACTCTCCTTGAAAATTATACGATCATTTAAAATTATAAAATTACCCAGCACAGGATATGTACAAATTAAAGATCGTATTATTTTAAGCCAAGCCTGACTCCTTACTAAACCAGGAAGTTGAATCTTTATTGATGGTCTTCCTGACGAGCGTATTTGTAGAGGCACGTTTCCATACACATAAACGTAGCGGGGGTAATAGTCAAATGCTGGTCGGTAAGTTCCACGATGCGGTAGTCGAGGCGGTTGACGTGGCTGGGCCAGTCAGCGTACTCCGAATCTTCGGGGCAATCGTAGGTGAGTTGTATCAGGTCGCCCGAGCGCTGGTAGGACACCGGCTTGCAATCAAGGTGCGGCATCGCAAACGTTCCGTCAGCCCCGAAGCGGATAAGGTCGCCGCCCGACGTAGGCTCCCAGGTGGCCGGTCCGCCAATGGATACTTTTTGTTCGACCAGCGCCCACGTGCCCACGAGGGCACTGTTTTGGGTGCCCTGCCGTGTGGCTACCTCCTGGTCTGAGCAAGCGGTCAAAGAAAACACAATCAGCAAAATGAATATATTCTTTATGTTCATCATTGTTATCGGTTATCTTCCCAAATTAAGGTTTCTGCTATCGCTTCGCTCAAGTCTGGGCAGTTACCGTCTCCACGTCCCGTGAACCCTCCGTCGGGCGCGCAGACCACGTCGCAGTTGGTATCGTAGAGCAGATTGAACTGATCGCAGCAATCGGAAGTAATGTAGTAGTAGATAGCATTATCGAAGGTTAATCGCCAGACCTTAGCCGGTGGGTTTCTCACTTCCTCCCGTTTGATCTTTCTAATCTCCCGTTCAACGCACCGGGGGACGTCTGCCACCAAGTCCAGGTCCTCGCACGAACCCAGGGTAAGCGCCACTAACAACCCAATAACCGTGAATTCCACTGCCCGTACCATAGCAATTCTTTAAACCATAAGACACGCTAGCCGGACCATTGGTTGGAAGGCAAACAATTATTTCTCAACATCAGGCAAAGCAAGCTCTACGTAGATCGGAAAATGGTCGGACCCGAATTTATCAAGCCGACGGAAGGACACTACCCGGAATTCATCCGAAACGTAGACGTGGTCGAGCGGCCAGCGCATCACCCACGACTGGGCGTCGAACGAATTGTATGTGCCTCGTCCCACGCGGGTATCCTGTAGCCCCCCGCTCATCTGAAACAGCCGTGAGGTGTTGGACCAGGCCACGTCGTTGAAGTCGCCCGCCACCATCTCCGGAAGCGCATTCGCTTCAACCAAATTGCCTACCATCACCAGTTCTTTTTCTTTCTGGCCCTTATTGTCGGGGTGTTTGCTCAAGATGGGCGGCACCGGGTGCACGCCGTGAAAGCGGAAAAAGTAACCGTTGGGCAATTCTACGTCGCAGTGAAACGACGGCACGCTATCGTGCTGCAAAAATTTGGTTTCTAGATCCTCGAGCGGATAGCGGGAGTAGAGCGCCATACCGTAGGTGTTGTCTATCGGCAGTTCGTGGTGGTGCGAGTAGCGCTCGCGCAGCGGAGCCATCTGGTCGATCCACCATTGGTTGGTTTCCATCAGCAACAGCATGTCGGGTTCGGTTTGCTGCACAATGTTGAGCAGAGCATCAGCCTCCCGGTTGTGCATATACACGTTGGCCAGCATTAAGCGCAGCTGCGCCGATGGGTCTACTTCAGCGGGCGACAGTGAGGCTACCTTCGGCTGGGTCAGGGGAGTGTAAGGAAAAATAAAGCTCCCCTGGATCACCACCGTCGCTAGCAGTCCGATCATCAGAAAAACCGGCCAGAAGGTCCATTTCGGATTGCGCAGCCCAAATATGACCAGACATATAAAAGCTACCACCAAATACTGCAAGCGGGGAAAATCCATCGCCTTCATCCACCAAAGCGTGTTGTTGTAACTGAGCGATAGCAGGGAAAGAACAATAACTACGAAGCTGATCAAGACAACGAGGTAGTAGAAGGACTTGTTAAGGAGGTTCATAGGGTAGGGCGGTGAACGACAAAGTTCCAAAAGAATAACCACTACCGCAATAGTACTTTATGACCAAAAAATGACTACGACACGTCCCGGGTTTTGAGCAGCCAGTAGTTCAAGAAAGTAAAACCGGCCAGGTACAGTCCTACCACCACCGTGTCTTTTATCGCCACAAAGTCCTGCACCTCGCGGAAGGCATACTTGTGATAGGAAATCGGAATCAGGTTGTTAATCGCCCGGATGGGAAAGTACTCATAGAAGGTTAGCTCGGGGAATTTAACGGCTAAAAGGGTGGTGCCGATGGGTTCAACAAAGAAGGTGTAGAAGGCCAGCAGCACAATGGCAAAGCCGGTGCGCTTGATCAGCAGCCCCACGAACAAGGAGAACACCAAAAAGGTGAGCACCTCCAGAAAATAGGCCAGCAGAAATTCTGCCTGACCGAACACCACTCCCCAACCCTGCACGGGCGAATAAATCCAGCCCATCACCAGCCCAATTAGAAAAATGAACAAGGAGGTTGCCGCGCTCAGCGCCAGAATAACCAGCAGTTTAGTGCCCAGAAACTCCTTCTTGGTGAGTCCGTCGATAATGTTCTGCCGGATGGTTTTGTAATCGTACTCGTTGGTGATCGACATCACCACGATAAACCCCAGAAAGATCTTATAATACGTCGCCAAATACGTCAGGTTCTGCCACACGTCGTCAAAATCGTAGAAGGGAACGATGGTGGGGTCAATGCCCTGGAACTTGGCTCCCCGACTGGCGATGTACTCCAAGAAAAGCATTACGCTACAAGAAACCAGTCCCAGCACCACAAAATAGAGAATGAGCAGTACCCAAAACGGGCGGTAGCGGCGCAGTTTGAGCCACTCGATGGTGAGTAGTTTAGTCATGGTCGGCGGATAGAAGTTCTAAGAATTGTTGCTCCAGGCTCTTGGTCTTTTGCGACAGGTGCGACACCACCACGCCCCGTTCGATGAGGAAGCGGTTGAGGTCGGTGCTGTTTTTTTCGGGACGCAGGCGCACCCGAAGCCGTCCGTTTTCGCGCTGCACCCCTTCGGTATGAGGAAACTGTTGGGCCAATTGCTGCAGTTGCTCTAGGTCGGCGGCAGCCACCTCGATGGTGTCGGTGCCCGACAGGGCCTCGTCGACGCGGCCGGAGTAGATGCGCCGCCCGCTCTTGAGCACCGCAAAGTGGGTGCACACCTTTTGCACCTCATCGAGCAGGTGACTGGCCAGAATAATCGTCTTGCCTCGCTGGGCGATCTGCCCGATCAGCGAGCGAATTTCGGCGATACCCTGCGGGTCTAGCCCGTTGGTGGGCTCGTCGAGGATCATCACCCGCGGATCGGCCAGCAGGGCCGAGGCGATGGCCAAGCGCTGCTTCATGCCCAGCGAGTAGGTCTTGAACTTGTCGTCTTTTCGCTCCAGCAGGTCCACGGTGCGCAGCACCTCTTCAATACGCGCGTAGCGGCAGCCCTTGATCTGCGCCACAATTTTGAGATTCTCCACCGCCGTCAGGTAGGGGTAGAAGATCGGCGTTTCCAGGATGGCTCCGATCTGCTTCCGGCATTCGGCCAGCGCCGCGGGCGAACTGGCCTGCTGCCCAAACCACACAAACGAGCCCGAACTGGGCTGAATTACGCCCAGCACCGTGCCTAGCGTAGTGGTTTTTCCGCTGCCGTTAGGCCCCAGAATGCCAAACACGCTGCCTTCTTCCACGTCTAGCGATAGGTCGTTGACCGCGTGAATTTTTCCGTAGCGTTTGTGCAGGTGGCTGATGGTAAGCATAACTTATAGCTCGGTTAGGGAAAAGGATGGTTCAGTTGCTAAGGGCAGCAACTTGTGGTACCTCTATGATGGGTTTGTATATGAAACGTAGCGTGTAAGAAGATGCTAATCTTTCGGCTTATACACGAGCCGAATTTTCAGATTTTCTTTTTATGTTTAGTCTATTTGTTCCCATTATCAAAAGCCACAAACAAATTCCGATTTCCCCAATTGATGCTGGAAACCCAACCACGTCAGAGATAATTGTCTTGTTAAAATCTGAATATAAGAAACCTCCAAAAAACGTAATCAAATAACCAAAGCAACCTGCCATTAGGAATATGCCTAAAATTTTTGGAAGGAAGCCAGATTTATATACCAGATACCCAAAAGGTAAAAGCCAAAGCCCCCAAAATATTTGTGAGAGTTGAACTCCGTTGTTGTAATTTTCAAGATATAGTATTACTTGGGTCTGAAATTCTGCTTGTCCAAGTTTTTGTGCGTAGTCTGATTTGTTAATCAAGGTTAATACCGAGAATTTATTTAGAATATTAACAAAAGAAATAGGTACACTTATTAGAGCAAATAACACCATAAAGTTTCCGGCAACTTTGTTTACATTTTGCAGAAGATTATAAAGCGCCAACGGTAAAAATATAAAAATAAGAAATGAGCAAATTGCTGTTACAATTCCAAACCTAAACAGTAGTTCTGAATACCTTATATTTTCTATTGTTTTTGTGGCATTTTGTAAATCAATTAATTCTGATGGAATATACACAAGGTAGATAATCCCACAAATGACAAGCAACAAATAGAGTATTCCTGCAATTCTTGCTTTTTTATTTCGTGCCGTAACTTCCATCATTAAATAGTTTTCTCTTTAGGCCATTTCCAAGCGTAAGTAGTTATAATACTCTCTAAAAATGCTAAAAAACTAAAATAAGTACCATTCGTTGATTGAAATTACTCCTATAAACACCATCATTAAGGTAAATAATGTTCCAAATAGAATATTGAGAGTTCGTTTATTTTTGGTGTAAGAAAAATCGAAGCTGAAACCATTATAGATAGAATCGCCAAAATTATAGATGCTAACAATAATGTGGTGGGACTATCCATAATATTATCTCCCGAAACTAAACTGTTTATTTTATCAGGAGTGTATAGCTCAAAATAATCGCCATATAAATAGCAGAACATAGCGGAAGCCCATAATGCAGCAAGTTTGATTTTGATGTTTACTTTTGAGCTTTCTAACATATCCGTGTGGTTTCGAAAATCAAATTTCGGATGTTCAGTACGATGTTTCTTTAGCTCGTTGCCAACAATTGAGCAACCAGATAATTGAACATACTTTTGATTATTCGTCTTCCTGCGCTTGTACTTCCATCAACAGGTTCACCAGCTTGGTCACGGCAGAGAAATCATAGCCGCTTTGCATTAGGTTCATCAGCGCAGGAAGGTCTACAAAACCCTCCAGATCGACTAGCGCCAGCGTTTCCCGGTTATCCACCAGGCCCACCACTCCTTCCAACTGCGGACTGTCGCCCCGGGCGTAGACGGTGACCTGGCTATCCTTCTGCCGAAAGCTGATGAGTTCTTCGTAGGCTTCGTCCCGGATGCCTTCTCGCAGCTGCTGCACCGCCGAAGCGTCCACGGAGGGCCGCTCGAAGAGCAGGATTTGCAGTTTTTCTACGTCGTGCACCAGTTGATAGAGGTCGGGATTTTTCTCCAGGTTCACCATGCGCAGGGTACTGGAGTACAAAAAGAAATCCTGGCGGGTGGCGTGCTGCTCACGGAAGTCAGCCACCGTGCGGCTCTGCGCCCGCAGGGCAGTTATGTTGAGTAGAAAAACGAGGGTGAGGAGGTATTTCATAGGATTAGGAGGTGTGAGAGGGAGTCTTGTGCCTGGTCTGCGTAGCACGCGACTCCCGCGCTGGGGGCGCTCGCTGGGAGTGACATTTATAAAAGGAGTTAGCTTCCTTCTTTGGAACCTTTATCAATGTTCTCCAGGTACTCCATGCCTTTCATGTTCATGCCCTTGGATAGCTTGGAGATTTGCTTCAGATCAATTTCTCCGAACAAGTCCATAGCCACAAACTGGTGGTCGCCGCCCACCAGCATCAGCAGTTCGTTGATGATGCCGCCCTCTTCCTTGATCATAAACACCATGTCTTTGTCGCCGTCGCGCACCGACATTAGTTCTTCAAACTGGCTCTTTCGGATGTTCTGGCTGGCTTCCCGGTAGTACTTCCGACCGTTGGCAATGCTGTCGGAAGCCAGAATTTTCACTCCCTTCAGCTTGCTGATGGCGTTGGCCAGCTCCTTGGTTTCGGGGTCGTCGGGCTCCAGGTTGGTGAACAAGCTAAACATTTTCTGGCTGATATTGACCTTGGTAAGTTCTTCGTTGTCGGCATACTTATCAAACAGCGAGGAAATGGCCGCGTCCTGGGCACTAACCTGAAAAGCGGTCAGGTAGCCGATGCAGGTAATTATTAGTAACTTTTTCATGACGTATTTGGGTTAAGGGTTTATTTATAAAGTGGATTTCTGAGCTTTTATCGTCTGCTGCGCTTCGTCAAACTCCTCGAGCTTGGTGAGGTGCTGGGTGCCTTCGTTCATTAGGCTGGACACCAGCAGCAGGGCTTGCTTCGCCTCTTCGTAGGCCCGTTCGGGATCTTCGTAGGTATCGGGCACCACGGCTACCGGGGCCGGGGCGGGCGCGTCGAGGTAGGCGTGCTTCGTCCACAGCGCTCCCAAGAGAAAAAGCGCAACCACCGCGGCGATCTTGAGCAGGCTGGGCCACATCGGCACCGTCTTTTCCTGGGGCAGACGCTCCATCAACTGCTCGTCGAAGTTCTTATTGAGCCGGGGCGGGGTGTCGTAGTGCCGAAATAAGGCCGCTACTGAGCGCAGGTGAGCTGGAGGCTCCTGCTCCTGAAAGTAGCGTCGCAGTTGGGCTTCTTCTTCTAAGCTGGTTTCGCCCTTCCAGTACTTCTCCAGCCACGCATCAATCTTTTGCGATTCCATAAGCATTTCTGTTAGTAAGTTGGTTTCGAAGCGTTTGTCGCGCCCGAAATAAGTTCACTTTCACCTGGTTGAGATCCATCGCCAGCGTCTTGCTGATCTCCTGGTAGGTGTAGCCTTCCACGTCGCGCAGCTCCAGCACCTGCTGTTGCTTCACCGGCAAGCGTTGCAGCAGTTCGCGCACGTGCCGCAGGGCATCCTGGGTTTCGGTGTGCATGTAGGGACTATTCGCTTCGCTGGCGTAGCGGTCATCGTCGGCCAACGGCTCGGTGCGTTGTCGTCGGCCCGACTGTAGCAGGTTGAGCGACAGGTTGCGCGTCAGGTGCATGCACCAGGCTTCGGCGTTGCGCAGTTCGTCGCGCTGGTGCCAGGCCTTGATCAGCACTTCCTGCACCACGTCCTGGGCCTCTTCTTCGTTGCGCAAAAAGCGCAGCGCGAAGCGGTAGAGTTTGTCCTTGACGGGGAGCACGCGATATTTAAATTCCTCTAGCACCATATCGAAGGGAAGACCGGCCGACAGGCAGAAAGTTACAGCTCACCGAAAAAGTTTTTATTTACCAGCGGATTAGGCGTTACTTTGCAGCGGTAAGTTCCGGTAGCCGCCGCGATTGTCTCATAGACCACGCTGGCGCAGGGCCCCCGGCCCGGTGATTAAAGTAGGTGGTTTCTCTGAACCCTCGTGCGTATACTGAATCGGATATCAGAATAGTATTCCATGCTGCAAAAAATTCTACTGTTCATTATCCTTCCCTTGAGTATGCTTGCCGGGCTGGGCTACTACTGGCTGGGTGGCTTCAACGAAATTGCAATTGCGGTAGTTGAGGAGCCGCCGCGGCCCATCCTAGGGAAGGCCTACCAGGGCAAGTACGGCGATTTGGCCTTGCGCAAAATATTTGTGCAGGCCCAACGCTTGCTGGCCAGTGACAGCGTAGCGGGCACCCTGCTGGTCGTTAACCTCGACTCCGCTTCGGCGGGAGGGAAGCAGGTGAACCAGCTCATTGGCATTGCCCTGACTGCTTCTCCTGATTTTTCGCTCCCTGGTTATCAGCGGGACAGCCTGGCGGCTGGAACTTACCTACGGGCCCACGTGGCGGCGCATTCGCTGGTGCAGCCCCATCCCAGCGCCATCAACGACCGCCTGCTGGACTACGCCGCCGAACACCAACTCACGCTGAGCGGCCTGCCGATCGAGATTTACCGCGCTCCCGACACGCTGTGGGTGGAAATGGCGGTGCGCGCGCCCTAAGCGTTCGTTTAAATTGTAAGTTGCCGAGCAATTCGTTACCTTTTAGGTACGTTTTTTTAGTATATCTACTACACCCTAATCCCTTATATCGTGAAAAAGACTTTTTTCTGGCTAGCCGCGCTTCTGCCCGGTAGCCTCACTCTAGCTACTACCGTGGCTACTGCCCAAGACTCGACGCTCTTCTCGGTCGATGACATTGACATCTCTTACAAAGAGTACACCCTCGACAACGGCCTGCGCTTGATCGTGCACGAAGACCACAAAGCACCCATCGCGGCGGTGAACGTGTGGTATCACGTGGGCTCTAAGAACGAAAAGCCCGGCAAGAGCGGCTTCGCCCACCTCTTCGAGCACCTGATGTTCAACGGCAGCGAGAACTTTAACGACGACTACTTTCAGGCCCTAGAGCGCATTGGCGGCACCGACCTGAACGGCACCACCAACAACGACCGCACCAACTACTTTCAGAACGTGCCCACCGCGGGATTGGACCAGGTGCTGTGGCTGGAGTCGGACCGAATGGGGCACCTGCTGGGAGCCATCGACACAGCGAAGCTCGATGAGCAGCGGGGCGTGGTGCAGAACGAGAAACGACAGGGCGAAAACCAGCCCTACGGTCGCCAGTGGGAACTCATTACCGACGCCATCTGGCCCGAAGGCCACCCGTACTCCTGGACGGTGATCGGCTCGATGGAAGACCTCAACGCCGCGTCGCTGGAAGACGTGCAGGAGTGGTTTAAGAGTTACTACGGCACCGCCAACGCGGTGCTATCCATCGCGGGCGATGTGGACCCCGACGAGGTGCACGAAAAGGTGAAAAAGTACTTCGGCAGCATTGCCCCCGGTCCCACCCTGGCGCGTCCGCAGGTGAACGTGGCCAAGCGCACCGAAGATACGCGACAAACCTACGAAGACCGCGTGCCCGAGGCGCGCATCACCCAGGTGTGGAACACGCCGCAGTGGGGCACCGACGATGCCGTGTACCTCGATCTGGCTTCGGACATTCTGGCGGCCGGAAAAACCTCGCGCCTGTACAAAAAGCTCCAGTACGAAGACCAGCAGGTGAGTTCGGTATACGCCTACGTTTACCCGATGGAAATTGCGGGCACCTTCACCATTGGAGCCAACGTGAAGCCCGGCGAGTCGGTAGAAGAAGTAGAGCAGAAGCTAGCGCAAATTCTTCAGGAGTTCATTGACAACGGACCCACCAAAGAGGAGCTGGATAAGGTGAAATCAGCCTACTTCGCTAACTTTATCAAGGGCACCGAGCGCATCGGTGGCTTCGGTGGCAAATCAGACCTACTGGCCGTCAACGCGGTGTACGGCGGTCGTCCTGATTACTATCAGCAGACCCTGGAAACCGCCCAGGAAGCCACCGTAGCCGACATCCAGAACGCGGCCAAGATGTGGCTCAGTAGCGGTAAGCACACCCTGATAGCCTATCCTTTTCCGGAGTATCAGGCCAGCGAAACCGACGTAGACCGCAGCCAAATGCCCGAAATGGGCGAGGTGGCCGTCGCTAAATTCCCCGCGCTGGAGCGCACCACTCTTTCTAACGGCCTGAACGTGGTGCTGGCCCGTCGCGAAGGGGTGCCCACCGTGGTGATGAATCTGGTGGTGGACGCGGGCTACGCTGCCGACCAGGGCGCGAGTCCGGGCACCGCTTCGCTGGCCCTAAGCATGATGGACGAAGGCACCGAGGATATGGACGCGCTGCAGATCAGCGAAGAACTGCAAACCCTGGGCGCTTCGCTCAGTGCTTCCTCTGATCTGGACGCTTCGTACGTGAGCCTGACCACCCTCAAGCCAGCACTCGACCAAAGCCTAGACCTCTACGCCGACGTGATTCTGAATCCGGCCTTCCCCGCCAAGGAACTCGACCGGCTCAAAAAAGAGCAGACTTCGGGCATCCAGCGCGAGAAGGTTCAGCCAATTACGATGGCCCTGCGCGTGGCGCCCAAGCTGATGTACGGCGAGCAGCATCCCTACGGCAATCCGCTCACCGGCTCGGGCTACGAGGAAACCGTGGAGAAAATCACCCGCGACGATCTGACTAAGTTCTACGACACCTGGTTCAAGCCCAACAATGCCACCCTCACCGTAGTGGGCGACCTAAGTCTGGACGAACTGACCCAAAAGCTGGAAAGTCGATTTGCCGCCTGGAAGCAGGGCGACGTGCCGCAGAAGAATATTGCCGAGGCTCCTGATGCTCCCGGCAACGTGCTCTACCTGATGGACCGTCCCGAGTCGCAGCAGTCGATTGTGATTGCGGGCTACCTGACCGACCCCTACGGACAGGTGGATGAGTTGGCCAAGAACGTGATGAACGACGTGCTGGGCGGCGACTTCACCTCACGCATCAACATGAACTTGCGCGAGGACAAGCATTGGGCCTACGGCGCGAGCAGCTTTATCTGGGCGGCCAAGGGGCAGCGTCCGTACCTGGCCTACGCACCGGTGCAAACCGACAAAACCAAGGAGTCTATTCAAGAAATCAAGAAGGAATTCGATGGTTTTGTGGGCGATAGTCCGGTGAAGCAGGAAGAGTTTGAACAAGGTGCAGAAGAACAGCACCCTGCAGCTGTCGGGCCGCTGGGAAACTAATCAGGCGGTAGGTAGCTCACTGAACGAAATTGTGAAGTACGACCTGGCCGACGACTACTTTCAGACCTACGGCGAGCGCATGAAAAACCTAAAGCTCACCGATGTGGAAAAGCTCAGCAAGAAGATGGTGCAGCCCCAGAAGTTGCAGTGGTTCGTAGTGGGCGACAAGGAGAAAATCCTGCCCGGACTGAAAGAACTCGGCATGGACCAGATTGTGATGATCGACGCCGACGGCAACATCCTTGAGCCCGCCGCCACGATTAAGGAAGAAGGCGACTCGGGGGGAAGTAATTAGCAGTCGATAGTTAACAATTGATAGCCGACAGTCCACCGCAGCTTTTACTTGCGTGGGCTGTCAATTTTTTTTGCTCACGCCCTAGTGCTGTAGAAAGCAGACATAAGCTCCATTTTGTCACTCAGGCGGAACTTGTCACTTTTTGAAATAGAGCTGCTTTGAGGCAAAAAGATCCCAGTGGGATAACAGTGGAGAAGTTTGTGGTACAATAGTATGTACAGGAGGGGCTTTGACCAAATAATATTTTGTAGCAAAGTTAGATTTGAACCTAAAATTGTTAAAACTGAACCTTTTAACTCCGAATTTGGAGTTGATAACCCAAAGATTCTTGTTTTTTACTTCAACGGCGGAGTTAAAAGCACCAAAGTTCCACCTATTTACTCGGCGACCGGGGCTTTTAACATAGCGTGAGAACGCAAGAGGTAATAAATAGCAGTAAATAGCTATCCTAGCGGGGCACGGCGGTTAAAGAGGCAACGTTTTTTGCAGATTTACAAAGAAAGGTAGTGTTTGAAGCGCAAACTGACTACCAGTAGCAACCTCCTGGGCAAGCGAAACTGTGCCGTAGCCAACAACAAGAAACGACTTTGCGAGGCGGCAAGTCTTCGAACTAAACCAAGCGTCTCACTGGCCCGCCCCCCGAGCTACTTTCAGCTAACGCCGTGCCCCCCGCCGAAGCAAACGCGTGAAATTGGTGCCGGAACGTCCATATTGATTTCCCATCCAAGTATGCCCAGCCATACCGCGCGGACGCTCTACGTCAATAAATAGTAGGTCGTAGGTATTGTCCCCTTATCATTCAGCAGGAATCTCGCTGCACGGATGGTATAAGAAGCGGGTTGGCCTATGGCCCGTAGGAGGCATTCTGCACTGGCCCCCTAGAAGCAGGCAACATGGTGCTGAATTCTTTGCCACCGGCCACTGCTTTGAGTATTGTAAAAGAATGGAAGCCCGAGAAAGCTTTTGCCTTTGGTGCAATCTTGCACAAAGCTATTTATGTAGACGGAATGCACCCCGAAGATATCAAGGGCTACGGGCAGTATGCCGAGCAAATAGGCCTGAACGCTGTCGCGTTTTCGGAAGCAATGAGCCAGGACACTTTCCGGAAACTGGCGGAACAAGATTTTAAATTAACTAACTGATGTTACGCATTGACTTCAATGTTGAGTTGAGCTTTAATGTCGGATAGCTGTTTGAAAGCGGTTTTTACTGCATTTTTATAAAGCATTGCCTTCATTGCAAAATGGTTGAGGTTGGTTTTCATTTTCAATCGCTCCAGTTTCCAAAAGGCTACCATAGAGCAGAAGAAATGATTGGCCTGCGTCCTGACCGTTTTAGTTGGTGACTTGGGGTAACTGGCGTTGCTCTTGACTGATTTGTACATCTCTTCAACCTTCCAACGGTTGCTGTAAACATCCTTGATCTGTTCACCGCTCAGCGACAGGTTACTGCTCACCAGATAGAGTACCCCTTGGCTGCCGTCCTTGTTGTGGTAGACCGCTTTGGTAAGTAATAGGGGGAAACCCACTTGCTCAAGTTGGATTTCCACCGCCTGCCCTTCTTGTAGTTGCAGTTGATCTGTTCGCTTTTCTTCTCCGTTGCCCCCAACCATTGATACCTTCCGGTTGGTTTTCAAGGGCATGATGAATTCAGTTTTGTGCCCCTCCTTGATGTGACGCATGTTTTCGGCGGAGGCAAACCAAGTGTCAGCTAGCAGATAATCCACCCTAGAGAGATTTTGGCAGGCATTGCTTACTATCTGACGAAATAAGGTCTGTTTATCAGTGCTGGCCACTCTTTTCTGCTTGCCTGTTTTCTTATCGCTAATCCATCTGTCTTTTTTAACCAACTCCATACCCACTGGCAGAGAAACCCCAGCACGGTAGAGCAGGCAGCTTAACTGATTGACCCCCTTGACTGATTTGCCGACAGTGTGGTCGAAATGCCAGCAAATCAGTTCGCTTTCATCCGTATAAGGCTTGGCCTCTACCGTATCATCCAGGATCAGGTAGCTCGGCCCTGGCTGTTGCTCTATTTCCCGTACGGTAGATTTGACCAGTTTCCAGAGGTCTTTGGAGGTGAAATCATCTTTGGAAAGAAAACGGGTAATCTTGTCGTGGCTAAGCCTACCCTCCAACATATCAGACATACCAGTAGCTGTGGTCTGAGCAGTGGAAACCAAAAGGTAGTCCGTGTATAAATCTAATATCCCCTTATCCATGACTGGTTCTCTTGCTTGATAGTATCTTTTATCCGTAAATTTAACAGATCACTTGGCTTGCGTGCGTAACATCAGTTAACTAAAAAACCTTGGGATACACAGTTTTCCCACCGTAGTCGAGGTGCAGGGTGATGCTGCTTTCGCCGTTTCACAGGGTTACGTAGATTACGCAACGATTGCCGCTAAGCTTGATTCTATATTGATCACACCTCACGCACGATAGCCACCGTCGTACCCGCGGACCGACCAGCGCAGTTAAGCAGTTTTAGCAAGTACAGATCAACTACCAATCCCTGGCTGACCGAAGAAAAACCAAGCAGTGAGCCGTAGCCAATTATAAAACTGTCGTCGCAAATTGCAATCAACCGCGACGACCGTATCTTTGCCGCTATGGCAAAAAACAAGAAAAACAACCCAACCTCATCGGCCACTGAGCCCGAAAATTCGCTGAAGCAGATCATCGCCCACGCCAAAGAGTACGGTTTCGTGTACCCCTCCAGCGAAATCTACGACGGCTTGCAGGCGGTCTACGACTACGGCCCCTACGGTGTGGCCCTCAAGAACAACCTCAAGCAACTCTGGTGGGAGTGCATGACGCGTCTCAACGATAACATCGTGGGCATCGATGCGGCCATTTTCATGCAACCCCAAACCTGGAAGGCTTCGGGCCATATCGATAGCTTCAACGACCCGATGATCGACAACCGCGACTCGAACAAGCGCTACCGCGCCGATACGCTGATCGAAAACCACGCCCAGGCGCTGGAAGAAGCCGGAGAAATCAAACAAGCCCACCTGCTGGTGCAGAAAATGAATACGTTGCTCGGACAAGAAGACTTGGTCGGATTGCGGGCGCTGATTGTGGAGTACAACATTGTGTGTCCCGAATCGGGCACGACTAACTGGACCGAGGTGCGGCAGTTCAACCTGATGTTTGCCACCCAGGTGGGTTCGGTGGCCGAAGACTCCACCAAGATCTACCTGCGTCCCGAAACCGCCCAGGGCATTTTTGTCAACTTCCTAAACGTGCAGAAGACCGCGCGCCAAAAAGTGCCCTTCGGTATTGCCCAGATCGGTAAGGCTTTCCGCAATGAGATTGTGGCCCGGCAGTTTATCTTCCGCATGCGCGAATTCGAGCAGATGGAGATGCAATACTTTGTGCGTCCCGGGCAGGAGCTCAACTGGTTCGATCGGTGGAAAAAGGTGCGGATGAAGTGGCACGAAGCCATCGGCATTCTGCCGGAAAAGCTGCGCATCCACCAGCACGAAAAATTGGCCCACTACGCCAACGCGGCCGTGGATATTGAGTATAAATTCCCCTTCGGTTTCAAAGAGGTAGAGGGCATCCACTCCCGCACTGATTTTGATCTGCGTAGCCACCAGGAGCTGTCGGGCAAGAAGATGCAGTACTTCGATCCGGAGGTCGGGGAGAATTATGTGCCTTACGTCGTTGAAACCTCTATCGGGGCCGACCGCCTGTTCCTGATGACTTTGTGCGAAGCCTACACCGAAGACACCGGCACCGACGCCAAGGGCAACGAAAAAATGCGGGTGTACCTGAAACTGCACCCGGCCCTGGCTCCGGTGAAAGCCGCCATCTTGCCACTATTAAAAAAAGACGGTTTGCCAGAGAAAGCCCGCGAAATCTACGAATCGCTCAAGCTCGATATGAAGGTGGTGTACGAGGACAGTGCCGCCATCGGCAAACGCTATACCCGGCAGGACCTGATTGGCACCCCCTTTTGCGTGGCGGTGGATCACCAAACGCTGGAAGACGACACGGTAACGATCCGGCACCGCGATACCACGGAGCAAGAGCGGATTCCAGTAGCTGCGTTGCGCGAGCGATTGATGAAGAACGTTTCGCTGCGGACGATTTTTGAGACTTTGAGTGCGGTATAAGCACACGGATTTCACAGATGGAATTAATAGGTGAGTTTCGCAGATGACACAGAATGCCTATGGAATCAATCGCAGTATTGCTGGTAGTAATTGGGCTGATTCTGTTGTTTGGCTACCAACGGTGGGGATGGCACTGGTACGGATTTATTGATCCCCGGCCGGTGCGGGCGGTGCTGAGCGAGCACTTTGCCTACTACCAGCAACTGTCGCCCGACCAACAGCAAGCGTTTGAGCGGCGGGTGATTCGGTTCTTGCGGAAGAAGCAGTTTATCGGTCGGGGAATAGAAATCACGCTCTCCATGCAGGTACTGGTGGCGGCGGCAGCGGTGCAACTTACCTTTGGCCTGCCCGAACTGGTGCTTCAGCACTTCAAGCGCATCCTGATTTATCCCGATAACTACTACTCCACCATCACCCAGCAGTTTCATAAGGGCGAGGTGAATCCGGCGGCGCAGGCCATTGTGCTTTCCTGGAAGAACTTCGCGGAAGGCTACGCCCAGTCGGATGACTCGCTTAACCTAGGGCTCCATGAGATGGCGCACGCCCTGGAGATAGAAAACCTCATCGACAACGACGAGTATGATTTTTTGCCCCCCGCGGTGTGGGAGCAGTGGCAGGAGCAGGCGGCCGCCTACCGGAACCAGATGAGCCGACGCGGGTCGGACTTCTTCCGCACCTACGCCGCCACCAACGACCAGGAGTTTTTTGCCATCGCGGTCGAGAATTTCTTTGAGCGGCCCGCCGAGTTTAAGACCTACGCCCCGGAGTTGTACGACACCCTGTGTCTGCTACTTCGGCAGGATCCGACCGGCGCAACGAGCGTTAGTGCGTAAAATCAAGAAGAATGACTTTGGTCTATAGTATATTTGAACCAGAGTTGGCACCTGACGTAAACCTGAAGCGGAGTGGCGTCACGTCAGCGCGTTTTTCGATGCTGAAAGTAGCGGCTAAAAACCAAAAACAGCGCTCCGCACAGTAGCCAGGCGGGCAGCGTGACAAACGAGAGGAATACGTCGAACTGAAGCGAAATGAAGTAGAACACCCCAAAGCTAATGGCCCAGGCGATCAGCGCTGCCCGGTTGTACGCTAGATTGGCGTGTTCAGCATAATTAGGAATAATTCCTGCTGACTTAGCAAAAAAGTGATCGGACGCGATGATCGCTCCGAACGGGGCCAGGATAAAACCATACAGCGCAACGAAGCCCAGTAGCTTCATGGCGAAGGCCGGGAAGATGCCGGCGATCGTTGCCACGGTACCGGCAATGAGGGTCACCGTGACGGTAGACTGCTTCGGCAGCACTGCCTGAAAGGCCAGTCCGGCCCGGTAGATCGTTGGGTTGGCGGTGGTCCAGCCCGCCAGCACCACCGCCACGATGCCGAAGATCCCAATCGCATTGTTGGCCAGAGGCCCGGGAGCCACCGGGGGGGCTTCGCCCTCGGCCAGAAAAGCCTGCGCCTCGGGTGTCTTGAGGTAGACTGCGTAGAGCAAGGCCGCCGCAATCCAGGCCATGTAGTGCCCCACGTACATGCCCGCCGCGGTGGTCCACCCCACGCTGGGCCGCTGGGCAAAGCGAAACACGGACAGATCGGCCATTCCGATATGCATGGCAGCATTGGCAAACCACGACCAGATCACCACGTGCCAGAAAGTATACTTAATCTGCCCCGGAAAGGGTTCGCTGCCTTCGCCCCAGATGGCCCAGAAGTCGGCAAAGCTACGCACCCCCAGCTGACCCAGTGCCACAATGCCGCAGGCCAGAAAGGCCAGCACAATAAAGGGCGACATCCAGTTGGCTGCTTTGGCTACCGTGTCGTAACCCCGGGCGGCAATCAGCGAAATCACTACTCCGATGATCACCACAATCACCACCCAGGCGGCTCCGGTGGGTAGGGTGTCGGTGAGCTTGGGCATGGGCAGATTGAAGGGAACGCCCACGGCGGTGGCCGATACGGTGATCATGGCCCCTGCCAGAAAGCAAAAGAGGATACCGTTGGCCAGGTTGTAACCAATCACTAGCTTCCGGCCGCAGATTTTTTCCAATTGATAGTATAAGGTGAGGCGGTGCCGTACGGCGATTTCAGCGGTTAGGTACCGCCAGCAGAGCACCGCCAGTAGGTTGCCCAGCAGTAAACCAACCACCAAGTCGAAGGCACTGACTCCGGCGGTGAGAAAGAGCGGACCGATAATGAACTCGGTGCCAGCGGCGTGTTCACCGGCATACATGCCCAGAAAACTAGACCAACCCCTCCACTTCGAGGTGGGCACCGGTTGCCGTTCGTATTCCCCCCCGGCAACTTCTTCCACGATGTCTTCTTCCGGACTAGATTGACGCATAGAGGTGGATCATGGGTCAAAAATACAAAGGGCGAGAACAAATCTAACCAAAAGCACGACTAATAATTTTATATGGTTTTGATTCTCAAATGGTTAAGCGGTCTTTTGTAACCTGGCGGTATGGGCCAATGAACTGGTTACCAGCTTCACCGGTCGGATGATCAGTATTTGAGACCGTTGGTTTTGACGAGAAATTTCAATACGTTGACAAAAAGAAACAACACGATGGTAAACCAGGGTGACCTTCAAGGCTTTAACGCGGTGCACCAAGCGCACCACCAACAAACCCTAGACTTATTGGGCTCGGTGCTTGACCAAAAAAACGTAAACATAGAGCCGATTATCAGTCGGTTGCAGGCGTTTCAGGTGGCTATTCCCAGTTGGGCCCTGGGCGCGGGTGGCACGCGCTTCGGACGCTTCCCATTGGCCGGGGTGCCTACTACGCTGGAGGATAAACTAAAAGATGTCGGACTGCTACACGCGCTCAATGGTAGCAGTGGTGCTATCTCTCTGCACATTCCTTGGGATGTGCCTGAAGATTATCAAGCCATCCGGCAGCAAGCTGACGAATTGGGCATTCGCTTTGATGCCATGAACTCCAATACCTTTCAGGACCAACCGCACCAGACGCAATCGTATAAGTTCGGCTCCCTCAGCCACGTAGACCAGGCCGTCCGGCAACAGGCCATCGCCCACAACACAGAGGTGATAGAGCACGGCCGTGCCCTGGGATCCCAGTCACTGACGGTTTGGCTGGCCGACGGGGCCAACTTTCCGGGGCAGTATGATTTTCGTAGTGCTTTTGAGCGTACCCTGGATTCGCTGCAAGCAGTCTACCGCCACCTGCCCGACGATTGGCAGGTGCTGGTGGAGTATAAACCCTATGAGCCTAATTTTTACGCTACCGTCATCCAGGACTGGGGCACCTCTTTGCTGCTGGCTACCGAGCTTGGTGAGAAGGCCTTTACCCTGGTGGATCTAGGGCACCACTTGCCCAATACCAACATTGAGCAAATCGTGGCTACGCTGATTATGCGCGGTAAGCTGGGTGGGTTTCACTTCAACGATTCGAAGTACGGCGACGATGACCTGACGGTAGGATCCATCCGGCCCTATCAGTTGTTTCTGATCTTCAACGAGATTATACGGGGATTAGATGGTCCGAGAAACACCAACCCACCGCTGGCCTGGATGATTGATGCTTCGCACAACACCAAAGACCCGCTGGAAGATTTGCTACAGTCTGTGGAGGCCATCCTGGTGAGCCTGGCCCAGACGCTACTGGTGGATCAAAAAGCCCTGCGAGCAGCGCAGGCCGACAATGACGTGGTGATGGCGCAAGAAATTTTGCAGGATGCTTACCGCACCGACGTTAGGCCCCTGGTTAGAGAAGCAGCCCGCCGGGCGGGGGCAGCACTCTATCCGCTGCTGGCCTATCGCCACTTCGGAGTGCGAGAGGCACTCAAAAGGGTTCGGACTGGCAATACGGTAGCCACGGGTCTGTAACCTAAGCATCATGCGGGGCTCACCCGAATCAGGAATCCTTTACACGAGATGGTAAGCACCTATCAATTCGGGGTGCTACTTCTTTTCCACGGGCCAGGGTTGAACGCCAGCCCACTGCATCCACCGCTGATACTGCCGCTCCATCCGCTCGGTCGTCTTTTCCTCAGTCTCGCTCAGGTTGTTCAACTCAGTGGGGTCGGTGGCCAGGTCGTAGAGCTCCCAGGGCCGATTGTGCCGACGAACCAACTTCATGTTTTCTTCTCGCACGGCTTGGTTGCCCTCGTGTTCCCAGAAAAGTGGTTCTTCGCGCAAGACGGTTTCTCCGCGCAGGGCAGGTACGAAGCTCTTACCATCCATGGGTAGAATGGCACGTCCCTGATACCGCTCTGGATACTGCGCCCCGGCCAGTTCCAGGCAGGTGGGCATAATATCGTTGATGTGCACCGGCTGATGTACCAACCCATTCGTTAGCCCCCCACCCCGGGGCCAATGAACGATCATCGGAGTGATAGTGCCCCCTTCGTGGGTCATGCTTTTGTAAAGTCGATACGGGGTGTTGCTCACACTGGCCCAGTGCTTTCCGTAGGATACAAACGCGTTCTTGGTACCCATTTCGTCATCCGGGACACGGCCACGATGACTACGGTTGATCTCTTCGGACGAAGCGCCGTTGTCCGATAGGAATAGAATGACAGTATTATCGAGGGCGTCCATGCCACGTAGTGCCGCCGTCAGTCGGCCCACGTTCTGATCCAGGCGGTCAACCTGGGCGGCGTAGATCTCCATCTTCCGGGTTTCGTAAGCTGGATCTTCTACCGATGTCCAATCAGGAAAGCCAGCGGGCGACAGCTTGGTCGATGTGGAAGTCACGCCCAACGCTTGCTGCCGCCGGAAACGTTGGTTGCGCGTAGCCTCATAACCGGCGTCGTACTTCCCTTGATACTTAGCAATGTCTTCGGGCCAGGCCTGCAACGGAAAGTGCGGGGCAACGTGAGCCAGGTATAAAAAAAACGGTTCTTTTTCCTTCGTTGCTCCTTCCACAAACCGGATAGCTTCGTCGGTGAAGTTATCGGTGGTGTAAAAGGTTTCGGGATCGGGAGTCACCAGTTCGCCGTTACGGTAGATAGGTCGGTCGATGAACTCAGACGGATAGAAATACAGTCCGCCACCGGTTGGCAGGGCGAAATACTGATCAAAACCCCGCCGGTCGGGCCAGTGCTCACGCTCGCCACCCACGTGCCACTTGCCCGACATCATGGTGCGGTAGCCCTTCTCGCGGAGCACCTCCGCAATGGTGACGCACTGCTGATTGAGGTGTCCCTGGTAGGCGGGGATGCCCCAATCCTGACTCATATGGCCCACTCCCGCTCGGTGCTGATACAAACCGGTGAGCAAACTAGCTCGGGAAGGGCAACAACGCGCGGTATTGTAGCAGTGCGTGAAAAGCACCCCCTCCTTGGCCAGTTGATCGAGGTGGGGAGTTTGTATTTCACTACCCGTGCAACCCAGGTCTGAGTAGCCCATATCATCGGCCAGGATAACGATAATGTTGGGCTTGGGTAGCGCACTCCCGGAGGGCTGTCCGACGACCTGGTAAGTGAAGAGCGTGAACACGATGGTTGCCGCTATAATGCTTGCTTTTTTCATTGCTTTCATTTCCTATTGCATGGCGCTTATTGATCAGTAAACGGTTAGACTTCTCTTATTAATCACCTGAGTGATTATTTTCCGGTGCAGAAAAGGAGACGTTTTTCACAAACTTGTTGACGGTGATTGCCTCCACCGTGGATATGTTCTCACCATCGTTGTAGCAGTCAACAAAATATACATTCTCGATAAGATTGTCTGCACCGAAACCTTCCAGGATGATATCGCCGCTCGCAGCGACCACGTTCTTAAAATACAGCCCTTCGATGTGCCCGCGTTCGTCCCGGAAGCCAGTACTGTTGCTATAGCGGGTTTTCTCAATGCGAATTTCTACCGGTCGCCCCGGTTGCTCAATGTAGAAGTTTTCAAAGCGTAGGTTTTTGACCAGTGCCCAGTCGGAGTGATCACTGCGGATGCCCGCGTTGGCGTGGACCAGCACGGTGATGTCGTGAAAGGTAATGTCTTCGAACAAGTTGGTTTCCATCGATGCGCCTACCCGCAGGCCGTTGCCCGCGTGGGCGTTGTAGATCACACAATGCTCAGCGATACAGTTCCGGGTGGGTGGTTGTCCGTTGGCCACTGCATCTACGGCGTGCCAGCCGAAGCCATCGTCGCCACAGCCGATGAAGTTGTTACTGGCTCTAAAATCAGCAACCCCGTCAATGTCGATACCATCGTTGTTTAGACCGAAGCTCATCAGGTTCATATAGGATACCTCCACATCCCGACACAGCACGTAGAGCGACTGCCACCATTCGCCGGTCCGAAGACCGATGCCCGTCACGCGGATGTGCTGGGAGTTTTTAAATTCCAGCCCGCAGACCTTGTCGGCTTTGCTGGTAAATCCTCGCGCGTCGATCACTCCGCGTCCCCGGATAGTTACGTCATCAACGCTATCGGCGAACACCCGCGCTTTCACCCAAGCTCCCTGTTCCAGGTAGATCGTCTGCCCGCTTTTCGGGCTCAACAGACCTACTTCGTGCGTTCCGGCCGGAAAGTAGAGTACGTTAGGATCGTCCTGACTCGGGATATCCGTTTCGGGGGGAGTCTGGAAGAGACACAGCGGTTTGTAATCGTTGATAGTGACCATCAACATTTCTGGCTCCGATACCCGAAAGGTGAGGGTGTTACCGTTCACCGTTCCCTCAATGTTCTTGTGGTACGGTCGAATTGCGAAACGCTCGATGGAAGAAGCAGCGGTGACAATGATCTCGGTGGAGCCGTCAACAAAAAACTGGGAAGTATGGAAGATGCTATCACCAAAGCATTCCTCGTGGGCTACGAACACTTCTTCACCAGCCACCTTAACGTGAAATACATCGCTTTCCTCCAGCGCGTCGTAGGAAATATATTGGTTTAGGGGGTTCGGTTGACCTGATTCACGTATGGTAGGGTGCTTTCCCGTAGCGGAGCACCGAAAGTATTCGCCACTAGTCAATGCTAACAGGGCGGTGAGAACGATTGGAAAGAGCTTCATAGGATAGTTATTTTGTGAGGCTGTTCTGCGAAGCACGGTCAAAGAGGCGAACAAACTCAAGCTGCCCCTACTTCGTACGCTGGTAGGTAAAATCATTTATTGCTAGTGGTCGGTTAGGGCAGCACGAAACGCTTGGGCATTCTTGGTTACTTGCGCATAGTTGCGATCAGCCTCCCGGTAGCCGCTTAGTAGAGATCCTCCCACTCCAACCGCAGCGGCACCGTTGTCGAACCACGCTTGCGCGTTGCTCAGGGACACCCCCCCGGTGGGAACGAGCTCAACGTAGGGCATAGGTGCTTTCAGCGCTTTGATGTAGGTGGGCCCCAAGAACTCAGCCGGAAAAACCTTGATTAGTTGGCAGCCCAACTGATAACTTCTCAAAACTTCGGTGGGAGTGAAGGCTCCGGCCAGTACCGGCAGGTCTCTCTTGAATCCCTCCTCAACGACTCCTTCGTTAATCGCGGGCGTTACGATATACTTCGCCCCGGCGTCAGCGCACCGGGCAACCATATCCGGTTCCACCACCGAGCCAACCCCCAAACAAAGATGATCAAGATTTCTTTTCGCCAGCTCGCTGATCATCCCGAGGGCCCCAGGGGTGGTGATGGTGACCTCAATGGCGTGTACGCCTCCTGCCAGCAACGCCTCCACGATGGGCACCACACTATCCGACGCCTTAAGCCGGATGATGGCGATAATTTTCTCATGCTTCAGGAAATCGATTGTGCCTTGGGAGTTACTCATCGCTACGTTGTTATCGTTTGACGTGGCCGAAGGTCGGCCCTTTGGTTGGTTTTATCACACGATTTGCTTTAGCGGTTGAAATTAATTGTTTTCCTTCGCACTGCCCAATGAACCAAACAGTGACATCATCCCGAATGACAGATTTTATCTTTCGGAAGCAATGAGGATTTCCACCGGACTTCTATTAGCTTTATCGATCAAAAAAGAGAAAAGTTATTAACCAAGGCTCACCAAACAACTCTACTTTGTCTACGCAGAAAATTCAACTTCATCCGCCCACGGGCCGTATCACGGCTGATATTCAACTCGTCGCTTCCAAGAGCGAGAGCAACCGGGCTTTGGTCATCCAGGCGTTGTCTGACGAGGAAATTGTCCTGCACAACCTCTCCGAAGCGCGCGATACCCAAACCATGCAGCGGTTGCTCCAGTCCGCCAAACCCGAGTGGGATGTGCTCGAACGCGGGCACTACCATGCGCTTTCTGATTGCTTACTCGGCGGTGGCCCGGACGGGCAAAATCCTAAAGGGCACTCCCCGCATGCACCAGCGCCCGGTCAAACTACTGGTCAACGCGCTGCGCGGCATCGGAGCCGATATTGCCTACCTGGAAAACGAGGGCTACCCGCCGGTGTTGGTTCGGGGGTTCACCAACGGACAGTCTGTCCGCCGGGTATCTATCCGTGGTGACGTCAGCAGCCAGTATATCTCGGCGCTGCTGATGGTTGCTCCTACCCTGGCCGATGGCCTTGAACTGTCGCTGACGGGAAAGATCGGCAGCCGTCCGTATATCGAGATGACGCTAGGTCTGATGAGTCATTTTGGCATCAAGCACTATTGGAACGAAGATAACCTGATTCGCATTGATCCGCAGTCCTACGGCGGGGGCACTTACGCCATTGAGTCGGACTGGTCGGGGGCGAGTTATTGGTACAGCGTGGTCGCCCTGGCTGACGATGCTCGGGTAAAGTTGTTGGGACTACGTCGGCCCTCGTGGCAGGGTGACAGCGCGATCGTGGATATCATGAACCAACTGGGAGTGGCAACCGCATTTGAAGAAGGCGGGGTGATACTCAGCAAAAAGTCGGCTGCCGAGACGCTAGACCAAGATTTCAGCGACTGTCCCGATCTGGCTCAGACAGTAGCGGTAGTGTGCGCCGCTAAGCGGATTCCGGCTACCCTAGGCGGACTAGAGAGCTTACGAATCAAGGAAACAGACCGCATTGCTGCCTTGCAGAACGAACTGGCGAAGATGGGAGCGACCCTGGAGGAAGAAGACGGGCGCGGGAGAATTGTGCCGTCAGCCGATGACTCTACCGGACGGAAGTTGGAGTTTGCTACCTACGAAGACCACCGCATGGCAATGGCGTTTGCGCCCTTGGCTGTAAAAACCACCGTGACCATCGAGGACCCGGAGGTAGTGAACAAATCGTACCCCCGATTCTGGGAAGACCTAGCGGCAGCGGGATTGGTTATCGAGCTTCCTGGCTAGCAACTGGTGCTGGAGTCGGGACAGTTTGCTGCGAATAATAAGGCTTGGAGGGTGCGGAACTGGAGTAAGCCGGACAGGTTTTGTAGGAGCAACTGCCTAGCAAACAGGCCGTAGCGAATAGAAGAGTACCGGAGTACAAAATCTTTTTCATAACTGATCTAAGTTGGGTAGTGCGGACAAGGTACTAAGTACTCTTTAGTATGTCAACGTTATAAGGCCGGTTTGTTGTTTAAAAGTTCTGTTTTTCAACCAGATATTTCCAGTAGCGTCGGGGTACGTGCTGCAAATGCAGCTTCATGTTGCGCCGCTCGGGGATGTCAACGCTAGTGAAGTACGTCTGCCACAGTTCCTGGTAGTCCGTTTCGGCCGCGGTGAGCAGGGCCTCCGATAGCTGCTGCGGGCTCGCGTCGAGCGTGATAAAGCGCGTAGCGTGGTTCTCATAATAAAGTCCGTAGCGCCGCCGCGTGTCGTAGATCAGCCACCGGAAGGCAGGGTAGCGCGCCTTGAAGTGCGTGCCCAGCAGCGGCAGCACGTTGAAGTCGGGTGTAATCAGGGCCGCGTACAACCCGTCGTGGGTTTCTTGAAAGCGCACAAAAGCGTGCATGCGGTGCACCTCGCGGTGTATCTGTCGCTCAATGCGGTGCAGCCGCAGGACCACTGTTTCGCGAAAGTTCTCCAAGACGCTCTCTTCACTCGCCATCGCCAGCCGAACGAATCGGTACAACAGCATTTCAATATCCGGTTGTTCGGACAAAAAGCAGTGATACATAATGCGGATCACATCAGGATTGGTGCGCTTCGCCACTCCGCGCAATACGCGCTTGGCGTGGGCCGGATTGGCGACTACGTGGAGCGGACTGCTAAAAAGTTGGGGTTGGGCAACGCCCTCTTCGGAAATGCTGTCGGCGGGTTGACCCAGACGATAGGTTTCGAAGATCACTGATAAGAGCCCCTCGTACGATCCGTCGTAGGTGTAGGTCACGCCCCAAACAGGTTGAGTTGCGCTTGCTGCTGCCGAGGCTTCCGTTCACTCAGGATACGTTGTTTCAGGTTAATCGGATCAAAGTTGAGCCAGCGGAAGTCGGCGTCGGCGGTAGTGAGAAAGTAGCGCGCGCGCTTCCATACCACCCCAATCTTTTGCAAATGCTCGGGCCGCAGCTTGCCGAACCGGCGAGCGGCCACCATTTTTTTCGCGGATTTCACGCCGATGCCCGGAATACGAAGGATAAGTTCGTAGGGAGCGGTGTTCACGTCGATTGGAAACAATTCGGGGTGTCGCAGGGCATAGCCTAACTTAGGGTCTACCTCGGTATCTAAATCCGGATGTTGCTCGTCCACCAACTCATCTACCGAAAAGCCGTAGCTGCGCATGAGCCAGTCGGCTTGGTAGAGTCGGTTTTCGCGAATCAGGGGCGGGGCGGTGAGCACTGGCAGACGGCTATCGTTACTGATGGGCACGTAGCCCGAGTAGTATACCCGGCGCAGTTGCTGCTGCTGGTACAGGCTGTCAGCTAGCTTCAGGATACGGTGATCGTTTTCAGGGGTGGCTCCAACCACCAGTTGGGTACTTTGTCCACCGGGCGCAAAGGTCGGTGCCGAACGAATCAGTTTTTTCTCTTCCTGATAGCCACTGATCGACTTGGTCAGAAAGTTCATGGGCTGGTAGGCCGAAGCGTAGTCCTTCTCGGGAGCCACTTTCTTGAGACTTTCTTCCGAAGGAATCTCCAGATTAACGCTCAGCCGATCGGCGTACAGGCCCGCTTCGTGGATGAGCTCGTCGCTTGCTCCGGGAATAGCTTTCAGATGAATGTAGCCGTTGAATTTGTGCTCGGTGCGGAGCTTTTTAGCAATGCGCACCAACCGTTCCATCGTGTAGTCAGCGTTCTTAAAAATGCCCGAGCTCAGAAACAGTCCTTCAATGTAGTTGCGCTTATAGAAGTTGATGGTAAGATCAACTACCTCCTGCACCGTGAAGGCAGCCCGCTTCACATCGTTCGAGCGCCGACTCACGCAGTAGGCACAGTCGAAGATGCAGTGGTTGGTAAGGAGGATTTTGAGGAGGGAAACGCAGCGGCCGTCCTGGGTGTAGGTGTGGCAGATACCCATCCCTTTTGAGTTTCCGAGTCCGTCTTTGGTGTTCTTACGATTGCTACCGCTGGAAGAGCAACTCACGTCGTACTTGGCCGCGTCGGCCAGCACCGAAAGCTTTTCTTGGATTCGTTCTTGCATACGCTATCAACACCAATTGGGACAAGATAGTTTGTTATGCAAACTGCTGAACGTTAGAAAGATAGCTAATTTATGCTGCCCATAGTTTTCAGGTTTTCTACCAGGGCCGGGTCTTCAATTTCTACCAACGGAACCGCTGTTTTGTGCTCACTGATTCGGTAGTAGGCACCGTCGAATTCCAGAAAGAGGTTCTTGCTATTTTCGGTATTCAGCGCGATAATTTTGTAGGGCGTTAAATCGAAGTTGCCGTGCAAGTAGAGCTTGTTATCAAAGAACTGATAGTGAAAATTATACCGGCTGTCTGACCGCGCCTCGATGGTTACATTCTCTTTCTGATAGGTGTTCTCCTGTAGCGTTGATTTCTCCGGGGCCTCAAAGTCGTTGTGGTCAACGGCCGCATCATCTTCGGTAAACTGACTCACCACCTGGGGACGAACCACTGTGGGCTGTACCTGTGGCGGAATGGTGGAAGATATACGGGGCTCTTTGCTTCCTGCGGGAGAATCTTTTGCAGGGACAACAACCAGAGCAACGGGAGCCGGAGCACTGCGTTGCGGAACCTGTTGCCGCGTGTACGCTTCCGGATACGTGAGCGGCGCCTCCACTTTCTGAGGGGCAGCGGCCAGCATCGGTTCCTCGGAGGCCCTAAAATAGTAAGTGCCTACCAGCAGCAGCGCGCCCACCGCCGCGGCGGCCAACCACCGGGGACCGAGAAAACGAGAGGTTGGATGAACAACAACATTATCCAGCCTATTTTTTAGGGCAGCGCGGCGCGTGTCTCCCAAGGCGTGATAAATGTCCTTTTGCCAACTCACCTCCTGCTCCAGCAGTGGGTCCTGCTGCATTTTTTCTTCTAAAGCACGCCGCTCATCATCCGAAAGTTGCCCTTTCAGATAGCGGTCAATGGTATACGTAAGGTCTTGGTTCATACGGTTCAATCTAAAAAATCACTGGCCGAGTACGTGGACTTCACTAGGTTGTCTAATCGCTTCTTGCACTTGTACTTCTTCGTTTTTGCCGTTTCGGTGGTGGCAAACCCCAGTTTGTTAGCAATGTCTTGCATAGACAAGTCATCGAAGTAGTAGTAGGTCAGAATCTTCCGGCAGGTATCACCAAGCTGGTTGATACAAGCGTGGATAATAGCCTTTCGCTCTTCGGCTTCGTCGTTCAGGTACTCTGGCTGATCGTGCGCTTCGTACGACAATCGGCTCTTGCGGTCCAACTCCTTTCGCCATAGGTTCAGGCACACACTATATAAATACGTACTAATCTTCGAGGTTAAAGTGAGCTGGTGGCTCGTGACTTTCTGCCAGAACACAATCAGCGCATCTTGGTAAATATCCTTGGCCTCTTGCTCAGTGCCATTGTTTTTCATGATTGCGTTGGTCATCATTCGGTAGTGCTTGCGGTACAAGTACTCCAGGGCTTTTTCATCGCCTCGGCTAATTTTTTCTATAACAACGCTGTCTTTCATGGCCCTAAGCCTACTTAGTGTATACTATTCAACGCCAAAAAGTAACCCGCCGCGTAAGATATTCTTAGTAAACCAATAATATTATTTGCGCTCGCTACTGCTCGTTAAACAAGGGAAGAAACGCTCTATTTAGTCGTCCCTGAAAAAGGGTCAAATTCGTATTGATAGCGTTGGTTGTTGGCTTAGCCTTCTACCGAGCCAGCGATAGAATAGATCGAAGACCAAACGGGTTTTTCCTTTGAGCGTCTTTCTGATCTGATTATACCGTTTCTTGAGATTGAACGCGCTGGCGGCCAGCAATGCATTGACCGCGTCGCCCACAGTTCCTCTCAAAAAGTTACGGATCATACGATGGTCATGTTTGATATGGCCTATGGTAGGTTCAATGCCCGCCCGTTGCCTAAACCGTTTTCTGGCCTTGCGTTTCTGGTAAGTTGTGGCCTCCTTGGCCGGGGCAGAAGGGATACAGATTTCAGTGCCGTTGATCTGTTTTCTTCCTTTGCATCCCCGATCCACGACCGCTGTTTGGGGGCGATTGCCGCCCAGTGCCGCCCGTATCCTCTCGCTCTGTGCCAAGGCCGGTTCCAGCGTATGGCCATCGTACACATTTTCAGTGAAGTTCTTAATGGCCGTGACCACCCCGGTGGAAGCCCCCCGCACCAAAGACACTTTGCTGCCAAATTCATAAGGTTTATGTTCTTTGCCCTTGGCCATGCAATACACTTCCGGGGCATGCAGTGAATAGACTTTATCCTTGTCGTGCCGTTGCTGGTTTAACACCCTTTGAAACAGGGAGAGTTGTTCTTCATAAAACTGCTTGACAGGGGCGGGCAACTTACGGTTTAGTTCCCGCACTAAGCGGCCAGCGATCGTCCTGATCTTGCGGCGGGCGGCGTTGGCCTTCTTCCTGCGCTTGGGATGGTTGCCTTTGCGCTGGGCCAGCATCAAGGCCTTCAAAGTACGTTTGTAGGACTGCCGCAGTTGGATGCCCTCCCGCCCGGCAATGGCCCGACACTTCTCGATTATCTTCTTGTGCAGCTTGGTGTCCGTGGGATATGTGATCGCCTTTTCCTGCACCGTGGGGTCAATCTGTACCTCTTTTTCTTTCTCTGCCCCTGGGTGCAACTTCACGGTCAGGGCCAGCACCTTTTCCATGCCCTCTTCCCCAACACGCCGCCGGAACTTGGGAAAATCCGTACTGTCAAAGGGAGGGCGGTGCCGGAAGAACTGCTCGCCGGTGAAGTATTGCCAGTAAGGATTCTCTGCCCAGCGATCCAGCACCGTTTCGTCGCTCTCGTTGAACAGGTGCTTGAGCAAGAGCATACCAACCATCGTACGGATAGGCACCGACGGGCGACCTTGTTCGGCATAATAGCCTTTCAGTTGCCCTTCTATCCAAGCCCAGTCCACTTCTTCGGCGAGCCGGACAAGCTCGTGCCGGTCGGAAAGCAACGTGCTGAGGCGGGGGCGGAAAACGTCCAATTGGTCGGTGTGTGTGGTTTTTCCAAGCATTTTCTCCCAGGTTTTTGGTCAATTTACTGTTTTCCTGGCAGCTTCGGAAGCAAACCAAGTAAAAAATATTGACCCAATGAACTGACTGTCAAATAGTTAAGACTGTACTTGCCGCTTATCAGGGACGACTATTTACAACGCAATCGCGTAGTTTCCGGGTAGATGTAATATAAGAAAAGAAACAGAAAACCCACCTAGGGGGCCGCACATCGGTCCAGTGCATCGGCCACGCGGGTGGTAGGAACAAAGCCTTCGGCGTGCCCCCACTGGTTGTAAATATAGGTAGCGATCTGGGCGATCTCGATGTTGCGCAGCGATTCGTTGGCGGGCATCATCTGGTTATACGATTCTCCGTTCACTACAATAGGGCCCTGTATGCCATTCTTGATCAAGCACAGGGTACGGTCAACGTCGGCCAGCAGATAGTCGGACTGCGCCAGCGGCGGAATGAGGCGGCGCAGCCCGGTGCCGTCTTCCTGGTGGCAGTTGCTACAGTGGGCGCGGTAAAGCACCTGCCCCTGCACCATATACTGCTGATAGCGCACCCGTTCGGGCTGGGTCAGATTTTGCGTGGCCTCGTTTTGATAACGACCCTGACAGCAGGTCAACAAAGCAAAGGTGCTGGCGATCAGCGCGTTAAAAAGTTGCTTTTGCTTCATAATGTCGGTGATAAGCATCTTTAAATTGATTAATAGCGGGCCAGACGAGGTCGGGATAAAACCGGTGCCCCCCATTGCCTTCCAACAGGGTGATATTACCTGCCGCCTGGTGCTGCTCGTAGAACTTTTGTGCGGTGGCAAATCCCGCCCGCGATCAATCGTTTATCTTGTTCGCTGCGGACCTCGCCGATAGAGATATACATGCCGGGCGAATGGCCCTGCAAGCAGATCATGACGGGATAGGGAGGCACCACGGCTTTAGGTTTGAGCAGATAAGCCGCGGCGTACTCATCTTCTCTGACGTGGTACGAAAGCCGGGTGCGGGTGTAAGTATCCGCTTCCTCTTCGCTCAGCACTTCATACTGGCTGGTATTAAAAGTGTCTTCGGGAAGAGACATAATCCGGACGAGCGCCCGGTGCAGCGAATCGCGGGAGCTCAACGGATCATCCAAAGAACTGGTGTCGGATGAAGGGTGCGCGCAAGCGGTCATGAGTAGTATCAGAAGCAACGGAATAGATAATCGCATGGGTGAAGATGGGATAGTCAGAAGGGCAAAAAGCAGCTTATTAATCAATGTCTTTCAGCGAATTAGTCTTTCGTAGTAAGCAAAACTATGCGAAAATCGTTCGGCGTTAGTACCACCAGAGGAGAACCAGGCTAAACCCTCGAGAAGCATAGCGGGAAGCCGACAAAACAGAACGTTATTCGTTAGAAACTGAGGCGAATAGATGCCAGGGTATCTGAAATCGTGGAAATGTCGTATATTGTTCTTTCGTATCATTTATCTTACCCATGCACTTATATCTATGAAACAGCTTTTCTTATTCGCACTCCTTTTTCCTCTTGCACTGCTTTTCACCGCCTGTGGCGACGATGATGAAACCAGTGGCCCGCCCATTGGCGACAAAACCGTGGCCGAACTCGTGGCGGAAACGGAGGGACTCACGGTGCTTAACACTATTTTAAGTAGTGATGGTTTTTCTGGACTGAAAACGCAACTAGGCAGCGGAGAATATACCTTACTCGCCCCGAACGACGCTGCTTTTCAGCGTCTGCTAAGCACCATTGGTGTCTCCGAACTCGGTTTTCTAGATCCAGGTGCGCTTTCTAGTATTCTGTCCTATCATATCGTGCCCAACCAAACGCTACAGATTGGGCAGCTAGACAGCAGTGTGGTTACTCTGTCTCAGCAGCCGCTCACGTTCACGACCACGGATAGTGTGCGGATCAATGCGGCGGTAGCGGTGCAACCGAAAACCAGTATTGTCTCTCCGGAAGCGCTCTACGCCTCTAATGGAGTAGTTCATGTTATTGACGAAGTGTTGCTTCCTCCATCCATCCAGGAGGCAGCTTCTGACTTTGGCACGGTGGCCGGTTTGATGAATATCTTACCTGAGGTAGGATTGATGAATAGCGTATTGGAGGCAGGGCAACTGAAGACCCTTCTGGCCGACGAAGCTCGTAACTGGACGATAATTTCGCCTATTCAGAACTTTCTGATTGATAATAACCTGGATGAAGGCGTTCAGTTCTTTGGGGCTAACCATGTTATTGAAGTCATTATTGACGTGGCTAATCCGCCGCGCAAAGTAAACAACATCGCTGGCGTGCCCCTGTACCTTTCGGTAGCCGGACAAAACGCGATCTTCGTTAACGGACAGGCCGTGGTGAACGTGGGAGCAAGGGTTGATAACGGACAGGTGCTATTATTTAATGGACCTGGCGATGTGATTGAACCTCCGCTGAGTGTTGAGAGAGCACTGGGCACAATGGCAGAAACAACCGGACGGAGTTTCAGTATCTTCCAGGCTGCCCTATCGCAAACCGGATTGGAATTAACCGGCGAGAAAACCATTTTTGCCCCTACTGATTCGGCCTTTATTCGAGCCGGACTAACCGCCTCGGTAGATAGCGCTGCGCGGATTGACAATGCGCTGCTGACCAGTATCTTGAACAACCATGTTGTAGAGGGCGTATCTTTTTCTTCCGACTTAGAGGCTGGAGAAATTACTACATTGGGGGGGAGTTTTAATCTGACAATCAGTGAGGGAAGGGCCACTTTGAGCGATAACAACGAAGCTAGTGCTGATGCTACGTTCGTATTTTTGAATTCATACGTATTTTTCGGCGATCTCACTGGGGTGGAAACACTAACTGAAGTAGGAGTAATCCACGCGATCGACGAACTGCTGCTTCCTGAATGATACAACCTAACCGCCCTGTCACTGAACGCGTATTGCTGCGGCTAACCAATAATAATAGTGAGCCGTGGCAATACGCTTTCTACTTTAGCGTATTAGGAAAAACTGACGACCACGAATGTGCAGCGTATGGAATCCATAGAGTTTGAAGTGATGGTAGACGATACCGGAAAAATTAGCGTTCCGGCCAACGCCAAAGACACACTGCGGGGCAAGAAAGTGCGGGTAGTTTTGTCGTATGAGGCTGAGGCTGCGCCGCCTTCGTCGGATGAGGTGCACTATAGTAAGGGGTACGACCAAAAGGATACGCTGTATGACGCTTACTGATAATGAAGATTTGAAAGCTAAGTTAAGGGTGCCTGAATGCCTATGAAGCAGTAGCCAATTTAACTAAACAAGAGATGACTGCTTACGAGGAAAGTCAAAAAGTCTACTGGGATAACCATGCGGTGATGGAGAGTGCGGTAGAAACCGGCAGAGAGATGGGTAAAGAGATTGGAAAGGAAGAGGAACGATTGACAATTGCCCGTGCTATGAAGAAAAAGAACTTATCCGTAGACATCATCGCCGAAACCACCGGGTTATCCAAAGAGAAGATAGAGGCTCTGTAAACCGGAGCTATTCATTATTATACCACAAGTAACTTGACTAGAACTTTACTACTGTCGCTCTGTCTGCTGGGGTGGAGCACCTCTTTCGCCCAAGACCGCCTTATCCGCGGCAAAATCACCTCCGCCAAGGACAATACCGAGCTACCCGGCGTAAACGTGACGCTCAAAGGGACCGGTCGGGGCACCATCACTGACATCGATGGCAACTATCAGCTCTCCTTGCCCGCAGGGCGCGACACGCTCATTTTCTCCTTCATCGGCTATCAGCCCCTGGAGGCCACCGTGGGCAACCAGAGCACCTTCGACATCGAGCTGCGCGAAGACGTACAGGAGCTGGGCGAGGTGGTGGTGACCGGCTTCCAGGAGGTAGAGCGTAAGCTCTTTACCGGAGCGGCTGCGATGGTAGAGATGGAAAACATCCGTCAGCCCGGCATGGTCAACGCCAGCCGTATGCTGGAGGGGCAGGTGGCCGGAGTGAGCGTCGATAACATCTCGGGTACCTTTGGCACCGCTCCCCGTATCCGCATCCGCGGTAACACCTCCATCAATGGCGACAACCAACCGTTGTATGTAGTAGACGGCGTAATTCTGGAAGATCTCACGCAAGTTGATGCTGACGACATCGTGACGGGAGATCCCAACACCGTACTCTCTTCTTCTATTGCGGGCCTTAATCCCGATGATATTGCTAGCTTTCAGGTGCTACGCGATGCTTCGGCTACTGCCTTATACGGCACCCGAGCCAAAAATGGAGTGATCGTGATTACTACTAAGCGGGGCAAGAGTGGCCAGCTGCGCGTTAACTACGCTGGTAACTTCAGCACCAGCCTGCGCCCTACCTATAACAACTTCGATATTTTAGACTCGCGCAATGAGTTGTCAATTTACCGAGAGTTGTACGAAAAGGGATTGGTAGATGTCACTACCGCCGTGCGGGCCGAGAATTTCGGAGTATTGGGCAAGATGTTTAACCAACTCAACGAAAAACAAATCAACTGGGGCCCCAATGGCACTTTGAACGAAGAATTTTTGAATCAGTACGAAAATGCCAATACCGACTGGTTCGACGTGCTGTACCGCGACTTCTCGCTGCAACAACAACACTCGGTGAGCCTGACGGCGGGCAATGAGAACTACAACAGCTATTACTCGCTGAGTTATCTGAACGACAACGGACAAACCATTGCCGACGGGGTGAGCCGCTACGCGGGTAACGTGCGCAACACCTTTTTCTTCTCCGACCGCTTCACGCTCGACACGAAGATAACCGCCAGCTACCGCCGCCAGCGCTTGCCCGGCACCACCGACCGCGATTTCGACCCTATCAGTGGCGAGTACAAGCGTGATTTTGACATCAACCCGTTCAGTTACGCCCTGAATACCAGTCGCTCTATTCGGCCTTATAACCCCGACGGTAGCTTGGAGTTCTTTCGCCGCAATTACGCCCCGTTCAATATTCTGGAAGAACTCGATCTGAACTACATTGACATTCGGGTGGCCGACATTTCGGCCCAGGCGATCATCACGGCCGACCTCACCGATAACCTTACGCTGCGCAGCACCGCGCAGGGGCGCTACGCTGCCACCAACCAGGAGCATGTGATCCACGAACGCTCAAACCAAGCTGAAGCTTACCGCGCCGCGCAAACGCAGTTCATCCGCCAGGATAACCCCCTGCTGTTTAATGATCCCGATGATCCGGGCGCGTTACCCAAAATTGTGCTGCCTGAGGGCGGATTCAACTATTTGGACGAGAGTACCCTTGAGTATTTCTACATCAGAAACGACCTGAACTGGTCGAAGAAGTTTGGAAAGAACCATGATGTAAATGTTTTACTCGGGCAGGAAATCAAGTTTGCGGACCGCACCCAACGTGCTGCCAGCGGCATCGGGGTGGTGTATGAGAGTGGCGGTATCGTCAATACCGACCCCAACATCGTTGACTTTCTAAATAGCCAAGGCATTGAACTGTATGAGTTGTCAGAAGACCGAGAGCGCTTTGCCGGTTTCTTCCTGAACGCAGGGTATGCCTTTCAGGAAAAGTATATCGTGAACGGTACGGTGCGCTACGACGGTTCCAACCGCCTGGGTGAAAGCCGCGCTGCCCGCTACCTACCTACCTGGAACGTGAGCGGTGCCTGGAACGTAACCAACGAATCGTTTTTTAACGTGCCGTTGATCAACTCCCTGAAACTACGGGCTACCTACGGGCTGTCGGCTAACTTGGGCCCCAACGTGAGCGCGTTGCTCAACCTGCGTCCTGATATCACGCTGCGCCCCACCGATACCGAATCGTTTTTGTTCGTTAGCGATTTGGCCAATCAAAATCTGACCTGGGAAAAGCTTAAGGAGTTTAATGTGGGAATAGATTTTAGCATTCTGAAAGATCGTGTTTCCGGAACAGTAGACTACTACCAGCGCAATTCGTTCGATCTGATTGGGCGCTTGCAGACCAGCGGCGTGGGCGGCTCGGGGCGTTCGGAATCAACCGACGACGAAGGGGGCTATAAGCAAGGCAACTACGCCGACATGGCGTCCGAGGGGTTCGAGGTATCGCTAAGTACGCTTAACATCTATACTCCCAATTTTAGCTGGACCACCAGTGCCAACATCGGCTACACCTACGCGGAAATCACAAGACTGGATTTCGACCCGATTCTGGCCGATGCACTCAAGCCCGAGGGAGTAGCGGTATTGGGAGGGCCCCGTCGGTCGATCTTCTCAGCGCAGTTCGCTGGGCTCAATGAGATTGGTATTCCTACCTTCTTTGATGCCACCGGCGAGCGGGTGTTTGCCTACGACCTTCAGGAACGAGACCAACTGCGAGAAATACTAAAATACGAAGGTCCGGGCGAGCCACAGGGCGGCGGAGGATTAACCAACACCTTTACCTACAAGAATTTTACACTTAATGTGCTGTTGACCTATAAGTTTGGCTACAAAATTCGGCTCGATGACGCTTTCCGCGCTTCGTATACCGACTTCAACTCTTTCTCTCAGGAATTTATCAACCGTTGGGTGGTGCCGGGCGACGAAGAGATCACGGACATTCCGGTGATTCTGGACGTGCGCTTCACGGGCAATAATCCTGGTACCGACCGCTTTGAAGGAGCTAACCCGTATAATCTATACAACCGCAGCACGGTGCGTATCGCCGACGGCGACCACGTGCGGCTCAAGAATATCCAGGTAAACTATACCTTACCTAACCGTTGGGTCGAGCGCATTGGTGCCAGAAGCGCGCGGGTGTCAGTGGCCGGGCAGAACTTGCTGCTGCTCTATTCGGATGAGCGACTCAACGGACAAGACCCAGAGTTTTTCTCCTCAGGCGGAGTGTCGTTGCCCCAGCCCCAGCAGCTCACCGTTTCGCTCAACGTTGGGTTTTAAAAAATATGAGATACGAAATGAGAAAGATGGAAAGTAATCAACAGCCAACGGTCAATAGTCGACAGTCGACAGTCCATGGTCGGCAGCCTGTCGTCTACTGCCGAAAACAAACAGTCGACTGTCGACTGTGGACTATTCACATTTTTATCATTGGATGCTTATTATCGTTCACCTCCTGTGATCGTTATCTGGAAGAAACCCCTGACAACCGGGTGGACCTTAATAACCTCAACAAAGCGGCCCAACTGCTCACCAATGCCTATTCTGAGGCTTCGTACTACTTCACCGAATGGATGGGCGACCAGGTGAGCTATACGCAAGGTACGCGCAAGCGGCAGAACGAACTGCGGATATACGGCTGGGAAGAGGTGGGGGCCGATCCGACCGACCAAGATACACCGGAATTCTACTGGAACTCCACCTACAACGCCATAGCGCATGCCAATGAGGTGCTGGCAGTAGTGGACCAGCTCCCGGGTGAGGAAGCCCGCCGCCGGGCGGTGAAGGGGGAAGCCCTGCTGGCCCGAGCCTACGGTCACTTTATGCTGGTGAATCTGTTCGCTAAACATTATGACTCCAACACCGCCGGTAGCGACCTGGGAGTGCCCTACGTGACCGAACCCGAAACCGAGTTCATCAAAACCTACCGCCGTGCCACCGTAGAACGGGTCTACGAACTGGTGGAAGCTGATATGCTAGCCGGACTAGAATTAGTGAACGGTTCGTTCTACGCTAATTCCGGCAAGTATCACTTCACCCGCGAATCGGCGCTGGCCTTCGCTTCGCGATTTTATTTGTGGCGGAATAGCAGCCGGGAGGACATTGAGGCTAGCATTCGCTACAGCAGTGAATTGCTAGGAGCCGATCCTAGCAATTACATCAAAGATATTCCCGATCTGTTGCAGCGGCGCATCAATACCGACGATTACATTCGTCTTTATACCTCACCCAACGATCCGAGTAATCTACTGTTGATTCGCCAGGAAACATTCATCTACAGCAATATTGGGTTTTACCCCGAAAGCGTTCAGTATCGGCGACTTTTCGACACCAATCCGTTCGGGGTCACCGACCTGCGGGCCGATCCGGCCTTTCGCATTGGGGAGGATGGTATTCTAGTAGCTAAATTTGAGTCGCTTTTCCAGCGCACCAGTCTCACCTCAAACGTGGGCTTTCCTTATACAATCTCTATGGCCTTCCGCGGCGAAGAGGTGTTGTTGAACCGGGCCGAAAGCTACGCGCTGTTGGGACTGGTTGATGAAGCTATTGCTGACCTACAAGTTTTGGCTGACAATCGCTTTGAGGAATCAGTAGAATTAACGCCCGAGGCAATTAATCGTTTCTATGGCTCACCAGTTGGAGCGAGCATTCGGAACCTTGTATTGGACTATATTATATCGTACGAGCGCCCCAAAGAATTTATTCACGAAGGTCTTCGCTGGTTCGATATCAAGCGGTATGGCTTTCAAGTAGAACACGCGTTTCCGGATGGCACCACCATCACTCTAGAACAAGAAGATAACCGAAAAGTATTACAAATCCCCGAGGCCGCTCAGGATATTGGCAAGCTTCGCCCCAATCCCCGATAGATGAAAATATTACGTTCCCTTTATCTTATTCCGCTGCTGCTGCTGCTGGCTTGTGGTGGAGACGACGCGGTGGACGCCCCCGTGCGGCAGGTAGAGCTATCCACTGATCCACTCGATATATTTATTCGAGAAAACTTCACTGATCCTTATGGAGTGGCGGTGCGCTATCGCTACACCGACCGCTACGTGGACCCGAATAATCGGGTGACTCCGCCCCGCCGTGATCTGGTGGTTCCTACCCTAAATTTTCTGACTAAGTACTGGATCGAACCTTATAAGGAAATACCCAATGGGGAGGCTTACTTTACCAGTACTGTACCTGCCGAAGTGGTGCTGATCGGTTCGTTTATCTACCGTAGCAACGATGGCACTGTAGTGTTAGGAACCGCTGACGCGGGGGCGCGTATCACCCTTACTGATATTAACTCGGTGGATGAAACCGATCAGGAGTGGGTATTTCGTCAGTTAGGCACCATCTATCATGAGTACGCTCACATCATGCACCAGCGTTTCGACCTGCCCCCCGGCTACCAGGAAATTTCCCCTCAGGGATATACCTCGCCCGGTTCGTGGTTTACGCTAAATGACGACCAAGCACTGCGCCGCGGTTTTGTGTCGCCCTACGGCACCAGCGATGTCAATGAGGATTTTGCTGAATTGGTAGCTTTTATGCTTTACGAACCGGACTTCTTCAACCAGTACATTAACGAAGAACCCTGTGCGAACGACGATTGCTTAGACCGCAATGAGGGGCGAGCCCTGATCCGCTCGAAGTACAACGCTATTTTAGAACACTACGAGCGCAACGTTGGAGTTGATTTGCTGCAATTGCGGGCGCGTATTCAAGAAAGATTATAGTGAAGATGAGAACAAACCGCTTATTTCTGATCAGCTTAGCCCTTTGGACGATCACTAGCTCCTGCGGCAATAATGACGAAGAACTTATCTTTGACAAAACCGCCGACGAACGGGTGGCCGAAGCAAGGGCCGACCTCCAACAGAAACTGACTGCTCCCGCCAACGGATGGATTGTGCGTTACCAACCCGTGTCTGAGTCGGGAGCCTACAACGTGCTGCTCAACTTCGATGCGGACGGAGGATTAAGAATTCGCACTGATTTCGGGGCGAACGACAACGAGTTTTATGATCAGGCAAACACTTACCGGGTAGACAACTCGCTAGGTTTGGAGCTAATCTTTGAAAGTTATTCGTTTTTCAGTTACCTATTCGAGCAAAACCAGGCCACTTTTGAGGCTGAATATGAGTTTGTCTACGTGAACGAAACCCCCAATGGCGAACTGGTCTTTACCAGCAAAACCGATCTGTCGTTTACCTCCTCCACCATTGTGGTGCTAGAACCCGCGCCGGACAATGCCGAGCAGTTGCTGGGGCGAGCGCTTAACGCCGATCTGGAAACGCTTTCTTCAACGCTGGGGGTAGTCTCGCCAGTATATCGACTTAGTTACCTTGACCGTGATCTGTCACTGTACCTTTCGCTAAATACTTTTTTACGTTGAGTTACCTTTACTTATGCAGCCCCATTGTCAGGAGAAAATCCGCAGCAAATAGACTTTTCTACTGGTTATAGAGCTGAAGGAAACTTGATTATCCTGGACGATCCTCTGTCAAATACGTACTTCGGTACGAACGTTAATATAGCTTCAGTAGAACTGCGCGCGTTAACGGATGCTGGAACTATTGATAAATGCAATGAGCCCGTAGCCATTCAACAGTATCAGGGTATCATCCCCGAATCGGGCGAACCTGTCGGACTATTCCCCATACTTTCGGAACCAGGTGGGGCGCGCCTTCAAGGTCTTTCAGAGATATTTGTGGCCAATATAGGAGGTGTATACGACAAAGGGGTTTCCGTGGGGCAACAAATATTTGATGCGACCGGGGGGGCAGTTAACTTCGTAATATACCATATTCAGAACGAGCAGAGAACGTATTATGCCATGGGTTATCTCCTCCAATTACCGGATGGCGCATTCACCATTCCGGTTAAAGAGTTTATCCCAAGCTACGAAGGCAATCAGGTTGCGTTTGATTTTTCTCCTGACTATACAATTGCCAATGGCGATACCACCACTACGCTAAATACTACTGCCTTGGATACCTATCTTAATAACTTAACTGACGGAGGACAATCGCGCTTTATTCAAACCGGAGAGTTCGGCTACGAGTTGTTTAACCCCTGCACCGGTTGGAGCGTTTTGCTCCAGCAACTGGAGTAAAAAGCAGCAATTGATGTCAAAAACTACTCACTCAGCACTTCCATCTCCACCCGAATGTTCTGCCGGGCCAGTGGGGACTTAGCATCGTGTAGCATCTTTGACCCGCCCCAGCCCTCGGTCTCAATGCGGTCTTCATCAATACCCTGCTTGATCAGGTACTGCCGAATGGTTTCGGCGCGCATTTCCGAAAGCTTCTTGGCTCCGATGCCCCGCTTCAGGTAATCGTCGCTACGCCGCAGGTTAAAGAAATTGCCGTGCTCCTCAACGTATAAGTAAGTCACTCCGCGGGAGTTGCCATTGGTATGTCCGTGTAGCTTCACCCGCACCTCGGGATTGTCTTCCAAGTAACGTTGCATCTCCTCCAATTCGTAGCGCGACTGTTCACGCATCACCGAAGCATTGCCGTAGAAATACGTATTATACATCACTTGAATGTCGCCCTTTTTCAGTTTCTCCAGCGGCATTGTCACATGAATGACACTATCTTTACCGACCGATACGTACGAGGCGGTGCTGTCGTTGACCGGTTCGGTCAGGGATAAGTCGAAGGTGGCTTTACGATACCCCATGGAGTGGGGAATAAGCTGCACCCGGTCTGACAGCAGGCGGGCGTGCTCGAGCACTTCGGGCCGATTGGCCTGACAATTGGTGATTTCCTGGGCACGCACTCCGTCCACCACCTTCACCATAGCTGTCACGGGCTTATCCCGCCTACCGAGGGTTTCAAAGTATACGGCATAACCCGGTCCTCTTTCCAGGGAAGGCGCTTCGGGTATAGTTTCTTCTAAATCGGCCACCTCCGGCGATCTATCGTTTCCACGCGTTATCGTTGGTTGGGCTTGGTAGGTGCTGAACACCCAGGCATCGGCAAACTCAGTGCTACTTCGCAGCTGTAAGCATTGTTCTACTACCGGCGCTGCCGAATCGGCGGCAAAGATATACACGTAGTAGTAGCCCCGCGGTGGGTGGAACGCAAACTGCGCTGACAAGCCCTGCGCTTGCGCATATTGAGAAAAACCATCGGCATTGTCCTGATCAGCAAAAACTCCGATCACCACATAAAATCCTTGGGGAAGATACGCCGGATCCGCATCGGTTAAATCGACGTCAGGTGATGCGCCAGGAAAATAATCGTAAGCGAGACTAAAACTGCTTAAGAAAATCCATATAACACAGTAAATGTAGGTTCTCATAGAATGAAGTTTATTGGCGTAACCTAATGCAATTCATGCGCACATCCCCGTATATTGTCGTGCTGAATAAGCGGTTATCTATCAGGTGTAAGAAACTTCTCCGGTTATCACTTAAGTCTGTATACTATTTTACTATACGATTAAATTATTTTAATAAACCTGGCGGCGCACCAAATCTACCTCTACGAATGAACAAACTAGCTCTTACCCTTTGCGGAATACTCGCCGTGGTTTATGCTTGTCAAACAACCTCTCCCGACCAGCATCAATCAGTAGGCACCATAGATTCTACTCAGATACAGAAACACATCGAGCGGTTGGCTTCGGATGAGTTTCTGGGCCGAATGCCTTTCACCGAGGGGGAAGAGAAAACCGTGGCGTATTTACAAAGCGAACTCACTGCTATGGGATTAGAACCCGGTAATGGTGATAGTTATTTTCAGGAGGTGCCTTTGGTTGAAATCGATGCGGTGCCGGACTCAACGATGATCGTGCAGTATAGTAACGAACAACGCACGCTTCGCTACCGAAAAGACTACGTGGCCCTCACCCGCCGCGTCACCGACCGGATTGATATTGAGCATTCGGAGCTGGTGTTCTGTGGCTTCGGCATTGTGGCCCCCGAATACGACTGGAACGACTATGAAGGAGTGGATATGACCGGCAAGATGGCCGTGGTGCTCGTGAATGATCCGGGCTTTGGCGGCAGCGACAGCACTTTTTTCAAGGGCAATACTATGACCTACTACGGGCGGTGGACCTATAAGTACGAGGAAGCCGCCCGGCAGGGAGCCGAAGGCGTGCTGATTGTGCACAACACCGCCCCGGCGGGGTACCCCTGGGGCGTAGTGCAAAGCAGTTGGGCGGGCAAAGCTTTGTACTTGCGATCAGAAGACGACAACCGCTCGCGCTGCGCGCTGGAGGGCTGGATCTCGCAGGAAGCTGCCCGTGAACTGTTTACGCTGGCGGAGATCAAGAACTACTTGGGGCAAGCGCGCGAGGCAGGCTTTCAGCCCATTCCGATGGACGTAACCATTGATCTATCGATGCAAGTAAGCACCAAAGAGGCCACCTCACGCAACGTGATTGCCCAGCGTCGGGGTAGCGAGCGTCCTGATGAGTACTTGATCTATTCCGCCCACTGGGATCACCTGGGCGTGGGCGAACCCATCGACGGCGACTCTATCTACAACGGCGCGCTGGATAATGCCACCGGCACTGCGGTGCTGCTCGAGATTGCGCGTGCATTCAGTCAATTGGAAGATTCACCGGCCCGCTCGGTGGCTTTTCTGTTCGTTACTGCCGAGGAGCAAGGACTTCTGGGGTCGGAGTACTATGCTCAGAATCCGGTATATCCGCTGAAAAATACGGTGGCCAATATTAATCTCGACGGTATCTGGTTTCGGGGAGCGATGAACGACCTCACCGTGGTGGGCTACGGACAGTCCGAACTAGATGACTACGCCCAGGAAGTGGCCGAGGCGCAAGGGCGCTACATCAAACCCGATCCCAACGCCGAAAAAGGCTACTTCTTCCGGTCCGATCACTTCAGTTTTGCCAAGGTGGGGGTTCCGGCGCTCTACGCGAGCGGCGAGTACGAACAAGCAGCCCGGGGGGCGGAGTGGACCAAAGAACAGAGTGATGCGTGGATCAGAGAGAACTATCACCAGCCATCGGACGAATACGTTCCGGGAGCTTGGCAGTTTGGGGGAATGGTGCAAGATGCAGAATTACTGTTCTCTATTGGTTACCGCCTCAGTAACGAAAAAACCTTTCCTGTGTGGAAAGACGGTTCTGAATTTAAAGCAGCGCGGGCAGCGTATCGACCGTAGTGTCCTCTCATCCACAAATCTACATTGTAAGTTTTTTAAGCTTTTATATTGGAAATTTTCTGCTAGATCAGCGAAATGCCGAATTCTGGGCAGTTAAGACCATTTATTTTTATGTTAACTATTAATATTCTTGTAATAAATATTGCTATTAGTATTTTTATTAGTATATTTGTGTAAGTATTAACTAATAAAGCACAACTAATATGAAAAAGTTACTTGGAATACAACGCACCGACGATCAGTATACTGCATATGGCGATATCAACCCGAAAGGGGTAAGTCACACTGTTTCGTACGCCACTTCTTTTGACGAAACTTGGAATCACATTCGAATAGAACTGAAGAAGCTCTCCGTACCAGTTTCTATGCTGTAGAAATCACTGGACTATTTTTTCGGTTGGTGGATTAGGAAGCGAAGGTCGTCGGCTCATTTTTTTCAGGGCTAGTCAGCGGCCGCGCGTCGCAAGCGATCGTTAATTGCCTTTCCTATCCCTCTATTGGGCACTGTTTCGGCCAGAATATGCGAAACGGGCAATTTTTCTAGATATCGTAAGGCTGCAAACAATCGCTGGGCTGCCTCGGCCAGATCAGCATTTGGCGAAAGTGCTACCTGACGCTGCGCGGCCACTTGAGGATACGTGTCGCAGAAGGTGAGCAAGCCGACCTGATCGACGGGGTAGCGATTCAACAAATCTGCTAGATCTCCAACGACCACCGGCTGCCGAGGCGCATAATGGCTGGCCAGCATACCCGGTGCCAACGTTGCGGCATTGGTCGTATGAAAGACTACGGGTGTCGCCGCGCCAACACACTGCTGAAGTTCCTCCTGCGTCACCCCGCCCCAGCGGTACACCACCACCCGCCCGTTTTCAAAACCTATAATAGTAGACTCTACGCCCACCGTGCAGGGTCCGCCATCCAGTATGTAGGGAATTTTCTCGCCCAGCTGTTCAGCCACGTGGGCAGTAGTGGTTGGGCTCACGTAGCCCGAGGGGTTTGCACTGGGCGCTGCCAGGGGAAAGTTTAGCGCTGCCAGCAATTGTTGCGTCAACGAATGCCGAGGAACGCGGACTGCTACCCGCGCTGAACCGGCTGTCACCATATCGGGAACTAGGGCGGTTTTCTCTAGCAACAGGGTGAGCGGGCCAGGCCAGAACTGATGGGCCAACTGATGCGCTAACGCGGGTACATTCTTTAAGTAGGGCGCTAGCCGCTCTAGCGCACTGCTGTGCATAATCAACGGATTGAACGAAGGTCGGTTCTTGACCGTGTATATCTGGGCCAGCGCCCGGGCACTCAGTGCATTGCCCGCCAGGCCATATACTGTTTCGGTCGGAATAGCCACTACCCTTTCTTGCTTCAGCAAACTTGCCGCAAGTGCGACGTCCAACCCTATTTCAGCCATAGATTACTCGTTTGGTGCAGCATGTCATTTTTAAGCGAAGTATGCGGAGGCAATTATTGGTAGTTGTTAAAGCTATCGCTTGAAATTCAGCATTTTAACGAAAAATCAGACGAGCTAGCCAGGTTTTCTAACCGAAAGAAGCGTGCTTTTGTCTACCATAGTTTCTTTAAATACAAGAAAAAGCGCTGGGCTACCGGCTCCGGTACATAATCCCAATTACCGAAAATTGACGATTAGCTAGAGGACTGGTATATTACTCTCTTACTTTACCATATCACTGCGGACTATATGATGAATCGCCAAATAAAACTGGAGCACTTTGTTAATCTGGTAGCCATTGCTGCTGCGGATGGCTATCTTGATGCTCGGGAGCGCGAATTTTTAGCGGAACGGGCCGAGGAAAACGGAATGAGAGCCGAAGAATTCAATAATATTATTGAGGATGCCGACAAGCTACAGTTTGTGGTGCCTCTGAACCAGGTGGAGCGCGAAGAACAGCTAAACGATGCGGTGTTTATGTCGATGGTAGATGGCGACATCAGCGATAAGGAGTATCACTTGTGTATCAATCTGGCCAACCGACTGGGCATTAACCAGCAAGAAGTAGAGGCAGTAGTAGCCAATATCAAACGGATTTGGGCCAAATAGCTGATTGGGGTTTTCAGCGATAGGTGGCCGGATTAGTCCGACCACCTTTTTTGTTTACATATGCCTGATCACACTGTCGCCGAATTCTGAGCATTTCAGTAGCGTGGCTCCGTCCATGAGCCGGTCGAAATCATAGGTAACCTCTTTATCGGCAATGGAACCCTCAATACCATCGCGCACTAGCGTGGCGGCTTCGGTCCAGCCCAAATAGTCTAGCATCATTGCGCCGGAAAGCATCACTGATCCCGGATTCACTTTGTCTTGCCCAGCGTACTTGGGGGCAGTGCCATGGGTGGCTTCAAAGATGGCGTTGCCTGTTGTATAGTTAATGTTAGCCCCAGGAGCAATGCCAATGCCTCCCACCATTGCGGCCAGCGCATCTGATACGTAGTCGCCGTTGAGGTTCAGCGTGGCGATCACCGAGTACTCGGCCGGGCGCAACAAAATCTGCTGCAGAAAAGCATCTGCAATCACGTCTTTGATAATTACCTTGTGCCCGTTTTTCTCGGCCACCTGCCAGGGGCCGCCTTCGTAGTCTTTGGCACCATAACCCTCTTGTGCCACCTGGTAACCCCAATCGCGAAATGCACCTTCGGTGAATTTCATGATGTTACCCTTGTGCACCAGCGTAACCGAGGGCAACTTTTGGGTAAAAGCATAATCAATGGCTGCCCGCACCAGCCGCTCGGTGCCTTCCTGAGAAACCGGTTTGATGCCGTAGCCGGTGGTATCGGGGAAACGCACCTTTTGGTACCGATCCGGAAATTTTTCCTTCAGAAACTCACTAAACTGCTGGGCGTCTTCGCTTCCCTGCTGAAACTCGATGCCTGCGTAAATGTCTTCGGTGTTCTCACGGAAGATCACCATATCTACTTTACCGGGGTCTTTCACCGGCGAGGGCGTGCCGTTGAACCAGCGTACGGGACGCACACAAGCGTATAAGTCCAGCTCTTGCCGCAACGCCACGTTGAGCGAGCGAATGCCGCCGCCCACCGGAGTGGTGAGGGGCCCCTTGATACCAACTAAATACTCACGGAAAGCATCGAGCGTAGCAGTGGGAAGCCACTCTCCGTTTCGGTTGTGGGCTTTTTCTCCGGCATACACTTCCTTCCACTGAATCTTCTTGCTTCCCTGATACGCTTTTTCAACGGCGGCATCGAGTACCTTTTGGGCGGCGGGCCAAATGTCAACTCCGATGCCGTCGCCCTCAATAAACGGGAGGGTTGGTTGATCAGGAACCTGAAGGATGCCATTCTGAATAGTTACTTTTTGTTCACTCATGGGTTAAGGTTGTTAAATCGCGATAAATAGGGTTAATCGGGGCAAGATAGGTAATTTTGGATATCAGTTATTAAACGCACCCTGCGCACCGTTGGGGTAAATGATACCCGGTCGGCTAAATTATCAAAACGAACACAATCTTCCATCTAGATATACGACAAATGTTCACAATCCACCAGCGTACAGCGCTCCTTTTAACGTTCTGCATCTTTCATCTTTCGGAGGCGATCAGCCAAGAGCATCAGAAACCAAACATTGTGTTTGTGCTGGCGGATGACTTAGGCTGGACCGACATTAACGTGTTTGATCCCGAGCACCGGGCGTACTACGAAACCCCAAACATAGACAAACTAGCCGCGCAAGGGATGAAGTTCACCCAAGCGTATACCAATGCCGCCAACTGCTCACCCACCCGGGCTGCACTGATGAGTGGCCAGTATTATCCGCACCAGCCAATCTACCACGTAGGAGATCCGTTTCAGGGAAAAATGATGCCGGCCCCCAACGCGCACGCACTGCCCCCGGAGAAGATTTCTCTCGCTGAAGTGCTGAAGGAGGCAGGATACCAAACCGGGTTTATTGGCAAATGGCACATCGGTGCGCCCCCCGCTACGGGCCCTACCGAACAGGGGTTTGATACCAACGTCGGTGGATACCACGCTGGCAACCCGGGCAGTTGGGAGGGGGGATATTTTCAGCCAAATAATAACCCGTACATTCAGGATGCCAATGACGGTGAACACCTCACTGATTATCTGACCCGCAAATCAATTGCTTATCTGGAGAAGCATCAGCATGAGTCCTTTTATTTGCAACTGTCCTACTATGCTCCCCACACTCCGCTTCAGGCTCCCGAACAACTAGTACAAAAATACCGGAAGAAAGTAGGCAAGGGTGGTCATAACAATCCTACCTACGCAGCCATGATTGAGTTGCTGGATAATGGGGTTGGGCAACTGATGGACAAGCTGGCTGAACTGGGCCTCGATAGAAACACCATCTTTATCTTTTATTCGGACAACGGCGGTCAGGGTGGGTATGGCTATCTAGGTCGTAAAGACGATGACATCACCAGCAACTCGCCGCTCAAGGGGGGAAAAACAACTTTCTACGAAGGTGGCATCCGGGTGCCCCTCATCATCCGATGGCCAGAAGTGATCAAAGCTAACTCACTGAGTAAAGAGCCGGTAATCGGTATCGATTTCTACCCAACGCTGCTGGCGGCAGCCGGAATTGAAGCATTTAGCGGCTACCAACTCGATGGTTTGAGTTTGTTGCCGCTGTTTAAGAAACCGACTGCTTCGCTTGATCGTCAGGCCCTGTACTGGCACTTTCCGGGTTATCCCAACAATCCTTGGCGCACCGGTCCGGTTAGCGTTATCCGCCACGGTCCGTGGAAACTCATGCGGTTTTACGAAACCGATGAGGTTGAACTCTACCAACTTGACCAGGATATGAGTGAGCAGCACAACCTCGCCCGCGAGCAGCCAAAAGTGCGTCGGCGTTTGCAAAACCGGTTGGAAGAATGGCTAACGCAAAACCAAGCGCCTATGCCTAGGCATCGCGAAGACAACCGTGATTAGCAGGCAAGCGCGTGGTTTGAGAGTTTTTGTTTTGGGCTAGCGATGGATAACCGATCATAGGCCTTGGGTCTACGTCGTTGCTGTGTGGCGTAACACGCGCTTTGGAAAGTATTGTGCCCGTCCTGAAACAAATTCGGGGGGTGTTTGCGTTGGAAAGGCTGTATCTCATTCGATGATAACCCTATGCTATCCGATAAACCAGTAATTGCGTCTGATTTACCCATCGAGTCGCACCGCCTCAAGCTGCGCACCCTGCAGTTGAGCGATTTCCCCGACGTGGAAGAAATCATGCAAATGGTCTACGCCGACGCAGGCGGGGCCTGGACCCAACGGGAGTTCCAAAACCAACTAACTGCCTTTCCCGAGGGGCAGATCTGCATCGATGTGGATGGCAAAGTGGTGGGCGTGGCCCTGAGCCTGATCGTGGATTATGCCCGCTTCGGTGATCGCCACACTTACGACCAGATCACCGGCAACGGCAAGTTCAACACGCACGATTACGAAGGCGATGTGCTCTACGGCACCGACCTGTTCGTGCACCCCGACTACCGCGATATGCGCTTGGGGCGCCGCCTCTACGACGCGCGCAAAGAACTGTGCGAAAACCTGAACCTGCGATCCATCATCGTCGGGGGGCGCATACCGGGCTACCGCAAGCATAAAGATGCCATGCCGCCGCGCAAGTACATCGACGAAGTGCGCAACAAAGAACTCTACGATCCGGTGCTCAGCTTTCAGTTGGCCAACGACTTTCACGTACGCCGGTTACTGCCGCGCTACTCGCCCGAAGATAAGGGATCGATGCATTATGCCACGCTGTTGGAGTGGGTGAACGTGAACTTCGACGAGTCACAGAAACTGATCGGGGTGCGCAAAACAGTGGTGCGTATCGGCACGGTGCAATGGCAGATGCGGCGGGTGCAGTCGCTGGAAGACATGCTGCAGCAAGTAGAATTTTTCGTAGACACGGTGTTGAGCTACAACGCCGACTTTGTGCTGTTCCCTGAGTTCTTCAACGCTCCGCTCATGGCCTTATTCAACAATACCGATGCGGCCGATGCGGTGCGCTCGCTGGCCGAGTATACCACTCAGGTGCGTGAGAAGATGCAGGAGATGGCCATTTCCTATAATATCAACATTCTAGCGGGTTCAATGCCGGTTTACGAGAACCACAAGCTCTACAACGTGAGCTACCTGCTGCACCGCGACGGCAATATTGACACTCAGTACAAACTGCATATCACCCCCGACGAGCAGAGCTACTGGGGACTACAGGGCGGCAATAAGATTCAGGTGTTCGATACCGATGCGGGGCGCATTGGTATTTTGATCTGTTACGATGTGGAGTTTCCCGAACTGGGTCGCATTCTGGCTGAGCAGAAGATGGATATCCTTTTTGTGCCCTACTGGACCGATACTAAAAACGCGTATCTACGGGTGCGTCGCTGCGCCCAGGCACGGGCCATCGAGAACGAGTGCTACGTGGTGCTGTCGGGCAGCGTAGGCAACCTGCCCCGGGTAGAAAATATGGATATTCAGTATTCCCAGGCGGCGGTGTTTTCGCCCTCTGACTTCTCCTTCCCCCACGACGCCGTAGTGGCCGAGGCAACCCCGAATACTGAGACTACGCTGATCAGCGACTTGGATCTTGATCTGCTCAAGAGATTAAGAACGCAAGGCAGCGTGCGCAACCTGGCGCAGCGCCGGAAGGATATGTACGATGTGATACTGAAAAAACAGGCCCCTGACCCAAATTAAATCTGAGCTTCGAAGCCTAGGGCGTGTTGGTAAGCATTGGTCAGTATCGCTAGCTAAACAAATTATACTTGCTCAGGGGCTCTACCTCACGTTAGTAAAGTGTCTGGAGCGCTCGTCGATCATAGAACGAGAACTCGCCACTGGGGTCTGACGTGATAACTCCGCATGAGTTCATCAGCGATTCACGGTCAAACTGCACCGTTCCAGGAATGCCGACGGCTCCTAAACCACTAGATGGCTCCTCTTCATTGCCTCCTTGACCGCAACTCAGCGACCGGTTGTACCAGTCCGAGTGGCGTAGACCTAGACAGTGGCCAATTTCGTGCGTTACCGTTTGTTCGGCAAAGTCATCATCTCCGCTAAAGGTGCTCGCGTTGATCAATATGTCGTTCCACGGCAATCCGTTGCCCGTAGGAAAACCAGCTGACCCCAGAAAATCTTGCCCCGACGTTAGGCGGACGGTGATTTCGGCGGCCTGGTTGGACGCAACCCGCACCATATCAAAAGTCAGGTTCAACTGGTTATAGTTGAAAATGGCCCGGTCGATGGCCCGGATAAACCGCGTTTGACTGCTGGTGGGCCGAATCCGAATGGTTTGAAGGTTACGGCTTACCAAATTGAAGGTGCGATACTGATCGGTACGCCCGTTTTCTGGTTCGGTCAGGTCGTCCTGAAAGGCTAATAAATTAGCCAGCGCCTCGGGAGTTACCACAATGTCTCCCTCCAGCAGATAGTTTTCTCCAATCATCCCGATATCGCTCACGCCAAATTGAAGGTTCGTAAACTGATCCTTGATTGTTTCGGGCACCGTACCGTATACGGGCTCGGGGCGGGTGAAGGTGGGCTCGATGGCCTCTTCCTGTTGTTGATCCTCGCAGGCGGGCAAGAAGACCAAGCCAGCAAAAAGAAGTGATAACACACCAGACGGTAGAAAGAAGTGCTTTTTCATAGGAATAAATTTTGGTAAAAGAATGGTTGAAATTCTAATTACAAAAATTTATCGTACTGTCATTGTTTTAGGTAACACTCTTTCTCTTATATATTTTTCCTTATAAGAAATTTACTAGATAAAAAAGCGGCGTAACATCGTAAGAAGCGTAAATTTAGATGACTAGATATGTATTTTAGAAAAAAAGCATATACTAATTATGCTAATATTCGAACAAAATTTGGTTGATACGCGCTAGATTGGAGGAAGCAGACTCTTCGAAACAGAGGAGAGTGACCACGACCCCAATGTACAATTGGTGCCATTGTTATCCAAGTTGACGTGCCCCTGTGGTTGACCACCGGTGCTACAGACTGTTGACGAACGCCAGCGTATCCACCCCATCGGCGTAGTCTTCCAATTCCGGCTGCTGGGCTTGCCCAAAAGGAATACTGTCAGCCCACCAGCCGTCATCCGACACCACGCACTGGATCTTTTCAACGTGCTCCGCTAGTTTTTGCTTCAGATCGGTAGCGTCAGAATAAGACGAGTGAAACACCATCGATATGGGTGAAACCAGGGCCTTGTCTTCCTTGATCAGGGCAAAACCGGTATCCAAAAAAGGATCGCCGTTCACCAGATGAATCGATTTGTTGTAGTCGTAATTGTTATGATACTTATGATGTAATAGCACGTCTTGGTAAGGCTCCCAAGCCTGGATGAGGGGCACAAAATCGTAACCAGTGGGCACCCAGAGCTTTGATACGTTGCGGCAACCGAGCCCGTAGTATTGAAAGATATCTTCTCCTAATTGGTACAATGCTTCCTTGCGCTCATTACCCTGCAACACGCCCACGCCCGTGCGATTCTTGCGAATAACATGCGGATACTTGGCGAAGTAATACTCAAAGTAACGTGCTGTATTGTCGCTGCCGGTAGCGATAATCGCATCGGCCTCTTTCAGTTTGTCCACCCACTGAATGTGTGTAGCAAACTGTGGCTCAATTTCGGTAAGCAACTGGGCCAAGTAGCGAAGCAGATACGAATCCTGCGAACTAAGTTTGCCCCACAGGGTGTGCCCGCTGATAAGTACCGTCAGAAAATCGTGGAACCCTACCAGCGGAATGTTACCCGCCATCACCACCCCTATCTTTTTCACCGAAGCCGGAACGTCGGGTAGCTGGTGGGTCCACGCGCGCAGCTTCTCAGCATCAAGGTAACGCTGCACTCCCAATAAGGCCTGGTCTACGCTCTGCTCGGTGAACCAGGTGTTCTCGGTCCGGGCGCGGTGGTGCACCTCCGATCGCTCGCTGTCGCGCAGGTTTTTAAGAATCTTGCCAACTGCCGCAAACGCATTAATTCGGTCTTCTCGGTGAATCATCTGTAATTGTCGTTTATTAGGTGATTACAAATAAAACCAAAGTATGCTTATTTCGTAAGAGAAAACCGGAACCGTTACCAACGAAATCGAATCGAATATCATGGCCATTATCATCACCGATGAATGCATTAACTGCGGAGCCTGCGAACCGGAGTGCCCGAATACCGCCATTTATGAGGGAGGCGTAGAATGGTCGTGGGCCGATGGCACTGATCTGAAGGAGGTGGCGCTGGAAGATGGAGCAGTGGTAGATGCCACCCAACCTCAGGAGCCCGTGTCTGATGAGTTTTATTATATCGTAACGAGCAAGTGCACCGAGTGTACTGGCTTTCACGAGGAGCCCCAGTGCGCTGCCGTGTGTCCGGTAGATTGTTGCGTAGACGACCCTGATGCCCGCGAAACCGAAGAAGAACTGATGGCTAAGAAAGATTTTATGCACGCGTAGCATCCGGTCGTGACCGGATGCTACAGCATGCCGGCTCGTTTAATTAGGTAGCTACGTAGCACTTGGTTGAATCCCTGGTTGATATCAGCCTCCACCAAATCAATCTTCGCCTGCCCGCACTTGATTTTTAGCTCGTGGTAGTACTGGATCATCTGCTTGCGGTAGACTTCTCGCACTTGCGAAGGCTGTAACTTCAGCCGACTACCGGTTTCTACGTCCACAAACTCGTAGGGGCGTTCGTCAAAATCAAAGTTCAGTTCGGTGGGGTGGTCAGTCACATGAAAGAGCAGCACCTCGTGCCGGTTGTGCTTTAGGTGCTGCAACGCTGAAAACACTGCCTCCGTTTCTTCCTGATTCTCAAACATATCGCTAAATATAACCACCAGAGAACGTTTGTGAACCTTCTCAGCAATTTGATGCAGCACGTTTGCCACGGAAGTCTTTCGCGGTGCTGTTTGCTCTTTTAGTAAGTCCTCCAAAAGAAGCATTAACTTATGCGTGTGCGATGAGGTGGACTTCACCGGAGTTTGCTGGTCCACATCCTCTGAAAAAACGCTCAGGCCCACCGCGTCGCGCTGCTTTTGTAACAGAAAGGCCAACGCCGCCGCGGCCATCACGCTGAAGGTGATTTTCCCTCGATTGGCCGTTGGGTAATGCATCGACGACGAGTTGTCGATAACTAGCTGGCAACGCAGATTTGTTTCTTCTTCGTAACGTTTGGTGTAGAGTCGATCGGTTTTCGCGTATACCTTCCAATCGATATGCCGGGTGCTCTCGCCGTTGTTATAGAGCCGGTGCTCAGCAAACTCTACCGAAAAGCCGTGGTAGGGCGATTTGTGCAAGCCAGTGATGAAGCCTTCTACCAACTGCTTGGCGAGCAACTCAATGTTACCAAACTCTCTGATCTGAGATAAAGGAATCATAAATAGTGAAAGGTGTTGAGGAGAAAAGAGTTTGAGGAAAAATCTAACCAATTACCGGAAGAAAACACAAAGGCATCGTTAGGGGACTAACTGACTGTGCCTGCTTGGTATTGTTCCGGTGAAATTTCTTGTATGAAATTTTGCATTTATATCAAATAAAGAACAATTTAGCGAAATTACTACGCTATAAGAACACTTAACTATCCAACCTAACTAACAGTGCTGTGGAAGACAACCAAGAGAAAGAAAGAGCTGAAATTTATTCCCAACGGGTGAGAGCGGGTAAACGCACCTACTTCTTTGACGTGAAAGCAACCCGATCCAACGATTATTACCTAACGATTACCGAAAGTCGGCGGAGGTACAAAGATGACGGTTACTTCTACGAGAAGCATAAAATATTCTTGTATAAGGAAGACTTTAACAAGTTTATGGCCGCCCTGGAAGAAACAGTAGACCATGTGAAGGAAGAACTGATGCCAGATTACGACTTTAACCAGTATGAACAAGACGAGGAAACCCATAAGCGCGTTCACGCTGCTGCCGAACCCTTAGCCACCGGCGCTGATGGTACCGCTGGCGATGATGAACTCAAATGGGATTAACTTTCCCTAAACCCTGTCTACAAGCCTGACGATCTTCGTTCGGGCTTTCTTTTTGCGCTCTACTCATGTTTAACAAGCGCGTGCTGTCCATCCTGTCCTTCGTCTCACTGACGTTGGTCTTCTTGCTGCTAGCTTGGATATTCTCTAATATCTTTAGCTACTTTGTTATTGCTTTGGTCCTCTCAGCGGTATTGTCACCGCTAACTGATTATATCTACCGCTTTCAACTGTACGGGCTGCATACGCCCCGTTTCATGGCGGTGATTCTATCATTTGTGGTCACGGCAGTGGTGATCACCCTGTTCGTGATTTTGTTCATTCCATTAATCAAGAACCAGGTTACCCTAATCACCACCATCGACTACGAAGAACTTTATGACCGGGCGAGCCTGCCATTGCAACGGATGGAAGCCTTTCTAATGAATAACCGCATTGTGGATCAGAGTGGGTTTTTAGTGAATAACCTGCGGAACAGCCTATTAGCGTTACTGGATAAAGTAGACTTTGAGGATGTAATTAATTTGCTTATCTCAATCACCGGAAACGTGTTTGTAGGAGTGATTGCCGTATCATTTATCACCTTTGTGTTGCTGTACGAGAAAGGCATTGTCCGTCGACAGGTGATCAAACTAATTCCTAATCAGTACTTCGAGGTGTTTATTGCCGCCATTTATAAAATCGAAACGCTGCTTTCCAACTACTTGATCGGACTGCTGTTTCAGGTATTCTCTATCTTCTGCGTCGCGGCACTCGGTCTGAGTTTGATGGGTGTTGAGTATGCGCTCACCATTGCGGTGTTTGCGGCGGTGGCTAATCTGATTCCCTACGCCGGTCCGCTACTGGGTTCTGCCTTTGGCATTGTGGTCGGATTATCGTCGGCCGCGCTCACCGCGAGCGACAATGAAACAGCCCTTCTGATCGTTAAGATAGTTTCCGTGTTTGCCGTGGTGCAGCTGGTCGACAACCTTTTCTTGCAACCGCTGATTTTTTCTAAAAGCGTGAAAGCGCATCCACTTGAAATATTTGTCGCTATCTTTGCCGGAGCCACCGTAGCCGGAGTGTTGGGTATGATCGCGGCCATTCCGGTATATACGATCCTTCGGGTGGTGACCACTGAGCTTTATGCCGGTTACAAACAGTATCACGTTTTCAAAATCAACTAGATGAGTTTACAGTGCGGTATCGTTGGCCTGCCCAACGTTGGCAAATCAACGCTATTTAATTCGCTTTCCAGCGCCAAAGCCGAAGCGGCTAACTTCCCCTTCTGCACCATCGAGCCCAACGTAGGGGTGATCTCAGTGCCCGACGAGCGGTTACAGATACTTGAAGGGTTGGTGCATCCGCAAAAGGTTATTCCTACCACCATCGAGTTCGTCGATATTGCTGGATTGGTGAAGGGGGCCAGCCAGGGCGAAGGACTGGGCAACAAGTTTCTGGCAAACATCCGGGAGGTGGATGCCATTATTCACGTGGTGCGGTGCTTTGCCGACGATAACGTGGTGCACGTGGCCGGTTCGGTCGACCCAGTATTTGATAAGGAAGTGATCGACACCGAACTACAGCTAAAGGACTTGGAATCGGTCGATAAAAAAATTACCCGGCTCGAGAAGACTGCCAAATCAGGAGACGCCACCTCGCGCAAGCAGTTGGTCACGCTACAGCAGTACAAGCAGCTTCTGGAGTCCGGGCAGAACGCACGTTCGCTGCCGCTGCCCCCCGAAGATCGAGAAGCCGTGGCTGATCTGTTTCTACTCACGGCTAAACCGGTGATCTACGTAGCCAACGTAGACGAAGCCTCGATCCATACGGGTAATACTTACGTGGAGGCGCTGCAAGAAGCGGTGAAAGCCGAGTCGGCCGAGGTGGTGGTGATTAGCGCGGCCATCGAGTCGCAGATTGCCGAACTGGACCCGGATGAGCGTAGTTTATTTTTGGAAGAATATGGTTTAAAAGAGTCTGGACTCAACCGATTGATTCGGGCATCGTACCGATTGCTCAACCTGATTACTTACTTCACGGCGGGCGAGAAGGAAGTAAGAGCTTGGACCATTGTGGATGGTTGGAAAGCGCCGCAGGCCGCCGGAGTGATCCACAGCGACTTCGAGAAGGGGTTTATCAAGGCGGAGGTGATCAAGCTAGCCAATTATCAGCAGTACGGATCGGAAAATGCCTGCAAGGAAGCGGGCAAGATGGGCATCGAAGGGAAAGAATACCTGGTGAAGGACGGAGACATCATGCACTTCCGATTTAACGTCTGATACCGTTTTGTGCTTACTCAAATACCCCTTCCGGCAGGTAAATCACTCTAGTCAGAGTTTTTTGAGTATTTATACCTAAAAAAGTGGTTATTTGTAAACAATTATTTAGGTTCGCGATTAAGATTAACTAACTAACCAGTATCAGTTTAAGCGTCGCTAGTTCATTTTTTCTATAACACATTTACATTGAGGGTTCGGGTCGTTTTCATTCTAAAGAATAAGGGTTCTTACGTTCCATTTCACCATCAGTTTCTCCTTGCTCAATTGATTAAGGGAATTTTGGTGAAGGGGGGCGAACAGGAGTTTATCATGTCTGACGTGTATAACTTTTCAGGCTTGAAAGGACAAACCAAGATTAGCCGAACCGGTTTGCACTTCTACTCCAGTCGGGTCACCCTGGTCTTCTCCGCCTCCAGCAAAGAACTCATCGACTATTTCCTAAAGCACTTATTTTCTTTCTCTCAGGTAGAAATCGGCACCATGACACTGGTGCCCGAAACGGTGGAAGTAGAAGGAAAACCCGAAATGCAGGACACCATAAAGTACGTGTGCATCTCTCCGCTGGTGTTAGTAAAACCATCGTTCAACGATGACCGGGGGAAGCGGTTCATTGCCCCTCAGACCGACACTTTTTCCGATTTACTGTACGAATCGACCATGCTGCGGATGGAGCAGTCCGGGCAGTATACCGCCGCTGAGGTAGAGCAATTCTACAAGTTCCAGCTCGTGCCCGATAAAGACTACCTACTGCGTATTGCCGAGCAGCAGAAGAAATTTGCCCGTATCTACCCGCTCTACGACCAGGACGTGAAGTACGAAGTGCGGGGCTACACCTTCCCTTTCACGCTGTATGCCGCCCAAAAGGTGCAGGAGTTCATCCTGACCAACGGTTTAGGAGCCTTTACTTACAAAGGCTTTGGTATGCTCAACATCGCCAACGCTGATCCCGGCAAAAGCACCCGCAAGTACGAATTTGAGCAGGAAGAAGTGTAGATTCCCCGACTACTATTGTATAGTACGAACCTCCGGTTCGTACACACTATTTTGATAAGCCTCCGGCTTGTCAAAAACAGGACCTTCTCTTCTTCGCCGACTACAAAAAGCAAAGTATTTCCAACGTTATGCGTAACAATCTCCGGAAGAAGGCTACCCGAACGCTCGGTCATCCACCCGAAAGTAAGGGCTGCTGGAAACGTCATCAAACCCCAGAGGTTGAGATGAAGATCACCGTTGCTGTCGATTTTGCCCGTTAGCCAGCAGCGATGTGTAGCCAATTAGCAGGTCGGCCCGCGCCCCAATCGGCCGGGTATAGACAAAAATTTCGTAGCGGTTCTCCGTCTGGAAGTGGTTGCCATCGTAGGCGTACGGATTGTCGGGCCCGTCAACGTAGTACAGGTAGTTGTAGAATCCTTGCTTGAGCAGCATGGTGGTTCGGTAGCCCCCCAGCGAGGCGTCGTAGTTCATCTTGCCTTCTTGGTTCAGCACGTTGTTGTTGAACGCCCCAACCACGTAAACATCTCCCTGGGCGGGATTATCAGCTTCTAAGAAGAAGTGCGTAAGCAGGTAGTCAGCGGCCAGTTCGCCCCCCTGTTGCTCCAGATTACCAATTACGTAGGCGCCGTTCAGATCGTCATACTGGCTGAAGGCCTGTCCTGAGCGGTCCTGGTCGGGCAGCAGCAGCACCTCGGTGAGCACCTTCTCGCGCAGAATCTTGCCGACGTTTTGTCCCAGCGCGTTCACCGTGCGCAGGTCGAAGAAGCGAAACTCGCTGGCAGCGTAGAAATTGTTCGACATATCAAAGGGGCGATACTCCAACTGCCGGTCTCCGGCCCGCACGAAGGTAGGTTTCAACCCTTCCAAAGCGTTAAACCACTGATAATTTTGTCGTACCACCACGTATACGTCTTGTTGCGGATTGGGAATGTCAAGGTTTCCGTGGTCCACCACAAACTCGATCTGCTGGCTGGTGGCACGGCGGGCCACGTCGGCCGAGGGAAGCACCTCGGCGCCCACCCCCACGGTGCGGCTGTACACCATGAAGCGTTTGGTGAACAGCACATCGTTTTCGTTGGTGCCCTGGTACACCCGGAGCACGTAGTTGCCCGACTGCGTCACGCGCGGCAGTGGCCACTGATACTGCCCAAACGGAATTTTGGTGTTGAACGAAAGCTGCTCGCTGTTTACCTGAAACTCGTTGAACTGCCCCAGAAAGTCCATATCGTAAAGCCGCGACTTTCGCCAGTCGGCGTTGCAGTGAATGATCTTGACGGAATAATCGCCGTAGGTAGCGTCGGGGTCCAGCTCCAGCACGTCGAAGGTGAGCACCACTGCTTCGCGCTGGTCGATGGGAAAGGTGGAGGAGAAAAGCGGCCCTTCGGAAGTGAGCAGGCGGATGGTCCGCACGTTCGGATTGAAGATTTCGTCGTGATAGACTCGGTCTTTAGCGGCCTCAGCAGAGGCAGCAGCACCGCATCCGATAACCAATATGGCCCACCAGAATCTCGTTGTTTTCTTCACTTCACTGTTCAGCATTCTTCGCTACTGGTTATGATTCGTTGGCTAATGCCGCCTCTAGTTCCTCGGCACGCAGCGCCAGTTCTTCCCACCGCTGCGTCTTCTGACTCAACTTCTTGCTCACGGTAGCGAACTGTTGGGTTGCCTCTTGCTGTCGCTCATTATCGGAGTAGATATCGGGTTGGGCAAGTGCTTTTTCTACTTCTTTCTTTTCTTTCTCCAGTGCGGTGATTTCGGTCTCTACTTCGTGCACCTCGCGTTGCAGACGCGTTAACTCCCGTTGCTGGGCTTGGTCAGTCTCACTTGTAGTGTCTGCTGATACTATTTTCTTAGGAGTTTCCTGCATTTTCAAAGATTCCGAAGGAGTGCTAACTGCCCGCTGCGACTGCCAGTAAACGTATTCATCGTAGCTGCCCGGATATTCTTTTACCTCCTTGTTCTCGATAAACCACACCTTGTTGGCCACCTGCGAAATGAAGTGCCGGTCGTGCGATACGATCACGAAGGTGCCTTGGTACTGTTGCAGTGCCTGGATCAGGATGTTGACCGACTGAATGTCCAGGTGGTTGGTTGGCTCATCTAAGATCAAGAAGTTGGCTTCGCCGATCAGGGTTTTGGCCAGCGCCACGCGCGACTTCTCTCCTCCCGATAGCACCTTGATTTTTTTAAAGACATCATCGTCCATAAACAGAAAGCAGCCCAGCACACCGCGCAACTCCTGCTCGGTTTTTTCGCTACCGGCCTGCTTGAGTTCTTCCAGAATCTCGTTTTCTACGTGCAGCGCCTCCAACTGGTGCTGGGCGTAGAAACCCATCTCCACATTATAGCCCAGTTGTCGTTCGCCATCAAAGGGTTCGGTACCTGCGATGATGCGCAGCAGGGTAGACTTGCCCTTGCCGTTGGCTCCGATGAAGGCAATCTTATCGCCCCGCTCGATGCTGCAATCGGCGCCGTCAAATATTTCTATGTCACCGTAGGCCTTCAACATGTCCTTGATCTCGCTAACCCACCGCCCGGACTGTCGCTTGAACTTGAACTTGAAGTTCACCGTCGCGTTCTCGTCCACCACGTCGTTGATCCGGTCCATGCGATCGAGCGCTTTCACGCGCGACTGCACCTGCTTGGCCTTGGTGGCTTTCGCGCGAAAGCGCTCCACAAAGCGTTCGGTCTGCTTGATCTTCTGCTGCTGGTTCTCGAAGGCGTTGCGCTGAATCTCGCGCCGCAGTTCGCGCTCTTCCAAGTAGAACGAGTAGTTGCCCGCGTAGGGCGTGAGCTGTCCGTGGGCCACTTCTACGATCATCTCCACGGTGTTATCCAGAAACTGCCGATCGTGCGACACCACGATAAACGCCCCTTCGTAGGAGCGTAGGTAGTTTTCGATCCACTGAATGGAGGGCAGGTCGAGGTGGTTGGTCGGCTCATCGAGCATCAGCAGAGACGGTTTTTCCAGCAGCAGTTTGGCCAGCATCACGCGCATGCGCCAGCCGCCCGAAAACTCCCGCAGCGGACGCTTCAGGTCAGCGGTGCTGAAGCCGATGCCCTCCAGAATTTCCTCTGCCTTGGCTTGCAGCGCGTAGCCCTCCAGGATCTCGAACTTCTCCTGCAAGCGGGTAAGCTTGTCCACCAGCTTGTCGTCGTAGTCGGTTTCCATCTGCCGCAGCACCCGCTCGATCTTGTGCTCGATGGCCAGCGCTTCCTCAAAGGCCTGCATGGCCACGTTCAGAATGCTGTCGTCCGACTGAAACGAAAGCAAGTCCTGGTTCAGAAAACCAATAGTGCAGTCGTTCAACATGCTGATATCACCGCCGTCGGTCTGGTAGTCGCCCACAATGAGCTTGAGCAAGGTTGATTTGCCGGTGCCGTTGAGGCCCACCAGTCCGATCTTGTCCTTTGGTTTCACGTGTAGGTTGGCTCCTTCGTAGAGGGGGCGGCTACCGATGTAGTACGATAGGTTATTAATTGCGAGCATAATATAAAATGCGGTGCTAGTTCACCAAATGGTATCAACGTGAAGCGATAGCTTTTTGTGTTGACGAAAGGACAAAAATAAATAATAAGGCGGTGGGTGCCTAATGCCCGTTGCTGATTCACCGGTTGCAACACCTGATCTTTTCGCAAAGGAACAAGACTAACTAAGGAGAACAAATAAACTAACGCTCTTTTGAAAAACAGTACATCAATACCAAAACCGGTGTTCTTGTATCGCCTTGATAAGGTAAGGCGTGTAGTTTTGGAGCTATCGCTTACGCTCAAAACCACAACGCCGTGATTCAACCCTCGCTTACGTTTCAACTGGCCCAAATGGCCCTGGAAAACCAGTACGACCGCCCTGCTCTCTGCTGGGACATAGCCTCGCTAAACAACAGTGCAGACTGGAAAGAAGACCTGAAACTTATTGAACAAGTGTCGACGCTGGTTCTGCTAGACGAAACCTTTACCGAAGAGAGCCCCCTTGATCCGGCGCAGCAGGAGTACGAAATTCAGGAAGTTAAATCGTTGTACACTTTTCATCTACTGATTGCCCGCCTGGTGTTTCGTAACAATGAGGAGATGTACGAAACGCTTAACCTGTTGGGCAAGCGAGATGAGTGTTTGGAAGAATGGATTGCGCAGGCTAACAGCTTTTACGCTGATCTGGGGCACTTGAGCTGCGCGATGGCGCAGTACGGCATCACCCTGACCGAACTGCGGCAGGCCAAAGCCATGATTGAGGCAGTAACAGATCGCTACCTACGCTAATTTAATTTTTGCCTTAACCGTAGGAACAAAAAAAGGTAGTCTGTTTCCAGACCACCTTTTATCTTTAAACATTTAACTGCTCAGGATTAGACCAAATCAAAACGGTCCGCATTCATCACCTTGGTCCAGGCGGCAACGAAGTCCTGCACAAACTTTTCCTTAGAATCTTCGCATCCGTAGACTTCTGCCAAGGCCCGGAGTTCGGAATTTGACCCAAAGATCAAATCCACCCGCGTACCTGTTCCCTTGGCTTCACCCGTCCGACGATCTTGCCCCCCAAATTCGTTATCAGATTCAGACGTTGCCTCCCACTTGACTCCCAAGTTCGAGCAAGTGGACGAAGAAGTTGTTATTCAACGTTTCGGGGTGGTCGGTGAAGATACCGTGCTGCGACTGATCGTAGTTGGTATTAAGCGCCCGCATACCTCCCACCAGCACGGTCATCTCCGGTGGAGTGAGCGACATGAGTTGCGCCCGGTCAATGAGCATTTCCTCGGCTGAGGCAGAAATATCATCCCGGTTGCGGAAGTAGTTACGGAACCCGTCGGCGTTCGGCTCCAGGGGAGCGAAGGCTTCCGTATCGGTTTGCTCCTGCGAAGCGTCGGTGCGTCCGGGAGCGAAGGGCACGGTGATGTTGTGACCGGCATCCTGGGCGGCTTTTTCAATACCGGCACATCCGCCCAATACGATCAGATCAGCCAGTGAAACCTGCTTGTTGCCCGACTGGGCGTCTCCGAACTGGGCGTCTCCGGACTGAGCACCGTTGAACTTCTGCTGGATGCCTTCTAACTTCTCCAGTACCTTCGATAGCTGCTCCGGATTGTTTACTTCCCAGTCTTTCTGCGGAGCCAACCGAAGGCGGGCTCCGTTGGCACCCCCGCGCTTATCGGAATTGCGAAACGTGGAGGCCGATGCCCAGGCCGTAGAGACCAATTCAGACACTGACAGGCCGGAATCCAGCAGCATGCCCTTCAGTTTGGCGATATCCTGATCGTTGACCAGTTCGTGCGTGACGGCGGGGACTGGGTCTTGCCACAGCAGGTCTTCTTCCGGCACTTCCGGGCCGAGGTAGCGCGACTTCGGACCCATATCACGGTGGGTGAGCTTGAACCAGGCGTGGGCAAAAGCTTTAGCGAACTCATCTGGGTTCTCGTAGAAGCGTCGTGAGATTTTCTCGTACGCCGGGTCCACCTTCAGGGCAATATCCGTGGTGAGCATAAAGGGCGCGTGGCGCTTGTTGGGATCGTAAGCATCGGGGATGAGACCGGCTCCGGCCTCGCCCTTGGGTTTCCACTGGTAGGCCCCGGCAGGACTCTTCGTCACCTCCCAATCATAATTGAAGAGGTTCTCGAAGTAGTAGTTGCTCCACTCAGTAGGGGATTGCGTCCAGGCCCCTTCAATACCGCTGGTGATGGTATCACCCGCGTTGCCGGTTCCGTAGGTATTTTTCCAACCCAGTCCCATCTCTTCAATACCGGCCCCGGCGGGTTCGGCACCGACAAACTCTACCGGGTCGGCAGCCCCGTGGGTCTTGCCGAAGGTGTGTCCGCCTGCGATCAGCGCCACGGTTTCTTCGTCGTTCATCGCCATGCGGCCGAAGGTCTCGCGAATGTCGCGCGCTGCGCCTTCGGGATCGGGATTGCCGTTGGGGCCTTCGGGATTCACGTAGATCAGGCCCATGTGCGAAGCGCCCAGCGGGTTTTCCAATTCATTTCCCGCATAACGTTCCTTATTTCCTAGCCATTCACCTTCTGATCCCCAGTAGATGTCCTCTTCGGGTTCCCAGATATCTTCCCGTCCGCCGCCAAAACCGAAGGTCTCGAAGCCCATAGACTCCAGGGCGCAGTTGCCAGTGAGGACCATCAGGTCAGCCCACGAAATTTTCTTGCCGTACTTCTGCTTGATAGGCCAGAGCAAGAGCCGGGCTTTGTCGAGGTTGGCGTTGTCAGGCCAGCTGTTGAGGGGCGCAAAGCGCTGCGAGCCGGAGCTGGCTCCTCCTCGGCCGTCCCCGATGCGGTAGGTGCCAGCACTGTGCCAGGCCATCCGAATAAAGAACGGCCCATAGTGACCATAGTCGGCGGGCCACCACTCTTGCGAGTCGGTCATCAGGTTGAAGAGGTCTTGCTTTACGGCCGCCAGATCGAGCTTTTCAAACTCCTCAGCGTAGTTAAAGTCTGCGCCCATTGGGTTAGACAACGCAGAATGCTGACGGAGGATGTGTAGGTTCAGTTGGTTGGGCCACCAGTCGCGGTTCGAGGTGCCGCTGCCTGCGGTATACTTGGTATCGCCGCCCATAAACGGGCAACGGCTCGATTCGTTTACCTCCCAGACTTTGTGGTTAGAGTCTTCGGGAGTGTTGCGGTGTTCGTTGTTTTCCATGATAGATAGATTTTGAGTGTTTGACCCCTCAAAGTTACAACAATCATCACTGACAAGTACGATAAACGTTATTGATAAAATCTATCTGGCTATAGGTATAGCTTATGAACCGTAACGGGGATGCTACTGATTAACGGAATTCAGCCGTGACAACCACTTTACTTGGATTGAAGGATATGATGTTATCCACTTTCATACAATTCATTTCCAACCCATTGCCCTTCGGTAAGTAACGTGTTCCCCAGCCGCTAAAGTGCGCTTCCCAAATTTCTTCATAGGGTCAGGTTACACCGATACCGGTAGCGAGCACTAACCACCAATTAACCTAAAACCTCACCGTTATGAAACCCAATCAATCCTCCCTGTTTGCGTCAGTTATGGCAATAGCCCTACTGGCAGTCACGCTCTTCGGCTGTACTAAAGAAACCGAAGAAGTAGCCCCTGTTACTGCTACCGATTCGCCAGCCGCGCCGGTATTGGCCGAAGCACCTGCCTTCAGTGAAACTGTGGAAGACATCAGTTCCCTACAGTTTCCGGAATCATCTGCCACGAACGGCCGCACCGCAGCCTACGGGGTAACCGACTACGTGGACTTTGACGACGAAATGGCCCTCCAGATTATACCTGATCAGGCGGCCTTTACCTTTGCTTCCTCCCCTTTCTACATTCAGGGAGTGGGTAACGCCTGGATACACGTGAAAGAAAACAACGGTGCGGGCTATAACCCGGGGTTCACCAGTGACTACAAGCACTACCACCTGAGCTATCCGTTCTGCATTCGTCCCGACGGAAAAGCGGGCAAATTGTCTAACGGGAACTGTGTAGCAGCAAATCCGGTGAAGCAGCACCGTACGCTGGATACCCACCACGGCTCGCAGTGGATCAAAATATACGCCTACGACTACAACAGCCCCCAACGCACGTTCGATCTGCTGGGCATCAAGGTGACTAACGGGCCACTGCAACTGTGGTTTAAGAAGAAAAACGGAGGCTGGTACCGATGGTCGAGTCTGGGCGAAGGCACCTGGAACTTGTCGGCCCACTCGACCGGAATCACCCAGGTGCTTATTTCGGGCAGTGGCAGCACCTCCATTGGCTTTGACAACGTAAAGGTAAAGGTGCCGTACGAGTAGTTAGTTATAACCAACGGTCACCAGTGCATTAGTGCCGGTGACCAGTCTTGGTGTCACTGTCTTTTCTATGATCTTAAGCAGTTAAGGTTCGTTGCGCAGGGCCACGCCGGTAATAATATGCCGCTTGGGGGAAACTATACTTCCCTGACTTCTCCTGTTTTTATTTTTTTTCGCTTGTACCCAACATCCGTATAGCCGCACCTGCGTTTGTACCCAAATATAACGACCGGATGGCTATCTAAAGATTATTGCCCTTCTTCGGTACATCTTATGTAGCAAACTCAAGAACATAAAAGCCCCTAAGCTTTTAACTGAGCAAGGTAGCTAGTGCCTGCCCCCAAAATCACCCATTCACTGACCAACGAAGCACTTTCCCATCCGTTTGTGTCTCAATACTTCCCGCCCGTCGTTCCCGCCGCCCCGTATCACAGAATTTCATCCACCCAGGGCCTTTCGCTAGGCATATTGACACTCATTTGCCCTGCCGGAGCGTTTTTCTAGGCAAAAATTTGCTCAGATAAGGGGTTGATGTAGTTTTTGTTGGCAAAAGAAAGCCTTTTGCGCTTGCCAGACCCTCTTTCTTGGCAAAAGATCGCTCCGATGTCCTGATCGCGTGCTTTCCCGGGCAAAAGAACTCACGGATGCATGGTCGGGGTGCCTTCCTGGGCGGAGTAGCACTAAATGTAACCCGCACTAGGTCGGTTTTCTGTCCAAAAGTGGCTTTTTAGTGAGCAATTACTCAAAAGGTACGGATATGCTATTCGCTGCTCGCTCGACTTTATGAGACTAGCTAACCTCGACCAGAAGCCTCACGCCAGCTCATTTCCAACATCCAATTCTCTAGCCACTTGAGTAGTTGCTCACCAACTCAAGAGGCCGTCTACATCTCCTTCAGTCGAATGTTACGCCACATAACCTGCAAGGTGCCCTTTTCTTCGGGGACGCTGTGCACCTGTAGCGCAATGAAGCCACTGGCGGTTTCGGAGTCGGTGATGTCAGTAGCTAGCACACCATTCACGTAGGTGCGCAGGGTGTCGCCAATAGCCTCTACCCGAAACTTATTCCAGTCATCCCGTTTGAAGGCGTTGCGGGCCTCCTCGTTTTCTGATAAATCGTTAAGCCACCCACGACGGGCCTCTTCGTAGATACCGCCGCTGTAGGAGCGGGGCGAAGGGTCGATTTCCACCTGGTAGCCGAACACCCGGTCTTTGTTTACCTCCCGTTCTACTTGCTCTCCCTCACTGTTGGTAATAGTGATGGTGGCGTCAGCCTCGTACTGGTGGCTGCGAATCTGTACGCCCGAGTTGAGGGCGGTATCTACTTTCACTTCGTACTCTAGAACAAAATCGCCGTAGTCACGCTCGGTAGCCAGAAAGCTGTTGGGCTCACCCGTTTTGGTGGTGCCGATCACTACGCCGTCTTTGATTTCGTAGGTGGCTTGTCCGTTAAGTTGCTTCCAGCCGTCTTTGGTGTCATTGTTAAAGAAAACCGTCCAGCCGTCTTCAACGCGGGTGGGTTCAGCGGGAGTTTCTTCCGCTACCTCGGTTTCAACAGTTTCGGTGGTGCCGCCGCAGGAGCTAAGCAGGAATGCGGACACAAAAGCGAGCGATAAGAATTGCGTGATTTTCATAGAAGGAAAAGTTAGGTTTGTGAATGTGAATAATCAAAGCTTTTTTGACTCAAACAGGTAAAGATATATAATATCTATTCAATTGATGTTAATGCCTACGGGGGCACGACAAATCGTGCGTCTACCGCAGCCCCCGCCAGGGCGGTGGCTAGCTGCTCATGGCCATCAGCAAATCGTGACGGGTAATAATATGCACTTGGTTGAGTCGGTCGCGCACCAACAAGGCTTTGTTATTTTTGTCGATCATGGATGAGAGCACGTCTAGCGTGTCGCGGGGCGAGATAAACTGAAACGGCTTGTCCATGATACCCGACACCGGGTCGTTCTTCATGTCCGGGTTGTTGATGAGCTGGTGCAGTAACTTAGAGTCGGTGAGGCTACCCACAAACTGCTCGCCTTCGGTGACGGGAATCTGCGAGATACCTTGTTTGTTCAGAATCTTGATAGCTTCTACAATGGGGGTATCTTGCGACACGGTGACCAGTTCGCTGCTACCGTTGCGGTCTTTTAGGATGTCCTGGACGGTGGCATACTCGCGCTTCTCGAGGTAGCCATGGTCTTTCATCCAACTGTCATTGTAGATTTTGCCCAGGTAGCGCGTACCGTGGTCGGGCAACAAGATCACCATCAGGTCGTCTTTCTTCAGGTGCTTGCGGGCCCACTTGAGTGCGCCAAACACCGCCGAGCCGCACGACCAGCCCACAAACAGGCCTTCTTCCCGCGCCAGGCGGCGGGTCATGATGGCCGCATCTTTATCGGTAACCTTTACGAACTCGTCGATCAGGTTAAAGTCTACGTTTTCGGGCAGGATATCTTCGCCAATGCCCTCGGTGAGATAGGGAAACACCTCTTTCTCATCGAACTCACCGGTTTCTTTGTACTTTTTAAATACCGAACCGTAGGTATCGATGCCCACGCTCACCAAGTCGGCGTGCTGCTCCTTCAGGTACTTCGACACCCCGCTGATGGTGCCACCGGTGCCCACACCCGCCGCGAAGTGGGTGATTTTGCCCTCGGTCTGCTCCCAGATTTCGGGACCGGTGCTCTCGTAGTGCGCCTGGGTGTTTGAGGGGTTGTCGTACTGGTTGGGGTAGAAGGCGTTGGGAATGGTTTCGGTGAGTTTCTTGGCCACCGAGTAGTAGGAGCGGGGGTCGTTGGGAGCCACGTTGGTGGGGCAAACGATCACCTCGGCGCCCACGGCCCGCAGCACATCGATCTTCTCCTGCGACTGCTTGTCGGCCAGCGTGAAAATGCACTTATAGCCCTTAGCAATGGCGGTGAGGGCCAAGCCCATGCCGGTGTTGCCCGAGGTGCCCTCGATGATCGTGCCGCCCGGCCGCAGCTTGCCATCGCGCTCAGCATCTTCAACCATCTTGAGGGCGATACGGTCTTTCACCGAGTTGCCGGGATTGAAATATTCAGGTTTTACTAATATAGTGCCCTCGATGCCCTCGTTAAGCCGATTGAGCCGCACCAACGGGGTGTTGCCAATTGTTTCGATGATTGAGTTGTAGTACATAGGTTGTTCTTTGGTGCGAAATTATTAATAATTACGTAAACTTGCAGGGAACGGACGAAATGAATGAATGAGAGAATGATTGAATGAAAAATACTGTTTCATTTATTCAATCACTCAAATCTTCAGTCATTCCATCCTTCATTCGTCCTCACCTCAACAACCTACGCTATGGATAATCGTAAATTTCTTCCCTTCATCGTGATGGGAGTGGCGCTGTTCTTTGCCGTCATTCTTCTGTCATCCAGCATTTTCCTCACCATTGACGCGGGCGAACGCGGCGTGCTCTTCGAACGCTTCGGCGGCGGCTTGGACAAGGATAAAGTATACACGCCCGGCTTTGTGATGAAAGCCCCCTGGAACGAAATGTACGTCTACGACGTGCGCGAACGCTCTATTGATGAGGCCATGGACGTACTCGATAAGAGCGGACTATCGGTAAAGGTGGACATGTCGGTGCGTTTCCACCCCATGTATAACAAGATTGGCTACCTGCACGAGTTTTTCGGCAAAGACTACGTTACGCAACTCATCATTCCGGAGGTGCGCTCCACGGTGCGCCGGGTGATGGGCCGCTACACCGCCGAGGAAATCTACTCCACCAAGCGCAGCGAGGTAGAAGATGCCATTATTCAAGAAACCGAAAAGATTTTGGAGGGCGAAGACAATAACATTATGATGAAGGCACTGCTGATCCGCTCCATCAATCTGCCCGATGAGATTCGCAACGCCATCGAGAGCAAGCTCAAGCAGGAGCAGGAAGCGCTGGCCTACCGTTTCCGGCTGGAGCGCGAAACCAGTGAAGCTGAGCGTAAGCGCATCGCGGCAGAAGGAGAAGCGGCCGCCAACAAGATCATCAATAGCAGCCTGACCGACGAACTGCTCAAGATGCGCGGCATTGAGGCCACCACCCAACTGTCGCAGTCGCCCAACTCCAAGGTGGTGGTGATCGGCGGCGGCGAAGGCGGACTGCCGTTGATTCTGGGCAACAATTAAGTGTGAGAGGTGTTCTCCCCTATATTAGAACAAGCCGGGTTTGGTACCAGCTTTTTAAAGTAACTATTCACCTCAATTAAAATCGCAATAAAATGTCAGACAATACGGCTCAACTTACCATAGCAGGCGAAACCTACGATCTGCCGATTGTAGAAGGCTCTGAACAAGAGAAGGCAGTAGATATCAGCAAGTTACGCGGCCAGAGCGGCTATATCACGCTAGACCCCGGGTTTAAGAATACCGGTTCTACCAGTAGTTCTATCACCTTCCTGAACGGGGAAGAAGGGATTCTACGCTACCGCGGCTATCCTATTGAAGATCTCACCGCTAAGTCGTCGTTTCTGAACGTGGCCTATCTGCTGGTGTATGGCGAACTGCCTACCGATAGCGAGTTCGATAAATTCCAGCAGGAAATTACACACCACACGCTGGTGCACGAAGACTACAAGAAAATTCTGGACGGCTTCCCGGCCAGCGCTCACCCGATGGGAGTGCTATCATCGTTGGTATGTTCGCTCACCGCCTTTTATCCCGATTCGCTCGACCCCGACCGTTCGATGGAAGAGGTGAACCTGAGCATCATGCGCATTCTGGCCAAGATGCCCACCTTTGCCGCCTGGGCCTACAAGCACAAGATCGGTCACCCGGTAAACTATCCTGACAATAAGCTCGACTACTGTAGCAACTTTTTGAAGATGATGTTTGCGCTACCCGCCGAATCGTATGATCCTGATCCGGTGGTGGCCGATGCGCTGGACAAGCTGCTGATTCTGCACGCCGACCACGAGCAGAACTGCTCTACCTCTACGGTGCGCATTGTGGGTTCGGCCCAAGCTAGTCTATATGCGTCTATCTCAGCGGGCATCAATGCCCTGTGGGGGCCGCTGCACGGCGGAGCCAACCAGGCGGTGATCGAGATGCTGGAAGATATCAAGGCCGACGGCGGCGACGTAAGAAAGTATATCAACAAAGCCAAAGACAAAGATGACCCCTTCCGTTTGATGGGCTTTGGCCACCGGGTGTACAAAAACTTTGACCCCCGCGCCCGCATTATCAAGAAGAATGCTGATGAAGTGTTGTCGGGTTTAGGGATGAACGACGCGGTGTTGGACATTGCCAAAGAACTGGAGGCCGAAGCGCTAAAGGACGAATACTTCGTGGAGCGCAAGCTGTATCCGAACGTGGATTTCTACTCAGGCATCATCTACCGGGCGATGGGCATCCCCACAGATATGTTCACGGTGATGTTCGCCATTGGCCGCCTACCTGGCTGGATTGCCCAGTGGAAAGAGATGCGCGAGAACAAAGAACCGATTGGTCGTCCCCGCCAGATTTATACGGGCTATAACGAGCGGAAGATTAGCTAAGTAAATTATTAAGTATGCCGGGTTTTCTAAAAGCCTGGCATTTTTGTTTCGGACCAGTGGCAGTACCTCACCACGTTGTTATCCTTGGTTGCGGCCGCAGCGGCACCTCAATCTTCGGGGAGCTGTTTGAGCACTTGCCTGACTATAGGTACTACAGTGAACCGCCCCTTGCTTCCTTGGCTACCCTAGACTACTCCGCGCCGGTGGCAATGAAGGTGCCTAGAGAAAGTGAGGGATTCCATTGTTCGCCCGGTCTGTCCTTTCCGCTAGACACGTTGCTGGCGATCATTCCCGCGCCGCGCACCATTTACTGGCAACTACGTCACCCTCTGGATACAATCTGCTCGCTGCGGGTGCAGAATACCAACAATGGGCAGTTTGTAGAGGCCAAAACCTCCCGAGCGTACTCGCGTACTGACCATACCGTGCGGGTTGAACGATGGCGGGAAAACTTAAGCAAGGTCAGGAAGTTTCCTTTTATTCTCTGGCCGCCAACTGTTGTAGCAACTCCTGCTCTCTCCGCTGCATCTCTTCCTGGGTAGAAGCCATCTCTTCCATGTTTTGCCGAAGCTCTTCCTCCTGCGCTCGCATTGCTTCGCTGCTTTCTTTTGCCTCTTGCACGAAAGCCTGCATCTTCTCACTGGTTTTTAAACCAATGAGGGCCGAAGCAACAAACTCACCGGCTTTTACCAGAAACTCTTGTTGATAAGGCTCAAAAACACTGAAGGAAGCCAGCTCAATCACTGCTTCAATCTTCTCATTGTACGCAAAAGGCATAATGATCAGGCAGCGGGGCGTGGCATCACCCAAACCAGACGTGATATGCGTATAACTTTCCGGTATTTGAGTCAGGATTATCGGCTTTTTCTCAAGATAAACTTGCCCTACCAGCCCGTTGCCACTCTTTATTCTCTTTTCAACAAACCGCTTTTTGTCAAAGGCATAACTTGCCTCTAACTGTAGGTATTGGTCATCATCATCGTCGCCTACCACAAACAAGCCGCCCTGCTGGGCATTTAGGTAGTTAACTAAATAAGCGATCACTTCATCGGCAAAAAGCTTAAAATCGTGTTGGTGATTTCTGACCAGGGTAGAAAATTCTGCCAAGCCATCTGTCACCCAAAGATGCTTTCGATCGGCTTCTTTGGCATCCTTCATCTTCTCCCGCATCTTCACCAGTGCCCCAGCGAGGGTCGTTTGGTTCAACGCGCTATTTTCATCATTTAACCCCGTCCACCGGACATCATAGTTACCTTCGGCAATGTGGGTCACAAAATCAGCGGCCTGCTGCATATTCTCTATAGAAGTGTCCAATACTTCTTCTAAATGGTGATTGTGCGGGATATCAGATTCATGACCCGGATTAAACAGGTGCTTATAGTTATTCTCAGCCAGTTCTCTGTATAGTTTATCTCGATCTATTGCTTCTTTCCTGATTCTTAAGATCACCGAAACAACGGTGGGCAAGCTTATAACCATCAAGGCTATCTGTAGCCACTTATTCCACTTCAGCGCAGAAGAGTACTCACGCACGGCTTCTTGATTCAGTTGATCCATGTGAGTAAATATCTCACTACTGGCAGCAACGTACACTTCGTACAACTGATCACCTCGCCCTTCGGATAGCATTGCCTTAAACTGATCCATGTTCCCCGCCTGCACTTCCCTTATCATTTGCATTGAGAAATCAATGTAGGTCAAAGTACCTTCTTCGAGTCTTTTGATGCCTGATAGGTCAACACCGAGGCTGTCTAAAGAGGCAATCAGGTCAGGATATATGTTATTCTGTTTCTTATAAAGAAAGTCAAACGCGTCAACGTAAACTTCTTCTTCGGTGATCGCGTATCCTCGCACGGCTACATCCGTAGCTTGCACCAATCGGGTAAGGATGGATGATGTAATCTGCTTGGCCGACGCAATACGCTCTTTAAGCTGATTGTTATCGATAATAATTTTATTATTCCTAAAAGTACTAATACTATTAATCAGTATTAATAATGCAACTAATCCTAGCAAAAAGCTATTTATCGTTTGTTGGTTAATTTTTTTAAGCATATACACGAACCTAAAAATCTAGCAGTCTTCTGATAAGATTCACTTTTAGAAATGGATATCCTCCTAACCCTTTTAGCTGCAAAAGTCCTCTGTTTAAGAGCTAGTCAACCCATCTAAGCGGCACTTATTCGCTGTTGATCATGAAATAGGTGCCAACCGAGAGTAGTGGTGCAATTATGGAGCCAGGGAACAAAATGAGGGCTAAGCGACCCCAATGACACAAGTAAGACCCACCTAATTTTTGTATTATTCAGCAGGATACCCCAAAGCATTCACTAAAAAAGCCTTCGTTGAGTTACTGTGGTGGTAACGCAACAAAGGCTTCCGGCAAAATACTGAATTGATAGGAGCAGTCGCTCAACTTCTGGCAAATGCAAAGATGCTACTGCACTGTTATTGCCCAGCTAATATCGACATCCGATTCGCCATCGGTAGAGTCGGAGGTAGTCAATTTGATATCGGGTTGGTGCTTGAGCACCACGCGGAAGGTGCCGCCCGTCGTGGCATCGCCGGTGGTCCAGTTGGTTTCCAGTCCTAGCGGTAAGGCTACGTCATCCGGATCACTTGCATCATCGTCATCATCTTCGTAGTTAACCGGATCGGCCCGATTACCCGCTCCCAGGTTGCCATCGCCGGTGGGGTCGCTAAATAGCCCACCTGTCCAGCCAAAGAAAAACATATGTTCCTTGGCTTCTTCTTCCACTTCCTCGGTGATGTTTTCTGGTTCATCGGGGTCGATCGCGTTGACCAGATTGATGATCAGGGTGTAGGTAGTGTTAGCCGCCAGGATGATTGGGGTGAGCACCGGGTCACCGGCTCCCTCCCCGTCGGCGTCTTTCCAGGTGGCGATAACGGGTGCCCCTGTCGTAGGGGTGAAGGTTAGCGTGATGTCGGTGATGGTTTCCTCTTCGTTTTCTTCGGGCGGAACGTCGTCGTCGGCACAAGTGGTGAATATGGATAGTAAGCCCAACAGCAGGGCATAGATCTTCAACGATATGAGTTTCATAGTCAGAAATTTTTTGTTTTGTTAGGATAGAAAAGATTACTCGGCGTACGCCAAGGCCAGCAGGAAGCCGAGCCAATGAGTTATCCGTCAGAAGTGAATGAGTGAGCATCCGTAGCGTTCTCGTCAGGGCACACGGGGGCCTTTGCTATACAGAAGCAGCTACGAAATTGGGGCAACTAGACGACGGGCGGAGCGCGGGAGCCCCCGGGAAAGCCTACCCAGGTGGCAATCCACCAAGAAGGGGCGGCGGCATCGAGCAGGGCGGGTCGCCGGAGCACCTCCTCAACAAAATGTGATTCGGCAAGAAGCAGGGAAGGCTGCACCAACCAGTCGCAGAGCAAACAAGCATCATTGGCGGTAACAACTGCAACGCCGTCTTCACTGAATACGCTATCCGTATGGTAGTGCAATGGCACCGCCACCAGGTGTAAACCCAGCAGATAGACCAGTAACGCTTGACTCAAGTAACGCAACATGGGGTGGTTGGATGATGCTAAGGGGGCAAAATAACGAAGCGATGGTCATAAACACAATCCTATTGTGAACTATTTAGACCGATCCACTTCGGCTGTGACAAGCCACCCGAAGTGCCACCTGCTTTGTCTGCTCTGAGTGTACGTTCATCTCCTGGTTTCTAGCATGATTTTAGTAAGCGAGAATCATGCTATTTCAGGTAATTATCACCCTTGTTCTTATTGGATTAACGTTTTTGTGTTATTGGTTGCCAACAAAGAGCGGAAATGAGCTGGCCGGAGGAGTGAGGAGTACTATTCTTGGACTTCTACTTCTAGCTACAGTCGTTGGGAGTCTAGAATATCTGGTATTCTTCGTTTGGCTGCTGATTCTAATAATTCAAATTACGTTCATTGATTACTGGACCTCTCAACTCTTCGGGGGAAGAATGTTTGCGACCGTCAGCACGATTGTCCTGATGCTCGTACTGATCTGCTCAATGTGCTACTCTGGAGTAGAGAGGTGAGCGTCAGCAACGTGCCCAGTTCGTTGGGCTACTTCCCCAAACGCTCCATAATTTCCTCTACCATCGCCGCGGGAAGTTGCTTGGAAGAAACCGTGATCGCCCGCTGGGGTTCATCCGAACCGGGCTCTTCCAGGTCGGCAAACTGCGAATCCAGCAGTTCGGGCGGAAAGAAGTGATCGCGCGCCAGCATTCGGTTTAAAATGAGTTGTTTGCTGCCCTGCAAGTAGGCGAAGCGCACGTCGGTGGTATAGTTTACCGACAACTGAATACGGTAGCTTTCCTTGAGGGCCGAGCAGGCCAATACCGCTCCCCCCTGGGCGTTCCACTCCGTGATCTTATCCACTAGAATAGCCAACCACGGCATCCGGTCGGCATCGGTGAGCGGACTGCCTTGCTTCATCTTGGCCACGTTGCTCAGCGGATGAAAGTCGTCGGCATCGTAGAAGGGCAACGACAGGGCTTCGGCCAGCAGTTTGCCCACGTGCGTTTTTCCCGAACCCGATACTCCCATTACAATGATGACCATACGATTAATAGACTAGCTTTGATACCGTTAGGTGATACCGTTTTAGCAGTTCGTTCAGCTCAGAAGTATACTGCTGACGTAACCGCCTCTCTTGCCGAATAGCTAAGCTCGTATCTGCCTTCCCTACTTGGTAGCGTCGATCCATCATTGCATTGGTGGCTTGCACTAGTTCTAGCACTCGTGCGATATCAGCCTGAAGTTTTGCTTCTTGTTCCATAGCTTGAGATGTATCCCTGGCAAATTAACAATTCCATTGTACTTTAGCCGCTTATTCACCGAGGAAATCCATTAACGATGAAATATACTTTTTACAGCCTGGCCCTGCTGCTTGCCGCCTGCGCCACCACCGAAGAAGCCACCGACATGCCCATTAATTATCCCCCCACCGAGCAAGTGAATCAGGTTGACACCTACTTCGGCACCGAAGTGCCCGATCCCTACCGCTGGTTGGAGGACGACCGCTCGGCCGAAACCGCCGCCTGGGTTGAAGCCCAAAACGAGGTGACGGAAGCGTATCTCGGCCAGATTCCCTTCCGCGACGCCATCAAAGAGCGTCTCACCACCCTGTGGAACTACGAGAAGTACTCATCCCCGGTCAAGGAGGGCGATGCCTACTACTTCTATAAGAACGATGGCCTCCAGAATCAGGCGGTGCTTTATCGTCAGACATCGCTAGAAGCTGAACCCGAAGTTTTTCTCGACCCCAACACCTTTTCGGACGATGGCACCGTGTCGCTTGGGGGCACCAGTTTCACCGAAGACGGCTCGATACTAGCCTACTCAATTTCCGAGTCGGGCTCTGACTGGCGCAAAATTCTGGTAATGGACGTCGCCTCGCGCGCGCTGGTGGGCGACACTATTCAGGATACGAAGTTTACCGGCATTGCCTGGCGGGGCATCGAAGGATTTTACTACAGCAGCTACGACAAACCCGAAGGCGGCAGCGAATTGTCGGACCGCAACAATCACCACAAACTATTCTACCACCAACTGGGCACGCCCCAGACCGATGACCGGCTGGTGTTTGGCGGCGAAGCCCAACGCCGGCGCTACGTGGGTGCCGGAGTCACCGAAGACCAGCGTTACCTGGTGATTACCGCCTCCGAGAGCACCAGTGGCAACGAACTGTACGTCAAAGATTTGAGTCAGCCCGGTAGCGAAATTATTCCGGTAGTAGCGGGCTTCGACAGCGAGCAGAACGTGGTGCACAGTGAGGGAACTACCCTGTATATATTGACTAACCGCGATGCTCCCAACCAGCGTTTGGTAACTGTGGATGCCGGACAGCCGCAGCCCGAACACTGGAAGGATCTGATACCCGAACGAGAAGAAGTGCTGCAGTACCCCACCTTCGCCGGGAGCAAGATGTTTCTGAACTACCTCAAGGATGCCTCCACCCGCATTGAGCAGTATGACTTGCAGGGCAACAAAGAGCGAGACATTGATCTGCCTACCCTGGGCACAGCCTCGGGTTTCAACGGCAAAGAAGACAGTGATACGGTATTCTACGCCTTCACCTCCTTCACCTATCCCACCACCATCTACGCCTACGACATCGCCAGCGGCGAATCTACCGTGTTTCGGCAACCCACGGTCAACTTTGACCCAGATGCGTACGAGACGAAGCAAGTGTTTTATTCCAGCAAAGACGGCACGAAGGTGCCGATGTTTATCGTGCACCGCAAGGGACTGGAGATGAATGGCCGAAACCCGACCTATTTATACGGTTACGGCGGGTTCAACATCAGCCTATCTCCCAGTTTTAGCATCACCAACCTCTACTGGCTCGAGAACGGCGGGGTATACGCCATGCCCAACCTGCGGGGCGGCGGCGAATACGGCGAAGCCTGGCACGAAGCGGGCACGCAACTGAACAAGCAAAACGTGTTTGACGATTTTATCGCCGCCGCAGAGTACCTCAAGCAAGAAAAGTATACCACTACCGAGAAGCTGGCGATCTCCGGTCGCTCCAACGGCGGGCTGCTGGTGGGAGCTACCATGACGCAGCGTCCCGACCTGTGCCAAGTGGCTTTGCCGGGAGTGGGCGTGCTGGATATGCTGCGCTACCACCAGTTTACGGCCGGAGCGGGCTGGGCCTACGACTACGGCATTGCCGACAGCAGCCAGACTATGTTCAACTACCTGTACGCCTACTCTCCACTACACAACATTGAGGAAGGTGCCAGCTATCCGGCTACGTTGGTCACCACCGCCGACCATGATGACCGGGTGGTGCCCGCCCATTCGTTTAAGTTCGCCGCTACCTTGCAAGAAGAACAGGCTGGAGAGAGCCCGGTGCTTATCCGCATCGACACCAAAGCCGGGCACGGGGCGGGAAAACCCACCGCCATGCAGATTGCCGAGTGGACCGATTTGTTCGCGTTCACGTTTTATAATTTGGACTGGCTGCCGGAGAATGCGCGGTGATCTCTAAATGATAATGTGTATCTTTGAGAATGAGCACAATGAAATTTACCGCAATCATAGAACAAGACGCTCAGGGCTGGTACGTAGGTCAGGTAGAGGAACTACCGGCAGCCATTTCTCAGGGCAAGACCATAGAAGAGGTTAAAAACAACCTGTCAGACGCTGTGTCTCTGCTGTTGGAGGTGAATCGTGAAGCTACTGAAAAAGCCTATCAGGGGAAGCAGGTGATCCGAGAAGAATTGACTATCGCTCCTTGAAACGTAATCAGCTACTCAAGCACCTACGTCTGCATGGTTGCGTGCTGCTTCGAGAAGGCGCAATCATGCAATCTAACACAACCCGACCAAAGGGCAACAATCAGCGGTGGGTCGGCACCGAGAGCTTTCCGATCTATTGTGCAGAAAAGTTTGTCAACAGTTGGGAATTCCTCCGATGAAGTAGCTCATCGGTCAATACAGCCCCCGTTTCGTCTACGGTTAGCCCGTTTTTCTCGAGTATCCTTCACTCAAAGCCCCACCTTGTGACTATCCCTATTCGCCCCGGCACCGCCGATGATTTGCCCCAGGTGCTCACCCTCATTCAGGAGCTCGCTACATTTGAGCGTGAACCCGATGCGGTGGAAACCACCCTCGAAAGCATGCAGCGAGACGGTTTTGGAGACCGGCCAGTTTTCAAGTTCTTCGTAGCCGAAGATGAGCAGCAGATTGTGGGCTTAGCGCTGTACTTCTACAGCTACTCCACCTGGAAGGGGAAGTGTATCTACCTGGAAGACTTGATTGTGACCGAAGCGTACCGCGGACGAGGAATCGGTCGGCGCTTGCTTGACCGGGTGGTGATGCGGGCCCAAGAGGAAAACGCCCAGCGCGTGGTGTGGCAGGTGCTAGACTGGAACACTCCGGCCATCGAGTTCTACGAATCGCTCGGCGCGGCCCTGCTGCCCGAGTGGATCACCTGCCGCTTGACCGAGGAGCAGATCCGGGAGTATCAACCAATTTGATGGCAACGACTCCGGCAGCCGCGTGATTAATCGGTAGCTGCGCGATTAATCGCGCAGCTACCGATTAATCACGCGGCTACACTTCTTCCATCAGCGTACGAAAGCTAACCGTTTTGGTGCCGTACCGCTGCTGGCTCTCCTGCTGCAGGCGGGGAGCAAATTCTTGCTGATAGCGCGCGTAATCTTCTCGGTTTTTAGCGAAGTATTGCACGGCGTAGGTGGTGGTCCCTTCGCTCTGCTCTACCTCTAGCAGGCGAAAGATTCGGGCAGTAACAAACATCTTGGTGTTGAGTATGTCCAACACGTGCTCGGTCTGCATCCAGCGTAGCCACTCGGGCTCCACCGATTGCTCTACGTTGATGGTGACGTTGTATAGGATCATGATCCGTTGGTTTCTGAAAATTTCTTGACAGGACGAAGATACTGAAGGCCCGCCAATAATTGATATTTCAGAACCTTTAATCCATCATTCAACAATGGACGAGTGATGCTCCCCGCTCGAAGAGGTCTCTGATTCAATCGGAACTTGCGTCAGAAACTGTCCGCTAACGATCACCGACTGGTCGATACCGAACACTTTGCAATGCGCTAATATGCCTCTACGCACCGTAACCGAGGTTGGCACTGGGCTTGTTATCACCACTGGTAAATCTCTCCCCTTATGCTCAAGAGCTACCTCATCACCGCCTACCGCAACTCGCTGAAGAACAAACTTTATGCGGGCATCAACGTTCTCGGCCTGGCCATCGGCATTACCTGCTGCTTGTTTATTATCCTCTACGTGCGACACGAGCGTAGTTACGACCAGTTTCACGAAAAAAAGGACCGTATTTTCAAAATATATCGCACGACCGACCGGGACGGATACGGTGAGATAGGCCCTACTTCCGCCCCCTACGCCGAAGCCTTTCGCAACGATTTCCCCGAAGAGGTGGAAGCTGCCGTGCGCGTGATGCCCCGCAGCGGACTCATCACCCACGGCGAGAAAGCCTTCACCGGCGACAATATCACCTTTGTGGGTCGCGATTTTCTCCGGATGTTCACCTTTCCCCTTATCCAGGGCGATCCGGCCACGGCGCTGAACGAACCCAGTAGCATTGTTTTAACCGCCGAGATGGCTAAGAAGTATTTTGGTGATGAAGATCCCATCGGCCAGGCACTGGAGTACGAAAACGAGTATCCGATGGTGGTGACCGGCGTGCTGGCGCCCGTACCGGAGAACTCACACCTGGAGGTTGATTTCCTGGCATCGGTGCATCTGTTCGAGAAGGAAGAGTGGTTCACCGGCTGGTGGAACAACAATATGATGACCTACCTACTGCTCAAAGAAGGTGCGGAAGAGGCCGCGGTGGAAAGCCAGTTTCCGGACTTCATGGAAAAATACCTGGGGGCTGACTTTGAACGTCTGGGATTGCGGATAGGACTTACGCTAATGCCCCTGACCAATATCTATTTTGCCAGCGATACCAAATTTGATGCCTGGACCAAGCACGGCAACCAGTCGATGACGTATATCTTTCTGGCGGTAGCGGTCTTCATTCTGCTCATTGCCTGCATCAACTTTATGAACTTGGCCACCGCTCGTGCTGCCCGCCGGGCTACCGAAATAGGCGTCCGCAAAGCCCTCGGCGCCAACCGAACCGACCTGATCTACCAGTTCTTCGGCGAATCTTTCCTTACCACCTTCATTGCGGTATTGCTCACCGTGGTGCTGATGACGGCCCTGCTACCGATGTTCAATCAATTCGCCGAAATCAACCTCACCCTTCCGCTGGATAACTTCGTATTCCCTTCGCTGCTGTTGGGCGTGGTGGTGGTGGTTGGTCTGTTGGCCGGTAGCTATCCAGCCCTGTTCCTGTCTGCTTTTGTGCCGGTGAAAGCCCTGAAGGGAGGAGGTCATATCGAAGCAAAGGGTAAATACCTACGCAAAGGTTTAGTAGTTTTTCAGTTCGTTATTTCTATCGTGCTCATGGTGGCCGTGCTGGTCGTTAACCAGCAAATGGACTTTGCGCAGGACCAGCGGTTGGGGTTTGACAAAGAACAGGTGATGCTGTTGGAAATAGACAGCGATGAGCTGTACAATAAGCGAGAGAATTTTAAAAACCGACTCCGGCAAGACCCACGGATCGCCCACGTGTCTATGGCCTCGGGTGAGCCGGGCGGGTTCCACGATATGTATTCCTTCAGTGTGGAAGGAAAAGACGAGGAGGTAGTTATGAATACGGTGTTCACCGATACCGAATACCTGAGCACTGTGGGCCTTACGCTGGTGGCCGGACGTAACTTCTCTCCGCTGCGAAGCACCGATACCCTGGAGGCGATCATCCTCAACGAAACCGCTGTCCGTTCGCTGGATTGGTCGCCCGAGGAGGCGCTGGGCAAAGAGATCACCAATCCCTTCTCCGACTCTATTCCCCGGCGGGTGGTCGGGGTGGTGGCCGATTACCACTTTGCTTCGCTGCATAATAAGATTGATCCGCTCGCTATCATGATGAGTACGGATTATCGCATCATTGCTATCAAGACAACTCCCGGTTCCGTGGCCCCGGTAGTTGATCTGGTAGCGGAGGCTTGGTCAACGGTGGTCAGCCAGCACCCCTTCTCGTTTACCTTTTTGGACGAAAGCTACGATCAACTGTACCGCGCTGAGCAGCGGCAGGGGCAAATCTTTACGTTCTTTGCCAGCATTGCCATCTTTATTGCTTGCCTGGGATTGTTCGGATTAGTGACCTTCGTAGCCGAGCAACGCACCAAAGAAATTGGGGTACGCAAAGTGCTGGGGGCGTCGGTGCTGCAACTGGTGAGTTTGCTCACCAAAGACTTTGCGGTATTGGTCATCATTGCGCTGCTCATCGCCTCACCCCTGGCCTACTACGTGATGAAGCAGTGGCTGGCCGACTTCGCCTATCGGGTGCCGATCCAGCCCCTGGTCTTCGTGATTGCCGGAGCCAGTGCTTTGCTGATTGCCCTGCTCACGGTGAGCTGGCAGTCGGCCCGCGCCGCCCTGGCCAACCCGGTGGATGCCCTGCGGAGTGAATGATAGTCCGCAGGGCACAGTCAATAGCTAACAGCCAGAGATGCAAGCGTTTGCTGACTATCATCGGTGGACTGTCAACTATTAGCCGTTTTTACTATCTTTAAACGATAACCCACTATTAAAGCCAAACCTACTGTCGACTATGGACTCTTGACTGTCGACCTGTCTCACCTACTAAACCCAACCCGCCATGCTCAAGAACTACCTGCTCATCGCCGTCCGTAACTTCTGGAAGCAGAAGAACTACACCCTGCTCAACGTGGGCGGACTCGCCCTGACCATTGCCACCGCCATCCTGGCCCTGCTCTTTGTGCGGCACGAGTACAGCTACAACCGCTGGGTGCCCAACCAAGAAAATATATACAAGGTGTACCAACAGCGGGATTCGGACGGCGGCAATGCGTTCACCCCCTACCGCTTGGCGGAAGCGTTGCGCAACGGGTTTCCGGAGATCATGAGTGTCGCCTGAGCCGTTGAGAGCGGCCGGGTGCTCATCGGTGCCGAAGACCAGGAAGGACTTTTTGCGGATAAAATTGCTACGATCGACAGCAGCTTTTTGCGGGTGATGTCCTTTCCGCTGCGCTATGGCAACCCGGCGCATGCCCTGGAGCGCCCTCGCACCGCCGTGCTGAGTGACGAAACTGCTCAAACACTGTTCGGCAAAGAAAACCCGGTGGGCCGCATCCTGCGCGTGAACACCGACACCGACTACTAGATCACCGGCGTGTTGGCTCCCTTAGCGGGTAGCAGCCACTTAAAAGTAGACGCGTTAGAAAATCCCCGGAGGCTTGTACTGACCCTGACGAGTTTCTGGCTTTGATCGCCCAGATGGGAGCTGAGGCGGTGATTCCGCCTAAGGCTAACCGAGTGGAGCAGCGTGAATATGATGAAATATCTATACGCTGATAGAAACAAGGTGGCAGCCGCGCTGTGGAACGGTTTTACAGCAAAGCCAAACAGTACCGACGTTGGCGACTCGCTACGAAAAAACAGCCCGTAACTACTTAGCCTTCTGGCATATAGCTATTTGCGTCATATTAACTCTATAACTGTATGTCAACACGACCTAGTCTCTCGAATTTCCCTTCTAAAGCTGGTCCGGTAACAGATACCGTTAAAACGCCCTACGTGCAGTTACTGCATCCGCACACTTTCCATCAGGTGCCGGGCCACGGGCTGCCAGGTGCTTTGATCCCGCGCGGGTACGCTGAAATCAAATACCCAGGTTTTTTGCTGATGGACGGTATACTGCACGTAGGTGTAGCGGCGGATGGGCTTCTGGTTGGTGAAAGAAGTTTCGTCCTCGGCAGGGCGCACCGCCGACACGAACTCAAAAACGGCGAACGGCTGTCCGTTCACGTCCTGCACCGTTTCGGTGAGGAATTTGACTTCGTCATAGAGCTCCAGCAGGCTCGCCCGGTAGAAGTCCTTGAGCATCGGCAGGTCGCCGGGTTGCCAGCGGGTGTTCAACACGTTGAGTCCAAAGGCCACCTGCTGGTTAGGGTCGGTGTAGGCAGCCAGCGGTTGGCGCGCCGCCAGGTAGTTCTCCTGCAACTGCGCCTCGGTCATCGGCCGGAACAGTTTGGGCAAGTCAACGCTAATGCCTTCGTAGATATCCGTGCGCACAAAGTCGCGGGAAGAGAGCGTCCAGCTTCCAAGAATCGCCGTTAGGGCCAGGGCAAATACCATCTTTTTCATGGGCAATCAACTAAGTTAACGCAACCTAGAAACACTACGGACAAAGTTGCGGTTTATTGAATGAAATAACTGTACCATTTTATACCAATCTCCCATGAATACTCTCTTACATCGCGTTTCTTTGGTTGCCATCTTGTTGATCAGCGGACTGCTGATCGGTTGTGGCGAACCTAACCAAGACTATAAAAACGACGATGACGACCGCAGTGCTAAGGCTATCGCTGACGACCAGGCGGCCACCGACGACAACCGCGACCCGAACGCTTACCCCCGCGATGAGGTACTGGATGATACCAACCTAGAAGAAGACGATTACCTGCCGATGGAAACCGGAGAGGTTACCTCCCTCATCGAGAAGCGTAAGCTGATGGCCCTGTTAATCCGGCAAAAAAATGATATGGAGGAGCGCGTCAATGAGTTAGAAAATATGCCCGGCGATGCTTCTGACAACACGGTGGTGCAGGGCGATATTGACAAGTTGCGGCTCTACCTGGACAAGCTTGACCTGGAAATACTGAAAGTGCGTAAGGTACAAGCCGGCTCTATGCAAGAAGTGACTGAATCAGCTTTAGGGGCCGTGAAGGGGGCCGGGGCATTGATGCAAAGCAGCGTGATGCGCATTGACCGGGGATTTTAGACTTTATGGGTGCCTGTTCGTTGCATCTTACTTTTCTAATCTTGTGTGTTTCAAAGGAAGCACATCGATAAAAGAGCATTACTAAGTTTTGTTTATAATTTTTCGTAGGTTGAGCGGTAGACTATTTCAAACCACCTACTTATGAACAACTCATTGCCCTACTATCGTCCGCTCGATTCTTTAGACAATTGGGAAGATTTTCTAGCTGCCCGTTACCCCAAACAAGAGATAACTACCACCAAAAAAAGTACCGAATTTCGTAAGTACGAGAGTCCGCAAAACGAAACCATCAAGGAATTCTACCGGTTGAATCACACCGAACAAACCTTCAACTTCGTGCGCGGCAAAGAAGATGACTTTCTGACGCGCAACCGTCGACAGATGTCGATCTGGGAAGCCATGGAGTTTCTCAACCAACTGGTCGATGACTCAGATCCCGACACCGAACTCTCGCAACTGCAGCACCTGTTGCAAACCGCCGAAGCCATTCGAGCTGATGGGCATCCCGACTGGTTTGTGCTGACCGGATTGCTGCACGACCTTGGCAAGATTCTCTGCCTGTTCGGCGAACCGCAGTGGGCCGTGGTGGGCGACACCTTCCCGGTGGGGTGCAAATATTCCGATGCGGTAGTGTTCCCCGAATTTTTTCAGTATAATCCTGACTACCGGAACAGCACCTACCAACAACCGCTGGGGGTGTATACCGAAGGCTGCGGCCTGCGCAACGTGCACCTGTCGTGGGGCCACGATGAGTACCTGTATCACGTTGTGAAAGACTACCTGCCCGAACCTGCTTTGTATATGATCCGCTACCACTCGTTCTACGCGGCCCACCGCGAAGGGGCCTATGCCTATCTGATGGATGATCATGACCGGGCCATGTTCGCCTGGGTGAAGAAGTTTAACCCCTACGATTTGTACTCCAAGAGCGATACTCCCCCTTCGGTGAAGAAACTTCGCCCCTACTACGAAAAGCTGATTGCTAAGTATCTGCCCGAAACGTTGAGGTTTTAAGCACAGACGAGCCGTGAAGCGTTAGGAGGTTTGACAAAATAGCGTTAAACTGGGCGGTATGAAAAATACTACGTACCCAGCTATTTTTATTGGTCTTCTGTTGAGTGTTTTACTTATCTATCTCGCTCCGATGTCGGCTCCTGCCGCCTCACCGACCAACGATCCGCCGAAGCTTGAAAACCCAATGGACGTTGCTTATCTAAAGCAGAACCTTCGGAAGAGCAGTCCGCGCATGATTCTTACCCCCGCCGCGGAGACCCTACTCAGAAAAAAGTTAAAAACCGATCCGGTGGTGCAAAATGTGTACGAAGCCATCCGGTTGAACGCCCAACATATTCAGCAAGCACCCTTGCTAAAGCGCGAGGTGGTCGGCAGAAGGCTGCTGGCCACCTCCCGCGAGATGCTGCGGCGGGCAAACGTGCTGGCAATGGTGTATCGGATAGACCGCGACACGGCGGTGCTAAACCGGCTGAACAAGGAGGTGCTGGCCGTGTGTGGCTTCTCCGACTGGAACCCTTCGCACTATCTTGACGTGGCCGAAATGGCGCTGGCCGTGGCAATGGTCGTGGATTGGGTAGGAGAAGACCTGCCAAAAACCACCGTGGCGTTAGCTAAAAACGCGCTGATCGACAAGGGAATTAAGCCTAGCTATACTTCGGAAGGGAGTCGCGTTCGCTGGATAACGAACACCAACAACTGGAACCAGGTGTGCCACGGTGGTATGATCGCCGCTTCTATTGCCGTAGCCGAACAAGACCCGGAACTGGCCGCCCGAACCATCAGCCGGGCGTTAGACGGCATGCCCCACGCGCTGGCTGAGTACGGTCCCGACGGCGTGTATCCCGAGGGCTCAACCTACTGGGGCTACGGCACCAGTTTCTCGGTGCTCACTTCATCGTTGCTGGAGAGCGCCTTCGGCACCGACTTCGGGCTGGCCGCGTATCCGGCGTTTCTGGAAAGCGCTACTTTTCGAAAGCTGAGCATTGCTCCTTCGGGCTGGTACTATAACTTTGCCGACTGCGGCGACCAGCGCAGCGAAAACGGCGATTTTACCCTGGCGTGGTTTGCCAACCAAACCGGCAATGATGCTTACTTTGAAAAAGAGCGGTTTCTGCGCCCTCCCGAAACGATGGGCGAACTGGCGCGCCACGCCGGGGCGGGCTTGGTGTGGCTGGCGCAGTTTGAGCCGCAGCGCACCGACGAGCTGCCGCTGGCCTGGAAGGGAGAGGGCGCTAATCCGATCGTGGTCTTCCGGGACCCCGCGCGGCAATACTACTTCGGCGGCAAGGGCGGACGCGGCACGGTGAACCACGGCAACATGGACGCCGGATCGTTCGTCTTCGAACTGGACTGCGTGCGCTGGGTCATTGATCCGGGCAACCAAAACTACAACGATCTGGAGCAAATTGGTTTTAATCTCTGGGGCAGTTGTCAGGACTGTGAGCGCTGGACGCTGCTCACCAAGAACAACTACGGGCACAGCACCCTTACCGTGAACGACGCGCTACACGTGGCCGATGGTTTTGCTCCGATCAGCGAATTTAAGGATGGAAACCAGCCGGAGGCAACCGTCGAGCTGGGCGCAGTGTTCGGGGGAAAACTACAGGGCGCAACGCGTCGGTTTGTAAAAGAAAACGACCACGCCCTGCTGATTGAAGATGCGTTTACCGCCAGCGATTCTACCCAAAGCATCACCTGGCAGCTGATGACCACGGCCGAGGTAGAAATCACCAAGGGGGGGGCCACACTAACGCAAGACGGTCAGCAATTGCTCCTGGAGAATCTCTCGCATCCCGAACTGAGTGTGTCGGTGATTTCGCTGGACCCTCCTCCACTGAAGATGGACCGACGCATCGAAAATCTAAAACGCCTGGAGATTCGGGTGCCCGCCTACGTGCTCTCGGAAGGGAACAGTACGCTGCGCGTACGTTTGTCGGCACCAGATTAGGGGTAGGGGTTCGTAGGCATGAGGGTTTTTATCAAATTAAGGGTCACGACGATACGACCTTTCAGCTAAAAAACGTTGGAATACGGCTCATTGATCGTCTTTTAAGCAAAAAATGGTTTAAATAACCGATAAGCAATACGAATTTACCCACGTCGTGGCACAAATTTACCCACGCCGTGGTTGGTTCTGTAACATTGTGGTGCTACTTTTGGCCTTATGTTCCATCGGCACATCACCCAATCAATCGTAGAAGGTCTGGAAGATACGCCCGTTATCGTGCTGAACGGAGCTAGGCAAACCGGCAAAAGTACGCTGTGCTTGCAGCTCATTAATCAAGAAGTGTTTCCGGCTCAGCTTCTTACGCTGGATGACCCAACTACGTTGGCTGCCGCCCGAAGTGATTCTATTGGTTTCTTGGAAGGGCTACCCGCCCGTTTGGTGATAGACGAGGTGCAACGAGCGCCTGAACTGTTTTTGGGTATAAAAAAACTTGTAGATCATGATCGTAGCAATAAGCGCTTCATCCTAACCGGGTCGGCAGATATGATGACGTTCCCTAAAATAGCCGACTCTCTGGCAGGATGAATAGAAGTTCATAATCTGTGGCCATTATCGCAGGGTGAGCTACTAGGTAGACGGTCTGCCTTTTTAGAAATTTTGACTTCTAAGGATCATGAATTTCAACAGCGTGCGTGTTCTTGGCCTGGTATATTAGGGGCTATCAACGCAGGAGGTTATCCGGAAGTAGTGCAAAGAAGAACAGAAGCCCGACGGGAGAAATGGTTTGCCTCCTATCTAAACGCGGTGTTGCAAAAGGATATCAGGGATTTGGCCAATATCGAGGGACTTACTCAGATTCCGAATATATTGCAACTGATTGCCACGCGGGTCGGTAGCACGATTAATATGTCTGACATCGCGCGACTCTCCGGGATTAAAAACACTACTTTGCAACGGTACATGGCGCTGCTAGAGCACGTTTTTCTGATTGTAAAGATTCCGGCTTGGACTCCAAACGCAGAAGGACAATTTGTCAAATCCCCAAAAGTATATTTAAGTGATACCGGTCTGTTGTGTCACCTGAGCGGAGAAAATGCCGATAGTCTGTCGGATAACCGAAGCACGGCAGGGAGATTTTTAGAAAATTTCGTGCTGATGGAAGTTATAAAGCAGTTAAGTTGGTCGGATGAGTATCTTAAGCCGTATCACTTCAGTGTGCACAAGGGAGCCGAGGTTGATTTGGTGCTAGAAAACAGAAGAAGACACCTGTTTGGTATCGAGATAAAGGCCACTGCCTCACTAAACGAACAAGATTTTAAAGGACTGAAAAGTTTAGCTCATCTGGCGGCCGATAAGTTTCAAAAAGGAATTATCCTCTACACGGGGGAGCAATTTTTAGCATTCGGTAAGAACCTATACGCGGTACCTCTCTCTAATTTGTGAACGGTTGACATACAGTTTGTAAGAAACTTAAAACGAAAAACTAATATTTTGCGCTTTGATACGCAGAATATCGGTATATTTTGCGATTCAATACGCAAGATATATTTATTTCCAGAGTTGTTGCCCCAGAAATTGAGCGATACCTGTTTCAGGGTAAGGCAATCATCTTATTTGGTCCCCGCCAGGTGGGGAAGACAACCATTCTTCGGCAGTTGCTTAAGACCAGACCCGAAGAAGTTCAGTTCTTAAACTGCGACGAGGCTGACGTACGAGAGTTGCTGACTAACGCCATGTCGACCCGCCTCAAAGCGGTGGTTGGTAACCACCGGATTGTTGTCGTAGATGAAGCCCAACGGGTACCGGACATCGGCATCACGCTCAAACTTTTCACTGATCAGATTGAACAAGTACAAGTGATCGCCACCGGATCGTCGGCCCTGGAGTTGGCTAACCAAACGCAGGAGTCATTAACGGGGCGCAAGTACGAGTTTATGTTGTTCCCGCTGTCGTTCGGCGAGATGGTGCAGCACCACGGTCTGTTGGAAGAGAAACGACTGATGCTTCACCGTTTGGTGTTCGGTTACTACCCTGAAATTGTGACTTCCCCCGGTCGTGAGAAAAAGCTCCTCAAATTACTCGCCAGTAGTTACCTCTATAAAGATGTGCTCGCCCTGGGCAAAATTAATAAGCCACTTTTGCTAGAGAAAATTGTGAAGGCACTGGCGCTGCAGGTAGGTAGCGAAGTGTCTTTTCACGAGGTAGGGCAACTGGTGGGAGCCGACAATCAGACGGTGGAGCGGTACGTGGATTTGCTGGAAAAAACATTTGTCGTGTTTCGCTTACCGGCCTACAGCCGCAAAGTGCGCAATGAGATCAAGAAGGGAAAGAAGATCTACTTTTATGACAACGGTATTCGCAACGCCATCGTCGGAGATTTTAGCCTACCGGAGCATCGGGCTGACCGAGGAGCTTTGTGGGAGAACTTTCTGATCAGCGAACGCTGGAAAAGCTTGTCCTACCAGGAAATAGATACCGAGCGCTACTTCTGGCGAACCACCCAACAGCAGGAGATAGACTATCTGGAAGAAAGAAACCAAACGCTGTCTGCCTACGAGTTTAAATGGTCGACAAAGAGCAAGGCCAAATTCCCCAAGTCGTTCACCAACCATTATCCCGAAGCCGAGACTCAATTAATCACTCCTGCCAACTTTGATACTTTCTTGCTGCCGGAGTGAACCGCCGATTGCTCGATATTAGCTACTTATCTTGAGAAACCCACGGGTACGTTAGGTGAAGCAGGTTGTGGTCCGCTATCCGCACCGGGAAGTTTTTAATCCAAGCGTTGATTTCCTTATCCTCGTACTTCGGCGCACTGATCCACAGCAGCTCTAGTAAGTCGTCGGCGTAGGCTTCCAGTCCTCCTAACTGTTGGTAGGAAAACTCCTGGCCCTCGGTGTAAAACGGAACCAGATAGGCCAAACCTTGGTAAATGCTACTTCCTTCCGGTGACGTATAGTGCCATAAGTCAATGCCCTGGTTCTCGGCGATGATGGCATTTTCAATCAGGTGCCTTAGGTTCTTGATACTGTAGCTCATTGCCTTGGTGCGGCTCAGTTCCCACGGCTGACTACCATCGGCCTTGATCTGCCGGGCGATGCGCTTCACCTTAACCGAATCCAGGATCATCGTCGCCACCGAATCCTGCCCGGCAAACAGCGCAAAGGTGGCCACCTGGCTGTCGTAGGACGAGCCGTGGTTATTGTGCCACCTTCGCTCGTCCCACCCGTTCTCGCTGCTGATGAGCCAGTCGGTATACGCGGCGAACCACTCCCGCAGCTGTCGGTAATCTGCTTCGCTCATCGCGTCGGAGTGGCTGAGTAGTTCGATACCATTGACCACATCTACCAGCGCGCCCGTCTCGATAATGCCAATGCCTCGCCCCTCAGTAATGCCGGGAATGGCTTGCCCGTATTCCAGGTGCGGGTTCATCCGTGTTTTGGGGTTCAGAAACCAGGTAGTCAGCAGTTCCGTGGCTTTCTGCGCGTAGGTTTCGTCTGCCGTGTAGAACCAAGCCAGCGACAATGGAAACACCGCATCGGCCATCCGGTGAATAGCGGGCCCGTCGTAGTTTTCGTATTCCGGGTTTTTGACACCGTCTTTTCGGACGTAGGGCAGGCCATCTTCGGTATCGGGGTTGGGCCACCAGTAGATGCCCAGGCTGTAGTAGTCGTGCTTGTCACCACTGGGCGGCATCATGTTTTTGTGCATCACCGAGGGCGGATCCATTGTGAGCAACTGATTCGCTTGCTGTTGGAGCGAATCCACGGCTTCCGCGTAGGGGGCGGTGCCTGCCTGCACCATGGTTCGAGCCAGGTTTAGTTGCTCTTGGTCGTAAAGGGTTAGGCCGGGGTATTTCTGCTCACCGGACGGTTGATACGCCCTGTTTGTCTCCGGTGCAGCAGTAACTGAAGTCGAAACCTGGGCTACGACCGAAGGGCCACCAAAGAACATTAGCACGACAGACGCTTCAAAAAACCAAGTATTCGTAGGGGTAGTCTTTTGTTTCATCGTTCGGAACATTCACTTTAGTTGATCATCCAACCAATCGTATTAATTGATAGTATTCCTATTATCTCAAATAAAAACTATTTTTTTAGCAAAAAAGAGGGCTCAACTGATTTTATTTCTATATTGTTCGCATCGAGCTCGGTTGGGCCGAATATTTATACTTACTACCAAGTCTTCACCTACTTATGATTTTCTTCCTCGACAGCAGCTAGCACTATCCTTTTTCTTTTGACTACCAATCTGTTACCCTTAAATCCCTAACCTATGTTTACACCCCTACTCCACTCCCTGCGGTGGCGCCCCAGCCTGGCAATTGCCCTGGCCTCGTGTTTGTCCACCAGTTTGCTGTTTGCTTCTCCCGGAGAGGAAGCAGACCCACCCAAGAAAACCGACCAAACGGTATTTACCGTGCGCGGCATCGTCACCGACGAAGTCTCGAACATCGGGATACCGGGCGTCAACGTGCTCGTGAAAGGCACCACCAGCGTGGGTACCATCACCAGCGCCACGGGCGAGTTTAGCCTCAATGCGCCCGACGCCAACGATACCCTGTTATTCACCTCCATTGGGTACATGACCCAGGAAGTTCCGATCAACGGACGCGCCGAGATCAACGTATCGCTGGTGGAGGACATCAAGAGTTTGGAAGAAGTGATTGTGGTGGGCTTTGGCACCCAGGAGAAGGTAAACCTCACTGGCGCGGTAGGCACTGCCGACGGCGAAGTGCTGGAAAACCGGCCCATTGCTAACACCGCCGAAGGATTGCAGGGCATAATTCCCAACCTCAACATTGCCCCCACCAGTGGTAACCCGGCCGACCCTATCAGATTCAACGTACGGGGCTACAATTCCATCAACGGAGGTGAACCGCTGGTGCTGGTGGATAACATCCCAATGGACCTGAATAGAATCAATCCCAATGATATTGAGAGCATCAGTGTGCTCAAGGATGCGTCGGCTTCAGCCATCTACGGCGCCCGCGCCGCCTTCGGAGTGATCCTGGTCACCACCAAAAGCGGACGCGACGGCAAGGTGCACGTGAATCTCAACACCCAGTGGTCGCTGGCCAAGCCTATTTTCAACATGGATCCCATCACTGATCCCCATCAGTTTGTGCTGGCCCGCAATCTGGCCAACGAGCGTACCTTTGGGCAACCCACCTACGACCAGGCTTTTATCGACGGTACCCGACGATACAGTGAAAATCCCACGGCAGCGAATGAATGGGGTGTGGTCAACGGTGAGCTACGCTACTACGGCTACAACGACTACCAAAACCGGATCATGACCGATTTTGCCCCGACCGACCAGCACAATGTGTCGATCGTAGGTGGCAATGACAGTTTATCGTACTACGTATCCGTTGGCTATCTGAACAAGGACGGTTACTTGAGGAACAGCGAAAAAAACGAGAATTTTAAACGCTACAACGTGCTGATGAAAGCTGAATTTCAGGTGAAGGATTGGCTGAAGTTAGAAGAAACCGTCATGCACAATCAGGAGCGTGGAGATGCTCCTCACTTCTACAACTGGGATGTGAACATCAACTCACTAGCACGGGTGAACCCGATTATGCCCATTCAGTTTCCTGATCTTCCTTTCTACCAGGAGCCGGGCGACCGAGGGGAATACGAGCAGTATATTGGCAAGTACTTTGGCGGAACCAACTTTTTTCCCTACCTGGAAGAAGGTGGCCGTGAAACCTTTGTTAATAGCGACACCTGGCTTACCCAAGGCATCGAGCTAACCCCGATTAAAGGTCTCAAAATCCGAGGAAATTTTTCTTATAATATCTACGATAGAGACTATCAAGACGTACAAAGTAAGGTTGATATTGTCTCCACTGACCTAAACGAAGCCAACCCCATCAGCAATGGTTTTAGCGGGGATGACTGGATTGAAAATTTCACCAATGACAGACGCGCTTACGTAATCAATACTTTTGCCGAATACAAGATGGACCAGTTTACTCGGCATGAGCTGACCGCCCTGGTAGGATTTAACCAGGAGCAGGAGAACTTTAAGTTCGTAAGAACCCGCGCTCGGTCGCTGATTTCTCCTGACATCACAGACATCAACGCCACCGTAGGAACCCAAGAAACGTTTGGCGGGGCGGTTCATGCCGCCTTGCGGGGAGCTTTCTACCGGGTAAAATACATCTACGACGAACGTTATCTGATCGAGTCTAGCGGACGCTATGATGGAACTTCACGATTCCCGGCTGATGATCGCTACGGTTTCTTCCCTTCGATATCGGTCGGCTGGCGTATCTCTAACGAAGCCTTTATGGCGGGAACCAACAGTTGGTTGGATAACCTCAAGATTAGGGCTTCCTACGGAGAGCTTGGCAATCAGGTGATTCAGCAAGGAATAACCAACTACGATCAGATCTACTATCCTTACATCGCTACCCTGGGTATTGGCAATTCACCCTACATCATGAGTAACAGCCGCATCCCTTTCGTATCGGCACCCGGGCTGGTGAGTCCGACGCTGACTTGGGAAACGGTGGCTACCCGTAACCTGGGCGTGGATCTAACAATGTTTGGCAACCGCTTCGATGCTTCGTTCGATGTGTATACCCGCGATACCAAAGATATGTTGCTGCTCGTAGAGCTGCCTGACGTATTAGGCACTAACCCACCGCGCTCGAATGGAGCCGACCTGCGCACCTCGGGCTGGGAGGCATCTATTGCCTGGCAAGATCGAGTCGGTGCTGATTGGGGCTACAATATCCTGATTGCTTTATCGGATTTCACCGGTGAAATTACCAAATACAACAACCCCAACGGTGCTATCAATATTGGGGGCGATGGAGAATTGAACAACTACTATGAAGGGCAACAGCTAGGCGAAATTTGGGGCTACGAAACCGTTGGTATCTTCCAGAGTCAAGACGAGGTAGACAACGCTCCCGACCAGTCGCAGCTAGGAGCAAACTGGCGAGCCGGTGATATTCGGTACGCAGACCTGAACGGTGACGGGGTGATTAGCCCCGGCAGCAACACGCTGGATGATCCGGGCGACCGCAAAGTGATCGGCAACACCACGCCCCGGGGCAGCTTTGGCTTCACCGGCGGGGTAAGCTACAAAAGCTTCCGGCTTACCGCCTTCTTCCAGGGTATTTTGCAACGGGATATTTGGCCCAGTTCGGGTAACTGGACGTGGTTCTTTCCCTTCAACGCCGGGCACGTGGAGAACTACTACCTCACCGATTCGTGGAGCGAAACCAATCGCGATGCCTACTTCCCCGCCCCGCACATTTCTACCGGAGACGGCAAGAATAAATTAGTGCAAAGTCGCTACATCCAGAATGCCGGTTACGTACGGCTGAAGAATATCACCTTGAGCTACGGCCTCCCTGACGGGTTGCTGGGACGGTTGGGAATGACCTCCGCCAGACTGTTCTTTACCGGAGCGAACCTATGGGAGTACACTAAGATTCGTAAACCACTCGACCCGGAAACAGCCTACGGAGCCATTCGCTATCCCATACAGCGAATCTACACCATTGGTGCCAGCGTGTCCTTTTAATCACTACCAATCAAGAACTATGAAATATTCTATAAAACTAAGTATAATGCTCATGGCGGCTTGGTTCGTGCAGGCCTGCAACGACGACTTCTTGGAGCGGCAGCCGCTCGAACGAGATCAACAACGACATCTTCTGGAACACGGAGAATGACCTGATGGTGTATAACAACAGGTTATACGACATAGCTCGGGATGACGATAACATCCCTATCCTAATGGCGCACGATGATGGCTTCAGCAGCAACAACACCAGCATCTGGTACCTGGACGAGTTCACCGACAACATGGCTCCCATCCATCCCCGCCATAATCGCTACCAGGAAGTGCGAGCGGGCAAGCACCCCGTGCCTTCTAACCCCGAAATGTATGGCTACCGCGGTTGGAACTTTGTGCGTGAGATTAATTTCGGGCTGGAAAACTACGACCGCGTTAATGTGGCGCAGGAAGTAAAAGACCAATACATCGGGGAGGCGCGTCTGTTTCGCGGTTGGTTCTACGCCGACAAGGTGCAAAAATTCGGCGATGCTCCCTGGCTAGACAAAACCCTGAACGTCGACGATGAAGAGCTGTTTGCCGGTCGCACGCCCCGCAATGAGGTGATGGCCAACGTGCTGGCGGACCTGAACTTCGCCACCACCGCCCTGCCCGACGACTGGGGCGACGGCAACGCACCGGGCCGACTGAACCGCTGGTGCGCCCTGCTGGTGAAGTCGCGCGTGTGCCTGTTTGAGGGCACCTACCAAAAGTACCACGGGGGTGCCGACGCCGAAATGTGGTTGCAGGAAGCCGCCAACGCGGCCAAGGAGGTGATGGACAACGGCCCCTACATGCTCTACAGCACCGGCGACCCCGAAAACGACTACAACGCCTACCACCGCGTCCTCGATCTCACCGGCAATCCCGAAGTGATGTACTGGCGCAAGTACCAGTTGGGCATCTTCACCAACCACGTGATGAGCTACTGGAGTGACTACTCGGGCGGAGCCACCAAGAGCATGGTCGACGACTACCTGTGCACCGACGGACTGCCGATCTCGCTATCAACGCTCTATCAGGGCGACGCAACGATTGAAGACGTATTCGTTAACCGCGATCCCCGCCTGCGGCAAACCGTGCTGCACCCCGACGATTCGGAAAAATACAAGTACCACAACGCTGACGGCCGCGACTACCCGCGCCTGAATGGTATGGAAGGTGGCCGGAAAACAACTACCGGCTACCACATCATCAAGGTCTACAACGCCGACGATATGATCGGCAAGGCCTTCAACACGGCGGAGTCACCGGCGATTATTCTGCGCTATGGTGAGGTGCTGCTCAACTACGCCGAGGCGATGGCCGAACTGGGGCAACTCACCCAGGCCGACCTCAACATCAGTATCAACCTGCTGCGCGACCGGGTGGCTATGCCCCGTATGGATCTAGGCACTTTGCCAACTGACCCGCGATACGCCAGCGACGGAGTATCGCCTCTCATCGCTGAAATCCGCCGCGAACGCCGGGTGGAGCTCTACATGGAGGGGCATCGCTACACTGACCTGATGCGCTGGAAGCAGGGCAAAAAGCTGGAGCAACCTGACCTGGGCATCCGCTGGGACGCCGGGGCCGAAGCCCGCTACGAGGGAGCCCTGATAAAAACGACCGTAGACCCCGCGTCGGGCAACACCTACATCAACGTGTACCAGGGCACCGACTGGGCCGACCCGGTGTTTGATGAGAGCAAGCACTACCTGTGGCCCATTCCGCTGAACACCATTGCCCAAAACCCCGAGGTAAAGCAAAACCCCGGCTGGGGCGGCGCTGAGTAGGCAGTCGCTACATAGTAGAACACCAATAGAAAGTCCACCACGGAAACGGGGCGGACTTTTTTTGTGACACCAATCACCACCAATCTAGCGCAGGACATCCTGTTGGGGACGCCCAGTCCTTTAACTAGTATCGCTAGTCATTCAAAATAAATCACAAACGTCTAGGCGACCCCGTCTAGGCGACCCCGTCTAGGCGACCCCGTCTAGGCGACCCCGTCTAGGCGACCCCGTCTAGGCGACCCCGTCATTCCGGAATTTTCTGTAGCATAGCGGAAGAAAATATCCGGAATCCCCCTAATCCAGCGGCTTAACCAGTCTAATCGTTGGATTAAGGGGATTCCAGGCATCGCCGGGCGCTACGCTCGCTCCAGACCGCGTCCGCAGTGGATCGGGCATGGCCACGGTGGATGACGTACAAATTTGTAATTAATTTTAATTCGGTACTTGAGTGGGGTTTCCGAACCCTATAATCGCTTGACTTAATCAGCCCACGGCACCTGCGTTGACGCATAATAGTTGATATTCATCGCCTCCAGACGCGCAGCGTGTTTTCCCAGCCGCTCTCGATAGTCACCCCAATTCCGCACCGCCGCAGGCGACCAACCGATCTCAGCCAGACCCAACAAACGTGGAAACACCATATATTCCAGTTCGTCCAGCGTTGTGATCGTTTCGGTCCACAGTGGGGCTTCGATGCCCAGGATGTTCTCTTCAGCAATGCCCTCCACCAGCGTAGCAGGGTCCCAATCGTACGACTGCTGCACCTCCACGTAGCCCGCCCAATGTAGTCCTAGCTCCGTCGTAGAATCGTACTGCATGTCCAGATACGAGCGGTTGGCGGGCGAGACAATCAGTTTGGCACCCTGTTCCACCGCCGCTAAAGCGTTTTCCGGGGCATCCCAGTACTGCGCCACCGCGTTGGGCACCAGGGTTGCCGTGGCGATCTCGTCCCAGCCAATCACCCGCTTGCCGTGCGACTGCACTACCTCCTGCACCCGATTCATAAAGGGGACATAGTCCTCTGGCGCGGTGGCGTGCGACTCGTCACCCCCGATGTGCAGGTAGGGTCCGGGCGTGAGGGCCGCCAGTTCGCCAAGCACATCATCAATAAATTGGTACGTCACTTCCTTGTCGGTGCACAGGGTGCTAAAACCCACTTCGGTGCCGGTGTATAACTCCGGGGCTTTATCGTCGCAGTTGAGTTCGGGGTACGCCGCCAGGGCGGCGTTGGTATGGCCCGGCACGTCAATTTCGGGAACCACCGTCACATAGCGGTCTTGGGCGTACTGCACCAAATCGGCGTACTCCTCCTGGGTATAGTAGCCACCCGAACCGCCGCCCACCGCCGTGCTGCCACCAACAGAAGTCAGCTTGGGCCACGACTTTATCTCAATGCGCCAGCCCTGATCGTCGGACAAGTGCAGGTGCAGGGCGTTCATCTTATAGCGCACCAGGTAGTCGATGTACTGCTTCACATCATCAGGTCCAAAGAAGTGGCGCGCCACGTCGAGCATGGCACCCCGGTATGCGTAGGTAGGCACGTCGCGGATATTCCCCGTGGCAACCTCCCAGGGGCCGGTCTGTAAACTGCCTTCTTCAACCGCTGGCGGTAGCGCTTGAAGAAGGGTTTGTAGGCCCCAAAACAAACCAGCAGGCTGAGTAGCGGTTAGCCTGATTTGGTCTTCAGTGATGGTTGATTCGTAGCCTTCTTCACCTAAACCGCGGTCTTCTTCAGATAGGATCAGATAAATATGGCCTGCTTCGGGAGAAGCATTGGTGGTTTCGACCGGTAGCTGGAAACCGGTGGCGGGGCGTAGGTAGTTGGTCAGGTGCTGTGCGATCTGCGTCAGTTCATCAGAGGCGCCATCGGTGTAGATAACCGTTTCAGGGGTGAGACGAAACGAGCTACCGGTGGCTGTCACCGAAACCGGTTGCGGAATGAAGGGAATTGCGGCGAGATCGAGGGCGGTAGGTCTTTCGGGGGTGCAGACAGCAAATAGTATAAGGGATATAGCTGAAAAGGTGTGCAGAAAGTGTTTTCGCATGGCTGAGGGAAGGATAGTCAGTAGTGAAACCGTATTTTCTGCTAAGTTTACCATATTTTCGGTATATTCCTTCAAAAACCTGAACCCATGCCTGCCAGTCGTCGATCTTTCCTGCGCCAATCCGCGCTTTTACTACCCCTCTCTCGTCTCAGTTTTGGAAGCGGTTTTCGCCGTCCAAACCGCCAACCTTTGGTGGTATCTACCTGGGACAGCGGCCAGATTGCCAACGGGGCAGCCTGGCCGGTGTTGAAGCAAGGGGGCACCGCCCTGGATGCCGTGGAGCAAGCGGGCATCGCCATTGAGAACGACCTCAGCTGTTGCGTCGGACTGGGAGCTAATCCCGACCGCGACGGGCACGTCACTTTAGACGCCTGCATCATGGATGAGCGGGCGAACTGCGGGTCAGTGGCCTTCTTAGAGCGGATCAAGCATCCGGTGTCGGTGGCCCGGCTAGTGATGGAACAGACTCCGCACGTGATGCTGGTGGGTGCCGGAGCGCAGCAGTTCGCGCGGCAAAACGGTTTTGCCCTTGAGCCTGAGGAGCTTTCTTCTACAGCCCAGCAAGCCTACCAAAACTGGCTCAAAGAGGCCAAGTACGGACCAGTAATCAACGTAGAAAACCAGGCGATTCCATCGTCCGGCAGTGGCCCGGCAGCGCCCGGTAAGCTTCAAGACGGTTCGTTCAACCATGATACCATGGGCACCATCGCCCTAGATATGCAGGGCAACGTGTCGGGCATGTGCACCACGAGCGGCATGGGCTTTAAGATGCGCGGCCGCGTCGGCGATTCCCCCATCATCGGGGCGGGCCTGTACGTAGACAACGAAGCAGGCGCGGCGGTGGCCACCGGGCAGGGTGAAGAGGTGATTCGCTTCTGCGGCACCCACTTAGTTACCGAGTATATGCGCGATGGATTATCGCCCCAGCAGGCCTGTGAGAAAGCCGTGGGGCGCATTGTGAGCCGAGACAAGCAACGGGCTAAGGACTTTCAGGTGGCCTTCATTGCCATCAACAAAGCCGGAGAGGTTGGTGCCTTTGCCGTGCAACCGGGCTTCAACTACACCGTGTCGCACGGCGAAGCACAGGGGAAGGTTGTTAATAGTACGAGTTATTTTGGTTGATGATTACTTAAACGCCTCATCACCTCTATAGCCCAGGATTTAAATCCTGGGCTATAGAGGTGATGAGGAAAATTTCTTATGAGCACCTACCTAAATCTGCTGCTTTTTTTGTTTATCACGCTATCAAGCCAATCTATACGGGCCCAATCGCGTCCGAACATCTTGCTCATCCTGAGTGATGACCAGCGGGCTGATGCGGTAGGAGTCTTCGGCAATCCCTATATACGCACCCCAAACTTGGATGCACTAAGCCGCCGGGGCGTGACTTTCACCGATGCCTACTGCATGGGCTCACACCACGGGGCGGTGTGCGCACCAAGCCGCGCCATGCTCATGAGCGGTCGTAGCCTGTTTCACGTCTACGACACGCTGGCCGGAGTGCCCACCCTACCGCAGACGCTGCGCGACAATGGTTACCTAACCTTCGCCACCGGCAAGTGGCACAACGAGCGCTCGGCCTTTCAGGCAGGCTTTACCCACGGCAAAACAGTCTTTTTCGGTGGCATGGCTGACCATTACCAAGTGCCCGTCGTAGACTTGCTACCCGACGGTTCATTTTCGGAAGAAACGACGCAGGGATTCTCCACCGATGTATTCACTGAATCGGCGCTGGGGTTTTTAAATGAGTACGCTGTCGGAGACCGGGGGCAGCCCTTCTTCGCCTACGTGGCCTACACCGCCCCGCACGACCCCCGCAGTCCGGCTCCGGATTATATCGACCGCTACACGGCGGAGCAACTGCCGCTTCCCTCCAATTTTGTGGCAGCGCACCCCTTTGACCTGGGGGTGATGACCATCCGCGACGAAAACCTGGGAGCTTGGCCCCGCACTCCTGAACAAATTCGTCAGCAATTGGCCGACTATTACGGCCTTGTCACCCACCTCGACGCGCGCATTGGTGACCTGCTGCGGGCGTTAGAGACCCACGGTCTGGCTGATAACACCATCGTGGTTTTCACTTCGGACCACGGGCTAGCGATTGGCAGTCACGGATTGCTAGGTAAACAAAGCTTGTACGAGGAAAGCATGCATGCTCCGCTGATCATGGCGGGGCCCGGGCTGCCTCAGCAACAAACCCACGATGCGCTGGTCTACTTGTACGACCTCCTACCAACCCTCTGCGGTCTGGCCGACGTGGCTCCCCCCCCGGCATCGACGGCCACGATCTACGACCCATTATTCAGGACGAAGTGCCAGCGGTGCGTACTACGCTGTTCACTGCCTACGCTGCCACCCAACGGGCGGTGAAGAACCAACGGTGGAAGCTAATCCGCTACCCCGCCATCGATCATACCCAACTGTTCGATCTCAAGAATGACCCCTACGAACTAAACAACCTGGCTGCCGACCCTAGCTATCATCTGGTTCGCACCCAAATGTGGAGCGAACTGGAACGACAGCAGCAGTTAGTAGGGGATACGTTGTCCCTGCAAGTAAACAACCCCGCCTCGATGGAATATGACCTAAGCGACTACGACCGGCAACCCGACCGGCACCAACCAGCGTATACGCGGCAGAAGTACTTTAAGAATACTACCAAACCAAAATAATGGATGATGACTTCATAGGAAAAAACAGATTGACGCAGGATACTGCTTAGGGCGAAAATGGGCAAGTTAGGCAGGCCGGCCGGTGACTTAAGCAACTAATGAGACAAACCAAACACTTAACTTATGGAACTGATCGCAAAAATATTTGTGGCAATCGTTGCTCTAGAGCATTTGTACATCGTATATCTGGAAATGTTCGCCTGGGAAACGGCGGGCAAAAAAGCCTTCCGCGGAGCCGTCCCCGATACGTTGTTCTCCCAGACGAAAGCAATAGCCGCTAACCAAGGGTTGTACAACGGATTTCTGGCAGCGGGACTTATCTGGTCCCTTTTGATTAGCGATCCGGTATGGTGGTCCAACATCGCCATCTTTTTTCTTAGTTGCGTTTTTGTCGCCGGGCTCTACGGTGCCTTGACCGTTGCCAGAAAGATATTCGTCATTCAAGCTATACCCGCCCTGCTTGCTCTTCAATTCGTAATAATAGCAAGGAACCTCTCATAAGAATCTTGCTACCCCCAAGGGCCATAGCAGACAGCCCATAAAGAGGAGCTACTCTCCGGCGCTCACCACCGACTCACGGATTTTTTCCTCCGGCAGTGCCCCCTCAGTACCCGCCACAATCATGGCTACCGAGGCGTCGCCGGTCACGTTGACCACCGTGCGGCACATGTCGATGATGCGGTCGGGGGCCAGAATCAGTGCGATACCCGCCGTGGGGATGCCGATGGCCTCTAGCACGATTACTAACATCACCACGCCCGCCCCGGGCACGGCGGCGGTGCCGATGGAGGCCAGCACGGCGGTGAGCACAATCATCAGCTGGTCACCGATGGTCAGTCCCAAGCCCAGCGCCTGGGCGATGAACACCGCAGCCACGCCCTGGTACAGACTGGTGCCATCCATGTTGATGGTGGCTCCCAGTGGCAGCACAAAGCTGGCCACTTCTTCTGACACCTTCAGGTCGTTCTGCACCACCTCCATAGTGACGGGCAGGGTGGCAGCGCTGGAGCTGGTGCTGAAGGCCAACAATTGCGCGGGGCGCATGGCCCGGAAGAACGTTTTATACTTCACCTTCGTAAATATCTTGAACGCCGCCGGATATACCCCAAACATCATCAGCGCCAAACCGATAAGCACCGTCAAGGTGTACCAGCCTAGGGCATACAACAGCTCAAAGGCTTTATCAGGATCATTGCCACCCAGTTCCACAATCAGCGAGGCGATTAGCGCAAACACGCCGTAGGGGGCCAGTAACATGATAAACTCCACAATCTTGATAACAATGTCGTTGAGTCCGTCGAAGAAGTCTATCACCACCTGCCCCTTGGCTCGGGGAATCTTCAGCAGGGCGATGCCCATGATTAGTGCCACGAACACCACTTGTAACATGGCCCCGTTATCGCTGAAGGCCTGAAAAACGTTCTGAGGAATCACATCGACCAGCGGTTGCAGGGGACCAGCTTCTTTTACTCCGGCTGCCACGTTTTCGCGGTTCTCCACGTCGCCGCTGTAGAGCGACATCAAGTTCTCGCGCGTTTCTTCGGGTAGTTGCTTGCCCGGCTGCATGATATTGACGCACAGCAGGCCGATCGTGATCGCGATGGTGGTGGTGGCCAGGTACACGCCGATGGTTTTGCCGCCCATGCGCGATAGCTTGGAAATGTCGCCCAGGTTGGCGATGCCCACAATAAGCGAAGCCAGCACCAGGGGTACGGCAATCATCTTGAGCGAGTTGACGAAGATGGTGCCGAAGGGCTTGATGTACTTGGTCGTGAACTCGGGCGACCAGCCAAACTGAATGCTGGCGATGCCAAACACCAAACCCAACACCAGTCCGATGATGATTTGGGTATGCAGGGGAAGTTTCTTCATGAGTTAGGTGTAGTGAAGCTCAGGCAAATAAAATTACGCCCAATGGCAAAAATGTGAAATAAAGCGGGGAATTGCTAGGCTAACTATTAGCGAACAGCTTTTTGATCTGGCGACAAGGGCACATGTCCTCCTTTTGTATCGCTTGATGGTTCGATTGCTCAATTGCTAGGTTCGTAGTTAAAGCATTAATTTAGCAGAACTGTGAGCAGATTAGAGATAGTAAGTTCGCATATTGAGGTAATCAGTAATTAAGCGCCAATATCAGCTCCATTGAATACAATGCTGTAACTGTATTTAAACAGAACCGTAGACTAAATAGAGGAATAGCATTAACATATTTGGCGGGAGTTATTTTTAGGATACTCATCATTGTTAGCCAGGTTAATGATGAAGCACTGAAGCGATCATAAATAATCAACGACTCTTTTCTTTGAACCGTACTGTCTCGTTGCGCAAATAAAAATCGGTGATCACCAGCGCTGCCATTGCCTCCACGATGGGCACCGCTCGGGGCACCACGCAGGGGTCGTGGCGTCCTTTGCCACTCACGGTAATCGCTTCACCCGCTTCGTTCACGCTTTCCTGGTTCTGCATAATGGTGGCCACTGGCTTGAAGGCCACCCGAAAGTAAACGTCTTCACCGTTGGAAATGCCGCCCTGGATACCTCCTGAGTAGTTGGTTTTGGTGCGGATGCGTCCGCCCTCGTTCACAAACTCGTCGTTGTGCTGCGAACCACGCTGGTTCACGCCCTCGAAGCCGCTGCCGTACTCAAAGCCCTTCACGGCGTTGATGCTCAACATGGCTTTGCCCAACTCGGCGTGCAGTTTGTCAAACACCGGCTCGCCCAGGCCTACCGGCGCTCCGGCCACCACGCAGCTCACCACACCCCCAATGGTGTCTTGGTCTTTACGGGTTTGGTTGATCAGAGCAATCATTCGTTCGGCCGTCTGCGGGTCGGGACAGCGAACGATGTTGCTTTCGGTCTGGGCGAAGTCCAGTTCGCGGTAATCTTCCTCTAACCGCAATGATCCTACTTGCGACACGTAGGCATTGACGCTAATTTTTTTGTCGCGTAAGAAGAGCTTAGCAATGGCTCCGGCGGCCACCCGGGCGGCGGTTTCGCGGGCCGAACTGCGCCCTCCGCCCCGGTAGTCGCGCAGGCCGTATTTGATCTGGTAGGTGTAGTCGGCGTGCGAGGGCCGGTAGCGGTCGGCGATGTGGGAGTAGTCTTTGCTGCGCTGATCTTCATTAGGAATCAGAATCATGAGCGGGGTTCCCGTGGCTAGTCCTTCAAACACGCCCGACTGAATCTGAAACGAGTCACTCTCGCGCCGCTGGGTGGTAATTTTGGACTGCCCCGGTTTGCGGCGATCGAGCTCCTGCTGGATAAACTCCTCATCGATGGGCAAGCCCGCCGGGCAGCCGTCGATGATGACGCCCAGCGACCGGCCGTGTGATTCGCCGAAAGTGGTGATCTTAAATTGGGTTCCGTAGGTGTTGCTCATGGATTGGCAGTACAGCTAATGAAGTCATCCGGCGCGTCATCCAAGGGGAAGTTTTGCGCGCAGAAAACAATTCTGGGAAAAGTAACAAGTTTCCTGCTGAATGACAAAACCGATGGCTTTCTGTTTTTACCGCCGGAACACCACCACCGCCGTGAGCACTAGCATTGATAAGATCAACCCATTGGCCAGCAACCGCTCCCAATTGTTGCCCTGGCGCGGGGCCAGCGTGTTGTCAACGCGACTGATTTTATCATAAAACGACCCCACGTCCTGCTCGCTGATTAACTCGTTCTTACGACTCTTCCCCCCCACTTCCAGCGTGATATCAGACGATAGCGTGTCGTACTGTTCGGTGGTTGGGTTAAAGTACACCCAACCGAACAGGTCGCTCAGAAGGTACTTACCGGGTTCGTTGGGTACCACATAGTACGAAAAGGCTTTAGAACCACGCACCTGCCCATTGCGCCGGGTGATGTTCTGCTCCACACTGGGCGGATACACCTCAAAGTAGTCAGAGGGTTTCACCGTGGGCTTGTCTACTGCCGAAATGTTGCCTTCACCCACTACTTTAAAGTTGTAATTAAAACTACTACCAGTATTCACTTTCTGAGTGCTCACTGATTCTTCCAGTCGGTAGTTTCCTACTGCCACTGCTTCTTTCAACGGATGCTCGGGCAAATCTTTGACCCGTACTGTCTTCGGCTTGGTACTAAACGTTTTGTAGTCTTCCTGGCGGCGGCGGCCAAAGAAAGAAGGGTTCTTAGCCACCCGATATTTAATCATGTTGAGTGGCACACTCGGGAACTCAATGGGTTCTAGGTTAAGCGGATAAAAAGTGGCCTGGTAGATCTTGTACTGAACGTAGCCCTTTCCGTTGATGGTGACCGGAGTGCCATTGATTTGCTCAATGTTAAAATTCTCTTCCCAGGCGTTTGAGGGTTTAATCTGCTTCAGAATTTCGGTGAGTTGCGCTCCCAAATCACTAGGGAATTGAAACGACGCTTGATCTTCCTCAAACAGGTACAAGCCCAAGGTGGTGGTGAACCCCTCACCCAAGTATACCTCATCCTGGCTGGTGGTGAGCGATAAAAAGGCATTATCCTCAATCTCGATAAATTCCTGCGGTTCCCGCTGTCCGAATAAGTCATCGAAGGGGTCAGCGAAAGGATTGCCCCGCTGGGCGTTGCGTTGCCGCGCCGGACCTACCGTAACGGTGGTGCCCGGCGAGTTAACCGTCTGCTCATTCACGGTGATGGTGAAGGGGGCCAGTTGAAAGCTACCTTCTTGCGTGGGCAAGTAGGTTTGGGTTACGCTCTGCGAAGAAGAGATCTGCCCGTTCACGATATTGGTGGAAGAAGAAGAAGAGGTGCCCGCCTGCCGGAAGCCCGGAATCTGGGGAAACGCGCCATACTGCCGCAGACGCTCATTCTGGATCTTGAGGGTGATGGTAAACTGTTCGTTGGATCCAATCTGGTTCGGACCTAATTCAACGGAGGCCTGCTGCCCCAACAAGGAGGCAGTACGGCAAAAAAATAAGCTACCTAATACAATAAAGAAAATCCTTTTTCGTCTTAGCAATGAAACTGTCTGACACATACCGATAAGCAATTTCGTGTGATTTCCTGTTGGTAAAGTTACGGGAGTTTTTTATATTTAAAACCCACACATTTTTTGTATCGTATTCATCGTCATTAATTTTTTATACCATAGGTGACGGTGCGATGTTGTTCGTATTCAACTTAAAACGCCCAACCATGCAAAAGCCACGCTCTTCTGCACCTCCGCTCACGTACGTGAAACTAATTCTGGCAAAGGTAAGCTTTGATGCGGCTATCTTCCAACGTGAACTGCGTAAGGCGGTAAACATGCTACTGCCGCACGAACGCTCCAACCTAGAGCAATGGTGCTATCTTCGCTTTGGCGATATTTACGGTACCCTTCTCGATGAGTGTTTTAACAATCCTCAGCTGCGGCTTACCTGAGCGGAAATGTTCGCTAAACTTAAGCTTCCTGTTTCGAGAACGCTAGGCCAGCACTTATTCTTAGCCTTCGGACTGTGCTCACTGCTACTTGGTTGCCAGGATGAGGATACGTTTCCGCCGCCTCACATCACCTTATATGGGCCAGAGCCTGCTGGTGGCTCTCCTGGCACTTTGATCAACGCAGTAGGGGTTAACCTCAGCGCTGACCTTCAAGAAAATATTGTCACCGTGAACGGTGAACCGGCAGTTGTGCTAGCGGTTTCGGAACCGCAGTTAGACCCGGCAGTTGGCATTCTGCGAAGGCTTACCTTTCGGATTCCCAATGAAGCTACCTTCTCCGAAGCAGACTTGGTAATTGCCCGTTCTGGCTACCAGACCGATACAACCAGACTCATTGTTTCTGATCAACCATTGGCTTCTATTGCCGATATCACTCCGAAGACGGGCCCGCCTGGAACCATAGTTACACTGCACGGAACCAATTTCAATCCCGATCCGGATGCCTACTTAGTGATCTATGACGACTTTGTTACGAAAAAATTTTTCATGCCGACAACCGAAAACGGCCAGGTAATAAATACTTTGGTCCGCTCTTACTCAGACTCCCTGTTGATTGAGATTCCCGATGGGTTTCAGGCTGGTGAAGTTCGTATTTCCACTGAATCGAGCGGACTGCCTTTAGGGGCGCGTTATGAGCTAAGGTCACCCGTATTCACAGTTACGTACTGAATAGCAGATAATTTCACGGACTCTTTACTGCCGCCGCGATATTTCGGCGCAGTCCCGCTAATTTAGCCCGTTTCACGGCTGACTTCTTAAACACCTTCCGAAAGGTTTCTTCGGTGATCTCTTGCCAATCGCCTTTGCTCATGCCCTTTAACTCAGGGTGCGGGGCGAACGCTGGTTCCTGATGCGGCTGCGCGTGCCGGTTCCAGGGGCACACGTCCTGACAGATATCGCACCCAAAAATCCAGTCGGCCCAGGTGCCCTGCATGCTGTCGGGAATTGCCTCCCGCAACTCTATGGTTAGGTAAGAAATACAACGGTTGCTATCCACTACGTAGGGCTCCGTGATGGCATCAGTGGGGCAGGCATCCAGACAGCGGGTGCAGGTGCCGCAGTAATCAGGCACCGGCCCGTCGTAGTCTAATCTTAGATCCACCACCAACTCCGCCAGGAAAAAAAAGCTTCCCTGCTGTTTGTTGAGCAACAGGCTATTTTTGCCGATCCAGCCGGTGCCGCTACGCTGGGCCCAGGCCCGCTCCATTACCGGGGCCGAGTCCACAAAAGCCCGCCCGTGCACCTCGCCGATGGTCGCCTGCATGTGTTCCAACAAGGCGCGCAGCTTTCTTTTGACCACGAAGTGATAGTCTTCGCCGTAGGCATATTTGGCTATCTTGTAGTTATCTTCTTTGGCCAGATCCTCTTCCGGAAAGTAGTTGTACCCCAGGGTGATGATCGATTTGGCCCCTTCTACCAGCTTGGTAGGGTCTAGTCGTTTGTCGAAGTGGTTTTCCATGTAGCCCATTGCCCCGTGCATTCCCTGTCGCAACCAAGCCTCCAGGCGGGGGGCTTCTTCCTCCAAAAACTCAGCCCGGGCCACCCCGCAAAACGCGAAGCCCAGTGCGGTGGCATGCTCCTTGATTAATCGGGTGTTCCGCTCGCTCGCTAATGCATTCATCTTGTGGTTATTATTCTCTCGTTAAAGGGCCAACTTGAATTCTTGGGCGAATTTCCTTAATTGCGTATATTCAAGCCAAAAACTACCAACAACCTATTTTTCCGATGGAAATTCGTGACGCATACCAGCTCGTTCAGTCCTTTAGTTACGCTGATGTCTACTTACTGAAGGAGCACGCTACCCTGGCGATAGAGGCAACCAGCTCCTACATTCCCATCGACGAATTTAAGAAAATCTTTGAGAAGGCAGCAAAGGTAATCGAAGACAGGAAAGTGCAAAAAGTAATCTTCGACAAGCGTAAACTTGAGGTGTTTCATCAGCCCTCCATGGAGTGGTACTTCACTTCTTGGAAGGAAGAACTGCTGGGATACGGTATGAAGACCCACCGCAAACTTCTTCCTAACGACTTTGTATTCCGGCAAAGCGTCAAGATTGGAAGGATACGCATTGAGGAGAAATATCCTGATCTTCGTATTGATGAAATGGATATTCAGTACGTGGAGAGTCTGGAGGAAGCCGTGAGTCAGTAAACCTATCCTTTCTCTTTTTCGTACGCATGTATATCCATCAAAACGGGAGAAATTATGGGAATACCGCAAGAGCAGTTAGATGAACTACGAAACCGCGTACTTCATTTAGAGGACCGTGATCGGCAGTCGCAGGAGAAGTTATCTTTGATCAAAGAGATGCTTTCTTCGCAGCGGATGATGCTAGAAGACGCGGTAGCCTATTCTTCACGACTAGAGGCCGAGCTTGCCCAGTATGGGTCCTAACCAAATAACTCCTGCGCCCGGCCCGGTGGCACAATCTTCAGGTGTTTATACGCCAGCTCCGTGGCTTCCCGCCCCCGCGAGGTGCGCTTGATATATCCCTCTTTGATTAAAAAAGGTTCGTATACCTCACCGATCGTTTCGGCCTCCTCGCCGCAGGCGGTAGCAATGGTGCTAATGCCCACCGGCCCGCCCTTGAACTTCTCGATGATCGTTGATAAGATCCGGTTGTCCATGTCATCCAAACCATTTTGGTCCACGTCCAGCGCCTTCAGCGCCATCTCGGCAATCTCTTTGGTAATTACCCCATCGCCTTTGATTTGGGCGAAGTCGCGGGTGCGGCGCAACAAGGTGTTGGCAATGCGTGGCGTGCCCCGGCTACGGCGGGCAATCTCGTGAGCGGCGTCCGCATCAGTAGGAGTATCCAGAATTTCGGCCGAGCGCTTCACAATGGTAGTGAGTAGTTCGGCATCGTAGTACTCGAGCCGGGCGTTGATTCCGAAGCGGGCACGCAGTGGCGAGGTAAGAAGACCGGAGCGGGTGGTTGCCCCCACCAGCGTGAACGGATTTAGCGTGATCTGCACCGTGCGGGCGTTAGGCCCCGAATCGAGCATGATATCGATCTTGTAGTCTTCCATCGCCGAATACAGGTATTCTTCCACAATCGGGTTCAGACGGTGGATCTCATCAATGAACAGCACGTTGCCCGGATCTAGGTTGGTGAGGATGCCCGCCAGTTCACTGGGTTTGTTCGAGCACCGGTCCGGAGGTAGCTTTGATCTGAGCGTCGAGTTCATTGGCGATAATATGCGACAGCGTGGTTTTGCCCAGGCCGGGCGGGCCGTGCAGCAACACGTGGTCGAGCTGGTCGCCCCGTTGCTTGGCCGCCTGCACAAAGATCTTCAGATTGTCGACAATTTTATACTGCCCGGTGAAATCACCGAACGACAGGGGACGCAGGGCACGCTCGATTTCTTTTTCTACCGGCTCCAGATGATCGGCATCGCCGCTTAAATAATCTTCTCGCATAACTCAATTTGCTAGGGGTAGTTATTAGTCAACAGTCCATAGCAATCTGCCGACTGTTGACTGTTGACTGTTGACTGAGGAAAAACAAAAATCACGCTACTATATACTCATTTTAAGCATGAATTCTAATCAGAAAAAGAATATTATTTACTCAGTGGTGTTGCTAGTCGCACTGGGAGCTACCTGGCTCTACCGGCAAGGACAAGAAACAGCTGTAGACTCTTCGTTTCTGGCTATCCAGGGGCAGACGATGGGTACTTCTTACTCGATAAAATATGAAGATGCTCAACAACGAGATTTGAAGCCGGGAGTAGATTCACTGCTTGAGCAATTTAACCAGTCGGTGAATCATTATCTGCCCGATTCGGAGATTTCTCGCTTCAACCGCGCCGATTCATTACGCTTTACGCTACCCTATTTTTATGCGGTACTGCAGCAAAGTGCGGAGATAGTCCGCCTCACCAACGGCGCCTTCGACCCCACGGTGGCTCCACTGGTGAACGCCTGGGGCTTCGGACCCGAGGGCGGTGAGCTGCCAGACAGCGTGGGGGTAGATTCGCTGCTTCGGCTGGTGGGGTTTGATAAGATCAGCTTTGACTCAGAGCGTGTCATCAAGAAGCAACCCAACGTACAGTTAAACTTTAGCGCGGTAGCCAAGGGTTACGGAGTAGATGTGGTGGCCAACTACCTGCAGCAGCATGGTATCACTAACATGATGGTTGAGATTGGAGGTGAGGTGGTGGCCCTAGGTACGAATCGAAAGGGGGAAGCCTGGCGCATTGGCATCGACAATCCCGAACAACCAGGGCAGATGAACGTGGCGGTGGGGTTGGTTAACCAGGCAATGGCTACCTCGGGCAATTATATGAACTATTACGAACAAGATGGACAAAAATACGCTCATACCATTGACCCCCGAACCGGCTACCCGGTGCAACACTCGGTGCTCAGTGCTTCGGTAATCGCCAATGATTGTATGACCGCCGATGCCTACGCTACTGCTTTTATGGTGCTGGAGCTGGAAGAAACGCGGGCCATCCTGGTGCAAAACCCTACCTTGAATGCCTACTTGATCTACGACGATCAGGGAACCCTTAAAACCTTTGTAACACAAGGCATCGAGTCCTCTATTATTGATCTATGAAAACAACGTACCGCGTAATCGGCCTGATGTCGGGCACCTCGCTCGAACGGGCTGGACATGGCTTACTGCGAGCTAACCTACGCTGATGACCAGTGGCAATTTGTGATTCCGGTGGCCGAAACCAAGTCCTACGACGAAATTTGGCGTCATACCCTGTCGCACATTACCGAGGCGAGCGGCGAAGCGCTGATGCTGGCCGACCAGCAGCTGGGCGTGTGGATGGGGCGAGCCGTTAAAGACTTTACGGACGAGCACGGACTAGACCCGCAGTTGGTGGCGGCGCACGGTCACACGGTGTTTCACCAGCCCGAGCGGGGGCTCACCTACCAGATGGGGAACGGTTTCGCGCTACAGGCAGCGTGTCAGCAACCGGTGGTGATGAACTTCCGCAACTACGACGTGGCCATCGGCGGGCAGGGAGCACCCTTAGTACCAATGGGCGACCGCCTGCTGTTTGGCGATTACGACGCTTGCCTTAACCTGGGTGGAATCGCCAATGTATCGAGCGAGTTGCGTGGGCAGCGCGTGGCCTACGACATCGGGGTGGCCAACATGGTGTCGAACTACTTCGTGCAGCAAACGGGCCAAGACTACGACGAAAACGGGCAATTAGCGGCTTCGGGCACCGTCGATCAATCTCTAGTAAGCCAATTTGACCAATTAGATTACTACGCAACGCCCTTCCCCAAGTCACTGGGTTACGAGTGGGTTCGGAAACATCTCATTCAGCCCCTGGAGGCATCGTCGCTCACGCTGCCCGACCGATTGGCCACGGTGACGCACCACGCTACTGAGCAAATTGCCCGAAACCTGCGGCAGCTAATGGAAGACAAAGGAGTATCGGCGGCCCGCGTGCTGGTAACTGGCGGCGGGGTCTTCAACGGCTACTTCATGCAGTGCCTACGGCATTACGGCGGTGAGGCCATCAACTTTGTAATTCCGGATGCGCAACTGGTTTCGTTCAAAGAAGCACTGGTGTTTGCTTTGCTGGGAGTGCTTCGGGTTCGAGGCGAAGTGAACTGCTTGGCGTCGGTCACCGGGGCGGCGCACGATCACAGTGCGGGGGTGGTGTATGGAAATCCCCAAATCAACCGGTGAATGTTTATCATATTCATTATTTCGCAATCATTTTAAGCCCACTTGCCTCAGAATGGCGTTCAGTGTTTCCTTTGGCACTTCATCGGACAGTTTGTGTCCCGCTACTATCACAATACCTAGCTTTTGTGAATGCTTGTACACGCGGTGGCTTCCTCGTTGTCTTGACACTGCTCATCCGTCATCCTCTATAATCTTGATTACCTCTCTATACTTCATTGAATACAAGGTTCGCGCCGTGGGAGACTGGGTCAGGCACTTCTTTTCCGTCTTCTTTTAGGGTGTCGATATATAGATTGATAGCTTCTATGATGTTGGTCTCTATTTCCTCACGATTGCTTCCTGCGCTCGTGCAACCGGGCAAATCAGGCACATAGGCAGAGTAGCCATCCTTTGATCTTTCGTATACTACCGAATATTTTCTCATAAGTTCACTAAGTTTAAGACCATAAGGTAGTAATAATTGGTTTCATTATTTCGCTTCGTAGAAGGACAAAAAAAAGGCACCTGAAAAGTGGATTCAGGTGCCCGTCCTTTGCTGGAAATCCAGCTTTAGGAGCCTTGCTCTTCAACGGGATAACCGTCAAAAATTTCATCCGCGTAGGTTGACAGATTGTTCTGCACCGCGTCTACCGAAAAAGCTTCGTCTTTGGCCGTTCCACGCCATACAATATTGTTCGTTTTAGCATCAATCAGGTCTACTACCATCGTTCCCTCGCCGTAATCTACTTTTTCCAGGTCATATCCAACTACATCATTTACCCCAGTGTAGCCACTGTAGTAGTAGGGATAGTTGAAAGCGGGTGTGTAACCGTAGTTATAATAGGTGTAATTGTTGTAGATCGGCTCAGTCTGCAAGTCCTCTTCCTGCTGAAACTGTGCTTGCGCGTACACCAACAAATCAGGATTGTCTACGTCCATGGTATACCCCAATTTACGCATCTCTTCGCCAATCTGATCCATGAAGCGGGTTTCGGCTTCGTAATTGTAAGCACTCTGGTCAGTAGAGTCTTTCAGCATGGGCAAATAGGCGAAAGTTTTGTACTTCGATAAGTCTACGCTGGCCGTTTTGTTGGTGGATACTTGGGCATTGGTGCACCCTAAAAGGCTAACTACCAGCAACAAGCACAAAAATTGATTTACGTTTTTAGCTTTAAGAATCTTCATAGTGAAAAAATTTAGTGGATAAAAAATTGTAGCTATGCTACTTTACCGACCAACTTGTCACCTAAAAGGATTGTTAACGATTTCACATATTTTAACATTTGGCATGATGATATCATTTTTAAATTAAATTATACCAAGCGAAAACGCTGAGAAAAATACATCTCTGACGTTTGAGGATATTCCGTAGCAAAGACCTCACCCTCGGCAGGAGCCCAGGAAGCAAGCTCCTTATCAGTAGTTGCGTCGTAGAGGCCGGGCTTCTTGCACATCTAACCATAAGACTTTTGGGAAAAGAACCTAAAACTATTATCGAACCAACAACGATTCTCCCGTCATCTCCTGCGGCTTCTCAATGCCCATCAGCTCCAGAATGGTCGGTGAGATGTCGCCTAGTTTGCCATCTTTGAGTTTGCCCCGGTAGTCATCGTCCACCAGGATGCAGGGCACGCGCACGGTGGTGTGCTGGGTGTGGGGCGAGCCGTCGGGGTTTTTCATGCGGTCGGCGTTGCCGTGGTCGGCAATCACCACCACGGCGTAGCCGTTCTCGCGGGCCGCGGTGATCACATCGCGGGCGCAGGTGTCCACCGTTTCGCAGGCCCGCACGGCCGCCTCAAACACGCCGGTGTGGCCCACCATGTCGGCATTGGCGAAGTTGAGGCACACAAAGTCCACTTCCTGCTTCTTGAGTTCGGGGATGATCTTATCGCGGATGTCGTAGGCGCTCATCTCAGGCTGCAGATCGTAGGTGGCCACCGAGGGCGAAGGACACAGGAGGCGCTTTTCACCCGCGTATTCCTCTTCGCGTCCGCAGTTGAAAAAGAAGGTCACGTGCGGATACTTTTCGGTTTCGGCGATGCGAATCTGCCGCTTGCCGTGCTGCTCCAGCACCTCACCCATCACCTGATCAATCTCTTTGGCTTCAAACAGGATAGGAATATCGGTGTAGCTTTCGTCGTACTGCGTCATGGTGAGGTAGTGCAACTTGAGCGGATGCATGTCCTGTTCGGGAAACGCCTGCTGCGTCAGCGCCTCGGTAATTTGCCGCCCGCGGTCGGTACGGAAGTTGAAGCACAGCACCACGTCTCCATCCTGTATGGTTGCTACCGGCTGGCCGTCACGGAGCATCACCAGAGGTTTGATGAACTCGTCGGTCACGCCCTCGTCGTAGGCGGCTTGGATACCCTCGGAGGCGCTCGTCACGCGTTGGCCTTCTCCGCGCACCAGGGCGTCGTAGGCCAGCTTGGTGCGCTCCCAGCGGCGGTCGCGGTCCATGGCGTAGTAGCGTCCGGTAACGGTGGCCACCGTTCCGGTAGTCTTCGCCATGTGTTGTTGCAAGTCGGTCACGTATTCTTTCCCCCGGCGCGGATCGGTATCGCGCCCGTCGGTGAAGGCGTGCACAAATACTTTGTCCAAGTCGGCCTCGGCGGCGGCCGTACATACTCCCTTCAGGTGTTCAACGTGCGAGTGCACCCCGCCGTCGGACACCAAGCCTATGAAGTGCACTTTTTGGTCGTTTTGCTTAGCGTAGGCGAAAGCTTCTTGCAAGGCTGGTTTCTGCCCCAATTCTCCCTGCTCCACGGCCAGGTTGACGCGCTCCAGCATCTGGTAGACGGTGCGCCCCGCGCCCAGGTTCATGTGGCCAACTTCGGAGTTGCCCATCTGCCCCACCGGCAGCCCGACGGCGCGTCCCGAGGCTTCCAGTGTGCTGTGCGGGTACCGCTCGTACAGAGAATCTACAAACGGAGTATTGGCTTGATCGATGGCCGATACGCCGGGATCGTCGGCGATGCCCCAGCCGTCGAGGATCATCAGTATTACTTTCTTGTTCATGCGGTTAGTTTTGTTAAATTAGGCTGATGGCAGGATCTGCTGACTGTAGTCAGCAGATACGCGCAGTAGATCGCTAAAGTACTAATTATCCCCGTTTCATTGGATGCTACAACTATCAGAAATTTACATTTACCCGATCAAGTCGCTGGGGGGTATTCGTTTGTCAGCGTCGATGCTCACCGAGCGGGGCCTGATCCACGACCGGCGCTGGATGCTGGTAGACGATCAGGGGTTCATGACGCAACGGAAGTTTCCGAAGATGGCGCTACTGCAAGTGGCTCAAAACGAGGATCATCTGGAAGTGCACAGCCCGGATGATCCCTTGGCCTTGGCGGTTCCGCTGGCGGTGAAAAGCTATTTCCCGCGGCGGGTACCCATTTGGGAGGATACCACCGAAGCCTGGCAGGTGAGTCGCGAAGCCGATGCCTGGTTTAGTGAAGCGCTCAACCACCCGTGTACGTTGGTGTATATGCCCGACGATAGCGAACGCCGGGTGACGGGCAAGGTGAGCGGACAAACCCGAGCCGTGAGTTTCGCCGACAGCTATCCGGCGCTGTTGGTGGGGCAAGCCTCGCTCGATGACCTCAATACGCGCCTTACTGAATCGGTGCCGATGGATCGGTTTCGTCCGAACCTGGTGTTCACGGGCGGGGCGCCCTACGAGGAAGACCGCTGGCACACTTTCCGGCTGGGCGAAGCCACCTGCACCGCCGAGAAAGCCTGCGCCCGCTGCAACGTGACCACCATCAACCAAGTCACCGCCGAGCGGAGCAAAGAGCCGTTGGCTACGCTGAGTAAGTATCGCCAACGGGGCAATAAGGTGCTCTTTGGGCAAAATTTGTTGCTAGAGGCCGGAAAAACGGTGCGGGTGGGCGATGCGGTGCGGGTGGAAACGTACAAACCGGAAATTTCGTAAACCTACCAGAGAACCAAGAAGTGTTATTATGGATAAATTTGAATTGAATGTGGAAGCGTTGGGCCATTTGTCGGATGATGAATTCTTTCATTTCTGCCAAGCCAACGATCACCTGCGTATCGAGCGCGACGCCCAACAGAAAATTATCATTATGGCTCCTGCCGGAAGTTTTTCAGGAAACCGAAATTTTAACATTGGTACCGATTTCGGTATCTGGAATCGAAAGCATAAAAAAGGGTATTGTTTCGACTCCTCTGCCGGGTTCAAGTTGCCCAACGGGGCCACCCGCTCACCGGACGTAGCGTTTATCCTGAAAGACCGCTGGGAAGCATTATCGTTGGATGAGCAGGAGAAATTTGCTCCCATTTGCCCGGATTTTGCGCTGGAGTTCCGATCTAAAAGCGACAGCGTTCGGGACTTGCAAGAGAAGATGCAGGAATACCTGGGCAACGGAGCCGCATTCGGCTGGTTGGTGGATCCTTACGAATGCAAGGTTTACGTTTATGATAGTCAGCAACCGATAGCTACGCACGATAATTTTGACCAACCACTGCGGGGACGTTACTTTATGGATGACTTTGAAATTACACTTAACGAAGTATTGGCCTAAACCCCTTACGATGATGCCAGCAATTATAGAACGACACACTTTCACGGTGGATGAGTACCACCGGATGGCCGAAACGGGCATTCTTACCGAGAACGACCGGGTAGAACTAATCAACGGAGAAATTATCGCTATGAGTCCTATCAACAGTCCGCATGCCGGGCACGTAAAACGCATCAATGCCTTTTTTACCCGTCTTTTTGGCGCAAAAGTAGTAATAAGTGTGCAAGACCCCCTGGCTATTGGAAATATATCGGAGCCCGAGCCGGACGTAATGCTACTCAAGCCCCGGGATGATTTCTACGCCAATGCGCATCCTCAGCCTAACGATGTTTACCTACTCATTGAGGTGGCTGACTCATCTTTAAAACTAGATCGCAAGGTCAAACTTCCGCTTTACGCTTCAGCGGGAGTGCCGGAAGTATGGATCATCAATCTGGCCGACCAGCAGGTAGAAATATACCGGGCCGCTACCAAAGGTCAGTATCAATCTAAAGAAGTTGCGCAAGGAAAGCAGAAAGTAACGGTTCCGCACTTTTTGATCACCATCACTGCCGAAGATCTGTTGGGGAAATAATTTAAGAAGCAGGCTTCGCCGCTACGTTGTTCTGATAATAATCACATACGTCGCGCAGCACGCACTGCCCGCACCGGGGATAGCTCCAGGTGCACACTTGCTGTCCGTGCTTGAAAAGCAACTTATGATAATTCAGCAGTTCGTCAGCGTCAGCAGGCAACATTTCTAACAGCACGGTGTGGGCTTTAGCTTGATTCACCTTCGGGCCAATGATGCCCACACGCTGCGACACCCGGTGCACGTGCGTGTCAACGGGCAGCACTGGTTTGCGTAAGCTAAAGAGCAACAAAAAGGTGGCTGTTTTGTGGCCTACGCCATCAAAGCGCATCAGCCACTTCTGCGCCTTCGTTACCGGCCAGTCGGCCAGAAAGTCCAGATTAAACGCTCCGCACTCCTCCTGAATACTGCGCAACACCTCCTTAATGCGGGGGGCTTTGATCTCGGGATAGTTCGACGAAGCAATGGCTTCGGTGAGTTCACCCAGCGGGGCGTTCATGATTCCTTCCCAACTGCCGAACCGCTCCCACATTCGTTCGTAGGCTTTGCGCTCGTTGGCGTAATTGGTCCGCTGCGACAGGATAGTCGCGATAAGTTGCTCCATAGGGGGCTTGCTCGAGAAGCGGGTTTGCCGTCCAAACTGCGCCTCCAGGCGGGTGAGTACAATAGGTATTTTTTCGCTGTTCACCATAAACTAAAAAAGCCCACCGCAAGCGGCAGGCTTTTTATTATATATGACTGACTAGTAATGGATCTCTTGTCCATTATAGCTCTGCCATTCTTGCTGAATGGTATTAGCGTCAGTGCTAGACTTAGGAGTTACTCCGATGACGATGCCGCCGTCTTTGATACTGGCCTTATAAGTCTCAGCGCGCTCCTTGGGAATGCCTGATCCTACCAGGGCACCAATAAGACCTCCGGTTAATCCTCCGGCACCGGCACCGGCCAATCCAGCGGCGATCGGTCCAGCTAATACTAGTCCTAAACCGGGTAGTGCTACAGCGGTACCGGCGGCAGCAATCGCTCCGATAATAGCACCGGTTGTTCCTCCGATAGCGGAACCTACTCCGGCACCTTCCATTGATTTATTACCTAAGTCTGAATCGTGATCGCTGTCTTTGAAGTGCGTATCACGGGTGTCGTCAGACATCAATACGGTGATATCATCAGCGTTGTAGCCCTTGGCAATTAGGCCATCATAAGCTTTCTCTGCACTCTCGCGGCTATTAAATACTCCACTAACGATTCCTACCTTCTCGGTAGTGCTTTTTGTCGTTTCCATAAAAGTTGGTTGTTTAAATAAATAAAAAAATTAATTGTTTGCTAGTACAACGACGCTAGCCAGGGATAGTTATCGATAACCCGTATTAATTACCTTTTCTCCGATTGAAGACTCAGTTTGTTAAATCCATTAGCAGTGCTTACCTTTGATGTCCACAAGTCAATCGTGCTGTCGCCGATTGGTTTATAAAGAAGCGCGGAGAGACAGGCTCTACGAAGCGCTAGCAACCTTCCCCCTCGGAAAGGTGCTAATTCCTGATCCCGATTCGTCGGGGAATATAAATAACTGGTCAGCATGATGAACCTCTTCGCTTTTCCCTTCCGTACCTTTCTGATGCCCGGCGATTCATCCGTGGGGCATTGTTGTTGCCATTGCGCTACCCGGTAACGCTGTTTTGTCACCTTCGTGGCTCGCAAAGCACGCTTTCTACACCTCAGTCCTTAACCTCCCTAACCCAAATGAACCATGTCACAACATCGATTTGAAACCCTACAACTGCACGCCGGTCAAGAAGTAGACGCTACCACCCAGTCGCGCGCGGTGCCCATCTACCAAACCACTTCCTATAACTTTAAGGACGCCGACCATGGTGCTAACCTGTTCGCGCTCAAGGAGTTCGGCAATATCTATACCCGAATCATGAACCCCACTACCGACGTGTTCGAGAAGCGTATGGCCGCACTCGAGGGCGGAGTAGCAGCCGTAGCGGTAGCCTCCGGACAGGCCGCGCAGTTCGTGGCGCTCAATAACATTTGTTCTACCGGCGACAGCATCATCTCCACCAACTACCTCTACGGGGGCACCTACAACCAGTTCAAGATCGCCTTCAAGCGCATCGGCATCGAGGTGCGCTTCGCTAAGGCCAACGACGTGGCCTCGTATGAAGCGCTTATCGATGACACTACCAAGGCCATCTACCTGGAAACCATCGGCAACCCAGGCTTCAACATCCCCGACTTTGAGGGCATCACCGCCCTGGCCAAGAAGCACAACATCCCGCTGGTGGTGGACAACACCTTCGGAGCGGGCGGCTACCTGTGCCGCCCCATTGAGCACGGAGCCGCCGTGGTCACCGCTTCGGCTACTAAGTGGATCGGCGGACACGGTACCAGCATCGGAGGGGTTATCATCGATTCGGGCAAATACAACTGGGGCAACGGCAAGTTTCCGCAGTTCTCCGAACCCGCTGAGGGCTACCACGGCGTAGTTTTCTCAGAAGTATTCGGCGTAGATAATCCGCTGGGCTTGCCCAATATTGCCTTCGCCATTCGGGCTCGGGTAGAAGGGCTGCGCGACTTCGGACCGGCACTGAGTCCGTTCAACTCGTTTTTGCTGCTGCAGGGATTAGAAACCTTGTCGCTGCGCGTGGAGCGAACGGTGGAGAACGCGCTGGCGCTGGCCCAGTGGCTGGAACAGCACGAAGCCGTGGAAAGCGTGAACTATCCCGGACTGGAGTCGAGCCCCTACCACGAACTGGCTAAAAAGTACCTGAAGCACGGTTTCGGCGGAGTGCTTACTTTCCGGGTGAAAGGCGACCTGGATCAGGCCAAGAAGTTCGTGAACAGCCTGAAGATGGTGAGCCACCTGGCCAACGTGGGCGATGCCAAAACGCTGATCATCCACCCGGCCTCCACCACCCACGCGCAACTGAGCGACGAAGAGCAGGCCAACTCGGGAGTGCACCCCACGCAATTGCGCGTCTCGGCAGGTATTGAGCACATCGAAGACATCAAAGACGATTTCTCGCAAGCTTTTGAACAAATCAGGGAGGCCGTGCTGGTGTAGCCTAGTGGAAACCCACACTTTCTCGCATTCTGATGCCTTCTCGTTGGAAGCAGGCGGCACGCTGCCCGGCTTCCAACTTCACTACACGACCTACGGAACGCTCAGTCCGACCCGCGACAATGTGGTGTGGGTGTGCCATGCCCTCACAGCCAACGCCGAGCCGCAGGACTGGTGGGCGGGCTTGTTTGGACCCGGAAAATTGTATGATCCGGCCGAGCGCTTTGTGATATGTGCCAATATGCTGGGGTCGTGCTACGGCTCCACCGGCCCGCTATCGGTGAATCCACGTACGGACAAACCCTTCTTTCATGATTTTCCGGTACTCACCAACCGCGACATGGTGCTTAGCTTCGATTTGCTTCGTCAACATCTGGGTATCCGGCAAATCCATACGCTCATCGGTGGGTCAATGGGCGGGCAGCAGGCGCTGGAATGGACCATTATGCAGCCCGGTTTGGTCCAGCACCTTATTCAGGTAGCTTCTAATGCTCAGCATTCGCCCTGGGGCATTGCCTTTAACGAAAGCCAACGCATGGCCATCCAGCACGATACCACGTGGGCTGAGCGTTCGCCTACCGCCGGGCTCAACGGTTTGCGGACGGCCCGCTCGATTGCGTTGTTGTCGTATCGGCACTACCGCACTTACGCCGCTACTCAGCAAGAGTTATCTGATAAAAAAACAGATGATTTTCGTGCTTCTTCTTACCAGCAGTACCAGGGCGAAAAGCTAGCGCGCCGCTTCAATGCCTTTTCGTACTGGACCCTAACGAAGGCCATGGACTCGCACCACGTGGGGCGGAGACGAGGTAGCATCGAGGCGGTCTTGCGGGCAATCGAGACGCGCTGTCTGTTCCTGGGCATCGATACCGATCTGCTGTTCCCTCCCACCGAGCAGGAGCTTTTGGCACAACGGGTGCCGCACGCCCGGGGGGCAATTCTGACTTCTACCTACGGTCACGATGGGTTTCTGGTAGAAGTGGAGCAACTCACCCGAGAGATTCAGCAGTTCTACGCTGAAGTAGAAACCGCCTCTTTCTAAACGGCAACAAAAGCAAAATTTCACAGCAAACTAAAAATTTAGTTTGCTGTGCTTGCTTAATCGAAACTAAAGTTTTAGTTTCGATTAATGGATTCATTTATGTCCGACAGAAAAATTAACCGATGAAAGAACTAACGAAAGCCGAAGAGGAAATTATGCAGATTTTGTGGAAGCTAGATGCCGCTTTTGTAAAGGACATCATATCTGACTTACCCCAACCAAAACCAGCCTATAATACGGTTTCTACCATCGTCCGAATCCTGCAGCAAAAGGGATTTGTTAGCTACGAAACCCACGGTCAGTCCCACAAATACTATCCGCTGGTCACCAAAGACGCCTATACTAAGTCCTTTATGAAGGGCTTTGTCAGAAGGTATTTCAGCGGCTCCTATCGGCAGATGGTTTCCTTCTTCACCCGCGAGGACAATCTCAGTCTCAGCGAGCTGGAAGCGCTACTCAAAGAACTTAAAGACAAAAAATCATGAGCAATTACTTATTAGAGATCTTTGTGATCCACAGCACATTGATGCTAGGCTACTGGTTTTTTCTGAGAAAAGAGCGGCAATACGCTACCCTGCGATCTTATCTAGTAGGGTCCACCTTTGTGGCGCTTATCATTCCGTTGCTAAAATTACCCAGGTTATTTGGCGACCCGGAGCTCGCTAAGACCGTGCCTACAGTAGCTATTTCGCTGGATGCGGTAAGTATTGCCCCGGCGGCTGATGCGTCAATTTGGAACCACGAACTGTTGATCTGGGGGTACGGAGCGATCAGTGCGTTTCTTTTGGTCAAATTTCTCAGCAGTGTGCTTTTCCTAATCTGCTTAGAGCGCAAAAGTAGTTACGAGAAATTTGATGATTGCTATATCCGCCGATCTCCAAACGTCGAAGGAAGCTTCACCTTTTTCGGTTGGATCTTTTTGGGGGATAAAATTGACAAAGGCCAGCCGGGTTATGCAGTAATTTTGCGACACGAGAGAGCGCACGCTACCCTGGGGCACACCTACGATCTATTGTTCCTTAGTTTATTCAGGGTAGGTTTTTGGTGGCTCCCTTCGGCATGGTTTATTAACAAAGAGATCAAAAAAGTGCACGAATATCAGGCTGATGCGTACGCGCTTAAATCATGCCACGTCGACCTGTATTCATCTGTACTGATCAGTTCTACCCTGAAGTCTAATGGAATAAGCTTGGCCAGCTCGTTTCACGATGGTTTAATTTTAAAACGATTGACCGTAATGAAACAGCAAGCAAAAAATGTGAGTCGTTGGAAGCTGGGAACCCTGTCTGCCCTGGGTGCTTTGCTCTTCGTAGGCTTTGCGTGCAGTGAAGAGCAAAAAAGAGATAAAAAAGAGATAGAAACTGATCGTGACCATCTTACCACCCAGAATGAGTTGAACGAAGAGCTGTTTGTCGCAGTAGAAGAACAACCTGAATTTGTGGGAGGCATGGATGCTTTCTATCAATACGTCGCTAGTGAGGTAGCGTATCCGTTACTAGCGCGACAGCAAGGGGTTCAGGGACAAGTGTTTGTTCAGTTCGTGGTGGAGAAAGATGGTTCCTTATCATATGTGAGGGCGGTTAAGGGAGTTGGCGCGGGTTGTGACCGTGAGGCGGTAAGGGTGGTGCAAAATGCTCCTGCATTTAGGCCCGGGAAGCAACGGGGCAAGCCGGTGCGGGTACGTATGGTAATGCCTGTTACCTTCAAGCTGAATGAAGGTGAGACAAGTGAGAACAGTAGCCCCCGAGGGGAAACTACCGTAGCACAAGCCAAATTAATAAACAGTAAGCTTAAAGTAGACGCCAGCTACGCCGATGGCAAGTGGTCGGGTACGGTCTATGACGAGGAGGAAGGTAAGGGGCTGCCGGGGGCTAACATCGTGGTAGCGGGAACCACCACCGGAACCGTGTCTGATTTGGATGGCAACTTCAGCGTGCCAGCCGACGAATCCAATGACATCTACATTAGCTTTGTCGGCTACGAAAGCGTGCGGTTAGAGGGAAAGTAAGATCCAAACAGCATCTAAACCGTGTTTATCATGACATACTGCAGCCTAGTGCTATTGCTGGAAACAACTAACTTTTAAGGACAGCTGAATTGTGGTTTGAATCGTTCTTATTACCCGCGATAAGCAGCAAAGTAAGGTATCGCCCCCCCTCGCTCTATTTTGAGTGCGTCGAGGAATGATTTGTGCAGCCCTCCCCGTTTGCAGACCCGGAGGTTATGAAGCGTACCTACTTACTTTTAGCACTATTCGTTAGAATTTTACCTCTTGCCCAGGGACAAGACACCGCAACCCTCAATTCGTGGGAAGGTGCAGCCACCCAGTTGCAAGCTAAGCCCGATACTACTCCGCAGCCGAATTACTATAACCAAATTGCTAGTCAACGCTGGAGCCAACAAGACCTCACTGAGTCTATTGCTGATTTTGAGCGTTCGATAGCCACATCCCACCAGTCGAATGACACCACCAACCAAGCAGCCATCAATCGGGAACTCGGCGAGCTTCATATTAATCAGGGAGATTACGAAGCGGCGGTTGGATACTTGAAAAAAGCATTGGTATTGTATCAAACCGCCAAGGATACGCTTCGGCAGGGGCCCACCCTGCTTTCGCTGGCCACTGCACTCAACCACGTGAATCGCTACTCCGAAGCGCTGGAGTACTTAAACAATAGCCTTCCTACGGTGCAGCGAGGCAAAGATATCCAACTAGTGCGTCTCTACTACGGTCTGCTGGCCCAAACTTACCAGCATCTGGGACAGTCAGAACCGGCTATGGAGTACTTTATGTACTATATGTCTATCGATGGCGAGATACAGGAGCGCGTTAGCCGAAAGATTCAGCAACAGGCCGTATTGGCTGAGGAAGAGGTATTTCTCAAAAAGCAAGAACTGGAGCAAACTATGTCTGAGTTAGAAAAAGCACAGGTATTGACCACCGAACAGCGCTCGGCCATCAGCGAGCTCAACGCCGAAACCGCTCTCAAGGAAATGGCGATCAACGAAAAAGAAGCTCGTCTCAAAAACGAAGCCTGGGTGCGGCGCCTGCTCACCGCGGGGGTGGTGCTATCGCTCGGCATGCTGTCGCTAGTGGTAGTATACTCGCGGCAGACTAGAAAGAAGAACGTGCTGCTGGCGCAACGGAACGAAGCCATCAAGAAACAGAAGGGCGAAATTGAAAATCAGCAGGAGGAACTGTTGGAGCAGCGTAGTACCCTGGAAGAAGCCCACCGCGAACTAGGCAAGAACAACCGCAAGATGCTGCATAGCATCAACTATGCGCAGCGCATTCAGGGAGCCATGCTCCCCGAAGAATCAGATCTCAAACACCTGGTCAGTGACTCTTTTGTTCTATTTCGTCCCCGCGACATTGTGAGCGGGGACTTCTACTGGTTCACCGAGCTTCGC
>CAVXII010000005.1:0-17205 GCA_963761785.1 uncultured Cytophagales bacterium
GACCGAATTAGTATCTAAGTAGTCGCTCAGAATAAATTACAAAAATCTGCCTAGGATTTTGTATTTATAGAGTGTGAAAAAACAAACACTAGATCCGTTAGAACGGCAGACTTTGGAACAAATGTATCGTTTTCACCCTAACAAACAAGCCCGATTACACGCTCATGGGCTGCTGTTGTTAGCCCAAGGCTACTCCTTTGCCGAAGTAAGCCAGATACTGCTGCGCTGCCAAAAAAGCGTTTACAACTGGGTGAATCGCTGGCAGGACAAGGGATTAGTTGGCCTTTACGATCAGATTGGACGGGGCCGCAAGCCCATACTAGACTTGAGGGATTGCCTGAAAGTGGAAGCCATCGTTGAGCAAGCTCCCCGAAGAGTGAGTCAGCATCTGGAAGAGATCAAAGAGCAAACCGGGCATTGGATCAGCAAATCTACGCTAAAACGCACCCTGCGTAGTATGGGTTTAGGTTGGAAACGCATTCGTAAGTGGTTAGGCAACTTGCGTAATGAGGCAGATTTTCGCATGGCCCAGCAAGAGTTGGAGAGTCTAAAAGAATTAGAAGACAAGGGATTGATTGAGTTGTACTTCTGCGACGAGTCAGGTTTCAATCTGACGCCTTGTGTGCCCTATGCTTGGCAAAAGCAGGGGCAAACGATCTGCCTGCCTGCCGCCAAAGGGGGCAGCTACAATGTGCTAGCAATGATGCGTCGCAATAATAATTTGCACGCCTACGGTTTCCAAGGCAGCATCAATTCCCAGGTAGCCATTGCCTGTATGGATGAATTCGCTATCCAACGAGCACAGAAACCAAATTGCCTACCCGCTTATATCATTATCGATAATGCGCCTATCCATAACAGCCAAGCTTTTCGGGCCAAGGAAAAACAATGGGCCCAGCAGGGAATTACCCTCAAACGAATCCCCGCCTATTGCCCCGAACTCAACTTAATAGAAATCCTTTGGCGTAAAATTAAGTACGATTGGATACCCTTCAACGCCTATCAAACCCTGGACAAACTCATCCACGAAGTGGAACAGATTATCCGAGACGTAGGTAAACGTTTTGTAATTAATTTTGATTGACTACTTAAATCACTGTTTCCAACAAGCCAACGATGTTTTTTAGTGATATGATCACAGCGCATCAACACTCCCCCGTGCAGGACAATCAGGTTGTTAATGCGGTAAAGGGGTGGATATATGCTTTCTCTTCTCCGGTAGTGGCCACTCCTGTACCCCTTGTTCATTCATCCACTGCTGATACTGCTGTTGCATTCGCCCAACCGCCGGGGCGTCAATATCGCTTAAGTCATTTAACTCGGTGGGGTCGGCAACCAGATCATAGAGTTCCCAGGCTTGATCGTGCCGCCGGACCAACTTTAGGTTCTTTTCGCGCACGGCTTGGTTGCCTTCGTGTTCCCAGAAGAGCGGCTTCGGTAACAGGCTCCCGCTGTTCAGAGCAGGCAAGAAGCTCCTACCGTTCAGGGATAAAATCTCACGCCCCTGGTACTGCTTCGGATAGTCAGCTCCTGCCAGCTCCAAGCAAGTAGGCATGATATCATTGATATGCACCGGTTGATGCACCAGTTGATCTGCCTTAGCTATTCCCCTTGGCCAGTGCACAATTAGGGGGGTGATCGTACCCCCTTCGTGGGTCATACTTTTGTAGAGCCGGTACGGGGTGTTGCTCACGTTGGCCCAGTGCTTTCCGTAGGATACGAAGGAGTCTTTGGTGCCTATTTCGGCTTTCGGAGCACTGCGGCTGATTTCTTCGGACGTAGCCCCGTTGTCCGACAAGAACATAATGATCGTGTTGTTCGAGCGCCTTCATATCCTTCAGGGCTTCCAGCAACCGCCCGACGTTCTGGTCTAGGCGGTTGACCTGGGCGGCATAGATTTCCATCTTTCGTGCTTCGGCGGCCGGGTTGGCCAGCGATGACCAGTTCGGGAAACCGGGGGGCGAGAGCTTAGCTGTCTCAGAAACTACGCCTAGCTTCTGCTGACGTTGGAAGCGTCGGGTGCGAATGGCTTCGTAGCCGGCATCGTATTTTCCCTCATATTTAGCAATGTCTTCGGGCCAGGCCTGCAGCGGAAAATGTGGGGCGATGTAGGCTAGGTACAAAAAGAAGGGTTTGTCTTCCGCATCCGCTTCCTGAACAAAGGCAATTGCTTCGTCGGTGAAGTTATCGGTACTGTAGAACGTTTCCGGATCAGGCGTTACCAGTTCGCCATTGCGGTAGATAGGCCGATTGATAAATTCTGAGGGATAAAAATATAATCCTCCGCCCGATGGGACTCCAAAAAAGCGGTCAAAGCCCCGCCGGTCGGGCCAGTACGCTCGCTGATCACCCACGTGCCACTTCCCCGACATAATCGTTCGGTAGCCCTTCTCTTGGAGCACCTCGGCGATGGTGACGCACTGCTGGTTCAGGTGGCCCTGGTAAGCGGGCAAACCCCGGTCCTGACTCATGTGCCCCACTCCCGCCCGGTGTTGATAGAGCCCGGTGAGCAGACTAGCGCGCGAAGGGCAGCAGCGCGACGTGTTGTAGCAGTGCGTGAACAGCACTCCTTCCTTAGCCAATTGATCGAGATGGGGAGTGTTGATTTCACTGCCCGTGCAACCCAGGTCAGCGTAGCCCATATCATCGGCCAGAATCACGATGATGTTGGGTAGGGGCGAGCCGTTCACCAAGGGCTGACTTGCTCCCTGGTGAGAGAAGAAGACGAATAATAAAAATACGCTTATTTTGGTCATTCGAAGGATACGTTTTGTACAAATTTATTGGTGGTGATATCTTCGGGGCCGGATATCTTTTTTTCCTCGCTATAGCTACTACTAAAGTGCACGTCCCGAATAAGATGTTCTTCGCTAAAGCCTTCCAGGACAATCTCACCTCCCGAAGCCACCAAATGGTCGAAGTAGAGCCCTTCGATGTGCCCGCGCTCGTCCCGGAAACCTGTACTGTTGCTGTAGCGGGTTTTTTCTATTCTTATTTCCATGGGTCGGCCAGGCTGCTCGATGTAGAAGTTTTCGAACCGCAGGTTGCGCACCATGGCCCAGTCCGAATGGTCGCTGCGAATACCCGCGTTGGCGTGAGTTAAAGCGATGATATCGCGGAATGTGATGTTCTCAAAAAGCTCGGTTTCCATTAAGCCCCCACCCGTAGTCCGTTACCCGCGTGGGCGTTGTAGATCACGCAGTCTTCGGCTAGGCAGTTGCGGGTCGGCGGCTGCCCGTTGGCTTCGGCGTCCACGGCTTGCCAACCAAACCCATCGTCGCCACAGCCGATAAAGTTGTGGCTGGCTCGAAAATCAGTAACCTCGTCGATGTCGATACCGTCGTTATTCGTTCCAAAGCTCATCAGGTTCATGTGCGTCACCTCCACATCCTGACACAAAATATAGAGTGATTGCCACCATTCGCCCGTTCGCAGGCCGATGCCTTCTATCCGGATGTGTTGCGCGTTTTTGAACTCTAATCCGCAAATCTTATCCGGTTTGCTGGTAAAGCCCCGGGCATTAATCACTCCCCGCCCTCGGATGGTGACGTTTTCCACGTCCTCAGCGTACACCCGTCCTTTCACCCAGGCTCCCTGCTCCAGGTAGATGTTTGCCCGCTCTTGGGGCTTATTAGGCCCACCTTGTGCGTTCCCGCCGGAAAGTAAACAACATTGGAGTCATCCCGGTCCGGAACATCCGTTTCGAGAGGAGTCTGGAACAGGCACAGCGGCTTATAATCGTTGATGGTGGCCATGAGCATTTCGGGTTCCGACACGCGAAAGATGAGTTGGTTGCCCGCTACGGTTCCGGTAATTTTTTTGTGATAAGGTCGGATAGCGTAAGTAGTAATCGGCGAGGCACTCGTGACAGTAATCTCGGTAGAGCCGTCTACAAAAAACTGGGAGGTGTGAAAGGTGCTGTCGCCAAAGCATTTTTCTCGGGCCACAAACACTTCTTCCCCACCGACGAATACCTGAAACACGGCGCTTTTTTCCAAGACTTCATAGGGGACGTAGCGGCTTGAAGGCTTACCTTGTAGTAATTCGTTTTGTCCCCTCGCATCGGTAAACCGCACATCTCTTGGTGCGGACGCATCTAAACGAGGAGCATCCGCGAAGTTGTGGACGTAGCCACTCATGTCAGCCAACTTTTGGTCGGTGTTCCTTGGAATGGGTGTTTCTTTCCAGACAGATTGCGCATGCCCGATACCAGAGAGCAGGAATCCAACGTAACCCATCAGGAAGCACTTTTTGTAAACACTGCTAGTGACCATAATCCTCATAACGCGTTTATCTACTGTATAGTGACTTCGTGATAGGGTGACCAGTCCTCCGCGGTGGTTCCACGCAGCGTTCTGATGCGTACGCGGTAGGTATCCGGCTTCAGATCATAAATTTTTACGGCACCCCGAAGTCCTTCTATCATTTGCCTTTTTGCTTGGCCCTGTCCGTTTTTACACTCAACTTCATAGTTATCCGCTTCGTTGCTGACCGAGAAACCTACCATACAGCTTTTTTCCAGAGGCACCACCGTCCAAATCGTAGGTGCCACATCACTGGCACGGTCTGGCAATTCATCCATCGAAGGCAGTGCGGTCGCCGGGCTTGGCGAAGCGTACAAACTTTGTATCTGTCCGGCTCCCTGCTTAGGCTGTCGCCATACGTTGTACACGCCCCAGGCGCGGTTCTGGCTGGCCGGAGTTCCTTCGTACCTACTTCGGTAATCGTTGTAGGTCCACAACGAGGAACCTACTACGTAATCAAGATTTTCCAGATTTTTGATGGCGGTCTTGAGCGATTCGGCGAGCACGGCCTCATCCGGATCAAGTCCAATCTGACCCTTTCCAATCTCGGAGACAAACAGGGGTTTGTTGGGCCATAGGGCATGGCATTTTTTGGCCAACGCATCCGCTTCCCCGTAACTGTTGAAACAAACGATGTCGCAAAGGTCAGCGGGATCATCGCCCAGCTTTTCAGCGTTGCCCACCGTGAAGCTGATGTAGGTCTTGAGGCGGGATGAATCAAGGGTGCCGACGTACTCAAGCATTGTCCTGACGTAATCATACACCCTAGGACTTATCTGGCGACCCTCCAGATTGCCGTCGGCAATTTCATTGGCTACCGACCAGCCTACTATGCTGGGATGGTTATAATCCCGCGTGATCATCTCCCGGAGCCACTGTTTGGTCAACGGATTGTTGGGCGTTAGCTCCGGGCTGCCCTTGCCCCACACCGGTATCTCTTCGATGAGCAGCATCCCCACCTCATCGCAGTAGTCCAGCAGGTTGGTGGCTTGCGGATAGTGCATGATGCGCGTGAAATTGCATCCCATCGCCTTCATGGCGTCGATATTGAATTTGACCAGGTGGTCGGGCTCGGTTTGTCCGTAGGCCCGGTGGTCGGCCACTCGGTTGAATCCGTTCAGGTGGATTGCTTCACTATTGAGCAATAACTGGTCGCCCTTCGCCTCGATCTTTCTTATCCCAAACCGGTCGACGCTGCGGTGGAGGACCGGCTTGGTTACCGAAGTTCTCAAGACCGACGCAAGTTGGTAGAGGTTCGGATTTTCAAAGTCCCACAACTTCACTTCTTCCGAAGCAAGGGTGAACGACAAGCGGGTTAACACCTCTCCATTGGCTGGAATGGCAACCTCTTTCTCAACGGCATCACAACTTGTGCATTCCGGGATTTCAGCCCGCAGAACCCCCGAAAAATCGCGATCAGCGTTATTGGCAAGTTTGACGGAAGCACTGACCGAAGCCTGACCACGGGTAAGGTCAGGCTCGGTTACGATGTGCTGCCAGACGATATGCTGATTGTTGTTACGGATCAGCTTGACTTCCCGGCTGATGCCTCCCCAGTGCCACCAGGCCCCGTGGCCATACTCGTTGTTTGCCGATAGGGCCACGATGTTGCGCTGGCCGGGTTGGATGATATCGGTGACGTCAAATTCAAACGGGGTGTAGCCGCCAACGTGTTGTCCCAGGTACTGCCCGTTCAGCCAGACTTCGGCGGTTTGATACACCGCTCCGAAACCCAGTCGCACGACACTGCCTTCCCAGTTGGCTGGCACCGTGAACGGTTTGCGGTGGCAGCCGGTGCCCCGGAAGTTGGCGTAGGCATTTTCGGTATCCCAGTTGCCCGGTACCGCAAGTTGGTCCCACTGTTCACTCTGGTAGCTAGGCTTGGTCCACTCCTGAGACCCGGATAGCAGAGAATCAATGGTGAATTGCCAGGGGCCGTTCAGGGAAAGTTCTTCGGAACCGGTCTGCGCAAAGGTTTCTGAGTCCTGGGCAGAAAGAGGCAACCCACTGGCCAGTAAAAAGAGGCATGTAATAGTGATATACTTTATCATAGTTAGGTTGAAAAGAAGCAATTTATTCATTTCCATTTCAGCACAGGGCTTCAAGCCCTGGGCTGAAATGGAAAATATAAGAACCTACGGTTAATCTCACGCTCAGTCAGCATCAATCTATCTGATCGTTGGCATCTACCTCGCTGAGCGGAACCAACCAAAAGTAATCTATAGCGGGGTTGAAACTTCTGGTTCCTGCTCCCATCGCCTGCTCAAAGCCCGACTCGTCGGCGTACACCACGTGGCCGGTGGCGTCGTCGATCATCGGCACCTGGAAGTTATTTTCCCAAGCTTCGGCTGACAAGGCCCGCCCGTAGATTTTTCCGGGCAACACGTCTTCGGCAATCTTCCAGCGGCGGATGTTGATCAGCCGGAATCCTTCGCCCGCCAGCTCTACCTTGCGCTCCCTTCGGAGAATACGGAGCAGTTCTTCCCGGTCGTTGCTACTCACCGCCGGATACGCCGCCGTTTCCGAAGCAGGCACTCCGTAGGCCCGGGCGCGCACTTCATTGAGGGCGTTTCGGGCGGCCGCCAAGTCGCCCGACGGGCTCTCGATGTTGGCTTCAGCCACGATCAGGTACATCTCGGCCAGCCGAATTTGAATGATATCCAGTCCTACGTTGCGGTTGTCAGCCAAACCGACCGCATCCACGTACTTCTTCCACACAAAACCCGAATAAGAGGCGGCCGCACTGCTGACATCAGCGTAGGCGGTAGAGTCGGGGTTCACCCAAAACGTAAAGCTTGGATCAAACACGGGGTCCGTGTTGCCGTTGGTGAAGATGCTGGCATTGAGGCGGGGGTCCCGATTCACGTACGGATTCATCGGATCGAAGGCAGGGTCTTCATCTACGGGCAACCCATTCACCGTTTCGTACGAATCGGTCAGGTCGCGGGTAGGAATCACGATAGACCATCCGTCGCCCCCGGATTTGCGCGGTCCCCACAGTTGCACCAGCCCCAAATCTTTGACGTTGGTCAGGTAACCGGCTGAAAAAATAACTTCCTCGTTGTTCTCACCGGAGTGGGTAAACAGCTGTCGATAATCAGAATACAACGCATAACTACCTCCAGCAATCACCTCCTGCGCAAGGCTGGCAGCATTGGCGTAGTCCTGTTGGTATAAGGCGACCCGGGCTTTCAGGGCCTTGGCGGTATACTGATTGGCTTCGTTCTTGGTTGTCTCTTCGGTTGCCAACAGGGTGATCGCATCATCCAAATCCTTATTCACCTGCGCCAGTACCGCTTCTTGAGGACTAAGCGCAAACCCGCTTTCATCAGCGGTTGGAGAAGTGGCCTGGAGCACCACATCGCCGTACAGCGCCGTGAGCATGTAGTAATAGAACGCCCGCAAGAACTTGGCTTCCCCTTCGAATTGCCGCAGCGTAGCATCATCGGTGGTAGCTGCCGCCCGGTCCAGATTGTCCAGAATGAAATTTACCTTGGCAATGCCTTGGTAGTAGTTGTCCCAATAGAGTTCCAGTACCCCAATTTCGTTCGACATGTTTCCTTCTGCGATGTTCTGAATGCCCCCGTCGCTCCGGTTCCAGGCAATATCAGTGAAAGCATCCAGGTTGAGGGTTCCTGAGTACTCGGCCCCGCAGCAAAAATTCCAGGAATTATCTACGTGATCATAAGCCGAATAGAGGGCCAACTGTACCTCTCGAGCCGTTGAGAGTACGTTCTCTGACGAGGGAGCGGTGAGTGGATCTTTGTCAAGCGTATCTTCGCAGGCCGACACGGTCAGAAAAGCGGCAAGAATGATATAAAAGGTATTTTTCATGATTTATTTCTGTTACGTAGTGACTAAAATGAAGCGTTTACTCCCAGGGCAAAAATGCGGGACTGAGGATAGATTTGGGAGGTTCCGAAGGGTACTTCCGCATCGTAACCCGCTATCTTATCGATGTTCAGCACGTTTTGCCCGCTAACGTACACCCGTAGGCTGGACATCCCAACAGATTCCAAGGCGGTGGTAGGCACATCGTAGGCCAATACAATGTTTCTTAGCTTGAAGTAGGAGGCATCCCGTACCCAAAAGTTAGAACTGAGTTGGTTGCGGTTGCCGGTGTTTTGCCACAGCCGAGGATACGCGGCATTCGGGTTGGGATTGGCCGGATTCCAGCGATCCTGGGCTATTTCTTGGGTAATCTTACCCGAAGTGTTTCGGAATGCATAGGCTGCTTCACCGTCAAAGTAGGTGTCCACTTTTCCTACCCCCTGCATAAACACCGTTAACGAAAACTGCCGGTACGACAAATTCACGTTTAGGCTATAGGTGAGCCGGGGGATGGTGCTGCCGATAATTACCCGGTCGTCGTCGTTGAGCTGATTGTCATCGTTCTGGTTGACGTACTTGATGTCACCTGACTTAGAATCAAACCCTAAGAACTGACCATCACTTAGATCGCCTTCGGATAGCAGTCCCTGCGTTTCAAAGCCGAAGATAGAATTGATTTCTTCGCCCTCACGCTGTACGCGCAACCCTTGAATGATTTCGCCACCGTCTAAGGAAACAATCTCGTTCCTCACGTCGGAAAGCACCCCGGTGACTCCGTAGCCGAAATCGCCTGTGTTCCGGCGATATCCCAGGCTTAGTTCCCAGCCGGCGTTTTTTACCTCACCCGCATTCACGGGAGCCGGATTGAGGCCGAAGGTGCCCGAAATTGGTTTGTTGAGCAGAATGTCGGTAGTGCGTCGCACGTAATAATCGGCCGTAGCGCTCAAGGCTCCGCTGAAGAGCGTCAGGTTGAGGCCGTAGTTCTGCATGGTGGTGGTTTCCCAGGTCAGGTTGCTGTTGGCCACGTCGGTGATGGCTCCCGACGGCTGGGCGGTGTTGCCGATCACCGAGGTGCCCAGCGTGAAGCTGGAAACGTAGGGGTAAAAGGCGGCATTGCTTAGGTCGCCACCGCCGCCGGCAAAGTCACCTCCTTCCAGGTATCTTCTGAATTGACCTACCGAACCGGCTCCGGCCACAAACTGGTTGCCCAACTGCCCCACGGACGCCCGGAGTTTAAATTCGTCTACGTTGTTGATCGCAAAGAAGTCTTCTTCCGAGATTCTCCAGCCTGCGGACACCGACGGAAAGAAGCCCCATCGTTGATCGGGAGCGAAACGCGAGCTTCCGTCGTAACGGGCATTTAACTCCAGCAGGTAACGCGAATCATATTCGTAACCAACGCGTCCGAAGTAAGAAAGCAGCGACGACTCAAAGGCGTCGCCCTGGTTAAGCGCGGAGGCAGGGTCACCGGCGCCTAAAACCTCAAAGTCAGGTAAGATGAACCCGCGACGAGAGGCTCCCTGTCGTTTATAGTCTTCGTCGACCAGTTCAGTTCCCAGCAATCCATTCAGCACGTGCTTGCCAAGGCTTTTTTGGTAGCGAAGCAGTGCCCGGGAAGTAATGACCGTTTGCTGTGCCTGCACATCGTTGAGCGACGAAGCTCCCAGGAACGTGCCGGAGCCGATCAGGGTGTTAGTAGCGTCATACTGCTTCCACTCCACATCCCGATCGAAACGCTGGTATTGCCCGTTTCTCACTTGCGGGGCAAACGACAAGTCCACGCTCAACGCTTCGGTCAAATCCACCGTAGTGCCCACGTTCACGGAGAATAGATCAATCCGGGTTTCCCGAGAACCCATCGCTTCGGCCATGGCCAGGGGATTTTGTACACCGTTCCAACCTTCTCCGTACGAACCATCGAAGTTTCGGGCGGCATAAATCGGCGGGATGCGCATTGCTTGCTCAAACACAATTCCTTCGCCTACGGCAGGGGCGTTGTCAATATCACGCTTCGCGTTAATATCAAAAACAAATCGTAGGCGATCAGAGGCCACCACATCGTTGTTGGCGCGCAATGAGTAGCGTTTGAACTGACTGTTGGCAATGAGTCCGTCCTGATTCTGATGCGTAAGCGTCACGTTAGACTTGATTGTTTCGTTGCCCCCGCTCACCGTCAGGGCGTGCTGTTGCTGCAAGGGGTTGGGTACCAGTATCTCGTTGAGCCAATCGGTATTATTATTGGGATTGGGGGCAGCGAAATTCTGCGGAGAACCGGTCTCGTTCTCCAGTGCCTCATTATAGAACTGTAAGTAGCCATCCGCACCCAGAAAATCTGGTAGATCTACGGGCTGCTGAATGCCTACGTATCCCGAATAGTTCACCTTGATCCCTCCGGCGGCACCTCGTTTGGTGGTGACGATAATCACCCCGCCCGCGGCGCGGGAACCATAAATAGCGGCCGAAGCAGCATCTTTCAGCACCGAGATGGACTCAATATTGTTGGGATCAACCATGTTCGAACGAGCCGGGCACGCCGTTGATAATCACCAACGGGTCGTTATTACCCAACGTGCCCAATCCTCTGATGCGGATGGTGGCCCCGCTGCCGGGTTCCGCGTTGGGAGTCACCGTCACTCCGGGAGCGATGCCTTGCAATGCCTGGTCGGCACTCAGTAGCGGACGCTTGTTGATTTCCTGGGCATCAATGGTTGAGACAGCTCCGGTCAGATTTTCCTTCTTCTGCTCCCCGTAGCCTACCACCACAATCTCTTGTAGTGACTGAATGTCGGGCGATAGCTCCAGGTTGATAGTGCTTCGGTTGTTAATCGGCACTTCTTCACTTTCAAAGCCGACGGAAGAGAATACGAGCGTTTCTGCGTCGTCGGGGGCAGTGAGCCGGTAATTACCGTCTACGTCGGTGACGGTCCCAATACTAGTACCCTTCACCAGGATATTGACCCCCGGAAGGGTTTCGCCACTCGACAGATCGGAGATCTGACCGGTAATGGCGCGTTCTTGTGCGTAGAGGGCCAAAGACAGCCAACTAGCACTCATTAGTAGTATGATTCTTTTCATCATAATTAGGAGGGTTTGAAATAGTGAAACATTTATTGATAACAGCGCACGCCCAACAGGGCAGCAGGCACGTGTGGGCTTGGATGGCGTAGGGTAATGGTTAAGTGTTGGGTTACCACCGGGGCATCCCAGGTGATTTCATTTTGGCTCTGGTGATTGTCATGCTGCTCGTAAATGGTTTGCCCCTGATCGTCCTGCAAGGAATAGTGCTGCACGCAGAAGGGCATCACGCTCTCGGGGTGCCCCATCAGGGCCGACTCCATCGGGTGGTCAAAGTCGGTATCCCAGTGCAACACCACGCGACGCAGCGACTGGGGTTCATCCCAGCGGAGCGTAATCTGAGGATTCTTGTCTTCTAGATCGGCCACCCAGGCGTTGGGCCAGTGCGTAGGACGCATCATTCCATTGCGCGCGTTTTCCGCTCCGAAAACAGGCAGGCCAGGATCAATGCGCAGTGCCAGGTTGTGCCCTTCCGGACGTCGGGCGGGGCACCAGAACTCAAAAGACTCCATGCCGATATCCTGATCCGGTTCCTGCTTGCCGTGGTTGGAAACCGCTTTGTTAAATTTGTTGAAAACGCTCAGTAATCCGGTCACCCGTTGTTCACTGCTCCGGATACTGACCTGTTCGTGACGCATAAAGCAAACAAACACGTACTGGGCCTGCGCTACCATAGTAGAAAAAGTGATGCTGACTTCCTGTTCGTCCGGCTCTAGCGATAACGTCTGCTGCTCCAGGGTCACATCGGGCGTGTGGTTGCCCAGCTTGCTGCTTTGACGCAGTTCAACGGTTAGCGTGGTCGCTTCTTGCGCTTGCAACCAAACGATTACTTCTGGCATCGGACCGCCCGGCACGGGCAGCATCTGGGCGGCCGGATACTCCAGCGATAGCCAGGGACCGTCGGGCGGTAGCTCGCTCAGCACGAGTTCACTTGATAGGCTGAGCTGGGCTGACCAAGCCAAATCATCTTTATCTTCCAGGTGCAGTTGCGGGATGTGCTGCCCGCGCGCCAGCAGGCGTTGCTGAAGCGTTCGCAATAGCGCCCCCGCTCGCAGGTCGGCGGGCCGGTGCCCTTGCTGGGTGCACAGGGCGGCGGCTACCCCTACGGCCTGGGCTACGTGGCCACAGGTGGCCATCACCCGCGACGAGCCGAAGGCCACGTGCGAGGTGCTGATGATCCGACCGGCCAGAAAAAGGTTTCGGATATTCTTGCTGTACAGGCAGCGGTACGGAATCTGATACACCCCCTTGGTGTGCCACTGGTTGCAGCCGGGCTTCTCGCTGAACACGCCGTCGGCCGGGTGCAGATCAATGGCCCATCCTCCGAACGCCACCGCATCGTCGTGCAGTCGCTGCTCCACCACGTCGTGCTGGGTGAGCATATAGTCTCCTTCAAAGCGGCGGCTCTCGCGCTTGCCGGGGATGGTGCCTACCCACTCCAGGGTCAGGTTCTCGGCGTCGGGAAACTCTCCCGAGTTTTTGATATGATCCCAGATGCCGTACACCACCTTCCAGAGCTCCCACTTAATGGTTTCGGTTTCGTGCACGGTGTCCAGCCTTCCGCCCCACTCGATCCACCACAGGCGGCAGCCGTAGTCGTTCAGCCCGATACTCTTGTAGCGAGGAACTTTTTCTTTGATGTCTAGGGCGTAGGAAGGGGCTACGTAGCGCACCGGTTTGCCGGTATCCTTGCTGTAGAAGTAGAGCGTGTGTCCCAGCAGCTCGCCGTAGGCTTCGGTGGGGGCAAACTTCTCCCCGAATTCTTCCCGTGCCTCGGCTCCCATTCTAAAGGCTGCCCCGGCCAGAAAGCCAACGATGCCGTCGCCCGAGGCGTCGCAGAACAGCGGGGCGCTCAGCTGGTAGCGCGTGGAATTCTGGCTACAAAAGGCGGTTACCCGGCGGATGGTGTCATTACCTTCTTTTTCTACCTCGTACACGGCGGTGTTAAGCAGTAACGTGATATTGTCTTCTTCTACCACCTTTTCCAGCAAGATCGTATCCAGGATGAGGGGATTGCCCTCGGGATTGCGATAGGTGTTCTCCACCAGAACCTCGTCGATCACCCCGCCCTCGCGGGCCCAGCGGTTGTTGTTGCCCATGTGCGAGGTAGCTCCCAGTATCCACAGACGAACCTCGCTAGAGGAGTTGCCGCCTAGCACGGGACGGTCCTGCACCAGCACCACCCGAATGCCCTCCCGGGCCGCCGTGATGGCGCAGCAGGTACCGGCGATCCCTCCGCCAACGATGACCAGCTCGGCCGAAAGCGTTTCGGTGCGCAAGTGGCGCTGTGATTCAAAGGATGCTTTTATCATACTGTATTTATCTTTATAGCCATTTTTCTTTTGATGTGCCAGAGCCATCCGGCTACCACCCAGATGCCTACGCCTACCACGAGTGTGATCAGTTGTCCCGTTTCCTCTCGTATCCCGAGCACCACAACGAGAAATCCTACGGCCAATAACGACAGGGCCATTACCTTAAGCGCGTAGCGATTCTGTAGCGAGGCGGAGGCGTCGACCACTTCAGCGGACCGGGTAATTTGTTGCTGCACATATCGTTGGTACTGAGTACTGATGCGGTGCCGGAAGAAGGCCCAGAGCTCGTAGGAAGCTAACAATACCAGCGGACCGGCGACTCCCAACGCCATTTCTTCGGCTCGATTTAAGGAGATATTAAATAGCCCCGGACTAATAAATTTAAAGAAGGCGTTGATTCCCAGACTCACCAGTGTAACCGCAAGCACCGAGGTGCCCGTTTGCCGCTGAGAAAACAGCGCCCAGATGGGGGGACCGTAGAGCGGCACTCCGGTGAGCGCCCCGATGGTAAGCACTACCTCAACGATGCCCCCGGCCAGCGGCACGAGCATGGCCACTCCAATAGTCACGATGCCAAAGGCAATTGTGGACAGTCGGGCGATGCGCATTAGCCGTTGTTCAGTTGCCCGAGGGCGCATTTCTTTGAAAATGTCGTTAGTAAACACCGCCGCCGACAAATTAAGGGTTGTATTGACCGAACTGGCGGTGGCAAAAATCATCCCTCCCAGCATGAGTCCCAGCATGCCGGTTGGTAACACCTCCTGGCACATCAGCAGGTACGCCCCTTCGTTTTCCAGTCCGCTTAGGTTGTTGTTTAGCACGCGGTAGATCATGGGAGGCAGCATCCACAACACGGGGCTAACCAGATACAATCCGGCAAACAGGTAGCCCACCTTGCGGGCCGAGGGCGCGTCTTTCACGCTGGTGTAGCGCTGCACGTAGGCCCAGTTCCCCCCGATGAAGCAGGTGTTGTACAGGGCAAACGCAATGAGAAAGCTCAGGGTGTATTCCCCGTTGATGAGTTGAAAGAAGTCGGACGGAGCCTGCGCTGCCAAGCCAGCCAGACCATCCACGCGTTCCAAAGCCAGGGGCACTACGATCAGCACGGCGGCGGTCAGGATCACAAACTGGAGCACGTCGGTCACCACCACCGCCCACAGTCCCCCGACCGAGGTGTAAAGCATGATGGTGACTCCTAGCAAAACAATAGACCACTCGATGGAAAAGCCAGTGGACACGTTGACTAGTTTGGCAACCGGGTAGAGAAAAGCGCCGGTATAAAAGAAAGACAGCAGCAGAAAGATATAGGTATAAAACTGCTGCACCCGGGTGCCCAGTCGCTCTCGGATGAACTCAGCGGCGGTAAGCGCGCGGGTCTTTCGCCAGGCCGGGGCAATGAAGTAACCGATCGCGAAGCCTCCCATTCCCATCATCCACTGGATGGTGACGGCCACCCAACCGTACTGATAAGCAATGGCTCCCCACACCACAAAGGTACCGGCGGAGAAGAAGCTCATAAACAGGGATAGCCCACCAATTTGCCAGGGCATCTCACCCCCGGCAGCAAAGAAGGATTTCATGTTACTACCCCCGCGTCAACTAAATGACAATCCGGCCCCGAGAATCAGCAGAGAGAAAAGTACGATGACGATGTAATCAAGAATAGTCATGCAGTGATTGAACCAAAGCTTATACTTATCTTTAAATAATTGCTGTTTTAATGCCAACAAATTTATACATTTCGCAACAAACTAGGTAATACATACAAGTATCAGCAACATATTTACGGTGCAACCGATCCCGCAACCGGTTGCAGTTAACGAATTAGTATCAAATGTGGCTTATATTTGCCTAGTTGATACGTTGCCTTTCAAAGAACGGGGGTTGATTTTAGATAAACTGCGATAGTATGCGAGCGAAGCCCATCACATTAGAAGATATTGCCAGTGCCACGGGCGTCTCGCGCGCCACCGTATCTCGGGCGCTGAACGATCATCCGGATATAAGCGAAGCTACCAAGCAGAGGGTTTCCGAAGCAGCGCGAAGCATGGGGTATCACGCAAACTTGCTAGCGCGCGGACTTAGTCAACGCGAGAGTCACATCATTGGGGTGGTGGTACCTACGATTCATCGACCTTTCTGGGCAAAAACCATCTCGGGCATCGAGGCAGTGGCGTATCAAGCCGGTTACCGGGTAATGATCTGCCAGTCGGACGAACAGTACAAGCGAGAGGTAGAAACCGTGGGTGCGCTGGTCAACAGTATGGTCGATGGCTTGATCATAGCGTCGGCCAAAGAAACCCGAGACTTTCAGCATGTAGAAAGTATTCTGAGCCAGGGGGTGCCGCTGCTCATCATAGAGCGGGCAAATAGTCAACTACCCGTTACCCAGGTAGTCACCGACGATTTCGGAGGAGCTTTTATGTTGGTCAATCATTTGGTGCAGGCAGGTTTTCAGCGCATTGCGCACATCACCGGCCCTGCTCAGTTACAGATCTGCCGGGAGCGTCAGCGGGGATACCAGATGGCGCTCCGCGAGCACCAACTGGCTGATCATCCCGAGTGGATAGTGGAGAGCGAATTCACCCGCGAGAGTGCCGGAGAGGCATTTCGGCAGTTGATGGCGTTGCCCGATCCGCCGGATGCGGTTTTTTGCTTTGCTGATATTATGGCCACCGGGGCCCTGCTGGCCGCCCAGGAGATGCATCTTAGCGTACCGGATACGGTGGCCATCGCCGGTTTTGGTGATGATGACCTGAGTCAGTTTATTGGATTGACTACCGTATCCCAGTCGTCGTTTGCAATGGGCCAGCGCGTTGCCCAATTACTGCTAGAGGAGATCACGCAGGAAGAAGGAAGTGCTCCGGTGCACACTGAAGTGTTTGGGGGTAACTTGGTAATCCGAACCACTACCTGATCCGAAGTTTGAAAACAACGTGTCCGCATAGAGACAAAAGTTCATCAGCTCGACTACTTTGGTTATACCTCCCCATTTTCCAGGTCACTTGAGTTCCGTACTATCAGTTGTGTTTCAATAGTTCTTGCGCTTAACTGATACGTCATATGATCGTCCTGTATTTGCGCAAGCAGTAACTCCGAAGAAGCCTGGCCCATTCGGTACGGAAACTGTTCTGCGGTGTCAACATAACGTCTCTTTCCTTGCATTGATACCAAACAAAAACCTGTCAAAATAGTTCTGGACCGCTACTTACAAATCTCAGTACCGTTGATTTGGTTTTGTCCCCGACAGCCTGGGTCTACCACCGCTACTTTCGGACCGTTACCACCAAAAGGGGTTCGTATTCTTTCGCTCTGGGCCAGGGCCGGTTCCAGGGTGTGACCCTCGTAGATATTGGTATCAAAGTTAGCCATCCCCGTGATCACACCACTCTTGGCCCGGCGAACCAGTGAAACTTTGCTGCCGAAGCGGTCATAAGGCTTGTGTTCTTTGCCCTTGGCAATACAGCACACTTCCGGGGCATGTAGGAAATAGCCTTTATTCTTATCGTGTCGCCGCTGTCGGGGCTGCTAACTTGCGCTCCAGTTCCCGTACCAACCTTCCGGCAATCGTTTTGATCTTGCGCCGGGCGGCAGCCGCCCGGTAGATTCATGTGCCAGCTAACGCAAACCTGCTTCTATTTGTCCCGTTTCACAAAATATCCACCAGAACCACTTTCATC
>CAVXII010000006.1:0-38556 GCA_963761785.1 uncultured Cytophagales bacterium
ACCATTCAAAACCGAGGCGTAACGCTGTTAAAGCACCATCTGTTAACACCCAATAACTAATCCCACCATCTAACATCCAATCCTTATGGCTCGATCTTCACGCATTAAAGTAGCAACCACCATGTATGACACCGGCATGGTTCCGGTATTTTATCACGCTGACCTGGAGGTGGGCAAGCAGGTGCTACGGGCCTGTTACGAAGGCGGCGTGCGCGTGTTTGAGTTCACCAACCGCGGCGACTACGCCCACGAAATCTTTGCTGCGCTCAACAAGCACGTCGCTAAAGAAATGCCCGATATGCTGATGGGCGTGGGCTCGGTGATGGATGCGGGCACCGCGGCGCTTTACATACAGTTGGGGGCCGAGTTTGTGGTGTCGCCCATCCTGAGTGTGGACATCGCCAAGGTGTGCAACCGCCGCAAGATCGGCTGGTCGCCGGGCTGCGGCTCGTTGTCTGAAATCTCGTACGCCGAAGAACTAGGGGCTGAGGTGGTGAAGATATTTCCCGGTACGCAAGTGGGCGGTCCGGCCTTCGTGAAGGCCGTGCTGGGTCCGTGTCCGTGGACGAGCATTATGCCCACCGGGGGCGTGGCGCCTACCGAAGAGAACCTGCGCGGGTGGTTCGAGGCCGGAGTGCACTGCGTGGGCATGGGCTCCAAACTGATTACCAAAGAAGTGACCACCAACGGTGATTACGAAACGCTCAGCAAGACGTCGGCCGAGGCGTTGGCGATTATTAAGAAGTATCGATAAGGCAGAATAGCGATGTAATAAATCGCACTGTTTTGTTAGTTTTTTAGTCGCAAATTCGTGCTTATGACGCAGTTCTAGAATTTTTCCATCACTTTTTCGGGGATACATTTCACTTTACAATCATAGTTTTGTGTAAGTTTATTTTGGAAACGCCACTTTTTTCCTACCTTTAAGCGATGATACCTAACTTGTAGCAGCGCGCTCTATGGAAGACTTACAGCATCTCGTTAAAATTGTTAAGAAAAAAAGCCAACGAAGTTTACAATTAGTCAATTTCAACTTCCGAAAAAAAGAAACCTCCAAAGACAATCTTCTCTATCAGGGCATTGTCAACACGGCGTTCAACTCGGATGAAGATGCGGCCCGAGCGATCTTCAAAGTAGATCCGGGCAACCGAAACTACCGCAACGCCAAAGGCAAGCTTCGCTCGAAAGTTGCTCAATCACCTGTTTTTTCTGGATTACGAAAAGACTTCGTACACCCTCTACGAACGGGTGCAATACGATAGCGAGAAGGCGCTGCAGCAGTGCAAAATTTTGATCAACGAAGGAGCTACGGAAATCGCACTTCGGATTCTTCCTACTCTGCTACGCACGGCCAAGGATTTTGAGCTGTACGCGCTAGCCGTAGACACCGCCCGCCTGCTCCGTGACCAGTACGCGCTGATTGGCAAACTCACTCCCTTCGAGGAGGCGAGCGATGAACTACAGAAGTACGAGAAAAAGCTGGCGGCCTACAAGCATTGCCAGACCTTGTTTCACCAATCACTGGTGCACGTGAACAAGTCGGTGAGTGCGCAGAAACGCATCTTGGATGAGATTCCTACCTCTGTTGCGCACATCCGCAAGGAGGCCAAGGCCCACCGGAGTCGCACCCTGGACGTGTTGGCTAGTCAACTGGAGCTGGTGCTCAACGGTATGGAACGTCGGTTTGCGGACAACATCACCCTCTGTTCTCAACTAGAAAAGCAGTATCTAAGGGGCGATAACGACAGCGTGCGGGTGCCTCTGTCCAAAAAGCGTATTGCCTTCACCAAGGCCTACGCGTATCTCAACGCTCCCTCCGGTGGTGATGGAGTGGCTTATGCCAAATCGGCGCTGAAACTCTTTCGGCCGAGTGGTTTGGATTGGTTTAGCTTTGCCGAGCACTACTTCTTGCTGTTGATGCGCGAGGAGCAGTACGAAGAAGCACAGGCGCTGTTTCGCAAGGTGCGCACCAACAAAAACTTCACTTCTTTGGAAGAGGCGGATGCCCAACGATGGTTTATTTATCGGGCTTACCTGATCTTTTTCAACGATGCCAAAATTCTGCGGTGGGGCTTTAACCTGGACGAGTTCATGCAGCAGCCCCCCCGCTTCGATAACGACAGTTTCACCATTGCCTCGCGCGTGGTTCAGTGCTTGTTTTTGCTTCGTGAGGGACAGGTTGAAGCAGTAAAAGCCTGCGTTGCCGAGCTTTCAGCGTATAAATCGGCGCATCTGGACAAACGACATAACTACCGCAGTAGCATCTTCATTCGCTTGCTCGAGATAATGGTAGAAAAAGAGTTTGATTTCGAGCGCGTAAGCGAAAAGGGCAACAGCTACTATAAGAAGCTAACGCGCAACACCATCCCCAACGAGATTGCTACCGAGGTAGAAGTGGTTCCCTACCAAAAGCTCTGGACGCACCTGCTCAGCATTCTGCGGGTCAACAAAGTGTATCTACACTACCGCTTCTACCATACTAAAACCGATCAGATGGCCTAGGGGGTGTTGATACGTAAACCGAAACAACAATTTTAGCGCACTTTTCGGTTATCATCTTCGTGGGTTTTTGTTACCTTCGCGGCATGAAATTCGGCATTATCGTTTTCCCCGGCTCCAACTGCGACGAAGATATTTTCTACGTATTAAGCGAGGTATTACAGCAGTCAGTGACTAAACTGTGGCACAAAGACACTGAACTGCAAGGTTGTGACTTTGTCGTGGTGCCGGGTGGGTTTTCGTACGGTGACTATCTGCGTTCGGGAGCTATCGCCCGCTTTTCGCCGATCATGCGGTCGGTAATCGAGCACGCTGAGCGGGGCGGGTACGTGCTGGGCATCTGCAATGGGTTCCAGATTTTAACCGAAGCGCACCTGCTCCCCGGGGTGCTACTGCCCAATGTGCAGCAGAAGTTTATCTGCAAAAATATTTTCCTTAAGCCAGTTTCCCGTTCTGCTCAAATGAGCAAGTCGCTTGATGCGAACCGAGCCTATAAAATTCCTATTGCCCACGCTGACGGTCGTTACTACGCATCCGAAGAGACTATTCGCCAACTCGTCGACAACGATCAGATTTTGTTTCGCTACTGCAATGCCGAAGGAGAAACCACCGAAAACAGCAATCCCAACGGTTCGGTGGATAATATCGCCGGAGTTGCTAACGAGCGCAAAAATGTATTTGGATTGATGCCCCACCCCGAGCGGGCCGCCGATGAGGCACTGGGCAACACCGACGGGCGGCTGTTGTTGGAGGGATTACTGGAAGTGATGCCAACGCTAGCGCGCTAAAACTATTGAAATGGGATGTAGCCGCCGATTGAGTAAAGCAACATGACGGGCGGCTGCTCCATGTCTTCCGGGTAGGCGGGGCCTTTGCCCAGAAGCTTACCCAGCCCAATCTGAGCGGTGAACCATTTTTCGCCTCGGTAGACAAAGGAGGGGCCTACCGCGTTCTGCACGAACGACTGGCCGGTTCCTTGATTCCAGTAGGTGAACGAAATCATGGAACTGCGAATGGTCGGTTTCAGGTGGACGTTGACTGCCGTACCAAACCCAACCAGCCCGGCTCCTACCTGTAGTCCAACCTGCTGGGTGAGCAGCACTTCTAAATCTGCTCCGATCAGCGAGCCCCCTCCCTGTAGGATCCCAATGGTAAGGGCTGCTTTCTCACTCGTTTTCTCTTCCTCTTGGTAATTTTCTTCGTAGTACTGGGCGTAGCCACCGGTGAACAGCAGGCTAAATAACAGAATAAGTAGCGATCTTTGCATATTAGTTTTGTTTTATGAGAAAATGATTTACACCTTTTCCTGATCAGAAAAGTTATATTTATCATTGCCATAAAACAAAACAAAAACCAATCATGATGGGTGTAGCTGGTAATTAGCTTATTTAATTACACGCGCTAGTGCTAAGGCAGAAAAACGCTGGATCAAGCTGTTGGAATGATTACTTCACGCCGCAATACATCTTCTAACAAGTGACGATTGCGACGGGCTTCCCATACTTCCAGGTCAATCTGATCGGCCCCGCTGGGGTTGATCGTCACCTTCTTATCCTTTATTTCGCAGGTAATTTCTTTCACCAACTGGTTTTTGGTGTTATCGAGTCCGATGGCTATTCGTAAAATGCCCGCCAGCACCGATACCGTTCGCCGGTGGTCTTTAGAAAGCTTGCGAAACTTCCCGTGCTTTTTCTTAGGCACTGCCTTGCGGTGGTAGCGCACCACATGGCCGATCAGCAGCACCTCTTCATCGGTGAACCCGCGCAGTCCGGAGTGAAAAATGATGTAGCGCGAGTGTTTGTGGTAGCGCTCGAAGCTGATGTACTGCCCAATGCCGTAGAGGGTTGCGGCGTGCTGGAGCAGGTCACGCGCCGAATTGTCTAATTGGTGCGCCGCTTCAAGCTGATTAAACATTTGCCCGGCCAAGTGCGCAACGTGCGCCCGCTGTTCCAGGTCAGAGTTGTACTTGCGCGCCAGTTGCGCCACACTGCGGTGCCGCAGGTCTTCGTGCAGCGAAAACGAAAACCCTTTGCCCGAGTAGCGCTGGATGTAGTCAATGATCAGGCCCTCCCGCAGCGAAGCATCGCACAGGGTGATCTGCGTTGCTTCGGCCAGCTTCATCAGTTGTACCAGCAGCACGCCGCCCAGGTGAATGGCATCGGCGCGGCGCTTGTTGATCACGTTGATTTCGGTGCGCTTCTTGGGCGTCATCTCCAGCAGCTGGTCGGTGAGTTGCTCAATGTCTTCCAAAGAAACCACTTCGGCATTGACGGTGCGCAGATCTTTGCCGCCGGTGCTCAGGTGGGCCGCTTCGCCCAGGGTTCGAATGGTACCCGAGGTGCCAATCACCTGGGTGAAGCCTTCTGCCCGGGCCGCCTCCATCACCTCGCGGGCGGTGTACTTGATGTGCGCTTCCAGCACCCCGCGGGCTTCTTTGCCCACCGGCCCCTCGTTTTCAAACATATCGAGCAAGCGCCGTACGCCCAGCTTCATGCTGCTGCGGTACAGCACTTCGGTGGTGTTGCCCACCACAGCTTCGGTACTTCCGCCGCCAATGTCGATGACCAGCGCATTTTCGTTCTTAAGCTCGATGGCGTTGCGCACCGCCAAGAAAATGAGCCGCGCTTCTTCTTTACCGGAAATCACCTGCGGAGAAAGTCCGGTTTTCTCAATGACTTCGTCCAGAAACTCACCACCATTGCGGGCTTCGCGGATGGCACTGGTGGCCGCCGTGATGATTTCGTCTACCCCCAGTTGATCGGCCAAGCTCACGTAGCGCCGAATGGTTTCCAGACCCGCCTGGTAGGCGCGGGACGATAAATGGTTGGTAGCAAACACACCCGATCCCAGCTTCACCATCTCCTTTTCCTGCTTGATCACCTCAAAGGTATGGCGGGCGGTTACTTCCACCACCACCATGTGGATGGAGTTGGTACCAATGTCGATTGCGGCAAGTTTCATGAAGTTAGCGGTCAGTTTGGGAGGTTTGGGCTCCAAAACTACTGATTTCTACTGGGTTAAACTACCGATGATTCTTGGAGCGGGGTCAACCGAATTGGTTGAGCGTAGAACATCTACCGCAAAGTTTGTATTATTACCCAAACTAGTGGTTGAGCTAACCTTTACTGCATGTACCGACTTCTATTTCTAATTTTTGTGAGCATGAGCGTTCCCCCAGTGTTTGCCCAGCGTGAGCCAGTTATTTATAATGAATCCCAGGTGCCCGACTACGAACTGCCCCCGCTGCTTCGGCTTTCCGACGGTCAGGCCGTGAACAATTCCGAACAGTGGGGAGTCCGACGTGCCGAGTTGCTTACCCTTTTTGAGAAACAAGTGTACGGCCGTAGCCTCGGACCGGTTGATACGTTGCGCTACGAGGTGACAGACAACGAACCGAACGCCCTGGACGGAACGGCCATTCGGCGCGAGGTGGTCGTCTACTTCACGGCGGATCAGGCGGAACCCTCTATGACCATATTATTGTATCTTCCGACTGAATCTAACAAACCCGTTCCGCTGTTTTTAGGTCTCAATTTCTTCGGCAATCACAGCATTCACCCCGACCCGGGCATCACCTTGTCGGACCGGTGGATGATGGCTAAGGAGGAATACGGGATTGTGAACCACCGGGCCACTGAGACTTCCCGCGGAGTGCGGGCGCATCGCTGGCCCGTAGAAGACATCCTGGCGCGGGGCTACGGACTGGCGACGATCTACTGCGGCGACCTGGACCCGGACAAAAACGATCCGGTCGATTTTCAGGACGGTATTCATCCGCTCTTTTACGAAACGGGGCAGACAAAGCCAAAACCCGACGAGTGGGGCGCCATTGGGGCCTGGGCCTGGGGACTGCAACGGGCAATGGATTATTTGGCTACCGACGCGCAGGTGGATGCTGGGCGGGTGGCGGTGCTGGGCCATTCGCGACTCGGCAAGGCCGCGCTGTGGGCCGGGGCGCAAGACGAGCGCTTTGCGATGGTGATCTCCAACGACTCCGGCTGCGGAGGAGCGGCGCTGAGCCGACGGCGGTTTGGGGAAACCCTGGCCGTGATCAACACCTCGTTTCCCCACTGGTTCTGCGATAATTTCAAGCAGTATAACGGAAAAGAAGAGCAACTGCCGGTGGATCAGCATCAGTTGATCGCCCTGGTGGCTCCTCGCCCGGTGTACGTAGCGAGCGCCGAAGAAGACCGCTGGGCCGACCCGCGGGGCGAGTTTCTATCGGCCTACTATGCCGACTCCGTCTATCAACTGCTGGGCACCTTCGGACTTCCGGTAGATGAGATGCCCGCCGTAGAGGAGCCCGTGATGGGCACCATCGGCTACCACCTACGTCGGGGCGAGCACGATATCACCGATTATGACTGGGCGCGCTACCTGGATTTTGCCGACCGGCACTGGCGTTCGATAAGGCGATAGGCACCTTCAACCAAACAACTGGTACTGCGAGATCTGTTCCACGAAGCTGCCGATCACCTGGGGCTCCAAAGCGATTGTGAAGGCGATTCCGAACAGCGCGCCCAGCAGGTGCGCGTCGTGGTTGATGCCGCCCAGTCCTTGTCGACCCTGCTGGTAAGAGTACAGTAGAAACAACGCTCCCAGCAGAAAAGCGGGCATCGGAATGATGAAGAACACCAGCAGCGTACTGGTGGGGTCGAACAAGATCGCGGCAAACAGAATCGCCGACACGCCGCCCGAAGCGCCGAGCGAATTGTAGGCCGGGTTGTCGCGGTGCTTCACGTAGGTGGTGATGCTCGACACCACAATGGCCGTCAGGTACAAACCCACGTAGATCCACGGTCCGCTGGCCCCGTAGAGGTAGGCGTATACCTGTTCAATCAGGGTACCGAAGAAGTACAACGTGAGCATGTTGAACAGCAGGTGCATATAGTCCTGGTGGATGAAGCCCGAGGTGATAAACCGGTGATACTCCCGATTCGATTGAATGCGGTACGGATTGAAAATCCAGCGCTGCATGAGTTCGGGCTTGTTCCAGGCCAGCAGGCTCACTCCCACGGTGACCGCGATGATGATAATGGTGATCGAGAATTGCATACGTTTAGGTTACTTTTCGCGGTGGATAAGGGGCTCGATGAACGAACGGAGGGTTTGCTTGCGCGTTTCGTCGGCCGGTAGTTGCTGCAGTTGCTCCAGGCCCTGCTGGAAATAGTGATTCATGGTGGTTTCGGTGAGCGCCCGAATGCCGAGTTGGTCGTAGATGGCCTTCACGGCGGTTACCTTTTCGTCTTTGTCGAAGGCGGGACGGCTGATCCAGTCCACCAGTTGCACGTGCTGTTCGTCGCGGGCGTTTTCTAGCGCTTTGATGAGCAAAAAGGTTTTCTTATTGGCGATAATATCTCCGCCCGGTTGTTTGCCGAAGGCGGCCTGGTCGGCGTACACGTCGAGCAGATCGTCTTTTAACTGAAACCCGATGCCGATGTTGATGCCCAGTTCGTACAGCAGGCTCACCGTGGTTGCATCGGCCTCGGCCAGCAGTCCGCCCAGCTGCAGGCTGAATCCTAGCAGGACGGCCGTTTTCTGCCGGATCATCCGCAGGTAGTCGGCCTCGCTCACCTCCGACATCGTTTCGTAGTTCATGTCCCACTGCTGTCCTTCGCACACCTCGGTGGCACAGCCGTTGAAGGCCGTGAGCACCTCGGGCAGTTGGTTGGGCGGGGTGTGCATCAGCAGTTCGTAGGCCTTCACCAGCATCACGTCGCCCGACAGGATGGCCACGTTGCGGTTCCAGTGCTCGTGCACAGTGGGCTTGCCGCGGCGCAGCGGCGCTTCGTCCATGATATCGTCGTGCATCAGGGTGAAGTTGTGAAACACCTCCACGGCCAAGGCCGGGTTGAGCACCGCGGGCGTGGTGGCATCGTCGCGGAAGAGTTGGTAGGCCAGCAGGGTGAGGGTGGGGCGTAGCCGCTTGCCGCCCAGGGCCATGATGTAGCGAATGGGTTCGTAGAGTTCGGCGGGTTGGTGGCCGTAGGTATGTTGCGCAATGGCTTGGTTAATGATTTCTCTCACGTCGGGTGGCATATAGGCAGCGGTAAGATAATTCTCCTGGCGCAGGATCGGGGCGAAAGTACGGAAATTACCGGAGACTCGACCAACCGGTGCTTCAGGTTTTACTGGTGTGCCGGGCAACGCTCCGGTGGCTAGGCGATTGGTGCGGGACTGGGAGGCTACTTGATTCGTTCGGGAGAGGCAGAAGACCGTCGACTTAAAACCCACCTTCTGGAATACTAATATAATTAGATTAAATGACGAAATTTACTCCTACCAGATAACGTAATAGTTAACTGATTTATCGGAAAAAGAATAAATTCAGAATATTTTCAATTTCGCGTGATTTATTGTTTACCTTACCGAAACAACGGGTATAAATGACCAAACGAATAAATTCATTCACCCTAACCAACCCATCCCCATGACGTATTCTCGTTTACTTTCGCTCGTCCTGTTACTCACCTGTTTTGCTTTCCTATCTGCCTGTCAGGAAGAAGAGGATGCCAGTATTTTCAGCAACTCACCAAAAATCATTGACAAATACGAAGCTAGCAACCCAGATAAATCTGAGATCATAGCTAAAGCAACCTTGTACTCCGATAAACAGACAACCGAATTTTTGGGACAGCAAGGGCAGATATCTTATGTTATACTACGACGGCCAAAGGGTTGCCCAGTGAGAATCAGCCCACTCTGTTATCCTGACCTTGGATTTTTCTCTAATGGATTTGAAGGCATAGATCCGACACGCTTTAATTACAAAGAATACGACGGTTTGATCAGCGATCCTGAGACCGGTTCGGTGGTAGCTATTCTAACGGATATTTCCGAGAATCCTGAAACCGGAGCGGTTACCCTAATTTACTCACCAACCGAAAAAGCTGAGGTAGTATCCGATCAACTTCAGGTTACCTTTGGCTCTCTGTACGATACCGGTAAATCGATTGAACAGGTTGGATTTGAAGGAAAAGTTACTTCTGATATTGTTGATTTCTTGCGCTAGCAAAGTTTTATCTTCGGCATTTAATGGTACCAAGCGATCTACCATTGGTAGGCTGCTTGGTATTTTTATGTTTTTATCTGCCGGGGTGTTCGCCCAAACACCACCAGCGCTAAGTATTAGTGCGCAGCTCGATCAAGTGGATCAGAATTTTTACTTTGCTGATCCGGACAGCGCTATTCAATTATACCAAAAAGCGGCCAGTGCGGCTCAGCAAGGTGGTCACTATGATCTTTATCTGGACGCACATCTACGCATGGCCTGGTGTGCCTTGCAACACAGTTGGATAGATTCGTTCCAGTATTTTCTTCATCGGGCCGAGTTTATCGAGCAACACCATCAGGAGGCCCTGGACACGCTCGACCCCACACGTGCGCTGCGGGTAAACATTCCCTATACGTGGGGCCTTTTCTACGATGAGAGCATGGGTGATCCGCTCAAAGCGATCAATTCCTTTCAACCCATCGTTGTCAACCCAGCGCAATATCAGGACTCAATGCTGGTTTCTGATACCTATTATGAGCTGGGGCTTTGCTACCACAAGTTAGAAAATTACGCCCAGGCGGTTGTTTATCGCCAATTGGCACTGCAGTGGCTTCCCCGACAAACGCTCCAGGAAGAATTTCCGTATCATCAAGCGCTGCTACAGTTGGCCATAGGATCAAGCTACGATCAGTTGGCCGCTAGCGTGAATTCGCCCGAAGCGCTAAAGGCCAAAAAATTTTATGATAGTTCATTAAAGATATTAAAAAGTTACCCTTTTCCCAGCCAAGCTCAAGGAGCACTTGGTGCCAATTACCGACAGTTGTCCCAATGGCACTTGGCGCGTCATCAGTACGATAGCGCGCTCTGGCAATTAGATCAGTTGGCTCGCTGGCACGCGCTTAGCGCCAAAGAGACGGCTAATGTAATTCTTGGAGGAGATATTTATTTAGCGAAAGGCAATCACGCGCTGGCGCTTCAGCACTACCAGCGGGCTCTAGTTATTACCAATGATTTTTATCCAGGCAAACACGTAGAAAAGGCTTCAATTTATAATCGAATGGGCCAGGTACATTTGCAGAATAATCAGGTGGATACTGCACTATGGCATTTTCAGCAAGCACTGATCCAGCAAGTAGACGGTTTTGATAACTTGGATTTGGCCAGTAATCCTACGCTAAGTGAGGTGAACACTACTAAGGATTTGTTGGAGTCATTGTCTTCAAAAGCCTGGTCTCTTTATCTTAAGAACGAGGCGACACCTCATGACACTGCCAGTTTGTTACAAGCCTGGGGAACTTACCGATTGACAATTGAGGTAACGGACCAAATGCGCCAAACTTTCCCTTCGTTGGAATACAAGCAGTTTATCTCCGCAAAGGCGGCTAGTCTGTACGAACAGGCAATTCAAACGTGCCTGCAAGCAGTCAATTTAAACCTTACGGAAGCCGATTTTCTGGCTGAAGCGTTCTACTTTTCGGAGAAGAGTAAGGCCACAACCTTACTAGAGGCCGTTAGAACTTCCGAAGCCCGCTCCTTCTCGGCTGTTCCGGACGAACTGCTGGAAGAAGAAAATAAACTCAAGCGAGAACTAACTTACTGGGAAAATCAACGGTATCAGGCTGAAGATGACGCTACCCAGCAGATGCTGCGCAACCGAGCCTTCGAAACCAGGGAGGCCTACAATGCCCTGATTAAACGCCTGGAAAATGAATACCCCAACTATTACCAACTCAAGTACGATACCGAAGTGGTATCTTTGAAGAAGTTGCAGCGCGACCTGCCACCCGACGCCACTTTGTTGTCTTTTTCCTACGGCGACAGCACGCTTTACACGTTTGCCATCCGCTCGGATGAGGTGCAGTGGCAAACCACCCCGCTGGATAGTAGCTTCCACCGAAGCTTAGCCAACGTGCTGCGCTCGGTAAGTCAGTATGATTATCAACAGGCCAACGACCTATCAGCCTTTAAAACGTTCACCCAAGATGCGCACGGCTTGTACCAAATCCTGCTCGCCCCCTGGCTAACCGCGGAAACTGAAACCGAGCAACTGATCATCATTCCCGACGGCTTGCTGGGCTACCTGCCCTTCGACGTGCTGCTCACCGAAGCCCCGGCTCCCACCCGCGTTGATTATCAAAGCCTTCCTTATTTGGTTAAAAAGCTTCCGGTCAGCTACGAATACTCGGCAACGTTGCTCACGAGCATCGCGCCGCCGCCGGAGGATAGCCCTTACCCCTACCTCGGTTTTGCTCCCTCTTATCCCGAAGCTCCCCTGGCCGAAAGCCGGGAGGTGCGCACCACGCTGGACGGAAAGCGGTTGGGACTGGGGCAGTTGCGCTATAACCGGGAAGAGATTGACTTTGCCGCCCAGCTATTCCGGGGCCAAACTTTTGTCAACGAGGCCGCCACCGAAGCCCGATTCAAGCAGCACGCTCCGCAGAGCAGCGTGCTTCACCTGTCGATGCACGCTTACGCGAATAACGAGAACGACGACTTTTCGGGACTGATCTTTACCCAGCAGTCTGACACGGTGCGCGAAGACGGCTTTTTGCACGCTAACGAGTTGTATAATCTCGCGCTCAATGCCGAACTAGCGGTGCTCAGCGCCTGCGAAACGGGCATCGGCACGCTGGCTCCCGGCGAGGGCATCATGAGCCTGGGCCGCGCCTTCAAGTACGCCGGATGCCCCAACGTGACCATGAGCCTGTGGAACGCCGACGACCGGTCGACCAGCCAGATCATGCAGCGCTTTTTCACGCAGTTGCACGGCGGAGCTGCCAAAGACCAAGCCCTGCGGACGGCCAAATTGGACTACCTGGGCGAGGCTCGGTCAGCGCAAGCGCATCCTTATTACTGGGCCGCCTTTGTGCAGGTAGGGAACAGCGATCCGCTATCGGCAACGGGTGGTTTCTCGGAGTGGTGGTGGGTGGTGGCGGGGGCCCTGGTTCTGATTCTGGGGGCGTGGGTTGTTCGGCGTAGGTTCATTTTGTAGCGACAGATTGCCGTAGCGACAGATTGCCGTAGCGACAGATTGCAATCTGTCGCTACTGGAGGTTACAATCGCGGTTATCAGGATGTACTATCCTAAAAACCACCCTCATGAACCAACCGTTCCGCATTCTTTCGATCGACGGCGGCGGCACCCGCGGCCTTATCCCCGCCACGCTGCTCGACGGTATCTACCAAGCCACCGGTCAGCATCCCACTGAACTGTTTGATCTGTTCGCAGGCACTTCCACCGGGGGGATTATCAGTATCGGACTGGCCTACGGCTTAGAACCCGCCCAACTGGTTGATCTGTATCTGAACCAGTCTGAAACCGTGTTTCACGATACCCGGCTGGACGACCTGCGCGACGGCTTCGGCAAAAATTTCGGAGCTGATTATTCTAACAAACCATTCAAAAAGATTCTTACCTCACTCTTCGGAAACGCTACCCTAGGCGACGTTAACGAACGCCTTCGGCAGCAGGGCGAAAAATCGTTGATGGTTTGTTGCTTTCACCTGAATCCTGAAACAGACGGGCAACCGATCAACTTCCGCCCGGCCATCTATCACTCCAACTTCATCCGCGACCGAGATATTTCGCTGGTTGATCTGGCGTTGCGCACCTCGGCCGGTCCCACTTATTTTCCGATCTATCAGAATCACATCGACGGGGGCGTGTTCAATCAACCATCCGGCCATGGCCGCCGTGGCCTTCGCAATTAACCGCAACACCTCCGAGAAACCAGAGTATCGCTACATGGACGGAGCCAACAAGGGTTTGGGCAAAAGTTTGCACGAGTTACAAGTACTTTCGTTGGGCACGGGCACCTCAAACCGCAACCGGATTGCTCCCGAGATAATTCGTCGGAAACGCCGGGGTGACTGGGGCAACTTCCAGTGGATTGAATACTTGCCCGACCTGCTCACCGAGTCCAACGTGCAGACCTCGGATTACTACGTGCAGCAGGTACTCAAAACCAGCGGCAACGAGAACCAGTACCACCGCATTCAGCTTTCGTTTGATGATCCAAGGGCACCGGAAGCAATTCGCGCTGAACTGGCGCGGGGCAAGGTGCTGGGACTAGACGTGCGCGATAAAAGACTGCTACGGGCGATGCATGCGTTTGCCAAGCAGTACTATCACGAGCACGAAATGGACATTTTGTCTTTTTTGAAGCTTACCGATCGGCTAGCACCAATTTAGACAAACCGATATTGCGGTATAGCGACATCCGCTACTGTCGTTATGATTTCATTACTGGCAACGCTATGATTTTGTACAAGAACAAACCAGGTCCATCGATTGGAATTGGAGTAGGGATCAAGAAGAGTTTCTTGATTTGTTGTTTATCTGATCATTTTAGCGTTCTTTAAGCCACAGCCAGGATGATACCAGTGGCTCATTCTTTTCAGTTTAGTGAGAAGCCAAATAAAGGAAACTATCATGAATGGTATCACCGGTATTTTCAAGTTATTCATTCATCTTCCTTTTGTTTTAAGTTTTTGGCTTATCCTCAGCTTCCCCTGCTTGCTGCAAGCCCAACCCAGTCCGTTGATCTTTGAACGATTTTCTACCGAAGATGGGCTGCCGAGTTATATGGTTATGGACATTGTACAAGACCACGAAGGATATATTTGGTTGGCTACTGAAGGTGGCTTACTACGGTATGATGGGTATGAGTTTCTAAACTATCGGAGCATTCCGGGAGACTCCACTTCTTTATCCCAAAATCGGGTTGAAAAACTATTCGTAGATTTCACCGGGGATGTTTGGCTTGGCGGCAAGTTCGGCATTGATCGTTATAGCGCCGATTGCGACTGCTTTATCCGGTATTCCTCTAATGAATCTGCGCCCAATAACCAACAGGCAGGGCAAATCAATGCCTTTGCCGAAGACCGAGACAACCAGCTTTGGATTGGCACCCAAGAAGGGGGACTATTTCGCTACGAGCGGGAAAGTGAGGAGTTTACCCGCTTTCTGGATGACCCCAACAGTCCAAATAACCTGCTGGATGACGAGGTGCGGGTGCTTTTAGTCGATAAAAACAATCATCTCTGGATTGGCACCGGAGAGCCGTTTGATGCTACTATTGCTGGTGGTGGGCTTGTTCGCCTGGATCTACAAACGGGCAGCGCTAAACGCTTTTTGCATGATCCGGCTAATCCCAATAGCCTGATTGACAACCGCGTCTCTGCGCTTATGGAAGATCAGGACGGGAGATTATGGGTTGGGTCCTGCCAAAGCGGCCTCCACTACTATGAGCCAGAAAAGGAAGAATTTATTCGGATGATGCCTGACGCTGCCGATACTTCCTTTTATGCCCCCCAGGGAGAAATGGGCTTATGGTCTTCCTGCCCGCATGTCAGATTTATTCATCAGGATCAAAACGGTGAATTTTGGGTAGGAACGTATAATGGCGGGTTACACCATTTTGATCCCGTTAGTAAAAAACTAAACCGTTATGCGCATAATCCGGCTGATCCGGGCAGCTTAAGCTCTGACCAGGTTTGGACTTTTTTGCAAGACCGACAGGACCGCATGTGGATCGGCAATCTTCCGGGAGGGCTTCAAAAGGTGGATCCTTCCTTGCATAAATTCAAGGTATACACCCATGAGGCGGAAAATCCAACAAGCTTATCCATTGATCATATCATGGGAATTTACGAAGCGCCTCAGGAGCCCGGAATCATCTGGATGGGCACCCGGGGAGGGGGACTCAACCGGCTGGATATAAAAACAGGGGGAATTCAACATTTTCTGCACCACCCGAAGAAGAAGCATAGCATCAGCAGTGATATTGTGTGGACGACTTTTGAAGATAGTAACGGAACGTTTTGGGTAGGAACGGAGGCCGGGCTGGATACTTTAGACCGGGAGACAGGGGAGTTTACACCCTACAAAATTTTGGAAAACAATAGCTATGCTACCATTTCCTTTCCAGTCATTAGTATGCACGAAGACCGGCAAGGTTTTTTGTGGCTAGGTACCTGGAGCGGCGGAATGATCCGCTTGAGCAAGGATAAAAAGACCGTTACGCGGTATCAATTTTCCAACTTGAGCCCCCAAACATTTTATAACAGCGTTCATGCCATCCACGAAGATACAAAAGGGACAATCTGGGTAGGAATATTTCAGAATGGATTGTTCGAATACGATGCGCAAAACGACGCTTTCATCCATCACCTCGAAGGGTATGGGATAACCAGTCTTCAGGAAGATAGCACCGGCCGGTTTTGGATAGGAACTACCGACGACGGAGTACTACATTATAATGCGGCCGAGGGTACGTATAGGCAGTATACTGCGGCAGACGGACTGCCGAGTGATGCAATAAATGGTGTTCTTGCCAGTGATAACGGAACGATGTGGCTTTCTACTGGAAATGGTATTGCCCGGTTTAATCCAGCTTCCAAGCGCTTTATATCGTATGACACTTCCGATGGCTTATCCTTTACGAGTTTCAATTACAGCAGTGCCTTTAAAGGGATAGATGGGCAATTGTTTTTCGGCGGTAATGGTGGCTTGGTAGCCTTTTATCCGGATGAGATAAAGGAAAACCTCTATCCGCCGGATGTATTACTGAGTGGTTTGCAAATAGTAGGGAAGGCTTTCGATCTTAAAAATTATAGAGATAGTACATCCTCACGCATTACCCTTTCCCATCAACAAAACGATTTGACCTTTGATTACGTAGGGCTCCATTTTACCAATCCTTCGGAGAATATCTATAAATACCGGATGCAACCCTACGATGCCAATTGGATTGATGCTGGCACTCAAAGAACCGCCCGCTACACCAACCTCGATCCGGGAGAATACACCTTTCAGGTGACGGCCCGTAGTAGCGACGGCCGGTGGAATGAAGATGGTGCTTCCCTTCAATTTTATATTGCGCCACCCTGGTGGACCCGGTGGTGGGCTTATGCTCTTTTTGTAGCAATCGTGCTTGGCATTAGTTACCGCTTTTACCGCTTCCAGATTTCCCGCAAGCTCGCCGTAGCAGAAAACAAACGCCTCACCGAAATCGACCATTTTAAAAGTGGTCTGTATACCAACATCACCCACGAATTCCGCACTCCCCTGACCGTTATTCTCGGTATGGCTGATACCCTCCAATCCAAAGCCGAAGAACAGCACTGGAAGCGCGCCGCAGAACCGCTGGAAATGATTCAGCGCAACGGAAAGAACCTCTTGCGACTCGTCAATGAAATGCTCAATTTGGCCAAACTGGAAAGCGGTCATTTGGAACTGGAATTACTACAGACAGATGTTATTCCTTATATCAAATACCTCAGCGAAAGTTTTCATTCCCTGGCCGAAGAAAAACAGGTCACTCTTACCGTTTACGCAGAAACAGAGCAGTTGATCATGGATTTTGACGCAGCCAAACTAGCTGCCGTTGTTTCTAACCTGCTGACTAACGCCATTAAATTTACGCCCGAAAGAGGAAAAATTATCGTTCATCTCAACCAGGTCTCCGTAGCTGGCCAAGCATATTTTTCAGTAAAAGTAAAGGATAGCGGCAAAGGAATTACTGAAGAAGATATCCCGCATGTGTTTGATCGCTTTTATCAGGCAGATCATTCTTCCACCCGGCAAACAGAGGGTACAGGCATTGGCCTGGCCCTGACCAAAGAGTTAGTGGAATTAATGCAGGGAACGATAACCGTAAAAAGTGTGCCGGGAATGGGCAGTGAGTTTATGGTGAAAATTCCCATCACTACGCAGGCACCGAAAGTAGTAACTGTTCAACAGTCAGTGGAAATCGCTCATCCTACCATTCCTGTCGTAGAGGCTGCTGTACCGGGAAAAGATCATACGCTTGATTTACCGCTGGTGCTGGTCATTGAAGATAATTTTGATGTAGCCAACTATTTAAATATTGCTTTGGAGCATAAGTACCAATATCTGCACGCACCGAACGGGGAAATTGGGCTGGAAATGGCGTATGAAGAAGTTCCGGATGTCATTATTTGTGATGTTATGATGCCGGGCAAAGATGGATTTGAGGTTTGCGCAACCTTGAAATCCGATGCCCGAACCGACCATATCCCTATCATTATGCTTACGGCCAAAGCCACCATGAAAGACCGCCTTACCGGGCTTTCGCACGGAGCGGATGCTTATTTGGAAAAACCGTTTGTGAAAGCTGAACTGTTTACCCGTTTGGATCAACTGCTGCTACTGCGCAAGAAAATGCTGCACAAGTTCGAAAACGATGGTCTTACCCAAATCTTGAAAAAGCGCGCCGGAAATCCTGAAACAAAATTTCTCCGACACGTTGTAAAAACTATTCACGAAGAACTCAGCAATGATACTTTTGGAACAAGACAACTTGCCTACAAACTTCACTTGAGCGAATCGCAACTCTACCGGAAGCTCAAAGCCACTACCGGAAAATCTACGGCTATTTTCATCCGCTCTGTCCGTTTACAAAAGGCCAAAGAACTGATTTTGGTTACTGAAAAAACAATCTCCGAGGTAGCTTATGAAGTTGGTTTCAACGATCCTTCCTGGTTCAGCCGGGCTTTTAAGTCAGAATTCGGTTTCGCCCCTAGCGACACGGTTAAGTAGTTGATTTTCAGTATACTACGCTATAAACACCCTTTGTTTTTGCAAGAATAGCGCTAGCCTTTCCTATCAATTCATGGCTACTCCTAGGCATTGAAAGAATACTGAAAGACGTACTCAGGTAAAAACGCTAATCTTGATCCATGCTGATGGCAGATTAGGTGCTCAAGCCGTTCTACCTAACCAGTAAACTATCTATCTGGCATCGAGAATTAACAATTGTGAAAGAATGAGACTGGAATTACTTTCCAAGCTACGTCCGATATAGTTGACAAAAAGTCAAGATTTAACTTGAGAAGCAGAAATTTACAGTAATGATTACACCCTAAACTCCCAGCCTTATGCCCATGTACATGGATTTTCATCAGTTCGAGACAGTCTCAGTAGAGGCAGTTAAGGAAGCGCACATGGCTGATAAGCTGGTGCAAGATCGCTATGGTGTCCGATACATTCAGTTTTGGGTCAACGAAGCAGCCGGAACGGTATTTTGCCTGGTAGAGGGCCCCAATCCGGAAGCCTGTGAGGCCTGCCATCGCATAGCCCACGGCAACATGGCCTGCAATCTTCAGGAAGTAGAGCCAGGATTTTTTAAACTTTTTATGGGCGACAAGCAACCGATTCACCACGGTCTGGCCATGAATACTGCCGGTGCGGTAGACCTTGCCAACCGCACCCTCTTGGTGGCCGACATCCGGGGCGTCACCGATATCGAAGATAGTAGCGATTACAAGCAGCTCCACGTTCCAATCAAACCCAAGAACCGGGTAGTGGATGCACTGGCTGCTTTCGACGGTCGTTTCATTGAGCATGCTGCCAATGATAGCTTGGTGGGAGTGTTTGATTCACCCATTAATGCAATCCGGTGCGCTCAGAGTATCCAGAACGATTTGTTGGAAAAGATGCGGTTAAAGGGAAAAAACAGTGAGTGGAACATTATTTTCCGGCTGGCTCTTAACCAAGGACAGCCCCTTACCAAAAGCACAGGTTTTTTTGAGGTAGCTACTAAACAGGCCATCAGGCTGTGCATGGTTGCCGGGCCCAACCAAATTGTGTTTTCGTCTAACCTTCAGGAATTATACGCCATGGAAAATGTAGCTTTAGAAGCAAATTTGCCCAGATCGTGTATCAAAATATTGACCCCAACGGAAGAAAACTTCCTGCATGCCCTCTTTGAGCTTACCGAGCAACACCTCCAAACCACCTCGTTTAACGTCAACAACCTGTGTGAGTTGATCGGCGTCAGCCGTCCGCAACTGTATCGAAAGACGACTTCCCTGACCGGTAAATCTCCGAATAACTTCATCAAAGACCTTCGGATGCAGAAAGCCTGGAGGCTGTTGAAATCCAGAGAAGGCAATATCTCTGAAGTAGCCCTGGAAGTGGGCTATTCCAATCCGTCTTATTTTAGTAAAGTCTTTCAGGCCAGCTTTGGACATAAGCCTTCGGCTTTAGCCGGTTCATGAACGCTCATTACTGATTTTTGAATCAAATACGGATTATTTTCATCACACCTGAACCTCCATTGAGATTCGGAACAGTAAAACTTTGTCAAAAATGAAACAGTCAATATTACTCATCCTCATGGGAATGCTTTGGATAAATTTTGCCTTCTGCCAACCTATTATCCATATTTGGGGTACGGCAGACTCGCTTGCTGTGAGAAATCAGGTGGTGCAGCACCTGGATTATTTGGACGTTAGAGAAGATGTGTACGTCTCGGTGGGTTTCACTCCGGATTTGTCCAAGAAAATGCAAGGAGTAACTTTTTACCTGAATCTGTCGGGAGCCAGCGCTTGCCCAATCATCAAGGTATTGATAGATAGTCGGATGAGTAGCGCAAAGCAAAAACTAGTCCTGGCCCATGAGATGATCCACGTTAAACAATATGTAAAAGGAGAACTCCTTGTGCTTAATAAGCGGCAGGTACTATGGAAAGGAAGAAAACACAACTATCAACCAGATAACCGCCAAAAAGCACCCTGGGAACTGGAAGCCTACAAAAAAGACAATCTGCTGGCGAAGCGATGTAAGCTACCCGTAGAGTCTCCCTTGGTGGCTTCAGTCGAGAACCGGTAAGGAGATAGCCACTTTACGCATGGACGATAAATCATCAGTTGATACCGGCTGTCTTAAGCGAGCGGCTGAAGTGGTGATGGATCATCTGGACCAAAGTTGACTTTCCGTCAGCGATCTGGCTAGCCAGCTACCTCTTAGCCGGGAGCAAACCCATCGCACTTGGTCAATATCTTCTTAGCCTGTGACTAATTGATATTCACCTATATTTTCCAGGAAATACCGTGGTTTCAGAATTTTGTGTACCTTCCTAGAATTTTGAAACACAACCAAAAGTGCTATGTCCCACTCCGCTCGTGCGTCCTTAAACACTGACCAGCGCAATCCGTTTTTACGGCAGTTGGGGGAGGTTGTGGAAGCCAATCTTCAGAATGATCAGTTCAGTGTGGAGGCATTTGCTGAACAAATGAACATGAGCCGCTCTAACCTGCACCGCAAGCTGAAGCAAAGTACGGGGCAAACAGCCAATCAGTTTATCCGGGAGTATCGGCTGGAACGGGCGATAGAACTACTCAAAGAAGAAGATAGAACGATCACCGAAGTGGCGTATGAAGTTGGTTTCAGTAGTCAGAGCTACTTCTCAACCTGCTTTACCGAATACTACGGTTATCCACCCGGGGAAGCCAGATTCAGGGCTAACGAACCTGAGCAAACCAGAGAGATCAAGCCAGCCGAGCGTAATCAGTTCAAATTACCAATCAAAGTAGTGACCTGGGTAGGGTTAATAGCCATTGGGTTGATGATCGTAGTATTTTTGGTGCAGTGGCAGGCGGCCGGTTCCGAAACGGAGGCTACCGAAAAGATTCCTCTCGACCAGTCGGTAGCCGTACTTCCGTTGAAGAACCTGAACGTAGACCAGGAGTACGAATACGTTAGCGAAGGAGTGGTTCAAGCCATCAACCGGCATTTGTCTCAAATAGAAAATTTGAAGGTGATTTCACCGCTGTCTACGAACCGCTACCGGCAAACTAATCTATCCGCTCAGCAAATTGGGGAAGAGTTGCAAGTAGCCAACCTGCTGGAAGGGAGTATCCAGCGGCAGGCCGATGACGTGCGGATTGAGATACGCTTGGTAGATACCCAAACTGAACGCCAAATCTGGGCGGAGAGCTACGACCGGAAGTGGCAGGACATACTGGAAATACAGGGAGATATTGCCCGGCAGGTAGCCCAAACCTTACAATCTCAATGGCCCAAAAAGCAGGAAGATAAACTCCGGCAGCAGGCGGTAAATCCTGAGGCCTATGATCTGTTTATGAAGGGCAATTACGAAATTAGGTCATACTCCAGAAAATCAAACCTTAAGGCGATCAAACTTTTTCAGCAGGCTATGGCCATAGACCCCGATTTCGCCTTACCCTACGCGGGAATGGCCCAATGTTATATCTGTATGGCTACTATCTACCACTCGGAATTGGATTTACAGAAAGCCTTTTTATTAGCCAAGCCCCAGATAGATAAAGCCTTAGAAATTAACCCAAATCTTCCCGAAGGTCTGGTATGGAAGGGATTTTATTATCTGTTTTATCAGTGGGATTTTGCTAGAGCCGAGCAAGAATACCAAAAAGCAATTATTTCCAATCACCCGCAGGCATTGCGAAATTATTCAGAATTTTTGCAGTTTGTGCGACGAGATAAGGAAACCCTTGAGCTCGCTCAACGATTACAAAATACTGATCCGTTCTTTCCGCATACCCGAATGATCTACGCGCTATATTACAATGGTAAGTATCAGGAAGCCGAAGAATTTGCCCAGACCCGGCTGAAAACGTTTAACAATTACACGACATTAGAAGCTTATGGCTTCCTCAAGTTAAATACGGGAAAGTATGAGCAAGCTCTTTCAATTTTCCAGCAAGCAATGGAACAAGCCGAGTATCATAATCCCCGTTTGCTGGGTTGGATTGGGGCTACCTACGCTCATTCAGGAGAAAAAGGGAAAGCGCACGAGTTAATTAACGAACTAAAGGCAAAATTAACCACGAGTGATGCGGGTTCTATTCGCTTTTTCATTGCGGTCATCTACTCGGCCTTGGGCGATAAAGCATCCGCCCTCCAGTGGTTGCAGCAAGCTTACGAACTACACGAAATGGAGATGCCCTGGCTGATTAGCGAGCCGCAGTTCTACCCCCTTCACTCCGAGCCAGCATTTCAGGAGCTGGCCCGAAAAATTGGCTTTCCCCAGGTGCCTGAACCGGCAACTTCCGGCGCACTAACCTCAACGCAATAGCGGAGGCAACCATTTTAGATAACGTTAGAAAAAAATTGAACAGGATTACAACATAGTTGCTAACCCTATAAGCTGATTGTTGCTCACCTTTGGGGCGAACATTATTGTTATTGCCAATAACCTATTCAGAAATGAAGAAGATAATCTTAGCGCTAGTATTAACCTTCATTGGGAACTTATTATTCGCTCAATATCCCCAAGGGGAAATAGTCGTTGACCAATTGTTTTCCTAAGCGCTGGTAAACTAAGTCGGCAAGGATCACTAAGTATTGCCAGTTTATATTTTTCCGAGCGGACTAAACAGGAATGAATTTCAACCAGGAAGAAGCCTATGAATCAATTCTGTTAGTCTTTGAATCAAATGAGGTGGCAGAACGAACAAAATTATGCTTGCTTTGAATAAAAACGTATCAACGATGATAAATACAACCACCCCCCCCAATCTAACTGACTTAACGTCAAATATCGGCGGAGAAGTAATCTCGCCGGAAGATTCCTCGTATCACGAAGCCCGGAAGCTCTACAATGGCATGATCGACAAAAAGCCGGCGTTGATTGTCAGATGCACCAACGCATTAGACGTTGTTTCAGCGATCAGCTTTGCCAAAAAGAACGACCTGGAAATATCCGTACGCAGCGGCGGACACAGCGGGGCCGGGCTGGGATTGTGTGACGATGGACTAGCCATTGATCTTTCTCCCATGAAAGGTATTTTGGTAGACACCGAAAAGAAAACCGCCCGCATTGAAACAGGCTGCACCCTGGGAGAGATTGACAAAAAACTGCACGAGTACGGCCTAGCCCTGCCCAGCGGGATTATTTCAACGACGGGGATCGGTGGCATTACCTTGGGCGGTGGTTTAGGTTACCTAAGCCGTAAGTGCGGACTAACCATCGACAATCTACTGGAAGCTGAAGTGGTGCTGGCCGACAGCTCGGTGGTGGTGACCAACAAAGACGAACATCCGGATTTATTCTGGGCACTGCGGGGCGGAGGCGGCAATTTTGGCGTGGTAACTTCCTTCGTATTTCGGTTGCACGAAATCAGCGAAGTATACGCCGGGCCGATGTTCTGGCCAATCGAGCAAGCCAAAGAAGCCATGATTTTTTACCGTGATCTGATGGCAACCGCCGATAACGATCTGTACGGTTTCTTTGCCTTTCTGAACGTGCCGCCCGGCGATCCTTTTCCGGCGCATTTGCACAACCAGAACGTCTGTGGTGTGGTATGGAATTACACCGGTCCGGCAGAAAAGCGGGAAGAAGTATTCGCGCCTATCCGAGCGTTCGGGCCACCCATTCTAGATTTTGTGGGTCCTTTGCCCCTACCGGCCTTGCAATTGATGTTTGACGGTTTGTATCCTTCGGGGCTACAGTGGTACTGGAAATCTGATTTTTTCACGGAGCTTACCGATGAAGCCATGGCGCAATTTATTAAACATGGCTCCAAGGTTCCGGGCTTGTCCACCATGCACCTCTACCCGGTGGATGGCAAAGCCCGTGAAGTAGCGAATGATGCTACCGCCTGGGAACACCGCGATGCCAGGTGGGCCGAAGTGATTGTTGGAGTAGACGCTGACCCGGAGAACAAAGACCTCATTATCAATTGGTGCAGAAACTATTACCAAGCTACCCATCCGCATGCCTCGGGCGGCACCTACGTTAATTTTATGATGGAGGAAGACCAAGGCAGGATTGAAAGCACCTACGGAAACAACATGAAACGGCTGACCAAAGTCAAAACAAAGTACGATCCTACCAACCTTTTTCATATCAACCAAAATATCAAACCGGAGCGAACTGATGCAGGCTGATTTCTAAGCTAGAAAAAAAAATTTGATAGGCGTTAGAAAAAAATTTGAAGGTGTTGCAACATCCTTGATAGGCTTTATTACGCTAAAATGACCAAATTTGTTGAAGTAAACGAGTTTCTATTGAACGTTACCACTACTAAAATTAATAGGGGACGTAACTATCTATTCTTCTGGTTCCACTAAGTGCTGATATGTAATGATGCTTCTTGCTAAAAGAGCAGAAAAGCTTAGAGCGTATGGGCAATGATTTATGAACTATTGCTTCGCAACCATGACACATTTATTCCCTTACCAAACGATCTTTTGCCTGCTAATCAAATGGCTGCTGATAGTCGGGCTGATCGTTCAGTCACCTTATCCGGTTCAGGCCCAGATAAGCCTTTCGGGTGAAGTAAAAAACCAAAACGATCAGCCGGTTTCCTTTGCGAATGTGCTTTTGCTGCATTCGGCCGATTCTACTTTGGCCCTAGGCACGATCTCGGATGCCGAAGGTATATTTTTCCTGGAAACCCAAAGCGGTGACTATATTCTGCGTATTGCGATGCTAGGCTACCAAACCGTTTCCTCACCTCTTTATGTATCACCCGCTACGGCTGATAAACTCGGAGCATTTTACTTATCCGAAAGTACTCAGGAGTTGGACGAGGTAGTAATCAGAGGACAAAAGCCGCTGTTTGAAAAAGAGGTAGACCGAACGGTGGTAAATGTACAAAGCAGCATCACTTCGGCGGGCAGTACAGTGCTGGAAGTGCTGGAAAAAAGTCCGGGCGTGATTGTAAACCGCCAGAACAATAGCATCTCCATGAACGGTAAGAACGGAGTGCTGGTCATGATTAACGGAAAGATTAGCCGACTGCCAACCGATGCGGTGGTGCAAATGCTGAACGGAATGAGCTCGGCGAATATCGAAAAGATTGAACTGATCACCACGCCCCCCGCTAAGTACGATGCTGAGGGAAATGCTGGGATCATCCATTTGGTGATCGCCAAAAATGCCGATCTAGGGAACAGCGGTAACTTTGGGGTGACGGGTGGATACAACAGCGGTGAAACCTGGGGGGCAAACGGAAATATCAACCACCGTAGGCTTCGTTTCAATACCTTCCTGAATTATTCTGTCCTGAGCGATCGAAGGGAGAATGTATGGAAAACTAGCCGGCTCATCACCGAGGATAATTTTGTCTGGTCAGATGTAAATACTAATTGGCGAGAACCCATTACAACGGCGCATAATCTTCAGGCCGGACTGGAATTTAACGTGAATGAAAAAACGGATATTAGTTTGCTCGTCACCGGCTACCAACGCTACTGGAATACGGTAGATAGAATTAACAGCACTAACATTTTATCGCCGGATTCAACGATAACCACCAATACGGTTGTCAACGAAACCAACCGCTGGCAAAGTGCTACGGCCAGCCTTGGCGTTCACCATCAGTTGAGCGATCAGGAAGAACTTACCGTTTCCCTGGATTATTTATACTACCACCAACTCCAGCCTTCTAATTATCATCGGGAGATAAGGGAGAATAATGCTGATTTTATTAAACGGGAGGTTATTGAAGTGGACAAGCAAACTCCCATTCATTTTGAAGTAGCTAGCGTAGATTATTCCAATACTATGAGTGAAATATTCTCGTTTGAGGCGGGGGTGAAAGGCACGATGTCTCAGTTTACCAACAATGTAACTACTACCCGAACCGAGGATGGTATTACCATTACTGATCCGATGTTTACCAGTAGTGCCAAGTTAGACGAGATGATCCTGGCCGGCTACACCTCTGCCAACTGGCAACCCGCTACGCAATGGAACGTGCAGGGTGGTTTACGCTACGAGTACACTGATACTTATATGGGTACGCCGGAAGAAGAAGCATTGGTAGACCGGGAATTCGGTAATTATTTTCCTACGCTGTCCGTGACCCGCAATCTATTTCAGGAAAGTAAGCTGCACGTAGCGTTTAATCGGCGGATTACCCGGCCTACGTACAACGATCTGGCTCCGTTCGTTTACTTTATAAATCCAACGACCGTGTTTAGCGGCAACCTGGCTCTTCGCCCCGCCATCAGTGACGGAATAGACCTAAGCTATCAGCGAAGGCAGTGGTGGATTTCTTTGAAGTATAACTATGTCCAGAATGCTATTGCTCCCTTCCAACCGGAGACTGATCCGGAGACAAATTTACAGATACTCCGTTCGCAAAACCTGAAATACCAGCAATCTTACGGTATCCATACTACCTTACCCATCGCTATCACCGACTGGTGGGAGTTCAGAAACGATGTATCGCTCTACCGCTTTCAGTACGAAACCCAGCACCTGAAAAACAACGTGCAGCATGAGCTGCTAAGTTTCACTTACAACGGAACGAATACCTTCCAACTCGCTAAGGGATACTCGGTAGAGATGACCGGCTACTTTCAGTCCGCTTCCCAGTGGGGCCTGATTCATCTTAAGCCGCTGGGTCGGCTGGACGTAGGAGTGAAGAGGCAATTGAAGGACGATTGGGGTATTATTAGCCTGGTGGGAACGGACTTACTTAATACGTATGCCTGGAGAGCAGACATCAACAGCCCCAATGCCAATACGGAAGCTTTCTTTTCCTACAGCTTCGGTATGCGCGGGGTGACGCTTACGTATTCTAAAACCTTTGGCAATAAAAAATTAAAGAAGATAAATATCAAGTCGGGGTCAGAGACTGAACGACAGAGGATACAGTAAATAAAGCCGTCTTTATGTTTGTTCGTACATTCAATGTATACATGATCTCTTTCTAGTGTACACCTTTTTAGGAGTCAATAGGCAGCTATTAAAGGTAGAAAGACAGCAGAATTTGAGACTACGCTACCTGGAACCAGTAATCTATAAAACAGAAATTATTTAACCGGAAAGCTAGATCTGTCAACTTATAATTATTTCAGTGTTCATTTTCTTAACCTAAACAATGCATAATATGGATTTTCAAGACCCAAGTTCATTCAACCTTAGTTCGCGAAGAAGTTTCGTGGGCAAACTGATGGCCACCGCCGGAGCGGCGGGACTGACGGTACCGGCGTTAGCCGGGGTAGACTTTAACCCTAAAACCAAAACCGTCGGTGAAGCCGAAGCCTGGTTTGAAAACGTGAAAGGCAAACAACGGGTGGTTTACGATGCTCCTGAACATCACGCTGGCTTTCCTTTCATCTGGTCCTGGGCTTTTTACATGACCAACAACCAAACTGGTGTTGCTGATGATGACATGACCTCAATGGTGGTAATGCGCCACAATGCCATCCCTTTCGCCTTGAAAGACGAACTGTGGAAGAAGTATAAGTTTGGTGAGATGTTCAAAGTCACCGACAACACTACGCAAGCACCCGCTGAACGAAACCCGTACTATGAGCCGAAGGAAGGTGATTATCCTCTTCCCGGAATTGATGGTATCAAAGCGCAGCTAAGTAGAGGTGCTATGTATTGCGTATGTGATCTGGCCATGTCAGTATACAGCGGTGCGGCAGCTCAGGCGATGGGGCTAGATGCCGAAGAAGTAAAGAAGGAGTGGGTCGCTGGCGTACTGCCCGAGGTTCAGGTTGTACCCTCCGGAGTTTGGGCCTTAGGCCGCGCTCAGCAACGCGATTGTGCTTATATCTACGCCGGTGGATAGCACCCAGTTACCAAGCATCCCGCAATGGGTGGGATGCTTGGTTATTATAAATATTTACCCTAATCTATAAAAGTATGCGAGGGCACCATGAAGCGACGCCAAATAGATAAATCCTAAGTATTTAAGTTATGCTCGAGAAATCATTTATCCGGCACGTAAGAAGATTAATAAACCTAGTGTGGGTTTTGTTAGGATGCGTAGTAGGATCAACCGCACTGTTCGTTGGCAATGCATTGGAACTAATCTCATTAGAGCCTACTAAGCAGCCCTTGATCGCTTCCACCAATATTTCAACTACTAATCACTCAAATGAGACTGTGTGGCAAGCACCGGATACGGCTTCAATACCAAGTACTGCACAAGGTAACAAGATTCAATACGGCCGTGAGCTGATTGCGCATACCTCGAAGTATCTGGGGCCTAAAGGCAAAGTGCGGAAAATCAGTAACGGTCTGAACTGTCAAAATTGCCACTTGAAGGCCGGTACGGTTCCATTCGGGAATAACTACGCTCGGGTAGCTTCGGTCTATCCTAAACTGCGCAATCGCTCCGGGATAATGGAAGGGTTTGAAAAGCGGGTCAACGATTGTATTGAGCGCAGCCTCAACGGACAGAAACTTGATCCTGATAGCCGGGAGATGCAAGCCATGGTGGCATACCTTAAATGGGTAGGAAAGGACGTTAGGAAAGGTGAATCTTTACCTGGTTTTGGATTAGTAACTGTTGAACCATTGGATCGTCCCGCTGACCCCGAGCGAGGAGAATTAGTGTACGCGCAATATTGTGCCCGTTGTCACGGAGATGAAGGGGAAGGCCGACTGGCTAAAAGCGGCCTGGAGTGGACTTACCCCCCACTCTACGGTAAAGATAGCTACAACAATGGAGCGGGGTTATACCGGCTTTCAAAATTTGCATCCTACGTGAAAGCAAACATGCCCTACGGAGTTACTTTCGAAAACCCATTTCTGACCGATGAGGAGGCCTGGGACGTTGCCGCCTTTGTAAATTCAATGCCACGACCTGCCAAAGATTTATCAGGAGACTGGCCCGATATTACAAAGAAACCGATAGATCATCCGTTCGGGCCATATGCCGACAACTTTTCTGAGAAACAACATAAGTACGGGCCCTTTTCACCAATACTAGCCGCTACTAAATAATGGAAGTGCTAGGATATATAGCGTTGTTTGTTGTTGGATTGGTGTTAGGAACTTTAGGGGGAGGAGGATCTATCTTATCAGTCCCCATCTTGGTTTATCTGTTCTCGGTTGACACTGTGATGGCCTCAGCCTATTCGCTGTTTATTGTTGGCACTACCAGCTTAGTAGGCACTTGGCTGAAGCACAATGCCCAGCTGGTAAACCTGCGAACTGGAGTCATTTTTGGCGTACCCTCTTTACTCAGCATCTTCTGTACCCGCAGATGGTTCGTTCCGGCTTTACCAGATGTTATCTTTCAAACGGAAAGTCTTCTACTCACCAAACGAGCGCTTATTTTGGGGGTGTTCGCAATCCTGATGATACTCGCTTCGGTAGCCATTATTAGGAAAAAAGATAGATCTCATCTGGTTGGTGAGCAGCATCCCTCAGCTTTATTAATATTGGTAGGGCTTTTTACCGGTTTTCTGACTGGGCTAGTAGGTGCCGGAGGCGGTTTTCTGATTATCCCAGCATTGGTCTATTTTACCGATATACCCTTCAAATCAGCAGTTGGCACCACCCTTCTCATCATTACGGTCAACTCACTGATGGGCTTCATGGGCGATGTTATGAATTACGCTATCAACTGGCACTTTCTCCTGTCCATCACTTCCTTGGCCATTGTTGGCATTATCGTAGGCACCAGATCATTGGTAAGTCTGCCTACCAATATCCTTCAGAAGGCATTCGGCTGGTTCGTGATGTGCATGGGAACCTGGATTCTGTTTCGTGAGATCTTCTACTAGAAACCAGGTCGTTTAATCCTTTCATCTGAAGAGTAGTCTGGAGTAATTGAAGTAATGCGCACGAACTTTTTGTCACGCAATATCCTCAAACGCCTGCGCAAAAATGTCCATATCCTCCTTGGTGCCAATGCTCACGCGGCAGTGGTGCTGATCGCGGTAGTGCACGCGTTTTAAGCCTACACCCCGCTCCATCATTTCGGCCACAAAGCGGTCACCATCCATCTGAATGGGAAACAACACAAAGTTGGTATCGGACGGAACATAGTCGTAGCCCTTTGCTTCCAGGGTTTTATACAACTGGGCTTTGGATTGGGCATTCATCCGGCGGCTGTAATCCATAAACTCCGCGTCCTTCAGCGTGGCTAGTGCTCCCAGAATCGCCGGACGGCTCATACCGTTGCCGTCGGTGCCGTACTTTTTTAGCTGGGTGATAAGTTCCGGCGGGGCCACTCCGTAGCCCACCCGCATTCCCGCCATCGCGTGTACTTTGGAAAAAGTTCGGGCAATGATTACTGGATACCCTTCCTGCACCAGATCAATCATCGAGTGCGCCGCCGCATCTTCTTGATAGTCAATGTAAGCCTCATCGATGAAAACCGGCTTGCGTCGGGAAGCACGCCGACAAAACTCCCGCAGCTGATCAGAGTCCGTGATGCGCCCTGTTGGGTTATTCGGATTACAAATATAGATCAGGCTGGTGTCGGCGGTGATCTTGTCCAGCATCTGATCAAAGTCATAGTCGTAGTCTTCGGTGAGGGGCACCGTGACCAACCCTGCCTGATAGTCGGTACACGCCCGGCGAATCAGCGACATATAGGTAAGGTCGGCGGCCAGCAGAGACTTGCCCGGTGTTCCGAAGTATTGAGCGGCGGCCATCAGCACTTCGGTGGAGCCCGCCCCGAGGATCAGGTGGTCTTCGGTTACATCCCACTGCTCGGCCAGCGTTTTCTTGAATTCGTCCTTGCCCAGTTTGGGATACATCCAGCTGTCCTGAATGGCTTCCGTCATCACCTGCTGCGCCTGCGGCGACGGGCCAAAGGGGTTTTCGTTGGAAGTAAGTCGCGCCTTCATCTTCGTGAAATCCCAGGGCGAGGCTCCGGGGGGGAGAAACGCAGCAGTCCGAGCGTCAGCGGTAAACGCCTCAAAAGGATTGTGAATAGCGGCTAGTCCGGTGAGTAACGCAGTTGATTTTAGCCAGTGACGGCGAGATTGTGAAGGAGCCATAGGATAAGGTTTTAGTTTTGTTCCTACGGCAATTAACGTAATAAAATTTTGATAATAAACGTAATTTCAAAATAATAATGCTATAAGCAGGATCAACCGTCAGGCCACATCATCTACGTCCTTTACAATGGTGACCAGCAGCCCGGCGATGATCATTGACACCCCGCCCAGCATGATTACGTAGATGGCCTGGCTATCGAAGAATTCGCGGGCCACCCAACCCAGCAGCGCCGAGGCGATGATTTGCGGAATCACAATGAAGAAGTTGAAGATGCCCATGTAGATGCCCATTTTGGCCGGGGGCAACGAACCGGCCAGGATGGCGTAGGGCATGGTGAGCACGCTGGCCCAGGCCAACCCCAACCCAACCATGGGCAGCAACAGCAGGCTGGGGTCACCAATAAAGTAGATAGAACAGCAGACTCATTCCGCCGACGCACAGCGATAGGGTGTGTACGCCCTTGCGACTGATCCGCTTGGCCAGCACCGGCAGCAAAAACGCCAGCAGCGCCGAGCAACCGTTGTAGATCGCAAACAGAATCTCCTACCCAGTCGGCCCCTTCGTTGTACAGCGGTCGAGGTAGGTCAGTGGTACCGTACATGTGCGCGGTGACGGCCGAAGTGGTGTAGATCCAGACGCAGAACAGCGCCAGCCAGGTAAAAAATTGCACCACCGCCAGTTGCATCATCGTCTTGGGCATGTTGAGTGAAGTCGATCCAGATCTGCTTCAGTCCGGCGTCAACCAGATCGGTGCCTTCTTCGCCGTTGTAGCGACGGAACTCGTCGGGCGGATACTCGCGGGTGCGCAGCACCGACCACAGCACCGCGGCGAAGAAGACCGAACCGCCCAGATAGAACGACCATTTCACCGAATCAGGAATCTCTCCGGCGGCGGCTGTATTGCTCACGTCGAACCAGTTGATTAGCACATAGGGCAGGATCGAGGCCACTACCGCTCCCAATCCGATAAAGAAGGTCTGGATGGCAAAGCCCTGCGTGCGCTGCGCCGAGGGCAGCATGTCGGCTACCAGCGCCCGAAACGGCTCCATTGAAACGTTGATGGAAGCATCCAGAATCCACAGCATCCCGGCCGCCACCCACAGATGCGGGTGAGTTGGGCATCACGAGCAGGGCCAGGCTGGCCAAAATGCGCCTACCAGGAGAAAAACGGACGCCGCCGACCCAGCGTCGGATGCCAGGTGCGGTCGCTGAAGTAGCCAATGAGCGGCTGAACGAGTAGACCAGTGGTGGGAGCGGCCAGCCACAGAATGGGAATTTCGTCGGCACTGCGCACCCAGCGTTTCAAAGATGCGACTGGCGTTGGCGTTCTGCAGGGCAAGACCGAACTGGATGCCCAGAAAACCAAAGTTCATGTTCCAGATTTGCCAAAATCCCAGGCGGGGCTTCTCAATGGCGGCAGCGGTGGTGGTCGGAGTCATGGGCTTATTCTTTGGCGAACACGGACGAACCGTAGGCGGGTAGGGTGATTTCAGTTCCGGAAACTGCTCCTCCTTCTTCGGTGGCGAACACTTCCTGAGCGTAGGCCTCGTTGCGGGTCACGCTGAGGGGTTGGTCGGTCAGGTTATGCAGCACCAGCAACGAGTCTCCCTCGTAGCTGCGGTAGAACGAACTCAGTCCCGGCACGGCGTAGGTAGTGGTGTCGATGCCGCCCAAGGTGAGCGCGGGTGAACTTTCGCGAAAGGCAATCAACTCGCGATAGTGATTATACATGGAGTTGGGATCATTGATTTGTTCGTCCAGTGGAGTCACCGTTTCGGCGGTGGTATACTCCGCTTCAATCCATGTGGGAATGCCCGGGTCGGATCGGCTCCATAGGAAGGGTTCTCGAATGTTGGGATCCGGTTTCTGGCCCAGCATCCCTATTTCTTCGCCGTAGTAGATGTAGGGAGCGCCCGGCAGGGTCATCAATAGACTGGCGGCCACCTTTCCTTTATCAATATCGCCACCCAGTTCGCTCAGGATGCGGTTCTGATCGTGGTTGGTCAGGAAGATCGCGTCGATAAAGTCCGGACGCACCGACTTGTAGAAGTCAATGATTTTTTTGTGGGTTTGCACTAGTCCCGAGTCCACGCCCTGCTGCACGGTGTTCGTGATGGCGTAGCCCAGGTCGAAATTGAACAGGGCATGTAGCCCCTTCATGTAGGGGGCCACCGTTTCGGCATCAGCCCACACCTCGCCCACCAGGTACACGTCGGGCTTGATGGCCTCCATCTCCGCCCGAAACTCCACCCACCAGGCGTGGTTGTCGGTGGGCCGGTCGTCGGGGAAAATATGACGCGCCGCATCCAGCCGGAACCCGTCGATGCCCACATCTTCGAGCCAGAAGCGGCCGATATCGAAAATTTCCTGCTTCACTTTTGGGTTATCAAAGTTGAGGTCAGGCATTCCGGCGATGAAGTAAGCGTAGTAGAGTTCCTCGTTGCCGGGAGCCTGGTGCCACTGCGTGATGTTGTCCGAATCGAGGCGGGTTTCTTTTTTCTCGATCTCATCTTTGATTTCGGCTTCGTCGGCCCACACGTAGTAATCGCGGTAAGGATTATCAGGTCCTTGCGAGGCCTGCACGAACCATTGGTGTTCATTAGAAGAGTGGTTCACCACCAGATCGATCACGATGTTGATGCCGCGCTGGTGCGCTTCCCGCACGAAATTGCGGAAGTCGTCTAACGTACCGTAGTCGGGGTGCACGTCGCGGTAATCTACCACGTCGTATTTGTGGTAGGAGGGCGAAGGATGAATGGGCATCAACCAGATAGCCTTCACGCCCAGACTATCGAGGTAGTCCAGTTTGGCGGTCATCCCATTAATATCGCCAATGCCATCGCCGTTGGAGTCGTTGAAGGATTGCACGAAGATCTCGTAGGTGACGGCGTTAGGCCAAGCGGTGGAAACAGAAGAGGAATCGCTATCTTCCTTCACAGACTCGGAAGGGGCAGTGCAGCGGAAGAATAACAAGATTAGCAGCGTACTGCTTAAGAGATTACGAAAGGGCATAAATGAAGTGCTTTACTGACAAAACAAGGGGCAAATATGCTAATAATATTTAATTTATTACATCTATTGTTGGGAAGTATGTTACTTCCGAATGACTATTGATCCAAAAGAGTATGTATAAGACGTAGTTTGTTTAGCTACGGACTGCGCATCTTACCAAATAATATACCGATTTTAGTAATATTTCAGAATTAAATTTTTATCATACTCTATTTGGATAGTATTCTATTTCTTCCGTATCTTGTTGTTACCAATACTAGTCTACCAGTTAGTAGTTTTTAGTACGTTTGTACTTTATTCACTTTTATTACCATATCTAAATTGTATTATCATGCAAAACTACCCTATTGCGGTAGGTGAGCCCCTTGCGGTGCTTACTACCGCCGGAGAGCTTATTGCCAACTCCGAAACGGCCCAGGCCAACTCCTTACTCGATGGCTTGCTCGCCACGCTCGATCCCCAAGACGACATCACCCAGCTTTGCGCTACAGCTTTGCGGCACCGGAACCAGACCCATCTGCCAATGTACCGGCGCGATCTGGAGGAAGATGACAAGCAAATCAACGTGTTCGACTTGGTGCTTCGGTCGGTGTCACCCGTTCGCTTGGTGAGCACCGCGGCCCTGCGGATCATGACCGAAAAATACAGTACCGGAGTTGACTCGTTCACCCATTTGAACATTGGCATCGGCAAAGGCCACTTTGAAATGGCCCTCTTGCAAGAACTAGCGCAGCTAAGTGCTGACAAGATGCCGAAGCTAATCAAGATTATTGGCATCGATATCGACAACGAGTCACTGCGAGAAACCGGCGAGGCCATCGAGCAAATTGCCCATACCCAGTTTCCGGCCAGCACGGTCATTGAGTACACTCCGATCTTTGCGTTTGCCGAGGCAATCACCGAGGAGACTTGGCAGGCCATTCGTGACCACGGCACCGATTTGCTCGGGGTGATGTCCGCGTTCACCCTGCACCACATTCCCACGCAAGAGCAGCGGCAATCCGTTATCAACCGTATTTCGGAGAGTAGTCCTGGGATTTTTGTACTACTGGAACCTGACGTGGATCACTTCAATCCAAATCTGGCGGAGCGGGTGGCTAATTGCTGGCGACACTTTGGAAAGGTGTTCAGTATCATCGACCAGAGCAACTTGTCCAGAGCAGAAGCTAGGGCCATCAAGTATAAATTTTTCGGAAGAGAAATTGAGGATATTCTAAGTAACGAAGAGGGTCAGCGTTCTGAGAAGCACGAACCAGCGCAACGGTGGGCCAACCGCCTGGAGCAGGCAAATTTCAGTATGAACAGTTTGGTAGCTGCCGAAGGCTTAGGGTCTTTGCCGAGCGAAGCTGAACTAGATATAGCGCACAACATCCGACACAAGTATATAACTACGCGCTATCAGTCAGTGCCTATGGTGGCGATATTTACCGCTAGTCGCTCCTGATAAAACAAGAAGAGCACCCGTGTTCTTGGAGTGCTCTTCTTAATTTCACGCTTTGCTCGCTAATTAAACCGTGGCTGTGCTTTCGGAAATCCACTCCTTGGCTGCCTCCATTTGATCAAAGTAACGAATACTTACTACGCTTCCAGCATTCTCTTTAAAATTTTCTACTCCCATTTGAGTAAATACGTTGGTAGGAAGGATGAAGGCCATATAGCGCAACCCATGCTTTACCATTTGCGGAGTGATCTCTTTAGCGACCCATTTCGTATCTTCATTGCTGACCAAAGCGGCATCTTTCGTATTACTAATGATTTTATCCAATCCGCCTTTCTTAAAAATATCTAACGATTGGTTGATAGCATCTCGAAAGTTCTCCGAGTTAGCGAAGCCTTTCCAGTTTTGGATAAGGCATTTCAGTTGATCGTCTTGCTCAATGGTGATGTAAGGTTTTTGGTAGAGAATCATTTTGCTTACGTTTAAGGATTAGTGCGTTGTTTAACGAAGTCTTTATCCCACAACAATAGTAACTTCTCTAATGCTTTTCTGAACTAAAAAGCGCATTTTATTACGCTGTAAGTTATCCATCGCAGTAGGATTTGATAATGATTTGTGCGCTAAAAATGAGTGAATACGCCGCTCATTCAACGTACTTTAACCTACTCTAACCCTAACGGTTCCACCTCAAAGTCTGAGGCATTTACCCAACCGGCTTTCATGTCTTCTCCGGCCCGGTAGCGCTCGTAGAAACCCTGCGAAGCAGTGTCGGCGTATTGGTAGGTCTCAAACACCGCCCCGTTGCCCAGCACCCGGGGGTCGCCCTGCTCCTCCAGATCAGCCAGCAGCCGCGTGCGCAGTTGCCCCTTTATTCCCTGGTACTCAGGACTGTTTGCTAAGTTCGTCACGCAAGCCGGGTCCCGCGTAATTTGATACAATTCTTCGGCGGGGCGCTTGCCAAAGCATAGCTCCCAAAACTTCCAGTTTCCGTTTCTTCGTTGGTTCAAAATCACGGTCTTGGTGGCTCCCCCGTCGGTGTTCAGGTAGCCGGTTTCGGGATTTCCGGCGGGCCAGCGGTCGGGGGCGAAGTTTTGCAGGTACAGAAAGTCTTCCGTCACCACTCCCCGAATGGGGTAGCCCGCGTCGTTGGGTCGCCCGATATCGTGTCGTTCCTTGCCAATCAGCACCCGATCGCGCTGGGCGAAGGCAGTCGTAGGGTCGTCAGCCCGCAGAATGTCGGTGAGACTGCGTCCGGTAATCGGTTGCATGCCAGTTGAATCAGACGAGATGTTGGCCACATCCAAAAACGTAGGCGCGAAGTCGATGAAGCTCACCATCGCTTCCACTGTCTGCCCCGCCTTCGCAATTCCATCTTTCCACATCATCGCCAGCGGCAGGTGGTTCGAGTACTCGTACGCCTGCCCCTTGATCCGCGGAAAGGGCATGCCGTTGTCGGCCGTCACCACCACCAGCGTGTTGTCCAACTCGCCCCGTTCTTCCAGCAGCGCCAGCATACGTTGCAGGTGCTGATCAAAGTACTCGATCTCATAGGCATAGTCCAGCATGTCGGTACGCACCGAATCGTTGTCGGGCCAGAAGGGCGGCACCGCATCGATGTCGCTGAGTTGCTTGTTTCCCTGCCGAATTCCCGAACCGTAGTCGTAACCGCGGTGCGGTTCGGTGGAGCCGTACCAGAAGCAGAAGGGCGCATCGGCGGGACGGGCAGTCCAGAAAATCGGCGAAATTAGCCGCGTAGTCGTTGTCGGACATGGCCGCGGTGGGGGGCGTGGTTTTCTGCGTATTATAAGGCGTGCCGGTTAGTTGCCGACGCTGTCCGTTCACTTGCCCAGGATTGCCCGGTGCCCAGCCCTTGGCGGTGTAGCCTACGTGGTAGCCGTGGTCGGTCAGTGTTTCGGCGTAGGTGGTGAACTTGGCCGGAAAGTGAGGCCAGTGGTTCACGGCTTCTTCCAGTTGCCACGAATTGCGCCCGGTGAGAATGCAGGAGCGCGACGGCGCGCACTTGGCGTTGGGTGTGTAGGCGCGGGTGAACAGCAGTCCTTCGCGGGCCACCCGGTCGAAACCCGGCGTGCTGACCCACGAGCAGCCGTAGGCTCCCATGTGCGGAAACGAGGCGTCGTCGGCGATGCAGAACAGGATGTTAGGGCGGTTCGAAGTTGCTTCTTCGGACGAATTAGTTGTTTGACAGGCGCTAAGTGCCGCCCCGAGCAGTAGAAGAAAGGGTAATCTCATAGCTAAATCTTTAGTACGGTTAATTCGGCCAGGGCAACACGTTGGCTCTTTGGGCCCAGGCTTGCCACCGGTCGGCCAGTGTTTGTACTAACTCAGGATATTCGGCAGCTAGATTACTGGTTTCACTACGATCGTGTTTCATATCGTATAGCTCCCAGGGGCCTTCCCGCCCCTTGGCGACCAATTTCCAGGAGCCACGGCGTACCGCTCGGTTGCCTTCGTGCTCGAAGTAGATCGCCTCTCGTGTCAGGGTATCTTCGGCAAAGGCGGTTAGCAAACTCAACCCTTCCATCGGCTGGATAGCGTTTCCTCCGACGTTTTTCGGATATTCGGCTTGCCCCACTTCCACGCAGGTGGCCATAATATCGATCAAATGGCCAGGACTACGCCGCCATTCTCCGGTCGCCGCAATGCCCGCGGGCCAGTGTACCACCAGCGGAGTGGCAATGCCCCCTTCGTGCACGTAGTGCTTGTACAACCGAAAGGGAGTATTGGAAGCGTTCGCCCACGGCCTGCCGTAGCTTTGGTAGATATTGGCCGGACCGGGCATCAAGTCAGTGCGGTCATTTCCTAGCACGACCGGTTCTCCGGCAAGGGTTTCTTCGGGAATAAAGAGTTGCTTGCCCCAGCCTTCCGAGAGTTCTTCGGCACAACCCCCGTTGTCCGCCAAAAAGAAGATGAGCGTATTTTCCAGAACGCCCTTCTCTTCCAGCGCGCGCACGATCCGGGCAATGCCCTGATCCATTCGGTCGATCTGCGCGGCGTACACTTCCATGCGGCGGGCTTGCCAGTCTTTTTCTTCGGTATCTTTCCAGGCCGCCACTTCTTCATCGCGTTCGCTCAGGGGCCAGTTGGCATCAACCACTTTCATC
>CAVXII010000007.1:0-290243 GCA_963761785.1 uncultured Cytophagales bacterium
CCACGATAGCACGGCCTTCTACGACGCCGGTCCCTTCGATGGCATCACGGTGAAATTATCGGAGTCGGTGGGCGGAGGAAACATCTTTATGGTCGACGAGTGGCCTAAGGTGACCCCGGAAGCCAAACAGAAAGAGGAGGACATGATGAAGAGCATCGCTGAAAACACGAATCTAAAGCATAACTTTCTGGTGCTCTACGGAGCTTCGCAGATGGACTGGTTTTCGGACGAGCACTGGCAACGGGTGGAGGAGCAAATCCGCCACGGTGCCCGGCTGGCCAAACTGGGTAACTTCAAGGGCATCCTGTGGGACCCCGAAGCCTACAAGCCCGGCGTGAACCCGTGGAAGTATCCCGAGCAAACCCAGGCCGATAAACATTCTTACCCAGAGTACTACGAACAGGCCCGAAAGCGGGGGCGGCGGTTTATCCAGGTGATTCAGGAAGAATTTCCGGGCCTGACCATCCACGCCCTGCGCGGAATTTCCGACTTCCAGACCGGCTCGCCGTTCTCCGAGAAAATCCTGCCCATCAGCGATGCGGAGCAGGCCCAAGCCGCCCTGGAAAACGCCTGGTGGGGGTTACACCTGCCCTTTATGGTGGGTATGCTGGACGAAATCGCTGACGACGTTATTTTTGTCGATGGCAACGAAGACGCCTACTATTACACCTCAGCGCTGGAGTATTATCAGTTACGCGATATCATCTACGACCAGGCCCTGCCGCTGATCCCGAACGACCTACATGATACCTACCGCAACCAGTACACGATTGGGCACGCGGTGTCGGTCGACTACATTGTGGGCAACTGGGCCGGGTACCTCAACGGCTTTTCGTACCGGCTAGCGGGGCAGGGCAAGGTGCTTAGTGCCGAAGAACGGGCGCGTTGGTTCGAGCACAATATGTACTATGCCCTGTCTACCGCCGACGAGTACGCCTGGCTTTATTCGGAAGAAGCCAACTGGTGGAGCGGCCGTAACGTACCCGAAGGGTTTCCGGAAGCCCTGCAAAGGGTCAAGCAGAAGGTGGCCAACAACGAGCCCTTGGGCTTCAGCGTAGAAGAGCGGCTCAAGCAGGCGCAGGACCAAGCCGAAAAAGACTTTGCGAAAAAGTAAAGAAAGCGGGGTGGCTTCGCGCTACATTCACTCCTAATTTCCAACGAATTTTCTACTAGATGAAGGCCCTTTGCCTATTAATCGGTTGTTACGGAAGCTTCGCGCTGGCCTTTGCTCAGCCTGCCCGGGAACTATCCGACACGCTGGAACTACCCCTGCTGGAGAACGAGCGGTGGTGGGGCGGCATGGTCAGCCACGGTATGCAGATGCCCTTTGGCACCGAGCCCTACGCCGTGAACCAATGGGGAGATAATAACGCCAACCAGGCCCAACCGCTGTTCGTGTCTAACCGAGGCCGGTACCTGTGGTGTGACGAACCCCTGGCGGTCACGTTCGATGCCGGGATGCTGCGGGCCGCGGCGCACCGGGGTAAGATCGTCCACGGCCAGTCAGGCACCACCCTGCGAGAGGCTTATCTGGCCGCCTCACAACGGTTTTTTCCGCCCTCCGGCGACATTCCCGACCCCCTGCTCTTCACGCGCCCCCAGTTTAACACCTGGATCGAGCTACAGTACGATCAGAACGAAGCGGCGATCCTGTCCTACGCGCAGTCTATTGTTGAGCGCGGCTTTGCGCCGGGGGTACTGATGATCGACGACACCTGGCAGGCCAATTATGGCACCTGGCAGTTTGCTCCCGAACGATTCACCGACCCGGCCGGTATGATGGAAAAACTGCACGCGCTGGGGTTTAAGGTGATGTTGTGGATCTGCCCGTTCGTGAGTGCTGATTCTCCCAATTACCGAAAGCTAAGCGAGCAGGGCGTGCTGATGTTCGAAGACAGTACCCACACCTGGCCCGCCATGGTGCGGTGGTGGAACGGGGTAAGTGCCGTGTTGGACCTGTCTCATCCCGAGGGACGAGCGTGGTACACCGCCCAGATGCAGCAACTGGTGGATGAATACGGAATAGACGGCTTCAAACTGGACGCTGGTGACGCGCCCTTCTATCAGGGTCTATCGGGCCACCAGAAGGGCTTGTTGGCCAACGATCATTCCACCCTGCACGCGCAGGTGGGGCTGGCCTTCCCGATGAACGAGTACCGGGCCTGCTGGAAGATGGGGGGGCAAGCGCTGGCCCAGCGCCTGCGGGACAAGTTGCACCGGTGGGAGGATCTACGCTCCCTGATTCCCGATATGCTCGCTCAGGGACTCATGGGCTACCCTTACGGGTGTCCGGATATGATCGGGGGGGAGATGTGGTTTCGTTTGAAAATGACGAAGTGCTGGACGAGGAGTTGATTGTTCGGAGCACCCAGGTACAGGCCCTGATGCCCATGATGCAGTTTTCGGTGGCCCCCTGGCGCGTGCTGAGTGCCAAGCATCTGGCTGTTTGCCAGGAAATGGCGCAGCTGCATCAACGGATGGGAGCGGAGATTATGCAGTTGGCTCAGTTCTCGGCGCTCACCGGTGAGCCTATCGTCCGGGCCATGGAGTACGTGTTTCCCGAGCAGGATTACGAAGCTATAAAGGATCAGTTTATGATAGGTGACGACATTCTGGTGGCCCCGGTGATGCAACCGGGAAGCCGGTCCCGCGTAGTGCGCTTTCCCGCCGGAACCTGGAAAGGAGACGATGGAAAAGAATACGTGGGCCCTATCAAAGTAGCGTTAGACGTGCCCCTTGAGCGCCTGCCGTGGTTCCGTAGAAAAGAGTAATATTATCTATAAAAAAATTTATCCTGTTTGCGGTTTAAGCGTATTGAAAGGAGATATTCATAATTTTTAGTAACTAACAAATGATTTAAAGACGGTATTTTATCTCAAAGAATTTTTGTGTCGTTCGCGTTTGGAAACAACCGTAATCCTGAAGGGTGATCGAAAAAGTATTTTTCTAATTTAATAATTAACTCAAAACTCAAAGTAACATGAAAAAATCACTTCTTAAAATCAGCGGACTAACGTGTTTGCTGGGGCTTCTCCAAATCAACACTGCGCTAATCGCACAAATCGGAACGGGCTACGACTACGCCCCTTCCTACGTCAACGTGACCGGGGGGGGGGCAATGCCGAGCACTGCCGACGGCTACGTTTGTGATTGCGACGGCACCGGGACAACCGATGCGACTGCCTGTTTGCAGGCGGCACTTAACACAGCCGCCAGCCAGAACAAACCGCTCCTGATTCCGGCTACTTCGAATTACTACCTGGTCAATGGCACCCTGATGGTCAACTGCTCGGTGATTGGCATCAACGGCATGCCGACGCTGCGACAAACAACGACCGCCGAATTTACCCCCGTATTGCGACTGGTTAACAACATGACCGGTTGGATCAACAACCTTCATATCATCGGCAGTTATTCCGGAAGTGGAGATGGTACTACTGAATACAACCACCTTGTCAACCTAGGAGGGGTGAATGGAGTAACCGTCAGTGGGAATCTGTTGGAAAAGGCACTGGGCGATTGCGTGACCGATAACGCCCAGGAGCAGGACGCCAACGCCGCGCGCAACGTGCTGGTTACGGGCAACACCATGCTCAACCCCTGGCGCTGCAACGTGTCGTTCAACAACGTAGCCGACCGGTGGGCGGTTATGAACAACTACATGACCTATTACACGAGTTACGTGAATCCGGTAGATCTCGAGCCGTGGCGGAGCGTGGCCTACGTTACTAACGTTGAGGTTGGCTACAATGATATTCAATCCCCCAATCCGAAATGGGAGGACGCTAACCATTTTTATGATGCCGTTGTCAAGGTGACTGCCTACTTTGACAACACGCCCGGCGGGAATGTGTACATTCATCACAACTACGGCGATTGGGGCGTTCCGATCTTCAACGAAACCGGTTATCAGGGTGGTCCGTCTACCTGGTTCAACGTGGTATCTACTAACAATGCGGAAGGTACCGAACCTCCGGGGACCAGCGGCGATACCGATGTTCCGTCAACCCCTTCGGGTCTGGCTTCATCAGCAGTCGGTGAAACCTCCTTTACCTTATCGTGGAGCGCTTCCAGCGACAACGTGGGCGTTACCGGCTACGAGGTGTTCAGCAACGGCATCTCTGTTGGAACTACCTCCAGCACGTCCTTAAACATCTCGGGACTGAGTTGTGGCTCTTCCTACGCCATGAAGGTGAGTGCTCGCGATGCCGCGGGTAATTCAAGTGCCCAAAGTGCGGCAAAAAGCGTCACCACCTTAGCTTGTTCGGGAAACACTTCCGTGATTACCTTTGAAGATCGGCCAACGGATGAGACGGAGCTGACCGGCACCTACGCCGGTGTGGACTGGGGTACTTCAGGATGGGCTACGTACCAGGAAACCGGGGTAAGTCCCGCGACCAAGGTTCTGGAGATGTATACCAATAACACCGCCGAAGAAACCAAAACGTTTACCATACCCTCCGGCAAGGTTCTAAAAAGCTTAAAAATCGGAGCTTTTAGCAATCCATCAACAAAAAAGATCGTCTTAAGCTCACCTGGGAACACAACCCGCACGTGGACTGATATGACGGCCGAACTGAACACGTATACTACGAATTGGACAACCGCCGCCAGTGTCATTACCGTCAAAATTACTTCCAGTGCCGGGGCTTCCTTCATTGTGATGGACGATATCACGTACGAAACGGTCGCTGATAATACGCCTCCCCCCATAGCCCAAAGCACCTACTACGTAGCGACTGATGGAAACAACAGCAACAACGGAACGAGTTTGAGCACTCCCTGGCGCAGCATCAACTACGCGGCCCAGCAGGTGCAGGCGGGCGACGAGGTGCTGATCAAGGGGGGCACGTATAAGGAACGGGTGCTGCTCACCACCTCGGGCACGGCGGCCAACAAGATTGTCTTCCGGGCCGCTGATGGCGAAACCCCGGTTATCGACGGAGCCAATCTATCCTTCTCTAACAACAGTCGCCGGGGAATATTTGAGATTAACTCAGCCCGCTACATTCGAGTGGAAGGGCTGTCAGTGATCAACGCCACCGGATTGGGACTAAACGGTTGTGCCATCTTGGTCAACGGCCCCAGTGCTTCTCACATCACCATCAGCAACTGCTACACCGAAAACACCCCTTCGTCAGGTATTGCTGCCTGGGGCAACACGGGTGCTTCGGTCTACAATGGCGTTACCGACCTGATTATCGAGAACTCTACGGTGGTAGGCGCCCTAGACGGCGGCTACCAGGAGCATATCACGATTGCCGACGGGGTAGAAGACTACGAGGTTCGCTACAACGTGGTGCGGGACGGACAGGTGCCTAATCCGGTGAACTTTCCGATCGGTATAGACTCTAAAATCGATGTGCGCAACGGCAAGGTATACGGCAATGAAGTCTACAACTTGCAGTCATCCAACGGCATCTACGTGGATGCCTGGGACGATGGTGCTTATAATATTGAGATCTACAACAACATTGTTCATGACGTGGAAGGGACCGGTATTCAGATAGGGGGAGAGCAGGGAGGAAGTGCTTACAGTATTGATGTGTTCAACAACATTGTTTATAACACCGGGGCGGACGGCCTTAAAGCGAACGGTGCGGTTGGTGATCCTGCTACTGATCCTACTATCTATGACATTTTTTTTACTAACAACACCGTCTACGATTGTAGAAGCAGCCTCTGGGTGCAAGGGGGAACGGGAGCAATAAATGTTCGTAACAACATTTTTTCTAAAAACGACTTCAACAACGGTATCTACGTTTACGCCAGCAATAAGGCTAACGTCACCGCTTCGCATAACCTAATTGATGCGTACATGGGAAGATCGTGGAACGATCCGGTGATGGAAGAAATCCGGGGAACCAGTGCCGTAGAACAAGCTCCTCAGTTTGTCGATGCCGCTGCGGCTGATTTCCGCCTGAGCAGTTCTTCCCCCGCCATTGATGCGGGCACGGCCACCGGTGCTCCGGCTACTGATTTTACGGGTAAAAACCGGCCCGTCGGGTCTGGCTATGATCTGGGGGCCTATGAGTTTGGTGCCTCCGCCCCGCCACCACCCACTACCTCCGGCACCGGCCTGGCCTCCGCCGTATTCAGCAACAAAACCCTGAGCGGCAGTCCGGTCGCTACCGGAACGGATGCTCAGGTGAACTTCGACTGGAAGACAGGAGGGAAGGTCAGTGGTTTGACCGACAACTTCTCCGTTCGCTGGACCGGTGAGGTGCAGCCGCAGTACAGCCAGCAGTATACTTTCTATACCCAAGCCGACGACGGCACCCGCCTGTGGGTGAACGGCCAGCTGCTCATCAACGACTGGACCAACCACGCCGTGCGCGAAGAGTCGGGTAAGATTGCGCTAGAAGCGGGCAAAAAGTATAGCATCAAGCTAGAGTACTTTGAGAACACCGGGGGGGCAGTTTGTCGGCTTTTGTGGAGCAGCAGTAGCCGGTCTAAGCAAATTATCCCCCAAGCGCGCTTGTACCCAGTGGCGGGCAGCCAACCCAGCGCCACGAACTACACCGTCCGGGCCCGCGGCGTGCAGGGCACCGAGGTGATGGCCCTGCAAATCGGGGGGCAGACCGTGAAAAGCTGGACGGTAAGCACGAGCATGCAAAACTACAGCTACTCGGGTAGCCAGACCGGTTTGGTGCGGGTAGCCATCACCAACGACCAGGGGGTGAACCACGACCTACGGGTAGACAAGCTCACCGTAGATGGCACGACCTATCAGGCCGAAGCGCAGGCGGTGAACACCGGGGTGTGGCAGAACGGCAGTTGCGGGGGGAGCAATTCGGAGTGGTTGCACTGCTCGGGCTACATTCAGTTTGAACTGGGTGCCGCCAACGCCCGACAGGATGACCAAATTGCCAAGCAATCGCTTGGTGAAGAGCCGCTTTCCCAACCGCTGATCTATCCCAACCCGAGCGTCGGCGGAAACTTTAGCGTGCGGGGAATTACCGACGTCAGCCGGGTGCAGATGTACGACCTCACGGGACGAGAAGTGAAGCTTCGTGCCGAGAAAGTAGGAGCACACTACCAAATGCAGCCCCAAGATGAGGTGCCGCAGGGTATGTACGTCATCCAACTACGGCGAGACGACAATCAACCGAAGCAGTTTAAGCTACTCGTACAATAGCGGATAAACGCAAGTCAAAGGGGGGGGGAAGAAAAATCCCCCTTTTGGTTTTCTCTAAATAACCTACCATCCTAAAATGCAATGGCCCTATAACCGGTGGACTATTTGCGGGTTGATCTTACTGGTCAGTCACGCCAGCTACTGCCAATCACTCACCAGCGCTCTTACTCCCCACCAACAGCGGTGGGTGGATCAAACGCTAGACAATCTGACCGTTGAGCAAAAAGTCGGACAGGTACTCGCCCCGGCGATCAGTCCTACCCGCGCGGGCTCAAGTCGAGCCACTGGTAAGCAAATCGCCAAATGGATTGAAAAGTACCAGATTGGTCACCTGTACCTTGCGGGGAACCGGATGGACCCGGTGCAGCTAGCGGAACTAACCAACGAGGCCCAGCGGCAATCGTCGGTTCCCCTGCTCATGCACACCGATCTGGAGTGCGGTCCGGGCAGCCGTATTAATGGGGGAACGATCCTGCCTCCGCTGATGGGCGTCGCCCAAACCCGCTCGGAAGACATTGCCTACCAAGCAGCGACCATCACCGCCCAGGAAGCGCGGGCAATGGGCCTCCATCTGATCAACTCGCCCGTATTGGACGTGAACATCAATCCCGACAACCCGGTCATTTGTATCCGTTCGTTCGGCGATAATCCGACGCTGGTAGCGGATATGGGCAGTGCCTTCGTGCGGGGACTCAACGACCATCGTCTGATTGGGGCGGCCAAGCATTTTCCCGGACACGGTGACGTGGCCATTGATTCCCACAGCGAGATGCCTACGATTCTGGCAGACCGGCAACGACTGGACAGCGTGGAGTTTTATCCTTACCGACAGGTGATCGATGCTGGTTTGACGGCCATTATGACCGCTCATATTTCCGTACCCGCCCTGGACCCTACGCCTAACCTACCGGCCACCAAGTCGCTGCCGATCATGACCGATCTGCTGAGGAATGAGTTTGGTTTCAACGGTTTGGTCATCACCGATGCTTTCAACATGAAAGGAATTTTGGAATCCGGCTCGTTCGAAGAAAGTGTGGTGCAGTCGCTGGCGGCCGGTAACGACGTAGTGCTGCTGTGGACCGAGCCCCGCTTCGCGACGGTATTTCCCTACGTAGTGAGGGCCGCTCAGGAGGGAAGAATCTCGCCGGAGCAGCTTGATGAAGCCGTTCGGCGAAATCTGACGATGAAGGCTCGTCTTGGACTGCACGAGCAGAAACTGGTGTCCGTTGATAGCGTTCGACAAAGGGTAGGCACTCCCGAATACCAACGCATCGCCGACGCGTTCTACGAGCAGTCGGTGGTGCTGGTCAAAAACGAAGGTAGCATTCTTCCCTTGACCCAGCAGAACACGGTCGCCGTGCTGTCGGTCAACGACGACGAAGAGCACCTGGCCATTGGAGACACCTTCATCGATCAATTAAAACAACGGACAAGCGTGGTCAACAGTGCGGCCATCGACCCCACTACTTCGGAACAACAACTCGCGCAGAGGTTAAATGAGGTACAGTCGGCGGAGGTGATTGTGGTGGGCCTATTCGCCCGGATTTTCGCTAATCGCGGCTCTTCTTCGTTAACCCACGCGCCACTGATCCGGTTCTTACAGCAACTGGCGGACGGTGATACCCCGGTGATGGTCGTCTCCTTTGGTAGTCCGTATCTGCTCACTCACTTTCCGGAGGTGGATGGGTACATGATCGCCACCGAACCCACCTGGGACTTCTACGGCTACAACAAACACCGTCCGGGGCAACTGGCCGCCGCCCGCGCGCTGTTAGGAGGGATTGACATCACCGGCCGACTGGCCGTCACAATTCCCAGACTGTTTCCGTTCGGACACGGTATTGTTTATCGTACTACCACCAAAGCACCTTAGGTAGTCCCTTAGGGCACCGGTCGGCTACTGGATAGAGATTTGAGTCCCGCCGACCCGCGTTCTTTGGCTGCCTGATTTAGCAGCGGCGGCGAAAACCGAAGAAAAGTACCTATAATACGATGATGCATACTATCCCTGATACACGTGCTGTATCAACTTGTCCCTGAGATGGCAATTTTTTTCGGTGAAGTAAGAATTTGTCAAACATAGTTAGTATGTTATGAGTCATTCTCGCTAAGCACGAAGAAACTACTGCTTGGCTTTCTGATCCACTAGGCAACCAAGCGTATGAGCCGCGTACCCAACCGAAGCAGCGTTAACAGCATTCAGCGCTTCACGACGTGGTTCGAAGAAGCGTACGAAACGCACTTCGAGCGCTTGTACCGCTACGCCTTCTCCATCACCAAAAACAAGCAGTTGGCCGAAGATGCGGTGGCGGAAGTCTTTACGAATATCTGGAGCAAGAAACCGGATTACACCAACATTCGCGAACTCAGTGCGTATCTGCACGTAGCCGTGAAGCACCAGGCCACTCGCTTAGCTTCCCAAAGTCTGCCGCGGTCTTCGTACTTGGCGTACAATGAGGCGTTGCCGGTTTTCGATGCGGTAGACCCCGAAAGCTTGCTGATGAGTAAAGAGCTGGAGCAAATACTCGCCCTGGTGATCAACGATCTCCCCCCACACAGCCGGTTGGTATACGATTTCTCGCGCAATCTGGGCTATTCTCACCAGCAGATTGCCGAAGAACTAGGCATCTCGAAGCGCACCGTGGAGAGCCACCTGCATCAGGTACTGAAGAAAATGAAGGAGGCACTGCAAGCGTACTTTCAGGAGTCCGATAGGCCCTACCGCTATCTTTCTCGCCTTGCGGTATGGATGGCGTTGATTAGCAGTGCCGCAACGGGTATGCTGGGCTGATGCTGCCGTCTCTTTGGCTTTCAAGCCTTTCCTGAAAACCGGTGATCAGCCATGAACCTTTGGTTGGATCATCAATCTCTATTTTCAGGCAAAATAATTACGTATTTCACAATGTAAGCGCCTTTTTGTTGCTTTAATTGTATTTATTTTCCGACTGCTAAGGGTAGAGTGCTTAGAGTGGCTCTTACTATTAACGACCCAGCAGCATGGAGGATCTCATCCTAAAGTACTTACAAAACAACCTAACCGACGCCGAAGCAGCCGAGCTATCCGCTTGGTTGGAAGAAGACGTAGAGCACCGGAAGGTGTTTGAAAACCTGGTGGGCGAATGGCACTTGTCTTCCTCGTCCATTCAATCTGCTAAAAAACGCGTTCTCAAAAGAGTATACTCCACCAATTTATCAAGACCCGCGCCGCGTGTTGGGTTTCGGTTCAGGACCTACTTGGCCCGAGCCGCGGCCGTGGTGTTGTTGGTGGCAGGAGCGACGTTTATGGTGTGGACGATAGGGTACCGAGATCACGCTCCCGAAATAGCCACGCAGGAAGTGCTTCTGGAGAAAAAAGCAAGCCGGGGGCAAAAATCTACCTTTCAGCTGCCCGACGGCAGTATCGTTACCCTCAACTCCGGTAGCACACTGCGCTATCCGCAAGTATTTGCCACAAACAGTCGCGAGGTAAGCTTAGAGGGAGAGGGCTTTTTTGCGGTGACGCACGACGAACAGCGGCCCTTTAGCGTCGTCGCCCACGGAGCGAAAACCACCGTACTAGGCACCTCCTTCAACGTGCGGGCGTATCCGGAAGACCCGTTCACGCAGGTGGCCGTCAAAACGGGCCGGGTGGCTGTCCGAGGAAAGGAGAACGAAGGCGAAGTGGTGCTCATGCCCCACGAAATGACCGCCTATTCTTCTGACAATCGTTTGGGCAAGCAGGCATTCACCAGCGAAGCGGCCCTGTTTGGCTGGACCGAGCAGGAGCTTATTTTCCAAGAAACCCAACTTAAAGAGGTACTGCAGACCATCGGCCGGTGGTATGACGTGAAGTTTGAGGTCATAAACGGTGACCTGGCCTACCATCAAACGTTCACCGCCGCTTATCAGAACCCTACGCTACCGAAGGTGCTGGAAAGCTTGTCGTTTGTTTATGAATTTAACTACACCATCCATGAAGATAAAAAAACGGTAACCATCCGCTAAAAAGAAAGCTGAGAGGACTTTGGGGAAAGGATCTCAGCTTTCAAGAAACGTTTCTGATCACTCAAAAACTAACCTTATGAACACCAATCTACAAAAAAAGTTTTTACGCATGTCCAGGCTTACGCTCTATGCACTGGCGCTCAGTACTTCACTATCGCTGGGGGCAACCCATCTTTCCAAAGCGCAAGACAAGCAGTTACGCGACGTTGCGCTTACGCTCTCTTCGGAAGAAGACCGACTAGTGCCCCTCTTCGGTGAAATTGGGCAGCTGAGTGGCTTCCGGTTTGCCTATTCACCGGAAGAAGTTGCCGCACAGACCGTCAAGATCAGCGCGGGAGCGTGGAATCTGCACGCCCTGCTGCGAGAAATCTCTCAGCAGAGCGGGTTGGCATTTCGTCGAGTAGGCGAAACGATTACCGTCAAGACGCGCCGCGCGCAGGTTGCGGTGACTGATGAAGTGGCGAGTGCCGTGGAGGTGTCGGGGCGCATCACCGACGAAGGAGGCAACGGCTTGCCCGGGGCCACGGTGCTGGAAAAAGGAACGGCCAACGGCACGGTGACCAACACCAGCGGAAACTACACCATCATGACTTCGGATGAAGCGACCCTGATCGTGTCTTTTGTGGGCTACCAGAGTCAGGAGATTGCCGTTAACGGCCGGTCGGTGATCAACGTAATTCTTCGTGATGATTTGTCGGCACTGGAAGAAGTGGTGGTGGTGGGCTACGGCTCAGTGAAGAGAGAGGATTTGACGGGTTCAATAGCATCGGTCAGCCCCGAAGATTTCAAAGACATTCCCGTGACCGAGACCGCGAAAGCTATAAAGGGAATGGCTGCCGGAGTGGCAGTCACACAAAACTCAGGTGCTCCGGGCGGAGATTATAGAATACGAATCCGAGGTGCTAATTCTTTGTTTGGCAGCAATGATCCATTAATCGTTCTGGATGGTATACCCTCTAGTATAAATCTGGCCGATCTTAACCCGGCCGATGTCGAAAAGTGTTCAAATTCTAAAAGATGCCTCTTCAACAGCAGTTTTTGGGTCACGGGGTGCAAACGGGGTAGTGCTCGTTGAGACTAAAAGCGGAAGGGGAGCTCAGGGCTTAAGCGTGCAGTACAATCCTTTTGTGACCCTCAAGCGCGTAAATAGTGGATACGATAAACTAAGTGCGGGTGACTATGCACGCGCACTGAACGAAAGCCGGATTGGTCAGTCTTACACGCCAGAAGAAATTGCGGCCTTCGACGAAAACGGAGGGACTAATTGGCAAGAGGAAACAACGCGACCGGGATTCTTGCAGAATCATCAGTTATCGATAAGCGGGGGCACTAAGAATTTAAACGTCTATATGTCCGGTAACTATACTACCGAAGAAGGGGTAGTGATTAACACGGATTATGAACGGTTCTCTTACCGGCTTAATGTGGACGGGGAAGTGACATCGTTTTTGAGAGCCGGACTGAATCTTGGTTTGATTGAAGAGAACCGAACTAATATAAGGGGGAACTACAATGAGGTTTACAACGCGATAAACTGGTCACCGACCGAGCCCATCTATAATGAAGACGGCACTTACAATCAGGAAGATAATTTCGGAGCTCTTCGTAGTCCATTCGCAGCTAATCCGGCAATGCAACTTCTAGAACTCAATGAGGATGGCCAGAGCGCAAGCACGATTGTCAGTGCATTTGTCGAAGTAGACATTCTGCCCTCACTCACCTTTAAGACACTTCTAGGAGTCAATAATGATCAGAATAACTTTAGACGTTTTCAAAACGAATTTGTAAGTCCGAGTTCGGTAAACAATGCTTTTCAGGCAAACTCTAAAAACAGATTCTGGCAGTTTACCACGTTACTTACCTACCAACCCAATATTGGCACCCAACATGATTTAAAGCTTACCGCTGGTTTCGAGCGGTCTAAGAACCAGTTCGAGAGCTTTAACGCTGGGGCATCAGGGTTTACTACCACCTCGGTAGGCTATAATAATATGAGCTTAGGGCTGAACCCAATCGTTGATTCGGATCAATCCGGTTTTCAGCTACAGTCGTATTTTGGGCGGGCTAATTATCAATTTGATGATCGCTACCTCCTTACCGCAACGCTACGGGCCGATGGTTCTTCTAAATTTCGGGACGATAACCAGTATAGCTACTTCCCGTCAGTAGGACTTGGGTGGAATATCTCGAACGAGAGCTTCTTTTCAACCTCCGAAGCATTCAACCTACTAAAGGTGAGGGCTTCTTACGGGTTAACGGGAAACCAGGCGATTGGACCCTACGCTACGCTTGCTGCTTTGGAAGAAATCAGCTTTCGGTACGGCACTGTTGAAAATTTTCCAGGATTTACGCTTGACGGCGCTTCTAATCCCGATCTAAGGTGGGAAACAACTAGAACCATCAACGCTGGTATTGACATGATCTTGCTAAATAACTCTTTATCAGTTTCGGCCGATTATTTTAACAAAAAGACGATAGACCTTCTTCAGAGTGTTCCAATACCCGATTATAACGGAGGGGGTTCAATTATTGACAACGTGGGCGAAATGACGAATCAAGGGGTTGAACTGAGCATTGGCGGTAGCCCGATATCTACCCCTCAGTTGCTGTGGTCTTCTTCTTTCAATCTTACCTATACCATCAATGAAGTTACCAATCTGGGCGATGTAGACACCCTCTTTTTAGATACTGAAAATATTCCATTTGTGGAAGATGTGACGTACTACGTATTAGCAGAAGGTGAACCACTTGGCTCATTTTATGGATTCCAGTACGATGGTCTCTACCAGTCAGCCGATGAGGCGGCTCAATTTGGGCGATCGCTTGGCGACACACGGTATGAGGATGTAAACGAAGATGGGAAAATTAGTGGGGAAGACCAGAAAATTATTGGCAGTGCTATTCCGAAATGGCGTCTAGGATTTAACAACACGTTCGAGTACAAAAGCTTCCGTCTAAATGTATTTTTAGAAGGTGTCTTTGGTTTTGATGTTTTCAATTACCCTTTAAGCACTGGTACAACTCCGCGTTCTTTCGGTGGAGGAAGGTCGGTAACCTTGGAAGAAGGTCGCGACTTTTGGACAGCAGATAATCAAGATGCTGAATACCCCAACCCGCTGAGTACTACCGAGCAGTCTTTTAGCAATTCGTCAAGATGGTTGGAAAAAGGCGATTTTGTCCGAGTTAACAATGTCACCTTGAGTTATAAAATGCCTACCCAGGTCATGAGTAGGCTTTTGTCGGATTTATCTTTAGAGTTTTATGCTAGCGCTCAAAACATTGCCACCTTAACTGCAGTAACTGGGGCTGATCCTGAATCTTCTTCAATTCTAAATGATGCAGATGAACCCGATAACAACCCTAGTTTTATCATTGGCACCTATCCGCGCACTGCTTCCTATACCTTGGGGCTTCGGTTGGGATTAAATTAATTTTTGAATTATTGCATTTAAAATATTAAGTCATGAAAATAGCAATTAAGACATTAATCTGGGTAATCTATTTGATCTCAATTTCATCATGTGATGATGATTTTCTAGAGGAAGACCCGGAAGGGATTTTACTTGAAGAAGGTTTTTTGGATTCAAATGAAGACATTGATCTTGCGTTAACTGCCCTCTTTTCCAAAAATAATGGAACAGTACAGTACAATGATTTCGCTGTTTTAACTGCCGGTGGAGACGACGTGACTTCCAAACTCGGAGAGTCGGAAGTTTTAGACTTCAATCTTTTCCGAGGGAATGATCAAAACTCACTACTCCTGTGGCAGTGGCAGGTTTTTTACGATTTAGTGAGCTCTGCAAACTTCATCATCAATAATATAGAGCAAGCCTCAAATGGAACAGAGGAAAAACGCACAACGGCAGAAGCTATGGCCAGGTTCATGAGGGGGCACGCTTATTTCTACCTAGTACGAAATTGGAACGAAATACCTTTGATCACGACCAATGTAGTTGAAAAAGACATAGTCCCTTCATCTCCTCAAGAAGTTTATAAACTGATTATTTCAGACCTGATTTTTGCTGAAGAAAACTTGAAGGATTCCTATACCGACTATCCCAACAATAATGTTCCTCCAACCGTTGGGGCCGCTAAGTCTGTCCTAGCTGCTGTTTATCTTACTATGGCAGGCTATCCCGTCAACGACCCCAATGGTTATACGCTTGCGGCAGAAAAGTCGAAAGAGGTAATAGACAATGCAGCGACCTGGGGATACCAGTTACTAGCTGACTTTGGCGATCTATGGGTTGACCAGCCCTTTAATAATGAAATTGTATTTGCCTCTTATTTTGAAAACGAAGGAGGGGATACCGAATTTAACAACCACAATGCAACGGCTTCTAACTTTGCTAAGCCTCCCGGCCTGGGGGGATGGTCTACCTATTTCTCTGAATTAGGTTTCTTTGGCCGGTTCCCTGAAGGGGTCAGAAAAGATGAAACCTTTTTCATCGAGTATGAAGTGGACGGTGAGCTGATCTCGTGGGAACAAGACAATGCGGACCCTGGGGTGATACCCCATCCGCATTACAGAAAGATGACCGCTGATGATGATCAAATTGCGTTGTGGAATTCAGATAGAACCACTTTTATTGTGCGCTATGCGGAAGTTCTTTTGACGTATGCCGAAGCGCAAGCTAGGGCAGGCGGATCTCCCAATGCTGATGCCTACAGCGCGGTGAATAAAGTGAGAAATAGAGCCGGACTGGCTGACCTAACTCCCGGTTTGAACGGAGAGGCCTTTGCTGATTCCGTTGTACAAGAGCGGGCGTGGGAGTTTGCTGGGTTTGAATATGCTGCCAGATGGTACGATTTGGTACGACTAGAGATGGTAGAGGAAGCGAATAGCGATGCAAACCGGGTCACGCAAGATGATGTCGCTGAAGGCCAGCCTTACGATTTTGATGTTGTAGGTGACATTTCAAACCGAAGAAATTGGTTTGCCCCCTACCCAACGTCCGAGGTGCAGCAAAATAGCAACCTCAGTAACAATTGAGTAGGTTATCTTAGTCGGGGAGAACATGTTAACGAAGAAAAGATATCCGTATCGAAAGTGCTCACTTATGCGTAACATAAGCGTCTTCTTGATGCTAGGGCTTTTTAGTGGGCTTCAAAGCTGCACAACAACGCGCGTTTCGGACAGTAAGAAAGAAGAGAAGGACAAGAGGCTGACTCCAATAATGGGCTGGTCGAGTTGGAATGATTTCCATGTGGATATCAACGATGAGATTATTAAAGCCCAGGCAGATCACATGGTCTCCTCAGGTATGCAGAAAGCGGGCTATACCTACGTGAACATTGATGATGGCTTTTGGGGTGGTCGTGACGAGAAAGGCAACATTTTGTCGCACCCTACCAAGTTTCCGAGTGGCATGAGAGCAGTGTCTGACTACATTCACAGCAAGGGGTTAAAAGCCGGTGTGTACGCTGAAGCAGGGCTAAACACTTGCGCGTCGCGTTGGGACAACGACACCCTGGGGGTAGGGATGGGACTTTACCGACGGGATCATCAGGATTTAAAACAGCTACTGGTTGAGTGGAATTATGATTTTATCAAAGTAGACTGGTGCGGAGGGTACTGGTTAGGTCTCGATAAACAGATGCGCTATACGCAGATAGGTAATATTATACGTAGCATCCGCCCCGGTGCAGTTTACAACATCTGTTGCTGGGAATTTCCCGGAGGATGGGCAGTGCCAATGGCAGATTCCTGGCGGATATCCGCCGATATCGAGAACACCTTTGAATCAATAGTAAAAATCATCGATATAAATGCTGACCTGTGGCGGTATTGCTCACCCGGCCATTTCAACGATATGGATATGCTTCAGGTGGGTCGTGGAATGACCTACGAAGAAGACAAGGCACATTTCTCAATGTGGTGCATGATGAACTCACCGCTGTTGGCTGGCAACGACCTCCGCAGCATGAGCCAACAAACCATCAACATTCTGACAAACGGCGAAGCTATCGCGTTAAATCAGGATCCCCTTTGCTATCAAGCCCGCCGACTGGTCGACCACGGAGAATTAGAGGTCTGGGGCAAGCCCCTGGGTACTGTTGCTAGCGGGCAAGTAGCAGTAGCACTACTGAATCGTACAGAAACATCGCAAGAAATATCTTTTGATTTAGATTCAATTGGAATCAAGGCGTCTGCGGGATACACAATGCGTGATTTATGGGCAAAAAAGAATTATGATCAAACTTGGGAGCTAAATCAAACCTTCACAGTCCCTAAGCATGGAGTTGTACTTCTAAAGATCGCGGGGAGGCCCACATTATTCAATGCGTTTCAGTACGATGAAACGCATGTTGAAGTATTTGAAGTCGTTGAGCATAATCAAAATTGACAGCTACCATACGGTATTAAAAAGGATTTCCAGGTGTACCTCCCTGAGCTACCTTTCGGCAAGATTTGCAGCTAAATATGACATTAAAATTCACCAGTAGATGAGAGAAACCTTAATTCTTATGTTTTTTTTTCAGCCTTACGTTTGCGGTGCCCAAGCCCCATATCGTATTGATAATAGAAACGAACCTTGGAAACAGGGAAGAGATGGTTACTATAGCATTCAACTAAACCACCTTTCCAATACATCGACCGTTCCAGACGAGATAGACTCATTAGAATACTTCAGTATCTTCAATATACCCTTCAAAATTGATGAGGAGGGCACTGCTTTATCAGCCACCACAACGGAAGGGATGGAACAAATCGTCCTAAAAGCACCTGCTGGCACCAGCGAAATACTCTTTGTGCTGTATGCCGATTTTCCCAAGGAAGAGCTCCATCGTAGCTGGGCGATGGACACTCCCCTAAACTCACTCTACGAGCCTGAGCGCTGCGTAGCGGAATTAGTATACACCGATAGCACCCGTGAGCAGATGATTCCGGTTAATGCAGACTTTAATTGTTATGGCATCACCCGCGGTCGTGCGCTCTACTCAGTAACGGCGCCAAAGGGTAAGTTTGTGAGTAGGATGACCTTCAGGGATAAAATGCGAAATGCAAGTTTTCAGATCGTAGCGGCCACTGCCAATACTCAACTTCTACCACGTATCTCAGCCCCAATACTGGACAGTTGGTGGTACCCGGCGGCTGATAAACCGAAGCAATCCGCAGCGCAATTCAAGTTCGACCAAAGTCGGGGGTTAGCGTGGGACCGAATAGCGTCGGATATGCTACCGAACGATATTTTATTAACTGATCAGCCAGTGTTTATCCTTCAATTGAAGGAAGTATCAATTCCTTCTAATGAGTGGAAGATAGTAGGAATGAAAGCTGATAGTACGGTTCGCGTCTACACGATGACCTATCAAAAAGAGGATAAAGACCTGGTGGCCATTCTCAGGGTAGAAAGGTCGGCTCAAAGTGCCGTCGTACTCTCTCTTGATATTAAGAACAAAGGGGCTACCGAAGCTAATTCACAACTGTTCTTTCCGGTTGTTTCCGACATGTATATTAATACAGTCTCTGAGACGTGGTACGCGTATGCGCGAAATGGCCTTATCGTTAATAAAGACCCTTGCTCTTACCGTGACTACCTAGGAACCGAAAAACCATTACAATTTGATGCCATATTTAATCCCTCGGCAGGTGTGGGTATTGGCATATACCCGCTTGATACCACTGACCTTTTCCGATGGTACAACTTCAGCAAGGATCAGGCGGGAGTGAGTTATGCCCTTGAGTACACTCCAACAACTACTGAAACCGGAAAATCATGGAGCAGCGTTCCTGTCAAGTTCGCTGTTGTTCCCGGTGATTGGAAGGATCAGTACCGAGAATACAGAGATTGGCTGCAAACCTGGCATAAGAAAAGCACTCCGGTACTGCCGTGGTTCAAAGATATCTTTGCCTTTGCTTATTATGATATAGAGCCCGGCGGCGAGGTAAATCTGTTAGAGGGTATCAAGGATTTTAAAAGTAGGTATGGATATGTTGACTACCTGCATATTTTTGGCTGGGCTAACACGGAAAAGTTTGGTCACTGGGGTGATTATAATCACTTTGAAACAGTAGGAGGAAAAGATAAATTTAGGAGCGAGATAGCTTACATACAAGACAACCTCAACACTCCCGTGGGGCTGTATATGGATGCTTATCTCATTACAGACCAGTCACAACTACTTTCAAAAAATAACAAGGAAAGATGGGCCATCAAAGACGAAGATGGCAATTTTCACAGAAGCTACGATGCCTACAGCGAATGCCTCTATGTAGACGAATGGCGAAACTATTTAATAGACCGCTATAAATACGTTGAAAAAGAGCTGAGACCAAGGGGAATTTATTGCGATGAGACAGGAATGAGCTTGCGATCACGGGTTTGTAGCGATTATTTGCATGGACACCCCATCCCAATGTATATGGCGCAAGGTGAAAACAAATTAATGCGCGAACTAAAGTCTACCTTTCCGCAAACTGCGATCTATAATGAATTTGTGGGCACCGATGTTGGGACTCAATATACCGATGGAGGATTTAGCTACATCACCTCGTGGAATTATTATTCACCAGAATTCTACAATACAACCGGCAACGTCCCCTATGATCAGATAGCACCCCACTATCTTGATCTTAGAAGGTTTACTTTCCCCGACCTAAAAACCTTTGACGTCATACTCACCCAGACGCCTTGGAAGAACGGTAATTGGTCATTAGGTAAAATGCCTTTTTTCAATGGCAACGCCTACTTCCACCGCGCGGATGTTGGCTCAGATGCCGATCCGGAAGCAGTCGCCATGTTTCGTAAGATCAGAGAACTGCAAAACACGTACAAAGACGAGTTTACCTCGCAGGATGTTGAGCCGTTGATTGCCACAGTGGTTCCTAACTTGTTTGCCAACCGTTTTTCATCAAAGGAGCGGGATGTTTACACACTTTTCAACGCTAATTTTTCGAACCATTTGTGGAGGGTTGGTAAAAATAGAACACTCTTCAGGCGCTACCTACACCGATGTGTGGAACAAGAGAACTGTGGAAGTGAAAGAGATTACGGATGGAATGGCAATTTTGAGCATTGACATAGCTCCTCGGGAAGTTATTTGTATCGTACGAGAATGATTTAAAGAAATACATTGAGAGTAACAGATATATCAAAGTACTTCTAGGCTGTCACTTGCAATGATTAAAGAAGGCTTATTGATGTACTTTGGCTCACTAAAAGACGGCAATATTCGACCATCAGCTCAACCTTCTTCTGCTTTAATAATTATTTATTCACAAACCTCTTTCATCATGAAAAATCTAACTTTAATGCTGTGCTTTTGGGTGTGCGCCTCGTTGGGCACCTGGGCACAATCGACTAAAACCGTTCAGTATGAATCGAGTGGTGAAAACTTCGCTAACCCCGAAAGAGGGTGGCACCTCTCCTACGAGGACCTGCCAAATAGTATTGACAATCGACTGAATCTGCAAACCCTTCTGACAGCCAGAGAAGAACAGAGTATCACCCTGGTAAAGAAAAGATATGTAATGGAAGGCCTGAACAAGCAGGAAACAGTGCCACAATGGATATTGACCATGCTGAAAGAAGACTTCCAGACTGTGCGTCAAGCGGGTATGAAGATTATGGTATCATTCTTATATACCAACGAACCTGGTGGAGAAGATGCTCCTAAAGAGCTTATCCTAAAGCACATCCCTCAGCTCAAGGAGTTGCTCGCTAACAATTCTGATGTGTTAGCTTTCGTGGTGATGGGTTTCATTGGCGAGTATGGCGAATGGCATGATTCCACTAACGATCTTCTCAAGATGCCCGACATGCAAGAAGTTGCCTACGCTATGTTAGACAACCTACCCGAAGACCGGATGATCACAGTTCGTTACCCCCGTTACAAGCGACTGATCGTGGAGACAGACGAACCACTTCCCGCTTCCCGGGCGTACGACGAAACTTATCGCTCAAGAATTGGGCATCACAACGATTGCTTTGTGGCTAGTACGGCAGATTATGGCACCTATCAGGTGGAAGACGGCGTAGTAACTGAGGAAGACGCTGAAATTATGAAGGCTTATCTGAGCGCAGAGAACGAGTACCTCCCCCAAGGAGGAGAAACCTGTGGTTTGTGTGATCCTTTTACCGACCCTCCTCTGTGGAACGATGCTGAGTACGCCATAAATTTACTGGAAAGACTTCACTACAGTACTATCAGTCACTACGAACTGTTTGACACTGAAGCCGAGTGCTCTACGATTCCTGTATGGATGGAGGGGGGCTACGAAGATGAAATCAGGAAAAAGTTGGGGTATCGCTTTCAGTTAGTCAGTGCCGAATTGCCTACCCAACTAGCGGGTGGTCAGTCACTTATCATGTCTCTGGAAATGAGTAACGTGGGATGGGCCCGCCCTTACAACCCCCGCAACATTGTTATCGTGTTGCGGAACAAACTCAGCGGACAAGAGTATACGCTGCCGATCAATCCACCTCAGGATGCCCGGCTGTGGCTGCCTGGCCCGAGCCAAACGAAAACGCTCACTGCTTCGGTGACCTTACCTAGTGACTTGGAGCAAGGCGATTATGAAATGCTGCTTAGTTTGCCAGATCCCGAGCCCAGCCTATCCGAAAATCCCTCGTACAGCATTCGCCTGTCTAACCAAAACGTTTGGGAATCGACCACTGGATACAACAAACTAAACCATACGGTCACAGTAGGCGAAAATACAACTCTGCCTGATATTGTATCGTTACTCAACGACGTTTCTCGCTTCTCCCGACTAGCCGCTGCCCTGGAGCAAACCGGACTGGACGAGGCGCTGGCCGGAAGCGGTCCGTCTACCTTGTTCGCTCCCACTAACGCGGCCTTTGAGCAGTTGGATGAGATACTGGCAACAAAGGATCGTGCACTTTCAAACGAAGAGCTAACCGAGCTGTTACGCTACCATGTGGTGCCCGACCAACTATTGGTCAGCGGATTAAATACTCCGCAAACTGTAGAAACCCTGGCCGAAGCTTCGTTGAGGCTCGACCGAGAAAACGGTTTGGTTACGGTGTTGTCACCGTTTAATAAAGCCCAAATTATTACTGAGGATATTTCAGCGAGCAACGGAGTCGTGCAAGCGCTAGATGGAGTGATGATCAATATTTCAGGCATTACTTCTTTTACTTACTGTGGTAGCGAAGGACTCAGTACGGAAGATGAGTGGATTGATCTAGTAAACATAGGAGACTTCAACAATGCTTCTGGTAACGAAGGGGGCTACGGCGACTTTACTGGCCAAACTATTGAGTTATCTCAAGGCCAAACCTACGCGCTGAACCTCACCCCCGGCTATACGGATACTGAGTACAAAGAATACTGGAAAATCTACGCCGACCTTAATCAAGATGGTCTACTGGACGGCGAAGGCGAATTGCTCTTTGACGCCGGGGCTGAGCAGATTGGTCCAATCAGTGGCAGCCTGACAATTCCAGCAACGGCCATTCCGGGCACCACCCGCCTGCGGGTGGTGATGAAGTTCACCGATGCGGCCGACGGCGACGGGGCCATTCCCGGAGCCTGTGGCACCTTCGGCTACGGCGAAGTGGAAGATTACACTCTGAAGGTAGAAGGCGCTACGGTTGCCACGACCACCGGAAGCGGTTTGCTGGCCGAGTACTTTGTAAAAGACAAAAAGCTAACGGGTACCCCCGCCCTGATCCGGACGGACTCAACGGTGAACTTCAACTGGCGAGGAAGTTCGCCAGATGCGCAGCTTCCCTGCAACAAATTCTCGGCGCGCTGGACAGGGCAGGTGCAGCCGGAGTACAGTGAACAGTACACCTTCATCACGCGCAGCGACGACGGGGTGCGGCTCTGGGTGAACGGCGAACGGATTATTAACAACTGGACCAATCACGCCGTGCAGACGGACCAGGGTAAAATTACCCTGCAAGCGGGGCAGAAGTACGATATTCGGCTAGAGTACTACGAAAACCGGGGCAAAGCGGTGTGCAAGTTGCTGTGGCGCAGTACCAGTCAAACGCGCCAGGTGATCCCTGCCGCCCGCTTGTTTACTCCGGACGCCAGCAACGCGCGAGGTGCCGATCAGTTGCTCACCAAAGAGAGCCTGATCAAAGAGGATTACGACGCGGATCTGCGTGTATATCCTAATCCCAGTTTGGATGGTGTCTTCACGGTGCAAGGAGTACCCGAGAATAGTCAGATACGGATGTTCGATCTACAAGGGCGTTCTATCTCGGTGAATCAGCGGAAGATCAATGAACAACAAGTGCAATTGCAGCCTAATTTGTTTACTCCTGAAGGGCTTTACGTGGTGCAGATATTCTTACCCAACGGTACCCGGTGGCAACGCAAGGTAGTCGTTGGTAAGTAGAGAATTTGTTAGGCGTTCTATAATCAGGTATCCACTTTAGCACTGGGCTACACCGCCGCAGTCACGGCGGCGGTGGGTGGCTGGGATGCTACCTTGCCCGGCAAGAAAGATCAAACAACTATGCCCATCTACCAAGTTGTCCGGTTCGAAGATGATTTGTCTGTTGATGGGCGCTGGGACAAGCCGGAATGGCAAGCAACCGAAGCACTGGAACTCACCCACTTCATAGGTGAAAAACCGGCGTTTCCTCACCGAGTACAAGCCAAGATGATGTACAACCGGCAGTATCTGCTGGTTATCTTCCGGGTGCACGACAACTACGTGCGCTGCCAAACCCAGCAGGTCAACGGCCCGGTGTGGGAAGACTCTTGCGTGGAGTTCTTCTTCGCTCCGGATACGACGTATCAGGAAAGATACTTTAATCTGGAAGTGAACTGCGCGGGCACTCCCCTGATGCAATACAATACCGTGGCCAGCCAGGAATTCTTTTCACTTGACGAGGAAGACATACGACAGATTCAAATTGCAACCTCGTTGACCGAATCCACGAAAAGAGAAATAGATACCCCCATGACCTGGACCCTGGAGTATCGCATTCCGATTAGCTTACTGAAAAAGTACGCTCCGGTTACCGAACCTGCTCCGGGAGTGCGGTGGCGGGCGAACTTCTACAAGATCGCGCATAAATCCTCGCACCCGCACTACCTCACCTGGTCGCCCATTGAGCGGGCAGAACCTGATTTCCACCTACCCGAGTTCTTTGGTCTGCTGGAATTTCAGTAAATCATGTGATATCAGAATAAAAGTATCTCTATTGCGATGATGCGTACTAACGCTACTGCACCAATTATGACCAATTTGGCGTCTATGACAAAAAATTTTGCAGATTGCCTGATATTTATCGGAATAGGACTCCTGCTGACCGCCTGCACCGCCACCGAAGCGGAACAGCAAGCAACTACCGACGAAGTGATCCTGGATAAATCTCTGGCCCCGCTGCCGCCAATGGGCTGGAATAGCTTTGATTGCTTCGGACTCAATCCGCAGGAGGAAGACATCCGGGCCAATGCCGAGTACGTGGCTAAGTACCTCAAGCCGCTGGGCTACGAGTATATTGTGATCGACGGCGGCTGGTACCACGACTCGCTGGCTAGCGACTATACCCTGTTTGCCACCAACCAGATCAAGAAGCCCAACTTCTCGGTCGACGAATACGGTCGCCTGATTCCCGACCCGGACAAGTTTCCCTCCTCCCGGGGCGGAAAGGGATTCAAGCCGCTGGCCGACTACATCCATAGCCTGGGCCTGAAGTTCGGCATCCACATTATGCGGGGCATCCCCTGGCAGGCCGGGGCGCGGCACCTCACCATCCAGGGCACCGAGGTGGACGCGGCCACCATCTCCGACAGCACCCGGGTGTGCGAGTGGTTCTACGGCATGCCGGGCGTGAACGTAGACCAGCCCGGCGGGCAGGAATACTATAATTCGGTATTTAAACAGTATGCCGACTGGGGCGTTGATTACGTGAAGGCCGACGACCAGAACTACAAAGAAGAACTGATCGCCATTAACCGAGCGGTAGCCAACTGCGGACGACCGATGCTGCTCAGCATCGTGGGCGACCTGAGCGACGAAGTGCAAATGAAGTACTCCCACCTGTGGCGAATCTCTTCCGACTTCTGGGACGACTGGGAGATGCTCAAGGCGCAGTTCAGTAACGCCATCCACTGGGCCCCTACCATCGGTGAGCAGGGCTGGCCCGACCTGGATATGCTGCCGGTGGGCAAGATCGGCAAGTACATTTGCTACAAAGGTTCCGAGCGGTTTTCGCAGTTCACCGAAGCGGAGCACTACAGCTTGTTCAGCCTGTGGTACATGATGCGCTCGCCGCTGATGCTGGGCGGCAACCTGCCCGAAAACCCCGATTTCCTGACCGAACTGTTGCACAACGAAGAGGCTCTGGCCCTGAACCGCAGCAGCGAAAACAACCGCCTGGTGCGGTGGCGCAACGCCGAAATGGTGTGGGCCGCCGATGTGCCTGACTCCGAAGACAAGTACGTGGCGGTGTTCAACAACTTCGGTTGCGGCCCTTTGCCCATGGACGTGAGCTGGGAAGAACTAGGCCTGGAGGAAGGTAAATACACGGTGCGCGACCTGTGGAAAAAAGAAGACATTGGCACCTTTGCGCAGGGTTTTACTCCCGCGGTGCGCTCGCACGAAGGCAGGCTGTTTAGAATCTCTCGGTGAAGCGATAATCACCCCGACCACCTAAGCCGTCGGGATGTCGTAGCCACGAAAACCGGTTCGTCGTCAGAAATTTGGAATAAAATCATTACCAATTGAACGATTTGTACTAGCAAACATAAGCCCGTAGATGTCACCTTAGTGCCAGCAAAAAACCACTTATTTTTTATTGGCACCCTTAACCCTTACTGCTTATGTTCTTTTCTAGACTATCGTTGGCCTTGGCTCTCCTCACGGGGCTGGTAGGCCTCTCCCCAGCACAAGTTTCGTCCGGCTCGGCCCCCGTGATGCGCGACGGCCAGAAATTCTTTCCCGTCGGTCTGTACGGCCCGCAGTTTCGCTCTCCCTTCGAGGAAAAAGCCCAGGCTGTAGACATCCTGGCCACCGACGGCTTCAACACTATTGTCTTGGAAGACATCGCCACCAGTCGCTTCGGCGAACTGCTCGATCAGGCCGATCAGCAGGGCATCAGCGTGCTGGTTGGCATAACCAACCTAAAGGAGGATGAGTTTGTTGAGGAGACGGTGACTACCTATCAAGACGAACCCGCCGTGCTGGGCTGGAGCCTGCTCGACGATGCCGACAACGGAGAGTGGACCATCGACGAAATCCGCGCCCGTAACAACTACCTGAAAACCCTGGATACCGACCACTTCACCTACACTACCCTGACGGGCTACTACCCGCCGCGGCGGGAGGCGGTGGACGAATTTGTGGCCATTGCCGACGTATCCGCTTTGCAAATTTACCCCATCGAGCCGCTGCCGGACTACGACGTGACGGACGAAAATGCCCTGACCGAGACGTATTTACGCACCTTGCAGTACGTGCAGGCGGCCGAACAAAACGGCACCCCGATGCTGATGAACGCCCAAACCTTCGAGTGGTTTGCCGGCGGCAATCCCGACGTGCGCTACCCCACCGTGGCCGAACTGCGCAACATGATCTATTCAGGATTAGCCGCGGGCGTGGACGGCATCATCAGCTACGATTTTACCCTGGACTTGTACAACAACCAGCGGGGTTTGTACGATGAATACGTGGCTATCAAAGACGACATTCTCAAGAGCACGGTAGATTTCTATCTGGAGGGCGAACTGACCCGTTACGCCACCGACGATCCCGCCCTGGTCGCGTCCTATTACGCTTACCAAGACCAATTACTCCTAATCACCGTCAACACCAGTTATACCGCTTCTCAAAATGTAAGCATCCAACTGCCGTCCGGGTACGAGTCGGCCCAACCCTTGTTTGATCGGATGTCCGCTACCCTCAGCCTATCGGAAGATGTGATCCAGGGCACCCTCTCCCCCCAGGCGGTGCAGGTCTACCGACTCACGAAAGCGGGCGCCGAAGAAGACCTTATTTCCCGAATCAATAGCGACCCCCAGTTCTCTACCCTGGCTGGTTTGCTCGCCCAAACCGGACTCAACCCCGACCTTTCTCAAGTTGGCCCGTTCACCGTGTTTGCCCCCACCAATGAGGCTTTTGAGAAACTGGATGCCCAACTGGCGGCCCTCAACCGCATACTCTCACCCGAGCAACTCACCGGTTTGCTGCTCTATCACGTGTCACCCGAGCAAGTGCTGGTTAGCGAATTGAGCGAACCCCGAACGGTAGAAACCTTGGCCACTCCTACCCTGGACTTGGTTCCGCAAGCGGGACAGACGTTGGTGAAAGCAACCTACAACCAAGCCTTGATCACAGACCCCGACATCCAAGTAACCAACGGGGTTATTCAGGCGGTCAACGAGGTGCTGCTGAGCATCCCCGGTATCGCCCCGGGAAATATCGTGCCCCTACTGAGTGATGATCCCCGCTTTAGCCGACTGGTTTCGCTGCTCGCCCAAACCGGCTTGGACAACGAACTGTCGGCTGCCGGACCGTTCACCCTGTTTGCGCCTACCAACGACGCCTTTGCGCAACTAGATACGTGGCTGGCCGACTCCAACCGCATCCTATCGCCCGAGCAGCTGACGGGGCTATTGTTGTACCACGTGGTGCCCGACGAACTGCTGACCAGCGAACTTAAATCACGCCAGACCGTGCCCACCCTGGCCACTCCAACCCTAGAGCTCACCAAAAGCCAGGGGCAGGTAAGCGTACAAGCTACCTATACCCTAGCCCAGGTGGTGGAGGCCGACCTGCTGGCGGGCAACGGGGTGATCCACGCCGTCGATCTGGTTTTGCTGAGCATTCCCGGAATTGCCCCGGTGGTGCTTACTTACTGCGATAGCCGGGGAGAGAGCACGCAGGACGAGTGGATTGCCGGGGTGCAGATCGGAGATTTTACGAATACTTCGGGCAACAACGGCGGTTACCAGGACTTTCTGGCCCGATCCGTTACGCTGACGGCGGGCGAAAGCTACGCGGTGACACTCACCCCGGGCTATACCGGTGAGGAGTTTCCAGAGTACTGGAAAATATTTGCCGACCTGAACCAGGACGGCGACTTCGACGATGCCGACGAACTGCTCTTTGATGCGGGGGTTGAGAACACTGGTCCGGTTACCGGAACGCTACGCCTGCCCGATAGTCCTACTCCCGACAGCACCCGCCTGCGTGTGGTGATGAAGTACACCACCGACGACGACCCGACCATCCCGGAGGCGTGCGAACCCTTTGGCTTCGGCGAGGTGGAAGATTACACCCTCAAGGTAGAAGGCGCTACGGTTGCCCCGCCCACCGGAAGCGGTTTGCTGGCCGAGTACTTTGTGAAGGACAAAAAGCTAAAGGGTGCGCCCGTGCTGATCCGAACGGACTCCACGGTGAACTTCAACTGGCGAGGAGGTTCGCCGGATGCGCAGCTTCCCCGCGATAAGTTCTCGGTACGCTGGACGGGGCAGGTGCAAGCTGAGTATTCCGAGACTTACACCTTTATCACGCGCAGCGACGACGGGGTACGGCTGTGGGTGAACGGCGAGCGGATCATTAACAACTGGACCGATCACGCCGTGCAGACCGACCGGGGTAAAATCACCCTGCAAGCGGGACAGAAGTACGATATTCGGCTGGAATACTACGAAAACCGGGGCAGAGCAGTATGTAAGTTGCTGTGGAAGAGTCCTAGCCAAGACCGCCAGGTAATTCCCGCCGCGCGCCTATTCCCCGCCGACGACGCATCGGCTCGAACCGCCGATTCTCCGCTGGCTGAAAAAGTTACTGAGCCGCTGACCACTGATTCTCAGAACGTACTGTTGTATCCCAACCCCAGTGCCGATGGAGCGTTCACCGTGCAGGGAGTAACCGAAGACAGCCAGGTACGGATGTACGACCTGACCGGCAGGGAAGTGCTGCTCACTGCGCAACGGGTAGGAACCCAGCTACGTTTGCAACCGAACGCTAACGTTACCCAGGGCCTGTACGTGGTCCGGGTTCGGCAGGCTACCGGTGAGGTAATCACGCGCAAGCTTGTGGTTCGGTAAATTTTTGTTTATTTGATGACGAATAGCAAGATACTACAATCGAGGCGGCAGTTTTTGAGCACCCTGGCGGTAGGCGGTTCTGCCCTGATGGGGGCCGCCCCCGCTAGGAATCAGCGACGACAACGGCCGGTCGCGTCCCGCGTCCGGGACGCGGTGCTCTACGTCAACGAGCAGGCTTATTTTCCCTTTGGGTTCTACTTCGAGCACGCCGGTAGCTTGGAGGCTCACCAGGAAGGGCTGCAACGGATGGCTACGCTGGGGTGCAACACCACCTACCTCTCGCTGGGCGACGATGACAAATCTTTGGCCGAGCTAACCTCCATCTACGATCAGGCCCACGCGCTGGGCATCGGCATCGTGGGCGAGAGTCCGCTGCACCCGTTGAATAATGACGTGCTTGCCGTAGACGCGCTGAAGGACCACCCGGCCTGCCTGGGCTGGACCATCGGCGACGACATCATGGATCAGCAGCCGAGTGAACTCGCGAAGATCGCCAGCGAAGTGAGGCAGCGCGATCCCAACCACATCGTCTACGCCAGCAGCAACGGCATTCAGCGCCAGCAACGCATCAGGATCGAAGACTTTCTGTACCGCGGACTGGATGCCCTGGCGGTACAAGCCTACCCCGTGCCTTCGCCCCGCCACTGGTGGGATCAGGAGCCGGGCGTGAAGGACCTTCGCCTGGTCTACTACCGCTGCCGTCGCCTGGTGCAGGCCCTGGAGCCGGTAGGAATGTTACCGATGTGCAATCCGCAGGCGTTCACGTGGTGGTACGAGTCCGACGACCGCTACCCCACCGCGGCCGAAACCGACAATATGCTGTACCAGGCCCTGATCGCCGGGGTGAAGGGCGTGCTGGCCTACACCCTGGCAAACTGCTGCCGCGAGGAGGGCGAAAAAGAAGCCGTTCGCTACTTCTTCGACGGACAACCGGGATTAAAGGCGGCGTGGACCCGGCTGGCATCCGAAGTGCGCACGCTGAGTCCGTACCTGCTGCACGGGAAGCGCCGTACGCTCACCATCGACCCTTCGTTCGACTGGGTGGTGACGGCTACTTGGGAATACGAAGGAAAAACGCTAATTATGGCCACCAACTGCGACACGAAGCCTCAACCGGCGCGCGTACCATTGGTGGGTGCCCCTACTGCCGGGGAAGTGCGGGCAGTGTTTGCCGACCGTCCCGGTGACATGCGCATCGCTGACGGATTTTTGCGGGGCACCATCGGCCCGCTGGACGTACACGTATACAAACTGATAACTTAACACGACAACCGATACTTATATGATGAAGATTTACGGGCATCTCGTTTTGTGGCTAGCTGTCGCTGGTATGCTGTCGGCCTGCACCACAACCGGTGCTGAGCGTACCTCAGCCGACGCTGACTCAGTTTACTTGGATAAGTCGCTGGTGCCGCAGCCCCCGATGGGCTGGAACGGCTGGGATACGTTCGGCTTCTACCATACCGACGAAAACGTGCGCTCCGTAGCCGACTACATGGCTGAAAACCTGGCCTCCGTAGGCTACGAATACGTGGTGGTGGATATGGGTTGGTACATTACTCCCGAAGAAAGCGACTACGCCCGCTGGGCCTCCAACCAGTTTCCCCGCCCCGACTACTCGCTGGATGCCTACGGACGGCTTATTCCTGATCCTGACAAGTTTCCTTCGTCCCGCGGCGGCAAGGGCTTCAAACCCCTGGCGGACTACGTGCACGGGTTGGGGCTTAAGTTTGGTCTTCACATCATGCGCGGCATTCCCTGGAGTGCGGCTGAGCAAAATCTTCCGATTAAAGGAACCGAATTCAAGGCGGCGTCCATCGCCGATTCTACCGATGGCTGCGAATGGTACGAGGGCATGTACGGAGTGAAAATGAGCCAACCCGGCAGCCAGGAGTACTACAATTCGCTGTTCGACCTCTACGCCTCCTGGGAGGTGGACTACGTGAAGGCCGACGACCAGGTCAACGAAGACGAGCTGATTGCCATCAACAAAGCCATCGCGCAGTGCGGGCGGCCCATTGTGCTCAGCATCGTGGGCGACGTGAGCGACGAAGCCCAGCAGCAGTATTCGCACCTGTGGCGCATTTCTACCGACTTCTGGGACGACTGGGAGATGCTCAAGGCGCAGTTCAATAACGCCATTCACTGGGCTCCCACCATCGGTGAGCAGGGCTGGCCCGACCTGGATATGATGCCGGTGGGCAAGGTAGGAAAGTACATCTGCTACAAAGGCCCCGAGCGGCAGTCGGCCTTCAACAAAGACGAACTGCATACCCTGTTCACGCTGTGGTACATCGTGCGCTCCCCGCTAATGCTGGGGGGAGATTTGCCCGAAACGGATTCGCTTACGCTATCCCTGATCAAAAATACCGAAGCCCTGGCGGTGAACCAGCGTAGCGAGAACAACCGCCTGGTGAAGTGGATGAACGCCGAGATGGTCTGGACCGCCGACGTGCCCAACTCAGACGATAAGTACGTGGCCCTGTTCAACGTGTTCGGGTGCGGCCCCCTGGAACTCGGACTGGCGTGGAAAGATATTGGGTTGAAAGGCGATTCGTACCGCGTTCGGGACCTGTGGAAGCAGGAGGATATCGGGGCGTTTGCCGGGAAGTTCACGCAGCCGATCAACCAGCACGGGGCCGGGTTGTACCGCGTCACCGCGGATGCTCAGGGGGAATAACCTCGTCCGGATCGGTGCGAATGCGGGACCACGTTCTGAACAACAGGTAGGCAGCCAGCAGGGTGACTATGGTCAGCACCAGGGCGATGCCGTACCTGCCGTAAATCCACTGCCCGGTGGCAAACAGCGCGCAGTATACCGCCACCACCCCCAAAAACATGCACAAAATGCCCCAGGGCACGTCCCAGGCGTCGGTGCGTTCGTCCACCAGCTCGTTTTCCTGCTGTGCTTCCCGCACCACCTTGCGCCAACCTGGCCCGCCGGGGTGCACCAGGCGGTAGAACCGACGCAGCGTAGCCGGGTCGGTGGGAGGAGTGAGCAGGGTGACGGCCAACCAACCCACGGTAGTAACGCCCACTCCCCAAAGTAGTTTATCGCCGGATGACAGCGGAGAGAACCCCAGCGCCGGGTGGATAAGCTCAAGGTAGAGGGCCATCACGAACGAGATCACCATGGCGGCGATTTCGCTGTAGGCACTGATGCGCCACCAGAACCAGCGCAGGATAAAGATCAGTCCGGTGCCCGCACCCACCTGCAGCAAGATGTTGAACGCCTGCAAGGCGTTGCTCAGCAGCAGTGCAAAAACCAGCGTCGCCAGCATTAGCCCCACCGTGCTCACCTGCCCCACCCGCACCAGTTGCCGCTCGGTGGCCTGCGGATTGACAAACCGCTGGTAAAAGTCGTTCACGATGTAGGAAGAACCCCAGTTGACCTGGGTAGAGATCGTCGACATAAATGCGGCAATCAGCGAAGCGACCACCAGTCCAAGAAACCCGTTGGGTAGAAAACTAAGCATGGCCGGGTAGGCAAAGTCGTTCTGCACGTACTGCGCATCGATGTCCGGAAAGGCGGTGCGCATGGACTCGACGGTGGGGAACACCACCAGCGAGGCCAGCGCCACCAGAATCCAGGGCCAGGGCCGCAGGGCGTAGTGGGTGACGTTAAAAAAGAGCGTAGCGGCAATGGCACCGCGTTCGTTCCGCGCCGAGAGCATCCGCTGGGCAATGAAGCCTCCGCCGCCGGGCTCCGCCCCCGGGTACCACACGCTCCACCACTGCACCGCCAGTGGGAGAATCAGCAGGGTAATCACGGCGTCACGGTCCGAAAAATCGGGAAGCAACGCGGTTTTCTCCGCTACCGCTTCGTGGCTCATGAGTTCCGATAGCCCGCCCACCTCGGGCATATTGATGATGATGATGGCTGCTCCAACCGCTCCGATCATTGAGATGATAAACTGAAAAAAGTCCGTCAGCAGAATGCCCCGCAGTCCGCCGATGGTGCTATAGACAGCCGTCACCGAAAGGGCAATGACCAACGTTTGCAGGGCCGACCACTGCAGCATCACCGCGCCAATTTTGATGGCGGCCAGCGACACCGAGGCCATCACCATCACGTTGAAGAACACGCCCAGATAGAGCGCGCGAAAGCCTCGCAGGAAAGCCGCCAATCGGCCGGTGTAGCGAAGCTCGTAGAACTCCAGATCGGTGAGCACCCGCGAGCGCCGCCACAGTTTGGCGTACACGAATACGGTGAGCATGCCGGTGAGCAAGAAGGCCCACCACGCCCAGTTGCCCGCCACGCCGTGCTGCCGCACAATGTCGGTGACCAGGTTGGGAGTGTCGCTCGAGAAGGTAGTGGCCACCATCGATACTCCGAGCAACCACCACGGCATGTTGCGACCCGACAAGAAGAAGTTGGCCACGCTATTGCCCGCCGTGCGGGCGGCGTAGAGCCCGATGACCAGAGAAACCGCAAAAAATCCGAAGATGATGATCCAGTCAATGGTGGCGAGTGCCATAGGTTAGCAAGAGATAGGTGGGGTAGGGGAAACGAAAACCGAGCAGACAAAATCAATTTTTCACCACCTGGCTTTCTCTGGGTACGGAAAACGAGTCACCGTACCGAAGCAGCGGACAATCGTCAAGTGGTTACGGGAGACTTCCGGTTCACGAGTCGGAGATAGGCACTGGGAGTCATCCCTTTGATATTTTTAAACTGCCGGTTGAAGTTGGACAGGTTTTCAAAGCCAGACTCAAAAGCGGCTTGGGAGATATTGACCCGCTCTTCCACCAGCAAGCGGCACGCGCAGCCGATTCTGATCTTGAGCAGGTAGCTCTTAAACGACATTTTGTACGTTTTCTTGAACGTAATGAAGAACTGCGTACTCGACATGTTGGCAATTTCGGTGACGTCCCTGATCTTGATATCCTCTTTGTAGTGCTGTAGGGTATGCTGAATCACCGCCCGCAGCGGTTCATTGTCCCGGGCCTTATAGGGTTCCAGAAAGGTCGGGCTACAGATAAGATCGTAGTTGCGGGTGGTGGATAGCTTGTCCAGAATGGAAAACAGGGCGAGCAGTCGCTGGGAGGAGTTCATCCGCATCATGGCCACCATTAGTTGAATGATCTGCTCCTGGGTATCACCGAAGAGCCGACATCCCTGCGAGGACTGAGCCATAAATTTTCGGAGGTTCTTATACTCCGGGATGTTAAAGAAGCCTTCACCCAAGAAATCTTCGGCAAACTGAATGACCAACCCCTCCCCTATAAAATCACACTGCGGTGAGAAATATGCCTCGTCGCATCGCCAGACGTGCGGCAGGTAAGACCCCAGAAACACCAGATCATTTTCTTTGAAGCGGTGAATGGCATCCCCGACAAACCGAATGCCCCGGCCCTTGAGGATAAGCACCAGTTCGTATTCGGGGTGGTGGTGGTACTTGTCGAAGTCCTTGGTTTCGTGGTGAAAGATAAACGAACTGTTGGGGTCTTGGAAAAGACGGACGGTGGCAGCCTGCATAGCAAAATAGGTTAGGGTAATACGCAGATAGTACTCTTAGTCCGATAATACTAAGAATTTAAGCTTATGATTACAATTTTGTGATGATTAGTATCAGAAATGAAATGTTTTCTACTACCTGCGTTGGATCGTTTGCCGTAATTTTGTTAAGCACCGATTGATCTACACCACTAGTCTAACCTCCTATGAAAATTACCAACCTTCTCACGCTGCTTTTCGCGCTGAGCACCTCCACTGCTTTCGGGCAGCTCACGGTCGGCGTAGGTCAAACCGACATCACCCCGGCCCTGGGCACCCCGCTGGAGGGCTACTACATTGAGCGACTCGCCACCGACGTGCACGACGAACTGCTCGCCAAAGCCCTGGTGTTCGAGGAAGGGGGCACTTCCGTCGCCATCGTCATTGTCGATCTGGTGGACGTGGCGCAGACGGCCGTTGACGAAGCCCGGGAGCGCATCGAGCGCGAACTCAGCATTCCGCAGGAAAATATTATCATCTCCGCTACCCATACCCATACGGGGCCATTTTTTACGCCCGAATACGAAGCCACGTTGGCGGATAAGATTTTCGATGCAGTTAAAATTGCCGTCCAGCACCAGCAACCGGCCGTCATCAAATCCGGGGTAGGACACGAAGAAAACGTTTCGTTTCATCGCCGCTTCATGATGAATGACAGCACGGTGCAGTTCAACCCTGGCGCCCTCAACCCCGACATCGTGCGCCCGATGGGGCCCATCGATCCGGACGTAGGAATTTTGTACGTGGAAAGCCCCTCCGGTAAGCCCATCGCGGTGCTGGTCAACTTTGCCATCCACCTGGATACGGTGGGCGGCACCGAAATTTCAGCGGACTTTCCGGCCTTTCTTAGCGAGGTGCTCAAAAAGCAACTGGGCGACGACACCCTGGTGATGTTTGGCCTGGGCACCTGCGGCAACATCAACCACTTCAACGTGAAAAGTCCCGAGACGCTGAAGGGCTTCGGCCGGGCCGAACGCATCGGTTATGCGCTGGCCGCCAGCGTGATCCGGGAACTGCCCGCCCTGGAAAAAAGTGAGGTCACGCAACTGGAAGCCAGCCACGAACGGCTGCAACTCAACATCCCAGAGTACACCGAGCAGGAGGTCGCCGAGGCCAAGATCAACGCACGGAAAAAATCCGATCACGAATCGTCTACTCCCGAAATCCGGGAAGCCATGAAGGTGCTGCGCATCGAGGAGATGAACGGGCAGCCGCTCAAGGCCGATGTGCAGGCCATCGGGCTGGGCAACGTGGGGATTGTGGCCCTGCCGGGCGAGATCTTTGTCGAACTAGGGTTGGCTATCAAGGAGCAGTCGCCCTTCAAGCACACCCTCATCCTGACGCTGTCGAACAACGCGGTGGGCTACATTCCCAACGAAGCGGCCTTTCCCCACGGTGCCTACGAAGTGGAAGTGAGCCAGGTCGCTCCCGGCGAGGGCGAACGCCTGGTCGCCGCTTCCGTCAAACTGCTCAACGAACTCAAAAAAGAAGCCACCACCTCCACCAATGAATAAACGAGCCATCATTCACCCCGACCGCACCACTGACTTCGACACGGGTGCCTACTCCGACGGACTGGTCGTAGGCAACCTGTTGTTCGTGAGCGGCCAGGCGGCCGTCGACTTCAAAACCTCGGAGTTTCGGCTCGGTACCATCGGGGAAGAAACCCGGCGAACGCTCAACAACATCCGCGCCATCGTTGAGCAGGCGGGAGCGACGATGGACGACGTGGTGAAATGCACCGTACACCTGGCCGACATGAGCGAGTTCGGCCGCTTTAACGAGGTCTACGGTTCGTACTTTTCCGGCGTGAAGCCCACCCGCACCACCGTGCAGTCGGTGCTGGACCACGGCATCAAGGTGGAGATCGACGCCATTGTTTACCTACCTACTGCCTGATGGAATGGTTTCCTGAGGTGTACTGGGTTGAAAATACTGAGGAGATCGATTCGCCTGCTCTGCTGGTGTATCCGGACCTCATCGCGCAGAACATCCGGCGGGCACTGGCGATGGTGAACCCCGAGCGAGGCACGTTGTTGCGACCCCACGTGAAGACGCACAAGACGCCGCAGATCGTGCGGATGATGACAGCCGTCGGCATCGACCGCTTTAAGTGCAGCACCATCGCCGAAGCCGAGATGCTGGGGCAAGCCGGAGCTGCCGACGTGCTGCTGGCCTACCAGCCCACCGCTCCGAAGGTGGCGCGACTGGCCGAACTGCGTAAGAAGTTTCCCGATACCATCTTTTCGTGCTTGGTAGACAACTCATCAACCGCCGAGATGCTGTCCGAACGGTTTGTAGACGATCCGTTACCGGTGTTTTTGGACCTAAACGTCGGGATGCACCGCACCGGCGTTTCGCCCGAGGCCGCCCCCCTACTGTACGAACGGTGCCGAGCGCTATCCGGCATTCGGGTGGTAGGACTTCACGCCTACGACGGGCATATTCACGCCACCGATGTCCGGCAACGAAAAGAGGAGGCGGATGGGGCGTTTGCGCTGGTGGAGGATGTGTTGAAAGCAATTGACGCTTACCAAGATGCTGCCCTCACCCTGGTAGTGGGGGGCAGTCCTACGTTTCCGTTCCACGCTCAGCGCGAGGGGGTAGAGTGCAGTCCGGGCACCTTTCCGCTGTGGGACGCGGGCTACGCCACCGCGTTTCCGGACTTGGAGTTTGTGTCGGCCGCGCTACTGCTCAGCCGGGTGATATCAGTGACCGACGGACGGCACCTCTGCCTCGACGTGGGCAGCAAAGCCGTGGCGGCCGATGCTGCCTGGCCCCGCCTCGTGTTTCCCGACCATCCCGAGGCCGAAGCTCTTCGCCAGTCCGAAGAGCACTTGGTGGTGCGGGTGCCCGATACTTCGCCCACCCGGGTGGGCGACGCCTGGTGGGGAGTGCCGCTGCACATTTGCCCCACGGTGAACCTCTACGAATCGCTGCACGTGGTCCGCCAGCAGCGGTGGATAGAAAACTGGGAAGTGACCGCCCGGCAACGTAAGATAACCATCTAACCGCATGAGAAACTACGCTAAATCGGCCGAACTACTGGAACGCTCCCGGCACGCTCTGGCGGGCGGAGTGTCGTCGGAATTCCGAAAATACAACCATCCCCACGCGCTGTTCTACGAGCGCGGACAGGGGAGCCGGATTTACGATGTAGACGGCAACGAATATCTGGATTTCACGCTGAGCCAGGGTCCGCTCATCGTGGGGCACTCGCACCCCCACGTGCTCCGGCGCGTACGCGAGTACAGCGAACAAGGACAACTCTTCGCCGGGCAGCACCTGCTAGAAATAGAGCTGGCCGAGAAGCTCCAGCAGCATATTCCCTCGGCCGAGCTGATGCGCTTCTGCCTGGATGGTTCGTCGGCCGTGCACACCGCCCTCCGCCTGGCGCGGGCCAAGACGGGCAAGCCGAAGTTCTTGCGCTTCGAGGGGCACTACCACGGCTGGTTCGACAACGTGGCCTGGGGGCTGTCGGCTCCCGAACCGGCGGCCCTGGGTGAGCGCGAACGTCCGGAAGTGTATCCCTGGACAGCCGGTTTGCCTGCCGGAAGCCGCGACGAGTTTATTGTAATCCCCTGGAACGATCCCAAATTGCTCGAGGCCACCGTGGCCGAGCATCAGCACGAACTGGCGGCCATCATCACCGAACCCATCATGTGCAACAACGGCTGCATTGTGCCCGAAGCCGGTTTTCTAGCGACCCTGCGAACCCTGTGCGACCGGTACAGTATCACGCTCATCTTTGACGAGGTGATCACCGGGTTTCGCACCGCGCTGGGCGGAGCGCAAGCCTACTACCAGGTTACCCCGGATCTGGCTATTTTTGCCAAGGCGATGGCTAGTGGCTACCCGATCTCGGCCGTGGTCGGGAAGAAGGAGTGGACGCACCTGCTGGCCGACGGCGAAGTGATCCATGCGGGTACCATGAACTCCGGCAACCCGTCGGTAGCGGCGGCCTTGGCCACCCTGGAGGTGCTGGAGGAACCCGGTACGCACGAGCGCATCTTCCGGTTGGGAAAAAGACTGATAGCCGGCCTGACCGAACTCGGACGAGCACATCAACAGAACTTGCTGGTGCAAGGGTTGGGCCCAATGTTTCAGACGTGTTTCACCGACCGGACCAATCCGAAGGATTATCGCGATACGCTGGCCTGCGACAAAATTAAGCTTCGGGAGTTTGTGGCCGGACTGCACGATCACGGCCTGCGCATCATCGGTCGGGGGCTGTGGTATATTTCTGCCGTGCATACCGACGAAGACATTGATCAGGCTCTGGACACCGCGCAGCGCGTATTAGCCCAACTAAGAAAACCCACGTACCCATGAATATACATAACGTCCCAATCGGAGTAGTAGGAGTAGGCCTGATGGGTAGTTGCATCGCCACTGACCTGCTATTGCGCGGACAGTCGGTCATTGCTCTTTCCCCGGTAGCCAGTCCGGTAGATGCTTCGGCGCCCCAGCGAATCGCCCACCAGCTCAACCAGTGCCACGAGCACGGCATTGCCAGTCATTCGGCCGAGGCGTATCTCTCCAAGATTCAGTTCACCAACGACTACAACGACCTGGAACCTTGCGGGCTGGTGATTGAGAACGTCATTGAGCAACTCAGTGCCAAACGCGCGGTTTTTGACAAGATTGAGGGGGTAGTTGGGCCACAGACTATCATCACTACTAATACATCAGCTACCCCTATCAGTCTGCTGCAGCAGAGTATCCGACGTCCGGAGCGGTTTTTGGGGCTGCACTGGGCCGAACCGGCGTATACGACCCGCTTCCTGGAAATCATTTGCGGCGAACAGAGCGATCTGGCAGTGGCCCAAACCCTCTACGACACAGCGGAGCAGTGGGGGAAGGAGCCCACGCTGGTGCGCCGCGACATTCGGGGGTTTATCACCAACCGTCTGATGTACTCCCTCTACCGAGAGGCCCTATTTCTGGTAGAAAACGGCTACGCTACCCTGGAAGACGTGGACCGAACGTGTCGCAACGATGCGGGCCACTGGATGACTTTTTGTGGTCCCTTCCGCTACATGGACCTCACCGGCTTGCAGGCTTATTATCACGTGATGCAAGACCTGTTGCCTACACTAAGCAGCCAAACCACCACTCCCGACCTGATCTCGGGCATTGCCCAGCAAGGGGGCAACGGGACATCTAACGGGCAGGGTTTTTACGCCTATACCGAAGAAGAAGCCCGGGAGTGGGAGCAACAATTTGAGGAGTTTTCCTTCGATATCGCTAAGTTAGCCGCCCGCTACCGCACGAAACTGGAGAAAGAGCCCAGCTCGTGAAACGATCTCGGTCTGGCACCGTTTTCTATCGCTAAAGTCCTTCAGTCATGTTCATCTTCGACGCGCACCTCGATCTGGCCACCAACGCTCTGAGTCTCAACCGTGACCTCACCCGGTCAGTGCACGAGATCAGAAAGAAAGAAACCACCCTAGGATGGATCGACACCCAGGATCGGGGCAACGGCACGGTGTCGCTGCCCGCCCTGCGTCAGGGCTCGATAGGATTGGTGATCGCCACAATGATTTCCCGGGTGTCGGAACGGGGCAACCCCTTGCCTAGCCTGTCTTTGCCCGGCTGGCATTCGCCCGCCCAAGCCTACGCCTTCGCGCAAGCGCAGTTAGCCTGGTACCGCGTGATGGAAGACCAGGGTGAGATGGTGCAGATTAGCACGGCGGAGCAGTTGAACCAGCAGGTGGCCCGCTGGTCTGATTCGGCTACGCCCGACGAAACCAAACCGGTCGGCTACATTCTTAGTCTGGAAGGGGCCGACTCGATCGTGGATCTGGGGTACGTAGAAAAGTACCATCAGAACGGACTACGGCTGATCGGTCCGGCGCATTTCGGACCGGGTCGCTACGCGGCGGGCACCCACTCCGACGGCAGTGGTTTCACCACGCAGGGAAGAGAGCTGCTGCAAGAGATGGAGCGGCTGAATATCATCCTGGATCTAACGCACCTGACTGATCAGGGCTTTTACGAAGCAATGGATTTGTTCAAGGGGACAGTCATCGCTAGCCACCAGAACTGCCGGGCCCTGGTGCCGGGCGAACGGCAGTTCAGTGATGATCAGCTAAAGTGCATTATTGAGAGAAAGGGAGTGATCGGTGGGGCTTTGGACACCTGGATGCTGCACCCGGGCTTTCGGATGGGCACCGATATTCCTAGGGACTTGGCCATTGGCCTGGAAAAGCTGGTCGACCATTTTGACCATATCTGTCAGCTGGCTGGTAACAGCTTACATATTGGTTTTGGCACGGACCTAGACGGCTTATTTGGCACGGAGCAGACGCCTTATGACCTGGACACGATTGCCGAACTGCCTAAGTTTGAGGCCATTTTAAGTAAGCGGGGATATACTGCCGAGGACATCCGGAATATTTTTCATGATAACTGGTTACGGCTCTTCCGAACGGCGTGGCAGGCAGAATGCCCGAAATTCTAAACCATGGATATCTGAACCTGCTACCTTTGAATGGACACTGAGTTAAGCCTTACAATCCTTAACTTAGCCGACATGAGACAAGAAAAGAGACAATTTGACCGAGCCTTCAAAGTGATGGCGGTTGAACTCTGTCTATCCGGTAAACCAACCAACCGGGTAGCAGAAGAATTGACTTATTGAGTCGCTGGAAGCGGGATTACAAACAGAAGAGAGAGGGTAGTTTCTCAGGGCATGGTAAACCTGCTTTGAGTCCCGAACAGGCAGAGGTTGCCAGGTTGAAAAAACAACTACGAGAAGCAGAGATAGAGCGTGACATCCTAAAAAAGGCGGGGGCCGCCCCGCGGTGAGCATCTTCTCCAAGAGCGACAACAAATATTCTGGTTTATAAAAGATCACCAAGGTATGTTTAGTGTCGAGAAGATGTGCAGAGTACTCCGGGTCAGTAGAAGCGGTTACTACCAGTGGCTCAATAGAAAGCCCTCTATCCGTCAGATATATGATCAAAAGCTTTTGAAGCTCATTCAAGAGATTCACCAACAGAGTAAGAAACGCTATGGCAGCCCCAAGATTACCCGAGAGCTTGGCAAAAGAGGTATTCAAGTGTCCAGGCCCAGAGCCGCCGGGGCCCGGTAGCTAGACTGATGAGAAAAGCTGGTATAAAAAGCGTAGTGCATAGAAAGTTCAGGGTCAAAACTACTGATTCTAATCATAGCCATCCTATTGCTAGAAACCTGTTAGACAGAAAATTTGACCCTAGTGTTGTAGCAAAAGCGTGGGTATCGGATATTACCTATATTAGAACCACGCAAGGGTGGCTCTATCTGAGAGTGGTGATAGACTTAGCGAACCGCAAGGTGATCGGATGGTCGTTAAGCCAAACGATGACAGCGGGTGACACAATAGTGCCAGCCTGGAAGATGGCCGTCAAAAATCATCCTATAACCGATGAACTGATCTTTCATTCCGATAGAGGCGTACAATACGCCTGCCATGAATTCAGAAAGCTACTCAAAAGCTATCCGCTAGTACGGCAGAGTATGAGTAGAAAAGGTAATTGTTGGGATAATGCAGTGGCGGAAAGCTTCTTAAAAACCCTCAAAGCCGAACTGATATACCTTGCCCAACCAACCACCGTAGCGGAGACGAAAGTTGATGTATTTGAATTCATTGAGATTTGGTACAACCAGAAGAGAATACATGCTTCGCTAGGGTACCTGACACCCTGCGAGTACGAAGCAAAACTCAATCAAAATCAATACAAAAATGCGGCTTAACTTTTTGTCCACTTTTTTATTGCAAGTTCACTGAAACGACCCCGTACCAAATGGTACACACGGTAGGGCAAAAGGATGAAACTTACACATAGCTTACATTACCAAAAACAAAACCCTTAACTCGCTATGAATCAAGGGTTTACGTCGTGTAAAAGCGGTCCGGACGGGACTCGAACCCGCGACCTCCTGCGTGACAGGCAGGCATTCTAACCAACTGAACTACCGGACCTTCCCAAACCTGCCTGCCGACAGAGGCAGGGTAGGCAAGAATGAAGTGCAAACATAGAATCATTTGGTTTCTTTTACAACGATATGTTCAAAATTCTTTGGTCAACGAAGTCCCCGCCTCCCTAGCCCTCCGATTAGATTATCTGAGTATATTATTTTAGTTTTACCCATTCATTAGGATCAATCTCATTATTATGCTGCTGGAGTTTGAAAAGCCCATCGTCGAACTGGAAAACAAGTTGGAAACCATGCAAAGCATGGCCGCCGAAAGTGGAGTAGACGTGTCGGAAGCCGTTCAGAAACTGGAAGAACGCATCGAAACCCTGAAGCGGGAAACCTTCGCTAACCTCACCCGCTGGCAACGCGTGCAACTCTCGCGCCACACCGAGCGCCCCTACACCCTCGACTATGTTTTCGGGCTGTGCAACGATTTTATTGAACTGCACGGCGACCGCACCGTGCGCGACGATCGCGCCATGGTGGGCGGACTCGGACAGATCGATCAGCAGACGTTTATGTTCATCGGGCAGCAGAAAGGCCGCAATACCAAGCAGCGGCAGGATCGTAACTTCGGTATGGCTAATCCCGAGGGTTACCGCAAAGCGCTGCGACTGATGAAACTGGCCGAGAAGTTTAACAAACCTATCGTTACCTTTATCGATACCCCCGGGGCTTATCCGGGCATTGAGGCCGAAGAGCGCGGACAAGGCGAAGCCATCGCCCGTAACCTGCGCGAAATGTTTATGCTCAAGGTACCCGTTATCTGTATCATCATCGGCGAAGGTGCTTCGGGTGGCGCCCTGGGCATCGCCATCGGCGACCACGTTTATATGCTGGAGAACACTTGGTACTCCGTGATCTCCCCTGAGTCGTGCTCGTCGATTCTGTGGCGTAGCTGGGAGTATAAAGAGCAGGCCGCCGAAGCGCTCCGACTCACGGCTGATGACATGCTGGAGTTTAAGCTCATCGACGGCATCATTGAAGAACCTCTGGGTGGCGCCCACACCGACCTGATGCACCAAACCGAAATCTTAAGAAAGCAGATCCTCAAAAGCTACAACTCCCTTAAGAAACTCTCGCCGGAAAAGCGCATTGAGAAACGCATCGACAAGTTCACGCGCATGGGCGTGGTGAAGTAGCGCTATGAAAATTGGTCTGGTTTTGTCGGGGGGAGGATCGCGGGGCATTGCGCACCTGGGAGTGATGAAGGCGCTGGAAGAAGCTGGCATCACCATCAGCATTATTGCAGGCAGCAGCTCTGGAGCCATTGCCGGGGCCTTGTACGGCAGTGGCTACACCCCCGAACAAATCCTAACCATCGTTCGGGAGATCAAACTTTTTAAACTGATCCGACCCGCCATCAGTATCTCCGGACTGCTCAAAATGGAGAGCGCCGAACTGCTTTACCGGCAGCATATTCTGGAAGATACCTTCGAAGCCCTGTCCATTCCCCTCATCGTGGCGGCCACCGACCTGGGACTCGGAAAAACCGTTTACTTCACCGAAGGTCCGCTGATTCGCCCACTGATGGCTTCCACCTGCATTCCGGTGGTGTTCGATCCTATCGACGTTGACGGTCACTTCTTTGTGGACGGTGGAGTGCTCAACAACTTTCCGGCCGAGGTGCTCACCGGCAAGTGCGATAAAATCATCGGCTCGCACTGTAATCCGGTGGACGATGCCTTTCAACTCGGAAACTTCCGCACCGTGCTGGAGCGGACTTTCTTGCTCACTATTAACGCCAACGCCTACTCCCGACGTAAGTTTTGCGATATCTTCATCGAGCCGCCGGGCCTAAAAACCTTTAAAGTATTTGACATCGCTCGGGCCGACGAAATATTCCAAATCGGCTACGATTACGCCAAGACGATGCACGATCAGTTTGTGGACTTGGCTAAACTTCAATAGGTTTCAGGTTTTAGGTTCTATGTTTGTGTCTTCAGAACCTAGAACTATCAACCCCGAACCAACAAAATGCTGAAATTACTCGCCCGTCTGATTTTCTTCGTCTCCGGTTGGAAGCTTGACCCCGACTCGATCCGCAACATCCGCCGCGCGGTGGTGATTGCCGCCCCCCACACCAGTAACTGGGACATCGTCTACGCACTCGCCGCCCTCAAACTGCTGGAACTGCCGGTGAAGTTCACCATCAAGAAAGAGTGGGTGAACTCTCCGATGGGGCTGATTTTGCGTCCGCTGGGAGCTATTCCCATTGATCGCGAGTACCGCAAAGGAAAGAAGGTAAGCATGACCCAGACCATGATCGAGCTCTTTGACCGCTACGAAGAACTGATCATGGTGGTGACGCCCGAGGGCACCCGGCAGTACGCTCCGGAGTGGAAAACCGGGTTCTACCGCGTGGCCGAAGGGGCCAACGTGCCGGTGCTGCTGGGCCACCTTGACTACAAAAGTAAGGTGGCGGGCGTGGGACCGGCCATCTATACCACCGGCGATATTGATACTGATATTGAGAAGATAAAGGACTTCTACCGCACCAAGCAGGGCCGCTATCCCGAGCGGGGAATTCGTTAGCCGCGTGCGCTACCGGAGTTACTCTGCTGCCGGGGGCCAGTCATCGGTACGGAACGGAATGGCGGGCAGATTAGCCTGATTGTACAGATTGACGGTGGGATTTTTGGCCCAGCCGTAGCGCACCGCCACCGGCGTCGCTACCGAATCGCTGATTAGGGTGATCATGTTGCCATTCAAACCTGCTTTCGCCGGATAAAATACCCGATTATTACCGGCCACGGCAAATCCTTTCGGCGCACTACCATCCAGCGTTCGCAGCCCGGCGGCATGGTCAAGCTCCACCGTCACCCGGTTTCCCACAATTTGGTGCGATTGGTAGGTAGGGCCAACGTGGACCGTATCCTTTCCGTAGGCAATTGCTAACGCCTTGAGCGCGAGCCGCTCGCCCACCGTGCGCTTGTCTTTGGGATGAATGTCGTACGCATCTCCCACGTCGATGGCGGTGGCCATGCCGGTGTAGGGCAAAGACAGCGCCTGCGCCTGCGCCTCCCGCAGCCAGGGCCAACCCTGGGCTTCCACCGCTTGGGTGGGCTCGCCAAAGTTAGCCAGTTGCACAAACAAGAACGGAAAATAGCCCTGCCGAAACTGAATGCGCCACTCATTGATCATGGTCGGAAATAGTTGCCGGTACGCTACGCCCTGGTTGCCATTGCTTTCTCCCTGGTACCAAATCACTCCGGCAATGCCCAGATTGAGTAAGGGGGACACCATACCGTGGTACAGCCCCGAAGGCACGTGCTGTAGATCATAAAACGTGGGCACTTTTTCCTCTAGCGCATTGCTAAACCGCCAACCCGAATCAAGGGGCACCAGCACCGATCCATCCTCCCGGCGCAGGGCCGCCTTTTCTCCCGCCAGCACGTAGGGATTCCACCAGGGGTTGGCCAGCCGGAAAACCAGCTCGTTTTTGCCCTTTTTGAATCGTTCGGGGGCCAGCGTTACCTCGGCCGGATCAATCCGCTGGTGCAGCACCGGAGTTCCGTTCAGGTAAGCGTGCATCTGCGAGCCAGGTAGTCCGAGATCGAGGCGCAGCGAGTCACCCGGCAAATCGGCAAGTTGAAAGCTTTTCCGGAACCAGTAAATCTGCCGGTCGGGAGCGTTCCAACCGCGAAGGCTGGTCACCGGCCAGTCGGAATCGTTGAAAAGAAAGCTGCGTTACTCCCTGTTCTAATCCTACGAACGAACTGTCGGTGAGCCGCACCGCCTGAGCCGCGTTCGCTTCGTTGATTGCATTGTAGGCTTCCAGAGAATATTTGCCGGAGCGCACCTCGAGCACTTCGGGACCCGGCAGGTGAGACAAGGACGCCAGCGCTTCGGGACTCATCCAGGCCTCGATGGTGCTGCCGCCCCAGGTGGCATCGATAATGCCAATCGGCACGCTAGTTTCCTGGTGAACTGACGCAGCAAAGAAGTAGGCCACCGCCGAGAACTCGCCCACGTTGTCGGGAGTGCTTACCAGCCAACGCAGTGTGTCGGTCAGGGGGGTAGGGGAGGATGCCGGGTGCTTACTGACCTCCAGATAGCGAATAGCTGGGTACTGCGCCTGCTGCTCCTCAACATCAATATTCAGCACCCCTTCCCGCATTTTGTACTGCATGTTGGACTGTCCCGAGGCGATCCATACGTCGCCCAGCAGCACGTCGGCGCAGCGTACCGAATCGGTGCCGTCAGTGATGGTGAGTTCGTAGGGCCCTCCGGCCGGACGTGCGGGCAGCGTCACACTCCAGTTTCCTGCCTGATCCGTGTAGGCCGCGGCGGTTTGTCCATCGAGCGAAGCGGAAACAATCGCGCCGGGAGCTGCTTGACCAAACACGGTAATAGGTTTGTCGCGCTGCAGAACGGCGTGGTCCACGAAGAAGGGGGCCGGACGTAGCGACTGGGCCAACAGGGCTTCCCCGAAGCTAATGAAAAGTAGAAAGGAGGTTAGAAAGGTGCGTAACATGCCGGACGGTAGTGAGGGTGAAATCGAATATTCGTCAATTTTGCGCTAACCACAAAGCTTAGACAAAACGATGAATGGTCCTCACGGGATATTTTGAGCACCAAATCAGGGAGTGGCTTCTACCACCGCCGACGTTTCCTGTACTTGCACCACATCGAAGTTTGCTCCGCGACGCGGTCGCACCGGCTGGCCGTTCACCCGCCACTGCCGATACTTCCCCGCCGGAAGCGCCACCTCGATGATCCAGTCGGACTGCGATTGGTCAAGGACAAAGCGAAAGCTTTCAGGGGTGCGTTCAATGGCCACGTCCAGGTGGTTGTCACCGACGCGCACGTTCTCAACTCGGGCCGAGTCCCAGGCGGAGGGCAGTTGCGGCTGCAAACGCACCTTCCGTTCTCCTGCTTCCGGACGAATGCCCAAGAACTGCTGCACCACCGGAATGGCATAGCTGTAGACGTTCCAGGCCTGCGTCATCATGCCGTAGTCGGGCGATACTTCGTAGATTGAGCCAGGCAGGGCGTAGCCAAAGCTGCGGGTCATCCGCTGCAGGTAGTCCAGCGCCCGGTCGGGACGGCCGTAGTTGTTTTCGGCGATGGCCTGCACCCCGGTGGGCAGCGTCATCACCGCCCCGGTATAAGAAAACGTTTTCTTGACTTGGGCAAACGAACTGGCGTCCTCCCCGGCCGAGGCGTCGCGGTCGATGCCGGTGACGAACATGCCGAAGGGGTTGATGAAGCGCCGGGCGGTTTCCAGCGCCACCCGCGCCTGGGCTGGGTCGGCAATGCCCATCTCCAGCGGCGTGTTCACCACCCAGTTGTGGTGCAGCACAAACCCCTGCTTCCCAGTAGGCGGTTTGGCAGTAAGTTGGGCCTGGGTGGCCCGCAGTTCTTCTACTGCCCAGGGCTTGTTGAGTGAATCGGCCCGCACCAACGCATCGGCCAACAAATGCTGCGCCTGCTCGGTGGTGCCGATAAAGTCGGCGTATGAGTTGTAGGCCGGTACCCAAAACTGGGTATTAATTATCTGTTTCAGGCGCTCAGCCCGTTGCTCATAAGCGTCGGCCTGCACGGTGTCGCCCAGCACCCGCGCCATGGCGGCCGCATCTACCAGTGCCCGCTGGGAGTAGGCCGCCACGTCGATCATCTCGCTGTTGAGACCGTGAATTTCCATCATCCCGAAGCCGTCGGGCAGTCCGTTGCCATCGGCGTCGTTCTCCGCCCATAGCCAGTCCAGCCCCTGCACCACAAACGGGTAGTACTTTTCAAGAAAGGCGCGGTCGCCGGTCCACTGGTACACCGACCGGATAAGGGAGGCAAACTGGGGCGTTTCGTTCACGTTGCCCGGATTAAACACCGCCCCGTTGGTAGAGGCCTCGTGCATCACCCGGCCGTTGCCGTTGGTGGTTTCCGACAGCCGGTGCACCAGATCAATCGTGCTATAGACAATGTCCCACTGCCCGATGGCCAGCGCTCCCTGTAGGGAGTAGGCATTGTCTACGCCGAACCACCAGGGGTAGTCAGGCAGTCCGGCCGACAATCCGCGCCCCTGCTCGGGCACGTCGCGGATAAGCCAGTCGGTGTTATACTTCACCCAACGGAAAGCCCGTTCCAGGTCTTTGTCCGGCACGGTGAGCCTGGTTTGCTGCGCCAGGTCGCGGTAGCGGGCTTGCTTGTGCCGCAGCAGGGAGTCAGCGTTTTGTTGCACGTAGGCGTAGGTGGCCTGGGCTCGCTCTTCCGAGACGTAGGAACCGGCGATGGTGATCGGCAGAAGCGCGGTCGATTCGGCGGGTACGTCCAGGGTAAAGCGCAGCGTGGTGGCGACGCCCTGCCCGGCCGGATCGTAGGAGCAGTGTCCTTCGGTGAGGGTGTGTTCGGTCACCGGCATGGTTGAGCCGAAGGTGACAAACCAGGGGTTGCCCCGGTCCATGATGACCCAGCGCTGATCGCCCGCGTGCCAGTAGGCACTGTCGGGATGATCCACCATGCCGGTGCGTTCGCCCAACCATACCGGACGCAGGTCGCTGTAGGCGGCAAACTCCACCGTGAGCGTACGCGCCGAGTCGGTGGTGTTGGTGAGGGTATACTCGATGGCAATGGCCTCCTGCGCATCGGGCGCGAACTGAAACCGATTGACGCGCGCGTCCGGCACCGCCCGGGAGTAGACGTGGCGATTGGCGAAGGGGTAGTTGATGAACGAGTCGGCCGCGGCCAGGCAGTAGGCCTGGTCTTGTTCGTAGACGGTGGCGGTGAAGCCGTCGAGCAACTTAATGGGATGATCCCACAGTCCGCCCATTTCGCCGGTGACGTGCCAGCCCAGGTCGGGAAACTGCCCGTTCTGATGACCGACCAGATAGACCCGGTCACCCGCCGTTACGAAGGGAGAGTTCAGGTATTCGGTTCGTCCCGGCAGTTGTTCGGCGTCGGCCACCTGCTCGGACAATGCCCCCGAGACCTCGGCCGGGGGAGTAGAGGTGCACTGCGACAGTAGGAGTAGCAGGGGAACGAAAAGGATACGGAAGTAGGGTTGGGGCATCGTATGCGAAGGTACGAATAAATTATCACAGGGCGGGGAGCCCTGCGCTAGTTGAATAAAAATTAGAAGAACTCGCAATGAGAGATACCAATACCGGTATGATCGAGTTACGGAACGCCTTTCTTGAGCCGAACGGATGCTCATCCCTGGTTCGGCACCAGGTCAACGGCGAGTTCGTAAACCTTCGCTTCGCCATTCATCCCCCGGACTACGGACGGCTGAAAAGGATCGTGCAGTTTAGGCCCTTTGAAGACCCCGGCGTGGCTCCGTATCGCTACTTTTTTGCGTTTCGCAAAAGCAATCGGCCGTTTTTTGCAGACTACTTTTATTGCGCCAAAGCGCGTCGAGAAGTTTTGCAAAGTGCTTTTATAGTAGTAAAGCGTTTCAATACGTTTTGCAAGATGCTTTTCGAGCTGCTGTCTGACCCCCCAAAACAATGCAGCGCGCTTTTGATTCAAAAAAACGGCCTACAATTCAATGTAGGCCGATGACATTGCGCCAAAGCGAACCACGAAGGAATGAGAAGCGCTGACATCGCTCAAAAGCGCAGCGCAAGGCCGTGGTGAGGCCATCATGACCTTCGTTTTACTGTCCCATCAAGATGGGGCGAACTTTGACGCTACGAAAGGTCTGGTAGCAGCGTGTCACGCCATTTCTTCGTCGCTTTCGTCTTCTTCCACCAGTTGGGTACTGCGATTGGTGTTGTTTAGCTTAGGAAATAAGCGTTCAGCCCGGATTTTTCCCAGTTGCTTGCGGGCATCCAGGTAGTTGTTCTCGTACTGGCGGCGCAGGGTGGCCTGCGCGATCTCTTCGTCGGCTTCGCAGCTCTTTAGCTGCTTGATAACGTCTTCGTAGGCCTTGATGGCTTTGCGCGAGGCGGCTACCTGTTTGCGTAGCTGGGCCGCCAGCGGAAACAGCGTATGTTCTTTGCCCAGGGTTTCAATCCGCAGGGCCAGGCGCTCAACCGTGTCGGGCTCCTCCTGCAAACTAATGTTGACGATGTGGCCAAATTTGCCTTCGGGAAACACCCGGGGCATCACCGCGGCCGCCGGGGTGGCGCGGTCATGTTCTTCGCAGCGGCGGAAGACAAGCCGCACCTGATCGTCGAGTTGGTTGTCGGCGATTAGTAGGTCATCGTAGCGATCTTCGCGTTGCTCCTGCTTATTGCGGGTGGCGGCGTGCTTGTCTTTCACCGAATTGTAGGGCAACTGTAGCTGGTCGACCAGGAACTGGGTTCCGTTAAACTGTCGGCACAGGCGCATGTGGCGGCGGGTGGCGCTGAGGTGTTTTCGGGTGGAGACGCGTTCGTAGAGTAGCCGAGCCATGACAAAGTGGGGGTTAGAATATTAAGAAATAAGACGTGCAAACCAATCGTAGTATTAAATCTTGGCTTGGTAAACTGACAGAGAAAGGACTAATGGACAAGTTGAAGAAACGTTAAACTGCTGACAACGCCATGCAGCCGACTGCCAGGGGAAGCGAGTGCTAGAAGGATTAGTTGCCCTAAGTCATCCATTTGATACTTGGAAGTTCGGAGACAAACCTGCCGCACTGAAACTGATTGGCAAATATTTTAAAAACGATTGATTATGTTAAAAACAAAATAGAACTTGACGTCGACTGCATAGGAGATCAAAAAGGCCTGACAAAAGATGAGAAAAAAGTATTGAGCGATTTTCCTCAAAAACAGAAGCCTTCCTAAAAAAAAGAAAAAATTAAGTCTCGCACTTCAAAACCTAGTAAAACTTTGTCTAGAGCCATCAAAGGTAGAAAAGTACTGGGCATAACAACGTATAAACAAAATACGGGGTTAGGTACAAGGTTTGTTTTCCAGAGTTACTGACCCTCGGGTAGTGAACCGCTGAATGTTAATTTCGCCAGGCTGTTTAGAAACGCTACCCCATTGTCTTGAGTCCGTTTTTGTCCGCTACTGAAATTAAATCGAGTTCTAAACAGCTCAACAGACTACCTCCCTTTAGGCTTGTGTGTTTAAAAGCTGTACTAAGGCAACGAACAATGAGAATCCTACTTGTTACATTTGCCCTTCTGCAGTGGACCTACAGTGCATCGGCGCAGCACCGAGTTTTGGCGCTTGAGATGCCTAACCAAAACAAGAATGCTTACTATCGAGTGGGCGACGAACTCACCTTCTACCTACCTAACAAGCGATCAAGAAGAACCGAAAGAATCCTAGCCTTGGAAGATAGCCTCATCGTGTTTCGGGGTTATAGCGTGCCCGTAAATCAAATCGTAGCGCTGCATATTGATGACCAGACCCGTTGGTGGCTTCGGTATAAACCGTCCCAACTGGCGATCATGGTAGGCGCTGGCTATCTGGTGGTGGATACCATCAACAACCGGGAATTGAACGAAGAAACATTAGTAATCTCCGGTTCATTGATTGGTCTGGGACTGCTTTTCAGGCTTTTGATTCCGAATAAGATAAAGATCAAAGGGAAAAGGAAGCTCAGCATTCTGATGGTTTAGCGTCACCTCACTGAATGTTGTCAAGCGTTTCAATTGTAGCCTTCCTGGTTTCATTGTTTATACAGCCGGGGCCGCAGATGAACACATTCCCGGCGGTTGTTAGCTACTGCCCCTGTCCCAGGGAGAAGCCACGTTTGCCATCAAAGGCGTACAGATTTTCGGTCTTGATCACGTCTACCTTTTCTTGCACGGCTTTGCTCAGCAGGTCTACGATTACCTGCGGCGACAGGTCCGAGCCTTCCTCACCCTGGTAGCGACATCGCCAGTGGTCGGTGCAGAAGGTTTCTTCAAAGCCCTCGGGCCACACCTTTACGCCCCGGTTGGTGATCATCACCAGCGGTAGCTCATCGCTTAGTCGCTGCAATACCACCGCCAGTTCGTCGGGGTTTTTGCCCTTCCAGTCAACGAACACGTCCACTCCCTGCAGGGTTTTCTTGGCCGGTGGACGGCGCTGGTAGGCAGGAAGCTGCAGCGCAACATCTTTGGCATACTCTACCGCGCCGACCGATTCGGGCTTCTTACCCAGGTTGCCAACCACGGCCTCCGCAAACTCCTTGGTGCCCACCTTTTGCTTACTAATGCCCTCCTTGTAGATGTCTACCGTGTGCACGCCGTCTTCCAGGGTGCAGAGCCAGGCGTTTTTGATCCGCTCGGCCACCTCGGGCTGTCCGATGTGGGTAAGCATCATCACCGCGGCCCGCAGCAGTCCCGACGGGTTGGCGATGTTTTGACCGGCAATGGTGGGGGCCGAACCATGGATGGCCTCGAACATAGCACACTGTTCACCAATGTTGGCTGAGCCACCCAGTCCTACCGAACCGGTGAGCTGGGCGGTGATGTCCGACAAGATGTCGCCGTACAGGTTGCCGGTTACGATCACATCAAAATCTTCGGGAGTGTCGGCCACCCGGGCGGCCCCGATGTCAATGATCCAGTGGTCATTCTCAATGCTGGGATAATCTTTAGCAATTTCGTTGAACACCTGGTGAAACAGTCCGTCGGTCTGCTTCATGATGTTGTCCTTGGTGAAGCAACTCACGCGTTTGCGTTGGTACTGGCGGGCGTACTCGAAGGCGTATCGTACAATTTTTTCGCAGCCGGGGCGTGAGATCAGCTTGAGGCACTGCACCACCTCGTCGGTTTGCTGGTGCTCGATACCCGCATACAAGTCTTCTTCGTTTTCTCGAATCACCACCACGTCCATGTCCGGGAACTTGGTGTCCACAAACGGGTGAAAGCTTTTACAGGGGCGCACGTTGGCGTAGAGCCCGAGTGCCTTACGCATGGTTACGTTCAGGCTTTTGTAGCCTCCGCCCTGGGGAGTGGTGATCGGTGCTTTCAGAAATATTTTGTTGCGCCGGATGCTGTCCCAGGCGTCAGAGCTGATGCCGCTGGTGTTGCCCGACAGGTAGACCTGTTCGCCTACTTGAATTTCGTCTACCTCAATGTCGGCTTCGGCGGCCTTCAGAATGTTGAGGGTGGCGCTCATGATCTCAGGGCCGATGCCATCGCCTTTCGCTACGGTAATTTTTTGCATTGTAAAACGGTTTTGTTTTGGTTAGTCAGACGCAAAGATGCGGATTCTGGTTTAAATATTTTCATTGTGAACGTTAGATTTGCAGAATCGTGATACAGCCTTCCCCCACTTCTACATCGAAAAACCGCGATCGGCGATCGGCAAACTTTCAATAGTGAGGTATCTTTCCTACCTTGACTCACCGTGGTTGTTCTTGGCGTGGTACCCTCACGCTCCCAACCTTTATTAGCCACCCTAACCTAACAGGACGATGAACACGTTTAAAGAACTTCTAGAAGGCAATGAAATCTGGGTCAAGGACATCCAGAAAAAGGCTCCCGACCTCTTCGACGACATGGCCGAGGGGCAGCACCCGCAGTTTTTGTGGATCGGTTGCGCCGACAGCCGGGTGCCTGCCGAAGAGATTACCAATTCGCTGCCGGGCTCGATCTTCGTGCAGCGCAACGTGGCCAACCTGGTTATCCACACCGACTATAATTTGCTCAGCGTGGTGAACTATGCGGTGAAGAACCTCAAGGTGAAGCACATCATTATCTGCGGACACTACGGTTGCGGGGGCATCAAGGCCGCCATGGGCAACACCTCCTACGGACTGCTCAACAACTGGCTGTCGCACATTAAGGACATTTACAAGATCAACAAGCAGGAGCTGGATGGAATTGCCGATCAGAAAGCGCGCGAGCGTAGGTTTGTCGAACTTAACGTGGCCGAGCAGGTGGGCAACGTGGCCAAACTGGCCTTTATTCAGGAAGAGTGGAAGCAGGAAAAAGAGTTTCCTTACGTGCACGGCTGGGTGTTCAACATCGAGACCGGCTGCATCACCAACCTGGGGTTGACCGTCAACCGGGCCGACCACCTAGACAAAGTATACCGATACGATTAGGCTATGATCATTCATAACGAACCCGTAGCCGCGGCGGGAGTGCCGCTGAAGCAGGCCAAGAAAGTGCTGATTATGCTACACGGCCGCGGCGACCGCGCCACTTCGTTCGTTCGTCTGGCGCAGGAACTGGACGCGCCGGGCTTTGCCTGTCTGACTCCGCAAGCGATTCGGAACACCTGGTACCCGCATAGCTTTTTGATGCCGCTGGCGCAGAACGAGCCGCAGCTTTCTCTAAGTCTGTCGGGGGTGAGTGAGTTAGTCGATAACGTGAGCGGACTGGGCTTCGCTGCCGAGCAGATCTATTTCTTGGGCTTCTCGCAAGGAGCCTGCTTATCTCTAGAATACACCGCCCGCCATGCCAAGCGCTACGGCGGTGTTATTGCCCTTACCGGCGGGCTGTTGGGCGACACGGTAGACGTCTCCAATTACAAGGGTGAATTCGCCGGTACGCCCATCTTCATTGGCTCCAGCGACCACGACCCGCACGTTCCCGAGGCCCGCATCGACGAGTCGGAGGTGATTTTGCGACAGATGGGAGCCACCGTGACAAAGAAGATCTACCCCGGCCTGGGTCACACTATTAATGAAGATGAACTTCAGCGGGCTAGTGCGTTGCTGAATGTAAAGTAGCATTCAAGTACTGCTTTATAGTATTTGTTTAAAACAAAATCCAAACCGTCATTCCAGAATTTTCTGTAGCGTAGCGGAAGAAAATGTCTGGAATCCCCCGCTACAGCGAGAAGAATATGTCTTAAAATGATTTACTTTTCGTCTTCGTAGCGGGAGGTTCCGGGCGCCCGGCGCTACGCTCGCTCCGGAATGACGTTCAAAGTCATAACAAATTTTGATTTGGTAATTAGAAGAACTTTGTATTAATCTTGAGTAATCTCAAACAGTCTGTTACCTGAAAAACTAGCCAATACCCATGCCCAACCCCATTCAAGGAATCCATCACGTAACCGCTATTGCGGGAGCTGCGAAGCGCAACCTGGACTTCTATACCCGCGTGCTCGGACTGCGCCTGGTGAAGAAAACCGTGAACTTCGACGACCCTGGCACCTACCACTTCTACTTCGGCAACGAAACCGGCGATCCTGGCACCATTCTTACCTTCTTCCCCTGGGAGGGCATCACCGCCGGGCGCCGCGGCAGCGGACAAGTAACCGAGACGTCATTTTCCGTTCCGTCCGACTCACTGGGATTTTGGCAGGAACGCCTGGCGCAGGAAAACATCATCTACAACAAACCCGCGCGTCGCTTCGACGAAGAATACCTGACCCTGATCGATCCCGACGGTCTAAAACTAGAACTGGTGGCCCGCGATGATTCGCGCGCGCACTACACTGAGGGTGGGGTAGGGGATGAGCATGCCGTCCGGGGTTTTCAGGGGGTTACGCTTTCGCTGGTGGGCCACCGGCACACCGCCGACATTCTGACCGAGGTGTTCGGTTACACGCTCACTGAGGAGGTGGTGAATCGTCGTCGTTATGTTTCAGCAGACGGTCATGAAGCGTCGGTGGTGGATCTGGTAGATTTGCCCGCCGGGCAGCGCGGCCATGTGGCGGGCGGGTCGGTGCACCACGTGGCCTTTCGGGTGCCCGACAACGAAACGCAACTAGAGTATCGGGAGAAACTGCTGTCTCGTGGCTTGAATGTAACCCCACCCATTGACCGTGATTATTTTATGGCGATCTACTTTCGGGAGCCGGGTGGAGTGCTGTTTGAGATAGCTACTGATCCGCCAGGGTTCACCCGCGACGAGCCGCTCGAAACGCTGGGACAGTCGTTAAAATTACCTGAACAGTACGAAAGCCAGCGTCCCGCTATTGAAAAGCAGTTACCTTCTCTTGAATAAACAGTGTCCGAAAATAAGCTAGAAGAAGTTTGGTTACGCGGATCTATCAACGGGGTGCCCGCTCAGTTGCAGCCAGTGGCGCACGCCCTGCGACAAGCCCAGGAAGAAGTGAACGCTTACCTGCGTGATTTTCCTGACGCGTTGCTCAACGACCAACCAGCGGATGTGGCATCAGTAGGGTTCCATTTGCAACACCTGCGCGGAGTGCTGGATCGGCTTTTCACCTACGCCCGCGGAGAAGCCCTGAGTAATACCCAACTTATTGCGCTACAAAACGAAGGGCAAACCGAGGAGACGGCCGGAGACTTGGTACGCGCTTTCGATCGCCAGATAGAAATGGCGATTCAGCAATTGCAAAGGACTTCGGAAGCAACTTTGACAGACGCCCGCGGCGTTGGTCGGTCTGAGTTGCCCTCCACCGTGCTGGGCTTACTATTTCATGCTGCCGAACACACGATGCGGCACGTAGGGCAACTGTTGGTCACTGTACGGATTGTGCAGGATAAAGCAAGCTAATCCACCACTAACTTATAGGTCGGATCTTCTAACACGTTGATGTCGATGATCGATTCGGCGTTTTTAAGCAGTTTGCGGCAGTCGGGACTTAAGTGCTTGAGATGCACCCGCTTGCCCACGCGCTGGTAGCGCTCGGTGATCTTGTTCAGCGCCTCAATGGCGGACATGTCCACCACCCGGCTCTCGGCGAAGTCGATGACCACTTCATCAGGATCGCCAAACACATCAAACTTGTCATTGAAGGCGATCACCGATCCGAAGAAGAGCGGGCCGTAGATTTCGTAGTGCTTCACCCCTTGTTCGTCCACGTGCTTGCGGGCGCGAATGCGCTTGGCATTGTCCCAGGCAAACACCAGCGCCGAGATGATTACCCCCACCAGCACCGCCAGCGCTAGGTTGTGCAGGAAGATAGTAACCAACGTGACGAGCACCATCACTAAAATATCCGAGTGAGGCATGCGATTAACGGTGCGCAGGCTAGCCCACTCAAAGGTGCCAATAGCTACCATAATCATCAGGCCGGTAAGGGCTGCCATTGGAAGCCGCTCGATGAGGCTAGCTCCAAACATAATGAACACCAGCAGCATCACCGCCGCCACAATACCCGACAAGCGCGCGCGGGCGCCATTTGATACGTTGATCAGGCTTTGGCCGAGCATCGCGCAGCCACCCATCCCTGAGAATACTCCTGACAACATGTTGGCAATGCCCTGGGCCACCGCTTCTTTGTTGCCGCGTCCACGTGTTTCCGTGATCTCATCCACGATGTTAAGAGTAAGTAAGCTCTCGATCAGGCCAACTCCGGCCACAATAGCGGCGTAGGGGAAGATAATGACGAGGGTTTCAAACTGTAAGGGCACCGCGGGCAGATGAAACGGCGGAAACCGTCCCTGGATAGAGGCAATATCACCCACCGTACGGGTGTCGATGCCAAACCCCACCACCAATCCGAAAATAGTTAAGATGGCCACTAAAGAGGCGGGAATGGCTCGGCTGATTTTGGGTAGCCCCCAAATGATGAGCATGGTAGCACCCACCAGCGCCAGAAGAATGTAGAGAGGCGAACCGGTGAGCCACTGTCCTTCGGGAGTTTTAAACTGATTGAGCTGCGACATAAAAATGATGATGGCCAATCCGTTCACGAAGCCAAAGATCACCGGGTGGGGCACCAGGCGCATTAGCTTGCCGAGTCGCAGAAAGCCGGCGCTGATTTGTAGCGCCCCCGCCAGTACCACGGTGGCAAACACGTATTCTACTCCGTGCGATTGCGCCAGTGAAACGATCACCACCGCCACCGCCCCGGTCGCCCCGGAAATCATACCGGGCCGTCCCCCCAGCACCGCTGTCACCAGACCCATCACGAATGCCGCGTAGAGTCCGGTAAGGGGCGACAGGCCAGCAATGAGGGCAAAAGCTACTGCTTCAGGCACCAGTGCCAGTGCCACCGTGAGGCCCGACAACACTTCGGTTTTATAATCGACCTTTTGCGTTAGATCGAATAGATTGAGGTACTTCTTCATAGCGAGCAGAAAGGAAACTGGAGGTTAGCGGAAGGTAATTCCTGAACGAAGGCGCAAAGGTAGGCTTTCTTGGGGCGGAAAGTTGCTGATGTAAGAAAAAGGGTAAACTTTCTCCCTCAATCGGAGAAAAAATCAGCTGCCATACGGTAGGCCAGCTCCTCTACCCTGGTTGCAGTATGCAACAGTGCTTCGGCCAAGGACATGGACCCCTCTTTCACCGCGTAGGCACGCTGCACGTTTAACTGCTGCAGCTCCGCTGCACTGGCATCCAACGTGCCGCAGATCACGTTGAGGGGCACTCCGTACTGTCGGCATACGTCACCTACCCCCTTCACCACTTTGCCGTGCAGGGTTTGCGCATCGACCTTTCCTTCTCCGCTCATTACCAAATCGGCTCCCGCGATGGCCTGATGCGCTTGGCATAAATCCATAATAGTATCAATGCCGGGAAGCAGCTGCGCACCCAGAAAAGCCACCGCACCCGCTCCAATTCCCCCCGCAGCACCCGATCCCGGCATGTCTCGCACGTCACTGTTCATAAAAGCCTGCATTTTGTCAGCAACATGCATAAGTCCCCGATCCAACAAGTCCACGGCTGTGGCGTCTGCCCCCTTCTGCGGAGCGTATACCTTGGCTGCACCCTGTGGGCCATACAGCGGGTTGTTTACATCACTTACCACTAAGATTTCTGTATCAGCAAGACCCGGCAAGACTTGATCTGTATCAATTTGATCTATCCGGATGAGGTTGTTACCTACCGGGAGTAATTCTCGTCCTTGTACGTCTGAAAAACGATAGCCCAGAGCCCGCGCCACGCCAACGCCTGCGTCAGTGGTGGCGCTTCCCCCAATAAACAGGTATACCCTCCGGGCCCCGTGCTCAATGGCGTGCCGGATTAACTCACCGGTGCCCAAAGAGGTGGTGTCAATGGGATTACGCTCAGCCTCATTCAGTAAGAGCAGGCCCGACGCAACCGCCATCTCCACGAAAGCAGTATCGCCTTTTACGCCGTAATGCGCGGTGATCGGACGAAACAGCGGATCATGTACCGTGGTGGACACGATGTCTAACTTCAGCAGCGGTATCAAAATACTGAGGGTGCCTTCTCCACCGTCGGCCAGTGGTATACTTTGCACCCGAATTTTCGGATCGAAACGTTTTATACCTTGCGCCACGGTCTGACAGACTTCGGCCGCAGTGAGCGAGCCTTTGAACTTATCCGGAACGAGTACAACTAGCAAAAGAGATCAGTTGGTTAGCATTAATACGGTAGCAATCTGACGAAAGTAAGCGACAGTTTGTACTTTTACTACTCATGAAGACACTCATTCTTAAGGAACCCGGTTGCTTCGAGTATGCCGAAACCGAACTGAAGGAAGCACTGGAGCCGCAGGAAGTTCGGGTGAAGGTGTACCGCGTTGGTATTTGCGGCACAGATTATCACGCCTACCGAGGGCAACAGCCGTTTTTTTCGTACCCCCGTGTGCTGGGCCACGAACTGGGGGTTGAGGTAGTGGATGTATGTTCGGAAGTAAGCAAGGACCTAGTAGGACACCGCTGTTCGGTAGAACCGTATCTCAATAAGCGGCCCGACCAGGCGGTGCGGCGTGGCTTTACCAATTGTGGTGAGAACATCTCGGTAGTGGGGGTGCATCAGGACGGTGGGATGCGCGAGTACTTGACTTTGCCCGCTCGTAATTTGCATCCCTCATCGCAACTGAGCTACGATGAACTGGCATTGGTTGAGCCCCTGGCTATCGGATGTCATGCCGTGAATCGGGCAGCCGTGCAAGCCAGTGACCTGGTGCTGGTAGTGGGCGCGGGACCCATCGGACTGGCAACCGCTCGCTTTGCGGTGGCTACGGGTGCTCGCACGCTGCTTATGGATATTAACGAAGACCAAATGGCGGTTGGTGCGTCGCTCGTTGAGGTGGCGGGAACGGTCGTGGCGAGTAGCGAAAACGTTTTGGATCAGTTGAGAAGCCACTTTGGCGGAGATTTGCCTACGGTGGTGCTCAACGCTACGGGTAGTAAAGAATCAATGGGCAAAGCCCTAGAGTACGTAGCCTCGGCCGGGCGGGTCGTCTTTGTGGGTTTGTTTCAAGGTGATTTTAGTTTTCACGATCCGTACTTCCACAAGAAGGAGCTCACGCTGCTGGCCAGCCGCAACGCGCTACCCACCGATTTTCGTCAGATTATTACAATGATGGAGGCCGGCGAAATCAACGTAACCCCGTGGATTACCCATCGTAGCTCATTGGAAGACATGGTGCGCGCCTTTGAAGGCTGGTTGCTTCCCGAGTCAGGGGTAATCAAAGCGCTGGTTTCATTAAGATGAGCCTGCGCTACGGAAAACAATCAGAAATTCTCACCCGATCGTTGGAAATACACCTCTGGCGTAATCTTTGATGCCGGAACAATAGAATTATTTCGACTACCTAGTCGTTACTAAAACAGTATCATAAACTAAATAGCATGAATATCCTACTCAATCGTATAGCAGTACTGTCGCTGTTTTTAGCCTTGACCGCTTTTGTTCCGCCCCGGCCTGCTGCCGAATCTATTAACTGGCTGACCATCGAAGAAGCGGAGGCTTTGTCGGAAAAAGAGCCCCGGAAAATCCTGATGGATGTTTATACTGATTGGTGCGGCTGGTGCAAGAAGATGGACAAAACTACTTTCGCCAACCAAAAGGTAGCCAAGTACGTGAACGAAAACTTTTACGCCGTTAAGTTGAAGGCTGATAGCAAAGACAAGGTAACTTTTAAGGGGAAAGAGTATTCTAAAGGTGAACTGGCGCAGGCTTTCCGCGTTACCGGATATCCTACCATTGTGTTCTTCGACCAGTCTTTCTCTAAGTTCCAACCGGTGAGCGGTTACCGGGGAGCGAATGACTTTTTAGCGTTGCTTGAGCAATTTAACGACGCTCAGTAACCTTTTTGCCTTCCCCCGTTAAAGCTAAAGGAGCATCATGTGATGTTCCTTTTTTATGGTTCACCATTCTCAAGATACTATTGTTGCACTCTCTACTCCGCCAGGGCAGGGTGCAATTGCCGTGATCCGACTCTCGGGCAATAAATCCGTTGCCATTGTCAATACAGTTTTTTTTGGCAGCGACCTATCGAAGCAATCCTCTCACACGCTGCACTTCGGCACCATTCGCCAAAACGAGACGATTGTCGACGAGGTGGTTGTGGGGTTGTTTAAAAAACCCCACTCATTTACCAAAGAAGATGTAGTTGAGGTGTCGTGTCATGGCTCACCCTTTATCATTCAGCAACTTTTGCAGCTGTTTGTCGCTCAAGGAGCACGATTGGCTACGCCCGGTGAGTTCACCAAGCGCGCTTTTTTGCATGGTCGGTTTGATCTGGCTCAGGCCGAAGCCGTTGCTGACTTAATTGCTGCCGAATCGCAGCAGGCCCACCGTGCCGCCCTGCATCAGATGCGAGGTGGGTTTTCGCAAAAGATCAATGGCTTGCGTGAGGAACTCGTCCGCTTCGCCTCACTCATCGAGCTGGAGCTTGACTTTTCGGAAGAAGATGTGGAGTTTGCCGACCGAGGGCAGCTGAAAGAATTGGTGGAAGGCATTCAGCAAGTCGTTGCCGAATTGATCGCTAGCTTTGCTTCGGGCAACGTGATCAAAAATGGTTTGCCAGTAGTGATTGCGGGAAAACCCAACGTCGGCAAATCAACCCTGCTTAATGCCCTACTTAACGAAGAAAAGGCTATTGTGTCGGAGATTCCCGGAACAACCCGCGATGTTATTGAGGACGAAATCACCATAGAGGGTATCCGAATTCGCTTCATCAATACGGCAGGTATTCGTGAAACCAAGGATCAGGTAGAGGCGCTAGGAGTGGAGCGAACGCACGAAAAGTTACAGCAGGCAGCTGTGGTACTCTGTATAATTGACTTGGCGAACGATAGCCCGGATTTGCTTCGGAAAGAAGAAGAATGGTTGTTGCAAGTAGGCAAACCGTTCATTGTTGTGGGCAATAAGGTAGATCAGGCCTCGTCGGCTTGGTTGGTGGCGCTTGGTGACAGAAGTGATATAGTATGCATATCGGCCCAGCGTAGGCTTAACCTAGATGGCCTCCGCGACCGCCTCACTAAGTTTCTGGACAAGCACCAGGTTTCTGCTGAGGGAACAGTGGTTACGAATGTACGTCATCATAGTAGCCTGATGCTTACCCAAGCGGCGCTAGACAGCACATTGAACGGCTTAAGGAGCGGAATTAGTCACGATTTTTTGGCACAGGACATTCGGCATGCGTTGTACCATCTTGGGGCAATTACTGGTCAAATTACTAATGATGACTTGCTAGATAACATATTTAGTAAGTTTTGTATTGGCAAATAATAAGTTGTTTTGTAAACTTTAGTTGGCATTTTCGCGTAAGTATTTGCTGGTTATTTAATATAATTATTTCACAGCTTTACTAATCTCATAACACTTAACCACTTTTTTTTTAGTTTAATGACCGGCTGCGTGATCCCTTAAAGAATTTATAATATTCAATTCTTTGTGGTTTGTAAGAAAAAATTGTTTTCTTGTATTCTAATCAGTTGGCTTTACTTTTGCTGATTGTTTTTTATTTAGCCGGACTTATCGTTATGAACACTATACCATCTTCCAAAGGACACTACTCAAAAACTTTTTTTGTGATTCTGATTGTCATTGATGCGCTGTGTATTTACACGGCCTATCACCTGTCTTTCTGGAGTAATTTTACGGTGGGTGCTCTTTTGCCGGACTTCTACTTGTCGCTTAACGCTATTTGGATCTTGCTGTGGGTGATGTTAGCACTTATCTTCCGCTATTATGACACGCGCAATCTCAAGTACGTAAACAAAATTCTGAAGAGTACGGTAAAGATGATGGTTGTTCATGCTTGTCTGCTGCTGCTCTACCTGGTCTTATTTCAGGCCTTCTACTACAGTAGCTTGTTTATAGTAGAAGCTTACCTCCTTACCTTTCTACTTACTGTGACCGTTAAAATAGTTTTACTGACTTCTTATAAGTATCTCAGGAACCTAAAGGCCAACAGAATTTCCTACGTGGTGGTGGGTTATACCCCGGCGGGCCGAAGCGTTTTCCGGTATCTTAAAAAGAACAAAACCTTTGGCTATCGCTTTTTAGGCTTCTTTGACAATGATCAGCAAGGCTCGCTGATTAAAGGAGATCTGAGTGCGCTAAAGAAGTACTGTATAAGGCATAGAGTACGGGAAATATACTTCGCTTTGCCCGAGAAATCTAAAGCACTTAGTGAACTTGCTAAGTTTGCCGACGAACACTTTATCCACTTTGGCTTGGTTCAGGAGGTAGGGGGAATGCAGTTTCAAAAGATGCCTTCTCAAGCTTACGATAACATACCGGTAATCACTTATAAACTGAAGCAGGAGGCTCGCCCAGAGTTATACCGGAAAGCTTTCTATCGTATGCTGGGACAATAGCACGCTACATCGACTCATTTTCTACCGAAGCTAATTCTACCAGCTTTTCGTATTCCGATTCACTAATGTCTTGGTAGAAGTAGTGAATAGGATTCACTTTCTTATGGTTCTTATGCACTTCGTAGTGCAGATGGGGTCCCGATGATGTCCCGGTGTTACCACTGTAGGCAATCAGCTCCCCTCTTTTGACCCGCTGTCCCATCTTTACGTTGAACTCAGAGAGATGGGCGTATTTCGTCTTCAGCCCGAAACCATGGTCAATTTCCACTTGTTTGCCGTAGCCATAGAAGCTAGTAGATACTTTGGTAACCTTGCCCGCCCCGGTGGCATAGATTGGCGTGCCAACCCCCGCCCCAAAGTCGATGCCCGTGTGCATCTTCCTTACTTTATAGATTGGGTGATAACGCAATCCAAAGCCCGACGAAAGATACGACTGCTGTAGGGGAATTGGGGTGATCGCCGGCATGGAGGCCAGCAGTAAATGCTGGTTGCGGGCCAAACTAAACAGTTCATCGTGCGATTTAGTCTGTATGTACATCTGACGCTTCAATTGGTCGAACGTGGATAGCGTATTGAGCAGATAATCTTTGTGTTCTAAATCTTTATTTGCCAAGTCCTGGTAGCGTTCTGAGCCACCAATCCCTGCGTTACGGATCGACTGCGGAATAGGGTCTTGTTCATAGATAATCCGGTAGATATGATCGTCGCGGTCTTGTAAACCGGCCAGCACTTCTTGAATGGCGTGTAGTTCTTTGTTTAGAATTTCGTAACGAAAGAGTAACTTCTGACTATCCCGACGGAAACTAGTTTCTCGGGGTGAGTCGAAGTAGGTTGTGTAAATTAGTGCCACTCCCAAGGCGGCAATGAGCACCATCGAGAGCGAAAGAATAGCGTCTAGAACCACCGCCCATTTTGTTACTCGTACGCGTTCGTACCGGCAGGTGTCGGGGTCATAGTGGTATTTAATCTTGGCCATGAATAATCTGCGTTGTGGTCGTACTGCTAGTTATTATTTGCATTTAAAAGTAAGGCATGTTCGCTTGACATTGCGTTCGTTCTCGGTTAAAATGGCACGCCCGTAGGTCTTCGCCGGATACTACGTTTAATTACCGCCAACTTCCTATATTAGCGCCATACCCAACCCCAACGGCGTGAGCGATATACCCAAAGATGCCCCCCCCCGACGTCTGGCCATCATTGGAGCCACCGGTTCCATTGGCACCCAAGCGCTTGAAGTGGTGCGAAGTCATCCCCAAAAATTTACTATAGAGGTGCTCACCGCCCACCGTAACGCTGCGCTACTAATCCGACAGAGTCAGGAGTTTCGACCCAACGCTGTGGTGATCGTTGAGGAGACGAACTACGCCATGGTACAGGAAGCACTTGACCCGCTCGATATCAAAGTCTACACGGGTGCCGCGGCATTGGCTGAGGTGGTTACCATGGACACCATTGATCTGGTGCTTACGGCCACAGTAGGTTACTCTGGACTATTACCTACCATCCGGGCCATTGAGGCGCGGAAAACTATTGCCCTGGCCAATAAGGAGACGCTGGTAGTAGCCGGTGCCCTCATCACGCAGCTTGCTAAGAAAAACGGGGTGCGTATTTTTCCGGTAGATTCTGAGCACTCGGCGATTTTTCAGTGTCTGGTGGGGGAGTTTCATAATCCGATAGAAAAAATTATCCTGACCGCTTCGGGCGGCCCCTTTCGGGGGAAGGATCAAGCGTACCTGAAGGGCGTTACGAAGGAGCAGGCGCTAAAACATCCCAATTGGGAGATGGGTGCCAAGGTGACCATCGACTCCGCGTCGCTGATGAATAAGGGGCTGGAGGTGATTGAAGCCCAGTGGTTGTTCGGGCTCACCGCTGAACAAATCGAAGTGGTGGTTCATCCCCAGTCCATCATCCACTCGCTGGTGCAATTTGAAGACAGTTCACTCAAAGCTCAGTTGGGGTTGCCCGATATGCGCGTTCCTATTCAGTTCGCCCTGAGCTATCCCCAGCGTTTGACCAATTCGCTGCCCCGCTTCAACTTTTTAGACTATCCTGAACTCACTTTTGAACATCCGGATACTGATACATTTCGAAACCTATCGCTGGCCTACGAGGCAATGCGCCAGGGCGGAAACGTGCCCTGCGTACTAAATGCTGCGAATGAGGTGGCCGTATCTGAATTTTTGCGAGGCAATATTGGTTTTCTGGACATGTCGACGCTCGTGGAACACTGTATGGAAAAAATGCCGTACATTCGCCAACCAAATTACGATGATTACGTCGCTACCAACAAAGAAACCAGAAGCAAGGCACTGGAATTGCTTAAGGAATTTAGATAACGCTCAATCGTTCATCGGGCACTAAACCTCAACGGAAAAATAGATGGAAGGACTTATTATGACAGCGCAGCTTCTGCTGGGACTGTCACTTTTGGTGGGATTGCACGAGCTGGGTCACCTGCTCACGGCCAAAATGTTTGGCATGCGGGTGGAGCAATACTACATCGGGTTTCCCCCGAAGATTATCGGATTTCGTTTCGGAGAAACTGAGTACAATCTGGGCGCTATTCCGCTGGGCGGATTTGTAAAGATATCAGGAATGGTGGACGAATCGCTAGATACTAAAAAGCTGTCGGAAGAGCCTGAACCTTGGGAGTTTCGCTCTAAGCCTGCCTGGCAGCGGCTCATCGTGATGATGGGAGGGATCATTGTCAACGTGATCACTGGGATTGTCATCTTTGTCTTCTTGACCTACCGTTACGGCGACACCTACGTGCCCCGCGAAGCGGTGATGAAAAACGGTATTGTGGCCTACGATCTAGGTCAGGAAATAGGACTACGTACCGGTGATAAAGTAGAGGAGGTAAACGGTCAGCCCTACGAAAAGTTCAGCGATCTGTATAGTCCCGATGTGCTGCTGGGAAGCAATGGGTACTACACAATTTCTCGCAATGGTGAAACCGTTAACGTTCCTATTCCCCGTGGTTTTTTAGATAAGTTTTCTGATAAGGACGCGGCCAACCAATACATTGATATCCGCCGTCCTTTTTCGGTAGGAGAGGTAATTGAAGGAAGTAATGCCGAAGCGGGTGGCCTTCGTGGAGGAGACCGCGTGCTGAGCATTAATGGCGAGCCAGTAGCGTATTACGATGAATTTGAGTCGGTTGTAAAAGAGAATGCCGGAGGCGAAGTAGCAATAGAAGTTGTTTCTGAGAAACAGGGGGCCGAGTCAGTAGTGAACACGCCTCGCACGCTAGCCGTGAATGTTGATGAAGATGGCAAACTCGGATTTTACGCGCAGTGGGACGTGCCCATTGCCCGTACTAAGTATAATTTGGCCGAATCTTTACCAAAAGGGGCCGAAGCTGCTTTTGACGTGGTATGGCTTAACATCCGGGCACTGGGCAAGATATTTACCGGCGAGATGTCGGCTTCCAAATCTATTAGCGGACCCATTGGCATCGCTCAGATCTTCGGTGGAGAGTGGGACTGGCTACGCTTCTGGCGTATCACCGGCTTGCTATCGATGGTGTTGGCCTTTATGAACTTTTTGCCTATCCCGGCCCTGGACGGCGGACACGTGGTTTTCCTCACCTACGAGATGGTATCGGGCCGCAAGCCTTCGGACAAATTTTTAGAGGGTGCCCAAAAAGTAGGCATGGTGCTGCTATTATCCTTGATGGTGTTTGCCGTTTTTAACGACCTTTTCAAGGTGTTATTTTAAAGTTAATCATGCTTGTGACCGGCCCCAGGCATAATACCAGTTTAGTTCAGTGGTCTGCAAACAAAAGTGGCAGGAATACATTAATAGGAGTATATTCAATCCCGACCAAACCACTTTTTATGGAACAGCTAGGAAATGCTACTTTTGAGAATTACATCGGTTTAGAGCAAGGCTACTCTGAGATGGCCTATCAGATGACCGCCCATGTCCTTACCCTGGGCTACTCTGTCATGTTTGCTGCCTTACTCTATTTTGTACTTACCATCAAGAGTTCAGCCCCTAAGTACCAACTTTCTTCAGTGCTGTCAGGGGTGGTGATGGTGTCAGCGGCATTGTTGCTGTACGTACAGGCACAAAATTGGGTGGAAGCATTTGCTTTTGACTCCGTACGGGGACGCTACTTCTTAGCAGAAGGAAAAGATCTCTTCAACAACGGCTACCGCTACCTGAACTGGTTGATTGATGTTCCTATGTTATTACTGCAGATTCTATTTGTAGTAACTTTGACAAAGAGTAGCTTTACCAGTGTTCGCAACCAGTTTTGGTTTTCGGGTTCCCTAATGGTGATTACCGGTTACATTGGGCAGTTTTACGAAGTAACTGACTTGGTAGCCTTTGCGGTGTGGGGTGCCATTTCTACCATTTTCTTTTTCCACATTCTTTGGGTAATGAAAAAGGTGATTGATGAAGGTAAAGAAGGCATACCCTTGGCCGGGCAAAAGGTGCTAAATAGTATCTGGTGGCTGTTTCTTTTCTCTTGGTTTTTGTATCCCGGTGCTTACCTGATGCCTCACCTTTTAGGTATCGAGGGAGCATTTTATAACGAAACGGGAGTGGTTGCCCGGCAAATGACCTACACGGTGGCGGATGTTGCCTCGAAGGTAATCTACGGAGTGCTGTTGAGTAATCTGGCTCAAATTTTAAGCAAAGCCGAGGGTTATGAATACAATCGCACCACTGATCATAAGACGGTTTAAGAGAACCGGACAACCTCTGGCAGTAAGATAGACAGAACCGTTCGAGAAAACCATTAGTCGCAATGTCAAGCATCTCTGACCGTTTTCATCAGTCATCCAGCTGCTAGCAGCTAATAGCTCACTTCTTCTCAATTTTGAACTCCACCCGGCGGTTGAGCTTCTTGTCAGCCGCTGTTGCTTCATCTACAATGGGTTTACTACTGCCGTAGCCGGTGGCCCGAATCCGGTCCGCAGCCACGTTACCAAAATCAATCAGATAGGTTCGAATGGCATCCGCCCGCGATTGTGAGAGCTTGCGGTTTAGCTCGGGATTACCATCAGAATCGGTATGCCCCTCGATGTGAAGCTGAATGCTAGGGTTATCCATTAGGAAATTGCTAATTTTATCCAAATCGGCGTACATCTCGGGTTTGATCTCCGACTTCCCATTATCAAACTCCATGTTACTGAATTGTATGCGACTAGAAATCGGCATAGTCTCAAAATTGAATGTCCGATCACCGGTTAAGAAAAAAACTTCTTCTAACCGAAAAAACTCTTCCCCCTGAATAATGATCAGGTAACGGTTGTTGTTGATGAGTTGGAAGGCGAAGGTGCCATCACCGCGCAATGATTTGGGCGCTACCTCCACCCCGTTATCCAGATCGATGATAGACACAATTCCACTGCGGAAGGGTTCGCCCGTTTCGCTATTAACCAACGAACCATCTAGATTAATGGTGGCCGTAGGTTTGGCTTCCATCGGCAGGGGAAACGAATACAGATCAAGATTGCCCATCTGGTTCTCTACCGAACGGGCATAATATAGGTTCTGTGACTGAGCGTCAATAGCAAAGTAAAATTCGCTGCCGACGCCGTTCACTAGCGGACCTATGTTTTTAGGTTCATTCCAGATAGAACGATAGCGGTATGACTTATAGATATCATATTCACCAAAATTTAGAAGGTGCCCGTCGGAACTAAAGTACAAGACGTTGTACTCGGGATGGAAGAACGGACTTACTTCACTGCCGCGGGTATTTATAAGTGGTCCAATGTTTTTTGGGCGTTCCCACTGTCCTTTCGTGTTCTGATGGGTGTAGTAGATGTCAGATAGCCCGAAGCCTCCCAGCCGGTCCGAGGCAAAGAACAGCGTGTCGCCAGTGCGTGACAACGAGGGGTGCGAATCCCACGATGCACTGTTGATGTGTGGTCCTAGATTGCGGGGCGGGCTCCACGGCTTGCCCTCTTGCCGCACTGAAACGTACAGGTCGCAGCTGCCCGAACCGTCGGGTGCGTTGCAGCGCGCAAAAAACAGCGTGTTGCCATCAGGACTCAGGCACGCTGACCCTTCGTTGTAGGGGGAGTTGATACCCGCAAGCGGTTCCGCCAATGACCAGTCATCGTCCTGTCGGTAGCTCACCATCAAATCTTCATTATCTACTTCTTTTAATCCCTGTGAGCGCTTGTGTCGCTTGGAGGTGAAGAGTAAAACATCACTACTGGCACTGAGGGTTGGTCCGTAGTCGTTTTCTGAGGAATTTATACCGTCGCCCATGTTCAGATACACCCCGCGGGGAGGGCGGAGGGTATCGATTTCTTTCCGAAATTCTACTAGTTCGTAGTAGTACTCGAGCGGTACGTAGTCTTCCTTTTGTTCTTCTCCAAAATCTTGTAGCAACTGCCGCGCTTCCTGGGCTTCCATTCCCTGCGGATGGTGCTTCAGTAGGAGTTTGTACATCGCCACGGCAGCGGTGGTATCGCCCTGTTCTTCTTCTAGTTTGGCTAATTTCCAGAGCAGACCGCTTTCCTCCACAAAGTTTTTTACGCCAAACTGCTGCACGTAGGCAAAAAGGGGCGGATACAAAGCTTCGGTATCGGAGCGGCGGGCCAGCTTTTGCAAGTTGGAAAACGCTTTGGTGTCGCGGTAGTACGCCGACCGGTTGAGGTTGGGAAACGTGAGGAGCGCGTATACCTTCGGCGAAACTGCGGTTTTGGCAGTATCCTGAAGCGTAAACGCGCTTTGCGCTGGTTTCACTTGGCCAAGGGCAAGCGTACTCACCCATAGGCTGCCGAAAAGTAGAACGTATCGTAGCATACGGTTGCCTAATTGACTGACAATCAACAAAAAGCGGGCTACCTTCCGCTACTTGTAAGGTTTCGCTCAATTTCACACGGTATCTTACTGCGAAGCGCTAAAGCGCTCATTTGCACAGCCAGAAATCGGCTTCTTAAAGGTGGCATAGCCCTTGCCCTATACCAATCTCGATAAATTTGAAACAAAATCAGCCCAATCGTGTCATTCTGGCACTAGTGTATATGATGAATCCCAACAACTTGATCGACAGTATTTTTATTTCTTCGATAGACGAAGACGAAACCGACGACTTGATCCAGCTAGTCACCGACGACGAGGGTGATGATGAGCCGGAGGTGCTGCCCGACAAATTACCTATACTTCCCATTCGAAACACAGTGCTCTTTCCGGGGGTGGTGATTCCTATCACTGTGGGACGAAAAAAATCTAGTAAACTGGTGAAGCAAGCCTACCGCAAGGGCAACCGCATTGTGGGAGTGGTGGCCCAGAAGGATAATTTTGCCGAAGAACCCGATCCGGGAGACATCTACCAGGTGGGCACCGTGGCGAAGATCATCAAAATGCTGGTGCTTCCCGACGGCAACACCACCATCATCATTCAGGGAAAAAAACGCTTTCGGATCACTTCTTTCGTCCAGGAAGATCCCTACCTAAAGGCAAGCGTGGAACATATTGAAGAGAAGTTTCCTCCCAAAAGCGATCAAGAAGCGGTGGCGGTGCTGCAATCCATCAAAGAGGCGGCCGCCCGAATCCTGGAACTGAACCCGGAAATTCCGCAGGAAGCCCAGGCCGCCCTCAACAACATCGACAGTCCTAGCTTTCTGACCCATTTCCTGTCTTCGAACATCAACGTGGAGGTGGCCGAAAAGCAGAAGTTGCTGGAGACCAACGACGGAATGGACCGCGCCAAACTGCTGCTCGAGTATATGCTCAAGGACATTCAGGTGCTGGAGCTGCGCCGGGAGATCCACAGCAAGGTGCATTCGGACATTGATCAGCAGCAGCGCGATTACTTCCTGCGGCAGCAGATGAAGGTATTGCAGGACGAATTGGGCGACGGTGGGTTGGACCAAGACATTGAAAAGATGCGCCTACGTGGCGAGAAAAAAGGGTGGGATGAAGCGGTGCAACTGCACTTCCGTAAAGAGCTGGAAAAGTTGTCGCGCATGAACCCCATGGCCGCCGAGTATCCGATCACCTACAACTACGTAGAACTACTGCTCGATCTGCCCTGGAACGAGTTCACCAACGATAACTTCGACCTACGCAAGGCTAAAAAGATTCTGGACCGCGACCACTACGGGCTGGAAAAAGTGAAGGATCGCATCATTGAGTATCTGGCGGTGCTAAAACTAAAGCAAAACATGAAAGGGCCCATTCTGTGCCTCTACGGCCCTCCGGGCGTCGGAAAAACCTCACTGGGTAAGTCGATTGCCAAGGCTCTGGGGCGAAAATACTGCCGCATGTCGCTGGGTGGGGTGAGCGACGAAGCCGAAATAAGGGGGCACCGCAAAACGTACGTTGGCGCCATGCCCGGTAAGATCATTCAGAACATCAAGAAGGTACAGAAGGGCAACCCAGTTTTTATTCTCGATGAAATCGACAAAGTGCGCTCCGATTTTCGTGGCGACCCTTCGTCCGCGCTGTTAGAAGTGCTGGACCCAGAGCAAAACAGCACTTTTATGGATAACTACCTCGAGGTAGAATACGATCTGTCTAACGTACTTTTTGTCGCTACCGCTAATGCCCTGGATACCATCCCGGCACCCCTGCGCGATCGGATGGAAATCATCGAGGTAACGGGCTACACCCTGGAAGAAAAAGTGCAGATCGCCAAACGTCACCTGATCCCTAAACAACGTAAGGAACACGGTTTGCAGACCAAAGATGTGAGCTTCGACAAAAAAGCGTTGGTAAACATCATCGAGCACTACACCCGGGAGTCGGGGGTCCGCAACCTAGAGCGAAAGATTGCCGCAGTGATCCGCAAAGTGGCCAAATCAATTGCGCTGGAAGAAACCGTTGAGCAAAAGATCACTGCGGCCGAAGTGCGACGTGTTCTCGGCGCACCGGTCTTTGACAAAGAATTATACCAAGACAACGAACTGCCGGGCGTAACCACTGGCTTAGCTTGGACCCAAGCAGGCGGTGAAATTTTGTTCATTGAGTCTAGCTTGAGCCGCGGCAAAGGCAAACTTACTTTGTCAGGACAGCTGGGCGACGTGATGAAGGAGTCAGCGATGACCGCGCTTTCGTACCTTAAGTCACGCGCTGACCACCTGAATATTCATCACAAGGTGTTTGAACACTACGACTTGCACGTGCACGTACCCGCGGGCGCAGTCCCCAAAGATGGCCCTTCGGCCGGAATCACCATGCTAACGGCAATGGCCTCGGCCTATACGCAGCGTAAGGTGCGCAACCGTTTGGCCATGACCGGCGAGATCACCCTGCGCGGTAAGGTGCTTCCGGTGGGGGGCATCAAAGAAAAACTACTAGCGGCCCGCCGGGCGGGAATGAAGGAGGTGATACTGTGCGAAAAGAATCGTAAAGACGTAGAAGAAATCAGTGAACAGTACCTGAAGGGCTTAGAGGTACACTACGTGAGCACCGTAGATGAGGTGCTATCAATTGCCCTGCTTAAAAACAAAGTGAAGAAGGCACTGGAGTTTGTGACTGCGTAAGTTACTTAGTTTAACTATCTTACTGCCCAGTTATCCAAGCGATGCGCTGGATGATGAACCTCTATTTCTCACTAATATTTTTTTGATGCGCATAGGTGGTAAACGAGTACACTGGTCCATTGCTTCGGCAGGAGGGATATTTGGCCTTCTGCTACTGATCCAATTAGTGCTGTATTTCTTTCTTCAGCCACTAGTGGGTACGGCCCTCAAAAAGTCAATTGATTACTTTACGGATGGATTATATCGCCTTGATTATGAAAAGGTTAATGTGCGACTGCTTAAGCAAAGTATTACTATAAATGGAGTGATTTTAACGTACGATACCACCCGAGTAAATCGTTCTGCTCAGCTTCAGCAACAAAAATATTACTCGGGCTCCGTCAACCACCTGGACATAAAGTTTCAGGATTTTCAATTACTTTTTATCCGGCCGGTATCTGGCCGTTGACGTGATTGATCTAAATGCACCAACGGTTTTCGTGCATCGCTATCCCGCCCTTCGTCAACCGGATACAACACAACAAGCCGCCCCGTTGGAGTTCAATACCTTCCAACTTATCAAGCCCTACTTCGACTCTGTAGCCATTTCGTTGGTAAGCGTGCAGCGGGCTACCCTGGGCCTGGTTCAACACCGGGAAACCGACCCTCCCGACAGTACTACGATCAATGAACTGGGCATTCGGGTTGTTAATGCAATGGTTGATTCGGTAGCCGCAGAAGAATCGCACGGATGGCCGGTTATGGACGAGGCAAGGCTATGGATGCGTGACCAGACCTTTACCTCTCAGGATAGTTTGTATGACTATCGTGTGGACTCCCTGGGCGTAGATCCGCTTCAAGGTGAGATTTTGGCGCGTCAAGTATCGGTGATACCTCGCTGGGGTCGTTACGAGATGGGGCAGCAATTGGGCGAACTAACCACTTGGATGGAATGGAACGTAAACCAAATGAGGGTACGAAATATTGACTTTCCACGACTAACGGACTCCCTGTTGGTACGCGCTGAGAGCGTTGATATTGATCAGATGCAAGTAACCTTGTTCCGCGATTTGCGCCTTCCATCCGGTGAGCCGAAAGCTCGTCCCTTGCTTCCGGGTTTGTTAAAATCGATATCTACGCCTTTCACCATTGATACGCTTACGCTAGCAAACAGTAGCCTCCGGTACGAAGAACGCCGAGATTCGGCAGAGCAGGCGGGTCACGTTACCTTCGCGGACCTGTTTGTTTCAGCTTATCACGTTACTAATCAAACGTACGATACCACGCTCATGCTTGAAGCGGATGTTCGGACCCGACTGATGAATGAGGGACAAGCTGAACTGCACTTTGAGTTTCCACTCGCTAGCAAAAGAGGTGAACACAGCATTCGAGGAAAAATGTATCGCATGCCCCTCACCGCGCTCAATCCAGCGGTAGAACCCTTAGCCTTTGCATCGATCAAAAGCGGTGTTGCTAATCAACTGGATTTTGATATGCAGCTCGATGAGCAATCTGCTACCGGAACCGTACGTTTTCATTATGAAGACTTTAAAGTAAACCTACTAGAGAAGGATAACCCCGACGATAAAAAGGGTTTAAAATCATGGTTGGCGAATTGGCTGGTGGTGAAAAACAGTAATCCGACTGGGTCTAAATCACTACGTCCCGGACCTGTGTATATACAGCGTGACTCTACCCGATCTATGGTTCGGTACTGGTGGCTAGCCCTTCGTTCAGGTTTGATGGTTAGCGTAGGAGTAAGCAATCCCGAGGACAATAAAGAACAAGCTACCACTCAAGCCGAATAAGACGGGAAAATTTATCAAGTTGCTGCGCCTCAGTAGCCCACATCTTCAAACCCCAAAAGCTACTGCTGCTCTCTTGGAGCTATACTACATCGCAAACTTGAATGCAACAATCGCTAACGTTCGTAAATTTTAATACCTTGTCATCGTGAACGAACGTCCCCCTTTCTTCCGGCGCTGGCGCACAGTCTATCTGCTAGTGCTAGGTAATCTGCTGGTGCTGATTGTCTTGTTTTACCTCCTTACCCTCCGTTATGCATGAGTAGTCTAGACTGGGCCGTGCTGGTAGGCACCTTGCTCTTTATTGTGGTCTACGGAGTGTGGAAGACCCGGGGCAACCGCGACATGGAGAACTACCTGCGGGGCGGCAACAGCATGAAGTGGTGGACAGTGGGCCTGTCGGTGATGGCCACCCAGGCCAGCGCGATCACCTTCTTGTCGACCCCGGGGCTGGCCCTTGAGGACGGACTGCGGTTCGTGCAGTTCTACTTTGGTTTGCCTATCGCCCTGGTAATTATATCTATCACCTTCATTCCCATCTATTATCGCCTGAAGGTCTACACCGCGTATGAGTACCTGGAAAGTCGCTTCAATGTGCGCACCCGGGTGCTGGGCGCGATGATCTTTCTGGTGCAACGGGCCCTGTCGGCCGGCATCACCATCTACGCTCCCGCCATTATTTTATCCAGTGCCCTGGGCTGGCCGTTGTCGTCCACTAGTCTGGTGATTGGAGTGGTGGTGATTGTCTACACCATCAGCGGTGGAACCAAGGCGGTGAGTCAGACGCAGAAGCAGCAGATGGCAGTGATGATGGGTGGGATGGTGGCCGCTGGGTTCATGATTTTTCGCCTGCTGCCTTCCGACATTGGCCTGGGCGACGCGCTCGAGGTGGCCGGTAGCATGGGGCGCCTCAACGCGGTGAGCTTCGAGTTTGACCCCTCGGATGACTACAACGTTTGGTCGGGAGTGCTGGGGGGGACGTTCTTGTTTCTGTCTTACTTCGGCACCGACCAGTCGCAGGTGCAGCGCTACCTGACGGGCCGCTCGATCACCGAAAGCCGGTTGGGGTTGATGATGAACGGCTTGCTCAAGGTGCCGATGCAATTCTTAATCCTGTTCGTCGGGGTGCTGGTGTTCGTTTTTTATCAGTTTTATCAACCGCCGCTGTTCTTCATCGAGAAGGGGCGCGAAATGGTGCAAACCTCCGCGTACGCTGGCGAGTGGGAGCAGTTGAACGAAACCCATACCAAGGTATGGAACGCTAAGACTGAAGAAATTCAGCAGTATCTTAACCAGCTGGAACGGGAAGATCATTCAGCCGCGGGCGAGAGCCGACAGGAGATCAAAAGATTATACGAAGAGGAGCAGCAACTTAAGAAAACCGCCAAGAAACTGGTGAATCAGGCAGACCCCACCCTGGCCACGCAGGATCACGACTACGTGTTTATCACGTTCGTGATGAAATATTTCCCCGAAGGCTTGGTGGGCTTGCTGCTGGCCGTGATACTATCGGCGGCCATGTCATCTACCGCCTCCGAGCTCAACGCGCTGTCGACCACCGCCACGGTAGACTTGTACCGCCGGCTGGTGAGTCCCGACGCGTCGGATGGACACTATGTATGGGTGTCGCGCGGCTTCACCCTGCTGTGGGGCACCATTGCCCTGCTGTTCGCTTCGCTGGCATCGCTGGCCGAAAATCTCATTGAGTTGGTCAACATCATTGGCTCAGTTTTTTACGGACCGGTGTTGGGCATCTTTGTGGTAGCCTTCTACATCCGCTGGATTCAGGCCCGGGCCGTTTTCCTGGCTGCAATCGTTGCCCAGGCGTTGGTCATCGGCTTATTTTTCACCACCAACATCGGGTATCTGTGGCTTAATCCTATCGGAGTGGGCTTGGTCACCGGCATCGCCAGCCTGTTGCAGCTCACTTTCTTTCGTTCTAAGTCGGTTAAAACTGATACTGAAAACCCACGTTAACCCCGAATGAGTAGGGGTTACTTCTCAAGTTGCTATCTACCCGGGTCAACGGAGTGAGGGCAAACGCGTAGGTCGGGGTGAGCGATAAGTAGTATTGACCCAGCACATTGTAGTTTACCCCTCCGCTCAGCAGGCCACTGTAGTATACATTGTTGAAGGGGCTGCCGGTTTCGGAGGCTGAGATTGTATACGTACTCAGTTCCGAAGCCGCGCTGGAAGCCGAAATTGCATTCCTTAAAAAGAAGTTGGCGGCTACTCCCGAGCTCACGGTGAACTGGAACTTGCTCACTGACCGGCGGTAGCCAACTTTTAGGGGTACAGCAATAAATTCGTAGGCATTATTCAGCGCGGTACTAATATTGGGTGCCTGATTCAGATTATTAGCCAGGGTGTTCGCATTGGTGGCAACAAAGGCATAGCGCTGTCCAGAAGCCACATCAGCAACCACCCAGCGGGAAGCGGTGCTGGTGCTAAAGCGATTGTAGTCCACTCCACTTTCCACCACCCAATGGTCAGATAGGCGCATCCCCACGTCAACCCCGTAGGTAAACGATAGCTCCGGTGTATTCTCTACTCCGATGGTAGCCGATGAAGCAGGGGTTTGGTACCCATCGGCATTGCTCATTTCAAACATTCTCGGTGAAGCGCTCGGACTCGGACTCAGTGCCACCGCTCCAAAATCACTGGCGTTCAACTGAAACTGCGGATCAAAGTAGCCGGGTGCGAGCGATAATCCGGCAAAGAGAGACAGCGGTGCGCGTTCTTTCTCAGCAGAAACCGTCGGAATCTGGGGCACCCGGTAGAGAACCGCTTGCGCTTGATCGGGCAACAGCTGGGGCGAAGCATCAGCGACTTTCTCCGCAACAACGGGCGCTACTGTGGCTACCGAGGGCTTTGCATAAGCTAGTTGACTTTGCCCGGTGGCAGTAGGAGGGGGTGCCTGAGCAACTTCATCGGACGCTGCTGCAATATGACTACCCTTCGAGGAGAAGCGTGGAGCGTTATCGGCTGCCTCAGCCCGAGATTCGCTGACCGGTGCCGACCCAACTGGTGAGCCTACCGTGCTGGAAGAACTGCTTGAAACCTTACCGGTTTGAGGAGCGACTACCGCCAACGGATCGGTAGGGAATACATTGTCTGCCACAGACTGATCGGTCGAAGTGCTTCCGGAGTGAGGCAGATTAGGTAATGACGCGGTGGGAACCTGAGGAGATTGTTCAATTTGCCCTGAAGCGTTTTCTAGATCAACCACCACGCGGGGGTTGGTCGTGGATTGGTGCACCACAATGTACCAAGTTAGTCCGGCGATAAGCAGCAGTAGCACCGCTGCCACGGCCCGGTAAAGCAGAAAGCCCCGTCGGTATTTACCGGTTTCCCGCACGGCTAGTTCGCCCTCGATGTTTTTCCACACGTGGTCCGGTGGGGGAGTTTCAGCTCCCTCAAAGGCCTGCTGCCACTGGTCTTCCCAGGGTTGCTGGTTGGATTGCATATCAGCCATGTTTTACCTCCCCTTTTTCGGTGATCATTTCTTGCAGTAACGAGCGGGCTCGTGCGTACTGCGACTTAGACGTTCCTTCGCTAATCTGAAGCATGGTAGCGATTTCTCGATGTTTGTATCCCTCGATGGCGTGCAGGTTAAAAATCACCTGGCAGCCCTGGGGCAGCGTTTGTAATATCTGAAGGAGTTCCTTGAAATGGTAGTTGGATAGCGTAGCATCATCCCTACCCAGTGAGTGAACTTCATCCACGTCGAGGTGGGGGTATAAGTACACACTTTTTCGGTGGTAGTTAAGCGCTGTATTAATCACAATACGCTTGATCCAATAGGCAAGGGTAGAGTCTTGCCGGAACGTTTCAATGTGACTAAATACTTTCACAAAAGACTCTTGAAGTATGTCTTCAGCATCCTCACGGCACCGGCAGTAGCGCAGACAGACCGTCATCATCCGAGCGGCGTAGTTTTGGTAAAGCGCTCGTTGGGCGGCCCGGTCTCCTTTAATGCAGTTGGCGACCAGTGTGTTGTCTTCTTGCATCGATGGCAGCGGCTATCGTAGTTGGTTAGTAAGGTGCTGGTTTATATGACCCAAGGGTGGGATAAATGGTTGGAAAAGATACAAAAAAATATCCCAACAATTGTTCTACCTTTACCGCTTACCATCCTTTTCACATGACTTTCCAAGATCTTCATCTCATTGAGCCTCTGCTGCGCGCCCTGCAGGCCGAAGGCTATACGCATCCCACGCTTATCCAGGAGCAAGCAATTCCCATTCTGTTGCGCGGGCACGACCTACTTGCTTCCGCCCAAACTGGCACCGGAAAAACCGCGGCTTTTGCCCTACCGATTCTTCAGCATATGTCAGAGAGTGGGTCTTCCGCCCGGGGCGCGTCCGCCCGGGGCACGACTGCCCGCGGAGCACGACCCATCCAGGCCTTAGTGGTAACTCCTACCCGGGAGCTGGCTATTCAGATTGAAGAGAGCTTCACTGCCTACGGTAAGTATACGAGCATTAAAAACCTGGTGATCTTTGGCGGGGTGAAGCAGGGAGCGCAAACCCAGGCCCTGAGCCGGGGCGTCAACGTGCTCATCGCTACCCCCGGGCGGCTGCTTGACCTGATGAACCAGGGGTTTATCAGTCTAAGCGGCATTAAATACTTTGTGCTGGATGAGGCCGACCGTATGCTCGACATGGGCTTCATCCACGATATCAAAAAAATTATTGCCAAGCTGCCCAAACAGCGGCAGTCGCTCTTCTTTTCGGCCACCCTGCCGCCCGACATCGTGAAATTATCCCGGCAAATTTTGGGCGACCCCGAAAAAGTGGTCGTGCAACCCGAGCAAACCACCGCCGAGAAGGTGGAGCAAGGGGTTTTCTTTGTCAGCAAGAAAAGCAAGCCTAAGCTGCTAACCCACCTACTTCAAACTGAACCGATCGATTCGGTACTGGTGTTCTCGCGCACCAAGCATGGTGCTAACAAAATTGTGAAGCAACTGGGCAAAGCAGGCATTAGTGCTGAGGCCATCCATGGCAACAAGTCGCAGGGGGCACGCCAGCGTGCTCTCGGTAACTTCAAGAGTGGTGACACCCCCGTGCTGGTGGCTACTGATATTGCCGCGCGGGGCATTGATGTAGAAGAGCTATCCTACGTAATCAACTATGATCTGCCTAATATTCCTGAGACCTACGTGCACCGCATTGGGCGCACCGGTCGGGCCGGAGCCAGCGGGGTGGCCTGGTCGTTCTGCGACGCCGAAGAGAAGGCGTACCTCCGTGATATTCAGCGCACCATCGATCAGCAGATACCAGTCATGGATGAGCACCCCTTTCCCGATGACGGCACCGAAGACCCAGCGCCCAGTGCATCCGGCGGCCGACCGGGCAACCGCAACGGTGGTGGCGGACGCCCCAAGCCCCGGCGGTCGTACCCCAGAACTTAGTCTGGCGTTTGGCAGAGCGGTCTTTTTTTGAGAGATTGAGATACTTGCCCAGCTGCCTCAACTATGAACGAACAACAGCGTCTTCTTCGCCTCCTAAAACTTATTTCTCTTTTGAGTTCGCCACTGCGCCGCACTGCGCGACAGTACGCCGATCTACTCGAGGTGAACAAGACCACTGTATACCGCTACTTCCAGACCATAGAAGAGGCGGGTTACACCATCCGTATCGATGGTGAAAAGCAACACTACCTCGATCGAACTTCTTTGCGGCAGGGGCACCCCAGTCTCTACTTCAGTGAGGACGAGGCTCAGGTGCTGCGCGATCTGGTGAGCGGTTACGAATCCCCCCTACAGCAGGATTTGCTCAATAAGATTTACACCCATTCCAACCTTCCGGAGATTGCCAACAGCTTGGCCGATGCCCAACGCTCGGTGCGCTACCGCACCCTGAAGGAGGCTATTGATGATGAGAAGCAGGTGGTTTTGCGGCAGTACGTATCGGTGAACAGCCAGGAAGTGCGCGACCGACGGGTGGAGCCCGTACGCTTTCTGCACCGCGACCTTATTCTGGAGGCCTACGATGTAGAAAAGCGTGCCATGCGTCACTTTAGACTGGAGCGCATCGGTGAGGTGAAGCGCAGCACCACCGCCTACCAGCACCGCAGTCAGCACGAAACCCACGCAACCGATCCCTTTCGGGTGGCCGACTTGGAACCAGTTGAGGTGCGTCTGCGTATGACCCGAACGGCGGCCCAGCAGATGAAAGAGTTTTATCCGGCTACCGAAGCCTACTGTCAGGAGGGAGACGACGTAGTAATGTTCCAGGCTGAAGTGAACTCACAGTTCAAACTACTCGACCGCTTACTGCTTAGTCTGTGTGATGAAGTGGTTATCGAAGAACCCACCGCGCTAAGAACTCACCTTAAACAGCTCTGGGCGCAACGCACCCTGTGAACACCATGTATTCACCCTGATTATCCTAACTTTATCAAAAAATCCTGATCTTTTTTTAGGAGTTGCGGAAGGTGCAACTCCGGGAGCGTATCCTTGTAGTATAGCACAAACAAACGCACTACAACATGACGCACCATACGCAATTTATTAAGCTTTTAATCAATGAGCAGTCCGACCAGCTCATCCCGTTCCTCCAGTCGCTTGCCGAAACGTCTAAGCTTACTTTAATTCCTTATCTACAAACCCTGAATCACGATTACCTTACTTACCAAAACGCCGGAGACGTTCAGGGTCGGCGCGCTACTGACAGCCAAGCGCATATGCTGGCGCTTGCTTCGTTCGTGTGCCTGGACCGCGACACCCTTGAACAGGTTAAGGTGCACGATCTGCTGCTTCAAGAACGGGTATTAATGACCGTGCTGCCCTGGTACTGCCCGGCTTGGTTCAGTGACTTCGTAAATCACTACGCTGAAGATCACTACCTGCCCGCCTGTTTTTCCTACGATTACCTCATTCACCTGATGCAACACGGCTGGGTGTGTCCCAATGAGGCGGTGATTACCCAGTTTTTGCCGCAACTGATCTACGAATTGCGCGGTCATGAGTGGGTTTACTGCCCCGAGAACCTTACCCGGCATGAAGTGACCGTTCGGGAGCATCTGTGGTACTTGTTTCGCAATGAAACAAGCATCAACTGGAACGATCGTTGCCTGGTGTTCGGAGGGGAAAACCAGCACGACACTGATTGGAAATATACCCTAAAGTTACTTGCCGCAGGTCGTAAGATTGATCGAAGTCGCTTGCTAAAAGAAGCGGTAGGAGCGGCATCGCAACCCTTCAACCCCGCGTTGCAACAGTGGTTTTTAGACCTGTTGGACTACCTGGAGCCTACTGCTGAAGAACTGCTTATTGCCACCACGCAACCGCTGCCCGAGCTCGAGCCCCAGGGTATCCGGTCCATCGCCGAAGTTTGCCTGGAATTGTACAACAAGCCCGCCAAAACGTCCACCGAGAAGGATTCGCCCCACCGTCGTGCGCGGCGTCCGTTGTCCGAGAAGCCGCTTAAGTACCGGGAACCTCATCCTAATCCCCAGCAGATTGTCGTTTCTTTTCGTAATTGATGATTCCGATCTTTTGCGAATGAGCGATGGCCTCGCCACTGTTCTCAAAGTAACAGGTGGCCACGTTGAGCGACTCGATATTCAGTAGCGTCTTTACCACCTTAGGTTTGCGATTGGAGGATGTCTGGCGAATGTAGATTGCGCGCACGTTCATCGGAAAGTGTTTGCATACGCGCTCGTACAAGTACGGGTCATGCTGCGAATCATCTCCCAACAACACGTATTCAAGTTGCGGATAGAACGTCATAATATCCTTGATCTTAATAAACTTATGGTCGTGATTGCCCCGCCCCGAAGCGAAGAAGTCTAACAGACTGGTTTTAATCTTCTTCAGCTTAATCACCGCCTTGGGCAGATCGTGCAGTTCAGCAAAGTGCGTAATCAAAGAATACAAGTTCCACTCGCTGCTCGATACGTAAAAGAAAGCATTGGTGGCTTGCAGGCTGTCCTGACCGGCTTGGCTCAAGGCTTTGTAGTGATCCACCACCTCGTCGAAGATCTTTCGGCGGTTCACGTTACGAAACAACATCACGTACAATTTTTTGAATATCCGACTACTGTACGAAATTAGAAAGGTGTCGTCAATGTCTGATATGACTCCCAACTTGCTGTCGTAGGGTTTTAGTAATTCGCTCTCTCCTTCTACAATGGTGTCTCCCACCACGCACCGCACGCTATACGGATGCCAACCACTCTCCAGCAGATCGGTGAACGGTAAAGTAAACCTAAAATAGCCGTCTTCAGTCGTTTTAGAAGTTACTTCCCAGTCCCGAAATCGAAAGGTAACTTTTGCGTTATTAATAGGATTCAAGCGGAACATTCGGATCACCGAATAGGCGTGACGTAACCCGGTAGTGTCCAGGGCAAATGAGTCAGGAGCTCTCGAGCGAAAAACGTGTCCAAACACAATAATTTCCTCATCGTTTACATAACCACGGTACAACTTTATATCAACTTTTTTCATTCTCTGATACCCGCTTCGCTTATTAACTTTTTTAACTCATGATCTACGCAACCGACCCTTCCGAACCAGTACTGCTGGTGGTCAATCCAATCTCGGGCGATTTAGACAAAACTGAGTTAATTGCTCAGGTGGAGCAGAAGGTGTGCCCTTCCCATCCGTATGAATTGTACCTTACCACCGGCCTCGACGACCAAGCGCGAATTACTGATCTACTTAACACCTTTCCGGCCCGTCGGGTTTTGGTGGCCGGGGGCGATGGCACGATCAAACTCGTGGCCGAGGTGCTGCGCGATCAGAAAATATCCCTCGGGATTCTGCCGACCGGTTCGGCCAATGGCCTAGCCCGAAGTCTTAGTATCCCCGACAATTTGGAAGAGGCCCTTCGGGTAGCTTTGGGCCACCGCTTCCAGGACACGGATGCCCTCTGTATCAACAACGAACTGTGCCTGCACATCAGCGACCTGGGCCTCAATGCCGAACTGATCCACCACTACGAAAGCGGAGGCGTGCGTGGCAAACTAGGCTATGTGCTGCAAACTATCCCCACCCTGATCGATAGCGATATGCCTTTCACCTTTGAGGTAACCGTGGATCAGGGCAGGTGTAGCAAACAGGGAATTTTGTTGGCCCTGGCCAATGCCCGGAAGTACGGTACCGGGGCCACCATCAACCCCGAAGGCAACATCGACGACGGAAAGTTCGAGGTGCTGGTCTTTAAAAAGCTAAATATTCTGGAAATCGCAAAAACCCTTCAGAAAGAAGTACAACTCGATTACGACTTTGCCGAGTCAGTTACCACCACGCACGCCGTGATTCACTGCCCGCAGCCCGTTCCGTTTCAGATAGATGGAGAGTACTGCGGTGAAGTGCAACACCTCGACGTCAGTATCTTGCCCCACTACCTAAAGATCGCCATTCCGGAATAATCTATTTTCGTTTTTCAGTATATTACCATTACTTCACTCACTCACCTACACTTAATACATGACTTCTTCACCGGCCCAAGACTTGTCTACGCAGCATCGTTTGTTGTCAGACCTATTCACCTATCCGCAAACTCCCGAAGAATGGGAGCCGTATCGCCTTACTGAAGAACAGGTAGCTTTCTTCCAGGAAGAAGGCTATTTGGCCAATGTGAAGTTGCTTTCTGATGAACAGGTTGATGCGCTTAACGAAGAGCTTACCGCTATTACTGATCCTGAACACCCTGGGAATGCTTTATTCTACGAGTTTCACTCCAACGAATCGGCCGACCCCAATGCCGTGTTGTTTCACTCCTTGGGCCACTGGCGAATCACCCCTGGGTTTCACGATGTACTATGGAATCCAGCCTTCGTAATAGCAGCTAGTCAACTTTTAGGCAACAATTCCGTGCGCTTCTGGCATGACCAGTTGTTCTGCAAACCAGCGCAGCACGGCGGCGTAGTGGCCTGGCACCAGGATTATTCTTACTGGACACGCACTAAGCCCATGCAGCACCTCACGTGCTGGACGGGCCTCGACGATGCCAGTACTGAGAACGGCTGCTTGCACTACATTCCTCGCAGCCACCGCTGGGGATTGCTCGAAAAACCGGAGCTGGCCGGTAATATGGAGGGGGTGCTAGACTACTTGACCGACGAGCAGAAGGCGGAGTTTAATCCTGTTCCCATTGAGATGAAGCGGGGCCACGCCACTTTTCACCATCCGCTCACAGTACATGGCTCCTACGAGAACAAATCATCCCGTTCGCGTCGTGCCTTTGTACTTAACGTGTTTGCCGACGGTACGCGTTCGGTATCCGACGAACCTCTACTCACCGGAGTGCCTCCCGTACCCAACGGAGAAGCCATCAACGGCCAGTTCTTTCCCCTGCTGTTTCAAGGTAACTGAGATCAATCTTAAGTTTGAAAGGTTTTCTGGACGAACGTCCAGGATGCTGACTAATCATCGTTAGCATTCACCGTTTTGTTTGTGCGAAGGGTCACCGAATTTACAGTAACCTGGCCCGTTGAAGAACGAAACCAGCGCCCAGCATCCTATTTTCAAAGAAGATGGTCCGGTAGCTTAACCCGGCATAGAATACCATCCAGCAAGTTCTACACCATTACCTTTTTCTTCAGCCCGAGCGCTTTCAGGGTGTCGGGATCGTCAATGAAGGCCAGGCGGGCGGTTTGGCTGAATCTACGCATCCAGGCATCAAGCTTTTCCATGGCACGATCACGCTGCTGCGTAGCGGTTAGCGCTTCAGAGCCTTCTTTCTGTCGGATATGATACGCTTCAATCACCGCGTCGATCATGGCCTTGCCCTGCTTCAGTTCGGCCTCCGTTATGTCGAACTTTTTCATCACATCTTTGCCCCGGTTGATGTGGCTATAAAAGGTGCGCGCCTGCGACAGCCAGCCAAACAGATCGCCTTTGCGGTTTCCACCTAGCGATAGTGTTTTATAGAAAGCGCGGTGGTCTCTAAAGCCAATCCGGGCCAGCTCCAGGTGCTTCATATAAAGCGCCCGCGCATCCCGGCGAGCCTGCGTGAGATCTTCGGTGGCCTGGTACTGTTCGCCGTATTCTTTTTGCTGAGCATCTTCCAGTACAATCACCTCATCAAAGAGCGACGAGCCTTCTAACACATCTTCTTTTGGAAAATCTAATTTGGCCAATGCTTCTAGTATCGTTGGGGTGCGTAGGGTGTAGTCGATGGTGCCCTGGATTCGTTTTAGTTTTTCGCGCTTTTTCACGGTGGGATTAGTTTGTTTTGATGGACCAAAATAATGGCGGGGCAGGATGAATAGCAAAGCGACTGTAAGGGTGCACTTACAGTGTAAGGTATTTGCCTTTTTAAGTCAATAAGGGGAATACCAGCGCTAAAAGCTAGCCGGTACACAATAATGGGCTGCGCCGACGTTCTTAAAAACTAAAATAAATTGCTAACGACTGCGGTTTGGTACGTCAGAAGCTATCATGTATGGCTCCCGAGCAGTCTGGAGTGACGAAACAAACCCACCAATGGGCAGTTGGACGCCCCATCGGCGTGTTCACGGAAGTTTATATCGCCTCTGGACTGCCCGGACGTAAGAAAAAAGCAATCTACGTCACCCAACCGCGCAATGATATGATAGCCTGTGCTGCTACGACTCCGTTAGGCTGGTCAGTTTGGGGTTGGTGAAGGTAGTAAGATAGGGGGAAGGCAGCCCACCAGCTGGCAGTGAACCGGGTACGGTGATGCCGGAACGCATGAAATCCGGAATTTTATTAAACACAATCTATTTGTGATTCCGTTACGTAGGTCTGGTAATTTGTTGGCTATACTGATACATATGAAGAGCGGAACCTATTGGTTGTTTTTTTGGGGAAGTGTAGCATTGGTACTTAGTTTATCGAGTTGCTCGCTGCAACGCGTTCACAAGGCTAAAAACCTTCCCTACCGGGGAGCTAACGTTGCTTCAGGCACCGGGGTGCAGCACCTCAACGTGTATTCGCCCCGCAGGGTTGACAAACCGGCTCCGGTGCTGATCTTTATCCACGGCGGCAGCTGGAAGTCGGGCAAGAAAGAACTCTATTATTACCTGGGAAAGCGCCTGGCGCGGAAGGGGGTGGTGGCAGTAGTGATCGACTATCCATTAAGTCCGGCGGCTCAGTATAGTGAGATGGCGCGCAGTGCGGCCCGGGCGGTGCAGTGGACGCAGCAGCATATTGCAGACCACGGAGGTGATCCCAATCGGATTTTTGTGGCGGGCCACTCTGCGGGAGGACATCTGGCCACGCTGATCACCGTACGAGACGGCTACTTTGATACCTTAGGGGTAACTAATCCTATCCGGGGCGCGGTGCTCATCAACGCGGCCGGACTCGATATGTACGGATACCTCTCCGAACGAGCCCCCGAAGAGCGGAAGTACCAAACTACTTTCACCAAAGACCCCGCCACCTGGAAGGAGGCATCTCCCTTGTATCATTTGCATGCTGATCTGCCACCCTTCTTAATCTACCGGGGCGGAAAAACCTACCCGTCCATTATAAAAAGCAACGATAAGTTTTCAGAAGCCCTTCAGACCTACGGAAGCACGGTTGATTACCGCATTCAACCGGGAAAAAGGCACATCCCCATGATTCTTCAGTTTTTGTTTTCCTGGAACCCCCGCTACCGGGAGATTGTTCGGTTTTTGCAGAATTCAACGGCAGAGCGTAACGTTTCCGCGCAGTAGGACCAAGCGGTAAAACGGTAAATTGGGTTTTCTTCAAAATTCTTACTACCCTGCTTACAAGCTACCGGTTTAGCCTTTTTTTTGCATGATACCTATCGTCTCAATTACCAATAATAATTCTTCTGTCCGATGAAAAAAGTCATCAAAACCATTAATCAAGATTTTAGGGAAAAGAAGTTCTCGTTGTACGATCTGCTGGGTTATAGTCTGTTAGTGGGTATGATTCTCAAAGTGCTAGGCTTCGCTTAGCGGTGCGGTCAGCCGAACCAATTATGTTTAGCACACCTCAATCTTCCGGATACGGAGCGATCCAAGTGGCGTGCTGAAAAGGCGTCCAGTCAACCTGCGTCAAATCGACGGTAGAGTCGGTAAGGGGCATGAGCTTGCTACCGTTCACGCTCGCCCGTGCGGTGGCGTATACTTCCACGTCGGCGTAGCCTCTCTTTCGATACTCTTGTTCTAACCACTGACTAAACTGCCAGATCAGGTCCGGGTTTGCCGCTAGCTTACGTGCCTGCTTCAGGGTGAGATAGTCCGATGGCACTGCCTGCCAAGACGCTTCGGTCACTGGGTCTACCACCCGAAACGTTACGCTTCCCCACCGGCTGCGCAGCATCATGCGCCAGGCCATGCGGTGTCCCTCTTCCGTCCACAACACATCTCCGTAGTAGAGGTGGTGGCGCAAAGGCAGGTAGAGTTGCCAGATAAAGTAGACCGACAACAGGACTACCAGCCAGCGCCGCGTTGGATAGCGCACCGTCGCTACTGGCTTCACGACGGGTTTGTGTTTAAAAAACCACCGACGAATCTGCTCAGGCGGAAAGTAAAACACGCAAATACCAATCATCAGGTAGGGGAAGATACCGATGTGAAACACCGCCGAGTTGAAAAGATGGAAGACCAACCCAATTCCAAACGCGAAGAGGCGAGTTCGCTTCCAGAGTAGCAGGGGAATGATGAGGGCATTGAAGGCTACGCCCCCGTAGGCTACCACTTTCGGTAGCCACGAAGTCTGCAACCACGGACCGATCATAAAGTAGTCGGCCTTGTTGGCAAACCAACTGGCAATAGGTTCACTGGACAACCACCCCGGATATAGTTTAGCCACCGCTGCGAAGAAGTAGACGATGCCGACTTGCAGCCCAAAAATCAATAAGCACCAGCGTGGACAGGTGAGCGACTGAGGCACGCTACCCTGCTTCACATCCAACGACCAGTAGCGGTGAGCAGGCACCATGGCCATCATTCCACAGAGAAGAATAAGGAGGTAATAATGGTTGTTGTAGCTGGTTTTTTGAAGGAGATAACTGACCGTCCATAAAAGTCCGAATGAAACCACCGCGAAGCGGTAGTGATACCCCAGCATCACCATGAGGCCTAGCACTGCCATAGTAGCGTAGAGTACGTACATCGTCTCGCCCACCAGCGGTTGCAACCAATCAAACCCGATAAAATTGAACGTGAAGGTGGGTGCGACGAATACCCGTCGCACCCAGCCGGTGGCGATGGCCCCGCCCGCCTCTAGGGCAATGAGCAGACCAAATATCCCCCGGAACAATACCAAAGGACTGTTGTCGACCGGTTTAAAGAATAGATTCCACAAAAAGGTTTGCCGAGGTGTGCGGAAGGCCACGGGAGACATGGGCATTACTGCTTAAGTTAGAGGGGTAAAGCTTTCTGGAGCGCCAGAATGGTTCCCAGATGCAAACCCTCGTGGTAGTTGTTGAACAGAATAGCGTCGTCAACGTTGGACAGCGTCACATTGGTCGCCGTTAGGTATGAATCGAACTCGCGAAACAAGCCCAATTGGTAATCGTCCGAGGTTTTTTCTACGGTGGTGAAAAGAAGTTTCTGAATCGTGAGCACCTCTTCTGAGGTAGCCTGACCGTCGGGTGCGGTACCTCGGCGGTAACGCTTTATCATCGCATTGTCAACCAGGGTGGTGCGACCTGAGCGTTGGTAGACCAGCAGTTGTTGCGTCACCACCGAGTGACCAATATTCCAAAGGATATTATTACGGAAGCCGGAGGGAATATGGTTTAAACTAGCCAGAGGCACCTGCTTCAAATAGTAGTAAAGCACCTTACGGTGTTGTAGTAAGATTTCGAGAGACTTATCCATAGCAACCGTTTTGCGGACAAAGATATCACTTTAGTTGAGATGAAACTACTGGCGAGGGGGCTGGGGCTATGCAGCGTCTTCCGATGGAAGTCGTTAACTAAGACACTTTTAAATCACGGATGGCAAGTTGCAAGCTACTGTGACCATTAAAGTGGTTCTCTTCTACTGAATAGGCCATTTGAAAGGGTTGCTGATCGCAGATTTCGTCGTATAGATCAGCCATACCAAAACCGATGGCGTCTAACCTAAAGCTGGTTCCGCGCTCTTGCACGGTAAATTTCAGATGTTTTTCTTTTAAAACTTTCGGATATCCTACCACTTCCAGATTCTCGCTCATAAAAACTGGCCGCATGTTGCCCGGTCCAAAGGGGGCCAACTGCTTTAGAACTCCGTAGAAGCGAGCGGTTACGTCCGTCAGCGAGATTTGTTGATCAATATTCAGCTGGGGGATCAGTTGCTCCGGGGGGATTCTCTGCGTCACCGAAGCCTCAAATTTCTCCCGAAACAGCGGAATTTTATCAATCGGTAGCGTAAGTCCCGCCGCGTAGGTGTGGCCCCCAAACTGTTCGAGTACTGCTGCACAGTCGGTGATGGCTTCATAGATGTCGAAGCCATGAACCGAGCGGGCTGAGCCGGTCGCTTTCCCATTAGATTCAGTAAGAATGATGGTGGGCCGATAATACTGCTCAATGCAGCGCGAGGCCACAATACCAACGACGCCCTTGTGCCACGACGGATCGAACAATACGGTACTTTTGGCTTTCTCAAGGTGGCTGTCCTGACGGATCATAGCGATTGCCTGTTGCGTAACATCCGTATCGTAGCCGCGCCGTTGGCTATTTTGTTTATTCAACTGCGTAGCTAAACGTGTTATAGTATCTTCATCTTGGGCAAGCATCAGTTCAACCGCTGCTTTCGCGTGCCCCATTCGGCCCGCTGCGTTGATACGGGGCGCAATCCCGAACACAATATTGTCGATGCTTAGCGGAAACCGCAGACCGGCTACTCCAGCCAGGGCCTTGAGTCCGGGTTGGGGTGACTGATTGAGTGCTTTGAGTCCGTAGTAGGCGAGTATTCGGTTTTCTCCGGTGATAGGAACAATGTCGGCCGCAATAGCCACCGCTACCAGATCTAAGAAACGGTACAGTTCGCTGACGGGACGTTTGGTTGCCTGGCAAAAAGCCTGTAGCAATTTAAATCCCACCCCGCACCCGCACAGTTCTTTATAGGGATACTGACAGCCGGTTTGTTTGGGATTGATGATGGCATGGGCGGGGGGAAGGACATCGCCGGGTCGGTGGTGATCGCCGATAATGAAATCGATGCCTTGTTGACGGGCTTTGTTCACCAATTCTACTGCTCGGATACCGCAATCGAGCGAAATAATTAGACTGAACTGCTGCTCGGCGGCGTACTGGATGCCCTGCGATGAAATGCCGTATCCCTCATCGTAACGGTCAGGAATGTAGTAGGCTACCCGCGGATAGAAACGACGGAGAAACCCATACACCAGTGCTACCGAGGTGGTGCCATCCACATCGTAGTCACCGTAGACCAGGATCTTTTCTTCTCGTTCAATCGCTAGAGCCATACGACGAACCGCATGATCCATGTCTTTCAGCAAGAAAGGGTCGTGAAGATTCTTAAGGCTTGGTCGGAAAAAGTCTTTCGCTGCTTCGTACGAGCTTATGTCCCGTTGCAGTAGAAGAGCTCCTAAGGTATCATCTACGTTGATATCTTTGGCCAACTGCTCCGCCTGAGATTGATCGGCTGCATCTTTGACAATCCACCGTTTCTGCATATCAGAGCGGCTTATTTCTTCAAGATTAATTGATAATCGCCCGATACATTGGCGGTGCCAATAGCAGGTATATTAGGAATGTTAATCTCGGATACTGAGGTTACCATAGAGAAATTGGTGCTGCTGATACTTTGAATAACGAAGTCCAGGCTGCTGGATCCGAGTAGCGCTTCGGCAGCTTCTATCCCACTAAGTGTGATGGTGCTTTGGTCACCACTGAGCGTCCACGTGCCTGCCAAGTCAGTTGTCTGCTGCGGCGCTTTGGCTGAATAGGTGTGGTCCTGATTAAAGGTGATTTCGGAGTTTTCGGGGAGAATCGCTAAAGTATCAAGAAGTCCACCTAAAAGCGGTGAAGAGGGATCAACGGTGATACCGTTGGCAGTAATACTACTAATCTCTTGCGACTCCAGCGTCCAGGTTCCAATGATGAGCGGTTCTCGGTCAATGTCTTCTTCATCGTCACCACAGGACACCATGAAGGTAAGTGGTAACGCAGCAATAAGTAGCGCGAAGAATCTTAATGGGCAGTTCATAGTGAAAGGGTAAGTAAGCGAATACGTCTACAGAATCACGTCCGCAAAGTACAGTATATTGTAATTCACTATTTACAATATCTAATAATTAGTTTAGAGAAGCACTGTTGCGTAATTGCTCCAGTACATCCTTAATCGGTCGGCGTTCACCATTCTCGTAGGGAACGATCCAAGCGTCGCGTACGCCCATCTTCCGCAGGTACTTCTTGAACTTATCGGCTTCCCAATAATCACGGAAATTGCCCAAAGTATACATCTGTACGTTATCAGGACCATTTTCATCTCTAAAATTTTCGCTGGTATCGTACGCTGCTAGGTCTTGGTTTTGCCAGGCACCGATTTGTACCCGAAATACAAGCCCTTGATCGTACTGCTGGTCTTCGCTGCTGGCCATCGGCACGTTCTGCGGCTGCTCGGCTGGGCTGACCTGAGCTTGCGTTAAGTCCTGCTGCAACTTGCGCACTTTATCTTCCAGTTGTTTAACCTGACCATCTTTAGTAGACAGTTCACTTTTGGTAGTAGCAAGTTGACTCTCTAGCTCACTGGCTTTGGTCATTAGCTCATCTTGCTTATCCTGTTGCGCATGGAAGTCAGCCGCGCTCATCTTCTTCATGGCCTTCAGCTGCTTTTTCTTTTCCTTTTTAAGGCGCTTGCGCTCTTTCTTAGAAAGTTTTTGCGCTTGCACCGTTTCCGGAACAATGGCTAAGCTCAGTGCGAAGAGGGCAATAACACATAGATACTTCATGGTGATAGAGTTTGTGATTAAAATTAGTCCACAGTTGACGGTCCACGGTGGCAAAGCAACAAGCTTTTCTGAGGACTGCTGACGGTAAACCATTGACTAAATTACTACTTCAAACTCCCTACCATCTTTTCGGGTACCACCCACGCGTTGAATTGTTCGGCGGTTAGATACTCGCTTTCCACGGCTGCTTCACGTAAGGTTGTTCCCTCTTCGTACGCTTTTTTTGCAATTCTTGCCGCTTTTTCGTACCCGACATGCGTATTCAATGCCGTGACCAGCATCAATGAGTTCTCTAAGTTTCTTTGAATGACCGGGTGGTTGGGTTCTATACCAATTGCACAATTGGCCTCGAACGAGGCGCAGGCGTCACCTAGCAGACGGGCTGAGGTTAACAGGTTATAGATCATCAATGGTTTGAACACGTTGAGTTCAAACTGGCCATTCATGCCCCCCACGGTGATTGCCATATCGTTGCCAATCACCTGAGCGCACACCATGGTGAGGGCTTCGCACTGGGTAGGATTTACCTTGCCGGGCATAATAGACGAACCCGGTTCGTTGGCGGGGATAATAATTTCACCGATACCGCAACGAGGACCCGAGGCTAACATACGTATGTCGTTACCAATCTTCATCAAGCTTACCGCCAATTGCTTCAGGGCTCCGGAAGTTTCTACGATAGCATCATGGGCGGCCAGTGCTTCAAATTTATTAGCAGCACTTACGAAGGGGAGTCCGGTGTGCTGGGTAATTTGCTCGGCTACTTGAGTGGCGTATCCTGCCGGAGTGTTGAGTCCGGTACCTACCGCAGTGCCACCCAAGGCCAGTTCGGCTAGGTGAGTGAGGGTATTTTCGAACTGCTTTAATGGCGTGGTCTAATTGCGACACGTAGCCACTAAACTCATTTCCAAGGGTAAGCGGAGTGGCATCCATAAAGTGGGTGCGGCCAATCTTGACAACGTCCTGAAAGTCGGTGGCTTTTTGGTGAAGGGCGCTCTGCAAAGATTCTACGCGGGGAAGCATCTGTTCTACAACCATTGTGTAGGCGGCGATGTGCATGGCCGTCGGGAAGGTGTCGTTCAACGATTGGGACTTGTTAACATCGTCGTTCGGATGAATCTTTTTGGTAGCATCCACAAGGTTGCCGCCCAGCAGCACGTGAGCACGATTTGCCACCACTTCGTTCACATTCATGTTGGTCTGGGTACCTGAACCGGTTTGCCACACCACCAGGGGAAATTCATCGTTGAGCTCACCTGCCAGTATCTCATCAGCCACTTGGGCGATGATCTGCGCTTTTTCCTGACTTAGTACCCCTAGCTTGTAGTTGGTTTCAGCGGCCGATTTTTTAAGAACAGCAAAGGCGTAGATCACTTCCAGAGGCATTCGGGAGGCTGAGCCGCCAATGTTAAAATTTTCAAGCGATCGCTGGGTTTGCGCTCCCCAGTAACGTTTAGCGGGCACCTTCACTTCGCCCATAGTATCTTTTTCAGTTCGATAACTCATTGTTTTGGCATAGGTTATTCAGGGTTAGAAATCAATTGATAGGGTACGCGTTTCAACCGGAATACCCGCTGGCAATACACAATTCGTGGCTAAATCTCCGAAAAAATTTACTTAAATACCGTAAATGTAGGTTATTTGTCATCGGCCCTTGCTATTCGGAGGGTCACCATTTAGGGCATTTTGATTATGAAGAGAAGAAAAGGTCACTCATCCAGAAAAAGAGCCAAGGAAACAGACTTGCCGCCTCCTTCGATAGAGGGTGGTACCATTCGTCTCAACAAATACATCGCTAATGCCGGAGTGTGTTCTCGCCGGGAGGCAGATGTGCTTATCGCGGAAGGGGAAATTCGCGTGAACGGACAAGTGGTAACCGAAATGGGACAGCAAGTAGCGCTCACCGACCGAGTAACGTACCAAGGGAAAGCGCTGAATCCGGAAAAGCTCGTGTACGTGCTGCTCAACAAACCAAGAGATTTTATCACCACGACCAGCGATCCGCAGGAGCGCCGGACGGTGATGCAGTTGGTTGCTAAAGCGGGGAAGGAACGTGTCTACCCCGTAGGACGGCTTGACCGCAACACAACGGGGCTGCTACTGTTTACTAACGATGGTGATCTGGCAAAAAAGCTTACCCATCCTTCGCACGAGGTTAAGAAGTTGTATCAGGTAGACCTGGACCGACCGATTGAAGACGATGATTTTTTTAAGATTCAGCAGGGGCTGGTGCTGGAGGACGGGGTAGCCACCGTGGATGAAATCGGAATTGTGGACGGTCGGCGCACGAGCCTGGGGGTGCAAGTGCACATTGGCCGAAACCGCATCGTTCGTCGTATTTTTGAGCATCTTAAATACGAAGTCCTTAAACTAGACCGCGTAATGTACGCGGGGCTCACCAAAAAAGATTTACCTCGGGGAAACTGGAGGCACCTAACGGCGGCCGAAGTTATTCAATTAAAGCATCTGAAATAAAAAACCCGTCGATCAATCAACGGGTTTTTACTTCACTACCTAACCATGTAATCGGGGGCAGGGTTGGAAGAAAGGAAGAACCCATCTTGGGATGTGGGTTCTTCTTTTATACACTACACAACCTAACCTAACTCTTCGCTGGATGTGCAGAAGATAAAGGAGGGCCCATCTTGGGATGCGGGCGCCTCATTTATTACACTACACAACCTAACCTAACTTTTCAATTTAGCGGGTTGAAGGAAAAAGGAGGGCCCGTCTTGGGATGCGGGCGCCTCATTTATTACACTACACAACCTAACCTAAATCTTAGTATCGTTGCTCAGGCTCATCTAGCCTCGAGGAAATTCTTATAGTAAGATTGCTAAGCTCAACAGACTGCTGCTGGCTTGTAACCCCGCTTTATCCAATGCTCCCTGATTGATCTTAAATCGCAGCTTGGAGCCGTCTTGCACAAAACTCACTGAAGCGCCTTTTGCCGCTAGATCTTCTTCAGTTACTATTAACACATCGTTACCAGCGGCGGCCATCAACTGACTTAACTGAGCAGATTTAGTCTTCGGAAGATAGACAATCTCACATTCTTTAGCTTCGGCGGCCGTGGTGATCATCTTCACCACAATGCCCCCCTTATTCTTTAAGTTATCTTGCAATTCGTTAGCCACCTCGCTCTCTTCCCATACTCCAATTGTGTGTCCCTGCCCACCGGCACGCTGCCAGTTGATGTACTTAGTGAAGTTGTACATGTAGATCGCCTCCAGTTTCCGCGTGGGAACTTGTGCTATTCCTTCAATGGTGAAGGATAAACAGATAATAAGGAGGAAGCTGCTGTACTTAACGTTCATGTGGCTTGGCTTCGAGAACTGATATCGTTACTTTATTTTAAAACTTATTGAAACAAAAATAGGGGCTGCAAAGAAGATTATTAGACTGGATTTATTAATTACCCTACACGTGTAATTTTGCTAGCTTATTGTCTGTTAAATAGGAGGCACTTAAACCGAAATTTTTTAAAGAAGAAAGCTGAGTAAGCAGGAAAAGTTGCTGGAACTTGGATATTTTATATTTTTTGTTCGGGATAAGAACTTTCTGATTCTTTTTCTCGTCCTAAAAAAGAGCACGAACAAGGTGCTTATTTTGAGAATAACGTACTTTTTTGAGTGGTTTACTAAGAACAGTGAAGGAAGTAGCTATTATGCCGATTTCTAATTTGGTATATTTGCCTGAGGGCAAGCGGAAGATTGAGGGATCAACCTTTGCGGGGGATAAAAAAGCCCCTCTACCGTAGGGAAGAGAGGCTGTGGTGATGAGTGGGCTCGAAACCACCGACTCACGGATTTTCAGTCCGATGCTCTACCAACTGAGCTACATCACCGTAAGCGGCTACAAAGCTAGGTAATTTTTATAGTGCCACAAAACATTAACCAGAAATTTAACTCCGTATGCCTCATTATATAGGACAAATTGTTTTTTTTCTAGTCGTAGGCGTTGCCTCACTTCTACTGTACCGCCGGATCAGTCGTATTCGGGCGAATATTCTGATGGGGCGGGACACTGACCGGACCGATCGCACCGGCAAGCGGTGGAAGACCATGCTGCTCGTAGCCTTCGGTCAGAAAAAAATGTTTAAGCGAGTAATTCCGGCGTTTTTTCACCTACTGATCTACGTAGGTTTCATCGTGATCAATCTGGAAGTTTTGGAATTCGTGCTCAACGGGTTATTAGGCACGCATCGCTTGTTTGTTCCTTTCCTGGGCGACTTCTACGCTGTTCCGCTTAACATCTTTGAATTCTTGGCAGTGGCGGTTATTGTGGCCTGCGTGGTGTTTCTGTGGCGACGCAATGGGCTTAAAATCAAGCGCTTTCGTGCTCAGGAACTCACGGCTTGGCCCAAAATGGATGCCAACATCATTCTGGTGGTAGAAATTATCCTAATGCTCGCCATCCTAACGATGAATGCTACCGATCAGATTTTGCAGGATCGCCCCGGCGCTGGATACACTCCAACCGGTGATCTGTTCTTCAGTTCGTTGCTTATCCCGCTGTTTGAGGGAATGAGCACCGGAACCCTGGTTTTTGTTGAGCGCTTCATGTGGTGGTTTCACATTATCGGGATTCTGGCATTTGCAGTATACGTGACCTACTCCAAGCACCTGCACATTTTTATGGCTTTCCCTAATACGTATTATTCTAAACTGGAACCCAAAGGCGAAATGGATAACATGCCCGAGGTGACCAAGGAGGTGCAAATCATGCTAGGAGCGCAGTCGGAGAACGGTAGTGAAGCAGCTCCCGCTGAAATCGCACGATTTGGGGCAAAGGACGTGAACGATCTGGCGTGGACCGATTTGATGGGCGCCTACGCCTGCACCGAATGCGGACGGTGCACGGATGTGTGCCCCGCCAACCAGACCGGCAAAAAGCTGTCGCCCCGCAAAATTATGATGGACACCCGCGATCGATTGGAAGAGGTTGGGAATAATAAGGAAGGAAAAGGACTGGAAGACGGAAAAACGCTGCTGGATGATTACACCACGCGAGAAGAAATTAACGCCTGCACCACCTGCACCGCTTGCGTGGAAGCCTGTCCGATCAATATCAATCCGTTGGCGATTATTCTGCAAATGCGCCGCTACGTGGCGATGGAAGAAGCGCAGTCGCCCGCTGCGTGGAATGCTATGTTCTCCAACGTAGAAACTAATTTCGCTCCCTGGAAATTTGCGCCGACTGATCGGTTTAAATGGGCGGATGAGCTAAAAGCGAAAGAAACCGTAGCGAAGCCAACGGAAGAAAACTAATTATAAAGAGAAAGAAACGACGTGGAAAATACGATAAAAATACCAACAATGGCCGATCTGGCTGTGCAGGGCAAACAACCCGAAATACTATTTTGGGTGGGTTGCGCTGGCTCTTATGATGATCGTTACAAACGTGTAACCCAAGCGTTTGTCAAGATTCTAAATGCAATCAACATTGATTTCGCGGTGCTCGGCACCGAGGAGGCCTGCACCGGTGATCCGGCGCGACGGGCGGGTAATGAGTTTCTGTTTCAGATGCAAGCGGCTGCCAACATTCAGGTGCTTAATGGTTACGAGATCAAGAAGATAGTTACTGCTTGTCCGCATTGCTTCAATACGATCAAGAACGAATATCCTGAGCTGGGCGGCACGTACGAAGTGATTCACCATTCCACGTTTTTGCAGCAGCTCATCAGCGAGGGCAAACTTAAGATGGAAGGCGGCGGCTCCTTTAAAGGACGTAAAATTACCTACCACGACTCCTGCTATTTGGGCCGCGCCAATAACATTTACGAAGCACCCCGCGAGGTGCTTGAGTCGCTAGATGCTGATCTGGTGGAAATGAAACGCTGCCGTACCCGCGGGTTCTGTTGCGGGGCGGGCGGAGCGCAGATGTTCAAGGATGCCGAGCCGGGACGGGAAGAAGTAAACAACAACCGCACCAAGGAGGCCCTGGCCACCGGAGCAAATACCATCGCGGTGGCCTGTCCCTTTTGTATGACCATGATGAGCGACGGAGTGAAGAACCAGGAACAAGAAGATAAGGTGCAGGTCAAGGACTTGGCCGAACTGATTGCCGAGCGCCGGGGACTGTAGTCGGCTGCTATCACTGAGATGCAGGCTTGGGGAAGGATGCTAAAACGCTGCTAAGAAACTGGTTCTGATTAAAGTTTCCCTGCGTGGTCGTCCCCAATCGCACCACCACCAGATCGTACGACGGAATGATAAAAATATTCTGACCGTCAAACCCCTGGGCGAAGTAGGTGTCGGTGGGAGCATCGGGGAACGGTCGGTCGGTCAGGTTATCGGCGTCTCCAGCGTTGAGCCAGAAGTGCGCCCCATACTGACGTTGCGCCGCGAAGGGGACCGGCGTGGTGGTGTAATCCACCCACCCCTCGGGCAAAATACGTTCTCCTCGCCAAATGCCGTCGTTGAGATACAGCGCGCCGAACTTCGCCCAATCACGCGCCGAGGCGAGCAAGTAAGACGATCCGACGAACGTTCCGGTGAGATCTGTCTCCCAAACGGCGCTGCTCATGCCCAGGGGGGCAAAAAGCTCCTGGTAGGGAAATTGCAGATAGCGTGCTTCACCAACTGCTTCGCGGACGATCTGTGAAAGAACGTTGGTGGTGCCGCTGGAGTACGACCACACCGTGCCCGGAGGATGGGCGAGCGGCTGGTGCACCGCCCTACTCGACATATCTTTGGCTAAAAATATCATCCGGGTGACGTCGCTCACGGCGAAGTAAGTTTCGTTCCAAGCGAGCCCGCTCTGCATCCGCAGCAAGTCATTGACTGTGATTTGCTGTCGTTTATCACCCTGCCACGCACCCACCGGAGCCGGTTGAGAGACCGAAAGCTTTCCTTCTTTTATCAGAATACCAACCAGGGCGTTGGTAACACTTTTGGCCATCAACCAGCCCGGTAGCGGGGTGTTGGCCGCAATGCCCGGAGCGTAGCGCTCGGCCACCAGCGTATCGCGGTAGAGCACCACCACCGCGCGGGTGTTTTGCCGACGGGCCGAGTCAGGTTCGGCAAAGGCGCGCGCTAGCGTCGTATCCAGTTGCGCGTAGTTCACCGAGGATAGGGTCAGGCTTCTCAACAAAGGCTGATCGTTTATGGGGGGATACCGCAAAAAGCGGGGTTCAGGGGTTGATTCGGCTTTGGTGAGCAAGACGCAGCCTAAGCCCGGACGGTACACGGCGCGACGGGTTGGCCCGATACCTATCCGACTTTCAGCCCACCGCTCCGAAGTGTCTACCCGGTAGGTAGCCAACGAGTACGGAAAGCGGTTGAGGTCGTCGGCGAGCACCGATGTTTCGGTTCGCTGAGACACGAAGACGCAAGAGCAAAGCTGTTTGGCTCCGAAACCAGCTAACACCCGCATCATCAAACCCACGTAATAGACTCCGTAGCCCAGCAAACCGAATCCCCCCAGAAGTAGTAATCGTTTCAGCACCATTATTCAGGGTTAGAGCGATCAATATTTATTATATTTGTGTTATACGCAAGGATTATCCACCGTACCTAACCACCGTCCATGTATATTTCTTTTGAGCAACTACCTAACCACGCGCGGGTGTGGGTGTATCAGGCGAACCGTCCGCTTACCGATCAGGAAAACCGTTTCATTCAGCAGGAAGGCAAACGCTTCGCTACGCAGTGGGTCGCTCATGGCCAAGCCCTGCAGTCTTCCGTCACCGTGTTGCATCGTCATTTTTTGGTGATTGCCGTTGATGAGCAGCAGCAGGCCCCAACGGGTTGCTCGATTGATAGTTCAGTGGGTTTTGTCCGTTCGGCACAAAGTGTCTTAACCCAACAAGGCGCGAAGGTCGATTTCTTCGACCGCACGCTGATTGCTTTTCGGGTAAACGATTCGGTGGAACTGATTCCGTTGGTTCAGGCCAAAAGCCAGATGGCTGAGGGACGAATTCAGCCCGATACGCTTATGTTCAACAACCTGGTGACTACCAAAGCCGAACTCGAGAAGCAGTGGCAGATACCCGTGCAAGAATCCTGGCTAGCGCGCTATCTGCCGAAGGTAAACGCGTAAGGCAAGGGCATTTCCTGCCAGAAAACGCATACTTTCGGGTAGAAAACATCGTTTCAAGGTAAAAATAATACTGTCAATATGATACTAGTTAATAAATACGGAGCCTTATCGCTAATTGGGTTGGCAATACTGATTTTGGCTTCGTGCAGTGCCGGAAAACGGGCGTTGGTGAAGGGATACAACAGTTTTGAGAGTGGAGAGTACGACGTAGCCATCGGACACTATCAAAGAGCGCTGGACGAAGGGATGGAAGCGGGCGAGTCAAACTACAAAATTGCCGAAGCCTATCAACTCAGCAACCGCTTGCAGGAAGCGCTTCCTTATTATGAGGCCGCCATCGATATGGGAGTGGCCGACACGGCTGCCGTATTTCACTACGCCATGGCGCTGAAGCAGAACAGCCGCTACGACGACGCCCGAACGCAACTGCAAGCGTACCTCAAGCTATCCAGTGACACTACATTAGAACACACTAAACGTGCTCAGCAAGAAGTCACCAACCTGGATCTGGTAGAAGATATCACCTCTAAGGACGCTTTTTACGAAATTGAGGATCTAACGGCGGTCAATACCGCGGAAGCGGAATACGCGCCAGTGGTGCACCGGGGAGACTTTTACTTCACCTCATCAAGGGGAAATAGCAAAGTTTACAAAGGAACCGGAACGGCATTCACTAATATTTTTAAAGCACCTATGAATGGCGACAGCGTTGCAATTCAACAAGCGCAAACGCTGGGCGAGGAATTTACTACCGATATCATCAACGAGGGCGCCATCACCTTTTCGCCCGATGGTCGCGTTATGGTATTTGCGCGGGGCAACAGCGGCAAACGCAAAAGCACCAAAGATGTAAACCTATACATGTCTATTTATAAGCAGGGCAAATGGAGTACACCCCAGTTGATGACCATCAGCGATCCGGATGCTTGGGATTCGACTCCCGCTTTTAGTCGTGATGGTAAAACACTGTATTTTTCTTCCAACCGCCCCGGTGGGCAGGGCGAGAACGATCTGTATTCAGCGCGCTGGGACGGCTCGCGCTGGAGCAACGTGCGCAACATGGGCACCCCGATCAACACTCCGGGCGATGAGATGTTCCCCTACGTGACCGACGACGGAAAACTGTACTTTTCATCCGACGGACACCCTAGCTTGGGAGCGCTGGATATCTTTGTGGCCGTGCGCCGCGATGGGGAGATATCCATTGAAAACCTGGGTCCGCCGGTTAACTCTACCGCCGATGATTTTGGAATGTCGTTTACCACCATCAAGGATGGCTACTTCACTTCAAATCGCGCTTCGGGCAAGGGTGATGACGATATCTACGCCTTTGTGAACAACGATCCTGATCTGAAGACGGTAAACTACTTTGTCGCCGGAACCACCCTAACCACCGACGACGAATCGGGCGAGGAGAAGGAGTTGAAAGATGTGAAAATTCGTCTGGTGTATCCTAGTGGCGGAGTGATTGCTAGTGCCAATTCAGGCGACGAAAGTGCGTTTAAGTTTCCGGTGGAAGGCGGCACTAATTACGAACTCGTTGGGGAGAAAGAAGGATACTTTACTACCCGTCGGCCGTTCACCACCATCGGCAAAACCATTCCGCAGGAGGAACTGGTGCAGATGGTCACCGATACCACCTTTACCACCCAACTGGTGCTCAACAAAATTGTGCTGGATGAATCTATTGTACTGGAAAATATCTATTACGACCTTGATGAGTCTTTCATCACCGATGCCGCAGCGCTGGAACTTGATAAACTCGTCGCTATTTTAGAGGACAATCCAAGTATCAGTATCGAACTGAGTTCTCACACTGACTCGCGAAACTCTAATGACTACAACCAAGCACTTTCTCAACGTCGGGCCGAATCAGCGGTGCGCTATTTGGTAGAGAGTGGCATTGCCACGGGACGCATCACCGCGAAAGGCTACGGGGAAGAACAACTGATCATCAAAAATGCCCTCACTGAAGAGCAACACCAGGTAAACCGCCGCACCGAGTTCAAGGTGGTGGGCATTAACAGCAGTCAGGCCAACCGAGGATCAGAATAGTGGCTACTTTACTCGTCTGAAATATGAACGCTCATCCGTCCGGATGAGCGTTTTTTTGTACTTTGCGGCCCAGTCACTGTCAACAACCCCATGAACGAGCGCTACCAGCAACGCGGAGTATCCGCTTCCAAAGAAGAAGTTCACCAGGCCATTCGGCACCTGGACAAAGGAATTTTCCCCAATGCCTTCTGCAAGGTGCTTCCCGACCTGGTGGGCGGTGACTCGGACTACTGCAACATTATGCACGCCGACACCGCCGGTACCAAACCGGCGCTGGCCTACTTATACTGGAAGGAAACCGGTGACCTTAGCGTGTGGGAAGGCATCATTCAGGACGCGTTGATTATGAATATCGACGATCTGGCGTGCGTAGGGGCCACCAATAATATTGTTATTTCGTCGACTATCGGGCGCAATAAAAATCTGATTCCGGGCGAGGTAGTAAGTGCTCTGATCGGTGGCACGTCTCGCTACCTAGCACGCTTGGACGCACTGGGAGTAAACGTGCACTTGGCCGGTGGCGAAACCGCTGACGTCGGCGATATCGTGCGGACGGTAGACGTGGGATTTACGGCTTTTGTGCGCATGAAGCGGGCTGAGGTGCTCGAGAACAATATTCAGCCAGGCGATGTAGTAGTAGGGTTGGCCTCTTTTGGGCAAGCCAGTTACGAAGACGCGTATAACGGCGGCATGGGCAGCAACGGTCTTACTTCGGCCCGGCACGATGTGTTCGGTCACGCACTGGCCGACCGGTATCCCGAAAGCTATGACCCCCAAGTACCCGCAGCGCTGGTGTACACCGGTAGTAAGTCACTTACCGATCCGATAACAATTAAAGATACCATCACCGACGTGGGAAGGCTGGTGCTCTCCCCAACGCGTACTTACACCCCGGTGATCAAGGACATTTTTGAGCAACTACGTCCTCACCTCCACGGCATGATTCACTGTAGCGGCGGAGGGCAGACCAAGGTGTTGCATTTTATCGAGGGGTTACACGTCATTAAAGACAACTTATTCGCTACTCCACCACTATTTCGCCTCATTCAGGAGGAGAGCCAGACCGATTGGCAAGAGATGTACCGGGTGTTTAATATGGGACATCGTTTAGAGGTCTACTTGCCCGAAGCGTTTGCTAAGCAAGTCATTGAAGTCGCGCAATCTTACGGCATTGACGCCCAGGTGGTGGGTAGGGTAGAAACCTCCGCTTCCAGAAAGGTCAGCGTACGCAGCGAACACGGAGCGTTTACTTATCGCTAAGCCCACAATGACGATGAAGCAATTATCCGGACTCTGCTTGGTCTTGGCACTATGCCTACTTTGTTTGAACCAAGTGCTAGCGCAATCGAACCACGTGCAGCGTGACCTTACTGGCAGTATCGTGGATGGCTACCGGGGGATCTGGTTTACCCTGGGGCAGATGTACGAATATGGCGATAAATATTCAGGCGGACTAGGAACTTACACTGCCAAACACATACCCCTGGCAATCTTTGCCCCAGTGGTGCAGAAGACCTTTTTTGTGTACGGAGGAACCACCGGGGCCAAAGATCGACACCTGCTTTGCATGATCGGAAGCTTCGACCACCGCGACAGTACCGTTTCCCAGCCTACAGTAGTATATGACAAGCAGGGAGTTGACGATCCTCATGACAACCCTAGTCTTTTGATCGACGCGGCAGGTTACTTGTGGGTGTTCGTGAGCGGACGCAATACCCGTCGGCTCGGGATTAAGTTTAAGAGCAAGGAGCCCTACAGCACCGAAGCTTTTACGCAGATCACCCAAGAAGAAATGACCTATCCTCAGCCCTGGTTTGTGCCACAGCACGGCTTTTTTCACTTCTTCACTAAGTACACCGGCGTACGAGAGCTCTACTACGAGACGAGTCCGGATGGAACCACTTGGACCGAGGATCGAAAATTGGCGGGAATTAAAGGTGAGGAAGAAACTGAGAGTGGGCACTATCAAGTAAGTGGTCATCGCGGAGACACCCTGGCTACTTTTTTTAGCCGCCATCCCAATGGAAACGTAGATCAACGAACCAACCTTTATTATTTACAGACCACCGATTTCGGTGAGACCTGGACCACCGCCGACGGAACCCCGGTTGCCGTCCCGGTCACTGAGGTGGCTTCACCCTCCCGAGTCTTTGACTACGAATCAGCTGAGAGAAACGTCTACCTGAAAGACATGAACTTCGACGAAGAAGGACATCCGGTTGTTCTTTACCTAACCAGTGGCGGGCACGAGCCGGGCCCGGACAACAACCCGCGGGAGTGGTGTGTCACCTTCTACGATGGCACTGCCTGGAAAACCACGGTGATCACCACCTCTGACCACAACTACGATATGGGAAGTCTGCGCATTGAAGGAAACCGCTGGGTGGTGATGGCCCCGACCACCAACGGCCCGCAGCGCCACGGAAGTGGGGGAGAAGTGACGCAGTGGGAAAGTCAGGACCAAGGTGAAACCTGGAAGAAGGTACGGCAGGTCACTGCCAGTAGTGTGCGCAACCATAACTACGTGCGGCGCGTGGTAAATGGGCGTACTCCTTTTATTTACTACTGGGCCGATGGCGATCCTGACGCGTTAAGTCCTTCTCACATGTACGTAGGGGATAGCACGGGGAGCTATTGGTCGTTACCCTACCTGATGACGGGCAAAAATGAGCAGTTAAGGATAGTTGATAAGGAATGAATTGGTCGTTGCTAACCAGGCACAGTGGACTTATCCAAAAGCATTACGGGTGAATTTCAACCAGGGTTTGTTCCTGAAATCCGCGGCGCAAGGCGTGCCATTCTGATTGGGAGAGTGGTCGCTGCTGAATTTCTTCCCACAACACCCGAGCGTTCTCTATTGATTGTAAACCGAGCATTCGCACCGCACCACCCCACAGCAGCACTGAGAAGCGACTTTTGCTGTAGACAATGCCTCGACGAGAAAAGCGTTGCTGCGGTTCTTGCGCCAGCGCAACGCTAAAATCCAGCGTGCCTCCGATCGTTTCCGTCCGAATATACTCTTCCAAATCAGTCCTCTTTCCCCATTCTTGACCTAAAAGCTGTTTCGCCAGGGTAACTACTTCTCTCTGTATCTCAGCTAGTGCGAGTACTGAGTAGCGCGTTTTACCCAGCAGGCACAGCGTATCATGCATGAGACCGGCTGGCGAAACGAGTTGGTCGTTGACCAATTCTTGGGCGCGTTGTTGGGTAAGGTCTCCCTGCAATCGGCTGGGCACCTCCCGGCGGTGTCCATTGGCGGGGTTTACGATGGTGTAAGCAAAGCCCGAATATCCGGTAGTAATTTTTTGGTTGAAGAGGACCATCCCTAAAACCGATCGTTGCCGGTGGATAAGGAAGTAGAAAGACGGCTGGTGTTGAGCGAAGTAAAGATACTCCTCAGGCAAAGGGCGATCGCTAATAAATGCTGAGGAGTGCCGGTTGTTGATGTTGTTGGCGATGGTGTAGTAACTGGTGTTCAGACTAAACGATCCGTAGTTTATATCATCAATTTCCTGGCTAATAAATACGGTTTCGTCCAGGGAGGCGGTCTGCGCTACCGCCCCGAAAGATATTGTCCACCCGATAAAGAATAACCACCGCTTCATACCCTAAAATACGACATCCACCGCGTATTCGTACGTCGGATAGGTTTGATTTGCTGGAGGTGTAGGATATTGACGGTTATTGTTGTTATTCGCGAGTGCCCAACAAGCGCACGATAACACAAGAATTACCCCTGATGTGGTCAGTTGAGGAGCTCAATTTAACTTACCGGGCCGTGCGGGTGATCGAGAAGTTGGTGTTTTCTGACACTTTCAGCAGGTCCCGGTATTTGTCCAGCACTTCTGTGCTTTGCTTCTTCCGGTTGATGTAGAGTCCCTTGGGCTTGAGCTCGAAGCGATACTCTTTACCACTTTTGATCAAACCATCGGCTAGCAAGGCTGCTTCTAACCCGTTCACCGTGTTGTCAAAGTTATTATGCATCTGAGCGTGAGCCCGGTCGCGGTCATTGGCTTGGTGTTGCTGACGCTGTTGCATTTCTTCGAGCGCTCGTTGTACTTCTTCTAACTGCTGTCGACTCTCTTCATTGTCCCTATAGTTCAAACGTTGCTCTGCCTCTTTTAGATCTTGCTGAAGTTCTTCCATTTGCTTACTGTGCACCTCGTTTAGTCCCTGCACTTCTTCCTGAAACTGCCGCTGACGCTCTTGCAACTGTCGGCCATTTTTCTGCAAATCACGTTGCAGCCTCGCTTGTTCTCTTTGTAACTTTCTCTGTAGTGCCTTCATTTTCTCATCGCTAAACGTTCGCTGTAGCGAGGTGCCAAGCTCAGCCTGCAAACGACTTAGATTTCTTTGCACCGAATTCATTTGCTGCTGCAACGCTTCGGTATCTACTGAATCTTCCAGATAGCTGGTTATACCTTCGGAAAAAGTATTCATGCTTCTTTCTAAATCCACCATATATTCTCTCCACAGCGAGTCGTTCCACAAAATGTTGGGAATCGTATCATTGCTACTAAACTGCCAGTGATGGAAACCCTTTTTGTACGTACTGTCATCATGATCAAAATTGAAGTTCATATCGATGGAGAAGGCGCTGCTGTCGCCGAAGTGAAACGAAAAAGGATCTGGCTCCTCATCTTCATCGGGAATAGTGTCCGCTTCGAGCGAAGTCACCGGTGTTGTTGCTTTAGCAGTATTTTGTTGTCGCCCCCCTTCATCCGCTTCTTTGTTGTCAGCGCTGACCGATGACTCCGTACGACGCGGTAACCGTATTGCTGGGGCAGCGAATGAACTAGTCTTAAGCGTTGGTTCGCTGTCTGCCGCCCTACGAGCGAACGTACTGCCGCCGATTAAGTAGGTGATGAGTAATAGTATCGGTACCAGGGCTACTGCTTTCGCCATCAGGTTCGTTGATGAAGGACGGGGATGAACCAAACGTTCGATACGTGATAATAGGCTGCCTCGCCGTTGGACAAAGGCCACTACCAGCGGGGTGGCAGTATGTTGTAGCACTTCGGCTTCGGCCAAAGCTTTTGCGTACTCCAGGGGGGGGTTACCCAGTGATACCACCAGATCGTCGCAGCATTTTTCTCGTTCTTCCCGCACCGACGATGATATCCACCACACGGCCGGATGATAAAAGAAGAGAACTTCAATGAACGACTGCAGCAGGTTAACCACGTAATCATGGCGACGGATGTGCGCCATTTCGTGCGCGATAATCGCCTCAATCTGCTCCGGGGGAAGCTTGCTAATCAAAGCTACCGGCAGTAAGATTATCGGTTTTAGGTGCCCGATCACCATTGGCACTTTTGCCATACTTGAGGCTAACAGGATAACCGGACGCTGAAGCTGCAGGCGGACGGCTAAGGTAGCAACCGCCGCTTCCCAGGCGGGAATGGGGCAGGCGCGGTGGTGCCGGAGGCGCTTTAGGTACCATAATCCACCAGCCAGGCGAGCGGATAAAATCACCATCCCGAATAACCAACTCATCGCCACTAAACTGGTATATTGATCAATCCAAGCGGTAAATGATGCTAGCCGGAATGATTCGGTTGGCTTTGCCAGCGGCCCAGGAGTGTAGGCAGCTTGGGGCGCCACTCCTGGTAAGGTATCATGGGTTTGATGGATGGCCTCCAAGAGGGTAGGAGCACGTTCGGGTTCGTATAAATTCACGAAGGTATACAGCGACCAGCCAAAGATTACCAGCAAAGAGCCCAGGGCTGTAGTATACACCTGCGTGGGTTGATGGCGAACGATTAGGCGGATTAAATAGAAAACGGTAGCGACCAGGGTTGACTGCCACAAGCTGTGGGTTAGCGTCCAGCCGAGTGCTTCGGAGAGGGGGTAAGTCATCATGATTTTTTGTTTTCAAGTTGATCGATCAGGGCTTTGATCTGCTGTAGTTCTTCCGGGGTGGTTTTCTGGTGACCCAGCGCTTGCATCACCAGCCGGGAAGCCGACCCCCCGAAAGTAGTATCCAGAAAACGGTCGAGCAGCATCCGTTGGGTATCCTCTTGCCGGATGGCGGCCGCGTACACGTGGCTCCGCTGGGCGTCATTGCGGAGCAGCAGCCGCTTCTGTACCATGTTCTGCATGTTTTTGAGCGTTGTTGTGTAGCCCACGCCCCTTCGATCAGCGGATCGTTGGTCGGCCAAACGTTCGTGTACTTCTCGCACGGTGGTGGGTCCGTGGCTCCAAAGCACCTGAAGGATCTCCAGTTCGGATTCGGTGGGTTTGGCAGCAGGTTGTTTTTTCATAATAGCTAAGTAAGTACGACATAAATCGTAGTGCAATGGTATGCGATTCATTCCGTACCTGCAAGTTAATTACGATTTATTTCGTAGTTTAAGTCAAATACGGTTTGAAACCAGGAAAATGGTTGTCATTATAAAGAGAAAAACTAGAACTGCTCTAAATCATAGCGTAGAAATATCGCTGATAAAGGCGCTACCAATCGGATTCTCATAACAATAAACGAGATGAGAATTTAGGCGCATTAGCTCAATAAAGCATAATAATATTTTACATATTCTTATGTCAATGCAATCATGTTAAGTTAATTTCTCTAGGGTGAAGCATGGATTGGGATTTGTGGTGCTAACTTCCTTTGCCGCACAACGCTTTAACTACCAATGATGAAATCCTTCGCTAGTATTACTCTCTTAGTTTATCTGACCGCCTTTTCTCCGTCGTTGTTATCCGCCCAGTTTCGCATTCCCGACGATGCTAACATTGTAAACGTAAGAGACTACGGCGCCAAAGGAGACGGGAAGACCGACGATACCCGGGCTATTCAGGAGGCGATCAGGTACGCACTAGACCGAAGGACTCGTTTTATTGCGCCGAAGTTCGTTTACCTGCCTAAAGGAACGTATTTGGTCAGTAACTCACTGGAAGGAAGAACCGCTAAGGATAGCTGGAATGATGGGTGGCGAACGGGCTTTATCCTGGTAGGAGAAGACCGACAACGAACGACGATCAAGTTAAAAGACAATGCCCCGGGTTTTACTAATGTAGCGCGGTTGAAACCGGTAATAAAAACCGGCTCTGAAAACCACCGAGGCGACGGTGAGGGCAACGAAGCACAGCGCAACTCAATCATTAGCATGACTATTGACGTGGGGCAAGGCAACCGGGGGGCCGTAGCCATTAGCTACTTAGCCAATAATCGCGGCACCATCGAGAATGTAAATATCAATGGGACTAGTAGTGGTTACTGTGGCATCCAAATGACCCGAAGCTGGCCGGGGCCCTGTCTGCTCAAAAATGTTAAAATTACCGGCTTCAACTACGGAATGAAGATCGGGCACAACCAGTACGGCATCACCATGGAACATGTGGTGCTCCAGCAACAGCGAAAAGTAGGCATCTATAACCGAGGCAACGTGCTGTCGATCAGAAAGTTAAAAAGCTATAACAAAGTGCCAGTACTTGCCGGCATGTCAAGAATCAGTAGCGTCATTGTGATTGATAGTGACTTTAGAAACGGCGTTTCTAAGGATACGGCAATCATATCAGCGGGTAACTTGGTGGTAAGAAATACCGCTATACAAGGGTACGGAACAGCTATTGCCGGAGCTACGTACGGAGGCACTATCAAAGGAAGTAGTAAAGCAATAAAAATAAAGGAATACCACGGGCGCGAGCCAACCTCCCAGTTTGCCTCAACCCAGCGTTCGCTCAACCTTCCCATCGAGGAAACGCCCACGTTTCATACCGATAACCTATCCCGGTGGGCCAATGTAGAGGACTTCGGCACCATAACCAAGGAAGATGACATAGGGGCCATCCAAAGAGCCATCGACTCCGGTAAAGAGATCGTATACCTTCCGAACGGACGTTACAAGGTTTCTCGGCCCATAATCATCAGAAAGAATGTTAAGAAATTTATGGGCTTTCAGGCGTTTATAGAGAAAACAGCGAATTTTGAAGGCGATGAGATTATTCGCTTCGACGGGTCATCCTCGAGCTTCAGCATCCTGGAGCATCTGACCGTTAAGGGAATCATCAGACACAATAGCAGCCGGGCGCTGGTGTTGCGCCATCTGGACCACAGCGGATACGAAAACTCGTCAAAAGGAACGGGAAAACTCTTTGTAGAAGACGTACAAGGCAAACCGTATCACATCAAACACGGACAAAAAGCGTGGGCCCGGCAACTCAACGCCGAGCGCAATGCTAATCCGCTGATTAAAGTGGAAAACAGCACTTTATGGGTATTAGGATACAAGACCGAGGCACCATTAACCGTCGCTGAAACGATTGGTGGCGCTACAGAAATCTTGGGAGGGCTGGTTTATCCGTTAGCTCCCACCAGCCGTCCGGCATTTATCGCGAAGGATGCGCGGGTCAGCTACTTCGTTTTGTTCAACGGACGCGCTGACCGGGGAGTAAATGAAATATACGTACGCGAGACCCAGAATGGTATCACCAAATCGGTGGGTGGCGCTAACCGGCTCACCTCAATGTACGTGGGCGCGTCGTCGTCTTCGTCGCCACCATCTAGTCCTACTACCGTGGCAGATGGCCTCTACGAGATCAGGCCGGTGTCTGCTCCCCGGAAATTGGTAGAAGTGAAGGTAGCCAAGGGTGATGGCGACAATGTGCAGCAGGGCCCCGACCAAGACGGATTGAACCAGCGCTGGCAACTTACCCGGGCGAGCAACGGTTACTACCAGGTAGCCCCCGCCAATCACCCGAGCAAAGGACTGGATGTGAGCGGGAACGGGGGTACTACCAATGGTACCAATGTGCAGATTTGGAAACATCACCGAACGGCTAACCAGCAGTGGAGGTTTGTCCTAGAGGATGCTCAAAATGGATACTACAGCATAGCTCCACGCCACACCGAAGAGTGCGGGTTGAAGATGCGACTCTCGGTCAGGGGAGCGAGCCCAGCCGACGGAGCCAACCTGCATTTATACACCAGCGACGGCAACCGATCGCAGCGGTTTATACTGGAAAAAGTAAACAGTAATGCGCGCAGCACTGCCTCAGATAAAGTGAAACCGTTTGTTGAGGCGGACACTGCCGCCGGGTTTGGGTTATACCCCAATCCGGCCCACCGAAGCATGCGAATACACTTTCCGAAAGCCGAACAGACGCAAATGCAGTTGTATGACCTATCGGGCAAACTGGTGCTTGAGAGAAGCTTTGACAACCAGTCATCAGCGAAGGTTATGCTCGATCAGCTACGGACGGGCGTTTATCTGGTGCGGTTGCAAGCTGACGCAGAAAGCTTTCAGCAACGCTTGGTGGTAGAGTAGATTTTCTTTCTAATCATACATTGATGACAACTTATCTAGTAGCTTTTCAGATAGTGAAACCAACCGGAAGATCAGTCGGTCGTATAAAGAAATGAAGTATATTCGTACTAAAACGTATCGCTATGTCTACTGCAGTCGAAGCACTATCCGATTACGAGCTCGAACGAGGAAAACCTATGCCCAGCACTTTGCATTCTTTGGTTCAAGGAAACTTGATTTTTCTTTTAAAATCTAATCATAGCAGCGAATATTTGGTCTTTCCTGAACTAAGCCTCACTAGTGTGGATGGTAAACCTTTGGTGCCTGATATTGCTATCTACCCCAAGTTTGAGGTGGACTGGCAAAACGACGTAGTACGGCGAGAGGATACTCCGATTGCTACCATTGAAATTTTGTCTCCCAAACAAAACCTAAGCGACCTCAACGCGAAGGCCCGGCGCTACTTTGAGATGGGCGTAACTTCCTGCTGGATCGTGCTGCCCAGCATGGAAGCCATCGCGGTAAACCACCAACCGGGCAAGTACCGATTCTTCAGCGGCGACGAAACCCTGGTAGACGAGAAGATCAGCGTGGAACTGCCGTTGACGGAGGTTTTTAGGTAGGCTAACTAAGCATAAACGGCCGTATTTTGCGGCGGTCGCCTCCGTGGCCCGGCTGCAGTATTAGGAGCAGCCTACGCTATTTGTCTTCGTTGACAGCCGCGACATGCTGGCGTTTGATCGCTAGCTTTCGCATTTTAGACTCCAGCGTAGAGGGATGAATCTCTAGAATCTCAGCCGCTCCGCCTACCCCGCTAACCTTGCCGCCGGTTATCCGCAGGGTGTTCATAATTAGGTTGATCTCGGCTTGCCGAAAGGTGGTGAGCGGAACGACCTCATCTCTGTCGGTGCGGACGGGAATTTTCTCTACAACGATCTCCAAGGTAGTGCCACGAGCCGTGATCATTGCCCGCTCAACGACGTGCTCTAACTCGCGCACATTGCCCGGCCAGGAGTAGGCCAGTAGTTGGGTGAGGGCGGCTTGACTAAGCTGGCGAATGGTTTTGCCCAAACGTTTGTTGTGTTTGCCAATAAAGTGCTGGGCCAGCTCGAAGATGTCCTCTTTGCGCTCACGCAGCGGGGGGAGGTGGATCGGGAAGACGTTCAGGCGATAGTAGAGATCGCTGCGAAACTGCCCGCTGGTAATCGCTTGGGGCAAGTCCCGGTTGGTGGCCGCCACGATGCGTACGTCGGTGCGAATCACTTCGTTGCCGCCCAATCGTTCAAACTCCCGTTCTTGCAGCACCCGCAGCAACTTGGCCTGTAACTCTACCGGCATCTCTCCGATCTCATCCAGGAAGATCGTGCCCTGGTGGGCCAGTTCAAACTTACCGATGCGTCGCTGGATGGCCCCGGTAAACGCGCCCCGTTCGTGGCCGAACAACTCGGACTCGAGCAACTGGACGGGCAGGGTGGCGCAGTTAAGGCGAATGAAGTTATGGTTTTTGCGCTGACTTTGGTAATGCAAGGCCCTAGCAATCAGTTCTTTTCCGGTGCCGGTCTCCCCGGTGATGAGTACGCTGCTGTTGGTGTTGGCTACCTGGCTTACCTTCACCAAGACCTGCTGTATGGCCTCGCTGCTGCCGATGGTTTCCTGGTTTTTATTAAGCTTGAGTTCTTCTTCCAGGTAGGCATTTTCCTGGGCAATCAGTTCGTTGAGGCGGACTACTTCCTGGTAGTTAAGCTGCTTCTCGATGGCTAAGCGGAAGGAAAACGCAATACGCTCGAACAGAGCCTGATGCGTAGAACGGTAGGCGTGATCACTTTTACTGTGGAACGAAACGTACATCGTCCGTTCGCCTCCCACTGCCATCGGGATAGTCATCATGCTGTGGATGCCAAATATTTCCTGCACCGCGCGTTTGATAGGATCCTGGCGGGCGGCTTCCACAAAGGCTTCCCCGTTGAGTAGCAAAGGTTGACTGTGGCTTTCTTGGTTGATGTGAGCGGCGAATGTCCGCGGGTCTACCTGAGCCATTTTCAAAAATTTAGGCAGGGGAAGGGGGCGGTACTCCTCGTAGCCAATACGCTCAAAGGCGTAGCCGACTTCCTCCCAGCGTTCGGTGCTGACGACAATAGTGATCAGGTCAAAGGGGATAAATGTCTGCAACAGGGGAACGACCCCGCGTAGTTTCTCTTCCCAGGCGACTCCAACGTTTAGCGCGTTGACAATCGCTACTTGCAATGCGTTTTCCCGCTCGCGTCGTTGAATATCTTCGTTAACCAACACGTTGCTCACCGCTACCGAGAGTTGGTCGGCGATGGATTGAAACAGGATGACATCTTTCTTCCCGTAGAAGTTTGCTTGTTTCGACCAGAAGCAGAGCATTCCGTAGGGCACCCCCCGAACCCCAAGCGGCCCGCCGATGACCTGCTTGTATCCTTCTTCCTGTAGCAGAGGATAGTGAGGGTGATCGGGATACCGTTCCGTCAGTTCCGATAGTGATTGTATTATTGGCCCCTGCCTCATAACTGTATCCACACCGGCATTACGAGGTAGCCAGCCGCTTGGGTAATTTAAGAAAGCTGATGTAATCATGAACTCATCATCTACGGATAAGTCGCGCTGAAACTGCCCGCTTTCGTCGTTGACGAATATACCCAGTTCGTCGAAGGGAAAGACATGTTTGATCTTTCCGGTGATAGTCTTGAACAGGTCAGGCCGATCTTGGATAGCGGCAATGGACTGGCTGATACTCAGGAGCGTCTCTTTAAACTGTCTTTGCTCTTGTTCGCGTTCGTTGGCCAGGATGTTGCGCACCACGGTACTCATCTGCTCGGCGATGGCCTGAAAGAAGCTGAAGTCGGCTTGGTGGTAGCGGTCGGCGCGTTGGCTGTTGAAGTTCAGTAAGCCGATCACCTGCGAACCTTCCCGCAAGGGAGCTGCAATGATTTGCTGAATCTTCGCTTGCCGCATCACTTCCCATTGCGGATAGTCGGGAAAGCGAGCCAGCAGTTCGTCTACGACCACCAGGGCAGGCCCTTCCCGTTGCATTAAGGCTTCAATGGGCGAGTCCGTGTGCCGGTAGCGGGCGTACCGGCCAAACCGGGCTTCCATGCGGACTTGGGTAGGCTCTCCGCCCAATGTTTCGCTGTCCAGCAGTTCGTAGTGGTGCTCACCGTCCGTGTCCAGTACAAACAATCCCGCACTATCAAAGGGAAATACTTGGGAAATGCGATCAAAGGCGGCCCGCAGTTGGTGCCGATGCTGGATGGTCGCCATCACCTCACTGACGATGAGCAGCTTTTCTACCTTGGCTTTTTCGGACAACACGCGCTCATTGGCCAGCACGTTGGCCGTGGCTATCGAGAGCTGTTCGCTGATGGCTTGAAACAGCGGCAGATGTTCTTTGGTGTAAAGATTTTCCTGTTTACTATTAAAACATAGCATTCCAATGGCTTCTCCTCCGTAGACCAGTGGCCCACCAATAATCTGCCTGAGCCCAGCTTCGTACATGAAAGGCGTCTGGGGGCAATCCAGGTGATCGGCCAACAAGTGCACACCAGGCCCCTGTTGCATAATGCGGTCTATGATTGAGCCAGGATGGTCGTAGTAAGCATTGGCTCCGTATTGCTGTTCAATGGTGGTCTGGGCCGGGTGATTTAATACTTCAGCATCGATGAGTTCGTAATGGTGCTGGCCGTCTTCGGTGAGCACGAACAGGCCGTAGGCGTCGTAGGGGAAGATAGGCGCGATGCGCTGGTAGATCGTTTTGAGCATTTGCTTCCGATCCTGAATGCTGGCTACGGCCTGGCTAATGCTCAGAAGTGTTTCTTTAAACTGCTTCTCTTTGCGCAACTGTTCGTAATTGAGGACGTTGCTTAGCGCGAGGGCTATTTGGTCAGCGACGTGCTGGAAGAACTTGCGATCTACCTTGGCCAGTACGTCTTTTTCCAGGGCATTGATACAAAACAGGCCGATCACCCGGCCCTGCACTTGTAGGATAGCAGCCAGACCATCGCGGTAGCCCAAACCGACCGCAGCTTCCCACTGCTCGTACTCCGGAAACCGTTGAAACATTTCTTTAAAGTCAAACAAGACGGGGCGTTGCGCTTTCTCTATCTCCTTCATGGTCCACTCCACCACTGAACCCCGGTGCGGTAACCTCTTCGGTTGTTCTACGGATAGAAATCGGTTAGTCGACGAAGGACTGATGTCGGGCATTTCTACAGTAAGGTCTACGTGGTAGTCTTCTTCCTCATTCACTACGAATAGTCCCACGTCGTGAAACTCAAAAATCGGTTGGGTTTTTTCTACAATTGTTCTGAGAAAGTCTTCGGGTCGCTGCAAGGTAGCAATGGCTGCGCTGATATCTATGAGTAGGGTATATCGTTCTTTTTTCATGGTAAGTCGTGAAATATCGCAATCCTAAAGTACGAATTCGTGATATACAACGAGCATTTATACCTAGATACTATTCTTTTATTATCCCTTTCTGTATTTAACCCATTGATTATCAGTTGAATAAAGTTAGTTATTTATGACTAAGTACTTCAGGCATCTTCCTTGGTATTAAGGAGAAACGAACCTAACCAACGTAAATTTATGAAAAAGCTTAGCCTCACTATTTTGCTCATTGGTGCCGTCCTGACGACTGCCTGTAAGGAAGAGCAGGATGAAAGCACCTACGTGTTGGTGCACGGTGCCTGGAGTGGCGCGTACGCCTGGGATAAAGTCGCGCCGCTGCTGGAAGCCGAAGGAGAGCAGGTGATCACCGTAGAACTACCCGCGCACGGGAAGGACGATACCCCGGTGGCACAGGCGACTTTACAGTCTTACGTAGACAAAGTAGCTGAGGCCGTGACCGCCCAATCGGGCCAGGTCATATTGGTGGGGCACAGCATGGGAGGCATCGTTATCTCGGAAGTAGCCGATAGTATTCCGGATAGGATCACGACTCTGGTGTACCTGGCCGCGTACCTGCCGCAGGACGGACAAACCTTGCTGCAACTTTCCGAACAGGATTCGGAAAGTTTGGTCGGAGCTAACCTGGAATTTTCCGAGGACTTTAGCCGGGCGTCCGTTGCCGAGGGCAAGATCGTGGAAATCTTCTGTGCCGATTGTGACGAAGCAGACCAGCAACGGCTGGTAGAACGACACCGGGCCGAACCCAGCGACCCACTGGGCACTCCGGCAAGTCTGACGGAGCGCTTCAAGCAGGTGCCGAAGGTGTATATCGAGACAACGCAGGACCGGGCGGTAGGCAATCTGCTGCAAAAAAGCATGTACCAGGCGGCTAAAGTAGAGCAGACTTACTTACTTAACACCTCTCATTCACCCTTCCTGACGGTTCCCGAAGAATTGGTCACTATTCTGTCAGGATTGTAGAAAACAATCCACCTCTTCTCCCAAGCGCAGGGATTAATCGCGCGGCGAACCGTCCCTGCGCTGAAGATATCCAATGATTATTCCACCTTAAAACCTAACAAAAATGAGCAACGCAAAAGAAGTTTTACACTACGTGCACGTGCACGGCACCCCCTTTAACGGGAAGATTCTGATGGTCGTCAGTAGTCCGACTACCTCGCAGCAGACGGGCTGGCCCATTGGCTTCTGGGCCTCGGAGCTTACCCACTCGCTCCGCGTGTTTCAGGAGCGCGGCTACGAAGTGGATGTGGTATCCACCGCGGGTGGCCAAGTGACGATGGACGGCTACTCCAACCCGACCGACGAGAGCGGCTACTCGGCCGATGACGTGATCTCGCTGGGCTACTTACAGCAAGACTGGTTCAACCGGATGCTGGAGAGTACCCAAAAACTCACCGAAGTAAACCCTGCCGACTACGATGCCATCTTCCTGGCGGGCGGACAAGGCCCGATGTACACCTACGTGGGCAACCAGGAGTTGGAAAAGCTGGTCCGGAATTTCTACGAAGCGGGCAAACCTACGGGTATCGTCTGCCATGCTACCTGCTTGCTGCTGGAGGCCAAGCAGTCAGACGGGGAGCTGATCGTGAAGGGAAAAACCTGGACCGGCTTTGCCAACGACGAGGAAGACTTTGCCGATAAAGCGGCGGGAGTACAGATTCAGCCCTTCCGCATTGAAGACTGGGCCCGCAAGCTGTCCGATACGAACTTCCAGGTAGCCCCGGCTTTTTCGTCCTACGCCATCGTCGACGGTAACCTGATCACCGGGCAGCAGCAGAACTCCGGGGCGGATGCGGCGGAAATGGTGGTTGCGCAACTACGAAACCAGCGTTGATGATGAAGATAGGCATCATCGGTTCGGGTAATATCGGCAGCACAGAAGGAAGGTTATGGCTTAAGGCCGGACATCAGGTGATGTACGGCTCCCGCCATCCGAATTCCCTGTCCGATAAAGACTTAGGCAACGGAGCGCAGTTCGGCACCGTTCGAGAGGCCGCTGAATTTGGCGAAGTGGTACTGTTATCTGTTCCCTGGAGCACTTTGGACGAGGTGATTGGGCAACTGGGGGATGCCGTGGCCGATAAAATAGTCATCGACGCGACCAATCAATTCGGGCGGGAGGGGAAAGTCCGCCTGCCGGGTGGGCAAACGGCTACCGCCTACAACACGCAACGAATCCGGTGCCAGGGGCTGGTGAAAGCCTACAATACCCTCACCGCCGGTTTCCAGTGGGAGGCAGGGAACCGCTCTGAGGAAAATCGGGTGGTGATGCCCTACGCCGGAGACAATGCAGCAGCCAAGCAAGTGGTGGCCCAGCTCATTCGTGACAGCGGCTTCGCTCCTTACGACGTTGGCGATGCGGATCAGGCTGCCTTCATTGAGCCACCCCGGGGCGAGGACTCTCTTTACGGAGAAGAATGGCACCTGGATACCATCGCTGAGAAGTTGAAGCAACTCCGCCAGTATTGAATTACCTGTGGGAAAGCCACGGCGCGTTCCCACAGGTCTTCCCATTTCACTGCTCTATTCCATGATGAAAGGCTTCGTACCGTTTCTGACCAGCTACGGTCTCATTTGGCTTATCCTCTTAGGGAGCGGGTTAGGCGAAGCCGTGGCCCAGTTGAACGAAAGTGATACGACGCGCTTCCAGGGGCGCTTGGGAGTCACCGGCGTCTACCAGGGAGGCAATGTGGACTACCTGGCCTTGCGCGGCAACCTGACGATAGCCGCGCGCTTGTCTGAAGTTTGGGCCTTCAAAACGCAGAACACCTCGCTGTACCAGGAGTTTTTTGGCCGAAAAGCGGACAATGATCTATTCAGTAGGAATTATATTTATTTCAAACCTGAAAGCAAGGTGTATCCTTTCGGTATTGTCTATATAGCTACTAACTTCAGGCGAAAAATTGACTTGAGATATTTTGCTGGAATTGGTGTCACCTATCAGCCGGTCATCACTCAAAATCACACGATTAAACTTGCTTTAAACGCGGTTTTTGAGGAGTCTAGGTTCAATACAGAACGCTTTAACGTAAGTCGTTACGATAGCAAGGACATCATCGATGTATGGCGAGGCACATTCTATGTTGGAGGGTGGAGTTCATTGTTGAAAGATAGGATGAGGCTGTCTTACGAAGGATTTTATCAACCGGCTTTTGAAGCGTCAGAAAACTACAGAACCCAACTTTTTGTAAGTCTAGATTTTCCGGTATGGAAAGGGTTTTATCTGTCCGCGAATTATACCTATTCCCATGAGAACGTAGTCCCCTTGGGTATTGAAGAAGACGATACTATTTTGACTTTTGGAATTGGCTATGCGTATAAATCAAAGTAGAGTGAATGGTCTTTTACATATTCAAGAGTAGCTAAATATACTCTTCAAGTTCTGATTCAGGGCTGAAAATTATTCATGAACCTCTAAAGAACAATGATCGTTAAGCGAAATTTTCACCCGCTCAAAGTCTGGTCTTATATTAAATACCAGATGATATTTATCATCTTTTGGTCGGTTGCGGTCTGGTTACTGTATTATTTTACCCAAGAAAAAGCATTGGCCCTTAACTTTACACCCATTGGAATACTGGGTTCAGCCTTAGCGATATTTGTAGCCTTCCGAAACAATTCAGCTTACAGCCGCTGGTGGGAGGCCAGCACACTTTGGAACGGAATTTTGAGCTCCAGCCGCGTTTTTGCCAGACTCACCATCACTTTCGCCGATAGTCACGCTCACCAACCAGCGTATGACAAAACCAGGAGTGAAGCGTTCAAAAAATCGCTCATTTATAAACAGATAGCGTGGGTAAACGCCCTTCGCTTTCAGTTGAGAAACCAGGATGCCGGGGAAGAATTGAAATTTTTCTTAGGCGGGGAAGACCATCAGTTAGTGGTTACGAAAGACCATAAACCCAATGCCATCCAGTTGCTCATGGGGCAGGAGATCTACCGTGCCATGGCTAGTGGTATTTTAGCTGGTTTTGACAGTTTTCAGATGGAAGGTCAACTACTGGCACTGACCAATTACATGAGTAGTGCCGAAAAAATCAAATATACGCCCCTGCCAAGACAGTACGACTTCTTTACCCGGGTTTTTGTAGTACTTTTTGGATTGTTGATGCCCTTTGGCTTACTAAGTTTTTTCAACACACCGGAGCTTTCCCCCTTTTCTTGGCTGGTTGTGCCGCTATCAATCCTGATAGCTGGTGTTTTTATTGTTATGGAGCGCACTGGAGCAGCGATAGAGGACCCTTTTGAAAACAAAGTAACGGATGTGCCGCTAAGCTATCTCTGTAATACCATAGAACGTAATTTGAAAGAACTGTTAGGCGAAACGGAAATTCCAGATGCCCTGAAACCTGAAAAGGGATATTTATTCTAGAGGCGAAGAAAAAAGGTTCGGTAGTGGTGTCGTCTATTGATCAGTATTCAAACAGGCAAGATACAAGATAAGCTTCCACAAGACTTTCAGTATGTTTTACTCGTAAAAACACTTTTATGATGAACATTGCCATTATTGGTCCTGGTAAGGTAGGCAGAGCCTTAGCCCGGCGTTGGGCTGACCACTGTCACCAAGTGGTGCTGGGCACCCGGAATAATCAGATCAACGAAAGCGTCGCTGCTTTAATTAAGCATCCAAACGTCCGTACCGCTTCGCTGACCAAGACAGCCCACGGTGCGGAGGTGATCCTCATCGCTACCCCGGCAGAAGTTGCTTTGGAACTCATTCGTAACCTGGGCGAAATTAGGGGTAAAGTGCTGATTGACGCCAGCAATGCTATCGGTAAGTATCCGGAACCTTACTCAACTGCCTTCCATGCGTTTGCTGACAAAACGTCGGCTCGGGTGGTGAAAGCCTTCAATACCGTGGGCTACGAAACGATGGCTGACCCTGATTTCCGGGGCACCGCAGCGGATATGTTTGTCGCGGGCAACCACGCCGAAGCCAAAGCCATCGCCACCCAACTGGCCAAAGACGCGGGCTTTGGGGAGGTGTACGACTTCGGGGGCAACGACCGGGTAGAGTTGCTGGAGCAGTTGGCCCTCAGCTGGATCAATCTGGCCCTGAAGCAGGGGTACGGTCGGAAGATAGCGTTTAAGCTACTAAAACGGTAAACCCTGTTGCTTATCAGCCAGACAAAGCAGCCGTGCCGCACTTGGATTTGAGGGTGCTGGAAAAAAAGCAGAGAAGTAGATTACGAATCGCCGGTTAGCGTCCACTCCTAAGCATCCGCCATCCAAACGGCGCAGTGCTTATGAGACTAGTGTGTTGCTTTTTTTTACTCATCGCCGCAGTCCCGACCCGAGGACAGTCTACGGTTGATAAAATTTACCTATCCAGTGGTGAGCCGGTAACCGGTGCCATCACCGCACTCACTTCCCAGGCCATCACTTATACCAGCGGTTCGGCCGAACAATCGGTGGCTGCCGGGCACTGGTTACTGGCGATCAAAAGCACCGGAGGGTACGCCTTGCCCGGAAGGGCCGCCAACTGGCAGGAGGGATCCGATCCCAAAGCGCACCGCATTGTCACCCGCGACGGGAGCGTAGTCACCGCCCGCTCGCTGGCCATCGAAGGAGAATCGCTGACTTACTTACCCATCGAAGTCCCCCAACGACAGTCGCTTCCCGCGAAAAACGTGCTGCTGGTGTTCTACCGCGACGGTCGCCACCAACTGCTGGCCCCCCCGGCCGACGTGGCCCGCGGACTGGCCCAACTCCAAAAAGATACCAAGCAACCTACCGTCTCAACCGCTACCGCTTCGGGAAACGCTGATGAAGGAAACGTGCTGGTGCTAGACGACGAGCGCAAGGCACATTTCGAGAAGATGGCGTTGATTAAAGCCAATGACTTTGGCAAGTACCTGAGCATCGTATTGAACAAAGACGAGGTGGAAGAAGATAAGCTGATGGCGGTGTCCCACGCCGTGATGCTGTTCATGAGCGATTCGTCTAAAGTTCAGGTGTCGTCACTGAATCAGTCCGAAAGCAAGCAGTATACGGTACCCGTGTACCTGGATCGGCTGCGGATGCTGCCCTACGATAAGGTGGAGCTACTGTGGGTAAAGGCCCAGATGGTGAGCAAGTTTCGCAAGGGCATGGACGGCCGCTACTACGGTATGATTGCCGCCCAGCAGCTTTTCCGGGGCTACCTCGACAATGAGATTGTGTACCAGGACGTAACCGAAAAGGACATCGAAATAGTGCTGGACCAGTACGTGGTGTTCGACGAAGGGAAGCAGCAGAAGAAGTGGGACGTGTTGCTCTCCAGCGTGAACGTAAAACAAACCCGTGAAAAATAAGTAATGAAAAACTTTCTGCTTTTAAGCGTTCTTTTGCTAAGCACCGCCCCGTTGGCCCGTGCCCAAACCGTGCTGTTTCCCTACGAGGAAAACTTCGCCTGGCAGGTGAAGCAGATTGATGAGTTCATAGATCGCTTTAACAATGCCGACTATACGCCTATCCGTCAGTACGTTAAGGATCAATATAAAATTGATGATGTAAGCCGTACTGACGTGCTGCGTAGCCTGTTCAACCTCGAGAAAAAGGCTTGGAACAAGCCAGATATTGTCCGTTTTCTGTCTGAAGTGAGCGATACGCTCCCGCCGCCCTACCTGGACTTCTACGACCACGACTGGTACGCCGAACTGCGCTGCCAGGGGGTGCAGCAGGGCAAAAAGGTCTTCTTTACGTTGATACTTTCCATCGAGCTGGACGAGGCTACCAGCGGCTCACGCTGGATCATCAACAGCGTGGCGGGCGACTTCTTACCCAAGGCCTCCTCTGAGCAACTGGCCTTCGCCGTGGATGCTACCTACGACGTGACCAAGACCCTGCAACCCACCAGCTTCGGCACCGATTTTATGAATCTGGTGAGTGCCCTGAAGGACACCGCGCACCTGGAAAGCTACGTGCTAAGAGGGGCGGTAGACCAGCCCCTGACGGCCTTTCTGAACCAACTCTACCGCCGCGAACTCACCTTCCGGCAGGTAGATCACATTGTGTATCACTTCTTGCAAGTCGACGGCTGGGTGTTTCAGGTGCAGGACTTTCACCGGGCCACCACCAACTCGGGTTGGCTGATCAACGGCCTGTTACCCGTCATCGAGACTGAGAAGCAACACTACCGCAAAAACGTCCTTCATCTGCCCTAATCGCTGAATTATGACTACTAACCGTCTTATTATTTTTGTGTTATTGCTGCTAATATCGCCGTTGGTCTTTGCCCAGACCCAGCCGGATTCACTGAGTGATGACGCTATCTACGCCATGAAAAAGGGTGCGGAGCGAGCATTGCAAGACTATAACGCCGCCATGCGGGAGCTCATCAACCCGCGCATTTCTAAGTCGTATCGTGACCGGATCGTGACCGAATTCACCACCCCCGGCAATCGGCAAATCTTCACCAAAGGAGCCTACGTGGTCTACGACTACGACGGCGACTACCTGCCCCCGCTGGATGCCAAGGATCGGCCGGTGCGCACCTACCTCACCGACTTCAATATCTTCTACCAGGGCACCACCGCCCAGCAAACCCTGGATGTGTATTATTCGCTGCAGCGCATCTACGACGTGCAACAGGATACCGAAGGCTATTACGTCATCGTGGATTTCGAGAGTCTGTACGGCGGCTTGCTGCCTCAGCCCCGGCGGGCCACGCTGCGGTTGCAGCAGCAGCCAACCGACCGCTGGAAAGCCCTGATCAGCTACGCGAAGTTTAATATCGAGCAGGAGGATCCTACAGTTGATAATATTGCCCCCGCCCCAACTGTGATTCAGCAGGTAGAGGAGCCAATTGCCCAAGTAGAGGAAGCGTCCGCACCGGAACCGGAAACTGCTACTGCCCCTGCTGAGAGAGAGCAGGACGTTACCACCGAAGCTTTTAGCGGACGTTTCCTCGAAACTAGTGATCGCTATACCCGAGGTAAAACCTACCGAATCGCCTGGAATGCCTCACCCAAGCAAGCCGTCTCGCTCGATTTATACCAGGGGCAAAATCTGGTGAAGCCCCTGCATACCGACCTATCGAGCGATGAGTACATCTGGAAGGTGCCTAAGGACTTGCCCAAAGGAGGTGACTACCGATTCCAACTACGGCCCGAATCGTCCGCTTCGCCCCTGCAAAGCGGCGTGTTCCGCATCAAAAAGAAAACGCCCTGGGGTATTTACATCGGCGTGTCGGTGGCCGCGGTGGCCGCTGCGGTCTACTTCTTACTGCCGGACAACGCTGGCCCTGATGCGCCCGTCGATACCCCTTCGCGCTTGACCGACCCGCCCGGAGTGCCCGGCAACTAACTTTTCTAAAGAACAACCTCATGAAAAAAATCATACTTACTGCGGCCCCGTTTCTGCTAGGCATCCTATCCAGTAGTCCAACCGTGGCCCAGATTGCTGGCTTCACTCCTAAGCCTTCCGCTAGCGTAACAATTACTGGTGCCAGAGGGGGCACTCTGACCCACAGGCAGGAAGACCCCGTTACCGGAGGAGGATCCCACCTAATAGGTAACTGGCAAGCTGATATCACCTTCAACATAGAAGGTGGTTCGCCCATTACCTACCGTTCCGGCTCTTTTGCTACCCCCCGAATCTTCTACGCCCACTTGTTGGGTGGAGTAGTAAAATCGTTTTATAATATCGGCATTTCTGGAGGTGGCATTTCTGGCGGTGAGCTCATCTTAGGCGATATTGCGGTGAGTAATGAGTACGTGTACCTATTGGGATCTTTTTCGGATGAACTTAATGTGCAAGACTCCGAAGGGAGGTATTATGCCACCGTTAAATCGCTGGGCGATACCGATATTTTTCTGATCCGATTGGATAAAGCAGGCAACTTAATGAGTATCAACCGCCTGGGCAGCGAGGGACGCGATACTGGCAATAAACTGGCCCTAGATAGTGATGGTAACCTGTTAGTAGCCGGAAGTTTTAGCGGAACCACCAACTTTCTGTTCGATCCCGCTGACAACTGGATTAGTAACACCACCAGTGAAGGCACGGATTTGTTCGTTGCCAAATATTCACCCGAATTGGGAGATGGGTCCATTCTTGACCTCACCATTCTGGGCGGCTCTGAAGATCAGAGCCAAATAAATGGGCTGCTGGTTGACGGCGATGACAACGTGTACGTGCGGGGAATATTTACCAAGGCCATCCGGGTGCGAGAGTCAATCTTTAGTGGTACCCGAGGCGAGCAACAAACCACCACTGCTGGAGACAGTCAGTTCTTTTTCACTCGACTCAACCGGACACTAGCCCCTCAGTGGCTCACCGTCCTCGAAAGGACAGAAAATCCGCGCCGCTGGCAATCTGTCGTATGACCTCAGCACGCAGCAGTTGTTGGCGCTCCAGGATGTTGTTAGCGAACCTATTTACCGTGGCAAAGGCCTGGGAAAGTCACCGCAGGACCGTGATGCCTACGTGCTTCGCCTTAATGCCACCAACGGCGACCTGATCAACCACTTTTTAATTGGCAACGAGGAGAGCGAAGCTAACAGTCATATCTTGAGTGACCAACAAGGAAACTACTTGGTTACTGGCACATTTCAGAGTAAACTGACCATCAGCCAGGGAGGTACCACCCGTTCCCTTACCCGCTTGGGTAGAACTAATATGTTTCTGGCAGCATTTTCCACGGGTGGTGATAGCCGCGCTGACGATCAACTGGTGTACTTAAGTGGATTCAGCAACGAAGGCCTCTTAGTCCGCGGCGGTGAGATTGAGATAACGGCATTTGACTTTGGAAGTAGACTCACTACTACCATCCCTTTCGTTTACAACCGGGAAGCCTTCGGACTGGACGGCGAATCGTTACAAACCAACACCTCAGGCAACTTCCATAGTTTTATCGGCCGCTACCGCTTGCCCAGTATCCCCCGCGTTGCGGAGGTAACCGCTGTGCCCGCCGGTGATCGCTACCAACTGCGCGTTCGGGGCACCCGCTTCTTTAGTTCATCCGTCAATGACTTCACTTACCGGATGGGAGAGGGGGCGCAAGTGCAGGAGGGTAGCACGCGCGGCACCATCACCGGTGGCAACCAGATCAACGAAGTGCTGCTCAACGTGCCCGACACCTGGGTAGCGGGCACGGCCTATCCGCTGCGACTGAGTAAGAGCTTCTACAATGACTTTTACCAGGGCAGCGTGACGGTGCCCCCGGTGGTGACGCCCCTGCCCGATGGTGCCTCTGCCACCTGCGAAGAAACCCTGTCGCTAGGGGGGAGATACTTCGGATCAGCCTCGGCCGGGGTGAATGTTTTTTTCGACACTGATGGTACCGAAGTGAGTAGCGCGACGGTCTCGGCCGTAACCCCCACCCAATTGCAAGTGCAGGTGCCGGGAGTTTACTGGGGGCAGTACCAGGTGCGGGTGAACGTGAACGGGCAGGAAGCGGCCGCAGGTAATTTTCAGGTGCTGCCCGCCCTGACCCAACTCAGTGAGGTCACCGTGCTTCCGGGAGCCACCGTCACCGTCCGCGGCTGTGCTTTCATTAATGCTACCCACGGCACCGACCTGCTGGCGGTCAATCTGCGCCAAGACGGCCAGGACCCCGTCGCCGTCACCACCTTCACCGTGGCTCCCGAGCAGCCCGACCAACTGATGCTCACCCTGCCCGACCCGCTGCCGGTGGGCAGCTACGCAGTGGAGGTGACCGTGAACGGAATGATGGCGGCGAGCAGCCTCCGCCTGGAAGTGGTAGATGCCAACACCACCCTGCCCCTGATCACCGCCTGGCTGTCCGGCGGAGAGGCTAGTCCGGGCGATACGCTGACCATTACTGGCAGAAACCTGGGCAGCGACCCTGATCAAATCACCGTAGAAATTATTGAGGGACAGCCCCTGGCGGTGATCGGAGTGAACGAGGCCGGTACGGAGATCACCTTCAAAATTCCCTCCGACCTGCCGGAAGACGTTTATCCGGCGGTGATCGTGAAGCTGGGTACCCAGCGGGCCGTCGGCACGCTATCGCTGCGGGTGGTTCCGGTGGGTGAACCGCAGGAAGAACTGCTGGTGACTCCGGCCACCGACAATCCCACCGCTTACGATCCGAACGCAGACGGGCTAACCCTGCGCGCCCAGGTGGCGGGAGTGACCGCGGCGGATACCGTGCGGCTGCTGATCAGCGGCCTCACCCGCGACACTCCGCAGGAGAGTGCAACGCTGTTACAGGAGAGCACGTATGAGGCCTCCATACCCAGCGATCAACTCTCCGATCCGCTGGGCTACGAGTACCGCTTCGTGGTGAAGAACAGCACTACGCGGGGCGCTTCCGATCCGGTGCGCATCTACCGCCAGTATCTCCGGCAGCCTATGACCCTGCACAAACCTGACCGGGCCGAGCCTGAGCAAGGCGACTACCAACTGGTGGCTATTCCCTTTCGCGCACAGGAGGTGCGCGGTGCCTGGACGGGCCCGGGGGCGTTTAGTGCCGACAGCATTCGGTTGCTGCGCCACGCGCCGGGGGCGGAGGCCTACCAGGAGTACGGATCTGGCTTTAGCCAGTTTGAACCGGGGCGGGGCTACTGGTTGCTGAAGCGGGCGGGCGTGCCTCTGGCGGTGCAGGGCACCGCCGTGGAAGTGGACGCCGACCGTAGCTACACCATCGAGCTGCAAGCCGGTTGGAACCTGATTGGCAACCCGTTTCCCTTTGACATTGACCTTGGCTGGCTAGGGGAACGCAACCAACGGGTGTATCGCAGCGACCGCTACACCGAGGCCGACGGCACGCTTAAGGCCTACGAAGGGGTATTCGTTGAGAGTGCTGAAGCCGCCACGCTGTCAGTATCGGCGCTTGCTAATCAAAACGGCCGCACCGGGGCGAAGGGGCGGGGTATCAGTCAGTATAGCAATCATCCGCTGGACGGGGAAGCCTGGTTTGTAGGATTTACTGCCTCAAGTGGCTCGGTTACTAACCAACTGTCTGGATTTGGAATGCATCCGCAGGCGCATAATGGCTATGACCCTTATGACGCAACCCCAATGCCCAGATTTAAACGGTTTATTGAAGTACAATCTTCTAATCTGCTGGATAATAGAACCTTAGAAAGAAATATTGTTCAAACGAACGAACATCACTCCTGGAAGTTTACCATTGAAACCGATCCATCGTCGCAAGAAGTACACTTACAGTGGGACCACCGGGGATGGGGGCGAAACAACCGGGAGTTGTGGCTACGCGACGAAGTGACGCAGCAACTTATCAGCCTGCGGGAGGTAACCGAGTATAACTTCCGATCTCATCAACCACGGCGAGCGTTCACTTTGTTCTACGGACCGAGCGATCTACTGCCGGACCAAATGCTGCCTTCGCAGGTGCAGGTAGGGGCTGTGTATCCAAATCCGGCGACCGGCAAAGTAACTGTTCCGCTAACCGTTCCCAGTGGGGAGACTACTTCGTTAGTATCTTTCAACCTGGTAGATGCCACCGGCCGTGTCGTCCGGCACAGACAGCAGCACCTTTCCGCCGGGTTACATACGTTAACGTGGGACCGCCACGACGACCGCCATCGCAACTTACCATCAGGGATGTACTTCTATCGCTTGTGGGTTGGAAACCAAGCGCAACCCTTCACCGGAAAACTAATCTACCATGAGTAAGCCCGCCGCCCGCATCACCGACATGCATGTCTGCCCGATGGTAACGCCTGGTTTGCCACCGGTGCCCCACGTAGGCGGACCCGTGCTGGGTCCCGGAGTGCCCACCGTTTTAATTGGCGGGTTACCCGCCGCCGTGCTGGGCGATATGTGCACCTGCGTGGGTCCGCCCGACACCATTTTGATGGGCTCGCTCACGGTGATGATTGGAAACAAGCCCGCTGCCCGGCTGGGTGATCCTACCGCCCACGGGGGAACAATTACCTCCGGATGTCCGACTGTATTGGTCGGGGGGTAGCATGTTCCACGGCTGGTTCGTAGGGCTCAAAGTCAACCAAGCAGATTTATTCTGCCCGCATTGATCCGAATCAGTCTATTTTTTCAACTAAAATAGGTAATTTTCCCCCATGTCGCTTCCTATCATTATCGCCCGGCTGTTACTGTACGCTGCACTATTCATTGGCATCTACGCAGCAATGGTCTACGATGCTCTATCCGCCAGTTATGGTGAGGGTTCGCTAACCGAATATGCTCAGGAAGCGTTGTTGTTAATAATCGCATCAGTTAGTTTCTACAGCGCCAGAGTGTATGTTGCGTACCGGGTATTTGGAATCTCACTGGGTGTGCTGTCAGTTGTGTCGTTCATTCGAGAGTTAAATAACTATGCGTACGAGTACTTGTTCCCCAACGCTTGGCTCATAATAGTACTGTTGGTACTGCTTCCTTTTCTGGTGTACCTATACCGGAATTTGGGCCGCTTTGTTCAAGAATTGACCGCCATAGCTGACAGTTATTGCTTCGCAATCTTGCTAATGGGAGTATTGGTGCTGCACGTATTTTCCCGGTTGTACGGACTACCATATATCTGGAAAAATCTTATGGGCGACCAGTATATGCATGCGGTGACGCGGGTTTCGGAAGAAAGCATTGAACTACTCGGCTATAGCATTCTGTTTATTGGCGCGGTTGAGTTCGCGCTCTTTGCCCGCCGAACAGTAAGTACGTAGATTCATATTAACGTCGGCACGGCTGATGTCTGGGCAAAGTGCCTAAGTAATATCCTCCTAAAAAATTGTATCGCTTCACGGGTTAGTGCGCTAGATGTTTTTTGAAGAAATCTATGGTTCGTTGCCAAGCCAATTCGGCAGCCTCTTTGTCGTAGCGGGGAGTTGTATTGTTGTGAAAGCCGTGGTTGGCATCGGGGTACACAAAGGCGGAGTATGCCTTGTCGTTTGCTTTGAGCGCTGCTTCGTAAGCGGGCCATCCCTCGTTAACGCGGGTATCTAATTCCCCAAAATGTAATAACAAAGGAACTTCGATCTGTGGTACTAAATCGGCGGCGGGTTGACTACCGTAGAAGGGAACGGCCGCAGCTAAGTCCGGGAGGTGCACCGCCATCATGTTAGACACCCAACCACCGAAGCAAAAACCGACTACTCCTACTTTTCCAGTGCACTGAGGGTGTTCCTTTACGTAGCGAAAGGCAGCGATGAAATCTTCAAGCATTTCATCGCGGTCGCGCTGCCGTTGAAGTTCTCGTCCTGCATCATCATTTCCGGGATAACCACCAAAGGGACTGAGTGCATCGGGAGCCAGAGAAATAAATCCGGCCAAAGCAGTCCTTCGTCCCACGTCTTCGATGTAGGGATTGAGGCCACGATTTTCGTGGACCACCACCACGCCCGGCAATTTACCGTCGGCGTTAGCGGGTTGAGAAAGTAACCCCTTGATGGTTCCCCCTCCCTTCGGCGATTCGTAGTTGACGAACTCCGATTTCAGGCGGGGATCATCCGGCCGGACTTGCAGGGTGTCCTGGTAGTTGGGCATGATGAAACCCAGCAGGGCCGACAGGGTAAGTCCTCCGACCGCGTAGGCCGACAGTTTGTCCAGAAAACTTCTTCGGTCCAGGCGGTTGTGAGCGTAATCGTCGTACAAGTCAAATACCTCCTGCCGAATGTCCTCTTTCTTGATTTCTTTCATGATCGTCTTTTCGTTCGTCCTAAAAATAGGCTATTTGTTTTTATATGTCTAATTTACTATCTACGCAAAAGCCTACACCGCAAATATTTTATAATCCACATGAAATCATCAAGAAGAACCTTCCTGAAGAAAACCGTCGGGGCCGGATCAGTGGTCATGGTAGCACCTACCATCATTCCATCTAAGGCCTTCGGGGCCAATGACCGAATCAATGCCGCGGTTCTAGGCGTACACGGTCGAGGTAAAAACCACATCGAAAGCCTGATGGTGCAAGATGATGTGCACGTCACCACTTTGTGTGACCCGGATATGAACCTGCTGAAGGAGCGTCAAAAAGCATTTAAAGAAACTTATAGCAAAGATGTAGCGCTGGAGCAAGACCTTCGCCGCGTGCTGGACGATAAAGATATTGATGTGATCAGCATTGCGTCGCCCAATCACTGGCACGCACTCACCACAATATGGGCCTGCCAGGCCGGTAAAGACGTGTACGTTGAGAAGCCAGGCTCCCATAACATCTGGGAAGGTCGTAAGATGGTGGAAGCGGCTCAAAAGTACGATAGAATCGTTCAGCACGGAGTGCAACTGAGAAGCTCACCGGCGGTGAATGAAGCCATTAAACTTATGCGGGATGGCTACATCGGGCGGGTATATATGGCCCGCGGTCTGGTTTTTCGCTGGCGGGATAGTATTGGTGACCAGGGATTCTCTCCGGTTCCGGCGGGCCTTGACTATAATCTGTGGACCGGACCGGCTCCCAAGCGGCCCTTCACCAAAAACCTGGTACACTACAACTGGCACTGGCACTGGGATTACGGAAACGGCGATGTGGGCAACCAGGGAATTCACGAAACCGATTTGTGCATGTGGGGACTGGACGTTGGCTTGCCTACCAAAATTACCTCGATGGGAGGTAAATTTCTGTGGGACGACGCCAAGGAGGTGCCTGAAGTGCTTACTTCGGTCTACAAATACCCGGACGAGGGCAAAATCATTCAATTTGAGGTACGTCCCTGGTGCACCAACGCCGAAGCCGGAGCCACGGTTGGTAATATCTTCTACGGAGAAAAAGGGATACTTGTAGTAGATGGCTACGATAAGTACAAGACGTATCTGGGCCAAGATCGAACCCCCGGACAGTCGGGTGAAGACGGGGGAGAATCAGGTTCCGGAATGGATCGCGGGGCAGGGGGCACCGACGGGCACTTTGCGAACTTCATCGAGGCAGTGCGCAAACACGACAAAACGATTCTAAACGGTCCCGTAGAAACCGCCCACCTTTCGTCCGGATTAGCCCACCTGGGTAACATTGCGTATCGACTGGATCGGGTGTTGACCTTCAATCCCAGTTCCGAGACGTTTGTGAACGACCCGGAAGCAGATAAAATGCTTACCCGCGATTACCGGGGAGAGTTCGTGGTTCCGGAAAACGTGTAGTGACAATGGGTAGGGTGACCGATGTCACCTTAGCGCCCTAATATCCCGTTCCCGCCCGCACCGCTTCGACGGGAACATCCGACTGCTCCCGCTGGTACCGGCGATAAGCCAGCAGGTAAGCCGCCTCCGAGGTCGCCTGCCCGGGAGGTAGCCCCAGCGTATCCGCCGTTCCCGCCCGCACCGCTTCCAAACTACGCACGCGCTCGGTCACCGCCGTGTTCACTTCACTTAGGTAACTTCCCAGAACTCCTTCCAGGGCCGCCGCTGAAACTGCTTCCCCGAAGCGGCAGGTGGCTAGCATTGCCAGCGGTTGCGCGACGGTTTGGTAACGAAGTCCGTGCTCCCAGGCGGCTGGCTCAGGCGGACTTTCGGGCGACAAGAAATCCAGCCGCAGTTGCTCGCCGAATTGCTCGTAGGCCGGTCCCTCCGGGTGGCGCAACTGCACCGCGGCAAAGTGTATGCCCAACCGATTCATTTCCAGTTGCAAGGCCGCCGGTTCCACCTGCGTCAGGGCTTCCTGGGCGTGGTTGCCCGCGTCGCCCAACAGGATCAACACGTTGGTTTGTCCCGCCTGAAACACCGCCGCTTGAAGGGCTTGCTGCAGGCCGTAGTACACCGCCTCGGGTGCGTCCTGGTCATACTGCACGTCGGTACTCAAACGACGCAGCCAGCGCGGAACGTCGCTGCCGCCGGGGGCTTCCACGTAGAGCCAGGCCCCTTCGGCCGCATCGCGGTAGGCTCCGGCTCCTACCGTGGCCTCGGAGCCCATCAGGATCGATTCTAGTGCGTCAGCACTGGCTTCTAGGGCCGTCTCCATACCCGGGGTGGCGTCCACCAGCACCAACACATTGGTACGTTGCAGGTCGCTCACCGTTTGGGTTAACTGCTGCTCGATGGCCTGGATGCGCGCCTGATCGAAGGTGTCTTCCACCACAACGCCCACCGCGGGGAGCTCCGCGATTTCGGGGCGCGGAAGTTGGCGATGCATCCACCAAAGTAGCGGTAGCAGGCCCACGGCCAGTAAAAGCGCTACGCTCAGTTTGGTGCGTCCGGCGGTGATGTCCGCTTGGTTGATTGGTCTCATCTCAGTAGTAGTAAATCAAATGTTCCAGAAGGTGCTCTTACGCTTGCCCTGGTCCGGGTCTTCCTTCACGAACACCGAGGGGCGCGGCGGGGGAATCGGCGCCGCGTTTGTTTGCTCTTTTCCGATGTAGTCGAGCGCGGCCAGCTTGGCCATCAGGGTGGCCACTGTATCCATAAACTTATGAATCGTATCCAGCGACGCGTATAAAGCATGGTGGTCGTATTCCAGTTCCACCGTAGAATTAATCACCGCTTCCAGGGTTCCCGGATGCGTATCCGACCATTCTTGCAAATACCGAAGCATTTCTTCCTTTCCGCTATCCGACATGCACAATAGGCACGTCTTGAGGGTGCGGGCCAGGCGCACGTAGAATACCACCAAGTGTACCGGCGGCTGGAGGGGCACCAGCATGCGGTACGCATCTAAATGGTCGGCCACCAGGTAGGTGATCCGCTCGGCCCACTCCTGCAGGTTGATCGTCAGCGAGTGGGTCTCGCTCTTCACCTTGATCTTTTGCACTACTTGTCGGGCGTTTCCGCCGGTGCGCACCAGCGTTTCGGTGAGGGTATCGTACCACTGTCGAAGGCCCGGGTGGGCGCTCACCGTGGCGCAGGGCGGCAAATAACTGTCCGAAAGCTTCACCTCATGCCCCAACGAACGCACCCGCGCCACCGAAACGTGGTAGGTGCCCAGTTCGATGATGCTCAACTGCTCGGTGGGTACGATCATCAATTGGTAGGTGGGCATCGCGTCCGGATGGCGGATGGGCACCTCGTCGGGGTCGGGCTCCCCGGTGGGGATGCGTACGAAGGGGTTCACGCTCACAATCACCTCAAACAGGGCTGGTTCGTTGCTGGAAAGCTGATAGGCAGCACGCAACGGTTGGTCTTTATCGGTCCGAATGTCAATGCGGGCCCCGCCCGCGGTCACCGCCTGGCAGGAGTGTAGTTGTATCAGAATCTGCCGCGTGTCAGACACTTCCACCCGCAGGTCCAAAGAGGTGTCGCCCTCGGCAGTGGGTAATAGTCCGTAATTAAAAGGGTTGATGCCTCCCGCCCAGGCGTCGCGCACCCGGTCGAGCCAGGCGTTTTCGGACTGCACAAAGTGCTGCTGACGGATTTTCATGCCGTCTTTCCAGTTCACCGTTGGTTGTTGTATCCGAGGTACCATAGTCGTTATTGATATGAAACGCGTACGGCACTCACCAGCTGGTTGGTCTGCAGTTGGTTCTGCACCACGTTGAGCGCGGGGTTGATTAGTTTTTTCTTTTGCCACCACCGCTCCGGATGCACGTAAAAGACCCACTCGTTGGGCGCCTGATACTCTTGGATGGGCTGCTCGGCAAACTGACGGTTATAATCCAGGATGAACGAATGAAACAGGTCGCCGAATAGGGTAGCAGAAGGGGCTACCACCGTGAAGATGGTCGGGTCAGCATGCCGGGGAGATTTGCTAAAGTTGAAGCGAACGGGGATAGTCTGCTGAAAGGTGAGTTCGGGCGCGGGCTGATCCTGCGGAAACAACCACGTAGAAAAGAGGGGCGGGGGAATGGACTTCCAGAGGTGAAAAGATTTGTGCAGCAAGAGGGGCAGCAGAAAGCCAAGCAGCGCTCCGCTCAGGGCAAAGGGCGGCAGCGGCGGATGCACCTGACCAACCACCAGGGCGTGGCCCAGCCCCCCGGCCAGTCCGATCACCAGGGTGAGCAGCCCTTCGCGCAAGAATAATTCTCCGCGGGTCCAGGGCAGGGTGCGGTAGAGCAGAATGACATGAATGATACCAACCAGCGTTCCCCATGCGGCCAGTAGCCAGTACCACTGCGATGGGGAAAGATCGAAAAGCAGCGGTAGCCCCGCGGAAAGAACCAGCAGGGCCGTCATCGTTAGGGCATAGCCCAATAGCTTGACAATCTGAAAGTTCGGTAGCGCTTTGGCGGCCAGTCCCAGCACCGTGGCGGCCACCACCAGTATGCCCAGCGAAAAGTAGTAAGCAATCATGTTAAGTACGTAGTATGTCCTAAACGTCCCATAAATGAAGTGTCGTCCCGCAGGCGAAACGCCTGATCGTCGGTTTCAACCTCGATGTCAATAGCATAGTCAACGCCCGCAGGCAAAAGGTAACCAGACAACCAGCGGATGAAACGATACATTGCCCCCCCTTCCAAAAACGAACGTAGCTGCTCTCCTTTCATCGGGCCCAGCATCAGTTGCCAGTAAGGCCAGGGGTCATCAATTATATCGCTTAGTATCGTATCGTGACCCAGCGTCATCTCACCGAGTGGAACGGAAGCGAGGTTTATCAGCACCTCTTTGGGGTGGTAGCGCTGGGTGAGCTGCACCGGCACGGGCAATAGCAAGGCAAAACAACGTTCTACCTCGGGCAGGCGTCCGGCCAGGCGGTGCAGGTGTGGGGCCAGAAAAAGAAATCCCTGTTGCTGGGCGGGCGATAAATCAACCGGGATGTTCCACAGCTTTCGTAGAAACGTACTAGCGCGACTGTCAGGCCGGGCGGACTGAAAGTAAGCATGTTCCTGGTGCTCCAGCGCAATTTTTTGACGGTAGAATTCCTGTTCAACGGGTAGGAAAAAGCGACGTGCTTCCTTCTCTTCCCGCCGGTTCTGTTCCACCTCCCGGACCGCCGATTCGGTGTCGATGCTTGCCCCACCCGGCGGGCTTTCGTGGAACACGCCCTCCGGCAGCATGTCGTACAGACCCTCCCGGGCAACGTCGATCCGAACGGCTTCCGTTTGCCCTACGGGAGATGCTACCGCCAGAATATCCTCCCGGTACGACCGACGAAAAGTACCCTGCGGACAAATCAGCACCGGCCAGTCTTTCGGCGCGGTGGTGAGCAGAAGTTCATCCACATAGCGCTCCATGGTGAGGTTACGAAGCGCAGGGGCGGCAATTTGGGTCTGAGAGTTCGGCTTACGCATGCTCCGGAACTTCTACGACCAGAGGAAACTGTAACGAAGTACGCGCAGAAAGGTGTGCCTGCAAATCCTGCGCGGCCACCGACCGCTCGTCTATGGATAAGGGGTCGGTAATGACTCGTACAATCACCGTCCGCTCGAAGGAGCGTCGCGGGTGCGCTGAGGGCCGCAAGCCCCGCTGCACCGATACGTTCTGCACCGTTTCCCCCAGGAACACCCGGCACGCCGCTTTGATATCTTCTTCGGTGACCAACGTACGCCGCGACAGCAGGGCACTGCGCAGTGCGTACTGCCGCGCTTCGTCGTTGGGCTTGGCCCGTCCGCCCCGGGTGGGAGTCAGGGTGACCGCCGGACCCCTGAAATCGGCGGCCCCGGGAACCACGGCGGCGGTGCCTGACGGCACTCCGTTGGCATCGGCCCCCGCGGTAGACCAGTAGTCAATCCACACGTCTTCGTCCTGCTGGGTGTCGATAATCAGGTAGTGCGTTGCATCGGGACGGGCTTGCTGTCCGACCATCATTTCCAGACGAGCAATCTGCTGTTTCAGGGTCCTGATTTCCTGGGTGAGCCGCTGGGTGCCAGCTGCCTCAAAGGCTGCGGCTTCATCCCGTAGTTGGTTGAGCAGGTAGTCGAGCAGGTCGGTGGCCTGCCGCGCGTTGAACCGCCCCACCCCGTGCTGCCTCACGGAGTAGGAAGGCGGGTGGCGGTCGTTGCCGGAGGGTAAAGGAGTGCTGGTGAATTCCTTCCCCGCGCTGGTCGCCACCCGGTGCATGCCCAGAAAGTGGTCGGTGGTGCTGAGCGGCACAATGCGGTTGGTGGCACTGATGCGATACGGACGCTTGCTGCCCTCGAGTTTCTGATTAAGCGCCGGAAAACAGTTAATGGCGCACACCAGGTCAGCAGCGGCTTCCGGAGGCACCCGCACGGGCAGATCCACGCGCAACCACCGGCGGGGCAGATCTTTGGATGCCCATTTCGCGTCGGGAAAAGTGTTATGGAGGATAGGGGGGATCTCCGCCGGAGGCAACGTCGGCACGGTGACGGTGACAAACTGGGCGTGATAGGCTTGCATCACCTGCTGCCGCTGGGCCTCCGCTACCGGCTCCGAACCCAGCCGATCCGTCAGAACGGCATCCGCCGTTCCAAATCCCAGGCAACTTTCCAGTGGGGCATCACCGGCAAACCAGCGCAGGTAGGGCAGGGCGGACTGGTAGCGGGCCGGGTCGCTCACGTTGATCCAGTGCAGGTAAAAACTAAGTTCCAGGGTGGGCTCACGGGTGTCCGGCAGATCCAGACCGAGCCAGAGCGTGCGGGCGGGAAGCCGTTGGCCTTCTGCCACTGAGGCAATCTCATGCTTACGCAGGGGCGTGTCAACCGCGTAGAGGTGCTTGCCGGTGGCCAGGTGGGTCACGTTGCCGTTGCGTAAGCGGAGCGGGGCCGCGGGAGAAAAAGACCGGTTTACTTTGGTTGCCCGGGGCGGGTTGGTGGTCACTACCTCCTGGGCTACCGTGAAGGCGTCGGTCAGACTGAGTTGATGGACGGCCGACACCGGCCGGGCGTGCAGCAGGGTGTGCGCGGGGGTGGGAGAGGTGGCCACCTCGGGCAGCAGCAACTGCGACAACTGCTTGATGGTGCGCGGATGCGACTGCTGAAAAGCCTGGGCGGTACGCTCGAACTCCACCGCGCAGGCACCGAATAGCAGATCCACCACCGGGTCGAAGCCGTCCATACTGGCCTCGTCGAAACCCCACAGCGTGGCGGCCTGCTTCACCAGCCGTTGCTTGATTCTGTCGCGCTTAAATTCCTGGGGCTTGAAGTGGGCAGACATGGGGGTTAGGCTAAAGACAAGGGACTGAAGAACATATATTCGCGGTGAACGAGCGGTTGGTTGGTGCGGGCGATGGTGCCGGTCAGGGCAATGGTGATGCGCTTGCTGTAGCGGTTCACCTTCCCGGTCTTGGGGTCAGCCACCGGCAGCTCGTCCACGGTGACGGACGACCCTACCGCCGTCAGCCGTTTTTCGTAGTCGCCGATGGTTTGGTGCACCAGCTCTTCCAGCTCGTCTTTCCAGCGGTGGATGCTCTGGATGTTGTTGAAGTCCTTGTCCCACACGTAGCAGCCGTAGGCCGGGTCGTAGCGACAATCGTGGTAGTGGGTGCGCAGCAGCAGGTGGATGTGCTGCCGGATGGCGTCTTCCTGATTGAGCAGCGGGTGCTTGCCCGGACGGGTAAGCTGGGCGCATTGCAAGGGCAGGCGGTAGAATGGTCGCATAGCTAGTTTATTTTTACAATGCCGCCCTTCACAGTAGTTGTCGCCCCTCCCGAAACAGTGGTGTTGAGCCCTCCCTTTAGGGTAGCATCGGCCTGTCCTTCGGCGGTAAGCCTCATATATGCTTTCATTTTGACATTGAGAGCTTCTAAGGTGGTGTCCTTTGTACTTTCCAGTGAGAGATTACCCATTGCCTTCATCGACACCTCATTTTTATCTGACTCGATACTTACAAAACCATTGGTTGCATTGGCATGAATATTTTCTAAAGCTTTCACCGTAATGTGCTCATCCATTTTAAATAAGCTGTATTGATCGGTAGTAAGAAAATTATCCGGGTCGGTGGCGGTGACCATTTGAATAGTACCCTGAGCACCCATCACAATATTTTCTTCGGCCAGCATCTTGATGTTTTTTGCCTTGAGGTTGAGCTGCCCCTTAGTCTCGATAGTAACCGTGCCCTCACCTTCCATCTCCAGCTTGATCTCGTTGTAGTGGTCTTCGTCTTTGCGGTGGTAGATGTGGATCATTTCCTTGCCGCCGGAGTCTACCAGTCGGATTTCGTTGCCGTTGCGGGTGCGGATGATCTTGGTGGAGTTGCTGCTGCTGGCCCAGGGCTCGGGCTTGGCTTCGCCGTGGTACACGTTGCCCAGCACAAAGGGACTGACGGCCTGGTTGTGCTCGAAGCCCACCAGCACCTCGGTGCCTATTTCGGGAATAAAGTGAAAGCCGTGCAGTCCGCCCCGATCCCCCTTACCGGCGTAGGGCTGGATGATACGAATCCAGGGCGTGGTCTCACTACCCTCCTGCCAGGGAAACTTCACCTTCACCCGCCCGAGCTTATCGGGTTCGTTGTTGTCGGTGACCACCGCCCGCTGGGTTTCGATGCGGGGGTGCGGCCGGTAGGGCGGCGGGGGCAACTGAACATCGGCCGGCACGGCGGTGAAGCTGTTTTGGTAACTGCGCGTGCCGCTGATGTGGTGGCTCACTGACGTGATGATGTACTTGCCGTGGTCGTGTTCGGTGGCCGCCTCGCCGGTGATATTGACGATGGCACCGATGGCCAGGTGCGGATTGTCGCTGTTGCCGTGCATCTGCACCATCCCGGCGGTGGTAGTATTCTGACGCGTCTTTACGTGGTGGTTGAGGGCCGTTTGATTCTCGAAATTGGGAGGGGCAATGTTAACGGATTCTTGTTGGTAAAATGCCTGCGATTGTTCCAGCGCGAATTCTCCGTAGGGATCCAGGGGCGGCGGTGATGCTTCTTGCGAACGACTACTAAATACCTGGTTAGTCAGGTAATCGTAGCTATAGTCTTTGGTTCGGGTAGGTTGCAGGCGATAGCTAAAGTCAAACGTGAACAGGTCTTTTACCAGGGGCAGCTCCAGTTCAGCGGCATCCCGTTGGTTACCAAACACCAGTTGGGTGCCGTCGTAGTAGCACCAATCTCCCATAGTAGCCGCCACGCGCTGCAGGAAGGCGTAGTTCGACTCTTGGTACTGCACTACGTAGGGAATAGATTCCTTATACGTTGGGTCAATAAAGGTTTTGAGACTATGCGGCACGTTCTCCAGCGTAGTGTTCACTATCTCGGCGATCGTCTTATTGGTGTAGGAGCGACAGTGCGGCATTCCCTCCAGCATGATTGTCGGACTCTGGCCGCGTAGCGTCACGCTGCGGTCGCCGTTGTCGAAGCGGTTCACCGCAACCTCGGTCACCACCCCGGTGAACTCGTGGTCGGGATCGGCAGTGCGAAACAGGTCGCAGCCGAAGGACAAATGAAGCTCTTGTCCGATAAAGCGCTTGGATTTCTCCACCACGTCGGTATTGATTTGCCGAAATACATCGGTGGCCAGCGTGACCTCAAAGGAATGGTGTTGGTGCACGTCCTGAGACAGGCTGATTCCGGCCACCTGAGACAAATCTTCACCGTTCACGGATAATTTAACACGTACTTGCTGGGCCACGGGGTGGGGGGGTAAGGGGTTAACGAGGAGACCGAAGCTACTTGGTTTTAGGTTCGGGTAAAATATAATACCACGCGCAGCTTGCCTTCCTCGACTACATCAACAACCGGGTCGGTACCGTCGCCGCTGAACGAAAGCCGAAGTTCGTCATCGGTGAGGTTCTCCACCGTATAGAGCAGCGGACCGTCGCCACTGTCCAGCGACAGGGTGTTGCCAGCAATGGACCAGTTTCCTTCGCCGGTCCCGTAATCGCTGTAGGTGCCCCTGATGCTTCCATCCGCCAGGAATTCTATGGTCTGGCCTATGAATTGATTAAGTTCCAGCTCAGCATCTTCTCGAAGATCGTTGACAATTTCGTCTGTTAAGGGAACGCCCGCCTCGGCGGAGAGCTGCCGAATGTATTCTCCATACTCCACCCCGTCGAAGAGAATAGAGACATCGTTCACTCGCCAGGATCCGATGATATCGGCTTCAATATTACCCGGGTCGTCGTTGTTGTCGCTCCCGTTGCAGGCCATTAACAGGGCCAGGGGGACGAGCGTCATAAAGTGCAAAAATCTTTCGTTGAGGTTCATAGCATTGGGGTTAGAATGAATAAAAATTAAAATAAAATAGCATTGATTACAGTAGCTCTTCAATCAAGGGTAATCAGCCTGCGGCCTTCGTGAATGAGCCAGCCCTTTTCGCGCATATGCCTGCGGTGCGGGTCCACCAGAAAGAAGGAAGAAATATGAGTGGCTAGCCAGCGGTCTTCGCTGATGTAGTTGTCCTCATGGGTGCGCCCCACTTCTTCCACGTGCCAGATTCCATCCCCGGCGCGGGCCATCACCTGGGTGGTTCGCCGGGAGCCGTTGATGGCGGTGGTGGCCGCACCAAAGACAATTCCTCCCACGGATCCGATGGCTCCCAGGGGAGTGAAAGCGAGTCCCAGGCCGAAGAGCAACCAGGGAAAGGTTTCGCCGCCTTGCAAGTCTTCGTTAAGCCCATTCATAAAACTTTGGTTCGTGGCAGTAAACGTCATCACCTTCTGTACGCTTCGTAGGCCGCGCAACAGGTTACTGGCACCGTTACTGGGAGCCTGTACAATTCCTCCGCGCCCCGCCCGGGGTGAAATAAGGCGATTTTGCCCTCCGGCGTGCGCACTGAACCCGTAGATTCGGGAGGTGGGTAGGCGCTTGCCGGATTCCCGACGCAGCCGGGGCAGTTGAGAAATAATGGACTGGTTCATAGTAGGGCTGGTTCATGGCCACCGTTAGAACTTTCTCTAGCGCGTGAGCATAAAAAGCAGCTCCAGCACGGCGTCCTCTGATCCGGGGATCCCCAGGTCCCCGTCTTCGGGAATGACGAGCGAGAGCTCCATCTCGCTGCCGGTGAGGTTCTTGATGATGTATTGCGTCTGCTCGTCACCGTCGTCGATGGTAAGCGACTGTCCTGAGATCGACCAGGTTCCTTCATCGGAAGTGCCGTCTCCGGCAATCACCAGGGTGCCGTCCGACTGGAATTCTAGTACTTTGGATTCGTCAAACTCTTCTGAGTCGGACGAAAAGCTTTCGTTGGGTTCTGCCAATTCTTCATTGGTGAGGGGTACGCCCAGGTCGCGGTTAAGTTGCACTACATAATCGCGAAAGCTAATGCCGTCCACCGTGAACGAAGCCGCTGTAACGCGCCAGATGCCCACAATATCGCCCTGCGGCTCGTTGGCTTCTTCGCTGTCTTTGTTGCAGGACGCAAGGATAGTCAGACTCAGCAGGCCAATGATGAGATAATTCAGTCGGAGCTTTTTCATGATTGTAGGAATAAACTGATTGGTTGGTCAGAAATAAAATTGGTTGGGTTAAAGCCTTAGTACGCCGGGGTAAGCGTTACTCCGGAGCCCGCCGGTCCGCGGTAGCGACTGCCGCCGAAGGCTAACAGAGGATAGAAAATAAAGGGCAACACCACTATGCCGATGGTATATAGCTCGGTTTTGCCGAAAGACTTGGCCAGCAGGTTCGCGATCCAAATGGAGACAATGAGATTCACGAACGGGAAAAACATCAGCAGCACCCACCACACCGGCTTGCCCACAATCTCGAGCAATATTATTAGGTTGTAGATAGGAATGAGCACGGCCCAGCCGGGCTTGCCCGCTTTGGTGAACAACTGCCAGCCGCTGGCGATGATCAAAATGAGGAACGCAAAGTAGGCGACGTACACTAAAGGGGCAAAAATTTCTTGGGGGTTCATAATTGATACGGTTTAGTTTATTGACGAATAAAACGGTAGTCAATGATGTAGACATGGTCGGGCCGACCAGCCTGCACTGCGCCAAAGGTGCTCTCCGAAACGAGGCGGAACGAGGTAGGGGCAATTTCATTCATATTTCTTTAGCTCAATTTGCTCGGGAGTGCGTGGTTCACCGATAGCGGCATATTCACGCGGAAAAAACTCCTCGGCGGTGAGTCCGCCGAAAGTCACGTAACGGTGCGTCATCAACCAAGTGCCGGTGAGCTGGGTGGTCAATTGGTCAATGGCTTCTTGCTGGTCCACTGCTTCCTCACCGGCCTCGCCGTTGGGAGTGCAGGAGAGGAATCCTAGGAAGAGGAGGAAGTAAATGAATGATGAGTGTTGGTATCGATTCATAGCTAATCGCTGATAATTACTGTTTGGTTCAACAACTGGTTATTTCTTTGCAGCAGGTATGCTTGCGCATTTGCACAATTTGTTCGGTGGTGAGTATTGGGGTAGCGTTTTTACTCGTTGAATATTCGTACATCAAATTATACGCGCTTCGGTAGTGCACTGGCGAAAAAGACGAAGTCAATAACACGTGACCCACTTCGTGGGCGGTGTCCCACTGGGAAGCATTGCTAGCTACCGTAGCCGCTGGACGATTTGCTGCGTGGCCTCCGCAGCCCAGCAAATTGGCTTCGCTAAATCTATTTATGTAGTATACTAGTATTTCGCTAGGACTAACGGAGCCTCCTAGCCCGTGGAGTTCATGGTATTCACCTGAGTTAATAGTCCAATCACATTGCCCGGTAATTGTAAAAAACTTTTTTGTTTGCTCTTCATTGAGCAGTAAACTTTGCCCGCTAGCCATTTCAATTTTGATTCCGTATTGCGCGTAGACCCGCTTGGTGCTTTCCATGATCTTGCTAAATGGAACTCGGGTTAAGTTAATGGAACGGAAGTGCAGTCGCACCCTGTGATTGAAGGTCGATAATCGGCGATCCAGTGCGGCCAGCGTCTTGGGGCCAATTACCCCATCTTCAATAAGCCGACTACGTTGCTGAAATTGCTTCACCGATCGAACGGTCTTGGGACCGTAGTCACTATCAGCGCGTGAAAAAGTATGTCCCAGATCGTACAAACCCTGCTGAAGTAGGTGCACTGATCGTCCTGAATTACCTTGTCGGTAAGTTTGATTGGCGTTAATATTTTGAAACCGGGGAGAAGAAAGTGACATGCTACTAAAGAGATTCTGGTTTACAATTGAACAGGTGGAAAAAGCTACCCCAAACGTGGTTCTTCTGGAAAGATTCGCCCCTGAGGTAGCTATTAATTTGACTTATACCGGCCACTCATTTTCATACACCGCCGGGCCGCCGTCGCCCTCTACGGTGAGCTCGCGGGCCGACACTACAAAGGTTTCCATCATGTTTTCGCCGCCCTGCCAGCTGAAGTTCTCGCCGTACTCCACGAGGTAGGCGTCCTTGAACTTGATGGTCTTGAGGGGTTTTTCGTCGTCGGTGTCGTCCATGATTTCGATCTGTCCTTCCTTGGTTTTGCCCTGCCCCAGCACCATCCAGGTGGGAAGGAACGCGCTTTTAGTTGACTCGATGGTCATTTGCACCGTGCCGCCGCGCACCGCTCCCGACGGACGCCCGGAAGCATCGATGTCACGGTTGAAGCTGTAAGAAAAGTCGATCACGCGTGAGTCGGCGATCTTGTCGAGATTAAGTCTTGCTCGTACTGCCATGATTGTTTAAAATTTAATTGGTTAAACTGAGTTGGTTAAAATAAATGTGATTAGAAAATCTTGAGGTACGCTGGTACGAGTTGCCAAAGTGCACGAATAATAAAACTTTGAGGTTAAGGCAACAGCATTTCTACCGGGGTGAAGGCTCTGTCGGTGAACCCATACGTGTGCGTTTTTTCGTCTTTGTATGATACCTTAAGAGTAAGGCTGCTTTTGTTCTTTGGGTCTTTACTGTAAAGCCGAAGATCATCAAAGAATCTTTTTTCAACTTCAATACACCCGTGCGTGTAAGCTTTGGTAGAGTCATGCAGATAAAATCCACTTCTTCCGTAGGTCTTAGTACTTTTCTTAGAAAAGAACTTAATGCGGTTAAATCCCCAGTTAATCCAGAAGTCTTCGCATTCCTCAAGCCCGTTCTTACTGTCAGCCCCCCTGGGTATCTTTTGAATACCCGTGCTGAGGCCTGCACTTCCTAGACTACACGTAGCCCAGTCCGCCACCCGAACTAATTTCTTCGAGTCTTGGGCAATCAACTGATAGAGACCGGGTGGGGTAGGACCGTGGTTCTTCTTTTTGGCATACTTAGCGTAGCGGTAATCAAGAATACCGTCTTTAGTGCCGCCTTCTTCTCCGTCGCTGCTTTCTACTAAGCCTGAAGTAGCTTTGTACTTTCGGTTTCCCCAATTCCAGATCAGTACCTGACCATTATAGAATAAATCTGCCATGATGAATATTGTTAACTTTTGTGTATCTATTGCCAGTTTGCCTAATCTTTCAGTCAGAGTCTCATCATTCTCTGGTCGGTATTCTCACCGAGTGGAACCGTAACTACTGCTCCGCATATTCCGACTGCCACTCTTCGGCCGTGTCACCTTTCGTTCCGCCCAACTTCAGCATGAAGTTCTTGGCGGGGAAGAAGGGCGTCAGGTGTAGGTCAATGTTGATGCGCTTAGTTTCGGGATCTTGCTCCAGCCGCATCAGTTTGTAATCCTGGATGATCTTATCGCTGCCCATGATGCTCTTGAGGTACTTGCTGATCTCTTTGCTCAGGTCTTTTTGCACCTTGGGCGTCCAGTTCACGAACGCTTGTCTATTCAAAAAGTCGATGATCACCTTACCCACGTAGTCAAACACCCGCACCACCGAGTAGGTCTGCAACCCGATGTCGTTGCCGCTGTACAAGGTCTTGGCCGAAAACGCCATCACTTTATCCCATTCTTTGACCATTGGCACCAGTCCGCGCTTCTCCAGTTCGGAAATCTCGCTTTTCTTCAACGGAAACGATACTCCGTCCACTTCATTGAGGCCGCCGTGCATCTTGCCTGCCGTGGGCTGAGCGATCAGGGTGCTGTAGATCTTGCCCGCCAGCGCCGTGGAGGGCGGCAGGTACATCGCTTCTTCTTCGCCCAGTTCTTCGTACTTGTCGCGACCCACCAGCCAGTTGCAGGTCATCAGCGCGTTTGAGCGGTGGATCTCCCCGCCGGTCAGGTTGGCCGCGTCAAACTCCTCCATTACCGCGTCGGGATCGTCAAGGTGGGTAAAGTCGGTCACCAGCATGGTTTTGTTCTGGTGGGCAATCTTGGCCCACTTCTCTACCACTTTGTTAGAACCCAGATAACCGGGAATCACCAGCAGCGAGTAGTTTTCGCGCAGGTCCAACCGGTCGTGGCGGGCCTTCAACTCTTCGGTGATCTTGTCAATCACCACGGTGTTGTCCAGGTCTTTGAGCCGCTCCAGGTCGGTGTTGAAGATGGTCAGGTTGCGCACCTTGTCCACCTCGGCGTTCTTGAAGAACATGGCCAGGGTGCGGTAGTTGCGCTCCAGTTCATTAGTTTCTTCCAGCGCCTTTTTCAGGTTATCGGTCAGCAGTGACTCGGCCGATTCAACTTTCTCTTGCGCCTGCTCGATCATGGCCGACACGTTGTCGGTGCTGCTGAGCAGCTCGTGCCAGCGCTTCAGTTGTTCCTTGAGTTCGCGGCGGTCTTTTTTCTTAGATGACTCGTTGAGGAAGATGTTCTTGCGCGCTTTGCTGTCGGGGTTCATCACCTTGGCCCCGGCCACGGATGATTCCAGCAGTTCGAAGCCGCCGTATTCAATGAGGGTTTCGGCACTCTCGTCGAGTGCTTGCTTGGGGTTGTCAAGGGTCGGGCGTTCGGCGGTCGCTGTTGCTGCTTGCGGTTCGGTCGCTAATTTTTCTTCAGCCATGAGAATGGGGGATTAGTTAGAAGGTATAAGAATTTAGTCTACGCGGCGTCGGCCTGATCAATTTCCTGAATCATGGCTTGCAGGGCCGCCAGATAAGCGGCTTTTGCCTCCGGATTGCTCAGGGCCGACTTGAGAATTTTGTTGGATTTGAGTTGCTTGATAAAGGCGTGGTAGTTGTCCTGCTGGGCGTTGAGCTCCTTGAGAAAGCTGCTCTGCTCGGTGATGCCCTGCTTGGTAAAGTCGCCCACGTTCTTAAAGTGAAACTCCTCGTCCACCGGCGCTCCGTCTTCATTAGAAAACTCCACCTTGGCACTGGGCTGAAAGTGATCAAACACCTCGCTGAGGGTTTTCAGACCGGTCACTGGCTCGGGTTTGGTGGGTTTGGTGGTGAGTTTCTGCGCCAGCAGCGTGCGGTTGGATGATATCTGCGTGATGGCTTCAAAGGATTGCTGGGGCACCAACTGCCCACCGATTTCTACTTGGTCCATGAGGTTGTTAATTGAATGAATAAATGATAGAATGATTGATTGGATACTAAACTTATCTGGGGCATTCCGCGCTGGATGCGTTTGCAACGCTTCACTTGGGTTTATTCTGTACTTGGTATAAGCTACACCTCAGTACGTAACCCAATCAATAGCTCCACGCCAAGTTTTTTTCTTCGTCCACGTCCAGCGCAATCACGCTACCGGCTTTCACCTGCTCGCCAATGATCAGGCGCGAGATTGGACGCCGCAGCTGGTTGCGGATCACGCCGGTGAGCGGACGCGCGCCGTACTCGGGCGTGTAGCCCGACAGCGCCAGGTGCTCGGTGGCCGCTTCGCTGATCTCCAGGCTGATGCCCTGCTTGTCCAGTTGCCGCAGCAGCTTCTTGAGATGGATGTTGAAGATTTTCACGACGTCTTTCTCCTGAATGGGGGCGAAGGGCACCATCTCGGTCACCCGCGCCAGAAACTCGGGCCGGAAGTGGCCGCTCATCACTTCCATCAGCTCCGCCGAGGTGGGCAACGAGCCCGCCGCCACCGCGTCCATAATGGGCCGACTGCCAATGTTGGAGGTAAATAAGATCACCGCATTAGAGAAGTCGCCTTCCTTGCCCAGGCGATCGTGCAGTTTGCCCTCGTCCATAATCTGCAAAAAGATATCAAACACCGAGGCGTGGGCCTTTTCTATCTCGTCGAACAACACCACCGCGTAGGGCTTCTCGCGAATCTTGTTCACCAGCACGCCGCCCGCCTCGTAGCCCACGTAGCCCGCCGGAGCGCCCAGCAGCACCGCGGCCGAGTGTTCTTCCTTGAACTCCGACATATCGAAGCGCAGCAGCGTGGTTTCGTCGTCGAACAGGAACTCGGCCAGCGACTTGGCCAGTTCGGTCTTGCCGGTGCCGGTGGGCCCCAGAAAGAAGAACGAGCCGATGGGCTGCCCCGGCTTCACCAGGCCCGAGCGGGACTCCAGCACCGCGTCGGCAATCACCCGGGTGGCGTGGTCTTGGCCCACCACCCGCTGCCGCAGATGCTCATCCATCGCCAGCAGTTTCTCGCGCTCCTGCGTCTGAATTTTGCCCAGCGGAATACCCGTCTTGTGCGCCACCATCGCCGCAATGTCGGCCGGGTCTACGCTGCCCTTTTTTTGCTGGGTAAATGCTTGTAACTGTTCAATGATTGCTTGCAGATGCTTGATCAGGTCCGCTACCGTATCTGGTTCGGCTTCGGTGAGCGTATTGGGCAGTTGACTGATCAAGATCGGACTGATCTTATTGTGCAGCTCACGCTCGAACCAGCGCAGATCGTCCAGGGCTACGTTTTCTTGCTGTGATAGCGTGGTGAGCTGTTCCTGCAACTCAGCCAGCCGAGACTCGGAGGTCTCGTCGGCCATGCGGATGGCGGCCATGGTGCGGTCCAGCAGGTCAATGGCCGAGTCGGGCAGGCGGCGGTCTTTGATGTAGCGGTGGGCCAGTTGCACGGCTTCTTTCGGGGCCTCGGCGTCCACCGCCAGGGTGTGGTGCGTTTCGTAGCGTTGCACCAGCGTTCGCACCATGCGCTCGGCCACCGTGAGGTCGGGCTCATCCACCCGCAGTACCTCGAAGCGCCGGTTGAAGGCTTCTTCTTTCTCAATAAATTTACGGTACTCTTCCAGCGTGGTAGCGCCAATGACGGTGATCTCGCCCCGGGCCAGCTCCGGCTTAAGCAGATTCGCCGCCCCGGTGCCGACGGGTCCCTTCGGATCGAGCAGCAGATGTAGCTCGTCGATGAACAGAATGGCCTTGTCGTAGGACTTCACCTCTTTGATAATGCTCTTAAGCCGGTCTTCCACCTCGCCCTTGTAGGCCGCTCCGGCCACCAGCGCTCCCAGGTCGAGCTCGAAGAGTACGGCGGAGGCCAGGTGCTGGGGTACGCTTCCCTGCACGATGTCTTGGGCGAAGCCGTCGACCAGCGCGGTTTTGCCCACGCCGGGTTCGCCGATGATCAGCACGTTGGGCTTGGTGCGACGGCCCAGAATCTCCACCATCATGCGCGTTTCGCGGTCGCGCCCGATGATAGGATCGGTTTTGCCCTCGCGCGCCAACGAGGTGCGGTCCACACAATACTTGAACAAGGCTTTTGATTTGGCCGAAGCGGCGGAAGCCGAGGTTCCATTGCTCGAAGGCGAAGCAATGGCTTCCTGAATGGCTTGCTCCGCCACCACGGTGGCCAATAGCTCATCGGACTTAAGGGGGAAGGTTTTAAGCTGGTCGGCGGTGAAAGCAACGTTGGGTTTAGCCAGGGTCGCTAGCAATGCTAGCGGGGTGATCTCGTCTTCGTTTAGTTTGAGCCGAATCAGATCGGCTTCTTCCAGCGCGGCGCTCACCTTGGTATCTCCGGAAGGCTCTTCGGGAATCTGGGTGTTCTTCGATAGGTTTTCGATGCGCACCTCGGCCCACTCCTGCAGGTAGGGCACGTCCTGTCCCAGCGACTCGAGCAGCTCCCGCAGTCCGATATCGCGGTGCAGCAGGGCATGAAGCAGGTGGCCGGGGGTGAACTGGGCGTGCTGGTACTCTTTGGCCAGCGATTGCGCAATTTGGATCGCTTGTTTGGTAGATGGGTCTAGGGCTAGGGTAGGGGTCATGGGTTAACGGTTGGTTTTGGTGCCGAAAGCAACGCTTGGCTTTTACTAACGGGCTTGGAGTGGTTTGCCCTGTTGATACTCAGTAAATGATAAAGGTAAACACAGAAGAGAAATTGTTTTTTCGGACGATACCTACGAACTTTCAAGCACAATAAATTTTTGATGCCGATGGTTACACCGACTACCATCGTTCGTACTAAAGCAGATAATGGGTAGCTTAGGGTTATAAACGTCTTTTGTCAGATTGACGATTTGACGCGCAATAAAGCTATCAGCCTATATCGCTTAGATTCACCTGTAGTAAACCTAGTAAACTAAAAAGCATGGCAGCTACCGAAGAAAGTATCTGGGCGGAAGCTAACCCCCGGGGAATGATTGAGCCTGATCCCGGACCTACATTTTGGCTTTGGAATTTTGGTGTTGATGAAGACCAACCCAAGCCGGAGCATATTAGATTCATCGCTCAGACCGATTTTCTGGTCTTTATGACCACGTACCTTCGGCTAGGACGGAGAATTGAAATTACCGGTTTAGCTAGCTCAAGTGGTGCTTCTCAATCAAATACGAATCTTTCTCGAAGAAGGGCTACCCGGGTAAAGGAGTTAGTGATTCTTAGTCTCAAATATTTACGCAACCGAGGTCTAGTTGACCGCTCATTTAGTAATGCTTTTCTAAACAGAATGATCTACATTGTTGCGGCTGGCCGGTCGTCTATCTTTTTTTATAGAGCAAGCGGTCAAATCCAACTACCTATTCACGAAGAAGGAGGGAAGTTGGCTAGTAACCGGTGCGTACGTATTAGGCCCGGGCCCCGAGGAAGATTAGATGAGGATCAGATTGAGATCATCGGCCGAGCGCATATCAGACAGCAGTATCGACGCTTACGATTGCCCCGCGACTTTCGGTTTTGGGACTTATGGACTCCGACCACCGGCGCTCTCACAGAGATAGTGCCTGAACCACGTTTGCCTTTTTTCATTCCCCGCGGCCGAACCCGGGGCAGCCGGGTGCCGGACGGAAGGCAGTGGACAAATACTCCCAGCTACCAAGCGATGGATGTTCTGTATGGTCTGTCAGGTTCGTACACCCTCCTGCGCCGAGAATTCCAGAACTTTATATACTCTCCCCAGGAGGTTCACCGGACCATCGACCGGTTGATGAATCGCGCTGCTGACGCTAAAACCCGTTCACAGGCCCTAGAGCGGGATTTGTACCAGTGGATACAAAGCGCCAGTGCTGCCGGGGGCGGTGGTAGTGGAGGTGAAGCCATCATGCGCTACCAGCGTTTTCGGGACGCGGTTTTTCTGCGGGATACCACTTGTCTGTTGCAATACAATGGGTTTCGCCCAATCAGATTTACTGTTCACCCGGGGAGCAGCCGGTGACTTTGATTGACGCCAAAGCAAGTATTTCGAGAAAGCTACCACCATCCCATAGGTTCGGCGATCGCGGTGGTCTCTCGCCGGAAATAAATGTTTTACCAGAATGACGACTCGAGCTTTAAAGACTATTAATAAATAAGGCGACAGTTGCTGATCGGCATCCGGAGCCATATTGATCTTTGCTCTGTGACCAGTTTTTCCCGGATAAACCTTATCTTGCCAGATAGTTATTGAATTGTAATCTACCTTGGCAAACCTATGATAAAAATGAGCATAAGCAAGTCGCTTCTCCTGGTGCCCGGAGTTCTACTGGTGAGCACTATTCTCCACGCCCAAAAAGAGTACACCCCCGAAGATACCGAAGTATGGAAACCCGTACCCGAGGTGGTTACCCCCGGTCAGCAAGACAACCAGCCCCCCGCCGACGCGATTGTCCTCTTTGACGGGGGCAATATGGAGGCTTGGGAGATTCACGACAGCACCACCTGGACCGTGCACGATGGCATGGTAACGATTGAACCCTCGCTGGCCAAGCAGCAGATGCCGACCAGCATCCGCACCCGGCAGCCGTTCGGCGACATGCAACTGCACATCGAGTGGATGGCTCCGGCCAAGGTGGAAGGGGAAGGACAGCGTCGGGGCAACTCAGGCATTTTAATCCAGGGACGCTACGAACTCCAGATTCAGGATAACTACAACAACGCCACCTACGTGAACGGACAGGCCGGATCGATCTACAAGCAGCAGGCCCCGCTGGTGAACGCCTGCCGGAAGCCCGGTGCGTGGCAAACCTACGACGTGTTCTACACCGCCCCTACCTTTGATGCCATCGGACTGCTGCTCACCCCGGCCTACATCACGGTGATGCACAACGGCATCCTGGTGCAAAACCACACCGAGATCAAGGGACGCATCAAGTTTGTCGGGTTGCCCCACTACGAGCCGCACGGCAAGGAGCCGATCCACTTGCAGGACCATGGCAATGCGGTGAGCTTTCGGAATATTTGGGTACGGGAGTTGTAGTTGGTTTATGCAGCAAAGCCTCTAGCGCGCCCTACTCCCTGGTCTTAGGGTAGCGAAGCACGCGTGCCCGGCGTCCTAAGACCTAATCAGCGACGCTGTATGGGGACGCACCAGTGGGCTACTAGCTCACTGGCCGTCTACACGATTAGCACCTTTTTATTTTTCATTGTTTTTTTCTTGGCTACTATAAAATAACTAGATGCCCCTTTATAAATCTGTTCAGTGTCAACAGTCTGAAAATTATCATTCGTGATTAAATCATCTAAATCAGAACTTTTAAGTCTTCTTATAGGAACCGGAATTATTCCAATTTTACACATTATTTGAACAAGCCGAATTTGTAAACCAACTAAAAATGACAATTTACCTCCTAAACACGGTGTTACAGAAATAAACAACCCATTAGGCTTCAATAATTCATCTATTTTTTGTACCACATCTTTGGGGTTAGGAATAGTATGCAGCATATTGAAAGCTAGTATTCTATCATAAGATTCTTTTTTGAGTTTTTCGTCAAAAATATCCGTTTGAGAGAAGGTGATATTTTCAATTTTTTTATTGACTGCTTTTTCTTTAGCAATTTCAATCATCTTTGATGATATATCAATTGCGTGTATTTCTTTAACATAGTGGGCAATTTCACAAGATACTGTACCCGTTCCACATCCGTAATCTAAAACAACATTACTATTCTCTAGATAATTCTTAGTATTTTTCCGAGACTTACTATGAATGTATTCAAAGCGTTCTTCTGTTTTGTCGTAGTTCTTTGAAGCACTATCCCAAAAATTTTTTGATTTATTCATTCGTTGTAATTTATTGTTCGTAGTTGATGTTAACTCTGGGTATGAGAATAGTAGCCGATTATGAGCTTCATTCCTGTCAAGTATTAAGAAAGTCGACACGGACTACATCGCTTGAAATAACTACGAAACCGGCTATTATTTTTAAACATTGTTGTGCCTTAATTACTTTCCTCTTAATTTAAAGTGATCGTAACATTCCCTCTTTTATGTCCTATGTTGACATATCTATGTGCTTCCACTATTTGATTCAGTTTATAATTTCTGTCAATAACTGCTTTAAGTTTTCCTTCTTCTATAATCCTTTTCAAAGTATTGAGTGCTTCGGCCGTTTCCGATGAGTTTTTTCCCACCACAATTTTTTTGCTGCTGGTTAAGGAAGTCCATAGCATAGGAAGACTTCCTAAGGGTCTACCCACATTTAAATACGTTCCTTTTTTCTTTAGCGCTTTATTACAAGCACGAAAGGGGCACTTGTTGACGGTTATAAATATGATATCATACATCTCTAATTGCTCAATATAATCAGAGCTGGTATAATCAATCACTTCATCAGCCCCCAAGCCTTTCACCATTTCTATATTGGCTGTGCTACATACAGCGGTTACTTCTGCACCAAAGTATTTGGCCAATTGCACGGCATAGGTTCCTACACTTCCCGAAGCTCCATAGATCAGTATTTTTTGCTGAGGCCTAACGTTTGCTATTGTATGGAGATAGTGATAGGCCGTTCTGGCACCTATTGGGATGGCTCCGGCTTCTTCATAGGTGATGTTGAGTGGTTTTAAGGCAATTGGCCCATCTTCAGGTAAACATATGTATTCTGCATAAGCGCCAAAATTTTGCAAGGTAGCTGCAAAAACTTTATCTCCTTTTTTAAACAACTTAACATCTTTACCGATAGATTCAATTTTACCAGAAAGTTCCATCCCTAAAATAGATTTTCTCGGCTTTCTAATCCCCACCATTATCGAGCAGGAAGCCAGAAAGAGGCTGGAATATCAAAACTCCGTACTCTATAATCAGCAGCACTTACCGAAGTAGCATGAACTTTCACAAGTACTTCATTATCCTTTGGGACAGGTTTTTCTACGTCTTGAATTTGTAGAACTTCTGGTGACCCATATTTAGTGCATACTACTGCTTTCATCTTTTTTAAATTAGGCATGAGATTCAGTATTATTAATATTATCCTGAGTTGACAATTTCCATGCAATTCGGAATATCCATAAAATGGCTGCAGTCTCAATAGCCATATGAAACGCATCATCGATATCTAACGAAGGTATACCTGTTGCAAATACTGCTAATGTGATTATACCAGCGATTATGTTAGCCCACTTATTTGCATTTTCATTTAATATTCTGGAAAAAAGTACCATCAAAATGGGTATTTCTGCTAAAAACCCACCCAATAACATTAATTCGTCTGTTATTTCGATACCGTTGACAGTTCCAGTCATTATCTCTTTCGATAAATCCCGATTTGACGAATTGATGTAGGTCTCTAAAAATTATATTGAGCGATACAAAAATCCATAAAGTTGACAGCAGCGTTTGAGGTTTAATTTTATTATTTATCATCCAATTTATATTTGTTTTGAAGTGTTTCTAATATCTTTCAATCCTTCTTTTAAAAACTTATACACCATAGGGTTAATCATCCAAAGTGGCATTCCTTTTGGGTCAAATTGTACGCTATTGAGTGCTCGGTTAGCATTACTAGATGTGGGAGCGAAATTCCAATAGCCTCTGAACGTCTCCACTCGACTTAGTTTTTTAGAAGGAGGAACTGGATTTGCATCCCATGCTTCATGCCATGTTACTCTTGTGGTTCCGTCTTCATCATTGGAAAAGACGTACATGATACTCATTTCAGTGTCTTTGAATGGAAAAGGTTCATGATGAATGACGTAGGTCAAGAGACTGTCATTAGACTCACTGACGATTTCATAGGTTGGATATTTCTTGTTTTTCAAATCAGCGGCTTGATTATGAATATCTTGCTTAAAGGCTGCAATGCATGCTTCTGCTGGGGCATCTATACCTCCTTCAATCTTATATTCTGAGAAACTAGTTCCTTTGATTTCTCGGGAATAGATAGTCCAACTAGGGTTCTCTTTTTTGTCTATTTTGACAATTTCCCATTCTAATTTTTCCCATTCTCTAATGCTTCTATCTCTAGCTCGAGTTGATCCGCAGCTTTGAAAACCAACTACCATGAGCATAAGGAAAATGAAATTAATGCCTGAAGGGGATACCTTTTTAGTATTCATAAATAACAGTATTTTGTGTGGGGGTAAAATTATACCGCTACCGCAACACTGTCATTCACTTAAGTTAATGGGCACTGTTTATTTCTAATTTCACTCGATTAAATCTTCGAATCAGTGAAAAAGGATATCTCTACCCACGGTCGGTGCCCTCACCGACCGTTAGTGGGGCCATCCAGGCCGGACACCAGCCACGGGTACATTTAAATTTCTACGCTTCCTTATACCAACAAGGCTTTCGTAAGTTAATCAAGGATCATTCGGCCACTACTTTTTCTGGTCTAAGATTCTTTTACGAATTCTACTTAATGATTGTGGTTTAATACCAAGATAACTGGCTATCTGGTGATGGGGAACTCTCTCTAAGAGGTGAGGCTTTGTTTCGAGCAGATTAAGATACCTTTCCTCAGGTGAAGAAGATACAAATTGACTCCATTCTTCTTTCGATTTGTTTATCTTTCCTATGGCTATTTCTTGAAAAACGGAATCAAGTCTAGGAATTGCGGCACGTATTTCTATTTCATAATTCTTGTTACTGATGGTTAAAATACAATCTTCTACGCATTCCCAATAATGATTTGAGGGGTAGCCCTTGACTGAAGGAGGAGTAAATGTATCACCTTCCGTAAAGAAGGCCGTTGATATTTCTTCTCCGTCTTTTATCAAATATTCTCTTACACAACCTTCTATAACCATGTAACACTTTGAAGGAACTTGCCCCTCTTTCAATAAAATTGTGCCTTTTTCAAATGCATCAACAATGGTTTTTTCAACGATTAATTCAATTTCATGTCTGCTTAGCATTTCAAAATTGCTGAGCATAGATCTAATCTTTTCTTTTAAACTCATTGAATTATATTTTAGCTACGCACAACAACCGGATAACGGAGATGCCTCCCTTACCTGCAATATATTCAAAGTATCCTTTATCCTGCGATATCGGGCTGTAAAAGAATATCCATTCTTTCGCCCTGATGAATTGACCCCTTGACAATTTGTCATAATAGCGTTTTGATACTCCTTTTCCCCCTTACGACGCGTCGTAGACCCGCCATTGCGCTACTTTTCCACTTTACAAAACGTCGTAGTGCGCTTCGACGCGATAAAAGCGCTTTACAATTGTGGGGATGCCCGGTCGGGCCGAGTCAACGCCGTTTCATCAGCGCTGGACTTAAGCCCTTTGCTGTTGAAACGTGATACGCAAAGGGTGTAGGGCAAAAAAAAGCCCCGACGGCTAGGCAGGGGCGAATTTGATCAGATAGGCTAACACTGGTGCACTCGGAAGGATTCGAACCCTCAACCCCCAGAGCCGAAATCTGGTATTCTATCCAGTTGAACTACGAGTGCAGCACTAATTTGAAGGGCAAATCTAGGGGTAATTGCCCAGTTTAGGAAGAATTTCACGGACAATTTTTTAAAGACCCTTTTTTCTTCCCTAACTCGGCTCTACGTGAATGTGTACGTCGGCAATTTGTTGAATCTGTTCCCGCAGTTGGTTCTTCACCGAATGGGCAATGCGGTGGCCTTCGCTTACCGTGAGCTGCCCATCTACCCAAATGTGCAGATCAACCTGGTGAGATGTTCCCATTTTTCGCGAATGGCACCGTTCCACATTGATTACCCCGGGCACTGCTTCGGCAATTTTAACGATGTGCTCGTGCATCTGTGGGTCTAGCGATTCATCCAACAATTCGCCCATGGCCGGTCGGGCAATGATGTAGGCGTTGTACCCAATGAACAGTGCCGCCACCAAGGCCGCGTAATCGTCGGCCATTTCGTAGCCCGGCCCTCCCAGCAGGGCGATACAGATACCTACGAACGCTGCTACCGACGTGATGGCATCACTGCGATGGTGAAAGGCGTCGGCTTTCAACGCACTGCTGTTCATCTCCTCCCCCGTCTTTTTTACCCACCGAAACAAGCCTTCTTTCACCAGAACGACGACCAAGAGAATGACCAACGTATAGGGAGCGGGAGCCTGATGAGGCTTTTGAATGTTATCAATACTATTTCGGATGATCAGCAGGGCGGCCAGCAGCAGGGCCACCGATACGCCTAGGGCGACCAGGGCTTCGGCCTTACCGTGGCCATAGGGATGGTTTTTGTCGGGAGGCCGCATCGACCAGCGCAACCCGAACCAGAGCATCGTGGAGGTTAGCACGTCCGAACCGGATTCAATGGCGTCGGCAACGAGGGCGTACGAATGGCCGAAAATACCTCCTAGGGCCTTTACCAGCGCCAGCCCGGCGCTCACCAGGATGCCGATAAGCGTGGTTCTTAAACTCCGTTTGGAAAGCATAGCCTACTTCAAGCTAGTGAGAAAGGCCAAGATACCAAAACCTTTCATTCGATAATTTGATAAAAACGGGGGCTTGTATTTTAGAAAGTGAAATGTAGGGACTCGATGGTGCTTTTATTATCTCTTTACTTATTACCGTATTTATCGGTTTGGCCGCTGATCTCCTGTAGAAAAATCTGTCTATTGGAGGTGAGCAACTGACATTTCAACGGCTGGAGTTTATGTTATATGCTATACTAGGTACTGCTTCTTGAAGTCAGATGGGTTCTCTCCGGCAATCTTCTTAAAAAGCTTACTAAAATAAGACAAGCTTTCAAAACCAACTTCGTAGCAGGCGTCCGAGACACTTTTATCCCGCAACAGCAAGGTTTTAGACTGGGTAATCCGGTACTGATTGACGAAATCAGTGAAGGTCATGCTGGTTTGCTTCTTGAAGTACCGGCAGAAGGCGGGCGTGCTTAAGTGCAATTGAGAAGCCACTTCGTTCACGTCGGGATTTTTATTATAGTGTTCGTGGATATACTGATAAACGGTGCTCATCCTTATTTTGTCGTTCATAAATAACTTTACGCTGGTATCTTGGTCGTTGAGTTGCACAAATTCTTCGGTGGTGGCTAGGATTTGAAAAATATCCAGCAAGCGTAACAACTGCTCAAATTGGTTGCTATGCTGCATGTCGTTGAGCCGTTCTGCCACCTGTTTTTTCGTGCCGCCCGTGAAGGATAATCCTAAGTAAGCCTGTTTGAAAAGCCGGTGGATGGAACTGAACTCGGGAGTTTGCTGAAAAGCGTCTCCCAAAAAGTGTTCTTTCACCTGGACGACTACTTGCCTATACTCCGTTTTCAAACCATAGTCAAAGTTCAAGTGCGGAATGTTGGGCCCGATCAGTACCAGGTCGCTTCCTACGTAACTAGATACGTGCCAACCGACGTGCCGGATTCCCGCATCCGCTTCCACGTACACCAGTTCGTATTCCGGGTGGTAGTGCCAGAAGAAATAGTTTTTCAGACTGGGCTCAAACAGCTTAAAGGACTGACCCCGATTGGGTAGAACTTCCTCTCGTTGAATTTTCATGCCTTACATTTTCCCTTAATCTAAGCTTTTTTCTGCAAACTGGCTATAACTGGTCAATAGAGGACAAAAGATGGTCAATTGAGATAATACGGGAGAGTTATAAAACGCTCAACTTTGTAATATCTAATCACCATCAAACATACCAATATGAAAGCGGATACATCAATTTCCGATCCGGCCAACGCCAATGCCCACCTGAACATCCCCGGCAATCCGTCTACCACCGCCAGCAGTGCCGTCCGGTTGAACGACCGAAGCAATGGCAAACCCCTGCGGGTATTGCGGGAAGAAGACTGGCAGTTCTGGACTGAAAACGGCTATATCGTCATCAAGAATGCGGTCCCAACCGAACAGGTAGGACGGCTCGCCCGCTTCCTGTGGGAATTTGAAGAGAAAGACCCCACCGATCCGGAAACCTGGTATACCCCCGCCCGAGCAGAAATGCAAATGAAGGAGCTAACCAACACCGGGATGGTGGAAGTGTATAATCATCAGTACCTGTGGGACAACCGGCAGTATCCCAAAATACACGAGGCATTCACAGATATCTGGGGAACCGATAAGCTATGGGTAACCATCGACCGGGCCAACCTGAATCTTCCGATGCGACCCGGGCATGAATACCGGGGATTTATCCACTGGGATTATGACCCGGAAACGAAGCCCCAAAACGTGCAGGGCGTGTTGGCGCTGTCGGATCAGACCGATAAAGCGACGGGCGGATTTCAGTGTGTGCCGGAACTATACCGAACCTACGACACCTGGAAGCTTACCCAACCCGAAGACCGCGATCACTTCAAACCGGACGTCAGCGGTTTCGAGATTGTGAAGGTGCCTTTGAACGCGGGAGATCTGCTTATCTTCAACAGCACCCAACCGCATGGCATCCGACCCAACAACAGCCGGCATCAAGTTCGTATGGCGCAGTATATCTCCATGGCACCGGCGGAAGAGGACAATGAAGAAAGACGGCAGTGGAGAATTTCATCCTGGAAAGAGCGCCGGGCACCGGAGGGATACGCTTTTCCCGGTGATCCCAGGGCATGGGAACAGAAGAAATACGATACGGCCGTCTTGTCACCCTTGGGAAAAAAGTTGCTGGGTCTGGATAAGTGGTAACCCATACTACGCTAATGTTCATGGATGAACAATGGGAACCAACTCCTACTGTTAGTCAGACGGTAAGTGAACGCTCGTTATGTCCGCTTGCTGCCTGCCGGTAGCTGCAGGACCGTTCCGAGGATTTAAGGTCGACCCCATCGTTGCATTTCGCCCCGGAAGATCAACTATAATGTCAATCCCTCCAGTAACCGGCAGTAGTTATTGATGCCGTGCTCAATCTCTTTCACCTTGATGTATTCATCGGCCGTGTGCGAGCGCTCCGACTTACCCGGCCCTAGTTTCAAGGTAGGAAAACCCTGCAGTAGGGCCTGGTCCGACAGGGTTGGGGAGCCGTAGTGGACCAAACCCAGGGCGGTGCCCCGCTGTACCAGCGGATGGTCCAGCGCAATGCTAGACGAGTTCAGCCGCAACGAGCGTGGGGTGACCTTTGAGACTGTGTTGTGGTCGATGATCTGTAACACCTGTTCGTTGGTGTATTTCTCGTTGGTGCGCACGTCCACCACGAACGTACAGCGGTCGGGCACCACGTTGTGCTGGGTGCCCGCCGCAATCTGGGTTACGCAGGTGCTCACCTCGCCCAGCAGATCCGAGCGTTCGGGAAAATGAAACTCCCGAATCCAGACGATATCCTGCATGGCGGCGTAGATGGCGTTCACACCCTCGTGGCGGGCCGCGTGCCCCGACAAGCCCCGGGCCTCGCAGTCGAGCACCATTAGGCCCTTTTCGGCCACCGCCATTTCCATCTGGGTGGGCTCACCCACAATGCCCAGCGCCACCGGTCCGACGGCTTCCATGATGGAAGCGATGCCCCCGGTTCCTGAAATCTCTTCTTCGGCCGTGGCGGCAAATAACAGGTTATAAGCCCGGTCTTGCTGCTCGTCGAGGTGCAAAAAGGTGTGCAGCAACGCCACCAGGGCTCCACCCGCGTCGTTACTACCCAGTCCGTACACTTTGCCCTGGCGGATCACCGGACTGAACGGGTCCAGCGTCCAGGAAGCGGTGGGCCGCACCGTGTCGTGGTGCGAGTTGAGCAGCAAGGTGGGCCGCTTTATATCATAGTCTCTTGAGTAAACCCACACATTGTTGCCCTGCCGGTGCACCGGTCGGTCGGCTGCTTCCAGGTAGTTTTGCAACTGGGTGGCGGTTTGGTCTTCCTCCCGGCTAAAGGAAGAAATGCGGATGAGTTGCTGTAGCAGCGCCACGGCGCGTTGCGTTAGGGAGTTGAGGTCGGATTTAGACATAGTTGCGTACCGTTAAATAAATCTGTGCCGATCGTCGGCAGGGCGCGGTGGTGACCAATATACACTTTTTTGACTTCGCCCCGCAAGGCGCCGAATCCGTTGTCCAGCTTGGGAATCATCCCCGCGGCGATGGTGCCCGCGCTGCGCCCCCGTTGGTAGCCGACTTCCGAAAGTTCCGCCACGGCCGAATCGTCGTCGTCCGGATTGCTGAGCACTCCGGCCTTCTCGAAGAAAAAATACAGCTCCGTAGGGGCCGTTTTTGCCAAGGCCTCGGCCACCCGTGCGGCAATGGTATCGGCATTGGTATTGAGCAGTTGCCCGTGCCCATCGTGGGTGAGGGGAGCCAACACGGGCACCACATTTTGTCGCAACAGCGGGTGCAGCACTTCGGCCCGCACCTGCTGCACGTCGCCCACCCAGCCGTAGTCTATCGGCTCGGGCGGGCGTCGGGTAGAAACAATACAGTTCAAATCGGCCCCCGTCAGTCCCAGAGCATTGCACCGAAACGATTGCAATCTACTGACGATCTGTTTGTTGAGTTGTCCTCCGTAAACCATTACGACCACCTCGAGCATGGCATCATCGGTGACACGGCGTCCGTCGATCAGCGTAGCTTCCAGACCCAGCCGCTGCGCCAGTTGGGTAGCGTTGCGTCCCCCGCCGTGTACCAGCACCCGGGGTCCTTCCAGCCGCGAAAAGTCCCGTAGGAAAGCCGTTAGCAATTCGGGGTGCTCGATCACCCGGCCGCCGATCTTGATGACCCTAATGGGTGTCATGCTGAAGTAGTTGTTGGAGAACCGTTTGCGCCGCCACCACCCGGTTGGCCGCCTGCGCAATCACCAGGCTGCGGTCGCTGTCAAGCACGGCATCGGCCACCACCACGTTGCGGCGTACCGGCAGGCAGTGCATGAAGTGGGCCTGGTTCGTCCGCTGCATTTTCTCGGTGGTGATCATCCACGCATCTTCGGTACGCAACACCTGCCCGTAGTTTTCGTACGACGACCAGTTTTTAGCGTACACGAAGTCCGCTCCATTCAGGGCGGCATCCTGATCGTGCGTCACGGTGATGCCCTGGGTAAACTGCTTGGCCAAGGCGTAGCCTTCGGGATGGGTGAGCACCACTTCGTAGTCGGTGAGGCGCGTCCACTCCAGCAGCGAGTTTACCACCGCCTGGGGCAGTGCCCGCGGGTGGGGAGCCCAACTGATGACCACCTTCGGCCGCTCTCGTTGCTTGTATTCTTCGATGGTGATCAGGTCGGTAAACGACTGCAGCGGGTGCCGCACCGAAGACTCCAAACTGATCACCGGGCACCCGGCGTAGCGCACAAACTGCTGGATGACCTGCTCCTGGTAGTCCTCGTCCCGACTTTTGAGTGAGGCAAAGGCGCGCACTCCAATAAGCTCGTAGTACTGTCCGACCACCGCGGCGGCTTCGCGCACGTGTTCGGCCCGGTTGCCGTTCATTACGGTGCCGTCGGCCATCTCAAGCTGCCAGCCGCCCTGCTGCACGTCGAACACCACCGTGTCTAGCCCCAGGTTGAGGGCTGCCCGCTGCGTGCTCAGGCGGGTGCGAAGGCTAGGATTCAGGAACAACAGGCACATGGCCTTGCCCGCGCCCAGTTTTTGGTGGGCTTGCGGATTGGCTTTTACCGCCCGGGCGGCGGCTAGCCAGGTGGGCCAGTCGTTTACGTCGGCGGCCGAGGTGAAGTGGTGCATTGCGTGACTTTTTTGAACGGGCAAGCTGTGCCCGGCGTTTAGAGGGTACTAGTACGAAAAAGTTATTCACTAAGTCAAGCAATGATGAAAAAAGCAACTTTTGGCTCGGGCTGCTTCTGGTGTACCGAAGCGGTATTTCAGGATTTAGCGGGAGTAGAATCGGTCGTTTCGGGTTATGCCGGTGGCCACATCAAAAATCCAGCCTACCGCGAGGTATGCGAAGGCCGCACCGGACACGCCGAGGTGGTGCAAATCACTTATGACCCGGCGGTGATCACGTTCGAAACTTTATTAGAAGTGTTTTGGAAAACGCACGATCCTACTACCCTCAACCGGCAGGGTAACGATGTGGGCTCGCAGTATCGCTCGGTGATTTATCACCACGATGATGAGCAAAAGAAACTGGCGCAGCAGTATAAGGATAAACTCAACGCGTCAGGCGCTTTTGCCAGTCAGATTGTTACCGAAATCAGTCCGATGGACACGTTTTACGCCGCCGAAGCGTATCATCAGAACTACTTTAAGAACAATCCGGGGCAGGGCTACTGCTCGTTCGTGATTCGCCCGAAGGTGGATAAGTTTAAGCAGGTGTTTGGGAAAAAGTTAAAAGAAACGGTGTAGGTTCAATCTGCTCTCAGTTGGGAACATTAGGAATAGTGGGTACTCTCAGTGGGTACGCGCCGCGGCCACCGTGGAACGGCGCGTACCCACTGAGAGCAGATGACTCTTTAAATATATCTTCTAAACGCAAAAGCCGGACGCCTACCTGGATAATCAAGCCGATGCTCATTGGCGTAAGCTTCCCGCTCAAAACTGATCCGAAAGTAGGCTTCTAAATGACTTTTTCTTCGTATCCGGTGCCAAGCATATTCAGTAAGGTACCATGCGTAGAAAGGAACCACCAATAGTTCGAGCTGCTGCCGCAGATGAATGCGTTCGTGGTTGAGCAGCACCGGATCGTTCCGGTCGCCATTGTAGCGAAGCAGCACAAAGGGGTACAAAGTAATGGCTCGGGCAAAACCGCCGGTGATCAGGCGGACCAGCCAGGGTAAACACACCACCACTAGCGACGGGGGGCGGGGGCAAAAGAAAGAATGGACGAAAAGTCGTAGGTGCGTTTATCCAAATAGATATTACTACAGTGCACCCGCATCAAATCCTTGGACAGCACCTCCATCAGCGACTTCTTAATACTAGCCGCTTTACCAAAATCGCCCCAGTTATCAGAAACCACGTTAGAGTCTTTGTTGTAGAAATATACTTTATCAGAGATGTTGGTGCGAATGCGAAACTCACCGGATTCCTCATCGCCATCCACCGCAAAGTAGACTTCCTGGGTTTCAGCTTCCGGGAAGACCGAGATGGCCGCCATGTATACCAAGGTATCACTATCAGCCGAAGTGAGACGTTGTAAATTACAGGTGCAAAACTCCTGCGCCCACACGGGGCTTGCCAGCAGTACGCTGAGACTGATCAATGTGAAAAAACGTTTCATAGGTTGTGTTGTGTGCGGACGAAGAATTAAATGAAAGAGTCATTCTACACCGACTTAACTAAAGAATAAACAGGACCAACTGCGGTCCAAAAAAATAGGAGCGATAAGCGATTACTAGTTCCAACGGAATTGCTCACTGATTGTTGCTGCGGGCAGCACGCTGAGTCAGGGTGGTTAAAAACGAGGGAGACCATTCCGACGTGCTTTCTTCACCCGAAGCTCGCTCTGTTCCAATGCCACCCGGATCGGGTAACCAGCGGTTGATTAATGCCGACACCTCCGATACCAGTTGCGGTGCCACTCCGTTGAGGCCCGCCAGCAGTTTAGCGGGCAACGATAATACTACGGTGCTTTTGCCGTAGCGTCCGGCCTCCAGAATAGCTTTTGCCGTTTCACCACTGCTCATGGTCAGCCCCGGTAGCGAGTCGCTGATTGTGAACCACGTTTGTTCATCACGGTGGCGCCCCTTGTAAATCGCGTTTTTCGGACTGCCGGTGCGGATCAGACCCGGACACACCGTAGTTACGTAGATGTTTTCCCGCAGCAGTTCGGTACGATAACCCTCTGACAAACCTACCAGGGCGTGCTTGCTGGCACTGTAGGGGTGCAGGTGCGGAATGCTCACCTTACCTCCCACCGACGCGATGTTGATAATGCGTCCTGCGCCTTGCTCACGCATGCCGAGCAGCACCGCCTGGATAGTGTGCCAAGGCCCCCAGTAATGCGTATTGATGGCCTCTTCGTACTCGCGCTGCTCCATCTCGGCCAGCGGCCCCACCTGAATGATACCCGCGTTGTTGATCAAGGCATCGATTGCACCGAGCGACTTGTTGATTGTCGCTACGGTCTTCTTAACCTGCGTAGGGTCAGTCACGTCACAGGGCAGCGCCAGCACCTTCACCTTTTGCCCCACGTGTTTCGCGCGGCGCTTCAGGATGCGTCGGGCGCGGGCCAAATCCTGGCGGTTGCGGGCGCAGATAGCAACATTGGCTCCGGCGTCTACCAGCTGACGCGCCAGTTCAAGGCCCAGGCCGCGCGAGCCGCCGGTGACCAGCACGGTGCGGCCCACCCAGTCGATTTCGCGCTGCTGGCGCGTGATAAAACGAGCCGCGATGAGTCCGACACCACCGGCCAGTGTCCAGAAGAGGGTACGGTTGCGTGATTTCATGTAGTGAAATTTTGAAAGCTATAACTAGCCGCGTTGGGCAATGTTTGGGGAATCCACCGACGCTTATCTTTCAGATTAGCGCAGAAAAACGTACCTTTTGCCAGAATAACAAAATACTTAATCCTATGAAAACCAATCGTCGCACCGCCGTGAAGCAACTGGCGGGCACCGCTGCGCTACTTTCTACCGCTAACCCCCTGGCCTACGCTATGAATAAACCTGATAATCCAGTGCAAACTTCCAATAAGCAGAGCATTAACCATTCGGTGTGCAAGTGGTGCTTCGATGATATCCCCTTGGATACGTTCTGCGCCGACGTTAAGAAAATGGGCATCAGTTCGGTAGAGCTACTTGGTCCCGACGAGTGGCCTACGCTTAAGAAACACGGACTTACCTGCGCGCTGGCATCGTATTGGGAAGACGGATTCGGTATCGAGAAGTGCTGGAACCGAACGGAGCACCACGACGCCTTGGTGGCGCTGTACGAAAAAACCATTCCTTTGGTCGCCGAAGCAGGCTTGAAGCAAATTATTACCTTTTCGGGCAATCGCGACGGAATGGACGACGAAACCGGGATGAAAAATTGCGCGGAAGGACTCAAGCGTATCCTACCGCTGGCGGAAAAAAATAATGTGATCGTAGTGATGGAGTTGCTCAATAGCAAGGTGAACCATCCCGATTACATGTGTGACCACACCGAATGGGGGGTGGCACTCTGCGATATAATCGGCTCAGAAAAATTTAAGCTGCTCTACGATATTTATCACATGCAAATCATGGAAGGCGATGTAATTGCGACTATCCGAAAGCATCACTCCTATATCTCGCACTATCACACCGGCGGGGTGCCGGGCCGGGCGGAGATTGATACCACTCAGGAGCTATACTACCCGGCCATCATGCGGGCCATTCTGGATACTGGGTTCACCGGTTTTGTGGCGCAGGAGTTTATTCCCAAGCAGGCTGATAAGCTGGCTTCGCTGCAAGACGGGGTAGAAATTTGTACCGTGTAGGGCGCAAGAGAATATTCAGACCGTCAGTGACAGGCAGACGATGAACTTCTCTATCCAAACCAGTCTCTGTTGTCGTGCTCACCACTTTGTCCAATCCCAAAGATATTGATCGGAGTAAGACCAAGGCAGACGCTAAATTTCTTAACAATACCCTTGGGTGGGGATATAATGCGGTAAGTATTGGCTAAGTACTTCGAGGTGGGGGTTGAACAGATTATTTTTGTGATGGATAACTGCGCGTCTTTTTGGCAAAACTCAACTAAGTTTAAAAGAATTGCCCAAGCGTGAAAATAACGAACGGAAATATTTTAGTGTTTTTTGGCATTATCCATCCGCTCTTGGGAATTTCCCCGTTTGCTTTCGGAAAACAGTTCGCGGAATTTGCGGATAAATTCTTTTTTAAGATAAGCGAAGGGCTTTTAGAATTTCCCCTGCTAAACGGACAAATGAACTACGAAAATTTCGCGGCGTTTTGGTTTTTCTATTTTGGTCTGTTGCTTATCCCAATCGGAATTATGGTTGGTTACGTTGAAAAAACAAGCGGTCAAATACCGAAGAACTTCATTTGGTCATATTTGATAGTGGTACTGATTGGAGTATACATGATCCCACTTTCAGGAATGACATTTCTGATGTTGCCTCATGCCTTGTATATGCTGTACCAGAGGAATCAAGATTTGGAAAAGGTCGCGGGATGAACGTATAAACGACTTGATTACCCTGCAAAAATGAAAAGTACTTTCTTAGCCCATTTAGCCGCTTCTGTGTCCCCCGTATTCCTCCTGGCCGCCCTTCTGCTGGCCTTTCAGATTCAAGAAGGGGTAGCGCAGCAGAAAACAACACCGCGGGACACTATCTCGGATACGCCGCTGGTATCCACCCAGCACAGTGTCACCATCAGCGGACAAACGATCAATTATACCGCCACCACCGGCTACCTGGTGCTGCGCACTGAAGCCCAGAAACCCCAGGCCAGAATTTTTTTCGTTGCCTACACCAAAAATGACGAACCCAATGCTGACCAACGTCCCATTACTTTTGCCTTTAACGGCGGACCCGGTTCCTCGTCGGTGTGGTTGCACCTAGGAGCATTGGGCCCGAAACGGGTGCTGATGACCGATAAGGGTAAATCCTTTCCTCCGCCCAACCAACTGGTAGATAACGAGTACTCCTGGCTGGATAAAACCGATCTGGTTTTCATCGATCCGGTAGAAACCGGCTACAGTCGTCCGGCCCAGGGCGTAAAGAAGTCTGAGTTTACTGGCTTTAAGCAGGATATTACGAGCGTGGGCGACTTCATTAGGCTCTACACCAGCCGCTCCGGACGTTGGTCGTCGCCTAAGTTTCTAGCGGGCGAAAGCTACGGCACTACCCGCGCGGCCGGATTATCGGGCTATCTGCAAGATCGGCACGGCATGTACTTAAACGGGCTGATGCTGATCTCTTCCATTCTCAACTTCCAGACCGCCCGCTTCGGACGGGGCAACGATTTGCCCTACGCACTGTTTTTACCTACCTACGCGGCAATTGCCCATTACCACCAAAAATTACCTGATCCTATGCCCAGTCTGGAGGTATTTTTAGATGAAGTGGAGGAGTTTGCGCTGGGGGATTATACACTAGCCTTGATGAAAGGCGATAGCCTGTCGGCCGACCATCAGGTAGAAATAGCTAACCGGCTTCACCGCTATACCGGACTAGATACTGCCTACCTGCACCGAACCAACTACCGAATTCATATCAGCCGCTTTGTAAAGGAGCTGCGCCGCGATGTGGGGATCACCGTAGGGCGGTTGGACGGCCGACTCACCGGGCGTGACTACGACGACGCGGGCGACCAGTACGACTTTGATCCTAGCCTGGACGGTACCATCACCGGCCCCTACACCACAGCGCTGAACGCCTACCTGCACGATGAACTGAACTACGAAAACGACCTGCCCTACGAGATTCTGACGGGTCGGGTGCAGCCCTGGGACTACAGCAACGTGCAGAACCAGTTCCTGAACGTCGCCGAAACGCTGCGGGAGGCTATGAGTAAAAATCCGTTTCTAAAAGTGCACGTTTTCAATGGCTACTACGATCTGGCAACACCTTACTTTGCCACCGAATACACCTTTAGCCATATGCACCTGCGCGATAGTTTATCTAACAATGTGAGCATGTCTTACTACACCGCCGGACACATGATGTACATCCATCAGCCCTCATTGGAGCAGATGAAGCAGGTAGTGGATCAATTTATTGAGTGGGCGGCGGGCCGCTAACGTTCCCTTAATCCAGTCGTATTTTGGCTATCAGGCACCCGTAATTTCCGACGGGCTGGGAAAGATCTTTTTTATTCAGACTACTTTCATTACTTTCAGGTGCTCACCTGATACGCTGTCAGACCATCCGCATCTTCCTAACCAACCGCCTGATTTTCATGAAACCAACGATTAAACGCCGGGATTTTATCAAGCACACGTCAGCTAGTAGCCTTGGGCTGGGGTTGATGACCGCCGGGGCACCGGCGATCTTCGCCAACGGTTCGCCCAGCAAGAAGGTGGTGGTGGCGATCATGGGCACCAACAGCCGGGGAAGCGCCTTGGCCCAGGGCTTCGCCAAATTGCCGGGCACCGAGGTGGCCTACATTTGCGACGTGGACGATCAGGCCCTGGAAAAAGGCACGCAGGCTACCCGGGCCGGGGGACAGAAAAAGAAACCCCAGGCCGAAAAGGACTTTCGAAAAGTGCTGGATGACCCGGCGGTGGATGCCCTGGTGATCGCAGCCCCGGACCACTGGCACACCCCGGCCGCCATGCTGGCGCTCAAGGCCGGTAAACACGTCTACGTAGAAAAACCGTGCAGCCACAATCCACACGAAGGCGAAATGCTGGTGAAGCTGGCCGACAAGTCGGACCGAGTGGTGCAGATGGGCAACCAGCGCCGTTCCTGGCCGAACGTGGTGATGGGAATCAAGAAACTGAAAGATGGCATCATCGGTCGGCCCTACTTGGCCAAAGCCTGGTATGCGAACTCCCGAGAATCTATCGGCACCGGCCAGAAAGTTACCGTGCCCCCCGGCTTAGACTTTGATCTGTGGCAAGGCCCGGCGCCCCGCCAACCCTACCGGGATAACCTAGTTCACTACAACTGGCACTGGTTTTGGCACTGGGGCACCGGCGAACTCCTCAACAACGGTACTCACTTCATCGATCTGTGCCGCTGGGGACTGGAAGTAAACTACCCGGTTCGCGTGAGCTCGGGGGGCGGACGCTACGCTTATGATGACGACTGGCAAACACCGGACACGCAGGTGGCTTACTTCAATTTTGAGGATCAGAAAGGCATTTCCTGGGAGGGTTGAAGCTGCAACCCCCGCAACCAAGAGAGTATCTCCGCCGGAGCTTCTTTTCACGGTGACCAAGGAACACTGGTGATCGATGGCAACGGGTACATCGTATACGACAATAACAACCAAGTTATCGAAAGATCGAGCTCGGAAAATATGGAAGCGCTGGACACCACCGGGCCGGGATTTGACCTGGATCAGGACCACCTGACCAACTTCCGGGAGAGCATCATCAACGGCCAACGGCCGGTCTCGTCCATCGAAGATGCGAACGTAAGCGTGCACCTGTGCCACTTGGGCAACATCGCTTACCGTACCCAACACGTGCTCGTCTGCGATCCGGCTACCGGTAAAATAACCGGCGACGATGAGGCAACGGCCTTGTGGAGCCGAGTGTACGAACCCGGTTGGGAACCCAGCGTGTGAACGACACTGAACCCCAAAACTCAGCCCACCGCAGCATAACCTAATAACCTAATGAGCAACCAACCTAGCAAGCCCCCGCCGGTGAATCGGCGTCAGTTTATGAAAACTACCGCCGCGTCCACCGTCGGCCTGGGGTTATCTGGCTATTCCGTTCCTTTCCACCCGACCCATCAACCCCAGCCGGTACTCAAGGCGGGAATCATCGGACTAGACACTTCGCACAGTGTGGCCTTCACCAAGGTGCTCAATGATCCCGAAGCACCGACCGACGTGCGCGGCGTTAAGGTCGTGGCTGCTTACCCCCACGGAAGCGAAGATATTGAAAGCAGCGTTAGCAGAATTCCCGGCTACACCCAGGAAATCAGGGAGTTGGGCGTAACGATCGTAGATTCGGTGGAGGGCCTGCTGGAAAAAGTGGACGTGGTGTTGCTAGAAACCAACGACGGGCGCCGACATCGGGAGCAGGCACTGAAAGTGTTTCAAGCGAAGAAACCGGTCTTTATTGACAAACCGATCGCCGCCTCCTTATCGGATGCCATCGCTATCTTCGAGGCGGCCCGTACGCACGGAGTGCCGATGTTCTCCGCTTCTTCTTTGCGCTATACCAAAAACGCGCAGGCCATCCGCCACCAAAACCAGATCGGCAAAGTGCTAGGCGCGGATACCTACAGTCCGGCCCACCTGGAAAAGACGCATCCCGACTTGTTCTGGTACGGAGTGCACGGGGTGGAGTTGCTATTCACCGTGATGGGCACCGGTTGCCAGCGCGTGTCCCGAACTCACACCGACGACGCGGACGTGGTGGTGGGCACCTGGCGCGACGGCCGGGTCGGAACCTTCCGCGGAATGAGATCGGGGGAAACCGGCTACGGCGGCACCGCCTACGGCGAAAGCGGAGTTTCTCCGGTGGGGCCTTACGATGGTTACCAGCCGCTGCTGGTGCAGATCGTGGAGTTTTTCCGCACTGGCAAACCACCCGTGACGGCCGAAGAAACCCTGGAAATCTTTGCCTTTATGCAAGCCGCCGACGAAAGCAAACGTAGGAACGGATTAGCGTTCAGCCTGGAGGAGGTAATGAAAACCGCTCTGGCTACTTCGGCGGGCCAATAACCTAAGACACAAGACCGCCCGAATGCAACCTCAGTTGAACGACTAGCCAAAGCCACAATGGAGCTAAGCACGATAGACCTTTTGGTCATTGGCCTATTTTTTCTGGCGATGCTCCTGATTGGGTTTTGGTCGTACGCCAAGAACGAAGACGCAGAAGACTACTTCGTGGCCAAAGGGGCGCTGCCGTGGTGGCTTTCCGGAATCTCGCACCACGTGTCGGGCTACAGCGGGGCGGTGTTTGTGGCGTACGCCGCCATGGCCTATACCCACGGCTTCTCGTTGTACGTGTGGTGGGCGCTCACCATCGGAATCACCATCTTGCTCAGTGCCCGGATCTTCCCGGTCTACTGGGTTCGCCTCCGCAAAAAATTCAGCATCCAATCTCCCCTGGAATATTTGGGCACGCGCTACAACCTGCTCACCCAGCAGATTATGGCCTGGAGCGGTGTGTTGCTCAAGCTGTTCAACGTTGGGGCCAAGTGGGCAGCCATTGCCATCCTGCTCAACGTTTTCACCGGGGGGTCGCTGACCACCGGCATTCTGATTTCCGGGGGTATTTCGCTCATCTACGTCACCTTCGGAGGGCTGTGGGCGGTAATCATCACGGACTTCACGCAGTTTCTGGTGCAGGTGGTGGCCGGTATCGTTATGTTCGTAGTGGTAGTCAACCGGCTCGGCGGAATCAGTTCGGTGTGGGAGGTGTGGGATCAGCTTCCGGCGGGCAATAGTCAACTTTTTAACGAACCGTACACGGTGGGTTTCGCGCTGGCCTTTCTGTTTATCAATTTTTTGAGTTACAACGGCGGCAGCTGGAACCTGGCGACGCGCTATATCTCCTCGCCCAACGAACAACAGGCCACCAAGGCCGCCCGCCTGTCGGGAGTGCTCTACCTGGTGTGGCCTTTGATCCTGTTTTTTCCGATGTGGGCGGCACCCGTAATTCTGCCGGGCCTGGAAGACCCTTCGCAGGCTTACGGTGTGCTGACGCTGGAGTTGCTGCCGTCCGGACTGATCGGACTGGTAATCGCTTCACTGTTTGCCAACACCATGTCCATGACTTCGTCGGATGTCAACACCGTATCGGCGGTTATCACGCGGGACATTCTGCCGGTGGTGTCTGCCCGGTTCAATCACCAAACCACTTCTTTGCTCACCGCGCGCATCACCACCTTTGCTTTCACGATCCTGACCATTGCGGTGGCCCTCCAGCAGGAACGGTTCGGCGGAGTGGTGGGGCTAATTATCACCTGGTTTGGTGCGTTGGTTGGCCCCATTGCCGTGCCCATGCTGTTGGGACTGTTGCCTGCTTTTAGACGCTGCGGACCCCGGGCAGCTATATCTTCCATAGCCGCGGGACTGGTCACGTTCATCATCACCAAAAATACCGATCTGGGTAGCATGGCCCTGGAAGTCAGTTTGCCGGTCATTCTAACTACCTTGGTTTATGTGCTGGTAGGATTTACCCCACGAAAAGAAGTGCCCGAAAGCGTAGATAGTCGTCCCTGATAAGCGGCAAGTACAGTCTTAACTATTTGACAGTCAGTTCATTGGGTCAATATTTTTTACTTGGTTTGCTTCCGAAGCTGCCAGGAAAACAGTAAATTGACCAAAAACCTGGGAGAAAATGCTTGGAAAAACCACACACACCGACCAATTGGACGTTTTCCGCCCCCGCCTCAGCACGTTGCTTTCCGACCGGCACGAGCTTGTCCGGCTCGCCGAAGAAGTGGACTGGGCTTGGATAGAAGGGCAACTGAAAGGCTATTATGCCGAACAAGGTCGCCCGTCGGTGCCTATCCGTACGATGGTTGGTATGCTCTTGCTCAAGCACCTGTTCAACGAGAGCGACGAAACGGTGCTGGATCGCTGGGCAGAGAATCCTTACTGGCAATACTTCACCGGCGAGCAGTTCTTCCGGCACCGCCCTCCCTTTGACAGTACGGATTTTCCCAAGTTCCGGCGGCGTGTTGGGGAAGAGGGCATGGAAAAGGTGCTGGCCCTGACCGTGAAGTTGCACCCAGGGGCAGAGAAAGAAAAAGAGGTACAGATTGACCCCACGGTGCAGGAAAAGGCGATCACATATCCCACGGACACCAAGCTGCACAAGAAGATAATCGAGAAGTGTCGGGCCATTGCCGGGCGGGAGGGCATCCAACTGCGGCAGTCCTACAAACGTACTTTGAAGGCCTTGATGCTGGCCCAGCGCAAAGGCAACCATCCCAAGCGCAGGAAGAAGGCCAACGCCGCCCGCCGCAAGATCAGGACGATCGCTGGCCGCTTAGTGCGGGAACTAAACCGTAAGTTGCCCGCCCCTGTCAAGCAGTTTTATGAAGAACAACTCTCCCTGTTTCAAAGGGTGTTAAACCAGCAACGGCACGACAAGGATAAAGTCTATTCACTGCATGCCCCGGAAGTGTATTGCATGGCCAAGGGCAAAGAACATAAACCTTATGAATTTGGCAGCAAAGTGTCTTTGGTGCGGGGGGCTTCCACCGGGGTGGTCACGGCCATTAAGAACTTCACTGAAAATGTGTACGATGGCCATACGCTGGAACCGGCCTTGGCACAGAGCGAGAGGATACGGGCGGCACTGGGCGGCAATCGCCCCCAAACAGCGGTCGTGGATCGGGGATGCAAAGGAAGAAAACAGATCAACGGCACTGAAATCTGTATCCCTTCTGCCCCGGCCAAGGAGGCCACAACTTACCAGAAACGCAAGGCCAGAAAACGGTTTAGGCAACGGGCGGGCATTGAACCTACCATAGGCCATATCAAACATGACCATCGTATGATCCGTAACTTTTTGAGAGGAACTGTGGGCGACGCGGTCAATGCATTGCTGGCCGCCAGCGCGTTCAATCTCAAGAAACGGTATAATCAGATCAGAAAGACGCTCAAAGGAAAAACCCGTTTGGTCTTCGATCTATTCTATCGCTGGCTCGGTAGAAGGCTAAGCCAACAACCAACGCTATCAATACGAATTTGACCCTTTTTCAGGGACGACTAGATAAGTTACTAAAGTCCCTGTCAAAATAGATAATCATGAAAGTAAACACGGAACAGTTTAGTGCAGAAAAAATGGAAGTTCGGGTGATGGATACCCGGGCGGCAATGGGAGAGGCGGCTGGAAGGGCCGTTGTAGACAAGTTAAGGAAACTGCTCACCCGGCAAAATGAAGTCAGGATGATCCTGGCCGCGGCCCCTTCGCAAAACGAATTGCTGGCCCACTTACGAAACGCAACCGAAATCCCCTGGGGTCGGATCACGGCCTTTCACATGGACGAATACCTAGGGCTGCCCCCCGACGCTCCCCAGTGCTTTGCCAACTTCCTGAAGGAGCACCTCTTCGACCACGTGCCACTCCGCGCCGTGCACCTCATCGAACGGAAACGCGGATGCCGATACCGAAATCAGACGCTATACGGCCCTACTTGCCGAAAAACCCATCGACGTTGTTTGCCTGGGCATTGGCGAAAACGGGCACATCGCCTTCAACGACCCGCCGGTGGCCGACTTCGATGACCCCGCAGTGATGAAAGTGGCGACCCTAGACCGGGCGTGTCGGCAGCAACAGGTAAATGACGGCTGCTTCGCTTCGCCGGAGCAGGTGCCCCGGGAAGCGCTGACCCTCACCGTGCCCGCTCTTATGCAAGGGCACGCGCTCTACTGCGTGGTGCCAGGAAAGACCAAGCGCGCGGCGGTGGCCAGAACCCTAAACGATCTGATCTCCACGGCTTGCCCCGCCACGATCCTAAGAACGCACCCTGACTGCAAAATGTACCTGGATTATGATTCGTTCGGTGAATAGCCCGCCCCCCCAGGAAATAGCAGGAATCAACTGCCTGAGCGGAGCCACGGAAACCCTGCTGATCGAGAATGGTCGGGTGGACCGCGTTAGCCGCTCCGATCAGGCGCGGGAAGAACTGCCCTACGTGGGTCCTGGTCTGGTGGATTTGCAGGTCAACGGAATTAACGGTATTGATTTTAACGATGCGGCGCTACAATCCTCCGACCTGTTGGCGGCTACCCGCTACCTGTTGCGCCAGGGAGTAACTACCTTTTTTCCTACGATTATCACCAACACTGATCGCAATGTCCACAGAATTATAGAAACAATTGTTCGTGCCTGTCAGGCTCATATCGAGGTGGAGGCCTGCGTGGGAGGGATTCATCTGGAAGGCCCCTTTATCTCGGCGGCGGCGGGAGCCCGGGGAGCGCACGATGAGCAACACATCCAACCGCCCGACTGGCACTGGGTGCAAGGCTGCCAGAAGATCGCCCAAGGAAGAATCAAACTAATCACTCTCTCCCCCGAAAGTCCCGAAGCGATAACTTTAATTCGGCAGTGCCGCCAACACGGCATCCGGGTTGCCATCGGGCACACCAACGCCAGCCCCCGCCAGATTGACCTGGCCGTGCGGGCCGGGGCTACCCTGTCTACGCACCTGGGCAACGGAGTGCCCTTAATGTTGCCCCGGCATCCGAATTTGCTCTGGCAGCAACTGGCCCAGGATGCACTGTACGCCAGCGTAATTGCCGACGGCTTTCACCTGCCCGATGCCTTTCTCAAGGTAGTGATAAAAACCAAGGGTGAGCGCACCATTCTGGTCAGCGATGCGACCCGTTTCTCCGGGCAGCCCGCCGGGATGTATCCCACCCACATTGGCGACGAGGTGGTGCTGGAAGAGAGTGGCCGCTTGTCGATGAAGAAGTCGCCCAACTTGTTAGCCGGGGCCACCCGGTGCTTGCTAGAGAACGTTCAGCATCTGCTGGACCGGAAGTTGGCGACCCTAAGCGAGGCGTGGAAGATGGCCTCCGTGTATCCAGCCCGGTTTTTGGGAAGCGAAACGGAGGCGTTCGTTGTGGGGCAGCGGGCCGACCTGGTGGTATTTGCCAGGAACGAGGAGGGCAAAATCCGCGTTAGAAAAGTTACCAAGAACGGAGTGAACGTCTCTGAGGCCTATCCTTAGTCAAAAGCGTTTATATTTGGATTCGTTGTCCCGGCACACGCATGATAAAAGGCACCCACGCGGCGGTAGAAGATCCTCGGAACCAGACCATAAAAATTTTTGTGAACGGTGAACTGTTGCCGCGCCCCGAAGCGAAGATTTCGGTGTACGATAGCGGCTACCTGGTGGGCGACGGGGTTTGGGAAGGCCTGCGGCTGCACCACGGCACGCTGGCCTTCCTTGACCAACACCTGGACCGACTCTGGCAAGCCGCCCGGGCCGTCAGTATGACGCTTCCCTTTAGTCGGCAGGAACTGGTTGACAATATCCGGAAGACGCTGGATGCCAACCAGATGCAAGACGGGGTGCACGTGCGGGTGATGGTGACCCGGGGGATCAAGAAAACCCCTTCGCAGGACCCGAGGCTCACCGTTACGGGTCCGAACGTGGTGATCATCGCCGAACACAAGCAGGCTTCGGAACAGAACAAAGCGCAAGGTATCACCCTGTTCACCAGCACGGTGCGAAGAGGCGCACCGGATTACCTCGACCCGCGGCTCAACTGCCACAGCAAACTGCACGAAGTGCAGGCCCTGGCTGATATTCCGTTTGATGAAGCGATGCTGCAATGGCCCGCCGGGCCCCGTCCCGAGGATGGGGTATGGGCTAAATACTGGTACGATAGTGTGCACCGCTCCACGGGCTTCGCTCCGTATCAGCCTGAGAGCACACCTTTTCCCGATCAGCTAAAACCCCTGCTGGAAGAATGCCTGCCTCACTACGAAGAGCTGTACGCGTTGCATGATGAGCAGTGACGTACGCGGGGAAATCCTACTTGGAATTCCCCCCGTTCAGCAACGAAGCGGTCTAACCTAGTTGTAGGATTAGCATAGTAGTTCTACGACGCATACAGCGACGCTGATTTGGTTTTAGAGCCGCTTCACTTGACCTAAGACCAAAATGGGTATCCCCCTGTCTAATGAGTCTCAACCTTCTTTTCTTTGGCTTGCCTCTTCACTTCCCCGTTCAGCAACGAGGCGGCTTCCTTATCCACAAACCAGTGCTCTTCGCCATCTTCGGGTTGAATAAGCTGCGCCGGATACTCATCAGGCAGGTAGTCGCCCTTGAGAACCGCCCGCATTGCTTCGGCTTTCTTCTTACCGTAGGCCAGGAAGGCCACGCAGCCCGCTTGGTTGATCAGCTGGGGCGTAAGCGTGATGCGGTGCGAATTCAGCTTCTCTACGAACACATCCTTCACCCACGACATCTTCTTGGTAGATACGACCGTATGGGGGAATAATGAAGCGGTGTGACCGTCTTCACCCATACCCAGCAGAATCAGGTCAAAGCGGGGAAGCTGCTGCTGAAAGAATTCCTGTAAGGTTTCTTCGTACTGCTGCGCGGCCACGTCAGGCCTAAACTGCCCCTGTATCGGGTGGATCTGCTCGGGCGGAATGGGCAAATCGTTCAACATCGCCTCAAACGTCATTCTAGCATTGTTGTCTTCATGATCAATAGCTACCGGACGTTCATCACCCCAAAATACGTGCACCTTGTCCCAGGGCAACGAATCGCGGAAGGGATCTTGGGTGAGCAGATGATATAGCTTTTTGGGAGAAGACCCACCGGTTAGGGCCACCACGAAGCGTCCGCGGGCATTCACGGTTTCTCGGCACCGTTTTGCAAACAGCTCGGCCGCGCTATAACTCAGGTCATCCACGCTCTGGAACACGTGTAAATTCACCGCCCCGCCCTTGCGGCGTCCGTTGGTGGCATTGATGAGGGTACTGTGGGTATTGCGCGCCGGAGGATTGATCCAACGATGGTCCTGCTGCGCCAGCATCCGATCAGCAGAACGGGGACCCCAGCTACCCGCCTCGTAGCTCGGGTAGTCATCGATGGGAGTGTTCTCCCAAGCGTCTAAAATGGGCATGATCACTTCCCAAGCAGCTTCCACCTGATCAGCACGCATAAACAGAGAAGCATCACCCTCAATGACATCCAGTAGCAACGTCTCGTAAGCTTCGGGCGACTGCGCATCGTAGGCCTGCTCGTAGTCAAAAATCATATCCACTGGATTGATGATCTGACTCACGCCCGGGCGCTTGGCCTGAAACCGGATTTTGATGCCTGAATCGGGCTGGATGTTCATTACGATGCGGTTGGGCTCCTGCCGCTTGCGACCATCAATTGAGAAAGCCCGGTGTGGTACCGATTTTAGCTGAATAGTAATCACCGAAGTCTTGTCGGCCATGCTCTTGCCGGTGCGGATGTAAAAGGGCACATCTTGCCAGCGCCAGTTGTCTACGAAGAACTTCACCGCCGCATAGGTTTCGGTATTGGAGTCAGCCGCAACGCCCTCTTCTTCGCGGTAACCAGTTACCTCTTTCCCTTTTACCCAACCGGCACCGTACTGACCGCGCACCGCGTGGTGCTTAATCTCAGCCGGTTTGTAGCGACGCATGGCTTTAAGAACGTCCACTTTTTTATTACGTATCTCCGTGGCTTCCAACGAGATAGGGGGCTCCATCGCCACCATCGCTAGCAGTTGTAGTACGTGGTTTTGCACCATGTCGCGCAGCGCCCCGGAGCCCTCGTAGTAGCCGCCGCGGCCCTCTACGCCCACCGTTTCCGACACGGTGATCTGCACATGGTCGATGTAGTTGCGGTTCCACAACGGCTCGAACAGGGTGTTGGCAAAACGGAAGGTTAGGATATTCTGTACCGCTTCTTTGCCCAGGTAATGGTCGATGCGAAAGATCTGATCTTCGGTAAAAATCTTGCTCAGCAAGCGGTTGAGTCCCCGAGCGGTGATCAGGTCGTGGCCGAAGGGCTTCTCCACCACAATGCGCGAACGCTGGGTATTTTCGCAGGCCTGCACCCGCCCCAGGTTAACAGCCACCTCTTCAAACAGCGAGGGCGAAACCGATAGATAAAAGATGCGGTTGCTTTCTTCTTTCCACCCTGCTTCCTTTTCTTTTATATCGTCCAGAATTTCGCGGTACGACGATTCTTCCTTCACATTGGCTACCTTGTAGACCACGTGCTGCGAGAAAGTCTTCCACTGCTCCTCGTCTACCGGTCGGCGCGAGAACTCATCGAGTGACTCTTTAAGATAGCTACAGTAGTCTTCGTTGGAGTATTCGGTACGCCCCAGGCCCATGATGAAGAACTTCTCGGGCATGTATCGGTCGATGTACAGATTATACAGTGCAGGAATCAACTTGCGTTTGTTGAGGTCACCGCTTCCTCCGAAAATAACGATAGAGGTAGGGGATAGGCTTTTATCTTGACTCATAAGAGAGAATGCTTAGGTTAGTTCGCGTCTTTTTTTACGTCCGGTTCTTCGCTGCGTTTGTCCTGCACCTCGGGATCTTCCTCCCACTCGGTATGGAAGGTGCCATCCTGATCGATGCGCTCGTAGGTGTGCGCTCCGAAGTAGTCGCGCTGGGCCTGGGTGAGGTTAGAAGGCAGGCGCTCAGTGCGGTAGGCATCAAAGTAGGTGAGAGCCGAAGCGAGGGCGGGCACCGGAATGCCCTGGGCTACCCCAAGTTGCACCACCTGTCGCGCGGCTGTGTGGCGCTCTTTCATGAGCTTGGCGATGCCCGGAGCCAACACCAGGTTGGGAAGATCAGGCTGGTCGCGGTAGGCCTGCATGATGTCTTCCAGGAAGCTGGCGCGTATGATACAACCGCCCCGCCAGATGCGAGCCACGTCTTCCAAATTGATGTCATAGTCAAATTCTTCCGATGCGGCTTGTAGCAGCGCCAATCCCTGAGCGTAAGCAGTCACAAAAGCAAAGTAGAGCGCGTGCATCAATTGCTCCTCGTTATTGAGGTGCTTCTCTTCCACGTCCAGGTTACCCAGATCCAAGTCTTTGGCTGCGGCTACGCGTTGCTGCTTCAGCGCTGACATAAAGCGCATTGTCACCGATACATTGATGGTCGGAATGGGCACACCCAGGTCCATCGCCACTTGCGAGGTCCATTTGCCGGTGCCCTTCTGCTTGGCCTTATCAAGAATATGATCCACCAGCAGACCGTCGCCGGTTTCGGTGTCTTCTTTAGTAAAAATATTAGCCGTGATCTCAATGAGGTAAGACTGTAACTCGCCCTCGTTCCACTCAGCGAACAGGCGCTGCACATCCTCATTGGTCAGGCGCATGCCGCGCTTCAGGTAATCGTACACCTCGGCAGTGAGCTGCATGATGCCGTACTCGATGCCGTTGTGCACCATCTTCACAAAGTGCCCGGCTGACTTATGACCTAGGTACGCTACGCAGGGCTCACCGTTCACCTTAGCGGCGGCCGCTTCCAGCATCGGGCGCACAATCTCGTAGGCCTCGGGGTTGCCACCGGGCATCAGGCTCGGGCCGTGGCGCGCACCTTCTTCTCCTCCTGATACGCCGATGCCGATGAAATGAATCTTTTTCGGTTGCAACTCCGCCATCCGCCGGTCGGTATCCGTATAGTGCGAGTTGCCACCGTCGATGATCACGTCGCCGGGGTCCAGGTGCTCCGAAAGCTCCTGGATCACCGCGTCCACGATGGGACCGGCGGGCACGAGCAACATAATCTTGCGCGGCGTGGCCAGGCGTTCCACGAATTCTTCCACGGTGGTCACGCCGTCTACTTTGCCTTCGCTGGCGTCGTTCAGCGCTTTAGCCTTTTTGGGGTCTTTATCGTAGCCCACGACCGAGAAGCCGCTATCGGCGATGTTGAGCAGAAAGTTGCTGCCCATTACGCCCAGGCCGATCATTCCGAATTCACATTGTTGGTGGTCCATAGTATAGGGTTGGTTAGGGGGATTGAAGTATTGAATAACAGAATGATTGAAGGTGAATTTCTATTCCTTCCTTCCTTAAGTCAATCAATCCCTTGTTTCTAATGCTATTACTTTATTCAATCTTCTAACGTGCCGTTCTTCGCCGCTGAATTTTGCGTTCGAGAAAGGCTTCGGTCATAACTTTGATGAGTTCTTCTCCGAACACCCGAGCCCCGAAGCAGATGATATTCATATCGTCATGCTCCACGCCCTGCCGGGCTGAGTAGGTATCGCAGATGAGCGCTGCTCGCACCCCCTTCACCTTATTGGCCGCAATAGAAGCCCCCACGCCGCTCCCGCAAATGGCGATCCCGCGTTCCACTTCGCCACTAGAAACAGCGTGCGCTAGTTTGGCGGCAAAGTCGGGGTAATCATCTTTTGCATCGTACGTGTCCGCTCCGTAATCCGTCAGCGCAATGTTATCCATCTGCTGTATGAAAGTAACGAGCTTCTGCTTGGCCTCAAATCCGCCGTGGTCAGCGGCAATTCCTAGTGTCATAGGTATGTCTTTCTGGGTGGCAAGGGGATTAAGTAGTAGGTGTTAGGGGCTTTCAGGGGAACAAGAGGGTTGGGATTTGGGTTTTAGGGATTGGTTTTTCTAACCCCTGAAACCCAATTATACTGCCGCAGTCTCTACCATTTTCTTCGCGTGCTTCACCACGTTGTCGGCACTGAAGCCGAATTCTTGCAGCAAGGCTTTGCCGGGGGCCGACTCGCCGTAGCGATCGATGCCGATGGCCACTCCCTCGCTGGTGGTGTACTTGGCCCAGCCGAGCGTCGCGCCCGCTTCGATGGAAATTCGCTTTTTCACGTCGGGCGGGAACACCGTTTCCCGGTACGATTGATCCTGTTTCTCGAACAATTCCCACGAGGGCATGCTCACCACGCGGGAGTGGATGCCTTCTTTCTCGAGCTTCTCCTGCGCTTCCAGGGCTACCCATACTTCGGAGCCGGTACCGATCAGGATCACCTGCGGCGTTTCGGCCGCATCTTTCAGGATATAAGCGCCCTTTTCCAGGTTTTCCGGCCCCATACCGCTCTGGTAGCTGATCACCGGCAGGTTCTGCCGCGACAGCACGATTAGTACCGGGCCGTCTTTGTGTTCAATGGCGGCTTTCCAGGCGTAGGAGGTTTCGTTGGCGTCGGCCGGACGAATCACCGTCACGTTGGGCATGGCCCGCAGCGACATTAGCTGTTCTACTGACTGGTGGGTGGTGCCGTCTTCTCCCAACCCGATGCTGTCGTGGGTGTAGACGAAGATGGAGCGCAGCTTCATGATGGCCGCCAGGCGGATGGGCGGACGCATGTAGTCGGTGAAGATAAAGAACGTGGACCCGTAGGCGATGAGCCCTTCGGTGAGGGCAATACCGTTGGTGATGGCCCCCATCACGTGCTCGCGAATGCCGAAGTGAATGTTGCGCCCGCCGTAGTTGTCCGGCTCAAAACTTCCTGAGTCTTCCACCTCAGTTTTGGTGGACTCTACCAGGTCGGCTGCGCCGCCCACCAGCAGGGGCAGGTGCGGGGCAATGGCGTTCATAGCCTTCTTACCTGCGTTACGGGTAGCCACCGGACCGTCTTCCGGTTTGTAGGTAGGCAGTTTGGCGCTCCAGCCACTGGGTAGCTTTTCTTCGGTGAAGTCCAGGTACTCTTGCGCCATTTCGCTGTGCTGCTGCTTGTATTTATCAAACAACTGTTGCCATTCCTGGTGCTTTTTCTTACCCTGCTCCACGTGCTCTTTGTAGAAGTCGTACACCCCGTCCGGCACGAAGAACTTCTTGTCGGGGTCTAGGCCAAGGTTCTTCTTGGTCAGCGCCACTTCTTCTTCGCCCAGCGGTGCACCGTGCACGCCCGAGGTATTGGCCTTGTTCGGGCTGCCGTAGCCGATGATGGTCTTGATACGAATAAACGAGGGACGCTCGGTTTCCGCCTTAGCGTTCTCAATGGCTTTCTCTACGGCGTCCAGGTCGTTCACGTCTTCCACATACTGCACGTGCCAGCCCTGCGCCTCAAAGCGGGCGTTAACGTCCTCGGTGAAGGTGATGTCGGTGTCGCCGTCGATTGATATGTTGTTGTCATCGTAGAGATAGATCAGGTTACCCAGTTTCAGGTGCCCGGCCAGCGAAGCGGCTTCGTACGAAATACCTTCCATCAGGTCGCCGTCGCTACAGATCGTGTAGATGTGGTAGTTGAACAGGTTGAAGTCGGACTGGTTGTAGCGGTCGGCCAGCATCTTTTGTCCGATGGCGAATCCCACTGCGTTGCCCACCCCTTGGCCGAGCGGACCGGTGGTGACCTCAATGCCGGGGGTCATGCCGTATTCGGGGTGACCCGGAGTGATGCTGTGCCGCTGTCGGAACTGCTTCAGATCGTCCATCGACAGCTCATAACCGGTGAGGTGCAGAATGCTGTACTGCAACACGCAGGCGTGTCCGGCCGACAAAATAAAACGGTCGCGGTTGGGCCAGCGGGGATCGGCCGGGTCGTAGTTCATTGAGCGCGACCACAGCACGTGGGCCAGGGGGGCCAGACTCATGGCCGTGCCGGGGTGACCGGCGTTGGCTTTTTGCACCGCGTCCATCGATAGGGTACGGATTGTATTAACGCAACTGGTTTCTAATTCTTTACTCATGTGGTTGGTAGTTAGGAGAATTTACTGTGAAGTAAGGGGTTTGAAAGATATACTGCTAAAAAGTGGGGAACCGCATCGCTGCGGGATGCCCCTCGCTTTCTCTCACGTGAACTCACGCTTCATCGTTGCAATAAAAGCAATCTATCCGAGAATTTGTTTAGTTTGTCCGTCCGAATTACCCACACCAGACCTTTCCAACCCCTTAAAAATACCCCCAAACCCCGAACCAAGAACCTTCCTTCAACCAAACGCAAATATCCGTACAGACGCGATACTTGGGGCGTTCCACGCTGGACGGCCCCCCGCCGCGTCTCTTTAAAACCTTCAAAACAAAAATCCTTGAACCCCGAACCTCTCAACCAGGCACTATCATCCCACCGCTCCACCTTCCACCCCGTCATTAAGTCCCTAAGCGCCGGAAAACTAATTCGGTTAGACCTCACCGCCAGCAACGTCTCACTAGCAACGGTCGGTCTCACCGACACCGCCGCCTTCGACCGCTGGGTGCAACAGCAACGGCAGGGCAAGGTTGGCATCGGGGGCTACCTGGAAGACCGGGTCGTGTACCGCCGCAGCGACCACTACGCCGGAGAGGACCCCCGTAGCCTGCACCTGGGCCTGGACCTGTGGACGGACGCCGGTACGCCCGTCCATGCCCCCCTGCCCGGCACCGTGCACAGCGTGGCCGATAACCAGGGCTTCGGCAACTACGGGCCTACCATTATCCTGAAACACCACCTGGCCGGGCATACTTTCTTCACTCTCTACGGTCACTTGAGTCGTATCTCGCTGGCTCTCTGGTCGGTAGGACAAACCGTAGCGGCAGGAACCGTTATTGGCGAGATTGGCCCATATCCCGAAAACGGCGACTGGCCTCCTCACCTGCATCTGCAACTCATCACCGACCGCCTGGACCGCGAGCAGAGTGACTATCCTGGCGTGGTAGCCCCCGCCCAACGGAACGACTATGCTACCCGCTGCCCCGATCCGCGGGCCTTGCTGGTCATCCTCAATTGAGCTACTTGGTAAGTTGAGAACCCGGGCGGGCCGCCGTCTGATTAGTCTGTCCTTTGATAGAATGCCTAAAATGCTTAGTTTTCAACGTATGAATAACCAACAGTTTATTTCGGATCTGCTACGGGCTCACGGGCTAAGAAAGACTCCCAACCGCATCGAAATGCTATCGATATTTATTAAGCAGGAGGCGGCCCTTTCGGCGAGTGATATTATCGCTAAGATGAAGTCTAAACTAGACCGCGTCACGGTGTACCGGGCTTTGAGCTCGTTCGAGGCACACGGTATTCTGCACCGCGCTTCGGAAGACGAACGGGGTGTTAAGTACGCGCTTTGCGAGCAGCACTGCCCCGACGAAGCGCACGCCGACCAACACGCGCACTTTGTTTGCAATGAGTGCCACCAAACCTTTTGCCTGGAAGATGTCAAGGTACCCGTAGTAACGGTTTCTAATAAGTTTTCCGTAGATCGAACCAACTACACCCTGAGCGGCACCTGCCAGGCCTGCAACACGTAAACGCAACAAATTTGCGTAGGTCTGGTTACTAAGGTAACGTTCACCTAACTTAGGATTTGTTATGAATTAAGTTAGTAGTTTTGGATAAGGTGTTCATCTTTGTGAGATGGGAGATGACAAAAACTTACTAGCCAAGATAAATAATCTATTGCCGCATTTAAACGAACGGCAAAAGCGGTTGTTTCTAGCCGCAGAGGCCCAATATCTGGGTCGTGGTGGTAAGACCAGGATCGGAAAACTAGCTGGGGTTTCTCCCAGTACGATCAACAAAGGTATCCACGAATTGGCCGCTGGGACACCAGCCGCCCCCGCTGGTGATCGCTTAAGGAAGAAGGGCGGGGGAAGAAAGAAGAAGGTGACTGAAAGTGTTTGGGAGCAAATAAAAGCGTTCATTGAGCCTCACACCCGAGGGGAGCCTGAATCCCCCTTGCAGTGGGTGAGCAAAAGCCTGAGGAACATTCAGGCCGCTCTCAAGCAGCGCGGTATAGCAGTGAGCCATCGGGTGATCGGCGATGCGCTCAAAGCCAGGGGGTTCAGTTTGCAAGCCAACCGAAAGACCTATGAGGGTAAGAGTCACCACGATAGAGACGCTCAGTTTGAATACATAAGTGGTCAGGTGAGTGAGTATCTATCAGAAGGTCAACCCGTCATATCGGTAGATGCTAAGAAGCGGGAATTAGTAGGCAATTTCAAGAACGACGGCTCGCAATGGTGTGCTCAAGGCACGCCCACCCCAGTGAACGCCTATGACTTTCTCACTGATGCCGAAGGGGTAGCCATACCGTATGGGGTCTACGATATAAGCCAGAACAACGGCTGGGTCAACGTAGGAATTACCAAAGACACCGCCGAGTTTGCCGTACAAAGCATCAGAAACTGGTGGTATAAGATGGGTATCTATTATCATAACCAAGCAAACTCACTGTTGATCACCGCTGATGGCGGCGGTAGTAATAGCTCCAAAGGTAGACTTTGGAAATATGAACTACAGCAACTAGCTAATGAAACGGGCATGCGCATCCAGGTAGCTCACTTTCCCCCTGGGACTAGTAAGTGGAATAAGATTGAGCATCGTCTGTTTTCCTACATTTCCAAAAACTGGCGAGGTAGACCTTTGACAAGCTATCAAGTCATCGTCAAGCTGATCGGCTCTACCAAAACCAATAGTGGTCTTGAAGTTGAGTGTGAGATAGACAAAGAAGTATATCAGACGGGTATTCGGATTAGTGATCGCAAAATGCAAAAAATCAATATAAACCCCTCTTCATTTCACGGGGAGTGGAACTACACCATATATCCTCAGTAATAGTCATTTTATTTCGTGACAAATCCTTAGTTTTTATGTCACGCCTCTTTCTTTCTATCCCACTTATTCTTTTAATCGCTTGCTCATCGGGCACCCAGGAGAAGATTTCCGCTTTTCAGGACGAGCACGTTCAGATGGAAGAGTCTCACCAACAAATGGAAGCCCACCACGATAGCATTGAGCAGGTTCACCAACGCTGGGTGCAAGAGCATCAGGCGGCGTTCACCGGCGAAGACGATTCAGTACTTACGGCCATCCAAGACCAGCACCAAGCGATGATGGATAAGCATCAGGCGATGATCGATGAACACCAGGCGGTAATTGACAAGCATAGTGCCCTGCTGGAAGGTCCGGACGTGAATAACTTTACCGAAGAAGAACTGGATGCGCAGTTCAGCACCATGCGCGACGAGCACCAGCAGATGGAACGGGAGCACGACCTGATGATGCAGGAGCACCAAACCATGCAGGCAGAACACCAACGCATGTCTGATGAAGCCGCAGCGGAAAAATCTTCCCAGTAGCTATCTGATTAGGTAACTAGTTTTTGCAGAATAGCAATCAATTGGTTTAAGCCGTTTGGTCCATTGTACGAATGGGGCACAATTTGTACGCCGCTCACTTCCCCGATGTTTTTAGTCGCTGCGAAGGGATTGTATTTTTAGCAAAACAGGCAGTCGCCTTATTCTAAAACTGCTTCAGAAAGGTAACCTTGCCGATCAACTGCTGCTCTTCCAGTGGGTTATCTAGCCCATCGATGCGGGTATCGTTAAAGACCAGGTAGACAAACGACAGCGGACGGTACTCCCAACTCCCGCGGACGTTCCAGCGGCCCTGCTCGTCAAAGGTGTTGTACTGATAAAAGGCCGATAACTGCACGCGGGGGTTTAACGCTAAGCGCGCGCCTAGCGTGGTCAGGTGGGTGCGAAGGTCTTCCCGTAGTTCTCCTAAGTTTTTGAGATTGATAAACTCGTAGTCGGCGGTGAGGGCCACGTGGGGGATGGGTACAAATCGCAGTCCGGCTTCCACGCTGGTTCGCCGCCCGTTGTAGAAACCTCCCCACTCGATGCTGCCCGACGCCGACAGCTTGGCCGACTGGTCAGAATTGAGCCGAACGCGTTGGAAGGTATAAAAGTACTCGTCTTGCGCAATGCTGATCCCCAGCGGAGCGAAATTAAAGTTGATGTTTTGCCAGGTAGGCAAGATAGAGTACTCTACAAAGCTGCCGTTGGTGAAAAATAACCAGACGGGAAACAGGAATAAGTTAGCTTGCTGAAAATTGCGCGGATCGTTCGCGTCGTGGTAGTAGTTGACGAACACCCCCGGATCAAAGCGGCGAATCCAGGGAATGTTCTTGGGTCGCCAGATGAAGTAGCCCCCGGGATTATGCTGAATAACGTTCTTCTGAAAGACAAAACCCATGTCGGGATTATAGTTCTGCGACACGAAGTTGGTCTGCCAGCCCAGGTAGAACTTGTTGGTGCTATACCCCGCAAAGACGTTTCCCGCAATTCCCAAGGTGTCGTTAGAGTTATCGCGCGAGCCCGACACCATGTACGAGATGGTAAACTCGTCCTTCGGGCGCATAAATCCGTCTACGGTCAGCGTCGTATTATGGCTGGTCGCCAGTCCCAATTCACGGGAGGCTTCATCCAGCCGGTGGGTAAGCATTACGCCCACGTTGTTTTCCGCTCCATAATTGTGCAGGTAACGCGCTACTCCGAAGCTAGCCGCCTGAGAGTTTTCCGTTTCCGCCTGATGGATGTACAGTCCGGCAATGGCCCGTTGTTCGTCGCGCATGGTGTAGCGAGCCCCGGCGTCAATGCGGGCCGGTTCGGCGTTAAAGTCTCCTTGCAAGCCAATCCGCCGACTAAAGAAGGGTACCACCGCTCGATCACTCGCCCCAGCCCAGATGCCCGAATTTTCCAGAAAGAACTGGCGCCGTTCGGGAAAAAAGATGTTGAAGCGTTCCAGGTTGTTCACCGCCCGGTCGACCTCCGCTTGGGCAAAATCAGTGTTAAAGGTTAGGTCCAGCACCGACCGAGGGTTGATCGCCCACTTCACGTCACCGCCCACCTTTACACTTCCGTCGGTAGAACGAACGTCGCCTTCCTTAAGGTCATCGAACTGATACAAGAGGTAGGGTTCTATGCGCACGTTGGCACTGGGTTCAGGCAACTCTAATCCTTTCAGTTGCGCCGCGTAGGTCATTCGGTAGGGCGAGAACGACTGCGGAATTGCCGGAAACACTGTTTGCTCGTATTCGCGACGCGCCAGCCGGTAGAAGGTCAGTCCCCAGGTAACCGGATCGCCGACCGCAGAATCTCCAGCCGCCGCCGGATCGCCGGTCGCCGGATCGCCGGTCGGCCGCTCGTAGCGGAGGGATTTAAACGGAATAGCAAACTCGGCGAAGTAGCCCGAATCGGTAGGATGGGTACGCACCAACCACAAGGCGTTCCAGTCGCTGTCGGTATTAGTATCGTTGAAGTTCTGCAAGTCCCGCTGGTTGCCGTAGGGAGTGGTTTGAAAGGATACGCAGTATTGTTTCAGATTCTGCGGATCAAGCTGAATGCCGAAGATATCGTTTTCCGAAAAATCAAAATCCCGCCGTAGGTCTTGCACCCTCCGTCCGGCTTTGCCCAGCGAGTCGTAGCAAAACGCCCCTACGTACAGGTTTTTCTCATCAAACAGCAGCCGCACCTGCGTCGGGTAATCATACTGCCCGCCCTGCCGGGGTTCCATCCGAAAGAACTCCTGAACCACCGACGCCTTTTGCCAGGCAGCCTCGTCGAGGTGGCCATCAATACTGATTTTCTCGGTCGTTCGAGTAGCTTCAATGACGGGTGGGCTCTTAGGCGGGGGGAAGTTCCCGTCTTGTTGGGCGTAGGATTGCGTAAATGCAAGAAGTATAATCAGTAGTAAATAGTGCGCGTCTCTCATCGAGTTTTATTCATGTCTATTTCCTACAGAGAACTCCGTCCCTCTATGTATACGAAGCCTAAAACAGTCTACTAACCGGATCGCACTGGCTACCGAAACCTTACAAATTCAATTTCCCACTCAATTCATTTCAAGAAAGAAGCGCTGCTCAATCTCCTCGGCAGAGAGTTTCTTGGGATCAAGTTCAAGAACAATTTGCCCGCGAACCATCACGGCTATTCGATCGGCTACCTCGCGGGCCCGCCAGATGTCGTGCGTTGCCATGAGGGTGCCAACCCCGCGCTTGGCAATATCACGGAGAGACCGATTAAATTCTGCGGCTGAATGTGGATCGAGCCCGCTGGTAGGTTCATCAAGGAGCAAAAGACTGGCTCTCTTGGCCAGCGTAAGGGCAATTCCGACCTTCTGTCGCATCCCTTTGGAGTAAGTAGATGTCCTTCGGGTAAATGCATCAGACGGAAGCCCTGCCGCCCCTAGCGCTTCATCCAAATCGTTGACGGAAAGTTTTACCCCGGTGCCAATCTCAAGAAGGTGCGAGAGATTCTCGCGACCGGTCAGCTCTTCATAGAGCGCTACGTTTTCTGGCAAGAACGTCATCGCCTTTCTCGCTTCCTTATGTGAAGAGAGAAAATCATGGCCCGCGATAGCAATGGAGCCACTATCCGGTGGGATAAGCCCGGCGCACATCTTCATCGTTGTGGTTTTCCCGGCTCCATTAGGGCCTAGCAGGGCAGTAATGCTACCGCTCGGAACAGAAAACGTGAGGGCATCAACGATCACTCGGTCGTCGTAGCGCTTGGTAACATCGGTTAAGGTAAGGGCTGCATTCATAAATGGCTATTTTCCGAAGCGATAACTGAGGGTAAGGAGGGCAGTTCGGGGTGCTTGGGGGAAAAGCGCGAATAAGTTCGTTGCGTAGAGTTTTTCGTCCAGGACGTTGTTTACGTTAATACCCAGTCGCCAATGTTCCAGTGTGTAGGCTGCCCCAATATCGAGGCGACCCGCCGCCGGAATCACGATACTGTTGGGTAATGATGCCTCGATGTCACTATTGTAAACGAAACCAGCGTTCACGCTAAACCCTCTGTCGGGATTACCCCCGAAAGCGTAACGAGCGAATATAGAGCCACTGTGTTCGGGGGCACCGGCCAAGGTTTGTCCGAAATTAGGATCATCTTCCTCAGTGACTTCCGTACGGTTATACGCATAGGTTAGGATCGTCTCCAAGCCGGGCAGGGCACGCCCGGTAAAGTCAAATTCAATACCTTGGCTTTTTTGGCGACCGGTCGCTATTACACCCGCAAATACACTAGGGTCAGGAATGACTACATTGGTACGCCTGATATTGAAGGTAGCTAAGGTAAAAAGCGCTTTATTATTAAACAGTTCTTGGCGCAGTCCAATCTCAAACTGGCGTACTTGATCAGGATCGAATACCTCTCCATCAACATTCACGGCAAAGTTTGGCGTAAAGCTTGTCCCGTAATTGGTAAATAGGCGAGTCGAGGTGGTTATTGCGTAAGTCGCCCCGAAGCGCGGTGATAATTGGTCGCCCGAAACAGGTTCCCCCTCACCATTGAATTCCCCATCGTTGGTTTGCCAATCCTGCCGCAGTCCCGCCAGCAGGGCAAGCCTGTCCGTGACTTGTGAGAAAATCTGGGCATATACCGCATTTCCGTTATAGTCGAAAAACCCAACAAAGGCAGGGGCCAGACCACCGGCGGGTGGTGGATTCCGGTTCCCGGTGATAAGGTTGAGCGTCCCAAGGGTACGCGACTGCGCATCGTAGTCGTAGCGATGATTAAAATGCTCGTAGCCCAGCAGAAAAACCGTTTCCGTACCAATTTTATCCGTTCGGTAGATAAGATCAGTCTGGGCTGTGAACCACCGTAGCGACTGCGGCCCTTCGTAGGTTACCCGATCAACGGTACGGCCATCTTCCTGGACACTAACACCGATCCGCGAGGACTCAATGTCAATCGGATAATCCGTGTACAGTCCCGCGACCCGCAGGGATAGCCCATCGGTCAAGCGTTGTTCCGCCTCGATGCCGATGTACGTTTTGCTTTCCCGGGCGGGTTCGTGGTCTTCATCAACAAATGTCCGGCTGATCGGTAAGTCAAAGGTAGTGAGTCCCGAGGCCAAGCTACCGTCCAACAAGGGTAATCCTTCCTCGAAAAGTATAAACCCGTCTTAGGTAACTGGCATCCAGTCGAACCAAGGTCCGGTCGGAGGGTTCCCACTCGATGGAGGCAGCCCCGGCGTATTTTTTCGAGTCGAAAAACTCCCGAAAACTACCGGTACTTTCTGCTACCGCATTGAGTCGATAGCGTAAGGTACCATCTTCGGACAGTGGACCGCCCACATCACCTTGCAGGCGATAGAAATCGTTGGAACCAGCAAAGGCAGTGATTTCGCCCCCGAATTCCTTGAGTGGCCGTTTGGTGATCACGTTGACGTTACCGGCGAAAGCACCCGTACCTCCGTAGAGGCTACTGATAGGACCTTTAAGCACCTCGATGCGCTCAATATTGTAGAGGTCGCCGGGGTTATCGCCCCGTACTCCGTTACGAAGGATTTCATAGTTGGCGAAGAAGCCCCGAATGACGAAACCCGCATTGTCGCCAAAGCCAGGCAACTGTTGCACACTACTGACGTACCGCGTTGCGTCCTGCGGAAGGGTTGCCCGAGTTGCTCGGAACAGTTCCTGGGGCAGCACTCGGACCGTATTGGGAAGTTTGTTCACGTTCACCGGAAAGCGAGAACCTATCGAAACCTGCTCCGCGCGGAAGCCATCCGTTTCGCTGAAGGCATCGCCTACCACCACAATTTCACTAAGGGCTGTTTCTCCCGAAAGCATGAAATCCAGCTGGGTGGTCTGCCCGCTCCGGATAATTATGGGCTTACTCATCGGCTCATAGCCTACGTACCGAACGATGGCCACTTGCGAACCGACGGGAACGTTGACTATTCGGTAGTTTCCATCAATATCAGAAGTGACACCCATGGTCGTACCGGCAATCTCAATGGTCGCGGATACGAATGCATTACCAATAGGATCCCTGACCGTACCTTCAAGGGTACCAGTTTGGGCAACAGCGGTGGTTGCTATTGAAAAGAACGCTAGAATAAGAAGCGAAGACCGGTAAAAGTTTAATTGTTTCATAAGAGGTTAGGTAAATAGTGGATGTCGGCGTAGCGCGAACCTCCCCAGTAGCAAGGCTAGAGCGGCTACGAACAGTATTGTTAACCAGGACACGAGTCCTTTTTTAGGCTCGCGCCACTCAAACTGGGGCGCATTCTCGAAATCGTTCCGTGAAAACCGATGGCAAGCAAAAATTGCGTCGGTGACGCGATCTCGCCACTGAGCATGGAAGTCGAACACTTGTTCCTCGAAAGCCCGCTGGCGGGCCGGTGCCACCCCCGCAATCGCATCCATAGCACGACTAAAATAAAGGATGGGCGAAAGCCAGCCCCAACGGTTCAAACGCTGATCATAAAGTGCTTCCCGGCGGCGACCGGTACGCATGGCTTGGGCGTACGTCTCGTCGGAGAGTCGCCGTAGAACATATGTAGAGAGAACGCCCTCCCGGTTCGCACACGGCGGTGCCTCGGCAAAGTCGATGCGCCAGTATTCTTTAGCAACCTTAGCCTTTGCCGCCGCACGGGCATCCTCATCGGCACTTGCTTCACGCTCAACCCGCCTTACCTCAGCATCCGCGATCACTCGCGGCTCGAGAAGACCGGATGGACGAAGCATCCGCTCCACCAGACCAGGTAAGACCAGTAAAAGAACGACCCAGAGGGCTACGGAGGTCGCCGCCGATCCGACCACGCCGAACCTAAGGGAAGCAGCCCCCAGGAGGAGGGCTACCCAAAACAGCAGATAGAAGGTGACACCCAGTAACCAAGCCAGCGCCGCCACACTAAAAAGCTGCCCCAGGAAGGCCAGTCCGACCACGGAAGCGATAAGGGCTACTACTAGAACGACCGAGCCCCTCGTTATTCCCCGAGCGAGCAGGAGTTCTCGTTGGGTGGGCCCGAGTCCGGCGAGGAGTGCCGCCTGCCCATTGCTCTCCAACTCACGGGCGACGGCATCAAAAAGAAGTACGACCAGAGCCAGCGGACAGAGGTAAATAATGAAAGCAAGCAAGTCGAACCGGCCCGCCGCAAGGGCCCCGGGATTGACGCGCTCGGCAGGCTCTCCGATACGGACAAGGTTTGCGATAGGAACTGATTTGATCAGGTGGTGGGTTGCCCGCAGTTCGGTACTTCCCGTCGCTAGCCCAAGTAGGGGGGCGGCCGGAAGCTCGGCCAGTTGCGTGTGGTAATATCCGGCGACGTAAGGATCGCGGGGATCGGGAATGTACTCACCGCTTCCATCGTAAGTTTCATCATTGGTCGGGGTTCGCGTACCCGTTTCGAGATCGTTATACACCTTGGCAAGTAGAGCCTGCTCCTCAGCTACCTGAATACGGTCCGCTTGAGCCGCCCCGACATAGCGGTTCCGCCAGTCAAGTCCACTGATCAGGGCAAAGGCTGCGCTTACGACCAGTAGTAGGAGCAGTAACCAAAATGCCCGCGACCGGTAGAGCAGCGCCCGATCAAGGCGGATGAGCGACCGAATCACAGCGTGTGCTGGTTAAATCGTTTCGCTACCGCCACCAAAGCTCCTAGCATCAGCAGTGCCCATAGCCCAAGAGCAATGGCGGCAGGCAGCACCTCATGAAGATTATCGGTCAGCTTGGGCCGTGGTGGGTTAAAGGCCGCAAAACTCGCGTAGTATCCATCCTCCGGGGTCCATTCCCAGTCACCGGTCCGACTGTTGGTAGCCATATGCTTGTTAAGTCGGCCGACTAGGTCACGCCGAAAGGTCTCAGCCGCTTGGTCAAACCGCCGCTGGGTACCCGCATCAGCCCCCGCGATACGTACGGACAGATCAAGCATCGCCGGTGTCGGTCCAAACATCCAAGCGATACGACGGATACGATCCTGAACTCTACGTCTTACATCGGCTTCCGCTAACCTACGGTCGTATACTTGCCCCCGGTATTCTTCGTCGACTTGCATTAGCAGGGCATCAAAATTGACCGGAAGGTCTTCCTTGCGCTCCACCCCGTATTGCTCCAGGATTTCCTGTTCAAAAACCTTGTTTGCTGCGGTACTGCTGTGTCCATCGGGACCTTCGGCAAAGTCAGTGGCGATTGTTTCGTTGAGCTTGTGTTGAGTAAGTGGTACGACCCGTTCGGCCACCACGTCGATGATGCGCGGGAGGATCAGCACGCCCATGCCCCAGGCGAAAGCCACGGTTGCCAGACCGAACCGGGCACTGCCCAGCCAGCTCCCAGTGGCTACGCCCAGACCAGCCAGGATGAAAAGATGCATAAGTGAACCAATGGTAAGGGCAACAAACCGAACTACCCCATCCCCACCATCAACCTGGAGGGCCGCTAGAAATAGTGCCGGTGAGGCAGCCAACAAAACGAGGGTACCCGTAACAACGGCTTTTACTGCGATTCTTGGCCCACTCTTGGTCCCTAAACCCCGTAAGAGGAGAAGCATCCCCCGCTGGGCTTCACGGGCACCGATAAGGTAGCCAAGCACGAGGGCGAGAAACCCGGCGGTTACCTGTAGCATAGGGGAGAATTGAGTGCCCCCGTAGCGGCTCTCGGCCACCCGAACGGATGCGGGAGAGAGTACCGGCGCATTACGGCGGTGGGCCTCTAGGAAGGTTACCGCCCCCTGATACGGGAGAACCCCCGGTTCAATAGCCTGTAAAGGTGCCCGTGGGCGATAAACCAGAATCCCGTAGTGGGCCGCCATATGGGGATTATGAGGCGGTTGTGCCTCCCACTCGGCTTGCACACGTTCGGCAGCCGAATGGAGGGCCTCAGTTTCGGCCTGGTCGGCGCTCCTCCCTGACCAAAAAGCAACGAGGAGGACAACCGCTAACGAAAGCGCCGTTAATACCGCTCCTCGATCCTTCAGGACCAACTTCCATTCTAAAGAAAAGTAAGACGAAAAACGTCCGGTAGCGTTTGAAGCCACCGTATCTGAAATTGTGTTTCTGGGCCTTGGTGGGGCGTCTGATTTATTTCTCGAGGACAAACGGCTAGGTTTTATTGATGTGTCGATATAGGTAGGCGCAAAGGGACGTACAGATATCCAAATGCAACTCAGTTGCTAATATAATATAACCTTTGACGACTGAGCAAATTTTTTAAAAGGTGATTTAAGAAAAACTAACGATTACGCTGGCTCATATTCAGGGTCGGTTTATCGTTATCGTACTCTTTTTTCTTCTTCTAGCTCCCGCTTTTTACCGCTCCTCAGCTTACCACCCAAGTGGTAGGAGAGGCTGACATTGACCCGCCGAGTGTCGCCGAAGTGGTTGTAGCTTACGTTGGCACCCTCGTACGTAGAGTAACCCCAGTAACGGATCGTTCGGAACAGGTCCGTTACCGACAGGCGAAGGTTTAGTTGGTCGTTCATCAGCGCCTTGCGGTACCCGGCGTCCACGGTAAAGTAGGGCCGAAGTACGTAGACCCCGTCTAGAGAAGGTGAAGTATAGTAAGCCGCTAGTTCCAGGCGGTGCCCCCTGGGCAACGCCCAAGAGTGAACCGAAGAAAGATCAACCGTGACCCGCTCGGGTTGAAAGGTGGCTCCGTTTTGCAATAAAGCGTAGGTGAGGTAGCGCAGGCTCACCGAATTTTGAATCTCCCAGAAGTCGGTAGGATACAGGGGAACCATCAGTAATGCGCTGAGGTCATCCCGGTAAGAAAAATTCAGGGTAGTCACGACCAACTCGCCAGTTTGTACGTTCTCCTGGGCAAAACCGGAGATAGGATCATCAGTGCGCACGTACCCTAGTGTGAGGACGTACTGGTTACGAAAGGTATAGGTTGCTGCGGCGTTCCAGGAGATTTCGGGTTGGAGTAGGGGGTTGCCTTCGTAGTACGAAAACTTGTCGAAGAAGTAGCGAGCCGGGTTCAGGTTGCTGTAGAGCGGGCGGTTGATCCGACGGGTGAAGGAGGTGGTGAGCGAATGCTGGTTGCGCCATCGCTTTTCTATGGATAAATAAGGGAAGAAATTGGTGTACTCCCTTCGGGTGAGGCGGTTGAGGTTGATTGAGTTCCCCACGGCAACGGTGCTTTCTACCCGTAAGCCTACGTTGACACTGGTGCGCTCCCACTGCTTGCTCGCCGATGCGTAGGCGGCGTAGATCTGCTCATCGTACACGAAATGGTTGCTCAGGGTGGGCGAAAAAACGTACTGCCCGTTGATCAGGGAGTCGTAGACAAAGTCATTATCAATCGTTACGTCGGAGTACTTAAGGCCGGTAGAAATATTTAGTATCCTTCCCGGAAGTTCGGCATCGGCCTTCACCGAGCGAATAGCAATGTGGGTGGGCTGATCAAATGCCAGCTCCTCATTCGGTTGCAACGGTTCTCTCGCTTTACTAAAGAGCTGGTTGCCTAGCACTCCTTCGGAGTTGTTGAGGTAGGTGGAGTAGTCCGCATCAAAGCTTAGCCGCTTGCCCAGCGAATCTAGCTGAGCCGTATAATGCAGATTCAGGGCGTGGTTGACCGACGGTTCGGTCGTCTCGTTTCGGTTTTGTACCACCGTTTCTTCCTCGCTGCTCGGCGGAATCACCCGGGTCGGACCACTGCCCGTTCGGCTCCAGCGGTTGGCAAACCCGCTGTACAGTAGCCCCACCTCCTGCCGGGGGGTAAGGGCGTAGTCTACTCCGGCCTTGTACCCGTGGTTGCTCTGTCTAGAAGGATCAAACGAAGAACGGTCGTACACGGTCGTCCCGTCGGCATTCTCAATGACCCGGTAGCTGGTGCGGTTAAGATAGTCTTCTTTGTAAAAGTAGCTGTAGTTGCCAAACACGTTGAATTTGCCGAGCATCACGTTACCCACCACCCCCTGGGTTGTCTGCGGGTAGCGTCCTGTACCTACCCCGGCGGTGAGGTCAAGGGCGTAGCCTGGCTCCGTACTTTTTTTGCTGATGATGTTGATGACCCCGGCGTTACCGGCAGCATCGTACTGGGACGAGGGCGTGGTAATGACTTCGATCTGAGATAGGGTCTCGGCGGGCATACTTTTCAGCAGGGTGCTCAACTGCTGGGGCGAAAGATTGGTCATCTTACCATCCAGCAGCACGTTGACGTTGGCGTATCCGTTCAGTAGCAGGTTCCCTTCCTGGTTGGCGTTCACGCCCGGCGTCCGTTGAAGGAGGTCAAAAACTGAATTACCGGAAGCTGACGTTTTGCTTTCAATGTTATAAATGAGTTTGCCATCCGCAACCTCGACGGCATTCCGCTCCGCGGTGACCGCCACTTCCTCCAGGGTAGTCACCTCCTCCGCCAGCATCAGCGGGGGCAAACTGACGGATAGATTTTCCTCATTGAGGCGGAACGAAGCAGAAACAGTCTTCTGCATCCCCACAAAACTGGCCACGAGCACAAAAAGGCCGTCCGACGATGATGCCAGCCGATAGACTCCTTCCGGGTCAGTCTGTACGACGGTAACTGACACCGTATCCGGCAAACGGGCTAGGGTCACATTAACACCGGGCAGCGGCTGGACTTGCTGGTCGGTCACCGTGCCCCGTACGGTGTAACCCTGCTGACCATAGACCGCGGTCGCCGTGAAGAGTATTCCAAAAAATAATGTAGCTACCCTCATCTTCCGAAACGCTTAACCGTGCATATGCTTAAGGTACAGTTGCTCTAAATCCTGAAAACTGACCTCATTGGTGGCAAACTGCTCCACCAGCACTCCCTCTCGCATGATGCCAATGTGGGTGCCCGTATCCTTGGCCCGAAACAGATCGTGGGTCGCCATCAGGGTGGTTACTCCCTTCTCTTTCATGTCCAGCAGCAGTTGGGAAAACTCATTGCTGGCTTTGGGGTCCAGGCCGGACGTGGGCTCGTCTAACAGCAGCACTTTCGCTTCTCGGGCCCGCGCCAGGGCGATGCCTACTTTCTGGCGCATGCCTTTGGAATAGCGGCTCACGCGCTGGCGGATAAAATCCTGCTGCAATCCCGATTGTTGTAGTAGCTCTTCGAGTTGATCTTTGCGGTAGGATTTACCGCCCAGTCCGCAGAAGAAGTCCAGGTTCTCCAGTCCGGTCAGGTTGGGGTACAACATCAGGTTCTCGGGGATGTAGGACAGCAGTTGCTTGGTCTCTTTGCCGTGCTGCTTGACGTCCAGCGCGTTGATGGTGGCCTGCCCCTCCGACGGATCAATGAAGTTAAGAAACAGGTTGATGGTGGTGGACTTCCCGGCTCCGTTCGCCCCCAATAGACAAAAGATATCACCCTGGTTGACAGTGAGGTTCAGGGCGTTCAGCGCGGTGAAGGTGCCGTACTTTTTGGTAAGGTTGGTAGCTTGTAACATAGGTTAATCCAGTTTTTCCAGTTCTATAATGTAGCCGCTCATAGCAGTGAAATGCCTACCGGAGCGATTGGCGAGCCTATCAACCGTACAATCAGCGTCTACTTCGTTGGTAGACGGATGCAGTTCACTCGTAGCAAAAAAGCTGTTAATAACGCGTGCGGTCAGGATTGAGTAATGGCGGTACCTACTGTACCAAACGCAACATCACTGCAAAGATAACAGTAAGTTACAGACGCAAAACACTTGCGTTAAAAACTTTGTGATGGGTGATCCTTACTCGAACGCTAGCGGTTTTACTTCTTGACTGATATAAGCAACGAAGCTAGAACGGGGAATCAATCCAGCAACCGTCTGGCTAGACGGCCAGTTCTTGCAGGGCAGCAACCAACCGATCCAGATCGTCCGGGCTGTTGTACAGGTGTGGCGTAACCCGTACGCCACGCACTTCCCCAACGTTTTTGGTTACCGTGAAGATGTTGTACTTCTTGAAGAGCACATCGGCCAACGCATCGGAATCTATTCCCTTGACGCCCACGTTGGCAATGGCGCAGTAGCGCGCCGACTGGACCGGAGTGTTGATAACGATATTGGGATTGTCCTTCACCTTATCCATCCAGTAGGCAGTGAGGTAACGCAAGCGCGCCTCTTTTTTCGGTCCGCCAATGGCGTGGTGGAAGTCAATAGCATCAGCCACCGCCCGGTCGTTGTGGCAGGGAATGGTACCAACATGACCGAACTTACGAATATCGGTATCCGCGTAGGTGTTATCACCGAACAGCGGCCACACCTTGTTGATCTTCTCTTTCTTGATGTACAAAATCCCCGTACCCAGCGGCGCGCCCAACCACTTGTGCAGGCTGGCCCCAAAGTAGTCACAGTCCAGATCGGGGATCTTAAACTCCACGTGGGCAAAGGCGTGGGCCGAGTCCGAGATGATTTCAACGCCGCGGGCGTGGGCCATGTCGGCAATTTTCCGCACCGGCAGAATCTGCCCCGTGGTATTGATCAGGTGGGTAACCAGGATCACCTTGGTGCGGGGGGTGATAGCCGCTTCGTAGGCGTCAACAATCTCCTCGTCCGACTGGGGATGAAAGGGCAGTTTGATAATTTTATTGACCGAGCCGAAGCGCCGGGCTCGCATGGCGAAGCACTGCAGCATGCTTCCGTAGTCCTGTTCGGTCATAACCGCCTCGTCGCCCGGCTGCATTGTCAGGCCCATAATCACGGTATCCAGCGCTTCGGTGGTGTTGCGACACAGCATCAGCTCTTCCGGCGAACAGCCCGCTAGCTTGGCTACCTGCTCCCTGATGCGCGCTCGGTCTTCCTTGTGCTGGCGGCGCATGTAAAAGGAGTGGTTGGCGTTGATCATTGCCAGGTCGTCAATCTGCGCCGTGGTTACGGGCTCAGCCATCAGACTGTAGTAGCCGTTCTCCAGATTGATAAAGTCAGGATTAACGCGAAACGCCCGGCGCACCTCTTGCCAGTAGTCTTCATCGCTGGCCAACGCATCGGCCGGTACCGGCGCTTTCTGGCGGCTAACACGCTGAACAAGACTCAGTGCGCTGGCGTCCCATGCGGAAAGCACGCTTGTTCCGGCTAGGGCGCCACTAGCTTTGGTCATAAAATTTCGGCGGTTGTAATTTTTCATAAGAATAAGTTTACTTTCTGCTAATGTACCAAATATACTACGGATTTAAGGGCTAGTTACTAACGAATACCGTAAACTCACTCACCGCCAGGTTGCCTCCTTCATCTTCCACCTCAATGCGCAGCACCCGCTCGTGGTCACTTGCTTGCCAGGTGTAGGGCTGACTGGCCCACAACGTGGCCAGCGGCAGCTGGTCATCGGTGAAGGTCGGCATGATTTCCCCCGCGAGCATGGCCCCGGTATTATCGCGCAGAAACTGCGATTCGCCCCACATCGCCTCGTAACTGGTGTCGCCCTGCCACTCGGTATTGTCCGTCCGATCGGTGTTGAGTACCAGCGAGAGGCGAATGAAGGTGATGGCGTAGTCCAGTGCCCCGCGTCGTTGCTCCAGGTACCCCTCCACCGCCACCAGACTTCCGGCGGTGCCGGAAAGCGGTTGCTGAGATTGAGCGTTGGTTAGTGCAATCAGGGGCATGTAGGGCCGCATGAGGTACACGCTGCGCACCACACTGGAGCTGTCACCAAACGAGGTGCTGTTGCCCGCCGCATCCACCGCGTGCAGGATCACGTGGTACGGCCCGGCCAGGTAGTCCCGGTCGTCGTAGCGAATGCTTTGATCTATCGTGTGACTCGTACCGCTTAGCTGCACCACCTCATCTACCCGAAAGCCGGGCAGCCGCTGGGTGCGGGCGTGGGTGTGCCCATCCTGCGAGTTGTGAATATCGATGCGCATCTCGCTCAGGGCCAGGTTGTCTTTGAGTTCGCCCCGAACGCGCAGTTCGCTACTGTTCTCCGGCAGCACCTCCATGTACTCGCCCCGGATTTTAACCACGTTGGGGTCGCCCTGGGTGGAGGGGCGGTTAACTTCCGAGAAGACCGGCGCCTCCAAATCGTTGCTGGGGTCGCTGGGATCGCTTTCTGAGCAGGCAGTCATTAAGAGAACAGCAGAAAGTATCAATAGGTAAGGCTTCATTGGGTTAAGAATTATAAAATGGATAAAGGAACGTTCAGCATGATCACCACGTTGCGGCCCGGTTCGGGCAGGTTGAGCAAGCGGTAGCGACTTAGGTGGTGCAGGTAGCGGGTATTGAGCGCATTGTCTATCTGCACCATTAGGTTGAAAACGGTACGGCCAACGGCCCACTCGCTACTCACCCCGCCCCCGAGCAGGGTGTAGCCGGGCGTCGCCCGTTCGTTGCGGTCTACCCGGTCTTGGTCGGCCACCCAGCGTACGTCACCGTGCAACGCAAGGGAGTGCAGACATCCGCGCTGCGTAACCACCTGGTAGGTGACTTCGCCCAGGGCGGAAAAGGGCGGAGTGAGTGGGAGGGGCAACCGAAAGTCTAGGTTGTACGAGGATACGTACTCCAGCGAAGCCCGCACACCCAGGGCGGGCCAGGGTTGATAGTTCGTGACCCACTCGCCGCCCCAGAAGGTGGCATCGGCCTGCCGAAACTCCCAGGTCAGCTGACTGCCCGTAGGCAGGCGGCTAAACGAAGCGGTGGGGGCCAGATAAATATATTGATCGTAGTAGGCGACGAACGGAGTGAGCGTACTACTAACTGTTCCCTGCCGGTAGGTCAGCGCGTAGTCGATCTGATAGCCGCGTTCGCATTGTAAGTCCGGATTGCCCAGCTCGTGGCGAAAGGTGCCGTGGTGCACGCCGTTAGAGGCTAGCTCTACGGCGGTCGGCATCCGAAAGCTGGTGCCCACGTTGAGCTTCATCTGCCAAGTGGAAGAGGGTTGCCACTGCCCGCCCAGGGCCCCGCTCACGTTCGCGAACCGCCGGGTGATGCTGGGGTTGCGCTGGTCAAATTCCCCCGTGGGCTGGAGCACTTCATCGTACAACGGCTGCTGGTGCTCAATAATATTGTGCCGTCCGCCGTCGAAGCGCAGCCCGGCGTTCCACTGCCAGCGCGGATTCACCGGCGAATCGGCGTACTCGGCCAGGGCAAAGCCCCCGCCCTGCCAGGTGGTGAAGGCCGGAATCAGGAATTCAAACCCCCCGTAGCCGTTTTGCATCCGCTGCCCCTGCACACCGTAAGTCACCGTCCAGCGAGAACTCATTTCCCGGGTGAGGCGGGCACCGAGCGAGTAGGTGCGGAGCCGCAGGTCGTGGGCCACCGTGCCATCGGCGGTTTGGCCTACGTTTTGGGTGTGGGGTAGCGATTCTTCCAGCCGTTGGTTGTACTGGTACCCGGCGTCCACTTCCAGGGTAGACTGGTTCCAGGCGTACTGCGTATTCCACAGCACCTTCCAGTGGGTATTGTCCTGCCGCGGCAGCCCGATGCTGCGCCGCTGGTCGTAGCGCTGCAGCTGGTAACCACTCGGAATGCCCACCGCCCCCGGAAACAGTCCAACGCGCTGGTTAAACCGGCTCAGCTTTACGGTGGATTGCCCCCAGGCTCGTTTCAGTCCGGTGGTAAGCGCGAAGTTGCGTTCCTGTCCCGCCGTGTTGCGCAGTCGCTCGTCGTAGATGGGTAGCTCGAAGCCCGCGTAGGTGAAGCGGTTGGCGGGCACCCGGTAGTTGTCGAAGTCTTGGTGGCTGTAGCGCGCGCGGTAGAGCCAACCCTGCTGGTTGCCTGCTACCGCCGCGCTCAGCGCTCGCTGGTGGTTGTTGTACTGGTAGATACTCTTTAATCCAGCTTCCAACTGTCCCGCTTCCGGAAAAGGAGTCGGTAAAATATTGATCACCCCGCCCATGGCGTCCGAGCCGTAGCGCAGCGAAGCGGGACCTTTCACAATCTCCACCCGCTGCACGTCGAACTGGTCAATCTCTAGTCCGTGGTCCGAACCCCACTGCTGACCCTCCTGCTTCACGCCCTGGTCGTTCACCATAATCCGGTTGTAGCTCATGCCCCGAATCACCGGTTTGGCAATGCCCACCCCGGTGTTGATGGCGTTGACGCCCGCCACGGGAGTGAGCGCATCGACGAAGCTTCCGCTGGTAGACTGATCCAGGTCGGCCCGTGTCACGGTAGTCACCGACTGCGACGACGTGGCCGTGCTACGAATAGCTGAGGCACCGATGGCCACCTCCGTCAGCGTCTGGGCTTCCGGCCGCAAACGAATGATCACCGGCTGGGCGGCGGAGGGGGATAGTCGGACACGTTGCTTGGCGTATCCTAGCGAGCGTATTTCCAGGGTATAGACCGTATCCGTAGGAACGGCAAACGAAAAAGCGCCTTCGTGCGTGGTGAACTGCCAGCGATCCGGAGCCAACAGGTGCACCGGAGCCCCGGCCAGCACCTGTTCGTGTTCGTCTACCACCCGCCCCGAAATCGCCGCCTGGCCGTAGCTGGCCAGGGGAAGCAGCGCAGAAAGCACGCTGATAAGCGCACGTAAGTTGCCTCTGAAAAAAATACAGAAATTTAGACGGTGGTTAGGCAATTATAAAAAATTAGGGGCGCATACTGAATGACCGGACGTTAATTTCTGAATACGTTAAAAATATTTTAACGCAACAATGTTGCAAATGTAGTAAGGCGCTTCTACATTTGCAAGAAAACAAACCCTACACCCCTATGAAAAACCTTCGCCTACCTTTTATGCTTCTTAGCCTTGCTTGGCTTACCTTTTCTTGCTCCGAAAACGATCCTATGCCCAGTGCCTCCCAGTCCCTAGCCGAACTGGAGGGGAAGTACGTTCGCCTGGCGGTGATTGCGGGTAATAACCAGATGATGGTGATGGACCCCGTGACCGAAGAAGCTACCTTTACGGTAAACGAACCCCTCACCGACGGCGCTCGCTACTACGTAAGTCCGACTGGGCGCTACCTGGTATCGATAGAACGCGCGCAGAACCGCACCCGCTTCTTCAACGCCGGGATTGTGAATCACACCGACCACGGGCACGAGTACGCAGCGGTGTGGCTGGACAATACCATTACTTCGCCCACCCCGACCCACTACTCGGCCACCGGCGACGATATGGTGCTGTTTAACGATGGCGACGGCTCCATCGTCCACATCGAAGAAAGTCGCCTGGAGGCTCCGAATTACGTGCCGCCGGTGATCCCACTGGCCAACCAGACCAAGCACCACGGGGCGGTCGTACGCCTGGATAATGGATTGTTTGCCGCTACCTTTCAGCATGACACGGTCACCAAAGACGTTCTGCCGCAGATGGTAAAGCTCGTCGACGAGCAGGGACAAGTACAGTTTGAGAATGACGCCGTGCAGGTAGGTCGCATTCACGGGAATGCTTCCAACGGGAAGGTGGCGCTGTTTGGTGGTACCGAGGGCGTGATCGCCGCTTACGACAACCAGACCATGGCGCTGATTCCTAATCTGGAAGGCATGAACGCCGAACGGGGAAACTGGATTGGTACCGTAGAGGGGCACGACAACCTGGATGTGTTCTACGGTCGGGCCGGTGCGCTCGGGCTGTACCGCATTGACCCGGCAGACCAAAGCATGACCCAGTTTTACGAGGGCGACGACGTGGCAGATATCTTCTTTAGCGAAGACGGTACCTATCTCATCGTTCACAAAGCAGTGAGCGAAACCAGCGGTGAAATAGTGGTATACAACGCCGCTTCGGGTAGCCAAGTGGCCCAAACGAGTTTTTCGGTTGTGGAGGAAGACCCCGAACGCGTACTGACCGCCTCTTCCGAACTCCTTTACGTGCTGGAGCCCTCGCAAACCGAAATCAGCGTGCTTAAGCTTTCCGATCTTTCTTCGGTAAAAACCATCACGCTAGACGCGCCGGTTGAGGCGATCCACCGGGTAGGCTTCCACCGTAAGGCCAACGAGTCTTACTAGACATACTCTGCGATTGAGTCTCACGGTGACTCATCAACGTATCAGCCGATCAAATAACGCATCCAGCGTAGCTTGCGCATCAGTGCATAATCCAGGATGCACCGGTGAGGTCTGCACCACGGTACTGCGAACGGCGGTGAGCCACCGAAAGCGAGCCGCCCTGTCCAGGTGCGCGATAGGGCCGCTATGCTGGTCACCAACGCTGATGCGCTCCAGGGCCGATAGGTTCACGCGTACGTCCTCCATCTCAGTGGCCGCCGAGAAAGCCCGGAGGCGACGCTCATCCAGTTCGTACTTCGTTTTCAGAAACTGCTGGGACGCGCAGTAGACAATCACCCCTACGTTAAGAAACTCCTCGCGTTCTACCCGGGGCACCAGCCGAATCACGGCATACTCAAACCAGTGTTTATCGGGCATCTTGGGCTTCTTTTACGAATACGGCGGAATGATTGAGGCGCATCTCCAGAAAACGGGCGTAAGCATCGCGGTATCCTTGTGGGGTGGGGAAGGCCGTATTGTCCGTCAGCCACGCGTCCGGAATCAGGGACACGATAGCCGCGATGCGCTCGGGAGTGAGCAACGGCTGAAACTCCGCATCCACCGCGGCGAGTTCAGCGGCCTGCGGCAGTAGCACGTGGTTTTTGATCAAGGCAAAAGGCTTGGTCGCCTGCTGCTCCCAGTCCTGCCAGGAGTAGTGAAAGTACAACGCTGCTCCGTGGTCGATGAGCCACAGCTCCCGGTGCCAGATCAGCATATTGGTGTTTCGAGCCGTGCGGTCCATATTCATCAGCAGGCCATCCAGCCAAACAATTTGCGAGGCCAAACGCGGGTCAATCACGTTAACCGCCGGGTCGTACATGATCGCCCCGGACAGGTAGTGCAGCCCCAGGTTCAAACCGGTGCTAAACTTAAGCAGGTCCTGAATTTCTTCGTCCCCTTCCAGGCGGCCAAAACCTTCGTCCAGATGCGCAAACACCAGCTCCGGTACCTTCAGTCCCAACACCCGGGCAATCTCGCCGCCGATCAACTCGGCAATCAGCGCCCCGGCGCCTTGTCCCGCTCCCCGGAACTTAAGCACGTACGTAAAGCCGTCGTCCGCCTCAACGATGGCGGGCAACGAACCCCCTTCGCGAAGCGGAGTGACGTAGCGGGAAACGTTGACCAAGCGAAGATTCGTTTGCATAGATTGTGGGTACTTGCCCTCAAAGATAAACGCTTTTGATAGAAGCGAGAGGATTTTTTACACGTAGAGGCAAAACCACCAACTGGGCAACCCTCCGTCTGACTTCAGCCTTCAGCAGGGCAACTATTTTATCTTATTATCAGTACATTGCCAAAAAATTTATAGCACTAACCTCATTCTATCTGGCGCAGGGCTTCTAGCCCTGTGACCAATGTAAGCAGGTTCTCTGAACCAAACGCAGGTAGACAGAACCTGCTTTCTTTAAGCTCCGCACCGATTCAAAACCCCTGTGGAACAGCCCCTGTGGAACAGCCCCTGTGGAACAGCCCCTGTGGATACCTAATCGGCACGATTACTTCTTCAACAAAACCACGTCAATAGAACCACCAAAAAATGATACAAGAAGCAAGACCCTGGGAGTACTTAAAAGAACAAATTGAACAGGGTGATGAAGGCGAAGTCAAACGCTACCTGGATACCCTACAGTCCGAAGAAATCGTCGGATCAGTCAGTCACCTCAACGATAGCGAACGTCGGGCGCTCCTCTCACTGCTCACTCCCCAGGATGCGGCCGACCTCGTTGACGATTTGCCCTGGGCGCAAGCCGTGGACATCATCAATGACCTGGACAGCCAAGAAGCCGCGGCCATCATATCCGAACTGTCGAGCGACGATCAGGCTGACTTTCTCAATGAGATGTCTGAGGAGAAAGCCGCGGCGATTATGGTGGCGCTGCCCCGCGAAGAGGCCAGAAACCTCCAACAGCTCATCCAGTACGATGCCGATACGGCGGGCGGACTAATGATTACCGAGTTTCTGGCTTTTGATGAGGCCAGCACCGTGGGGGCGGTGGTGGAGGATCTGAGAGAAAGTTCTGAGAAATACGCCAAGTACCACCTACAGTACATCTACGTGACGCACGAAGGACAGTTCTCCGGTGTGCTCAACATGCGCACCCTGCTGCTCTCGAAACCCGAGGTGACCCTGGCTAAAATTGTGCTCCGACAGGCCCTCACCGTGCGGGACCTGATGCCCCTCGATGAGCTCATCAAGTTCTTTGATACCCACGACTTCTACGGTGTGCCGGTGGTTGACGACAGCCTTCGGCTAAAGGGAGTGGTGCTGCGCAAGGATTTGCGCGAAGCCCAGATTGAGCAGGTCAACACCGAGCACCTGGAGACCCAGGGGATCGTGGGCGGAGAAGAGCTGAGAACGATGCCGGTGCTGCTGCGCGCCCGCCGCCGCCTCTCGTGGCTCAGCGTCAATATCTTGCTCAACATTGCCGCCGCCAGCGTCATTGCCCTGTACCAGGATACCCTATCGGCCGTGATCGCCCTGGCCGTGTTCCTCCCCATCATCTCTGACATGAGTGGCTGCTCGGGCAACCAGGCGGTGGCCGTCAGCTTGCGCGAGTTATCGCTCGGCGTGGTTCGCCCCTTTGAGATGCTCAGAGTCTGGACGCAGGAAGTATCCGTCGGGCTCATCAACGGCCTCGTGCTGGGGACCCTGATTGGCGTGGCGGCCTGGCTGTGGCAAGGCAATGCCTACCTGGGTCTCGTCGCGGGCGGAGCCTTGGCCATCAATACCGTTGTTGCCGTCTCGCTCGGCGGAGTGATCCCCTTGTTCCTTAAGAAGATGAACGTAGACCCCGCCCTGGCATCCGGCCCCATTCTAACCACGGTAACCGACATGTTCGGATTCTTCCTGGCCCTCACCTTCGCCGGCCTGGTGCTGGAGCGGCTGTGAGGAGAGGTGTTGGATGCTGGATACTTGCTACATGGCTAGGATCAACCTCGGCCGCGTTTGCAACGCGTTTGCCATTGCAGAATCCTACTGCTTCCTCTCGGGCGTGTAAGTAATCGCCCCTTTTTTCCTGTTTCGCCCGTGATCATGCCAAAAGCGTCCCAATGCTTACGGGCTACCGCCACCCGCAACCGTTGCGGTGGCCCAGGGATTGCGGAAGACTGAGCACAGCTAAATTATTTCTCAACAAACCAAGTATCAACATGGCAAGAGTAAAAAGTAACATTGTTATTGAAGGGCTCAGCGGTAGTCTGGGTAACAAAATCGTTTTCCGCCAGAGCGGTGGTCAAACCATCGTGGCCGTGATGCCCACTCAAAGTAGTAAACCACCGACCGAGGAACAGCAGCAGCAGCGTCAGAAGTTTGGGCGGGCCAACCGCTACGCCAGACAAGCAATGAAGAACGCTGTGCTCAAGGAAGCGTACCAGCAGGAGGCGAAGGATAACCAAACGGCCTTCAACGTAGCGATGGCCGACTACCTGAACAGTCCAGTAGTCGCTGATCTAAACGTAGGAGCATACTCGGGGGCTAAAGATTCGCCCGTGAGCATCACCGTCACCGACGACCACATGGTGGCCGTAGTAGAAGTAGTGATCTACGCGGCCAATGGCAACGTGTTGGAACAGGGCAACGCTGAGCTAGACGATAACGGAGTAGACTGGGTCTATACCACCCAAAAGAACAACGGCGCACTCAAAGGAAGCAAACTGGTCGTGCGGGCCAGCGATTTGCCTGGCAACGTCACCGAACGCGAATTTGTCCTCGGCTAGGAAGCCTCTGCACCCCGTATTCCAACCGGTCAGCCCCCACTGACCGGTTTTTTTGTGCCCCCATGGTCGGTGCCCTCACCAACCGTCCACCCTCCCGGTAGCCTACTGATTTGATCTCATCAACAAAGTGCGCCGACAAGCGGTTATGCAGTCTGCGAACACCGCCAGCCTTCATGCAAGTTAGGAGCCATCGGTAAATATTACCCTTGAGTTTTTTGGCAGTCATATCTTTCGTACGTTTATCAACTAGTTTAGCACTTGGTACTAAGAAGATAGCATGAACCATTTATGAGCCGGAAGCTAGGGGAGAAAGGAACGACCTACACCGTATCTCTAAACCTTAGAGAAACTCAAAGTGACGCTGAAAAAGCATTTCTAACCACAATCCTACCATTATTATTTTTCTACACCCATGAGTCACGCAGCACAGGTTATTAAAGAAAAAAGTCAGGAAATACTGGAGCAGTGGGAAGAAATGGCCAATCGGAAGATAGAAGCTTCCCGATACACCGATAGTATCGTCTTGCGCGACCATTTGCCCAATATGCTTGTGGATATCACTGATATTCTGATCCGGCACGATGGCCTGACTGATGTATCTAAAGATGAGAAGTACTTTGAGATAGTCAGCAATAGTTCCGAACACGGTCGGCACCGAGCCACTTCTGAGAAGTATACGGTGGATCAGATTATCCACGAATACATCATCTTTCATCGGGTAATCACCCTGGTTCTTCGGATCAATAATGCCTACGACGTTGAGGTGGCTGACCTGTTGAAATACATCATTGAAACGGCCATGTTACAATCAGCCGCTTCTTTCAGTACCTCTTTGCAAGAAACGCAAGAAAAGATGATCGGAACCCTAGCTCATGACCTTCGCAGCCCGCTTGCAAATACCCATAGCCTGGTTGAGCTCATGTCGTACGAAATAGGAAAAGAAAAATTTGAGACGTTCCGGCAGATGGCCCTGCTAAGCGTTCACAAAGCCTTGAAGCTGACCGAAGGACTACTCAACTCCATCACTATCAAGGCGGGCGAAGGCATCATGCTCACTTTTGCTGAAGTGGACGTCGTAGAGATAGTAGAGTCAATTTACCAGGAAGCCCTTGAAATTTACTCTCAGGAAATTAAGCTGAAGTGCCCAGTCCGGGAGATGACAGCCGTTGTAGATGAAGTAGCTATCAGACGCTTATTGGAAAACCTGCTATCCAACGCTATCAAGTACGGTGATGCCCATCGGCCAATCACGATCAAGGTAGCCGAAGCAGACGACATGATCAGTCTCAGTGTCCACAACTACGGTTCACCGATCTCACCAGAGAAGCAACGGTCTATTTTCAACTTTCTACACCATAGCAAACAGCAAGATGCCGTGAACCGACAGAGCTGGGGCATGGGACTTACCCTCACGAAAACTGTGGCCGAGTCGCACGGGGGGAGCGTATCGCTGGAGAGCAGTGAAGAAGATGGCACACTGTTCACGATCAAGCTAAACAAAAACAATGAAGTAGGCAAAAGGCGTACGCGCGTGCTCAGCAACTTTCGTATGCCCCCCTGAACAAGCTTCCTACCAGCAAAATTCTGCTCGAGCCAGGATCACTATCAACAACTTGACAAAGACCCCAAATATTACGTGACCCAACCAGCCAAAAAACTGCCTTTTATCTCCCCCCAGCTGGTGCGCCACCCACCTAAATAAACCTGCTATCCTCTTACTACCGGTGGCCAAATTCCCAAAATAGTACAAAAAAGCTAGGAGCAGGCTACACCGAACCTACTCCACACCTACACCGAACCCAGACCGAACCTAGAAAATTCCCTGATTCTAGCCATAGTGCAATTCCGTGCCCTGCTGCCCGAGAGAATGTCAGTACCCCATCAGCCGCTTACGGAACCAACCGCTAACCAACGCCGTTGCGTACTCATTCCCAAATAATATTACCTACCGTCGCTCCATGCTTACTATCCGTTCCGTACTCCCATCAACCACCCGCGTGGTTCCAATCCAATCCCTGGTTCAGTCGTGTTCATAGCAATATCCGGCAACATCGGGGCGGGCAAGAGCACCCTCACCCAGCGGCTGGCCGACCACTATGGCTACCGGGCCGACCTGGAGTCGGTGCGCGACAACCCCTACCTGGATGACTTCTACCTTGACATGGGCCGCTGGGCGTTTCCGCTGCAAGTCTACTTTTTGAACCAACGCTTCCGGCAGGCCCGGCGCGTAGCCTCGTCTTCCGAAGGGGTCGTGATGGACCGCACCATCTACGAAGATGCCGAGATCTTCGCCGCCAACCTGCACCAACTCGGTCACCTCAGCGCGCGCGACCACCAAAACTACCGCGGATTGTACGAAACCATGATGTCGTTCGTGCGTCCGCCCGACCTGCTTATCTACCTGCGGGGCAACGTGCCCACCCTGCAAGCCCGCATCCAACAACGTTATCGGGCTAACCCTCCGGCCCGGGCCAACGAAAACCGCATCCCGGCCGACTACTTGCGCCACCTCAATGAGCGCTACGATGCCTGGGCCGAAAGCTTTTCCCTCGCCCCGGTTTTCACCGTACCAATTGATTCCGTAGATTTGGCCCAAGAGGTTCACTTCGCAGCGCTCGTCGGTCGTATTGACTCAGTCTGACGAACCGGTGGCGAGCGGCTGCACCGAACCATACCTAGTTGATCCAACCCGTATGTCCATAACTTCTACCATTGCTCAGTCAGTCGGTGTTACCGAATCTCAGGTGTCGGCCACTGTCGAACTGCTAGACCAGGGGGCCACCGTGCCCTTCATCGCCCGCTACCGGAAAGAACGCACCGGCAGTCTGGATGAGGTCGCCATCGCCAGCATCCGCGACCAGCTTGCCCAGGAAAGAGAACTGGAGAAGCGCAAGGTCTACGTGCTGCAAACCATTGAGGAACAAGGGAAGCTAGACGGTTCTCTAAAGCAGAAGATCAACGAGGCCACCACCCTGGCCACGGTAGAAGACCTGTACCTGCCCTACAAGCCCCGCCGCCGCACCAAGGCCACCGTGGCCCGCGAGCAGGGTCTGGAGCCACTTGCCGAAGTGCTGTATCAACAAGATAAGACCAACCCTGAAGCGGCCGCCCAGGCCTATGTGAACCCCGAAAAGGAGGTGACAACCACCGAGGAAGCCCTGCAGGGAGCCCGCCACATTATTGCCGAGTGGATCAACGAACGGCAGGAGACCCGCGCGGCACTGCGGGAGCTGTTCCTGAAGCAGGCCACCGTGCGCACCCAGGTGATAAAAGGTAAAGAAGAAGTCGGTGCCAAATACCGCGACTACTTCGACTGGGAGGAGCCTTTGTCAAAAGTGCCCTCGCACCGGCTGCTGGCCATGCGCCGCGGAGAGAAAGAGATGGTCCTGTCGATGAGCATCAGTCCCCCGGAAGAAGCCGCCCTGGCCCTGCTCCGCAAGGAAATTCTGCAAAACAACCACGCCAGCACCGAACAAGTGGAGCTGGCTCTGTTAGACGCCTACCGCCGGTTGCTCAAGCCATCGCTCGAAACCGATGTGCGACTAGTCACCAAAAAGAGAGCCGACGAAGAGGCGATCCGGGTGTTTGCTGAGAACTTACAACAACTGCTGCTGGCACCTGCCCTGGGCGAGAAGCAGGTGCTGGCCTTAGACCCGGGCTTTCGCACCGGCTGCAAAGTGGCCTGCCTGAACCGCCGCGGCGATTTACTGGACAATGCCACCATCTACCCCAATGCTCCGCAGAAGCAAACCAAAGACGCCGCCCAAACCCTGGTGGCCCTGTGCAAAAAGCATGAGATAGAAGCCATCGCCATTGGCAACGGCACCGCCGGACGCGAAACCGAGGCCTTTGTACGCAGCATTCCGGAGCTGGCTAAGCTGCTTATCGTGTCGGTGAACGAAAGCGGCGCATCGGTCTACTCCGCCTCCGACGTGGCCCGCCGCGAGTTTCCCGACCACGACGTGACGGTGCGGGGCGCGGTATCCATCGGCCGCCGCCTCATCGACCCCCTGGCCGAACTAGTCAAGGTAGACCCGAAGGCCATCGGGGTGGGCCAGTACCAGCACGATGTGGACCAAAACGCCCTGAAGCAGGGGCTGGAAGACACGGTAGTGAGTTGCGTGAATAGGGTGGGGGTGGAAGTGAACACCGCCAGCCAGGACCTGCTCAGTTACGTGTCGGGCATCGGACCCGTGCTGGCGCAGAATATTGTGGAATACCGCACCGAGCGGGGCGGGTTCAAAAACCGCGAAGCGTTGCTTAAGGTGCCCCGTCTGGGTCACAAGGCCTTTGAGCAGGCGGCGGGGTTCCTGCGCATCCGCGAGGCCGAGAATCCACTCGACCGTAGCGGAGTGCACCCCGAGCGCTACGAACTAGTGGCGCGCATGGCCGCCGACCAAAAAGTGACCATTGAAGATTTGATGAAGGATGCCGAACTGCGGCAGGCCATCAATCTAAAGCGCTACCAAAACGAGGAAGTAGGGTTACCCACCCTGCAAGACATCCTGACCGAACTGGAAAAACCGGGCCGCGACCCGCGCGAAAAGTTTGAAGCCTTTGCCTTCGCCGAAGGAGTACACGCCCCCGAAGATTTAAAGGTGGGCATGAAGCTGCCCGGCATCATCACCAACGTGACCAATTTCGGAGCTTTCGTAGACGTGGGCGTGCACCAGGACGGGCTCGTGCACGTGAGCCACCTTTCCGATACCTTCGTGAAAGACCCGTCGCAGGTGGTCAAGGTGCAGCAGCCGGTTGAAGTGACGGTGACGGAAGTGGACCTGGCCCGCAAGCGCATTGCCCTGTCTATGAAGACCGACCCTTTTGCCGAACCGGGGACCAAGAAGAAGTCTTCCGCGGCAAAAAAGCCGAAGAAAACGGCCAAGCCGGAGGATCTGGGAGATTCGCTGGAACGCTTGAAGAACAAGTTTGGAAAGGGGTAACAATTTTAGTATCTATTTACCATCTTGCATACGAATCAACTCACTTACCAGGCCCGTCCAGCCGGTTTGGTGTGAGGCCCCCAGCCCTTCGCCGGTATCTCCGTTGAAGTACTCATAAAATAACAGGTTGTCGCGGAAGTGGGGGTTTGCCCGGAGCGGCGACTCATCACCCTGGTAGGTTCTTTGTCCCAGTTGGTTTCCCTGAAAAATGCGGACAAGTCGTTGTCTTAGGTTGAGGGCAATCTGCTCCAGCGTACAGTACGCACCCGAACCGGTCGGAAACTCTACTTTAAACTCGTTGCCGTAGTACTGGTGAAACTTAAGCAGCGACTCCACAATCATGAAGTTGATCGGAAACCAGATCGGACCCCGCCAGTTAGAATTTCCCCCGAACATCGAGGTGTCTGATTCGCCCGGCACGTAGGCCACCTGGTAGTCAACGTCGTTAAGCGTGTACTTAAACGGGTGAACCTTGTGATACTTAGACAGTCCCCGCACTCCGTAGTCCGACAGAAACTCGGCCTCGCTCACCACCCGGCGCAGAATGCACTTGAGCCGGTGGCCCCGCACCAGAGAAAGCATGCGGGTCTCGCCCTTGCCCGGCTCGTACCAGCGGGAAATAAGCGCGGCCAGGTCGGGGCGGTTGCTGAGCACCCACTCCAGGCGGCGGGTGAAGTCGGGCAGCTGTTTGAGCAGTTCGGGATTAAGAACTTCTACGGCAAACAAGGGAATCACCCCCACGATAGAGCGTACTTTGAGCACGTGCGCCGGATCGTCGGGAAAGTGCAGCACGTCGTAGTAGAAGCCGTCGGTATCGTCCCACAGGTCCACCTCCGATTCGCCGATGTTGAACATGGCCCCGGCAATAGCCAGAAAGTGGTTAAAAAACTTAGAGGCCATCTCTTGGTAGTAAGGCTGGGTTTTGGATATTTCCAGGGCAATGCGCAGCATGTTGAGGCTGTACATGGCCATCCACGCGGTGCCATCGGCCTGCTCCAGGTAGCCGCCGGTGGGCAGCTGGTGGCTGCGATCAAACACCCCGATGTTATCCAAACCCAGAAACCCTCCCTCGAACAGGTTGTTGCCCGCCGAATCTTTGCGGTTCACCCACCAGGTGAAGTTCATCAGCAGCTTGTGGAAGACCTTCTTCAAGAACTCAGTGTCCGCTTCCCCGTTCATTTCCCGGTCGATGCAGTAGACCTTCCAGGCACCCCAGGCGTGCACGGGCGGGTTCACGTCGCCAAAGTTCCACTCGTAGGCCGGGATTTGCCCGTTGGGATGCAGGTAGTATTCGCGCAGCATCAGCTCCAGTTGGCGTTTAGCAAAAGCAGCATCCAACCGGGCCAGTGGCACGCAGTGGAAGGCCAAATCCCAGGCCGCGTACCAGGGGTACTCCCATTTGTCGGGCATGGAGATGATGTTGTTATTAACCAAATGCTTCCATTGGCTGTTGCGACCGTGCAGGCGTTGCTCGGATACTTTGGGAGTGCGCGTATCGCCCTTGAGCCACTGGTTGACATCGTAGTGATAGTGCTGCTTAGACCACAGCATCCCGGCGTAAGCCTGGCGCTGTACGTGCCGCAGGTCGTCGTCGGCAACATCGGCTTGCAGTTGAGCGTAGAACCGGTCGGCTTCCTCTTTACGCTGCTCAAACACCGGGTCGAAATCTATCCACGGATCGTTGGATTGGGTTTGCAGTCGAACCCGGACGGTGTAGGATTCGCCCGGAGCTACGGTGGTGGCGTAGTGCAGCGCCATTTTGGTTCCCTGCTGCTGCGGATTGACGGCCTGTTCCTTACCTTCTACTACGTGCCGTTGGATGCTGTCTTTGGGATAAGGCGTGGCATTGGGCTGCTGATAAAGACGCTCATTGTTCGTTTCATTATCACAGAACAAAAGCTCCGGACTGTCTTCGTATTGCAGGTGGTAACCCAATTCTTTGTAGTGAATATCTACCTGGGTACCATCGTTGCCTACGCAAATCGACGGCTTTTCCAGATCAAAGCCCCAGCTCCAGAGGTTGCGAAACCAGATGGTGGGCAGCAGGTGCAAGGGGGCGGCCTCGCTGCCTCGGTTGTGGGCCGTTATTTTGATCAACACATCCGAAGGATCAGCTTTGGCGTACTCAATGAAGACGTCAAAATACTTGTTATCATCAAACACCCCGGTGTCGGTGATCTCGTACTCTGTTTCTTGCTTGCTGCGCCGCTGGTTTTCCTGCACCAGCTGGAGATAGGGAAACGCCTGCTGCGGATACTTGTAGAGCATCTTCATGTAGGAGTGGGTCGGAGTGCTGTCTAAGTAGTAGTACAGCTCCTTCACGTCCTCGCCGTGGTTGCCTTCGGGATTGGTGAGTCCGAACAAGCGTTCTTTTAGGATTGGGTCTTGCTCGTTCCACATCGATAGGGCAAAGCAAAACAGTTGTTTGTGATCGCTGATGCCACCGATGCCGTCTTCGCCCCAGCGGTAGGCGTAGCTGCGCGCCATGTCGTGGGTCACGTAGTTCCAGGCATCGCCGTTGTCGCTGTAGTCTTCCCGGATAGTGCCCCACTGACGTTCGGAGAGGTAGGGTCCGAAGCGCTTCCAGCCCCGGTTGTCGGGCGATTCGCAGATGCGGTCTAGTTCAGGATTGTTGGTGGGTCGGGAAGGCATGGAAGGAGTTGGGTTTATGGTTGCCGCGAAGTTTAAAATATTATGGTAAATACGGCAGAATTTTCGGTACTAATACCAAAAATAGATATCTTGCTTAGGAAGGAGCCCTCTTTATAAGTAGCGTTTGCAAGTTACTCTAATTACATTTTAATGACCTGAAAAGCTCGATGAGCACCCAAGCGATGAAACTATTCCGCAATCACTGGGCAGTCGGAGTACTGCTAACCCTAATTGCTTCTTGTGAGCAAGACGAACTCTCTGAAATTCAGTTTACGGATGGCCTTAGGATAAAATCGGTGGCATCGAACGATCAGGTTGTTTCCAGATATAAGTATGATCAGCAGGGCAACATTGCGGAGTGGGAAAGTACGTTCTTCTACAACAGATACCTGTACGACGATGAAGGGCGGTTGATTCGTAGTGAATCCGCAGTTGATCCTTTATCACTTTCGGCGGTGTTCGTCGAGAAAACCACTTTGATGACATCAGAGAACGCTGCGATTGATCGTTATCAGACCTTTGACTACGGTCCGGATGGTAAGTTAGCTGAAATAAAAACCTACCTTGAAAAGGAAGGCGACTTCGTGTATACCTCAATGGGCAGTTTTGAGTACGATGGCGAGGCTATTGTCAGAACGAACTTGCACAATGAAACAGGCAAAATCACCCAGTTTCGCACCTACGAATACGATAGCCGAGGAAACGTCAAGCATGAGAAGTACTATAGCTTAGTATCAACTCAGGAGCCAGAACTGATGAACGAATCTACTTTCAGGTACGATGAAAAGCGTAACCCGTTTTCCGTATTCAAAGCCCTCGGCAATCCCGGACTGTTCTCCAATGTCAACAATATCATGGAGGCCAAGACAACCTACGCTTATAATCAGGACGATTATCCGGTGAAAGTAGTGAGCGGAAATAGCGAGTTTGCGTACAGGTATTGATCTTAGCTTGAAAGTAACGTAACTATTGTCTAATTTTTGCAGCGGAAAGCGAAAAAAGTACGTGTGCCCTATGAATAAAGCTTCCCGACTACCCCAGAATACGCTACTCCAGTACCGGTCGTCTGCTCCAATTGCTTTTGCCCCGTTGCTATGCCTACTGCTGATGGGCTGCCCCTCGGCGAACGACCCGGAGACTGTGGCTGAACCTGAAATAATTGCTGCTGCGAAACGCTCGTACGAAGCCATCTCACTGCTAGGGGACACCCTGTATGCACCCGAGTTGTCCGAGACAGTGCAAGCCCAGTATGATTCCGTCCTTCAGGTAGCACAGCGCAATTACCAGCAGGATGCTGCGCAGCTTGATAATGTAATATGGCTCGGCCGCCGGTTAGGGTACCTGGGGCGCTATCAGGACGCTGTTCGGGTGTTTACTGAAGGCTTAAAGCGGTTTCCGGAATCAGCCGAGCTCTACCGGCACCGGGGCCACCGCTACATCACCCTGCGGCAGTTCGACCGGGCGGTGAGCGATCTGGAAAAGAGCGCCGCGCTGCTCGAAGACCAACCCTTGCGGATCGAACCAAACGGTATCCCGATCCCACTACCGCCAAATGATCGTCCTTCTTCTTTGCAATTTAACGTCTACTATCACCTCGGACTGGCGCGCTACCTGAACGGTGACTACGGGGCCGCCGCCCAGGCGTACGAACGGACGCTCACCTATGCCGAAAGCGATGATGACCTGGTCGCAGTGGCCGATTGGTTGTACATGACCTACCGGCGGTTGGGCGAAGACGAAGTAGCCGAACGAACGCTGGCTGACATTCAACAGGAGATGGATATCCGGGCAAACGAAGGATATTTCGAGCGTTTACTGATGTACTCCGGCTACGTAGACCCGGATTCCCTGCTGCGGGCATCCCGCCGCGACGGCTCATTAACCGCCGCAACGACCGGCTACGGAGTAGGCAACTATTTGCTGAGCGAAGGAGACTCCACCCAAGGGCAACAAATACTCGAGGATGTGATTGACGGACAATACTGGGCGGCCTTCGGGTACATTGCCGCAGAGGCTGATCTAGCTCGCCAGCGTGGTCGTGAATAGCGGTGGCAAATCCTTATTACGTTGCTTACCAACCCTATTTTGCGGTGCGGGCGGCCGCTAGCTTCACAGCCTCCAGCGCATTGACTACCCCGCCGGTGGATGACAAGGAAGAAAATTTAGTTTCTTTCTCATCACCGGGTCGTTTCACCGGAAGATCACGGTAGGGAATCGCTGATTCCAGAATTATTTCCCTCACTTCTTCTGCTGTCAGGGTCGGGAAGTAGGACATCAGCAGGGCGGCTACGCCGGAAACCACAGGCGCTGCCATGCTGGTACCGTTCAGTTGCTCGTACGTACTGTTAGGCGTCGAGGAAAAGATATCTACCCCCGGGGCAAAAACGTCTACATTCTTCTTGCCGTAGTTAGAGAATTCAGCCGGTAAGCCATCGTTTAGCTTCCAAGACGACGCTCCTACCTCTATCCAGTTCGGAGCTTTTATCTTGCCTCCTTTAAGCGAGGCGTTCGGAAAATTGGGTTTTTCGTCCACACTTTTTCCATCATTACCAGCCGCGTGCACCAGTAATACGTTTTTTTCCTGAGCGTAGCGCACCGCTTCGTCCACCGCCGTTTTGTCGGGCGAGTAGGACTTTCCAAAACTCATGTTAATGATATTTGCTCCGTTATCTACCGCATAGTAGATAGCGTTCGCCACATCTTTGTCGCGCTCATCACCGTCAGGCACGGCGCGTATGATCATGATCTCGGCTGATTCGGCAATACCTTTTCCACCCAAGGTGTTGTTACGATTCGCCGCGATGATGCCGGCCACGTGGGTGCCGTGGGTCGCATCCGGACCGGTCACGTCCTGGTTTCCGTAGTTTCTTTGGGCTAAATCTGCGTAGTTGTCGCCCACAATACTGCGGGCATCGAAGGTGGTGTCGTAGCCAAAAAGCGCCGAGTTAAAGTAGGCTTCGGCGTCGTCAATGCCCTTCTCGTCAATGCCTGCCTGTAGTGCGTACATCATAAACCGCTGACCCTCAGTAATCAGTTGATCGGGCGACTGCACCGACTGTAGCGTATCCAGTGTTAAGGTATCAACCGCCAAGTAAGCGGCGAAGAGCTTATTGAATTGAACGAAAAGCGATAGCAGTTCCAGCGAACCCTTCTCGCTGCTGCTGTAGTTCAGCTACTTTGGCACGGTACGAGCGCACAATAGATTGATAGTACGCATCATCGCGTCGCTTTTTTCGCCCTGATTGCGCACCCCGGTCGCGTTGCAATCGCACGTATTCTCTAGTAAGCTCGTAGGTGTCGTTATCAACATTGGCTCCGTTGGCACCGCCAATAAAATTCCAACCGTGGACGTCGTCAACGTAGCCATTATTATCGTCATCCCGTCCGTTACCGGCTACCTCTCCGGAATTTATCCACAACCTGCCCACCAGGTCTTCGTGCGCCGAATCAACGCCTGAATCTATAACAGCGACAACGACTTTCCGGGTAGGCTTTGTGTTCAGCATTTGATAAGCTTGTTCGGTGCTAATGCCTGGGTAGTTAGACGATGAAGGATCAAGGTGAAACCAGTTAATTGGGGGTGTATCCGTAGAATCAACCGCGACGCGAGCAAAAACTGGGAAGTTAGCCAGAAAAAAAACACCTAGTAAAACAAAACGAATGGAAATACAATACATGTCGCAGATTAAGTTAAAGCGAAAATTACGAGAAAAGTAGCGGATGTACTACTGCTATGTTTAATTTCTTACCCTGTTGGCACCGAGGATGAATGAATAGAATACGAAACATATACGATAATATTTGTACCTTTAACTCGAGCGTGAAAAGATCACTAACTGAACTTTCGGCGGTGGTTCTTTGTAAGCTAATTGAAGTTCTTTGAAGCAAAAAAATACCCGCTTGGGTCTAGGACAGTTTTCTAAATCCAACACGTAAACAATGCCGAGTGAAGTTCGCCTACAAAACTGGACCTCAATGCTGCTTCGGTGGCATCTTTGGTGGCCATGAAGTGCTTCGGCACTTTTTAGCCTATTATACCAAAGTTAACAGTGGATAGTTGCGTAGCTGGGACAGCTCAAATCCTGTTTTTTCTGGGATTTAGCAAAACCTCCGATGACGGCTCAAGTTGGGTTTTTTGTAAGGGTACGTCGCGACGCACCCTTACAAAAAACCTATCTTTCGTTTAGTCGCTCCTGCTCAGTCAAAGCTTCCTTAACACTTACCCGATTGCCGTCTACTTTAGCGATAACAAAAGCATCCTTGATGCCCATCCGCTGAACATCTTTTCGAAAGGCCAGGGCGCGTTCTAAGTCGCGAAATTTGCCCAGCGTATACTGATCTACCTGATCGGTTTTGTCAATGTTCATCTTGACCAGGTCTTCTTTGTAATCGGCCAGATCAAAGTACTCGAAAGCGCCGATCTGCACCTCAAAAAACACCCCGGTGTAGTACGGAGAGAGCTCCAGCAGTAGCCCGTTTACACGGTTCATACTGTCTAATTCGCTGCGCAACTGCTCGTTTTGCTGTTGCAGCGAAGTGTTCTGAGCCTGAACCTGGGGCCACCGTCCGAAAAACGGTGGGAAAAACTCTACATATACAATGTAGCCAACTGCCAACAGCAACAGCCCGATCAAAAGCATCAGCCCGGCAGAAAGCTGTTTGCGCCCCCGACGCAGGGTGTTGTTTCTTCGGCTAAGATTTCGGTATTCTTCAGCTAAGGATTCCATACGCGTCAAAAAAACGAATTTCTGTTTGAAAACTAAGCCTCGGGTGATATATTTGGCGCAATGAAAGCATTTACAACCATACTTCCGGCAAAAAATGATTGGTGGTGGCCTTGCCACTCCTGGCGTAGCGTGAACCACTAGTCTTATTTCAATAAAATTTGAAGGCCTACTGTTTCCGCAGTGGGCCTTTTTTTTATCAACAACACCTTCCTATGAATTCTTCTGCTAAGACGTACTCCCTAAAAACCAACCACCGCAAACAGCTGGCCGACACCATTACCCCGGTGAGCATCTACCTGAAGCTGCGCGACCGCTACGCCAACCCCATCCTGCTTGAAAGTTCGGACTATCATAGCAGTAACAACACTTTTTCTTATATCTGCTGCGAACCCATTGCCACCTTTTCGGTAAAGGGGCAGCAACTTACTCAGCGGTTTCCGGACGGTGAAACCAAGATCCAGCAACTCTCCCAAAAGTCTGCCTTAGTGGAGCAACTCAGCACCTTTGTGGGGCAGTTCCTGACCGAAGCCAATGACTATAAATTTGTGACCAACGGTCTGTTCGGGTATATGGCCTACGATGCGGTGCAGCACTACGAAGATATTGAAATAGCCGCCGATACGGACGATGATTACGGTACTCCGGAAGTACATTATGCGGTATACCGTTACGTGATTGCCATTGACCACTTTCGTAATGAATTGCACCTCTTCGAACACCAGTACCAACCAAATGCCTCCGGTAACGAAGGTATGGAAAATCTACTGGCACTGATCAGTAACAAGAATATACCGAGCTATCAGTTTCGTTTAACGGGCGAAGAAACCAGTACCTTTTCGGACGAGGAGTTTCTGAAAGTGATTCGCCAGGGGCAGGAGCACTGCTTCCGGGGAGATGTGTTTCAGATCGTTTTATCGAGGCGGTTTCAGCACGCCTTTCAAGGCGACGAGTTTAACGTGTACCGCACCCTACGCTCTATCAATCCGTCGCCTTATCTTTTTTACTTCGATTACGGTAGTTACAAAATATTTGGCTCTTCGCCCGAGGCCCAGATCGTGATCAACGAAGACACCGCCACCATCTATCCTATTGCGGGGACCTTTCGCCGCACCGGTGACGATGCGGCCGATGCTGAACTGGCCAAGCAATTGATGGACGACCCCAAAGAGAATTCGGAGCACGTGATGCTGGTTGATCTGGCCCGCAACGATCTGAGCCGCAACGGAAAGGATGTGACGGTGGAAACCTTTAAGGAAATTCAGTATTACTCACACGTGATTCATCTGGTGTCGAAGGTAACCGGCCACCTTTCCGAAGATACCTCGCCGGTGCGGGTGGTGGCCGATACTTTTCCGGCAGGGACTTTGTCGGGGGCCCCTAAACACCGTGCTATGCAATTGATTAACGAATATGAGCCCTTAAAACGAGGTTTTTACGGTGGGGCTATTGGGTTTATGGGCTTTCACGCCGAACAGAACAATCCTTTGTTTAACCATGCCATTATGATTCGCTCTTTCTTGAGTCAGGACAATACGCTGTACTACCAAGCCGGAGCTGGGGTAGTGGCTAAGTCATCGCCAGAGAGTGAACTCCAGGAGGTTAATAACAAACTGGCTGCATTGCGCACCGCGCTAGAACAGGCTACTGAGATCAGCTAAGCAGATTTGCTAACCTTTTAAACTTTGATTCACTATGGGATTCACACTGGATCAAATTGTGCCCTGGGAAATAGTCACGGTGGACTATAAGTTCCAGAGAGGTGGAAACCAACTATTAATGCTAAAGACATCATGAATATACTCGTACTAGATAACTACGATTCGTTCACTTACAACCTAGTCCACATCATCAAGGAGCTGGGTTACGAACAGCACCTGGACGTGATTCGCAACGATAAAATCAGCGTTGCCGACGTGGACTCTTACGATAAAATTCTACTGTCGCCGGGACCGGGCATTCCGCAGGAAGCAGGCATTATGATGGACGTGATCACTACCTACGCCCCTCGGAAGAGTATTTTGGGGATCTGTCTGGGGCACCAGGGGATTGCCGAGGCCTTCGGCGCCACCTTATATAACATGCCACTGGTGCTGCATGGCTACGGTGATCGGGTGTTCATCGAAGAACCGGTGGACTACCTCTTTCAAGGGTTACCGAACGCGTTCGGAGTGTGCCGCTACCACAGTTGGGCCGTAGCCGCCGACTCGATCAACGACGACCTAGTGGTTACCGCCCGCGATATTAAAGGCGAGGTGATGGCGCTGCGCCACCGGCGCTACGACGTGCGGGGCCTACAATTTCATCCTGAGTCTATCCTCACCGAGCATGGTAAAGCCATGATCAAACAGTGGTTAGAACACCTGTAGGAACGTGCCGCGTCCACGGTGGCCGTCATGTTTACACGCAACCTAACAATATGATCGCCGACACTCCAAACCCTCCCTACTACGCTGTGATCTTCACCTCGGTGAAGGATAGCAATACCAAAGATTACGCAGAAATGGCCGAAAGCATGTACGCATTAGCTGCCCAGCAACCGGGTTTTCTAGGAGTAGAATCTGCCCGCGAAGCAGTTGGTATCACAGTATCTTATTGGTCGAGTCGGGAAGCGATTCAGCAGTGGAAAATGCATGCCGACCACCGTCTGGCCCAGAAACTAGGGCAAGAACAATGGTATTCAACCTATAAAATCCGAATTTGTCGGGTAGAAAGAGAATACGGACTTTCTACTTAACCGTAGCTCCGGCGTCTTCTGAATCCATAAGCAATGAAACACATCCTCAACACCCTCATCGACTATCAGGCGCTGAGCCGAACCGATGCGAAGGAAATCCTGACCCGCTTGGCCCAGGGGGAATTCAACACCAGCCAGATGGCCGCCTTCCTCACCGTGTATCTAATGCGTAGTATCACGGTTGATGAGCTTGAGGGCTTTCGCGATGCGATGCTCGAGCTGTGCGTGCCACTGTCTATCAACGACTACGATGCCATCGATCTGTGCGGCACCGGCGGCGACGGTAAAGATACCTTTAATATATCCACCACTGCCTCATTCATTGTGGCTGGCGCCGGGCAAAAGGTGGCCAAGCACGGTAATAACTCAGTATCGTCGGTGTGTGGCTCCTCCAACCTGTTGGCCCACTTCGGCTATGCGTTTACCAATGATGAAGCGGCTCTGAAGAAAAGCCTGGACGAGGCGGGTATCTGCTTCTTGCACGCTCCGCTGTTTCATCCGGCCATGAAAAACGTGGCCCCGGTGCGGCGCGAACTAGGCATGAAAACCTTCTTTAATATGCTGGGGCCGATGGTAAATCCTTCGTTACCTAAGAAGCAGCTGGTGGGGGTGTTCAGCCTAGAGTTAGCCCGACTCTACGCGTACTTGTATCAGCAAACCGATACCCAATTTTTGATCGTTCACTCGCTGGATGGCTACGACGAGATCTCGCTTACCGGTCCCTTTAAAATAATTACTCCTCGGGGCGAGCAACTACTTCGCCCCGAAGACCTGGGACTGAGCACCCATGCTCCCGAGGCCCTGTCCGGGGGCAGTTCAGTAGAAGACGCCGCCCGCATTTTTCAAAATGTTTTGGCGGGTCGGGGCACCCCCGCCCAGCGCGAGGCAGCGGTTGCCAACGCGGGAGTAGCCCTTTATTGCGCCCAGGCAGCACCAACGCCCCGGGAAGGAGTGGCCTTAGCGCAGGCTGCCCTTGCGTCGGGGGCCGCGATGGAAGCCTTCCGTAAACTAACGGACCATTAGATTTGCACTGGCTCACTGATCGTTTGGAGTTTCCCCCGGTGGAAGTAGCCAACGCCTGGGGCGCCCTGGCGGTGGGAGGCGACCTGTCGCCCGAGCGCTTGCTACTCGCGTACCGATCGGGTATCTTTCCCTGGTACGACGAGAGCCAACCCATTGTGTGGTACTCGCCCGATCCACGGTTTGTACTTTATCCCGACCGACTGCGGGTTGCCCGACGGATGCGGTCGGTGCTCAACCAGCAAACGTTCGAGATTACCTACGACACGCATTTTGCGGAGGTGATCCGTCACTGTCAGCAGATAAAACGACCAAACCAATCAGGTACATGGATCACTGAGGCTATGCGAGTGGCTTATAGCCGCTTGCACCAACTGGGTTACGCCCATTCTGTTGAGGTGTGGCTGAATAGCGAGTTAGTAGGGGGAGTATACGGAATCGCACTCGGAAGCCTGTTCTTTGGAGAGTTGATGTTTTCGCTAGCCAATAACGCCTCTAAGATTGGGTTTATATCGTTGGTGCGTCGGTTGCAGGGGCGTGGATTTACCCTAATTGATTGCCAAGTAACCACCCCTCACCTAGCCCAGTGGGGCGCCGAATCTATTCCACGAACGAACTACCTAACGGAACTTACCCTGGGACTGGGTCGGGATGACCGCTGGTAGTCACCAAGCTGCTTATCTGGGGTAAAATGCACCGGCATGATGTAGGACGCTAGGCACTTTTAAATAAATTCACGAGCAAACATTACCCGAGAGCTTTTAGCGAGCAAATGCGGCATTCAAGTAAAGACACTTTACATAAATTGAACCCTAATAACGCTTCGTTATAAAACGCTAACGGAATTAAATGATTAGCCCAGCGATCCCCGAGCATGCAGTAGCCACTTTAATAGATGATTCCTCTAATATATTGGATCACTTGCTTTTTGGGGTATTGATAGTGGATAAACTGGGCGTGATCACCTACGCGAATGATGTAGCCTGCCAACTGCTACGCACTAAAAAGGAAGATATTATTGGCCGCATCTCGTCGGATCGGCAGTGGAAGAAGGTTGACCGCACCGGAGAGCCTTTCAGCCCTGATCAACTTCCGATAACCATTGCGCTACAAAAGAGTAGAGCAGTGATGGGTTGTGAATGCGGAATTCAATTCAACGATCAACTCGTTTGGTTGTCGGTGCACGCTGCACCGTTGTACGACAACTCCGGGGAACTATCCGGGGCAGTGGCCAATTTTGTAGAAATAACCGAGAAAAAACATACTGAAGATAAATTACTTCAGCGGGAACAGCGCCTCAGCTCAATCGCTAATTCTCAGACCAGCTACTTAGTACGGGCCACCCTTGACGGACACTTTACCTACGTGAACGATGCCTGCCTGGTTAAATACGGTTATCAGGAGAACGAGCTACTGGGTCGGTATTTTTCAATGATCACCGATCCTGACGACGAAGAACTGTGTATCTCCAGCTCGCGTGATTGTGTGAAGTATCCTGGCAAAAGCCGATCCATTAAGATCCGAGGAGTTAACAAACAGCGCGACTACTTCTGGACCGAATGGGAGTTCGTTGGAATAGTTGACTCATCAGGACGCGTAGCTGAAATCCAGGGAGTGGGTCGCGACGTCTCAAACGAGGTTCGGACAGAGGGGTTATTGCACGATACCAGCCAGATGGCCCACGTGGGAGGGTGGGAGCTCACCTCGCTCACTAAAAACCTAAGCTGGACCGACGAAACGTATCGCATTCACGATCTGCCCCCCAACAGTTCGGTTTCACTGCGTAAGGCCATTCGGTTTTACCACCCTGAGCACCAGATGGTTATCAAGTATGCCATCAAGCAACTGATAGCACAAGGCGAGCACTTCAACCTTGAGTTAAAACTGATTACCCAAAAAGGAAGAGAAATATGGGTGAGAACGCAAGGGCAGCGCGAAGCTTCCCACGGAAATTTTATTCGGATCTACGGAGTGATTCAGGACATCACGGAGCGTAAAATGGCCGAAGAGCGTGTTTTGCAGAGCAATGATAAGCTAAAAAAGATCAACCGAGAACTAGACCGCTTCGTGTACAGTGCCTCTCACGACCTGCGGGCCCCGTTAACTTCTATCATCGGACTCATTAATCTGTTGAGAATGGAGGCAGTTCCGACCGTTATCCGTGAGTATCTGGGATTGATGAAGAAGAGCGCGGATAAATTGGATAACTTCATCCAGGATCTGACCAATTTCTCGCGCAACGCCCGTACCGAAATCAAGCACGAGCGTATTGATTTTCAGGAGATGGTAGACACCATCTTTGAGCAGCACAAGTTCATGGATGAAGACAAGCAGGTTGCCTTGAAGTCTACCATTGATCAAAAGCTCGACTTTTATTCGGATGGAAACCGCTTACAGGTGATGTTCAGCAATCTGATATCGAATGCAGTTAAGTACAATAACAGCCAAGTGGGTCATTCGCTGGTAGAAATTGAGATCACCGTAGACAGTCAAGAAGCGCGGGTTCGTATTGCGGATAACGGAATTGGTATTGGGGCTGAGCACCTCAACCGGATATTTGAGATGTTCTATCGGGCAACCAATGAGCGGCAAGGATCAGGCCTGGGACTTTACATTGTGAAAGAAACGGTAGAAAAGCTCAACGGGCAGGTGGAGGTTTCTTCCGAACAAGGGGTGGGCACAACCTTCACTTTTGTTATTCCCAACACGCCACCCGCTGAGCAGGATAGTCCCGAGTAGCCACCGGCAGTTAGCGCAGTATCAATACTATTTTTTGGGCAGAAACACCTCGGCCATCATGCAGCGAGCGCTTCCCCCTCCGCAGAATTCAATGGTCGCCAATGAACTGTATAATATTGCGGTATGCTGCTCGATCTGCCGCACCTGCTCAGCGGTCAGCGAACGGTAAGCTTGCTCTGACATCACTAGAAACTTATTGCCGGAGCGAGACTTCACCTGGAGCATGTTGCCCGCAAAGTGGTTACACTGCTCTTCGGTGATCAGCACCACCTCCTTGCCACTCTGGCGGATAACATCTAACACCTGGGCGCGGTCCCATTTGTTTCTTACCGCAGCGTCGCAAAAAACGGCGAGGTCCTCCCCAATGCTCATCATTACGTTGGTATGATAGATTTCAGCAAAACCGCGCTCGGTCATCTGAGAAGCATAGAATGCAACCGGGCGGAAACCAAACTCAGCACAAAATTCCTCGAGCAGGTTTAGATGCGTACGGGGCGATACGCAGGCGTAAGCGATTCGGTTATGGCGATCAAGCACTACGCTACCGGTTCCCTCTAGATACTGTTCCTCGTTTTCAAAGTGCGAGTAGTCTATCTTTCGGGTAATAGAAAACTGATGATCCCGCTGAAGAGTACCAACAATGTCCTCCCGTCGCTCTAAGCGGCGGTTGGGTGCCCACATCGGGTAAGTCACCACCGTGCCGTCGTCGTGGAAAGAAATCCAGTTGTTCGGAAAGATCGAGTCAGGCGTATCCTTCTCGGGAGTGTCTTCTATCACGATCACTTTCACCTCATTCGCTCGGAGCAGCTCAACGAAGGTGTCAAACTCATGCCGGGCGCGCTGCTGAATTTCTTCTGGGGTGAGCGAGGTAAGGAACTGCTGGTAGTGGTTGTTTGCCGCCGTCTCCACGTTGTAGCCAAACCGCACCGGCCGAATCATGAGAATAGTATCCGTGAGTTGTTGGTTTTTCATAGTTATTATAGTCAATAGTCCACGGTCGATAGTACACAGCAACTGCCGACTATCGACCGTGGACTGTCGAACTGTGGACTAATTCAAACCCAAACGGCCACGTCGTCGCGTAGCAGAGGCATGCTCATGCAGTGGGTGCCACCCCGGGCCCGTGACAGTTCGCCCGATGGTAGTAAGATCAGGGTGTCGCCGGTTACCACCTCGTCAACTGATTCACCGTTTTCTACCCGGCGGATAATTTCTGACGAACGCATCACGGTGAAGCCCCGCTCTCGAAATTCTGCTTCGGTTTTCACGTTGCGGTCGTAGCCAATGACCACTCCCTCACGGATGGCCAAGAAGTTGCAGGCGTCAGTCCACTGCTCCCGTTCGCTGTCGGGAAATTGGCCGCCGGCGCAGTGAATGATCTCACAACGCGCGGCTCCGTAGTCCTGGCAGCTAATTTGCTCGAATAGATCGTCTAAGTAGGGTAGTTTTTTCACGGCCACCCCGTAGCCGCCGCCAGCGCGTTCTTCTCGAAAAAAACTGCGTAATTTCTACTTTGTGGACCGGGCCCGTGTGGGCGTCGGACAAATTACCAGCAAAGTCAAAGTTCTTAATGCGGTTGGTAAGGGCTTCTTTGGAAAAAGGACTAAATAGAATCCATAGGTCACGGCGCACCTGGGTAAATACCGTATCGATGTGCATATAGGAGCGGCGCTGAGGAATTTTGACTACCGAAACTTTGGTTATAAGATTTCTTTCAAAGAGCTGTTCCACCAGATAATCGATAGCCATCACCGAGGTGCGTTCGCTAATTCCTACCAGCAGATGCCCTGGGCTGATCATCATCACGTCGCCCCCCTCGATACTCACGTTCTTCCGCCGTTTTTCTTCTTCGGTGGCAAAGAAGAACATATTCAGCTCGTTGAGTTCAATAACCCGGTCGGCTAAGCGATCGGGATCATCGCGGGTAGATTGGTTTAGTAGGTCGAAGTGCGCAATGTATTTGAACAACAGTGATTCGCGGTTTCGGGCAGCCTCGTAGGGTTTGTTGATCAGTACGTGATCGTGGATGGTGATGCCAATATCGCGGGTGAAGATTAAGTTTGGAATGGGGGCAAAAATGAACTCCTCTTGTCCGTTTGTAGTAGGCAGAATACCAGTAATCAAGGTATGCGCTAGGGGTGCCGGTTTTGTTTCCAGTAGTCGTTTCTGAGTTTTGAGGCCACATTTCTCAATGGCGCAAACCGAAGCAACTAATAATGTTTTAACGTCTTCATTACTCAGAATTCGCCGCAGCAGCGATTCTACCGTTAGTACGTAATCCGAATCGAAGGTGAGGTCTTGAACCGCTTGCTGGTAGTTTGCTTCCTCAATCCTTCCCTGAACCATTTCAGGATCGAGAAAACATAATAACACGCGCATGTACTCACTGTATTCTTGACGCATTTTCTTTAAATCCACAATATCGTCGTACAAGAGCTGGTCGGTGATACGCGGCACAATTTTACCGATGCCCTCGTCGGGCGGATGGATAAGCAATCGGCGCAGACGTCCAACTTCGGAGTTAACGTGAATCTTCTGAGACATGGGTTAAAGGAATGAGTGGTTGGGTGAAGGAATAAGTGAGTTAAGAAATGAAAGATTTGAAAAAAAGAAACAAATGTGTTGTTAGAGATATCCTGATTCAACTTTGTTCATCCTGAATATCCTGGTAAGCAAAGGTATAAGTTTCTGACGAATTGTTGGCGGGGTAGGGTAGATGCGCGCAATTTAGTAGCTTTGGCAAAACTATTTACTAGCAGAAATACCCTTGAGTATTTTAGACACTATTGTACGACGAAAGCAAGAAGAGGTGGCGGAACGTAAAGCCCACGTTCCGGAAAACATTCTCGAGCACTACGCGCATTTTAACCGAACGACTTTCTCATTCTCGAAGGCCTTACGTGAGCGTCCGCCCGGCATTATCGCTGAGTTTAAACGCAAGTCGCCCTCAAAGGGCATCATCAACGCCACGGCCGATGTTCAGGAAACCACGACGGGTTACGTACGGGCCGGAGCGGCAGCCCTGTCCGTACTTACCGACGTAGATTTTTTCGCCGGAAGCGACGAGAACCTGCGTGTTGCTCGGCAGCACAATCAATGTCCTATCCTCCGCAAAGACTTCATCATTGATGGGTACCAGATTACCGAAGCCAAAGCCATTGGAGCCGACGCCATTTTGTTGATTGCAGCGGTGCTTCCACCACCCCGCGTGCTAACGCTGGCACAGCACGCCCACCGGCTGGGACTGGAGGTGCTGCTGGAGGTGCATAATGAGGAGGAGCTTCGGCAAACCGCCCTGCAAGACGCAATTGCACCGTTTGCTGACGTGGTGGGCGTGAACAATCGAAAATCTGAAAACTTTTGAGGTAAGTATTGATACGTCTGTTCAGTTAGCGAAGCTAATGCCGGAAAACACGGTGAAGATTTCCGAGAGCGGCATCAGTGATGTGGCGGCGATTCGGAAGTTACAGCAGCACGGTTACCAGGGTTTTTTGGTCGGCGAGCACTTTATGCGGCAGGACGATCCGGCGGGGGCGTGCGGGGAGTTGATTGCTGAACTAAAGAACAATGATGATGCAAGAGAAGATTAATGGCTTTTTGACGCAATTTGAGCGGGAAAAAGGCATCAAAATTCTTTTGGCTTGCGAAACCGGTTCAAGAGCGTGGGGATTTCCGTCACCCGACAGTGATTACGATATTAGAATGATCTACGTCCATCAGAAAGATTGGTACTTATCCCTCTCTGAAAGAAAGGACACCATTGAGCGGATGATGGAGAATAACGAACTTGACATAACTGGCTGGGACCTAAGAAAAACGCTGCGACTCCTTTGGAAATCAAATCCGCCGTTGCTTGAAAGAATTCAGTCGCCTATTCTCTACCGATACGAAGAAGGGTTCTTGGTGGAGATAAACGAATTAGCACAAAGTTGCTACTCTCGAATCGCCACCCTGCACCATTACCTGAGTATGGCCCGCAAGTGCAGCGAGGAGGTGGTGAGCGGGGAAAAATTTAAGCTAAAAAAATTCTTTTACGCCCTTCGAACCGCCACCGTCTGCAAATGGATTTTAGAAAGAGAGGATATCCCACCTATCGAATTCGCTAAGCTGATGGATGGTCTGGCAATTGAGCAACACCTTATCGATCGAGTCAACGAGCTTACTGCTCTAAAGGCGACCGTTGGTGAAGCATACTTGCATCAGGGGGAGATAGATTTGCTTTCTTTCATCCAAGACTGTATCGCTGAGGCCGAAGAAAGCGCCCAAAACTTGCCCTCTGCCCGGGGCAAAAAAGAAGACGTTGATCGGTTTTTTAGAAAAACACTCGCTGCGTCATGGACTTAGAAGAACTGCGAGATAAAAACCTTATCATTTTAGAATGCCTAAGTGGTAGCAAAGCCTACGGACTGTCTACGCCCACTTCGGATACCGATATCAAAGGAGTTTTCTTACTTCCGAAGAACAACTACTACGGACTGGAATACGTGCCTCAGGTGGCAAACGCTAGCAATGATGTTGTCTTCTACGAACTAGGTCAATTTCTTCAACTACTGTCAGTGAACAATCCTAATATTCTGGAGCTGTTGAATACTCCTTCCTCAGCTGTACACTACAAACATCCATTTTTGGATGACATCAAATCTGAACTGATATTATCTAAGCTTTGTAAAGACACATTTGGAAAGTTTGCGCTAGCGCAAATAAAAAAGGCCAAAGGATTGAAGAAAAAGATCGTGAATCCGGTGGGCAAAGAAAGAAAAAGTTTGCTGTCGTTTTGTTACGTCAGCTACGAACAAGGTTCCCTTGCTCTAGAAAAATTCTTAGAGTCAAAGGATTGGCAGCAAGAACACTGTGGCCTGACCAATATTCCTCACATGAATAACGTGTACGGACTATACCACCGCGAAGACGCAGGTTTTAGCGGTATTACCAAAAGCCATGCATCGAACGACATTAGTTTGAGCTCAATACCGAAAGGTGAACCGCAGGTGGCTCTTCTCTATTTTAACAAAGATGGTTACTCATCTTACTGTAAGGAGTATCGGGAGTACTGGGATTGGGTAGATCAGAGAAACGAAGGACGCTATGAAAATACTATAAGTCACGGGAAGAACTACGACGCTAAAAATATGATGCACACCTTTCAACTCCTGGACATGGCTATTGAAATCGGTCGCTACCAACAGGTGAATGTCGAGCGGCCTAACCGAGATTTCTTGCTTGGTATCAAGGCGGGTCAGTATGCGTACGAAGAACTTTTACAGATGGCGCAGGCAAAGCAACAGAAAATGGAAGAGGTATTTGAGTATTCTAACTTGCCTGAAAAACCTAACCTGAAGGAGATCAATGCGCTGGCTTATGAACTTAGGAATAAGTTTTATGAAACTTAAAATCTGCGGCATGAAGTACGCCGACAACCTGGCGGAGGTGGCCGCGCTAGCCCCCGATTACCTGGGTTTCATCTTCTACGAAAAGTCACCCCGTTATATGGTAGATACGCTACCGCCCGAAGCGGTTTGGTCGCTTCCTGCGGCAATCCATCGGGTCGGAGTGTTCGTGAATGCTTCAATTGAGCACATGCAACAGATGGCCGAACGTTACGGATTAAATGTGCTCCAACTGCACGGCCAAGAACCGCCCGAACAGTGTCAGACCCTTAAAGCGGCGGGCTATACAGTGATCAAAGTGTTTAGTATAGGCCAACACAATTTTGATTTTGATACCCTTCGCCCGTACGAACCTTACGTTGATTTCTTTCTGTTCAACACCCTGGGGAAGCAGCCCGGCGGCAACGGGCTAGCCTTCGATTGGCAACAGTTAAAAAGCTATCCGCTGGACGCGCCCTACTTCCTAAGCGGCGGCATTGGACTAAATCAGGCCTCAGTCGTTCAACAAATGAACCTTCCCCACTTACACGTTCTGGACGTGAACAGCTCCTTTGAAACCGAACCGGGCCGGAAAGACCCAAAGCGTTTAGCTGCTTTCGTTCAACAGCTTTAAAGAAGATTTTGTACTTTCGTTCTTTACTTTATCATTCAGTGTTCCTTGCTTTTCGTTCTACATTTCATACTGTTTAACGAACTACTTGATCACCAAAATATTAGACGTCATGCCCACTACTAGCGAAGCGCAACCCACTAGTTTTCAAGTGAACGAACAGGGCTACTACGGCCGCTTTGGCGGAGCCTTTGTTCCTGAAATGTTGCACCCCAACATTGAGGAATTGCGTGCTAATTATCTTTCAATCATGCACGAAGCTGACTTTCAACAAGACTTTCAGCAACTGCTGAAGAACTATGTCGGTCGGCCCACTCCGCTCTACTTCGCTCCGCGACTTTCTGATAAATTTAACACCCGCGTGTACCTGAAGCGCGAAGATTTGTGCCACACCGGGGCCCACAAGGTCAACAACACCGTCGGACAGATTTTGCTGGCCAAACGATTGAACAAGAAGTACATTATCGCCGAAACCGGGGCTGGGCAGCACGGCGTAGCCACCGCCACTGTCTGCGCGCTGATGGGCATGCCCTGTAAAGTGTTCATGGGCTCGGTGGACATGCAGCGGCAGCGGCCCAACGTAGAGCGCATGCGTATCTTAGGCGCCGAAGTGATTCCTGCTACCTCAGGCAGTCAGACCCTCAAAGATGCCACCAATGAGGCTATGCGCCACTGGATCAGCAACCCAACCGATAGCCACTACATTATCGGTTCGGTGGTGGGACCGCACCCGTATCCCGACATGGTGACCCGTTTTCAGTCGGTAATCAGTGAAGAAATCAAGCAGCAGTTGCTCGAGCAAACCGGTGCTGAAGATCCGAACTACGTCGTGGCCTGCGTGGGCGGGGGAAGCAATGCTGCCGGTGCTTATTATCACTACCTAGACCGCCCCGCGGTGCGCTTAGTAGCTGTAGAAGCCGCGGGGGAAGGCGTGCTGACGGGGCGGTCGGCTGCAACCACCGCGCTGGGGACGTTTGGTATTTTGCACGGCAGCAAATCGCTGGTGATGCAAACCGCCGATGGGCAGGTCACCGAACCGCACTCTATTTCGGCGGGACTAGATTATCCGGGCATCGGTCCGCTACACGCGCATCTGTTTGACTCCGGACGGGGCGAGTTCTACGCGGTAACCGACGATGAGGCGATGAACGCCGGGATTCTACTGAGTCGGCTGGAAGGAATTATCCCGGCTATTGAAAGCGCCCACGCCATTGCCGTGCTGTCACAGATGAATGCGCAGCCAGACGAGACGGTCGTGATTAATCTTTCCGGGCGGGGCGATAAAGATTTGGAAACCTACATTCAGTGGGGGAAGTATTGACTGATTGATTGATAGAAGGATTGAATGTATACTGATTCAATCCTTCAATCCTTCAACCATTCATTCCTTCTATTACTCAAACTTATGTCAAACCAACTACCTCACCACCGCCTCACCGAGCTTTTCCGGAAGAAGAACGACATTCTCTCGGTTTACTACACCGCCGGGTATCCTGCTTTGGACGACACGGTGCGGATTGCTGAATATCTGGAGCAAGCGGGAGCTGATGTAATCGAGGTAGGAATGCCCTATTCCGATCCGCTGGCTGATGGACCGACCATTCAGCAGAGTGGCGCGCGGGCACTGGCTAACGGCATGTCGATTAGTAAGCTCTTTGAGCAGTTGCAAGACATTCGTTCCACTGTGTCGCTGCCGCTGATTCTAATGGGCTACCTGAACCCGGCCATGCAGTACGGTCTGGAGCGCTTCTGTGAGCAGTGCCAGCGGGTGGGCATCGATGCGCTGATCATTCCCGACCTGCCCATGCAGGAGTATCTGGACGAATACAAGGATTTGTTCGAGTCGTACGGACTTTTCAACATCTTCCTAGTATCCCCTCAAACCACTGAAGCGCGTATTCGATTGATTGACGAACATTCGCACGGTTTTATCTACGTGGTGTCGTCGGCCAGCATCACCGGGGCCAAGTCGGGCATTACCGATGGGCAAATCGCTTACTTTAAGCGTATCCAAGCCATGCAGTTGCGCCACCCTACGCTCATTGGCTTCGGCATTTCAAGCCATGAAACCTTCCGAACCGCCTGCACCTACGCCCAAGGAGCAATCATCGGTAGCGCATTCATCAAGAAGCTGGAAGCCAGTGAAAACCTAAAGCAAGACATTGAGCAGTTCGTTGGGCAGATTAAAGGATAGTTGTTTGTCCTTGGTCATTCGTCCCTTGTCCTTAGTCCTTTGTAATTTTGACCAATGACCAATGACCAATGACCAATGACCAATGACCAATGATGCCTATTCATCAAAAAATAAAACTATCTGTTGACGCCGTAGTATTTGGCTACACCTCAACCGAAGGGCTATCCATTTTACTTATCAAGCGCACCCTGGAGCCTTTTCGGGATCAGTGGGCTTTGCCAGGAGGATTGGTTCAAAACGATGAAACATTGGAGCAGGCGGTGGAGCGCGAATTGCACGAGGAAACCGGGGTCTCGATCAACTACCTAGAACAGCTTTATAGCTTCGGTGCCCCGGATCGCGATCCGCGCAACCGGGTGGTGTCCGTGGCCTACTACGGCTTGGTGAAACCCGATACCTTTCGCCTTGCCAAGAGCAACGAAGCCAGCCAGGTAGATTGGTTTAAGGTTGATCAAGTCCCGGGCCTTGCTTTTGATCATGCTCAGATCGTAGATGTGGCCACCCGTTGACTGCAAAGCAAGATGCAGTACGAACCCATCGGTTTTGAGTTGCTAGACAAGAAGTTTCCCTTCTCGGAGCTGGAAAAGTTATACGTTGCTGTACTGAATCGGCCCATTGACCGCCGCAATTTCAAAAAGAAAATCATGAAGTTTGGCTTCTTGGAGGAAACCGAAGAAAAGCAGCAACTGGGCGGAGCAGGACGGCCGGGCAACCTGTACCAGTTCAACGAAGAGAAATACTTTAGGTTGAAGCGGGAGGGGATAGCCTTTGAACTTTAGACAGCGACAAATATCCATTTCTGCAAAAAATTACCGTAAATGCGTAAAAATAACGCAAATTGTTTGGTGGATAACTTGTGGCTAATTATATTTGTGTATATAAAACGCAAATAGCTATGAAAACCGGAGTTATTATCGCCCGTTTCCAAACACCCTACCTGCATGAAGGTCACCTGAATCTGGTTGCACAGGTCAAAGATAAGCATAATAAACTGATCATCGTACTCGGGGTAGGGCCCATCATCGGCAGCCGCCGCAGTCCCTACGATTATTATACCCGCGAAAAGATGATCAAAACGGCCTACCAGGATGTGGTGGTGCTCCCGCTCAGTGACCATCCCAGCGATCGCACCTGGTCGCACAACCTAGACCAACTGCTCAGCAGTGCCTTTCCTAACGAGCAGTTCATGCTCTACGGTAGCCGCGACAGCTTTATCCCTTACTATTCAGGACGCTACGAAACGGTGGATTTGCCCGAGCATGGCGACCACAGCGCCACCGAACTGCGCGAAAAGTACGCCGATAAGGTCTTTGACTCGCGCGACTTCCGGGCGGGTATTCTCTACGCTTACTACAACCAGTACAAAAAGGTGTATCCCACCGTGGACATTGCGGTCTTTAGAAGTGAAAAGGCAGAGATTCTGCTCGGCAAAAAGTCGATCAACAACAAGTGGCGGTTGGTGGGTGGTTTCACCGACCCCGAGGATGACTGCTACGAAACCGCCGCCCGCCGCGAACTCACCGAAGAGTGCGGTCCCATTGAAGTGGGCGAACTCACCTACGAAACCTCGGCCCGCATCAACGACTGGCGCTACCGCAACGAGGTAGACAAAATAGTGACCACGCTCTTTAGCTGCGACTACCACTACGGCGAACCAACCGCCCAAGACGACATTATGGATCTTGCTTGGTTCAAAATCACTGACTTGCTGACCATGATCAAGCGTCAGGAAATTAGTGAAGAGCATCACAGCTTGTTCAATCACCTCATCAAGAAGTACGATCAGAATAAAAAAGGATGAAATGCCGGATGAGCTGGATAATACAATAAACTGACTTCTGGCAAAACACCATAGCCATGCCGCCAATCAACAGTTGAACAATAAGGCAATCGAACCATAAATTTCTTAATCTCAGACGTGTCTTTGACGCGTTTGTACCAAATCAAATATAATTACTATGAAAACCAATCTCATATTACTCGCTGATGCCTACAAATATTCTCACCACAAACTTTACTATCCCGGCACCACGCAGGTGTATAGCTACCTGGAAAGCCGGGGCGGCAAGTTTGAAACCACCGTGTTCTACGGTTTGCAGTATTTTCTGAAAGAATACTTAGCGGGTGTCGCATTTACCCAGGAAGATTTAGACGAGGCGGCGGCCTTTATGCCCCAGGTGTTCGGACGTGACGACGTGTTCGACAAAAGCAAGTTCCAGTACATTTTAGACGAGCACGGTGGACGTCTGCCAGTGCGCATCCGGGCGGTGCCCGAGGGAATGACCGTGCCGGTAAAGAACGTGCTGATGACCATTGAGAACACCGACCCCGAATGCTTCTGGCTGACCAACTTTCTGGAAACCCTGCTGATGCAAGCGTGGTACCCATGCACCGTCGCCACCATCAGTCGGGAGGTGAAAAAAGTTGTCGCAGATTATTACGAAACGACCGCTACTCCGGGTGCCGAAGCTGGTATCGATTACGTGCTTAACGACTTTGGCTACCGCGGCGTGAGCAGCATGGAAAGCGCGGCGCTTGGAGGGAGTGCCCACTTGGTTAATTTCGCGGGCAGCGACAACCTGGCCGGGTCGGTGCTGGCACAGCGGTACTATAACACGGCCGAGGTATACGGCAAAAGCATTCCGGCCACCGAGCACAGCATCTGCACGCTGCTCGGCGAAAAAGGCGAACGGGATATCTTCCGCCACGTGCTCAACACCTTTCCGAGCGGCACCATTGCCTGCGTATCGGATAGTTATAACATCTTTCGGGCCTGCGAAGAATACTGGGGCGAGGAGCTAAAGAACAAAATTCTGGAGCGCGACGGCACGCTGGTGATTCGTCCCGACAGCGGCGACCCGGTGATGACCCTACTGGCCATCTTTAAGATTCTGTTCGAAAAGTTTGGCTACACCACCAACGACAAAGGCTACCGCGTGCTGCCCCCTCAATTGCGCGTCATTCAGGGCGATGGGGTCAACTACGACGCCATCAAAGGAATGTACGCTGCTTTAAAGGAGTACGGCATCAGCGCCGAAAACCTGGTGCTGGGCATGGGCGGCGCGCTGCTGCAAAAGCTCGACCGCGACACCCAGCAGTTCGCCCTCAAGTGCAGTGCCGCCACGGTAAACGGCGAAGAAGTGATCGTACAAAAAAGCCCCACCGAAATGAACGCCCAGGGCAACATCGTGGGCAGCTTCAAGAAGAGCAAGGGTGGTCGCCTGAAGCTGGTGCACAACGACGGTACGTACCGAACCGTGGCCGAAACCGGCCATCCCGAACTGGACGACCAACTTGTCACTGTGTTTGAAAACGGCGCGCTGATCAAAGAATGGACCTTTGAAGAAGTGCGCGAGCGCGCAAAACTTTAGCAGCGGTGCGTTCTTCTAAGCCGTCGTTCCAGAGCGAGTGATAGCGAGACCCGGAATCCCCTGAGACGAAGATGGAAAGTACTATTATGAAAAGCAATTAGATTAATCCGTAAAGCAAGACATCAGAGAAATGGAAAAATCAATTTCACTATTACTAGGAGCCGGATTTTCGGCACCGATGGGTTATCCGATTGGGAAGGACCTGAACGAGAAACTATTAGCACTGGACGGAACGGAGTTTGGTTTTCATACCACTGGTATGCTAGTCGCTGATAGTAAAACAGGAAGAAGGCCAGATCGGGGGTACGAGACAGATAGCGAAAAGGCTTTCGGGTTTTGTCGGAAGCTTATGAAGTATTTTGATGAGAAGAAATGTTGTAAAGGAGAAAGTTTTAATTATGAGTAACTACTCAGGTAGGGTAGCATTTTTTGGTAAGTTAAGAAAAAGTTATTATTGTTGATTGTGGATGAATCTAACGAGATAGCGATACTGAGGGCGGAGAATGCCTCATTGCGCCAGCGGGTAGCTAGTCTGGAGGAGAAAGTAATGCTATTGTTACAACGACTGGAGGGCAAAGCAGTCAAGAAAGACAGCCACAATAGTCACCAGCCACCGAGTCAGCATAAGGCTAACAAAATGAGTAGAAGCCTTCGTCAGAAAAGCGGGCGCAAGTCTGGGGGGCAAGCCGGACATCAGGGGCACACGCTCAAGATGGTAGCCGTAGCCGATGAGATAGAGGAGTTAAGAAGTAGTTACTGTCAGGAATGTGGCAATGCTTTGCCCGAAGCGCAGCAAGTAGTCTCCCGCCGCCAAGTAGTAGACATTCCGCCAGTGCAGCCGGTTTATACTGAATATCGTCAGTATGGGTGTCAGTGTGCATGCTGTGATAACTTTCAGAAAGCAAGCTATCCGGCGGGGGTGAATGCCCCTATCCAATACGGTCCTCGCCTAGAAGCCTATACGGCTTACTTAAGTGTGTATCAGTATGTGCCTTATCAACGACTGGCTTTGCTTTTTCGGGACGTATTTGGCTTAGCGTTGAGTCAGGGCAGTTTGTATAATATGTTAGAAAGGGCTGCTCTTAAAGCCAGTCCCATCTACGAAACTATTCAAGCACAAATACAAAAGGCCAGCTACGTAGGCAGCGATGAAACCGGTGCGCGTGTGAATGGCAAGAATTGGTGGATATGGACCTGGCAGAATGTGAAGAACACTTTCTTGAAAGCTTCTGCTTGCCGAGGCAGCCAAGTTATCGAAGAAACCTTTCCCGATGGATTGCCTAAGGCTACCATAGGCTCCGATCGCTGGGCGGCGCAGCTCAAGATTACTTCCAACGCCAAGCAACTCTGTTTGGCTCACCTGCAACGAGACTTGATTTTCCTGGAAGAAAGCGAAAAAAGCCCCTGGTCCACGCATTGTAGAACTCTGCTGCATGATGCTCTGAAGCTCAACGAAACAGCACATAGACAAGAAAAAGCTTGGCGTAAGGGTCAGCAGGAGGTCTACGAGTTGGAAAATCGGCTCAATCGGTTACTACTCCGCCCTATTGATGGCAGACGGTTTGGAAAAAACCCACACTTTCCAAAAGTCTATGGTTAAGTATCGGGACTGCTTGCTGGTTTTCTTGTACGATTTGGAAGTACCCCCAGACAACAATGGCTCAGAGAGAGCCATTCGCAATGTAAAGGTTAAACAGAAGGTCTCCGGGCAGTTCAAATCCGGGCAAAGCACTTTCTGCATCCTACGCTCGGTTATTGATACCCTCAAAAAACGAGACCTTGATGTATTCACCTATCTAGCTCAAATCATGGCTAGCCCAGCTACCTGAGTAGTTACAAATTATGAGAAGTTTTACGACTTTGTAAAAGGTGGAGCAAAAGGAGACTGTGAGGCTTGGCTGTATACCAAAGAATACGAGTATAATGGATTAAATTGGATAGAACGCAGCGATATTGGAGGCATTCACTTTAGGCAGTATCTATCAAAAATTCCAAGCATCTACAATCAATTGGTACTTTATCTCCTAGAGGACAGGAATGAGACACAGTATTATGAAGGGTGGCAAAATGACTTCAACAAATACAAAGGGTTACTTAATTATCTAGATCAGTTTGCTCAGGAAGAAGGAGCTATCGTTGATATTCATACGCTCAATCACGATCTACTTTTTGAAGCATTGCTTCGCGAGCAGTTGTCTGATGGTTTTGAGGAAGAAGGGTCGCCATATCTCGCCGACTTGTCAAATGATAATAGACATTCTATTCGTTTGAAAAGGTATACCGGCAAATACGCCACACCGTACCGATTGTATAAGTTACACGGAAGCATTGACTATCACTACTTTAGTGCAGCAAGCGACGCAGATGACGTATTTTATCCTGAGAAGTATATCAAGCTAAAGCCAAACATAGATAAAAACCGGCTTAAGAAAGAGATAGTAGATGACAATGGAGATTCTGAATACCAATATGCACCTCCTGGCTATTATCATCCCGACTTTCTAATGGGTACTACCGCAAAAATTCTCCGCTATGATGAGCCGCTTCTTTACAAAAAGCTCTTTGAGCACTTCGAGAAGAACCTAAAGCAAGCCGAAAAGCTGATCATCATTGGCTACGGTGGGCGAGACGAAAAGGTAAATGAGATGATTCTAAAAAGATTTAATTCTCAAGAAAAAACCAGTTACATTATTGACCCCTACCCTGGTGACGCTATAAAGGCATTAAGTAGTTGTCTTGATGCTGAATTAATTGAAAAGCAGTTAGAGGATATCACTGCTGATGATTTGGTGTAATTTGAAGTACACAATTCCCATTGAGGAGATTCCAGATACTTTCTTCCGCTACGCTACGGAAAGTTCTGGAATGACGGTTTGGTGAGGAAGTTACGATCTGCGGAGGTAAAAACTTTTGGTCAAGTACTGTTTTAGCACTACAATAACTCAATTGGTGAGACGCCGTCTCACCAATTGGCCACTGTGGGACAGAAGAGCAAAAGAAAAGTAAGTACGAGGCTTACGATAACCAACAAAACAGAAAACCATGAACTTACGTATCAAAATCATTCAGGGCGACATCACCCAACTGGAGGTAGACGCCATCGTGAACGCCGCCAACACCTCCCTGCTAGGCGGGGGCGGAGTGGACGGCGCCATCCACCGCGCCGCCGGACCTCAACTACTCGAGGCTTGCCGTCCGCTAAGGGGGTGCCCCACCGGCGAAGCGAAGATCACCGAAGGCTTTCGGTTGCCCGCCCGCTACGTCATCCACACGGTCGGGCCGGTGTGGCGCGGCGGGCAGCAGGGAGAAGAAGCCTTGCTGGCCTCGGCCTACCGCCGCTCGCTGGAGCTGGCCGTCGAGGACGAGCTGCGCACCATTGCCTTTCCGTCCATCAGCACCGGGGCCTACGGCTTTCCCTTGGAAGAAGCGACGACCATCGCGCTGCGCGAGATCACCCGGTTTCTGGAAGCGAACGATCTCCCCGAAGAAGTAACGTTGGTGGCCTTTAGCGAGGCGGATTATCAGCACATGAAAAAATTATCTTTAGGGTAAGGCTTCAGCCCTACCATGAAACCATTCCCATGAAAAAAATCCTCTTTCATACCCACGCCTACGCTTACCTCGCCAATAAAGTCCGGGCCGACTGCGACTTTGAGGAAGGCGTCGTAGAGCAACGGCACTTTACCGACGGCGAACGTTACCAGCGCATCCTGACCGACGTCGACGACCGCGAGGTGGTGCTGCTCGGCGGCACCATCGACGACGCGTCTACGCTGGAACTGCTCGACCTGGCCGCATCGCTGGTCAGTTACGGAGCCGATTCGCTCAGTTTGGTAGTGCCCTACTTCGGTTACTCCACCATGGAACGGGCCGTGCTGCCCGGCGAGGTGGTCACTGCTAAAACCCGCGCCCGGTTGCTGTCATCCATCCCCCGCAGCCACCGGGGCAACAAAATTTTCCTCTTCGACCTGCACACTGAGGGCATACCACACTACTTCGAGCACCACCTGCATCCGGTGCACGTCTACTGCAAGGACATTATCCTGCAAGCGGCCCGCGACTACGGCGGCGACAACTACGTGCTGGCCAGCACCGACGCCGGACGCGCCAAGTGGGTAGAGTCGCTGGCCAACGATGCCGGGGTGGGGGCCGCCTTCGTGCTCAAGCGCCGTTTATCGGGCGACCAAACCGAAGTGAGCGCCGTGAACGCCGACGTACAGGGCCGCACTGTGATTATCTACGACGACATGATTCGTTCGGGGGGCAGCATCATCAACGCCGCCCGCGTCTATCAGGCCGCCGGAGCGCAACGAATCATCGTGATCACCACCCACGGCCTGTTTATCAACGACGGCCTGCAGGCTCTGAAAAACTGCGGACTCATCGAGCGGGTGATTTGTACCGATACCCACCCGCGCACGCAAACAATACAGCACGACTTCCTGGAGGTGCGAAGCGTGGCCCCCCTCATCCGGCAGCACCTGCTGCACCGATAGTGGTGTGGAATATGCTGATCTGTGATACGTTCTAAATCTCGTACTTCAAGAACAATACTCCCAGCGGCGGAAGCATCAGGTTCACCGAGCGCTCGCGCCCGTGCAGTGGGATCGGCATAGTGGGTAGCGGATCACAATTTACCACCCCGCTTCCCCAGAACTCAGCGTCGTCAGAATTGAATAAGATATGGAGGTCGCCCTTGTGCGGCACTCCAAGGCGGTAATTCTGATGCACTCTTGGGGTAAGGTTCATGACCACGTACACATCGTTCTGCTCCTGGTGGCCCTTTCGGATAAAACTGATCACCGAGTTCTGCGCATCGCTGATATCAATCCACTCGAAACCTTCACCAATAAAGGGCTTCTCGTATAAAGCGGGTTCCGACTGATACAACTCGTTCAAGCGCTTAACCATATACTGTAAGGAGGCGTGCGGGGCGTACTGATTCAGGTGCCAGTTGAGGCTTTGCTCGTGCCGCCATTCCTGGGTTTGGCCGAACTCACCGCCCATAAACAACAACTTGGTGCCGGGATGGGCGAACATGTAGGCGTATAACGCCCGCAGGTTGGCAAACTTTTGCCACTCGTCGCCGGGCATCTTGTCGATGAGCGGGCCCTTGCCGTGCACCACCTCATCGTGCGACAGCGGCAGCATAAAGTTCTCGGTGAAGGCATACATCAGGCTGAAGGTGATCTCACCCTGATGATGACTACGGTGGATTGGGTCGCGTGAGAAGTAATCCAACGTATCGTGCATCCAACCCATCATCCATTTCATGTTGAAGCCAAGTCCCCCGATTTCAGGGGGGCGGGTGATCATGGGCCAAGCGGTTGACTCCTCGGCAATGGTGAGCAATTCCGGAGTCTTGATATGAATGGCATCGTTAAGTTCGCGCAGGAATTGGATAGATGCAATATTCTCCCGTCCGCCGAATTCGTTCGGAATCCACTCTCCTTCTTTGCGGGAGTAATCAAGGTATAGCATCGAGGCTACCGCATCCACCCGAATGCCATCGATGTGGTACTTTTCTAACCAGTACATCGCGCTGCTAATCAAAAAGGCACGTACCTCGTTGCGGGTATAATTAAATATATAGCTTTTCCAGTCAGGGTGGTAACCCAGTCGGGGGTCAGCGTGCTCAAACAGGTGGGTTCCGTCAAAGTACGACAGCCCGTGCTGATCAGAGGGAAAGTGCGACGGTACCCAGTCCAGGATCACGCCAACGCCGGCTTCGTGCAATTTGTTGACCAGATACATAAAGTCCTGCGGCGTGCCGTAGCGGCTGGTGGGGGCGAAGTAACCAGTGGTTTGGTAACCCCATGAGCCGTAGAACGGGTGCTCCATCACTGGTAGAAATTCTACGTGGGTGAAACCCATCCAGGTGAGATAGCCGGGCAACTCATCCGCCATTTCGCGGTAGGACAAGGGGCGCGGTTTTCCGTCATCGCCCGGCACGCGGCGCCAGGAACCCAGGTGCACCTCATAAACCGATACCGCTTGTGGGTCTACCCACAGGTCCTTGCGGTTTTGTACCCAGGCCTCGTCGTTCCAGGCGTAGTCCAGGTCCCATACCTTGGTGGCGGTGCGGGGTGCGGTTTCCCAGTAGTAGGCGAAGGGGTCGCCCTTCTCCACTTCGTAGCCGTTGAACTGCGATTTAATGTAGTATTTGTAAGTAGCTCCACGCTCCAGACCGGGTACAAATCCCTCCCAGATGCCTGATCCATCCCAACGGGAGTGCATGGGCACATCGCCCCGATCCCATCCGTTAAAGTCACCTACCACCGATACATACTCGGCGTTGGGAGCCCACAGCGCGAAGTAGACCCCCCGTACGCCCTCGTGCTCCATGAAGTGAGAACCGAGTTTGTCGTGCAAAGCGTAGTGGTTGCCCGCTCTAAACAGGTGGATATCGTATTCAGTGAGCAGCGTGGCGTGGTTAAACGCAGCACTGTCGTTGGTATTGGTTTGCTCGGGGGCGGTTTTGGTCTTACTCATGGCTGCTTTAGTCTTCGTGCGAAAATTTATCCATCACATAGAGGATTCCCTTCATGGGGATAATACTCCAGGACGGACGATTGTTAAGCTCATAATTGAGTTCGTAGATTGCTTTCTCCAGTAAAAATGTCTGAATGAGGATGTTAAAGTCCTCTTGGTTGGCTGGTATAAACGAATGGCCTTCGGTTTTTTCCAGGTAGGCCCGCAGGTAGAATCCACTCATGTAATGATTCCATTGTTCGGCCCACGCATCCAGATAATCAGCGTTCCCCTGCACGTATTCATCAATGTGGAACAGGCTGTTATAAGCCGCGTAGTGGAAAGAGCGCAGCATGCCTGCCACGTCGCGCAGGGGCGAGCGCTTCAGTCGGCGTTCACTGTATGAGCGGGCGGGCTCTCCCTCAAAATCCAGGATTACGAAGTCCCGCCCGGTGAAGAGCACCTGCCCCAGGTGGTAATCGCCGTGGGTGCGAATTTTTAGCGCATCAATCTTGTGTGCATAGATGCTTTTAAAACGTTCCAGTACGTCTTTTTTCATGCCTTGAATCTGCTCAGCCAATGGCATGAAGGGGTCGGGCAATTGCTTGAGGGAGCGGTCGAGGGTTTGGTAGGTGGTGCGCACCAGGGTTTGCAACGATGAGTAGAGCGATCGTTGGTAGTGGAGCGAAAACGCCTCGGACTCAAAGTTCTTTACCTCAGGATGGGCGGCCAGCGCAATGTGCATTTCAGCGGTGCGCAAACCCAATAGGCGCGCTCGCTCGGCGGGGGCCCCGCCTATCAGGCTTTGCAAAATATCAGGGATTTTGTCCTGAGCCGTAGGTTTCATCAGGCTACCCTTGAGGGCGGGCGCTCGCTGTTCTTTCTGCCCTATTGACACCCGCTCGTAGTAACGGTCGATGGTGTCGTTCATGTACTCCCAGGCATCGCCTTGGTTTTCAACCAAATCTAGCATCATACCCAGCGTATAGTCGGTGTGCTTTGCGTCCTTGAGGACTAGCTCGCCGGCGTACATAGGAATGTGCCCAAATTCAGCTGTCTCGCTCAAGTAACGGGTCACCTCCACATCAGGGTTCACCATACGCTCCAGCTTGCGGTAAATTTTAAAGAAATACTGCTTGTCGTAAATCACCGAGGTATTGCTCTGCTCGGCACTGAGAACGCGTGAGGCAAGGTGTTTTTTGTTCTCCTTGTAATAGTGCTTTACCGAGGCTACCGAGCGGCCCACCAGGCCAGTGCTTTCTTCTTTTTTGCGCGGCTTGGCCATCAACGCGAACAGCTGGTTGCGGTAGGCATCGCTATACATGGCATCGTAGAGGTAGCCCTCTTCTCCACCCAATGTGATAGGAAAGATCACGCTATGCTGAAACTTGCTGCGGAAGAAGGTACTAGGCCCGTCCGGAATAAACGATATGGGCAATTGATAATACTCGTCGAGCCCCTCGTTGTAGCTCACCTCCAGGATCAGCAGGGTGCCCACCCCGTCGGTGATGGGTAACTCAAGGGCATCGGAAATGTTGATGCTGCGGATGATGCGTGACTTTCCCCCAAACCACCGGCAGGTATTTAGATACGATCCTAGGTTTTTTTCCAGCACCGACCGAGAACTCTTGCTCGTCAGTTGACTCCACTTGGAAATGGTTAGTACTGGTTTCTGGTGCTCGCCCAAAAATTCGTCGCTATACTCACGGGGTTTCTCTAGTAAAAACCACTGATACGCGTAAGGTGCCAGGGTGAAGTGATACGTAGGTCCGTCTACCTCAGGGAAACGGTTTCTGCTGAACAGTTCTACCGGAACAGCGTCTTGATAGCGGGCCAGATCTACCTCGGCCGACTGTGAAAAGCGCGACAAGTTAGAGATAATAAGCAGCGTCTCGTCTTCGTGGGTGCGGGTAAAGGCCAGAATCTTAGAGTTATCGACGTACAGAAACTCCATATCCCCCCGGCTAAAGGCGCGGTGGCTCTTGCGCATACTGAAGTGGCGCTTCATCCACCACAGCAGCGAGTTGGAGTTGCGCTGCTGGGTTTCCACGTTTACCGCCTCGTAGCGGTATTCCGGGTCCAAAATTACGGGGAGATAAAGTTGCTGCGGATTGGCTTCGGAGAAGCCCGCGTTGCGGTCAGGACTCCACTGCATCGGGGTGCGCACTCCGTCGCGGTCGCCCAGATAGAAGTTGTCGCCCATTCCGATCTCATCGCCGTAGTAAATCACCGGCGTGCCGGGCAGGGAGAGCAGCAGGTGATTCATCAACTCAATCTTGCGCCGATCATTGTCCAGCAGCGGGGCCAGACGATGGCGAATGCCCAGGTTGATGCGGGCCTTGGGGTCTTTGGTATATACCCGATACATATAATCCCGCTCCTCGTCGGTCACCATCTCGAGCGTTAGCTCATCGTGGTTACGCAAGAACAAGCCCCACTGGCAGTTTTCCGGAATAGCAGGAGTCTGGTCCAGAATATCGATGATCGGGTAGCGGTCTTCCATGCGCAGGGCCATGAACATGCGCGGCATGATGGGGAAGTGGAAGTTCATGTGGCATTCATCGCCATCGCCGTAGTACGAGGCCGAATCTTCGGGCCACATATTGGCCTCGGCCAGCAGCATAATGCCCTCTTTCTTATTGTCGACGTGCTTGCGCAGCTTCTTCAGGAAGTCGTGCGTTTCGGGCAAGTTTTCACAGTTGGTGCCCTCGCGCTCAAAGAGATAAGGCACGGCATCCAGGCGAAACCCGTCCACCCCCATATCGATCCAGTAGTCCATCATCTTAAACACTTCCTGCTGCACCGGTTCGTGGTCGAAGTTCAGGTCAGGTTGGTGCGAATAAAAGCGGTGCCAGAAATAGGCCTGGGCTACTGAGTCGTAGGTCCAGTTTGACGCTTCAAAGTCCTGGAAGATGATGCGGGTATCACCATACTTATCAGCATTATCGTTCCATACGTAATAGTCCCTTTCGGATGAGCCAACCGGGGCGCGGCGGGACCGCTGAAACCAAGGATGCTGGTCAGAGGTGTGGTTGATCACCAACTCGGTGATTACCCGCAGTCCTCGGGAGTGCGCTTCTTTGAGCAATTTCTTGAAGTCACGCAGTGTGCCGTACGAAGGGTTCACGGTGTAGTAATCCATGATATCGTAGCCATCGTCGCGGAGCGGCGAAGGATAGAAAGGCAACAGCCAGATGGCGGTTACACCCAGGTCTTGCAGGTAGTCAAGCTTCTCGAGCAGCCCCCGAAAGTCACCAATGCCGTCACCGTTGCCGTCTTTGAAGGCCTTGATGTGCAGTTCGTAAATGATGGCATCTTTGTACCAGAGCAGGTTGTTGTCTAATTCGGTAGATTGCTGTGCGGCCATAGACTAAAATGCGATATATGAGATGTGAAACTTATTGAAAGGGGTTTGTGACGCGTTACAAACGCGCCTCAACAAGAGATACGAAATATTAAGGTTGATATACCTTAAACACGTGGGCGGGCATCAAAAAGGGGTTGAGGGACACGTAGTTCCACTCCCCTTGCCAGGTAAAATAGCTATCGCTCAGCACGTCGTGCAACTGAAAGGGACGATCCCAGGCCAGACCTAATGCTTCCAGGGGCCAGCGTACGTGACCGCTTTGCGAATTGTAGGGATCCATATTCACCGCCACCAGCACCACGTTGCCACTGGCTTCGTCGTACTTTCCAAAGCACAGCAATTGGTCGTTTTCGGAGTCGGCAAAGTGCACGTTCCAGGTGCTCTGCAGCGCCGGGTTATCCTTCCGGAAGCGGTTGAGCAGGGTGATCACCTCTCGGGTACGGGTTTCCGCGTCCCAGTCCCAGTGCTTCACCTCATACTTCTCAGAATCGATATATTCTTCCTTGCCCGGATAAGGGGCGTTCACATTCAGTTCGTAGACCGGTCCGTAGATACCGTAGTTCGACGACAGTGTCGCCGCCAGGATTACGCGCATCAAGTGAGCGGGTTCGCCACCGTACACCAGGGTAGGGGTGAGAATATCGGGAGTATTGGGCCAGAAATTAGGACGGAAGTACTCCCGCATGGGACCTTTGGTCAGCTCCACCATATATTCTTGCAACTCGTAGGGCGTGTTGCGCCACGAGAAGTAGGTATACGATTGGGTGTAGCCAATTTTGGCCAGACGCTGCATCACGCGCGGACGGGTGAAGGCTTCGGCCAGAAAGATTACGTCGGGATGTGCGTTGCGCACCTCCCGGATGCACCATTCCCAGAACGGAAAGGCCTTGGTGTGCGGGTTATCCACCCGAAAGATCAGCACGCCCTGCTCGATCCAGTAGTCGAATACGCTCTTGAGTTCTTGCCACAGGTTTTCCCAATCTTCAGTTTCAAAGTTAATGGGCAAAATGTCTTCGTAGCGCTTGGGCGGGTTCTCGGCGTACTGCACTGTGCCGTCGGGCCGCCACTTGAACCACTGCGGATGTTCGGTAACCCAGGGGTGGTCGGGGGCGCACTGAAAAGCGATGTCCAACGCGATTTCGATTCCATGCTTCTCGGCCGCTGTCAGCAGGGCTTTAAAGTCATCCAGCGTGCCCAACTCGGGATGAATGGCCTTATGACCTCCCTCGTCGGAGCCGATGGCCCAGCACGAACCCGGGTCGCCCGGCTGGGCGGTCACCGCATTGTTAAGCCCTTTGCGGTTCTTTTTGCCAATGGGATGGATGGGCGGAAAGTAAAGCACGTCGAAGCCCATTTCAGCCACGCGGGGCAGTCGCTTCTGGGCGTCTTTGAAGGTGCCGTGCCGACCCGACTCGCGGGAAGCAGAGCGGGGAAAGAACTCGTACCAGGTGCTGAACAGCGCCTTTTTACGCTCTACTTCTACCGGATAGATTTCAGGGTAGGTGGTACCGGTGTCGGTTTGGTAGCACTGCTCCATCAGGTGGGACATGCGGTCGCTCAGGCTGGTTATCACCGCTTCGCCTACCGTATCGTCGTTGGCGGACTTTAACGATTTGGCAGCTTGTTGTAAGAATTGTTTGTCGGCCTTGGTAGCATTTTTAGCCGCCTGCTCAATCATTTCCGCGCCAATCAGTAGTTCAACCAACACATCCTGGTTAGCGTCCCACTTCTTGCGCAGTCCGTACTGCCAAGTGCCAAAGTGGTCTACGTAGCCGCGCACGGTGAACTCGTAGAAGCCTGTTTCTTCCGGAACGAAGGTGCCCGTCCAGCGATCATTGATGCCGGGGGTCATGAAGACGCGTTGCCATTCTTTTTCGCCGCGGCGGCGGTACAAGGCGGTAGCTTTTACAAGATCGTGCCCGTCGCCATAGACGTCGGCCTGCACGTCAACGGGTTCGCCCACCACGCGCTTGGCGGGGTAGCGGCCGTTTTCAACCAGGGGAGCCAGGTGTTCCACCACCACGCGGCGGCGGCCGTCGTTGGGAGCAGGTTTGGGAGGATATTTTTTCTTTTTAGTGGTTTTGGTCAGTGGTTCGGTCTGCATAGTGGTCATGAAATTTCAACCGCGAAGATAGTGGATTGTTGTTATTATCCTGAAATTAAGCGCAGTATATCTTTCGACGAATTAATCAGCCGGGCAATGACAAACCAAACACCCGAGGTAGTTACCCGTTGATGAATCAATTGCTCAATTGCTATTTATTCTTTCATTCAACCCTTCACTCATTCATTATGCAAGACACCCCCGAAACCAACAAGGCCCTCTTCGAGCGCTTCCTCCAATTGCTCAATGAGCAGCGTCTCGAAGAGCTTTCTAACGTAGTGAATCCCGAACGCTATCACGAGCAGTGCATCGGCTACGCTCCGGGCTGGATGAACTTATATGAGGCGAAGCAGAATCTCCTGAAAGTATACCGGGGCATCCCTGACCTACACGCCCGCATCGAGACGATGGTGGCCGAAGGGAATGCCGTGACTGCTCGGGTAACCCTCACTGGCACCCACCAGGGGCCGTTGTTTGGGGCACCCGCCACGGGTCGGTTTTATCAGGTGAACGGCTTCGATTCAGTAGAGATCGAGAACGGCAAGATCGTCCGCCGTATTCAGCAGGCTGATATGGTTGGGCAGATCGGACAACTGTTTGGGCCCTGGCTAAAGGGACTGGGTATGGCGTTGGGCGTAGGCATTGTGGGAATGGGAGTGGCACTTGTTAAGAAATAGTCTAGTATGAAACTTTTTAACTGTCAAAAATGCGGGCAATTGCTCTACTTCGAGAACACCCGCTGCGTGAACTGCCAGAGTCCGCTGGGTTTCTGGGCGCAATCAATGAACATGACGGCCTTGGTGGCTCAGCCCAACCATATTTTTGCTGCCTACGGACAGGAAACTCTCCGCTTCCGTTATTGTCATAATGCCACGCACCAGGCGTGTAATTGGCTCCTAACAAGCGATAGCGCGGAAGAATTCTGCGAGGCTTGTCAGTTGAATCGTACCGTCCCCAACCTGAGTCACGCGCCTAACCTGAAGCTTTGGCGTAAACTAGAAGTAGCCAAGCATCGACTCATTTACTCCCTGATGCGATTGGGCTTACCCATTAAGAGTAAGGAGGCACATCCTGATACCGGATTAGCTTTCGACTTTCTGGAAGACGAAACGTTGCCTTCCGGCAGCAAACGCCGTATTCTGACCGGCCACGCCGATGGACTGATTACCATCAATATCGACGAGGCTGACGATGCCTTACGGGTGCAAACCCAGCAGTCGATGGGCGAGCGTTATCGCACCCTGCTGGGCCACTTCCGGCACGAGGTGGGCCACTACTACTGGAACCTAATTGTGTGGGACACTCCCTATCTGAACGCTTCTCGCAGCCTGTTTGGTGACGACCGGCAGGACTACAGCGAGTCGTTGAAACGACACTATGCCCAGGGTGCCCCAGAAGAATGGTCAACGGGTTTTATCAGTGCCTACGCTAGTTCGCATCCCTGGGAAGACTGGGCTGAAACCTGGGCCCACTACCTACACATGACCGACACCCTGGCCACGGCCTATGCCTTTGGGCTACGTGTGTCCCCCCGTGCTGGTGATGATCCTACCTTGAAGGCCACCATTGACCAAGATCCCTACCAAACCGCTGATTTCGATCTGCTCTACGGGCAGTGGTTACCGCTTACGACAGCCATGAACAGCATCAACCGGAGTATGGGTCAGCCTGATATGTATCCGTTTATCATTCCTACCCCAGTGGTGAAAAAGCTCAAGTACGTGCATACGGTTTGTAAGGCGGCTACGGTACGGTGAACGACCCGCAAAAATTTAGTGCGGTCAGGGTGTCACCACCGTAGAATGAGCCCCTTCGGTTAAATAGTTGTTTAGCAACTACACCCTAAAGTTATGATTAATGTCTTTGTTACTGCCAACTTGCTGCTTTTCTATGCCACCAACTCAATTGGACAGACTGGAAGATCCAACGTTCATCAGGAACTATTAGATATAGTTGCTTCGAATTCCCCCGAGGCAGTGGTACAGCGGCAACTTGATGCCTGTAATGCGGGCAACATTGAGACCTTTCTGATTGTACTTTTGGAGAGAAACGCTCTACGGGGCCGGACGCACGTAGTATCCCGCTGGCTTCCACTCGCTGGCCGGGTTGCGTACCATCACCAGCGTCTCGACCGCGTTTTCTAGCTGGGTATACGTACTACCGTAGGTGATCACAATATACTCACCCTCCGGGGCTCCCGGCAAAGTGGTTGTGTATTCTCGCCCTTGTAGCGTCCGGGAAAGCAGCGGACCTAGGGGGGATAAGGTGCTGCGCATTGTTTGTTCCCAGTCGATCTGGGTAACTTGCTGTCGGAGAGCGGCTGAGGTTCGCTCCCAACTAGCGGCGTATTCCATACTGTCGATAAGAGCGATCCAGCCGTCGGCCGTATCCTGAGCGGCTTGTTGCTCTTCCGCCGATACGGCCACGGTGTCCGAATCTTGCCCAAGCGCCATTCCGCTGAGCGAAGTTAAAGCGGCTAACAGCCAAGCTGTCCGTAAAGATAACCAACCAACATTTCTCACAAGGTGATAGGTAAGGTGGCCACTGTGTTGCCCCAGGCCAGGTGCATCAGCGCGTTGTCTCCGTCTTCTTCAAACTGAACGGAAAAAGATTCGACCGGTTCATCCAGCTTGTTCACGGAAGCCTGCACCCGCAGTGCGTCCCGATCTTCATTGTAACTGTAAGCTCCCCAGTAGTCCAGGTCCGCATTGAAAATAATGGTCCAGGAATCTTTTTCCGGAATGGTAAACAGAGAATAGGTGCCCGCCGGTAGGTTGGTGCCGTTGATGGTCACGTCGCGGTAAAACCTAATCTCGGGAGCTTCGTCGGCCCCGGTGCGCCACACTTCACCGTAGGGAACCAGTTCGCCGAACAGTTGCCGACCGTTGGCTTTCGGACGGCTATAGGTGACCCGAATGATGGCGGCTTCGCCGGACTGGCGATCATGGGCAAAGTGATCGGGAAAGTAGGCCTTGTCGAGCGGGCTTTTATCCGGCGACCGAAAAGTGATGTTTGACCTGGTTTGCGCGGAGACTTCCCCGCCCAATAGCAAAATAAGGCCGATAAAGTAGTACTTCATTACTTAAGTAGTTTCCGCTTGATCACGTAAACCGATCCGTCAACTACTGCATCCACCAGGGTGTTACGCACGGAGCGAATTTTAAGAACTTGATACAGTACAACCCCCGCCACCAGGCCGAGAGCAATTTTTCCTATAGGATTCATATGAGGTTTGTTTTTTTAAAAATTCTAACCAGGAGGCGAAGGTAAAAGTTTAACGCACACTACGATAATCCTTGCGGAGATTTTTGGGGGTGGTTTTTTTAACAGCAGGGTTGTCCTATATTTGCACCGCGATTCAAGAATGCCCGATTTGGCACAGTTCGCGCCCCGTTGATCGCCCACCGCGGTCTTTTTTATTTTTAATGATTACTAACAAACGATCTACATGCATCCTATTGTGTATCTCATCCCGGTTTTTGGGGTTGTCGCGCTCATTTTTACCGCCATTCGCTCGGCTTGGGTCAATAAGCAAGACGCGGGCGACGCTAAAATGCAGGAGCTGGCCAAGTACATTGCCGATGGGGCTATGGCTTTCCTCCGGGCCGAGTGGAAGGTACTAACTTACTTTGCGATCATCGCGGCATCACTGCTAGCCTGGTCCGGTACCACCGTCGAAACCTCTAGTCCGGTTATCGCTATTTCCTTTTTAATTGGCGCTTTTTTGTCGGCTTTTGCTGGGTACATTGGCATGAACGTGGCCACCAAAGCCAATGTGCGCACCACCCAGGCGGCCCGTACCAGCCTGTCGCGGGCGCTTCGGGTATCGTTCGCCGGAGGAAGCGTGATGGGACTCGGTGTGGCTGGTCTGGCTGTGTTGGGTATGGGTAGTCTGTTCATCGTATTTTTCCAGGTGTTTGTGCTTAGCACCGGCGCATCGGTAAACGGCTTGGAGATGGAAAAAGCCCTGGAAGTGCTGGCCGGATTCTCGCTAGGAGCTGAAAGCATTGCCCTGTTTGCCCGCGTGGGCGGAGGAATCTATACCAAAGCCGCTGATGTAGGCGCTGATCTAGTAGGAAAAGTAGAGGCCGGCATTCCGGAGGATGACGTCCGCAACCCCGCCACTATTGCTGATAACGTGGGCGATAACGTGGGCGACGTAGCGGGTATGGGGGCCGACCTATTTGGTTCTTACGTAGCTACTATTCTGGCGACGATGGTGCTAGGCCGCGAAATAGTATCGGAAGATAACTTTGGTGGCATCGCCCCCGTTTTGCTGCCTATGCTTATTGCGGGCTTGGGATTAATCTTTTCTATCGTCGGCACTTTCTTCGTACGAATTTCTAAAGAAACCGACAGCGTACAAAACGCGCTAAACCTAGGTAACTGGTCTTCCATTATCCTCACCGTGGTGGCTTCTTATTTTTTAGTTACCTACATGCTGCCCGACACGTTGATAATCCGAGGGTATGCTTTTAGCTCGCTGGACGTTTTCTGGGCAATATTCGTAGGACTGGTCGTCGGTGCTCTGATGAGTATCATTACCGAATACTATACGTCAATGGGCCGCAAACCGGTTCAGTCTATCGTACGGCAATCGTCCACCGGCCACGCCACCAACATCATCGGCGGCCTGTCCGTAGGTATGGAATCTACCGTGCTGCCAATCTTCGTACTAGCGGGGGGCATTGTAGCTTCTTACAGCTTTGCCGGACTTTACGGGGTGGCCATCGCTGCTGCCGGGATGATGGCCACCACCGCCATGCAGTTAGCCATCGATGCCTTCGGGCCCATCGCGGACAACGCGGGGGGAATTGCCGAGATGAGCGGCTTGCCCGAAGAAGTGCGGGGCCGTACCGATAACCTGGATGCGGTGGGCAACACCACGGCGGCCGCCGGAAAGGGCTTTGCCATTGCCTCGGCTGCCCTGACTGCCCTGGCCTTATTTGCCGCCTTCGTTGGCGTGGCGGGCATCGACTCCATCGACCTTTACAAAGCACCCGTACTAAGCGCGTTGTTTATTGGTGCGATGATTCCGTTTATCTTTTCGTCGCTGGCCATCGCGGCGGTGGGCAAAGCCGCCATGGATATGGTGCAAGAGGTGCGCCGACAGTTTCGCGACATTCCCGGTATTATGGAGTACAAGGCCAAGCCTGAGTACGAAAAGTGCGTGGCGATCTCTACCAAGGCATCCATTCGCGAGATGCTATTGCCGGGGGCTATTGCCCTGTTGTCGCCCATCATCGTAGGTTTCGGACTCAAGGGTGTGTTCGTAGAAGCCTCCTCGGCCGAGATTCTGGGTGGTATGCTGGCGGGCATCACCGTGTCGGGAGTGCTGATGGGTATTTTTCAGAACAATGCCGGAGGTGCCTGGGACAACGCCAAAAAGTCGTTTGAAAAGGGCGTAGAAATCAACGGCAAGATGGAGTACAAGGGTTCGGACGCTCACAAGGCTTCCGTAACCGGTGATACGGTGGGCGATCCCTTTAAAGACACGTCGGGTCCTTCGATGAATATTCTGATTAAGCTTACTTCCATCGTAGCGCTCATCATTGCCCCGCACATTGCGGTGGATGGAGTCCACGATGAGATGGGTGAGGAAATTACGCCGCAGGAGCAAGTGGTGCCGAAAGAAACAGCACTGGATGCCCCAGGTTTGAAAAACACCGAAACAAACTGATTAGGCAGACTACGGGTATACGCCTACAAAGGGGGCGTTCAACTACCTGTCGTTACCTCACATCCTTCGCGCAGCGAAACCCTTGATGAAACAGGGCCGTTTCGGCCGAGCAAAAGGTGCGGGCCGACACCCGGTAGCCGTGGCAGAATGATTCGTCGCACAGAAATGAGCCACCCCGAATGACCTTATCGGTTTCCACAAACTTGAAAGGATCATTGTTGCCGGGATAAGGACGGTAAGCATCGCTACACCACTCCCACACGTTGCCGCCCATGTCGCTTAGGCCGCAGTCGGTGATACCAAAAGCTCCTACCGGTGAGGTGTAGTAGAAATCATCGGCTTCATTATTCACCAGCGGGAAATTGCCCTCCCATACGTTCGCTTTGAATACTCCGTTGGGGGCAAGCTCGTTACCCCAACTGTACTGCCGTTCGGCGTTGTTTCCGCTGCGGGCAGCGTACTCCCACTCGGCTTCGGTGGGCAAGCGCTTACCAGCCCACGCAGCGTAGGCCGTCGCATCGTTCCAGCTCACTTGCGTCACCGGATGGCTGTCCTGGGCTGCCGGACGGTCCGGACCGAGCGGATACTTCCAAGAAGCGGCTGGAACCAGCTCCCAACCCCTGGTTTGCAAGTCATACATTCCCTGATAGCTTAGCTTTTCCATCGTCTCAACCTGATAACCCGCATCATGAACCAGTTGCTGTAGTTTGTCCACGTTAAACACCCCCGCGTCGCCAAAGGTCTCTGCCTCGGTACGGTAGCCGGTAGTCTCCACAAAAGCACGAAATTGAGCAACAGTGACCGGGTGTGTATCCAGATAAAAATCATCTACCTGGTCGGTGAACACCGGCTGCTCGTTGGGCAAGCCATCGGCTGCGCCCAAGGTGGCCGGTCCACCCGAAAAGTAGACCATGCCTTCGGGCGGTGGCGGAGCTGGCGAATGGCAGGCGTAGCCTAGGATCAGTGTTAAGACCAACAGACGGCGCAGTGAGTAAATTAGGTTTGTCATGATAAAAGCAAAAATGCGGTATTCTATTGTTCTAACCACATAACCAGCAACAAAAGTTGGTTTCTATTCCGAAAGTTTCCACTTTTAACGCTACATCACCCAAACTAACCTTGCATGAAAAACCGATCCTACGTAATCACGATTACCTTTATTGCGGCCCTCGGGGGATTTCTATTCGGCTTCGATACCGCCGTTATCTCCGGGGCTAATCCGTTTATCCAGAAATACTTTCAACTCAATGAATTGCTATTGGGCTGGGCAGTATCTAGTGTCATTGTGGGCTGCATTATCGGAGCCTTTTCGGCTGGTTTTGTGAGTGATATCTTCGGACGCAAGAAGGTGTTGATCGCCACCGCGGTATTATTCACCCTTTCAGCGATCGGCACGTCGCTTGCTACAGACTTTAACTTCTTTATTATCGCGCGTATTCTAGGCGGTATCGGCGTTGGAGCAGCTTCTGCCATGTCACCTACTTATATTGCGGAGATTTCACCGGCGGGGCAGCGGGGACAATTGGTATCCATTAATCAACTTACCATCGTAATTGGCATTTTGGTAGTTTACTTCACCAACTACCTCTTCGCTTCCTCTTTCGGCGATGATAGCTGGCGTTGGATGTTGGGCAGCGAAGCCATTCCGGCGGTGTTGTTTTTTGCACTGCTGTTCATTATTCCTGAAAGTCCACGCTGGCTGTATAAGAACGGGCAGCCAGAAAAGGCCCGTGAAGTACTGCGCAAGCTAGAGGGTGAAGCCCATGTACAAAGTGAACTAGCCGAAATAGAGTCTACCTTGCACGGGAACAATGAAAAGGTTGCGTTCGGTGATCTGTTTAAGGGTGGGATGAGTAAAGTGATGTTCATAGGCATCGTTTTGGCAATGATTCAACAGCTTGTCGGCATCAATGCAATTATCTACTACGCACCAACCATTTTCGCCAGTGCCGGGGCTGGGTTAGATTCTTCCTTGGCCCAAACCGTGGCTATTGGAGCCGTGAATCTTACGTTTACCTTTGTCGCTATTTGGTTGGTAGACCGAGCCGGGCGAAAGCCACTGCTGCTGGCCGGTTCGATGGGTATGACCGTTTCTCTCTGTATCTTGGTATTCTCATTCTCATCAGACGCGCTGGGAGGTTACGGAGTGTTGCTATCTATCTTGGGTTACATTGCCTCGTTCGCCGCTACACACGCTGCGGTGATGTGGGTCTTGGTATCGGAAATTTTTCCTAATAAGTTTCGAGGCTCCGCCATGTCAGTCGCTCTGTTCTTTCACTGGGGGTCAACTTACCTGGTTACCCAGACGTTTCCTTGGTTGTTGGCTAATAAGGGTGGGGCCTTTTCTTTTGGTATCTTCGCGGTAATTAGTGCGTTGAGTTTCTTCTTCGTTTGGTTTTTTGTTCCTGAAACTAAGGGTAAATCGCTGGAGCAAATTGAAAAGGATCTAAACTTAGAATTGGAAGAAGCATAAAAAAAGCATCACTCTCTAGAGTGATGCTTTTAGATATTAAATCTTGCGAATCAACTAGATACGAGCTGAATCCAGTAAGTCACCGTTTTCGTCATAGTAAAGAATGCTCTGTCCTTCATCATCCTGTACTTGCACTTGATAAATCTTATCGGGGTTCTGCTGACCAGCGTAAATCTTCTCGGCATTGTTCTGCATTAGCTTATCAACTGCCACTCCCTCTAACACATATACTTTAACGATGCTAGCTTCAGCATATTCACTATCGCCAAGAGCTTTGGTTACTTCTTCAGGAAGATCAGCTTCAGTAATTGTACTCACCGACTCTTCAAGTTCCATGTTAGCCTGGTCTACTTGACTTAAAGCAGATGAGTTGTTCTCATACCCGTCGTTAGGGGCATTCTTCACAGGCTGATCTTTCATGTCATTTTCAGTCGCTTCTGACGGATTCGTGATGGGATCTGGATCTACCAAAGCATCGTCACCTTCTTGCGTAGAGGAATACGATTGATCCTCGGCATCGGGAACGTCGTGCATGGTTGATTGAGCGTTTGGGTCTTCGCCCTGCATTTCAACCACATCTTCCTGCATTTCATCGATAGGCTCATCCAATTCACCTTCTACAGATTCCTCTTGTGATGGAGCCTCATTTAAAGCATCGTCCTGTAACGGTTCAGTAGGCATATCATTGATCTCCTCATCCCGCACGGTCTGGGTACTAGGCTCAATAGTTTCGTTATTATACGTATCGTCAACTGCCTGATCGTCCATTAGCTGGGTGTCGGTGTCTAACGTTTCATCCGCAGCGGCAGGCTGAGTCTGAACGGTGTTTTGAGGTTGCTCCTCTGTGGCAGGAATATCTTGAGCATTGGCTGCCATGATGGTAGCTGCTGCAAATCCGAGTGTTATAAATACCTTCTTCATTGTGTCGTTATTTAATGGTTATGTAGACTATAATACTAAATAACATTTTGCAAACGGATAGCCAAATATATCCAAGCCACATAACAGTCTACAAATGAGGACTTTACAGCTACGACGAGTCATCGCAACGCTGAAGTAATGGGTATCAAGTGCAACAGTGTGGGGAAATGTTAAGAATCAGTCAATGTTTTAAAATTATTCTAAACAAATGCGAGCCCGTGACGCTTATACTATCAATTCAGTTGTTGGGCACGTCAAGTTATGTTGCCCGTTCACTTTTTTAACTATGTCACCAGAAGAAGAACCGCCCAATAATCCAATCGAATCAGTGACCGTTCCGGTCATTGAGGAACAAGTTCGCATCGAACTTCAGGAGGAAGTTACCGGAAATGTAACCATCACCAAAACGGTTACCACTGAAACCGTTTCGGCAGAAGCGCCGTATACCCAAGAGAATGTATCGGTTGAGCGTATTGCTATCAACAAATATGTTGATGAAGCATTACCTACCGTACGCTACGAAGGCGACGTTATGATTGTGCCAGTCCTTCAGGAGGTGTTGGTCAAGCGAACATTACTAGTAGAAGAGCTTCACGTTACTAAAACCCGTGCGAGTACTTCTGAAGCCAAAGAGATTACGCTGCGCAAGGAAACTGTAAACGTTGAGCGTACGTAGATTATACTCTTTCTATTTCTTTTTTTTATTAAACCTTAATCTTTTTTATCATGTCACACACAGTAGTAGGAATTTTCAATAGCGTAGTAGATGCCGAGAAGGCAGTTGATCAACTTTTAGGAAATGGATTCACCCGAGAGCGAGTGGATATTTCTGATAACACCACTGATAGTGCCAAAGCTGATGTTGATGCTGACAATGATGGCATTGGTGGCTTTTTTAGCTCGTTATTTGGTGATAGCGATGATACCCGCTACCATACCGAAGCAGCCAAGCAAGGAACCGTAGTAACCGTACACGCTAGCTCTAACGAAGAAGCCGAGCGTGCCGCTGATATCTTGGATAACTTTGGTACCATCAACGCCAACGAATTAGCCGGTGCACGCACCAGTGCTGCCAATCTAGACAGCGATACAAAAATTGATGTCGTAGAAGAAGAACTTCAGGTTGGTAAGCGTCAGGTTAACACCGGTGGGGTGCGCATTCGCAGTCGCATTGTGGAACGTCCGGTAGAAGAAAGCATTCGCCTCCGCAGCGAACACGTTAGCGTAGAGCGTCGTCCGGTGAACCGTGCCGCCACGGATGCTGAACTGACTAACTTCAAAGAAGGAACCATCGAGATGACCGAGACTGCTGAGTCAGCAGTTGTGTCTAAAGATGCTCGCGTGGTAGAAGAAGTACACGTTGACAAAACCGTAGAAGAGCACGATGAGGTGGTGAAGGACACCGTCCGCAGCACCGAAGTAGACGTAGAGAAAGTAGCGGGCGACAAGAGCGCAGCACTCATTGAGCAAGAGCGTCTCGCCAAAGACAAAGGACGCGTATAGTCCATCATAATTCTAGTAGTAGAAAAGGCTGTCTTCATGACAGCCTTTTTTTGTTTTCAATACCCGTAGTATCATTATCGCGCCCGTAGTTAATGACAAACACCAGTGCCTTCTCAAAATCAAAGTCGCTGAGTAGCAAAGCCGTTAGGTTCACCAAATGAATTTCGGCTGCGTGGAAGGGTAAATCCTGGTTTAGTGTCTCCAACCGGGCGTAGGCATGTTGCATCTGCCCCCAGAACAGCGTATCAACCGGCATCTCCTGCGAATTCGGGGCCATTGCCGCAGCGACCATTGCTCCGATGAGGGCACTAATATCCCGAGCATAGCCCAGATCGAAGATGCTGAGTCGGTACGCTGCCTCGTAAGCAGCGGTGGCCCTTCCGGGATAATAGGCCCCAATCATCGGACTGTACAGTATGCCTGCACAAGTCACTTCCCCCCCCGTAGAATTTACTGAGGGCCATTCCGTAGGCCTGCGGGTCGCTCCCTACGAAAGCTTCTGCTACCGGGGCCCATTCTTGCAACCAGGCCATCGGATGGGTAGGGGATGAAGGCTCAACTGTAGGATACGCAGCGGGCGTCTCAGGCGATGAGCAGCCCAGGCCCACAATAGTAATCAGTAAAGAAAACCAACCTACCGGAAGGCGGACGAAAAACCAAGCCGCCACCATCATAGTAGGGCTGCGGCGTGCGCCAGTAGCGCTACGCGTTGGTCTAATGTGAGCGTCAGCGGAAGCTGGGCCAAGCCCAAAATACGGCGCATCACCTCCACTCCGGCAAATGAATAAGCCAGCGATTCGTCCCAACGGCCAGTCGGTTCATAAAGCTCCAGCACCCGTTCGTGGATATATTCCGAACCCGCTGTGAGCAGCGCGTGCGCCAGCATCACTCCCACGTCGAACTCAGCGCAACCGTAGAAACCAAACTCCGGATCAATCACCCTTACCCCAGCGTCTACCCGCAGCCAACTGCCGGGATAGTAGTCGCCGTGCAGTAGGGTATCACCAGGGCGTAGATACAGTTCGCCCAGGGCAGTCACACGTTCTTTAAGTAGCTTATTGTGCTTATATGATAGCGAAGCAGCTTGCAAACCGGGGAGCACAGTATCCAGGTCTAGCCCGTTGTCTTCCGCAAAAGGGTACCGGAAGATATGCTCGTGGTTGAGCTTCCGCATGTCATTGTTTTGCAGGGATCGCGCTTCGTCGGGCTGCGCCTTGGTATGGTGCAAGTGAGACAGGAAACAAACCAACTGTTCAAGCTGCACTTGCGTGATCTGGCCGGGTGAATTGTAGAGAAACGTGAAGTCGGCCCCGGTGCCCAGGTCTTCCAGAGCAAGCACGTGGTGATGCGCGTCAAAGCCGAGCAGGTTTGGCATATAAAGCGCTAGTTCCGGTTGGTCTTTAACGCGTAGGTAGAAACGCGCTTCCATTTCGCCCCGCGCCACGGGGGCCTCCACCTGCGGATAGCGATATACGTAGGGTAATGCTTGCTTGAGAACAAACGAGCGGCGGATGGTCGTTGCGCGAATCACAAAGTTCATGTTTCCGGCACCAGCTTTTTCCACCGATCGTACCTCCTCATCGGCACCGAACCACGATTGCTCCCGCAAGTAAGCCGTGAGCGCGTTGTTGGTTTGCCGATCGAGTAGGAAAGCCTCCGGATGCTCAGGGCGGTGGGTTGGTTGCGAGGTCATCGTATGCGATCAATCAGGTATGGTCTAAAGCATCAAAAGTAAAGGAATTAACAAGGTGGTTGGCTTCAGGTCAGCCTGCCGAACTAGCCGTCAGTCCCATTTCAAGTATTTCTGCCAGTTATGTTGTTCTCTGAACCCCAGCACTTCCCGAATTTTCCGATTTGAGTACAAAGCCTCGTGCTCCCCCAATTCGCGCGTGATTGGCACCCCGGGAAAAAACTGTTCAGCCAATTCCTTGCCGGGGATAACCGCCCCGTTGTGATCGTTTCCCGCATTGAAAACCTGGTAACCCAGGCCGTCTTTCTTCAGGCATAAATCCACAATCTGCCCCAGGTCACGTGCGTCAATGTAACAGAACGCATTTCGGCGGCGCACCTCAGGGTTTTTGAAATAGTGCGGAAACAGTTCAGCGTATTCGTGGGGCTCAATCACGTTTCCGATACGAAGCGCGTAAATATCAAAGCCTGATCGTCGCTGAAAGCTACGGGCGGTTTTCTCGTTGACAACCTTAGATAGTCCGTAGCTGTCCATGGGATCAACGTCATAATCCTCTTCCAAAGGCAGCGCATCAGGGTTAGTTTGGCCATCGGAAAAACAGATGCCGTAGGTGGTTTCTGACGAAGCAATAATAATCTTCTCAATTCCGAGCTTCACCGCCGCTTCGATTACATGGTAGGTTCCCAGGGTGTTGACCCGAAAAGTTTCATTATCAGGATTGATAAGGATACGGGGCACGGCAGCAAAATGTACTACTGCATCAAATTTGGGTACGCCGTTTCCCGGCTCCAACTCATCTAAGTTGGCGTACGAACTCATCGCGTTAAACATTTGGCCGGAATCGGTGATATCGGCCACCAAATTATCAACCCCTGGGTAATCCAGAGGCCGCAGGTCTACGTTCATCACGCTGTGTCCCTGGTTTAGAAGGTAGGGTATCACGTGCTTTCCTGCTTTTCCCGCTCCCCCCGTAAAAAATACTCGTTTTTTAGTCATGGATGCTATTTGTTTAATCTATTTCTTACGGTGTTTTCACGTTTCGGAGTAGTGTTTTTCAATTTTATTTTGATGGTACACAACGGCCTAGCTATGCACAATAGCATCCCGAAGGGTGCAAATGCAGCTTTACAGAATGTGTGTGCCCAGCATGGGCATATGGTATTAAAGATACCATTTTATTCCAGAGAGTGAAAGTCTCTCATAGGCGAGTTGGCGAAGCCGTTCCACGGTGGCCTATTAGCAAGCCGCAAGGGCGCTTCGGGTGACCGGAGGTCTGAAGGAAGCGGGACTGCAAAACCCGGTACTGACGAACAGAAACGGCATACTGAGGCTAGTTAGAGTGGGTGAGCAAGCACATCTTTGTGATGCCCGTAGCCAATAAACTCTAGCAAGTAGATGCCGCAGGAATCGGGTAAAGGAATATGCTCTTACCTGGGGAGATCTCAAGTATCAATTTTGGTACTTGAGAAGTCAGCAGAGGTAATAGTAGTCACTGGAAATGAGCCGTAAGAACTACGCAGGTCTCACAAGGTGATGAAGGACCGAACGCTGGGAATGCCCTAAATTCGTTAAGGAGGCTTACAGAATTAGCGTCTGCCAGCCTTGACTTAAGAGGGGCAGAGGGTAACCTCTTAATCTCAGCGAACCGCCGTATACCAGACCGGTACGTACGGTGGTGTGTGAGGGCTGGAGTAGGAAACGACCCCTTTGCCTTTTGGGTAGGTCTAAATGTTAGTTCCTACTTTTCCCTACACGATTACCCCTTGTTTTTTAACTTCTCCTTTAACAACTGTAATTGCTCTTCTGTAAGGCTTGTCGTAGATAGAATAATCTTATCCGAAACCTGCTGCTCAATTAAGCCTGTTGCTACTTTTTCTATTCCTTTTTCTATTCCTTCTTCAAAGGCAGTATCTAAAGAGTTCTTCAAGTCCCGATACGATTTTAGACTGTCTTCGTAGGCTTGCACCTCTTCCGCACTGAACCGGGCGATCTCGGCTACTTCAAACAGCCTCATAAAGATTTCTTCTCGTAGTTCGTCCGGTACCCTGTCTAGTTTGTTCAGGTTACGGATCACGTACATCCACTTATCAAATCTCGTGGTTAGTTCCTTAACATCTTTTTGGAACTTAGGCATCTCTAAGTATACAAAGGTCAACTTATCGTAGAATACCTGGCAAGTCTCTGTATCCGTCAGTTTTACATCGTACCGGAACTTGTTGGGTTCGTTTTTATCTTCGTCAAAAATGAAGTCTAGTACCGCAACAGTATATACCGCTTTTAGCTCAAAATTCCAGTCCGATCCTCTTTGTGCTTGTTCTCTTATTGGAAACGTAGCATAGTAAACTGTCCGGTCTTTGAAAAACTTCTGTTTTGTCTTTTGGAGCTCCACGATGAACTTTTCTCCTCGCTCGTTCTGGCAATATAGATCAAAAACAGCTCTTCGATCTTCTTCGCTACTGCCGAGTTTGTCAGTCTTCAGATAAGTCAGCTCAGTAATTCTACCCTGCTCATCTTTAAGCAACTCATTAAGAAAGTCCAGCAGCAGGTCTTTGTTCGGCTCTTCGCCAAAAAGTCGCTTAAATCCGTAGTCAGTAAATGGATTGATGTATTTTTCTCTTCGCTCTTCCATCGGTCTTTTTATGAGCAAAGATACGAATCTGCCATCAATAACGCTTAAGTGTAGATTTCCTCTTCAATGAGGGGTAACATATGTACATACGCAATGCGTATAATAATTCGATAGTTTATGCTAAGAAAACAGTTGCTAAACATTTACAAACGTTTAGTATACCGCTAAGCGTTTGTAAACATTTGTACGCAGCCTCTTACGGCTGCCTGGAATTGATTTGTCGCCGAGCTATTTGTGTCTGGCTGTCGGGTTAGGCTTAGCAACCATAATTAAGCAGTCAACGAATGAAATACGTAGCTCAGCGTTCCTCAACCAGGACGAAAAGTCCGCCGTTTGCTACACGGTGTCTCTAAATTGAGACAAAAAGACACATCGATGAAACTATTTGTTCCATCATTCAAACGAAGAGTCTCAGTTTTGACTTTATTAGTCTCAAAAATTAAGCAAAAAGAGTCAAACGCAACACTAATAATCCAAATAAAGGGAGTCTTACCAAATAAAATACGGTAAAAATGCGCGTTTGTGTTGTGATTGAATTCTCTTTGAAATTGTACGCGCGTAATTTTTAGGTCTTTGACGCTTGTGTATGCGCAGAATAAATCTACCTTAAAAAATAATTAATCAAATTTAGATTGCGCATACACGTTGTTGTGCTTCGTTTTTTCTCTAAAACAAGGTACTGGTTATTCCAACGCTCCAAATTAATCCATTAGGATTTTCTTTAAAGAAGTCCACTTTATGCCAATGGTAAAGATGTGAAGTTTCAAAAGTTAGAGCAACTGTTTCGAATATATAATATTCAATACCAATGGATGCTTTTAAAATAAATAAATTCCTTTTAGTCAATAGTCTGTAGAGTTTTAAGCGGCAATGCAGCCATAGTTGTATAGCATTTGATACTGTGGCGAATTTTGATAGAATTCGGCAGCTATACCGAACTCGCTAAAAAACCTGTGTAGCAAATGTTCATTGAAGTACTGGATTTTGATGCTGGAGAGGGAGAAAGGCTTTCTTGGTTGTCCTGGCTCAGGCCAAGCGTATACTGCTTTGGCTAGTGATACGGCCGTCAGGCTGGCATTGATGTGGGTATGTATCTTCTGCTCACTACGGGCCTGGCATTCCGTCAGGCCAGTGTGCTGCTTAGCATCCCGATAGAGAAACTCTATCTGGAAACGTAAGCGATAGCATTCTAGCACTTTAGCTCCATCCATAGTCGGATCAGTAGCAAAGAAAGCTTCTGCTCTCAGAGAACCATCTTTTTTGGTTATGTGCACGATGACGCACTTGACTAAACGATCCAATGCTTTCACATAGACTTTGCCTTGATAAGCGATCATATTATTTTCTTGTAGACAGGGGGTAAAGTGCGCCCTATCCAAAGCCAGCCGGTTAACGCGCCCTTGATACTTGCGGGGTCGGCCTCTACGTTTGGGCTTGGGCCCTAGATGAGGATACTGCAAGACCGCATTGCTGGGCAGTTTGCTAATCAGCGTGAAGCCTTGCCCGCTCACTGCATCCACGAACGGTCTGCGCCAGAAGTAACCATCCGCTACTAAAGTAGTAGAAACAGCTTTCAATCGGTTGGCTTGCTCTACCACCAGACCAGCATAATAGTCCAGTAGCGAACCGTAGCGGTCTTGACCGATGGTTTGCTTGGCATACAAATGCATGGCCGTACGACTCTCTATGCCCACGCTGGCAAAACCGCTAATCTCTAGGCCGTACTTAGTCGCATTAGCACACCCTGACCAAAAGTAGCTCGTACCTGGGGTATGCTTACCGCTTTTGGGCAGGTAACTAGGATCGAAAGCAATGATACGTTCCTCAGTGGGCATAGACAAAATCAATTGCTCGTTGAATTGCTCAAAGGCAAAACTTTTCTCATAGCGCGCCCGATAGGTCGCCTCGTTGGAAGAACCATAACGGGATAAGTTCTCAAAATTATGGCGACCACGGATGGTCAGCAGTAGGGGCATCAAATGAATCATAAAGTCTCGTTGCCATTTGCCTATGTCAGGCATTTTGTCCATTATTATACGCGTGAGTGTTTCTACATTCATAGGTGAAAGTCTTTGTTTTGTAGTTTCGCAAAACCAAAACTAGACTTTCGCCTTTTTAATTTATTTCCCCCTTAAAACTCTACAGAGTATTGTTTAGTTGAAATCCCAATAAAATTGCTTCCGTTTTGCTCCACGTTAGTAATTGAATAGTTTGTATTTCCTAGCTGCGCAAGGCATGTGAATTGCCATTTTCCATTGCCAAGCCTATATCCCGGACCGATTGCCAAATCGTTGAATTGGATAGTGCCATTTTCAATATTACTAATTTCTGAGTTGGGTTTCAGTTTGTAGTCTGCACTTCGATTGTCAAAATTAAACCTAATGAAAAAAGCATTCTTCCTGTGGAACCTGTATTCCAAACCAGTTTTAAAAAGGCCACCGCTATGCAATGGTTCAGAAGAATATATGACGCTACCAAAATCAAAAGGAAAATAGAGATGCGAAAAGAACTTTTCTTTTTTCTCCTGACCCACTGATGAAAAGCTTAAGCCAAGCATCATCAAACAACAGAATACTTTCATTTTATCGACTTAAACTGAGAACTTCTTCGGCAGCCCGTTCTCCCGACAAAACGGCACCCTCCATAAAACCTTTGAAATAGGTGGATGTCTCGGTACCGGCCCAGTGTATATTGCCATTTGGTTTATTTAAATAGGAACCGTACGTAGAGAAAATTCCGTTTTTAAAAAAACCTGTATAAGCACCTCCAATCCAAGGGTTTTCAGTGAATGAATAGTCATGGTAGTAAACAGGGTTTCTTGCTTGCTCTCCAAATCGTTTAGCATACGCTTCCAAAACTTCTTGTTTGCGGTCCTCTGGTTTTAATTTTAAAAGATGCTCGGCTCTATCCGCATGAATGAGCGATGCAAGTATGCCATTAGACGAACCTGGACAGGAATTATCAACCGATAGCTCTATTACTTCGTCCAAGGCAAAGCTTGTCCCGCTTAACCCTTTTTCCCTCCAAAAAGGGGTGTCGTATACGGCATGACACTTGACTACCTTTCCCATGTTCATGTTGTTAATAAGCATCTGTTTTTCTGTAGGAAGTTCTGGTGTAAATCTGATGTTTTTAACTGTAGGTAATGGAGCGGTAACGATTACCTTTTGGGCAATCAATGAATATGATGGGTTGCCCAACTTCATCCCATCATCCGTTTGCTCAATGAGCGTAACCGGGCAGCTTAATTTGACAGCCGATTTTATTTGATTATGCAAGTACTGGCTAATTCCTTGCGCACCTCCCTCAAGTCTATCTCTGAGTGCGCCATCTTCAACACTTTCAGCCTGTTTCAAGGAGCCTGTAGCTCTGGCGCTTGACAAGGCTTGAAGCAATGAAACATCGTAAGTAGAAGTGCATAATTCTCCTTCTGCAATTCTTTTTATTAGCTTTCTGGCTCTGGCATTGTTTACTTCCTGATCTATCCACGAACCGAGACTCATGTTATCCATTGATTTGGCGTTTTCAACCATCCAAGGTTGGGCGGGATCTATGCCTGCGGCTAGTTCATCAAAGCGGTTCATATTCGTATTGGCACTCAATAGCGCGAATAAACCCATTGGTGGCGTTTCACCTTTGTGTGTTTTGATTTTTCCGTTAGATTGCCAGATATTAATTCCTTTGTTGTAGGTCGGGAAGGTTTTAATCCCTGCTTCTACAGCGAGTTTATACATACTGAAATGGCCATTTCCGATCCATTGCCCGCCAATATCTATGAATGCTCCGTTATCTAATGATTTACTCCAGGTTCTACCCCCAACCCGATCTTGAGCTTCAAGAACAATAACTTTTTTTCTTGCTTGTGTGAGCAGCCTTGCAGCAGTTAAACCACTTAATCCTGCTCCCACTACGGCAACATCAAATATTTCATTACCTAGTTTTGTAATACTGCCAAAAGGAATGTAAGCGATTCCAAGTGCTGATAGCTTAATGAACTCTTTTCTTTGCATAAAATATTAATTTTTCTACAAAGAAATGTTTACTAAGCTAAAGAGCATTTGACATATGTCACAAAGAGATTTTCGCTCTTAATCTACTTAATGTTTCCCTTGAGATTCCAAGGTAGGATGCGAGGTAAGTAAGTGGTATCCTTTGTAGTAAATAAGGCTCCTTTTCTAGAATATGCAGATAGCGATCAATCCCTGGATTATGTTGAATTAGTCTTAATCTTTCTTCTAAAAATTCAATGTGTTCCTCAAGGATGGCATTGATTAAATGGCTAGTTGAGATGTTAGTTTTGGAGATAGCATGCAGTCCTTGTAAGTCGATTTTGAGGCAATGGCTGTCCTCTAGAAATGATACTGACTCGAGTGCGGGCTTATTCCTGTAGTTTTGTAACGAAGCTACCACATCATTTTCAAAAGCAAACCAAGTGATTACTTCTTTGCCCTCTTTTAAATAGTAACTTCTTGCAGCTCCTTTTATAATAATATAGCCAAAATTATAATAGCCGCCCTGCTTAATGGGCGAGCCTCCCTCTTTAAAATGTACCTCACTCAAAGTATCTTCAATGCTAACCCAATCATCGTCCTTTATATTCGAATCTAGGTATTTTGATATGACTTCAAGATTTTTTTTCAAGTTATTGACATTATTATAATGAAACACAACATATGTACATACGCAATTGCGTATACTTGCAATATAACAATAGCGGGTGCTAAATAGCGAGGCTTGGCAACGGGTTTAATCCGCTAATGGCGAAATTGAGCAGATCAACGCGTTTCTTCATACTTAACAACTGTTCCTAAACGTTCACAAATGTTTACCAAACGTACTGGTTCACCGCTACCGACCGCCCGGCCCGGTACGCTTTCCAGGACGATAAGCAGCAACTGGAAGTATTCGGCATCGTGGTTCTTTCTTATATGACTCTCTGGTTTGCCTGCGAATGGTAGTGGACTGGCTGAAATTGGTTCCGTGGTAGGGGGTTCTATCTACCGCCGCAACAGTAGCTTGCCGCTGTGCTGCTGCTGCGCCCCCTGCTGGTCGTATACCGTGAGCCGGTACAGGTACAAACCCGGCAGGGCCGCAGCCCCGGACCGTGGCAACTCGTCCGATACGTGATACGATGCCCGGCCGGATACCAATTCAATGGTGCGCCGGTACACCGAGGTGCCCTGCGGGGTGAACACCAGAAGTTCGGCCTGGCCCAGCGCCACCCGTTCGCCCAGCTTAAACGAAACGTTGATGTCCCCCTCGGTCGGATTCGGATACACCACCACGTCCTGCAACAGTAGCACCGAGTCGCCCACGATGCGGAACGTAAGCGACCGTTCGGTGGTGTTCAGGTAGGTATCGCTGGCCAGCACCCGCAGCGTGTGCGAACCGGCCACCAAGTCAGGCAACCGAAACGTGGCGCGTCCTTGCCCCCGGGTGGACGCCCCCGGTTCATCCGATACCGCCTGATAATCGTCGTTGAGGAAGAACTCCTGCCAATCGTCCAGCACCAGGCGTAGCCCGTGCGCTTTGTCGGCCAGGTTGATGCCGTGCGCATCGGCCAATCGAATGATCAGCGTAGGGCGGGGATGCAAGGTGCTGGGCACCGGACGCACCTCGCGGTTGAAGAACAGCTCCACCGCGGGCGGGGTATTGTCTATCTCGGTCGTCGTAGCCGCCCCGCCCACCACCACTGCTAGTGCCCCGCTGGCTTCCCGGTTGTTGGACGCGTGCTGGGCGTAGAAGGTGAACTTGCCCGGCCCAAAGGTGCTTTCCGTATTCTTGGGCAGCGTAAACTCCACCGTAAACTGACCGGCCTGCACCGCTACTTGTCCTCGATACAACCGAAAGTCCCGGTTCCGAAAGGTCATCGTCCGGCCGCTGCCTTCTTGTCCCAGGGTGGTGGTCTCCTGGGGAGCCGCCAGCAAATCAACGAACACCGATCCGTTGAACCCGGGGTCGGCAACTCCGGCGACATTGGTCACCTGCCCCGCTAGCCGAATACGGTCCAGCGGACGTAGGGTGTCGGCGGCTAGTCCGTTGGCGGTTAATGTAGTAACCGCTACGGTGGGCGACGGTAGGGCAAAACGCATCGAAGGGTCGCCCAACAGCACGAAGTTGCGGTTAAGGGCACCCGCAACGCTTTGGTTCTTGGTGGTGCGGATGATGTCGCCTAGCCGCAGATCAGCCGCCGGAGAACCACCGAAAGCGGTTTCGTAGAAGGCGGTGCTGGTCTGGAAGTTGGTGGTGGTGAACACTGGCCGCGAGGTGGTAAACAGTGCAATGGCCCCTCCGTCGGGACTCAGCAAAGCCGCCTCGGCTCCCGCCGCCCGCCGCGGGTCATCGTAACGTCCAAACTCGCAGGTGGCGGTCACCAGCACCGGCAGATGGTCGTAATTGCGCCAGTCCTCAATCATTTCCAGGTCCAGAATCTGCTCGTTGGTCCAGGCAGTTTCGCCCCCGTGGCCAATAAAGTCCACCAGCCCCACTCCGCGCTCCACCGCCCGGTTGAGTCGTTCCCGCACCGCCGGGGCCTCGTCGTCCGGCTGCGGATACGCGTCCATAAACAGGCGCTGCACGGATAGTTGGGGCTGCTCCTTCTCGAGCCACGAAGCCAGAAAGTCAGACTGATGCTGGTGCTTGTTGGCGTCGCCGTCGTCGGCCACGAAGAGCACCTCCTGCCGCCAGGGGCCCTGCGCTGCCGGGGCGGTGGCGTAGTGAATGAGCTTATCCACCACCGTGCGGGCTTCCTCCGGATTGTTCACCGGCAGGCGTCCGATGCCAATGTCCAGCACGTGCCCGTTGATCCCGTTGCCCTGCTCGGGCCACTCGCCCTCGTTGGCATCCATAAACCCGAAGTAGTCGTCGGAGGCGTAGCTGTACACGTTGTGAAACGACTGCCGCGATTGGTAGGTAGGCACTGTAGCGGCACTGCTATTGTGATAGTCGTAGGAGGCATCGCCAAACAAGAGCACGTAGCGCAGCCCGCCGTCACGCTGGTAGAGGTGACGAATAAAGTTTCGGATCGAGGTTACGTCCTGCCGCCCGGCAGAAAACTCGTTGTAGATCTGCGCAAGCGTCACCACCGCCACGGTCAGACTATCGTGCTGTCGACGGAACTGCGCCAAACGTTCGGCTTCCGCCCGCAGGGCAGGGGAGGTTACCACCAGCAGATCGGGCGCAGCTAATGCGTGCAGATTTTGGTTAGCCACCACGCCACCGTAACGGGGCGGCGGAAGATCGGCCGTAGGGTCAAATAGCAGATAACTACGCAGGGTATCGGCCCGCGCCTGGAAGGTAATCGTACTGTCCTGCCGACGGTACGCCTGCTGCGCTACCGCAGGCGGGTCCGTTATATCCCACAGCAAAGCGGGACTGGTTTGCGACACGGTGTAGCGGTGCAGCGTGCCCCGGCGGGCGTGGGGATCGCTAAACCACAGCGGACGCTGCCGGTACACCAGCGGTTCGCGCACGTTGAGGGTGAGGTGATTTAGGTAGCCGTTTTTTTCCGTGCGGTCTTGGTAACGAAGCGATACCGTCGGATTAGCGGATAAGGTGGCCAGGGAGAAAACTTCGTGGGCCGAACGTGCCTGGTAGCCGTAGATCCCCTTCTGAGCAGCATCCACGCGGACGGGTTCTAGCGGTGCACCGTCTACCGCCACGTCGAAAGCGGTGCGGGAGGTAGCCCGGCTGCTCACCGCAACTTCTAACGTTCCTGAACCGGCAGCCGCCGGAAAAGTGATCTCTAATTCAGCATTGTCGCTGGTCAATTCTTCGCCCAACCACTGCCTTCCCGACCCCAGTAGGTTGCTCAGATCCCGTTCGTGGTGATACACCGCCAGCCGTTCGGTGATGGGGATACCCGTACCGTAGGTAAAGTCAGGGCTGGTAATCATTGTGGGCGCGGCTTCCTCACGCCGCGTGATAAAGTAGTAGTTCACCGTGTCGTACAAATGCTTTTCTACGCTATACCTTTCCTGAGACGCATCGTAGTAGGTGCGGTCGGGCCCCTGCCCGTAGAACAGCAGAAAGTCGTCATTGTCACTCAACCAAACCGGCAGCTCCTGCAAGTCTTCGGGGGTCGGAGCATCGTTGGCTTGTGGAAGCATCCCCGTGGTACTACCGAAAATGTGCACGTGGCTGAGGCTGTCGGCAGTAGTGATGATTCCGTTCACTACCAAGAACGTCCGATCTAATTGGTAAACCCCGTCGGTACCCACCGCCACACGGTGCCAATCGCCTTTTGCCAGCACCGAATTCACCACTGGGGTTTGCGCCTGAACTCCCCCCAACCCCGCCAACAGCCCCACGAGCACGAAGAGCGTTCGGGACAGGTTAGGGAGGCGAAGGGAGTAAGGTACGCGCATCAAGCAAAGGTATATATTAGTAAGTTCCGCCCACCTGGCGCTGGTTGATCGCTTCGTTTCCGGCAAAGGTAGGCAAAGAATTTGGTGCGGCGTGCACGGTAGTATCAGTCAACGACTGCATAAACGCAACCAGATCAGCTTTCTCCTGCGCTGACAGATTCAGCGGATCGGGGCTGAGCGTTTGGAAGGGCACATCTAAGCCCATTCCCGCCCCGCCCCCGCGGTTGTAAAAGTCCACCACTTCCTCCAGCGTTTCGTACACGCCGTTGTGCATATAAGGAGCGGTGAGCTCCGCGTTGCGTACGGTCGTTGTCTTGAACGAGTGGCCGTAGAAGTTAACTCCTTCCTTAAGTACCCCAGCCGCCCGGCCCGGATCAGTGTCGAGCACCGGGTTGAGGGTATCGGGGGTGGCGGGCACTCCCAGCACTTCTGACTCTGATTCGTGGAAGCGGGGCGGCACCGTGCCGCTGAACAGTGGAGCAAAGTGGCACGTGCCACAAGCGGCCTTACCCATAAACAGATTAAACCCCCGCTGCGCGGAAAGCTCCAGGTGGTCCGTCTCACCCTGCACGTATTGATCGAAGGGGGAGTTGAAGCTCTTGAGCGAAACGATGTAGGCGGCCAGGGCCGTAGACAGGCCGTACTTGTTAATCGGGCTACTTTTTAGACCGGGAAAAGCCTCCTCAAACAGGGCTTGGTATTCGTCACTCTGTTGCAACTTCTCAAAGATATCCATATACGTGGTGTAGAACTCCCGGTGGTCGGCCACCACGTGGTCCATCTGGTCTTCCAGCACTTCTGAGCGTAAGTCGTAAAAGTAACGGTCGGCGTAAACCGCATTGAGCAGGGTCGGGGCGTTGCGATCAACCGTGCCTTCATTATTAAGCGCTGCGCTTTTGGCCAATCCGTCGGTAAAGCCTTTTTCGGGTTGGTGACAGGAAGCGCAGGAGCGTTGGTTGTTCACCGATAGGGCGGGGTCAAAAAACAGCGTCCGTCCCAGCTCTACCACCGCCGGTTGGTATTTTTCTTCGGGCATGCGGGTGTAGAAGAACGGATTGAGCAGGTCTTCGTCAAATAGGTTGGTTGCGAAATAGTTCACCGCCTGCTTGCGGTGCTGGGGCGAAGTCTCGTAGTAGGTTTCGATGCCCAGCGCCAGCTGCACCGCCAAAATCTGCTCGAAGAGCGGGTTGATGCATGTTTTCAGGAAGTGCAAGCGGTCAAAGGTATCGAAATCCTGATGCGCTTCCAGATAGTCAATGCCGTCGGCAAAAGAATCGGATACCCGTCGGGCCAGGTCAGCGTGTTTGGCGTTGAGCAGGGGTTTGTAGAGGGCTACTGCCTGCTGCATCACCGCCAGCGAAGCTCTCGCCTCCGGCAACGACAGCAGCGCCGCCGGAGAGTCGAAACCCGACACGCCCAGGGTGAAGATACGGATCAACTCGAAGCGCGTGGCCTCCAGTACCTGCCGGTCGGTGAGCGGAACGCGCTGCTGGAACCGCATGAACTCGGCCACCTTCCGATCAAGCAGCGCGGCCAACTCCACGATCTTAGCCTGGTCGGCCACAGGGTCTTCTCCAAAAACAAGTTCCTCGAGTGCCTGAAAGCCCTTGGGCTCAATGATACTGAGATTGGGGGCGTTGCGCTCCAACTTGGGGAGCGGAGCACCATTGATAAAGTCGGCGACAAACTGCCCGTCGAGGTATTCAGCCAGGTATTCGGTGCGTTTGTAGGCCAGGCGGGCGCGTTCTAGCGCTCCTTGCAGCGTAGGCACCGACTCAGTGGTCAAAGAACGGGCCTGCTCGTACAGGGTTTGGGTGGCTTGCGATAAGCCGTGCAGATCGCGTACGTAGGTGGTCATCACCTCGGTCGCCGGGCTGCGGCGGGGGGCGTGATCGCGAAAGCTGCTGAGGATCACCCCGGCGAAGATGAGTAGCGTTACGGGAAGTATAAATTTAGTCATAAAGAAGTGATGATGACGCTATAGAATACAAAGGAGCAGTGGCGAAAGCCACTGCCCTTGGTACATTACTTATGAACTAATGGGGGGGATGGCTACTGAAGCACAAACTTAGCGCCTACCACCTTACGAGACTTTAGTCCGAAAGCTTTCATAATGTATACTCCGGAACGCAGATCCTGCACGTCAACCTCCTGCACGTTGCGCGTAACGCGGATGCGCTGACCGGTGATATCGTAGATCGCCATGTCGACCGGCTCGCTGGTTACTAGGATACGCTGCACGTGATCCGCCCAGAATTTCAGTCCTTCCACTTCCGTCACGTTGCTCTTTGCATCGGTGATGGCGGCAATCACGTCGTCCCAGCCGGTGATGGCGTAGGTAAGCGAGTTGTTGTAGGGGAAGGGATTGTCTTCCGAAGGGTGCTGCGCGTTGAGTAGCAACGTCTTTCCGTCGGGAGTAGGCTGTGCACCCGTTACTTCCGCTCCTACCGGAACGATAGAGATGCGGATCAGGTCGTCTACGGTGGGATGCGCGATCGACATATCCAGGATCCAGGCCTCGCAGGTGCGGTTGCTGATGCCCGCCGGAACGCGTCCATTAGAGGTGCCGTTCAGGTCTTCACAGATCACCATGTAGGGCTGTCCGTTCACTTCCATCACGTTGAGTCCGTCAGGATTACTCAGGTGCTTGTCGGGATACGCTCCCACTTCAGGAGACTCATCAAAGTAAGGGCCGCCCTCCAAATACATATCCACCTCGCCGGTAGCGGGATCAAACACGTTCACGCGTCCGTAGTAGTCTTCGAAGAATCCGCCCAGTACAAAGTCCAGTACCTGGTCGTCGGTTTTAGCTTCCAGCTTAGGATGACGCATGCGCACGGGCTCCAGCCAGTGGTAATCCAGCACCCCGCCGCTCTCAGCACCGCGGGACAGTCGGCTGCCGGGGTTGTCGCGGCCGGTTTCAGCGAAGTATACCTTGCCGTCGTACTGGGCCACCCACTCAATACGGTTGAACATGGTGGCACCGCGGGAAAACGCTGAGTCACCGATGAACAGCATCTCGTCCAACGATTTGTTGTCCATTTTTACCCAGGGACCATCTTCGCCTTCGGCATCGTGCTTATATACGTAGAGGGTTCCTTTGGTGAAGTCACCGGGAGTATCGGCAACGAACTTAGAGAACAGCCCGGGAGTGCCGTCTTCGCCGGTATACACGGTTTGGTTATCGGGCATAATCACGCCGCCCTCAAAGGCCTGGCGCCCCCAGTTGTACTGCTTGCGGATGGCCACCGCTTCGCGGGGGTCAATCTCTACCATCCAGTTAAAGTTCTGGAACTTCTCGATGGTTTTTCCGGCGAACTCACCGGGGATGTCGGTGGTGATGGTGAAGTCTGAGGTATCGCGTACTCCTACCGGACGGCCTTCGGCGTCGGTGAAGGCAATGCTATTGTTCGCGCCTCGGTACCACTCTTCGGCGGTCCAGATACGTCCGTCCACGGGCGAAGTAATTCCCCCGCAGTTCATACCGGTTTCACCTACGGTGTTGGCAAAGTCCACGTTAAAGTACTTACCGTGGCGTCCATCAGAGAGCGTTTGGTCCACGATAATAAGCGTATCAGTGGCCGGGTCTCGTTTCACCTTGAAAACGGTCATTCCCCCACCGTCACCGATATTGTCATCGTCAGTGATCATTTCATGGTTTACCGAAATCCAACCCAGGTCGTCACTATCTGTATCAGGGGTGAAGCCAATGAAATCGTGCCACTGCTTGGCCAGCGTCGAACCCGCAGGGTTGCCGTAGGTAGCGGTGGTTTGTACGGTATCGGTTTGTCCGATAAAAAGAATCTGGTGCTTCAGCGGGGACGGGGGCATGATCACCGAGTCGGGATACCAGACGGTGTCGACTTCCACGTCGAAGAAAAATTGGCAGTGGGCCGAATAGGTCGTTAGTAGCAGACCTAACGTCAGCGCGTAGTACTTTTTCATAGATTGTGAGGTTTGTTTAAGCGTGAATAATTTTGCTCAAAAGTACCTTCGACCCAGAAGAGATGAGTTACCGTAGTTTTATCGTTGTGTTACTGAATCGTTACTGATGTTACGATTTGGTTAAGTTTTGGGAAGACGTTTGCGTTTACCTTGATGTCTTTCTAACTATCCGGGTTTTTGTGGCGGGTGCGCTGTTTTTATATATGCGGATAGTTTTTAGCTTTGGCGTTCAATCATTGCTTGATAATTCATGGGCACGGTACTAATTCTAGGTTCAACTTCCGACATCGCGCAAGCGGTGGCCCGGCGATTCGCGAAGGCATCCTATAACCTGCAGCTGGCCGCTCGAGATCCGACACAACTAGAAATCTTAGCCAGCGATCTACGGATTCGCTACCAGGTGACGGTGCAAATCATGGCCTTCGATGCTACGCAGTTTGATACGCACGCTGAATTTTATCGCCAGCTAGCGCCAGCTCCGGCGGTGGTAATTACAGTATTTGGCTACTTAGGCGATCAGGCGAAAGGAGAGAAGGACTGGGCAGAGGCGCACGCTATTCTTGACACTAATTACACGGGAGCGGTATCAATACTGAACGTGGTCGCCGAAGATTTTGCTATAAAGAAGGCAGGAACCATTGTTGGAGTCAGTTCGGTGGCGGGCGACCGGGGCCGGGGTAGCAACTACTTATACGGCAGCGCGAAAGCCGGATTTTCGGCCTACTTGTCCGGTTTACGTAATAGAATGCACGCTTACGGGGTATCGGTGATCACTATGAAGCCGGGCTTCGTTGCCACAAGTATGACCGAAGACTTAGACTTGCCGCCCCTTCTAACCGCACAACCATCAGCGACCGCCGAAGACCTATTTCAGGCCGTCAAGTCAAAGAAGGATGTAGTCTACAGCAAGTGGTTCTGGCGACCGATCATGATTGTGATCACCTTATTGCCAGAGAGACTGTTTAAGCGTTTGAAGTTATAAAATGATTGGCAATGGTTTGCCTATTATTGACTAAGCATACACATCGGTCATTCCCTGAAATTACTCTACAGATTTAGACCAGTATTTCTTCTCTATTTCTCTTTTCACCCGCTGTACTTTTCTGAGATTGCGTCGCTCAGCATAAAAGGACGAATTATACGATAGGTAATGGCAAGTAGGAAGCTTAACGCCGCATCACGGTGACCCATCTTTGTCCGTTTGCTACCGGAAAACCTTCTTCCATTGCAAATTGGTGAGCGGGGCGGGGCACCGTGTGCTGAATGCTAACATTGGAACTTGCTGGGGGGCGTTCTCTGCTACCGTAAAATTCTCCCGTTTATGCTCTGCGACTCATTTATGTTAACGAACCCTATGAAGAGAAAAACTGCCTTCTAACACAAAAAGCTCGACGAAACTCGTCGAGCTTTTTGACTTTTCTTGAAGCAGGATATACTGTAGTTCTGAGTGCGGATAAGCCTATTCTCTACTGGCGAGGGATACGGCTCAAGACAAGGTCCCTGGCAGCCTCGTTGCAGCTTCCATAATTTGCACCAAATCGAAACCCCACCCTACCTGATCCAAGCAGTACATAGCTGCCAGCGCTACCACCGCTAGCAACAACTCGCCGAAGTACGGTTCCGCCAAAACCACGAATATCAGTACGATCAAGCAAGTTGCGCATACGGTTGGTGGTGCCAAAAACAAATCGGTAGCTGGTGTTGGTAGTAGGGAAAGCTATCTGGCAATCACAATCAGGCTCTGGTCCATTCCGAACGAATAACGTGTTGGTAGCACGGAAAAAATCAGACCCACTACGATTGGTAGATCGCGCATTTTGATCAAATCTAGCAAAAGGACAATCATTAGGAGGGGTGAAAACAGATGTTTTTCCGTTAATAATACCTTCTTTCTGCTTGTCATCCAAGTCAAGCAACTGCTCATCACTTAACTGATTAGTGGGCAAAGAAGACTACTTCGCCAACTCCATCCACCGAAGTGACTATTTCAAACAGACGAGCTAGCATATCATCTTCTTTGATCAAGATTCTGATCTTCTTTTCTACTTCCTTAATTTGTTTGTCTAATGCCTCTACGGGCTTTTGATTAAGCTTTTGTAGTTCTTTTTGTAGCTTCTTGTCTTGAAAGGGGCCTGCCTCCTTGATGGGGACATTCAAGGCATGTTTGGTAGTGATAAAACGCTTACGCATGGCAACCAACTGCTTCAAATGAGTCAGCACTCTTCGCTCAGGCTGCCAGAGAACGGCCTGATCCGCATGACGGTAAACGTATTCAGCAATACGAATAGCGTCTACTTTATCGCCGGGCGCCGGGCGCTCTTCCCCCGCTGTAGTCCCATAGAGCGTTTGATACGCATAGAGGATTCTAACCAAAAGGCGATATTGTGCTGAGTGGCAAAAGTGAGCAGCACTTGACTGTAAATGCCCGTATGCTCACAGCAGAATAGACTCTCAGTAAGATCAATTTTACTGCTTTGACACTGTGTTTTAAACTGCTTTAATCCCGCTTCATTATTCTCCACTGAGGTATGAAACAGAACCTGTTGTTGATCCCTGACAGCGAAGTCCAGCGAGTTTTTGCTCACATCAATACCTACATAAAAAGAAAACTGCATAACTTTGAAATTAAGTAAAACAACAAATCAGGATATTTTCAAAGCCTTACTACTGGGTCTTAATCCCAAATTTCTACTTGAAGCTGATCCTGATAAAACCAGCTTGGGTACTGAATCGGCGCATAAGGCTCACTTAGCGACGGCCGTAGGTCACCCAAGCTAGTTTGCTTTTAGTGGCTGTGAATATATGGATAACTCTTTCGAGTTACCCACATATTCACACCCCAACAGCAACTACTACTTTCTTAGATTTTTACTATGTTGCTAACCTAAAGGCGGCGGCCTTGGCTCTTGTTTTTGACGGTTCGCCGCGCGATTGAACGTGCCAATTAGAGTATTAAGCTTTCAGGCTTACGAAAGCCACCGTTTTTTAGAGAGCTTAGTATAGCAGTGTATTTTGATGGTGGATCACCAAAATAACAGCTTTTTGCTAATCTCTCTTTTTTATGAAAAGGCCGTGTATTATGATAGGCTTTGGCGTCCCGAATGATATGATCATAAAAGGAGCGGTGCCAGGCAACGATTGCCAGACAAAATTTGGATCACCGGCGAGATGAATCTTCTTGGAAGCGGTGGTTTTATAAGCTTCCATCAATTCGCATAGGGATTTGATTTTCATCTTCGAGGCGGGTGGCTCGCGCGATGCAGATCCCACCCGCTCAGAATCGATCTCCAAAATCCCGTGCATGTGGTTTGGCCCGGCATGGAATGCATAATGAAATGCGCGTGCAATATCACATAAGGATATTGCTCAGCGAGCAAAAGCCATTGCGCATCGGCAATCGCACCATAATCATTTAACCGCATCTGGCCATCCACCACTTGGCCGAAGGAGTGCCGCATATGCTTCACGCAGCAGGTGATAAAATAGCGCTGATCCGAGCTGTAGTCAATACCTTCTAACCGAGTGCGTTTTCGTTGGGGAAGCATAAGAAGCTTTTGCCCCCGGCAGGACAAATGCTATGCACGGGGCAGCCTGTTTAAACGCATTCGGCGAGCAGACCTACGCACGTGATGTATTCAATTATTTTACAAAAACGGTTTGCTCCGTTTTTCGGTCTAATGATCTTCCCCCAACCGCACCCCCGCCCGAATCGCTACCGGCAAGTTATTCTCCCCCGGCGGGATCGGACACGCATATTTGGGATTGTAGGAGCAGTAGGGATGGTAGGCTTTATTAAAGTCAATGACAATTGTATCTCCCTGAGGAATAGTAAGTTCCAGGTAACGGCCTCCACCGTAGGTTTCATCGCCGCTGGTCAGGTCGGTGAAGGGCAGAAACAGATGATCGCGGTAATTTTCGGTGGTGCGCAGTTCGTGACTCTGGTAGATTGGAAGCTGGTAAGCGACGCTATCTAGCGTGAAGCGGGCCACCCCGTAGCGCTCGTAGATGGTTCGGCGCGGAGTGGAGGTGGGCATAGCGAAGGGAGGCGAACCCGGTGTGCGTACGAAGCGGGCCGTCACCCGAAACAGCGGATCAATGGGGTAGAAGGGAAGGCCCGCAAAATCCGCAAGATCCTGGGGCAGCAGGGGTGAGGTGGCCGGGTCGGCGTACTCCGCATTGAGTTGCTGCTGGTACCGAGCAATCTTTTGTTCGTAGTCAGTTATATCAGACTGCGCCACCGCCCACGAATTTGGCGACAGTGAAAGTAGCAGTAGAATCAGTTTCTTCATAAAGGAGGGGATTATGGCGCGGGCCAATTACGAAAATATTTCCAATTCTCAGCAAAAATACCTATCTTTGCCCTAAAAATAGGGGATACGCGTTATTCACGCTGCTTTTAAAATGTTGATGGTTTCCCTTCCGTTTTCCGCACTTCCTCATTGAGCACTTCCATGAACCAGACTGGCAAAGTAAAATTCTTCAACGAAAGCAAAGGCTTCGGCTTTATCACCTCCGATGAAACCGGCGAAGACGTTTTCGTGCACATCTCCGGTGCGCTGGAGTATATTGAGAAAGACGATGAGGTCACCTACGAATTATCCGAGGGCAAGAAAGGCCCGCAGGCCACCGAGGTGCGCCGCGTGCAACAATAAATTTATGGGCCGAGAGTGTCTCGGACCCGTTGTTTCGTTTAACCAATTTTAATCCCTATGGCAAGACCAATCACACGAAAGGTAAAATTAAAAGATGGTTTCTACATCGCCGTCAAACCCAAGTACGGTGATCATCATCCGATCAAAATTAGTCGCCGCACCAAGCGCGAAGTGATGGCCCTGATGGACCGCTACTCCCGCTTTAAAAACGTTAGCTACCTCGGTGAGGTACGCGACGGCGACTTTGTGGCGGCTTAACAATCGCCCGAAGGAAAATGAAGGAAGGCTCAACAACGGGGTCTTCCTTGTTTTTTTATCCTTCCCCTCCCTTTCGTGGCGCTTTTCCCTGTGCCCGGCCCTTTAACTGTCTAAAGCTCCTCCGCATAATTTTGCTGCCGGGGTTAGTCCCTTCCGAGCTTTAAAAAATTCTCTATTCCACCGCCACCACTTGAATGTCACCGAACGTAACATCGGTGTTGTGCGCCAGTATCATCGCACTGCCAGCATTAATGTTGGCCGCTGATTCTTCCACCGCTTCTATATCCCAGTCGGCTGGTTCAGTTTCACCGTCCGGCCAACATTTCACCTGATAGAGCGTACGAAGACTGTCCAGACTGCGCACGCGGTGCTTTAGTCGGTAACGGGTTCCCAGCGTGACCGTTCTGATTTTAGTGCTGTCCTCAACGTAAAGCGACTGCCCGTTCGAACACCCTCCAACGGCAACTGTCCAGGTTATCGGTGAGCCGAAATTCAGCGGTTGCGCCCAGCGGAAACCACTTCACGTGAGGTTGTCGCTTGTCGAAGTCGTGGCCAGGCCAGCGGGTGGCAATGGCCGCGTGACTCACTCCAAAGGTAGGTGGACCGGAGCGGGGTGGGGTAAAGCTGTGATAAATAACCGAAGTACTCACCTCGTAATCTGTCCACGAGGTATCACCAAAAGCAATGTCCCGGTCATAATACGGGGCCACGGTACGAATGCCCCCTGGCACCTGTTGCCAGTGCCCGTCCACTATTTGTACGGCCCGTTGCATCGTATCCACTTCATCCCAAACGACGGAGTAGGGCAGGGGCCAGGTCCGGGGCTGGTCGTAGTGTACCAGGACGGGGCGAGTAGCCGTAGCCCCGGTCGAGTCCACCGTGGTGATGACTACCTGATTCTCACCGATACGCAACGAGTCGCGGTGAATCTCAACGTTGAAATCGCCCGCCCGGGCCAGCCGCCGATCGTCGACACCGATGCTGAGCGCTTGCGCCGGACCTTCATTGAGTTGGTAGCTGAGTTGGGCCAGTCCCTGCTTGGACTGCGTAGTGCCCAGCACGTTGATCCACCGCTGCGCCGTGCCCGGAGTGCCGAAGTATTGCTCGTCACCGTACCACAGCGTGATGACCGGAACCGTTGGCTCTGGCTGATGATTACAAGCCAGGAAGAAGAATGCTACGGCGATCAGAGCGGTACGCGCGCAATGCAATATGGCAGGTATACCAGCCCGGGGACAGGCGATTTGGCGATCAAAAGAGGAAGCGAGGTTTTTCATTTATTCTTGCAGCCAGATGTCCAGCCGGGGCGTTTTCCAGCTGTAGGGTTTGCCCAGCACGTCGTAGTCTCCGTCCCCGTCCAGGTCCATGATGCGCCCCTCGTGCACTCCGTAGCCCTCGGCCACCACGGTCTCGGTGAAATTGCCTTGCCCGTTGCCCAGCATGATCCGAATTTTTGCGTCAGGGTTGCCCTCCCCAAAGCGCATCTCGGCACTAAAAATGTCCAGATGGCCGTCGCCATTGAAGTCCAGCACGTCGATGGTATGCCCGTTGTTGAGTTGGTCGATCAGTTTGCGAGCAATCCAGGTGCCGTCTTGCCATTCATAGAGCATCATGGGAGCCACACCGTCACCGACCACCAGCACCACCTCGGGGCGGCCGCCCTCGATAAACTGCCCTACCGCCGAGCGGGTGAAGACGTAACTGGCGTCGATGATATTTTCGGTGTAACCGCCCCCCGGGTTGTGCTTGAACCAGCGGCCTCCGCCCACCATATCTTCAACCCCATCACCGTCAACGTCGATTTTGACCAGGCCCTCGTGCTCGTTAATGTCTTTCCAGTCGGGATATCCTTCCTGGCCCAACTGCTCCATCTGGCTGTCGGTGCCATAGCGATAGACGGTTGTGCGTTCCCATTCGTCGGTGTTTTTAGGATCATCGGGGATTTCGGCCACGAAGAGGGTTTGGGCCTGCTGGTTCCAGAAGGCCAGTTCGGCTTGTCCGTCGCCGTTGAAGTCGCCAAACAGTTGGTCGTGGTGTTTGTTGGCTCCCGACTTCTTGATGGTGTGGCGCTCCCAGGGTTGATCGGGGGCGTAGTCAGGATACGGGTTTTCCCACCACCACACTTCGTTGCTCTGGCTTTCACCAGCAAACACCAGGTCCTGGTCGCCGTCCCCGTCGATATCGTGGTGGGCCGACCCGGCCTCGATGCGCAGCGCCTCATCCTCGACGATGTAGCGATCCCACTTTTGGCCGTTTTTCTTGTACCACACCACCGCGGGAGCGCTGGTGCGCTCGGTGATCACAAAGTCGGTGATACTGTCTCGGTCGATATCCACCACCAGCGAAGCGGTCTGCTGTTCGCCCGGGTTGGGCACGGGCAAGTCACCGTTCTCGGTCGTGTAATGTTGCCATCGAACGCTATCTTTGCTGTCGGATTGCGCGTAGGAAAACAGGGTGACCAGCATCAAAAAGCTGGTGAGCGCCCCACTGATGGTGCTATTGGCTTGGTAAAGGCTTGATTTTTGCGGCATAAGAAGGGGTTAGTAACCAGAACTTTCGTTGGTAGTGTGCCTCAATGGTGAGACCAGGCATTGCGGCAACCTAAGAAAAATAACTCACAAAATGCAGTTACTTAATAGTAGCCGGAAAACTCTAATGACGAAAATAACCTGGACTAGCGCAAAAATTTTGTGTCCATCAGGGTTTTGTCCGTGCTTATAATATATTATCTTAAGCCGGTAAGCGCTGTTTTCTGTATCACGACACAACCTATTCCTATGCACTACTCCGTTTCCCAACCCTTCCGCGCCGTTCCGCTCAGGGCAACGGCTATCCTGTTGGTTGTTGCCAGCGTGCTGCCCTGGCTTGTCCACCTGATTCCGCCCCATCAGGGCACTCCCATGGGCGCTGTTTTGCTCCCGCTGTTTGTAGTTCCGCTCGTTGCGCTGCTTCGGTATTCTCCATCGGTGGGCCTCATCGTGGCCACGGCGGGTCCCGTGCTTAGCTTTCTGGTCACGGGCCTGCCCCAAGGGCCGATGCTGATTTTGCTCACCATAGAACTCATCGTCTTCACGCTGGTTGCCGGTCAGTTACTGCGCGCTTCCACCCTGGGCTGGGTGGCCGCCCCGTTGGCTTTTCTGTTTACCAAGACGGTATCCCTGATCGTGCTCACCCTGCTTCCCTTTCTGAGCCAAATCGAACCTTTAAACTACTTTTTCACCTCGATAAGTGTTGCCCTGCCTGGCATCCTGCTGCTGGGGTTGATCAACGTACTGGGATTGCTCTATCGGCCAGGCCGCCCCGATGGACAATAAAGTCAGTTTGTCGTTTGCCGCCGTCAGCGAGGCGCTGCGAGAATTTTCGCTTCCGGAAGTTGATCGCGTGGTCGGGATAGGTCGGGGCGGCGTGGTGCCCGCCAGTCTGATTGCGCACCAGTTGCAGCGAGAATTGTCTATTGTGTGGGTGAACTACCGGAACGACGATAATCAACCGGCCTACGAACGTCCGCAGTGGCTGGATGCCGAACTGCCCTACTTCGATCCCGGCGATCGGATTCTGCTGGTTGACGACGTGGCGGTAAGCGGACAAACGCTTGCTGCCGTGAAAGAGCGCTGGTCGGATTGTGCCGTGACCACTCTGGTGCTTAAGGGCACGGCCGATCTAGTGGTGTTTCCTACCATCGCCACCTGCGTACACTGGCCCTGGAAGCCAGACGAACGAACCGCTGGCTTAGAAAAACAAAACCCCACTCGCCTTGAACGAAGCTGAACACTCCGACCGCCGCGAATTTCTAAAATCACTAGCGGGCCTGACCACCGGCCTGATGCTGCCCGTGGCGGGCCATTCCACTACTTTCGCCGATATTGCTGCCGGGGGTGTGCCTGCCGCCACCGCGCTGACCCGTGATCGGCTGGGCGAACTGCTGCCCCAGCGGCGGCTGGGCAAAACCAGGCAGTCGGTGACCATGCTCGGACTGGGCGGAGCGCACATTGCTCGCATGGACGAGGCCGAAGCGCAGCGCACCATCGAGGCGGCCCTGGAAGGGGGCATTCGTTTTTTTGACAATGCCGAAATGTACGGTAATGGCGAAGGCGAACGGCGCTACGGCAAGTTTCTGAGTCCAAACTACCGCGACGTGGCCTACATCATGACCAAAACCACCGCCCGCACCGCACAACGCGCCCGGCAGCACCTGGAAGAATCGCTGCGTCGGCTCAACACCGACTACCTGGACCTGTGGCAGGTGCACGCGATCACCAGTCCCGACGACGTGCAGGGCCGCATCGACGAAGGCGTGCTGGAGGTGGTGCTGGAGGCCCAGTCCCGCGGCACGGTGCGCCACATTGGGTTCACCGGACACACCGACTATCACGCGCATCTGGCTATGCTCGACAGCACCGACGTGATGGAAACCTGCCAGATGCCCATCAACGCCTTTGATCCCAACTACAAAAGTTTTATCAACAACGTGCTGCCCCGGCTGGTGGAGAAAAATATCGCTTCCCTGGCGATGAAAACGCTGGCCAACGGCGGATTTTTCGGCGGCACCCGGCACTTCAGTGGCGGAGATAAACCCCGCATCGTGCCCCAGGTGCTCAGCGTTCGGGAAGCCCTGCACTTCGTGTGGTCGCTGCCCGTCAGCGTGCTAATCACCGGGGCCGACCACGCCGATATGCTGCGCGAGAAGATCGATCTGGCTCGTTCCTTCACGGCCTACACGGAAGCCGAACGGCAGGCCTTGGTAACGCGCGTCGCTGACTTTGACGGAAGTTTGGTAGAGTATTACAAGGCTTAACGGTCTTGTAGCAAGCAGGGGATGGTACTATTTCCGTTTTAGTAGAAAATATTTTCTGTTTCATCGGATTTAGTAGAAAATATTTTCCAATTTGAGGGAGTAAACTACTTTTAATGGAAAATATTTTACCGATGCACCTGCAAGAAGTCATCTACAGCTCTTCAGATACAACTGTTTCTAAACAGCTTTCAAAGCTAGAAAGGGAGGGTAAGATCAAAAAAATAGCCCCGCGACTCTACACGGCTAACCTAAATGAGTTCCCGGAGACAATTGTGCGGAGGAACTTGTTTGCCATTTTAGGTCACCTATATCCTGGCGCAGTCTTAAGTCATCGGTCAGCATTAGAATTTCAGCCTACAGCTACCGGGCAGTTGTTCTTGACGTATAAGTATACCCGTAAAGCGACATTGCCGGGCATCACCCTTCGCCTCTTGGAGGGAAGCGGCCCTATTGCCGGAGATAATCCGGTGTCCGGAGAACTTTACGCTTCTCAACGAGAAAGAGCTTTACTGGAAAACTATCAATCGTCCCGGAAACCAGGCCCAAATTCAAAAATTCTGCCCTTTCCAGAGATTGAGGAACGATTGGAGCAAATCGTTCGGGTGAACGGAGAACAAGAACTAAACAAAGTCAGGGATCGGGCTCGACTTATTGCTGAGGAGTTGACAATGGAAAAAGAGTTTTCGAAGCTTGATAAAGTGATCAGCGCACTCCTGGCTACCCATTCGTCCAAGATACTAACTTCACCGGTGGCCGCGGCCCGCGCTTTCGGAGTTCCCTACGACCCAGCCCGGCTAGCGCTTTTTGAAACGTTATTTCAGGAACTCCACCAGCAGGAATTCAGGTACCGAAAGAATGAGCAGATCAGCTACCCGGCGTTTAGGAGCTTTGCGTTCTTCGAAAGCTACTTTTCTAATTATATTGAAGGAACGCGCTTTGAGATAGCGGAAGCAAAGCAAATTGTTGAGACGCAGCACCCGCTTCCGGCCCGAAACGAGGACTCCCATGACATGCTGGGTACGTACCAACTCGTTGCCAATCAGCAAGAAATGAAGATTGTTCCAACATCTCCGGAGGAGCTAATTAACGTATTAAAATATCGACACCGTGTGCTGTTGTCGGCTAGAGCAGACAAGCATCCGGGGTTGTTTAAGGATCAAGATAACTTTGCCGGTCAGACCGCCTTCGTAGCGCGTGCGTTAGTGAAAGGAACGCTTATCAAGAGTTTTGACTTTTACCAAACACTGCGCCACCCCTTTGCCAGGGCGGCTTATATGATGTTCGTTATCAGTGAGGTGCATCCGTTTTTGGATGGAAACGGACGGGTCGCCCGTGTGATGATGAACGCCGAGTTGGTCACCGCTAACCAGGCGAAAATCATCATTCCTACCGCATATCGCGATGACTACATGGGTGCATTAAGGAAACTCACTCGACGCAGCGAGCCAGGCGCTTACGTACGGATGCTGGTTCGCGCTCATGCGTTTAGTGCTTCCATCGTCGGTGAGAGTATGGATGAAATGCAAAGACAGCTAGAAGAAAAAAACGCGTTTTTAGAGCCTACCGAAGGCAAACTGTTGGTTGA